>CALYLO010000021.1 GCA_944800085.1 Paenibacillus melissococcoides | reverse complement strand
AGCAAGGGATTCACAGATTAATCATTTCAATTGGAAAGGAGGAATGAAATGTGAGTTCCAGTTTGAGTAAAACACTAAGGAACAAATCGAATCCACTGACACGATATTCGTGAATTAGTGGGAAGTGTAGATGTTTCGTCGGCTGGAAATGATGGTAGTAATAGCTACTGCACAAGGGAGCGCCCTTGATGCATATGGCGATATGTGGCAGCCCATGAGCGTGAACTCGTGAGGAACTGCGACGGCTGGTGCTGGAGTATAGCGCCAAATCGCTGCAAAACCGCCAGTTACAACGGGCGATAGGGCGAGAGGCTGAAAGACGGGAAATCATCAAAGAACGAATTAAAGCAGGTGAGCATATATGAAAAAACGCAAACTATCACCTATCGGTGTAACCATCAAAAAGCGCCTCGCAGAAATGAATATGACGCAATATGAACTAGCGGCCCAGGTAGGAACGAACAAACTATATCTACCTGATTATGATTGGGAACGTCGGAAAAAGCTTCATCCCTAAGCTAGCTCAAGTCCTTGGCATAGATTACATGAGCTTAGCAGAACGGCTTAGAACATCACAGAGAAGGACAAGTGGAGGAACATGGTCATCAGGAGGCTAAAAGATGGTGCAATAATGAAGAGAGCGTCCCCCTCCAAGGTCGACGCTCAAGCAACCCATCAAAAACTTATCTCCTCCATTGAGCATGAACGGATTCACTTGGAAAGGAGGAACAAGCTTGTCGGAAATATACATTACCCTGGAAGTGGCCGCCGGGCTTGAGGGCGTGAGCTACGAGTCAGTAAAGAAGAAAGTGCAAAGGAACCGGAGGCTTTCAAGGCAAAGAAAGAGCTGCGCAAGTGGTGGAAAGGAACGTGTCCTTAGCAATGTCCACGCTGAGCAAGAAGGCCAGACAGGCATAAGCATGTTAGGCATTGAAGGCGCAGATGTCATTATCAAGGAACATGTCAATGAAAAGGAAATACCGTGGTACATCGTGTTGATCCTGCTGAATACATCGAGAAGCACGGTAAGTCATATTACGAAGCGGTCGAGTTGGCAAAGGTCATCCGCGAGTTTTCTCAACTATGGAGACCGTGACCGGACTGAATTTGCGGTCAGTATCGCGGAAGCAAACGGAATGAGTCAGCGCACGCTCTATCGGTATGCACAAAGCTATTTGGAAGCAAGTGCCTGGGCGCTGAAGATGAGCAAAACAGGACGGGAAAATTATGACTTTTTCAAGGTTGGCACTCTGCCGTAAGCCTAAGCAGAAAAAACACGTTCCGTCCTTACGCCGGAGGTCAGAGCTTTCATCGAAAAATTTATGGTTTGAAACCCGCGTTTGCGAGCAATAACGGAACGATTGAAATGCTCTACAGCAAACTTATGAAGATTGGATCAATGCATAGCTGGGACATCCCATCATATCCAACGGTGGCCGCTATATCGGATATCTGATGAAGTAAAGCGTGGCAAAAATGCGCGTCTACTTGCCGAAAAAAGGCATGCGTGAATTTAAGAATCAGCGAATGGTCAAAGCGTCTCGGAATACAAAAGCGTTGCCAGTTATGGGGCTGTACAAGGCGACGAGCATACATTCGATGTTTGGGTGAAATATACATACCGAATGGCAAGACCAAGGCCATCCGCCCGCAGCTCGTCGCTGGCTAGATACACGAAGCCGCTGCATCGTTGGCGATGTAATTTGTGTCAAGGCAAATTCGCAAGTGCTGAAGCAGTCGCTGCTCAACATGATATACGCCGATATTGGCGGCGTGCCAGAATGGCTTATTGACAACGGGAAGACTACACCGCCGAGACGATGACCGGCGTAAGCGAAATGAACGCGTCAGCTTCGACAGCGAGACCAAAGGCTTTTATCGTAGCATCGGCATCAAGGATGACATGCGCAGCCTGCCATACCAACCCTGGTCGAAGGCACAAGTCGAGCGGTTTTTGGCACGCTGATTAGCAATTCGAGAAGTGGCTGGGAAGCTACACGGTACGCTAACAGTTCGAAGACAGCGGCGAAAGTGGACAAGGACATCAAGAAGATGCTCGAACGTGACGAATTGCTGACACTGGATGAATTTTATGCTCTATGGTGCGAGTGGCGCGACGAGTACCATCGTTATTCCATAGTGGACTCAAGGGACAAGGCGATAAGTGGCATACGCCTCTGGAAGTGTTTGGAACGCCGACCGCTATGTCAAAGCGCCGCCGCCAAAGTCCTACGCAACGATATTGATGATGAAGGCGGAAGCGCGTCCTTGTCCGGAACATCGGGATTAAAAAGTTTGGATATGAGTACCGCGCCGATGAACTCTGCCATTATATCGGGGACAAAGTTGACATCAAATGGGACCCGAATGATGTGACAAAGCTCTATGTGTATACAGTTGCGGGCAAAAAATTGCGAGGCGTACAGTCAAGAACTGCTACTCATCGCCCCGAAGATGCCGCAAAAGGCTGGAAGATCACCTGAAAATGCAGAAGCGCAGCTCGCCAGACGATGGATGACCTGGCGTATACACGACGCCATTAGAAGATCGCGATCCTCAGTATCAAGGATATGGAAACGACGTGGCCGGGTTCATTTTCAAAAATGAGGCTGCACCGAAGCAGAACACGAAGCTGGTCGCATTGCCGGACGATCAGCAATTCCGGGAAGAGCTGCGATCCAGAAAAACAGCCAAAGCAGGAAAAGACGATGCAGATGACTTTTACCAACGGCAAGCGGAGAAAGCCCTCGCGGCGCTCCGTAAACTTGGATAATTGGAGGGAACGAACATGGAAGCAGTGGCATTTTATCCGGTTCAAGGTGGCACACCAACAGCCCTTGCAGCACAGGTTAAAAATATGATGGACAAAAACGGCATGACAATTACGGAGCTGGCGCGAGAAATCAATTATTCTCGCTCGGCCCTCTCACAATATCTGAGCGGTAAATACTCTTCCGATCCTACTGACATCGAGCAGGCAATAACGAACTTCATCTCCGCACAAGGCGAAGAAGTGGCCGGCAGCCATCGAGCAAACAGGCACGATGCGACTTGCTAAGCCTTGCATTCGTTGAGAGCCGTGACGCAACGGCAATCATCGGGGCCTTGTCAATCCTGCCAGTCATTTACTGGACTTGGAATTGTGGTTGGGAAGTCGGGATACGGCAAGACTCATACGCTCAAGTATTATGCGCGGTCTCCCAAGGTTGCATATATCGAATGCGACGATACGATGGCGCAACGCGATCTGGTTAAGGCCATCGAAAGAGCTCTCGGCCTACCCGTTGGCTATGGCACGATATGGGAACGGGTGAACGGTATCCGTGAATTTTTCAACTGCAATCCGGGCTACTTGCTCATTATCGACGAAGCGGACAAGCTTGTTAGCAAGTATTCACAGAAAAAAATGGAGATCCTGCGTGCCATCTTCGACCAGTCAGATGTGGGAATGATTATCGCCGGGGAACCGAAGCTTGAAGCGCAAATCAAGGGCTATATCAGCCGTTTTGCGAACCGGGTAGATTTCTATGTGTCACTGAAGGGACTATCCGCTAACGAGGTTCGTAGCTACCTACAAAACTTCAACTTCGAAGAAAATGCCATTCAGGAGATGATTGTCCGTGCAACTAACAACAAAAACGGATGCTTCCGCTTACTCGACCGACGCTGAACAACATCTTGCGCATATTAAACATGCACGGCTCCGCTGAAGGGGCTCCCCTAATTACCGTCGACATTATCGCTAAGGCCAGCAACATGATGATGCTGTAGGGGGGATGACGATGTGGAGATATGAATACTCGAATCATTCAGTGGCACGCTTGTTCCGTTTCTTACAGCATGTGATGCTTCCCGTCCCGGTACGGTCCAGCCGCTATCGTGTCGGGGTTAACAGAGGACGAAGTCCGTATTGCCTTGAGGGATTCACCTGATTACATCGTTGACGATGAGGGCATCCGTGGCAGGACTCCTTATGAAAAGACGTTGTTGGATATGCGGCAGCGGATGGGGCAGGAGCTGACAGCGCTGGAAGCTTTCAGGCTCTATACGGAACGGCGCTATGCGTTTTTTGTGGCTGCTGGAAAGCTTGTAAATACATTCCTTGATAAGGAGGAGCAGCATGGAGAATCGGTCTAGCACATCACGCAATATTGATAGGCTGACGGCAGAGCAGGCAGATAGGTTGTATGACCTGCTCCGAATTGCATTCCCGTGTGAGGACGGAATACCAGTAGAAGCAATTATTGAGGAGGATGCTTGAATGAAGTCGTATAACAAAAAATTAAGCAAGAGTGGTTCCGTAACACTCCCGGCCGTAATACGCCGGGAGTATGGCCTATCAGGCGGCGAAAAGTTCAATATTATCGTCGATAGCGAAGACGGCACAATCCTGTTACAGCGGACGCAAGGAAGTTGCCTATTTTGCCGGAGCGATAAAGAGCTAGTTGTGTATTCCGGTCGGTTTGTGTGCTCCCAGTGCATTCAGAATCTGGAGGCCAATGTTACGGAACGGAGAGCGGCCAATGCATTTGAAGGGGGGGACGGGCGATGAATTCGGAACTGGTTCCCCTTGTTGATGAAGCACTCCGATTGGAACAGGATATGAAGCGAAGCAAGAAGCGGCTGGATGAACTGAAGGCCACCTTTACATCTGCTGGAATATTTGTCATGGACAATAAGAACCTATCTCACTATCAGATCCCTGGAAGCAAGGGCCGATTCAACCTGACATACAAGGAAAAGTTTGAAATTGATAATTATGAACGCTTGGTTGAAGTGCTTGGTGATGTGGTGGCAGCCAAAGTCAGCCGGAAGTATGAGGTTAAATTCGAGACAGAAGCACGTTTCAAGGAAGCGCTCATTGCCCTTTACAAAGGCGAATACTGCTTTGACACTTCTATTGATGACGTGCTGAGCGGCCTTGGGCTCGATAGCAACAAAGTAAAGGCAGTAAAAAAGAAGCTAAAGGGCGACTATCTGAAGGACAAGCAGCTACTCGGAAGTGTAGGCATAACTGGTGAGCTTGAAGAGGAGTTCGACGCCATTCGCCTGGCGAAGCATGGCGAATTGGTTGAACGCTTCTTCGGCCATCTCACCCCGGAAGAAATCGATACGATACGCAATTCGGTGTACGTCGAGGACAGCATTAGTGTCGGCCTAGAAGCTTTTTCTGAGTGAGGAGGGCCCTTATGGACAAAATCACCTATCCACAAATCAAGAACATATTCGGGCTTGCCAGGCAGGCCCGAATGAATAACGACGAGCTCCATGACCTGGTCTTAACTACGACCGGGTCGGACAGCATCAAGGCATTAAGCAAGGCCCAGGGCATCAAAGTAATCGACCGATTGAATCAGATGCTGGGCAAGGTTAAGCCATCTCGGGCGACGCCGAATCAAATATGGCAGATTAACAAGCTGGCCGAGGAATTAGGCTGGAAATCTGACCCTCGCCGTTTGCGTCGTTTTTTGGAGAAGCAGCAAGGCGTTAGTCATACGAGCTACCTCTCACCTGTCCAGGCCAGTAAGGTAATCGAAGCTCTAAAAGCAATGAAACGACGGGAAGGAGTAAAACCTAATGCAGGACGCTCTTGAACGGTATTCGCCAGCACAAAGACAAGTCATCGGAGCCTATTGGGACACAATACGCTTCACCCGAAGCACAGGCAAGATTTCTGAGGGAATCAAGCAACGCGAATATGAGTATTGGGCGAAGTATGAGCCCACTCTTGTCATTCGGGCTCTCTCCATCCACATGGAGAAGTACCCTAATATCAAGGAGAACTACACGCGGGGCATCCTTCGCAATCTCTTGAAAGGCGGTGCCACTCATGCAAGGTTTGAAAGAGGTCATGCCGGACTTGCTCGAACGTATCCGGGCAGCCAGGCAGGCAAACGCGATATCAGCGCCGAAGCTGCCTTCCGCCGAAAGCTCGGCTTATGAGTGCCCGAAATGCCGGGACGAGGGCGTCATCCACGACCCTGCTCGAAACGTGGCCTATCAATGCGCCTGCATGGAACGCAAGAAGCTGAAGCGGATCATGCAAACCACCAACATGAGCGAGGATGCGCAATTAAAGACGTTTGACAATTTCAACTTGGATGGCCTGGATCAACGCGTCATAGATGCCTACGAGTTGGCACGGGAATATTCGGATGGACTGGTCTACCGGATTAAGAAGGGCCAAAGCTTGAAAGGCGTTCCTTGGTTCGGGCTTTTGGGCACATCCGGCAGTGGCAAGACGCATCTGGTCACGGCTGCTGTCGCCCCGTTGATTGAATACGGTGTGTACCCTCTGTTTTTCAACTGGGTACAAAGCTTCACGGAATGGTTTTCCTACTACAACAGCCCGGATGAGGCGTATAAGGTGGAGGAAATTCGAAAGCGTATTTACAACTGCGAGTTGCTTATCGTCGATGATATTTGCAAAGAAAGCCAAAAAGACACTTGGATCAAGGAGTTTTACGGCATTGTTGATTATCGGTATCGAAAGCAATTGCCGATCGTGTACACAAGCGAGTATTTTTCCGAATTGATTGGTTTCTTATCCGTAGCCACGGCGGGCCGCTTGTTCGAGCGAACCAAGAGCCCGAAAGGGAAAAAGTATCTCGGAAAAATGCTGTTGGATGTGGGCGAAGACCCACTGGCCTTGAACTATCGATTTAATGGACTGATTTAAGATGTAGGAGGCCTGTACAATGACCGAATACGACTATAAGAAAATAACGACTTACACACTGACGCCGCAGCAACTTGAAGCGGAGCGTAAACGGCTCGATGCGCTGAAGCCCAGGGCCAGGGATTACAAAGGAAAAACGGCTATCCTTGCCCCACAACTGGGCCATAACGGTAAATACCTGCGAAAAGGCGGCGAATGGTACTGCTAAAAATTTTAATGGGAGGAATGACCGTGCAGCAGCCTAAAAAGTTTGAGTGGACAAATCGTCTCGCTTGTGTGGAAGCCTTGGCCCTAGAATGTGCCGAGGGCACAAAATTTGATTATGCGCTTCGCGTTGTCCGGCTTCGTGACTATAGTTTATATGCATCAAAAATCACGAACAAACAACTGGCAGCCCTCAAACGGGATGTTATGATACGGGTCAAAGAAATCAACATTATGCGAGATTCGGCAAATGTTGGCGACATTGTGCGCGTTCCAAAACTTGTGCCCAATCGATTCGGCGGGTACCAGCGGGACGGACGGAAGCTCGTGGAGGCCGAAGTAATTGAGAAGCATCGCCTGTCTTCAACCTTGCGTTATCGCGTTCGCCGACTACTCGATAACGAAATCCAGATCGGGAACGGCCACATGATTAAATCGATTGTGCAACGGGCGGTAAACTGATGGCAAGAAAGCCCGTCCAGAAGCCGAGCCTTGTCGCCGTACCGCCCGATCCGGATCGATGTTTTGTACTTTTCTCGACCGCTGCCCTGACGGCCAGATCAGCAGCGGTCAGCCTGGAGAGCCTTCTCCACCAATTACAAAAACAACCGGGGGAGCGTCCCGTCTCGTCTATCAACTTGGATAAATAGTCCGGAAAAATGGAGATTCGCTTCAATCCATTATCAAAATAGTTGGCAAAGGAAGGGAGAGTTAAACGTGATTTATCGTCAAGATCATATCCCGAAAAATACAATGAAGAATCGTCGCCCTGGTTACCCGATGAATGCGACCACCATCACTATTCATAACACAGGTAATTCTGGGAGCAGCGCCAAGAACGAACGTGGTTGGCTGACGAATCCAGACAATGATCGAACGGCATCCTACCATATTGTGGTGGACGAGCACGAAGCTATAGAATGTATCCCACTCGTTGAGAATGCATGGCATGCTGGTGATGGCAGCAACGCTGCAAGCGGCAATCGTACATCTATCGCAATTGAAATATGCGAATCTGGGAACTATCAGCAAACATTACGGAATGCTGCTGAACTTGTCGCTAAGATGCTCCTTGAAAGGGGCTGGGGAGTTGAACGGCTGCGACGTCATTACGATTGGAGCGGAAAAATATGTCCCAGATTGATGTATGACAATGGCAAGTGGACTGGATGGCATCAGTTTAAAGAACTTGTGAACTCATATCTGACAAGAAAGGATGAACAAGGAATGAACAAAGAAGAAAAAGAAGCCTTTGACAAATTGCTCAAGACCGTAGAGAAGCAGAATAAGAGGCTGAAGGAGCTGGAGGAGAAACGCAACATCGAGCCTCCGTCATGGGCCAAAGAGGCGGCAGCCTATTACGCGAATGAACTGAAAACGAAAACCGGGAGTTATGATTTCTGGCGTATGCTGACCATTCAGTATCGTAAGGAGGCCGCAACGAGCAGAAATTGATTTTTTCAGCTCCTGCTATAATATGAGGAGGTGATCCGCCGGATGGAATGGCTCGATGAGCTTACGCCAGATATGCTGCCCATGCCATACCGTAAGTATGCTGAATGGATAGGATTAGATAACCTAATTACGCTGGCCAGCAAGGCCGGAGGGGACCATGTGTACATCCCCACATTGGATTTCTTCTTCCGCCGGGTACGTGACAGGCGGATCATTCAAGAGTATGATGGATATAACCATCGAGAGATCGCACAGAAGTATGAACTGAGTGAACGTAGAGTGAGAGAAATTTGTGATGGCATCCTTCCAGTTACTCCACGGAGGGATGAAAACCAGCTCCAACTTTTCGATGATGACGAGCTAAAATGAGGGGCGAAAAATCGGGGAATCCCTTCCAGACATGCAAGAAAACACTTGGTAATCTACCAGTAGAGGCTTATGCCCTACTGGTTTTTTTATTGCCTAAAAAGGAGGCTCTTACATGATGCAAGATGCAATTAACGAGATGTTATTGAATGTGGCGCTGGCGGGCCTGACTCTACTGTCTTCATTTGCGATTTACTACATACGCCGGGCTAGCGCCAAGCTGTCGGCAGAGACGGCGAAAATTGATGCGGATGCGCAACGTGCGCTGGTTCAGGCAGCTATTGAACGATTGGATGATGTTGCGACCAAGACCGTCCACCAAATTGAACAGACCGTCGCCAGTCATTTACGGGAGTCTGTCAAGGAAGGATGGTCACCCAGAGAAGAATTAATGGAACTTGCCCCTCAAGCGTATTCGGAAATTGTCCGCCAGCTCAAGCCCGAATACATGCGGGCCCTACATGACACCCTGGGCGACGCAGAGGGGTACATCATGAGCACGATTGAATCCAAGGTGCTGGAGCTCAAGGAGCGTGCTGGCTAGTGGAGTGGAATTGGATCATACAGACGGCGACGATGCTAGGCATCGGAGCAATTGGTTACTTTTTAAAAACGACGATGGCAGAACTCAAAACGCAAATCAATAAAAACGCTCAAGATGTGGATGAATTGAAAAAAGAATTGGATGACTTACGTTCCGATCTCCCGTTCATCTACACGACCCGGGAGGATTTCATTAGAACGATGAACAACGTCGACAAGAAGCTCGACAAAATACACGATAGCATGCTGGGAGGACAGAGGTAGATGGATGAACAAACCTATCACGGTGTGCAACACAATAAAGCGGTTCGGGGCTATATCATGCGCTCGCTGGCAAAAGGACATAACAATTCGCTCTTATGCAGGCAATTGGTCAATGTCATGGTCAACGATGGCGTAATCATCAGCCCAGATATCTCCAAGCATCTGGATTACTTATTTAAGAAGGGCTACATCGAATATTCGAATGAGCGTGTGAATTCGTACAATGCTTATGCCAATGATGCCGTAATCCGGCTAACGGTGAAGGGCATCGATTTACTGGAGGGCTCAACTCCGGATGATCCGGGAGTCGCCATCTAATGAGCGGCAAACGAAGAAACCGCACGCGCTCTAAAGTTGACGACCTGCCTTTGCATATCAAGGATCAGGTCGACGCGATGCTTCTTGATACACGGTACACCTACTGGGAGATATCAGAGTATCTGGAGGAACAGGGATTCGAGGTATCCAAGAGCTCCATCGGTCGCTATGCGCTCCGAGTTGGGAACGCGACGCAGCGGCTTATGGAGGCGCAAGAACAGACAAAGGCGCTAGTCGAGATGATCCGGAAAAATCCGGACGTCGATTACACCGAAGGCGGCCTACAAATTATGGCCGGAGAGCTGACGAAGAAGATGGCGCAAGCACAGGAAGAATGGGATTACATGCCGCTGGATAAGGCGGCCCGCGTTATGGTCGCGCTCTCCAGGACGAAGGTCTATAAAGACCGCGTCCGACAAGACATGCAGAAGAAGATCGAGCTGGCATTTCAGGGGATGGAGGCGGAACTCATGGCAGCCATCAAGGCCGATCCTCAACTTGCCGGAGAGCTGAAGGCGGTACTGCAAAAAGCGAAGGAAAAGATGATGGCCGATGATTAACCTGGACGACTACCTCCGGCAACTGGAGGATGAGGCAGAAAAAGAAGAACTGCTCAGCCTGGAGTATCAGAAGCAGCTCTTTGAAAAGTATGTGATTCGCAACGAACAGCAACGCGAATACCGGGAACGTCTGCTGAAGGACTACCGAAGTGGCGCGGAACTGATAGGCCCGGATGGCTTGCGCAAAAAGCTAGGAGCCATTGACCTGGGGTATTTCGGCAGGGCTTATCTGCCCCACTACTTCGTCAGGGAATCGCCGCAATTTCACGAAGAGCTGGACAGTATATGGACTCAAGGAGTCATGAAGGGCCTGAACCCTTTGTCGGATGGGAAGAAGATATCAAGGGCGAAAGGCTGCCGCCGTGCTACAGCCGCCTCACGTGGGCATGCGAAGTCGACAAACTTCACCTTTAAGGACACTTTGCACTCGGTAGTATATGAGTACAAACATTACCCGATCATCCTCTCTGATAGTTCCGACCAGGCAGAAGGATTCCTCACGGATATTAAAACCGAGTTAGAGGATAACCCGGCCATCATTGAGGACTTCGGGAGCCTCAAGGGTAGAGTCTGGAAAGGCAGCGTCCTTGTGACCTCGACAGATATCAAGGTTGAGGCCATTGGCAGCGGCAAGAAGATTCGGGGCCGCCGTCATCGCAACTGGCGTCCTGACTTGATTGTCCTGGACGACATCGAGAATGACGAAAATGTTTACACGCCGGAGCAACGCAAGAAACTGGAAAGCTGGTTCTACAAGGCGGTTAGTAAAGCAGGCGATACATACACCGACATCGTCTATATCGGAACGATCCTGCATTACGATTCTCTGCTTTCCAAGGTGTTGAAGAACCCTGAATATCATTCTGTAAAGTATCGGGGGGTTATCAGCTTCGCAACGAATCAAGAGCTCTGGGACGCTTGGGAAGCAATCTATACCGACCTGGAAAACGTGAATCGGCAAGAAGATGCGCGGGCCTTCTACGAAGACAACAAGGCCGACATGCTCGAAGGCACAGAAGTCTTGTGGGAAGAAAAGCTCTCCTACTACGACTTGATGGTAATCAAGATTTCTGAAGGGGAAGCATCGTTCAATTCCGAGATTCAAAACGATCCGATTGACCCGGATTCCTGCACATTCAATGAAGAATGGTTCGACTTCTGGGATGACGATCCAAGCATCGATTTCAAAGACTCTAGATTCGTGTTCGTGGCGGCGAATGACCCATCGTTAGGAAAAAACAAGAAGAGCGATACCAGCTCCATCATTGCCATCGCCAAGGATACCAAGAGCGGCTATATGTACGTGGTGGAGGCATCCATCGAGCGGCGCGTACCGGATGTCATCATCGACGACGCCATAGAGATGTCCAAGCGATTCCGGCGCGACTATAAGCGGCCATTCCGCAAATTTGGCGTCGAGACGGTTCAGTTCCAGCATTTCTTCAAGGATGTCCTGGCACAGAAAAGTGCGGAGGCTGGCGAATACCTGCCAATTGAGGAGATCCAAAGTCTCCAGCGTAAGGAGCTGCGGATCGAGTCGCTTCAGCCTTTCGTGAAGAACGGATATCTGAAGTTCAGCAGGCGGCATAAAACATTGCTTCAACAAATGCGCGAATACCCGATGGGTAAAAATGACGATGGCCCGGATGGATTGGAAATGGCTGTCCGGCTTGCACTGGGCATCAAAACAAGCAACAAGACGGATTACAAGTCCGTCATCAGCCGGGCGATGAAATTCCGGCGAGGCGGTTATTAGGCGGTGAATCTATGTCGAAGAAAAACAAGCATAAAAACAAAACGGTAAGCCCCCGCCGCCCGGAGCTGAACGAGATTGCAGTCGCCCCGGTATGGGATAAATACTCCACGTACCCATCGAACGGCTTGACTCCGGTGCGACTGGCGCAAATCTTTCGTGAGGCAGACGCGGGCGACGTGCTGCGACAGATGGAGCTCTTCGAGGAGATGGAAGAGAAAGATCCGCATCTATTTTCACAGCTCCAGACACGCAAGAACGCGGTCACAGGTCTGGACTTCGAAGTCATCCCGTTTTCGGATGACGAGTGGGATAAACAGATAGCCGAGTTTGTGAAAGAGCAGATCGACGGGCTGGAGAACTTCGAGGACATCATGATGGATCTGCTTGATGCTATCGGCAAGGGTATCTCCGTATCTGAAATTATTTGGGGCTATAACGATGGGTTTACCGTGGTCGCGGATATCAAGTGGAGGCATCCCAAGCGTCTTCTGTGGGACGATCAGGATACCCTGAAAGTGGTCACTCGCGATCATCCGTCCGGTATACCGCTGCCTGAAAACAAGTTCGTGATCCATCGATACAAGGCCCGGTCAGGGCACCCATCACGAGCAGGCGTCTTGCGCGTGGTCGCCTGGATGTATCTGTTCAAAAACTACGACCTGAAGGATTGGGTCAGCTTTTGCGAAGTGTTCGGGATGCCCCTACGGTTGGGCAAATATGACCCATCCGCTTCGGATGAAGACAAGGCTGCTCTCATGCGTGCTCTCGTTCAGATAGGAACAGATGCAGCGGGCATTATTCCGGACGGAACAGAGATTGAATTCAAAGAGGCTTCGAAGACCACATCAATTAACGTGTATGAGTCGCTCGCCAGGTACTGCGATGAACAGATATCGAAGGCGGTGCTCGGCCAGACGCTGACAAGTGATTCCGGGGGCGGCAGCTTCGCACAGTCCAAAACCCATAACGAAGTTCGCCACGACTTAACGGTCGCGGATTGCAAGGCCCTGGCTGCCACATTGCGCCGGGATCTGATACGGCCACTCGTCTATTTCAATTTCGGGGAGTCCCGGCGTATCCCCCATCTGCGATTCGACTGTGAAGAAGCCGGAGACCTGAAAGAAACAGCAGAGATTTACGGGAAGCTGATTGATATGGGATTGAAAATCCCGACATCGCATTTATACAAAAAATTTTCCGTCCCGAAGCCGGAGAACGGCGAGGAGATAGCTGATCCGCTATCACAGGCGGCGCCAATGCCTTTCAAAGACACAATTCTGGTAGCTAACGCTAACAAGGCGAATCGGCCTGGAGCTACCCAGGGAAGCGTGGATCAATTAGCCGACGCAGCTATACAGAATTGCAAGGGTATATTCGGCAAAATCTTTACTCCTGTGCTCAAAATAATTGACACAGCGAACAGCCTAGAAGAAGTCAAGGCCAAGCTCGAAGATGATAGATTCGCTGAAGACCTATATAAACGGATGGATATCGAAGACCTGGACGAGCTGCTGCACAAGGCTATGTTTTACGCTGACCTGATGGGGAGAGTCGAAGAGCATGCGAGAATGGATTGAGCTCCTTGCCACGCCTGGATTCGTCTTTGAAGAGGCGGTTTCCTTCTTTGGCGATAAGCTGCCGATAAAGCAAAGCGAATTCTACCAACTGGCTGAGGAATATCGGGCGCAGGCGTTCACGATATCCGGATACAGCAAGATTCAAATTCTGCGGAAGTTCCATGAAGAGTTGCTGAAGGCCATTGAGGAAGGAACGACCCTGGAGAAATTTCGTGACCAGATGAATGACTGGTTGGAACGCCGTGGTTATGAGGGCATCACGAATTTTCAGGCGGACAATATCTTCCGGACGAATGTTCAGACGGCCTATCAGGTGGGGCACTGGAAGCAGATGACGGCACCGGAGACGTTACGCCTCCGCCCGTACTGGCAATATGACGCTGTCCAGGACAAGAGAACCCGGCCGTCTCATCTAGCGATGCATGGCAGGGTATTCCGGGCCGATGACCCGATATGGAATACCTGGTATCCCCCGAATGGGTTCCGCTGCCGCTGTACCGTCCGGACACTCTCCGAGCGGCAAGTTCGGGAGCGTGGTCTCAAGGTGGAAACAGAACCGCCAGTGTCTGCTCAAGTAAAGGGCCAGCATGTGAACATATTGCCCGATCCTAGCTTCTCGACCAATCCGGCCAAACATGCGTTCAATCCAGACGTGAGCAGCTACCCAAAGAGCTTGAAAAAAGCCTTTGAGAACAGAGAAAAACGCAAGTCAAAGGAATAAGGCCTGGAACGCCCTCTAAGGCGTTTGTGAATTTGGATGACCGAATCATGCTGATGATTTATATACCCGCGTTATAACGCGTTATAACGGCGTTGCAGTCGACATGAATCGGCGAGGAGGTGATCACGCTGAAAAAATGGATTGTATGTTCAGGTACGGTAACCGAAGTTCAAGGCGTGCCGACCGTAATTAAGCTGCTGCCGCTTGGGCATGTGAAGTCCCAGAAAGGAAACTTTGTAGTCGATGAAGAGTCCTTTCGGGCGATGAAGGAAACGTTCCACCGCCGGGCGCTTGATATCGTCATCGACTATGAGCATCAGACGCTGGAGGATGTGCAGGCCCCCGCTGGCGGTTGGATTAAGGAACTCATCATCCAGGATAATGCCATCGCTGGCAAGGTGGAATGGACACCCAAGGCGGAAGAGTACCTGAAGAACAAGGAATACCGCTACCTGTCCCCGGTTGTGCTGGTGCGCAAATCGGATCACAAGGCCGTTGTGCTGCACTCGGTTGCGCTGACAAATACACCCGCAATTGATGGAATGTTCCCGATTATCAATTCGCTTGACATTACCCAATACGAGGGAGGAAATAACATGGATTTTTTGAAACAACTTGCCGCCCTGCTTGGTCTGGGCGAAGAAGCTACCGAAGAGCAAGTCCTGCAAAAGCTTCAGGCGTTACAAGCTAATTCGACGGAAGAGAAGGAAAAAGAAAAGAAAGACGACGAAGAAGAAATCGTCGCCAACAAAACGATTATGACGCTGCTCGGCGTTGCGGAAGATGCGAAAACGGAAGACGTAGCAGCGGCCATTATGGCATTGAAAAATCCTTCCGGCTTCGTGCCTGTTTCGGAGTTCCATGCTCTGAAGGCGCGACTGGATAAAAAGGATTCGGATGAGCTCGTGATGACGGCCCTGAAGGATGGCAAGATTTCCGCCGCTCAAAAGGCTTGGGCGGAAGAATACGCACTCAAAGACCCGCAAGGCTTTAAAAAGTTTGTTGAAAAGGCCCCGCAAGTGGTTCCGGTCGGTGAACTTGAAATCGAGGACGGAAAGGCGCAGTCGAAGGGGATTGATGAGATGAGCCTGAAGGTCTGTAAAATGCTTGACATTTCGGATGAAGACCTGGAGAAGTACGGCGGAAAATAAAAGACATAATTGGGAGGAGGAAAGGCCTTATGGCACTGTCACAAGGACGCAATACAACGGAGTTCGCCGACGGAAGAACGCTTGTCATTCCGGTCAAAGGTGGAGTCAAGATTTTTGATGGCTCATTCGTCGCTATCGACGCGAACGGCTTGGCCGTTCCGGGGGCAAAAGCAACCAATTTGATCGCAGCCGGGCGAGCTGAGGAGTATATAGACAATTCGTTAGGTGCTGACGGGGATGCAACCATTCGTGTCCGACGCGGCGTGTTCAAGTGGAACAATGCAGCTACCGGAGCAGTGACAGCTAAGGATATGCTGAAAAGTTGCTATTTCGTTGATGACGAGACCGTCACGGCCACGGCTACAGGCTCCAGTGTGGCTGGTAAGGTCATAGGCATTGACGGCAGCTACGTTGTTGTTGAAACGTTATAAGCTGAACAATTCATAGAGGAGGAAATGGAATGATAGTTAATCAGCAGGCTCTGCGCGGTATCTATACCGCATTCAATATCTTGTATACGAAGGCATTCGAAGAGACGAAAACACAGTGGGAACAAGTAGCCACGAAGGTTCCATCCACGACGGGCGAGGAAAATTACAAATGGCTTGGAAAGATGCCACGTATGCGGGAATGGGTCGGTGATCGTGAAATCCAAAACCTGCAAGCATCCGATTATACCATCAAAAACAAAGACTATGAACTGACGGTCGGTGTGGATCGCAATGATATCGAGGATGACACTATTGGTCTGTATAACCCTATTGTACAGGATATGGGCCAAAGCGCAGCAGCTCATCCGGATGAATTGGTATTTGGTTTGCTGCTCAAAGGGTTCAAAGAAAAGTGTTACGATAAACAGCCGTTTTTCTCGGATAAGCACAAAATCGGAGAGAAAGTCTTCAGCAACAAAGGGACTAAAAAGCTCTCCGTCCGCTCATATGCTGCTGCAAGAAGCGCCATGATGTCCCTTGTTGATGATGGTGGCAAGAGTTTGAAGCTTGTGCCTAATCTGCTTGTGGTCTCTCCGGCCAATGAAGAAATGGGACGCAAGATTCTTTATGCAGATCAAATTGATGGAACGACTAATACATTTAAAAGCACGGCGGAGCTGCTTGTCGTGCCAGACTTGGCCGAGAGCCCAGATGCTTGGTTTTTGCTCTGCACGACAAAGCCGCTGAAGCCGCTCATCTACCAGGAGCGCAAGGCGGCTAGGTTTGTCGCCATGGATCGGGATACGGATGAGAATGTCTTCATGCGTAAGCAATTCCTCTATGGCGTAGACGGCCGCTCGAATGCCGGTTATGGATTCTGGCAAATGGCATACGGAAGTACAGGCGAAGAGGACGAAGTAAATCCGGAGCCGCCAAAGGAAGAGCTGTCTCAAGATTGAACGCCATAAGAGGTGAATCGAATGTACTGTACCACGGAAGAAGTCCGAGGGATGATTAAGGATGACGCGCTGAACGCGCTAATCGGAGACCGCTACATCGAGGACGAGGAGCAACGCGAGGAGCTGATCGCCCCCATCATCGAAGAGGCCATTGCCGACGCATCCGGAGAAATCGACGGGTATCTCGTAAAGAGGTATTCCGTCCCCCTCTCTCGGGTGCCGAAGGTAATCAACAAGTATGCTAAGGACATCGCGGTATACAACCTGTTCAGCCGCATCGGCATCGACGAGGGCGAGAAGGAAAAGAACTATCTGAATCGATATAACGCGGCTATACGGTTCCTAGAGAACGTGGCAAAAGGGATTATCGATATCGGCGTCAGCGACGGTTCAAGCAAAGCGGCCACGGCCTTTTCCGCACAGAGTAGCCCACGCCTGTTTTCGCGAGCCAGCATGCGGGGGCTGTGAGATATGTATAGTATACGGCTTGAAGGCGATGTCCGGCGGCTCATGAAGCGGCTGCGGAAACTCCAAGAGGTAGACATTCGAAGAACTGGTCTGGTTCTGGCGGAAGCGCTACGAACATCAACCCTGGAACGGTTTAAGGAACAAAAGGGCCCAGACGGCAAGGCCTGGAGTACCTCCATCCGGGCATCACAAGAAAATGGCTCCACCCTGACAGATAGTGCTCGCCTGAAGAATTCCATTAAATCAACGGCAGATGGTTCAGGTTTGCAGTCGGAACGAATGTACTATATGCCCGAACTCACCAATTTGGGGAAAAGGGCCGCTCTGTAACCATCCGGGCAAAGACGCGCAGAGGTCTGATTTTTAAAATCGACGGCCGCTGGATCCGCAAGCGCCAGGTCAAAGTCATATCAAGATTCCGGCACGTCATACCTCGGTATATCGAGGAGGACATGCTCGACATCAAGGGCACGCTGGAAGATGCCCTAGCGGAGGAATAAGCATGATATCGAACATGTAAAGAGTACCTTGTCCAAAAGCTAAAGGCCGCTGGAATCAAAAGCAAGGTATGCACAAGCATGAAAGAGCTAGAGGGTACAGAGAAAGTCAGGTCGGCGCGGTAATCCCGGATCGGGACACATTCTCACGAGCCTACAGCAAGAAGCTCTATCGCGACGAAAACATGGCAAAAGCATAAACGGCGTAAATGTTCGAGCGCGAAACACATTTGTTGTCGTAATAGCGAACGTACAGCCACGGAGAAGGCTGACCGCCATATTCGAAGCCTTCCTGGCATTGCTCGACCCAGGCATTTTGATTGACGGCAACTATACCGCGCTTGAAGTCGAGGAAGCGACTGGGTAGACAAGGAAGACAGCATTTTGCAAGCAAAAAATCGCAGTGCAATTGAAGGTGGACTTATCCGAGGCGGCGTCTACAAAGATACGGACTTCGCCAAGGTCAATTACCATGTACGTAGCATCGAGAAGGAGGATGGATATGGCGAGCAAGGATAGTAAGGACGGGGGTTCCCCGGAACTTGTCCCCGTCGAAGAGTTGCGGGAACGGTGCGCTACTCCGGATGCAGTTTATCACGGTGTTGCTGCCGCTGAAAGCTGGAAGCCTGGCAAGCAAGTGACAATGGCTGCCTACAGCAAGGCCGTGGATAGATTCCTGTCCGGCCCCATCAGCGGAAAGAAGGTGATAGAAAATGCTTAGAGATGTAACGACGACCATCACCGACGGCGGACTCGGCATCCGCACGAACCTAGGTGAAGGAGTCCATGTCAAAATCGGTGTAGCTGCCGCACCGTCCGCCTCCCCTGTCGTCATAAGCGGGAATATGAACGACAAGAAAATCAAGGAATTGCTTGGTCATAGCCCGCTGGCCGATGCCGTCATGGACAGTATAGAGAATGGGGCTGGCAAAATCTATTGCTTCCCGGTCTCCCCTGCCGTTCCCGGCACGGTGGGGCAAGTACAGAAGGACGGAAGCGGCACAGGAAGCGCGACGGTCACCGGAAACCCATCCAATGCCGTCAAGGTTACGATGCAAGTGACGGAGAGCGGCGGGCTGAATGAGGCAGCCATTCGGTATGAGGTTGACGGCTTGTTCGAGCAGGAGGTCACTCTCCCCCTCAGTGGCGTACTGGACATACCGGGTACTGGCCTGAAATTTGCATTTTCGGAAGCAGAGCAAGACAAGGCGAAATCCTTCCTGGTCGGCGACACCTATACCGTATCGACGACCGCGCCGCAAATGAGTAATCAGGATGTTTTAGCAGCGATGGACAAGCTGCGGAACGTCAGCTTCTCCTTCGAATTTGTGCATATTGTGGGCGAATCGGCCAAACCACTATGGACGGCGGTCTCGGAGCAGATTGTGAAGCTGCGCGATACGTACAAGAAGCCGCTCTTTGCCATTTGTGAGGCTCCGCAGTGGGAGATGGATGAATCTATTGACGCATTCGTCCAGCGACTTATTGAAGCTCGCAAGGGCCTTTCCAACTATGACCTGCAAATCGTATCCGCCTGGTCAAAATATCGGAAGATGGACGGCCGGACAAAGGTGGTCAACAATGCAGGGATTGTCTGCGGGCTGTATGCTCTGGCGAAGCCACAGCAGTCTATCGGCGAGACGAAGAGCTTCAGCATTCCAGAAACGAAGATGTTGGAGCTGCTGCCAGAAGGTATTGAAGACTATGTCGGCCTGCTGGATGAAGAGAAGTACCTGACATTCCGGAGATATGAAGGGCTGGATGGTTTTTATGTTACGAATGCCAAGATGATGGCCCCGGATGGATCGGATTATCGGTACGCCGAAGATGTGCGCATCAAGAACAAGATCATACGTGAGACTCGTCGGGAAGCTCTCCTCCACCTTCAGAGCGAGGTCGATATGACCGATGTTTCGGGCAGCTTGGAGACGATAGCGAAGTTCATTGAGACGCCGCTCGATGAGATGGTTCGCGCCAAGGAGATTTCTTCAGGCCGGATTATCGTCCCGTCAGACCAGGACATTCTGGTATCGGAACAACTGGATGTCATCATCCGCTATGTGCCGATTGGGCATATTCGGGAGATTCAGATCGACATTGGAATGGAAAATCCGTTCGGGAGGGAATAACCAATGGCAATTATCAATGGAAAGGTATACGACTGGGGAGATATCACCATCTCCATACCGGGCCTCTCCCTGGAAGTGCAAGAAATATCCTACGATGATGAACTGGAAAAGGAAGTCGCTTACGGCAAAGGGCAACGGCCACGAGGATACGGCGAAGGAAATTATAAATCAGAGGGCAAGCTGAGCCTGCTGCGGGATGACTATGACGACATTGTCCAGTACTGCAAGAGTAAAAATCTTGGGCTGTACCGCCTTGTGATCCCGAAAATCGTCGTCAGCTACGCCGACGGCGGCGGGCGGACACGGACGGACGTCCTGAATACGGTCACTTTCACAAAGGCGTCACACAAGAATGCCCAGGGAGACAAGTCACTGAAGGTTGACCTTGACTTTATCATCGTCAATGGCATTGACAGAGACGGAGTCAAGCCTATCTGATTGCATTATTTATCAAAATAGATGACAAAATTCGGAGGTATCTATAATGACCAAAGAAACTGAGATCGCCGTACTCGAACCAACTCCAATCGAAGTATATAAGGCTCGATATGGCAAGGTGTACCGTTTATTAGCAACGATTGAGCAAGACGATTCTTCTAATCTTGAAATCGAATATTATTTCCGTAAGCCGAAGACGGCCAGCTATGACCGCTATGTGAAGACAGCATCTCAAAGTCCGACGAAAGCTCTGCGTGCGTTCGTCATGGACAATGTCGTCGATGAACAGGCCGCACAGTTGGAGGCGCACCTCGAAGAATACCCAGCTTTTGCTTTATCACTTGGGGAGAAGCTTCTCACCATGTTAGGCCTGAGCAAGGACGTAAATTTAAAGCTACTTTAGATAGCTGTCTCCAGGAGGTAAAAACCAATTTTATAGAGTCCGGCATGCTGGAAATCTATCGGTTTTTGCCTCCTGCTGTTCTAAAGGGGAAAGAAGTCGGAGACATGGACATGGATGAGTTTATTCGGGCCTTGGCTCAAGCTAGAGTCATCCAGGAGCTTGAAGAGAACATCCTAGCGAGGGCAATTACAAAAGTCTTCGGGGAGTAAAAAGGCCATCCCCTAAAAGGATGGCTTCTCTCTTCGAATCCAGCTTCGATATAGGATGGTAGCGTGCTTGACGGTCTTTCGAATCCCCTCTTTTTTCTTATCCTGGTGGCGGCCCATTGTTTGCTCGTTCCCGACCCATAGGCAATACGGAATGACATATATGGTGAGCGGTACAAAGATGAGGATGGATATCACTGCACCCGCACAGATGGCGAATACAAGCAGTTTAAACGCAAATGCAATACCAACCATTTGGAGTTCCTCCTCTTCACTATATGTATAAGACAAATATACCACCAATATCAGGAAAATGGAACGGGGTGATAATGTTGTGAGTCTGGATTCTATTTTTAGGCTTTCAGTCATCGTAGGAATGATTGACCAGTTATCCGGCCCAATGTCACGTATTAACGCAACAGTGGACGGGTCAGTAAGCAAGATTGATAGATTGAACCAAAGCTTCGGCAGTATGACGAAAACTGGTCTGTTGATGGCCGGAGTCGGGATGCAAATATCGGACTCGGTGCTGAAGCCAGTAGAGGCCACATTCGACACGCGCCGGGCTCTTGGGGAGCTGGCATCTCTGGGAACGGAGAACTTGGGGCTCTTGGAGCAGGCTGCGAGAGACTTTTCCGATCAGTGGGCTGGCACAACAAAATCAGACTTTTTGACGGCAGCGTACTCAATCAAATCCGGGATTGCATCTCTGACGGATGAAGGCGTTGCGGAATATACTCGTTTGGCTGGCCTGACGGGTAAAGCGACTAAGGCCTCCGTTGAAGAGATGACATCGTTGTTTGCTACAGGGTACGGGATCTATAAGGATTACTACAAGGACATGTCGGACATTGAATTTGCTGAAGCTTTCTCGGCGGGCATATCCGATTCCATCCGGATATTCAAGACATCCGGTTCTGGAATGTCTCAAGCGATTCAGACGCTCGGGGCAGCTGCAACATCGGCGAATGTACCGCTCGAAGAACAGCTCGCCATTGTGGGTATGCTACAAGCTACGATGTCCGGGTCTGAGGCGGGAACAAAATATAAAGCGTTCTTCCGCTCAGCAGCGAAGGCGGGTGAAGAGCTTGGATTGAAGTTTACAGATACGAATAACCAACTGCTATCGATGCCTGAGATCCTTTCTCTTCTCCGTGGCAAGTTCGGAGAGACGATGGATGCAGCGGAGAAGATGCAGCTACAAAAAGCATTCGGTACAGATGAAGCCGTAGCCTTGATTGACCTGCTCTATAACAAAACGGGTGAACTACAAGATAACATTTTGCTTCTTTATGACTCTATGGGGCAAGGGGCAGATATCGCTACTAAGATGGCGGGCGCAATAAATGAAACAGAAGGCGAAAAATATACCCGGCTAACTCAGCGAGTTCGTAATCTTACTGAGGAGATCGGGAAACAGCTCCTCCCTACCTATAATCAGATAATTGAACAAGGAGAGAGAGTATTACAGAGTGTCGGAGAATGGATTGCTGAGAATCAGGAGCTTGTCAAAGTTCTCGCCATTGTCCTATTGACCATCGGAGGTCTTTTGACCGGACTGGGCACGCTTATCGGTGTATTTGGTGCTGTAGGCATGGTTATTACCAAGACAAGCGGCATCGTTCGCGGCTTTCGGACAGCGTTAAGAGCAATACCAAGCATGCTCACGACGATCAGGATTATGGCCCTCTATGCCGGGGACGGTATCAGGGCCGGATTCAAAGGTATTGGAACGGTTACGAAGGGAGCCGTGACCGGAATAAAGAATGTGGCAGTTGGTATGGCGCACATGGCACGTCAGGCGATAATGACCGCCGTCAGAGCAATGCCCGGTCTGATTGCTTCGGTATGGTCATTTACGGCTGCACTACTTGCCAACCCGATTACGTGGGTCGTGGTCGGTATTATGGCCTTGATAGCTGCTCTCGTACTGTTATGGCAAAACTGGGATGCCGTCGTGAGTTTCCTTTCGAGCTTATGGGATGGCTTCGTGAACGGCATCGTCGCGGGTTTCGATTGGATTCGCAATTTGTTCAATGGGATGCCGGGTTGGCTTCAGGTCGCAATCGCTGCATTTTTCCCATTCATCGGAATTCCGATGCTGATCATCAATAATTGGAGCAGCATTAAGAGCTTTTTCTCGAATCTCTGGAGCGGCATTACGGATGTATTCCAAAAAAGTGTTCAGTGGTGTAAAGACTTCATTACTGGCACATTGAGCTGGTTCCGAGAGTCCGGTTCTAAAGTCATTACGACTTTCACGGACGGGATCAAGAGCGTCATTAACGCACCAGTCAATATGGTGAAATCAGGACTAGCAAAGGTCAGGGAGCTTCTTCCCTTCTCCGATGCACATGAAGGCCCGCTATCCGAGCTGACGTTATCAGGCCGTCGAGTATTCGAGACGATTGGCACAGGGATGGAACAGAGCGAAAACGTTCCGGCAGAAATGACGGAGCGTGCCTTTGCCAAAATGGATCTTTCGCGTGATGACGTGAAGAAAATCAACCTACGCGAGACGATCATGAACCGTTCCGAGAGCAATACCACCACAAAGGAAACCGACAGAGGCATGAACATCGAAAGATTGGAGTTGTCGGTCGACCTAAGCAGCCTGAAGGACTTGCCTGCCCTGTTCAAACTGCTTGAAGAAATCCGAGACTATACCAACAGCAACGGCATGACCCCATCAACGGGAGGTAGAGCATGATCTATGTCGATGAAAGTACAGTAAAGGTCGGCAAGGTTGTCCTCCCTGGCCTGTTCAAGAGCCTTGAAATTAAAGAGGATGCTCGCGTGGAGGAACAGGAAATCGAGGGCAAGGCGGCGCGGCCGAAGCAGGCCACGGGATATGAGGACGCCAAGGTAACGCTTGAGCTTATTTTGGAGGATGGCCCGAAGCTCACGAAACTGCAAAAACTGGCTGTCATTCAGAAGCTATTCCGGAAGCCGGGTCAAGCAAGGCCAGTCATGCACACCATTGTAAACGAGCACACCGCTGCCCGTGGTATCTCGAAGGTTATCTTTAAAAATCTGGTGACCAAAGAACAGAGCAAGAATTCCGCGATGACCGTCAGCATTGAGTTCTGGCAATACGGGACAGTTAAAATTGTGGCAAGCAAGAAATCCAGCAAGAAAAAGAATGAAAAGAGCAGCAGCGCATCGAGCGGTTCGGGTTCGGGAATCAATCTGAATGCCAATTATCAAAACTACCTGGATACAGGTTCCCGGGGAACCGCACCTAAATTAAGCAAGACAGCCGCGACGGATATCCCGCCGCCTGTCTCGACGAATCAAAAGCTCGCTGCTCTGCCGTTCTAGGAGGACGAATGATGGATCTGGAGATGGAGCTCTTCTATCCCGAGATACGTGTCACCATTGAGGAATATGAACTCCAAGAAGGAATAGAAATCGAAGTGTATTCTTCGGCTGACTCATACTTTGATTGGGCAAAGGTCAGATTTACGGAGCAATTCCAGGATAAGCTTTCGATTAGTCGGAAGGCTCCGGCCAGTATCGAGCTCGGCTATGATGGAGAGTTCCATGACGTATTCGAGGGGTATGTGGTCAGTCCATATTCTTCTGCCAACCAAAATGAAATCATCCTGAAGGATGGAATGATACTGCTGGAAGAGACGATAGTATCGAACACCTTTTTGGATGTGACTCCCCAGGAGATGCTGAACTACTTGCTCGGCAAAGCAGGGATATCAAATTCGGTGCTCTCTCCCAAGATGTTCCCGAAGAAAGCCCGGCTTCCTATTCTTCAGAAGACTGCACTTGCAGTCATTGAGGATATCCGTTCCATTTGGAAAGCACAGATGCCCTTTTTCTTCTCGGGTAATGTCTTCTACTGGGGAGAGCAGCCGGAACAGCCTCTCATATACGAGTTTGTCTATGCCGAGAATATCATCTCACTGGAGCGTTCAGGCGGTGCATGGGAACTCGAAACCGTGTCCGTCCCTTTTGTTAGGCATTCGCATGTTATTCGGGTACAACATCCGAAGGTATCGGCGAGTTCGCTGTCAAAAAGGTTGTATTTCTACATCGGCAACGGGATTTATCCGAACTCGAATTTACTTTTAAGGAGGGCGGTATCTTGTTAGAGGACATGATTCAAGCGGTCATTGATAAGCGGATCAAAGAGCAATATCCTCATGTGCAGCTCGCCGCCGGAATGCTCGCCGAAGTGACCAGGGTTAGCGAGGGGACGGATATCCACGAATATAACCTGAAGATGCTAAACGAAGCTCGCACGGTTGATGAGCGGTTTCCGGAGATCCCGAATGTCAAGTCTGACAAGAAATTCGATCTAGGTGATATTGTGGCCGTGCTTCTTCTCTACGGACAAGTGGATGCCCATATCATTGGCAAGGCGGCGGTGGAGTAATGGCAGGCCTTCACGATTCAGACATCCGTCTGGATGCCAACTGGCAGCCAGCGGCAGCCGCAAACGGCGAGGCCTTGCTCGTCACTGACTATGATTGTTTATTCCAAGATATCCGATTGGAAGCGTTGACCCAGGAAGGCGAGCTTTTCTATGACGAGTCCTGGGGGTGGTCATTGCTGGAGTTTATCCAGTCGCAGGATGATGAGCTCACGAGGCTGGAAATCGAGCAACGCGTGAAGGAAAAGCTGGAGCGCCGGATCGAGATTGACGCGGACACAATTCAGGTCATTACAGCGTTCAGGGGGGATGCCATTACCGTTCATGCTTCCTTCAGGTTTCGAGGCGACGAACGCTTGTATGAGCTTGATGTCGACCTGGACAGAGTGAAAGTTGAGGTGGTACTCGTTGATTGATGATAAGGTGTTGGATCAACTGCTCCCCATCCCCGACCGGGAAGAGACAAAAAACAAGCTGCGGGAAGAGCTTGAACAAGAAGGCTTCGTCATAACGAATCTATTCACGGGCGGCGTATTCTATACGCTGATGATGATTGCCATTCAAGTACGGATTGACTTGGTTCTTCTTTTGCGAAAGGTGTTGAACAACCAGTTTGTTGCGCATGCCGAATCCGGTTGGTTGGAGCTGAAAGCAGCGGACTTCTCCAAGCGGAGAAAACAGCCCGAAAAACACGGGGATTCGTGACGTTGAAGCGCAAGGCGGCAGGAAAAGCAGTCAAGATTGCCAAAGGAGACGTTTTCCGGACGGAACCGGATATGCTCGGCGAGGAACTCCGGTTCATCGCCCTGGAAAATAGCACAATGCCAGCGGATGCCCTATCCCATCGTGTGGCAGTAGAGGCCGAAAAGGCAGGATCAACATACAACGTTCCGCCCGGTCAAATCCGGCGGTCATTGACCCACATCGAGAGCATAGACGAGATTACAAATGATGTAGATTGGATTACCCGTGAAGGCAGCGACCTCGAAGATATAGAGAGCCTACGGGCACGAACATTGAATTCCTGGGCGGAGCTCTCCACGTTGCCGATAGCTGCCAAGTACAAAAACGTATGCGAAGCTATCCCCGGCGTGCTATATGTACGCGTCGATGACCTTCACCCTCGCGGCCAGGGCACGATTGACATCATTGTCACGGGAACGGCGGGCACACCATCAGAAGGCCTCCTTCAAAAAGTCCGAGAGGAGGCCGAGAAGATAAAAGGCCCGGACGACAACCTCCTGGTTAAGGCATCGGATACGGTGACACAGGACATTGATATAACCATTTGGATAGCATCGGATGCATCCGATGCAGGCATAGAAGAGCGCGCCAAGGCCATTCTGACAGAGCTCCTCCGAATCAAAAAAGGTCGCAGCCTGAATGAATTGAATCATTCAGACATCATTTTCGCGATTCGGAAGGAACTCGACGTCAGGAACGTAAAGGTCAATAATCCGCCGCAAGACGTTGTCTTGGACAACTCCAAGGTGATTGTTCTCGGTGAGGTCACCGTTAGGCTGATGAGGGGTAACTACATGTTTCAAAAATTCAGTGATTACATGTTTTATCTCCTATATGGCCCATTAAAAAAAATTGCCAAGAAGGATAATCAGTTCTATATCTTTCTCAAGGTAATTGGCAAATTGTTTGACCAGACGAAGGAAGACATCTTCCGCGTCCGCGAGGAATCGATGATCATCTCTGCAAGCGAGACGATGCTACTCGAACACGGTCGGGATCGGGACATGCCACGATTAAAGGGCGAAGACGTTGAGGCGTATCGTTTACGGTTGATGATGAAGAACCTTATAGCGGAACAAGCCGGAACCAAGGAAGGCATACTTACCGCGCTTCGGGCGCTTGGATATGAGCATTCATATATCGAGCCCTATTATATCCATGACCCGGAGCGTTGGGCCGAATTTATTGTCTACCTGGGCAGCTCGGCACCGAGCGGAATTAATGACATCGCCGTCATTGATGCAGAAGTGATGAAGGTAAAGCCAGCTCGTTCAAAGCCTAGTTACGGCATCGAAGAAGGGGCCGGATCGACTGTAGTGATACAATCTACCTTCAGCTTCGGCTCTGTAGGGCTGCCGCTCTGTAATACCATCAAATGCGGGACGTGGCCGACAGGGGTTGGTTACTTGATCCATACTCCTCCCTGCAACACAATCAAATGTGGCACATGGCCACCTGCTAACGAGGTGACGACGTCGTGAAGACTTTTACAGAAATCGGACTTCAAAAGCAATTACAAAGATTCGCCGATTCTCTCTCTCATGCAGCATATCAAAACTCAGGCGAGACGAAACGGATTGACTTCATGAAGCTTACTGCCGAGGGAGATACAGTTCGAGTGTACATCTATTTCGATGACAGTGTCGCGGGTCAAATTGGAAACGTTGAATTGATAGACCATGACGGCGATATTGTTGCCCGGGCTGAAAGAGAATTCATCAAGCCAGCGAGTAAGGGCTTGTATGTAGCATTCAAATATAGATTGATTGAAATGGAGGTCGAGGGGCTTGGCATATAACCGCACCGAATGGCGTGACCATATCGTTGCACCGACTGGCGAAGTCATCCAGGAAGGCACGCCGATATCAGCCCGAAACCTAAATAACATTGAGGAAGGGATATACCAGCTCAGCCAGCGGATTGATGATGTGAAGGTTCCGGCTGCTTCCCTGACCCAGGCGGGCATCACCCAGCTATCAAATGCAACGGACAGCACCGACGAGACGAAGGCAGCCACGCCGAAGGCCGTAAACGAGGCGATGCAAGCAGCTGTCAATGCACAAGGAGCCATCGAAGCTCATACTGAGGATCAAGTCCGGCATATTACGGCTGCCGAGCGGACGGCTTGGAATGCAAAGGAAACGACTGAAGGGGCACAGGCAAAAGCAAACCAAGCTGAATCGAACGCCAAAAGCGCAAGTCTGCCGCGCTCGGGTGGCACTATCACGGGCGGGCTCACTGTTAACGGTGCACTGACCGTCCAATCGCGCAATATCATAACGGAGCTCGATTCGGTAAAGCAATCTGTCGTTGATGGG
Organism: Paenibacillus melissococcoides; assembly: GCA_944800085.1. GTDB lineage: Bacteria > Bacillota > Bacilli > Paenibacillales > Paenibacillaceae > Paenibacillus_B > Paenibacillus_B melissococcoides. The sequence continues at coordinate 1,324 of CALYLO010000021.1, read as the reverse complement.
AAAGGGAAAGTCGCGGGGGTCATCAACGACAAAGGTGGCGGGCCAGTCTCCGCGAATAGTACGTTTGACCAATTGGCTGCTGCAATTAGTGGTATTCCACAAGCGAAGGGCAACCTCGCCCTAACAAGCACGTTCTTTGACATGCTGGGAAACTATGTTGGGAAAGGCATGTTTATCAACAAGGATAATAATTTTGTACTAGTCAAAGAAACAACATCAGGTTCCCCGGTAAAATACCAATCGGAGCTACATGAGGTGTCGCCAAACGGAACTGTTGTGAGGGCAGTACATCTGGGCGCTCCACGGGAGTTTGCGGCGAGTAGTTTGGTGGTAGGCGATAATGTTGTACTTATCGTGTTGAGTGGCTCTTCAAAAACATATGAACTGTATGACCATGCGGGAAAACTCATATCAAAAAACAATGTGGATTCTTCTGCTCCCGACTACGAAGTAATCGCAGTCACTCGTGACGGCTCTAACACGTTCATTGTTGATAGAGGTTATAGAGATAGAGACCCTGTAAGAATTTTAAACCATGCAGCAGTACCTTATTTCACAATGCCTTCCGGAAGTGTCAGCGCCGAGGAAGCTGTTTTTTTAAGCAAGACAAAACTGTATGTAGCACGACAAAGTTATTCGCCGATAGCTCGCAAGCATACTATTATTACGAGAAACAACCTGTCCTTTAGTTACGAAATGACAGACAAAAGCACATCAGACTCAGGCGTTATTCAATTTCTTGGAGCACACGCATATCGATAAGGAGGATTAACATGATGGATTAAAATTAACAAATGTTATAGGGCCGAGAGGCGGTAACTATGATTACAAGGGTTTGGACACGAACAAGTTTGTCCCGGGCACACTGGTATATCCTTCAGAATCATATGACTTTTATGTCATAACAGAGCAGTCAAGGGAAGAAATCCCGGAACACGAGGACATCCATCTTATTACGGAAGAAGAGTACGAGGCAGCTTATGAAGCAGAACGCAATAGACCACGTGAGCCCGGCCCGATTGAAAGCTACAGGCGGAGAACGAAGAGCTTCGGAGGCAGCTTGACGCGTTGCAGTTGGCTGTGATGGGTATGATGGACGAAGGGGGTAATGCATAATGAAGAGCCTATTTTTCGCATTTCTTATGGACTGCTGGCGAAAAGGTTTTGCTGATGAAGATAAGCTTCAGTCGTATGTTCCTAAGTACATTTCGGCTGAAGAATGTCAAGAAATCATTGAGACGAAAGGGTGAGAACCTCACTTCTATAACGGCGCAATTTTGCCAAATATCTTGATAAACATTGCCAAAAAAAATGCGCCGCTACA
>CALYLO010000020.1 GCA_944800085.1 Paenibacillus melissococcoides | reverse complement strand
ACACCAGATTGCACAGCAAATAAACAAGTCACAAGTATTCGTTTCACGGTTGATAAAACGAATACAAGAAAAATTCACGGAATTTCAAGCTGGGAGTTTAACCAAGGAGGAAATCTCGATGAACGATAAGACGCGAGAAACGACGGCAGCCATTGAATGGTTTGTTGATGAAAAAGCCATATCCAACCCAACGATCGGGCTGAACAGCACAGGGATTTATATAAACCGCCGGGCAGCTCACATGCTGGGTTGTAAAATCGGTCAATGTTTACGTGTTGGGTTCGATAGCTCTAAGCACCGGTTGATAATCCAGGTTGGAGATAACGGTCTTAAACTCCGAAAGGGAAACGATAACGGTGGCCTTTCGCTTGTCAATGAACGGCTTGTAAGCTGGTTTGAACAGAAAAAAATGGTTCGGAAACGCTACATCCTTCAGAAGGGCGCAGACGTTTACTACATCGAGTTGGAAAACCATGCGTGACCCTATCTTTGACGATATCCCTTGGGAATTTGTCACGGACGAGAAAGGCAATGAAATAGGCGCGGTTTATTTGCTTCTACCGGTTCCGCCACAACGGCGGAGGCAGAAGGAAAGACGGGGCTTTATTGCGCCTTTGAACCGAACATACATTCTTAATTTGGGGCGATATAGAGTATCGATGAGGGAGGGGAGATTTTGAGCATCCCACGGATTTTACATTATCCAGGCAGCAAGTGGAGCATGGCCGAATGGATCATCTCCCAAATGCCGGAGCATGAGACGTATTTGGAACCATTCTTCGGCAGCGGTGCGGTCTTGTTTTCGAAGGAGCGCAGCCGACTCGAAACGGTAAACGACATCGATGGGGAGATAGTAAATCTGTTCCGGGTGATCCGAGAACGGCCGGATGAGTTGGCGCACGCCATCCGCTGGACGCCGCACAGCCGAGAAGAATACTACCTAAGTTACGAAGAAGCAGAAGACGAGCTCGAACGGGCGCGGCGGCTCATTGTCAGGCTATGGCAGGGACGGGGGGGGAAGACGGCGCGCCGGACCGGCTGGCGCAGCATGATTGAAGCCAATGGGCCGCTGCCGGGGAAGGAATGGACCCGATTTCCGGAAAAGGTGGCGGTGGTCGCCGAGCGGCTGAAAGGCGTGCAGGTCGAGAATCAACCAGCGTCGGAACTGCTGGAACGTTACAGACGCCCGAAAGTCCTGATATACGCTGATCCGCCTTACGTTCTCGCGACGAGGACGACCTCCAGCTATCGATACGAGATGACGGAGGCCGACCACGAGGAACTGCTTGACGCGCTGGATCAGCATCCGGGGCCGGTCCTGCTGTCCGGCTACGCTCATCCGCTATACGATGAGCGGCTGAAACACTGGAAACGGGAAACTCGGAAGGCGAAGGCAGAGGGCGGAGCGAGCAGGGAGGAAGTCCTTTGGATCAATCCCGTCGCTTCCTCGCGGGCCGGCCAGCTCGTGTTGAGATTCAGCTAATGAGTAAATTAACATGCATGGGGGTGTCTTTTTGACAAAACAGATAGAACAACGAGTGATCGAGCAGCTTACTGGATACCGTGACATCGTTGGCCGCCTGCGCGTTCTCGAAACGTATAGCGTGGGAAACGGGATCACCGTGTCGCGGCTCAATGAGGACGACCACTTGCAGGAACTACATCGCCGGCTACGGGGGCTGCCGTCGTATATGTACCTGACGCCGCGAGAACAGCGGCTGGAAGCGACGGCGCACGCATACCTGACTCGTTACCCTGCAGGGACTCGGGCGCAGCTTCAGGCCGTCCAGGAGTGTGAGCCAGCGGACGAAGGGGATCGGCAGCTACTGGAGGAGCTGCGGCGTAAGATAGCGAAGGTCATCAAGGCACGAACTGGTACGCCAGAGGGCTATGAGGCGATTCTAGCGCAGCTGAGCGAATATCAGGACTTAAAGGCTGAGAAGCAGCGGATCGACGCGGTGCTGGATGCGATGAAGGCGCACTATCCAGAACACGAGACGCTGCTAAGGCTGCACTTCGTCGAAGGAAAAGGCTGGGGCGAACTTTCAAAAGTGATGCATCTTTCAAAGAGTGGTTTCTATCGGCTGCGCCACGATTCCCTAGCAGTTTACGCACGTTTAGCGGGCTGGGAAAACTACGGGACTGTCTCGGGAAAATTGCGGGAATAAGACGGGAACAAAGGCGAGAAAATCCGTGTTAATATGATAGTGTCGGAAGAATTAGAGATGTGGTCGCAGTCCCTTCTTTCCCAAGCCAGGCGGCCGCATCTCTTACCGACAATATACCGGTGTAGCTCATAGGCAGAGCGCGGAGAAGGGCCCGATAACATGACTCCGAGGTATCAGGTTCGATTCCTGACGCCGGTTACAATACACGGATGTGGTGCAGCTTGGTAGCACGCTTGCCTTGGGAGCAAGAGGACGCAGGTTCGAACCCTGCCATTCGTATAATTATGTCATTGTCTCCTTTCGCCTTAGCCGCCTCCTTCGTGGGGCGGTATTTTTATGGGGAAAGAAAAAAAGACTCCTCGTTAAGAGAAGTCTTTAACACCAAGTTTCTGCTTCAATGCGTCCTGGAGCGTTTGAGAGAAATTGATCCCTTCCTCGGCAGCAGCATCGTTCAGCCATTTTGGAATTGTGAGTGTCTTGTTAATGGCCTTGTTGCGGATGCGCTCGCGGACGAAATCAGTATTTGCTTGAATGAGAGACACAAATTCACCGGCTTCCAGTTGGATAGAGTCCGGCTTCGATGGCTGCGGGATATTGTCTTTATCCTCTTCCATTAGGTAAAGGTGACCGCCAAGAGCGTCCTTTGCCATTCTTAGGGCTTCATCCAAGTTGTCGCCTTCAGTGATGCAGCCCGGCAAGTCAGGGAAGGTCACGGTATAACCGCCTTCGTCTGGCTCGCCAGGATGGAACACAGCGGGATAAATATATTTACTCATATATGGTTAACCTCCTTGGGAGAGGCAGGGCTTAAATCAGCCCCGCCTGCTCGAAGATGCTTTTTGTCGTTCTCCGTTTTAGGTCTTTCTTGGGGTGAGGTACGGAAACCTTTCCCCTTTTGGTTGGATGTTTGAAATGCCAATGGTCACCTTCTGCATTCTTATGTATCCAACCGTTAGCCTTTAGGATTTTGATTATTTCTCTTGATGAGTACGCCTTATCAAGGTTGACCATGTTTACCTCCTTTCTGATTATATTATAACACATGTAATTACACGTGTAAAGAATAAAACAAATGTTTTTACACGTGTTGTCGTGGTGGAAGCGGGAACCGTGTTTTTGTCGTGCGATCGCCACATATAAGTAGACGGTGATTTTCACCCCATACAAAAGCCACTTATATATGAGAATACGTTTTACAAGCATTACATGATTCCGTGGTCGCTGATTATTCAGCGGCTTTTTATTATGCATAGAAAGGAATGGGAGTATGAAGTTTCTTAAATGGCTTGTACGAGTAACAGCATATCGAGAAACGGAACCACCAAGGAACCGGGGTGAACGCAGACATGGCAGAGAGACATGACAGGCTGCAGCGTTGTGTCAAAATAACACACGCTTGCGGACACACGAAGTACCGTACTGAGATATTCAGGGGAGAAGATGAAGAGAAGCAGAAGATCCGATTCTTTGAAAAGCTGAACTGTCCTGATTGTGCATCGGAGCGGGAACAGCCAGACAAGTGTCGGCGCTGCGCGTGGGGCAAGTGGGATGGAGTGGCACAAACATGCCTGATACCGCTGAGATGTTGGAGGGATGAAGATGCCGCCCAAGCCTAAGCGACCCTGCAGCAAGCCAGGGTGCCCGGAGTTGACGACAGAACGCTGCTGCGAGAAGCACAAGGCAGCAGCTTCACAAGCGATGCCAAGCCGCTCATATGCCAAACTATACGGACGGCGCTGGCGAAAATACCGGGAACAGTACCTCGCCCTGCATCCGCTATGTGTATGTGATGAATGCAAAGGGAAAGAGGTTCCTTTGGCTGCTGATGTAGTGGACCATATTAAACCACACAAGGGCAATTACAACTTGTTCTGGGACCCAGAGAACCACCAACCAATGAACAAGCGATGTCATGATAGGAAGACGGCCAAAGAGGACGGAGGTTTCGGTCATGGACTATACAACGATTGCTATTAAGGTTTCGATTGTGATCCTTATATTAATCAATGCTCGCTATTTGGAAAAACAAATAGATGCCCGTAATTATGGGCGGGCAGCTAGAATAACAGCGATCACAGCCTTGCTCATAGCATCATACGCGCTTTGAATGGAGCTTCTTTATTCGAGGGGATGGAGGGATTAGGGGTTGAGTTCGGGATCCTTGTTATATAAGTGCAGGCAGTGCGGCGTTGTTGAAAAGAATGTACATGTACCTGATGTCATGATTGCGTTGGTGAACATAACGATGGGTGAGCCACTACCTAAAGAATGGGGTGGTAGTGTTGGCTTAATAGGGATGCATTCATGTAGTGATGGAAGGATAGGGGTTACTGACTTGATAGGAGCTACTGAAAGCGGGAGGAAAGCAGACGAGCGTTATAGGAAGGAGGGACATTGTGAAACAAAAACTCACGACTCACTATTGCTTGGATAAGGATTGTGGTTACGTCGAACGAAGTCACAAGGTACGAGATGGCTTGAGGTGTCCTAGGTGTGGGGGACCAACCGCGATTGATACAGTCCGTCGTGGTTCCGATGACGCCCCCCTAGGGTCAAAAACGTGAGGCTATGAGGCGTTGAGCGCTGCCCCCTCAAGCGCACGAAAATTTCCTGAAATCAAATTTAGGGTACGCAAGGAGGTGACGTGACGATGGGGAGGAATCCGAAACCGCTGCATTTGATAAAAGGACATCTGACGAAAAAGCAGAAGTTTGAGCGACAGGACAAGGAACAGAAAATAAGCAGCCGCTTAAGAAGGGATCGCATCCGAGCGCCTGCTTGGCTGAATGATAAGGCAAAAAAAATGTTCCGAGACTTGGTAAAGCAGCTTGAAGAAACCGAATTGCTGACGAATTTAGATGTAAATGGACTTGCTCAATATTGTGACTTACATGCCCGAATGCTGGAGCTTCGAACCGAAGTGGAGGAAAAGGGATATACGTTAGTAAATGAAAATTCGCGCGGAGGTATAACCTACGTCACGAATCCGGCGCTAACGGCCTTGAATTCTACCATCAAGCTACTCCAAGCATATGAAAGTAAGTTCGGTTTAACCGTTTATGACAGAACAAAAATAGCTCTTAAAGACGAGAAGCCCAAAGAATCTGATCCGGTGACGGATCGTTTCGGTGATATATGATTCTTGATGAGCTAGTTTCGTATTCCGAGCAAGTCATAAGCGGTGAAATAGTAGCGTGCAAGAAGCATAAACAGGCGTGTAGGCGGTTCCTGCGCGACCTTGAACGACAAGATACAGGCGATTTTCCCTATGTCTTTGTCGAAGAGTACGCGGAGCGTTTTTTGGACTGGATGCGGCTTTTCAAACACCGTAAAGGCGCGTTAGCAAGGCAGCATATTGAACCGCATATCATACAGAAGTTTGTATTCGGAAATATCTACGGTTGGGTGCATCGCGATACTGGATATCGGCGGTTTAATAAAGCCTACTGGCAGGTAGCGCGAAAAAATGCCAAGTCGCAGTCACTGGCCTGCGTTGGATCATATGAAACCATCGCCTTCGGGGAATATGCCTCCGAGGTTTATTGTGCTGCCACGAAAAAGAAGCAATCCAAGATTGTTTGGAACGAAGCTGCCGCAATGCTAAAAGGTTGCTCTGAACTCATTAGACGAGGAACCATCAAGATAGCTAACGGGCAGATCCAGCACCTTAAATCAGAATCCTTTATGGAAGCTCTCTCGAAAGAGGATGGCAAAGAAGGTGACGGGACAAACGTACAATGTGGGATTGTGGATGAATATCACCTACACAAAACCACGGAGTTTTACGACGTCTTAGCATCCGGTATGATAGCCCGCGAAGAGCCGTTACTCATGATTATCACGACCGCGGGACGAAATCTGAACCATCCATGTTATCGAATAGAGTACAACTTTGTATCAAAGCTGCTCGATCCAAATGTTGACCTAGAAAATGACGAATACTTTGCTATGGTCAATGAGTTGGACGAAGATGACGACATTACCGATGAACGCAACTGGATTAAAGCAAACCCTATTGTCGCAAGCTACCCGGCTGGACTCAAGATGCTGCGAAGCGAGTTGAAAATGGCGCTGGCAGATCCTGAAAAGATGGTCGCGTTCAAAATTAAGAACATGAACGTATGGGTAGACGCCAAACTATCCGGCTACATGGACATGGGCAAGTGGAAAGCATGCGGTACCACGAAGGACAATCCGATGCCGGACACTAACGGACTAGATGCGGTTGTTGGAATCGATTTGTCACGTACAACTGACCTAACCAGTTGCAGCTTTGACATAGAATTGCCGGACGGACGTCTAGCCGTCTTTAGTCACTCATTTATTCCAGAGGAAAAGCTGGCTGAACGTAAACAGTCGGACAAGATGCCATATGACCTATGGATAAAGGAAGGGTGGCTAACGGTGACGCCTGGCGCGGTAGTTGATTATGACTTTGTAATGGCCTATATCCCACAAGAAGCAGAGCGGCGAGGCTGGAACATCAAAGAAATATGTTATGACCCATACAATGCAACGCAATTCTCTACGGCAATGGCAAACGCAGGATTTGTAATGATCGAGATTAGGCAGGGCATTAAAACGCTGAACGCTCCGACCAAAAATTTCAGGGAGCGCGTCTACATGGGGCAGGTCATTCATGAAAACGATCCTGTACTTGGTTGGGCGATGGCAAACGCAATTGTTAAAGTGGATGCACAGGATAATATAATGCTGGACAAAGCAAAGAGTGTTGAACGTATCGACCCGGCAGCCGCATTAATAAATGCACATGTCAGAGTATACATTTCGGGTAACGAGCAAGATTTGAACAAGCATGTATTAAGTGAAGATTTCTCGTTCTAGGGAGGGGGTGAAGAATTGCGGCGAAATAGATTCTTTCGTATGGGCTGGTTTCAATTCCTTCACAGACGTTCAGAAGATACATCGGACTTGAAGAATCCCAAGTCATGGTTTTTGGACCTGTTTGGGGGAAAGAAAACGGCCAGCGGCGAGCGTGTCACCAGCGAATCGGCCCTAATGAATAGTAATGTTTATACCTGTGCAAGCATCCTGGGCGGTGATATCGGCAAACTTCCGATCCATGTCTACCGGAAAAAGAAGGGCGGGCGCGAAAAGGATAGCAGTCACCCCGTCGCTGAACTGCTTGGCAGCAGGCCCAACCCATACATGACGGCTTACATCTTCAAGGAACTAATGATGGTACATGTTGTGGCCTGGGGAAATGGATATGCCAACATTGAGTGGCATACAAGCGGCCCATATAATGGCATGCCCAAGGCGTTGTGGCCCCTTAACCCGTCGAAAACTGATGTTCACGTTGATCCCCAAACCGGACAAGTATGGTACATTACAACCTTGCCGAATGGAGAAACGAGAAAGTTGCCGCATTGGGATGTACTGCATTTCAAGTCGATCAGTAAGTCGGGGCTCAAGGGGATCACTCCAATACAAGTCATCCGGGAGGAAATTGGTGTACAGCAAGCACAGAAAAAATTCATCGGCAGCTTTTACAGCAGCGGGACAACGACGAGGGGCATTCTCAAAACTCCGAAGCCGCTTGATAAGCCTGCCCGGGAAGTTGTTCGAGACGAATGGCAGAAGGCGAATTCCGGGCTGACTAATGCTCATCGTATTGCGATATTGGATGCAGGCTTCGACTATCAAAGCTTAGGTATGCCATTGGCGGATGCTCAATTCATTGAGACGGCCCAATTAGGGATAAAAGAGGTTGCCAAGATATATAAGGTGCCGCCTTACAAATTAGGGATTACGGACACTAAATATAGCAATATGGAAAACCTCTCCCTGGAGTATGTAAAAAGCACTCTCCAGCCTATCTTTGCGAATTGGGAGCAGGAAATTGACTGGAAGCTATTCACTGGTACAGAACGGCGGGTTTATTATACGAAGTTCAACGTAACCAGTGAGCTGCGAGGCGATTCGAAGAGTCGGGCAGAATTTTATAAGAACATGATCCAGATCGGGCCTTATTCAATAAATAAGGTGCTGGAATTGGAAGATGAAGACGGCATCGGCCCTATAGGCGACAAGCATTATATGAGTTTGAACTACACAACACTTGATATTTTAGAACAGTACCAGCTCATGAAAGCAGGAATAAAGAACAGCGAAGATACAGAGGGGGGGAGGTGAAGATGGTGAGGACGATGGAAAAGGAACGCCGGATGCTGACGAACAAGGTTGAATTAAGAGCAGATAATGAAGAATCAGCTCCGCGAATCGTTGGATACGGGTTGCGGTTCAATGTTTGGTCGCAGGACCTTGGCGGATTTGTCGAACGGATAGATCCCAAGGCCATTAATGAGGCAGACATGTCCGACGTCCGCTGTCTGATTGACCATGAGAGCGGCAAAGTCCTCGGGCGAACAACATCCGGCACCTTGAGACTGGCCGTTGATGACTTCGGGCTGCGATATGAGGTTGATCCGCCAGATACAACATACGCAAGCGACCTTATCAAGGTGATGAAGCGGGGCGATATCAACCAGTCAAGCTTCGCATTCAGGATCGACTATGAGAATGACGGTGACGAGTGGATTTATGACGAAAAATCAGGATTGTACAATCGAACCATTCGTAAAATAAAACGTGTTTTTGATGTTAGTGTCGTCACATACGCGGCTTATGTGCAAGCTGAATCGCTAGTATCCAACCGCAGTTTGGAATGTTACCAAAATGAGCTACGCAGGAAACAAGAACAAGAAAAGTTACTTCTTGAAATCGACCTTTTGGGGATCTAAAGGGCCGATTTTTTTATACCCAAAATCAGAAAGCGAGGAATTGAAATGGACGAAAAAGAACGCGAGTTACGCCAGAAAACTGGCGGCCAAAGGTTGGATGAAGCCCGCAACCTGACGAATGGCGGGAAGTTGGAGGAAGCCCGGGCTGCTGCGGATGCCGCCAAAGAACTACGAAAGCAAATTGACCTACATGAAGAGTTGCGAGCAACAGACACCGGCGGAAAAACTACACCTATCGATGAACCAAAAGCCGATGATGAGCGATCTTTCGATATTAAAAAAGAGTATCGCAGCGCATTCCAGAAGTACATCAAGTACGGGAAAGACGCAGAGCTGACGGATGATGAACAACGAGCGCTGAAGGAAATGAAAACTCAAGCTCGCTCGATGTCGGAAGGTGAGAAGGCAAGTGGGGGCATTCTCGTACCGGAAGATATTTCGTTCGATATTATCAAGCAGAAAAAGACGAAGCGATCCGTTCGTAATCTAGTTGGAGTCAAGACAGTGGGCACTCTTTCGGGTAGCCGGCCGAAGCGTCGCGGCACAGACATGCGTATGAAGAAGGTTGGAGAAAAGACCAAAATTGACGAAATGGACACGCCGCAATACAGTGAGATTAACTATAAGGTTCGTAAGTATGCCGGTATTTTTGAGGTGACGAACGAACTTATGGCCGATAGTGCTGTAAGCATTGATGAGGAGTTGCGGGACTGGTACAGCGAGATTTCACTTAACACCGAAAACGCCGAAGTTTTCTACGGCCCAGGCGGTGAGGACGACTGCGAAGGCATCTTCACTTCGACGCAATATCGTACACTGAAATGCCCTGCAGAGGTTGACGTGAAAAACACTCCGCAAGCTTAAAAACATGGTCGATGCTTCGTATCGTGCAGGTGCTAAGTTTGTAATGAACACGTCGGCCACCGAGACGCTTGCAGACATTAAGTATTCGGATGGTAAAAGTGTCCTTGTGCCTGATCCAACGAAGGCGGATGTATTTACGCTGTTCGGCTTCCAGGTTGAGATCTTTGACGACATCAAGAATGAAAACGGAAAGACAAAGATTGCATTCGGCAATTTCGAGGTCGGCTACTATTTCTTCGATAGAAAGTCGTTAGAAGCTAAGACGACGGACGTGGGCGGCGATGCATTTGAAAATGACACAACACTTACCCGCGTGATTCAGCGATTCGACGGAAAGCCGGCAAACGAGGATGCAATTGTTATCTTGACCGATGTACCAGTCAGCGAATAAATAAGGGGAGGGCTTGCCCTCCCGGAAAGGGGCAATCATCATGGGGTACATGACCAAAAACTATTCAACCGGCGATATTTTATATATAGGCGGGGAACTGGCGATAACCAAGGACGGCAAGATAACTAAAGATGGAAAGGCTATTGAATTGGTTGATAAATCCTATGTGGATCAGGAAATCAAAAAGCTTAGGGAAGAGCTTGGCAAAGGGGGATAAGCCATGCTTTGCACCTTGGAACGATTTAAGAGCCATATGGGCGATGTAGCCAATGACGATGAATTGCTATTATATTTGATGGTCGCCAGTCAAGGCATAGAAAATTACTGCCGGCGCTCCTTTCGTAAACAGGCCTACACGGAGATCCTGAGTGGGTATGACAGTTCCCCGTATATCAATTTGCGAAACTATCCCATTCACAAGGTGGAGTCCATAACCTCTCGCGGCGGTGATATTACCGATTACGAAAGTGTCGGTGATGGAAGGTTGTATCGGTCATATGGATGGCCTAGCGGCGAGCACAATCTGTCCGTTACCTATATTGGTGGGTATGTATTGCCTGGAGATGCTAAGGAAGAGGAACCGCGAACATTGCCTGAAACGTTGGAGCTTGCTTGTATGATGTATGCTCAGTCGCTTCATGAACGTCAATTCATCCCGGTCGGTATCCAGAAAGAGCAGTTAGGGGAAATGTCCGTTACCTATGCTCAACAACAGACGGAAAAGGACATGCCGCCTGTAGTAACTGCGCTTATCTCCCCATATGTTGGGCGGTGGTACTGATGCGAATCCGACTCAAGGTAAAAGAGGACAAGAAGCAATTTCGAAAGCATAAGCAGCAAGCGGAAAGACTCTCGCGATCCCGTGCCGAGGTTGGTTGGATAGGCGACCGCGAACAGGTGCTCAAGGCGATATTTAACGAGTACGGCGCTAACATACCGGTAACCGACAAAATGAGAAAAAAACTACTTACCATGGGTGTTCATCTACGCGATGACACCCATTTCATTTCTATTCCTGAGCGGCCGTTTTTACGTGCGGGATATGACGCATACGAAGGGGCGCTTGCGAGGCTTATGCAGTCTCTTGTCGGGCAAGCTTTGGCCGGCACAATCACGCCAGAGCGGGCTTTGGAGCGGGCAGCAAAGGAACTCAAAAAGCACATTCAGGCGCACATTGAAAAAGGATCCTTCGTGCCCAATTCGGAGTTAACGCAAAAGCTGAAGGGCGGGAATCATCCTCTGATAGACGAAAAGAAGCTGATGGACACGTTGGAATACGAGGTGCATATGCAATGAATCCAAGGCAGTTTGAAGGGCTGTTACGTCGCTTTTCGAAGCCTTTTCAGGTGATTGTGAAGACGGAGTGGCACTTGGATCAATCCACGGGGGATTGGATTCCCGGCGGTGAGTCGGAAACGGTCACGGACTACGGGGCAATTGTGGCCCTTCCGCAACGCACCGTGATCCAATCAGGGGGCATGTACACCGAAGAGGATAGACACCTGTATACGAAGCGCGAGCTCCCCTTACAAACGGAGGTGCTACATGGAGGGCTCAAGTACAAAGTGCATGATAAAAACGATTACGCCGAGTATACGGCGATCAATCGTTACGTGCTGAAGCGGGTGAGTTTATTTGATAGACCATCAACAGATTAAAACCGCCTTCGTGGGGCCGCTGCGTAACTATCTTGGGGTGACGGTTCAAATGCAGGATCAGGCGGTGCCGCAACCTCCATACCCATTCATCGGATTCACTTTCGTTGCGCCATACGTTGATCAGTCGCCATATGGTGTTCATTCAATCCGCGAGGATAGGCACAGGATCGAAAAACTGGCTAGGGTAACCATCTCCATTACCTGCTATGCAAAGTCGAGTCAAGACGGTTACCGGATATCAGGACAGGCTCGGGACTGGTTTCAGGGTATCGGGCGCAACCTGCTAAAGGATGCAGGCATTGTCGTCGTCAAGTTGGAAGCAACGACAGCGCGTGACACGCTGCTTACTTATGATTACGAGCGCAGGATAGGCTTCGATGTGCATCTGCGAATGGTGGATGTAATCGAATATGACGAAGACATGATCGAAAAAATCAAAATGAAGTCCAGCGGTATGATGTCAAGTCCCTGATTGATGAGAATTGGAAAATTTCCTTGGCGTGCAGCAGGATCAATCCCAAAAAAGGCATCACCAAACTAGACCCAGTCGAAAATTAAGTAAAATACCATAATTTAACTGGGAATTAGAGAAGAAAATTCATGAGCCAAGGCATTATTGCTCTGTCGGCTTCACCTTCCTTCTGGGCGTATAGAGTTGGTCGTTGCGTAGCAGCACATCGACCAGACGCACAAGTTTTCTTGCCGTTAAGACGAGGGCACGTTTGTGTTGATGCTTAGGGACTTCATTGAATTTCTTCCGGTAGTACTCCCCGAATTCCGGGTCGCGGTTTTTTACCGAGTTGGCAGCTTCAACAAGGTAGTAGCGAAGGAATCGGTTGCCGGAACGAATGCGCTTTGTATCTTCCGCCTCGAAGGAGCCGGATTGGTGCTTGCGCCACGTCAGACCCGCATACTTGGCCAAGGCGGCTTGATCCGTGAAGCGGTCGATGTCGCCGATCTCGGCCAGGATGCCTGCGGCATAGACCCGATCAATGCCCGGAATGGAACGGAGGCACTGGCTGCTGGAAATGCCGTCTAAAATGCGCTCAATCGCCTTGTCGAGCTCTTTAAGCTGACTCTGGATGCTCCGGATCGACTGAATTGAGGTGCCCAGCACCAAATCAATGGAATCCTCGACAACCTTCGAGAGACGGTACGAGGCCCGAGCCGCCTTTTGAATACAGCGGGCGACGTGTTCGGGATCGGGGAAACGATTTCTCCCCTTGTCCTTGAGATAGTCAGCCAAACGGGCGACATCCATATTCGCCATCTCATCCAGACTATACTTTTCCGAGAGCATTTCCATGATGGCATGGCCGAACACGGAACTGTCCACCTCCGCGCGAAAAGCATTGCACTTGTAGAACAGATTTTGCAAAAAGTATTGCTTCTCGCGGGTAAGGTTGTGTACGAGATGGAATCGCATGCGAGTGAGCCGCTGCAAGGCGATGTACTGTTCCTGCATCACGATAGTCGTCGTGAGTCTGCCAAAACGCAGGCGGTCTGCAATGATCCAGGCATCGATGCGATCGGTTTTGTCCAGGTCGGCATAAGCGTCTTTGAATTTGTTAATCAGCTTCGGATTAATGGTGAACACCTTGGCATTCAATTGTTGAAGGGCCTCATCCTCATGCAAGTACATGGCTGGATGCCAACTGTAGACGGATGTGGCTTCAAGCCCGATATGAACCTCAGAGCAGGCTGTCTTGACCGCAGCAGAAATGATGCGATCCCGCAAGTAAGAAGCGCCGTGCAGATTGTTGGTGGTCTTGAAGGTCTCCAGGGTGTCGCCATCCGATTTCATCAAACAGGCTTCCAGTTCTTCGGAACTGACGTCAATACCGACAAAAAGCTTCAAGAGAATTCCTCCTTTCTATAAGGGATTCAGGGAACGGACTCTCCGGACTGTCTCCGGCGCACTCGCCGATCAATCACCCTCGCATATGAGAACACGCTTCGGTTCATGAGCTGCCCCGACGCTGCTACAGTCGGGCATGAGTTGCCGAAGGGAACAGCCAGCGGGTAAGAAGTGCAAGCGAGTACCGGAGAAACAGACTTAAAAAGTAGATTGGACTACAGGAGGGAGACGAATTTCCCCGAATGGAACCCTAAGTTCCATTGTCCAGAGACATTCCGGAAAGTCCAGTCCCCATATTAATTTTCAATGTGCAAGCTGGAAATTTTGAAGGCATTCTATGTTACTATAAAGGACTGGAAAAAGACTCAAAACTGCCTTTAGGAAATACTATACGAGGAGTGAGGCGGATGAGCGCACTGAAGGATGTAACGGTTACTATTGACCTTGTCCAGCCGATTGGGCGGCTGGGCTTTGGTACGCCGTTGATTTATGGCGCCAAGGCGAAGGGGCATGATTTCAAGTATTATTACGAGTTGGATGCGGTCCTGAAGGACTTCCAGGAGACTTCCCCGGAATATCTGGCCGCAAAGTCGATCTTTGCTCAGGGTGACAAGCGGCCGGATAAAATCGCAATTGCATGCCGAGATACGGCAAACGAAGAAGAACAGTATTTTGCAGACCACCTCGCCAAGCTGCTCGATAAAGATTGGTATTTTCTGATATGTACCAGCAACGCCCGGGAAGAGGTGTTGAAGATCGCAGATGTCATCGAATTGGATGGCTCGAAGATGTTTTTCACCCGGACGGACAATATCGAGGACGCCAAGGCGATCCAGGCGGCAGCCATGGAGCGGACCGTTGTATTCTATCACAACTGCGCCAATGCCTACCCGGAGGCCGGATGGATTGGCGCAGTTGCGGCGGCTCCCGTTGGTTCCGTGACATGGAAGTTTAAAGAGATCAAAGGATTGAGCCCTCTTGAAATTTCAGCCACGGAGCTTCAAGAAATCCACGACGCCGGAGCCGTGGCATATGTTCGAAAGGCCGGGCGTGGCGGGACAAGTGAGGGCAAGACATCCACGGGGGTATACATTGATATCATCCACGCCAAGGATTACGTGAAATTTAATATGGAGTATCAGCTACAGCAGTTGCTCAACAATACGCCGAAAATCCCATTCACGGACGCGGGCATTGCTCTTATTGAAGGACAATGCACAAGCGTACTGAAGGATGCTTTCAACAACGGGATCATCGCGGCGGACGAGAATGGATTGCCATTGTATTCGGTGTATTTTAAAAAGCGCGAAGAGATCCCGGCGGACATTCGGGCAACGCGGGAATACAACGAGGGTTCTTTTGAGTTTGAACTGGCCGGAGCGGTACACAGTGTGAAAATAAAAGGCTCTATCAAATTTTAAGGGTGAGGTGAGGATAGATGGCAGCATCAACGAATTATGATGCAATGGATGTCACAGTCACGGTCGATGGGACATTTATTACCGGCTTTGCCGAGGGGTCTATGGTTGAAGGCGAGAAGGACGAGGACAACTTCGCGGCATCGGTTGGAGCACAGGGAGATGTGGTTGTGTCCGAAGTGAACAACCCACTAGGGACCATTACGATTACACTTCAGCAAACTTCTCCTTCAGTGTCATTCCTCAACCAGTTGGCTAATGCCAAGAAAATGGTGCCCGTGTGGGTGATATATAACGGCGCACCGAAGGAGAAGTTTGGCGGCAGCCGGGCGCGAGTAAAGAAACCGGCCACGGCTAGCTATTCCAACGAGGCAGAGGATCGGGAGTTTGAACTGCAGGTGTTTGACTATACGGTTGAAAGCTAGTCGCCAATGAAGGGCGGCTTTTTTTATTCCACTATAACTAAGGAGAATGATTCAAATGTCAAAGAAACAGACAACGGTTGAAATTCAAGGCGTAGAGTATACCTTCCAGCATCCAGGTGTCCGGGAGTCCGTCCGCTTGCGGGACCGATCCAAAAATAAGAGTGGGCAACTCGTCGAGGAAAAATATTATCAAGAATTGATGACGCACGTCATTGTGCAGCCAAAGGTGAATTGGGATTACTTTGACGAGCACCCAGATGTATTTGACGATGTAATGCTGGCAGCAGTTGAATTTTTGAACCCGCCCAGCGACAAGTAGTGCGGAATATAAACAACGCGCCAAGGAGAATTGGGCCTTCTGGCGCGTTGTTTTGTCTGATGGTGGTATTACGTATTCCGACGCATGCGAAATGGATTGGGACGATCTTAATGAGGCAAACGCTGCACTCGATATCCTACATGCCCAGAGCCAGAGAAACAAACAAAAATAAGGGGGCGGTCGCATGTCACTCCGCAAATTAACAGTAGATGTCGGATACAACATAAGTACCAGCCCTCTTGAAACGCTGGATAAGCGCCTGAACAAGCTTTCCGGCACAAACTCCAAAGTGTTTGAGCGGATGGAGTCGAGCATGGGGCGGGCCGGAAAGGCGATGCAAGGAGTTTCGCAAAAATCGGGAGCAATGGCCTCCGCTGTATCGAAGTCACAAGGCATCACAGCCCAGGCTGCGAAAGCGGCTGATAAGGCTGCAGCAGCGAATGAACGATTGACGAAGGCCGCTGACCGGCTGCAGAAGGCAAATGACGCGGCAGCCAAGGCGACCGAGAGGGCAAGAGCTGCAACAGCAAAAGCTGCTGAGGTCGCAGCGGTATCTACCAGCTCGCAAGAGAAGGTTACCAAAGCGATACAAAGAGCACAGGCGGCCAACGAAAAGGCTACGGCTGCCGCTGTGCGTGCCCAAAAAGCGGATGAAAAATGGCGTATTGCACAGGAACAGGCTGCAGCCGCAGGCAATAGGGTTAGGCAAGCATCTAACAGCGTCACGCAGGCGGTAGACAGGCAAAGCAAAGCCGCCCAGCGGGCAGCAAAGGAAATGGACCAGCTCCGAAAAAAATACGGAGATTTCTCCAACGGCTCTTTGAAGGCGCTGGATCAGATTGACCAGGCGTCCGGCAGCATCCGTTCTGCCGGCGTAGCCATGGGGGCCGCAGGCGGCGTTCTCGCGGCAGGAATTGGTTCATCAATCAAGCTTGCAGCAGACTTTGAATCGTCAATGTCGAGGGTTGGTGCATTGTCCGGTGCTTCGGTCGAGGAAATGCAGCGACTTACTGATACTGCCAAAAGGCTTGGCGCTGAAACAGTATTCACCGCAAGTCAAGCCGCTGAGGGTATGCAGTTTTTGGCGATGGCGGATTTTAAGACAAATGACATGATTGCGGCCATGCCAGGGCTACTTGATACAGCGGCAGCGGGGCAGATTGATTTAGCCCGTGCGGCAGATATCACATCGAACATTCTAACGGGTTTTGGTATCGAGGCAAAGGATACGGCAAAAGTGGCTGACATACTGACAGCAACTTTCACTGGGTCCAACACTGACATGAACATGCTTGGCGATACGATGAAATATGTTGCCCCTATAGCGCGTGCATCCGGGCGCTCGCTAGAAGAGATGGCTTCGGCAACCGCGATGCTCGGCAATGCAGGTATACAAGGAAGTGAAGCGGGCACGGCATTGCGTGCAATAATGATCCGGTTGGCTAAACCAACTGCCGAAGCAAATAAGGTCCTTAAAGAACAGTTGGAAATTGAAACTGAACGGGAAGGCAGAGTACTTTCTCTTTCTGAGGTAGTGGGACAGTTCGTCGAGAAGACAGAGGGTTTAACGGAGGCCCAGAGAGTGGCTGCTGTATCAACGGTAGTCGGCACAGAGGCCGCTAGTGCATTTTTGGCGTTGATGGATACCGGGCAACCAGCTTTAGAGGGCTTTACAGACAGGCTCGAAGAGAGTGGCGGTATTGCAAAAACCATAGCAGATAAACAACTAGACAACCTAAACGGGGCTATGGAGAAGGTAAACTCAGCTATGGAAGGCGCAAGGCTTTCTATTGGGGAAACGTTTATCCCTATTTTAACAAGTGTAGCAGTTTTCGTAAACAAATTAGTTGACCGCTTTAATAGCCTCCCTGAAGGTTTGAAACAAGGAATAGCCATATTCACGGCGATAGCTGGTGCGGTTCTGTTGCTTGGTGGAGCCTTGACGGTCCTTGTCTCATTCCTGCCTAATGTGGTGGCAGGATTTAAACTGCTATCGTCGGTCGGCCCTCTCATCATGGGAATATCGGGGCCGATGCTGATAGTCATTGCAGTTATAGCTGCAGTCGCCGCGGCTGCATATCTCATCATCAAGTATTGGGAGCCTATATCGGCCTTTTTCAAGAGATTGTGGGCGGCAACGGTTCGGGTATTTACAGCAACATGGAATGCTATTGTTGGCTTCCTGGTCGATACGTGGAATGCGATAAAGACCACGGCGGTCAACCTGTGGAATGGCATTGTAAACACGGTGATGGCGATCATCGCTCCATTTGTTGAAAATATCCGAGCATCATTCGCTCGGATTGTGAACGGCGTCAGAATGATTTGGGAAGGGCTAAAGCTGTACTTTAGCGCAGCATGGACGGTCATCAAGAATATTTTCTTGGGTGCGATCCTTTTGATAAAGGATCTCTTTACTGGCAACTTCAGCGCTATGAAGAGCCACGCCATACAGATTTGGGATAACATCAAGGGCGCTATGGGGCAAGCGTGGGAAGGTATCAAACTGATATTTTCCGGTGCTCTCGAAGCCGTCAAGGGCTATCTCGAAGGGGCATGGAACAACATAAAAATTGCCGCTGAACTTGCTTGGAACGGTATGTCTACCTTCTTTTCCGACACATGGGAAGGCATCAAAGGTATGACCAGCAGAATTTGGGATGCCATCGTTGAGAGCATAAAAAAAGCGATTGACTGGATCAAAAATCTGCCCGGCCAGATGTGGGAGATGGGCAAGAATGCAATCACCGGGTTTATAGATGGTATTAAAGGTGCTGCGAAGGCCGTGGGCGATGCGGTTACTGGTGTCGCAAACAGTGTAACGGAAGGGATAGAGGATGCGCTCGATATTCACTCTCCTTCTCGTGTTATGAAGGAACTCGGGAAGTACACAGGCGAAGGATTCCAGATCGGGATAGAAGACAAGATCCCGGAAGTATCCCATGCCGTCAATGGTATGGCAACGGCAGCCGCAACCCCTCAAGCACCTCAAACAGAGGCGGAAGGACTCGCGCCAACGTACAGCAATACGTCGGCAAATAGCAACATCATAATATCGCCCAATATTGAGATAACGATAAAAGGCGGCGAATCAACCAGCGCCGCGAAAAATACCGCCCAGGAAGTCAAAAAGGAACTTGAGAACTTGTTTAAATCATTCGGCATGAAAAATCCGCAGTATATCGAGGGGTGAGGTTAGATGGCAACCATTGACGGCATACAAATTCATGTCACAAACGAAAAGCCTTCATATTCCGTTCGGGTATCTACCTACCCTATCGAGGGCGGGGCCGCCATTACGGACCATGTGGAGCCTCAACTCGTGACCCTATCCCTAACCGGGAAGTTGGTAGGCGAGGATGCGGCGAAGAAGAGGAAAGAAATACTGGGGAAGATGAATTCCGGCACAACGGTTAAATATGTTGGCCGGAATTCCTTTATAAACTGCATCATCGAGGCTTTCGAAAGCGAACACGAATATAAAGTGGCAAACGGCATGAATTTTACAATGCAGTTGCGAGAAATCCGCAAGGTTAAGCCGCTTTTTTCTACGAAGCTGCCAGCCAAAACTCAGACCCTTGTCAAGGTGATGACAACGGCCGGCCGGCAGCAGCTCAAGACCACAAAGCAAAGCAAGACAAAAGGCACAAAAGCAAAAAGCCAAGGACCAACGGGAAAGAAGCACACGGTTCGAGAAGGCCAGACGTGGGAAGCGCTGGCGTATACGTACAAAGTACCCCTAAAAACTTTACGTTCTTGGAATACGCAAATACCAAAAGGCACCCGCCTGAAACCAGGCATGGTTGTCATCGTAGGTTAGGAGGGGCCTATGGAGTTTATACCGATTGAAAAAGACAGCATCCCTTATCAATTTGACATTGCGCTCGGCGTAGACATCTTCACCTTTGAAGTGAACTACAACGAGCGTTTTGACTTTTTTACACTCGACTTGATGAAGGATGATCAAGTGTTGCTTCAAGGCGTGAAACTCGTATACGGCGTTCCTGTTTTTGCAGGCATCGAGGACCACCGCTTTCCGGTGCCGTTGATTGTACCGGTTGACGAGGCAGGCAGGGAAACGGCCGTAACCTGGGGTAACTTCGGGGAGACCGTGTTTCTTGCATATGGAGAAGGCGAGGGAGAAGAAGATGAGTGAATCTTATGGCCGTGTTACGGAGTTGATTGTTGGTGGGCAGACGTTGAAGACGCCGGACCTAGAGATTCGTTTTGACGTGCCGTTTGATGATGATCCAGATCCAAACGAGGCCAGGATCGAAATCTACAACCTGAGTGACAATACGATAAACAACATCGCCCATCATTCAAAGGTTGTGCTGAATGCAGGATACAAAGGGGATGTCGGAACCATTCTTTCTGGTTACATCTCTTTTTATGAGACTCGATGGGAAGGGCCTGACAAAATTACAACCTTCACAGTCCTTGACTCGGAGCCATTGGACAGCCGGACCATTCCGAGCATTTCATATGCGAAACAAACGAAAGCCTCCACCGTCATTAGGGATTTGCTAAAGCGAGGTAACCTCAGCGCGGTCGCCTTAAGTTTGGTCAAAGATGTTGTTTACACAGAGGGGATGACCGTTGAGGGCTCCGTTGTTGATGCTATCAAGAACGTTGCCGCCGATTGCCAGACCTCCTGTTACATGCTCAAAGGGCAGTTGTATATTCGGCCACTTACCCAAGGCGACAAAATAAACTTTGTACTTTCACCGAAGACTGGCCTGATCGGTTCACCTACCTTTTTTCAGGACGACAGCAGCGCGGGTTATCAGGCCAAGTGTCTACTGAATCACCGATTGACAACAGGCAGCCTGATAACCATTGAAAGCCGCGTTGTCGAGGCATCACTCCGCGTGCGGCGCGGCCGACACTCTTCAAGTGGCAGTGATTTTACCACCGAGATAGAGGCGGTGTTTTAAAATGGCACAACTTGATAAGAGCTTGAATGGTTGGCTTGAAAATGCGTTGCGCCAACTCCACACGGCCACAATCGGGAGAGTGGCCGCATACGACAAGGAGCGACGCCGTGCAACCGTCCAGCCGCTCATCATGCAAAAGATGATGGGCAACCAGCCGAGTCCGCATGCATTATTGACGGATGTGCCCGTATTATGCCAGCGCTTCGAGGTGGATGGCGTGGAAAAGGACTATGTACCCGTTTTACGGCAGGGGGATGTAGTTTTGCTGATATGCGTAGAGCGTGCCATGGATCAGAGTCTGAATGGAGCCATGGCATACCCTGATTCTAGGCGCAGGCACAGCTTGTCGGATACGGTTGTAGTAGGGGTGATAACGTGAATTTTCGATTGGACAGCACGGGGGACCTGATTTTCGCAGATGGCGAATTACAAATGGTATCCGGGCCGGAAGAGATTGCCCAAGCTGCCCGTGTGGTGCTGGGTACGAATCTTGACGAGTGGTTTTTGGACCCCGATGCAGGCACAAGCTATGATGTGCTGCTGCAGAAGCAGCCGAACGAAGAGGCGATTCGCGAAACGGTTTATTCAGCCCTTGAACAAGTTGAGCAAATACAGAAGGTTGATAGCATCGACATTCGTTTCGACAAGGAGAATCGAATGCTCCACATCTTTTTCACTGCGACCGCAGTAAATGGGGAGAAGGTAGAAAGCGAGGTGAGTTTGGATGCTTGATGCATCTGGATTCAAGCGGATGCGGTACAGCGATTTACTGGAGCAGATGGAAGAACAGGCGCGGGCAAAATACGGTGAAACCACGAATACATCGGCACTATCTCCACTCGGGATCATCCTACGGATATTCGCTTTTTTTCTGGCCTATGTTTGGCAGGGAGTGGAGCACGTATACTACGCGGCGTACCGAGACACAGCAACCGGCGTGAGTTTGGACCGCCTCGCTCCGCAAGTGGGGATTAAACGATTCCAAGAGGAATTTGCATACGGAGAGTTAACATTCATAGGAACGCCAGAATATACGATACCGGAAGGCACAATCGTCGGCACCGCCACAGGAAAATATTTCGTGACAAATGAGGATCTGACTCTCGATAATGACGGCAAGGGTTCTGTGGGGATCGCGGCCCAAGAAGTGGGAACAGGATGGAACGTTGCAACTGGCACAATTGTGGCTTTGCTCAATCCCGATGCGAATATCCTCTCTGTCACGAATCCGAGGCCAACAACAGGCGGACGGGAGCGAGAGACGGATGAAGAATTTCGCGCCCGGTTCCAGCAATCGGTAGCGGGCGGCGGCGCGGCCTCTGTCGATGCCTTGCGAGGGACGCTATTACGGTTGTCTGGTGTTCGAGCGGCGGCCGTGATAGAAAACACCTCACTTACTACAGATGCGGCAGGCAGGCCCGGGAAATCGTTCCAGTGCTATGTGTTGGGAGGCGATGAGCAAGAGATCGCAGCCGCCATTTTCGCAACAAAGGCTGGCGGTATCGAAGCACACGGCGATATTGTTCGCGAGGTTACCGATGTCGCAGGTTACAAGCACAAGGTCAAGTTCAGCCGTGCTGAGGAAGTTTTGATTTCTGTTCATGCGAAGATAAAGCGAACTGTTCAATACCCGGCTGACGGTGACGAAAAGGTGATATCCGAAATCGTGCAGTACATCGGCGGGGAGCACGACGGTAAGTATTACAACGGCTTGTCCATGGGGGCGGCCGTAATATACAACAAATTAATTAGCGCGGTGTACAGGGTTCCAGGCGTGGATGATGTAGAATTGCTGCTGAACGGTGATTCGAAAAACATTGAAATCGCCCCTCATCAGGTGGCGAGGATTCGGGACCAGAATATCGAGGTGACCAGCCGTGTTTAGCGTGAAGGACATGCTTGGTCGGTTCACCGATGCGTATAACAAAAACCCTGAGAGCAATCTTGGAAAACTGGTGTCAATCCTACACTCTCAGCTTACAAGCCTGGAAGATACGCTGGACAAAATTCAGGAATGGCGAGACATTGACCGGGCCCGGGGAACAACCCTGGACAGGATCGGGGAAAACGTAGTGCAGCCGCGTGGAGCTGCTACCGACGAAATTTACAGAATTTTGTTGAAGTCGAAGGTAGCGCGAAACTTATCGAAGACGGACATTAACACGATCATTGAAGTTTTAGCTTTGGCCCTAGATTGCGATTTTTCGGAAATTCGAATCGAGGAAAAGCATGCGGACCCGAACGAACCGGAGCCGGCCGCACTTTCTTTGCTACGTGTGCCGATAGCTCGCCTGAACGAAGTGGGAATGTCACCGTACCAGTTCGCGCAGATCATCCAAAAAACAGTGGCTGCAGGCGTCCGGGTTGCACAAATTGATTTGTCTGGAACCTTTCTCCTGGCGTCGAAGCGAGCGGAAGTTGAAAAGAGCAAATTTGGGCTCGCGGATATCGCTATGACAACAGGCGGCACCCTTGGAACGGTCTATATGCCGGGCAATGACTACGAATTACCGATTTAGGGAGGGAGAAGATAGGAATGCCATTCAATAAAGAATTACCCGAATGGAAGGCAGCAGGAATACAACCTCCTGAGTCAAAACGGGTGAAGGGCTGGGAAGTTGAGGATCGGCCGCCAGCTGATTGGCTCAATTGGCACATGAATCGATCCTATGAGGCGCTGCAGGAGCTGCAGGAAAAGGCTGCGGAGAAGGATGATGTATCGAAGGCACTTAAAGATGCCAAGGAATACACGGACCAGAAGGCTCAGGCGGTTACCCCCGAAAGCATCGGGGCTGAAACGCCAACAGGGGCCCAAGAGAAAGCGGATGCTGCCCTTACAGTGGCGAAGCAGTACACCGATGAAAACATCAACGTATTAAGGGCGGATGTTGATAGCAATACGGACGAAATACGCAACCTAAAGCAATCTGTCGATCACGTTTTAGGCAAGCCCTTGGGGATTAAACCCGGCCTCCAGGTGGTGGAGGTCGAGAATGATACGCCGTTCCAGATGGGGGAGATAAAGGGCCGGACACTCATCAACCTACTAGGACGAGTTGGAGACTGTGAAAATACAGCCGATTGGTCTGCACCCGGACCCGGTGTTAAGGCTCTAAGCACCGAGCGGGTATACGGATCCTTTTCCATCGAAGTGGCGAGTACGAAGGAGGAACAGGCGGGATTTGGTATTCGTTCCAATGGTGCTGTAAAAGACCTGGATAAATACTATATTGCCGTCGGGTATATTCGAAACATATCCGCTCAGTATGTACACCTCTCCTTTGCAGAAGTGAAGAGCGAGGCCAATGTAACATCATGGTTCAAGTCGAATGGGACAGTCAAGTCCAATCAGTTCACATATGCATATGTCGCTGTTTCCCCCGTGGATCTCGCTGGCAAAGACAGGGTGGAAGTCTACGTCCGAGGCGTAGCATCAGAAGCAGGCCAAAAGATATCTGCGGATGGAATCGGGCTGTATGAGATCACCGAGGCCGAGTACAATGCAATTGAAGGCATGACACCGGAACAGGTTGCCAAACGCTATCCATACGTAGACAGCATGACCAACGTAAAGAACCCATACGCCATCGTAACGGGAGGCAATCTGCTGCCGCCGTTTTATGAAGCCGATCGGATCACTGTCGCATCGAAAGCGACAGTGGTAGCCCCTTATGAATTGCGTTTTGGCGCTGGTGGAGACGGGGACTTCCTGGCGTATCATCTATCGGTACTGCCGAATCAGACATATGTATTCTCGCTCGAAAATTCCGGGGTGTCATGGTGCATCACGGAACTAGACTACAACACGTTCGTTGTCCCATACGGTACGGATACTTACCGCTCCTTCAACGTTGGTAGTCGAACGCAGATTGCGCTAGTACTCAAAAGCTTTTCCGCCGATATTGACGTATCCTGTAAAAACCCGATGCTCACCGTCGGAACCGAAGCGAAGCCCTTCGTACCGCAGCAACGTAGCATGATCGCCTTCGAAACGGAGCTCGCCGCTCATCCGGTAGACGGCAGCAATCCCGATACGCTCTTTATGGGAGACGATGGGCTACCGTATGTGCTGGAGCCGTGGGGGAAGGTTACGTTGGATGGGTCCCATGTATGGAAAAGACATTCTACACAAAACGACTTTAAAGTCCTTTCTGCAAATGATTGTGTTCCAAATAACAGTTCCCCAGCAGATGAAGATGACTACGGCAGACTTTTCGTTACAAAATACAATGGCAGTCTATTAAGCGTAAATGATAAACCTATAAATGTAGAAAATTGGGGTTTTAGTGATGTTACTCGCATTTTCACATCTAATGCTTATATTTCAGTGCACAATAATGAAAGTGGATGGGGAGGAAATTACAATCCGGAACCCGACGAGATTAAGGCGTATTTTAACGGTTGGAGGATGTACCAAGAAGGGAGCCGCGAAACTCCATATACAAGTGGTAAAAAGCAATGGTTTAAGATAAATAAGCCAAGCGATCCAAGTGTAGCTGACACGCCAACAACGTCATATCCGGAATGGACGCCTTACCGCCTCCAATACCTGAAGGCGAAGCCAACCGTCGAGCCCGTCAGGAATTACGAGTTGGGCGCGACACTCTCCGCAGGCTCTAACATGGTCGAGGTCGGCAGCGGTATTGTGATCCGGGAACGGGCGAATCCAGCGCCCGGTGTTAGCGATGAAGGAAATATTAACAATGCATATCTGCCTGCAACGATGCTCCGACACAGGACACATGTAGCTAGTGCAATAGTTTATAAAAATAACGCAATTGACAGGGCGTGGATCGCGAAGGGCGACAATGTTTTACAAACTGAACCTAGTTATTACGACCCAACCGCAATCTACCACGTCACCTATACGATGCTTCATCCAACTCTTGCGCCTCCAATCAGCGGCACCGTGGCGGCCAACCTGCGTGGGACTGTGTCGGACTTGGTGAAGGATGTAGGTGACATCGGGCGGCGGCTGTCGGTGGTGGAGACGCAGAAGGCGGAGAAGGATGCGCCACCTCCTCTGCGGATTAAACCTACATTATTGAATGGGTGGGTAGATTATGGATCGCCTTTTGAACATTCGTTCTACTATAAGGATGATTCGAATGTTGTTTCGATTGAGGGCTTGATAGGTAGGGGAACGGCAGCGTTGGGTACATCTTTGTTTATACTTCCAACAGGGTTTAGACCTGACAAATCGCTTATTTTCCCTGTGCTTGGATGGGTAACAGGTGTAGGCGAGGCTCTTGTCCGCATTGACGTGGATCCAACGGGGATTGTAAAGATTGGCTCGCCTAATGCAAAAAATGATTATCTCTCATTGCAAGGTATATCGTTCCTTGCAAATAAATAAGGAGGCACGACATGAAAGAAGCAATCATAACCGACCTATCCGGTCGCTACATCGAACCGACGCTCGTTGCGGACTCCGTGACGGGCGTTTTTGATCGGCGGGAACCGGTTGAACCGGACGAACCCGGCAGCCTTCCGCAGTCTGAACCGGAGCAGCGTGACGACGAGCAGCCTGACGAACCGGAAACGGTACTCGTAGGCTACACCGTAGCTGTGCCGATGCCTGACGGGCTGTATCAGCCTATATTCGATGTCGAGGGCTACAGAGCAGCGCAGGAGGCTTATGAGGCTGCATACGCCGAATACATGGCCGTGCTGGCCGAGCATGACCCGGAGAGCGACGATCCGCTGCCGGAGCCGCCGCAACCCGTGGACGGCCCAAGCTTCTGGCGGAACGGACTCACGGACGAGGAAATCGAAGCGCTGAATCCGGATCCGCAGCCGTCACAGACCGACGCGCTGGGCCAAGAATTGACGCAAATGAAAATCAGGAATATCCAGCAGCAGAGCGTCATTGATGACCTTGGCAGAATGTTGACCCAATCGCGGCTGGACAGCATGCAGAAAAAGCAGACTATCGACAGCCTGGGTGCGGAATTGACGAATGCTAAACTTGAAATTATTGAATTTAAAGGAGGGCAAACGGAATGAATTTCTGGAAACTTGCTTTTGATTGTGAATGGATCGACGCAGAGGGGCTATGCGCAGCCGTTAAGACGGAGGCCAACCGATTCGGGGAAATCACGCCGGAAGAGTACGAGAAGATTACTGGGATAAAATTTCCGACACAGGAATAAGCGCCACGCCATAGAGCAGGCGCTTTATTTATGCCCTCGGGATACCCGGGGGCTATTTCATATGTCAATAGGGGGATAAACTCATGGAAAGATGGGATTTGCTAATTAAGTGGGGAGCCGCCGCCGTTGGCGGGTTTACATCATTCTTTTATGGAGGGTGGAGCTCGCTTCTGACTGCTTTGGCCGTTGTTGTTACTGTTGACTACATCACAGGATTTGCGGCGGCATATAAAGAAGGTCGCGACAACCCAACAGATTCAAGCAAGGGTTTGAGCAGCGAAGTAGGTTTTTGGGGGCTCGCTAAAAAAGGACTAATGTTCTTGATCGTAGGGCTCGCCCATCATGTTGATTTGATTTTAGGCACGAACGCAATTATGTCTGGAGCAATTTACTTTTTCATTGCAAATGAATTGCTTTCAATTACAGAGAATCTTGGCCGCGTCGGAATGAACATGCCTAGTCAATTGAAAGATGTTATTGCTGTTTTGAAAGGAAAGGGCGGCGAGAAAAATGTATGACTGGGGAAAGCATGGATACCGTGTGACAAGCCCTTTCGGGCCGCGAAAAGATCCTATTGATGGCAAACAAAAAGAACATACCGGCATCGACTTGGTGAAGGCGCATAAAGCGCCTATTTTTGCGTTTATGGGCGGGGAAGTGGTCCATGCCCGAGAAGGACGAGCGGGAACAGGCTTCGGTAATTTTGGTATTGTAGTCGCCATTAGGGACGGGCGCGGCGCACTGCACTGTTACGCGCATCTGGATTCCTGCACCGTGAAGGTCGGTCAAAGAGTAGTAGCAGGACAGGAAGTCGGAAAGCAGGGGACAACAGGCCGCAGCACCGGCTCGCATTTGCATTATGAGGTACGGACCAAGGCAGCGCCTTCATTTGGTTACGGCATGCATACAGACCCCGGGGCGTACCTCTCAAAATATCAGGGACAAGGAAAGGATAAGGGGAGCATGAAGCAAACGGATTTCATTGCGAAGATTGCACCGGCAGCCGTGGAAGATATGAAGCGGACAGGGGTGCCCGCATCACTCACAATCGCCCAGGCTGCATTGGAAAGCGGCTGGGGAGAGAGCGGCCTGACGAAAAAAGCGAACAATCTATTCGGCATCAAGGGAAAGGGCCCGGCAGGCAGCGTAAATATGCCTACTACGGAGTACAGAACGGACCGAACACCTTATCAAATAGAAGCTGCTTTTCGGGCGTATCATAACTGGGCTGAGAGCATCGAAGATCATTCGAAACTCGTCCTTAACGGGACAAAGGACAAGCCGAAGCGTTATCACGGCGTATTGAACGCTGATTACAAAACAGCTTGCCGGGAAATCTGGCGTGGTGGATATGCGACCGATCCGAAGTATCCGCAGCTATTGATTGGCCTAATCGAACAATACGGACTAATGAAATACGATGAGCAGGGGAAGAAGGTTGTAATGGCCGGAATTGAAATCAACGGTAAAAAGATTGCCGAAGGGCCACTAGTCGATGGAACGGTTCTCGCTCCGATTCGGGCCGTAGGCGAAGCGCTTGGCGCCAAGATTGGCTGGAACCAGCAGAGCAAAACGGCATCAATCAATGGCGCGCCTGTGCCAGGTGAACTTATCGGCGGCAGCGCATACGCTCCTATCCGGGCGGTTGCTGATGCTGCCGGGGTCAAAGTTAAATGGGATGCAAAGGAACGAAAGGTCGGTATAACTACCACTTGATTGGAGACACTATTGGAGATTCCTTGCCTCCGAAAGAAGGGCCACGGTGATATACCGCGGCCCTTAGCGTTTTATTCGGGACGTAGTTCAGGATCGTCCAGATGATAATAAGGTCCCTCCCAATAATACCCGCATTCTTCGCATTCTCTACATACATACCAGCAGCCTAAGTCATCATCAAAGTGCCATTCCTCTTCCTTCCCTAAACAGTTGCAATTCGTCATTCTCAATACAACTCCTTGATTTCATGCTTATCTTCTAACGATTGTTCGGAATGCATTATCTAGCGTCCGAATCTCCGCGAGCAATCTCGAATCTGTAAGATCAGTCCATCCTAATATGTTACGGACTTGGCCGACGTAAAATGTATGAGCTTGTTGCATTAAATCAGACCCGTCAAGTTCAGAAACAAACGCACGGAACAAGAACACCCTTTCATACGGAGTCATTGCTCTCCTCCTCTCCCGCATACGCCCGCCGGCTTATTTTTTATTCCACCGCAACGCAATTACCAAAGCTGCAATAGTGAAAATGAATGCCAAAGTAATGAATGTCCAAGTAATGTATTCCATGGCTTGTCCATCCTCCCGCGTATTGTTGTGAGGCGAGGGTTCGTGTTAAGATTGGGGGAGGAGGCCGTTGTAGCGAACGGCCTCCCGTGGGTACTTAACGATTGCGCCGTCCGCGCCGTTTAGTGCCCTTTTTCTTTTTCTTACGGCCTTGAATCAAAATGAGTAATGCGGTAAAACTCTGGATGATTGCCGTAAGAAGCTGAACCCAATCTTTCACTTGCCCCCACCTCCCACGATAAACATTTTTCGTTTAACGTTTATCGTTAAATAGAGTATATAACGAATTTCGTTAAGAGTCAATACACTCTAACTTGATTCGTTAAACTTTTTTTGTTATGTTTAAAGTGTAGGAGGTGGAGGAAGTGATACGGCTAAAGTTGGACGAGATATTAAAACAACGGGATATATCAATGTACAAGCTCCACCAAATGACCGGAATCCGTCCTAACACGGTTAGCGACCTTGTAAACAACAAAGCAAAGCAATGGTCGCCTGAAGCATTAAATACGATATTTAAGGCGTTGGAACTCGAATCTATACACGATCTAATTGAATTTGTAGAAGACGAAAAGGAGCCCCGGGAGTAGTCCCGAGGCTTTTTCTTATATTCCCGACTGGCTTCATTTTCCGGGAATAAGTTGATAACTAAAGGGGAATACAGCATCTAATGGGGGTGCTGTATGATGACTCTACTATATAGGGTAAATAGATTATGACCCTTTTGACAGTATCACTCGATCCTAACGCGGATACGGGCTTGTTAACGACATCAGCGGAGCGAGTGTGGTTTTTATTATACGACAGTAGCAGCGACCGAATCATCGTGCATACCCCTAGAAGAGAATATTTTATGATTGGTACGCTTAAATACTGGGTGAATGCACTGAACGCTAGCGGCCATACATACGAAATTGTAGATCGTAACGTTATTGTCAACGTAAAAAACGTAACCTATATTGATGTAATAACTAGACATGCGCTTTTTTATGCACCGGGTGGTAAACCAAAGAAATGCACGATGTCACATTATTTGTGCGAAGAATTTGTAAAAAAATTTCCGGAGATCCCCAATAACATAAATTAAGCGCGAAGTCACTCGGATTTTGTCGATTTATGTATGAGCATATGAGAAAATTCGCAGGATGAACTGAAGTGTACATACTGCCGAAAATGTAGTACAAAATAGGTAGGTGGCGGCCGCTGCTAAGACAAATACGGCGAGGAGGGAAGTAGGGGAAGGTTAGATAAATTTAGGGCGTGTATAGATATATCTATACATTTCTCGGGAGGGACGCCTGCAAGGCGTTATAGAATCCATTCGTACATATCTTCTGCGTGACAGTTGAGCATGTACGAAATAAGGACAGCCACCTCATAAGGCATTGGTTCGCGGTTATTGGCCCAGTTGGATATTCTTTGTGGAGAATACCCTGACTTGCGGGCCAACTCAGCCTGGGTTGTGTTGGCTTCCTTAATACGGACTTTTAGCAGGCATCTCCCCCGAGTAATTCTAGCCACCTGAATCACCTATTTAAGGGAAGTGCTTTACATCCGCAATTATATCATTTTGAAAGTTGATTAGATAGATAGGACTATTGAATGGGAACATGCGTTCGGTATATAATCATGTTAACGGTAAACATCGAAAACTAGATATCAATATGTAGAGGGGCGGATGAGTTGATGGTAAGATGGGAAGCTGCATATAAACAAGTATATGAAGAGAATAAAATGCGACGAGAGGAAGAACTGGAAAGGTTTTTTATGCTCTTCAACATATTTTGCCATGAAGTTAGGCACGTTAGCCCTGATTTATTCGAAGCTGTACTCGAACTTGAAGAACTAATGAATGAAACATTTTAATACTACTCTTGTTATTCATAAGAAAGCCCCGGCGTTAGTCCCGGGGCTTTTCCTTTTGCCCACACTCCCCACATACCCACAGGTTACCCACAAAAACACTGTCAAACAACGCCCCCCTTTGTCCATCCATGACCACGAGGAAACCCCGAAAAACCGCGCTGTTACGGCATTTTGTCTTCGGATGTCCTCCGTTGTCCATACATCCGAAATATTTGCCGTATATTCCGAGCTGGAAGCAGATGCACCGCAGCGATCAGTGGCTGCAGTCAGCCGTTTATCAAGCTGCCGTCGCCGAGTGGGCGGATCGCCAGCTTCTGCACAGGCTGCCGTCCGGAAGGGAAGCCTCATGAACGATAGC
>CALYLO010000019.1 GCA_944800085.1 Paenibacillus melissococcoides | reverse complement strand
CCTTGCGGTCTTTGAGTGCGTATTCTTCCGCCCAAGCCTTTTGAGCGGCGGAAATCTTGCCATCCTTCAGGGCCGTCATCACGAGCTCATCCGAATCCTTTTTATCCAGTCGCGCCTTCAGAGCATGGAACTCCGAAACAGGCACGAAGCCGGAAGGATTTTTCAATGCCATAATGGCCGCTGCTACGTCTTCCGTTTTCGCATCTTCCGCAACGCCGAGCAGCGTCGTAATCGTTTTGTTGGCAACGATTTCTTCTTCGTCGTCTTTCTTTTCTTTTTCCTTCTCTTCCGTCGAATTAGCTTGTAACGCCTGAAGCTTTTGCAGGACTTGCTCTTCGGTAGCTTCTTCGCCCAGACCAAGCAGGACGGCAAGTTGTTTCAAAAAATCCATGTCATTTCCTCCCTCGTATTGGGTAATGTCAAGCGAATTGATAATCGGGAACATTCCATCAATTGCTGGCGTGTTGGTTAGGGCAACCGAGTGTAGCACGACAGCTTTTTGATCCGATTTACGCACCAGCACAACCGGGGATAGGTAGCGGTATTCCTTGTTCTTCAGGTACTCTTCCGCCTTGGGTGTCCATTCCACCTTCCCAGCGATGGCATTATCCTGGATGATGAGTTCCTTAATCCAACCGCCAGCGGGGGCCTGCACATCCTCCAGCGTCTGATGCTCATAGTCGATGACGATATCAAGCGCCCGGCGGTGGAACGTTTCCTTCATAGCCCGAAAGGACTCCTCATCGACCACAAAGTTTCCTTTCTGGGACTTCACATGCCCAAGCGGCAGCAGCTTAATTACGGTCGGCACGCCTTGAACTTCGGTTACCGTACCTGAACATACAATCCATTTTTTCAGCGTGATCACCTCCTCGCCGATTCATGTCGACTGCAACGCCGTTATAACGCGTTATAACGCGGGTATATAAATCATCAGCATGATTCGGTCATCCAAATTCACAAACGCCTTAGAGGGCGTTCCAGGCCTTATTCCTTTGACTTGCGTTTTTCTCTGTTCTCAAAGGCTTTTTTCAAACTCTTTGGGTAGCTGCTAACGTCCGGATCAAAAGCGTGCTTTGCTGGATTGTTCGAGAAGCTTGGATCGGGCATTATGTTCACATGCTGACCATTTAATTGGGCAGATACTGGCGGTTCTGTTTCCACCTTGAGGCCGCGTTCCCGAACTTGACGCTCGGAGAGTGTTCGGACGGTACAGCGGCAGCGGAACCCATTCGGGGGATACCAGGTATTCCATATCGGGTCATCGGCCCGAAATACCCTGCCGTGCATCGCCAGATGCGATGGCCGCGTGCGCTTGTCCTGGACTGCATCATACTGCCAGTACGGACGTAAGCGCAGCGTCTCCGGTGCCGTCATCTGCTTCCAGTGCCCCACCTGATAGGCCGTCTGCACGTTCGTCCGGAAGATATTATCCGCCTGATAGTTTGTCACGCCTTCATATCCACGCTGCTCCAGCCAATCGTTCATCCGTTCACGGAACTTGCCCAGTGTCGTTCCTTCATCAATGGCCTTCAGCAATTCCCCGTGAAACTTGCGAAGGAGCTGAATCTTGCTGTATCCGGAAATCGTGAACGCCTGTGCCCGGTACTCCTCGGCAAGTTGGTAGAATTCACTTTCCTTCATTGGTAGTTTGTCGCCGAAGAAGGCAACCGCCTCCTCAAAGACGAATCCAGGCGTGGTAAGGAGCTCAATCCATTCTCGCATGCTCTTCGACTCTCCCCATTAGGTCAGCGTAAAACATAGCCTTGTGCAGCAGCTCGTCCAGGTCTTCGATATCCATCTGTTGATACAGCTCTCCCGCGAATCTTTCGTCTTCGAGCTTGGCTTTGACTTCTTCCAGGCTATTCGCCGTGTCAAGTATTTTGAGAACAGGAGCAAATATCTTGCCGAATATCCCCTTGGAATTCTGGATAGCTGCGTCGGCCAATTGATCCACGCTTCCCTGTGTAACTCCAGGCCGATTACCCTTGTTAGCTACAGCCACCAAAGTTTTGTCTTTAAAAGGCATTGGCGCCGAATGTGATAACGGGGCAGCTACCTCTTCGCCGTTCTCCGGCTTTGGCACGGAAAACTTCTTGTACAAGTGCGATGTTGGGATTTTCAATCCCATATCAATCAGCTTCCCGTAGATATCCG
Source organism: Paenibacillus melissococcoides (assembly GCA_944800085.1). Classification (GTDB taxonomy): domain Bacteria; phylum Bacillota; class Bacilli; order Paenibacillales; family Paenibacillaceae; genus Paenibacillus_B; species Paenibacillus_B melissococcoides. The sequence continues at coordinate 86,687 of CALYLO010000019.1, read as the reverse complement.
CCGTTTCTTTCAGGTCTCCGGCTTCTTCACAGTCGAAACGCAGATGGGGGATACGCCGGGATTCCCCATAGTTAAAGTAGACAAGTGGTCGAATTAGATCCCGGCGCAATGTGGCAGCTAGGGCCTTGCAATCCGCGACCGTCAGATCGTGGCGGACTTCGTTATGTGTCTTCGACTGGGCGAAACTTCCGCCCCCAGAATCGCTCGTAAGCGTCTGGCCGAGCACCGCCTTCGATATCTGTTCATCGCAGTACCTGGCGAGCGACTCATACACGTTAATTGATGTGGTCTTCGCAGCCTCTTTGAATTCAATCTCTGTTCCGTCCGGAATAATGCCCGCTGCATCTGTTCCTATCTGAACGAGAGCACGCATGAGAGCAGCCTTGTCATCATCCGAGGCGGATGGGTCATATTTGCCCAGCCGGAGCGGCATTCCGAACACTTCACAAAAACTGACCCAATCCTTTAGATCGTAATTTTTAAACAAATACATCCAGGCGACCACGCGCAGGACGCCTGCCCGTGATGGGTGCCCTGAACGCGCCTTGTAACGATGTATGACGAACTTATTCTCCGGAAGAGGTATTCCGGATGGATTATCGCGGGTGACCACTTTCAGAGTGTCTTGATTGTCCCAGAGGAGACGCTTGGGATGCCGCCACTTGATATCCTCTACGACCGTAAATCCATCGTCGTAGCCCCAAATAATTTCAGATACGGAGATACCCTTACCGATAGCATCAAGCAGATCCATCATGATGTCCTCGAAGTTCTCCAGCCCGTCGATCTGCTCTTTCACAAACTCGGCTATCTGTTTATCCCATTCGTCATCCGAAAACGGGATGACTTCGAAGTCCAGTCCGGTGACCGCGTTCTTGCGTGTCTGGAGCTGTGAAAATAGATGCGGATCTTTCTCTTCCATCTCCTCAAAGAGCTCCATCTGTCGCAGCACGTCGCCCGCGTCTGCCTCGCGAAAGATTTGCGCCAGTCGCACCGGAGTCAAGCCGTTCGATGGGTACGTGGAGTATTTATCCCATACCGGGGCGACTGCAATCTCGTTCAGCTCCGGGCGGCGGGGGCTTACCGTTTTGTTCTTCTGCTTGTTTTTCTTCGACATAGATTCACCACCTAATAACCGCCTCGCCGGAATTTCATCGCCCGGCTGATTACTGATTTATAGTCCGTCTTGTTTGATGTCTTGATGCCCAGGGCAAGTCGGACGGCCATCTCCAATCCATCCGGTCCATCGTCATTTTTGCCCATCGGGTATTCCCGCATTTGTTGTAACAGTGTCTTGTGGCGGCGACTGAACTTCAGATACCCATTCTTAACAAATGGCTGAAGCGACTCGATCCGCAGTTCCTTGCGCTGGAGACTTTGGATCTCCTCTATCGGCAGGTATTCGCCAGCCTCTGCGCTCTTCTGTGCCAGTACATCCTTGAAGAAGTGCTGGAATTGTACCGTCTCGACGCCAAATTTGCGGAATGGCCGCTTATAGTCGCGCCGGAATCGCTTGGACATCTCTATGGCGTCATCGATGATGACATCAGGGACGCGCCGCTCGATGGATGCCTCCACCACGTACATATAGCCGCTCTTGGTATCCTTGGCTATGGCAATGATGGAACTGGTATCGCTTTTCTTGTTTTTCCCAAGGGAAGGGTCGTTCGCGGCGACAAACACGAATCGCTTATCCCGGAAATCAATCGTCGGGTCGTCATCCCAGAAGTCGAACCATTCATCATTAAATGTGCAGGAATCCGGGTCAATCGGATCGTTTTGAATCTCGGAATTGAACGATGCTTCGCCTTCAGAAATCTTGATTACCATCAAGTCGTAGTAGGAGAGCTTTTCTTCCCACAAGACTTCTGTGCCTTCGAGCATGTCGGCCTTGTTGTCTTCGTAGAAGGCCCGCGCATCTTCTTGCCGATGCACGTTTTCCAGGTCGGTATAGATTGCTTCCCAAGCGTCCCAGAGCTCTTGATTCGTCGCGAAGCTGATAACCCCCCGATACTTTACAGAATGATATTCCGGGTTCTTCAACACCTTGGAAAGCAGAGAATCGTAATGCAGGATCGTTCCGATATAGACGATGTCAGTGTACGTGTCGCCTGCTTTACTAACCGCCTTGTAGAACCAGCTTTCCAGTTTCTTGCGTTGCTCCGGCGTGTAAACATTTTCGTCATTCTCGATGTCGTCCAGGACAATCAAGTCAGGACGCCAGTTGCGATGACGGCGGCCCCGAATCTTCTTGCCGCTGCCAATGGCCTCAACCTTGATATCTGTCGAGGTCACAAGGACGCTGCCTTTCCAGACTCTACCCTTGAGGCTCCCGAAGTCCTCAATGATGGCCGGGTTATCCTCTAGCTCGGTTTTAATATCCGTGAGGAATCCTTCTGCCTGGTCGGAACTATCAGAGAGGATGATCGGGTAATGTTTGTACTCATATACCACCGAGTGCAAAGTGTCCTTAAAGGTGAAGTTTGTCGACTTCGCATGCCCACGTGAGGCGGCTGTAGCACGGCGGCAGCCTTTCGCCCTTGATATCTTCTTCCCATCCGGCAAAGGGTTCAGGCCCTTCATGACTCCTTGAGTCCATATACTATCCAGCTCTTCGTGAAATTGCGGCGATTCCCTGACGAAGTAGTGGGGCAGATAAGCCCGCCCGAAATACCCCAGGTCAATGGCTCCTAGCTTCTTGCGCAAGCCATCCGGGCCTGTCAGTTCTGCGCCGCTTTGGTACTCCCTTAGCAACGTTTCCCGGTATTCGCGGTGCTGCTCATTACGCATGACGTAGTTTTCAAAGAGCTGCTTCTGATACTCCAGACTGAGTAGTTCTTCTTTGTCTGCCTCATCCTCCAGTTGCCGGAGGTACTCGTCCAGGTTAATCATCGGCCATCATCTTTTCCTTCGCTTTTTGCAGTACCGCCTTCAGTTCTCCGGCAAGTTGAGGATCGGCCTTGATGGCTGCCATGAGTTCTGCCTCCATCCCTTGGAATGCTAGTTCGATCTTCTTCTGCATGTCCTGGCGGACGCGGTCTTTATAGACCTTTGTTCTGGAGAGCGCGACCATAACGCGGGCCGCCTTATCCAGCGGCATGTAGTCCCATTCTTCCTGTGCTTGCGCCATCTTCTTCGTCAGCTCTCCGGCCATAATTTGTAGGCCGCCTTCGGTGTAATCGACGTCCGGATTTTTCCGGATCATCTCGACTAGCGCCTTTGTCTGTTCTTGCGCCTCCATAAGCCGCTGCGTCGCGTTCCCGACTCGGAGCGCATAGCGACCAATGGAACTCTTGGATACCTCGAATCCCTGGGCCTCCAGATACTCTGATATCTCCCAGTAGGTGTACCGTGTATCAAGAAGCATCGCGTCGACCTGATCCTTGATATGCAAAGGCAGGTCGTCAACTTTAGAGCGCGTGCGGTTTCTTCGTTTGCCGCTCATTAGATGGCGACTCCCGGATCATCCGGAGTTGAGCCCTCCAGTAAATCGATGCCCTTTACCGTTAGCCGGATTACGGCATCATTGGCATAAGCATTGTACGAATTCACACGCTCATTCGAATATTCGATGTAGCCCTTCTTGAATAAGTAATCCAGATGCTTGGAGATATCCGGGCTGATGATTACGCCATCGTTGACCATGACATTGACCAATTGCCTGCATAGGAGCGAATTGTTATGTCCTTTTGCGAGCGAGCGCATGATATAGCCCCGAACCGCTTTATTATGTTGCACACCGTGATAGGTTTGTTCATCCATCTACCTCTGTCCTCCAGCATGCTATCGTGTATTTTGTCGAGCTTCTTGTCGACGTTGTTCATCGTTCTAATGAAATCCTCCCGGGTCGTGTAGATGAACGGGAGATCGGAACGTAAGTCATCCAATTCTTTTTTCAATTCATCCACATCTTGAGCGTTTTTATTGATTTGCGTTTTGAGTTCTGCCATCGTCGTTTTTAAAAAGTAACCAATTGCTCCGATGCCTAGCATCGTCGCCGTCTGTATGATCCAATTCCACTCCACTAGCCAGCACGCTCCTTGAGCTCCAGCACCTTGGATTCAATCGTGCTCATGATGTACCCCTCTGCGTCGCCCAGGGTGTCATGTAGGGCCCGCATGTATTCGGGCTTGAGCTGGCGGACAATTTCCGAATACGCTTGAGGGGCAAGTTCCATTAATTCTTCTCTGGGTGACCATCCTTCCTTGACAGACTCCCGTAAATGACTGGCGACGGTCTGTTCAATTTGGTGGACGGTCTTGGTCGCAACATCATCCAATCGTTCAATAGCTGCCTGAACCAGCGCACGTTGCGCATCCGCATCAATTTTCGCCGTCTCTGCCGACAGCTTGGCGCTAGCCCGGCGTATGTAGTAAATCGCAAATGAAGACAGTAGAGTCAGGCCCGCCAGCGCCACATTCAATAACATCTCGTTAATTGCATCTTGCATCATGTAAGAGCCTCCTTTTTAGGCAATAAAAAACCAGTAGGGCATAAGCCTCTACTGGTAGATTACCAAGTGTTTTCTTGCATGTCTGGAAGGGATTCCCCGATTTTTCGCCCCTCATTTTAGCTCGTCATCAATCGAAAAGTTGGAGTTGATTCTCATCCCTCCGTGGAGAAACTGGAAGGATGCCGTCACAAATTTCTCTCACTCTACGTTCACTCAGTTCATACTTCTGTGCGATCTCTCGATGGTTATATCCATCATACTCTTGAATGATCCGCCTGTCACGTACCCGGCGGAAGAAGAAATCCAATGTGGGGATGTACACATGATCCCCTCCGGCCTTGCTGGCCAGCGTAATTAGGTTATCTAATCCTATCCATTCAGCATACTTACGGTATGGCATGGGCAGCATATCTGGCGTTAGCTCATCGAGCCATTCCATCCGGCGGATCACCTCCTCATATTATAGCAGGAGCTGAAAAAATCAATTTCTGCTCGTTGCGGCCTCCTTACGATACTGAATGGTCAGCATACGCCAGAAATCATAACTCCCGGTTTTCGTTTTCAGTTCATTCGCGTAATAGGCTGCCGCCTCTTTGCCCATGAAGGAGGCTCGATGTCGCGCTTCTCCTCCAGCTCCTTCAGCCTCTTATCCTGCTTCTCTACGGTCTTGAGCAATTTGTCAAAGGCTTCTCTTTCTTCTTTGTTCATTCCTTGTTCATCCTTTCTGAGAAATGAGTTCACAAGTTCTTTAAACTGATGCCATCCAGTCCACTTGCCATTGTCATACATCAATCTGGGACATATTTTTCCGCTCCAATCGTAATGACGTCGCAGCCGTTCAACTCCCCAGCCCCTTTCAAGGAGCATCTTAGCGACAAGTTCAGCAGCATTCCGTAATGTTTGCTGATAGTTCCCAGATTCGCATATTTCAATTGCGATAGATGTACGATTGCCGCTTGCAGCGTTGCTGCCATCACCAGCATGCCATGCATTCTCAACGAGTGGGATACATTCAATAGCTTCGTGCTCGTCCACCACAATATGGTAGGATGCCGTTCGATCATTGTCTGGATTCGTCAGCCAACCACGTTCGTTCTTGGCGCTGCTCCCAGAATTACCTGTGTTATGAATAGTGATGGTGGTCGCATTCATCGGGTAACCAGGGCGACGATTCTTCATTGTATTTTTCGGGATATGATCTTGACGATAAATCACGTTTAACTCTCCCTTCCTTTGCGAACTATTTTGATAATGGATTGAAAAGAATCTCCATTTTTCCGGACTCTTTATCCAAGTTGATAGACGAGACGGGACGCTCCCCCGGTTGTTTTTGTAATTGGTGGAGAAGGCTCTCCAGGCTGACCGCTGCTGATCTGGCCGTCAGGGCAGCGGTCGAGAAAAAGTACAAAACATCGATCCGGATCGGGCGGTACGGCGACAAGGCTCGGCTTCTGGACGGGCTTTCTTGCCATCAGTTTACCGCCCGTTGCACAATCGATTTAATCATGTGGCCGTTCCCGATCTGGATTTCGTTATCGAGTAGTCGGCGAACGCGATAACGCAAGGTTGAAGACAGGCGATGCTTCTCAATTACTTCGGCCTCCACGAGCTTCCGTCCGTCCCGCTGGTACCCGCCGAATCGATTGGCACAAGTTTTGGAACGCGCACAATGTCGCCAACATTTGCCGATTCTCGCATAATGTTGATTTCTTTGACCCGTATCATAACATCCCGTTTGAGGGCTGCCAGTTGTTTGTTCGTGATTTTTGATACATATAAACTATAGTCACGAAGCCGGACGACGCGAAGGGCATAATCAAATTTTGCGCCATCGGCACATTCTAGGGCCAAGGCTTCCACACAAGCGAGACGATTTGTCCATTCAAACTTTTTAGGCTGCTGCACGGTCATTCCTCCCATTAAAATTTTTAGCAGTACCATTCGCCGCCTTTTCGCAGGTATTTACCGTTATGGCCCAGTTGTGGGGCAAGGATAGCCGTTTTTCCTTTGTAATCCCTGGCCCTGGGCTTCAGCGCATCGAGCCGTTTACGCTCCGCTTCAAGTTGCTGCGGCGTCAGTGTGTAAGTCGTTATTTTCTTATAGTCGTATTCGGTCATTGTACAGGCCTCCTACATCTTAAATCAGTCCATTAAATCGATAGTTCAAGGCCAGTGGGTCTTCGCCCACATCCAACAGCATTTTTCCGAGATACTTTTTCCCTTTCGGGCTCTTGGTTCGCTCGAACAAGCGGCCCGCTGTGGCTACGGATAAAAAACCAATCAATTCGGAAAAATACTCGCTTGTGTACACGATCGGTAATTGCTTTCGATACCGATAATCAACAATGCCATAAAACTCCTTAATCCAAGTGTCTTTTTGGCTTTCTTTGCAAATATCATCGACGAGAAGCAACTCGCAGTTGTAAATTCGCTTTCGGATTTCCTCCACCTTATACGCCTCGTCCGGGCTGTTGTAGTAGGAAAACCATTCCGTGAAGCTTTGTACCCAGTTGAAAAACAGAGGATATATGCCCAGTTCGATGAGCGGCGCGACCGTAGCCGTAACCAGGTGCGTCTTGCCGCTGCCGGATGTGCCCAAAAGCCCGAACCAAGGAACGCCTTTCAAGCTTTGGCCCTTCTTGATCCGAGCGACCAATCCATCCGAATATTCCCGCGCCAACTCGTATGCATCTATGACGCGTTGATCCAGGCCGTCCAAGTTGAAATTGTCAAAGGTCTTTAATTGCGCATCCTCGCTCATATTGGTGGTTTGCATGATCCGCTTCAGCTTCTTGCGTTCCATGCAGGCACATTGATAGGCCACGTTGCGAGCAGGGTCGTGGATGACGCCCTCGTCCCGGCATTTCGGGCACTCATAAGCCGAGTTTTCGGCGGAAGGCAGCTTCGGCGCTGATATCGATATCGCGTTTGCCTTGGCTGCCTGCCTGGCTGCCTGGATGCGTTCGAGCAAGTCCGGCATGACCTCTTTCAGACCTTGCATGAGCGGCACCGCCTTTCTTCAGAAGGTTGCGGAGAATGCCCCGGGTGTAGTTCTCTTTGATATTTGGATATTTCTCGATATGGATGGAGAGCGCTCTGATTACAAGACTAGGCTCATAACGCTCCCAATACTCGTATTCACGCTGCTTGATTCCCTCGGATATTTTCCCTGTTCCTCGTGTCCAGCGTATCGTCTCCCAATAGGCAAAAATGATTTGCCGTTGCGCTGGAGAGTAGCGTTCAAGAGCGTCTGGCATTGGACTCCACTCCTCCCCGTCGCTTCATTGCTTTCAGAGCTTCGATGACCTTGCTGGCCTGGGCAGGTGAGAGGTAGCTCGTATGACTTACGCCCTGCTGCTTCTCCAGGAAACGACGCAAACGGCGAGGGTCAGATTTCCAGCCTAATTCCTCGGCCAGCTTGTTAATTTGCCAGATTTGATTCGGCGTTGCCCGGGATGATGGCTTGGCTTTACCCAGCATCTGATTCAATCGTTCGATTACTTTAATGCCCTGGGCCTTGCTTAACGCCTTAATGCTCTCCGATCCGGTCATAGTCAAGACCAGGTCATGCAGCTCGTCGTTATTCATTCGGGCCTGCCTGGCAAGCCCGAATATGTTCTTGATTTGTGGATAGGTGATTTTGTCCATAAGGGCCCTCCTCACTCAGAAAAAGCTTCTAAGCCGACACTAATGCTGTCCTCGACGTACACCGAATTGCGTATCGTATCGATTTCTTCCGGAGTGAGATGGCCGAAGAAGCGTTCAACCAATTCGCCATGCTTCGCCAGGCGAATGGCGTCGAGCTCCTCTTCAAGCTCACCAGTTATGCCTACACTTCCGAGTAGCTGCTTGTCCTTCAGATAGTCGCCCTTTAGCTTCTTTTTTACTGCCTTTACTTTGTTGCTATCGAGCCCAAGGCCGCTCAGCACGTCATCAATAGAAGTGTCAAAGCAGTATTCGCCTTTGTAAAGGGCAATGAGCGCTTCCTTGAAACGTGCTTCTGTCTCGAATTTAACCTCATACTTCCGGCTGACTTTGGCTGCCACCACATCACCAAGCACTTCAACCAAGCGTTCATAATTATCAATTTCAAACTTTTCCTTGTATGTCAGGTTGAATCGGCCCTTGCTTCCAGGGATCTGATAGTGAGATAGGTTCTTATTGTCCATGACAAATATTCCAGCAGATGTAAGGGTGGCCTTCAGTTCATCCAGCCGCTTCTTGCTTCGCTTCATATCCTGTTCCAATCGGAGTGCTTCATCAACAAGGGGAACCAGTTCCGAATTCATCGCCCGTCCCCCCCTTCAAATGCATTGGCCGCTCTCCGTTCCGTAACATTGGCCTCCAGATTCTGAATGCACTGGGAGCACACAAACCGACCGGAATACACAACTAGCTCTTTATCGCTCCGGCAGAATAGGCAACTTCCTTGCGTCCGCTGTAACAGGATTGTGCCGTCTTCGCTATCGACGATAATATTGAACTTTTCGCCGCCTGATAGGCCATACTCCCGGCGTATTACGGCCGGGAGTGTTACGGAACCACTCTTGCTTAATTTTTTGTTATACGACTGCATACAACGCATCCTCCTCAATCATGTCTTCTACTGGCGTACCATCCTCACAGGGGATTGCAATCCGGTGCAGGTCATACAATGTGACAACCTGCTCAAGCGTTAGCTCACCGATTAAAAGTGCTAGTCTTGACGGCTTCTTCATGCCTCTGCTCCTCCATAAATGTATTCACAAGCCTGCCAGCAGCCACATGAAATGCATAATGCAGTTCACGATAAAGCCAGCACGCTTCCAGAACGGTCAATTCCTCACCTAGCCGCTGCCGCATATCCATCAACGCCTTTTCATATGGATCTCTGCTACGGATGCCCTCATCGTCAACGATGTAATCAGGTGAATCCCTCAAGGCAATACGGACTTCGTCCTCTGTCAACCCCGACACGATAGCGGCTGGACGTACCGGGACGGGAAGCATCACATGCTGTAAGAAACGGAACAAGCGTGCCACTGAATGATTCGAGTATTCATATCTCCACATCGTCATCCCCCCTACAGCATCATCATGTTGCTGGCCTTAGCGATAATGTCGACGGTAATTAGGGGAGCCCCTTCAGCGGAGCCGTGCATGTTTAATATGCGCAAGATGTTGTTCAGCGTCCGGTCGAGTAAGCGGAAGCATCCGTTTTTGTTGTTAGTTGCACGGACAATCATCTCCTGAATGGCATTTTCTTCGAAGTTGAAGTTTTGTAGGTAGCTGCGAACCTCGTTAGCGGATAGTCCCTTCAGTGACACATAGAAATCTACCCGGTTCGCAAAACGGCTGATATAGCCCTTGATTTGCGCTTCAAGCTTCGGTTCCCCGGCGATAATCATTCCCACATCTGACTGGTCGAAGATGGCACGCAGGATCTCCATTTTTTTCTGTGAATACTTGCTAACAAGCTTGTCCGCTTCGTCGATAATGAGCAAGTAGCCCGGATTGCAGTTGAAAAATTCACGGATACCGTTCACCCGTTCCCATATCGTGCCATAGCCAACGGGTAGGCCGAGAGCTCTTTCGATGGCCTTAACCAGATCGCGTTGCGCCATCGTATCGTCGCATTCGATATAAGCAACTTTAGGAGACCGCGCATAATACTTGAGCGTATGAGTCTTGCCGTATCCCGACTTCCCAACCACAATTCCAAGCCCGGTAAATGACTGGCAGGATTGGCAAGCCCCGATGATTGCCGTTGCGTCCCGACTCTCAACGAATGCAGGCTTGGCAAGTCGCATCGTGCCTGTTTGCTCGATGGCTGCCGCCACTTCTTCGCCTTGTGCGGAGATGAAGTTCGTTATTGCCTGCTCGATGTCAGTAGGATCGGAAGAGTATTTACCGCTCAGATATTGTGAGAGGGCCGAGCGAGAATAATTGATTTCTCGCGCCAGCTCCGTAATTGTCATGCCGTTTTTGTCCATCATATTTTTAACCTGTGCTGCAAGGGCTGTTGGTGTGCCACCTTGAACCGGATAAAATGCCACTGCTTCCATGTTCGTTCCCTCCAATTATCCAAGTTTACGGAGCGCCGCGAGGGCTTTCTCCGCTTGCCGTTGGTAAAAGTCATCTGCATCGTCTTTTCCTGCTTTGGCTGTTTTTCTGGATCGCAGCTCTTCCCGGAATTGCTGATCGTCCGGCAATGCGACCAGCTTCGTGTTCTGCTTCGGTGCTGCCTCAGCCTCATTTTTGAAAATGAACCCGGCTACGTCGTTTCCATATCCTTGATACTGAGGATCGCGTTCTTCTAATGGCGTCGTGTAGTATGTCAGGTCATCCATCGTCTGGCGGAGCTGACGCTTCTGCATTTTCAGGTGATCTTCCAGTGCCTTTTGCGGCATTTTCGGGGCGATGAGTAGCAATTCTTGACTGTACGCCTCGCAAATTTTTTGCCCGTCAACGGTATACACATAGAGCTTTGTCACATCATTCGGGTCCCATTTGATGTCAACTTTGTCCCCGATATAATGGCAGAGTTCATCGGCGCGGTACTCATATCCAAACTTTTTAATTCCAATGTTCCGGACAAGGACGCGTTCCGCCTTCATCATCAATATCGTTGCGTAGGACTTTGGCGGCGGCGCTTTGACATAGCGGTCGGCGTTCCAAAACACTTCCAGAGGCGTATGCCACTTATCGCCTTGTCCCTTGAGTCCACTATGGAATGAACGATGGTACTCGTCGCGCCACTCGCACCATAGAGCATAAAATTCATCCAGTGTCAGCAATTCGTCACGTTCGAGCATCTTCTTGATGTCCTTGTCCACTTTCGCCGCTGTCTTCGAACCTGTGAGCGTACCCGTGTAGCTTCCCAGCCACTTCTCGAACTTGCTAATCAGCGTGCCAAAAAACCGCTCGACTTGTGCCTTCGACCAAGGTTGGTATGGCAGGCTGCGCATGTCATCCTTGATGCCGATGCTACGATAAAAGCCTTTGGTCTCGCTGTCGAAGCTGACGCGTTCATTTCGCTTACGCCCGGTCATCGTCTCGGCGGTGTAGTCTTTCCCGTTGTCAATAAGCAGCCATTCTGGCACGCCGCCAATATCGGCGTATATCATGTTGAGCAGCGACTGCTTCAGCACTTGCGAATTTGCCTTGACACAAATTACATCGCCAACGATGCAGCGGCTTCGTGTATCTAGCCATGCGACGAGCTGCGGGCGGATGGCCTTGGTCTTGCCATTCGGGTATGTATATTTCACCCAAACATCGAATGTATGCTCGTCGCCTTGTACAAGCCCCATAACTGGCAACGCTTTTGTATTCCGAGACGCTTTGACCATTCGCTGATTCTTAAATTCACGCATGCCTTTTTCGGCAAGTAGACGCGCATTTTTGCCACGCTTTACATTCATCAGATATCCGATATAGCGGGCCACCGTTGGATATGATGGGATGTCCCAGCTATGCATTGATCCAATCTTCATAAGTTTGCTGTAGAGCATTTCAATCGTTCCGTTATTGCTCGCAAACGCGGGTTCAAACCATAAATTTTCGATGAAAGCTCTGACCTCCGGCGTAAGTGACGGAAATGTGTTTTTCTGCTTAGGCTTACGGCAGAGTGCCAGAACCTTGAAAAAGTCATAATTTTTCCCGTCCTGTTTGCTCATCTTCAGCGCCCAGGCACTTGCTTCCAAATAGCTTTGTGCATACCGATAGAGCGTGCGCTGACTCATTCCGTTTGCTTCCGCGATACTGACCGCAAATTCAGTCCGGTCACGGTCTCCATAGTTGAGAAACTCGCGGATGACCTTTGCCAACTCGACCGCTTCGTAATATGACTTACCGTGCTTCTCGATGTATTCAGCAGGATCAACATCGATGTACCACGGTATTTCCTTTTCATTGACATGTTCCTTGATAATGACATCTGCGCCTTCAATGCCTGTAACATGCTTATAAGCCTGTCTGGCCTTCTTGCTCAGCGTGGACATTGCAATAAGGACACGTTCCTTTCCACCACTTGCGGCAGCCTCTTTCTTTGCCTTGAAAGCCTCCGGGTTCCTTTGCACTTTCTTCTTTACTGACTCGTAGCTCACGCCCTCAAGCCCGGCGGCCACTTCCAGGGTAATGTATATTTCCGACAAGCTTGTTCCTCCTTTCCAAGTGAATCCGTTCATGCTACAATGGAGGAGATAAGTTTTTTGATGGGTTGCTTGGAGAGCGTCGACCTTGGAGGGGGGACGCTCTCTTCATTTATTGCACCCATCGATTTTAGCCTCCTGATGACCATGTTCCTCCACTTGTCCTTCTCTGTGATGTTCTAAGCCGTTCTGCTAAGCTCATGTAATTCTATGCCAAGGACTTGAGCTAGCTTAGGGATGAAGCTTTTTCCAGAACGTTCCCCAATCATAATCAGGTAGATATAGTTACTGTTCGTTCCTACCTGGGCCGCTAGTTCATATTGCGTCATATTCATTTCTGCGAGGCGCTTTTTGATGGTTACACCGATAGGTGATAGTTTGCGTTTTTTCATATATGCTCACCTGCTTTAATTCGTTCTTTGATGATTTCCCGTCTTTCAGCCTCTCGCCCTATCGCCCGTTGTAACTGGCGGTTTGCAGCGATTTTGGCGCTATACTCCAGCACCAGCCGTCGCAGTTCCTCAACGAGTTCACGCTCATGGGCTGCCAACATATCGCCATATGCATCAAGGGCGCTCCCTTGTGCAGTAGCTATTACTACCTCATTTCCAGCCGACGAAACATCTACACTTCCCACTAATTCACGAATAATCGTGTCAGTGGATTCGATTTGTTCCTTTAGTGTTTTACTCAAACTGGAACTCACATTTCATTCCTCCTTTCCAATTGAAGTGATTAATCTGTGAATCCCTTGCTTATTTAGTTTTCAAAGAGCAGGTAATTCGTATGTTTTCGACTCAAGTTGTGTGCTAAGATTTTGATATGATTTACTATCTATCATCATTATAGTTTCGATATCGTAACATGTCAACGATAAATGATTCGATTTCATAACCTTATTTAAGGGAGGGTTCCGTTATGGAAACAATCGGGAAGAGATTGCGTTTTTTAAGAGACAAGCACCAGCTTACACAAGAGAAGATGGCTGAACTGATAGGAAAAAAGAAGGGAAACATCAGTAATTATGAAAGTGATAATTATGAACCATCCGCACAAACGATTATCGCTATATGCAAAATATTTAATGTGTCTGCGGACTGGCTTCTTTTTGGGAAAAATAATGTTACGATATCAGAACAAAATGACGAACCTAAAAAGTTTCCGCCTGGTTTCGATATCGAATCAGAGGACTTAGAACTGTTGGCAAAGTTTCATCAATTAGGGGAAAGGCAAAAAGGGAAGATAGAGGGGCACATCGACGAAATGCTGGCAGCAAAGGATTCTGTCAGTTCTAGCAAACAATCATACTCGAAGAATGGAGACGGAAGAGAAGAAGCAGCCAGTAGAACTGCTTAATTTTTTGCGTAAAATGATAGGATTTCACATCATTTTTTGTCCCATTGCAGTACGCATTTTTTTGTTTATAAAAATGGAGCGTAACCCGCGCCATAAGTGCAATGGGACACACTTTAACTGAATTGTCCGAAATGTCCCTTTGATTCAACGATGTTTTTTGTATTTTTAGCGGCCTGGTCCGAAAATCTTTAACGCACGTGTAGCGAAGCCGTTAATCCGCCGAAGCCTTGATGTTGCCGGGTTTTTTTCGTTTTTTTAGTCTCCTATAACGCACGGCGACGTCGAAAATGACGCGCGTTATCACGAGAAGCTTCTTTCCGAGGCACTCCATCAATGATAAATTCCAAATGAAGCACAAAAAAACGCCGATAACCTTGATACATCAAGGCTTCCGCGCATTTTTTTTGAATTTCTTCTTCGTGAAGACGTTTATTTATTCTTTCATCATTTGTGTCTCAACTTTTATTCACTTAATCCCGCATAATCCCCGGTAGTATCGATGTTTCCCTCGTTTTCCCGGTTCTTTTTTGTCCCTTTGTCTTTGTCATTTATTCTGAGAGAGTACAGCCGTGTACATGGCTTTCGAGGGACTGGCGAGCTTCCTCCACGTCCATCTCTGCTCTGTAAGGCTGCCGCTTGGCGTGAACCTCCAGGCATCCGCATTCAGTGATTGCCTTCGTCACGGCACGGTTAACCGAGGCGTCGGACTGGCCGTACTTGGACAGAATGTCCAACAGGCTCCGGTGTCGCAGTACAAGATCGGCTACTTGCTCTTGGAGCGCTTGCAAATTGGGAGTACTCATTTCCATCCACCTCTATTCTTGATATGATGCGGCGCAAAGCCCGCATAAATCGCTCACAACACGGTTTCATGTCCATTATACGTCTCTGAATTACCAGATTTCAACTTGGACAGGCAGTAAAATATGGAAATGAACGATTAGGAGCCGGGAGCTTGGGCCATAATTGTAAGGAAATCGATTGAAAGTGAGGAGGTGGACGCACATGTTCAAACGTTGGTTTACCGGAATGGCGGGCGTTATCGGCGCCTGGGCCGGTTGGGAGCTCCATGGCTATTGGTACGCCCAGACCATGGGCTTCACGGGATTGGCGAATCCGGGACTATCTGCCGGCCGGCTCGCATGGGCGTTGGGCGGGGCATTTTGCTTATTTGTAATCAGTCGTGTACTTTATATGCCGTTGGCAAAAAGCTGGAATGAATGGCGGGAGCGCATCGCGCTCGTGTCCACAGGAACCTTGGTTACGGGGACGGCGGGCGCTTTCGCCGGAATCTGCTTCGCCGCGCTGCTGACGCCGCTGCTCCGTGAATTCGGAAGCGCCGGGCTGATGCTGTCGGCCGTTCTGCTGGTGCTGTTCGCCAGCACGGGCCTGCAGATTGCGCTGATGAAGCAGCAGGATATGGCGGAATGGATCGCCGCCCTGCCGTGGCTGAGCGAGCCGGTGGCGGAGGAAGAGGAGCTGCGCGTCGAAGAGCATAAAATATTGGACACGAGCGTCATTATCGACGGCCGTATCGCCGACATCTGCAAGACCGGATTCATAGAAGGGACGATCGTCATCCCGGAATTCGTGCTGGAGGAGCTGCAGCATATCGCCGACTCATCGGATTTGCTGAAGCGGAACCGCGGCCGGAGAGGCTTGGATATTTTGAATAAGATCCAAAAAGAGCTGGAAGTGAAGGTGCTGATCTACGAAGGAGACTTCGAGGAGATCTCCGAGGTGGACAGCAAGCTGGTGAAGCTGGCCAAAGTGTTGAAAGGCAAAGTGGTCACGAACGACTTCAACCTGAACAAAGTATGCGAGTTGCAGGGCGTATCGGTCCTGAACATCAACGACCTGGCCAATGCGGTCAAGCCGGTTGTCCTGCCGGGAGAGGAAATCGTCGTCCAGGTCATCAAGGACGGCAAGGAGCATGGCCAAGGCGTCGCTTATCTGGATGACGGCACGATGATCGTCGTCGAAGGCGGGCGCGAGTATATCGGCATGACGATGGAGGTGCTCGTGACGAGCGTGCTGCAGACGTCGGCCGGACGCATGATTTTTGCCAAGCCAAAACTGTTGGAAAAAGCCCAATAAACAGGTATGATGGGAAGAGCACCATCATGGAGGTTGACAGGGATGGAACAGGGCTTTGGAGTGGTTATCGTGGCGGCCGGCAGAGGCTCGCGCATGGGCGCCGCGGAGAGCAAGCAATATTTGCCGCTGCTGGACAAGCCGGTCATTATACATACGCTGGAGCGGTTCCAGACGATGCACGCATGCGATGCCATCGTCTGGGTCGTCTCCCCGGAGGATACGGCCCGCTGCGCCGCTTGGCAGGAGGAATACGGCTTGGACAAGGTCCAGGCCATCGTCCCCGGCGGCGCGGAGCGGCAGCATTCCGTGTATGCCGGGCTCCAGGCGGTCCGGGCGCTCGGCCTGGACTACGTGCTGATTCACGACGGCGTGCGCCCGTTCGTGGAGACGGGCAGCGTGGAGGCATGCTACCGGGCTGCCAGAGAGCATGGGGCGGCCGTTCTGGCCGTGCCGGTGAAGGATACGATTAAGCAGGTGAACGGAGGCGTCATTACGGCGACGCCGGACCGACGCAGCTTGTGGGCGATTCAGACCCCACAGGCTTTTCGTCTTGCCGACGTGATGGCTGCGCATGAACAGGCCGCCGCGGACGGATTCATCGGCACCGACGATGCGATGCTGGCGGAGCGGGCCGGGATGCAGGTGCGCATCGTGGAAGGGGAGTACACGAATGTGAAGCTGACGACGCCCGACGATCTGGAGTGGGCGTCCTGGTGGCTCGCCCGCCGTGCGGCGGCGCCAGGGGAAGAGCGGTAAGACCGGATGGAATGACGAAGGGAGAGGCAGAACATGATACGAGTAGGACAAGGCTTCGACGTGCACCAATTGGTGGAAGGCCGTCCTTGCATTATCGGAGGCGTACATATTCCGTATGACAAAGGGCTGCTGGGGCACTCCGATGCGGACGTGCTGCTGCATACGGTCAGCGATGCGGTGCTCGGGGCGCTCGGGCTGGGCGATATCGGCAAGCACTTCCCGGATACGGACGAAGCCTACAAGGACGCGGACAGCAGCGTCCTGCTGGAGAAGGTATGGGCGTTGGCCAAGGAGCGGGGCTACCGGCTCGGCAACCTCGACTGCACGATTATCGCGCAGAAGCCGAAGATGCTGCCGTATGTGCCGGAGATGGCCGCCAATCTGGCGCGTCTTCTGGAAGCGGACGTGTCGCAGATCAACGTCAAGGCGACGACAACCGAGCAGCTCGGCTTCACGGGACGGGGAGAAGGCATCGCGGCGCAAGCGGTTGTGTGCTTATTTCACGTTTCGCAGTGATATGGTATCATAATTGGATAGATCAAGACTAGGCAATGTGTCCGGAGGGGAATTCGTATGAGCAACGACATTCGTGTCCGGTATGCGCCAAGTCCGACAGGACATCTGCATATCGGCAATGCGCGCACGGCATTATTCAACTATTTATTCGCACGCCATCACGGCGGAGACTTTATCGTCCGCATCGAGGATACGGACGTGAAGCGCAATGTGGAAGGCGGCGAAGAGAATCAGTTCAAGTATATGAAATGGCTCGGCATGGATTGGGACGAGAGCGTCGATGTCGGCGGCGAGTACGGGCCGTACCGTCAGACCGAGCGTCTCGCTATTTATAACAAGCATGTGGACGAGCTGCTGGAGCGCGGTCTCGCGTATCGCTGCTACTGCACGGAGCAGGAGCTGGAGGCGGAGCGGGAAGCCCAGATGGCGCGAGGGGAGACGCCGAAGTATGCGGGCACCTGCCGCCATCTGACGGCGGAGGACCGGGCGCGCCTGGAAGCGGAAGGCCGCCAGCCGAGCATTCGCTTCCGGGTGCCGGAGCAGCGCTCCTATACATTCAACGATCTCGTCAAGGGCGAGATTACGTTCGATTCCGAGACGACCGGCGACTGGGTCATCGTGAAGAAGGACGGCATTCCGACCTATAACTTCGCGGTCGTGCTCGATGATTACTTGATGCGCATCTCGCATGTGCTGCGCGGCGAGGATCATATCACCAACACGCTGCGCCAATTGATGATTTACGAAGCGTTCGGCTGGGAAGCGCCGGTGTTCGGGCATATGACGCTCATCGTGAACGAGAACCGGAAGAAGCTGAGCAAGCGGGACGAGTCGATTATCCAGTTCATGGAGCAGTACGAACAGCTCGGCTATTTGCCGGAAGCGATGCTGAATTTCATCGCGCTGCTTGGCTGGTCGCCGGAAGGGGAAGAGGAGATTTTCTCCCGCGAGGAGCTGATTCGGATCTTCGATGCGAATCGGCTGTCGAAGAGCCCGGCCGTATTCGATACGAACAAATTGGCTCACTTGAATAACGTGTACATGAAGCAGGCGGATCCGGAGCGGATTGCCGCGCTTGCCATCCCGCACTTGCAGAAGGCGGGACGCTTGCCGCAGACGCTGAGCGAAGAGCAGCAGGCTTGGGCGAAGGCGCTCGTGAAGCTGTATCAGGAGCAGATGACCTGCGCTTCGGACATCGTCGAACTGTCGGAGATGTTCTTCCGCGAAGAGCTGGCGATAGACGAAGAGGCGAAGGCTGTCCTCGAGGAGCCGCAGGTTCCGGCGGTGCTGCAGGCGCTGCATGCCAAGCTCGAAGCGGCGGAGGCGTGGGACGCCGACATGATCAAGGCGGCGCTGAAGGAAGTGCAGAAGGAGACCGGCGCCAAGGGCAAAGGGCTGTTCATGCCGGTCCGCGTCGCCGTATCCGGCCAGATGCACGGGCGGGATCTGAACGAGACGATCGTGCTGCTCGGCAAAGAGACGGTACTGAACCGTCTCCGCCAAGGCGCGTAGGCGGGCCGGCAGCGCCTAGACGTGCAGGTGCGGAAGCGTCGCTGCGTGGAGAGCAGATGCGGGGCCGTCTCGGCCAAGGCGCATAACGGTCGGCTCTCTCTAAGGGCTAACCTCCAAGGGGCCAACTTCTTATTGTCAGCCGGCGGACCGATCCGATATACTGAGAAGCATCAGGATATTGGGATAGTTAGTATGAGTTAGAATAGACGATGATCCAAGATTGACGACAGGAAGTCGAATCATCCAAAAAAAGGCGTTGAACGGGAGAGCGTCAGCGATACCGAACCGCACAGAGAGAACGACCGGCAGGACGCGGCGGACAGCCAAGGCCTGGCAGGCTGCAAGTCGTTCCGGTTCCCGGCTGGCGCGCTGCGCCCGGAAGCTCCGTCCTTGAGCGTGCACCGGCACGGGTAGGGGGCGGCGGGTTGTCCGCGTTACGGGACAGTGAAGATGGATAGTGATATCCGTTCGCGCAGCCGGATCCTGTGATAAGGGCTGCCGGCGCCTCATCGCTGTCTAGGCAGAGTGGAACCGCGCCTTGCGCCTCTGCAGCCGATACCGGCTGCGGGGGCGTTTTTTGTATGAAGGGCTCGAAGGGGCCGAGTGGCCGAGTGCACCGGTGGCCTGCTCTGGTCTGTGGGCCGTGAGCCTGCTTGTGTCTGTAGGCCGGCAACTCGTTCTGGACTGTCGTCAATCCTGCGAAAATGCAGCAATTTAGCGCCACGGATCGGGAAATCGCAAGAAAAGCTGCAAAAGTACCACTAGCGTTGCATCAATCTTTTTACGAAAATTTCTATCCCATAAGTCTCTATATTTGTAACTTATTGAACTATATTCATGGACAAAAATAAAGAAATCTCCTATTGTTGAGTTACCCTAACGTTATCCATAAAACGCCTCAACAAAGGAGATTTCTTATGGATAACGTACCGAATCATAACGTCATTTGTCAATGCCTAAAATGGTTACATGTCCATTCTACTCGACACGAGTCATTGGATTACCGGGACCAAAAGCTGTTTGTCGGCTCTTCGACACTCTTATTTGTAGAGGCACAGCTTCAGCAACGAGACTCATACAAAGTCATGTCAGAGCATGTAGCGGCTAATCCTGAATTTCAAGATCTTCTGGGTCTCAAGAGCATAAGCGCTTCTCAACTATCGCGGAAGCTGAAACGGCTGCCTATGGAGTATCTTCAGACGCTCTTTTTCTCGCTCATTGATCGAATCAAGCAACTTACAAAAGGGAAACGCGGCATTACGCCTGGTATTGGGAAACTCAAGCTAATCGATTCATCGGGAATTACACTACCTCCCATTCTCGCGAAATGGTCCTATTGTTCCAAAAGTAGCCATGGCGTGAAGATGCACACCTCCTTGGTCGTTGCGGACTCCAAAACGATGTATCCAGACAAGATCGTCGCTTCAACCAAAGATGTAGCCGATCATGAAGTCGTGTTGGAATTTACAGTGGATAAAGATGCGACCTACGTGATGGACCGAGGATACCAGGTATACGACCATTTTCAGAAATGGGTAGAGGATAAGATTAAATTTGTTTGCCGCGTCAAGCAAAAGAGCCGGTTAACGATCATCAGAAAAAGAGACCTCCCCAAAAGGCAGAATGGGTTTATCCTTGATGCTGATGTGACGATGCCGGAGCTGCCAGCGGTTCTGCGTTTGATTGAGTTTAAGGATGACCAAGGGCGTACCTATCGAATTGTAACGAATCGATTTGACTTATCCGCACATCAAATTGCCGAGATTTATCGAAATCGCTGGCATATTGAGTTGTTTTTTAAATGGGTCAAGCAGCATATTCGATTGGTAAAACCCCACGGTTATACGGCCGAAGCGATTTGGAACCAAATGTATATTGCTTTAATCGCGTATGCTCTCTGTTTGCTGATTAAATTAACACTGGACTGTAAAAAGTCGACATGGGACCTCCTCCAGTTGATTCGCATCTATGCGGAAAAACCATGGGAAAATTTGATCGCTGCACTCAACCGCAAGCCGACTCGAACATCTAGAGGTCGACCAAAGCGAAATGGGAGACGTCCGAAAAAGGCAACAAAGTCGATGAAACCGAGACTGATTGTGACGTAATGACAAACGAAAACGATTTTTACATATAATGGATAACGCGTAGGGTCTGTTTCCAGCTCGACTTTTTTAGACTTAGCGCGGACATCGCAAATGTAAATATATATCATATATTGATGTTAATTGAAATTAGATTATGAACTAACCGCTCGATGCAACGCTAGTGCAAAAGTACAGTATTTTCCCCGGATCTGGATCAGTCCAAGCGATAACCGACAGAATTCCTGTATATTTGCAGTATTCACTAATCCGCACACCGGTGTTGATGAAAATCATGTAATTTTACAGTATTTTGGCACACGTTTGGATTACATGTTTGGATTACACGATTGGATTACACGATTGGATTACACGATTGGATTACACGATTGGACTACACGTTTGAAGTCCGCGTTTGGAGTACACGCATGCGAAAATCCCGAACATCGTGTTCTCCGGCCACCGCATTATGAACGAATCAAGCCGATAAAGAAGAGGGGGACGGGTCATGCGACGCATCTACCGAAGAATGCAATCCGACATCCGGGCCGTATTCGAGAACGACCCGGCGGCACGCAGCCGATTTGAAGTGATTTTTACGTATTCCGGCCTGCACGCGATCTGGGCCCATCTGGTGGCGCACTGGTTCTATAAGCACCGCTGGTTCACGATCGCCCGCATCATCTCCCAGGTAAGCCGCTTCTTCACGGGCATTGAGATTCACCCCGGCGCCCGCATCGGGGAACGGCTGTTCATCGACCACGGCATGGGGGTCGTGATTGGCGAGACCTGCGAGATCGGGAACGATGTCGTGATCTATCAAGGCGTCACGCTTGGCGGTACCGGCAAGGAGAAAGGCAAGCGCCACCCGACGATCGGGAACAACGTCGTTATCGCCTCCGGGGCCAAGGTGCTCGGTTCGTTCAAGGTCGGCGATAATTCGAATATCGGGGCCAACTCCGTCGTCCTGCGGGAGGTGCCGGCCAACTGCACGGTCGTCGGCATCCCGGGCCGGATCGTGAAGCAGGACGGCGTCCGCATCGACCGGCTCAACCATGCCCAGCTTCCGGATCCGGTCGTCGACATGCTGCGCGGGATGCAGCGGGAGATCGATTCCCTGCGGGCGGAGCTTGAGCAACAAAAGCAGGAGACGGCAGCCCTTCGCGAGGGGGCTGCGGAGCTTGCGCAACGGCAATAGCCCGAACGGGCATATGAAACAGGGAGGTTAACTCAACATGACGCTTCAGATTTACAACACGATGACGCGCCGCAAAGAAACGTTCGTTCCGGTGCATCCGGATAAGGTGAACATGTATGTGTGCGGCCCGACCGTGTACGATTATATTCATATCGGAAATGCCAGGCCCCAGATCGTATTCGATGTGGTGCGGCGCTATTTGGAACAGATCGGCTATGAGGTGAATTATGTCGTGAACTTCACCGACGTGGACGATCGCCTTATCCGCAAGTCCATTGAGACGGGCGATCCCGTGCCTGTCATCGCGGAGCGGTTCATCCAGGCATTCTACGAGGATATCGACGGCCTCGGCGTGCGGCGCGCGACGCATAACCCGCGCGTGCTCGATCATATCGAGGAAATTATCGCCTTCATCGCCAATCTGGTGGAGGAAGGCTATGCGTATGAATCCGGCAAGGATGTCTATTTCCGCACGAACCGGTTCAAAGAATACGGCAAGCTGTCCCATCAGAACCTTGAGGAGCTGCAGCACGGCATCCGGGTCGAGGTCGATGAGCGGAAGGAGAATCCGGAAGATTTCGTGCTCTGGAAGGCGGCGAAGCCGGGAGAGATCTCCTGGCAGAGCCCATGGGGCGAGGGCCGTCCGGGGTGGCATATCGAATGCTCCGCCATGGCGCGCAAATTTTTGGGCGATACGTTGGATATTCACGGCGGAGGCCAGGATTTGCAGTTCCCGCATCACGAGTGCGAAGTGGCGCAATCCGAATCGCTGACCGGCAAGCCGCTCGCGAATATTTGGATGCATAACGGGTACATTCATATCAACAACGAAAAAATGTCGAAATCGCTCGGCAACGGCGTCATCGTCAAGGAGCTCCGCGCGCGCTACAAGATGGAGGCGATCCGCTACTTCATCCTCGCCACCCATTACCGCAATCCGCTCAATTTCAGCGAGGAAGCGATGATGCAGGCCGAGAAGAGCGTGGGCCGCATCGTCAACGCGGTTCAGAATCTCCGCCATCTGCTCAAGTCGGCGGAGGACGCGGCGGAGCGGGACCCGGACGAGGCTGTGCAGCAGAAGCTGGCCGGCATCCTCGATACGTTCGACGCGAAGATGCAGGATGACTTCAATACGGCCGATGCGATTACGGCCATGTTCGATTGGGTGAACCTGGCGAACAGCACAATGCAGCAGGGAAGCGAGGACGAGCGGCGGACGGCGAATCTGCAAGCGCTGCTCGATGCGATCGAGGCGATGAATAATGTGCTCGGTCTCGTTCCGGAGCAGGAGGAAGAGGAGCTGCTTGACGAGGAGATCGACCGCCTGATTCAAGAGCGCACCGAAGCGCGCAAGGCGAAGAACTGGGCGCGCGCCGATGAGATTCGCGATATGCTGACCGCCCAGGGCATTATCCTGGAAGATACGCCGCAAGGCATCCGTTGGCGCCGCAAATGAGGGAGCCGCGAGTGCAGCCGGATGCGAAGGACGGAGCAACAGACGTGATGAATGACAATGAGGAACGGGGAATGAAGACCGTGCGACCGGACGGCGCAGAGGCGGGGGGAACATGGCTGTTCCCTTACCCGCCCGCGAAGGAGCCGAAGCTGCTGCCGCCGATCGTGCTGGCGTATATGGGCGATGCGGTCTATGAGATGGCGATCCGCCAGTATCTCATCTCTATGCCGAACCATCGCCCGCAGGTGCTGCACCGGCAGGCGACACGTTACGTGTCGGCCAAGTCGCAGGCGCGGGCGCTTGCGCGCCTGGCGCCGCTGCTGACGCCGGAGGAGGCGGACATTGTCCGCCAGGGGCGCAATGCCAAATCTGCGGTGCCGAAGAGCGCCAATGTGAATGAGTACCGCCAGGCGACGGCGCTGGAGGCGCTGTTCGGTTACTTGTATTTCAGCGGCCGCGGCGGCCGCATTCGGGAGCTGGCCGAGATTGTCGTGCAGGCGCCGGAGGAAGAAGCGCCGTCACAGACGGATGCGCATGGGAAGCCGGAATAGGCGGCCGCAGCTGGGCGGCTGGGGCTGCGGGCTCGATGTTCGTTCGGGAGGCTGACATTCGGGCAAGCCGGCGGGCCGGGATATCCGGGCCCACCCGGGACAACGGGGCCAACCTGGGACAGCCGGGACCAGCCGGGACAGCCGGGACAACCCGGAATAAGCCGATTGAACGGCAATAGGAAGCAACATTACGGGAGGCAGCATAGACATGGAAGAATACATTGCCGGGAAGCACTCGGTCACCGAGGCGCTCCGCTCCGGCCGTACCATTCATAAAATATGGATTGCGGACAATGCGCAGAAGCATCTGACGCAGCCGATTATCGCCGAAGCGAAGAAAGCGGGCGTTATCGTTCAGACCGCGGACAAGCGCAAGCTCGATCAGATGGCGGAGGGTGTCCAGCATCAAGGGGTTGTCGCCCAGGTAGCCGCTTACGGCTATGCGGAAGTGGACGACATCCTCGCCCGGGCGGAAGCGAAGGGAGAGACGCCGTTCCTCCTGATCCTCGACGAGATCGAGGATCCGCATAATCTCGGCTCGATTCTGCGGACGGCGGACTGCACGGGAGCGCATGGCGTCATCATTCCGAAGCGGCGTTCGGTCGGCTTGACCGCCACCGTATCCAAAACATCCGCCGGCGCCGTAGAATATGTGCCGGTCGCGCGGGTAACGAATCTGGCGCAGACGATGGAGCAGTTGAAGGAGCGGGGCATCTGGCTCGTCGGAACGGATGTGTCCGCGACCCAGGACCTGTACGAGACGGACCTGTTCACGATGCCGCTCGCGCTGGTCATCGGGAATGAGAGCAAGGGCATGGGCCGCCTCGTCAAGCAGACCTGCGATGCGCTGCTGAAGCTTCCGATGGCCGGACAGATCAATTCGTTAAATGCGTCGGTCGCCGCCGGGATATTCATGTATGAGGTCGTGCGCCGGCGCCGCGGCTGAGAATGCGGCAGCAAGATTGGCGCGACGTGCTGTTGGTCGATGGCTACAATATGATCGGCGCCTGGCACGAGCTGAAGCAGCTGGCAGACCGGAGGCTCGAGGACGCGCGCGATCGCCTGCTGGACAACCTGGCGGAGTACCAGGCGTATTCCGGCCGGCGGGTCATCGCCGTCTTCGACGCCTACCGCGTCCCCGGACTGGGAGCCACCTACACGCAGGGCAAGATCGAAGTCTACTTCACGAAGGAGAAGGAAACGGCGGACGAATGCATCGAGCGGCTCGTCAAGGAGCTCTCCCACCGCCGGCGCCAGATCTATGTGGCCACTTCGGATATGACCGAGCAGCGCGTCGTCCTCGGCCTCGGCGCGCTGCGCATATCGGCCCGAGAGCTTCGGATTATCGTGGAGCAATCGAGGCGGGAGGTGGAGAGCCGGATTCGCGAGCATGCCACGAAGCCGGTGAAGCGCAATCCGCTGGAAGGAAAGCTCAGCCTCGACCAGCTCCTGAAGCTCGAACGGATGCGCCGGGGGGAAGAAGATTAGGACAATTTGTCGAATAGCTGGAATTCCGCGCCGGATAAGGCTTTCCTTGGTTGACGGTGCGAGATAGATTCATATATACTGAATCTATCATTTGTGATGTAACGGTGAATTGCGTTGCAGGCCGGAGGGATTGCTAGTGAGTGTTGACCTCAGAGCATTGAGCACCCCCTGTCCGTACGAACGGTTGTCGGATGAACTTCTCGTCGACGCAGTTCGTGAGGGAGACAGCGAAGCGCTAGAGTATTTAATTAACAAGTACCGTAATTTCGTACGTGCGAAGGCACGCTCTTATTTTTTGATAGGAGCCGATCGCGAGGATATCGTACAAGAAGGTATGATCGGATTATATAAGTCAATCCGGGATTTCAAGGGCGATAAGTTGGCTTCATTCAAGGCGTTTGCCGAACTGTGCATCACGAGGCAGATCATTACCGCAATCAAGACGGCAACGCGCCAGAAGCACATTCCATTGAACTCCTATGTATCCTTGGATAAGCCGATCTATGATGAGGATTCGGACCGGACGCTTCTTGATATTATCGGAGGCTCCCGCGTGTCGGATCCCGAAGAGCTGATTATCAATCAGGAAGAATTCGTCGGACTGGAAGACAAGATGGCCGAGATCTTGAGCGATCTTGAGCGCAGAGTGCTAATGTTGTATTTGGATGGCCGATCCTATCAGGAGATTGCCGTTGATCTGGATCGCCATGTCAAGTCGATAGACAACGCCCTCCAGCGCGTCAAGCGCAAGCTGGAGCGCTATCTGGAACTGCGGGACGGCGACGGAGAAGAGTAGAAGAAGTGTCTGTGGCTTATATAAGAATCAGGGTTGAACATCCTCTGAGGGGAGTAGGCCGGACGCTTTCTTTTTTGACCCAATCTGCCCCTTCTGCTGAACGCCCCTATCGCATTGTCTGTCGATTGCCTCATCGTCGCAGGTTTAGATTTGTTCAGATTCCACAATAATGAATAATAGTCGATTTCGATAGAGCGGATTTACCGGCAAGCAGCTGTTCTACGGCATAGCGAGGAAGCCCTGCGAACCCCACAGCAGCGCTATCTTTTCATTGACTTCAATTGACCCTTGTGATAAAGTGTTTTAGGTAGGCCTAAATATGCGTACGTATTACTGAGTAAGCCTGGCTTATTCAGCTTGCGGGAACGGAAGCTCCCTGTCATCGGGCAGGAGGGCGTATCCGTATTCGTTAGACTATAATTTCGACGCTTCTTATCACAATAAGGTGTCTTCAGGAGGTGTACTACATGCGGGTAATTATTACGATGGCTTGCACGAGCTGCAAACAACGCAACTACACGACGACAAAAAACAAGCGCAATCACCCAGACCGCATTGAGTTGAAGAAATTCTGCAAGTTCTGCAACGAGCATACTTCTCATCGCGAAACGAGATAAGTCTGATGGAGGTGTAGTCCGTGGCTTTCTTCGGGAAACTGAAACAACCTTTCAGTTCATTGTTTTCCTTCTTTGCCGACAGCTGGGGTGAATTAAAAAAAGTTCGCTGGCCCAATCGTAAAGAGCTGACAAGCTATACGCTGGTCGTATTGGGGACGGTTATCTTTATGACGCTTTATTTCTGGGTCCTTGACATCGGCATTTCCGCGATCGTCGAAGCGATTATTTAATAAAGTCCCAAGGTGGCTTGGTTATGGAAAAGAGATGGTACGTTGTTCATACCTACTCCGGGTATGAGAACAAAGTGAAAGCCAATCTGGAAAAGCGCGTCGAATCCATGGGAATGGAAGACAAGATATTCCGGGTTCTTGTTCCGATGGAAGAAGAATTGGTGAACAAAGACGGCAAGAAAAAAACCGTCATGCGCAAGGTTTACCCTGGCTATGTTTTGGTTGAGATGATCCAGACGGATGAATCCTGGTATGTTGTCCGCAACACGCCGGGCGTCACTGGATTTGTCGGTTCCACAGGATCCGGCTCCAAGCCGATTCCTCTGATGCCGGAAGAGGTTGATCAGATATTGCGGCAGATGGGAATGGAAGAGCCGAAGCCGAAGGTCGATTTCGAATTGAAGGAATCGGTACGCATTAAGGTAGGGCCTTTCGCTAACTTTGTCGGCACGGTCGAAGAGATCCTTCTCGATAAAGCGAAGTTGAAGGTCCATGTTAACATGTTTGGAAGGGAAACCCCGCTTGAACTGGATTACCATCAGGTGGAGAAGATTTAATACATCTTTGACAGGTTTTCTGTTGTGAGGGGGAGCTTGCTCCGGACTCACATATTAGCGCAAGGAGGTGTACGACAATGGCAAAAAAAGTCATCAAAGTGGTAAAAATGCAGATTCCTGCAGGGAAAGCGAATCCTGCGCCGCCGGTCGGTCCAGCACTGGGTCAAGCAGGCGTGAACATCATGGCGTTCTGTAAGGAATTCAACGCGAAGACTGCCGATCAAGCAGGCCTTATCATTCCTGTCGAAATCACAGTATTCGAGGATCGCTCCTTTACGTTCATCACGAAGACGCCTCCGGCAGCAGTATTGCTCAAAGTGGCTTCCAAGATCGAAAAAGGTTCCGGCGAGCCAAACAAAAAGAAAGTGGCTACAGTGAAGCGCGACACGGTTCGCCAAATCGCTGAGCAAAAAATGCCAGACCTGAATGCGGCATCCGTAGAATCGGCTATGCGCATGGTTGAAGGCACAGCCCGCAGCATGGGTATCGTCATCGAAGACTAATCGGGTCTGCGTGACAGATGTGGGAGGTTCAACCGCTATTACCACAAAGGAGGAACTTAATCATGGCAAAACGTGGCAAGAAGTATGAAGAAGCCGCGAAGTTGATCGATAGAGATGCAACTTACGAGCCGGCGGAAGCCATTGAATTGGTAAAAAAGTCGGCTACGGCTAAATTTGACGAAACGATCGAAGTTGCTGTGCGCCTGGGCGTTGACCCTCGCAAACAGGACCAAAACGTGCGTGGGGTAGTCGTGCTTCCTCACGGAACAGGTAAGACGAAACGCGTTCTCGTCTTTGCAAAAGGCGAAAAAGCGAAAGAAGCGGAAGCGGCTGGCGCTGATTTTGTAGGCGATCAGGACATGATCAACAAAATCCAGCAAGGCTGGTTCGACTTCGATGTCTGCGTGGCAACACCGGACATGATGAGCGAAGTAGGTAAATTGGGCCGTATCCTGGGCGGTAAGGGCCTGATGCCTAACCCGAAAGCCGGCACGGTTACATTCGATGTGGCCAAAGCGATCCAAGAGATCAAAGCAGGTAAAATCGAGTACCGTCTGGACAGAGCAGGCCAAATTCATGCGCCTATCGGGAAAGCGTCCTTCAGTGCTGAACAGTTGAATGAAAACCTGAAAGCACTCATCGACGCGCTGAACCGTGCGAAGCCGGCAGCGTCCAAAGGCGTATACATGAAGAACATCGCGGTATCTTCCACGATGGGACCTGCCGCACGCGTGAACACAGCGAACTATCGCTAAGTTCGGCAGCATCTCGCATATTTCATCTGCTATAGTTAAGGTTGACACAGGTTGATTGGCTATGGTATTCTAATGAGGTTGTGAGATTCGCGTGTATGTTGAAATTGAATAATCGTACCATAGACAGTAGGTGCCGTAAGGCTTAATCTCCTACCGAGGTGTTCGAAATAGAAGATGCGGTGGCGCATGGGAACATGCGTGATCAAGCGCCGCTGCATTCGTGATGCCTCTGTAGATTACTGCAGAGGCTTTTCTTATGCTCGTGTAGGTAGAACATAATAGTCCAGGATGCGGTTAGATAAGAACTTGTAGGAGGTGGATCGAGTGGCAAACGCAAAAGTTATCGAAGCGAAACAGCAAGAAGTACAAGCAATCGCAGAGAAATTGCGTGGCAGCGTAACGACGGTTGTTGCCGACTATCGCGGTTTGAACGTGTCTCAAGTGACTGAACTTCGCAAGCAGCTTCGCGAAGCAGGGATCGAGTTCCAAGTGTTGAAAAACACGATGGTTCGCCGCGCGACAGCGGAAGCGGAATTGACCGAGCTGGATCAAGTGTTGTCCGGACCGACGGCTATCGCTTTCAGTCCGGCAGACGCAGTAGCTCCTGCGAAGATTTTGAACGATTTTGCGAAGAAAAATGACGCTCTTGAGATCAAAGGTGGCGTGGTCGAGGGCCGCGTTGTCGATGTAGCTCAAATCAAGGCACTGGCAGAACTGCCTTCCCGCGAAGGCTTGCTGTCCATGTTGCTCAGCGTGCTCCAAGCGCCTGTGCGCAACTTCGCGCTCGCCGTCAAGGCGGTCGCAGAGAAGCAAGAAGCAGAGGCGTAAGAGACTTCGTGCCCATACGGGAACGTGAACATTTTCTACTATAACTTACTATGAATATGGAGGTTTAACCATGAGCAAAGAGCAAATCTTGGAAGCCATCAAAGGCATGTCCGTATTGGAACTGAACGACCTGGTTAAAGCAATCGAAGAAGAATTCGGCGTAACAGCTGCAGCTCCTGTAGCCGTTATGGCTGGCGGCGCTGGCGATGCTGGTGCAGCTGAGCAATCCGAGTTCGACGTAATCCTGACGAACCCAGGCGCTGGCAAAATCAACGTCATCAAAGTCGTTCGCGAAATCACAGGTCTCGGCCTGAAAGAAGCGAAAGATCTCGTAGACAACGCACCAAAGCCATTGAAAGAAAAAGTAAGCA
The DNA here is from genome assembly GCA_944800085.1 of Paenibacillus melissococcoides. GTDB lineage: Bacteria > Bacillota > Bacilli > Paenibacillales > Paenibacillaceae > Paenibacillus_B > Paenibacillus_B melissococcoides. The sequence continues at coordinate 56,432 of CALYLO010000019.1, read as the reverse complement.
AAGAAGAAGCAGAAGCAGTAAAAGCGAAGCTCGAAGAAGCTGGCGCAACTGTAGAACTGAAATAGTATTTGCTTGCTGAAGTGCGGAACCCCTTGAAGACCATTCAAGGGGTTCGTTGTCTAGGATACGACGTCACGACGCGCCAGTTCTGCCGCCTTTTTCGGGCGCGGGACAGAGGACCGGGATAGAGCATCACAGAGGCTAGCGCATCTTAGCCAATGAACAAGCAGCACTTTGAATGCAGAGGAAGGAGGGTGGAAGTTGACGGGACATTATTATAGTCACCGGCCGGATACGCCGCATGATCGGCAATATTGGAAGGCGGAGCTGCGCGGGCATACGCTGCAGTTCGTGTCGGATGCCGGCGTGTTCTCGAAGGGCGGCGTTGACTTCGGAAGCCGCGTGCTGATTGAGAACATGGACATTCCGGACGGCGCGCAGGTGCTTGACGTCGGCTGCGGCTACGGTCCGATCGGAATGGCGGCGGCCAAGCTCGCTCCACAGGGGCATGTGACGATGGTGGATGTGAATGAACGGGCCTTGGAGCTGGCCCGGGAAAATGCGAAGCGCAACGGCATAACCAATGTGACGGTGCTGAAAAGCGACGGATTGGACGGCATCGGCTCGTCAACCTTCGATGTCATTTTGACGAACCCGCCGATACGAGCCGGCAAAGAAGTCGTGCACCGGATTTTTGAACAATCACACGGTCATTTGAATGCTAGAGGAGCGCTGTGGATCGTGATTCAGAAGAAGCAGGGAGCGCCTTCCGCGGAAGCCAAGCTTCGGGAGCTGTTCGGCGAGGAGCAAGTGGAACTGGCAGCCAAAGAGAAGGGGTACCGCATCTATCGGGCTGTCAAAGAATAGTTTAAATTCGAAGTTGACTCGACATGCACATTATGGTATTATTATAAAATGTCAGTATTAGGATGGCCTTCATGTCTTTACATGACCAAAATGTCAAGCTTTTTTTTGAAAAGACGAATACATTTTCGTGAAATGAAGTATAATGTTTACATTTTGGGCAAGTCTATCGGATATGAAGGATGTTCTACAACAGGAAACGACGGCACGGAGAAACGGCGTCCATCGGAAAAGGCGTTTTATCGTGAACGTACGTTTTTCTTTTTGTTTGTTCAACCCATTTTCTCGTTTTCAGAGTCTCTTTCGTGGACTTTATTATAAAGGATATCGAAAAGGATTCGCAATCCAATTTTTGTGAGTAGACATGAGGGGTGAGTTAAAGTTGGCAGGACATCTTGTTCAGTATGGTCGACGCACTCGGCGCAGCTACGCGCGCATCAAAGAGGTACTCGAAGTCCCGAACTTGATTGAAATCCAACAGAAATCGTACGAATGGTTTTTGGACGAAGGACTGCGTGAGATGTTCCAAGACATTTCGCCGATTCAGGATTTCACGGGTAACTTGGTTCTGGAGTTTATCGATTACAGCTTGGGCGAGCCTAAGTATTCGGTCGATGAATCGAAGGAACGCGATGTAACGTATGCAGCACCGCTCCGGGTCAAAGTGCGTCTCCTCAATAAAGAGACCGGAGAAGTCAAAGAGCAAGAAGTGTTTATGGGTGATTTCCCGCTCATGACGGAGACAGGCACGTTCATCATCAACGGTGCGGAACGTGTTATTGTCAGCCAGTTGGTTCGCTCCCCAAGTGTCTATTTCAGTACGAAAGTCGACAAGAACGGGAAGAAGACATATACGGCAACCGTCATCCCGAACCGCGGCGCATGGCTTGAGCTGGAGACGGACGCCAAGGATATCATCTATGTCCGCATTGACCGCACGCGCAAGATTCCGGTCACCGTCCTTCTTCGCGCCTTGGGCTTCGGTACGGACGAGCAGATTCTGGAGCTGCTCGGCCAGGATGAATACATCCGGAACACCCTGGACAAAGACAATACCGATTCTACGGAAAAAGCGCTGATTGAAATCTATGAGCGCCTGCGTCCGGGTGAACCGCCGACATTGGACAATGCGAGAAGCTTGCTCATCGCACGCTTCTTCGATCCTAAACGTTATGATCTGGCCAACGTGGGCCGGTACAAGATTAATAAAAAGCTTCATATCAAGAACCGTCTCTTCAACCAGCGCCTCGCCGAGACGCTGTTCGATGCGGAGACGGGCGAGATCGTGGCCGAAGCAGGGCAGATGATCGACCGCCGCTTGCTGGATGAGATCATGCCGCGCCTGGAGAGCGGCGTCGGCTTCAAGACGTATCATGTCGCAGGCGGAGTGCTGGAATCGGATGATATTCCGATGCAGGTCATCAGCGTGTTCTCGCCGCTGGAGGAAGGCAAGGTCATCAAGGTTATCTCCAACGGCAACATCGACAAATCGGTGAAGAACATTACGCCGGCCGATATCATCTCCTCGATCAACTATTTCATCAACCTGCTGCACGGCATCGGCAGCACGGATGATATCGATCATCTGGGCAACCGCCGTCTCCGTTCGGTCGGCGAATTGCTGCAGAACCAGTTCCGCATCGGTCTGTCCCGGATGGAACGCGTCGTCCGCGAACGGATGTCGATTCAGGATGCGAGCGTCATTACGCCGCAAGCGCTGATTAACATCCGTCCGGTCATCGCCTCGATCAAGGAGTTCTTCGGCAGCTCGCAGCTGTCCCAGTTCATGGACCAGACGAACCCGCTGGCGGAATTGACGCACAAGCGCCGTCTGTCCGCGCTCGGACCGGGCGGTCTGACGCGGGAACGCGCCGGCTTCGAAGTCCGCGACGTTCACCACTCCCACTATGGACGGATGTGTCCGATCGAGACGCCGGAAGGTCCGAACATCGGTCTGATCAACTCCTTGTCCACCTTCGCTCGCGTCAACGAGTACGGCTTCATCGAAGCTCCGTATCGTTGGGTCGATCCGAAGACCGGCAAGGTCACGGAACAGATTGATTACATGACGGCGGATGAGGAAGACAACTATGTCATCGCCCAGGCGAACGCGCTGCTGAATGAAGACGGCTCGTTCCAGGACGATATGGTTATCGTCCGCTACAATAAGCAGTCCGACAATATTTTGACGATGCCGAGCGAACGCGTCGACTATATGGACGTCTCGCCGAAGCAGGTCGTGTCGGTTGCGACCGCGCTCATTCCGTTCCTCGAGAACGACGACTCCAACCGTGCGCTGATGGGTTCCAACATGCAGCGGCAAGCGGTGCCTCTGCTGGTGCCGGAAGCGCCGTTCGTCGGAACCGGAATGGAGCACAAGTCCGCGAAGGATTCCGGTGTCTGCATCGTGTCCAAAGTGGACGGCGTCGTGGAGCGCGTTACGGCGAACGAGATTCAAGTCCGCCGCATTGAAATGATTGACGGCAAAGAGGTCAAGGGCGACCTCGTCAAATATAAATTGCAAAAATTCATGCGTTCCAACCAAGGAACGTGCATCAACCAGCGTCCGATCGCGAAGAAAGGCGATATCGTCAAGAAGGGCGATATTTTGGCGGACGGTCCGTCCACGGAGGTGGGCGAACTGGCGCTGGGACGCAACGTCGTCGTGGCCTTCATGACTTGGGAAGGCTACAACTACGAGGACGCGATTCTGCTGTCCGAGAAATTGGTCAAAGAAGACGTCTACACTTCGATTCATATTGAAGAATACGAGTCGGAAGCCCGCGACACGAAGCTGGGGCCGGAAGAGATTACGCGCGATATCCCGAACGTCGGGGAAGAAGCGCTGAAGAATCTCGACGAGCGCGGCATTATCCGTGTCGGCGCCGAGATCAAGGCTGGCGACATTCTCGTCGGTAAAGTAACGCCAAAAGGGGTTACCGAGCTGACGGCGGAAGAGCGTCTCCTGCACGCGATCTTCGGCGAAAAAGCGCGCGAGGTGCGCGACACGTCCCTGCGCGTTCCGCACGGAACCGACGGGATCGTCGTGGACGTGAAGGTGTTCACGCGGGAGAACGGCGATGAGCTGCCTCCAGGCGTCAACCAACTCGTACGTGCTTATATTGCCCAAAAGCGGAAAATATCCGAAGGGGATAAAATGGCGGGACGCCACGGTAACAAAGGGGTCATCGCCCGCATTCTGCCGGAAGAGGATATGCCGTTCCTGCCGGATGGCACGCCGGTTCAAGTCGTATTGAACCCGCTCGGCGTTCCTTCCCGGATGAACATCGGTCAGGTGCTCGAGGTTCACTTGGGCATGGCTGCCCGTTACCTCGGCATGCATATGGCTACGCCGGTCTTCGACGGAGCGACTGAGTACGACGTATTCGACACGATGGAAGAAGCCGGCATGCAGCGCAACGGCAAGACGATCCTGTACGATGGCCGCACAGGCGAGCCGTTCGAGCGTGAAGTTACGGTCGGCGTCATGTACATGATTAAGCTCGCGCACATGGTTGACGACAAGATCCACGCCCGTTCCACAGGTCCATACTCGCTCGTTACGCAGCAGCCGCTCGGCGGTAAAGCCCAGTTCGGCGGACAGCGCTTCGGGGAGATGGAGGTATGGGCGCTTGAAGCTTACGGCGCCGCCTACACGCTGCAAGAGATCCTTACTGTCAAATCCGACGACGTTGTCGGCCGGGTGAAGACATATGAATCGATCGTCAAGGGCGAGAATGTGCCGGAGCCGGGTGTTCCAGAGTCCTTCAAGGTCTTGATCAAAGAGCTGCAAAGCTTGGGTATGGATGTCAAGATTTTGACGGAGAACGAGGAAGAAATCGAAATGCGCGAATTCGACGATGACGATGATATTCCGCAAGACAAGCTGAACCTTGGCATGGATGACGAATACGTGGCGGAATAAGCCGCCGCAACCGCATCAGGACACGTTGGTATCGACGGTGGCCGGAAGCCGCGCTGAATACAGCCGCTGCTGGCCACCGTCAGCCCCTATAGATTGGAACACAGCCTGCCGCTCCTGTGTGAAGTGCAACAGCGGCGAACTCTAGTACAAATTAAGGAGGGTCGCTCCTTGATGGACGTCAATAATTTTGAATATATGAAGATTGGGCTCGCCTCTCCCGACAAGATTCGCTCTTGGTCCCGTGGCGAAGTCAAGAAGCCGGAGACAATCAACTACCGCACGCTCAAGCCGGAAAAAGAAGGCCTGTTCTGCGAGAAGATCTTCGGACCGACGAAAGACTGGGAATGTCACTGCGGCAAGTATAAGCGGGTACGCTACAAAGGCGTCGTCTGTGATCGATGCGGCGTTGAAGTCACCCGCCAGAAAGTGCGCCGCGAACGGATGGGCCATATCGAATTGGCTGCGCCGGTCTCGCATATCTGGTATTTCAAGGGCATTCCGAGCCGGATGGGCTTGGCCCTCGACATGTCGCCCCGCTCGCTGGAAGAGATTATTTACTTCGCCTCCTATGTTGTGACGGATCCGGGCGATACGCCGCTGGAGAAGAAGCAATTGTTGTCGGAGAAGGAATACCGCAGCTACCGCGAGAAGTACGGCCATGCATTCCAGGCCGGCATGGGCGCGGAAGCCGTCAAGAAGCTGCTGCAGGATCTGGACGTGGAAAAAGAGCTGACGATGCTGAAGGAAGAGCTGCGCACGGCTCAAGGCCAACGCCGCAACCGCGCGATCAAGCGTCTGGAAGTCATCGAGGCGTTCCGCAATTCGGGCAATGCGCCGGAATGGATGATCCTCGACGTGCTGCCGGTCATTCCGCCGGAGCTTCGTCCGATGGTCCAATTGGACGGCGGACGCTTCGCGACCTCCGACTTGAACGATCTGTACCGCCGCGTCATCAACCGGAACAACCGCCTCAAGCGGTTGCTCGATCTGGGCGCGCCGGACATCATCGTGCAGAACGAGAAGCGGATGCTGCAGGAAGCCGTCGATGCCCTGATCGACAACGGGCGCCGCGGCCGTCCGGTTACCGGACCGGGGAACCGTCCGCTCAAGTCGCTCAGCCATATGCTCAAAGGGAAGCAGGGCCGCTTCCGTCAGAACCTGCTCGGGAAGCGCGTTGACTATTCCGGACGTTCCGTTATTGTCGTCGGCCCGTATTTGAAGATGTATCAATGCGGTCTGCCGAAGGAAATGGCCCTGGAGCTGTTCAAGCCATTCGTCATGAAGGAGCTCGTGAACAAAGGCTTGGCGCATAACATCAAGAGCGCGAAGCGCAAAGTCGAGCGCGTCAGCCCGGAAGTATGGGACGTCCTTGAAGAAGTGATCCGCGAGCATCCGGTTCTGTTGAACCGCGCTCCTACGCTTCACCGTCTCGGCATCCAGGCGTTCGAGCCGATTCTGGTCGAAGGCCGCGCGATCCGTCTTCACCCGCTCGTCTGTACGGCGTACAACGCCGACTTCGACGGCGACCAGATGGCGGTTCACGTGCCGTTGTCCGCGGAAGCGCAAGCGGAAGCCCGCCTGCTCATGCTGGCGTCCGGCAACATCTTGAACCCGAAAGACGGCAAGCCGGTCGTTACGCCATCTCAGGATATGGTTCTCGGATCGTTCTACCTGACGATGGACAACAAGGAAGCCAAAGGCTCCGGCATGATCTTCGCCTCTGTCAATGAAGCGGTATCCGCCTACCAGCGCGGAACGGCCTCCTTGCATGCGCGCGTCGTCATTCCGGCCAGAGCGCTGAACAAGACCTCGTTCACGGAGAAGCAGCAGCAAGCGCTGCTCGTGACGACGGTGGGACGTATCATTTTCAATGAAATATTCCCGCCGGAATTCCCTTATATCAACGAGCCTACCAAGCGCAACTTGTTCGAGGGAACGCCGGATCTCTACTTTATACACGAAAAAGGCGCGAATATTCAGGAGATTCTCCAGAGCATTCCGCAATCGGGCGCGGTAGGCAAAGACTATCTCGGTCAAATTATTGCCCGCTGCTTCGATATATTCCATACGACGCTTACTTCGGTCATCCTGGACCGCATCAAGCAGATTGGATTCACCTACTCCACCCGCGCGGGGATTACGATCGCGGTGGCGGACGTTATCGTGCCGCAGGAGAAGGCGGAGATTCTCAAGGAGTCCGAAGAGAAGGTCAGAGTGATTACGAATCAATACCGTCGCGGTCTGATTACGAACGACGAGCGGTATGACCGTGTCATCGAGATCTGGTCGGATACGAAGGACCGCATCACGGATATCCTCATGAAATCGATGGATCGCTACAACTCCATCATGCTCATGGTCGATTCCAAGGCGCGGGGTAACAAATCGCAGATTACCCAGCTCGGCGGGATGCGCGGTCTCATGGCCAACCCGTCCGGACGGATTATTGAATTGCCAATCAAATCGAACTTCCGCGAAGGCCTTACTGTCTTGGAGTACTTCATCTCGACGCACGGCGCGCGGAAAGGTCTCGCGGATACCGCGCTTCGTACCGCGGACTCAGGTTACTTGACCCGCCGTCTCGTCGACGTCGCCCAGGACGTGATCGTGCGCGAGGACGATTGCGGCACGGACAAAGGCTTCCTCGTCAGCAATATTTCCGACGGCAAGGAAGTCATCGAGGGCTTGTATGACCGCATCGAGGGACGTTATTCGTTCGAGACGGTGCGTCATCCGGAGACGGGCGAAGTGCTCGTGAACCGGAACGAGCTCATCGATACCGACAAGGCCGAAGCGATCGTCAAGGCCGGCGTGAAGAAGCTGATGATTCGCTCCGTGCTGAGCTGCCGCGCCCGTCACGGCGTCTGCAAAATCTGCTACGGCCGCAACCTGGCGACAGGCAAGCACGTCGAGATCGGAGAGGCGGTCGGCATTATCGCCGCGCAATCGATCGGTGAGCCGGGAACCCAGCTCACGATGCGTACGTTCCATACCGGGGGCGTCGCCGGAGACGATATTACCCAAGGTTTGCCGCGTATCCAGGAGCTGTTCGAGGCGCGCAATCCGAAGGGGCAAGCGATCATTTCCGAGATCGACGGCGTCGTCAAAGAGATCCGCGAAGCGAAGGACCGCCGCGAGGTAGAGGTTCAAGGCGAAGCGGAGACCAAAGTATACTCCGTCACTTACGGCTCCCGCATCCGTGTCACCGAAGGCATGGCCATCGAAGCCGGGGACGAGATTACGGACGGCTCCATCGACCCGAAAGAGATGCTGCGCATCAAAGGTATCCGCGGCGTGCAGAACTATATCCTTCAGGAAGTTCAGCGCGTATACCGGAACCAAGGGGTAGAAATCAACGACAAGCACGTTGAGGTTATGATTAAGCAGATGCTGCGGAAGATCCGCATCGTCGACGCGGGAGACACGACCCTTCTGCCTGGCTCGTACGTCGACCTTCACGAGTACGAAGCAGCGAACAAGGAAGCGATCCTGTCCGGCAAAGAGCCGGCTGTCGCGAAGCCGGTGCTGCTCGGTATCACGAAGGCGTCGCTGGAGACCGATTCCTTCCTGTCGGCCGCATCGTTCCAGGAGACGACACGTGTCCTGACCGACGCCGCCATCAAGGGCAAGGTCGACCAGCTGCTCGGCCTGAAGGAGAATGTCATTATCGGGAAGCTGATCCCGGCGGGCACGGGCATGAACCGCTACCGCAGCGTGAAGCTGATCAACCCGCTGATGGAAGAAGAGACGGAAGAAGCGCTTGACACCGCCGGTGTCGGCGTCGCCGAATAATAGAATCGTGCAACATGCCGCCGGCCGCGCCCGCTAGAGGGACGGCTTGGCGGCATGCTTTCACGGTGCCGTTTTTTGGGCTCTCATTCAACTAAAAATAACTTCTTGACACATGAAATTGAAAGTGCTACTATATCGTAGTGTGCCCAAGGCAATGACCTGTACTTTTGGAGGAACATGATTCATGTCTTATGATAAAGGGTTACAGGATGAGAAGATTAAGATTGGGACCAAGCAGACACTGAAGATAGTAGAGCAAGGCTTAGCCGCCGAAGTATATGTGGCGGAAGACGCCGATGCGCGGGTGACTTCGAGGATTATCACGCTGTGCGAGAGGCAGGGCATCAAGCTGACGTATGTCCAGACGATGCGCGAGCTTGGCAAAGCATGCGGTATCGAGGTCGGCGCGGCTGCAGTGGCTGTCGTCAACACGAGTTCATAAGCAAACCTATTGTTTTTGTCGGGGGAAGTCCTATGGCAAAAACATTTCATTTGTTCATTTATGAACCACCTGGATCTGTGGGCTTAAATGAATGAATTGTAAAAGGTGTTGAAACTTATAGGAAGGGGGTGCCAACATGCCAACAATTAACCAATTGGTACGTAAAGGCCGCAAAGATAAAGTAACAAAATCCAAATCCCCAGCTTTGCAAAAAGGATACAACGCTCTGAAGCGTGAAGAAACGGATTTGAGCGCGCCTCAAAAACGCGGTGTCTGCACTCGTGTAGGTACGATGACACCGAAGAAACCGAACTCCGCACTTCGTAAGTATGCCCGTGTTCGCTTGACGAACCGTGTTGAGGTTACTGCTTACATCGGAGGTATCGGCCACAACCTGCAAGAGCACAGCGTTGTACTCGTGCGCGGGGGCCGGGTTAAGGACCTTCCAGGGGTTCGTTACCACATCGTTCGCGGTGCATTGGATACTGCTGGGGTGAACAACCGCATGCAAGCTCGTTCCAAGTACGGTACGAAGCGTCCGAAAGCGAAGAAATCCTAATCGCGATCACCGGGAGTAGGGTAGGGCAATCTATCTTATTCCGTTACAGAAAGAGACGCTTTCCTCGGGAGAGGAAGACGGACTCGCTTCTGCTTGTGAAGTTATTTGGAAAGGGGGATTCACATGCCACGCAAAGGTCCAGTTCCTAAGCGCGACGTGCTGCCGGATCCGGTGTATAACAGCAAGCTGGTTACTCGCCTGATTAACCGCATCATGATCGACGGAAAACGTGGTGTTGCTCAAACAATTCTATATGATTCTTTCGCGCTCATTCAAGAACGCACGGGGAAAGATCCTATGGAAGTGTTTGAAGCAGCATTGAAGAATATCATGCCGGTCCTTGAAGTTAAGGCTCGCCGTGTCGGCGGTTCGAACTATCAAGTGCCTATCGAAGTGAAGCCGGATCGCCGCACTTCGTTGGGATTGCGCTGGTTGGTCAACTACTCTCGCAACCGCGGAGAGAAGACCATGCAAGAACGTCTGGCAGCAGAGATTATCGATGCTTCCAACAATACTGGCGCTGCTGTTAAGAAGCGCGAAGATACGCATAAAATGGCTGAAGCGAATAAAGCGTATGCTCACTACCGCTGGTAGAATTCAGCTGAGCGGGTCTCGATTATTGAGTTACCTAACCCAATTTGAAGGGAGATCACTCCATGGCAAGACAGTTCTCCTTGGCAAATACGCGTAATATCGGGATTATGGCTCACATCGATGCCGGTAAAACAACGACAACGGAGCGTATTTTGTTCTACACCGGTCGTACCCATAAGATCGGTGAAGTTCATGAAGGTGCCGCAACAATGGACTGGATGGAGCAAGAACAAGAACGCGGTATCACGATTACATCGGCGGCAACGACCGCACAATGGAAAGGTCACCGCGTCAACATTATCGACACTCCGGGCCACGTTGACTTTACGGTAGAGGTGGAGCGTTCCCTTCGCGTATTGGATGGAGCCGTAGGCGTTTTCTCTGCAAAAGAAGGCGTTGAGCCACAATCCGAGACGGTATGGCGTCAAGCTGACCGTTACGGCGTACCTCGTATTGCTTACGTTAACAAAATGGACATCATCGGCGCTGATTACCTCAACGTCATCCAGTCCATGAAAGACCGTCTGCAAGCGAATGCCGTAGCGATTCAATTGCCTATCGGCGCAGAGAATGATTTCGTAGGTATCGTCGATTTGATGACGGAAAAAGCGTACATCTTCAAAGACGATCTCGGAAAAGAAGTGGAAGAGACGGAAATCCCGGCTGAGTTGAAAGACAAAGCCGAAGAACTCCGTCTGGAAATGGTTGAGAAGATTGCAGAGCTCGACGAAGACTTGATGATGAAATACCTCGAAGGCGAAGAGATTTCGGTTCCTGAACTGAAAGCCGCTCTCCGCAAAGGGGTATGCAGCGTTCAAATCTTCCCGGTTGTCTGCGGTTCTTCCTACCGCAACAAAGGTGTTCAAATGATGATCGACGCTGTCGTCGACTACCTGCCGTCTCCGCTGGATGTGCCTGATATCCAAGGTCATCTCGAAGACGGAACGGAAGCGGTTCGTCATTCTTCGGACGAAGAGCCGTTCTCGGCACTGGCGTTCAAGATTATGACAGACCCTTACGTCGGTAAGCTGACATTCTTCCGCGTATACTCCGGCGTATTGAAGTCCGGTTCTTACGTATTGAATGCAACGAAGGGCAAGCGCGAGCGCATCGGCCGTATTTTGCAAATGCACGCGAACAGCCGCGAAGAGATCGAAATCGTCTACTCCGGAGACATCGCAGCTGCTGTTGGCTTGAAAGATACGGGCACAGGCGACACGCTGTGCGACGAGAAAAACCCGATTATTCTGGAATCCATGAACTTCCCTGAGCCGGTTATCCATATTGCCGTCGAGCCGAAGACCAAAGCGGACCAAGACAAACTTGGCGTAGCCTTGGCGAAGCTGACGGAAGAGGATCCAACGCTCCGCGCTCACACGGACGAAGAAACAGGTCAAACGATCCTGGGCGGTATGGGTGAGCTTCACCTTGACGTCATCATCGACCGTATGCGCCGCGAGTTCAAGGTAGAAACGAATATCGGTAACCCGCAAGTTGCTTATCGCGAAACATTCCGTACACCGGCACGGGTTGAAGGTAAGTTCGTGCGTCAGTCCGGTGGTCGCGGTCAATACGGTCACGTATGGATCGAGTTCGAACCACAAGAGCCAGGCGCAGGATTTGCATTCGAGAACAAGATCGTCGGTGGGGTTGTACCGCGCGAATACATTGCACCGGTACAAGCGGGAATCGAAGAAGCGATGCAGAACGGTGTCTTGGCCGGTTATCCGCTCGTAGACATCAAAGCAACGATTGTCGACGGTTCTTACCACGATGTCGACTCCAGTGAAATGGCGTTTAAGATTGCCGGTTCCATGGCGCTTAAAGCAGCGAAGGACAAGTGTAATCCTGTTCTTCTCGAGCCAATCATGAAGGTCGAAGTTACCGTTCCGGAAGAGTACATGGGCGACGTAATGGGTATGCTGAACTCCCGTCGCGGCCGCATCGAAGGTATGGATTCCCGTGCAGGCGCACAGATTATCCGTGCCAAGGTGCCTCTCGCAGAGATGTTCGGATATTCCACAACGCTTCGTTCCGGTACGCAAGGCCGCGGTGTATTCTCGATGGAACTCTCTCACTATGAAGAAGTTCCACGGAATATCTCGGAAGAGATCATTTCGAAGAGCAAAGGCGTCTAATTCGCCGACCTGATGTTTGCAACGGCTGGCGCACATGATACGTCGTGTGCCCGCCGCAACATACTTATTCCACTTATTAAGGAGGAACTGTTTCCAATGGCAAAGGCTAAGTTTGAACGTACGAAACCGCACGTTAACATCGGTACGATCGGTCACGTTGACCATGGTAAAACGACGTTGACAGCTGCAATCACGTCAGTATTGACGAAAAAGTATGGCGGTGGCGAGGCAATCGCCTTCGAGAATATCGACAAAGCTCCAGAAGAGCGCGAGCGCGGTATCACAATCTCTACGTCCCACGTTGAGTATGAGTCCGCTAATCGTCACTATGCACACGTAGACTGCCCAGGTCACGCCGACTACGTTAAGAACATGATCACGGGTGCTGCGCAAATGGACGGCGCGATTCTCGTCGTATCCGCAGCTGACGGCCCAATGCCGCAAACTCGTGAGCACATCCTGCTCTCCCGCCAAGTAGGCGTACCTTACATCGTCGTATTCATGAACAAATGCGACATGGTTGAAGACGAAGAGTTGCTCGAACTGGTAGAAATGGAAATTCGCGACCTTCTGAGCGAATACGAATTCCCAGGCGACGACACTCCAATCATTCGCGGTTCTGCGCGTGAAGCGCTGCAAAACCCAGACGGTCCTTGGGCTGACAAAATCGTCGAGCTGTTCGAGCAAATCGACTCTTACATCCCGACTCCAGAGCGCGACACTGACAAGCCATTCCTGATGCCTGTCGAGGACGTATTCTCCATCACAGGCCGCGGTACGGTTGCTACTGGCCGTGTTGAGCGCGGTACGGTTAAAGTCGGCGACGAGATCGAAATCGTTGGTATCCAAGAAGAAACGAAAAAATCCGTTGTTACGGGCGTTGAAATGTTCCGTAAGCTTCTGGATTCCGCTCAAGCGGGCGACAACATCGGTGCATTGCTCCGCGGTGTTGACCGTAAAGAAATCGAGCGCGGTCAAGTATTGGCTAAGCCAGGCTCCGTTAAGCCGCACACTGAGTTCACTGCTCAAGTGTACGTATTGACGAAAGAAGAAGGTGGCCGTCATAAGCCTTTCTTCACTGGCTACCGTCCACAATTCTACTTCCGTACAACGGACGTAACAGGTATCATTGAACTGCCAGAAGGCACTGAAATGGTTATGCCTGGCGACAACATCACCGTTACTGTAAAACTGATCGCTCCTATCGCGATCGAAGAAGGTACTCGCTTCGCTATCCGCGAAGGTGGCCGTACAGTAGGTGCAGGTGCGGTTGCATCCATCATTAAATAATGAACTGCCGGCGCGAGCCGGCGGTCCCGGCCCTTCACTCTTCGGAGTGAAGGGCTTTTTCAGTGCGGGCGGCCGAACCTTTCAGGAGAAGCTGAAGGGAAGCGTCGCGCAATTGAGCGTGGAGCTGGCCCGCTTGACGGCCGGCACGAATGAGACGATTCAGCTGTTCATGCGCAAAGGACTGGAGATGAAGGACAAAATCGTCCTGACCGCACAATCGGCTGCTCAGACGCAGGAGAAGGCGCACAGAGGGATGGAGCGAATCGTTCAATTTTCGGACGGGATCAGGCTATCGATCACAATGCGCAGGAGATGCATGCTCAGATCACGGAATTGAAGAAGGCATCGCTCCGTATCCGTTCGATTGTAGGCGCCGTGAAGGAGATTGCCGACCAGACGGGGCTGCTGGCCCCTAAATGCCTCCATCGAGGCCGCAAGGGCGGGGGGCGCAGGGCGCCGGATTTGCCATTGTGGCGAAGGAAGTAAGCAAGCCCGGCTTCAGCAGAGAGGCTGAATGAGACCGCGCTTGAGTTGTAATTGAATCTCGGCAACAAGTCTATCTATTATATAGGGGAAAATGAATAGATTGAACGGGGAAATCGGCATATGCGGAACCCGTTAAGACCCGAAGCTTATGCTGTTTTGGCGTCTCAAGCATGGATACGAAAACAGTTATGAAAAAAGCTTGCAAAAGCCGGGACATTTATTTATAATAGTGAATGTTGTTCGTCGACGTTGCGATGAAGTGAGAGGTTACCGACACACCCGGCCCCTTTGCCATGGCGGTGCGGTCGGAAAATTTTCACGGAGTATGTCCGATGCAAAATTGGGCGATAAAAGGAGGGACTAAAATGGCAAAGCAAAAAATTCGTATCCGCTTGAAAGCATACGATCACAGAATTCTTGACCAATCCGCTGAGAAAATCGTTGAGACGGCAAAACGTTCCGGTGCAGGAGTATCCGGGCCAATCCCGTTGCCAACGGAGAAGCAAGTTATCACGATTCTTCGTGCGGTGCACAAGTACAAGGATTCCCGCGAGCAGTTCGAAATGCGCACGCACAAGCGCCTGATCGACATCGTGAATCCAACGCCGCAAACGGTGGATGCGCTGATGCGTCTGGACTTGCCGTCCGGTGTAGATATCGAAATTAAGCTGTAAGCTTTGCATTACATTGATTCGGATTAAGGAACGAAAAGAGGTGTCAACATGAAAGGTATCTTAGGTAAAAAGCTCGGCATGACTCAAGTGTTTACCGCTGAAGGTAACGTTGTGCCGGTAACTGTTATCGAAGCAGGTCCTTGCGTCGTTCTTCAGAAGAAAGACGCAGAGAACGACGGTTATGAAGCTATCCAAATCGGCTATGCTGATAAAAAGGAAAAGAGATCGACGAAGCCGGAAGTCGGCCACGCGAAGAAAGCTAACACAACGCCTAAGCGCTACGTAAAAGAACTTCGTGGTGTGGATCTTTCTCAATATGAAGTTGGCCAGGAGCTGAAGGCCGACATCTTTGCAGAAGGTGAGTTCGTTGACGTTACAGGTATCTCCAAAGGTAAAGGATTCGCAGGCGTAATCAAGCGCTGGGGACAAAGCCGCGGACCAATGGCTCACGGTTCCCGTTATCACCGCGGCCCTGGTTCCATGGGTTCCATTCAAGCGAACCGCGTGCCTAAAGGCAAACGCCTTCCAGGCCACATGGGAAGCGAAACCGTAACGATTCAAAACCTCGAGGTTGTGAAAGTGGATGCAGAACGCAATGTCATCCTCGTAAAAGGTTCCATTCCGGGTCCGAAAAACAGCTTCGTTAACGTAAAACAAGCAATTAAAAAGTAATCCGTAAGGAAAGGAGGAGCTCAGAATGCCAAAAGTAGCAGTATACAACATCAGCGGTGCGCAAGTCGGCGAGATCGAACTGGCTGACACGGTATTCGGTATCGAACCGAACAAGCACGTGCTTCATGATGCGGTTGTTATGCAGCTTGCATCGATGCGTCAAGGTACGCACAAAGTGAAAACCCGTTCTGAAGTTAGCGGTGGTGGCCGCAAGCCTTGGAAACAAAAAGGAACTGGACGCGCGCGTCAAGGGTCCATTCGTTCGCCACAATGGAAAGGCGGCGGTACGGTATTCGGTCCTACGCCACGCAGCTATGCGTATAAGCTTCCTAAGAAAGTTCGCCGTCTGGCAATCAAATCCGCGCTGTCTTCCAAAGTTCTGGCAGAGCAAATCATCGTATTGGATCAATTGACGATGAATGCGCCGAAGACGAAGGAATTCGCTGCAATCTTGAACAATCTGAAAGTGGACCGCAAAGCGTTGGTCGTTGTGCCTGAGTACAATGACAATGTGGCACTCTCCGCTCGCAACATTCCTTCTGTGAAGCTCGTTGCGGCTGACGGCGTGAACGTATATGACGTTCTTCGCCATGAGAAGCTCATCATTACGAAGGATGCGGTTCAGAAGGTAGAGGAGGTGTTCGCGTAATGAAAGACCCTCGCGATATCATTAAGCGTCCTATCATCAC
Organism: Paenibacillus melissococcoides; assembly: GCA_944800085.1. Lineage (GTDB taxonomy): Bacteria > Bacillota > Bacilli > Paenibacillales > Paenibacillaceae > Paenibacillus_B > Paenibacillus_B melissococcoides. The sequence goes on along the minus strand of CALYLO010000019.1, from coordinate 40,307 downwards.
TGAACGCACAGCCGACATGATGAACGACCTGAAATATGTATTTGAAGTCGATATCCGTGCGAATAAGACGGAAATCAAGCAAGCCGTTGAGTCGATTTTCAAAGTGAAAGTAGCGAACGTGAACACGCTTCGCGTACCAGCCAAGCCGAAGCGCTATGGCCGCTACTCCGGATATACAACCGAATGGAAGAAAGCATTCGTCACGCTGGCGAAAGACAGCAAGCCGCTTGAATTCTTCGAGACGGTATAATGACACACTCGTACAAGTAAGGAGGGAAAACCAGTGCCTATCAAAAAGTACAAACCGACATCTCCGGCTCGTCGCGGCATGAGCGTATCTACGTTCGAAGAGATAACAACGAATGTGCCAGAGAAGTCCCTGCTCGCTCCATTGAGCAAAAAAGCAGGACGCAACAACCAAGGTAAAATCACGGTTCGTCACCACGGCGGCGGACATAAGCGTAAATACCGGATCATCGATTTCAAACGCAACAAGGATGGCATTCCAGGCCGCGTTGCTACGATTGAGTACGATCCGAACCGTACGTCCAACATCGCGTTGATTCACTATGCAGACGGTGAGAAGCGTTACATCATCGCGCCAAAAGGCCTGAAAGTGAACGATGTGATCGTATCCGGTCCTGGAGCCGACATCAAGACAGGCAATGCAATGCCGCTTGAGAACATTCCAGTAGGTACAGTTATCCACAACATCGAGCTGAAGCCAGGCAAGGGCGGCCAATTGGTTCGCGCAGCCGGTACGGAAGCTCAATTGCTCGGTAAAGAAGATAAATACGTTACGATTCGCCTGTCCTCTGGCGAAGTTCGCAAGGTCCTCAAAGTGTGCCGCGCGACTATCGGCTCCGTAGGCAACGGCGACCATGAGCTTATCAAAATCGGTAAAGCCGGCCGCAGCCGCTGGTTGGGCAAACGTCCTACCGTCCGCGGTGTCGTCATGAACCCGGTTGATCACCCTCACGGTGGTGGTGAAGGTAAAGCTCCTATCGGCCGCAAAACGCCTATGTCTCCATGGGGCAAACCGACGCTCGGTTACAAAACGCGTAAAAAAGGTAAGCATTCCGATAAATATATCGTACGTCATCGCACGAAATAATATTTACCCGACTGCATACTCTGCGGCGTAACGCACGCAAGCATAAGGTTTTGTGAAGGGAGGATTCACACATGGGTCGCAGTTTGAAAAAAGGACCATTCGTCGATGGTCATTTGATGAAAAAAGTCGAGCAAATGAACGAGTCCAACAAGAAGGCTGTCGTTAAGACTTGGTCGCGCCGCTCCACGATTTTCCCTCAATTCATCGGTCATACGTTCGGTGTCTATGATGGACGCAAGCACGTGCCAGTGTACGTGACGGAAGATATGGTCGGACACAAGCTCGGCGAATTCGCGCCGACGCGCACGTACAAAGGCCACACGAACGACGACAAAAAAACTAGACGCTAATTTTGACTATATAGCATTTGAGGGGAGGTACTTCCATGCAAGCGAAGGCACATGCGAATAATGTTCGCATTTCTCCGCGCAAGGTCAAGCTGGTGATTGACTTGATCCGCGGCAAGCAAGTGGGCGAAGCGATCGCGATTCTGCGCCACACGCCTAAATCGGCATCTCCGGTAGTGGAGAAGCTGCTCAACTCGGCGATTGCCAATGCAGAACACAACTATCAAATGGACGTGAACAAGCTCGTAGTCGAGCAAGTGTACGTGAACCAAGGTCCTACTTTGAAACGATTCCGTCCGCGCGCTATGGGACGTGCAAGCCGTATCAATAAGAGAACCAGCCACATTTCTATCGTGGTATCTGAAAAATAAGGAGGGATAACGAGTGGGTCAAAAGGTAAATCCAGTCGGACTTCGAGTTGGTATCATCCGCGATTGGGAATCCAAATGGTACGCGGAAAAAGACTTCGGTACCTTGCTTATCGAAGACGTAAAGATTCGTGAGTATTTGAAAAACAAATTGAAGGATGCAGCCGTATCCCGCATCGAAATCGAACGCGCGGCTAACCGCGTGAACGTGACGATCCACACTGCCAAGCCGGGCATGGTCATCGGTAAAGGCGGTTCCGAAGTTGAAGCCCTTCGTCGCGAAGTAACAGCTATCGCCGGCGGCAAAAAAGTGCACATCAACATTTCGGAAATCAAAACTCCAGACCTAGATGCAATCCTCGTCGCTGAGAGCATTGCACAACAACTGGAGCGCCGCGTATCGTTCCGTCGCGCTCTGAAACAAGCGCTCCAACGCTCGATGCGTGCCGGTGCAAAAGGAATCAAAACTGCAGTTAGCGGTCGTCTGGGCGGTGCTGAAATCGCTCGTTCGGAAGGTTACAGCGAAGGGACTGTGCCACTTCATACGCTTCGCGCTGACATTGACTACGGCACAGCCGAAGCGCATACTACTTACGGTCGTCTGGGCGTAAAAGTATGGATCTATCGTGGAGAGGTACTTCCTACGGCTAAGAAAAAGGCTGCTCAGGAAGGAGGCAACTAATCATGTTGGTACCTAAACGTGTAAAACACCGCAAGCAATTCAAAGGGCGCTTGAAAGGTCAAGCGAAAGGCGGCACAACGCTTAACTTTGGCGATTTCGGTCTCCAGGCATTGGAACCGGCGTGGATCACGAACCGTCAAATCGAGGCTGCCCGTATCGCGATGACTCGTTACATCAAGCGTGGCGGTAAAGTATGGATTAAAATTTTCCCTGACAAGCCAATCACGGCGAAGCCGCTTGAGGTTCGGATGGGTAGCGGTAAAGGTAACGTTGAGAAATGGGTAGCTGTGGTTAAACCAGGCAAGATCATGTTCGAACTTTCTGGTGTCTCCGAGGAAGTAGCTCGCGAAGCAATGCGTCTTGCCGCTCACAAGCTGCCAGTCAAGACGAAGTTCGTGAAACGTGAAGAAATGGGTGGTGAAGCATAATGAAAGCTAGTGAATTCCGCAACTTGACCACTGCTGAAATTGAACAAAAGATTGCCGGATTCAAGGAAGAACTTTTCAACCTCCGTTTCCAATTGGCTACCGGACAGCTTGACAACCCGACTCGTATCCGTGATGTACGCAAAGCGATTGCCCGCGCACATACGGTTCTTCGTGAAAGAGAACTTGGGATTACTAGTTAATCGACCTTGATGTCGAATCGGAATATAGAGATCCTGTATGCAGGAAGGAGGCCCAACACTCATGAGTGAACAACGTAACGCTCGTAAAGTGCAAGTCGGCAAAGTCGTGAGCGATAAAATGGACAAAACCGTTGTTGTCGCGGTCGAAACATACAAAAAGCATGACCTGTATCACAAGCGCATCCGTTATACGAAGAAGTTCAAAGCGCATGACGAGAACAACGAAGCAAAAATCGGCGACACTGTGAAAATCATGGAGACTCGCCCGTTGTCGAAAGACAAGCGCTGGAGACTCGTTGAAATCGTAGAAAAAGCAGTCATCGTTTAAGCAGCGAATAGCTTCAACGAAAGGAGGACAATCGAATGATTCAACCATTCACACGTTTGGCGGTCGCAGATAACTCTGGTGCGAAAGAATTGATGTGTATTCGCGTGTTGGGCGGAACCGGACGCAAAGCGGCTCACATTGGTGATTTGATCGTATGTTCTGTAAAACAAGCAACACCAGGCGGCGTTGTCAAAAAGGGCGACGTTGTAAGAGCTGTAATCGTTCGTACGAAGCGCTCGGTTCGCCGGAAAGATGGATCTTACATCTCGTTTGACGAAAACGCGGCAGTTATCGTAAAAGAAGACAAGGGCCCACGCGGAACTCGTATTTTCGGACCGGTTGCTCGTGAACTTCGCGAGAAAGACTTCATGAAAATCGTTTCCCTGGCTCCGGAAGTGATCTAATCAACTTGCCGGCCGGGCAAGAAGCAGGAGGTGTGACACATGCCACGACTGAAGAAAATTCTCGAGTCGCATAACAATAAGCTGCACGTGAAGAAGGACGATACAGTCATCGTCATCACGGGTAAGGACAAAGGTAAAAAAGGCCGCGTTATTGCTGCGTATCCGCGCGAGAACCGTGTTCTCGTTGAAGGAGTCAACATGGTGAAGAAGCACCAGAAGCCGAACGCTGCGAATCCGCAAGGCGGCATCATCGAGCAAGAAGCGCCAATCCACGTATCCAACGTCATGCACGTGGATCCGAAGTCCGGTAAAGTAACGCGCATCGGTTACAAAGTAGAGAACGGCAAAAAAGTGCGCGTCGCTAAGCGCTCTGGCGCAATCATCGACTAATCGCTAAGAAAGGAGGTCTGTGCCTTATGGCAGCTCGTCTGAAAGAACGTTACTTGAACGAAATTACTCCTGCTCTGATGCAGAAGTTCAACTATACATCCGTTATGCAGGTGCCAAAAGTGGAGAAAGTCGTCATCAACATGGGTATGGGTGAGGCTGTTCAAAACTCCAAAGTTTTGGATTCCGCTGTTGCTGAACTGCAATTGATCGCGGGTCAAAAACCAGTAATTACACGTGCGAAAAAGTCTATCGCAGGCTTTAAGCTTCGTGAAGGAATGCCGATTGGTGTGAAAGTGACTTTGCGCGGTGAGCGTATGTATCACTTCATGGACAAATTGTTCAACGTCACGCTTCCTCGTGTCCGTGACTTCCACGGTATCTCGAACAAAGCATTTGACGGCCGCGGCAACTACACGCTCGGTCTGAAGGAGCAAATCATCTTCCCAGAGATCGAGTACGATCAAGTAGACAAAGTGCGCGGTATGGACATCGTTTTCGTAACCACCGCGAAAACGGACGAAGAGTCCCGCGAATTGTTGACGCAACTCGGCATGCCTTTCGCGAAGTAATTCGCAACGAAGGCGAACAAGGTAGTACGAACGGAACGATTCCATGAATCGATATCTTGGACACGATTTAGGAGGTGTCAACTCACGTGGCAAAAACTTCGATGAAAATCAAGCAACAACGCAAACCGAAGTTTCAAGTACGGGCATACACACGCTGTGAACGCTGCGGCCGTCCACACTCTGTATTACGTAAGTTCAAAATTTGCAGAATTTGTTTCCGCGAATTGGCATACAAAGGCCAGATTCCTGGCGTTAAAAAAGCTAGCTGGTAATCAACCCTGTTGCGGGAAGGAGGTTTACACTAATGGTTATGTCCGATCCGATTGCTGATATGCTTACACGCATTCGCAATGCTAACACAGTACGTCATGAGACCGTGGAGATGCCTGCTTCGACGATGAAGAAGCAAATTGCTGAAATCTTGAAGCGCGAAGGATTTATCCGCGATGCAGAATATATCGAAGACAACAAACAAGGGCTTATCCGCATTTTCCTGAAATATGGTGCCGACAACGAGCGTGTCATCACAGGCTTGAAGCGCATCAGTAAGCCAGGACTGCGCGTGTACACGAAGTCCACTGAGGTGCCACGCGTTCTGGGTGGCCTCGGGATTGCTATCATCTCGACGTCCAAGGGCGTTATGACTGACAAAGAAGCTCGCCAAGCAAAAACGGGCGGCGAGGTTATCTGCTACGTTTGGTAAACCATTCGCATAAGATTGGAGGTGCAACAACACATGTCTCGTATTGGTCGTAAGCCAATTACAGTTCCAGGCGGCGTCACTGTCACTCTGGACAATAGCGTGATTACTATCAAAGGACCAAAAGGAATCTTATCCCGTGAACTTCATAAGGACATGAAAGTGTCCATTGAAGAGAACGTGATTCATGTAGAGCGTCCTTCTGACAATAAACTTCACCGTTCTTTGCACGGCACGACTCGCAGCATCATCAGCAACATGGTTAACGGGGTAACGGAAGGTTTCTCCAAAACATTGGAGCTGGTTGGTGTCGGTTACCGTGCGAACAAGACCGGCAACAAACTCGTGTTGAACGTCGGATACTCCCATCCGGTTGAGATTACACCAGAAGAGGGCATCGAGTTCGAACTGCCTGCTCAGACGAAAATCATCGTCAAAGGCATCGACAAAGAGCGCGTTGGTGAATATGCGGCAAAAATCCGCTCCGTACGTGAACCAGAACCTTACAAAGGCAAAGGGATCAAGTACGAAGGCGAGCGCATTCTCCGCAAAGAAGGTAAAGCAGGCAAGAAGAAATAAGATCTTGCCTAGCTCGCTTGTCTTAGCAGCTTAACGGTTATTCCGAAGGGAGTGAATCTATCAGATGATTACTAAGGCGAATAAAAATAAAGCGCGTCTGAAAAGACACCTTCGTGTCCGCAAGAAAATCGAAGGTACATCGGCACGTCCGCGTTTGAACGTATTCCGTTCCTCTAAGCACATCTACGCTCAGCTTATCGATGACGTTAAAGGCGTAACGCTCGCAGCTGCGTCGACGATGGACAAAGAGCTTCGCGAAGAGATCAAAAACGGCGGCAGCGTCGAAGCTGCGCGCAAAGTAGGCGAATTGATCGCAAAACGCGCCAAGGCGCAAGGACACGATAACGTCGTATTCGACCGCGGCGGTTACTTGTATCATGGCCGAATTCAAGCATTGGCTGAAGCAGCACGCGAAGCCGGCCTTGAATTCTAAGAATTCAATCGAAGGAGGTAAACGACTTGCGAGTTGATCCTAACACGTTAGAACTTTCTGAAAAAGTTGTGCAAATTAACCGTGTTGCTAAAGTCGTTAAAGGCGGACGCCGTTTCAGCTTTAGTGCACTCGTAGTCGTCGGCGATGGCAAAGGCTGGGTTGGTGCAGGCATCGGTAAAGCATCCGAAGTACCTGACGCAATCCGCAAAGGCATCGAAGACGCGAAAAAGAATCTCATCCATGTTCCGTTCGTGAACACTACGATTCCTCACCAAGTCATCGGACATTTCGGCGCAGGCAGAGTTCTCTTGAAGCCAGCATCCGAAGGTACGGGGGTTATCGCCGGCGGTCCAGTACGTGCCGTGTTGGAATTGGCGGGAGTAGGCGACATCTTGACGAAATCGCTCGGTTCCTCGAACTCCATCAACATGGTCAACGCGACGCTCGAAGGTCTGTCCCGTCTGAAGACGGCAGAGCAAGTAGCGAAACTGCGCGGCAAATCCGTCGAGGAACTGTTAGGATAAGGAGGGGACGACAATGGCGAAGTTGCAAATTACCCTCGTTCGCAGTCTGATCGGTCGCCCAGAGACACATCGTACAACGGTGAAAACATTGGGTCTTCGCAAAATCAATCAGACGGTTGTCCATGAAGACAACGCAGCGATCCGCGGAATGGTTGACCAAGTGAAGCACTTGGTTGACGTCAAAGAAGTCGAAGCGTAAGCTTCCTTCATGCATGCTTCAATCGCAACGCACGCAATAGCGACAACAAATAGCAGAGTCATAAATAACTAAGGAGGTGCGACGAACGATGAAGTTGAATGAACTTTCTCCGGCTCCTGGCTCCCGTAAAGAAAGCAAGCGCCGTGTTGGACGCGGTATCGGTACTGGTAACGGGAAAACGGCTGGCCGCGGTCACAAAGGTCAAAACGCTCGTTCCGGTGGTGGTGTACGTCCAGGCTTCGAAGGCGGACAAAACCCGCTGTACCGTCGTTTGCCTAAACGCGGATTCATCAACCCAACTCGCAAAGAGTATGCGGTAGTGAACGTTACGGAATTGAACCGCTTCGAGGCTGGTACTGAAGTTACTCCGGAACTGTTGATGGAACAAGGCATCGTGAAAAACCCAATGAGCGGCATCAAAGTATTGGGCAACGGTGAATTGACTGTCAAGCTGACAGTGAAAGCGAACAAGTTCTCTCAATCTGCGGTGGAGAAGATCGAGGCTGCCGGCGGCAAATCCGAGGTGATTTAATGTTTAAGACCGTATCGAATATATGGCGAGTCGAGGATCTGAGACGTAAAATTCTTTTTACGCTCATGGTCTTGATCGTTTATCGCATCGGATCCTTTGTCCCGGTTCCCGGTGTGGATACATCGGTCTTTGCTACAGCGAACCAAGGCACGGAACTGTTCGGCTTGCTGAACACGTTCTCCGGCGGCGCGTTGTTCAAATTCTCCATCTTCGCGCTCGGTATCATGCCGTACATTACGGCATCGATTATCGTGCAGCTGCTCACCATGGACGTCATTCCGAAGTTCGCGGAATGGGCCAAAGAAGGAGAAGTCGGCAAGCGCAAGCTGGCCCAAATTACTCGCTACGGCACTGTGATACTGGGTCTGATCCAAGCATTCGGTACTGCGATTGGATTTAACCGGCTATATGGCATGGAACTTGTTCCGAATGCCACGTATACGGACTTCATCCTAATCGCCATCGTATTGACGGCGGGTACAGCGTTCTTGATGTGGCTTGGCGAGCAGATTACGGAGAAGGGAATCGGCAACGGGATTTCCATTATCATCTTCGCCGGTATCGTGGCAGGCATTCCGACGCATATCCGCGAGATCGTGCAGGATCAGTTCGTTGAAGGTAGTCAGCTGTTCTTAAACATCATTAAGATGATCATCATTGCGCTGTTCATCGTTCTAATCATCGTCGGGGTTATCTTCATTCAGCAAGGTAACCGCAAAATTCCGGTCCAATACGCGAAGCGTGTGGTCGGCAACAAAATGTTCGGCGGACAGAATACGCATATTCCGCTGAAAGTGAACGGCGCAGGGGTAATTCCGGTCATTTTCGCGGTATCGCTGGTGATGTTCCCGGTTACGATAGCACAATTCTGGGCTGATAAACCGTGGGCCCAATGGATTATCAACCATATGTCCGTTGACAAGTCATTGGGCATGGTGTTGTACGTGCTGTTGATTATCGGCTTCACGTTCTTCTATACGTTCGTACAGTTAAACCCGCAACAAATGGCGGATCAAATGAAAAAGAACGGTGGTTACATCCCGGGCATCCGTCCAGGGAAAGCGACAGCCACATATTTGACGCGGGTCATGACTCGCATCACGCTGGCAGGAGCACTCTTCCTGGCGTTGGTATCTATCATACCGGTGTTCTTCGGATCACTCGCCGGATTGCCTCGTTCCGTTCAAATCGGCGGAACTTCGCTTCTTATCGTCGTCGGCGTCGCGCTTGACACGATGAAGCAAATTGAAAGCCAATTGATTAAACGCCATTACAAAGGTTTCATCAATAAATAGGCAATAGGTTCTGATGAGGCTTTGTGCTCATCGGCACCTATTGTGCTGTTTCTTGTATAGCAGAGGCTTAACGAATGGCATCGAAGCACCCCACTTCCGGCGAAGTTAAGCCTGTGCTTGCATAAAGGGGAGTGACATTCGATGAACATTCTATTCATGGGGCCTCCTGGGGCAGGGAAAGGGACGCAGGCCGAACGCATTGTTGCCGAGTTCGGAATCCCCCATATTTCTACGGGTGATGCGTTCCGCAAAGCGATGAACGAAGGCACCCCTATCGGGTTGAAAGCCAAGCAGTACATCGATCAAGGTCTGCTCGTTCCGGATGACGTGACCGTGGGCATCGTTCGCGAACGGCTCGCGCAGCCGGATTGCGAAGCCGGCTTCCTGCTGGACGGCTTCCCGCGCACATTGGCGCAAGCCGAGGCGCTGGACGGCATCCTGACGGAGCTGGGCCGCAAGCTGGACCATGTCATTAATCTGAGCGTTGACCGCGATTTATTGCTGGCTCGTCTTACGGGACGACGTATCTGCAAGTCTTGCGGCGCGACGTACCATGTCATATTTAACCCGCCCACGCAAGCAGGCGTTTGCGATAAGTGCCAAGGCGAGCTGTACCAGCGCTCGGATGATACCGAGGAGAAGGTCGGCACGCGCCTTGACGAATATATCAACAAAACGGCTCCTTTACTCGAATATTATGGGAACAAGGGCTTGTTGCGTCAGGTTGACGGGGAGAAGGAAATCGATACGGTGACGTCTGAAATCGTATCTTTACTGCGAGGTTAAAAAGATGATCATCTGTAAGTCCGAAGTAGAATTAGGCTTCATGAGAGAAGCTGGGCGAATTGTAGCGGAAACGCATCGTCTTCTGGCCCAATCCATTAAGCCAGGGATCACGACTCGTGAACTCGATTCTATTGCAGAGACGTTCATTCGCAGCCAAGGGGCGACACCTTCGTTCAAAGGTTATAACGGATTTCCCGGCAGCATCTGCGTATCAGTCAACGAAGAACTGGTGCACGGCATTCCCGGCACACGCAAGTTAAACGAAGGCGACATCATCAGCATCGATATCGGTGCGGAATACCGTGGATATCATGGAGACTCGGCCTGGACCTATGGCGTCGGCACGATCTCGGAGACAGCCCGGCGGCTGCTCGAGGTTACGGAGCAATCGCTCTATGCAGGGCTCGCCCTGGTCAAGCCGGATACGCGTCTTTACACGATATCCCATGCGATCCAGCGCGTAATCGAAGATGCAGGTTTTTCGGTCGTGCGAGAATACGTTGGGCACGGGATTGGAACGGATCTTCACGAAGAACCGCAAATCCCGAATTACGGGATTCCGGACCGCGGCCCGCGTCTCAAACCGGGCATGACGCTTGCGATAGAGCCGATGGTCATTGTCGGTGAGCGGTATGTCAAGACGCTCGCAGACAACTGGACGGTAGTGACGGCGGACGGAACGCTGTGCGCTCACTTCGAGCATACGGTAGCCGTAACGCCGGAAGGTTGCGAAATTTTGACGAAGCTGGTTGAGTAGGTGATGGAAGATGAATGAACTATCAACCCCTCGTCTCGGCCAATTCGTCAAGGTGCTTCGAGGTCGTGATGCGGGCAAGCTCGCAGTCATCATCGGCATTGAAGAATCGCGCTACGTCAATATAGCGGATGGGGACAAACGGAAGTTTGACCAGCCTAAGCGAAAAAACTTGCTTCATCTCGAGGTGCTACCCGAGATCAGCCATGAAGTTGTCCGAAGTTTACAGGAGAGCGGCCGGGTTACGAACAGTAAGCTCCGGTACGTCCTGACGAAATTTGCGGAAGAGTCAGCCGCTGCAGATGTTGAACAGAAAGGAGAATGACGTTGGCCAAGGAAGATGTAATTGAGGTGGAGGGCACGGTCATTGAGCCGTTGCCGAATGCAACGTTTCGAGTTGAGTTGGAGAACGGTCATCAAATTTTAGCCCATGTTTCCGGCAAGCTGCGGATGCACTTCATCCGTATTCTGACAGGGGACAAAGTGGTCGTGCAACTTTCGCCATACGATTTGAGCAAAGGTCGCATCACATATCGGAAGTAGCGCCCGGCTATCGCCGAGGAGCACTTGCATGCACTTGCAGGCCGTCAGACGCGGGCTGGAGAGACGGGTGCAACTTGATAACTAGGAGGTATTCAGCATGAAGGTAAGACCTTCTGTTAAGCCGATTTGCGAGAAATGCAAAGTCATTCGACGCAAAGGCAACGTTATGGTAATCTGTGAAAATCCGAAGCATAAACAAAAACAAGGATAAAAGAAGGGGGTGTAGCGTTAATGGCTCGTATAGCTGGTGTGGACTTGCCACGTGATAAACGCGTTGAGATCGCCTTAACATACATTTTCGGAATCGGAAAATCGACTTCTCAGAAAGTCATTGCGCAAGCAGGTGTCAACCCGGATACTCGCGTTCGCGATTTGACGGAAGACGAAGTGAACAAAATCCGTGAGGCGATTGACAAGAATGTGAAAGTAGAAGGCGACCTCCGCCGCGAGATCTCTTTGAACATCAAACGTTTGGTCGAAATCGGATGCTATCGCGGAATCCGCCATCGCCGCGGATTGCCTGTTCGTGGGCAACGTACGAAGACAAATGCTCGTACGCGTAAAGGCCCTCGTCGTACCGTAGCGAACAAGAAGAAGTAATAAGGGGGGATAACTAGCAATGGCTAAAGCGAAAAAAGTCGTACGCACAAAACGTCGTGACCGTAAAAATATCGAGAGTGGTGTGGCTCACATTCGTTCTACGTTCAACAACACGATCGTAACGATCACGGATCCACACGGCAACGCTATTTCTTGGGCTAGTTCCGGGAATTTGGGCTATAAAGGTTCCCGTAAATCGACGCCATTCGCAGCGCAGATGGCTGCGGAATCCGCTGCCAAAACGGCAATGGAACACGGCATGAAGTCGGTTGAGGTAATGGTTAAGGGTCCTGGCGCAGGTCGTGAAGCTGCCATCCGCTCTCTGCAAGCTGCAGGCTTGGAAGTCAGCATGATCAAAGACGTTACGCCAATCCCGCACAACGGCTGCCGCCCGCCAAAACGTCGTCGCGTATAATGATGGCACACCGATGCGTGTAGTATTAAGCTAGCGCCTGTTGGGAATAATGGTTGTTTAGGCATACTGCATGAATCGACCGACCGTAGGTGTTTGACGTTGGAAAACGCCAGCGACGTTTGAAGGAGGGTTATACAGTGATTGAGATCGAAAAGCCGAAAATTGAGACCGTGGACGTCAATGAGGAAGGCACATACGGCAAATTTGTCGTAGAACCGCTGGAGCGAGGATACGGAACGACGCTAGGCAACTCCTTGCGCCGTATTCTGCTCTCCTCCTTGCCCGGTGCTGCGGTGACGTCCGTCCAAATCGACGGTGTCCTGCACGAGTTCTCGACGATTCCGGGAGTCTATGAAGACGTAACGGAAATCATTTTGAACTTGAAGGCCCTGTCGCTCAAAATCCACTCCGATGAAGAGAAAGTTCTCGAGATCGATGCGGATGGCGAAGGGATTGTAACGGCTGGCGATATTCGAGCGGACAGCGATGTGGAAATTTTGAACCCGGATCTCCGCATTGCAACTTTAGCGCAAGGTTCCAGACTCCATATGCGAATCTTCGCAAATCGTGGTCGTGGCTATGTGCAGGCTGACGGGAACAAACGGGAAGACCAACCGATTGGGGTTATCCCGGTGGACTCGATTTACACGCCGATCTCCCGCGTGAACTACAACGTGGAGAATACGCGTGTCGGCCAAGTGACGAACTACGACAAGTTAACCCTTGAAGTGTGGACGGATGGAAGCATTCGACCAGAAGAAGCGGTGAGCCTCGGTGCGAAGATTTTGACGGAGCACTTGATGCTGTTCGTCGGATTGACGGATGAAGCGAAAGACGCGGAAATTATGGTTGAAAAAGAGGAAGACAAAAAAGAGAAAGTGCTTGAGATGACAATCGAAGAGCTCGATCTCTCCGTTCGTTCCTACAACTGCTTGAAGCGTGCAGGCATCAATACGGTTCAAGAGCTGATTACGAAGACCGAAGAAGATATGATGAAGGTCCGGAACCTGGGCCGCAAATCTTTGGAGGAAGTTCAAGAGAAGCTCGAAGAACTCGGCTTGGGCCTTCGCATGGAAGACTAACAGGAACTTGGCTTAGAAGGAGGGGAAATAGCAATGGCATACCAAAAGTTGGGTCGTGATTCCAGTGCCCGTAAAGCACTGTTCCGCGACTTGGTAACTGATTTGTTCTTGTATGAGCGCATTCAGACGACGGAAGCGAAAGCGAAAGAAGTTCGCTCCATCGCGGAGAAGCTCATTACGCTGGCGAAACGTGGGGATCTGCATGCTCGCCGTCAGGTGGCTGCATTCGTTCGCCGCGAGACTCTGAACGGAGAACAGGATGCAATCCAGAAGTTGTTCTCGGATATTGCTCCACGCTACACAGAACGTCCAGGCGGATATACCCGCATCATGAAATTGGGACCGCGCCGCGGCGATTCTGCGCCTATGGTGTACTTGGAACTGGTTGACCGCGCGTAAGTTCGCGGTCCTGTTTAGCGATACGATAACGACGCAGCAGCGGCGTGAAAGAAGGCTCCCATGAGGAGCTTTTCTTTTTAATCGCCTCGGGACGCGGTCGTCAGTGGACCAGGCACCCCGCTGCCATGCATGCGGTTCACCACGGAGGTGCTTTATGCGTAACATTGGAATGCTGTTAAGCTATGACGGCACGGCATACAGCGGTTACCAGACGCAGCCGGGTCGGGACACGATACAAGGACGCATCGAAGAAGCGATTCACATGTTAACGAAGGAGCATGCGGCCGTTACGGCTTCCGGGCGTACGGATGCCGGCGTGCATGCGCTTGGGCAGGTGGTTAACTTCGCGACCGAGTCATCGATACCCATCGAACGTTGGTGCGCCGCGATGAACTCGCGGTTGCCCGATGACATCGTCATCCGGGATGCATGGGAAGCTCCCGAATCGTTCCATGCCCGGTTCTCAGCGAAGCGCAAGACGTACCGTTATTCAATCCTGGCGGAGCGGACGCGTGATGTTTTCCGGCGCAATGTGGAATTCCATCATCCCGCACCGCTTGATATTGAGGCGATGCGTCAGGCGCTTCAGCACTTCGTCGGAGAGCATGATTTTACGTCAGTCGCATCGCCCAAATCACCGAAACTGACCAATGTGCGCACGATTTACGAGGCGCGATTGGAGCATGAGCCGAACGCGAACCAGGAGCCCGGCCGGGGCCGGATTCATTTGTTCGTGACGGGGAACGGCTTTTTGTACAACATGGTACGCATCATTGCGGGCACCTTGATCTGGGTGGGCGAAGGCAAGTTCTCTCCTGATGATATTGTGCCCATTCTTGCAGCGAAAAACCGGGAGGCCGCAGGACCGACGGCGGTGCCCCACGGCCTGACGCTGTGGAGTGTTGAATATGACGGAGAAGACCGGATGGATAAGGCCGCGCCGGTTCTTGCCGAAGGGAAAAAAGACCTTGCATAATAGAACCGAATACGGTAAAATAACATCTGTGTTTCTTTAGGCTTTCCCACGGCCCCGCAAAGAAATCACGCTGCCTCTGGGCAGTTTTTGGCAGATTTTTTCACAGATCAAGAGAACGAACGTACTGAACGAATATACACACGAACTATCGTAACGATGGTAAATCAATAATGATTGTGATATGACGCAGTGTGCCGTTCACACTGTATCGAAGGTCATCAGAGGAGGATGTTTCATGCGTACCACATATATGGCGAAGCCAGCTGAAGTTGAGCGCAAATGGTTCGTTATCGACGCAACTGGCAAGACACTCGGTCGCCTTGCTTCTGAAGCAGCGGCTCTTATCCGCGGCAAGCATAAGCCGACATTTACACCCCATGTTGACGGCGGCGACTTCGTCGTTGTTATCAACGCAGAGAAAATCGTCTTGTCCGGCAACAAGCTGCAAGACAAGAAATACTATCGTCACTCCCTCTATCCAGGCGGTCTGAAAGTGACAAGCGCACAGGAAATGCTGAACAAGAAGCCTGAGCGCATGATTGAACTTGCGGTTCAAGGCATGCTGCCTAAGACGCGCATGGGCAACAAAATGAAGCTTCGCATCAAAGCATATGCCGGCGCAGAACACCCGCATCAAGCACAACAACCTGAAGTTTACGAACTTCGCGGATAATAGAAAGGGGAGGACAGTTTCATGGCACAAGTACAATACTATGGGACAGGTCGTCGCAAGCACTCGGTAGCACGTGTTCGTCTCGTACCGGGCGAAGGCCGCATCGTGATTAATAAACGTGACATTAACGAATACTTCGGTTTGGAAACGTTGAAGCTGATTGTAAAGCAGCCGCTGAACCTTACCGAGACTCTTGGCAAATATGATGTAATCGTATTGGCTCACGGAGGCGGAATCTCCGGACAAGCTGGAGCTATCCGTCACGGCATTTCCCGTGCGCTGTTGAAAGCAGATCCGGAACTCCGTTCTTCGCTGAAGAAAGCCGGATTCCTGACTCGCGATCCGCGCATGAAAGAGCGTAAAAAATACGGCCTCAAAGCGGCTCGCCGCGCGCCTCAGTTCTCGAAGCGTTAAGAAGCCTGTTATATCAACGATTATCGCCCTTGGCCCTTGTTGGTCAGGGGCGTTAATTTTATCAAAGGAACTGCCGTGACCATATTTTGACCATATTTTTTGGGATTTAAGGTCATGACCTCATAAATTCCCCGAAAAGCGTCGCTGTTCTTTCTTTGACTGTCTTTGTTAGATGGGTATAGATGTCCATCGTCATTTTGCTATTAGAGTGTCCTAGACGCTCCTGAACCTCTTTTATACTGGCCCCGGCTTCAAAGAGTAAAGATGCATGTGTATGGCGTAGGCCATGTACCGTTATTGGGTGAATATTATGTTTTCTAATGATTTCTTTAAGCTTGTCGTTCGGGTATGCAAGTCTTAACGGCGTGCCGTCTTGTCGGGTAAAAAGCAGCTGCTTATCATTCCATTTTTGACCTAACTCTAAAAACCGCTTCTTTTCGCTTGTAATCCATTTTTTGAGTAACTTGAATGTTACCTCATCCAAGCTTATAGAACGCCTAGAAGATGCCGTTTTGGGCGTCTGAAAGGTATATACGTTATTCTCTTGGTACAATGTTTTATTTAGGGTAAGGGTTTTGTTCTTGGAATCGATGTCAGACTCATGCAGCGCTAAGACTTCGCCTTTCCGGGCACCTGTGTAAATCAATAAGTGAAACATTACATAGTCCATTAATGGGTAGTCTTTTTTTAGAATGTTAAGAAACTGTTTGATTTCGTGCTTTTCCCAATAATCGCGCTTTTCAGCAAGTTCTACGGCTTCCGCGTCAAACTCTGTATCTTTCCTTGGGATTACAGCATGCGCCATTGGATTCGCTTGAATAATGTCCATTTTTATCGCATAGTCAAAAACTTGATTGGCATACATTCGCATATTATCAACTGATTTTATTTTTTCAGCTATTTTGTTCACAACTTCCTGGCAATAGGGCTTAGTAATGTCTTTCATTTTTAGTTTTCCGAAGTGGGGAAGTATTTGTTGCTTGAACTTAGAACGAACCGCCCTCCTGCTTGGTGGCTTTAATGTTAATGAATGTGTTGCATACCACTGCTTATATACAGCTTCAAAGGTCGGGTTTTTTGAGTCTTCTATAAATGTCCCATTTGCTATGTCTTGCTCTGTTTGCGCTGCATGAAGCTGCGCTTGCTTTTTTGTGTCAAACCCCCTCTTTGTTGATGGCTTCTTTTTGCCGGTTAGTGGATCAATGGATGAATAGTATTTATACATCCATTTCCAACCGTCTTTAGTTTTGTACTTCTGGAAACTTGCCATTACGGCCCCTCCTCAATATTTATGATATTAATTATGGTGTTAAAACCCTTTAACAGAATGTATGTTCGGTTCAAGGGTGTGAAAAACTGATTAAATATCCGAAAACATAGTTGCCATTGCCCTAAGCTTTTCCCTGTTTCGTTCCTCTCGCTCTTCTTCAAGCTCTTCCTCTATTTCCTCTTCGATTAGTTCAAGCTCATGCCTCCGCTCAGCCTTCCGATTGTCTTTATATTCTTCTCTCCAGGGGAGAAGAAGACCGTTTTCAAAATAGGTCGTTTTTTCTCCACATTTTGTACAATATCTTGAATATCCAGATACTTTTCCATCGCAATATATAGGTTCTTCTCGATAACCAACTTGATTCCAGTCAACGATACGTGTGCATCTATTTTGAAGTTCGGTACCACAAATTGCACAAAAAATATCTTCTATATCAATCTGCTCATTTTCACAGGTAGGACAAATGGAGGGCTTTCCATTTTCGTCCAATGTATAGGAATGATATATCACCGGCTCAACCACCTTTCTTTTTAAAAGAGCATCATTTCCGCAAATCGGGCAGAATTTTGCTGAGCCTTGAATGAAGTAATGGCTGCATTGAGGGCAACTTCTTTCATTCAGGGCTCTGTATATGTAATCTTTGGCTTGTATTAAAAGATAATTCAGTGACCTTTTTAAATCCCATTCCAAAAACTGCAACCTTACGGCAGCAGCATGAAAAGAAATTTCGAAATGATGTACCAGTTCCTGTTCTTTTTTTAGTCCCAGCTTTTTGATGATTGGAGCTGGTGCTAAGACATTGCGAGCGAAGCAATTAACCTCTTGCTCTAATACTCTATATTGGGGCTCGGTTAATGTGCTTCGCCGCAATATGGTTTCATCAAATTCTTTTAAATGCTCTAAATAGATATGCCCTATTTCATGCATTAAAGTGAACCTAATTCTGGCCTTATTGGAAATTGTATCGTTATATGCAATCGTATAGCCAACCTCGTCAGCAATTGTGTATCCATCCTCACTTTGAAAGGCGTTTATGACTTGGGGAATGGTTACACCGTGCATTCTTGCTAGTTCGGTGTAAGTTATTAATCCCCACTTATTTTTTTGAATAAATTCCAGAGGGTCTATTGGGAACTCGCATATTTTTTCCTTTACCATGAAAGATTGTACTGACATCATCACTTTTTTATATCGTGGTGATTTAGGAAAAGACATTATCTATCTCTCGCCTCTCTCCCGCGGTCGCGCATTGTCTTAATCATTGCTTTCAATAAATCTTTATCCCCGGAATCTAAATCCTGAATCTCTCGAGCTAATGCACGAACGTCCTCGTCGATTTCAGATAGATCATCTTTCGGATTAGGAACAACTATTTCGAAATATTGTTGATCAAAACCAAGAAAATGAGATATTGGAACATCTAATGCATCCGCTATTTTAGTCAAGGATTCAATCGAAGGATTCTTAATTCTCCCGCTCATTATAGATGTAATTGTGGATTGAGGAAGCCCTGATTCTTTTGCCAACCTATATTTTGTCATTTTCCGTTGGTCCATTAACTTTTCGATTTTTTGGATGATATCCATGGAAATCCCTCATTATCATTTTATTTCGGTATATCACTATATCGTTATAGTATCTAAATTATAGCGAAATGTCAAGATATTCGAAGAGAGCAAAAGCAAACGTATGTTTTTATGGCGAAAACAAAATATAACGAAGATTGAATATGACAATAAATCGTTATATAGTGACACTGTGGAGGCGATGATATGAGTCAAACAATGGGTAAGGCGATAGTTCAATTACGCGAAGAAAGGGGGATGTCTCGATATCGACTCGCAAAAAAAGCAGGGTCTCTTATTCATACTTAACAGCATTGGAAGAGAATAAACACAGTCCGTCATTCGAGATATTGGAGAAGTTGGCGATTGGGCTTGATATACCTCTGACGCAATTCGTGGAAAGTTGTCATGGTTCTAGAGTGTGCTGAGGGAGGAGATAGTGTGGAATCATCCCCTTTATTCCAAGTAATCGTAGACAAAGATTTTGTTCAGCGACTTGCTAAAGAAGAGGTCAAACGCTTGGTTGAAGAAGCTGGCGGCGGTACATGGTGGGATCTAAAACGGCTTGAAGCCGAAACATGCCGCAAGCGAGATTGGCTTATCGAGAACATTCTGCTTAACCCACGATTCAAGAAAGAGATGAAGCTAATCTCGAACGGCTGCGACAACGGCCGCTGGATGTTCAGGGCTGCAGGAATGAGGGCATTCTTGGACAAGCATTTTCAGGAGCTTAACGGAAAGCCTATGCGGGCTGGTTGAGCGCCTAATTCAATCGATGGGAGGACTATAGAAATGATGCAGTTGCCAGATGTACAGGATACGGCTGTCGTAGAAGAGATAATCGACTTCTGCCCGGCATGCGGCAGGGCTATTGTATTCGGTCAGGAGGTATGGGAAATCGGCCCGGCGTTGGTATGCAATAGGGTTTCATGCATTCTCAAGCAGATAAAGGCCGAAAAGCGAAGAGCCGGAGGGGTTTCTCATTTTGTACCGCCTGAAAGATACATGAGATCGAAAAATGAGGCGGCGTTGAACTCAAAATTGAGTTGAAATTAATTCGCTATCGACCTAATCGATCGCGGACTAAATAGAAAGGGGAGAGGAAATTGAACAAGGATCAATTCAATGAGTCCATGAATAACTGGATGGACAAGCAGGAAAAAGAAGCAAGCAGTATCTACCCGGTAGAACAAAAGATGGTTCCGTTTCACGGGGCTGAGATTTTGGGAGTTAGAGCAAATGATGGAAAGGTATATATAGGGGTTAAATGGGTCTGTCGTGGAATCGGGTTTGATAAGAATCATTCCGATACTCAAGTCAAAAAAATACAATCTGATGTCGTGCTGAATCAAGGCGCGTCAAATATGACGCTCCCTACCAATGGCGGATTGCAGGAAGTATTAGTCATTGAACTTGATTTCCTTCCTTTGTGGCTTGCTAAGATTTCAATCACTCCTAACATACAGGAACGACAACCAGAAGTTGCACGGCGTCTAATCGAATACCAACTACGAGCTAAGGATGTGCTTGCTGAAGCCTTCTTGCCGGATGCTTTCAGACCAGAGAATCTAAGCCCTGAGCTGCAAGCCATTTTTATTCAAGATGTAAAGATTCAAAAGCTAGATGCTCGCGTTGATAATTTGGAGAACAAGACAACCATTGATTATGCGAAACAACAAGAGTTAAAGAAGGCTGGTAACGCTAGAGTCGTAAACATCATAGGCGGTAAGAAGTCAAACGCATACCGTGATAGAAGTCTGAGAAGCGAAGTATATACGGCTTTATGGAACGATTATAAGGAGTATTTCAAAGTAAATTCCTATAGCAACACCTACCTAAAGGACTTTGAACGAGGATTAAAATATGTTCCTTTGTGGACTCCTTCAAATAATCTTTTGCGAAAAATTGAGGAAACAAATGGGCAAACATTGTTTTGATTACCATCTACAAATAAACGGAAAAGGGGTTTTCACATGTCGACAATTCAATTGAAAGAATCAAATGCTGGCGAAGTTATGCACTTGTTTGAAGTGATGAAGGAATACAACGTACAGTGCAGTTTGGAATTAAACATGACCAGATATAGCGATCCTTTTATCGGGTCCGGCCCTGGGGACGTGTCTACAGACTATATTGAAGGAGGAGAAGAGGGAGACACATTTGTTGTGACTCTAGGGGAAACTGAATTATCGTTTGACCTAGCTTTTCATTCGTTTGCTAAGGAGGTCACTGACTGTCAGATTCTGATTTGCATCATGGGCGACGATTACGCCGCATGGTTCAACAGCGATGCTTTACCGCAAGAAGCCATTGAAAAGGCTAAGGACTACGATGATACTTCCGGGGAATTTGAAGATAAGGTTATTGAGTTGAACGTATTATCACCGGATTTTTATGAAGAACTAGACTACATGAAACAACTGATCGAGGAAGGTAGAGTCGTTAAGAACGTAAAAGTCTTGGGCGGCGGCGAGCAGGTGTTGACAGTAGGTTATATTGACGGTGAGCAGTCATGACTTTACAAGAGTTGGCCCGCCTTTGGTTCAACCGTAGCCCTATGCAGCATGCAATTATCGTCCGCAATATTCGCAATAAAAATCAGCAGCAAGCAGCTGCGCAATAAAAGGAGAAATGAAACCTATGGAACTGACTAAACAAGAACGTGCGTTGATTGAACTTGTAAGAGGACTATGCTTTGAGGATTTGTTAGATGCCACTGAAGGGATCAGAAAAGAAAGCGAAAAAGCAGCTGAACAGGCAATAATTGCTTCGAAAAAAGGTGAGACAATCAACTCTACCGACTTTAAAGAAAGAGCCGAAAACCTGTTGCATCTTGCTGATGTTCTGGGAGAGGCAAACAAGGACTTCCGTAATCATATCTGCCCGGAAGAAGAGTACATGAATTTTGCTATTGATATACGCCAGAATGTCGCGGAAAGATTTAAAACTTTGGCGGATCTCATGCATGACGGATGGGAATTTGATAAATTTTGCGACAATAGAGACAATGACGGGAATATTTACTTTACCCTTAGTCGTCCTGAAGAGATGGTATGACGAGGCATTAACGAGGAGGAGGAAGAAAAAAACGATGCGATCCATTGATGAGATCATAAAGGACATGAAGGCTCTGGGTACATCTCCGGAAACGATAGACAGGGATATTGCAGAACTGGAAGCGGAATTGAAAGAGTGGGCGAGAATCATTCCGAAAGGCAAGATAACATTCCGCGAAGCGCGTCAAAACGTGGGCCTGAGTTACAAGCAGGTATCAGAGAAGACCGGCATTTCGGTAAGCAGTATCGAAAAATACGAGGAAGATAACCGAAAAATGCATTACCCTACATTCAGAAAATTGTGCGAACTGTATAGGATTTCTATTGATCATATCTATATTGGCGTGCTTCCAGCACAAAATAAAAATCACCTTAACCTGTCTTTGGCGGGACGTTAAGGCGACGAACAATAATCAAGGTATCCCTTTGCGCAACATTATACATAATCATTTCATGTTGTGCAAGGGGAACCCATACGGGAGAGTGTCGATAATGGGGAATAATTCGGTAATTATAGATTTTGAAACTGAAATGTTGATTCGAGAAATCGCTACAGCAATGTTTCGAGATGTAGGAAAGGTAGAAGGAAGAACATGTCCAGCCGTTGCAGAAGCGAAGGCTGAACTGTATTCAGCTTTAGATAATCTCTCTAATTTAGTGGACAAAGATATTGGAGAGCAATCTTTTGATCTAGAGGACAAGATAAACAATCTCGCTAGTTTTGAACACGAGGAATACTTCGTAAATGGTTTTGTTAAAGGGTATTTCTATCTAAGGAAAATAATGAAATCTCAGGAAGCAGCCCTTCTCTCGACTGCCGATGAAGGGGGAACCTCGAAATGACGGCGGGACTGGAGCGGGCAAAAACAATTGAGCTTCTCTACTTCATGAACCCATATCCGAAGCGGGATACAGCAGAGTTCCAGGGCAAGTATCATCACCTTGGATTCAATTGGCGAGCCTTCCCGCTAAAGGGGGATCTTGAGTCTCTTGCAAACGGGCTCTATTCTGCCTTGCAAGGCGTTGATAAAGAGGAATGTTACGACTTCTATGCTCACTCAGATCGTGTATCGCATCCTGGACAAGGACGAGAGCGCAATGGAGCGCTTATTTGAAGCTGCCTTTGGAGGATAAAGTGAATAGGGTTCTACTTAAATCTAACTGGGACAGAAGGTGATTGAATGGCGGGGTGGATTAAAGATTACAGGCAGGAGCTTGAAAGTGATATTTGGTCAATGCCCCCTCTCTATCACCGGATATGGCAATACCTGAAATACATGGTTAACCATCACGAAAACGAGATCCCGATGAGGGACGGAAACAGGGTCAAAGTTTTCCCTGGGCAACATATGACATCCCTCAGAAACATTGCCAAGGGTGTTGGTTGGTATGAGCGCGGCATATGGAAGGAACCCAACGTTAAAACTGTCTCATCGGTCCTGGAGTGGCTCGAGAAAGAGGGCATGATAACGGTCGATTCGGGTAACAGGAAATATACAATGATTTCCCTTGTATCATGGGACATTTATCAGGCTGATGATGACATGAAAGTAACAGTCGGGAAACAGTCGTTGGATATAAACAAGAATGATAAGAATGAAAAGAATAATAATATATCCGCGCAAATTGAAAATTTCCGCTCCCGCTACAACCCGGAATTGCTAGAACTCATCGACAGCTATTTTGAGTTTATAGCGAACATGAGGAAAGGGAAGAAATTAAGCGATGGAATATTCATAAAAGTTTACGAGCAGTTCGCCCGCTATTCTCCTATCCGAGTTGAATATGCAATAAAGACACATATGGGCAGTGAGAAATTGAGTAAAGCGAAAGAGGATTATACCTTCGGAATATTAAGAGGGGCAACTGATGAGGAAGCCAAGCAGAAGTTGCAGAGGATGAATAATCAACAACCAAGAGCAAGAGGGCGGTTAAGTCCGGAAGAACTCCAAGCTCTTGAAAGGGGGCAGTAAGGATTGAAGCTCACAGAAGTGAATGCGCTGCTCGAGAGAATCGGGGAATTTTACGCTATAGACATTACACGAAATAAGCTCGAAGCGTGGCACGAAGTGATAGGGCACATGGATTATGAAGTTGCAAAGAAGGCTCTTATTGAGTGCCTACAGCAATCAGAATACATGCCGCGGCCTGCTGACTTGGTTAAGAGAGTCGAAACAAAGATCGATAAGGTTGAACTAAGTAAGGAAGAGAGGGAGTACCTTGAGCAGCTACACAGAAAGCAACGCGAGAGAAACACAACCGCATGAGGAGTTGCTTGGTGGTTTTCTTACGGACCCAACACTCTTTGAAGCAAACAGGCATGTTTTAACAGCTGATTTGTTCCAAGAATACGCATGGCTTTATCGGATCTTGCTGCAGGTTCATGATAGTGAAGGGCTGACATTCAAAGGGATTGTGAACCAATGTGAGACTGAGCAAATTCCGATATTACATGAGTTGCGAAAAACCTTCTTTAACGAAAACCGCGTGCCCATGCTTATTCGCCAATTGAAGAAGGAGAAGCTGGCCGAGAACATCACTAATCTGGCGCATGAAACATACATGAAGGTGCAAGATGGTGAGGACAGCGACGAGATTCTAAGGGACATACAAAGCAAGGTGTTCATGCTTGAGACGAGCGAGAGCAGCGGCATGCATGACCCGGCGAAGGATGTAGATGAGTGGGCAGAGTATATGATGACCATAGTCGATGATCCTTCCAAGGCGTACGGACTTATGACAGGGCTGCAGCCGCTTGATTCAATAACAACAGGATTTCATAGACAATACTTTTCGGTCATAGGGGCAAGAACGAGCATGGGTAAGACTGCCTTTACTTTGGAGATAGTTAAGCGCCTGAATGCAAGTGGTTACAAGTGCGGAATCTTCTCGCTAGAGATGATGAAAAGACAGCTTTATAACCGGTTCATGAGCAGTATCATGCAAGTCAATTTCGAACAGTTCAGAACTGGGCGACTTGCCCGGAATCATTACGAAACGATGATGAAGAAGAAAGACGAGCTAAAGAGCATCTATGTAGACGACACACGCGGTGTTAGCGCTGATTATATTGTCGATTCGATGCGCAGGCTTAAACGAACTCAAGGGCTAGACTTCGTTGTCGTCGACTACTTGCAGGATGTTAAAGAACGAGGGGAACAGAACGATAATGGCGGCAGCGCATTGGCTCGGGTGTGCCGCAAGCTGCGGGCAGCAGCAAAAGAATGCGATTGTCACGTTATGGGCTTGTCTCAGGTAGTCCGGGGCGTAGATGATCGGCAGGATAAGCGGCCAGGTAATGCAGACCTTGCGGGCAGTACGGGGATTGAAACATCTGCTGATGTGATCGCAATGTTGTACCGGGATGAGTATTACAATCGTGACACGGAGAAGAAGAGCATTCTTGAAGTGAACTTTACCAAGCAAAGAAACGGAAAATTAGGAACGGTGGAGTTGTTATATGACCGAAGCTGCCAACGAATCTACGAAATTACCCGATAGGTTGGAGTTGATTAATCGTTATCAGGAAATGTTCAGCCGTCAGGTGAATCTTGGATTTCAACTTGGCGAAATAGATGAAGCAGCTTACCGAAGGTTCATGAGCGATTCATGTACTGCCGAGGAAATTGACGATGTATACCGCCATTTCTATGACATGTTCGGCCAATTGGTTGATTATCTCCAAGATCGACTATCGGAAAGAATTATTAAGGGGGCCGAGTTCATAGAAGACATAGGCAAAGATCACCCCAAGTATAAGGCGGCCATGCAAAAATACGATGACCTTTGCAACCAGCTCCGGGCAAGCATTGAGAGAGGTAGGGAGCGTGAGAGCCACACATGAATGCCCACGCTAACGAGAGCGGGCATCCTAGCGATTTAAAATCCAATCTAGTATAAATTATCATCCAGACATCAAAGAGGCTCTACGAGGCCGTAGAGCGCGCATACGCACATGCATCGAATCGAACATATATTCGTGAAAAGGTGGGGTATTGAATGAGTCGGATAAAAGTAAATGTTCAAAACGGAGCAGCCAGCGGACAGATTGAAATGGAGGACGCGAGCCATGAGCACAAGTCGGCCCTGATTCGCGGGTTCATGCGAATATTCAGCAGCCTAGTGCCAGGGCGAGCGGCCGGGGGAGCGGAGCCAACAACATCAAAGGCGAAGGCAGTCCGGCGGGAACCTGATGTTCTGCTGCAAAAGGCAGAGGCGAAGCCGAGGACAGCGCCGGTTCTAAGGAGCGAACCACAAGAGCCGGCCGGGGATTCGATAGAAGTCAGCAAGCCGCCTCTGCTTCATTCGGAACGCACGCTTAGTGTTTCGATTGGGGAAGCTGTAGCGGCTCCAGCAGACGAGCCAGAATGGTGGAAGACCGGGATCAAGTATAAGAACGGGGTGCCGCACTACCGCTGCCGGTACTGGTGTAAAAATCCGAATTGCCGGGATAAGGGAAGTGATTATATCCGTGGGGGCGAGATAGAGATCCGCTGTCGCAAGTGCGGTCAAAAATTGGCTGTACGGCTTGCTACGGGCGAATATCAGGATATTAAGACGCTGCTCCCGGAGCGGGATCAATGGGGGAACTTCTATATTGCTGATCGCCTAGTGAATGGATAAATTACTCACCACAATTTTGTGGGCAGTGGCGGGGAGGGTTATATTTCGCCCTCCTTGTCAAAAACGACGTGAATTATTCCTGAAATATTCTTGAGTCAAAAGGACGGAGGGAAAGCCAATGGCTAGGGTAGTAGTACCGAAGCAATATAAATGCACACACTGCGGATTTATCAGCAATAAAACCAAGTCGATCAAATTACCAGGGATCACATTTGCAGTTTGTTTTAAGTGTCGGGGCCGATTGACAGAAAACCCAGAGTGGCGGGAGTGGTACCGTGAGTATCACGAACGCGAACGGATAAAGAGGCAACAAGCCGTTGAACCAAAAGAGTGCGAAGGATGCGGAGAGAAGCGGCCGGCAGAAGAAATGAAATCCTTAGAAGGTTTGGACCTGTGCGATCATTGTCAAAAGATGGAGCAGAAAAGTAAACAGTTCGCCTCGTTGGAGGAAGAAGAAGGCCGCATAACTGATGAAATCATGGAACTTGAATCGGACTTGAATTGGGCACAAGAACGAGTGGATGAGATAAAGGCCAGAATCACGGAGGCCCGAAAGAGATACGATGAGAACGAGCTTAGAATGACGAATTTTGATTGGGCTATTGAGGGGAAGGGTGAATAAGATGGGCGCAACAGGAGAGTTAAATTTAGTGCGGATGAGCGGTGAAATGCGGTTTTCCTCGATGACGGATAAGGTCGCACTTGATGATTTGCAATACTCTGCTTTGAAGATGTCCGCTTGGCTACAAATGCTGAACAACGGCATGAAACCAGTCTCGTGGGCGAAACCCAACCGCAGAGGCACCCGCGTTAAATGGGAGTCAATCAATAGTCGTGAAGAAGAAAATTGGTCATTTGATGAATTGGAAGGCTTCGTGAATGCGATTAAAAAGCGATTCGGGGCCGACATAGAGTTGATACGGGAGGAAGTGAAACGGACATGAAAGTAGAGTTTGATTTTAATCTTCTCCGTTGGATCATCGGATACTGGATGCTTGGGTTCGGCGCAAGACGACAACATGCATTTTATATTGGCCCGTTCGCTTTATGCCTTACCGCAGGAGGTACAGGGGATGAGTAATGGACCTGTCTATAAGAATAGTGAAGTTATCGGCAATTACTCAGACTATTGGTTGCTGGCTATAAAGCAGATGAAGGAACATGGAGCTATAGATACACAACAACAAAGATCGCTGAACAGGAAGGTAAAGAACTGGTGGTATGACAAGATGAAAGAATTGGAGGGCCTAAGGGATGTATGAATGGTTGAAGTGGCCTTTGATTATTCTGGCCATTGCATTCCTGACGAATGGATTCAACTTCGTAACAATCAATAAACATTACCATGGGAAGGAAGAGGATAAATGAACGAGATGAAAAATGATCGTGTCATTACGTCCGCCATTCCAGAAATGGGACATGGCCCGATCACATACGAGACTCAAGAAGGCGGGACAAAGCAGTTACGTGACAATGTTTCTCGCCTGTGGTGTGCATGCGGCAAACCTGCAACAAAGTATACGTTTGGGAACCAGTCTCCGCATGATTTTCAATGCATGGAATGTGCGGGCGGAGAGGAGATAAAGATTAAAAGTGGGCCGAATAGGGAGCGGGAAGGAACGGAAAAGGGGAGCATGGGACAACTCGCTATGTTCACTCTTGATGAAAATGAGACTTGGAGAAGAGTAGAGGAACGGTTGGAGTCGGCAATGCTCTATAAGCGGTTTGGCTTTATTCGTCGCGAGGCCA
This sequence comes from Paenibacillus melissococcoides, assembly GCA_944800085.1. Classification (GTDB taxonomy): domain Bacteria; phylum Bacillota; class Bacilli; order Paenibacillales; family Paenibacillaceae; genus Paenibacillus_B; species Paenibacillus_B melissococcoides. Next base: position 12,310 of record CALYLO010000019.1, on the reverse strand, counting down.
AGGTAACGGCCACATACAGCGACATGCCGCGAAGCAACACCAATGTAACAAGCGACCAGACAGGCGACCTATCCACATACAACGTAGACCGGGAGGAAAAGCTGCAGCGGGAGTACGAGCAAGTTATGCGGGCCGTAGGGCAGTTGTCAGACACACAACGTGAAATCATAGAACAGCGTTATCTGACCGATGAGGGAGTAACGGACATTAACGTATATGTCGAAATGGGAATGCCAGAGCGGAGCTATTACCTCGCCAAGTCCAAAGCAATGCACCGGCTTGCTTTCGCGCTTCGGTTGGAAGTCTATAAGGAGCCGTAAAAAATCATTGCAGACTTTTTGCAGATATTTTGCAGATATCTTGCAGTTCATTAGGAGAAAAAGCCTGTATGATTGTATTATGGCAGTAGCGTAAAGGCGCTGCCCGTGCGGACGTGCGCGAGGTTAAAACAAGGGTGCCCAAATTGATGATGTCCATTAAACGGACAGCATCTTTTGAAGGAGCTTTGTTCTCGGAGTCCGCCGGGCCGTGTACTCATAGTATGCGGTATGCAAAGGCTGGCCGACTGAGCCCCCATAATCAGCGGTGATCAGTAAGCCCTACATTATCGAGCCACAACAAAGAGGCCGCAGCGGAAACGCCGATATGTAGGCATGGAAGGGATAACCTAATCCGTCAATCTGACGGTTGTGGAAGGATTGGGCAATCCTGGTCGGTATGTACCCGCTCTGGTGGTTGCTTGATGGAGCGGGATATGCCTCAAATCAAAGTGCTAACTCTTTCATTCTTGGTTATACTGATACTATCTAGTAATCAGAGGTGAGATCATGCCGGGGATGACAGAGCAAGAGCTAATGGCACGCTATAAAGACCATGTAACAAATAAGGAGTACACGTTGGCCATTTCTAAAGATGGGGAGCCTTGCGAGATTGCAGGCAAGATTATAGAGGATCTAATCAATGTGGACGGCGCTCTAATGGCTGTAACCAGCATGGGATTATTTCAACTAATTCCGGATGAAGAAATGACAATGATGTACGTGAGGAATGATCCTAGATTCGTTGCGGTGTCAGATGAAATAATAGTAAATCTCGGAAACGTAACTAAGGTTGAAAGTGACTCAAGACGTATCTGGATGCACGACCAATCAGTCGTTGGTGATGAGTCGTACTGGACAGACTTCATAAGCAAATACGACTTGTTCCAGCAAGGGAAAGTAAGCGGCTGAATATAGTAATGAATTAAGCACCTGAGAGGGTGTTTTTTTTGTTGCAATCAAAAGGACTCCTCATTAAGAGAAGTCCTTAACACCAAGTTTCTCCTTCAATGCATCTTGAAGTGTCTGGGAGAAGTTGATCCCTTCCTCGGCAGCAGCATCGTTTAGCCATTTTGGAATTGTGAGTGTCTTATTAATGGCCTTGTTGCGGATACGCTCGCGGACGAAATCGGTATTCACTTGGATAAGAGACACAAATGTACCGGCTTCTAATTGGATAGAGTCCGGCTTCGATGGCTGCGGGATATCGTCTTCATCCTCTTCCATCAAGTAAAGGTGTCCACCAAGGGCATCCTTCGCCATATGCAAGGCTTCGTCGAGGGTATCACCTTCGGTAATGCAGCCCGGCAAGTCAGGGAACGTCACGGTATATCCGCCTTCGTCTGGCTCGCCTGGGCGGAACACAGCGGGATAAATGTACTTACTCATATATGATTAACCTCCTTGGGAGAGGCAGGGCTTAAATCAGCCCCGCCTGCTCGAAGATGCTTTTTGTCGTTCTCCGTTTTAGATCTTTCTTGGGATGAGGTACAGAAACCTTTCCCTTTTTGGTTGGATGGACAAAGTGCCAGTGGTCACCTTCTGTATTCTTATGTACCCAACCATCTGATTTTAGGATTTTGATTATTTCTCTTGATGAGTACGCTTTATCAAGGTTGACCATGTTTACCTCCTTTCTGATTATATTATAACACATGTTATTACACGTGTAAAGAATAAAACAAATGTTTTTACACGTGTTGTCGTGGTGGAAGCGGGAACCGTGTTTTTGTCGTGCGATCGCCACATATAAGTAGACGGTGATTTTCACCCCATACAAAAGCCACTTATATATGAGAATACGTTTTACAAGCATTACATGATTCCGTGGTCGCTGATTATTCAGCGGCTTTTTATTATGCATAGAAAGGAATGGGAGTATGAAGTTTCTTAAATGGCTTGTACGAGTAACAGCATATCGAGAAACGGAACCACCAAGGAACCGGGGTGAACGCAGACATGGCAGAGAGACATGACAGGCTGCAGCGTTGTGTCAAAATAACACACGCTTGCGGACACACGAAGTACCGTACTGAGATATTCAGGGGAGAAGATGAAGAGAAGCAGAAGATCCGATTCTTTGAAAAGCTGAACTGTCCTGATTGTGCATCGGAGCGGGAACAGCCAGACAAGTGTCGGCGCTGCGCGTGGGGCAAGTGGGATGGAGTGGCACAAACATGCCTGATACCGCTGAGATGTTGGAGGGATGAAGATGCCGCCCAAGCCTAAGCGACCCTGCAGCAAGCCGGGGTGCCCGGAGTTGACGACAGAACGCTGCTGCGAGAAGCACAAGGCAGCAGCTTCACAAGCGATGCCAAGCCGCTCATATGCCAAAACTATACGGACGGCGCTGGCGAAAATACCGGGAACAGTACCTCGCCCTGCATCCGCTATGTGTATGTGATGAATGCAAAGGGAAAGAGGTTCCTTTGGCTGCTGATGTAGTGGACCATATTAAACCACACAAGGGCAATTACAACTTGTTCTGGGACCCAGAGAACCACCAACCAATGAACAAGCGATGTCATGATAGGAAGACGGCCAAAGAGGACGGAGGTTTCGGTCATGGACTATACAACGATTGCTATTAAGGTTTCGATTGTGATCCTTATATTAATCAATGCTCGCTATTTGGAAAAACAAATAGATGCCCGTAATTATGGGCGGGCAGCTAGAATAACAGCGATCACAGCCTTGCTCATAGCATCATACGCGCTTTGAATGGAGCTTCTTTATTCGAGGGGATGGAGGGATTAGGGGTTGAGTTCGGGATCCTTGTTATATAAGTGCAGGCAGTGCGGCGTTGTTGAAAAGAATGTACATGTACCTGATGTCATGATTGCGTTGGTGAACATAACGATGGGTGAGCCACTACCTAAAGAATGGGGTGGTAGTGTTGGCTTAATAGGGATGCATTCATGTAGTGATGGAAGGATAGGGGTTACTGACTTGATAGGAGCTACTGAAAAGCGGGAGGAAAGCAGACGAGCGTTATAGGAAGGAGGGACATTGTGAAACAAAACTCACGACTCACTATTGCTTGGATAAGGATTGTGGTTACGTCGAACGAAGTCACAAGGTACGAGATGGCTTGAGGTGTCCTAGGTGTGGGGGACCAACCGCGATTGATACAGTCCGTCGTGGTTCCGATGACGCCCCCCTAGGGTCAAAAACGTGAGGCTATGAGGCGTTGAGCGCTGCCCCCTCAAGCGCACGAAAATTTCCTGAAATCAAATTTAGGGTACGCAAGGAGGTGACGTGACGATGGGGAGGAATCCGAAACCGCTGCATTTGATAAAAGGACATCTGACGAAAAAGCAGAAGTTTGAGCGACAGGACAAGGAACAGAAAATAAGCAGCCGCTTAAGAAGGGATCGCATCCGAGCGCCTGCTTGGCTGAATGATAAGGCAAAAAAAATGTTCCGAGACTTGGTAAAGCAGCTTGAAGAAACCGAATTGCTGACGAATTTAGATGTAAATGGACTTGCTCAATATTGTGACTTACATGCCCGAATGCTGGAGCTTCGAACCGAAGTGGAGGAAAAGGGATATACGTTAGTAAATGAAAATTCGCGCGGAGGTATAACCTACGTCACGAATCCGGCGCTAACGGCCTTGAATTCTACCATCAAGCTACTCCAAGCATATGAAAGTAAGTTCGGTTTAACCGTTTATGACAGAACAAAAATAGCTCTTAAAGACGAGAAGCCCAAAGAATCTGATCCGGTGACGGATCGTTTCGGTGGATATATGATTCTTGATGAGCTAGTTTCGTATTCCGAGCAAGTCATAAGCGGTGAAATAGTAGCGTGCAAGAAGCATAAACAGGCGTGTAGGCGGTTCCTGCGCGACCTTGAACGACAAGATACAGGCGATTTTCCCTATGTCTTTGTCGAAGAGTACGCGGAGCGTTTTTTGGACTGGATGCGGCTTTTCAAACACCGTAAAGGCGCGTTAGCAAGGCAGCATATTGAACCGCATATCATACAGAAGTTTGTATTCGGAAATATCTACGGTTGGGTGCATCGCGATACTGGATATCGGCGGTTTAATAAAGCCTACTGGCAGGTAGCGCGAAAAAATGCCAAGTCGCAGTCACTGGCCTGCGTTGGATCATATGAAACCATCGCCTTCGGGGAATATGCCTCCGAGGTTTATTGTGCTGCCACGAAAAAGAAGCAATCCAAGATTGTTTGGAACGAAGCTGCCGCAATGCTAAAAGGTTGCTCTGAACTCATTAGACGAGGAACCATCAAGATAGCTAACGGGCAGATCCAGCACCTTAAATCAGAATCCTTTATGGAAGCTCTCTCGAAAGAGGATGGCAAAGAAGGTGACGGGACAAACGTACAATGTGGGATTGTGGATGAATATCACCTACACAAAACCACGGAGTTTTACGACGTCTTAGCATCCGGTATGATAGCCCGCGAAGAGCCGTTACTCATGATTATCACGACCGCGGGACGAAATCTGAACCATCCATGTTATCGAATAGAGTACAACTTTGTATCAAAGCTGCTCGATCCAAATGTTGACCTAGAAAATGACGAATACTTTGCTATGGTCAATGAGTTGGACGAAGATGACGACATTACCGATGAACGCAACTGGATTAAAGCAAACCCTATTGTCGCAAGCTACCCGGCTGGACTCAAGATGCTGCGAAGCGAGTTGAAAATGGCGCTTGGCAGATCCTGAAAAGATGGTCGCGTTCAAAAATTAAGAACATGAACGTATGGGTAGACGCCAAACTAATCCGGCTACATGGACATGGGCAAGTGGAAAGCATGCGGTACCACGAAGGACAATCCGATGCCGGACACTAACGGACTAGATGCGGTTGTTGGAATCGATTTGTCACGTACAACTGACCTAACCAGTTGCAGCTTTGACATAGAATTGCCGGACGGACGTCTAGCCGTCTTTAGTCACTCATTTATTCCAGAGGAAAAGCTGGCTGAACGTAAACAGTCGGACAAGATGCCATATGACCTATGGATAAAGGAAGGGTGGCTAACGGTGACGCCTGGCGCGGTAGTTGATTATGACTTTGTAATGGCCTATATCCCACAAGAAGCAGAGCGGCGAGGCTGGAACATCAAAGAAATATGTTATGACCCATACAATGCAACGCAATTCTCTACGGCAATGGCAAACGCAGGATTTGTAATGATCGAGATTAGGCAGGGCATTAAAACGCTGAACGCTCCGACCAAAATTTCAGGAGCGCGTCTACATGGGGCAGGTCATTCATGAAAACGATCCTGTACTTGGTTGGGCGATGGCAAACGCAATTGTTAAAGTGGATGCACAGGATAATATAATGCTGGACAAAGCAAAGAGTGTTGAACGTATCGACCCGGCAGCCGCATTAATAAATGCACATGTCAGAGTATACATTTCGGGTAACGAGCAAGATTTGAACAAGCATGTATTAAGTGAAGATTTCTCGTTCTAGGGAGGGGGTGAAGAATTGCGGCGAAATAGATTCTTTCGTATGGGCTGGTTTCAATTCCTTCACAGACGTTCAGAAGATACATCGGACTTGAAGAATCCCAAGTCATGGTTTTTGGACCTGTTTGGGGGAAAGAAAACGGCCAGCGGCGAGCGTGTCACCAGCGAATCGGCCCTAATGAATAGTAATGTTTATACCTGTGCAAGCATCCTGGGCGGTGATATCGGCAAACTTCCGATCCATGTCTACCGGAAAAAGAAGGGCGGGCGCGAAAAGGATAGCAGTCACCCGTCGCTGAACTGCTTGGCAGCAGGCCCAACCCATACATGACGGCTTACATCTTCAAGGAACTAATGATGGTACATGTTTGTGGCCTGGGGAAATGGATATGCCAACATTGAGTGGCATACAAGCGGCCCATATAATGGCATGCCCAAGGCGTTGTGGCCCCTTAACCCGTCGAAAACTGATGTTCACGTTGATCCCCAAACCGGACAAGTATGGTACATTACAACCTTGCCGAATGGAGAAACGAGAAAGTTGCCGCATTGGGATGTACTGCATTTCAAGTCGATCAGTAAGTCGGGGCTCAGGGGATCACTCCAATACAAGTCATCCGGGAGGAAATTGGTGTACAGCAAGCACAGAAAAAATTCATCGGCAGCTTTTACAGCAGCGGGACAACGACGAGGGGCATTCTCAAAACTCCGAAGCCGCTTGATAAGCCTGCCCGGGAAGTTGTTCGAGACGAATGCAGAAGGCGAATTCCGGGCTGACTAATGCTCATCGTATTGCGATATTGGATGCAGGCTTCGACTATCAAAGCTTAGGTATGCCATTGGCGGATGCTCAATTCATTGAGACCGGCCCAATTAGGGATAAAAGAGGTTGCCAAGATATATAAGGTGCCGCCTTACAAATTAGGGATTACGGACACTAAATATAGCAATATGGAAAACCTCTCCCTGGAGTATGTAAAAAGCACTCTCCAGCCTATCTTTGCGAATTGGGAGCAGGAAATTGACTGGAAGCTATTCACTGGTACAGAACGGCGGGTTTATTATACGAAGTTCAACGTAACCAGTGAGCTGCGAGGCGATTCGAAGAGTCGGGCAGAATTTTATAAGAACATGATCCAGATCGGGCCTTATTCAATAAATAAGGTGCTGGAATTGGAAGATGAAGACGGCATCGGCCCTATAGGCGACAAGCATTATATGAGTTTGAACTACACAACACTTGATATTTTAGAACAGTACCAGCTCATGAAAGCAGGAATAAAGAACAGCGAAGATACAGAGGGGGGGAGGTGAAGATGGTGAGGACGATGGAAAAGGAACGCCGGATGCTGACGAACAAGGTTGAATTAAGAGCAGATAATGAAGAATCAGCTCCGCGAATCGTTGGATACGGGTTGCGGTTCAATGTTTGGTCGCAGGACCTTGGCGGATTTGTCGAACGGATAGATCCCAAGGCCATTAATGAGGCAGACATGTCCGACGTCCGCTGTCTGATTGACCATGAGAGCGGCAAAGTCCTCGGGCGAACAACATCCGGCACCTTGAGACTGGCCGTTGATGACTTCGGGCTGCGATATGAGGTTGATCCGCCAGATACAACATACGCAAGCGACCTTATCAAGGTGATGAAGCGGGGCGATATCAACCAGTCAAGCTTCGCATTCAGGATCGACTATGAGAATGACGGTGACGAGTGGATTTATGACGAAAAATCAGGATTGTACAATCGAACCATTCGTAAAATAAAACGTGTTTTTGATGTTAGTGTCGTCACATACGCGGCTTATGTGCAAGCTGAATCGCTAGTATCCAACCGCAGTTTGGAATGTTACCAAAATGAGCTACGCAGGAAACAAGAACAAGAAAAGTTACTTCTTGAAATCGACCTTTTGGGGATCTAAAGGGCCGATTTTTTTTATACCCAAAATCAGAAAGCGAGGAATTGAAATGGACGAAAAAGAACGCGAGTTACGCCAGAAAACTGGCGGCAAAGTTGGATGAAGCCCGCAACCTGACGAATGGCGGGAAGTTGGAGGAAGCCCGGGCTGCTGCGGATGCCGCCAAAGAACTACGAAAGCAAATTGACCTACATGAAGAGTTGCGAGCAACAGACACCGGCGGAAAAAACTACACCTATCGATGAACCAAAAGCCGATGATGAGCGATCTTTCGATATTAAAAAAGAGTATCGCAGCGCATTCCAGAAGTACATCAAGTACGGGAAAAGACGCAGAGCTGACGGATGATGAACAACGAGCGCTGAAGGAAATGAAAACTCAAGCTCGCTCGATGTCGGAAGGTGAGAAGGCAAGTGGGGGCATTCTCGTACCGGAAGATATTTCGTTCGATATTATCAAGCAGAAAAAGACGAAGCGATCCGTTCGTAATCTAGTTGGAGTCAAGACAGTGGGCACTCTTTCGGGTAGCCGGCCGAAGCGTCGCGGCACAGACATGCGTATGAAGAAGGTTGGAGAAAAGACCAAAATTGACGAAATGGACACGCCGCAATACAGTGAGATTAACTATAAGGTTCGTAAGTATGCCGGTATTTTTGAGGTGACGAACGAACTTATGGCCGATAGTGCTGTAAGCATTGATGAGGAGTTGCGGGACTGGTACAGCGAGATTTCACTTAACACCGAAAAACGCCGAAGTTTTCTACGGCCCAGGCGGTGAGGACGACTGCGAAGGCATCTTCACTTCGACGCAATATCGTACACTGAAATGCCCTGCAGAGGTTGACGTGAAAACACTCCGCAAGCTTAAAAACATGGTCGATGCTTCGTATCGTGCAGGTGCTAAGTTTGTAATGAACACGTCGGCCACCGAGACGCTTGCAGACATTAAGTATTCGGATGGTAAAAGTGTCCTTGTGCCTGATCCAACGAAGGCGGATGTATTTACGCTGTTCGGCTTCCAGGTTGAGATCTTTGACGACATCAAGAATGAAAACGGAAAGACAAAGATTGCATTCGGCAATTTCGAGGTCGGCTACTATTTCTTCGATAGAAAGTCGTTAGAAGCTAAGACGACGGACGTGGGCGGCGATGCATTTGAAAATGACACAACACTTACCCGCGTGATTCAGCGATTCGACGGAAAGCCGGCAAACGAGGATGCAATTGTTATCTTGACCGATGTACCAGTCAGCGAATAAATAAGGGGAGGGCTTGCCCTCCCGGAAAGGGGCAATCATCATGGGGTACATGACCAAAAACTATTCAACCGGCGATATTTTATATATAGGCGGGGAACTGGCGATAAACCAAGGACGGCAAGATAACTAAAGATGGAAAGGCTATTGAATTGGTTGATAAATCCTATGTGGATCAGGAAATCAAAAAGCTTAGGGAAGAGCTTGGCAAAGGGGGATAAGCCATGCTTTGCACCTTGGAACGATTTAAGAGCCATATGGGCGATGTAGCCAATGACGATGAATTGCTATTATATTTGATGGTCGCCAGTCAAGGCATAGAAAATTACTGCCGGCGCTCCTTTCGTAAACAGGCCTACACGGAGATCCTGAGTGGGTATGACAGTTCCCCGTATATCAATTTGCGAAACTATCCCATTCACAAGGTGGAGTCCATAACCTCTCGCGGCGGTGATATTACCGATTACGAAAGTGTCGGTGATGGAAGGTTGTATCGGTCATATGGATGGCCTAGCGGCGAGCACAATCTGTCCGTTACCTATATTGGTGGGTATGTATTGCCTGGAGATGCTAAGGAAGAGGAACCGCGAACATTGCCTGAAACGTTGGAGCTTGCTTGTATGATGTATGCTCAGTCGCTTCATGAACGTCAATTCATCCCGGTCGGTATCCAGAAAGAGCAGTTAGGGGAAATGTCCGTTACCTATGCTCAACAACAGACGGAAAAGGACATGCCGCCTGTAGTAACTGCGCTTATCTCCCCATATGTTGGGCGGTGGTACTGATGCGAATCCGACTCAAGGTAAAAGAGGACAAGAAGCAATTTCGAAAGCATAAGCAGCAAGCGGAAAGACTCTCGCGATCCCGTGCCGAGGTTGGTTGGATAGGCGACCGCGAACAGGTGCTCAAGGCGATATTTAACGAGTACGGCGCTAACATACCGGTAACCGACAAAATGAGAAAAAAACTACTTACCATGGGTGTTCATCTACGCGATGACACCCATTTCATTTCTATTCCTGAGCGGCCGTTTTTACGTGCGGGATATGACGCATACGAAGGGGCGCTTGCGAGGCTTATGCAGTCTCTTGTCGGGCAAGCTTTGGCCGGCACAATCACGCCAGAGCGGGCTTTGGAGCGGGCAGCAAAGGAACTCAAAAAGCACATTCAGGCGCACATTGAAAAAGGATCCTTCGTGCCCAATTCGGAGTTAACGCAAAAGCTGAAGGGCGGGAATCATCCTCTGATAGACGAAAAGAAGCTGATGGACACGTTGGAATACGAGGTGCATATGCAATGAATCCAAGGCAGTTTGAAGGGCTGTTACGTCGCTTTTCGAAGCCTTTTCAGGTGATTGTGAAGACGGAGTGGCACTTGGATCAATCCACGGGGGATTGGATTCCCGGCGGTGAGTCGGAAACGGTCACGGACTACGGGGCAATTGTGGCCCTTCCGCAACGCACCGTGATCCAATCAGGGGGCATGTACACCGAAGAGGATAGACACCTGTATACGAAGCGCGAGCTCCCCTTACAAACGGAGGTGCTACATGGAGGGCTCAAGTACAAAGTGCATGATAAAAACGATTACGCCGAGTATACGGCGATCAATCGTTACGTGCTGAAGCGGGTGAGTTTATTTGATAGACCATCAACAGATTAAAACCGCCTTCGTGGGGCCGCTGCGTAACTATCTTGGGGTGACGGTTCAAATGCAGGATCAGGCGGTGCCGCAACCTCCATACCCATTCATCGGATTCACTTTCGTTGCGCCATACGTTGATCAGTCGCCATATGGTGTTCATTCAATCCGCGAGGATAGGCACAGGATCGAAAAACTGGCTAGGGTAACCATCTCCATTACCTGCTATGCAAAGTCGAGTCAAGACGGTTACCGGATATCAGGACAGGCTCGGGACTGGTTTCAGGGTATCGGGCGCAACCTGCTAAAGGATGCAGGCATTGTCGTCGTCAAGTTGGAAGCAACGACAGCGCGTGACACGCTGCTTACTTATGATTACGAGCGCAGGATAGGCTTCGATGTGCATCTGCGAATGGTGGATGTAATCGAATATGACGAAGACATGATCGAAAAAATCAAAATGAAGGAGTGAGGCGGATGAGCGCACTGAAGGATGTAACGGTTACTATTGACCTTGTCCAGCCGATTGGGCGGCTGGGCTTTGGTACGCCGTTGATTTATGGCGCCAAGGCGAAGGGGCATGATTTCAAGTATTATTACGAGTTGGATGCGGTCCTGAAGGACTTCCAGGAGACTTCCCCGGAATATCTGGCCGCAAAGTCGATCTTTGCTCAGGGTGACAAGCGGCCGGATAAAATCGCAATTGCATGCCGAGATACGGCAAACGAAGAAGAACAGTATTTTGCAGACCACCTCGCCAAGCTGCTCGATAAAGATTGGTATTTTCTGATATGTACCAGCAACGCCCGGGAAGAGGTGTTGAAGATCGCAGATGTCATCGAATTGGATGGCTCGAAGATGTTTTTCACCCGGACGGACAATATCGAGGACGCCAAGGCGATCCAGGCGGCAGCCATGGAGCGGACCGTTGTATTCTATCACAACTGCGCCAATGCCTACCCGGAGGCCGGATGGATTGGCGCAGTTGCGGCGGCTCCCGTTGGTTCCGTGACATGGAAGTTTAAAGAGATCAAAGGATTGAGCCCTCTTGAAATTTCAGCCACGGAGCTTCAAGAAATCCACGACGCCGGAGCCGTGGCATATGTTCGAAAGGCCGGGCGTGGCGGGACAAGTGAGGGCAAGACATCCACGGGGGTATACATTGATATCATCCACGCCAAGGATTACGTGAAATTTAATATGGAGTATCAGCTACAGCAGTTGCTCAACAATACGCCGAAAATCCCATTCACGGACGCGGGCATTGCTCTTATTGAAGGACAATGCACAAGCGTACTGAAGGATGCTTTCAACAACGGGATCATCGCGGCGGACGAGAATGGATTGCCATTGTATTCGGTGTATTTTAAAAAGCGCGAAGAGATCCGGCGGACATTCGGCAACGCGGGAATACAACGAGGGTTCTTTTGAGTTTGAACTGGCCGGAGCGGTACACAGTGTGAAAATAAAAGGCTCTATCAAATTTTAAGGGTGAGGTGAGGATAGATGGCAGCATCAACGAATTATGATGCAATGGATGTCACAGTCACGGTCGATGGGACATTTATTACCGGCTTTGCCGAGGGGTCTATGGTTGAAGGCGAGAAGGACGAGGACAACTTCGCGGCATCGGTTGGAGCACAGGGAGATGTGGTTGTGTCCGAAGTGAACAACCCACTAGGGACCATTACGATTACACTTCAGCAAACTTCTCCTTCAG
>CALYLO010000018.1 GCA_944800085.1 Paenibacillus melissococcoides | reverse complement strand
CCTTGCGGTCTTTGAGTGCGTATTCTTCCGCCCAAGCCTTTTGAGCGGCGGAAATCTTGCCATCCTTCAGGGCCGTCATCACGAGCTCATCCGAATCCTTTTTATCCAGTCGCGCCTTCAGAGCATGGAACTCCGAAACAGGCACGAAGCCGGAAGGATTTTTCAATGCCATAATGGCCGCTGCTACGTCTTCCGTTTTCGCATCTTCCGCAACGCCGAGCAGCGTCGTAATCGTTTTGTTGGCAACGATTTCTTCTTCGTCGTCTTTCTTTTCTTTTTCCTTCTCTTCCGTCGAATTAGCTTGTAACGCCTGAAGCTTTTGCAGGACTTGCTCTTCGGTAGCTTCTTCGCCCAGACCAAGCAGGACGGCAAGTTGTTTCAAAAAATCCATGTCATTTCCTCCCTCGTATTGGGTAATGTCAAGCGAATTGATAATCGGGAACATTCCATCAATTGCTGGCGTGTTGGTTAGGGCAACCGAGTGTAGCACGACAGCTTTTTGATCCGATTTACGCACCAGCACAACCGGGGATAGGTAGCGGTATTCCTTGTTCTTCAGGTACTCTTCCGCCTTGGGTGTCCATTCCACCTTCCCAGCGATGGCATTATCCTGGATGATGAGTTCCTTAATCCAACCGCCAGCGGGGGCCTGCACATCCTCCAGCGTCTGATGCTCATAGTCGATGACGATATCAAGCGCCCGGCGGTGGAACGTTTCCTTCATAGCCCGAAAGGACTCCTCATCGACCACAAAGTTTCCTTTCTGGGACTTCACATGCCCAAGCGGCAGCAGCTTAATTACGGTCGGCACGCCTTGAACTTCGGTTACCGTACCTGAACATACAATCCATTTTTTCAGCGTGATCACCTCCTCGCCGATTCATGTCGACTGCAACGCCGTTATAACGCGTTATAACGCGGGTATATAAATCATCAGCATGATTCGGTCATCCAAATTCACAAACGCCTTAGAGGGCGTTCCAGGCCTTATTCCTTTGACTTGCGTTTTTCTCTGTTCTCAAAGGCTTTTTTCAAACTCTTTGGGTAGCTGCTAACGTCCGGATCAAAAGCGTGCTTTGCTGGATTGTTCGAGAAGCTTGGATCGGGCATTATGTTCACATGCTGACCATTTAATTGGGCAGATACTGGCGGTTCTGTTTCCACCTTGAGGCCGCGTTCCCGAACTTGACGCTCGGAGAGTGTTCGGACGGTACAGCGGCAGCGGAACCCATTCGGGGGATACCAGGTATTCCATATCGGGTCATCGGCCCGAAATACCCTGCCGTGCATCGCCAGATGCGATGGCCGCGTGCGCTTGTCCTGGACTGCATCATACTGCCAGTACGGACGTAAGCGCAGCGTCTCCGGTGCCGTCATCTGCTTCCAGTGCCCCACCTGATAGGCCGTCTGCACGTTCGTCCGGAAGATATTATCCGCCTGATAGTTTGTCACGCCTTCATATCCACGCTGCTCCAGCCAATCGTTCATCCGTTCACGGAACTTGCCCAGTGTCGTTCCTTCATCAATGGCCTTCAGCAATTCCCCGTGAAACTTGCGAAGGAGCTGAATCTTGCTGTATCCGGAAATCGTGAACGCCTGTGCCCGGTACTCCTCGGCAAGTTGGTAGAATTCACTTTCCTTCATTGGTAGTTTGTCGCCGAAGAAGGCAACCGCCTCCTCAAAGACGAATCCAGGCGTGGTAAGGAGCTCAATCCATTCTCGCATGCTCTTCGACTCTCCCCATTAGGTCAGCGTAAAACATAGCCTTGTGCAGCAGCTCGTCCAGGTCTTCGATATCCATCTGTTGATACAGCTCTCCCGCGAATCTTTCGTCTTCGAGCTTGGCTTTGACTTCTTCCAGGCTATTCGCCGTGTCAAGTATTTTGAGAACAGGAGCAAATATCTTGCCGAATATCCCCTTGGAATTCTGGATAGCTGCGTCGGCCAATTGATCCACGCTTCCCTGTGTAACTCCAGGCCGATTACCCTTGTTAGCTACAGCCACCAAAGTTTTGTCTTTAAAAGGCATTGGCGCCGAATGTGATAACGGGGCAGCTACCTCTTCGCCGTTCTCCGGCTTTGGCACGGAAAACTTCTTGTACAAGTGCGATGTTGGGATTTTCAATCCCATATCAATCAGCTTCCCGTAGATATCCGCCGTTTCTTTCAGGTCTCCGGCTTCTTCACAGTCGAAACGCAGATGGGGGATACGCCGGGATTCCCCATAGTTAAAGTAGACAAGTGGTCGAATTAGATCCCGGCGCAATGTGGCAGCTAGGGCCTTGCAATCCGCGACCGTCAGATCGTGGCGGACTTCGTTATGTGTCTTCGACTGGGCGAAACTTCCGCCCCCAGAATCGCTCGTAAGCGTCTGGCCGAGCACCGCCTTCGATATCTGTTCATCGCAGTACCTGGCGAGCGACTCATACACGTTAATTGATGTGGTCTTCGCAGCCTCTTTGAATTCAATCTCTGTTCCGTCCGGAATAATGCCCGCTGCATCTGTTCCTATCTGAACGAGAGCACGCATGAGAGCAGCCTTGTCATCATCCGAGGCGGATGGGTCATATTTGCCCAGCCGGAGCGGCATTCCGAACACTTCACAAAAACTGACCCAATCCTTTAGATCGTAATTTTTAAACAAATACATCCAGGCGACCACGCGCAGGACGCCTGCCCGTGATGGGTGCCCTGAACGCGCCTTGTAACGATGTATGACGAACTTATTCTCCGGAAGAGGTATTCCGGATGGATTATCGCGGGTGACCACTTTCAGAGTGTCTTGATTGTCCCAGAGGAGACGCTTGGGATGCCGCCACTTGATATCCTCTACGACCGTAAATCCATCGTCGTAGCCCCAAATAATTTCAGATACGGAGATACCCTTACCGATAGCATCAAGCAGATCCATCATGATGTCCTCGAAGTTCTCCAGCCCGTCGATCTGCTCTTTCACAAACTCGGCTATCTGTTTATCCCATTCGTCATCCGAAAACGGGATGACTTCGAAGTCCAGTCCGGTGACCGCGTTCTTGCGTGTCTGGAGCTGTGAAAAATAGATGCGGATCTTTCTCTTCCATCTCCTCAAAGAGCTCCATCTGTCGCAAGCACGTCGCCCGCTCTGCCTCGCGAAAGATTTGCGCCAGTCGCACCGGAGTCAAGCCGTTCGATGGGTACGTGGAGTATTTATCCCATACCGGGGCGACTGCAATCTCGTTCAGCTCCGGGCGGGCGGGGGCTGTACCGTTTTGTTCTTCTGCTTGTTTTTCTTCGACATAGATTCACCACCTAATACCGCCTCGCCGGAATTTCATCGCCCGCTGATTACTGATTTATAGTCCGTCTTGTTTGATGTCTTGATGCCCAGGGCAGTCGGACGGCCATCTCCAATCCATTCCAGGTCCATCGTCATTTTTGCCCATCGGGTATTCCCGCATTTGTTGTAACAGTGTCTTGTGGCGGCGACTGACACTTCAGATACCCATTCTTAACAAATGGCTGAAGCGACTCGATCCGCAGTTCCTTGCGCTGGAGACTTTGGATCTCCTCTATCGGCAGGTATTCGCCAGCCTTGTCTGCGCTCTTCTGTGCCAGTACATCCTTGAAGAAGTGCCTGGAATTGTACCGTCTCGACGCCAAATTTGCGGAATGGCCGCTTATAGTCGCGCCGGAATCGCTTGGACATCTCTATGGCGTCATCGATGATGACATCAGGGACGCGCCGCTCGATGGATGCCTCCACCACGTACATATAGCCCGCTCTTGGTATCCTTGTCTATGGCAATGATGGAAACTGGTATCGCTTTTCTTGTTTTTCCCAAGGGAAGGGTCGTTCGCGGCGACAAACACGAATCGCTTATCCCGGAAATCAATCGTCGGGTCGTCATCCAGAAGTCGAACCATTCATCATTAAATGTGCAGGAATCCGGTCAATCGGATCGTTTTGAATCTCGGAATTGAAACGATGCTTCGCCTTCAGAAATCTTGATTACCATCAAGTCGTAGTAGGAGAGCTTTCTTCCACAAGACTTCTGTGCCTTCGAGCATGTCGGCCTTGTTGTCTTCGTAGAAGGCCCGCGCATCTTCTGCCGATGCACGTTTTCCAGGTCCGGTATAGATTGCTTCCCAAGCGTCCCAGAGCTCTTGATTCGTCGCGAAGCTGATAACCCCCCGATACTTTACAGAATGATATTTCCGGGTTCTTCAACACCTTGAAAGCAGAGAATCGTAATGCAGGATCGTTCCGATATAGACGATGTCAGTGTACGTGTCGCCTGCTTTACTAACCGCCTTGTAGAACCAGCTTTCCAGTTTCTTGCGTTGCTCCGGCGTGTAAACATTTTCGTCATTCTCGATGTCGTCCAGGACAATCAAGTCAGGACGCCAGTTGCGATGACGGCGGCCCCGAATCTTCTTGGCCGCTGCCCAATGGCCTCAACCTTGATATCTGTCGAGGTCACAAGGACGCTGCCTTTCCAGACTCTACCCTTGAGGCTCCCGAAGTCCTCACTGATGGCCGGGTTATCCTCTAGCTCGGTTTTAATATCCGTGAGGAATCCTTCTGCCTGGTCGGAACTATCAGAGAGGATGATCGGGTAATGTTTGTACTCATATACCACCGAGTGCAAAGTGTCCTTAAAGGTGAAGTTTGTCGACTTCGCATGCCCACGTGAGGCGGCTGTAGCACGGCGGCAGCCTTTCGCCCTTGATATCTTCTTCCCATCCGGCAAAGGGTTCAGGCCCTTCATGACTCCCTTGAGTCCATATACTATCCAGCTCTTCGTGAAATTGCGGCGATTCCCTGACGAAGTAGTGGGGCAGATAAGCCCGCCCGAAATACCCCAGGTCAATGGCTCCTAGCTTCTTGCGCAAGCCATCCGGGCCTGTCAGTTCTGCGCCGCTTTGGTACTCCCTTAGCAACGTTTCCCGGTATTCGCGGTGCTGCTCATTACGCATGACGTAGTTTTCAAAGAGCTGCTTCTGATACTCCAGACTGAGTAGTTCTTCTTTGTCTGCCTCATCCTCCAGTTGCCGGAGGTACTCGTCCAGGTTAATCATCGGCCATCATCTTTTCCTTCGCTTTTTGCAGTACCGCCTTCAGTTCTCCGGCAAGTTGAGGATCGGCCTTGATGGCTGCCATGAGTTCTGCCTCCATCCCTTGGAATGCTAGTTCGATCTTCTTCTGCATGTCCTGGCGGACGCGGTCTTTATAGACCTTTGTTCTGGAGAGCGCGACCATAACGCGGGCCGGCCTTATCCAGCGGCATGTAGTCCCATTCTTCCTGTGCTTGCGCCATCTTCTTCGTCAGCTCTCCGGCCATAATTTGTAGGCCGCCTTCGGTGTAATCGACGTCCGGATTTTTCCGGATCATCTCGACTAACGCCTTTGTCTGTTCTTGGCGCCTCCATAAGCCGCTGCGTCGCGTTCCCGACTCGGAGCGCATAGCGACCAATGGAACTCTTGGATACCTCGAATCCCTGGGCCTCCAGATACTCTGATATCTCCCAGTAGGTGTACCGTGTATCAAGAAGCATCGCGTCGACCTGATCCTTGATATGCAAAGGCAGGTCGTCAACTTTAGAGCGCGTGCGGTTTCTTCGTTTGCCGCTCAATTAGATGGCGACTCCCGGATCATCCGGAGTTGAGCCCTCCAGTAAATCGATGCCCTTTACCGTTAGCCGGATTACGGCATCATTGGCATAAGCATTGTACGAATTCACACGCTCATTCGAATATTCGATGTAGCCCTTCTTGAATAAGTAATCCAGATGCTTGGAGATATCCGGGCTGATGATTACGCCATCGTTGACCATGGACATTGACCAATTGCCTGCATAGGAGCGAATTGTTATGTCCTTTTGCGAGCGAGCGCATGATATAGCCCCGAACCGCTTTATTATGTTGCACACCGTGATAGGTTTGTTCATCCATCTACCTCTGTCCTCCCAGCATGCTATCGTGTATTTTGTCGAGCTTCTTGTCGACGTTGTTCATCGTTCTAATGAAATCCTCCCGGGTCGTGTAGATGAACGGGAGATCGGAACGTAAGTCATCCAATTCTTTTTTCAATTCATCCACATCTTGAGCGTTTTTATTGATTTGCGTTTTGAGTTCTGCCATCGTCGTTTTAAAAAGTAACCAATTGCTCCGATGCCTAGCATCGTCGCCGTCTGTATGATCCAATTCCACTCCACTAGCCAGCACGCTCCTTGAGCTCCAGCACCTTGGATTCAATCGTGCTCATGATGTACCCCTCTGCGTCGCCCAGGGTGTCATGTAGGGCCCGCATGTATTCGGGCTTGAGCTGGCGGACAATTTCCGAATACGCTTGAGGGGCAAGTTCCATTAATTCTTCTCTGGGTGACCATCCTTCCTTGACAGACTCCCGTAAATGACTGGCGACGGTCTGTTCAATTTGGTGGACGGTCTTGGTCGCAACATCATCCAATCGTTCAATAGCTGCCTGAACCAGCGCACGTTGCGCATCCGCATCAATTTTCGCCGTCTCTGCCGACAGCTTGGCGCTAGCCCGGCGTATGTAGTAAATCGCAAATGAAGACAGTAGAGTCAGGCCCGCCAGCGCCACATTCAATAACATCTCGTTAATTGCATCTTGCATCATGTAAGAGCCTCCTTTTTAGGCAATAAAAAAACCAGTAGGGCATAAGCCTCTACTGGTAGATTACCAAGTGTTTTCTTGCATGTCTGGAAGGGATTCCCCGATTTTTCGCCCCTCATTTTAGCTCGTCATCATCGAAAAGTTGGAGTTGATTCTCATCCCTCCGTGGAGAAACTGGAAGGATGCCGTCACAAATTTCTCTCACTCTACGTTCACTCAGTTCATACTTCTGTGCGATCTCTCGATGGTTATATCCATCATACTCTTGAATGATCCGCCTGTCACGTACCCGGCGGAAGAAGAAATCCAATGTGGGGATGTACACATGATCCCCTCCGGCCTTGCTGGCCAGCGTAATTAGGTTATCTAATCCTATCCATTCAGCATACTTACGTATGGCATGGGCAGCATATCTGGCGTTAGCTCATCGAGCCATTCCATCCGGCGGATCACCTCCTCATATTATAGCAGGAGCTGAAAAAATCAATTTCTGCTCGTTGCGGCCTCCTTACGATACTGAATGGTCAGCATACGCCAGAAATCATAACTCCCGGTTTTCGTTTTCAGTTCATTCGCGTAATAGGCTGCCGCCTCTTTGGCCCATGAAGGAGCTCGATGTCGCGCTTCTCCTCCAGCTCCTTCAGCCTCTTATCCTGCTTCTCTACGGTCTTGAGCAATTTGTCAAAGGCTTCTCTTTCTTCTTTGTTCATTCCTTGTTCATCCTTTCTGAGAAATGAGTTCACAAGTTCTTTAAACTGATGCCATCCAGTCCACTTGCCATTGTCATACATCAATCTGGGACATATTTTTCCGCTCCAATCGTAATGACGTCGCAGCCGTTCAACTCCCCAGCCCCTTTCAAGGAGCATCTTAGCGACAAGTTCAGCAGCATTCCGTAATGTTTGCTGATAGTTCCCAGATTCGCATATTTCAATTGCGATAGATGTACGATTGCCGCTTGCAGCGTTGCTGCCATCACCAGCATGCCATGCATTCTCAACGAGTGGGATACATTCAATAGCTTCGTGCTCGTCCACCACAATATGGTAGGATGCCGTTCGATCATTGTCTGGATTCGTCAGCCAACCACGTTCGTTCTTGGCGCTGCTCCCAGAATTACCTGTGTTATGAATAGTGATGGTGGTCGCATTCATCGGGTAACCAGGGCGACGATTCTTCATTGTATTTTTCGGGATATGATCTTGACGATAAATCACGTTTAACTCTCCCTTCCTTTGCGAACTATTTTGATAATGGATTGAAAAGAATCTCCATTTTTCCGGACTCTTTATCCAAGTTGATAGACGAGACGGGACGCTCCCCCGGTTGTTTTTGTAATTGGTGGAGAAGGCTCTCCAGGCTGACCGCTGCTGATCTGGCCGTCAGGGCAGCGGTCGAGAAAAGTACAAAACATCGATCCGGATCGGGCGGTACGGCGACAAGGCTCGGCTTCTGGACGGGCTTTCTTGCCATCAGTTTACCGCCCGTTGCACAATCGATTTAATCATGTGGCCGTTCCCGATCTGGATTTCGTTATCGAGTAGTCGGCGAACGCGATAACGCAAGGTTGAAGACAGGCGATGCTTCTCAATTACTTCGGCCTCCACGAGCTTCCGTCCGTCCCGCTGGTACCCGCCGAATCGATTGGGCACAAGTTTTGGAACGCGCACAATGTCGCCAACATTTGCCGATTCTCGCATAATGTTGATTTCTTTGACCCGTATCATAACATCCCGTTTGAGGGCTGCCAGTTGTTTGTTCGTGATTTTTGATACATATAAACTATAGTCACGAAGCCGGACGACGCGAAGGGCATAATCAAATTTTGCGCCATCGGCACATTCTAGGGCCAAGGCTTCCACACAAGCGAGACGATTTGTCCATTCAAACTTTTTAGGCTGCTGCACGGTCATTCCTCCCATTAAAATTTTTAGCAGTACCATTCGCCGCCTTTTCGCAGGTATTTACCGTTATGGCCCAGTTGTGGGGCAAGGATAGCCGTTTTTCCTTTGTAATCCCTGGCCCTGGGCTTCAGCGCATCGAGCCGTTTACGCTCCGCTTCAAGTTGCTGCGGCGTCAGTGTGTAAGTCGTTATTTTCTTATAGTCGTATTCGGTCATTGTACAGGCCTCCTACATCTTAAATCAGTCCATTAAATCGATAGTTCAAGGCCAGTGGGTCTTCGCCCACATCCAACAGCATTTTTCCGAGATACTTTTTCCCTTTCGGGCTCTTGGTTCGCTCGAACAAGCGGCCCGCTGTGGCTACGGATAAAAAACCAATCAATTCGGAAAAATACTCGCTTGTGTACACGATCGGTAATTGCTTTCGATACCGATAATCAACAATGCCATAAAACTCCTTAATCCAAGTGTCTTTTTGGCTTTCTTTGCAAATATCATCGACGAGAAGCAACTCGCAGTTGTAAATTCGCTTTCGGATTTCCTCCACCTTATACGCCTCGTCCGGGCTGTTGTAGTAGGAAAACCATTCCGTGAAGCTTTGTACCCAGTTGAAAAACAGAGGATATATGCCCAGTTCGATGAGCGGCGCGACCGTAGCCGTAACCAGGTGCGTCTTGCCGCTGCCGGATGTGCCCAAAAGCCCGAACCAAGGAACGCCTTTCAAGCTTTGGCCCTTCTTGATCCGAGCGACCAATCCATCCGAATATTCCCGCGCCAACTCGTATGCATCTATGACGCGTTGATCCAGGCCGTCCAAGTTGAAATTGTCAAAGGTCTTTAATTGCGCATCCTCGCTCATATTGGTGGTTTGCATGATCCGCTTCAGCTTCTTGCGTTCCATGCAGGCACATTGATAGGCCACGTTGCGAGCAGGGTCGTGGATGACGCCCTCGTCCCGGCATTTCGGGCACTCATAAGCCGAGTTTTCGGCGGAAGGCAGCTTCGGCGCTGATATCGATATCGCGTTTGCCTTGGCTGCCTGCCTGGCTGCCTGGATGCGTTCGAGCAAGTCCGGCATGACCTCTTTCAGACCTTGCATGAGCGGCACCGCCTTTCTTCAGAAGGTTGCGGAGAATGCCCCGGGTGTAGTTCTCTTTGATATTTGGATATTTCTCGATATGGATGGAGAGCGCTCTGATTACAAGACTAGGCTCATAACGCTCCCAATACTCGTATTCACGCTGCTTGATTCCCTCGGATATTTTCCCTGTTCCTCGTGTCCAGCGTATCGTCTCCCAATAGGCAAAAATGATTTGCCGTTGCGCTGGAGAGTAGCGTTCAAGAGCGTCTGGCATTGGACTCCACTCCTCCCCGTCGCTTCATTGCTTTCAGAGCTTCGATGACCTTGCTGGCCTGGGCAGGTGAGAGGTAGCTCGTATGACTTACGCCCTGCTGCTTCTCCAGGAAACGACGCAAACGGCGAGGGTCAGATTTCCAGCCTAATTCCTCGGCCAGCTTGTTAATTTGCCAGATTTGATTCGGCGTTGCCCGGGATGATGGCTTGGCTTTACCCAGCATCTGATTCAATCGTTCGATTACTTTAATGCCCTGGGCCTTGCTTAACGCCTTAATGCTCTCCGATCCGGTCATAGTCAAGACCAGGTCATGCAGCTCGTCGTTATTCATTCGGGCCTGCCTGGCAAGCCCGAATATGTTCTTGATTTGTGGATAGGTGATTTTGTCCATAAGGGCCCTCCTCACTCAGAAAAAGCTTCTAAGCCGACACTAATGCTGTCCTCGACGTACACCGAATTGCGTATCGTATCGATTTCTTCCGGAGTGAGATGGCCGAAGAAGCGTTCAACCAATTCGCCATGCTTCGCCAGGCGAATGGCGTCGAGCTCCTCTTCAAGCTCACCAGTTATGCCTACACTTCCGAGTAGCTGCTTGTCCTTCAGATAGTCGCCCTTTAGCTTCTTTTTTACTGCCTTTACTTTGTTGCTATCGAGCCCAAGGCCGCTCAGCACGTCATCAATAGAAGTGTCAAAGCAGTATTCGCCTTTGTAAAGGGCAATGAGCGCTTCCTTGAAACGTGCTTCTGTCTCGAATTTAACCTCATACTTCCGGCTGACTTTGGCTGCCACCACATCACCAAGCACTTCAACCAAGCGTTCATAATTATCAATTTCAAACTTTTCCTTGTATGTCAGGTTGAATCGGCCCTTGCTTCCAGGGATCTGATAGTGAGATAGGTTCTTATTGTCCATGACAAATATTCCAGCAGATGTAAGGGTGGCCTTCAGTTCATCCAGCCGCTTCTTGCTTCGCTTCATATCCTGTTCCAATCGGAGTGCTTCATCAACAAGGGGAACCAGTTCCGAATTCATCGCCCGTCCCCCCCTTCAAATGCATTGGCCGCTCTCCGTTCCGTAACATTGGCCTCCAGATTCTGAATGCACTGGGAGCACACAAACCGACCGGAATACACAACTAGCTCTTTATCGCTCCGGCAGAATAGGCAACTTCCTTGCGTCCGCTGTAACAGGATTGTGCCGTCTTCGCTATCGACGATAATATTGAACTTTTCGCCGCCTGATAGGCCATACTCCCGGCGTATTACGGCCGGGAGTGTTACGGAACCACTCTTGCTTAATTTTTTGTTATACGACTGCATACAACGCATCCTCCTCAATCATGTCTTCTACTGGCGTACCATCCTCACAGGGGATTGCAATCCGGTGCAGGTCATACAATGTGACAACCTGCTCAAGCGTTAGCTCACCGATTAAAAGTGCTAGTCTTGACGGCTTCTTCATGCCTCTGCTCCTCCATAAATGTATTCACAAGCCTGCCAGCAGCCACATGAAATGCATAATGCAGTTCACGATAAAGCCAGCACGCTTCCAGAACGGTCAATTCCTCACCTAGCCGCTGCCGCATATCCATCAACGCCTTTTCATATGGATCTCTGCTACGGATGCCCTCATCGTCAACGATGTAATCAGGTGAATCCCTCAAGGCAATACGGACTTCGTCCTCTGTCAACCCCGACACGATAGCGGCTGGACGTACCGGGACGGGAAGCATCACATGCTGTAAGAAACGGAACAAGCGTGCCACTGAATGATTCGAGTATTCATATCTCCACATCGTCATCCCCCCTACAGCATCATCATGTTGCTGGCCTTAGCGATAATGTCGACGGTAATTAGGGGAGCCCCTTCAGCGGAGCCGTGCATGTTTAATATGCGCAAGATGTTGTTCAGCGTCCGGTCGAGTAAGCGGAAGCATCCGTTTTTGTTGTTAGTTGCACGGACAATCATCTCCTGAATGGCATTTTCTTCGAAGTTGAAGTTTTGTAGGTAGCTGCGAACCTCGTTAGCGGATAGTCCCTTCAGTGACACATAGAAATCTACCCGGTTCGCAAAACGGCTGATATAGCCCTTGATTTGCGCTTCAAGCTTCGGTTCCCCGGCGATAATCATTCCCACATCTGACTGGTCGAAGATGGCACGCAGGATCTCCATTTTTTTCTGTGAATACTTGCTAACAAGCTTGTCCGCTTCGTCGATAATGAGCAAGTAGCCCGGATTGCAGTTGAAAAATTCACGGATACCGTTCACCCGTTCCCATATCGTGCCATAGCCAACGGGTAGGCCGAGAGCTCTTTCGATGGCCTTAACCAGATCGCGTTGCGCCATCGTATCGTCGCATTCGATATAAGCAACTTTAGGAGACCGCGCATAATACTTGAGCGTATGAGTCTTGCCGTATCCCGACTTCCCAACCACAATTCCAAGTCCAGTAAATGACTGGCAGGATTGACAGGCCCCGATGATTGCCGTTGCGTCACGGCTCTCAACGAATGCAGGCTTAGCAAGTCGCATCGTGCCTGTTTGCTCGATGGCTGCCGCCACTTCTTCGCCTTGTGCGGAGATAAAGTTCGTTATTGCCTGCTCGATGTCAGTAGGATCGGAAGAATATTTACCGCTCAGATATTGTGAGAGGGCCGAGCGAGAATAATTGATTTCTCGCGCCAGCTCCGTAATTGTCATGCCGTTTTTGTCCATCATATTTTTAACCTGTGCTGCAAGGGCTGTTGGTGTGCCACCTTGAACCGGATAAAATGCCACTGCTTCCATGTTCGTTCCCTCCAATTATCCAAGTTTACGGAGCGCCGCGAGGGCTTTCTCCGCTTGCCGTTGGTAAAAGTCATCTGCATCGTCTTTTCCTGCTTTGGCTGTTTTTCTGGATCGCAGCTCTTCCCGGAATTGCTGATCGTCCGGCAATGCGACCAGCTTCGTGTTCTGCTTCGGTGCAGCCTCATTTTTGAAAATGAACCCGGCCACGTCGTTTCCATATCCTTGATACTGAGGATCGCGATCTTCTAATGGCGTCGTATAATACGCCAGGTCATCCATCGTCTGGCGGAGCTGGCGCTTCTGCATTTTGAGGTGATCTTCCAGCGCCTTTTGCGGCATCTTCGGGGCGATGAGTAGCAGTTCTTGACTGTACGCCTCGCATATTTTTTGCCCGCCAACTGTATACACATAGAGCTTTGTCACATCATTCGGGTCCCATTTGATGTCAACTTTGTCCCCGATATAATGGCAGAGTTCATCGGCGCGGTACTCATATCCAAACTTTTTGATCCCGATGTTCCGGACAAGGACGCGCTCCGCCTTCATCATCAATATCGTTGCGTAGGACTTTGGCGGCGGCGCTTTGACATAGCGGTCGGCGTTCCGGAACACTTCCAGAGGCGTATGCCACTTATCGCCTTGTCCCTTGAGTCCACTATGGAATGAACGATGGTACTCGTCTCGCCACTCGCACCATAGCGCATAAAATTCATCCAGTGTCAGCAATTCGTCACGTTGGAGCATCTTCTTGATGTCCTTGTCCACTTTCGCCGCTGTCTTCGAACCTGTTAGCGTACCCGTGTAGCTTCCCAACCATTTTTCAAATTTGCTAATTAGCGTGCCGAAGAACCGCTCGACTTGTGCCTTCGACCAGGGTTGGTATGGGAGGCTGCGCATGTCATCCTTGATGCCGATGCTGCGATAAAAGCCTTTGGTCTCGCTGTCGAAGCTGACGCGTTCATTTCTCTTACGCCCGGTCATCGTCTCGGCGGTGTAGTCTTTCCCGTTGTCAATAAGCAGCCATTCTGGCACGCCGCCAATATCGGCGTATATCATGTTGAGCAGCGACTGCTTCAGCACTTGCGAATTTGCCTTGACACAAATTACATCGCCAACGATGCAGCGGCTTCGTGTATCTAGCCATGCGACGAGCTGCGGGCGGATGGCCTTGGTCTTGCCATTCGGGTATGTATATTTCACCCAAACATCGAATGTATGCTCGTCGCCTTGTACAAGCCCCATAACTGGCAACGCTTTTGTATTCCGAGACGCTTTGACCATTCGCTGATTCTTAAATTCACGCATGCCTTTTTCGGCAAGTAGACGCGCATTTTTGCCACGCTTTACATTCATCAGATATCCGATATAGCGGGCCACCGTTGGATATGATGGGATGTCCCAGCTATGCATTGATCCAATCTTCATAAGTTTGCTGTAGAGCATTTCAATCGTTCCGTTATTGCTCGCAAACGCGGGTTCAAACCATAAA
This sequence comes from Paenibacillus melissococcoides, assembly GCA_944800085.1. Classification (GTDB taxonomy): domain Bacteria; phylum Bacillota; class Bacilli; order Paenibacillales; family Paenibacillaceae; genus Paenibacillus_B; species Paenibacillus_B melissococcoides. Next base: position 98,477 of record CALYLO010000018.1, on the reverse strand, counting down.
TTTTCGATGAAAGCTCTGACCTCCGGCGTTAGCGACGGAAACGTGTTTTTCTGCTTAGGCTTACGGCAGAGTGCCAGCACCTTGAAAAAGTCATAATTTCTCCCGTCCTGTTTGCTCATCTTCAGCGCCCAGGCACTTGCTTCCAAATAGCTTTGTGCATACCGATAGAGCGTGCGCTGACTCATTCCGTTTGCTTCCGCAATACTGAATGCAAATTCAGTCCGGTCACGGTCTCCATAGTTGAGAAACTCGCGGATGACCTTTGCCAACTCGACCGCTTCGTAATATGACTTACTGTGCTTCTCGATGTATTCAGCAGGGTCAACACCGATGTACCACGGTATTTCCTTTTCATTGACATGTTCCTTGATAATGACATCCGCGCCCTCAATACCAGTAACATGCTTGTATGCCTGTCTGGCCTTCTTACTCAGCGTGGACATCGCTATAAGGACACGTTCCTTTCCGCCACTTGCAGCAGCTTCTTTCTTTGCCTTGAAAGCCTTCGGGTTCCTTTGCACCTTCTTCTTGACCGTCTCGTAACTCATGCCCTCAAGCCCGGCGGCCTCTTCCAGGGTAATGTATATTTCCGACAAGCTTGTTCCTCCTTCCCAAGTGAATCCGATCATGCTACAATGGAGGAGACAACTTTTTTGATGGGTTGCTAGGGGAGCGTCGACCTTGGAGGGGGGACGCTCTCTTCATTTATTGAACCCATCTCTTTTAGCCTCCTGATGACCATGTTCCTCCACTTGTCCTTCTCTGTGATGTTCTAAGCCGTTCTGCTAAGCTCATGCGATTCAATGCCAAGGACTTGAGCTAACTTAGGGATGAAGCTTTTTCCAGAGCGTTCCCCAATCATAATCAGGTAGATATAGTTACTGCTCGTTCCTACCAGGGCCGCAAGTTCATATTGCGTCATATTCATTTCTGCGAGGCGCTTTTTGATGATTACACCGATAGGTGATAGTTTGCGTTTTTTCATATATGCTCACCTGCTTTAATTCGTTCTTTGATGATTTCCCGTCTTTCAGCCTCTCGCCCTATCGCCCGTTGTAACTGGCGGTTTGCAGCGATTTTGGCGCTATACTCCAGCACCAGCCGTCGCAGTTCCTCAACGAGTTCACGCTCATGGACTGCCAACATATCGCCATATGCATCAAGGGCGCTCCCTTGTGCAGTAGCTATTACTACCTCATTTCCAGCCGACGAAACATCTACACTTCCCACTAATTCACGTATAATCGTGTCAGTGGATTCGATTTGTTCCTTTAGTGTTTTACTCAAACTGGAACTCACATTTCATTCCTCCTTTCCAATTGAAATGATTAATCTGTGAATCCCTTGCTTATTTAGTTGTCAAGGAGCATGCAGCGGTCACTGTGCAAGGCGGCCGCTATTTTGCGTTTAATGGGTATATTGCATGATGTTGTTGGACACTATATTGAAATTATCTTGCAATCACCATCCTTCCGTTGAGGAATTATAATTCTCCGATTTCTTGCTATTTAATTGTCAAGGAGCAGGTAATTCATCTGTTTTCGACTCTCGATGTGTGATAAGCTTTTGATGATATGATTCACTATCTATCTATCATATTACAGACTATAGTCAGTAATGTCAACCTCTTTTACAGACTTAATTCATAAAAACCAAGACTATATTCCGTTGAATACAGACTTATTTCCAAACAGGAGGTTATTGCTATGAAAACAATCGGTGAGAGATTGCGCTTTTTACGGGAACAAGCCGGGCTTTCAATGAACGAACTAGAAGATTCGATTGGTGCGTCTAGGGGGAGCGTAAACAAATGGGAGAAGGGGAGCATACCAGGAGGGAAATATCTAATCACCTTATCCGATTATTTCAACGTCTCTACTGACTGGATTCTGAAGGGTGAGAAAGAAATCTTCGCACAGAATGAAGTCAGTAAAAGACTGAATTCAGAACTACCCGAGCTTTCATATTCAGATATCGAGTTGCTCGCGAAGTTTCACCAATTGACTGAAAAAGAACAAGGTAGAATAGAAGAACGCATCGAGATATATCTGTCAGAACGTAAGACTAAAACTGACAGTTCCAGTAAACAATCTCGCTCAACGAATGGAGACGGAAGAGAAGAAGCAGCCAGTAGAACTGCTTAATTTTTTGAATAAAATGATAGGATTTCACATCATTTTTTTGTCCCATTGCAGTACGCATTTTTTTGTTTATAAAAATGGAGCGTAACCCGCGCCATAAGTGCAATGGGACACCCTTTAACTGCTTTGTTCGAAATGTCCCTTTTATTCAACGACGTCTTTTGTATTTTTAACGGTCTTTTGCGAACATCTTTAACTCGTGTGTAACGGAGCCGTTAATCCGCCGAAGCCTTGATGTGCCGGGTTTTTTTCGTTTTTTTTTAGTCTCCTATAACGCACGGTGACGTCGAAAATGACGCGCGTTATCACGAGAAGCTTCTTTCTGAGGCACTCCATCAATGATAACTTCCAAATGAAGCACAAAAAAAACGCCGATAGCCTTGATATATCAAGGCTTTCGCGCATTTTTTTGAATTTCTTCTTGGTGATTTTTTCTTTCATCATTTGTGTCTCAACTTTTATTATCCGAATCCCGGGTAATCCCCTGCATTATCAGTATTTCCCTCGTTTTCCCGGTACTTTTTTGTCCCTTTGTCTTTGTCATTTATTCTGAGAGAGTACAGTAATATCGCCCTGCTCCTCAAACGCACGGATTTTATCCGCAAATTCCGTAATTTTGGCTTGAACGGCAGGCAGGTTCTTCTGAATTACCGGAATTTTCTCGGTGCCGATGGCGATCACCTTCGAGGCGTCCTTCAACAACGTCTCGATGTCCGGAATAGTTTTGATGGCATCCTGGAGCACCTGCTGCACCTTGGCGACGTCCCCGGCCGCCTTGTCCACGCCTTGCAGCATGGCAGGCTTAATCTCGCTGTCGTACCGGTTCAGCAGATCCCCCGCAATGGCTCCCGCATCCTCGGACAGCCGATGGAGATGATCCAGCAGATCGGCCCCGACCTCTTCGCCCCGATCGACGGCCGCCTTGATCTCATTGACGGTCGCGGCCTGCTGGGCAAGATTGTCCGAGAGCTGCCGCAGTCTGTCGGCTACGCCGTGGAGCTGCCCGCCGGTGACGGCTTGGCTGAGCCGATTGAACCAATCGGCCGTGCTGTCCGCAATCTTCACGGCGGCGCCCAGCTTCTCCGACAGCCGGCCAAGCCCTTTGCTGGCCAGCGACGGATCGGCGGTGACGTCCTGAAGAATCGCCGTAACCTGGTTCACCGATTCGGCCGCCTGCTGCAGGGTGCTCAAGTCTTGCTTAATGAACGGGGAGATGGTCTCGATGCCTTCCCGGCTGTATTGGAGCAAGTCGGCGAGCCTGGACGAGAATTGCTGCGCGTCCTTCGCCAGTTGGGCGACGGTGGGCAGATTCTTCAACGCCTCGTTCACGATCCGGTCCGCCGTAGTCACGTCCTTCATCGCGGTGTTCACCGCATCCGAGAAGCGGGGGAATGATTTTTCCAGCTTGAAGACGAGGTTCTTCACCTTCTCAATGGTCGGCAACTCATTGGACAGCTTAACCCCGAGCTCATTGAAGATTTTGAAAATCGTCCGGTTGGCCGTTCTGACGAAGTTGTCGCTGACCTCCTCGATGATGCCGGTGGCGCCCTTAGACGTAATTTTTGGAGCGACGGCATTTATTTTTTCATTCACAAAGTAGAGAATCTCGGCCTTGATCGGCTCGTTCGACAACACGGATCCGATATGGGCGGAGAAGTCCTCCGGAATGAGGATGCTGGCGTAGTAATCGCCGTGGCTTACGCCTCTCATCGCTTGATCCTTGTCGACGAAGGTCCAGCCGATAAGGGTATTGGTTTTCAGATTCTCAACGACCTCGCTGCCGATATTGACGGGCTGGTCCATAATCGTTGCCCCTTGATCGAGGTTGACGACCGCGATTTGGATGCCGCGCGTATTACTGATGCTTCAATATTGAACCACGCATACAGGGACGGAAGAATGCTCAAGCCGAGAATGATGACGGTGGCGGCCCAATTGGATCCGATTCGCTTCAGGTCGTTCGCATAAATGGAAAAAATATGGTTCATGATGGCCTCCGCTTCCAGATGTACTGTTTTCAGTATTTGCCAAAGGAAATCCAATCATGCGGACGGGCTGGCGAGGACGGAGGGATCGATCCGTGATCGCGGTAAATGTATGCGCTTGCTGCATTGCAAGGAAGGTCTTCATGGAAATGGGAGAGACTCCCCGGTCTTGACAAATGGCGCGGATATGAGAGGATGGATTAGTTACTGAAGAAAACCATCCATGATTCTTCCGAAGTCAGACAGAAAGAAGTGGGTTTGCGTGAAAAAATACGCCATCTATGTCATGCTGGTCGGTGTAATGGTCGCATGGGGCTTGAACGTGACGGCGACGAAGGTGCTGGTGACGAATTTCATGCCGGTCACGATGACCGCATTCCGCATTATGACGGCGGCGCTAAGCGTGTTCCTGCTGCTCGTTCCGATGCGTCAGTTGCGGCTGCTGCGGGGCAAGGAATGGGGCTATGTGCTGGTCGCTTCCTTGTTCAATGTGGTGGGGCATCATTATTTTTTGTCCCTTGGCCTGGCGAATACGTCGGCTTCCAACGGCGGCTTGATTCTCGGTCTGGGACCGTTATTGACGACGCTGATGGCGATTCTGTTCCTCGGCACCCGGATGACCTGGTTCAATATGACCGGCATCGTGCTCGGCTTGTCCGGCGTCGCCTTCATCGTTACGCATGGCAGCTCGGGGATGAGCGGCGTCTCGATCGGGGATGTGTATGTGTTCCTGGCCATTCTGGCGCAGGCGATCAGCTTCATTCTGATTAAAAAAATGGCCGCCACGCTCGATCCGCGGCTGATGACGGGATATATGCTGTTTTTCGGGTCTTTCGGCTTGTACGCGTTAAGCCGGGTGCTGGAGCCGGAGGGGATGGCCAGCATGGTGCAGACCGATATCGGGCTGTGGGCGGTCTTCCTTGGTTCGGCGGTGATCGCGACGGCCGTCGGACATATGACGTACAATTACGCGATCGGCCAGGTCGGCGCCGCGGAGGCGTCGATCTTCATCAATCTGAATCCGTTCTTCGCCTTGATCGGTTCATCGCTCCTGCTGGGCGAGGCTGTCACGCTCGTGCAGATGTCAGGGTTCGTGCTCATCCTGATCGGCGTCCTGTTCGGCTCGGGCGCCCTTGAGGAATGGCTGCGCCAGCACCGTCTGCGGAAAGGGGACAATCGCGGGTATCATCAGGCGGCGGAGACCAAAGGCTGCAGCAGCGGCTCTTGAACCTTCTTGGCGGAAGCCGGGAAGGCGGCGGATAGTATGAATCGGACGAGGCCAGAGAAAGGGCTGTCCCCTAAGTAGGTTTTACCTATAGTGAGACAGCCCCGCCCTGCTCCACAGCGCGACTTTCCGAAAAAGCTGCGGAAATACAGTTTTCCCTATGTGGTGGATCTCGTTTCTCAGTAGAAAAAATCGATTTAAAACGCTATGGTGCGAAATCCGCAAAAAGGCACGATTTCTCCAGACACGCTTATTCGGTAAGCGAAATCCTGCGCAACTACAGCAATTCGATATGGACGACTTTCCCAGAAAGGGAATCCTGCAAAACTGCAGGAATTTCACCCGTTGCTCTTCGACTTGAAGCAAAAGGGCCTAAAATGATGTAGATTTGCAGCAATTCCTCGGGATGTGAACTCATTGAGCCGAAATTCCTGTAAAATAGCAGCAATTCCCTTCACACGTTCAAGCCCCAGGAGGCAATGTTGCCTCCTGAATGCAATGTTGCCTCCTGAAGGCGATGATGCCTCCAGGATCCGACGCGGTCTCTTGGATCCCGTAAAATCAGGCCGTTGAGAAGTCCATGGGAATTTTCGCTACTTCATTTTTTATATGGTGGATCTCGTCTCTCAGTAGAAAAAATCGACTTAAAACGCTCTGAGTGCCAAGTTTTGATTAGGTCAATGGACATCTCCACCCCTTCGTAATACAGGTTTTCCACCTGCTTGACATTTGCAGGAATTGTATCAGATAGCGGCTGAAACAGTGGAAATTCCTGCACAAATGCAGGATTCACGACGATCTTCCGCCGCCAGTCCCGCCGCCGCCTTTTCCACCTCTACAGTCTCTATTGTCCCGTCTTGCCCTGCGTCATGATTCAATGCCTATGGGAAAGTCCCTTTTTGGCGTGCTATGTATTGAAATAAAGCTTCTCGTCTGTGACTCGTGATCGGATAGTCATCCGATTAAAAGCGCTGCTGAGTCACAAATTCGCGCACCGGCTTGCGGTAACCGCGCGGCCGCAGGCTGGACGCGTCTTGCTTGCCAATCGCGATCAGCATGACCGGGATGTATTTGTCGGGAATATTCAGAATCGCCCGCACCTTGTCCGGATCGAAGCCGATCATCGGGCAGGTGTCCCACCCCTTGGCCTTGGCCGCGAGCATGAACTGCATAGCGGACAGGCTGGCATTGCGAATCGCCTCATCCCGCTTGAATGTCTCTCCGCGCTCTTCATAGAAGCGAATCGTATCCTCCGCCATCATGTCCGCCTCCTGCCGGCTCAGCACGCCGAGGTGGACCAACCATTCGTTCAGCTCCCGTGCCTTCAGATGGGATTCCGTGCTTCCCAATACGGCGATGACGCCCGAAGCCGTCTTGACCTTGTACTGCTTGTTCGCTGCCTCGTATAGCTGCTCCTTAAGCTCTCCATCCGTTACGGTTACGTAATGCGCATGCTGCAAATTGAATGCGGACGGGGCGAACTTCACCAGCGAAAAAATTTCTTCCAGCTCCGGCTCGGAGATAGCGATGTTCTCTATAAATTTATTGGCGGATCGTCTTTCCTTGATGATAGCTTCAAAATCCTGTGTCATGGTAAACCGTCCTCCTCGAAAATCATTGATGGTCCTATTTTACCACCTTTACTTATTAAAAGTAGGTACATATTATAATAAAATTAACATTATTTTTGTTATTTTAATTTTAAGGCATGCGAACCGAGCACAGCGAATTGATAAGATTTTGATAAGAATGGGCTTCGGACGGCCCGTAAGCGGATTTTTATGCTAATTTGAATTCAGATTGCTGGGCGAAAGGCGGCTGGAGGTATTCTGCTAATTCTGACAATTTAGAAAGTCATAAACGCCGAATGAAACACATATTGGCGCTCCCGGCGGCATACATATAGGTTCTTAAGGGAGCTCTCTGAAATTTTATTTTAGGAGGAATGGATGAGGGATGAAATGGAAACGAAAGAGGCCGGCCTTGCTTCTGAGCCTGTGCCTGCTCTGGTCGCTGCTCGCTCCCGCCGGACAAGCTCTGGCTGCCGGGCTGCCGCAGACCGAGTTCGGGCAGGTGCTTGATCGGAGGCAGATGGAGATCGGCCCGGGAGCCACATACACCTGGTACGACATGAAGCTTCCGCAAGGCTTGGAGAAGGTGCATTTCATCGAATTCGATCCGAAAAATGAGGCGCTCGATCTGGAGCCGGGCATGACGGACGGCAAAGTGTACGGCATGCAGGGGGTGACCAAGATGGCAAGCGATGCGGACAAGCCGGGGAACCGGGTTATCGCGGCCATCAACGGCGATTTCTATGACATGTCCACTGGCGTGCCGCTCGGCCTCTTTATGGGGGACGGCGAGATCCTGGTCAGCCCGCCTGAGCCTGCCAGTTGGTATGCCTTCGGCTTGAAGGAAGACGGCACGACCGTCTACGAGTTGAGTCCGGTCCTTAAGCGGACGCTTCATATCGGCGGCAAGGATGTGGAACTATCGGACATCAACCGCATGCGCGGCACGGGAGACAAGCTGATGCTGTATACGTACGCCTTCCATACATCGACGATGACGAATCAGCTTGGAGACGAGGTGGTGCTGGACGTGATGTCCGGCGAGGTAAAGAGCGGGCAGACGCTGAAGCTGAAAGTGTCCGAGCTAAGGCTGCATGCGGGCGATACGCCGCTCGCCGAGGGCAAGGTCGTCTTGTCGGCGGCGTGGCCCAACTGTTGAAGGACGGCGAGGTGCAGCCGCAGAGCGACAAGGCGCTCTATCCGCGCGTCGCGATCGGCACGAAGGCCGACGGCTCGATGGTCATGATCGAGATTGACGGCAGGGCGCCGGGCTTCAGCGAGGGCGTGTCGTATGACGACCTGGCGAAGGTGATGAAGGACATCGGCGTCGTCAACGCGCTCTGTCTCGATGGCGGCGGCTCCTCCACGTTCGTGGCGCGGCTGCCGGGCATGCCGGAGCGCCGCATCTTGAACCGCCCGTCCGACGGCGGGGAGCGGAAGACGGCCAACGGGCTGCTGCTCGTGAACAAGGCGCCGGAGGGCGAAGCGGCGCGGCTGGTGGTGCAGCCGAATCTGGAGCGGGTGCTGGCCGGGTCTTCTTACACGTTCAAGACGGCGGGCATCGATGCGAACGGTCACCCGGCTCAAGTTGCGGGCACGCCGCAATGGAGCGTTGATCCGGCTATGGGAACCATCGATGAGAACGGCTTGTTCACGGCAGGCGATTCCGCCGGACTCGCCGAGGTGAAGGTCTCTCTCGGCGGCTTGACTGGCCAAGGGGAGGTCGAGGTGGTGAAGGAGTTGACCGAGCTGCGCTTCCCGGATACCGTCCGCACCTTCGCATCCGGCGAGAAGGTTACCCTTCAGGTGAGCGCTCTGCGGGACGGGCAGGATATCGTGGCCGACAACCGCCGCTTCACTTGGCGGGTGGAGGGGCCGATTGGGACAATCGACGAGAACGGCGTTTTCACGGCGACGGAGGAGACGGAGAAGAGCGGGCGCATTGTCGCCGCTTACGGAGGCATTGAAGCCTCGATGGAGGTCAATGTCGGATTGCCTCCCGTCATTTTGGAGGATTTCGAATCGGGCATGGACCGGTATTTGGCGACAAGCGGGGATCGGTATAGAAGTGTCCGTGTCAGTGCAGAGACGAATGAGGAGTTCGTCCGTTTCGGTTCTTCCTCGGCCAAGCTGGAATATGATTTCACCGATACGGTCGGCATATCCGGCGCCTACCTGGCTGCGAAGGATGATGCGTCGCGCATCCAGATTCCAGGGTACCCGGAGAAGATCAGCGTCTGGGTCTATGGCGACGGCAAGGCGCACTGGCTGCGCGGCCAGATCCGCGACGGCAATAACGCGGCGGTGGCCCTGGATTTCACCGAGGAGAAGGTTGGCGTTGATTTCACCGGATGGCGCTACCTGGAGGCGGAAGTGCCGAAGGGCAGACCGCTGCCGTTAACGATGGATCGGCCGATCCGGTATATGGAGACGAAGAATGACAACAAGACGGCGGGAGTTATTTTTATCGATCAGATTCGGGCGCTGTACGGGCCGGCTGAGGATGATTTGGAGCCGCCGATCTTGAAGGATTTCACTCCGGCTGATGGCAGGACGGCAGATACGGCGACGCCGGAGATTCATGTGTACGCCGAGGATGCCGGGTATGATCCGTTGGCCCATCCGGGCACGACGCTTATCGATCCCGAATCGATCCGCATGATGGTCGACGGGAAGCTCGTGTCGCACAGTCTGTACCCGCCCAAGGGCAAAATCACGTATATTCCGCCGGTGCCGCTCGCGGACGGCGTGCATACGGTGAAGGTGCGGGTCAAGGACTTGTCCGGCAACCCGGACGGAGAAGGAGTGGAGGTTCGAGGTCGATACGGGGGCTCCGAAATTGATGTATACCGGCCCTGATAATGTGTATGCCGGCGGCACGTATACGGTCGATGTTACCGCTCTCCGTGCTTCCGATATCCGCCGGGCAAGCATCGCTTTTGATTTCGACCCGGCCCAGGCGGAAGGGCTGGAGGTCATGCCTGGGGCTAAGCTCCAGGATAGCCATCTTGCGTCAACGGTCGATCCGGCCAGCGGCGCGGTGGAGCTTAAGTTCACGGGCCTGTCCGATTTGATTCTGTCCGACGACGATGTGCTGGCGCAGATCCGGTACCGGGTAAAGACGAACACCGAGGGCGAGCTGCGGGTCAATTTCCGATCGGGTTTGATCGCGTTCGCCGATCAGGATGACGCCGACTTCGATTTCTTCGGGCTGCCGCTGGTGGCGGCCGTGCAGTACCATCTGCGGCTGACCTGGAACCCGGACGGCATCGCCCAGGGGAATGAGACGGTGTTCGGCGTCGTCGATGAGCAGGGCCAGCCGGTAGAAGGCGTGCGGCTGATGACGGCGGACGGGCAGGAGATTGGCGTTACCGATGAAGAGGGCAAGCTTGCGACCCGCACCTTGACCGGGACGGTCAAGGAGTATGCGCTGCAGGCGATGAAGGAGGATCGCTACAGTCCGATCGTGAAGTTCAAGGTATCGCCGCTTGCGGGCAGCAGCGAGCCGTACAATATCAGTGTGGCCATGGGAGCAGAACCGGCCGTGTCGCGCGGATTCGCCTGGCATACGCATGCGAACGTGGAAGCGACGGTGGTCGAGGTGGCGAAGCGGGACGGATTTTCCGGCTTTGACGGAGCCGGCGTCCTCAAGGTGAACGGCACGAGCAGCCTGTATCATACCTGGGATATCGGTACCGTGCGCGTGCACAAAGCGGTCGTGGACGGGCTGGAGCCTGGCACCGCTTATGTCTATCGTGTCGGCGATGGCGGCAGCCATGTGAGCGAGGGCTCGTTCCGGACGGCGGGAATGCCGGAAGAGCCGACCAAGTTTTTGTTCTTCGGCGACTCGCAGGCCTCCAATGCCGCCGGCTTCAAGCTGTGGGGCAATATTCTTCGCAAAGCCGCGGCCGATCATCCGGACTTTGATTTCATCCTGCAGGCCGGGGATATGGTGGAGGACGGCTTCAAGGAAAATGAATGGAATCTGTGGTTCAAGGAAGCGCAGGACATCTTGACAAAGACGACGATCGTCTCGGTGGTCGGCAACCACGAGGTGACGGGCACCCGGAAAAATGACGATTTCCTGGCGCATTTCAATAACCCGCAAAATGGAATCGACAGTCTCAAAGGCAGCAATTATTCCTTCGATTATCACAATGCCCACATCGTGGTGCTGAACAGCGAATATGATTTCCAGGAGCAAAAGGAATGGCTGCGCCGCGACCTGGCCGCCACGGACAAGACCTGGAAGATTGTCACCTTCCATCGCGGTCCGTACGGCAGCGTCTATGACTCTGCCCATATCCGCGAGGCGTGGACGTCGACGTTCGACGAGTTCCATGTCGATCTGGCGATGAACGGGCATGACCATGTCTATGTCCGTTCGTATCCGATGCGCGGGGGGAAGCCGGTCGGTGAAGGCGAGGGCACGACGTATGTCGTCGGCGGCTCGACCGGGCCGAAGTTCTATGCCGTGACGCCGCGCGAATGGCAGTATAAGGTGGACGGCGAGCAGACGCAGATCTACGGCGCCGTCGATATTCGCGGCGGCGAGCTGACGTTTACGGTGAAGACGCTCGGCGACCGGCTAGTCGATCAGTTCACGCTGCGGAAGGGCACGACGGAGCCGGTGCCTCCGGCCGAGGTCGTGCTGGATCCGCCGCAGGCGAAGCTGGCGGTCGGGGAGAGCGTGAAGCTGAAGGCGACGGTGCTGCCGGCCGAGGCGAGCGATAAGACGGTGACGTGGTCCGTCTACCGCTCTTCCGCCGATGGCGTCGCTTCGGTCACGGCGGACGGCGTCGTAACCGCCCATGCGCTCGGCACGGCCGTCGTTCGGGCGACAAGCGTCGTCGAAGCGGTTTATGCCGACAGCGTCATTACCGTCGACCGTCTGCCCGAGGTTATCGTCGACGAGGTCCGGCTCGACCGGACGGAGGGCACCTTGAAGGCGGGCGAGACCTTGCAGTTGAACGTGTCCGTGCTGCCGGAGACGGCCGATCCGTCGGTCATCTGGTCGGTATACCGCTCTGCGCCGGAGGGCGTGGCGACGGTAAGCGACCACGGCCTGATTACGGCTGTGAAGCCGGGGACGGCGGTCATCCGCGCGCTGAGCCAGGCGGATGCGCCGAAGTACGCCGACTTCTGGCTGACGGTGACGCTGGCCGTGGAGCCGCCGAAGCCAGAGCCAGAGCCGGAACGGCCGAGTGACTCTGGCGGGTCCCGGACGGAGCCGAGCGTGACGCCGAAGCCGCCGGAGCCGGCCGCGAAGGTGGAGCCGGGCCGGATTGGCGTGAAGAGGGTCCGCATTGAGACGGATGCGGACAAGGACGCGACCGGCGTCGCGCTGTCGCTGCCTGCGGCGGCGGTGTCGGATTCGAGCCTGCGGCAAGAATACGAGATCGTGAGGCCGCAGGCGACCGTGACGGCACCGTCGGGACTGGTGCCGGAAGGGGCATTGGCGGACGATGCGAAGACGGTGAGCATCGTCATCGCCCAGGCCGACCGCAGCGCATGGCCGGCGGGGCTGGCTGCGCAGGCAGGCGGCCGCCCTGCGGTGGAGCTGTCGCTGCTGGCGGACGGGAAGCCGCTGTCCGCCGGAAAGCTTGGGGAACGCGTGCTTGTCGCCGTTCCATATGAACCGGCTGCGCGGGAGCTGGCGCAGCCGCATCGCATCGTCGTCCGGACGGTAGATGCGGACGGCCGGGTTATCACGGTTCCGAATGCGCGGTATGATGCGAAGTCCGGTATGGTGTTTTTTACGGTGAACACCTTTGGTGTTGCGGCAGTGAGCTTCTATGCGGATGAGTTCAACGATATCGGACAGCTTGGCTGGGCGAAGACATCGATAGACGCCTTGGCGGCTAGAGGCATCATTAGCGGCATCGGCGGCAAACGGTTCGCGCCGCAGTCGGAGATATCCCGGGCAGACTACACGGTGATGCTCGTGCGGGCACTGGAGCTTCAAGCGGCTGGCCGCGAAGGGGCGAGCGGCTCTGGCTTCGCTGATGTGGGCGCCGGGGTCTACTATGCGGACGCGATTGCGGTCGCAAAGAAATTGGGATTGGTACGGGGCAAGCGGGATGGCTTCTTTGGGCCGCAATATGCGGTTACCCGCCAAGATTTCTTCACGATGACAGCCCGCGCACTGGAGCACGTCGGCAAGCTGAAGCTGACGAGCGATCCGGCCGTGTTGACCCAATTCGCCGATCATGAGAAGATATCCGGCTATGCGAAGGAGGCGCTTGCCGCCTTGCTGGACGAAGGGCTTATTCAAGGCAGCGGCAGCAAGCTGCGTCCGGACGGTTACGCGACCCGGGCCGAAGTCGCGGTCTTCTTGAACCGGGTATTGGCGCTGGTTCAGAAACAGGAATGAGCTATTAAGCAGCAGAATAGGATAGTGAATTTGTTGGGATGGGCGCTCTCTATGTGAGGGCGCCTTTTTAATGCGTGGTATTTTTATGCAGAATAAATGAAGGTCGGGGGTTCGTGGGTATGCTCAAGGTCTTATCGTCAGTATCCCATTCGGTCAGGATAACGGGAATGGAGCTTGAGGTTAGGTCATAGACGAGCGTGGTTTTTGCGGAAGCGACGTGAAAGTTATAGCTGCTCATGGGGGGCTGCTGATAGCACAACGCGAGCAAGATGGGATATCTGGCGGCGTTGAATAGACGCATCGAGGAAATGTCGGGTACACTAGAAGCAATGATGGTACTTTAAGAGGCGATGGTTCTCTTTTGGATAAAGTAAACAAAACGAAACGGGGTAAGCGAGACGAATGTTCATTCAATTGGTATGCGTTGGGAAGCTGAAGGAGAAATACTTGGTGCAGGGGATTGCCGAATATAGCAAGCGGCTGGCGCCCTATGCGAAATTCCAGGTGGTCGAGGTCCCTGACGAGCAAGCGCCCGAGAAAATGAGCGACGCCGAGGTGGAGCAGGTGAAGGAGCGGGAAGGCGACCGCATCCTTGGCCACATCAAGCCGGACGCTCATGTGGTGGCGCTGGCCATCGACGGACAGCTCTGGTCGAGCGAGGACCTGGCCTTCCACATCGATCGCCTGGCGACCTACGGAACAAGCCACGTCGTCTTTATCATCGGCGGCTCCAATGGCCTGTCCGACGCCGTCCTGCGCCGCGCGCAGACGAAGCTGTCCTTCGGCCGCATGACGCTGCCGCATCAACTAATGCGCCTGGTGCTCGTGGAGCAGATTTACCGGGCGGTGAAGATTAATCGGGGGGAACCGTACCATAAGTGACGGCGAAAAATAATGTTGTTGGTTGTACACTTCGAAGCTTTATCTAGACAAGGTATTGGTAGATTCGACAACTAACCTTTTTGATACATGGTTTATGATATACTTGAAAATAAAAGAAAAAATCTGGAGGTTAAGTTTGTGGCTAATGTATCGCAGCAAAGGCTAAAAAAGTTGCATGTGGTGCAGTTAAAAAATTTAAACAATCTTGAAATTGATTTTTCTGGTTCTCCATTGACAGCAATAGTTGGGATTAATGGATCAGGTAAATCAACAGTATTACATGCACTGGCTTGTTGCTTTAAGCCAGAGGATGAAAGTAAATTCTTTAACTATAAATTTAGCTATTTTTTTACCCCTACATCTGATTCGATTTGGCAAGGTAGCTCGCTGATGATAACTCATGAATATCGTTATGACAAAAATTTTATTGAAAACGAACAAACAACTTTCTCAAAGAATTCTGATAGATGGGCTCCAAAGTATGATCGCAGACCACAAAGAAATGTTGTATACATAGGAATTAGGTCATGTGTGCCTAAAATTGAAGAGGAGTCCCAAAACAGCTTTATAAGATATACTACAACTCCTTTTTCAGATGATCTATCACAGTTAATTAAAGAAAAAGCCGGAGTTATAATGAATCGCGATTATAGTTCTTATAACCTACATACTATAACCTACATACGTCTACTATAACAAATTACCTTGGAGTCGAATTAGGGGACATACGCTATTCTTCTCTAAGTATGTCCGCTGGTGAACAACGTATATTTAAAATCTTAACAGAAGTATATAATGCGCCAAAGTATTCTCTAATCTTAATTGATGAAATTGATTTGTTGTTACATTCCTTTGCATTAAAAAGAATGATCAAAGTTCTATATGAACGTGCAAAAGAAAAACACTTACAAATAGTATTTACGACACATTCGCCTAATATTTTATCTGAACACGAGATGATTAATATCCGTCATCTATACAATACTCCTGAAAAGACACTATGTTTCTCTGATACAAAGCCAGATACGATATATCGAATGACAGGTGAGCAAGAGAAACCCTTGGAGATTTTTGTAGAAGATGATTTGGCTCAAACAATTGTAGAACATGTTGCTGATAGCTTGAATTTATCAAAATATGTTAATACTACTCGATATGGAGCAGCAATTAATTGCTTTTCTGTTGCAGCAGGTCTAGCTCTCTCTAACAGGCTGAATGCTGACTGTTTATTTGTTTTAGATGGAGATGAGTATAACACTGATGATAGTAAGAAAGATAGGATAAAGGCAGTGTTAACTGGTAATACAGAGCATAGTGATAAAATGAGACGCGAAGTATTGTCTCGCATCACCCAATTTAATCTACCAGAAGGTTTTTCTCCAGAACGTTATATACATTCCTTATTAAAAGAGCTAAGAGACATTTATGCTCAGAATCAAATTATTGGGTGTGCAATAGAAATACAAAAGGTGGATAATAAACATAAGTATGTAGATGAAATATTGGATAGAATTGGGTTCATAAATCGCGCGGTTGGATTAAGTAAGGTGGTTGAATTGGTTTCAAATCACGAGAACTGGGATGATTTTATCTCTCCAATTAAAGAGTGGTTAAATAGCATAGCTCATAAAGTGTTGGAAGATCATATTAAAGTTTCTTGATTAACCGAGATTAGGCTGTAAAGCACCCCCTCGTAAAAACCAAAAGGAGAACGCCTGTGATGGACGTTCTCCTTTTCGTCACGCATGATCTTCCATTTCCTCTTGCTACTTGCTGGGCATATGCTTCACCCAAGCCGATGGATTCGTAATACTCCCGCGTCACAGTTTCCATAAGCGAGATCACAGCGACATGCTGCTCTACCGGGACGAACTGTAGAATTGCCGCTGTGATGGCCTGTTCCCGTGCAGCCTCACGTAGCTTGATTTCCTCCAGTCCCCAGTGCGTATAGCCCCCGGTTGAGCCATTGGTGAGCTTGTGCTTCATCTCCATCGCCTTGATATCGGTGAATGGACTGATCACTTCCATTTTGCTCAACGTGTCGAAGCCCTTTTGAATTACTTCGTCCAGTAGCTCCAGATCGTGTCGGATGCGTTTCGGGCTGTCTTGGTTTGCCAATTCCTTTTCCAGCGCGGCTTTGACCTTGGCACGTTCTTCGGCGCGGTTTTCCTTATACTGTGTATTGCCCTTTTCTCTTGCCTTATCCCGCGCTGAATCTTCCAACGCCTTCTTGAGTGGGTCTTCCTTCGCGTGTAGAAGCTCCATAGTGAGCGCGTTTACAAGCGCTTCCCGGCGCTGACTGATGTATGAGTACATGGTAGGAATGCTGATCGGGAAGCCTTTATCATTACACCACGCCACCAACTCCTTCACAGGTGTACTGTCATCAATCACTTGTCCAGGAATGGCTTGTTATTCCATTTGACCAGTGCCGCTACCTTGCCGGGCATGAATTTGTTCGTTCCGTTTTTGAGTCGATCTTGCTTTTTGCTCATCATGCTCACCCCGTATCGTTAACCTATATAAACGTAGTATAACGATTTGGCTACGAATTAAAGGTGACTGAACTTTAACTCTGCATGCGTCATACAGGCTGTGGACGGACGGTCTTGCTTCCATAAAACAACTGCTCACCCCATAATCGTTAAGGTGATCAGTTGAAAGTGTTTTCATAAATTCAGATGGCGATTTCGATTTTCTCCCGCTTCCGTGCTTGTTTTCGCTGGAGGGAATCCCCCGCCGCTATTGCAACAGGAGAATCGGAGACGTAGGAAACCACGTTTTCATCGAAGCTCAGTTCAATCGTGTCGATCTTCTTGCTTGTGTCCATCGTGATTCGCTTGATGAACAGGTGAAGCAACGTTTTTCGCTGTTCGAACTGCGCGGCGGTGATCACCTGATGGAATTCATGAATCAACTCGCGCACCTGCTCGAAAGCGACAGGAGACGTATTGCCTTCGGTTAGTTCAAGCTCCAGCCGTGATTTCTTCGCTTGGAGTTCATTTAATTTGGCCTGTATCTCCTGTATTCGCTCAGCGACGGTTGAGTTATCGAGTTTATTTTGCTCAATGAGATCGAGATAGAGGCGCTTTTTGGACTCAGCCTGTTCTAATTGGCTTCTAACGTGTTCTAGCTCCGCTTGGAGCGGTACTGTCCGGGTCGCAAGTCGGTGGTTATAAAAGCAACCCGCAAACTTTGGCGTTTGACGGGTTGTTTTTCTTTACAGATCAAGCTTTTTACTATCGCGTTGTTCAAGGTTGCGGGCCGTCTGGCTTAGCTCGACATTTTTTTGATCCTCAAAGGTTCCCAATGCGAGATCAAAAACCGGGTTTGTCACGCCGTACCAGTAATTTTCATTTTTATAGTGATGCCATAAATGGACTTTTTTCATCCATCGGCCCCAGGGGGAGACGGGGGTAATCGGACGATGGGCGATATAGTGCTTCCACTCATAGAACAAGAGAAACAGGATCACGCCAGCGATAAAAGCATTCGCAATCACGAGGCTTGCTGAAAAAAAGTAGGCGATGGTTCCCGCGATGGCGAGATTCGGCAGAGTATACCAGAAGGGCAGAAACAACAAATGCAGGTCATTCGGATTGGAGTGATGATCATAATGCAAACGCTTAAGCAATTTTAAAAAGAAGGGGTTCTTCGGAGTTTTTAGGTGAAACAGGAACCGGTGCGTAAAATACTCGGCGGCTGCATAAGCGGCCATGCCTATGGCGAATGCAATCCATGGGCCGATGGTTGTCAGGCCTGGAATGAGCAGGCTAAAACTGACCAATAAGATTCCGCACATGATGCATATATCGGGAAAAAGGAAAAACTCTTTTATATATTTAGTCATCATTCAAAACGCCTCCTTCGTGCCATTACTTAGGGCCAACGTTTCCGTGTTTCTTGTGAAGCGACTTTTTACTGCGCTAATTTATGAATATGCAGGAAATACGGGAGTGTTGCCGGTTGATCACTAGGAATGCTGATTCAAGTAAATTGCCGTCGCTCAGGATAAGTCAGGGGAACCGTATCCTAAAGAAAGGCAAGTTTTTGCTTTGGGTGGGGGATAATGAATACATTGCGTGCGAGACAAAGGAACGAGTTGCATGACACGGAAATGGATCATCCCTTTGTCATCTTGCCTGAAGAACAAGCGCCCGAAGGTCTTCAGCATTGTGAATGTTGCGAGCTATCCAAGCAACGGACTCGTGTTATCTGGGGTGAAGGAAATCCGAAAGCCAAGATCATGTTGATCCTGGATAATCCGGGAGCCCGTGAGAATCGGCAAGGAAATTCGTTTTTGTGCGGCACCCGGGAAACACTCCAACTCGGCATGAGGGAAGCGGGTATCGAGACAAACGCGGTTTATGTCACTTATTTGCTTAAATGCCGACCGATGCGTGCTTATAATAAGCCTGAGGCCAGAGCAGCATGTTTTCCTCATCTACAGTTACAGCTCCTGCAGAAGCAGCCGTCGGTATTATTTGGCTTTGGGAATGTCGTGGCGGAAGCAATATTTCCACAGAAGGAGAATGCGAGTGTCAAGGAATTGCGAGGGAACTGGCACGAGTTTCAGGGTATCCCGATCAGCTTTACCTATCACCCGCTTGCCGTAAGAAGAAGACCCAATTTACTGAGGTTCTTCGTAGAGGATTTGAAAGCATTGAAGGAGAAGTTGAAGGAAAGATCAACGCCGGCCATATAAACGCATACATATATTCAATCAAGAAGACACGTTTAATCACGACAATCAGGCCACCGATTACTTCGGCGGCCTTTTTTTGCTGAGAGACCCGATAAGCTATCATAAGGGAAAGCGAAAAATTTCAACATATTGGTGCGGATAATATCTGTTAGAATTTCATCGATTAACCTCTCAAGATTAATCATCCGCAAGAGGAAACTTTAGATAAGTTATCTCTTGAGGGCCAGCGTTAGAGAATTTCCTGGCTTTTATTTACTTTCTAACTGTCATATAATAGTAATTAACTTAATCTTTCAATGATAGTGGTATACTATGATCAGGCAATAATAGAAAAGGTATATGATTCCGATCACGTTCCGGCTTGCTGTGTTAGGGGGAGCAGGCAGGAGCGATTACATCTTTTCTTCAAATATCAGAGTATAAGGGCGGTAAAAATGAGCAGCAGACAAACCGAAACAGACGTTATCTTAATTGGTGCTGGAATCATGAGTGCGACTTTGGGGACATTGTTGAAGGAACTAGTGCCGTACTGGGAAGTTACAGTGTTTGAGAAGCTGGCAAGCGCAGGAGAGGAAAGCTCTAACGAATGGAATAACGCGGGAACGGGGCATGCTGCGCTGTGAGAACTGAACTACACAACCGAAAAGCCGGACGGGACCATCGATATTAGCAAAGCGATCAAAGTGAATGAACAGTTTCAAGTTTCACTGCAATTTTGGTCTTATCTTGTCAACAGCAATCTGATTCGGAATCCGCAAGACTTCATCATGCCATTGCCACATATGAGTTTAGTGCAAGGGGAGCAAAATGTAGCGTTTTTGAAAAAACGTTTTGAAGCGCTATCAAACAATCCTCTGTTTCAAGGGATGGAATTCTCCGATGACCCGGAAAAATTGATGGAATGGATTCCTCTTATTATGAAAGACCGGGCCTTGAATGAACCGATAGCGGCAACAAGAATCGAATCCGGCACAGATGTCAACTTTGGCGCTTTAACGCGCATATTGTTCGATCACTTACAGAATAAAAACGTCGATATCCATTACAAGTATCGGGTTGAGGATATTAAGCGTACGAGCGATGGCTTGTGGGAATTGAAAGTACGGAATGATAAAGGCGAAATTGATCGCCATACCGCCAAATTTGTCTTTATCGGCGGCGGGGGAGGAAGTCTTCCTTTGCTTCAAAAGTGCGGCATTCCTGAAGGAAAGCATATTGGGGGATTCCCGATAAGCGGGTTATTTATGGTGTGCAATAATCCGGAAGTGGTAGCGCAGCATCATGCCAAAGTATACGGAAAAGCGAAGGTTGGCGCGCCTCCAATGTCGGTTCCGCATCTTGACACCAGATTTATCGACAATAAAAAATCGCTGCTCTTTGGACCGTTTGCCGGCTTCTCGCCAAAGTTCTTAAAAACCGGTTCCATGTTCGATTTGATAGGTTCGGTAAAACCGAATAATGTATTGACGATGTTGGCGGCTGGCGCAAAAAACCTGTCGTTGACAAAATACTTAATCCAGCAAGTTTTGTTATCCAAGGAAAAGCGCATGGAAGAGTTGCGAGAGTTTATTCCGAATGCCAAAAGCGAGGATTGGGATCTATTGGTGGCGGGCCAGCGCGTGCAAGTCATCAAAGATACGGTTGCCGGCGGTAAAGGAACGCTTCAATTCGGTACGGAAGTCGTCAGTGCCGCCGATGGATCGATAGCCGCCTTGCTCGGCGCTTCTCCGGGGGCTTCAACCGCCGTCTCCGTCATGCTGGAGGTCATCGAGAAATGCTTCCCGCAGCATCTGAAAGAGTGGGAGCCGAAAATCAAAGAAATGATTCCTTCTTATGGCTTGTCCCTAGTGGAAAACCCGGAGCTTATCCATGATATTCGTACGGAAAAAGCGCGGACGCTTGGTCTGCACAGTGAACTGCAGCCTGTCATGTAGACCGTGCAAAAGATCAAAATGATGGCGACTTCATAATATAATCCATCAATAAAAATATCCCCTTCACGTGTTTCCTCATGATGAATTGAGGTCTCTTTTGAGTGACTGCTTGAAGGGGATGATCACTTATATTTTATCTGCAGAAATACGTTCAGGTATTTTGGTAACATTGTCGAAGCCGAAATCCAAGTTTCTCGTCATGTACTTATTAAAAAAGCTTGGATCAATTCCTGTCATATGATGAAAGAAGGATACTTCTACTTTCCAATCGTTTTCAATCATATGACCAATATCCAAGAGACCCCTTTTTGAAACCAGATCAATGATTGTTTTGATTTTCATTGGTTTCTGGATTGGAATGATATCATCAAGCGGTTCAACTTTTAAATAACCTTTCCGGTGCATTGCCGCGTAAAAGTTCCGATGATCTTTGGGTTCGATAATCCCAAGATTAGCTGCCCTATATCCCAACACTTGCAACGAAGTTTTCCATTTCTTTTTCAAATCTAAATAATCATCTGGATTCGTGATATGGGATACATCCTTCATGTCAATTGCGAATTCGTCTTCCGGCAGTAATAATGCTCCGGCAAATAGATTCGCTTCATTCTCAATCATTTTGTGCTCTTTCCGGTCTAAGTTAGCGAATTCAAGGCGATAATGAAGCAACAAATGACCCAATTCATGTGCGATATCGAAGTTCCTCCGAACAGCCGATCGTTTCATATTACCCAAAATGATATAGGGTCGATCGTTTTGGGTCCAGAGGCTATAAGCATCAATCTCCTTGCCAATCGCCTTCTCAAAAACGAACACTCCGCTCTTTTCGATCAGGAACATGAGATCATCATTATTAGAATTCGGTAAGTCGAGCCTTTTTCGCGCCAAATGAGCGACATGATATATTTGAGTAGATCTGTCGTCACCTGTATGGTTTAAATACTCAATAACCTCGTTCCTTAACTTAATGATTTTTAAGGTAGGAAGGCTGACTTTGGCCGTTACATAGTTAACAAAAGCATCTAAATATTCAATATGCTTCGCTTCTGCTTGCGTCTTCGAAATGACATTCAGTACTTTTGAACGATATGCGATGTTCATTACGTCGACATTGGCAGGCGTCATGTACCGTGCAAGCATGTCTTCCGTATAAAAGTATTTACTTTTTACGCTAAAAATTCGTTTCAATTCGTTCACGATCTGCATTTTCGGAGATGTATAAGCGTTCTCGTACTGCCAGACGGCTTGTTCTGTAACACCTAACATTTCGGAGAGCTGCTTTCGCGAATATCCATGCATGATCCGTAAATTGGCTAGATTTTTACCAATGAACATGCCTGCTCCCTCCTCGTATAGTATTTCCTGAAGGCAGTTTTGAGTCTTTTTCCAGTCCTTTATAGAAACATAGAATGCCTTCAAAATTTCCAGCTTGCACATTGAAAATTAATATGGGGACTGGACTTTCCGGAATGTCTCTGGACAATGGAACTTAGGGTTCCATTCGGGGAAATTCGTCTCCCTCCTGTAGTCCAATCTACTTTTTAAGTCTGTTTCTCCGGTACTCGCTTGCACTTCTTACCCGCTGGCTGTTCCCTTCGGCAACTCATGCCCGACTGTAGCAGCGTCGGGGCAGCTCGTGAACCGAAGCGTGTTCTCATATGCGAGGGTGATTGATCGGCGAGTGCGCCGGAGACAGTCCGGAGAGTCCGTTCCCTGAATCCCTTATAGAAAGGAGGAATTCTCTTGAAGCTTTTTGTCGGTATTGACGTCAGTTCCGAAGAACTGGAAGCCTGTTTGATGAAATCGGATGGCGACACCCTGGAGACCTTCAAGACCACCAACAATCTGCACGGCGCTTCTTACTTGCGGGATCGCATCATTTCTGCTGCGGTCAAGACAGCCTGCTCTGAGGTTCATATCGGGCTTGAAGCCACATCCGTCTACAGTTGGCATCCAGCCATGTACTTGCATGAGGATGAGGCCCTTCAACAATTGAATGCCAAGGTGTTCACCATTAATCCGAAGCTGATTAACAAATTCAAAGACGCTTATGCCGACCTGGACAAAACCGATCGCATCGATGCCTGGATCATTGCAGACCGCCTGCGTTTTGGCAGACTCACGACGACTATCGTGATGCAGGAACAGTACATCGCCTTGCAGCGGCTCACTCGCATGCGATTCCATCTCGTACACAACCTTACCCGCGAGAAGCAATACTTTTTGCAAAATCTGTTCTACAAGTGCAATGCTTTTCGCGCGGAGGTGGACAGTTCCGTGTTCGGCCATGCCATCATGGAAATGCTCTCGGAAAAGTATAGTCTGGATGAGATGGCGAATATGGATGTCGCCCGTTTGGCTGACTATCTCAAGGACAAGGGGAGAAATCGTTTCCCCGATCCCGAACACGTCGCCCGCTGTATTCAAAAGGCGGCTCGGGCCTCGTACCGTCTCTCGAAGGTTGTCGAGGATTCCATTGATTTGGTGCTGGGCACCTCAATTCAGTCGATCCGGAGCATCCAGAGTCAGCTTAAAGAGCTCGACAAGGCGATTGAGCGCATTTTAGACGGCATTTCCAGCAGCCAGTGCCTCCGTTCCATTCCGGGCATTGATCGGGTCTATGCCGCAGGCATCCTGGCCGAGATCGGCGACATCGACCGCTTCACGGATCAAGCCGCCTTGGCCAAGTATGCGGGTCTGACGTGGCGCAAGCACCAATCCGGCTCCTTCGAGGCGGAAGATACAAAGCGCATTCGTTCCGGCAACCGATTCCTTCGCTACTACCTTGTTGAAGCTGCCAACTCGGTAAAAAACCGCGACCCGGAATTCGGGGAGTACTACCGGAAGAAATTCAATGAAGTCCCTAAGCATCAACACAAACGTGCCCTCGTCTTAACGGCAAGAAAACTTGTGCGTCTGGTCGATGTGCTGCTACGCAACGACCAACTCTATACGCCCAGAAGGAAGGTGAAGCCGACAGAGCAATAATGCCTTGGCTCATGAATTTTCTTCTCTAATTCCCAGTTAAATTATGGTATTTTACTTAATTTTCGACTGGGTCTAGTTTGGTGATGCCTTTTTTGGGATTGATCCTGCTGCACGCCAAGGAAATTTTCCAATTCTCATCAATCAGGGACTTGACATCATACCGCTGGACTTATTTACCTAACACCATTCTGTTTGTTTATGAATTTTGTTGTTCCTCTTCATAAATCCCGATATCAAATGCGGCTGGATCCAGAACATCATCGTTCATTTCAGGTGCCACTACATCGCGATCCTCTTCAGTTAACTCAGCTCCGGAAATAAAGTCGGAGAGATCCTCTACGAGGTAAGCGACGTTATCATTTGGATTAGGCAAGTAGTGTTTGATTTCAGAAATTTGATATGCCTCATCGAGTGCGTATGTAAGGATATGGAACTGATTATAGGACGATGTGAAATCTTCTAGCTCATCTCTCACCCGGCTCTCCAGAATGAATAAGGAAAGCTGTTCAACCGCTTCCGTTTCTTTCCCTCTTTTGGATGATTGCCGTGTTGAGGGGAATGCTAAGTCCTTATTGATTTTCGAGAGTTCATGGAGATAGGTGCGTCGCGGTCCTTTCTTTCCACTATTGTCAGGCAGTTTTGCTTGTGAAAAGCATTCTTCATTGAAATAAGCCGCATTTTTTATAAGAAAAAGAATCTTGGAGTCTCCATGTATGAATTGCAGGTAATCCCATGTTAATCCCGCTTTTGATTTCTTATATGTGAAGCCGTGACTAATGCACTCTTCGGCGAGCTTGCTTTCAATGAAATTACCTTTCGTCCAGGAAAAAGCCGAGCTAATCTTCATTTTTGATTTGCGATCTTTCCGATGTTCAATATAGTCACGATAACCATCAACAATTGCATCAACAATCATTTTATTGTGTTCAGGACTAAACTTGTATTGATCCATCTCAAACACCCCAATTCCATTTTATGAAGACATTTATAGTGTAATCGAAATTGGACTGCAATGAAATGATTTTTTTTGTTTTTTTTAAAGTTTCGTTGTATATCTTCATTTATTTTTATAGTTATAAAGGGTTTTGCTGGACGTTTACGTTGAATTATTCTCGAACTGTCCAAATATTATTCAAGTACATGTCAAGCTGCCTTTCATATTCGAAGCTGGGATCCCCCCGCGTCCGGGCTTCGATAATTTAATTCGCCAATTTTGGGGAGATTAGGGGGAGGAAATCGCCAATTCGCCGATTTTCTTCCCTAACGGTATTAGCCTGCCGTTACATTGGTTAACGTTATTGCAGAGGAGCTTTCTATATGGACCAACTAATGCCGATACCGCAGCCCAGAACCTATGGGGTTCTCGGAAATTTACCCTTAATTGATAAAGATTCACCGACGTTATCTTTCGGCAAACTTGCTGACGAATACGGCCCGATTTTTAGATTCGAGTTAATGGGAAGATCCGTAATTATCGTCTCCGGCCCTGAATTAGTCGCCGAAGTATGTGATCAATCCCGTTTTGACAAAGCGATAGGTCATTTGCTCAAAGTACGTGATTTTGCGGGAGACGGACTATTCACCAGTCTGACGGATGAACCCAATTGGCAAAAAGCCCATAACATTCTGGTGCCTTCCTTCAGCCTGCAAGCCATGAAGGGGTATCATGACAGGATGCTGGACATCGCTTTGCAGCTTGTCCAAAAATGGGCGCGCTTGAATCCGGATGAAAGTATCGACGTTCCGGACGATATGACGCGGCTCACGCTGGACACCATTGGCTTATGCGGATTTGACTATCGTTTCAATAGTTTCTATAGAGAAACCCCTAATCCTTTTATCGTCAGTATGGTTCGGGCTCTGGATGAGGCCATGCATTATAGCAGCCGTTTGCCGCTTCAAAACAAGCTGATGTTAATAACCAGACGTCAGTACGAGCGCGATATTCAGTCGATGTTCTCCTTAGTCGACAAAATCATCGCCGAGCGGAAAGCAAGCGGGGATCAGGGAGGAACGGATTTACTAGCCAGAATGCTGACCGCCAAGGATCCCGAGACGGGACAACCACTGGATGATCAAAATATTCGGTTTCAAATTATTACGTTCCTGATCGCGGGTCATGAAACGACAAGCGGGTTGCTGTCGTTCGCGATTTACTTTTTATTGAAGAACCCGGAGGTTCTCAAAAAGGCCTGCAGAGAAGTGGATGAAGTATTAACCGGCCCGTTGCCTACGTATGAGCAGGTTCTGAAGCTGAAATATGTGCGAATGATTTTAAATGAATCTTTGCGCTTATGGCCGACCGCCCCCCAATTTAGTCTTTTCGCCAAGGAAGACACCGTGATTGGAGGGAAATATCCCATCAAAAAGGGGGAAGCCGTTTCCATTATTTTGCCCAAGCTTCATCGGGATAAGGGAGCATGGGGGGAGGATGCGGAGATCTTCCGGCCGGAACGGTTTGAAGACCCCGCCACAGTTCCCAACCATGCCTATAAACCGTTCGGGAATGGCCAACGGGCTTGCATCGGGATGCAATTTGCGCTTCACGAAGCGACGTTAGTTCTCGGATTGATCCTTCGGCACTTTGAACTGACGGATCATTTGAACTATCAGTTGAAAGTAAAGCAAACCCTGACGCTGAAGCCGGCCGACTTCAAAATCCGTGTGCAATTACGGGATAAAAAACTCGCCAATCCGTATCCCATCCAACCGGAGAACAATCTTGACGATGATCCTGGGCCGGAAAATAAAAGAGAGGCGGCCTCCATCATCGGCGTCCATAATCGGCCCTTGCTCGTTCTTTACGGTTCCGATATGGGAACAGCCGAGCGGATTGCCAAAGAACTGGCGGATCTTGCCCGGTTGCACGGAATCCGAAGCGAAGCGGCACCCCTTGATGACCGGTTAGGCAAACTGCCGGAGGAAGGTGCCCTGATCATCATCACCTCTTCGTATAACGGGAAGCCGCCCAACAATGCAAAACAGTTTGTGCAATGGTTGGAACAGGTCGAGCCGGGTGAGCTTCGCGGGGTTCGCTATGCCGTATTTGGTTGCGGGGATCACAATTGGGCGGCCACGTATCAAGCGGTACCGAGGTTCATTGACGAACAGCTAGCCGAGAAAGGAGCGACGAGATTTTCCCTTCGCGGGGAGGCCGATGCAAGCGGTGACTTTGAAAAGCAACTGGAAGCATGGAAAAGTCAAATGTGGGCCGATGCGATGAAAACATTCGATTTAAAATTGAATGAAAATGCAGAAAAAGAACGGAGCACACTCAGCATTCAATATGTAAGCGGCTTGACGGAAACTCCGCTCGCCCAAGCGTACGAAGCGGTTCATGCGACAATCGCGGCCAATCGGGAACTGCAGCAGCCTGGCAGCGAACG
Source organism: Paenibacillus melissococcoides (assembly GCA_944800085.1). GTDB lineage: Bacteria > Bacillota > Bacilli > Paenibacillales > Paenibacillaceae > Paenibacillus_B > Paenibacillus_B melissococcoides. The sequence goes on along the minus strand of CALYLO010000018.1, from coordinate 71,287 downwards.
AAGCACACGCCATATCGAGATTGAATTGCCGGATGGGATGACCTATCAGGAGGGCGATCACCTTGGAGTCTTTCCGACCAACCGCAAAGACCATATCGATCGCATTTTGCGGCGGTTTGGTTTGCGTGAAAAAGATCAAGTGATTTTGACAGCAAGCGGAGCCAGTGCATCCCATCTGCCTTTAGATCGGCCAATCTCTCTCCTTGACCTGCTTAGCCATAGCGTAGAGGTGCAAGAAGCCGCAACTCGGGCCCAAATCCGCGAAGTGGCCGCTTTCACGGTGTGTCCTCCTCATAAGCGTGAATTGGAAGCTTTGTTAGAGGAGGGAACATATGAAGAGCAAATCTTGAAGAAGCAGGTTATGATGCTGGATCTTGTTGAAAAATATGAAGCGTGCGAGATCCCGTTCGAGAAGTTCGTGGAGCTCCTGCCTCCGCTTAAACCGAGATATTATTCGATATCCAGCTCCCCGCGGATGGATCAGGAACGCGCCAGCATTACGGTTGGGGTCGTCCGAGGCCAGGCTTGGAGCGGCCGAGGCGAATATCTTGGCGTGGCCTCGAATTACTTGGCGGAGCGCAGACCGGGAGACGATATTGTCATGTTCGTCCGAACGCCGGATTCCGGATTCCAACTCCCCGAAGATCCGCAGACTCCGATTATCATGGTAGGTCCGGGGACGGGCGTAGCGCCATTCCGCGGTTTTCTGCAAGCCCGCACTATGATGAAGCGGGAAGGACAAGCACTGGGCGAAGCCCATCTTTACTTTGGCTGCAGGAACGAAGCCGATTATCTTTACCGTGACGAGCTTGAACAATATGAAAGGGACGGAGTCGTTACGCTTCATACGGCTTTTTCCCGCATGGAGGGTGTGCCCAAAACCTATGTGCAGCATCTTATGGCGAAGAATGCCCCAGAAGTCATCCGCATTCTCGACGGCGGAGGGCGGCTTTACGTATGTGGAGACGGCAGCAAAATGGCCCCAGATGTAGAGAACGAATTGAAGAAGGCTTATCAGGTTATCCATGGGGTGGAAGAACAAGAAGCGGAAAATTGGTTGGGAAATCTGCAGGCGTCCGGAAGGTATGCGAAAGATGTCTGGGCGGGGATATAGATTATTCGGCCAAGGTTCCCACGCAGGAGAAGCCAGATCATGGCTTCTCCTGAAAGGGGAATCGGGTATAATCGACTCCCGGCCTGGAGTGGTTCCAATCTCCGCGCGTATAGAGTTGAAGAATATAAGAACATTTATAATTTTGTGACAAGGGAAATAATTCCTCGACAAAGTTAGCGCTCACAGCTATAATTGTGGCGATTGTCAGATATGTTCAATGTGGGGGGATAATCGATGCATGTACAGTTAGTTAATGCGCAAGGCGCTGCCAAGAATGTGAAACTGGGATTTAGTTGGACAACGTTCTTTTTCGGATTTTTTCCTGCGTTATTCCGTGGAGATCTGAAATGGGCTGCTATTATGTTCATTTGTGCAGTTCTTTTTGGTCTCTTTACCCTTGGTTTGGGAGCATGGATTCCGGGCATTATTTTTTCGTTCATTTACAACAAGATGTACATTAGAGAACTGATGGAGAAAGGCTATCGCCCAGCCAATGCGGAAACGGAAGCTGCGTTGCAGGCAAAAGGCATTATGGCTCAGACGGTAAGAATATAGTAGCGAATTATCTTTACATAAGTGAAGGAACAAAAGACCGCGGGAATGCGGTTTTTTGTTCCTCGGCAGTTATGAAGGCCACTGCTTGGAAAGAGAAGCGGTGGCCTCGCTTTTTATCCACGGTACTCGCGCAGTTCTTGCAGGACTGTATTCAGCGGTTTGGGGCGGGCTAAAATATTGCTGCCGCGCGAATGCAAGGCATAAACGAGCTCAAAGGGAATCGAAACAGCACCGTAAACACGCTCGATTGGCCGCACTATCGCAGCATAGCCCCACGAAGCGGCGCTAAACAGGGCAACGGCATAACGTTGCCAAGGCAGCAGCGTAGCACCAAGCGCCAGCCTCCCAGTTCCTGCAAAAGTGCAGCATTTTAAGCTAAGTCAGCGGGACTTACACGAAATTGCTGCGCACCTACATCAATTTCCTCAAACTGCGATATATTCAGGCGAAACCGAGTGAAATTCCTGTATTGTTGCAGGATTCCTTTTTCAAATGATCGGCCCCAAAGGAATTCCTGTATTTTCGCATCATTTCGGGCAGGAGGCTGGCGCCCGTTCCGGCTGAAACGAATTTTGTTCTGGAAGCCCCTAACCGATCGGTGCTGGCTTTCTTTGCGTCCGGCTTATTTCAATATAAATTTCCCGGTCACCGGATTATGGTCACTGTTCTCGAAGTTCAGATCGTGTCCGGTCACAGCGGCGATTTTGACATTCGTAGAGACGAGGAAGCCGTCGATGACCGCGAGGAAGTTAATCCCTGGCCGATACGCGCTGTCCAGCGTACGGACGGAGGGCGTGCTCGGGTCCACCGCCCATTGGAAGCCAGCCGGAGCGAAGGTGCCGGGGAAGGGCTGCAGCCACTGCGGCCATTCCTGCTGCGACGGAAAGCGGTTATGGTCGGTTCCCGGCAAGGAGTGGTTCCAATCGCCGCCAAGGATGAGATAGTTGTCCTTCTCCATTTCTTGTTGAATATAGTCTCCCAGAAAATCAAGCTGTTGTTTGCGGATGGTGCCGCCCTTGTTGAAGGCCGATAAATGCAGGTTAACCAATACAAGTTCTTTCCCGTTATCGACGGGAAATCGGCTCTCGATAAATGCGCGATCCAGCTCAAATAGCTGCACAGGCCAGTTCTCTTTGCCCGGCAAATCGAAGCGGATATGAGAGGTGCTGTTGAACGTGGATAACGTCAGCAAGCCGCTCTGCACTGCGCCCATCGGATGGGTTAGCGGCACGGGAACCCACCCCACCTTATAGTTATAGGCAAATGTGCTGCTGTATTCGGCCAGACTGCCGCTAATCATCTGAACCTGGTTCAGATGATGGCTGCGCGAAGAATCAACGTCAACTTCCTGCAGGATATACAGATCGGATCGGGTGTCCTTTAGAAAATCGGCAATCGCCCTCAGGTTCGCTTCCGTCTGTTCCTTGCTGCTGGAGCGGGATCCCGTTCCGCCGTCCATGAAGAAGTCCTGCCCTTGGTCGAGGCCGGCATAGCCGAGATTGAATGTCGTGACGGTGAACGGCTGGCCCTGCTTAAGCTTAGCACTGTTGTTATTGTTGGTGTGAAGTTCTACTTGAGCAGGGGGCTTATAATCAACCGCTGTCATATAGATAAGAAAAATGGCAAGCGCAGCAATGGGGGTGAGCACGACCCAGGCCAGCCATTTTAACATTTTTTTGATCATCAGATCGCTAGTACCTCCTACGTTATCATATCTTGCCGCGCAAGTAACCCGCCTTGAAGTCCCCGGCCTGCAGCAGGCCGGGGACGGTTCATAACTGGCTCTTTATAGATTATTAATGATGTTGATCCGGAATGACAAAGGATACGGTTGTTCCCTCATTCGGCTGACTGTCAATCGACAAGCCGCGGCCGTATAATTGAAGCAATCTTCGGTTCGTATTGGCGAGCCCGATTCCGCCCTTTCCCTTCAGGGTCGGATTCAACAGATGGGCCACCCTATCTGGTTCCATGCCATGGCCATTGTCTGTAACTTCAATCCGCGTGAAGCCTTCCTGGCGAGTAATCCGAAGCTGAATCGTGCCGCCTTCATTGCGGCTGAGGAGACCGTGCTTGATGGCATTCTTGCCCCTCGTCCGGTCGGAACGGTGATCGTTCCCTCCGTCGTATATTTGAGGGGGGTTATGCAATAAGTTGTACAAAATTTGCACAAGCCTTTTCTCATCCCCCATTACGGGAGGCATCGATCGGCGATATCCATCTGCAGTTGAACGGGCTTGCCTTCGGGCAGAAAGTTCAGCATGGCGATGACATTCATAATCCCGTGCAGGGGCATTCTCAGTTCATGCGATGTATTGGCAAGGAATTGGCCTCTCAGCTGATCGGCTTCCTTGAGCTGTTCGTTCAGCTTGGCGTTCTCCTTGGCATTGTGAATATACTTTTTGAACCAATAAGTCGAAAACCCGATAATGGCCACCAGGATATCGATGAGATAGTAGACGGTGGCAACCTCTTTCACGAGCGCGGCCTGAGAGCCGAAGCGAATCGAGCGGACAAGACCGCCGTTAAAAGGTTCGTCGAAGTTGGCCGCGTGAATAAGCACTTCAAGCTCCCTTGCCCCTTTCTCAGAGTGGGAAGCGGTGTACGAGACGATTTTGGGCCAGTATTCTTTCTCGGCCGCCGCCGTATTTGTCCACTCCGTTTATTTCCACTTGCGATGAAGCCTGAATCCCTTGGAGCCAGAGCGCGACAGGCTGCTCCAGCGGATCGATCAGAATGCGAGGCCGGTACGTTCCGTACCCGTACGAAGAACCGGAATCCGGGTTCACCGCGCTCCCCCAATCTCCCGGAACCTGAATAGGGATTGTCCTTCGATTGCAGATCCTGAAAATAGATGAATTGATTCGGGTAGAAATGCCATTCACCGTCCAAATAGAAGGGGGACGATGCCTCCAAATCAATACCGCGCAAGTCCATTACGCCATTGACTGCACGAGGGTCTCCCAATGTAGGAAAGAGCTCGGACCACGCCCATCGCAGGCAGAGGAGACCGCCGAAGATCAGTATCAGCAAGGCTATATTTCGATAGGTAGGGGAAACTTTTTTTCTGTGAAAATCCAAACGCACTCATGAACGATTATCGTCTTTAAAAAGCTGCAGTTTTCTGAGAAATGACCATAAGATGCCCGGTCCACCTTCTTTGAAGGGGCCTTGTTTAAAATCGCTATGTTTCGTCAATGCTGTAAGGTTAGTTGATCTGCATGAGTGGTGCTTGTGGTCCACCTTCGATGTAAATTTGTTTGTTCTTCAGCATGTGGTAAGCAATGATAAGTATCTTACGTGAAATGGCAATGCAAGCTTTTTTCTTTCCTCGTCGTGAAGCAATCTTCCAGAACTTTGTTGCCAAGACCGTGTTTCGTGAGCGAGCGATTGCCCAAGACGCTTCGCATAGTGTCACTTTTGCATGAGGATTGCCTTTTACGCTTTTTGTACTTTTTTTTTGCCTGCACTCTCGTGGTTGCCGGGTGCTACGCCAGCCCAAGAGGCAAGGTGATCTGCGGATGGAAATTGCTCCATATTGGCCCCGATTTCTGCAAGGAGTGCTGCAGCTGTTCGTTCGCTAACACCTGGAATGGTCTGAAGCAGTTCGTACTCCGTCCGATAGGGCTCCAAGTGATCGTTAATTTCGGCTTCCAACCGAGCAATGGACTTCTCTAAGTATTCGATATGCTCCCAACAATCTTTAATCAATCGAATTTGATGCGGGGTCATCGTGCCAAAAAGAGAGTCAGTAACTTCACTTTTTTTGTTCTTGATCGAACCCTTGACGCTCGCTTCAACATCTTCCGCGTCAACGTAACCTTTTTCGATTAAGCGTTGCAGCAAACTGCGCCCGGATACACCGAATACGTCTGAGATGACACTGCCTAGCTTGACGTTACCTGCTTCAAGATACTTCTGGATTCGGTTTTTCTCCGCTGTTAGGGAGCCGATTCGTTTTTTTCGAAGTCGGCAGAGGTCCCGTAGCTCCCTTAAGTCCTCGGATGGCACAAAGCTGGGCTCAATTAGACCGACTCGAAGCAGCTTCGCGATCCATTCGGCATCACAAACATCCGTCTTGCGGCCAGGAACATTCTTAATGCGCTGCGCATTCGCCAGTACGACGGTGAAGTAGCCTTCAAGTATGTTGTAGACAGGTTTCCAGTAGATTCCCGTGCTCTCCATTGCGATGTGTGTAACGCCTTGGGACTCCAGGTACTTAAGCAGTTCGAAAAGATGTTTGGTCATCGTTCCAAAGCTTCGGATCTCGCTGTGGGCCTCCCCCGCAGCATCTGTGGTCATCACACAAACGACGATTGTCTCTTGGTGAACGTCCATTCCAGCACAGCGTTCAAGCAATACTTCCATCTTGGCTTCCCTCCATAACTGAAATGCATGACGGCGGATGAATTCGAGCTTGAGCATTTTTCTGTTCGCGGTTCTCTGATTGGGCATACAGAGCCAGCACAGGTTTGTACACAGAACTCATCCTCAACAGTTTATTTGTCGGGGTTACACCACCATTAAAAAGAACGTGTTTCGCGTCATGTAGTAGCAGTATGGGAAATAGGTCCGACCACTAAACCCTCGCTATTTTCATGCTAGGTTTGCGAACGAGAGTTCATGAATGTTTATTTTGGGCACATTCTCAATGAATGGGAGCATATAGCACTTATTCCTTTACGAAAATGGTCTATTGGATGGTTGCATATAAAGGTACCTGCAAAACGGATATTTGCTGCCCTCTACCAAAGTTGTTGCAGACCAACCGTTAAGTGCGTATTGACAATATATGTAAATACGAGTGTTCAATATGATAAAGTCCAACGTCAGGCTTGATTCATTTGATTATAAGTCTTTATGCGGATGTTAACAATATTGCCCAAAAACTTGTCCTCGGGGGATCGGCCGATCGCGAACCAAACAGGACCTGGATTTTGAAAACCCCCGATTGACTTTCCATTTTTTATTGTGGTATGATTTATTATACCAAGTATAACTAAACCTACTTAACTAACTAATATTACTTTTTGGAGGAATGGAACAATGAAAAGACCAAAAGGCAAATATGCTTGGACAGCAAAAGTCGGAGAAAAAGGGCAAATCGTCATTCCGAAGGAAGCGCGGGATATTTTTGGCATTCAACCCGGCGACACGCTGCTGCTTCTTGGTGATGAGGAACAAGGCATAGCCATTGTGAAGGGCGACAAGTTTACGGAGCTGGCCAACAAAATTTTCGGCGCCCAGGGGAAGGGGGAAGGGGAGTGAGCGGAGTCGCGTAACCGGCTTGACGAAACGATTTAAAGAAAGGACAGCGGTCGATTCGCTGAATCTGACGATTCAGCAAGGTGAATTTTTTGCGCTGCTGGGAACCAACGGCGCCGGAAAAACGACAACGATCAAAATGTTATCTTGTCTGCTCGAGCCGACAAGAGAGATGCGCTGATGATGGGGAACAGTCTGGTCAAGAACCCAAGTGCGGTCAAACGAATCATTAATGTGTCTCCACAGGAGACGGCGGTGGCCCCCAAATTATCGGTAAAAGAAAATCTGGAGCTGATTGCGAGAATATACGGGGACAATGCGCGGGAAGCCGCGAAAAAAGCGGATGAAATGCTTGCGGCTTTTCGCTTAACCGATCGGGCCAAGTGAGGAATAATAGTCATGACAAAACTGCGCTGGATGATCAGAGCCAACCTGAAGAACCTTCTTCAGTCCCCGGCGTTGGTCATTGTTTATTTCGGCACCGCACTGCTTTCGACGATAGTCATCGGCTTGATTGGATATTTCTCGGTGATTCAGCCTGCGATCGAATCGGGTTATGCGACGTCGGAAATGCTTAGCTATACGCTTGGAGTCATCGGGTACTGCACGGCTTTTATTGGGACGGGAATTTGCTATAGCACTTTATTTTCTACTCCATTGATGCGGGACAAAATTCACGGGAACATTCAATCCCTCTTGGCAACGCCCACCAGTGTAAAATTGATTTGGCTCGCCAAAACGGTTGCCCTGTTCATCCCGGGATTCGTTATGGGGATTGCGTTTTCCTTAGGACTCATGACGATCATCAACGTGCTATATCTTTCACCTAAGTAGGGCTTGCTGAACATATTGCCTTTTAGGCCACAGAGGCTGACGGCACAGATTCAGCAGCAGTCTGAAAATCGGCAAAAAGAGAACGCGCAGCTTGCGTTCGAGATTCATAACAAGCAGTTGCAGAGCAATGACCGTTTCGCTTGTCTCTCGAAGGCGTGCTCGAATACGCCCCAGTCCGTAGGAGCGTTTGCCTTCTCCGAATTTTCCTTCGATCGCGTTACGCGTTGAAGCATCCTGTCTGGCCTGGTTCCGATCGGGTTCCGCTTCTTTCTTCGGACGTCCTAAGTTTGGACCACTCAGACGAATGCCGTGCTCCTTACAATAGCGAAGGTTCTCCCGGTTTCGGTAGATTTGGTCGGCTAGAATGGCTTCCGGATAACACCCATATCGCTGGACGAACGACTCCACGGAAGCTTTCAGTGTCATGCTTTCGTTGAAGTTATCCCAGGACAGCTTCTCCATCCGAGCGTAACCATCCACCAGACTGATCGCCAGCTTTGCTCCAAACTCGACGGGAGCATTCACTTTCCCGCGGACAATCGGCCGTACATGCGGTTGGGAAAGACTGACGATTCGATCTTCCACCGAGTGTGTCCGTTTGTCGTACATCTCTTGCTGTTGACGATACAGCTCGGAAATGACGAGCAATTGCCGATACTGCTGCGAACCCAGTTGATTCAAGCTGCTTTTCGCTGCCAGCATTTCGATGATGCCAAGATTACGCGAAACATAACGAAGCTGTTTGCCAACCGCTTTCCGGATGGCTTTGGCACCCGTTCGCCGTTTCTTGGCGATCTCGAGGTAGCGTTTGCGGGCGGTTTGACGATACGTTCTCGGTTTCTTGGCCTTCCCGACGAAAGGCTCGTGCAGAACATCGATGATCGCTTCGAGTTTTTCCCGCGCCTCGTTCAATAATTTCAAATCGGTCGGATACGAGATGTCGGCCGGTGCGCAGGTCGCGTCGAGCATCAAGGTGCCTTTGTTGCATGGTTTCTCTTTGCTTTTGCCGTCTTCATTAACGGATGTTCCATCAGAGCCATGGCCGCTGCCTGGAGGATCTTGAGGATCGCTCTTGTTTTGTTCCTGCTTCTTTCGCTCTGCGTCCTCTTCCAAAATCCAATCGTTGATTCGTTCAATGACATCCGCACCCAATCGCTTGCGGAAATGGGTCAACAGCGAGTGATGGAACGGAGGCTTATCTTGGAACGCCGGCAGCCCAAGGAAGTACTGGTAGTACGGATTTTCGGCGATCTGCTGGACCGTCTCTCGATCATCGAGCTGCATACGTTCCTGAATGTACAGCGCTCCCAAAGCCATACGAACAGACAAAGGGATCTGACCGCGCATTGATTTCTTGAACGACTTCGCGTAGAGTTCTTCTGCCCGCCACCACGGGATGATAGCGGCCAGTTGAACCCAACGGTTCTCCTTATTTAATTTACCGCCAAACGGCAAGTAGAAATCTTCGAACAACTGAAGCTGGCTTTCGGTTCTACGATACATGTCGGCTCACTCCACGTGCACGATTTTTTGCAAGAAATTCGCATTCTCCTTGCATTTTATTTCGAGTTAGAGTCCAGAAATCCTTGTAAAACCTTTGAAAAATGATTGTTCAGCAAGCCCTAAGTATGAATTTATGTTCAGTCCATGGATTATCGCGTGCACCTTTCTTGTATTGCCGATCGTCTTTTTCGCCCTAAGTTTGTTGATGAACCTTGTCGGGCTTATCGGCCGAGCGATGGACGGCGGTGTTATCGGCATCATTTTTGTGTCCGGCGTGCCGATCCTGATGATCAACCTGTTGGCCCGCAATATAACGGATGGGCGCTCCTGGCCGTTTCTTGTTGTCAATCTGGCATTGGCCGGAGTCCTTCTTGTTGTGAGCCAGATATGTCGAGGCATGCTCCAGACAGAAAGGGTGGTCTTATCATGCCGAAAATAGGAAGCAGCAGAGCGAATGTCGTGTTCCGTCGGGATTTTTCGGAATATCAAAGCTGGAAGCCGTTCAAGCTCGTCATGATTCTGTTTATTCTCGCCACGATGGCCGTATGCGGAATCATGTTGTTGTCCGGTAAGGAGGGGCAGGCCCTTCAATTGACATTAAGCAATACCCTCTTTCTGCTTGCTTTGGTTCCGCCTATCGTGAACATCCCCATTTTTACAACGGCGCCTTTGGCCAGGGACAAAGAAAACAGAACCGTTGCGAATCTGTTGGTCACTCCGCTTCATCCGCGAGAAATTGTACAGGGGAAAAGCCGGGCCGTGTTTTTGCCCGGTTACCTGATTTCCGTTATTTCGCCTCTCTTCGTGGCGCTGGCGGTCAATTTCGCACGCATCGTGCCGGAGGGAGGTTCGTTTTACTTGCCTGTGCCTCTCTTGTTGGCTATTTTTGTGGTAACGCCGGTATTTTGTTATAGCTTAACGACGCTCACGATTCAGCTATCCATGATTACCTCTCCCGAGCTGGCGATATTGCCATCGTATTTGCTTGGCTTTGCCTTGCTGCTTAGTGTTCCCATCGGCTCTGGAATGGGGGTAATCGATCTGGCGGCCTGGCAATTCCTTATTCTCTATGCAGGAGTGGCATTCCTCCTGTGGGTCTTGGTCTGGAGCTTTTCATTTCTGCTGACGAAAGAGCGGATTATATTATCCAATTGAACTCAGACTGATGTAGGTACAAGTTAGTCGGCATGCACAGGTAACCTTTTTCGTCGATACAGGCACTTAGATGAAGAGAAGACGGATGAAAGGGGACAACCAAAGTGCTTCAATGGATAGAGGCTGCGAAGCGGGGCGAGCAAAGCGCATGCGAGTATATCGTATTTCCGCCTTGCCCTTCGTGCGGAACGCATTCGAGGCTCATCTGGCCCGAATTCCTTCCGAGCGTAATGGAATCGGGATCATTGAGCAGTTCACGTTAGAATCTGTGTCTGCGGGGACTCATCAACCGTACGAGCTGTTCATGCAGGTTGGGGACCGATTGCATGTGCTCGGAATGGGTGAGCTGGAGTACTGTTACCGATTGAAGAAAATGTCAGAAGAGCCTTCTCCGTTGCCGCAAATAGAAGGGCTGACCGCATTTCCGGACTATCATGATTCCGTCCCGTCCTTTCGCCAATACGCGGCTCGCCTTACCGATCTGGGGCAGCAAGTTCTGACCGGGGAAGCGAACTAGGAAGACATGATAGGGGCCGATGAATGGTATGGCGGCTTCCATCGCCTCAAATAGGGAAAACCAGCTCACGCACATGCGTATAATAAGCGGCTGCCTCGCGGTAGGTTCCAAGGGGCAGCCGCTTGCCTTGCCGGCACATTCGTCACTTCTGTCTCAAGGCTTATCCAGCTCCAAAGGCAAAAACGCATATTCTCCGTTTCTAACAATCTCACCTTTACGGACGGGGATGGGGTGTCTGAATATTGGCCCGTCAATGACGGTCGTATGGAACTCGCCGCCTTCACCGCAGGGGTCGATGCCGCGGGCGAGAAGCTCCTCTACATACTCGTGGGTCAGCACTCGGCCCAAGTCATCTTCCCGCATGCCTAACGACAAATTCACGGTTACCAGCATCGTAACGAAGCCGAGATCGATGAACTGCCGGACCGCCTCCAGATGATCCATCTCCCAGAGAGGCATGCCCAGCTGTAAGCCGGCATTTTGCGTCACTCTATCATGCCAGCAGCCATGCGCGGGCATATCCAGGTCGCCGGTGACCAACACTTCTGCGCCTTCGCTCTTCGCTTTAGCCAACAGGATCATAAAGTTCTTCTCATAATCCGTCCAACTCGTGGCGGCTGTATATACAGGCAAGCCGATAGATTCCGCTTGGGCTTGTATCAGCTCCGGCGGCATGCCATGGGAGCGTGAGCGCTGCCCTTCTTCCTCCAGCATGACGATAAGGCCGGTGGCTTCTCCAACCTGCATCGCTTTATATAACGCCAGTGTGCTGTCTTTCCCCCCGCTGAAGGAAGCGACAAATTTATGTCCGCGGGCGCCGTTTTTCCAATCTGCTGTCTCTGTCATGTCTGTCTTCTCCTCTGTTGTCTATGGCTTGGATTATATGTTTTCCAGTTCTGGGCAGAAGATGAGCTGCTCTTCTTTCATTATAATCGATGGCGCTGGTATTCAGTAGCAGGATCGCGGCGAAAATCTCCTCTGGCAAGAGGGCTTTCGTTTATTGTCGGCTATTTCGAGATAACCCGGTACGGCTTGCTGTAATGGCTGACTCCCCCGCCGCCAACCAGCACTCTTCCGCCTCTGTTAATTATCAGGAGCTTACTGGAACCATCCGTTATTTGCATTACGGAGTTGCGATGATCCTTTTCTGTCCATTATATGCGTTCGAGTAATATCAGCTTGGAGCAGTGCCAGGCATGGACAAGTTCCTTAATCCGAATAATTGATTATCATACCATACATGGTCGGTACAGGACGAGGAAGCCGTCGAGCAGGCGCTGCAGGTTTCCTCGTTCATGCAAGAGTGTTCGTCCTTGAGTGGTCTATCCCGATCCGATCTTCGGCACGCCTTGCTTCTTCAACTCGGCTTGCCAAAAAAACTGTGAAAATGCAGTTTTTCCTTATGACGCTTATTCCATTACAGGCATTCCTGCAAAACTGCAGGAATTTCAGCCATGCTAATAGATCGGAATCAAAAATCGGCAAAATTGGTGTACTTTTGCAGGAATTTCATCAAATGGCAGTAAAAATAGCGAAAATTCCTGCGTGTACGCAGGATTTCGCTTTCTCATCTAATTTCCTCCGCGTTACCCTTCTTCTTTCCCGCTTCCCGCATCCGCCGTTGTCCCGTCTGGCCCTTGCCGCATATAATTAGAGCCAGCCTTTTTCATCGGCAATATTCACCGCCTGCTGCCTCGATTCGGTTTCCAGCTTCTGAATCGCCGAGGACAAATAGTTCCGCACGGTACCCTTCGTTAAGAAGAGGGCCTTGCTGATATCGCTTGTTGTCATGCCTGCCTTGGTGAGGCGAAGCATCTCTGCCTCCCTGTCGCTTAACGGATTCTCTTCTTTCATAAAGAGCGCGGCCGCCAAATCGGTGCTGATCACCCGTTCTCCCGCCATGACGCGGCGAATCGACTCAATCAGATATTCAATCGGTTCATCTTTTAACAAGTAGCCGTCACCTGAGCCTCGATCGCTTTTTGTAAATAGCCGGGACGGGCAAACGTAGTAACGATCATGATTTTGCAGGGAAAGCCGGCATTTCTGATTTTCTCAGCCAATGCAAGGCCGTTGATGAGAGGGATTTCAATGTCCAGCACGCACACATCAGGCTGATGCCGCTGTATCGCCTCCCAGGCTTGTTTCCCGTCCGGCACTTCAGCCAGCACTTCAATATCGGGTTCGAATTTCAGCAATGAAGCGAAGGCGCCGCGCAGCATCTGCTGATCTTCGGCACTAGCGTTGCATCGAGCGGTTAGTTCATAATCTAATTTCAATTAACATCAATATATGATATATATTTACATTTGCGATGTCCGCGCTAAGTCTAAAAAAGTCGAGCTGGAAACAGACCCTACGCGTTATCCATTATATGTAAAAATCGTTTTCGTTTGTCATTACGTCACAATCAGTCTCGGTTTCATCGACTTTGTTGCCTTTTTCGGACGTCTCCCATTTCGCTTTGGTCGACCTCTAGATGTTCGAGTCGGCTTGCGGTTGAGTGCAGCGATCAAATTTTCCCATGGTTTTTCCGCATAGATGCGAATCAACTGGAGGAGGTCCCATGTCGACTTTTTACAGTCCAGTGTTAATTTAATCAGCAAACAGAGAGCATACGCGATTAAAGCAATATACATTTGGTTCCAAATCGCTTCGGCCGTATAACCGTGGGGTTTTACCAATCGAATATGCTGCTTGACCCATTTAAAAAACAACTCAATATGCCAGCGATTTCGATAAATCTCGGCAATTTGATGTGCGGATAAGTCAAATCGATTCGTTACAATTCGATAGGTACGCCCTTGGTCATCCTTAAACTCAATCAAACGCAGAACCGCTGGCAGCTCCGGCATCGTCACATCAGCATCAAGGATAAACCCATTCTGCCTTTTGGGGAGGTCTCTTTTTCTGATGATCGTTAACCGGCTCTTTTGCTTGACGCGGCAAACAAATTTAATCTTATCCTCTACCCATTTCTGAAAATGGTCGTATACCTGGTATCCTCGGTCCATCACGTAGGTCGCATCTTTATCCACTGTAAATTCCAACACGACTTCATGATCGGCTACATCTTTGGTTGAAGCGACGATCTTGTCTGGATACATCGTTTTGGAGTCCGCAACGACCAAGGAGGTGTGCATCTTCACGCCATGGCTACTTTTGGAACAATAGGACCATTTCGCGAGAATGGGAGGTAGTGTAATTCCCGATGAATCGATTAGCTTGAGTTTCCCAATACCAGGCGTAATGCCGCGTTTCCCTTTTGTAAGTTGCTTGATTCGATCAATGAGCGAGAAAAAGAGCGTCTGAAGATACTCCATAGGCAGCCGTTTCAGCTTCCGCGATAGTTGAGAAGCGCTTATGCTCTTGAGACCCAGAAGATCTTGAAATTCAGGATTAGCCGCTACATGCTCTGACATGACTTTGTATGAGTCTCGTTGCTGAAGCTGTGCCTCTACAAATAAGAGTGTCGAAGAGCCGACAAACAGCTTTTGGGCCCGGTAATCCAATGACTCGTGTCGAGTAGAATGGACATGTAACCATTTTAGGCATTGACAAATGACGTTATGATTCGGTACGTTATCCATAAGAAATCTCCTTTGTTGAGGCGTTTTATGGATAACGTTAGGGTAACTCAACAATAGGAGATTTCTTTATTTTTGTCCATGAATATAGTTCAATAAGTTACAAATATAGAGACTTATGGGATAGAAATTTTCGTAAAAAGATTGATGCAACGCTAGTGGATCTTCGGCAATGACGACTCGAATCATGTGGCAGGACTCTCCTTTCCGTGCTGACGAAGCGGAAGCTGCATAGAAATAGCCGTTCCCCCGCCAGGCGAGCTGTCCACCGTGAAGGTTCCATGAAGGGCTTGCATCCGCTCCTTCATCGACTGAATTCCATTTCCGGTTGCTGAAGGCAACAGGCCGACTCCGTCATCCGTGATCGATACACAATACAGATTATCCACTGTTTCCAGCCGGATTGTACATTGCTTTGCTTGACTGTGTTTTATAATATTGGTCGCCGCTTCCCGAACAGCGAGCGCAATCATCGTTTCTTCTACGCTTGCTAACAGGGGAGGCATTCCATCTTCCACGATTTCTAGTTCGATCCCTGCGGTATGCAGGAGCTTGCGGGAATGCTCGATTTCATGCGCCAGAGAGATGAACTTCAGATCGGATACCAGTTCTCTCACCTGCTTTAAGGCAATTCTTGATGTATACAGGATATCCTTTAGTTCTTCCTTGGCCTGTAATGGGTTCTTATCTACCCACTTGGAGGCCAGCTCGCATTTCAGTTTGATCATCATTAGAGTTTGCCCTAGCGTATCATGGAGATCCCTCGCAATCCGCTGCCTTTCCTCCTGTTGAATGTACTTTTCAAGCTGTTGATTTGCCGCATCCAGCTTGCTCTGCAGGCGCTTGGCTTTTTCCATTATATAAATGACGATAGGGAAAACCATTTGAACAATAATGATAGGCAGGAATAGAAAATTGTCATCCGTCCTCTTCCAATACACGAGGATAAACATGAGGCCAATGGCTGCAACCCCGATGCCAATATGCCACTTGGACCTCGACCTTCCGATCAGGTCGGCAAATATAAAACCAAAGATTAAGAGATTCGGGTCGATATAAATCCCGATCAGCGCCGTCGTGGCAAGACCGGCCAGAACTGCCGCCAGAAGATACCCATTCCGATGCCACAGTCCGATATAAAAGGAAACAAGAAAGGAAAGCAGAAGAAGGAGACTTCCCAAGAGACCCGGATTCGAACTGGAGCTGAGAACCATGTAAAATAAATACACGATCGCGATCACATCGATAAGCAAATAATTCTTGATTTGTTCTCTCGGGTAAATCTTGAATATCATGGATGACCTCCAGTTCGGTTATCGGGTTATCTGGATTCGAAGATGCCCACTGCGCGTCTGCGGACCGATTCCATCGGCCCTAGCTTAAACACACGAAGCCATGTTGATGCAAACCATAGCTGGAATATGGAAATGCCGATCCAGACCGCTATAATTGCCAGGGAATTCAGCTTTCCGCCTAGAGCAAAGCCCCAACCATAAAAAAGAACGGAAGCGATTATATTTTGCATCACATAACAGCTTAAAGACATTTTCCCGGCATGTTCAAGCAGGCGCCACAGCCAGTTCCACTTCGTATATTGTATCATTTTTCCAATGAGTGCTATATACCCAAGTGACAGTAAGGGGGCAAATAAATAGCGCACAGGCAGATCCAAGGCGCCTCCAGGGATAAAAATCAACAGGTTCAGCGGCATACCGGGAAAGATCCCCAGTTTCAAAAGTTTTTTACGCTGTCTTTCGCCGTTCTCATCCTGGGCAAAGACCCCTGAGCGCATAAGACGAACGCCAAGCAAAAACAAAAAGACATTCATCGGAATAACGAAAATGGCTTCCAAGCGAAGCGGGAGGAAATAAGCCAGCCGATATTGGATTTGCTGAAGCCAAGAACCGTCTTGATAGAGAGCGACTATCTGATCGAAGCTGCCCAGCGGCATCTTGGGAGCCGTCAAGGAAAGAAGCAGGATGGCCAAGATGATGACCGCATGGACGCTGCCAATCCCTTTCATCACAATCGAGATGAGGCGGTCACCGCCTCGCACGATGAAGGCTGCAATCATGCCGGTGATGCCGAAGCTCATTAGGATGTCAAACTCCATGACCAGGGTGAAATGAAGCAGACCTTCCATGAACAGGATGATGAGGACCCACATATAAACTCCTGGCCAGGCTTTTCCTGTGCGCCTCGCTTGCTGATACTTTAATTCCATTCCTACGCCGAACATAATCGTCAATAAGCCAAGCAGCTTCCCGTTCACGAGGAATAACACGATCATCCTGAGCAGATCATCGGGCTTCCACCAGCCGGTATAATTGTACGTCATAATATAAGATAAATCCCCTAAGTGCGCGAAAATCCAGATGTTCGTCCCAAGTGTTCCCAGGATGGCGAACCCTCGCAGAATATCAAGCAGGCGAATTCGCCCTTTGCGCTGCTCCACATTACTCCCCCTTTTCTCATATTCATTCGTGTGGCTTTATTGTAGTTCTGAACAGGGTGACAAAACATTCACAACTGTAAAGAGATTTTTATGACAGGTGTCATTTCTGCGCGAATGAGGGGGTTAATTTCACTGGATTCATTGCATCCTATTTCACAATCAAAGGTGGAGGAATATATTAACATATGCTAATATAGGTATAAATAGGGCTTGCTGAACATATTGCCTTTTAGGCCACAGAGGCTGACGGCACAGATTCAGCAACAGTCTGAAAATCGGCAAAAAGAGAACGCGCAGCTTGCGTTCGAGATTCATAACAAGCAGTTGCAGAGCAATGACCGTTTCGCTTGTCTCTCGAAGGCGTGCTCGAATACGCCCCAGTCCGTAGGAGCGTTTGCCTTCTCCGAATTTTCCTTCGATCGCGTTACGCGTTGAAGCATCCTGTCTGGCCTGGTTCCGTTCTGGTTCCGCTTCTTTCTTCGGACGTCCTAAGTTTGGACCACTCAGACGGATGCCGTGCTCCTTACAATAGCGAAGGTTCTCCCGGTTTCGGTAGATTTGGTCGGCTAGAATGGCTTCCGGATAACACCCATATCGCTGGACGAACGACTCCACGGAAGCTTTCAGTGTCATGCTTTCGTTGAAGTTATCCCAGGACAGCTTCTCCATCCGAGCGTAACCATCCACCAGACTGATCGCCAGCTTTGCTCCAAACTCGACGGGAGCATTCACTTTCCCGCGGACAATCGGCCGTACATGCGGTTGGGAAAGACTGACGATTCGATCTTCCACCGAGTGTGTCCGTTTGTCGTACATCTCTTGCTGTTGACGATACAGCTCGGAAATGACGAGCAATTGCCGATACTGCTGCGAACCCAGTTGATTCAAGCTGCTTTTCGCTGCCAGCATTTCGATGATGCCAAGATTACGCGAAACATAACGAAGCTGTTTGCCAACCGCTTTCCGGATGGCTTTGGCACCCGTTCGCCGTTTCTTGGCGATCTCGAGGTAGCGTTTGCGGGCGGTTTGACGATACGTTCTCGGTTTCTTGGCCTTCCCGACGAAAGGCTCGTGCAGAACATCGATGATCGCTTCGAGTTTTTCCCGCGCCTCGTTCAATAATTTCAAATCGGTCGGATACGAGATGTCGGCCGGTGCGCAGGTCGCGTCGAGCATCAAGGTGCCTTTGTTGCATGGTTTCTCTTTGCTTTTGCCGTCTTCATTAACGGATGTTCCATCAGAGCCATGGCCGCTGCCTGGAGGATCTTGAGGATCGCTCTTGTTTTGTTCCTGCTTCTTTCGCTCTGCGTCCTCTTCCAAAATCCAATCGTTGATTCGTTCAATGACATCCGCACCCAATCGCTTGCGGAAATGGGTCAACAGCGAGTGATGGAACGGAGGCTTATCTTGGAACGCCGGCAGCCCAAGGAAGTACTGGTAGTACGGATTTTCGGTGATCTGCTGGACCGTCTCTCGATCATCGAGCTGCATACGTTCCTGAATGTACAGCGCTCCCAAAGCCATACGAACAGACAAGGGGATCTGGCCGCGCATTGATTTCTTGAACGACTTCGCGTAGAATTCTTCTGCCCGCCACCACGGGATGATAGCGGCCAGTTGAACCCAACGGTTCTCCTTATTTAATTTACCGCCAAACGGCAAGTAGAAATCTTCGAACAACTGAAGCTGGCTTTCGGTTCTACGATACATGTTGGTTCACTCCACGTGCACGATTTTTTGCAAGAAATTCGCATTTTCCTTGCATTTTATTTCGAGTTAGAGTCCAGAAATCCTTGTAAAACCTTAGAAAAATGATTGTTCAGCAAGCCCTAAATATATAGTGGGAGGTTCTTTCATTTGATTGGTCGCAGCGGAAATCCGACGCTCAACGAAAATACGTTTGAGAATAGCGGACATTACAATGGACAAGAGACGATGACGATCGGCGGGACGGTGAACAAATCGTTCATGACGCTGGCGCTGCTCGTGGCGGCGGCCGTGATCTCTTGGACTATGTTCTTCAATGGGTACGAAATGTTGCCTTATATGGTAGGCGGAGCGATTGGCGGCTTGATTCTGGCGCTGATCATCAGCTTCAAGCCTTCGACGGCGCCGTATTTGACGCCTGTCTATGCCATTGCGGAAGGGTTGTTCCTTGGCGCTTTGTCAGCCAATTATGAATCATTGTACTACGGAATTACCCTGCAGGCGGCTTTGCTGACGATGTGCGTGTTCATGGGCATGCTGCTTGCCTACAAGACGGGCATGATCAAGGCGTCGGCAGGCTTCAAGCGCGGCGTATTCGCCGCTACGGCCGGAATCGCGATTGTCTATCTGCTCAGCTTTGTGCTTCGGATGTTTGGCGTGTCGGTGCCTTATTTGCATGATAGCACCCCGATCGGCATCGGGATCTCGGTCGTCATCATCATAATCGCGGCCCTGAACTTCGTGCTGGACTTCAACTTCATCGAAGAGGGAGCGCACCAGGGCGCGCCGAAATATATGGAGTGGTATGGGGCATTCGGATTGCTCGTGACCCTCGTATGGCTGTACGTGGAGATTGTCCGTCTCCTGGCCAAGCTGGCCAACCGGGATTAATCGAATAGTTAGCGAATTGCGGAGTGTCTTTGTTGAGGCACTCCGTTTTTTTGTGCACATAGCGGGGATGGAGCGGCCGGCCTCGGGCTTTGGCGTACCAAGATACGGGCAGATGGTTCCCGGAGGGGCTTTGGAGCAAGGGTTACCATAAAGATTGCCATGAAGACATTTGCCGCGGGCATGCAGAATAGGATATACGGAATCGCTTTTCCATGGAATATGGCATGAAGGGAGAGGTTCTTTTGGTGAAATATGGACTGCCCGCACTTATCGTCGTCATGGGTATCCTTTATATTTTCGTGATTCCAGACGAGCCGCAAGCCGTCAAGATTCTGTTCAAATTAATTCCGATGTGGCTGATTATCGCTTACGGCTATCTTCACATGCCCTCCAATCGACAGAGCTGCCATTGGATGACAGGGATCGGGCTGTTTTTCTGCATGCTGGGCGACGGACTGTTGGTCTGGTTTACGGTTGGCCTGTTTGCGTTCCTCATCGGACATTTGTTCTATGTCACTGCCTTTATAAGCAGATGGCGCTTCTCCGCCATTCGCTTCTTCATGCTCATTCCCATCCTAGCCTATGCCTCGTTCATGAGCTGGCATCTGATCCAAGCGCTGCTTCGCGCCGATAATTACGTCTTGGCTGCATCCGTGCTGCTCTATATTATCGTCATTTCCTTCATGGCTTGGTCCGCGATCATGACCGGGAACAAGCTGGCGATGGCCGGCAGCTTGCTGTTTGCGGTATCGGACTCCATTTTGGCGTGGGATAGATTTGTATCCGATGTCGTCTTCGCAGGACCGTTGATTATGATAACGTATTACACGGCCCAGTTCCTGATTGCCTCCAGCCTCAGAACGATCGGGCAGGACGAGCGCACCGCAGCCATCTATACAGCCGGCCGTGCTTGAACTAGGGGCCTGCAGCAGCACGATGTTACGATTGTTAATACAAAGAAGAGGTGACGAGGTCAAGATGCTTCAGCTCATGCTCCATGCCGAACAGTTCCACACCTTCAGCCTGGCAGCGGAGAGTAAGTCAAACCACCATAACCAATTGGCATAAAGAAGGCCGGTTTGAAGGAATTACGTATCATCCTGGTAAGTAGCTTCGTGTTCCGGAAGATACACGATTTCGGCTTGCTTCTGGCGGGGAGATTGCCCGGTTTGATCCTTTTCATACGCACAAAAAAGAGGATCAGTTCGATGAACACGGTAATCACCGTGAATCTAACAATGTAGCAAAAGATCTTTTTACTATGTTTTTATGTCATTAAGCAAGCGCTTTATGTCCGCAGCACTTTACGTTAGGGCGGATTATCCCGCTCTTTTTTATTTTCCTTGCTTAATCGCCGGGTCTAGTCAAGTTGCCATTATGAGAAATCTATGCCAGTATATAAACATATTCATAACGATTGGAGCTAATGTAATTATGTCTAATTTGCCGAACTGCCCGCAATGCAATTCTGAATATACCTATGAGGATGGACATCTGTTGATATGTCCGGAATGTGCGCATGAGTGGACGCCAGGGGCAGAAGCGCAAGCTGACGAGGATGGACGAGTCATCCGAGATGCCAATGGAAATGTCCTTAACGATGGGGATTCCGTAACCGTGGTTAAAGACTTGAAAGTCAAAGGAAGCTCATCCGTTGTGAAAATCGGAACAAAAGTCAAAAATATACGCTTGGTCGATGGGGACCATGACATCGAATGCAAAATCGATGGCTTTGGAGCGATGAAATTAAAATCTGAATTTGTGAAAAAGATCTAGGGCGTGTACGCAAACTATCGAAATAGCCAAATATCTGGTAAACTTATCCTATGAGAAGACGATATGAGATACGAGATGACCAATGGGAACGACTCAAAGACCTCTTGCCACCGGAACGGAAACCACAGGGTGGACGTCCGGCAATCGATAACCGAAAAATGTTCAATGCCATGCTTTGGGTGATTCGTTCTGGTGCGCCTTGGCGAGACTTGCCAGAGCATTATGGCTCCTGGAGCAGTGTCTACAGTCGTTTCCGCCGCTGGGAGAAAGCAGGCATCTTTGATCGAATGCTAGAGGTTCTGGCTGCCAATCCCGATGACGAAAGTGTTATGCTCGATGCTTCCATCGTTCGTGTTCACCAACACGGCGCGGGGGCAAAAGGGGGCAGCAATTCCAAGCCATCGGACGATCACGCGGAGGCTTAACCAGCAAGATTCATGCCGTTGTAGACGGCCTTGGCAATCCGCTACGCTTCGAAGTAACCGCAGGCAACATCAATGATTGTGTAACGGGTTATGAGATCCTGCAAACCCAAGACATACAAGGTAAACATGTTTTGGCGGATCGCGGATACGATACCGATAAAATCATTGCGCTTTTGGAAGAGAAACTGGCCCATTCCGTCATTCCCAGTAAGAAGAATCGCACGATCCAACGTACAACCGACTGGTGGTTGTATAAAGAGCGTCATCTGGTCGAATGCCTGTTCAACAAACTCAAACATAATCGTCGGCTGGCAACTCGGTACGATAAATTGGCCTGTACTTTTGTTGCCTTCTTAAAGCTGGCCTCTTCCATGATCTGGTTGGCTTAAGGTTTGCATACACGCCCTAGAAGGAGCACCGTTTCTCCGTCAATTTGCCGTCGTGTTGAAGGAGCGAACCGCAGTTGCGGCGGTCCTATGACTTGGCTCAAGCGCGCGCCCGATTTCACGGATGACTGGCTGAACGGCTTCGTGAAGGAGTTTCGCGAGCCTGGCCTGATCTCCTAGACGATAGGCGGCCGATATATTTTATTCGATGGCATGCTGATAATAACTCCAGGCCCTGCTGTCCTTTTGTATGGAATCTATCTTCCATACGAGCAATCTCCTGCTGGAACGGGAGCGATATTGAATAAAGCCGTCAACCGCTCCTCTGAGTAACATGTCCATGCGGGCAGCATATAGATTAATATGAGCCTGATAAGGTGTAGCGGCAATCAATTGCTGCATTTTATGATAGGAGAGAGCGTAAGCATCATCCTCATTCCCTGTCGGGCATTCATCAAATAAATAAAAATGCGGTTGAACAAAGTTGCCTTGCAAATAAGGCAGCTTATTTTTTTCGGGGCATAAAACGACATTAAAATAATGCATTCCCTTTCACCCTTCTTCGTCATCATGGGTTCGTATGCACAGACATTACTGATCCCTAATATTAGTGTATATATGAACAGATATCAAACAAATCACTTCTTTATTACTCTGTTTTCAGGTATGATGCTTCTCTAACCTGAAAGAGAGGTGGTAAACCGTTGTTGTTGAAGTTGATTGGTGAGAGATTACGATATTTGAGAAAGCGAAATAACCTTACGCAAGAAGAATTAGCGGAAAAAGCAGGTCTCAATTCATCTTATATAGGCTCTGTTGAGCGGGGAGATCGCAATATTTCCATAGAAACGCTGGAGAAGCTGATCCATGGTCTCAATGTAACGCCTACGGAAATGTTTCAATTGCACGAGATTGATGTGTTATCTGCCAATTTGGAAGATGCGCAATTGCTCGAAATC
The DNA here is from genome assembly GCA_944800085.1 of Paenibacillus melissococcoides. GTDB lineage: Bacteria > Bacillota > Bacilli > Paenibacillales > Paenibacillaceae > Paenibacillus_B > Paenibacillus_B melissococcoides. Next base: position 48,158 of record CALYLO010000018.1, on the reverse strand, counting down.
GTAAATTCATTACTTTATAACCGAACTTTGGAAGAAAAGAAACTGATCTATCGCATTATTAAAGATGTTTTGGAAACGTTGGATTCGAAAGCGCAGTGAATGCTTTCACTAGATCATAGCTTACGCAATCCTTCCTTCTTACCTGAGGCTCATATGAATGCCCGCATTGTTCACTGTTGTCAGGAAGACGGTTTGTTTTTTCAACCCTGACCACGACAACCTTGACAAAGCGCGCCCCATCGCGTATGTTGTTAGTATCAATTAGATAATATCAAAAAGTTAAGAACAGGTGATGAACAATGGAGCTGCGGGATCGCAATGGGCTGACGGAACGGGAGTTCCTGGAGCAATACCGCGCAGGAGATTATGAGCGTCCGTCGGTCGCTACGGACATGGTCATCTTCACGGTGACGGATACCGCGGAGGATAATTACCGCAAGCTGCCGGAGAAGGAGCTGCGCATCCTGCTGATTCAGCGCGGCGGGCATCCTTATCTGGGGCAGTGGGCGCTGCCGGGCGGGTTCGTCCGCCCCGTGGAGACGACAGAGCAGGCGGCGCAGCGGGAGCTGCGGGAGGAGACGGGCGTGGACAACGTCTACCTGGAGCAGTTGTATACGTTCAGCGAGCCCGGCCGCGACCCGCGGACGTGGGTGATGAGCTGCTCGTATATGGCGCTCATCGACAGCAGCCAGGTGCAGGTCGAGGCGGGGGACGACGCTGATAACGCCGCCTGGTTCCAGGTCTCTTACCGGCTGCTTCGGGAGTCGAAGGAGCTGCTGGAGGATGGATACATCAAGACGCGGCAGTACGTGCTGAGGCTGGTGAACGGAGACGGCGCATTGACCGCCGTCGTGGAACGGAAGATCACGTCGACGGATACGGCCTATGCCACCGATTATGCTATCGTCTCCAATGAGGGGCTGGCCTTCGACCACGCGAAGATTATCGCCTGCGCCATCGAGCGGCTGCGGGGCAAGGTCGAGTATACGGACATAGCGCTGCATCTGATGCCGAAGCTGTTCACGTTGACGGAATTGCAGCAAGTATACGAGGTCATTCTCGACCGCGAGCTTCTGAAGGCCGCATTCCGGCGGAAGGTGGCCCATCTCGTCGAGGAGACGGATCACTATACGGAGAAGGCCGGTCACCGCCCGTCGCGGCTGTACCGGAGAAACTGGGAGAGGATATGATGATTTACAACATAGAGGCGCTGCGGAAGGCGCATAATGCCGGCCAGAAATTCAAATAGGGGGCCGAGCTGGTGCGGAACGGTACGCCGCCTTCCGCGGGGAAGCCGGCGGAGCAAACGGTGATCAACGAGGCGACGGTACAGGCGATTCTTGATTTCGCCCGGGCCGGCACCGAACGGGTCGGCGTGCTCAACTTCGCCAGCGCCAAAAATCCGGGCGGCGGCTTCCTGAACGGGGCGATGGCGCAGGAGGAGAGCCTCGCGGCATCAAGCGGCCTGTACGCCACGCAGCTGCGCCATGAAGGCTATTATCGGGCCAACCGCGCCTGCAAATCGATGATGTATACCGACCATGCCATCTACTCGCCGGATGTGGTGTTTTTCCGCGACAAGCGGTTCGAGCTGCTGGAGCAGCCGGTCACCGCCTCCGTGTTGACGCTGCCGGCCGTTAATTACGGGCAGGTGCTGCTGAAGGGCGAGGAGCCGGAACAGGCGCAGCGGGTCATGCGAGACCGCATGCGGCTCGCGCTGGCGATCTTCGCCGGCCGGGGGGACCGCAATCTTATATTGGGCGCCTACGGGTGCGGCGTGTTCCGCAATGATCCGGAGCTGGTCGCCGGCTGGTGGCAGGAATTGCTCGTGAAGGAAGGCTACGGCAGGTTTTTCGATCGAATTGTATACGCCGTGCTGGACCGCTCCAAGGACGGTAAATGCATTCGTGCATTTGACAGCCGCTTCGGAAGTCAAGTAGGCTAGCAATATATCCATTCCGGGGAGGTCATGGAGCTTGAAATATTTCAGCATATTTGCTTCCAAGAACGATATCGATGATATCGGGGGCAAGATAGCGGACGTGTTCGCGACAGGCCACAAGATCGAACAAGCGGGCAATGACTATATCATCCAATCCAACTCGCTGTTCAAAAAGCACAAGCTGACGATTCGGGTGTTGACCGAGGAGACCAATCCCGATTATTTCGAAGCCACTATACCCGGGATGATGGGCTTTTATGATCGCATTTCTTTTGCCGATGAGAAACGGAAGGAGCTGGTCCTTACGCAGATCTCCGTCTTCAATACGCTGCTTGCGATCCAAGCGGAGAAGGAGCTGAACGAAGGCCAGCTTCAATTATGCACGGTGCTGATGTCCGCCATTGATGGCATCGGGTTCCTGCAGGACGGGACGCTGCTCGACAGCGACGGACAAGTGATTGTCTACCCCGACGGAACATCGGGACCGGCCGACTACGCTCCCCGGGCCTGCACCAACAAAGTGATAGGGCAGGAGATGACTTCCGAGGAAGGCGAGCGAAGAAAGCGCGCGTCCATCGCCTATATCCAGGGGCGCGGCATTCCGGTTCTGGAGACCTTGCCCCAGCTCCCGCCGGCGGCGGCGTGTGGGTGGAAATCGCAAAAAGACATCGCGAGAAGAGCGGTCGCTCTATTAATCGTGATCCAGTATGCTTGCGATGTCACTCAAGGCGGAGATCTGGAAGAATCGAAGGAATTCGTGATGCGCATGCTGCATAAATTCGATGTGGAGGACCAACTGACCGAGAAGGAGCGCAAGCTGCTGCAGGAGGCCGAACCGGTGGAGCAAGAGGCGGTTAATATTGTGTGGCAGTACGAAGCGTACTGGCCGCTTATCTGGGCGCTCGGCCTGGTGGATTCGCTCGACTTCCCCGATCAGATTTGCGACTGCGAGTATGCGATTGAGGCGGTGTCCCGATGCGATTCGTTCGAGGCATTCTATGGGAAGACCGCCCTGCGCAGCCGGGAGGAAATCATGAATGAGGCCGACAAAATCTACCGGCTGCATTGGGCATGCGTCGATAGCCGGATCCATGGAAAGGAAGCCCCGGCCGGCATGAGCGAAAGCATCGTGATGGAAAGACGCAGAGGATTGTTCTGGATGGTCGGCTGCGACGAGGAAGATTGGGATCATATCCCGATGGATACATAGTCCGTGGAATCCTATCATGAGGATGGGAACTGCCGCATAGAGTTACAACAAGAGGCACCGGCGCTAAGTCAGGTGCTTTTTTGCTGCGGATCGCATACCGGAATCCCTTTTTTTGATAAAATATACGGGGATACGGGCTTGCGCGCGTACATCGGAATAGCTGCCATGATCACAACAAGCGTTATGGGAAAGGATCGGATTATGAAAAAACGTTGCATCGACATTTTTGTCATTATGGCGGGGGCGTTGATTTTTGCGCTGGCCATCAATTTGTTCGTCATTCCGAACGAGCTCGGCGAAGGCGGGGTGACGGGGATCACGATCATTCTGTACTACCTGTTCCAGTGGTCTCCGGGGCTCGTCAGCTTCATTCTGAACTCCATTCTGTTAATCGTCGGGTATAAATTTCTCGACAAAAATACGACTGTCTATACGATCATCGCCGTCGTTTTTAACTCGTTGTTCCTGCATTTGACCCAGGATTGGCGCATTGAATCGAATGAGCTGATCATTAATACGATATTCGGGGGAGTCTTTACGGGCGTAGGGATCGGCTTGATTATCCGAGTCGGCGGCACGACCGCGGGAACGACCATTTTAGCCCGCATCATGAACAAGTATTTGGACTGGAACGTGAGCTATGCGCTGTTGTTCTTCGATCTGATCGTCGCCTTTTCCTCTTACTTCATTATTGGCGCGGAGAGTCTCATGTTCACGATTGTGATGCTCTATATCGGAACGAAGGTGATGGATTTCATCATTGAAGGCGTCAATCCGAAGAAGGCCGTGACCATCGTGTCCAAGGAGCATGACAAGATCGCGGAGCAAGTCAATGTCGTCATGGATCGGGGGGTTACCGTCTTATACGGGCATGGGCATTATACGAAAATGCCGAAGGAGATTCTGTATATCGTCATCAGCAAGCAGGAAGTGAGCACGCTCAAAAAGATCGTAAAGGCGATTGATAAAGACGCCTTCATTACGATTCATGATGTGCGCGACGTGTTCGGGGAAGGGTTCGTCGATATCTCGAAATAACCGTTCGGCACGAAAATATCCCCATTCTCCGCCCACTGAGGGGGAGGATGGGGATGGCAGCGGCCCGCTTGAGGGCCGGCCCCAACGAACCGGATTAGAAGTTCCGTATTTGGTGCGGCTCATCGGGACGGCTGGCGATAATTCGCGTCAGACATGGCAGCTTGTCCAGCTCGGACACGTCGGAGAGGCTTCGCAGCAGCTTGTCATCGGCGACATTCGTTGAACGGCGAACCGGCTGGCTGCCCACTTCAATCATCGTGTCGTCCTGTGCTGCTTCTTTGAAGCGTTTCCGCTGCTCCTCGGCGATTTCCATCCATTTCAGGTGCCGGTACACACTGACGCCGACATTCCAGCCCCCGGCATAGCTGTTGGGCTTCTCCGTTACCTTCGGCGGCACATTGCCTGCCAAGAGATAATGCTTGGGGACAATGGCATCGAGGTAGCTGTGATCGATCCGGTGATTCCAGAAGAAATAATCGCAATACAGCGGCTTCATACTCGGTCATCGCCCTCCCGACAACAATCCGCGCCCCGGATTGTCAAGTTATTCCTCATGATAATATGCGGAGCATCGATCCGCATGGGCCGGGAGATACCGATTTATCACGGCAAAAAATGATTTTTATCATATATTTAGGACAATTTGTGATGACATCTTGCAAGCTATCGCATATATTAGGTAATACCTAATAAATTTAAGCCACCAGCTAAATTTCCGGAAACAGGAGGATCATTCATATGCTCGTATGGATGCTTCGCAAGGTGATGGCGGAGAGGGGAATATGGTCGGGAGCGGCATTGTCCCGCTTGCTGCGCGAGAGAGCGAATTTTATTTTGTCCGCGCCATCGATAAGCGCATTGATGAACGGGCAACCGCGGCAAATGAAGGCCGAGACGCTGGACGCCTTGTGCACGGCGCTGGATTGCACGCCCAATGATTTGTGGGTGCATACGCCACCAATGAATAAGAAAGGAGTGAAATGATGGCAGAACGTGCGATATTGCCTTTTGGGGACCCTATATTGCGCAAGGTTGCCAAGCCGGTGGATGAAGTGACGCCGCGAATCATCAAGCTGCTGGATGATATGGTGGAGACGCTGTATGCCAGCGACGGACGCGCCGGCCTCGCCGCGCCGCAGGTCGGGGTGCTGCGGAGAGTGATCGTGATGGATTGCGGCGAAGGATTGATCGAGCTGATCAATCCCGAGATTGTGGAGCTAAGCGGGGAGCAGGATGGAGTGGAAGCCTGTTTGTCTTTTCCCGGCTATTACGGGCATGTGAAGAGGGCAAATGCGGTCACCGTGACGAGTCTGGACCGGGAAGGGAAGCCCTTCACGTTGAAGGAGGAAGGATATCTTGCGCGCTGCATTCAGCATGAAATCGATCATTTGAATGGCGTGCTGTTCGTGGATCATGTGAAGGACAGATGGCTGTATCACGAGAAGACGAAGCAAAAAATAGCGCTGCTGGATGTGATTCGGTTAACGAATCAAGGGGTATAGAATACCAATTAATAGATTTTATTTACATATAATTCTCGTGAATGTATAATAAGTAAAAATATTTTCATCCGATAATCCCTAGGATTCTACCACCCGAACAGCTCGATTTGAGGAGCCCATGTTTTACGTTTCCAGTAGCTGCAGCGGTTGATGACATATGACGAATACAAGGAAGGTGGATAGAATTTTGGAGTTTATCTACGATATTATTGCTTTTAACAATACGTTTTGGTCTTATGTACTGATTGTAATTTTGATAGCGGCAGGCTTGTACTTCACGTTCAGAACGAAGTTCGTCCAATTTAGAATGGTGGGCGAGATGGTCCGCTTATTGGGAGAGGGCGCAAGCAGATCCAAAAACGGCCAAGGCGGAGTATCCTCGTTTGGCGCTTTTTGCATCAGCACGGCTTCCCGGGTAGGCACGGGGAACCTGGCGGGGGTAGCGCTCGCGATTGCCACGGGCGGACCGGGAGCCGTCTTCTGGATGTGGCTTATCGCCCTGATTGGGTCAGCCACTGCTTTCATTGAATCGACGCTGGCGCAGATTTATAAGGTGAAGGACAAGCGCGGCTTCCGCGGCGGACCGGCTTACTATATGGAGAAAGGGCTGAACAAACGCTGGATGGGCGTGCTGTTCGCCGTACTTATCACCATTTGCTACGGGCTTGTGTTCAACTCCGTGCAAGCGAATACGCTCTCCCTGGCCTTGGAGAGCGCCTACGGCATGGATCGCTTCTGGGTGGGCGTCGTTGTGGCGGCCCTCACCGCATTTGTCATTTTTGGCGGCGTGCAGCGCATCGTGAAGGCTTCCGAATACTTGGTGCCCGTCATGGCGGGCGGCTATGTGCTCCTTGCCCTCTACATTGTAGTGACCAATCTGTCGGAGCTTCCTGCGGTGATTGGACTCATTGTCCGGAATGCGCTTGGCTTCGAGCAGGTGGCCGGCGGCGGATTGGGCGCCGCGATTATGTTGGGGATTAAGCGGGGCTTGTTCTCCAATGAAGCGGGTATGGGAAGCGCTCCGAATGCCGCGGCCGCGGCCGACGTCACCCATCCGGCGAAGCAGGGCCTGGTGCAGGCTTTGGGCGTGTTTGTGGATACGCTGCTGGTGTGCAGCGCGACCGCTTTTATCGTGCTGTTCTCCAGCGCATACGGCGCCGAAGATCTGACGGGAATCGAGCTTGTTCAGGCCGCGTTGGCCAATCATATCGGCGGTTGGGCAGTCAGCTTCATCGCGATTGCCGTGTTCCTTCTCGCTTTCAGCTCGGTCGTGGGCAACTATTACTACGGGGAGACGAATATCGAGTTTATCAAAAGCAGTAAAACATGGCTGTTCCTGTATCGTCTTGCCGTGGTGGGCATGGTGCTGTTCGGGTCCGTTGCGAAGGTCGCGATCGTGTGGGATTTGGCCGACCTGTTCATGGCGTTCATGGCGATTACGAACCTGATTGCCATTGTGATGCTGGGCCGAATCGCGTTCGACGCGCTGAAGGATTACCGGGAGCAGAAGCGCCAGGGCCGCAACCCGGTCTTCCATCTCTCGCATTTCCCATCGCTTCGCAATGTCGAATGCTGGGGAGAACCAACCGAGCCTGAGATCAAATAAGGTTCATATTTCGACTTCAAGAAGCGGGGCCGTGGATGCGGCTCCGTTTTTTGCTGCCCGTAATCCCCGGCTCCTTGTGGTAGCTTCCATCGTATGGATTGTATTCCAATAAGTTGAAGGGTATTGTATAGTAAAAAAATACGTTATCATCGGAAGGAGGCATCTCATGCTTGCAAAATGGCTGAACGAATCGGCGTCGACGGTCGTATTTTCGGGAGCGGGCATGTCGACCGAGAGCGGACTGCAGGATTTCCGGTCTGCGGACAGAGGGATGTGGAACGATCGGGACCCGGCGGCATTAGCCAGCCTGGACGCGATGGAGGAGAACCATGACGAATTCGCCCGGTTCTACCGGTGGCGAATCGGGGAGATGCGGAAGCATGGGCCGAACCCCGGGCATCGGATATTGGCCGATTGGGAGCGAAGAGGCGTGATCCACGGCGTCATCACGCAGAACGTGGAAAATTATCACGAGCAGGCCGGGACGTCGGCCATCGCGAAGCTGCACGGCGACCTGGGCACCCTCCGGTGCATGACTTGCCAGACGCAGTATCCCTGCACCGATTATGTGGAGCCGAAGCGGCTGACCCGCTGCGTAAAGAATGGCTGCGGCGGGCGGGTGCGCCCGAATATCGTGCTGTTCGGGGAATGGCTGCCGGAGCGGGAGCTCGCCCGGGCCGATGCGATGCTGGACGGCGTGGAGCTGCTTCTCGTCCTCGGCTCCTCGCTGCAGGTCAGTCCGGCCAATCAATTCCCGCGGCTCGCCAAGGAGCGCGGCGCCCGGCTCGTCATTGTGAACCGGGAGCCGACCCCTGCGGATGGAGCAGCCAATCTGATCATCCGCGATTCGATTGGCGAGGTGCTGCGCTGGACGGACATACAGTTGGCCCGGCTGCTGCACGAATAATCTCGCCCTCCAATGTCACAAATCCCTTGAGCATCCGGACGGACTCAAGGGATTTGTGGCATAAGCATTTATTTCTTCAGCAGCAAATAGATGAAGTACGGCGCGCCGATGAAGGCGACCATAATGCCTGCGGCGATGCCGTCGGGATCCGTCAGTTGGCGGCCGATCGTGTCGGCAACCAGCAGCAGCCAGCCGCCCATCAGAATGGCGACGGGGAGGAAGAGCTGATGCCGCGGGCCGACCATCGCTTTGGCGATATGCGGCGCCATCAGACCGATGAAGGCGATGCCCCCGGTGACGGAGACGGCGGACGCGGCCAGCGCGACCGCGGCGAACAGGAGGACGAGCCGCTCCTTGTTCAGCGGCATCCCGAGCCCGATGGCGACAGGCTCGCTAAGGGCGAGCACATTCAGGCGGTTGGCCTTATACAGCGTGAACGGAATCAGGACGATCAGCCAGGGGAGAAGCGCCCCGATGAACGGCCAGTCCGTTCCCCAGATGTTTCCCGCGAGCCATTTGGCGATAAAGTCGACCTTGGCGCGCTCCGCCGAGGAGATCAGGACGATCATGACCCCGGACAGCGCCATGGAGAAGCCGACGCCGGTCAGCACGAGCCGAATCGGCTGCAAGCCTAGCTGTCTCTTGTATGAGAACAGATAGATGCAGCAGGCGGTAAGCAGCGCGCCCGCGAAGGCGACCAGCGGGAGCATGTATACGAACGATCCGGCATTCACCGGAAAGAACAAAAAGAACGCCGCCACACCGACGCCGGCTCCCGAGTTGATGCCGACGATGCCGGGATCGGCCAGATCATTGCGCGTGATGCCTTGCAGTATCGCCCCGGACAGCGCCAGACCCATCCCGGCCAGCAGCGTGATGAGAATGCGCGGCAGACGAACGGAAAATAAGACAAACTCCTCCTTGAAGCTGCCCTGCCCGAGAATCGTCGGGATCAATCTGTCGTAGGACAGCGAGGCATAGCCCATCCCCATGCCGATCACGATCGTGATGACGATAAGAGCCAGCAGGCTCGAGACGATAAGGCGCTGTCTAAGGCGCAGAGCGGGTTCGATCATGAGAATGCCTTCCCTCCCTTATGCACGATGAGTAGGAAGAACGGCAGGCCGATGATGGCGACAATCGCCGCGACCGGCGTCTCATACGGCGCATGGATGGTTCGTCCCAACGTGTCGGCCAGCAGCATGAAGGATGCGCCTAGAATGGCCGACATCGGCAGCACATAGCGGTAATCGGTCCCGACGATGGCGCGGACGATATGAGGAATCATCAGGCCGATGAAGGTCAGATTGCCGACCAGAGCGACGGAGGCCCCGGCGAGCAGTACGATGACGGCGAACAGAAGCGCCTTGATGCGGTTCGTCTTCTGTCCGAGTCCGACCGCCACCTCCTCATTCAGGCTGAGAATGGTAAGCTGTCTCGCCAATAGCAGCGCAATGACAAGGCCGAGGACAATGAACGGCCCCACCGCTTGCAGCTGTACCCAGGACATGCCGTTCAAGCCGCCGGCGGTCCACATCGACACATCCTTCGATATTTTAAAATAAAGAGCCACGCCTTCGGCGATCGCGTACAGCAGCGCAGAGACGGCCGCTCCGGCCAGCACCATCCGCAGAGGGGAGAAGCCGCCCCGGCGCAGGGCGCCGATCCCGAACACCAGGCCGGCTCCTGCCGCCGCTCCGAGGAAGCAAGCCCCTACCATTGTCAAGTATCCGGCTCCCGGGAGGAGCGCGATGGCGATGGCCAGGGCGGCATTGGCGCCGGCCGTCAGCCCGAGCAGGCCGGGATCGGCCAGCGGATTCCTCGTCATGCCCTGCATGATGGCGCCGGCCACGGCCAGGGCCGCGCCGACGGCGATCGCGGCGATCTCCCGCGGCAGCCGGATCTCCTGGATCAGCGCAATATGCTCATTCGCGGCGCGGGACGTCAAGGCCAGCCAGACATCCTGAAGTGTCGTGTCGGCTGCGCCGAACCGCATCGCGACGAGGAACATTGCGGCGAAGAACAGCAATCCGGCCAGCCATTTGTGCGTAAAGGGGAGGGAGCGTTTCGTTTCCTTCATCATCGTTTCTCATCTTTTCTGTAGTAGATTCATGGCAAGAGATCACGGAGCAGAGCCCTCTTCTCCGCATTATTGTCCAAGGAAGCTCTTGCGGAAGAAGTCCAATTGGAAATCAAGCGTCAACGGGTCGTTGAAGTAGAATTCCTTCGCATTGACCTCGAACAGCCGGTTGTTCTTCACCGCAGGAATATTTTTATACGTGTCCGTGTTCTGGAACGAATTGTCGGCATCGCTGTTCTTGCTCAGAATGACATAGTCGCCCGCAAATTCGGGCAGCACTTCCAGCGATACGGCATAATAACCGTCCTTGAGCGCCATTTCCTTGACCTTGTCCGGCATATTCAGATGCATCGCCTGGTACAGGATCTCGGTGCCGCGCCCCCAGTTATCGCCGAAGACGTAGATCTGCTTGTCGAACTTCTCCAGGACAGAGACCGTAGCATCCTTGCCGATCTTCGCCTGAATCTCTTCGCCCGCCTGCTGCGTCCGCTTCTTGAAATCGTCCACCCAGTCCTGGGCTTCCTTCTCCTTGTTCAGCAGCTTGCCGATCTCGATATGCTGAGTCAAATAATCCACTTTGCCATAGGTAAAGGTGACGGTAGGGGCAATTTGCTTCAGCTTATCGACATTTTTGATCGTGGACAGGCCGATGATGAGATCGGGCTGCAGCTCGATGATTTTCTCCAGAGTTTCATCGGATACTTCCTGGACGTCCTTCAGCTTCGCTTCGAAGCGCGGATTCATCTTCGACCAGGAGTCCACGCCGACGAGATTGACGTCCAGGGCCATCAGATTGCCCGCGAAGGAGGACAGAACGACGACGCGCTCCGGATGAGCCGGCACCTCGACGGGTCCGTTCTCCGATTGATACGTGATCGTGCCTGAGCCGCTTGTCTCCGGTTGAGCGTCCGTAGGGGCGGGGCTGCCGCTCTTATTTGAGCCGTTGCTGCAGGCCGTTGCGAGCAGCAGGCAGAGCAGAATAAACGGGATAATTGCTTTTTTCATCGTAATGTTCTCCTTCTTCTACACGGTGGCCAGGTTATAGGTGACGCACATCGGCTTGTCTGTTCGCGGATCGCGGCCGATCTCGGCATCGATATGGAACACTTGCTTCAGCACGTCGTGGTGCATAACCTCTTCGCAGTCTCCAGCCTTGATGATGCGGCCGTCCTTCATCGCTATCATATAGTCGGCGAAGCGGGCCGCCTGGTTCAAGTCATGAAGCACCATGACGATGGTGCGCTCTTGCTCGCGGTTCAATTTTTGCAGCAGCTCCAGGACCTCCAGCTGGTGCGCCATATCGAGATACGTAGTCGGTTCATCAAGGAAAATGATATCGGTCTCCTGCGCCAGGGCCATCGCAATCCAGACGCGTTGGCGCTGGCCGCCGGAGAGCGCGTCGACCGTGCGGTGCTTGAACTCCTTCGTGCCGGTGACCTCCAGCGCCCAGTCGATGACGTCGAGATCCTTTTTGGTCAGGCGCCCGAACCCTTTCTGATACGGGAAGCGGCCATAGGAGACCAGCTCTCCGACCGTCAGTCCGCTCGCGCTCTCCGGGGATTGGGGAAGTATCGCCATCTTCTTCGCCAGCAGCTTCGTATTCTCGCTTGCGATATTTTTGCCGTCCAGAATGACGGAGCCCGATTGATGGGAAATGATGCGGGTGATCGCTTTCAGCAAGGTCGATTTCCCGCAGCCATTCGAGCCGATAATCGTGGTGATTTTTTTGTCGGGAATCGTGACGCTCAGATCCTTGACGATGAGACGTTCACCATAGCCAATATTTAAGGCTTCGGTATATAGGCGAGCCATGATGCAACCTCCATAGAGTAAAATAGAATAATTATTGATAATGATTATCAGTATCGAATATGATCTTACTATAGTTTGCCTCCTTTTCAACTGTCAATAGTTTTTCGCTTGTATAGGGTAGGCAAGATATATATACTAATTGATAATGATAATCAATTACAATTAGAATACGATGCGGGAGTGATCGGATTGACGCAGCACGAATGCTTTGATGTGACGATAATTGGCGGAGGCCCGGCAGGGCTGTTCTCGGCTTTCTATAGCGGCTTGCGGGAGATGAAGACGAAGCTGATCGAGTATCAGCCCCGTCTGGGCGGCAAGGTCCATGTCTACCCGGAGAAAATGATCTGGGATGTCGGCGGGGTAACGCCGGTTCCCGGGGCGCAATTAATTGAGCAGATGGTGAAGCAGGGCTTAACCTTCGATCCGGAAGTGGTGCTGAATGAGAAAATCGTGTCCATTTCCAAAAATGAAGACGGCCTCTTCGTGCTTGATGCGGCTTCCGGCAGGAAGCATTATTCCAAGACGGTCATCGCCGCGATCGGCGGCGGGATCCTCACTCCGCAGAAGCTGGAGATCGAAGGCGCCGAACGGTTCGAGGTATCGAATCTGAACTATACGGTCAAGTCGCTCCGGCATTTCAAGGATAAGACGGTCATCATCTCGGGCGGCGGGAACGCGGCGATCGATTGGGCCAATGAATTGGAGCCTATCGCGAAGAAGGTGTACTTGACCTACCGCAAGGAAGAGCTGTCGGGCCATGAAGCGCAGGTGACCCAACTGAAGAACAGCTCCGTCGAATGCTACTTCAATATGACGATTACGAAGCTGATTGCGAGCGCCAATCATGAAGTGATTGAGCGCGTGGAGCTGACCAACCATGCGGCCGGAGAGACGACAAGCCTGGCTATCGATGAGGTGATCATCAACCATGGCTATGAGCGGGACAGCTCCCTGCTCGGCAACAGCGAACTGAAGATTGAGATGGTGGACGATTTCTATGTCAAAGGCAATGCGAACAGCGAGTCCTCCATTCCCGGCCTGTATGCGGCAGGCGATATATTGCACCATGAAGGGAAGCTGCATCTGATCGCGGGCGCCTTCCAGGATGCGGCCAACGCGGTGAACAAGGCGAAGCAGTTCATTCAGCCGGATGCGAACAGCTATGGGATGGTCTCTTCGCACAACGACTTGTTCAAGCAGCGCAATCGCGAGCTCGTGAAGCAGATGATCAATAACTAGACCCATACGGGAATGTGAAAAAGGGGGGTGTCCCAAAAGTAGTATTTCACTATAGTGAGACAGCCCCCCTTGATTCTCAAAGCTCGACTCGCCGAAAACTGCAAAATTACACTTTTCCTTTATGACGTGTACTCCGTTACAGGGAATCCTGCAAAACGGCATCAATTTCTGACTATCCAATCGATAAAAGACAAAAATCGATGAACATCATGTACTTTTGCAGGAATTTCATCAAATCGCGGCTTAAAGAGCAGAAATTGATGCATGCACGCAGCATTTCACTGCTTCATCCATCTTCGACCGGTTTGCGCGCCGCCGTTTTTCCCGCATCCGCACTCTCTGTTCACTCGTCATCTCCATCATTTTGCAGTGCCTGTGAGACATTCCCTTTCTGTCATCGCACTCTCTGCAGGCCGCGCTCTCCCGATGCCAATTAAGCGGTAATATAGAACGTGAACTCCTGACCGTTCCGCACAGGCTCCTGCGCCATCGTGTAGCCGTGCTTGACGACTTCCTCCGGCACGTTCCGGAAGGCGGCAGGACAGTCGGCGATGACTTGCAGCAGTTGGCCTTTCTTCATCCCTTGCAGCGTCTCCAACGTGTAAATCACCGGATACGGGCATGGTTCTCCTCGCAGATCCAACGTGAAATCGACAGTCATAAGTCATGCTCCTTTCTTGTAATTGAATCCGACGCCGAAGCGGTAGTTTTTCTGCCAATACACGGCGATAAGGAAGCCGATGCCCAGCAGAAGCAGCGTCGCGATAAGCGCGCCGGCTGGCCCCATGACGTCAATTAGATTGATTGGCGAACCGCTCTTCACGAGCAAGTTGTATACGCCGAGATGATCCCATGCATAGGCCAGTCCGGTCGCCCCGATAATGTTGCCGATGAATACCGGAAGGAAGACGACCTGTCCTTCCATGAGGCGGTACATCATGCCGGTCTCGCAGCCGCCGGCCATGACGATGCCGAGGCCGAACAGGACACCGCCGATGAAGGTGCTCGGCGCCGCAATCTTCGTGATCGGCTCCATGCCGTACACGAGAATGATGATGAGGGTCGCCGCGGAGCTGACGGCCATCCCGGCCGTGATCGCCTTCGTCATCGTCGCGCGGCCGCTAATCCAGAGATCGCGGAAGGCGGACGTGAAGCAGATCTGCCCTCTCTCAATCAGAATGCCGAAGGCGGCGCCGAATATGGCGGCCACGCCCAGCATCGTGCGGCCGGAGAGGAAGAAATAGACGATCAATCCCGCATACAGCAGCGCAAGCAGACCGCCGACATACGGCTGAATCTTGCGGGCCTTCGCGGGACGCGCCGCCGCTCCGCCGCGCTGCAGGGCAGGCTTGCCCTTCCACCAGGCGGTGTTGACGACCTTCGTGCCAAGATACGTCCCCGCTCCCGTCGCCACGATAAAGATCCAGGAATGGAGCGAGAATTGGGGAACGCCGGTGAAGAAGGCGGCCAGGTTGCAGCCGAGCGCCAGCCGCGCCCCCGCCCCTGCGATGATGCCGCCGATCAGCCCTTGAACGAAGCGGCGCTTCTGCCGCGGAGCGCGAATTTTGAAATTGTTGCTGAACAAAATCATCATCAGCGCGCCGATGAACATGCCCCATACAATCCAGCCGTCCGTCCGGCTCCATGTCGTACCGTCCATATGAATCAGATTAAAGTAAGCCCAATCGGAAATATCGACGCCGAACATCTCCAAGATGTGGCCGCCCAGACGGGTGAATTCGCCGGTGACCGCCCATACGGTTCCGGTGATCCCGAAGTACGCCGCGCTGAGGATGCCGGCAATGCCCATGGCGGCATAAGGGCTCCAATACTGGTTGAACACTTTGTCTAGCTTGGATTTCATCTGTACTACCCCTTCAAACTTATAAAATCTCTGATCTACGGTCTATGAAATAGATTAATCATGATAACAATCTTTATTGTACTACCATTGTCAATCCATGGGGGGCCTTCAACCGGAGTGAATGCATGTAACCGATCCCAATGATTCAATAGCCATGGTAAAATAATCGTAATCTCCCGGGAGCCCGCACACGACGGCAACGGGAAGGGGCGGAGCGGCAGGTGCGGCAGGGGAGAGAAATAGACTCGCTCAAGGCTGCCGTCGGCAAGTCTGGAAGTCGATCTACCAGGACTTTCACCTATTCGATGAGGAGGGTTTTCGATGACATCCCCGCATAATGTATGGGAAGGCCGGTTCGTGCGGCTGCGCGCCATCGTCCCTGGCGATTGGGAATGCTTCCATCGCAACGATCAGAACTCGGAAGCGGCCCGGCTGTGCGACGCGATCTAAATGCCGCGTTCCGAGGAAGGGACCCGGGGATGGACGGAAAGGGAGGCGGCCAGACATCCCGACGGCGACAACATGAGGCTGGCGATTGAGACGCTGGACGGGCAGTTGGTTGGCACCATCATCTCCCAGAGCTGCGGTCCGCGGAACGGTACGTTCAAGTATGGAGTCGCCATCTTCCGGCAGCATTGGCGCCGAGGCTACGCTTCGGATGCGGTGCGGATTCTGCTGCGCTACTTTTTCGAGGAGCTGCGCTATGAGAAGGCGACAGTCCAGGTATATTCGTTCAATGAAGCCTCGGCCCGGCTCCATGAACGGTTGGGATTCAAGCTGGAGGGGCGGGTGCGGCATATGATATTCGCCCAGGGCCGGCACCATGATGAACTTATCTACGGTATGCTGAAGAGCGAGTATGAGCGGATGAAGGAAGCGGCTCCCGCAGCGAAGCCGTAAGCGGACCGTGGCCCCGGATGGAATCGAGAATCGATCCGGGGCTTGCTGTTCCGGCAGCGCTAGATGGCAAGCAGGATAAGCGAGAGCAGGAGCATCGCTGCCGCGTTGATGGCCATCTTCGGCGGATGCTTGGCCCGGAACAGATGCGCATGGATGGCGCCCAGCATCAGGAGGATGTACAGGACGGCGGCGTACTTCAACGCCGCGGGGAGCCAGAAGGCGGCAATCAGGCCGGCGATGCCCGCCGCCTCAAGCGTCGCGGTCACATCCATGAACCAGCTTGGATACCGGTATTCCTGCCAATGCCGGACCATCGAGGGCGGGCGCCCGAACTTGAGCAGGACGGACACCGTGAACATGGCGATGAGAATGCATTGGATGATGATAACGACAATCGTCACAGATCTCACACTCCATTGTGAATGGGATGTCGAGCAATGGCTCGTGCGTTCAGTATAGGGGAGCGTGTGGTTATCGGATGTAGTCCAGCCTACAGCCACCGCAAAATAATGGAGGGAGTCTTGTGGACAAGGCAAAGTATTTATCGAGAATCAATCTGTTCGACGGCCTCGACAGCGAAGAATTGAAGCGAATCGAGTCGGTCACCCCGGTCGAGTTCGTCAAAAAAGGAACGCTCATTACGACCCCGCATGCCGAGCGGAAGAGGCTCTATTTAGTCAAGTCCGGCATTGTCCGCCTCTATCAAATCACCGGGGAAGGGAAGGAGCTGACGATCGATCTGATGGGTGCCGGGCATCTGTTCGGGGAGATTGCTTCTTTTGCGGCCGGCGATCCGCATACGTACGCGGTCACGGTGGAGGACGCGGTCATCTGCTCGATTGATCATGTCCAGTTCCGGCAGGTTATGACGGAGCGGCCGGAACTGGCTCTCCGGTTCATTGAGATCATTTCCGCCCGCCTGAAGGAAGTGGAGGAGCTGCTGGAGCGGATGACCTATGGAAGCGTGCGGCAGCGGCTGCTTTATCTGCTCTACAAGTTGTCGGAGAAGTTCAAACGCAATACCCCGGTTCAGGAGGAAGATGCCGGCCCGTCCTGGGTGCGGCTGGAGGTCGAGCTGACGCATCAGGAGCTGGCCAGTATGGCGGGATCCATCCGCGAGACGGTCACGGCCATGATGAATGAACTGGCGGCCGAGGGGATTGTGCGCAAGGAAGGCCCCCGCAAGCGGCTGTGGCTTCATGCCGATCGGCTGCAGGCCGCGCTGGCGGCGGAATGAGCGAACAGAAGAGCGGCATGCTCAAAGACAGGCCAAGCCGGCGGATCATGCCGCCGGCCTGCGCGCGGCCCGCTTCTTGAGCGTTGCCGTCAGGTTAACGTCAGCTCGAATACAACGAGCAATAGGTGCGGTCGAACCGGCCGTTCCGCAAGTCTTCCCCGCGGATGAAGAAATGAATAACCCCGCAATCCCACCATTGGAAGCCGACGGCATCCGAGCTGCCGATCTCCAGCAGCATGACGATATCATCCACCTCGTTCCGGGCCCGCTCGGCGTCACCTCTGAGGACATCTCCATCACGAAATCAAGATACCGTTCATATGAATCGTCGTCGAAGGACACCATATCTTCATATGCATAGTTGGGGAACTCCAGCGTGGGGCGGACAAGCGCCTCGAAGGAGCCGAATTCCTCGCCGAGCGCGGTAGATCCGCCGCGCTCGCCGTTCCAGGCCATCGGCGGATGCCGCATAGATGACCCGGTGCTCGATATCGTACGCAGGCTCATCGATGCCGATGAAGAATAGAGCATGCCCCGCGCAGGCAGCCGCTTCAGCGAATCGCTGGCGGCGATCGGCTCCCTATTGAGCCGGGCCGGGCGGAGCGGGAAGTCAAGCCTTGATCTCGCTGCAAGCGGAACTTGTTTCTTTGTAACCTTTACCAGGGAAAGATATGTTGTTATAGAACTAGGAAAAATTTTAGCAGGAGGAGTAACGTACACAAGAATGAAACCGTCACAGAACCGTTCCATCATCATCCGGCGCATCATGCTGTGGTTCGCTGCCGTCCTCGTCGCCGCATCCATCCTTCCTGAGGGAATGGCTGCCGCCGCGGCGAAGTCATCCTGCGGAACCGGCTGCACCCATTACGACGTTGTCGTCATCGGCAGCGAGATTCAGGGGGTGCTCCTGGCCAAGGCCGCCCGCGATCTCGGGCTGAAGGTGATGATCCTCGATCCGCGAAGCAAGCCGGGAGGCGAACTGATTCAAGGTCAGATGCTTGTGCTCGACCAGCCGAATGACAATCAGAAGCGGAGCCTCGTGCAGGGCGAGATTCGGAGGTTATTCAATGGCTATAACGCAGGCACCATTCGCAAGGAAGAAGAATTCAACCGCTATTTCCAATCGATCATCAAAAATATCCCGATCCAAAACAGCATCCGCATCGAAAAGGTAGAGGTCGTTCCCCGGGGGAAAGAGAAGGCGATCCAGTCGCTGACGTACCGGACGAAGGACGGCAAGCCGTATCGGGCGGAAGCGGAATACTTCGTGGAAAATACCGATTTTAACGCTTTGACGAGCAAGCTGGAAGTCAAGCGGATTCCCGGCATGGAAAGCATCTATAACGGCAAAAAGCCGGATCATATGGCCGCCACCCTCATGCTGAGGTTCAAAAATGTGGATTGGAATGAACTGCACGAGCAGGTGCTGCTCGATTATCCGCTGACCAATGTGCAGAAGAAGTATGGTCCGAATACATATGTCGATTGGAACACGGCGACGGGCTTCAGCAATCTGACCTTCCAATACAAGCCGAAGGATGATCAGCTCGTTTTTCGCGGCATCAATTCCACCTCTCAGCGGAATGGCCAAGTGATTATGAATGCGCTGCTCATCTTCAACGTCGATCCGGCGAATCCGGAATCGGTCCGATCCGCCGTCGAGAAGGGGAAGGCCGAGGCGCCGCATATTCTAAAATTTTTGCAGAAGCATATTCCCGGATATAAAAACGCCGAATTGGACGGGTTTCCCGATTATTTATATATTCGGGATTACAACCGCTTCGAGACCGACTATATTTTGGACTACCCGGACGTGATGTCAGGCAAAATGTTCTGGGATAATGTCAGCATCGGCGGCTACTCGGTCGATCTGCAGGCTGTGCGGGCCATTCCAAAAGGAATCGGCTTCGGCAAGCCGAACCGGTACGGCATGCCGCTGCGCTCCTTCGAATTGAAAAACTATGAGAACGTGCTCGTCGCCGGCAAAAATGTCGGGGCCACGATCAAAGCGTACGGCACGGCCCGAATTATGCCGAACACCGCGCTGGCCGCCGAGACGATCGGGATTATTTTAGGGAAAGAGCTCAAGAATAAGCGGCTGAAGCAATTAACCCAGGCCGATTTTCAACGGATCCATAAGTATCTGGAACGGAATTACGGCATTGTGCTGAACCGTTAACCGAAACGAAGGCCGATAACCCGGCGGGAGCCGGACAGACAGAGAGACCCGCAGCGGAACGCGGGTCTCTCTTCTTCTAGAATGGAATCGGCGGCGAGACAATCGCGTAATGATGCTTGGCGGCCCAGGCGGTCAGCCCTTGCCAGTACGCTTCGCAGGCGGTGACGATCCGTTCCGGGTCGGCCAGCTCCCCGGACATGATCAGCCCTGCCAGCTCATCATAGCCTTGCGGGCGATCCGGCAGCGCCAGGGCCTCCGGCAGCACGCGGGCGCCGGTGGTGAACAAGGTCCGATGATGCAGGCCCAGTATCATCGCGCCGTTGTGGGCGAACTGCATAGCCAGATAAGGCAGGTAGGAGTCTGGACCGTGCAGGCTCGCGTTGCGAAGCTTACCCGCGAACTCATACATTTCGCCGACCAGCACCTCGCAGATAGCCCGGCGGAATTCCGACGCAGGCGGGGATTCGGCTGCGGCCTTGAGCTTCGGGAAGAACTCTTCCGGATCATACAAGGCCAGCGCCGTGAAGAACGGGCCATGCGTAAGCGGCCATCGTCCTTCGATCTCTGCCGCTTCGCACAGCAGAACATGCTCGCTCATCACGTCTACCTCGGCCTTCCATGGCCCTGCAGACCATTCATAGCAGTCGTCTGCGGCTTCGCTCGATTTCCGCAGCACGCAGAACATTTCGATGTCAGAATACGGGCCGTCCATGCCGCGGGCGATCGATCCGTATACGCCAATCGCTTTGATTCGCTTTCCGTATTTCTCATGCAGCCGGTCCGCAATCTTGCGGCATGTCTCCATCCGCGCTTCCTTCGATATCGGCACAGGTCCAAGCTTGTTCATAGGCAGCATCTCCCTTTTTGTTATTGGCGGTCAAGGCGAGTATGAACAAGCTGGACGGCGGGCCTCGGGATTAACGGGGCACTTTGAGCTTCGGCATGGCGCTCGAACCTTCCTTTCGTATCCTCTTTACCGAAATTGTACGATGATCCTGGCGTACCTGCAAGGAGCGGGCGATGCGCTATCGGACGAACTCGCTAAATTGCTCGATATCCGGTACGCGGGAGCGTTAGCTTCATATGATGAAGTAAAACGCATTTAGGGAATAGGTGGGTTAGTATGAGCGAAGAGGACAACGCAAGAATTATTACTTTAATCGTAGTCATCGTGATCGCTACTTCCTTCATCATCGGAATCGGAGCCAATGAAGGCGGGGGGGACTTGGATATCATTATAGTCTGATCGGATGGTGACGGCCATGGCACGGAACGGGAATGGAACGGGCGGCGGCAACAAGAAAAACGGAAAGAAAAAATCCTCTCCATCGAAGCTGACGCCGCAGCAGATTGCAGTGGTCGTCGGTCTATTAGCCAATGCGCTTGAGGTTACTTCTGTCTTGATTGACAAAAATCAAAGAATCGAAATTGTGCTTGAAGGCTCGATTCGCAAAAAAACAAGGGCGGACCGGATTGCCGAGGAACTCAATAATATCAGTGTGGGAGATCTCCTTGAAGCTATCCTTCTGCAGAAACTTTAAGCGTGCCGGCTTGCCGGCCGGACCCCAAGATTGTCCCATTTGCAGGGGAGGATAACGGTATAGTATTTGTTCCGGTTGGACGTGCCTTCTCGCTGAAAGCCCCCTCCGGGAAAGAGGGGGCTGGGAGGCCATCAATCTGGACGTGTGTCGCTTCGATGCAATTGAATGCTCAGCCCGGGGTTCGCCTCGGAGACGGACCGGGTGTACCGGCTTAGTGATTCCGCCGAGAGCGGAAGGCGGAACAGCTCCCGATCCGGCAGGAAGGTGATGCTTGTGCCGGTCTCCCGCGTCGCCCCTACCGTCAATAATCCGGTCTGGGGAATGCCATGCTTGAAGTCCTGCCGGAATATGCTGCCGCCGCGGCGAATCTCGACCGTCAGTCTCTGCGAGAGCGCGGTAACGATGGCGGCATTGCTTTTGTGCTCGGCGCCCGGCACGGTAATGAAGGCGCTGGGGCTGCTGCTGCCGATATCGGTCAGAATCGCCTGCAGCGGCTAAGCGCGTCTATGCTCCGGCGAATGCTGCTGCGGGAAGAAGGCATCGAGCGGCACGAGGAGATTCCGGACGGATATGTCGAATCGGTGATACGGGGGTTATCCTCGCCCCGGATCGCGGCAGCGAATGCGGATATGCTGCGCCTGGTGCAGCATGCTCTGCCCAATATGGCTCCGGCAGCCTTGCCGGATGTGCCGGTTACGCTTCTATGGGGGGAGCGGGACAGGATGTATTCGCTGCCGGAAGCATTTCGGGCGATGGGCACGTATTCCGCGTGCCATACGGACACCAGTTCCCTGTCTTTGATCCGGAGGCTGCGGTCCGGCTGTTGATCCAGCTGAAGGAAGAACGGGCGGATGACAGCATTACCATATCGGCCCGTGATGCCTCCGCGATCTCTGTGCTATGATGGGAACAGCTCTTTACCGATGGAACATGCGTGCACTGAAATCATAACAATCAATGGAAACCGCTACGAGAGGTGTCAGAATGCATAGAACAATCGGCATATTCGCTCATGTAGACGCAGGGAAGACGACGCTGGCCGAGCAGCTGCTGTACCATACCCGCAGCATTCGGAGCCGGGGGCGGGTCGATAACCGGGATGCCTGCATGGACAGTCACGAGATCGAGAAGGAACGGGGCATTACGATCTTCGCCGATCAGGCGGTGATGACATACAATGGCACTACCTACACGTTGATCGACACGCCGGGGCACGTCGATTTCTCCGCCGAGATGGAGCGGGCCATCCAGGTGATGGATGCCGCCATTGTCGTCGTCAGCGCGGCGGAGGGCGTGCAGGGCCATACGGAGACGGTCTGGCAGCTGCTGAACAGCCACCGGGTGCCGGTCTTCTTTTTCATCAACAAGACGGATCGGACCGGGGCGGATGCAGAGCGGGTGTTGGACGATATTCGCGTCCAACTGACGCCGGACGCGGTCGATATGAGCTCCGCCTGCGGCGAAGCGGAATGGGAGGACGGGCTGATCACTTTTCTGGCCGAACGCGATGAGGAATTGCTCGTCCGTTATATGGAGGACGAATACGATCGGGAGGTGTGGCGGAACGCGGCGGCCGGCTTGATTCGGACGCATCGTCTGTTCCCCTGCGCCGCAGGATCCGCCCTGCAGGATGTGGGCGTAACCGAGCTGCTGCAATTGGTGGATGACTTCACGCCGGGGAGCTGGCTGAAGGATCAGCCGTTCGCGGCCCGGGTATACAAGATCCGCCATGACGCGAACGGCGCCCGCGTTACCCATCTGAAGGTGCTGGGCGGATCCCTGCATGTCAGGGACGAGGTCCGCTATGGCCCCGGACCGGACCGGATCGCCGAGAAGGTGACCTCGATTCGGATATACAACGGCCGCAAATATGACCATGCCGAACAGGCGGAGGCAGGCCAGCTCTGTGCCGTTACCGGACTATCGGCGGCCGCGGCCGGGGAAGGCTTGGGCGCGCTGAACGATCGGGCCGAATACGAAATGGTGCCGATGCTGACGTCGAAGGTCATCTTTCCGCCTTCGCTCCATGTGAAGGAGGTGCTCCAGCGCTTCCGCCTGCTCGATGCCGAAGATCCGTCGCTTCGGGTTCAGTGGGATGAGGCGCTGCAGGAGATTCATATCCATGTGATGGGCGTCATTCAACTGGAGGTGCTGGAGCGGCTGGTCAAGGAGCGGTTCGGCATGGATGTCTCCTTCGGGACACCGGACATTCTGTACAAGGAGACGATTGCTTCGGCAGTGACGGGATGCGGGCATTTCGAACCGCTCGGGCATTACGCGGAGGTGCATCTTCGGCTGGAGCCCGGCGCCAGAGGCAGCGGAATGGTATTCCGGAACGAGTGCCATCCCGACGTGCTGACGGTCAACTATCAGCATGTCATTGAGCAGTACTTGCTGGAGCGGGATCACCACGGGCTGCTGACCGGATCCCCCGTCACCGATGTCAACATGACGCTGACGAAGGGCCGGGCCCACAATAAGCACACGAGCGGCGGCGACTTCCGCGAGGCGGCCTGCCGGGCGCTTCGGCAAGGGCTGGAGCAAGCGGACAATGTGCTGCTGGAGCCGTATTATGAGGTGAAGGTGAAGGTCGCGTCCGAGCATATGGGACGCGTCATGACCGATATCCAGAAGGCGGCAGGCCGGTTCGATCCGCCCCAGTTCGCCGGAGATCAGGTCGTGATAACGGGCAAGGCGCCGGTGGCCACCTTTATGAACTACAGCGCCGAGCTGGCGGCCTATACCCAGGGCAAGGGGATGCTGCAGCTGCGCTTCGGCGGGTATGAGCGCTGCCATAACGCGGAGGAGATTATTAAGGCCAAGGCGTACAATAAAGACGCGGACCCGCTCTACACCTCGGCCTCCATCTTCTGCGCCAAGGGGCAGGGATACAGCGTGCCCTGGGAGGAGGCGGCGCGTCATATGCACTGTTGAGGCACGGCAGTTCAGCAGCCTGACCGGCCTGAGAGGCCGGCAGTCATAGCAAGGGGCTATCCCATCGTCACGAACCGTGACAAATACGGGATAGCCCCTTCATGCTTTATTGCGCAGCTTGCTGCTCGTACAGCTTAATCATCTCGATAATAACCTCCGTCGCCTTCACCATATTATCAGCGGAGACGTATTCGAACTTGCCGTGATAATTCTCTCCCCCGGTGAAAATATTCGGTGTCGGCAGCCCCATATAGGATAGCTGCGAGCCGTCCGTGCCGCCCCGGATCGGGGTAATGATCGGCTCGATGCCGACGTTCTTCATCGCTTGATAGGCGATATCGACAATATGCTTGACCGGCTCGATCTTGTCTTTCATGTTGTAATATTGGTCGTTCATATCGAGGATAATGCTGTTTTCTCCGTAGGTGCCCTGAAGCTCCTTCACGATCGCCTCGAGCTTCGCTTTGCGGGCCTCGAAGTTGGCCTTGTCGAAGTCGCGGATGATATAGCGCAGATCGGTCCGCTCCACATCGCCTTGGATAGAGATGAGATGATAGAAGCCGTCATAGCCCTCGGTGAATTCAGGAGCTTCCTCGGCAGGAAGTTTGCTGTGCAGCTCCATGGCGATTTTGGCCGAATTGATCATTTTGCCCTTCGCCGAACCGGGGTGGACATTCGTCCCCTTGACCGTAATCTTGGCCTGCGCCGCATTGAAGCTCTCATATTCGAGTTCCCCGAGCGGGCCGCCGTCAACGGTATAGGCGTATTTCGCGCCGAACGCGGCGACATCGAAGCGGTGGGGCCCCCGCCCGATCTCCTCGTCCGGGGTGAAGGCGACACGCACCTTGCCATGCTTGATCTCCGGGTGCTGGAGAAGATAGGCCATCGCGGTCATAATCTCGGCAATGCCTGCCTTGTCATCCGCGCCGAGCAGCGTCGTCCCGTCCGTCGTAATCAGCGTATGGCCCTTATAATTCGCCAGTTCCGGGAATTCGGCCGGCGACAGGACGACATGGAGCGCTTCGTTCAAGACGATTGCATTCCCGTCGTAATTGTCGACGATCTGCGGATTGACGTTGGCTCCGGTGAAATCCGTCGCCGTATCCAGATGGGAGAGGAACCCGATCGTCGGGACATCCTTGTCCGTATTGGCCGGCAGTGTGGCCATGACATAGCCGTTCTCATCCAGGGTCACCTCCTGCATGCCGATCGCTTGCAGCTCTTCCACGAGCAAGCGGGCCAGGTCCAATTGTCCTGGTGTCGACGGGCAGGTCTGGCTGTCATCATTCGATTGGGTATTTACTTTGGCGTAGGCAGTAAATCGTTGAATAATTTCATTTTTCACGATATTTCACCTCAAACAATGGTATGTACTCCCTTTTCCCATACTACCACACAGATGAACGCAGGACACATCCTCACCCATATAAATCCATATTGTGAATGCTTGAATCTGGCTTCAGATTACAAATTTAAGTTGAATCCGTTGTTTGAATCAAAGGGATCTGTCGGACTTATCATTTCTTGAGAGCGTAACTCATATTCGTCTCCTCGGCATCCGGAAATTTTGTGAAGGATAGGAACGGCGCGCCGAAACTCAGGCCTGTTTTTGCACAATTAAAAACGTACGGAAACGGAAAAGATATGCACTGAAGAAGGCGATCACGCGCGAGGCACATAATTTGACCGCTTCCGGGCCATTGTATGAAGGATTCATACTTTATGCTGGCAAGGAGGCAGGATGATGGCCCGCAGGAACCGAAGAAGGCTGCTCGTGAACGGAGCAGAGCAGGGCGTTAATGCGTTCAAGGCGGAAGTGATGCGGCAGGAAGGCTTCGCCGTAGATCCGAACCGGCCGGACGACGTCAAGTATGAGGTCGCCAAGACATTGGGCGTGCCGCTGCAGCCGGGAGACAACGGAGAACTGTCGACGGAGTCGGCGGGGCGCGTCGGGGGCCGGATTGGCGGCACGATGGTCCGGGAGATGATTCGTCTCGCGCAGGAGCAGCTCACGAAGAAGCCGACGCAGTAGCTATTTATAGGTGAAGGAAAGCGAACAAAGCCGGAGTCTCCCGCGAAGGAGATCCGGCTTTGATGTTATCGGCGGCGAGGCGCTGCGCAGCGGCGGGTTATAGCTCGATCCATTGCGCGGCCCAAGCTTCAATGTCTCGAATGATCGGTTCGAGAGCGTGTCCCTTCTCCGTCAAAGAATATTCGATGCGCACCGGCGTGTCGGGATATACTTCTCGGCGCACGATGCCTTCGCGCTCGAGATCCTTCAATCGCTCGGACAGGACCCGGCCGCTAATCGCGATGGCCGATTCCATCGTGCAGAAGCGCTGCGGGCCTGCCAGCAATTGATGGATGATAAGCCCTGTCCACCGCTGGCTCAAGATGCTCATCGCTTTGTCGAAGCGGGGACATCGTTCACTGGATGTTCCGTTCATGTTCCATCACCTCTACTATACTATTATAGCACTGGTGACGGGAAATAAGCACCTTTCTCAAAAAAATATAATTACTTGACAATATTAATTGACTAATTTATATTTACTTGTAATTAGTAACCGAGGTGATGGCAGCGCCAGGTTGCAGCTATTCTAAAATTAAAGGATGTGTGTTCGGAAATGACAAAACTTTACGAAATAGGTGCTCTGTTGTTAAGAATCTTTTTGGGAGCGGCTTTTCTTATTCACGGCTTTCAGAAGTTCCAGGGCGGCATTGGCAATACGATGGGATTCTTCGAGAGTCTGGGGCTGCCTGGATTTGCGGCTTATGCCGTTGCCCTGATTGAGATTATCGGGGGCGTCGCTCTTATTCTTGGCCTGGGAACGCGCCTTTTCTCCGCCCTGTTCATTATTATCATGGCTGGGGCGATGGTGAAGGTGAAGTTCGCGGCAGGCTTTACCGGCAGTCCGGAAATGGCGGGCTATGAACTGGATTTGGCCTACCTTGTTATGGCGGTATATTTGGTCCTGGCGCCAAGCAATACGTGGTCGCTCGATCGTCTTTTCTTCGGCAGCAAGCCGAGCGCATGAACAGGCCTAGCGCCTGAAGGAGGAACCAGCCTATGAATTTTCATCGTTACCCGTCTACTTATGTCGGGCATGTTCAACTGGCCGTCGAGAGTTTGGAACGCTCGCTCTTGTTCTACCGCGATATACTCGGATTCAAGGTGCTCGAACAATCCGGCGCCAGCGCCGTACTGACGGCGGATGGCGTAACGCCTCTCGTCACGCTGGACCAGCCGGATACGATCGAGCCTAGGAACCCGCGCAAGACCGGGCTGTACCATATTGCGTTCCTGCTCCCGAGCCGATCCGATCTGGCCGATATTCTTCAATATTTCGTCCAGATCGGATACCCTCTCGAGGGAGCATCGGATCACTATGTGAGCGAAGCGCTCTATCTGGCCGATCCGGAAGGCAACGGGATCGAGATTTATGCCGATCGCTCGCCGGATACATGGAGCTGGAATGACGGCCAGGTCGGCATGGCGACCGTGGCGCTGCAGGCCGACAGCCTGCTGCATGAAGCGACCGGACGCCCGTGGACGGCGATGCCAAACGGCACCATCATCGGCCACATTCATTTGCAGGTATCCGAGCTGGAGAAGACGGAGGAATTTTACGGACGGGGGCTGGGCTTCGAGACCGTCGCCCGTTATGGCCGGCAAGCGTTGTTCATCTCGACGGGCAACTACCATCATCATATTGGCTTAAATACATGGCACAGCGCGGGGGCGTCCGCACCCGGCAAGCATAGCGCAGGCTTGAAATGGTTCACGCTCATGCTGCCCGACGAGGAGGCGCGGAAGCAGACCGTGGAACGGCTGCGCCAGCTTCATGCGCCGGTTGAGGAGGAAGCGGGCACGGTACGAACGGTGGATCCGAACGGGATTCATCTCATTCTGCAAGTTCAATCCTGATATATATGCCATTCGCCCGAGGTCGGGCGGCATGGCAGCTTACAGCAGATGGCTTCGGCTATCTGCTGTTTTGCCGTATACGGGCGCAATCCTATCCAGGTGACCGGATGGTGATGATGAGGCGGAATTGGAGGTTGACCATGGAGTCCGATTCCTTGGTGAAGCGCTTTTATGTGTCGGAAAAGGGAAAACGGCGCAGGAAAGCTTGTTGTCTATTTGCGGAATGAATACGTCAATGTTAACATATCAGCAATGCAAATATTCCGAACCTAAGTCCAGCGGTATGATGTCAAGTCCCTGATTGATGAGAATTGGAAAATTTCCTTGGCGTGCAGCAGAATCAATCCAAAAAAGGCATCACCAAACTAGACCCAGTCGAAAATTAAGTAAAATACCATAATTTAACTGGTAATTAGAGAAGAACATTCATGAGCCAGGGCATTATTGCTCTGTCGGCTTCACCTTCCTTCTGGGCGTATAGAGTTGGTCGTTGCGTAGCAGCACATCGACCAGACGCACAAGTTTTCTTGCCGTTAAGACGAGGGCACGTTTGTGTTGATGCTTAGGGACTTCATTGAATTTCTTCCGGTAATACTCCCCGAATTCCGGGTCGCGGTTTTTTACCGAGTTGGCAGCTTCAACAAGGTAATAGCGAAGGAATCGGTTGCCGGAACGAATGCGCTTTGTATCTTCCGCCTCGAAGGAGCCGGATTGGTGCTTGCGCCACGTCAGACCCGCATACTTGGCCAAGGCGGCTTGATCCGTGAAGCGGTCGATGTCGCCGATCTCGGCCAGGATGCCTGCGGCATAGACCCGATCAATGCCCGGAATGGAACGGAGGCACTGGCTGCTGGAAATGCCGTCTAAAATGCGCTCAATCGCCTTGTCGAGCTCTTTAAGCTGACTCTGGATGCTCCGGATCGACTGAATTGAGGTGCCCAGCACCAAATCAATGGAATCCTCGACAACCTTCGAGAGACGGTACGAGGCCCGAGCCGCCTTTTGAATACAGCGGGCGACGTGTTCGGGATCGGGGAAACGATTTCTCCCCTTGTCCTTGAGATAGTCAGCCAAACGGGCGACATCCATATTCGCCATCTCATCCAGACTATACTTTTCCGAGAGCATTTCCATGATGGCATGGACGAACACGGAACTGTCCACCTCCGCGCGAAAAGCATTGCACTTGTAGAACAGATTTTGCAAAAAGTATTGCTTCTCGCGGGTAAGGTTGTGTACGAGATGGAATCGCATGCGAGTGAGCCGCTGCAAGGCGATGTACTGTTCCTGCATCACGATAGTCGTCGTGAGTCTGCCAAAACGCAGGCGGTCTGCAATGATCCAGGCATCGATGCGATCGGTTTTGTCCAGGTCGGCATAAGCGTCTTTGAATTTGTTAATCAGCTTCGGATTAATGGTGAACACCTTGGCATTCAATTGTTGAAGGGCCTCATCCTCATGCAAGTACATGGCTGGATGCCAGCTGTAGACGGATGTGGCTTCAAGCCCGATATGAACCTCAGAGCAGGCTGTCTTGACCGCAGCAGAAATGATGCGATCCCGCAAGTAAGAGGCGCCGTGCAGATTGTTGGTGGTCTTGAAGGTCTCCAGGGTGTCGCCATCCGATTTCATCAAACAGGCTTCCAGTTCTTCGGAACTGACGTCAATACCGACAAAAAGCTTCAAGAGAATTCCTCCTTTCTATAAGGGATTCAGGGAACGGACTCTCCGGACTGTCTCCGGCGCACTCGCCGATCAATCACCCTCGCATATGAGAACACGCTTCGGTTCACGAGCTGCCCCGACGCTGCTACAGTCGGGCATGAGTTGCCGAAGGGAACAGCCAGCGGGTAAGAAGTGCAAGCGAGTACCGGAGAAACAGACTTAAAAAGTAGATTGGACTACAGGAGGGAGACGAATTTCCCCGAATGGAACCCTAAGTTCCATTGTCCAGAGACATTCCGGAAAGTCCAGTCCCCATATTAATTTTCAATGTGCAAGCTGGAAATTTTGAAGGCATTCTATGTTCCTATAAAGGACTGGAAAAAGACTCAAAACTGCCTTTAGGAAATACTATACGAGGGAGTGACAGCCATGCAACGCAATACGATGATAACGATGGCGTTAAGTCTGTCGCTGGCACTGCTGCTCAGCGCTTGCAGCACGCAGCCGGCAGCGCAGGCGCCGGCCAATACCCCCGCCACTGCCACCGATACCGCGTCCCGGACACCGTCCCCTTCACCGGATGCGTCATCTTCGGAGAAGCCGCCCGCATCGGCGCCTTCCGGCGACTCCGAGAGTTCCGGCGTGACGAAGCCGGAGCCGGAGAAGGGCGAGCCGACTGCGGAGCAAGAGGTGGAAGAGATGATGAAGCTCGCTGCCGAAGGGCGGGTGGCGCACAGCGACTTCGCCGTCGAGCATGGCTTGATGGATGACGTGGAGAAGGAATGGGGCGAGCCGGACAAGGACGAGTTCGCGGGACAGGGCATGTATGCCGCCTATGAGACGAGGCATATCGTCTTCGGCTATAACAAGGGCATGCAGATTTTCGACGTCCGATCGGACGATCCGGAAGTGCGGAAGCTGACGCTGGAGGATGTGGAGAAGGCGCTGGGCAAAGCGAAGGATGTGCGCGAGAACGGCGGCGATGCGATCTATGTATACGAGGCCAGCGCGGATTACGAGCTCAAATTCATTGTGCCGAAGCCAACCGACAAGAACCCGAATCCGCATGTCGATCATATCTCGGTGTTCTATCCGCAAGGGGCCAAAAATCTGATGGCCGGCTAAGAGAGATTGTTGCGGCATGACGGCGAGCCGCTTTGTTTCCTTTATTTGAACAATTGATGGCAGCGCGGATCGGTCATCTCCTGGCCCGATATTTATGCTATGCTAAGGCGGAGGATAAGTGCCGAAGCGAGCAGCTTGGGTCTGTCCCATCACGCTGAATAAAAAGTTGGTGCATACACGATATGGAGCTATCGAATATGATGTCTTACGTGACGGAGGAGAACCTTAGGAATCTGCTGGAGCAGTTCCGGTCGTTCGGCCCGCTGCCCGGCATTTTGCTGACCTTCATGAAATCGTTCATTCCCCCGCTGCCAACGATTGTGATCGTCGGCGTCAATGCCGCCGTATACGGGCTGTGGCCCGGGTTTTTCTATTCCTGGCTCGGCATGATTGCCGGATGCATGGTCACGTTCCTCATCGTCCGTACCATCGCCGGACATCGATATTTTCAGCGCTACGCGCAGAAGCCCAAGGTGAAGAAAAGCTTGCTGTGGGTGCGGCGCAATGCGTTCAGCTATGTCTTTCTGCTCAGTATTTTTCCGGTAGGCCCGTTCGTCATTATCAATATGGCGGCCGCGATCGCCCGGATGCGCATCCGCTCCTTCTTCATTGCGGTTACGCTTGGCAAGGCGATTATGGTGTTCGCGGTCTCGTACATCGGGCACGACTTGATGAGGTTCGTTCATCATCCGATTCAGCTTGTGTACGTGGTGTTATTCCTTGCCGCCTCGCTCTGGGTCAGCAAGAAGATTGAAGCGCGCTTCACCAAGGATCTCCCGCCGGAAGAAGATGTACTCTCTCAGAATAAATGACAAAGACAAAGGGACAAAAAAGAACCGGGAAAACGAGGGAAACACCGATACTACCGGGGATTATGCGGGATTAAGAGAAAAAAAGTTGAGACACAAATGATGAAAGAAAAAACAAACGTGTTGACAAAGGATAAAAATTCAAAAAAATGCGCGGAGGCCTTGATGTATCAGGGATATCGGCGTTTTTTTGTGCTTCACTGCGATTGTACCATGGATGAAGTACGTCAGAAAGAAGCATCTCGTTGTAACGAGTGTCAATTTCAACGTTACCGTGCGTTATAGGAGAATAAAAAAACGAAAAAAACCGGGCCACATCAAGGCTTCAGCGGATTAACGGTTCCGTTCAAACCGCGTTAAAGATATTCATAGTAGACCTCTAAAAATAATGAAAACACCTTTGAATCAAAGGGACATTTCGGACAAAACTGTGAAAGTGTGTCCCATTGCACTTGTGGCGCGGTTTTTCGCTTCATTTTGCGCATTAAAAATATACCATCAGCAATGGGACAAAAAATGATGTGAAATCCTATCATTTTGGGCAAAAAAATTATGCCGGTCTAGTAGCTGCTTCTTCTTTTCCGTTTCCTCCATTCGTCGAGATATGCGATTTCGCATGTTTACTTGAACTGTCAGACTCCTTGCCTGCCAGCTCCAGTAATACTTCGATGCGTTCCTCGATTTTAATTTTATCCCTATCTTCTAATTGGTGGTACTTTGCCAGCAATTCTAGGTCAGAAGGAGAAATTCCTAACGCCGAACCTTGCACTAATTTACGTGCATTACTAGGCTCATTTCCACTTAGCAGCCAATCCGTTGTTACCTCAAAATACTCTGAGAGGGCTAATAAAGCATCTGCCCCTGGTTTCACCTTATCGAGCTCCCAGTCCCCCACATTACCACGCGAAACGCCTATCGTTTCAGCTAGATCCTTTTGGCTCACGCCTTTTTCCTTTCTCAGTTCTTTAATTCTTCTCCCAATACTCATTATTGGCTCACCCTTTGCACTATTATTTGAGCAAAATGCACGAAAAACATTGCTTTTTGTATTGACATTGCACGTATATACGTGTATTCTGATGATAGATAGTAAATCATATCAAAATCTTAGCACACAACTTGAGTCGAAAACAGACGAATTACCTGCTCTTTGAAAACTAAATAAGCAAGGGATTCACAGATTAATCACTTCAATTGGAAAGGAGGAATGAAATGTGAGTTCCAGTTTGAGTAAAACACTAAAGGAACAAATCGAATCCACTGACACGATTATTCGTGAATTAGTGGGAAGTGTAGATGTTTCGTCGGCTGGAAATGAGGTAGTAATAGCTACTGCACAAGGGAGCGCCCTTGATGCATATGGCGATATGTTGGCAGCCCATGAGCGTGAACTCGTTGAGGAACTGCGACGGCTGGTGCTGGAGTATAGCGCCAAAATCGCTGCAAACCGCCAGTTACAACGGGCGATAGGGCGAGAGGCTGAAAGACGGGAAATCATCAAAGAACGAATTAAAGCAGGTGAGCATATATGAAAAAACGCAAACTATCACCTATCGGTGTAACCATCAAAAAGCGCCTCGCAGAAATGAATATGACGCAATATGAACTAGCGGCCCAGGTAGGAACGAACAGTAACTATATCTACCTGATTATGATTGGGGAACGTTCTGGAAAAAGCTTCATCCCTAAGCTAGCTCAAGTCCTTGGCATAGAATTACATGAGCTTAGCAGAACGGCTTAGAACATCACAGAGAAGGACAAGTGGAGGAACATGGTCATCAGGAGGCTAAAATCGATGGGTGCAATAAATGAAGAGAGCGTCCCCCCTCCAAGGTCGACGCTCTCCAAGCAACCCATCAAAAAACTTATCTCCTCCATTGTAGCATGAACGGATTCACTTGGAAAGGAGGAACAAGCTTGTCGGAAATATACATTACCCTGGAAGTGGCCGCCGGGCTTGAGGGCGTGAGCTACGAGTCAGTAAAGAAGAAAGTGCAAAGGAACCCGGAGGCTTTCAAGGCAAAGAAAGAGGCTGCCGCAAGTGGTGGAAAGGAACGTGTCCTTATTGCAATGTCCACGCTGAGCAAGAAGGCCAGACAGGCTTATAAGCATGTTACAGGCATTGAAGGCGCAGATGTCATTATCAAGGAACATGTCAATGAAAAGGAAATACCGTGGTACATCGATGTTGATCCTGCTGAATACATCGAGAAGCACGGTAAGTCATATTACGAAGCGGTCGAGTTGGCAAAGGTCATCCGCGAGTTTCTCAACTATGGAGACCGTGACCGGACTGAATTTGCGGTCAGTATCGCGGAAGCAAACGGAATGAGTCAGCGCACGCTCTATCGGTATGCACAAAGCTATTTGGAAGCAAGTGCCTGGGCGCTGAAGATGAGCAAACAGGACGGGAAAAATTATGACTTTTTCAAGGTGCTGGCACTCTGCCGTAAGCCTAAGCAGAAAAACACATTTCCGTCACTTACGCCGGAGGTCAGAGCTTTCATCGAAAATTTATGGTTTGAACCCGCGTTTGCGAGCAATAACGGAACGATTGAAATGCTCTACAGCAAACTTATGAAGATTGGATCAATGCATAGCTGGGACATCCCATCATATCCAACGGTGGCCCGCTATATCGGATATCTGATGAATGTAAAGCGTGGCAAAAATGCGCGTCTACTTGCCGAAAAAGGCATGCGTGAATTTAAGAATCAGCGAATGGTCAAAGCGTCTCGGAATACAAAAGCGTTGCCAGTTATGGGGCTTGTACAAGGCGACGAGCATACATTCGATGTTTGGGTGAAATATACATACCCGAATGGCAAGACCAAGGCCATCCGCCCGCAGCTCGTCGCATGGCTAGATACACGCAGCCGCTGCATCGTTGGCGATGTAATTTGTGTCAAGGCAAATTCGCAAGTGCTGAAGCAGTCGCTGCTCAACATGATATACGCCGACATTGGCGGCGTGCCAGAATGGCTGCTGATCGACAACGGGAAAGACTACACCGCCGAGACGATGACCGGGCGTAAGAGAAATGAACGCGTCAGCTTCGACAGCGAGACCAAAGGCTTTTATCGCAGCATCGGCATCAAGGATGACATGCGCAGCCTCCCATACCAACCCTGGTCGAAGGCACAAGTCGAGCGGTTCTTCGGCACGCTAATTAGCAAATTTGAAAAATGGTTGGGAAGCTACACGGGTACGCTAACAGGTTCGAAGACAGCGGCGAAAGTGGACAAGGACATCAAGAAGATGCTCCAACGTGACGAATTGCTGACACTGGATGAATTTTATGCGCTATGGTGCGAGTGGCGAGACGAGTACCATCGTTCATTCCATAGTGGACTCAAGGGACAAGGCGATAAGTGGCATACGCCTCTGGAAGTGTTCCGGAACGCCGACCGCTATGTCAAAGCGCCGCCGCCAAAGTCCTACGCAACGATATTGATGATGAAGGCGGAGCGCGTCCTTGTCCGGAACATCGGGATCAAAAAGTTTGGATATGAGTACCGCGCCGATGAACTCTGCCATTATATCGGGGACAAAGTTGACATCAAATGGGACCCGAATGATGTGACAAAGCTCTATGTGTATACAGTTGGCGGGCAAAAAATATGCGAGGCGTACAGTCAAGAACTGCTACTCATCGCCCCGAAGATGCCGCAAAAGGCGCTGGAAGATCACCTCAAAATGCAGAAGCGCCAGCTCCGCCAGACGATGGATGACCTGGCGTATTATACGACGCCATTAGAAGATCGCGATCCTCAGTATCAAGGATATGGAAACGACGTGGCCGGGTTCATTTTCAAAAATGAGGCTGCACCGAAGCAGAACACGAAGCTGGTCGCATTGCCGGACGATCAGCAATTCCGGGAAGAGCTGCGATCCAGAAAAACAGCCAAAGCAGGAAAAGACGATGCAGATGACTTTTACCAACGGCAAGCGGAGAAAGCCCTCGCGGCGCTCCGTAAACTTGGATAATTGGAGGGAACGAACATGGAAGCAGTGGCATTTTATCCGGTTCAAGGTGGCACACCAACAGCCCTTGCAGCACAGGTTAAAAATATGATGGACAAAAACGGCATGACAATTACGGAGCTGGCGCGAGAAATCAATTATTCTCGCTCGGCCCTCTCACAATATCTGAGTGGTAAATATTCTTCCGATCCTACTGACATCGAGCAGGCAATAACGAACTTTATCTCCGCACAAGGCGAAGAAGTGGCGGCAGCCATCGAGCAAACAGGCACGATGCGACTTGCTAAGCCTGCATTCGTTGAGAGCCGTGACGCAACGGCAATCATCGGGGCCTGTCAATCCTGCCAGTCATTTACTGGACTTGGAATTGTGGTTGGGAAGTCGGGATACGGCAAGACTCATACGCTCAAGTATTATGCGCGGTCTCCCAAGGTTGCATATATCGAATGCGACGATACGATGGCGCAACGCGATCTGGTTAAGGCCATCGAAAGAGCTCTCGGCCTACCCGTTGGCTATGGCACGATATGGGAACGGGTGAACGGTATCCGTGAATTTTTCAACTGCAATCCGGGCTACTTGCTCATTATCGACGAAGCGGACAAGCTTGTTAGCAAGTATTCACAGAAAAAAATGGAGATCCTGCGTGCCATCTTCGACCAGTCAGATGTGGGAATGATTATCGCCGGGGAACCGAAGCTTGAAGCGCAAATCAAGGGCTATATCAGCCGTTTTGCGAACCGGGTAGATTTCTATGTGTCACTGAAGGGACTATCCGCTAACGAGGTTCGTAGCTACCTACAAAACTTCAACTTCGAAGAAAATGCCATTCAGGAGATGATTGTCCGTGCAACTAACAACAAAAACGGATGCTTCCGCTTACTCGACCGGACGCTGAACAACATCTTGCGCATATTAAACATGCACGGCTCCGCTGAAGGGGCTCCCCTAATTACCGTCGACATTATCGCTAAGGCCAGCAACATGATGATGCTGTAGGGGGGATGACGATGTGGAGATATGAATACTCGAATCATTCAGTGGCACGCTTGTTCCGTTTCTTACAGCATGTGATGCTTCCCGTCCCGGTACGTCCAGCCGCTATCGTGTCGGGGTTAACAGAGGACGAAGTCCGTATTGCCTTGAGGGATTCACCTGATTACATCGTTGACGATGAGGGCATCCGTGGCAGGACTCCTTATGAAAAGACGTTGTTGGATATGCGGCAGCGGATGGGGCAGGAGCTGACAGCGCTGGAAGCTTTCAGGCTCTATACGGAACGGCGCTATGCGTTTTTTGTGGCTGCTGGAAAGCTTGTAAATACATTCCTTGATAAGGAGGAGCAGCATGGAGAATCGGTCTAGCACATCACGCAATATTGATAGGCTGACGGCAGAGCAGGCAGATAGGTTGTATGACCTGCTCCGAATTGCATTCCCGTGTGAGGACGGAATACCAGTAGAAGCAATTATTGAGGAGGATGCTTGAATGAAGTCGTATAACAAAAAATTAAGCAAGAGTGGTTCCGTAACACTCCCGGCCGTAATACGCCGGGAGTATGGCCTATCAGGCGGCGAAAAGTTCAATATTATCGTCGATAGCGAAGACGGCACAATCCTGTTACAGCGGACGCAAGGAAGTTGCCTATTTTGCCGGAGCGATAAAGAGCTAGTTGTGTATTCCGGTCGGTTTGTGTGCTCCCAGTGCATTCAGAATCTGGAGGCCAATGTTACGGAACGGAGAGCGGCCAATGCATTTGAAGGGGGGGACGGGCGATGAATTCGGAACTGGTTCCCCTTGTTGATGAAGCACTCCGATTGGAACAGGATATGAAGCGAAGCAAGAAGCGGCTGGATGAACTGAAGGCCACCTTTACATCTGCTGGAATATTTGTCATGGACAATAAGAACCTATCTCACTATCAGATCCCTGGAAGCAAGGGCCGATTCAACCTGACATACAAGGAAAAGTTTGAAATTGATAATTATGAACGCTTGGTTGAAGTGCTTGGTGATGTGGTGGCAGCCAAAGTCAGCCGGAAGTATGAGGTTAAATTCGAGACAGAAGCACGTTTCAAGGAAGCGCTCATTGCCCTTTACAAAGGCGAATACTGCTTTGACACTTCTATTGATGACGTGCTGAGCGGCCTTGGGCTCGATAGCAACAAAGTAAAGGCAGTAAAAAAGAAGCTAAAGGGCGACTATCTGAAGGACAAGCAGCTACTCGGAAGTGTAGGCATAACTGGTGAGCTTGAAGAGGAGTTCGACGCCATTCGCCTGGCGAAGCATGGCGAATTGGTTGAACGCTTCTTCGGCCATCTCACCCCGGAAGAAATCGATACGATACGCAATTCGGTGTACGTCGAGGACAGCATTAGTGTCGGCCTAGAAGCTTTTTCTGAGTGAGGAGGGCCCTTATGGACAAAATCACCTATCCACAAATCAAGAACATATTCGGGCTTGCCAGGCAGGCCCGAATGAATAACGACGAGCTCCATGACCTGGTCTTAACTACGACCGGGTCGGACAGCATCAAGGCATTAAGCAAGGCCCAGGGCATCAAAGTAATCGACCGATTGAATCAGATGCTGGGCAAGGTTAAGCCATCTCGGGCGACGCCGAATCAAATATGGCAGATTAACAAGCTGGCCGAGGAATTAGGCTGGAAATCTGACCCTCGCCGTTTGCGTCGTTTTTTGGAGAAGCAGCAAGGCGTTAGTCATACGAGCTACCTCTCACCTGTCCAGGCCAGTAAGGTAATCGAAGCTCTAAAAGCAATGAAACGACGGGAAGGAGTAAAACCTAATGCAGGACGCTCTTGAACGGTATTCGCCAGCACAAAGACAAGTCATCGGAGCCTATTGGGACACAATACGCTTCACCCGAAGCACAGGCAAGATTTCTGAGGGAATCAAGCAACGCGAATATGAGTATTGGGCGAAGTATGAGCCCACTCTTGTCATTCGGGCTCTCTCCATCCACATGGAGAAGTACCCTAATATCAAGGAGAACTACACGCGGGGCATCCTTCGCAATCTCTTGAAAGGCGGTGCCACTCATGCAAGGTTTGAAAGAGGTCATGCCGGACTTGCTCGAACGTATCCGGGCAGCCAGGCAGGCAAACGCGATATCAGCGCCGAAGCTGCCTTCCGCCGAAAGCTCGGCTTATGAGTGCCCGAAATGCCGGGACGAGGGCGTCATCCACGACCCTGCTCGAAACGTGGCCTATCAATGCGCCTGCATGGAACGCAAGAAGCTGAAGCGGATCATGCAAACCACCAACATGAGCGAGGATGCGCAATTAAAGACGTTTGACAATTTCAACTTGGATGGCCTGGATCAACGCGTCATAGATGCCTACGAGTTGGCACGGGAATATTCGGATGGACTGGTCTACCGGATTAAGAAGGGCCAAAGCTTGAAAGGCGTTCCTTGGTTCGGGCTTTTGGGCACATCCGGCAGTGGCAAGACGCATCTGGTCACGGCTGCTGTCGCCCCGTTGATTGAATACGGTGTGTACCCTCTGTTTTTCAACTGGGTACAAAGCTTCACGGAATGGTTTTCCTACTACAACAGCCCGGATGAGGCGTATAAGGTGGAGGAAATTCGAAAGCGTATTTACAACTGCGAGTTGCTTATCGTCGATGATATTTGCAAAGAAAGCCAAAAAGACACTTGGATCAAGGAGTTTTACGGCATTGTTGATTATCGGTATCGAAAGCAATTGCCGATCGTGTACACAAGCGAGTATTTTTCCGAATTGATTGGTTTCTTATCCGTAGCCACGGCGGGCCGCTTGTTCGAGCGAACCAAGAGCCCGAAAGGGAAAAAGTATCTCGGAAAAATGCTGTTGGATGTGGGCGAAGACCCACTGGCCTTGAACTATCGATTTAATGGACTGATTTAAGATGTAGGAGGCCTGTACAATGACCGAATACGACTATAAGAAAATAACGACTTACACACTGACGCCGCAGCAACTTGAAGCGGAGCGTAAACGGCTCGATGCGCTGAAGCCCAGGGCCAGGGATTACAAAGGAAAAACGGCTATCCTTGCCCCACAACTGGGCCATAACGGTAAATACCTGCGAAAAGGCGGCGAATGGTACTGCTAAAAATTTTAATGGGAGGAATGACCGTGCAGCAGCCTAAAAAGTTTGAGTGGACAAATCGTCTCGCTTGTGTGGAAGCCTTGGCCCTAGAATGTGCCGAGGGCACAAAATTTGATTATGCGCTTCGCGTTGTCCGGCTTCGTGACTATAGTTTATATGCATCAAAAATCACGAACAAACAACTGGCAGCCCTCAAACGGGATGTTATGATACGGGTCAAAGAAATCAACATTATGCGAGATTCGGCAAATGTTGGCGACATTGTGCGCGTTCCAAAACTTGTGCCCAATCGATTCGGCGGGTACCAGCGGGACGGACGGAAGCTCGTGGAGGCCGAAGTAATTGAGAAGCATCGCCTGTCTTCAACCTTGCGTTATCGCGTTCGCCGACTACTCGATAACGAAATCCAGATCGGGAACGGCCACATGATTAAATCGATTGTGCAACGGGCGGTAAACTGATGGCAAGAAAGCCCGTCCAGAAGCCGAGCCTTGTCGCCGTACCGCCCGATCCGGATCGATGTTTTGTACTTTTCTCGACCGCTGCCCTGACGGCCAGATCAGCAGCGGTCAGCCTGGAGAGCCTTCTCCACCAATTACAAAAACAACCGGGGGAGCGTCCCGTCTCGTCTATCAACTTGGATAAATAGTCCGGAAAAATGGAGATTCGCTTCAATCCATTATCAAAATAGTTGGCAAAGGAAGGGAGAGTTAAACGTGATTTATCGTCAAGATCATATCCCGAAAAAATACAATGAAGAATCGTCGCCCTGGTTACCCGATGAATGCGACCACCATCACTATTCATAACACAGGTAATTCTGGGAGCAGCGCCAAGAACGAACGTGGTTGGCTGACGAATCCAGACAATGATCGAACGGCATCCTACCATATTGTGGTGGACGAGCACGAAGCTATAGAATGTATCCCACTCGTTGAGAATGCATGGCATGCTGGTGATGGCAGCAACGCTGCAAGCGGCAATCGTACATCTATCGCAATTGAAATATGCGAATCTGGGAACTATCAGCAAACATTACGGAATGCTGCTGAACTTGTCGCTAAGATGCTCCTTGAAAGGGGCTGGGGAGTTGAACGGCTGCGACGTCATTACGATTGGAGCGGAAAAATATGTCCCAGATTGATGTATGACAATGGCAAGTGGACTGGATGGCATCAGTTTAAAGAACTTGTGAACTCATTTCTCAGAAAGGATGAACAAGGAATGAACAAAGAAGAAAGAGAAGCCTTTGACAAATTGCTCAAGACCGTAGAGAAGCAGGATAAGAGGCTGAAGGAGCTGGAGGAGAAGCGCGACATCGAGCCTCCTTCATGGGCCAAAGAGGCGGCAGCCTATTACGCGAATGAACTGAAAACGAAAACCGGGAGTTATGATTTCTGGCGTATGCTGACCATTCAGTATCGTAAGGAGGCCGCAACGAGCAGAAATTGATTTTTTCAGCTCCTGCTATAATATGAGGAGGTGATCCGCCGGATGGAATGGCTCGATGAGCTAACGCCAGATATGCTGCCCATGCCATACCGTAAGTATGCTGAATGGATAGGATTAGATAACCTAATTACGCTGGCCAGCAAGGCCGGAGGGGATCATGTGTACATCCCCACATTGGATTTCTTCTTCCGCGGGTACGTGACAGGCGGATCATTCAAGAGTATGATGGATATAACCATCGAGAGATCGCACAGAAGTATGAACTGAGTGAACGTAGAGTGAGAGAAATTTGTGACGGCATCCTTCCAGTTTCTCCACGGAGGGATGAGAATCAACTCCAACTTTTCGATGATGACGAGCTAAAATGAGGGGCGAAAAATCGGGGAATCCCTTCCAGACATGCAAGAAAACACTTGGTAATCTACCAGTAGAGGCTTATGCCCTACTGGTTTTTTTATTGCCTAAAAAGGAGGCTCTTACATGATGCAAGATGCAATTAACGAGATGTTATTGAATGTGGCGCTGGCGGGCCTGACTCTACTGTCTTCATTTGCGATTTACTACATACGCCGGGCTAGCGCCAAGCTGTCGGCAGAGACGGCGAAAATTGATGCGGATGCGCAACGTGCGCTGGTTCAGGCAGCTATTGAACGATTGGATGATGTTGCGACCAAGACCGTCCACCAAATTGAACAGACCGTCGCCAGTCATTTACGGGAGTCTGTCAAGGAAGGATGGTCACCCAGAGAAGAATTAATGGAACTTGCCCCTCAAGCGTATTCGGAAATTGTCCGCCAGCTCAAGCCCGAATACATGCGGGCCCTACATGACACCCTGGGCGACGCAGAGGGGTACATCATGAGCACGATTGAATCCAAGGTGCTGGAGCTCAAGGAGCGTGCTGGCTAGTGGAGTGGAATTGGATCATACAGACGGCGACGATGCTAGGCATCGGAGCAATTGGTTACTTTTTAAAAACGACGATGGCAGAACTCAAAACGCAAATCAATAAAAACGCTCAAGATGTGGATGAATTGAAAAAAGAATTGGATGACTTACGTTCCGATCTCCCGTTCATCTACACGACCCGGGAGGATTTCATTAGAACGATGAACAACGTCGACAAGAAGCTCGACAAAATACACGATAGCATGCTGGAGGACAGAGGTAGATGGATGAACAAACCTATCACGGTGTGCAACATAATAAAGCGGTTCGGGGCTATATCATGCGCTCGCTCGCAAAAGGACATAACAATTCGCTCCTATGCAGGCAATTGGTCAATGTCATGGTCAACGATGGCGTAATCATCAGCCCGGATATCTCCAAGCATCTGGATTACTTATTCAAGAAGGGCTACATCGAATATTCGAATGAGCGTGTGAATTCGTACAATGCTTATGCCAATGATGCCGTAATCCGGCTAACGGTAAAGGGCATCGATTTACTGGAGGGCTCAACTCCGGATGATCCGGGAGTCGCCATCTAATGAGCGGCAAACGAAGAAACCGCACGCGCTCTAAAGTTGACGACCTGCCTTTGCATATCAAGGATCAGGTCGACGCGATGCTTCTTGATACACGGTACACCTACTGGGAGATATCAGAGTATCTGGAGGCCCAGGGATTCGAGGTATCCAAGAGTTCCATTGGTCGCTATGCGCTCCGAGTCGGGAACGCGACGCAGCGGCTTATGGAGGCGCAAGAACAGACAAAGGCGCTAGTCGAGATGATCCGGAAAAATCCGGACGTCGATTACACCGAAGGCGGCCTACAAATTATGGCCGGAGAGCTGACGAAGAAGATGGCGCAAGCACAGGAAGAATGGGACTACATGCCGCTGGATAAGGCGGCCCGCGTTATGGTCGCGCTCTCCAGAACAAAGGTCTATAAAGACCGCGTCCGCCAGGACATGCAGAAGAAGATCGAACTAGCATTCCAAGGGATGGAGGCAGAACTCATGGCAGCCATCAAGGCCGATCCTCAACTTGCCGGAGAACTGAAGGCGGTACTGCAAAAAGCGAAGGAAAAGATGATGGCCGATGATTAACCTGGACGAGTACCTCCGGCAACTGGAGGATGAGGCAGACAAAGAAGAACTACTCAGTCTGGAGTATCAGAAGCAGCTCTTTGAAAACTACGTCATGCGTAATGAGCAGCACCGCGAATACCGGGAAACGTTGCTAAGGGAGTACCAAAGCGGCGCAGAACTGACAGGCCCGGATGGCTTGCGCAAGAAGCTAGGAGCCATTGACCTGGGGTATTTCGGGCGGGCTTATCTGCCCCACTACTTCGTCAGGGAATCGCCGCAATTTCACGAAGAGCTGGATAGTATATGGACTCAAGGAGTCATGAAGGGCCTGAACCCTTTGCCGGATGGGAAGAAGATATCAAGGGCGAAAGGCTGCCGCCGTGCTACAGCCGCCTCACGTGGGCATGCGAAGTCGACAAACTTCACCTTTAAGGACACTTTGCACTCGGTGGTATATGAGTACAAACATTACCCGATCATCCTCTCTGATAGTTCCGACCAGGCAGAAGGATTCCTCACGGATATTAAAACCGAGCTAGAGGATAACCCGGCCATCATTGAGGACTTCGGGAGCCTCAAGGGTAGAGTCTGGAAAGGCAGCGTCCTTGTGACCTC
Organism: Paenibacillus melissococcoides; assembly: GCA_944800085.1. GTDB lineage: Bacteria > Bacillota > Bacilli > Paenibacillales > Paenibacillaceae > Paenibacillus_B > Paenibacillus_B melissococcoides. Next base: position 4,444 of record CALYLO010000018.1, on the reverse strand, counting down.
GACAGATATCAAGGTTGAGGCCATTGGCAGCGGCAAGAAGATTCGGGGCCGCCGTCATCGCAACTGGCGTCCTGACTTGATTGTCCTGGACGACATCGAGAATGACGAAAATGTTTACACGCCGGAGCAACGCAAGAAACTGGAAAGCTGGTTCTACAAGGCGGTTAGTAAAGCAGGCGACACGTACACTGACATCGTCTATATCGGAACGATCCTGCATTACGATTCTCTGCTTTCCAAGGTGTTGAAGAACCCGGAATATCATTCTGTAAAGTATCGGGGGGTTATCAGCTTCGCGACGAATCAAGAGCTCTGGGACGCTTGGGAAGCAATCTATACCGACCTGGAAAACGTGCATCGGCAAGAAGATGCGCGGGCCTTCTACGAAGACAACAAGGCCGACATGCTCGAAGGCACAGAAGTCTTGTGGGAAGAAAAGCTCTCCTACTACGACTTGATGGTAATCAAGATTTCTGAAGGCGAAGCATCGTTCAATTCCGAGATTCAAAACGATCCGATTGACCCGGATTCCTGCACATTTAATGATGAATGGTTCGACTTCTGGGATGACGACCCGACGATTGATTTCCGGGATAAGCGATTCGTGTTTGTCGCCGCGAACGACCCTTCCCTTGGGAAAAACAAGAAAAGCGATACCAGTTCCATCATTGCCATAGCCAAGGATACCAAGAGCGGCTATATGTACGTGGTGGAGGCATCCATCGAGCGGCGCGTCCCTGATGTCATCATCGATGACGCCATAGAGATGTCCAAGCGATTCCGGCGCGACTATAAGCGGCCATTCCGCAAATTTGGCGTCGAGACGGTACAATTCCAGCACTTCTTCAAGGATGTACTGGCACAGAAGAGCGCAGAGGCTGGCGAATACCTGCCGATAGAGGAGATCCAAAGTCTCCAGCGCAAGGAACTGCGGATCGAGTCGCTTCAGCCATTTGTTAAGAATGGGTATCTGAAGTTCAGTCGCCGCCACAAGACACTGTTACAACAAATGCGGGAATACCCGATGGGCAAAAATGACGATGGACCGGATGGATTGGAGATGGCCGTCCGACTTGCCCTGGGCATCAAGACATCAAACAAGACGGACTATAAATCAGTAATCAGCCGGGCGATGAAATTCCGGCGAGGCGGTTATTAGGTGGTGAATCTATGTCGAAGAAAAACAAGCAGAAGAACAAAACGGTAAGCCCCCGCCGCCCGGAGCTGAACGAGATTGCAGTCGCCCCGGTATGGGATAAATACTCCACGTACCCATCGAACGGCTTGACTCCGGTGCGACTGGCGCAAATCTTTCGCGAGGCAGACGCGGGCGACGTGCTGCGACAGATGGAGCTCTTTGAGGAGATGGAAGAGAAAGATCCGCATCTATTTTCACAGCTCCAGACACGCAAGAACGCGGTCACCGGACTGGACTTCGAAGTCATCCCGTTTTCGGATGACGAATGGGATAAACAGATAGCCGAGTTTGTGAAAGAGCAGATCGACGGGCTGGAGAACTTCGAGGACATCATGATGGATCTGCTTGATGCTATCGGTAAGGGTATCTCCGTATCTGAAATTATTTGGGGCTACGACGATGGATTTACGGTCGTAGAGGATATCAAGTGGCGGCATCCCAAGCGTCTCCTCTGGGACAATCAAGACACTCTGAAAGTGGTCACCCGCGATAATCCATCCGGAATACCTCTTCCGGAGAATAAGTTCGTCATACATCGTTACAAGGCGCGTTCAGGGCACCCATCACGGGCAGGCGTCCTGCGCGTGGTCGCCTGGATGTATTTGTTTAAAAATTACGATCTAAAGGATTGGGTCAGTTTTTGTGAAGTGTTCGGAATGCCGCTCCGGCTGGGCAAATATGACCCATCCGCCTCGGATGATGACAAGGCTGCTCTCATGCGTGCTCTCGTTCAGATAGGAACAGATGCAGCGGGCATTATTCCGGACGGAACAGAGATTGAATTCAAAGAGGCTGCGAAGACCACATCAATTAACGTGTATGAGTCGCTCGCCAGGTACTGCGATGAACAGATATCGAAGGCGGTGCTCGGCCAGACGCTTACGAGCGATTCTGGGGGCGGAAGTTTCGCCCAGTCGAAGACACATAACGAAGTCCGCCACGATCTGACGGTCGCGGATTGCAAGGCCCTAGCTGCCACATTGCGCCGGGATCTAATTCGACCACTTGTCTACTTTAACTATGGGGAATCCCGGCGTATCCCCCATCTGCGTTTCGACTGTGAAGAAGCCGGAGACCTGAAAGAAACGGCGGATATCTACGGGAAGCTGATTGATATGGGATTGAAAATCCCAACATCGCACTTGTACAAGAAGTTTTCCGTGCCAAAGCCGGAGAACGGCGAAGAGGTAGCTGCCCCGTTATCACATTCGGCGCCAATGCCTTTTAAAGACAAAACTTTGGTGGCTGTAGCTAACAAGGGTAATCGGCCTGGAGTTACACAGGGAAGCGTGGATCAATTGGCCGACGCAGCTATCCAGAATTCCAAGGGGATATTCGGCAAGATATTTGCTCCTGTTCTCAAAATACTTGACACGGCGAATAGCCTGGAAGAAGTCAAAGCCAAGCTCGAAGACGAAAGATTCGCGGGAGAGCTGTATCAACAGATGGATATCGAAGACCTGGACGAGCTGCTGCACAAGGCTATGTTTTACGCTGACCTAATGGGGAGAGTCGAAGAGCATGCGAGAATGGATTGAGCTCCTTACCACGCCTGGATTCGTCTTTGAGGAGGCGGTTGCCTTCTTCGGCGACAAACTACCAATGAAGGAAAGTGAATTCTACCAACTTGCCGAGGAGTACCGGGCACAGGCGTTCACGATTTCCGGATACAGCAAGATTCAGCTCCTTCGCAAGTTTCACGGGGAATTGCTGAAGGCCATTGATGAAGGAACGACACTGGGCAAGTTCCGTGAACGGATGAACGATTGGCTGGAGCAGCGTGGATATGAAGGCGTGACAAACTATCAGGCGGATAATATCTTCCGGACGAACGTGCAGACGGCCTATCAGGTGGGGCACTGGAAGCAGATGACGGCACCGGAGACGCTGCGCTTACGTCCGTACTGGCAGTATGATGCAGTCCAGGACAAGCGCACGCGGCCATCGCATCTGGCGATGCACGGCAGGGTATTTCGGGCCGATGACCCGATATGGAATACCTGGTATCCCCCGAATGGGTTCCGCTGCCGCTGTACCGTCCGAACACTCTCCGAGCGTCAAGTTCGGGAACGCGGCCTCAAGGTGGAAACAGAACCGCCAGTATCTGCCCAATTAAATGGTCAGCATGTGAACATAATGCCCGATCCAAGCTTCTCGAACAATCCAGCAAAGCACGCTTTTGATCCGGACGTTAGCAGCTACCCAAAGAGTTTGAAAAAAGCCTTTGAGAACAGAGAAAAACGCAAGTCAAAGGAATAAGGCCTGGAACGCCCTCTAAGGCGTTTGTGAATTTGGATGACCGAATCATGCTGATGATTTATATACCCGCGTTATAACGCGTTATAACGGCGTTGCAGTCGACATGAATCGGCGAGGAGGTGATCACGCTGAAAAAATGGATTGTATGTTCAGGTACGGTAACCGAAGTTCAAGGCGTGCCGACCGTAATTAAGCTGCTGCCGCTTGGGCATGTGAAGTCCCAGAAAGGAAACTTTGTGGTCGATGAGGAGTCCTTTCGGGCTATGAAGGAAACGTTCCACCGCCGGGCGCTTGATATCGTCATCGACTATGAGCATCAGACGCTGGAGGATGTGCAGGCCCCCGCTGGCGGTTGGATTAAGGAACTCATCATCCAGGATAATGCCATCGCTGGGAAGGTGGAATGGACACCCAAGGCGGAAGAGTACCTGAAGAACAAGGAATACCGCTACCTATCCCCGGTTGTGCTGGTGCGTAAATCGGATCAAAAAGCTGTCGTGCTACACTCGGTTGCCCTAACCAACACGCCAGCAATTGATGGAATGTTCCCGATTATCAATTCGCTTGACATTACCCAATACGAGGGAGGAAATGACATGGATTTTTTGAAACAACTTGCCGTCCTGCTTGGTCTGGGCGAAGAAGCTACCGAAGAGCAAGTCCTGCAAAAGCTTCAGGCGTTACAAGCTAATTCGACGGAAGAGAAGGAAAAAGAAAAGAAAGACGACGAAGAAGAAATCGTTGCCAACAAAACGATTACGACGCTGCTCGGCGTTGCGGAAGATGCGAAAACGGAAGACGTAGCAGCGGCCATTATGGCATTGAAAAATCCTTCCGGCTTCGTGCCTGTTTCGGAGTTCCATGCTCTGAAGGCGCGACTGGATAAAAAGGATTCGGATGAGCTCGTGATGACGGCCCTGAAGGATGGCAAGATTTCCGCCGCTCAAAAGGCTTGGGCGGAAGAATACGCACTCAAAGACCGCAAGG
>CALYLO010000017.1 GCA_944800085.1 Paenibacillus melissococcoides | reverse complement strand
CCGTTGCGATGCGAAAACGGAAGACGTAGCAGCGGCCATTATGGCATTGAAAAATCTTCCGGCTTCGTGCCTGTTTCGAGTTCCATGCTCTGAAGGCGCGACTGGATAAAAAGGATTCGGATGAGCTCGTGATGACGGCCCTGAAGGATGGCAAGATTTCCGCCGCTCAAAAGGCTTGGGCGGAAGAATACGCACTCAAAGACCCGCAAGGCTTTAAAAAGTTGTTGAAAAGGCCCCGCAAGTGGTTCCGGTCGGTGAACTTGAAATCGAGGACGGAAAGGCGCAGTCGAAGGGGATTGATGAGATGAGCCTGAAGGTCTGTAAAATGCTTGACATTCGGATGAAGACCTGGAGAAGTACGGCGGAAAATAAAAGACATAATTGGGAGGAGGAAAGGCCTTATGGCACTGTCACAAGGACGCAATACAACGGAGTTCGCCGACGGAAGAACGCTTGTCATTCCGGTCAAAGGTGGAGTCAAGATTTTTGATGGCTCATTCGTCGCTATCGACGCGAACGGCTTGGCCGTTCCGGGGGCAAAAGCAACCAATTGATCGCAGCCGGCGAGCTGAGGAGTATATAGACAATTCGTTAGGTGCTGACGGGATGCAACCATTCGTGTCCGACGCGGCGTGTTCAAGTGGAACAATGCAGCTACCGGAGCAGTGACAGCTAAGGATATGCTGAAAAGTTGCTATTTCGTTGATGACGAGACCGTCACGGCCACGGCTACAGGCTCCAGTGTGGCTGGTAAGGTCATAGGCATTGACGGCAGCTACGTTGTTGTTGAAACGTTATAAGCTGAACAATTCATAGAGGAGGAAATGGAATGATAGTTAATCAGCAGGCTCTGCGCGGTATCTATACCGCATTCAATATCTTGTATACGAAGGCATTCGAAGAGACGAAAACACAGTGGGAACAAGTAGCCACGAAGGTTCCATCCACGACGGGGGCGAGGAAAATTACAAATGGCTTGGAAAGATGCCACGTATGCGGGAATGGGTCGGTGATCGTGAAATCCAAAACCTGCAAGCATCCGATTATACCATCAAAAACAAAGACTATGAACTGACGGTCGGTGTGGATCGCAATGATATCGAGGATGACACTATTGGTCTGTATAACCCTATTGTACAGGATATGGGCCAAAGCGCAGCAGCTCATCCGGATGAATTGGTATTTGGTTTGCTGCTCAAAGGGTTCAAAGAAAAGTGTTACGATAAACAGCCGTTTTTCTCGGATAAGCACAAAATCGGAGAGAAAGTCTTCAGCAACAAAGGGACTAAAAAGCTCTCCGTCCGCTCATATGCTGCTGCAAGAAGCGCCATGATGTCCCTTGTTGATGATGGTGGCAAGAGTTTGAAGCTTGTGCCTAATCTGCTTGTGGTCTCTCCGGCCAATGAAGAAATGGGACGCAAGATTCTTTATGCAGATCAAATTGATGGAACGACTAATACATTTAAAAGCACGGCGGAGCTGCTTGTCGTGCCAGACTTGGCCGAGAGCCCAGATGCTTGGTTTTTGCTCTGCACGACAAAGCCGCTGAAGCCGCTCATCTACCAGGAGCGCAAGGCGGCTAGGTTTGTCGCCATGGATCGGGATACGGATGAGAATGTCTTCATGCGTAAGCAATTCCTCTATGGCGTAGACGGCCGCTCGAATGCCGGTTATGGATTCTGGCAAATGGCATACGGAAGTACAGGCGAAGAGGACGAAGTAAATCCGGAGCCGCCAAAGGAAGAGCTGTCTCAAGATTGAACGCCATAAGAGGTGAATCGAATGTACTGTACCACGGAAGAAGTCCGAGGGATGATTAAGGATGACGCGCTGAACGCGCTAATCGGAGACCGCTACATCGAGGACGAGGAGCAACGCGAGGAGCTGATCGCCCCCATCATCGAAGAGGCCATTGCCGACGCATCCGGAGAAATCGACGGGTATCTCGTAAAGAGGTATTCCGTCCCCTCTCTCGGGTGCCGAAGGTAATCAACAAGTATGCTAAGGACATCGCGGTATACAACCTGTTCAGCCGCATCGGCATCGACGAGGGCGAGAAGGAAAAGAACTATCTGAATCGATATAACGCGGCTATACGGTTCCTAGAGAACGTGGCAAAAGGGATTATCGATATCGGCGTCAGCGACGGTTCAAGCAAAGCGGCCACGGCCTTTTCCGCACAGAGTAGCCCACGCCTGTTTTCGCGAGCCAGCATGCGGGGGCTGTGAGATATGTATAGTATACGGCTTGAAGGCGATGTCCGGCGGCTCATGAAGCGGCTGCGGAAACTCCAAGAGGTAGACATTCGAAGAACTGGTCTGGTTCTGGCGGAAGCGCTACGAACATCAACCCTGGAACGGTTTAAGGAACAAAAGGGCCCAGACGGCAAGGCCTGGAGTACCTCCATCCGGGCATCACAAGAAAATGGCTCCACCCTGACAGATAGTGCTCGCCTGAAGAATTCCATTAAATCAACGGCAGATGGTTCAGGGTTTGCAGTCGGAACGAATGTAATATATGCCCGAACTCACCAATTTGGGGAAAAGGGCCGCTCTGTAACCATCCGGGCAAAGACGCGCAGAGGTCTGATTTTTAAAATCGACGGCCGCTGGATACGCAAGCGCCAGGTCAAAGTCAATATCAAGATTCCGGCACGTCCATACCTCGGTATATCGGAGGAGGACATGCTCGAAATCAAGGGCACGCTGGAAGATGCCCTAGCGGAGGAATAAGCATGATATCGACATGTAAAGAGTACCTTGTCCAAAAGCTAAAGGCCGCTGGAATCAAAAGCAAGGTATGCACAAGCATGAAAGAGCTTAGAGGGTACAGAGAAAGTCATGTCGGCGCGGTAATCCCGGATCGGGACACATTCTCACGAGCCTACAGCAAGAAGCTCTATCGCGACGAAAACATGGCAAAGCATAAACGGCGTAAAATGTTCGAGCGCGAAACAACATTTGTTGTCGTAATAGGCGAGTACAGCCAGGAGCAGGCTGACGCCATATTCGAAGCCTTCCTGGCATTGCTCGACCCAGGCATTTTGATTGACGGCAACTATACCGCGCTTGAAGTCGAGGAAGCTGACTGGGTAGACAAGGAAGACAGCATTTTGCAAGCAAAAATCGCAGTGCAATTGAAGGTGACTTTCCGAGGCGGCGTCTACAAAGATACGGACTTCGCCAAGGTCAATTACCATGTACGTAGCATCGAGAAGGAGGATGGATATGGCGAGCAAGGATAGTAAGGACGGGGGTTCCCCGGAACTTGTCCCCGTCGAAGAGTTGCGGGAACGGTGCGCTACTCCGGATGCAGTTTATCACGGTGTTGCTGCCGCTGAAAGCTGGAAGCCTGGCAAGCAAGTGACAATGGCTGCCTACAGCAAGGCCGTGGATAGATTCCTGTCCGGCCCCATCAGCGGAAAGAAGGTGATAGAAAATGCTTAGAGATGTAACGACGACCATCACCGACGGCGGACTCGGCATCCGCACGAACCTAGGTGAAGGAGTCCATGTCAAAATCGGTGTAGCTGCCGCACCGTCCGCCTCCCCTGTCGTCATAAGCGGGAATATGAACGACAAGAAAATCAAGGAATTGCTTGGTCATAGCCCGCTGGCCGATGCCGTCATGGACAGTATAGAGAATGGGGCTGGCAAAATCTATTGCTTCCCGGTCTCCCCTGCCGTTCCCGGCACGGTGGGGCAAGTACAGAAGGACGGAAGCGGCACAGGAAGCGCGACGGTCACCGGAAACCCATCCAATGCCGTCAAGGTTACGATGCAAGTGACGGAGAGCGGCGGGCTGAATGAGGCAGCCATTCGGTATGAGGTTGACGGCTTGTTCGAGCAGGAGGTCACTCTCCCCCTCAGTGGCGTACTGGACATACCGGGTACTGGCCTGAAATTTGCATTTTCGGAAGCAGAGCAAGACAAGGCGAAATCCTTCCTGGTCGGCGACACCTATACCGTATCGACGACCGCGCCGCAAATGAGTAATCAGGATGTTTTAGCAGCGATGGACAAGCTGCGGAACGTCAGCTTCTCCTTCGAATTTGTGCATATTGTGGGCGAATCGGCCAAACCACTATGGACGGCGGTCTCGGAGCAGATTGTGAAGCTGCGCGATACGTACAAGAAGCCGCTCTTTGCCATTTGTGAGGCTCCGCAGTGGGAGATGGATGAATCTATTGACGCATTCGTCCAGCGACTTATTGAAGCTCGCAAGGGCCTTTCCAACTATGACCTGCAAATCGTATCCGCCTGGTCAAAATATCGGAAGATGGACGGCCGGACAAAGGTGGTCAACAATGCAGGGATTGTCTGCGGGCTGTATGCTCTGGCGAAGCCACAGCAGTCTATCGGCGAGACGAAGAGCTTCAGCATTCCAGAAACGAAGATGTTGGAGCTGCTGCCAGAAGGTATTGAAGACTATGTCGGCCTGCTGGATGAAGAGAAGTACCTGACATTCCGGAGATATGAAGGGCTGGATGGTTTTTATGTTACGAATGCCAAGATGATGGCCCCGGATGGATCGGATTATCGGTACGCCGAAGATGTGCGCATCAAGAACAAGATCATACGTGAGACTCGTCGGGAAGCTCTCCTCCACCTTCAGAGCGAGGTCGATATGACCGATGTTTCGGGCAGCTTGGAGACGATAGCGAAGTTCATTGAGACGCCGCTCGATGAGATGGTTCGCGCCAAGGAGATTTCTTCAGGCCGGATTATCGTCCCGTCAGACCAGGACATTCTGGTATCGGAACAACTGGATGTCATCATCCGCTATGTGCCGATTGGGCATATTCGGGAGATTCAGATCGACATTGGAATGGAAAATCCGTTCGGGAGGGAATAACCAATGGCAATTATCAATGGAAAGGTATACGACTGGGGAGATATCACCATCTCCATACCGGGCCTCTCCCTGGAAGTGCAAGAAATATCCTACGATGATGAACTGGAAAAGGAAGTCGCTTACGGCAAAGGGCAACGGCCACGAGGATACGGCGAAGGAAATTATAAATCAGAGGGCAAGCTGAGCCTGCTGCGGGATGACTATGACGACATTGTCCAGTACTGCAAGAGTAAAAATCTTGGGCTGTACCGCCTTGTGATCCCGAAAATCGTCGTCAGCTACGCCGACGGCGGCGGGCGGACACGGACGGACGTCCTGAATACGGTCACTTTCACAAAGGCGTCACACAAGAATGCCCAGGGAGACAAGTCACTGAAGGTTGACCTTGACTTTATCATCGTCAATGGCATTGACAGAGACGGAGTCAAGCCTATCTGATTGCATTATTTATCAAAATAGATGACAAAATTCGGAGGTATCTATAATGACCAAAGAAACTGAGATCGCCGTACTCGAACCAACTCCAATCGAAGTATATAAGGCTCGATATGGCAAGGTGTACCGTTTATTAGCAACGATTGAGCAAGACGATTCTTCTAATCTTGAAATCGAATATTATTTCCGTAAGCCGAAGACGGCCAGCTATGACCGCTATGTGAAGACAGCATCTCAAAGTCCGACGAAAGCTCTGCGTGCGTTCGTCATGGACAATGTCGTCGATGAACAGGCCGCACAGTTGGAGGCGCACCTCGAAGAATACCCAGCTTTTGCTTTATCACTTGGGGAGAAGCTTCTCACCATGTTAGGCCTGAGCAAGGACGTAAATTTAAAGCTACTTTAGATAGCTGTCTCCAGGAGGTAAAAACCAATTTTATAGAGTCCGGCATGCTGGAAATCTATCGGTTTTTGCCTCCTGCTGTTCTAAAGGGGAAAGAAGTCGGAGACATGGACATGGATGAGTTTATTCGGGCCTTGGCTCAAGCTAGAGTCATCCAGGAGCTTGAAGAGAACATCCTAGCGAGGGCAATTACAAAAGTCTTCGGGGAGTAAAAAGGCCATCCCCTAAAAGGATGGCTTCTCTCTTCGAATCCAGCTTCGATATAGGATGGTAGCGTGCTTGACGGTCTTTCGAATCCCCTCTTTTTTCTTATCCTGGTGGCGGCCCATTGTTTGCTCGTTCCCGACCCATAGGCAATACGGAATGACATATATGGTGAGCGGTACAAAGATGAGGATGGATATCACTGCACCCGCACAGATGGCGAATACAAGCAGTTTAAACGCAAATGCAATACCAACCATTTGGAGTTCCTCCTCTTCACTATATGTATAAGACAAATATACCACCAATATCAGGAAAATGGAACGGGTGATAATGTTGTGAGTCTGGATTCTATTTTTAGGCTTTCAGTCATCGTAGGAATGATTGACCAGTTATCCGGCCCAATGTCACGTATTAACGCAACAGTGGACGGGTCAGTAAGCAAGATTGATAGATTGAACCAAAGCTTCGGCAGTATGACGAAAACTGGTCTGTTGATGGCCGGAGTCGGGATGCAAATATCGGACTCGGTGCTGAAGCCAGTAGAGGCCACATTCGACACGCGCCGGGCTCTTGGGGAGCTGGCATCTCTGGGAACGGAGAACTTGGGGCTCTTGGAGCAGGCTGCGAGAGACTTTTCCGATCAGTGGGCTGGCACAACAAAATCAGACTTTTTGACGGCAGCGTACTCAATCAAATCCGGGATTGCATCTCTGACGGATGAAGGCGTTGCGGAATATACTCGTTTGGCTGGCCTGACGGGTAAAGCGACTAAGGCCTCCGTTGAAGAGATGACATCGTTGTTTGCTACAGGGTACGGGATCTATAAGGATTACTACAAGGACATGTCGGACATTGAATTTGCTGAAGCTTTCTCGGCGGGCATATCCGATTCCATCCGGATATTCAAGACATCCGGTTCTGGAATGTCTCAAGCGATTCAGACGCTCGGGGCAGCTGCAACATCGGCGAATGTACCGCTCGAAGAACAGCTCGCCATTGTGGGTATGCTACAAGCTACGATGTCCGGGTCTGAGGCGGGAACAAAATATAAAGCGTTCTTCCGCTCAGCAGCGAAGGCGGGTGAAGAGCTTGGATTGAAGTTTACAGATACGAATAACCAACTGCTATCGATGCCTGAGATCCTTTCTCTTCTCCGTGGCAAGTTCGGAGAGACGATGGATGCAGCGGAGAAGATGCAGCTACAAAAAGCATTCGGTACAGATGAAGCCGTAGCCTTGATTGACCTGCTCTATAACAAAACGGGTGAACTACAAGATAACATTTTGCTTCTTTATGACTCTATGGGGCAAGGGGCAGATATCGCTACTAAGATGGCGGGCGCAATAAATGAAACAGAAGGCGAAAAATATACCCGGCTAACTCAGCGAGTTCGTAATCTTACTGAGGAGATCGGGAAACAGCTCCTCCCTACCTATAATCAGATAATTGAACAAGGAGAGAGAGTATTACAGAGTGTCGGAGAATGGATTGCTGAGAATCAGGAGCTTGTCAAAGTTCTCGCCATTGTCCTATTGACCATCGGAGGTCTTTTGACCGGACTGGGCACGCTTATCGGTGTATTTGGTGCTGTAGGCATGGTTATTACCAAGACAAGCGGCATCGTTCGCGGCTTTCGGACAGCGTTAAGAGCAATACCAAGCATGCTCACGACGATCAGGATTATGGCCCTCTATGCCGGGGACGGTATCAGGGCCGGATTCAAAGGTATTGGAACGGTTACGAAGGGAGCCGTGACCGGAATAAAGAATGTGGCAGTTGGTATGGCGCACATGGCACGTCAGGCGATAATGACCGCCGTCAGAGCAATGCCCGGTCTGATTGCTTCGGTATGGTCATTTACGGCTGCACTACTTGCCAACCCGATTACGTGGGTCGTGGTCGGTATTATGGCCTTGATAGCTGCTCTCGTACTGTTATGGCAAAACTGGGATGCCGTCGTGAGTTTCCTTTCGAGCTTATGGGATGGCTTCGTGAACGGCATCGTCGCGGGTTTCGATTGGATTCGCAATTTGTTCAATGGGATGCCGGGTTGGCTTCAGGTCGCAATCGCTGCATTTTTCCCATTCATCGGAATTCCGATGCTGATCATCAATAATTGGAGCAGCATTAAGAGCTTTTTCTCGAATCTCTGGAGCGGCATTACGGATGTATTCCAAAAAAGTGTTCAGTGGTGTAAAGACTTCATTACTGGCACATTGAGCTGGTTCCGAGAGTCCGGTTCTAAAGTCATTACGACTTTCACGGACGGGATCAAGAGCGTCATTAACGCACCAGTCAATATGGTGAAATCAGGACTAGCAAAGGTCAGGGAGCTTCTTCCCTTCTCCGATGCACATGAAGGCCCGCTATCCGAGCTGACGTTATCAGGCCGTCGAGTATTCGAGACGATTGGCACAGGGATGGAACAGAGCGAAAACGTTCCGGCAGAAATGACGGAGCGTGCCTTTGCCAAAATGGATCTTTCGCGTGATGACGTGAAGAAAATCAACCTACGCGAGACGATCATGAACCGTTTCCGAGAGCAATACCACCACAAAGGAAACCGACAGAGGCATGAACATCGAAAGATTGGAGTTGTCGGTCGACCTAAGCAGCCTGAAGGACTTGCCTGCCCTGTTCAAACTGCTTGAAGAAATCCGAGACTATACCAACAGCAACGGCATGACCCCATCAACGGGAGGTAGAGCATGATCTATGTCGATGAAAGTACAGTAAAGGTCGGCAAGGTTGTCCTCCCTGGCCTGTTCAAGAGCCTTGAAATTAAAGAGGATGCTCGCGTGGAGGAACAGGAAATCGAGGGCAAGGCGGCGCGGCCGAAGCAGGCCACGGGATATGAGGACGCCAAGGTAACGCTTGAGCTTATTTTGGAGGATGGCCCGAAGCTCACGAAACTGCAAAAACTGGCTGTCATTCAGAAGCTATTCCGGAAGCCGGGTCAAGCAAGGCCAGTCATGCACACCATTGTAAACGAGCACACCGCTGCCCGTGGTATCTCGAAGGTTATCTTTAAAAATCTGGTGACCAAAGAACAGAGCAAGAATTCCGCGATGACCGTCAGCATTGAGTTCTGGCAATACGGGACAGTTAAAATTGTGGCAAGCAAGAAATCCAGCAAGAAAAAAGAATGAAAAGAGCAGCAGCGCATCGAGCGGTTCGGGTTCGGGAATCAATCTGAATGCCAATTATCAAAACTACCTGGATACAGGTTCCCGGGGAACCGCACCTAAATTAAGCAAGACAGCCGCGACGGATATCCCGCCGCCTGTCTCGACGAATCAAAAGCTCGCTGCTCTGCCGTTCTAGGAGGACGAATGATGGATCTGGAGATGGAGCTCTTCTATCCCGAGATACGTGTCACCATTGAGGAATATGAACTCCAAGAAGGAATAGAAATCGAAGTGTATTCTTCGGCTGACTCATACTTTGATTGGGCAAAGGTCAGATTTACGGAGCAATTCCAGGATAAGCTTTCGATTAGTCGGAAGGCTCCGGCCAGTATCGAGCTCGGCTATGATGGAGAGTTCCATGACGTATTCGAGGGGTATGTGGTCAGTCCATATTCTTCTGCCAACCAAAATGAAATCATCCTGAAGGATGGAATGATACTGCTGGAAGAGACGATAGTATCGAACACCTTTTTGGATGTGACTCCCCAGGAGATGCTGAACTACTTGCTCGGCAAAGCAGGGATATCAAATTCGGTGCTCTCTCCCAAGATGTTCCCGAAGAAAGCCCGGCTTCCTATTCTTCAGAAGACTGCACTTGCAGTCATTGAGGATATCCGTTCCATTTGGAAAGCACAGATGCCCTTTTTCTTCTCGGGTAATGTCTTCTACTGGGGAGAGCAGCCGGAACAGCCTCTCATATACGAGTTTGTCTATGCCGAGAATATCATCTCACTGGAGCGTTCAGGCGGTGCATGGGAACTCGAAACCGTGTCCGTCCCTTTTGTTAGGCATTCGCATGTTATTCGGGTACAACATCCGAAGGTATCGGGCGAGTTCGCTGTCAAAAAGGTTGTATTTTCCACATCGGCAACGGGATTTATCCGAACTCGAATTTACTTTTAAGGAGGGCGGTATCTTGTTAGAGGACATGATTCAAGCGGTCATTGATAAGCGGATCAAAGAGCAATATCCTCATGTGCAGCTCGCCGCCGGAATGCTCGCCGAAGTGACCAGGGTTAGCGAGGGGACGGATATCCACGAATATAACCTGAAGATGCTAAACGAAGCTCGCACGGTTGATGAGCGGTTTCCGGAGATCCCGAATGTCAAGTCTGACAAGAAATTCGATCTAGGTGATATTGTGGCCGTGCTTCTTCTCTACGGACAAGTGGATGCCCATATCATTGGCAAGGCGGCGGTGGAGTAATGGCAGGCCTTCACGATTCAGACATCCGTCTGGATGCCAACTGGCAGCCAGCGGCAGCCGCAAACGGCGAGGCCTTGCTCGTCACTGACTATGATTGTTTATTCCAAGATATCCGATTGGAAGCGTTGACCCAGGAAGGCGAGCTTTTCTATGACGAGTCCTGGGGGTGGTCATTGCTGGAGTTTATCCAGTCGCAGGATGATGAGCTCACGAGGCTGGAAATCGAGCAACGCGTGAAGGAAAAGCTGGAGCGCCGGATCGAGATTGACGCGGACACAATTCAGGTCATTACAGCGTTCAGGGGGGATGCCATTACCGTTCATGCTTCCTTCAGGTTTCGAGGCGACGAACGCTTGTATGAGCTTGATGTCGACCTGGACAGAGTGAAAGTTGAGGTGGTACTCGTTGATTGATGATAAGGTGTTGGATCAACTGCTCCCCATCCCCGACCGGGAAGAGACAAAAAACAAGCTGCGGGAAGAGCTTGAACAAGAAGGCTTCGTCATAACGAATCTATTCACGGGCGGCGTATTCTATACGCTGATGATGATTGCCATTCAAGTACGGATTGACTTGGTTCTTCTTTTGCGAAAGGTGTTGAACAACCAGTTTGTTGCGCATGCCGAATCCGGTTGGTTGGAGCTGAAAGCAGCGGACTTCTCCAAGCGGAGAAAACAGCCCGTAAAAACACGGGGATTCGTGACGTTGAAGCGCAAGGCGGCAGGAAAAGCAGTCAAGATTGCCAAAGGAGACGTTTTCCGGACGGAACCGGATATGCTCGGCGAGGAACTCCGGTTCATCGCCCTGGAAAATAGCACAATGCCAGCGGATGCCCTATCCCATCGTGTGGCAGTAGAGGCCGAAAAGGCAGGATCAACATACAACGTTCCGCCCGGTCAAATCCGGCGGTCATTGACCCACATCGAGAGCATAGACGAGATTACAAATGATGTAGATTGGATTACCCGTGAAGGCAGCGACCTCGAAGATATAGAGAGCCTACGGGCACGAACATTGAATTCCTGGGCGGAGCTCTCCACGTTGCCGATAGCTGCCAAGTACAAAAACGTATGCGAAGCTATCCCCGGCGTGCTATATGTACGCGTCGATGACCTTCACCCTCGCGGCCAGGGCACGATTGACATCATTGTCACGGGAACGGCGGGCACACCATCAGAAGGCCTCCTTCAAAAAGTCCGAGAGGAGGCCGAGAAGATAAAAGGCCCGGACGACAACCTCCTGGTTAAGGCATCGGATACGGTGACACAGGACATTGATATAACCATTTGGATAGCATCGGATGCATCCGATGCAGGCATAGAAGAGCGCGCCAAGGCCATTCTGACAGAGCTCCTCCGAATCAAAAAAGGTCGCAGCCTGAATGAATTGAATCATTCAGACATCATTTTCGCGATTCGGAAGGAACTCGACGTCAGGAACGTAAAGGTCAATAATCCGCCGCAAGACGTTGTCTTGGACAACTCCAAGGTGATTGTTCTCGGTGAGGTCACCGTTAGGCTGATGAGGGGGTAACTACATGTTTCAAAAATTCAGTGATTACATGTTTTATCTCCTATATGGCCCATTAAAAAAAATTGCCAAGAAGGATAATCAGTTCTATATCTTTCTCAAGGTAATTGGCAAATTGTTTGACCAGACGAAGGAAGACATCTTCCGCGTCCGCGAGGAATCGATGATCATCTCTGCAAGCGAGACGATGCTACTCGAACACGGTCGGGATCGGGACATGCCACGATTAAAGGGCGAAGACGTTGAGGCGTATCGTTTACGGTTGATGATGAAGAACCTTATAGCGGAACAAGCCGGAACCAAGGAAGGCATACTTACCGCGCTTCGGGCGCTTGGATATGAGCATTCATATATCGAGCCCTATTATATCCATGACCCGGAGCGTTGGGCCGAATTTATTGTCTACCTGGGCAGCTCGGCACCGAGCGGAATTAATGACATCGCCGTCATTGATGCAGAAGTGATGAAGGTAAAGCCAGCTCGTTCAAAGCCTAGTTACGGCATCGAAGAAGGGGCCGGATCGACTGTAGTGATACAATCTACCTTCAGCTTCGGCTCTGTAGGGCTGCCGCTCTGTAATACCATCAAATGCGGGACGTGGCCGACAGGGGTTGGTTACTTGATCCATACTCCTCCCTGCAACACAATCAAATGTGGCACATGGCCACCTGCTAACGAGGTGACGACGTCGTGAAGACTTTTACAGAAATCGGACTTCAAAAGCAATTACAAAGATTCGCCGATTCTCTCTCTCATGCAGCATATCAAAACTCAGGCGAGACGAAACGGATTGACTTCATGAAGCTTACTGCCGAGGGAGATACAGTTCGAGTGTACATCTATTTCGATGACAGTGTCGCGGGTCAAATTGGAAACGTTGAATTGATAGACCATGACGGCGATATTGTTGCCCGGGCTGAAAGAGAATTCATCAAGCCAGCGAGTAAGGGCTTGTATGTAGCATTCAAATATAGATTGATTGAAATGGAGGTCGAGGGGCTTGGCATATAACCGCACCGAATGGCGTGACCATATCGTTGCACCGACTGGCGAAGTCATCCAGGAAGGCACGCCGATATCAGCCCGAAACCTAAATAACATTGAGGAAGGGATATACCAGCTCAGCCAGCGGATTGATGATGTGAAGGTTCCGGCTGCTTCCCTGACCCAGGCGGGCATCACCCAGCTATCAAATGCAACGGACAGCACCGACGAGACGAAGGCAGCCACGCCGAAGGCCGTAAACGAGGCGATGCAAGCAGCTGTCAATGCACAAGGAGCCATCGAAGCTCATACTGAGGATCAAGTCCGGCATATTACGGCTGCCGAGCGGACGGCTTGGAATGCAAAGGAAACGACTGAAGGGGCACAGGCAAAAGCAAACCAAGCTGAATCGAACGCCAAAAGCGCAAGTCTGCCGCGCTCGGGTGGCACTATCACGGGCGGGCTCACTGTTAACGGTGCACTGACCGTCCAATCGCGCAATATCATAACGGAGCTCGATTCGGTAAAGCAATCTGTCGTTGATGGGAAAGGGAAAGTCGCGGGGGTCATCAACGACAAAGGTGGCGGGCCAGTCTCCGCGAATAGTACGTTTGACCAATTGGCTGCTGCAATTAGTGGTATTCCACAAGCGAAGGGCAACCTCGCCCTAACAAGCACGTTCTTTGACATGCTGGGAAACTATGTTGGGAAAGGCATGTTTATCAACAAGGATAATAATTTTGTACTAGTCAAAGAAACAACATCAGGTTCCCCGGTAAAATACCAATCGGAGCTACATGAGGTGTCGCCAAACGGAACTGTTGTGAGGGCAGTACATCTGGGCGCTCCACGGGAGTTTGCGGCGAGTAGTTTGGTGGTAGGCGATAATGTTGTACTTATCGTGTTGAGTGGCTCTTCAAAAACATATGAACTGTATGACCATGCGGGAAAACTCATATCAAAAAACAATGTGGATTCTTCTGCTCCCGACTACGAAGTAATCGCAGTCACTCGTGACGGCTCTAACACGTTCATTGTTGATAGAGGTTATAGAGATAGAGACCCTGTAAGAATTTTAAACCATGCAGCAGTACCTTATTTCACAATGCCTTCCGGAAGTGTCAGCGCCGAGGAAGCTGTTTTTTTAAGCAAGACAAAACTGTATGTAGCACGACAAAGTTATTCGCCGATAGCTCGCAAGCATACTATTATTACGAGAAACAACCTGTCCTTTAGTTACGAAATGACAGACAAAAGCACATCAGACTCAGGCGTTATTCAATTTCTTGGAGCACACGCATATCGATAAGGAGGATTAACATGATTGGATTAAAATTAACAAATGTTATAGGGCCGAGAGGCGGTAACTATGATTACAAGGGTTTGGACACGAACAAGTTTGTCCCGGGCACACTGGTATATCCTTCAGAATCATATGACTTTTATGTCATAACAGAGCAGTCAAGGGAAGAAATCCCGGAACACGAGGACATCCATCTTATTACGGAAGAAGAGTACGAGGCAGCTTATGAAGCAGAACGCAATAGACCACGTGAGCCCGGCCCGATTGAAAAGCTACAGGCGGAGAACGAAGAGCTTCGGAGGCAGCTTGACGCGTTGCAGTTGGCTGTGATGGGTATGATGGACGAAGGGGGTAATGCATAATGAAGAGCCTATTTTTCGCATTTCTTATGGACTGCTGGCGAAAAGGTTTTGCTGATGAAGATAAGCTTCAGTCGTATGTTCCTAAGTACATTTCGGCTGAAGAATGTCAAGAAATCATTGAGACGAAAGGGTGAGAACCTCACTTCTATAACGGCGCAATTTTGCCAAATATCTTGATAAACATTGCCAAAAAAAATGCGCCGCTACACCAGGCAAGGATGGCAACGTTGGAGGATATTTAAATAAAGACTTCTTGGGAATGTTCGAAGATTCTCAGAAGGCACTTATAAAGACGCACTCTTGGAAGCTCTATTATCATAGAGACAACTCTGTACAAGGGAATATCTTGGCAAAAGTAGGGTTACCAACAAGCCAAGAAGTCCAAGAACCTCCTTTCTTATTTAAGAGTAATAAATATTTTCTCATGAATCAGGAAACTAGAGGAACAAGTATATATTGGAACCAAAGTGAAAAAAGAGTTTGGACTGCTAGTTCATTTGATTCACAAGACGTTTACCCCGTTATCAGAGTAGTGGATAATGCATTAGCTAGCAGCGGGAACGGAGATATGAACAGTCCTTACGTTATTGATGGGAGAGGTGAGGCAGTTCCATCTCCCGGTAACTTTAAAGCAACAAATGTTACAAGTGATTCCGCTACACTGTCATGGGATAGCGTTCCTGGGGCAGATGGATACGATTTGAAGCGGGGGAATAAAATTATTTATTCCGGACCTGAAACAAGTAACCGGGATGTTGGACTAAGTCAAGATACAAGTTATACGTATTCTGTAGTTGCTAAGAGAGCAGGGGTAACAGGTTCAGCAGCTATTGCATCGGTACGAACTTTAAAAGAACTAGTAAATCCTCCAACTAATTTCCGAGTAGATAATATTACTGATACCAGTATCACTTTGAAATGGGAAGGAAATGGATCCGATTTACAGGTTCTAAAACGTGATGGAAAGATTATCTTTAGCGATAATGGAACTGTACTCAAGGATGAAGGACTCTCACCTAATACTAGTTATTATTATGAGTTGGTGGCCAAGAAAAATGGAGCAGAGAGTTCATCGGTTTCTGTAAATGCTACAACAGCAGAAGAAAATGTAGAAGCACCTACAGGTTGGACGGTAACCTCTGCAACATACAACTCCATAGATATGTTTTGGAATGCGGTTCCTAAAGCAGATGGTTATGTTTTAACTCGTGGAGGCGATGTAGTTTATCAAGGGAAAGCGACAGCTTTTTCCAATGTGGGGTTAGAGCCCGATAAAGAGTACTCCTTTACCTTGAAGGCAGTCAAAGGTTCTGTGTCTAGTGAAGAGATTTTCACCGTAGCCAGAACCACTAGTACAGATGACCTTCGTCCAATAATTCCTGATGCAGGGAGTGTTGGTTTTAATGTAGTTGATGTTGGAAAGGACTACATTTCGGTTAGATGGTTGGGAGTCAACGGTGCAACAGGTTATAAGATCAAAGTAGGAAATGATGAAAAGTATGATGGTAACGAGTTAATGGTCAAGCTAGAAGGTTTGTCAGAAGACACGGAGTACACTCTTTCGCTTCTTGCTTATAATGAGTATGGGAACAGTAATGCCGCTATCATAACACAGAAGACTTTGGGGTCTGAACCTTCTTCGGTTGAAGGGTTAATTGTAAACCGTATATACCACGATGGTGCTTCGATGCAATGGAAGGTAACTCCTGGAGCTAAAGAATACACCCTTATTCGAGATAATGAATATATTGTCTATACAGGACCCTTAACTACCTATAAAGACGTAACCTTGTCTCCGGAAACAACTTATGCTTATAAAGTGGTAGCTTCTAATGAATGGGGAAAATCAGAATCGGATTCTGTAACAGTAACGACAACTAAGGAAACACCTAGCATTGTAATAACACCTACACCTGAGAAACCTAAAGAGGGGACAGTAACCTTCTCTTTCAAGGTAATTGATGGAGCAAACGTCTATTATGTGGAACGTAATCCACAATGGACCTACGAGATAAATGACGACGGTAGTTATCACCTAAGTTACTTCAATACGGCAACCGGAGAAAAGAGAGATCTTGGTAATGTGAGAGCAACAGATGGGAAACTGGTTTTAGAGGAAGAAGGGGTATCACCTTCTAAAGACCTCCACTACGATATTACTGCCGTTAAGAAAAATGCAGATGGCTCTGAGACAGTGGTTGGTGGTGGGGAGGTTGATGTAACTATGCCAGACGACGGATCAGGTATTACGGTACCAGATAAGGGTGTAGATCCTGATAACGGCGGGGACAACAGTAATAGCGGTAACACAGGTGGAGGAAATAATAGTGGTGCAGATAAAGGAAGCACCGGAGGAAATAACGGCTCTAATAATAGCAATAGTGGAAACAATTCTGATACAGACAACAACGGCAGCCAAGGTGAAAACAATGGCGACAATAGTTCCAGCAATAAAGAAAAAGAAGGAGTTTCGGACAATAATGGTGCAGACAAGGGGGACGTTGATCTCGAAGGTAAGTATGCTGAAAATGATGGATTCTTGAAGGTACCTGACAATAATGACTTGTCTTGGATTAAGGATCTGGCATCTACATGTGATAATAAAGGGATAGGTGTAACTCTGAATGACCTCGATAAGCACTGGGCCAAAAATGAGATATTGGCTATGGTGTCACGAGGTGTAATAAAAGGGTTTGAGGACGGAACATTCAAGCCGGATCAAAGTATCACTAGAGCTGAATTTACTTCGATATTTATGCGGACGCTGTGCTTGGGGAAAGTAAAGGCAGATAACAAATATAGTGATGTTAACAGTTCAGCTTGGTATTATAATGACGTGGTAACAGCTACTGAATTAGGTTTGGTCGAAGGAATAGGACAAGGAAAGTTTGATCCTAATCGAAACATAACGAGACAAGAAATGTCTGCGGTAGTGTCGAGATTTTTAGCTAAGGCTAAGTTATACCCTATACCTTCAGAAACAGATGTGATTCCTATTCTTGATAATTTCCTTGACGGTAAAAATGTTTCTGATTGGGCTAAAACTAATGTTGTTCATGCAATAAAAGCAGGGCTGGTCAAAGGAAATGGAAATAAAATTCAGCCTAAAAAGAGTGCAACCCGTGGTGAAGTAACTGCCCTGTTTAGTAGGATGCTTACTAATCTTTTATCTAAGTAGAATTAATTAGATTCTTTCGGGCGGGAAATAGTTTTCTCTCGTCCGAAAGAATATTAATATATTAATTATATAATATATTAATTTATTGAAAAGAGGCTATGTTTTGAACCTATCCATTCTATTAATTGCTTTTGTATGCAGTATATTTGGCTTTCTCTTACTTTTACTTTTCAAAAAGAGCAGAACACGGCAATTACATAGTGGAAGATACCGGGGAGAAAGACTTTCCAAGACTCATTTAATCAAGGCCGATGACGAAAAAATATATGAGAATATATGTGTATCCCATGAAGAGCTGACAGTGAAGATTGAACGTATCATCGTAAGGACAAACGGGATTTTTCTCATCATTAGAAAGAATCGTTCCGGATGTATCGCCGGTACTGAACAAGATGATTTCTGGATTCAAACCAAAACGAACCCTACTACAGGGGAAGTTACCCAAAAATATTTACGTAATCCGCTTATTCAAACAAAGTTACATATTTTCGTTTTATCCCAAAAACTAAGCGAATTGGATTGCAATACGTGGATCCAAGGGATTGTCGTATTTACAAATCCACGTGTATTATTAGAGACAAATACTGAAGAAATTCCCGTACTATACCCAGAACAACTTGATTCATTTATTCAAACCTATCGTCCAAGTAGAGAAATATCAAATAACATGATTACGAAAATAAATGCCTTTCTAGGAGCCATTGAACCAAATGCGGAAAAATGTTTGCAGTAAAGGTATCTATTGTTGAACAATACTAAAACATAATAAAAAAAGATGGCTCCCGCTATTAAGTCTCTAGAAGATGATTCCTAAAGCTAAAGGTGGGTTCGAGATGAAACGAGAGTGTGACTTATGCGGAAAACCTGCGACTCATACGTTTCCATATGATGATCCCTGTGCAGCAGATTTTTGTGTGGATTGTGAGAAGACGGTGAATGGCGCAGTTTTGATTGAAGATGAAGATGAGAAATTAAGCCGTTCCCGTAGGGGGAGGATTGGAGATCCCCCTTTAAGGGTAAATGAGTGGATATCAATTCCGGATCGTATTGTCATCCCCGAACTGAAACTCTCCCTTTGTCAGATACCCAACAACAAGCAAGATATTTAATCAAACATTATTATCTAAATAGTAAGGTAATTCAATAAACGGCGGGCTAACCCGCCGTTTTATTGCTTATCTGAAGTTACATTTTATCTCGGATTGGCCAGACAGTGTTGCCGTTGTTGTACGAAGAAAATAAAGTAGACTGTACGTATTTTTCGCGTAACCGGGTGCTACGAAAGCAACGCGGCGAGCTGCAGGCGGTTGCGTCGCATAGGGGAAAATCTCTTCTCCAATTATTTCATGTCTTGAAAATAGTTAATCAATTTCTCGTATACGTTTTTGTCAGTTACATATTGACATAAGAAATCCTGCTTAGTTGTATCCATATTCCACCCCCGTCTTATTGAAAATAATTGTAACGCGAATAATATGGGGGTTATAGACGTCAGATAAGTCGTGATGTTTCGCTTATAAATAAATAATTTCTGAAATCTAAAGCTTTTTTTCGCAGTTTCAGAATATTATTATGAACAAGTATTCAGGGTCTCTTCCAAAATCAGCATGCAGCCGAACTAAGCATGCGGTGTTTTCATGTCAACGGCAGGATGCCTGCGTCGGGCCCGTGCGGAACGTACGGGCCGGCTTATCCAGAATTCACTAAGCTGTAGGATCACACGCAGTTGGACCCTATAAGCGGCGTTTTCGTATCGAGGGCGCGCCTACTGGTGCAGCAGAACGTTTGGACGACACGAGTATGGTCACGCCGGATATCGATGTCTCGCTTACAAGGTGCAATTGAATGACGGCACATGTCGTGTGCGCTCCAAAGGAGCGTTTGAGCGACAAGTGGCCCATCCGACTCTGTGGGAGCGTCTCTCACGAATGAAGTGGATGTTGTTAGCTTTTAGTCTATGATTGTTATATACCAATACCTCGTGCTTGTATACTTTTCTATCAAGAGTGTACTAAGTATAGTACAGGTCGTATTGTTGTGCTATAATGTGGCGATATAACTGATAAACCGTATATGCTAAATGAATATCGACTTGATATTCAACATTCCTTATTGGGATGAACAAATATCGAGCGCAAAGTAAAATAATTCTGGGTCTGCAATATACTGAAAAGGCAAACTTTCTGAAAAGTAAGGACGCAAAGCTAAGGGTCTAAAGCTCCGTACGGAGTCATGATAGCCTGGTTACCAAAAATCGACGATAAATAGAGTTTTGGTAATAGGCTGCTCCCTACTGAAGGGGGGAGGCTATTTTTTTCTGGGCATAAATGAGGACATAATAAAACCCGCTCCCTATAGAGATTGGCGGCCGGGAGCGGGACACTTTACTTCTATGTGCGCACTAAACAGCTGCTTGGAAGTTCTTCCCCTCGTTTGTGGTAGGTGTTGCTTCTACTTGCAAAGTAACAATTTTGGAGGAGAACGTTTCAACATTAGAGTTCTCCATTTCTATGGCAATAAGGTCCTTCGCGCATGCAAGTACTTCATCTTCCGTATCTCCAACTGTACTTAACCGAAGTTCTGGAATATAGGCGCTGAAATTACGATTGCCATAGTCTGCTTCTAACACAATAATAAAATCCCTTAACATTATGATCCTCCTTGATGAGTAACAGGTAATGATTATCATGGTTTTTTTGTACTATTTATAGTACGAGTATACATTGTTTATAGGACTATCGAATCATTATTTCATAAATGGTCATTTTTCGAACATATCTGGTGAAAAATTTGTCGAAATTAATCGATTGAAATAAGTGACTTGGGGGCGGTTGCCAAATGTATAGGGCACTGACGGTTATCATCGCTGAAGATAAGCCGCTTGAACGACAAAATCTAGAGGATTACACCAATCAACTGGGTTGGAAGGTTGTTAGTTCAGTAGGCTCAGGGGAGTGGCTACTTGATGATTGTATAAAATATGAACCAGACATTGTTTTTCTAGACGTAGATCTAAATGGAACTGACGGTATCGCTGCTTATAAAAGTATTTTAGATCACGGACTCAAGCCATATTTAATCATGGTTTCTGATTTATTCGATTCAGATTTGATTTTGGCCGGCTTAGATATGAATTGCGTTGATTTTTTGACGAGACCGATTTCGTATGAAAGATTCATGGAAGCTGCTGAAAAAGCTACGGTACTTGTAGAAAAGGATCTTTTTTTCTCTAGATCTGTACCTGGAAATATTATTAAAATTAAATCGAACTATCGAACCTTCTTCATGAATGAAAATAATTTTATTTATGCTCATAAAGTAAAAGGAGAGCATAAAGCAATTGTATATGCTGAAGGTATAAAAGAATCTGGTGTAGAGACAACAACATCACTAACTGATATTCAAAGCCAGTGTTCAGATTTTATTTTTGCACCAAATCGATCGAATTTAATTAATGTAAATTACATAAAATCCGTTTTCGCAAGTGATAAGTTTTCAGGTACCTACATAATAAAGCTAGGATATAAAGATATAGAAATTGACTTGACACGACGGAAACGTAAAGAATTTGAACAGCTTTTTTTCACAAGTAACGAGTTCTAAATAAATGAGAAATTTACTCGTAGGACTTATATATATTTATCGGCAACAATCTTCCACGATTTAATCCATTGGGAGGAACAATAAAGAAATCAAGAATATACGTGATAGAAGAGCAACTTGGTTGGAAAAAGGACAACATGGCTCCAATATAAGCTATGTCTTTTTAGGGTCACACTGCCAGCGTTCCTGGCAAATCATTGGTATGGGCTCGAACGGCCAGTACTAAAAATCCATTGTTCCTGGAGCTCATGACTGGAGAGCCGGTTGTGGAGCAATGGTTTTTAGTTTCTACCCGGTCCTTGAGATTAGGCGATGTACTATCTCCGTATCGTTACTAAGTTGTCGCATTGGATAGGGAATACTTCTCCCCGAGGATCATATAGCACCTTACCGAAGATTTTCACTTTTATCTGTGTTTTATAGTATAAAAAAAAGAAACTAGAAATATAATAATACAGTTGTATATGGTAAAAAAACCGCTGTTTCATGACCCTGTATTAGAAGCAGGGTCCTTTTTCTTTAACAAATGAAGAGGCTTCTGGTAGAGTACCGCATTAGACTGAATTTTTCCCTTGACCTATTAAAAGCCTACGAAGGAACACGCTCAGGTGACCCATGTTATGATCTGTGACGAATATCAGCTGAATGCTCACGAATGAAGAGTTTGCTAGGTTAGTGGAATAACCCATGCACGGATGAAAAAAGGAATGTCTCGTGGTGACGGTTTCCGGGTGCATGCTAGGAAAATTGATGGGCAATAGAGAGTTTTATGCACGCGAACCTAACGAGGTGTCTGCGGGGGCAGATATGTGAAGAACATCCACGAACTCTACGCCGATGCGTAGTGACGAAGGTGGGCGACATTATGGAAGCAGCGAGCCACGGTCATATCGCCCGGGGAAACGGAATCTGAGAAGGTGTACGCAGCGTAGGGAGTGCTGGCACAGGTGCCTAATCGGATGGCTAGCGACATGTCACGGCCGCCTGCGCCGAACGGATTGCGGCTGAAGTCTGTTTGAGTGTTCGTCTTTTTTAGATGTTTACATTTGCACAAAATGGATAATTCGTTAAGAATTGTTTGCATTTCGTATATAACATGGTAATATATAGGTGGTCAATTATTGAAATAGGGAGAAGGTGCGTATAGGGTGGCACAAGTATTGTCCATTGGGGAATTAATACAACGCTACAGACAGAATAGGGGCATGACTTTATCGCAATTAGCTGAATTGACAGGTTTTCATAAAGGTACGATATCAAAAATCGAAAACGGGGACATTAAAAGGCCAGAATATATGACCATCCGTCCGCTTGCAGACACATTACAGATACCGTTAGAGACTTTGGTCGAACTACACATAACCGTTGACAAAAGGGCAGATACCCTCCTCTTCGTATTGGAGGACGTGATTCAGCATTCGGGTACTGCTGATCTGGTGAAAAAAGTAGGTAGGAAATTTTTAGAATCGACTAGTGACGATAGTCATGCCTTGGTTGAACGGCTCTATGCCTTCACGGACAGCGTGGAAAATAAGGAGATTAAATTAGCCTTGTATCAACTCATCGTTGACTATTCTCGCGACCATGGCATCATGCCTTTTTTGGCTAAGGGGTTATTTCAGGTATATCTTATTGAACGAGACGACTTTTCCCGGCTCCGGGACGTTTACGAAAGTGGTAAACATATCGTTCAATTCGTTGATTTTTTAACCAGCGAAGAGAGAAGCACTTTGTATTACAAATTAGGTATCCATGCGTTCAATTTATTTGTATATAGACAAAGCATTAATCTCTGTTTAAATGTTCTTCAAGAAGCAGGTATAGAGGATTTGTATTACGTAAACGCACTCGGCATATTGTGTAATTCTTATTTCTACCTTGAAGACTACGAGAGGTCTGAATATTTTTTATCGCTTTATATGCAATACGATTACCCAGACATAAAAGTAAATGCAGTGCTTATGTCAGCATTAATAAGCGCTAAAAAGGGAAACTCAGATTTAGCTATTACACAGCTTAGAACATTTCTGGAAACGTGCAGTCAGGATGCAGCACTTCATGCTATTAATCAGCTAATGCCCTTATATTTGCAAAAAAACCAATTAGATGAGGCCAGACAGTTGATTGACTACCCTATATGCACGGAATCCATCAGCACGAATAATCCTAACACCATTTCACAGTTAGCTGAATATTATTATCATCGAGCTGCATATTTTGTTTCCGTGGGCGAACTAGATAAGGGAGTATCCGAATACCTGGAAGGCGCGTTTCATTTCTCAAGAGTGAACGATACGGTTCAGGAAAAAGAATGCACCAACCAAATCGTGTGTATCCACCTGCAACAAAACGTTACCATGTCAATGTCCACACTGGAAAAACTGAAGACGTATTATGAACGCAGTGCAGCTAAAGAAAATAAATTGGAGGGATTGGTGTGAAGCGTTTCATAGCAAAACTATACAGTGGTCTCGTTTTCTCGGCAATCGTTGTGGTAACTACGAGCGCAGCGGCAATGGGAAATAGTGGCGGCATTTTTCCATGGTAAGAGTACCAATTCGGTACTCTTTTTTATTTGTTATTTTTGTTCCCTACGTTTCCTGTAATACTATTTAATGGGATTTGGTGCGACTTATATTATACTGATTGTAGAGAGTGGGTGCCCACCATTTAAGCTGATAAAATACGAAAGGGTGTTCCAACAATAGAACCATTTTATTTTTGCTATGAAAAACATGATTATTTACTTGAAAGAATCGAAAGTATCCGACACCAATTAATAAAAACAGCAAATGAAAAAAATAGCTTTACAGACGACGATGTTGTGAGATTGAGTCAAGAGCTAGACCTTTATCTTTTTGAGTTTCAGAGAAGGAACAAAGTACTATTTTCAAGAAATCAAGTGAAAATTCTATGAATCTATGATCTTGCTAAATATCTCCATATATGGTATAGTATTACTGATGAAGATGCTCTTTATATCATCAATAGATAGAGATAATGTATAATTACATATTGATTTCCTCCGCATAAACATGATGTAATGTCTACTTTCAATTTTGAAGAGAAATCTTTACCTAAACAATTTCAAGGAGGAGATTTGTTTGAGAAGAAATTGATCGCATCATTATTAAATGTAAGTATGGCGTTTGCAGCATTCACACCAATGGCTTTTGCTGCATCAGAACCAAAACCAAGCGCCCCGTCAATTTGCGGGTGACATCCATGGTGGCCAGGTAGAGCATTTTGAGCAAGGACTCATCTGTGGGGAAAATGCTCTTTCCCTTCGTGACTTTACGGAGTTGGCGGTGGTAGCTTTCGATCATATTGATTGTGTAGATCAGCTTTCGAATTTCTGGCGGGTACTTGAAGAAGGTGGGATGTTCTGCCCAGTTGTTTCGCCAGGAACGCACGATAAAGTGGGTATTTGCCGCCACAGATCTCCTCAAAACGGTCTAACTCCATTAGGGCTACCTCTTCTGTCGTCAAACACATTTAAAATTATGCATAAGACAACAAAGAACCCTTTCATCAATGACAAGCAAAGGGTTCTTTGTTGTTATTTTCATCGGATCATGTATGAGGATTTTTGAAAATTATGAGGGATTGTGTAGTTTTTTAATATTTTTTATTGATACTTCATATCCTAATAAATTAATTGTTTCCCAAATCGCTGCTTGATTGGCTGTTATTATGTTCGTTTGCATTTGTTCTTCAAGTTGACCAAGAACTTCTAAGGTACGCCAAGCAGTACACGGACAAATTAAAGCATCTACTGTAGGTATGGACAAAGCTAAAATACTTGTAATGATTTCTTCTGGCTCCTGATTCCACATGGGCTTCAAAATAGCTTGTTTAGGCAGACGATCATCTCCCTGAAGTCCAATAACATCAAATTCAGTTCCCAATAAGAACTTCAACAAAACTTCATTGTTCCACTTGGTATAGGGAGTTGTGATAAATATTCGCTTCGCATTGATATCATGTAGCGCTTTAATAATCGCAGTCGATGGTGTTACAACAGGTATACCAGCTATGCTCTGTATATTTCTAATCAATGCTTGGCAGTAGTTCATTTCTCGATAAAAGCTTCCAGTTGTAAATCCGTACACAATCACATCTACTTGAGCACGAGATAACTCTTGTATAGCGCGTTCAACCTGTTCATTAAATGCATCAATTCCTTCTTCGGATTCAACACCAACTGGGCCTGCGATGCGTGTTGCATGAATAGTCGCATATGGAGAGAGGAAATAGTAAAAGTCTGGCTCTAATGTAGTGTTTCCAGCAGGGACAATCAAACCAATCCGTTTGTTAGGTCGCATACTAGACACTCCTCGTATAGTATTTCCTGAAGGCAGTTTTGAGTCTTTTTCCAGTCCTTTATAGGAACATAGAATGCCTTCAAAATTTCCAGCTTGCACATTGAAAATTAATATGGGGACTGGACTTTCCGGAATGTCTCTGGACAATGGAACTTAGGGTTCCATTCGGGGAAATTCGTCTCCCTCCTGTAGTCCAATCTACTTTTTAAGTCTGTTTCTCCGGTACTCGCTTGCACTTCTTACCCGCTGGCTGTTCCCTTCGGCAACTCATGCCCGACTGTAGCAGCGTCGGGGCAGCTCATGAACCGAAGCGTGTTCTCATATGCGAGGGTGATTGATCGGCGAGTGCGCCGGAGACAGTCCGGAGAGTCCGTTCCCTGAATCCCTTATAGAAAGGAGGAATTCTCTTGAAGCTTTTTGTCGGTATTGACGTCAGTTCCGAAGAACTGGAAGCCTGTTTGATGAAATCGGATGGCGACACCCTGGAGACCTTCAAGACCACCAACAATCTGCACGGCGCCTCTTACTTGCGGGATCGCATCATTTCTGCTGCGGTCAAGACAGCCTGCTCTGAGGTTCATATCGGGCTTGAAGCCACATCCGTCTACAGCTGGCATCCAGCCATGTACTTGCATGAAGATGAGGCCCTTCAACAATTGAATGCCAAGGTGTTCACCATTAATCCGAAGCTGATTAACAAATTCAAAGACGCTTATGCCGACCTGGACAAAACCGATCGCATCGATGCCTGGATCATTGCAGACCGCCTGCGTTTTGGCAGACTCACGACGACTATCGTGATGCAGGAACAGTACATCGCCTTGCAGCGGCTCACTCGCATGCGATTCCATCTCGTACACAACCTTACCCGCGAGAAGCAATACTTTTTGCAAAATCTGTTCTACAAGTGCAATGCTTTTCGCGCGGAGGTGGACAGTTCCGTGTTCGGCCATGCCATCATGGAAATGCTCTCGGAAAAGTATAGTCTGGATGAGATGGCGAATATGGATGTCGCCCGTTTGGCTGACTATCTCAAGGACAAGGGGAGAAATCGTTTCCCCGATCCCGAACACGTCGCCCGCTGTATTCAAAAGGCGGCTCGGGCCTCGTACCGTCTCTCGAAGGTTGTCGAGGATTCCATTGATTTGGTGCTGGGCACCTCAATTCAGTCGATCCGGAGCATCCAGAGTCAGCTTAAAGAGCTCGACAAGGCGATTGAGCGCATTTTAGACGGCATTTCCAGCAGCCAGTGCCTCCGTTCCATTCCGGGCATTGATCGGGTCTATGCCGCAGGCATCCTGGCCGAGATCGGCGACATCGACCGCTTCACGGATCAAGCCGCCTTGGCCAAGTATGCGGGTCTGACGTGGCGCAAGCACCAATCCGGCTCCTTCGAGGCGGAAGATACAAAGCGCATTCGTTCCGGCAACCGATTCCTTCGCTACTACCTTGTTGAAGCTGCCAACTCGGTAAAAAACCGCGACCCGGAATTCGGGGAGTACTACCGGAAGAAATTCAATGAAGTCCCTAAGCATCAACACAAACGTGCCCTCGTCTTAACGGCAAGAAAACTTGTGCGTCTGGTCGATGTGCTGCTACGCAACGACCAACTCTATACGCCCAGAAGGAAGGTGAAGCCGACAGAGCAATAATGCCTTGGCTCATGAATTTTCTTCTCTAATTCCCAGTTAAATTATGGTATTTTACTTAATTTTCGACTGGGTCTAGTTTGGTGATGCCTTTTTTGGGATTGATCCTGCTGCACGCCAAGGAAATTTTCCAATTCTCATCAATCAGGGACTTGACATCATACCGCTGGACTTTTAAAACATTATTTTATAACTTAAATACGTGAAAAAAGCGGTTTTATGTATATGATTTTTGAATATTTATGAATAGAACCACAATATCACAAATAATCCCTAATATAAATATTTATTCAAAATAAGATAATGTTTAAGGGAGATGGGTAATGAGATACTATAATATTGACTTAACTGATTTTTACTCTAACAAAGGAATCTCACATCTAGAAGAAATTGAAGTAGCTAACTTTACTGGAATGGGTTCATCTTATCCAGCAGAACAACTACCTACACTTGACCGAATTGTTACCGTGCATGACATCCCATTTTATCTTTCTTCAGGTACTTTCGACAATATGGAACTGAACGAACAAGTAATATCTGTTCCTCTACAGACATATATTAAAATTCATATTCTTGGAGCGGCGGATAACGGTTCGTATAGTTGTCCACTGCAACTTAAAGGTACTAACGAAATGCAATCGGTTCATTTAAAGCTTACGGATTGGACAAAAGCATCTCCGACTTATCAAGAATTAATCGCTTTTCAGTGCGAAGGAATTCATTCTTCTACTCAAGGCGGGTTAGTAAAAGGGCTTCGCTCAACCATTTGGTATCAAGTCATAAATATTAGTGGAGGGGGGGATTTTAATCAAATTTCATTTGTCGATAATCCATCCATGCATATATTTGCAATTACATTGGAAGGAGAAGCTAAAGAATGAAGCTGTGTGAAATGGTACCATTCAATGATAAGATCGAAGGGGATGATTGTTTTACTTTGGCGATAAGTAACATTTTAAGGTATAAAGGTTTTACGAATTATCAAAGTGTCTATAAGCAATGTGCAATCGTATACTACGAGGGTGAAAACAACAGTTTACCACTTATTCGTAGCCGCTTTATGAACATCACAGAAGAACTCTATTTTGGACATAAAATTCGTATTAAAAAACATAAGATAGAGCAACCAGAACTATTCCTTACATTAATTCGAAGCTGGATAAAGCAGAACGAACCCGTATTAATTGGTGTAGACCCTTTTTATCTGCCATTTTCCCTCCACTATCAAGATCGGCATACCCTTCATTATATTACAGCCATAGATTTTACCAAGAATATGATCAACATCGTTGATGATTCCTATAACATAAAGCAGGAGATTTCAGACAGCGTATTATTACAATAAACTCAGGATATACAGTTTAATCGGCACTTTTTTACCCTTCATGCAGAAGAAGCGGTAGGACATATATGTCGAGATTCTATATTCAATGTTATTCGACGGAATGTTGAAGTGAATCAAGAATGCTCGAAGATCGAAAAAATGAGAGAACTTGAAAATTTGCCTAGATCGACAAAAGTCATTGTTGGTATACCTGGATTACATCAATTTATCGTAAATCTTGAGTCCTTTGTTAATAACTCTGCTTGCCTTGCAAAATCTTCACTTTTTGAATTAGGTACCATTTTGTCTCGTATGGCTACTAGCCGTTATCGTTATGCACATTTTCTTAGAAATTCGTCCGTACTCGAAGCAAAGCTAATCGATTTGGCAGAATCATATTTCCAACTCGGACAAGATTGGACTGTAGCAACTAATATGATTTTTAAATCATCATTTATGAAAAATGATGTAAGTAAGCAAGCTATGCTAGCTCGAATGATAAAAAAGCTGAAGGAGATTGCACTAGACGAAGAAATAAGTCTTACAAAGTGTGAAGCACTAATTCTTAAATTGTAGACGGTAGATTCTTTAAAGGGGGTGTTACCTAGAATATATCCGCAATTTTGGTAGGCTTCAATGAATCAATTTTATAATTCATTTCTGAAAAGAGAGGTTATAACGATGGAAAATATTAAAGCTCACGACAATGTTCATGAAGTAGTAATTCATTATTTAGCGGAAGTTGTTGCAGAGAAAAATGTAAATTTGACAGATGAGATGAATATTTTAGAGGGAGGGTTAATTGATTCTCTTGGCGTTATGAACTTAATCAATTTTCTTGAGTCTAAGTTCGGATTTGAGATTCAAGATCATGAGTTTGAGATGGAAAACTTTCAAACGATCAATTCGATTGTTGCTCTTGTTCATAAATATATTAATTAAATTACGGGAGGTTAACCGTGTTTAAGAAAAAAGAAACAGAGCATTACGATTACCCACAGGTCTGTATATTTCAAGACACCCATGATGAAAACCGCTTTAGAAGCTATTTGCAAAATGAAAGAATGTACAACAACGAAACCAGCATATATATTCATGTTCCTTATTGCAAATCGATATGTGTTTTTTGTAATTATTTTAAGTTGATTTGGGGAACGACTTCCGAGGAGGAAGTCGAGGCATACGTGAGTAGCGTCGAACAGGAGATTGAGTATTACGGATCAAGGCTTCCAGAAAGGCTCAAAAGGATTTCTGGAATTCAATTTGGCGGGGGGACGCCTACAATATTACCGGAACATTACATGAAACGGATTCTTGAAGCTCTACGAAAAAACTTTGACTTGAGTAAGTGTAGCTTGGTTTCAATAGAAGGGACAATGGACTCTTTAATTATCGATGATTTTGAATGTGTCTCCCGATTGGCCTGTATGGGTTTTAACCGTGTATCGTTTGGTGTCCAAACCTTTACGCCAGAGTTACGACGAAAATATGGCTTGGTAGGTAAAATTGAGAAATTTGAAGAGCTGTGCGCGGAATTTCATAAAACAGGATTAACGGACTTCAACATCGATTTAATGTACAACTATCCAGAACAGAATCCCGAAGATGTCATTCAAAACATTGATAAAGCGTTTGAACTTGGTGTAACGGCGATTGATTTGTATAGTTTAAACGTCTTTCCGGAAACAAAGCTTTATCATCGATATAAGCAGCGGGGACTGTGGGATGATTTTATTAATCCCGAAAAGGAAAATGCTTACCAGATGATCTATCAGTTCTTAAAATCACGTGATGACATACATGCAATAATGGGTAACACGATTTCAAAACGTCGTACCGCACCTCACAATACCTTAAGTATTCAGCTTGGTAATAATCGTGACTATGGTGGGAGCACCATTGGAATTGGTCCTTCCTCACGTGGAATTATTGACGGCTATGTATATAAGAACTACGCGGATATGGAGAAGTATGTGAATGGCGTCAAAGAAAAGGGAAACGGTATTAGTGTTTCTCAAGAGGTTTCGCAAGAAGAGATGGAGAATCGGACGATCGTCATGTTCCCGAACTTTATGCACCTAAACAAAAATGAAGCGGCTGCTCTTGAACGGCATCGTGAAAAAATCGATCAGCTAATCGAAGCAGGCATGCTCATTGAAACGAAAGATCAATTGGTTATTCCAAAAGAACATGGCTATTGGGTTGGGAATATGTCTTCCATGTTTTACAGTACAATGCAAACGAAGAAGATGATTAAATCGTATTTCCAGACACGTAAACACGGCTTTAATTTGTATAATCAGGACCAAATGCAAGTGAAAAAAAATGAAATTGTTAATACAAAGGGAGTAGGGAACTAATTCATGTGTGAATATTGTGGAACTGAAAACCCTATTTATATGGAGTTTGTCACACCGTTTCAAAACAACTTACAGATGGAGATATATAAGAAGATACTTTATATTTCCGAAGACATACTCCATTTTGAATTAGACGCCAATGAAACCGAGGTTTTAGGAATCACCTTGTTTCTTAAGAATGGTGCGAATATACAACAAATTCTCAAGCATCTCGAATTCGTTGTGAAAAGAGATATTATCGGGCTTAAAAATATTGAAATTAAGCGTGTTTGGGACTTTGATAATATGCAGGCCGGACAAAGCAAGAATATTCTTGATGAATTAATTCACCGTGGATATGTACATATCCACGGTGAAGGTCAAGTAAGTATCAAAGAGCCTTTTATTGCCCTATTTGAGTTATTTGACCGATTATTCGAAGGGGTTTCAAGACACGTATTTGGGGCTGAAAACTACCGCTTCCCAACGTTACTTCAAACCTCTGTATTAAAAAAGGTAGGATATTTTGATTCGTTTCCAAATCTTTTAATGTTTGCTGTTCGTTTGAAAAATACTGTTGACAACTTTGATGAATTCCGGAAGGAATTCGAGGATGCTAAATCAGTAGAAGATGTTTCACAACGTCTTCTAAAGTATGTGTGTGAAACCAATTATAGTTTACCGCCGACTATGTGTTATTACGTCTACAGCATGTTTGAAAATTCCGAGTTTACAGAAAATAAAGCGGTGACAGCGCGTGGAAAGTCATTCCGTTTTGAAAACCAATATCATAAGCCACTACAGCGATTATGGGATTTCACCATTCGAGAAACCGTTTTTCTTGGAGACTATGAGTATGTTCGCAGGTCGATTGAAGAATATCGTAAAGTGGCGACTATATTAATGGAGGCTATAGGATTGCGAGGGTTTTGTGAAACCGCTACTGATCCTTTTTTCCTAGTAGATGATACGGCGAAACGAGTGAATATTCAAAAAATGCTAGGCTCCAAATATGAACTGCAATTACGTCTTAATCAAGAAGAAACGATCGCGGTCGGATCTTTTAACTTTCATAACCAATTTCTATCACAAAAATTCCGCTTGTACAAAAATCGTGCAGAAGATCAATATATCTACACAGGGTGCATAGGAATTGGACTCGAACGAATGTTTTTTGCTTTTTTGTCGCAATACGGCATTGATTCAAACGGATGGCCTGACATAGTAAAGGAAGGAATAAATCAAGAAAAGAAAGCAACCCATTTTTTCAATAATGAATTATCGAAAATTCTAAACAGGCAAAAGGAAACAAAATGAAAATGAATCCAACATATGAAGAGTACCGAATGGATGTAAGCTGCTTTTTGAAAGAAGTTGTAATCAAAAATTACTCGAGCTTATCGAAATCACGTACACATCTAAAGCAGATGTGGAATGAAGCGGGTGCCGCCGGTTTGTTCAAAGGTGCTGGAAACATAGAGTTTGGAGGCTTCGGTGACCGACAATATTCACTAATTGTAATGGAGGAACTAGGGAAACATCTCCTGTTGGATATTCCTTTTTGGTTGCAAGCAGATGTTATTCTTCATTTTGTACAGCAGTATGGTTCTTCACTACAAAAACATAAATACCTCCAACCCTTAATTAATGGCGATAAAATAGGAGCATTCTGCCTCACTGAGGAGCACGGGGGAAGTGATATTAACTTGATTCGTGCTAAAGCTACGCCGGCGGAACAGGGTTATGTTCTTACAGGTGTAAAGAAGTTTATCACTTCAGCTTCTATCGCTGATTTTTTCCTGGTTGTCGCTCGCCTTGAAGAGAAAGGTGAGAATGGTCTTGCTATTTTCCTACTTGAAAGAGATCGAGAGGGAATCACCGTAGCACCAATTGAAAACCGTCGTGCTATGCAGGCGCTTGATTTAGGGGAAGTTCATTTTAATAAGATCCAGGTTACTCGTGAGGATTTATTGGGCGGGCTTCGACACGCCTCACTAGCTATCCTTAGAGGTTTGTCTGTTGAACGCTTTGCTAATGCTGTTTTATGTCAGGAAATGTGTGAGGTATTAATGAGAGAAGGTGTAGAATGGGCTCGCAAACGAAACAATGGGCGTGAGTCCATCATGTCATTTCAGTTTGTCAGTTATTCATTCGCAGAACATGAAGCAAACTCACGGCTTACAGCTGCTTTTGTAGATACACTTAAACAATTATATCTGAAAGAAAAACGATTGCAACACCAAGACGTTGCTATTGCTAAGTACAAATCCATCTCTCATCTGATTCAGATAAGCACGTTTTTAGCCAAGCTTTTTGGGGCTCGTACGGTTACAGGCGACATTACGAATCTGGACATTCTTCGCGTACATAATGATGCAGTCGCGCAATCGATTGCTGGGGGCACAGAAGAGATTATGAAAAAAATTATTAGCGAAGGTTTTTCTTATTCAAGTTGAAAAGAGGGAGCCAGAACGGTGTTTAAGGAATTTACTACGAATTGGTTTACTCAATGTTTTGGCCATACGAAAAGCATAGCTATTGTCGGAA
Source organism: Paenibacillus melissococcoides (assembly GCA_944800085.1). Taxonomy (GTDB): domain Bacteria; phylum Bacillota; class Bacilli; order Paenibacillales; family Paenibacillaceae; genus Paenibacillus_B; species Paenibacillus_B melissococcoides. The sequence goes on along the minus strand of CALYLO010000017.1, from coordinate 79,167 downwards.
ACGCCCCTTCAGTAAAAAATAGCATGTTGGGGGCTATTATCGACAATTGTGACGTGGTATGCCGCATGAACCAATACCAAATTGCTGGGTATCAGAATGATGTGGGGAGCCGAACCGATTTATACATTAGCAACTATTTGAATCCAAAAACATTGAACGAGTTAGAGAGAGATGGCGTCAAGGCAATCCTGGTTTCCCGCCCACCATCACAAAAACATGCTTACAATGTAGCATTAGGTAAAATATTACGAAATTTTCAGCAGTTGAAAAAAATAAACACTGTTTTCATACATGAGGACGACTTTGATGAACTGTATCACATGCTGAATATACCAATAGATGATCAAACAGGTCGCAATCCTACAACTGGTCTTACTTCGTTGTACTGTATTCTTAAACATCTTCAGATAGAAAAGATTATCCTGATAGGTTTTAACTTCTTTGATGGTTCTCACCCTGACGGAGTCTACTATTTTAGCCGAGAACTATACAATAACGTGACGCTGAACGAATTGCATCATATCTATCATCCTCAAGATGCAGAAAAGCAGGCTTTTCGTTCGCTGATTTCTAACCATCCGCAAGTAGTTGTCAGCGAAGAGATTGCTATGCTCTTGAAGTTAAAAGAAAACGTCATTTTAAAGTGATTGGAAGTGGCTTTGAGTGAACTTTATTCAGGTTGATGGCCTCAAAAAGAACTATCAAATCCCTAAACGTAGAAAAGGAGTAATGCAAACCATTTCGGGGTTATTTCATCGCGAATATGAAACGGTAGAGGCGATAAAAGATGTTTCGTTTCAGGTGAATAAAGGAGAAATTGTTGGTTACATCGGGCCGAATGGAGCGGGGAAATCAACCACAATCAAAATGATGTGTGGCATTATGGTCCCTACCGCAGGTACGGTTTTAGTAAATGGATTTATCCCGTACCAGAATCGAAGGGAACATGCTAAGCAAATAGGAGTTGTTTTCGGGCAACGGACACAACTGTGGTGGGATATCCCTGTCGAAGATTCTTTCCAAATGTTGCGTCATATGTACAAAGTCGAGGCTGAGGATTTCAATTATCGATTAGGAATGTTTAAGGAGATCCTCGCATTAGATGAATTACTACATGTCCCTGTTCGCAATTTGAGTTTAGGACAAAAAATGCGCGCGGAGATATGTGCTGCACTTTTGCATAATCCTTCGATGGTGTATTTAGATGAACCAACCATCGGTCTTGATATTGTTGCAAAACGTAAAATTCGGGAGTTTATTAAAGAAATCAATGTGAAATACAAAACAACTATTATGTTGACCACACATGATATTGGTGACTTGGAAGAACTTTGTTCGCGAATCATTGTTATTGATAAGGGAATAAAAGTGTTTGATAACAATATTGAGCGATTAAACGAGCTAAGCGGGTATAGCGAAAAAATGATCCTTTCATTAGAGGAAACAGTAGAAGTTGAGGTTATGAAACAAGATTTTCAAGCAGTCGTTGAAATCAAGAGGGAGGGAGACAAATGGATTTTTCTCTACGATACCCGTGTAATATCCACCTTAGATATTCTCAGCATTGTTATGCAAAAATATAAAGTAATCAATTATCGTGTTGAAAAAAAGGACACCGAACAAATCATCCATGATATATACACCAAAAGTATACAGTATGGAAGTGGTGACCATCAATGACAGTAGCGATGTACTGGTACATATTTAAAAACACTTTCACGTCACAATCCATTTATCGAATAAACACTTATTTTACTATTCTTGCTGGAATGCTAACGCTCTATATTGAAATCTCCATATGGGAAGCTTTTTATAGTGGTCGGCAGGTTGTTCAAACCAACAATGGAGCTATCTCACTTGATGATCTAGTTCGGTATGTGTTTATAAGCATGTTCTTATCAATGGTGATTTATAATACGATGATAGGTAAAATCAATCAACGAATACGGACCGGTCAAATTGCCATGGATTTAATACGACCTGTTCGATTAGTAAACTTATTAATGACTGAAATTTTGGCAGAGAATGCATACAAATTATTCTTTCAGTTCACACCTATTTGTGTATTCGGATTATTTATCTTTAAAGGTGCATTTATAGTGCCTGATTCAATTGGTATTGTAGTTCTGGCAAGTACTAATGGATTTTTGTTATATTTTCTACTCACATACTGTTTAGGACTGCTTTCCTTTTGGTATACAGAAATTTGGCAACTAGCCTTTCTTTTAGATGGACTCATGAAGTTATTGGCTGGAGCTTGGATACCACTGTGGTTTTTTCCGGAAGCATTCGTAAAATGGATTGAACTCTTTCCATTCCATCTCATTTTCTATGTCCCTATTTCCTTGTATTTAAACAAATTTACACCGGATCAATATTTCCCTATTATCCTTCAGCAATTTGGCTGGATAGCTATCCTCAGCATGCTTGCTTGGCTACTATGGAGTAGGGGAATTAAAAAACTAGCGGTGCAGGGAGGATGATGAGGCTGTGAAAATGTTTTTCCATTTTATCGTCATCTACCTAAAGACCATTTTGGAATACCGGTTCTCCTTTTTTATGAGCATGGTGGCCAATATTGTACGTAAATTTGCGGAGTATTTAAGTATTTGGCTCCTCATGAATCAATTTCATTTAATTAAAGGGTGGGACTTTTTAGACGTTCTTCTTTTATTTAATATTAATCAATTTGCTATTTCGTTAGCGGGATTATTTTTTTGGTCTCCGATGATGGATTTAGAACGTTTAGTACGTGATGGGCAGCTGGACGGTATGTTAGTGAGACCTATCAATCTCTTCTCACATTTAATTATGCGTAAGTTTGACGTTACATTTTTGGGGAACTTGGGGCTATCAGTTGCGGTTTTTATCTACTACTTTCTACATACACCAACCCCGTGGAATTTGGCCATGTATGGATGGTTTATACTCACTTTAATAGGAGCAGTACTGATATATGCAGCTATTCATGTTTTTATTGGTACATTTAGCTTTTGGATTGTACGTATGAACATGGTTCTGGCAACCGTTTTGGATTTCCGAAGATTCTTGTTCTTTCCAATCACAATCTATGACCGTTTGGTTCAGCTTTTGTTAACATTCGTGATTCCACTTGGGTTTGTCAATTATTATCCGCTTGACTTCTTACTTGGAAAAATGGAAGTGTCGGTTGTGACACCTGAGTTATTACCAGTAATCAGCTTCATGTTGGGAGCAACTCTATTCTGGCTTTCTTATTTGTTTTTCCAACAAGGTGTAAATAAATATGAAAGCACCGGAAGTTAATGAAGGGGAGGAGTACTGTGAAAATTGGAATAAATGGTGTGGGTCGGATAGGTCGAACAATTTTACGACAACTATGGGAGAATAATATAGACACTTGTGTACATCTCAATGATGTGTTTGCAGATATTGAGAACATAGCGTATCTAATTAAATATGATAGTTTATTTGGACCATTAAAAGCCAATGTTTTTGTTACAGATTGTCGAGAAATTGTTATCGAAGACGAACAAAAAAAGTGGGTCATTTCGTTTAGTCATGAAGAGCATATCAAAGCTGTGAATTGGATAGAATCAGGGGTTAAGGTAATTGTAGAAGCTACCGGTTTAGAGCATAACACGATGAATCTTGAACCATGGCGCAAGGAGCACTCTCTTGATTATGTAGTGATTACAAATACCTGTGAGCATGCTGATTTCACCTTAATTCATGGAGTAAATGAAGAAGCTTTCGACCCTGAACAGCATCATATTATATCAACCAGTATCTGCGATGCAAACGCAATTGCACCCGTACTGAAAATCATCGAACGGAAGGTGGGCATTGAACAAGTATTTATCACAACGCTGCATCCTTGGCTCTCCTATCAAAATGTGTTAGATGGTCCCGTTCGTTCACAGTCACAAACATTTTCTACGTATAAACACTACCAATTAGGTCGGATGAGCTCTGGTTCCCTAATTCCAAAGCCGACCACGGTGGGTCCTGTCTTACAGCATGTATTACCCTCACTAAAAAATCGATTAATGGCGTTCTCTTATCGAGTTCCAACATCCATTGTGTGTTCTGCCGACATATCCTTAGTCCTGAAGGATTCAATTGGCAAAGAAGAAATGAAACAGCTTTTTTTGGCGAGCAATCCTTATATACGAGCATCCCAAGAAAAATTGGTGTCTACTGATTTTACACAGGAACCATTTTCCTCCGTTGTAGATCTTAATTGGTTGGAAGTTGTTGAAGCAAAATACGTAAAACTCGTATTGTGGTATGACAATGAGTGGGGATATACCGCTCGAGTTATCCAGCTTTTGCAAATGCTTAAAACACTTAACCGAAAGGTAGGGATTAGACATTGATACCTGTTCTTTTGATTGGCCGAAAAGGGAGCCGAGGAGTACCCGGAAAAAACGTTATGAGAATATTAGGTCGCCCATTAATGTCATATCCGATTCTAGCAGCTAAAAATTCTAAGCATGTCGGTCCTATCTTTATTAGTACGGATTGGGATGAAATTGCAAGGGTAGGTATGGAGTACGGAGCCAGTATCATCGATCGTCCAGCTGATCTTTGCACTGACAAAGCACTAGTTGAAGATGTAGTTGTTCATGGATATCATGAAATCGTGAAAGAACTAGGTACAATAGAAATGATGGTCTTGTTATTTTGTAATTCAGCTACGATAACTCCAGGTATTATTGATAAAGGAATTGAGCAGCTGCGTCAAGATTCGACTGCAGATAGTGCCTTGACCGTATCTCTATACAATGAGTATTCACCTGTACGAGCCAAAAAAATTAATAAAATTGGTTATCTTGAACCTTATATAGATATTAATCAAATCGACGGTGCATCATGTGATCGAGATACAGCTGTACCAAGCTATTTCTGCGACTGCTCGGTTTGGATTCTACGCCCACAGTGTATGAATCTCGATGAAGGAATTTTACCGTTTCGTTGGACGGGACGAAAGTCAATTCCGCTCTACCAACAAGGGGGATTGGATATTGACCATGAGTACGGCATTGCGTTGACGGAACACTGGCTTCGTAAAAACGGTTTTGACGAGGTTAATAGTCCGTATCCTATAACACAAGGTGTTGGTGATTCTTTATGAAGTTCGGAATTCTTGATTATTTAACGGAGAGCTCTATTGAACAAGCCGTAATCGGTACGGTTGGTAAAGTTTCTTGTTACCAATGTCGCTATGTGAATGAATTGCCTTCAGATATATCTGAGCTTACAGCTGTAATGGCATGGCACTATCTTAAAATTGATTCACAGACAATCGATCGTCTTTCTTCATGTCGTGTAATCGTTAGAGTAGGGGTCGGTATTGATAACGTTGATGTTGAATATGCGGGTAAAGTAGGTATTCCTGTTGTCCACATACCGGATTATGGAACGAATGATGTCGCAGATCATGCGTTTGGGTTGCTGCTGACTATTGCTCGTAAAATTCACTATTACAATGAGAATATTCAGAACAATCCCGTTCAAGGCTGGAATCCCAATATCTCCTTGCCGGTATTTCGATTGACCGGAAAAGTAATAGGCATCATTGGATTTGGACGAATTGGTATGTCAATGGCAGCACGAGCAAAAGCATTTGGAATGAACGTCGTTTTTTACGATCCTTATAAGGCTGATGGGTATGATAAGATGCTCCAAATCAAAAGGGTAGAAACGCTTGACGAACTCATTCCCCAAGTAGATGTACTCTCTATACATGCTCCACTCACATCAGAGACAAGGGGAATGATTAGTAAGGATATCTTAGCAAAAGCAAAACGAGGGTTTACACTCATTAATACAGCGCGTGGCGAAATTGTCTCGCTAGATGCCGTGTATGAGTCCATGCAAAAAGGGGATATGATGCACTTTGCTGCAGATGTACTTGAACAGGAGCCGCCTGCTCATGATCATCCTTTATTGAAAGCATACCATGATAAAGAACCTTGGCTAGATGGCCGAGTAGTACTTACGCCACATGCAGGTTTTTATGCTGAAGAAACTCGTCGGGAGATGCGTCAGAAAGCAGCTATACAGATGTTACATGCAGGAATCGGTCAACCACTTACGAACTGTGTGAATGAAAAATGGCTGCTTAATTCACGTGCGATCATTGATATGAAGCGGGTATCTATACCTGTTAAATCAGATGATAAGGAGTACTCACATGAAGTTGGATCGATACCAAACTGAAGCAGGAATTGTTTGCATTATCACTTCCTTTGCAAATGTCCTGTCTTATGTGGGGAAGCCCATTGATGACAGTACTCTGTTTTTACTAGGTGATGGATTCGTACTAGATTATTCGATGGAACAGGCGCAATCTATTAAAGACATTATCCTACATCACTATTCGAATTCTGCAATCTACCGTTTTTTTAATCGTTATGGAATCCCGATGTCGATCGCACCGTTTTGCGATAATATGGAAGAGTTTAAAAATCGAGCTCGTCAGTATATATCTAGCGACATCCCCATTATTACGTTAGTTAGTACGAAAGGGCTTAATTACCATCAAGTGTTTACAGAGTTAAAAGATGAAAGAAGGCACGTCATTGTCGTTATGGGCATTGATGACAATCAATTATATATCTCTGATTGCTATATACCGACGTTACCAAAGGTGTCTTTTTTTCAGGGCCCAGTTAGCTTTAATTCAATGGAGGCAGCTTACTGTGCTATCAACTGGGAATTTTACGATATAGACTATATGGCACTAAAAAATGCAAACATCGATACTTCCAAGGATGTTCTTCTGGACGCACTTCACCGCAATATTGGATTTCACCTTGATGGCGAAAACTCTAATATTAACAAACTTTACTCCTTTGCTAATGACATCCCGACTATGCTAGAACGTTTTGGAGAAGAGGAAATTCGCGCCAACATCAAAGAGCTTTACTTTTATATCAAAAGCAATGGAATTGTCCCATCCCGACTGTTGCTACGCAAGTTTCTGATCCAACTGCAGGAGAACCACAATTTGCATTTACAAGCCGCTATTTCTAACATAGATGAATTAATCAAAATGTGGGAAACGTTCAGTATTTACTTTATTAAAAGTGGACTGGGTACAAAATTATCCAATACACCATTCCTTAACTCCCGTGAAAAACTACATAGAATCATTAGAAGTGAAGAAGAAGTCTTTAAGGATTTATTGTTACGTATTTAGTAATGGCTTGTAGAAAGTTTAAAAGGAGAGTTAGATATGCGTATTTCTGACGAAAAGATTCGGGATATCTGTAACCACTATGGTACACCATTATATTTATATGATGGGAACTTTTTGCACGAGCATTATCATAATATACGCCAACAGCTTCATGATCAAATTGACATCTTTCTTTCATTAAAAGCTAACAATAACCTTGCATTAATACAACAATTTGCACACTGGGGAAGTGGTGTTGAAGTCGCATCAGCTGGTGAACTCTTACTTGCTCAAAAAGCAGGCTTTAAGACGAATCAGATTATTTTTTCTGGACCTGGAAAGCGTCCGGAAGAACTTATTGAAGCCATAAAGGAAGGCATTTACTGTATTATCGTTGAATCTATTGATGAAGCTATCCTTATCGATGGATTAGCTAAATCTAAAGGAAGACAAGTTTTTATTGGGCTACGCATTAATCCTGATTTAGATATGGCTCACACAAGTATTAAGATGGCGGGAGTCCCGCGTCAATTTGGGCTTGATGAATCCAAAATCCAAGATTTTTTCGAAACGTTTATCACCTTAGAAAACGTACGTTTTCGTGGTATCCATTTATATATGGGTACCCAGCAATTAAACGCCGAACGAATTCTAGCCTCCTTTACACACACGATTAAACTTGCAATAGAAATAGAAGAACAGTACGGTTGCACATGTGAAATGATTGATATGGGAGGAGGCTTTGGAGTACCCTATTTTAATCACGAGACTGCATTAGATTTTGATTCACTGTTGCACCGAGTTAATGAAATGGTGGAGAATGTGCTACCACTTTTCCCAAATACACGATTTATCATCGAAAGTGGCCGATATTTACTTGCGCAGTCAGCAGCTTATATGAGCCAAATAATTTATGTGAAAGAATCGAAAGGAGAAAAGTTTCTTATCACAGACGGTGGGATGAATCATCATGCAGCTGCGACCTTTAGAGGCCGTGCTATGCGAAATAATTACCCCGTGAAGTTGATTCCTCAAGATGGTATAGGTATTCGAAAACCTGAACAAGTGAATATAGTCGGCCCGCTTTGTACACCGGATGATCTACTGGCGACGCATATTGAACTACCGACAGCAAGCACTGGAGACTATATTGCTATTTTAAACTCAGGTGCATATGGTATGACGTATAGTCCTATCTTATTCCTCGGGCACGAAACGCCGAAGGAGATTATGATTTACAAAGACGATCTTTTTGTTATTCGTGATGCTGGTAATAAGGAAGATTTGCTGCGTCATCAAAGGGAGCTAGATATCGTCTTAGGAGGATTACATGTTAGATAAAAAGATCAACAGTATGATTCTTGGTTTTCGAGAGAAAGCAGAATATCATGATCGAACTGGAGCATTCCCACACGAAAATTTTGACTTAGTGGTTGAAGAAGATTTACATACCTTACCTCTATCAGCCAAGTACAAAGGTTACGGATTTAATATTGAGGAAACTTGTCGTACCTTGATTTCATTGGCTAGCGGCTGTTCGGCCACTGCACTAACGTTAGCCATGCACTATTATAGCTTAGGTGGTTTAAATCAGGTCTTATCTACGGAACTAAAAGAACGCATTTTTTCGGATATTGCGCAAAATGGTACTTTTATTGGTTCGATTGGCAACCCTAACGTTTTACTATTACCAGCTAGAGATCGGATGTCTACTAATATCGAGCTGCAAGCAGATAAAGTAGAAGGTGGATATCTTATCAATGGTGTTAAACGTAACGTTTCAGGAAGTCGGCGTATTACATATCTGCCGATATACTGTAAACAATCGGGGGACTTTAAAAACACTTACGGAATAACCGGTTTCATCTCTCAAATGACTGATAAAGGTATAAGAATAGAAGATACATGGAATTACGCTGGTATGAGGGCTACAGATACAAATGATGTATACTTCAATGACGTTTTTCTCCCAGCTGATCGATTATTTACACGAGAAGGGTATGGAATAGAAGACACGCAGCCGTTAGTCTATTGGTTTCGTTTGGCTTTTGTTTCTGTTTATCTTGGGATTGCTCAAGCTGCTTATGATCAGGTTATAGAAATGCTTGTCCAAAGGAAGGATAGATTGGCGAATAAGATAATGGCATTCATGCCTGGTCCACAATTTACGTTGGCAGAAATGAAAATTAAATTAGAAAGTGCAATATCCCAGCTCTTAATTACTGCTCGTCAAGCTGATGAAGAATGTACTACTCTAAAATTTACAGACGAGCTTTATATTTCAACACTAATCACTAAACAAGTAGTTACTAAAAATGCTTGTGATATTGTATGGAAGTCTATGGAGGTTAATGGAATGAGTTCCCTCAATCATGGACACGTTTTAGAACGTTTATATCGGGATGTTCGTGCCGGAACATTCCATCCTCCTTCTGATGATCTTCTAAAAGAAGCAATAGCAAAGAAAATTCTTGGGATTATTCCATCTGACACCCGCTGGGCTTGAAAGTCAATAATTTAATGATAGGGAAGTGAGGACATGACGAAAATAATTGAAGACATTGAGGGGATTGTACTAAGTAAGGTGAAGGAAGTATTAGAAACGGAAGACGATATTGAAATCAATCAAAATTTAGGTTCACTAGGGCTCGATTCTATTCGTTCCATTGGCTTAATTGCTGACATTGAGTGTGAATTCGATATTACTTTTGATGACGACGAGCTATTAATGCACAATTTTTCGACTATTGAGAAAATTGTACAACGTGTTCATCACAAATTGGAGTATTAGGATGGGTGCCCATTTACCGGTATTGGATTTTACTCATTTTGAAGGGCCTATTTATTGGTTTTATAATATTGATCAAGAACAACGTTGGAACCAGTCTAGAGTGTTTCCAGCCGTTACTGACCTAGAACAAATGAAATTGGTGTACCAGCAAGAGCAGCAGCTCTTTTATTTGGCACAGCCTAACCATTGTATTCTGTTGCGTCATAAGCCTGATCCACAGTATTTACGCTATCTTGAATTGTCTGGGATCGTCCTTCCCGGACTTTTATCCTTATCTGAAATAACGGATGAAGTACCTTGGGCTGATATTCCTGGCATTCAATCTGCATTAATTGTTCCATATCTTGTTAATGAGGAAATCCAGTCAACTGCAGTCACTTGTGGAGCTAAAGTATATGGGTGTCAGGCAGAGATCGTTAAAAAATCTAATGATAAGTTTTATGTACGAAAATGGGCAAAAGAGAACAGTTTTTCAGTAACCGAAGGTTATTTCTGTAATAATGTAAACGAACTAGAAGATGCATACAAACGGCTAACTGATAAAGGCTTTGCTCAATGTGTTTTAAAAATCCCATATGGTTCATCTGGAAAGGGAATACGTGTTATTGACAATACACGTACCTTTAAGCATATAAAAAACTTCATTTCAAAGCGAAACCAATCTTTTGAATTACTTCTTGAAGGATGGCACCCAATATGTAGATCGCTTAATTGCCAGTTGCTCATTAAAGAAAATGAAATTAAAGTGCTTGCCGTTACAGAGCAACACATTGACGCTAATGGGGTCTATCTCGGAACTGATTTTACACCAAAATATGATATAAATTTAAAAGAGAAGTATGAACAGGAAATGATTCGTTTAGGGAAACTCTTACAAAGACAGGGGTACAACGGAATAGCTGGTGTTGATTCAATCCTCGATAAAACCGGTTTATTAATTCCAATAATCGAGATCAATGCACGCTTCACTCAAGTTACGTATCTGTTGCCCGTTATTCAGCATTTAAAATCAAATTACTTATTTATACAAAGTTGTTTTATAAAAATTGAAACAGAGTATGAACTTAGTTTTAATGAACTATATGAAAAAGTTAGACTTTATTTGAATGTTCGTAATGATGATTTCTTTGTTTATACTTTTGCAAAATCTGTTTTGGAGAATAAAACAATCTATCGTATATTTTTTTTGTTCTATGGTAACGACCTAGACATAGTGAAGAGCTGTGTCAATAAAATCCATCAATTTCAAGACGCGATTTAAAAAATTATTGAGACTAGCTTTTTTGATAAATGTCCGAAGTGATTAACTGTGTGAAATAAGTTCCATATAATATGTGAAAAATATTGTGAACTGGTATACAGACTGAGATGTAGATGTTTGTTTATATCCAATAAGCTCACGTGGATATATGCTTGTATAGGGAGCTTGCCGCTCAGTATGTTTGGAAGCTTGTTACGAGTGTCAATTAACGCTTCCATTCCTGAACTATTAGAGGAGAAGAGGGCCAACAAGGCTAATGCTATGTTCCAATCGATTGGTGCACTAGTACTATTTTCGGCCCGCTGCTTGCCTCACTGGTTTATGAGTGGTCCACAATGGCTATCGTCCTATTGTGGAGTGCGGTTTTCTTATGCAGTTTCAGGAATGTTGCTAGCTTGGTTGAACTTTCCCAAGGTACAAGGAAATCGTTCACAGAAAGGCGTATTTGCCGAACTGAAGGAGACGATGGGCTACATTCGAGATTATTCATTCTTGTCTTTCTTTCTAAAGATTTCATCGTTTATGAATTCATCCTATACCCGATGATGATTCTAGTATTGCCTTATATCGCTTATCAAGTATTCTGGCTCTTATTCAAGCCTTCTGGGCACTGGGCATGATTGGTGGTTCCTTAGCGATGCTTCGGGTCCCTTCTACACAGTCTTTCATTCGACGTATTTTTGATTTGCTCATGATCCAGGGTGTTATCATCATCGGTTGGTCTATTTCAAGTATCCCGTGGATTCAAACGTTTGACAACGGTTTGTCTGTTGCCCTGTACTGTGGCATGGTATTTTTGATTGGCATTTTGCAAATGTTTGTCCAGGTTCCGATATATACGTATTTTCAATTCCATATCGCGGAGGAATATCGAGGAAAGGTATGGGGGGTTGCCACCACGTTGACCGATATTTCCGCACCGTTAGGATTGTGGATATATGGCTTGCTCTTAGAAGGCGTTAGTTGGACTTGGGTTCCCGTGGTATCAGGCATCGCTATTGTACTGTCCACAGCCTTGCTCAAGTCCAAGCGTGCGATACAGCGGATAGACAAAGAACTTGGGGTTTCGTGACGAGTTGAGGGAGAGAGGAATGACTAAAGGAATGAATGCAATACATGCGGGCTGGCTGTTTCTTGTTTCCTATATATCGGGAAATGTGCTGTCTACCTTTATATTTCCAGATAAACATCAGCTATACGCTAACTTAGGCTTTTTTCTACTCTATGTAGCGTTCGCACAAATCGGATTGAATGTGATTCCTTCTGTTGTATTAAGGAGCAACGAAGAGCTTTCATGGGTGTCCGTATTCAAGTTCCGTAAGGTGACTTGGCGAACGATGCTGCTAAGTATACTGATATATGCGCTCAGTCAGATTTTCATGTTGTTTATTCATCAAGCGACCGAAATCGTATCAGCAGCTCTTGGGAGAACGTATCAGGTATCGATTTATCCGATAGCAACCGACATCATGTCCCTAGTTTTGCTCATCGTAGCGATTGGCGTAATTCCGCCGATATGTGAGGAACTGTTCAGAGGGGTGCTATTGACCGGATACGAACAAAAGGGGAAATGGTTCGCCGCGGCGATGAGCTCCGCCTTGTTCGCCCTCTTTCACAACAATCCATATCGGCTGGTGGAGCTGTTCTTCGCTGCCTGGGTATCGGCACTTATCGTGCTTTATGCTCGGTCGATCTTGCCGGGGATCGTCATCCATATGGCTACGAACATCACGTATGTAATTGGATCGTATATGCAAGAAGGGGACTTGGTGAAGAGCGTATCTTCGCCGTCTGGTCCTCCAGACTATATTTCGCTAGGTCTACTAGGAGCAGCGTCCATCCCCGCGCTGTATATTTGCTGGTTCCTGCTGCGGAAGATTGATAAGATTGAGCGGGCGCGTCACCACTCCAACGAGCAATATCAATCTTATTCCGAGAGAAAATATTGGCTGGTACCAATTGTCATTTCTGTGTGCCTGTTTTGTTTATATTTGAGATACAGTGACGCCTGGCGATTGGGAATGTCAGGACGGAACTTACTATGAGGAGGCCGAGGGGCACGGGATGTTTATGAAAAATAAAGAATGGGCGCTTTCAATCTTTATACATGCCTTTTTAGGTTATCTGTGGGTTCTGTTTATTGATCATGTCTGGGGTTTTGCTAATTCAATGGATAATATGATTTTAAGTGGTCTTATCCTATTATTAGGTACCTTTTTGTTTGGGTTCATTGTAAATCGAATAACTCCGTTTAACAGCTACAAACGAACTCACCCTGCTAAGGTTGCAGGTATTATCTCTTTTGGATTGGTCGTCATCGTGCTTGTGTTTGTATGTAAAATCATAACCTGAACGATAAATGAAAATGAGCAAAGGACAATCGGATTCGTGAAAGTTGCCGTAACGGAAGATACGAAAAATGTTGAATCGTCAGACCGCCGTTACGGAAATCGGATTTGGCTTGTGGAGGCTGGATCAAGGCAGGGGATTGCAAGTGTGCCGAGTCTGCAGGCGTGGGTGCAGTCGATCGCGGCCGCTGCTGCGCTACGACCCGGCGAAGGAGCGTTGGCAGACGGCGGCGTCCCCCGACGTAGGTGCTCCTCTAACTTATTGCTATGAGACAAGGGTATTCCGGCATGAGCAATCGCTGCTGCGAGCGCTGCCCGAAGGTGCGGAAACCGTGATTGGCGAAGCCGGATCGAGCGCAGGCATGCTGCCGTATTCCAGGTACTCCAAAAGTACAGGGTTAACCAGATCACTCACTGTTGTGCTACATCCAAACTCTTTTGCAGGGATTCCAGCCCCAACCAGGTGAAAACAAAACACCATAAATAAAGGGTATTATTTACATTCGAAAATTAGTATGGTAAAAAAAGGGAAGGAGGAGATTGCCATAACACAAAGAGATTGAAAGCATATACTGAGCGTGGAGGTGGTTAAATTGCTTGTATATAGCTAAAGAGAGGCTTGAAAGCCCCTGTAACTGGTTTCTCAGTTCGGCAACAGTACAAATATTTAAGAGAGGATGTCCATGAAGAAGAAATTGGGTTTTCTATTACTGTCTTCGCTTATGCTATTTTCTATGAGTTCAGCAGTTTTCGCAAGTGACTCTTCGATCTCCAATACCGGTGACAAAATCATCACAACAAGCTACCCAGAAGAATACAAAATAGAAACATTGACGAAGGAAGAGTTCTACGCAGATTTAGCTAAAGCGACAAACCGGACTATTGAACAAGTACGAAAAGAAGAGGAACAAAAAAATCAGTCATTCGCTGACCAAACATTCTATTATTCGAGAATGTCTAAAACAATTGACTTGGGCAAAGGCGTAAAGGCCGAATATGGTGTAGACACCAAACAAGAAAGAATCATGTTTGGTGGTGCTGCTGGCCGAAGAATTGTAGAGGTATACAAAGACACTGCGTATTTGAAGGCAGCAACGTCAGGGGGTTATACAATCGAAAAGGATTTTGTGAATCCTGTACTTGAGGACGAGCATAATCTGGTTTTAAGAGCAAGTGGAACTTCGGTTGTAGCAACTACAAAGGGATACAATTCATCTTTAAATGTTAGTGTGGAAGCCCTGCTTGGTATCGGTTATTCATTGGGCGAAACCATAGAAAACACAAAATACTACAGAAAGAACTTCGAAGAAACAGCAAGATTCAAAGTGAGCTAGTAATTTATTGAGGATGCTAATGTTGCTCCATTGTGGGCATAGCATCCTCTTTTTAAATACGACTATTTGCGTGGGGCAGCAAATTTCTTTATTTTCTTTATTGCAGCATTCTCCTTGTTTTGGCTCTTCTACTTCTTTAGCTTCAATGTTAAAGCAGCTTTTAGGGTCTTTTTGCTTTTTAGGTCATTTTTCGCTATTTTGGAGGCTATTTCAAGGGTGTTTTGAGGCGTTTTGGACGGAAAAAGACCACCCTTTCGGGTGGTCAACAGGAGGAATGTGACATGCGGGTCGGGTAGTTCATGCACTGTAAGACCCGATAATTGGCACCTGTGGGTGGAATCGAACCACTTGAGAACGGGTTTGGAGTCCGTCAGCTTACCTCGCGCTTTTAACTCTCGCACAGATAGGTTGGCAGAGGATGTTGGAATCGACGAACCAACGATAGCAGGATCAAAATCTGCTGTGTTGCTGTTAAACGACACAATCATTGTTCTATTAAGTAGCTGCTGCAAGCATTTTCCGATAGTTGGAGCACCGTGCTGTCGGGCCTGGCTGCCCAAATGCTTCAGGTTCATGCTATCTCACAAAGTATTTGCCGACTCGCCGGAGGTTGGCTCGCTTTTCGAGCATGCGGTCATTCCTGGGCTTGAGCTGGCCTCGACCGTGGTCGTCCCGGAACTGGTTCAACGTATTCATCCGTTGTTCATTATTTAGATGGTAAAACATCAAAATCATCTACATGAAACCAATTGTAACCCTCGTCATCAAGCCACCTGTTAATTAATGATTCGTTTACAAGGTAATCTTCTGTTTCAACCCATGATGTAATGTATTCTCTTAATACTTTGTGAGCTTTTGGATACTCGTGAAAAGTAATGGTCTCAATACCAATACCCTTATCACTTCGTTTCATTAGAAAGAATGGGAACGGGGAAAGTGGGCTGTTTCCTATTCCATGTTCACTCAATTCAATTTCTATCTTCCTTTCGGGTACTCTTAGCTTTCTGTATATATCCAAGCGTCCCGACTCTATAGCTTTATTTGTATTTTCTTCACGTTTTTCTAAAACGTAAGTCTCTAATTTATCCATTGCTTGTTGCTTTATTTTTATTGGTACATGGTGGTCATGTATTGTTTCTTTCAATCTAGCGATATCTGGGTCATTCAAATTTATTCGCCCCAGTCTTACATGACCTAATATTACCATCACCAAAGGGAAGGTTAAACCATATAATCCGATTTACTTTTTATATGTCATTGCATTGGATTCAACCATATTTTCCGAAAAGCCTATATTAATAACAGTTTCTTTCGCGATTTTGTTCGATTCGCCTTGCCTCCAATGACGAGGGGAGACGGACAGACGATGGCACTGGCAAGCAGACTGGCTCTCCATGAGCTGAGGTGGGGAGAAAATATTGCATGCCTGTACCTGCTGCAGGCAGGTGGACAGTAGCAGGCATTCAGATACCGATTCCAGTTCAATCCGGCACCAGGAGTACGGTGACCAGGCGCGCATAACGGCTTGCACGGTTAGCTGTCCGAGCCAGGCTCGGATCGCCGCACTCGCAAACATCAGCGCCATTCGGTGCAGGTGACGGTTTGTTGCTCTGCTCCTGGACGTGGCTCGTTGTGGTTTCTTAAATATCGCGCTGAATCAACATCTACAGTCTAAAGCTTTATTTTCTCCGTTCAGATGCACGGCTCGCACGGGGAAAATCCGTTGCAACCCAGCTCCTGTCGCTCAATCGTCCTGCTGCGGTGCCTGCGGTTCAGCATCGGTGTACGACCAACTTCTTGTCACTCAACTGTCTTACCAGGTTGGGCGCGTGTCGGCGGTGGCACCAGCCGGGTAACCAACTGCAGCTCCAAGTTAGCTTCAATTTTCTAACTAACAAATGGAGCCATATCAACATCATCAGTCTAAAATTTTATTTTCCCTCAACACTTATTTAGTTTACTCAGCACAGCACTCTAGATTAGATGCTTTAATTGAGAAAATGAATAAAGTACAAATACAACTTGTCATAACCTCTCTTTTTGTGTATTATGGATTGAATAATTCCCATTTTATTGATTATTTGGATGATGTATCCTGTTTGTGTCCGCGACCAATACTTCCATATAATTCAAAAATCGTATCAGTTCCTGTAAACTAATTCGAGGTGATTCAGTTGATCAGAAAAGTAACCACGAAGATGGAATTAGACGTATTTAATCAAATTGTTGAGAAGGTGTGGTTGGAGAAAGGATATACCGTGGAACACGCCACATTAGAATCGAATTGTTATATCCTCTATAATCAGCATGAGGTACCGGTGGGAACAGCCGAATTCCGAGCCGTGACGCCGGAGTCCGAAGTATTGAAATACTATCCCCCCTTTAATGTGGATCATACGGTGGAAGTCGATAAAATCGCAATCATGAAAGAACACCGGGGACCCGAACATTTTGCTAGGCTCCTCGGGCTGATCCTCGATTATTGTAAAGAGAATCACATTGATAATTATATAAGCTTGCTTGAACCGTCTTTATTTAACTTACTGAAAAACGAGATGAAATTGCCGATTGACGTTGCGTACGAAAGGAGTACGTCCAGATGAACCCGTAGGTCTAATGACTGAGCGATCGCCGGATATGCTAATTGGCATCCTAGCGATATGGAAAGCGGGCGGTGCTTATGTTCCCTTAGATCCAGCTTATCCAGAGAAGCGAATCCGCTACCTGTTGGAGGACTGCGGGGCGCGAATTCTGTTGTCGGATAAAGGTATGGCAGGCGATCTAGCGAAGTGGCATATCGATGGGAGAATCCATTTCCTTGGCCGGGCCGACTATCAAGTGAAGATTCGTGGGCATCGGATCGAACTGGGCGAAGTGGAAACTCATCTACTGGAAGTGCCGGGCGTGTTGGAGGCGACGGTTCTGGCAAGGCAGGGGAAAGACGGACAAAATGACATGTATGCCTATTATGTAGCGAGCCATCCGATATCATATGGCGAGTGGACTCATTTTTTATCGCAGAAGATTCCTCAGTATATGATTCCTCTCTATTTCGTGAAGCTCGATCGGATGCCATTGACCCCTAACGGAAAGTTGGACCGTTCGGCTTTGCCGGTTCGATTGACCGAGCATGCAGAAGAGCAGTTGGCGTGTACGGAGACCCTAAACGAGGCGGAAAGGATTATTTCGGCTATAACGGCCGATGTGCTGGGTGTTCATCGGATTGGCGTCAATGATAATGTCCTGGAGCGGGGAGGTCATTCCCTGAAGTTGATGCTGTTAGCTTCCCAGCTGTACCAGACGTTTAGGGTTGACATATCGATTAAGGAAATATTCGAACGGCCAACGGTACGGGAACTTGCAAATTACCTTGACAGTGCTCGTTCCCTCGCCTTCGAGTCTATCGAACCGGCGCCTGAGCAACCTGAGTATCCGGTGAAATCGGTGCAGCGGAGGCTACTTGTGCTGCGGGAGCGGCATGATACGAGCTACAATATGCCGTCTGCGTATCGGATGGAAGGCGCTTTGGACCGATATCACTTGGAATCGGCCTTGCTTCGCCTGATCGAGCGGCATGCCGCACTACGAACGAGTTTCGCATCGAGTATGCTACCAAGCTATTTACCCGGGATACTGCGGTGAGGCTACAACGGCACTTCGTCTGTTTGCTGAAGGCGATTACGGAGGATCCCGAGCAGATAATCCACCGGATCAGCATGATGCCGGAGGAAGAGAAGACCCAAATTCTTTATACGTTCAACAACATACGTACCGATTACCCGAGGAATCAGACGGTATGTGACTTGTTTGAGAAGCAATCCGCTCAGACGCCGGAACGCGTGGCTCTTGTCTTCGAAGGGCAGCAATGGACGTACGGCAGGCTGAATGAAAGAGCTAATCAGTTGGCACGGCTGCTTAAGGAGTATGATATCGGACAAGACACACCGGTAGGTCTAATGATGGGCAGCGGCCCGGAATGTATTGTCGGAATCCTCGGTATTCTGAAGGCGGGCGGCGCCTATCTTTCGATGGATGCCGAGTATCCGGAGGAGCGGCTCAGGCATATGCTGTTGGACAGTGGGGCCCGGATTGTGCTTACAAATGTCGGGCTGGCTCATAGACACGAAGGGTTGAGCGCTTTTATCGAGTGGATTTGTATGGACGACCCGCGTATCTCGGACATGGGAACAGGCAATTTGGTAAAGACCCACGGGCCGGAGGATCTGATCTACATTATTTACACGTCGGGTTCTACAGGATTGCCTAAAGGTGTTATGTTCGAGCACCGGAGTGTTGTCCGGCTGGTGAAGAATACAACATTTATGGAATTTCCGGAGAAAGGCCGGATTTTGCAGACTTGTTCGTACATGTTCGACGTATCGACGTTGGAGATCTGGGGAGCGCTTTTAAACGGCATGAGTTTGCACTTGACCCGAAAAGAAACAGTCCTGGATCCAGAGAAGATGTCGGAGCTGATCGTACGTGAAGGGATAAACACCATGTGGCTCACCTCTCCTCTATTTAATCATCTCTCGGAGCATCAGCCGGAAATGTTTAAGCCGCTTAACTGCCTGCTGGTGGGAGGGGAAGCGCTTTCCAAGAAACATATCGAGGCTGTTCGCAGATGTTGCCCGGGGCTTCGAGTGATTAACGGATATGGACCAACCGAAAATACGACGTTCTCTGCCTGCCTGATCATTGAGAAAGAATACGAGAAAAGTATTCCTATTGGCCAGCCGATCAGCAATTCGACGGCTTACGTGCTGAACCGATTCGGCGGCTTGCAGCCGATCGGGGTCGTCGGAGAATTATGTGTGGGCGGGGAAGGGGTTGCCCGCGGATATATGAACCGGCCGGAGTTGACCGCAGAGAGATTCATAAGCCACCCGTGGATTCCGGAAGAGCGACTCTACAAAACAGGGGACCTTGTTCGATGGCTCCCGGACGGAGTGCTTGAGTTCATAGGCCGGAGTGACGGTCAAGTCAAAATTCGGGGGTTCCGGATTGAGGTTGGTGAAATTGAACAGCAATTGCTGCTATACGAGGACGTTCAGGAAACGGCTATCGTGGCCAGGGAAACCGAGAGCGGCAGCTGCCTCTATGCTTATTTTGTCAGCAAGCGGAGCATCAAGAAAGCCGAGCTCAGAGAGCATTTATCCATAAGAATGCCAGATTACATGTTGCCTTCTTATTTTGTCCAAGTGAGCCACATTCCGCTGACGCCGAACGGAAAGGTGGATAAACGGATTCTGTTGGAGCTTGAGGCATTCATTCCTGTGGATGACGGTTATGAGGCACCGAGATCTGACTGAGGAAATCCTAGCTAACGTCTGGAAGGAAGTTCTTGGTGTGAACAGGATCGGAATCCATAATTCTTTCTTCGAACTGGGCGGGGATTCCATCAAGGCCATTCAAGTCTCTTCCCGTATGCACCGTTACCAGTTGAAGCTGGAAGCTCGCGATCTGCTCAAGTATACGAGGATATGTCAATTGAGCAGGCATGTCATGCCGCTTACCCGCTGCATCGATCAGGGTGAGGTATCAGGTGAGCTTGAGCCGACACCGGTACAGCGGTGGTTCTTTACGAACCAGTCGAAGGGAAGGCATCATTTCAACCAATCCATGATGCTATATAGCCGCGAACGGTTGGATGAAGGGACGGTATCCAGGATCTTTGACGCCTTGGTAAAGCATCATGATGCACTTCGCCTCGTGTGCCGGGATCGATACGGAGACCCTATCCTTACGTATCGGGGAGTCGAGGGCGATGGGAAGCTTTACGACTTGTTTGTCTTCGATATCCGAGACGAATACAACGTTAAGGCGAGTATCGAATCTCAAGCGGACGAGCTGCAGAGCAGGGTCAACCTCAGCGAAGGGCCACTTGTAAAGATAGGGCTCTTTCAGGTAGAGCAAGGCACGCATCTGCTCATTATTATCCATCATCTCGCGGTTGACGGGGTTTCATGGAGAATTTTGCTGGAAGATCTCGGCGAGGCCTTCAGTCAATGCGCGAACGGAGAGCCCATCACGCTTCAAGCGAAAACTCACTCGTATGCAGAGTGGTCTCGGGCACTGAAGGAATATGCCCAAACCGAAGAGTTGAAGAATGAGAGAGCCTACTGGAGCCGGTTTTCCGACGAGGCGTTCAGTCCGTTGGATAAGGATTTCGACTATCCCGAACATAGGACAAGAGACAGTCGGGATGTTGTAATCTCCTTGAGTGAATCTAATACGACCCGATTAATAACGGAATGCCATGCAGCATACAACACGGAAATGAACGACTTGCTACTCGCCTCGCTGGCGCTGGCGCTCCGCTCCTGGACAGGAGAAAGCCGCTTCTTGATTCAACTGGAGAGCCACGGCCGGGAGACGGTGATTGAGGGTCTTGACATCGGAAGGACAGTCGGTTGGTTTACCTCTATTTTTCCGGTCGGGCTCACCCTGCCGGACAACGATTTGATTGGGGATGCCGTCAAGCTAGTGAAGGAGTCGTTGCGAAGTATCCCCAACAAAGGGATGGGGTATGGCATCCTGAAATATTTGAGTGATACGGAAGAAGAGGAAAGCCTAGAATTCGGCCTGCAATCCGATATCAGCTTCAATTATTTAGGCCAGTTTGGAGGAGAGATGGGAAGCGGAAGGATGGACTTCTCTCCTTATTCCACTGGCAGGGAGGTCAGCCCTGATTATGGCAACCGCTGTTCTTTGGATATTAATGGGATACTCATAAATGGTCAGTTGAGCTTTACCATCAGCTTCAGCACCCGGCAGTATCTGGAACAGAGTATCCTGACTCTGGGAAAGCTGTTCAATGATAAATTGAATGCCGTTATCGAGCACTGCTCCAGTCGGCAGGAAACAGAGCATACGCCGAGCGATTTTAGCTCCAAGGATTTAGATTTCGATACGCTTCGGGATGTATTTAGTGCTCTGGAAAATTTGTAGCGTCCGCTCGGAAGGAGTGACCCTTTTGTTCGCCAAAAGTGATGTATTGGATATGTATTTTCTTACACCGATGCAGGAAGGCATGTTGATTCATGAGCTCCTGAACGAGAACAACGATGCCTATTTCCAGCAGTTGCACTTTTCTTTATCCGGCAGGGTGGACTTGGCAGCGTTCCGCCGGTCGGTGGATGCCATAGTTACGGCTAACGCGATGTTCCGCACGGTATTTGTCTACAAGAATCTAAAGCGTCCGGTTCAGGTTGTGCTGAAGCGAATGGAGATTCCGGTGAACTTCCAGGACCTGCAGGGGCTTTCACTCGAGGAGCGTTCGGCGTTTCTTGAGGAATTCAAACGCGGGGAGATTGCGCAGGGGTTTGATTTGACGCGCGGACCGCTCATGCGTGTCGCGCTTCTGCAGACCGGCAGTGATCGGTATGAATGTATCTGGAGCTATCACCACTTGATTCTCGACGGCTGGAGTACGGCGAATGTGCTGACTGAGCTATGGAGAACCTATGCGCGCTGTAGGAGAACCAGGCGACCGATTCAACAGACAGCGGTGCCTTTCAGCATGTACATCCAATGGTTGGAGAAACAGGATAAACAATCAGCCTTGCAATATTGGGACACTCATCTCGAAGGCTATGAAGAGGCTACGGGTATTCCTTGTAGCCGGACGAGACAATGAATAGACCGTATCGGGCGGATCAACTGTTCTACGACTTCAGCCCTGAGGTGACCCGTGCGTTGGAGACGGCTGCACAGCAGAACGGTGTCACTTTAAGCACAGTCATGCATGCGATTTGGGGGCTGCTGCTACATCTGTACAACGGAGTGGAGGATGCGGTCTTTGCTTCTGTCGTTTCAGGAAGGCCCCCGCATCTGCCTGGCATTGAAAAAATGGTTGGCATGGGTATCAATGCGGTACCCGTAAGGGTGAGGTGCAGTGGGGAAACGACGTTTGCCGAGCTGCTGCAGCAAGTCCATACCGCTTCAAATGAAAGCGACAAATACGATTATTTTCCGCTCTTTGAGATTCAAGCCCGTTCCCTGCTGAACAAGGATCTCATAAACCATGTATTCGTTTTTGAAAACTATCCTCTGAACAATTTATATCGAACAAGATCCTTGGGATTCCGGATTACCGATATTCAGGTATACGGTCATCCCA
The DNA here is from genome assembly GCA_944800085.1 of Paenibacillus melissococcoides. GTDB lineage: Bacteria > Bacillota > Bacilli > Paenibacillales > Paenibacillaceae > Paenibacillus_B > Paenibacillus_B melissococcoides. The sequence continues at coordinate 56,146 of CALYLO010000017.1, read as the reverse complement.
ACTATGACTTCAATATTGTTCTATCTCCGGGACCGGAGAGCCTGTCAATCAAGGTCTCTTACAACGAGGCGGTATATGATCGGGATGAAGTTCGGGAGGTGCTGCAAAGGTTTAAGTCTTTGGCTTGGATTCTCGTAAAAAACCTTCATCTGAAAATCAAGGACCTAGAAGTGCTGACTTCGCAAGAGAAACACCGGCTGCTTACCGAGTGGAACCGTACGCAATTTCCCGTCAACGGGGAGTTCACCGTACATGCCTGGTTCGAGAGGCAAGTGCAGAAAAATTCGGATAAATGGGCGTTGGTGTGCGGGGAGCAGCGATGGACTTACGGTGAACTGAACGCCAAGGCCGGCGGGATCGCAGCCAAGCTTCGGAAACTGGGTATTGGAGCGGTTCCGGACCGCAGAAGGTAGTAGCCTTGAAGGCGGCGTTGGAGACGGTAGTGGGAATTCTGGGTATTTTAAAAGCCGGCGGTGCCTATTTACCGATTGAACCCGCCTATCCCGCAGAACGAGTCGCCTACATGCTGCAGGACAGCGGGGCTGCCGTTCTGCTGGTACATGGTCAGGAGGCGCCGAAGGAACTAATATACGGGCTGCCCGTCGTCCATTTGTGCAGCAATGAGCTCGGCGAGAGAGAAACGGTTAGATTTGGACTGACAGGCGATGCTGCAGATTTAGCTTATATTGTCTACACCTCGGGGACGACCGGGCAGCCGAAAGGGGTGGCTGTCAGCCACAGGAATATCGTGAACTATGTATCCTGGTTTGCACAACAGGCTCAGTTGTGCCCGGAGGATAGCACGGTTGTGCTTTCTTCCTTGGCGTTTGATCTGAGCTATACCAGCTTTTATTCCGCTCTCCTGTCAGGCTGTCCCATTCATCTGCTAACCAAGGAAATGTACGCCGATCCCAATCAGCTGCTTACGTACATCCGGCAGCATGGCATCACCTTTCTCAAAGGAACCCCGTCTTTGTTCAATATGCTGATAAATGCCAGTTCTTTCGCTCCTCCGGGAATGTGCTATACACTCCGAGTGATGGTGTTGGGCGGTGAAGAGATTAACACGGCGGATGTGGAGAACTTCTACCGATCTTATCCCATGGCAAGGATCATGAACCATTACGGGCCTACGGAATGTACGATCGGTTCGGTAGCGATGATGATCGAACCGGAGAGGCTGGAGACATTCAAGCACCGGCCGGCTATCGGGAAGCCAATCGGCAATGCCAAGGTGTATATCTATGACCGATACATGAAGCTAGCACCGATTGGAGTCGCTGGTGAGCTTTATATTGCGGGAGCGGGCGTGGCGCAGGGATATATTGGCGACCCGGCGCTCACTTCAAAACGATTTATACGATCCCTGCGGACTCATGTACAAAACCGGCGACTTGGCACGCTGGCTGCCGGACGGGACCCTCCAATTTCTTGGACGTATCGACCAGCAGGTAAAGATCCGTGGCTATCGGATCGAACTGGGGGAGGTTAAGCAGCGTTTGCTGAAGCATGTATCGGTCATAGACGCTGTGGTGTTGGATATAGACACCGAACCGTACGGCAAAGCTCTATGTGCCTATTACGTCGCCTCCTCGCCATTGTCTCCTTACGAGCTCAGGGAATGCTTATCAGAGGAATTGCCGGAGTACATGATTCCTTCGCACTTCATCCGGCTGGAGCGGATTCCGCTGACGCCAAACGGCAAGACGGACCGGCGGAGTTTGCCGCTGCCTGGGAAGGACATGGGGGAGGGTACGGCATACGTCGCTCCACGAAACAATGTGGAGCGGAGATTGTCCTGTCTTTGGACCGAGGTGCTCGGCGTAGCGCAGGTAAGCGCGGAGGATAATTTCTTTCATATCGGCGGTCATTCGTTGAAGGCTGTGATGCTGATTTCCGCAATATGCAAGGAGTACGGTGTAGAGCTTCCGCTTCGTACGGTGTTCCATTGTCCAACGCTCCGGGAGTTAGCGTCGGCCATCGATCGCTCCTGCGTTTCGACTATGCTTTCCATCCAACCGGCAGAGAAGAAGGAATGCTACGCCGTCCCTTCGGCACAGAAAAGGATCTATGCGTTAAGCGGCTACGATCCCGATAGCTTCCATTATAATCGGCCTTCAGCCTGGTCAGTGGAGGGAGCCATGGATGCGGAGAGGCTTCATCAATCTCTTCATATGTTGGTTGCCAGACACGGCGTTCTGCGAACCTCCTTTGATATGGAGGAAGGGAAGATTGTGCAGCGGGTTCACGCGATTTGGAATACGTTGATTTGGAGCATAAACGGGAAAGTAAGGGAATCAAGAAATTGATCCAAGAACGGATTCGGCCGTTCGACTTGAGCCGGGGCCCGCTCCTGAGGTTTTCCTTGTTCAAGCTGGAAGCGGAAATACACGTTCTGTTCATGGATGTACATCATATCATTTGGGACGGCGTGTCGAGCGTAGTATTTCTCCAAGAACTTCTAGATACCTACATGGGAGCCGAGCTACCAGCGATGAGACTTCAGTATTCAGACTATGCTGAATGGCAGCAGACGTATATGTATCGGAGGCTCCTCTGGAAAAGGAGAAATATTGGCTTTCTCAATTCGAGGGTGACCTACGGGTATTGAATTTGCCGGGAGATTATACCCGTCCTAACGTTCAAAACTTTGTAGGGAATTATCTTTCTTTCACCCTAGGTGTGGCGGCGCAAAATTTTTGTCATAAATTATCATGATATTTGGCAAAAATTTTGCGCCGCCACAGAAGTATAAAAAATCACTTGTTGCTTATAATAAATAATAAACTATCTTAAGGAGTAAATAAATGATTAATTTAGAGAAATTAAAAACCATTTTTGTAGATCATGATGATTTTATTATCAAAGAATTAATTTTTGATAACATGAAAATTAATCTTCTTGGATTTAATACTCTTGTTGATTTCACTAAATCAAATTTATATGTTCGACAAATGACGGAATCGTCAACCTCAGTAGATGAACTATTAATAAACATTAGTAATCAGCTGGACGTTGATTTAGAACAAATTTTAAATGCTGTTTTAGAAGGTAAATTAGTGATCTTATTAGGGAATGGAAAACGTAATGCTATAGTGGATCCTTTCTCCCATAACCTAACTCGTAACGTTGATGAACCTAGAAGTGAAAATCCAATTCATTCTTCATCAGACGCCTTTGTAGAAGATATTAATATTAATATTGGACTTATCCGAAAAAAGTTAAGTAATAAACAGCTATGCCATTATTCTTATAAAATTGGAGAATTGGATAAGCGAAGACTATCATTGCTTTATATTAATGGGAAAGCTCCAAAAGCCCTCATCAAAAATGTTTCCCAGCAGTTAGAAAATATTAAATCAGACATTGAAACGGTTGATGACTTGAATAAGTATTTTAGTCAAAGAAAGTTGAATATTGTAAGTCATCTTTTCTCTACTGAAATTCCGAGTAATGCCATCCATTTTTTAAAAAAGAATAGAATTGTGTTCATACTGGATAATTATCCTTTTGCGATTGTTTATCCTAGTCTGTTTTTTGATATGTTTAATGTTATTAGCGATCAAAACTATACTAATATATTGGCATTTGTGCGTCAATTCCTAAGGATAATTGGAGCTTTATCCACGCTTATACTTCCCGCATTGTATGTTTCACTAATATCAGTTAACCCTGAAATATTAAAACTAGATCTTGCCTTGTATATCACAGCAAATAGAGAAGGTATTCCATTATCACCAATTTTAGAAACCATTTTAATGGTTGTATTAATTGATTTTATAATAGAAGCGGTTGTGAGACTTCCTAAAAGTGTAGGCCCTACAATTACAATGGTTGGAGGAATCATATTAGGTCAGGGTATGATTGAAGCTGGATTGATCAGTAGTTTATTAGTTATTGTAGTTACCACTATTGTGATTTCGAGTTCAGTGCTAGTTGGAGTGGAGAATTCAATTTACATGCGAATGCTAAGTTATCCGATTTTAGTTTTATCTTCTATTTTTGGAATCTTAGGTTTGTTTATTGGTTTAACTTTTATAATCGTATATTTATCAAGTTTAACAACAAATGGTATACCATATGTTGCGTTTTACATTGAAGAGAAAGGAGACATAAAATGAATCAAAGGTTACAGATTGGATGTGTTTTTATAATCACTCATTTAAGCCTTGGCTTTTTGCAGTATCCTTTTCTTGTATATTTACTAACGAATACAGGTCATTGGGAAGTGGTTCTTTCTCAAGGTTTGCTTCATCTGATTTTAATTTGTATCTATTTTAATGGATTGAAATACTTTCCTAATAATGATGTTACTGATATTTTTTTAAAAATAGGAAGATGGGTTGCTATCATTGTTCTTATTCCTTTTGTTTTCAATATGACTGCGCTCATTTCGTTAAATATGCGATCCCATACTGAGGCCATCAATACGATTTTTTTACCTCGGACGCCTTCTTGGTCAGTATTGGTGTTGCTCTTTGTCCTTTCAGTTTATACAGCTATAAAAGGAATAAGCACAATTTTACGTTCTTCTGTTATTATTTTCTCTCTGGTTATCCTTTTGGGCTTATTTATAATTATTACATCTATTGTAAATATTGATTTTCGAAATGCTTCTCCTGTTTCACATGTATCTACCAATTTCTTTTTAGACATTAATTTTTTTTATTTTATGGGTTTTTCGTCATTTCTATTTTTGGGATTCGTACCCTCAAGATCAAATAATACGTTCCGCTTTATTTTTGTAACATGGGCTTGTGTGATGCTCTTCTTTCTAATTTTTGTGTATATACCACTATTTATATTTGGACAAGAAACAGTCATTACGTTTCCCCAGCCAGTAATAGTGGCCATAGATACAATTGACACTAATTGGTTTATTTTCAACCGGCAAACTATGTTCTTTGGTATATCATTAGTTGGATTCACGATTATATATAATGCCGTGATGCTTTGGATGATCGGAAGTATCATGAAGAAACTTTTTAAATGGCATGAATCAAAATATTGGATAATTGCGTTCTCTCTTATCGCAATCATATTCTCGTTATCTGTTCCAAACCAGTCCATGAATGGGAAGTACCTGCTATGGAGTACAGGTGCACATGTTTTTTCTATGATTATCATTCCATTTTCTATATTTATTTATGGTGTCCTGCTGGGGAGGAGAGTGACGAAAAATGAAAAAAAGTTATAGATATAAAATTTTTATTGTATTTTCATTTTTCACTTTACTCTGCGGGTGTTGGGATATTAAAGAAATAAATCATCAGACACTTCCTTTGGTCATAGCTATTTCTATGGAGAATGATGAAGAATATAAACTAACAGTACAAATCCCCATAACGAATAACGAAAGTAACCTATCAAGAATTGTAACGGAAGAAGGCAATTCCGTTTCAAGTGTTCTTGGACAAATACAGACAAACTCTGAAAAAGCTGTAAACTACTCTCAAATACAATTAATTGTCATTCATAACAATTTGGCAAAAAACAAACAGGAATTGCGGAGACTTATTACGTTTTTAATGAATTCTAAAGTGATTTCGTCAAGAGCATTGTTAGCCATTACAGATGATAATATTGAGAAAGTATTAACAAGTATTAACGATAAATTAGGTGCTAGAGCTTCCTCTATATCTGACTATTTTAATAAAGGGGTTGACTGGGCACCAGAAATCTCAAGAGCCCGAATTTGGGAAGCTTATCAAAGTTTATTTTCGTATACTAAAGATATTGCTATTCCGATTATTCGTTCCGGAAAGGATACAGTATTGAACTATGAAGGCTCAGCTATTTTAAATAATGGAGAATTTGTTGAAAGAATCACCCCTAATGAAAGTCTATTGATCAATTTGTTTCAAAAACAAACATCGAAAGGAAAAGTAGAGAATGTTGGATCTGCAAGTATCGTGATAACAGACAGTTCAATCCAAACCAAAACGTCTATGAGGAATAATAAACCACTGGTGTTACGCGATTTATATATTAAAATTGACATTTTAGAAAGAAAAGAAGGAATGACGAATATCCAGATTAATAAAGAACTAGAAAGGCTCATCGAAAGACGTTTTTACAATACATTTGAAAAAGCACAAAGATACAATACAGATATATTCGGATTTGGACAATATTTCCGTTCGCATATTCCTTATCATGAATTGAAAAAATGGAGAGAAGTGTTTTATCCAAAATTACAAGTATATTTTCAGGTCCATGTAATTAAAGAGTAGAGAATATTTCATTTTGTAAAGTTTACTTTGCAGGTGGTGATGATACCATCCACGATATAACAAACAATATGACAAAAAAGCACCTCAATACTTTGAGATTCGCCCATAGCATGAGAAAAAAATAATCCCCCACAATTTGTATATTTTATAGAGAACAATAAGTGATTTTACAATCTTGGGACTCGGGAGATTATCGCATTACTATCGATTAGTTCCGGTTTATACCCATGTTTTTACGATGCTATTACAAGCAGGGGGTCCGCCAACACTTTAACGAAAATATACGCTAAGCCCTGATTTTGTGTAATGCTCCCCATTGTCAAGACACGATTTTTTGAGGAATAAGTTATGTCCTCCTTCTCGTGTGAACTACAATTTTAGGATGCAATCTGTTTAATAGAATGAGCATAGAATTGATCGGGCTTGGCTCCATTCAGGGATTGATGGGGGAGTTCGTGATTGTAAAACGAACTATCCCTTTAAGCAACGCGCGAGGGTCTTCAAATTCATTCAGGTAGATGCATTCGTATTTAAGTGAACGAAAATAACGCTCTGTTCGACTGTTGTCCCTTGCTTGGCCTTTGCCGTCCATCGACACCCTGATGCCTTCCTTCTCAAACAATTCAAGGTAATCCGCATTGGTGAAATGAGAGCCTTGATCGCTGTTCATAATCTCTGGCTTGCAGCGGCTGAAGGGGCGCTTGAGGCACTTTAGAACAAAAACCTTCTCAAGGGTACTGGATAATTCATAATCGATCACCTTTGCGGCTGTATCAATCGATAATATTGAACAGGTACATGAATCCCTTGCCCATCCGTAGATAGGTGATATCGATCCCCCAGACCTGATTAGGCCGATCAATGGTTAATCCTCTCAGCAGGTAGGGACGAGTGTACTTGGCATGTAGACGTTTGCTCAAGTTTGGCTACGGATAAATCGCTTCAAGACCCATAACTTGAATCAGACGGCGCACACGTTTTCGATTGACCATGAAGTCCTGATCCGGAAGGAATCTGGTCATACGCCGGTAGCCGAAATAGGGATGCTTCATGTAGATCTCATCGATTTGATGCATGATCTGCACTTTCTCTTCGCTTTCATAATGTTCCTTTACAGAGCGGTAAACGCTTGTTCTATTCACACTCAGCAGATCTGCTTGGCGCTTTACTGTGATTTCAGGATGCTCACGCTCAACCATGGCTTTGCGCGCTTCCAGGGGTTCATTTGAGGCCAGATTTTTTTTTGAGCCAGTCGACCTCTACCGTGAGTTGGCCTACCAGCTTCTCTAAATGCTCTTGCTTGCCCTCATACTCTTTTCTCAGTTTATTCATGGGTCTTCTTCTCGAATACCATGGAGGCACGCTCTAGAAACTCTGCTTTCCACCGGCTAATCATAACCGGACTTAACTCGTATTTCGCTGCGATTTCGTTGACGGTCTGCTCCTCCCGGAGGACCTCCAGCACAACCTTTGTCTTGAATTCTGAGGTATATCGATTTCGTTTTTCTATGGGTGGATTGGCAACAGTAAATCAGACAGCTTTTTTAAGGACTAATCTGCTGTAGTCAACAGGACTCATATAGCCTAAAGTTCCATGTATACGATGTCTGTTGTACCAATTTACGCAGTCGTATAGCTCCAACTCAAGATGTTGAAGACTTTGGAAGTTTATCTGATTAATAAATTCGGTCTTAAATGTAGCTTCAGCAACGGCGTTATCATACGGACAACCCTTCATGCTTAAAGAACGAGCAATCTGGATTGTATTAAGCGTCTCATCAACCAACTTGTTCTTGAATTCACTACCACGATCCGTATGGAAGAACTGAATTTGACGCAGATCTCCTTGTAGAGAGGCAAAGGCACGCGCGATCAGAGCCACGTCCTTTTTCGGGCCAGCGCTAGAGCCAATGATCTCTCGATTAAAGAGATCAACAAATACACAGATGTAGTGCACTTTGACATACGTGAGGTCGCTTACAACGACGCGCTTAGCTTCAGATTGCGGAACTGACTTTGGCTGCTGTGATTCGTTTCATGCAGCCTTGTGAGGTTTGTATTGAGCTACTGTGTACGTAGAAACAAGGCCCTGTTCCTTCATGATACGGTCAATTCGACGTCTAGATACGATGAGTCCACGTTCATGAAGCTTGACTTTTTATTCTTTCTTGTGCCATATGCTTTCCGGTATTTCTCGAAGATTTCACGATAGGTTTCGTAATATCGTCTTCATTTCGGCGTTCTTTCGCTTCATAAATAGTACGTACTTCTAGAGATTTGTAGGACGTCGCACATTGCTGATACCGAGTATTTGTCGCAATTTCGCTTGATGACACTTACTTTCGTCCCATGATCAGCGCAGCTTGCTTTAAAATGTCGACCTCCATTTTGAGTCGCTGATTTTCTTTTCGTAAAGCAATAAGTTCATTCTCTTCAGGAGAGCGATTGTTCCTCTCTGAGAAGGAGCCTGACTGTTCTGCTTGCTTGATCCAACGATCCAGTGCAGACACAGTCAGTTCATATTCGTTTATGATATCTGCTCTTGATTTTCCATTCTCGTATAACTGAACCATTTGTCTCTTGAAATCCTCTGTAAATATACGTCTTTTTTTGGCATAGTAGCTCCTTGTTCTGATGTGTTCATTCTACTAGCCCTTATTTCGTATTATTAGGTCAGCCAGAAACTTCTGGTTGGCCTATTACTGTAGGTGCTTTAAGATGGCGGTAGCCGGGAGAACGTGCCCTTATTTGGGGAAACATACCCCGTCAGAAAAACGGTTCTCCTACTGCCCCCAATGACCATGTTTGAGCTGGTAGGGGCAATCGACCCCGTATCACAAGCGAAGCTATGGGTTTGGAACCATCGTAGGAGTGCCGGCAAATCTAAACTCAGGAGGTTGTTATGGAACCCGTAGTGGGAATCGATGTTGCAAAGAGATTCAGCGTCGTACAAGCTTTTTTCAAACGGAATGAACCTTACGGGAAAGCGCTAGGTATCTCCCATGAAAAGGACGGGTTTGAGCAACCAGGAAAAATTCTAATGAACCTGTATACAGAGACTTCCATTTCTCCAGTTGTCGTTCTGGAAGCAACTGGTTACTATCATCTTGGACTTATCGCCTATCTGGAACGTAACGGATGGACATATTTTATCGTTAATCCGTTACAGTCGAAGCGAGCGAAGAATGCTCAATTGCGAAAGGTAAAGACAGATGCCGCAGATGCCTGGCATTTAGCCGAGATGTATTACCGAGGAGATGTTACCGCACACCGGATTTGGAATGAAGGATATAAGGAGCTTCAGCATATGACGAGGCAGCATGAGTTTGTAACCGGGATGTTTGTGCAAGCGAAATTAAACATGAGAGCCCTGCTGGATCAAGTGTTTCCTGAATACGAGAAGGTTTTTGGCGACCTATTCTCGGAGACGTCGCTACATGTGCTAGCCCGTTGTCTGGAGGATCAAGTTGAAGATCTTCAAGAGATCATCCAGAAAAACGCAGGAAAGTCCCATTCTCAGAAGTGGGCAGTAGGTAAAGTGGAGTATCTTAACGGAGTTATGTCTCGTTGGAGAGAACAGCCAAGAAGCCGTGCTCAAACTTCGGTTCTACGCAGTATGGTGGACTTGGTTCTAGCGTTTACCAAACAATTGAACGAACTGGAGAAGCAGATGGCTCAGCTGTCAACGGGACTTCCGGAGGTTGAACTCGTGAAGAGTATACCAGGAATCGGAGAAAAGCTTGCAGCCGTAATCGTCGCAGAAATCGGAGATGTCCGGCAATTTAAAGAAGCCAAACAACTTGTGGCTTTTGCAGGATTAGATCCTGGAATATTCAGTTCGGGTAAATTCACGGCGACGAGTACCCGAATTACAAAACGAGGCTCCAAAAGACTTCGACGAGCGTTATATTTAGCCGTACAGTGTGGGATTCGAGGAAAGACAAATCTCAGACTCCGAACGTACTACGATAAAAAAAGAAAAGAGGGCAAGCCCTACAAGGTGGTCGTGATTGCTTGCGCCAACAAGCTCCTCCATCACGTATACGCCATCCTCAGTAAGCAGCAGCCCTTCCAAACCTAAGACCAAAATTATCCATATCCTTCACACCAATGAAGGTTATTTGTCAGGCTAAAAAACAGTATACCAATAAGAACAAAAATCACCAAGACAAAATCATTGACAAGTATTAGCTGGTTTTTCTGTCCAACTAAGTGTAGCCGATTCAATACGTCCATTGTTGGGTGAAAACCCGAACCAAAATCAATCTCGACGCTTTCTTAGGACACCGATCGACTAGTCGATTTGAAGCATTTTGATTAGTCGGTGAGGTTATGGCCACGTTACTGCCTTTCCTGTATTCTCGATGCTTGGGTGGGAACACTTGTTATGTCAGGGTAGGTTGAGAAAAGTAAGAGGACTGCCGCTGACGTGGTGGACCGAAAAAAATATCAACTTATCTCCTCATACAAGTTCCGACTCGCAAACATGTGTCGAGTGGAGAACTTGGCCAAAAGACATTCGGCTAACCAGTAACTACGAAAAGGTGGATTCTCAACAAGTAAAAAATGTACATGTTTCATGAACTACTTACCTGAATAAGATATTGGAAACGATGAAAAGATTATGATATTTTTTCTTGATGTAATCTCCTCTTAAAAAGGAGTTTGTTTATGAACGTCAAATTTTTTCCTCTAAACTCACTCCCTTTTTCTTTAATGCCCCCGAAGAGCTGTCGAATCATTTTTCCCTTGTTACCTAGAGGAGCAACGGGAGCAACAGGTGCAACGGGAGCCACCGGGGCAACGGGAGCCACGGGAGTAACGGGAGCAACCGGGGCTACAGGTCTAACTGGAGCCACTGGAGTCACCGGAGCTACAGGAGCAACGGGAGCAACGGGAGCAACGGGAGCTACCGGAGCCACAGGAGTCACCGGAGTAACGGGAGCCACCGGGGCTACAGGAGCAACGGGAGATACTGGAGCCACTGGAGTCACCGGAGCCACCGGAGCAACGGGAGCCACCGGAGTAACGGGAGCAACCGGGGCAACAGGTCTAACGGGAGCCACTGGAGCCACCGGAGTAACGGGAGCAACCGGGGCAACAGGTCTAACGGGAGCCACTGGAGTCACCGGAGCAACGGGAGCAACGGGAGCAACGGGAGATACTGGAGCCACTGGAGTCACCGGAGCTACAGGAGCAACGGGAGCCACCGGAGCCACCGGAGCCACTGGAGCAACGGGAGCCACCGGAGCCACAGGTCTAACTGGAGCTACAGGAGCAACGGGAGCCACTGGAGCCACCGGGGCAACAGGTCTAACTGGAGCCACTGGAGCCACTGGAGTCACCGGAGCCACCGGAGCAACGGGAGCCACTGGAGCCACCGGAGCCACCGGAGTAACGGGAGCCACCGGGGCTACAGGAGCAACGGGAGTAACGGGAGCCACCGGAGCCACCGGAGCCACTGGAGCAACGGGAGCCACCGGGGCAACAGGTCTAACTGGAGCCACTGGAGTCACCGGAGCCACTGGAGCCACTGGAGTCACCGGAGCCACTGGAGCAACCGGGGCAACAGGTCTAACTGGAGCCACTGGAGTCACCGGAGCCACCGGAGCCACCGGGGCAACAGGTCTAACTGGAGCCACTGGAGTCACCGGAGCCACTGGAGCAACGGGAGCCACTGGAGCAACGGGAGCCACCGGAGCAACGGGAGCCACCGGAGTAACGGGAGCCACCGGGGCAACAGGTCTAACTGGAGCCACTGGAGTCACCGGAGCCACTGGAGCAACGGGAGATACTGGAGCCACTGGAGCAACGGGAGATACTGGAGCAACGGGAGCCACTGGAGCCACCGGGGCAACAGGTCTAACTGGAGCAACGGGAGCCACTGGAGTCACCGGAGCAACCGGAGCAACGGGAGCCACCGGAGTAACGGGAGCCACCGGGGCAACAGGTCTAACTGGAGCAACGGGAGCCACTGGAGTCACTGGAGCCACCGGAGTAACGGGAGCCACCGGGGCAACAGGTCTAACGGGAGCCACTGGAGTCACCGGAGCAACGGGAGATACTGGAGCAACGGGAGCCACTGGAGCAACGGGAGCCACCGGAGCAACGGGAGCCACCGGGGCAACAGGTCTAACTGGAGCAACGGGAGCCACCGGAGCCACCGGAGTAACGGGAGCCACCGGGGCAACAGGTCTAACTGGAGCAACGGGAGCCACCGGAGCCACCGGAGTAACGGGAGCTACAGGAGCAACGGGAGCTACAGGAGCAACGGGAGCCACCGGAGCAACGGGAGCCACCGGAGCAACGGGAGCCACCGGAGTAACGGGAGCCACCGGGGCAACAGGTCTAACTGGAGCCACTGGAGTCACCGGAGCCACTGGAGCAACGGGAGATACTGGAGCCACTGGAGCAACGGGAGATACTGGAGCCACCGGAGCCACAGGTCTAACTGGAGCTACAGGTCTAACTGGAGCTACAGGAGCAACGGGAGCCACTGGAGCCACTGGAGCCACTGGAGCCACTGGAGCCACTGGAGCCACTGGAGCCACTGGAGCCACCGGAGCCACCGGAGCTACCGGAGCCACTGGAGCAACGGGAGCCACTGGAGCTACAGGAGCAACCGGAGCAACGGGAGCCACCGGAGTAACGGGAGCCACCGGGGCAACAGGTCTAACTGGAGTAACGGGAGCCACCGGAGCCACTGGAGTCACCGGAGCAACGGGAGATACTGGAGCCACTGGAGCCACCGGAGCCACCGGAGCTACCGGAGCCACTGGAGCCACTGGAGCCACTGGAGTCACCGGAGCAACGGGAGATACTGGAGCAACGGGAGTCACCGGAGCCACCGGAGCCACTGGAGCCACCGGAGCCACCGGAGTAACGGGAGCCACCGGAGTAACGGGAGCCACCGGGGCAACAGGTCTAACGGGAGCAACGGGAGCCACCGGAGTAACGGGAGCCACCGGGGCAACAGGTCTAACTGGAGTAACGGGAGCCACCGGGGCAACAGGTCTAACTGGAGCCACTGGAGCAACGGGAGCCACTGGAGCAACGGGAGCCACTGGAGCAACGGGAGCCACTGGAGCAACGGGAGCCACTGGAGCCACTGGGGCAACAGGTCTAACTGGAGTAACGGGAGCCACCGGAGCCACTGGAGCAACGGGAGCCACGGGAGCCACCGGAGTAACGGGAGCCACCGGGGCAACAGGAGTCACCGGAGCCACGGGTGCAACGAGCCCTTTCCAACAATTTCAAGCATCCGTGAATACGCCAAATACAACGGGGAGTTCAGCCATTCCGTTAAGCACAGTCGCAACTACATTAAAAACAATCACAATAACGGGAGTTCCTTTAGGAAGCCGCATTTGGTTAACCGGAATCGTTGGATGGGAGTCTACGACAGGTACTACAGTACTTCAACTACAAGTCCTCCGTGGGGCAACTATAATTTTTAGCCTAAATCATCATGCAGTCGGAAACAACACATTTGCAGCAACCAGTGTTGTCCACGTTGATCTAACCCCTGGAACTGGAAATATTACCTATTCGTTAGTTGCAATAACTACTGTCGGTACAGCAGATGCTATCGGAGCAATCACTTTTACAGGGGCTTTAATACAACCATAGGCAAAAAGCGGCTAGTCTTTTGCGGATTGGCCGCATTTTTTGTACCTAGGGGGTAACGTTTAAAAATAAAGGAGAAATAAAGACTCACATAGGTATTTTCCCCAGAATATACCTGTAATGAGGTGAGTAGTTTGATTTCCATTAGTCTTTGTATGATTGTAAAGAACGAAGAGGATAGTATCGATCTATGCTTGAGCTCCGTTCAGGATCTCGTTGACGAAATCATTATTGTAGACACAGGGTCGACCGACGACACCAAGGAAATTGTACGTAAGTATACGGATCAAATTTTCGATTTCGAATGGATTGACGACTTCGCAGCGGCACGTAATTATGCTTTCAGTTGCGGTACAAAAGACTATATCTTTTGGTTGGACGCGGATGACATATTAAAAGATGAAGACCGTAAGAAATTCTCCACTCTAAAAGGGGGACTCGATCAATCGGTTGATTCTGTCACGATGGATTATTATTTGGCTTTCGATGAATTTGGAAACGTGACTTCAAGCGTTAGACGTAACCGTCTTGTAAAGAGGAAAAATAAATTCCGATGGATTGGTGCCGTTCACGAATACCTCGAAGTTTGGGGTAACATTTTGAATAGTGATGTTGCCATCACACATAGCAGCCTCCACCATGATAGCGACAGAAATCTTAGAATTTACGAAAAACGGTTGCTCCGCGGCGAAGATTTTTCGCCTAGGGATTTATATTACTTTGCAAATGAACTCGTTGATCACCGGATGTACGAACAAGCAATATGTTATTACGAAAAGTTTCTGGCCACGGGAAAGGGGTGGATAGAAGATAATATTTCTTCCTGCGGGAAGTTAGCAGACTGCTATCACGAGCTCGGTAATCGGGAACAGGAGCTGGCATCTTCTTTGCGCTCCTTTCAATATGGTAGTCCCCGCGCCGAATTTTGTTGCCGCTTGGGATTTCATTTCTTGCAGCAGGAGGACATTCGAACAGCGATATTTTGGTATAGGCTGGCTACCCAACTCGAACAGTCGAGAGACAACTGGGGGTTTCTCAATCCTGTATGCTCGACCTGGCTGCCCCATCTCCAGCTTTGCGTATGTTACGACCGAATTGGTGAATACGGATTAGCCCACTATCATAATGAGATTGCCCGTAGCTACCGGCCGACCGACCCAAGCGTCTTACAAAATAAAAGGTATTTGGAATCCGTCTTAATCAATTACGATAAGGTAAAAGTCGGAGGGGATCGTCATGAATGACATGACGCGTGTGTTAATCGGAAGTCCCGACCATCAAAAACCGGCCATTCTACGCTAATTTTTAATCTCTTTGCATCGTTTAAGGCAGGAACATATGGAATTCGGATATTTATTTATTGATGATAACCGGGACGAACGGGCAAGTGAAATGCTTCGAGACTTCGCCAAGGCGGTGGACCATGTTACGGTGCTGATATCTGTGTGTTTTTTGCAAGTGAAAAATGCTCAATTTTGCAGCTAAAAGTGCCAAGGCACTTGCCAGCCTCCAAAGCTTACAAAGGGATTCGTTCCATTGCTTGTTTGAAACGGAAACTCTCGCCTGTAAACGAGAGAATATGTGCATGGTGCACCAAGCGGTCGACCAGCGCAGACGTGAGCTTGGTGTCCCAAAGATGGAGGTCCACTGGCCAAATTCCAAGTTAGACGTCACAATAACACTTTGCCTTTCATAACAATCCGCAATTACATTAAACAATAGTTCCGCCCCTGTCTGGCTAAAGGGCACATATCCGACTTCATCCAGGATGAGAAGGTCTACCTTTCTTAGTTTCTCCCGGAACCGGCTTACCGTGCCTGCCGCAAACTTCTCCTGCAAGATCGCCACCAGGTCGGAAGCCCGGTAGAATTGGACGGATTTGCCTCGTCTGCAGGCTTCTACCCCTAAAGCCGTCACCATATGAGTCTTCCCGGTTCCTACAGCGCCCATCAGCCGCAAATTCTCTTTGCGCTCTAGCCATTCTAACTCTCGAAGCATGTCCAGACTGCTTTCGCTCGGAAACGAAATATGGTCGTAGACATAGCCTTCAAACGTTTTAATATGGGGGAAACCCGCCTGCTGCACGAGCTTTCCTAGTTTGGCGCGGCGCCGGCCATCGAGTTCTGCCGTCAGAAGTTGTTCCACCAGTCTGCTCACTTGCTCGTCCTGCTGAAGCGCGACGTACTCCACCACATGGGCCAACCGAGGTTGCCGGCACAAATCCGCGAGTTCTGTTCTCATGCTAGCTCACCCCCATCAGTTGGTCATAGCGCTCAAGCGAGCCACTTTTTTGCGTTCCCGAAGGAGACAGCGTTTCTTGCCAGGCGGCCGGGGTGTCTCGGCCCCCTTGTTTCACGCCCAGCGCCGCTGTGAGGCAAGCTACCGTTGCTTCATAGCCCTCCTGCTCGAGGACTTCTTGTATTTGTTCCATACGATACACACCGCACCAGTGGGTCAGTGCTTGCAAGCGCTCCTTGCGCAGCTCCAGTTCCTTCACCCGGACATACTGCTGTATGGTATCCGGCAGCATGCGAATAAACTAGGAATGCGTGACGCTACGCGGTTTCCGCAAATGATTCGTAAACACCTGCGGCCACGGAATTTCTGCCGTTTGGCCCGTATATGGACGAGGCACTTCCTGTACGTATTGGTGCTGGCTGTTTAGGATGACCAAGCGATCCCAAAACGTCTGGATGAGCACTTCGCTGCCTGGCTGAACCAAGCCCAGCAACGGGATCGTCGTCTCGTCTGCCCGGATCTCTCCGTACTTGTTGACGACTGCGGCGCTCATGCGAAAGGCTTCAAATCCGCTTTCCGGCAGGGTTAGCAGATGCTTGCGATCCGTTTCCCATAGATCGGCGAGCCGCGTCTTTTTGGTGTCGCTCTCGATCTTGTCGGGCCTGCTCTTCGAAATAAGAAACGAGCTGTTCATGGCTTTCATAAACCGGAATGGGTACGGCCCAATTGCGCTTGGCATATCCGCATTTACTCTCCACATGCCCTTTTTCATGCCCACTGTATGGATTGCAAAACACAGCTTCAAACCGGTAGTGAGTACAGAAGCGCTGAAATCCTTCGGTGAGCTGCCTTTCCCCCTGCTTTTCAATATGGACAACCGCCGCCGACAGATTGTCGAACCAGATCCGCTGGGGGACGCCTCCCATGTGCTCAAAACACTGCTTCATCGCTTCTAAAAAGCATTCCTGATTCTCAGCCGGTGTCGGGTAGACAAATGCAGCATTACTGTACGGAAAGGACATCACCAGCAGCTTGTAGGTAAGTAGCTGCTGCGTCGACTGACCTGCATGGTCGTAAAATCTACCTGCGCTTCTCCCGGTGGGTGCTCCAACTGTTCGTAGGTTTTGGCGCGTTCGAGTTCTATTTCGTTTTTTCGCTTCTGGACATATGCCAAAACGGTTCGTTGTCCGCCTGTAAACTGGTGTTCATCTCTCAGCCGCTGGTAGATCCGTATGCCTGTATGCCGCTGCTTCCGGGGAAGCAGGCGATCTTCCTCCAGCCATGTGTCCACGATCTCCCTATAAGGCCCCATAACTGGGCTTTTACTCTTTCTTTTACTAAAGGAATCGTTCCAGTTGGACTGATCTGCATACTTCTTCGCGGTTCACCAGTGAATGCCCACCTGTCTGGCGATGTCGCTGATCGAGCACCCTTCTGCTTCACGTAAAAATCTGATATAGTGTTGTTGAGGCATTTTCAGCATCCTTCCAGTCTCCTTCGTCAAGTTCTCGGCAAACCTAACGATAGGAGGAATGTAAGGGGCTGACAAGTGCCCTTTTTGCATCTGACTTCAGCATTTTTACGCTGCAATTCTAGGCATTTTTAGTATGCAATAAACAGCTGCTGCAGTTACTCGTGCTGGCCCCCGATGTAGCCATTGCAGATCGGGTCCACCTATGTCTGCATCACTGTCTAAGACATTATTATTTAGTCATAAATTATATTTTCTCTGAACATAAAATTAATAATATACTTACTTTGAATAATAAGATCCTAAAACGGATATAAGATAAATAACACAGTTAGGAAGTATTAGTAGATAGATGTAGACATCTTCTAAAGTGTCAGTAAGTAACTTAGGGATTAAGTTCCAAGACGCTTACTACACTATTATGCATGTACCAGAAGATCGAAATCATATATTTCCTCAACAGTGAGATGACTGAAATGTTGACGTTTCACTTTAATTATCATTCCTCACACGATTTAATAATTAGTTACTTTCGTGCCTCAGAGACTCAAGGGGAAGAGGGAGTGTATAATGCGTAAAATAAGAACGTGAAATTTGCATATAATACAATATATTGATTGATTTACTATGTAGTGATACAGTATACAGTGAAAATTAAATACTCATCTTGAAGACACATACGATAGTCGATATGTGTCTTTTTTCGTTAAGAGAGGGGTGGTCTTATGAATGAGAAGTCTGTAAAAAAATTTCATTTCAACCGTCTGAAGGACGGTCGTGGTCAAGGAAGAGGGCAAGAATATAAACCGTTCATTCAAGCAAATGATAATAAAGTAGCTTCCGAAGGATGGTTAACAAGAACATTAGGGTGGAAATCTAATCGAATTCACCATACGTTGTCGAAGCATGAATATGAATACCTTCTTATTCAAGAATGGGCGGACAGTATTGTGGACATCAGGGAGCAGTATCCGTTGCTTCCTATTGATTTGACATTACAAATCGCTGAAAAGCTTAACATAAGACACCCGCAGCATAATGGAGAGAACGTAGTTATGTCTAGCGATTTCATGCTCACTTATGTAAACACTCAAGGGGATTATTCCGATGTTCCCAGAACAATTAAACCCATATCTAAACTAACGAAGAGAACACTAGAGTTGTTTGAGATTGAGAGGAGATATTATCAAGAGATGGGACAAGAGTGGCATTGGAAAGTGGTCTTCGATATCCACAAGCCAATTAACCTGATTAAAAACATTGATTGGTTGTATGACGCGAAGAGAATAGATAACCGACCGGGTATTGATTCAGAAGTCGTGGGGGTAGTCAGGGATCCACTTTTATCATTATTAACCGGTTATGGTTCCAAACACTCCATTAGTAAGACGTGTCTATTATGTGACATACAGTTGGGACTTGAAAAAGGGAGTTCGTTATTTATCGTGCAACACATGCTCGCTAACAAGATTTGGATTACAGATATGAATGAGTTGATTCGAGAGAGCAAACCGTTAATCATAAATAGAAATGAGGAACAACAACAGGCCAACAAATTAGCCTAGGAGAGATAATATGATCATAGAAAACAATATTATCCAGTTTCAACTCCGCGACGACGATAGTTTCGCTTATGAGCGGGTGCTATGGATATCACCGGATAGTACTCGACTTGTGTTAATAGGTATTAATAATAGTAAAAATATTTCAATTCCGGTCTTCCGTGATTACCATGAACTCATTACACTCATTGAAAACCATCATGTAAAGATCATCTCCATGGATCCAGACCTTCGGATAATGTCTCCTGATGAGTCCTATTTGTCCAAGTATGAAGTCAGTCGTAATAAAAAGTGGGAGGTAATCAAAGATCTTGTTACACAAGAGCCCGACATCTATATCTCCAAGCTACGTGGGAAGCTAATCAAAGAAACTGTTAATCAAACAGGTAAACCCAAAAAAATAATTTATGAGTGGCTCAAAAAATACTGGTTCTATGGAAAATCGATTAATGGATTACTTTGTAATTATGTCGATTGCGGGGTGCCTAGTGAATCCAGAAACATCTTACGTAAAACTGGTCCCAAAGCTGAGGATGGCAATACGTATTTCGTTACTAATAAGGATAAAGATATATTCGAGAAGGCAATTAGGAAATTTCATGTAAGTGAGGGGAAAAGTATAAAAGAGACCTACCGACATATGGTAGGAGAATTCTATCATGAGGGATACTATCGAAAGCATGGGGTCCTTGTTCCTATTGTGGAGGAGAAGAATTGTCCAACTGAACGGCAATTCCGATACTGGTATAACAATCAATATAACGTAAAACAAAAATATTCGGCCAAATACGGTAACAGAAAAGGAGAAATGGAAGCCCGGGCATTTATGGGTACACCTGAGGAACATCTTCAGGGGCCAGGTGCTTTATTCGAAGTCGACTCGACGCCAGCGGACATCATTTTAATGTCAGTCGATCACCAGACGGAGATCGGGCGTGCTCATGTTTATTTCGTCAAGGATGTTATGAGTCGAATGATTGCTGGCGTGCATGTATGTAAGAATCCTTCTTGGGAGGAACAGATGGTTGCACTAGAAAATGCAGCTACGGATAAAGTCGACTACTGTGCTAAATACGGCATAGAAATTACGGAAGACGAGTGGCCATGTCATCACCTGCCCAAATTTATAGTTGGTGATCGTGGGGAAATGAAAAGCCGCAACTCCAATAACTTGGTCAACCTGAATGTTAGGGTTGGGAACCCACCGTCTTATCGAGGTGATTTAAAACCCTTTGTAGAGCAACAGCATCGCCATTTTAACCTTAGAATTCGTGACTTGGTCAAAGGAGCGGTACGGAAAGAACATCGTAATCGAGGGGACAAGAACCCTGCCAATGATGCGGTATGCTCGATTGAGTTATTTACGAAACTGGTTATCCTCTATGTCCTTGAATTTAACAAAGGTGGACTGAGTGATTACTTCGTGGTTACTAAAGAGATGTATGAGGAGAAAGTAGCCTTAACGCCTATCTCCGTATGGAACTGGGGAATGAAACGAAACTTACTTCACGAGATGCCTCGGGATCTCATTCGTTACAATCTGCTGCCCAAGGGTGAGGGCTTGGTGACGCGGGCAGGCATCGTATTTGAAAAAATGTCTTATGTCAGTGAGCGTGGCTTGGAAGAGGGATGGTTTGAAAACGAACAAATCGATGGGAAGAAACATGTTGAAGTGCGCTACGATCCTCGAAACTGCAGCAGCATTTTCTTGATGGGGAGAGATGGATCGCTCTGGACGTGTTATTTACACAAGCGATTTCAAGATTATGAAGGACTTCATTTCGAAGACGTTAGAACGATTATTAAATATAAGAATAAACAGCTTAAGAAAGAAAAGAAGGAGCATGCTCAAATCAAATATGAGCTCGATGCTGTGGCTAAGGAAACAAACAAATCTGAAACCATTATTACTAGAGTTGCGCAAGAAGGTAAATCAAAAGCAGCTAGACATAAAAATAAGCGAATCGTTCGGAAAATGGAAAAACGATCACTTTCCAGTCGCAATGCTTGGACAACAGTGCGCCAGGAGAAGACGGAGAAGCGAAGTGGAATGAAACAAGTAGAAGTCGTTCTCTTTCCTACAACAGTGACAAAGAGTCTTTCAAATATTGAACCTACTTCTACGAAAATCAATTCTTTGCAAGCTTTCTTAATGACAAAAAATACCGAAAGGCGGCTAAATCGTGAGCGGAAGTAGTGAACGATATACAATTCTTAAAGGTTTTCAGATACCCGCGGAATATCAGGAACAGATCGTTCCAGAATATCAAGGTAATCCATTTATTGAAGCTATTTCACCTCGGTTGTCTAGAGGAGCGATATATCAAGCTCTCTATTCCATTCCTCGTTATAGTGGGGAAATATCGGGGCTGGATGATGAAACGAGATTGGAACTTATACAGCAAATTACGTTGCCTATAACCTCTCACTTTGACCGATACCGTAATCTGTACAACATGATCAAGATCGGGTACCAGTCTAGAAACCCTACACAGCCCATTTATCATCGGCAAATGGCTATCGGTCTTGATAGAATTCTAGTATCGGGTGTGAGGGAAGATGGAACCAATCTAGCAGGTAATATTCAAACCGCCCAACAGTGCGCAGAAATTGGATTAAGCGGAATGGGCAAATCCAAGACATATGATAAATTACTACAACTTTTTCCCCAAGTCATTCACCACTCAAAGTATAAGGAACAGCCCTTACCATGCAAACAGGTTGTCTGGTTAAAAATCGAATGTCCAAGTAATAAGTCTGTAGGAGCTTTATGTAGAAACTTCTACACCGCTGTAGATGATTTGCTAGGAACCACATATTATGAGGATCTGGCGGAAAAAGATGGACGAATTGAAGTATTGGCAAAAAGGATGGCAAAAGTAGCAGGTTTAATCAGTTTGGGGGTTCTTGTCATAGATGAGATCCAGCGAATTAATCGCGCTCAATCTGGTGGGGACAATAAAATGATTATTGATTTTATGACAGAGCTAACCAACTCCATCGGTATTCCCATAATCATGATTGGAACATTCAAAGCAATGTACTTATTCCGAACCTGTCTGGCTAATTGTAGGAGGGGGGTTCCGGATGGCTATGCGGAGAATATAATGGATCGAATGAAGGATGATTGGGAATGGGAACAATTCATTGAAAATTTATGGGATTTGCAATATACAAAGACTCCAACCAAGTTATCAAACGAATTGAAGGTAGCGATGTATTATCATACCATCGGGATCCCGGATTTTGCAGTAAAGTTGTTTATGCACGTTCAGTCCCACGCGATTTTGTATAGCGACGATGAAGTCATGACATTGGACATGATTGAGGAGGTATCAAATAAAACATTAAGACTGGTACAACCGATTTTTGAACGCATTCGAAAAGGGGAAGATGTCGATCCAGAGGAGTTCGAGGATCTGAAGCCGGATTGGATAGCATTCAATCGATACCTGCTTGAAGTTCAACATCGTGTTCAAGTAGATGGTCAAATGTCGGAGGAACACAGAAGGATTCTTCTTCAGCGTAACCGAAAGATACGGTTTGATCAAATGGTTAGTTTTGCTGTCCAAATGGGGTGCACACTAGCAAAGGCAGAGGAACATGCCCAACTGGTTGAAAGAGAGCAGCCAGATTGCGATGACAAAGAACTGCTTTTTCTTGAGGTTGCAAAACATGTATTAGGGGAAAAACAGCTCATTCCGATGAAGGAGTCAAATGGAAAATATAAAAACAGTAAACGAAACCGGACTCATAAGCTTTTGTTCGAGAAGGACGACATTCGAAAAATCGTACAACAGTCTTCTACCGTTGGAAAAACAATAGATGAAGCTCTACGAGAAGGTGGAATGGTAGCCAAGTTTGATGAATTCATTATTGTTTAGGAGGCATAGGGTGCCATGGGACATATTATAGCGTTGCCTCCTTTCCTTCCTGACGAAGACTATAGGAGTATCCTTTTCCGTTACCACTTGAGATCTCCTTATTCTTCTTATATCAAAAGCCGGAAGGAATTAATCGGACGAGCCATATCTAAACCCATTTTATACCCTCAACAACTAATGCGCTTAAAGATTCAGCTAGGGGTTTCAGATCAGTTCCTCATGAGCATAATACAAAACCATACGTTTTACCCATTATATCGTCCGTTCATGGATGAAGCAAAACATGCTAACTTTTTAGATTCCATGTTGGAAGTAACACCCTCACCGATGAATGTGAAATTACTAATGCAACGGCAGCGTCAAAACCTGATTCATTTCTATGCCCATTATTGCCCCTTATGCCTAGAAGAAGACTTTAAAATGTTCGGCGAATGTTATTTGCATCGTATGCACCAATTTTGTAATGTTAGCGTATGTCCGAAGCACGCAATTCCTCTTCTTACGCATTGCCAGGTGTGTGGTACCCCGTTTGGAACTGACACGGGAAGCTTATTCCTTCATGAACCTCGTTGTACTAACGGTCATCCTATCAGATCGCGGGGGGATGAAGTCAGGTTAGGAGCAGCCGTTGAGAACTATCTTGCCGATGTGTACAGTCTTATGAATGCTACGGAACTGAACTTGGATATTCTATACACCAAGCTAATTGCGGATATCGGCAGTAGGGAGTTCATTCATTTTAGAGGAGACTACATTTTCAAAAAGAGATTGCTTACGGAGTGTGTCGAACATTTTGGTGAGGACTATCTGAAAGCACTTGGAATTTCCATCGACACATTGTTCAATGAGAAGTATATGGTGGAATTCTTAAATAAACAACATTTGCGTAAGTGGATATCGATATATTTGTTACTAATGCGTTTCCTGTCTGGTTCAGTCAAAAGCTTTCTAAATAAGGAGAGTGCTAGTTATGCCATTCAAATTCCTTTTGGCAATGGACCTTGGATTTGTGTAAACAATATTTGTCCTTTCTATAGACAAAAGATCATTACCAGATGCAAACGAAAGGCTCATGAATGGATAACGGGAAATTTTACGTGTCCTCACTGTGGATTAATCTATACCCGGAAAGGTCACCCGAAGGAAGAAAATGAAGAACAATTCTCCATTGAAACTAGAGGACATCTATTTATTGAATTGGCGGCTCGCTATTACCAAGAGGGATTGAATATAAATGAAATATCCATAAAGTTGCTGTCTAATAAAACATCCGTACGTAAGTATTTAAGCCTTTATCGAAAAAAAATACGAAATGATTCACAGGAAATTGATATGGAACTGATCACTAAACAATTAGAGCTAGGTCCTAGACAGGCCGCTGCAACTATGAGGCCTAAATTAGAAACGTGTAAAGAAACAGTTTTGTGTGCCTTAAAGGTCCTTGGACCGAAGGCAACTCGATCAGAATTAAGGAGATATAATATTCACCGCTACGATTGGGTCATGAAATATGACCGAAATTGGATGGAAGCTCAATTACCACCACGTCGAAGTCTTCCCAAAGAATTAAAACGAGAATCTATGGATGATGACCTTTATGCTATGGTAGCTCAGGCGTTTGAAGAAGTTAATCGCAATCCGCCAAAGACTCGGATCTGCAAAGCAGAAATTTTTCGCAGACTGCCTTCCTACGTTCAGTCTAGGGTCTACAATTATTCTGATGCTCTACCTAAAACGATTCAGTATCTTGAGCAACATGTTGAGTCCATAGATCAGTGCCTTGTACGCAGACTCCCCCAAGTTGTTGCATGGTTTGAACATTCAAGGTACAGGAAGTGTTCATTAAAGTTAATTCAGAGCTATTTTCCAGCCTATCGAAAAGGCTCGGAAATCACTAAGAAGTGGGTAGAAGAACAAGTTCAAACGATGGTTAAGAGTCCGAGTAATAATAATTTTTATTGACTGGGGTTAATTAGGGCTTGCTGAACATATTGCCTTTTAGGCCCACAGAGGCTGACGGCACAGATTCAGCAGCAGTATGAAAATCGGCAAAAAGAGAACGCGCAGCTTGCGTTCGAGATTCATAACAAGCAGTTGCAGGGCAATGACCGTTTCGCTTGTCTCTCGAAGGCGTGCTCGAATACGCCCCAGTCCGTAGGAGCGTTTGCCTTCTCCGAATTTTCCTTCGATTGCGTTACGCATTGAAGCATCCTGTCTGGCCTGGTTCCGATCGGGTTCCGCTTCTTTCTTCGGACGCCCTAAGTTTGGACCACTCAAACGGATGCCGTGCTCCTTACAATAGCGAAGGTTCTCCCGATTTCGGTAGATTTGGTCGGCTAGAATGGCTTCCGGATAACACCCATATCGCTGGACGAACGACTCCACGGAAGCTTTCAGTGTCATGCTTTCGTTGAAGTTATCCCAGGACAGCTTCTCCATTCGAGCGTAACCGTCCACCAGACTGATCGCCAGCTTTGCTCCAAACTCGACGGGAGCATTCACTTTCCCGCGGACAATCGGCCGTACATGCGGTTGGGAAAGACTGACGATTCGATCTTCCACCGAGTGTGTCCGTTTGTCGTACATCTCTTGCTGTTGACGATACAGCTCGGAAATGACGAGCAATTGCCGATACTGCTGCGAACCCAGTTGATTCAAGCTGCTTTTCGCTGCCAGCATTTCGATGATGCGAAGATTACGCGAAACATAACGAAGCTGTTTGCCAACCGCTTTCCGGATGGCTTTGGCACCCGTTCGCCGTTTCTTGGCGATCTCGAGGTAGCGTTTGCGGGCGGTTTGACGATACGTTCTCGGTTTCTTGGCCTTCCCGACGAAAGGCTCGTGCAGAACATCGATGATCGCTTCGAGTTTTTCCCGCGCCTCGTTCAATAATTTCAAATCGGTCGGATACGAGATGTCGGCCGGTGCGCAGGTCGCGTCGAGCATCAAGGTGCCTTTGTTGCATGGTTTCTCTTTGCTTTTGCCGTCTTCATTAACGGATGTTCCATCAGAGCCATGGCCGCTGCCTGGAGGATCTTGAGGATCGCTCTTGTTTTGTTCCTGCTTCTTTCGCTCTGCGTCCTCTTCCAAAATCCAATCGTTGATTCGTTCAATGACATCCGCACCCAATCGCTTGCGGAAATGGGTCAACAGCGAGTGATGGAACGGAGGCTTATCTTGGAACGCCGGCAGCCCAAGGAAGTACTGGTAGTACGGATTTTCGGCGATCTGCTGGACCGTCTCTCGATCATCGAGCTGCATACGTTCCTGAATGTACAGCGCTCCCAAAGCCATACGAACAGACAAAGGGATCTGACCGCGCATTGATTTCTTGAACGACTTCGCGTAGAGTTCTTCTGCCCGCCACCACGGGATGATAGCGGCCAGTTGAACCCAACGGTTCTCCTTATTTAATTTACCGCCAAACGGCAAGTAGAAATCTTCGAACAACTGAAGCTGGCTTTCGGTTCTACGATACATGTCGGCTCACTCCACGTGCACGATTTTTTGCAAGAAATTCGCATTCTCCTTGCATTTTATTTCGAGTTAGAGTCCAGAAATCCTTGTAAAACCTTTGAAAAATGATTGTTCAGCAAGCCCTAATTAAATGATTCTGTTTCCGCCACCGTTTCCTGATGAGTTGTTATATAGCATATTGGCCAGATATCACGTATATTCTGGTAACGAAAGCTGTAAAAAAACGATGAGAGATCTTTTTGGCTCTGCGACTGTTTGCGCTGTTACGGATTTACCTTGTCATCTTCAGAAGCTATCTGATCGTATTCCAGGGAGGGCCATAGATGCAACTGAGTTGTTATGGAAACATACCTTTTTTGCCTACTATGCTCCTTTTATGAATAAAGAACGGTTAAAAGCGATCCTATGAAGTTGGGATTGCCGGCTAATGGAGTAAAGAATAATGAATCGTTGCAATATTGTACTGCGTGCATTCGGAGTGACCGTGATCAGTTCGGTACAGCTTATTGGCACAGGTCACACCAGCTTCCCGGCGTGAAGATATGTCACAAACATCACCTGTGGTTGAAAAGATCTATGGTCTGGTTCTCTCAGCGAAGGAATAAGCATGAATTCATTTCACTGGAGTCCATTATCGAGTTAAAGGAATACTCCGATTCGAGATTGCCATGTGAAGACAGAAACCAGATTTTCATTGCAGAGGAGTCTCATCGGATAATAAGTCTTGGAAATAAATTTAAGTATTCACATTATTTACAATAACTCTATTTAGCTCAGTTAAATAAGATGAATTTACTCTTCACAATGGGAGGACGAGCCTTTCGAGCAATCCTTCCTGCATTTGTTGAATACTGGGGCAAGGATCTATTGGTACAGGTGGGATGCCATGTTCACTTTAATAGCAACGATACATGGTTCCATAAACTATTGCGTAAGCAACGGCACGGTTTTCATCCATTAAGGCACTAGCATTGCACCAAACCTGACATGAAAATATATTTCTCATTAATGACTTTTTCTTCAATTTATTGATCGATTATATCTGGTAACTCATAAAAAAATCTCCTAATGTTGAAGGATAGGCATGTTACCCAATCCCTCACCAAAAGGAGAAATAGACCATGGGTAATATACCAGATCAGACCGTCATTTGTAAATGCCTAAATTTGATTCAGCTCTCGGACGACGAATTCCCAATCTTCAATTATCGACGAAAGTTTACACTCGTGAGAGCGATCAAACTACTCATTGATGCTCAATTGAATAAACGCACGGACCTCGAAGATATCTGCAACGCGTTGCGTGCGAACGAACAGCTGCAGCAGGCGATCCACTTGAAATCCATTAGCGCTTCCCAACTCGTACGTACACTCAGAGCGTTGCCTTTACCGGTGTTGCAGCAGCTATGGATTCAAGTGACACAACGTTTGCAACAACTTTATCCGAAGCAGGGTATCCCCGGCATCGGGAAACTGAGCATTGTCGATTCAACGGTACTTACACTCCCTGATGTCGCTGGAAAATGGGCCTACTGCTCGAAACACAGCAACGGGGTAAAGATCCACACCAAACTTGCTGTTTGCGACCCCGATACCGTCTATCCCGAAAACATTGTTTGTTCCACACGAGGCGTTGCTGACAGCGAAGTGGCTTTGGATCTGGTGATCGATAAAGATGCCATTCATGTTTTGGATCGCGGGTACATCACATATGGTCACTATAAGCAGTGGCTGGATGATAATCTACGCTTCGTGGCACGCATTAAGAAAAGCAACAAGACGGCGATCATCTGCGAGCACGAGATCGATGAAACGACGCCTGTGGTGCGTGATGCTGACGTGATCGTGAGCTACAAGGATGAAGAAGGCCATGTGATAGAAGCCCAGCTCCGGTTAGTGGAGTATACCGATGAGAAGAACCGCCAGTACCGTGTGCTTACGAATGTCTGGGATAAGTCCGCAGCCCAAATCTGCGAGACTTATCGGCGCCGCTGGATGATTGAATTATTCTTTAAATGGATGAAGCAACATATGAGCTTAGTCCATTTGTACAGTTTCCATCCAGAGGCAGTATGGAACCAGATTTTTTTAGCCTTCATCGCATATGGTTTAGTCATGTTGGTCCGGAAGGAGGCTGACACCACTCAAACGCTATGGTCATTTCTAAAGCTGCTTCGGGTCTATATGAATAAAACGTGGGATCAATTTTTGATGGCACTGCACCGCAAACCAACCAAGCACTCGAAGGGCAGGCGGAAGAAACGAAAGGGTGGTCGACCACGAAAACACCCAAAGCAATGTAAGACCGTTAAAGTGGTGATTAAATAGGTAATAATGGCATATTAACATTTGATGGTAACATGTTCCTATGGTTTAGGAGGAGATCGACTTTTGGCTTTGCTAGGAAAAAAGAAACTGTAAATATATATAAATAATGATTATTAGTTCCGTATCTGGAGTTTAAAGTCTTCTTCATGTCAGGTTCTATGCAACGCTAGTGCCATTAAGGCACATTCTTGTCCACGGCTTTTTAGGGTTGGACATCATTTCGAGTGTAAGTGGGATTACAAAGATTATTACTAGTAGCCCCTTTGGTAAATCGCCATGGGTTTGTTTAAATAAGGCTTCCAGCCACTACAATGAGGCAGTCGTATATTTACTTGAAATAACGCGTTGTTCTCGTACAGGAAATCCGGTGGGAACCTTCCATTGCGAATGCGGATTCGTTTACTCAAGAAGAGGTCCTGATACAACGTCTTCGGATAAGTACAGAATCGGAAGAATTAAAGCATTTGGGGAGCAATGGATCAATAAACTGAAAGAATTATCCAACAATCCATCTTTATCACTTCGAGAAATAGCTAGACAACTTGGTGTGGACCCGATGACTGTGAAAGTCCAACGTACCAAACTGAATAGTGATAGACCCAAAATTAATTCTATAAAGAAACAAAAAATCCTGAAACCTAAAGTTCATTTGACTACGAAGAGAACAAACGTAACTAGGAGCGCTAAAGAGAGGTTTGATTGGAACGCTCGCGATATTGAGATTGAAGGCAAAGTAAGAGAGATAGCACGAAGTCTATCAACCAACCCCAAAATAAGGATAACACGAACGGAAATTGGTAGACAGATACGGGCCATGACGTTACTCCAAACCAAACTGGACCGACTACCATGGACTAAAGCTACGTTGGAGATGAACACGGAGTCGATAACTCAATATCAACTACGCAGGGTTCAATTATCGACAGCTAAGTTAATCAAGACAAGACGGAATGTAAAGGTTTGGAGAGTGGCTAAAGTAGCAGGTTTAAGAAAAGAAGCCTATGATCAGCTAAAGCCTAGAATCATTGAAACAATTGCTAAACTGGTCTCCATATAATGGATTGTTAATAATCCAATATTAACGAAAGTATCCAAGGAGCTACACCGATAAGGAGGATTCTAGCTTTTAAAGGACAGTCACGCCTGTGTCTGAATACCATTCTTCGCGGAGGTACACGTTTCTCTACGGGCGCCGCATTATTCCTAGATCAGATTTTTGAACTAGTCTGTGCTTGTATATACAATACTCGAATATGGTGATACTAATGAGTCAATTAATACTTGCTATGGAACTATTTCAAGATGAACATCAGGTAAGAATGACGTTCTATTGCAATATACAAGACATTAAAGAAGGGTACATGTACATAAATTTGGGAAAACTTGATCCAATAAAAGCCATATGGACAGGGTTAGGGGTCGTATTATCCCGATTAGCCAAACAGTATCGTGATAGGGAACTTAGGTTGGCTTTTCCATCAGCTTATCTCCAACTTGACGGGGGGGAATTAAAGCATGAGGCAATGCGGGTTATGAATCTATTTAATAGTTGGGAGTTCATTTCTGATTCCGAATATCAAAAGTCTTTAAAGAATGTAAATTTAATAGGGATCAAAAGTGAGTATCCTATAAACTTCCTGAAAGGATATTCACTTTCTGAATACGAAGAACTGTTAGCTGCAGCTACTACAAACAAGGAGATATATTCGATAAATGCTGTATATTATAATGGAGCATCATTACCACCTTCGGGCGCTTGTTTAGATTTTGAGTCTACTTCCACTTACATTAAGTATGCTAGAGTTATCGAATTCGGAGCTTTGAAGTTTACTAATGGAGAGATAACTGATACCATTCAATCACTTATAAATCCGAAAATGAAAATACCCAAGGCAGTTCGTAATTTGACAGGAATTGCGCAATGTGAAGTAGATCGGGCACCGTATAGTTATGAAGCAATGAAAAAAATAGTACATTTCTTGGAAGATTGTGAATGCTTAGTAGGGCATAACATTCTATACGATTTTTCACTGTTAGATCTTTATTGCCAGCGTTTTAAGTTACCAAGATTAAATATTAAGCTGATTTGTACGAGACGGTTAGCTAAAGAAGCAAACCTTGTAGTAAAGGATTACAAACTAGAAACCTTACTACAATTGTATGGAATTACAAATGAGCGACCACACCGTGCATTACCAGACTCTAAAGCATCATTTCATTTGCTTAAAAAAATTTATGGTGAATCGTTTTTAATATAAGTTATTATTAAAGAGCCTACCTTCAACAAAGAAGCCTAGCTCTTTTTCTCTGTAGTTAATAAATTTCAAAGAACGAGACTTAGAAAATAAAGTTGCAGACTACGATGCCACCAGCCACGGTAGCATGTGTCGGTGGAGGAGCGGTCATCTGCAGATCCATTCATCGACCTGGATTGCTGCATTCAGCGCTTCGGCAACGTCAGTGATCGGATAGCTCTACGTAGTATATTCTTGTTTTCCTCACTTGTTACATGTTAGTCTACAATTTATTTTTTATGGGCTGAACACATGGCTTAATCCATCCCCAAATAGTACCGATACCAAATACATCCTTTATGGCATTCAAAGAGATGAGGCATTTCTAGCTTTTTTGAGAAGATGATCTTGCGATTTCAAAGAATCGGAATCCTTGTTAGATAAGGAATTTACATTAGGGATTTTATTGAAGGATTTACTCATACAAGGTAATGTAAAGGCGATATCAATTAATTTTTGATAATTAGACTGATACTGTACAGCTTTTATCATGGTAAAGTAAATTAAATACGTCTCCACAGTGCTTATAATATACCAATTTCATTTTAAATATCCCCTTCAATGTTGTCTGTGAGGGATACAAGGTGAATTTTATCCATTTGATAAAAAGGGTGAATACATGTATTAGACCATAGTTTATTCTAAAAGTGGTTACCAACTATAATGTAACTAAATATCAGAGCCCCTTTTTTGGTTACCAACTATAATGGCACTAAAAGAGTTCTTCAAAATCTGATAAAGCCTTGATATAGCTGCTTTTAGCGGTTACCAACTATAATGTCACTGAACAGATGTAGTTACCAGCTATATTCTGACAGGTGAATAAAAAGGCTTCTTTACGCCTAAAGTGGGGGCGATATTAACAGTCCCCCACTTTCTGGGACTGAAAAGGAGAGAATGGGTATGAAGAAAGAGTCAAATGTCGGAGTTTCGGGACAAAACATTTCAAAAATGATGAATCTTTCTACAGCACATATTAAGAAGGAAACTGCTAAATGGCTCGAAGAAGGAAATCATTCATCGCCCATAGTGTATAAGAAAAAGGCCTACGGGTTTTGGGTGTTAGTTCCTCCAGAAGCGGAAGACTGGGAAGAGATAACTGATGTTCCGGTTGAACTTCTTAGTATTCTAAAGTATGCCGAATACCTGAGTTGCGCTTGGGTAATGCTGGACTCTATATATGACGAAGTAGAAGGATTACCGACATTCGAGTGGTAGGCAATTTCGTCATGGCTTTACTTCATGCCCTACCGCGGTTAAGTTAGACGCCCCCGTGGTGAAAGGGGATATCTAGGAGGTATTAAATAGGGAGTATTCGTAACTAAGATGGAATATATAAACCCCAAAAATCTTAAATATTACGGGATTATACGGTTACTAACTTTTATGTAACAGGACACATAAGGGAGATGTTAGATATGTTAAATCGTGTGATTTTGATTGGTCGTTTGGTTAGAGATCCAGAATTGAGATATACACCTAATGGAGTGGCCGTAACTCAAATGACGCTTGCAGTAGATCGTCCATTTGCCAACGGGCAGGGTGAACGTGAGGCTGATTTCATTCCGATTGTCACCTGGCGACAGTTAGCAGAAACGTGTGCTAATTATCTTCGAAAAGGGCGTTTAACTGCAATAGAAGGACGGATTCAGGTTCGCCATTATGATAATAACGAGGGGAAACGTGTATACGTGACAGAGGTGATTGCTGATCACGTACGCTTTCTAGAATCTCAAAATAGCAGAAATGGTAACGGACGTGGCGATCAAAGTGGTTCTGGAGATGCTTATTCTGATAGTAACCAGGGTAATAGAAACTATCAAGATCCGTTTCGAGATGACGGTAAACCGATAGATATCTCAGATGACGACTTGCCTTTTTAATTTGTTCAGGCATTTGGAATAAAATATTGAACTGGTAGGTAATAAAGGGAGTGCTTTGCTCAGGTGAAGCCTTCCTTTTTTTTCGGGAGAGGTAGAAAAGATCTTAAATTGGAAAATTGAAAAATAGATTAGGGTAGGGTTAAAGTCTGTAACAGGGTTCGTAACCATAAGGAGGAAATATAGATGTATCGATATGGCTTCATTAATCGACAAACCGGTGAAGTGATTGACGTATGTTATGGAATCGAGGCTACTATTCAAGCGATAGATAAATGTGAGAGAACTGATGATGTACTTATTCGCCCTATCATGCTACGCACAGAATACCTCTCTCAATCAGCTGATTATCGTGGGGAGAAAAATGGAGAGCCATGGATTCTATACTTAGATATCAATGGCTCTACGACTTATGGGCCCGTTGTTATTCTTGATCAATGGGGAAAATGGAACGATTTGTAGGTTCAAATCTGAAAAAAGATTACCCAGCGGCGGACACCATGTTATTTTCCCGATCCAACTTGAATAAGTCATTACGCTGGACATCAAGCTGCTATAACGAGTGGAATCTCAAGGGCATGATGCTTCATATTGAAAAGGGTGTAGATGGATTCTGGGAGTACTTCGCTGGTGTTTATTCAGAAAGAAACGGATGCCGATGACGTCACTATAGGCTGGTAATCTGTGAGGCGATTATCAAATTCGTGGAGAATGGTTCTAAGATAAAGATAATTGAATTTCAAGAAGATACACCTATTAATCCCTCGTTGGAGAGGCTTAGATCAATCAAGCGCCCCTCCATTACGAGGGGTGAAAGGAGATAATAAAGATGAAGACAACGATGTCCTACTGTGTGGACTGTATGGAACCGGTATGGTATGG
Organism: Paenibacillus melissococcoides; assembly: GCA_944800085.1. Lineage (GTDB taxonomy): Bacteria > Bacillota > Bacilli > Paenibacillales > Paenibacillaceae > Paenibacillus_B > Paenibacillus_B melissococcoides. The sequence goes on along the minus strand of CALYLO010000017.1, from coordinate 22,272 downwards.
ATCTGCGGAAACGGGAAGTGAAAAAAGTCAGTGCATTTGTGAAGATAAGCGTGTGAAATGTGACAACTGCGGACACAGTTTCTTGAAAAAGGACCTGTCAATTAATAATCTATTTATTGCTGTCTGCAGGTGCTGCTATGAACCGTTCCCGTACTTAATGGACAATATGGCAGTAGGTTACTTTGTTCCATCGATGGAGAGGGCTCATACAATGATGTGTGTAGAAAAGTTTGACGACAAGCTGCAGTTGACGATTCGTTCGTATCATTTGGGAATTAGTGTCCTGTTCCCGGCCATGACCAAAGCGGAACTCATTTGTCGTTGGATGCAAGGGGTTATTTCGCTGAACAGCACTGACATTGAACTGATGTTTAATGCAGCCGTTCTTCGCCTGGTGCCCGATTATCTCTCACGGAATGAGTTAATCACAGTATCTTCTAACGTTAAGAGAAGCCACTGATGCACATGTTGTTGTTTCAATTTATGAGTTTCTTGATAGATACTACTCTGCCTGATATAATATGAACATTACGAAACACTTGATTTTCACTGCCGTTATCACATTCGGCGAGTGAGGGAGTATGTCCGATAAAGGACGATGATAAATCGGCACGAATTTGCCATGGAGAATTATTAGAACATGCCACAGGTATGTTCTTTTTGATTTTCCATGGTTTTTTTTGTGCCCAAAAACAGGAGGAAATCGGCATATGAGCGCATTATTGGATGAGTATCAATATGATCACGAAGTTATTGAAACGAAAGAGATGTCATTTCATGTTGAACACGAAGGACTAATGCTTGGTCTGAAATTATGCGAAAAGATCGTTCCACGGTCCGGGACCATTCCGATTCTGCAGTGTATCAAGTTTGATTTGAACGGAGACACATTGTTCATCACTGCAATGGACACGGGTCAATCAATACTTCACATGCTCAAAGTAGAAAACGAAGGTAAAGTGAATGGAAGTTATTTGTTTCCGGCGAAAGAAGGAATTGAACTTGTTAAACAGTTGCCACGAGGCCGTCTTACCCTTACCAAGAAGGAATCGACGATTCTTTTTAACTACGGGAAGAGGGGAAAGGCCAACCTTAGAGTTCTAAATCCTGAAGAGTATCCAGAGTTGCCGAAAATGGAATCTACGGATATCATAACCGTCCCTGCTGACGTGTTACGTAAAGCTGCACAGGCAGCGGGATTCTCTTCTACTGACAAGGGAACACCTTCATTGACAGGTATCCATGTCTTTAACCACAACGGGAAACTCGCATTTGAAGGTACAGATCGACATCGAATATACAGATATGTTTCAGATGTGTGCATCGTAAATCAGGAGACTTTCAAGGATGTGATCGTTCCTGCAGAGAATTTCAAACATATTACGAAGGATATTGTTGAGTCTTTGAAATCCGAACAAATTGAACTTGCTATAACTAGCAGCTATCTGATCTTGCGGAATAATCACACGGTTTACTTTGCTGGACTAACTGATGGAACGTTTCCTGAACTGAGTAATATTTTTACTTTGATAAATAAGGGGAAAGCTGTCACGCTTTCTCGTTGGGAGCTGAATGATACGTTAAATCGTGCGCTTTCTTTTGATGTCTCGAATAATCGTGTCACTTTGGAGAGAAACGAAGAAGGCGAATTCATTCTTCATACACAATCTGAAAACGGAGAGTTATCTGAAGGGTTTACTAATGTCGATATGGAACAAGAATTCCCGATTAGCAAGCTTAACGGGCGCTATCTTCGAGATGCCCTTCTTGTTCTCGATCGTGATGTCAATAACGTGACATTTCGTAATAGTGGAGACTTGATGCCTTGTGTTCTGACAGCTGATAGTGATCCTTCCGTGGTTATTATCGTTAACCAAGTGAGGTAATTCGTAAAATTGAATGGGAGTAAAGAGAGCTGTGTTATATGCGACAGCTCTTTTCTATTTTGTAAAGGGGGCAATAGAGGGATGTTAGAGCTAAAAGGGATGTTTGAGAGGGTCATTCATAACAAGGTTCGCATGGGGAACTTTGAGACAAAGGAAGATGACCTGATTAGGATTCGCAGTTTTTTTCTATTTCCAAATTCACCATTTTCGGCAGCCGACTTATGCGCCGGCAGCGGAAGGGCTTTGCAGGTACTTACTCATGACTCCCCAGCGGTGACGTTTGGGATCGAACCAAATGAAGAAAAGTATTTGGAGCTCCGTGAAAGGGTGAATCGCGCGTTATTTGGGGGATATGAGGAATGTCGAATTAGTCGAGAGACATTTCATTTTATGTATTTAAATCCTCCCTATGGTGCGCCACGTTTTGGCAAACTGTGAGCCTTAGTCCGGCACACAGTGAAAGTCAACGCTGCTCAAGCGAGCAGAAGAACTATTTCGTCTGAATTCGGAAGCTGCAATGCTTCCGCCGTCCGGAACTCATGTCGTTAAGCGGCTGACTACCGTTAGACAGGACGCGGGCTAAGAACTACCCCCGTGCGCGAGGGTGTCATCACACCCAAGGGTACGAGAGCAGGGGTTGAAGTCGTGAATACGGATCGTGCACTTTCCTCTGGAAAGAAGATCCCGATAGCGCGGGCCTCCGACAGCTCATGGTGAGAATTACGAAGACATGTAAGCATCGTAAGGATTGAGCGGGAAAGCAAATAGCCCGTTACAAATGAGAACGAGGGACAAATTTCGTATGGGTTTTGTCCTTCCGCTGACCTGAAATGGTTAGCAGAAGCCCTTGGCACAACTTGAGTTCAAACCAAGGCTGGGTTCTCCGGTGTATAGTGTCCACCTAAAAGCTGTCACAAAAAGCTTCACAAAAGGATAAGTCGAAATCGGTACGTGGGAAGGTCAATCGATGGAGAATGATGATTCGGTAAAGTCGATTGACTGACAGAGGCGCCGTAGTAGTCGGAGGTTGGGAAAGCCGACCACACCTATATCGCAAGATATAGGACATTTGTTCAAATGAGCAGGACAAGAACAAGTGATCGGGCTCACCCGATCACTTGTTACTAAGGCTTCTTACTAAACGTTTGGGATTCGAGGGGATATAGCGGAACTCCAAGGGGGTTATTACCACAACATCTCTCCCTTTCTCTTTCAGGGTTTCAATCCATTGCTCTGTAGATTCAGCAATCTTAATATCTACTGCGGCATCTTCAACCTTGAAATCAGGTACGGAGTTTTGTTTATCCTGCATTGGGGATTCTCCTCTCAAGCTCACTTTATTTAAGTGTATCATGCAATTCAAAAATCCCAAAACAGTATTGAACAAATGTGGCGAAGGGCGCCAATCGGACGAGTCTTGACGGAGGTAATAGACAAGGTAAACTCCCGCTCTACGCCGAGGAGTCGAAGCGCAGACTTCCAATGGATCGGCCCCCACTTTATTCCACGGAATTCCTCTGGAGCACTGTGGGAATGCAGGGGATTTACAACTTCGAGTTTATGATGAATCGTGAGTACGCCTATAACCGCGACAAAGGAAGATGCAAGGCTTGTGAGGTCGACCTGTCTGTAGTTCACGGGCAGTGTCACCACAAACGCCCTTGGCTACTGCTTGACAAAGTGAACAAAGTCCAAGAGCTCATCGGGCTGTGCACAAGCTGCCATGCTTGGGTTCATAACATCGGACTTCCCGAGAATCAATAAGTCGCCAATAAGATACTAAAACTCAGGAGCCTTTTAAAACCGTCAAGAGGGAGCTAAGTCGTAAGGCGAACCTTCCATGAGTGCCCCACTCTTGTAGTGAAGCGGCACCTACTCGTTCGACCGAAAGCCGTGTGACGGGAAACTGTCATGCACGGTTTGGGGCGGGGGAAAAGGGGGCGATCACATCAAACCCTTACCTATCGCCATACCTGGATAGTCAAACTACAGAATCCAAAGTGGAGCGAAAAGAAAAACGATTCTTACGTCAGCTCTTGCAGTATCTCTCCGTCGGGGGAATCTTCGTTTATAACATACCAAGAGGACGTATGACAAAAGATATCATTAACATACTTGTAGCCAATTTAGATGATATACAGATATATCAATCACATGATAATACCTACCATCAAGTCTATACGTTTGGCCGGAAGCGGGGATACCACTATCTTGATCGGAATGAAGTACAACGGATTTTGTCTCTGATGAAACAAGGAAGTTTATTGGAGAGGCTTCCGTTGCTAGACGAGCCTATCTATAAAGTCAATTCCGGAACTGCTACTCCGAAGCTATTTCGATCGAGAAACATGGATGTGGATCAACTTAGAGATGTTCTAGTAGAGTCAACGCTCACCAGGAAAGGAATGGAGTGGACGACTCCAAAAAAACCTTCGGAGCGCAGACAACCGCTACTTCCGGATAAAGAAATGCACCGAGTTCTTCGGATGGCCTCTGGTAAATTGAACGGGAAAATAGGTAGAGGAAGTAGGCTACACGTTCTGAAAGGGATAGTCAGAAAGGTTATCGTGGAGAGTGTAGAAGAGACCGAAGTAGAATCGATCACGACGGAGCGTGAGGTATATAAAATCATATTTAAAATGGTTGATCGATTTGGAAATATTCGCGAAATTCATGGCTAAGCAGCCAGCAGGAGGCACTATAAATGAAATTCATGGAGTTTCAATATAAAGATATTTTTGTAAAGGTACATACGCCTTTTATTGTTACGCGTTTGGTGGAAGAAAACAATGTAAATCGGGAAGAACTCGTGTTCGCAAATGTTATCGATATAGATTCTCGAGTACAAGCGGTATTTGCTCAATTTCATCACGCCAAGAAAACTAATGATGTGAGATTTTGGATTAGCCATGCCCCGCGTATCGGGGAAACCGACTTCGATAAGTCATCATTTATTGTAAGGCCGGCTGGAAACTATAAGCACTTGTCCCAAAGAGAAGACGATACATTTGTGACAGGAATTGTAGTCAGTGAAAAAGCACTAGACAGAAAAGATGATGGATTTATCATATTTGCTTGGGATGGAAATATATTGGAAAAACTGTTTTGGGCCATCGATCGTTATTATGAAACTCCGTTGTTGGAAGAGTGGACTCCCTACTTGTTGGACCAGCTCATAAAGGACAAGCATATGGTGTCTCTGACCCTACATGATTTTGCTGATGTGTTCCCTCATGTAGTTGTATATGAACTTCTTGTAGGCGAAGACGTCCTGGATCAATACATCTCAGATGGATTAAAAACCGGCGTTATTTCCTTAATTGAAGACGAAGAGATACAAGTAAAGGAGTGTATATGACTTGTACACAGCTGCTAAACGAAACTCCGTTGAAGATGCACAAAAGACTGCAGCTGAACCGAACATCGAGTTCGATAATTACCAACGGACTTCAGAAAATGAATTAATGGAATTAACTCGGATTAGCGAGTCTAAAACGTTTGATGATATTGAAACAATTGGGGATTACTTGACCCTTTTTGGGGAAGATTTGATTCGGAGACTAAATGCTGAATATGTCCCCGTTCATCATCCCGGTATAGATGAACCTCTGCCTGTATTACATGAAATAAATCGGCCCTTATTTAACGCTCAAGCTCACGTCACCACCGCATTAATCAAAGGATTCCAAAGACATCGGCGGTTACTGTTGATCGGGGAAATGGGTACAGGTAAGACATCCATTAGTATTGGAACTTTTTTCGCGATGCTTAAAAACGTTTTAGGAGGAGCGGGTCGCGTCATTTATATGGTGCCGAACCACTTGATCAGGAAGACGGAGCGAGAAGTCGGTATTCTTCTTGATAAGAAACTATTCGAAGTTAATTTCCTAAAAGATTATGTGGATGTAATTCGTCTCCGAGATAGTGGGAAAATGGAACTCAGACCCAAAAAGATGGAGGTTTACATTATCGCCCGAGATACGTGTAAACTTGGATACATTTATGAGCCTTCTGCAAAGTGGGTCGAACGCTCATACATCAAGCAGATAGGTGAGGGTGATGAGGTTAGTGAATATAAAAAAACGGTATTCGAGGGATGGGTATGTCCTGATTGTGGCGCTCAACTGATGAAGGAGCAGGAAAACAATGTAGTACCTATGGAATATGATGACTTTTTTAATAAGCATCATAAGCCTAAACGTCGAAAGCATAACCTTTTCTGTTCTAATCGGGTGCGTCTCTATCGGAATCCAGATCCTGAAAAAGACGAATATCGCGAATGTGGTGCTAGATTATGGGCTGCCAAAAATAAAAATAGAAGTAGTTACTCCGGTGAACCTCGAAAACCAAATGGACAGGCGCCGCGCAAAGTATCTCCAGCGGACTTGTTCAAACGCTATTTTAAGAAAAAATTTGATTTTGTGATCGGGGATGAATGCCATGAGTGTGCGACGCGTTAGCGTACAAGCTTCAAGAAGCGAAATCGCTGGTCTCGGCCTTACGAGACACAACTGTTAGATTGACGTTGGGAATGAAGCCGCCATGTTGCGCTGAAACCAACGGCCTGATACTCCTACATGCTCTCTGCGATGATAGTCGTAAGGGTATGTAGCTAGGTGAAGACGGCAGAACCGCTCCTAAGTTGTTATAAGTGGAGCGGGTTACCCCGCTTTACTTATATCGATATGGAGTGGGATATGCCGGGGCGCTATAAAATGCCCATGGTGAGAATGTCCCAAGGGTGGGACTGACGAAACTGTGAATGAACGTATCCAGAGGCATAAGATGGGGAAACCCATTCTACCGCACAAGCGGGGTGAGATACCGATGAGTAAGACTGTTCGTTATGAAAATCGGGATAGCCAACAATGGGGCTATAAGGCTCACGGGTACAAAGCAGTCACCTAAAGGCATATGTACAGCTAAATCTAACGGAACGCGGTAAGCAACAGACCTTTAAGTCAGCGAAGCTACCAGGAGACGGTAGGATATCTTGAAAGGCTTTCAAATTGTCGTGCCTCCCTACCAATAAGAAGACATCTAGGTCAATATTTTAAGAAAGAAGGGGACTGTATATGACTACACTCAACCTCAATCTAAGTAATGACCTGTTTCCGGAAGAAACGTATAACGCAATTCTGAACGAGGATAGAATCTTGTTCGTTTGGGAGGAAGGATTCGAGGAGAACAGCGAAACAATGAACGTTCTTCGTGAGTGGTATGGCATGGAGAATGCTGATAATCACTGCGTTCATGCAAATCTAGGCGGGCGTTACGATCACACTATTTTTATTTCAAATGGTAGTGACGCATTACTAGAAGCCAAGGATTTAATTGACGCAGGTGAGTACAGCTATATTATTCTCACAGACCGTACCCTCGAGGACGATCCAAGCTGCTACCCTCTGATTCATAACAAAGCGCTTCAACAAGCGAGCTGTTAATACGACACTGGATGTCTTTTAGGTAGATGCTGATAAAACGGCTATCACCGGAAGGGTCACTATAAGGCTTCGGCCGAAATGTGTTTGCTGTTGTGAAAGTAGGGGCACAGTACCATTGAAGCTGTGGAAACACAGTGAAGGGATAGCCCCAAGTCTGCAGATCACCATTCGCATCCTAGCTTGCTAAAGTTCATCCTTCGGGTAAGAAGGTGAGTTGGATTCACTCTTAGGGGGTGGTCCTACACCGATGAACACAAAGACGTCCAGAGGCAATAAATACTATGAATCAGTGGAGATTCAAAAAGACCTTTACGCTCAGAGTAAGAGCGGGAAGCGTAATTTCAGAGACCTCATGGAATTGATCGTCTCCGACGAAAATATCCTTTTGGCCTACCGCACGATTAAAGCCAACACGGGTTCCAAAACCAAGGGTACCGACGGATATATGATCATACACATGGCAGAACAGGATCAGACTCACTTCCTACAATTCATGCGGGAAACGGTATTAAACTACCGCCCGAGGGCAGTAAGAAGAGTCTGGATTCCAAAACCGAACGGTGACAAGCGACCGCTCGGAATCCCAAGCATCATAGACCGCTTAGTCCAGCAAATGTTTCTGAATATCCTTCAGCCCATATGCGAAGCTAAGTTCTACAATCACTCATACGGATTTCGACCTAACCGATCGACCAGACATGCTATAGCAAGGGTGCAGACGTTGATCAACATCAACAAACTGCATTACACCGTGGACATCGACATCAAGGGTTTCTTTGACAACGTGAGCCACAACTTGCTTATCAAGCAGCTATGGAACATCGGAATAAAGGACAAGCGCGTGCTGTCAGTCATCAGTAAAATGCTCAAAGCCCCCATAAAGGGTGAGGGCATCCCTCCCAAGGGAGTTCCGCAAGGTGGTATCCTGTCCCCGCTGCTCTCGAACGTGGTTCTCAACGATCTCGATCATTGGGTAGCTGATCAATGGGACACCTTCGATAAATCCCGTCATACCTACTCATGCAACGATAAGAAGTTCCGAGCATTGAGAGACGGAAGCAATATGAAAGAAGGATTCATCGTCCGGTACGCTGATGATTTCAGGATAATGGCCCGGGATTGTAAGACTGCATACAAGTGGTTCCATGCGGTCCGCAAGTTCCTAAAGGATAGGTTGAAACTCGACATATCCCCGGAAAAATCCCGAGTTATTAACCTTCGGAAGAAAAGTTCTGAGTTTCTGAGCTACAAGTTCAAGACAGCTAAGAAAAGGGATAAGATTGTCGCTTTCACTTATGTCTCGGACAAGAAGACCAAGCAAATGCAGGGTACTTTGAAGAAACACATTGAAGCGATCCATAAGGACGCGAGCCCGGAGAACATCAATCGTTACAACTCGATCGTATTGGGCATGCACCACTATTTTAAGTATGCTACCCATGCGACTGTAGCTTTCCGTGACCTTGATTTCCGGCTCATGAAAACCTTGAGGTATCGTCTCAAGAACATCGCATCCTATGAATATCCTTCGGGATTGCCGCCGGAGGCGACTTACAGGAGACTGTATCCTGTCACGAGGAGGACATACAGGATCGGGGATTTGTACTTCTTCCCAATAGGGAACATCAAGTCCATTTCGAACCTGAACTACTCCCAATCCACGAACCCGTTTGACAATGATCGAGATTTTGCATGGGACTCGCAAATTGCAATACTTATGCGGTCCAGACTGCCCAATCGGTCCGTGGAATACATGGACAACCGGTTGTCAGTTTACTCCATGCAGAAGGGACGGTGCGCCATAACGGGGATCCCGTTACAAGCATCGGACGTTCACTGCCATCATAAAACCCCTTCACACCTTGGCGGGGGAGATGACTTTAAAAATCTTACAATTGTCCAGCGGGACATTCATAGGCTGATTCACGCGACGAACGAAGAGACGATTAAGAAGTATCTCCACTATTTCAGTCTCAACGCAATGCAGTTGAGAAAACTGAACCAACTCAGGAGCCTTTGTAAGCTAAATAGGGTGTAATTGGTAGATTAGCAGATGGAACGCCGTATGAACTGAAAGGTTCACGTACGGTGTGGAGCCGGGGAAAAGGGAGCGATTGCATCAAACCCTTACCTATGGCTATTAACAGGAGGTAGTGCTCAGGCGCATGCTTTCCATGTATTGATGGGATGTGCCAAATATACGATCGCAATGACCGGCACTTTGCTAAACGGATATGCCTCTAATTTGTTCGAATTAATATTTCGAATGTTCCCTCATCGGATGAAGGAAATGGGATTCGAGTGGGGGGATGTTGGAAAATGGATTGATCTTTATGGGGTTCGTGAAAAAGTGACAAAAACACTTAAAGATCCAGAGCTGAATAATTCAAGTAACGGTTCTTCCAAGCGAGTGAATATGAAAGAAATGCCGGCTGCAGCGCCGCAGTTGTTTACTGACATGCTAAGTGATGTTGCCTGTTTCATTCAAATGTCGGATCTGTTTGAAGTGCTGCCGAAACTCCAGGAAGGGCCGATATATGTTCCTCAGGAAGGTGAACGCAGGCTTATTTCCTGTGTAACCAAGAGAGAACGAGCGATAGGGCGATCTAAACGAAAAATAAAAAAATCGATTCGACTTGCTGCACCTAGTTGGTATTTACAAAAGAATCTTCGTTCAGTAGAAAATATCTTACGGAATGCAGTAGAAAAAGAATTACAAGGTGGGGGAACATCTGTCTTACTCGGCAGTTTACTTAATACTTTGCTTTCTTACCCTGATGTTCCTTTTAATTTTAGTGGAGTGTTTCACCCAGATACTGGTCAATGTATTGTGCCCGAGTCATACCGTTTAAGTGATAGACTTCTGTACCCTAAAGAGCTACAGCTCATACGGTTTGTTAAAGCACAGTTGAGAGTGGGTCGAAGGGTTGGGATATACGCTACCTATACGGGGAAGATGGGGACACTGCAGCGATTACAGATGTTACTCGAGGAGCGGAGAATTAAGACTGCTATATTGGAGTCAAATGTAGATGGCCCAGAGAGGGAAGAATGGATTGCAGAGCGTGAAAAAGAGGGGGTTCAGGTTCTCTTAACTAATCCGATCCTAGTATCAACAGGCTTAGATTTGCTTGGTTTTCCATCGCTATATTTTTATCAAACAGGATACCGATTATCAATTGTTCGCCAAGCATCGCGTAGACATTGGCGAATTGGTCAACAATCAAAATGTCTAACGCTCTACAACGCATATAAAGGAACAATGCAGGAGCTGGCGATCGATTTAATGGCAAAAAAAATGAGTGCGGCACTTGCACTCGAAGGCCAGTTTAGCCAAGATGGGCTAGCTGCTTTAACTGAAGGGTCTGGAGGTAGCCTTGCAACAGAACTAGCAAAGCGATTCTGTGGGCAAAAGATTGAAGGTGTAGAAAGCGCTGAGTCGATTTGGGGAAAGATGACCATTGATGCAGCAGAATGTATGACGAATACGCCTAACTCAGCCAATATGATAGACTGTTTAGAGCAATTGGGTGGAACAAACGAATCTGAGTCTCTAACTCAATCCTTTTTAGGTGACTCTCTTGAGAATGTTATCATGATGTGGGTAAGGGAAATCATCCCGGAGGACATGCATGCACGTTTTGGACAACAGATAACCTATGCTATTCAAAATGTTCAAAACGGTATTGAAGGCTTAGCTTTTAATACGGAATTAGGAAGATATAAACTTCAATGGAATCCACTTGCGGTTCCAACAAGTCAGATTGAGTTCCGCCGATGGGTATACCGATTGATGACTAAACCAATGGATGATCAGTCGGAGGCTAATGGAGAGATAAAGTTAGAACTTATTTTTGAAGGTAAGAAACCTAAAGTGAAATCTAAAAAGGTGTATAATGTTTCAGAAGGGCAAATAGCTTTTAACTTCTGAACGATTTGTAGAACACTGGGGCGGAGTGATGTCTCCGCCCAGTGTCATATACCATTTGCAATACTTAGCTTATCAATTAATCTTAAACTTTAATTAAACCCCATAATGATTAAGGCCATTAACACGGGTGGCGTAAATTAACACTCCTTATTATTCTGTATTCGTTCCGATTCCTCATCAGTTCATTTTTTATACCGCAATATCCTATCCAGTTAACTTAATAGCAATATCTTAAAGGTGTTGCTTTTTTAATAAATAGATTGTTAGCAAAAAAATCATAATTTTGATTTTTTAGCATTCCGTTATATCATAATTTATAAATGAATAACACATTGGAGGAATGTAAACATGTATGGCAAACAAAAGATTTATCCAACATGCCGGCTTTGCGATAAAATGAACGCAGAGATGACAAATTGTATGATTTACGGAGCACTTACCCCGGAGAATATTAATAATACAGCATTAGCTGCAGCATGCAAAAAATCTGGCGATTATGTTCGATTAATGCATGCAGTACCCAACGAATTCAACTATGGAAAAATGCCAAATAATAAGGGTATAAATGAAGAGGATGATAATGTGCTTCTTATTATTAATGCGGCCGATGAGAGGGAGGGATTCATGCTTCAACACGGAATTACTCTAGAAGAGTGGGCAGTCCGAACTTTCAATCAGAAAAAATAAGTGAAATTAAGAGCCTTAGCACGAGATCTCGATCTATCAGATGTATGTAATAAATTTCGCGATTTATTTTTCAAAAGTGACGGGGTAATGGAACTTAATTTGTATTAATATATTAATTAATATATTAATATTTTTCCGCAATTAAGTTGAAACGACTTAGTCATTCTACAGTCGGAAAGGGTGGAAACTGTATTGATAATGCCCTATCTCGAAATTGATAAGTACTACTACGATGTAGTCCCTTGTCCAATTTGTAATTCGGACCCTCAATATGACTGTATTTGCTGTCAAGGAAAAGGGGAATTATTACAAATACGTTTAGATATTGTTCATGGAAGCTGTTTTCATGCGAAGGATTCGACAAAAAACAAGAAACATAATCTACTCGATGAACCTTTCCCGCGAGAGGATTGATTCTCCTGAACAAAATGTATAATAGAAATAACAAGTATTATATAGGGGTACCGCCACATGCCCATCAAGCTAAGAACCTTCATATTGGAATCAAGTAATGAACTCTCTTATTTTCATGAGTAGTCGATTTGTTTCCAAATAAGCCTAAACCACAAGGCTGTTTTTTAAAAAGCCAGCTATGCAACCTTCTTGGTAGACGTGGTATATTCGTAGACAACACCTAAGATATCAAAGACTGTTTTTTTCTCATAGCGATGAGATTTTCGTCCGTTTTTTTCTAACAGATGAAACAAACGAGACAGGATTTTCGATATGGCTTGGGTATTTTTTTGTATGGCTTGATGCAGGATTGGCATATAATCCTTGATCATATAAAAGGCTTTGTATTCACTGAGCTCTCTTTTCTTCCGCCATAGGAGTTGTCGCATCTGGAACATCGTTGAAGAACAAAGCAAGATACCGATCAACTGACCATAAAGATGACATTGCAAGCGTTCAATCTTGATCTCTTTACAGTGGTGGATCTGGAAGAATGATTTCCATGTTTTAAAGAGAATCTCAATTTGCCAGCGTAAGGAATACAGGTCATGCAAGTGTATCCCAGGTACCCATTCCGTTGGAATATTTGTAATATAAAAATTCAACGCACTGAGCTTTTTGCTACGTTCGGAGTACGTAATCCCTTTCTTTTTCTCTCGAATTTCCTGATCTTTGTTTCTTTTTTTGATCTGGGTTTCCGTTAGGCGATAAACGACAAGTCGTGCGGGTAATTTTTCATGCATGCCGATATAGACATCGGGAATTTCTAACGTTTCCCCTGGTTGTAGACGTTCCATGATGTCTTCCATCGTCAGGGAGAGGTATTCCGATTTCTTCTTGAGCGTGCCATCCCGAAAATACTCTGGATTTTCGTTCCTTTGATATACCCGTGTGTTGAGTTTTAAGCGTGAAATGTAATAGGCCTCTTTCTCATGAATGGTATGTAAATCTTCTAAGCAGAAATAGCCTAAATCCCGAATGAACACATCTTTCGGTTGAATATCCTGTAAACATGTGGAAGCGTAGGTTTTGTCATTTTCCTTTCCGTGACTCGTATGCAGATGGATGAACTGTCCACTCTGCAGATCATATTCTAGTTGGATTTTAACACCAGCGGTGTGACTACACCCTCCTGTACCCTGATAGGACGTAGCGAAGCTGTCCGGGAGCTGAAAGGTCGTAGAATCGAGGATTCGAATGCGAGAAAAATAGCCCGAATACTCGCTTGGGATCGATCCAGACGAATAGCGTGTTTGCTGGAGTAAAAGCGAAACGAGCTGCTGCAGAAAACGTACAGCAGCTGAGTTAAAACGCTGATTCAGTCCTTCTGGACTCATGAGAATCCCTGTCGTTGCCTCTAACGTACTACAAAGCTGGTTGAGAGAGGTCGTAGCTATTCGTTGACTTACCCATACACATAAGGCGACTAAATCTTGCGCACGATATTTACTGGTTCGTGTAACGAATCCTGTTTCTTTGGCTAGTTGGGTGAGAGCAAGAGGAGACAAATGTCGTTCCAGTTCTTGTGAAAACAAATGAAGGTTGTCTGAAATACCAAGATTCATCATAAAACGCTATCCTTTCATTAGTCAGTCTAATGAAAGAATAGCGTTATTTCGTTTTGGGGAGGTAGTATTTTCCTTAGCTTGATGGGCATGTGGCGGTACCCCTTACTGCGAATCGAAGATTGACGATCTGAAGCAAAGACTACAGTCTGGACAATTTGTCACCGCAGCTCCTGCTGCAGCTACCGATATCAGCACACAAGAACTCGATGAATTACTGGATGAGTATGTATTCTAAGGGGGGGTAACTGGTGGCTCATAAAATCGTATTGACTTGCTTTCCAACAAGTCCACTCCGGTCGCGCTCGAGCCGAACTATAGTTTTGGCATGACGCAATCTTCAGGACCCGTCCCAAAGGGATTGCCAAAGCCTGAGAACGCTCTACACCGTGTTTTTGAATAAAAAACAACTGAAGAGGATCGAAGGCACACTAAGCGACTTTGAGACTACGAAATATATGATTCAAGGGGAACCCACGCTGGATGTTCCCGTTTCCAATTGTCCTGGTGAGATTGGTGTGCTATGCACGACTATACAAGTACTTCCGGATAAGAAGAAGGAGGAGCCTCTAACCAGTACGTTGGCGCCCATCGTAGAGCATGCACCGGCACCATCAAATCCGAATGAAGGGGAAGATGCTGCAGCTGCTCATCCATTCGATCCGAAGAAAAGCTATGAAGAAATAGCCGCCACCAATGAGGTTTCGGAAGCGCCAAGACTCATTCCGTTGGAGTTAATTGTGATTCCGGAGGCGTTCTTACATAAAACGCCTCGCCGCGAAAAAGTATTGGACAAGCTTCAGTTCATACAGAACACTGGCAAGCTCGATCAACCTATCCGCCTTGAAGCTGGAACTCATACGTTAAAAAAAAGACGGGTATACACGCTATATTGCAGCCAAAGAATTAAATCTGGATTACGTCGAGGTTACCTACGATTGACAGGCTACAAACAATGAGAACACAAAAACGGGAGAGGAGCATTAGGCGATTCTTCCGTTTTGTCATCTCCCATCATAACAACGAAATAACTTCAATTCGGCCTTCCCCTTGCTGCCCTACAGAGAGCCAGGCTACCATATTCTTTTCAAACATCAAACATAACAAAAAGAACCGAATGCATCGGTTCCTTCACCACTCCTCGAGTCGCGCTATAATAAGTTTCATCAGCTTCCGATGGTTCCCTTTTCGCACTTCGACCATAAAATCCATAAACAATATCGATAGCAGCTCGTCAATCGTCATTTCGAATGAACCTGAATGCATGGCCAAGTCATGCAGGAATACTTCACCTCGCAGCGCAAGCGCTCGCTTCATTACGAAGTCAGGGCTTTGAACGAAATCAGCTTGAGCAATTTGAAATGTATTGCTTCTGTGAATAATTGACTGAAGAATTTCCGATAGAGCGGGAGTAGATAAGCCTAAATGATGTCAATGAACTAACGGCACCTGTACAGAATATGATGATGACATAATCACGTATGATGAGGATGTGCAGACAATGCCATTATTATTGCGTTTTAATACGATAACGAGAGGTGCGATTACGTTCACCGGGAACTCACTCGGAATAAGCCGCGCCTCTGCTGCTTGTACACCGGGTACGATTGGTGCAATCGGCTCCTTTATTATCAATGATCCGAACTCGGTGTGCGGCACGGTTCCGTCCAGTCCATTAACTGGCGGGGGAACGACAAATATGTATATGCTGAATTTTTCAACAAATTCGCTCGTTCTCCCTCCAGGAAGTATGGTTGTATACGCTGAACTGGTATGGGGCGGATCCTATTTAATCAACAGGCCTGACGGGGAAGACTTATCAGCCCGCTTGAATGACCCCGTCAAATTCAGCACACCAACAGGCATGTTCAATATCCAGCCAGAGACATTCTTCAATTATGCGATGAATACTCAAGGCGATATGGGCTATGTGCGATCAGCGAACGTAACTGCGCTTGTTGCGGGAGGCGGTGCGGGCACATACGGGGCTGGCAAAATCGTTGGAACATTGGTACCGGATCCGAATACTAGCAGCTGTGCCGGGTGGACACTCGGGGTCGTATACGTGAATCCTTCATTACCTTACCGCAGTATAAATTTATATGTCGGAAATACGGCGATTGCAGCGGTATCTCCGCCAGAGAATGAAATGATTGGGAACTTCCAAACCCCTTCATTCGGGCCTATTAACGGGCGACTGCTCATTAGCGCGCAAGAAGGAGACGCTGGAATTTCGGGCGACTTCGTGCGATTCGGTCCCAATCTGGCCAACCTTACTACGCTCGCGCAGCCAGCAGGGTTTACGAATAACTTTTTCCAATCTCTAATTTATGATGATAATGGAAATATCAACCCAACTGCGACATTTGGGGATCGCAATCCGATACCTGGTCAGCCAGGAACGAACATTATTGAAGGAAATCGCCAAGGATGGGATATTGCCAACGTAGACATTTCTTCCAGCTTCGTGAATGGGCAAACTTCTGCGGCCCTTCAATTCGGAACGAGTGGCGACGGATATGCCGTCAATCTGTTGGCGATTCAGATTGATAATATCCCGCCAACCTTGCTGTTAGAGAAGAGCTCTTTCCCGGATACAGTAACGGTTGGAGAAGAGATTGTATATACCATTGTCGTCAGCAACGATGGAGATTCCCCGCTTGTGAACACCATACTTACTGACACGCTTCCGGCTGGCGTAACGTTTCAATCCGTGCAAACCACGCAAGGTACGGCATCGTTTGCTGCTGGCACGGTCACAGTAAATATCGGGACGATCCCTGTCGGCCAGAATGTAACCGTCGATATAACAGTAATAGCAACAACGCCTGGACTCATTTCTAATACAGCTTCGGCCCAAGCGGATGAGACCGGTATTATTTCCTCATCCGCAACCAACACCGTAAATCCGCTTCCGCCTCCAATTCTTGAAATCGAGAAATTGGACTTTCCCTCTGTCATCGCTGTAAATTCAGAGCTCGTCTATACTATATTTGTCTCAAATATCGGGGGGAGTACAGCAACCAATGTCGTCATGAACGACCCGCTGCCGGCAGGAACCACCTTTGTATCTGCTGAATCAGATCAAGGTACGATTTTGTTCGACGGCACGACAATTACGAATGACATTGGTTCACTAGCCCCAGGAGAGACAGTGGTCATTATTATCATCGTAACTCCAACAGTTACAGGTACAGTTTTGAACACGGCAACGACTTTTTCAGATCAGACCGCGCCGGAATCCTCTACAACAGAAACGCTAGTTATCGATCAGCCGATACAGGAGTTATTGATATCGAAGTTCGCTGGACCGGATCCCGCAACTGTCGGTGAGGAGCTTGTGTACACGATCGTAGTGTCTAATGAAACTACAGATTTATTAACCGGAGTGGAAGTTGAAGATGTGCTGCCAGCTGGTCTCGTCTTCGTATCTGCCGAAACTACGCAAGGAACCGTAAATGAAGTGGCTGGCACGGTAACTGCATTAATTGGCGCCCTTGCTCCAGGTCGGTCTGAAATCATCATGATTACGGTTATTCCTATAGCTCCGGGCATCGTAACGAACACAGCTACAGCGACATCTGATCAGACGCCTCCAGTATCATCAACAATTGAGACGACTGTCAATGCGCTTCCTCCTGCTTTTTTAACTATTGAGAAGCTTGCCGAACCGGATCTAGTAACGCTTGGCAATGAAGTCACATTTCAAGTGACGGTGTGCAACATGGGAGAGACAATGGCAACAAATGTGGTTGCAGTGGATACATTGCCTGCAGGCGTTGATGTCACTGGCATCCAAGTATCTGAAGGCACATTCGTGCAGGTAGGGCAAACGATAACAGCGTCGTTCGGCGCCATTGCCCCTGGGTCATGTGCAAATCTTACGATCGAAGCAATTGTAACTATAGTAGGAACATTAACGAACACAGCAGTGGTGACCGCAGATAATGTCGAAGACCCTGAAACAGCGACGTTACGGTATTACAGCCGCTCGCAATTTCGAAGCAAGCTTCAAGCAACCCAGCGCTTCTCGGCAGTCCGCTGCAATATACAATCAGTGTCGCGAATTTAGGAGAGCTTCCTCTAACGAATGTAATCGTAAATGATGTCATTCCCCCCACGGTCGAATTTGTCAGTGTTCAATCTGAAGGAGGTACCTGTTCTGTATCTGGGCAGACCGTCACTTGTTTCTTGGGTACATTAGAAGGGCAGCAAGAACAGACGATTGTCATTACGGTCATTCCTTTGTTAGAAGGGACGGTTACCAACAGCGCTACTGCACAGGCAGATAATACGCCTCCTGTTACAGCTACGGTTACGACGCTCGTTGTTCGTACTTTAGAGTGTATTTCTGTCAGCAAACTGTTCGATTGGGTGGTCAATCGGAGTGATTTTATCGTTGAAGAGTCTATACCCGAAGACTGCCGGGCTTTCGTAGAACAAGCAATTGCTGGCGGTAGGCAAGTGCTTGTGAGCTGCAATGCAGTGCCAGCTGCGGGAGAATGCAGCGTAACGGTTGTAAAGCGGCTGCCACTGCCCATTATCGGATCGCAAGCAGCTATTGTACTGACCACATGCTCTGCAGAAGTAATTATTACGTTAACGGATAGCGGAACAGGAGAAACATGTACGTTTACACTATTAGTCAAGAATAACGAGAAAGTATCACTCTGCTTACCGCTCCCATTAGATGAATCCAACATTACTTCTCAAATATTCGATATCCATTGTGCTGCACGACTCACTGACAGCTTAACGATTGAGCTGCAATTGGATTGGTGTTTGGAACTTGTAGTGAAATTTATAATACCGATGATGGTTGAAGCTACATTTTGTCAACCTAGAGCATTAATACCGATACCAGAGGTATGCAGCATCAGCGTTCCAAAACAATGCCCAGAAGTATTTCCGTTTGTGTAAAAGAATAATGGACTTAAATGCAAGGATACCTTCCGGTAGGCCGGAAGCTCGCGGCCTAAAGACTGGCACTTGCCGCGCTGCTGCAGCGTATCAGAGGGCTTGAGAATGTCAAGAATTTGCCGCTTCGCGTTCCTCCATGACATTCAAGTTCAACTACTCCGGCACCGCTCTACGAGCGCTTTGCGGAGCCTAAGTTGAACTACACCCGATGGGTATCCAAGGAGGCTGTTTCGGTCTGATAAGACTGTGCCGAGCGGCAAGCACACCGGCCGCCGATAAAAAAACAAAAAGCGAGGGGAAAATCATGAAGAAGAAAATCATTTCTATCGTTGTTGCCTGCTCCGTAGCCTTGGGGGCGTTTGCTGGGATTGGGTCTGCTCTTAATTATGAGAAGACCCAGCGAGCATTGGAAATCGTCTTGAACGGAAACAAAATCCCCTTCAAAGATGTTCGCCCCGTTATGTACAAAAACACCACGTATGTACCATTGCGTGTCGTTTCAGAGAACTTGTGAGCTAAGGTGAAATGGGCAACATAGATGTTGTTAAGTCATTTATTGATGACCTGTTCGAGTCAAAAATGTTAGAGCGTTCTGAGTTTCGTCATTTATTAGAGCAGAACGAAGAAGATTTATAATTTAGTGCCGAAAAACCCCTTGCTTTAGCTATGGGGTTTTTCGGCACTTCGGATGCGGTGGGGGATTCTTCTGCCTCAAGCATCCAACATTAGATACGTAGAATATATCTAATTCTTTGAGGTATAATCTTCTTGAGGTGAACCTAAGCAGATACCTAAGTCTTTTTTGAAGTGGAAATATGAGCTTCACGACCTATCGCCGAGGCAAATAGATCCGGATCAATTTGATCATGGGCTAATTTATCATTACCAATTTGATATTAATCAATTTACAGAAAAATACATGCAGAAAATCGAAGAAAATCAAAGATAACGGGAGATCGTAAATGTTGCGATTCGCCCGTTATTTTGTGATGTTCCACGGAAGCAAAATCGCCGCTCACGGCTGAATTTGCCCGATTACGGCGATCGAGGGGCTGGACTATTTCACAAAATCCCGGATTTGGTACATATGACAAAAGGAAAAAATTTCTTGCCACCGCCCGACCAGACACTTATTTTATAAATATATAAAAAAGGCGCGCGAAAAGTAAATATATGCCCCAAAAAGGGGCGGGACTACATGATTGAAGATATAAATTTAGGTTGTATGTTATTTGGTTGGTGGTACTCCTAAATTTAGGTGTACAAATTATACCTTAGAATGATATATTTACTATGGAAACTAGAGCCATGATCTAGAATGGAGAAGTGAAAAATGAAAAAAATTATACGTACTGCCTCTATGGTTCTTGCGTTTTTGATGTTTTTCATTACAACATCACAGACCTATGCTTTGACTGTACACCCAGACCATTACATGCAAATGCAACAAACTCAATCAACGTATCATCAATCACAAATTTTTGATGATACTAGTAACGATCTGTTTACAAGACAAAAAAGATTTGCACCGGCAATTCCTTGGATAGGAGCAGGAATTGGAGAGCTTTTAAAATGGCTTGGTGCAGCAGCAGCTCTTGCCTACATAGGTAACGAGGCCTATACTCTTGTTACAGATATAGCAGATGCATTAAGCACTAGCAAAAAGAAAGATAAACCTCTTTACTTTACAGCTGTAGCTCAATCGAAGCTTTATATTGGAAAACCGCTAACATTTGATGAAGCTAAGAGATGGTTAAAGGCAAAGAGTTATCACAATGTTTGGACTCCAAGCAAAGAAGCTGCAAAAAAAATAGCTGAATCATTTAGTGGAAGAGCTACTGGACCCGAAGAACACAGTAAAACTGGATATAAAGGAACTTTCTACTATTGGCATTACCATGATTGGGAAAGAACAGTCGGTCATATCTTCTATGGTGCAGAATCTAAAGAAGGAAAACATGTTGATACTCGAGGTGGAATATTGACGTAAACTTGTCAACCGCAATGGATACGTCGTGTTTAAAACTGGAACAAAGTATTTCGGGTAGGTCAGCGCTTTGTATTAATTCCTTGAGCTTTCCCCCTTAAAAAGGGTTTATACAAAATTATTCAAGTTCTTTAAATAAAAAGGCTCTAGTTTCCTAGTTTAAAACAAGAGGGAGATTCTATATGCAACCTGATATAAATAAACTATATGAAAAATACCTAACCCTAAATATCCCCAATCCTTTTACACTGGAACAGATCAGTGAAAGATTAATAAAACAATACTCAGCAACACAAGTAAACGTAAATAGATTTGCTGACTTAAAAAAAGACCCATATGCAGATTTTCATACTGCCGTTACAGCCTATATATTCCGTAACAGTGACGGGGTAGAAAGACTTCTTACCCTTGAGTCTCCAAATGAAAAAATAGAATTTTACAAAGATTGTACATACGGAGATGGATGTAATCTTATACTTAATTCAGAAGATCAAATATATATGTCGGGTAGAACAGTACAAGTAGGAACAAGACTGTTATTAATTGAAATAGATATTTTTGGAGGAATTGATAAAGAAGATATGGTTCTAGGAAAGGAAGAATTTAATGACTACTTAAAGGCATTATACTTAGCTGGATATATACATTTTGAAAATGATTCATTCATCGAAAAAGCCCGCCAACGATATAGAGAAGGTTATAGATTGCGGTGGTTTGGGTCTGGAACTTCTGGAGAAACAACATTTTAAAAACCCACACATTAAATTGGTAGCTCCGTTTTATACGCTTAGCATTAGGGGTACCGCCACATGCCCATCAAGCTAAGGAAAATACTACCTCCCCAAAACGAAATAACGCTATTCTTTCATTAGACTGACTAATGAAAGGATAGCGTTTTATGATGAATCTTGGTATTTCAGACAACCTTCATTTGTTTTCACAAGAACTGGAACGACATTTGTCTCCTCTTGCTCTCACCCAACTAGCCAAAGAAACAGGATTCGTTACACGAACCAGTAAATATCGTGCGCAAGATTTAGTCGCCTTATGTGTATGGGTAAGTCAACGAATAGCTACGACCTCTCTCAACCAGCTTTGTAGTACGTTAGAGGCAACGACAGGGATTCTCATGAGTCCAGAAGGACTGAATCAGCGTTTTAACTCAGCTGCTGTACGTTTTCTGCAGCAGCTCGTTTCGCTTTTACTCCAGCAAACACGCTATTCGTCTGGATCGATCCCAAGCGAGTATTCGGGCTATTTTTCTCGCATTCGAATCCTCGATTCTACGACCTTTCAGCTCCCGGACAGCTTCGCTACGTCCTATCAGGGTACAGGAGGGTGTAGTCACACCGCTGGTGTTAAAATCCAACTAGAATATGATCTGCAGAGTGGACAGTTC
>CALYLO010000016.1 GCA_944800085.1 Paenibacillus melissococcoides | reverse complement strand
GATCATCATCAAACGGCACGTCAAAACGAATCTCTAGGTCCGGCGTCTTCAACGTCTGCCCACCAACAATCAACTCCGTAACACGGCCATAAGATTCACTCATCTTCTTCTCCCTCGCCTTCTCCATATGCAAGAAACACGGTCTCCCCGAAGTTACCCCAGGTTACGGCCGTTTCCCTGCCTGCCTCGTCAACCGGTACAATCAACGGCACCGGAAAGCGGTGGTCCTCGATGCCTGCAAAAACAGGAACGCCGTATACGAGTTTCACGCCTTGAAGCAACACTTGATCATCCTTCATCAAGTCGAGTGTAAAAAAGTCAAAACGCTCGTTGTAGTTCACTTCAAAGGTGAAGATGTCTACGCCGAGCGCAATGTCAAATTGATAAGGGATGCTGTCTTTTTCAATCGGTATAAACTCCATAGGCCCCTCCTAACCTACGATGACAACCATGCCTGGTTTCAGGCGGGTGCCTTTTGGTATTTGCGTATTCCAAGAACGTAAAGTTTTTAGGGGTACTTTGTACGTATACGCCAGCGCTTCCCACGTCTGGCCTTCTCGAACCGTGTGCTTCTTTCCCGTTGGTCCTTGGCTTTTTGCTTTTGTGCCTTTTGTCTTGCTTTGCTTTGTGGTCTTGAGCTGCTGCCGGCCGGCCGTTGTCATCACCTTGACAAGGGTCTGAGTTTTGGCTGGCAGCTTCGTAGAAAAAAGCGGCTTAACCTTGCGGATTTCTCGCAACTGCATTGTAAAATTCATGCCGTTTGCCACTTTATATTCGTGTTCGCTTTCGAAAGCCTCGATGATGCAGTTTATAAAGGAATTCCGGCCAACATATTTAACCGTTGTGCCGGAATTCATCTTCCCCAGTATTTCTTTCCTCTTCTTCGCCGCATCCTCGCCTACCAACTTCCCGGTTAGGGATAGGGTCACGAGTTGAGGCTCCACATGGTCCGTAATGGCGGCCCCGCCCTCGATAGGGTAGGTAGATACCCGAACGGAATATGAAGGCTTTTCGTTTGTGACATGAATTTGTATGCCGTCAATGGTTGCCATCTAACCTCACCCCTCGATATACTGCGGATTTTTCATGCCGAATGATTTAAACAAGTTCTCAAGTTCCTTTTTGACTTCCTGGGCGGTATTTTTCGCGGCGCTGGTTGATTCGCCGCCTTTTATCGTTATCTCAATATTGGGCGATATTATGATGTTGCTATTTGCCGACGTATTGCTGTACGTTGGCGCGAGTCCTTCCGCCTCTGTTTGAGGTGCTTGAGGGGTTGCGGCTGCCGTTGCCATACCATTGACGGCATGGGATACTTCCGGGATCTTGTCTTCTATCCCGATCTGGAATCCTTCGCCTGTGTACTTCCCGAGTTCCTTCATAACACGAGAAGGAGAGTGAATATCGAGCGCATCCTCTATCCCTTCCGTTACACTGTTTGCGACACCAGTAACCGCATCGCCCACGGCCTTCGCAGCACCTTTAATACCATCTATAAACCCGGTGATTGCATTCTTGCCCATCTCCCACATCTGGCCGGGCAGATTTTTGATCCAGTCAATCGCTTTTTTTATGCTCTCAACGATGGCATCCCAAATTCTGCTGGTCATACCTTTGATGCCTTCCCATGTGTCGGAAAAGAAGGTAGACATACCGTTCCAAGCAAGTTCAGCGGCAATTTTTATGTTGTTCCATGCCCCTTCGAGATAGCCCTTGACGGCTTCGAGAGCACCGGAAAATATCAGTTTGATACCTTCCCACGCTTGCCCCATAGCGCCCTTGATGTTATCCCAAATCTGTATGGCGTGGCTCTTCATAGCGCTGAAGTTGCCAGTAAAGAGATCCTTTATCAAAAGGATCGCACCCAAGAAAATATTCTTGATGACCGTCCATGCTGCGCTAAAGTACAGCTTTAGCCCTTCCCAAATCATTCTGACGCCGTTCACAATCCGAGCGAATGATGCTCGGATATTTTCAACAAATGGAGCGATGATCGCCATCACCGTGTTTACAATGCCATTCCACAGGTTGACCGCCGTGGTCTTTATCGCATTCCACGTATCGACCAGGAAGCCAACAATAGCATTCCATGTTGCTGTAAATACCCGAACCGTTGCCGCCCACAATCTCTTGAAAAAGGCCGATATAGGCTCCCAATACTTGATGATGAGATATGCAGCCGCGGCGACTGCAGCTATAACTGCAATGACTATCAGCATCGGCCCCGATATTCCCATGATGAGAGGGCCGACCGACGATAGCAGTTTAAATCCTGCCACCACATTAGGCAGGAATGAGACAAGGACCGTCAAGGCTCCACCAAGCAACAGAACCGCACCAGCTATCGCCGTGAATATGGCTATTCCTTGTTTCAAACCTTCAGGGAGGCTATTAAAGCGGTCAACTAATTTGTTTACGAAAACTGCTACACTTGTTAAAATAGGGATAAACGTTTCCCCAATAGAAAGCCTTGCGCCTTCCATAGCTGAGTTTACCTTCTCCATAGCCCCGTTTAGGTTGTCTAGTTGTTTATCTGCTATGGTTTTTGCAATACCGCCACTCTCTTCGAGCCTGTCTGTAAAGCCCTCTAAAGCTGGTTGCCCGGTATCCATCAACGCCAAAAATGCACTAGCGGCCTCTGTGCCGACTACCGTTGATACAGCAGCCACTCTCTGGGCCTCCGTTAAACCCTCTGTCTTCTCGACGAACTGTCCCACTACCTCAGAAAGAGAAAGTACTCTGCCTTCCCGTTCAGTTTCAATTTCCAACTGTTCTTTAAGGACCTTATTTGCTTCGGCAGTTGGTTTAGCCAACCGGATCATTATTGCACGCAATGCCGTGCCCGCTTCACTTCCTTGTATACCTGCATTGCCGAGCATCGCGGTTGCCGAAGCCATCTCTTCTAGCGAGCGCCCGGATGCACGCGCTATAGGGGCAACATATTTCATCGTATCGCCAAGCATGTTCATGTCAGTGTTGGACCCAGTGAAAGTTGCTGTCAGTATGTCAGCCACTTTTGCCGTATCCTTTGCCTCGATACCAAAACCCGTTAGAATGTTCGATGTGATATCTGCCGCACGGGCTAAATCAATCTGCCCCGCTGCCGCTGTATCAAGTAGCCCTGGCATGGCCGCAATCATGTCATTTGTCTTAAAATCCGCCATCGCCAAAAACTGCATACCCTCAGCGGCTTGACTTGCGGTGAATACTGTTTCAGCGCCAAGCCTTTTGGCAGTATCAGTAAGTCGCTGCATTTCCTCGACCGAAGCACCGGACAATGCACCAACCCTCGACATTGACGATTCAAAGTCTGCTGCAAGCTTGATTGATGAACCAATTCCTGCCGCGAGAACGCCGCCTGCGGCCCCCATGGCTACGCCGGCAGAACGGATGCTGCCGGACGCCTGGTCAATCTGATCCAGCGCCTTCAAAGAGCCGTTGGAGAAATCTCCGTATTTTTTTCGGAGCTGGTCCATTTCCTTTGCTGCCCGCTGGGCGGCTTTGCTTTGCCTGTCTACCGCCTGCGTGACGCTGTTAGATGCTTGCCTAACCCTATTGCCTGCGGCTGCAGCCTGTTCCTGTGCAATACGCCATTTTTCATCCGCTTTTTGGGCACGCACAGCGGCAGCCGTAGCCTTTTCGTTGGCCGCCTGTGCTCTTTGTATCGCTTTGGTAACCTTCTCTTGCGAGCTGGTAGATACCGCTGCGACCTCAGCAGCTTTTGCTGTTGCAGCTCTTGCCCTCTCGGTCGCCTTGGCTGCCGCGTCATTTGCCTTCTGCAGCCGGTCAGCGGCCTTCGTCAATCGTTCATTCGCTGCTGCAGCCTTATCAGCCGCTTTCGCAGCCTGGGCTGTGATGCCTTGTGACTTCGATACAGCGGAGGCCATTGCTCCCGATTTTTGCGAAACTCCTTGCATCGCCTTTCCGGCCCGCCCCATGCTCGACTCCATCCGCTCAAACACTTTGGAGTTTGTGCCGGAAAGCTTGTTCAGGCGCTTATCCAGCGTTTCAAGAGGGCTGGTACTTATGTTGTATCCGACATCTACTGTTAATTTGCGGAGTGACATGCGACCGCCCCCTTATTTTTGTTTGTTTCTCTGGCTCTGGGCATGTAGGATATCGAGTGCAGCGTTTGCCTCATTAAGATCGTCCCAATCCATTTCGCATGCGTCGGAATACGTAATACCACCATCAGACAAAACAACGCGCCAGAAGGCCCAATTCTCCTTGGCGCGTTGTTTATATTCCGCACTACTTGTCGCTGGGCGGGTTCAAAAATTCAACTGCTGCCAGCATTACATCGTCAAATACATCTGGGTGCTCGTCAAAGTAATCCCAATTCACCTTTGGCTGCACAATGACGTGCGTCATCAATTCTTGATAATATTTTTCCTCGACGAGTTGCCCACTCTTATTTTTGGATCGGTCCCGCAAGCGGACGGACTCCCGGACACCTGGATGCTGGAAGGTATACTCTACGCCTTGAATTTCAACCGTTGTCTGTTTCTTTGACATTTGAATCATTCTCCTTAGTTATAGTGGAATAAAAAAAGCCGCCCTTCATTGGCGACTAGCTTTCAACCGTATAGTCAAACACCTGCAGTTCAAACTCCCGATCCTCTGCCTCGTTGGAATAGCTAGCCGTGGCCGGTTTCTTTACTCGCGCCCGGCTGCCGCCAAACTTCTCCTTCGGTGCGCCGTTATATATCACCCACACGGGCACCATTTTCTTGGCATTAGCCAACTGGTTGAGGAATGACACTGAAGGAGAAGTTTGCTGAAGTGTAATCGTAATGGTCCCTAGTGGGTTGTTCACTTCGGACACAACCACATCTCCCTGTGCTCCAACCGATGCCGCGAAGTTGTCCTCGTCCTTCTCGCCTTCAACCATAGACCCCTCGGCAAAGCCGGTAATAAATGTCCCATCGACCGTGACTGTGACATCCATTGCATCATAATTCGTTGATGCTGCCATCTATCCTCACCTCACCCTTAAAATTTGATAGAGCCTTTTATTTTCACACTGTGTACCGCTCCGGCCAGTTCAAACTCAAAAGAACCCTCGTTGTATTCCCGCGTTGCCCGAATGTCCGCCGGGATCTCTTCGCGCTTTTTAAAATACACCGAATACAATGGCAATCCATTCTCGTCCGCCGCGATGATCCCGTTGTTGAAAGCATCCTTCAGTACGCTTGTGCATTGTCCTTCAATAAGAGCAATGCCCGCGTCCGTGAATGGGATTTTCGGCGTATTGTTGAGCAACTGCTGTAGCTGATACTCCATATTAAATTTCACGTAATCCTTGGCGTGGATGATATCAATGTATACCCCCGTGGATGTCTTGCCCTCACTTGTCCCGCCACGCCCGGCCTTTCGAACATATGCCACGGCTCCGGCGTCGTGGATTTCTTGAAGCTCCGTGGCTGAAATTTCAAGAGGGCTCAATCCTTTGATCTCTTTAAACTTCCATGTCACGGAACCAACGGGAGCCGCCGCAACTGCGCCAATCCATCCGGCCTCCGGGTAGGCATTGGCGCAGTTGTGATAGAATACAACGGTCCGCTCCATGGCTGCCGCCTGGATCGCCTTGGCGTCCTCGATATTGTCCGTCCGGGTGAAAAACATCTTCGAGCCATCCAATTCGATGACATCTGCGATCTTCAACACCTCTTCCCGGGCGTTGCTGGTACATATCAGAAAATACCAATCTTTATCGAGCAGCTTGGCGAGGTGGTCTGCAAAATACTGTTCTTCTTCGTTTGCCGTATCTCGGCATGCAATTGCGATTTTATCCGGCCGCTTGTCACCCTGAGCAAAGATCGACTTTGCGGCCAGATATTCCGGGGAAGTCTCCTGGAAGTCCTTCAGGACCGCATCCAACTCGTAATAATACTTGAAATCATGCCCCTTCGCCTTGGCGCCATAAATCAACGGCGTACCAAAGCCCAGCCGCCCAATCGGCTGGACAAGGTCAATAGTAACCGTTACATCCTTCAGTGCGCTCATCCGCCTCACTCCTTCATTTTGATTTTTTCGATCATGTCTTCGTCATATTCGATTACATCCACCATTCGCAGATGCACATCGAAGCCTATCCTGCGCTCGTAATCATAAGTAAGCAGCGTGTCACGCGCTGTCGTTGCTTCCAACTTGACGACGACAATGCCTGCATCCTTTAGCAGGTTGCGCCCGATACCCTGAAACCAGTCCCGAGCCTGTCCTGATATCCGGTAACCGTCTTGACTCGACTTTGCATAGCAGGTAATGGAGATGGTTACCCTAGCCAGTTTTTCGATCCTGTGCCTATCCTCGCGGATTGAATGAACACCATATGGCGACTGATCAACGTATGGCGCAACGAAAGTGAATCCGATGAATGGGTATGGAGGTTGCGGCACCGCCTGATCCTGCATTTGAACCGTCACCCCAAGATAGTTACGCAGCGGCCCCACGAAGGCGGTTTTAATCTGTTGATGGTCTATCAAATAAACTCACCCGCTTCAGCACGTAACGATTGATCGCCGTATACTCGGCGTAATCGTTTTTATCATGCACTTTGTACTTGAGCCCTCCATGTAGCACCTCCGTTTGTAAGGGGAGCTCGCGCTTCGTATACAGGTGTCTATCCTCTTCGGTGTACATGCCCCCTGATTGGATCACGGTGCGTTGCGGAAGGGCCACAATTGCCCCGTAGTCCGTGACCGTTTCCGACTCACCGCCGGGAATCCAATCCCCCGTGGATTGATCCAAGTGCCACTCCGTCTTCACAATCACCTGAAAAGGCTTCGAAAAGCGACGTAACAGCCCTTCAAACTGCCTTGGATTCATTGCATATGCACCTCGTATTCCAACGTGTCCATCAGCTTCTTTTCGTCTATCAGAGGATGATTCCCGCCCTTCAGCTTTTGCGTTAACTCCGAATTGGGCACGAAGGATCCTTTTTCAATGTGCGCCTGAATGTGCTTTTTGAGTTCCTTTGCTGCCCGCTCCAAAGCCCGCTCTGGCGTGATTGTGCCGGCCAAAGCTTGCCCGACAAGAGACTGCATAAGCCTCGCAAGCGCCCCTTCGTATGCGTCATATCCCGCACGTAAAAACGGCCGCTCAGGAATAGAAATGAAATGGGTGTCATCGCGTAGATGAACACCCATGGTAAGTAGTTTTTTTCTCATTTTGTCGGTTACCGGTATGTTAGCGCCGTACTCGTTAAATATCGCCTTGAGCACCTGTTCGCGGTCGCCTATCCAACCAACCTCGGCACGGGATCGCGAGAGTCTTTCCGCTTGCTGCTTATGCTTTCGAAATTGCTTCTTGTCCTCTTTTACCTTGAGTCGGATTCGCATCAGTACCACCGCCCAACATATGGGGAGATAAGCGCAGTTACTACAGGCGGCATGTCCTTTTCCGTCTGTTGTTGAGCATAGGTAACGGACATTTCCCCTAACTGCTCTTTCTGGATACCGACCGGGATGAATTGACGTTCATGAAGCGACTGAGCATACATCATACAAGCAAGCTCCAACGTTTCAGGCAATGTTCGCGGTTCCTCTTCCTTAGCATCTCCAGGCAATACATACCCACCAATATAGGTAACGGACAGATTGTGCTCGCCGCTAGGCCATCCATATGACCGATACAACCTTCCATCACCGACACTTTCGTAATCGGTAATATCACCGCCGCGAGAGGTTATGGACTCCACCTTGTGAATGGGATAGTTTCGCAAATTGATATACGGGGAACTGTCATACCCACTCAGGATCTCCGTGTAGGCCTGTTTACGAAAGGAGCGCCGGCAGTAATTTTCTATGCCTTGACTGGCGACCATCAAATATAATAGCAATTCATCGTCATTGGCTACATCGCCCATATGGCTCTTAAATCGTTCCAAGGTGCAAAGCATGGCTTATCCCCCTTTGCCAAGCTCTTCCCTAAGCTTTTTGATTTCCTGATCCACATAGGATTTATCAACCAATTCAATAGCCTTTCCATCTTTAGTTATCTTGCCGTCCTTGGTTATCGCCAGTTCCCCGCCTATATATAAAATATCGCCGGTTGAATAGTTTTTGGTCATGTACCCCATGATGATTGCCCCTTTCCGGGAGGGCAAGCCCTCCCCTTATTTATTCGCTGACTGGTACATCGGTCAAGATAACAATTGCATCCTCGTTTGCCGGCTTTCCGTCGAATCGCTGAATCACGCGGGTAAGTGTTGTGTCATTTTCAAATGCATCGCCGCCCACGTCCGTCGTCTTAGCTTCTAACGACTTTCTATCGAAGAAATAGTAGCCGACCTCGAAATTGCCGAATGCAATCTTTGTCTTTCCGTTTTCATTCTTGATGTCGTCAAAGATCTCAACCTGGAAGCCGAACAGCGTAAATACATCCGCCTTCGTTGGATCAGGCACAAGGACACTTTTACCATCCGAATACTTAATGTCTGCAAGCGTCTCGGTGGCCGACGTGTTCATTACAAACTTAGCACCTGCACGATACGAAGCATCGACCATGTTTTTAAGCTTGCGGAGTGTTTTCACGTCAACCTCTGCAGGGCATTTCAGTGTACGATATTGCGTCGAAGTGAAGATGCCTTCGCAGTCGTCCTCACCGCCTGGGCCGTAGAAAACTTCGGCGTTTTCGGTGTTAAGTGAAATCTCGCTGTACCAGTCCCGCAACTCCTCATCAATGCTTACAGCACTATCGGCCATAAGTTCGTTCGTCACCTCAAAAATACCGGCATACTTACGAACCTTATAGTTAATCTCACTGTATTGCGGCGTGTCCATTTCGTCAATTTTGGTCTTTTCTCCAACCTTCTTCATACGCATGTCTGTGCCGCGACGCTTCGGCCGGCTACCCGAAAGAGTGCCCACTGTCTTGACTCCAACTAGATTACGAACGGATCGCTTCGTCTTTTTCTGCTTGATAATATCGAACGAAATATCTTCCGGTACGAGAATGCCCCCACTTGCCTTCTCACCTTCCGACATCGAGCGAGCTTGAGTTTTCATTTCCTTCAGCGCTCGTTGTTCATCATCCGTCAGCTCTGCGTCTTTCCCGTACTTGATGTACTTCTGGAATGCGCTGCGATACTCTTTTTTAATATCGAAAGATCGCTCATCATCGGCTTTTGGTTCATCGATAGGTGTAGTTTTTCCGCCGGTGTCTGTTGCTCGCAACTCTTCATGTAGGTCAATTTGCTTTCGTAGTTCTTTGGCGGCATCCGCAGCAGCCCGGGCTTCCTCCAACTTCCCGCCATTCGTCAGGTTGCGGGCTTCATCCAACTTTGCCGCCAGTTTCTGGCGTAACTCGCGTTCTTTTTCGTCCATTTCAATTCCTCGCTTTCTGATTTTGGGTATAAAAAAATCGGCCCTTTAGATCCCCAAAAGGTCGATTTCAAGAAGTAACTTTTCTTGTTCTTGTTTCCTGCGTAGCTCATTTTGGTAACATTCCAAACTGCGGTTGGATACTAGCGATTCAGCTTGCACATAAGCCGCGTATGTGACGACACTAACATCAAAAACACGTTTTATTTTACGAATGGTTCGATTGTACAATCCTGATTTTTCGTCATAAATCCACTCGTCACCGTCATTCTCATAGTCGATCCTGAATGCGAAGCTTGACTGGTTGATATCGCCCCGCTTCATCACCTTGATAAGGTCGCTTGCGTATGTTGTATCTGGCGGATCAACCTCATATCGCAGCCCGAAGTCATCAACGGCCAGTCTCAAGGTGCCGGATGTTGTTCGCCCGAGGACTTTGCCGCTCTCATGGTCAATCAGACAGCGGACGTCGGACATGTCTGCCTCATTAATGGCCTTGGGATCTATCCGTTCGACAAATCCGCCAAGGTCCTGCGACCAAACATTGAACCGCAACCCGTATCCAACGATTCGCGGAGCTGATTCTTCATTATCTGCTCTTAATTCAACCTTGTTCGTCAGCATCCGGCGTTCCTTTTCCATCGTCCTCACCATCTTCACCTCCCCCCCTCTGTATCTTCGCTGTTCTTTATTCCTGCTTTCATGAGCTGGTACTGTTCTAAAATATCAAGTGTTGTGTAGTTCAAACTCATATAATGCTTGTCGCCTATAGGGCCGATGCCGTCTTCATCTTCCAATTCCAGCACCTTATTTATTGAATAAGGCCCGATCTGGATCATGTTCTTATAAAATTCTGCCCGACTCTTCGAATCGCCTCGCAGCTCACTGGTTACGTTGAACTTCGTATAATAAACCCGCCGTTCTGTACCAGTGAATAGCTTCCAGTCAATTTCCTGCTCCCAATTCGCAAAGATAGGCTGGAGAGTGCTTTTTACATACTCCAGGGAGAGGTTTTCCATATTGCTATATTTAGTGTCCGTAATCCCTAATTTGTAAGGCGGCACCTTATATATCTTGGCAACCTCTTTTATCCCTAATTGGGCCGTCTCAATGAATTGAGCATCCGCCAATGGCATACCTAAGCTTTGATAGTCGAAGCCTGCATCCAATATCGCAATACGATGAGCATTAGTCAGCCCGGAATTCGCCTTCTGCCATTCGTCTCGAACAACTTCCCGGGCAGGCTTATCAAGCGGCTTCGGAGTTTTGAGAATGCCCCTCGTCGTTGTCCCGCTGCTGTAAAAGCTGCCGATGAATTTTTTCTGTGCTTGCTGTACACCAATTTCCTCCCGGATGACTTGTATTGGAGTGATCCCCTTGAGCCCCGACTTACTGATCGACTTGAAATGCAGTACATCCCAATGCGGCAACTTTCTCGTTTCTCCATTCGGCAAGGTTGTAATGTACCATACTTGTCCGGTTTGGGGATCAACGTGAACATCAGTTTTCGACGGGTTAAGGGGCCACAACGCCTTGGGCATGCCATTATATGGGCCGCTTGTATGCCACTCAATGTTGGCATATCCATTTCCCCAGGCCACAACATGTACCATCATTAGTTCCTTGAAGATGTAAGCCGTCATGTATGGGTTGGGCCTGCTGCCAAGCAGTTCAGCGACGGGGTGACTGCTATCCTTTTCGCGCCCGCCCTTCTTTTTCCGGTAGACATGGATCGGAAGTTTGCCGATATCACCGCCCAGGATGCTTGCACAGGTATAAACATTACTATTCATTAGGGCCGATTCGCTGGTGACACGCTCGCCGCTGGCCGTTTTCTTTCCCCCAAACAGGTCCAAAAACCATGACTTGGGATTCTTCAAGTCCGATGTATCTTCTGAACGTCTGTGAAGGAATTGAAACCAGCCCATACGAAAGAATCTATTTCGCCGCAATTCTTCACCCCCTCCCTAGAACGAGAAATCTTCACTTAATACATGCTTGTTCAAATCTTGCTCGTTACCCGAAATGTATACTCTGACATGTGCATTTATTAATGCGGCTGCCGGGTCGATACGTTCAACACTCTTTGCTTTGTCCAGCATTATATTATCCTGTGCATCCACTTTAACAATTGCGTTTGCCATCGCCCAACCAAGTACAGGATCGTTTTCATGAATGACCTGCCCCATGTAGACGCGCTCCCTGAAATTTTTGGTCGGAGCGTTCAGCGTTTTAATGCCCTGCCTAATCTCGATCATTACAAATCCTGCGTTTGCCATTGCCGTAGAGAATTGCGTTGCATTGTATGGGTCATAACATATTTCTTTGATGTTCCAGCCTCGCCGCTCTGCTTCTTGTGGGATATAGGCCATTACAAAGTCATAATCAACTACCGCGCCAGGCGTCACCGTTAGCCACCCTTCCTTTATCCATAGGTCATATGGCATCTTGTCCGACTGTTTACGTTCAGCCAGCTTTTCCTCTGGAATAAATGAGTGACTAAAGACGGCTAGACGTCCGTCCGGCAATTCTATGTCAAAGCTGCAACTGGTTAGGTCAGTTGTACGTGACAAATCGATTCCAACAACCGCATCTAGTCCGTTAGTGTCCGGCATCGGATTGTCCTTCGTGGTACCGCATGCTTTCCACTTGCCCATGTCCATGTAGCCGGATAGTTTGGCGTCTACCCATACGTTCATGTTCTTAATTTTGAACGCGACCATCTTTTCAGGATCTGCCAGCGCCATTTTCAACTCGCTTCGCAGCATCTTGAGTCCAGCCGGGTAGCTTGCGACAATAGGGTTTGCTTTAATCCAGTTGCGTTCATCGGTAATGTCGTCATCTTCGTCCAACTCATTGACCATAGCAAAGTATTCGTCATTTTCTAGGTCAACATTTGGATCGAGCAGCTTTGATACAAAGTTGTACTCTATTCGATAACATGGATGGTTCAGATTTCGTCCCGCGGTCGTGATAATCATGAGTAACGGCTCTTCGCGGGCTATCATACCGGATGCTAAGACGTCGTAAAACTCCGTGGTTTTGTGTAGGTGATATTCATCCACAATCCCACATTGTACGTTTGTCCCGTCACCTTCTTTGCCATCCTCTTTCGAGAGAGCTTCCATAAAGGATTCTGATTTAAGGTGCTGGATCTGCCCGTTAGCTATCTTGATGGTTCCTCGTCTAATGAGTTCAGAGCAACCTTTTAGCATTGCGGCAGCTTCGTTCCAAACAATCTTGGATTGCTTCTTTTTCGTGGCAGCACAATAAACCTCGGAGGCATATTCCCCGAAGGCGATGGTTTCATATGATCCAACGCAGGCCAGTGACTGCGACTTGGCATTTTTTCGCGCTACCTGCCAGTAGGCTTTATTAAACCGCCGATATCCAGTATCGCGATGCACCCAACCGTAGATATTTCCGAATACAAACTTCTGTATGATATGCGGTTCAATATGCTGCCTTGCTAACGCGCCTTTACGGTGTTTGAAAAGCCGCATCCAGTCCAAAAAACGCTCCGCGTACTCTTCGACAAAGACATAGGGAAAATCGCCTGTATCTTGTCGTTCAAGGTCGCGCAGGAACCGCCTACACGCCTGTTTATGCTTCTTGCACGCTACTATTTCACCGCTTATGACTTGCTCGGAATACGAAACTAGCTCATCAAGAATCATATATCACCGAAACGATCCGTCACCGGATCAGATTCTTTGGGCTTCTCGTCTTTAAGAGCTATTTTTGTTCTGTCATAAACGGTTAAACCGAACTTACTTTCATATGCTTGGAGTAGCTTGATGGTAGAATTCAAGGCCGTTAGCGCCGGATTCGTGACGTAGGTTATACCTCCGCGCGAATTTTCATTTACTAACGTATATCCCTTTTCCTCCACTTCGGTTCGAAGCTCCAGCATTCGGGCATGTAAGTCACAATATTGAGCAAGTCCATTTACATCTAAATTCGTCAGCAATTCGGTTTCTTCAAGCTGCTTTACCAAGTCTCGGAACATTTTTTTTGCCTTATCATTCAGCCAAGCAGGCGCTCGGATGCGATTCCCTTCTTAAGCGGCTGCTTATTTTCTGTTCCTTGTCCTGTCGCTCAAACTTCTGCTTTTTCGTCAGATGTCCTTTTATCAAATGCAGCGGTTTCGGATTCCTCCCCATCGTCACGTCACCTCCTTGCGTACCCTAAATTTGATTTCAGGAAATTTTCGTGCGCTTGAGGGGGCAGCGCTCAACGCCTCATAGCCTCACGTTTTTGACCCTAGGGGGGCGTCATCGGAACCACGACGGACTGTATCAATCGCGGTTGGTCCCCCACACCTAGGACACCTCAAGCCATCTCGTACCTTGTGACTTCGTTCGACGTAACCACAATCCTTATCCAAGCAATAGTGAGTCGTGAGTTTTTGTTTCACAATGTCCCTCCTTCCTATAACGCTCGTCTGCTTTCCTCCCGCTTTCAGTAGCTCCTATCAAGTCAGTAACCCCTATCCTTCCATCACTACATGAATGCATCCCTATTAAGCCAACACTACCACCCCATTCTTTAGGTAGTGGCTCACCCATCGTTATGTTCACCAACGCAATCATGACATCAGGTACATGTACATTCTTTTCAACAACGCCGCACTGCCTGCACTTATATAACAAGGATCCCGAACTCAACCCCTAATCCCTCCATCCCCTCGAATAAAGAAGCTCCATTCAAAGCGCGTATGATGCTATGAGCAAGGCTGTGATCGCTGTTATTCTAGCTGCCCGCCCATAATTACGGGCATCTATTTGTTTTTTCCAAATAGCGAGCATTGATTAATATAAGGATCACAATCGAAACCTTAATAGCAATCGTTGTATAGTCCATGACCGAAACCTCCGTCCTCTTTGCCGTCTTCCTATCATGACATCGCTTGTTCATTGGTTGGTGGTTCTCTGGGTCCCAGAACAAGTTGTAATTGCCCTTGTGTGGTTTAATATGGTCCACTACATCAGCAGCCAAAGGAACCTCTTTCCCTTTGCATTCATCACATACACATAGCGGATGCAGGGCGAGGTACTGTTCCCGGTATTTTCGCCAGCGCCGTCCGTATAGTTTGGCATATGAGCGGCTTGGCATCGCTTGTGAAGCTGCTGCCTTGTGCTTCTCGCAGCAGCGTTCTGTCGTCAACTCCGGGCACCCCGGCTTGCTGCAGGGTCGCTTAGGCTTGGGCGGCATCTTCAATCCCTCCAACATCTCAGCGGTATCAGGCATGTTTGTGCCACTCCATCCCACTTGCCCCACGCGCAGCGCCGACACTTGTCTGGCTGTTCCCGCTCCGATGCACAATCAGGACAGTTCAGCTTTTCAAAGAATCGGATCTTCTGCTTCTCTTCATCTTCTCCCCTGAATATCTCAGTACGGTACTTCGTGTGTCCGCAAGCGTGTGTTATTTTGACACAACGCTGCAGCCTGTCATGTCTCTCTGCCATGTCTGCGTTCACCCCGGTTCCTTGGTGGTTCCGTTTCTCGATATGCTGTTACTCGTACAAGCCATTTAAGAAACTTCATACTCCCATTCCTTTCTATGCATAATAAAAAGCCGCTGAATAATCAGCGACCACGGAATCATGTAATGCTTGTAAAACGTATTCTCATATATAAGTGGCTTTTGTATGGGGTGAAAATCACCGTCTACTTATATGTGGCGATCGCACGACAAAAACACGGTTCCCGCTTCCACCACGACAACACGTGTAAAAACATTTGTTTTATTCTTTACACGTGTAATAACATGTGTTATAATATAATCAGAAAGGAGGTAAACATGGTCAACCTTGATAAAAGCGTACTCATCAAGAGAAATAATCAAAATCCTAAAATCAGATGGTTGGGTACATAAGAATACAGAAGGTGACCACTGGCACTTTGTCCATCCAACCAAAAAGGGAAAGGTTTCTGTACCTCATCCCAAGAAAGATCTAAAACGGAGAACGACAAAAAGCATCTTCGAGGCAGGCGGGGGCTGATTTAAGCCCTGCCTCTCCCAAGGAGGTTAATCATATATGAGTAAGTACATTTATCCCGCTGTGTTCCGCCCAGGCGAGCCAGACGAAGGCGGATATACCGTGACGTTTCCCTGACTTGCCGGGCTGCATTACCGAAGGTGATACCCTCGACGAAGCCTTGCATATGGCGAAGGATGCCCTTGGTGGACACCTTTACTTGATGGAAGAGGATGAAGACGATATCCCGCAGCCATCGAAGCCGGACTCTATCCAATTAGCAGCCGGTACATTTGTGTCTCTTATCCAAGTGAATACCGATTTCGTCCGCGAGCGTATCCGCAACAAGGCCATTAATAAGACACTCACAATTCCAAAATGGCTAAACGATGCTGCTGCCGAGGAAGGGATCAACTTCTCCCAGACACTTCAAGATGCATTGAAGGAGAAACTTGGTGTTAAGGACTTCTCTTAATGAGGAGTCCTTTTGATTGCAACAAAAAAAACACCCTCTCAGGTGCTTAATTCATTACTATATTCAGCCGCTTACTTTCCCTTGCTGGAACAAGTCGTATTTGCTTATGAAGTCTGTCCAGTACGACTCATCACCAACGACTGATTGGTCGTGCATCCAGATACGTCTTGAGTCACTTTCAACCTTAGTTACGTTTCCGAGATTTACTATTATTTCATCTGACACCGCAAACGAATCTAGGATCATTCCTCACGTACATCATTGTCATTTCTTCATCCGGAATTAGTTGAAATAATCCCATGCTGGTTACAGCCATTAGAGCGCCGTCCACATTGATTAGAATCCTCTATAATCTTGCCTGCAATCTCGCAAGGCTCCCCATCTTTAGAAATGGGCCAACGTGTACTCCTTATTTGTTACATGGTCTTTATAGCGTGCCATTAGCTCTTGCTCTGTCATCCCCGGCATGATCTCACCTCTGATTACTAGATAGTATCAGTATAACCAAGAATGAAAGAGTTAGCACTTTGATTTGAGGCATATCCCGCTCCATCAAGCAACCACCAGAGCGGGTACATACCGACCAGGATTGCCCAATCCTTCCACAACCGTCAGATTGACGGATTAGGTTATCCCTTCCATGCCTACATATCGGCGTTTCCGCTGCGGCCTCTTTGTTGTGGCTCGATAATGTAGGGCTTACTGATCACCGCTGATTATGGGGGTCTCAGTCGGCCAGCCTTTGCATACCGCAATACTATGGAGTACACGGCCCGGCGGACTCCGAGAACAAAGCTCCTTCAAAAGATGCTGTCCGTTTAATGGACATCATCAATTTGGGCACCCTTGTTTTAACCTCGCGCACGTCCGCACGGGCAGCGCCTTTACGCTACTGCCATAATACAATCATACAGGCTTTTTCTCCTAATGAACTGCAAGATATCTGCAAAATATCTGCAAAAAGTCTGCAATGATTTTTTACGGCTCCTTATAGACTTCCAACCGAAGCGCGAAAGCAAGCCGGTGCATTGCTTTGGACTTGGCGAGGTAATAGCTCCGCTCTGGCATTCCCATTTCGACATATACGTTAATGTCCGTTACTCCCTCATCGGTCAGATAACGCTGTTCTATGATTTCACGTTGTGTGTCTGACAACTGCCCTACGGCCCGCATAACTTGCTCGTACTCCCGCTGCAGCTTTTCCTCCCGGTCTACGTTGTATGTGGATAGGTCGCCTGTCTGGTCGCTTGTTACATTGGTGTTGCTTCGCGGCATGTCGCTGTATGTGGCCGTTACCTTGGCCTCGCGACGAATAAAGCCAAACCGCTTATAGAGCATTGCCGACTCCAACCGTTCCTCTACTCTTCTCCAAGTCTCATTTTCATCAAGAGTGAACATAGCGAGTTGTCCCATGCTCCCCTTTTCCGTTCCTTCCCGCTCCCTATTCGGCCCACTTTTAATCTTTATCTCCTCTCCGCCCGCACATTCCATGCATTGAAAATCATGCGGAGACTGGTTCCCAAACGTATACTTTGTTGCAGGTTTGCCGCATGCACACCACAGGCGAGAAACATTGTCACGTAACTGCTTTGTCCCGCCTTCTTGAGTCTCGTATGTGATCGGGCCATGTCCCATTTCTGGAATGGCGGACGTAATGACACGATCATTTTTCATCTCGTTCATTTATCCTCTTCCTTCCCATGGTAATGTTTATTGATTGTTACGAAGTTGAATCCATTCGTCAGGAATGCAATGGCCAGAATAATCAAAGGCCACTTCAACCATTCATACATCCCTTAGGCCCTCCAATTCTTTCATCTTGTCATACCACCAGTTCTTTACCTTCCTGTTCAGCGATCTTTGTTGTTGTGTATCTATAGCTCCATGTTCCTTCATCTGCTTTATAGCCAGCAACCAATAGTCTGAGTAATTGCCGATAACTTCACTATTCTTATAGACAGGTCCATTACTCATCCCTGTACCTCCTGCGGTAAGGCATAAAGCGAACGGGCCAATATAAAATGCATGTTGTCGTCTTGCGCCGAACCCAAGCATCCAGTATCCGATGATCCAACGGAGAAGATTAAAATCAAACTCTACTTTCATGTCCGTTTCACTTCCTCCCGTATCAACTCTATGTCGGCCCCGAATCGCTTTTTAATCGCATTCACGAAGCCTTCCAATTCATCAAATGACCAATTTTCTTCTTCACGACTATTGATTGACTCCCATTTAACGCGGGTGCCTCTGCGGTTGGGTTTCGCCCACGAGACTGGTTTCATGCCGTTGTTCAGCATTTGTAGCCAAGCGGACATCTTCAAAGCAGAGTATTGCAAATCATCAAGTGCGACCTTATCCGTCATCGAGGAAAACCGCATTTCACCGCTCATCCGCACTAAATTTAACTCTCCTGTTGCGCCCATCTTATTCACCCTTCCCCTCAATAGCCCAATCAAAATTCGTCATTCTAAGCTCGTTCTCATCGTATCTCTTTCGGGCCTCCGTGATTCTGGCCTTTATCTCATCCACTCGTTCTTGTGCCCAATTCAAGTCCGATTCAAGTTCCATGATTTCATCAGTTATGCGGCCTTCTTCTTCCTCCAACGAGGCGAACTGTTTACTTTTCTGCTCCATCTTTTGACAATGATCGCACAGGTCCAAACCTTCTAAGGATTTCATTTCTTCTGCCGGCCGCTTCTCTCCGCATCCTTCGCACTCTTTTGGTTCAACGGCTTGTTGCCTCTTTATCCGTTCGCGTTCGTGATACTCACGGTACCACTCCCGCCACTCTGGGTTTTCTGTCAATCGGCCCCGACACTTAAAACAAACTGCAAATGTGATCCCTGGTAATTTGATCGACTTGGTTTTATTGCTGATAAATCCGCAGTGTGTGCATTTATATTGCTTCGGTACTACTACCCTAGCCATTGGCTTTCCCTCCGTCCTTTTGACTCAAGAATATTTCAGGAATAATTCACGTCGTTTTGACAAGGAGGGCGAAATATAACCCTCCCCGCCACTGCCCACAAAATTGTGGTGAGTAATTTATCCATTCACTAGGCGATCAGCAATATAGAAGTTCCCCCATTGATCCCGCTCCGGGAGCAGCGTCTTAATATCCTGATATTCGCCCGTAGCAAGCCGTACAGCCAATTTTTGACCGCACTTGCGACAGCGGATCTCTATCTCGCCCCCACGGATATAATCACTTCCCTTATCCCGGCAATTCGGATTTTTACACCAGTACCGGCAGCGGTAGTGCGGCACCCCGTTCTTATACTTGATCCCGGTCTTCCACCATTCTGGCTCGTCTGCTGGAGCCGCTACAGCTTCCCCAATCGAAACACTAAGCGTGCGTTCCGAATGAAGCAGAGGCGGCTTGCTGACTTCTATCGAATCCCCGGCCGGCTCTTGTGGTTCGCTCCTTAGAACCGGCGCTGTCCTCGGCTTCGCCTCTGCCTTTTGCAGCAGAACATCAGGTTCCCGCCGGACTGCCTTCGCCTTTGATGTTGTTGGCTCCGCTCCCCCGGCCGCTCGCCCTGGCACTAGGCTGCTGAATATTCGCATGAACCCGCGAATCAGGGCCGACTTGTGCTCATGGCTCGCGT
The DNA here is from genome assembly GCA_944800085.1 of Paenibacillus melissococcoides. Lineage (GTDB taxonomy): Bacteria > Bacillota > Bacilli > Paenibacillales > Paenibacillaceae > Paenibacillus_B > Paenibacillus_B melissococcoides. Next base: position 95,953 of record CALYLO010000016.1, on the reverse strand, counting down.
CCTCCATTTCAATCTGTCCGCTGGCTGCTCCGTTTTGAACATTTACTTTTATCCGACTCATTCAATACCCCACCTTTTCACGAATATATGTTCGATTCGATGCATGTGCGTATGCGCGCTCTACGGCCTCGTAGAGCCTCTTTGATGTCTGGATGATGATTTACACTAGATTAATTTTATAATCGCTAGAATAGGTCGTTCCGTTCGCCTCACGCTGTATTGATGTTTCCCACACTTGATCCACAACTGCAAGGTAATCCAGCGGCACCCGCCCTGCATCCACCTCATACGCATGGACGTCGAAATCCAAAATACTCATGCTACGCTTGCCGACAGGCTTCTTGTATTCCGTCCAGTATGGCCGTAGCGCCGTGTATGGGAGTAGATATTCTTTCTTCTGTTTTTCAAAACTGACAAGTACAAAGGCTACGGCCCCATTCTTATGACACTTTTCCAAATGTTCGTATTGATGATCGGGAAGCTTGCACAAGTCAAATCTAGTAGGATTTTTGGTAGATTTCGCCTCGAACACTATCGCCCGCCCTCGATATACGCCGTCAAAGTCAACCGTTGATTGCTTTTCGAAAAACCCTGATATTACCCGGCTCCCCTGGCTGCGGGTTACCTTGACCGGAGTCGGCCGCTTGTTGATTACAGCAAGCCCCTGACTCTCATACAACCGATTAGAATATTCAATTAACTCTTCAAACGCCATACCGCGGTTACCGTATTCCATCTGGCATCCTCCTCCCTAATGCTCCTCCTGGGCGGTTTCTGATATGTCCTTTCCGTTTCTGGTCCATTACCAATAGCCCTATTTCGTCTGCATCCCGGGCGAACGCACGGGCAATATCCGTTACACAAAAGCCTTCTTTCCACATCTGCCGGAATACTTCAAGATCCCTTTGTTCCCACATAAAATCCATGTCGTCACATGCGATATATGCCATCTCTACCACCTTCCCGGATACGGGCTGGGCCGGCGCTTCTGACCATCGCGATCCCGGTATGGGCCGATCTTTTCCATCCGCTCCCGTTCCTCTGGCGTCATTTGCCGCTCTACAACGTCACTCGCCTTCCGGTCTCTGTCGTCCCTCTCGGGATCTCTGCGAGGCACAGGCTTCTTTCCTGACTTGTACGCGAATCCGTCTATCATCTCGAACCCTCTTTGCAATTGGGGCACGGTCCGAACTGCGTCATTGCCCCTATGCGCTTGATAACCACCTTACTACCGCCGCAAATAGTGCAAGTTTTCATGGATTTCTCCTCCTATTCCGTCCGTTTACATGAATCAACTTTACCCACGGTTCGATCCGTTCCATAATCCGTGCCGCCTTCTTCTTGTGCTGCTGCGGTTCCATCTTGTCGAAGTCCTTCACGTTGCTAAGGTGCCTTTCCAGCTCGGTCATTGTGAGGTTCGAAGTATATAGCGTAGGCTTTTGCTCCATACGCCGCTGCAGTACTGGCCCTAACACTTCATCCCTTGTCCAAGTCGTCAACGGCTCGGCCCCAATGTCGTCCAGTATCAGTACATCCACATCTCGTATTGCATCCAACTTCTCGCTGACTGTATTGGTCGATATAGCACCTTTCACTTCTTCCAGAAAATCCGGGACATACACCATTGCGACCGCTACACTACGGTTAGCCAACTCATGGGCGACTGCTCCAATGATTTTCGTTTTCCCGATCCCCATGCCCCCGTAAAGATACAGGCCTTTGACCGTTTCACCCTCTTTAAAATCCAAGCAGTATTTCATACATTCTGTTATGGCTGCCTGCCGCTGCGGATCGACGTCCAATTGTTCAAACGATGATTCTGTTATTGATGCTGGCATATGATGGCTTTTAATCATGTGTTTTATTTTCTGCTGCTTGTTTAAAGCCTGTTGTAAATGGCACGGCAGCAGCCGGAAGTTGAGCAGTTCCAGGTACGGCGGATCCGAATCTGGCACCAACCTATGCCCAGGAAACTCGTTTTGGCAGGTATCCAGCCCCGTACAAGCCCGGCAATTATCACAATTACGGGTATAGTTATATAGCTCGCTTTTCTTGCTCTTCTTTAGGTCGCAATCAGGAAACTTTTCCTTGAGCGCAACTATATCCGGGTGATGCTCAAGTTCTGCTTCCATACGCGCCAGACGTTCTTTGTAATTCGGCGGGATTACCTTAGCTTCACCTAAGACCGCGCCCATATCTTTCAACCGGTATCACCTCGCATTTTCTTGAGTTGCTCAAGCAAATCTATTACGTTCTCCTTGCCTTTCTCTCCGGGCGGAACGGCATCCACCTCCGGGACGGCACCCGACGCCTCTGCAGCGGGAACGGTACCTTGCTGGGCGTAAAGAGAAAATATGACTGGGGAACAGTATTTCAAGCTTTTAATCTCATCGCGGTTGTGCTTTGGCTTGAAGTTGTCAAAGGAATAATCTATGCCTTGCAGCACTACTCGTAACGGTATGCGTTCGACAATGTAACTATCTACCTCATCCTCGTCTATCTTCGTAAGGTAGAAGCCTTTGCCTCTGCGACTAAGATACTTATAAGCAACCTTCTGTCGATATTCGTGAACTGAAATCATTGGTTCAGAGTCCGTATCTGAAGTATCAGGAACGGGATCCTGTTTTTCATTCAGTCCAAAGATTGATTCGATATCATCCGAACAACAACTATCTTTCTCATCATTCTTTTCATTCTCTTTATTCTTTACATTCTTGTTTGTGCTCATTTGTTGCTCATTTGTTGCTCGTTTGTTGCTCACTTGCTGCTCGTTTTGTTGCTCATCATCGTTGTCTGAACCTTGATAAAGTGCCCAGTTATCAATGGTTACGACGCTAAATTTGTTGCTCGTTTTGATGCTCAAAAATCCGCCTTTTTCGAGCGACATCAGCCATCTCCAAACGGTATATTCTGAAACTTGATCCTTCTTCTTTAGACCGCTGTTATACTCCGAATGAAGCTCAAATCTACCGGTTACAAATTGTCCTGGCTCGAGCAAAACTGTCTGATTCCCGACAATCTGCTCGCGCCGTTTATGGGTTGCCGTAAGCAAGCAGATTGTCCATAGCCGATACAATTGATGATTGTTAAAAATGGCATTGTATCGGATCTTTCTATGAAGTTTTATCCAGCCTTGCATACCACCCACCTGCTTATAAAATAATTTCTATTGTTCGAGGACTGTTTGGCTTGCGTCTGATCTTCCCTTGTGCTTCTAAGGCATCAATATGACGTTGCACTGTGCTTGTGGATGCAAGTCCCACCTTTTGCCCAATCTCTCGCACTGTTGGTGGATACCCTTTTGCAAGTACATGTTCTTTAATAAACTCAAAAATTGCTTGTCGTTTAGGACTAATCTGACCCCGCATGTATTTCACCTTCTCCCTAATACCGTATTGATTATGTGCGCTACCAATCGTCTGAACCGTATGCCTTCTTGTGTGCCGTCCAGCCACCGGTGACAGTCTGTGCAAAGATGCAGCAGATCCGTAACCTTGGTTTTCCAATCAAGCTGTTTCCGTCCGGTCAGGTGCGCCCTCTCTGTTGCCCATGCCTTCTCACAAATTTCACATATGCCCTTGCTCCGTTCCTTTAGTTCCGCATCCACAGACGGGCTTATATCGCCCATCTGCTTCTGCGTTAGTTTCATGCGCTTGCTCTTCCCCGGCTTCGGCACCGGATTGAATGATAGTGTCATCTCGCAATCAACTCCGAATAGTGGATGATCCGGTTCAACACCTTCGTTCCCCGACAATACCTGCAGCGCTCACAACGTTCTGGTTCTTCTTGGCCGGACTTTACCGTTAGGATCCGCGGCATGTACCTTTCAACCTCATCCAACGCCCGCTGTATATCATAGGCGTTAATACTGATCGCCGCCTTGTCCGGTGGGTCCTCTTTAGACACGGCCACGATGTACGGTTCTATCCAGCCGTCCCGCCCGAGTTTTCGCCGCTCTATCTCTGCGTACAAAGCCATCTGCGTCACATAACCCTGCGCCTCGACAAATGATACATAGCCGTTCTCTGGGTCCCACGTCTCCTTGCTGATGTTTTGTACTGTCTTGATGTCGCTAAAGCGCAGTCGGTCGGGAGCATAGTTGTCCATTTTGATTTTCCACCATGTTCCAGTGAACTCTGCCGACATAATTACTTCCTTCTGACCTTGAAGCAGGAACATGCATAAAGGATCGTTCTCAAGTGCCGATATCATGGCCTCAGCGTCCCGGTACTGACATTTCAATTTCCCCTTAGTCGGACCCTTACTAGATATCAGTTCTGGAGTAGCAACCTTAAATGACTCAAATGCCTCTGCCCCCTCGAAATAGGCATGCACATATGAGCCTAATAGGAGGGCGTCAGAAGGAGGCTCCTGCCAACCTTCCAACTTCGCCATTGCCATTGCTTCACATGCCCGGAAGTCCTTATACTGACTATTGCTCATATACTCCCAATTCGCTTCTGCCGAATAATAGTTACTGCTGTTCAGCTGCAGCATCGGCTTCGCCTCCAGCCTTATCCTTCTTGACCTTCTTATCTGCCTTCGCTTCCTGCTGCTTCAGGAACTCTTCCTCGGCCTTTGTAGGCTGCACAACGGGCTTGATAGTGAAATAGTCCTCTCGCTTCGCCATGCCGTCTCTGAGAGCCTTCCAGACGTTCCTTAAACGCAGATAGTCATTCTCGGTAAAAGCTTCTTGGTCGCATCCGATATACTCCTCGATCATCTCTTTGCTGACTCCGTATTTTTCTTGGAATTGCTGGAATGCCTTCCGCAACCGGTCGGTCAAAGGTTCCGAGTAACCGTTTTTAAGTGTCTGCCGGCACTGTTCGAGCGCAGCGTCAACGATATCGCCCGGAATTACACCCATTATACACGCGCGCATTCGCCGCGCCCCCAGGTTAGCTACCAGTTCGTAGATATCACGAGGATCATTTAGCTTACTGATGCTACCCTTCTTTTTTGTCTCGTGCCGCGCTGTAAACGTCATCTGTCGACGCGTGTTTGTCTCAATGTCCCATGCATAGGCCATCACCTTGGATTCTCCCGGCCGCTGCTCCAACTCAATCAAGCCGTAGTCGATGTTGCCCCAGTTCTGGGCCAGAACCTCTGCGAGCCGGATTGATGGACCACTTACCTTGCTTCCTCCGCGCGGAAACTCATATTCAGCCTCTTCGGCCAACTTCTTGCGCTGGCATGCCGTCATAATTCGGTTATAAGCAAACTGTTGATCCCGCGGGAACTGCTTCGCCATGAAGATCGCGGCCTTAACCTCTTCCGTTTGCCGCGTGGTAGCCAACTGAGCCGTAACTGACGGTAGCGGCGGCGCCTCGGTCGGCAGCATGTAATTGGAATAGTCCATTTGTTGCGTATCATCGAAACTCATGCTGTCAATCGTCTGTGAAAATGTCACTTTAACTGTGCTATGAAAATGTCACTTGTGTGATCAGAGGTCAGCCTTACCAGGTGACCTCTGCATAGCTATTATGTTGCGAATACATTGCATCTTGGAACGAACTGTTTTTTGTGGTACGCTTATTTTTAGTGTTATCATACGTGGTTTTCCACGGATGATTCTGGGCGGGTTTGCGTGGCGACGCAGAACTCGCCTTTTTTGATCCAGACGTCTTGCGCTGTGGCTTCTGAGTTTCTTTGAGTGCCCAGGGCTGGCCTTGGTGCCACAACAATACATCCCCTGTTAACGTCTCCCGCACTTCAACCGTCGTTTTTGCATCCAGACGAAGGGAAGCAGGCTGGGCAAGGGTATAGCACTTTCCGTTGTACGAGAGGGTGTTTCCGGTCCCGAGTTGCCGATAATTGCGAAGCGTGAACACATGATTTAAATCGATAGACGGATCAAGCTTCAGGTAAGCCGAATCGGTCATTTTTGGCTCTATGGCAAATTTGTGATTGTGCTTCTGCAATAGGCTGGGCAGAGCCGCGTTCGCCTCTTCCAGCGTCTTGATGCCAAGAAGCCGCAGTTCGATCACCAAGCGATCCTGAAATGTTTGCCAGAGGCGTTCTACCCGTCCCTTGGCTTGCGGTGTAATTGCCTTGATGTGCTCAATATGCAAGTCAGCCATCGCTTTGCCGAAGTGGGAGAGCGGTTTGGTCTCCCCAGCGAGCTCTTGCTCGAGCGTCAGCTTTTCGTTAGGCGACCGGAAAATCGTATGCCGATCACTGTAAAGCCCAAGGGGAACCCCGTATTTTTCTATCCCTTGCTGCATGACTAGAGAGTAGGCCTCCCGGCATTCGTTCGGACGAAAGACGGCACCGACAACGGTACCTGTTGCATCGTCAATCGCAGCATGCAGCGTAAAGGATGAAGCCCGATCCTCCAACCATGCATAAGGAGTTGCGTCAATCTGCCACAGCATGCCGGCTTGCGGTTTGCGTTCCCGTGGCGGATGGGCTTTACTGCGACGCCGCTGCTTGGCTTGCTTGAGCCCACTAGCCAGAAGGATACGTCTCACGCTGGAAGCGCTCAGTGTCAACGATTCATGCTCCTCAAGAAGCTCTGCGAAGTGGCAGCAATTGCTTCCGTAATACTTGGCTGTGTACAGCTCAACGATTCGTTCCTTCACTTCATTGGGAAGGGCGTGATGAGGCTGTTTCCCCCGATTCTTGTGTATAAGTTCTTGTGCTCCTTTTCCGGATTGGTATTTCTTCTTTAGCCGAATGACTTGGCGTTCTGATAAACCCAGCGCTGCCGCTCCCTCCCTATTGGTCATCCGCCCATCTATGATTTTCTCCACAACGAGTACCTTCTTCATTTCTGCTTTCGTCAATGTCAATATCTCCTGTCCCATAGTGACATTATCTCAGAACAGTTATAGGGTGACATTATCACAGAAGAACAACAATCATCGAAACTCATGCTTGATCCCTCCTGAATTTGTGATATAATGCACGTAATTGTATTCGTTTGAGTTTTCGATTAGCTGCGGCTCCTACCCCGCGGCTAATTTACTTTTGTCGCTTCTCTCGAAGCAACCGGCAGTATTCAGCGTGAAGTTCCTTTGTTGGAAATTGAAATTGTGGCGGCTTCCCGTCCGGGAAAACAATGCTCCCCCCGACTTGTGTCAAGCACATTTGTGCGTCCTTATCGTCCACCGCTTTGATTCTCACCGCGAGTCTCATACCATTCACCCCAATCCACTGGTTTACTTACGATGACATCAAACCCTGAGCACTCAAGCGCTTCTAGCAAACAATCCAAGCAATGCGGTTCCCGGTGTTTGTACACTAGATATTCAGCCGGCCACCCGCATCCGCATTCCGGCCTCATGATGCTAACCCACCATCGAACCCATACTTCCGCCCAATCGCCACCATTTGAGCCTTCAGCTCCGCTCTAATCGTTTCGTCAGGCTCGTCTAAATACCGATCGTAGAGCGGCGTGTATTCCTCGATTGCTTGTTCAATCCGCGCTTCCAGTTGCTGCGTCATGCCTCCTCTACCTCCTCTCTTAATGCTTCGTACCACGCCTGCGCCCCGCCTACCGTCCCGAACACGAGATACCGAGTAAGCTGGCACGTATTCCGATCCGCATCACACGCCGCGGCGATCCATGGGCTCTCATCTGTTTTCACTTGTCATCACCCTCCATAATCCTTGCGGCCTCCAGGATTTCGATCCATTTATCGCCGTGCTTGACGTACAATTTGTTTCCTTTGCGCTTTCCACCCTTTAACATGTTCATCCCCCTTTCCTTATTTTGGCTGTAATCTCTCAACCTTCCCCGCTAAAATAGAGTTGTCCAGACACCATTGAAGGGAGGTGATACTATGCCTAACAAGAAGCAAACATCGAAAAAAGTAGCTTCTACTGCCTCCAAAATCTTACGCGACAATAGATAGAGCGCAGCTTCAAAGAAAGTCGCGGGGAGTGCTCTATCTCAGACTAAAAAGAAGTAACTACAAGGCCTTTACCTGTACATCAGGCTCTAAAGAGACGATCATGGCAGCATTGATGTAAATTCTTGTCTTGCCGAATGAAAGTTCAACCATAGAATCCATCTCCTTCGGCAGGACACCTTTTCTAACTTCGTTTATTTCAACATCCTCGTATACATCGCCACTCACCAAAACGATAATTTTGGCTTTCAATTGTTCATTCCCCTTTCTTAATTGGCTATAGAACCAATGCTTAATTCCTTTACTATGGTGGTGTAGATTTCTTTCAGGCGCTGGTCCGACTCGATGACATCTAACCGGTTCGTATCGTTGATCCGTGTTTTTGTGGCGCCTGAATCCGCCAGACGGTCGCGGAGGTTGGCAAGGCGGCGCTTCAAGTCGCATTTCCCACGCAGTTCCAGCGTGTCGTAACTGAGGGAGCGCAAGTCCCGGTAATTTTCATTCAGCCGGCGCGCTGCTGCGTTCAACATGCTGTTAATTGATTTTCTCCAATCATCGTCACGCTGCAGGAATGTTTCCTTAATCGTTGTGATCGTCTGCTCCGTGGACTGCTGCCGGGCCTCCAGTTGCTTCATGCCCTGCTCCATATTGATTAGTAATTGGAGTTGAGGACTAAGTTGCCCGATGTTCACGCCCCCTTGAAGCTGCTGCCGCATCCGTTCGAATTCGGCAATGTATCGTTCCTTAAACTCCATCGCTTTTTGTCCGGTATATCCCATTGCCAGGAGCGTAAATCCTTTCTCGTTAATCAAATACCTTGGCATATCTCGACCTTGTGCGTTCGTGTACGTTGACTCGGCGAAATTGCCGACCCGGAAATTGTCGCTACATTGCAATTCACGAATGTCCCGCATTACTCTGGCGTGTTCTTTACCGAACACTTCCGCTACCGTTAAGCTGTCTGTTACTGCTCGTCCATTTTCGATGAATACGATCTCTTTCTTGCGCTGCGTATCCATCCATCCTTGCATCGTTGAATTAATCTGATCTCTGTTCATGCTGATTCTCCTTTCTCATGAGAGCGTACTTTCTGGTTCTTTAGATTATCTCTCCATTGTTTCACGTCTTCCTTATCAGCCCGTCTTGTTGTGCCGATGCTGTAATTTGGGATTCCACCCATTTCTGGCGACAAGTCAAACAATTCATAGACTCGACGTCTGTCAATGGAGAAAATATCCGCAATGTTTTGTGCCGACATTTCATCAGGCATCTTATCCCAATGAATAATTTTTTCTTTAGCCATGACTCCCACCCTTTCTAAGCAGAAGTGCGTTTTTTTGTCTTCCGAGGATCGTCAACTTCTTCTATATAAAAATAATCGTCAAACTTCCCTCCAAATACTTCCATTACCCCGGCGATAAATTGATTTCCGGGCGTGTTGTACCTTTCATCACTTATTGGCAGCTTATTTCTCCACACCTGCGTAACATTCACATTCAACAAGTCAGCCAATTCCTTATCAGTAGCAATATCCTTATCAATTTGCGCCTTCATTAACTCTTTAACTTTCAGACGAACCACATACTTTTTCATGAGCATCCTCCCCCCCCAAAATTGCGATCTCGCAATTTATTTTATTTTATTTTGTCCTCGCAATTCAATTATATTACAGCAATTCCGGGCGCGCAATAGATTCTGAGATAATAATTGCGTACACGTAATGATTGTGTTATGATATTTTCAGCCATTAGATGAAGGGAGAATTTTGAAGAAAAATGAACGAAATGAAGATCGGCGATTTTATTAAGGACGCGAGGATTCGGAACGGGTATAAAACAAAGAAGGAACTTTCGGAAGTCACTGGCGTATCACCCGCCACATTGACCAGAATTGAAAATAATTCTCAGATACCCACTCCTGATACTTTGTTGAAAATTTCTAAACAGTTGAAAGATGTTACATATGGGGAATTAATGAAAGCGGCAAATTACTTCGAGGGTCTGAAAGAAGAACATGAGGATTATTTGGTAAATCTCATGAATGAAGGCGAGGAATTGGACGCCAAAATAATTGATATGTTGGAGACATGCTTTATGTATATCAACATGGATAATGACATACATAAAAAGTTGCTCACAATGTTTGCACCAAATGACATTCTCGCTCTGTATGAAAACGCTAATTTGGATGAATTCATTAATTTGTACAGACGAAATGACTATAACCTCGAAGCAAAGAAAAACATTGCTGAAGAACTAAATAAAATCATCATGAGTTATTCTCCAAGATTAAAGGAGTATTATAAACAATGCAAAAATGTTAAGCCGATTCCACTTATTGGTTCTATCTGTGTTGGAGATGGGATATTGGCCAATGAGGAAATTGAGGAATTCATCAATTTCCCCTTTTTGAATGTTCAGCAACCAGACTACGCGTTAAGGGTTAAAGGTGACTCGATGATTAATGCTGGAATTGAAAACGGAGACATTGTATTTATGCGTAAAGCCTCATGGGCAGAGTTTAACGGTCAAATTGTGGCCGCAATTATTAACAGCGAAGAAGGGAGTTTAAAGAGGATCAGTTGGTCCGAAGGTTCTCCTAAATTCACACTTTCTCCCGAAAACAACGCTTATCAGTCTGTGGAGGTGAGTCCGAATGAATTGATAATATGCGGCGTCTATGCCGGACATTTTAGACCATCACTATAGGGAGTGTTCAACTTTGAAAGGAAGTTATTACAAGCGCGGGAAGACATGGTCATTTATGATCGACATCGGGAAGGACCCGAAAACAGGCGAGAGAAATCAGTTAGGTAGAGGTGGATTCAAAACTAAAAAAGACGCCCAGGCCGCTGCAGCCGAAATATTAGCTGAAGTGAATCGTGGAACGTATGTAAAAGAAACCAAGATGACATTTGAAGAGTTATCTGAGCAATGGTTGAAGCATTATAGCAAGCACGGTAAACCGAAAAAGGATGGGACGATAAGGATAAGAAGCAACGAGAGGGATAACCTTTTAACCTGTTTTGCAAAAGTGATTGCTAGCGAAATAACGCCTGGCGATTATCAAGCAGCGCTGAACTCACTAAAAGAACATGGAGGAGTAAAAAAGAGAGGGCTGGGCGAGAATACGCTGTCCGGCATTCACTCAACCGCCGGGATGATTTTTGAGTATGGAGTTAAGATCGGGGCCGTGAAAATCGATCCGACCGAATCTGCCTATATACCCCAAGGATGTAAAAACTGTCGAGGAACTAGAAGAGAACAATGACCTTCCTAATTACTTAGAAAAAGAAGAACTCATCCATTTCCTCAATACAGCCCAAATTCACGGCCTGGATCGGGACTATGAAATTTTTACGACGCTCGCTTACACAGGGATTCGAGTAGGCGAACTTTGTGCGCTTAAAGAAACTGATATTGATTTCGAGGAACATAAAATTCGAATAACTAAGACGTTATACAACCCTAACAATAATTACAGTAAATATATCCTGAACACACCTAAAACCACTTCGTCGATAAGGGAAATTCATGTGGAGCCCGAAATAATCGAGGGTTTTAGGAACCTTCTAACAATGCAACAAATTGAAAAGGCGAAAAGACCGAATACTTACCATGACCGCGGTTTTGTTTTTGCCAAGTTAGGCCAGTACGCAGGATACCCTGAAGTAGTAAAAATGATCCAACTTAGAATGAAGCGCCTCTTGAGATTAGCCGAACTGAATCAGGAACTTACTCCACATTCATTACGACACACTCACACTTCGTTGCTCACGGAAGCCGGAGTCAGTCTCGAGCAGATCATGCAAAGACTTGGGCATGCAGACGACGACATTACACGAAAAATTTACCTACACATAACCAAACCAAAAAGAATAGAGGCTTCTCAAAAGTTCGGCGAACTAATGAGAGCCTCTAAAAAAACGGACTCAGAGTTAACAAAATGTTAACAAAATGAAGTTAACAGACGCGGAACCCTTGTTGCACCAAGGGTTCCTAGTCTTATTACATCATTCCGCCCATGCCGCCCATTCCGCCCATGTCAGGCATTGCTGGCTTTTCTGGTTCCGGCTTGTCAGCGACAACCGCTTCGGTCGTCAAGAACATAGCCGCTACGGAAGCTGCGTTCTGCAGTGCGGAACGAGTAACCTTCGCAGGGTCGACGATACCCGCTTCGATCATGTTGACCCACTCGTCTGTTGCGGCGTTGTAGCCAATACCTGTCGCTTCTTTCTTCAGGCGCTCAACGATGATGGAGCCTTCTTTACCTGCGTTGTCCGCAATCGCGCGAACCGGAGCTTCCAGCGCGCGAAGAACGATGTTGACACCAGTCAATTCGTCGCCAGTAGATTGAACGGCCGCTACCGATTGGTATACATTCATCAATGCCGTACCGCCGCCGGCAACGATGCCTTCTTCCACGGCTGCGCGAGTCGCGTTCAACGCGTCTTCGATGCGGAGCTTGCGCTCTTTCAATTCGGTTTCCGTCGCAGCGCCGACTTTGATAACCGCTACGCCGCCTGCCAATTTAGCCAGACGCTCTTGCAGTTTCTCTTTGTCGAACTCGGAAGTCGTTTCTTCGAGCTGTGTACGGATTTGCTTGATGCGAGCATTGATATCTTCTTTTGCGCCAGCACCATCAACGATGATGGTATTTTCTTTCGTAACACGGATTTGACGTGCAGTACCCAATTGCTCGATCGTAGTCGATTTCAATTCAAGTCCGAGTTCTTCCGTGATCACTTGACCGCCAGTCAATGCAGCGATATCTTGCAGCATTGCTTTGCGGCGATCGCCGAAGCCTGGAGCCTTAACGGCTACGCAAGTGAATGTGCCGCGAAGCTTATTCACGATCAAGGTTGCTTGAGCTTCGCCTTCCACATCTTCAGCGATGATCAGGAGCTGCTTGCCTTGTTGAACGACTTTCTCAAGAACAGGAAGGATTTCTTGAATGTTGGAAACCTTCTTGTCTGTGATCAAGATATATGCGTTATCGAGGATAGCTTCCATCTTGTCGGTATCCGTGATCATGTATGGAGATACATAACCACGGTCGAATTGCATACCTTCTACAACTTCAAGCTCCGTGTTGAAGCCTTTGGATTCCTCGACAGTAATTACGCCGTCATTGCCGACTTTCTCCATTGCTTCTGCGATCAATGCGCCGACTTCTTCGTCATCGGCCGAGATGGCAGCAACTTGAGCGATGCTTTGCTTGTTCTCGATTGGCTTCGCAATTTTCTTCAGATCTTCGACTGCAGCTTTCACTGCTTTCTCGATCCCTTTGCGAACGACCATCGGATTCGCGCCAGCCGTAACGTTCTTCAAGCCTTCGCGAATCATCGCTTGAGCCAGAACCGTAGCGGTTGTCGTACCGTCACCGGCAACATCGTTTGTTTTTGTAGCTACTTCTTTCACCAGTTGAGCGCCCATGTTTTCAAAAGCGTCTTCCAGTTCGATTTCCTTCGCTATCGTCACACCGTCGTTCGTGATAAGCGGAGCACCGAATTTCTTCTCCAATACGACGTTGCGGCCTTTCGGTCCAAGTGTTACTTTCACCGCGTTAGCCAGAGCGTCAACCCCGCGAAGCATGGAACGGCGTGCGTCTTCCGAGAACTTGATTTCTTTTGCCATCGTGAAACCCTCCTCAATTCATTCAGAATGATACGGCGTGCATATATGTCCGTCTGGGAGTCTTCCATTCCGAAAGACTCGATCGTACTTATGTCGGTAAGGCTGTTCCGCCGGGCCGATTACCCGATAACAGCGTGAACGTCGCTTTCTTTCATAATCAAATACTCTTTGCCTTCATACTTCACTTCAGTACCGGCATATTTGGAGAAAATAACGCGGTCTCCTTCTTTCAGATCGAGCGGCACACGTTGACCGTCTTTCCATACCCCGTTACCTACCGCGATCACCTTGCCTTCTTGCGGCTTCTCCTTCGCCGTATCCGGCAGAACGATACCGAAAGCTGTAGTTTCTTCCTTCGCGATTGGTTCGATCAATACGCGCTCACCTAATGGTTTGATCATGAAAAATAGCCTCCTTTGAACAAGAGTTTATAAGGTGAAGAATTCTCCGGCGCCTGGGACAGGCAGCGGTAGAATCCTCAAAAACGAAGCATTCGCCCGGTGTTAGCACTCGACGATGCTTAGTGCTAATAACCAATTCCTATGATACTGATTTTGGGTTTACATTGCAAGAGGGTTTCGCGTGAAAAAATTATTTTTCCGATCCGGCGCTCCTCGAGCACACCTTACCCATTTTATCCAAAAAGGCTCATAACATTCCATCCTGTTCGCGGATTGACCCCGCAGCGCGCAAGAGCCCGCATTCATCCGCCGGGCACAAAAAAATGCAGGCACAACAAGATGAACGCTCCATGCGAACCTGTTACACCTGCATAACGGACTTCATGATTAGACCGCCGTCGTATCGGCGCCTTCTCCGAATTCCTTCTCCCATGCCTCCTGCTCCAGCAGCTGCTTCCGGTAGACGATCGAGGACATGAACACGCTGATCTCATATAAAATGAGGAGCGGTATCGCCACGAGCAAGTCCGAGACAATATCCGGGGGCGACAGCATCGTGCCGAGCAAGATCAGGACAAAGTACGCCACCCGCCGCATTTTCCGCAATCTCAGCGGGTTCAGCAGCCGGATCCGGGTCAGGAACATAATGACGATCGGCAGCTCGAAGAGCAGCGAGATCGGGACCAGCAGATTGAGCATGAACGAAAAATACTGCGTGATGCCGTACGTCTCGGTCAAGTTCATATGCTTGTTAATGCCCGACGTGAAAGAGAACGCCATCGGAAAGACGACGAAATAGGCGAAGGACAGCCCTAGCAAAAACAGCACAAATACAAAAGGGACGTACCGGAGAGCAGCACGCCGTTCTATTTCCCGGAGGCCGGGGCTGACGAAAGCCCACAGCTGGTACATCGCAAACGGAAGCGTCACAGCCAATGCAATAATGAAGGCGAACTTCATATATATCCCGATCCCGTCCCATAGCGAGAAGCCGTGAAGCGGCATCTGATTGGCCGGCTCCGTATTGCGCAAATATTCGTAAATCGGATCAGCGGCGAGGAATCCTGCCACCAAGCCAATGACGAGGACGATGATGATATAGACGACACGTTTGCGAAGCTCCGTAATATGCTCGATCAGTGTCATTTGTTCTTCCGTTACCTTCGACATGCCTCACCAACCTGTTCCTTCCATGGTAAAAGCGGGACCGCCCCGCTGAACATGACAGACAACGTCTGGTTACTCAGGGAGGCGGCGCTGATTGGCGCTGTTCGCTTCGCCGGACGCCTTGGCCAGCTCCTGGCCAGCCGGTTCGACGTCAACCGTCTGAATTTCTTGGCGGGCAGGCTTCGCGCTTGGCTCATCCCCCATAATATCGCGCGCGCCTTCCTTGAATTCCCGCAGGGTGCGGCCGAAGGCCCGTCCCAATTCAGGCAGCTTATTCGGTCCGAACAATAATAGCGCAATGACCAAGAGCAGAAGTATTCCCGAGACGCCAATGCCGTTGAACATAGCGAAAATATCTCCTTTCTGCAGATCCTATAATAGAGTGCTTGTGATCTACATCATATCATATGCGCCATCCGTAATATACCAAATAATCTGTAACAATATTATGAAGGGTTCTATTCCGCGCCCTTGTGCTCCCCGTTCAGCACGGCAAGCGCATGCGGAATCTGATCCATAATCGGCAGCAGATTCTCATGCACGCCTTTCGGATCTCCGGGCAGATTGATGATGAGCGTCTGTCCCCTCACCCCGCACACGCCGCGGTTCAGCATCGCCCGGCGCTGCTTCTGCATCGAGGCGAAGCGCATCGCTTCCGCCATGCCCGGCACGAGCCGATCGACGACCTTGAGCGTCGCCTCCGGCGTCACGTCCCGCTCCGCCATCCCGATACCGCCTGTCGTAATAATCAAGTTGGCCTGAAAATAATCGGCCATCTCGATGAGCGATGCGGAAATCTCATTCATCTCATCCGGCACAATCCGGTATTCCACAATCTCACCATGGAGTTCTTCTTCGACGAGTTCCCGAATGACCTGGGCGCTCGTATCCTCGCGCTCTCCCCGGGATCCTTTGTCGCTCGCCGTCAATATTGCTACTTTCCAGCGCATCAGGGCTCCTCCTCCCGCCTAGCCGGCACAACCGGCCTTCTTCAATATATTGGCACGCGCAGGAAGGACGTCCATCCTTCTGCCGCATGCGATCTCATCCTCTCGGCACTTACTCGCGGCCGCCGTTCCTCCCGGTTAGCGGCAGCTCTGCATCGGCTGCGCAAGCGATGATCTCATCCTCGGTAATCAGCCAATCGACGGCGATATCATGCGCTTCCATCGGCACGCGCTCCGCCAGCTGCCACGAATAGATGCAGCCCAGCCGCACGGCGCGATCGGCGCGTCTGCGCTCAAGCGGCGCACGGTCCAGCGCCTCCAGATAAGCATGCCAGAACCGGTCATAATAACCTGCGCCCAGCCCCAGCCGTCCGCCCTGCCGATCATAGGCGATACCGGGAACGAAAATCGCGTCCAGCTTGTCCCAATGCTCCGGATCCAGCCGCTCCGTCTCGGGCCCCGGCTCCTGCAGGCCGAAGGTGCCGCTCGTGAATACCGTATGCTCTGTCCACGGATGCAGCGACATCGTCCGCGAAGCCGCGTCCGTGCGCGGAAGATAGACGGCATCGCCCCGCTTCCGGCAATCAAGCAGCAAGGCGGTAATATCCAGCTCATTGCCGAACGGAAAATAGGCGCACAAATGCAAGGGACGTCCATGCCGCTCTCGCAGCGCTTTCATGAATGGGTAAGCCCGCCGGCATACGGCTTCGCTGCTGGACTCCCGCTCCTGCGGGCCGACCGCCTGCCTGCGCGCCTTATATTGCAGACGAAGCATTCGCTTCTCCTCCGCTGCCGTCAACGTTACCGCCCCTTTCTATATCGGCCCTGAAGTTGTATCGGAATTCCGCAGGGCAATCTATATGAGATGTACTCAATTTTCATTCATTTTTCATTATTTTCAACCTTAGTTTACCATCCTTCCCCCGTTAGCGCCACCATCCGGCCCATTTTTGCGTGCAAACGCCATGCCGCGCGTTCTCCGCGATTCATACACGCAGATATCACCATAATCTGAACCAATTCGAAAACCCCCTGCGCAGCGCGCAGAGGGATGACCCGCAATGTTCAATTCCTCCTAAGCAAGCACGCCCTTATTTATCTCATATTGCCGCCGGTATCTGCCGCCATGGCGATGTCGTCCTTATGAACATGGACGCTCAGCACCAGCCCGATGGACAGCATATTCGCCAGCAAGGAGCTGCCCCCGTAACTGATGAACGGAAGCGATATGCCGGTCAACGGCATCAGGCCGATATGCATGCCGATGTTGACGAAGATTTGAAACAGCAGCATGCCGGCCAGGCCGACAACGAGATAGGAGCCCGCCAGATCACGGCTCTCCCGGGCGATAAACAGCATGCGGAAAATAAGCAAATAAAATAAAAGCAGCAGAACCGAGGAGCCGATAAATCCGAATTTCTCGCCTATGACCACGTAGATGGAATCCGAGTATGCGTACGGAATGTAACCGCGATCAACATAGAAGCCGGAATTTCCGCTCATTTGACCCGATCCGATCGCATTCATCGCGTTATTGACATGCCACGATTTATCAGGATCGAGGCCGGGTTCAAGAAACGTCTCGATTCTTGATAATTGATGGGGCTTCAACAGGTTGGCCAGGATATCGTAATTCGAAAAATACAGCCAGCAGACGCCCCCGACCGGCAAGGCCATCGACGCGAGCAGCAGCAGCATATGCAGGACGTGAATATTCCCCATCCACAGCATGACGGGCAGGACGGCGACGAACACGAGCGCGGTGCCCAAATCCGGCTGCTTCATCACAATGAAAGCCGGTAAGAAGAACACGGCGCCTATCGGCAGCAAATCCCGAATGAACCGGAGCTTGTTCCCGGATCGCTTTTGCAGCAGATTGCAGGTGACAAGCACGGTAGCGATTTTAACCAATTCAGAGGGCTGAAGCTGGAAGCCTCCGACTCTTATCCAGCGTACCGCTCCGTTAATATTTTCTCCGGTGAACATCACGAAGAGAAGCAGAGCAAGCCCGATGCCATATAAAATATAAGCTGCGGCGCCTGTAAAAATAGAGTAGTCAAGCAGCGATATCAGCAGCATGGGAAGAAGGAAAAGTACAAAAAAGCCTATGCTGTACTTGTACAGCCCATCCAGATTCGTGCCGGAAGTAGCTTCATCTACGGCAACCGTCCCGAGAATCATCAGGCCAAGCAGCACCAGGAGCGTCGGCTTGTCCAATTTTTTTAGCTTGCGAATATAAAACATCATGTGAGTACCTCTAGTTCGCAGATTGGGTAAGAAGGCATGCTTACTCGCGCTGTCTCCGATCATTGTCGCGGGAAATATTCAACAGTATGCCGGCGCTGGCCATACATAGCAAAAGAGAAGAGCCTCCATAGCTGATGAACGGAAGCGGTACGCCCTTAATCGGCATCGCCCCGGTTACCGCCCCCAGGTTCAACGCGAACTGGGCAAATATCATCGTGATAATGCCTGTTCCGAGCATAATCCCGAAGGGCTCATCGCTGCGAAGCGCTGCCATAAGGCCCCGCCAGAAGAAAAGAAAAAAACAAAATAAAAGCAATACCCCGCCCGCAAAACCGAATTCCTCGGCGATGACGGCAAAAATAAAATCGGTGTGCGCTTCCGGCAAATAGAAAAGCTTCTGCACGCTCTGGCCGTAACCCGTTCCCGTCATCCCCCCGTGAGCCAGCGCGATCAAAGACTGAATCAATTGATAGCCGGATCCTTCCGGATCATCGAACGGATTCAAAAACGACATAATCCGCTGGTAGCGGTAGCTGCGGCTGAAGGCAAGAATGACCAGCAGCACCCCGAATCCCCCGCTCAGGATCGCGATATGACGCATATTCGCCCCGCCGATAATAATGATGGTCATCGATAGAATCGAAATGATCATCACCGAGCCAAAATCCGGCTGCAGCATAATCAGCACCAGCATGACGCCAATGACCAGCAGAATGGGCAGCAATCCCACGGCGAACACGCGAATCCGTTCCTCTTTTTTGCTGATCAAATGCGACAAATAGATGATTAAGGACAGCTTGGCGAATTCCGTCGGTTGGAACCGCATCCCGCCCACATTGAACCATCGGGTTGCGCCATTCACCTTGACGCCGAAATAAGGAACGAGCACAAGCAGAACGATCGAGAACAACAACAAGAAGGGTGCGGCCTTGCTCCATGTACGAAACGGAATATTCATGAACACAAACATAGCGACAAGACCAATGAGAGCGAACAACATTTGCTTCGACGCATAATAGGACGGATTCTCATATTTCAGGCTGACCACGGCCGAGCTTGCGCTGTATATCATCGCCAATCCGAACATAACTAGCAGCAAGGTCACAAAAAGGAGCAAAAAATCCGGACGGCCTTTGATCGTTTGCTTCAAATGAACTCACCTCGTGCATCCTTCAAAATGAAAACGTTAAAACGATATTGACAACGATACCCCTCGCTGTTTCCGTCACACTACTCCAGTGTATTGACTCCTCCCCCAAAAGAGGTTATGAAAAGGTTAAAGTTGTTCCCTGAAGGGGTTGACAAAATCAAACGGCCGGGTTAAGGTTTAAAATGTCATAAAGACCTTGTTAGGTGAGGCTCCTATGCAAACATAGGCCACTGCCCAGAAATATCGAAAGATGCCCATGGGTAGAACAGGAATTGCCGGATTAAGGCTTTTCTTAACGTGGCTAAGAGAAGAAGGCTTCTCTTTACGTTGCATAGTGCTAAAACTCAACTAGGGGGCGCGGGAATGTTATATTTGCGTGCATTCATTGAACCCTCTAGGACTCCTGGAGGGTTTTTATTTTATTCTGCAAAGGGGGGAGAACACTCAATGGATAGTAGTTCCAGTATTCCGTCATCTCATCAAGTTCATAATCTTGTGAAGAGGGAGAACGAGGTTCTCTTTACCCTTAACTGTCATTCATACTGCACTTTTCACGCTGCCCGGTATCGGGGCAGGTGTATTTAAGTATGCAGAGATGCAAACAGTGAGTGTAATGGAGAACAGGAACTACAAGCTCTTCCTATGTGCAGGGAGAGCTTTTTTGTGTCTGTTTAACGAATCGAAAGTAAGCAACAATACGTGGAAGGATGTTTTCGATAGGAGGAATAAACATGGTTCAAAAATCGATGATTCAAGACTTGAAAGATAAACTGGCCGAGCAAAAGCAGGAGGCCCTCAATGATTTCCTCGCCCGGTTCCAGCCTTATGATTTAGCTGAGATGCTAATGGAGCTTGAGGAAAGCGAACAAATTCAATTTATTGCCAAGCTTCCGGTTGCCCTCGGGGCAGAAATTTTGGAATATGCCGATCCCGAATTGCAGTATCGAATCTTGGACCGCGGAACCAAGGAGACAGCCGCTTCCATGCTGAATGAGATGTCCAGCGATAAAGTCGTCGATCTGCTGCTGGCTATCCATCCTCACCAAGCCGGAACTTTATTGGAGCTTCTGCCTGCCGATTACCGGGAGAAAATCAGCGCTCTGATGCAATACCCGCCAGAATCGGCAGGGAGCCTGGCTACGGTAGATTATATTGCGGTCCGGAATTATTGGACGGTGGAGCATACGCTGCAGCATGTCCGAAAAGTCGGGCAAGACGCGGAAATGGTTTCGTACTTTTATGTGCTGGACAATAACGGCAAGCTGGTCGGGATCGTGTCCCTCAAGCAAGCGATCCTCGCCAAGGCCGACGCCAAGCTGGAGGAAATCATGCTCAAGGATTTCGTGTCGGTGTCTGCCCGGATGAACCAGGGGGAGGTTGCGACGATATTATCCAATTATGATCTGGTGGCTCTTCCCGTCGTTAGCGAGGAGCAGCGAATGATCGGGATTATCACGGTCGATGATTTAATTGACGTTATCCATGAAGAAGCGACGGAAGATTTTCAGAAAATGGGCGGAAGCCAGCCTTTGGAAGTGCCGTATTTTAAAAATTCCTTCTGGAAGCTATTTCGCAAGCGAATCGCATGGCTGCTTGTCCTATTCATAGCCGAAGCCTATACGGGGAATGTGCTGCGCTACTTTGAAGACACGCTCTCGGAAGTCATCGCGCTCGCATTCTTTATCCCATTGCTGGTCGGGACGGGCGGCAATACGGGAACCCAGACCGTAACGACTCTTGTTCGAGCTCTGGCGCTCGGGGAAGTGAAGCCGAAGGATATATTCAGAGTCGTTCGCAAAGAGGTGTCGACCGGTTTAGTTCTCGGACTCTGTATGGGCGCAGCCACGTTTCTTCGCGCCCAACTGCTCGGAGTAGGCTTTGATATCGGAAGCGTTGTAGCCTTGACGGCGATTTTCATCGTGATCTGGGCCTCCCTCATCGCGGCTGTGCTGCCTCTGGTCCTGCACAAGCTCAGAGTCGATCCGGCCGTCGTCTCCGGCCCGTTCATCACCACCCTGGTGGACGGCACCGGACTGATCATCTACTTCACTTTGGCGAAGCTGATGCTGAACCTGTGATTGGGACCGATCCAATCCTGCATCGGCTTACTCGCCATCACGAATAGCGCTTATGACTGCCAATGGAGAGCCCCAACCTCAACCGGGATGGGGCTCTCGGCGTGCGCCTGAACCTCCCGTTGCCGCCGGCCGGCTCCGGAGCCGCTAGCCCAATCATGAATGAATCGAATCGTCCGCGGCGATATCCATCGGTTCACGGCCGGATTGATTAGACAAATTTCCCGCGATCGGCGAGAATAGAAAATGGGCCAGACCGATACGGAATCCCCGATTCCCGCGGCCTGACCGCCAAGCCCCATGGCACAGCAACAGATTGAAAGGATGTCATCACGGGCTATGGTATCATTTCATTATTTTCGGATCGTGATACGAGAGAATAGCTTGTTATTAACGGAGGAGATACCCCTATGCTGCTTCAAGTGAACGGCATGAGCAAGAGTTACGGGATAACTCCCGTATTGTCGAATATTACGCTGCAGATTCTGGAGCGCGAGCGGATTGGGCTGGTCGGCGTCAACGGAGCCGGCAAATCGACGCTCCTGCAGCTCATCGCCGGAGAGATGTCCCCGGACAGCGGGACCATTTATAAAGCCAAAGAAACACGCATCGGTTACTTGGCTCAGAACAGCGGACTGCAATCCGACCGCTCCATCTGGGACGAGATGATGCTCGTATTCGCCCCCTTAGTGGAAGCGGAACAGGATCTGAGACAGCTCGAGCATGAGATTGCCGATCCGGAGACCGCCGCCGACGCCGCCCGCCATGAAGCGGTGATGCGCAGATACGCCGAGCGCTCGGAATGGTTCCGCATGCAGGGCGGCTACGAGATGGAGACGCGGGTGCGGAGCGTTCTTCACGTGATGGGCTTCGGCCAGATGGATCCGGGCACGCCCATTCATACGCTGAGCGGCGGCCAGAAGACCCGGCTGGCCTTGGCCCGCATTCTGCTGCAGCAGCCCGATCTGCTGCTGCTGGACGAGCCGACGAACCATTTGGACATCCATACGCTGACATGGCTCGAGAATTATCTCCGCTCCTATCCGGGAGCGGTGCTGGTCGTGTCCCACGACCGTTATTTCCTGGATGCGATGGTCACCACCATTATCGAGATCGAACGGCATCAGGCGAAGCGCTACACCGGCAATTATACGAAATATATGGAATTAAAAGCCGCCGAGTACGAGCAGCAAATGAAGTTATACGAGAAGCAGCAGGACGAGATCGCCCGGCTGGAGGATTTCGTCCAGCGCAACCTCGTGCGCGCGTCGACGACGAAGCGGGCGCAGAGCCGGCGCAAGACGCTGGAGAAGATGGATCGGCTGGAGAAGCCGGCCGGCGAGCTGAAGAAGGCGCATTTCCGCTTCGAGACGGCGCGGCAGAGCGGCAAGGACGTGCTGCAGGTGCAGGATCTGTCCGCGGGCTATGACGGCGCGGAGCCATTGTTCCGCCATGCGGAATTCGATCTGAAGCGCGGAGAGATGGTCGCTCTTATCGGTCCGAACGGAATCGGCAAGTCGACCTTGCTGAAGGTGCTGATCGGCAAGCATCCCCTTCGCGGCGGAAGCGCCCGCTGGGGCACCAACGTCTCGATCGGCTACTATGATCAAGAGCAATCGACGCTGAACCCGAACCATACCGTGCTCGAAGAGGTATGGAGCGCCTATCCGCATCTGGAAGAGGTGCGGATACGGACCGTATTGGGGAACTTCCTGTTCAGCGGAGATGATGTGACGAAGAAGGTCGCTTCCCTGAGCGGCGGGGAAAAGGCGCGTGTCGCCCTGGCCAAGCTGATGCTGCAGCAGGCGAACGTGCTGATTCTCGACGAGCCGACCAACCACCTCGATCTGTTCAGCAAGGAAGTGCTGGAATCGGCGCTGTACGACTATGAAGGCACGTTGCTGTTCATCTCCCATGACCGCTACTTCCTGAACAAGATGGCGGAGCGCATCATTGAGCTGGATGCGGACGGAACGCACCCGTATCTCGGCAATTATGACGACTATATGGCCAAAAAGCAGGAGCTTGCCGAAGACGCGGCGATTCACGCTTCCCAGCAGCCGGCGGCGCCAAGCAAGCCGGCCGCGTTCCAGGGCGGCGCCGCGGCGGACAGCGCGGCCGATGCGGGCCTGAGCGCGGCGGAGGCCTATGAGGCCGACAAGCAGGCCAAGCGCGAGGAGCGTGCCCGCCAGCGGAAGCTCGAGCAATTGGAGACACAGATTGCCGAGCTGGAAGCGAAGATCGCCGAGCGCGAGCTGGAGCTTGCCGAACCGGACGTGTATAACGACTATGTCCGCGTCCAAGCGATCCAGGCGCAGCTCGATGAAGACAAGGAAGCGTTGAACGCGATATACGCCGAATGGGAGCTGCTGATGGAAGCCTAGAGAGTAGAGTAGAGCCTAGAAAGCTCAGAAATAGAGGCTCAGTCGTCTGCATGCCAGCCTGTCCAAACCGTAAAGGGCTGCCCAGGGTCGGATCGGACCCGCAGGGCAGCCCTTCATTGTGCCCGGGAAGGAACTCCCCTGGCCTTCTAAACATCGGCATCACCCGGCCGCTCGTCATCCCGATCAGCTCCTGCGGCGTAAGCGGAAAGACGGCTACCCGATTGGCGAAGCCAAGCTCCTCCAATTTATCCTGCACCGCTTACCCGTTCATTGGTTTTTTCCATTGAAACATTCCCTCCTTCTTCCAAACCCAATCCGCTGTTGAAATCATTAGCGGGTTTCATGCTCATTACATCCTTTCCCCGCGAGCTGTGCGGCGGCCTCCCGTTTTCATACGATGAAGTCCGGGAATGATCACGCACACATAAATCACAACTTATGCACAGCTCGCGACGGGACGGTCGGCTGTCGACTCCAGCTTCATGTCGATTTTTTCGCTGTCATACCAATGGTTTTCGTGGAATCCCCAGCATTATCCACTGTTTTATCCACATTATCCACAACTTATAGGGCATATCCTGAAAAATCTATCCTCTTTTTCACCTGGATCCAGACCTTGGTCCCAGAGGGGAGTAAGCGTTTTATCCCCATTTTCAACAGGATATGTGGATAACTTTGTCCACATCCGCCTCAGAATGCATCGTGACGCCGGGCGGACACGAGCTCCGGCTCTTCCGCCGGACCTCCATGAGCAGCGGCGCCGCGAAGCGCCCGATTGCAGGCGGCCATATAGGCTTGAGCCGGGGCCAGCACGATGTCCTGATGCGTCGCGCTTCCCTGATATACCTGATCACGAAGCGATACCGTCACGACCGCTTCCCCAGACGCTTCCTCCCCGGAGGAGAGCGAGTGCAGCTCCAGATCCTCGAACCGGATTGGCTCCCGGACAGCTTGCGACAAGGCGCGGATAACCGCTTCAATCGGTCCGCTGCCCACCCCCGCATACGTCTGCTTCTTGCCGGTCGCCTGCTCCTGCACCGTCACGGACGCAGCCCGCTTGCGGTCATTGCCCGCCACCACTTCAACATCAAGCAGGCTCAACGGCTCCAGCTGCTCGTTCACCGTCTCGCCGATGCATTGCAGCAGCTGATCGTCCGTCACGACCTTCTGCGCATCGCCCACGCGCTTGAAGCGGTCATACACTTCGTTCAACTGGTCAGCATTGAGATGGACGCCATACTGCTCCGCGCGGTGCTTAAGCGCGTGCCGGCCCGAATGCTTGCCCAGAATAATCATATGATGCGGGATGCCCAGCTTCACCGGATCCATATTCTCATACGTGTTGCGGTTCTTGATCAGGCCGTCCTGATGGATGCCGGACTCATGCTGGAAGGCGTTGCGGCCGACCACCGGCTTGTTGTAGGCAATCGGGAAATGCATCATCCGGCTGACCGCGCGCGACGTCTCGTACAAATATTCCGGCCGGATGCGGGTCGCGGCCCGCAGGGCATCGCCGCGCGTATCGAGCGCCATGATCAATTCCTCCAGCGCGCAGTTCCCCGTCCGCTCGCCGACCCCGTTGACCGTCACCTCGATCTGGGTCGCGCCCGCTTGAATCGCCGCCAGGCTGTTCGCGACCGCCAGCCCCAGGTCATTATGGCAGTGGGCGCTGAACACCGCCTGTTCGGCTCCGCGCGCTCCCTGGCGCACCTTGCGGAACAGCGCCCCGTATTCCTCCGGGGAGATGCGCTGCACCGCTTCGAATTCTCCCGGACTCGAGATCGGGAAGCCCGGCTCGATCACGTCGACACCCAGCCGGACGAGCTGCTCCGCCAGCTCCAGCTTCTGAGGCAGCGTCAAGGCCGCACCCGGGGCCTGCTCGCCGTCCCGCAGCGTCGTGTCGAAAATCTGAATCATCCGCTTCTCCTGATCTGGCGCAGCTCCTGCCAGCACCGCATTACCTTCTGTATGAGTACCCATCGCGATTCCTCCCATTAATCCTTCTTTTTCTGAAAATAATCCATCTTCTCAAAAATAAAAAAAGCCTGCCGTCTCTAAAGAGACGACAAGCTCTGCTCTGCCGCGGTACGACTCTCGTTGGAAGATCATCCGCAATCGCAGGATCCTCCCCCTCGGCCTGATAACGGTCAGGTACCGTAGCCGCCTACTGCCCTTCGGCATCCTTCCGATGCCATGAGCCTGTTCAGCCGCTCCACTCCCGGGCGAGTTCAGACGTTCCGCCGCTGCGTCGCACCACCCCGCAGCTCTCTGATCGGCTTCCGTGTCTTACTGCTCCCGTTCTGCGCGTTCGCTATATGCATACTCGTTGATAACAAAAAAACCTGTCATCTCGTTAGAGACGACAGGTAGATGCCGTGGTACCACTCTAGTTGACGACCTTCATCTTCGCGCTCAAGATGAAGCGTTCATCCGCTTATGCGTCACACCGCCGGATCCGGATCATGGCGATGCGCGCGCCCGCTGACGGGGGCTCCGTAACGGCATACCGCCGCGCTTGAGGGATCGGCGTCCGCTTCCGTCCGCATCCCAAGCCGGCATTCCGCCGTTCCGCTCCCAGGCGAGTTCAAGGCAACCGCCGCTGCGTCGCACCGTCCCGCAGCTCTCTGGTTCGACCGTTATCCTCTACTGCTCCTGTTCATTGCGTGTCAACCGATATTCCCATTCCATGGAAGGATTGAGGTTTGATGACTATTATATTGTCCCGGTACATACGAGTCAATACCTAATTTGAAAAAGCGTCCGGAAGCGATGGGCAGCTATTCCACCGACCACGCCTCGAGCGAGAACAGCGGCTGCGCCTGGAAATCAAGCGGCGTAAACTGCCCGTGCTTCCACTTGAGATGCGCCGCGGCCGCGATCATCGCCGCATTGTCCGTGCAATATTCGAACGGCGGAATCAAGAGCGGCACGCCTTCGGCCTCGCAGCGTGCGGCCAGCGCCGCTCGCAGCCCGCGGTTGGCGGCCACGCCGCCGCACAGCAGCAATTGGGCCGCGCCGTATTCCTTCACGGCGCGCATCGCTTTCTCCGTCAACACGTCGATGACGGATTCCTGGAACCCGCGGGCGACGGCCGCATACATCGGCGGCTCGCCCCGCATCTTCGCCTGATTGACGACGTTCAGCACGGCGGACTTCAGTCCGCTGAAGCTGAAATCATAGGAATCAGGCTCCAGCCAGGCGCGCGGCAGCGTGATCGCGTCGTCCGCGTCCACGGCGAGGCGGTCGATATGCGGACCGCCCGGATACGGGAAGCCGACCGCGCGGGCGACCTTGTCGTAAGCCTCGCCGACCGCGTCGTCGCGCGTGCTTCCGATGACGCGGAACACGCCCTCCCGCTCCAGATGAACCAGCTCCGTATGCCCGCCGCTGACGACGAGCGCCATGCAGGGATAAGCCAGCTCCTGCACGAGCCGGTTCGCATAAATATGCCCGGCGATATGATGCGTCCCGATGAGCGGCACGTCCAAAGCCATCGCCAGCGACTTCGCCGCCACGATGCCGACGAGCAGCGAACCGACAAGCCCCGGCCCCTGCGTGACCGCGACGGCCGTAATGTCAGACAGGGCAATGCCTGCCTGCTTGACCGCTTCTTCCAGCATGACGGTAATCATCTCCACATGCTTGCGCGAAGCGATCTCCGGCACGACTCCGCCGAAGCGCTGGTGGACGTCGATCTGGCTCGACACTTGATTCGCCAGCACTTCGCGTCCCCCGCGAACGATAGCGACAGACGTCTCGTCGCAGCTTGTCTCGATCGCGAGTATGACGTCCGCTTCCGCCGGATTGGTATGAGAACTTGGTATATTCACGAATGTCACCTGCTTTATTCCGCTTGTTGAGAGGAAGAGGCGGCCAACGCTTTCAGGTCGGTCCACATAATTAGCGCATCTTCCTTGTTATCTGAATAATATCCTTTGCGCACGCCCGCTCCCTGAAAGCCGAACTTTGCATAGAGCCGCTGGGCGATATGATTCGACACCCGAACCTCCAGCGTCATCGCCTCCATGCCGTAGGCCAGCGCCTGAACGACCATCTCCCGCAGCAAGCGCTCCCCGAGCTTCTGCCCCCGGAAATCGGGATGAACGGCGATATTGGTAATATGAGCTTCATCCACCACCGTCCACATGCCGGAATAGCCGATAATGCGATCGCCATGAAGCATCACCGTATATTTGGCAAAATGGTTCTGCGTCAATTCATTCCGGAACGCATCCATCGTCCACGGCACCGTGAACGAAGCGTGCTCCACCTCCAGCACGCCGGGAATATCCTCAAGCCGCATCGGACGGAACTCCACTCCGCCGGATGCTTCCCGTCCATCCTCATCGTATTCAGGCCGTTGTCCCATCTGACATGCTCCCTTCTATTACTGCTGCCTCCGGTCCGCCCGTTCCTTCGCCAGCAGCTTCGCTTCCGCTTCCGCCAACTGCGTATAGTTCGGTTCGAGCCGATGGGTATCCGTTCGCCTGCCTGCGGCATAGGCGCGCAGCCCGAGACGGCCGATCCAGCGCGCCTCCATTCCGCACGGGATGACGCGAATCCGCTCTCCCCATTGCGTCTGCAGGCCATCCAGCGCTTCCTGCTGCGCTCCGGTGTCGCCGACGAACCACACGGCTGCGGCCGCATGCGGATGATCCGCGCCTTCCGCATCCGCATCCGCTTCCAGCGCCCGGGACGCCTCCTCGGCGACCAGCGAGAACAGGCGAATCCCGTCATCGCCATGCCGCTCCACGCCGTCCGTCAGGGCCTCGGCCCCGCTTCCGTTGCAGGCGAAGGGAGCCGTATAGACCTGGCCCCTTCTCGCATCCATCAGCGGGTAGACGAGGATGCGCCCAACGCGGCCCGCTGCCGCGCCGTCCTGCTCGGCCTGCTGCAGGCCGGAGAGCGCCAAGGCCTCCAGACTGGATACGCCGATGACCGGCTTGTCCCATGCCCAGGCCATCGTCTTCCCGGCCGTGACCGCGATGCGCACGCCCGTATACGATCCGGGGCCGACACCGACGGCGACGAGATCCGTCGACTTCCCGCTCCACCCGTTATCCGCCATCAGCGACTGCAGCGTCGGCAGCAGCTTGATCGAATGATTGCGCTCGGCCTGGGAATGGCGCTCGTCCACGAGCGCGCCCCCTTCGAGCAGGGCGGCGGTCAGAGCGGACGTCGACGTATCCAGGGCCAGCACCCGCGTTCTGTTATGATCCTGTTGATCCACGATGTCAGACTCCCATCCGTTTAAGTTCATTAATCCAGCTTACATAAGGCTCCCCATAGGCGGTCAAGCGAATGATCCGCTCCGTCTCGCCTTCTGTCTGCATAAAAAGATGCAAATAACGCGGCGGCAGGAGCGGCGTGATCAGGCTTGACCACTCGACCAGCGACACGCCGTCGCCATACAAGTACTCATCCAGCCCCAACTCATCCGCTTCCGCCATCGAGATGCGGTACACATCCATATGATAGAGCGGCAGCCGGCCGCTGTCATATTCCTTAATTATCGTAAACGTCGGACTGTTGACGATCCCCTCGATGCCGAGCGCGCGCGCGACCGCCTGCGAGAAGCGGGTCTTGCCCGCCCCGAGATCCCCATCGAGCGCGATGACCGTGCCGGGCTGACAGCGTTCGGCCAGCTTCGCGGCCAGCCGTTCCGTATCCGCTTCGCTCGCGGAGTAAAAGGCGAATTCCGCTGATTGGTTCATAATTCCCTCCACGACATTCAACTGTTAGTTACTGACACCTCATTATAACACAAAAATGCCGGCACTCCTCACAAGCGCAGGGCGGCCAGCAGCGAGCCTCCCGCTGCTGGCGAAGGCCCGTGCCCCGGAAGCCTATATCCCTTCTTTCCGCCCCGTATGCTTTATATCAACAACCGTATTTCCGGCCGCGATAAACTGAAGCTGAGCCTTGGATTTTCTATCGTCGTCCCCCTTTACACTGCAGGACTCGAATGATACGATATTACTAACTAATTAGTTAGTAACGAGGAGGTTGGCTTATGGCACGGAACACCGCGCAGGAGAGCAAGCGCAAGCTGATGGAATCGGCCGAGAAACTATTTGCCGCCAAGGGGGTGCGCGGCACGAAGGTCAGCGACATTGTCGCCGGGGCGGGGTTAACTCAAGCCGCATTTTATCTGTATTTCAAAAGCAAGGACGATCTTGCCGCCCAGCTTCTGCAGCAGTTCAATGAGCAGCTCCTGCGCCTGGGCAACGCCGGTTCCGAGGTGAAGCATCTCCCCGCTTCGGAGGTGGAGAAGTATATCGTCTCGGCGCTAACCGACTTGTTCCGTCTGTTCGGGGAACAGCCGCAGCTGACGAAGATCGCGCTGCAAATCTCCGACGACAGCGAGCAGGTACGGGAACGCATCGTTCGCCAGATCGTCGCCAATATGCTTCATAATCAATCGCTTGGCATCGTCAAGCCGGACATCGATCCGGAGCTCGCGGCCGAATCGATCGTCGCCGCGATAGAGAGACTCGTCTACCGCTATGCAGAGACGGGAGAGAGAACGCCGGAGGAGCTGGGCGCTCATACCGCAGGCTTGTTCCTTCAAGGCATGCTGCTTCATCCGGGGAAGGAGGGGTAACCGATGAACGATGCAATCAGCGGCTGGATAGCCGCTCATCTTGACGCGGTCACGGTCATGTGGCTGTTTCCTATCGTGTTCATGTTCCATGATTTCGAGGAAATCCTCTATGTGGAGTCCTGGCTTCGCCGTCACGGCGACCGCATTCTGGCGCAGATGTCCCCTGTTGTCCGCCGCTTTGCCGCGAGCAGCCTGCAAATGACGACGCGGGATTTCGCGGGCGATGTATTCTGGGTCTTTCTCGTCGTCGTCGCGGCAACGCTGGCGGCCGTGATGTTTTCCTTGTACGACCTGTATCTGATACTGCTCCTTATCTTCTTCCTGCATGTATTCACCCATATCGGACTGTCCGTCTATACCCGCAGCGTAACGCCCGGCGTCATCACCGCCGTCCTGCTCGTCCTGCCCTACTCCGGTTATGCGTTCTTCCGCCTGTTCGCGGATCGCGTGATCGCGCCGGAACGGCTGCTGTGGGACGGTCTCGCCGCCATCGTGCTGCTCCCTGCCGTCTTCCTCCTTATGTCCCGCTGGCGCAGCCAATTCAGAACTGCGGGCAAATGACAAAACGGGAAGGCCGATGCTGACAACGCGCCTTCCCCTGGCTCCCGCTCCCGTGCTTGAGGAGGAAGGCCCAACTCCTGCCGTTCGCCTATTGGTTCGGCTCCTTCAATCGGTCAACCGATACCGTCTCTGTATTGAGCGGGTTGTTCCCCACTTGCACCGTCGCCATTCCATTGGCGACATCCACGCTCTCAATCCAGACCGGCTGCTCGCCGTCGAGCTGGACAGGGACGGTGTCCTTCATTTCCAAAATATGCTTCGCGCGATGTGCATCCATGTTCAAAACCTCCCTTCCGCTGCATCTAAGCCTTAACGTGACGCAAAGGCGGCTTTTTCATGCATGCGTAGAAGATAGCGAACTATCGCATACTTACCTATAGAGGTTGTCCAAAAAGTCGTATTTTGAACAATGACATACAGGCAGGAACTCCATGAATATGGTGATACAGATGCCGCACGGCGATGTGCGGGCGAATGAGTGAACAGGCGCAAGGAGGAGAATTGATGCATACGGTCTGGAAAGGGGCAATCAGCTTCGGCTTGGTCCATGTCCCCGTCAAAATGCATACCGCAACCGAAGACAAAGACATCTCGATGCGAATGATACACAAGGAATGCGGCAGCCCGCTCTCCTATGTCCGCTCCTGCCCGGTCTGCAAGGAAGAAGTCGGCTGGGACGAGATCGTGAAGGGCTATGAGTATGAAAAAGGGAAATTTGTCCTGTTCGGCAAAGACGAGCTGGAGCAGCTGCAGGATGATGCAAGCCGGGCGATCTCGATTCTTGATTTCGTCGACCTGGCCGAAATTGATCCGATTTATTATCAGAAGACGTATTATTTATCTCCCGATCAGGCCGGGAACAACGCCTATCAGCTGTTGCGCGAGGCCTTGGTGCAGACAGGCAAGATCGGCATCGCCAAGGTGACCATCCGGGCCAAGAGCAGTCTCGCGGCCATCCGCGTCATCGAAAATTGCCTCGTCATGGAGACGATGTTCTATCCGGATGAGATTCGGGCGGTCGCGCAGGTACCGAATATTCCGGAGCATGTGGAGGTCAATCCGAAGGAGCTGGAGATGGCGAAGCTGCTTATCGGCCAGCTGTCGACCGCCTTCGAGCCGGAGCAGTACACGGATGAATACCGCCAGCGCTTGCTGGAGCGGATCGGGCAAAAGATCGCGGGCGAAGAAGTCCGCACCGCTCCGGCCGCCCAGCCGGCCGCCAATGTCGTAGACCTGATGGCGGCGCTGCAGGCCAGCATCGAGGCGATGAAGGGGCCGCGGCCAATCGGCGCCGATCCGGGTCCGGCGGCGGCAGCGGCTCCGGCAGCAGCGGCGGAACCGAAGCGGCGCAAAAAGGCCGCTCCTGCGGCAGCGGCCGATACGGCTGCCGAGGAAGCCGCACCGCGGCGCAAGAAGACGTCCCGCAAGGCGGAAGCCGGCGCGCAGAAGGCGGCCAATGACGGCGAGGAGCCGGCCGCCACGGGCGGCACGCGGCGCAAGCGGGCGCGGACGGAGTCATAATGCCGCGGCCGCCTATGGAAGACTCGGGACAGCGGCCGGAGCGGGAGGAACGGAACGCCGCGGTCTTCTCCGAGGCGCTCCCTTCTTCTCTGGCGCTTCCTGCGGCGCCGATGTCTCCGCTTCGAAGCGACCGCATCCCCGCAGGCGAGGAATGGCTGCATCAACTGAAATGGGACGGCGTCAGAATGCTCGCCGTATGCGTTCAGGGCCGGGTGCGGCTGTTCTCCAAGCGGATGCTGGAGAAGACGTCCATCTATGCGGACGTGACGGCCATGATGGAAGCGCGGCCGGAACTTCGCGGCCGGACGATGCTGCTCGACGGGGAGGTCGTCGTCTTCGATCCGAAGCTGGGACGGCCTTCTTTCCCGTTGGCGCTCCAACGGGAGCGGATGCGCCAGCGGCCCGACGGCGCCCTTCCCGCCGTCTACGTTCTCTTCGACGTGCTCGGCATCGGAGAGCGGAATGTGAGGCGGCTGCCCTATGAGGAGCGGCACCGCTTGCTGCTGGAGTTGTTCCCCGAAAAGCATCCCGCCTGCTTCGTGGCGGATATTTTCGAGGATGGCGCTCAATTATGGGAATGGGTGGAGCAGCACGGCTGGGAAGGCGTCGTCAGCAAAAGGCGAAGCTCCCCTTACCAGGAGGGCAAGCGTCATCAGGACTGGTTCAAGCATAAAAAGGATCTTCTCGTCGAAGCCTTGACGGTGGGCTATATGATCAATAAGGGCCGTCCGGCCAGCGTCGTCCTTACTGACTTGGAAGGACGCTATATCGGCAAGGCGTCCATCGGACTCGATGAGACCCGCCGGCAGCTGCTGGAAGGCTGGGCGGGGCGTTATCCGGCTGCAAGCCCGCCCGGAGGACCGATTCCGGCGCTCCGCCGGGAGCCGATCGTCTGGATGAGTGTGCCGATTCCGTGCCGGGCCTTGGCCCTGGAATATACGCCGACCGGGCAGCTCCGCCATCCGCGCATTGATACGCTGCCGCTGCTGAAATAACGGGAGAAGCGCCAGGTTCGCGTTAGAAGGAAAACGTCAGAAGACGAGCTTACGAGAATCGGAATGAAGCAACAGGAAGGTGGGACTATGGCCAGCAAAGAACCGCCCGCGTCCTTAATGGTAGAAGGGCATGAAATCCAAATCACGAATCCGAACAAGCTGTTGTGGCCGGAGGCGGGCATAACGAAGACGGACTATATCCGGGAAATGATACGGCTGAGCCCTTATTTGCTGGCGGCGTGCCGCGACCGCTTCCTGACGACGATCCGGTATCCGCATGGCGTTCCCGGGGAATTTTTTTACCAGAAAAACGTGCCGCCTGGAGCCCCCTCCTTCGTCGAGACCGCGATGTCCGGGGATATCCGCTATATCGTCCTCCAAAATGTGCCTACGCTGCTGTGGCTGGCCAATCTGGCCTGCATCGAGTTCCATCCCTCGCTGCACCGGATCGGCGACCCGCTCCCGGCCGAGTGGATTATCGACCTGGATCCGTCCGTTCGGGAGGAAGAGCGCATTATGGAGGCCGCCTGGATCGTGGGAGAGGCGATGGAGCGGATCGGGATCCGGACGATCCCGAAAACATCCGGCGCCACCGGCGTGCAGCTTATCGTGCCGATCAAGCGCGGCCCGACCTTCATGCAGCTCCGCGAGCTGGGCGAGATGCTCGCTATTTACCTGTGCGAGCTTCACCCGCAGCTGTTCACGATTGAGCGGCTGAAGAAGAACCGGGGCACCCGCATTTATATCGATTACATGCAGCATGATGCCTCCCGGACAATCGCAGCGCCCTACACGCCGCGGGCGACACCGTACGCTTCGGTCTCGATGCCGCTCACCTGGGATGAGGTGAAGCGCAATCCGAAGCCCCGCGATTACCATCTGCTCAATGCGGCCGATCGGCTTGCCAAGGTCGGCGATCTGATCCGCGAAGCCGAGCCGCTCGCAATCGAGCCGATTCTGGAGGCCTTCTCCAGCCAGATTCAAGCCATCCGGTCACGAAAAGGCTAACCTCCGTACGTACCTAGCAAGCTAGCGAAAGGAGTTAGAGCAGAGGCGACAGCAGCCGCATGACCGCTTCGGCGGCGCGCTGTCCGCGGGAACGGGTCACGAATTGGTTGTAATCGAGCTCTACGCTGTCCTCGAAATCGCGCAAAAAATCTTCCTCCAGCCGATCGACCGCCGAAGCTTCGAACAGCACCGCGTTGACTTCGAAGTTGCTGAAAAAGCTTCGCATATCCAGATTCGCCGTTCCCACGCATCCCAGGGTGCGGTCCATGAGGAAGGTTTTGGCGTGCGCGAAGCCTTTCTGATACTGATAGAAGCGGACGCCCACCTGCAGCAGCTCCTCCACGTAAGAGAGGGATGCCCAATCGACGAGGCGGGAATCCGACTTGCCCGGAATAATGATGCGGACATCGATCCCGCTGACGGCGGCCGTCTTGAGCGCGAGCCGCACGCTGGCATCGGGAACGAAGTAAGGCGTAATGATCCAGACCCGCTCCCGCGCAGAACTGAGCACGCCGAAGAACAGCTCCTGAATCGCATCCCAGCTTGCGTCCGGCCCGCTCGAGATCATCTTCACCTGCTCCTTCCCCTTGCATTGATGGGGCGGGAACAGCTCCCGAAGCGATAGTGACTGCTCGGTCACGAACGTCCAGTCGTGCAGGAAAATCGCCTGCAGCGCATATACCGCATCTCCTTCGACCTGCAAGTGCGTGTCCCGCCAAAAGCCAAGCTTGCGGTCCAACCCCAAATAATCGTCACCGATATTCATTCCGCCGACAAAGCCGATCCGCCCGTCTACGATAAGCAGCTTCCGATGATTGCGGTAATTGAGGCGGCGGCGGAAAAACGAAACCCACACCGGCAGGAACCAATGGAATTCCACGCCCGCTTCCTTGAACGTCCGCAAATATTTGCGGCGCAGCTCGATGCTGCCGACGCCGTCGACCACGATGCGGACGCGGACCCCTTCCTTCGCCTTGGCGATAAGCGCCTGCTGGAAGACGGTGCCGATGCCGTCGTCCCGCAATATATAGAATTCCATATGGATATGATGCTTCGCTTCCCGGATGGCGGTCAGCATCGCTTCGAACGTCGCTTGACCGTTCGTCAACACCCGCGTCTCGTTGCAGCTCGTAATCGGGCTTTCCGACAAAGAAGAAATGAGTGAGAACAACCGTTGCTGGCTATGCATTTGCGGGTTGTTCAGGTCGTCCGGACGGTTCACCGTCTGGATGCCGATGTCACGGGTCCGGTTCTCGGGATGCCCCCAGCCTCCCCTTTTCCGGACCCGCCGCCGGGCCGTATATTCCTGGGCTAGAAAATAGTACATAACGAAGCCGATCAGCGGGAAGCAGAACAGAATCAGCAGCCAGGCGACCGCCTTGGAAGGCTGCTTGTATTCAAGCAGCACGATGGTAAAGATCTGAAATATGTATATGAGCAAGGCGACTACCAGCCATAACATCAATTTTTCTAACCTCCGCCTGTCCGTGACCTCGTTGCCTTTGCAGGGCTTATTTCATGTATTACATCAGAGCGGACCTCCTGTCAACTCTGCCCGTTCGGCATCCCGTTCCTGTTCTGCTTCCCCATTCTTCCGCTCCCTTCAACTGTCCCTATCCTGCTCTGGCTGCCCCATTCTTCCAGCCCCTCCCGGCTTTCCCCGCCCTGTTCTGGTCTCCCATCCTTCCAGCCCCTCCGGCTGTCCCCTTCCTGTTCTGGTCTCCCATCCTTCCGCTCCCCTCCGGTCACCCCTATCCTTCCAGTATTGTGTATTTTTCGGCGCAATCATACGTGCAAAATCGGCTCATTCGGACAGATATCCGTTCTGTATAGCGGGACATTGGAATAGAGTGCAATAGGTAGACTTTGCAGGATTATGCGGAATCTGAGGTGATGTGATGAAAGGGCGTTGGTGGAATGGCCGTATGACACTGCTCGTCATCCGCGACGCGGAGCAAGCGGTCAAGCAGATGAATGTGCCGAAAATGCTCGTTGTCTCCGTCCCGATTGCCGCCGTCTTGTCGATATCGGGTCTGGTGCTGAGCATGCAGTGGAAGGCCGCGGCGGAGATCCGCGAGCTGGAGGGCTTGCTGTCTAACCAGTCCGAGGCGCTTGAAGTTACGGTCAAAAACAAGGACGAAGCGATTCAACGGCTGCAAAATGAGATCGTCCGCCTCTCATCGGAGACCGAGACCGTCAAGCAGCGGATCAATCACATGAGCAGTCTGGAGAAGCAATTGGAAGACTTTGTAGAAGAAAATGCCGGCGTATCGAAGGAAAGCGGCGAGAAGCAAGCCCGCTTTGTTCGCAGCACGGTCTGGAACGAGCAGCGGCAGGTCGGCGGCGAGGAGATTGGCGTCGGTATGGAGCAGATGCTGGAGTTGGCCGAGCGCTCGCGGCTGGATCTCGTCCAGATGAAAAGCATGCTGTCCTACATACAGCGCAATGCGCCGGACGTATTGAATCAAGCCCAGAAGAAGCAGGAACTCATCGCGGGAACGCCGTCCGTCTGGCCGACAAAGTCACGTCGCCTGACCTCCAGCTTCGGGTACCGGAAGGATCCGTTGACCGGATATGCCGCATTCCATGCCGGCATCGACATTGGCGGCGAGACGGGCGACTCCGTCCTCGCAGCGGCCGAGGGAGAAGTGATTGAAGCCGGATTCAACGCTTCGCGGGGCAATTATATTATTATCCGGCATGTCAACCAATTGGACACCTGGTATATGCATCTGCAGCGGATTCACGTCTCCGTGGGCGACAAGGTCGGCAAAGGGGAGAAGATCGGCGCGCTGGGCACGACCGGCCGCAGCACCGGGCCGCATCTCCACTTCCAGATTGTCCAGCGGGGCGAGCCGATTGATCCGCTTCCGTTCCTGACCAAGGCGTCCGCGGACACCCCGGCGGAGGGACGGCCCGTGAAGAGCTCCGCCGCCTCCGGCGCTGCCGGGAGTTCTGAGAGTTCTGGGGGAACCTGGATTTCCGGAGTCAAGAAGGGTTCTGACGTTTCCGGCAGTTCGGGGAATCTTGGAACTTCCCGGACATTCGGTCCCGGAAGTACCGGTCCCGGGTATTCCCCGTCCTCCCCGGGATCTGTCACCAGGCTGTCTCCGCTTCCGATGTGGATAACGGAAAATGCGCCAGCCTACGGAACATAACCTGGACGCATCTAAGCCAAATCTGTCAAAGCAGGAGGGATTACGATGTTTCAACGATCATCCCAACGCATCAAGCCGACGGATACGTTCATCGGCCACGGCACCGATATGAACGGCACCATTCACTCGCAATCGAATGTGCGCATCGACGGCAAATTTACGGGCGAGCTGAGCAGCAGCGGCACAATCACCGTCGGCGAGCGCGGAGAGGCGCACTCTACCTTGATCGCCCGCCATGTCGTCGTCGCGGGCACCGTCGTCGGCGATATCAGGACGACGGGCAAGCTGCTCATCACCTCGTCCGGACAGGTGCTGGGCCATTGCGAATCGGGGCTGCTTGTCGTCGAGGAAGGCGGCATCCTGAACGGCACGAGCATGGTCGATCGGGAAGCGAAGGAAGGAACCGCAACGAACGTCGCTGCCGCCGCCCACGAGCCTCCCGAACGGGAACGTGAAGCGAAGCAGGACGACAAGGACGCTGTCGCAGCAAAGCAAGCGGGCTAACCAAGCCGCTTGCTTTTTTTCTGGGCCGTTCTCTTCCCGAGCAAGAGATGATGTGGCCCCGCTATGTAATTTTCGCCTTCCATCCGCTTATGCCATTAGCTTAGCTCTTGCTTTAAGTTCGCGAAATAGTAATGATGTCAGTTATTACTTTTATTCAACTCTTACGGTGGAAGAACGATCGGCTTCACTCTCGCAGTGGAAGAGCGGATGCTTGTTGGCATACGGTGGGGGAACATAACATGTTATGTGCTCTCAGTACGGACAAACCGGTGAAAATGTCCATACAAAAGTGGACATAAGGGGGTTATGATCCTATCAAGTAAAAATATCAACATATAGATATATCTCCGGATGAACACACTGTATATAGTAGGGACAGAGATGGCGGGAACGATATCTCTTTTTCAAAAATGTGTCCACTATTTGGAAGACATATTCCCCAATTTTCCGCCATCCAGAGACAATTCGCACTCCCCTCCCATATCGCAACCTTACACCCGCTCTCCCCAAGCTGTCCACACGCTCCCCACATGGCAGCCGCTCGACTCCGCTACCGCAGCGAGTCATAGGGCAAGTCCGTCAGCCGAACACGCCATAGCCGGTTCAGCGGCGAATGTTTTGCCACGCACTCTTCGCACCCCCCGACCGGATCGTCGCCGCAGAAGCCCGTCCGAAATACCAGCATCGCTTCCTCACTGGCCAGCAAGCGCTGGCAGCCCAGGCATTTCACTGTCATGTGCAACTGCTTCGCTCTCATGTACTTGCTCCCCTCGTCCGGAATTGAATCATTTCGGCATCCCCCGCGATGCCGCGTTCTCGCCGGGGTCATTCCTCCGCGCAGGCCCGGTCACATCCGGCATCGACTTGGGCCAGGGCGGATAGCGCAGCCGCTCCACCCTGTCCAGCTCCGGGCGGCAGCAGCTTCGCCACATCCGGCGGGCCTGTTCGTCCGCCGGTTCGGCGGGACGCTCCCGCCAGAGTGGAACGCCGCCGCGCACGGCCCAGCGCTGCGCGTACTCCGCCACCCGGTACGGCACATAGCGTACCGGCCGCTTCATCGGCGCGAACAGCTCCGCGAGCGCCGCCAGCGGCTGGCCGTCCGCCGTGCCGAGGAGGACGGTGCCGGTCGCCTGCAGCCAGGCGGGAGGCAGATACGCGACATCGGTCGCAGGTCCTGCCTTCCCGCTCCCGCGCAGGCGCTCCGTCGAGCCGGGCGCAGCCGCCGGCGCGGCCACGATGGCGAGGCGCATCGCATTCGCCAGCGCCGCGCCGCCCGGCCAGGAGCCCGGCACGACGACGGCATCGGCACGGCGGACGGCGTAGTCCGCATGCACCGTGCACAGCATGCGGCTGGCGCAGGCGCGGCGCCAGCGCTCGGCCTCCTCGGCTTCCGGGAGGACGAGCCAGACGTCATGGCCGAGCTTCCTCAGCCGCCAGGCCAGGTCCAGGCCCCCATCCCGCGCTCCCAGTACGGCGCATCGCATGACTACCCCTCCTTTGCCCGTTATTCCTAACGAACCGGACCGCCCGCAGCATAGCGGCGCAAATAATCCGCCAGCGCTTCGCGCCACGGGCGCATCGGCGGAAAACCGTTCAAGCGCAGCGCCCATCCCTCCAGGGCCGAAAAAGACGGCCGCCGGGCCGGACGGGGAAATTGCGATGTCGGCACGGAACGCACCTTGACGGACAAGCCCGCCTCCTCCATAATCGCAAGCGCGAATTCATGCCAGGAGCAGATCCCGGCATTCGTGACATGATAGGTTCCAAAGCGGTTCGTCCGCAGCAGCCGCAAGATCATCTCGGCCAGATCGAGCGTATACGTAGGGCACCCCGATTGATCGTGCACCACTTTCAGCTCCGGCTGGACCGCCGCTTGACGCAGCATCGTCTTGACGAAGTTATTGCCATGCGGCCCGTATACCCACGACGTGCGAACAATGAAGGAGGACGGCTGCAAGAGCTGCACGAACCGCTCCCCTTCCCGCTTCGACGCGCCGTATACATTGATCGGGCGAGTGCGGGCCGTCTCGGTGTACGGCTTCGTCGTCCGGCCGTCGAACACATAATCCGTGCTGACGTAGACGAGCTTCGCGCCGACCTGGCTTGCGGCCGCCGCGACATTGCGCGAGCCGAAGGCGTTGACTTGGTACGCCAGATCCGGATTGAGCTCCGCTTCGTCCACCTTCGTGTAAGCAGCGGCATGAATGACGGCGGATGGCCGTTCCCGCAGGAATATCCGCAGCACCTCCTCCGCATCCGTCACATCCAGCTCCTGGCGGCCGTAGCCCCGGGCCGGCACGCTATAGCGGCGCAGCACCGCCATCATATCTTTGCCGAGCTGGCCCTCCGCTCCGGTAACGAGTACAATCCCACCCTGATTCATCATCTCACCCGCCTCGCTCCAGACTGGACAGGGAGAATGTCTCGGCGTCTTCCAGCAGCGGCATCGCCTTGTCCTTGTCCGACATTATCGGATTCGAAGCCGGCCACGGAATCCCGATGGCGGGATCATCCCACCGGACTCCCCGATCCCATTCCGGCGCGTAGTGGGCATCCACCTTGTACATTACCTCGGTATTATCCACCAGAGTGCAGAATCCGTGGGCATAGCCCGGCGGAATAAGGAGCTGCCGCTTGTTGGCAGCGCTCAAAATGACGCCAAACCATTGGCCGAACCGCGGAGAACCGCGGCGGATATCGACAGCCACATCATAGATGGCGCCAACGAGCACCCGGACCAGCTTGGTCTGCGCCATCGGCTCCAACTGGTAATGCAGCCCGCGAATCGTGCCGGCCCGGGCAGACAGCGAATGATTATCCTGCACGAACGTCTGCGGAATACCGGAAGCCTCCCATTTTTCGCGATGATAGCTTTCCATAAAAAAGCCGCGGCCGTCTTCAAACACCTTCGGCTCCAACATCAAAACGCCGTCCAGCGGCGTAGATATGATTTTCATCGATCCCAACTCCTTGTTCTGAC
Organism: Paenibacillus melissococcoides; assembly: GCA_944800085.1. GTDB lineage: Bacteria > Bacillota > Bacilli > Paenibacillales > Paenibacillaceae > Paenibacillus_B > Paenibacillus_B melissococcoides. Next base: position 54,762 of record CALYLO010000016.1, on the reverse strand, counting down.
GAATCGGACGGTTCAGCCGCTTGGCCGCGCCCTATCGCGGGACGCCTCGCCGAGCGCGCTGGAAGACCTATGTCCTCATCCTATGCAGAACCGCAGCGCAGCGTCTGTATGGCTGGAATCATAGCGACGCCTACTTATATATATGCCCGCGGATCCCGAACGATGATCCCGCCGCCTGCGGCCGCTCTTCAGCGGCATGAGACTCTCGCGCAGAACCGGCGGTCCGGTATCCGGCCACCGTTCTCCGCACCGCTTCGAAGAGCTGTGCCATCGGCAAGCCGGCGAATTGCTGAAGCGCGCCTTGTCCGCCGAGAAGCGTCCCCGAACAGGCCAGACCGGGACTGCAAGCCAAGCCGGGACTCAAGCCGGGCCGGCACTGTACACACATTGCGCCCCGGACGCAATCGGCCTATAATGAGACGGAAACCGGCGGGAAAAAGCCGGCCCCCTCCATGGCGGCCGCACGCCTGGCCGGAGCGTTGTAACGGCGCCGGTTCAATTCGCCCCCACATCCGGAGCCGCATACAGGATGGGGCATATGTTTCCAATGCAAAGGAGGGGCAACCGTATGGAGTTGGGAAGCCGCCTGGGGCAGCTGCGCGAGCGCAGCGGCTGGACACAGGAAGAGATGGCGGAGAAGCTCGGCATTACGCGGGCGGCGCTGTCGCATTATGAGAAGAATCGGCGCAAGCCCGACTTCGACACCTTGATACGGGCAGCCGATCTATTCGGCGTCTCGGTTGATTATTTGATAGGCCGACTTCCTCGCGGAGGCATTCAGCCGGATTCGGAGCCCGCTAAAGCCGCCCCCGGCATCGAGCTGTCGGATCCGGCGGCGTTGAGCCGCCTCCGCTTCGAGGTCGACGGGGAGCCATTGACTTACGAGGAAGCGCGCCGGTTCGTCGCCTTCGTGCGGGCGGAGCGGATGATGCGATAGGACGAGCAGGGGCGATTGGCGCTGGCGCAAGGTAAATCTCGCTAGTGCAGGAACAATCATACTGGTGCAGGAAGGTATCCCGCCAAGTCAGAGCCAAATCACTCCAGGGCAGGAGCAAACCCCGCCAAGTCAGAGCCAAATCACTCCAGGGCAGGAGCAAACCCCGCCAAGGAGAGGCAAATCACTCTAGAGCAGGAGCAAACCCCGCCAAGGAGAGGCAAATCACTCTAGAGCAGGAGCAAACCCCGCCAAGGAGAGGCAAATCACTCTAGAGCAGGAGCAAACCCCGCCAAGGAGAGGCAAATCACTCCAGGGCTGACGGAAGGCGCGGTAGTCAGAGACGAATCAAGGCCGCAGCGAGCCCACCGCGTTCAGCAGCACAAAAATCCTGCAAAATTGCAGGATTGGTGCCAAGCCCGCTGTTCGAGAACAAAAATACTGCAAATGTACATCAATTTTCCTTCTTATCGTTTTGGATTGGGATAGAATGGACGAAAATCCTGTATTTTCGCAGGAATCGCACCGAAAAAACCCTGTACATCCATAAAATGATGTAAAATTGCAGGCTTGCTATCCTCGGTGCATCATACGAAGAACAAGGGGGGCTCAAAAGAGGCGATCATGCCACTGAAAGAGGAGAAAAAGACACCCCCGCCTTTCAAACGAGGATGTCCCAGTGAGTTTAGCAATGTTGCTTAAGATAGATCTGTAAAGCTATGTTCAGCTACGTTCCTTCAGATAGGTTTTGTAAAGCTATGTTCAGCTACGTTCCTTCAGATAGGTTTTGTAAAGCTGTGTTCCTTAAGATATGTTGAAAATGGGAAGCTATTGCTTGTACTCTGCCCTTACCCGTGCATCATCATGTCATGTTGCGGAGAACGCTCCTTACGCTGCAGCGCCGCGTGGGTAACGAAGCTGAGGACGGCCAGCACCGCGATGAGGACGGAGATGAACGATACCCCGTCGAGGCCGCCGTGATCATAGGTCAGGCCAAGCACATACGGGCCGATCATGCGCCCGATGGAAGCAATTCCACCGGACACGCCCATATAGAAGGGCGCCTCCCGCCCTGCGCGGGCCGCCAGGAAGGCCGGCACCGCCGGGGAGACCAGCATCTCGCCCAAGGTGGCGAGGGCCATCGCCAGCAGGAAGCCGCTGTAGAAGGGCAGGAACCAGATGACGACATACGCCAATCCGTAAAAGATTGCGCTCCAGGTCAACTGCGATGTCAGCGGCACCGCGATCGTCCGCTTCATCCACGACGTGATCGGCTGCGCCGCGAAGATAAGCACTCCGTTCAGCGTCCACAGCAGGCTGTACATAGAGAAGTTCATCCCTTGATCCGCAATATGCGGCGCCACCCCGGTTCCCCAGAGGGAATTGGCGAGCCAGATGAACAAGGTGCCTACCGACATGAATAGATAGATCCGGTAGGCGGACAGCTTCTCCCACAGGTTGCGCTCCGGCAGAACGCCCCGCCGGGCGCGGGCGGCAGTTGTTTTCTCCTGCCCGCCGGCTCCATCCGCCGAATCTCCATTCACCGACACTCCATTCACCGATGTACCATTCACCGGCGTACCATTCACCGACACTCCATCGACCGACACTCCATCTACCGACGCTCCTTCAATCAACGTGCCATTCTCCGTCGCGCCCTTCTCTGCGCTTCCGTTCACGGCCCCGGGCGCGGCCGCGTCCTCGTTCTGTCCCCGCAGGAAGCGGTAGAAGAACAAGGCGAAGCCGGCGGATGTCAGCCCGTTGAGCACGAACGTCAGATTGAAGGAGATATCCGCCAACACCCCGCTCAGCGCGGTGCCCAGCGCGACCCCGACATTGTTCCCGACGTAGATGACGTTGAACAGCTCCTCCCGCCGATCCGCCCAGCGGAAGCCGACGAACGATTGGATCGCCGGCATCGAGGCTGAGTTGGTCAGGCCAAGCACCGTCATCGTCGTCACGTAGAGCCACCAGTCGGCATGCGCCGTCACGACCAGCGACACCTGCAGCAGCGAGGTGGCGGCCAGCGCGCCGATTAACAGCCTCCGCACCCCGAGGCGGTAATACAGCCCCCCGCCCAGCAGTTGGCCGAAAAATCCGCCCAGCATCTGCATTAAAATGACAAAGCCTGCATCCGCCAGCGACCGGTTCAACTGCGTATGCACGAACAGCGTCGTCAACGGCCACATCAGCGCGCCGCCGGTCGAGTTGATCATGCTGGCCCATATAAATACTTTCATTTCCCCTGTATATTTGCTCATCATGCCGCGCGGCATCAGTTTCATGCAGATTCACCGTCAGTTCCCCGGAAGATAGGCCTTCCCGCCAACGGGCAATAGCCTTGTTCCGCCGCCGGCCCTCCGGGAGGACCGCACTGCGAAACAAGGCTATCGTAACATATTTTAGTTGCCTCCGGCACGTGTTAAATCTTTTACATTGGCCATAAATGCCGCGTGCAGCGCATCCTTGCCCGTCATTCCGGACGCTTCCGCAAGCGCGATATGCTCCCGCATCCGCTTGTAATCCTTCGGAATGACCCGGACGAATTGCTGGCGCGTCAATTCCCACCGCGCCAGCAGACATTCGGCAAGGACGCTGCCGGTGTAGGCCGCATGCCGCTCCAGCATGCGGCGGACCTGCTCTTCCTCCGCCTCCGAATCCAGCCGCTCCAGCAAGACCATCTCCAGATTGCAGCGTCCAGCGAAGACGCGTTCCGGATCGAGCACATAGGCGATGCCGCCGGACATTCCGGCCGCGAAGTTGCGTCCGGTCGGGCCGAGGACGACGACCGTTCCGCCGGTCATATATTCGCAGCCGTGATCGCCGACGCCCTCGACGACCGCTTCGGCGCCGGAGTTGCGCACCGCGAACCGCTCGCCCGCCACACCGCGAATATACGCCTCGCCGCTCGTTGCCCCGTACAGCGCCGTGTTGCCGATGATGACATTGTCCTCCGGCCGGAACGTCGCTTCCGCCGGCGGCTGCACGATCAGCTTGCCGCCGGACAGCCCTTTTCCGACATAGTCGTTGCAGTCGCCCACGACCGTCAGCGTCACGCCAGGCGGCACGAACGCGCCGAAGCTCTGCCCCGCCGAGCCGTGGAAGCTGTACCGGATCGTGTCCTCCGGCAAGCCGGCGGCGCCATGGCGGCGCGTAATCTCGCTGCCGAGCAGCGTGCCGGTCGCCCGATCCTCGTTGCAGATGGCGAACACGCCTTCCACCGGATGGCGGTGCTCCAGCGCCAGCTTGGCGCGCGGGATCAGCTCGCGGGCATCGAGGGTCGCGGCCAGCTCCCGCTCCTTCCGCTCCGCCATCGCTTCCTTGCCGGCCGCGGCGCCGGTCCCTGCGGCGCTCATCGGGCGATGGAGGAGCGGCGACAGATCCAGATGCCGCAGCTTCTCATGGCGCTGCATGTCGGCACTGGCCTGAAGCAGATCGGTGCGGCCAATCATCTCCTCCAGCGAGCGGAAGCCAAGCTCCGCCATCAGCTCCCGCAGCTCCTCGGCGATGAAGCGCATGAAGCGGACGACATGCTCCGGATCGCCCTTGAAGTTTTTGCGAAGCTCCGGATTCTGCGTCGCGACCCCGACCGGGCAAGTATCAAGCTGACAGACCCGCATCATGACGCAGCCGAGGGCGACCAGCGGCGCGGTGGAGAAGCCGAACTCCTCGGCCCCGAGCATCGCGGCGACCGCAACATCGCGGGCGGTCATCATCTTCCCGTCCGTCTCCAGCACGACGCGCTCCCGCAGCCCGTTCAGCAGCAGCGTCTGATGCGTCTCGGCCAGGCCGAGTTCCCACGGCAGGCCCGCATGGCGGATCGAGCCTTGCGGCGACGCCCCCGTGCCGCCGTCGTAGCCGCTGACCAGGATGACATCGGCCTTGCCCTTGGCGACCCCGGCGGCGATCGTTCCGACGCCCGCTTCCGAGACAAGCTTCACATTGATGCGGGCGCGCGGATTCGCGTTTTTGAGATCGAAGATCAGCTCCGCCAGATCCTCGATCGAATAGATATCATGATGCGGCGGCGGCGAGATGAGTCCGACGCCAGGCGTCGAGCCGCGCACTTCCGCGACCCACGGATACACTTTGCGGCCCGGAAGCTGTCCGCCCTCGCCCGGCTTGGCGCCCTGCGCCATCTTAATCTGAATCTCGTCGGCCTCCACCAAATATTGCGAGGTGACGCCGAACCGCCCGGATGCGACCTGCTTAATCGCGCTCCGCCGGGAGTCCCCGTTCTCATCCCGCTCGTAGCGCGCCGGGTCCTCGCCGCCTTCGCCGGAGTTCGAACGGCCGCCGATCCGGTTCATCGCGATGGCCAGACTCTCATGCGCCTCCTTCGAGATCGAGCCGAACGACATCGCCCCCGTCTTGAAGCGGCGCAAAATGTTCTCGGCAGGCTCCACTTCCTCCAGCGGGACCGCCGGGCCGTTCGGCTTCAGCTCCAGTAAGGAGCGCAGCGTGTAATGGCGCTCGCCCTCGCCCTGCACCCGCTTCGAATAAATCTTGTACTGCCCATAATCGTCGTTGCGGCATGCCTGCTGCAGCGCATGGATCGTGCGGGGATGGTACAGATGCTCCTCCCCGTCCCGCCGCCATTGGTACTCGCCCCCGGGATCCAGAGTCCGGTCGCGATGCTCCGCCGCGGCGAACGCCCGCTCATGCGGCTGCAGCGCTTCCCGGGCGACCTCCTCGATTCCGATTCCCCCGATGCGGGACGGCGTTCCGGTAAAATACTGCTCCACAAACGCCTGATCCAAGCCGACCGCTTCAAAGATTTGCGCTCCGCGGTACGATTGGATCGTCGAGATCCCCATTTTGGACAGAACTTTGACAATGCCTTTGATCGCCGCTTTCCGGTAATTTTTCACGGCTTGCTTTGGCGAGACGCCGGCGAGCAGCCCTTCCCGGATCATATCCTCTATCGATTCGAATGCCAGATACGGATTGATCGCGCTTACGCCGTAGCCGAGCAGCAGCGCGAAATGATGCACTTCCCGCGGCTCGCCCGATTCCAGCAGCAGGCTGACCTTCGTCCGCGTCCCCTGCCGGATGAGATGGTGATGCAGGCAGGATACCGCCAGCAGCGCCGGAATGGCCGCTTCCTCTTCGCTGACGCCGCGGTCGGAGAGGATAAGCAGATTATGCCCCTTCGCAATGACCCGATCCGCCGCTTCGCACATCGTCTGAAGGGCCTCGCGCAGACCGTCTGTTCCCCGGGATGCCGTGAACAGGATCGGCAGCGTGATCGCCCGGAAGCCCGGCAAGCGGATATGCCGCAGCTTCGCGAATTGCTCGTTCGACAAAATCGGATTCTCGATCTTGATCTGGCGGCAGCTCTCCGGCCCCGGCGCCAGCAGATTCCGCTCCGGACCGATGGTCGTGCCCGTCGCCGTCACGATCTCTTCCCGAATCGCATCGATCGGCGGATTGGTGACCTGGGCGAACATTTGCTTGAAATAGTTATACAATCGCTGGGGACGGCGGGACAGCACGGCCAGCGGCGCATCATAGCCCATCGAGCCGATCGGCTCCACCCCGCTGGACGCCATCGGCTCCAGCACCTTGCGCAGATCCTCGAACGTGTAGCCGAACGCCTGCTGGCGGCGGCGCACGCTTACATGCTCCGGCGCGGGCATCCGCGGGGCGTCCGGCACCTCTTCCAGATCGACAAGATGCTCATCGAGCCACTGCCGGTACGGCTGTGCCCCCGCGATAGCGGATTTCACCTCTTCATCGGAAATGATCCGGCCCTGCTCCGTATCGACCAGCAGCATCCGTCCCGGGCGGAGGCGATCCTTTAGGAGCACCTGCTCCGGCGCGATATCGACGACCCCGGTCTCCGAAGAGAGAATAATCATATCATCCTTCGTCACCCAGTAGCGGGAAGGGCGCAGTCCGTTCCGATCGAGAATCGCCCCGATCTGGACCCCGTCGGTGATGGCCATCGCGGCCGGTCCGTCCCACGGCTCCATCAGACAGCTATGATATTCATAGAACGCCCGCTTCGCCTCGTCCATCCGCTCATCGTTGGCCCATGGCTCCGGCACCATCATCATGGCGACATGGGACAACGGCCGGCCAGCGAGATAGAGAAACTCCAGCGCATTGTCGAACATGCCCGTATCGGAGCCGTCTCCCTGGATGACCGGAAGGACCTCCTCGAGTCCGACGCCGAACGCCTCGGATTCGAATTGCTTCTCACGGGCATGCATCCAATTGACGTTGCCCCGAAGCGTATTGATCTCCCCGTTGTGGATCATATACCGGTACGGATGGGCCCGCTCCCAGCTCGGGAACGTATTCGTGCTGAAGCGCGAATGAACGAGCGCCAGCGCCGTATCCAGCGACTCCTCCTGCAAATCCAAATAATAACGGCCGAGCTGCTCCGTCGTCAGCATTCCTTTGTACACGATCGTGCGGCTGGACAGGCTCGCGATATACATCGCGCCGTCCCCTGCGCCGGCCGCGTAGCGGATCGTTCGCTCCGCGCGCTTGCGGATCACATACAGCTTCCGTTCGAAATCGAGCGGGCTTCCCGCTCCTTCCCGCAGATCTTTCCCGCGGCCGATAAACACTTGCCGGATGGACGGCATCGCTCCGAGGGCGGTCGCCCCCAAGCCGTCCGGATTCACTGGCACCGTCCGAAAGCCGAGCAGCGTCTGCCCTTCTTCCTCAATCAGCTTGCAGAGATCCGCCTCCTGCCCGGCACGAGTCGCTTCATCCGGGGAGAGGAAAAGCATGCCGACGGCATAGTCTCCGGGCGGAGGGAGCTCAACTCCTTGAGCGGCCATCGCTTGCGCAAAAAATGCATGGGGAAGCTGAAGCATGATTCCTGCCCCATCCCCGGTGTTCGGCTCGCTGCCTTGGCCGCCGCGATGCTCCATCCGGACGAGCATGCCCAACGCTTGCCGGACGATATCATGGGACCGCTTTCCCTTGATATGAGCGACAAAGCCCATGCCGCAGGCATCTTTTTCGAATTGGGGATCATACAAGCCTTGTTGTGGAGGGAAACCATTCGGCTTCATGAGGGCACCGTCCTTTCTTGATGAAAATGTATTCTGTACATACGAAATCACATATTTATGCATTTGTATTGTTTCATCATTTTATCATCATGTTTTTTTTAGAGCAATTGAATGTTTTTATGGTGTCAATCGTCTGTGAAAATGTCACTTTAACTGTGCTATGAAAATGTCACTTGTGTGATCAGAGGTCAGCCTTACCAGGTGACCTCTGCATAGCTATTATGTTGCGAATACATTGCATCTTGGAACGAACTGTTTTTTGTGGTACGCTTATTTTTAGTGTTATCATACGTGGTTTTCCACGGATGATTCTGGGCGGGTTTGCGTGGCGACGCAGAACTCGCCTTTTTTGATCCAGACGTCTTGCGCTGTGGCTTCTGAGTTTCTTTGAGTGCCCAGGGCTGGCCTTGGTGCCACAACAATACATCCCCTGTTAACGTCTCCCGCACTTCAACCGTCGTTTTTGCATCCAGACGAAGGGAAGCAGGCTGGGCAAGGGTATAGCACTTTCCGTTGTACGAGAGGGTGTTTCCGGTCCCGAGTTGCCGATAATTGCGAAGCGTGAACACATGATTTAAATCGATAGACGGATCAAGCTTCAGGTAAGCCGAATCGGTCATTTTTGGCTCTATGGCAAATTTGTGATTGTGCTTCTGCAATAGGCTGGGCAGAGCCGCGTTCGCCTCTTCCAGCGTCTTGATGCCAAGAAGCCGCAGTTCGATCACCAAGCGATCCTGAAATGTTTGCCAGAGGCGTTCTACCCGTCCCTTGGCTTGCGGTGTAATTGCCTTGATGTGCTCAATATGCAAGTCAGCCATCGCTTTGCCGAAGTGGGAGAGCGGTTTGGTCTCCCCAGCGAGCTCTTGCTCGAGCGTCAGCTTTTCGTTAGGCGACCGGAAAATCGTATGCCGATCACTGTAAAGCCCAAGGGGAACCCCGTATTTTTCTATCCCTTGCTGCATGACTAGAGAGTAGGCCTCCCGGCATTCGTTCGGACGAAAGACGGCACCGACAACGGTACCTGTTGCATCGTCAATCGCAGCATGCAGCGTAAAGGATGAAGCCCGATCCTCCAACCATGCATAAGGAGTTGCGTCAATCTGCCACAGCATGCCGGCTTGCGGTTTGCGTTCCCGTGGCGGATGGGCTTTACTGCGACGCCGCTGCTTGGCTTGCTTGAGCCCACTAGCCAGAAGGATACGTCTCACGCTGGAAGCGCTCAGTGTCAACGATTCATGCTCCTCAAGAAGCTCTGCGAAGTGGCAGCAATTGCTTCCGTAATACTTGGCTGTGTACAGCTCAACGATTCGTTCCTTCACTTCATTGGGAAGGGCGTGATGAGGCTGTTTCCCCCGATTCTTGTGTATAAGTTCTTGTGCTCCTTTTCCGGATTGGTATTTCTTCTTTAGCCGAATGACTTGGCGTTCTGATAAACCCAGCGCTGCCGCTCCCTCCCTATTGGTCATCCGCCCATCTATGATTTTCTCCACAACGAGTACCTTCTTCATTTCTGCTTTCGTCAATGTCAATATCTCCTGTCCCATAGTGACATTATCTCAGAACAGTTATAGGGTGACATTATCACAGAAGAACAACATTGAATGTTTTTATGGATCCGATAACTTCTTCGGATGGCGGGATCAAGCCTATATTATCAGTATTTAACACTAAATTTGCATGCAGGAGCATCCTTTCCCCCGATTTGCACCCATTGATAATTTTTTTGCACAATCCTACATATTATTAATTAATTCACAAGAATACTACTAATCATTCCTGTATAGATTGAATTTTTATTCATATATATGAATAAAAACACTGCGCCTCCCGTTTTGCTGAAGACACAGTCTGCGCTACATTCTCCTATCGATTTCTGTCTTGCTCAGCCCCATATGCTGATCAAGGCCATTCCGGCCGCGACAATCGTCGATGCGACAAGCCGCTTCTTGCCCTGCTTCTCCTTCAGAATCCAATACCCGAGAAGGGTACCGATAACAATGCTGAATTCGCGTATCGGCGCCAGATGAGCCAGCGGCCCCAAGGTCATCGCGAACAGGAAGAGCAGATAAGAGCCTGGCGAAATCACCGCGCCGAGACCGATCGTGCTCCAGTTCGCTCGCCACTCGCGCCGCAGCAGCCCTGCACGCTTTACGGCAGGCGCCAGGAAGGCAACGGCGCCGATATTCGAAATCTCGATCAGCCCCAGCGGGCTGAAAAATTCGACGACGGCTTTGTCGGTCAAGGTGTATGCCGCGGTGCACATGCCGACCGAGGTCGTCAAGGCAAGCGCAATCCACCACGACTTATCCTTCTGCTTCGCGGAGAGCATGCCGCTCAGGCCGAACAGCCCTCCCACGATCAGGCCCCACCCGAGCCAGCCGATGACCGACATGCTCTCCCCGTAGAGGGAGACGCTGACAAGCGGCACGAGCAGCGCGGCCGTCCCCCGCATCATCGGATACACCTGCGACAGCTCGCCTGCCTTGTAGGCCTGGGACACCAGATACAAATAAGTTCCCTGCAGCAGAAATGAGACGATAAGGAGCAGCGCATGTCCCCATGTCCAGGTCATCGCGATCAGATCGCGGATAAAAAAAGGCAAGAACAAAACCGTGGCAACCGCATGGAGCGAGAACAAGAACGATTCCTTGTGCAGGCTGCGCTTGGCGAACAAGTTCCACAACGCATGCGTGAATGCGGATGCGATGACGAGCAAGAGGCCATAAACCATCATGTTTTGCGTTCCTTCTTTCGTGTCGCCATCCCTTGGCCAGGGACGAATAGTCCGGTACCATAAAATAATGCTATTGTATCACATCTGCCGTGAACGACAAGTCGGGATTTGAATCCGCTGCCAATGCAAAAAACGCCGATACGCGGTTTTCCTTCTACGCCGAGGCTGCCCCGTCAAATACTTACGGCCTGCCGCTTCTCAGGAAGCCGGCAGGCCGTGCATGATTGCTTTATTTCACGCTGACACGCAGCGACGTGCTCTTGCCATCGAAGGTCAGCTTCACGCTGGTCGAGCCCTTGGACACGGCCTGCACGCTGCCCCGCTCCACCTTCACATGCGTGTTGGATGGCACGAACGTGACAGAGGAAGTAACATCGACGACTTCCCCGGTGTCGTAGATCGCCTTCACCTTCCAGTTCGCTTTCTGGCCGGCGGTCAGCTTCAGGCTGCCCGGCTCGGCAATCAGCTTCGTCAGCTTCGGTTTCACCGTCACCTGAACTTCCAGCTTCTGTCCCTGGAACTCGCCGGTCAGCAGCGTGCTGCCGATGGCGACTCCCTTGACGGAGGAGCCTTTCACCGTCGCTATCTTCTCATTGTCCGACTTCCAATTCACCTTGGAGCCGAGCGAAATTTTCTTTCCGTTCTTGTAGTAGCCCGTTACCTTGATGCTCTGGCTTTTCTTCACATTCAAGGTGACGTTCTCCGGTTCAATCTCGAAGCGGACGACTTCTTCTTCAACCGTAACTTTAACCGATATTTTGACATTGGCATAGGTTCCGGTCAACGTCACCTTGCTTGCCACCAGTCCTTTGATCTTTCCATTCACGACAATCAGATTTGGAGAGCTCGACTCCCATTTCACTTCGGAGGTGATATTCTCCTCATCCCCGTTCATATAGATGACCGTCACATCCGGGACCGCCTGCTCCCGTCCCGTCACGATATTCATTTCCGCCGTGCTGGACTGGAGAATGAGCGCCTTGCGCTTCACGGTCACTTCCATCGAAATCGTATGATCGCGCACGGTCGCGGTGAGGGTCGCCGTACCCCGGCTCTCGGCCTTCATCTTCTCGTCTTTAATGGAAATGACGCCCGTGTTGGAGCTTGTCCATACCGCCAGATCGGATACATCAACGGTGTCTCCCCCCAGCGTAACCGCGCTTACCTTCGGCAGGCTCTGGGATTCTTCCATATAGATATCCATCTTGCGGATGCCGTCATCATCTTTATCCTTGTCTTCCTCCGGCCATTCCAGCTTCTCTATCGCCGGAATGACATTGACTTCGATCGATTTGGACAGTCCTTTGTACTTCGCTGTCACGGTCGCTGTCCCGGCTGCCTTGGCATAGACCCGGCCCTGTTCGACCGTCACTGCCATCACATTGCTCGATGTCCATTCCGCAAGATGCGTGACCTCTTCCTGCGTGTCGGCCGAGTTCAGGACGAATGTCTGCACTTGCAGCGGCGCGTCGCCCAGGAGCATCGTCTGCTTCTTGTCCGGCGAGATGCGCATCGCTTGGTACGATGGACGGACAACGACCGTAACCGACTTCGTCGCGCCCAGATAGGTGGCTGTAATGGTGGCCGTGCCGACGCCAATCGGCTTGACGGCACCGTCCTTCACTTCCGCGATGCCGCTGTCGCTCGTCGACCAATCCGCCTTATCGGTTACATCCTCCAGATTGCCATCCTTCGTCTTCGCCTTCGCGATCACGTTGACCGCCGCATCGCCGAATTCGAATTCAATCAGCTTGTCCGGAGACAATATCAGCTCTTCGTACGGAAGCTCGACCTTGATCTTGATTTTGCTGGTCAAGCCTTTATGCTTGACCGTGATCTCGGCTTCGCCCTTTTCCTTCAGCGTAAGCTTGCCCTTGTTCACTTCGACGACGCTCGAGTTGGAAGAGCTCCAGGTAGCGTCGGTGGTCACATCGTTCTCCGTATTGCCGTCATTGTCAAAAGCAAACGCCTTCCAATTCGGCTTCATGCCGAGGTAAAGCGTCGTTTCTTTATCGATGTCTACGCCGGTGTCTGCGGAACGTATGCTCAATTCATCATACATATAATTGGAGACGACCGTCTTCTTCACGGTATACCCCTGGTACTTCGCCGTAATCTCCGAAGTCCCCTTGCCGGCGCCCTTTACCCAGCCCGCGTCTACCGTGACCGCGCTCGGATTGGAGGAGCTCCAGTCCGCCAGGCCGGTCACATCCTTCTGTTCTCCCTTGATCGTGCCGATCAGCTTCAATTGAACGGACTGTCCCTCCACGATGACATGAACCGGTGATACATCCGATTCAAAGTGGACGTCGGTTACCGTATCCGCTGCGTTAGCCACTCCATGAAACGGCAGCAAGCCGATCACAAGCGCGCATACCAACACGATGCTGAGCCACGATGTTTTTTTCCACGTTGGGTTCACTCGTTATCTTCTCCCTTCCAGCCTTGCTTTGCACTCAATAGACAACTTACTGATAGTTAATATAACGGACAAAAGAGGCCAGAATGTTACCTTATGAAATAAAAATATAAGCGGAGATTTTCGATTTAGGGCTTCTGTCCTATATCTATCCACTCAGGTCTCACCGGGCCGTTGGCTGTACCATCCAGCACAAAAAAGCCCGCGGCAGACGTTATCCGCCGGGGCTGTTCGTTGGCCTATGGGGGAGACGGAGGTTCCGTTCACCGCATGAATGCCTTGTCCGCCAACCACAAGCGCCATCTCAAAAAATTCATGCCAATGCACTTCGATCCGCGTATCGATATGATGGCGGAAAATGCGAAAAGGGGACGAGAGCGACATATATTGTTCATTGCGGAGCCGCTCAGGCGTAGCATGGCCCATTCTCCTCCCCACTTTCCCCTCAAGCTTTGCGCTTATTATACGTTGCAGAACGGATTGCCCGCAATGTCCTTGCCCCGGGCCAGCCATATTTTGAAGCCCTGGTTATTCTCCGGAATCACCTTCGCCTCGGTCGAGAAGTAACGCATCGTATACCCGCACCGGCGGTTCATGCTCCGGTTCGGCTCCGCGCCGTGGATAATCCGGGAATCATGCAGCGAGCATTCGCCCGGCTTCAGCTCGAAGCAGACCGCTTTGGACTCATCCACCTGCTTGATCTGGGTCGGGAACAGATTCTCCTTCCCGTCCGCGTCCACATATTCCGATAACCCGTTGACATGAGTGCCGAGAATGACCCGCTGCAGCCGTTCTCCTTCGTGCTTCGGTCGATGGCGAGCCAGACCGTCACGATTTTGTCGAAGCGGTCCAGACGCCCTTTCCAATATGCCGAATCCTCATGCCACGGGGTCGCCCGCCCCGTATACGGGTCTTTGCAGATAAAATGACTCGACCACAAACCGATATTCGGGCCGATCAGCGGCTCGACTGCGTCCAGCACCTCATCACTCAACAGGAAGCGGAGCAGCCGCTCATCCCGGAAATGCGGCGTGTCCAGTTCATCGGACAGCTTGTCGCCCTTTTGCGCCAGCTGCTCCTCGAATATGCTGGTGAGCTCGGCCAGGTCCTTCGGCCCGAAGAGCGGTTTTTTGTGAATAAGGTACCCATTGTTCCGGTAATGCTCCACCTCGGATGCCGACCATATTGTTGCGCTCATTCCCTCATCCCCTTTGGCTTATGTGATTTACATCATAGCAACACTGTAAGCCATCAAGCGCGGGAGCGCTTTTGGTTTGCACGGGAAAAGTATGCATATCTTCAGGTCTCGCCTCCGGCTCCCGGCGGAACAACAAAAAGATACCCGGCCGGCAGCCTTGCAAGCCGCCAACCGGGTACCTCCTCTATAGTAGCCAACAGACTCTATGGAGCAAGCCCTTCCATAAAATGAAGCCGGAAATGGAACTTAATCTCTTCCTTGTCAAGCGGATCGTACAGCTTGTTCCATTCCGTCGTCAGCGCCTTGTACATCTGTAGCATGACGAAGCTGATAATCTTCGGGTTATGCCCCTTCACTTCGCCCTTCTCCATGGCGAGACGCACCTGGCACTCTATGTAGGTGAGCAGCTCATTCTCCAGCTTCTGAATCGCCTCGCGGGCCATTGGCGTGCCCAGGTCTCGGACTTCCTGCGAGAGCTTGATGGCCAGCTCATGGCGGCCCCGGAATTCAAGCACCCGATCAAGGACACGATACAGATTGTCGAAGAAAGGCTTGTCTTCCTGAATTTCTCGGTCGGCAATCCCTTTCATTTCCATAATCAATTGTTGTAAAATTTCATCAAAGAGTTCTTCCTTGTTCGTGAAGAACGTGTAAATCGTCCCCTTCCCTACCTTGGCGATCTTGGCGACTTGATCCATCGTTGTCGCCTTATAGCCGAACAAGGCAAAGGATTGGGCAGCCGCATCTACGATGAGCTTACGGCGGTCAACGGACATGTACTCCGCCTCCTTCCCTCCGACGGGAGGCTGATGTGACTAAATGACCAATATAATTTTCCGGTCATTCCCTTTATACTATTGAACATAGCATATATCCGGCCTGTTTTCAACTTTGACAGCTTGCGGGACCGCGTCTGCCCGTTGGCATTTCCGTATGCAATAAGATGCTTCCATTTCATTTTCCGGTTATAATGAGAGTAGGTGAGAATATGCGAAAGAAAAGAATTCTTCTGTTGTCTGAAGGCTTCGGAACCGGACATACGCAGGCAGCCTATGCATTGTCCGTCGGGATTAGGCAGCTGGCGCCGGAAGTGCAGACCCGCGTCATGGAGCTGGGCAAATTTTTGAACCCAACGGTCGCTCCCTTAATTTTTGCAGCCTATCGCAAGACGGTCAGCGTATCTCCGAAGCTGGTCGGCCTGCTCTACCGCAAGCAATATAAAAAATCACTGAACCGGGTTACGCAATCGGCTCTGCATCGCATATTCTATACGCAAGCTTCTCATGTTATCAGACAGCTGCGGCCGGATGCCATCGTCTGCACTCATCCGTTTCCCAATATCGTCGTCTCCCGGCTGAAGCGGGCCGGATTCGACATTCCTTTGTATACGCTCATCACCGACTATGATGCGCACGGCACCTGGATCACGCCCGAAGTGAGCAAATATCTCGTCTCGGCCCCCGAGGTGGAGCAGAAGCTGATCCAGCGGGGCATTTCCCCCGAGCATATCATCGTCACCGGCATCCCCGTCCACCCGAAGTTCTGGCAGCGCTGCCCGCAAGCGGAAGCGCAGCAGCGGCTCGGCCTGAAGCCGCTCCCGACCGTCATGCTGATGGGCGGAGGCTGGGGACTCGCTCTGGACGAGGAGCTGCTGCTTTATATGACGAAGTACCGGGATCAGATTCAGCTTCTCCTCTGTATGGGAAGCAATGAGAAAGCGATGCACCGGATCGAGCAGGACCCGATCTTCCAGCATCCGAATATCCGGATCTTCGGTTATACGCAGGAAGTATCGATGCTGATGGACGCTTCCGACCTGCTTATTACGAAGCCGGGAGGCATGACCTGCACGGAAGGGATGATGAAGGGCATCCCGATGCTCTTCCATGCGCCGATTCCCGGGCAGGAGGAGGAGAACTGTGACTTCTTCATCGAGCACGGCCTCGGGGAACTGCTGGAATCGCGGGAGACCATCGACCGCTGGTTCCATGATTTGAGTCAACACTACGAGACGCTCCGGCAGAAGCGGCAGCTCGGGCCTTCCCCGGCGGTGAAGCCGGACCGATGCCCGCGCGCCGTCATTGATTTGCTCTGACGCAGCATCCGCCATACTGAATATAAAGGAATGATTCACTTATGATGTTCACCCCGGTAGGGTTCGCAGGCTATATTATCATTGGACTGGCCCTGCTCGCCAGGACGCTCGGCTGGATTACGAATTCCTTCGTGTTCGCCGCGCTGATTATTGCCGGCTTCATCTGCTTCGGCGTCGTGGAGAGCCGTTGGGGACGGCGGCACTGGCTTGTCCGCTATCTCGATTACACACCGCTCATGGTCCTCGTCATTGCTTATGTCGTGGCCGGGAGCGCGACGCTTCAATATGTGGCGATTGGTCTGCTGCTCCCGCTCGGCGCCGCCAGCTCCTTCGGAGCGGTCCGGCTCGCGCGCACGAAGAAATACCGGACGATGCCGGTCATCGACGAGCATAAGAAGGAACCGCCGAAGTTCCAGTGACCTGCCGCCATTCACGCGCTCCGGCGTCATGCCCGCATGCGCGGAATATATCGCGATAGTATATCGCGAACGAGAAAAGAGGCCCTCGCGGCCTCTTTTTACACTGTCTATAGTTTGAGCCTCAGACCCAGTAATGGTCTGAGGCTGTTTTCTTAAAGTAACTTGATAAACTCTTAATTAGTGCCCTTTTCCGATTGTAAAAGTACTATCCCAACTCCATTTATCACCAAACCCTGAAAATGTAATTCCAGTTGATCTTATATTTATTGTTACATTGTTGACAGGAAGCCAGGAGTGACCATATGCTGAAGCGAACGATCCAGTTTCTAGTTCATGTCTTCTAGGGATTCTCACCTCATTTTCAAGCCAGCCGTAGTGGGGGCCATCATTATGATAGTTAATGTCAATGTATCCTCTTGTACCATAAACTGAACTCACATCAATAGATGAAAAACCAGGCTCAAAAATACTATTTCCATAATCATACTGGTATAATCCACTATAATCTACACGTGTGGTGTGACTTTGCCATGCTGTACCGATGGTGTCAACATAAAAATTAATTGGCCGATTATCCCATCTAAAAATCGTTCGATATATATATTTAAACTCTTTACCATTAGATGTTTTCCCTAACTAAGTTATCATTGCCCCGCCGCTTATACGGACTCAACTCCAGTACAATGCCAGCAGAGCTCCTTTTCACCGGTTCATCCGGATTTGATTCCAGTATACACCATTTATTTAGTGGGGTACATCTTAAAGGTCTCGAAGAAGTTTAAACCTTACCTTATTCTTTGTTGAACTAATATCATGCAAAAAAATCATATTTTTTTGTTTTACATAATAAAACCACTACAAAAACTGGGTTAACATGCCGATATATTTAGTGTAAGGAACATTACAGTTTCTTTCATTACATCAAGGAGGTGACTAATATGTCTATTTTTATTGCTGTTTTGCAATTTATAGGTGATTCCATCCCTAAGCTGGTTGAACTGCTTCAACAATTTGCGTAACACCTAGCGTAGCACCTAGGCCCATGAATCGGATTAAACCCAGCCTGATTCATGGGCTTTCCTTATACAACTGTCCGGAACAGCACGATAGTTTTTTTTCAGTTGAAGCAGTTCAACCCGTACCGACTAACCGATACATTTTCAATATAATCTATTTCCCCATCTGATTCAAGTTGCGCTCCTCTTTCACCACCACAAGTGATTAGCCCACTATACAAACCCATCATTTCGGAGTTCATTACAAATCTTTAAAGTATTTTTGGTTCTGACAAAGGATGAACGAACAGGGAAAACAGGATATAATACGGTTGTTGAATTGTTCAAAAGACAGGCAGACGAGACATACCAAATTACAGCCAAAGGAATAACGATAACGACAACGGAAGAGCATCCCTTCTGGGTTCCTGGCCGAGGCTGGATAGAGGCAAGGCACCTTAAGGCAGGCGACCTGCTTCAAAATCCAGAAGGCAAGCCGTATCCGATCGACCGGATCGAGATTAAGAAAAACAGCACGACCGTGTATAACTTCCGTGTCGAAGGAGTACATAATTATTTTGTAACAGAGTTGGAAATTTGGACGCATAATTGCGGAGCCGGGGGAATGAGAAATATCCCGATGAGGGCTCCTTCAGGAGGAGGCGGTGGTTCTAGCTCTAAAAGCATGAGTGAGGCACCTAAAAATATTAATTTAGTTAAAGATAATTATCTCAAAAAGAATAATATTGATGCTCATCAACTGAAAGGGGACGTCGTTGGTAAGAAAAATATTTCAAAATACGATATTTATAAAGATAAAGATTCAGGCCAGCTTTTCGTTTATAAAAAAGGGGGAAGGGAGAAGGCATTCCTACGGGCGAATATATTAATTAGAGAGGTGTTCTTTGCTTGAAAAAAACAAATGTTATGGTTGAGTTTATTATAACCGGTGATGAATTAAACCCTAATATGGTGACAGAAAAGCTAGAAATGATTCCCCACCACAACTGGGTGAAAGGAGATGCTATACCAGGGAAAAGTATCACTCGGAAAGATTCTTGTTGGATTATTAGCACGGGGTATGAAGAATCTTTAGATATTAATGAACAACTCGAGAAAATGATTAATCGAATATCCCCAAAAACTAATGTGCTAAAAGAAATAAAAGCTATGTATAATTTAGACTTTTTATTTGCGATAATTGTAAATGTAGAAAACAACGAAAAGCCTTCAATGTACTTTGATAGCAGGTTTATTGAATTTGCCAATGATATTAAATCGGAATTCTATATAGACTTGTATATTTATTAGTTTCTATAGCGGAATATCCTCGGAGTAGGGCCAATGTCATTAAGTTTAGCTCACAGACAAGAGCCGAAAACATAGGAATCTGAAACGGCATGGGAAAAGACCCTGTGCCGTTTCTTTTTTTGTATACAAGCAAGGAAAAAAGTGTACAGCAAACAAAGCGGAGGGAAGATCCGCTTAAAAAAATGTTCATATGAAACGAATTATGCTACTCTATAGACGAAGCTAACCACTGATTTCCAGCGGACTTTACGCGTATTCTGCTGCCCTGGGCGAACGGGTCGAATCGGCAAAATGTTTTTGCGGATCAGTGCTTCAACATCGGGCGAGGGTTCATCGTCTCTTGATCGCAGGAAGTGTCTACACACGTGAACGGCAACCGTGAAGTTGACTTGATAGGGGTGCCTTTTATCTTTGGGAAATGACGACGTGCGAGGTCATCATTTCAGCGAAATTGTACAGGATCATTCTTGCGAAAATCTCCTGGGTGATGGACTCTCGTTTCTTTGCATGAAAATTCGTCAGACCGACGGTGTACTTTAATGCCCGGAATGAGGTTTCAATGCCCCATCGCATGTTATACATAGACATGATTTCACCCGGTGGGAAATCCGTGGCGGTAAGATTCGTAATGACGGTCTCAAAAGCGCCACTCGGCAGGACGAAACGAACCACCCGAAAGGAAGTCGGGTAAAACAAGTTCTCGTGCAAATCCAAAACATCAAAGGTTGACGTGGAAGGGACGAACTTGTACATCTCTGGGTGAGCCTTGACCGCTTTGGTTTGTTTTTTGGTGAGTGTCAGATGAACGTCCCGATCAAACTCTCCGTCAACGGGCAAATGCAATCCCGAAAGAATACCATTCGAATTCAAATCCTTTACCCGGATGACATAGCTCCACCCTTTGAATTCCAGATGCGCGAAATTGTTGTAACTTTCATAACCTCGATCGGCAAGCACAATGGTTTTTCCCTTGATCGGGGAACGGTCGACCATGGTCGCCAGCGCCCTTCGGTCTTCGCCACACATATCCATCTACCCTGTTAAGTCTTGATTTTCTTTTGAAACAAAAAAAAGAGCGGGCTATCTTTTCGATAACCTGCTCTTGTGCTTGATTATGGTTTCCGCGCCTTATCTGAATGACATTGCCCACAGGGCCTCTCTTCAGATCCAAGGCAACAGAAGTGCCTTTAGAACCGTGTGCAATCGATTCCAAACCTACTTCACGACGCTGCCGCCGAACAGGAAGCGGTGTTCCCAAGTGGTGTTGAGCACATTGTCGACCCGAACGCCGCCGGATTTTTGGGAGTACGTATGCAGAATTTTGCCGTCTCCCAAGTAAATCCCCACATGCGTAATCCGTTCCGTGCTCTTGTTGACGTTTTTATAAGCGGAGGCCTTGGAGCCTTTATAGGACATGAAGAACATGAGATCGCCGCGCTTCAGCTGGCTGATGCTTGTCTTCGGCGTGGAATTGGACTTAATCCAGCTTCCTTGCTTGCGGGAATCCGTCGGCAACACGATGCCGAGCGCTTCCTTATAGGCTTGTCTGACGAAGGCGGAGCAATCGAACGTTTTAGTGCTGTTCCGGTTGGAGCCGAATTCGTATGGCGTGCCCAAATATTTTTGTCCGACCTTGATGACCTTCTCGATGTCGGCTGACTGGCTTGACGATGATGAATTATTCCCTGTTGACGAACCAGCCACCTGTATGTACTTGCTACTCGTGCTCATATAGCCCGTATTGCCTCGTTCATCCTGCACTTTATACCAGTAGCTGTTATGCTTGTCCAATATAGTAACTTTCTCGCCTTTTTTCATCAAACGGATAGCCGAAGAAGAAGTAGAGGGTTCTTTGCGCAAATTAACCGAAGCGATAATATTGCCCGTCTGGCTTGTCGATACCTGCTGCGCCGCCGCTGCAGCCTGTGGAGCTTCGGCAGCATGGGACACCCCCGCGAATACTTGTCCGGCCATCGTTACCATCAATAATCCTAGCAGTAGTTGTTTTTTCATGTCATCCTCCTTGTTGTTGTAAACAGTGGTGTGATTGTGACGTTGCAACGGAATATTGAGTTGTTGTTCATATGAACAAGATGTCAAAGAATAGTATTTTTTAATAGTTATACTAAAAATGTTATGACATCCCATAAACAACTTGCCCTAATTATAAATAGAGCCAGACACGGGAAACCATCCGACCATCTGCTTAAAAATAGACAAAATTGTAACCATCTCTAGTTCAATATGCCTATTACCAGTCAGAAAAAAGAATATTTTGTAACTATTCACCAGGAAATTGAGGTATATTATAGAAAATGGTTGAGAGACTTGGAGAGGAGTGTTTTGGATGGTTCGGATGTCCCGAAATTCGATTTCGCGGCCATTTTCCATCCTATTATTGGTCGTTGCGGCTGATATTTCCATGCTGTTGACTTCCCCGTCGCCGCCGTCCTCGCCGGTTATGCCGCCGCCCGGCTGTTCGTGCCGCTTCAGAGTGCCGAGCTCCGGCTGGCGCTTGACTCGGCCGCGCTCGGCGCCGGACTCGGATTGGCGGCATATGCGTTCTACTGTGCGATGCGGCTTCGAGCCGCCTACCGCCAATCGCGGAGCGGCGGCGCTTCTCCCGTGGACGCTATCCGGTTCGCCTTCGCCGGGACGGCACCCTTGGAGAAGCTGGGACGGCTCGCGCATGAAGCCTCTATCGGCTGCCATGCCTTCCTCAGTTGGCGGAAAAAGCCGCATACGCCAGAGCATGCCGCCGCCTTCAGCCGACGGAACAGTCCAGCATGCTGGTCGTCGTCATCGGCGCCATCCATTTGCTCGTCCTGGAAGGAATCGGCCTCCATTTTCTCGTGCACCAATGGTCTGCGGCAGCGGCCTGGATCTTGTCGCTCTCCAACGTCTACCTCATCTTCGTCCTGATCGCGGATTACCGCCTGACGAAGCTGAACCCGGTGTTGGTGACGGAACGCCTCATCCGCATCCGTATCGCGCATGACATCTGGGCCGATATTCCCCGGGATCGGATTGCCGCCGTCCGGCTGTTGAAGGAGCCGCTGCCGAATGATAAGCTGCGCCATACGGCCTCCCCCTTGTTCGGCACGCCGAACATCATGCTGGAGCTGGCCGCCCCCGTCTCGGTCACGGGCCGGTTCGGAAGCCGCCGCGACCTGAAGCATGTCGCGCTCTGCCTCGATCAGCCGCAGGAATTCATCACGGCCTTGGAAGCGGAGGCGGACGAGTCGCCTTCCTAATGCAAAAAAGCGTGCAGGCAGAATCGGTTTCAAACTCCGAGTCTTCCTGCACGCTTTTCATGTATACCTGTATCACTGTTCCCCCTTCTCGCCCTTATTTATACTTTTCGTTCAAAAGCTGCCTCAGCTCCTCATTCGAATATTGTCCTTGAATGCCTTTAATGTTTACGGTCAGCTTTTTGTCGGAGGCGGCTCGAAACGATTTCGATTTCAGTTGATTTTGGCTGACAATCGTTTGCGAGGCGCCATCGGATACGACATATTGCCCGATATCCGGCCGGGACGAGAGGAAGAGCAAATATTTTTGGCCGGCCTTCACCTTGTCAACGGATTGATAGAGCTTAATCGTTGGCGACTCTGCCTGGCCATACAGCGTATCATCAATACGCAACACAGCCTCTTGATGCGAAGCGAGCGGATCGGCTCCGTTTTCCCGGATTTCACTCACGGCATCGACATGAGCAACGACAACCAAGTCGGTCTTGCCATCTAACAATTCTTCAATATGGTAGTTAGGAAAATCCGCAAAGACGGCTTCATCCGCGGAGGAAGGCGCGGCAGAAGAATTTCTTAATTGTTGTAGGTCGCTCAAATCGTGAGACTGAGGCGTAGTCATCGTGGCGCGATTGCGGTTGTAGCTCATAATGGACGTGGTTCCGTAGACTCCCTCGCCCGCGGTATCATGATCCCCCAGAAATTGGGCATGCCCGAATTCGTGAGTCGCGGAGCTGAGACTGGCGTTCCAGACTTGATTCGGGAAATCGCGAGCCAGCAACCTCTTGTTCACCTTAATCGTAAAGTAAGAGCTATATTTGCTGTACAGGCCATACCATGATTCAGGATAGTCCCGGTAATAGCATTTATTCTGGGACGACGATGTCTCGGTCATGGTCGTCCCCGCAGCCGCCGTCCAGTTTTTGGCCCCTTGCGCGCAAAGTCCGTTGTCACTGTCCGCACTGGCAAAGGTAATAGAATATAAATTCCACCCGGAAGGGATCGAATGGTTTTGGAAGCGGAGGCTACCGGGGGCACAAGCGAGATAAGCAGCAAGAAAGAGACGAAAACCGATAAAAACCTTGTTTTCATTCGCATCAACCTCTTTTCTTATTCTTTTTTCGATTTTTTTGGCCATGCTTATTTCTGTTGAATACGAGAGTGAAAAAACATAAAGGAGGGCGTTTACATAGGTGATGTGCAATCTGAAGAATGCAAGGGTTCAAGAACATGAAGCGAAAGCAAAGCGCTTGGAGCCGCCCGACGGCAACAAGAATGCTGCAACTGGAGTGAACTTGGAAATAGAGTCGGCTTACACACATAGAAGAGACTGAACCAGGGGCATGCGGGAAGACCACAAATTTTTACCGATAACCAAACACGAAATCAGGCTGCGCTATTTCTCCCCTTCCGGACCCGGATTTTCTTTATCGCCAAGCAAATCAAATCGTACGTCAAGCGGGTATGCAGGATGATTGCTTCGCCATAAAAGAAGAGGTCATCGGACATTCACAACCATTATTGGGAATGTTTGTTAACGTAATCATATTTAAAAATTATGTCATTTGTCAATCGTTTTTTTCAAAAAAAGAACCTTCTATTCGGTTTCGCCGTACCCCGCCTGATCACATAAAAGCGCCCAAAAGAGTCTGATCCGAATCAGAGTCTTCCGAACGCTTTTCCGTTACAAGAATACGATTCCCGATCCGGCATCCGCTTAATGAGCCGCCTGGCCTTGCGGCCGCTTCTGCTCCGCTCCGGACACCATCGGCTCGACGTGAACATGGACATGGGCAATATTATGCTTGCGCTGCATCCGCTGCTCGATATCGTCGCAGATGCGGTGTCCCTCCACCAGGCTCAGCCCCGCATCGACCAGCACGACGACATCCACCAGCACCAGGCTTCCATGCAGCCGGGCCTTCACCTCGCGAATCGCCCGCACGCCTTCCGTACTCTCCACCGTCTTCCGCAGCCGCTCCAGCTGCGCTTCGTCGAAGCCGTCCGTTAACGTATGGGTGGCCTCGCGGAAAATATTCCACGCCGTCTTGCAAATCAGGAGGCCGACGGTCAGTGCCGCCAGCGGATCAAGCCAGTTGAGTCCGAATTGGGCGCCGAAGATACCCACCGCCGCGCCAATACTGACAAAAGCATCGGAACGATTGTCCTGTGCCGCCATCAGCGCCTGATTCCGGATCCGGGTCGCGAGACGCTTATTGTAGGCGTAGACGACAAGCATAATGGCCGCGCTGCCCAAGGCGACCCAGCCGGTAATCGGGCTCGGGCTGCTCTCTTCCCCGGCGAACCAGGAACGTGCGGTGGACAGAATAACCTGGATGCCGACCGTCGCCATAATGAAGGACGCAATCAACGCCGCGATCGTCTCCGCCCGCAAATGCCCGTACGGATGATCCCGATCCGGCGGCTTCTGCGAGATGCGCAGACCGATAAGGACGGCCGCCGAAGCGATAATATCAGTCAGGTTGTTCCACCCGTCGGCCTGCAGCGCTTGCGACTGATACATCCAGCCAATCATCAGCTTGGCGCCGGACAAGGCAATATAAGCGGCAATGCTAATCCATGCCCCTTTTTCTCCCTGCTTCATATCCGCGTATACATCCGCACTCACGGTCAAGCCCTCCCCCGCTATCTATCCGCCACTACGAACAACTATCATCGAGCTGATGGAGTTTTTCAGCGCTCATGTTGAGTTACTATCGTAACAGACGGATCCCGTGTGGGTCTACAGAAACAGTGTTGACCCCCCATACAACTCTTGAACCGGCAACAACCTGTTGCTGCCAGGTAGAAAAGTTGGGACCGTTAAGGAAAGTTGCTGAGAGGCAACACTGCTTCATCCTTTTACCTTGTACCTGATGGGGGCGGCGTATACTTGCGGGGGCTATCGAGAATCCCTAGATCAGACCATGCTTTCTTTTTCAAGTATTCCTGCTCCTCCGGGGATTGAGCCAGAAACCATTCTTCCTCTAGGGCGTGTATGCAAACCTTAAGCCAACCAGATCATGGAAGAGGCCAGCTTTAAGAAGGCAACAAAAGTACAGGCCAATTTATCGTACCGAGTTGCCAGCCGACGATTATGTTTGAGTTTGTTGAACAGGCATTCGACCAGATGACGCTCTTTATACAACCACCAGTCGGTTGTACGTTGGATCGTGCGATTCTTCTTACTGGGAATGACGGAATGGGCCAGTTTCTCTTCCAAAAGCGCAATGATTTTATCGGTATCGTATCCGCGATCCGCCAAAACATGTTTACCTTGTATGTCTTGGGTTTGCAGGATCTCATAACCCGTTACACAATCATTGATGTTGCCTGCGGTTACTTCGAAGCGTAGCGGATTGCCAAGGCCGTCTACAACGGCATGAATCTTGCTGGTTAATCCTCCGCGTGATCGTCCGATGGCTTGGAATTGCTGCCCCCTTTTGCCCCCGCGCCGTGTTGGTGAACACGAACGATGGAAGCATCGAGCATAACACTTTCGTCATCGGGATTGGCAGCCAGAACGTCTAGCATTCGATCAAAGATGCCTGCTTTCTCCCAGCGGCGGAAACGACTGTAGACACTGCTCCAGGAGCCATAATGCTCTGGCAAGTCTCGCCAAGGCGCACCAGAACGAATCACCCAAAGCATGGCATTGAACATTTTTCGGTTATCGATTGCCGGACGTCCACCCTGTGGTTTCCGTTCCGGTGGCAAGAGGTCTTTGAGTCGTTCCCATTGGTCATCTCGTATCTCATATCGTCTTCTCATAGGATAAGTTTACCAGATATTTGGCTATTTCGATAGTTTGCGTACACGCCCTAGCTCTTCCTTGGAAATAGAATTTGAGCGATAGAAAGCAAGTCCAATCTCCGGAAATACATAGCTGCCGCCCGCGGATGCTTCCCATGTTCGCGCGTATGGAGAAATCTTATCCCTAACCACAACCAAGTCATCTGCTTTCGTACAGAACACATTGATTCCATGGCAAAGACAACGAGCATGCTCCTACACATCGCTTGTCATTTGCAGCGGAATCATGCGATCATTCGAATCATATTCCGGCATGAAGTACGAGGAAAAATCAAAAGATATATCATCGCGGCATTCATAGCGGGAAGCATATTGGCGAATGCATTCCTCCGCTTC
Source organism: Paenibacillus melissococcoides (assembly GCA_944800085.1). Taxonomy (GTDB): domain Bacteria; phylum Bacillota; class Bacilli; order Paenibacillales; family Paenibacillaceae; genus Paenibacillus_B; species Paenibacillus_B melissococcoides. The sequence goes on along the minus strand of CALYLO010000016.1, from coordinate 28,229 downwards.
CCCTCTGCTCATCCCCAGCTTTATCGTTCCAATGGCTCGTCCCGGTTCGATCTCGATGGTATCCATAATCTCCTCCCTATGCAGAGCTTCATTTTTTTCTATTACCATTTCCCAAAAAGATGGCGATAGAACCGGATAGCCTCAGGGCACAGGAAGGGCTATGCTTTCATTTGCTTGAACAGGCGTTCGACGACGACCGCCAGCTCGGCACGCGTGACCGGCTCATTCGGGGCAAACCCGGAACCGCGGCCCGCCATAATTCCATTGGCGATCGCATACTGGATGGACGATTCGGCCCAGTGGCCCGCATAATCCCGCTCCTCGGGCTTGCCTTGTCCTCCCCGCTGCTCTTCCACGAGCTTCATGAACTCCTGCCAGCGCGGCAGCACACGCGATGGGCAAGCCTTCCCGCTCCAATGGCGGTGCGGAACGATACGCTCCATGGCAATGCCGTGCTTCTCCGCCAGCCTGGCGATCAGCTCCGCAGCCAGCCGCCACGCCTTCGGCTCATCCATCCCCGCGTACATGCAGATCTCGACGCCAAGCGACAGCAGATTGCCGGGTCCGTTGCCGTCCCCCGCATGCCAGCCCTGCTCATTTTCCTGTAAATGCTGATAGATCTCGCGGTCGTCGACCGTATAGTGCCAGCTCTTCTTCTCCCCGCCGCTTCCGTTCAGAATATAGCGGGAATGTGCCTCGGCTGTGGCGCCGGGAGCCGGATTGTCCGTATTATGGATCGTAATATACTGCGGCTTCATCGGCCGGTTCGGCTTGTTCGGCCGCCCGTCAGGCAGCAGCCGCTGCTTAATGTCCAGACTCATTCGTTATCGTCCTCTCTATTTCTGTTGTAGAGTAGAGAACTGAAATTTCATTGGAGGGCGAAAACCCTCTTCTTTACTTTTTCAGTTCCCCCTTCATCAAACCGTACGTGAGGTTTTCCCTCATACGGCTTTCCGATGCTCTTCTTCCTCCGGCATTACGGTACTTCCCTTAGCTGGCGAGTTTCTTAATCCCGCAAGTTGTGCAGCAATGGCTGCTTGCCGGGAATTGCTGTGTTTGTTACGACGGCTACGTTTCTTGTTCCAGAACAGGGTGAGACGCTTACGGATGTACCAATCGATTTTGTTCAGGTACTGGTCAGCAAAGGAGTCTATACCATAGTAGTTCCTCCATCCCTGTATCTTCGGGTTGAGTTCATCTACCATCCGGTTCATCGTCCAGAATAGACGATTGCGCGGTTCTGTTGCTTCCTTTACCTTTTGCTTCATGTTCTTCATCGCCTTCTTTGACGGGTAACTGCGAAGAACATGAACTTCCTTGTTCCTTTTCATCATCCTCGGTATTTTCCGGTGATGCATCCCCAGAAAGTCGAAGCCTTCTTTGTCTCCCCAGAGGTTAACAAGTTTGGACTTCGTCTTGTTCATTTCAAGTTCCAGCTTTCCAAATACCGCTTTGAGGACATCAATCGCCCTCAGAGCTTGTTCTTTGGTTTTGCACAGGATGACCAATCATTGGCATAACGCACCAGTGTTCCTGCTTCCGCAAACTTCTTCTCCCAGATGGTATCCAGATAGTTCAAGTAGATATTTGCCAAGAGCGGACTTATGACTCCGCCTTGCGGGCTCCCGAGGTCGGTTTCATGAAACTGATCATCTTTCACGAATCCTGCCTTGAGCCACTTGCGGATGAGTTGTAACACTCGTCGATCACTAATTCTCTGTTCCACCAGTCGCATCAGTTTCTCGTGCGGGATATTGTCAAAATATCCGGTGATATCGATGTCGACGACCCAGTATACGCCTTTCTTTACTGCTCGGCGGATATGCCGGATTGCATCATGCTGGCTTCGCTTGGGCCGGAATCCGTAGGAGCAATCCTTGAAATCCGCTTCGAAGATCGGTTCTATAACCATCTTGGTCGCCATTTGAACGACCCTATCTCGGATGACAGGGATACCAAGCGGGCGCATCTTGCCGTCCGGTTTGGGTATCTCTTTCCGTCTTGCAGGCTGTGGATGGTATTTTCCGTTCCTCAGCTTACCTTGGATTTCATCGACAAATCGCTCTTCCCCGAACTCTTTGACGATGTGGTCGATGGTTATGCCATCTACTCCACCGCTTCCGCCCTTCGCCTTGACCCGTTTCCATGCTTCCCAAAGAATGTCGCCGCGGTGTACCTTGTCGTACAGCGCATGAAATCGCCGCCTCGGATTTTCCTTGGCCGCTAGATATAGTACGTTTTGGAGTTGTTGAGCTTTTACTTTGGCGTAGTTAGCCTTTTGGGCATTCACTGACTCTTACCTCCTCCAGTACGTGAACAAAGCAGGGGCTCTTTCCTCCACAAGGTTGTGTTGTCCTTGCTTCACGGGTACTACAACCCCCTCCGCCACCCTTCTCGCAGCTCGCCACTTCACCTTTCGGGCTTATAGGGTCGCTCTTTACGGCGTTGCCGTGCGAGGTAGGGTTTCCCCAGTTCCAGACACAACTTTCTCAACATGCCGTTCCCCATACACCGGAGAGTTCTTCCGCGTCTGCGTTTCCAAGAGCTTCACGCGTTCCATGGCCTTCGCCCAATGTTCCGAGGCTCGGCTCTCTCTTGTCCTTTGCAGGTTCTTTTTGACGATGCGGCAGGATTCACTTCATGTTACGGCCTGCTGATTTGCTCGCACTCTCTTGAGAGTTACTTTGTCACAGGGCTTCAACCTTAGGGTCTCTCCACCAGTTGCCTGTCAGCTACGAGGCGACTTGGCTCTTACCTCGACCGGACTCACACCGGCTAGTTGTGCCTAGCTTGGCTAGGCGCGCGAAAATGAAAAAAGCCGCAGCCCTCTCAAGCCGCGGCAGTCCTTATGCAAATGGCTTCCTTGCTCATGCTTATACCCTCGGCATGCTTCAGCAGATCGATCAGCTCCAGGCGAAGGCTCTGCTCCGCATCCTCCTTCGGCATGCGCATGAAGCGGGACATATATTGAATGTCGGGCTCAAAATAGCGAAGCAAGCGCAACAGAGCGTCCTTATCATGCTGCCGGACCCGCCTCAGCCATTCAGCGAACTCAGCTTCTGACATAATCGGTGAAGGGATTTGCGTTTCCATTTGCTCACCGCCTGCTGGCTCAGGTTCAGCTTCCGTGCAATCTGGACCTGTGTCTCGTCCTCTACATACAGGCTGTACAGAATAACCCGCCCCTTGTCGCGGGGCAGTTCCTGCAACAATTGCCGAACGAGCATACGGTTGTCGGCTTGCGCCGTGAAATCGGGAGCGGCGAAGGATTCCGCCCTCCATGATATCTCGCGGCAGCGGGCCGCCTTCGCCCGGTATTGCAGCCTCCAGGCTCTGCGATACAATTCCTTGCGAACACGTTCCATAAGAGTCATCTGCGGAGTCACTTCGTCATTCCTCCCCTGTGGATAGCTGTTCAAAAGCCCGGCATTCCGTCCTCTTTCCGTCGCAGAACCAGCCCTTTTGAACGCAGTTTAGGTCACGGCTTTGGCTGCAGGGAACTGCGCTTACTGGTTCTTGTCGCGAATCTCGCCCTTGCCGCGCAGCACCTCGACCGCCTGCTTAATGAGCGGCGGCAGCGGCACGCCCAGGCGGCCGCCATTCTCAATGATCGACAGCAGCTCATTGGCCAAATAGAAAAAAATCGTCGCGTCCCGCAGCAAATGCTGGTCCCCCAGCACGCTGTCCACCTGATGCGCCACCGCCACGACGAAAAAAATAAACACCTTGCGCGCGATGCCCATCAGCCCGATGCTGCTGCGCAGCCGCCCTTCGGCCCCGGCCGCCATCACGCCCGTCACGTAATCAATCGCTACGATGATAAGCAGCACTTGCAGCAGCGCCGGCCAGCCGCCGAACAAAAACGCCGCTGTCCCGCCCGCCGCCGCAAAGGCTGACTTTAAAAGCACGTCCAGTCTTTCCATGTGTGGTCCCTCCTTTGCGTGAAATAGCCCCCACGCTGCCGTGAGGGCGTAAAAATAGCGTTTTCCTTATTCAGCCGTAAGCGATCCAATCACTTGCATAAAATAGATTAGCGCGGTAGTCTGAGGTGGAGCTATTCAAAGTAAATCCTCTGGGTAACCAAACTACCCGTGTAGTTCCATAATAAGATTCATTGCCATCATAAAAATCTATATAATATGAATCATTTATTCCTTTTACATACCATCCTTGCGCTCGTACACCAACTCGGTATACACTCAAACGTAAGTCAACCCGAATGATAAGCGGTTCAAAATCAAGATTATCTATTTCAATTTTCTCTTGACCGTTCGTCGACCCTTTGGCAGATTGTAAATCTTTAATCTTCATTTTAATCTGCCCGATTTTCGAAGCAAGTGTAGAAAAATCGTCATTCGCGGATGCCGGCACCCCCTTGGCGTTGATGGCACCCGCTATTTTACTTCTTGCATCAACGCCAGATTGCTTTGCAGAATCGATTTCGGCCATGACATCCCGGCCATTGTACATCATACGGCCATCTTCTGTTAATGCTAGTCCGGGAGCATTTGTGCCATCTGATTTTTGCGGGCGTAAGTTTATAGAATTAGAATTTCCAGCCATAGATGTCCATAATACGCCGCGCTTAACGTCACCTTTATAGAACCATAACTCTGGGTTAATTGAAGCATCAGTTGGCGCCACCATAAATACCCGGCTAGATAAATTTGTTTCTCCAGACACGACCAGATTGCGGGAAGTCGCAATGTCACGTGCGTGAACATCCTTCGGAGTTACAAAGCCGCCTGTAGCCGATACTTGCTTACCAGATGTGATGTTACCGGGAACCGAGAAGTCACCGTTATCGCCTGTAATATCCGCCGCAGTTAGAACAACATCACCCGTCTTGCTGTTTACGGATTTGACAGGAGCCTCTAAATTTTTTGTTTTCTCGTCCGTATACGCCTTCGCCTCTCCCAGCGCCTGCGAGACGTCCTCCTTCTCGGCTGCCTTATCCTGCAATTCCTCCAAGGCTTCGTAGGTCGTGTTCATCTGCCAGTTCATCCACGCGGCTGGAGGCTTGTCGAGAACCTGGTAGCCTTCTTTGATTTTGGACTCCGGCGGACGGATGCCGGGCTGCTTCCACTCCGGAAGCGGCTTCTGAAATGCCATATGGCTCCCTCCCATATCGAATCTATCGAAAAAGTTTCAGACCGTTTCAAGTCTGCTTTCCCTATACAAAAACCTCTCTTACACCGGAATCGGATAGTCATGTCCCGGCGTATACACATCCCCGAGCGTGCCGCCGACGGTCATCGCTTCATCGGCCAGCCCATGCTCGCTCTGTTCCGGCTCGTCCGCCACGGACGACAGCTCGAACGTCCCCGACAGATCCACCTGGGCCACGCGGACGCCGGCGGAGGTGACGCTTTGCACGAGCCGGACGAACTGCGCCGGGCTCATGCCGACGCGGTTCAACTGCTCGTAAGGAACCTTGACGACCTGAATCGCCGCAGGCTCGGGATCATGGGCGTCGTTCTGCTTCTCCCGGATCGCAAGAACCGACGGATCGGCATTGAGGGCCAAGGCCAGCACGCCGATGATGGAATCGATATCCCCGCTCGCATTCATCCGGGCCAGCTTCGAGCGCAGCAGGATGCGGTAGATCTCATCGGTCGCCTGCCCGCGGGGCTGGCCCAGATTGCCGCCGATGTCGTCCAGCGCGGCGCCTTCGGCCTCCTCGATGCTCTTCCAGGCCGAGATGCGCTCCACCGTGGCGCGAATCTCGTTCATCTGTTCCAGCCAGACGCTCACAAGTTGGGCGAAGCGGCTGTCTTCCTTGGCGATGACATCCGGCAGCAGCGCCATCACGTCATGCAGCTTAATCATCGCTTACCGCCACCTTAATCCGCTCCGGCGCCACGCGGGCCACCTCGTACAGCGGAATATCGACGTTGCCGCTGACCCAGTCGCCCGCGCCCAGCTTCACCTTCAATTCGCTCACTTCTTCGACGCCGTCCACGTTCTGAATCGCCGCCAGCAGGCGGCTGTACACGATGCGCGAGCCTTGCGGCAGGCCGGTATAATCCTGCCGATCCGCGCCGACGCCGCCGATATACTGCGCGATCGCGGTAATGATGTCGTCCTCGCCGCGTGCCGGGAACGACGGTCCCGCCTTGACGACGGCTTCCACATGCGCATCCAGCAGCTTCATGCGGCTGAAGCAAATCTCATGCTCGTTCCCGCTCACATCCCGCACCTTGACGCTCTCCGTGCCGTCGGTGCCGATGCCGGCCGCCTTTTTCTCGAAAAGGGTCCGTGCAATCTGCTCCGACTGCCCGCCATGCACATAGGCACGGATCGACTTCGGCGGAACGCCTTCCGCGTTCGTCTCCATCGTGTCGTTCACGCGCACAGCCGCCGACTTCACCTCCGGAAGCTGCAGCAGAGCCGTTACGATCGCGTCCACCGTGGCGGCATGACTGCCGTCCCGCGCCGCCCGCAGCCGATCGCGGAACTCGGTGTCATTTTCCCGCTCGCGTCCGTCGGTCATGCTGTCCGGGTTCGTAATCGCCGCAATCTCCTTTACCGAAGTAAGCAGCTCCGTGACCGCGCCCGCCGGAACGTTGCCGCTGCTGCCCGGCACCATCGCCGTCACCGTGACCTCGCCTGTGCCGCTCTCGCCCAGCACGCAAGCCTCGTCCGTCGTGAACCAGACCCCCGACTTCGTGCCGACCTGCACTCCCGGCTGCACCGTATAATTCGGGGTTCCGGTGACCTGAACGCGCCCGTGCGCGGCCTGCTCCAGCTTCCGCCGCAGACCGTAGAATACGGCCAAAGCATCCAATTGGACGCCTGTCGCATATTGAATGTACGACTCATGGTACACCTGCTCGACATCCTCCCACAGCTCCGCCAAATGCCAGGCGAACACCTGCATCATCATGCCGAGCGGCGACGTCTCCGACATATTGATATCCTGGCCCAGACGTTTGCTTACGCCGGCCACCATTTCCTCATAAATCTCATGGTACGTCTTACGCTTCAATCCCGCTGCTGTCAGCATAGACAAGCTCAACCTCCTCTCCGTCCGCGCTCGTCATCAAGACACGCGCCTGCACGGTGCGCGAATGCGCATCCCATTCCACGGTTACCTCTTCCACCGATTGCACGCGCGGTTCATCCGCGATGCAGCGCATAATCGCCTCGCAAATGCTGTCTTCGCTTACCTGCTTGCCGACGAGCCGCTCATGATCAAGCCCCATATCCGGCGCCAAAAAATATTCGCCCAAGCGGGTGCTCAGCCGAATGCGAACCGCTTGCGCCAGTTCCTCGCGCCCGTCGATCCAGGCGATATCTCCATCGGTTACCCGAATATCTCCTTCATGGAGCGCCCACGTTCTCATGATCCCGCCACCTTTCCGACAATGACGCCGCCGTTCTGGCCCGCCTCGGTGAACACGACCAGGACGCGGCTCCCCTGCTCGATCACGATGTCCGGAGCCTGCTCCACCATCGGGAGCTGATAACGGATGAGGCCGGCTTCCCCGTCCAGCTCCACATCCGCCGTCCCCGACGCCAGACGGACAACCGTGCCGATCTGCGCACCCGCCGTTCCGGACATCTTATGATCGATCCAGGCCTCCAGGGCGCTGACCGCCCGATTGGTTCCCAATGCGCGCCACCTCCTTCTCCAACGCAATTACGCCAAAATGACAACCTCCTAGATTTTGACCAAATCCACCTCAGTCAGGAATTGATCCGCCGACACCGTATGCTTGCCCCGCTTCACCTTGTACACGCCCTCGAACTCTTCGCTGACGAGCCGGATCTGCGCGCCCGCATGCAGCCGGTAGTTCAGAAGCGATGTCGCCCGGACCCCGGCCTCCTTGTCCTCTTCATAGGACTGCGGACTGCCGATCAAGCCGCTCTTCGGCGACAGCCTGACGATGGAGCTTCCGCCGCCCCCCTTGCTTTGCGCTTGAAAATAAAGCTTCCCCTGCCGCGTATATACGCCGATGTTGCAGGCGGAAGCCGCGCGGCGAATCGCGTCCACCGGATCGCCATTCACGATAAACCCCTTCATATAGGCGTGATCCGATTCCAAATCTACCGGTCCATGAGGAATCTGCGCCCGCGTCATCAGATCGTGAATGATCTCGCTCGCCTTCGTCCCGGGCCGGTACGTATGCGCCATCTCATAAAGAGATACCGCCACGTCATCCTTTACTTGAATCGTTGTGATTCTCTCGGTCTGGTCCCGCTTCGTCCTCACCTCCACGATGCGGCCCTGGAGCACCGTGCCGAGGTCTTTGCCGTACCCCGCGTTCACGATGACGCGCATGCCGGTCCGAATATTCGCCAGCGTATGCTTGGACAAATTGTAGATCTCCACCGTCGATTCGCTCGGCTCCTTGTCGTCGTCGAAATCGGCGATGACGTGCATCGTCAAGTCTCCATAGGTGAAGCGGTATCCGCCGATCAGAATCTCGCAGCCGCGCTTATATAAGTATTCCATCGTCATCCCCCAAATGAAGGTGCACGGACTGCCCCAGCGTGTCCCAAGTAATCAACTCTCCCGGATTGTCGCCATACGGCACGATGACCTCCAGCGGGAACTCGCGCGTCTCCATGCTCTCGAACAAGGGCATCCCCCACACGAGCTTCACGCCGAGCGCCAGCGGCTTATCCCCTTCGGACAGATCCACCGTAAAATAATCATGCGCCGCATTGTAGCGCACTTCGAACGTATATGTTCGTTCCCCCAAGTCCATATCGAAGGAGTAGGGAATCAGATCTTTGTCGATCCGGATGATTGCCATGCTTCTCCCCCCTTCTGTCCGCCGCCCGTCAAATGGGGCGGGCTCTCCCAATGGGATCGCGTCATTTTACGCGAATGACCGTTCCTGGCGGCGGACTCATATAGGTGCTGACCCTTTTGAAATTCAGGGCGTGCAATGCCGTTACGCTGATTCCGAATTGCTTGGCGATCGAGGGCCAACTGTCGCCGGGCTGAACGCGATACATCCGTATCGGATCGCCCTTCGCCTTCGTCTTGCTCTGGTCCGACAGCAATTTCTTCCCGGTCTGAAGCGCCACGATCATGCCCGCCTGCGCGATGCCCGGCATGCCGGCGAGCTTCATCCCGGCCCGAATCCCCGCTTCGCTGACCTGGTAGTAGGCCGCGATATCTTTGACCGATTGGCCGGGGCGCACGACATGAACGTCCGGCTTCGGCCGGTAAGCCGTATTCCGCTTGCCGGAGCGGCTCTTCGGCTTGACGGCCGCTTTCCGCTTGGGCGGCAGCTTGTCGTACGCGATCTTGACGAGATTGACCTGCTTCAAGGTCATCGCGAACGACATGCCGTTCGCGATCGAATTGTCATGCGTCGTCCGCAGACTCGTAATGACGCAGTTCAACAGCATATTGCGACCGCTATATTGCAGCAGCTTCCCTTCATTCATCGCGGTGACGAGCCGATGCCGGTAGTTCGAGGCCTGCGGCCCGATCAGCAAGCCTTCCAAATGCAGGCTCACCGTATCCCTCTGCACATGATCGGTGACCATGCCGCCCTTCTCGATGTTATGGCTGCTTACCTGCACCGAATATTCCGGTTCCTCGGAAATCACGAACAGCTCGACTCCGCCTAACTTGCTTTTTCGCGCACTAATAGGACATCATGCCTCCTTCCGCAACCACCGGCTTCGGCATTGGCTTCGGCGGCGGCAGCTTGCTTGCGATGCTTCGCTCGAACGAACGGAACGACGCGTCGAATTGCTCCCGCGCAATCCGCTTAATCTCCTCGATCATCCGCATATCGATATAGCCGTTCACATTCAGATTCATGACCACGTTGCTGTTCGCGGTGACATCGAAGCTGCTCCGGTTCCCGGCAGGAAGAGGCGGACCGAAGCTGCCTCTGCTGCCGGAATGGACAGGCTCCGGTAATGGAGAAGGCGGAGCAGACGCCAACGGAGCCTCTGCCATGGGCCGGTACGTTCCCGCAGCAACCGTCGTGGCGGAGATTTGGCTTTGTACGCTCAGCTTCTTCACGTCAGGCGCGGCGGCGGGCTGTTCCTCCTCTTTTGGCAGCAAAAACTTCTCTGCCGCCCACAGCCCGGCATCCAAAGCAAGTCCGCCCAAAAATCCGGCCGGCGTAAAGCGAAGAAACCTCGTCGCCTTGCTCACGGTGCGAGCGCCTTTCAGCAGCTTGCCGAACCAGCCCGTCTTCTTCGCGGCGGAGGCGGCCTTGCCGACATCCGAGGCGGTTGACGTCGAAGTGGCGATATCCGCCATCGTCCCGGTGGCCGCTTGAACCGATTGCACGGTCTCCGCCGTCGTCTGCGCTGCCGCAATCGCGACGTCAGTGCCGCCTTCCGCCTCCTCTTCCTTCTTGCGGCCGAACATATTCAAGGCGAAGTCGCCCGCCATGGCGGCCACCGCGCCCCAGCTTCCGACCTTTTTCAAAAGTCCCCGCTTCGGCTTGGGATTTGTTACTTTCCGTCGCCCCCGCACAAACGGCGTGGACGCCGATGCGCTCTTGCCTTGCGGAGCCGAAGCGGACGACGCGGCGGTTGCCAGCGGGGCGGCAGCCGTCCCGCCTGCTGACGGCGGAGTGGCTGGACCGCTTTTGGCCGGCGACGCCCCCGGAGCGCTTTTGGCTGGCGACGCGGCCGGAGCGCCTTTGGCCGCCGGTAAGGCTGTACCGCCTTTGCCCGGCGGCGCGGCGGCTCCGCTCTTGGATGGAGCGACAGCGTTGCCAAGCTCCTTCTGCCGCTGCGCTCCTTCGCCGCCGCTTCGGCCTGGAGCTCCTCTCTTCAGCTTAAGAGGTTTGCCCCGGCCCACCTTTTTCTTCTTGCCCCGGCCTCCCCCCGCGAGGCCGGACGACGCGCTTCCTCCACCCTGGCAGCAGCAGCATTTGCATTGGCTGCCGGATTCCCCGCTGAACAGCTTTTTCACGAACTCCACATTTTCAATGGCATCTTTTACTTTCGTGATGCTGTCGCTCGCGGCGTAGACATAATCTTGGGCGGTTTTCGCGAATTCAAGCGCTTTTTGCCAGTACGATTTCTCCTCATTCCCTGACTTCTTATCCTCCGCTTTTGCCGGGACTTGCACCACGACCGTCGTGCTCTGAAGCGCCGACAGCGAAGCGGACAACTGCTGCCCCATCGCATTCGGCTGGGCCGCATGCGCAAGGCTCTGCCCGGCCGGGCGAATCGAGGCCTGTCTTCGCATCATATTCGCGATCGACTTCACGTCCGACGCGATACCGCCGGTCGCCAGGGCGGGTCCGCCCCGCTTCGGTCTGGCGGCGCGCTTCATCTCCGCGATCTGCTCCAGTATGCTGTCCGTCATAATCCGGAACACGGAGCCAATCTCGTCCAGCTTGCCGTTCATCGTGCGCAGCTCGCGGTGCACATTTTTGGTGATCCGATCATCCATTGACTTGCCCCCCTCCTGTCCCGTACATCCATTCCATAGCGGCGGCGGCCTCACATAATTCCTCGATGCTCATGCCGCTCGCTTCCGCATACGTAATGCCGCCCCGGCTGTTCAGGACGACGCGCCAGAACAATTGCCGGAGCGGATTGCGGGAGATGGAATGTCTATACGTCGGATGATTCGGATTCCAAGGGCGTATCCACCATGCTCAGGAAGCGCGCGCATTCGAGCCAGAGCGGCGTCATGATGTCGGTCTTCTCTTCAAGCGCTTCCCAGCTCAGGCGCGGAGCCACAATGACATGCTGGAGGAAAAAGTCCATCGACGGCTCCAGCTTCCATCCCCCGTCTGCTTTGAGCGCCACATCATAGAGCCGCATCAGGGCGCGGGCGCCCGGATGCTGCAGCACATATTCCTCTTGCTCGATCGTTACCGTCTGTTGCTTGCTCACTTTATTCACCCTTTCCGAATCCCGATATGGAAATTAGTTCACCCGATGCGTGTAATCCAGCACTTGAATTTCAAATTCGCGGACGTTATGCACCGTTGGGCAACCTTTGCAAAAATGCTGTAGTGACGCGGCTTACCGGGATTTTTAGTTATGCACGGTTAGGCACCGGAAAGCACGGTTTAGCAGCATTTTTGTGGGAAAGTTGTGGGTAAAAAGGGTAATGGAAAAGCCCTGGCATAATGCCGGGGCTCATCTTTTTCCGAATGCGTCGTACACGGGGCGCCCGCATCTAATGCAGGTGTATTTCCCTCCGATCCATCTCCCTTTCATGTTGGCCATGACATGATGCGCTCCAATATACTATGGTTTTCTTTTTACCAGAAATATGGTAATGTAAACTTAGAAACCCATCATTTACTACAGTCACCTATACTTTTTTTAGGAGGGTGTTTAAATGAGAAAGGTATTGCTCACCTTAACTGCTTTGACTTTGTTTGCAGTTCCCGTTTTATCTGCTTCTGCGCAACCAAGGCCTATTCTGGAGGAGGCGGTTCCAGAATTCAGCACAATGGATCAACTGGATATAGTCGAAGATGAAATACCAGATGAGGGAGAGTATAAAGGTTCATTTTATTATGAGCCTAGTTTCGGTAATGAAATCCGTTACCATCTGTGGGATAAAGACGGTGTAGGAATGACAATAAAAATCTATAACGAAGACAATAAACAAGTCGCGATAGGAAAAACCACTAAAACCAAAAATCGAATAACAAAATCTTTTAGACCGAGAAAATATACAGGTTTCTATAGATACATCATTGTTCCCAATGATGGCGGAAGTGGTTATCAATTCGAGTTTTCCTCTAGAGCTTTTTAAGTTAAACAAGAGCCGTAGGAAGTATCCTACGGCTCTTATCATGCAACAGGGAGTAGGCTTGGCCCTAGACCTTATATTACCCCTGCTTTTTCAGCAGACGATCCACTACAACAGCAATCTCTGCCCGCGTAATCGGTTCATTCGGCGCGAATCCAGTGTTACGGCCATTCATGATCCCCGCTTCCATCACACGCCGAATAGACGCTTCGGCCCAATGGCCGACATAATCCTGCTGCTTAGGTTTTTCCAATGCCCCCAGCTCCTTCTCTATCATTTTCACAAACTCAGACCATCTCGGCAGTATCCGGCTCGGACATGCCTTCCCACTCCATTGGCGATGCGGCACAACACAGCTGATCGGTATTCCATGCCGCTTGCACAACAGCGCGACCAGCTCCGCCGCCCGCTGCCACGCCTTCGGCTCGTCCATGTCTTTATACATGCAGACTTCAATGCCAATGGATGATGTATTACCGGGTCCGCTTCCATCTCCGGCATGCCACCCTTGTTCGTCGTCCCTCAGATGCTGATAAATGTCATTGTCATCGATGGTATAATGCCAAGATGCTTCCCGGCCACCGCTGCCGTTTAAAATATACCGCGAGTGTGATTCAGCGGTGCCGGTCAGGTTATCCGTGTTATGGATCGTAATATACTGCGGCTTCATCGGGCGACTCGGCTTGTTCGGTCGGCCGTCAGGCAGCAGCCGTTGCTTAATTTCGATCATCGTTAGTGCCTCCTTTACCCTGAAGCACTTCAACAGCCTTCTTTATGACTGGCGGAATCGGAGCCCCGAGCTTTCCGCCATTCTCAATGATTGATAGCAGTTCATTCGCAAGGTAAAAATAAATGATCGTGTCACGGAACATATGAGAGTCACCCAGGATACTATCGATCAGGTGGCCGGCAGCAACCATTGCAAAGATAAACACCTTCCCGGCAATTCCCCATAATCCGACGCTGCTTTTCAATTCTCCGCGCTTACACGCTGCAGCTACGCCGCTGGCGTAATCAATAGCTACAAAAACAAGCAGAGCGCCTAAAATTGCCGACCAGCCTCCATACAGATATGTGACCGCACTTGTCGTGAAAGCCCCGGCCCATTTCAAAACCAAATCTACTCTTTCCACGTCATTTCCCCCTTGGATAAAATTAGCCCCCACGCTGCCGTGAGGGCATAAATATAGCGCCGGCTCTATGGCGCGGCGCCTACTCTTTTACCGGGTATTCCTGGCCGGTAATCTTTTCGTACTCCTGCGGCGTAATCTCCCCGAACGGATTGGCCTCCGTCTTCACGGCTGCGCATAGTCCCTCTGCATCGATCCACCGGCATTCAAAAGCGAGCTTCCAGAAATTCATGTCGATTGTCCCCCTTTAAGCTGTATGATTTCAAGTTTGGCATTCGTCAGCTCCCCGCCCAGGCTGTCGATCGTTTGCTTTTTCTGCATGCTGTCCAGGCGCGATTGGGTCAGCTCCTTGCCAAGGCCATCAATGACGCTCTGCTGCTGGATATTCCTGATTTTCATTTGCGTCAATTCTTGGCCCAGCGCGTCGGTCTGTGACGGCTGCGGATCCGGATTCAGCGCTTCGATTTCCTCGTCCGTGAGTCCGTTCCGCCAGAAGCTTGGGCCGTCCACGGGTTGCGGCGGCTCCGGCAGCGGATCGTCGCTCTCCGGGTCATGCTCGGCCAGCACGGCCATGTATTCGGCGTATGCAGCCTCATAAGCCTCCTGCGCTGCTCTGTAGCCCTCGACATCGAATATAGGCTGATACAGCCCGTCAGGCATCGGCACAGCTACGGTGTAGCCTACGAGTACCGTTTCCGGTTCGTCAGGCTGCTCGTCGTCACGCTGCTCCGGTTCAGACTGCGGAAGGCTGCCGGGTTCGTCCGGTTCAACCGGTTCCCGCCGATCAAAAACGCCCGTCACGGAGTCCGCAACGAGCGTCGGTTCGATGTAGCGACCGGATAGGTCGGTTATGATTGCTTCTTTCATGTCGTGCCTCCTTATTTATTTGCAAGGAACGATATACCTTGCAATGAGAGATAATCATTTTTTGCATTAGGCGAGCCAATCTTTACAATCCCCGTTGGATCCACGTCAATGCGGACAAGAGCCTCGCCTACACCTGTTACCCATCCAAGCACAGGGAAAATAAGCGATTTGTCAGGTCTAAACCCTGTTGGAAGTATAAACAAAGATGTACCCAACGCTGCCGTTCCCCTACCTATCAAGCCCTCAATCGAAACAACATTCGAATCATCCTTATAGTAGAACGAATGTTCAAAAGGCGATCCATAATCTACCCACCCATTCAATAATGTAGGTTTAATCCGCAGAGGAGGTGGCGCATCCTTCTCCGCCTTCTGCGTCTCCACCACCGACAGCCGCCGCCCGATGTCACCTACATCCTTCACCAAGTCCGACACAGTCCCACGCAGGTTGGCCGCCACGGTGCCGCTGATTGGAGGCGCAAGAGTTGGATGAAGCATCGTATAGGTGACGTGGTAGATTGCGGTTGGGTCGTAATAACTAGGTTCAGTTTGTAAAACATTGTCGCCCTTCGCGATCCACGCCCTGTCAATTGCGTTATTTTTATAAACTATTGCACTAGCTACATGTGTCCTGTGTCGGAGCATCGTTGCAGGCAGATATGCATTGTTAATATTTCCTTCATCGCTAACACCGGGCGCTGGATTCGCCCGTTCCCGGATCACAATACCGCTGCCGACCTCGACCATGTTAGAGCCTGCGGAGAGTGTCGCGCCCAACTCGTAATTCCTGACGGGCTCGACGGTTGGCTTCGCCTTCAGGTATTGGAGGCGGTAAGGCGTCCATTCCGGATATGACGTTGTTGGCGTGTCAGCTACACTTGGATCGCTTGGCTTATTTATCTTAAACCATTGCTTTTTACCACTTGTATATGGAGTTTCGCGGCTCCCTTCTTGGTACATCCTCCAACCGTTAAAATACGCCTTAATCTCGTCGGGTTCCGGATTGTAATTTCCTCCCCATCCACTTTCATTATTGTGCACTGAAATATAAGCATTAGATGTGAAAATGCGAGTAACATCACTAAAACCCCAATTTTCTACATTTATAGGTTTATCATTTACGCTTAATAGACTGCCATTGTATTTTGTAACGAAAAGTCTGCCGTAGTCATCTTCATCTGCTGGGGAACTGTTATTTGGAACACAATCATTTGCAGAAAGGACTTTAAAGTCGTTTTGTGTAGAATGTCTTTTCCATACATGGGACCCATCCAACGTAACCTTCCCCCACGGCTCCAGCACATACGGTAGCCCATCGTCTCCCATAAAGAGCGTATCGGGATTGCTGCCGTCTACCGGATGAGCGGCGAGCTCCGTTTCGAAGGCGATCATGCTACGTTGCTGCGGTACGAAGGGCTTCGCTTCGGTTCCGACGGTGAGCATCGGGTTTTTACAGGATACGTCAATATCGGCGGAAAAGCTTTTGAGTACTAGCGCAATCTGCGTTCGACTACCAACGTTGAAGGAGCGGTAAGTATCCGTACCGTATGGGACAACGAACGTGTTGTAGTCTAGTTCCGTGATGCACCATGACACCCCGGAATTTTCGAGCGAGAATACATATGTCTGATTCGGCAGTACCGATAGATGATACGCCAGGAAGTCCCCGTCTCCACCAGCGCCAAAACGCAATTCATAAGGGGCTACCACTGTCGCTTTCGATGCGACAGTGATCCGATCGGCTTCATAAAACGGCGGCAGCAGATTGCCTCCCGTTACGATGGCGTATGGGTTCTTTACGTTGGTCATGCTGTCTACGTATGGATAGCGTTTGGCAACCTGTTCCGGTGTCATGCCTTCAATTGCATTGTACTCGGCCTCGGTGATCTCATACAGCCCGATTCCATCCGCAGATATCTTTTGGCCTGCTTCTGATGCTACGCCTCGGACGTAGACTTCCACCCTGTCTTTGCCAGCGAGATCCACGGGGGAAACAGCGACATATGCATATGTGAACTGATTGGACTTGACTGTCCCATTCGACTTGAACCATGATGTTACATTGGCCTCGCTCTTCACTTCTGCAAAGGAGAGGTGTACATACTGAGCGGATATGTTTCGAATATACCCGACGGCAATATAGTATTTATCCAGGTCTTTTACAGCACCATTGGAACGAATACCAAATCCCGCCTGTTCCTCCTTCGTACTCGCCACTTCGATGGAAAAGGATCCGTATACCCGCTCGGTGCTTAGAGCCTTAACACCGGGTCCGGGTGCAGACCAATCGGCTGTATTTTCACAGTCTCCAACTCGTCCTAGTAGGTTGATGAGTGTCCGGCCCTTTATCTCCCCCATCTGGAACGGCGTATCATTCTCGACCTCCACCACCTGGAGGCCGGGTTTAATCCCCAAGGGCTTGCCTAAAACGTGATCGACAGATTGCTTTAGGTTGCGTATTTCGTCCGTATTGCTATCAACATCCGCCCTTAATACGTTGATGTTTTCATCGGTGTACTGCTTCGCCACTGTAAGGGCAGCATCCGCTTTCTCTTGGGCCCCTGTTGGCGTTTCAGCCCCGATGCTTTCGGGGGTAACCGCCTGAGCCTTCTGGTCCGTGTATTCCTTGGCATCTTTAAGTGCCTTCGATACATCATCCTTCTCCGCAGCCTTTTCCTGCAGCTCCTGCAGCGCCTCATAGGATCGATTCATGTGCCAATTGAGCCAATCAGCTGGCGGCCGATCCTCAACTTCCCAGCCCTTCACCCGTTTTGACTCAGGAGGTTGTATTCCTGCTGCCTTCCATTCGGGTAATTCTTTATTGAATGGCATTCCTATCTTCTCCCTCCCTAAATCGGTAATTCGTAGTCATTGCCCGGCATATAGACCGTTCCAAGGGTGCCGCCTGTTGTCATAGCGATATCCGCGAGCCCAAATTTGCTCTTTTCAACTTCCGCTCGCTTCGACGCCAGGAGAAAGGTTCCAGACAAATCAATTTGTGCAACCCGGACGCCTGCAGCCACTGTTTTTTGGATGATCTGCGCGAACTGGTACGGTGACATTCCCACTTCGTTCAGGCGAGCTATCGGCACACGTAGCAAAGAAAGTGCGGCCGGCTCCGGTTCGTTCGGGTCCGCATGCTTTTCCTCGATTCGAATTTCCGAAAAATCGCAATCTAGGGCCAAAGCTAAAACTTCAATGATCGTGTTAATGTCCGTCTTCGATAAGTTTCGCGCTACCTTCGACTTCAACAAAATTCTGTAAATTTCGTCGGTAGCAGCTCCACGCGGCTGCACTACGTTTTCCCCGATCCTGTCCAGGGTTGTTCCCCGGGCCCGGTCAATGTCTCGCCATTCCTGAATTTTGTCCAGCGTATCTTCCAGGCTTGTAAGCTGAGAGTGTAGGATTGACACCAGTTTTCCAAGATTGCTCTCAGGGTTTTTGTTATACGCATCGGTGAACCGACCAAGCATGTCCTTCACGCTAAACACGGCTGGTCACCTCGATATTCTGGTCCCGAATCCTCGCCACCTGATGAGGGGCGATTTCAATGTTTTTCGAATCACCGTTCAGCAGCAATTCTACATCATCCACGCCTGGAACCCTGTACACCGCGCTAATTAATTTGTTGTATATTACGGCCGCCCCCATGGACAAGCCGTTGTAATACTTACCGTCGTGCTCCCCGCCGATGTACTGCACGATTTCGGATATCACCTTTTCGTCACCGTCAGCCGGGTATTGAACAGTTCGCTTTATCTTCGCATGAACAGAAATCAAAACTTCCTCAGCACGGCTGAACTTGACCTTGTGCTTGTAACCTGCGACATCGGTAACCTCGCGAACAATATCGCCGTGTGCTTCGATACCGCCAGCCTTTGTTGCGAAAATGGCGGCTGCGATCTCTTGCTCATCGCCTCCCAACACATAGCACTGGAACGATTTCCCGGGCCTGCCTGCCGCATCTGTAGTAAGTGAGGTGTTTTCTATCACGGCCGCCGCTCGAACACCAGACAACCGTAATAGCGTCCCTCGCAAGGCATCGACAGAGGCCGCGCCGCCGCCCGCTACCGATTGCTGGAACCGGGCGCGAAATTCTTCATCCGTCTCTCGCTCCCGTCCGCCTGTTGTTGGCCTCGGATTCGTGACAGAGAGGATATTCGCATCGGGATTGAGCAAAGCCACAATTGTGCCAGTTGCAACGTTCCATCCTGTTCCCACTTCTTGGGCCGCGATCCCCACAGAACCCTTGCCGTCATTATCGAGAGTCAGATCCTCATTTGTCACGAAATATTTTCCTGTGGCGGTGCCGACGATTGTGCCTTCCGGTATCGTATATTCTGGCGTTCCTATGAATGTTAACTCTCCGTATGCAAATTCCTCTTGGAATCGTTTAATCCCCACTTGCGGAGCGAGGCGGTCCAAACTCACGCCGGTTGCTGTGTCTCGGTACGCCGCGTAGTATACGTGCTCCACTCCCTGCCAAACATAGGCCAGAAAAAAAGCGAATATCCGTAGGATGATCCCGAGTGGAGATAGTGCCGATGTATTCGTGGTTTCACCGTATTTTGCCCGCGCCTGTTCTTCCATCTGCTCCAGTAAATCGCTGTACCGCATCCGCTTGAATCCAGATGCATCAAGCATCCAAACTCACCTCGCTTTCTACCTTCTCCCCATTTACTGCGGTCGCAGTGAAAAAGATGTGGAGCATTCGATTCTCCTTGTCGAAACGAATGTCGATGCTATCAACCTTCTGTATTTGCTCAACTTGTTCAAGGGCTGAATAAACCGTTTCGCGAATCGCCTCTTCGTTCGGCTGCTTCTGCAGCAGCACATCATAGCTTGTGCCTGCATCGGGGTCCAAAAACCACTCGTCAAGATTCGTACCCAGCACCACACGGGCAGCTTGGGCAATCTCTTCCGGCCCGGATACCATTTGTAATTCGCCATCTGCGAAAATCAGGTCCCCCGTGCTGTCCAATCGAAAATTCACGTTATCACCCCTACTACAACCGTATCCGACAAGCTGTGCCTGCGCCTAGAATCAGGGTATGCCATGGCTCCATTCAGACTCTGATCCATGGCACGCTCTACGCATATCAGCAAAACTACATCCCCCTGCCGTAAAAACGGGTACATAGTCCTTTTCCACGCCATCCACCTCGAAGCGCTGGCATAATACGGGCACATCCGTCAATAATGCATGCGGACTCGGCTGGTTGCCCATCATCTTTTGCATGATGAGCGGCTGGACGGTTGCACGGCGTCGCTCCTTGTCGTATGCGGCCACTCTCCCGATTGTGGCCGTGTGGAGTTGGCGCAACGCATTTTCAAGCCAACCATTCAAGCTCTTATCAAGTTGTGCCATTTTAAAACACCGCCTCTATCTCGGTGGTAAAATCACTGCCACTTGAAGAGTGTCGGCCGCGCCGCACGCGGAGTGATGCCTCGACAACGCGGCTTTCAATGGTTATCAGGCTGCCTGTTGTCAATCGGTGATTCAGTAGACACTTGGCCTGATAACCCGCGCTGCTGTCGTCCTGAAAAAAGGTAGGTGAACCGATCAGGCCAGTCTTCGGTGAAAGTACAAAGTTTATTTTGTCGCCTTGGGTAAGTGGCCGAATATACAACTGCCCTTTGAGCATGTAACAGGAGGTCTGGCAATCGGCGGCAACGTTCTTGATAGCATCAACAACGGAGCCCTCAACGGTCATCCCCTCTGTGTAAACAACATCTTTGACCAAACTTAAGGCGACCGCGCTGAGGTTACCTCGCTTTAGCAAATCCCTAATGACGGTGGAGGCTTTCGTTTGTTTCGCATATGAAATGCTCGGAATGGTCCGGCTGTCCAATGGCTCCGAGTCAAGGACTGTGAAGGTTGTAATTTTGTCAGGCCCTTCCCATCGAGTCTCATAAAAAGAGATGTAACCAGAAAGAATGGTTCCGACATCCCCTTTGTATCCTGCATTCAGCACAACCTTTGAATGATGGGCGATGTTGTTTATCGTATTGTCACTCAGGTTGTAGATTTCGATCCTGGCCTCGTTTGGATCTGGATCATCATCAAACGGCACGTCAAAACGAATCTCTAGGTCCGGCGTCTTCAACGTCTGCCCACCAACAATCAACTCCGTAACACGGCCATAAGATTCACTCATCTTCTTCTCCCTCGCCTTCTCCATATGCAAGAAACACGGTCTCCCCGAAGTTACCCCAGGTTACGGCCGTTTCCCTGCCTGCCTCGTCAACCGGTACAATCAACGGCACCGGAAAGCGGTGGTCCTCGATGCCTGCAAAAACAGGAACGCCGTATACGAGTTTTCACGCCTTGAAGCAACACTTGATCATCCTTCATCAAGTCGAGTGTAAAAAAGTCAAAACGCTCGTTGTAGTTCACTTCAAAGGTGAAGATGTCTACGCCGAGCGCAATGTCAAATTGATAAGGGATGCTGTCTTTTTCAATCGGTATAAACTCCATAGGCCCCTCCTAACCTACGATGACAACCATGCCTGGTTTCAGGCGGGTGCCTTTTGGTATTTGCGTATTCCAAGAACGTAAAGTTTTTAGGGGTACTTTGTACGTATACGCCAGCGCTTCCCACGTCTGGCCTTCTCGAACCGTGTGCTTCTTTCCCGTTGGTCCTTGGCTTTTTGCTTTTGTGCCTTTTGTCTTGCTTTGCTTTGTGGTCTTGAGCTGCTGCCGGCCGGCCGTTGTCATCACCTTGACAAGGGTCTGAGTTTTGGCTGGCAGCTTCGTAGAAAAAAGCGGCTTAACCTTGCGGATTTCTCGCAACTGCATTGTAAAATTCATGCCGTTTTGCCACTTTATATTCGTGTTCGCTTTCGAAAGCCTCGATGATGCAGTTTATAAAGGAATTCCGGCCAACATATTTAACCGTTGTGCCGGAATTCATCTTCCCCAGTATTTCTTTCCTCTTCTTCGCCGCATCCTCGCCTACCAACTTCCCGGTTAGGGATAGGGTCACGAGTTGAGGCTCCACATGGTCCGTAATGGCGGCCCCGCCCTCGATAGGGTAGGTAGATACCCGAACGGAATATGAAGGCTTTTCGTTTGTGACATGAATTTGTATGCCGTCAATGGTTGCCATCTAACCTCACCCCTCGATATACTGCGGATTTTTCATGCCGAATGATTTAAACAAGTTCTCAAGTTCCTTTTGACTTCCTGGGCGGTATTTTTCGCGGCGCTGGTTGATTCCGCCGCCTTTTATCGTTATCTCAATATTGGGCGATATTATGATGTTGCTATTTGCCGACGTATTGCTGTACGTTGGCGCGAGTCCTTCCGCCTCTGTTTGAGGTGCTTGAGGGGTTGCGGCTGCCGTTGCCATACCATTGACGGCATGGGATACTTCCCGGGATCTTGTCTTCTATCCCGATCTGGAATCCTTCGCCTGTGTACTTCCCGAGTTCCTTCATAACCACGAGAAGGAGAGTTGAATATCGAGCGCATCCTCTATCCCTTCCGTTACACTGTTTGCGACACCAGTAACCGCATCGCCCACGGCCTTCGCAGCACCTTTAATACCATCTATAAACCCGGTGATTGCATTCTTGCCCATCTCCCACATCTGGCCCGGGCAGATTTTTGATCCAGTCCAATCGCTTTTTTTATGCTCTCAACGATGGCATCCCAAATTCTGCTGGTCATACCTTTGATGCCTTCCCATGTGTCGAAAAGAAGGTAGACATACCGTTCCAAGCAAGTTCAGCGGCAATTTTTATGTTGTTCCATGCCCTTCGAGATAGCCCTTGACGGCTTCGAGAGCACCGGAAAATATCAGTTTGATACCTTCCCACGCTTGCCCCATAGCGCCCTTGATGTTATCCCAAATCTGTATGGCGTGGCTCTTCATAGCGCTGAAGTTGCCAGTAAAGAGATCCTTTATCAAAAAGGATCGCACCCAAGAAAATATTCTTGATGACCGTCCATGCTGCGCTAAAGTACAGCTTTAGCCCTTCCCAAATCATTCTGACGCCGTTCACAATCCGAGCGAATGATGCCTCGGATATTTTCAACAAATGGAGCGCACTGAATACGCCATCACCGTGTTTAACAATGCCATCCCCAGGTGTTGACCGCCGTGGTCTTTATGGGCATTCCACGATATCGACCAGGAAGCCAACAATAGCATTCCATGTTGCTGTAAAATACCCGAACCGTTGCCGCCCAGAAACAATCTCCTGGAAAAGGCCGATATAGGCTCCCAATACTTGATGATGAAGATATGCAGCCGCGGCGACTGCAGTCTAGTAACTGCAATGACTATCAGCATCGGCCCCGATATTCCCCATGATGAGAGGGCACGACCGACGATAGCAGTTTAAATCCTCCAACCACATTAGGCAGGATGAGACAAGGACCGTCAAGGCTCCCACCAAGCAACAGAACCGCACCAGCTATCGCCGTGAATATGTGGCTATTCCTTGTTTCCAAACCTTCAGGGAGGGCTATTAAAGCGGGCAACTAATTTGTTTTACGAAAACTGCTACACTTGTTAAAATAGGGATAAACGTTTCCCCAATAGAAAGCCTTGCGCCTTCCATAGCTGAGTTTACCTTCTCCATAGCCCCGTTTAGGTTGTCTAGTTGTTTATCTGCTATGGTTTTTGCAATACCGCCACTCTCTTCGAGCCTGTCTGTAAAGCCCTCTAAAGCTGGTTGCCCGGTATCCATCAACGCCAAAAATGCACTAGCGGCCTCTGTGCCGACTACCGTTGATACAGCAGCCACTCTCTGGGCCTCCGTTAAACCCTCTGTCTTCTCGACGAACTGTCCCACTACCTCAGAAAGAGAAAGTACTCTGCCTTCCCGTTCAGTTTCAATTTCCAACTGTTCTTTAAGGACCTTATTTGCTTCGGCAGTTGGTTTAGCCAACCGGATCATTATTGCACGCAATGCCGTGCCCGCTTCACTTCCTTGTATACCTGCATTGCCGAGCATCGCGGTTGCCGAAGCCATCTCTTCTAGCGAGCGCCCGGATGCACGCGCTATAGGGGCAACATATTTCATCGTATCGCCAAGCATGTTCATGTCAGTGTTGGACCCAGTGAAAGTTGCTGTCAGTATGTCAGCCACTTTTGCCGTATCCTTTGCCTCGATACCAAAACCCGTTAGAATGTTCGATGTGATATCTGCCGCACGGGCTAAATCAATCTGCCCCGCTGCCGCTGTATCAAGTAGCCCTGGCATGGCCGCAATCATGTCATTTGTCTTAAAATCCGCCATCGCCAAAAACTGCATACCCTCAGCGGCTTGACTTGCGGTGAATACTGTTTCAGCGCCAAGCCTTTTGGCAGTATCAGTAAGTCGCTGCATTTCCTCGACCGAAGCACCGGACAATGCACCAACCCTCGACATTGACGATTCAAAGTCTGCTGCAAGCTTGATTGATGAACCAATTCCTGCCGCGAGAACGCCGCCTGCGGCCCCCATGGCTACGCCGGCAGAACGGATGCTGCCGGACGCCTGGTCAATCTGATCCAGCGCCTTCAAAGAGCCGTTGGAGAAATCTCCGTATTTTTTTCGGAGCTGGTCCATTTCCTTTGCTGCCCGCTGGGCGGCTTTGCTTTGCCTGTCTACCGCCTGCGTGACGCTGTTAGATGCTTGCCTAACCCTATTGCCTGCGGCTGCAGCCTGTTCCTGTGCAATACGCCATTTTTCATCCGCTTTTTGGGCACGCACAGCGGCAGCCGTAGCCTTTTCGTTGGCCGCCTGTGCTCTTTGTATCGCTTTGGTAACCTTCTCTTGCGAGCTGGTAGATACCGCTGCGACCTCAGCAGCTTTTGCTGTTGCAGCTCTTGCCCTCTCGGTCGCCTTGGCTGCCGCGTCATTTGCCTTCTGCAGCCGGTCAGCGGCCTTCGTCAATCGTTCATTCGCTGCTGCAGCCTTATCAGCCGCTTTCGCAGCCTGGGCTGTGATGCCTTGTGACTTCGATACAGCGGAGGCCATTGCTCCCGATTTTTGCGAAACTCCTTGCATCGCCTTTCCGGCCCGCCCCATGCTCGACTCCATCCGCTCAAACACTTTGGAGTTTGTGCCGGAAAGCTTGTTCAGGCGCTTATCCAGCGTTTCAAGAGGGCTGGTACTTATGTTGTATCCGACATCTACTGTTAATTTGCGGAGTGACATGCGACCGCCCCTTATTTTTGTTTGTTTCTCTGGCTCTGGGCATGTAGGATATCGAGTGCAGCGTTTGCCTCATTAAGATCGTCCCAATCCATTTCGCATGCGTCGGAATACGTAATACCACCATCAGACAAAACAACGCGCCAGAAGGCCCAATTCTCCTTGGCGCGTTGTTTATATTCCGCACTACTTGTCGCTGGGCGGGTTCAAAAATTCAACTGCTGCCAGCATTACATCGTCAAATACATCTGGGTGCTCGTCAAAGTAATCCCAATTCACCTTTGGCTGCACAATGACGTGCGTCATCAATTCTTGATAATATTTTTCCTCGACGAGTTGCCCACTCTTATTTTTGGATCGGTCCCGCAAGCGGACGGACTCCCGGACACCTGGATGCTGGAAGGTATACTCTACGCCTTGAATTTCAACCGTTGTCTGTTTCTTTGACATTTGAATCATTCTCCTTAGTTATAGTGGAATAAAAAAAGCCGCCCTTCATTGGCGACTAGCTTTCAACCGTATAGTCAAACACCTGCAGTTCAAACTCCCGATCCTCTGCCTCGTTGGAATAGCTAGCCGTGGCCGGTTTCTTTACTCGCGCCCGGCTGCCGCCAAACTTCTCCTTCGGTGCGCCGTTATATATCACCCACACGGGCACCATTTTCTTGGCATTAGCCAACTGGTTGAGGAATGACACTGAAGGAGAAGTTTGCTGAAGTGTAATCGTAATGGTCCCTAGTGGGTTGTTCACTTCGGACACAACCACATCTCCCTGTGCTCCAACCGATGCCGCGAAGTTGTCCTCGTCCTTCTCGCCTTCAACCATAGACCCTCGGCAAAGCCGGTAATAAATGTCCCATCGACCGTGACTGTGACATCCATTGCATCATAATTCGTTGATGCTGCCATCTATCCTCACCTCACCCTTAAAATTTGATAGAGCCTTTTATTTTCACACTGTGTACCGCTCCGGCCAGTTCAAACTCAAAAGAACCCTCGTTGTATTCCCGCGTTGCCCGAATGTCCGCCGGGATCTCTTCGCGCTTTTTAAAATACACCGAATACAATGGCAATCCATTCTCGTCCGCCGCGATGATCCCGTTGTTGAAAGCATCCTTCAGTACGCTTGTGCATTGTCCTTCAATAAGAGCAATGCCCGCGTCCGTGAATGGGATTTTCGGCGTATTGTTGAGCAACTGCTGTAGCTGATACTCCATATTAAATTTCACGTAATCCTTGGCGTGGATGATATCAATGTATACCCCCGTGGATGTCTTGCCCTCACTTGTCCCGCCACGCCCGGCCTTTCGAACATATGCCACGGCTCCGGCGTCGTGGATTTCTTGAAGCTCCGTGGCTGAAATTTCAAGAGGGCTCAATCCTTTGATCTCTTTAAACTTCCATGTCACGGAACCAACGGGAGCCGCCGCAACTGCGCCAATCCATCCGGCCTCCGGGTAGGCATTGGCGCAGTTGTGATAGAATACAACGGTCCGCTCCATGGCTGCCGCCTGGATCGCCTTGGCGTCCTCGATATTGTCCGTCCGGGTGAAAAACATCTTCGAGCCATCCAATTCGATGACATCTGCGATCTTCAACACCTCTTCCCGGGCGTTGCTGGTACATATCAGAAAATACCAATCTTTATCGAGCAGCTTGGCGAGGTGGTCTGCAAAATACTGTTCTTCTTCGTTTGCCGTATCTCGGCATGCAATTGCGATTTTATCCGGCCGCTTGTCACCCTGAGCAAAGATCGACTTTGCGGCCAGATATTCCGGGGAAGTCTCCTGGAAGTCCTTCAGGACCGCATCCAACTCGTAATAATACTTGAAATCATGCCCCTTCGCCTTGGCGCCATAAATCAACGGCGTACCAAAGCCCAGCCGCCCAATCGGCTGGACAAGGTCAATAGTAACCGTTACATCCTTCAGTGCGCTCATCCGCCTCACTCCTTCATTTTGATTTTTTCGATCATGTCTTCGTCATATTCGATTACACCACCATTCGCAGATGCACATCGAAGCCTATCCTGCGCTCGTAATCATAAGTAAGCAGCGTGTCACGCGCTGTCGTTGCTTCCAACTTGACGACGACAATGCCTGCATCCTTTAGCAGGTTGCGCCCGATACCCTGAAACCAGTCCCGAGCCTGTCCTGATATCCGGTAACCGTCTTGACTCGACTTTGCATAGCAGGTAATGGAGATGGTTACCCTAGCCAGTTTTTTCGATCCTGTGCCTATCCTCGCGGATTGAATGAACACCATATGGCGACTGATCAACGTATGGCGCAACGAAAGTGAATCCGATGAATGGGTATGGAGGTTGCGGCACCGCCTGATCCTGCATTTGAACCGTCACCCCAAGATAGTTACGCAGCGGCCCCACGAAGGCGGTTTTAATCTGTTGATGGTCTATCAAATAAACTCACCCGCTTCAGCACGTAACGATTGATCGCCGTATACTCGGCGTAATCGTTTTTATCATGCACTTTGTACTTGAGCCCTCCATGTAGCACCTCCGTTTGTAAGGGGAGCTCGCGCTTTATACAGGTGTCTATCCTCTTCGGTGTACATGCCCCCTGATTGGATCACGGTGCGTTGCGGAAGGGCCACAATTGCCCCGTAGTCCGTGACCGTTTTCCGACTCACCGCCGGGAATCCAATCCCCGTGGATTGATCCAAGTGCCACTCCGTCTTCACAATCACCTGAAAAGGCTTCGAAAAGCGACGTAACAGCCCTTCAAACTGCCTTGGATTCATTGCATATGCACCTCGTATTCCAACGTGTCCATCAGCTTCTTTTCGTCTATCAGAGGATGATTCCCGCCCTTCAGCTTTTGCGTTAACTCCGAATTGGGCACGAAGGATCCTTTTTCAATGTGCGCCTGAATGTGCTTTTTGAGTTCCTTTGCTGCCCGCTCCAAAGCCCGCTCTGGCGTGATTGTGCCGGCCAAAGCTTGCCCGACAAGAGACTGCATAAGCCTCGCAAGCGCCCCTTCGTATGCGTCATATCCCGCACGTAAAAACGGCCGCTCAGGAATAGAAATGAAATGGGTGTCATCGCGTAGATGAACACCCATGGTAAGTAGTTTTTTTCTCATTTTGTCGGTTACCGGTATGTTAGCGCCGTACTCGTTAAATATCGCCTTGAGCACCTGTTCGCGGTCGCCTATCCAACCAACCTCGGCACGGATCGCGAGAGTCTTTCCGCTTGCTGCTTATGCTTTCGAAATTGCTTCTTGTCCTCTTTTACCTTGAGTCGGATTCGCATCAGTACCACCGCCCAACATATGGGGAGATAAGCGCAGTTACTACAGGCGGCATGTCCTTTTCCGTCTGTGTTGAGCATAGGTAACGGACATTTCCCCTAACTGC
>CALYLO010000015.1 GCA_944800085.1 Paenibacillus melissococcoides | reverse complement strand
GCAGTTAGGGGAAATGTCCGTTACCTATGCTCAACACAGACGGAAAAGGACATGCCGCCTGTAGTAACTGCGCTTATCTCCCCATATGTTGGGCGGTGGTACTGATGCGAATCCGACTCAAGGTAAAAGAGGACAAGAAGCAATTTCGAAAGCATAAGCAGCAAGCGGAAAGACTCTCGCGATCCGTGCCGAGGTTGGTTGGATAGGCGACCGCGAACAGGTGCTCAAGGCGATATTTAACGAGTACGGCGCTAACATACCGGTAACCGACAAAATGAGAAAAAAACTACTTACCATGGGTGTTCATCTACGCGATGACACCCATTTCATTTCTATTCCTGAGCGGCCGTTTTTACGTGCGGGATATGACGCATACGAAGGGGCGCTTGCGAGGCTTATGCAGTCTCTTGTCGGGCAAGCTTTGGCCGGCACAATCACGCCAGAGCGGGCTTTGGAGCGGGCAGCAAAGGAACTCAAAAAGCACATTCAGGCGCACATTGAAAAAGGATCCTTCGTGCCCAATTCGGAGTTAACGCAAAAGCTGAAGGGCGGGAATCATCCTCTGATAGACGAAAAGAAGCTGATGGACACGTTGGAATACGAGGTGCATATGCAATGAATCCAAGGCAGTTTGAAGGGCTGTTACGTCGCTTTTCGAAGCCTTTTCAGGTGATTGTGAAGACGGAGTGGCACTTGGATCAATCCACGGGGATTGGATTCCCGCGGTGAGTCGGAAACGGTCACGGGACTACGGGCAATTGTGGCCCTTCCGCAACGCACCGTGATCCAATCAGGGGGCATGTACACCGAAGAGGATAGACACCTGTATACGAAGCGCGAGCTCCCCTTACAAACGGAGGTGCTACATGGAGGGCTCAAGTACAAAGTGCATGATAAAAACGATTACGCCGAGTATACGGCGATCAATCGTTACGTGCTGAAGCGGGTGAGTTTATTTGATAGACCATCAACAGATTAAAACCGCCTTCGTGGGGCCGCTGCGTAACTATCTTGGGGTGACGGTTCAAATGCAGGATCAGGCGGTGCCGCAACCTCCATACCCATTCATCGGATTCACTTTCGTTGCGCCATACGTTGATCAGTCGCCATATGGTGTTCATTCAATCCGCGAGGATAGGCACAGGATCGAAAAACTGGCTAGGGTAACCATCTCCATTACCTGCTATGCAAAGTCGAGTCAAGACGGTTACCGGATATCAGGACAGGCTCGGGACTGGTTTCAGGGTATCGGGCGCAACCTGCTAAAGGATGCAGGCATTGTCGTCGTCAAGTTGGAAGCAACGACAGCGCGTGACACGCTGCTTACTTATGATTACGAGCGCAGGATAGGCTTCGATGTGCATCTGCGAATGGTGGATGTAATCGAATATGACGAAGACATGATCGAAAAAATCAAAATGAAGGAGTGAGGCGGATGAGCGCACTGAAGGATGTAACGGTTACTATTGACCTTGTCCAGCCGATTGGGCGGCTGGGCTTTGGTACGCCGTTGATTTATGGCGCCAAGGCGAAGGGGCATGATTTCAAGTATTATTACGAGTTGGATGCGGTCCTGAAGGACTTCCAGGAGACTTCCCGGAATATCTGGCCGCAAAGTCGATCTTTGCTCAGGGTGACAAGCGGCCGGATAAAATCGCAATTGCATGCCGAGATACGGCAAACGAAGAAGAACAGTATTTTGCAGACCACCTCGCCAAGCTGCTCGATAAAGATTGGTATTTTCTGATATGTACCAGCAACGCCCGGGAAGAGGTGTTGAAGATCGCAGATGTCATCGAATTGGATGGCTCGAAGATGTTTTTCACCCGGACGGACAATATCGAGGACGCCAAGGCGATCCAGGCGGCAGCCATGGAGCGGACCGTTGTATTCTATCACAACTGCGCCAATGCCTACCCGGAGGCCGGATGGATTGGCGCAGTTGCGGCGGCTCCCGTTGGTTCCGTGACATGGAAGTTTAAAGAGATCAAAGGATTGAGCCCTCTTGAAATTTCAGCCACGGAGCTTCAAGAAATCCACGACGCCGGAGCCGTGGCATATGTTCGAAAGGCCGGGCGTGGCGGGACAAGTGAGGGCAAGACATCCACGGGGGTATACATTGATATCATCCACGCCAAGGATACGTGAAATTTAATATGGAGTATCAGCTACAGCAGTTGCTCAACAATACGCCGAAAATCCCATTCACGGACGCGGGCATTGCTCTTATTGAAGGACAATGCACAAGCGTACTGAAGGATGCTTTCAACAACGGGATCATCGCGGCGGACGAGAATGGATTGCCATTGTATTCGGTGTATTTTAAAAAGCGCGAAGAGATCCCGGCGGACATTCGGGCAACGCGGGAATACAACGAGGGTTCTTTTGAGTTTGAACTGGCCGGAGCGGTACACAGTGTGAAAATAAAAGGCTCTATCAAATTTTAAGGGTGAGGTGAGGATAGATGGCAGCATCAACGAATTATGATGCAATGGATGTCACAGTCACGGTCGATGGGACATTATTACCGGCTTTGCCGAGGGGTCTATGGTTGAAGGCGAGAAGGACGAGGACAACTTCGCGGCATCGGTTGGAGCACAGGGAGATGTGGTTGTGTCCGAAGTGAACAACCCACTAGGGACCATTACGATTACACTTCAGCAAACTTCTCCTTCAGTGTCATTCCTCAACCAGTTGGCTAATGCCAAGAAAATGGTGCCCGTGTGGGTGATATATAACGGCGCACCGAAGGAGAAGTTTGGCGGCAGCCGGGCGCGAGTAAAGAAACCGGCCACGGCTAGCTATTCCAACGAGGCAGAGGATCGGGAGTTTGAACTGCAGGTGTTTGACTATACGGTTGAAAGCTAGTCGCCAATGAAGGGCGGCTTTTTTTATTCCACTATAACTAAGGAGAATGATTCAAATGTCAAAGAAACAGACAACGGTTGAAATTCAAGGCGTAGAGTATACCTTCCAGCATCCAGGTGTCCGGGAGTCCGTCCGCTTGCGGGACCGATCCAAAAATAAGAGTGGGCAACTCGTCGAGGAAAAATATTATCAAGAATTGATGACGCACGTCATTGTGCAGCCAAAGGTGAATTGGGATTACTTTGACGAGCACCCAGATGTATTTGACGATGTAATGCTGGCAGCAGTTGAATTTTTGAACCCGCCCAGCGACAAGTAGTGCGGAATATAAACAACGCGCCAAGGAGAATTGGGCCTTCTGGCGCGTTGTTTTGTCTGATGGGTATTACGTATTCCGACGCATGCGAAATGGATTGGGACGATCTTAATGAGGCAAACGCTGCACTCGATATCCTACATGCCCAGAGCCAGAGAAACAAACAAAAATAAGGGGGCGGTCGCATGTCACTCCGCAAATTAACAGTAGATGTCGGATACAACATAAGTACCAGCCCTCTTGAAACGCTGGATAAGCGCCTGAACAAGCTTTCCGGCACAAACTCCAAAGTGTTTGAGCGGATGGAGTCGAGCATGGGCGGGCCGGAAAGGCGATGCAAGGAGTTTCGCAAAAATCGGGAGCAATGGCCTCCGCTGTATCGAAGTCACAAGGCATCACAGCCCAGGCTGCGAAAGCGGCTGATAAGGCTGCAGCAGCGAATGAACGATTGACGAAGGCCGCTGACCGGCTGCAGAAGGCAAATGACGCGGCAGCCAAGGCGACCGAGAGGGCAAGAGCTGCAACAGCAAAAGCTGCTGAGGTCGCAGCGGTATCTACCAGCTCGCAAGAGAAGGTTACCAAAGCGATACAAAGAGCACAGGCGGCCAACGAAAAGGCTACGGCTGCCGCTGTGCGTGCCCAAAAAGCGGATGAAAAATGGCGTATTGCACAGGAACAGGCTGCAGCCGCAGGCAATAGGGTTAGGCAAGCATCTAACAGCGTCACGCAGGCGGTAGACAGGCAAAGCAAAGCCGCCCAGCGGGCAGCAAAGGAAATGGACCAGCTCCGAAAAAAATACGGAGATTTCTCCAACGGCTCTTTGAAGGCGCTGGATCAGATTGACCAGGCGTCCGGCAGCATCCGTTCTGCCGGCGTAGCCATGGGGGCCGCAGGCGGCGTTCTCGCGGCAGGAATTGGTTCATCAATCAAGCTTGCAGCAGACTTTGAATCGTCAATGTCGAGGGTTGGTGCATTGTCCGGTGCTTCGGTCGAGGAAATGCAGCGACTTACTGATACTGCCAAAAGGCTTGGCGCTGAAACAGTATTCACCGCAAGTCAAGCCGCTGAGGGTATGCAGTTTTTGGCGATGGCGGATTTTAAGACAAATGACATGATTGCGGCCATGCCAGGGCTACTTGATACAGCGGCAGCGGGGCAGATTGATTTAGCCCGTGCGGCAGATATCACATCGAACATTCTAACGGGTTTTGGTATCGAGGCAAAGGATACGGCAAAAGTGGCTGACATACTGACAGCAACTTTCACTGGGTCCAACACTGACATGAACATGCTTGGCGATACGATGAAATATGTTGCCCCTATAGCGCGTGCATCCGGGCGCTCGCTAGAAGAGATGGCTTCGGCAACCGCGATGCTCGGCAATGCAGGTATACAAGGAAGTGAAGCGGGCACGGCATTGCGTGCAATAATGATCCGGTTGGCTAAACCAACTGCCGAAGCAAATAAGGTCCTTAAAGAACAGTTGGAAATTGAAACTGAACGGGAAGGCAGAGTACTTTCTCTTTCTGAGGTAGTGGGACAGTTCGTCGAGAAGACAGAGGGTTTAACGGAGGCCCAGAGAGTGGCTGCTGTATCAACGGTAGTCGGCACAGAGGCCGCTAGTGCATTTTTGGCGTTGATGGATACCGGGCAACCAGCTTTAGAGGGCTTTACAGACAGGCTCGAAGAGAGTGGCGGTATTGCAAAAACCATAGCAGATAAACAACTAGACAACCTAAACGGGGCTATGGAGAAGGTAAACTCAGCTATGGAAGGCGCAAGGCTTTCTATTGGGGAAACGTTTATCCCTATTTTAACAAGTGTAGCAGTTTTCGTAAACAAATTAGTTGACCGCTTTAATAGCCTCCCTGAAGGTTTGAAACAAGGAATAGCCATATTCACGGCGATAGCTGGTGCGGTTCTGTTGCTTGGTGGAGCCTTGACGGTCCTTGTCTCATTCCTGCCTAATGTGGTGGCAGGATTTAAACTGCTATCGTCGGTCGGCCCTCTCATCATGGGAATATCGGGGCCGATGCTGATAGTCATTGCAGTTATAGCTGCAGTCGCCGCGGCTGCATATCTCATCATCAAGTATTGGGAGCCTATATCGGCCTTTTTCAAGAGATTGTGGGCGGCAACGGTTCGGGTATTTACAGCAACATGGAATGCTATTGTTGGCTTCCTGGTCGATACGTGGAATGCGATAAAGACCACGGCGGTCAACCTGTGGAATGGCATTGTAAACACGGTGATGGCGATCATCGCTCCATTTGTTGAAAATATCCGAGCATCATTCGCTCGGATTGTGAACGGCGTCAGAATGATTTGGGAAGGGCTAAAGCTGTACTTTAGCGCAGCATGGACGGTCATCAAGAATATTTTCTTGGGTGCGATCCTTTTGATAAAGGATCTCTTTACTGGCAACTTCAGCGCTATGAAGAGCCACGCCATACAGATTTGGGATAACATCAAGGGCGCTATGGGGCAAGCGTGGGAAGGTATCAAACTGATATTTTCCGGTGCTCTCGAAGCCGTCAAGGGCTATCTCGAAGGGGCATGGAACAACATAAAAATTGCCGCTGAACTTGCTTGGAACGGTATGTCTACCTTCTTTCCGACACATGGGAAGGCATCAAAGGTATGACCAGCAGAATTTGGGATGCCATCGTTGAGAGCATAAAAAAAGCGATTGACTGGATCAAAAATCTGCCCGGCCAGATGTGGGAGATGGGCAAGAATGCAATCACCGGGTTTATAGATGGTATTAAAGGTGCTGCGAAGGCCGTGGGCGATGCGGTTACTGGTGTCGCAAACAGTGTAACGGAAGGGATAGAGGATGCGCTCGATATTCACTCTCCTTCTCGTGTTATGAAGGAACTCGGGAAGTACACAGGCGAAGGATTCCAGATCGGGATAGAAGACAAGATCCCGGAAGTATCCCATGCCGTCAATGGTATGGCAACGGCAGCCGCAACCCCTCAAGCACCTCAAACAGAGGCGGAAGGACTCGCGCCAACGTACAGCAATACGTCGGCAAATAGCAACATCATAATATCGCCCAATATTGAGATAACGATAAAAGGCGGCGAATCAACCAGCGCCGCGAAAAATACCGCCCAGGAAGTCAAAAAGGAACTTGAGAACTTGTTTAAATCATTCGGCATGAAAAATCCGCAGTATATCGAGGGGTGAGGTTAGATGGCAACCATTGACGGCATACAAATTCATGTCACAAACGAAAAGCCTTCATATTCCGTTCGGGTATCTACCTACCCTATCGAGGGCGGGGCCGCCATTACGGACCATGTGGAGCCTCAACTCGTGACCCTATCCCTAACCGGGAAGTTGGTAGGCGAGGATGCGGCGAAGAAGAGGAAAGAAATACTGGGGAAGATGAATTCCGGCACAACGGTTAAATATGTTGGCCGGAATTCCTTTATAAACTGCATCATCGAGGCTTTCGAAAGCGAACACGAATATAAAGTGGCAAACGGCATGAATTTTACAATGCAGTTGCGAGAAATCCGCAAGGTTAAGCCGCTTTTTTCTACGAAGCTGCCAGCCAAAACTCAGACCCTTGTCAAGGTGATGACAACGGCCGGCCGGCAGCAGCTCAAGACCACAAAGCAAAGCAAGACAAAAGGCACAAAAGCAAAAAGCCAAGGACCAACGGGAAAGAAGCACACGGTTCGAGAAGGCCAGACGTGGGAAGCGCTGGCGTATACGTACAAAGTACCCCTAAAAACTTTACGTTCTTGGAATACGCAAATACCAAAAGGCACCCGCCTGAACCAGGCATGGTTGTCATCGTAGGTTAGGAGGGGCCTATGGAGTTTATACCGATTGAAAAAGACAGCATCCCTTATCAATTTGACATTGCGCTCGGCGTAGACATCTTCACCTTTGAAGTGAACTACAACGAGCGTTTTGACTTTTTTACACTCGACTTGATGAAGGATGATCAAGTGTTGCTTCAAGGCGTGAAACTCGTATACGGCGTTCCTGTTTTTGCAGGCATCGAGGACCACCGCTTTCCGGTGCCGTTGATTGTACCGGTTGACGAGGCAGGCAGGGAAACGGCCGTAACCTGGGGTAACTTCGGGGAGACCGTGTTTCTTGCATATGGAGAAGGCGAGGGAGAAGAAGATGAGTGAATCTTATGGCCGTGTTACGGAGTTGATTGTTGGTGGGCAGACGTTGAAGACGCCGGACCTAGAGATTCGTTTTGACGTGCCGTTTGATGATGATCCAGATCCAAACGAGGCCAGGATCGAAATCTACAACCTGAGTGACAATACGATAAACAACATCGCCCATCATTCAAAGGTTGTGCTGAATGCAGGATACAAAGGGGATGTCGGAACCATTCTTTCTGGTTACATCTCTTTTTATGAGACTCGATGGGAAGGGCCTGACAAAATTACAACCTTCACAGTCCTTGACTCGGAGCCATTGGACAGCCGGACCATTCCGAGCATTTCATATGCGAAACAAACGAAAGCCTCCCCGTCATTAGGGATTTGCTAAAGCGAGGTAACCTCAGCGCGGTCGCCTTAAGTTTGGTCAAAGATGTTGTTTACACAGAGGGGATGACCGTTGAGGGCTCCGTTGTTGATGCTATCAAGAACGTTGCCGCCGATTGCCAGACCTCCTGTTACATGCTCAAAGGGCAGTTGTATATTCGGCCACTTACCCAAGGCGACAAAATAAACTTTGTACTTTCACCGAAGACTGGCCTGATCGGTTCACCTACCTTTTTTCAGGACGACAGCAGCGCGGGTTATCAGGCCAAGTGTCTACTGAATCACCGATTGACAACAGGCAGCCTGATAACCATTGAAAGCCGCGTTGTCGAGGCATCACTCCGCGTGCGGCGCGGCCGACACTCTTCAAGTGGCAGTGATTTTACCACCGAGATAGAGGCGGTGTTTTAAAATGGCACAACTTGATAAGAGCTTGAATGGTTGGCTTGAAAATGCGTTGCGCCAACTCCACACGGCCACAATCGGGAGAGTGGCCGCATACGACAAGGAGCGACGCCGTGCAACCGTCCAGCCGCTCATCATGCAAAAGATGATGGGCAACCAGCCGAGTCCGCATGCATTATTGACGGATGTGCCCGTATTATGCCAGCGCTTCGAGGTGGATGGCGTGGAAAAGGACTATGTACCCGTTTTACGGCAGGGGGATGTAGTTTTGCTGATATGCGTAGAGCGTGCCATGGATCAGAGTCTGAATGGAGCCATGGCATACCCTGATTCTAGGCGCAGGCACAGCTTGTCGGATACGGTTGTAGTAGGGGTGATAACGTGAATTTTCGATTGGACAGCACGGGGGACCTGATTTTCGCAGATGGCGAATTACAAATGGTATCCGGGCCGGAAGAGATTGCCCAAGCTGCCCGTGTGGTGCTGGGTACGAATCTTGACGAGTGGTTTTTGGACCCGATGCAGGCACAAGCTATGATGTGCTGCTGCAGAAGCAGCCGAACGAAGAGAGGCGATTCGCGAAACGGTTTATTCAGCCCTTGAACAAGTTGAGCAAATACAGAAGTTTGATAGCATCGACATTCGTTTCGACAAGGAGAATCGAATGCTCCACATCGTTTTCACTGCGACCGCAGTAAATGGGGGAGAAGGTAGAAAGCGAGGTTGAGTTTGGATGCTTGATGCAATCTGGAATTCAAGCGGATGCGGTACAGCGATTTACTGGAGCAGATGGAAGAACAGGCGCGGGCAAAATACGGTGAAACCACGAATACATCGCACTATCTCCACTCGGGATCATCCTACGGATATTCGCATTTTTTTCTGGCCTATGTTTGGCAGGGAGTGGAGCACGTATACTACGCGGCGTACCGAGACACAGCAACCGGCGCGTGAGTTTTGGACCGCCTCGCTCCGCAAGTGGGGATTAAACGATTCCAAGAGGAATTTGCATACGGAGAGTTAACATTCATAGGAACGCCAGAATATACGATACCGGAAGGCACAATCGTCGGCACCGCCACAGGAAAATATTTCGTGACAAATGAGGATCTGACTCTCGATAATGACGGCAAGGGTGGTCTGTGGGATCGCGGCCCAAGAAGTGGGAACAGGATGGAACGATTGCAACTGGCACAATGTGGCTTTGCTCATCCCGATGCGAATATCCTCTCTGTACAGATCCGAGGCCAACAACAGGCGGACGGGAGCGAGAGACGGATAGAAGAATTTCGCGCCCGTGTTCCAGCAATCGTAGCGGGCGGCGGCGCGGCCTCTTCGATGCCTTGCGAGGACGCTATTACGGTTGTCTGGTGTTCGAGCGGCGGCCGTGATAGAAAACACCTACTTACTACAAGATGCGGCAGGCAGGCCCGGGAAATCGTTCCAGTGCTATGTGTTGGGAGCGATGAGCAAGAGATCGCAGCCGCCATTTCGCAAACAAAGGCTGGCGTATCGAAGCACACGGCGATATTGTTCGCGAGGTTACCGATGTCGCAGGTTACAAGCACAAGGTCAAGTTCAGCCGTGCTGAGGAAGTTTTGATTTCTGTTCATGCGAAGATAAAGCGAACTGTTCAATACCCGGCTGACGGTGACGAAAAGGTGATATCCGAAATCGTGCAGTACATCGGCGGGGAGCACGACGGTAAGTATTACAACGGCTTGTCCATGGGGGCGGCCGTAATATACAACAAATTAATTAGCGCGGTGTACAGGGTTCCAGGCGTGGATGATGTAGAATTGCTGCTGAACGGTGATTCGAAAAACATTGAAATCGCCCCTCATCAGGTGGCGAGGATTCGGGACCAGAATATCGAGGTGACCAGCCGTGTTTAGCGTGAAGGACATGCTTGGTCGGTTCACCGATGCGTATAACAAAAACCCTGAGAGCAATCTTGGAAAACTGGTGTCAATCCTACACTCTCAGCTTACAAGCCTGGAAGATACGCTGGACAAAATTCAGGAATGGCGAGACATTGACCGGGCCCGGGGAACAACCCTGGACAGGATCGGGGAAAACGTAGTGCAGCCGCGTGGAGCTGCTACCGACGAAATTTACAGAATTTTGTTGACAGTCGAAGGTAGCGCGAAACTTATCGAAGACGGACATTAACACGATCATTGAAGTTTTAGCTTTGGGCCCTAGATTTGCGATTTTCGGAACATTCGAATCGAGGGAAAAGCATGCGGACCCGAACGAACCGGAGCCGGCCGCACTTTCTTTGCTACGTGTGGCCGATAGCTCGCCTGAACGAAGTGGGAATGTCACCGTACCAGTTCGCGCAGATCATCCAAAAAACAGTGGCTGCAGGCGTCCGGGTTGCACAATTGATTTGTCTGGAACCTTTCTCCTGGTCGTCGAAGCGAGCGGAAGTTGAAAAGAGCAAAATTTGGGCTCGCGGATATCGCTATGACAACAGGCGGCACCCTTGGAACGGTCTATATGCCGGGCAATGACTACGAATTACCGATTTAGGAGGGAGAAGATAGGAATGCATTCAATAAAGAATTACCCGAATGGAAGGCAGCAGGAATACAACCTCCTGAGTCAAAACGGGTGAAGGGCTGGGAAGTTGAGGATCGGCCGCCAGCTGATTGGCTCAATTGGCACATGAATCGATCCTATGAGGCGCTGCAGGAGCTGCAGGAAAAGGCTGCGGAGAAGGATGATGTATCGAAGGCACTTAAAGATGCCAAGGAATACACGGACCAGAAGGCTCAGGCGGTTACCCCCGAAAGCATCGGGGCTGAAACGCCAACAGGGGCCCAAGAGAAAGCGGATGCTGCCCTTACAGTGGCGAAGCAGTACACCGATGAAAACATCAACGTATTAAGGGCGGATGTTGATAGCAATACGGACGAAATACGCAACCTAAAGCAATCTGTCGATCACGTTTTAGGCAAGCCCTTGGGGATTAAACCCGGCCTCCAGGTGGTGGAGGTCGAGAATGATACGCCGTTCCAGATGGGGGAGATAAAGGGCCGGACACTCATCAACCTACTAGGACGAGTTGGAGACTGTGAAAATACAGCCGATTGGTCTGCACCCGGACCCGGTGTTAAGGCTCTAAGCACCGAGCGGGTATACGGATCCTTTTCCATCGAAGTGGCGAGTACGAAGGAGGAACAGGCGGGATTTGGTATTCGTTCCAATGGTGCTGTAAAAGACCTGGATAAATACTATATTGCCGTCGGGTATATTCGAAACATATCCGCTCAGTATGTACACCTCTCCTTTGCAGAAGTGAAGAGCGAGGCCAATGTAACATCATGGTTCAAGTCGAATGGGACAGTCAAGTCCAATCAGTTCACATATGCATATGTCGCTGTTTCCCCGTGGATCTCGCTGGCAAAGACAGGGTGGAAGTCTACGTCCGAGGCGTAGCATCAGAAGCAGGCCAAAAGATATCTGCGGATGGAATCGGGCTGTATGAGATCACCGAGGCCGAGTACAATGCAATTGAAGGCATGACACCGGAACAGGTTGCCAAACGCTATCCATACGTAGACAGCATGACCAACGTAAAGAACCCATACGCCATCGTAACGGGAGGCAATCTGCTGCCGCCGTTTTATGAAGCCGATCGGATCACTGTCGCATCGAAAGCGACAGTGGTAGCCCCTTATGAATTGCGTTTTGGCGCTGGTGGAGACGGGGACTTCCTGGCGTATCATCTATCGGTACTGCCGAATCAGACATATGTATTCTCGCTCGAAAATTCCGGGGTGTCATGGTGCATCACGGAACTAGACTACAACACGTTCGTTGTCCCATACGGTACGGATACTTACCGCTCCTTCAACGTTGGTAGTCGAACGCAGATTGCGCTAGTACTCAAAAGCTTTTCCGCCGATATTGACGTATCCTGTAAAAACCCGATGCTCACCGTCGGAACCGAAGCGAAGCCCTTCGTACCGCAGCAACGTAGCATGATCGCCTTCGAAACGGAGCTCGCCGCTCATCCGGTAGACGGCAGCAATCCCGATACGCTCTTTATGGGAGACGATGGGCTACCGTATGTGCTGGAGCCGTGGGGGAAGGTTACGTTGGATGGGTCCCATGTATGGAAAAGACATTCTACACAAAACGACTTTAAAGTCCTTTCTGCAAATGATTGTGTTCCAAATAACAGTTCCCCAGCAGATGAAGATGACTACGGCAGACTTTTCGTTACAAAATACAATGGCAGTCTATTAAGCGTAAATGATAAACCTATAAATGTAGAAAATTGGGGTTTTAGTGATGTTACTCGCATTTTCACATCTAATGCTTATATTTCAGTGCACAATAATGAAAGTGGATGGGGAGGAAATTACAATCCGGAACCCGACGAGATTAAGGCGTATTTTAACGGTTGGAGGATGTACCAAGAAGGGAGCCGCGAAACTCCATATACAAGTGGTAAAAAGCAATGGTTTAAGATAAATAAGCCAAGCGATCCAAGTGTAGCTGACACGCCAACAACGTCATATCCGGAATGGACGCCTTACCGCCTCCAATACCTGAAGGCGAAGCCAACCGTCGAGCCCGTCAGGAATTACGAGTTGGGCGCGACACTCTCCGCAGGCTCTAACATGGTCGAGGTCGGCAGCGGTATTGTGATCCGGGAACGGGCGAATCCAGCGCCCGGTGTTAGCGATGAAGGAAATATTAACAATGCATATCTGCCTGCAACGATGCTCCGACACAGGACACATGTAGCTAGTGCAATAGTTTATAAAAATAACGCAATTGACAGGGCGTGGATCGCGAAGGGCGACAATGTTTTACAAACTGAACCTAGTTATTACGACCCAACCGCAATCTACCACGTCACCTATACGATGCTTCATCCAACTCTTGCGCCTCCAATCAGCGGCACCGTGGCGGCCAACCTGCGTGGGACTGTGTCGGACTTGGTGAAGGATGTAGGTGACATC
This sequence comes from Paenibacillus melissococcoides, assembly GCA_944800085.1. Classification (GTDB taxonomy): domain Bacteria; phylum Bacillota; class Bacilli; order Paenibacillales; family Paenibacillaceae; genus Paenibacillus_B; species Paenibacillus_B melissococcoides. The sequence continues at coordinate 126,322 of CALYLO010000015.1, read as the reverse complement.
GGGCGGCGGCTGTCGGTGGTGGAGACGCAGAAGGCGGAGAAGGATGCGCCACCTCCTCTGCGGATTAAACCTACATTATTGAATGGGTGGGTAGATTATGGATCGCCTTTTGAACATTCGTTCTACTATAAGGATGATTCGAATGTTGTTTCGATTGAGGGCTTGATAGGTAGGGGAACGGCAGCGTTGGGTACATCTTTGTTTATACTTCCAACAGGGTTTAGACCTGACAAATCGCTTATTTTCCCTGTGCTTGGATGGGTAACAGGTGTAGGCGAGGCTCTTGTCCGCATTGACGTGGATCCAACGGGGATTGTAAAGATTGGCTCGCCTAATGCAAAAAATGATTATCTCTCATTGCAAGGTATATCGTTCCTTGCAAATAAATAAGGAGGCACGACATGAAAGAAGCAATCATAACCGACCTATCCGGTCGCTACATCGAACCGACGCTCGTTGCGGACTCCGTGACGGGCGTTTTTGATCGGCGGGAACCGGTTGAACCGGACGAACCCGGCAGCCTTCCGCAGTCTGAACCGGAGCAGCGTGACGACGAGCAGCCTGACGAACCGGAAACGGTACTCGTAGGCTACACCGTAGCTGTGCCGATGCCTGACGGGCTGTATCAGCCTATATTCGATGTCGAGGGCTACAGAGCAGCGCAGGAGGCTTATGAGGCTGCATACGCCGAATACATGGCCGTGCTGGCCGAGCATGACCCGGAGAGCGACGATCCGCTGCCGGAGCCGCCGCAACCCGTGGACGGCCCAAGCTTCTGGCGGAACGGACTCACGGACGAGGAAATCGAAGCGCTGAATCCGGATCCGCAGCCGTCACAGACCGACGCGCTGGGCCAAGAATTGACGCAAATGAAAATCAGGAATATCCAGCAGCAGAGCGTCATTGATGACCTTGGCAGAATGTTGACCCAATCGCGGCTGGACAGCATGCAGAAAAAGCAGACTATCGACAGCCTGGGTGCGGAATTGACGAATGCTAAACTTGAAATTATTGAATTTAAAGGAGGGCAAACGGAATGAATTTCTGGAAACTTGCTTTTGATTGTGAATGGATCGACGCAGAGGGGCTATGCGCAGCCGTTAAGACGGAGGCCAACCGATTCGGGGAAATCACGCCGGAAGAGTACGAGAAGATTACTGGGATAAAATTTCCGACACAGGAATAAGCGCCACGCCATAGAGCAGGCGCTTTATTTATGCCCTCGGGATACCCGGGGGCTATTTCATATGTCAATAGGGGGATAAACTCATGGAAAGATGGGATTTGCTAATTAAGTGGGGAGCCGCCGCCGTTGGCGGGTTTACATCATTCTTTTATGGAGGGTGGAGCTCGCTTCTGACTGCTTTGGCCGTTGTTGTTACTGTTGACTACATCACAGGATTTGCGGCGGCATATAAAGAAGGTCGCGACAACCCAACAGATTCAAGCAAGGGTTTGAGCAGCGAAGTAGGTTTTTGGGGGCTCGCTAAAAAAGGACTAATGTTCTTGATCGTAGGGCTCGCCCATCATGTTGATTTGATTTTAGGCACGAACGCAATTATGTCTGGAGCAATTTACTTTTTCATTGCAAATGAATTGCTTTCAATTACAGAGAATCTTGGCCGCGTCGGAATGAACATGCCTAGTCAATTGAAAGATGTTATTGCTGTTTTGAAAGGAAAGGGCGGCGAGAAAAATGTATGACTGGGGAAAGCATGGATACCGTGTGACAAGCCCTTTCGGGCCGCGAAAAGATCCTATTGATGGCAAACAAAAAGAACATACCGGCATCGACTTGGTGAAGGCGCATAAAGCGCCTATTTTTGCGTTTATGGGCGGGGAAGTGGTCCATGCCCGAGAAGGACGAGCGGGAACAGGCTTCGGTAATTTTGGTATTGTAGTCGCCATTAGGGACGGGCGCGGCGCACTGCACTGTTACGCGCATCTGGATTCCTGCACCGTGAAGGTCGGTCAAAGAGTAGTAGCAGGACAGGAAGTCGGAAAGCAGGGGACAACAGGCCGCAGCACCGGCTCGCATTTGCATTATGAGGTACGGACCAAGGCAGCGCCTTCATTTGGTTACGGCATGCATACAGACCCCGGGGCGTACCTCTCAAAATATCAGGGACAAGGAAAGGATAAGGGGAGCATGAAGCAAACGGATTTCATTGCGAAGATTGCACCGGCAGCCGTGGAAGATATGAAGCGGACAGGGGTGCCCGCATCACTCACAATCGCCCAGGCTGCATTGGAAAGCGGCTGGGGAGAGAGCGGCCTGACGAAAAAAGCGAACAATCTATTCGGCATCAAGGGAAAGGGCCCGGCAGGCAGCGTAAATATGCCTACTACGGAGTACAGAACGGACCGAACACCTTATCAAATAGAAGCTGCTTTTCGGGCGTATCATAACTGGGCTGAGAGCATCGAAGATCATTCGAAACTCGTCCTTAACGGGACAAAGGACAAGCCGAAGCGTTATCACGGCGTATTGAACGCTGATTACAAAACAGCTTGCCGGGAAATCTGGCGTGGTGGATATGCGACCGATCCGAAGTATCCGCAGCTATTGATTGGCCTAATCGAACAATACGGACTAATGAAATACGATGAGCAGGGGAAGAAGGTTGTAATGGCCGGAATTGAAATCAACGGTAAAAAGATTGCCGAAGGGCCACTAGTCGATGGAACGGTTCTCGCTCCGATTCGGGCCGTAGGCGAAGCGCTTGGCGCCAAGATTGGCTGGAACCAGCAGAGCAAAACGGCATCAATCAATGGCGCGCCTGTGCCAGGTGAACTTATCGGCGGCAGCGCATACGCTCCTATCCGGGCGGTTGCTGATGCTGCCGGGGTCAAAGTTAAATGGGATGCAAAGGAACGAAAGGTCGGTATAACTACCACTTGATTGGAGACACTATTGGAGATTCCTTGCCTCCGAAAGAAGGGCCACGGTGATATACCGCGGCCCTTAGCGTTTTATTCGGGACGTAGTTCAGGATCGTCCAGATGATAATAAGGTCCCTCCCAATAATACCCGCATTCTTCGCATTCTCTACATACATACCAGCAGCCTAAGTCATCATCAAAGTGCCATTCCTCTTCCTTCCCTAAACAGTTGCAATTCGTCATTCTCAATACAACTCCTTGATTTCATGCTTATCTTCTAACGATTGTTCGGAATGCATTATCTAGCGTCCGAATCTCCGCGAGCAATCTCGAATCTGTAAGATCAGTCCATCCTAATATGTTACTGACTTGTCCGACGTAAAATGTATGAGCTTGCTGCATTAATTCAGTACCATCGAGTTCAGAAACAAATGCACGGAATACCTTTTCGTAAGGAGTCATTGCTATCACCCTTTGATATATTTTAAAGAGCAATATATGTAAAACGGCCACGTTGCAACGCGTCCGTGTAGCGGATATCCGCGACCATCGCCGCTCGCTGCGGCTAGGTTTCGGTCCGTATCCCTCGGACCATCATCAGGCGGGGTTTACTGGAATCACTTTCACGATGCAACCGAACTGCGACAGATAGAAATTCTCCGATTTCTGACATCCTCCCTCGAATACTAATTTTTTCAAAAACCGTTCCAAGCGCTCTGCATCAATTTCATTCCGAATAAGAATTCCATCCATCGTCACATTGTATTTCATCCTTTTTCCCTCCCTGCGTACGCCCGCCGACTTATTTTCTATTCCGTAACGTAACCACCAATGCGATGATGCTTAGTGCCAGGGCTGCAGTACTGAATGTCCAAGTAATGTATTCCATGCTTGTCCATCCTCCCTCATACCTTGTTATTAGGGGTGAAGGCGTGATAAGATTTTGGTGAGGAGGCCGTCGTGCCGGACGACCTCCCTGGTACTTACTTTGCGTGCACCGCATCGATAAGTACCTTTTTACTTTTTACGGCTCGTGCGAAAAATCAAGTAAGCGGTATAGCATTGTATGATAGCCGTAAGAAGTTGCACCATTTCTTTCACACCCTTCACCTCCAATCTAGGAAGTCATGTTTAACTTCCTAAATATAATATACACTTTCATAAACAATAAGTCAAACAAAATATTTGATTTCCTAAACATAAATTTTTATAATGAAAATATAACAGGACAAGGAGGCCCGGCTATGGGGTTTAGTTATAAGCCGTTGTGGCATTTACTGCTGCAGCGTGACATGTCTAAAACGGAATATAGGCAAGCGCTCGGCCTTTCTACGGCAACATTGGCAAAGATGGGGAAAGGTGAGTATGTTTCGATGGAAGTGCTGGACAAGACGTGTTCATATTTTGGAGTACAGCCGAATGATGTTATTGAGCATGTCTCTGGAACCGAAGAAAAGGAGGGATAGAGTGTATGTATTCTAACCAGGAGTATGTGAGTTTAATGACAGGAGAAAAGGAAACTCAGGAGAGGATGTTGAATGCAATGATTAAGTACGGCGAGGATCGGTGGTGGGTAAGCGAAAACCCTGATTACATGGCGCGAAAGCAAGTCGATGAAGACGTATTGCTTGTCGAATCAGAAGCGTTACAGAAAGCGATTGAGAGCCTTTTGGGGCGCTACGTCCCGTTTATCGAGTTCAAGTTGAATGTTAGAGTAACGAATAACCAAAATAGCGGTTGATTAATGATGAATTGATCAGACGCATTGTTGAAGAAAAAGGCGAAGAGCGCCGGGAATAGTCTTTGGATTTGGTTCATGGGAAAGGAGGTGCTGTATTGTCAAACATAGAGGCTGTTAAAGAGGAATGGATAAAGCGAAAAGAAGAAGTAAAGTTAATGAGGGCGGAATCCAAGAACAAACTTCGTGAATTACTGGAGTCTGGAATTGATGAAGTAAAGTTAACTTTGAGAGACTTCACCATTATGCATGAAGAGGAATTGTTCTCATCCGACAGTTTAGAACTTTTAGAAGAGGCACTTGATCTAATAGTTGCCGGTGCCGAGAATCCAGTAGAGATTGCTAAAGCAGCACTGAATAAGTATCGAGGAGAGGAATGAGATAGAGTTGTAAAGAAATGAACATGCAATAAGTAAAGCCCCGGATTGCTCCGAGGCTTTTTTAATTGCAGGTATAGAATATGAATATATGAACATACATACATTGTCATATTTTACAATAGATATTAATATTGCTTGAGGTTCCACAATATAGTAGATTTAGGTTAGTATGATTTGTAAATATAAAACACGGACGAGGGCTGCACATGAAGCAAATTGAGCAAAACTTAGTAGAAAAACGAGAACGCTTACAGACTATGCTAACTATCTTATACAACGAAGCTTACCTAGTTGAACCACTACTGGCTGATGCAATTATGGAAGTCGTGAATTTTCAATGGGCATTCGTGGATGAATTAACCTTAACACTTAATGATGAATGGGCAGAGCAAATAATTGAAAAGAAATCGTGGGAAGTGGTGGATTCTTGCGAAAAGGACAACGAGATAATTTATAAAGAATTTATCGCTGAGTTACATTAGCTTAAAGGCTTTATACCGGATGAGAGGATCTGCATGCTGGAGGATCTGTTTATACAAAAGTTTTACGGATTTAGAGTTGCGTTCAGGACGGGTGTTGACACGGGGAGAGGGGTAGAGCGTTTATTTATCAGGTTGGCCCTTAAAAGGCCAACCTGATATGATAAATACATACAGTAGTAGGACAAGACTCTCCACTCCTATCCAATATCTAAGTGCTCATATGTAAGCACGGCGCCACTTCGGTGGCGTTTTTTTTTGCCTGTTTTTTCGATGCGTTAATTTTAAGGCGGAAGGGCTGCACGGAGATCATTTGTGTCAGGGTACAAGCCGATTTCGTTGCAAATGCAAGCCAGATAGAGCACTTCTTGGCAATAAGCGGCATACCCTATGGATGTAACCTTACGGAATCGTAAGCTTGGTCACCAAATACCTTAAAAATTTTTAATCATTATTCGACTTTTGTATGCTAAAATACGACTATATGTGAGGAAATTATTTAACATTTTGAAGAATTATCCTACATACGCTTTATAGGTGAATGAGAGAACGACGTAATTTGAACTCCGATCCGCAACTTTTCTATACTTCGAGAGTATACCTTAACAGGTAGCGCATCGGGAAGGATATGGAAAGCAAGGAGGAACTTGAGTCCATGACCGATTCCCAGATCATCCGCGAGATTAAAGACGGCAACGTCGAGTTATTCGCGGAATTGATGAATCGTTATCAACGAAAACTGCTATCATTTATATTTCATATGTTAAAGAGCTCCCAGTTGGAATTGCTTGCCGAGGATTTATGTGCCGAGACGTTCTTCAAGGCATATCGGAGCCTGAATACGTTCCGTGAGGCAGAGGCCTCTTTTTCGACTTGGCTATATACGATTGCCCGTAATACGGTACTAAGCGAGCTGCGGAAGCAGCGCAGCGTGCAAGTATCGTTGGACGATGATTACAGTATCGTTCCGGAAGCGCCGCGCGAGGCGGCACCGGAATATGCATTGCTGCGGAACGAGAAGGTATCTTTGGTGCGCGACGCCATTAACCGTCTGCCGGAGAAGCAGCGTTCGGCCCTCATCCTGCGCGAGTATGACCAACTGGATTATCAAGAGATTGCCAATGCCTTGGGGCAGACGGTAAGCTCCGTGAAATCGCTGCTGTTCCGCGCTCGTGCGAGTGTGAAGTCTCAGTTGGAGGCATACATTACCGAGCCGGGAGTTGAGGGGATGAATTAATGATGAAATGCGCGGAAGCGCTCGAGTGGATGCCGGTCTATTCCGATTTGCCTGCAGACGATCCGCAGCGGCTAGCGATTGAGAAGCATTTAAGCGAATGCGAATCATGCGCAGAGCAGTACAGCGTATGGGCTGCAAGCGAGGAATGGATGGACGGTGATTCGGACATAATCCTTCACGAGGCATCCGGTTCCGGATTTACGCCGGCACGGGTTATGAACATGATTTACGAAGAACAAGACTGGCTCGTTCCGGTTCATCAACGTTCACAGACATGGTCCCTGCGATCTCGCAATATGCTTGCAGGGATTGTTGCTTTTTGTATGGGGATATTTTTGTGCGCGCTCATTGTGCTGCTTGTCCGCAGAGAGCACTCGAACATCGAAGATATCAGCGGTGTGATTCCTACGGTCGTTGCCGGCGGAGATCCATCGGGCTGGGGGAAAATGACGATAGGCGTCCCGGTAGCGAGCATCAGCGATCCGGTCATTTTGCAAGTGGTGCCTACGATTCCTCATTATTGGATAGCGTTGTCCCTGTTCGGGGTTACCTTTGCATTATTGCTGTTGAATTGGCTGACGCGGGTGCGTCGTTAACTTTGGATAGAGGTTCCTCATCACATTTACACGGTACAGAAGGAGAAGCAATGGCCCAATATATCGGATTGGTTAGACACGGGATTACCGATTGGAACGCGCAGGGGAAGATTCAAGGACGGACGGACATTCCGCTGAACGATACAGGCCGGAAGCAAGCGGCGCTGCTGGCCGAGCGTTTGAAGAAGGAAGATATCGCATTTGATGCCGTCATCTCAAGCGGCCTTCGCCGGGCTGACGAGACGGGGGCTATCCTTGCGGACGCGCTGAATATTCCGCTGCTCGAGCCGGAGCCGGGATTGGTGGAGCGCGCTTACGGGCAGGTGGAAGGAACGACGCCTGAGGAGCGGGAGAAGCGCTGGGGCGCTGAGTGGCGCCAGCTTAATCTTGGACAAGAGCAGGATGACGCGCTGCGCGACCGGGCCGTCAAGACGCTGGAGTCCCTCGCCCTCCGGAGCGAAGGCCGGAATCTTCTCGCCGTGACGCATGGGAGCTGGCTGGCTCAACTGTTCATTGCTTTGTTCGGACAAATGTCGCAGGGCCATATCGGCAACTTGTCGTACTCGATTCTTGAGCGGCAAGGAGCGGCGCCCTGTATTGTATAATTGCACAAAACATATCCAACCGTCTGATGCGGTCACTATCCACCGCGGCAGATAGAAGCAGGCCTTGGTTCCGATTGATGAACCGGGGCCTGTTTTATTTTTATTTTGCTGAATAAATGCCGTACTTTTTCCAATAATGGTTAATGTAACAAGGACTCGGTCAAGGAATGAAGCTACAAAGAACGGAGGTTCGGCATGAATCTGGCAGATATGCTCAGTTACGCGGATATCGGGCAGCTCGCCCGGATTGCGAAGCGGTACGGCTGTGTATGCAATGAACGCTCCAAGCATGAATTGATCCAATCGATTCTGCTGGCTCTTGGCAGCAGGGATGTGTTCGAGCGCCATGTGAATGAGATGTCGCTGGAGGAACGGCGCTTTCTCAATTCCATCCTGTTCGATAAGCGGTCCTCCTTCAGTCTGGAGGAGCTGGTGGCCCGAGTGCAGCAGACCAAGTTCGACACGGTCGTGCCGGGCAAGTCGGATCCTGCCCCGAACGGGCCTCAACCGCGGGATACGATTGCGAAGTTCAAGCACAGCGGCTGGCTGTTCAACGGCTGCAATCCGCAGACCAAGTATCTGTTCCAGATTCCGGCCGATCTGAAGCAGCGTTTCAAAGATGTGCTGTACCAATCCTTCTCCAGCCAATTGCAGCTTACCGCTGAACCGCATGCCTATCGTGACGAGGATGGGAGAATCGGCGATGACATTTTGCAGCTCCTTGATTTCGTCGCGACGGAATGTCCGCCCTTGAATTCGGAAGGGGTGATCTACAAGCGGGCCCAGCAGCAGCTTCTCGATACGTTCGCGATTCGGGAAACGCCGATAGGCAAGGGAGAATGGCGATTCGGTTACGGCAGGCGGTTCCATGATTATCCGAACCGGTTCTCTTTGATTTACGACTACGCCTTCTACCAAGGCTGGCTGGAGGAAGGAGACGGGCGGCTGCGTCTCTCCCCGCCGGGCGAGGAGAGGCGGAGCAGGAGAGGAACCGAGCCGACGGCCTCGCTCTACCGCTTCTGGTTGAAGCTGTATAAGAACGCCATTCCGAATCTGCTGTCCGTCGTACACTGGATCCAGCTCTGCACAATCAAATGGACGACGCTGGAGTCGCTGGAACGGACGCTGCTTCCTTACATCCGGCCGTTCTACTTCGACACCTCCGAATCCGTATTTCGGCAGCGCATCATCATGATGATGGTCCATCTGGGCCTGCTTCGGCTGGGGGAGATCTCCCATGAAGTCCAGGTGCTGCAGATGACGAAAAAAGGGCAGCAAATCATCCAGGGCGTGTATGTGGCCCATGAAGACCGAATTCAACTGAACGTTGACAAGCCGCATGCCCATTGATACGATGAGACCACCTTTTATCCCATAGGATGGCATTGATAAATAGGTGTCTCGGAGGTGGGCGAACATATGATTATTCCTTACAAAGGCGTTCAACCGAGGATCGATCCCTCCGTGTATGTGGCGGAAGGGGCGAAGCTCATCGGTGACGTAACCGTCGGTCCCTTGTCCAGCGTATGGTTCAACGCCGTGCTGCGCGGCGATCTGGCGCCGATTCAGATCGGCCGGGAAGCGAACCTGCAGGACGGTGTTATCGGACATGTCAACACGGATCAGCCATTAATTATCGCGGATCGCGTCTCGATTGGACATGGTGCGATCGTGCATGGCTGCCGGATAGGCACAGGTACATTGATTGGCATGGGGGCCATTGTACTGAACGGAGCGGAAATTGGTGAATATGCTTTAGTAGGAGCTGGTTCCGTCGTCACTGAAAATAAAAAATTACCGGCCTATACTCTTTCTCTCGGTTCACCCGCAAGAGTCATACGGGAGTTGACAGAAGAAGATTTGCAGCGCATGAAGAGAACAACGGATAGCTATGTGGTGAAAGGAAAGGAATATAGGATCTCTTAATCGTTAGGTTGGAGGTGCATCCTATGGATAAAATGAAAGTGACGTATGAAGCGATGTTGAGTTTGACTGCGGAAATGATCTGGGACGACGCGATACGGAAATACCGGACGGAACGAATATATGAAGAAATTGATAAAGCATTGGCATCAGGGGATGAGACCACGTTCCGAACCTTGACGGAAGAACTGAAAACGTTGCAGTAACCGCTAATGAAGAAGCGCTCTGAGCGATTCTTCATTTTTTTGTTCACCGGGTTATAATATGGGAGAGGAGTAACTGGAAAAAAGGGGGAGCAGCATGAAATTCAGCGAGTTGACTGCAGAACAATGGAAGGAATGGGGGCCTTATCTGGACACTTGCATCCTTCCCGTGACCGGAATGACAGGGCTGGAATCGCCGGTCGAAGCGGCGGAACGGCTCGAGCGGCTGCGGGATTGGCTCGACGGGGTCGAGATTCCGTTCCACGGGCGAACCGTAACTTATCCGGCGTACCATTTTACGGGTGGGATCGAGCCGCAACCGGCAGATATCGCTCTGTTGGACAAGGTGTGCGGAAGGCTGAGGGAGCAAGGGTTTGCCTATATTGTCATTATCTCGCAAGCGGTTCGGCTCCGTCAGGGGGAGGTATCCCAGGCAGACGCTGTCTTTACGCCGGCAGAGCTGGGAACAGAAGATGCGCACGCTGTCAAGGATTTGATGAAGGACAAAATTCAAAAAATGTGGTACGCATCACAGTTTGAAGGATAAATGTGACAAAATCTCAACAATTTTTGACGTGATCGTGTTCCCATTTGCATTTCGGCTGGTAAATTCTTGACGCTTTCATGGCACTGGGATATTATAATGATGTCCTAGTTAGATTGTGATTCTCATCATAGCAAGCTGCGAGAACGGTTGTGTAAAGGGGGTAAGACAGTAATGAGCAAACCGCAAAATAACGAGCAGAAACCTCACCAACCTCGCAAAGAAATGTCTCGTAGACAATTTCTTTCTTACACATTGGGTGGAGCGAGCGCTTTCATGTTCGTCGGTCCAGCTATTCCCATGGTACGGTTCGCCGTGGATCCGCTTCTGCAGAAAAAGACAGAGGGGAACTACATAAAAGTCGCGGAAGTTAGCAAGATTACCAATGAACCTCAGGAATTTACATTCGACGTGACGCAAATCGACGGCTGGTATGAGAGCAAGCCTCAAATGGTTGCTTGGATCAGCAAGGACGAGAACGGAGATATTTTTGCGTTGTCACCGGTATGCAAGCACTTGGGATGCACGGTTAACTGGAATTCCAACCCGAAGTACAAAGATCAATATTTCTGCATGTGCCATGGCGCGCATTACACGAAGGAAGGCAAGCAACTGGCTGTAGCTCGCGCACCGCTGGACGAGTACAAAGTGAAAATTGAAAACGGTTTTGTATATCTTGGTGACAAGATTCCGAACCAACACGTGCAGTAACAAGGAGGCGTAGTGTCAGATGTTTAAAGGGGTTTACAACTGGATTGACGAACGTCTGGATATCACGCCGATATGGCGCGATGTCGCGGATCACGAAGTGCCGGAACACGTGAATCCGGCGCACCATTTTTCCGCATTCGTGTACTGCTTCGGTGGGTTGACGTTCTTTATCACCGTGATTCAGATTTTGTCCGGTATGTTCTTGACGATGTATTACGTCCCGGACATTGTCAACGCTTACTACAGTGTTGAATACTTGCAGACCAAGGTCGCGTTCGGACAGATTGTTCGGGGAATGCACCACTGGGGCGCGAGTCTTGTCATCGTCATGATGCTCTTACATACGTTGCGGGTGTTCTTCACCGGCTCTTACAAATCGCCGCGCGAAATGAACTGGGTCGTGGGCGTATTGATTCTCTTGATTATGATCGGTCTCGGGTTCACGGGATACCTGCTTCCATGGGATAACAAGGCGTACTTCGCAACCAAGGTCGGTATGGAGATCGCCGATACCGTTCCATATATCGGACCGTACGTCAAGGAATTGCTGCAGGGCGGTACGATCGTCGGAGCGCAGACGCTTACACGATTCTTCGCGATTCACGTCTTCTTCTTGCCGGCGGCTCTACTGGCCTTGATAGGCGCTCACTTCCTGATGATTCGCCGTCAAGGTATTTCTGGACCGCTATAAGAGAGGAGGAGAGACCAATTGGCACACGATAAGTCGTCGAATACTGAGAAAATCGTATATGTCGGTGATTCGCGGATAAAGAAAAAAAACCACAACACGATACCGCCGGACTATACCGCATTTCCAGGGAAGTCCGAAGCTTTCATTCCGTACTTCCTATTGAAGGAATGGATGGTCGGTGTCGTAGCTTTGGTGGGAATTCTCGTGCTAACGATTGCGGAGCCTGCTCCGCTAGGCTATCCGGCTGACCCGAACAATACGGGATTCGTTCCCATTCCTGACTGGTACTTTTTGTTCTTGTATCAGTTCTTGAAATACCCCTATGCGTCGGGAAGCTATGTCGTCATCGGCACGGTGCTCATACCCGGTATTATGTTCGGCGGATTGATGTTGGCGCCATTCCTGGACAAAGGGAAGGAACGCCGCTTCTACAAGCGCCCGATAGCTTCCTCGCTTATGATTATCAGCTTGATCGCTTGCTTCTATTTGACGCGCGTCGCTTGGCTGGGGTATGAAGCCGAACTGGCAGAGCTGAATATTAGGCCGGAACATGAGGTCCGGTTGGAAAAGGCCCGCGAAGCTGCGATGGCCGGCAAGCCTACGGGACAGCCGAAGCCGAACAAGGAGATCGCCTTGGTTGACAAGGATGATCCTGCCATGGATTATATGAAAAAAGCGGGATGCTTGAGCTGCCACGCCACTGACCTGAAGGGTCAATCCGGCCCTTCGCTCCGCGGCATCGGCGATACGTTAACCAAAGATGAGATCCTCGACATCCTTCACAATGGCAAGGGCAACATGCCGCCAATGAAGGATGCCGCAAGTGAAGAGGAATTGAATCATATCGCAGAATGGCTTGCGAAACAGAAAGCAGAGAAGTAAAATAAGTAGAGACTCGAGCCTGACCGTTGTGACGGTCAGGCTCGTTCTGTAGATGGATTATAAGATCATTCGATCCGTGCCCGCCCTAAGCGGGCGCATACGCGAACTCGCGGGATCGGAGCGGAAGAAGGTAGAGTACATATGAAGGTGACCTCTTTGTTCAGCCGTTCTTTTTTAAGCCGACGTTGGGTGCTGTGGACGCTATTCTGGTGCAATCTGCTCGGCACGGTTTACGGATATTATTGGTATAAAGCTCAATTGATCTATACGTGGAACCATCATCCGCTATGGCAGCTTCCGTTTGTCCCGGATAGCCCGACCGCCAGCTTATTTTTTACGATCAGCATTTTCTTCCTATTAATACGTCCGCAACCCCGTTCAGTCTGGGGGAGCGCCATCGTCAAGCTCATTGAGGCGCTGGCGGCAGTCACCTCCATCAAGTACGGAATATGGGCATGCGCCATGATATTTGCCGGTGCCGCCCTAGGTAACCCGATGGTATGGCAGGATTGGATGCTGATCGGTTCCCATCTGGCAATGGCGGTAGAAGCGCTGCTGTATGTACGCTTATTCCGATTTGGAAGTGCCGGCTTGACGATAGCGGCCTGCTGGACATGGCTGAATGACACCGTCGACTACAGCGCCGGAGTCTTTCCTTGGCTGCCGGGTACCCTCCATCCTTATTTATTGGAGGTATGCGCGTTCACGTTTGCCTTGACGGGCGCCAGCGTGGCATTAAGCTGGGCAGCGATGAAGCAGGCAAGACGGAACAGTTAGCGGAGGCATAAATTTGGACATCTCCCCATACGATGATGGGGGAGGGATGTACATGCTTATTAGGCGTTCACGTTGGCTTGTTATCGTAATCGGAATCATCAGCATGTGTACACTCGGCCTGGCGCCTGCCGCTGCCGCATCAGAGCCGAACAGCATGGCTGGCAAGCCGGAGGAGCGATGGCAGAAGCTGGACCAGCAGGCGGAAGCCATATATCAGGCCGTGAAGAAGCAAGAGCTTGAACAGGCGCGGCAGCTTGTGCAAAAGATGGGAGAAGCGATGACCGACACTTCATTTTATGGCGTGACGGGGGTCGAAGGGGTACGGGCGTTCAGTGGCGCGATCGTTCAAGTGAAGCGCGCGTTGCCTGCAATAGAACGGAATGAGGAACGACTGATGCATGTGGCGGCCCGCTTGCGGCTGGCGTCGGATGCGTTAATCCATAAAAAACAAGCAATGTGGCTGCAATACGAACAAATGCTTCGCGATGAAATGAACAAGATGAAGCAGGTCAAGCAAGAAGAAGAGTGGTTATCCAGCGCCAAGCAGTGGCTGCTGCATGTGGACCGCATCCGGCCGGCCGCGACCATTCAGCGCAGTCCGGAGACGATGGAGGTCATTGAATCCCTCGTACGGCTTGTCGAACGGGCCGTGGCCAAGGAGACGCCTCTCGCTGAGGTCAATCAGGCATTGAACCGGCACGGGGATGAATGGCTTCGCCAACTGTTCGGCAAGACCAAGGACACCCCGACCTTCGGCCAAGAAGATACCGGTACACTGCCGCTGCAATGGACATTGTTATTTACATTCATCATCTGCTCCGTCTTGTTCTATGTCGCATTCCAGAAATACCGCTACGAGCATGACTCGATTCGCCCTGGGCGCTTCCGCAAGTAAAGCATATCCCAACGGTTGGAAAATGGATGTGAGCTTCGGCCGGAAGCGGCGGTAGCCGTCCGGGAGGCAACGCGCGAGCGAAGGGGCCTGGCAAGTGGGAGGGGAGGATTCAAATGGAAGGATGGCAAATGTTTTTACGTCCTTATGTATATTCTCCCCTTAGTTCAGGTACGATGGACCTGAACCGATCCGCCTCATTCATTGGCCTCTCCTGGTTGCACGACGATAATGCAGCTTTTTGCTGCTTTCTTTCCGCTGGAGACGGTGCCGAAGGCGAAACACTCAAGATAAAGAGACAAGAATCTATGATCCCCTCAATCAATCCAAGTTAGCGATGATAAAGTAAACACCGAAAAACAACCTTTGTCGGCAAGACGTAGGTCAGTAGATCCGAGAGATCCGGGTAAACAACGTTCTACAGTGTAGGATACTTCGTTACCAATACCGTCTCACGTGCTGTTGAAGGTACTGTTCAGGAATCAGGTATACAAAAACAAACACCCTCTCACGTGCTGTGGAAGGCACTGTTCAGGAATCAGGAATACAAATTAAACACCCTCTTACGTGCTGCGAAGACGCTGTTCAGGAAAACGAAACAAGTACAGTCTTACGGTATGCAAGCTGCCGGTATATAAAATCAAAAACATCACTTTTTTACCTAGACGGTGTTCTGAAAAGCCAAATAAACATTGTCTTGCACTGTTGCAGCAGATGTTCTGAAAAGCCAAATAAACATCGACTTATACTGTTCTAACACGCTGATCTGAGAAGAGGAATAATCATGCTCTAACGCTCTTGCTAGACGCCGTTGTATAAAAGAAATATATATTGTCTTACGTAATCAAAATAACACCATCATATGCTCTGCAAGATGCTGCTCGACATTTCAAAGTATACACCGCCTTCAAGTTGTGCAAGACGCTGATCAGCAGTTCCGAGTACAAACGCGCTACGCCGCGCAAGACGCCGCTCGGGATGGAGAAAATGCTTGTCTTGTGTGTGTTAACCTAGCCGGCGATGGCGTAAGACAAACTTGGAGCAATTGAGAGGCGACGGCAGCGGGTGGCGTATTGATCCGGAAGTTGAATTCATCCAAGTAACGCTGCAGGTACTTGGCGCCGATTCCGTGGAACGTTCGGTTCAACCATTGGCGAGCCTGCCGATACATCGTATAAAGCCGGCCGTCCCGGCGAATACGGAAAATGTAGCGGTTTATCTCTGTCTCATAGTTATCGTTTTTTTCGACATGCTGATCTTTGAAGTGCTGACATCCCGAGGGAAGCAGCAGTTTGCCTGACAGATGCTCCCTGCCGATAAGCTTCATCTTGAATTGTCTTGCCGGTCCGAACGCGGAGTGGGAAGAGGTCTCCGCAACGATAATTGCAGTCTCCTTGTCATGCAACACAATGGGCGAACTGAATGGTCGCCCATAGAACACGATAATGCCTCGAACATCTCCTTTCATAAGATTATTGGTATCATGATAATGAATTGCGCCTCGAATTTTATGTAAAATGAGCCAGGACGTCTTATAGGTAACTTGAAGTACAGCTTGCAGTTGAACGGCGTTGATTCCAGGTTCCCTTATTGAGACGAGCCAAATCGCCGCAAACCACTTCTTGAGCGAGGTTCTGCTCCCTTCCATTATCGTTCCGGCGATAAGCGAAGTCTGGTGATGGCAAGAACGACATTCATAGAGAGGAAGCCGGCGTGTTCTAATGGTATAAGCCTGGCGATGCTCACAGCGCGGACAAATGAAGCCTTCCGGCCATTTGACTCTCTCAAAATAAGCGGCGCAATCCGCTTCCGTCGCGAATGTGTTCCACAACTCCTCCAATGTTGAAATCTCATCCAACTTCTTCACTTGCGATCCCTCCAGACTATTATTGTTTGTATGGAACGAACAAATGTTCTTAAAATAATTATAGCGAACATACATTCTGTTATCAACCCCCCCCCCATTTTCCAAAAATGGTACAATATTAGCGCTTTTCAGTTTTGTTTTCTTTGGAGGTTTTAACACATGGCGGTTTCCCTCGATCCGGGGGAAGCTGGGCGCCGCGGTAATGGCCGATGAGCTAGTTAGCTCTAGCTCTCTTCTTATTTTCAATCTCCCTTTGGGTCAGAAAAAGTGGAGCATATATTCGTTTCATGAAACTTACATCAGAATTGTAACTCATATGTTAGAAATCGCAGCTGAGAAAAAATGAAGGGAGACCGTTAGAACCAGCGTTATTTTTCTATTCGTGATGATGGGATTCATAAGCTTATATTGTACAGGCAGTCATTATTGTGTACATCCTGACGATAGGCTTGTCCTGAATGAACGGGAGACTAGGATAAAGAGGCGGGGGAGAGGATGTTGTGGTGATCAGGGTCAGAGTGGTTGGAGAAGCCTGATGCCAGGGCTGCCTGACGCAAAGGGAGAATGGTGAAAAGAGCTCTGACAGCATGTATTGCTCTGGATCACATGCCTCCTAGCTTATAGACCATATGCACTCTTGATCAGATGCCTTCCAGATCAGATCACATGCACTCTTAATCAGGTGCATTCCAGATCACGTGTACTATTGATTGGATTACGTTCTAGATCAGATGCGCTTTGGATCAGATGCTCTTTGGAACATGCTACATCGCATAGGGGACACTTGCGTAACGAGGCGATCCTGTTTTCAGAACGGTAATCCCTCACCGGGTATGGAAAAATATCCTTCCATATTCTCTTCAATAGGCATTTACGAGACTAGCTGTCCAATAGTAGAAACACGATTTGTTTCAATTGAGCGGATAAATATGTAAGGGAGGCGGAGGTACACCTGAATTAAAGGGGGAGTGCTAGGGGAAGTGAAGAGAGGGGGAGGGGAAGGATAGAAGGCAGCCCAAAAACCGGAAGCATGCGCTCCCGGTATTTTCTTCGTGCGCAAATCTTCATCAGTACGTGAATCAACGTCAATGCCCGAATCTTTATCGCCGGCATTCTGCATGGCGGTTATCCTTCGCGGAAGCCCTCTCCTAGCACGTCATGGACATCGCTGACGACGATGAAGGCGCGCGGGTCGATTTGTTTGACGAGCGTCTTGAAACGGCGCATTTCGGTGCGGCTGACGACGCAGTACACGATCTGCTTTTGTTCGCCGGAGTAGGCTCCGATCACGGGAATGAGCGTTACGCCGCGCTCCATCTCGTTAGTTATGGTCTGCGAGATCGCTTCGGCATGGTCGGTGATGACGGTGAAGGCTTTGGCCGCATACGCCCCTTCCTGAATAAAATCGATGATTCGGGAAGAGATGAATACGGTTACGAGAGTGTACAGAATTTTTTCCTTCGGGATGTAGAATAAGGCGGAGCCGATGATGAAGATATCGAGCAGCAAAATGAATTGGCCCATGCTGATCCCGAATCTTCGGTTGGCGATCCGCGCCAGGATGTCTACGCCTCCGGTGGTCCCGCCGAAGCGGAATACAATGCCAAGGCCGGCCCCTAACGTCACGCCCGCGTACAGGGGAGCAAGAATGAAATCGTGTTCTGTCTGGAACGGGAGGATCCATTGATTGGCTACGGCCCGTTCGAACAGCCACAAAAACACGGTGAGGGACAGAACGCCATAGATGCTGTATATTAATTGCCGGGTTCCCAATGCTCTCCAACCGATTGCAAAAAGCGGGATGTTCAGCACAAGCGTGGAAATGGACGGTTGAATGCCTGCGGCATAGTTCAGCAGCACCGTAATCCCGGTGACGCCGCCTTCCATGAGCTGGTTGGGAAGAATGAAGTAAATCAGACCGAACGCGTACACGGCCGTTCCGATCGTTATCGGCAGGTAAGTCTGCCATATGCGCTTCAGCCAGGTCGAATTCACGTGTGGCATGGCTCCTTTTTCAATGAAGATAAGTATCGCGCTTGCGCGGCGCATTCTTAGTATATCGAAATAACTTACATATAAAAAGCATTTGTTTTCCAGCCGGGTATACGTTAACATAGTAGCAGAAATGAAACATGAAACAGCTGACAAAGAAGGGGATGGCATGGCGACAAATTCGGATTTGAAGGTGCTCTTGTCGTCGCTGCGCGAGAAGCCTTTGGCGGAAATGCAGCGCGAAGTGGACCGTTACATATCGCAATTCAAGGAAGGATATTTCAGCCCACTCGCCTTGCTGGCGCGCTTGTCCGAAGAGGTGGGCGAATTGGCCAGGGAAGTGAATCATACGTATGGCGAGAAGCCGAAAAAGGCTTCGGAGGCGGACAATTCCATTGAATTGGAACTGGGAGATATCCTGTTCATTTTATTATGCTTTGCCAATTCGCTTGGCATTGATTTGACGAAGGCGCATGACGATGTCATGCACAAATTCACGACGAGAGACGCTGATCGATGGACGCGGATTGAGGAACACCCGAACGCTTAGCGGGCACGATAAGGAAAGGAAGGGCGAGGATGGAACAAATCAAAGTAGCCGTAGTCGGAGCAGGAGGCCGAATGGGCCGTGAAGTCGTAAAAATGGTGCTGGGAGATGATGCGCTTCGCCTCGTTGCCGCTGTCGACCGTTCAACAGGACCTGTCGACGCCGGTTCGCTGGTCGGACTGCCGGCCTGCGGCGTCATCGTCGAGTCCGATCTCGAGAAGGCGCTGCAAGCAAGCGCGCCGGATGTGATGGTTGATTTTACGACACCGCAGGCAGTGCTGCAGCATACCGAGCTGGCGATCCAGCACGGGGTTCGCCCGGTAATCGGAACGACGGGGTTCGCTCCGGAAGATATCGAACGCTTGGGCGCCATGTGCAAGGAGCAGGGAATCGGGGGCTTGATCGCGCCGAATTTCTCGATTGGGGCAATCCTGATGATGCGGTTCGCGCAGCAGGCGGCCAAATATTTCCCGGATGTTGAGATTATTGAATATCACGGGGATCAGAAGCTGGACGCGCCTTCGGGAACAGCGATCAAGACGGCCGAGCTAATTTCCCAGACGAGAGAAGAGAAGCGCCAGGGCAATCCGAACGAAGAAGAGAAGCTGGAAGGCGCGCGCGGAGGTTACTATAATGGATTCCGCATCCATAGCGTACGGCTTCCCGGGGTGTTTGCGCAGCAGGAGGTTATTTTCGGCGGTTATGGACAAACCTTGAAAATTCGCCATGATTCTTATGAGCGGGCCGGCTATATGCCGGGCGTCAACGTCGCGGTGAAGAAAGTGATGGGGCTTCAAGAGCTGGTTTACGGATTTGAACATCTGCTAGACGACTAAGCCCGTTATATTACAGGGGATATAACAACGGAGGTTACAGCATGTACAAAATCGCATTTATCGCACATGACCGCAAAAAAGACGAGATGGTCAACTTCGTGACGGCGTATGAGAGTGTATTCCGCGGCCACCAGTTATACTCGACAGGCACGACGGGGCTTCGCATTATGGAGCAAACCGATTTGGACATCCATCGCTTCCAATCGGGACCGCTTGGCGGCGATCAGCAGATTGGCGCGCTTGTCGCCGAAAATGAGATGGATCTCCTTATTTTCCTGCGCGATCCGTTAATGGCCCAGCCGCATGAGCCGGATATTATCGCGCTGCTTCGTCTATGCGACGTGCAGGGCATTCCGGTGGCGACGAATGTCGCGACGGCGGAAATTTTGGTCAAGGCGATGCAGCGCGGCGATTTTGCATGGCGGGAATTGTCTCATAAATACAAGCCGGGAGTGGAAGAGTAATGAAAGAGCTGGATATCCTAGCCTTCGGCGCGCATGCGGACGATGTGGAGATCGGGATGGCGGGCACCATCGCCAAGCATACGAAGCTCGGTTACCGCGTCGGCATCTGCGATCTGACAGAGGCGGAGATGTCCTCGAATGGAACGGTCGAGCGGCGGCGAGGCGAGGCGCAGCAAGCAAGCGACATTCTTGGCCTGGCGGTTCGCGATAATCTGAAGCTGCCTGACAGGGGGCTGGAGCTCCGGCGCGAGCATATCGATGCGGTCGTCGGCGCAATCCGACGCTATCGTCCCCGCATCGTATTTATGCCTTATTGGGAGGATCGCCATCCGGATCATATTCAATGCAGCCGCATTGTGCAGGAAGCGATTTTCAATGCGAAGCTTCGCCGTTATATGCCTGATACGCCCGCGCATCAAGTGGAGCAGGTTTTTTATTACTTCATTAATGATATTGCTCCCGCGCAGATTCTGGTCGATGTGACGGATGTCTATGAAGAGAAGCGCAAGGCGCTGCGTGCCTATGCTTCTCAATTCGTCCGCCCGAGCGGCACGGATGATGTTGTCTTTACGCCGCTTAATCAAGGGTATGTGGAACGGGTCGAGGCGAGAGACGCCTTGCTCGGGCAGGCAAGAGGCTTTGCTATGGCCGAAGGATTTGCCATGAAAGGGCCGTACGCCGTTTCCGCCTTTTTATAAGTCCGTTCAGGGCATGCTGGATGCCGTGGAACGAAGCATTTTGGAACAGATAGGAGGGAAGCGGCTTGAAGGAAGGACTGAAAATCGGAATTACCTGCTATCCGTCTCTCGGAGGCTCCGGCGTCGTTGCGACTGAGCTGGGGAAGCTTCTGGCGGAGCGCGGACATCAAGTGCACTTTATTACTCACAATATTCCATTCCGCCTCGGATCCGGGTTCTTGAAGAACATCTATTATCATGAAGTGGATGTCAACGATTATTATGTCTTTCGCTATCCGCCCTATGATTTGTCGCTGGCGAATAAAATGGCGCAGGTAGCCAATATGCAGCAGCTCGACGTCTTGCATGTTCATTACGCGGTGCCGCACGCGGTGTGCGCCTACCTGGCCAAGCAGATGTCCCATCCGGATCTGAAGGTCGTCACGACGCTGCACGGGACGGATATCACCGTTCTCGCCCAGGATGAATCGCTCAAGGATATGATAAGGTTCGCCATCAATGAGAGCGATGCGGTTACTGCCGTTTCCCAGGATTTGATTCGAGAAACGCGGGAGCTGTTAGAGATAACCCGCCCGATCGACTTGACCTATAACTTCGTTGACAAGCGCATCTATTATCCGCGGGATGTCACTCAGCTCCGCGCTGAATTCGCTTATCCGTTTGAAAAAATATTGATGCATATTTCGAATTTCCGTCCCGTGAAACGGGTGGCGGATGTCGTGGATATTTTTTATCGCGTGCAACAGGAGGTGGCCGCCCGTCTCGTCTTCGTCGGCGAAGGACCGGATATGCCGAAGGTGCAGTGCAAAATCCGGGAGATGGGGCTGGAGGACCGGGTTCACTTTCTCGGCAAGCAGGATGAAATCGCCCAAGTCATCTCAATGGCCGATTGCTTGCTGCTTCCTTCGGAGAAAGAGAGCTTCGGCCTGGTCGCGCTCGAAGCGATGGCTTGCGGCGTACCGACGATCGGCTCCGAGGCCGGAGGCATTCCGGAACTGGTGAAGCATGGAGAGACCGGATTTCTCGCTCCGATCGGGGATACGGAAGCGATGGCCGATTACGCCATTCAACTGCTGAGCCAGCCGCGGCTCGCCCAGACGATGCGCGAAGCGTGTCTGCATCGGGCACATCACGATTTCTGCAACGATCTGATCACGTGGGAATATGAAAAAATTTATTACCGGGTGCTCGGGCAAGAAGTCGGCATTCCGAAGCCCGTCTGTTAATGTACAGCCGGAATCTACTGCGCGCAATGGCTGCCATTGCGCGCGCTTGCATGTAAAGGGGTGACCCAGAGATGGAATGCCATCCTCAAGAAAAATTGCTGTATGCGGAGGCGCGGCAAGTGATGCGCCACTTGCTGGCGGCGGGGCATGAAGCCTATATTGTCGGAGGCTCCGTGCGGGATAGGCTGCTCGGCCGGCCCGTCGGCGACATCGATATCGCGACCTCCGCTCTGCCGGAGCAGGTGACGGCGTTATTCCGACGCGTCGTGCCGACGGGACTCGCACATGGCACGGTGACGGTCGTCATGGATCATCATACATATGAGGTGACGACCTTCCGCAAGGAGTCCGTCTACGAGGATCATCGGCGGCCCGAAGCGGTCGAGTTCATCGGCGATCTGGAGGAGGATCTCCGGCGCCGCGACTTTACCATCAACGCGATGGCGCTTGATATTGAGGGGCGCCTGCGCGATCCGTTCGGCGGCCGGGATGATCTGGAGCGGCGCCTTATCCGCTGCGTCGGCGATCCGGAGACGCGGTTCCGCGAGGACGCCCTGCGGATGCTGCGGGGCGTCCGGTTCGCGTCGCTGCTGGGCGGACGCATCGCCAAGTCGACGTGGCGGGCGCTTCTCCGCCAACGGGAGACGCTGCGCTACGTCGCGATGGAACGGGTTCGCGACGAGCTGTGGAAGCTGACCGCGGGAGCCGATCCGGCCCGCGGGTGGGCCATGCTTGCGCGCAGCGGGCTCCTGCGCTATGCGAAGGAGCCGCTCGGCGCGCTGGCGGTCCCTGCGCCGGACGGCTGGCCGCGGCTCTTGTGCGCGCTCGGGGCCGTGGACGGACCCGAGCTGCGCTTCGCCGCGCTGCTGCTCGGCCTGGCGGCCGGCGAGGCGGAAGCGAAGCGCATCGTGCAGGCGCTTCGCTTCTCGGGCGCGCAGCAGGACGCGGTGCTCGGCGTCCTGCGCGCGGAGGCGCGGCTGGCGGCCGGAGGCGAGGCCGCCCTGGCCGGGCCCGGCGGCGAGCGCGCCTGGCGCCGGGCCTACGCGGAAGCGCTCTACGCCTGCGGCGAGGACGCGCTCCGCGGATGGCACGCCTGCCGCACGGCGCTGGCTGGCGTGCCGGAGGAGCGGCTTGCGCCGTTCCTGCGGGACGGCGAAGCCTGGCTCCAGCGCATCGCCGTCCGCCGCCTGCCGGATATCGCCCTGACGGGCGGGGATCTGCTGCAAGCGGCGGACCGGCCGGCCGGGCCGTGGCTTCGCGAGGCGCTCGAAGCCGCCTGGCTTGCCGTCGCGCTCGGCGACGTGCCGAACGAGCGCGACGCGCTCAGGAAATACGTGGAGAAAGAGTGGAACAACGAATGAATGAAAAATTACTGGACTGGTTCCGGGAACACCCGGATCAATATATTTCCGGCGAGGAATTGAGCCGCCGGCTCCAGATCACGCGGACGGCCGTATGGAAGCAGATCAACGTCCTTCGCGCCAAAGGCTACGCCTTCGACGCCGTGCCGAAGCTCGGGTACCGTCTGGTAACCCAGCCGACCCGGCTCGATGAGGCGGCGCTGCTCAGCAAGCTGGCGCCGGGCACCTTCGGCAACCGGCTGCGCATCCTGGAGAAGACGGAGTCGACCCAGAACGAAGCGGCCGCCTGGGCGAAGGAAGGCGCGCCCGAGGGCGCGGTCGTGCTGGCGGAGGAGCAGACGGGCGGCCGGGGCCGCCAGGGGCATGTCTGGCATTCGCCGGCAGGCAAGGGCGTCTGGATGAGCATCGTCCTGCGCCCTCGCATTCCGCTGCCGTATACGCCGCACCTGACGCTGCTCTCGGCGGTGGCGATGTTCCGGTCGATGAAAAAGCTGACATCCGCCCCGCTCGGCATCAAATGGCCGAACGACATCTTGGCCGACGGCAAAAAAGTGGCCGGCATCCTGCTCGAGTCGGCCGCCGAAGACGAGCGGCTGCTCTACGTCATTGCCGGCATCGGCATCAGCGTCAACCTGGATGCCGCCGACTTCCCGGAGGAGCTGCAAGAGCGGGCGACGTCCTTGAAGATCGTGACGGGCCAGGAAGTGGACCGGGCCACGCTGGTGGCGGCATGCCTGCAGGAGATGGAGCAGTTGTACCGGCTGTATGAGGAGGAAGGATTCGGGCCCATCCGCACGCTGTGGGAGGCCCAGAGCATCACGCTCGGACGCCAGATGACCGTCGAGACCCCGCAGGGGCCGCTGCAGGGCGTCGCGGTAGGGCTGGATGAATCCGGCGCCCTGCTGCTGAGGGACAAGACGGGAGCGGTGCAAAAAGTTTTTTCCGGAGATGTGCATTTTTCCGGGTGAAACAGGTTCATGGATCTGCTATACTGTAGTCGGTGAGGCGGTATCTCGGGAGAGAATCGCACTCACCCGAGTAAGCAAGGAAATCGTGCCGACAAGTACATATTCCTTGACGAACGTGATGCACGTATCTGCTCTGAGCCGAAGGGACCGAGACAGAAGGACGTCCGCATGCGACCTCTTTTTCTCTTTGGTGACCTTTTTAGCAGGAAATGCTGAAAGGTTTTTTTGTTTTGCGCACACTAAAGCGAAGGAACGAGGGCGAACAACAAAAAAGGGGCCGGCCTCGAAGGGTCTGTGTTCCAAATAAGGTTTTCGCGGTAAAGCGGACTTTTTGAACGGCCTCTACAAAAGGAGATGGATGTACGAGATGGCAACACAACCGTTAAGCATTGTGAAAATGAAGGCGATGAAGGGGCGCGGGGAAAAGCTGGCCATGGTGACGGCGTATGATTACCCGTCGGCCCAATTGGCGGAAGCGGCCGGCGTTGATTTGATTCTCGTCGGCGATTCCCTGGGCAACGTCGTGCTCGGCTATGACTCCACGCTGCCGGTCACGCTCGACGACATGGTGTATCATTCACGCGCCGTACGGAGGGGGGCGTCCCGCACCTTCATCGTGACAGATATGCCGTTCATGACCTACCACGGCAGCATTCCGGACACGCTGGCCGGCGTCCGCCGCATTATGCAGGAAGGCCATGCCCATGCGGTCAAAATGGAGGGCGGCAGGGAGATTGCTGCCACAGTCGAAGCATGCGTGCAAGCGGGGGTGCCCGTTCTGGGCCATATCGGCTTGACGCCGCAGTCGGTGAATCAGATCGGCGGCTACCGCATTCAAGGCAAGACGGCCGAGGATGCGAACCGCTTGCTGGAGGATGCCCTGGCGCTGGAGAAGGCCGGCGCCTTCGCGATTGTGCTCGAGCTGGTGACGGCGCAGGTGGCGGCATATATTACGGAACGGCTCTCGATACCGACGATCGGCATCGGGGCGGGCGCGGGCTGCGACGGCCAGGTGCTCGTGTTCCACGACCTGCTGCGCTATACGGCGGATTACCGCGAGAAGCGGTTCGTCAAAACCTATGCCGATATCGGCGCCATGATTCAAGAGGGGATCGGCGCCTATGTGCGTGAGGTGAAAGCGGGGGCCTTCCCGGCAGAAAGCCATTCATTCGCGGCCGATGAAGAAGTGCAGGGCCAATTGTACGGACATGCCGCCAAGGAAGAGGAGGATGTCCGATGATCGCCGTACGCACCATCGCCGAGCTGCGGTCCGAGGTCCGCAGGCTGCGGCAGGAAGCGGACCAGCAATCGGGGCGGGCGGAGGTCGGATTCGTCCCGACGATGGGCTATCTTCATGAAGGCCATGCCAGTCTGATGCGGCAGGCGAAGGAGCAGTGCGCGGTCACGGTGCTGAGCATCTTCGTCAATCCGATTCAATTCGGGCCAAACGAGGATCTGGCCCAATATCCGCGCGACGAAGAGCGGGATCTGAAGCTCGCGGCTTCGCTTGGCATCGATATCGTCTTTCTGCCGTCTCCGGAAGAGATGTATCCGCAGCCGACGAAGACGACGAAGACGACGATTCATGTGCGCGAAGTGACCGAGCGGTTGTGCGGCGCGTCCCGCCCGGGCCATTTCGACGGCGTCACGACTGTGGTCGCGAAGCTGTTCCATATTGTCAAGCCCGATCGGGCATACTTCGGAATGAAGGACGCGCAGCAGGTGGCCGTCATTCAACAGATGGTGGCCGACCTGAACTTCGACGTCACGATCGTGCCTTGCCCGATCGTGCGGGAAGCGGACGGGCTCGCGCTCAGCTCGCGCAATGTGTACCTGAGCGGGGAGGAGCGCGAGCAGGCGCTCGGCTTATCCCGCTCGCTCCGCATGGCGGAGGAATGGCTGGGGCAGGAGCCCGGGCTTACGGCGGAAGAAGTGAAGTCCCGCATCCGTCAGGTTATCGGAGAAGCGCCGCTGGCGGACATTGATTACATTGACATCCTGACGTTCCCGGCGCTGCAGGCGCTGCCTTCCGATGAACCGGTCGGCCATGCGGGGAGCGACGTGCTTATCGCACTGGCGGTCCGCTTCGGGCGAACGCGCTTAATCGACAACCGGCTCTTCAGCCGCCAAGGAGGACGATTATGTTCCGTGAAATGATGAAATCGAAAATCCACCGCGCTACGGTGACGGAGGCTAATTTGAATTATGTGGGCAGCATTACGATCGATGAGCATCTGATGGAATGCGCCGACATTTGGGCCAATGAGAAAGTGCAGATTGTCAACAATTACAACGGCGCCCGTCTGGAAACTTACGTCATTCCGGGTCTGCGCCATTCCGGCGTCATCTGCCTGAACGGGGCGGCAGCGCGCCTTGTCCAGCCCGGAGACAATGTCATTATTATTTCGTATGCGGCAATGACCGACGAAGAAGCGCGTACTTATCAGCCCAAAATCGTATTCGTCGATGGGGAGAACAAGCCGGTGGAATTGATGGCCGGAACGGAAGCTCACGCGACGATCAAATAAACGCTTCAACGGCCGCCATCACAGCGCAGGCACCGGCACGCTTCGACCCGGCTCAGGCCAAGCCTCTGACAGCGCCAGGCTCCGTTGGGTAAACGTTGGAGCGCGGAATGAAATCCACCCCCTTAACACACAATGAACGTAGATCCGTTATCGACGATACGCATCACTCGTAAAGGTGGGATGGAATCGTGCTGCAACAAGTATTCGCGACGATGAATGAAGTGCTGGATGAATTAATTCGCCAGTATCCCCAAGCGGCGGGAGAGCGCAAGCAGGAACTGGACCGGCAATTGAAGGTGCTGTCCACCATGAGCGATTACATCGTGGAGGAGTGGCTTCGGTTCGAGGAGAAGCTTGCCTCGCTGCGTCCTCACAGTCCCAATGACGTGATCGAGGCGCAGCCGCAGCCGACATTGCCCGATTTTACGGATCCGTTCCAGCGAGGTCAGGGATACTACATGCTGATGATGTATGATGAAGCCGTCAAGCATTTGGAAGCGGCGGCATCGATAAGGCCGGACCATATCGACAGCCGCATTTATTTGGCCATGAGTTATTTGTATCTGGGCCGGAATCAGGAAGCGGGACATCATTTTCAACTCATCATTCCTCTGACCGAGAGCAAATGCCTCAAAGCGATCGCTTACAATGCCTTGGGGTGCATCAGCGCCGAGCAGCGGGAGCTTTCCAAAGCGAAGGAATACTTCAGCAAAGCGCATCTGCTTGATCCTTCACTGCCAGAGCCTGTTTTGAACTTGAAAGCGTGTCTGTCGGATGGCGATCATTTACAATATGGCGGTGAGTGGATTCACATGCCGTAACCAGAGAGGGAAACCTGTTCGTAAAAATACGCACAGATGTTTCCCTCTGTGCATTTCCAAATGGCCGATCATCTGTTATGCTAAGAACAGAAATCGGTGAGAGGAATTAACAGATAATGAGATTTGCTGTGTTGGATTTTGAGACGACGGGCAATCAGCCCAGCGATGAAATTATACAGATTGGCCTTGTCGTTCTGGGGCATGATCTGAACGTAGAGCAACAATACCACACCCTGGTCCGTCCGACGGCAAGCATACCCGAATTCATTACGAATCTTACGGGCATCTCCGACGAGGATGTTCAGGATGCGCCAGAACTGGACGAGGCCATGACCGGGATGGTGCCGCTGCTGAGCGACGTGGTCCTGGTCGGCCACAATGTCGGCTTCGATTATCAATATTTGCGGCAGGCGCTGGAGCAGACCGGTTATTTGCCGTTCACCGGCCGGATATTGGACACGATCGAGCTGCTTCGCATTTTGTTCCCTTCGCTTCCTTCCTATCAGCTAGGTTCCGTAGCTCATGATTTCGGCATTGCCCATGACCGGCCTCATCAGGCGGACAGCGATGCGCTTGCGACGGCGGACATCTTCCGCCGCTGCATGGAAGCCATTGACGACCTGCCTTTGCTTACGCTGCAAGGCATCGTCGAGGTCTTCGGGGATCATGAAGAACGCGATTTGAAGTGGCTGCTGGCGGAGAAGCTGAGCGAACGGGAGCGGAATATGGCAAGCTGGGAGGAGGAAGGCTACTTCCCTTACCGCCACATGATGCTCAAGCAGGACGATTGGACCGACACGCCGCCGCCTCGCGACGCGTCTGCGGACAATCCGCTGGCCGGCAAGTCGTTCCGTCAATTTCTCGATGAAGTGAAGCAGCGGATGGAAGCGATGCTGGATCACTACGAGCCTCGGGCCTCGCAGGAGCAGATGTTCAACGAAGTGATGGAGTGTCTCGATGAGAATAAGCATCTGCTGATCGAAGCCGGAACGGGAACGGGCAAGTCGCTCGGTTATTTGCTGCCGGCCCTGTATCACAGCGTACTTCACGAGAAGAAGGTCGTGGTCAGCACCCATACGATCAACCTGCAGGAGCAGCTGAGACAGCGCGATGTGCCGCTTCTGGAGCAGATTGTTCCTTTTTCGTTCAAGGTATCGATTTTAAAAGGACGCAGTCACTATTTGTGTTTGCGTAAATTTGAACATAAAATAAGTAACAGAGAGTTCGTTCACGCAAGAGATGACAGCATCACAGCGGCGCAGCTGCTCGTATGGCTCAGCCGGACGGAGCATGGAGATGACGAGGAACTGCATCTCGTGCACAAAGGGCCCGAGTTCTGGGATTCGGTATCCAGCGACAGCGATTCCTGCCTGAACCGTTCCTGTCCTTGGTTCCGCCGCTGCTTCTATCACCGGGCCAAAAATAATGCGAATCTCTCCGATATCGTCATTACGAATCATTCGTTATTGTTTACCGACGTGATGGCGGATCATCGTCTGCTCCCGGGCTATGAGCATCTCGTCGTTGACGAGGCGCATCATTTCGAGGAGACGGCCGGCAAGCACTTGGGGACGAATTTGCAATATTTTTCACTCATTCACCCGCTGACCCGGCTGTTCAAAGACAGCAAGAGCGGCGCTCTTGTCGTGCTTCAACAGCGCCTCCGGTTGTCAGGGCATGAGAAAGCGCTTATCTGGGCCGAAGGGATCGACAAGCTGCTGCAGCAGATCGTCGACGTGAAGGAGCAATGGGATCGGCTGCATGACATGCTGTATCAGCTGCTTCCTTCCGGGGAAGCCGGTCAATTCGAGGGCGGCCAGACGGTGCTTCGCCTCCCGGCCGGCGAGCGCCCGGAAGGCTGGCCCGAAGCGGTGGAGCTGGAGAAATCGATCCACGCCCGCCTCAGCGACATCGTTCGCTCGGGCGAAAAGCTGGTTAATGAGTGGAAAGAGGCCGATGACGAAGAACTGGAGGGCGTCATCGTCGATATTACCGGGCTGCTGAAGGATGTAGGGCAAGTGCGCGACGATTTCCGCCTGTTCATGCAGGGCTCGGATCCGGAGACGGTCTACTGGATGGAAGGCAATACGCAGTTCAAGTTCAAGTCGCTGCAAATGTATGCCGTGCCGGTTGATGTGAGCGACGCGCTGAACCGTTATTTCTTCGAACCGAAGAAGAGCGTCATCCTCACTTCGGCGACGCTGTCCGTAGACAAGTCGTTCCAGTTCGTGCAGGAGCAGATCGGGCTGACGGAAGCTGCCAATGACGGCAGGCTGCATACGGTCATTCTGCCATCCCCGTTCAATTACCGGGAGCAGGCGCTAGTCGTTATCCCCCGGGATTTCCCCAGCGTCAAAGGCTCGTCCGACGCGGTCTTCAATCAGATGCTCGCGAAATCGATCGGGGATGTGGCGCTCGTCACCCGCGGGAGAATGCTCGTCCTGTTCACCTCGTACCGCATGCTCCGGGATGTGTACGAGCCGCTGAACGAAGCGCTGAGCGCAAGCGGCATTCAGGTGCTGGGCCAAGGCATCGACAGCGGGAACCGCAGCAAGCTGACGCGCCGTTTTCGGGAGCAGCCGACATCCGTGCTGCTCGGTACGAGCAGCTTCTGGGAAGGCGTCGACATTCCCGGCGACGCGCTCACCTGTCTCGCCATTGTCCGGCTGCCGTTCCAGCCGCCGAACCATCCGCTCGTCGAAGCCAAATGCGATCGGCTGAAGCGCCAGAAGCAGAACCCGTTCCGGAAATATTCGGTTCCGCAGGCGGTCATCCGCTTCAAGCAGGGCTTCGGACGCCTTGTGCGGACCGCTCAGGACAAAGGCATCGTCATCGTGTACGATACGCGGGTGATTGAGACGAGCTACGGCAAACATTTCTTATATTCGCTTCCTGGGCCGAAGATGGAGCACATGGCCAATGTGCAGCTGGTGCCCAGAATCGAAGCGTGGTTAAGCGAGCACGAAAAATAGGCGTGTAAGAGCGATGAGGGGGCAACGAAACAGATATGAAAACGTTGAAAATATCAGAAGCTGTCGTTCGCAGACTGCCGGTTTATTTACGTCATCTGATGGAACTCAAGCAGCGAGAGGTTCTGACGGTTTCTTCACAGGATTTGGGGCAGAAGCTGGACCTCAATCCCGCCCAGATTCGCAAAGACTTGGCATATTTCGGCGATTTTGGACGCAAAGGAATCGGGTATGATGTCTCTTACCTGATTCAACAAATCCGCCATATACTGAAGCTGGATCAGATTATTCATGTCGGTCTCGTCGGCGCGGGGAAGCTGGGCCATGCCTTGTGCAACTATACGGCTTATATGAAGGATAATATGCGGATTGTGGCCGTATTCGACGCGCAGGAATCGAAGGTAGGCACCGAGATTAACAATTTGCGCGTACAGCCGATGAGCGAGCTCGCGGACACCGTGCGCGAACAGAAAATCCGCATCGGCATCATTACCGTGCCCGCCTCGGAGGCGCAGCATGTCGCGGAACAGTTCGTCGAGGCGGGTGTCGAGGCGATCTTGAACTTCGCTCCGGTTATCCTCCGCGTTCCGGCTCATGTGCGGGTGCATACGGCCGATTTTACGACGGACATGTTCAGTCTGGCCTATTATTTATCCGATGATAGAAAGGAAGCTCCGGTAGAATGACGACGAAACTTATTATTGTGAACGGGACCTTTGCGTCGCTGCGTCCAGGCGCGGAGCGCACGTCCGTTACAGGCACGATGGTCATTGAAGATGACATGATTGTATATGTGGGAGAACAGCTGCCGCAGGAGCATGATACGCCCGAGGCGGTGCGGATCGACGGCAAAGGGCTGTTCTTCATGCCGGGGCTCATCAACACGCACGGTCATGCGGCGATGTCGCTGCTGCGCGGGTATGGCGATGATATGGTGCTCCAGACGTGGCTGCAAGAGAAGATGTGGCCGATGGAAGCGAAGTTCACCGCGGAGGATGTCCGCTGGGGAACGGCGCTCTCGGTTCTGGAAATGCTGAAAGGCGGGACGACGACGTTCGTCGATATGTATGACCATATGGATGAGGTGGCCAAGGTCGTCGAGGAGTCAGGCATGCGCGCCTGTCTGATGCGCGGCGCCATCGGCTTATGCCCGGAAGACGTGCAGGAAGCGAAGCTCCGGGAAGCCGTTCAATTCGCCCGCGACTGGCACGGCAAGGCCGGCGGCCGCATTAAGGCGATGCTGGCTCCACACGCGCCGTATACATGTCCTCCGGCCTTCATCGAGAAGTTCGTGGAGGCGGCCCATGATCTCGATCTCCCGCTGCATACGCATATGTCGGAGACCGCGGCGGAAGTCGCTCAGAATGTCGCGGACTACGGGCTGCGTCCCGTCGCTCATCTGGAGAAGCTCGGCTTCTTCTCGCGACCTTCCTTCGTGGCGCATGGCGTTCATCTGACCGATGAGGAGATCGAGGTATTGGCTCGCCATAACGTGGCTGTCTCTCATAATCCGGGCAGCAATCTGAAGCTGGCATCCGGCGTCGCCCGGGTTCCCGAGCTGCTGCGCGCGGGCGTAACCGTATCGCTGGGAACGGACGGACCGGCAAGCAACAACAATCTCGATATGTTCGAAGAGATGCGCCTGGCGGCGTTAATCCATAAGGGCGTATCCGGCGATCCGACGGCAGTTCCGGCGGCTGAAGCGATGCGCATGGGCACGCTGTACGGAGCGCAGACGATCCGGGCCGATAAGCTGGGACTGCTGGAAGCCGGCATGAAGGCGGATATCGTGGCGGTGAATGTGAACCAGCCGCATTTCGTGCCGCATACCGACTTCGTCTCGCATATGATCTATTCCGCTTCCGCCAAAGACGTCGCCCATGTATGGGTCGACGGGCGCCAAGTGGTGAAGGACGGCCAATGCCTCACCTTGGACGAAGAGCGCATTCTCTATGAAGCCGGGCGGTGCTTCGAGCGCCTGCTTGAGCGCTGACGGGAGGAACGCATGGCCAGAAGCCGCAGTCGCCGCCGCCGCAACCGGTGGTTCATCGCCGCGCTGGCGTTCGTCGTGCTTATCCTGTTCATTGTCGCCTTGGTCATGTACGTCAACTACATTTATTCCGATGAGCGGCTGAAGGAAGCAGACATCTTGCAGCGCGCGCAGCAAGAGGTGCCGTTGACCGAAGTGAACGGCATCGAGAAGAGCATATGGGATGAAGTCGTCTATGTCATTAATGGGACTAATCAGGAAGGGAAGGCCGTCTGGGTGTGGGTTTTCCCCGAGCGGGTCACTTCGATTCCGGCAGCGGATAGCGTGGATAAGGCCACGATGAAAGCCTCGATTCAGCAGGCGCACCCCGATGCCCGCATCGTCCGCCTGCTGCCCGGATATAAGGATAATCAATATGTATGGCAAGCCTTCGTCCAGCGTAAGGACGAGAAAGGAACGCACCGGTATTTTTATCAGTTTTATTCCTTCTATGACGGTTCTCCGGTGGGCGAGATCTACGGTCTGCCCAACCAATAGAATAGCCTGGGGCAGCTTGGACTGCCCTTTTACACCGCACCGCTTCGCTTCAGCGTCATACCGCCGCTGAGGAGAGGCGGTGCTTTTTCTGCTGTCCTGGCAGTCATGGAACACTTTACATTCCGAAATCGTATATCAAATATGATATACTCTTGTATATCGCGTGTGATAGATGAAAAGTATGACTTGCACACCGTTAGGACCGTATGTCAGCCAGGTAGATGATTCATTTGCACGCCAGCACCATGCTCAAATTGGAATATCAGCGATATACAGGAATAGAAAGGGGTTTTTGTGGCATGACGAAGAACATTCGCATTGCGCCGACCCTGCTTATTATGCTGCTGACCGGCGGTATTTTATTCGTCGGGTGGGCCGTATATCAGACGAAGTATGTGCAACAGCCCGTAGATCGCGTCATGCGGCAGCATGCCGAGATTACGAAGTATCAGGTAGACTGGCATTCGGATACGCTGAAAATTCAAATTCAAGCCGATCCGGGCGCCGATATTCGTAAAGTGGTGCAGAAGCTGAATAGCGAGATTGCACAGCATGCCAAAGGCAAAAAAGTGCTGATTGAATATATCAATGAGAACAGTACGCCATCGATTGACCAATGGTGGTCGCAGGCGATGTTCGATGTAGCCGAGGCGATGGTTCACCGGAATTACAGCGATATTCCGAAGAAGTTGCAGGAGCTTCAGACGAACAAGCCCGGTCTGGAAGTCGTGACGGAGATGGATAATCAGTATGTCTATATTCAACTGAAGGACAAGCAAGGCAGCAAGACGATGCTCTTGCCGCTGGACGGAACCGCAATGGGGGTGTGGCCGCATGAAAAACAGACTGTCGATCCGCTGGCCTGAGGCGGCTATCGGAGCCGCGATCGCGATTATTGTATTTCTTGCGTTTCGCGGCGTGAATATCCTTCCGATCGTGTTGGCTGCCGTCGTGTTGGCCGCGCTCTCGTATGCCGTCAAGCGGCGCGGCGGCGCCGGAGTGACGAGCGGAGGCGCCCGCAGCGATTCGCGCAAGGCGTCCGTCGCTCCGTTAAGCTTCGAGCAGATTGGCGGGCAGGAACGGGCGAAGAATGAATTGATTGAAGCGCTCGATTTCTTGGTTCGCCCGGACGCGATTCGGAAGTTCGGGATTCGGCCGCTCAAGGGCATCCTGCTCACCGGGCCTCCCGGGACAGGGAAAACGCTGATGGCCAAAGCGGCGGCACACTATGCCGATGCCGTCTTCATCGGCGTCGCGGGCAGCGAGTTCGTGGAAATGTTCGTCGGCGTCGGCGCGAGCCGCGTACGCGAGCTGTTCAAGGAGGCGCGCCAGCGCGCAGCGAAGGAGAAAAAGCAGAACGCCGTCATCTTCATCGACGAGATCGATGTTATCGGCGGCAAGCGGGAAGGCGGACAGCAGCGGGAATACGATCAGACGCTCAACCAGCTCCTGACGGAGATGGACGGGCTGTATGCCGACA
The DNA here is from genome assembly GCA_944800085.1 of Paenibacillus melissococcoides. Lineage (GTDB taxonomy): Bacteria > Bacillota > Bacilli > Paenibacillales > Paenibacillaceae > Paenibacillus_B > Paenibacillus_B melissococcoides. Next base: position 91,497 of record CALYLO010000015.1, on the reverse strand, counting down.
TGAGTCCGCGCATTCTCGTCATGGCGGCGACGAACCGCAAGGAGATGCTGGATAGCGCTCTCCTGCGCCCGGGACGATTTGATCGTCATATTCAGGTCGACCTCCCGGATAAAAAGGGCCGGCTTCATATTTTGAAGCTGCACGCCAACAATAAGCCGCTGGCGGATGACATCGATTTGGAGCGCATTGCCGACGAGACGTTCGGCTTCTCCGGCGCGCAGCTGGAGAGCGTCCTGAACGAAGGGGCGATCTACGCGATGCGGAACGAGTCGGATGTCATTACGACGAATCATTTGTCCCAGGCGATCGATAAAGTGATGATGGGCGAGAAAATCGACCGGGAGACGAATCAGGAAGAACGCCGGCGCGTCGCCATCCACGAGCTGGGGCACGCGATTATGGCGGAAGTGATCCGCCCCGGCAGCGTATCCCAGGTAGCGCTCAGCCCGCGGGGACAAGCGCTCGGGTATGTCCGCCACCAGCCGCTGGAGGAGCGCTATCTGTACACGAAGCCGTTCCTGGAAGAACAGATTATGATTGCGCTCGGGGGAGCGGCGGCCGAGGAGATCTTTTACGGCAACCGCAGCACCGGCTCCCAGGGCGACTTCGATCAGGCGCTGGACATCGTCGACACGATGATCAATGCCGGCCTGACGGAGTTGGGCATCGTCCGCTTGAAGCAGCTGCCGCCGGAAGCGCTGACCCGGCAGACGCAAGTCATCATGGAGCAGCTCTTCCAGCGTACGCACGCGCTGCTGGCCGAGCGCAAAGCCTGCCTTCGAGCACGTGTTGCACCAGCTTCTGCGCGAGGAAAACTTGAGCGGTGAACAATTTCGGTGTCTATTATGTGACAGGCAGGAATTCCCAGCGTGAAACCACGCTGGGTTTTTCTTTTTATTTTCAGGATTCATGTTATGATAGATTAAGATCCCTGTGCACTGATAACGAATGCCTGTTATCGGGTACACTATACAGAGCATAGATGGAGGAAAGGTGGAAGAAACCATGTTTTTCAAGAAAATCGGCGTCATCGGCGGCGGTACAATGGGCCAAGGCATTGCGGAAATGCTTGCTGTCAAAGGCTTGGACGTGCTGTTGGTGGAAAAGTCGACAGAGAAGCTGGATCATGCCTACTCGATGATTGAAGCGAGTCTGGACAAACAATTGGAGAAATGGGCAATCACCCAGGCGGAGAAAAAATTGATCCTGTCCCGTATACATAAGGTGACGCATTTGGCGGAACTGGGAGCTTGCGAATTGGTGATCGAGACGATCTCGGAGGATTTGGAAGCCAAGAAGCAAGTATTTGCGGAATTGGATCGCGTTTGCCCAAGCAATATTATTTTGGCAAGCAATACATCGACGTTGTCCTTAACCGAACTGGCCAGCACGACGAAATATCCAGAGCGGGTTATCGGCATGCACTTTATTTATCCCGTCGCGAAGGTCGAGCTTGTGGAGATTATCCGCGGCCTGAAGACTTCAGACGCTACATTTAACGAAACGAAGCGCTTCGTCGAAGAGGTTGTGCAGAAGAAAGGCGTCATGGTCTATGAATCCCCGGGATTCGTGACGACGCGCGTTAGCTGCATTCTCATCAACGAGGCTCTTCATGTGCTGCAGGAAGGGGTCGCTTCGGCAGAAGATATCGACAACGCGATGCGTATCGGCTACAATTTCCAATATGGGCCTTTGGAAATGGCGGACCGCTTCGGTCTGGATTCGGTATTGGCGGCGTTGGAACGCATGTTCCGCGAATTCGGCGATATCAAATATCGTCCGTCCGTATTGTTGAAAAAGATGGTGCGAGCCGGCCACCTTGGTGTGAAGACGGGCGTCGGATTTTTCAAGTATGATAAGGATGGGGATCGACTATGAAAATACTTGTAATCAACGCGGGAAGCTCCTCGCTTAAATACCAACTGTACGATATGACGGAGGAGTCGGTGTTGGCGGCAGGCCGGGTAGAGCGCATCGGGATGGATTCTTCCATCCTCGTGCATGAGCCGCATCATACGGAAGAGATCACGGAGGTCAGCGAGATTCTGGACCATACGACGGCCATCCGCAAAGTCTTGGACAAGCTGACCGATGCGGAAGTCGGCGTCCTGAAGTCGACCGGCGAGATCGATGCGGTCGGCCATCGCGTCGTGCACGGGGGCGAATCGTTCAAAAACTCGGTATTGGTCGATTCCGAGGTCAAAGCCGAGATTCGCCGCTTGTTCGATCTGGCGCCGCTGCATAATCCGGCTCATATGATGGGGATCAAGGCCGTGGAGGCGAATATGCCGAACGTGCCGCAATCCGTTGTGTTCGATACGGCTTTCCACCAGACAATGCCGGAGAAAGCGTACATGTACGCCATTCCAAAAGTGCTGTACAAAAAGCACAAAATCCGCCGCTACGGCTTCCACGGCACATCGCATGATTATGTCAGCAAGCGCGCGGCCGAACTGATGGAGCGCCCGATCGAAGAGCTGAAAATCATTACGTGCCATATCGGGAACGGGGCCAGCCTGACGGCGGTCGACGGAGGCATCTCGGTCGACACGTCGATGGGGATGACGCCGCTTGAAGGTCTGATGATGGGTACGCGCAGCGGCGACCTGGACCCTGCGGTCGTTCCGTTCACGATGATGAAGGAAGACCTGACGGTCAATGAAGTCAATTCGATGCTGAACAAGCATAGCGGGCTGCTCGCGATCTCCGGCGTATCCAGCGATATGCGCGAGATTACGGACGGAATGGAAGCTGGCGAACCGAATTCGACGCTGGCGTTCGAGATGTACACGTACCGCATGCGCAAGTATATCGGGGCCTATGCGGCAGCGATGGACGGCGTCGATGCGATCGTGTTTACCGCCGGCGTAGGCGAGAACTCGGTCGTTATCCGCCAGCATGTCTGCGAGAAGCTGACGTTCCTCGGCGTAGAGATTGACCGGGAGCTGAACAAGGTGCGTTCGAAGGAACCGCGCCGCATCTCGACGCCGAACTCGAAGGTGGACGTATTCGTCATTCCGACCAATGAAGAGCTGATGATCGCCCGCGATACGTATCGATTGGTTCAACAATCCAAACAATCGTAAGGGAGAGACGAATGATGGCGACCACATGTGTCATCCGTGAAGTCAACCGCCATGTGGGCGAAGAAGTCCGCATCGGCGGCTGGCTGCATAACAAACGTTCCAGCGGCAAGATTCAATTTCTGCAGCTGCGGGACGGCACCGGGTTCATCCAAGGTGTCGTCGTGAAGAGCGAAGTGCCGGAAGAGGTATGGGAAGCGGCCAAGAGCTTGACGCAGGAGAGCTCTTTGTATTTTACAGGGATCGTTCGGGAAGAGCCGCGCTCCAAATCCGGCTATGAAATGACGGTAACCGGAGTCGAGATCATCCAGTTGACGCAGGACTATCCGATTACGCCGAAGGAGCATGGGGTCGACTTCCTGATGGATCACCGCCACCTGTGGCTGCGGGCGCCAAGACAGCGCGCCATCCTGACGATTCGCGCCGAGATTATTCGCGCGGTGCAGCAATTTTTCGACGAGCATGGCTTTACGCTGGTCGATCCTCCGATCTTGACGCCTTCCTCTTGCGAGGGCACGACGGAGTTGTTCCATACGAAATATTTCGAAGAAGACGCATTCCTGACTCAGAGCGGGCAGCTCTACATGGAAGCTGCGGCGATGGCGCTGAACAAGGTCTACTCGTTCGGCCCGACCTTCCGCGCCGAGAAATCGAAGACCCGGCGCCACCTGATCGAGTTCTGGATGATCGAGCCGGAGATGGCCTTCGTCGATCATGAAGAGAACCTGCGGGTGCAGGAGCAATTCGTAGCTCATATCGTGCAGTCCGTGCTGAAGAACTGCCGCGCCGAGCTCGATACGCTGGGACGGGATGTCTCAAAGCTGGAAAAGGTGAAAGCTCCGTTCCCGCGCATCACGTATGACGAAGCGATTCAGTTTTTGCAGGAGCAAGGCCACGACATTCCGTGGGGCGAAGACTTCGGTGCGCCGCATGAGACGGCGATCGCCGAGAAATACGAGACGCCGGTATTCATTACTCATTACCCGACATCGATCAAGGCGTTCTATATGAAGCCGGATCCGAACCGTCCGGAAGTGGTGCTCTGCGCCGATATGATCGCGCCGGAAGGTTATGGCGAGATTATCGGCGGCTCGCAGCGGATCGACGATCCGGAGCTGATGCAGGAGCGCTTCCGCGAGCATGAGCTCTCCGACGAAGCGTATCAGTGGTATCTTGACTTGAGAAAATACGGTTCCGTGCCTCATTCCGGCTTCGGTCTAGGACTGGAGCGGACGGTGGCGTGGATTTGCGGACTTGAGCACGTTCGGGAGACGATTCCGTTCCCGCGCCTGTTGTACCGTCTGTATCCATAAAAGGCCTGAAGCATGCGCAGCGCCTTGCGGCGCCGGCATGCGCGGCCTGATAGCTAGCACATGATCCCGTATCGCTTCGGTGATACGGGATTACTCTTAGATAAGTTCATGAATTTTTTGGAAACATTATCAATGTAAGCCTTACCAAATGCGTTCGTTTGTGCGACAATAAGGAGAGTATGTTGGGAAGAGGAGGTACCTTGGTGAGTGTAGACGGATTCCGGACCTTCGCCAAAGGGTTGGCGCTAGGCCTGCAATCGGGCAGCATTAGCGTGCCGTATCATTTGCTGCGTTATTACAAGCATTGGAAGTTGAGCGATTCGGATGTGATGCTGCTCATTCACCTCATCGGCTTCAAGCAGCAGGAGATGAAGGAGTTCCCGACAATCGACGAACTGCAGGAACGAATGGGAGCAGCTCCTGATGCGGTTATCAAATCGCTGCAGAAGCTGATGAAAGAAGGTTTTTTGAGCATAGACGACAATATCGATCCAGCGACGGATGTCCAGTACGAGCAGTACAATTTGACCGGATTGTGGGAAAAGCTCGCCTTGGCCGCCGCCGAGGAAATCCGGGCGGAACGGCAGCGGCTCCGGGCGGCGGCCCCGCTGTCGGACGCGGAGCCGCCAAATCTGTTCAATATATTCGAGAAGGAATTCGGACGGCCCCTCTCCCCGATGGAGTGCGAGACGATCGCCGGCTGGATTGACGAAGACCGCTACCCGGAAGAGCTGATACTGCTGGCGCTGAAGGAAGCGGTATTCGCCGGCAAAGTGTATTTCCGCTACATCGATCGGATATTGCTCGAATGGAGCCGCAACCGCGTCCACACGATCGAAGACGCCAAGGCGTATACCCAGCGGTTCCGTTCGAGCGCGAAGGTGCGCATCCCTTCCGACAATTGACCATGAACCGCTGCCAGAATAGCTCCACTCGAACCCCCGGCCCGAATCAGGAAGACTCATTGCGCCGGGGGTATTCATGTGTGGGGGAGCCGCAGTGTCGGACTAGCGCTGGTGAATATCAATGCGCTTCTCCAATAGCGCGAGCGCTTCCGCGACTGCTTCGGGATGGGTCACCGGCAGCATATGATGCCCGCCGCGCACAGTCAGGAGCGAAGAGTGCTTGATGTCGCGGTGCAAACACAGCGACTGCAGCTCCGGCCGGTACGGCTCCTTGTCTCCGGCAGCAATGACGATCGGAACGGACAGGCCGGGTACCGGGAACAAGCTGCTCGGCCGTCCGCAAAAAATAAAAGACATCCTCTCGATTGGCGCGAATCTGGGTTCGAATCGCGAGATTCGAGTGTGGTGGTTATGCTCCCTCCTCCCTGTGCGTGTATCGTGCCCTTCTGTGATATGCCCAGTTTTATGTAGTGCTTTGAAGTGTTATAAAGTGTTATAAAGTGCTATAAAGTGCTATAAAGTGCTATGAAGTGCTATGAAGTGCTATGAAGTGCTATGGAGTGTTACGCAGGGTTAGGGCGCTTATGCATACTCTCCCCTCGACTCAGTGCCCAATCGATCAAGGGGGCTCGATTCCAAGCGGCAAGTATACAGGGATGCCTTTCAACTTCGGTACTCCACAAAACTAGCGATTCACAAAAGAGAACGTCCTGTAACACGGATACGCTATCGCTCACCCACCTTCCCTTACCGACGGGGAGAATGGTTATAAGGTAGGTCAAGCTTATTCAGCTACGTAACGGCGAGGAGATTGGTTATAATACAGGCCAAGCTCATTCAGCTTCCTAACGGCGGGGAGATTTGTCTATAAGGCAGTCCAAGCTCACCCGACTTCCTGACGCACGGGGAGATTGACTATAAGGCAGTCCACAAGCTCTTCCCGGATTCCTGACTACTGAAAGAAGAGCAAGATTCCATTCATGGACCTGACGGAAGGGGAGAATGGAGCAAAGGACCGCGTAAGCGGCCACCACCGCGTGACCGGCATTGCGGAGATACTCCGCAGCGGCATCCGGTTAAAAATACGACCGCTTTGAAGAACGGTCTTGCAAAGCGATCGCAGGTGAAGCCCTATAATCCCAATGCTTTCATTCGATAGACATGCTCGAACAGAAACTCGAACGCCTCGAGATGGCGCTTCGCCTCGAAGCAGTTGGCTCCCCAGGCGTATATGCCGTGGTTGCGCAGCACGATGCCCGGGATGGCCGGATTGAGCTTGGCCGTAATGAAGGGAACGATGCTCGGAATATGAGCGTAGTTCGGAACGACCGGGATGTCGATCCGCGCATTTTCCTCCCAGATGTTGAACGCTTTGATAAGCTCCACGCCTTGGACGGAAATACTTCATCCCATAGATCTCGGACACGATATTGTTGAATACCGTATGAATGTGAAAAATGGCGCCTGCCCCGGTTAACCGGTAAATCTCGCAATGGATGAGCGTCTCCGCGCTTGGGCGCAGCCGGGTCGTCTCACAGGGCTGTCCGGCTTCATCCACGAACAGGAAGTCCTCTGGCGTATGTACGGACTTGTCCTTGCCGCTGGCCGTAATCGCGAATTGAAAACGCCCCTCCTGGATATCCCCTGTAGGGACGGACAGATTGCCGCTCGTCCCGGGGAACCAATGACGCGCTGCGAATTGTTCCTTGATGCTGCGCAGCTCGGCAAGGGCGTGCTGCTTTTCCTCCATAGTTAACCGGATGTCTATCATGAAGCCGAACCTCCCAGATGCTCGATAACATCATAAAACGTCTCGAACGGCGCATAAGGAAGATGCAGCTCTTCGCATTTACTGATAAGCTGGGCCCGCGCGTAGACGAACTCGACCAGCTTCGCTGCCGCGAAGTCCGTCACGCTGTCCCCGATAACGATCCGCTCATATCGTTCCTGCGGAAAGCGGCGCACAATGGTCGCCTTGCACATGCCGCATTTGTTCCGGCACGGCTCCTGGCAAGGATGTGGCCATGTGATCCGAATGGACTCTCCGCTGAAGTCGCTGCCGTTGCAGTAAATATGATCGAAAGGTATGCCGAACGGCTCAAGCAGCGGATAGACGAAGAAGTCGATGCCGCCGCTCGTGACGTACAGTTCGATATCGCTGTCGTAGCAGTAGCGGACGAATTCCTCGAATCCCGGCCGAATCACGGCTTGTCCGAGCGCGAATCGGATGACATCATCCCGCATCGACGATGGCAGCAGAGCGAACATTTGCCCGACGCCTTCCGAGATGGAAATGCGTTCCTCCAGCACGTCTTGGACAATCGGTTCCCAGCCCGGCGGGTTGAAGTGGCGGATAATGGCGATAATATTGTCGTTCACGGTAATCGTACCGTCGAAATCGCAGAAAATGATCCGTCGTTGGCTTTCGCTCACTGCTTCACCCCCCAAGCTTGAATCGCGGCCCGCAGTTCTTCTTGATCAGCCGCGCAGCTTTCCAGGGTCTTGCCCTGCATGACGGCGTCAATAGCCTGCACGAATGCGCGCCCTCCGGCAGCGGTCCCGAGCGGATGCCCATGGATGCCCCCGCCCGCATTGACAATGACATCGATGCAGAAGTCGCGAATGATAAGCGGCACGATACCTGGATGGATGCCGGCGGACGGCACCGGGAAGCTGCGCTGCAGCGCCATATCCTGCCGGGTGAGCGCATCGCGGATGGCGAAAGTATCCTCGGCCGGCATCGTAACGGAGCCGTATGGTGACGGGAACAGCACCAGATCCGCTCCGGCGAGCCGCATCAGCTTGCCGAGCAGGAGTTGGGCCGCGATGCCGTGATACGGCGACGGATACATGCTGCCCGCCATCGCCGGATGCGCCGCGATCGGCACGGATATATCCGGATCCGAGCTGAGCGCGTGCAGCACATCGAAGCCATAGGCAAGCGCATTGAACAGGAAGGCGTTGGCTCCGGCCTCGATCGCGCGCAGCGCCTGATCGCGAAGCTTGAACGTCGGGCCTGTCAGATTGACCGCATACAGAAGCTTTCGCCCGGTCTGCTGGCTGACGGCATCGGCCGTCTCGATGCAGGCCTTTACCCTGCGTTCGATTGGCGTGAGCGGATTTTCGAACAAGATTTCGTCGTCTTTAATGATATTGACTCCGCCCAAAGCTTGCTGCCGGAATTGTTCGGCAAGAGCCGGCAGATCATAGCCGATGACGGATTTGAAAATGCTCATCAGCAGGGGCCGATCATGCACATCGACCAGCTTCCGCACCCCGTCGAGGCCGAACTTCGGTCCGGGGAACGCCTGCTTGAACGCATCGGACCATTCGATGTCCATCAGCCTGATGCGTCCATCCATGGACAGCTTCCCGAACATCGTCACGAGCAGCGCCGGCAGATCCCGGCTGTAGTTGACGTCGGGATAGGCGATCGTAATATCCGCATACCGCTCGCCCGGGATGTCGGATTCGACAGGCACGACGGAGAGGACTTGTCCCAGATGCTTGGCCATATCCGCTTTTTGCGCTTCCGGCAGCTCGGTCCAACTGCCGACCGTCATGCCGACGGCGATGCCTTCCGCCTTGCTGGCGAAGTCGGCCCGATCGTCATAAATGCGATACGTGGCGGTGCAATGTGCTTTCAATATGTCTCCCTCCCAATCTGTTCTCCCATCTCTTGCGCGCGGGCTTCCGCGCGGTGTATGGCGGAACGAAGCGCCTGCTGGAATTGGTGCTTCTCCAGCGTCTCGATCGCGGCTGCGGTCGTCCCCCCGGGAGAGGTCACCTTGCGCCGAAGCTCGGCCGGATCTTCTCCGGTCAGGCGGACCATCTCGGCCGCCCCCCGTATGGTCTGCACGGTCAACTCGCGGGCTTGTTCCGCGGAGAGCCCGCCGTCGACGCCCGCCGCGATCATCGCTTCCATCAAATAGTATACATATGCCGGTCCGCTTCCGGATAGTCCGGTAATAATATTCATTTCATGCTCGGCCACCACGGTTGCATAGCCTACGGCCTGAAGCAGATGGAGCGCGGCTTCCTGCTGGTTCGCGGACGTCTCGTCCGACCAGCAGACGCCGGTGGCGCCGAGCCCGATCGAGCTGGATGTATTCGGCATCGTGCGCACGACGGGAACCGGGCCTGCGAGGCGCTGCATCGTGGCGATCGAGAGCCCGGCGACGACGGAGAGCAGGAGCGCGCCCGGCCGCAGGCAGGTCTTCAGCTCGGCGAGCGCGCCCGCCGCATCTTTCGGCTTGACGGCGAGCAGAACGATATCGGCCGCCTGCAGCAGCCGCGCTTTGCCCTGCGGGGAGTTATCGGCAGTGACGCCGTAGCGCCGCTGCAGTTCCTCCAGCCGCTCAGTATTGCTCCGATTCACGACCGCGATCCGGTCCGGCGCGGTCAGCCGCTTATCCGTCAGGCCGCGAATAATCGCTTCCGCCATAGAACCGGCTCCGTAAATGCCGATGCGAAGCGAGCGGAACGAGTCGGTTATAGGTGCATGTCGATTTTCCATCAGTATCATTCCTCTCTCTTCCTATCCATATCGATTCGCAAAGATTCTCTATTTTAAGAACGAATTTGTCCTGTTCCGTAGATTCGGTACTTGCTCGAGGTGAGAGCGGGCAATCCCATCGGGCCGCGGGCATGCAGCTTCTGGGTGCTAATGCCGATCTCGGCGCCGAAGCCGAATTCGAATCCGTCGGTGAAGCGGGTCGACGCGTTGTGATAGACCGCCGCGGCGTCAACCTCCTGCAGGAAGCGTTCGGCATGCCGCGCATTTTCGGTGACAATGCACTCCGAATGCATTGTGCCGTAACGGGCAATATGCTCCAGCGCGGCATCGAGCGAATCAACGATGCGCACATTGAGGATGTAATCGTTGTATTCGGTCGCATAGTCCGCTTCGGCGGCTGACGCCACCGATGGATCAAGGACCCGCGTCTGCTCGCAGCCGCGGAGCTCGACATCCCGGGCGCGCATCTGGTCCAGCAGCGGACGCAGATGCCGCTCCGCATACGCCTGATGCACGAGCAGCGTCTCCATGGCGTTGCAGACCGATGGACGCTGAGCCTTCGCATTGACGGCGATCGCTTCCGCCATCTCTGGACGGGCCGATTCATCGATGTACGTATGGCAGATGCCGGCACCCGTCTCGATCACCGGTACGGTGGCATTTTGCACGACATTCCGAATCAGCGAAGCGCCCCCGCGCGGGATGACGACGTCGAGCAGCCCGTTCAGCTTCAGCATCTCATCGACCGAGGAGCGGTCCGGATTTTCGATCAATTGCAGCGCATCCGCCGGCAGCGCCGTCCCGGCCAGCGCCTCGTGCAGCACGGCGACGATGCGCTTGTTCGATTCCATCGCGGCCGAGCCGCCCCGCAGGACGACCGCATTCCCGGTCTTCAGACAGAGGCCGGCCGCGTCGACGGTCACGTTCGGCCGAGCTTCATAGATCATGCCGATGACGCCGAGCGGGACCCGGAGCTTCTCGACCCGAAGGCCATTCGGACGGGTGAACGTCTCCAGCACGTCGCCCACCGGATCGGGCAACGCGGCAATCTGGCGCAGACCTTCCGCCATCGCTTCGATCCGCGCGCTGTTCAGCGCCAACCGATCAAGGAGGGAAGGGGAGGTGCCTTGCTGCCGGCCGTTCTCCAAGTCCTTCGCATTGGCTTCGATAATGGAGCGTTCATTCTCCCGCAGCTTATCCGCCATTTGCAGCAGCGCTGCATTTTTTTCCTCCGTCGTCAGCCGGTTCATGATCTGGGCCGCTTGCTTCGCCAGACTGGCTTTGTTACGCACTTCACTCATCGTAATTCCTCCTTATCAAAATCTGTTTTGCCGAAACATCAGGAACGCAACGTAACCCATTCGTCGCGGTGAATGACTTCGATCCGGTGCACTTCCATCCGCTTCATCACTTCGTCGCTCGACCAGCCGGCCGCCGTGCGGAGCTGATCGGAATCGTAATTGACGATGCCTCTGCCGATAAGCCGCTCATCGGGCCCGATGACTTCGACCACGTCGCCGGAATGGAATTCGCCCTCGATCGATCGGACGCCGGCGGGCAGCAGGCTGGAGCCTTTGGCCAGCAGCGCATCCTCCGCACCGGCATCGACGCCGATGCGCCCATGCGCCGTCGAATGGAAGCCGAGCCACTGCTTCTTCATCGGCAGCGCGTGAAAATGGGTGTCGAAATAGGTTCCCTTTCCGTCGCCGTCCACCGCGTGCAGAAGATCGCCCGGTTCATTGACCTTGCCGACGAAGGCGGGTACGCCCCCGCGCATGGCGATGCGCGCCGCGTCCAGCTTGGAGCGCATGCCGCCCGTGCCTACGGAGGAGCCGGCCCCTCCCGCATACGCGTACAGATCCTCGTTAATCTCCTCGACGCGGTCGAAGCGGGTCGCCCCGGGATTCGTCCTCGGATCGGCGGTATACAAGCCGTCCGTATCAGTGACGATGATGAGCCGGTCCGCGTGAACCAGATTGGCGACGAGCGCAGAGAGCGTGTCGTTATCGCCGAACTTCAGTTCCTCGACCGAGACGGTATCATTTTCATTAATAATCGGGACAACGTCCCGGGCCAGCAATTCCTGCAGCGTCATATACGCATTATGTCCCCGCCGGCGGTTCGCGAAGTCGGAACGGGTGAGCAAAATTTGGGCCGCAGGCACTCCATGCATCTGCAGCTGCTCCTGGTACGCCTGCATCAGCAGAGCTTGCCCGACCGCGGCCGCCGCCTGCTTCTCATGAAGCTGCTTGGGCCGCTCCCGGTAGCCGATATGCCGGAAGCCGGCCGCCACCGCTCCGGAGGTGACCAGCACCACCTGGGCGCCGCGTTGGCGCAAGGCGGTAATCTCTTGGACGTAGAAGGAGACCCGATCGCGAGCGAGGCCGCCATTGTCCGACGTAAGGGAACTGCTTCCGATTTTCATTACGATGCGTTGCAATTCAATCACTTCCTGCCGTTATACTGCGTGCTTTTATGCTTGTTGCGGAATAAAAAAAACTTCCGTCCTATAAAGGACGAAAGTCGATCTTCCGCGGTACCACCTTTGTTGAAGACGGATGTGGCTCCTGCGGCTTCCGGCCAGTGCAGCCTGACGCTGCCGTTGATCAAAGGCCTTCCGCGGGATTCCTCCGCTTCCTGCTTCCTGCCGATAACGGGGCTGCCGTTCAGCTTCGCGACTCGTCGCTTACGCTGACCGCTCAAGGATAGGTTCCGCAACGGTCAACGGCGGTGCTTGCAGCCGGGGCATCCGCTCTCTGGGCATGACTTGGTTGCGTACTGGTCCTGTCATCGCGTTCCATGTATCCGGCGCCTGCCGTTCCATGCGGCGGCGCGGTTACCATTAGAATACCATGCGATTCCGAGACGTGTAAAGCGGGGGATAGCTACGAAATGTCGCCGCCGGGCGGAGTCGTGTCCACCAGGGGAGATCGGAAGCCGTCTCAGCCGCCGAACAATCCGAGCGCTCCGATGCGCTCCGCTGCCTCGATCAGCCTTTCCTCCGGCGCAAGCAGGCCGAGCCGGACATAGCCTTCTCCGTGCCCGCCGAATCCAATGCCCGGCGCCGTTACCACATTCGCCTGCTCCAGCAGCAGATCGGCGAAAGACGCCGACGTAAATCCGGCAGGCACCGGGAGCCAGCAGAAAAAGGAGCCGGCTGGCGGCTGCGCGTTCCAGCCGATGCGGTGCAGCTCCGTATATAGCGCATTGCGCCGCGATTCATAGGTCGCGCACAGCTCCCGGACGCAATCCTGCGGTCCGGTGAGGGCGGCCGCCGCGGCGGCCTGCACCGCGCCGAACAGACTGACGTACATATGGTCCTGCATCAGATTGATGAGCCGGATGATCTCGGCATTGCCCACGGCGAAGGCGACGCGCCAGCCGGCCATATTGTAGGTTTTGGACATCGTATAGAATTCGACGCCGACTTCTTTCGCTCCCGGAAGCTCCAGGAAGCTGATTGGACGGTGGCCGTCGAAGCCGATCGCGCCGTAGGCGAAATCGCTCGCCACGATAATGCCGTTCCGCTCGGCAAAGCGAATCGTGTCTTCGTAGAACGGGCGATCCGCGACGGCGGATGTCGGATTGTTGGGGTAATTGAGGAACATCAGCTTCGCCCGTGCCAGACATGCGGCGTCAATCCGCTCATAATCCGGCAAATACCGGTTCGCCTCAAGCAGCGGCATCATGACCATCTCGGCGCCGGCCAATGCGACCCCGGACCAGTAATCGGGATAGCCGGGATCGGGAACAAGACAAACGTCGCCCGGGTTCAGCAAGATTTGGCTGATTTCCACGAGCCCGGTCTTGCCGCCGAACAGTACTGCGACCTCGGTATCCGGATCCAGGTCTACGCCGTAATCGGCCGAGTACCGCTCAGCGACCGCCTCCTTGAGGAAGCGGTAGCCCTGGAACGGGGGATAGCGGTGGTATAACGGATTCGCAGCCGCTTCCTGCAGGGCCGCGACGATATGCGAAGCCGTCGGCAGATCGGGGTTGCCCTGCCCGAGATTGATCACGTCGTGACCGGCCGCGACTCTCGCCTGGGCCCGCGCTACCAGAGCGGCGAAGAACTGCTTCGGCAGACTGTTCATCCGGTCGGCAGGCACGATTGTAGGTATCATAGGCTTCATCGTAATTCACTCCAGACACATATATCGCCAAGCGCGAAGATTAACCATAATTTAGCATGTTTTGCCGGAAGTGTATACCTCTTTTTGATTACGATGAGAAGGAATCAGCCGTCCCGAGGGTCAATTGCTTGATGGCGTCACTTGCCGCGGGGACGCCGGAGCAAGCAGCTTCTGCATGAACGGCTTCACGTTCGCCGAGATGCGCAGCAGGAACGGCTTCCGCTGCTCGGAGAAGACGAGGAGCAGCGGGTCCTTGTCCGGACAGTAGATTAAGAACACGTCCTTCGTCTTCAATTCCGCCGACGGGAGCTTGATCTCCACGGGCGATTCGAGCGGAATGCGGACGATATAGCCGCAGCGGCTGTCGATCGTCAATTGGGGAGCGAGTCCGGTAACGGATTGAAGCCATTCCTTAGCCGCTGCCTGGTGTTCTTCCTGGTTCGGAATCGTCTTAATAATGCGTTCCTGCTGCATGTCGAACAGTTGAACGGGAGGAACCTTCGTTGACGGGGCGGTGTTCCCGGTCTCGAATTCCGCAGGAAATGCGCCGGCGACGCCGGACCAAGCGAAGACCCCGATCAGAAGCGCAGCCGCCGCAGCTTGAATTGCTTGTCTTATCATAAGGAAAACTCCTTTCTTTTCGTCGCCATAATAGAGGATGTTCAAAAAGTCGTTGTTGAACACGAACTTATAGACCTTCTATAGTCTGTCCGGCTTGACTCCACTCCATGAAAAGGTATCATGAAGGAAAGTGTGGAAAACAGGACAGAGCGAAGGAGCGTGTCGATCGAATGAAGCCGGAAGCATGGAGAATATGCCTCATTCAAATGGATGTCAGCATCGGAGAGCCGGAACGCAACGCGGACCGCGTAAAGCGCCGTATCGAGCAAGTGATGGGCCGTCCGGGTGTACGGCCTGACGTCATTGTGCTCCCGGAGATGTGGAATACGGGCTATGCGTTGGAGAAGCTCGATCAATTGGCTGATCCCGGAGGGGAAGCGGCGCGGGAACTGCTGTCGGGGCTGTCTGCCCGGCATGAAGTGAATATTATCGGCGGATCGGTGTCGGTGCGCGAAGGAAGCCGCTTCTATAACCGCCTGTATGTAACGGATCGCCAGGGGCGGATTGCGGCTCAATACGACAAGACGCATCTGTTCCGGTTGATGGATGAGCATTCGTATTTGACTGCGGGAGACCTGGTGGGACGCTTTGAACTGGACAGCGTGCCGTGCGGCGCCATCATTTGCTATGATCTGCGCTTCCCGGAGCTTGCGCGCACGCTCGCCCTCGACGGCGCAGAGGTGCTGTTCGTGCCGGCCCAGTGGCCGCATCCGCGCCTTCACCACTGGCGCACGCTGCTGACGGCCCGGGCCATCGAGAATCAGATGTTCGTCGCCGCCTGCAATCGGGTGGGCACAAGCAAAGGAGCGGACGGGACGGCGTCCGCCTTCTTCGGCCATTCGGTCGTGCTTGATCCTTGGGGAGAAACCATCGCGGGGGCGGAAGAAGAAGACACGGATATTTACGCGGATATCCCGCTGTCCTCCGTCCAGGAGGTCCGCAGCCGCATTCCGGTATTTGCCGATCGGCGCGAAGCGTTGTACCGCGGAAGCGGGCACCCCGTATCCGCCGAGGAGCGGGCATGAGCACGCCCCCGCGTTCGAGGCGGCACGGCCGGAAGCGGCGAGGCGGAGCCCGGCGGAAGCTCATCATCCTGGCCGCGGCGCTGCTTGCCGCCGCCGTCGGGCTCGGAGCGTGGATCGCCCTTCAGCCTCTGGCAGGACCGTCGGGAGGGCTCGATACAGGCGCCAGCGGCCCTTCGTCTCCGAGTGGAAGGCCGGCTGGGGACGATGGAGCAGCCGAGGAACAGGAAAAGGAGAAGGCGTTCATTGAACAGATGCTGTCTGGCTTGTCGCTCGATGAGCGGATTAGTCAAATGCTGATGGTGGATTTGGAGGCGGTCGAGCGGGAAGCCTCCGGCGTTCCACTGGAGGAAGCGATGCGGCAGCTCCGTCCCGGCGGGGTCGTCCTGTTCCGCGGCGATATTCCGGATATCCGCACGGTAGTCACGCTGAATCGCAGCTTGCAGCAGACGGCCGCCGTTCCGCTATGGATCAGCGCCGATCAAGAGGGCGGCATCGTCACGCGGCTGCCCTTCGCCTCGGCGCTGAACGGCAATATGGCGATCGGCGCGACGGGACGTGCGGGAGCGGCCGCCGAGACGGCGGCGACGCTCGGCGAGATGCTCGCCAAGCTGGAGATCAATCTCGACTTTGCGCCGGTCGCCGACATCAACAGCAATCCGGACAATCCGGTCATTGGCCTCCGCTCATTCGGCTCGGATCCGGAGCAGGTTGCGGACTTCGTCACATCGTTCATCGGCGGCATGCATGCCGCCGGGCTGCCTGCGGTCGCCAAGCATTTCCCCGGCCATGGGGACACGGCGGCCGATTCGCATGTCGGGCTGCCGAAGCTCGATTACGGTCTGTCGCGCTTCGAATCCGTCTAATGGGTGCCGTTCCGGGCCGCGATCGCGGAAGGCGTCGATGCGATCATGAGCGCGCATATTCAAGTGCCGCAGCTGGAGCCGGCGACAGCCGTCTCCAAGCTGGACGGGAAGCCGATTGCGCTGCCGGCGACCTTGTCGCCGCATATCCTGACCGGCGTGCTGCGTGAACAGCTTGGCTTCCAGGGGGTCATCGTGACGGATGCGCTCAATATGAAGGCCATCGCCGATCACTTCGGCAGCGAGGAAGCGGCGGTCATGGCGGTGAAGGCAGGGGCGGACATGCTTCTGATGCCGCCGGAGCCGGCCGCGGCGGTGAGCGCGATACACCGGGCGGTGGAGGCCGGCGAGCTTGAAGCCGCCCGGATTGACGACAGCGTCCGCCGGATATTGCGGATGAAGCGGAAATACGGCCTGCTGCCCGACACGGCCTCCCCGCCTATCCCGCTGGAGGACGCGATCCGGGGAGCCGAGGCGTATTTCCAATCAGGCTCGGCGGAAGAGACGGGCGATCGTATCGCGTCCGAAGCGGCAACCGTGTGGGGGACAGCTGTGAAGACGAATCTGCCGCTGCTTCGCGGAGACGGAGGGCGCGTCATCCTAATCGGTGATCAGCGTACGGTGCTGGAGCGCGTCCAGCGCGAGATCGAAGCAGCCGCTTCCTCCACGGCCGGGGGCAGCATCCAGGTCGACGCACGAACGGCAGCGGAGGCCCCATCGCCGCGGCAGTGGCCGGCTGGGGCGGTCGCGGTCTGGGTTACGCAGGACCTGCATCATGATCGCGGCCGCGCGGAGGCGGCAAGAAGCTGGTTCCAGGCCGCGGCGGAGCAGGGCATTGCAGCCGCCGTGCTGTCCGTCGGAACTCCGTACGATATGGCTGAACTGCCGGATATCCCGCTCGGCATCGCCGTTTACGGGACGACGCCGAGCAATCTCCGCGCCGGCGTCTAGGCGCTGTTCTCCGCCGAACCGCCCGCAGGCAAGCTGCCGGTCGCGCTGCCATAGACAGACATACAGCCCCGAACCGTTACTAGCGGTCTCGGGGCTGTCTTCAATTTATGGGGCTTCGGATCCGCTCCCATACCGCTTGGCGACCGCCGTTTTCAAGGTCTGAATAAAGGCCGATGCCGCATGGGACATATAACGGCCTTCACGATAGGCGATGACGAGGGTGCGGGCGGGACGTCCGGCCAGCGGCAGGTAGGCGGGGACGAATTCGATGCGAGGCGCCCGCGCGATGAAAGCGGGGACGAGCGCCACGCCCATTCCGGCGGCGACAAGCGATTGCACGGTCTCGATATTGCTGCTCTCGAAGACGACATTCGGCCGGAATCCGGCCTGCTCGCACAGATCCATCGTCAGCTGCCGGAAACCCTGTCCCCGCTTCAGCAGGATGAACGGCTCGTCCTGCAGGGAAGCGAGTGGAACGGCTTCGGCGGGAGCTCCGCTCTTGGGCAGGAGGGGATGCTCGTTCGGGACCGCGAGCAGAATCTCCTCATCGACGAGCGGCTCCCAGGCGAGGGCCGGATCGGTCAGCGGCAGCGAGAGCAGGCATAGATCGTTTTTTCCTTGGGCCGTCATCCGTTCCAGATTGGATGTAGACGTATCCTCCACGAGCACGAGCTCGATATCCGGGTAGATCGAATGGAACGAAGGAAGGACGTGCGGAAGCAGGTGAGAGCCTGTAATCGGCATCGTCCCGATGACGACCTTCCCTTTTTTCGTCTGGCTGATATCGGCCATCTCGCTTTTTAATTGCTCCATCGCATCCCATATTTTCTGTGCGCGATCGACGAAGATCTCGCCGGCATGCGTCAGCTCGACCGAATTCGTCGTCCGGCGGAACAGCAGCACGCCGATTTCCTTCTCCAGCTTGGACAGCTGCTGGCTGAGCGAGGGCTGGGCGATATGCAGCTTCTCGGCTGCCCGCGAGAAATTGCGTTCCTGCGCAATCTGCACCGCATATTGTAGTTGCCGGAATTCCATAGGTATGTCCTCCCAACGAATGAGTAAATGAAAGAGTATAGATCACTTCATGATATACAAATGAGTTATAGGTTAAACCTATCATTCTTATAGATATTATATCTTGGATCAATGAAGAAGCAAATGCTATATTCATTCTAATAGTACAGCGCATTATGCGGAGAGGTGAAGAACGAATGGCTGCAAAGAAAACAATGTATGAAAAAATTTGGGATGATCACGTTATCGTTCAAGAGGAAGGAAAGCCGGGGATCTTGTACATTGATCTGCATCTGGTGCATGAAGTCACATCGCCGCAGGCGTTCGAAGGGCTGCGCATGAGCGGCCGCAAAGTGCGCAGACCGGAATTGACGTTCGCTACGATGGATCACAACGTGCCGACGAAGGATCGCTTCAATATTACCGATCCGATCTCGAAGCAGCAGATCGACACACTGTCCAAAAACTGCGCGGAGTTCGGGGTAACGCTGTTCGATCTGAACAGCATCGATCAAGGAGTCGTGCACGTCATGGGTCCTGAACTCGGCCTGACCCATCCGGGCAAGACGATTGTATGCGGAGACAGCCATACGTCCACCCACGGGGCGTTCGGAGCGCTTGCTTTCGGTATCGGCACCAGCGAGGTCGAGCATGTGCTGGCCACCCAATGCCTGCAGCAAGCCAAATCGAAGACGATGGAAGTGCGCTTCGTCGGCAAGCGGAAGCCGGGCGTAACGGCCAAGGACATGATACTCGGCTTCATCGCCCAATACGGAACGGACTTCGCGACCGGGTATGTCATCGAATATACGGGCGAAGCGATACGCGAACTGACGATGGAAGAGCGGATGACGGTATGCAACATGTCGATCGAAGCGGGGGCGCGCGCCGGACTGATCGCGCCGGACGAGACGACCTTCGAATATTTGCGCGGACGCCAGTATGTTCCTCAGGGCGAAGCCCTCGACAAGGCAATCGAACGCTGGAAGCAGCTTGCCACCGATGAAGGGGCCTCCTATGACATGGTCGTGGAAGTCGATATGGACAGCCTTATTCCACAGGTAACCTGGGGCACGAGCCCGGGCATGGGAACGGATATTACGGCCGCGGTGCCGAATCCGGCAGATTTCAAGACCGAGAATGAGCGCAAAGCCGCGGAGAAGGCGCTTGAATATATGGGGCTTACGCCGGGAACGCCGATGACGGAGATTAACATCGATTATGTGTTTATCGGATCATGCACGAACGGACGGATTGAAGATTTGCGGGCGGCCGCGGAAGTGGCCAAAGGGCATAAAGTGAGCGATAAGGTCACCGCGATCGTCGTGCCTGGATCGGGCCGCGTAAAATTGCAGGCCGAGCGCGAAGGGCTGGACGCCGTGTTCAAGGAAGCGGGCTTCGAATGGCGCGACGCCGGATGCAGCATGTGCCTTGCGATGAATCCGGACGTGCTGCAGCCGGGGCAACGCTGCGCATCGACTTCGAACCGGAATTTCGAAGGACGCCAGGGCCGCGGAGGCCGCACCCACCTCGTCTCTCCGGCGATGGCTGCGGCCGCTGCCATCAAGGGGCATTTCGTCGATGTGCGCAATTGGGAATTCAAGTCGGAAGTATTGAACTAGGAGGGAACGGACGATGCAACCATTTACAACGATGACGGGATTGGTGGCGCCGGTGGATCGCGTGAACGTGGATACGGACGCCATCATTCCGAAGCAATTTTTGAAGCGTATCGAGCGCAGCGGATTCGGGCAGTTTCTGTTTTACGAATGGCGGTTTGACGAGGAAGGGAAGGAAATTCCGTCCTTCTCGCTTAATCAACCGCAATACAGCGGAGCGACCGTGCTGCTCTCGCGGGCCAACTTCGGCTGCGGCTCCTCGCGCGAGCACGCGCCGTGGGCGATTCTCGACTACGGATTCCGCTGTGTGATCGCTCCTTCCTTTGCGGATATTTTCTATAACAACTGCTTCAAAAACGGCATTCTTCCTATCAAGCTGACGGAGGAGCAGGTGGAGGACCTGTTCCAGCGGACGGCGCGCCATGAAGGCTACAAGCTCCATATCGACCTGGAGAATAAGCAGTTAACCGATGATTACGGCCTGTCCTGCTCGTTCGATCTGGATGAGCATCGCCGCCAATTTTTGCTTCAGGGACTCGATGATATCGGGTTGACCCTCCAGCATGAAGATGCGATTGCCGCCTATGAAGCGAAGCATGCCGAGCGTCTGGCCGCTTCCGCAGCCCAATAAATAGAAGAGACTCCCTGTTCCGAAGCTTAGTCCTCGGGAGCAGGGATTTTTTTGCTTATGCGGATTCAAGCGCAGACGGACCCAGCCGCAGGAGGAAGAGATGCCATCTACAGGGAAATGCGCGGGACAGAATATTTATGGGACATGCCGGAACAATAGGACTGTAAATATTTTTGAAGGTGTGGGGGAATTAGCAATGAGCATTCGTGTGACGCTCTATGTCCTTGTTGTTGTTCTGCTGGCTATGGCACCCGGCTGCGCTCCTCAAGCTCAACAGCAGCCAGCGCCTGATGCGGCTGAACAGCGGGATATCGACCGCGGCCGGCTCAATGCGTCGAGTTCAGAAATAGAAGCACCCGATGATGGGCCACGCAATAAAGGCAACCGAAGCGAGCGGGACGAATCGCTCTCGCAAGAGCCGCCTCGTCCTCAGCGGAAGGAAAAAATACTGTTGGACGTTCCCCTGGTCGCGCAAAATCCTGAATTGAAATACGGTTGCGAAGTGACAAGCTTAGCAATGATATTGAAATATGCCGGTGTTCACGTCGGAAAAATGGAGCTGGCAGATAAAGTGAAAAAGGATCCGGATAGCCTGAAAACCGGCAAGGCGGGCGATATCACTCATTGGGGCGACCCGAACGAAGGCTTTGTCGGTGATATAACGGGGAAAGAGAAAGGCTACGCGATCTATGCTGAACCGCTTGAAGATCTGATGAAAAAATATTTGCCGGGCCGCACAGTCAATTTGACCGGTCAACCGTTCGAGCATGTGCTGCGGCATCTAAGCACAGGAAAGCCCATCGTGACCTGGACTACAGGAGATTATAAACTGCCAGATCGCTGGGAGTCGTGGAAGCATGGAAATGAACAAATTACGACTCCGCTCGATCTTCATGCGGTCGTGTTGGCGGGTTATGATCCGGACTATGTATATCTCAATGATCCGCTATCCGCCCGCAAGGCAGTCAAAGTAAATAAGAAGCAATTCATCAAGTCGTGGCATGCGCTCGGGTCCCAGGCATTGTCGTATCATTGATGCTTCGCCCTGTTTTTCTATGATGAATAAGCACGTATTGAAGCCCTGTCCAATGGATTCTCTCCTTGACGGCACTTTAGGAAGGTCATATACTCGGCATGATGATACGCATGATTCGAAGTGCTTACCTTGTTGCTCAAGAGGGGGGAGTTCCATGAGAGAGCGGCTGATGCAAGCGGCCCTGGACTTGATGTTGATACAGGGACTCAAATTTACGATGAGCGATCTGGCCAGGGAGATGGGGATAAGCAAGCGAACGATTTATGAGCATTTCTCCTCAAAGGAGGAGTTAATCGGCTCGATCGTTGACCAATCGATCGATGAAGTGATCCAGCTTGAGAAAGGGATTTACGAGAATCCGCACTGGAACAGTCTGGAGAAGCTGAAACGAGTGCTCTCCATCGTGCCGAGCGGGCTGAAGCTGAGCGATCAGCGGCTGCTGGCGGAGATGAAGCGGCTTGCTCCGAATGAATGGGATAAAATCAACAATTATTTGCGGGAAGAATGCGGGTGGTCTACCGTAACCAATATCATCGAAGAAGGCATTGCCGCCGGGGAAATACGGCCTGTCCATGTGCCGAGCGTCGTGCAGATGATGATCGGAGCTTCGGCCGCCTTGTTCGATCCCGAATTTTTGATGCGCTCGTCCTGTACGCTGCAGCAAGCGGTAGCATTGATGGCGGAGACGATGACGCAGGGACTGGCAGCTCCGGCGAGCGATGCGGAGACGCAGGCTTGAACGGCAAGCTAGCCCGGATACCGGTTACCGCTATACGAATAGGTAGAGGATTCCATCGACATCTATTTTACATGATATGGGCATTAATGGAATGTACGGATTGCAAATAACCGGGGGTGTCTCACGGCACTGCAAAATAATGGAGATGGCGAGGTAACAGAGAATGTGGATGCGGGAAAAACGGCGGCGCGCAAACCGGTGGAAGATGGATGAAGCAGTGAAATGCTGCGTGGATGCATCAATTTCTGCTCTTTCAGCCGCGATTTGATGAAATTCCTGCAAAAGTACATGATGTTCATCGATTTTTGTATTTTATCGATTGTTTAGTCAGAAATTGATGCCGTTTTGCAGGATTCCCTGTAACGGAGTACACGTCATAAAGGAAAAGTGTAGTTTTGCAGTTTTTCGGCGGTCGAGCTTTGAGAATCAAGGGGGGCTGTCTCACTGTAGTGAAAGACTACTTTTGGGACACCCCCGGCTCGTTCTTTTTGCTGAACACATTAAGATTTGGAATTGACCACGACCTGCTGTCTTACTTCTCCTGCATGGCCATCTTGCTTCACCTGGACATCCTTCGCGGAGCGAAGCGGGATTTCCTTCAGGAAGAAGGTCAGGACGACGGCTACCGCCGTGACGATAGCGCCTGTCAGGAACGTGCTGGTCACGCCGTAGCTAAGCGCTTCGCGCACCATATGAACGAGATTGTCGACCATCGTCTGAAGTTCGGGCGGTAGCTGGGTCATGATGCCTTCCAGCTTCGGCTGATCGAGCAGCGTCTGCGGATTCATCACTTCCTTGATCGATTCCGCATATTTCGGGTCGATCTGCATCTGGCCGCCGGAAGCGCCGGATGCCGCGCCAAGCTCGGTCATTTTGCCGGCCATGTGCGAGCTCATGACCGTTCCCATCACGGCGATGCCGATCGTTCCGCCCAAAGAACGGAACAACTGCGACGATGCGGTCGCGACGCCGAGCTGCTTCGGTTCTACCGCATTCTGAATCGTCAAAGAGAAGACAGGCATGCTGATGCCCAGCCCGAGTCCGACGATGCACATATAGATAACGGTAATATAAATCGCCGTCTCCGGAGTCATGAAGTGCAGCAGCACCATGCCGAAGGTCATAATGAGCAGGCCGGCGATGGCCATCTTTTTATACTTTCCCGTCTTCGAGATGAACTGGCCGATAAATGCCGTGCACAGAATCATGACAACGGACATCGGCATCGTGACATAACCCGAAAAGGTTGGGGAAATGCCCTTAACCCCTTGCACAAAGAACGGAACATAAATGATGGCGCCCATCATGCCGGCATTCAACACGAATCCGGCCAGGTTCGACACGGTGACGATACCGTTGCGGAACAGCGACAGCGGCAGCACCGGAGATTTGACCTTCATTTCCACCAAAATGAAAACGATGAGGGAAACGAGGGTTGCCGAGAACAAGCCGATGATTTGCCATGAACCCCAAGGATATTTGCCCGCGCCGTCTCCCGCCCAAGAGAAGGCGAGCAGCAGCGGCACAATGGTCGTCGTCAGGAAGATAGAGCCCCAATAATCGATCGATTCTCCTTTTTTCCGTTCCACTTTCGGGAACAGGGCGATAATCATGAAGAAGGCGATAATGCCAAGCGGCAGGAACATCCAGAATACCCATCTCCAATCCAGATGGTCGACCAGATATCCTCCAAGCGGCGGCCCCAGCACGCTGGACAGTCCGAACACGCCGCTCATGACGCCCATCCATTTCGCCCGCTCCCGCGGTGCATACAGATCCCCGACCGCCGTAAATGCGGTAGACATAATGATGCCGGCGCCCATCCCCTGAATGCCGCGGAAGGCAATCAATTGAAAAATATCGGCGGAAAAACCGCTCAGGAAGGCCCCCAGCATGAACAGGGCGATACCTGCCAAAATAAAAGGCTTGCGGCCAAAAATGTCGGATAATTTGCCGACCAGCACGGTAGCGACCGTCGAGGTCAGCAGATAGATCGTGATGGCCCATGTATAATAGTCCATCCCGCCCAGCTTGGCGATGATGCGAGGCATGGCGACACCGATGATCGTCTGATTGATGGCCGAGAAGAACATCGCCGCCATAATCGCGATCATGATTGTTAATTTTCGTTTTTCTGATAGATGTTCCATAAATCCACTCCTTGTCTTACTCCATTACTCTTCCAGCATTTCTTCTTCATATTTGTCCAGGTTCTCCAGCAGCTTCTCATAGGTGCGATTGAGATGCTGCAGGTCATCTGCCGGCAAATTACTGAACAAATAACGGATGATCTCCAGCCGCTCCTGATGAAGCTCCCTCAAAACATCCATGCCTTTGTCGGTAATCTCCAAAAAGACAACCCTGCGATCCTCCTCGTCGCGCTTGCGCTGCGCATACCCGCTCGCGATCAGCTTGTCGGAAATGCTGGTGACGCCGCCGGGCGTAATGCCGATCGACTCCGCCAGGCCGGACACCTTCTGCGGCCCTTCGGTCGCCAGCTTCACGAGGATATAAGTCTGAGAATCGGATAAGCGATCATTGAACTTCTTTTTGCGCAAGCACTGTATCTTGCGGGACACTCGCCAGAACAGCCGGTCGAACTGAATGAGCTCCTCATCTCCAGCCATTATCCAACCTCCTTTACTTGCTATAATGTATACAAATTATAATGTATACAAGTTAAATAGTTTACTAACTAAAATAATAAAAAGCAATTCATAGTATATTCCTCTGATTAGATGGCGTCAACCTTTTTTAAAGTTTTTCTTGCCACGGCCTCCCAGTTCCATTACCTTATTAAGTAAAGGCAAAATATACCCGAAAAATGTTGAAAACACGCAACTTTTGTTCATGTTTTCCGTCTAATATATCGTCCGGTCTGAACACATAGACAGATAGGCCGGAACTATATGAAAGGATGTAGAGGTGAAGATGAAAAAAGGAAAAAAATTTGGTGTAGCTCTGATGCTCATGTGGTTGTTCATGCTGTTTCCTCAATTGGGACAAGCCGCTCCGACGGGAGCCTTGTACCTGGATGGCAATTCCATTTCATTGCCGGAAAAGATTACGTTAGTTCATTCGGTCACTATGATTCCGGTTCGCGTCGTGTCGGAACAGTTGGGGTATAAGGTGGATTGGGACCCGAAGGCGAAGACGGTAGCCATATATAATGACAGCAAACGATTGACTATGACCGTCGATCAGAAGACGGCAACGGTAGATGACAAGGAAGTCAAGCTGGACGTAGCGCCGATGCTGCAAAAGGGAACCACACTTGTGCCGCTGCGGTTCATCGGTGAAAATATGGGATTGACGGTAGATTGGGACAAAGAGACCAAGTCGGTCTATCTGTTCACGGCTGACGAGTCCTCCGAAGTCGTCCCGCCAACGCCGGGTACCCCGAGCGGCGAGGACGCGAATGGAAGCTCGGATAACGGGAATTCCGATGGCAGCGTTGGCGGTGCAGTGAACCCTCAAGAAGGGGATGCCCTAATCACTGATTTTTCATTCATCGATAACAAGTTACATATCGCTTCTTCCAGCAACGTCATTCCGAGCATGATGACGATGGACTCCCCGGATCGGGTCGTTATCGACTTCCCAAAGGCCGTATTTTCCGATGAATTTATGGAGAAATTCGGTTTCAATAGCGGCAGTCAGGGGGAAATGGAGATTACGGACTACCCTGACGTGCAGCGAATCCGCTTCGCGATGTTCAGCGACAATCCGAATACGGTCCGGTTCGTCATTGACTTGGACAACCCGTATCACGGGAAGATTACCTATAATGAATCGGGGCTGACGACGGTCGAGCTTGTTCCGGGCAAAGACACCTCCGAACCGAAGCCTCCGATTAAGACGGACGGCAAGTATACGGTCGTTATCGACGCCGGCCATGGTGATCATGATTCCGGTGCCGTCAGCGTGAACAAGCGGTACGAGAAGGACTTCAATCTGTCGCTCGCTCTGAAGGTTGGCGAGATTTTGAGTCAAGACGACCGGTTCAACACGGTGCTGTCACGCGAGGACGACACGTTCCTGGAGTTAAGTGAACGGGCTCAACTGGCGAACAGTCTGAATGCGGATCTGTTCGTGTCGATTCATGCGAACAGCGTTGACAATAAACCTTCTGTGTCGGGCACGGAGACATACTACTGGCGCGCGGAGAGCAAGGCGTTCGCGGAGACGATGCACAAGCATCTGATGGAAGGAACGCAATTCAAAGACCGCGGTGTCCGCCAAGCGAATCATCATGTCACGAGAGAGACGAAAATGCCGGCCATTTTGCTTGAAGTCGGGTTTTTGACCAATGCCGCCGAAGAAGCCCAGCTTTTTGACGAACAGTTCCAACAGCGCGTCGCAGACAACATCGTCAAGGGGATTCTTGACTATTTGGGCTTGTCCTGAGGATGAAAAACGCAACTTTTTGCTTCGTGTTGCGTTAGGAACGGTGTAAAGGAGGTCATTACTGATGAAAACTAAAAAATGGTGGGGATTGGCTGCGATCGTCCTGTCGATCTCTTTGGTTACTGCGTGCGGCGCCAAGCCGACGACGAATGCCGGTCAGCCGGAAGCGCCTCCGGCCGAGATGCAGCCGGATAACGGGGCCGTTCAAGAGCCCGAACCATCAGATTCGAATCAGCAGCAGGAACCGAATAAGGAGGAGCCTGCGAACCAAGAGCCGGAGAAGCAGGAGCAGTCGATTACGGCTTATGTGTCCGATAGCGATCTGATGGAATTGAAATCGTACACCGCCAAGATTCAATTCACGGATGATGAAGAAAAATATAGAGAAGCGCTGAAGGCGCTCCAGGCGTCCGACAACCCGGAAGACACTCCATTATGGAAAAAAATCGAATTCAAGTCAGTGAAGCTGAGCGACGGCACATTGACCGTTGATATTCATATTCCGGACGATGCCCGACTCGGCGCCGGCGGCGAAGCGTTCGCCATCGAAGCGTTGACGAAGACACTGTTCCAGTTCGACGAGATCAAAGCGATTGATGTGCTCGTAGACGGCCAAGCGGCCGAGAGCATGATGGGGCATGTCACGCTGGAGCATCCGATCCACCGAGAATAATACCGAACTTTTTGGGAACAGGGGCAGGAATTGCCCCTGTTCTTGTCGAAATGGAGCTACTTATTGCAATTTTTCATGGACTATTTGGGGAAGGGGATTACATATGCAATCGAATGATACACAACCAAAGCGCAAGTTCCGTACGCTGGGCAGCGCGCTGCTCGCCGTCTCGCTGACGCTCACTTCCGCGCCAATGGCAGTCTTGGCGGCGGAGTCCGGACAGACGGCGCAGAATCAGTCTGCGTCCGGGGGAGTAAGCCCGATGTTCAGTGATGTCAATTTGGGGTTCTGGGCTGAGAAGCATATACATAAGCTTGCAGCTTTGGATATTTTGAAAGGCAATAACGGCAAATTCCGCCCGAATGACGACGTCACCCAGCAAGAAGCGATCACGATGGCGATCCGCTTCATGGGTCTGCAAGGAGAACTGAACTCATCCGATTCGGTCGCGCTTCCAGCCGAATTCAAGGTGGGCAACACTTTCAAGCCTTATATCGTGCTTGCCTTCCAGAAGGGGCTTATCGACAAGAACGAGGAAATGGCGAATCCGGATCCGAAGGTAAGCTGGGGCGAGAAGAAGGCGACGCGCGAATGGATTACGAAAATCCTCGTGCGTGCCGTCGGCAAGGAAGAGGAGGCCAAGCAGGCGAAGAACAAGCAGACCTCTTTCGCCGATAACAGCAAAATTTCCCCGTCCGCGCTCGGCTATGTCAATACGGCCGTCGATTTGAAGCTGGCAGCGGGTATGAACGGCAACAAATTCGACCCGCAGGGCAAGGTCACGCGCGCGCAGCTTGCGACCTTTTTCAGCCGCGGGGAGAAGATAGCGGACGTCAAGCGCGACAATGAGTCGGTTGGGTATATTATGGCGCTGACGGATAAGGAAATCCGCCTGTACGGGGAGGATGGACAGGCTTCAACGATCCGTCTCGACGACAAGACGCTATATTACCAGGCCGATTCGGAGAAAGCGATCAAGGCATCCGATCTGGCGCTGTACACGAAGGTGCGCGTCCTTGGCAGCGGCGGGGGCGGAGCCTTTGTCGAGCTGCTGGACAGCACGCCGCAGGTGGAAACCTCTCAGGCGACGCTGAAATACGCTGTCGGCTCGGAGAACAAGCTGTACGTGAAGCGTGACGGCACCGAGGATTTAACCGAAATTTTTTACGATTCGTCGACAGCCCTGAAAGACGCAAGCGGCAATTCGATCCAGGCTTCGGAGTTGACGACGGACAGCGTGCTTGAGATTAAGCGGGAAACCTTCACCTCCGATCGCAAAGTGATCGAGATTCAAGTGAAGTCCGGCCCTGTCAACAAATCGGACAAAGGGACCGTGGTCGCCGTTGACGCCACCAACCGCTCCATTACGATTAAGCCGGAGAGCGGAAGCGAAGAGACCTTCACTGTTGCTGAGGACGCGGTTGTGCGCTACAAGGATCAATTGATGAACGGCATCAAAGATTTGAAGCCGGATTCGACCATCTCCTACGTGGTCAGGAACAGCATCGTGCAGTCGATTGAGCTGACCCAATTGACGGAGATGACGGTGACGGGACGTCTGTACGAGAAGGGCGCCGCGAAGACGAGCTTGACGATCCGCAAGGAGAACGACAAGCTGGAAGCGAAGATGCTCGCGCCGAACGTGGAAATCATTATGGAAGGCATCAAGGTTCCGACGTTCGACGATCTGGTTGCCGGAGAATTCGGCGATCGGGTGGAGCTGACGTTGAACAGCGATGATCTGGTTACCAAGATCAAAGTGCTCGATCGGAAGCTGGAGACGCTGATCGGGGTCACGGTAATCAACTATGACAGAACGAACAATCTGTTGACCGTGATGGACGCGAACAAAGTGCCTTACGCCTTGAAATTGACCAACGAGACCCGCTTCGAGCGCAACGGCGATAGTGTGTACATCGATGATATCGTAAGCGAGCTGCGGGAGGGCAAGAAGAAAGCAAATATCCAGCATACCGCCAACCAAGCGTTGCTGGTCCAATTCGTCAACAAGTTCGAAGGCACGTTCATTTCTGCAAGCAGCACCGCCAAGACGGTGACGATGAAGCTGGAGAACGGCATGGCGGTTACGCTGCCTTACAAAAACACTACATTGAACGTGGAGAGATTCGATAAGGCGAGCGCGACGGTGGCAGATCTCCGCAGCGGCGATTATATCGTGGCCTACTTGACGGACGATCAGACGACTGTCAACTCCCTGGCGCTGCGCACCATCGAGCAGTTCGAGGTTCAATCCGTCGATACGTCGCGGAATCGCATCCGTCTGCGCACGTCCGGCTCGGCGGTCGAAGAATTCTATGCTGGCGGAGCTACACTCTATGATATTGATCGCAAAACCATCAAACTGGCCGATATCAAGCCGAACGAGTATCTCAATGTGGTGATGGACGGCCGCAATTTCGTGGAAGCAAGCAAGGTGCAAGTGACCTATGGACGCATCGAATCGATTGACGCTTCTACCGGGGTGATGACGGTTCGCGACAATGAGGGCAGCGCATCGGTGCATCAGCTCGGGAAAAATCCGGTAATTCAAGTGGACGATTCTTCTTCCACAAGCAGCATCAATGCGCTCAAAGCCGGGGATCGGGTCTTTGTGCGCAAGAACGTTGACGGTCTGACCACCGTTAATCTGATTACCGGCACGAAGCGCAGCTTCTGGAGAGTCAGCGGAGATGAATTGTACGTGAAGCGTTCGCTTGCGGAGAGCAACTATATCTTCAATATGGCGCCAAATGTGTATGTTCATTCCAAAGGCGACAAAATTTCATTGTCCACGATTAAGGAAGACACTGAAATTATGGTCTATCTCGTGAAAAACAAGGTTGTTGAAATCGAAAGATTGTCTTAAAATACAGTAGGGTTGTAATCGGCCGTCTCATTCCCGCACAGGGATGAGACGGTTTTTACCTGAGGAATGGAGGGAGCGAATTGGCAACCAGTGCACGTGTACGCCGAATATTGGACACGATCGCCAGCATGTATCCGGATGCGCATTGCGAGTTGATCCACTCCAATCCGTTCGAATTGACGATTGCCGTTCTTTTGTCGGCCCAATGCACGGACGAGACCGTCAATAAGGTAACCGCGGACTTGTTCCGGAAGTATAAGCGCCCCGAGGATTATTTGGCGGTGCCGCTGGAGGAGCTGCAGCAGGACATCCGGCGCATCGGACTGTACCGGAACAAGGCAAGCAATATCCAGAAGCTGTGCCGCATGCTGCTTGACAAGTATGACGGCGAGGTGCCCCGGGAGCATGCCCAATTGACCGAGCTTCCCGGCGTGGGCCGCAAGACAGCGAACGTCGTCGTCTCCAATGCGTTCGGCGTGCCGGCGATCGCGGTCGATACGCATGTGGAGCGGGTAGCCAAGCGCTTGAAGCTGGCCGATGAACAAGACAGCGTGCTGGAAGTGGAGAAGAAGCTGATGCGCAAAGTTCCGCGGGACGAATGGACGCTTACGCATCACCGGCTTATATTTTTTGGACGTTATCATTGCAAAGCGCAGTCGCCCCGGTGCGAGATCTGTCCTCTCATCGATTGCTGCCGCGTGGGAAAAGCACGTATGAAAGCGACCAAACCAAGAAAGACTGGAAAATAAAAGAATGTGAATAGGAGCGGTCGCGATGAAATGCATTTCTGTCTATACGAATGATTTTGAGCAGTTCTCCGATATCTACGAGGCCATCATTCAGACTCCGCTGCAGGAGGACGAAGAGAAAGAAGTAGACGGCGTAACGATATACGGAGCCGGCGAGGTGCCTGCGCAATATGTGGATCGCATGCGCCAGAAACGGGGGGTCGTCGTGATGAAGGTGAAGGATTTGGGCATCACCATTTTGCAGCACGGCGAGCAATTTGAAATTATCCTCCCGGAACAATAAAATATGGTAAACTAGAAACCGAGTCTAAGGCGATTTAGCCGAGGCTCGGTTTTCATTATGTCAGCCCTTATTTTCCTAGACCGGAGGACATGCAGATGCTGGACTTGAATGCAAAGCAAACGGCCGCAGAAACGACAGCAGGAATTAGCTCCATGGAAGCGTGGCTCGAACATACGGCGGAACGATTCCGCGAGACAGACGATCTTGCCCGACGCCGGCAAGTGCTTGATTTGCTCGGCAAATGGCGGGACGGCACGATCACATTGGCGTTCTGCGGACATTTTTCTGCGGGCAAATCGACGGTTATCAATCGGCTGTGCGGAGCGGAGCTGCTGCCGTCCAGTCCCATCCCGACAAGCGCGAACGTCGTGACCGTTCGCTACGGCAAGCGGCGCGCCGATATTGTCCGCAGGGACGGCGATCAGTCGAGCGTCGTCTCCGTGCCGATTGAACAGCTGGCGGAGGTATGCCGTGACGGAGAGACCGTGGAACGGGTCTATCTCTACAATGAAGCTGACTGGCTGAAAGATGGGGCCGCACTGCTCGATACGCCCGGAGTCGATTCGGCCGATCCGGCCCATCGGGAGGCGACGGAAGCGGCCATGCACTTGGCTGATGTCGTGTTCTATGTGACCGATTACAATCATGTTCAATCCGAATATAATTTTGCGTTCGCGAAGGAAGTGGCCGATGCCGGCAAGCCGCTCATCTGGATCGTGAACCAGATAGACAAGCACCGCGAGCGCGAGATCGCGTTCGACACTTACCGGGACGACGTGAAGCGGGCGTTGGATGCCTGGCAGCTCAAGCCGGCTGCCATTTTCTATGTCAGCTTGAAGGAGCCGGAGCATCCGCTTAACGAATGGCCGGCACTGGAGCGCTACATGCGCCGTATCGTTGAAGACAAGGAAGCGTTGGTCCGGTTCGGCGTGGAGCGGGCCGCGAGGGAACTGGCCGTCTCCCATATCGCGATGCGCGCCGCGCCGATCGAACAGGCCCGGCAGGCGTGGATGGAAGCGTTGGGCGGGACGGAAGCGGCACAGGCGCTGCGGCAGCGC
Organism: Paenibacillus melissococcoides; assembly: GCA_944800085.1. Classification (GTDB taxonomy): domain Bacteria; phylum Bacillota; class Bacilli; order Paenibacillales; family Paenibacillaceae; genus Paenibacillus_B; species Paenibacillus_B melissococcoides. Next base: position 59,015 of record CALYLO010000015.1, on the reverse strand, counting down.
TGGGAGACGCAGCAGGCTGCCGTGCGCGCGCGCCGCGGAGGCCGACGCGCACGCCGTGTCTTCGGCCTTCCAGGAGGCGCTGCAGAAGCTGCTGCGCGATGCGAATATTACGCCGGCGGCGACACGCGACCTGGCTCAGTCCTATTTGGAGGCGCGAATGCCCGGCTTCCGTGTCGGGCTGTTCTTCTCCGCCGCGAAGACGGAGCAGGAGCGCGAGCGGCGCCTCGCCGCCTTCGCAGACGCTTGGCGGGAGGGAATCCGCGCCAATGTGGAGGTCCATGTGCTGCGCATGATCCGCGATGCGGCCCGCGCCGCCGGCATGGACGAGGCGAAGGCGGCCGCGGAGATGGAAGCGGCGCTGCCGGCGCTGGATGGCCCGTGGCTGGCGCAGGCGGTTCATCCCGGGGCAGGGTCCCCTTCGGAGTATACGCTCAATTATTGCCGCGCGCTCGCCGACGATGCGCGCTCGCTCATGCGCCGCGCCGTCCTGGCTCAGGCGGAGCCGTACCTCGCTGCGCAGCGGGCCCGGCTGGAGCGGGAGGCCGAGGCGCTGCGGGCGCAGGCCGGCGAGCTGAGCGCGGAGCTGGCGGAAGATAGACGCCTGTCCGGGCAGGAGCAGGCGATCGCGGAACAGCGCGCCGCGCTGCTCGCCTCGTGGGAGTCCGTCCGTTCCATTGAAGCGGACGACCCGAAGCGCTTGCTGCCGCCGATGGAGCGTGCGCAGCCGCGCCGTCCGCCGGCGGAGTCCTCCCCTGCGGCGGAAGCGGCGCCGCCTGCGCTGCGCGGACCGCGGCCGGCTGCAGCGGAACCGCCGGCGGGCGCGCCTGTGCAAGCCGCCGGGGCGCGCCGGCTGCTGCGCGATGCGGCGCAGCGGCTAACCCAGGCCGCGCAGGCGCTGGAGCCGCTGCCGGCGATGCGCCCGCTCGCGCAAGGGCTGCGCGACAAGGCCGCGCGGCTTGAGGCGAACCGGTTCACGGTCGCCTTGTTCGGGGCGTTCAGCGCCGGGAAATCGTCGTTCGCCAACGCCCTGATGGGCCAGGACGCGCTTCCGGTCTCGCCGAATCCGACGACGGCTGCCATTAATACGATCGCGGCGCCGACCGAGGAGCATCCGCATGGCACGGCGCGCATCACGATGAAGAGCGCGGCGAAGCTGCTCGACGATGTCCGCTTCGCGCTGGAGAGCCTGGGCGAGCGCGGGGCCGCTGCCATGGATATGGATGAGGTGCTGAAGGCGCTGGGCCGGCATTCGCCGGAGACGCTCCACCCGACCGGGCGTCCGCACTACAGCTTCATTCAGGCGGTCAAGCGCGGATATGATGACGCGCGTCCTCATCTTGGGGCGCAGCTCGATGTCGGCTGGGAGGAATACCGCGCCTACGTCAAGGATGAATGGAAGTCCGCTTTCGTGGAGCGGATCGATCTGCACCTGTACAGCCCGCTGACCCGGGAAGGGTTCGTGCTCGTCGATACGCCGGGCGCAGACTCCATCAATGCCCGTCATACCGGCGTCACCTTCAATTATATGAAAAATGCGGATATCATCCTGTTCGTGACCTATTACAACCATGCTTTCTCCCAAGCGGATCGCCAATTCCTGACCCAGCTCGGCCGCGTGAAGGACGCCTTCGAGCTGGATAAGATGTTCTTCCTCGTCAACGCTGCGGATCTGGCGGCATCCGGGGAAGAGCTGGAAGGGGTGGTAAGCTACGTCTCGGATCGGCTGACGGAATTCGGCATCCGCCGTCCGCGCTTGTTCCCGGTCTCGAGCCTGCGGGGGCTGGAAGCCCGGCTCTCGGGCGATGCGGAGGAGTGGCAGGCTTCCGGCCTTGCCGCCTTCGAGGAGCAGTTCCTCCGCTTCGCCTCGGAGGATCTGGCTGGCCTAAGCGCCGAAGTATCCCGCCAGGAGCTGCGCCGGGTGCTCTCGCAGCTGCGGGCGATGTGGGATGCCGCGCATGCGGACGCATCGGAGCGGGCCCGCCAGGCGGAGCATTTCCGGCAGGCGGCGGCCCACTGCGAGGCGCGCGCCCGCGAGTGGCTGCATGCCGACGAGCGGGCCCGGCTGGAGCAGGAAGCCGACGAGCTGCTGTACCACGTTCGGCAGCGAATGCTGTACCGGTTCAACGATAGCTTCGCGTACGCGTTCAATCCCGCCTCCCTGCGCCAGGATGCCAGCGGCGGCGACGCCGCGCTGGAACGGTGCTACCGCGAATGGCTGCGCCTGTTCCGCGAGGAGTTGTCCAATGAACTGTACGCGACATCGCTCCGACTGGAGCAGACGTCGAAGCGAATCATACAGGAACAGCGTGCGCGTCTGCTCGAGTATTGCGAGAAGCAGCTTCCAGGCTTCGCCTTGACGGCGGAACCGCTGGAATCCTGGCCGACCCCGGAGGTACAGGAGCCGGCCGAACCGGCGGGCGTGTCGGTCCGTTGGCTGCGCGCTTATTTCCGGAGCGCCAAAGCCTTCTTCGAAGGAGGCGGCCGCGAGGAGCTGCGTCAAGCGCTTGAAGAAAAAGCGGCGCAAGCGATACAATCGACCGTGCGCGACCATCGCGACGCCTTCGCGGAGCATGCGCTGCAGCAGATGAGCCAGACCGTCCGGCTGCTGCGCGGGCAATGGGAGGATGCGCTTCGCGCTCATGCCGAGCGTCTGGACGAGGCATCGCGGACGGATTATGACGCCGAGCCGCTGCGCCAAGCGATCGAGGCGGTGCGGGGCACGATGAACTGAGATGAGTTGAACGGGTTTCTATATCAAAAAGGCATCAATTCGGAGATAACGCTTACCACGTATGAACGGGGTAAGCGTTATTGCGTCTATAGCGGCTAGGATCGAAGGAAATCCGATGATTTAAAAGAGATCATCGGATTCGTTCTCTGAATTCTCGAAATAGGAAGTCATACCCGGAATTATGAGCGAATTGCCGTTTTGCCGTTGAATGGGGCCGATGATAAACTGCAATACATCTAATGAGTGCGCGTTCAAAATATGTGCCTTCCGATTCGTTCCGGTGTGCCGCGTCGGCGGGGACAGATGATTTGAGCAGCCACCACGAAAGACACTTTAGGGGAGGAGAAGTCCGATGAACGTCTTCAAACAGCTCGGCTCGTTCTACTGGCCCAAACGAGGCCTGCTGTTCGCATCGGTGTTTTGCTTGATTGTTGCGACGGCGCTCGGATTGGTTTATCCCAATCTGCTGCGCATCCTCATCGACGACGTGATAGCAAAAAAGCGGTTCGAATCGGTGCCTTGGCTGGCAATAACGGTAGTTGTCGTTGTCAGTATCAAAGGCACTTTGCAATTTTTGCACGGATTTTTTGGCGGACGCCTGGGGAATCATGTGGCCTATGAAATGAGAGGCGCCTGCTACCGCAAGCTGCAATTTTTATCATTCCGGTATTATGACAAAGCAAGAACGGGCGACCTGATGTCTCGCCTGACCGCCGATTTGGAAGCGATTCGCAACTTCGTCGGGTTCGGGTTCGCCCAGATCCTGAACATGGTGCTGATGGTGGTATTCGGCGCTGCGATGATGTTCTCGATCGATTGGGGGTTAACGCTAACTACCCTTGTCTCCATTCCGCTGCTCGTTTTTGTCGCCTTTCGCTTCGAATCGAAGATTCATCCGGCATTCCGGGAAATGCGGATTGCGTTCAGCCAATTGACGACGGCGGTCCAGGAGAACATTACCGGCGTGCGCACCGTCAAATCGTTCGCGCGCGAGAGCCATGAAGTCGACAAGTTTTCCGATCGGAACGAAGCTTACAAGGCAAACCAAATCTATGCATCTACTTTGTGGGGACGCTATTTTCCGCTAATGGAAATGCTGGCCTGCTTCTGTATCGTCCTCCTCATCGCGCTTGGGGGAACGAAGGTTATCAACGGTTCAATGTCACTGGGCGAACTGGTCTCGTTCTTCAGCATGATCTGGTACATAATCGGGCCAATGTGGGGCGTTGGATTCCACATCAACAACTATACGCAGTCGAAGGCGTCGGGAGAACGGGTGCTGGAGCTGCTGGACACGCCGATCGACGTTCAGAACCGGAAGGATGCGATTGTGCTCGATGACAGCCAGGTCAAAGGCCACGTCCAGTTCAACGACGTAACATTCCGTTATGAAGGCGATGTCGACGCTATCCGCAATGTGACGATCGATGCGGAGCCCGGCAAGGTTATCGGGTTGCTCGGGGGAACCGGTTCCGGCAAGACGACGATTATCCAGCTGCTGATGCGGGCGTATGACGTAAAGCAGGGCAGTATTTTATTGGATGGACAGGATATCCGCAATCTGGATATTCAGAGCCTGCGGAGCCAGATGGCGACCGTATTCCAGGAGACGTTCCTGTTCTCTTCTTCCATCTATAATAATATTGCCTATGGACGCGATGACGTAACGATGGAGGATGTAATTCGGGTAGCCAAGCTGTCCAAGGCGCATGACTTCATCATGGAGCTCCCGCTCGGCTACGACACGATTGTCGGAGAACGCGGACTCGGGCTCTCTGGAGGTCAGAAGCAGCGGATCGCGATCGCACGCGCCCTGTTGAAGGATCCGAAAATTCTTATTCTTGATGATGCGACCAGCGCCGTAGACATGGAGACCGAGCATGAGATTCAGGCCGGCTTCCAAGAAGTGATGAAAGGGCGCACGGTCTTCATCATTGCGCACCGCATTTCGTCTTTGCGTCATGCAGATGAGATTATCGTCCTGGACAAGGGCGAGATTATTCAACGGGGCACGCATGACGAGCTGATTCAGGTGCCGGGCACATATCAGGATATCTATCATATTCAATATGCAGACCAGCTGCAGGGCGCTGCGGCAGGCACGAGAGAGCAGGTGAGAGCATGAGCGCGATGAACGAAGCGGCTGCCGCCGGCCGGAAGGGGCGTGACAATTCGCAGGATCCATCACAGACGCGCTCCCGGTTCGTCTATCAGGATGACGAGATCATCGAAAAGCCGTTCAACTGGGCCCAGATGCGCCGCTTGCTCGTCTATATGAAGCCATACCGCAAGCAGCTGCTCCCAGTGCTCATCATCATGATGGTTCTGGGCACCATCACAAAGCTGGCGATCCCGTTCCTTATCAGCTACGCGATTGACCATGCGATACAGCCGGCGGTCGGGGATCCTTCGACACGGCTGCTCTATATTATCGCCGGGACGGTATTCGGCCTGTACCTCGTGCAGTGGGCGGCCAACGCGTTCCGCATCAAGTTCATGAACGTGATCGGGCAGCGGATCATTTACGATCTGCGGGCCGACCTGTTCAAGCATATTCAGAAGCTGTCTTTCCATTTCTATGACAAGCGTCCGGCAGGTTCCGTGCTCGTTCGGATTACCAACGACGTCAACTCGCTGCAGGATCTGTTCACGAATGGCGCTGTCAATACGCTCGTTGACTGCTTGCAGCTGCTCGGGATCATCATCATTTTGCTGTTCCTGAACGTGCAGCTGGCGGTAGCGGTCATGATTACCGTGCCGATTATGTTTCTGATCTCGACCAAGCTCCGGAAAAAGATTCGTTTCGCCTGGCAGGATGTGCGCATCAAGCAGTCGCGGATCAACTCTCACTTGAACGAAGCGATTCAGGGCATTCGGGTAACGCAGGCGTACGCGCAAGAGCAAGCGAACATGGAATATTTCGAGCACATGAACCGCGTCAACAAGAAATCATGGGATCGGGCGTCCGCCATGAACCAGACGTTCGGCCCAGTCATCGAGATTACGAGCGCGATCGGCGCGTTTATCCTGTTCATGCTCGGGTCGCATCTCGTGGAGACCGAGGCGATTACGGTCGGCGTTCTGTTCGCCTTCGCCCAGTATATCGGGAACTTCTGGGAACCGATTAACCGGCTCGGCCAGATGTATTCGCAAATGCTGATTGCGATGGCTTCGTCGGAGCGCATCTTCGAATTCATGGATGAACGCCCGACCATCGCGGAGCAGGAGCATGCGCGGAAGATGCCGGAAGTGCACGGCGACGTGAGCTTCGAAAACATCGTGTTCGAATACGAGAAAGGCCGCCCGGCGCTGCGCAACATCTCCCTGTCCGCCAAAGCGGGCCAATCGATTGCCCTCGTCGGCCATACCGGCTCCGGGAAAAGCACCATTATCAGCCTGCTCAGCCGGTTCTACGATCCGACGGAAGGCCGCGTGCTCGTTGACGGCATCGATATCCGGGATGTGACGCTGGAAAGTCTTCGCTCTCAGATCGGCATCGTGCTGCAGGATACATTTATCTTCTCGGGCACGATTCGCGACAACATCCGCTTCGGACGGTTAGATGCGACGGATGCGGAAGTCGAGGCGGCCGCCAAGGCGGTATTCGCGCATGACTTCATCGTCAAGCTGAAGGACGGGTATGATACCGAGGTGCAGGAGCGGGGCAATCTGCTCTCCATGGGACAGCGGCAATTGCTTTCGTTCGCTCGGGCGCTGCTGGCGAATCCGCGCATTCTCATTCTGGACGAGGCGACGGCGAGCATCGACACCGAGACCGAGCTGAAAATCCAGGAAGCGCTGAAGACGCTGCTGCAGGGCCGGACTTCGTTCATCATTGCCCACAGGCTGTCGACGATTCGCCACTGCGATAACATCATCGTCCTGGATCACGGGGTGATTCAGGAGCAGGGCACGCATCAAGAGCTGATGGCGAAGCAAGGAACGTACTACGGCCTTGTCGCCGCCCAATACAAATATATGTAAGCGGAAGAAAAATGGCTCCATTCGTTCGGAATCGACCTGGACCGCGAAATGCGGATTGTGGAGGTTCCGAGGGTGGAGCTTTTTGATGTGAACAGTGTCGGGACTGAAGTGGGGGGCGAATAGGTTTAGTCCCCTTTATCTGCACTCTCCCCAATGATCCGGTCTAGAGGCAGCATTTGTTTCCCGCATACTCGCTTTTTCGCAGGACCGAAGTTGGAATTAGCAAGTGCATTGTGTCTGTCCCGAACCTCTTACAGATACTCTCCTTTTTCTCAGAATGGCGGGTATCATTTATCCTGAAAGTTCAATATTGTTCCTTTTCATTTCCCGAATGGAGAAAGAGTCTTGGTTCATTAAGTAAGGGTTCAATGATAATTCGTTCATTAAGCCACTGAAGGATCTCACATAAACCATTGAAGGATCTCAACCATTGAAGCGACTACCATGCGCAATCTGATCGAAAGGTATAGTATGCAAAAGGATATGCGAGGAGCATAATTGGGCGAACCTGAGCAGAAGGGAGAGTGCCAAGAGCGACGCGAGTAGCGTGACAAGAAGGGAGAGCGGGTCAAGGAGATAGAACAACCTGATTAGAAGAGAGAGCCCATCAAAAAGTGCAGAGTGGCCTGACGAGATGGGAGAGCGCACCAATAGATGCTTATAGAGGAAATGAACCTGACCGGAAGGGAGAATGGTGAAAAGAACGTTGGAAGGTTGGGAGACTGGCGGCGGCCATCTCTCTACGGCATGGGAGGCGCGGTGAACCAACCCGATTGCCCCGGAGCGGGGCTTATTTATTGCGGAGCGCGAGGGGGCTTGTTTGCAAATCGGCACGCGAACAGGTATTCTAATAAAATATAGCATGTACTGTCAGTCGCATGGCAGTATACGTAGCAAGTCGGCCATTTGTGGAGGGAGTTCCGGTTGTCCGGGCAATGTTGTTGAGGGAGGAAGGATATGCAGCGCAGACCGATGTCGCAATTATGGAGTTGGATTGTCATATTCGGATGTTTGTCTACGGTTGTGCTCATCATCGGTTTTGGCTTCGGGGTAGCGGATATTTTACGGCCGGCGTCCGTGCCGTTCACGGATAAGCCGGAGATGAAGCTGCCTCCTGTAGAGGAGACGAGCCGTTCGAAGGAGCTGCTGATTGCGTCGCTGGGCGATTCGCTGACGAGAGGCACCGGTGACGGCACGGGCGAGGGCTATGTGCGCCGGACGGTGTCCTTACTGAAGGAAGGGGCGGATAAGCCGGTCACGCTGCTTAATAATATGGGGATCAACGGCTTGAGGGCGGAGCAGTTAGCCGAACGCATTGAGCAAGAGAGTATCGGGTACGTGCTGAAGAAGGCGAATGTCATTCTGCTGACGATTGGCGGCAATGATCTGTTCCAGAGCGCCCAGAGCGAGCAGATGAGCCCTTCCGCGATGGATGAGCGCGCGCTGCTGGCGAAGACCGAGAAGGGGACGGCCGATCTGAAGCGCATATTGGAGGGCATTCGCCGTTGGAATCCGGATGCGCTTATCGTCTATGTCGGGCTCTACAATCCGTTCGCCGATCTGCAGGAAATGAAGCAAATCGGGAATTCGGTCATTCAGAAATGGAACGATGAGGCGTTTCGCATCATCAATCAGGACGGGAATATGCTGCTCGTGCCGACGTTCGACTTGTTCCAGCAAAATATCGGAAGTTATTTGTCTTCGGATCATTTTCACCCGAACGGGGATGGCTATCAGGCGATCGCGGAGCGCATCGTCCAGAGCATCCGGTAAGGAGCGCGTGAGAGGAGGAAGCTTATGAGCATGGATTCATCCACCGTACTGTCGGTGCAGCAAGTCGTGAAGCGAATCGGCCGCAAGTCTATCATTAATGATGTCACTTTCGATGTGCGGGCAGGGGAAATTTTTGGCTTTCTCGGCCCGAACGGGTCGGGCAAGACGACGACGATTCGCATGCTCGTCGATCTCATTAAGCCGACATCGGGGCGCATTGAAGTATGCGGATTCGATGTGAACCGCGAGCCGGAGCGGGCCCTGCGCTATGTCGGATCGATCGTCGAGAACCCCGAGATGTATAACTTTTTGACCGGATGGGAAAATTTAGAACATTTCGCCCGCATGATGCCGGAGCTGGGACCCGAACGAATTCAGGAGGTCGTCGACATCGTCGGTCTGTCGAACCGGATCCATGACCGGGTCAAAACTTATTCTCTCGGCATGCGGCAGCGCCTCGGCATCGCGCAGGCGCTGCTCGGGCGGCCGAAGCTGCTTATTCTGGATGAGCCGACGAACGGGCTCGATCCGCTCGGCATCAAGGAGCTGCGCGTCTTCATTCGCGAGCTGGCCGACAGCGGCATGGCCGTGTTCGTCTCCAGCCATTTGCTGAGCGAGATTCAGCTGATGTGCGATCGCGTCGCGATTATTAGCCGCGGGAGGGTGCTGGCTGTCGATGATGTCGAGCGGCTGCTGACCGGAAGGAATCAGTTCGTCATCTGGCAGGCGCATCCGGCCGCGAAGGCGCGGGAGATTCTGGAGCGCAGCGGCGCGGTCCGCTTCTACAGCCGGGAAGAGGGCGTCATCGACGCCGCGGCGCTTGTCGGGCTGCCGGAGGACGCGATTTTGACGGAGACGGCTCCGGATCGGATTGCAGGGCTGAACCGAAGCTTGCTGGATGCGGGTATCGAAGTCGAAGGAATCCAACGTATCATGCCGACCCTGGAACAGCTATTTTTGGAGATAACGGAGGGGGAGCGCATTGAGTAGCCTGTTGCCTTTGATTCAGAACGAGATGATCAAAGTGTTGAGGAAGAACCGCTTTTATGTCATCCTGCTTATCCTTATCATCATTATTCCGGTCTTCACCTACGCGCAAATGAAAACTGTGGAAAACAACCGCGAAAAATTCCAGCAAGACTGGCGTTTGGAGCTGCAGCAGCGGATTACGGACATCCAGAACTCGCTCGGCAGCGATCGGGTGCCGGAGGAATGGAAGAAGTACCGGCGCATCGTCCTGCAGCAGCTTCAATATAATCTCGATCATAATATCAATCCGAGCGACCCGAACGGGGTTACCTTTACCCGTACCTTTTTGGACAATTCCGTCACGCTGTTCATTCCGCTGCTTGTCATGGCGATCGCGAGCGACATCGTGTCCTCCGAACGTTCGACGGGCACGATTAAGATGCTGCTCACCCGGCCGATCCGGCGCTGGAAGGTGCTGCTCAGCAAATGGATTGTGCTCATGATGTTCACTGGCATCATCGTATTGTTGACAGCGCTGCTGTCCTATCTTATCTCCGGGCTCGCCTTCGGTTACGGCGGCTGGACCTATCCGATTTTCACCGGTTTCTCCTTGAGCGGAACGGATGTCAATTTCGAGGCGGTGCATACGGTGCCTTCCTGGCTCTATATGCTGATGCAGCTCGGACTTGTCTGGTTCTCGAGCATTGTCGTCGCCGCGCTCGGTTTCATGATTTCGGTGCTTGTCCGCAGCACGGCCGCCAGCATCGTGACGGTGATGGCCACCTTGATCGCCGGATCGATTCTATACAATATGGCCTCTTCCTGGCCGACAGCGAAATATTTATTCATGATTAACCTGAAGCTGACGGATTATTTGGCGGGAACCCCGGCTCCCGTGGAAGGGATGACGCTGCCGTTCTCCCTAGCCGTATTAGCGGTATGGGGAGCCGCCGGATTGATTGTCGCATTCCGCGTCTTTACGAAACAGGATATATTGAATTAGAATATACAAGTACTTGTTTTCCTTGTTCGTATAGATTTTCGGACAAACTTATCAAGAATGCGAAACATCTGTTTGCATCCGGACGATATACATGGTGGGAGTGTTCTCCTTTCCTGCGGGTGCGACAGATTTTCTTTTGATTATGACAGTTATATTTGAATGAAGGATTGAAGGAGGAGCTGGAATGGTCGAGCAAATCGATTTGTTCAAACAGCTGCCGGGCAACGAGGGAGCATCGGAGAACCGGAACGGGGAATATGGAGCGGACGATATTCAGGTCCTGGAAGGGCTTGTCGCGGTTCGCAAGCGGCCGGGCATGTACATAGGCAGTACAAGTTCCTCGGGTCTGCATCATTTGGTATGGGAGATTGTGGACAATGCCGTGGACGAGCATTTGGCCAAGTTCTGTTCTCAGATCGATGTAACGATTCATAAGGACCAGTCGGTGACGGTCCGTGACAACGGGCGCGGCATCCCGACAGGCATGCATAAGACAGGCGTACCGACGCCGCAGGTCGTCTATACGGTGCTGCACGCAGGGGGCAAGTTCGGCGGCGCGGGCTATAAGAAATCAGGCGGCTTGCACGGGGTCGGCGCTTCGGTGACGAACGCCCTCTCGGAGTGGCTCGAGGTGGAGATTTTCCGGGACGGGCATATTCACAGACAGCGCTTCGAATCGTGGACGGATGAGAACGGGACGGAGCATGTCGGGGAGCCGGTAACCGGTCTCGAGATTATCGGAAATACGAACAAGACCGGCACGAAGGTAACCTTCAAGCCGGATGCGAAAGTGTTCCATGGCAACATTCATTTGAGCTATGACAATCTGGCGGAGCGGCTGCAGGAGATCGCCTTCCTCAACTCCGGCCTGAAGGTCACGCTGAAGGACGAACGCACCGGCAAGGAGGATACCTTCTACTATGAAGGCGGGGCAAGCGAATTTGTCCGCTTTTTAAATGAAGGCAAGAATGTGCTGAGTGAAGTCGTTCATTTCGCGGCCGAGAAGGACGATACGGAAGTGGAGGTCGCGCTCCAGTATAATGACGGTTATACGGAGACGATCGCTTCGTTCGTCAACTCGATTCCGACGCGCGGCGGCGGCACGCATGAGACGGGCTTCAAGACCGCCTATACGCGCGTGATGAATGAATATGCGCGCAAGAACAGCCTTCTCAAGGAGAAGGACAAAAATCTCGACGGCAACGACCTGCGCGAAGGCATGATGGCCGTCATCAACGTGAAAATGTCGGATGTCGAGTTCGTCGGACAGACGAAGGATCAACTGGGCAGCGCGTCTGCGCGGAGCGCGGTCGATACGGTCGTGTCCGAGCATATGAGTATCTTCCTGGAGGAAAATCCGCAGGTTGCCCAGATGCTCGTCAAAAAGGCAATCCAGGCCTCCAAGGCGCGCGAGGCGGCCCGCAAGGCGAGAGAAGATGTGCGCAGCGGGAAGAAGCGGAGCGAGAGCTCGAACCTGAACGGGAAGCTGACGCCGGCCCAGTCGAAGGATTATACGCGCAATGAGCTCTTCATCGTCGAAGGGGACTCGGCGGGCGGATCGGCGAAGCAGGGCAGGGATTCGCGCTTCCAGGCGATTCTGCCGCTGAAGGGCAAGCCGTTGAATCCGGAAAAAGCCAAGCTGGCGGACATCTTGAAAAATGACGAGTACCGCACGATCATTCACGCGATCGGAGCGGGCATCGGCACGGAATTCGAGGCGGATGAGAGCAACTATGCCAAGATTATCATCATGACCGATGCCGATACCGACGGCGCGCATATTCAAGTGCTGCTGCTGACGTTCTTCTACCGCTATATGAAGCCGCTGATCGATCAAGGCAAGGTGTACATTGCGCAGCCTCCTTTATATAAAATTACGCATAAAAAAGGGAAGCATGTGTCGGTGCGCTACGCCTGGTCCGATGAGCAGCTTAGCAACTACATGAAGCAGTACGGATCGAGCGCCGAGATTCAGCGGTATAAGGGACTCGGGGAAATGAATCCGGAGCAGCTCTGGGAGACGACGATGGATCCGGAGACCCGCACGCTGCTGCAGGTTCGCATCGAGGATGCGGCCAAGGCGGAGCGCAGAGTGTCGACGCTGATGGGCGACAAGGTGGAGCCGCGCAAGCGCTGGATCGTGGAGAATGTGGATTTTGCGGAGTTCGAGGAATAGAAAGGTGAGAAACTGATGAGCGTATCGGAACAATTCAAACCAGCGTTTCTGGAAGATGTTGTCGGCGACCGGTTCGGCCGGTACTCCAAATATATAATCCAGGATCGCGCGATTCCCGATGTCAGGGACGGCCTCAAGCCGGTCCAGCGCCGCATTCTGTATGCGATGTATGAATCCGGCAATACGCCGGACAAGCCGTACCGCAAGTCGGCGAAGACCGTCGGGGACGTCATGGGGAACTACCATCCGCACGGGGACGCGTCGATTTATGACGGGATGGTGCGCATGGCCCAGCCTTGGAAGATGGGGCATGTGCTCGTGGACGGCCACGGCAACTGGGGCTCGCAGGATGACGATCCGGCAGCGGCGATGCGGTATACGGAAGCGCGGCTGTCTTCGATCGCGATGGAACTGCTGAGAGATATTGAGAAGGATACGGTCCAATTCCGTCCGAATTTCGATAATACGGATAAGGAGCCTTCCGTTCTGCCCGCGCGCTTTCCGAATCTGCTTGTGAACGGGGTCAGCGGGATTTCTTCCGGCTTCGCCACCGAGATTCCTACCCATAATCTGCGCGAGATCATCGATGCTTGCACCGCGCTGATCGACAAGCCGGCGATGGAACTGGACGAGCTGATGCAGATCGTGCATGGGCCGGATTTCCCGACCGGCGGGATTATTATGGGGGAAGACGGCATCCGCGATGCGTATCGGACCGGACGGGGCCGGATTTACATTCGGGCGAAGACCGAGATCGAGGATATCCGCGGCGGCAAGCAGCAGATCGTCATTACCGAGATTCCATATCAAGTCGTCAAGGCGCGGCTTGTCACGTCGATGGAGAACATCCGGCTGGAGAAGAAGGTAGACGGCATTGCGGAGGTTCGGGACGAGAGCGGCCGCGACGGCCTGCGTATCGTCGTCGAGCTGAAGAAGGATGCGGATGCGAACGGAATTCTGAATTATTTGCTGAAAAAGACGGATCTCCAAATCGTCTACAACTTCAATATGGTCGCGATCGTGAACAAGGCTCCGCAGCAGCTCGGCCTCAAGCCGATGCTGGAGCAGTACATCAGCCATCAGAAGGAAGTCGTAACGAACCGTACCCGTTACGATCTGAATAAATTGGAGGACCGGGCCCATGTGCTTGAAGGCTTGGTCAAAGCGCTCGATATATTGGACGATGTCATCGCCACGATCAAGGGCTCCAAAAACCGCCAGGATGCGCAAGCCAATCTGATGGACAAGTACGGCTTCACGGAGCGGCAGGCCGATGCCATCCTGACGCTGCAATTATACCGCCTGACCAATCTGGAGCTGACGGCCCTGACGAAGGAGCTTGACGATATCCGGAAAAAAATTACGGAGTTCCGCTCGATTCTGGACAATGAGCGCAAGCTGCTCTCCGTTATTAAGAAGGAACTGAACGAGATTCGCAATAAATACGGCATCGACAGACGTTCGGTCATCCAGGGCGAGGTCGAGGAGATCAAGGTCAACCTGGAAGTGATCGTCAATGCCGAGGATGTCATCGTGACCTTATCGAACGAAGGCTACATCAAGCGGACGAGCCTGCTCTCGTTCACCCGTTCGGGCGGGGAATGGGAAGGCTCCGGCGTGAAGGAAGGCGACTATATCCGCCATGTGTTCGAGGTCAATACGCTGGATCGGCTGCTGCTGTTCACGCAGCGGGGGCAATATTTCTCCCTGCCGGTTCATCTGCTGCCCGAATTCAAATGGAAGGACAATGGCACGGCGATCGTGAATGTGATTCCGATCGGGAAGGAAGATCGCATCGTCAGCGTCATTCCGGTCAAATCGTTCGCCGACGAGCACTCCTCCTTGCTCTTCGTAACCAAGCGCGGCCAGGTGAAGCGCACGCTGCTCAAGGAGTACGAGACGAACCGTTCCGGGGCGATCGCGGCCTGCAAGGTCGCCAAGTCCGATGAAGTGGTGACGGTGCTGCCGAGCGACGGCTCGCATGATCTCATGCTTGTCACGAAGCTCGGGATGTCCATCCGCTTTGCCGAGGAAGAGGTTAGCGTGATGGGACGGGCCGCCGGCGGCGTGCGCGGCATTCAACTGAAGGAAGACGATGATGTCGCCGCGGCGCTTCAAGTCATGGGAGACGAAGGAGAAATTACGGTCATGTCGGATCTCGGATGGGGCAAGCGTTCGCTGCTGCTCGACTATCCGACCCAAGGACGCGGCGGCAAAGGGATCGCCACCTTCGAGTTCAAAGAGGGCAAGCGCGTGAAACCGAATGGAACCCGCCTGATCGGCGCCTTCTTCAGCAAGACCGCCTATCCGATTACGTTCATTACCGATGCGGGACATGCCCATACGCTGCTGACCGAACAAGCGCCATTGATGGACCGGAAGGCGCAAGGCCGCTCCCTCGTGCCTATAGAAAAAGGGGAAGAGATTACAGCGGCGGTGGTGATCGCCCCGCGCGGCGATTAATCAAACGGCTTGTGCGGAGGATGCAGATCATCATGCATTCGGATTATCCATTCTAACAGGACCCGCAGGGGCACCGGTTCATCGAGCCGGTCGACCCACTGCGGGTCTTGCTTCAGGAATCCGGCCTTCACGGCCTTGTGGATAAGCTCGTCATCGGTGAACTTCATCAGCATTCCTCCTCGCTATTCGGTATGGGGATCAATGGGGACATTCGCCTATGCTTTATCTTATGCGCACCGGGCCCGCGGCGTGCCGAATCCGGCCCGGAGCCCCGGCGGGAGAAGGGAACCATGTACGAGAGCGTGGCTGAAATGATGACCGCGCGTGGATCATGTGGTATAATTTACTTGTTTTTGGGAATCGGATATTCGCGTAATTGAACTCGGCACGGAGAAAAGGGGGAAGCAGCGGACATGCATGCAACCGAATTTGCCAAGCTATGGTCGAAGTTGTCGAAGGATTACAAGGGGGTAATGGATGAGGCGCTGGCGCCAAGTCTGACGGAAAGCCAGCTCGTCGTGCTTGAGCTGGTGGCGGAGTACGGCAAGGTGAAGCCTTCCGATCTGCTGCCGCACCTGGCGACGACTCCGGCAGCGATCACGACATTGCTCGATCGGATGGAGAAGAACGCGCTCATTATGCGTGAACGCGACTCGGCCGATCGGCGAATCGTGTGGATTCAGGCTACCCCGTTCGGGGAACAAGAGATGCGGCGCGGCATCGAGATTCGGGAAGCGTACTGGAATGATACGCTGCATCGCATCTCCACCCATAATCAGCAGCTGCTCATTCTGCTGCTGGGCAAGCTGGCGAACAAGCCGGCCGCCCCTGCACCCGATGCAGAGGCGGTAGCGGCCGGCACGAAGCGTTAATCCCCGTGATACCGGGGGCGCCGATCGCGTTAGCGGGCCGGCAGTGCCTGAAGCAGCACCGGCACTTCGGACATGGAGGCGACGTGGCTGGACGCCCGCTGCTTCATGTTGGACATCTGCTGCCGCTGCTTCTTGGTGAACCGTGTATCCGCCTTATCCTTCAAGACCGTGGATAGAGGAATGACGCTATATTTTCGCTTTTCATGTGGCCCGTGAATGTACACCCAGGTCGGCTCCGCCGATATATCCTTCAGCTCGATGGTTCCTTCCGGCATATGCTTTTCGATCGTGACGCCGAAGATGACACCGACATCTGTGCCGTCTCCTCGTTGATTCGATATAAAGTTACCCAATGAATAAATAATAAGTCCATCCCGCGTCTGGCCGTGCTTATCCTTGACGGTCAAGCGTTCATAAGGCTGAAGCACATGCGGGTGCGAGCCAAGAATGATGTCCGCTCCGGCTTGGACGAGCTTGCGCGCCAGCCGGATCTGCTCTTTGTTTGGATTCGGCTCGTACTCGGTTCCGAAATGGAGGGCGATGACCACGACATCGGCTCCCGCCGAGCGGGTCTTCTGAATATCTTTGATCATGCACTTTTCGTCAATGAGAGAGACGAGGTACGGCTTATCCTTAGGAAGCGGGATTCCGTTCGTTCCGTATGTATAAGCAAGAATCCCCATCGTTATCCCGTTCTTCTCTATCAGTGTCGGCTGCTTGGATTCCCATAGGGAAGCCGAGATGCCCTTCGTGACGAGGCCGCGCTCCTTGAGCACTTCTCTCGTTCGCAGCGCTCCGCGCTCCCGCCGGTCCAAGGTATGATTATTCGCGGCGGTAACGATGTTGAAGCCGGCGTCCTTCAGCGCGTCGGCCAGCTCCGGCGGCGCATTGAACATCGGGTAGCCGGTATATACTTTCTCGCCCCCGAGCAAGGGGGTCTCCAGATTCGCCCAGCACCAGTCTGCTTCATGCAAAATCGGCTTCACGTTCGTGAAGAATCCGCGGAAATCATATTTGCCTGTCTTCGGATTCAAATAAGCCGGGAACTGCGGCGAATGCATCATAATATCGCCCACGGCCAGGAGCCTGCCGCTCAGCGTATACGGTTCGGCTTCCGCAGGGGGCTCTCCGGCTGCCGCTGCGGCGTCAGTCTCGTCTGTCGGCGCCGGCACCGCTTCCTCGGCGGTGTCCGTGTCCGCCTGTTGCTCCTCTCCGGCCTCCAGCGCGGCTGCCTGCCCCTGATGCGCATGTGGATTGGAGGCGAGGTAACCGCAGGCGGTCAGCAGCAGGACGACCAGCATTGCGTAAATGAATCTCTTGCCCTCTTTAAATCGATATTTGTTCAACATGTGCCACTCCCTTCCCTTAAGACCAAGGCAGCATCAGTCAAGGATGCTGTCCTTCCATATGGTCCAAGGGTATTCATGAGGCGGGGCGGAATAGAACTCCATCTCCGTCTTCGTAACCGGATGGGGGAAGGTCAACCGCCGCGACCAGAGCGCGAGCTGCTGGCCCGGCCGATTGAACTCGGCCCCGTATTTTTGATCTCCGTACAGCGGGCAGCCCAACTGCTTCATCTGGACGCGAATCTGATGCGGTCTCCCGGTGTGCAGCGCAATCCGGACAAGCGACATGCCTTCGGCGCTCCCGAGCACGTCATAGTCGAGCACCGCTTCCTTGCCTCCCGCCGTGCCGGGAGGCACGACGCGGACCGTATTGGTCCGGGCATCCTTGAGCAGCGTATGCTTCAGGGTGCCCTCCGGGGAAGCCGGAACGCCATGCACGACGGCGATATATTCCTTGCCCAGCTCCCGCTTGCGTACCGTATCCGACAGCCGGGAGGCCGCCTTCGAGGTCTTCGCGAACACCATCGCGCCGCCGACGGGGCGATCCAGCCGGTGAACGAGGCCGAGGTATACATTGCCCGGCTTGTTGTGTCGTATCTTCAAATCCTGCTTGATCGCCGTGAGCATGTCCATATCCCCGGTATCATCGGCCTGAGACAGCAGGTTCGGCGGCTTCACGACGACGATGACATGATTGTCTTCATGCAGGACATCTATGTTCGGCATCGAGTTCATGACTCCCAGCGTCCCAGGATGCCGCATGGAAGCACCAGTCCGGATTGCGTAATCGGCAGTCCGATTTCGCCGCTCGTAATTTTTCCTCCGTACCGCTTCTTCATCGTCATGCTGAGCAAATTGCTCAGTACGGACGGGGACAGCCCGGTCGTATACGAGTTGATAAGCAGGAACAGCGGGTTGTCCGACATGATTTTCATGCAGGAGGCGAGGAACGGGTACAAGCTCTGCTCCAGCTTCCATGTCTCGCCGCCGGGTCCTCTGCCGTATGATGGAGGGTCCATAATAATGGCGTCGTACTTGTTGCCGCGGCGCTCCTCCCGCTGCACGAATTTGAACACATCATCCGTAATGAAGCGAACCGGACGGGAGGCGAGGCCGGATAACTGCACATTTTCTTTGGCCCACTGGACCATCCCTTTGGCCGCGTCCACATGGCATACTTCCGCACCCGCATACGCGCATGCGACGGTCGCGCCGCCGGTGTAGGCGAACAGATTCAGCACTTTGATCGGGCGGTTCGCCTGCGATATTTTCTCCATCATCCAGGCCCAGTTCACCGCTTGCTCCGGAAAAAGCCCGGTATGCTTGAAGTTGGTCGGGCGGATATGGAACTTCAAGTCGCGGTACTGTATCGACCAGCGTTCCGGAATCGGCTTCTTCATCTCCCAACTGCCGCCTCCCGAAGAGCTGCGGTGGTAGTGGCCGTGAACCTCATGCCAATGCTTCGTCTCCCGCTCGATAGGCCATATAATTTGCGGATCCGGGCGGCGCAGGATGACATCGCCCCAGCGCTCCAATTTCTCGCCGCTCCCGGTGTCGATGACTTCGTAATCTTGCCAATCTTTTGCCATATACATATCGTGCACTACTTCCTTTCTGACTTCAGTCACTAAGCGTTATTGTACTATAACGGAACGGCGGGCGCCAGAAAATCCGCATGCAAACATGCCCGTATGGCATCATTGGCATCATACGGGCAGTCGCGTCGGTTTTATTCATATTGAAACTTGTAGCCTACGCCTCGAACGGTGACGATATAACGGGGGTGGGCGGGATCGCGCTCGATTTTTTTCCGCAGATTGCTAATGTGCACCATCAACGTGCGCGTGTCGCCGAAGCTCTCGGAATTCCATATATGCTGATACAACTGTTCGAGCTTGAATACTTTGTTCGGGGATTTGGCGAGATAGGTCAACAGATCGAATTCCTTCACAGACAGAGAAACGGTTCTGCCGCCGACCTTCACGTCGTGGCTGAGCAGATTGATCTCCAGTTCGCCATAATGCAATTGGTGGGCAGATGGTGAAAGCAGGGTAGAGCAGGACTGCAGCGTTCTGCGCAAGTGAGCCTTGACTCTGGCCACCAGTTGGCCGGGGCTGAACGGCTTCGTGATATAATCATCGCCGCCTACAGTCAGACCCATAATAATATCCATGTCCTCGCTTTTGCAGCTGATAAACAGAATCGGGACGGAGGATGTTTTGCGTATTTCCTTGCACACTTCGTAGCCATCCAGCGACTTCAGCAAAATATCGAGAATGATGAGATCGGGATTGGTCTCCTTGACCATGTGCAAGGCAGAATATCCGTTATCCGCCACGAAGACCTGATACCCCTCACGCCTTAAATACAACGAGATAAGCTCGGTGATTTCCCATTCGTCATGATTAATATCCGTACGTCATTCATTACCGGTCATCCCCTCCGCTCTTCTTCCCATTATAGCGAATGTTGTCAGATGATGACAATCTATACATGCGTTTTCATAGGAACAAGTGAACGAGATCGGCCTCTTGCACGCGGCCCGAGCAGGATAGGGGTGTTCCGACATAAAACGGCGCCTGTCCAATATGAGGACAGGCGCCGCGGTTCAGGTTCAGGCGCAGTTCCCTATTCGATTCAAGGCTGAGGACATGTCCAGTCCGGCTCAATACAGTGACAGCGCGAGCGAGTCCATCTCCCGCTTGGAATGCAGAATCGCCTCCGACCCGATGATCTCGATGCTAATCAAGGATTCGAGACAGGTCTTGATGGCTTTCTTGCCTGTACGCACCTTCGTGTTCAATGCTTCCATTAGCAACGTGAATGTATTTTTGTGCGATATATTTGTGCAAAACACGGGAATTTTACGCTCCTGAAAATCGATAAAGACTGTTTTCATAGTAACGGACCTCCTTCAACTTCTGATTATTTCCGTTATAGTCATTCTACGAAAGGAACATTAAATGAACATTAAAATCAAAAGACAATGTTGTTACAAATCGAAAAAAAATGTTACGCAAGGCATGAAATGGAGGCAGAAAATGATGAAAAAAAACGGCGAAACGTGAAAAACGTATTCGTTTTTCGGTCTGCCGCCTACATGTATGAATGTGATGCCTGGAGCAGGGAAGGCGCAAGCTTGGGCTGCCCTCCCTGTCCGCAGCGCTTATAAGCTGGTATCGACTTGAGCCCAGATCTCATCATCTACTTCCAGACGAATCTGGTGCCGGAAGGCACGCTGCCCGTATTCCTTGTGGACGTATTGCTCGATCGCTTCCAGCAGGTTCGTCTCGACCAAATATTGATGACGCCCGTTCACCCACACCTCGGCGGTGAATCCGTGTTCTTCATCCCAACAGAGCTCGACTTCAATATCCGTCGGTTGAACCTGTCTTCGCATCGCCATGTGCAAGCACACGGCGTTCACGATCTCATCCATGCTGATGCGAAGCTGCATTTAGTTCCACCGCCCGCTTTCCGGCCGCGGCGGCTTGCGCCGATCCTTGAATTTGCGGAAGACCATGACGACGATCATGAACAGGGCGAAGAGCGCCATGAGATTCACCATCAACCCCAATATTTCTCCGAAGAAGCCCATGTTGCCGAACAATCCGCCGAACAGCATGCCGGCCAGTCCGCCGATCATGAGGCCCTTCATGAAGCTGCCGCCGCTAAAAAATCCGCGGTTCCCGGTCGTGTTCGTGCCGGTTGTCTTGGTATTGCTGGTCGTGTCCGAACGATTCACCTGGTTGTTCGTCTCCGCCTTCTTCGGAGCGGGCTGATACTTCTTCACGCCCGAACGGAATGATCCCCCTCGCTTGGCATCCACCAGCGATGGCGTTGTCACCGCAAACACGAGCAGGAACGCCATCATAACGATAATCCATTTACGCATGAACTGCCTCCTCCAGTAGATTAGATGTATCCGATACTAATACGTCCCGTCCCGAAAGAGGTTTCAAAAAAATATTGAACTTGCTACAATGAAATTGTCTGTGCCGTAAATCATAAAAAAACGATTCGTTGAGTCGGATTTCTTACGATAGTATTATTCGCGATTCGCGGGATTACCGAAACCGGATAGACGAGAGGGGGAGCCGCATGGAGTATCCGACAGCGTACATCGAATATATGCTGGAATTCCACGGCACGAGGGATTGGTTCGAATGCCACGAAATTATGGAGGAGCAGTGGAAGGCGGAGTCATCGGCCGAACGAAAAATCTGGTGGCTGACGCTCGTGCAGATCGCGGTCGGCTTGTACCATGAGCGCAGAGGCAATCTGGCCGGGGCCGGCAAAATGCTGCGCAGCGCGCTGGCGCACGCTCCAGAGGTTGCATGGACGCAGCTCGGGATCGATGGGAGGGAGCTTATCGCTCAATTAACGGAGCGGGTGGAGGCGTATCGTCGCGGGGGCCTTCCGGACGGGACATATGCCGAGTGGAACTTCCCCATTGCCGATCCGGAGCTGGCGGCCCTCTGCGAAGCCCGTTGTCTCGCCCGGGGCTGGCGGTGGCGCAGCACGGGCAGCGAGCTGGACGAGAGCATTCTTCATCGCCATAAGCTGAGGGACCGCGAGCCGGTCATTGAAGCGCGGAGGGCAGCCCATCGCCTGAAGGGGCGGAACCGGAAGCAGGGGCGTCCGTAGAATCCGTTCCGCCGGGAGAGGCGCCTCAGGCTGCATCGGCTCAGGAGGTCGAGTCCTCTTCCTCCAGCATTCGGACGACCCAGCGGCACCATTCGATCTGGGCCTTCGCGAGCGAGATCGCGCGGTGCAGCAAAATGTAGCTTCCGAACTTTTTGGAGCGGACATGGCGTTCTTCCTCGGGAATGCGCTGCAGGAGCTTTTCATGGTAAGCGATCTTCGTCTCTAGCTGCTTCTTGCGTGTCAAGAATAATGGAATGGCGAGTTCGCGGTCAATCATCCAGATGCACTTGGCCTTCAGGCTGAGCTCGTCGCGGGACAACTGCTCCGCCGGGGGCTCGCCCAACCAGTCCAACACCGCCTGCTTCCCCTGTTCCGTCAGCGAATAGACCTTCTTATCCGGCTTGTCCTTCTGTTCAATGCGCACATAGTGCACGTAACCCTCCCGCTCCAGCTTGGCCAGCAGCGGGTAGATCTGGCTGTGCTTCGCCTGCCAGAACGGCTGAATGCGAAGCATCAGATCATAACCGGAGCAAGACTCGCTTGCAAGAAGTCCGAGTAGTCCGTAAGATAATGTATTAAGCACGGGGGATAACCTCCAATACAGGAATGGGTCTGCATCCCGTCTCCAGGCGGAAACGGACAGGCCTTTTCATATTCCATTATATGTAATTCATTACATAGTTGCAAGCTTTATTCATGATCAACCCGCAATGCGGTTGCTTCGAGTTCAGGCAAGTGGAAATGGGGTAGAGTACGTAATGACGAACGCAATATCAGACAACGCGCCAAAAATTCCCGTCGTCATCCTGGCGGGCTTCCTCGGGAGCGGCAAGACGACGCTCCTTCAGCAATGGCTGCAATGGAGCCTTGAGGCGGGCATGAAGCCCGCTGTCGTCATGAACGAGGTCGGCGAGGTGAATCTTGACGGGAAGCTGCTGCCCGAGGATGTGGCGATGACGGAGCTGCTGAATGGATGCATCTGCTGCTCGATGCGGGGCGATTTCAGTCTCAAGCTGTACGAACTGGTTCAGTCCGAGCGTCCCGACATCATCTATGTGGAGTGCACCGGCATCGCCCAGCCGATGGAGCTGGTCGACTCGATTACGGAAATATCGCTTTATTCCGGTGTCGTACTGAACCATATCGTGACCTTGGCCGATGCTTCTCATCTGGCCGCGATGCTGGAAGAAGGGGAGAGCCCGAACCGGAAGCTGATGAATCTGCTGCAGGAGCAGGTCCGTGCGGCTCAGCTTATCCTGGTGAACAAGGCCGACCGGGTGAATGAGGCGCAGTTGGTAGCGGTGCAGCGCCATCTCCGCGCGTGGAACGCCGAGGCTGACATGCTCGTCACCGAACGGGCCGCCATCGGCCTTGCGCGTTGGCTGGATGCGATTCGGACGGGGGCTGCTCCCGCTGAGCTAGAGGCGAAGCCTGGCTGCTCTTCAGGGCATCGCGCGCACGACAAGGTTACCGTATGGACGCGCGCCATCCCGCAAGCGGTCGATAGCGAGCGGTTCGAACGGTGGCTGCTCGGACAGCCTTCGAACGTATACCGGGCGAAGGGAATCGTCACCTTCACCGATACGACGAAGCGCTATATGTTCCAGTACGCCTACCGTGCGGCCGAGTTCGTTCCCATTACGCCGCAGGGCGAGGTAGAGGATGTCATCGTCATGATCGGCGAGCAGATGGATATCGCCGAGCTGGAGCGCTCCTTCCGCGATATAGGCCAATAACCACGAAAGCTCCTGGCGCAGAACCGAATGTTCTGTGCCAGGAGCTTTCGCCGTTCGTTCAACGGGTGGCCGAAGGGGTATGCGTCTCCTTCTCCGCCAGTTCCGGATCGGATTGGAGATCCTCCAGGTAACGGTATCCGTCCGCTATCCATTCCAGGGCGCCGGTATCCGGATGAATAACCATGCCATGCACCGGGATATCATTCGGCAGCAGCGGATGCTTGCGCAAAATGCGCACGCTGTTCAGCACGGCCTCGTGGACGTCGTCGAAGCCGCGCAGCCAGTGGTGAAGCTTGATGCCCGAATTCGTGAGCGTGTCCAGGACGACATCCTGAACGCCTCTTGCCTTCGCCTTCTCGATAATGCCCTCGGAGTTCAGTCCGGTCATGCCGCATCCATAATGGCCGACGACGACGACTTCATTCGCTCCCAGCTCATAGATGGCGACGAGCACGCTGCGCACGACGCTGCCGAACGGCTGCGAAATAATGGCGCCCGCGTTTTTGATGATCTTGGCATCGCCGTTGCGCAGATTCATCGCCCGGGGAAGGAGCTCGACAAGCCGGGTATCCATGCAGGTGATAATGGCCATCTTTTTGTCCGGGAACTTGTTCGTCAAAAACTGCTCGTATTCCCGTTTGTCCACGAATTGCTTGTTGAATTCCAATATGGATTCCATGTTGTTCTTCATTGTCGTTATTCCTCCTCAGAAGCTGCATCGGAAGCCGTGCGGCGATCCGTGCAGATGACATGTGTCGAATAGATCTGTTGCGGGCTGCTGAGCGCGAAGGATCCGGAAATGGCTCCGGCATCGAGCTTCATGCGCTCTTCATAAAAAACGGTCTGATGGCGGTCGATCAGCAGGGGCAGGCCTGCGTTGTTCGGCAGATCCTCATCGAAGGCGCTCCGTTCCCTTACCACCCACAGGGCGGGAACCCCGTTCACCGCGCACCCGCAGCCGTCTGTATCATAGATAAGCTTGACATAGCCTGCTTCGCCGGACGGCCCGTCCAGCTTCCGTCTCAGCGCTTCGGCCGCTCCTGGCGTAACTTCCATGCTGACTGACATCCTATCAACTCCTTCTTCAGAGCTGCAGCGGAACTGCCGCTTTTGAAAGTTGATTATATCCTTAACACCACGTATCATCAAGAGGTGAGCGGACATGGACATCAGGATCGCCCGTAGAATCAAGAAAAATGAGGTGAGTTCTTTAATGAGCACAATTGAACAGCCGGTATTGCAGCAATTTCACGATATGTTGATGAAAATGAAAAGTTATGAGGAAGCGCTGGGCCTGATGCAGTGGGATCTGCGGACAGGCGCTCCGCGCAAAGGGGCGGAGCAGCGGGCCCATGCCATCGGTGCGCTGTCGGCGGATCTGTTCTCGCTGTCCGTCTCTCCGGAGATGGGGAATTGTCTGGACGAATTGGAGCAGCCCGGCGTATTCGATTCGCTGAGTCAGGCGGATCGCAAAATGGTGAAGGACGCCCGCAAGAAATACAACCGCAGCCGGTTGATCCCGCCGAAGCTTCATCAGGAGTATGTCGTGCTGACGTCCCATGCCGAGACGCTGTGGGAGGATGCGAAGAAAACTGGAGATTATGAGTCATTCAAGCCGTACTTGCGGGATATCGTAGCGAAGACGCAGCAATTCATCGATTACTGGGGCGTGCGGGATACGCGCTATGATACGCTGCTGGACGCCTATGAGCCGGACATGACCGTAGCGAAGCTCGATTCGATCTTCGGACAGCTCCGGGATCAGCTCGTTCCGCTTGTGCAGTCGGTCCAGGCCTCGGGCAAGCAGCCGCCGGCCGATTTCCTCTTCCAGGAATTCCCGATCGAAGGGCAAAAGGCGATCAGCAAATTTTTGCTGAAGGAGATCGGCTACGATTTCGACGCCGGCCGTCTTGACGAGAGCGTTCATCCGTTCGCGATCGGGCTGAATCCGGGCGATGTGCGGATTACGACGCATTACAAGACGCATGATATGGCCGACGCGATCTTCAGTTCGCTCCACGAGGGCGGGCATGCGCTGTACGAGCAAAATATTAGCGCCAAATATGCAGGCACGCCGCTTGCGTCCGGCACCTCGATGGGGATCCATGAATCCCAGTCCCGCTTCTGGGAAAATCTGATTGGACGGAGCCGCCCCTTCTGGTCGAGATACTACGGACAGGTGCAGCAGACCTTCCCGTCCCAGCTCGGACAGGTGACCGGCGAGATGGTGTACCGGGCGGTGAACCGGGTGGAGCCGTCGCTGATACGGATTGAAGCGGACGAGGTCACGTATAACCTACATATCATCATCCGCTATGAAATCGAGAAGATGCTGTTCAACGAAGGCTTGTCCGTGGACGATCTTCCGGATGTATGGAACGATAAATATGAATCCTATCTCGGCGTTCGCCCGAAGCATGCGGGAGAAGGCGTGCTTCAGGATGTTCACTGGTCGGGAGGCGGCTTCGGCTACTTCCCGTCTTACTCGCTCGGCAATATGTACGCGGCTCAGTTCATGCATGCGCTGCGTCAGGGCATGCCGGATGTCGATGATCGCATCGCCCGCGGCGAGCTGCTGGCGATTAAGGAGTGGCTGACCGAGCGCATTTATCAGCACGGCAAGCTGCTTACGCCTGCCGAGATCGTCATGCAGGTGACGGGGGAAGCGTTGAACCCGCAATATTTGGTCGATTATTTGACCGTCAAGATGAAGGATGTATATAGCCTGTAACACGGAAGCGAACCGAGTTCGCGAGAAGCCGCGTCATCCCGGAAGGGAAGGATGCGGCTTCTTTGTTCTGTGCGAATAACCATTTATTCGCCGCCTGCATACGATGCAATATCCGTGAACATGATCTCCGGGGCCGGGCCGGCGCGGCTGGAAGGACAGCGGGAGCAGGAGCGGAGCAACGGTTTTTATTTTTCCCGCAGAGGAGGGTTCATTCGATGAAGCATAGACGGCTTGGCTTCACCGTGCTCGCCGTGCTGCTGCTGTGCTCGGCAGTGCTGGGGGCTTGCGGAGGCAAGAGCGGCCAAGTGAAGGTGAAGGTCGGGGAAGTGACTCGGTCGATCTTTTATGCGCCCGAATATGTCGCGATAGGCAAAGGATTTTTCGTGGAAGAGGGATTGGAGGTGGAGCTCCAGACGACATTCGGGGGGGACAAGACGATGACGGCGCTGCTCTCCGGGGCGATCGATGTCGCGCTGGTCGGCTCGGAGACGTCGGTCTATGTCGCGCAGCAAGGTTCGGAGGATCCGGTCATCAACTTCGTGCAGTTGACCCAGACCGACGGCACCTTCCTGATGGCTCGCCATTCCGACGGCACATTCGCTTGGGAGGATCTGAAGGGCAAGGTGTTCCTGGGGCAGCGTAAAGGCGGGATGCCGCAAATGGCCGGCGAGTTTACGCTGAAAAAGCACGGCATCGATCCGCACGGCGATCTGGAGCTGATTCAAAATATTGATTTTGCCAACGTCGCCTCCGCCTTCGCTTCGGGCACGGGCGAGTACGTGCAGCTGTTCGAGCCGCAGGCGTCCATTTTCGAGAAGGAAGGCAGAGGGGTGGTCGTCGCCTCGTTCGGCGTGGAGAGCGGACTGCTGCCGTATACGGTCTTCATGGCGAAGCAAAGCTACCTGACGAAGAACAAGAAAACGGTTCAAAAGTTCACCAATGCGGTCTATAAGGCGCAAAAGTGGGTGGATTCCGAATCGCCGGAAGCGATCGCCGATGTCCTTATGCCGTTCTTCAAGGATACGGATCGGGAGATCGTCGCCAGCTCGGTGAAGCGGTATAAGGAACAGGGCTCCTTCGCGTCCGATCCGGTGCTGGACGACAAGGAGTGGAGCAATCTGCTGAATGTGCTGGATTCGGCCGGCGAATTGAAGGAGCGGATCGAGCATGGCCGGATCGTCAATAATGAATTTGCGGAGGAAGCCAAGCGGCAGGTGAAATAGGCGGCGGGCAGAATAGAAGGAGGCGGACGCGTGATCCCAGCGGTAGAAATGTCTCAAGTCACCCATGTCTATGTGACGGAACGCGAAGCGAAGCTTGCCATCGATCGGCTGTCCGTCACGATTATGCCGGGGGAATTCGTCAGTCTGGTCGGCCCGAGCGGCTGCGGCAAGACGACGATCCTCTCCATTATTGCAGGGCTGCTGGAGCCGACGCGCGGCAGCGTCCGCGTCTATGGCGATGCGGTCGCGGGACCTTCGCCGCGGGTCGGCTATATGCTGCAGAGCGACTATCTATATCCATGGCGCACGATTCTGGAAAATGCGAGCCTCGGCCTGGAATTGACGAAGCAGTGGAATCGGGAATCGGAAGAGCGGGTGCGGGAATTGCTGAACGGGATGGGGTTGGGCGGCACGGAAGCATCGTATCCGCATCAGCTGTCCGGCGGCATGCGGCAGCGGGTCGCGCTCGTGCGGACACTGGCGACCTCGCCCGAGCTTCTCTTGCTGGATGAACCGTTCTCCGCGCTCGATTATCAGACGAAGCTGCAGCTGGAGGATCTGGTCGTCGATACATTGAAGGCCCGGCGAAAGACCGCCGTGCTGGTGACGCACGATCTGTCGGAGGCCATCGCGGTCAGCGACCGGGTGATCGTGCTCGATCGCGATCCCGGCACCGTGCGCAAAGCCTTCGCCATCCCGGATGCGATACGGGAGGCGCAGCCCTTCTATGCCAGAGAGCAGCCCGGCTTCAACGAGATGTTCCACGAGCTGTGGAAAGAGCTGGAGGCTTCGGACGGAAAGGAGGGCGAACATGCAGAGCCGAACTGAGACGAACAGCGGAGCGGAGGAATCCCGCCAGCTGCTGGAACGGACGTATTCACGCTATCGGGCCGCCCGGCGGAAGAGGGCCTGGATCGTCTCGCTTACCCAAGTTGCCATTCTCATCGCCTGCGTCGGTTTGTGGGAGCTAGCCGGCCGCCTGAAATGGATCGATGTGCTGCTGTTCAGTTATCCAAGCAAAGTATGGCAGCAGATCGTGCAGGACTTTGCCGACGGGTCGATCTGGCCGCATCTCGGGATGACGGTCGGGGAGACGGTAGCCGGATTTGTGCTGGGGACGCTGCTCGGCACGCTGCTGGCGGTCGTGATCTGGTGGTCGGATTTCCTGGCGCGGGTGCTGGATCCGTACATGGTCGTGTTTAACAGCATGCCGAAGGTGGCGCTCGGTCCGCTGTTTATCGTCGGCTTCGGAGCCGGCTTCGCGGCGATCGTCGCCACGACGTTATCGATCACCGTCATCATTACGACGATCGTCGTGTACAACAGCTTCCGGGAGGTCGACCCGAATTACATTAAGGTCGTACGGGTGTTTGGCGGAGGCAAAAGCGTCATTTTCCGCAAAGTCATCCTGCCGGCCTCCTTCCCGGCGATCGTCTCGACGCTGAAGGTGAATGTCGGCTTGGCCTGGGTCGGCGTTATCGTCGGAGAATTTCTTGTCTCCAAGATCGGGCTTGGCTATTTGATTATTTACGGCTTCCAGGTATTCAATTTTACGCTGGTGATGGCCTCCCTCGTCATTATTGCCGTCGTCGCGACCTTGATGTACCAGGGAGTCGCCTATCTGGAGCGGACATGGTTGAACCGATCGTAAGCCGCAGGGCGGCAGGCGGAGCGCGGAACAAGCTGCCGCCCTCTCCGGCGGGGAATCCGGCTGCCGCAAAATGTTTGGTGTGCAAGGGGAATGTGGATTATAATGAAAGTCTACACAATCCCTCTACAGCAAGGAGCAATTCTATGATTTTCCGATTTGTCGGCATTCGTGTCATCAAGACGGCAATCGCTTCGATCTGCGCGATCATTGCAGCGGGGCTGCTGGGAAGTCCCAACCCGCTCGGCGCGGGCCTGTTGGCTATTTTGGGGGTCGATGTGACGCGGAAGCGGAGCATCCAGACCGTCTCGGCCCGCTTTTTCGCCTCGCTCGTCGGACTGCTTATGGCGTCGCTTCTGTTCGGCCTGCTTGGCTTTCATCTGTGGGTGCTGGCTTTATACATATTGGTGGCTTTTCCGGTGATCGTGCGGCTCAATTTCAAGGAAGGCATTGTGACGAGCTCGGTCGTCACGTTCCATATTTATGGCGCGGGCGCTGTGACGCTGCAAGGGGTGCTCAATGAGGTCTTGCTGCTGCTCGTCGGCCTCGGCTCCGCGTCCCTGGTGAATCTGATCTATATGCCAAGCGAGGAGGACAAGCTCGTTCGCATCCGAAGCGAGGTCGATGATCGCTTCTCTAGCATATTCCAGCAGATTGGCCGCTGTCTGCGCGACCCGTCTTACGCATGGGACGGACGCGAGATTATCGAGGCGAACGCCTTGGCGGATGAAGGCATCCGGCTCGCTTCCCGGGCGCTCGAGAATTTGCTGCTTCGTTCCGATGACGTGCGGGAGGACGAACGGTGGCTGGTCTATTTCTATATGCGCAAGACGCAGCTTGACCATGTTCAAAATATGCTGCAGCTCATCTCGCAAGTATATGAGCAGCTTCCGCAATGCCTATTGGTGGCCAAGCTGTTCGATCAGCTCAGCCGCGACGTGAAGGAGCCGCACTATACGGGCAAGACCGAGCAGCTGCTGCTGGAGCTGGAGGATCTGTTCCGGGCGATGGAACTGCCGGCGACGCGGCGGGAATTCGAGGTCCGCTCCGCGGTGCTGCAGTTGATTCGGGAACTGCACAGCTTCCTGAAGATCGCGAAAAAGGACAAGCAAAAAAAACAACTGGCCGTCTAAAACGGCCAGCCAGATGGCATGCGGACAGCCTCTTCCATCATAAAGATATACTATGTATGACGGTGCGGAACGGACTCTCTCTTTCTTGTTCGCTATGTTGCCAATAGGATGGAGTAGCGGAAGAAGTGCAGGCGCGATAGAAAACAGCGGCTCCCGGAAATGCCGCATCGCTAGAATCTCCTGCGGCAACAAGGAGAAGCGGCTGCGCGAGCCGCATATCACCGGCGCGGCATCATGATAAAGACCGCAGGCGCAGCGCCCGCGCCGCTTCGGAATAGAAGCCGGATTCCGAAGCATATATCTTTTTTCTCTATATTTAAATCTGTCTATTCAACATTCGCCCACGTCCTGCATACACTTTATTGAATGATTGTATGGAGGAGGTCCACACGATGGCAATTTCAGATAAACACCACTGCCGTGAGATCATCACGAAAGCAGTTTGCGGCAAAGGTCGCAAGTTCTCCGTCGTTACACATACCGTCACTCCGCCTCATCATCCGACCAGTATATTGGGAGCCTGGATTATCAACCATCAATATGAATCGGTGAGAGCCGGAGATGGAATTGAGGTCATCGGCACGTATGACATCAATATCTGGTATTCGTACGACAACAATTCCCAGACGGATGTAGCCAAGGAGACGGTATCCTACGTCGAGCTCGTCGGATTATCTTATGTCGATCCGAAGCATCGCCGCACGACGGAAGAGGTATCGGCTGAGGCGATCCAGGAGCCGAACTGCGTCGAGGCCAGCGTCTCCTCGTCCGGGACAGGGGTTACGATTCGCGTGGAGCGTGAATTCGCGGTAGAGATGGTAGCGGAGACGAAGGTATGTGTGCGCGTCTGCCCGAACGGTTGCAACGATTTCGCAGACAAGGACTTTGATTTCGGCATCCAGGACGAAGAGTTCGACGATCTGGATCCGGATTTAACGGATGAGGAGTTGTGATTAGGTCCGCAGACCCTCACCGCCTGCGGAGATATCCCGGATAACATCCTGAAGCCCTCATCCGTTGAACTTCATACTTATGCATATGCAGCAGCAGCATCATCGAAGAGGGCGGGAGCCCTCCTTTTTTTTGAAAAATTTGCCGGATTGCCGCCAACGGGCAATCCTGAGCACCACGATGAACGGGGGACAAGGCGATGCAGCGTCTGGAATTGGGCGGCGGTGTCCGCCTGTACACCGATCATGCCGCCGGATACCGTCAATGGCGGCGTTATGCCGCGCCGCCGCGTCAGGAGGCAGCCGGAGCGCAGCCCGGCGTCGATGTCCTCTGGCTGCAGGCGCCTAAGGCGGCCAGCCTGCCGGATGCGGCAGCGGGGATTGGCTCCTCCGGCGACGGCCGGGTGATTTTGAACCGCCACGCCGGGCCGTGGAGGGGGCCGGCGATGCGGGAGCGGCTGCGGCTGTGGGGACTGCCCGTGCTCGACCGGGCCGCCTGGGGCGCGGAGCCGGGAAGCGCCCCGGACGGCGCCGGCTTCGTGCGCACGCTCTGCTTCTGGGTCAGCCAGCTTGAGGCGGTCGCCGCGGCGCATTGCTTCCAGGCGCCGACGGGCGGCTATTTCTACCGTCCGCTGGACGACTGGACGCGGCCGCCCTACTTGCGGCTGGCCCGTATGGCGGTGCGGGCGATCTATGCGCTCGGCCGTGACACGGGAGCGGTCATGCTCCGCTGCTGCCCCGCCGCCGACGAGACGGCTGGGCCCGCCGGCGTCCTGGAGGAGCCCCGCCCCGGCGACGCCATCGAGCGGGTGGAGCCCGTACCCGCGCCCCTGCCGGCATGGGTGCTGGAGAGCTACGCCGCATCCTGGGCCAAGGCCGCCGCCGAACAGCAATCCGCCCGCGCCCGGTCGGGTCAGGTCCTGCTCGGACTCGACGCGGAGCTCGTGCTGCATGACGCCCGCCAGCGCAAGCTGATCGCGGCGAGCCGCTACCTGCCCCGAGGCGGCCGGGCCGGCTGCGATGCGGTGCGCATCGGGGGCCGGGTGCGCTTCCCGCTGATGGAGCTGCGCCCCGATCCGGCCCCGGGCCCGGCGCAGCTCGTGCGCAATATCGCCGCCGCGATGGCGGAGGCCCGCCGCAGCCTCGAAGCGGGGGACGGCGCCGCGCTGGAGTGGCTTGCCGGCGGCCGGCCGCTGGGCCGCTTCCCGATCGGCGGGCATATCCATCTGAGCGGGCTGCCGCTCACGTCCGAGCTCGTGCGGGTGCTGGATACATATGTCGCCCTGCCGGTCGCCGCGTTGGAGGACCCGTCCGGCGCGCCGCGGCGGCCCCGCTACGGGACGTTCGGCGACGTGCGCCTCCAGGAGCACGGCGGGGCCGGCGGCTTCGAATACCGGACGCTCCCCAGCTTCCTGTTCTCGCCCGAGCTGGCGCGGGAGGTGCTGGCCCTGCTGAACGCCGCCGCCAGGCTCCGCCATCGCTTGAAGCGGCGCGACAGTCTGCGCGATCCGGTCATCCGCGCTTATCATGCCGGCCGGCCGGCGGAGGAGCTGCGTCCGGTTGCCCGGGAGGCGGTGCAGGGGCTGCTGGCCGCGCTGGAATTCGAAGCCGTCTCCGCCGGAGGCGGAACGGGAAGCGGGCGGGAGCAGGCTCTCCTCCGCTCCTTCGCCCGCCGCATCGATTCGGGCTGGCGCTGGGATGAGCGCGAAGATATCCGCCAGGCTTGGGCCATCCGGAAGGAGGGCGCGGCGAAAGCGTGAGTCCGCGCTCTTTTTTTGATATAATGAGGACGATTCAAGGTCAGGTATCGGAGGGTGTTTAATGGCGAAGATGACGCCGATGATGGAGCAATATTTGTCGATTAAGCAGCAGGCGGAGGACGCGATTTTGTTTTTCCGCCTCGGCGATTTCTATGAAATGTTCAATGACGATGCGATTGTGGCGGCCAAGGAGCTGGAGATTACGCTCACCGGACGGGGCAACAGCGGGACGGAGGACCGGATCCCGATGTGCGGCGTCCCGTATCATTCCGCCGACAGTTACATACAGCGGCTGATCGAGAAGGGCTACCGGGTCGCCATCTGCGAGCAGATGGAGGATCCGTCGGCCGCGAAAGGGGTCGTGCGCCGCGAGATCGTGCGTATCATTACCCCGGGCACGATTATGGAAGGGAAGATGATTGACGAGAAGGCCAATCATTATTTGCTCTGTCTGACGGAGCATGAAGGCATGTACGCTCTCGCCGCCTGCGATCTGTCGACGGGCGAGGTAACGGCCACTTCCGCCCCGGCCGGCCAGTCCTGGCTGCTGGACGAGCTGAACGTGTATGCGCCGACCGAGATTATCGGAATGGAGCGAGTGCTGGACGAGGCGCGCCCGGTGACGAAGGCGTGGAGCAAGCCCGTTCTGTTCACCCCTTGGACGAAGCGGGATGAGGCGCTCGCCCAGCGGCAATTCGGCGAGGCGGCCTGGATGCGGCTCGATCCGGAACGCCGTCAGGCGTTGGCCTTGCTGATGTCGTATCTGGCGGAGACGCAGAAGCGATCCTTATCCCAGTTGACGCAGGTTCGGACGTATGAGCCGGATCAATATCTGGTCCTCGATCCGTTCACCCGCCGCAATCTGGAGCTGACGGAGACGGTGCGCGAGCGGGCGAAGAAGGGCTCGCTGCTGTGGCTGCTCGATCGGACGCAGACCTCGATGGGAGGCCGGCTGCTGCGCCGCTGGATCGACAAGCCGCTCATGAACAAGCGGGCGATCGAGGCGCGGCTCGAAGCGGTGAATACGCTGTACCATCATATGATCTGGCGCGAGGATATCCGGGAGCAGCTACATCAGGTATACGATCTGGAGCGTCTCGTCAGCCGGATCGCGTTCGGCACGGCGAACGGCCGCGATCTGATCGCCCTGAAGCATTCCCTGGAGCGCGTTCCCGGCTTGAAGCGGTCCTGCGCGGAGACCGATTCGGCGACGCTGCGCGAGCGGGTGTCCGGCTTGGACGACTGCCGGGATATCGTGGAATGGATCGATCGCGCCATCGTCGAGGAGCCGCCCGTGTCGGTGCGCGACGGCGGCATCATCAAGGCGGGCTATGACGCGTATTTGGACAAGCTGCGGGAAGCGAGCGTGAACGGCAAGCAGTGGATTGCGGAGCTGGAACGCCGCGAGCGGGAAGAGACGGGCATCAAGTCGCTGAAGGTCGGCTACAACAAAGTATTCGGCTATTATATCGAGGTGACCCGATCGAATCTGCAGGCGCTGCCGGAAGGGCGCTACGAGCGGAAGCAGACCTTGGCGAACGCCGAGCGGTTCATTACGGCGGAGCTGAAGGAGAAGGAAGCGCTCATCCTGGAAGCGGAGGATAAAATGATCGGGCTGGAATACGAGCTGTTCAGCCAGCTTCGCCAGCGCATCGGCGAGCAGATCCGGAGGCTGCAGACGCTGGCCGAGGCGATCGCGGAGATCGACGTTTATCAGTCGCTTGCGGCGGTCGCCGCGTCGCATCGCTTCGTCCGTCCGGAGGTCACCGACGGCTATGATATGCATATCGAAGGCGGTCGCCATCCGGTGGTGGAAGCGGTCATGGAGAGCGGCTCGTTCATGGCGAACGATACCGCCCTCGAGGAGCAGGCCGCAGGCATGCTGCTCATTACCGGTCCGAACATGGCCGGCAAGAGCACGTATATGCGCCAGGTCGCGCTGATGTCGATTTTGACTCAGATGGGCTCATTCGTGCCGGCCGACCGGGCCGTCATGCCGATCGTCGATCGGATCTTCACCCGCATCGGCGCGGCGGATGATCTGATCGGCGGGCAGAGCACCTTCATGGTGGAGATGATGGACATCCAGGTGATGACCGCGAAGGCGACGCGCCGGAGCCTGGTCATTATCGATGAGCTCGGACGGGGAACGTCGACGAGCGAAGGGATGTCGATTGCGCAGGCCGTGATCGAGTTCGTGCACGACGAGATCGGCTGCAAGGCGCTCGTATCGACCCATTTCCACGAGCTGGCCCATCTGGAGGAACGGCTGGACGGATTGCGCAACGTCTGCATGGCGGTTCAGGAGAGCGGGAATCAGGTGACCTTCCTGCGGAAGCTGATTCCGGGAGCGGCGAGCACCAGCTACGGCATCTACTGCGCGAAGCTGGCCGGGCTGCCGGATTCGATTATCCGCCGCTCCTATGATCTGTTGAAGACCTATGAGACGGGGGCGCTGCGGGAGACTGGCGCGGAACCCGCTCCGGGTGACGCGGGCAGTGCGGTGCCGGAGCGGCAGGAACGGCAGCCGGATCGGGTGCGGGAGCAGGCCGAGCCGGCGGCGATAGCAGAGGAGGGCCTGGCCGAGGGGCTGGCTGCGGAGCCGACGCCGGAAGCGGGATCGGCCGCAACCGGGGCCGTCGAGCAGCTGTCGCTGTTCGGCTGGGAGGAATCCGCTGCTTCTGCTGCCCCAGCCGCTCACGCCGCTCCGCCCGCGAAGGAGGAGCAGCGGCAGAACCGGCAGGCCGACGAGCTGATCGCCGAGCTGCGGGAGGTTGACGTGCTCTCGCTCACGCCGATCGAGGCAATGAACGCCTTGCACGCGTTCATGAAGC
This sequence comes from Paenibacillus melissococcoides, assembly GCA_944800085.1. GTDB lineage: Bacteria > Bacillota > Bacilli > Paenibacillales > Paenibacillaceae > Paenibacillus_B > Paenibacillus_B melissococcoides. The sequence goes on along the minus strand of CALYLO010000015.1, from coordinate 23,036 downwards.
GGGCGCGCGGACTGAAGAACGAATAAGGGGGAATTCGAGATGGCCGTCATTCATATATTGGACGAGCATATCGCCAATCAGATCGCGGCTGGCGAGGTCGTGGAACGGCCTTCCTCCGTCGTCAAGGAATTGGTGGAAAATTCGATCGACGCCGGAAGCACGCGGATAGACGTAACCGTCGAGGAGGGCGGGCTCCAGCTGATCCGGGTCAAGGATAACGGGTCCGGCATCGGGGAAGACGATATGGAGAACGCCTTCCAACGCCACGCCACCAGCAAGATCGCTTCCGGCAAAGATCTGTTCGCGATCCGCAGCCTTGGCTTCCGCGGGGAGGCCCTGCCCAGTATCGCCGCCGTGGCGCGGGTGGAGCTCACCAGCTCCGCGGATGACAGCGGCCTCGGGCGGAAGCTGGCGATAGAAGGAGGAACCGTCAGAACGTCCGAGCCGGCGCAGTCGATGCAGGGGACGGATATCGCCGTCCGCGATTTATTCTATAATACGCCGGCCCGCTTGAAGTATATGAAGACGGTGCAGACCGAGCTCGGGCATATCTCCGATTACATATACCGACTGGCGCTCGCCTATCCGCAGATTGCGTTCACGCTGAAGCATAATGACAATCTGCTGCTGCAGACGATCGGCAACGGCGATTTGCAGCAGGTGATCGCCGCGGTCTACGGCGTGCAGACGGCGAAGAGCATGCTGCCGGTGGAGGCGGAGCAGCTGGATTACAAGCTGGAGGGATTTATCGGGAAGCCGGAGCTGACCCGTTCGAACCGCAACGCGATGTCCTGGTTCGTGAACGGGCGCTATGTGCGCAGCTTCGCCTTGAACCAGGCGGTGCTGAAGGCGTATCATACGCTGCTGCCGATCAACCGCTTCCCGATGATCATCCTCCATGCGCGGATGCACCCGACGCTGGTCGATGTCAATGTGCATCCGGCGAAGCTGGAGGTTCGCTTCAGCAAGGAGCCGGAGCTGTGCGAATTCATCGCGTCCACGCTGCGCGAGATCCTGCTGCAGCAGGCGCTCATCCCGCAGGCGGCGCCGGAGAAGGCGAAGGTGCGCACCTATGTCGAGCAGACGGAATGGCAGTGGGCTGCCGCGTCGCTGGCCGGCGGCCGCGACGAGCCCCGGCTCAAGCCGATGGGCGCGCTCGTGCCGTCGGCGGAGCCGGAGCTGCCGCCGCTGCCGTCCGAGAGCGAAGCCCCCGCCCCGGCTTCGGGGCCGGACGGTGATGAATCTGCCCGCGACGGCGTGAAGCCTGCAGATGGCGCGCAGGGGAGCTCCGGGGCGGCGGCCGTTCCGGCGGAGAACGGTCAGGCGGCCGTGCAGGAGGCGGACTATGGCCGCCGGGATGCGGCGCAAGCGGACCGGGCGCCTGAGCCGGCTGCCGGGCCAATGCGGGAGCCGGAAGCGGTACGCGAGTTCCGCGGGAGCTATGCCGGCACGAACGGCAGCTCGCGTTCCGGCTCCGCCGCACCGGCGCAAGCGCCGGACCGGGCGCCGAACCGAACGCCCTCCGGCTTCCGCCAGGCGGGTGTTCAGGCGGCATGGCAAGCCGGCGCGGGCAAGCCGGCGGAGGCGGAGCTGCCGCCATTCCCGGCCGTCGAGCTGATCGGCCAGCTGCATGGCACGTATCTCATCGCATCCAATGCGGAGGGGTTGTATCTGATCGATCAGCATGCGGCCCACGAACGCATCAATTATGAATATTATTACGAGCGCTTCGGGCATCCCGAGGAGGCGTCGCAGGAGCTGCTGCTGCCGTTGACGCTGGAGTTCACGACCGCGGAAGCCGCGCGAATACGAGATCGGCTGCATCTGCTGGAGCAGGCCGGCATCCGGCTGGAGCCGTTCGGAGGGCAGACCTTCCTCGTCCGGTCGTATCCGCACTGGTTCCCGAACGGGGAGGAAGCTGATCTCGTGCGGGAGATGACGGATTGGGTGCTGCGCGAAAAAGTGCCGGATGTCGGCAAGCTGAGAGAGGCTTCGGCGATTATGTGCTCGTGCAAAGCCTCGATCAAGGCGAACCAGCGCTTGACCGAGGCGGAGGCGGAAGCGCTGCTGGCGCGGCTGGCCGCATGCCGCCAGCCGTATACTTGCCCGCACGGGCGCCCGATCGTCGTCAAATTCACGACCTATGATCTGGAGAAAATGTTCAAGCGGGTCATGTAATGCGATTGCCGCATTTGTGTTTCCCTTTCTGAAGCGTATATAATGAGGAGGAGCTCATGATTGTAACTACGGGGGATAAGACCTCCCCGCACATAAGGGAACGCGCCCGGAAGATGGCCGAGATGTTCGGCCACCGGTTCGTCGAGCGCCGCAGATGCACGCTGGCCACTCTTCGGAACCGGTACGGGGACGATGAATTTATCGTCTACCGCAATAAGGATGTGCGATACACGAAGCTGGGGTTAACCGAGCTGATCTATCACCCCAGCATGGCCTATGTCCGCATCAAGCGGCTGCTGGCCGGCGAGGGGGACACGATGATTGCCGCCAGCCGCGCCCAACCGGGCGATGAGGTGCTGGATTGCACGGCAGGTCTCGGATCCGATGCGCTCGTCTTCTCCCACGTCGTGGGCGAAGCGGGCCGCGTGACGGCTCTGGAGAGCGAGCAGGCGCTTTTTACCCTGCTGCACGAAGGGCTTCTCTTGTATGAGAGCAGCATTCAATCCGTCAATGAAGCGATGCGGCGCATCGCGCTGAAGCAGGCCAATCATGTGGAATGGCTGCGCGGACTTCCCGACCGTTCGGTGGACATTGTCTATTTCGATCCGATGTTCCGTGAACCGGTGAAGGAATCGGCGTCGATAGATCCGCTGCGCGCCTTGGCCAATCCGGGAGCGGTGAAGCCGGAAGCGATTCGCGAAGCTTGCCGCGTGGCCCGGAAGACGGTCGTCATGAAGGAGTTGCGTGGCAGCGAGGAATTCGGACGGCTCGGATTTGAACGGCTCGTGCACACCGGGACGAAATTAGCATATGGAGTGATTGACATTGCCGGCAACAACGTCGCCAACTAGGCCAAGGCTGCTCGTGCTCGTCGGCCCTACGGCAGTTGGCAAGACGAACCTGAGCCTGGATGTGGCTCATGCCTACGAGTGCGAGATTATATCCGGCGACAGCATGCAGGTATACCGCGGGATGGATATCGGCACCGCGAAGCTGCCGCTGGAGGAGAGAAGGGGGATACCTCATCATCTTCTGGATATCCATGATCCGGATTATGCCTTCTCCGTCGCCGAGTTCCAGGAACGATGCCGTCATCTGATTGATGATATCACCGCACGGGATCGGCTGCCGTTCATTGTCGGAGGGACCGGCTTGTATGTGGAATCGGTCTGTTACAGCTTCGAGTTCAGCGATGCCGGTTCGGACGAGGCTTTTCGCCGGGAGATGAACGAATTTGCGCTCGCTCATGGCCCCGAAGCGGTGCACGCCAAGCTGCAGGCCGTCGACCCGGTAACGGCGAATCGGCTGCATCCGAATGATCAGCGGCGGGTCATACGGGCGCTGGAGATTTACCATCTGACCGGCCAGACGCTGTCTTCGCAGCTTGCAGGCCAACAGAAGACGTCTCCGTATGACCTGTGCTTAATCGGTTTGACAATGGACCGGCAGATGCTATATAAACGTATTGAGGATCGAATCGACATCATGATCCGGGACGGACTGATTGAGGAAGTGCGCCGCTTGCTGGATGCAGGCTACTCGCGTCAGCTCGTCTCCATGCAGGGGCTGGGGTACAAGGAAATCGCTGCGTATTTGGAGAATGAAATGTCGCTGGAGGCCGCCGTCGAACGGTTAAAGCGTGATACGCGGCGTTTTGCGAAGCGTCAGCTGTCATGGTTCCGCCGCATGCAAGATATTGAATGGGTGGATGTGACCGATGTGGAGCGTGCGGACGAACATTTCGATCGAATTTGTAAAATCATAGCAGGAAAGTTTCGGTAAGAGGTTGAATATATTTCAACACAACCTTATGATTATGGGGGTACGGACGATGAATAAATCTATTAATATCCAGGACACGTTTTTGAACCAATTGCGCAAGGAGAGCATCCCGGTGACGGTGTATTTAACGAACGGGTTCCAGATTCGCGGGGTTATCCGCGCATTTGACAACTTTACCATCGTCATAGACAGCGACGGCCGCCAGCAAATGGTGTATAAACACGCCATTTCCACGTTTACGCCGCAGCGTAACGTATCCCTGATGCAGGATCATCAGAACGACACGCAATAAGCTTCAGCGGGGGCCGAAGAGAAGCAATGCAACTTTTCGCCCCTGTTTTGCGTCTAATGGTATAGTCCGCTGCCGAACAACCCTGAAGGGTTGTTCTTTTCATTGCACGTCCCATCAGGTGCTGGATAGCATGAAAATCGTAGGAGATAGAGTAGAGAGAACTCATTTCTGTGAACAAAAGGGAGTCGGTTACGATGACGAGAGAGAAGCAACCTCCCCAGCGTACACGCACGCGCACACCGGTGCCAACTAAGGGGAAAGGAAAGGGGAAGCCTCCGAAGAAACGCGGCAAGTGGAGTTGGCGCAAAACCTTCTGGCTATCGTTTTTTATGGCTGCGTTTGCCGCCTTTATCGCGGTTGGCGGTTATCTGTTCATCTTGCTGAACGGGGAGCGGCTGATGCGCGAGTATAAGGACGCCGACATGTTCGAGATGGCTGAAATCTCCACCGTATATGACAGCAATAATAATGTTATCGCCCATCTGGGCAAAGGGATTGAGCATCGGGAGATTGCCGAGCCGGAAGATATTCCCCAGCGCGTCCGCGAAGCGTTCATCGCAACGGAGGACCGGCGCTTCAACGAGCACCGCGGGGTCGACCTATGGTCCATCGGGCGCGCCATGGTGAAGGATATTGCGTCGCGAAGCTTGGCTGAGGGCGGCAGTACCATTACCCAGCAGCTGGCGAAGAACATGTTCCTGACCAGCGACAAGACTTTTTTCCGTAAGGCGACTGAGGTGTCCATCGCGCTGGCGCTGGAGAACCATTTTACCAAAGACGAAATTTTGACGATGTATTTGAACCGTATTTTCTTTGGAAAACGGGCCTATGGCATTATCGCCGCATCGAAAACTTACTTCGGTACGGAAGATCTCAATCAGCTTGAATTGTGGCAGATTGCTACGTTGGCGGCCATTCCAAAGGCGCCGACCCATTACAATCCGATCAATAATCCGGAGCGCTCGAAGGAACGCCGTCAGGTCGTGCTCCAGTTGATGTACGAGCAGGGCTATATTACGGCGCAGGAGCGGGATGAAGCATCTGCGGTCGATTATGTGCCGGTAGAGACCAAGGATGAAGGCGCGGCCGACAACAATACCGAAGAACCGTATTATTCTTATCTTGATTATATGGTAGAGGAAATCGTTGAGCGGACCGGTCTTACCGAAGACCAGTTGTTCCGCGGCGGCTACCAGATTTATACGACGCTGGACGCGAATGCGCAGCGTATCATGTACGACGCCTTCAATGACGACGGAATGTTCGAGAAGAGCAAGGACGAGACGAAGGTACAGGGCGCGATGGTCATTACGGATCATAAGGATGGCGCAATCCTGGCGATGATGGGCGGACGAGACTATGCCCGTAAAGGATTGAACCGGGCGACCATCAAGCGGCAGCCGGGTTCGGCCTTCAAGCCGATTGTGTCCTACGCCCCGGCGCTGGAGACCGGCAAATGGTTCCCGTGGTCGAAGCTGAGCAACGAGAAGCAATCCTTCAACGGCTATAGTCCGACTAACCTGGGCGGCTATACGACTAGCGTCGATATGAAGGAAGCGGTCAGACGTTCGATCAATATTCCGGCGGTCTGGCTGCTCAATGAGATTAAATTGAAGACTGGCTTTGAATTTGCGAAAAGCTTGGGCATCCCGTTAACGAACGACGATCTGAACCTGTCGATCGCTTTGGGCGGGATGACGCACGGCGTGACGCCGATAAATATGGCCACCGCTTATAATGCATTCGCCAATGGAGGCAATTATTATCCTTCCTATGCTGTGGCGAAGATTGTGGACCGCAAGGGACATGACTATTACACGTATCATGTGCCGAAGCCGGTGAAGGTCATGAGCGAGCAGACGGCTTATTATATGACCGAGATGCTTACGGATGTCGTGAAAAGCGGCACAGGCACCCAGGCGCAAATCAGCGGCCGCCAGGTAGCGGGCAAGACGGGAACGACACAGCATTCGGTTCCAGGCTATGACGGACCGGGAGACCGGGATGCGTGGTTCGTCGGCTATACGCCGGAATGGACGGCTGCGGTATGGATGGGATATGACAAGACGGACCGCGATCATGTGCTGCATGAGAGCAGCCGGGTGCCTTCGCGGATGTTCAGCGAAGTGGTGGGCAAGGCGCTGAAGGACCGGAAGTCCGGTTCCTTCAACAAGCCGGACCATGTCGAGAAGCAGCCTGATCCGGTGCAGAAGGTTAGCGGCCTGGCCGCTTCCTACTCGGAAGCGACGAAGACGGTGTCGCTGAGCTGGCAGCCGGTTCAAGGCGAGAACATCGTCTACAATCTGTACCGGAAGTCTTCGGCCGAGCAGGATTATACGAAATTGCTGGCCGGGCTGAAGGTAACGAATGCGGAAGATATCGGCGTATTCGCCGGCGAGACGTATTCCTATGTGGTGACGGCGGTAAGCGGGGACGAGGAATCGGCCCGTTCCAACGTCGCCACGGTCACAATCGAGGAAGAAGAGATCCAGATACCGGAGCCGCCAGAAACGCCGGAGCCGCCGATTGTGGATCCTTCGGATCCGGGGGGAGACCCGGATGGATCGGTTGATCCGTTTCCTCCTGACCCTGACGGTTCCGATCCGTCCGGCGGATGGGATGATACGGACACGGTGCCTGGAACCGTGGTGCCGGATCAGCCGGATCCGCCGACTCCGCCGGATCAGACGGACAGCTTCGAAGATCCGGATCCGGGGCAGGATCAGGCCGTTCCGGGCAACAATGGAGAGGGCAATGGCAATGGCTTTGGGCGTAACGGAAATAACGGCAACGGAAATGGGTAATGCATGTTTACGCATCACAGGAAGCGCGCAATATGAATTGCGCGCTTTTCTTTTGAACGGGAGGAGAGGAGGAGCCCATGATTCAAGGAAAAGAGCTTGGCGTACATACGAAAAAAGGCAGATTGCGTGCCAGACTGCTGTCTCTTGCGGGAATGCTGCTGTTCGCAGGCCTGCTCTGGCTCGCTTATACCCAGTGGAAGATTGCGTCGGTGCCTGAAGCGGCGCCGTCGGTCCGCACGGAGATCGGCATCGTGCTGGGGGCCTCGCTCTGGGGAGACGAACCGAGTCCGGGCTTGCGGGAACGGCTGAACAAAGCGCTCGAGCTGTTCAAGGAGGGGCGGTTCGATTATATTATCGTGTCCGGGGGATTGGATCGCCCGGATGCGAACTTCACGGAAGCCGAAGGCATGGCCAACTACTTGATCGATCACGGAGTAAGCGAAGATCGGATCGTGCTGGAAGGCGAGTCGACGAGCACGCTGGAAAATCTCCGCTTCAGCCAGCGCATGATGAAGGAGCGAGGCTGGACGTCGGCCACGATCGTGACCCATGATTTCCATGGCATGCGCGCATTGGAGATCGCGCAGGCGCTCCGCTATGAGCAGCCGCAGATCGTGACCGTCAGCAGCGAGGTGCTGTCTCCGCTATGGTCTCGCGGCCGCGAATCGCTGGCGTATACGAAATGGAAATGGGACGAGTTGTGGATTCCGTAAACTTCTAATAACCTGTTCGACGCTAGAATATATTGAACATCATAGACGATTCTGCCTCGGGATGGCAGGATCGGGAGTTGAACGTCGAAAGGGTGACGCATATGAACGTACGACTCAAAGCGGCCGGCTCGAACGCAGAAGCAAGACCTTCGCGTCAGATTAATGTCGTCATCCGTCCGGTGGAGACACCGGCCGAGTCCGCGGCTCTCCAGGAGCAGGCCCGGATGGCCGGTCAGGATAAGTCGGCCATGCCGGCGGAAGGGCCTTTTGCCGATATCCGCAAGGAGCTGGACCGGCTCGTCGGTCTGGAGCATATGAAGGAAATCGCGTTTGAGCTCTATGCCATCCTGCAAATGAACCGCCGCCGCCAGGAAGCGGGCCTCATGTGCCAGCCGCATGTGTATCATATGATTTTCAAAGGGAACCCGGGGACAGGCAAGACGACGGTCGCCCGAATTATGGCGAAAATGTTCCAGCAGCTTGGGTTGCTGAGCAAAGGTCATCTGCTTGAAGTGGAACGCGCGGATCTCGTCGGGGAATACATTGGGCATACCGCGCAAAAGACGCGTGACTTGATCAAGAAGGCGATGGGCGGCGTCTTGTTCATTGACGAAGCGTATAGCCTGGCCCGCGGCGGGGAGAAAGATTTCGGCAAGGAAGCGGTGGATACACTGGTTAAGGCGATGGAAGATCAGAAAAACCAGTTCGTTCTGATCTTGGCAGGCTATTCGGAAGAAATGGACTGGTTGATGCAGACCAACTCCGGGCTGCCCTCCCGCTTTCCGATTCAAGTTGAATTCCCTGATTATACGGTCGATCAACTGCTGCTGATTGCCGAATCGATTGCCAGGGAGCAGGATTATGTGCTGATGCCCCAATCGCTCTCGCAGCTGAAGAACGTCATTCTGGATGAGAAGCTGATGTCCGCCAACTTGTTCAGCAATGCGCGCTTTGTACGCAATGTGATGGAGAAGGCGATGCGCAATCAAGCGGTGCGCTTGCTCCAGACCTATCCGGAGCAGTCGCCGGGCAAGCTGGAGCTGATGACGCTGCGGCCGGAAGATTTAAAATGGGAGCGCAAATGAGGTATACTGGGGTACAGTAGCGGGAATCCGGCCATAAAGAGATGAAGGAGACCTTCAATGCATGCGAAGAACGTTCTATGAGACATCCACGGACAATCAGGACCGGGCGGTCCTCGTGACCCTCATCACGGATGACCTCCGGCGGAGTCAGATTCATCCGGAAGATTCCTTGCAGGAATTGGTGCAGCTCGCGGAGACGGCCGGCGTTGCCGTGCTGTCGGCAATGATGCAGCAGCGGGAGAGCGCCGATCCGAAATGGTTCATCGCCAAAGGCAAGGTTGCCGAATTGAGAGCGGTCCTCGCGGAGCTTGACGGGACGACCGCCATCTTCGATCAGGAGCTGTCCGGCGCCCAGATGCGCAATCTGGAAGAAGCGCTCGATGTGAAAATTATTGACCGGACGCAGCTGATTCTGGATATCTTTGCGCAGCGCGCAAAGACGAGAGAGGGGATTATTCAAGTCGAGCTTGCTCAGCTGTCTTACCTGCTGCCGCGGCTGTCCGGCCATGGCCGCAATTTGTCCCGGTTAGGGGGCGGCATTGGAACGCGCGGACCGGGGGAGACGAAGCTGGAGACCGATCGGCGCCATATCCGGCGGCGAATTTCCGATCTGAAGCGCCAGCTCGAAGAGGTGGTCCGGCACCGCGGCGTCTACCGCGGGCGCCGCAAGAAGAGCGGCGCGATTCAGGTGGCGCTCGTCGGCTATACGAATGCGGGCAAGTCGACGCTGCTCCGCCAGCTGACGGAAGCGGATGTATACGTGGAGAACCAGCTGTTCGCCACGCTGGATCCGACTTCCCGGCAATGGGAGCTGCCGAACGGCAAGTCGACGATTTTGACGGATACGGTCGGGTTCATTCAGCATTTGCCGCATGAGCTTGTTGCTTCGTTCCGCGCGACGCTCGAGGAAGTGAATGAAGCGGACCTCATTCTGCATGTCGTCGATGCTTCTTCTCTGATGCGGGAGGAGCAGATGCGGGTCGTCGACGATATTTTGCAGCAACTGGGCGCCGGGGCGAAGCCGCAGATTGTGCTGTATAATAAGAAGGATATGTGTACCGAGGAGCAGCGCCAGATGCTGCCTTTGGATGGGAGTCATTTTTTGATCAGCGCGTATGACAAAGCCGATCTTGAACAGGTGCGTCTTGCCGTCCAGCAGCATCTGTCGGGCCGCACGGTGACCTATCGGCTGCCGGGCGCGCGGGGCGATCTGATCGCGCTTGCCCATCGCATCGGCGAAGTGCTGGAGCAGGAAGCGGACGGAGAGGATGTGCGGCTGACCGTTCGTCTCGATCGGGCGGAGGCAGAGCTCCATAGCTACAAGCTGGAGCCTTATCTATCATAAGTACAACGGGAGCTTGTTGGGAAGTGCGTTGTCGAGAACAAGGGGAATCAATGAAACATGCAGTTTACAGATGAGATGATGAAGCTGGCAGAACGGGTAGAGGAGAAAATCAAGGATCGGGTTCGGGATATCGAGTCGATTGCGGAACAGAACCAATGGAAGGTCATTCAGGCTTTTCAGCGGCATCAGGTAAGCGATTTTCATTTTGCCGGATCGACGGGGTATGGCTACAATGATCGGGGCAGAGAAGTGCTGGACGAGGTCTATGCGGACGTATTCGGCGCGGAGGCGGCGCTGGTGCGGCCTCATTTCGTATCGGGGACGCATACGATCGCGACCGCTCTGTTCGCGGTGCTCCGTCCGGGCGATGAGCTGCTGTATATTACCGGAACACCATATGATACTTTGCACAAGGTGATTGGACAGGAAGGCGATGGCACCGGCTCGCTTTGCGACTGGGGCATTCATTACGGCGAGGTGGAGCTGACGGATGAAGGCCGGGTCGATTGGGCGGAGGTCGAGCGGCGGATCTCGCCGCGCACGAAGGTGATCGGCATTCAGCGCTCGCGCGGCTACGCCTGGCGCACTTCGTTCCGCGTCGATGAGATCGCGGACATGGTTGCCCGAGTCAAGCGGATGCTGCCGGATGCGATCGTGTTCGTCGATAACTGCTACGGCGAATTTACGGAACGGCTGGAGCCGACGGAGGCAGGAGCGGATCTGATTGCCGGCTCGCTCATCAAAAATCCGGGCGGCGGCATCGCCGAGACCGGAGGCTACATCGCCGGCAAGCGGCGTTTCGTGGAAGCGGCAGCGGCCCGTCTGGCCGCCCCGGGCATCGGCGGCGAAGTCGGGGCGATGCTCGGCATGACGCGCGCCATGTACCAGGGGCTGTTCCTTGCGCCGAGCATCGTGGGACAAGCCGTGCGCGGGAGCGTCTTCGCGGCGGCCATGTTCGAGGAGCTCGGATTCCAATCATCCCCGCACTGGTCGGCGCCGCGGACGGATCTGATCCAGGCGATTCGCTTCGATTCCGCCGAGCATCTTATCGCCTTCGTGCAAGGCATCCAAAAGGCGTCCGCCGTCGACGCCCATGTCGTGCCGGTCCCATGGGATATGCCCGGCTACGAGCACCCTGTCATTATGGCGGCAGGCACCTTCATCCAGGGCGGAAGCCTGGAGCTGTCGGCGGATGCGCCGATACGGGAGCCGTATACGGCGTATATGCAGGGCGGCTTGACTTATGCTCATGCGAAGCTGGGAGCGATGACCGCCTTGTCCGCCATGGTGGAACGGGGGCTGCTGAAGCTGTCCTGATTTTTCTGTCAGTTTTTCTGACATCTGTTGACACCTATTTGCACGGGAGATACAATGAAGGGGAGCAAGGGATCACCAGAGGAAGGTTGATGAGCGGTGGGGGATGAAATTCGCAGAAATATGGCTTTGTTTCCAATCGGCATCGTAATGAAGCTGACGGATTTGACCGCAAGGCAGATTCGTTACTACGAGCAGCATGAATTGATTATGCCTGCACGCACGTCCGGCAACCAGCGTCTATTTTCGTTCAATGACGTGGAGCGGCTGCTGGAGATTAAGGCGCTTATTGAGAAGGGTGTGAACATCGCCGGGATCAAGCAAGTGCTGCATCCGGTCTCCAAGGAATCCCAGGAGGCGACCGTGCTAAGCGAAGATTCGGAAAGAAAAAGCAAGGAACTGTCGGAGACTCAACTGCATCGAATACTGAAGCAGCAGCTCATTTCCGGAAACAGACCAGGTCAAGTGTCATTGATTCAAGGTGAACTGTCTCGTTTCTTTACGAAGTGATCACACCAATCTAATCCAGGTTCACAAGAAGGAGATGTTACCCTGTGGGTTACACCAGAGAAGACATTGTACGCATTGCGGAAGAACAAAATGTACGATTTATCCGGCTTCAATTTACGGACTTGCTGGGAACGATCAAGAATGTGGAGATCCCGGTAAGCCAATTGAACAAGGCGCTTGACAACAAAATGATGTTTGACGGCTCTTCTATCGAAGGTTATGTGCGGATTGAAGAATCAGATATGTATCTGGTGCCTGATCTGGATACTTGGGTGGTATTCCCATGGGTAACGGAAGATCGCGTAGCGCGGTTGATTTGTGATGTATATACAACAGACGGAGTTCCGTTCGCCGGATGTCCGCGGGGCATTTTGAAGCGGGCTCTGAAGGAAGCGGAAGAAATGGGCTATACGGCGATGAATGTCGGACCGGAGCCGGAGTTCTTCCTGTTCAAGACGGATGAGAAGGGCAATCCGACGATGGAGCTGAACGATCAAGGCGGCTATTTCGACTTGGCCCCGACGGACCTTGGAGAGAACTGCCGCCGCGAGATCGTATTGAAGCTGGAGGAAATGGGCTTTGAAATCGAGGCTTCCCACCATGAAGTGGCGCCGGGACAGCATGAAATTGATTTCAAGTACGCAGACGCCATCAAGGCGGCCGACCAGATTCAAACCTTCAAGCTTGTCGTAAAGACGATTGCGCGCCAGCATGGCCTGCACGCCACTTTCATGGCGAAGCCGCTGTTCGGGGTGAACGGTTCCGGGATGCACTGCAACATCTCGCTGTTCCAGGGCAAGGAGAATGCGTTCTATGACGACAAGGATAAGCTGGGCTTGAGCGACGATGCCCGCCGCTTCATGGCCGGGGTGTTGAAGCATGCCCGCGGCTTCGCGGCCATTACGAATCCGACGGTCAACTCCTACAAGCGGCTCGTTCCGGGATACGAGGCTCCATGCTACGTCGCCTGGTCCGCGAGCAACCGCAGCCCGATGGTCCGCATTCCGGCATCCCGCGGCCTCAGTACGCGCGTCGAGGTCCGCAATCCGGATCCGTCGGCGAACCCATATTTGGCGTTGGCCGCCATTCTGAAGGCCGGATTGGACGGAATCAAGAAAAATTCCGCTTTGCCGGCGCCGACCGACCGGAACATCTACGTGATGACGGACGAAGAGCGCGAAGCGGAAGGCATCCCAAGCTTGCCATCCAGCCTCAAGGAAGCGCTGGAAGCCTTGCTCCGCGACGAGATCATTTGCGATGCCCTCGGCGAGCATGCGCTGCAGCACTTCATGGAGCTGAAGGAAATCGAGTGGGATATGTACCGCACACAGGTTCATCAGTGGGAACGCGATCAATATATGACCTTATATTAATTCTTTAATCCCTAGAGCCGTAAGGCTTCTGGGGATTTTTAATTTGGGGGCACGGGGAGGTATTTATCGGCGTCCGGGGCGGTGCCCCCAAAACGCCCCCCAAAATATTATGGGCGAAATATGTGCTGGGTGTTCTCTTCATATCTTTTCATATTCTCCACTTCAAGTTTTTTAGATATGTGAGAATACACGTCCGAGGTAATCTGAATACTTCCGTGGCCGAGACGCTCCTGGACATACTTCATGTCGGCGCCACTCTCTAGCAACATGACGGCGTGGGTGTGGCGTAGCGAATGGATCGGCAACGGCAGTAAACCGGCACGTTTCAGAATCCTGGAGAACGCATTAAAGAGAGATGATTTTGGCATGAAATTGCCGTCTTCACGGCACAGTACCAGATTCAGATCGTGATGGTATGTGTCATTTAGGGCAAGCTTGTTTTGATTTTGCCAGTTCATGTGGTAACGCAGATCATTGGCCAAAGACTGACTCATTGAAATTACGCGAGTAGAGCGAAAAGTTTTGGTGTCCCCGAACAGTTCACTTTTATTCTTCGCAGTGAAGTCCAAGGTTTCATTTATAGAGATCGTTTTCTTCGTAAAATCGATATCGTCCCACTTGAGCGCAGCCGCCTCTCCTTTACGCATGCCTGTCTCGATTAGAAGCTTGAAGAATATCCAGTAAATATATCCGTATTGATGGGACGCTTTCAGGAAACGAGGGATGTCACTTGACTCAATAAATTTTATACCTACCTTCTTTTTAGTCCCCTTGAATTCAACGCCCACACATGGATTCTTTTCAAGCTTTCCAAGCAGACAAGCTTTCTGAATACAGTTATGCATTGTTGAATGAACGAGTTCAGCTGTTCTTCTGCTGTATCCGTTATCAAGTATCGAGTTAATAAATTTCTGGTACATTATCGGCTTAATATCTTTTAACAAGATTTCTTTAAAATATGGCTTGATATGTTGTTTAATATTGTACTCGTGCAGCTCGATTGTATTTTTGCGAACTGTGCCTCTCTTGTACTCTCCCACCCAATTGTCGAGAAAATCAATTAATTTGATATCGGTCTGTTCAAAGCCCTCCGAAAGGCGTTTTTCAAACTCTACTGCCGCAAGTTGGGCCTCCTTCTTTGTTGCAAATCCCCTCTGTGATTTTTCTCGAAACTTTTGTGTGAATGGATCTTTATACTTTAATCGATACTCCCATCCTGAATCGTGCTTCTTGAAATTAGCCACTTTCTTTACTCCTTTCCGAACATATGTTCTTTTTGTGGGTATATGTAAACAGCCTTGCGGCTGGGAAGCGCGAAAGGTTACAAGAAAAAGCTTTTCATTTCTTCAGGAACTCCGTTCCGACGAAGTAGATCTATTATGGATTCATCTCGATTAAGTCGATCCCCATACGTTAATAGCCGAATAGCAAATTTATTAGCTTGTCTTTCGAACTTTCCGGCATTAAAGAGAGTATACTCGTCCAACCAGAAGCGGCTCATACCGGGGTGCAGGCGGTCATGGGCGAGTTCGTGAGCACATACGAATCGTTGCCATTGCTCATCGAGATCTTCATGGATAACAATGTACCTCCTACACAGTTTTTTGATGTATAAGCCGCGTGTCCCTTTACCTAAATCTCGATACCAGACGGTGATATTTAGGTGGTTTGCGAGTTCAAACGGGTCATTCGTTTTATATTTTCGAATAAGCTGCCTGATGATTGTGTCCATGGCCCCTCCGATTTATTCATCGGTCGCTTTCCTTTTGTTTTTCTTTTTAGCATCCCAGAAGATTGCTTCCATAACTCTCATAATTTTTTCTTTGTCTTCGTCGTCGAGTGGCACGCCATCAAACATAACGGGAGCGTCTTCCTCAAGCATCTTCTTGAAGTCACGAGTATCTTTTTTATTTGCCCAGGAAGGCGTGTGTACTGACTTCTCATTACCCTGTGTAGTTTTGTTCTTATAGTTTCGCTCTAATTCTTTTTCTAAGTCCTCGAAGAAGGATTCGTCTGTGTACCCATCTGCATACATTTCTTCAGTTAATAGGGTCGTCCCTTTTGGATGGGGGTGTCCTAGGAGAAAATCAACTGTAACACCATGGAATCGGGCAATTGATACAAGCATCAGATGATCAGGATTGGAAATGCCATGTTCCCAAGCATTGTAACGGGCACGTTTAACCCCTAAGGCTTCTGCAACTTGCTCTTGAGTCAGACGCTTATAGTTCCTTAAATCCGTTATTCTTTGGCCTAAAGTCATCATGGTAATCTACCTTCCTAAAAAAAGATAAGTAATTTATCAAAAAGCTATTGACGATAAGATTTTTATCAAATATAATCAAATCACGGCAAGGGGGTGAGTTCAATGGAAAAACGACGACACCAATTAATTGCCTGTCGTGAAGGTAAAGGTAGTCGAGATCACGTCGCTTCAGAGTTAGGCATTTCAAGGGTATATCTCCGAATGATTGAGACAGGTGCATTAACTCCAGGTCGAGTATTGATGTTCAAAATGTCTAAGTATTTCGAGCAACCTTTAGAAGTATTATTCCCAGACTTGTTTAATGGAGAACAGGTTATTTAAACATGTCCAGGGTGATAAAATTATTATCTGAATTGAGTATAAAGGATAAAAATCTTATCGTCAATATCTTTTACAGTATTTTTCTTTTTATACTCAATGATAAAAAATTTATCAAAAACTTTGATAATCAAATGGTGGTGGTGAATCTGTCAAAAATATCACAATGCGCGTTGTTAAAAATCGCGATAAAAGTCGGCACCTCTTTAGAATTTTCTGGACCCAGGGTACGTGAAGTAGGGGAGAAAAATTGGCTTCGTCGTCGACAAATGTACGATCACCTATATGCTCGAGTCCGTAAGCAACAGAAAAATTTCAAGTCGGAAGGAGGGCGATAGGATGGCTGAGGCTAAAGCTCTTGTAACTGTGGATCTTAATCAAACTGAGATCAGAGCAATGCTGCAACAAAAAATTGAATCGCTGCTCAAGGAAGTCGACACCGATTATGTCTATTGGGATTCGGCAGAGCTACAGCGGCGAACTTGTATGAGCTGGAACTTTATTCAGGATACCTTTTTCTTCGATCCTCGTTTTCCAAAAAGGAAGGTGAGAACAAAATGGCTGTTTCCAGTGAAGGAAACACGGCGGTTCCTGGAGCAGTGGCTAATGGAACAACCAACGATGTAAAGGGGGCAGCCACATGAATATTCCCGATGAGCTGCTGGACCACCTGGCCGACAGGTACATCCGGTCCGGGATCAATCCCGAACGGTATCCATTCTTGACCTGGGCGACCGTCGAGGCCGAGGAGATGGGGTTCAGATTCTGATAAGGAGGTGAGAGGACATGTCGAGAAAGCAACGCCTTCGTAGTTTGGGTAACTTGCTGCAGCTGCGGGATACAACACAATGCAGCCGGGCTCGCGAGATTTACCGCCAGCAGTACCAGCGGGCTGCCCGCAGGCTACACAATGAAAAACAGCTCCAAGCGGGGTAGGAGCCGCGCGGAGCTGCACACGAAACACATTTTTCACCGCCATTGTATCACACTTCATCATTTTATCATAGGAGGACTTATCATGCCTGTACAAATCACAATCAACGGCGCCGATGCTGCCGAATCCATTCAGGAGTTGTCTGTCTTAGCTGCAGCTATCTCGGGACAAAAGGTATCCACCTTCGAAGCGGTCCCGGTTCAAGAGGAGAAGCCAAAGCGCCAGCGCACCGCAAAAGCGGAGGCGGCGAAGAAGCAAGAGGAACCAGAAAAGCCGGATGTCACCGAAGAGGAAGGCATCGATGGGGAAGAAGGGATCCCTACTGTAGAGGAACTGCGAGAGGTCGCTGCTGCTAAGGGCAAGACGGCAGAAGGGAAGAAAGCCGTAAAGGCTCTGCTTGACGAGTTCGGCAGTAAGAACATTACCGCAGTGCCGGAAGAGCAGCGGGCGGCGTTCCTGGCACGATTGAAAGCACTATGACACAGCCGGCGCATGTTGAACGGGCCCACGCTCTGCTGAGTGCATCCGGAGCGGAGCGCTGGATCAACTGCCCGCCGAGTGCCCGGCTGTGCGAGAAGATTCCCGATAAGCGCAGCGAGTACGCGGACGAGGGGACAGCGGCGCATGAGCTTTCAGAATTGAAGCTGCGCCGCCGCATCATCCCTTGTAACTCGGCGGAGCGGCGGCGGCTCGATGCAGCGATAGAGAAATTCAAGACGAACGAGTATTACGGGCCAGAGATGGAGAATGCTGTCCAGGATTACATTGAGCTTGTAGAGGAACGCTTCATGGAGGCGAAGGCCCGTAGCTCCGACGCCGTTGTGCTGTTGGAGGAACGCCTAGACTTCACCGAGTGGGTACCGATGGGCTACGGCACAGGTGACGTGGTCCTGATATCGGATGGTGTACTTGAAGTTATTGACCTAAAATACGGCAAAGGGGTGCCCGTCAGCGCAGTCGGTAACGCGCAGCTTCGACTGTACGGCCTTGGCGCCTGGTCTGCTCACAGCTGGCTCTATGACATTAAAGAGGTCTGCATGACCATTGTGCAGCCGCGCCTGGATAGCGTCAGCACGGATACCATGCCTATTGATGAACTAATAGAGTGGGCGGAGATTGTGGTCAAGCCTGCTGCGGCGCTGGCCTACGCCGGCGAGGGGGGATTTAAGGCAGGCAGCCACTGCCGCTGGTGCAAGGTGAAAGGGAACTGCCGAGCCCGTGCTGATGAGAACATGAAGGCGTTGGTTTACGAGTTTCAGGATCCGGCATTGCTTTCTAATGAAGAAATCGGATCGATTCTTTTTGTTGCCGAGCAGTTGCAAGCGTGGGCGAAGGATGTCGCTGACTATGCCTTCGAACAGGCGAAAGTTGGGAAGCGGATCCCGCAATGGAAGCTTGTTGAAGGCCGGAGCAATAGGGTCATTTCTGACAAAGACGTAGCTTGGAAGACTCTTGAAGAGGCGAACTTGGAGCCGGACAAATATCTCAAACCGCGGGAGCTTCGCGGCATCGGCGAGCTGGAGAAACGGATCGGCAAGAAAGAGCTGGCAAAGCTCCTGGACGAACTGATTATTAAGCCGCCCGGTAAACCAGTGCTTGTTCCGGAGACGGACCCACGCGCGGAGTTGAACAGCTTGGAAGATGAGTTTGCCGACGTGGGGTTTGAGGTGTAGCTAATGGGTGAAATAGCGGATTACCACGTAGACATGATGACTTCAGGCAAATGGCCTGTAGCAACTTTCAAATCAATGAAAAGGGGAAATGTGCAAATGACAATTGATAACCAATCAACAAAGGTAATTACGGGCAAGGTACGTCTGAGCTATGCGAATGTTTGGGAACCGCAATCTGTTGACGGGGGAGACCCGAAATATAGCGTTTCGATTTTGATCCCAAAAGATGATAAGGAGACACTGCGCAAAATTAAGGCCGCTACCGACCTGCTGAAAGAGCAGGCAAAAGCGAAGTATAACGGGAAACTTCCGGCTAAATTCCATACACCGCTTCGGGATGGGGATGAGGAACGCCCGGATGACGAGGCTTATGCTGGCCATTATTTCTTCAACGCATCTAGCAAGAACAAACCGGGTATTGCCAAGCCGCTCGGGAAAGGCTCCGATGGAAAAACGAAGTTTCAGGAGATTACTGACACAACAGAGGTTTATAGCGGCTGCTACGCTAAGGTGTCTGTCAACTTCTATCTTTTCGACACGAAAGGGAATAAGGGGATCGCTGCTGGCTTGAACAACATCGTGAAGGTGCAAGACGGCGACTTCTTGGGCGGCCGCAGCAGCGTTAATGATGATTTCGGTGATGAGGATTTCGACATCGATGATGACATTGATGATGACGAGGATTTTTTGGGCTAGCGCATTTTTAGGGGATTCAGCAATGGATCCCCTTTCCTATCAATATTTTTGGGAGGAGTCAGCCATGACTGTTCTTCAGATAGATGTCGAGACCTACTCTTCCATTGATCTAAAAAAATCCGGCGTGCATCGGTATGTTGAGGCTCCAGACTTTGAAATCTTGTTGTTCGCTTTTGCCTTTGACGATGACCCTGTCACCGTCATTGATTTAACGGACTTCGAGGATTTACCCAAGGATGTCATTCAAGCGCTTCAATCGGACGTGATAAAAACCGCTTGGAATGCCGCATTCGAGCGCACGGCCATAGCGAAGCACATCGGCATCGATTGCGATCCTCATTGGTGGCGGTGTTCGATGGCGCATGCTTACACGCTTGGACTCCCTGGGACTCTCGAAAAAGCTTCGATTGCATTAGGGTTGGATGAGCAGAAGGATAGTCGAGGCAAAAGCCTGATTAGGTATTTCAGTTCTCCATGTAAACCTACGAAAGTGAACGGCGGCCGGCTGCGTAATCATCCGCATCATGATCCGGAGAAGTGGCAGCAATATATCGAATACAACCAGCAAGATGTTGTTGTTGAACGCGAGGTGCGCCGCAGACTGGAGCGCTTCCCGGTTCCAGAACGCGAGTGGCGCATCTGGGCACTGGACCAGGTAATCAATGACCGTGGGGTTCGCATCGACTCGCAGCTTGTCAGTCGGGCTATTGAGTGCTCGGTGCAATATACGGAGCAGCTACTGCAGGAAGCAAAGGAGCTGACGGGGCTCGAAAATCCGAATAGTTTGGTGCAGTTGAAAACTTGGTTTGCAAGCCAAGGCATGCAGATTGAGTCGATGAACAAGGATTATATGCCCGATCTACTCAAGGCGGCGCCAAACGAAAGCACGAAGAGAATGCTGAAAGTTCGCCAAGAGATGGGTAAGACGTCCGTCGGCAAATACAATGCGATGGAGCTCAGTATGTGTGTTGACGAACGGGTGCGGGGGATCCTGCAATACTGCGGTGCCAGTCGGACCTGGCGGTGGGCAGGACGTCGCGTGCAAATGCATAATCTGCCCCAAAACCATTTGGCGGATTTAGCCGAAGCGCGCGAGGCATTAAAAGCCGGGGACTACGAGTGGATGGAATTGATGTATGGCCGAATACCGTTCGTGCTATCTGAACTTATCCGGACGGCATTGCTCCCCGCAGAAGGGTGCCGGTTTATTGTTTCGGACTTTTCTGCGATTGAGGCACGCGTAATCGCCTGGTTGGCGGACGAGGACTGGGTGCTTGAAGTATTTAAAGGGCACGGCAAGATATACGAAGCAACGGCGGCCCGAATGTTTGGCATCCCTTTCGAGACGATTGTCAAAGGCCATGAGAATTACAAATATCGGCCGCCAGGGAAGGTGGCGACGCTGGCCTGTGGATTCGGCGGCGGCGCGCCTGCTCTGGCCAGTATGGACAAAAAGAGGGAGATCCCTGCAGAAGAATATCCGAGACTGGTGAGGCAGTGGCGGGAGGCCAATCCAAACATCCGGAAGCTTTGGTATAGAGCTGAGGAGGCCGCAATGGAGGCGGTGCGGACGAAATCCACTGTCAAGTTAGCTCACGGCGTTCAGTATCGCTATAAGTCAGGAGTTCTGTTTGCCGATTTGCCAAGCGGGCACAGTTTGGCTTACCCTTCACCAGCTATTAAACCTGATCCGAAATTTGACGGGAAAGAAGGACTTACGTTTAAGGCGCCAGATAAACAGGGAAAGATGGTCACCCAGCGGACCTGGGGCGGAACGCTGGTGGAGAATCTGGTGCAGGCCATTGCGCGCGACTGCCTCGCCGAAAGTTTGCTGCGGCTGGACAGTGAAAATTATGTTATTTCGCTACATGTACATGACGAGGTTGTGCTAGAAGTGCCGATCGGGACAGGTTCGGTGGAGCATGTTACGGAGATAATGGGGCGGCCGATTGATTGGGCGCCAGGACTGCCGCTCAAGGCAGCCGGCTTTGAATGTGACTTCTATCAAAAAAAGGACTAGGGGGAGGAGCAATGAACGAAGATAAACGGCGTGTTGCTGAGGTTGAAGAGGATGTATTCAACTGGAAGCGGCGAGCGGAAGAACTGGAGCGGCAGTTGGCTGGTGCTGCTGAAAAGATATTCGGCGGCGATAACGACCCGGTGAATCACCCATCGCACTACACATCAGGTGGAATTGAAACGATCGACTATATTCGGGCCAAGCTGACTCCGGAGGAGTTTCAGGGGTATTGCAAGGGGAACGTGTTGAAATATGTCAGCCGGGCCCGCTGGAAGAACGGCAAGGAAGACCTGCAGAAGGCGGCCAAATATCTGGAATTTGCATTAGAGGAGGACTCGGGATGCTAGAACAAGCGAAAGCGAAGCTCAGGGCCGAGATGGACGGAACCAAGGATAACGATTATGTGCAATTTGTCGGCCAATACCTGCTTGACCATATCGAGGCGCACCCTGGCGATGCGGAGAAGGTCATGGTCAAGGATAAGACGATCGCGAAGAGTCTGGAAGCCATGCGCAAAGCTGCCGAGAAGAAGCGTAAAGGCAACGTCGCCATGCTTACACCGCAGGAAGGCTTCGCCGTTGTGTTCGAGTATTACGGCATTAAGTCGACAGACGCGGCCTCGGTCGTGCCAGTGGCCCCGGCAAAAGTGGAGACGCCTGTCGTTGATGACTTCGATGTCGATCTTGATGAGCTCTTGAAGTAAGGAGGGGCGGACATGTCAAAAGATTTTGAAGCCCACCTACCTAAGCAGATTAGCGATGAGTTAAACACTTATGTTGTTGATGTGGCTTTACGAGATAGCCGATATATCTTCACTCGTCGAGTGGGCGGTTTCCAATACGGATATTGTACACATTGCAGGAAGGAGTACCTGACCAAAGGTTTTCGCCACGGTAAAACGGAGATGTGCGAGAAGTGCGGATCGTTCTGTACGGTTAAGGCCAGCGGTAGAGGAAGAAGCCGGTTAGTTGATGATGCTTATTTAGTCTGGTATGACAAGTCACTTATTAATTCCAAGGCACTAGTAGCTCACGGCATATATGTAAAGCGGGATTACACAGGAGATTATAGGGAAGTCAATACGCAGTTTTATGTGCAAGCGGAATATCTTTTTATTCCTGGGGATCCAAAAGCAAAAGGAAAGGCTCGCTTCGGCGAAGCTCATATGAGGCGACGCCATCCTTGGGGCAATCATTTTTATAGCCCGAGCTCTATCATCACTGAACTGTCAAATGCTATGAGGCGGCCCCCATTCTATTTAGATAAGGAAAATGTTCGCGAGGCCGTTCACGGGACACCGTTTCAATACAGCGGTTGGGAGGAAATGTTGACTCACCGGCGTGAAGGTGAGGTGGACTATTGTGGATTGTTTTATTATGAACGCCGTGCAGGCGAGCCGAGAACGGATCTTGTGAAATTTTTTGCGCTGGCCGCGAAATATCCATGCACAGAGTATCTTGTTAAGTCGGGTCTATCGAGTCTTATTGAGACGAAAATTAACGGTCACTATACCTACAAGGCCATTAACTGGCGGGGTGCAACAATGGAGAAAGTGCTCAAGCTCTCTAAGCAAGAGATTCGGGAGATGCGAACCGTCAACGCTACAAACATACCTTTGATGCTTCATAGCTACCGATTTTATAGAAAGAAAGGTATAAATGTTTCATTTGACCAAGCAAACAAGCTTAGAGACCTTACATTCGAAGAGAATCAGGACAGCCTCAAGTCATTGG
>CALYLO010000014.1 GCA_944800085.1 Paenibacillus melissococcoides | reverse complement strand
CCGTTGCGATGCGAAAACGGAAGACGTAGCAGCGGCCATTATGGCATTGAAAAATCTTCCGGCTTCGTGCCTGTTTCGAGTTCCATGCTCTGAAGGCGCGACTGGATAAAAAGGATTCGGATGAGCTCGTGATGACGGCCCTGAAGGATGGCAAGATTTCCGCCGCTCAAAAGGCTTGGGCGGAAGAATACGCACTCAAAGACCCGCAAGGCTTTAAAAAGTTGTTGAAAAGGCCCCGCAAGTGGTTCCGGTCGGTGAACTTGAAATCGAGGACGGAAAGGCGCAGTCGAAGGGGATTGATGAGATGAGCCTGAAGGTCTGTAAAATGCTTGACATTCGGATGAAGACCTGGAGAAGTACGGCGGAAAATAAAAGACATAATTGGGAGGAGGAAAGGCCTTATGGCACTGTCACAAGGACGCAATACAACGGAGTTCGCCGACGGAAGAACGCTTGTCATTCCGGTCAAAGGTGGAGTCAAGATTTTTGATGGCTCATTCGTCGCTATCGACGCGAACGGCTTGGCCGTTCCGGGGGCAAAAGCAACCAATTGATCGCAGCCGGCGAGCTGAGGAGTATATAGACAATTCGTTAGGTGCTGACGGGATGCAACCATTCGTGTCCGACGCGGCGTGTTCAAGTGGAACAATGCAGCTACCGGAGCAGTGACAGCTAAGGATATGCTGAAAAGTTGCTATTTCGTTGATGACGAGACCGTCACGGCCACGGCTACAGGCTCCAGTGTGGCTGGTAAGGTCATAGGCATTGACGGCAGCTACGTTGTTGTTGAAACGTTATAAGCTGAACAATTCATAGAGGAGGAAATGGAATGATAGTTAATCAGCAGGCTCTGCGCGGTATCTATACCGCATTCAATATCTTGTATACGAAGGCATTCGAAGAGACGAAAACACAGTGGGAACAAGTAGCCACGAAGGTTCCATCCACGACGGGGGCGAGGAAAATTACAAATGGCTTGGAAAGATGCCACGTATGCGGGAATGGGTCGGTGATCGTGAAATCCAAAACCTGCAAGCATCCGATTATACCATCAAAAACAAAGACTATGAACTGACGGTCGGTGTGGATCGCAATGATATCGAGGATGACACTATTGGTCTGTATAACCCTATTGTACAGGATATGGGCCAAAGCGCAGCAGCTCATCCGGATGAATTGGTATTTGGTTTGCTGCTCAAAGGGTTCAAAGAAAAGTGTTACGATAAACAGCCGTTTTTCTCGGATAAGCACAAAATCGGAGAGAAAGTCTTCAGCAACAAAGGGACTAAAAAGCTCTCCGTCCGCTCATATGCTGCTGCAAGAAGCGCCATGATGTCCCTTGTTGATGATGGTGGCAAGAGTTTGAAGCTTGTGCCTAATCTGCTTGTGGTCTCTCCGGCCAATGAAGAAATGGGACGCAAGATTCTTTATGCAGATCAAATTGATGGAACGACTAATACATTTAAAAGCACGGCGGAGCTGCTTGTCGTGCCAGACTTGGCCGAGAGCCCAGATGCTTGGTTTTTGCTCTGCACGACAAAGCCGCTGAAGCCGCTCATCTACCAGGAGCGCAAGGCGGCTAGGTTTGTCGCCATGGATCGGGATACGGATGAGAATGTCTTCATGCGTAAGCAATTCCTCTATGGCGTAGACGGCCGCTCGAATGCCGGTTATGGATTCTGGCAAATGGCATACGGAAGTACAGGCGAAGAGGACGAAGTAAATCCGGAGCCGCCAAAGGAAGAGCTGTCTCAAGATTGAACGCCATAAGAGGTGAATCGAATGTACTGTACCACGGAAGAAGTCCGAGGGATGATTAAGGATGACGCGCTGAACGCGCTAATCGGAGACCGCTACATCGAGGACGAGGAGCAACGCGAGGAGCTGATCGCCCCCATCATCGAAGAGGCCATTGCCGACGCATCCGGAGAAATCGACGGGTATCTCGTAAAGAGGTATTCCGTCCCCTCTCTCGGGTGCCGAAGGTAATCAACAAGTATGCTAAGGACATCGCGGTATACAACCTGTTCAGCCGCATCGGCATCGACGAGGGCGAGAAGGAAAAGAACTATCTGAATCGATATAACGCGGCTATACGGTTCCTAGAGAACGTGGCAAAAGGGATTATCGATATCGGCGTCAGCGACGGTTCAAGCAAAGCGGCCACGGCCTTTTCCGCACAGAGTAGCCCACGCCTGTTTTCGCGAGCCAGCATGCGGGGGCTGTGAGATATGTATAGTATACGGCTTGAAGGCGATGTCCGGCGGCTCATGAAGCGGCTGCGGAAACTCCAAGAGGTAGACATTCGAAGAACTGGTCTGGTTCTGGCGGAAGCGCTACGAACATCAACCCTGGAACGGTTTAAGGAACAAAAGGGCCCAGACGGCAAGGCCTGGAGTACCTCCATCCGGGCATCACAAGAAAATGGCTCCACCCTGACAGATAGTGCTCGCCTGAAGAATTCCATTAAATCAACGGCAGATGGTTCAGGGTTTGCAGTCGGAACGAATGTAATATATGCCCGAACTCACCAATTTGGGGAAAAGGGCCGCTCTGTAACCATCCGGGCAAAGACGCGCAGAGGTCTGATTTTTAAAATCGACGGCCGCTGGATACGCAAGCGCCAGGTCAAAGTCAATATCAAGATTCCGGCACGTCCATACCTCGGTATATCGGAGGAGGACATGCTCGAAATCAAGGGCACGCTGGAAGATGCCCTAGCGGAGGAATAAGCATGATATCGACATGTAAAGAGTACCTTGTCCAAAAGCTAAAGGCCGCTGGAATCAAAAGCAAGGTATGCACAAGCATGAAAGAGCTTAGAGGGTACAGAGAAAGTCATGTCGGCGCGGTAATCCCGGATCGGGACACATTCTCACGAGCCTACAGCAAGAAGCTCTATCGCGACGAAAACATGGCAAAGCATAAACGGCGTAAAATGTTCGAGCGCGAAACAACATTTGTTGTCGTAATAGGCGAGTACAGCCAGGAGCAGGCTGACGCCATATTCGAAGCCTTCCTGGCATTGCTCGACCCAGGCATTTTGATTGACGGCAACTATACCGCGCTTGAAGTCGAGGAAGCTGACTGGGTAGACAAGGAAGACAGCATTTTGCAAGCAAAAATCGCAGTGCAATTGAAGGTGACTTTCCGAGGCGGCGTCTACAAAGATACGGACTTCGCCAAGGTCAATTACCATGTACGTAGCATCGAGAAGGAGGATGGATATGGCGAGCAAGGATAGTAAGGACGGGGGTTCCCCGGAACTTGTCCCCGTCGAAGAGTTGCGGGAACGGTGCGCTACTCCGGATGCAGTTTATCACGGTGTTGCTGCCGCTGAAAGCTGGAAGCCTGGCAAGCAAGTGACAATGGCTGCCTACAGCAAGGCCGTGGATAGATTCCTGTCCGGCCCCATCAGCGGAAAGAAGGTGATAGAAAATGCTTAGAGATGTAACGACGACCATCACCGACGGCGGACTCGGCATCCGCACGAACCTAGGTGAAGGAGTCCATGTCAAAATCGGTGTAGCTGCCGCACCGTCCGCCTCCCCTGTCGTCATAAGCGGGAATATGAACGACAAGAAAATCAAGGAATTGCTTGGTCATAGCCCGCTGGCCGATGCCGTCATGGACAGTATAGAGAATGGGGCTGGCAAAATCTATTGCTTCCCGGTCTCCCCTGCCGTTCCCGGCACGGTGGGGCAAGTACAGAAGGACGGAAGCGGCACAGGAAGCGCGACGGTCACCGGAAACCCATCCAATGCCGTCAAGGTTACGATGCAAGTGACGGAGAGCGGCGGGCTGAATGAGGCAGCCATTCGGTATGAGGTTGACGGCTTGTTCGAGCAGGAGGTCACTCTCCCCCTCAGTGGCGTACTGGACATACCGGGTACTGGCCTGAAATTTGCATTTTCGGAAGCAGAGCAAGACAAGGCGAAATCCTTCCTGGTCGGCGACACCTATACCGTATCGACGACCGCGCCGCAAATGAGTAATCAGGATGTTTTAGCAGCGATGGACAAGCTGCGGAACGTCAGCTTCTCCTTCGAATTTGTGCATATTGTGGGCGAATCGGCCAAACCACTATGGACGGCGGTCTCGGAGCAGATTGTGAAGCTGCGCGATACGTACAAGAAGCCGCTCTTTGCCATTTGTGAGGCTCCGCAGTGGGAGATGGATGAATCTATTGACGCATTCGTCCAGCGACTTATTGAAGCTCGCAAGGGCCTTTCCAACTATGACCTGCAAATCGTATCCGCCTGGTCAAAATATCGGAAGATGGACGGCCGGACAAAGGTGGTCAACAATGCAGGGATTGTCTGCGGGCTGTATGCTCTGGCGAAGCCACAGCAGTCTATCGGCGAGACGAAGAGCTTCAGCATTCCAGAAACGAAGATGTTGGAGCTGCTGCCAGAAGGTATTGAAGACTATGTCGGCCTGCTGGATGAAGAGAAGTACCTGACATTCCGGAGATATGAAGGGCTGGATGGTTTTTATGTTACGAATGCCAAGATGATGGCCCCGGATGGATCGGATTATCGGTACGCCGAAGATGTGCGCATCAAGAAACAAGATCATACTTGAGACTCGTCGGGAAGCTCTCCTCCACCTTCAGAGCGAGGTCGATATGACCGATGTTTCGGGCAGCTTTGGAGACGATAGCGAAGTTCAATTGAGACGCCGCTCGATGAGATGGTTCGCGCCAGGAGATTTCTTCAGGCCGGATTATCGTCCCGTCAGACCAGGACATTCTGGTATCGGAAACAACTGGATGTCATCATCCGCTATGTGGCCGATTGGCATATTCGGGAGATTCAGATCGACATTGGAATGGAAAAATCCGTTCGGAGGGAATAACCATGGCAATTATCAATGGAAAGGTATACGACTGGGAGATATCACCATCCTCCATACCGGGCCTCTCCGTGAAGTGCAAGAAATATCCTACGATGATGAACTGGAAAAGGAAGTCGCTTACGGCAAAGGGCAACGGCCACGAAGGATACGGCGAAGGAAATTATAAATCAGAGGGCAAGCTGAGCCTGATGCGGGATGGACTATGACGACATTGTCCAGTACTGCAAGAGTAAAAATCTTGGCTGTACACGCCTTGTGATCCCGAAAATCGTCGTCATCTACGCCGACGGCGGCGGGCGGACACGGACGGACGTCCTGAATACGGTCCACTTTCACAAAGGCGTCACACAAGAATGCCCAGGGAGACAGTCACTGAAGGTTGACCTTGACGTTTATCATCGTCAATGGCATTGACAGAGACGGAGTCAAGCCTATCTGATTGCATTATTTAGCAAAATAGATGACAAAATTCGGAGGTATCTATAATGACCAAAGAAAACTGAGATCGCCGTACTCGAACCAACTCCAATCGAAGTATATAAGGCTCGATATGGCAAGGTGTACCGTTTATTAGCAACGATTGAGCAAGACGATTCTTCTAATCTTGAAATCGAATATTATTTCCGTAAGCCGAAGACGGCCAGCTATGACCGCTATGTGAAGACAGCATCTCAAAGTCCGACGAAAGCTCTGCGTGCGTTCGTCATGGACAATGTCGTCGATGAACAGGCCTGCACAGTTGGAGGCGCACCTCGAAGAATACCCAGCTTTTGCTTTATCACTTGTGGGAGAAGCTTCTCACCATGTTAGGCCTGAGCAAGGACGTAAATTTAAAGCTACTTTAGATAGCTGTCTCCAGGAGGTAAAAACCCAATTTTATAGAGTCCGGCATGCTGGACAATCTATCGGTTTTTGCCTCGCTGCTGTTCTAAAGGGGAAAGAAGTCGGAGACATGGACATGGATGAGTTTATATTCGGGCCTTGGCTCAAGCTAGAGTCATCCAGGAGCTTGAAGAGAACATCCTAGCGAGGGCAATTACAAAGTCTTCGGGGAGTAAAAAGGCCATCCCCTAAAAGGATGGCTTCTCTCTTCGAATCCAGCTTCGATATAGGATGGGTAGCGTGCTTGACGGTCTTTCGAATCCCCTCTTTATTTCTTATCCTGGTGGCGGGCCCATTGTTTGCTCGTTCCCGACCCATAGGCAATACGGAATTGACATATATGGTGAGCGGTACAAAGATGAGGATGGATATCACTGCAACCCGCACAGATGGCGAATACAAGCAGTTTAAACGCAAATGCAATACCAACCATTTGGAGTTCCTCCTCTTCACTATATGTATAAGACAAATATACCACCAATATCAGGAAAATGGAACGGGGTGATAATGTTGTGAGTCTGGATTCTATTTTTTAGGCTTTCAGTCATCGTAGGAATGATTGACCCAGTTATCCGTCCCAATTGTCACGTATTAACGCAACAGGTGGGACGGTTCAGTAAGCAAGATTGATAGATTGAACCAAAGCTTCGGCAGTATGACGAAAACTGTCTGTTGATGGCCGGAGTCGGGATGCAAATATCGGACCTCGGTGCTGAAGCCAGTAGAGGCCACATTTCGACACGCGCCGGGCTCTTGGGGGAGCTGGCATCTCTGGGAAACCGGAGAACTTGGGGCTCTTGGAGCAGGCTGCGAGAGACTTTTCCGATCAGTGGGCTGGCACAACAAAATCAGACTTTTTGACGGCAGCGTACTCAATCAAATCCGGGATTGCATCTCTGACGGATGAAGGCGTTTGCGGAATATACTCGGTTTGGCTGGCCTGACGGGTAAAGCGACTAAGGCCTCCGTTGAAGAGATGACATCGTTGTTTGCTACAGGGTACCGGGATCGTATAAGGATTACTACAAGGACATGTCGGACATTGAAATTTGCTGAAGCTTTCTCGGCGGGCATATCCGATTCCATCCGGATATTCAAGACATCCGGTTCTGGAATGTCTCAAGCGATTCAGACGCTCGGGGCAGCTGCAACATCGGCGAATGTACCGCTCGAAGAACAAGCTCGCCATTGTGGGTATGCTACAAGCTACGATGTCCGGGTCTGAGGCGGGAACAAAATATAAAGCGTTCTTTCTTCCGCTCAGCAGCGAAGGCGGGTGAAGAGCTTGGATTGAAGTTTACAGATACGAATAACCAACTGCTATCGATGCCTGAGATCCTTTCGCTTCTCCGTGGCAAGTTCGGAGAGAGACGATGGATGCAGCGGAGAAGATGCAGCTACAAAAAAGCAATTCGGTACAGATGAAGCCGTAGCCTTGATTGACCTGCTCTATAACAAAACGGGTGAACTACAAGATAACATTTTGCTTCTTTATGACTCTATGGGGCAAGGGGCAGATATCGCTACTAAGATGGCGGGCGCAATAAATGAAACAGAAGGCGAAAATATACCCGGCTAACTCAGCGAGTTCGTAATCTTACTGAGGAGATCGGGAAACAGCTCCTCCCTACCTATAATCAGATAATTGAACAAGGAGAGAGAGTATTACAGAGTGTCGGAGAATGGATTGCTGAGAATCAGGAGCTTGTCAAAGTTCTCGCCATTGTCCTATTGACCATCGGAGGTCTTTTGACCGGACTGGGCACGCTTATCGGTGTATTTGGTGCTGTAGGCATGGTTATTACCAAGACAAGCGGCATCGTTCGCGGCTTTCGGACAGCGTTAAGAGCAATACCAAGCATGCTCACGACGATCAGGATTATGGCCCTCTATGCCGGGGACGGTATCAGGGCCGGATTCAAAGGTATTGGAACGGTTACGAAGGGAGCCGTGACCGGAATAAAGAATGTGGCAGTTGGTATGGCGCACATGGCACGTCAGGCGATAATGACCGCCGTCAGAGCAATGCCCGGTCTGATTGCTTCGGTATGGTCATTTACGGCTGCACTACTTGCCAACCCGATTACGTGGGTCGTGGTCGGTATTATGGCCTTGATAGCTGCTCTCGTACTGTTATGGCAAAACTGGGATGCCGTCGTGAGTTTCCTTTCGAGCTTATGGGATGGCTTCGTGAACGGCATCGTCGCGGGTTTCGATTGGATTCGCAATTTGTTCAATGGGATGCCGGGTTGGCTTCAGGTCGCAATCGCTGCATTTTTCCCATTCATCGGAATTCCGATGCTGATCATCAATAATTGGAGCAGCATTAAGAGCTTTTTCTCGAATCTCTGGAGCGGCATTACGGATGTATTCCAAAAAAGTGTTCAGTGGTGTAAAGACTTCATTACTGGCACATTGAGCTGGTTCCGAGAGTCCGGTTCTAAAGTCATTACGACTTTCACGGACGGGATCAAGAGCGTCATTAACGCACCAGTCAATATGGTGAAATCAGGACTAGCAAAGGTCAGGGAGCTTCTTCCCTTCTCCGATGCACATGAAGGCCCGCTATCCGAGCTGACGTTATCAGGCCGTCGAGTATTCGAGACGATTGGCACAGGGATGGAACAGAGCGAAAACGTTCCGGCAGAAATGACGGAGCGTGCCTTTGCCAAAATGGATCTTTCGCGTGATGACGTGAAGAAAATCAACCTACGCGAGACGATCATGAACCGTTCCGAGAGCAATACCACCACAAAGGAAACCGACAGAGGCATGAACATCGAAAGATTGGAGTTGTCGGTCGACCTAAGCAGCCTGAAGGACTTGCCTGCCCTGTTCAAACTGCTTGAAGAAATCCGAGACTATACCAACAGCAACGGCATGACCCCATCAACGGGAGGTAGAGCATGATCTATGTCGATGAAAGTACAGTAAAGGTCGGCAAGGTTGTCCTCCCTGGCCTGTTCAAGAGCCTTGAAATTAAAGAGGATGCTCGCGTGGAGGAACAGGAAATCGAGGGCAAGGCGGCGCGGCCGAAGCAGGCCACGGGATATGAGGACGCCAAGGTAACGCTTGAGCTTATTTTGGAGGATGGCCCGAAGCTCACGAAACTGCAAAAACTGGCTGTCATTCAGAAGCTATTCCGGAAGCCGGGTCAAGCAAGGCCAGTCATGCACACCATTGTAAACGAGCACACCGCTGCCCGTGGTATCTCGAAGGTTATCTTTAAAAATCTGGTGACCAAAGAACAGAGCAAGAATTCCGCGATGACCGTCAGCATTGAGTTCTGGCAATACGGGACAGTTAAAATTGTGGCAAGCAAGAAATCCAGCAAGAAAAAGAATGAAAAGAGCAGCAGCGCATCGAGCGGTTCGGGTTCGGGAATCAATCTGAATGCCAATTATCAAAACTACCTGGATACAGGTTCCCGGGGAACCGCACCTAAATTAAGCAAGACAGCCGCGACGGATATCCCGCCGCCTGTCTCGACGAATCAAAAGCTCGCTGCTCTGCCGTTCTAGGAGGACGAATGATGGATCTGGAGATGGAGCTCTTCTATCCCGAGATACGTGTCACCATTGAGGAATATGAACTCCAAGAAGGAATAGAAATCGAAGTGTATTCTTCGGCTGACTCATACTTTGATTGGGCAAAGGTCAGATTTACGGAGCAATTCCAGGATAAGCTTTCGATTAGTCGGAAGGCTCCGGCCAGTATCGAGCTCGGCTATGATGGAGAGTTCCATGACGTATTCGAGGGGTATGTGGTCAGTCCATATTCTTCTGCCAACCAAAATGAAATCATCCTGAAGGATGGAATGATACTGCTGGAAGAGACGATAGTATCGAACACCTTTTTGGATGTGACTCCCCAGGAGATGCTGAACTACTTGCTCGGCAAAGCAGGGATATCAAATTCGGTGCTCTCTCCCAAGATGTTCCCGAAGAAAGCCCGGCTTCCTATTCTTCAGAAGACTGCACTTGCAGTCATTGAGGATATCCGTTCCATTTGGAAAGCACAGATGCCCTTTTTCTTCTCGGGTAATGTCTTCTACTGGGGAGAGCAGCCGGAACAGCCTCTCATATACGAGTTTGTCTATGCCGAGAATATCATCTCACTGGAGCGTTCAGGCGGTGCATGGGAACTCGAAACCGTGTCCGTCCCTTTTGTTAGGCATTCGCATGTTATTCGGGTACAACATCCGAAGGTATCGGGCGAGTTCGCTGTCAAAAAGGTTGTATTTTCTACATCGGCAACGGGATTTATCCGAACTCGAATTTACTTTTAAGGAGGGCGGTATCTTGTTAGAGGACATGATTCAAGCGGTCATTGATAAGCGGATCAAAGAGCAATATCCTCATGTGCAGCTCGCCGCCGGAATGCTCGCCGAAGTGACCAGGGTTAGCGAGGGGACGGATATCCACGAATATAACCTGAAGATGCTAAACGAAGCTCGCACGGTTGATGAGCGGTTTCCGGAGATCCCGAATGTCAAGTCTGACAAGAAATTCGATCTAGGTGATATTGTGGCCGTGCTTCTTCTCTACGGACAAGTGGATGCCCATATCATTGGCAAGGCGGCGGTGGAGTAATGGCAGGCCTTCACGATTCAGACATCCGTCTGGATGCCAACTGGCAGCCAGCGGCAGCCGCAAACGGCGAGGCCTTGCTCGTCACTGACTATGATTGTTTATTCCAAGATATCCGATTGGAAGCGTTGACCCAGGAAGGCGAGCTTTTCTATGACGAGTCCTGGGGGTGGTCATTGCTGGAGTTTATCCAGTCGCAGGATGATGAGCTCACGAGGCTGGAAATCGAGCAACGCGTGAAGGAAAAGCTGGAGCGCCGGATCGAGATTGACGCGGACACAATTCAGGTCATTACAGCGTTCAGGGGGGATGCCATTACCGTTCATGCTTCCTTCAGGTTTCGAGGCGACGAACGCTTGTATGAGCTTGATGTCGACCTGGACAGAGTGAAAGTTGAGGTGGTACTCGTTGATTGATGATAAGGTGTTGGATCAACTGCTCCCCATCCCCGACCGGGAAGAGACAAAAAACAAGCTGCGGGAAGAGCTTGAACAAGAAGGCTTCGTCATAACGAATCTATTCACGGGCGGCGTATTCTATACGCTGATGATGATTGCCATTCAAGTACGGATTGACTTGGTTCTTCTTTTGCGAAAGGTGTTGAACAACCAGTTTGTTGCGCATGCCGAATCCGGTTGGTTGGAGCTGAAAGCAGCGGACTTCTCCAAGCGGAGAAAACAGCCCGTAAAAACACGGGGATTCGTGACGTTGAAGCGCAAGGCGGCAGGAAAAGCAGTCAAGATTGCCAAAGGAGACGTTTTCCGGACGGAACCGGATATGCTCGGCGAGGAACTCCGGTTCATCGCCCTGGAAAATAGCACAATGCCAGCGGATGCCCTATCCCATCGTGTGGCAGTAGAGGCCGAAAAGGCAGGATCAACATACAACGTTCCGCCCGGTCAAATCCGGCGGTCATTGACCCACATCGAGAGCATAGACGAGATTACAAATGATGTAGATTGGATTACCCGTGAAGGCAGCGACCTCGAAGATATAGAGAGCCTACGGGCACGAACATTGAATTCCTGGGCGGAGCTCTCCACGTTGCCGATAGCTGCCAAGTACAAAAACGTATGCGAAGCTATCCCCGGCGTGCTATATGTACGCGTCGATGACCTTCACCCTCGCGGCCAGGGCACGATTGACATCATTGTCACGGGAACGGCGGGCACACCATCAGAAGGCCTCCTTCAAAAAGTCCGAGAGGAGGCCGAGAAGATAAAAGGCCCGGACGACAACCTCCTGGTTAAGGCATCGGATACGGTGACACAGGACATTGATATAACCATTTGGATAGCATCGGATGCATCCGATGCAGGCATAGAAGAGCGCGCCAAGGCCATTCTGACAGAGCTCCTCCGAATCAAAAAAGGTCGCAGCCTGAATGAATTGAATCATTCAGACATCATTTTCGCGATTCGGAAGGAACTCGACGTCAGGAACGTAAAGGTCAATAATCCGCCGCAAGACGTTGTCTTGGACAACTCCAAGGTGATTGTTCTCGGTGAGGTCACCGTTAGGCTGATGAGGGGGTAACTACATGTTTCAAAAATTCAGTGATTACATGTTTTATCTCCTATATGGCCCATTAAAAAAAATTGCCAAGAAGGATAATCAGTTCTATATCTTTCTCAAGGTAATTGGCAAATTGTTTGACCAGACGAAGGAAGACATCTTCCGCGTCCGCGAGGAATCGATGATCATCTCTGCAAGCGAGACGATGCTACTCGAACACGGTCGGGATCGGGACATGCCACGATTAAAGGGCGAAGACGTTGAGGCGTATCGTTTACGGTTGATGATGAAGAACCTTATAGCGGAACAAGCCGGAACCAAGGAAGGCATACTTACCGCGCTTCGGGCGCTTGGATATGAGCATTCATATATCGAGCCCTATTATATCCATGACCCGGAGCGTTGGGCCGAATTTATTGTCTACCTGGGCAGCTCGGCACCGAGCGGAATTAATGACATCGCCGTCATTGATGCAGAAGTGATGAAGGTAAAGCCAGCTCGTTCAAAGCCTAGTTACGGCATCGAAGAAGGGGCCGGATCGACTGTAGTGATACAATCTACCTTCAGCTTCGGCTCTGTAGGGCTGCCGCTCTGTAATACCATTAAATGCGGGACGTGGCCGACAGGGGTTGGTTACTTGATCCATACTCCTCCCTGCAACACAATCAAATGTGGCACATGGCCACCTGCTAACGAGGTGACGACGTCGTGAAGACTTTTACAGAAATCGGACTTCAAAAGCAATTACAAAGATTCGCCGATTCTCTCTCTCATGCAGCATATCAAAACTCAGGCGAGACGAAACGGATTGACTTCATGAAGCTTACTGCCGAGGGAGATACAGTTCGAGTGTACATCTATTTCGATGACAGTGTCGCGGGTCAAATTGGAAACGTTGAATTGATAGACCATGACGGCGATATTGTTGCCCGGGCTGAAAGAGAATTCATCAAGCCAGCGAGTAAGGGCTTGTATGTAGCATTCAAATATAGATTGATTGAAATGGAGGTCGAGGGGCTTGGCATATAACCGCACCGAATGGCGTGACCATATCGTTGCACCGACTGGCGAAGTCATCCAGGAAGGCACGCCGATATCAGCCCGAAACCTAAATAACATTGAGGAAGGGATATACCAGCTCAGCCAGCGGATTGATGATGTGAAGGTTCCGGCTGCTTCCCTGACCCAGGCGGGCATCACCCAGCTATCAAATGCAACGGACAGCACCGACGAGACGAAGGCAGCCACGCCGAAGGCCGTAAACGAGGCGATGCAAGCAGCTGTCAATGCACAAGGAGCCATCGAAGCTCATACTGAGGATCAAGTCCGGCATATTACGGCTGCCGAGCGGACGGCTTGGAATGCAAAGGAAACGACTGAAGGGGCACAGGCAAAAGCAAACCAAGCTGAATCGAACGCCAAAAGCGCAAGTCTGCCGCGCTCGGGTGGCACTATCACGGGCGGGCTCACTGTTAACGGTGCACTGACCGTCCAATCGCGCAATATCATAACGGAGCTCGATTCGGTAAAGCAATCTGTCGTTGATGGGAAAGGGAAAGTCGCGGGGGTCATCAACGACAAAGGTGGCGGGCCAGTCTCCGCGAATAGTACGTTTGACCAATTGGCTGCTGCAATTAGTGGTATTCCACAAGCGAAGGGCAACCTCGCCCTAACAAGCACGTTCTTTGACATGCTGGGAAACTATGTTGGGAAAGGCATGTTTATCAACAAGGATAATAATTTTGTACTAGTCAAAGAAACAACATCAGGTTCCCCGGTAAAATACCAATCGGAGCTACATGAGGTGTCGCCAAACGGAACTGTTGTGAGGGCAGTACATCTGGGCGCTCCACGGGAGTTTGCGGCGAGTAGTTTGGTGGTAGGCGATAATGTTGTACTTATCGTGTTGAGTGGCTCTTCAAAAACATATGAACTGTATGACCATGCGGGAAAACTCATATCAAAAAACAATGTGGATTCTTCTGCTCCCGACTACGAAGTAATCGCAGTCACTCGTGACGGCTCTAACACGTTCATTGTTGATAGAGGTTATAGAGATAGAGACCCTGTAAGAATTTTAAACCATGCAGCAGTACCTTATTTCACAATGCCTTCCGGAAGTGTCAGCGCCGAGGAAGCTGTTTTTTTAAGCAAGACAAAACTGTATGTAGCACGACAAAGTTATTCGCCGATAGCTCGCAAGCATACTATTATTACGAGAAACAACCTGTCCTTTAGTTACGAAATGACAGACAAAAGCACATCAGACTCAGGCGTTATTCAATTTCTTGGAGCACACGCATATCGATAAGGAGGATTAACATGATTGGATTAAAATTAACAAATGTTATAGGGCCGAGAGGCGGTAACTATGATTACAAGGGTTTGGACACGAACAAGTTTGTCCCGGGCACACTGGTATATCCTTCAGAATCATATGACTTTTATGTCATAACAGAGCAGTCAAGGGAAGAAATCCCGGAACACGAGGACATCCATCTTATTACGGAAGAAGAGTACGAGGCAGCTTATGAAGCAGAACGCAATAGACCACGTGAGCCCGGCCCGATTGAAAAGCTACAGGCGGAGAACGAAGAGCTTCGGAGGCAGCTTGACGCGTTGCAGTTGGCTGTGATGGGTATGATGGACGAAGGGGGTAATGCATAATGAAGAGCCTATTTTTCGCATTTCTTATGGACTGCTGGCGAAAAGGTTTTGCTGATGAAGATAAGCTTCAGTCGTATGTTCCTAAGTACATTTCGGCTGAAGAATGTCAAGAAATCATTGAGACGAAAGGGTGAGAACCTCACTTCTATAACGGCGCAATTTTGCCAAATATCTTGATAAACATTGCCAAAAAAAATGCGCCGCTACAAGCTATGCTACGATAAACCTTAACCTGAAGAAAAAGAATGGAGTGGAACATATGATAAAAAAGAAAAAAAGGTCACCAATTTTTTTTAAAAGTATAACCGCAGTTGCTATTTTACTAGGCTCTCTAACCTTAAATGGAACATCTGTCTCTGCGCAAGTAGCCAAAAATTCTCCAATCGATATTGGACAAGGCGCAAAGGTATACAATAACTTATCGACAAGGTTTGGCGATGAAAAAATAAAAACCTCTCTTTCTGTTTCTTTTATTGACGATCCCCATAGTAATAAACAAATTGCAGTCATTACTACGGAAGGAAGCAACATTGACGCGGACAGAAAAATCTCTTTTCCTGAACAGGATTCGTATCCAGGGTATTATAGAGCGACAATGCATTGGGCATCTTCTTATCGGGTAGCCATGGAATTAAACGGAAGCGGGGATTTTTTCAAGGTAGCTCCTACGAATACCATCGATAAAAAAACGGTATCCTCTACCATTGGATATACCATTGGCGGTACAATAGGCAGTCTCCCTAATAGCAGCAACAATTGGTCAACCTCCGTTTCTTATGAACAAGCAGACTACAAAACGATTTTAAAAACCGATACCAATAAAAAGGTGGAATGGACGGTTCCTTTTGTTTCCGCGATGAACCAAGGATGGGGACCGTATGATAGGGATTCATTTACTGTTAATTATGGCAATGAGCTTTTTAGTAAATCTCGTAACGGCCAAGTGTGGGCAAAAGATAATTTTCTTTCCAGCGATCAGATGCCTGCTTTAGCGGCTTACAGCTTTTCTCCTGCCGTTGTCGCCGTTGTCATTGCAGATAAAACGGATTCCCTTTCTGAATTAACGGTACATTTAGGAAGAACGCAAGATAGTTATAAGCTGCAATGGCATAATGAACTATTTGGTCTTGGCTTTTGGGTAGGAAGCAATGAAAAAGACACCTCCCAGGCCACCTTTACTACGAAATATATTCTTGATTGGAAAAATCATAAATTGGTAGAGAAAAACTAAGTAACTTATGGAGAAAGGTCGGAGATCATCTCCACTCGCAAATGAGGCGAATCTCCGTTTTCTTTGGTTTACTTCAAATTCTATTCAATCGATCCATCACAGCGAGCGCTCCCCTGATCTGAGCAGGAGCGCTCGTTTTTGCTTATCCCCGGCTAGTAACATGATTGCTACAAAATATAACAATCCTTATGCGATGAGGAAAGAAAAGGCATGCGATGGTAACCTTAACCCGAAGGAAAGGAGGCTTAGGAAGTAAAGTCAGCAGCATACTCAACTCGGAGGGGATACACAATGGGAATGAGAAATGGTCTCTTGTTATCGGGCTTTCTGCGCTCATGCTTGGAACCGCTTCCGTTCCGCCCCAGGCTTAAGCCGAAGCCTCGATTGCCCAAGAGAAAAGCATCGGGATCGTGGATGTGAATGAAGTGCTCAAAAAAGTGGGCACGTATTATTACAAAAATCATTTGGCAAATACGGTCGCCAACCCGGAAAGCAATGGTTTTAGATACAGGCTTCAGGCGAATCCGGATAGTGTTACGCCCGTAATCGATCTGTCTATTGAGGCGAGAACGGAAAATATACACTATGATTCAACGATACCTGTCTTTGTAGGAGAAAACATATTCACCAATAAGTGAATCCGACACATTGGAAGCTCCTTCGCAACCCGTGAAGGTTCCCCCGCATAAAACGTATAAAGCCGTAGTGGAGTTCAGTCAAAGGACGTATCGCGGAGATGTCGTATTTACAGGCCGGACGGGAAGCACGATGGCAAATCGCAGCATCATCAAAGCAACCGGCGTATATACGGGCTGGATGGGCATGCAAACATCGAAGCAATTCACCTACGACAATTTTCTGGGGAGACATTATGCCGGCCTGACAGCCGCCCAGCAGCAAGAAATCAAAAATGCCGGAGTTCTGATTACAACAAGCGGTTACGGAGCTGCGGCTGATTCCTATTCTTCTGTTGAAGTAAGCGGGAAAGGTTCTTTTTCCGGCGTATTTGGCTCCGAGTTAATCGTAAATACCTATGATATCACCGACGGGAAACCTCAGCTTGTAGAAAAACGTACGATTCCAATCGGTATGGACTGATCATTTCCGCACGGCGCTGCAAGGCTGTCCCTTAGGCAGTACACAAGGTGGCTTAACTGTAATTATAGTAAGGTACCGGCGTAAGATGGATGATTCAGTGCAATCCTGCGTTAACGCAGGAATTTACGCCTTTTGAACCGATATTTTAATAAATTACTGCAAAAGTCCATCATTTCCGCCTATTTTTGGTTTTCACCCCTTTTACAAGCTGAAATTCATGCGTTTTTACAGGAATTCCTGTAACGAAGCAAACGTCATTAGGGAAAACTGCATTTTCGCAGTTTTTCGGCAAGTCGAGCATTGAGAATAAGGGGGGTGTCTCACCATAGCAAAAAACTACGTTTGGGACAGCCCCATTATTATGAACTTTCTAGAACCCTCGCATCGCTGGCGCATGATAATCGACATACCGCGAAATATATTCCGGGAAGGTCAGGATTTCACTACCCAAGGTGTACACCCGGTCTTCCGGCCGCACGAAGCTCAGCCCCAGATGCTTGATGACGCTCGGGTATATCGGGTGAATCAGATCGAT
The DNA here is from genome assembly GCA_944800085.1 of Paenibacillus melissococcoides. GTDB lineage: Bacteria > Bacillota > Bacilli > Paenibacillales > Paenibacillaceae > Paenibacillus_B > Paenibacillus_B melissococcoides. Next base: position 164,070 of record CALYLO010000014.1, on the reverse strand, counting down.
AAAGTCCGTGTCGTGAACGACGTGCGCAATCTCCTGCCCTGAAATGTGAAGCCGCTCCAAAATGTTCATCGCCAAGTACCGTATAATCTGATACCGCGGATGGCATATCGTGGCGAACAAGTGAGCTTGCCGATAGTTCTGTTCGATGAAATCGGCCAGAGGGATATCGATCCCTGCTTCCCGGCTCCGCAAATTAAGCATGAAATCATGATGATATTGATGCAAGAACCGAGCGGGGTATAAATTCTCGTCCGACAAAATAGCGATAATCATCTCTTTGCTTACTCCCGCTTGCAGCAAGCGGATAACATTCTGATCCGCATAGGCGAACAGCGGCTCCTTATTGTCCGGGATGAATTGAGGATAATAGGACATAAAAAAAGCATTGCCGATGCTGATGCGGATACAGTGGTCCGGCAGTCTGGTCAATATATAGTCGGTGGACAGATAAGGCCCGAAGGCATCGCTTGTTCTCATATAGATGAACAGATCACATTGGCTCAACAGATGATCGCCGATGCCGGTGGCCTGATTGCATACCTGAATCATCGGCACCTCTACCAATTCGTAGAATTGGCGGAACGTCGCCGACGAAGCCAAATATTTGCGAATCGGAATGCCATGGCAGTTGGCGAACACAATGCATTTCTTCATCATGCACCTCTCCCCTAGCCCTTGCGGGCGTTCGTCTTCGTCCCTTCTTCGGTTTTTTTACATATAATGCAGATCCCATGCCTTCTGCCAGGGACATTCCGTCCTTTCCGCTTCTCCAAGCGCCAGAATAGGCCCTTCACGGCGAGTTCGGGGCGGGTTCGGAGCGAGTTAGGCAATATACGGAACGGACGGCACCACATATGTGAAGGCCGGGTTGTACGGACGCGACTCCGGGGAAAAGCAAGCGTCGGAGATGTCATTCATTGCGCTCCATAGCGGCAGGTACGGTACAACCTTCGAAGCTGTCGCCTCTTGTTGCAGCCCTTCGATAAGAAAGTCCAAGGGATTTTTCGCGCTCCATTTGGACTCGTCTCTCCGTAGAAAAAATGGATTTAACACGCTCTGATCGGAGTGCCTGAAAACTGTACAATTTCCTTTGAAACGTCTATCCGGTAGGCGAAATCCGCAAAACTAACTTTCCAGACACGCCGATCCAATAAGCGAAATCCGCAAAACTGAATATTTTTTCCAGATACGTCTATTCGGTAAGCAAAATCCTGCATAAATACAGCAATTGGATATAGATGACTTCACCAAAAAGAGAATCCTGCAAAACTACAGCAATTTCACCCGTTTTGCTTCCACTTGGAGCAAAAGAGCCTAAAATGATGTAGCTGTGCAGCAATTCCTCGGGATGCGGACGCATTGAGCCGAAAATCCTGTAAAATAGCAGCAATTCCCTCCACATGTTCAAACCCCGGGAGGCAACGATGCCCTCAGGAGGCAACGATACCTCCAGAATGCAACGTACCTCAAGAATGCAACGTACCTCAAGAATGCAACGTACCTCAAGAATGCAACGTGCCTCAATAATGCAACGTGCCTCAATAATGCAACGTGCCTCAATAATGCAATGATGCCTCCAGGATCCGACGCAGTCTCTTGGTTTCCGTAAATCAGGCCGATGAGAAAGTCCATAGGGTTTTTGGCGATTCAGTTATAAATTCTATAATATAAACAAAGAAGCAGATCTCCGGGCGTTACCGCCCAGGGAGACCTGCTTTTTCTGTCGTTCTTGCATGCAAGGAATACGTTATGATTTCATCCAGCAGCCGGCTGTAAGAAAGGCCCGCCGCTTTGGCGCTTCTCGGGAGCAAGCTGTTCTTGGTCAAGCCCGGTAGCGTGTTCACTTCCAGTACATAGGGAATCCCGTCGGCAAGCATCATGTCGATGCGGGCATACACGCTGCACTTCATGGCCTTATAGATGCGGAGAGCTGCCTCGCGAACCGCCGTGCCGCACGGCTCGGGCAATTCGATGACTTCCTCCTTCGCCCCGCCGTCGCAATATTTGGACGAATAGTCGAAGAAATGAGCCTTGGCCTTGATCGATACGGTGGGCAGCAGCGTTCCATTCAGCACCGGGCACGTGATTTCGCCGCCGGCAACATATTGCTCCAGCAGCACTTCCCGGTCCCACGCCAGCGCGTCCGCCACGGCTTGACGCAGGCGGTCCGGGCCGTCCGCGATCTGCACGCCGATGCTGGAGCCGCCCGTATTCGGCTTCACGACGACGGGATAGCCGAGCCGCCGGCCGACTGCCGCCGTATCGAGCTCATCGAGCGAAGTAATCAGCATCCAGTCCGGCGTCGCCAATCCTTCGTAGCGGATGATTTTCTTCGTCAGCTCCTTATCCATGCACAGGCTGCTGGATAAGACGCCTGATCCTGTGTAGGGGATGCCGAGCGTCTCCAGCGTGCCCTGTACCGTTCCATCCTCGCCGTATTTGCCATGCAAAGCCAACAGGGCGATATCTATCCCTTTGACCTTGTCGATAAGCTCTTCCGTGGAATTCAATTCGATGGGGATCGCTTCATATCTATCATCCAGATTCGCCATCATTTCCTTCCCCGTCATGAGCGACACTTGGCGTTCAGAGGAGACGCCTCCCATAATCACGCCGACTTTCATCGCCTTCATCCCGTTACCTCCCCCATGAGCTGCCTGACCGTCCTGCCTATCGTCGCGATGCCTGCCTCCAATTCCCCTTCCGAGACGCGCGAGAAGCCGAGCCGGAACGTGTTGGCGCCGGAGCCGTCGGTATGGAAAATATCGCCCGGCGTAAAGACAACGCCTTGCCGCACGCACACGCTGAGCACATCGCGCGCGGCTAGCGATTCGTGCAGTTCAATGAATAAGTGCAGTCCTCCGTCTCCGCTCAGCCTGGCGAACGGAATATGCTCCCGGCACCATTGCACGGCCAGCTCATATTTGCGCTTGTAAGCGTTTCGGGCCCGCTTGATATACTTTTCGAAATTTCCGTTATGCAAGTATTGATATAAAATCGCTTGATCGAGCGTAGACGTATGAATGCTCCGCGCCCGCTTCATGCTCTCCAAATAATCGACGAGCTCCCGATCCGCCAGGACCCAGCCTACGCGAATCCCCGGAAACAGCACCTTCGAATAGCTGCCGATGTAGACTACGTTGTTCCCGCTGCCGCCGCAGGCAATCATCGGGGCGACATGCGAGCCGGAATAGCGCAGTTCCTCGTTGAAGCCGTCCTCGATCACCGGGATGCGGTACTCGCCGAACAAGCGCAAGGCCTCCATCCGCTTCTCCGGGGACATGACGATGCCGGTCGGATTATGATAGGACGGAATGAGATAAGCCAGGTCGAAGGACTGTCGGGCCAATGCCCGCTCCAGCTCCTCCAGCTTGAGGCCGTCCTCCTGCATGGCGATTCCGTTGATCTCCAGGCCGTGCATCTTGAACAGCTTGATCGCCGTATGATGGGTCGGATTCTCGCACAGCACGCGCCCGTGCGGCTTGCGTATGGCCGAGAGGACGAGGTCGAGCCCTTCGGTAAAGCCGTTCGTCACCAGCAAATCTTTGCCGGATAAATCCACGCCCTTCGTCTCCATGTACCGCAGCAGGCAGTCGATTAACGGCTTGTAGCCTTTTGCATAGCCGTAGTTCAGCAAAATCTCGCCTTCGAGCGACATCCGATCGAGAAAGGCCCGCTTCATATTGTCCAGATCGAACAGCTTCTCGTCCGGGGCAATGCTCGTGAACGAAATCATCCCCTTCTCCCAGCGAACGCCATGCTTCATCAGATCGAGCTCCTCGGCCGTGCGGGCGCAGGCTCCGATCCTTCCCTTCCAATCCAGCCGCGCGCCGTCCACGGCCGGCACGACCTCCTGCGCCACATAGCTGCCTTTGCCCGCCACGGAATGAATCAGTCCTTCGTCCTCCAGTTCCCGGTACGCCGTCATGACCGTGTTGCGGCTCAATTGCCATAAGGAGGCGAACTCGCGGGTCGAAGGGAGCTTCTGATCGGCGCGCAAAATTCCTTTATATATCAACTCTTTGATATAGTCCTTCACTTGAACGGAAGCGGGACGTCCATCTACGAGCTTGAAATCGTTGAACATTCACTCATCCCCTTACGACTATATTGGCATATTTCCGCGGAGAAACAAAGAACCGCGCTCTGCCTTTTTCCGGCAAAACGCGGTTCCTTCCCTGGTTATATTCATAAGATGGTCACACCATGCTATACGCTTCTTCCAGCACGATCACATATCCTGTCGTGCCGTCCAGGCGAAGCAGATCGCCCTCACGGATCAGCTTCGTCGCGCGCTCGACCCCGACGATGGCGGGAATGCCATACTCGCGGGCGATGACCGAGCCGTGCGTCATCAGGCCTCCAATCTCGGTGATGAGCCCCCTCGCTTGCTGGAACAGCGGCGTCCAGCCCGGATCGGTGAACGGCGCCACCAGTATCTCGCCTTCCTTCAGCGCAGCCGCGCTCGGATCCAGCACGATTCTCGCCCTGCCTTCGACGATGCCGGGAGAGACCGGCAGTCCAATCAAGGCCCCTTCCGGCGCATCGCCGCCGTCCAGTCTGCCCTCGATAATCTCCCCTTCGCTCGTGAAGACGCGCGGCGGCTGCAGCCGCTGATAGTGCTTGAAGCTCTCCTGTCGGGCCGCGATCAGCGACGGAACATCTTCTTCGAAGGCGCCGGTTATGATCTCCTTCATTTCGGGCAGGGTCAGGAAGAAAATATCGTTCCGTTCGCGCAGGACGCCCCGTGCCGCGAGATCATCGCCCAGCTCAAGCACCGCTTTCCGATACAGCGCCAAATGCCGCACCAGCACGAATTTGTGATGCTCCCGCAAGCCCATAAAGCTGCGGTAGACGGTAATCAAGCGGGACACGATCCGTTCCTTGAACGCTCCGTCTTCCAGGCCGCGGACTTGGGTCAGAATGCGTTCGGCGGCCCTCTCGGCTTCCTGCTCCCCTTGGCGGAAGCGTTCGCGGTGCTCTCCGTGCTTGACGCTGTCCAGATGTCCCACAATCGAGGGGATCAGCATATAAGGCCGTTCCGACCAACGCGTTCTCATGATGTCAATCTCGCCCGGACAGCGCACGCCGTATCGTTCCAGCCACGGCGCGAAGGCCGCCTTGAATTCCGGGCCTCCGGCAATGCCGTCCAGCCCCTCCATAAATCCGTCCTCGGCCGCGTTCCGCAAATACGCCGTCACTTCCGGATAAGGACGGGCGATATCCGCCACATCCCCCAGATCCAGCCCCATCTCGCTCGTGACATTGAATGGCAGGGACTTGTTCAGTGTAATCAGTTCGCCGCCGTCGAACCGCCACCATTTCGCCAGAAGCTCGAGCAGATGCTGCGCCACCATGGCTGCCACCATGTAGTGAAAGCTCTCGCCCATCAAATAGCGCGCCAAAGACTCGTAGTTTTGATGAATATACGTAATTTTGTCTGCTCCGCCGCATTCGTCCAACCGCTGCCGGCATATATCCACAAGGTGATCCGCTCCGTCCTCGACCTCCGTGTAGGCCGCTTGGCCACCACCCTCCAACATATCCTTGAGCACTTGCGTCGCAAGCCGGGGGAGCATCTCTTCCAGCCCCTCCCAACCGGAAGAGGATTCTTCTTTGACCGGAAAACGGTCAAGGATTTGTCTGGCCGCGCTGCCTATGAGGGCGTCCATCTTGCCTATCATGTGCAGCGTCACCTTCCGGGCCAAGCCGGCCTCCAGCGAACGCGTGGCATCCATGAACAATCTGCCGCCGGCTTCTACCAGCGCTACCGCGCGTTCCTGCCCGGAGGAGGCGAATTCTCTTGTCATTTGCCAGACCGAAATTCCGGCGGGCGACATCGCATCCGTCATCATCTGGATATGGCCGAACGAGAAATAAACATGCAGCTCATCGCCGGGCGCTTTCGGTATCGGAAAAAGGGAAGTGATCGGTCTGGCCTGAACAATATAAAACTGTCCGCCGGACAGGCACCACTCAATATCTTGCTCCGTCCCGTAATGCGCTTGAATCCGTTCACCCATTCGGGCCAAAGTCATGATCTCCTCATCGGACAGCGCCTGCTCCTTCTGCTTCGGTTCAGGGAGTTCTTCCACGGCTGTGCCGCCTTCGGCAAGCGTATAGACAGCCGACTTCTTGCATGAGATCTGTTTCTTCACGATCTCGCCCTGCCTGACTTGGTACAGATCAGGGTTGACGATCCCCGACACGAGCGCTTCTCCCAGCCCGAAGCTGGCATCAATCGAGATGATGCTCCGGTTCCCCGTTATCGGATCGGCGGTGAACATCACCCCCGACACGTCAGGCGCGATAAGGCGCTGGACGATGACGGCCAGCCGGACGGATCGATGATCGAACCCGTTTTTGATCCGGTAGGCAATGGCCCGTTCGGAGAAGAGGGATGACCAGCACTGCCGAATGGCAGCGAAGAGCTGCCGCTCCCCTTTGACATTCAAGAGCGTGTCCTGCTGCCCGGCAAAGGAAGCTGTCGGCAAATCCTCCGCCGTCGCGCTGGAACGAACGGCTACGACAGGATTGTCGCCCATCTCTCTCCATGCCTTGAGAATATCTTCGATCATCTCATCCGGGATTGGCAAGCTGCCGATATGCTGCTGTATGCGCTGGCTTAGACGCCGGATCGCTTCGTTATCTTGAACGTTCAAGAGGCCGAGCTCTTCGTAGAAAGAGTCCATCCGATCCGATTGTCCCACTACCGCGTCATAGACGGAAGTCGTAACGCAGAATCCCGGGGGAACGGGAAATCCGGCTTGCCGCAATTCTCCCAGATTGGCTCCCTTGCCGCCCACGAGCGGCAAATGGGTCCGATTCACGCTGTCCAAATTGACCCAATACATCAATGGCCTCAACTCCTTAAAAAAGGTTAAATTAGCCACTAACACTAGTAAATGAATATATTGTTGAAAATCATCCAATTGGATGTTTATAATTTTACCAAGTCTTGTTATTTGTTCAATGCGCAGTTCGCTCTCATCTGTTCATTACCGTACACATGCAGCCAGATTGTTGATTTTTGTGTAAATAATTTGTAAATAAGAAGGTGAAGCTTGATGTCCAACACGACGGATCGGCGAGTCAAAAGAACGAAAAGAAAAATCAGACGCGCATTAATCGAATTGATGAACGAAAAGGAGTTCGGGGCGATCACGGTGCAGGATATTGCCGAACGGGCGGACATTAATCGAGGGACATTCTATTTGCATTATCAAGACAAATACGATCTTTTCGAACGAAGCGTGGACGACATGCTGGAGGAGCTCGCCAAGGCGGTCGGGCCGACCGAAGACGAGGAGCGGAGCGCAGCCCAAAAGTACCCGGAAAAGCAAGTCATCCGCTTGTTCTCCCATTTCCGTCTTCACCGCGATTTTTACAAAACCATGTTCGGAGACAACGCGAGAACTTATTTTAACAATCGCTTCATGGAGATGTTATACCGGCAATTCAGCCAGGCCTTTGAAGCGTTGAAGCTGACGCCGCGCGCCGTGAACGGCTTGAACAAAGAGATTGTGAGCCACTACGTTCTGTTCGCTCATCTGGGAGTCTTGGTGAACTGGCTGGAGCAAGACACGCCTTATTCGCCCGAATATATGGCGAAGCAATTGGAAGCGATCTACCATTACGCCTATCCATCCGGGCGGTCGAAGGAAGAGCAAGCGGGGAGCGCCAATCTGCATCTTATGGAGGACAGGTAGACTCGATTAGAGATCGATGTACGCGATGAAATGCAAAAGAGAGCCGCGAGGAGTAAGGATTATGTCCCTCCCTGCGGCTCTGTTCTTCTAGCGGCTTGCTTGTTCTCTTACTTGCTCATCCCGTTCAGGAACGTCTCGGTGTAGACAGCGGCCACCTCGGCATCGGACAACGGGCCGTCTGGCTTGAACCAGGTATAGCACCAGTTGCAGGCGCCGAGGATGCTGAACGCCATCATGTCTGCCGGCAGATCATTCCTGAACTCGCCGCTCTCCATTCCCCGCTCGATGACAGACTGCACATTTAACCGGAACCGATCCCGCTTCTGTTTGATAGCGGCGAGGTTGTCGCCCGTAATATGAAGGAGTTCACGGAAAAAAATGCGTGCGCTGCCGCCCTGGCCTTCGATGGCCCGAATCATCATGAGGATGATCCCGGACAGCTTCTCCCGCCAGGAGCGACCGGGCTGCTCGATGATGCGCCGCTGCTCCTCCAGCATGTAATCGATATACTGCAGATGAATCTGCGTCAGCAGTTGCTCCTTGCTCGCGAAGTAATAATAGAAGGTCCCCTTGGTCACGCCCAGCGTGTCGACAATGTCCTGGATCGAGGCTTCGCTGAACCCTTTCGCTTCAAAAAGAGCAATGCTATGCTTCATAATCTTCTCTTTCATGGACGGCTCCAAACCTGATCTCCCTTCATAGCGAGTCTGGCGGCGCACTATTGTCGGCCAGGGCCGGAATCTTCCCGCTTCGCTTTGTCCCAAGCCTCATCCTGCAGCTTGCGCCATAATATTTTGCCGCTGCCGGTCACCGGAAGCGAAGCGACGAATTCGACCCGGCGCGGATATTTATAGGCGGCCATATGCTGCTGGGCCCAGCGAATAATATCGTCCGCCTCCACCGTGCCGCGCTTGTCTTCCTGCAGGACGACGTACGCCTTGATCTCCTCGCCCTTTCTCTTGTCCGGTATCCCGATGACGCAGGCTTCCTGAATCGCCGGATGCTTATACAGAATCGACTCCACTTCGGTCGGCCACACTTTGAAGCCGGAAGCGTTAATCATGCGCTTCACCCGGTCGACGATGAAGAAGTAGCCTTCCTCGTCGCAGTAGCCGATATCGCCGGAGCGGAGAAACGGTTTGCCGTCTATCTCGACGAAGGCGTTTTTCGTTTCCGACGGGTTGTTCCAGTAGCCTTGAAATAATTGCGGGCCATTCAGGATGATTTCCCCTTCTTCGCGCGGGCCCTTCTCTTCCAGCGTAACCGGGTCAATGATGCGCGCGTCCACGTCAAAGGACGGAATGCCGAGACATTGCAGCTTCGGGCGATCGAGCGGATTGAAATGCGTCTGCGCCATCGTCTCCGACAGGCCGTAGCCTTCCACGAACCGGATGCCGGTGGCTTGATGCAGCTTCTCCCCGACCGCCTCCGGCAGCCCCGCCCCGCCTCCGGTAATGGCGATCAGCGAGCTCAGATCGTAATGCGGAAGCTCGGGATTGGCCAGAAAATCAATAATCATCGTGCTGATTCCCGTCCAATGCGTGCACTTGCGGGTCTCGATGAGCCGCGCGGCCGTATTGCGGTCCCACCGCGTCATCATGACGATGGCGGCCCCCATATAGATAGGCGTGTGCATGCCGTGCACCATACCGGTCACATGGAAGAGGGGTAGCGTGGACAGCACGATCGATTCCGGCGTCAGCGCTCCCCAGAAGGCCGTCGCAATCACGTTCGCCTGCACCGATTTATGGGTATGCATGCAGCCTTTCGGCTGGCCGGTCGTCCCGGATGTGTACGGCAAGACCGCCAGATCGCTCCCTGCCGTCTCCGGGACCGGCCGCGCTCCGATGGCGGCTCCCATCGCTTCCGCCCACGGGATAACTTGAGGGGAGGCCGGGTCCAGCCGGGGAGCTTTGACGAAGTCCGGGGCATCCGCGCCTGGATTCGGGCAGTAGTCGGAATATGCGGCGAGAATAATGCGTTTCAGGAAGGTCGTTCCCAGCAGCGGCTCGATGCGCGGATACAGTTCCTGGCTGACCAGGCCGACCTTTACGGTGCCGTCTTTAATATAGAAAGAGAGCTCCTCCGTCAGATTCATCGGATTGATCGGCACGACGATGCCGCCGCACCGCAAAATGGCATAATAGGAAATGATGAATTGGGGACTGTTCTGCATGTAGATCAGCACGCGGTCGCCTTTGTCGATGCCCAGATGCAATAAATAAGCGGCCATGCGGTTGACCTCGTCTCTCAACGTTCGGTAGGTGATGACCTGATCATAATACACAATCGCCGTCCGGTCCGGGTAGCGGCGGGCGGTCACTTCCAGATTGTCGCTCAGCGTCGTGTCCGGCACCGCGAGCGTAAGCGGCATGCGTGCAGGCCAAAACGCAAAATGGGGACGTGTCACCCAAAATCTCCTCCTCAGGCATACGAATGGTCAAATGCTCGGAACGGATATAAAGTCAGCGCTTAGATCTGCCTTCGTTCCGTCTGCCGCCAAGCATGCGCAATCAACGCACGGACGGTGTCATCGAAGCGGGCAAACCGCTCATCGTTCGTCTGTCCTTTTTTCCAGCGGTAATAGATCTGCTGACATATGACGGCCAGCTTGAAATAAGCAAACGTCAAATAATACGAAATTCCGGACACATCGCGTCCGCTCCTGGCCGCATAGGCTTCGAGGAATTCATCCCTCGTCATGAAGCCCGGCAGCACCGTCAACGGCGGATGCCCCAGCCCGCGCAGCAGCTCCGGCGGATCGTCCCGCTCGAACCAATAGCTGAGCGCCGCGCCGACATCGGCCATCGGATCGCCGACCGTCGCCATCTCCCAGTCGAATACGCCAGTCATCTCGCTCGGATGGCTGCGGGAGAACATCACATTGTTCAGCTTGTAATCATAGTGGATGACGGCCGGGGTCTGCGAAGCGGGCAGCGTATCGATCAGCCGCTTCTGAAGCCGCTCCGCCTCCCGAATCTCCTCCGTCTTGGCGCGTTCATAGCGTTCGACCCAGCCCTGAACCTGACGGCGCATGAAGCCTTCCGGTTGGCTGATCGCCCGCAGATTCGCCTCTTCATAAGGCACTTCATGGAGCTGCGCGAGTGTCGACACCATCGTTGCGGAGATCTCCCTGCCCAGCGCGGGCGTATATTCCACCTGCGGGGGAAATTCCCGATCCAGAATGATTCCATGCCGTCTCTCCATCACAAAAAACGGACTGCCGATCACCGAAGAATTCCCGCAGTACAGATACGGACGGGGAGCAAGCGGGAACAAAGGATGGAGCCGCTTCAGCAGCGTGAACTCGCGCTCCATGTTATGCGCCTTCGGCGCTACCGGGCCGAGCGGAGGCCGGCGCACGACCGCTTCCCAGTCTCCGGCGCGAACCAGATAGGTCAAGTTCGAATGTCCCGCCCCGAACTGCTCGATCTCGATCGAAGCGCCGTCCGGAATGTCGAGATGCTCCCGTAAATACGCGTTAAGCGAGGCCACATTCAGCTCTTCGCCCCTGCGCACGGGAATCGTGTCCTTCGGCACTGCCTTTTGCTTGGACATCGTTTTGATAAGCCCCCTTTTCCGTACCATTCCTATTCAATCCTGCTCCCGGGCATGACTGGCTTCCTTCGCCAGCTCTGCCGCGGCGCTGCATGGCTGATATGCCCCAAAAACGGCTATGCTGACAATCATCACGAACGGAACCTGCCCGTGCTACATGGCCGACATGCCCCCATCCACGGCCAGCACCGCTCCGGTCATGTAATTTGAAGCGTCGGACGCCAGAAATACGGCGCTCCCCTTGAGATCGCTGTCCGAGCCGAGCCGCCCGAGCGGAGTATGGCGGAGGATCTGCTCGCCTCCATGATGGAGCACCTCCCGGGTCATCTTGGTCGGGAAAAATCCGGGCGCAATCGCATTGACGCGAATCTGATGCTTGCCCCATTTGACCGCCAGATCCTTCGTCAACGCGATGACCGCTCCCTTGCTCGCGCTGTAGCCGACGGCATCCAGCCACTGCGGATCGGTTCCGCTCAGGCCGGCTACGGAAGCGATGTTGATGATTGCGCCTCCGCCCTGCCCGATCATCATCCGGCCGACCGCCTGCGACATGAGGAATGTCCCCGTCACGTTAATATCCATCACTTTGTTCCACGCTTCGAGCGGCATCTCGACAGCGGGCGCGCCCCAGGAGGCCCCGCTGTTGTTGACCAAAATATCGATGCGGCCATAGATCTCCGCCGTCCGCTCCGCCACCCGCCGGACCTCGTCCGGATGTCTGACGTCGCATGCCATCGCATGGCATCTCACGCCCGTATCCCGCTCGATGCGAGCGGCCGTCTCCCGGCATGCTTCTTCCTTTCGCGAGCACAGGACCAGATTGGCCCCGGCTTCCGCCAGCCCTTGTGCAATCTGGGCCCCAAGCCCGCGTCCGCCGCCGGTGACGATTGCCGTCTTGCCCGTCAAGTCGAATAATTGCCTGACATTCACTTCTGTCTCCCCCTTCTGGATGGCAGAAATTGAATTGACTCACAACGTCGCAATCGCTCACATTAATCGTCAATTTTCGTATTTGCGAAGCTCCAGCTTGGCAATGGCGGCTTGATGCACTTCATCCGGGCCGTCCGCCAGACGCAGCGTTCTCGCATTGGCCCAATGCGAGGCGAGCGGGAAGTCCTCGCTGACCCCGGCGGCGCCCAGCGCCTGAATAGCCCGGTCCAGCACCCGCAGCGCCATATTGGGCGCGACGACCTTAATCATCGCAATCTCCGCCTTGGCGGCCTTGTTGCCGACCGTGTCCATCATATAGGCCGCCTTCAGCGTCAGCAGGCGCGCCTGCTCGATCTCGATTCGCGACGCGGCGATCCACTCCTGAACGACGCCCTGCCGGGCGAGCGTCTTGCCGAAGGCCGTGCGCCGCCGCACGCGCTTGCACAACTGTTCGAGCGCCCGTTCGGCCGCCCCGATGAGCCGCATGCAATGATGGATTCGGCCGGGGCCGAGCCGTCCCTGCGCGATCGCGAATCCTTTGCCCGCTTCCCACAGCATCGAGTCCGCCGGCACGCGAACGCGGTCATACTCGATCTCGGCATGCCCGTGCGGCGCATGATCATAGCCGAACACGGGAAGCATGCGGCGGACCCGAACGCCGGGCGCTTCCATCGGCACCAGAATCATCGACTGCTGCTCATGGCGCGGCGCGCCCGAATCCGTCTTCCCCATCACGATCGCCACCTTGCAGCGCGGATCGCCCGCCCCGGAAGACCACCATTTGCGCCCGGTCACGACATACTCCTCCCCCTCGCGCTCGATCGTCGCCTCGATATTCGTCGCATCCGAGGACGCGACATCCGGCTCCGTCATCGAGAAGCACGAGCGGATTTTCCCTTCGAGCAGGGGCACGAGCCATTTATCCTTCTGCTCCCGGGTGCCGTACCGGACAAGCACCTCCATATTGCCCGTATCCGGCGCCGAGCAATTGAACACCTCCGGCGCAATAAGCGAGCGGCCCATTATCTCGCACAGCGGCGCATACTCGAGATTCGTCAGGCCCGCTCCATACTCTTCGTCCGGCAAGAACAGATTCCACAGCCCGGCCCGCTTGGCCTCCTGCTTCATCTCCTCCATCACCGGCGGCACCGTCCACCTGCTGCCGGCCTGCTGAAGCTGCTCCTCATACGTCTTCTCGTTCGGATACACCACTTCATCCATGAACTCCAGCAGCGTACGCTGCAGCGACTTGACCTTCTCGGAATAATCAAAATTCACTAGCCTATCCCCCTTCAACCGAAACATACTGACCGGATAGTATGCTGACATGGTACATACTTACATCACCGAATTCCAAAATATTCAATATTTTTGTTTTTTAGTGATGGGCGTTGCTAGGTGGAGTGGTGGACTTATTTGTGGGGGATGTGGATGCGAACCGGGAAAAGGAGGTTAATGGAGAGGGGATGGGAGGGGAAATAGAGAAAAGCGCCTCCTGGAGGGAGACGCTGAAGGTAAGAGCATGTGCTTTTGAGGCTGGTTAGGTATTTCAATGCAAAAATGAAAAGAGATTTGGGGAGTTCGGTCTGGTTAGTTGCAGAAAAAGTACAAACGGGGCTCGAATTCGCTGGGAAGAAGCCATTGGAGCGAGATTTCAAATCCTCGTAGGTACGTTCAAAACCCCAAAAAGTGCCGTTCCTACGCCAATTCTATCAAACAGATAGTCCTCCGACAAACTAACTAATAAATATCATAATTTGCTATGTTAGCTCCAGAAACCCATGTTTCTCTGCTGATTTCTTTATCTTTCATTTTGTCGTCGATCCCCCGGGGTTTTTGCGCTATTGGGGGTCGACGACAAGTTACGGCAGGTCAGCGGTTTGGCGATTTTAGCCGCCATGTTTTCGGATATCCCCCGCCTTTTCCGGTGTTACTTTCCTTGGCTATCTCTTCAATAACACTTTCCCAAGTGACGTGTTTCGGGTTTTGCTCCGTTCCGTCACCTTTTCCGCTAACCAAATTATTTTCTGATTTGCTCTGCACGTATCTTTCAAAGTGGATCCTTTCAAAATAAGAGGTACCACCTGACTCTTCCGGTTCATTCAAAGTCAGTCCCATTGCTATCTAGTAGAACATGTTTGATTCCGATCTGCACCTTGCCAAAGCCATATGGCTTCGCTCCGCCAATGAGTTCGTATGCCTTATCGGCCGTGTCGCGATACTTTGCCGTTAATTGGCCGTATTTGCTTGAGGCAAGTACTTCTCTCCAATCTAGGCTGAGCAGCAGCAATCCCAGTTCCGCTTCGGACAAGTTTCGGAAAAACAATTTCCCTGTAAAGCTGATCCCATCACAAGATATGGCTTCCCTCGCGCTTACCATATTTTTTAGCTTTTCATCTTTACTCTTTGCCACTATCGGTTCAGGGCTAATGGTTATGTAATTGTACTCAAACCCGGGAAGTTTACTGCATATTCGAGAGACATCTGGGGATTTAATAATTATGGTCTTACAATCACAAGTTAAGTCTCTACTAGTGGTGATCGTACTAATTAGGGCTTGCTGAATAGGTATAGGTAAGGCTTTGAATAGCTCGCCACCTTTTCCCCACCTCCACACCGTGCATGCGACTTTCACCGCACACGGCGTTCCATCTTGCTACTTGAATTAAACAACAGTGCCCAAGTTACTCATTTTGCGGTATTGGTTTACCTTTTTAATCATGCTGCCTGTTAGGCCAAGCATGTTTATGAGTTTCATAATCGTTTCCTGGTTTGTGGCATGAATAAGTGTATGGACATCTTGATGAAGGATCCTCAGGTTATTGTAGCTGTCATCTCCACCAAGGTAAGTTGGAAGATAATGATGACAGTGCACATCGTCTGCATAAAGGAATATACCTGTGATCTCGCATTTTCCCATGACCATACTGTACCTACTAATCCGATTATCCAAGTATTCTGCACTGCGTTGAGGATTGTCTGATTTCATTAATATAATGATTTCTGATTGTACAAATCCAACCAGTTTTCTAGTAATCCTCTTCCGCCCCTCGACAGTAAATGGAGTTATCTCTTGACTGAAGTTCAGATTGTTAGAGGTAGTTACATCTACTATCGGGTATAAGTAGACTCCATCCACCTTGAACGTGCGATAACTGGTTGAGTAAAACTTCCTATATGTCGGAGGTGGATTATCAGGATGTTCGTATTTACCAGCCCGTTTCAAACGATTATAAGTGAACTTTTTCAGGTCATAGGCAAGTCGTGAGAACTCAATGAACACATGCGTTGCTTTCCTAAAGTAATTGTGAATCCCGAGAACAAAACTATTGAATTTGTGCACATTACCGGCTGAGGGTGATTGTTGAATATGTTGAATAAGTTTCTTATATTGTATCTTAATCTGTTGTTTTTTCTTCTCAATCACACCGGTATGTGCAACTGCCTTTTTCCCCTTCATTGTAGCTTTAATTGTAAAGCCGAGAAATTCAGATTTCTGTTTCCTCAAATTCAGAATTTTTGATTTCTCAGGGGAAATGTCCAACTTAAGGCGATCTTTCAAATAAAGTTTTACGGCATGGAACCATTTTTGGGCCGTTTTCCAATCACGACAGAGGATTTTGAAGTCATCGGCGTATCTGACGATGAATCCTTCTTTAAGCTTTGACTTCTTAAGAGCATTATATTTATTCCTCTTCGTATATGCATGTTTTGTTTGGAAATTCTCCCATTGTCCAGCTACCCAAGTATCAAGATCGTGCAGTGCAATGTTAGAAAGTAAAGGGGATAAAATTCCTCCTTGTGGGGTTCCTTTTACAGGAGTACCTTCACCTTCTATTACAGCTTTTAGCATTCGACTGATAATCCGTAAAACCTTACGATCGTGTATTCCAAGATTCCATATCTGCTTTAGCAAGGTTGAATGATTAATGTTATCGAAGAATCCTTTGATATCGATGTCTACGATAAAGTGAAGTCCCCCGTTATTAATCAAAAATTGAACTCTAGCCAATGCATTATGGGTGGAGCGCAATGGTCTGAACCCATAACTATGTTTATAAAAGTGCGCCTCGGCGATTGGTTCAAGTACTTGCTTAAAGCACTGCTGTATTAGCCGATCTAGAATGCATGGAATTCCCAGTGGTCTCTTTCTCCCATTAGGTTTTGGAATAAAGACCCGTCTAACCTTTTTAGGTTGGTAATTCTTAAGTTTTGTTTTAACAAGGTTCACAAGATCGCTGTCTGTCATTGTTTTAAGATTCTCGATTGTTTTGCCATCTGTTCCTGCTGTTTTAGATCCCTTATTTGACTTGATTGTACGGTAAGCAAGAAGGATATTTTCTCTTGATGTGATTAGTTCATAGAGACGTTTGAATGTTTTTCCTTGCTTGGCCTGCTCGTGTAAGTCTGTAAAGGTATCTGTTAGATTATAGTAATCCCAATAACGCAGAGCCTGTATTGTGGCAACCCCCTTGCAGAGATTGTCCCCACATTCATACCCGACCGATACAGTTCACTTTTGGAAAGTTGTTGTCAAGTAACAAGACTCAGGGCTGTTCCTCCACTTCTATTACGGAAGTTTCATTGGTCGTGCCCCTACTCTCACAAGGGTAAATGCATTTCGGTGTAACCTTATAGCAACCGTCTTGGACGGCAGTCCATTGTTGCAACGTCCCTTGCTTTCCTTGTTCCTTCTATCCTAGCTATGCATACTGCCCTTAGGTGACTCCTTTGAACCTGCAAGCTTGATACCGCCATTGTTCGGTATAGCGTATTTCCTAACATGTAATTGTACTTTACGCCACTTGCCCCAACATTCATTGGTCAACATGTTTCCATGAGGTAGGCATTTAGATTCTTACATTCGGAGTTTCGTCAGTTCCCCTTTGAACATTCTCACCATAGGCAATTTTTCAGCCGTCCGGCATATCAGTAAGCATACCTTCCTTGATTGGTGGCTCCAGCTTCCTTCTGCCGACTTCACCTAGCTTCATACCTCATGCCCTGCCGAACAAGACGCATGTAGGAGTCTCAACGGAACAGTTTTGGAAAACATGGATTCCTCATTCCTGTTCTCGGATAGAAAGTTAGACTTTTCTTTATAAAGTCCTTGCTTTTCCTGAAGTTATTCAGTTATAGCAAAACAAGTCGCACACATATTGCCTTTTAGGCCCACAGAGGCTGACGGCACAGATTCAGCAGCAGTCTGAAAATCGGCAAAAAGAGAACGCGCAGCTTGCGTTCGAGATTCATAACAAGCAGTTGCAGGGCAATGACCGTTTCGCTTGTCTCTCGAAGGCGTGCTCGAATACGCCCCAGTCCGTAGGAGCGTTTGCCTTCTCCGAATTTTCCTTCGATTGCGTTACGCATTGAAGCATCCTGTCTGGCCTGGTTCCGATCGGGTTCCGCTTCTTTCTTCGGACGCCCTAAGTTTGGACCACTCAAACGGATGCCGTGCTCCTTACAATAGCGAAGGTTCTCCCGATTTCGGTAGATTTGGTCGGCTAGAATGGCTTCCGGATAACACCCATATCGCTGGACGAACGACTCCACGGAAGCTTTCAGTGTCATGCTTTCGTTGAAGTTATCCCAGGACAGCTTCTCCATTCGAGCGTAACCGTCCACCAGACTGATCGCCAGCTTTGCCCCAAACTCGACGGGAGCATTCACTTTCCCGCGTACAATCGGCCGTACATGCGGTTGGGAAAGACTGACGATTCGATCTTCCACCGAGTGTGTCCGTTTGTCGTACATCTCTTGTTGTTGACGATACAGCTCGGAAATGACGAGCAATTGCCGATACTGCTGCGAACCCAGTTGATTCAAGCTGCTTTTCGCTCCCAGCATTTCGATGATGCGAAGATTACGCGAAACATAACGAAGCTGTTTGCCAACCGCTTTCCGGATGGATTTGGCACCCGTTCGCCGTTTCTTGGCGATCTCGAGGTAGCGTTTGCGGGCAGTTTGACGATACGTTCTCGGTTTCTTGGCCTTCCCGACGAAAGGCTCGTGCAGAACATCGATGATCGCTTCGAGTTTTTCCCGCGCCTCGTTCAATAATTTCAAATCGGTCGGATAGGAGATGTCGGCCGGTGCGCAGGTCGCGTCGAGCATCAAGGTGCCTTTGTTGCATGGTTTCTCTTTGCTTTTGCCGTCTTCATTAACGGATGTTCCATCAGAACCATGGCCGCTGCCTGGAGGATCTTGAGGATCGCTCTTGTTTTGTTCCTGCTTCTTTCGCTCTGCGTCCTCTTCCAAAATCCAATCGTTGATTTGTCCAATGACATCCGCACCCAATCGCTTGCGGAAATGGGTCAACAGCGAGTGATGGAACGGAGGCTTGTCTTGGAACGCCGGCAACCCAAGAAAGTACTGGTAGTACGGATTTTCGGTGATCTGCTGGACCGTCTCTCGATCATCGAGCTGCATACGTTCCTGAATGTACAGCGCTCCCAAAGCCATACGAACAGACAAAGGGATCTGACCGCGCATTGATTTCTTGAACGACTTCGCGTAGAATTCTTCTGCCCGCCACCACGGGATGATAGCGGCCAGTTGAACCCAACGGTTCTCCTTATTCAATTTACCGCCAAACGGCAAGTAGAAATCTTCGAACAACTGAAGCTGGCTTTCGGTTCTACGATACATGTCGGCTCACTCCACGTGCACGATTTTTTTCAAGAAATTCGCATTTTCCTTGCATTTTATTTCGAGTTAGAGTCCAGAAATCCTTGTAAAACCTTAGAAAAATGATTGTTCAGCAAACCCTAATTAGGGCTTGCTGAACATATTGCCTTTTAGGCCACAGAGGCTGACGGCACAGATTCAGCAACAGTCTGAAAATCGGCAAAAAGAGAACGCGCAGCTTGCGTTCGAGATTCATAACAAGCAGTTGTAGAGCAATGACCGTTTCGCTTGTCTCTCGAAGGCGTGCTCGAATACGCCCCAGTCCGTAGGAGCGTTTGCCTTCTCCGAATTTTCCTTCGATCGCGTTACGCGTTGAAGCATCCTGTCTGGCCTGGTTCCGTTCTGGTTCCGCTTCTTTCTTCGGACGTCCTAAGTTTGGACCACTCAGACGGATGCCGTGCTCCTTACAATAGCGAAGGTTCTCCCGGTTTCGGTAGATTTGGTCGGCTAGAATGGCTTCCGGATAACACCCATATCGCTGGACGAACGACTCCACGGAAGCTTTCAGTGTCATGCTTTCGTTGAAGTTATCCCAGGACAGCTTCTCCATCCGAGCGTAACCATCCACCAGACTGATCGCCAGCTTTGCTCCAAACTCGACGGGAGCATTCACTTTCCCGCGGACAATCGGCCGTACATGCGGTTGGGAAAGACTGACGATTCGATCTTCCACCGAGTGTGTCCGTTTGTCGTACATCTCTTGCTGTTGACGATACAGCTCGGAAATGACGAGCAATTGCCGATACTGCTGCGAACCCAGTTGATTCAAGCTGCTTTTCGCTGCCAGCATTTCGATGATGCGAAGATTACGCGAAACATAACGAAGCTGTTTGCCAACCGCTTTCCGGATGGCTTTGGCACCCGTTCGCCGTTTCTTGGCGATCTCGAGGTAGCGTTTGCGGGCGGTTTGACGATACGTTCTCGGTTTCTTGGCCTTCCCGACGAAAGGCTCGTGCAGAACATCGATGATCGCTTCGAGTTTTTCCCGCGCCTCGTTCAATAATTTCAAATCGGTCGGATACGAGATGTCGGCCGGTGCGCAGGTCGCGTCGAGCATCAAGGTGCCTTTGTTGCATGGTTTCTCTTTGCTTTTGCCGTCTTCATTAACGGATGTTCCATCAGAGCCATGGCCGCTGCCTGGAGGATCTTGAGGATCGTTCTTGTTTTGTTCCTGCTTCTTTCGCTCTGCGTCCTCTTCCAAAATCCAATCGTTGATTCGTTCAATGACATCCGCACCCAATCGCTTGCGGAAATGGGTCAACAGCGAGTGATGAAACGGAGGCTTATCTTGGAACGCCGGCAGCCCAAGGAAGTACTGGTAGTACGGATTTTCGGTGATCTGCTGGACCGTCTCTCGATCATCGAGCTGCATACGTTCCTGAATGTACAGCGCTCCCAAAGCCATACGAACAGACAAAGGGATCTGACCGCGCATTGATTTCTTGAACGACTTCGCGTAGAATTCTTCTGCCCGCCACCACGGGATGATAGCGGCCAGTTGCACCCAACGGTTCTCCTTATTTAATTTACCGCCAAACGGCAAGTAGAAATCTTCGAACAACTGAAGCTGGCTTTCGGTTCTACGATACATGTCGGCTCACTCCACGTGCACGATTTTTTGCAAGAAATTCGCATTCTCCTTGCATTTTATTTCGAGTTAGAGTCCAGAAATCCTTGTAAAACCTTTGAAAAATGATTGTTCAGCAAGCCCTAATTAATTGTATTTATAAATCTGTACCAATGTAAACTATTGCCCGTAATTACCAAACAAAAAGAGCCGGAAGGGTTCTTTGAACTGAACCCCGTCAAGTAGACAGTACAAAAAATAAAAATTTTTAAACGGCCTGGTTCTGAATTCCATCGGACTGAGGCCGTTTAGTTTTGCTTGTAATCGTTCGTAATTGTAAAAGTGGATGTAGGTCTGGATGTCCCCTTCGTACTCGTCCGTATAATAATGCTTCCTCTCCACCAGCTTCGTACTTCTTTACCAACTGCTATACTTGCTGGTACGACCTGATATTGGTTTACTGCCTTCTGGTACTCATGGTCATGGGCAAGACAATAAAGGACAATATCCACTCGTTCTTGCCAAGTGGTAGACCGCCCCTTAGCCATACTTTCGCTCCCCCTACATAGATTTTTAAGCTCCTATGACTAATATACTTCTTAATCCAATTGCGGAGGTTGAGTTCGAGAGGCAATCTTATACTTATGGATAATTTGACTTTGTGATAACCCCCCGAATAGATAATCTTTTACCGCCTGGAGTTTGACCTCCGCAGAATAACCTCTGTTATGGGGATGATGTTCCAACCCATCATATCCATATTGTTCTTAACGCTCCCGCCATTCAATTAGTGTCGTTGCGAGTTTTTCTTTAGCATTCAATTTTTTCGCATACTAAAAGCTCCCCTTATAGCAGAAGGTTTTGGTTATTTCACCTGTCTACTTTAAGGGGAGCATATCTCCTTCCTCAACGGCTCTTCATTTTGTTTCCCGGCGGATAATAGTACCATAAATATTAAATATTTGTTTGAGAATTTTGTCGAAAATCATACCTTTAAAATCTGGAAACCTGAAACTCACGTCCTATTGAGGTGGTAAAATGTCTCTGTTATTATAAATTTTGCAGATGTAATTTAATACCATTAAGGGGGCTATATTATTATTATGAAGAAGAAAATATTGGCGAGTATAGTTGCTACGAGTCTGCTTACTTCCGCGTTTGCTCCAACGTTAATTTTTGCTGAATCATTATCTCCAATCTCTCAATCTCAATTAGAAGAAGCTCAATCAAGAATGATTAAAACAACGGCAACTGGTGGTATTGAATTAGACCAAAAATTTATTGATGAGACTAATATTCTTAACGATTATATCACAAAAGGCCCAGACGGATTATTACACATCGATCCTAAAGCACGAGAAAAAGTTAGCAATTATTCATACATACTAATTGAAAATGGTATAAACATTCTTAACGAGTCTCTTAAATCAAATAAAACAATAATTCAGAATAATCTAGTGATTGCAAATCCGAATGCTACTGATAATAACTCAGTTCAACTTCGATCTGCATTCGCCAATACTTACTGGTGGGGCGTAGCAATAACGATGAATCAACGTGACACTGAATTGTTTGCATACCAAATGAAGCAATTCAAAGAAGGATTTGCGACAGAAGCCGCTATAGCGGGGGTTATTGGTGGTATAATTGGTGGACCCGCTGCATGGTCCGCTTCGGCAGCAGGCGCAATAATGGCGCTTGGCTACAGTCTAGTCGCGAACAGTCTTGAAGCTCACAATAATCCAAATGGTGTCACACTTAATATACATTGGTTACCACTTCCGTATTACGAAGTCACAGAAAACAGTAAAAAACCATATTGATTATGTTATAATTAACGTAACACTTCTGGGGGTGTGATTCTTTGCTTAATAACGTATCGCCAATATTAAGTGTTACTGCTCTTCTCCTTTTTTACGCACTAATTGCTGTAGGATTTGTTGTATTGATCTTTAAACGTTCAAAAAAACCCAATGTTATTAGTGCGAAATTGTTGTTAGTTATCACTTTAGTTGGTGCGCTTTGCCTGTTTATAAGCAACTCAGATAATTTCTCGATATTTGATGTTACGACTTTAAGTGTTGTGATGATAATTATTGTTACCATAACAACGATTCGTCGAAAAAACGTTTAGTTCAGTTCTGACGACTGTAATCAGGGATATATTCCTAATTACAGTCGTCGTTTTGTTTTTTCAACTTTTCGTATTTGCTATTTCCCCATCTGCTTCAAGTTGCACTCCTCCTTCGCCACCACAAGTGATTAGCCCAATATACCAACCCATCATTTCAGAGTTCATTATAAATCTTTAAAGTATTTTCAAAAACAAGGACACGATCCGTCATTTTTTGATATATTCAAAAACGTCATTTTTTTTACAAGGAATATACGTCATCCAGCACCATATATTAGACACTTTAGCTGTACGACGAGATAAGGGGGGAATATCCTATTTGATTTTCTAACGAAAAGGAGACGAACATGAAAAAATATATTTCCTTGATGTTATTTTTTATCCTTTCAGTTACATGCATTCCTCTTGCTTCTGCTCAATCCATCGCTAATTGCAATTTGCATTGCTTCTCTGCCGGCACGCCTGTACAAACGAATACAGGCTTCAAGCCGATTGAAGAAATCCGCATCGGTGATTTTGTTCTAACGAAGGATGAACTTACAGGAAAGACAGGATATAATACGGTTGTTGAATTGTTCCAAAGACAGGCATCCGAGACGTACCAAATTACGGTCAAAGGAATAACGATAACGATAACCACTACGGAAGAGCACCCGTTCTGGGTTCCTGGCCGAGGCTGGCAAGAAGCAAGACACCTAAAGGCAGGTGACCTGCTTCAAAATCCAGAAGGCAAGCTGTATCCGATTGACCGGATCGAGATTCACAACAACAGCATGACCGTGTATAACTTCCGAGTTGAAGGAGTACATAATTATTTTGTAACAGAGCTGGTGATATGGACGCATAATTGCGGAGCCGGCGGAATAAGAAATGTACCGATGAGCGCTCCTACCGGAGGAGGTCAGTATAGGGTTAATAGAGAGTTACTAAGATATGAAAATGGAATTCCGAAACCCGATACTCATTATCCCCATACTCAAATCGGCGAAAAACAAGGAAGAAACGGAAGTTATCGTCAAACAAGAGAATTCGGAAAAAACGGGGATTATATCAAGGATACAGATTGGACAAATCACGGTAGAAAAAACCATACAAATCCACATGACCATTATTATATACCCAATTCAACGGGTAGAACGAGGTGGCCCTACCCCGCTACAGTGGTGAGGTGAAAAATGAAAAAACCAGACTTTGTCTTAAGGATTGTAAAAACGAAAGAAACTCAACAATTTTCATGTCTCGGAGAACAACTTGCGGAAATTCTATCCGCTATATATGAACAAACTGAAGCATGCAATTGGTATGTTTTTGATGTAGATTTTAACACTCATCATTCAGAACAATTTTTTACGTCACCGTTTTGCAGGATTGATAGTACTGAACGCTTAGTTAATATATCAAAAATGGTTGACCAATTTCTTTCCGGTGTATTTATAGCAATAAAAGGGGAGGTTGCCGAATGGAATTTAGAGCACCTGCCAACGACTGAAGAAAAGGAAGGACTTCAACACGAACAAGCTGTAGTGGAGATTCGTGCATTTGATACATCTTATTTTGAGGTTTATGGGCTATATAAATTGAATTAAAGTTTTAGAGAATTATGGTAAGGAATTTCATACCTGCATGTCGAATGAATAAAGGACCACAAAAAGACAGGTAGGGAGTAGAACATGGAAAACCCAACGAAGCTTGACGAAGTGAAGCAAGCCATGAGAAAAGCAAAGGATCGCCGAATGTACGAGCGCTACCAGGCATTATATTTACATCTCCAAGGGGCTCCGGTAAAAGAGATTGCCCATACGTTGGACCGAAGCGTTCAAACGGTAAAGGCATATATCAAGGCTTATGATCAGGGCGGACTTTCCGGACTGCAAATGAATCATTCGCCGGGCGCGCCTGTTCGCTTAACAAAAGAGCAGCAGGAAAAGCTGAAGCAGACCATAGCTCATTGTGTTCCTCATGAGGTGGGCTTTACCGCTCGCCATAACTGGACGCTGGAACTGATTGCAGCCTTTATTAAGCGTGAATTTGGGCAAACGTATTCGCTTCGCGGGGTCTCGAAGATGATGCACCGCCAAGGGTTAAGCTACACCAAACCGACATACACTTTAGCTGCAGCAGACGAGGAGAAGCAACGCCAGTTCTCGGAAACCATTTTTCCTGCGTTAAAAAAAGACTGATGAATGATGAGATCGACCATTTGCTATTTGAAGATGAGTCCATGATCCGTGACTACCAAGCCATTCAAAAAACATGGTTTCTTAGGGGCAAACAGCGAATGATTCGAACGGCAGGCAAACACCGTGGAGTCAAGCTGCTGGCCACGCTTGACTATTCCACCGGCAAGGTGGTTTGGCAGGAAGACGAGCAATACACAGCCGAGACCTTTTTGAGTTTTCTCCAAAAGGTTGTTGCTCACTATCCTGCAGGCAAAATCGTCATCGTGTTAGATAATGCTCGCATTCATCATGCCAAGCTGCTCCGGCCGTTTTTGGACGAAATGAAAAGGCGGCTTGAACTTGTTTTCCTGCCCCCTTACAGCCCTCAACTCAATATTGTTGAAGGGCTATGGAAATGGCTGAAGTCCGATGTCATTAACAATGTGTTCTATCACACGGTTGCCGATATTCGCAAGAATGTCCTGCAGTTTATGAACGAGATCATGAAATCTCCATGGTCCATTATTGATCGCCTGTGTATTAGGTTCTAGTTGAATGGTTCAATAGTTCAACTTATATAGAATCGGAAGTAAAAGAAAAATTAAAGTTGGCTTTCTTGCCATTCTGTCAGTAAAACGCAAGTCATAATGTTATCTCCAATAATCTACATTTCTCTTCTCATTTCTTCTTATTTCAAGTTGTCGTCGATCCCCCGGGGTTTTGACGCTATTAGGGATCGACGACAAAAAAATGGAGACTATACTCAAACGGATTATGGGCAACAGGAGGTATCCTTCTCATGCTGTCACTTCTAGCAGCATGCGACATTAAATTGAAAACTTCATTATACCGGAATATTTCGACACATTCTATAATACTTCGCAAATATCGACAAGCGCCTAAAAACCCCAGCATAATACCAGGGCTTTCACTCATTTCCCCGTTAGATAAGCTCTCAAATCTCCAACGGCCAGAATGTCTATGTATCCGTTATCGTCAAGGTAGGCGCCCACAGCGGGAAAGATGGCGGGGGGTTCCTCTATAGGCAGGTTTTTATGATCATCTAATTCAAGCGGCTTATTATGGATCCGATCGTAAACATATACAAGACTCCCGCCTATTATTTCTTTATCGTCTATCGTTGCCGTTCCGTATTTTTTCCTTAATTTATCCGGGAGATCACCGATTTTTGCTCCGGAGGGATGCGCATAATAATCTCCTTCGGCAATGTAAATAAGCGAGGCAACCTTGTTACGATAATATACCGCCCAACCATGATCGTACATCAAGAACTCTCCATTTGACGCTAATTCCCCTTTTCCCGCTACCCACTCGACTTCAGCCGCCTCCATCCCATAACAAATGACTCCTCCGTCATGTACGCGAAAGATACATGGATCAGGGCGTGATGAGCCTGCCAGGGAACGACATCCCGCAAGCAAAAGAGCAGCGACGACAACCACAATAATTTTCCTCACGGTCCCCCTCCTCTAAAAAAGTCCTCACCAGCGGGGGAATGCATATACAAAACAACGAGCCCAGCGAGGGTTTCCCGGCCTGGCCCGTCTCCAAGCTATTTGCGGCTCTTCTCGATCAATGCTTCTTTAACCAGGCGGAGTTCTTCGGTGCGTCGGGCCATCGCGGCTTTACATTCCACCAGCAGTTTTTTCGCAGCTTCGTACCCCTCTTTGTCGCCTGCCTGCAATCGTTCTGTCATCTTGGCACTAATCTGTTTTCTTCTCTTTTTCAGATTAGGCAGCGTTTCGTTTTCCAGAGTTCGTTGCAATGCTCTTAATTCCGATGCATTCTTCTCCATAAATTCGTTTGGCGGAGCCGGACTTTCCTCCCCCACCGTAATGACTTTATTTGATCCATCAACGGTAAAACCAACGTCCAGCTCTTTCAACATTGGGCGTAACGGAACATAGAGATTTCCCTCAATCAGGGCTCCTTCCATCGGCTTCCCATTAATCACCACCTTGTATTCCTCGCTGACCTTCTTCCCGGTGAGTGAATAGTGGCTCCGGCCGTCAAGTGAACAACCCGCAGTCGCAGCCACAGCGACAACGGCCACTCCAAATAACGACAAATAAATCCATTTCTTCATCTAATTTCAACCTCGCAACGTAGCCATAATTTCTATATGATACCACTTTTGCTTTGAGAGTGTGAAGGTTTCCCCTTCCATTCGCGTTTTTTTGCAAGAATAGCCATGCTCACAGGCCATGAAAGCAACCTAGACCCATTCTATGAAATTTCATGCCGTGCTCCTTTCCTCTTGTCTATCATTTCTATGGCAAATCTCCCTGTTTTTGCGTAAAATAGAAACCAGAAAAAAGAGTTGCAGATTCGCGTTCGCATCGATGCGCGACAGAAAGAGGGTAGTTCGATGAAAAAGAGGCGTTATATCTATTCTATGTTGGCGGCGCTATGTATAGCAGCGATGCTGTTCCCGCAGCAAGCCGCGCAGGCCGCCGGAGAGCCGAAGCAGGCCGAAGGCACGAAGATTGTGCTGGACGGTGATCCGCTCGAATTCTCGGCGAAGCCGATGATTATACAAGGAACGACCATGGTTCCGTTCCGCGGCATTGCGGAAGCGCTGGGCATCGAGGTGAAATGGGATCCGAAGACCAAGACCGTCGCTGCGAAGCAGACGACGGCGGATGGGGAGAAGTCCGTGCTGCTGCAGTTGAACCAGAAGACAGCGAAGGTGGACGGGCAAGCTGTCGCGCTGTCCATGGCGCCGTTAGCCAAAGCGGGGACGACGTATATTCCGCTCAGCTTCTTCGGCAAGCAGTTCGGGGCGAAGGTGTCCTGGAATGCCGCAGCGAAGACGGTGTCCATTCAATCGCCGCCGAAGAAAATGTACAGCATGACCTACTATGCCATTGCTTCCTTCAAGGAGCGCCATCTCCTGACGAAGTTCGATGCGGCGGCATTCGGCTGGGCGCGGCTGCAGGAGGATAGCACGATTACGACCAGCGGCAAAGACTTCTATTGGCCGGAGCCGGCGGGAGAGATTACGCCGGAATCGATCGTGGACGGAGCGAAGCAGGACGGGACGAGCCCTTACCTAATGGTCTTCGCCTCGGATCGCAAGAACGAGCTTACCAATATGCTGGAGGATGAAGCGCTCGCGGCCAAGGCAAGGGAAGATATTATCGAGTTGGCCCAGGAAAAGGGCTTCTCCGGCATAGCGCTTGATTTTGAAGGATTGGGACTGTCCGGCGACATCGCTAAGGCGAAGCAGGACTACAACCGCTTCGTTGCTCAGCTTGCCAAGCAAGCCGAAGCCGCCGATCTGAAGGTGACGCTCGTGCTCCATCCGCTGAACGGCGCATATCAAGGCTACGATTATAAGGCGCTCGCCTCCGAAGCGGACGATATCATTATTATGGCGTATGCGTATGAGGATGAAAAAGCCCCGGAACCGCTGCATAAAGTGGACGAGGCGATTCAGCTCGCGCTGAAGGAAGTGCCGCGGCATAAGCTGATCCTCGGCTTGTCGATGGGCAGCGAGAACAGCAAGTCCGTCTCTTCGGTGATCGGGCTTGCCAAGCGGCACAATCTGAAAGGCACGGCCATCTGGAGACTGGGACTCATCGGGGAAGACGCGATGGCGCAGGTCGAGAAGAGCATCATGCCGTTGAAGCAGTAACCGGAAGCAGCCGACCGCGAAGGTCGGCTTTTTTCCGTCTATTTTTCAACACGCAATGAATCGGCCGATCGCAGCCGCCCCAGCACCAACCAGGCAACCGCTGCGACCAAGATCCCGAACAGGGCGAAGACGGCGGAGCCGCTGAGCCCGGCGAGCAGCCATCCGCCTGCGATCGGTCCCGCCGCCATGCCGACATAGCGAATGAAGTTGAACAGCCCCAATGCGCTGCCTCGCTGCGATTCGAACTCATTGCTGATCATCGTGGCGAACAAGGGCGTCAGCACGCCGCCGGATATCCCGTACAGGACCAAGGCGGCAGACAAGCCGATCAAGGAGACGGACTCGGTCGCCGCGAACAGCAGCATGCTGGCGGCAGCCAGGACACTGCCCCCGGCCGCCAGCGCGCGGTGTGGCAGCTTCGCCTGGATCGATTTAAATATCATCGTCCCCGCAATATTGCTCAGCGCCATCGGCAAATAAAGCAGACCGACGATTTGCAGGCTGACCTGATAGTGATCGGTCAAGAGCGCGGGCAGGTAGACAAGGATTTCAAAGTAAATGAAGAAATAGAGAAAAGCGAGCGCGAAAATCCCCTTCGTTAATTTATTTTTCATAATACCGGCGTATTGAGCAAATAGGTCGCGCAGGCGAACCGTCTTCCCATCTGCCCCCTTGTCTCGCGGAAAATAGACTCCGTTCGCGGCCAACAGGAGGATAGACACGCCTGCCAGGAACCAGAAAATACCGGGGTAGCTGTACCGCTCCCCGATCCATCCGCCCAGCACCGGCGCGGCCGCAGGCGCGACCGACAGCAGCATCTGATACGTCCCCATTGCGCTGCCGCGCTGACTGCCCTGGAACAAGCGGCCGATGGTCGTGGCCGCGATAAGCGGAATCGCAGCCGTTCCGAAGGCTTGCAGCGCCCTGCATATGAGGAATACGGCAAAATCATCCGTAACCGCGCAGCCGATACTGGCCGCTATCGTAAGCACCAGGCCGGGAATCAACACAATTCGCGTTCCCTTCACGTCAATGACAGAGCCGATCACGATCTGCAATACCGCTACGATAAAGATAAATAAGGAGACGGACAGATTGACCATGGAAAGAGAAACGCCGAAGGAATCCCGCAGCAGGGGAAGGATGGGCGAATACATATTTTGCATCAGCGAGGCAAAGAAGGTGCTGATACATATCAAATAGAGCAAAAATGCGGAGCGGGCTTCCTTGCCTGCCATCATGCTTCCCCCTCCCCCGCCGCTTGAGAGGAGCGAATGCGAAGCTCTCCCGCTTCCAAGGACGCGATCCCGTCCATCAGCACGCGCTTCAAGAAGCTCAATTGCTCCCCGTCGTACCGGTCGAGAAAACGAACGAACAATTGCTGCGCTCTTCCATGGAGCTGCTCATGCAGCAGAAAAGCCTTCTTTCCCGCCGCCGTCAGGCGAAAATAAATTTCTTTCTTGTTGTCGCTGAGCTGCGTCTTGCGAATCCAGTCTTCCTTCAGCAATTTGCTGCAAATTTTCGAGATATTTCCTTTGCTGATGGACATCTTCTCCGCAATGGCCGTCACATTGATCGGCTCATTCTGACCGATACAGGAGATGACATGGATCTCCGTGAGATTGAGCGAAGCGCCTCCGGACAACGAATGCTGGATTTCGGCCAGGAGCGCCTCGCTTTCCAACTGTTCTTGCAGCTCCTGCTGGTGCAGGAATTTCATGTAGAGCTCGTGAATTTGCATTTTTACCACTTCGGTATTGTCCATGTTGCTTACACCACCCATTACTTTGTTTCATATGAAACAATATTCCCGAAATAAAAGACCTGATCAGATAGAAAGCGATCTTATTATTGTTTCCAAGGAAACTATAATGGCATCGTACTCCTTTTTCAGCAGATCGTCAACCCCCTGGATCAAAAAAAGAACACGCCCCACTATACAGCGGACAGCGTGTCCTTATTTCTCGGATAATGCGGCGAAGCGCATATCTCTGCCGTCCCGGTTCATCCGAAAATTTGGGCCGCGATCCCGTACAAAGGTGCCGTTTTGCTCCGGCACATCCCGCCCATGAAGGAACATGACAGGAGGCCGGGTTGCCCGTTCGAATCCGCATTCTTGCAAGAAAGGCAAAAGAGCGTGCTACTCGTCCGGCACATCGATGCGGAGCTTGCCGTCATGCTTGGCCGCCAGATGATGGACGAGACAGGCCGCAGCTTCGGGATTCGGCGCAATAATGGGACCGAGAACCAAATGGACCGGTCCGGCCACGGCTAGGCCATATCCTGTAATCTGCTTCGCTTTATCCCGCAGCACAACGCATTGCTTCGCTTGCCGGATTCGCGAGTGGAGAAAAGTATGGCGCTCTGCGCCTACTGCCATTCGATCAAGCCTATGAACTTGGTCCAGGCACACCTCATCGAATGGCTCGATCTCGTATTGTTCCGCTTCATGGACAGGGAGCTCCGCTCAATAACGATCGGCCACCATTTTATGCACGCATGTCATGGCACCGAACCCTAGCTTCTCATAGAGCGGCTCGCCTTCCTTCGTTGCAATCAGCATGACGGCGGCTTGTTCGCTAACCTTGCCCATACAAGCCTGAACCGCTGCTTTGCCCAGACCTCGCCCCCGATACGCCGGATGAACAATGAACATGCCAATGGAAGCCAGCTTGTCCCCATAAGAGAGCACAGCCGAGCTGGATACGAGGCTTCCCTGCTCCGTCTTGTGGCCGAACACCCGCCCCGCCGACAGGATCGTCACGAGCTCGGGCTCGTCATAGTTCCAGCCGACAGAATCGGATAGAGCGATCAGACCCGGAATATCCTCCTCATACAGTTCGAGCAATCGAACTTCGGTACCGCACGTAGACACACGCCCTCATCCTTTCCGAAAAAATTGCCGCTTACCCTGTTATCGGGCATCATGCACGCACCTTCCTATCCCGACCGAGGCAGCGTTACCGTCCTTCGAATCGGCGGAATCTTTTTCTCATAATGATTCGCGGGCCGGAGACAGTCCAGCTTCCCCTGATTCAGCATCCACAGGAACCCGCCACACACAGCGCGGTTGCAAGGAGGCTGAACCCGATCACCCAACAAAAATAAACGATAAACTGGCGCTTGAACGGATAGATTTTCATTGGCTGTCCTTCCACTTGTACCCGATGCCCCATATCGTTTCGATCCAGCGGGAGCCGGGTTCGGCCGCCGCCATTTTTTCGCGCGGATATTTTTCACATGCTCAGTTACCGTCGCATCGTCGCCGACCGCATCCAGTCCCCATACCTGCTCATAAATATGCTCGCGCGCGAAGACTTGGCCCGGATTCATCGCAAGCAGCTCCACAATGGCGAACTCTCGGCTCGTGAGCGCCAGCGCCTTCCCATGACAACTCAGCTCATGCCCCCGGATATTGACGGTAAAAGAGCCGTACCTCAGCAAGCCGCGGTCCTTGCGCTGCGAACTGCGGCGTTCCCGGCGAAGATGCGCCTCAATGCGCGCCATCAGCTCCCGCAAGCTGAACGGCTTCACGAGATAATCATCGCCTCCTGCCGCCAAGCCGTAGATCCGATCCGCCTCGCTCACCCTGGCGCTAACGAAGACGATCGGACACGCTACCGCATCCCGCACCTGCTTGCAAAATTGAAATCCGTCCGTTCCCGGCATCATAACGTCCAGCACAATAAAGTCCGGCGTCTGCCTGCGGATCATCCGCTCCGCTTGCTCCGCGCTGTATGCCGTCATCACCGTATAGCCCGCATCCTCCAGCGCATCCTGCACGAACACGGTCATTTCCTCTTCGTCATCGTGCTCGGCCTGACGCTCGCCGCCAATCTGAGCGGCAGGATGGAGCTGATCGGCATCAGTCAAGCGACGCCGCTGATTGCCGTGCTGCTCCTGCTTCTGCTCCGGCCCGGGCGGAAGGACACGCTGCGAGGAACAGGCATAACGAGACTCGGGAAGCCGCGCTGGTACATCGTCGCCCTGCTCGCCGGCCTGCCTGTGGCCGCGGGCTTCGCCGCCGCCTGGGCGCTCGGCTATGTTGCTTTGCCGGCGGCGCAGGAGCTGGGGGGCGGAATGACGGCAGCCGCCTATGTTCATCGCGTGACCCTGAACCTGTTCAAGCCGAATCTGTTTATTTTGATGACGCTGCTGTTCGCCTTCGGCGAGGAGATCGGCTGGCGCGGCTATTTGCAACCGAAGCTGACCGAACGCTGGGCGTGAGAAAAGCGATTCTGATCACGGCCGCCGTCTGGGCCGTATTCCATTATCCGTTCTCCTTGAACGGGGATAATGACGACGGCATGCCGCTCATCACGATCGCGCTGTTCACGGCCATGATTTTTCCGCTGTCGATCGTCATGGGATGGGTTCGCTACGCAAGCGGCAGTATATGGCCCGCCGTCCTGATTCATACCGTCATTAACCACAGCCGCTACTGGCTCGAGGTCCTGTTCTATCACAAGCAGAGCGGCTTGACCTATATTGCCGGAGAATCCGGCGCCGTCACGCTGCTGATCTGGTGCCTCGCCGCCCTCTTCATATAGAGGGCCCTGCCCGGGGCGCAAAAATAAATAATGCCTCTTTCCCGCCGCAAGGAAATAGAGATTCGCTTGCGGCAAAAAAGAAGCATTGCTGGCAAACCCGCTTCGGGCTTGCTCATACCCGCGCTCCCCTAGACCATCGCAGCCGACTGCGCATAATCCAGCGGGAAATGACAGGCTACTTCCCTGCCCGGCATAACCTCCCGAAGCTCGGGCGGGATGTCCCGGCACTTGGCCTGCGCGTAAGGGCAGCGCGGGTGGAAGCGGCAGCCGGATGGCGGATTGGCCGGCGACGGCACATCGCCCTGCAGCACGATTCGCTCTGCCTTCCGGTGCGGCGTCGGCCTGGGGATGGCGGAGAGAAGCGCTGCCGTATACGGGTGCAGCGGATTGGCGAACAGCTCCTCCGTGCAGGCCACCTCGACCAGCTTGCCCAAATACATGACCCCGATGCGATCGGAGATGTGCCGTACCACATTGAGGCCATGCGCGATAAAGAGGAACGTCAGGCCCAGCTCCTGCTGCAGCTTCATTAACAAGTTCAGCACCTGCGACTGAACTGACACATCCAGCGCCGAGACGGCTTCATCCGCTACGATGAATCGGGGATGGAGCGCGATCGCTCTGGCGATGCCGATCCGCTGGCGCTGTCCGCCGGAGAATTCATGCGGATACCGGTTGCGTCTGGAGGCATCGAGGCCGACCAGTTCCATCAATTCAACGACACGTCTGTCGATCTCCTTGGCAGATGCCTTCTGATGAACACGCAGCGGCTCTCCGATAATATCCCGGATAGGAAAACGGGGATTCAAGGAGCCGAACGGATCTTGAAAGATAATCTGCATCTCCTGCCGCATCCGCCGCAGCTGCTGTGAAGTCATCTGCTGCACCTGCTTGCCGTCAAAATACACCTCGCCGCCGCTCGGCTTCTGCAGTTGGAGAATCGCGCGGCCCAGCGTCGATTTGCCGCAGCCCGATTCGCCACCGAGTCCGAACGTTTCCCCCTTGTAAATGTGGAACGTAACATCATCTACCGCCTTCACGTGGCCGGCGACCCGATTGAACAACCCGGTCTTGATCGGGAAATACTTTTTCAGGTGGCGAATATCTATTAGCGGATCTCGTGTCATGCGCGGTTCACCTCAGACTTTCCGTCATCTGTGCCTGCCGTCCTTCCGGAGTCATATATCCAGCAAGCCACTTGATGATCTGGCCGGAATTCGCCAAGAGAAGGCTCGCTTTGCCGGCACTTCTCCTCCGCCCTCGCGCACCTCGGGTGGAAGCGGCAGCCCGCAGGCAGATGATGAATGCTCGGAATCGTCCCCGGAATCGTATATAACGACCCGCCTCTCTCGCCCTCCAAGCCCGGAATCGACCGCAACAGCCCGATCGTATACGGATGGGAAGGGTGATCGAAGATTTCCTCTACGCTGCCTTCCTCGACGATCTTGCCGGCATACATGACCGCAACCCGATCCGCCATTTCCGCAGCGACGCCCATATCATGCGTAATGAGCACGATCGCCATCCCCAGCTCACCCTGCAGTCGCCGCAGCAGATCAAGGATCTGGGCCTGGACGGTAACGTCCAGCGCAGTTGTCGGCTCATCGGCAATAAGCAGCTCGGGCTTGCACACGAGAGCCATGGCGATGACGACACGCTGCCGCATGCCGCCTGACATCTCATGCGGATATTGCTTGGCCCGGATCTCGGGATCGGGGATACCGACCATACGCAGCATATCGACGGCCTGCTTCCAGGCCTCGGCCCGGCTTAGCCGCTGATGGAGCTGCAAGCTCTCGGCGATCTGATCCCCGATCGTGAACACGGGATTGAGCGCCGACATCGGATCTTGGAAGATCATCGCAATCCGATTGCCGCGAATTCGGATCATCTCTTTCTGGGCCTTCGATGTCAGTTCTTCGCCAGTGAAGCTGATGCTGCCTTCAAAGAGAGCGCCCCCTGCATAATCAATCAACCGCATAATGGAAAGTGACGCCACGCTCTTGCCGCTGCCGGATTCGCCCACAATGCAGAGAGTCTTGCCTTTCTCCACGCTAAGTGAAATCCGGTCGGTCGCTTTGGCGATGCCTTGCTCCGTCACAAAGCCCGCCGTCAGATTTTGGACTTCAAGAAGCTTTCCTGCCATTTCCGCAGCCTCCTCCGTGGAATTTTGACCTTCTTGCGCGGGTCGAACGCATCCCGGATACCGTCTCCGATAAAGTTCACCGCCAACACGACAATAAAGATGCACAGCCCCGGATACAGCGTTTGCAGCGGATCGACCAGCATGAACTGCTGAGCGTTGCTGAGCATCAGCCCCCAGCTTGGAGCCGGAGCCTGAACGCCCAATCCGAGATAGGACAGCGCCGATTCGGACAGGATGGCGCCGCCTACCATCAAGGTCGCGTTCACGATAATCGGAGCCGTTGAATTCCGCAGCAAATGCCGGCCGATGATGCCCCAACTGGATACGCCAATCGCCTTCGCGGCTTCCACGTACTGCATCTCTCTCAACTGGAGGAAGTTCCCCCTGACGAGACGGGCCAAGCCCATCCAACTGGTAGCCCCAAGAATGAGAATCATATAGCTAAACTTGGAGCCGAATATGGACAAAACCAGGATATTCAAAAACAAGGTCGGCACGGAGTTCATCACATCGACCAGCCGCATGAAGAACGTGTCGATCCAGCCGCCGAAATAGCCGGAAATCGAACCGATCGTGCTCCCGATAACGACAGAAATCACAGCGACGGAGAAGCCGACCAACATCGATACTTGACTGCTGTATACGAGCCGGGACAGAATATCTCGTCCCAATTCGTCGGTTCCGAAAAGATGGCCGGGGCTTCCCGCCGGCAAATTCGCGTTAAGGAAATCGATCGCGGCCGGATCGTATGGAGCGATAAAGCGGGCGAAGAACGCGATAACGATAAAAAAACAGAGAACCACTAAACCGCCTACCGCAAACGGATTGCTCATAAACTTCTTCCAGGCTATCCTCCACGGCTTATCGTTCGCATCCGGCGCCGGCAGATGTGGCTTGAATTCGGCATCCGGCCCTTGCTCCGGCTGAAGCCCCTGCAGATTGATCCCACTCATGCTGACGCCCCCCCTTTACGTCCCAACTGCACGCGCGGATCAACAACAGCATACAGGATGTCCGCTATCAAGTTCCCTAACACGACAATGACCGCCGTAATTAAGGTGATGGCCATCAACACCGAGTATTCCCGGGCCAAGGCCATCTCGACGAACAATCGTCCCATGCCCGGCCAATTGAATACGCTTTCCGTAATCGCGGCCCCTCCGACAAGGATCGGCAGATCCAGGCCGAGGATCGTAATAATAGGTATCATCGCATTGCGCAGCGCATGACGGAAAATCACTCTTCTCTCCTTCATTCCCTTGGCTCGCGCCGTACGGATGAAGTCTTGCTCCAACACTTCCAGCATGCTGGAGCGCGAATACTTTACATAGGAAGCAAGGAAGCCAAGCGTGAGCACCGAGACCGGCAGCACAAGATGCAGGAAGAGATCCCCGAGCTCCCCTTCCTTCCCCATCGAATACATATCGGATAAGGGAAGCAGATCCAATTTCAACGCGAAGAGCTCCTGCAAAATGATCCCGAACCAAAAGGTGGGCATCGCGAACCCGATATACGAAATCAGGGAAGCGGTCTGATCCGACAACCCATATTCGGAGGTGCTGTTATAAATGCCCCACGGTATCGCGATCAGCATCGCAAACAGCCAGGCCGCGCTCATCAGAATGACCGTATTTTTCACCGTGGGCCACAGGATATCGCCTACCGGCAAATTGTTCTTGAACGTATGGCCCATGTCGCCCTGCAGCAAGCCGCCAATCCACTTCATGTATTGGATATGGATCGGCTTATCGAGCCCAAGATTCTGCGCTTGAATCTTGCCGGCCTCCTGAGACAATCCCGGCGACAGAAAAATTTGCGTCGGGCCGCCCGGCGCCGAATGGATAAGCCCAAAGGTAACGATGGAAACGAGAAACAGCACCAAAAGGGATTGCAGTATCCGGCGGATCAGAAACTCCGTCATCAATAATCCTCCTAGACCATAAAGTGCGTGCCGAAAAACGAGCAACCTCATAAAGGGGAAGGGGCAAGCCCCCCTCCCCTCTTGAAGCATGTTCTGATGCGTTGGTTGCGTTACTCTACCCACCAGTTGATGATGCGGAACATATAACCGTAGGCAAGCAAAGGCTCCGGTCTGTCTTCTTCCGCAAATTTGACCTTAGGGCCCAAGCCTTGCGGCGTGCCGTACTGGTACAAGAATACATAAGGAAGATCCGTGGTGATTTCTTTGCCGATCTCTTCGTATACTTTTTTCCGTTCGTTCTGATCGACGACGGAATACCCCTTTACCCACAGTTCATCCAGCTTCTCGTTCTTGTACCAGCCCCCGTTTTGATTCGGCGGGAAGAATTTCGATGAGAAAATGCTTTCCGAGTTCGGGTCCGGATCGGTCAAGGACCATGCCGCCAATACGGCCTGATATTTCCCTGGAATCACGTTCTGTTCTTGCCATGCGGAAAAGTCGATTCCCCTTGGCTGCACTTCAATCCCGACGTCCTTCAAGTTCTGTTGGATAACGGCGGCGACTTGCTCGCGGCGGCTGTTCCCCGTATTGTATTGAAGCTCGAAGGAGAAGCGCTGCCCGTTCT
This sequence comes from Paenibacillus melissococcoides, assembly GCA_944800085.1. Classification (GTDB taxonomy): domain Bacteria; phylum Bacillota; class Bacilli; order Paenibacillales; family Paenibacillaceae; genus Paenibacillus_B; species Paenibacillus_B melissococcoides. The sequence goes on along the minus strand of CALYLO010000014.1, from coordinate 126,426 downwards.
TTTGCAAAATGCCATCAGCGCCCGGTACCCATCCGTCTTCCGCCAGCAGCTTCTTCGCTTTTTCCAGATCATAGTCATACTTGACCGCTGCTTCTCCCGGGTCTGCCCAGGAGCCTGGCAGGAACGGCGAATTCATCAATTGGCCGGTGCCCTTCAGGATGTTGTCAACCATGCCTTGACGGTTGAGCGCATGCGCGATCGCCTGTCTCGTCTTCTGGCCGGTGAAGAAGCTCTCATTGTTGGGGAAGTTCATGCCGTTGAAATTGAAGCCAAGGTATTCATACATTGGCCCCGGGGCGAGTATGACGCGGAGATTTTCCCGTTTCTGCACCGCAACGAGCTGCGTGACCGGAATCGCAGAGATGGAGTCGATATCGCCTTTGATGAGCGCTTGCACTTCGGTATTTTGGTCCGCATAAATTTTGTAGATGACTTTAGCGATATGCGGCTTCTTGGCCCCCCAATAATTCGGGTCGGCTTCGAAGCTCAAATACTGCTTCTGCTTCCATTCCGTCCATTTCCATGGGCCGTTCGTTACGGTCTTGGCAGGGTCGGAGCCAAAAATATGCTGCTTCAGTTCCTTGACGGGAACATCCTTCAAAATATGTTGGGGCACGAGTTCCATTTTTAGAGAGTAAAGGAAGGGAGCATAGATTTGCCCGAGCTTGATTTCTACGGTGTGGGTATCGATTTTGGTGATGGTGTCGACATGTTCGAATTGACTGATGCCTGGGGAACCGGTATCCGGGTTGCGCATCGTATTAATCGTGTAGATCAGATCATCCGCCGTAACCGGCTGGCTGTCGCTCCATTTCGCTTCGGGCTTCAGCTTGATCGTATAGGTCTTCGAGTCTTCGCTAATCTGGGGAAGCTCGGCGGCTAGGGACCAGGGCTCTACCACAATGTTGGCTTGCCGATCAAGATCGTACAGTCTGGCAAACATCAAGTTGACGGCATCTCCTGAAGCAGTGTCGCTCGCAAATAACGGGTTGGCCGTCACGATGTCCGAGAAGGTGCTTAGCGTGAGCGTTCCGCCATCCTTTGGCGTTTGCGCCGTATTTTCATTTGCCGGTTCCGTCTTGGCTGTGTCGGACGGTTTTGGTTCTTCCTTGGGCGGATTCGTCGATGAAGGTGAACCACTGCACGCTGAGACCAGCGTTCCCATAAGCACCACAAGCAGCATGAATGAAAACCACTTCTTTTTTACCACGTAATTCCCCTCTCTCAAATTCGAATTTTATGTGAAGGATATATTTTCCTCACATTGTACCACTAACCCCTTGACAGCGGGTAGTAAAATAATAGAAAAAAATTCGTGCTCTTGCAGTTTTTATGAGATAAAGCTCGTATTTTACAGAACGGGGCCAAAACATACCGATCCGCAGGCATGAAACGGGACGGACTTCCGGGCTCATTTTGCGCTTGCCTTCCGGGAGACGGCGGCATACGATCAGGAAGATGACGGGCCACCCGTCTGCAAAGTGCAGCATACTTGAAAAAATAACGGCAACGGAGCGTGAACGCCCCTCATGATGACAACGCGGCATCTTGAACATATTTTGCCATCCTATGTCAAGGATTCAATCCTGTCCTATAACCCCATCGACAATATCTACGAGGACGAATACCGGTATATTGCCATCGTCCAGACCGCGAAGCACGGCCAGCTTGTCTTAAAATGCTATAGCGATTCGTTATGCTGTATAACATTATCCGGCCGTTCCGCTGGATAAAGTAAACAATACGCTGCAGGCGGCGCAGGCCGGCGCAGGGCAGGAAGTGAACGAGCGCCTGCGCTGGATGCGCCGCGAGTTGACGCGAGAGGATATATTGGACTATTTGGAGTCGTAGCGGCTCGCCCTTCATATCGCCCGGGAAGCGGCGGACGGGACATCCTTCATCCAATGGAGCCGACGGAGAAATTGCCGCGTCCGCTCCTGGGTTGGCCGGTCGAACAGTTGATCCGGCGGGCCCTCCTCGATGACAACTCCTTAATCCAGGAAAAGAACCCGGTCGGCCATGGATCGCGCGAACTGCATCTCATGGGTGACGATGACCATCGTCATCCCTTCCCGCTTCAGCTCGGCCATCACGTTCAACACTTCGCCCGCGATCTCGGGATCAAGCGCCGACGTGGGCTCATCGAACAGCATCACATCCGGTTCTAACGCCAATGCTCTCGCGATGCCGACACGCTGCTGCTGCCCGCCCGACAACTGGTACGGGTACGCCTCCGCCTTGTCGGCCAATCCGACCTTCTCCAGCAGCTTGAGCGCGTTGGCCTGCGCTTCCGCCTTCGCCCGCCCCCGTACCGTCACCGGACCTTCCATCACATTGCGCAGCGCGGTCATATGCGGGAACAAATGATGCGCCTGGAACACCATCCCGGTATGCAGGCGCAGCTTGCTTACCGCTCCCGCTTCAACCCTTGTCCCCTCCCGGAAATGGAGCTCGGCGCCGCCGATGCCAACCGAACCGCTCGTCGGCTGCTCCAGCAGATTCAAGCAGCGAAGCAGCGTCGACTTGCCGGAGCCCGAAGGGCCGATGATAACGACCGTCTCTCCTTTGTTCACATGCAGACTGATCCCTTTCAAGATCGCCGCATCTCCGATATGTTTGCGCACATCTCTTATATCTATCATGACCTGCTCCTATCGAACGGCGTAGCGTTCAATATATTTCTCCGTCTTCGCCTGCAGGGCGGACAAAATCGTGCTGAACAATAAATAAAGGAGCGCCACTTCGCAATAGATGAGCATATGCTCGTAGGTGGCCGCCGCAATCTGCTGCGCGCGCTGGAACATCTCCGTCACCGTAATGGTCGCGGCCAGCGAGGTATCCTTCACCAGGCTGATGAACGAGTTCGACAGCGGCGGCACCGACACCCTGGCCGCTTGCGGCAGTATAATCCGGCGCAAAATCTGCCTGCGCGTCATGCTGAGCGATTCCGCCGCTTCCCACTGTCCCTGCGGGATCGACTGAATGGCGGCCCGCAGCACTTCCGAGTTGTAGGCCCCAACGCTCAGCGAGAACCCGATCACCGCGGCCGGGAAAGCTCCGATTGTAATGCCGACGCTGGGCAGACCGTAGAAAATAATAAATAATTGCACGAGCAGGGGCGTCCCCCGAATAATCCAGACATAGAAGCGGGCGGCCCACACGAGCGGCCGAATATTCGACAAGCGGGCCAAGGCCGTCAATAAAGCGAGCGCCAGACCCAGCGCGAACGAGATCAGCGTAAGCGGAATCGCGAACAACAACCCCGATTTAAGCAAGGGCCATAGCGAATCGATAAAGATCTGTATGTTTTTATCCATAAGCAACCACCCGGTTATTTCGAAATATCGGCATTAAAATATTTTTGAGAAATGTTCAAATACGTGCCGTCGGCCTTCATGTCCGCCAAGGCCTTATTCACCGCATCGACCAGATCCGGATTCCCTTTGCGCAGCAGAATGCCGCTGCGGGACGCGTTCGCATGCTCCGCCACGACCTTCACCTTGGCGTCGGGACGGTGCTTTTTGAAATCGAGGAAGGAGAGGCCGTCGTTCACCGTGACATCAATGCGCTTCGATACAAGCAATTCGATCGCCTGGTTGAAGCTGTCTGTCTGCACGATGTCAGCGCCGTTCTCTCTCGCCAGCCCGGTCAGGTTGGAAGTGAGCGTTTGTCCGGCTTTTTTGCCTTGAATATCCGCAAAAGCCTTCACATTCTGATTATCTTCATGCACGATCAGCACGGCCTTCGACACGCTGTACGGATCGGAAAAGTCATACTTCTGCTTGCGATCCTCGTTGATGGCCACCTGGTTCACGACGATGTCGAACCGCTTCGCGTCCAGCCCGGCGAACATTCCGTCCCACTTCGCTTCGGTGAATTCCGGCGTCACCCCTAGGGCGTGTATGCAAACCTTAAGCCAACCAGATCATGGAAGAGGCCAGCTTTAAGAAGGCAACAAAAGTACAGGCCAATTTATCGTACCGAGTTGCCAGCCGACGATTATGTTTGAGTTTGTTGAACAGGCATTCGACCAGATGACGCTCTTTATACAACCACCAGTCGGTTGTACGTTGGATCGTGCGATTCTTCTTACTGGGAATGACGGAATGGGCCAGTTTCTCTTCCAAAAGCGCAATGATTTTATCGGTATCGTATCCGCGATCCGCCAAAACATGTTTACCTTGTATGTCTTGGGTTTGCAGGATCTCATAACCCGTTACACAATCATTGATGTTGCCTGCGGTTACTTCGAAGCGTAGCGGATTGCCAAGGCCGTCTACAACGGCATGAATCTTGCTGGTTAATCCTCCGCGTGATCGTCCGATGGCTTGGAATTGCTGCCCCCTTTTGCCCCCGCGCCGTGTTGGTGAACACGAACGATGGAAGCATCGAGCATAACACTTTCGTCATCGGGATTGGCAGCCAGAACGTCTAGCATTCGATCAAAGATGCCTGCTTTCTCCCAGCGGCGGAAACGACTGTAGACACTGCTCCAGGAGCCATAATGCTCTGGCAAGTCTCGCCAAGGCGCACCAGAACGAATCACCCAAAGCATGGCATTGAACATTTTTCGGTTATCGATTGCCGGACGTCCACCCTGTGGTTTCCGTTCCGGTGGCAAGAGGTCTTTGAGTCGTTCCCATTGGTCATCTCGTATCTCATATCGTCTTCTCATAGGATAAGTTTACCAGATATTTGGCTATTTCGATAGTTTGCGTACACGCCCTAGCCGCTTCGCGACCTCTTCTGCGATCTCGACGTCGAACCCGGTCAGCTTGCCGCTGTCATCATGGAACGTGAATGGCGGGTACGTCCCCTCGGTGCCGATGCGCAGCTTCCCGCTCGCCTTGATCTCTTCCAACAAGCCGCCCGCTTCGGCCGATGCGGCCGTCCCTTGTCCGGACTCCGGCTTCGCGCCCTCGCTCTGGCTGCCGCAAGCCGCCAGCATCATGGCCGCAAGGGCAAGCAACAGAAATGTTACCGTTCTTTTCTTCATTGCGCACAACCCCCTGAACGTGAAATATCATTCGATGCAATCTTATGAATCCGATGATTGTTCCGATGATATCACGGTTCTTTGGGGGATACAATATTTTTTCGCATAATTCCTATCTATTAACTATGTTTTGTGATGGAATCGCCCCATTCCGGGCTGGACAGCCCTTCATCACGCGCCAATGGCTGCGTGTCTCCGTCTTCCGTTCCGCTTGCCAATTCGGGATGGCGTGGCATGCGATGAGAGAGTCAACGGTCAGCGGGCCAATGATATTGAGCGGGAGGCATGACATTGCCATGATACGAACGCCATACGACTTAATCCTCTTCTCGTGCGAGGATCATATTTCTTTTCTGACCAAAAAGATCGATGCCAGGGATCATATCCATCACTATATTCAAGTAACCGTTGGGCTTGAACATGATTTCGATATCACGATCGCCAATCAACCCTTGCGCGCCTCCGGGGTAATTCTTCCCTCGAATACAAGACATAAGCTGTATGGGGCGAAGAATGGCAATGGTATTTGCTGGTCAATCCGGAATCGCTTTTCGGCGAGATGCTGAAGCGGGCCTTTATACACAGGAACAATGCTTATGTTCTCGATCCGCACACGGTCAATCAATTGCGGTCTGTCGCCGCCGACTCCTTGCTTGCATCTGCTTGTCCCGAAGCGTATATGAAGGCGTTCGGCCGAACCAGGGAAGCGCTGGGGCTGCAAGCTTCCGGAATTGATCATGCGCTGGATGATCGGATTGTGAACGTGCTAAGCTGCATCGAGCAGTCCCCCTTGCATCGCTTGACCGTCAAGCGGCTCAGTGAATGCGTTTATTTATCGGAAAGCTGCGACGAGCCTCGTTGATTACAACCATCCATCTATTCGCAAGCTGGTGGAAGAACGCCAATGGGACCAACTCGCCGACTACGACAAAATTCGGGCAATCTATGATTTTGTTCGAAACGAGATTCCTTTCGGCTACAATCGGAGCGACGATATTCCCGCTTCCGAAGTGCTGCGGGACGGCTGCGGGCAATGCAATACAAAAAGCATTCTTCTCATGGCCCTCCTGCGCAAAGTCGGCATTCCCTGCCGCATTCACGGATTTTACATCGATAAGCGCATGCAAAAAGGGGCGTTAACCGGATTGGTTTACTTTTTTGCGCCGCAAAAGATCGTTCATGCCTGGACCGAGGTGTATTACGATAAAAAGTGGCTGGCTCTTGAGGGAGTTATTATCGACGATCCGTATTTGAGCCGGGTCAAGGATAGGCTGTGCAGTTCGGATGGAGGGTTTATCGGATACGGGGTAGCCGTCAAGAACCGGGAGCGGATCAACCTCTGCTGGCGCGGGGACAGCACATATATTCAGAGCTTTTCCATTACGGAAGATTTGGGGTATTACGACCATCCGGATGAGTTCTTTTCCGCTTACAACAATACGAAGAGTCCCCTCAAAAAGATGCTGCTGAATCTGCTGCGCAAACGGGTGAACAGACAGGTGGATTCCATCCGCAACGGAACGCGGTAGCAGACCATGCCGGGCAAGCGGGTTGTCCCATTGCTGCGGTATAGTATCGACGACGAACAAAGGGCCTGCCCGGTAAGAAGAATTCGGTTCTCCCCCCGCGGCAGGCCTCCCCGTCGCTTCGGTTCAGGCTGGCCGATGGCGTCCGCCGATCTTCCAGCCCCCGATTTTCTGCTGCTCCTGCCACAACCGCTGATACAGCCCGCCCTGCGCCAGCAGCTCGTCATGCGTGCCCGTCTCGGCGATCCGCCCCTGATCCACGACGATGATCGAATCGGCCCCGCGTATCGTCTTCAGGCGATGGGCGATGACGAGCACCGTCTTGCGCTGCGTCAGCTTGCCGATGGCACGCTGCAGATGCATCTCGTTCTCCGGATCGAGCGAGGCCGTCGCTTCGTCGAGAATAATGATGGGCGCATCCTTCAGCATCGCCCGGGCGATCGCGATCCGCTGTTTCTCGCCGCCCGACAGCATGGCCCCGCCCGCGCCGGAAGGACCGGCCAGCGCGACGAGGCTGCATTCCGGAATCGTCAAATCAATGCCTCTCAGCACCTCGTTCTCCCCGTGACCGAACCTCACATGATCGAACTGGATATCGTAAGACTCCGGGCGCTGCGGCTGTTCCGGCTCGGGCAGCGGCTTCTCGGCGAAAATGGACTGAATGCGCTCGCCTGCGGAGTCCATATACCGCATCTGCGTCAATGACGCGCCCGCGCGCAGCGGCTGATAGAACTTCATGCTGATGACGAGGAAAATGAGCAGCATCGGCGCATCGATGCGCCCGCCTTCAAGCAAGTAGCAGCCGACAAGCAGCAGCAGGATGAAGCCCAATTCCAGCACGATGGAGAACAGCATCACGACCGGCGACGTCATCGCTTCGACGCGGATGCTCTCGTCCCGCAGACGGGCCATCGCCCGGTCCAAGCGCGCGAACCGCTGGCCTGTCTGGTTATGCGCCTTCAGCAGGCGAATCGTCTGCACATATTCGAGCAGGCGCGAATTGACCGCGGCGCCGCTCCTTGCCGCTGCTTGCTGCGCTTCGCCATCACGCGCTGGGACCAGGACAGGAGCGGCATTGCCAGCGGCACGGATACGAGCACGGCCAGCGCCAACCGCCAATCGACGGCCAGCAGGAACAAGGCGCTTACGATCGGCAGCGTTACCGCCCCGATGAACTGATTGAACAAATGCGTCAACATCATTTCCGCTTCATCGACGTTCGCCAGGAGCGTATGACTGATATCCTCCTGATCGTTGCGGGCAAAAAAGCCCATCGGCAGCTTGCGCAAATGCTCGCCAAGACGCAGCCGCACCTCTTTCATGGTCGAGGCTCCCCTGCTCTGCGCCTCGATCTGTCCCAGGCTGCCGAATACCGCCTGGATCGCGAACAGCACGAGCAGAATCGCTGCCCACCAGACGATCTGCTCCACGGTCGGCGCGGCTTGGAACAGCGAGGCCAGGATGAAGAACAGCAGCCCCATCGGAGCGGCGTTCGCGATCATTTCGATAATGGTATAGAGGGTAGCCCGCGTGAACAATGCCCCGGATCGCCCTGTAATCCTGCGTACCGTGTCAAACATAAGCTCCCTCCTGTCCCCCCCTCCAATGACCACGCCTCCGCTTCCCGGTGCGCCTTCCACAATCCGGCGTATAACGGGCAGTCCCGAAGCAGCTCGGCATGCGTCCCCTGCCCGGCGACGGCGCCGTCCTCCAACACAACGATGCAATCCGCGTCCGTAATCGAAGATAGCCGATGGGCGATGACGATCACCGTTCGATCCTGCAGCAGCCGGCTTAGCGCTTCCTGGATTTTCGCTTCATTTTCCGCATCGGCGAAGGCGAAGGCTTCATCCAGAATGAGCACGGGCGCATCCTTCAATATCGCGCGCCCAATCGCAATGCGCTGCCGCTCACCGCGGCTCAAATGAACGCCGCCTTCTCCGATCACCGTGTCGTATCCGTCCGGGAGCGCCGCGATAAATTCATGCGCCTGCGCGGCTTCCGCGGCGCGAATCAGATCGCGCTTATCCGCATCGGCTCTGCCCATCCGCAGATTGGCGGCCACCGTATCGCTCACCACCGGGACGTCCTGGAACACGAAGGAGATCATGTCCATCAGCTGCGCCTGCGGGATGGAGCGAATATCGGCGCCCCCGATCTGAATCGAGCCGTCCGTCACCTCGTAGAAGCGGGCGATGAGCTGTGCGGCGGTTGACTTGCCCGCGCCGGAAGGCCCGACGAGCGCCGTCACCTTCCCGTGCTCGGCCACCAAGTCAATGCCTCTCAGCACCTCGCGTTCTTCATAGCCGAAGCGAACTTGCCGGAACTCGATATCGAACCGTTCGGGCGCGGGCACCGCAACCACCCCTGCTTCGGACTGCTCCTTTTCCTCCAGAAGCTGTTGGATTCGTCTTACGCCCTCCATATTAGTCTGCATCATATGCCCGAGCGTGGAAATCTGGCGCAGTGGAGCGGTTAGTCCGACACCAAGCAGCAGGAACAGCACCAGGACGGAAAGCGTGATCATCTGCTGTCCGTACATCCAGACGCCCATCGGCATAATGAACAGCAGGCCCGACTCCAGCAGGAGGAGGAATAACGTATATAATGGCGTCTTTTGGCGCGCGATCTGCGACCACAGGGCCGCATAGCTCTCCACCGAATGGCGGTAACGGGCGAACGAATGCACCGTCTGATTGAACGATTTGATGACCGGCATCGCATGAATGAACTCCACCATCGCCCCGTTCATTGCTTCGGACAGATCATGCATGCGCTTCATATCGGTCGAGCGCTTCCCTCGATGTCTTTGCCCGCAATCCGCTGGCTTAGATTCGGGAAGTTCCGTTCGATCGTATCTACTCCTTGCGCGGCAATCGGATACGCATCGAGCACGGCCATATAATCGACGAACGCGATATACGGCGTCGCAATCTTCATCGGCTTGGCCTCAATCACCGTCTCGCCCGCCAAATGGGCCACGGTTCTCAGGAATGATGCCGCTGAACCCCTATCCTCCGCTCCAGGCTGCTGCGTTTCCTTCGCAGCCTGTTGTACCGCCGGCTCCTGAACGGCCCCCTCCTGTGAAGTGCTTTTACCGCAACCGGCAACCACCCACATCATGGCGCAAAGTAGAACCGCAAAACGTGCTATATTCCGCATCCTTCCCATTCCCCTTTTCTTCATCTCTATCGTTCGACAATGAGAACCATTATCAATAAAAACATCGTACTACTTCACCCCGCCCGGCTTCCACACCACCAGCACACGGAATGGAAATAGCGGTTGTACGGATCGAGTTTGATTAAAAGTAATGAAAAGAAGGAAATTATTAAAAGTAGAGGAATATTAGATATAGGTACTACGAGGCAACACAGGGAGAGAAGGGGATGTGCCTTATCCATTTAACTGATAGCGAGGTGATATAATGCAACGCCTGCCCTTTCTTGCTTTGCTCCTTATCTCTATCATTTTAGTGGCTAGCTGCAATCGGGCTCCGAGGATGGAAGAAGAACATGTCGCGAAGGATAAATTCATATTATCCTATCAAAATCAATTTCAGTATGTGATCGAAGAGGAGCAGCTTACCTCCCCCTTTGATCCTTACCATAGTTTTCATGGGGTAAGCCCCTTCTTGAGGAAGGAATGGGCTTCTTTAGATATCCAATCGACCCGGGCGGCAGGGAAACAGTTTTATTTTTCATATGATGAAAAACATAATCAACTAATTCCCATCGATAAAGAGCGATTTCATTCGTTGTCAAAAGAGAAAATGAACGAACTGTATCGGCTTTCATTATATCTGATCATCGAAGATAACAGCGGGCAAACCTATGCTACAGAAGCGCGGCTGATTGGTTCCTTTGAGTGGTCGCGCCCGTTGCCTGACACGTTGAACCACCTGCCCTATGCTTTTTTAGGAGCCTATGGCAGACTTGCCTATTTAGAAGATTACGCATCGTTTCAAGGCAATATCGAACCAATGCTTTTCTTTGGAGGAAAAGGGTTCGGTTGGCAAGGAGATTCCAGCGGACCTGTTCCCCTCTATGGAACATTCAGCATGATTGCATACCAGACTAGGGAGGCAACGATATCCAAAGAACAGTTTGTATATGTCGTACCCTTTCACAGGGATAACCATTCTGCCTATCAAGTAGCCCATGAAGATAACTATATCAAAGTTTATCAGCATAGGGATACTCCGCTTGACAATCTGTATGTGCGGTTTCCGTAATTTCTTACCCTGTCACATGATTCAGCCATCGTCCCCAGCATTGACAAAAAGCCATTTTCGAGAAGTCTTCTCCTCGAAATGGCTTTCTTTCGTCTATTTCCGATTACGATAGATTTCTCCGGCATGAAATCGCGATATTTGATTGCGTTTCGGCAAGGCATTCCCATGGGAACACATCTCCGCTTGAATAATCTCTCTTGGCGACTTCGGGAACATACGGATATCCTTGTCTTTGCATTTCCTATAACAACGTCGTTTTCCCCGCGCCAGGACCGCCGGTGATAATGACAAAATCATTCCTCAAAAATGTACACTCTGTCATGTTTCCACTCCCCCCATCAACCCGCTTACATCTCTTTTTGCAGAAGAAGCTCATTATCCTGTACATAGCCGCAGCGTTCATATGTTTTAATGGCGGCGGCGTTGTCACTGCCTGTTAATATCTTTATATTCTTTACCCCACAGGCTGCCAGCATTTCCTCGAGTAATGAAATCATCGAGGCGGCCAGTCCCTGTCTTCGGACCGAAGGTTCCACATACATTTCCGTAATCTCCCCTTGCGCTTCCCGGTAACAAAACGATTCAAAACGTTGCGCGCAGGCAAAACCTGCGACTTTCCCGTTCATGGTCGCAACCGCAATGAATTCATCGCTTCTGTTCATGCTCTCGATAATCTCTGATACGGGCCGAAGTTCCCCGCCATTAAAGGCTTGATTCAATCTGGAGAGCGCCTCCGCATCGTCAATCGTGGCCAATCGTACTGCCGACGCCATTATTCCGGTTCCTCCTATGGTAGACATTTTAATCCAGTTTCGTTGGATTTATTGTGATGAAGGTTCAATTCCTCAAAAAATATAATGTGCTTGGAACATAGTGTACTACATTCTTTAAACCCCTTGTATTTTTTCTGTCAAGGCCCAAAAAAATAACCTGTCAAATGACAGGTTATTTTTCATTCGAACTTCAGCCCCAAATAAATGAGCACTTTCATGGCTGGCATCGTCTAATAATTATGATTTGACTCGACTAAAACTATTATCCTTTACGTTTCCCTCCACAATTGCAAGACTTTGTTTTTACACTACGACTTTTACGGGAAGTGTTATTTCTAACTCTGCAGTGCTCACAGAGATCCCAGTGATCACCATACCAACAAGCTCTACGACATCTGTTATGACATCTATGGCGCGGGGAATTATATTGCTTAATTAAGCGTCGTGCTTTTGCCATTTGAATTCACCTCCTCCATACCTTATAAGATGCTGAAGGACGATGAATCGCTTGGACATGTTATGAAAATAGAGTATGTATCATAATGCTAATATGCATGAAATCTCTATCCAGCAATAGAAGTTGAATCTGTCTCCAGCAACCGCTATGTTGATAATATGTGGATGTATTGTGGACAGACTGTGGATAAAAAACAGCAGCATAAGACCTCCTCGTATAGTATTTCCTGAAGGCAGTTTTGAGTCTTTTTCCAGTCCTTTATAGAAACATAGAATGCCTTCAAAATTTCCAGCTTGCACATTGAAAATTAATATGGGGACTGGACTTTCCGGAATGTCTCTGGACAATGGAACTTAGGGTTCCATTCGGGGAAATTCGTCTCCCTCCTGTAGTCCAATCTACTTTTTAAGTCTGTTTCTCCGGTACTCGCTTGCACTTCTTACCCGCTGGCTGTTCCCTTCGGCAACTCATGCCCGACTGTAGCAGCGTCGGGGCAGCTCGTGAACCGAAGCGTGTTCTCATATGCGAGGGTGATTGATCGGCGAGTGCGCCGGAGACAGTCCGGAGAGTCCGTTCCCTGAATCCCTTATAGAAAGGAGGAATTCTCTTGAAGCTTTTTGTCGGTATTGACGTCAGTTCCGAAGAACTGGAAGCCTGTTTGATGAAATCGGATGGCGACACCCTGGAGACCTTCAAGACCACCAACAATCTGCACGGCGCTTCTTACTTGCGGGATCGCATCATTTCTGCTGCGGTCAAGACAGCCTGCTCTGAGGTTCATATCGGGCTTGAAGCCACATCCGTCTACAGTTGGCATCCAGCCATGTACTTGCATGAGGATGAGGCCCTTCAACAATTGAATGCCAAGGTGTTCACCATTAATCCGAAGCTGATTAACAAATTCAAAGACGCTTATGCCGACCTGGACAAAACCGATCGCATCGATGCCTGGATCATTGCAGACCGCCTGCGTTTTGGCAGACTCACGACGACTATCGTGATGCAGGAACAGTACATCGCCTTGCAGCGGCTCACTCGCATGCGATTCCATCTCGTACACAACCTTACCCGCGAGAAGCAATACTTTTTGCAAAATCTGTTCTACAAGTGCAATGCTTTTCGCGCGGAGGTGGACAGTTCCGTGTTCGGCCATGCCATCATGGAAATGCTCTCGGAAAAGTATAGTCTGGATGAGATGGCGAATATGGATGTCGCCCGTTTGGCTGACTATCTCAAGGACAAGGGGAGAAATCGTTTCCCCGATCCCGAACACGTCGCCCTCTGTATTCAAAAGGCGGCTCGGGCCTCGTACCGTCTCTCGAAGGTTGTCGAGGATTCCATTGATTTGGTGCTGGGCACCTCAATTCAGTCGATCCGGAGCATCCAGAGTCAGCTTAAAGAGCTCGACAAGGCGATTGAGCGCATTTTAGACGGCATTTCCAGCAGCCAGTGCCTCCGTTCCATTCCGGGCATTGATCGGGTCTATGCCGCAGGCATCCTGGCCGAGATCGGCGACATCGACCGCTTCACGGATCAAGCCGCCTTGGCCAAGTATGCGGGTCTGACGTGGCGCAAGCACCAATCCGGCTCCTTCGAGGCGGAAGATACAAAGCGCATTCGTTCCGGCAACCGATTCCTTCGCTACTACCTTGTTGAAGCTGCCAACTCGGTAAAAAACCGCGACCCGGAATTCGGGGAGTACTACCGGAAGAAATTCAATGAAGTCCCTAAGCATCAACACAAACGTGCCCTCGTCTTAACGGCAAGAAAACTTGTGCGTCTGGTCGATGTGCTGCTACGCAACGACCAACTCTATACGCCCAGAAGGAAGGTGAAGCCGACAGAGCAATAATGCCTTGGCTCATGAATTTTCTTCTCTAATTCCCAGTTAAATTATGGTATTTTACTTAATTTTCGACTGGGTCTAGTTTGGTGATGCCTTTTTTGGGATTGATCCTGCTGCACGCAAAGGTAATTTTCCAATTCTCATCAATCAGGGACTTGACATCATACCGCTGGACTTTATTTTTATTTAACTTGAAAATATCCAAAAATAAAGATTGTCAACCTTTCAGAAAAATGCAATAATTACTGTTAATCATATCATTACAAGTTAAAACCAGAATACTTCGGCCGACTTCAACGTACCCCAAAGAATATGAGATCATTCTCCAGCCAACGGCTGGAATATCGCCTTGGGTAGAACTTCCTTGTCTGCTAAGGCGCTCCCGCGTATTCTTCATGATTCACTCCCTTCAACCTTCGATTCGTAGCGCTGACTTTAGATAATGATCCATCATCTGTAATTTTGATTGGATTGGATTACGATCTGTGCTCTGTAAAATATATTCCTTCATGATTACTCGGACCGTTCTTATTAGTCAAGATTGCCAATTGCTCATTTCAACTGCATAGTCGTGCATGTCATTGATCACCTGTTCAAGAGGAGGAGAATGCTTGGAATCTCCAATTATTGAAGTGAAGAAGTTAAGTGTAAGCTTCCACACGGATGACGGCGTCGTTCCCGTTGTCGATTCGGTTAGTTTTCATATTGATCCCGGCGAGATTTTGGGGATTGTCGGCGAGTCCGGATGCGGAAAGAGTGTAACGTCCTTATCGATTATGGGACTTATCCCTGCAAGAACGGGAAAAGTTAGCGGAGATATCGAGTTTAAAGGAGAAACGCTCCCCATATTATCGGAAGCGAAGATGCGGAAAATCCGCGGCAATAAAATTGCGATGATCTTTCAGGAACCCATGACCAGCCTGAACCCTTTATTTACGATTGGGGAGCAATTAACCGAATCGCTACGAATTCATAAAAAAGGAGTTAAAAAACGAGCGAAGGCCCGAGCGATAGAAATCATGAAGCAGGTAGGACTCGGAAGAGCAGAGGCCTTAATGAATGAATATCCTCATCAACTTTCTGGCGGCATGAGGCAGAGGGTCATGATTGCCATGGCCATGATGTGCGAACCCGAACTGCTTATCGCAGATGAACCGACTACCGCGTTGGATGTGACGATTCAAGGCCAAATCCTTGAGCTGATGAAGAAATTAAATCAAGACACAAAGACGGCGATTATGATGATTACGCACGATTTAGGCGTTGTGGCGGAAATGTGCCAACGAATGGTCGTTATGTATGCCGGCAAGATTGTGGAAGAAGGCGATGTGAGAACGATTTTTCAACATCCAAAGCATCCCTACACCATCGGTCTCATCCAATCGGTTCCGGACGTGCGAGAGAAAAAGGAAAGACTCTATTCCATACCGGGGCAGGTTCCAAAGCCGGTTTCTCAACGACAAGGATGTTCCTTTGCGCCGCGTTGCGCGCAGGCAATGGAACGATGTGTGAGTGAAGAGCCCCCATTACAGAGCTTCGATAATGGACAAAAGGTGAGTTGTTGGTTATACGAAGGCGGGAAAGGAGCAGACATCCATGACTCAGCCATTAGTTCAAGCTGAAAACTTGAAAATGCATTTTCCGATAAAAAAGGGGCCGCTGGGGAAAACCGCAGGCGCGGTGAAAGCCGTGGACGGCATATCCTTTCACATCAACAAAGGGGAAACTCTCGGGCTTGTCGGCGAGAGCGGCTGCGGGAAGTCCACAACGGGGAGAATGCTGCTCAGACTTCTTGAACCGAGCGAAGGACGCATTTATTTCGAAGGACAGGATATTACCAAGCTGTCTGGCAATGAACTGAGGAAGATGCGCCGTAACATGCAAATGGTCTTTCAGGATCCCTTTGCCTCATTAAACCCTCGCCACACGATCGGAAAAATCCTTGAGGAACCGCTCATTGTCCATGGCGTAAAGGACAAGTCGGAACGAAAACGAAAAGTTAACGAATTATTGGACGCCGTTGGCCTAAACAGCTACCATGCTTCCCGTTACCCCCACCAGTTCAGCGGTGGACAACGGCAGCGAATCGGCATCGCAAGGGCACTCGCTATTCACCCGAACCTGATTATCGCCGATGAGCCTGTATCCGCTCTGGACGTGTCGATCCAGTCGCAAGTATTGAATCTTCTTATGGATCTGCAACAAGAATATGAGCTCACCTATCTGTTCATCGCACATGACTTAGGCGTTGTTCGCCATATCAGCGATCGGGTAGGCGTTATGTACTTGGGTCAGCTGGTCGAACTCTCGGATTCGGAAGATTTATACGACAAGCCGCTTCACCCCTACTCACAAGCGTTATTATCTGCCGTTCCCATCGCGGATGTTACCTGCCGGAGGGACAGGATTATTCTGGAGGGCGATGTCCCAAGTCCGGTTAACCCGCCCACGGGGTGCCCTTTTCATACCCGATGTCCGAAGGCATTTGAACCGTGTTCGGCGACCCGGCCACAACTAAGTGAAATGGAATCAGGTCATTACGTGGCTTGTCATTTATACGAGCAAGTCGGCGTAGACATAAATTGAAATCGATTCCACTAATGGGGGGATATTGATGAAAAAAACGGGTTGGCTATTCGTAACCTGCATGCTGATCCTATCTGTGGTGCTCGCTGGATGTAACAACGGGAAACAAAGCAGTGGCAATGAATCGGAAAGCGGCGGAACACTTATCTATGGAAGAGGAGCTGATTCCACAGCGCTGGATCCAGCCATCACCACAGATGGGGAATCCTTTATTGTCACACATCAAATTTATGAAACACTTGTAAAGTATAAAACAGAAAATACGGAGATCGAGCCAGGACTTGCTGAAAAATGGGAGGTTACTGAGGATGGCTTGACATATACGTTTCACCTGTGGAAAGGCGTAAAGTTTCACGATGGAACGGACTTCAACGCGGAAGCGGTCGTAACCAATTTCCAACGTTGGGCCCAAAGTAAAGACGCAGCCAAATTTGCCTACTATTCTTCCATGTTTGGCGGATTTGAAGGCGATCCCGGTCATGTCATTAAAGAGGTAAAAGCGGAAGACGAGCATACCGTTGTGTTCACATTGAATCGTCCGCAAGCTCCATTCTTGAAAAACTTGGCAATGACCATGTTTGCGATTGCCAGCCCTGAAGCACTAAAGAAATATGGGGGTGATTTCACGAAAAACCCGGTGGGAACAGGGCCGTTCAAATTTAAATCATGGAAAGCGAATGACACGATCGAGCTTGTGAAGAATGAAGATTACTGGCAAGCCGGCCTTCCTAAGCTAGACGGCGTAAAGTTCAAAGTCATTGCTGACAACTCCGCCCGGCTTAATGCCTTGATGAAAGGCGAGCTTGATTTGATGGATGGCCTGAACCCCAGCGATCTAGGTCAAGTAAAAGAAAACAGCAAATTACAAATATTCGAAAGACCGTCGATGAACGTAGGTTACTTTGGTTTCAATACAGAAATGGCCCCTTTTGATAAAAAAGAAGTCCGTCAGGCCATCAGCCATCTCATTAACAAAGAAGCTTTGATTGCTAACTTTTACGAAGGAACGGCAGAACCTGCCAAAAACCCGATCCCGCCATCTATCAGCGGCTATAATGACGACATCGTCGACTATGAATATAACGTTGAGAAAGCAAAAGAATTATTAAAAGCGGCCGGATTGGAAAACGGCTTTGAAATGGATCTGTGGGCAATGCCTGTGGCGAGACCTTATATGCCAGATGGCCAAAAAATAGCAGTAGCGATTCAAGCTGCTTTGAAGGAAGCCAACATCAAAGCAAATATCGTAACGTTTGACTGGGGTACATACTTAGAGAAGGTTCAAGCCGGAGAAGCCCCTGCGTTTATGCTAGGCTGGACCGGAGATAATGGAGATGCCGATAACTTCATCTATACCTTATTGGATAAAGACAATATCGGATCGAACAATTACTCGCGTTACAGCAATGACGAATTGCATGATATCCTGATCGAAGCGCAATCCAATCCTGATGAAGACAAACGTAATGAGCTGTACAAAAAAGCACAGGAAATTATTCATGAGGAAGCGCCTTGGGTTCCTCTGGCTCACTCGAAACCTCAGCTTGCAGGCATTAAAGAAATTCAAGGATTTTTCCCGCATCCAACGAGCAGTCAAGCCTTTACTAACGTATCGATCAATTAATCGGCAGCGAAGGATGCCCGGATTGCGCGCATTCTGGCAATAGCATGGACAATGAGGAGTATGGCTGGATCATGCTCCTCATTTTTTAAAAAGCAGCCTGAAAAAGAGGTGAACCGATTTGTTATCTTTCACCATGAAACGGTTGGGAGCCTTAATTCCGGTGCTTCTGGGAATGGCATTTATCGTGTTCATGATGAACGCCGGTCGCAGAGGAAATTTGGCCTTACTTGGCAGCAACGATTGAACTTGCCGTCATTGCGATGATTATTGCGGTTGTCATCGGTGTAAATGCCGGGATTATTTCAGCTTGGTTCCAAAATTCATGGTTCGATTATGTGGCCATGATTATCGCGCTTATCGGCGTATCGATGCCTATTTTTTGGCTGGGCTTGATGGAACAATACATCGTCGCGCTGAAGTGGGATCTGTTGCCGACGACCGGGCGGGATAATATCCGGGATCCCGTGGAGTCGATCACGAATTTATATTTAATTGATTCGTTATTAAATAGAAGATTTGATCAATTTATCGAGGTGATCCGTCACTTAATCTTGCCTGGTATTGCATTAGCCACGATTCCAATGGCTATTATAGCCCGAATGACAAGGTCCTCCCTGCTTGAGGTGATGCGTTCCGATTTTATCCGCACTGCCCGTGCAAAAGGGATGAGAATGTTCTGGGTGGTGTATAAGCATTCCTTGAAAAACGCGTTAATTCCCGTTGTGACCGTTATCGGTCTGCAGACAGGCATGCTGCTCGGAGGGGCGATATTAACGGAGACCATATTCGGTTGGCCGGGAATGGGCACCTATATTTACAATGCGATTAATTACCGCGATTATCCGGTGATTCAGTCTGGTATTTTAGTCATTGCCTTCCTCTTTATTATGATTAATCTGTTCGTCGATTTGTTGTATGCGGCCATCGATCCAAGAATTAAGTATAAATAGGAGGGAAATGTCATGGCAAAAATCATCAGCAATCCCCCCCCCCGATCGCAGCTCCGCCTGTGAACGAAGATGCCTCCATCTCGCCATGGAAGGATGGGTGGAGAAGTTTTAGGAAAATAAAGCCGCCATTGCTGGTGTAGGCATCGTCATCTTCTTTCTGTTCTTGGCTATTTTTGCAGATTTATTGGCTCCCTACTCCTATGATGCTCAAAAATTATCAGATAAGCATTTAGCTCCGTCGTCAGCGCACTGGTTTGGAACAGACGAATACGGACGGGGATATCCTGAGCAGGATCATTTATGGCGCCCGGCTGTCTTTATGGGTGGGCTTCGTCTCTGTCGCGGGGTCAATCCTCGTTGGGTCGGTTCTAGGCTTGATTGCAGGATATTACGGACGATGGCTTGACATGATTATCTCTAGAATCTTCGAAATATTGCTGGCTTTCCCAAGCATTTTATTAGCGATTGCTATTGTGGCTACATTAGGGCCGTCATTACGAAATGCATTGATTGCCATTGCCATTATCAATATCCCGACCTTTGGCCGGTTGGTCCGTTCCCGAGTGCTGGCTATCAAGGAAGAGGAATTTATTACGGCGGCGAAAGCCATTGGCATGAAAGACGGCAGAGTCATTTTTCACCACATTCTCCCGAACAGTCTGGCCCCTATCATTGTGCAGGGAACGCTGGCCATTGCGACGGCTATCATTGAATGCGCGGCATTGGGATTTCTAGGCTTGGGCGCGCAGGCTCCGGCATCGGAGTGGGGGACCATGCTGGCTGAATCCCGGAACTACATCCTTCAAGCGCCGTGGACCGTATTATTCCCAGGGTTGTCCATCATGTTGACTGTCCTCGGGTTTAATTTAATGGGAGACGGCCTGCGAGATTCGCTTGATCCGAAAATGAAAAGCTAAAGCATATCAATAAGACAGCATTGCAGCGAGTCAGCCAAAACAAGGCTGGCTTTTGAACTTATTTCCGCCAAAAAGTTGAACAGTCTGCCTTATCCAAAATATTAAACTCGATCATTTTCTCAAGTAATGAGAAATCAACCGGACTATCCCACGGGATACGTACCAACTGCTTGGTGTGATCATAGCCAGCCTGCACAATTTCATCAGAAAAATGAATAATCCCTGCCCTCTCAGGGGCAACAGCCAAATGATGTTTGGCTACGCTAAAGCCAATAATAAATGTGCCGTGATCGGTAAACATAGGCTGATTCCACGAAATTTTCGGCCTTAAATTTGGAAATTGCTTAGTTACCCAAGCCAAAACCTCTTCCGTTCGGGCCCGATGCTGCGGGTTATCAATCTGCGCTAAATATTCTGCAAAAACTTCCATGTTGTTCCCTCCAAAAATAAAAATGATGCCGTTCAGAGAAGTTCCTGCAAACCCATTCGTCATTAAAACTCCTCACAGAATCGCTCAGACACGTCTTAAACAACATCTATTTCCAACTATATATTTTTTAGTCAAGTTAGCTGTCAAACACTGATTATGAGGTTGAGACTCTGCCACGACAGGCGCGACCGGCGGGCTAATCTCGATCGGGAAACACCAGCATCCGTTACCCGATCTTTGGAGCATCAGCACTTGCTTCGAAGCGTTATACAAAATAATGCTAGCGCCGCATAACAGCAACGGGTCATGGCTAATACGGCTCCGCATCCTTTTGATGTACTCTAACATGGACTCTCGCCTCCACCCTGCTTCTCCTTCAAGCTTCTTCGAATCTCCTCCTGAACCAATAAGCTCTTCTCTTCCTCCGAAATGGCATCCGCCGCTAATTTTCGGGCGGCCACAGGCACCAGCCATGGGTATACATCTTCATAGGTAATCCCGGATAACTTCGTATACTCCTCCATAAAGACATGGATAATCGATTCTCTTAGCGGTTCGAAAAATTCCAGGACCGTGCTGGGAAGCTCAGATGGCAGAACCCCATGCCTGATCCTAATCATATATTCGGCCAGGTCGGCCTCCGGATTGCCGATCGACGCGTTCATCCAATCGATAACGACCGCCTTGCCATCATTCCGAATCAAGATGTTATTCGGATTCGGATCGCCATGACATAATTGCCGCTTGAGAGGCAGCGATCCAAGAGCGCGATAACCGCCTCTTTCTCGGCCAGAGTTAAATAATCAACACTTTGAATGGAGTATTTCATTGTTACCGCAGTTTTGAGCTTGCTCCAGCACCTGCTTGATCAAAGCGCTCCATAATCGATTCCCCATAGATTCGCTCACACACGATGCCGGGGCGGCCATCAATCATCCACCAGTTCATAAGGCCGGGCCACGGGAAGCCCATACTCCCATGCCATCCGGTTATTGTGGAATTCCCGTCTCATCGCCTCGATGTCCGTATTCGCTTTGGCTACCTTGACGAGTTTGCTATCGTCCTCCCAGGCGAACACCTCAGAGCAACCGCCCTCACCGATCTTGCTCCCAAGCTTGCTATCCATGCGCAACGCTCTCCTATCTTATTTTCTTTCTGCGCCGATACCACGACCAGATCTCTTGCACATCCTGTTCATCCAGGCAGGCCACCGAGAAATCATTCCCGTTCAGCAGATGAGCCTTGAGCGACATCAGACGCTTGCCCTCCTGAAAATACGTCCGCCCCATCTCCAGGGCGACAATTTGCGGGCGCAGCACGTAACAGGTCTTGCGCGCAATGATCCGGTTCCGCACAATTAACTGCCGATCCCGCAGTCCGACGCCGGCGTCGCGGAAGCCCAGCCAGCCGGTGAACAGGAGCGGAGGCAGCAGCGCCAGCACCCAATAGGCGCAGGCTCCCAGGAACCCGTATACGCCAATGAAGGCAAGCGCGAGGAACAGCAGGCGGCAGCGGATATAATACCACCAGGCCCGCCGCGGCGCGCCGTGCTGCACCGAGCCGAGCTCGAAGCCCGGCAGGCAGCGTGACAGCAGCTTCCGTCGCGGACCGGGACGTACGGATGCAGCATCAGCGCTTCCTTCATGTCCGACGAGACGACGCGGACCTCGATCTCGGCATAGCCCAGCGCCTGCCGGAGCAGCCCCTCCTTCACGACGATCGCCTGGGCGCGATCCGGCTTGATCGCATTCATTTTTTTCTCGAACAGCCCGTAGGTGACGACGATGCTCCCGACCCGCTCCTCCGCCGTGAACCCGTAATATTTCACGATATAGAGCAGGGAGGACAGCAGCCAGGCGCCAAGCAGCGCCCCGGCGCCCAGGATCGCGAGCGAGACCGGTCCGGACACGCTCGATTCGATGGCATGCAGCAGTTGGTCCGAGATTCGCTTCGGTACGATCAGCTTCACCATGTCATCGGCGAACGAGAGCAGCCCGGCGAAGAACGCCAGCACCAGCCCGGGATTCACCGTGCTGAGCGCGCCGACGAACAGTTGACCTGCCGGCATGCGGACGAGGGGAAGCGCCCGGGCGCCCTCCGCTTCCGGCCGGCACCCGGCATCGCTGCCTTCCGCCGCGGCATCCTCCGGCCAATCGCGCCCCTGGCTGCGCTGCATGAGGAGGCTGCGCAGCTCCTCCGCCCTCTCCTGCGACAGCGTGGGGAGGACGCCGTCCGACTCGCCGCTTCCGCCCGGCGTCTCGATCTTGAGCTGCGCCATGCCGAAGAGGCGCTGCAGCAGGGGCTGCTCCACCTGCACCGAATGAATCCGGCTGTAATAGATCGTCTTCTCATCCCGGAAGAACAGCCCCTGGCGGATCAGAAGCTTGTCGGCTTCCACCTGATATCGGAAGCGGCGATCAGCAGCAGCGGCCATAGATTCCTCAGCGTTTTAACCAACGAGAACACGATGAACAGCGGATGAAGGCGATGCTCCTGATCCTTATTCATCGTCTTCCACCCTGGCGAGGACGGCGATTCTCTGCTTCAGCGCTTCGGCGTCCGCCGATTTCAAGCCCTGAATCTCATGGGTCGTGGCCGCGGTCACGATGGAGATTTGGGCCAGACCGAACTTCCGCAGCACAGGGCCGCTTGCCTTCTCGACATGCTGCACGCGGGTCATCGGCACGAGCACATATTTCCGGAAAAAAATTCCCGAATGAATCTCCACTTCCTCTTCACGCACCTCATAGCTAAAATAACGGTAAGTCAGAACGGGCGAGAGGAAAATATACCATACGCCCGTCGCCAAAAACAGAACGAAAGCAATCCAGCCCGGATACTTCACCCATCCCTGGATATGGGCCGCGATGGCGTATGCCACGACCACCGCGAAGAGAACAAGATGGGTCACGCATGAGCGAATGCGGGCCACCTTCATGAAGTCCGGATGCAGCCGTCTGGTCGATGCTTCGTTCATAATCCTCCTCCTTGTCGCCTGTACTCTCATCATCGGAGCTGCCCGGCAATCGACAGCACCTGTTCCTTCGTCATGGATTCCGACTCCGGAATGATGGTGTACCGCAGGCCATCCTCATCCCACCAGAGCGAATGAAGGGAGTCGTCGTATAGCCCTGCCTGTCCGCGAACCTGGACCTTCTCCATCCCGTATTCCGTTCCCATGCCCGATCCTTCCGGTGGTGCCGTAGAGACGCTGAGCGTCAGATACGGCTGATCGTCCTTCCAATAATTGAGCGAGATCTCGGTCCGATCGAGGTTTTCTTGCAGGTCGTACATGTAGACTTCCATCAGCTTCACACCGTCCTCCCGACACTGCAGGAAGGTGCCGCCTAGCGCCGCCTCCGCCTGCTCAAGCGTCATCGTCTTTGTCATCATCGAATCGTCCAGATAACGCACGGGAATATCGTCCGGAATATCCAGAGTGAACGTCTCTTCGGTGAAGCGCGGGGACATGTCCAGCTTCGTATAGACGGACTCGGTGCGGAGCGGCCCGCTTTCGAAGACGCTTTTCAGCATCATCCATGTCTTCGGGTCAATCCACAGCTCCAGCCGCTGGAACAGATCGCCCTTCTTTTTCGCAACCGCCTTGAAATGAATCGTATTCCACTCGCCGACCTTCTCTTCGCCCACCGTCTCGAAATCATGGGTGGCCTGCAGCTTCTCCAGCATCTGCTTCATCTGCTCACGCTGCGTCAGCGGCGGGCTGTCCCCCCGCACCGACATGCGGAAGGCTTCGCCTCCCGTCTGATCCCATACGACGAACTGATGCCCGTCGTTCACCGTAACGGTGCTGTCCTTCGCCGACGTCACCTCGAGACGCATCCGATCGGTCTCGCCATCCAGCCATTCCTTCATCAGATAGCTGTCTTTTTGCTTCCCGTTCTCATAGGTGATGCTCAGGCTCTCCCCATAATAGGAGAATGATTCCTTCCCGTTCTCCAGCACCTTGTCCACAATCTGCTCTCCCGACAGGTTGAACCCCAGATTGCTCTGACACCCGCTCATCAGGAAGCTGCAGGCGAGCCATATGCATAATCCGGTGCGAATTATCCTCATCACGGAACCTCCTCATTATCGGAACCGGCAAGCTACAAGCGTGCCGAATGATGCCTCTGACCATATCCGAATGTCCCCGTCATGCTTCTCCACGATCATCTTCGCGATGCTCAGGCCCAGCCCCGAGCTGCCGGCATGCGCCTTCGTCCGCGACGAATCCGGCTGATAGAAGGGCGTGAACAGCCGTTCCATCTGTTCGGCCGGAATGGCCGCCCCTTGATTCTGCACGAGCAGAATCAGGCGTTCCCCCCGCCAAGCCTGCACCTCGTCCAACATCGTCGGAAAAATCCAGTCCGGCAGCGGCTGAGACGGCGAATAGGCTCCAAGCCAGATCGAGCGTCCGCTGTCCGTATAGCGGATGGCATTGCCCATCAGATTATCGGCCAGCCGGATCATTTGCTGGGCGTTCATATAGTAAGAGCCCGAGACCGCGCAGTCGGTCACGAGCCGGATGCCGCGCTGGGCGCACAATCCGTCATAGCCCGAGAAAAGCATCTCGAACAGCTCATCCCCGTCGACCTCGACCCGCTCCTCCAGCTTCTCCGACGATTTCAGCGCCGTATACATCGTCAGATTGTCCAGCATGCGCCGCATATGCGCAATCTTGTCGAAGAGAACGGCATAATAGTCGCTTTTCTCCTCCTCCGACAGATCCCCTTCCTGCTGCAAGGCCTCGGCATAGGCATGAAGCGAGGTCAGCGGCGTCTTCAGATCATGGGACAGCGCGGCCACCATATACTCCCGCTCCCGCTGCTGTTCCGCAATATGCTCGCGGGCGCACTCGATCTGGGCGCGCATCTCTTGGAAGCGGCCGATAAGCTCTCCCACCTCATCCCTCGCCCGATGGACCGGATTCGGCACGGCCTCGCCATTCGCGAAGGCGGCCATCTGTCTCATAAGCCCCTGCATCGGACGAATCAGCTTGCGGTGGATAGCGAAGATCGCGGCCGCATACAGCAGGAGGAAGAAGAGAACCCAGCCGCCGGCCACGATCAGCGTCCGGTTCTGGAAGGCCTCCAGCCATTGATCGCGGACGAGCGTAATCTCGTAGAAGCCGGCCAGCTTCTCCTGGTCGAATACCGGTTTCTTGAGCGTGTAGGCCCGATGGGATTTGCGCATGTCATACAAATGCTCGTACAGCACCTCCGGCCGGACCCGGTACAGCTTCGGCGTCAGACTGTCCGCCATCGATGAAAATACCGTGACGCCGTCTGCCCGGTAGAGCGTAATCTTGAGCGAGTCGCTCGCCTTCCGCTGCAGCGCGGCGAACCGTTCGTCCGGCTGCACCCGGTACAGCGACACATCCTGCAGCAGCGGCTCGATCTCGGCCAGGCGGCCGGTCACCTCGATATATTCCTTCAGTTCCTGGCGTTCGTCATAAGTATGGATAAGCTGATAGAACACATATCCGGCCAAGACCGGGAGCAGCATGACGACGAGGAAGCATAGCATAAGCCAATGCTTGATCTTCATGGCATGAATTCACCGATAAAGCGGTACCCTGTTCCCCATACCGTCTGAATATACCGCGGTTCGCGAATATCCTCGCCCAGCTTGGTGCGGAGGCTCTTGACGTGAACCGATACCGTGTTGTTCCCCTCGATATTGACCTGATGCCATACCTGCTCGTACAATTCCTTCTTGGAAAAAGCGCGCTGCGGATGCTGAGCCAGCAGCTGCAGCAAAGCCCATTCCTTCGCCGTCAGCGAAATCGGCTCCTCCTCCAGCGTGACGAGCTGGCGATCCTCGTCGATGACGAGCCCCCCCTCATACTTTTTGAGACGGGGCAGCTCCCCCTTCGCTCGAGTAGCGGCGGAAGCGCCGCAGATGCGAGCTGATGCGGGCCGACAGCTCGGACAAGCTGAACGGCTTCGTAATATAATCGTCTGCGCCCAGCTCCAAGCCCCGCACCTTGCTCTCATCCTCCTGGCGGGCGCTAATGATGAGCAGCGGCACATTGCTGCTGAGGCGGATATTGCGGCACAGTGTATAGCCGTCCATCTCCGGAAGCATCAGATCGACCAGGATCAGATCGAACGAGCCGGTATGGTAGTCCTCCCATCCTTCCGCCCCGGTGGAGGACCACGTTACTTTATAGCCTTGTCTGCGCAAATGATCCTGAACAATGCGCGCAATCTCTTTATCATCTTCAACAAGCAGCAGGTGCGCTGGCATATCCATCTCTCCTTGCCTTCTTGCTTTATCGTAAGTATATCGTTCTGGCACGAACGCCTTCTTATTTTTAAACATTCTTTATAATCATACCGCAAACGGCCTCCATAGTGGATGCGTAAGCTTGGATTTCATTCCTGATTCCGGCAGCTTCCCGCGGAAGACAGCATCCGCCGGAACGCCAATGGCCGCCCGGACTCTTCGCCGGGCGGCCATTGCGTAATCGAGCTATCTTATTCCGCTTAACATCAAAACCTCTTAAATATCTTTCAAGTAGGTCTCCGTTCGGTATTGTTCGTCCAATGTCAAGAAAGAAATACCTTCAAAAAACAATGCTTTTGTCTGTCTGCCCGTGACATCATCCCATACCGAACGGGCCCACAAATGATCTTTAAACGCAACCTCGTTGCTTTCATCGCCCCGGAAAAATAAATCATGCAGCGGAACCGTTAATGTCCGGACGGCCCCCGGAGCATCGTCGGATAAAATGTAAGAGAATTGAACATCTCCCGTAAAATAGCTTAGGCTCTTTATTTTATAAGTAGCAGGGGATGCATACACATTGGAAATCAACGTCCCCTGGGACATTGGCCGCAATTTGGCCGATGCGGAGGAGTTGGTGGAGAAAGTTACCGTTTTGGCATCAGACGTCCCGCTTTGATTGGAATTCGTATATTCATACGACAGTTCACCGCCAAATTCTGTTCCATTCCCGAGTAATTTTGTGCTTACTTTGAAAGTAGCTTTAGCGCCCGCTTTATGGCTATGGGTAATCGATTTCGTCAGCGTGGAAGCGTTGGACACGGTATGCGTAAAAGTATGCGATACCGTCAGTTCTTTGTCAGAACTCGGATTAAAGGCATCATGCTGTAATGTTTGGATCAATTTCTCTGGCCCTCTTTGCACCAGTTCCATCTGAACATCATAGCCCGGGACAACGCCTTGTTCTTCCACATTGATTAATTTCACGTCCAGCACGTCCACTCTGACGCTCGGATGCAGCCCGTTATGAACCCAGCGGACATAGTTGGGAATTACTTTTCTTGCCGATTGCTCGATATTCACAACCTGCTTCGACTGGTAGTTGGACAATTGGATTTGGTCATTGCCGGCTGCGGAAATATTCCCTGTCGGCAGTAGAACGGAAACACTTACGATCATGATTGCAGTAAGAAGTTTAATTTTGTATTCATCAAATCATCTCCTCATCCTTACAAAGTTAAATTATCTGCTCCAATAGTTGCACCTTGCCCGCATCTTTCTTATTCGATTTTTTTCATGATTTACGCCTCCCCCGTGAACATAATTTCACGGTAACATGAATTTCCTCCCAATATGAAATAAGGATTGTTATATTATGTTTCGATAATATGGCGCCAGCGTGGAGACAAATGTAACTGTCGAACCAGCTCCGCTATGATACACTGCTTGTACGTACAACCGGACAGGAGGAAGGAGGCTTGCATGCTTAACCGCAATGACTATACTCCCCTATATGTGCAGTTACAGCGGATCATTAGACAAGATATTATTCGCGGGAAGTATAAGGAAGGGGACATGATTCCTTCCGAGGCGCAAATGTTGAAGCTCTACGGCGTCACAAGGACGACCATCCGCAAAGCGATATCGGATCTGGTCAATGAGGGCCTGTTAAGGCAGGTGCAGGGAAAAGGCAACTTTGTATGCCTCCGGGAAGTGAAGCATAATATTTGGAACTTCAGCGGCTTTACCGATTATGTGACGAAGAAGAATGAAACTCCCGTCTCGAAAGTATTGGAGCAGCGCATCATAACGCAGGATGGACGGGAATGGATGAAGCTGGTTCGCGTAAGAGGAATCAAGAACAAGCTGTCCACCCTGTGGCTAACGATAGATACATCATTGGTTCCGCTGTCCGTTTTTCCGGGCATTGATCAGTATGATTTCGCGCAGCAATCGCTCTATACCATAATGAAGCAGCAATACAAGACGGTTCCCAAGCATGCGCTCCTCCAGATTGAACCGATTAGGGGAGACAGGAGCACGCAAGAACTGCTGGCTTACGAAGAGGACATCCCGCTGCTGCAAGCAAATGGAACCGTTATCAGCGAAGACGAGGCCGAGATCGAACAGGTGCAGGTCATTTATGGGCCCCATATGAACTTCAAAATTGTCACCAGCATTTGAACGCGGACGGACAGACATTTCGTCTGCTCCCTTCTCGATGCGAAGGACAAGCAGAGCACTTTTTTTCATTCCGGCTTGTATCGGGTTGTACGTATAACCGGATAAGGTGAAGGTGTGAATACAGTGAGGTGGAGATGGTGATGATGAGGCAAAAGATTGCCGGCGCTCTATACGGGATGGCCATCGGCGATGCGATGGGCATGCCCTCGGAGCTGTGGGCGAGAAGCAAGGTCAAGGACTACTTCGGCAAAATTACCGATTTTCTCGACGGGCCGCCAGAAAACGAAGTAGCCTGCAATTTTACGAAAGGACAGTATACGGATGATACGGCGCAGGCGTTATTGATTTTGGATGCGCTCATTGAAAATCAGTTTGTTCCCGATACCTCCAGAATTGCCCGGCATCTGTTGGAATGGGCCGATCGAATCGGCGCCTTCGACAACAATATTCTCGGGCCGAGCTCCAAGGCCGCCTTGGGAGCGATCAAGGAGGGCCGGGACCCCGGGCCCTTCACATCCAGGGCGGAGACGAACGGCGCGGCCATGCGCATCGCTCCGATCGGATGCCTGTTCAGCCGGGAGCGGAAAGCGGAATTGGCCCAATATGTCTATGATATCAGCAAAGTGACGCATACGACCGATGTCGCCGTGAGCGGCGCGGCGATGGTTGCCGCGGCCGTCAGCTCAGCGCTGGAGGATCAGGATTGGGATACGATGATGCAGGATGCGCTCGAAGCTTACGATATCGCGCGTCACCTCGGAGCCGCCACCTATAGCGCATCGTTGGCCGAGCGTCTGAAGCTGGCGCTTCAATACGCGAAGCAATACGGGCACGACGAAGAGCGGTTCTCCCAAAAAATATACGACGTGATCGGAAGCGGCGTCTTGACGAGCGAGTCGGTGCCTGCGGCGATGGCGATTGCTTACTACGCCAGGGACCCTCATCGCTGCAGTCTGTTATGCGCGAATCTGGGCGGAGATACGATACAATCGGGGCGATGGCGACCGCCATTTGCGGAGCCAAGGCCGGGATCGATGCGATCGATCCGCTGTGGATTCAACGAATCGACGAGAGCAATTCCGCCGATTTCCATCATTACGCGAATCAGCTTCTTTCCCATAGAGACATGAACTGAAGGAAGTACGCACATCTAATGCTTGTCTAATAATTGCATACAATGGGAGGAATTGTAATGAACACCCCGGAATCTTCGGCATTTGTTCCCGCTGAGGACAGAAAAGGAACCCCCAAGGAATTGTTTTTCATTTGGTTTGCCGGCAACATTGGAATTTTGGGTGTCGTCTATGGCGCCATGATTGTCGGATTTCAATTAAGCTTCCTGCAATCCCTGCTGGCGGCGGCCGTCGGGGCGCTCTCTTTCGCCTTGGTAGGCTATCTGAGCTTGGCCGGAAGAGATGCGGGCACGACGACCTTCGTGCTGTCCAGAGCCGCCTTCGGCTTCAGAGGCAATTATATTCCGACATTTATGGGTTGGATTAACCTGGTCGGCTGGCTCGCGGTCGGCGTCGTGACCGGAACATTGACGCTATTGGCGCTGTTCAGCGTGTTCGGCATCGGATCCAATTCATTGTTAACGCTGATCTGTTTGCTGGTCTTCGCCGCGCTCATCATCGGCTCCAGCATGTTCGGCCAAGAAGCGCTCGTCAAAATCCAAACCTTTTTCACCTATGTCTTTGGCGGATTGACGCTTCTCGTCCTGCTGATCCTGATTCCGAAAACAAATTGGACGGAATTGATGAGTATGAGCAACGGCAACTGGTTAACGGGCTTCCTGCCCGCGGTATCGATCATTATGGCCGGCACCGGGATTAGCTGGTCGATCGCTTCGGCCGACTATAGCTGCTATCAGAAGCCGGATCAATCATCCCGCTCCAACGTCACCCGCGTCACGTTCGGGGCGTTCATTCCGTTGTTCGTCATCATGAGCGTCGGCGTGCTGATGAGCACTTCGGTGCCGGACTTGGCGGTCTCGGCCAACCCGATCGAGGTCATCAGCCAGGCGCTGCCGCGCTGGATGACGGTGCTTTACTTTGTAACCGCTCTGGGCGGCTTGATTCCGCAATGCATTATCGGTTTGAAAACGGCGCGGGTCAACCTGGAAACGTTGAATATTCAAGTGAAAGATTCCACATCGATCATCATTCACTCGCTGTTTCTGATTTTGATTCCGATATACACCCTGTTCGTATCCGAGGATTTCATGGGCAACTTCCAGACCTTCCTGGGCTTGCTCGGCATCGGCATGGCGGCGTGGGCGGCGATCTTCCTCATCGACTATGTCAAAATCCGAAAGACAGCAGGGTACGACCCGCGTCTGCTCACGGATCCGGGCTACAACAAGGTCAATTATCGCGGGGTATCCAGTTGGTTGACCGGGGTCCTCGTCGGGTTCCTGTTCACGAATTCGCCGTTTTTCGATGGGCCTTTTGCCAAAGGCATGTTCCAGGACAACAGCCTGGGCGTACTCCTGGCCTTCGCCGCAGGCGCGATTGTCTATTCTATACTGTTGACCGTTACCGCCCGGAAATAGGAGGGAATCGAAGTGTCTGATCGGATAGCTCGACTGAAGAATACGCCCAGCGACGCGAAAGTGCTCGTGCTCGGCGCCGCCGTTATCGATGTGATTATCCAACTGGATTCGCTGCCCCGAACCGGAGACGATGTCTCGGCCGAGCATCGGGAAACCCTTGTCGGCGGGTGCGCCTACAATGTAGCCCATATTTTGAAGCAATTGCAGGTCGGTCACGATCTGTTCGTCCCCGTAGGGGCAGGCGCCTATGCGGACATGATCAGGAAGCAGCTGCTGGCCGACAGCTACCCGCTGCTCATCGAAGAGGATAGCGGCGATAACGGCTGGAATCTGTCGATTGTCGAGCAGGACGGAGAACGAACGTTCATTACGATCCCTGGAATCGAGACGAAATGGAAGCCCGCTTGGTTCGAACAGCACAGCCTGGAGCCATATGATTATATCTACTTGAGCGGCTACGAACTGGAGGGGCCTTCCGGCTCGGTCATTCTGGACGCGTTGGGCGCGAGACAAGCATCCTGCCGGATCATATTCGATCCGAGCCCAAGAGTGGCGTATTTGGATCGGGAGACGCTGCGGCGCGTGCTCGGGATGAATACGATCCTGCATTTGAACCGCGCGGAGCTAAGCGGATTAACGGGCAAACAGGAGCTGCATGACGCCGTTCAGGAAGCGTACCGGCAAACCGGCCAGCCCGTCGTAGTGACCCTGGGCCAGGACGGCACGCTGCTCTGCACATCGGAAGGAAGCGAAATATTGCCTGCCCGCCAAGTAACCGTCGTCGATACGATCGGAGCCGGCGATTCGCATACGGGCGCCTTCATCGCCGGCCTCGCCAGCGGATGGCCGCTCGGGGAGGCCTGTCTGCTCGGCAACGACATTGCGGGGCAGGTCGTGCAGCAGCAGGGAGGCAGATGGAGCTTATAGCTTGATGGAGTGGCAGCCGGCCCGGCGCAAGCCAGCAGCGAAACCAGCGGCGGCGGGAGGTTGACGCGGCGAATCCTGCATTTATACAGGATTTTACACTATCTCCGCCAATTTTCGATGCAATTCCTGTAAAAAGCGCATCATTCTCGCCGATATTTGCTTTCCATCCCTAGGTATGGCTTCAATTGATGCCGTTTTGCAGGATTACGATAACGGAGGAAATGTCGCAAGCAGAAAACTGTAGTTTTGCAGCTTTTTCGGGAAGCCGCGCTGTCTGAAAGCAGGATGGGGCTGTCACCACTGTAGTTTAACGCTACGGATGGGACAGCCCCTTCCGCTATCGAAGGCGTATCGGCCTACTCCTCGGTAAATTCGATCGTCATCGTCACGACATGGTCGTGTCGGATTGGTAAGCGCCTCTGAGCGATTGGTAGAGCGCATCGACCAATACCCCGGATGGGTCGTGACTGTATTCCCACAGCATGACGCCGCCCAGGTCATGCTCCAGCACATAGTTCCCTTTGGCCGCTGCGGAATCCGGATCGTCATACGTCAGCCACGTGCTGCCGTCGAACAGATACGGCGCTTGAGCGGCTTCATCCCAGT
Source organism: Paenibacillus melissococcoides (assembly GCA_944800085.1). Classification (GTDB taxonomy): domain Bacteria; phylum Bacillota; class Bacilli; order Paenibacillales; family Paenibacillaceae; genus Paenibacillus_B; species Paenibacillus_B melissococcoides. The sequence goes on along the minus strand of CALYLO010000014.1, from coordinate 93,591 downwards.
ACCTGGTGTAAGCGAGCTTCCCGTAGGTGCTGCTCGTGACGGTATATTCCGTGAGCACTTCCCTATAGCTCGGCGTCAGCCAGCTCGGGGCAGCCCGCTGCCCGAGGCCGTTGTTCTCCGCCGATTGCACATCGGTCCACATATGGGCATAGAACGCCGCTCCGAGCACGAGCTTGGCGGCCGGCACGCCGTTGGACAGATACAGCTTCACGGTCGCATCCCCGCTCAGCCCAGGGCCGTACAGATTCGTATGATGCGCCGCCGTGTTCATCCAGCCGCCGGAGTAGTCTTACGTCATCAGCATGATACTGTCCAAATACGGATGAATCTTCTCGATCTCGACGCCGTTCAAATACGTCCGCGTCGATCCGACCGCGACGGCCAGCTCATAATATTTGCCGTCGGCCGCCCCCTTTGCGTCGAGCTGCTTCCGGAACTCTTCCAGCAGCAGCGTGAAGTTCTGCTTGTCTTCCGGCTGGTCCTCGCCTCCTCTGAGCTTGCTCTGCAATGCGCGGTCCAGGAACCTGACCGCCTCGGCCCGCGTCATCTTCGCCGCAGGGCGAATCGTATCGTCGCTATAGCCCTTGAGCCATCCGGCGGCGGCCATCACGCTGACGGCGTCCCTGGCCCATGACGCGATCTCCTTATGATCGGTGAAGGAGCTAAGATCTCCCTTCGGTGAATCCGCCGGCAGCAGCCGGTTCAGCATGACCCCCGCCTCTTGCCTGCTGACCGGAAGAGATGGGCGGAACGTGGCGTCCGAGAAGCCGGCCGCGAACCCGGCCTTGACCGCCCTCCTCACTTCATCGTATTCCCAAGAGGAAGCGGCAACGTCCGTAAACGAAATGTCGTCCATGGGCCGTGAACGGGAAGGCCCGGTTGATCAGCGCGGCGAACTCCGCGCGCGACACGGCCCGGTTCGGCTGCAAGGAACCGTCGGCATAGCCGCGAAGCAGTCCCTTCTCCTTCCACTCCGTCATCGCCTTTTCCGCCCAATGGCCCTCGATGTCTTGAACGCGAGCCGGCGCAGCCAACGCCGCGGCAGCCGAAGACAAGGCCATGATAATGCCTAGCATGAGCGCAGTATTTTTCGGGCGCGGCCCCATTTAAGCGTTTTTATTTCCCCCCCCCCATAGACGTTGTGATTCCAGCATGCAGAATAGCCTGAACAATCACGAATGCGGGTTGAAGATGAAGGAGAATGGATGCGGCGGAAGATGTGCGGTACAGCTAGAAGCGCGGCGAAGCTTGAACTGCCAGGAGATACGGCATACAGCGGCGGTTATATCGGTGCTCTCCCCCCCTCACGGAGCCTGCCGGGAAGCACGGTGATCATGGCAAATCTCGGCAATCCCATTATATTTCTTTCTTCCGCGTTTGGCAGGGATATTATTGGATAAATGAGGGATAATTTCCCATGATCATTCACCCGCAACAGACAACTGCCGCCTTCCCCTTCCAGGAGACGGCGGCAGCCATTCCTTACATTCCCGCGGCATGCTCGGCCGGTGCGGACTTCCGGATCGTGATTCCGCTCCAATCGGTGCGGTAGAACCGCACCATGAGCGAGATGCCCAGCACCATCAAATACAAGTACAGCGACAGCCATGCGCCAATGCTGCCCCATTCGAACACATAAATGAACAAATAAGCCAGCGGCACGAAAATAAACCAGCTTGTCACGAGCGACGCGCGCATCAGGAAGGTCGTATCCCCGATTCCGCGCAGGGCGCCGGCGTAGAAATTGTACAGCGCATCGAACAACTGCAGGAACGCCGACGTCATAATCAGAATTCCGGCCAGATGGAACACTTCCGGTTCGGTGCTGTTGTACAGCCGGGCGATCGGCTCCGCGAAGACAAATTCCGCCGCGCCCAGCAGCAGAATGAAGATCGAGCCCATAATCGCGACGTCCGTTCCGGCCCGCCGGCCCTTGAGCGGCTCGCCGCGCCCGACCTCCTGTCCGACCATGATCGTCGCCGTCGCGCCGAAGGCGAAGGCCGGCATAAAGCCGAAGGCCATCACATTCAAGGCAATCTCGTTGGCCGCCAGGGCGGTCGTGCCCAGCCGGGCGACGAACATCGTGAAGATGAACATGGAGAGGCTCATCGAGAATTCCTGCAGGCCCAGCTTGAAGCTCTCCCCGCCCAGCTCCTTCACCTCGGACGCGCGGGGGCGTACCCCGATCCGCGTATGGAACTGCTTATGCTTCCCGACGAAGAAGACGAACAGCGCCAGCACGAAGCCAACCGCTTCCCCGGCCATAATCGCATATCCCGCTCCGTTCAGCCCCAATTCCGGCAGGCCGAAATGCCCGAACGTCAGCGCGTAGACGAGCGTTACAATCGTCACATTGCTGACGATGGACAGAATCATCGACGTGCGGGTGTCCCCGACGCCCCGCAGGAAGCCGTGCAGCGCGAACGAGACGATACCGAAGGCCTGCGCAATAATCCGCAATTGCAAATAATAAGTGCCCTGATCCGCAATCTCCTTCGAGCCGGTCGTGAGCCACAGAATCTGGTCGGAGAAAAAGATGCCGATCACGAGCAGCAGCAGCCCGACCAACGCGCTGATATAGAGCGCGATATAGGTGCGCCGGATGCCGTTACCCATATCATTGGCGCCATAGTTCTGCGCGACGAGATAGTTGACCGTATGCCCGATCCCGGAGAACAGGGCGAACGCATTGTAAATGATAATATTGACCACCCCGACGATCGCAATGACAATCGCGCCGAGATGGCCAACCATGATCAGATTGATCGTGCCGACGACCGTCTGCGTCGCGAAGGAGAGCAGCGACGGGATCGCCAGCAGCAATATATTTTTCCAGTTTTTCACGTGATGGACCACCTTTTGCTCATGACAGCCGACAGTCCGTTCATGAGGCCGAGTTCATCATCGGCAGGCTGCGGCCGCCCATGAAGGCTTGACATCCAACCTATCGCCTTTTCCGTCAAGCGGATCTATGTTACCAGATTTCTCCCTTGCTTGGCTATAAAAAAATCAGGCCCCCCGCGGGCGGGAGACCTGACTCTATTCGCAGCTTTACAGCTTCTTCATTTCTTCCTTCAGCAGCTCGGACTGCGTGCCGAAGACGACCTGCACATTGCCTTTGCCCAGGCGCATGACGCCGGCGGCGCCTTGCCCCTTCAGCCCCTTCTCGTCGACGAGCGACTCATCCTTCAGCGTCAGCCGCAAGCGGGTGATGCAGGCATCGAGGGAGGTGATGTTATCCTTGCCGCCGATCAGCTCCATCACTTTGACGGCTTTATCGTGCAAGCTCGAAGTGGCTGCACCATTCTCTTCTTCCTCGGAAGCCTCGGCGTCATCCTCCCGTCCCGGCGTCTTCAGGTTCAGCTTCACGATCATGAAGCGGAACAGGAAGTAGTAGACGGCGAAGTAGACGAGTCCGATCGGAATGAGCAGCAGCGGCTTCGTCGCAAGGCCGAAATTCAGCGCGTAGTCGATGAAGCCGGCCGAGAAGCCGAATCCGTGCTTGATGCCGAGGGCCGCCGTAATGACGCCGGACAAGCCGGCCAGCAGCGCATGCACCACATACAGCACCGGCGCCACGAACATGAAGGCGAATTCAATCGGCTCGGTAATACCCGTCAGGAACGAAGCGATGGCGACGCTGACGAAGGCGGAAGACACGAGCTTGCGCCGTTCCGGCTTTGCCGTATGAATAATCGCCAGCGCGGCGCCCGGCAAGGCGAACATCATAATCGGGAAGAACCCGGTCATGAACAAGCCCGCCGTCGGATCGTGGTGGAAGAAGCGCGCAATATCGCCGCGGTACACCTCTCCCGCATACTCGAACGATCCGATTTGGAACCAGGCGACGTTATTGATAATATGGTGCAAGCCCGTCGGAATGAGCAGCCGGTTGACGACCATAAAGATGCCGGAACCAATCGCTTCCAGACTGACGACCCAGTTCCCGAACGCGTCGATCGCTTGTTGAATCGGACCCCAGATAATGGCGACCGGAATCCCGATCACGAGAATCGACAATGAAGTAACGATCGGAACGAAACGTTTGCCCCCGAAGAAGCCAAGCCAATCCGGGAGCTTGATATCATGATACCGTTTGTACATGAACGCCGCGAGACACCCTGTCATTATCCCGCCAAGCACGCCCATATCGAGCACCAATTCATCCGGAATAAATGCGAATACATTTGGCGTCGTGGCCAAAACCTGCTGCAGGATGACATGCGCAATGACGGCAGCCAATGCTGCGACCGCATCGCCGGCCAGGCCGATCGCTACGCCCACGGCAAAAATGAGCGGCAGTTGCTTGAAGATCGTATCGCCGCCCGCCAGCAAATATGGCGCGACGTACTGGTTCATGAAGCCGCCGACCGTAGCGCCAAAATGAAACTCATTGATATAATCGATGGCGCCGAAGCGCAGCAAGATGGATGCTGCAGGCAGTGTTGCGACCGGCAGCATGAGGGCACGGCCAATTTTCTGCAAAAGCCTAGCATAGAAGGTATCCTCCTTTAGAGAGTTAGTTAAAGTATGGATTAAAGGTTGAAGAAATATTCTCCAACCCGTCATCACCGTAATTCGCCACGCCGGCGGCCCGGCATCGAAAAAAGGCATGAGCCTGCAGCAAGACACACCCGCGCGAGCGGATGGTCCCGGGCAAGCTCATGCCTAGTCGAACTAGTAACACGCTTGAGACGATATGATGTTCTATCTTATTCGGTATCCCGGCGGATTAGACGATTCAACCGCAGCGCGCTATGGGCCGCATCGGATTCCGGGACTCCGGATGAGGATCACCGGGCTCTTCTGCGGTGTCGGGAGTTCTTACGATTCTCCCATATATTCCTCGATTTCGTTTTTGATAATCGTGACCTGCGGCCCGTAAATGACCTGAACGCCGTTGCCTTTCACAATGACGGCTTTGGCTCCGGTTTCCTTCAGCTTATCCTCCTGAACGCCATCCACCTGGAACACCGAGACGCGAAGTCGCGTGGCGCAGCAGTCCAAATCTTTAATATTGTCCTGTCCGCCAAGCGCCTGAACCACGGCCTTGGCTCTCGCCTCGCCGGCAGACGCCTCTTCCGTGGACGCTTCCCCGTCCTTGGCCGCTCCGCCCTCCGCTTCTTCCTCGCGGCCCGGCGTTTTCAAGTTGAATTTGACAATCAAGAACCGGAACGTGAAGTAGTACAAGCAGAACCAGACGGCGCCGATGACCGGAACCATCAGCCAGTTGGTCTTGGCTTGACCTTGCAGCATCCCGAAGAGAATAAAATCAATCAAGCCTCCGGAGAAGGTCTGCCCGATCGTAATCTCGAAAATATGCGCCAGCATGAAGGCCAAGCCGTCAAAAAACGCATGAATGACATACAGGAACGGCGCGATGAACAAGAACGAAAATTCCAGCGGCTCCGTAATTCCGGTCAGGAATGATGTCAGCGCGGCGGACAGCATCAGACCGAAGACCACTTTCTTTTTCTCCGGCTTGGCGGTGTGATAAATCGCCAATGCGGCGCCCAGCAAGCCAAACATCATCGTAATAAAGCGGCCGGACATAAACCGCGCCGTGCCAATGAAAAATTTCTCCGTGCTCGGATCCGCCAACTGGGCGAAGAAAATTTTCTGCGTTCCTTCAACCAATTGCCCGCCGACTTCCATCGATCCTCCGAGCCCCGTCGTCCAGAAAGGCATGTAGAAGATGTGATGCAAGCCCAGCGGTCCAAGCAAACGCAGGATGAAGCCGTAGAGCAATGTGCCGATATAGCCGGTCGCTTCCACCAGCCCGCCCGCTTGGAAAATAACGGACTGAATCAACGGCCAGACGAAGTACATCGCGACCCGCCGAAAAAGCCCAAAAACTGCGGCAATTGAATTTTATTATAACGATTATGAAGAATCGAGGTGACCAGACCGATAATGACGCCGCCGAACACGCCGGTTTCCAGCGTCTGAATGCCCAGAATCATGCCTTGGCCCACAGAAGCGAGATTATCCGCCGCCAGGTTGCCTGTAATGACAAGCATGGCGCTAATCGTCGCGTTCATGACCAAGTAAGCGAGCCCGGCCTGGCCCGGCCGTTCCTTTGTCCGCCCGGGCCAGGCCGACGGCTACGCCGATCGCGAACAGCAGCGCCAGGTTGGCGAACACGATGCTGCCCGCGCTGCTCATAATCGTAAAGACGTGCTGCAGCCAAGGCACATCCAGGAACGGATAGGTGCTGACCGTATTCGGATTGGACAGCGCCCCGCCGATACCCAACAAAAGTCCTGCAGCAGGAAGGACCGCAATAGGGAGCATAAATGATTTGCCAAATCGCTGCGCTTTCTCAAAGAAGTTGTTCATCCTTTATATTCCCTTTTTCAACAGAGTGTAGTTGCTTTCTTGGGAGTAGTATGAACTTGCGATCAGGTTCCCGCTAATGAACTGCAATGATTCAAGGATATAATGGGTAAAATCAATACAAGTATGGATTAAAGGCGGAAGAAATATTCACTAGCCTGTATATCGCCCCGCTTCGCCTCCGTGATTTCCCGGATAGCGAAAAAAGGCATGAGCCTGCAGCAGAACGACATCCGCGCAAGCGGATGGGCCCGGGCAAGCTCATGCCTAGTCTAACTAGTAACACGCCCGATATGATGCTGTCTATGTTATTCGGCATCCCGATGGAATAGACGGTACAAGTGCATCGCAATATAGGCTGTCTCGTCTTCCGACACCGGCGCTTTCAACTGAGCGCTCATCAGCTTGGCGCATTCTCCGGCGACCTCGTATTCATAAGGAGCCATCTCCTGCATCCGGTCACGGAACGGATTGCGGGAATGCTGGCCTTGGCGGATACGCTCTATCGCGAAGCGCAGATGGGTCACCAGCCGCAAATAATCGATGCTATCCTTCGGAATCGGACTGCCCCGCCGCGCCTCGATGAGGCCGACCAGCTCCCGCAGCAGATGATTGTGCTGGACCACATTGTTCACAGGAACATGGGCGACGGCCGATTGGATATGGATCGTCAGGAACCCGATCTCATCCTCCGGCACCTCGACGCCGAATTGTTGTCCAATAATCTCCGCCGCGCGGGAAGCAAGCTCGTATTCCTTCGGGTTCAGCGTCCGGATTTCCCATAAAAAAGGATTTTCGATCTCGATCTGATGCCGCAGCCGGTAGAGCGCATACTCGATATGGCTCGGCAGCGCCAGATGAATATGCTCATTCAGATCGGGAGTCAATTCGGAAGCCACAAGGGAAATGAACTGTTCCGATACGTCAATCACTTCTGGATCAATCTGCTCGAACAGCATCTGATATTGCGAGAGATTCTGCTTATCATCCAAATAAAACGTCTTCTCAATTCGCGTATCGCCGGAAAGTATCGCTTGCCCGGGCTTCGCCCCGAACCCGATTCCTTTTCCCATGAGAATGGTTTCCTTGTCCGTCAGCACTTCCTTCGCCAGCACAACATTGTTGCTTAAGGCGCGCATAATCTCAAAGCGGCGTTCGCTAGACAACGGTAAGCTCCTTTCTCATCAGACGGGTGATAGCGAGCAGAAAATGGAAACGGTTACGAAAAAATCGTCACCTCTGTAAGTTTATTGTAGAACAACATGCAGCCATCTTCAATAAAAAATAAAAAAAAGTCAAGATTTTGACGAACATTGTCGAAAATCGTCAAGCTTGAGGGAGAATGCCCTATTCTTCCTCCCTCAAGCCTGCACAAGCTGCCTTAGTGTCTTATTATATCGTCAACTCCTGAATAGCCGGAATGCGTTCGACGACAAGATATTGGATCTCTTCTGCCGTCGTCAGCCGCAGCGCTTCCTCGGCCAACGGCTTCATCGCTTCCCGGTCGAGCCGGCTCAGCAGCACGCGCGCCGGAAGAACCGAGCTGGCGCTCATGCTGAACTCATCCAGACCGAGGCCAAGCAGCAGCGGAATCGCCTTCAGATTGCCGGCCATCTCTCCGCACATGCCGGCCCACTTGCCGCGGCTGTGCGCCGCGTCGATGACCATCTTAATCAGCCGCAGCACGGACGGATGGAACGGCTGCGACAGATGCGACACCTGCTGGTTCATGCGATCGGCGGCCATCGTATATTGAACGAGGTCATTGGTGCCGATCGAGAAGAAGTCGACTTCTTCAGCCAACTGGTCGGCGGCAATCGCCGCCGCCGGCACCTCGATCATGATTCCGACTTCCATCTCACGGTTATAAGCCACGCCTTCCGCATCCAGCTCCTGCCGCGCTTCGGCGAGCAGTTCGTTCGCTTCCCGCAGCTCGGTAATCGTCGCGATCATCGGGTACATCATCTTGATGTTGCCGTGCGCGCTGGCGCGGAGAATGGCTCTCAACTGCGTCTTGAACAGATCTTTGCGGTCCAGACAGAGCCGAATCGCGCGGTAGCCGAGGAACGGATTCATCTCCTTCGGCAGCTCCAGATAAGACAGTTCCTTGTCTCCTCCGATATCGAGCGTCCGGATGACGACCGGCTTCTCCGGTCCCATCGTCTGGCAGACCGCCGTATAAGCATGATACTGCTCCTCTTCCGATGGGAAGTTGTCGCGGCCCATGTACAGGAATTCCGTGCGGAACAGGCCGACGCCTTCCGCCCCGTGATTCCGCGCGCCCAGCGCATCCTGCGGGTTCCCGATATTGGCCACCAGCTCGACCCGATGGCCGTCCGCCGTTACCGAAGGCCGATCCTTGTACTGCTTCATTTCTTCCCGGCGCAGCTCGAACTTCTCCTTCTTCTCCCGGTAAGCAGCCAGCGTCTCGGCATCGGGATCGATCAGCACGATGCCGCTGGAGCCGTCCACAATGACCATCTGGCCCGTCTTGACGCTGCTCATCGCGTCCGTCAGTCCGACCACCGCCGGAATCTCCATCGAGCGGGCCATAATCGCGGAGTGCGACGTGCGTCCGCCTGTCTCCGTCACGAATCCGGCCACCTTGGACCGATCGAGCTGGGCCGTATCCGATGGCGTCAGATCATTGGCGAACAGGACGACCGCCTCGGCGAAATCGTTCAGCGAAGCCGCCTTGGCCCCGGATAGATGGCGCTGCACCCGCTTGCTGACATCGCGGAAGTCGGCTGCCCGCTCGCGCAAATATTCATCATCCATGCCGGCAAAGATCGCGACCAACTGCTCGGTCACCTCATGCAGCGCATATTCGGCGTTCACGTTCAGGGCGCGAATCTGCCCGATCGCCTGCCCGATGAATTCCTCATCCTCCAGCAGGAGCTGATGCGTGGCGAAAATTTCCGCCTCATGTTCTCCGAGCCGGGCCGCCGTGCTTGTCTTTATTTTTTCCAGTTCTTCCTTCGACTGTGCAACCGCATTCTGAAGCCGCTCCACTTCTGCATCCGCTTCGCCGGGAGCGATGTCTACCCGCTCCACCGAAGCTTCCTGCTCCTGCAGGATGAACGCTTGCCCGATAGCATAGCCGGAGGCGGCGGCAATCCCTTGTAGCAGCATGACGGTTCCTCCACTCCTTCTGTTCTCAATCCCGTCTGTATCGTGTCCATTCTGTCGTCTCGTCATATCTATAACCGTATCTCGCTCGAATTAATCGAGAACCGATTCCAAGACCGCGCCTACGGCATCAATCGCCTGCTCGGCCCGGTCGCCTTCGGCCGACACCGTAATGACGTCGCCGGCCTTCATGCCGAGCGTCAGCACGCCCGTGATGCTCTTCGCGCTTACTTTACGGCCGTTGAACTCCAGCGACACTTGCGCGTCCGGGAACTCGGCCGCTTTTTTCATAATGGCGCCCGCCGGACGGGCATGCACGCCTTGCGGATTTTTGATCGTGAATTGCTTCTCCATGATATCCTCCTCTTTCCAAAAAACCTATTTTTTCATGACGATTTCCATAATTTCTGTCTCATTCGCCTTGACGGAACCCAGCTTCGTCTTCAATTCTTCGACCGCATCGCCATTCGCGACGACGACCGGCGTGATGACGGGAAGGCCCGCTGCGCGAATCTTATCCATATCGAACTCGATCAAGACATCGCCCTGCTTCACTTTGTCCCCCGTCTTCACATGCGGGGTGAACGGTTCGCCCTTCAGAGACACCGTATTCACGCCGATATGGAACAGCAGCTCCAGCCCCGATTCATGCCCCAGCACAAGCGAATGATGGGAATCAATCAGATGGATGACGTGCCCGTCGAACGGAGCGACCAGCACTCCTTGCTCCGGCTCAATCGCCACGCCGTCTCCGATGATTTTTTGGGCGAATGCCGGATCCTCCACTTGTTCGAGAGACACGGCTTTGCCTGTTATAGGTGCAACGACCGATATCGTTTTCTTTTTCTTGCCAAATCCAAACATGTGAATTCCTCCTCGTAATAAGCACTGATGATGCCCTGCCGCGCATAAGCAGCCAAAGCACGGAATAGGACCAAATAACGGGAATCCCTTCGTACATAACAAAAAAGGCATGAGCTAAAGCACGCAGTTCACGCTGTGAACGGCCGCTTAGCTCATGCCTAGTCGTACTAGTAACACGCTGCTTGCAGTGTAAATGTCAACACTATTCTAACATGAGCGCATACGGGATGCAAGCGTGTGAAAACTGCTGTTACCAAAATGACATAATCGCCAAGAGCTGTAAATGGGCGGTTATCCATTAAGATGCGCATTCCGGTATAAAATCATACCGATGACCTGAACGGCCGGCTCCAAAGCGAGCCAAACGCAGCGTAACCATGCGCCCTGCCGCCTGTTGGGGATGTTTTGGCTTGCTGCTGTCTGGGGGAGAGGAAGAAACGGCTTGCCTCCGCTTCCCGGCTGCCGCTTTGGGGTATAGTGGATGCTCGTGTCTTCCGGTTGTGCTTTATGGTGTCTTTCCGTTGCCGCGTCTCTATTTTCCATTTTATGTAAACCGAGATGGATTCGTGTCTTCCCGTCGCTTATGTTGTTTCCCCTGCCGGCCTGGGTAACGCCTTTTGCATGCGGCTGGGCCCGCCAATGCTGCAATAATGCAGTAATTTGATTGGCACTGCGTTGCGGCACGGCAAGCCTGCAAATATGCAGGAATTACCTTCGTTGGGGCGTAGAAAAGGAGACAATTGCGAGAAAAGATGCAGTTTTGCAGCATTTCCGCCAATAAGCGCCTCTGTGGGGAGAAAATACTGTACTGGTGCAGCTTTGGTCCGCCTATACTTCTGACTTCCCGCTTACTTCCCGCCCAACTAAAAAAGCCCGCCTCTCAATCCGGAAGCTGGGCGTAATAACAAGCGATTCCGGCCTGCTCGAGGGCCGAAGCCATCTCTTCGGGCAGTTCGTGATCCGTAATGCAGGCCGTCAACTCCTCGATGGAGGCGACCGAGAACAGGGAGGCCTTGCCGACCTTCGTATGATCGAATACGGCGATCGTCTGCTGGGCCTGCCGCATCAGCATCTGAGCAGTCTGCGCTTCCAGCTCGGAGTACGTCGTAATGCCCTTCACCGGAGAAAAACCGTCAATCCCCATGAAAAGCTTCTCGATGTTAAGATGTTCGATCGTGCGTTCGGCCAGCGGGCCGCAGAGCTCGAAGCTGTTGCTGCGCATGACGCCGCCGATGACGACGACCTGAACGCCGTCGCAGTCCGACAGCTCCATCGCGATGTTCACTGCATTGGTGACGACGGTAATGCCTTGCCGCTCCTTCAACAGCTTCGCGATCAGGAAGGTGGTCGTGCCGCCGGTTAGACAGATGCTGTCGCCCTCTTCAATAAAATCGAGCGCCCGCTTGGCGATGGCTTCCTTCTCCAGCCACAACAACTGGCGCTTCTCGACGAACGGGACTTCGCGGATCGCTCCCGCTCCCTCGAAGATCGCGCCCCCGATAGTGCGAATCAGCTCGCCCTTCCGCTCCAATACGTCCAAATCCCGGCGGGCCGTCGCCTCCGAGCAATCGAAATTCTCGATAATCTCCGGAATCGTAATGCGGCCATTCTGCTTCAACCGCTGTAAAATCTGCCTGCGGCGCTGTTCGCCTTTGGATAACGTCTCACTCATAATCATTACACTCCTATCATGATTCCCCCGCAGCAGGGACAGGCCGGGCCCCTAAGGTACAACGGGAGCTCTCTCCCGCGATATCCGCCCCACCACCAGCTTGAGGGAAACCGCAACGCGCTATGGCCGGCTCACGAGCCACGGTTGCCCCGCCCGGAGCCGGCGCCATGCCGCTTCTATTCAATGGCTACGAACTGGGTCAAGTTGCGCGGATCATCCGGGTTCAAGCCACGGGTTACCGCCGTATAATAACCATTATATTGTACAAATGGCAAATACAAAACCGCCCGTGCTTCATCGCTCGCGTCTCCATGCCCCACCTCGAAGACGAGATCGGCAAATGCGGTGTCCGCTCCCGCTTGGGCGGTAATAATCACAACCGTCGCGCCGTACTGCTTCATCTCTTCCGCCACCTTCAGCTCGTAGGAACGGGCTTGTTCAGACAGCAGCAGCACGATCTGAGTATTCTTATCGACGATCGATTTCGGGCCGTGGCGGAATTCCAGCGTGCCGTAGGCCTCGGTCCATGTATACGTCATTTCCTTCAGCTTCAGGCAGGCTTCCAGCGCCAAGCCGTACAGCGCGCCCATGCCGAGATAGATCGTTCTGTCGAATTGATGCGCTTCGACCCATGCTTTCACCTTGTCATCCGCCATTGTAACCAACGCCGCATCAGATTGCAATACGGCTTCGAGCTCGCGGCAAGCCGCTTCGCTTCCGGACGCAAGCGCGATTGCCGCCTGCATGAGAAACGTCATGCTGCTGAGCGATTTGGTCATGACCGTGCTCTTCTCCGCTCCCGACGGAGAAACGAGGCATTCCGTCATCTTCGCCATCTTGCTGTCCGGATGGCATGTAATGCCGCAGGTCGTCCAGTTCGGCAGATCGGCGACCGATTCCAGCGCCAGAAGGACTTCATGCGATTCGCCGGAACGGGATACGCCGACCAGCAGCGTCTTCTTGGATGGGGTCACCGTCTGGTTGCGGAACAAGAACAGCTCCGAGGAAGGAAAGGCGGACGCGCTCTTGCCCGTCCATGCCCGGTACGTGGCCGCCATCGTCATCGCCTGGTACCAGGATGAGCCGGATCCGATAAATACGATCTCCTCGAACTGCGCGTTCCCTACATATTTATCTACCCATCCGCGCTGGGACTGAAGTTGATTCCATGCCTCTTGAAGCGCGGCAGCCTGCTCGCTGATTTCCCGGTACGTATGCGTATCTTGAATTGACATCTCCCAAATTCCTCCCTTATAATCATCTTTAATGAAATTATAAATCATAATTTTGATTGAATCAATCATAAACTGCTGGAGGTTACAATTATGGGACATCTCATCAGCTCAACTTCAATGCTGCAGGCCGCCCGCGAGCAAGGCTTCGGAATTACCGCATTCAATGTGCACACCCTGGAAATGCTGCAAGCGGTAGTGGAAGCGGCCGAAGACACCCAATCTCCGCTCATTTTGCAGACAACGGTCGGCACCGTGAAGCATCTCGGTCCGGAATATATCGTGGCCGCGGCGACGACCGCGGCGAAGCTCTCCTCGGTCCCGATCGCGCTCCATCTGGATCATTGCACCGACTACGATCTGATTGTCCGCTGCATCCGCGCAGGCTACACCTCGGTCATGATCGATGCGTCCATGCATCCTTATGACGACAATGTGCGGATGACGCAGGAAGTCGTGCGCGTCGCCCGCGCGGCCGGGGTCAATGTCGAAGCCGAGCTCGGCAAGGTCGGCGGCGTGGAAGACGATATCGTTGTCGAGGAGGAAGATGCCCGCCTGGCCGTGCCGGAAGAATGCGCCGCCTTTGTCGCCGCAACCGGCGTGCCGACGCTGGCGCCTGCTATCGGAACGGCGCATGGCATCTATAAGGGAGAGCCGAAGATCGCCTTCGATCGGCTGGAGCAGATCGCGAAGCAGGTCGCCGTTCCGCTCGTCCTGCACGGCGGTTCCGGGATTCCGGAGGATCAGGTGAAGCGCTGCGTGAAGCTCGGCATGGCGAAGATGAATGTCGCGACCGAGCTGCGCATCGCCTTCTCCGACGCCATCAAGGCCATATTCGCGGCCAATCCGGATGAGAACGATCCGCGCAAATATATGATTCCGGCCAAGCAAGCCGTCAAGACGCTGGCCATTCAGAAAATGGAGATGGCCGGCTGCCTCGGCCAAGCGGACGCCGTCCGCTAATCCGCAGCAGCGGACTTGTTGAAAGGAGAAGCAACATGATTACGACCGTGACGCTCAACGCGGCAATCGACAAAACCTATATCGTCCCCGGCTTCGCGCTCGATAAGCTGTACCGGGTGAAGGAGATGACCGCCACCGCCGGCGGCAAAGGGATCAATGTCGCCCGCGTCATTCACGCGCTGGGCGAAGAGGTAACCGCCTCCGGGTTCGCGGCCGGCTTCCACGGACAGATGATTCTGCACAAGCTGGGCGAAGAAGGGATTCCCGCCAATTTCGTACTCGTGGAAGGCGAGTCTCGGGTGTGCCTCAACATTTTGGATCCGGAACGCGGTACCCAGACCGAGCTGCTGGAGCAAGGGCCGGCCGTAACCCCGGCGGATCTCGGCGCGATGCGGGACAAAGTGGCGGCGCTCGCCGCCCGGTCCTCTCACATTGTGTTCTCGGGAAGTCTGCCGCAGGGCTGTGCCCCCACTCTGTACGCCGAATTGGTCGAGATTGCGCGCCGCACGGGCGCGATCCCGATTCTGGACACGAGCGGCGCGGCGTTGGAGGAAGGCGTGAAGAGCGCGCCCGCGCTGATCAAGCCGAATGAGCATGAGGTCAGCAAATTGACCGGCGGAGGAGCCGATGCCTCTGAAGACGAGGTGCTGCCGGCCATCCGGCGGCTGATGGCCTCCGGCATCGAGCGGGTCGTCGTCTCGCTCGGCGCCCGCGGCGCGTTGGCCGGTGTCCGGGGTGCGCTCTATCGCGTCTCTCTGCCTGCCGTTGAGGCGATCAACCCCGTCGGCAGCGGCGATTCCATGGTCGCCGGGCTTGTCGTGGCCGATAAGCGCGGCCTGTCCGCGGAAGACGGCCTCATTCTCGGCGCCGCTTGCGGCACGGCCAACGCGCTGATGCCCTCCGCCGGGCAAGTTCGGCTGGACGATGTCGAGTCGCTGCGCACTCAGATTCAAGTCGAACCGATCGGATAAAACGGTAACAGGCCGCCGTGGTGCCAAGATGCACCGCAGGCGGCCTATTCGGCTTCCGGCTGCGACTCATTCCTGCTCTCTCCGCAGCAGCGCGTAGACGAACGCATAGGTGGCCGGAATGCGGCCGTCCGGGCCGCCGAAGCGCTCCTGATACACCTGTGCCATCCGGCGGTACAGGGAAGGGCTCATGCCGGAGGCGCCCTCCTTCAGCGCATTGCCGGCCCCGATGCGGCGGACCTGGGCCAGCATCTCCGGCAGGCTGCCGTACTCGCAGCGGCAGCTCGCCTCTTCCCAGAGCAGGAAGGGCCCGGCCGCAGCCCGCGCCCAGCCGTGCCAATCGGCCGCGGAAGGATACGCCTGCCCGCGCGGCCTTGGCGCCCGGCCCTGCTCGGCGTCCGCCTGCCGGAACGCGGCATGCAGCTCGTGCAGCGTGCCCGGCAGGAACGTGGCGAAGGCCAGCAGCCCGCCGGGCCGGAGCAGGTGCACGAGCCGCCGCAGCGTCGCGGCCGGCGCGTTGAACCATTGGAAGGCGGCGCTCGACACGATCAGGTCATAGCCGCCTTCCGGCTGGACGGCCGCCCACGCCTCGGCGTCGGCGGTTACCGCGCTTAGTTGCCCGCCGTGGCAGCCGTGGCGGCGCAGCTTCCGCTCCGCCTGATGAAGCATCGCCGGCGCCAGATCGAGCAGCGTCAGCTCCGCCGCAGGATAAAGCGGCCAGAGCCGCACCGCCAAGCCGCCCGTGCCGCAGCCGATGTCGGCGATGCGCGCCGCGGGTCCCTGGTGATGCCGCCGCACCCGTTCCGCCAAGCCTGCGGCCATCACCTGCTGCACTTCCGCGTAACCGTCATACTCCGCCGCATGTCTCCCGAAGCGGCGGGCGACCAGCTTCTTATCGACCCGCGCGCCCGCGCCGCCTTGGGTCGGATCATTCTCCGTCCCGGCCCCTATCGTCTGTGCTCCCTTCATGCCACGCGCTCACCTCCTCTCGCCAGGCCTCCGGATGCGACAGGAACGGCGCATGTCCCGCATCCGGAAGCACGGCGGTTCGCAGTCCCGGACCGAACGATGCCCGAGCCCGCTCCATCGCGGCCCGCGGGCATACGCGATCGTTCGCGCCGTGCAGCCACAGCAGGCGCGGCCGTTCCGCCGCCGGGAACGCGGCGATGCGCGCCCACTGCGGGGCCAGATCCGCCGCTTCTAAATAGGCGAGCCCCGCATCAAGCCCTGCCGGCGTAAATCCGGGAGCGGCGGCCAACTGCCGCCACAGCTTCACCGCCAGCGGCGGCTCGCCGGGGCTGTCCGGGCCCGCATCCAGCTGGCCGAGGAAGGCCAGCAGCGTCTCCTCCGGCGCCTGCGCCAGACGGCGCGCATGCGGGCCAGCACGCGCGGCGGCCAACCCGCCTTCCCGGTGTCGTCGGCGAAGCGCAGCGTCGTGCCGACGAGCAGGGCGCTCTCGATACGCGGCAGCCCCGCCCATTCGCCGCTTCCGGCGGCGCGCCCGGCCAGCAGCTCGATCGCCAGCATGCCGCCAAGCGACCACCCCGCGACATGCCACGGGCCGTCCGGCTCCTGCCGGAGGGGAGCGCGCACCGCCTCCCGCAGATCATCCGCCGTCTCGCACCCGGCGAAGGATACGTAGCGGTGCGCGAACATCGGCAAGTCCTGCGCGAGCGGCCGCCACACCTCGGCGCTCAGGCCCCAGCCGTGGATCCACAGCAGCTTCGCCTGCCGCGGCGGCCGGGGCCGCCCGAGCGCCCCGCTCATAGCCGGGCCTCCCCGGCCAGGCGCACGACCGCATCCGCCGCCTGCAGCAGGTCGGCGTCGCGGTGCGCCGGAGTCGGCGCGAAGCGAATGCGCGCCGTCCCCTCGGGCACCGTCGGCGGGCGAATCGCCACGCCGGCGACGCCCGCCTCCGCGAGCGCGGCGCTGAGCGACACCGCGCTCTGATCCGTGCCGCACAGCACCGGCACGATATGGCTGTCGCCGGGACCCGTGTCCAGCCCCCCGGCTTGAAGCCGCGCGCGGAACAGCGCCGCCTTGCGCATCAGTTCGGCGCGCGCGGAGTCGGCAGCGCACACGTCGCGCAGCCGCTGGCGGATAAAGGCTGCCGCAAGCGGGGGCAGCCCCGTATTATAAATAAGCGTCCGCGCCCGGTTGACCAGGTAGCGGACAACGATGTCCTCTGCGGCAATATAAGCGCCGACCGCGCCAAAGGCTTTCCCGAAGGTGCCCATCATAATATCCACCTTTTGATGCAGTCCGAGCGCATGGCACAGCCCGCGCCCGCCGGGTCCGTACACGCCGCCGCTGTGCGCCTCGTCGACCATCAGCATCGCACCGTACCGTTCCTTCAGCGTCACGAGATCGGCGAGCGGCGCCACCGTCCCGTCCATGCTGAACACGGCGTCGGTCACGATGAGCAGGCGCGCCCGCCGCGACGGGACGCCCGGTCCTCCGGCATGCCACTGCTTCAACGCCTTTTCGAGCCGGTCCATATCCCGGTGCGGATAGCGGATATGCCGAGCCCGGCTCAGTATGATGCCGTCCGTAATGCTCGCATGGTTCAATCGATCGCTGAAGACGGCGCCGCTCCGGCCGACCAGGGCCGGAATGACGCCGGCATTCGCCATGTAGCCGCTGCTGAACACGAGCGCCGCCTCCGTGTCCTTGAACGCCGCCAATTCCCGCTCCAGCGCGTCATGCTGCGGATCATGACCCGTGATGAGCCGGGAGGCCCCGGCGCCGAGGCGTACGGCCGGCTCGCCGAGGCGGCGGCACTCCGCCGCAAGCCCCGCCCAGCCATCGTCATCAAGCCATGGCTCGAAGCCAAGATAATGATTCGAAGCGAGATGCAGCAGCCGCTTGCCGCCCCGCTCGATCCATCCGTGCTCCAGCCACGCCGCCGGCTCCAGCTTGCGCAGACGGCCTGCCTCTTCCAAGGCGTCCAGCTCGGAGCGCATCCAATGCCAACGCCCTGTGCCCTCCACAGCCGCTATCGCGTCCATCACAAGGCGCACCGCTCGACTTCGAAGCCCAGATCGGCGATCATCCGGTGATCCGCAGACGCTTCTTGCCCATCCGTCGTCAAATAATCGCCGACGAACACCGAATTGGCCGCGTAGAGCGCCAGCGGCTGCAGCGAACCGAGATTGACCTCCCGCCCGCCGGAGGCCCGGATCTCCTTGGATGGGCAGACGAAGCGGAACATCGCGAGCGCCTTCAAGCAGCGGCGCGGGTCCAGATCATGCAGATGGCCGAGCGGCGTTCCCGGAATCGGATTCAGGAAATTGACCGGAATCGAGTCCGCATCCAGTTCCCGCAGCGAAAATGCGACGTCCACCAACTGCTCATCCGTCTCTCCCATTCCCATAATGACACCGGAGCAAGGCGACATCCCTGCTTGCTTCGCCGTATTCACCGTATGCACCCGATCGGCGTATGTATGGGTCGAGGTGATATGAGAATAATGATCCTCACTCGTATTCAAGTTGTGATTATAGCGATCGACGCCGGCCTGCTTCAGCCGGTTCGCCTGCTCCTGCGACAAAATGCCAAGGCAGGCGCAGATCTTCATCGGCATCGTCGCCTTAATCTCCTCCAC
This sequence comes from Paenibacillus melissococcoides, assembly GCA_944800085.1. Lineage (GTDB taxonomy): Bacteria > Bacillota > Bacilli > Paenibacillales > Paenibacillaceae > Paenibacillus_B > Paenibacillus_B melissococcoides. Next base: position 74,823 of record CALYLO010000014.1, on the reverse strand, counting down.
GGCAGCCACCACCTGATCGAGCTCCCGCGGCGTCGGGCCGCGCCCGCTGGCCACGATGCAGTACGTTCCGGCCTGCATCTCCATCGCCCTGCGCGCTCCGTCCACCAGCACATCCTTTTCCAGCATCGTATACTTCTCTATCGGCGCATCGGACACCCGGGACTGCGAGCAATAACCGCAATCTTCCGGACAGTGTCCGCTTTTTGCATTAATAATCAGATTCAGCTTCACCTTATTCCCGTAAAAATGCCGCCGCACCCGGTAAGCTGCATCCATGATGGCCAGCAGTTCGTCATCGTCCGCCCGCAGCACCGCCATCGCTTCTTCCCGGTTTATTCCTTCGCCGGTTAACGCCTTATCCGCCAGCTTCCGCCAATCCGTCTGCTGCTCTTGCATTGTTTCGCTCATCATCATCGCTCCTTCCCTTTTCCCCATTCCCGGTCTGTCAGCCACTGCGTCAGCCGGGACAGGCGCATGGTGCATTGCAGCCAGCGCTCCCGCCATGCCGCCCAAGCGGACAGATCGGCCGCCTGCATGCCTTCCGGCTGCGGCAGCCATGGCATCGTCCCCAGTACGGGCACATTCGTCATCGCTTCGATCATACGGGCGTTCTCTTCCCTCTCTCTCTCCGATGCCGCCTCCGGCGGACCGCTGAACACGACGGCGATATCATCGACGCTCCGTTCACGGGCATAAGAGATAGCCGTTACGGTGTGACTGACGGTGCCCAAGCCGGGGGCAGCTACCAGCAGCACGGAGAGGCCCAGCCCATGCGCCAGATCCGCCATCGTCATCTCCCGCGTAAACGGAACGGCAATGCCGCCCGCTCCTTCTGCCAGCAGGAACGCATCCGACTCCAGCCGCCGGCGGCCTTCTTCCATCAGGGCTTCCGCAGAAAAGCGAATCCCTTCCCGTTCACATGCCATCCAGGGCGCCAGCGGCTCGCGCAGCGTCCACGTCGCAATATCCTCCTCGGCAAGCTCGGACATTCCGCTGCCCATCCGCAACCGGTAGCTGTCCGCATCTGGAGATCCTAATGCCACGCCGCTCTGCACGGGCTTCCAGAGGCTGAGCTTGCGCCTCCGAACCGAGTGGAGGTAAGCGGCAATCCCTGAAGCAACGACCGTCTTCCCCACCTCAGTCCCGGTCGAGGACACCAACATGCCTGCCGCCTTCACCGGTTTAGGCATTGTTTCTGGAATCATAGCGTTCTCCTCTTTTCCGTAAACCAAAATGTATTGAATATAAGTTAACGCTACACCGATTTATTTTACAAGAAGGACATGATGACGACAAGACTTCGTAAACCTCTTTATTATATTTTCAGGTTTATATATATGGCGGACTGACATGAAGTCGCTCCTCTTTCCAACGCCTGCTCTTCATACATTCCTTTCGAGCCTTTGTTCCACTATCCCCTCGAATCATAAGTGCCGCAGCCCGCCATTTCCCCGCTAATTCTGTGAATGGCAACCATTGCTGCAACCCTGCTAACGCGTTACATTCCCCACGCTCCCTGCCTGATTGGTTGGGATAGCCATCAAAAGAGCACGGAGACATCTTCACTGCCCGACTTACCAATTAACGCCCCCTACACACCACTCCTGACTTATTGGGATAGCCATCCAAAGAGCACGAAGACACCTCCACCACCCGACCAACCAATTAACGTTACCTACACACCACTTCTGACTCATTGGGATAGCGATCAGAAGGCACAACAGACACTTCCACTACCCGGCCAACGAATTAACGTTACCTACACATCACTCCTGACTCGTAGGGATTACGATCAAAAGAGGCACTAGAGAACCCCAATAGGCCAAGCAACCTATCAAGCGCATCCCTTCTACCTTAGAGAGACCTTGATTAATAAAAGAGCATCATGCTCCTTTTGGTCTGCAAAAATTGCCGCAGTGAATTTCCTTTAAAACAATTCAAAACTTTCGGGCTGTTTCATGCATCTAATCATAGGGAAGGTAAAAAGAGCTTACTGGCGGGGATTTTCATGTCGTTTTTTAAGAAAAAAATAATAGTTCTTTATGAAGTTTCCATATGATTTAACTGCTAGATGTTGTAAGATGGACAAAGGTTTAAGAGATAGATAGTTTGGCAACTTGGATGGTGGAATCGGAAATTATGATTTATACGGATTGGTTTTATTGGCTGTTCGTGCTCGTGGCTGTCGTCGCGTATCACCTCATGCCGCATCGTGTCAGACCCTGGGTGCTCTTTGCCGCAGGTGTCGCATTTTACTACTATTATGCAGGGTCTTACCTGTTCCTGTTGCTTGCGGAAGTTGTCGTTGCCATTATTGTCGTGAAGGCCGCAGCGAAGCGGGCCAAGCGGTGGATTTATCCCGCCGGCATTATCGGCGCCATTCTCGTGCTTGGTTATTTCAAGTACACGAATATGATGCTGGACACGTTAAATGAGTTGTTTGCGTTTTTGCATCAGCCCTTCTTGCCCAAGGCAGAGCAGATTGTGCTCCCGCTCGGCATTTCTTACTTTACGTTCGAGCTGATTCATTACTTGGTCGAACGCAAACGCGGAACTTTGCCGGATCATCGGCCGGAAGGTCTGTTGTCGTTTATCTTCTTCTTCCCGACGATGGTGGCTGGGCCGATTAAGCAGTTTCAGATGTTTTATCCGCAGCTTACATCGAGATTTCACATTGACCACGTGCTGATCGGAGTGACCCGGATTGGGTTCGGCCTGTTCAAAAAGCTTGTCCTCGCCGGCTCCATTGATTTACTGGCGCAGCCGGTGTACTCAGCGGCCGGGATAGCCGAGGCGGATACCGCCAGACTCTGGATCTCGCTTGTCGCCTATACGTTCGTCATTTATTTTGACTTCTCGGGCTATTCAGACATCGCCATCGGAACAGCACGCTTGTTCGGCATCGTCATCCCGGAGAATTTCCGCTTCCCTTATCTGGCCCGCAGCATAGCCGAGTTCTGGAACCGTTGGCACATCTCGCTCGGTTCTTGGCTGACCCGCTATGTGTATTTCCCGCTCGGGGGAAGCCGCGTCCCCGCTCCCCGGGTCTATATGAATCTGATGGCGACGATGACCGTCTCCGGTCTCTGGCATGGAGCCGCGTGGAATTTCGTCGTCTGGGGCATGTTCCATGGCGTAATGTTATGCATTCATCGCTTTTACATGAAGCAGATCAAGCCTTTATTAAAACCTGTTCCGAAGTGGCTGAAGCCGGGAACGACAACCATCGCGATTTTGATTACGTTCTTTGGCGTCACGATCAGCCGGGTATTTTTCATTCTGCCGATTGTAGACGGATGGGATTTGATGCTCCGGCTGCTCGGCTTGCGATAAGTGAACCGATTTTCGATTATTGATGGAATGGAAGTGTGAGGTATAATGGCTAATTTATTTCTGAACAAGACCGTGTCCGTCATGCTTATCTCCTTCGCCTTGGTCGGATTGCTCGGACTGGGCAATGGAGCCGATCGAGTGGTCGAACAAATGAGACAAGAAGTCGTGACGCATGCAGAAAAGGAACTCCGCGTTCCGACCTACGATTCGATCGTCTATACGCCGTTATGGGTGGAATATTTGAAGGAGCAGCCGAGTGACGGCAAAAAGGTCATCGGCATGTTCGGGCCTTCCACGGTGTTTGGCACGACCGTGAAGAAGGGAGAGAACACCTCGGCCGGCGTCCTTCAAGTCCATATGAAAGAGAGCCGCGTGCTTAACCTGGGCATTGCCGGCGGAAGATTCACCGAGACCTACGCCCTGCTCGCCTCGATGATAGACAAGGTCGACTATGTCGTCTATGAGATCAACTACGGCATCGCCGTCGTCTCGGATAATGAGCCGAATGTTGTCGTCTATCCGTCCCTTGTCGAGAAGCTGGATCAAAATATACCGCGCAGTTGGCTGGATGATTTCCCGGACAAGAACCGCCAGGCGCTTCCAAGCGACACTCACAATTGGATGACGTCCCATTTCCTGAATAAGTGGACCCTCTATCATGATCGCGACGCGATCAGCTACCGGTTGTTCAAGACCCGTACGCCGATGGAGAAAATCCGCCGGGAAATCCAAAAGCAAGAGAATGAGAAAAAGGGGATAAAAGAAAGCTATACCCCGATGTATACCGCCTATGACAAATTGAAAGACGCCCAAAAGGAAGGCCTCGACAAGCATTATAAAGAGCTTTATCGCTGGAATAAGCCTTTCGATGAGGATAACAGCTTCGGGTTGTTCATGATTGAAAAAACGCTTGATCTGCTGCAGGAGCATGACAAAAAAGCCGTATTCTATTCCGCTCCGCTCGATAAAGAGCATATTGCGAAGAAGAAGCTGTTCAACTGGAGCGAGTATACCAAGGTGATGGGAACTTATCAGAAGCTGATAGAGTCGAGAGGCTACCCATATATCGAATTCAATCAAGAGAAGAACAACACGATCCCGCATGAATATTATCGCGATCCGGCCCATCTTATCGACAAAGGAAATAAAATATTTGGTGAAATTTTGTACAAGAGGTTGAAGGAATATGGAATTACAACCCCGTAGCGCCAGATTAGCCGAGACGAAAGCCCGCCGTCTCACTCATCGTGTCGGACGGGCGCTGATGATGGTGGAAGCGGCGCTCGGCGGAGCCATCGTCCTGATCGCCATCGTGCTCGGTATTTTGTTCTTCTCCGGAGAAACGCAGGAATTTATTTATATGAACTTCTAATGATGCATGAACGGCGTACAAGTCCTTGTACGCCCTTTTCTTTTTCCTTCTCGGGTGATAAGCGTCCACACAAGCTGTGGATGTTTGCCATATCATGCCTCTAAGTGCGATTACGGTTCATCTGCAAAATTAGGGGTAGGTGGAGATTTGTCCTATGATCTATACAGCTCTTGGTGATTCGATTACATTCGGGGAGAATGCCGCTTCGGCGGCAAAGGCGTATCCCCGATTGGCCGGATCGATGTCCCGCCCTTGCCGGGTATATGTTCTGGCGCGCCCCGGTTGGAGCGCCTATGATCTATTGGATGCCGCGATATGGCAAGGGTCCTCCCTGATTCGCCGTTCTGCTGTGGTCTCCGTATGGATCGGAGGCGTGGATCTGGCGAATGCGGCGCTGTCTGCGCTTCGAAGCCGGCGGCCTCTGGCTGCCAAATTGATTTTAAGCCGTTATAAACGAACCTTGCATGCCATCCTGGCCCACATCAAAGACATCAGCCATGCCCGGATCATCTGCTGCACGCAATATAATCCGTTTCCGAACAGCCCGCTTTCCATCCTATCGATAGACCGGTTAAATTACGCGACCAAAGAAGTCGCCCAAAGCTGCGGCGCCACGGTCGCACCCGTTCATACATGGTTCGAAGGCAAACAAGCTGCACTTATTTATGGTTATCGAAGAGGCAGGCTGGAAGACGCATTGACCGGGTTTCTGCCCATCCATCCCAATGATCAGGGGCACCGGCTTATTGCCAAAGGGTTGGCTTCCTATCTAAGCGCCAGCAAGGAAGCCTCCTGATCCCCTCCGTCTGCTTCGACAATAATAGAGAGCGGAACCCATCTTGTTCCGCTCTCTTTCTCTTGCCCGGTACTCTTCTTCTTGTCTTGCTCCGCTGTAGCGCACCCAGTTCCATATCTTCCTGCACTCCTTGGCGGAGTGCTTTCTTCTGCCTGTAAGGGGAAGCGGCTTCGGGAACTGTCCCTTCCCTATACGCCTCACTTATTTCAGATAAGTCTCGGCTATTTTAATCATGTCCTCTTTGCTTACTTTATCCGTGCTGGCCTGGATTTGATAAGCATACCTTTGTGCTTTATCCGGGCTCTCATCCAACCACGCCAACTCGTGGAAAGAGGAATAATCGGTGTAAAGCATCTCTACGCCCTTCACATTCATCTTCTGTTGTTTAAAGTCAATTTTTTCATCAATATATTGCATGCTTGGTTCCTTGTTCCCGCTAACATTAATCACCACAACGTCGATTTTATCCTTGCCATTTTTATACTCGAAATGGAGGTAAGCGAACTAATCCGACATTTCTACCGGCATGATGGCATATTCCTTGTTCGATTCCTCGTCCTGCTTGCGCAGCTTCTCCTCCATCGCCGTTTTTTCTTTTGCGGAAGGAGGATTCATATCCAAGACGGATTTAAATAACACTTTCGCTTTATTAAATTTATAATTTCCGTTTACGCTCTCTGGAATTGTGAGTGAGTTATCCGCCATCTGGCCGCGCAATTGAGACAGATTTTGAAAGTTGGCAGGCTTGAATCTAAGCTCCGCTATATGCTTCGGGTTGTGGGGAACGACATAGATAAGCGCAGCCTCACCGTTCTTTAGCAGCTTATCCTCCACGCAGCGAAGAATCAACAGGTTCCGCTCTTCCGCCGATAACTTCGACATGGCCCGGTGCACGAATTCATCAAAGTAATGGGCTTCGATCTGCAAATCTACCGGTTTATTCTCCTTGTCATCCCGGTAAAAGAAGGGCAAATATTTCACCAGCTTCCGCTTGCGGATCACATCGATACATTGATGGTAGGCAATCTTATACAACCAAGCGCCGAACGGTATATCGGGATTATATTTCGCCAAAGCCCGAAATGCCTTCAAAAACGCTTCTTGGGCGCTGTCCTCGGCTTCCGAATAATGGCCTAACATATGATAACAGTAGAGAAAGATCGGTTTTTGGTAGAATTGCACGATCTGCTCGAATTTTTGGGTATCGCCCTCCACCACGTCAGCAATAATTCGACGCAATTCCGCTTCATCCACGCCGTTCCCCTCCTTTCACTCTATACAACGAATTATCGACACAGGAATGTGACAATGAATTCTAAAAGTGATGTAAAATTTTCAGATCGTGCTTGCTTAGATTAACTTTATTTGTTAATATAACTGACGAACGTTCGTTAATATTGAGGTGATTCGATTGAAAAGCGAAGAAATTAAGGATGCGGCTTTGAAATATTTCACCATGCATGGTTATGAGGGAGCATCCCTGTCTCTCATTGCGGAAGATGTCGGCATGAAAAAGCAATCGATCTACGCCCATTTTAAAGGAAAGGACGATCTTTTTCTCCAAGTGCTGCGTGATGCGAAGGAGACGGAGCTCTCTTCCAAGCTTCAATATTTTAGCAGCATAGGCTCCCAGCATCCCGAGAAAGCTTTATACGGATTTTTGCAATTGGTCATCGATCTTTTCCAAAAAGACGAGCGGTTGACGTTTTGGCTGCGCATGTCTTTTTTTCCGCCCGCCCACCTTGCCAAAGCGATCGAACAGGAAGTCATTGATATCGAAGAAAAGGTGCAGGCGATGCTGGAACGCAAATTTCAGGCTTGGATCGATGAGAAAGCCATCGTCGAAGAGGCAGCGAAAACGCCCACCCTCGCTTTCCTGGGCGTCGTCGATTCCATTATGCTGGAGCTTGTGTACGGCGGCAATGATGAGAAGCGGCTGAAGGAAAAATTGGAGGCCTCCTGGACCGTATTTTGGCGAGGGATTGCACATCCTTGATTTTGACAGAAAGAAAGTGGTTGATGATATGAAGAAAACAATCAAAGAACAAAAAGCGGTCTTGCTTATTCTGCTAAGCAATGTATTCATTGCCTTCCTGGGCATTGGTCTTGTTATCCCCGTCATGCCGTCTTTCATGAACATGATGCATTTGTCAGGCAAAACGATGGGCTACTTGGTCGCCGTATTCGCCGTGGCCCAACTGCTGATGTCGCCGCTCGCCGGACGCTGGGTCGACCGATACGGCCGCAAGAAGATCATCATCATCGGCTTATTCCTGTTCAGCGTGTCCGAGCTCGTCTTCGGGTTGGCCGGGAACGCGGCGATGCTTTATTTCGCAAGGCTGCTGGGAGGAATGAGCGCCGCCTTTATTACGCCGGGGGTTACGGCTTATGTCGCGGATATTACCTCCATTCAGGAACGGCCGAAGGCGATGGGCTATGTCTCGGCCGCCATTAGCACCGGCTTTATTATCGGCCCCGGCATCGGCGGCTTTATCGCGGAATACGGCATACGCATGCCCTTCTACTTTGCGGCGGGAATCGCCTTTTTCGCCTGCATTTTATCCGTGTTTATTTTAAAAGAGCAGCTTACGAAGGAGCAGCTTGCGGAGATTTCCGCGAATGCAAAGCAAAGCAGCTTTCTGGCCGATATGAAAAAATCGCTTCAACCGCTCTACTGTATCGCATTTATTATCGTCTTTGTGCTCGCTTTCGGTTTATCGGCATACGAAACGGTCTTCAGCCTCTTTTCCGATCATAAATTCGGCTTTACGCCAAAGGATATTGCCTTCATTATTACGATAAGCTCCATTTTCGGCGTCGTCGTGCAGATCTTTATGTTCGGAAAAATGGTAGAAATACTCGGGGAAAAGAAACTGATCCAATTATGCTTGATTACGGGGGCCATCTTGGCGGTGGTGTCCACCGTCATCTCCGGCTTTTGGATCGTGCTGGCGGTAACGTGCTTCATCTTCCTTGCCTTTGATCTGCTGCGGCCGGCCTTGACGACATTTCTGTCCAAAGCGGCCGGGAAGGAGCAGGGCTTCGTGGCCGGAATGAACTCCACCTATACGAGCTTGGGCAATATTGCCGGGCCGGCAATGGCCGGAATGCTGTTTGACGCTAACATTCATTATCCCTTCCTGTTCTCCGCCGTCGTTATGGTCATCGGCCTTGGCATTACCGTGATGTGGAAGGAGAAGCAATTTGGGGAAAACGACGTCGAATAGCATGATCTTCGTCCGATTGACTTTAGGGAGTGTCTCACAGGCACTGCAAAATGATGGAGATGAACGGCGGCGCGCAAACCAGTGGAAGACACTTACAATCGCCATTTATTCTGTTCGGCTATAAAAAAAGAGAGCGGTAAATAACACCCGCTCTCCATATATCCGTTCTACTCGTTGTCGTCATGGCTGCCGTCCGTACGCTTCCCGGACTCCTTGTCTTCCTCCGGTTCGGCTCCGTCCAGTTCCATGTCCTCTTGCTTGATGATTTCATGAATCTGATGCTTAATCGTCTCGGAACGGGTTCCGAAGATGGCCTGCACGTTGTTGCCGACCTCCAGCACGCCCGAGGCGCCCAGTTCCTTCAGGCGCTCCTTATTCACATTGCCCTTATCCTTGACCTGCACGCGCAGGCGCGTAATGCAGGCATCCAGGGATGCAATGTTGGCTTTGCCCCCAAGCGCCGTCAGGATACCGCGCGGCAATTCTCCCGCCGCCGCTTCCGGCTTGGCCGCAGCAGCAGGCGCCGCCGCTTCCCTTCCCGGCGTGCGGAGGTTGAAGGTGCGGATGGCGAAGCGGAAGCCGAAGTAGTAAATCAGCGCCAGCACCAATCCAACCAGAATGACGAGCCAATACGGCGTCCGGTTCTGCAGCACGCCGAACAGCAAGTAATCGATGAAGCCTCCGGAAAACGTCATTCCGATTTTGACGCCGAGCAGGTGCATCGTCAGGAAGGACAAGCCCGCGAACACGACATGAACGGCGAAGAGAAGCGGCGCCACAAACAGGAAGGAAAATTCCAGCGGCTCCGTAATGCCGGTCAGGAAGGACGTCAAGGCGGCCGATCCCATCAGCCCGGCTACAAGCTTCTTATTCTCCGGGCGCGCTTCATGATATATGGCTAGGGCAGCCGCTGGCAGACCGAACATCATGAATGGGTATTTCCCCGTCATGAACGTCCCCGCCGTCAATTCAACGCCGTCTTTAAGCTGTGCGAAGAAGATTTTCTGATCCCCCCGGATAAGATCGCCCGCCTTGCTCACATATTCCCCGAATTCGAACCAGAAAGGCGAATAAAAGATATGATGCAGCCCAAATGGAATCAGCGCCCGTTCGCAGATGCCAAAGATGAAGGCCGCCAGCGATCGGTTCGAGTCGATGAGCGAGTGGGAGAATGCATTCAGGCCGCTCTGGATCGGCGGCCAGATGAACACCATCAGAATACCGATAACAAGCGAGGTGACGGCCGTAATAATCGGGACAAAACGCTTACCCGCAAAGAAGCCGAGATAGGAAGGCATCTCGATCTTGAAGAAGCGCTTATATAGCATTGCCGCCGTAATACCTATAATAATACCGCCGAAGACGCCCGTCTGCAGCGTCGGCACGCCTTGAACGTTCGCATAGGCGAAGTCGGTCTGCACCATCTCCGGCGTCACATCCATCATCACTTTCATCGTCACGTTCATGACGAAATAACCGACGATGGCGGCAAGCCCCGCGACCCCCTCCCCTCCGGCGAGACCGATGGCGACCCCGACGGCGAATAGCAGGGACAGGTTGTCAAATACAATGCCCCCGGCTTGCTCCATCACGCTGGAGATAAGGCTGACAGCGCCGGTGCCCAGCACCGGAAAGCGCGCGATCAGATCCGGATTGCCCAGCGCGTTGCCGATTCCGAGCAGGATGCCGGCCGCCGGCAGAATGGCGACCGGCAGCATAAGCGCCTTGCCGACCTTTTGCAGAACGCCGAAAATCGATTTAAACATGTTAAGCATGGAAGTCAACTCCTATCGATGTACAGATGAGCAAAGTGCATGAAAAACCTGTTGTTACCATTTCCAATCAGTTCAGGCACTATACATGCAAGCGGACTTGCGTCCGGAACCGCCCCGCGCCATGGTCCCGAATACCAAGCGAAGCTACGCGAAGAGCCCTGAAGACGGTCATTAATCGAAAACGGATTCCAGCACCGCCCCCACGGCATCAATCGCCTGCCCGGCTTGGTCGCCGGCCTTCAGGCCGAGCGTCAACACGCCCGTGATGCTTTTTGCGCTTACTTTGCCGCCGTTGAACTCCAGTGACACTAGCGAATCCGGGAACTCGGCGGCTTTTTTCATAATGGCTCCCGCCGGACGCGCATGCACGCCTTGCGGATTTTTTATCGTAAATTGCTTTTCCATGATTGGCCTCCTCTTCGTTACACCCCTATTTAGTCATCATGCCCCGATTCATGCCTGAGCACGAGGGAATGATAGCCCATGATGCGCAGCTCCTTGTTGAACACCTCGAATGGCGACAGGCTGGCCCGCGCCTCCGGAGAAGCGACGCCGAAGAGCAGAACCTGCCCGCCCTTGCGGGCCGCCTCCAAGGCCAGCTCCACGGACTCCGGGCGGCCGGCGCACTCGATTACGACATCGGCCGTGCTGCGCAGCTCGTCCGCTGCGCCTGCCTCCAGCGGCGAGACGACGGCTTCGGCGCCCAGCTCCCGCAATATCCCGTGCTTGTGCGCAGCCGGTTCGCTTACGGTAATGCGCGCGACGCCCGCGGCCGCGGCGAGCTGCAGGAACAACTGGCCGATGAAGCCGCCCCCGATAATCAGCACATGCTGATTCGCCCGCAGCTCCAGCTTCTTGAAGCCGTGGAGCACGCAGCCGAGCGGCTCGGCCATCGCCCCCTCGACCCAGCTCACCGGGTCGGGCAGCTTGTAGCAGTTGGCTGCCGGCACTACGCAGTATTGGCCCATCCCGCCGTCCCTCGTCACGCCGACGGCCTGCAGCCGATCGCACAAGTGGGCCCGGCCGCCCCGGCAATATTCGCACGCCCCGCAATAGATATTCGGGTCGACAGACACCCGGTCGCCCGGGCGCAGCTCCGCGACCGCCTCCCCCACGGCGTCGACGATGCCGGCCAGCTCATGGCCGAGCACGATCGGCGGCTTCACCTCCGCCGATCCCGGATGGCCGTGGTAGATATGCTGGTCAGTGCCGCAAATGCCGCAGCAGACGACGCGCAGCCTCACCTCGTCCTTGCCGGGCGCGCGCTCGGCCCATTCCGTTACCTCCATCATTTTCGTTCCGCGCAGTACTGCCGCTTTCATGCTCCTCATCCCTTTTCCCGTATGATTAATCTCCTTCTCCATCCCTGGGCCGCTCGCGACGGATCCTCCATCTGCTCGCAGATGGCGACCCGGCAGCCCGCGTCTCTCCACCGTCACCGTTCACGGCTGCCGGACGAATTCAAGGCCGTGACGCGCAGCGTCGCCCACGGAATCGGCTTGCCTTCCGCCTGCGAGATCCGAATCTCCTTCGTTCGCCCGGGCAGCAGATCGAAGAAGTTGTCGCTCGCCGCAATCCACGCCTCATCCAGCTCGATCTTGACCATGCGGACCGCCCGGTCCGTCTCGATACGGATGATGCCGGCCTCCTCGTCCACGCCGATCCGGAGGCTCGCCGGCTCGAAGCGCATCTCCTTATAGTCGCGCAAGTACACATAATTATCTTCCGTGAGGCCGCTTCCGGACGAGATGACACACACTACCTCCGACGGATCCGCTCCGTTCGTCAGCTCCGCTTCGGTCAGCGCATCCAGCTCCCTTTTGCCATTCGGCTCCAGGCATATCTCGTATTCGCGCTCATACAGCTTCGTTCCATCCATCCGGTACACGGCCAGCCGGACCTGATCTTCATAAGACTCCAGCCGGTCGTTGAGCGCCCACAGATGCAGCCCCTGGCCCGGATCGTGATCCGCCGTCAGCAGCACCGGCGCATAGAACTTCCGCGCATAATGATACGCCGCCTTGGGCAGCCCGTAATAGTCGATGACCGACCAGCTCGTGCCGGGCCAGCAATCGTTCAACTGCCAGAACAACGCGCCGCTCGTATCCGGCTTGCGGCGGCGGTAATGCTCGATGCCGTATTTGAGCCCTTCGGCCTGCGTCAGCATCGAATAATTGATGTACTCTTCCATATTCGCAGGAGCCCCGGTATAGCCTTCCATCAGCAGGATGCCCTTCGGATGATGGATATCCTTGTTGCGGTACATCATCTCGTCGCTGCCCCAGCGGAACTGGCTCTCCGGTATGTTGCGCTGCAGCGTGTAGCGGTTCGAGGAGGCATGCATGCCGAATTCGCTGGCGAATTTCGTCGTGTCGCCCTTGAATTTTTTGAACGACAGCCCTTCGACGCTATAGTCCTGCACCTGCGGCTCGCCGAAGACCCGCGGCTCGATGTTGCCATGCCATACCTGCCAATTATGCGTATCGCCCACCTCGCGCGAGTTGTGATCATTGCCCCCGTAAGGTGAGCTCGGCCAGAACATGCGCGTCGGATCGAGCGTCTCCAGCAGGGCCGGCATCAGCTCGTGGTATATTTTCTCTCCATAGAACGGATGCGGGATGTCGCCGCTCGAATGCAGCGCTTCATACAGCCAGTCGTTCTCGTTATTGCCGCACCAGAGAGCGAGACAGGTCCGGCTGCGCAGCCGCTTGACGACCTGCTCGATCTCCCGCCACACATTATCCATGAAGTTGCGGTTATAGTCCGGATAGAGGGCGCAGGCGAACATGAAGTCCTGCCAGACCAGCAGCCCGAGCCGATCGCACTCCTCATAAAAAATATCCCGCTCATAAATGCCGCCGCCCCAGACGCGCAGCATATTCATATTGGCTTCCTGCGCCATCCGGATATACCGCGAATAACGCTCGTCCGGCACCGCCGCAATGAAGCTGTCGATCGGGATCCAGTTCGCGCCCTTCGCGAACAGCTTCACCCCGTTGAGCACGAACGTGAACGCATGCTGCCCTTCCTCGTCATGCAGCATCAGCTCCAGTGTCCGGATGCCGAAGCGCTGCTGCCGCTCATCCACGGCATCGCCGCCGCTCCGCAGCGTCACTTCCAGCCTGTACAAATAGGGCTCGCCCAGATCATGCGTCCACCACAGCCGCGGATTGGGCACCCGGAGACGTGCGCGGCCGGACAGGCCATGCGCACAGATAGCACCGTCCGGCATGAAGCCCAGGCTGCGATCAAGCACGAACGTCTGCCCCGCCACCTGCCTGCCTTCGACGTCCAGCAAGGCCACTTCCGCGGCACAAGCGCCGCGGCGGTCGAATACCCGGGCCTCGACCGCCACCTCGATCATCGCCTCGCCATCCTTAACCTCCACCGTATGAGCGAACACATTGTCGACATACGCACGGCGCCGCTTCACCAGATGGACATCCTTCCATATTCCCGCGCACACGAGCCGCGGCCCCCAGTCCCAGCCGTAGTGGCTTTGCGCCTTGCGCGTCCATATCCTTTTTTTGCTGAAGCCGGACCAATAATATTGCATCTTGCTCTGTACATGCAGGTGAACCGGATCCAGCTTGACCGCGAGGACGTTCTTGCCCTTGTTCAGCTCCCGCGTCACCTCGAACGAATGGCTGATGAACATATTGTCCGTGGAGCCCAATTCGACCCCGTTCAAATACACGGTCGCGAACGTATCGAGCCCTTCAAAGACAAGCTCCTCCGCTCCATGTCCTCCAACTGCCCGTCCCAATGAAACGTCGTGCGGTACCACCACACCTTCTCCTCGACCCAGCGGCATTTCTGATCGTTATGCCCATAGAACGGATCCTCGATAATGCCCTTCTGTATCAGCGTCGTATGCACATCCCCCGGCACCTTCGCCGTCATCCAGAAATAATCGATATACTCGGGAGAAGCCACCTCCAAATCGCGCGCCTCGCCGATATTGAAATCGCGCAGCTTCCAGTTCTCGTTCAGTCTCATGTCGCGCTCCTATCCAGAAAACGCCAAGACCTCCCGGCCTTGGCGTCTCCCTGTCTCTGCTGCTTTTTATTCGTCGAAATAGGTCAAGCTCTCCAAAATTTCCTTGATGCTCAGCTCCGCGCAGGCCATCGATGTATCCGCTACGCCATAGTACATCTTGACCGTATCGCCTTCCACGATGGCGCCGCAAGAAAAGACGACATCGCCAAAGAAGCCGTTCTTCTCGTAATCCGCTTCCGGCTCCATCACCGGCCGCTCGGAGCGGGCGATGACCTTCGCCGGATCGTTCAGGTCCAGCAGCACGGCGCCCATGCAGTAGCGGTGCTCCTTCGTCGCGCCATGGTACAGCTCGAGCCAGCCCTTCTCCGTCTTGAACGGCACGGCTCCGCCGCCCATGCGGCCGCTGTCCCACATGCCCGGTCGCAAGCCAAGCAGATGACGGTGATTGCCCCAATAGAGCAAGTTATCCGACTCGGCGATCCAGATTTCGGGGTTGCCGATGCTTTTCGTCGTCGGGCGGTGCAGCGCATAATATTTGCCGTTGATTTTCTCCGGGAAAATGAGGACATCCTTATTATCCGGGCTGAAAATCATGCCGTGATGCGTCACATTGACGAAATCCTTCGTCGATACCATCGACTCCCCGACGCCGACCGGAGATACGGCCGAGAAATAAATGTAATACGTGTCACCGATCTGCGTCACGCGCGGATCCTCGATGCCGAACGTCTCCAATTCCGTCGATGGATAGACGAATGGCTTCTCGTCTATCGTGAAGCGGTGCCCGTCCTTGCTCCGGGCAATGCGAATATAGGAGATGGAGGTCAAATATTCGAACGTGGCGCTTTGCGACTTGTTGCGGATAACCCGCGGATCGGAGAAATCGTAACGTTCGTCGTCCGCGCGAAGCTCAATGATGTCCAGCTCCTTCGTCTCCGGGTTGAACACGGGCGCCTTCACGATGTTCGGGTCGTTGCTGATCGGGCGCTCGGCTACGCGGAGCAGCAGCAACACTTCGCCGTTATAAGTCGCGACGCCCGCATTGAACGCGCCGATCACCTCGAAGTCGGGGCGATGCGGCTTGACATCAGCCGGCGTAATGAGCGGATTTTCTTCATACCGATATATATTCATGCTGTAAACTCCTCGTATAGTATTTCCTGAAGGCAGTTTTGAGTCTTTTTCCAGTCCTTTATAGGAACATAGAATGCCTTCAAAATTTCCAGCTTGCACATTGAAAATTAATATGGGGACTGGACTTTCCGGAATGTCTCTGGACAATGGAACTTAGGGTTCCATTCGGGGAAATTCGTCTCCCTCCTGTAGTCCAATCTACTTTTTAAGTCTGTTTCTCCGGTACTCGCTTGCACTTCTTACCCGCTGGCTGTTCCCTTCGGCAACTCATGCCCGACTGTAGCAGCGTCGGGGCAGCTCATGAACCGAAGCGTGTTCTCATATGCGAGGGTGATTGATCGGCGAGTGCGCCGGAGACAGTCCGGAGAGTCCGTTCCCTGAATCCCTTATAGAAAGGAGGAATTCTCTTGAAGCTTTTTGTCGGTATTGACGTCAGTTCCGAAGAACTGGAAGCCTGTTTGATGAAATCGGATGGCGACACCCTGGAGACCTTCAAGACCACCAACAATCTGCACGGCGCCTCTTACTTGCGGGATCGCATCATTTCTGCTGCGGTCAAGACAGCCTGCTCTGAGGTTCATATCGGGCTTGAAGCCACATCCGTCTACAGCTGGCATCCAGCCATGTACTTGCATGAAGATGAGGCCCTTCAACAATTGAATGCCAAGGTGTTCACCATTAATCCGAAGCTGATTAACAAATTCAAAGACGCTTATGCCGACCTGGACAAAACCGATCGCATCGATGCCTGGATCATTGCAGACCGCCTGCGTTTTGGCAGACTCACGACGACTATCGTGATGCAGGAACAGTACATCGCCTTGCAGCGGCTCACTCGCATGCGATTCCATCTCGTACACAACCTTACCCGCGAGAAGCAATACTTTTTGCAAAATCTGTTCTACAAGTGCAATGCTTTTCGCGCGGAGGTGGACAGTTCCGTGTTCGGCCATGCCATCATGGAAATGCTCTCGGAAAAGTATAGTCTGGATGAGATGGCGAATATGGATGTCGCCCGTTTGGCTGACTATCTCAAGGACAAGGGGAGAAATCGTTTCCCCGATCCCGAACACGTCGCCCGCTGTATTCAAAAGGCGGCTCGGGCCTCGTACCGTCTCTCGAAGGTTGTCGAGGATTCCATTGATTTGGTGCTGGGCACCTCAATTCAGTCGATCCGGAGCATCCAGAGTCAGCTTAAAGAGCTCGACAAGGCGATTGAGCGCATTTTAGACGGCATTTCCAGCAGCCAGTGCCTCCGTTCCATTCCGGGCATTGATCGGGTCTATGCCGCAGGCATCCTGGCCGAGATCGGCGACATCGACCGCTTCACGGATCAAGCCGCCTTGGCCAAGTATGCGGGTCTGACGTGGCGCAAGCACCAATCCGGCTCCTTCGAGGCGGAAGATACAAAGCGCATTCGTTCCGGCAACCGATTCCTTCGCTACTACCTTGTTGAAGCTGCCAACTCGGTAAAAAACCGCGACCCGGAATTCGGGGAGTACTACCGGAAGAAATTCAATGATGTCCCTAAGCATCAACACAAACGTGCCCTCGTCTTAACGGCAAGAAAACTTGTGCGTCTGGTCGATGTGCTGCTACGCAACGACCAACTCTATACGCCCAGAAGGAAGGTGAAGCCGACAGAGCAATAATGCCTTGGCTCATGAATTTTCTTCTCTAATTCCCAGTTAAATTATGGTATTTTACTTAATTTTCGACTGGGTCTAGTTTGGTGATGCCTTTTTTGGGATTGATCCTGCTGCACGCCAAGGAAATTTTCCAATTCTCATCAATCAGGGACTTGACATCATACCGCTGGACTTAAGCTGTAAAATAATATCTGCGATTATGCCTGTTCGAACTTCAGGAACGGATCGGCAATCGTCAGGCGATGCGCCTCTGCATCGCTTATGCCTGCATACAGGACCGCCGTCCCGTCATCATTGCGCACGAGGCCGCCGCTGAATACGACATCCACGAGATCGGAACGCTTCGCTGCGCCCGGCAGGAAGCGATCCCGCACGGCGATGAGCTCGATGGCGGTATGCTCGCCGGTGGCCGGATCGAGCGCGAACGCCATCGGATAATAATGGCGGTCGCCTTGTTCATCGAAGCACGCGATATGTCCCAGCACGCCGATGCGGCCGTTGCTCAGCAGATGCGCTTCGTTCGCGCCTCCCCATTCCTCGTCGATGAATTGCCCTTCCAAGAGCGGAGCGTTGTCAATCAGCTCAATCGATAAATCCTCCAACCGCTCCACGCGGGTAAATCCGATTTTGCCGCGGCCGCCCTTCTCTCCCTGCGGGCGGGTAAAGACGCCGATGCTTCCGTCCAGAAGCTCGACCAGCCGCAGATCCTTCATGCCGTCCGGGCCGGTGAAGAACGGCTTCAGATCGGCGATGCTCTTCCCTTTGTAGAACACCGTGCGCCACATCAGCGCGTTCGCCTGCGTCGGGTGCGGATAAATCTGCACGCCGCCAAGCACGAGCTCGCCTCCGATCCGGGTCTGGAACGGGTCCTGCAGCTCGAATGTCGGCGCGCCTTCCCGCGGCGCCCATTCCCCGTTCCGTTCGACGAAGAAATGGACCTCGGAATGCTCGCTGTCACGCGATTCGACGCGTCCGGCGATGACCGGCTCCCCCTCGTCTTCGAACGGAGCGGTAATATTGTATACATCCTTGCTGCCGACGCCGGTAAACTTCAACTTCTCCGCGTTCGCCGCCAACGGGCTGCGCGTCATGTATTGCTTCAGCAGTGCCGCGCATGGGATTGCGCTGCCTTGGTTCCCTGTCATGTATGGCACGTCTCCTTCACTGATGAGTTCTCGCTGATCCAAATGGCCGCTTCCTGCGGACCCAGGAGGAACGGTTCATGGGCGCCGTCCGTCTCCCGGCGGCTGGACAAGACGAAGCGGAACGGCCCCGACAGCAGTCTTCCGACAGGCAGTGCGAACGGCTCCGTCCCGAAGTTCAGCGCCACCAGCGCCTCTTCCCCGGCGGCCCGCTTCACGTAGAGGAGCACTTCCCCCTGGCGTTCCAGCCGCCCATAATCGCCGCCGTGCAGCGACGGATGCCGGTGCCGGAGCGCGATAAGCTGTCGGTAGAATTGATAGATCGAATCCGGATCCCGCCGCTGCGTCCGCACATTCAGCACGTCATGCCGCGGGCCCATGCCGATCCACGGGGCCGCATCCGAGAAGCCGCCATAGGTCTCGTCCGTCCACTGCATCGGCGTCCGCGATTTGTCCCGGCTCTTCGCCAAGGCCTTCTCCAACGCCTCCTCCGGATCCAAGCCTTCCGCCAGCGCGAGCCGGTAAGCCGTCAGCCCCTGCACGTCGCGCATCTCTTCGATCGTCTCCGCCACGAAGTCGCGCATGCCAATCTCTTCGCCGTAATACAGGAATGGCACGCCCTTCGCGGTGAGCGTCAGCGCGGAGATCAGCTTCGCCCGCCGCTCCTCCAGCACGGGATCGCCTTCCCCGAACCGGGAAATATGGCGCGGCATGTCGTGACTGCTGAAGAACAGCGTCGGAAGCTGGCCGGGAGCATGCGCCGCCTCCATCTTCTTCAATTCGCCATAGAGGCGTTCGAGCGAGAACGTCTCCTGGCTGCCGAGATTGAAGTTGAACACGACGTCCAGCAAGCCCGTCCCGCTGTAGCGGCGCAGCACGTCCATATCCTCGGAGCCGACCTCGCCGACCATGAACGTCCCCTTCCGTGCATGCGCGTGGGCGGACAGCTCCGCGATGGCGTCCAGGATGCCTTCCTGATCCTTGTCATGCACATGCTGCTGCTCGCCCGTCTCCGCATCGTACGGGTTGTCGGGGAATGTCCCGGATACTTTCAAAAAATTGATGACATCGAGCCGGAAGCCGTCAATCCCCCGATCCAGCCAGAAGTCCATAACGCCCTTCATCGCGGCGCGGACTTCGGGGTTGGTCCAGTTCAAGTCGACCTGCTCCTTCGCGAACGCGTGATAGTAATATTGTCGGGTCGCTTCATCGAATTCCCAAGCCGGACCGCCGAAGAAGGATTCCCAATTGTTCGGTGGCCCGCCGTTCACCGGGTCCTTCCAGATGTACCAGTCGCGCTTCGGATTCGAGCGCGACGACCGGGATTCCCGGAACCACGGATGCTCCGACGACGTATGGTTCAGCACGAGATCGGCGATAACCCGGATATCGCGGGCATGCGCTTCGCGTAGGAACGCTTCGAAATCTTCCATCGTGCCGTAAACGGGATCGATGGCGGTATAGTCGGCGATATCGTAGCCGTTATCCACCTTGGGCGACGGATAGAACGGCGTCAGCCAGATGCCGTTCACGCCCAGCTCGGCCAGCTCATCCAGCTTCGACGCCATGCCGGCGAAGTCGCCGATGCCGTCGCCATTGCCGTCGCAGAAGCTCGGCATATAGATTTCATAGAAAACGGCCGATTTCCACCACGGTGCTTCCATTCTCTCCACTCCCATTGCTTATGCTGGCAATCTCCTTACTTCAGGCTGAATTGCATGCCTTCCTTGAACTTTTTGCCGAATACCAGGAACATGATAATAATCGGCAGCGTTAACAGCACCGATGCCGCGTACAGCGGACCCGGATAGCCGCCGTAAGGCCCGAACATTTGCGACAAGAGCACGTTCAGCGTCAGCATATTGTCGCTGCGCACGACGATCATGTCCCACAGCAGCTCCGTCCACCGCTCCATCAGCAGGAACAGGAAAATAACCGCCGTAATCGAGCGCGACATCGGCATCATGATGCGGTACAAAATTTTGAAGTCCGACGCCCCGTCCAGCTTCGCCGCCTCGATGAACACCGTCGGGATCGCCTTGAAAAAGTTCGTATACATAAAGATCGCCCACAGACTGACGGCCTTCGGAATAATCATGGCCCAGTACGTATCGTACAAGCCGATCTTCTGAATCACGAGGAAGTTCGGGATGAGCAGAATGATCGCCGGAAAAAACATATGGAACAGGACGAAGTTGTTCACCGTGTCCCGCCCCTTGAAGTTCAGCTTCGACAAGGCGTAAGCGACCATGACGCCAAAGAGCATCATCAGCGCCGTCGACACGACCGAGACGACAATGCTGTTCAGGAACGCATTCAGCCACGGACGCGGGATCCCCGCCTCGCCCCCGGTGAAGAGCCACTCGTATGATTTCAGGGAGAAGCTTGCCGGAACGAGCTTGCGGTCGACCTCCGACCAGTCGGCGAACGAGTTCAATACCATGTACAAATACGGGTAGACCATAACCAGAAGCAGGAGCGTCGCAACGATATACCGGACCGTCAAACGGACCTTGTTGTTTTGCTTAGACCCAACCATTTCGCTTACCCCACGTTTCCAGCAATTTTTTGATGATGAAGATGGAAATGAACGTGACCACGGATGCCAAGATCGCTATAGCGGAAGCATACCCTGCCTGGAGGTTTTTGAACGCCTGGTTGTAAATCTCCATCTGCCACGTGTTCGTGGCGAAATTCGGCCCTCCGCCCGTCAATTGGTATACCTCCGTAAAGATGCCGAAGGTGACGCCGAAGGACAGGATGAGCGTCGTATACAACGCAGGGTACAGCAGCGGAAGCGTGATCTTCCAGAAGCGCTGGCGATCGGTTACGCCGTCGATGGCCGCCGCCTCATATACTTCCTTGTCAATGCTCTCCAGACCGGACGTCAAAATAAGCGCATAGTAGCCGGTAAATTTCCAGGCAATGATCAGCGCCACGATGCACAGCGCCGACAGCGGTGTTCCGAGCCAGTTGATATCCAGCCCGAACGTATCGCGCAGGAAGACGTTCACCGGGCTGTTGAAGGACAGGAAGCCCTTCACGATAAGCGATGCCACGACGCCGGACGACAGATACGGGAGGAAAAACCCGATGAGATACAAGCTGCGGAATTTCGGAAGCCCCTGCACCAGCACGGCGACGCCGAGCGACATAATGGTAACGAGCGGCACGAATACCAGCATGAACTTGTAGGTCACCCAGAAGGCCGACTGCACGCCTGGCGAAGACAGAGCCTTCATGAAGTTATTCAGCCCTACGATGTCATAAGTCGGTGCGATTAAGTCCCAGTTCGTGAATGCGAGAAAGAAAGACCAAATAAGCGGACCCAAAAAGAAAATAAGCGAATAAATCAGGTAGGGACTGGTGAATAACCAGCCCAACCGATTGTTGTTCTTATTTATCATTATTGAAGTTCCCCTTCAATCGCCTTCTTCATGTTGTCCCAGGCCGTCTTCGGATCGATTTCGCCCATGACCACTTTGTTGAACGCCTCTTGGCCGATCAGCGTTTGCAGTTCGTTGTAACGGGCATTGTCAATCGCCGGAATTCCGAGCGGAACGGACTTCGCGAACAATTCAAGCTCAGGCGATTTTTCCATGATAGCCTTGAATTCAGGCAGCTCGGCCAAATCGTCGCGCGCCGGAGGCAAGTTCGTCTTCTCGAACCAGGCCGCATCGTTCTTCGCATCGGAGTACACCCATTTGATGAACTCGGCTGCCGCCTCCTGCTGTTCCTTCGGCACGCTGGAGAAGATAACCAGACCCTTCGCGTCGGAGAACGTCTTCGCTTCGGCCGGGTTCATTCCGTCCGGCACCGGAGGAAGCGCAAGCGTGTACGTCTCGTTGAATTTCATTTCCGGGAATTTCTCGGCCCAGTAGTTGAACGTCCACGGTCCAAGATCCGTGAAGATGCAGGTGCCCGACTCGAACGGATCGGTTACGTTCTTCGCCAGAATCGCATTCTCCTTGCGCAGATTGTCGACGAACTCCAGCATCTTCACGCCGGCTGCCTCGTCCCCGATAAACTGGTCGCCGTCAATAAATTTGTTGCCGTCCGATGCCGCATTATACAGCATGAAGAAGTCGAACCAGCGCTTCCACGCCGTAGGGTCAACCAGTTCGGCGCCCTTGCCCCATACGTACTTATCCGGATATTTCGCTTTCAGCTTTTTGGCGACATCCAGCACTTCGCTGTAGGTCTTCGGCGGCTCGTTATAACCCAGTTCCTTCAAGATGTCGATGCGCCAGCCGAACAGCATCGGATTGGAGTAGATCGGCAGCACGTATTGATTGCCGTCCGCGAACTTCCAAGGCTCGAGCGTATTGCTCATATTGCGGCCCGATACGATATCATTGAATTGCGGCAGCGTGTTAAGCGGAACGAGCGCCTGGCTCTTGGCCAGCTGGGCGGCGAATCCGCGGTTGATATTTTCCGAGATGGCCGGAGCGCTTCCGCCCGCAATCGCCGCCTGAATGCTCGCTTCCGAGCTCGGCGATTCCTTAATGGCGCTGACATTGATTTTGACATTCGGATTTACAGCCTCGTATGCTTTGGCCATTTCCATCCAGTACGCTTGCTGCGGCGGATTCGGCGCCGCCCAAAATTCGATGGTGGTTACCCCGTCTGCCGACTCATTCGGCGCTTCCCCTTTGGCGCAAGCAGCCAAGAGCGAGAAGACCATCGTGAGTATGAGCAGAATTGACAGTTTCTTTTTCATGGAAAAAGACCTCCTCCTAATGACGTAAGTTAACCTCAAGATGACAGTGTAGATTAATAACGTTACAAATAAAATGACTAAACGCACTTGAAAGCGCTTGTAATCACATTATTAATCAATTGTCAGCTGGTTGTCAATCCGTTTTTTCACGCAAACCCAATATTTCGACATTTTTCGCCAATCATTTAATCCCTTTACTATTTTCTCTAGTAACGTTATTATTATTTTGTAATGTTGTTTTGTAATCTTATCTTTTCTGGCATAATTACGATATAAACCGATTGCTGAGCGGAGAAGATTTCCGCTTCGGGTAGTATGCAATATTGAACTGGTTATTATTCCAAAACATACCCGCGGAAGCACGCAAGCTTGAAAGGAGGTGTTGATCGCTGATGAAAGCAAAAGTGACAATGCAGGACATTGCGGATCGGCTCCATATTTCCAAAAACTCCGTATCGCAAGCCCTGTCGGGCAAGGACGGAGTAAGCGAAGAGACGCGCCGGCTTGTCCTCGAGACAGCAAAACAAATGGGATATACCTACCCCTCCGCACGGAAAAAGAAAGCATCCGAGCCATCCGGCAATATCGCCTTGATCGCCTCGGATTTCGCGTTCGCGCAGAAAAGCTTTTTCGGGGAAATTTATTTGAGTGTGGAGCAAGAGACGAGAAGACGCGGCAAACACCTGCTCATCCAATCCATCAACAAGGAATCGGAGCTTGAGCTGGCATTGCCGTCTTTCCTGGAGAATCAAGACGTGGACGGGATTCTGATTCTGTCCCACTTGAGCACAGCCTTTACGAATGCGGTGATCGGCACCGGAATACCGACCGTGCTCATTGATCATCATCATCCGGCCATTCATGCCGACTGCATCTTAACGAACAATCGCTTCAGCGCTTATGAGGCCGTTCAGCATCTGTGCGATTTGGGGCACCGCAGCATCGGATATATCGGCAATATCGATTTCTCGCCCAGCTATTATGAACGGCTGGAAGGATTCCGGCTTGCCCTGCGCGATATGGGGGTAGAAGCCCATCCGGAATGGGTCGTGACCGATGCCGTTGAACAGGCCGATTATGTCATGGAGACGATGAAAGCGATGAGCGCTCAACCGACAGCCTGGTTCTGCGTGAACGACGGACTCGGGTTCCTCGTCAATTCCACGCTCCATCAGCTAGGGTTCCAGGTGCCGGACGACGTCTCGGTATGCAGCTTCGATAACGGGCAGTTGTCCCGCTTGGCCACGCCGATGACGACTACGATGGCCGTCGATTTGAACCTGTTCGGCCGCAAAGCCGTCGAGCGGCTCTTCTGGCGCATGGAGCATAAGGAGGAGCCCTTCACCGAGCTGCTGCTGCCGACCAAGCTGATCGTACGCGAATCTACGGCTCCGCCACGGAAGTAAGGACGGCCGCGCATTAGGCCGAATAACTACTCTATAAAACAAACAACCACCGTCAGAGATAACCTCCAACGGTGGTTGTTCTATCTATTCGCTTGGGGTGGGATGAAGCGGAGCGCAAGCCCGTTTCCCGTGCCGGCGCCCTAGCGAAGAGACGCCTCGCGTATCGCCAGCGCATCGTCCCGCTCATAATCCCGGCCGAGGTCCTGTTCAAGGTGCCGTTCAAGGCCCGCAGCAAGCTTCCGGAAGCTGCTCCGAACGCTCCAAGCGCACCCAGGGGGCTGTCCCATAAGTAGTTCTCGCTACCGCGGGACACCCCCCTGTTTCTCAAAGCTCGGCTCGGCTTGCCGAAAAAAGCTGCAATAACGCAGTTTTCCCTTCTAACGTTTGCTTCATCACAGGAATTCCTGCAAAAACCAGGCTGTTGGAAAACCCCTGTTTTTTACGAAGTAATATCAATGTAATATCATTTTGCTGGGAAAAAGTGGTGTTTGGTGAGAGAGAATGGAGGGGTGATGGGGTCTTTGCTTTACCCCACCCTTCTGGCGAGATGTGTGGCTATCTTTTTTATGTTCTGTGCAGTGGCTGTCATCAGCACTTGCTCCTGCACCTTGTCTCTTCCCCGAAACCGGCAATAGCGAAGTCCATGGAGCACTTTGGCATCCGCGAAACTTCGCTCAATGGTTTGGGCGCGTAGGGCATAAACGGCTTTTCCGCTCTCACTCTGGAAGTTTTGAACTACTTTCTCTTTGTGTTCTTCCCAGATATGCCGTTGTATGGTGCGTTGTTTATTTTTGTTCTCGTTACACTTGCTCAATAATGGACAGGCAGCGCATTGTTTGGGATCGGATTTATAATCTCTGAATCCTTTTCGTGTTGTGGTGCGGTACGTGAGTTCTTGCTGGTTTGGACAGATAAAAACATTCTTTTCTGCATCATAATGAAATTTCTCTTTGGGAAATACACCGTGTTCACGGGTCGAACGCTCTGGAATAACTGCCGTGATGTTTAATTTGTTCGTACGGTAACAAACATAGGCCGTCATGTAACCAGAGTCGAGTGCAACGGCCTCCAGCGACTTTTCCCAGCCAAACTTCTCTATTTGATGTAGTAGACGATCCACATAAACAACCGAATCATTCACATTTCCAGGCGTAACGTAGCAGTCCGTAATCACGTTGTATTTATGATCTACGGTGCGGTGATCTAAATAATGAAACCCTTCCGGTTTTCCATCCCGATTCAGGTTTCCGCTATCCGGATCTGTTAAGCTAACTTTTTGTTCCTTGGTTTCGGCCTCCTCTTTGGGAGGCAGTGGCTTTTTTCCAAAAGCGACCCGATCCTCATTCACGGCTTGCTCCAGCTCTTGGAGATATTCATAAGGCGTACAAGTGACTTCTCGTTTCTCGTACCGTCCGTTATTGGCATTTGCCTTGATATGCGTGGAGTCGGTAAAGAGCAGCCGCCCTCCCACCATGTTGTGCTGAATCGCCTGCTGAACGATATTATCGAAGATATCTTGGAAGACGGTAGTATCCTTAAACCGATTTTTCCGGTTCCAGCTAAAGATCGAATGGTCAGGCGCTTTGCCGGAAAGCCCGAGCCGTAAGAACCACCGAAAAGCCAGGGAATCGTTGACGACTCGCTCCAGTTCTCGCTCTGAGCGAATGTTATACAAGTAGCCGATCAGCAGCATTTTAAAGAACACAATGGGATCCACAGATGGTCGGCCGTTCGACTCGCTGTAGTAAGGACGCACAAGGTCCAAAATAAAGGTAAAATCAATATGTTTATCGATATGACGAAGCAAGTGATCAGGGGCAACCATATGCTCAAGACAAACCAGTTCATAGTCCAGTTGTGGGTTGGGATCATTCGTGTAAAGCATACAAACACCACGCTTTCCATGGATTATGATAAGAACATTATACCAAATTAACGCGGTGAATGGGTAATTAACATAGACTTTCTCAACACTCTGAAAAACGCAGGATTTCATTGCAACATCCATCTTCCGCCGCTATCTTCCCGCCTCTACATCCTCTGCTATCCCTTCCTAATCTCTGCTGTCCTGTCTAGCCCGTCTCCTTGCGCTCCACCTATGGGACAACCTCTCTTCACTCGCAAGGTCGTGCTCGCCACTGCGCTGGCCGAGACGAGCTTGACGGTGGAAGATTCGGTTATTGCTGCTTCAGCGCTTGCATTCCTAATGCCACAGCTCCGGTAATTCCTGCGCGATCCCCAAGACCCGGCGGCACGATATAGCCGCTGCCCGTATCCAACACGGCCGGATGCTGCACATAGCCGTTCAGCAGCCGCTTCACTTCCTCGCGAATGCGCGGGAAGAGATGAAGCTGCTTCGATACTCCGCCGCCCAGAATGATTTTCTCCGGGGACATGGTCAAAATATAATTCATCAAGGCCTGAGCCAGATAATACGTCTGGAACTCCCAAGCCTTGTGATCTTCGCCCAATTCATAGGCCTTGACGCCCCAGCGCGCTTCAATCGCCGGTCCGGCAGCCAAGCCTTCCAGACAATCCTGATGATACGGGCACTTGCCCGCATACGTATCCTCCGGATGGCGCTTCACGAAAATATGGCCCATCTCCGGATGAGTCAGCCCGTGAACAAGCTTGCCTTCCACGACCGCCCCGGCTCCGATGCCGGTGCCGACAGTTATATAGAGGCAGCTGCTCAGCCCCTTCGCCGCCCCGTAGGTCGCTTCGCCCAGCGCGGCTCCGTTCACGTCCGTATCGAATCCGATCGGCACGTTGAAATGGCGATTCAAATGGCCCACGACGTCATATCTGCTCCAATGCGGCTTCGGCGTCTTGGCGATATGGCCATAGGTGGCGCTCGCCGGGTTCAGATCCACCGGGCCGAACGACCCGAAGCCGATCGCGTCGACTCCCTTATCCTTAAAAAACTGCACAGTACGGTCCATCGTCTCTTCCGGCGTGGTCGTAGGGAACGTCTCCGTCTCTCCTACCTGTCCGTCCGGCGTGCCGACGGCGACGACAAATTTGGTGCCTCCGCCTTCAATCGCTCCTATACGTGTCATTACTTTCTCCCTCACCTTCTCCATGCCTGGTACGGCTGCGCCCTGTCTGTCTATCGGTCCCGCGCAGCCCTCAGCGGCCGCCTTGCGAGCGGTAACGCTTCCATCGGTCTCATTATACCATTCGTCTCGACACGTTCCAACACGAATCGAGCCGCATCTAAGATTATGACACATTTGACGAATTTTTTACCCTTCCCCCAGGAGAAGCGGAGCAAGTTTTCGTGAACGTCAGTTCGGTAATGCGTTAAAATATCAAATTAATTATAGGCGCTGGGCGCACAGGGAGGCGTTATCATTGAGCACACAGACATCGGGCCGCTTGAAGGACGCCGTCGACGAAGCGCTGAACGATCTCGTGGACAATTACGAGTCCACGTTCTACCTGCTCGGGTCGGCGATAGGCCCGCATCCGTTCCAATCGATGGTCAAGCATTTCCAGGCGATCATAATATGTCACCGTCATGAACGAGGAAGTGCTGGAAGCGTTCCAGGTGCTGTCGAAGACGGAAGGCGTCATTCCGGCGCTGGAGAGCGCCCATGCCGTCGCCCACGCTCTGAAGCTGGCGCCGCAGCCTCGCCGCGATCAGATCATCATCGTCAATCTGTCGGGACGCGGAGACAAGGACGTGCAGCAGGTGTTCGAGATGCTTCAATCCGGCAATTGACCGATAGGCAAGGGGCTGTCCCATAAGTAGTTTTTTAGCTGCAGCGAGACAGCCCCGCCCCTGCTTCTTACAGCTCAGCTTGCCGAAAAACTGTAAAACTGCAGTTTTCCTTTATGACGTGTGCTCCGTTACAGGGATTCCTGCAAAACGGCATCAATTTCGGACTGTTCCATAGACTAAAACACTAGCCTTGCACCAAACCTGACATGAAAAATATATTTCTCATTAATTACTTTTTCTTCAATTTATTGATCGATTATATCTGGTAACTCATAAAAAAATCTCCTAATGTTGAAGGATAGGCATGTTACCCATTCCCTCACCAAAAGGAGAAAAGACCATGGGTAATATACCAGATCAGACCGTCATTTGTAAATGCCTAAATTTGATTCAGCTCTCGGACGACGAATTCCCAATCTTCAATTATCGACGAAAGTTTACACTCGTGAGAGCGATCAAACTACTCATTGATGCTCAATTGAATAAACGCACGGACCTCGAAGATATCTGCAACGCGTTGCGTGCGAACGAACAGCTGCAGCAGGCGATCCACTTGAAATCCATTAGCGCTTCCCAACTCGTACGTACACTCAGAGCGTTGCCTTTACCGGTGTTGCAGCAGCTATGGATTCAAGTGACACAACGTTTGCAACAACTTTATCCGAAGCAGGGTATCCCCGGCATCGGGAAACTGAGCATTGTCGATTCAACGGTACTTACACTCCCTGATGTCGCTGGAAAATGGGCCTACTGCTCCAAACACAGCAACGGGGTAAAGATCCACACCAAACTTGCTGTTTGCGACCCGGATACCGTCTATCCCGAAAACATTGTTTGTTCCACACGAGGCGTTGCTGACAGCGAAGTGGCTTTGGATCTGGTGATCGATAAAGATGCCATTCATGTTTTGGATCGCGGGTACATCACATATGGTCACTATAAGCAGTGGCTGGATGATAATCTACGCTTCGTGGCACGCATTAAGAAAAGCAACAAGACGGCGATCATCTGCGAGCACGAGATCGATGAAACGACGCCTGTGGTGCGTGATGCTGACGTGATCGTGAGCTACAAGGATGAAGAAGGCCATGTGATAGAAGCCCAGCTCCGGTTAGTGGAGTATACCGATGAGAAGAACCGCCAGTACCGTGTGCTTACGAATGTCTGGGATAAGTCCGCAGCCCAAATCTGCGAGATTTATCGGCGCCGCTGGATGATTGAATTATTCTTTAAATGGATGAAGCAACATATGAGCTTAGTCCATTTGTACAGTTTCCATCCAGAGGCAGTATGGAACCAGATTTTTTTAGCCTTCATCGCATATGGTTTAGTCATGTTGGTCCGGAAGGAGGCTGACACCACTCAAACGCTATGGTCATTTCTAAAGCTGCTTCGGGTCTATATGAATAAAACGTGGGATCAATTTTTGATGGCACTGCACCGCAAACCAACCAAGCACTCGAAGGGCAGGCGGAAGAAACGAAAGGGTGGTCGACCACGAAAACACCCAAAGCAATGTAAGACCGTTAAAGTGGTGATTAAATAGGTAATAATGGCATATTAACATTTGATGGTAACATGTTCCTATGGTTTAGGAGGAGATCGACTTTTGGCTTTGCTAGGAAAAAAGAAACTGTAAATATATATAAATAATGATTATTAGTTCCGTATCTGGAGTTTAAAGTCTTCTTCATGTCAGGTTCTATGCAACGCTAGTGGCATCCACGCAGGATTTCACAGTCTCTTCCCACTTCCGCTTTGGAAAAGACATAGCCATCCGGCAATCCGCCGGGCTTGATCAGCAGGGGAGTGGTTAGTTGAGAGGCCAGCTTGACATAGTCGTCATAGTTGTCAAATGATACGGAACTCAAAAAAAGTGATGTGTTCCTGCGGATTCAATGATTTGTCATTGACATAAAGGGCAAAAAATCACCCGGATTTTTGCTGGCTTTTATTAATCTGTCCGTCTCTGCCTCAATCCGCTTTTGCCTGCTCGCGCCGGAAGAAGCGGCCGGCTTGGCCGCGGCTTGGTTCGTGGATTGCGAAACCGCGTCGGCAGCCGCGTTCATCGAACCGAACAGCAGCAGCATGCAGAAAGGCCGCGATTGCCGCCTCTTTGAACCTATTTTTCATCGTATCCCTTATCCTTCTGCCTCTCTTCCACAGGGCAGCTGCCGACACACCAAGTTTCCTTCCGGTCGGCGAGGTCATCATCTGCCTTGATGCGCCTCCTGCGCCTTGCTGCGGGCCAACTACAGCACGGCCTGCGCCTTCTGCTCCAGTTCGGCCAGCGCCTCCTCCACCGGCTTCTCGTTATCGATCACGGATTGCAGCGCTTCATTCGCCAGCGATGAATACGCCTCATAGAAGCTGTCCGGAATCCGCTTCATCACGCGTTCGTTATGTTGAGGCGCCGGCTTCAGCATATAAAACACCTCCGTATCGGCGCGATCGCCGCCGGAGACATAATCGGTTATCGCCGGCAGATCACTCCCGGCCGTACGCGATCTGGCCTTGGCCACCTCCGGTCCGTTGATGAAACGGACAAGGTTCCAAGCGGCCTGCTTGCGGGGAGAATCTGCGGCGATAGCCAGAATCTGGGGCACGTAGACCGAAGTCGATTCATCGGGCCGCGCCGGGTTGATCGGAACCGTGACCATGCCCCAGTCGAAGGTCTTCGCTTTGCTGCGGAGCTGGGAGGCAAAGTAATGATCACTGATCAACATCGCCGCTTCGCCGTTCAGGAACTTGTTTATGGCGAGAAAATAACCGTAACCCTCCGTGCCCTCGCCCGCTTCCTTCGGGGAACGGACCGAGATCGCCTTGCTCCGGATCGCCTCGGCCGCGATCTGGAAGGCCTGCTTCCATCCTTCCGATTGCAGCACGACATTCTCCCCTTTCGCATCGAATAATTGCAGATCCAAGGTCAACGCAACCTGGGACAGCACATCGTGAGCTTCATTGCCAATCAGGCCATAGACAGGGGCGTCCTCTGTCCCGGTATTCGCGAACCGTGCCGCCAGCGCGAATATGTCAGGCCACTGCATCTTGTTGGAGGGGGGATCGATGCTGTTCTCTTTGAACATATCCGCATTGTAATACATGACCCGCGGCCGGATGAATGGAGCCAGCCCATAGAGCGAACCGTCCCCCTTCTCCCGCAGCATGTCGATCATGCCCGGCATATATCGGCTCAGATCGAATTGGTCCTGCATGATTGCCGGATCCAGATTATACAGCTTGCCCGCCCGGGCCAGCGCTTCATATTCATCCTGGTCCAGCAGCAGCACATCCGGCTTATGCAATTCGACAAGCCTCTTCAGTGCCTCCTCGTAATCCCCTTGCCGCGCCTCTTCTATCCATTCTCGCGCCCGCAGCACGTCCACCTGGATGCCGGGGAACTTGGCGGCGAACATTTGCCCATATTTGATATGGAACGGCTCCACATCCGGGTACCATATTTTCAGACTGCCGGGGGCGTCCTCCCCCAAATCGTCCTGTACGGGCTTGCCTGCCATGCAACCATTCAACAGGATCGCAATACTAAGCAGCAGTCCCGTTATCTTCCATTTCCCTGAAAACCTCATCTCTTCTTCCTTCCCCCTTAGCTGGCGGTCTTGCCTCTTTACCGGCGGAGGCCCGCCTGCCGCAAGCTTCCATATGTATTGCGACAGGCGAACGCAAGCCCGCCCGTCCACATTCGTTCCGCGTCGATCCCCGGTCCCTACTGGCCGCTGCGGGCCGCCTGAAGCGCCGCTTGCGCCTGCTGCTGCAGATTCGCCAACGCCTCGTCCACCGACCTCGTCTGATCGATCACGGCTTGCAGCGCTTCGTTCAGCAGGGACGCATAAACGTCTTCAAAAGACTTGGGAATCTTCTTGTCTGTACGTTCATATTTCCGGTCCATCGGCGTCAGCGCATACAACGGTTCCGCGCTTTTCCCGTTGAGGTCCTTGACGTAGCCGGTGCGAGTCGGCAGCTGGTACAACACCCCTTCCGCATCCGAGCTTGCTCTCTCCGGACCAGCGACATACTTGATGAACTCCCAGGCCGCCCGCTTGTTCGCGGACTCCGCCGATATGGCGAACGTCTCTCGATAAAACGCAAATGGCGATTCTCCGGGATTCGCGGGGTCTACAGGAACCGGAACTATGCCCCATTCGAACGTCTTGGCCTTCTTGCTGTACGATGTATCGTTAATGTTGTAGGCGAAGCCTGAACCCGCGATGACCATGGCGGCCTGCCCGTTCACGAAGAGATCATCGGACGGGAGATAGCTCGCGGCCTCCCCCGCCCCAAGCACCCTCACCGTACGGCTGCGGACCGCATCCGCAGTCATGCGGAACGCCTGCTTCCATCCCTCCGATTCCAGCAGCACGTTCTCCCCTTGCGCGTCGAATCTCTGCAGCTTCAGCGTCCGGGCGATGCTGTCCAGCAGTTCCGCCGCATCGCCATGGCCAGCGTCCAATCCATACACGGGTTCGTCGGCCGTGCCGGCGCCCTTGAAGCGAGCGGCCAGATCGAACATCTCTTGCCAGGAGAGGCCGCTGCGGGGCAGCTCGATGCCGTGCTCGGCGAACAGATCGGCATTATAATAGATGACGCTGGTGAAGAAATTCGGCGTCAGCCCATAAAGCGAGCCTCCCCCCTTCTCCCGCAGCGAGTCAATCAAGCCGGGCATGTATCCGTCCACATCGAACTGCTCCTGCTTGATGATCGGATCCAGGTTGAACAGCTTGCCCGCCTGTGCATACTCCTCATACTCGTCCCGGCCAAGCAACAGCACGTCGGGCTTATGGAGGTCCACCCATTTCGCCAGCTCGCTCCGGTAATCGAAATCCTCGCCGCTCATCCTTCCGGCCATAAGCTCCTTCGTGCTCACAATATCGAACTCGATATTGGGGAACTTGACGTTGAACGCATTCCCGTATTCCCGGTAAAAATCATCTTCGTTATAATAAAGAATCTTTATCGTTCCCTTGCCCTCCTCGCCAAGCTCTTCCAAGACGGGCTTCGACCCGAAGCAGCCGCTGAGCAAGACGACGGCCCCAAGCAGAAGCAGGCCTTTTTGGGCAATGGCGGATAGTCGCATCATCGTTCCCATTCTCCTTTACTGGCGCCACGCGGAACTTTACTTCGCTTTCGCTCCGGCTGCCTGCTGGACCGCGCTTTCCGCAAGCTCGATCAGTTCTTCTTTCGTCAATGGATTTTCCGGATTCGTCGAAATGGTAAATTGATATTGGTTGTCTGTCCAGCTCAATATATTTTTAACGAATTGAGGGTGTTTTTTCTTCGTCTCTTCATCCCATTCGTCGGCCGCCTTAAAGTGGTAACCTTTCTGCTTGCCGTGCTTCTTCGCGATCTCTGCGCTCATCAGGCTAAATTGGAGCTGCACGACATCTTTTCCGTTCTTGAATTCCAGATCGACCTGGCCCGCTTCCGTCCATTTGATGAGCTTCAAGTAAGCGGCTTTGTCTTTGGCCTCCGCTTTCACTTCTTTCCGATACTTGTCGCCATAGGCCAGAATCGGCGGCTCGATGTCGGCTTTGGTGAACTTATACCCTTCCGGCAAGCCGTCCGGACGCTTCAATGCGGGAGTCTTCAGCTTGGATGCTACTTTCATGTAATCTTCATAGCTTTTGAAATTGTACATATTCAGATAGTTGGAAAAGTGATCGCCGCCATTGAGCGACTTATCGCTTACATACAATATGTAATAGTCACCCGGATTTTTTTTCATTTTGGCATACTTCGCTTTTTCCGACTCCACCGCCTTTTTCTTCTCCGCGGCGGAAGGCGCCTTCGCTGCGGCCAGTACCGTCACTTCCTTGGCCGTGTTGGCCGGCGCCGCCTCCGCGGCGATATGCATCGAATGGAACAGCAGCAGGCAGCTCGTCGCGGCAATCGCCGCTTTGGTCCTATTTTTCATGTTCTATTTCCCCTCTCCAGCGTTTCGTTTTTGATAGATCTTCGGTTCAAGGCCAGGCCGCAATGCATTGCTTTGGGATCCCTTAGCGCAAGCCTCTATGTTATAAACACAGCCAGGCGAAAATTGGTTCACTTTTTTTGAAGATAGTTCAAAAAAATAGACCAACCAGAAATCTCTGGTCGGTCCGGCGCTGCGGCAAGCTCTCCGCAATCGCTGCCGCAGCGCGGAAGGAAGAACGTCCTTTTATTGAAGCTTCACTGTTAACTCCCGTTCCGGATGTCTGATCAAATACATAAAGATATACATCTCCGCTTCCGTTTCTTCAAAGCCGGGATAGACGTCCGCCCGCTTGTTGAGGCTATCGTTAAGCCCGGCGCCTGGTATCCAATCGAACAGGATATGTCCGGGGATGCGCCGATCTTCCTGGCGAATGAACGTCTGATTGATTCCGCCGAATCGTGCGTCCGAGCTTTCGCTTTCTACATACAGATCACCGTTCTGCTTGTAGTAGGTCCACTTCACCGGATATTCTCCAACGTCCATCGTCAACGTCTGTTTTTCGCCTGAAATATTTGACAGAAGGATCGGTTGTCTGTAATCCCATCTTTCCTCAACTTCATATTGCAGCAGCAGCTCCATCGGCAAATCCGCTGTCAGTCGGAGATCAGGCGGAGCCTCGAATAGATACGTCTGCAAATACTTAGATCCGTCGCCCGTATTGTCCGTTAACCATTCTTCCCCTTCCAGCTTCCGGCCGCCAACGGACAAGTAGACGCCCTTATAAGGCAACCGCGAGTATGAATTGCCATGCTCAATCTCGACCCGAATGCCTGTCGGACGAATGAACAGCTTGCGGACGACGGCCTCTCCCTCCGCCGTTCGCACCGGCACGTCCAGGGTGCGGATCGCCGATGCATGCAAAGCCTTCTCCTTGTTCAGCAGCAGCCCTCCGAGATTCCATTCGCCGTCTATCTTCTTGCCCGGCGTCATGTAGGCGAGCTCGAACGTAATATTTTGCTCATGAATGTCGTCCAACTGATAAATCTCTTGCTCCGCCCACTTGCCGTTATCGAGCCCGACCCGTGTACCGGATCGCTTCATGAGCTTCCCGTCCTTTTTCACCAGAATCTCGGGAAGATTCGTATTCGCCATCCGCTCATCCCAATACGTATAGAGGGATTTGAGCACCACTTTCCCTTCCGCTTCCCGTGAAATCTGAATGCTTGCGGATTCAATGCCGCCATCCTGAACCGGGAACGTCTGCACGCCCGTCTCGGCCAGATCGAGAGCCAGCGGCAACCGCTTGGTGTTATACTCCTGCAGTCCGCGCACGCTAAGCTGCAGCTCCGTCTCCGCGCCGTCGAAGGTCCATGGCGTTTCCAGAAAACCGTAGTATCGTTTATTTTCCTTATCCCAAATGTGGGAGTAGTATCCTTTTTTCCAGTTCATTCGCATCGTTAGGACATCATTCAGCTTCACCACTTGTTCCCCGTCGGCCTTGCGCAGCTCCACCTCGGTAAATCTCCATTCCCGCTGCTCCTCGTCCCCCGGATCGAAGCTGTATAACAGCGTGGTCCCGTTGTCATCGGACATGGCCGCATCGACCGTAAATGTAACGCCGCTGCTCGTAACCGACTTGTCAATCGTCTGCCCGAATCCGTGGTTCAGTGCCGACTTCACGCCCGGCCGGAACGTAAAATCCCAATGTCCAGACATGGAAGCCAGCACCGGCGTCGCGATCAGCACCAGCGCGACCGCCGACAAGACCGCCAAACGGCGTCCGCGCAGGAACATCGTCCGGCCTTGCCGTCTTGCAGATTCAGCCTCCGGCTCTTGTCTGGCCGCATCAATCCTTGTCCACATCGCATCGAAATCGGGATAGTCGTGCCCCCCCTCATCGCCGAGCCGCCGGGCAAGGTCCGTCTCCACGCGTATCTCCTTGCTCATTATTCGCACCTTCCTTCCTGCCTCTCACCTGCTTATGTACGCTGCTATTCCCCGGCCTGCCCATCCCATTCGGCTCAAGCTGGCCGGACTCATCCAGCATGGCCTTCATCAGCTTCAGGCCCCGATTCAGGCGCGACTTTACCGTACCAACCGGGATATCCACTATGTCGGCAATCTCCTTAAGCGCCAGATCATTCGTGAAGCGAAGTGTCACGACCACCCTGATTTTATCCGGCAACCGCGCCATGCAGCGCTTCCATTCATCCTCCGTCTCCTGCTGCTCGACCACGGCAAGCACCGGCGGCTCCGCCTGCTCCCGCTGGAACAAGAGCAGCAGTTTCTCTTTCATTCGTCTCGTCTTGCTCCGCCGCAGATGGTTCAAGCAGTGGTTGACGGCGATGCGCATGAGCCACGTCTTGAGGTGCTCCACCTGCCGCCATCCCGAGGTTAACGCCTTCACGAACACCTCTTGGCATATATCCTCCGCCTCTGACGCATCGCGCAGCATATAGTAGCAGTCCTGTACACTTCCTTGTTGTACCGCTCGAAAAATTCCCTGTCCGTCAACAGGCCCTCCACCTTTCCCATGCTCTACTCTACTAAGGTAACAACTTAGCGGGAGAAAAGGTTCATTGTTGAACAAATTTTTTCGCAACAAAACGGCACTTTCCCTGTGTCCGCCTGGCCAATCGGGGGCGGCTAATGAAATGCGGACCATCTGCCGATATACATAAGGGAGTATGTCTGAGGAGGATATTGAAATTGCCACAATTCGTTCGGCGGCTCAATCGCTGGCTGCTGTTCCTGATATTACTGGCGCTGTGCGCCTTTCCGATACAATTCCTGCTCGCCTCCAAATTCAAAGAGGGCGGGCTGTCCTTCTCGTTCGGCATGCCTACGGACGATATCGTCCTCATGCTGCACAGCAATACCGCCTACGTCGGCCGCTACCTCGTTCCGATCGATGAACAGAACGACAAGGCATCGCCATACCAGCAGTCCGGCGAGACGCTGGTTCCCGCCCGCTTCCTCGCTTCGAAGCTGGAGGCCGAGCTGGCCTATGATCAAGCCAAAGGCACGATCACCTTCACCAAAGACGATGCGCGGGTGACTTACCGGCTGAACAAGCCGGAGGTCAAAATTGCGGGAGCCACGTCCCCGGTCAAGACGACTCCGCACGTCAAGGACGGGTTGACGTACGTGCCCCTCCGCCCGGTGAGCGAGGCGCTCGGGCGCAATATTTACGCCCGGGACGGCGTGATCGCGCTAAGGAATCGCGATGACGCGCCAAATGAGACGCAGTGGAATGATTGGCGGAAGGAATTGTCCCAATATATCGACTATGACACGTTCGGGCCGTATGGAGTCCAGCTCGGCGGGCGCTTCGAGCGCGTCTTCCGCCGCTGGGAGGATGCCGTCGCTTACGCTCGGCAGGCGCCCGGACGACGGGTCACCTATCGCGGGAAGCATGTCATGTGGGACCCGGAGAAGCCGGCGCCGAAATCGTTCCGCTACAACGGGGCGCCGCTCATTTTGCAGCTTCCGGAGCTGCCGCGCGGCTGCGAAGTGACTGCCCTGGCTATGCTGTTGAGGACGGCGGATGTCGATGTCGACAAGATGGAGCTCGCCCGGGAAATCCGTCGGGACCCGACGCCGTATAAGAAAGCCGGCGGCAAGGTTTACTTCGGCAATCCGCATAAAGGATTCGTCGGCGACATGTACACCTTCGCCAACCCGGGACTCGGCGTCTACCATGAGCCGATTGCCGAGCTGGCCGAGCGCTACCTGCCGGGCCGAATTGCCGACTTGACCGGCACGTCGGTCGAGCACCTGCTGTGGATCGTCGGGCAGGGTACCCCGGTATGGGTCATTCACACGACGATGTATGATGAGGTGCCGGATAAATATTGGGTCACATGGGAGACCCCGGACGGCCCGGTGCGCGTCACCTACTTCGAGCATTCCTTCATCGTCACGGGCTATGACGAGAAATATGTCTATATCAATGATCCGCTCGGCCGCCGCGATCGCATCGGGCGTTCCGCCTTCCAGAGAGGCTGGGAGCAGATGGGGAGCCAGGCCATCACCTATTTGCCGCCGGAAGAGTCTATGGAATGATGCGGATCAACGACCAAGCCCGAAGCCTTCCTGTCTGATGCCAGGAGAGCTTCGGGCTTCTTTTTTCAGCGGATAATATAATGTCAACAGAACCGGATGCGTACCGGGCTTGAATTCGCGTTCCGCATCCTTCCCTTCTTGTGCCTATACATTTTCTTCGTCTTGATGGTTCGATACCCGGCTATTGAAATACCATAACGCATAGAGCACGGCGCCAACCAAAATGAACAATCCGACCATCCAAGGAATCAGTTCACCCATTCCATCCACCTCCCCTGTCAAATCCATGCCTGCCCCTGACTGCCGGCGGGGTGAACATGGTCCTGCGGTATGAAGCAGCGAATCTGGTTGTCAGTGTCTACATGATATACCCGTGTTGCCATTGTCTGAACCTCAATCCATCGGCGAGCGCTGTCCGGCAGCGTTCAGCCAAGCCTCTCTCGGAATCCCCCCTTCCACCCATGTAAATCTGCAGCGGTCAACGGCTCGCTCTCCTCCCCATCATGCCATAAAAGGAAATAAATGAAAACCAGTTCAACCAAAATGGATGCATTTGCTGGCAGAAACCCGCCCATAATCCCTTCTCCTTCTGCTTGTTATATATTATCAAGCGGCCCTTTTCATCGTTATCCCGTTGAGTCATAAGCTCAATTCTTGTCTGGCCCCTTTATGCCGCTATCCCAATGCCTCATAACTGTTCGAATCACCCGGGTGTTCTTTTCATACCCATCCCGTTCGCTCATACAACATCCTGAACCGAACTCTTTCTCTTCCCTCCTTCAACCTCATCCCCCCAAATAACCCAACGCAGAAAATAAAAAACGCTCCGACCAACTGGAGCGTCTTTCGTCTGTTTATGTATGGTTCGGCGGGCCAATTACCGCGCAAGCAGATCCTCCCGCAGCGGCGTGAACGCGTCGAGCAGCGCGCTCTTTTCCAAGGCGACGACTCCATGCTTGGCATGGCCTGGAATGACTATGGATTCGCCTTGACGGATGACCGTTTTCACGCCGTCAATCGTGAATTCAACCTTCCCGTACAGACAATAGGACATCTGTTCATGAGGATGGCTATGCTGATAGCCTTCGGCATTTGGTTCGAAATGCACCTCCATCATCATCAACGATTGTCCCGGGTTCAATATTTTGCGGGTAACGCCCGGCTCGGCGTTCTCCCATTCGCCAATCGGACACATGCGCACCGCCTCCTGGTTCCGAATTCGGCTCATCCGGCTTTTTCCCAATTATACGCGTCTCCCGCCTTAGCTGGCTATGTGCTCCCTTCTCTTCGCTGGTGTTTTTTGAGCCGCTCCGGCTGGATAGCCCTCCCGGCAGTCATCCGCAGCCAACCAAAAAAACGGAGCCCCGCAGCAACGCGGAGCTCCGTGCCCATCTATCATTTAAGATAATTCCTTAACTGGCGTATCGAGCACTTCCGCCTGCAGCCGATGAAGCTCTGCCTTCAATTCGCTCACCGCCGCCTCATAGCCCGGTTCACCGTATACGTTGCGCATTTCGCAAGGATCCTGCTCCAGATCGAATAGCTCCCACTCCGGGGGCCTATTCTCGTCGACCGACCCCGGCGTCCCCAAAGCCTGCGCATAATAGTAAATCAGCTTATACCGGTGCGTTCGGATGCCATAATGCGAATAAACGTTATGATGCTCGTCCAGGTGCATCCAGTACCGGTAATACATCGAGGTTCGCCAATCCGCAGGCGTCTCTCCCTCCCATATCGGCCGGAGAGAACGTCCCTGCATGCCCGGAGGCGCTTCGATCTGCGCATAGTCCAGGAAGGTCTGCGCGAAATCAACGTTCAGCGCCATCGCATTGGTCACGCCGCCCGGAGCAATCGCCTGCGGGTACCGAACGACGAACGGCATCCGCAGCGAATCCTCATACATGAACCGCTTGTCGAACCAGCCGTGATCGCCGAGGAAAAAGCCTTGGTCGGAAGTGTAGATAACGATGGTATCCTCCGCAATTCCTTCCTCGTCCAAATAATCGAGCAGCCGTCCCACATTGTCGTCAATCGACGCCACGCAGCGCAGATAGTCCTTAATGTAGCGCTGATACTTCCACCGCTTCACTTCCTCCGCCGACAGCCCTTCCGGCGGATCTCCCTTCGTGTCGGTCGTGACCATGTCGCGCCCAATCCGCATTTTCGCTTCGACGGCCGCTTGCGAGCGATTGGCATAATCGTCATCGAATGTCTCCGGATACGGGATCTCCACGTCCTCGTACATGCGGCTGTGACGCTTATCCGGCTGCCAAGGCCGATGCGGCGCCTTATGGTGGCACATCAGCATGAACGGCTTGTCTGGGTCCCGCTTCCGCAGCCAGTCCAATGACAGGTCCGTAATGACATCGGTTACATATCCTTCGATGCGGCGGCCCCCATTTTCCTCCAGGAACTCGGAATTGAAGTATTCGCCCTGCCCGTCCAGGACGCTCCAATAATCAAACCCCGTCGGATTGGCATGCCCACCGTGTCCGAGATGCCATTTGCCGATAATCGCCGTCTGGTATCCGTGCTGCTGAAGCAGCTTCGGGAACGTCTGCTGTCTTCCATCGAAATGATCGTCGATCGACTTCACTCCGTTGAGATGGTTGTAGGTTCCCGTCAAGATGGAAGCCCGGCTCGGCGAGCAGATCGAATTCGTGCAGAAGCAGTTGTCGAAGCGGATGCCTTCCTTCGCAATCCGGTCGATATGAGGCGTCACGTTAATGCGGCTGCCGTAACAGCTCATCGCGTGCGAAGCATGGTCGTCTGACATCACAAATAAAATGTTCGGTCTTCGGTATGATGCGGTCGTCATCGTTGTCCACTCCTTCAGTGAGCGAAGGCGGCTCCTGCCCGGACAATCCCTATATCATTACGTC
Source organism: Paenibacillus melissococcoides (assembly GCA_944800085.1). Taxonomy (GTDB): domain Bacteria; phylum Bacillota; class Bacilli; order Paenibacillales; family Paenibacillaceae; genus Paenibacillus_B; species Paenibacillus_B melissococcoides. The sequence continues at coordinate 33,670 of CALYLO010000014.1, read as the reverse complement.
GATGAGCGGAGAGCCTGTCCTTCTTTTAAAATGTAGTAGATGTTAACGGTAACCCTTCCTGCGCATGACAAGGAGAACCCTGCGGTATAACAGCACAGGGCCTCATCATGCCATCACGAATCCTTCGGCTTGTCTTTCTTCACTCGCTTCAAATACTCATCGTACCGGCTGTCGATTTCCTTCGCCATGCTTCGATACTGCTTCGTCTCCTCGACAATCGGGTCGAGGGCCGTCTGGATCCGGATCTCGGTGCGGGGCGGAAGGCGTCTCCGCACCGCTTCCTCCTGCTCCTCCGTCTCCATGTCTCCTTCGGTCAGATATTCGCTTAGCCGGGCTTCCAGCCGCCGGCGCTCCTCTGATTCGGGCATGAGCGATCCCCCTCCTTCATACCGTAGTATACCCAATTCATGGGCTTGTTCGAGAAAACCCGCTCTTCTTGATGATCAACCAGACAACCCGGAGGCCGGATACCTGGCTCCGGGTGGAGCCGCAGCCGCCGGGTTGGCAGATTCGCAAGGAGAAGCCGGGCAGTTACCCTTGCGCTCCCGCCGCCTCCAACGCTCCGATGAAGGCGTCATGGATGGCGCCGTTGCTCGCGACGACATCGCGCACGCCCAGATGATACGGCTGTCCGTGCGTGTCGGTGATCTGTCCGCCGGATTCGCGAATGAGCAGGCTGCCTGCCGCCAAATCCCATGCATTGAGATTCAGCTCCCAGAATCCGGTCAGCCTGCCCGCTGCGACATAAGCCATGTGCAGCGCGGCCGAGCCCGCCGTGCGGATGTTGCGCACCTGCGGCGCCAGCGCCTGAATGCCCGCCAGATTGGCCGGCAGGGCGCGGGTGCGCTCGGTCGGGAAGCCGCTCGCTATCAGGCTGCCGGACAATTCCTTCTCCGGCGCGACCTGCATGCGGCGGCCGTGCACGTAGGCGCCTTTGCCCTTCTCCGCGACGAACAGCTCGTCGCGCATCGGGTCATAGACGACGCCGACGATAACCTCGCCCTGATGGGCCAGCGCGATCGAGACGGAATAGAACGGGAAGCCGTGGACGTAGTTCGTCGTGCCGTCCAGCGGATCGATAACCCACACATATTCCTCGTTCTTCACCTGTTCCCAGGCTTGCTTGGAGGCGTCGCTTCCCGGCTCCACCCCTTCTTCGCCCAGAATGGCATGGTCCGGAAAATGGGTCAATATCAGCTTGCGGATCATTTGCTCCGCGCCTTTGTCCACTTCCGTAACCAGGTCGTGCATGGATGACTTTATATGAAGCGACTTGAACTGCCCAAGCTTGCTCTTGATCCATTCGCCCGCCTTAGCCGCGCAATTCACCGCCACTGCGGTGTGGCTTTTGCTGGAGACGATGTATGGAACTTTTTCCTTCGTATTCAAATCAATCACGCTACTTTCTGTAAAAAATGGAACGAACTACCCCATCAATTATACGTTACTGCAACAGCCAAGTTTCATAGATTTTTTGACTGGCCCTGCCTTCACGCCGCGAGTCTCGTTCCTGCCTTTACACCGGAAGATACAGAAAATCCGCCTTGAGGAACCGGCCTCGAATGAGATCGATCCCGCAAGGCGGACGCCTGCTGCAGCGTCCCGTAACTATCGTCTTATACTCCGATAATATGGAAACCGCCGTCTACATAGATTACTTCTCCCGTGATGCCTCGCGACAGATGGCTCATCAGGAACATCGCGGTATCGCCCACCTCTGCGGCGTCCGTGGTGCGGCGGAGCGGCGCTTTCTCTTCCACTTCCTTGAGGATGGAGTTGAAATCGCTGATGCCCTTCGCAGCCAATGTGCGGATCGGTCCGGCCGAGATCGCGTTGACGCGAATGTTATGTTGTCCAAGATCGTTCGCCAAATAGCGAACCGACGCCTCGAGCGCCGCCTTCGCTACGCCCATGACGTTATAATTCTTCATCGCGCGCTCAGCGCCCAGATATGTCATCGTCATGATGCTGCCGCCTTCCGTCATCAGCGGATGCAGGCGCTGAGCCACCGCGACGAGCGAATAAGCGCTGATATCATGCGCCAAGGCGAAGCCTGCGCGGGACGTGTCGACATACATCCCTTGCAGCTCTTCCGTCTTCGCGAAGGCAATGCTGTGCACGAGTCCGTGCAGCGTGCCGAATTCTTCCCGCAGCCGGCTTGCCAGTGCCTCGATGTCTTCATCGACAGTCACGTTGCAAGGGAGAATGATCGAATTCGGAATCGTCTCCGCCAGCTTGCGCACGCGGCCTTCCACCCGTTCGCTCTCATATGTAAATGCCAATCTTGCGCCTTGGGCGGCCAAAGACTGCGCAATCGCCCAGGCGATGCTGCGATCGTTCGCGACGCCCATGACGACGATATTTTTACCTGCCAATAATTGAGTCATGCTTCAACCTTCCTCCTCTCGCTTACTCGCTTCATCGCGCCTCACAGCCGCGCTCGAGCAGTAAACGTTCTGTGTCCAACGTATCGTATTTTCGCCACATTTTCAAGTGGAAGTCCATTATGGAGCGATTCGGACGCTGGCCTGATCCGCGATCGCGACCCCTTCTCCCTCGCAAGCGGCGAGATCGTCCATCAGCTTGAACAGGGCCTTGTCCTTGTGCTTCGCCTCAATCATCACGTCCAGCCGCTCCGTGTGGGCCGCAGCCGCCCGCAAAAAATCAAGCAGCGGCCCAACATCGATATCGTCGGCATGCCCGCGGATATCCTTCTCGCTCTTCGGGCTGGAGACGTGAATCTTCGGCGGAAGCGGATCGTCCGGCGAGGCGTCGGCCTGGGCATACGGCGTCTCCCATGTCCTCGCGATGCGGGGCCACAGCTCTTCCAGCGGCTCGCCTTCATTCTTGACCTGATGATGATGGATGTCGAGCACCATCGGCAGTCCAAGCCGCTCACAGACGGCCAGCGTCTCCGCAGCCGTGAAGGTCTTGTCGTCATTCTCCAGCGTCAGACGCCGCAGCAGTTCTTCCGGAAGTTCCTCCGCATGGCGGACGAACCGTTCTTCGGCCGCTCGCTTATTGCCGTAGGCTCCGCCGATATGGATATTGTTCTTCGCCCGGGCGTCAAGCCCCATCGCCTGCAGCATCCGGAGATGGAAGTTCAGATCGCGCTTCGAGCTCTCCAGCACTTCCTTCCGCGTCGTGCTGAGCACGGTGAAGTGATCGGGGTGGAACGACAGGCGCATGCCGTGCCGCTTCGCATAATCGCCGACAGCCGCGAAATCCTCCCGCAGCGCCGGGAACGGATCCCAATCGGCAAGCTCCTGGTGGGTCGCCAGCGGAATCAGCTTCGAGGACATGCGGTATAGCCGGATATCATGCGCGCGGTTATGCTTCAGCAGCCGGAGGGTATTATGCAGATTCTCCGCCGCAATCCGCTCCAGCTTGCGCAGCGCCGCCTCGCGATCGGCCAGCCCCTGGAAGCGCTTATACGTCATCGTGCGCGACGGGGAAGCGTTCGCCACCAGCATCGACATGGCCACGTACCCGAATCGGACAAGCATGGAATCAGACTCCTTTTCCTCTGCGGCGCATACTGCTCGCAGGCGTTCTTATTCCTAGAATACCCTATTTCTCCCAACCGGAACCGTGGCACGCGGTCCATTGACTCCTCTTTTCTAGACCCCGGCTCAAAAATAGAAGCCCTTCGGCCGGGACAACCGGCTGCTGGCGCTTCTATCCATGACGCGCATGCAGAGCTACTAGGCGCGGTTCGGATTACCGAAGAACATCTCATGGGCCAGGGCGGTCTGGACCCGGGACTCTTCTTCGTTCAGTCTGCGGACGAGCTCCATCTCGACCGCCGTCACTTCCTCGCCCAGGAAATTAATCTCGGCGATGGAGGCGCTAATCTTCACAATGGCAACCGCCGTATTGTCCGGCGAATAAGCGATGACCATCTGGCCGGCCGGATAAATCCGGAAGCCTTCCTTGGTCATTTTGCAGCGTCCGTATTCCAGCAGCTCATATAATTCCTGCTCCTTCTTGAATTTGCATACGGAATTCATAACTGGTATGCAACGATGAGCACGTTTTGCAAAAATGTTGTAGTGGTGCGGGTTTTCGGGATTTTTAGGTATGCATGGTTAGGCATCGAATAGCACGGTTTAGCATCATTTTTGTGGGGAAGTTGTGGGTAAAGGAAAAGCCCTGGCATAGTGCCAGGGCTTTTAATCACTATAATGTTCAACTCTCATAATATCCATAAACGGAACTTTCGTAATTTCTCCGTACCTTGATATATGTATTAATCGCGTCCGAGCGTCCATTTCAACCACCCTACCAATAACCCTCTCCTCACGTCCCCAAACAGCAAGGGAGACTGTGGATTTTTCGTCGTACGCTTCCGTAAGTTGATTTCCCAATTCCTCCAATTCAAATTCGTCTCTGCTCGGTCTTTTGGGTTTTGTCTTTTTAGCCATGATAATCCTCCTTAGTTTGTATATGATTTCATAATACACGAACCTTTGTTCTTATTCAATAATTAAAGCCTCGGGACTACTCCCGGGGCTCTTTGAGATAAAAGGCCCAGCCAGCATAAAACCAGCAGAGCTAATTTACATTTTTCGATGTAAAGTAAACATACGATATTGTGCAAATATGTAAAGTGAATTTTTAATTTTTATAACACTGTACAAATGAAGAGAGGCCCCGCAGAAATAACCGGCGAGGCCAGGTGGGAATCTTCAATTTTATATACTAGTTATATCATAATACTAGAGAAGTAACCAATCAGCAGCACGAATAGCCCAAGCTATGACCTTTGCAATATTTTGAGCTACCTTTGTGTTTTTAATGTCCGTATTATCTAGCAGCCATTGGGGTAATTGCTCTCTAGTTTTACTAGCAATATCCTCGGCAGTTCCATCTAATTTAGTTAAAAAGTTTACAATTCCCTTCGAATTATTTACCAATGTTTCTCCTGTTTGTTCATCAATTAAATTGTATTTAATGGCCAAATCAACTAGTTTTTTCCTCTATCATTGAGTGCTTGAATTACCTTTATCAGACCCTTGGTTTTAGGCCCCATAGTTGAAACATTTTCACCAAAATCACGCGGCGGTTTTATGGAAATCAACCGATTCTGTTGGGTGTCTTTATCTGTGGGATGACTTAAATCATGTGTAGAAGCAAAAACAGAGAATGGAGAAACTATAGATAATAACAGAGCAACTGAAAGTACTGAAACCGTGGCTTTTCTAAGTAAAGATAAAATCATACTTATGAGCCTCCTTATTTTGGTTAATAGTTTTTTCTTTTCAAAGATAGATTTCTTCCGTTTAGATTTGCACCAAAGTATTTTTTATGTTTTTCCCATTAATACCACCTCCTTCTAAATATATATATATATTCGATATATTCTTATGATCTCCTTCCATTTAAAGGAATTTTTATTATAGGGTATGAAAGTAATTGCGTAGGTAAAGGAGTCCCCACCAGCACAATGCCAGCAGAGATCCTTTTCACCAGTGCTTATTTCCCCATCTGCTTCAAGAGCCGATCGGCTACAACGGCCATTTCAGCCCGCGTAATCGGTTCATTCGGCGCGAATCCATTCCCCCGACCATTCATAATGCCGGCGTCCATGACCCTACGGATCGACGCCTCCGCCCAATGGCCGGCATAGTCCGGCTGCTTCGGTTTCTCCAATGCCCCCAGCTCCTTCTCAATCATTTTCACAAACTCCGACCACCGCGGCAGAATCCGGCTCGGACAAGCCTTACCGCTCCAGTGCTTATGCGGTACAACACGGCTGACCGGTATGCCGTGCCGCTTGCACAACAGCGCAATCAGCTCCGCCGCCCGCTGCCACGCCTTGGGCTCATCCATGCCCTGGTACATACAGACCTCGATCCCGATTGAGGTCGTATTGCCGGCGTTGGTTCCCGCATGCCAGCCCTGCTCATCGTCACGCAAATGCTGGTAAATCTCTTTGTCATCAACCGTATAATGCCAAGATGCCTCCCGGCCACCGCTGCCGTTGAGGATATAACGGCTATGCGACTCAGCCGTAGCTCCAGGGGCGCTATTATCCGTATTGTGGATCGTGATATACTGCGGCTTCATCGACCGGCTCGGCTTGTTCGGCCGGCCGTCGGGAAGCAACCGCTGTTTAATTTCAATGGTCATTCTTAGACTCCTTTCGACTCGTTGCCCGAGCCAGTTTATTTTGGAGCTCCAATTTTACCCATTCCATGAGCTTAGTAACGAGCCATTCCGGAAAGAATCCTCCCCACCCAGCCCGTATAGCATTAGCGGTCATGGATTGAATCGTGTGGTACAGTATCCCGAACGCAAACAGCCCGAACACGACATCTGGTAAGCCAAGAGCCGCATCCAGTAGATGGCCGCCTGCAGGAAACAATAGAATAAAGAGCGTTCTGCGAAGCCCGCCAAGGCCATAAGTGCTTGCGTATGTCCCATCTTGCTTCGCGGCACTGATTCCAGAAAGCCAATCCATTAGGATAAAAAATAGGATCGCAGCCATCACGCTGACAACGATCTGGCTTGTCCCATAAAGAAATTGCAGGCCGGGAACAATTGCGGCCCCAACGCCTGAAAACCAATTCAATATCTTCGAAAACGAATGTGGTTCATTCAACATTGCATATCCCCCTCTTGGACAAAAGAATAGCCCCCGGATATCCCGAGGGCATAAATAGAGCGCCATACCGTAGGGCGGGCGCTTACTCTTTTACCGGGAATGTTACTCCCGTGATTTCCTCATACTCTTCCGGCGTGATTTCTCCGAATCGGTTGGTCTCCGTCTTCACGGCTGCGCATAGCCCCTCTGCGTCGATCCATTCACAATCAAAAGCAAGTTTCCAGAAATTCATTCCGTTTGCCCTCCTTTAAATTCAATAATTTCAAGTTTAGCATTCGTCAATTCCGCACCCAGGCTGTCAATGGTCTGTTTTTTCTGCATACTGTCCAGTCGCGCTTGGGTCAACTCCCTGCCAAGGCCATCAATAACGCTCTGCTGCTGGATATTCTTCATTTTCATCCGTGTCAGTTCTTGGCCCAACATATCCGTTTGGGACGGCTGCGGATCCGGGTTCAGCGCCTCGATTTCCTCGTCCGTAATGCCGTTTCGCCAGAAGCTTGAGCCATCCACCGGCTGCGGTGGCTCCGGCTGCGGATCGTCACTCTCCGGGTCATATTCGGCCATGGCGGCGAGATAGTCGGCGTATGCGGCATTGAAGCCTGCCTCGGCCTCCCGGTAGCCCTCGACATCGAATATAGGCTGATACAGGCCGTCAGGCATCGGCACGGCCACCGTGTAGCCTACGAGCACCGTTGCTGGTTCGTCCGGCTGATCGTCGTCGCGCAGCTCCGGTTCTGGCTGCTGATTCGTGCCGGGTTCATCCGGCTCAACCCGTTCACGCCGATCAAAAACGCCCGTCACGGAGTCCGCAACGAGCGTCGGTTCGATGTAACGACCGGATAGGTCGGTTATGATTGCTTCTTTCATATTGCGCCTCCTTATTGTTCGGCTATAAATACTGTCCCGTCGAGATGGATTTCCGCGTTAAGGTCATATACGCTAACATCCCCATTAGGGTCAACCCCTACTGTAACAGAGCGATTACCAGCGTCGTATGCCCTGCACAAAAAGAGCAAGGCTTCTTTAGGACGATATCCGCTCGGTAGCCGAAATACTGCCGTTCCGGGGGTTCCGTTCCTCAGCTTCCCTTTAATATGCACTACATTACCTATCTTGGTATAACCTGGCGTTGCGCCGTATCCGAAATACTCCCATCCGTTGATGAGTGACGGCTTGATCCAGACGACAGCATTATCCTTCTCCGCCTTCTGCGTCTCCACCACCGACAACCGCCGCCCGATGTCACCCACATCCTGCACCAATTCCGATACAGTCCCGCGCAGGTTGGCCGCTACGGTGCCGCTGATTGGAGCCGCAAGCGTTGGATCAAGCATCGTATAGGTGACGTGGTAGATTGCGGTTGGGTCGTATAAGTTTTTATCTGACTCTCTAATAACCGCTCGTGCCAATCCTTGCGCATTGCTTGGGGGCGGCGTTACGACCAGATCCCACGAATAGTCAACATTTGCTCCCTTAAAGACTGCGAGTATTTCTGCGGCCGAATAGTTCAAGAAGCTTGTGGCCCCATTGTTTTTGTCATTGATGTACCACCCGTACCCATTTACATAAGTTGGATTCGCCTTCTCCCGAATCACAATACCGCTGGCGACCTCGACCATGTTTAATCCTGCGGAGAGTGTCGCGCCCATTTCGTAATTCCGGACGGGTTCAATGGTTGGCTTCGCCTTGAGGTATTGGAGGCGATATGGCTGCCAATGACGATTCTTAACATAGTACGTTGCATTTGCTGTGCATGGTAACTCTTTTGGAGTACCTGAGCCGCTATATACCCCCCTATATGCTGTTCCATCAAAACTGTCGAGCGGTGTCCAAGCTTTGTGCAACCCATCTGTACGGTTATACACTCCGGTGCCGTCTCCGTGTGCTTGGCCGTCGTACATTTTCCAGCCCAAGAAATACGCCTTAATCTCGTCGGCTGTCGGAGTGTAATCCGGCCCCCATCCGCTGTCGGAATTATAGATAGACAAATATAAATTGTTGGGGGTTATATTAACGGTGTCTCCTTCCGTAAATTCGCCTGTTTTTTGAACAGTCAGTAATTTCCCGTCATATTTGACCCCTATTTCGTCGCCAACCATAGGTGTAAAGTTTGACGATGTGGCTACCAGCTTTGCACCTGCGATCTTCGTCCCTCCGACTCTCCACGTATATGAACCATCCAACGTAACCTTCTCCCACGCCTCCAACACATACGGCAGCCCATCGTTCCCCATAAATAGCGTATCGGGATTGCTGCCGTCTACTGGATGAGCAGCCAGCTCCGTTTCGAAGGCGAGTATGCTGCGTTGCTGCGGCGTGAAGGGCTTCGGTTCGGTGCCAACGGTCAGCATCGGGTTGCGGAAAATAAATTCCCCTGCTGCGGGCGCAGACGTCCAAGCATTCATGTATGCTGTCCCTTGTGGCGCGGTTGCGATGATATTATCTTGCTTGACAAATTCAGATGTCCATAACACGTTGTTATGATCATCCCGAAAATCAAGCCCGATTTCGCCGTCGCCCTCGCGTTCTATGCGCAACGTGTATGTTTTGCCTTCTACCGCTGGCATTTGCGTAGCACTGTTCATTCGGTCGCCTGTAGATACTACTTTTTGCGTGTACGGCTCCAAAAATATACCGGATGTTCCGCCGTTCCACTCATAAAACGGCGGCAGCAGATTGCCTCCCGTTACGATGGCGTATGGGTTCTTGACGTTGATAATACCGTCACCTTCGCGGATCTCCGTCCGCCCCTTCACTTCCCCCATACGGAACGGCGTATCATGATCGGCCTCTACGATCTGCAAGCCTGGCTGCAGTTCAAGGGGCGTGCCCGGCACGTTGGCCAGATCGCTCTCCACGACATCGATGCGCTGTCCATGGTCCTCCAGTTCAGCGGCGTGCTCCTGCAGCTGCTTTCCCTGCTGCTCCAGCTCCGCCGCCTGCTTTGGTACTTCCACCGCTACCTTGTCGAGCTCCGCCTTATCTGCGGCCGACATGAGCCCCCCTTCCTTCGCCGTGGCATTCGGAATCGGATCCGCTCCGTGCTCCGTGTGGCTGCTGCCGTGGTCGCCAGGCGTGGACTCCCCGGAGGCCGTAATAGTTACTTCGTTTGTGGCGGGGTTCGTGGTTACTTTGATTCCGACGCCGCCTTTAAAGGTCAAGGCGTCCGTCTTCTCGCTGGCTTCGATGTCATTCACCCGCGCAAAGGCCGGCTGATTGACCTCCGCGCCCTCCTCGATGCTGCCCAGCTTATCGTGGTCAGCCTCGGTGACGTGCATGGTGGCATCCGCCTTGTGGCCGTCCAAGTCAGCCTGGACAGAATCGACTTCCGCTTTTCTGGCTACGTCTGTTTTAGCGGACGGAGTTGCCGCTTTCAGGCGGCCCGATGCGTCACGCTGCGCCAGTGTCCCGGGAGTGGCTGACGCGGTGCTGGCGTCCATTTTGGCCTTGTCTGCCGCCGACATAAATCCATCCATCGTATCCGTGGCGTTCGGGTGCCGGTGGTCGCCGGACGACTTGGAGTCCATGTCCTGCTGTACTTTGTCAAAGCCGATGTTGATATTATTGAAGTCCTCGCTGATTTTCTTTGAACCGACCAGGTTACAATATCTATTTGCCATTGGCTTCTCCTTTCTTTCGCAATTGTGCCAATCGCTTACCTATGGCCTCATTTATGCCCATTAGGATCGCCTCTTCATGCTCAGGTTGGTATGGGACGACGGCCGAGATTACGGCGCATATCTCCGGTACGGGCTTGGTTGGATCAATCTCGACTTGGATGATCGGTTGGATCTTTGCCATGGTGGGCCTCCTTTCTTTTGAAGGAAACCTCCCTATTTGTCGAATGGTAGGATGTCAGTCCCACTATCAATAGAAGGGAGGTTAAACCGGTGATTATTGATATTGATTTTAAAGAATTAGAAAATGCTGTTGTCAAAGAATTTAAGAGCCAAAATAAAATGGCTGGAAAGACATTATTCCCCGAAGATATTGTTGCTATTTCAGCCAGAGTGGCTATCGTGGCTATTCAGAAGTACCACGAAGCATTCCATCAGTCGCAACAAGAAAATCAGTAGCATCAATATGCAATGACTGCTTCACTGCATCTGTTAGCTGCTCTTTTTGAGCGGCTAACTCCTCCCTCACAATCTCCCGTATCCGCTGTTCGTCCATGATTTTCCCTGTTACCGATCCGGTATACAGTCCCGCCCCATAATAAGGGCTTTTGTAATCCTTATTTACCAAGGTTTCAGGTTTTACGAATCCACCGATAGGTGGTTGTCCTTCAAGCCTATTAAAGGCTTCTTCCACCGTTCGCGCAAATTCATCGACATTAAGATCGATTCGCCCATACTTCTCCCCTATGCCCTTCAAAGCCTCGATTAGTTTGGCTACAGCTTTCACCATCTCCGGGAGCGGGTGCGGCCCTTCCATACAAACTAACCCCTCGTCTACTTGGTTTTGTATCCAATCAAGCAACTTTACCGCAGTTTCTTCGATTTTTTGCACTGTTTCCTTTTCCATCTTCTATCATCCTCCTAAAAAATTAAGTTGGAAATTACCAATTCATAATGAGAGCGACTGTACTGAAAGAAACCGAACCCGCTGCCAACAAGACGGCCAAGAATTCAAGACTAAAAAAATCTTCCCACCCAAGGGCGTAAATTGTTTTCCCCTTCTTCATTCCTTTCCCCCAACCAAAAAGGCCCCGCCAGCGGCGAGACCTTCATGAGTGGTATGTTATTTCTCAAGTGCAGCCAGGGCTTCGTTAATCAGTTCAAGCTCTTTGGTGCTCTCTTCAATCATTCTATCATATTCTGCCAACTGTTTTTCCTTTTCAGTGAGAGAAGAATCGTCTAATTCGGGGTATTTTTCCAGCGATTCTCTCAGTAATTGCACTTCGGCAAATATTTTTTTGCGTTCCTCTTGTGTCGGTTTAAGAATACGGTTCTCAACAATATCTTTGCTGTTTTCAAGCGATGCTTTAGGTTGACCAATAAATTTATTGGTGGATGTTGGCTTAGTTGTGTTAGGAGATTCAGTAGAAACTAAATCTTCCCCTTCGGTGGTTGTTACGATTATTTTTTTCCCCTCCACTTTGAAGTCAGCTCCCAGGGCATCAGATATTCCGCGAACTGGTACATTTGTCCGCCCGTCAATTACAGCACCTTTGTCTTGCAGCGTCTTACCGTTAATGACCACTGTATACTCCCCAGTGACCTTTTTTCCAACCAATGATTTGACTTGATCGGCAAAAGCACTACCGGCAGTCGCAACAAGGGCACCAATTACAACCCCGCTTACAAGATAAGTCCACTTTTTCATGTAAGTCTACCTCCGTAGCAATATTTACCTACATATTACCACTACGGAGTAGATGTCGTAAATGTTCCGCCCCAGTTCTGATTATTCTTATTACCGTGGTTATGGGTTCCGATGTTTACCGTGTGAGTGTGTGAATAGACATAGTTCCAAATTGATCTAAGTTCATCACGGAGTCCGCTGATATCTCCAATACCCAGCCCTGAAACAGAAGAGCGGAATGTAATCGGGCCTTGCACATATATCGAACCAAATGAAGACAAAAACATGTCTCTGTTGGCGTGGAGCTGGAACAACGAGCTATCCCCATTGATAGAGCCGACTAAGCCGCTGCTATCGTAGAACTGTATGGCGTTCATGTTGTAACCGTCTCGGCTTATCGCGATCCGCTGCCTATTCGAACTGTCATAGGTGCGCCATCCATTCGCGTCCAGTTCAATCCTCGCTCCAGACTCTGCCGTTTTGATTCTAGCGCCAGTAATGACCCCCCCGATAATCGAGGCCGCCGTAATCGTCCCACTGAATGTACCATCCACACCGACCAGCGTCCCCGTAAAAGTCCCGCCGGCCGCCTGAAGGTCACCCTGGAATGTCCCCCGGGCCGCTCGAAGCTCACCGCTGAAATCTCCATCTACACCTCGGAGGGTTCCGGTAAACGTGCCGCCTGCAGCCTGAAGGTTGCCCGAAAAGATGCCGTCCACGGCTTCCAGCGTCCCGTTGAATTTAAACTTGCGACTCGGTATGTCGAACCACAAGGCGCGGCTGCCGTTCGCGTAGAAGCTTAATTCCTCGCCATTCAAGACGCCTTTATAAAGATGGTCTTCCCGTTCGACGACGATCCCCTCGGTTCGGCTGTGCGTCACGCCGTAATACGGCTTGCCGTACCGGACCGTGTTTTGATTGAGGCGGTTTACTTGCTGTGTCAGACTACCTTCGAGATTAAATTCGCTGCGTTGCTCGGAAGTAGACGGCGCCTCAATTTTGTGCTTCAGTCCACCCTTGAAACTGAGCGTTTGCCGCAAAATACATGACGTGTAGCGCTGGATGCCATCCCACGGAATATCTGTATCCTCCCAGCTGGTGATCGTCTCGATCCAGCTCCGGCTCTCATGCTGCTCAAAGCCGATCACGTCCCCCTGGTCAAGGTGGGGGAATCCTCGGGAATCCATTGTCAAAGGCAGGTATGATAGCCCGTTCAGCGCGGCCAGCAGGTCATTGACTTGGGCCTGCGTCATAAAAGGATTCTCAAGATACAGCGTGTGATTATCGTCCCCGGTTCCAGCTTCGTAGGTAAGCTGATCCTCGGTATTGTACGTGACAACGATCCGAGTAAAGGTCTTGACCGGGTTCGTCTGTCTCACGCGGACGTAATCCGCCGCGGTCATGTTAAATACAGCAGGAGCGCCGGCAGCAAAACGCTTGAAGCGCATAATGCCATCCTTGCCCATGTAGATGCTGGCGCCATTGGCCCCCGCGATATAGGCCAGGACTTGGCGGCAGCTATAACCCGCTGGCCCGGCTTGGATCTGATAGGACGGGTTAATGTCCACGCTGCCGTCATACGAAAAGCCCAGGCGCGTGCATATCTCGTCAAATACGGCCTTCTGGGTCGCCGGATATGATAACTGGGAGATATAGGCCACATCTGCCGTAATCAATTTGTCATAGCAGACGTAAGTCCAGACCTCGTTGACCTTCTCGCGAGAATCGATATAGAATTCTCCGAGCGGCAGCCATTCCGTCGCTCCAGCTACCCAAGGAATATTCATTTCCAGCCATGGATACTCTGCATCAAGCCAACTCATGCCGTCCAATGATAACGCAATGTAAGGCTTGACTTGAGCATTCGGGCGGATCGCTTCCGGCAGCCGCAATTTTATGGTCAGCTTGGACGGGATGGCCGTTCCAATTTCAAATTCATCCGCAGCGGCCAGTATATTCTCAACGGTGAATTCGACGATGTTTGCACTGGTGTATTCCTGCCCGTCGATGATGGCCTTGACGATGTACTGCTTGTCATGCCGCTTTAAGTAGTCCGCGAATATTGGTGATATCGGATACATAGCATCACTTCTCCGTCAGGGTTACTTTCAACCCGTTCCAAATGATTTCTGACCCCTTGGCGACTGCAAATGGAGTCGGGCGGTTCCCCACGTAAAAAGTTTTTGTTTCATACTGGCCTGTCATAGGATCGGGATAGGTAACTGGGAAGAATACATTTTCCATTGAACTCAACAACGTTGAAATGGTCGCCCAAGGCAACGGCCCCCAACTCATTTCGATCTGCCGCTTGACTGCGATCCTATCCCGGTTTAGCGTGCCGTCCGCAGTCCTTACGCTGGACTCGCCGTCATCCAGGTCCAAGGCCGTCACGGTAAACTGTGTCGGGTAAGCGGCAATCTCGAGACCATTGATTTTTATCTGCATGATACCTCCTATCTGGCGAACAGCGCGCGTCCTGCTTGCCTCTCCGCGCTTTCTATCGCCCGAGCCGCAATGCGTCCGAACTCTGTTTCGCCAATTTTTAATACCGTTTCTTTTTCTCCGCTGCTCCGGAGCGCCTCAAGAATCAAATACAAGACTTCGATGACTGGCTGGTTGTTCGCCCCGATCATCTCTTGCAGCTTAGATAGCGGGCTGATAACCTCCGGGTCAGCGGCCGCCCCCTTGTTGTCTCCGACCATCGCGAGCGTTGGGCCATAGGCCAGCCCGCCCTTCGCAAGCTTAGGAATTTCAGGAACAGTAAAACCTAGGCTCTTTCCCCCAATACCAGGTACCCATTCCGGAATATCAATACTGATTTTATTGACCTGTCGGATCATCCAGTTTAACGCTTCAATAATCATATTGACCGCCCCTTTGAAAATCCCCACAATGGCATCCCCAATGCCGGACATGAAAGTTTTAATCCCTTCCCATGCCTTCTTCCAATTGCCTGTGAACACTCCCGCAATGAAGTCCACGATTCCGCCCAAAGCTTTGATAATTCCTTTTGCCGCATCGATAATCCCGCCAAGAGCAGACTTAATTACTCGTAACACGCCATCAAAGATTTCAGTAAAGATTGGTCCCAACTTTTTCACAAGCCAATTGACAATTGGCATAATGAACTCATTGAAGATTTCCTGTGCTGCGGTGATAAGCTTCCCCACAAAGTTCATGACTTCTTTCACAAGACCTTTCAAATGGTCTTCCCATAAGTCAGTTAAGAATTTAAGCGCCTTTTTCGTGGATGGCCCCAGGAAGTTATCCCATAGGTTATCCCACAGCTCTTTCAGTTTATTGATGGATTCCTTAACGTTATCGACGATTTTCTTGCCCCATTCGTCCCACCAGTCAAAGATAATATCCAGTACGTCCCCAATAATTTTAGAGATGAGCTCCATTGCCGGATCCACCGCATCGCGCCAGATATCATCAAATATCTGTTTGGCTAGGTCAAAGAGACTGCGAAAAATGTCTTGGACTCCGGCGACAAACTCTGAAAGCATTGGCAAGCCTCTTGTGACAAACTTTTCAATATTCGGAAACGCATTGTCCCACAGGCTGGCAAACACTTTCTGCGCACTGTCCCCTAGTCCGGCTATGATGTGCCCGGCAAGCTCAATGCCCCTTTGCCAATTCGGTATTAAACCGGTTTGTATCCAGTTTTTTAACGGCTCGCCCAAAGTCATGATGTCGCGATACACTTTCGCAAACTGCATCTTCCACTGTTCAAGCACCGGAGATATTTCTCCCCAGGCGTTCCGGAACGATGGACCAAATATATTTACAAGAGACATCCATCCTGACTTGATATAGTCCCAAGCTCCGCCAAACGATGACTTGATCGACGCCGCCAGCGCGTCCATCTGTGACTGGATACCCGTGATATCCATATCTGGCACTGCCATTTCAAAGTCACCGGGACCACCCCCGCCACCTCCGCCTGCATCCTCTACGCCTGTGTCCGCTTTAGAGAGGTCTAAGGTGTTGAGCTCGTCGAAGGATGCCAGCGCCCCCTTGGCATCCTTTCCGGCCTTCTTCGCTGCTTTCCCGTATCCGGTTAAGTTCTTTTTCGCCGTCTCGATCCCTTTGGCTGCCTGGTACGACTGTTGATACGTCTTTCCAAATAACGCACTAATAAACGCCGCAATGTATGCCGTGGCCTTAGCCAGCCAACTCATGAGGGCGTTTATTGCTGGCAAGATGGCGTCGTAAATCGGTTGAAAGGCTACCCGCAGGTTGGTCTTGATTGCGTTGAGTGATGCAACGTATTGGGCATTTGTCTTTAATGAGGATCCCAAGTACTCGGTAAAACTCCTCACCGCTTTATATAGCGCGGCAAAAACAAACACCTGTTTAAGGACACGGCTGAATGCCGCCGTAAATTGGTTCCCCATCTTTCCGGCCCTGGTACCGGCGGCCCCGAATGCTCCGCCTGCTCCAGCTGCTGCTTTCGCAGCTTTATCGAGATTCGACCGCATCGGCTTCAGGGGCTTGTTGGCCTGAATCAACTTGCTGCCGAGTTTTTCTACTGGCTTTTCGGCCTGGTCCGCCGCCTTACCCGCGTCCTTGAGCTTGTCTTCCAGTTCCCATATCTTTTGGGCCGTCTTGTCACTGGTCTGCGTGAGCCGCAGCAACGTGCCTTCGGTGTTGATGATCTTCTCCGCAAGCTTGTTCTTTCGCTTATCCGAAAACGCATTTTCATAGGCTTCGTTGAGCTCGGCCAGCTTCCGTTGCTGAACTTCGATTTTCGCGTTCACGTTATCGAGGACGGAAGATAAATCCGCAATCTTTGCCTTAACGGCTCCGGTGTCCACTTTCGGTGCGGCGATGGCTCCTGCCCCCGCGCTCTTCAATCCTTTGAACACGCTGCCGATAGACGCCCGCATCGTAGACGCAAACGAGCCGGCTATATTCGATATCTGCTTGCCGATCGGCTTCTCATCCAGTTCCAGCCCAAGGCTGACCTTGCCCACTTCATCCGACATTCGTTCACCTCCTCGCCGGACAAGCAAAAAGGCATCGTCCTATTGCGGAGATGCCCCGAATGCCTGCTTTATCATGTTCTGGAATTCTTGCACGGCGGCCGCCGCTTCCTCATCAGTCCATTGGGCTTGTTTCAGCCCCCTGGTGCGCCACTCGTTCCGGATTTTCTTCTGCTCCGGTGTGAAATGTTTCAACTTTTCCCGATCATTCTCCGATCGGATACGCACAATCTGACCGAGCGGCGTCTCCGGCATGATACCCGCGAGAAGCGTGCAAAACTCATCCCAGGTCATATCCGACTCTGCCCGAAGCCGAATGCCATACTGCGCGGCAATGGACGCCTCTATCAGGCTCCAGTCTTCGTACAGGTCATACCATTGTTCAGGTCGTCTCTTGCTTGGCTGCGAGAAATCGGGCCTCAATGACCTCGTAATCCTCGTTCATTGCGCCAGCAAGCGCAGCAATTAAAATAACCTGGTAATCGCCGAATGAAATATCTGATTCGTTAATTTCTTTAACGGCTTCCTTTCCTAGTGCCAGCTCCAGCACTTCGTCCAGGGATCCATCACCGGCATCCATTTTGGCTTGAATGGCAAGGACCGTATTTTTCCGGTTGTCGATCCGATATTCCTTGCCTTCGCCCAGTTTTAGGACCGGTCTCTCGTTTGTCAGTCTGCTTGTAATATCAATTGTTTTTGCCATTACTTACCGCCTCCTGTCCCAGGTGTATATTCCGGCTTGCCATCACTCATAACATCACATTCCAGCGCGGCCACGTTGGTACTGTCACCGGCCCCTGGATTCTTCACGTCAACAATGCAATCAAACGCCAGCTTCGAGCCGTCGGGGAAATTGACCTCAAATTTTGAGCTACAATCTAGGCCACTCTTCCAGGCCGTTGACGCAACGTAATCGTTGCCCGGATCCCCGACATGTCTTTTACCGTTGAGTGAGAGGGTAAACCCCTTTCCGGTCATCAGGCGCCGCGTCCAGCCTTCGGTATCCATCGGCGTCCACTCCTCCGTGTTGCCATCGATGGAGATGCTGAAGCTTTCCATGTCCTTGATGATGGCCATTTCTTGGGCTGTACTCGCCCGGCCTTTCGTGCCGATTTTAAAATCGATATTGAATACGGGGAATACCCCGCTTGTTACTAATGCCATCGCCGTTACCTACCCTTCGTAATAAATGTGTGTTTCAATCACATATTCGTAAATACCTTCACTGTCAGTACCTACGCTGATTGGCTCCGCCTGCGGCAGCCGGAACATGATGACCCTCTTGCCCCCAATCTCGGCTGTCCGGCCGAACAGTGCAGCGTAAACCTCCTGCGCCTTCTGCTCTGCCGTATTGGCATTCCGGCCCCAGTGCACAAGGATGGATACCGCCTTGACCTGGTAACCCGTCGTCTCAACGCCGCCTACGGCCAGACGGACGGGCGCGCCAGTTGTGTTGTAGAGGCCAATGCACTGCTGCTTACTACCGTCAATCTTGCCAATGTACCACTGGGGGCACTCGATGACGGTCTTTAGCCAGTCTCGAACCTCGGCCAAAGTAATCATTTTATCAGCCCCTTCGCTGCCGTCTTCAATAAGCGCGCATAAACTTCCTCGACGAATTTCCGCTTGTCCCCGGCATGATACCGCTCCATCCACTTGCCTTGGGCATTCGGATTTTTATCGGACCTAAAGTTATATTCTGGATGCCAGTACAAGCGGCGCGCATACGGAGTATCGAAGACGATCTTCACTTTGCCTTGGCTAAGTTGTGACGTGTCCACGTGCCCGCTCCGCTCCAGCTCCCCGGTCTGCTTCGGCACGACGGCGGAAGTAACGATGTCCGACTTGACCGCTTCGGCCGTCATCTCCAGGGCCTGCTTCTGCGCCTCGGCCAGCTGCTTGATGGCGCCCTGGTTAATGGTTACTTTCGCTTTTACCCTCATTACATCAACTCCAGCTCAGTAGAAAATACAGAGCCGTCCGGATTGCGAGGGCGACGCGTGCGGAAGATGTTTTTCTGCTCGGTGCCGATCTCCACAAAGCCCTCGATTGTCTTGCCTGGACGGATATCGCCTTCGATAACAATCAACCCGGAGAGCAGCACCAGGCGGCGCTCCGCGTCGAGAACCTGCCTGGACTTCTCGTCATAACAACAGAGCCCATCGAAGATTAAATCCTCGACAGGCTCGCCGTCTTCTGACAATTCCGTTTGGTAGACTTTGACCGGAGTAACCTGGTTCCATTTTGGAAACGGAAATCTCATCACCAGATCCCCCTATGCGTCAAGCCGGTTGACATGAGCAGGTTTATTACCTCATCCGATGTATGCACGCCACGGGCTCCCGTTGCAGCCTTGAAGCTCATGGACGTGCTGCCGGCACTGTATCCGGATATGGGCATGGTCAGATAATCCCCGTACCTAAATACAAAATCCGCCTGCTGGCATACGGCCTTGGTTACATTGGTACGCTGAAAAGGCGTGAGGTTATCAAAGCCCCACGCCACAATGCGGTTATATGTCAGCCGATCAACTTGGTCAGACGCCCGGCCAAGAGCCTTATCCAACTGTTCAGCAGGGATCAGCCCATCGCCGTACCGATCATAATCGGCTGCCGTTGCATAAGTCATGTGATCACCTACTTGTCGCCCTTGGGCTTCTTGCCATTCGTCTTCTCAGGAGCTTCCGGCTCTTTTTCCGGTGTTTCGGCCGGGGGCTCGCCTGTCTTGTCATCCGCCCCTTCCGGTTCCTTTTCCGGTTCCGATCTCTCTATGAAATACCCGCGGTCCTCAAACCATCGAAGCAAATGAGGATTGTCCGTCTCGCCCACTCCATTTACAAACGGGACGCTTGCGGACACACCAGTATATTGCTGGTTAGGCGCGTATACTTTCGCCATTATTCCGCACCGCCTTCCGTCCCGCCGCCATTCAGCGGCTCAGGTACGCCGGGGTTTGCAGCATCAGGCAGCACCGTCCCGAATCGTTCTGTTTTTCTAATGTTGTCGTATCCATCATCTGTTTTTTCACCTAAAGCATCAGGCGTTTTTGCACCCAGCGCCTTACCAACGTAATAGCCGTTGACATAACCGTTCGCAAGATCGTCTTTATACTTCATCGACTTATCCCTCCTTACTTGACTTTGAGTTTACGCATTACCCCGGCTGCCTTCGTTGCCTTGAGCGCCACGGCGGCCACCATCTCGACCTCGCCTGTCTTAACCGCTCCCGATGTCGTATAATCCGGCAACCATGTGCGTACAGGCGGTTGCCCCGACATCGACACCCCATGAAAACCATCCAAGCCTAATCGTACCGCGTACAACGATGTCTCACCTGACGCATTCGTGCCAACAACCGGATCATTGGTGCCGGACTTTTCTCCAAGGTCAATAAGTGGTGTTTCGTTGTACTTTTCGACTTGCCGGCCGAAATCATCACGAGTGATCGTATACATGCCAGCACGGCGGGCACATGCGCGAATTTTAGCGATCAACTTCAGGTTACCCATGATGACGGACGGTGTGCCGTCCAGCCCCATCAAAAACTCATCCAGTTGATCTAAAAACACCTTGTAATTTTTATCTACTGCATCAGATGTTGACAAATCGATGGCTGCCCCCGGAATGTACTCCGTGCTGGAGCCAGCTAGGGCCTTTTCCAGTCCGTCAAACGCCTTTGCATCGACAGCACTGTCGCCATTGATTACGGTGTCGTTAAACAAAGCTTGCGCCGCCTTCACTTTCTGCTGCATCTGCAACGTAACCTCATTAACGATCCCGCCCATGCCCGCAATAATACGGTCAATCTTAAATGTGCCCCCGAATACTTTCAGATCAACGGTATAGCGTTGCTTACTAACTTCTTGTGGAGTGTACTCCTCGTTGACGGCACGGAATGCGGCTGTCGGCTGTGTAATCAAACGTGTATAGCCATATGTCAGCGTCGCTCCTCCGCCTGTCGGGGAAACGGCGTCATCGAATGTCAGATTGTCGAGTAGGAAGTTATTTTTACGAAACTCATCAATAACTCCGATTTGTAGGGCGTCCTGAACATTTTTCTGTGCTTCTTGTAATGTTACTGCCATGTTGATCACCTATCCTTATCAATTATTGTTTGAAATGTGAAGCGATAGCTTCGGCCAATGACACAGGCTTGTTATTAGGTGGAGTGCCTTCGCCGTTCCCGCCAACCTTAAATCCCGGCTGCTGTTGTTGCTGCTGGGTCTCTTCAGTCTTGAACAAGAACCCCTTATGCTCTTGCAGGTCCTTCAGTTGCTCCTCCAGTCCGACCACCTTATCACCGTCAATGACTAGCTTGGACTTGTCAAACAGGCCTGTAACCAGTGCCTCATCATGGACTTTCCCAGACAGCGCCGACTTGATGGCATTGGTCAACGTCAGTTCCTTCAGGTCGGATTCGTATTTCTCCTTGGCCGTCTTGTTTTCAACCTGCAACTGCTCGATCTGCTTCTTCAACTCCTCGGACAGGCCCGCAGCCTTGCCCAGGTCCTCGATCTGCTTATCGCGATCAGCGACATCCTTCTCGGCTTTCTTCTTGGCCTCTGCCGCCTCGTTATATTTGTCCTTTGGAACAAAGTGCATCGGCAGCTCTTTACGAACCTCTGCGTCAATTTTTTCGATCTCTGTATCCGCAATGCCTAACTTTTGCAACAGTACTTTAAGCCAATCCATGTATTAACGCCTCCAATGATTTTTATAGCTGCTCTCCAGCTTAGGGAGTTGACCGTTATGCTCCGGCCAATGAGCATGCCTAGTTTAAAGCCATACGACAGGGCAAAGAAAAAGCCGCTCACTTGAGCGACCAATTACTTTCTATATGGCAAGGCTAAGACGAAAGCTATCGGAGAGGCTACAATCCTATAAGCCGCATGAAATGTCTGCGTAAATTTTTCCCACACCTATATCCCCCCTGTTCGTAATTCGACACGTTCCCTACGACGCATACGCCGGAGCTCAGGATGATCCGCCAGGTGCTGCTTCAGCCGCTCGGTCCACTCTTCCACCTTCGCGGCGTATTTCTCCTGGTTCGCGTCATCAAGGGATCCGGCCTCCAGGCGCTTGTATCGGCGTATCTGGCGCTCGATGTAACGCTGCCGCTGTTCGGCCTCGTAGTTGCGCTTGGCCGTTTCTTCGTCGACGGGAGGCGGCAGCTGCGTGATGCCTTGAAAGAATGTCGCCAAGGTGTGCCGGCAATTGGGATGGAATGCGCCTTGTTCCATTGCATACGACAGCAGCAAATAGCCGGTATCCCGGGACAACTCGGCAGCCCGATCCTTGGAAAGTGACGTGTACACGTCATCAATCATGACCGTACCTTGATATGGCATACACCACGGCGAGCAGTTATCATGCGCCGACATAATCACCGTATAAATGCCCCACTCGTCGCGCTTTTTACCCTCACCTAAGAACGTCGCTCGCTGCGACGCCGTCCGCAGGGCCATCTCCGCATAGGCCGGTATCGTAGCGCGGCGGCCGTTTGAATAGGTGATGCAATCGATGCCGCGCTCCAAAAATTCCTTTGTGGCAGCATCGATCGCCTGGTCGAGGGTTTTAGCCCCGGCAGTCATATGCACCTCGGCCTTGTAAATCACCTGCCGATACACGTCATCCATCCGGCGGAGTACACCATGCTGGGCCTTCTTCAGGTCGTTCTTGACCGTCTCCTGGAGCGCGCCGAGCTTCTTCTCGTTAACGCCGAAAAAATCCGACTCCGGCGGCGCCTTCGGCAGCTCCACATTGGGACGAGGCTCCGGCGACGGAAGCGGCGGCCGGAAGTCCTCGGGAAAGTCGATTTCCCCTGTCGATACAATGCGCTGCTTGCCGAATGGCTTTAAAAAGAAATTGACGACCCGACCCCATAACCGCTCGAATCGGCTTTCACCCTCTGCGAAGCTTGACGCCAGCACATCATCGACCAGCTGCTCGGCCCCCCTGCCTGTGCTCTCAACAATTCGCTTGTTGGTCTTCCTGTACTGCCGGAGGTTCCGCAGCTTGGCACGCTGCCACTGTTCGAACTGGAATCCTACTTTCTGTTCTTCCGTCTTGTGCCTGGACAAGTTGCGGCGCATTGAATTGACCAGATTGATCGTCATCTCGTCGAATATGGCCCGGATATCGTATGGGCTCTTGCTCATTCTTCCTCACCAGCTTCAGGATCCGGCGGATCGTCGTGCTCCCCGACCTGCGGCTCATCCATGCTTGTGAGACCCTGCTCTTCCTTCAGGCGGGCCACCTCTTCAGCCTTTTGCTCATCGGTCCAGGTGTCGCCATACAATTCCTCGACCACCTGCTCGATGCTCATGATGCCATATGTTTTAGCCTTACCTACCGTTTCCACGACGCTATCAAACGACGGAGAGGCATACTCCCCAAAGGTCACCGCTGCCTGATATTCCCCCGCGCTGCGGTTTCGCATCGTGTCATATACCTTCAGGACCGTATCGACCAGCTGCGGGATAACCTCATTCAGCCGCTCTATGATCTTGTTTCGAGTATAAAGCGTGGCCTTTTCCTTCTCGCGCTGCGCCTCGGCGTTGTCCAATTTTTTTAAATCGATGCCGAGGGTGGACGGGCTAATGATGCCCTGCAAGCACATATCCAACGCGCTGGCATACGACGCTACGAATGCCTCATATAGGATCTGCGGCTGAACCATCGTTATTTGTCCCTTGGCATCTTCAACCATTACACTGTTCAGCTTGGTAAATTGATTATCAAACGGGTTCGGCCGCATTAGTGAGCCGTCTTTTGGATTCTTAGGGATCAGGTCCTCCGGAATGTATTTCTGCACCCGCCCGGCGCGGATGGCGTCAACCCACTGGCTGATCACCTCGTCCAGCGCGTCAAAGCTATCGGCCTTCGAGTCAAATATCGACTTGCCCCGCCCCTTCCACTTCTTCGACCTAAAGAAAGCCAACGGCACGGCCATAATAAAGTCGCCGTCATACGTCACATCTGCCAGCTCTGCCGTCTCCGGCACAGTTGAGAGCGGAACTTCCTTGCCTTCGGAGTTGAGCAGCCGATACCGGATATAGCCCCGGCCGAATGTCTCCTCTAGGCGGTAATCCTTATCCCTGTGAACGTAATCCGTGAAGAAAAGAACCTCCTGCAGCCGGCCCCTGGTGCGCCTGTAGTCCACCCGCTCACCGCTGTAAAATTCGATGATCGGGAACTGCGTAACGTCCATGTCGACGGTGATTTTAAAAGCCCCATCGCCTGTGACCAACGTCTCGATGATGGATTCACCCACCAGCTCGTCAAAGTCGTTGTCGTCGCTGATATCGGCCCATAAGTCTGTTTGCTCCTGGCTCTTAAGCTCGACGCCGTCCAGGTCGGCGACCACGATATCAGACAGCCGCTCGGCCACCATGGCGGGCAACCCGGAATGTATCTTTCTGATTGACAAGTCGGCGCTGGGCACCGCCGCCCAAAATCGGGACTTGCTCACCGCGTCCAGCGCTGTCTGCTTGTAAAACTGGTCCAGCTCGGACGGATCGCCCCTGTACCAGAGCCGGTTCCGCAGCACGTTGGTCTGATAGCTGAGCGGCTCTGTAATCGTGATGACCCTATTTTCCGGCGCCGGATTGATGCGCAGCATCTTCATGATCATGTTTTTCACCCCCGTCCATAAGCCCATAATCTCAACCCCCATTCAGCAAATACATTGTTTCGGCCACGCCCGTTGTAGCATCCGGCGCATCGTCATGCTTGTTCTCGCCTTCCCGCTGATACGATGTCATGGCCTTGTAATACTCCGGCCAGCGGTCCCGCCAGTTCACCGGATAGTAAATGTGATTCATAACCCAGGTTGCATTGGACACGATCCTAGCAATCTTGTTCTTGCTCTGGTGGAACCAGCTCACGTCCGTTCGGTTGCTCCGGTGCTCCTCCTCCAGGAGCCGCTTCACGTTCCGAGCAAACGCCCGGCCGCCGTTGTTCGACTCGATGCGGGCCTTGTTGACTTGACACGAAAAAAGAGCCTTCGCGACAGCGGGCTCTGTAATCTCCATTGGTTCCTTCGTGTATATGACATCCAGGATATACGCCTCTTTGTTGTATACGCCCCAGATGATGTTGCATAGGTAGTCGGCTCCTTGGTCGGCGGAGTCACAGTAAGCGTAAATGCCGCTGAACAGCGGATTGCCGCTGGCGTCCTTCGGCAGCCGCTCGTATGTCTTGAAGCTGCTGTACAGCTTGCCTTTGATGTCGATCGGGATCTGCTGATAGTTCGCGCTGGCGATATCTTCGCCCATGGCCCGAACCTTCATGTCATACGACTCGCGGGAAAGGATATCAGGGCACAACATCGTACCGTCGTCTTGCAGCGCCTTCATGCTCAAATGGCGGACTTTCTTGCGCTCCTCCTTGAAGTGCTCAAGCGCACGGCCGGCCAGGTCGCCGGTTGCCCACCGTGTCATGATAATGATGATCTTGCCGCCTTCTTCGAGACGGGACAGCATGGTATTGGTAAACCAATCCCAATGCTTCTCCAGCGTTTTCTCGTTAGCGGCTTCCTCGGCGTTCTTGATAAGGTCATCAATCATAAGGATCGTAGCCCCGAAGCCGGTCGCCGTACCAGTCGGAGACGTGGCGAGATAGTTGTTATATCCACCTTCCAGGCTCCACAGGTTCATTGCCCCATCGCCACGTTTGATTCTCACGCCCGGGAAGATGTCGCTGTAAACAATCTTGTCCTTGTCTGCCTTCTCGGTACTGATACCGTCCCGAACAGCCTTCGAGAACGTCGTGGACAATGTCTCGTTATACGATCCGGTCATGACCTTCTCCTGCTGATTCTTCCCGTATACCCATTGGGCGAACATGGAGGCCGTCCTGGACTTACCATGTCGAGGCGGGAGGTTAATGATTAGGATATCATCGTCGGAACCGTAAAAATCCTGCATTTCGCCGCACAGCTCGCCTAGAAATGCCCGATCATCCCGGTAAAAGTCCGGCGCCATCGCCTGACAAAAGTAAAAAAACTCGCGGGAAGCGAGCTCAATAAGGGCATAACGTTTGATTGTCTCCAAGTCAACCATTGCGAATCAACTTCCGTAGTTCGTCGGTGGTCAGGCCCTGAAGCGGGTTCACATCCATACTACCGCTGTGCTCCACCTTGTCCTTGAACATACCAAGATGTCGGCCAATCTTCTCCAGCGCTGACACCTTGTCATGGAGCTTGAAGGCGATGCCTTCCCTCGTGTGCTTAACCTCAGAGATAACCGCACCGTCCACCTGGTCGCTCGGCTTCAGCTCGATCACGTCTTGATAGCCAAACACTGGAACCTCCTCATCGTCCACAGTTTCATAGCCAACCACTGCGCGTTCAGTCCGGAACGAGAGATAGCTTTTAATGTCCGCAAAGCCGATCTTCGCAAGTTCTTGCAATACCCTATCCTGGGTTATCTCCGTCCGCTTCTCTCGTCGTTCCATCGCCTCTTGAATCGCCTTCTGGATGTCTGGTTTTGTCAGGTTCTCCGCCCCTATCTTCCGCGCCGTTTTCGCGCTATACCCCGCCCTGATTGCCGCCTGTGTGGCATTGAGGTCTATCAGGTACTCTTGCACAAATGCCTTCTGCTTGGCCGTCAATGCCATGTTATCAACTCCTTTCGGTGATATGGAAAAGCCGCTGAACTCTGTCAGCGACTCAATTTATAAAGCGCGTATTGATTTAATGACACATTTTCGGCCGCTGCCTTCTCCGCCAAGTGTCGATGTAAGGACTTCGGCATGCGAACAAGGAACTTTCCGCTGTATTCCTCGTCTTCTGGTTCCGGAATAGGATCACCGTACTCCAGCTTTATTTCAATGTGCGTTTTAAATACTTCTTGAAGATCCTTATATGCCTCTTCCCACGTGTTACCGGACGTATGACAGCCATCCAGCTCTTTGACCGATGCCCAATAGCCATCCTCTGTACGCTTTACTTGAAAGGTATATGGCAGGCTCAGGTAATAATTGAGATCCTTTTGCTTTTCCATAATGTTTGGCTTAAGATAGGGGACATAAGGGGAATTACTCCCCCTTATGCTTGTTCAACCTCGTAAGCGCATCTTCCACAGCCTTTGGATGGACTGGATTCTCGCGCTTCACGGTGGTTAAAAGCCCTTGCGCGTTTCGGAAATGATGGTGAGAACCGACTATTCTCACTTCTATGTATCCGGCGTGTTCAAGGGCTTTTTTCACCTCTTGAAAGGTTATCCCTTTTGGTTTCCTCATCATTTTATTGACGAGTTTTTCTATCTTAGCCATGTTTCACCTCCTGTAATTATGATATCACATATAGTATCACATAGTCAAGCAGTGAAAATAGAAAAAGCACCGCGAAGGGTGCTTATTGTTAAAAAACCATATTTTCGTATACTTCTTTTATTTTTGAAATTAGCTCTTCATCACTTTCGACAGGAGGGTAGTCCCTATATACCTCGTCATGTGATTCCAAATGGCTAAGCCACCCTGCCAAAAGTGTGGAGTAGGTACTTGATAAATGGTTTAACCTACTCTTTGCGCCCACATAGCTATTGCCAGCTAGGTAACTTTCTAACCTGACTGCGTATCCATCGCGCAATTCTGCAACCGATCTGAAAGGGATAAGTTTTACTGTTCCATCCCAATCTATTATCAGAACGTTATTCTTGCTATCGTCCCCACTTTTTAATATGTCTCTTAGTTCATCCTTAGTAAACAGCATATTCTTAGGCTTTGTCACACGATGTGCTCTTATATGTATGCTGGGATCTGTTAACCCCTTAGCTCCTCCTACCTTTACCGTTATTCCATCGTCAACTACCCATTCTTCTTTTCTGTGGATATATTCCTCTGCTTCCAGTTTCGAGTTAAAAGTCATATCGTCTTCTTCTAAAATTTTATAAGGTTTTGGGATTGGCCCGAACTTTCCATCTTTCTTAAGCCGATGTGTTTCAATTATTGCTCTTGCAACATTAATAGTAAATTTCATTGTCTCGCCTCCCTTCTTCATTCTTCGACAAAAGAAATGAAAATCCTGCCAATAAGAATACCGCCCCCACAAAGGAGGCGGCTATGGTGAAAGGAGACAATAACGTTAGGTACAATTATTTCACACTACCATAATACCACGGGTAAAACGGGGTTGTCGTCTCGTTCTACTATCGATTTTTTATCATTATTTTCTCATATTTTTATTGGTACAAGGCCGCTAATCAATTTACCATATGCCGCAAGGGCCTGCCGACGCCACTTGTACAGGGTTGGGAGTGATATCCCCATCTCATCTGCGATATCCATCGGCTCTTTAAACTCAATGTACTGAAGGCGAAGTATTCGACCGAACTTACCGCCTAACGTTTCCACAGTGGATTCAAAATACTGCTTCTGTGCTTCGAGCTCCTGCAGCTCGCTTATGCGCTCCAGAACCCCCTCGAAATCGTCCACCTGCCCGCCGCCGCGTGCGTCGATTACCTTTTGGATCTTCCCAGCAAGTTCTTTCAGCAATTTGTCATCCTCCACGTCATTCCCTACGCATTGTCTGACTTCGTTTAGCTGTGCTTGGGTCCCGGCAGGATACCGAGTCAAATAAGCGTGCGCTGTTTGCTCTATTCGCTGTTCATGTTTTGTCAAATACATGTATGACGGTAGCCCTCGTAATTTTTTGTGAAGCTCTTGAAGGCGATCGTCTCCCGCAATGGTCCTTAACAAAATCCCCCCTGTTACGGGGTACGTCTCCAAGACCTTGATCCGCGTTAATAGCCGCTTATATGCAAGCAGCTGCTCTAATGCGTGTTGGTCGGCCGTTTCCTGCTTCGCTAAATTTGTCATTATGAGTCACCCCTGTAATTGAAATTCCCAAGCGCTTGGGATTATGCACTTTTAATCCGCTCTATTCTCGCTTTGACTGCCTGCATAAGGGCCTCCTGGCCGTCTGCCTTTCGCTCCAAGGCTGCTACAGCTTCCTCGTCCATCGTGCCCTCTGCCACCAGCCGCATGACGACGATGCTCCGAGTCTGACCCTGCCGATGGACACGGGCGTTCGCCTGCTGGTCCTCCTCGAGGCTCCATATCTGGTCGTACCAGACCACGGTCTGACAGCTCGACTCCTGCAAGTTGAGGCCATGGCCGGCGCTCTTCGGATGCAGAAGCAGAAGCGGGATCTCGTCGTTGTTCCAGGCCCGGATGTCCTCGTTTCCGTCTTTCCCTTTACGCAATACCCGGGCTTGCGGGAACCGCTCTTGAATCCGGGATAGACTGTGCTGGTAGTTGTAAAACACCATGACCGGCTTGCCCTGCGCCGCCTCGATGATATCCTCCAGTGCCTCCAGCTTGGCGTCATGGATCATCTTAACGCCGCGCTCCTCGTCATAGACGGCACCGGAAGCCATTTGCAGCAGCTTGTTACTCAGCACGGCTGCGGTGCTTGCTACCACGTCAGCGTCGACGTACTCCAGCAGCAGGTCCTCCTCAAGCTTCTCGTAAAGTTCCCTAGCCTTAACCGTCATCTTAACCGGTACGGTCCGGTCGATGCGTTCCGGTAGCTTCAGCCAGTCCTCGGCCTTCATGCTTACTGCGATATCGCTAATTGCCTCGTATATGTGCTGTTCTGACTCCTTTTTCTGCTTCCAGTTGTACACGACATGGCCGCTCCTTTCGCCGGGTGTAAAATACCGTTCGCGATAGCCCGTTATCGTCTTACCAAGGCGCTCACCTTGGTCGAGTAGATAAACCGGGGCCCACAAATCCATAAGGCTGTTCGGTGCCGGTGTTCCAGTCAGGCCGATGACTCGCTTCATCAGCGGCCGGACGCGTCGAAGGGCTTTAAACCTCTTGGCCTGTGGATTTTTAAAACTCGACACCTCGTCAATGACCACCGTATCGAACGGCCACTTGCTGCCATATTCCCCGACCAGCCACTCCACATTCTCGCGATTGATGACGTAGATATCAGCTTCGGCCTTTAATGCCTTCCTCCGTTGCAATGCGGAGCCAAGAACTTTGCTAATGCGTAGGTGTCGAAGATGATCCCACTTCTCAATCTCTCGCGCCCAGGTATCGTCAGCCACGCGCAACGGCGCAATGACCAACACGCGGGCGGCGTCGAAGTAGTCGTTCAACAGCAGGTCGATCGCCGTCAAAGTCGATACCGTTTTCCCAAGACCCATCTCTAGGAACAACGCGATATAAGGTGTATCAAGGATGCGGGACGTCGCATACTCCTGGTACTGGTGCGGCTTATACTTCACTCTCTGCTCACCTCGGCGATGAATCTATCTATGTCATCGTTAGAATCAATCTTGTAAACCTCATGGCCCAACTTCCGCAGCGTCTTTGCCCATTTCTGCTGTAAGGGCTGCAATGGCTTCCCCGGCGCTTTCATTTCGACATATACGGTTCTGCCGCCTGGCAGGATAACAAGCCGGTCAGGCACACCTCGATTCCCGGGACTTACCCATTTCGGGGCCCTCCCGCCTATGCGCTTTACCTCCCGCTCCAGTCGGCGTTCCAGTGTTGACTCTCTCATATCAAACCTCCTAAAATCCGTTGCCGTTTTGCCCTTCACGCACGCGTACTGTTAGAATCGCTATATAGCATAGGGGGCATAGGATCCATATAACCATTAGCCCCTATGCTATTAATAACTCCTTTACTATTAAGGAGATTACGGCAACTTCGGCAACTGTCGCCCGGAACCCTTGGTATGGCTGGTGTCTGGCGGTTGCCGTAATCCGATTTTCCCGGCAACCTATTGGCAACCTCGGCAAATGCTGACGGCAACCTTGGCAACCCCTCGGCAACCATTTACGGCAACCGCTCAAAAACACGCTGGACACCGTATCCTGGAACTTTCGCCTTTCCCGGACGTTCAGCCCATCCTGGGATGCGACGCATGATATCCATGATGTCCTTGCCGTCCCACGGCTTCATATCCCCTCTGCGCTTCCCCAGGCACTCGGTCCATATCTGGGCCGCGCACACACGATCCCGCAGTTGCTCCGTTGGCTCATCCTCCCATTCATCTTCGATAGGAGACTCCAGCCATTCCTGAATGAGTCCTTCACGCGGATCAGACTCCATATGTGCCGCTTGCTGCCGCTCTGCCTCCATGCGGGCCTCGCTGTCCAGCTCCAAGGATTCCCCCGCCTTGAACCAGCTCAAAACCTCCGCCCATATTTGCCGTACCACCTCGTCGGTCAAGTGGTCCCAGTGGCTGTACTCCGCCCGTTCCGGGACAACCTCCACCGGCCAGAAGCGGCGGTTCCCGGTCGCGTCCCTCAGAAAGTCCCGCGTGTTCGTGGTCCCGAAGAAGACGCATTTCCGTGGGAACTCCGACACCTGCCGATCATAGGCCACCCGATACCGGTCTTCTGTCTTGGACAAAAACGCCTTGACCTCTTCGACTTCCGTCCTCTTCATGGCCGACAGCTCGCCAATCTCAAATATCCAGCCGTTCTGCAGATGCTCGCCGGCTTCCTTATTTTCGAACGTCCGCAGGCTGTCGCTAAACCATTCCCGTCCCAGCTTCGCCAGCAGAGAGCTCTTCCCAGCTCCTTGGGGGCCAACAAGCACAAGCATCTGATCAAACTTGCAGCCTGGCCGATACAGCCGGGCCACGGCCGCCAGCAGCATCTTGCGCGTAACCTGCCGCGTGTAATGCGAATCGGCGGCGCCGAGATATGTCACGAATATACGTTCCGCACGCGGCACGCCGTCCCACTCCGTGCTCTCCACGTAAGCCTTGATCGGGTGAAAGGTATTTTTATGAACAACCTCCGTAAAGGCGTTTTGTATGGTCCGGGTTGAATTTATAGTAAATACTTTTGCGAACCAATGCTGGAGCCGCTTATCATCGGCCCCTAGCCACGGCTCATAGAGACGTCCCGGGCGCTCCAGGTTCCGCCACGGCAGCGGCCGCCGGATAACTTCCGAATTGCCGAACGCATCATAAGCGAGCACACCCTTCCAAACGCCGTGAGTCAGGATAAGCTCGACGTTCCCAGCAGTAGGGAGCGGGAAGCCGGTCTTTGGATGACATTCCAACTCGTCTTTCCAGCTGTCGTCCTCCGGCTCCTCTTCCTCCTCGTCAGTACTCGCGAAGTCCTCCGACAGTTCCGCCAGCCGCTCCCGCTTCACTTTCGGATCCTGCGTGGCAAAGGACAGCATGGCCGTATAGCTCGGCAGCTTCGTGACATTCGTCTTCTCGCTGGCCCGATCGTCCAACTGGCCAAAACTTGTGCAGCCGGACCAAGTCGAACGCGTTGGACCTCCCGTCCGCTTGACCGGATCACTCTCATGATGGGAGTAAGCGAACGTGTCATCGTCATAGATGACAAGGCCGCCGTGGCTTCGTCGAGCCGACATGTGTATATCGCGATAGGCTATCATCGACCGGCTCATATACGTCTGGCAGAAACGTGGCTATCGCTTCGCTGATGGAGTAGCACCGGCAGAAACGCCCCTACTACCCCCTCGCTTGGCTCTTGGATCTTCCATCCGCTTGGCCGTCTGCCGCAGCGCCTTATCGCCCTCATGCCGAGGCCACTGAAGTCGGGTCATGCCAGTCCTCATATTGCTCCAGAAACGCCATCGACACCCAACGGCTCGCCCTCGTAGACCCCCAGCACCGGCTCCGCGTCCTTCCGAACATGATGGTAAATACATGAGCCGATGAACGTCGAAGGTCTGTCTTGTCAAAGTAAATCCATGCCGATATTGGTCAGCCAGCTTGCTGCAGGCTGACAGCGGCGTATATCGTCCAGGGCTCATCGGTACGAATCAGCAGGCACAATGAGCCTATATTTTGGGTTGTCCGGGCGGTGGCTATGCGTGGAATAGATCACATAGGCAGTCCCGCCCAGGACAAGCTCCACGGCGAAAAGGAAGTCGTCGTCAGCATGGTCAACGTCCAACGTTATCAGGCTGCGAGTGTCGACGTTCTCTTTTTTTCGGCGCCCGCCACGGACGAGGCCGCCGACGAAAGCAGGCCCGTCCTTGACTTTGCCGCGGCCGATATTGTGCATCTTGTCGTATTCCGCCATCGTCTCCGGTCCGCCGCACCTTCCGCAGCCGATCGACGAACTCCTCCCACGTCAGATATTCCGGCTTCCAATTCGTATCCGCGCGGTGCTTGCCGAATGATATATCTAGTTCCATGATGCCACCTCAGTCCTTTACAGCCGTTTTCCATCTTTTTAATGAGGCCACTTACGGCTCCTGTGTACTTCTCGCCTTGTTCTGGCTCCGCTGCTTTTACCTCATCGAGCGCCACGAGCAGCCCCTTAAAGCACTCCACAGTGCCTCGAAGCGTACCCGGAAACTTCATCGTCCCCTCGCTGCTTGACTGAACCCTTCCCGCAGCTCCTCGAGCTCCTTCTCGACGGCTTCCGGTACCTTCTCCGTCACGGCCACGTCGATCGGCTTCTCCTTCAACTCTTTCTCCAACTGTTTAATCCGGAGTCTGGCCTCCTGAATTTCAGCCTTCAGGCGCGCCTCTTCTTCCTCATCAAAATCCGCCTGCGCTTCCTTCAGCTTCTCGTTGAGCTCCTGCAGGGCTGCGCGCTCCTTCTCCGCCGCCTTCAAACTGCTTCTCAAGCTGCTTTTTCTCTTTGATAACCTTCTGTAATTCTCGTGCTGATTTATCCTCATTCTCGGCAGCGACCTGCTCCGTTCCTCTGCCGGCACTCCGAGTAAACGCAAGCGCCTTTGTATAGCTCAAATTTCCAAGCGCTTGCGAATTTGAACCCTATTCGTCAGCCAAGCGCATGAAGTTGTTCGCAGTGG
>CALYLO010000013.1:170000-199635 GCA_944800085.1 Paenibacillus melissococcoides | reverse complement strand
CCGTTGCGATGCGAAAACGGAAGACGTAGCAGCGGCCATTATGGCATTGAAAAATCTTCCGGCTTCGTGCCTGTTTCGAGTTCCATGCTCTGAAGGCGCGACTGGATAAAAAGGATTCGGATGAGCTCGTGATGACGGCCCTGAAGGATGGCAAGATTTCCGCCGCTCAAAAGGCTTGGGCGGAAGAATACGCACTCAAAGACCCGCAAGGCTTTAAAAAGTTGTTGAAAAGGCCCCGCAAGTGGTTCCGGTCGGTGAACTTGAAATCGAGGACGGAAAGGCGCAGTCGAAGGGGATTGATGAGATGAGCCTGAAGGTCTGTAAAATGCTTGACATTCGGATGAAGACCTGGAGAAGTACGGCGGAAAATAAAAGACATAATTGGGAGGAGGAAAGGCCTTATGGCACTGTCACAAGGACGCAATACAACGGAGTTCGCCGACGGAAGAACGCTTGTCATTCCGGTCAAAGGTGGAGTCAAGATTTTTGATGGCTCATTCGTCGCTATCGACGCGAACGGCTTGGCCGTTCCGGGGGCAAAAGCAACCAATTGATCGCAGCCGGCGAGCTGAGGAGTATATAGACAATTCGTTAGGTGCTGACGGGATGCAACCATTCGTGTCCGACGCGGCGTGTTCAAGTGGAACAATGCAGCTACCGGAGCAGTGACAGCTAAGGATATGCTGAAAAGTTGCTATTTCGTTGATGACGAGACCGTCACGGCCACGGCTACAGGCTCCAGTGTGGCTGGTAAGGTCATAGGCATTGACGGCAGCTACGTTGTTGTTGAAACGTTATAAGCTGAACAATTCATAGAGGAGGAAATGGAATGATAGTTAATCAGCAGGCTCTGCGCGGTATCTATACCGCATTCAATATCTTGTATACGAAGGCATTCGAAGAGACGAAAACACAGTGGGAACAAGTAGCCACGAAGGTTCCATCCACGACGGGGGCGAGGAAAATTACAAATGGCTTGGAAAGATGCCACGTATGCGGGAATGGGTCGGTGATCGTGAAATCCAAAACCTGCAAGCATCCGATTATACCATCAAAAACAAAGACTATGAACTGACGGTCGGTGTGGATCGCAATGATATCGAGGATGACACTATTGGTCTGTATAACCCTATTGTACAGGATATGGGCCAAAGCGCAGCAGCTCATCCGGATGAATTGGTATTTGGTTTGCTGCTCAAAGGGTTCAAAGAAAAGTGTTACGATAAACAGCCGTTTTTCTCGGATAAGCACAAAATCGGAGAGAAAGTCTTCAGCAACAAAGGGACTAAAAAGCTCTCCGTCCGCTCATATGCTGCTGCAAGAAGCGCCATGATGTCCCTTGTTGATGATGGTGGCAAGAGTTTGAAGCTTGTGCCTAATCTGCTTGTGGTCTCTCCGGCCAATGAAGAAATGGGACGCAAGATTCTTTATGCAGATCAAATTGATGGAACGACTAATACATTTAAAAGCACGGCGGAGCTGCTTGTCGTGCCAGACTTGGCCGAGAGCCCAGATGCTTGGTTTTTGCTCTGCACGACAAAGCCGCTGAAGCCGCTCATCTACCAGGAGCGCAAGGCGGCTAGGTTTGTCGCCATGGATCGGGATACGGATGAGAATGTCTTCATGCGTAAGCAATTCCTCTATGGCGTAGACGGCCGCTCGAATGCCGGTTATGGATTCTGGCAAATGGCATACGGAAGTACAGGCGAAGAGGACGAAGTAAATCCGGAGCCGCCAAAGGAAGAGCTGTCTCAAGATTGAACGCCATAAGAGGTGAATCGAATGTACTGTACCACGGAAGAAGTCCGAGGGATGATTAAGGATGACGCGCTGAACGCGCTAATCGGAGACCGCTACATCGAGGACGAGGAGCAACGCGAGGAGCTGATCGCCCCCATCATCGAAGAGGCCATTGCCGACGCATCCGGAGAAATCGACGGGTATCTCGTAAAGAGGTATTCCGTCCCCTCTCTCGGGTGCCGAAGGTAATCAACAAGTATGCTAAGGACATCGCGGTATACAACCTGTTCAGCCGCATCGGCATCGACGAGGGCGAGAAGGAAAAGAACTATCTGAATCGATATAACGCGGCTATACGGTTCCTAGAGAACGTGGCAAAAGGGATTATCGATATCGGCGTCAGCGACGGTTCAAGCAAAGCGGCCACGGCCTTTTCCGCACAGAGTAGCCCACGCCTGTTTTCGCGAGCCAGCATGCGGGGGCTGTGAGATATGTATAGTATACGGCTTGAAGGCGATGTCCGGCGGCTCATGAAGCGGCTGCGGAAACTCCAAGAGGTAGACATTCGAAGAACTGGTCTGGTTCTGGCGGAAGCGCTACGAACATCAACCCTGGAACGGTTTAAGGAACAAAAGGGCCCAGACGGCAAGGCCTGGAGTACCTCCATCCGGGCATCACAAGAAAATGGCTCCACCCTGACAGATAGTGCTCGCCTGAAGAATTCCATTAAATCAACGGCAGATGGTTCAGGGTTTGCAGTCGGAACGAATGTAATATATGCCCGAACTCACCAATTTGGGGAAAAGGGCCGCTCTGTAACCATCCGGGCAAAGACGCGCAGAGGTCTGATTTTTAAAATCGACGGCCGCTGGATACGCAAGCGCCAGGTCAAAGTCAATATCAAGATTCCGGCACGTCCATACCTCGGTATATCGGAGGAGGACATGCTCGAAATCAAGGGCACGCTGGAAGATGCCCTAGCGGAGGAATAAGCATGATATCGACATGTAAAGAGTACCTTGTCCAAAAGCTAAAGGCCGCTGGAATCAAAAGCAAGGTATGCACAAGCATGAAAGAGCTTAGAGGGTACAGAGAAAGTCATGTCGGCGCGGTAATCCCGGATCGGGACACATTCTCACGAGCCTACAGCAAGAAGCTCTATCGCGACGAAAACATGGCAAAGCATAAACGGCGTAAAATGTTCGAGCGCGAAACAACATTTGTTGTCGTAATAGGCGAGTACAGCCAGGAGCAGGCTGACGCCATATTCGAAGCCTTCCTGGCATTGCTCGACCCAGGCATTTTGATTGACGGCAACTATACCGCGCTTGAAGTCGAGGAAGCTGACTGGGTAGACAAGGAAGACAGCATTTTGCAAGCAAAAATCGCAGTGCAATTGAAGGTGACTTTCCGAGGCGGCGTCTACAAAGATACGGACTTCGCCAAGGTCAATTACCATGTACGTAGCATCGAGAAGGAGGATGGATATGGCGAGCAAGGATAGTAAGGACGGGGGTTCCCCGGAACTTGTCCCCGTCGAAGAGTTGCGGGAACGGTGCGCTACTCCGGATGCAGTTTATCACGGTGTTGCTGCCGCTGAAAGCTGGAAGCCTGGCAAGCAAGTGACAATGGCTGCCTACAGCAAGGCCGTGGATAGATTCCTGTCCGGCCCCATCAGCGGAAAGAAGGTGATAGAAAATGCTTAGAGATGTAACGACGACCATCACCGACGGCGGACTCGGCATCCGCACGAACCTAGGTGAAGGAGTCCATGTCAAAATCGGTGTAGCTGCCGCACCGTCCGCCTCCCCTGTCGTCATAAGCGGGAATATGAACGACAAGAAAATCAAGGAATTGCTTGGTCATAGCCCGCTGGCCGATGCCGTCATGGACAGTATAGAGAATGGGGCTGGCAAAATCTATTGCTTCCCGGTCTCCCCTGCCGTTCCCGGCACGGTGGGGCAAGTACAGAAGGACGGAAGCGGCACAGGAAGCGCGACGGTCACCGGAAACCCATCCAATGCCGTCAAGGTTACGATGCAAGTGACGGAGAGCGGCGGGCTGAATGAGGCAGCCATTCGGTATGAGGTTGACGGCTTGTTCGAGCAGGAGGTCACTCTCCCCCTCAGTGGCGTACTGGACATACCGGGTACTGGCCTGAAATTTGCATTTTCGGAAGCAGAGCAAGACAAGGCGAAATCCTTCCTGGTCGGCGACACCTATACCGTATCGACGACCGCGCCGCAAATGAGTAATCAGGATGTTTTAGCAGCGATGGACAAGCTGCGGAACGTCAGCTTCTCCTTCGAATTTGTGCATATTGTGGGCGAATCGGCCAAACCACTATGGACGGCGGTCTCGGAGCAGATTGTGAAGCTGCGCGATACGTACAAGAAGCCGCTCTTTGCCATTTGTGAGGCTCCGCAGTGGGAGATGGATGAATCTATTGACGCATTCGTCCAGCGACTTATTGAAGCTCGCAAGGGCCTTTCCAACTATGACCTGCAAATCGTATCCGCCTGGTCAAAATATCGGAAGATGGACGGCCGGACAAAGGTGGTCAACAATGCAGGGATTGTCTGCGGGCTGTATGCTCTGGCGAAGCCACAGCAGTCTATCGGCGAGACGAAGAGCTTCAGCATTCCAGAAACGAAGATGTTGGAGCTGCTGCCAGAAGGTATTGAAGACTATGTCGGCCTGCTGGATGAAGAGAAGTACCTGACATTCCGGAGATATGAAGGGCTGGATGGTTTTTATGTTACGAATGCCAAGATGATGGCCCCGGATGGATCGGATTATCGGTACGCCGAAGATGTGCGCATCAAGAACAAGATCATACGTGAGACTCGTCGGGAAGCTCTCCTCCACCTTCAGAGCGAGGTCGATATGACCGATGTTTCGGGCAGCTTGGAGACGATAGCGAAGTTCATTGAGACGCCGCTCGATGAGATGGTTCGCGCCAAGGAGATTTCTTCAGGCCGGATTATCGTCCCGTCAGACCAGGACATTCTGGTATCGGAACAACTGGATGTCATCATCCGCTATGTGCCGATTGGGCATATTCGGGAGATTCAGATCGACATTGGAATGGAAAATCCGTTCGGGAGGGAATAACCAATGGCAATTATCAATGGAAAGGTATACGACTGGGGAGATATCACCATCTCCATACCGGGCCTCTCCCTGGAAGTGCAAGAAATATCCTACGATGATGAACTGGAAAAGGAAGTCGCTTACGGCAAAGGGCAACGGCCACGGATACGGCGAAGGAAATTATAAATCAGAGGGCAAGCTGAGCCTGCTGCGGGATGACTATGACGACATTGTCCAGTACTGCAAGAGTAAAAATCTTGGGCTGTACCGCCTTGTGATCCCGAAAATCGTCGTCAGCTACGCCGACGGCGGCGGGCGGACACGGACGGACGTCCTGAATACGGTCACTTTCACAAAGGCGTCACACAAGAATGCCCAGGGAGACAAGTCACTGAAGGTTGACCTTGACTTTATCATCGTCAATGGCATTGACAGAGACGGAGTCAAGCCTATCTGATTGCATTATTTATCAAAATAGATGACAAAATTCGGAGGTATCTATAATGACCAAAGAAACTGAGATCGCCGTACTCGAACCAACTCCAATCGAAGTATATAAGGCTCGATATGGCAAGGTGTACCGTTTATTAGCAACGATTGAGCAAGACGATTCTTCTAATCTTGAAATCGAATATTATTTCCGTAAGCCGAAGACGGCCAGCTATGACCGCTATGTGAAGACAGCATCTCAAAGTCCGACGAAAGCTCTGCGTGCGTTCGTCATGGACAATGTCGTCGATGAACAGGCCGCACAGTTGGAGGCGCACCTCGAAGAATACCCAGCTTTTGCTTTATCACTTGGGGAGAAGCTTCTCACCATGTTAGGCCTGAGCAAGGACGTAAATTTAAAGCTACTTTAGATAGCTGTCTCCAGGAGGTAAAAACCAATTTTATAGAGTCCGGCATGCTGGAAATCTATCGGTTTTTGCCTCCTGCTGTTCTAAAGGGGAAAGAAGTCGGAGACATGGACATGGATGAGTTTATTCGGGCCTTGCTCAAGCTAGAGTCATCCAGGAGCTTGAAGAGAACATCCTAGCGAGGGCAATTACAAAAGTCTTCGGGGAGTAAAAAGGCCATCCCCTAAAAAGGATGGCTTCTCTCTTCGAATCCAGCTTCGATATAGGATGGTAGCGTGCTTGACGGTCTTTCGAATCCCCTCTTTTTTCTTATCCTGGTGGCGGCCCATTGTTTGCTCGTTCCCGACCCATAGGCAATACGGAATGACATATATGGTGAGCGGTACAAAGATGAGGATGGATATCACTGCACCCGCACAGATGGCGAATACAAGCAGTTTAAACGCAAATGCAATACCAACCATTTGGAGTTCCTCCTCTTCACTATATGTATAAGACAAATATACCACCAATATCAGGAAAATGGAACGGGGTGATAATGTTGTGAGTCTGGATTCTATTTTTAGGCTTTCAGTCATCGTAGGAATGATTGACCAGTTATCCGGCCCAATGTCACGTATTAACGCAACAGTGGACGGGTCAGTAAGCAAGATTGATAGATTGAACCAAAGCTTCGGCAGTATGACGAAAACTGGTCTGTTGATGGCCGGAGTCGGGATGCAAATATCGGACTCGGTGCTGAAGCCAGTAGAGGCCACATTCGACACGCGCCGGGCTCTTGGGGAGCTGGCATCTCTGGGAACGGAGAACTTGGGGCTCTTGGAGCAGGCTGCGAGAGACTTTTCCGATCAGTGGGCTGGCACAACAAAATCAGACTTTTGACGGCAGCGTACTCAATCAAATCCGGGATTGCATCTCTGACGGATGAAGGCGTTGCGGAATATACTCGTTTGGCTGGCCTGACGGGTAAAGCGACTAAGGCCCTCCGTTGAAGAGATGACATCGTTGTTTGCTACAGGGTACGGGATCTATAAGGATTACTACAAGGACATGTCGGACATTGAATTTGCTGAAGCTTTCTCGGCGGGCATATCCGATTCCATCCGGATATTCAAGACATCCGGTTCTGGAATGTCTCAAGCGATTCAGACGCTCGGGGCAGCTGCAACATCGGCGAATGTACCGCTCGAAGAACAGCTCGCCATTGTGGGTATGCTACAAGCTACGATGTCCGGGTCTGAGGCGGGAACAAAATATAAAGCGTTCTTCCGCTCAGCAGCGAAGGCGGGTGAAGAGCTTGGATTGAAGTTTACAGATACGAATAACCAACTGCTATCGATGCCTGAGATCCTTTCTCTTCTCCGTGGCAAGTTCGGAGAGACGATGGATGCAGCGGAGAAGATGCAGCTACAAAAAGCATTCGGTACAGATGAAGCCGTAGCCTTGATTGACCTGCTCTATAACAAAACGGGTGAACTACAAGATAACATTTTGCTTCTTTATGACTCTATGGGGCAAGGGGCAGATATCGCTACTAAGATGGCGGGCGCAATAAATGAAACAGAAGGCGAAAAATATACCCGGCTAACTCAGCGAGTTCGTAATCTTACTGAGGAGATCGGGAAACAGCTCCTCCCTACCTATAATCAGATAATTGAACAAGGAGAGAGAGTATTACAGAGTGTCGGAGAATGGATTGCTGAGAATCAGGAGCTTGTCAAAGTTCTCGCCATTGTCCTATTGACCATCGGAGGTCTTTTGACCGGACTGGGCACGCTTATCGGTGTATTTGGTGCTGTAGGCATGGTTATTACCAAGACAAGCGGCATCGTTCGCGGCTTTCGGACAGCGTTAAGAGCAATACCAAGCATGCTCACGACGATCAGGATTATGGCCCTCTATGCCGGGGACGGTATCAGGGCCGGATTCAAAGGTATTGGAACGGTTACGAAGGGAGCCGTGACCGGAATAAAGAATGTGGCAGTTGGTATGGCGCACATGGCACGTCAGGCGATAATGACCGCCGTCAGAGCAATGCCCGGTCTGATTGCTTCGGTATGGTCATTTACGGCTGCACTACTTGCCAACCCGATTACGTGGGTCGTGGTCGGTATTATGGCCTTGATAGCTGCTCTCGTACTGTTATGGCAAAACTGGGATGCCGTCGTGAGTTTCCTTTCGAGCTTATGGGATGGCTTCGTGAACGGCATCGTCGCGGGTTTCGATTGGATTCGCAATTTGTTCAATGGGATGCCGGGTTGGCTTCAGGTCGCAATCGCTGCATTTTTCCCATTCATCGGAATTCCGATGCTGATCATCAATAATTGGAGCAGCATTAAGAGCTTTTTCTCGAATCTCTGGAGCGGCATTACGGATGTATTCCAAAAAAGTGTTCAGTGGTGTAAAGACTTCATTACTGGCACATTGAGCTGGTTCCGAGAGTCCGGTTCTAAAGTCATTACGACTTTCACGGACGGGATCAAGAGCGTCATTAACGCACCAGTCAATATGGTGAAATCAGGACTAGCAAAGGTCAGGGAGCTTCTTCCCTTCTCCGATGCACATGAAGGCCCGCTATCCGAGCTGACGTTATCAGGCCGTCGAGTATTCGAGACGATTGGCACAGGGATGGAACAGAGCGAAAACGTTCCGGCAGAAATGACGGAGCGTGCCTTTGCCAAAATGGATCTTTCGCGTGATGACGTGAAGAAAATCAACCTACGCGAGACGATCATGAACCGTTCCGAGAGCAATACCACCACAAAGGAAACCGACAGAGGCATGAACATCGAAAGATTGGAGTTGTCGGTCGACCTAAGCAGCCTGAAGGACTTGCCTGCCCTGTTCAAACTGCTTGAAGAAATCCGAGACTATACCAACAGCAACGGCATGACCCCATCAACGGGAGGTAGAGCATGATCTATGTCGATGAAAGTACAGTAAAGGTCGGCAAGGTTGTCCTCCCTGGCCTGTTCAAGAGCCTTGAAATTAAAGAGGATGCTCGCGTGGAGGAACAGGAAATCGAGGGCAAGGCGGCGCGGCCGAAGCAGGCCACGGGATATGAGGACGCCAAGGTAACGCTTGAGCTTATTTTGGAGGATGGCCCGAAGCTCACGAAACTGCAAAAACTGGCTGTCATTCAGAAGCTATTCCGGAAGCCGGGTCAAGCAAGGCCAGTCATGCACACCATTGTAAACGAGCACACCGCTGCCCGTGGTATCTCGAAGGTTATCTTTAAAAATCTGGTGACCAAAGAACAGAGCAAGAATTCCGCGATGACCGTCAGCATTGAGTTCTGGCAATACGGGACAGTTAAAATTGTGGCAAGCAAGAAATCCAGCAAGAAAAAGAATGAAAAGAGCAGCAGCGCATCGAGCGGTTCGGGTTCGGGAATCAATCTGAATGCCAATTATCAAAACTACCTGGATACAGGTTCCCGGGGAACCGCACCTAAATTAAGCAAGACAGCCGCGACGGATATCCCGC
This sequence comes from Paenibacillus melissococcoides, assembly GCA_944800085.1. Taxonomy (GTDB): domain Bacteria; phylum Bacillota; class Bacilli; order Paenibacillales; family Paenibacillaceae; genus Paenibacillus_B; species Paenibacillus_B melissococcoides. The sequence continues at coordinate 190,459 of CALYLO010000013.1, read as the reverse complement.
CGCCTGTCTCGACGAATCAAAAGCTCGCTGCTCTGCCGTTCTAGGAGGACGAATGATGGATCTGGAGATGGAGCTCTTCTATCCCGAGATACGTGTCACCATTGAGGAATATGAACTCCAAGAAGGAATAGAAATCGAAGTGTATTCTTCGGCTGACTCATACTTTGATTGGGCAAAGGTCAGATTTACGGAGCAATTCCAGGATAAGCTTTCGATTAGTCGGAAGGCTCCGGCCAGTATCGAGCTCGGCTATGATGGAGAGTTCCATGACGTATTCGAGGGGTATGTGGTCAGTCCATATTCTTCTGCCAACCAAAATGAAATCATCCTGAAGGATGGAATGATACTGCTGGAAGAGACGATAGTATCGAACACCTTTTTGGATGTGACTCCCCAGGAGATGCTGAACTACTTGCTCGGCAAAGCAGGGATATCAAATTCGGTGCTCTCTCCCAAGATGTTCCCGAAGAAAGCCCGGCTTCCTATTCTTCAGAAGACTGCACTTGCAGTCATTGAGGATATCCGTTCCATTTGGAAAGCACAGATGCCCTTTTTCTTCTCGGGTAATGTCTTCTACTGGGGAGAGCAGCCGGAACAGCCTCTCATATACGAGTTTGTCTATGCCGAGAATATCATCTCACTGGAGCGTTCAGGCGGTGCATGGGAACTCGAAACCGTGTCCGTCCCTTTTGTTAGGCATTCGCATGTTATTCGGGTACAACATCCGAAGGTATCGGGCGAGTTCGCTGTCAAAAAGGTTGTATTTTCCACATCGGCAACGGGATTTATCCGAACTCGAATTTACTTTTAAGGAGGGCGGTATCTTGTTAGAGGACATGATTCAAGCGGTCATTGATAAGCGGATCAAAGAGCAATATCCTCATGTGCAGCTCGCCGCCGGAATGCTCGCCGAAGTGACCAGGGTTAGCGAGGGGACGGATATCCACGAATATAACCTGAAGATGCTAAACGAAGCTCGCACGGTTGATGAGCGGTTTCCGGAGATCCCGAATGTCAAGTCTGACAAGAAATTCGATCTAGGTGATATTGTGGCCGTGCTTCTTCTCTACGGACAAGTGGATGCCCATATCATTGGCAAGGCGGCGGTGGAGTAATGGCAGGCCTTCACGATTCAGACATCCGTCTGGATGCCAACTGGCAGCCAGCGGCAGCCGCAAACGGCGAGGCCTTGCTCGTCACTGACTATGATTGTTTATTCCAAGATATCCGATTGGAAGCGTTGACCCAGGAAGGCGAGCTTTTCTATGACGAGTCCTGGGGGTGGTCATTGCTGGAGTTTATCCAGTCGCAGGATGATGAGCTCACGAGGCTGGAAATCGAGCAACGCGTGAAGGAAAAGCTGGAGCGCCGGATCGAGATTGACGCGGACACAATTCAGGTCATTACAGCGTTCAGGGGGGATGCCATTACCGTTCATGCTTCCTTCAGGTTTCGAGGCGACGAACGCTTGTATGAGCTTGATGTCGACCTGGACAGAGTGAAAGTTGAGGTGGTACTCGTTGATTGATGATAAGGTGTTGGATCAACTGCTCCCCATCCCCGACCGGGAAGAGACAAAAAACAAGCTGCGGGAAGAGCTTGAACAAGAAGGCTTCGTCATAACGAATCTATTCACGGGCGGCGTATTCTATACGCTGATGATGATTGCCATTCAAGTACGGATTGACTTGGTTCTTCTTTTGCGAAAGGTGTTGAACAACCAGTTTGTTGCGCATGCCGAATCCGGTTGGTTGGAGCTGAAAGCAGCGGACTTCTCCAAGCGGAGAAAACAGCCCGTAAAAACACGGGGATTCGTGACGTTGAAGCGCAAGGCGGCAGGAAAAGCAGTCAAGATTGCCAAAGGAGACGTTTTCCGGACGGAACCGGATATGCTCGGCGAGGAACTCCGGTTCATCGCCCTGGAAAATAGCACAATGCCAGCGGATGCCCTATCCCATCGTGTGGCAGTAGAGGCCGAAAAGGCAGGATCAACATACAACGTTCCGCCCGGTCAAATCCGGCGGTCATTGACCCACATCGAGAGCATAGACGAGATTACAAATGATGTAGATTGGATTACCCGTGAAGGCAGCGACCTCGAAGATATAGAGAGCCTACGGGCACGAACATTGAATTCCTGGGCGGAGCTCTCCACGTTGCCGATAGCTGCCAAGTACAAAAACGTATGCGAAGCTATCCCCGGCGTGCTATATGTACGCGTCGATGACCTTCACCCTCGCGGCCAGGGCACGATTGACATCATTGTCACGGGAACGGCGGGCACACCATCAGAAGGCCTCCTTCAAAAAGTCCGAGAGGAGGCCGAGAAGATAAAAGGCCCGGACGACAACCTCCTGGTTAAGGCATCGGATACGGTGACACAGGACATTGATATAACCATTTGGATAGCATCGGATGCATCCGATGCAGGCATAGAAGAGCGCGCCAAGGCCATTCTGACAGAGCTCCTCCGAATCAAAAAAGGTCGCAGCCTGAATGAATTGAATCATTCAGACATCATTTTCGCGATTCGGAAGGAACTCGACGTCAGGAACGTAAAGGTCAATAATCCGCCGCAAGACGTTGTCTTGGACAACTCCAAGGTGATTGTTCTCGGTGAGGTCACCGTTAGGCTGATGAGGGGGTAACTACATGTTTCAAAAATTCAGTGATTACATGTTTTATCTCCTATATGGCCCATTAAAAAAAATTGCCAAGAAGGATAATCAGTTCTATATCTTTCTCAAGGTAATTGGCAAATTGTTTGACCAGACGAAGGAAGACATCTTCCGCGTCCGCGAGGAATCGATGATCATCTCTGCAAGCGAGACGATGCTACTCGAACACGGTCGGGATCGGGACATGCCACGATTAAAGGGCGAAGACGTTGAGGCGTATCGTTTACGGTTGATGATGAAGAACCTTATAGCGGAACAAGCCGGAACCAAGGAAGGCATACTTACCGCGCTTCGGGCGCTTGGATATGAGCATTCATATATCGAGCCCTATTATATCCATGACCCGGAGCGTTGGGCCGAATTTATTGTCTACCTGGGCAGCTCGGCACCGAGCGGAATTAATGACATCGCCGTCATTGATGCAGAAGTGATGAAGGTAAAGCCAGCTCGTTCAAAGCCTAGTTACGGCATCGAAGAAGGGGCCGGATCGACTGTAGTGATACAATCTACCTTCAGCTTCGGCTCTGTAGGGCTGCCGCTCTGTAATACCATCAAATGCGGGACGTGGCCGACAGGGGTTGGTTACTTGATCCATACTCCTCCCTGCAACACAATCAAATGTGGCACATGGCCACCTGCTAACGAGGTGACGACGTCGTGAAGACTTTTACAGAAATCGGACTTCAAAAGCAATTACAAAGATTCGCCGATTCTCTCTCTCATGCAGCATATCAAAACTCAGGCGAGACGAAACGGATTGACTTCATGAAGCTTACTGCCGAGGGAGATACAGTTCGAGTGTACATCTATTTCGATGACAGTGTCGCGGGTCAAATTGGAAACGTTGAATTGATAGACCATGACGGCGATATTGTTGCCCGGGCTGAAAGAGAATTCATCAAGCCAGCGAGTAAGGGCTTGTATGTAGCATTCAAATATAGATTGATTGAAATGGAGGTCGAGGGGCTTGGCATATAACCGCACCGAATGGCGTGACCATATCGTTGCACCGACTGGCGAAGTCATCCAGGAAGGCACGCCGATATCAGCCCGAAACCTAAATAACATTGAGGAAGGGATATACCAGCTCAGCCAGCGGATTGATGATGTGAAGGTTCCGGCTGCTTCCCTGACCCAGGCGGGCATCACCCAGCTATCAAATGCAACGGACAGCACCGACGAGACGAAGGCAGCCACGCCGAAGGCCGTAAACGAGGCGATGCAAGCAGCTGTCAATGCACAAGGAGCCATCGAAGCTCATACTGAGGATCAAGTCCGGCATATTACGGCTGCCGAGCGGACGGCTTGGAATGCAAAGGAAACGACTGAAGGGGCACAGGCAAAAGCAAACCAAGCTGAATCGAACGCCAAAAGCGCAAGTCTGCCGCGCTCGGGTGGCACTATCACGGGCGGGCTCACTGTTAACGGTGCACTGACCGTCCAATCGCGCAATATCATAACGGAGCTCGATTCGGTAAAGCAATCTGTCGTTGATGGGAAAGGGAAAGTCGCGGGGGTCATCAACGACAAAGGTGGCGGGCCAGTCTCCGCGAATAGTACGTTTGACCAATTGGCTGCTGCAATTAGTGGTATTCCACAAGCGAAGGGCAACCTCGCCCTAACAAGCACGTTCTTTGACATGCTGGGAAACTATGTTGGGAAAGGCATGTTTATCAACAAGGATAATAATTTTGTACTAGTCAAAGAAACAACATCAGGTTCCCCGGTAAAATACCAATCGGAGCTACATGAGGTGTCGCCAAACGGAACTGTTGTGAGGGCAGTACATCTGGGCGCTCCACGGGAGTTTGCGGCGAGTAGTTTGGTGGTAGGCGATAATGTTGTACTTATCGTGTTGAGTGGCTCTTCAAAAACATATGAACTGTATGACCATGCGGGAAAACTCATATCAAAAAACAATGTGGATTCTTCTGCTCCCGACTACGAAGTAATCGCAGTCACTCGTGACGGCTCTAACACGTTCATTGTTGATAGAGGTTATAGAGATAGAGACCCTGTAAGAATTTTAAACCATGCAGCAGTACCTTATTTCACAATGCCTTCCGGAAGTGTCAGCGCCGAGGAAGCTGTTTTTTTAAGCAAGACAAAACTGTATGTAGCACGACAAAGTTATTCGCCGATAGCTCGCAAGCATACTATTATTACGAGAAACAACCTGTCCTTTAGTTACGAAATGACAGACAAAAGCACATCAGACTCAGGCGTTATTCAATTTCTTGGAGCACACGCATATCGATAAGGAGGATTAACATGATTGGATTAAAATTAACAAATGTTATAGGGCCGAGAGGCGGTAACTATGATTACAAGGGTTTGGACACGAACAAGTTTGTCCCGGGCACACTGGTATATCCTTCAGAATCATATGACTTTTATGTCATAACAGAGCAGTCAAGGGAAGAAATCCCGGAACACGAGGACATCCATCTTATTACGGAAGAAGAGTACGAGGCAGCTTATGAAGCAGAACGCAATAGACCACGTGAGCCCGGCCCGATTGAAAAGCTACAGGCGGAGAACGAAGAGCTTCGGAGGCAGCTTGACGCGTTGCAGTTGGCTGTGATGGGTATGATGGACGAAGGGGGTAATGCATAATGAAGAGCCTATTTTTCGCATTTCTTATGGACTGCTGGCGAAAAGGTTTTGCTGATGAAGATAAGCTTCAGTCGTATGTTCCTAAGTACATTTCGGCTGAAGAATGTCAAGAAATCATTGAGACGAAAGGGTGAGAACCTCACTTCTATAACGGCGCAATTTTGCCAAATATCTTGATAAACATTGCCAAAAAAAATGCGCCGCTACAACGGCCATTTATGCGAAAATTGCAAAGATATCGTGAAGCATGAACTGGGTAAGCATCTGTTCTACATGTCGGCTCTGTGCAACCTCCTCGATATCAGTCTTGACGATGTGGTGAAGCAGGAATCCAGCCGTTGCGATACGCTCGGTATCTTTAACTTGTCTTGAAGAAGCAGCTGCATGCGCGGCTGCTTTTTTGTGTCCGGGCACGCAAAAAAGCCCTCTCCGCCGATGGAGAGGGCTTCTTCGGTATAAACTCATGAACGATAGCAAATGCAGGATGCCGTTACGAATGCTTCGAGCGGACCCATTCTTCCGAATCTCGCTGTTTGCCTCGACGCCGGTTCAGCATCCTAACGTTTTTTTTTAAGCCGAGCAGAGCGTACAGAACCAGCGGCACGAAAATGAGCTTCGGCGTCTGCTCCGGCTTCCAGAGCGCGATGCCGACGGCTGCCGCGATGACGAAAGGCGTCAGCCAGAGCGCTTTTTTGGAAATGCCGACCTTTTTGAAATTCGGGTATTTCACGGTGCTAACCATTAAGTACGATAATAAAAGCATGGCGATGATGAGATACGGTGCCGGAATACTTTCATGGAACAGCGCCAGGGTGCAGGCTACGCCGCCTGCGGCCGGAATCGGCAAGCCGATGAAGTAGCCCGGAATGCCTGCCTTCACGTTGAAGCGGGCCAGCCGGAGCGCCCCGCAAATCGGGAAGATGGCGGTCACTACCCAGCCCAACGCCGGGTTCATATCGCTGAAAGCGACAACGTACATAATAAATGCCGGCGCCACACCGAAGGAAATGACATCGGACAAGGAATCGAGCTCTTTGCCGAATTCGCTTTGCGCGTTCAAGGCCCGGGCCACGCGGCCGTCGAGACCGTCCAGCAGCATTGCGATGATAATCATGAGAGCAGCCAAATCATAATTATTATGAAACGCAAGCATGATGGAAATGATTCCGAGGAACAGGTTACCGACGGTAAACAAGCTCGGAATGGACTTTGTAATCATAGGTTCACCTCTAATTTTACTATGCCCAACGTTCATCTTTTCATTGTAGGAAAATCAAATTTGCCTGTCAATGAATACCTGCTCCTGAATGCGCTTAAGCCCTTCCTTGATGGCGCGTGCGCGCACTTCGCCAATTCCGTCCACGTCATCCAGTTCTTCGATCGTAGCCATCATGACGTGAGGCAAGTATTGGAACGTATCCACCAGGTTCTGGATGATGACGTTCGGCAAGCGAGGAATCTTGCTCAGCACGCGGTAACCGCGCGGCGATACGGATTCATCCTGAATTGCGCTTGTCGTCGGGTAACCAAGCAGCCGAATCAGATGATGGGCGTCCAGCAGCTCGTCGGCGGTGCTCTTCTTGAGTTGAACGAGAATTTCGCGGATTTTGTCATCCCCGTTGTCGCGGGCATAATCCTTGAGCAGCAGCCACGCATCCTCCTCCGTGTTGCTGACCAGCTCTTCCAACTGCATGCTGATGAGACGGCCTTCCGTTCCCAGTTCGTTGATGTATCGCTTTATCTCCATTTTAATACGTAATACCATCTCGATCCGTTGCAACACATTGACGACATCGTACAGCGTCACTTGCTCCTCGAATTCGGAAGCGGTCAGGTTCGTCATTCCCTGGATGAGCACTGCTCTATATTTCTCCAAGGTCTGGATCGCCTGATTCGCCTTCGTCAGGATGACGCCAATCTCCTTCAGCGCATACCGGAGGCTGCCTTGGTACAGGGTAATGATATTGCGGCGCTGGGAGATCGATACGACCAGCTTGCCCGTCTGCTTCGCGACCCGCTCCGCTGTGCGGTGGCGAATCCCCGTCTCTATCGACGGGATGGAGGAATCCGGGATCAGCTGCGTGTTCGCATACAGGATGCGCTTCACGTCTTCGCTCAAAATGATCGCGCCGTCCATCTTGGCCAACTCATACAAGTAGCTCGGAGAGAAATCGCTGTTGATGGAAAAGCCGCCATCGACGACCTCCATCACTTCCGGGCTGTAGCCGACGACGATAAGCGCGCCTGTCTTCGCCCGAAGCACGTTCTCCAGTCCATCGCGGAACGGCGTGCCCGGCGCCACCATGCGCAACAGATCGTTCATAATATCCTGCTGACTGTCCTTCATTCTCTATCTAAGCCCCCTAACCTAACGCCGCGGTCAATGCTTCCGCTACCGTATTTACGCCCACTATCTCAATATGTCCAGAAGGGGTCCATCCCCGCAGGCTCTTCTCTGGCAAAATAATTCGCTTGAAGCCGAGCTTCTCGGCTTCCTTCACGCGCTGTTCCGCACGGGACACCGCGCGCACTTCTCCTGTCAGTCCCACCTCGCCGAAGACCACGTCATAGGCCTGGGTCGGCATATCGCGGAAGCTCGACGCCAGGGCGACCGCAATCGCGAGATCGACCGCCGGCTCATCCAGCTTCAGCCCGCCGGCCACATTCACATACGCGTCCTGGTTCTGAAGGAACATGCCCATGCGCTTCTCCAGTACGGCAATGATAAGCGACAGACGCTGATGATCGATTCCCGTCGACATTCTCCGCGGCGAAGGGAAGTTCGTCGCCGACACGAGCGCCTGCATCTCGACAAGCACCGGCCGCGTTCCCTCCAGGCTGGCGACAACCGTCGATCCGGAGACGCCCAGCGGGCGTTCCTGAAGGAACATCTCCGACGGATTCTTCACTTCCGTCAACCCGCCCTCCGTCATCTCGAAGATGCCGATCTCGTTCGTGGAACCGAAGCGGTTCTTCACGGCCCGCAGGATGCGGTACGAGTGATGGCGCTCGCCTTCGAAATAGAGCACGCAGTCCACCATATGCTCCAGCATCCGGGGGCCGGCAATGGCTCCTTCCTTCGTCACATGGCCGACGAGCACGGTCGCGATGCCCCTTCCCTTCGCAATGCGCATGCACACGCTTGTGCATTCGCGAACTTGGGCCACGCTGCCGGGCGCCGATTCGACCGACGGCTGATATACCGTCTGAATCGAGTCGATGACGAGAAAGTCCGGGCTCATGGCCTCGATCGCCTCTTCAATATACTGCAAATTCGTCTCGCTCAGGACGAACAAGCGCTCGGATAGCACCCCGAGCCGGTCGGCGCGCAGCTTCGTCTGGCGCGTCGATTCCTCCCCGGACACATACAGCACCTTCAGGCCGCTTGCTGCCAGCGCGTTGGACGCCTGCAGCAGCAGCGTCGATTTGCCGATGCCCGGGTCGCCGCCCACGAGGATGAGCGAGCCCGGCACCACGCCGCCGCCGAGCACGCGGTTCAATTCATCGATCGTCGTGGACAGGCGCGCTTCCTGTTTACTTTCTATTTGTATGATCGATTGCGGTTTTTCTTTCGTTTGAATGAGGGAAGTGTGGACGCCCGCCGTCTTGACGACCGTCTCCCGCTCCTCCACCATTGTGTTCCACTCGCCGCAGCCCGGGCATTTGCCCATCCACTTCGGGGATTCATATCCGCAATCCGTACAGAAAAACTTGGTTTTTACTTTGGCCATAGCAGCCGACACTCCTACTGACTCATCATTGTATAGGTTGCCACATCTATATTAGGTTTATCGGCATAGCTCGATACAAAGATAAAGCGTGCAATTTTTTGACTGGCTTTTGCCGAGGATTGTACATTATCTTTAAGTTTACCATTTTTAAGTAGGGGGTGAAAGGACTTTCGCATTTCATTAAAAAAACGCATCCCCTCCCTGAGGAGGAGATGCGCTCGGATGGATGCATCCTCACAAAATGTCAGGCCTTGGCCGGCGTATTGCGCAGCACGACCAGGTTGCCGTCCTGTTCGTCGATCGTGACGGAATCGCCCTTCTCGATATCGCCCTTCAGCAATTCCTCGGACAGGCGATCTTCGATATGCTTCTGAATCGCCCGGCGAAGCGGACGCGCTCCGTAGGCCGGATCGTAGCCTTCCTTGGCGAGGAACGCCTTGGCCGCATCGGTCAATTCGAAATCGACATCCTGCTCCTTCAGCCGCTTGCGAAGCTCCTCGGCCATCAGCGTTACGATCTCGGCGATATGCTTCTCTTCCAGCGAGTGGAAGACGATAATCTCGTCGATCCGGTTCAGGAATTCCGGACGGAAGCTCTTCTTCAATTCCGCCATCACTTTGTCTTTCATATTGTTGTAGTCGCGCTCATTGTTGTCGGGGGAGGTGAAGCCGAGCGTCGTATTGCGCTTAATCGCCTCTGCTCCGACATTCGACGTCAGAATGATGAGCGTGTTGCGGAAGTCGACGACCCGTCCTTTGGAGTCGGTCAGGCGTCCATCCTCCAGCACCTGCAGCAGGATGTTGAATACTTCCGGATGCGCCTTCTCGATCTCATCGAGAAGCACGACGGAGTATGGCTTGCGGCGCACCTTCTCGGTCAACTGGCCGCCTTCCTCATAGCCGACATATCCCGGAGGCGCTCCGACCAGACGCGCGGTGGAATGCTTCTCCATGTACTCGGACATGTCGATGCGGATGACCGCATTCTCGTCGCCGAAGAGCGACTCCGCCAGCGCGCGGGCCAATTCCGTCTTCCCGACCCCGGTCGGACCGAGGAAGATGAACGAGCCCATCGGGCGCTTCGGATCCTTCAAGCCTGCGCGTGCCCGGCGAATCGCCCGGCTGACCGCCTTGACTGCTTCGTCCTGGCCAATGACGCGCTCATGCAGAACCTCTTCCATATTGAGGAGACGCTGCGTCTCTTCTTCCTTCAGCTTGACGACCGGCACGCCGGTCCAGCTGGAGACGATCTGGGCGATATCTTCCGGCGTTACCTCAGAATCCATGCGGCCCTGCTTCTCCTTCCACTGGTTCCGCACCGAATCCAGCTCCTCGCGCATCTTCTGCTCCGTATCGCGGAGCGCTGCGGCCTTCTCGAATTCTTGGCTCTGCACGGAAGCGTCCTTCTCCTTGCGGATGTCTTCCAGACGAGCTTCCAGCTCCTTCAGATTTGGCGGTACCGTGTAGGAGTTCAAGCGTACTTTGGACCCGGCCTCGTCAATCAGGTCGATGGCTTTATCCGGCAGGAAGCGATCCGTAATATAGCGGTCGGACAGCTTCACGGCCTGCTCAATCGCTTCATCGCTAATTTTGACGCGGTGATGGGCTTCGTAACGATCCCGCAGCCCTTTCAAAATCAGAATCGTCTCTTCAATCGTTGGCTGATCGACCGTTATCGGTTGGAAGCGGCGCTCCAGCGCGGCGTCCTTCTCGATATATTTGCGGTACTCATCCAAGGTCGTCGCCCCGATGCATTGGAGCTCGCCCCGGGCCAGCGCCGGTTTCAAAATGTTGGACGCATCGATGGCGCCTTCCGCTCCGCCCGCGCCGATCAGCGTGTGCAGTTCGTCGATGAACAGGATGATATTGCCCGCCTGGCGGATCTCATCCATAATTTTTTTCAACCGATCCTCGAATTCGCCCCGGTACTTCGTGCCGGCCACGACAGAGCCCATATCGAGCGTCATGACGCGCTTGTCGCGCAGCGTCTCCGGAATCTCGTTGTTGATAATCTTCTGCGCGAGCCCTTCCGCTACGGCAGTCTTCCCGACCCCCGGCTCCCCGATGAGGACCGGATTGTTCTTCGTGCGGCGGCTCAGCACCTGGATAACGCGCTCAATCTCCTTGCTGCGGCCGATGACCGGGTCGAGATTGCCTTCCTTGGCGGCAGCCGTCAGGTCGCGCGCCAGTCCGTCCAGCGTCGGCGTGCTCACATTTTGGGATTGCCCATGATGGCTGGATACCGCTTCGCTGCTGCCCAGCAGCTGCAGCACTTGCTGGCGCGCCTTGTTCAGGCTGATGCCGAGGTTATTCAGCACGCGGGCGGCTACGCCCTCGCCTTCCCGAATCAGGCCAAGCAAAATATGTTCCGTGCCCACATACGTATGGCCAAGCTTGCGGGCTTCGTCCATAGACAGCTCAATCACTTTTTTGGCACGCGGGGTGTAAGCGATATTGGTCGGCTGCTCCTGCCCGCGGCCAATCAGGGATTCGACTTCGTCCTGAATCTTCTCCAGGCCGAGGCCGAGCGCCACGAGCGCCTTGGCGGCAATGCCTTCGCCTTCCCGAATCAGGCCAAGCAAAATATGCTCGGTTCCGATATTGTTATGTCCGAGACGGACGGCTTCTTCCTGAGCCAATGCCAATACTTTCTGGGCACGTTCCGTAAATCTTCCGAACATCATACTCAAGCACCTCCATTGGTCGTTTTCGATTTGCTTAATTTGTCGCGTATCAATCTAGCCCGATACATGTCGCGCTCTTCCGTAGACAATGATTTCTTGTATATATGCTGAAGGAAGCCTGGCTGTGTCATCACGAGCAGTTCATTGAAGTCGGAAGGATTGAGATGGTTCAAAATATTGAGATCCGAACCAAGCCGGATGTCCGACAGCCGTTGGGCCGCTTCCTTGGAATCCATAATCGCCGCATGCTTCAATATTCCGTAGGATCGGCAGATGCGATCCGTCAGGCGCATGCGATTGTTCTCCAGCAGTTGGTCGCGGGCCGCCTTCTCATGCTCGATAATTTGCTTCACGACGCTGTACAGGCTGTCGATAATCTCGGCCTCCGATTGGCCAAGCGTAATCTGGTTCGACACCTGGAACAGATTGCCTATCGCTTCGCTGCCTTCGCCGTAGATGCCGCGCACCGCCAGTCCCACCTGGGTGACGGCCTGCAAAATGCGGTTAATCTGCTGCGTCATGACGAGGGCCGGCAGATGCATCATGACGGAGGCCCGAATCCCCGTGCCCACATTGGTCGGGCAGCTGGTCAAGAATCCCCGCTTCTCATCGAACGCGTAGTCGACATGCGCCTCGAACACATCGTCGATGCGGCTGGCCTGCTCCCACGCTTCCCGAATCTGCAGTCCCGGGTACAGGCATTGAATGCGCAAATGATCTTCCTCGTTCAGCATAATGCTGATCGATTCATCCTCGCTCAGAATGACCGCCCCGTTGCGCGATTCATTCACGAGGGCAGGCGAGATCAAATGCTTCTCGACCAGCACCTGCTTCTCCAGATCGCTTAGTTCCGCCAGGTTCCATCGATGGAAAGTCGTATGGAAGCCTGACATCTCCGGCTGCTCGATGACCGCGGCCAGCTGGTTCAGCACTTCAACCGATTGCTGGTTCGTCGCAAGCAGCGGGAACGGCACGCCGCACAGGTTGCGCGCTACGCGGATGCGGCTGCTGATGACGATCTCGGAGTCCGGTCCCGTTCCGCGCATCCAGTCACTTATCGCATGCTCCATGAATTGGCGTTGGGCCATTTTCGTCATCTCCTTTCACCTTGCCGATCATTCATCGTTGTCATTCTATCGTACAGGGGTTTAGCCATGCAGGGCAGACGAGTCAGGGCCCCCTTCGTTCCCTTCCTTCTCCAACTGCCGAATACGGTCGCGCAGCTGCGCCGCCCGTTCGAATTCTTCCTGCGCAATGCTCTTCTGAAGCTCAAGCTTGAGCTCATCCAGTTCGCGCTTGCGTTGAATGCGCCCGCCGCCGCGCTTCGGAATTTTGCCGGTATGAACCGTATTGCCATGCACTCGCTTCAGCAGCGGATCAAGCCGGTTGCCGAAGAAGGAATAGCATTCGTCACACCCGAACCGGCCCAGCTTCCCGAACTGGGAGTAGGTCAGCCCGCATTTCTCGCAGCGCATCGCTTGAGGCTTCTGCGCCCCGTAGTCGCCGCTTCCCTTGGCCGCCCCGCCGGACAAATCGAAATCGAGCAGTCCTGACAGCAAATTGTGGATGGAGAAGCCGTTAGCCGTGCCCGGTATCCATTCGCCTTTCTCACGGGCACACGATTCACAGATGTGGAATTCCGTCTTCTGCCCGTTAATGATTTTCGTAAAGTGCAGAGTAGCCGGCTTCTGACCGCATTGTTGACACATCATGGCCATTCTCCTCCTTATCCTGGTGGATTCACTTATAGTAAAAGGGATCCGCAGTCGGATTGGCTCCTGCTTCCCCCGGGTTAAAATAAAGGCGGCATACATTATGGCTTGCTTAACAGCCCGAGCAGCATCGCCCGGAGGAGACGGGCGCGGATCTCGTCCCGGTAGGGCAGCTTCACCGCCAGATTGTCGCGTGATACCGCTGCACGCAGCAGTATCGCTTCCCGCCGGGAAATGACGTTCGCTTCTTCCAGTTGATAAATGAGCCCTTCCGCTGCCTCTTGCCCGATCCGATTCCCGATCGATTCGCATAGATGGGTATGAATCGCCCGCTGATCCGGAAGCTCAATCCGCTGGATGCGGATATAGCCGCCGCCGCCGCGCTTGCTCTCCACAACGTAACCCTTCTCCAGAGTGAAGCGAGTGCTGATCACATAGTTAATCTGGGAAGGAACACAGGAGAACTGCTCTGCGAGATCGTTCCGCTGAATCTCCACGGCGCCTTCCGGGCTGTCGATCAGCATGATTTTCAAATGCTGCTCAATCAAATCGGAAATATTGCGCATCTTCTGCCCTCCTCGTATAGTATTTCCTGAAGGCAGTTTTGAGTCTTTTTCCAGTCCTTTATAGAAACATAGAATGCCTTCAAAATTTCCAGCTTGCACATTGAAAATTAATATGGGGACTGGACTTTCCGGAATGTCTCTGGACAATGGAACTTAGGGTTCCATTCGGGGAAATTCGTCTCCCTCCTGTAGTCCAATCTACTTTTTAAGTCTGTTTCTCCGGTACTCGCTTGCACTTCTTACCCGCTGGCTGTTCCCTTCGGCAACTCATGCCCGACTGTAGCAGCGTCGGGGCAGCTCGTGAACCGAAGCGTGTTCTCATATGCGAGGGTGATTGATCGGCGAGTGCGCCGGAGACAGTCCGGAGAGTCCGTTCCCTGAATCCCTTATAGAAAGGAGGAATTCTCTTGAAGCTTTTTGTCGGTATTGACGTCAGTTCCGAAGAACTGGAAGCCTGTTTGATGAAATCGGATGGCGACACCCTGGAGACCTTCAAGACCACCAACAATCTGCACGGCGCTTCTTACTTGCGGGATCGCATCATTTCTGCTGCGGTCAAGACAGCCTGCTCTGAGGTTCATATCGGGCTTGAAGCCACATCCGTCTACAGTTGGCATCCAGCCATGTACTTGCATGAGGATGAGGCCCTTCAACAATTGAATGCCAAGGTGTTCACCATTAATCCGAAGCTGATTAACAAATTCAAAGACGCTTATGCCGACCTGGACAAAACCGATCGCATCGATGCCTGGATCATTGCAGACCGCCTGCGTTTTGGCAGACTCACGACGACTATCGTGATGCAGGAACAGTACATCGCCTTGCAGCGGCTCACTCGCATGCGATTCCATCTCGTACACAACCTTACCCGCGAGAAGCAATACTTTTTGCAAAATCTGTTCTACAAGTGCAATGCTTTTCGCGCGGAGGTGGACAGTTCCGTGTTCGGCCATGCCATCATGGAAATGCTCTCGGAAAAGTATAGTCTGGATGAGATGGCGAATATGGATGTCGCCCGTTTGGCTGACTATCTCAAGGACAAGGGGAGAAATCGTTTCCCCGATCCCGAACACGTCGCCCGCTGTATTCAAAAGGCGGCTCGGGCCTCGTACCGTCTCTCGAAGGTTGTCGAGGATTCCATTGATTTGGTGCTGGGCACCTCAATTCAGTCGATCCGGAGCATCCAGAGTCAGCTTAAAGAGCTCGACAAGGCGATTGAGCGCATTTTAGACGGCATTTCCAGCAGCCAGTGCCTCCGTTCCATTCCGGGCATTGATCGGGTCTATGCCGCAGGCATCCTGGCCGAGATCGGCGACATCGACCGCTTCACGGATCAAGCCGCCTTGGCCAAGTATGCGGGTCTGACGTGGCGCAAGCACCAATCCGGCTCCTTCGAGGCGGAAGATACAAAGCGCATTCGTTCCGGCAACCGATTCCTTCGCTACTACCTTGTTGAAGCTGCCAACTCGGTAAAAAACCGCGACCCGGAATTCGGGGAGTACTACCGGAAGAAATTCAATGAAGTCCCTAAGCATCAACACAAACGTGCCCTCGTCTTAACGGCAAGAAAACTTGTGCGTCTGGTCGATGTGCTGCTACGCAACGACCAACTCTATACGCCCAGAAGGAAGGTGAAGCCGACAGAGCAATAATGCCTTGGCTCATGAATTTTCTTCTCTAATTCCCAGTTAAATTATGGTATTTTACTTAATTTTCGACTGGGTCTAGTTTGGTGATGCCTTTTTTGGGATTGATCCTGCTGCACGCCAAGGAAATTTTCCAATTCTCATCAATCAGGGACTTGACATCATACCGCTGGACTTTGCGTCCATTTCTCTCTATATTAGCTTTAACCATTTTTGACTGTAACTTATTCGGTGATGACAAAAACAATGGGTTTTTGTCAAATTAAGTCTGACTTTGACTTTCTTTGACCTTGACCTTATGATAGCACTTTTTTCTTGGGTTTTCAAGCGGATTTTCCATACGCCAGCTCCTTATTTAGTCTACCAAAAGTTGACCTAGAATAAACTTGAACTTCAAAAAGAAATAAGGGGATATGGCTGATGTAGGATAGATGCGCCCGCTGCATCGAGCAGGGCGATGATCTGAGGAGTGGGCATAGGCCAATGTCTTCTATGCACGCTTTTCTAATCGAGAAAGCTCGCTCACTGTGAGTGATCCGGATTATTCAGAGTGACTCATGCTGAAGAATGCTGAAGATGATGCATGTGCAGCTCACTGTGGCAAGCGAAGGTCAGACAATCAGATTAGCATAAGTCCAGCGGTATGATGTCAAGTCCCTGATTTATGAGAATTGGAAAATTTCCTTGGCGTGCAGCAGGATCAATCCCAAAAAAGGCATCACCAAACTAGACCCAGTCGAAAATTAAGTAAAATACCATAATTTAACTGGGAATTAGAGAAGAAAATTCTTGAGCCAAGGCATTATTGCTCTGTCGGCTTCACCTTCCTTCTGGGCGTATAGAGTTGGTCGTTGCGTAGCAGCACATCGACCAGACGCACAAGTTTTCTTGCCGTTAAGACGAGGGCACGTTTGTGTTGATGCTTAGGGACTTCATTGAATTTCTTCCGGTAATACTCCCCGAATTCCGGGTCGCGGTTTTTTACCGAGTTGGCAGCTTCAACTAGGTAATAGCGAAGGAATCGGTTGCCGGAACGAATGCGCTTTGTATCTTCCGCCTCGAAGGAGCCGGATTGGTGCTTGCGCCACGTCAGACCCGCATACTTGGCCAAGGCGGCTTGATCCGTGAAGCGGTCGATGTCGCCGATCTCGGCCAGGATGCCTGCGGCATAGACCCGATCAATGCCCGGAATGGAACGGAGGCACTGGCTGCTGGAAATGCCGTCTAAAATGCGCTCAATCGCCTTGTCGAGCTCTTTAAGCTGACGCTGGATGCTCCGGATCGACTGAATTGAGGTGCCCAGCACCAAATCAATGGAATCCTCGACAACCTTCGAGAGGCGGTACGAGGCCCGAGCCGCCTTTTGAATACAGCGGGCGACGTGTTCGGGATCGGGGAAACGATTTCTCCCCTTGTCCTTTAGATAGTCAGCCAAATGGGCGACATCCATATTCCCCATCTCATCCAGGCTATACTTTTCCGAGAGCATTTCCATGATGGCATGGCCGAACACGGAACTGTCCACTTCCGCGCGAAAAGCATTGCACTTATAGAACAGATTTTGCAAAAAGTATTGCTTCTCGCGGGTGAGGTTGTGTACGAGATGGAATCGCATGCGAGTGAGCCGCTGCAAGGCGATGTACTGTTCCTGCATCACGATAGTCGTCGTGAGTCTGCCAAAACGCAGGCGGTCTGCAATGATCCAGGCATCGATGCGATCGGTTTTGTCCAGGTCGGCATAAGCGTCTTTGAATTTGTTAATCAGCTTCGGATTAATGGTGAACACCTTGGCATTCAATTGTTGAAGGGCCTCATCCTCATGCAAGTACATGGCTGGATGCCAGCTGTAGACGGATGTGGCTTCAAGCCCGATATGAACCTCAGAGCAGGCTGTCTTGACCGCAGCAGAAATGATGCGATCCCGCAAGTAAGAGGCGCCGTGCAGATTGTTGGTGGTCTTGAAGGTCTCCAGGGTGTCGCCATCCGATTTCATCAAACAGGCTTCCAGTTCTTCGGAACTGACGTCAATACCGACAAAAAGCTTCAAGAGAATTCCTCCTTTCTATAAGGGATTCAGGGAACGGACTCTCCGGACTGTCTCCGGCGGACTCGCCGATCAATCACCCTCGCATATGAGAACACGCTTCGGTTCATGAGCTGCCCCGACGCTGCTACAGTCGGGCATGAGTTGCCGAAGGGAACAGCCAGCGGGTAAGAAGTGCAAGCGAGTACCGGAGAAACAGACTTAAAAAGTAGATTGGACTACAGGAGTGAAACGAATTTCCCCGAATGGAACCCTAAGTTCCATTGTCCGGAGACATTCCGGAAAGTCCAGTCCCCATATTAATTTTCAATGTGCAAGCTGGAAATTTTGAAGGCATTCTATGTTCCTATAAAGGACTGGAAAAAGACTCAAAACTGCCTTTAGGAAATACTATACGAGGAGTTAGGACAATGAGATTAGGAAGAACTTTCTGCCCTCTTGTGGGAAATGTGGAAAAGGTGAGGTATGCCGAGTCAGATCTTTAATCGCATCAAAGATTTGTTTTTTAAATGGGGGCTCTCCTTGTCTGGATTTAATGGAGTAAAATGCAGTCCTCCGAAATGAGCATTCCCCATGAGCTGATCATTCAAGGCGTTGCCGGCTGGGGGAATCCTCTGTCGAAAGTTACCTGCTGGTTCGATATCTCATTTTTCGCCCATCTGTGGATATCCATTATTCGAACGGAGCATTTCAGGTGGAAATTGTGCATGAAAATGTGGATGATGAGGATAACATGCAGCATTTTGCAGTTCAAAAAGATATTCACAGGTGGATAACATTTTTTATATTTGCGATCGGGGTATAGATAGCGCCCTTTTCTCCGTCGGGTCTGACATGTGAACAAATTAATCTAAGTTGCTCACAACGCCGGAAGTTTAGTTTCTCCATCAATACTGGTCTCGAAAAGGAAGCCTGCTTGCTTAAACATCGCCTGCGCTGGCACTATATTCCTAAGCCTGATTTCGTATGCTTGCACCACCAGTACAGTTTAGTCGTGTATTGTATTTATGGTCCTCGCGAAGATAGACGCACCGCACCATACAGGGTTGTACGGTTAGTAAAGTGGTAAATCAGTCTTCCGGAGACGGCTTGCGTGACCAGTTGAAACTAATACACTCGGGAAGCCTTGGACATGCGTAAGGCTTATGCGTACACCTCTAGAAATTCTGCAAAGCTGCAGTATTCCCCGACAGACGTAGATTCGCAGCAAGAAATCCTGTAAAAACGCAGGAATTGGCTATGCACGGCTTCTCCAAAAAGAGACTCCTGCAAAAAGGCAGCAATTTCCGCCGGTTTGCTTGGACTTCCTTCAAAAGAGAGTGGAAAGATGCAGTTTTGCAGGAATTCCGGCGTTTATCGACTCAGATGGCAAAAAATACTGTATGTATGCAGCAATTCATCCTCCACCGTCTGGTTCCCTGCGCTTCCACCCGGGGGAAATGACTTCAGAAAAAGAAAAAACCACCGACAGAAGTCAGTGGTCTTTGCCTGCTTGGCAGCGTCCTACTCTCCCAGGACCCTGCGGTCCAAGTACCATCGGCGCTGGAGGGCTTAACGGCCGTGTTCGGGATGGGAACGCGTGGAACCCCTCCGCTATCGCCACCAAACAGATAAGGTTTGTACCTTAAAAACTGAATGCGAAAGTAAAAATCATCAAATCATCTTAGTTAGGATAAGCCCTCGACCGATTAGTATTGGTCAGCTCCATGCATTGCTGCACTTCCACCTCCAACCTATCTACCTCGTCGTCTTCAAGGGGTCTTACCAATGCGGGAAATCTCATCTTGAGGGGGGCTTCACGCTTAGATGCTTTCAGCGCTTATCCCTTCCGTACTTGGCTACCCAGCTATGCCTCTGGCGAGACAACTGGTACACCAGCGGTACGTCCATCCCGGTCCTCTCGTACTAAGGACAGCTCCTCTCAAATTTCCTACGCCCGCGACAGATAGGGACCGAACTGTCTCACGACGTTCTGAACCCAGCTCGCGTACCGCTTTAATGGGCGAACAGCCCAACCCTTGGGACCTACTTCAGCCCCAGGATGCGATGAGCCGACATCGAGGTGCCAAACCTCCCCGTCGATGTGGACTCTTGGGGGAGATAAGCCTGTTATCCCCAGGGTAGCTTTTATCCGTTGAGCGATGGCCCTTCCATGCGGTACCACCGGATCACTAAGCCCGACTTTCGTCCCTGCTCGACTTGTAGGTCTCGCAGTCAAGCTCCCTTCTGCCTTTGCACTCTTCGAATGATTTCCAACCATTCTGAGGGAACCTTGGGGCGCCTCCGTTACTCTTTAGGAGGCGACCGCCCCAGTCAAACTGCCCGCCTGACACTGTCCCCGAACCGGCTTCACGGTCCCAGGTTAGAACTCCGATACGATCAGGGTGGTATCCCAACGGCGCCTCCACCGAAGCTGGCGCTCCGGCTTCCCAGGCTCCCACCTATCCTGTACAGACCGTACCAAAGTCCAATATCAAGCTGCAGTAAAGCTCCATGGGGTCTTTCCGTCTTGTCGCGGGTAACCTGCATCTTCACAGGTATTAAAATTTCACCGGATCTCTCGTTGAGACAGCGCCCAAGTCGTTACGCCATTCGTGCGGGTCAGAATTTACCTGACAAGGAATTTCGCTACCTTAGGACCGTTATAGTTACGGCCGCCGTTTACTGGGGCTTCGGTTCATAGCTTCGCCTTCCGGCTAACCACTCCCCTTAACCTTCCAGCACCGGGCAGGCGTCAGCCCGTATACTTCGCCTTACGGCTTCGCACAGACCTGTGTTTTTGC
>CALYLO010000013.1:0-165000 GCA_944800085.1 Paenibacillus melissococcoides | reverse complement strand
TGGACGCTCATCTTGTTCACTTCATCCTCGAAGAACGAGACGATGCTGTCCGCGACGATATCTCCGACATCCGGAACGGCGATAAGCTCCTCCCGCGTCGCGTTCATAACGCCCTCCAGCGTGCCGAAATGCTCCGCAAGCGCTCGGGTCGTCGTCTTCCCGGTATTCGGGATACCAAGGGCGAACAGAAACGCGGACAGATCGCGGGTCTTGCTCGCTTCGATCGCCTGGAGCAAATTGTTCGCTTTCTTCTCTCCGAACCGGTTCAGGCCGACGAGCTGATCGAACGTCAGCGTGTACAGATCCGACGGATCATGGACGTCCAGCTCATTGTAAATCTGCTCGGCCGTCATAATGCTGAACGTCTCGATGTCCATCGCGTCCCGGGACGCGAAGTGCACGATCCGCCCGACAATCTGCGGCTTGCAGTTCAGCTTGTTGTTGCAGAACAGATGAGCCCCGCGCATCTCCAGCTCCGATCCGCAGGACGGACAGTGCGCCGGGGACACGATCTCTTCTCCATCCTGCTCCTCCGTCACCTTGCCGAGAATCTCCGGGATCACATCGTTGGAACGCCGGATAAATACGCGCGAGCCGAGGGCGTATTTCAAGTTTTTGCGCTCGATGTCCCCGATATTGTTCAAGGTGCAGTTTTGGACGGTCACGCCAGCAAGTTCGACCGGCTCGACGCGAGCCACGGGAGTGATTTTCCCGGTGCGGCCGACTTCCCAGTTGACCTCTTCCAGGACGGTCGTTGTCTCCTCCGCCTCGAATTTGAAGGCGATCGCCCACCGCGGGAACTTGTCGGTATAGCCCAAGACCTCCCGGGTACGCATATCGGTAATCTTGACGACCGCCCCGTCGATCAGGTAATCGAGGGTTGTGCGCCGTTCCTGGATCTGCTCCAGCTCGGCATGCACCGCTTCAATCGAATCGAAGTAGGAGATATACGGATTGACCTTGAAATGGTTGTCCTTCAAGAACGCCATCATCTCTTGATGAGTCTGGAAGGCCAATTGATCCGCGTAACCGATATTGTAAAAGAAAGCGTTCAGCTTCCGCTGCGCCGTGACTTGCGGATTCAGGTTGCGAAGCGCGCCGGCCGCGGCGTTGCGCGCATTTTTGAGCGGCTCGGCGGCGGTCTTGTTGTACGCCTCCAGCACGGACAGGTTCATAAGCCCCTCGCCCTGTACCTCTATCGTCCCTTCCTTGTACGGAATGGTCAACGGAATGGAACGGATTGTCTTTACTTGCGGCAGAATTGACTCGCCGACGGTGCCGTTGCCCCGCGTCGCCGCCTGAACCAGCTTGCCGTCCGTATACGTCAGGTTGAGCGTCAACCCGTCGTATTTCAACTCGACGACATAAGTTGGATCCGGCAGCGGCTCCCGATCCGGATTTTTGGCATTGTAATCCTGAATCAGGCGCAGCACCCGCTGATGCCAGGTGTACAGATCGTCTGCCGACTGGGCCTTGTCCAGACTCCACAGCCGCGCCAGATGGCGGTGCGGCGCGAAGCCCTTCAGCAGCTCCCCGCCCACGCGCTGGGTCGGCGAATCGGGGTGGATGAACCCTGTTTCTTTTTCCAGGGCGGCCAATTCGTCATACAGGGCATCATATTCCTTGTCGCTAATCACCGGATTGTCGAGCGTATAGTAATGATAATTGTACCGGTTCAATTCCGCCACGAGTTGTTCCATTCGAGATTGTGCGTTCGTCACGGAGGTACTCCTTTCTATCTCCTATTCATATATGAGGTGGTTATGAAAACAGGTTCGAGCCGGGCAAGCGTCCGCTGTCACATTATACTTTGGTTACCGGAGCGAATGCGGCCAGCAGGCGCTTGACGCCGACCGGAGCCGGGAAGGCAATCTGCAGTTCCATATCCGTGCCCGTTCCTTTGACGGATACGATGACGCCGGTGCCCCACTTCGCGTGCGCGACCTTATCCCCGGCCTGGTAGGAGGAACCGCCATTCTGCTTCGCCTTGTCGAATGCAGAGGTCACGGTCACCCCGCCCGGCTTGGAGAAAGCCGCTGACGTGCGCTGACTGGCCGCAGCGCCTGTACGGCTGCCGAAGCCGCCTGTGGATGCGCCTCCGTTGGCCCCGCCGCTGTAGCCGAGTCCGCGTCCGCCGTAGGAAGCCGCGGAATTGCTGCGGCCGTAGCGGTCGAAACGCTCGTAGCGCGCGCCCGCCGGCGACACATCCTCCTTCAGCTCGTCCGGAATCTCCCGCAGGAACCGGGACGGCGGATTCGCATTCGTCCGGCCGAACAGCGTGCGCGACCGGGCGCAGGTCAAGTAAAGCTGCTCCTCGGCCCGCGTAATGCCGACATATGCCAAACGCCGCTCCTCTTCAAGCTCCTCGTTGTCGCTGAAGGCCCGGCTGTGCGGGAAGACGCCTTCCTCCATCCCGATGATGAAGACATACGGGAACTCCAGCCCTTTGGCGCTGTGCATCGTCATCAGTATGACCGCATCGTCCTGCTCCTCCGGCGCGTCGTTCATCGAGTCGATATCCGCAATCAGCGCCAGGTCGGTCAAGAAGGCGACGAGCGACTTGTCTTCATTCCGCTGCTCGAACTCCTGGGTGACCGACAAGAACTCGTCGATGTTCTCGAGACGGGCTTTGGATTCCAATGTATTTTCCCGCTGCAATTCAAGCCGGTATTGGGACAGCTCCAGCATCTTCTCGGTCAGTTCCGTCACTGACAAATAATCCACCATCCGGTTCAGGCTGTAGATCATCGCATAGAACTCGCGTAGCGCGCCCTTCGTCTTCGCCGCGATATCGAGCCCGTCCATATCGTTGAGCACCTTCATCATCGATGTTCCCCGCTCGGCCGCCGCTTCCGCCAGCTTGGCCATCGTCGTCGCGCCGATGCCCCGCTTCGGCACGTTAATAACGCGCTCCAGGCTGATATCGTCGTCCGGGTTCGAGATAAGGCGCAGGTAGCCGAGAATGTCTTTAATCTCTTTGCGATCGTAGAACTTGATGCCGCCTACGATCTGATACGGAATATCGGATTTAATCAGAATTTCCTCGATTACCCGGGACTGCGCATTGGTACGGTATAAAATGGCATGTTTGCTATAGGATTTCCCGTTCGCTTTGTTCTTATTGATCTCACCGGTGACGAAGTAGCCTTCGTCATGCTCCGAGTCGGCCTGGTAGACCTTGATAAGTTGCCCTTCCCCTTGATCGGTCCACAGCTTTTTCGGCTTGCGGCCGGTATTCTGGTTGATGACATTGTTCGCGGCATTCAAAATATTCGCCGTCGAACGGTAATTTTGCTCGAGGTAGATGACCGTCGCTTCCGGATAGTCCTCCTCGAAGTTCAAAATATTCGCAATGTCGGCGCCGCGCCAACGGTAAATCGACTGGTCGCTGTCCCCCACGACGCAAATATTATGATGCTTGTCCGCCAGCATGCGGCACAGCATGTATTGCGCGCGGTTCGTATCCTGATACTCGTCGACATGGATATATTTGAATTTATTCTGATAAAAATCGAGCACCTCCGGCTCTTCCTTGAACAGCTCGATCGTCGTCATAATAAGATCGTCGAAATCAAGCGCGTTGTTGCTCTTGAGCCGCTGCTGGTACTTCGTATAGACCTTCGCCACCACGCCCTGGAAATAGTCGCCGATGTTCTGCTCGAACCGCTTCGGTGTAAGGAGCTCGTTCTTCGCGCTGCTGATGGCCGCCTGGATGGCGCGGGGCTCGAATTTTTTGGTGTCGAGGTTCAAGTCCTTCATGCAGCCCCGGATGACCGAGAGCTGGTCAGTCGAGTCCAGGATGGTGAAGTTCGACGAGAAGCCGATCCGCTCGATGTCCCGGCGCAGAATGCGCACGCACATGGAGTGGAACGTCGACACCCAGATGTCGCGGCCTTCCGCGCCGACGAGCTTCGCGACCCGCTCCTGCATCTCGCGGGCCGCCTTGTTCGTGAACGTAATCGCAAGAATGGCCCAAGGCGGCGCCTTGCGCTGCGAGATGAGATAGGCGATGCGGTGCGTCAGCACGCGCGTCTTGCCGGAGCCGGCGCCGGCCATAATGAGCAGCGGCCCCTCCATCGTTTCGACGGCGCGGCGCTGCTCCGGATTCAGTCTCGCTATCGATTCATGGAGATCCACTCCGGGGCGGGACGATTCTAGAAATTCAAACATGAGGAAGTGCTCCTTTCATCCTTACTGTCTAACCGCCTGCTGGGGTTGCCAGCGTTAGCGGCCGGATGTCGGTGCCCCTAACTAAGCACCGGCTGTGTATGCTGTCATATCATTACATGATGTCATCGTAATGCGGGTTAGAGGAAGGCAGCTCGCCTTATGGGACAATCCGGACGGCCTCGACCGTCCGCAGCGCGGCTTCCACGTCGTCGTACACGATGTTGCCGACCACGACCGTATCTGCCGCCTCCGCAGCCTCCCAGGCCTGCTCCTCCGTGCGAATGCCGCCCCCGTAGAATAGTTGGGCGTGGCTTAGGCCTTTTCGAACATGATGAACCAATTCCATATCGCCATACGTGCCGCTGTACTCCACATAGACGACCGGCAGCCGCATCAGCTTGTCCGCCACCTGCGCATACGCTCCCGCTTCCGCCGCTGTCAGCCCGGTCTCCGCTTCCGTCAGCTTGGCCGCGGTCGCCTCGGGATTCAGTATAATGTAGCCTTCCGGGATGAGCAGCTCCCACGGAATCATGTAGCCGTACTGCTGAATCGCACGCTGATGCTGGCCGACAATCCAGTCCGGATTCGGCGTGTTCAGCACCATCGGGATCAAATACGCATCGAACCCGGGCACGACGGAGTCCAGATTCGATACCTCCAGCGCAGCTGGGAGCTCATATCGCCGAATGCGCGACATCAGCTCCACCGTATTCTCGAACGTTACGCCGCTCGATCCGCCCACCACGATCGCGTCCGTTCCGGACAGGCAGATGCGGTCCAGATCATCGTCGCTGATATCTTTGTCGGGGTCTAATTTGAACACGTGTCGCCACGCTTCGATTGAAATGACAGGGGTATGCACGATGTTGTCCTCCAAGCTTCGAATAAACTGCTCTTCCTAGTGTATCAAATTCGGTCTACGAATGGCAGTCCGGAGGCGGCAATGAGTAGAGATGCGGGTCAGTAGAATGTATGTTCTTATTGTTCTATTGTAATCAAAATGATGAGGGAAGTCACGGGGAAGTTGGAGGTCATGTCTGGCAGCAGGCGTGGGCATATGAGGGGGAAGAGGATGGAGAAGGAGGTGTATGTATAGCTGTTGGATAAGGGAATTTATCGTGTATGTAGTAAGACTTAGCCAAACCACACTTCGTATACAATGCTAATGATGATTATCCACAACGCCACGCCCAACAGCACCGCGATTACCCAGCCGCGGCCGGTTGCCAGATGGTCGGTGTCGTTGCTTTTGTCCCGATGGTTCATTTCGCCCACTCCTCCATAACTTACGTATATCCTCATTGTGGGCGGAACTTGCCAGAAGATATACACGGATAACAAAAACTTGCCCCCTGCCGACGGCGCCGACAGGAGGCTAAATAATTTGTTCATGAGGCTTGTCACGTGACGCTCAGCAGTTCGCGAATATCCTCTTCCGTCAAGGCGGACGAGGCGCTTCCTTCCGCATCGATCACTTCGTCAATCAGATCGCGCTTGCGCTGCTGCAGCTCCAATATTTTCTCTTCAATCGTCCCTTCGGCCACGAGACGGATTACTTGAACGACTCGCTTCTGCCCCATGCGGTGGGCTCGTCCGATCGCTTGTTCCTCCACGGCCGGATTCCACCATAGGTCATACAGGATGACCGTGTCCGCGCCCGTCAAGTTCAACCCGGAACCTCCCGCCTTCAGCGAGATCAGGAACATCTCCGCTTCCCCCGCATTATACCGCTGGCACATGTCCACGCGCTCTTGGGGCGGTGTCTGCCCGTCCAGGTAGAAGAGCGTCCTTCCGGCGGACTCCAGCTGTTCCCGAATCAATTGAAGCATACTGGCATACTGGGAAAAGATAAGCACTCTCCGGCCGGAAGCGGTCAATTCCTCGACTTGCTCCAGCAGATGCTGCAGCTTGCCCGAAGGGCCGCTGTATCCTTCCACAAATAGTGCAGGATGACAGCACAGTTGGCGCAGACGGGTAATGCCGGCTAAAATTTTCATTCTGCTCTTCTGGAAGCCTTCCGTCTTCAGATCTTGCTCTGTCGTGTGCTGCAGCTTGGCCAGATAGGCCGCATACAGCTTCTTCTGCTCCGATGCCAGCTCCGGGTACTGCACCGATTCAATCTTGTCGGGCAGTTCGGTCAAGACATCCTTCTTCAACCGCCGCAAAATAAACGGACGGACGATACGAGCGATCCGCTCCGCCGGCAGCTCGCGGAACGCCTTCTGGTTCGTGAACAGGCCGGGGAAGACCGCGTGGAAAATCGACCATAGCTCGTCCAGTGAATTCTCGATCGGCGTGCCCGTAAGCGCGAAGCGGCGCGGAGCGTTAATCCCGGATACCGCCTGCGCCGTCTGGGACGAAGCATTCTTGATCGCTTGCGCCTCATCGAGAACCAGGGTGTGGAACGGCTGCTGCGCGTAGATCTCAATATCCCTGCGGAGCAGCGGATAGGAAGTCACGACGACATCCGCCTCCTTCATCTCCGTCCAGAGCGCGGCACGTTCTTGCTTCTGCCCCGCGACCACGAGCACGCGCAGCTGAGGAGCGAACCGGGCGCATTCATGGGCCCAATTGTAGGTTAACGAAGAGGGCGACACGATGAGCACGGGCTGTTTCTCTTCTGCCTGTTCCTGTTGCCGTTCCGACAAAATATAAGCGATGCTTTGCACCGTTTTGCCAAGGCCCATATCGTCGGCCAGGATGCCGCCGAACCGATAAGATGCGAGCATTTTGAGCCATTGATAGCCCTGTGCCTGATAGTCGCGCAGCTGCGCCCGCAGCCCGTCCGGCAGCCCATAATCGAGTTCATCCAAGTCGTTGAACCGCCCTACGAACTGACGCAAATCCCGGCCAAAGCGAATATTTCCGGACGCGGCCGGTCGCTCTGGCAGTTGGAGCGCTCGTACCGCCGGGAGCTGAATACGGCTGCCGCGAAGGTCATCCGCATCCATGCCAAGACTATCCATCATTGCGCCGAAGCCTTGATACTCTTCCTCTTCCAGCGACAAGAAGGAGCCATCGCGCAAACGGTAATATTTCTTCTTCTCGACGATGCTCCGCATAATGCGCAGCAGTTCGCGTTCCTCGATTTGTTCCAGCTCGAACGATATTTCCAGCCAATTCATATCCCCTGTCAGATCGGCGCGCACCTTCGGCTGACGCTTGCGATGGAGAACGAGATATTGCAGCGTCTGCGACAGATAGATCTCGGCTCCCTCTTGCTCTTCCATTTCCGGCAACAGATGATACAGCAATTCATACTGTTCATCCTCCGTCTCGCATAGCCACCGCTGCCCGTCATGCCGCAGCCCCGCTGCGTCCAGCCGGTGGAGGAACTTCGCTTCGCGGGCGGCGTCACGAATCAGAATGCAGTCTACTCCGGACGGCCCATCCTGTCCCTCCTCAAGCGGCTGAATCTCGATATCCCCGTACTTGAACCGCGCCCGGGCGGTGAAGATGCCATCGGCATAATCCACATACAGTTGAATCTGCAGTTCCGGTTCCCGGATCCGTTCACACATCGGCTTGGCGATGTTGACCCGGCCCAGTTCGCGCAGCGGCGGCAGCACATGCTGTACGAAGCCGTTCAACTGTTCCTCTGAAATGTCCAGCTTGCCATTCGAATGAGCTACAGACATATGGTTCATCAGCTCGTTAAGCTTGTGGAGCTCTTGCCGTTCGAGCGGATACAAGATGCCGTTCATCATCGCGCATCCATAAGACGGCAATACCGTTACCTTCGCCAAATCCCCTACGTCTAACTGATAGTTCTCCCCCGTCTTCGGGGAAATATGGAACTGTAGAGGAAGCTTGTCCCCTCCAAGTTCCACCTTGATTCCCGGCGCTCCCAATCCTTCCAGCCTTACGTCGACATACGGCAGCAGCCGCAGCATATCCGCCCATAGTCTCGGATCAACGAACATGTCTTTCCGATCCGTCACAGGCAAATACCTCGCCAGATCGGAGTAATACTCGCGATAGGCTTCATCATTATGCATCATCTGAATGAGCAGATCCAGCATCGCCCGATCCTGCTCTCCAATCTCGTGCCGCATCGGATCATAAGTGAACCGCGCTGTGAACGAATGCGGCTTGGCCAGCTCTACACTGCTCAGGAAAGACTTCACCTTCTGAACAACATACAACCGCTTGACGCCAGTCCGCAATTCGATCATCACACTGGGATTTTTGTAAAATCGGTTGGTTACGATGCGGAACGTGTATTCGAACTTTAACCGCTCTGTGTACAGTCCTGTATTGGCGCTGTAGAGCACGCTCTCTCCCAGACCGTTAGCCTGGCTCATCTTGTAATGAGTAATGAGATCGCCAGCCGGGCGATACTTGGCTGCTTCTTTCTCCGCCATCGTCATCATCATAGCTCGGTTGTGAGCGGGGCGGTGCGTGTTGAGCCAGCCCGGCGCCGTGCTTTGGCTTCCTTCAACGTCAAGACTTTCTCTTCCGCTCTCCAGATCATGGATCGCGATAAGCACGGCTGCAATATGCTTGCAATCATTATCATAGGAATAGAAGGCGGGACAATCGCAATAGGTGCTGATCTCCCCATCGGGCCATATCTCAACCTCAATCGAGTAGATATTGCTTCCCTTCACGCGCGCAGTATAGCTGCATCCATCCGCAGACTTTTTTAAATGGGACACCTTGCCCAAGCGGTAATAATCATGTCCGCGCTTATAGGAAGCGGCCCCGCATAATGATCTCACATCTGCTAACGTAAATGCCGGCATTGCGTTCTCCCCCCGTTCTATCTTGCCCTTCCATCAACATCAATTCGGCCATCATCATATCCATATCCAATATCAAGGAACGACAATCGCCCTCACTCCGATAGATTCAAGCCATTCCCGCACCCGCTCCCGGTTGGACGCTTCCATGAAAGCATGGTATCGTTTCAGCTCGGCTTTATCCTCGGCCAATGCGTTTTTGAACCTGCGGAAGACTTTGCGCTCTGCCCTCAGGGCGCGTTCTAGCTTCGCCCGAAGCTTCCTGCTCGATACCGATAAGGCGAATTCGCACATGAGTTCATGCCTTTCGTCCAAGTCGAGATGCGGAACGCGAATATAAATCTCATTGAACCCTTCATCAATTTCGTGCCTAAGCTCCTCGTCTTCCTCCCCGGGATCATCATCCGGTAACATCGCGATTTCGCCTGTCTCTTCTACCCTATGCTGCATGACCACATTCATTGATCTCCCAATCGTTACCCGACCCACAAAAATGGTCCTTCTATCGTCAGATAAAAAGACCTTTTCTACCCAGTTTACTATGCTTGCATACCCACATCACTCCCCTTATTTTGGAGATATGGTTCAGTATGCATTTTTGTTAACGAATCCGTTCCAAATGGTCTTCCAAATGATTTTAATATCGAATAATAAAGACCAGTTCTCAATATAGAAAATATCATAGCGGATGCGTTCCTCGATCGACGTGTCGCCGCGCAGGCCGTTGCTTTGCGCCCAGCCGGTAATGCCGGGCCGGACATGATGCTTGACCATATACTTCGGAATCTCTTCCTTGAATTGCTCCACGAAGAAGGGCCGTTCCGGTCGCGGGCCGACGACGCTCATATGGCCTAGCAGCACATTGAAAAATTGCGGCAGCTCATCGAGACTCGTCTTGCGCAGGAAGCTGCCGAACTTCGTCTTTCGCGGATCATTCTCCGTCGTCCATACCGTATCGGATACGACGTCCGCGCTCACCTTCATCGAGCGGAACTTGTACATGTGGAAGGTGCGGCGGTTCAGCCCCACCCGCTCCTGCTTAAACAGAATCGGCCCCGGCGAAGTCACCTTGATGCCCAAGGCGATAAGCAGCATGACCGGCGAAGTAATGAGAATCGCGACCAGCGAGAACACGATATCGAAGCCGCGCTTGAACACCCGGTTGCGAAGCACATCAAGCGGAATATCGCGAACATTGATCATCGGCATCCCGGCAAAGTTGTCGAAGTATGGCCGCGCCGGCAGATAATCGAAGAAGTCCGGTATGATGAGCGTCCGTACCCCCGCCTTTTCACAAGCCGCGATAATGTCCGGGAACTTGTGATGCGCATCCAACGGAAGCGCGATAATGACTTCGTCGACCAGCTTGTCGTTGAGCAACTGATCCAGGTCGTTGAGGGTGCCGAGGATGGGCTTATAGCGCTTTTTCTCCAGGGCATCCCACTCTGCCTGATCGTCCAGGAAGCCGATAACCTCATATCCCATATCCGGATGATTTCGCAAATTTTCATAAAACCGCTTGCCTAAAGAACCCGCTCCCAAAATAACGATAAATTGCTTGTTGTATCCCTTCTGCCGCAAGGAACGCAGCATCACCTTGACCGTATACCGATATATAACGGTTCCTATTGTGGCCGCTGTAATAAAGATGGCCAAAAATTCACGGGAGATGTGAACCTGCTTGAAAAAGAACAACAGCCCAAGCAAGATAAATAAACTGATAGCATGCGTTTGGAAAATCCTGAGAAGCTGATCAGCGAACCGCTTTTTCCGATGAAAATGATACAAAGAAGACATCGCGCCGACCAAAAGCACGATCACCGCATAGATCCCGCCCCAAGTGACATATGTAGAATAAGGAAGCGCGCTGTCGTTTTCCAGCCATCCGCTTATAAACTTTATCCACCATGCCATCCCAAACGCTAACGCGATGATCAGGACGTCGAATATCATATACAACTTCGACAGAAAACTTTGATTTTTGCGGAGCATATGCAACCCTCTTTTTCCTAGACCTAGCCCCATTATACTAGGATTCGGCAATAAGGTTAAGACGATATATCCTTTTTGTTGGAATAGGCTGGCTTCGACGGACGTAGAGACGCTCCTGCCCGGGACAATACATTCATGAGCATCGCGAGCCCCAGCTTTGCCCCTATCCCGGCATACATGAGCGCAGTCACCCAGAACGGATATTTTTTCTTAAAATGCTTATTGTAAAGCACGTAAATCGCCCTATGAAATTCATACGTAATCTTATACGGTTTATTCCGGCTGCTGGCCCGTTTGTAGTGAATGATCTGGGTCTTCGGGTAGTAATAATTCACCCATCCCGCCTGCTTGATCCGATAGCACCAGTCGACATCTTCCCCATACATAAAAAACTGCTCGTCCAACATGCCGACCTGATCGATCGCTTCGCGCCTTACCATCATAAAAGCCCCGATCAAACAATCGATTGGATAAGCCTCATCGGGGTTCAAATCTTCGCGATGATACGCATTGATTCTCGGATTCTTTGGGAACAGCTTCGATAAGCGGGACACATAGAAGAACGTGGCCGCCGGCGTAGGGAACCCCCTGCGGCATGCCTTATCCAGCGACCCGTCCGGCAGCACGACTTTGCAGCCCGATGCTCCGACTTCTGGATGTTCATCCATGAACCGAATCATCACATCGAGCGTATCCGGTTGGATCACCGTATCGGAATTAAGAAGCAGAACATACCGGCCTTTGGCTATTTGCATCCCTTGATTGTTAGCCTTGGAGAAGCCAAGGTTTTGTTCGTTCGCGATAAGCTCGACTTGCGGACATTGCTGACGGAAGACTTGTACCGAATCGTCGCGGGAAGCGTTGTCGATCAGGATGACTTCATACTGAAAGTCCGTTACCGATCGGTAGACGGACTCTATGCAGTTCAGCGTGAGCTGTTTGGTGTTATAGTTGACGATGATGATGGATAAATCAATCATTTTAGAATGTCCCCTCTAATCATCATAAGGCGAAAAACGAGATTGTCCAACTTGGATTGCCGGTAGAGCGGTGTCGTTAAAGCATAATGAGTTCGCCGCGTCAGGGTCCGGCCTGACAGGAGAAAGTGCTGCAACCCCTCTCGCAATTCTCCCGGTAACAAATCTCCCCAGCAACGTTGAAACTCTTTCGCTTGAGTCCATAATATTTTTTGAGCCCGATGCTTTTTATAACTGTTCCATTTTTTTGTCCATTTATCAAGAAAACCTTGCTGCCCGCCTACAACATTATATTGATGCTGGCGATAGTAAATGCTTGGTTTCTTATCATAAATGACTTTGCCAAAGGCAGATACAACCAAATACGCCCACCAATCATGCATAACGATATTTTGGGGAGACGGCATCTTACGCTGCATCAAATCAATTGCCGGGCGGTTGATCATGATCGTGGCACCCACTGCAATATTTTCAACCAATGCATTAAAAAAAGATGGTCCTTTCTGCGGGACCGGGGGCCAACAGTTGAGCGGCTGCAACGTATGATCCACCATGAGTGTAGGAGTTAAATACATCATGGGTATACCTCCGGGATGGCTACTTAATGAATGTATCCCACTTTCCAGCTTATCCGTCATCCATACATCATCCTGATCGCAGAAGCATACATAGTCTGTATCCTTATGAACATGATTGGTAAGAAGGTCAAAAAAACTAACAATGACTCCTACGTTTTTTTCATAAAACGCCTCTATTTTATGAGGATAGTGAGAGACATATTCGCGAATAATTGCGGTTGTACGGTCAGATGAACCGTCATCACGTATGGTAATGAAGAAATGGGAGTGAGTCTGCTTCAATAGACTATCGAGCTGCTCCGCCAAATACTTTTCCCCGTTATAAGTAGAAACAAGAATCTGAACTTTGCCCCGCTGCTCTCCCATACTCATTCACTTCCATCTCAATGTTGATGTAAAAAATCACGCAGCGCTTCCCGCCAGTGCCGAATCGGCGTAAAGCCATTCACTCGAATGGCCATTGGCTCCAAAGCTGAATAACGAGGCCGAGGAGCCGGGCGCGGAAATTGCTCTGTCGTACATGGGTCAACCTGGACTGCCATCTTGGCTTCTTCAAAAATAGCTTTGGCAAATTCATACCAGGTGCATATTCCCGTATTCGATGCATGATAGATGCCGTACTTTTCAGTCGCAATCAGTTCTTCCAAAAAGAACGACAAATCACACGTGTATGTCGGCGAGCCCCATTGGTCATTGACGACTTGTAAGGAATCGCGTTCAGCACCAAGCTTTAACATCGTTTTGACAAAATTACTGCCTGAAGCTCCATACACCCAGGACGTTCTTACAATAAACCAACGGGAACTTAGAGACTGAACCAATTGTTCCCCCGCTCGCTTCGATTTTCCGTACACGGTTAATGGGTTAGTATTGTCATATTCATAATAGGGGCTTGAGCTATTGCCGTCAAATACGTAGTCTGTGCTAATATAACAAACTTTGGCTTTCACATGCTCTGCTGCTGCAGCAATATTTCTTGTTCCGATGGCGTTCACCAGATAGGCATTATCTTGATCCGTTTCTGCATGGTCGACCGCGGTATACGCCGCACAATGAATGATCGCCTCTGGCTGCAATTCAGTAATAATGTCTCGGCATCGCTTCTCGTCCGTAATATCTAATTCCGATCTTCCCATACGTATTACACGATGTCCTTTTTCAGCAAAAAGGCGGACTACGTCCGCCCCTAACTGCCCATTAGCGCCTGTTACGAGTACTTTCATCCCTTACTCCCCCAGCCGTACCCCGTATTGTTTTTCATAATAGGTTTGGTATGCTCCGGACTGTATTCTCTCCCACCATGTTCGGTTGTTCAAATACCATTCAATAGTTGCTTTAATTCCTGTCTCAAAGATATGCTTAGGCTTCCAGCCAAGTTCAGTCTTAATCTTGGTCGCGTCAATTCCATATCGACGGTCATGACCGAGTCGGTCTTCCACAAATTTAATTAACGATTCCGACTTTCCAAGCTGCTCAAGAATTGTTCTAACAATGTGAATGTTCGTCCGCTCATTATTCCCGCCTACATTATACACTTCACCATCGCGGCCTTTATGAATAACCAAATCAATGGCGCTGCAATGATCCTCGACATATAGCCAATCTCGGACATTAAGTCCATCTCCGTAAATTGGGAGCTGTTTATCATTCAGAGCATTGGCAATCATTAACGGGATAAGTTTCTCAGGGAATTGATAGGGCCCATAGTTATTCGAACAACGCGTGATATTCACAGGGAGACCAAAAGTCTCATGATAAGCTCGTACCAGCAGATCTCCTCCGGCCTTACTAGCCGAATACGGACTATTAGGTGTCAGTGGAGTCGCTTCAGAAAACAACCCCGTTTCCCCAAGGGAACCGTAAACTTCATCCGTCGATACTTGAACGAACTTGGTGACACCGTGTTTTTTGGCTGCATCAAGAAGTACTTGTGTTCCTAATACATTTGTCTTCACAAAGATTTCAGGTTCTAAAATACTTCGATCCACATGAGATTCTGCCGCAAAGTTGACAACTACGTCAATGTCTTCACTGAATAATTGCTCCATCGCTTGGGCATCAGCAATATCTGCTTTAACAAAGCGATAATTGGGGTTATCTTGTATATCAATCAAGTTTTCAAGATTACCAGCGTAGGTTAAATCGTCTACATTAATAATTTTGTATTCCGGGTGCTGTTTCAACATGTATATGACAAAATTACTTCCGATGAATCCCGCACCACCAGTTACTAGCAGTTTCATGAGACTTTCTCCTATTCAAAATTGAATTCTGCCTCTTTGAGGACAGGGTGCACCTTATCCTTGTCAGAAAGAATGGGATGTGATGTTGGCCAATCAATCCTCAGGTCCGGATCATTCCACAGAATACCTCGATCATGCTCTGGAGAGTAATACTCATCCACTTTATAAAATACTTGAGTATTAGGGACCAACGTGCAAAAACCATGGGCAAACCCTTTAGGTACCAAAAGCTGGCGGTGATTATATTCACTTAAAATTACCCCTACCCACTGCCCAAATGTGGGGGAATTTTTGCGAATATCGAGAATGACATCATAAATTGCTCCGGAAATTACTCTCACAAGCTTTGATTGAGCCTTAGGATGAAGTTGGTAGTGAAGCCCTCTTATTACTCCAGCTTCAGCAGATAGGGAATGGTTGTCCTGAATGAAATTATAAGATATCCCTTGTTCCTTAAGCCTATCTTCATTATAACTTTCCATAAAAAAACCCCGGTGATCTCCATGGAGCACCGGTTCGATAATATATACATCCTTAAGTGACAAAGCTTCCACTTTCAAATCATATCACTCCTCACAGCCTCAGTTTACCAAACTCTTCGCCAAGCGTAATGTCTTTGGCAAGTTCATTCGCTCTTGCAAGCGACGCATGCGTGCCTGCATCTGTCCACCAGCCTTGAAGGATATCAAATGTTAACTCTTTTCGTTTTATATACGCATTATTCACGTCTGTAATTTCAAGTTCTCCGCGACCGGACGGCTTTAAAGTTTTGATAATATCAAAGACAGTATGGTCAAACATATAAATTCCAGTTACTGCATAGTTGCTCTTTGGTTTTTGTGGCTTTTCCTCAATAGAAACAATATGTTCTCCTTGGAGTTCTGCCACACCATAACGATTTGGATCATGTACCTGTTGAATAAGAATTTTGGCTCCTTGCTTTTGTTTTAGAAATTTTTTTACATAAATGGAAATGTCGTCTTCGAATACATTATCACCTAATATAACTACCATTTGATCATTACCTACAAATTGGTCAGCCAAACCAAGTGCTTGCGCAATTCCGCCTGCTTGGTCTTGAACTTTATAAGTAAAGGAAACCCCCATTTCACTGCCACTACCAAGGAGGTTAACTACCTCTCCCATATGTTCCTTACCTGTAACTATAAGGATATCAGCAATTTCAGCTTGTTTAAGCTTACTTATGGAATGAAAAATCATTGGGTATTTCCCTACCGGCAATAAATGCTTATTAGTCACTGTGGTTAAAGGAAACAGGCGGGAACCAGTCCCACCTGCTAAAATTATACCTTTCATCCCAATTCCAACCCCTTATTTATCACTAAATTGACTTATTATATCTTTTAGAATATATTTGCTCAGGCTTTCATAATTAGGGCTTGCTGAATAGGTATAGGTAAGGCTTTGAATAGCTCGCCACCTTTTCCCCACCTCCACACCGTGCATGCGACTTTCACCGCACACGGCGTTCCATCTTGCTACTTGAATTAAACAACAGTGCCCAAGTTACTCATTTTGCGGTATTGGTTTACCTTTTTAATCATGCTGCCTGTTAGGCCAAGCATGTTTATGAGTTTCATAATCGTTTCCTGGTTTGTGGCATGAATAAGTGTATGGACATCTTGATGAAGGATCCTCAGGTTATTGTAGCTGTCATCTCCACCAAGGTAAGTTGGAAGATAATGATGACAGTGCACATCGTCTGCATAAAGGAATATACCTGTGATCTCGCATTTTCCCATGACCATACTGTACCTACTAATCCGATTATCCAAGTATTCTGCACTGCGTTGAGGATTGTCTGATTTCATTAATATAATGATTTCTGATTGTACAAATCCAACCAGTTTTCTAGTAATCCTCTTCCGCCCCTCGACAGTAAATGGAGTTATCTCTTGACTGAAGTTCAGATTGTTAGAGGTAGTTACATCTACTATCGGGTATAAGTAGACTCCATCCACCTTGAACGTGCGATAACTGGTTGAGTAAAACTTCCTATATGTCGGAGGTGGATTATCAGGATGTTCGTATTTACCAGCCCGTTTCAAACGATTATAAGTGAACTTTTTCAGGTCATAGGCAAGTCGTGAGAACTCAATGAACACATGCGTTGCTTTCCTAAAGTAATTGTGAATCCCGAGAACAAAACTATTGAATTTGTGCACATTACCGGCTGAGGGTGATTGTTGAATATGTTGAATAAGTTTCTTATATTGTATCTTAATCTGTTGTTTTTTCTTCTCAATCACACCGGTATGTGCAACTGCCTTTTTCCCCTTCATTGTAGCTTTAATTGTAAAGCCGAGAAATTCAGATTTCTGTTTCCTCAAATTCAGAATTTTTGATTTCTCAGGGGAAATGTCCAACTTAAGGCGATCTTTCAAATAAAGTTTTACGGCATGGAACCATTTTTGGGCCGTTTTCCAATCACGACAGAGGATTTTGAAGTCATCGGCGTATCTGACGATGAATCCTTCTTTAAGCTTTGACTTCTTAAGAGCATTATATTTATTCCTCTTCGTATATGCATGTTTTGTTTGGAAATTCTCCCATTGTCCAGCTACCCAAGTATCAAGATCGTGCAGTGCAATGTTAGAAAGTAAAGGGGATAAAATTCCTCCTTGTGGGGTTCCTTTTACAGGAGTACCTTCACCTTCTATTACAGCTTTTAGCATTCGACTGATAATCCGTAAAACCTTACGATCGTGTATTCCAAGATTCCATATCTGCTTTAGCAAGGTTGAATGATTAATGTTATCGAAGAATCCTTTGATATCGATGTCTACGATAAAGTGAAGTCCCCCGTTATTAATCAAAAATTGAACTCTAGCCAATGCATTATGGGTGGAGCGCAATGGTCTGAACCCATAACTATGTTTATAAAAGTGCGCCTCGGCGATTGGTTCAAGTACTTGCTTAAAGCACTGCTGTATTAGCCGATCTAGAATGCATGGAATTCCCAGTGGTCTCTTTCTCCCATTAGGTTTTGGAATAAAGACCCGTCTAACCTTTTTAGGTTGGTAATTCTTAAGTTTTGTTTTAACAAGGTTCACAAGATCGCTGTCTGTCATTGTTTTAAGATTCTCGATTGTTTTGCCATCTGTTCCTGCTGTTTTAGATCCCTTATTTGACTTGATTGTACGGTAAGCAAGAAGGATATTTTCTCTTGATGTGATTAGTTCATAGAGACGTTTGAATGTTTTTCCTTGCTTGGCCTGCTCGTGTAAGTCTGTAAAGGTATCTGTTAGATTATAGTAATCCCAATAACGCAGAGCCTGTATTGTGGCAACCCCCTTGCAGAGATTGTCCCCACATTCATACCCGACCGATACAGTTCACTTTTGGAAAGTTGTTGTCAAGTAACAAGACTCAGGGCTGTTCCTCCACTTCTATTACGGAAGTTTCATTGGTCGTGCCCCTACTCTCACAAGGGTAAATGCATTTCGGTGTAACCTTATAGCAACCGTCTTGGACGGCAGTCCATTGTTGCAACGTCCCTTGCTTTCCTTGTTCCTTCTATCCTAGCTATGCATACTGCCCTTAGGTGACTCCTTTGAACCTGCAAGCTTGATACCGCCATTGTTCGGTATAGCGTATTTCCTAACATGTAATTGTACTTTACGCCACTTGCCCCAACATTCATTGGTCAACATGTTTCCATGAGGTAGGCATTTAGATTCTTACATTCGGAGTTTCGTCAGTTCCCCTTTGAACATTCTCACCATAGGCAATTTTTCAGCCGTCCGGCATATCAGTAAGCATACCTTCCTTGATTGGTGGCTCCAGCTTCCTTCTGCCGACTTCACCTAGCTTCATACCTCATGCCCTGCCGAACAAGACGCATGTAGGAGTCTCAACGGAACAGTTTTGGAAAACATGGATTCCTCATTCCTGTTCTCGGATAGAAAGTTAGACTTTTCTTTATAAAGTCCTTGCTTTTCCTGAAGTTATTCAGTTATAGCAAAACAAGTCGCACACATATTGCCTTTAGGCCCACAGAGGCTGACGGCACAGATTCAGCAGCAGTCTGAAAATCGGCAAAAAGAGAACGCGCAGCTTGCGTTCGAGATTCATAACAAGCAGTTGCAGGGCAATGACCGTTTCGCTTGTCTCTCGAAGGCGTGCTCGAATACGCCCCAGTCCGTAGGAGCGTTTGCCTTCTCCGAATTTTCCTTCGATTGCGTTACGCATTGAAGCATCCTGTCTGGCCTGGTTCCGATCGGGTTCCGCTTCTTTCTTCGGACGTCCTAAGTTTGGACCACTCAGACGGATGCCGTGCTCCTTACAATAGCGAAGGTTCTCCCGGTTTCGGTAGATTTGGTCGGCTAGAATGGCTTCCGGATAACACCCATATCGCTGGACGAACGACTCCACGGAAGCTTTCAGTGTCATGCTTTCGTTGAAGTTATCCCAGGACAGCTTCTCCATCCGAGCGTAACCATCCACCAGACTGATCGCCAGCTTTGCTCCAAACTCGACGGGAGCATTCACTTTCCCGCGGACAATCGGCCGTACATGCGGTTGGGAAAGACTGACGATTCGATCTTCCACCGAGTGTGTCCGTTTGTCGTACATCTCTTGCTGTTGACGATACAGCTCGCACTTGCCGATACTGCTGCGAACCCAGTTGATTCAAGCTGCTTTTCGCTGCCAGCATTTCGATGATGCGAAGATTACGCGAAACATAACGAAGCTGTTTGCCAACCGCTTTCCGGATGGATTTGGCACCCGTTCGCCGTTTCTTGGCGATCTCGAGGTAGCGTTTGCGGGCGGTTTGACGATACGTTCTCGGTTTCTTGGCCTTCCCGACGAAAGGCTCGTGCAGAACATCGATGATCGCTTCGAGTTTTTCCCGCGCCTCGTTCAATAATTTCAAATCGGTCGGATACGAGATGTCGGCCGGTGCGCAGGTCGCGTCGAGCATCAAGGTGCCTTTGTTGCATGGTTTCTCTTTGCTTTTGCCGTCTTCATTAACGGATGTTCCATCAGAGCCATGGCCGCTGCCTGGAGGATCTTGAGGATCGCTCTTGTTTTGTTCCTGCTTCTTTCGCTCTGCGTCCTCTTCCAAAATCCAATCGTTGATTCGTTCAATGACATCCGCACCCAATCGCTTGCGGAAATGGGTCAACAGCGAGTGATGAAACGGAGGCTTATCTTGGAACGCCGGCAGCCCAAGGAAGTACTGGTAGTACGGATTTTCGGTGATCTGCTGGACCGTCTCTCGATCATCGAGCTGCATACGTTCCTGAATGTACAGCGCTCCCAAAGCCATACGAACAGACAAGGGGATCTGGCCGCGCATTGATTTCTTGAACGACTTCGCGTAGAGTTCTTCTGCCCGCCACCACGGGATGATAGCGGCCAGTTGAACCCAACGGTTCTCCTTATTTAATTTACCGCCAAACGGCAAGTAGAAATCTTCGAACAACTGAAGCTGGCTTTCGGTTCTACGATACATGTTGGTTCACTCCACGTGTACGATTTTTTGCAAGAAATTCGCATTTTCCTTGCATTTTATTTCGAGTTAGAGTCCAGAAATCCTTGTAAAACCTTAGAAAAATGATTGTTCAGCAAGCCCTAATTATTTCGATCTTCTATTTTTAATACCGGTCAAGTCCAAAATTATGTGTAAATTCCCTCAAGCAAAATTCGTTGCTCTAGCTTAACCGTACAACCTTGGAAGAAGTCTTAGCATGTGTTTTGCGCCATTCCAAATAATCCGTCATATCCAGATACTTTCGGCCATTGCTCCACTTTTCATCTATCTCCATTAGCAAAGCACCAAGTAATCGGTATGCAGAATCGCGGTTTGGAAAGATACGAATCACACGCTCACGACGCCGTTCTTCCTCGTTTAAACGCTCTTGGCTGTTTGTCGTACGCAGACGTTTTCGGTACTTCTCTGGAATCGACATTACCGCCGTAGCATCGTCGAAACCTTGCTCCAGTATACGCATCGCTCGCTCCGCTTTCTCACTGTATGTCTCTAACGTTTTATCCAGCAATAGCCGAGCTGTCTCCAAGTCCGGAGCATCTAAAATGCCTCGGATGGCACGGTGCACATCTTCCTTGAGACTTTTCGGTGTTGCGTCCAGCACATTACGAATAAAGTGCGTCTGGCATCGCTGCCATGTAACCCCCTGAAAATGCTGACGGATCGCACGCACAAGCCCGCCATGCTGGTCAGAAACGATGTAATCCACGCCCCGTAACCCACGCTGCTTCAGTTCCTGGAAGAAGGCCCCCCACGTCTCTTCCGATTCCGAATCGCCGAGCATGTGCCCAAGCACTTCTCGTGTTCCGTCGGTATTGACTCCTGTTGCGATCAACAGTCCACGAGAGCGTACACGACCGTCTTCACGTACCTTCAAGTACATGGCGTCTACTAGCACAAATGGAAATGGGCTGTCACCAAGTGGACGATGGCTCCAAGCTTGTACGATGGGATCAAGCTTCTTACATAACTCGCTCACCGTAGACTTTGAGAATTCGGCGCCACACAGTTCCTCGGTAATCTGCGACACCTTGCGAGTAGAGACACCATTGACAACCATCTCCATTAAGGCTAATACAAAAGCTTGCTCGCTTCGTTGGTATCGGGCAAATAAATTCGTAGAGAACTTGCCATCCCGGATACGTGGAATATGAAGCGTAAGCGTGCCTACACGTGTTGTGAGCTTAAGCGGGTATGTCCCATTCCGATATCCCTTGCGCTCCTCTGCTCGCTCATAACGTTCTGCATCCAACTGTTCGGTCACCTGCGCTTGTAAGACTTGATTCAATACGGATTCCAGCAGCTTGGCTACACCCGCATCTTTACGATCTCTAATAAATAATTGCTGCAAAATATTCGAATCTACGTTAATCTGATATTGAGCCATTTTCAAATCCACCTCATTAGTTTGTTGTGCCAGCAACTACATTCTACTTGAGGGGTTTGAACATGGCTCTCTTCATTTATTGGAAGAAGCTATTTTACACAATTATACGGACTCAACTCTTTGATTATGGTGTGTAATTGTTTTTATTTTGTCTTCGGGTGAATATAAATCTACCCTCTCTATATTGTCATTTATCTTGACTTCAGCTAACCCGGAGTACGGATGATTCCCTAACTTGATTTCAAAGCTCTTTTCACTAATCCTTCCCATGTGGCTACTGCTTTGCTTCCATCATGGCTCACAGTACTTCCATGGATAACTTCCTATTGACCTTCATATTGTAACGTTTTTAAATCAATGACTTTACCATCAACCGCCAACTCTTTTATCCATGCTTCAACTCCATTGGACTGGCTGTTTTCATCAGTTAGTGAATTAATACTAAGTGTTACAAATTGTGAATTATTATATGGTAACATCAAAACAAATATTGTACTAAATGATGCACACTATTTTGTATTTTTTAGCGTGCTCGCTATTATTGTAACTAAGTTTGATTATATTCTTATTACTAACAGACCAAATAAAGTTCCGAACAACAGTATAAAACAAATCCAATTAAGCGGTTTCTTTCGATATTAGGGAAAAAATGATGAGCGATAAATAAAGTTAATAAGTAACAAAAATATATCCTGCATACTTTTTGTAGTTCATTTCTACAATACCCCTATAAGTTATTTATGTTTTTTAGTAATAAGATAAAACTTAGTTTTTCTCAATAAATCAAATAATCTTGGACTTCTTCTTTTAAGAATGGACTTTATTTTAGGGAGCATAGTTGATGATACTCTTCTGCTTTTATCATTTTTATAATTTTCTGCTATTATATACCACCCAAACATAAAATTACTATAATTTTTCACTTCAATATTGCTGATATGCCTATCATTATTTATAATGTTTATTATGGCTGTTTGGAATTGACTCGACGATTCTTCCCAACTCGGCCACTCTGATGCAGTTTTCTTCGCATTCGTTAGCAACTGATTTAAGTAAATTCTATCTTCTTTTAATTCATTGATACTCTTTACTACTTCTGTATCATTATCACAAGCTATGACAATGCCATTCTGCCCATCAACGATATATTCATCATGACCGGTTACGTCATATGTAATAGATGTCCCTCCACAATGAAACATCTCTAACGGCGGGCCGAACATCCCCTCAACATAACTTAATTTAATAATCACGTCACATGATCTGTATATTTCCGGCGTCTTAAATATTGGTACTCTTGAGAATACTCTATCTACCCCAGGGTAGGAAGTTATGGGACTAGATGTCAACAACCAAATCTCATCAG
This sequence comes from Paenibacillus melissococcoides, assembly GCA_944800085.1. GTDB lineage: Bacteria > Bacillota > Bacilli > Paenibacillales > Paenibacillaceae > Paenibacillus_B > Paenibacillus_B melissococcoides. The sequence goes on along the minus strand of CALYLO010000013.1, from coordinate 142,030 downwards.
CATTTGACTGTTTACATAATTCAATGGTTTTGGGAACATTTTTAAAATCTACATCAATTGGCCCCTCAACTAACACTCGCAGCTTATCTTTTTTCCGATCAGCGTGTTTTTCTCCATCTTCGAAATAAATATCCTTCCTGATGCCGTTCAACACGAGATAAGCTTCCTTATTAAAATGTTCTTTTAAATAATCTTTAATCCACTTTGCTTCTGTTATAATGTGTAAGGGTAAGGCATACGTAGACTCTACAAGTTGTCTTAGTGGCTTTTCTGATTCGCTATAAAATCTGGATTCGATTGATTGCACAAAATATGCATACGTTTTTGCTTGTACCCGATGCAGCTCATATACTGTTCTCCACCAAGTTGCGATACAAATATCAAACAAATCTTCACTTGCTTCACTATATGTCCTCCAGCTTAATTCTGTAGCTTCGGGATGCCAGTGAAGCCTCTCCATATCTACAGGTTCTTCTGTCACAAGTGTTACATCTATGCCTCTTCGTTTTGCACGGATTGCATGTTCAAAAATAACGTAAGTTCCCCCGCTAATATCAGGGGAACCCAATAGCATTGCCCATTTCATTCTCATACCTCAGATCTCATTTATTTTTATTCGACTCTAATTGGAGCGATAGTTGGCGAATAACTTCATCACGGTCATCAATCATTTTTGTCATACTCTTTATTGCCTCATCACGGTCATCAATCATTTTTGTCATACTTTTTATCGCTTCATCACGATCATCAATCATTCGGGTCATTTTCTGGATAGCATCTTTTTGTTCTTGTATGGTTACCTTTAATTGATTGAGTTGCTCTACTTGAATAGATGAATTTCTTGATGTCATAGCATCCTTATGGCTTTGATATTTCTTAGAAAAAGAACGGTTATACTTGTACCAACCATACAATTTCACAAGATAACCCAATCCTTCATTTTTTAACGTTATTGGGGCCCAGAAACCTTTATTAAGGATCGCTCGAGGGTTCCTCAACATAGCTAGTGAATTGCGAAGTGTTCTACCTAAATTAAATTTATTTTGGATTTTAAATGTACTATATTCAAAAACCCCGAAATTCTCGTAGTGGTAGAGTCCATTAAAGAAGTTGATTTCCTTGTTCGTCGGAAAAAAAACCATCCTTGCATGTATCTTTGCAAAATCCGACGCAAACTTTTCGACTTTAATGCTTTTTTTGCAAAACAACTCGCAAAGCTTACAGAAATATTGATAAATGTCATCTTGAAGTGGTGATATTATTTGTTCGAATAATTGCTTTTCTTTATCTGTCTGAATCGTTTCCACATCCACTACTCCATTTTTTTCGATATATTGATTTGCACTTCCATGTGAAGCGCCTAAAATCACTTCATACAATGCTCTGTTTTCATTATGAACATCATAAAATGGTGATTTATATGGAATGGATGAGAACAAAATCCCTTGCTTTTTGTTGTTATCTTTCATGTCTCCAGTGCTAATCAATCCCAAATAGTATCCAGCAACTAGAACTTTCTCGCCTAAAATCCGATAAATGTTATCTTGAATTGTACCTTTCCACCCCACATCAACAAGATGAACACCTTCATTTTCGAACTTAACACCGTATTGCATTAAGTACTTCAGGAATAGGTCTTTTTGTTTAGAGCGCTTGTCTTCATAGACATTTCTGAACTCAGAGTCGCACAGTAGCATATTAAATGCCTCACTAGTAGGCAAATCTCTTTCTTTATGATCTGAATCTATGTTTAGTCTCAACGTTATTCTTTCTATCTCTTCTTGATCAAAGTTAATACTAGCTAAAAAGTCTCTAATTGATATATTCCGATATTGACGAAACAATATATCAAACTTTTCTTCATCAATTTTTTTTAACGAAGGCAAAAAAGTTGATTTACGGGATACTTTTATATAATGGGGACGGATATGTTGTATATCAATATAGCCTTGTTTCTTTTGATATTCATTAAATAGTTTTAAAAGAAACTCTCCTTCTCTGGCTAAGAAAAATACATTTTTAGCCTTCTGCATTATAAGTTGTTTATGCAGGAGTTCAATATATAAGTATAATGAGAAGGTTATCTCGTGAAAGCACTGTTTTTGGGTTTTTCTCATACTTTCCGCTATAGAACGGATCCCTTGAAAGTATGATATATCATTCTCATAAGTCCGTTTAAACTTCTCATAAAAATGCCTTTGTTCCTCTCTATCTAATAAATACGCATCGATCCCCTTATGTTTGGGCATATTAAAATCAGAGTGTTTATTATCGCCAACCATAATAATATCTGTTTTAACTAGCTTTAATTCATTTATTACAACGTCAAATAATCTACCCGTTCTTTTAGTACGTTTAAATTCACTTGATACAAATATATCGTCCACATAGGAACTAATATTATGGTAATCAAACAAATCCCTCAACATGCTTTTACTTAAATAAAAATCGGATACACACACGACGCGTATCCCTTTCCTTTTCAATTCAGATACAACCTCAATCCATTCTTTATCGACAAACTGAACCGCCTTTTCAACTTCTAATTCCGTTTCTTTACATTCTCTTGCAAAAGTTGAGTATTCATAATTACTAGTAATTAAATTATTGTCTAATAATTTCTGGTAAAGAACCTTTATAAAATCATCAAAATGAAACTCTTGATCATCCCCATTATCAGCATTAATTTGACATATCTCCATCTCTATTTCATTTCGGATCATATATAAACGATCATATGGTATGTGATCTCCGAGTTGTATACTAAAACGTTTCGCCCATATTTTCTTCGTATACTCCGGCTCTACACTTCTTAATAAAATCGTGTCAAATATATCAAAAAGAACGATTTTCTTTTTCTGCTCCTGAATATATTGAAGTAAATCCTTCATTAAGTTCTCCTCAAATTATTTTTTTCTGAAATTTAAGATAATTTTTTTGCTCTGGTAGTAGTCGATTAACTCTTGTTTTTGAATTAGTTCATTCTTTGTTGCTATTAAACCATCATTTTGTTCTTTTACCTTTTTCTCTAGTATGGATATATTATTTTTTGCAGTGGCTAGTTGTTTTTCCAATGTTGTAATTATTGTATCACGTTCTTGAATCATTTTTTCAGTTGCTTCCAACGCGCTATCTCTATCATCAATCATCATTTTTGATGTTAATAATGCTTCGTCTCTTGATTCTATCATTTCTTTAGATGATGCCAATGCAATATCCCGTTCCTGAATCATAATATCATTCTGTCTTATAATTTCATCTTTTTCTTTTATTAGTTTCTCATTACTTGCAACAGCCTTATCTCGTTCCTGAATCATGACATCATTCTGTCTTATAATTTCATCTTTTTCTTTTATTAGTTTCTCATTACTTGCAATAGCCTTATCTCGTTCCTGAATCAGGATATCATTCTGTCTAATAATTTCATCTTTTTCTTTTATTAGTTTTTCATTACTTGCAATAGCTTTATCTCGTTCAAATACCATTGTTTGAAGGTCTTGTGTTTTTATCACTTCAAATTCATATAATGATCTGTACGTATAATATAAAATCTTGTCATTTATATTTTCGTCCAATAACCCTTCATGCACTTTAGCCCCTTTCGGAAATAAAAGCCCAAGTCCCCAACTATGTTTGAACTCATACGAAGGATAATTATTTTTTATATCGTTCCAGAATTGATTAGATCCGTAACCAAGAGGGCTAAATACGTCATGAAACATGATTACTCCATCCTCTTTCAACTTGGGTAACCATGTCTCAAAATCATGAGACACTGCCTCAAATGTATGCAATCCATCAATATGAATTACTTCTATAGAGTTATCTTCGAAGTCATTTAACGCCTCATCGAATGTTTTACGCAACAAGGTTATATCTATATTTGGAAAGATATTTTCTACAGTAGAAGTGACCGTAACATATACGTCCTCGCCGTAAAAACCTGCCTGTTCGTCCCCTTCCCAGGTGTCGATGGCATATAATTTGGTTGTTAAATCGAAGTCTTTCACAGCTTGACAGAAAGTAAAGAAGGAACATCCATAGTGAGTACCGAGTTCCACTACACTCCCTGGATTCAAATAACGCATGAAATCGTAGGCAAATCTCCGATGTCCTTCCCAAGGAGCAACCCTCAATTTTGCATTTATCACATCAGATTCAAATTTCGGTTCACTTATTACCCATTGATTCAAGGACAACCTCTCCTTAGACTTCTTTCATACTTATTTTTTCAATTTTATTATTGAATAATGCGTGAACAGACCCTAAAGTAATATTTTTGACTTGTATGACGTTATGGGCCCAACATTGAATAACATGCTGCATTTCATGAAAACCTTCTCCAATTCCAAAGGTTATAAAATAATCGTTTTCCTGAATTTCTGGCCAAGGAATCTCAATTGCAACTACATACGACTTGTTCTCTTCTACAATTGGTACAGAAAGGTTAGAACTATACGAGTTTTCACCGAAAATCGAATTTCCAAATTTATCATTAACTAAATAACCTACTATCATTTCATCTGTCGATTTCCGAGAAGAAATTAAAAGTTCGACTTGTAGTTTGTTTCCTTTAGTAACAAATCCTTTATACTCTTCATCATCTATTTTAAATTGTACGGCTTCTATTATTATTTCTTGTGCGCCACCTAAGGACTCTTCATCTGTTCTTACCCATTCACCAGAAAGTAACATATCCGTTTTTGAACGTTCTTCCTTCTGTTCAACTTTCTTTTTGCTTGAGAAAGTTTCAGTATGCAGTATTTTGGTATAGTACTCTATGCCTTTTAATGGTTCTCCTTCAAAGACCACTTCACCCTCTGAGAGGACAATTACCCGATCCGCCATATTTGCAATGGAGCTCAAATCGTGAGTTACCAGTAGCTTGGTGACATCCCTCATTTCTTCTTTCATAAACCTATTACATTTCTGTTGAAAAAATACATCTCCCACGGATAGAGCTTCATCTACAATTAATATTTCAGGTTTAAAATTAATCATTACGGAAAACGCCAATCTTGCAAACATACCACTAGAATAAGTTTTGACAGGTTGATGTATAAAATCCCCAATATCAGCAAACTCAATTATATCAGCAATTTTTGTTTGCATGACTTCTCTTGACAACCCACGCATTGTTCCATTCAAATAAATATTCTCCATGCCTGTATATTCCGGGTTAAACCCTGTACCTAGCTCTAATAATGCAGAAATTTGGCCATGTACCGTCCTTTCCCCCGATGTCTGAGTAAGGACACCTGTTATTATTTTCAACAAAGTAGATTTCCCTGACCCGTTTTTACCTATAATGCCCAACGTTTCACCTTTGTTCACTGACAACGAAACATCTTTGAGTGCATAAAACTCCTTATGATATAACTTTCCGGTAATACTCATTGATTCCTTTAATCTATCGACTGGGTTGTGGTATAATTTATATTTTTTAAAAATATTTTTCAAATATATCACATAATTCTCCATATTATCCTCCTGATAATTTTACAACACATCCGCAAAGTGAGGTTTTAGTTTTCTAAACAAAGCAATTCCAATAATTAGAATGATGGAAGACAAGATCCAAAAATAAAATGTTTGATTATACCGATGCCAAAACCACACATGATTAATAAATGTATCCCGGTACCCCTCAACAATATAATAGAGCGGATTTAGTTTAAAAATCTTTGCAAACTTATCAGGTAATATTTCTGGTGACCATACTATCGGAATTAACCAGAAACCTATTTGGACAGCGATTCCTAATATTTGCATAAAGTCCTTTAAAAATACAACTAACGATGAAAAGACCAACCCTAAGCCTAATAATAAGTAGCTTGTACAAAATAGATAATAAAAAACTTGTAAGTACGATAATGCCGGATAAAAACCATATACGTAAAGAACAATTACTAGAAAACATATAAAAAATAAATGTATATAAAAAGCAGAGAGTATCTTTACTAATGGTAATATGCCAATTCGGAATGAAACTTTCTTAACAAGATAGCTGTACTCTAGAAAACTGTTTGAAGACGTAACCCAACTCTCGGCAAAGAAAAACCACGGAATTATTCCACAGGTTAACCAAAGAATAAAGGGTGTTCCATCTGGTCTTTGCCCAGATCTAAACCCGACCTCAAAGACAAACCAGTATACTAATATTGTCATAAGCGGTTGAATAAACCCCCACAAAATCCCAAGGGAAGAGCCCGCATACCTTACTTTAAAGTCGTTTTTAGATAACTCATAGATTAACTTGAACTCATCCCTGTATTTCTTTAATTTTGCGCTAACAAACATGTTTTATCTCCTCTTGTATAAAAATGAATCGTTTCATTTAGCCCTTGCTCTAAGCTATATAGAGGATGCCATCCGAGTCCATCCTTTGCTTTACTATTATCTAAACAACTGTGTCTTATGTCACCAGCCCTTTCTCTTTCATGTAAAGGGGTTTCGACTCCTGAGAATTCCCTTGCCATCATGTTAAATAGTTGATTAATAGTTACTGAGGTATTAGTGCTGATATTGAAAGTCTCATTATCACCTTGAGATAAAGCAGCCAGATTTGCAAATGCAACATCCTTCACATAAACAAAATCTCTCGTTTGTTCTCCATCACCATATATTACTAGTGGCTGTTGATTAATCAGTTTATTCAAGAAGATCGAAACTACTCCACCTTCCCCTTTAGGATCCTGTCTAATTCCGTATACATTCGAGTACCGTAGTATGGTATATTTTAAATTGTATAAGCTCGAATACACATTAAGATAATACTCTGGTGTCAGTTTGGAAATCCCATAGAAAGAAACCGGAGATATGTTATGTTTCTCATCAACAATTGAATTTTGTGGTGTGCCGTATACAGCAGCTGAAGAAGCATATATTATTTTTTTGACCCTATACTTTACACATAAATCTAATGTTTTTATCGTTGAGATAATATTAATTTCAGCATCAAGCGAGGGAGACTTTATTGAATTTTGTACATCTATTTGTGCTGCATGATGGATAACAATATCAGGTTTAATTCTTTTGAAAACTTCTTCTACTTGAATAGAATCCAAGTCCATATGGTAAAAAACTGCATCAGGGTGAAGATTTTCACGTTTTCCGGTTGAAAGATTATCTATTATATATACTTCATGGTTGTGTTCAATCAATAAATCTACAATATTCGAGCCAATAAACCCTGCACCGCCTGTAACAAAAATTTTCATTTTTTTATCCTCCGTAGTTCATACAGTTATTCGAAAATTGATGAGTATATTACTTCTGTTGTGCGTAAACAATTGGATGTGGCATTCTGACTATGGTAAAATTATTATCGAATTTATAAGAAAAGGAGAAAGTAAACTTTGTCTAAATATGGCTACAATACTCATAAGCCGTCTAAAAGAAATAATAACACTTCGATTTATGTCTGGCTATTATTGAGTACGATGACTTTATTCCTAATCTGGTCCCCATTCCAATTCGGACTATTCAACGCACAAGACACATACTTTGAAAATCCAATTTACTGGTCTATTCTCATATCTTCTATTCTAGCATTTTTGACAATAGGAATCCTGCTTCAATTGAAAAAAAGAAATTATGACCAGTCTGACGTGCTTACTCTCTTTGTATTTCTACTGCCTTTAACCTACGGAGTTTCGGCATTTTTCGCAGCTTCCAGTTATTTGGCGGTTAATGCGATTTTTATTATGTTAACCTATGCCGTTTTCTTCGCTTTTACTAAACTAACAACAGGCGAAGAGAAGATCAATCGCATCATCCAGACTACGTTAACAGGTTCCGCCTATATCATCGTCTGGTTTGGGTTGATGAACTGGCTAGGAAATGGAAAACTCGCTGCGGCATTGATCGGGTGGTTTTCTAGGCTCAATCCGGACGGATTATACCAACAAGCAATTTGGGTAGATGCGAATGGACCGCGTCTTGCCTCGGTGTTCCAGTACCCGAACACGTATGCTGCTTATTTGATGGCATTCTTGTTTGTAGCCGTGTTTTACTTAACGACAAGCCGTAAGGCCGTTAGTCATGCGGTACACGGTTTTATGTTGGTACCAATTATTCTATCAATTTTATTAACCCTCTCTCGTAGCGGTCTGGTGTTATTGCCAGTTGTGTTTGTGGTAGTTCTATTATTTGTGAAGCCGGCACGGCAGATTCTATGGATTGTCCATCTGGCAATCAGCGGTGCGGCGACATTTGTTATTTTGAATACCGTAACCGATATCGGCATTCAAGTACATCAGAACGGAACAGGCAGTTCCTCCTTCAAGGGATGGCTTTATATTTTTGGAGCGTCGGCTGTATCCGCCTTCTTATGTTGGATTGTACAACGATTCCTTGCGCCATGGTTGGAAAATAAACTGGAAAACTTCTCAATGAAGAAGTGGGCCAATGCTCTCCTCCCTGTAGGGGGAACCATCATTGCTGGAGCGCTGTTGTTCTTTTTGCTAGGAACCGGACTCAAAAATTTGCTGCCGGAAAGCATCTCTTCACGTCTCAGTTCAATCAACTTCCAGCAGCACAGCGTGCTTGAGCGGATTACGTTCTACATAGACTCGATGAAGCTGGCGGCAGACTATCCTGTCTTCGGTGCGGGCGGCGGCGCTTGGAGCGCGTTGTATGAAAAGTACCAAAACAACCCGTATGAATCAGCCCAAGCTCACAGCTACTACATGCAGTATCTTGTTGAGACCGGATTTCTCGGCTTCATTATATTAATTGCCTTTCTCGGAATCGTTTACTGGAAGTACGTACAATCGTTCCGGAACGCGGAAGAGACGAAGCGGAATAGCTATTTCATGTATTTCATTTTAGCGACAAGCATTTTGGTACATAGCGTGATGGATTTTAACATGAGCTATGTTTATATCGGGATTATCGTCTTTATTAGCTTGGGAGGGATGGCGGCATCAATTTCAACGGAGCCACTTAAGAAAATAAAGCCAAGTACATTCAAAGCGGCTGCGGCAAGTATTCTCGGAGTCGCTGGAGTGATAATGTTCATCACTTCTCTATTATTTATTCAAGCTTCCAGCTCTTATGCGAAAGCGAGAGCGGTCCTGAATGAAACGAGTAATTTTAATCAAACAATGGATTCATTAAGTAAGGCTCTAAAAATAAGGGGAACCGTGCCTGAATATGCTGAGTTTAAAGCTGCCTTGTTCCAACAAGTATACGCACAGCAAGGAGACGAAGACTTTTTTGCTGAAGCCGAGCATACGTTACGACAGGCGCTGGAAAAACAACCAGGAAACCGATTATTGCTGTTACGATTGATAGAGCTTTATAAGCAAAAAGGAATGGATTCGGAACTCTATAAAGTCTACTCTGAAAATGCTGAGCGCTTCCCGTGGGATATGGAATGGTACGACAAGTACATGGATGCTACCTTGCGCCAAGGGATGATCGTTTATAACGAATCCCCAGAAAAGAAAAATGAATACATGGATGAGATTATTTCAGCATTGCGCCATGTCGAACAAGGTGTGGAACATCTCAAAACTTTACCGGAAGGACAGCTTCAGGGGCGAGAGTTCAGGGTAACGAGCACGATGGCCATGAATGCTGGCCGGGCCTACATTATGAAAGGCGAACCTGGGCAGGGGGCGGAAGCAATGAAGCCTTATCTAAATGAGGACCTGTCAAATGCGACTAATCGGGAGCTAGCCCGCTGGTATGTCGGAGCGACTATCCAGAATGGCCAAGTTGATCAGGTATGGTATGATAAGTTGCTCAGTGTGGATCCAGAAGAAAAAGAGCGAATTGAACAAGTTGCTGAAATGCGATTTTTAAAACAGTAATAAATAGAAAACGGCCCGTAATGGGCCGTTTTCTACTTTGATTGCTGACAAGTATAGTGGCTTGGCTCCTCTATAATATCCGTTAAATAATTCATAAGCTCATCTCGCAATTCAGGCCGTTGTAGGGCATAGTGAAGGGTTGTTTTAATAAAGCCCAGCTTCTCTCCGACATCATGCCGCTCCCCTTCAAAGTGATAAGCCAGCACTTCCTTCTCCTGGCTTAGCTCGGCTATGGCGTCGGTAAGTTGTATTTCGCCGTTTACTCCCTCTTTCTGCTGCTCCAGCAGTTCAAAGATACGCGGTGTTAGGATATAACGTCCCATGATGGCCCAGTTCGAAGGGGCTTGTTGGCGAGCAGGTTTTTCGACGAGTTGTTTGGCACGAAGCAGCCGTTCGTTTATTTGATCGCCTGCTACGACGCCATAGCGGGATACCTCTTCCCACGGAACAGGCTGGACACCGACTATGGGCGCTTCATGTGCATCGTACACGTCAAGCATTTGCCTCAGACACGGCGTATTGGCTTCGACGATATCATCCCCCAGCAACACGGCGAACGGTTCATTGCCTATGAATTTGCGGGCGCACCAAATGGCATGGCCCAAGCCGCGTGGCTCCCTTTGTCTTATGTAATGGATATCTGCCAGTTCGGACGGTTTTTGAACTTCTTCCAGAAGGGCAAGTTTGTCTCGTTCACGAAGCATATACTCCAATTCGAAAATGCTATCAAAATGATCCTCGATCGCACGCTTGCCTTTTCCCGTAACGATAATAATATCCTCAATTCCCGATGCGACTGCTTCTTCGACGATATATTGAATGGTTGGTTTGTCTACGATAGGAAGCATTTCTTTCGGCATTGCTTTCGTCGCCGGGAGGAATCGGGTTCCAAGTCCCGCAGCCGGAATAATCGCTTTTCTGACCTTCACGAAATTTCCCCTCTCTACTTCATTTCTATTCGAAACACCGGTTTCTTATATTGGCTACGCCTATTATATCGCAAAAACGGTAGACTCGCTTCATAAGCAGCTATAGGTGGAGAGTAAAACCTTCCTTCTTAACAAAAAAGCAGGAACCCACGTAATGCAAAGGTTCCTGCTCTAAGCATTTATTTTACTTCACCAACTGCCCGCGCGTCACGCCGAGCTGGTTCGTCGCCTTCAACGTGCGCCATACTTCGGTACCGCTGATCTCCGAACGGAGAGCGCGGCCGTACAGGTCGATAACTTGATGAACCTGTTCCGGCGTCTCTTCCAGGAATTCGACGCGGTAGCTGCCTACGCCCAAGTCCAGGAAGTGGGTAATGTACTCGGCTCCGGACTGCTCAATGGCGTTGTAGACCGTGTTGCGGCAGCCTTCGTCCACGCGGACCGGGTGGGACATGCCGATGCGGTCGCGCAGGGAGACGCGGTGCTCCTCGCACGGGCGGCCGCAGTTCGTGTAATCCGTTCCTTCGCTAAGGAAGGTACAATAAACGCAGTGTTCGGTATGGAACATCGGCAAATGCTGATGAATTACGATTTCGAGCAAAGAGGTGTCCGTATGCCGAAGCATATCGATCATTTGCTGAATGTTCAGGTCATAGGACGGCGTAATGCAATCCAGACCCGAGGCGGCGAACAATTCCACCGTTTTGTGGTTAGCGACGTTCAGCGAGAAGTCGCCGATAAGCCGTGGGAAGGCTTCGCCCCGCTCGGAGGCTTCTGCCTTCGCCTGCATGTAGAACTGCAGCGCGCCGGTATTGCGGACAAGCACCGCGTCCGGCTTCAGCTTTAGGATGTTCCGGTGGTAGCCATTTTCGCCGGGCATATGGATGCGCGGCGTGACGAGCGCGATCGGCTTGCCGGCAGCGCGGCACGCCTCGATGGCGGCCGGGAACTGCTTGATGAACTCGAAATCGGCGTAGATGAGTTCCGCCTCCGTGTTCACGGCCGCCTCCACTTGCGCGAGCGAGCGGCACAGCGCCGTCAGCCGCGCCGTGCCCGGCTGCACCGCCGTGTGCTCCCGCACCGCGCCGCCGTAGACGTCTACGTCGCGGTGCTCGTATACCGGCGGCTTCGGCCGCTCGCCCGCGAGCAGTTCCACCGCCCGGCGGCGGACCGAATTTAGCTCTCGCATCGGCACGATAACGTCGCCTTCCAGGGCGGCGTCCAGCCGCTCGAGCTGATACACCGTTCCGCCAAGGCGGCCGAACTGCTCCTCCAGAAGCGCCTGATCCATCGGGCGCTTCCGGGCCGCTTCCAGCGCCAGCTCCGAATCTACCTGGACCGTCGTGCCCTTCGGCACGTCGGTCCACCAGGTGCGGAGCGGCTCGCCGGCGCGGCCTTCCACGCGCACATGCACGGGGAACACGCGATACGGCTTCTCCGTCTCGAACGTGGCCCGCATGCGCTTGTCCAAGGCCGGGTCGCTCGTCTTCCAAATCCGGTCGCCGACCTTCACCCGCCGCAGGTCGACATCGTGGCGTCCCGGCACGATGTCGACCTGCCAGCCCTCCTGCGCCTCGCCGTCCAACTTGACGCCTTTGCGGCGCAGGTCGTACACGCGGCCGCCCTCCTCCTTCTTCGTCGGGTCGCCCGCGTCAAAGCCAATCCCGTCGCCGCGCTTCAGCGGCGCCTCCAGCTTGCACACGACCCCGTCGCGCAGCACCTGCTCGACGCGGCCGAGATAGACGCCGCGGCTCTTCGGGAACGTGCCGTCCACGAGCTGCTTGTTGTTCGTCCCCTTCAGGAAGCCGTGCGTGAAGCCGCGCGAGAAGCTCTGCTGCAGCTCGCGCACCTCTTCCTTCGTCGGTCCCGTCCAGCGGCCATCGAAATAATCATCGATCGCCTTCCGGTACTTGCCGACCACATTCGCCACATATTCCGGCTGCTTCATGCGGCCCTCGATTTTGAACGATGTCACGCCCGCTTCAATCAGCTCCGGCACGAGATCCAGCGCCGCCAGATCCTTCGGCGAGAGCAAATACGTCACATCGCCCATCGGCTGATGCTCGCCGTCGACCATCATGTCATACGGCAGACGGCACGCCTGCGCGCATTCCCCGCGGTTGGCGGAGCGCCCGCCCCACATTTCCGAGGTAAGGCATTGTCCCGAATAGGACACGCACAAAGCGCCGTGCACGAACACCTCCATCGGAAGCTGCGCCTCGGCCCCGATCTTCCGGATCTGCTTGAGGTTGTTCTCGCGCCCAAGCACGACCCGCTCCAGCCCGTACGGCTTCGTGAACGAAGCCGCCTCCGGCGACGTAATCGTCATCTGCGTCGAGCCGTGAATCGGGAAATCCGGCGAAATCTCGCGAATCAGCTTCACCAAGCCGAGATCCTGCACGATGACCGCGTCGACCCCGGCCGCAATGCAAGCATCAATCAGCTCCTTCGCATCCGCCAGCTCATTTTCAAATACAAGAATATTGAACGTCAAAAACCCCTTCACGCCATAGCTATGCAAAAACGACATAATCTCCGGCAGCTCGTCCATCTGGAAATTGTTCGCGCGCGCCCGCGCATTGAACTTCTCCACGCCGAAAAAGATAGCGTCCGCCCCATTCGCCACCGCCGCCCGCATGCAATCCCAGTCGCCCGCAGGCGCCAGCAGTTCAATATCTTCACGCCGCAGATTCCGGGGCGCCATGCCCGCTTCCTGCATCGCAGCCTTCACGACATCTACGGCTTGTCTATCGTTATGTTGCTTGATTGTCGTCATCACGTTGACCCCCAACCTGAATTCTTCAATTCTGCCTGCTACCCAACAAGGCCAGACATCGAAGATGCCTTACATAGTATAGCGGTCTTTCGGCCAAAACTCCAGTAGCGGCGATATCTTCCTCCCCTGCGGTGACACCATGCGCAGGAACGGCTCTCAGCAAGCTCTATCTGCTATCTGTTATCTGCCATCTCCCTCTTGTCACTCTCCCCCTTGCTCCCTCTAGGGCACCACTTTTCTCTTGCATACCCCCTTATTAGCAGAATTCAGACAAGCGGCGCGTCTCCCTCATAACAGCTCCCGGAATCCGGACTGTTTCAATATCATCCGAGGTCTTCGACCCTGCCTCCGTATATAGTCAATAGGAAGACGCTTCTCTTTCCACCCCCTACCAATAGACAAGCAAAAAAGCCCAAGGATTTTTTCCCTGAGCGACTGGGAGATTGACTCAAAGGACTCAACACCTATACATCCTCCCCATCCTCCCCCTATATCCAGAAAATAAAGCAGCCAACCTCCTCTGCCCTGCCTGGAAAACTGCCGCTGCACTCCATTTCTGCCTTAAGCGCTGCACCTGTCCATCCCCGAAGCCTGTAACGCAAAAGCACTTATTCCCCACTGCCCCCTGAACCGATGGGATATTGATGCTAAGATCACAGCAATCCCCCAACATCCCAACAGCAAGCACCTATAGCTCGCCCCCCCTCAACCCGCTCCAGCCCTTCACTCCCCTCGGCCCATACCTATCCCGATTCCATCGGCTCTCCCGTACCAGGCAACACTCCTCCGCAGTATCGTGGCCGTTACCCCGCGACAACGCTACCCCAAGACAATCCCTGTCCCCACATACAAAAGAGACGCCATGCCATACGGCACAGCGTCATCGCTTCCTCTATTAAGGCGTGGTGTTAAGATGTGTTAAGGCGCGGCGAACCGGAACGAGTCCAGGACCTTTTCGAAGTGAGCCACCATTTCTGGCGTGCGGGATACGTCGTACATCGTGTAGTACAGCGTATATACGTACCCGTCCTTGGCAAGCAGCAGCATATCCGTCGTATACGTGCTGTTCACGCCGGCCGTCAAGCCGATGAACCGGACGCGCATCGCCGGTTGGCCCCGCCAGGTCTTCTTCTCCTCCTTCACGAACCGGATCGACGGATCACTCTCGGACAGGAGGGACTCTTTCCAATAGGCCAACGCCTCCTCTACCGTATCCACATGATTCACAGTCAGCCTGAAATAACTGCTCGGCAAGCTATAGGTCGCGATGTCCCCTTCTTCGAACTCTGCCTCCAACTCTTCCAACACTCCGCTGCCCCGGTAGCCGAGCCACCATTCCGGAACCTTCATCTGGAGTCCCCAGGTTTCCGATGTGCGCTCCACGGTCTTCGTCCACGGAACCCACAGCTCGCTTCCGTCGCCCCAGGCCTCCGGGTCGTCAAGCTGCTCCTTGAACCTCCCGTCGACGCGAACCGAGTCCACAATGCGTTCGCCAAGCTGAACGGCATCGGCACAGTCTGGTCCGGAATATTGCAGGAAAAACTGAACGCCTTCATCGAGAACGATCAGTGTCTTGGAGAAGCGCCAGTCCGTCTCATTATACCGATGCTTTGCCGTCAACAGCTTCGCTTGCTGTCCGCTCTTCAACGTCACATCCTGGACGCCCACCGTCTGACGATGCTCCGGACGGAACTGCTTCTTCATGAATTCCTCTTCCTGGCGAACAAGCGAATCCAGCGTAGCCCCTTCATCCGCCCGCAAGCTATAATACTCCAGTTGAAGCAGTCCCTCATCGGCTGGCGCAGAGAGCTTGTTCCTATTCGGATCCCGCTCCCACGTCACCGGAATATCAACAATGAGTCCGTCTCCCCACAGCGCCATCGAACGGAAGCCGTCCTTCTCCGTGCTGATATCCTTCACCCCCGCTCCGCCAGCCGGGACATCATTCGGGCGGAACGTATTCAGCAGCGGTTCATATTGAAGCAACTGCCGCGGCGACGAAGCGGCTTCATCATACACGTACAGCGTGTAACGTTTGCCGCCGGCACTGAAGACACGGGTGAGCGTCATTACTTCGTCATTGACAACAGCCTGCGCATAAGCCTTACCGTCAATCGTTCCTATACGGGACGACATGAGCGTATCTTCAGCAAACATCTCGGTCTTCATATGCTCAAGCATCTGCTTGCCTGTGGCTTGACCCGCGAACTGATCCGCCAGATGGGCCAGATCGATGGACTGCCACGAATTGATAAAAATCATCGCTTGGGCTTGACCGGACGGGCTCTCCATCACGACGGCATTTTCCTCCGGCGTCAGGAAGCTGTAGCTCCAACCTTTCGGCAGCACCATTGACCAGCGGTGCACATGGTCGCCGATACGCACCGCCTTCGCGCTCACATCAATCGCCGCCTCCGCCAGCACATCGGCACGATTCCAGGTCAGCACGACGCTCTTATCCTTCGCCACCGTAGAAGCGGCTCCAAACGCTTTCGCCAACGGCCCCAGCGGCGCCATGACCGTGCCGCTGACCATTTCCGGAGCGGCGGGCAGCGTCACCGCCTTTCCGTTCAACATCGCCTGCTTCTGCCCAAGGCGCATCCGCACCGTCGTCTTGCCGTTCCCTAACGTGACGACATCTCCCGTGCTCCAGTTCAGCTCGGCCCCGAAGGCCTTCGTAAATACGCTCAGCGGAACCATCGTTGCCCCTTGCTTCACATAAGGCTTGCCTATGGTCCATTCTTCCCCGTTCAGCATTGCCTTCCCGCTGCCCGCCTTCAGCAGCAGCTCCTCCATCACCGTTCCCGCCCGGGTCTGTGCCTGTTCGGCCACAGGAGAAAGCGCCGCCGCCTGCAGCGTACCGCTTCCCGCCGCCGAAGCGGCCCCCATCGCCTGTCCTCCCGCCAGCAGCGCGGCAACTACTCCCATGCATGCGATCCTCCCTAGCATCTTCCCTGTCTTGCTCCGTTTCATCCTACAGTCTCCCCTCTTTATACGTTCCTGTCGTCCATATCATCAGCATCCCTGCCCGACGGGGAAAGGAACGGCGAACCTTACCCTTCTGCCAGCGTGATCGGCCTTTCCACGAGCTCCCCGTCCGACTGCATCGTAAGCGATACCCGTTGTCCGGGCAGCCGCAGCTTGAGCGCTTCATTCACATCCGTCATCGTCATCACCTGCCGCCCGTTGACGGCATACAGGATATCACCTTCGTGAATTCCGGCCTTCTTAGCCGCCGCGCTTCGCACCGCCATCACCTGAAGCGGTTCCGCTCCCGGCCGCCCATTAGAGGCAGCCCCGTGCTCCTCCAGCTCGAGGCCGAGATCCGCGCGCTTAATCTTGCCATAGTTCATGAAATGACGAATCGCCATCTCCACCGTATCCGCCGGAATGGCGAACCCTATGTTTTCGATGTCAACCTTCGCCAATGTAAACGTGTTGATACCGATGACTTCCCCTTTCATATTAATAAGCGGCCCCCCGCTGTTGCCCTGATTGATCGCCGCATCCGTCTGAATCAGCTTATAGCCATAGTCGAGAATGACTCCCGCCCGTTCGATGCCGCTCACGATACCTGCCGTCACGGAATTGCGCAGCAGCATCGATTCCGGCGTTCCCATAACAAGGACCGGGGCACCGACCTGCGGCGCCTCCTTCACGAACGCGAGCGGCTTCAGTCCGCTGGCCTTGATCTGCAGTATCGCCAGATCGATCGCCTCGTCGGCATACCATTTTTTAACCGAATACACCGTTCCATCCGAGGTAACCACATGCGGGTCCAAGGCTCCTTCAAGAACATGCGCATTTGTGACAATCCAGCCATCCTTGCGCACAATGACGCCGGTCCCATGCCCCCATACCTCTCCGTCCTCCCTCTTTTTCGTGCTTATAATTGAGACGACCGACGGACTGACCTTTTGAATGACAGCGGCAAGATCGTTCGGCGTGTAGCTGTACGTTTGCGTCTTCGGATTGTACTTCCCCTCGCCGCCGAACCTGTCCTGCATCGCCTCTGCCTGAACATATACCTTGCCGTCGACGCTGATGGCCTTCATCGTTACCGCATCGGCAGCATGCGCCGCCGGCGGCGCCGCCCCCCACAGGACCGCCAGGGCCAGCACGCCGCAGCACAGCCTCTTCATCGTGACATGATCTGCTCTCATACTCTTCTCTCCCTTTTTTGCCAAAAGACCTCATCCTCCCGCCAAAACGGGAAAAAAAGCCCTTTGATGATCTCCATCAAAGAGCCTGTCTATCGGCTGTTCATTTGTGTACGGTGCTCGGGACCCCCATTGAAACCGTCAACGTTATTATGTACCTGTGTTTTACCAACCTGAAATCATCTTCACGTCTGCAATCAAAAAGACAATCAAGCTGACAAGCGCAAACCCAATCGCGAATTTATTGCGCGGATGCTGCTTGATCTGACGGATTACGGCCCAAATCAAGATTAACGTAAACACGATCATAAAGACGTCAAAAAATTGAAACAGACTTTCGGTCTGTTCAGTTCCTTCGGCCAGAAACATGGTGCGACCTCCCTCTACACGCGCATTTTACCTATCTTTCCCTATGTTATATTTACCCAGCAAGAGTTGCAATACTTCTCCTCTAAATTTAACAAGATTGTCACGAAATTTTCAAGTTTTTTGGGGCAGGCGCCATTTACAGATGAACCATATCATAGCCCGAGCCTCCCGCCCGCACTTTATAACCGATTCAAATGGGATTCATTAGAAAAAATGATTCCTGTTTTTATTGTCGCTTCGGAGAAAATATGGTACGATGTCACCAATAAATCATACTAATTACATCGGAATTATTATTTTTTAGAGAGCGGGGGATATCATAATGGCGTACGAACCGGTATGGATGAAGGACCCTTCGAAGCTGAACAAGTTTGAATTGATTAAGATGGAAAAGGACGGGCTGGACGTCATCCGCGACATCATTGAGACCTACTCGGTACAGGGCTATGAGTCCATACCGGAGGACGACAAAAACCGGTTCAAATGGGCCGGCGTCTACGAGCAAAAGCCGAAGGACGGCCATTTCATGATGCGCATCCGCATCAATTCGGGCATATTGCAGACGGCCCAAGCCCGGGCTTTGGCGGAGATCGCCAGACTGTACGGAAGGGGGCTGATTGATGTGACGACGCGCCAGGCCGTACAGTACCATTGGCTGCGCGTCGAGCATCTGCCGGATATTTTCAAGCGGCTGGAAGCCGTCGGCTTGTACTCCTATGAAGCTTGCGGCGACTGCCCGCGCACGATCGTCGGCAACCCGCTCGCAGGCATTGACCCGGATGAGCTCATGGACACGACCGAATTAGTTAATGAGGTGAATGATTTCTTCCTGCTGAACCGGGATTTCTCGAACCTGCCGCGGAAATACAAAATGTCCATTTCATCCAACATCTATAATAACGCGCATGCGGAGATCAACGACCTCGCTTTCACCCCGGCCACTAAGCAAATCGACGGTCAGGAAGTGATCGGTTTCCACGCCTGGGCCGGCGGCGGTTTGTCGGCGAAGCCGTATCTGGCGCAGCAGCTCGACCTGTTCGTCCGCCCGGAAGAGGTGCTCAAGGTCGCCGTCGGCGTCACGACCTTGTTCCGGGATTACGGGTTCCGCGAGAAGCGGCATCATGCCCGCCTGAAGTTCCTGATCGCCGCTTGGGGAATCGAGAAATTCCAGGCTCATCTGGAGGAGCTGATCGGTAAGCTGCCTTCCCGGGGCGAAGACCGGATTGCCGGCTGGCGGGCCGCTTATTTCGATGGCGTCCATCCGCAGAAACAGCCGGGTCTTTACTATATCGGCCTGAACGTTCCCGTAGGCCGGCTTGACGCGGAAGAGCTTGAGCAGCTCGCGGACGCGGCGGAACGGTATGGCGACGGCACGCTGCGCACGACGATGTCGCAGAATATCATCCTGACCGGCATTCCGGAGCAAGCGCTGGACACGGTGCTGGCGCTGCCGGTGCTCGAGCGTCTGACTCCGTATCCGCGGCCGTTCATGAGCCGCACCGTCTCCTGCACGGGCAACGAGTTCTGCAACCTCGCCATCGTCGAGACGAAGGAACGGGCGCGGCGCGTAGCCCAATACTTGGACGACCATGTCGGCGATTTGAACGAAAAGGTGCGGATTCATTTCATCGGCTGCCCGAACTCCTGCGGCCAGAAGCATGTCGCCGACATCGGCCTGCAAGGCTCGCTCATCAAGACCGAACAGGGCATGGTCGACGCCTTCGATATCGCGGTCGGCGGCATCCTCGGTCCGGGCGCCCGCTTCAATACGACGCTCAAGGGCCGGGTCCGGGGCGACGACGTGCCTTACGTCCTGGAGCAGCTCCTCCGCTTCTACAAGCAGGAGCGGAACGGACAGGAATCGTTCCACGCCTTCTTCCTCCGCGTCGGCGCGGAAGCCTTCCAGCAGAAGCTGACCGAAGTGCTTGCTTCCCACGCGCTCACGTCGTAGGGGCTAACCCGGGGAAGGCCAGCAATCGCTGAAGTCTATCTTCCTATTTATGTTTATCTATGGTTTTGTAGCGACATGTTTATTTGGAACAGACCATGAATACACTAAAAAAGACCGCAGATGCGGGAACATCTACGGTCTTGCAATAGATTGCCATCTAATGCACGTTCAAAAAGAACGGTTTTCAGCACCGAGAAGGTTGCTTGAACTCGAAGAAGGAGCAGCGGACTTCGAGAGTGAACGCTAGATTCGATGCCGAGCGACATCCTCAATTACGTCGTGATCAAAAGCGGACTTTTTGAACATCTTCTATGCGCGCGCGCATGATTCAGACAGTAGACCTCCAGGCCGACAAGCTCAGGGAGGTCTACTTCTTGTTAGAGAAGGACAGCAGCGCAATCACGAACAATCCGAATGTAATCATCTACATTACACAACAATCCCCCTCTTCCGCGCTCCCGGAATGAGGGGGTATTTGTGCTATGATTCCAGCCCGATCTCATCATAGGCGCGAATCATCGCATCGGCGGCGGCCGGCGCATCGGCGAAGGCGCGCTCTTCATCGATGAAGATGTTCAACGCCACGCCGGCGCTGCGTCCCATCTCCATGTCGCCGACCGAATCGCCAATGACGGCGACTTCCTCGGGCTTCAACCCGATCTCGCGGCAGGCCAGCTCGACCATGTCCGGGAATGGCTTGCCCCGCTCCACGCAATCGTCACCGATGACCGCATCGAAATAATGGCGAATCCCCATCTTCTCCAGATGCTGCTCCGACGGTCCCTGGTCATCGGCCGTGACGACGGCCAACGTCAGCCCCAACGCCTTGCAGCGCTCCAGAAAAGCGACGGTGCCGGCAATCGGCACGATGTTGGCTTGCTCGAGCACCTGCTCGTTCGCGTTCTCGAAGACGGCGGTAACGCGCGGCAACGCTTCATTCCACGGCACTCCCGTCCGATGCAGCAAATACGTCGCGATGCCGATCATTTGCGACGGGGAGCCCATCGCGAGCGCTCCCTGACGGTCATGCCTCCGAATCGAACCATTCTCTTCGATGATAACTCCTAATATATATCCAGGCTGCTCCGGCAGGGAGCCGCCCTCTTTTTTCAACTCTTGCTCCAGGTCGTGAAGCACCTTCTCGGCCCACCAGCCCCACAAGCTCATAAATTGCAGCAGCGTGCCGTCCTTGTCGAACAGAATGCCGCGAACCTGGGCGTTGCGATCTCCGGCCCTCAACTGAACCATCTGCATCAACCTCTCCTCTGTATTGACAACTACATTCGGCGCCGGGTCCTTTTTTCCTCTTTTCAAGGGCCGCTTTTGCCGGCTTATTCAGTAGCATCTCCTCTCCCGAATAACGCACAACAAAAATCCCCCTCTCCCGTACACGACGGTTGGAGGGGGATGCGGAAGCTTTAGCTCGCCAAGCTCGACACGTCCGTCAAGCCGAGCGCTTCGGGAAGTACTCGCTTGGCGTCTTTTAGCCACGTACGAACTTCAGGTCCGAGCCTGAATACTCGATTCGACGGGTTGTTCACGATACGGGCCAATTCGGAATAAATCGGATAATCCTGCATCAACGCTTTATATACCTGATGCCGGGCTGGCAACAGATACTGCGGATATTGGCCGTCGGCCTGCGGGCGCAGAGCTTGCTCTACCGTATCCGCGGAAGCCATGACATTCGCCAGTTTTTGGGCCAGCTCCGGATGGGCCGTCCTCGAGTTCACGCTCACGACATCGCTGTAGAACAGAGGAATGTCCTGCCCGGCCGACGAGGAAATCGGCTTGAACCGGACTTGTTCCGTATAGTCGCCCATGCGCATCATCGACTCGCTGTAGCCGACGAAGGCTCTGCCGCTTCCTTGCTCGAACCATGATGCCCTTACATAGGCGTCGCCGTCCTCCGGCACATACTGCGACGGCTTCTCGCCCGCCATATCAATCAGCAGCCGCAAGCCGCGAATGACCTTGTCATTCAGCGGATCCAGCCGCGGAAGAATGTCATATTCCGTATACTGGCCAGTCACATCGATAAGCGCCTCCAAATACATGCTTGCTTTTGTGGTCCCGCCAGCCATATTAATTAGCAAGCCCTTATGCTTGGGAGGCGGAATCTGCTCGGTGGGGTTGGCTCCTATTTTTTTGTACAGCTCATAAATGTTGTCGACTTGCCCTAGCTTCAAATCGCCATTCCGGTAAAAAAGCAGGTTCGTGCATAAAATTTGCGGGAGGCCGTACACCTTGCCATTGCGCTTCGCCCCTTGCAGAGCAAAAGGGATCACATCCCCCGCCTGGTCGATATCTTGGCTGCCGAAGGGCAGAAGATACCCCGCATCGACAAAATCGCTTAAAAAAATCGAATCCAGCACGAATACATCCAAATCTTCCGGCGGATCCGAAGAGTAGGAATCCCAGTCCGTAAACTCCAGCTTGACGCCAGGCTCCTGCCGCTGCCACTGATTAAGAACGGCCGCTTGGAAACGGGCAGGATCCGGCACGTACGGATAGACCGCCACCTTGAGCGTAATATCCGAAGACGCATCGGAATGGGCCGCCCCGGCTCCGGCCGGACTGACAACGATGAGCAGCAACGCCAGCATAACCATCAATGGTTTATAAATGAAGCCTTTTACCTTTGACATTTCCTTCTCACCCGCTTCTATTAATATGGAACGTATGGAACGCGCCACCCTCACTTAATAGATTCGTTCTAACGGAAAATGCAAAGCGATTCCTCCGCCAAGGCATCCGCGATCCACCGGGGGTGCATCGCGAGCATAGGTTCCGGCAGCCGGTCCGCCTCGAAATAGTTCACATCCAACGTCTCGTCCCCCGTTCTGACAAGCGCTCCTCCCACCGTTTCGCAGCGAAAGCAGGCCGTCACGAACTGAGTGGCCGCTCCATCCGGATAGGTGAATACTTGCGACTCAGGATCGGAGTATAGGCCGACCAACCGCTTGACTTCCACCTGCAATCCGGTCTCTTCGCGGATTTCCCGCACGATGGCCTCCTCTACGCTTTCTCCCCGCTCCACATGGCCCGACGGGATTCCCCAGCAGCCGTTATCGGCCCGCTTCATCAGGAGGACCCTGCCCCGCTCGTCCATGACAATGCCCGCCACTCCAGGCTTGATTTCATCCGGCCAAGGAAAAGCCGGCGGGACCCAACGCTCCAGACGCAGTCCTTCATCCCACAGGCTGCGAAGATCAGGAAGAATCGCATCGGGCTTGCGGTAATCCCGGGCAGACGAATACCCGGTATACGGCCCGCTCGAGATAAGAACGGCCGAGATACCCATCCGGTGAGCGCCCACGATATCCGTCTCGGGCGTATCCCCGAACATGACGGCCCGGGACCAGTCCTCCGCCTGATGCAGCGCCTTCTGGAACATATAAGGATAGGGCTTGCCTACGATATAGGGCGTTTTGCCCGAAGCCATCTTGATCGCTTCCACGACCGTCCCGACCGCCATCATCGGGCCATCGGGTCCCGGGAAGCTCCAATCGGCGTTCGTGGCGACGAACTGGGCGCCATTCGCGATGCGCGTCACCGCGCTTTGGATATCCCGCAGCGTCAGATCATCGCTCCAGCCGACCACGACGGCCTCGGCGTCATTGACGTCCACAATGTCGAGGCCGGCCTCCCGGCATTCCCGCTCGAGATGCTCATCCCCGAGCACATAGACAGAGCCTGCCTGGCGTTCCCGCAGGCAGCTTGCCGTTGCCCAGCCCGAGGAGATAACATCATCCTTCGCGGCTTCAATGCCAAGGCGGTTCAGCCTGGCTGCCGTCTGCTCCCGCGTCATGCAGGGATTATTGGTCAGGAACCGGGTCGTCTTCCCTCCGGAGCGCAGCCGTTCCAGCGCTTCGACCGCGCCGGGCAGAGCCTTCGGCCCGACATAGATGACACCGTCCAAATCAAACAAAAATACGTCAAATGCATCGAATAACACGTCGTTCCTCCTTACATTCACGCCTCTTTGACTGCCCGGTAAATAAGGAAGGGCGGATAATCCCGCTCCATTTTCCATTGGTCGAAGCGGCTCTCCTGCTCGATTCTTCTTAACTCATCCGGCGGAATATCGCGTAACGTGGGCTCTATACATTCGATATGCCCGAAGCCGGCATCCTCCAAAAGCTCGCGGTACATCTCCTTGGGCCAATGGAAATCATCGAGAATCATATCCTCGCCGTTCGGAAGATGCAGCCATTCTTGCCGGGCTTCGCCATGCTCGTAGGCTTTCCCCGGAACCCCGTTGCGGAACGTCGAGAAATCAATCCCCGTCGAATCCGGATGCGTATCCAAAATGACGTAGGATGCGCCCGGAGCCAGGACCCGGTGAATCTCACCGATAATGCGCGCGATTCGCTCTCGGCTGCTCGTATTGATGAAGACATAGCAGGTCATGGCTCCATCCACCGAGTTGTCTTCCAGGAACGTTAACCGATCCAGCTCGATGTGACGGTAGTCGACCCGGGGGTGAGAGCGTTTTTGCATGGCGATATCGAGCATATGCCTCGATTCATCCACAGCGACCACCTGCACGTCGGCCGTTTCCGCCAGGCGATACGCCACTTTGCCGGGACCGCAGCCATAATCCAGCACCCGCTTGCCCGCGGGAACGGTCTTCAATAGATCGAACACGAAGCGGAACCCCAACGTCTGCTCCAAAATGTCGTTATACGCCTCGAACTGCTTCGCCACATCCTCTTCCTTCCACGAAGTCTGCATCGGACTCCCTCCTATTTCGTTGATGCTCGAAAAGCGGCCGCGCCGCCTGATGCGGCCATTTGTAATGCAGCAGCCGCTGATAGAGCGGACACAACGCACGGAGCACGGAAGCATCCGCCGGTCTCCGATAAGCGATAGACTGGTAGAAGCTGAACAGCAGCAGGACCTGCTGCCAGTAAGCAGGCAGATCCAGCGCCTCGATGTCTGGACCTGACAAGGCTATGCGGTCTTCTCTCAATAGCGATTCATATTCCAGAACCGTCTCCAGATAAGGCCAAGGATTGCCGGAAGGCATGACCGGAAATTCGTCCCACGGCCCCTTCGTGCCGGATGCGGCTTCAGCCAGGACTCTCTCCACCGCCTCGTCATCCGGCTGATAGATATGTACCGAACCGACAACATGGTAATAGTCGCCCAGTTCCAACCCCAATTCTCTCGCGAGCAGCTCCTGCATGAACGTGAACGAGAACACGTCGCTGACCATCACCCGGAACGCATCGTTCGCGCGCATATAGGCGATCGCATACAGCTTCTGCTCCCGCACGAAAAATTGCAGCCCCAACGTGCAGGAAACATCGATATTGGCGGCTCCAATCACCTCGTTAGCGTCGAAAATTTGAATAAACGCCCGCTTGGAATCGGGATCATCCCGGCCCAGCAAGTGCGCGATTCGCTGCCATTGATTCACCTGGCCGGTTGCGAAGCGGAATATTTTAGGCCCGTATGCCGTTCCGGTAAGCGTCTGGCCGTTCATCGAGTACTCGCTCATTTTTCGATTGTAGTAACCGATAAAGTCCAGATCGTCCCTGGCAGACAAGTACCACAGCGCCTCGGCAAAATTAAATACGATATTCGTGCGGCGGCTCGCCAAATAACAAACGCGCTCTACGGGATTCGCAAGGGCGAATTGATAATTCAGCCGCTCGCGGCTCTGATGGCCGCGCGGCGCATTGCGGAACTGCGGCTGGCTGCGGACGGCGTCCAGCGCAGCCAGATAAGCATCGTGGAATCGGTCGAATCGCACTTGCTTCTCCCCTTTCTACTATGAAATGACGAACATCCGCTCCAATTCCGATAGATAGTCTTGTTCCTCCCGGTAATAGAGGTACGTTACGTCCGCCACCTGGCCTAACCCCCGAATAAGGAAGGCGTATTCCTTCCCCTCCTCCAGCAGCAAAATGATCGGCTTGCCAAAAGCGGAGGCCCAGCCAATCTCGATGTGCGTTCCCGGAGAAGCCGGGCAGCCGGGAAAGGCGACGAACAGATCGCAGGCGCGTATTTCTTCGAAATCGATGGCCGTGCACTGATCGGGCGTCATGAAATCTTTTCCCCAGCCCTCGCGTTTATGGGCATTGTGAACATCATAATTTCTCGTTTCAAAAAAAGAGATGAGCTGAATCAGCCTGCGTTTTTCATTCTCCTGCATGCAGCCTGTTTTCGCGTCTACCAAGCTCTTGAATGGCCCTGCCAAAAACAGCTTTTTCGTACCCGCTTCCTTCACGACACTCATCTTGGCTTCCACCTTCCCCAAAAAATAAAACGAGTCAATGTCAAGACGCTCCCGCTCTACCCCTGCGCTATGCTTGCCGCGGCCCGGCGGCTCGCTTGCCCTGGTCCGCTTACGGCCCCAATCGGCGGAAGTTGGCCGCCGTCCCCCGAATATCATCCGCGCCGGTCAGCGCCGAGATGACAGCAATGCCATCCGCGCCCGCTTCCAGGACCGCTCCGGCGTTCGTAAGCGTTATCCCGCCGATGCCGACGAGCGGCACATCGATGCCCGCCGCCCGGATATCTCCGATGATAGAGGGACCCTGCGCTTCCAAGGCATCTTCCTTCGATTGGGTCGGATGAATGGGGCCGACGCCCAAATAATCCGCCCCCTGCTCTACCGCCAGCCGCGCCTCCTCGACCGTGTGCGCCGATACGCCGAGCATGAGGCCGCCAATACGGGACCGCACGCGGTCGGCCCGCTCATCCTGCTGCCCGATATGGATGCCGTCGGCGCCAAGCTCCAAGGCCAGCTCCAGGTCGTCGTTCACAATGAACGGAACGCCATACCCCTTGCACACCGCTTGCAGCTCGGATCCCAGCCGCCTCTTATCGCCGCCAGTCAATGCGCCTCTCCCCTTCTCACGGTATTGCAGTACCGATACGCCGCCCGCCAACGCTTCTTCGGCCACCTGAACCGGATCCATCCGGCAGTTCACGCTGCCTATGACCAAGTAAAGCCGCAGATAGGCGCGCATCTGCTCCGGCCGGACTCTGCTCATGAGCGCACCGCCCTTCTGCGGCCGTAAGCCCAATGGTTGGTCGGCCCATGGCCTTGACCGATGCCGAGCGTCTCCTCCAGCGCAGCCTGGATGAACGCGCGGGCGGTTGCGACGGCATCGGCGACGGATGAGCCCTTGGCCAGCTCTGCCGCCATGGCGGCGGAGAAAGTGCATCCGGTCCCGTGCGTATGGCGGGTATGCACCCGCTTCCCATGCAGCTCCGTGAAATGCGTCCCGTCATAGAGCAGGTCCGTAACACGCTCTTCCCCTTCGCTGTGACCGCCTTTGATGACGACGTATGCGGGACCGCAATCGCTAAGCCGCTTGGCAGCCTCCCGCCGCTCCTGCATCGTTCGAATCGGCATGCCCGTCAGCGCCTCGGCTTCGGGGATATTGGGGGTGACGACAAGAGCGTGCGGAAGGAGAAGTTCCTTCAACGCTTCGACCGCTTCCTTTTGCAGCAGCTCGGATCCGCCCTTGGCAATCATCACCGGATCGACCACGACGGCCTTCCAACCGAAATGCACGATGCGGTCATCCACCGCCGCAATAATCTCCTTATTGAACAGCATGCCTGTCTTGACGGCGTCCGGAGCGAGATCGGAACCGATCGCGTCCATCTGCCCGATGACAGCCTCGGCCGGAATCGAGTACACCCCGGATACGCCCAACGTATTCTGGATCGTGATGGCCGCAATCGCCGACATCCCGAATACGCCGAGTTCCTGGAACGTCTTGATGTCAGCCTGAATCCCGGCTCCCCCGCCGCTGTCCGAGCCGGCAATCGTCAGTGCCTTATATATGGTCATCGCGCTTCACCTTCCTTTGCAAAAGAAGGCTCGAACGGACGCACTTCCGTATGAGCCTTCAGCGAATCCCGGTTCAAGCGGGACAGCTCGTCCAGCAGCGCAATCTGGAAGCTTCCCGGTCCGTCCGCTTCCGTCCGCGCCGCCGCTTCGTAAGCAGCCGCTGCGTAGAAGGCAAGCCCTGCGGCTCCCGCCAGCAGCACATCCCGCTCCACGGCGGCAAAAGACCCCAGCACCGACGTCAGCAGGCAGCCCGCGCCCGTGACCTGCGCCAGCAGAGGATGTCCGCCCTTCACGATATAGCCGGCTTGTCCGTCGGTAATGACATCCTCCGGTCCCGTAATGGCAACGGCCGTATGCAGGCTGCGGGCAGCGCGAACCGCCAGCTCCACTCGCTCGTCCTCTGCCGAGTCCCCTGCATCCACGCCTTTGATGACGCGCTGCTCGCCAATCAGATTCGCCAATTCCGAAGCGTTGCCGCGGACAAGAGACACTTGAACCTCGCGCAGCACGCGCAGCGCAGACGCCGTCCGATAACGCGTCGCCCCCGCTCCGACCGGATCGAGCAGCACAGGGACTCCATGGCGATTGGCCGCCTGTCCGGCGACGATCATCGACTCTATCGTATCCTCGGAGAGTGTGCCCAGATTGAGCACCAACGCCCCGGCGATAGCCGCCATGTCGGCCACTTCTTCGCGCGCATACGCCATCACAGGCGACGCCCCCAACGCGAGCAAGCCATTCGCCGTAAAATTCGTCACCACCACATTCGTCATATTATGAACGAGCGGTCGATCTTGCCGCAGCTTGTCGATCAGCGCGGACACTTGATGTACCATCATGATCCATCCAACCTTTCTCACGAGCGGGAGCTTGGCCAAGGCTGATAGAATAGAGTCTTTTCACTGATTGCTGGACTGATAGAGAAAAACCATTGCAGGAAATGTGTAGAGAACTGAACATAACAAGCACGAACATTCTTCTCGCTGGACGAGAACGATCATTCCACTCGCTAGACATGAGGTGATATGAAGCAGTATCAAAAAGAAGATAGAAAAGATGATGGCTAGACATTTGATAACAAATAACATATGCGAACAACATGCATGGCCACCCCATACATGCTCCCTCATGTTCGCTTTCCTACGCTGGCATTATCCAACAGGTTCAATCGGTCAACAACAGACTAGTTGTACTCTCAGCTTGCTTCCGCAGGCTCCCGCTAGTTATTTTGTTAATTTTGCACATTACTTATTTCCACTTCCATATTATAGGTTGAAAATGTAAAAAGCAACGACAGATTTGTGAAGGTTAAAAACCCCCTACTCTGACTCCCTCCCGGAAAGTAATTCGACATAACTGGAATGGACAATCATCGGGCTTATACTTCTCTATTATTCTCCTTACGACCACTCTCCCATTGCGTCAGGATCGCACTCGGTTAATCTTTCGCTAACCCATCGCGCCAGGTAGTCACCTGTTCTTATCTTCAGTATCCCATCCTGTCAGGCAGCTCTAGGCTCTTGTTTTCGCTATCCCGTCGCGTCAGGTTTCTCCGGGCTCTTGTTTTCGCTATCCCGTCGCGTCAGGTTTCTCCGGGCTCTTGTTTTCCTATCCCGTCGCGTCAGGTTTCTCCGGGCTCTTATTTTCACATCCCGTCCCATCAGGTGGCCCCGACCTCTTTGTGCTCACTCCCCCATCGCATCAGGTAACCCAGAGTTGATAAATCGAATTTCTGACCGCAAGGGAGAATGCGAATAGGATTAGACTTATAACAAAATAGGGCAACTGAGCCATAGGGATTTTGACCGTAAGCCTTTCAATAGGTATAGGTAAGGCTTTGAATAGCTCGCCACCTTTTCCCCACCTCCACACCGTGCATGCGACTTTCACCGCACACGGCGTTCCATCTTGCTACTTGAATTAAACAACAGTGCCCAAGTTACTCATTTTGCGGTATTGGTTTACCTTTTTAATCATGCTGCCTGTTAGGCCAAGCATGTTTATGAGTTTCATAATCGTTTCCTGGTTTGTGGCATGAATAAGTGTATGGACATCTTGATGAAGGATCCTCAGGTTATTGTAGCTGTCATCTCCACCAAGGTAAGTTGGAAGATAATGATGACAGTGCACATCGTCTGCATAAAGGAATATACCTGTGATCTCGCATTTTCCCATGACCATACTGTACCTACTAATCCGATTATCCAAGTATTCTGCACTGCGTTGAGGATTGTCTGATTTCATTAATATAATGATTTCTGATTGTACAAATCCAACCAGTTTTCTAGTAATCCTCTTCCGCCCCTCGACAGTAAATGGAGTTATCTCTTGACTGAAGTTCAGATTGTTAGAGGTAGTTACATCTACTATCGGGTATAAGTAGACTCCATCCACCTTGAACGTGCGATAACTGGTTGAGTAAAACTTCCTATATGTCGGAGGTGGATTATCAGGATGTTCGTATTTACCAGCCCGTTTCAAACGATTATAAGTGAACTTTTTCAGGTCATAGGCAAGTCGTGAGAACTCAATGAACACATGCGTTGCTTTCCTAAAGTAATTGTGAATCCCGAGAACAAAACTATTGAATTTGTGCACATTACCGGCTGAGGGTGATTGTTGAATATGTTGAATAAGTTTCTTATATTGTATCTTAATCTGTTGTTTTTTCTTCTCAATCACACCGGTATGTGCAACTGCCTTTTTCCCCTTCATTGTAGCTTTAATTGTAAAGCCGAGAAATTCAGATTTCTGTTTCCTCAAATTCAGAATTTTTGATTTCTCAGGGGAAATGTCCAACTTAAGGCGATCTTTCAAATAAAGTTTTACGGCATGGAACCATTTTTGGGCCGTTTTCCAATCACGACAGAGGATTTTGAAGTCATCGGCGTATCTGACGATGAATCCTTCTTTAAGCTTTGACTTCTTAAGAGCATTATATTTATTCCTCTTCGTATATGCATGTTTTGTTTGGAAATTCTCCCATTGTCCAGCTACCCAAGTATCAAGATCGTGCAGTGCAATGTTAGAAAGTAAAGGGGATAAAATTCCTCCTTGTGGGGTTCCTTTTACAGGAGTACCTTCACCTTCTATTACAGCTTTTAGCATTCGACTGATAATCCGTAAAACCTTACGATCGTGTATTCCAAGATTCCATATCTGCTTTAGCAAGGTTGAATGATTAATGTTATCGAAGAATCCTTTGATATCGATGTCTACGATAAAGTGAAGTCCCCCGTTATTAATCAAAAATTGAACTCTAGCCAATGCATTATGGGTGGAGCGCAATGGTCTGAACCCATAACTATGTTTATAAAAGTGCGCCTCGGCGATTGGTTCAAGTACTTGCTTAAAGCACTGCTGTATTAGCCGATCTAGAATGCATGGAATTCCCAGTGGTCTCTTTCTCCCATTAGGTTTTGGAATAAAGACCCGTCTAACCTTTTTAGGTTGGTAATTCTTAAGTTTTGTTTTAACAAGGTTCACAAGATCGCTGTCTGTCATTGTTTTAAGATTCTCGATTGTTTTGCCATCTGTTCCTGCTGTTTTAGATCCCTTATTTGACTTGATTGTACGGTAAGCAAGAAGGATATTTTCTCTTGATGTGATTAGTTCATAGAGACGTTTGAATGTTTTTCCTTGCTTGGCCTGCTCGTGTAAGTCTGTAAAGGTATCTGTTAGATTATAGTAATCCCAATAACGCAGAGCCTGTATTGTGGCAACCCCCTTGCAGAGATTGTCCCCACATTCATACCCGACCGATACAGTTCACTTTTGGAAAGTTGTTGTCAAGTAACAAGACTCAGGGCTGTTCCTCCACTTCTATTACGGAAGTTTCATTGGTCGTGCCCCTACTCTCACAAGGGTAAATGCATTTCGGTGTAACCTTATAGCAACCGTCTTGGACGGCAGTCCATTGTTGCAACGTCCCTTGCTTTCCTTGTTCCTTCTATCCTAGCTATGCATACTGCCCTTAGGTGACTCCTTTGAACCTGCAAGCTTGATACCGCCATTGTTCGGTATAGCGTATTTCCTAACATGTAATTGTACTTTACGCCACTTGCCCCAACATTCATTGGTCAACATGTTTCCATGAGGTAGGCATTTAGATTCTTACATTCGGAGTTTCGTCAGTTCCCCTTTGAACATTCTCACCATAGGCAATTTTTCAGCCGTCCGGCATATCAGTAAGCATACCTTCCTTGATTGGTGGCTCCAGCTTCCTTCTGCCGACTTCACCTAGCTTCATACCTCATGCCCTGCCGAACAAGACGCATGTAGGAGTCTCAACGGAACAGTTTTGGAAAACATGGATTCCTCATTCCTGTTCTCGGATAGAAAGTTAGACTTTTCTTTATAAAGTCCTTGCTTTTCCTGAAGTTATTCAGTTATAGCAAAACAAGTCGCACACATACTGCCACCTGTCTGAGGCGCAGGAGTTGTCCGTAAGTTTCCAGTAATATTGCTACTTCCCTGAGGCGCGAGGAGTTAGCACATAAGGCTTCAATATACATATAGTCGTCAAGCAAAATAATGCCCCTTCTAACATTAAAAAAGGGGCTGTCCAATAAGTCAAAGAAAAATGAGGGAGGACAGGACGGGACAGCCGCGAATTGCGGAGGTGGGGAGACGGTGAGATGTGACGAATGTGGAGGTGGGAGAGTGGCGGCGGGACGAGCGGCGGAAGAGGGGGAGGCAGCGAATCCTGCATATGTGCAGAAATTTACGCGATTTCAGCAGCGATCTGATGCCATTCCTGCAAAAATGCATCATTTTCGCCGATTTTTTCTTTCAATCCATTGGTATAGCCACTAGCCTTGCACCAAACCTGACATGAAAAATATATTTCTCATTAATTACTTTTTCTTCAATTTATTGATCGATTATATCTGGTAACTCATAAAAAAATCTCCTAATGTTGAAGGATAGGCATGTTACCCATTCCCTCACCAAAAGGAGAAAAGACCATGGGTAATATACCAGATCAGACCGTCATTTGTAAATGCCTAAATTTGATTCAGCTCTCGGACGACGAATTCCCAATCTTCAATTATCGACGAAAGTTTACACTCGTGAGAGCGATCAAACTACTCATTGATGCTCAATTGAATAAACGCACGGACCTCGAAGATATCTGCAACGCGTTGCGTGCGAACGAACAGCTGCAGCAGGCGATCCACTTGAAATCCATTAGCGCTTCCCAACTCGTACGTACACTCAGAGCGTTGCCTTTACCGGTGTTGCAGCAGCTATGGATTCAAGTGACACAACGTTTGCAACAACTTTATCCGAAGCAGGGTATCCCCGGCATCGGGAAACTGAGCATTGTCGATTCAACGGTACTTACACTCCCTGATGTCGCTGGAAAATGGGCCTACTGCTCCAAACACAGCAACGGGGTAAAGATCCACACCAAACTTGCTGTTTGCGACCCGGATACCGTCTATCCCGAAAACATTGTTTGTTCCACACGAGGCGTTGCTGACAGCGAAGTGGCTTTGGATCTGGTGATCGATAAAGATGCCATTCATGTTTTGGATCGCGGGTACATCACATATGGTCACTATAAGCAGTGGCTGGATGATAATCTACGCTTCGTGGCACGCATTAAGAAAAGCAACAAGACGGCGATCATCTGCGAGCACGAGATCGATGAAACGACGCCTGTGGTGCGTGATGCTGACGTGATCGTGAGCTACAAGGATGAAGAAGGCCATGTGATAGAAGCCCAGCTCCGGTTAGTGGAGTATACCGATGAGAAGAACCGCCAGTACCGTGTGCTTACGAATGTCTGGGATAAGTCCGCAGCCCAAATCTGCGAGATTTATCGGCGCCGCTGGATGATTGAATTATTCTTTAAATGGATGAAGCAACATATGAGCTTAGTCCATTTGTACAGTTTCCATCCAGAGGCAGTATGGAACCAGATTTTTTTAGCCTTCATCGCATATGGTTTAGTCATGTTGGTCCGGAAGGAGGCTGACACCACTCAAACGCTATGGTCATTTCTAAAGCTGCTTCGGGTCTATATGAATAAAACGTGGGATCAATTTTTGATGGCACTGCACCGCAAACCAACCAAGCACTCGAAGGGCAGGCGGAAGAAACGAAAGGGTGGTCGACCACGAAAACACCCAAAGCAATGTAAGACCGTTAAAGTGGTGATTAAATAGGTAATAATGGCATATTAACATTTGATGGTAACATGTTCCTATGGTTTAGGAGGAGATCGACTTTTGGCTTTGCTAGGAAAAAAGAAACTGTAAATATATATAAATAATGATTATTAGTTCCGTATCTGGAGTTTAAAGTCTTCTTCATGTCAGGTTCTATGCAACGCTAGTGTGGTATAGCTGAAATTCCTGCGGTTTTCAGGCTGTTGGAAAACCCCTGTTTTTTACGAAGTAATATCAATGTAATATCATTTTGCTGGGAAAAAGTGGTGTTTGGTGAGAGAGAATGGAGGGGGGATGGGGTCTTTGCTTTACCCCACCCTTCTGGCGAGATGTGTGGCTATCTTTTTTATGTTCTGTGCAGTGGCTGTCATCAGCACTTGCTCCTGCACCTTGTCTCTTCCCCGAAACCGGCAATAGCGAAGTCCATGGAGCACTTTGGCATCCGCGAAACTTCGCTCAATGGTTTGGGCGCGTAGGGCATAAACGGCTTTTCCGCTCTCACTCTGGAAGTTTTGAACTACTTTCTCTTTGTGTTCTTCCCAGATATGCCGTTGTATGGTGCGTTGTTTATTTTTGTTCTCGTTACACTTGCTCAATAATGGACAGGCAGCGCATTGTTTGGGATCGGATTTATAATCTCTGAATCCTTTTCGTGTTGTGGTGCGGTACGTGAGTTCTTGCTGGTTTGGACAGATAAAAACATTCTTTTCTGCATCATAATGAAATTTCTCTTTGGGAAATACACCGTGTTCACGGGTCGAACGCTCTGGAATAACTGCCGTGATGTTTAATTTGTTCGTACGGTAACAAACATAGGCCGTCATGTAACCAGAGTCGAGTGCAACGGCCTCCAGCGACTTTTCCCAGCCAAACTTCTCTATTTGATGTAGTAGACGATCCACATAAACAACCGAATCATTCACATTTCCAGGCGTAACGTAGCAGTCCGTAATCACGTTGTATTTATGATCTACGGTGCGGTGATCTAAATAATGAAACCCTTCCGGTTTTCCATCCCGATTCAGGTTTCCGCTATCCGGATCTGTTAAGCTAACTTTTTGTTCCTTGGTTTCGGCCTCCTCTTTGGGAGGCAGTGGCTTTTTTCCAAAAGCGACCCGATCCTCATTCACGGCTTGCTCCAGCTCTTGGAGATATTCATAAGGCGTACAAGTGACTTCTCGTTTCTCGTACCGTCCGTTATTGGCATTTGCCTTGATATGCGTGGAGTCGGTAAAGAGCAGCCGCCCTCCCACCATGTTGTGCTGAATCGCCTGCTGAACGATATTATCGAAGATATCTTGGAAGACGGTAGTATCCTTAAACCGATTTTTCCGGTTCCAGCTAAAGATCGAATGGTCAGGCGCTTTGCCGGAAAGCCCGAGCCGTAAGAACCACCGAAAAGCCAGGGAATCGTTGACGACTCGCTCCAGTTCTCGCTCTGAGCGAATGTTATACAAGTAGCCGATCAGCAGCATTTTAAAGAACACAATGGGATCCACAGATGGTCGGCCGTTCGACTCGCTGTAGTAAGGACGCACAAGGTCCAAAATAAAGGTAAAATCAATATGTTTATCGATATGACGAAGCAAGTGATCAGGGGCAACCATATGCTCAAGACAAACCAGTTCATAGTCCAGTTGTGGGTTGGGATCATTCGTGTAAAGCATACAAACACCGCGCTTTCCATGGATTATGATAAGAACATTATACCAAATTAACGCGGTGAATGGGTAATTAACATAGACTTTCTCAACACTCTGGGTTTTGCAGGAATTCCTTTAACGGAGGAAACTTCACAAGGGAAAACTGTAATTTCGCAGTTTTTTTGGCAAGTCGATTTGTAAGAAGCAAGTGGGGTTGTCTCAGTGTAGCTAAAAACTACTTATGGGACAGCCCCTTCTTCTATATATTTGGCAAGTTGGCCGCGGTATGCCGGAGCGGTCCTTGGCGTTTATACTTCCTGGGCTACGCTGCAGGCCGTCTCCAGCTGCGCGGTCCGTTCCCGATCCCGTTCCAGAATCGGCTTCAAGTAGCGGCCCGTGTAGGAGCCTGCCACCTTCACGACCTGTTCCGGCGTGCCAGTGGCCACGATCGTGCCGCCGCCGCTGCCGCCTTCCGGGCCGAGGTCGACCAGGTAGTCGGCCGTCTTGATCACGTCGAGGTTATGCTCAATGACGAGCACCGTCTCGCCGGAATCAACGAGGCGATGCAGCACCTGCAACAGGCGGTCGATATCCGCGACATGCAGACCGGTCGTCGGCTCGTCGAGAATGTAAAATGTCTTGCCCGTGCTGCGGCGATGCAGCTCTGCGGCAAGCTTCACCCGCTGGGCTTCGCCCCCAGACAGGGTTGTCGCCGGCTGGCCGAGCTTCATGTAGCCGAGCCCGACATCGAGCAGCGTCTGGATTTTGCGGTGAATGCGCGGCACGTTCTGGAAGAACTCCGCCGCATCCTCGATCGTCATCTCCAGCACATCGGCGATGCTCTTGCCTTTATATTTCACTTCCAGCGTCTCCCGATTATAACGTTTGCCCTTGCACACTTCGCAAGGAACGTATACATCCGGCAGGAAGTGCATCTCAATCTTGATAATCCCGTCGCCCCGGCAGGCCTCGCAACGGCCGCCCTTGACGTTGAAGCTGAAGCGGCCCTTCTTGTAGCCGCGAATCTTCGCTTCATTCGTCGTCGAGAACAGATCGCGGATATCGTCGAACACGCCGGTATACGTCGCCGGATTAGAGCGCGGCGTCCGTCCGATCGGCGACTGGTCGATATCGACGACCTTGTCGATATGCTCAAGGCCGCGAATCTCCTTGTACTGTCCCGGACGCACCTTCGCCCGGTTCAAATCTCTCGCCAATGTCTTATAAAGAATCTCGTTCACCAGCGTCGACTTGCCGGAGCCGGATACGCCGGTCACCGCCGTGAATACGCCGAGCGGGAACTTCACGTTCACGCTGCGCAGATTGTTCTCCTTGGCGCCGATGATTTCGAGCCAGCGTCCGTCCGGGGCGCGGCGCTTCGCCGGAACGGGGATGAACTTGCGCCCGCTCAAATATTGACCCGTAAGCGAATGCTTGTCCTTCATAATCTCTTCTGGCGTCCCTTCGGCGATAACCTGCCCGCCGTGAATTCCCGCGCCCGGACCGATATCGATGATATGGTCCGCCGCTAGCATCGTGTCTTCGTCATGCTCGACGACGATAAGCGTGTTGCCGAGATCCCGCATATGCTCCAGCGTCTGAATCAAGCGATCGTTGTCGCGTTGATGCAGCCCGATGCTCGGCTCGTCTAAAATATACAGCACGCCCATGAGGCTGGAGCCAATCTGGGTCGCGAGCCGGATGCGCTGCGCTTCGCCGCCGGACAGCGTTCCCGCCGCGCGGCTCAGCGTCAAGTAATCCAGTCCGACGTTCACCAGGAAGCCAAGCCGGGCGTTGATCTCCTTCAGGATGAGATGGGCGATCATCTGCTCCTTCTCCGTCAGCTCGAGACTCGAGAAGAAACGCTGCGCCTCCCCGATAGAGAGCGCCGTGACATACGCCATATTTTGATCATTGATGGTAACGGCGAGACTTTCCTTGCGCAAGCGATGCCCTTTGCAGGTGCCGCATGGCTTGGCGCTCATGAAGCCTTCAATATGCTCGCGGATGCCTTCCGATGCCGTCTCGCGGTAGCGCCGTTCCAGGTTATGAATAATCCCTTCGAACGCCACCTGCGCCTCCTTCTTGTGACCGAAGTCGTTCTCATAGCGGAAGCGCACCTTCTCTCCCCCCGTGCCATGCAGCAGCTTCGTCATCTGCTCCGGCTCAAGCTGCGACACGGGCACATCCGTCGGTATGCCGTAATGCTCGCATACCGCTTGCAGGAACTGCGGGTAATAGTTCGACGTGCTGCCTGCCCACGCCTCGAACGCCCCATCCTCGATCGTCTTGGACGAGTCCGGAACGAGCAGCTCCGGATCGACGATCATTTTGACGCCGAGACCGTCGCAATCCGGGCAGGCGCCGAACGGACTGTTGAAGGAGAACATCCGCGGCGACAGCTCGTCAATGCTGAAGCCGCACTCCGGACACGCCAGATTCGAGCTGAAGACCAGCTCTTCTTCGCCGATGATATCGACGATAATCCGCCCGCCCGACATATGGAGCGCCGTCTCGATCGAATCGGCCAGACGCGCCTGCACATCGTCCTTCACGACAATGCGGTCGACGACCACTTCAATATTATGCTTCCGGTTCTTCTCCAGCTCGATCGTCTCCGACACGTCGCGGATCTCGCCGTCGACCCGCACCCGTACCCGCACGAAGCCCTGCTTCTGGATGTCGGCAAAGACGCCTTTATGCTCGCCCTTGCGCCCGGAGATGACCGGAGCCAGAATCTGCAGCCGGGTCCGATCCGGATATGCCATAATGCGGTCCACCATCTGTTCGACCGTCTGCGACGTAATCTCGATGCCGTGCACCGGACAATGGGGCCGCCCAATCCGCGCGTACAGCAGCCGCAAATAGTCGTAAATCTCCGTTACCGTTCCGACGGTGGAACGCGGGTTGCGGCTCGTCGTCTTCTGGTCGATGGAGATGGCGGGCGACAGGCCGTCAATCGAATCTACGTCCGGCTTCTCCATCTGCCCGAGGAACTGGCGCGCATAGGCGGAGAGCGACTCCACATAGCGGCGCTGGCCTTCGGCATAAATCGTATCGAACGCCAGCGAGGATTTGCCCGAGCCGCTCAATCCGGTGAGCACGACGAACTTGTCGCGCGGAATCGTTACGTCAATATTTTTCAGGTTGTGGGCCCTCGCCCCTTTGATCACGATATGTTCACTCGCCAATGTTTTAACCTCCCGCTTCGGGTCCACTCGAACCACTTCAAGCCTTTAATTACTAATCCATCGCCCGCAATTCCATCAAGGCGTCGCGCAGCTCGGCCGCACGCTCGAACTGCAGGTTCTTGGCCGCATCCTTCATTTCCTTCTCCAGCCGCTGAATGACCGACTGGCGATCCTTCTTCGACAGCTTCTCCACCGATGCGCCGACATCGTAGCCCGCCTTCGATTCCGCCGTCTTCGTCGCCTCGATGACTTCGCGGATTTTTTTGCGAATGGTCTGCGGCGTAATGCCGTGCTTCTCGTTGTACGCCATCTGAATGGCGCGGCGGCGCTCCGTCTCCTTGATCGCCTTATCCATCGATTCGGTTATCTTGTCCGCGTACATAATGACGTGGCCGTCGGCATTCCGGGCCGCCCGCCCGATCGTCTGAATGAGCGAACGCTCGGCGCGCAGGAAGCCTTCCTTATCCGCATCCAGTATAGCGACCAGCGACACCTCCGGCAGATCGAGCCCTTCTCTTAGCAGGTTAATCCCGATCAGCACATCATATACCCCAAGACGCAGATCGCGAAGCAGCATCATCCGCTCCAGCGTCTTGACGTCCGAGTGAAGATAGCGGACTTTGATTCCGATTTCCTTCAAATAATCGGTCAGATCCTCGGCCATCTTCTTCGTCAAGGTTGTGACCAGCACCCGTTCGTCCTTCTTCAGGCGCAGGCGGATCTCTTCAAGCAGATCGTCAATCTGCCCCTTCGTCGGCCGAACCTCGACAACCGGATCAAGCAATCCGGTCGGCCGGATAATCTGCTCGATCATCGTCGGGCAATGCTCCAGCTCATAAGGTCCCGGCGTCGCCGAGACATAGATGGCCTGCGGCACCTTCGACTCGAATTCCTCGAAGCGCAGCGGCCGGTTGTCCAGCGCCGAAGGCAGCCGGAATCCGTGCTCCACGAGCACTTCCTTCCGCGCCCGGTCCCCGTTGTACATGCCGCGAATCTGCGGCAGCGTCACGTGCGACTCATCGACGACGACGAGGAAATCATCCGGGAAATAGTCGAGCAGCGTATACGGCGTCGACCCGGGCTCGCGGAACGTTAGGGGTCCGGAGTAGTTCTCGATGCCGGAGCAGAAGCCCATCTCCTGCATCATCTCGATATCGTACCGGGTGCGCTGCTCCAGCCGCTGCGCTTCCAGCAGCTTGCCCTGGCTCCGCAGCTCCTCCAGCCGCTCCTCCAGTTCGCGCTCGATATTTTTCAATGCGATCTTCATCGTCTCCTCCGCCGTAACGAAGTGGGACGCCGGGAAAATGGCGATATGATCGCGCTCGCCGATTATCTCGCCCGTGAGCACGTCAATCTCGGTGATGCGCTCAATCTCGTCCCCGAACAGCTCGACGCGGACGGCATGCTCGCTCTTCGAGGCCGGGAAAATCTCAATGACATCCCCGCGCACCCGGAACGTGCCGCGGATGAAGTTCAGATCATTGCGCTGATACTGAATATCGACCAGCTTCGCCAGAATCGCATTGCGCGGCTTCTCCATCCCCGTCCGCAGCGACAAGACCAGACTCCCGTACTCCATCGGAGATCCCAAGCCGTAGATGCACGACACGCTGGCGACGATAATGACGTCCCGCCGCTCGAACAGCGAGCTCGTCGCCGAGTGGCGCAGCTTGTCGATCTCTTCGTTGATGCTCGAATCCTTCTCAATATACGTATCGGAAGACGGAATGTACGCTTCCGGCTGATAGTAATCGTAATAGCTGACGAAGTAGGATACGGCGTTGTTCGGGAAAAATTCCTGGAACTCGCTGCATAACTGGGCCGCCAACGTCTTGTTGTGGGCAATGACCAGCGTCGGCTTGTTCACTCTGGCTATCGTCTGGGCAATCGTGAACGTCTTCCCTGTGCCCGTCGCTCCAAGCAGCGTCTGATGGCGTTTGCCTTCATGCACGCCTTCGACTAGCTTGTCGATCGCTCCCGGCTGATCTCCCTGTGGCGCAAATTCCGATACCAGCTCAAACGGCTTCGTCAACACTTCCCATTCCGCCATAGCTTCACCGCACTTTCTTCCAAATAATAATCAATATGCCCAATCCATGAGCAAGACGAGACCGGCTTGCTGACATGGACCGGCTGTTCCGCTGCTTGCCGATTGGGCGTCGGGATAAGCCTTTCAGACCGGCCCTCATTCCCGCTGAGGCCCAATTGCAGTCCTTATATAGGTCTCCTGAACCAAATAACAGGCCAAAATCCGCGTAAATTGCCGCTCCCTAAACTTTACCCAAGAATGACCCGATAATAGGATCAGACAAGCATGTGGAAAGAAGCGGGGTTCCGCCCCATGATCGGCCTTCTCGCCCCCGCAAACTTCTATACGTGAAAGAGTACACAACTCAGATACGTCGTCAATCGGCTGTCATATACAGCCACAAATAAGAATGTTTGTTCCCTTTCGATTATACTCTTTTCACGGTATGGATGCAAATGGGAAATGTTAAATGGGAGAGGATTACAGAATGGATAAAACGACAGTCATCGGGATTATCGCAGGATTAGCCGCGCTCATCGGCGGTTTCTTGTGGGAAGGCGGAAATATTGGCGGCTTATGGGAAAAAACGGCGGCGATTATCGTCATCGGCGGCACCTTCGCCGCTGTCGTCGTCAGCTTCCCGGGCAAGCGGCTCCGCAGCATTCCCCAGGCGCTGAAGATGGCCTTCGCGCACCGCGCGCCGCAGCCGGAAAAGCTCATCGACGATATCGTCGCGCTGAGCACGGTGGCCCGCCGCGAAGGAATGCTGTCTCTGGAAGACACGGTGCAGCGGCACGAGAATGAATATTTGCGCAGCGGCATGATGATGGTCATCGACGGCACGGAACCGGAGCTGGTGAAGCAGATGCTCGAGCTCGAGATGGACGCGATCGCCGAGAAGCACGAAGGCTATGCCAAAATATTCGAAGCCGCCGGAGGCTACGCTCCGACGATGGGGATTCTCGGTACGGTCATGGGTCTGATTCACGTCCTGGGCAGCCTGTCCGATCCTTCCATGCTCGGACCTTCCATTGCCGTCGCCTTCACGGCGACCCTGTACGGCGTAGCGACCGCCAACGTCATCTATCTGCCTATCGCGAGCAAGATTAAAGAGCGGAGCGCGGACGAAATCCGCATCATGGAGATGATGGAGTACGGCATTCTCGCCGTTCAGGCGGGAGAGAACCCGCAGATCGTGCGCAAAAAGCTGAGCTCCTTCCTGCTTGCCGAGGATGCGTTCGAGTCGCTCAAGGCGGATCCGTTGATGAAGCGGGGGATGATCCATGAGACGCAGAAGTAGACAACGGGCCCAGGAAGCCGCCAATCATGAACGTTGGCTTATCACCTATGCCGATTTGATTACGCTGCTGCTCATTTTCTTCGTGATTATGTACGCCATGAGCCAGGTAGACGCCGTCAAGTACCAGTCGCTGTCCGAGACGCTCCAGCAATCGTTCAAGAGCGGCAACACTCCGATGGACCAAGGCGCAGGCATCCTGGACGGAGCCTATACGAAGCCCGGCAAGACAGGGGCGCTGAAGACCGCCGAGGACGGAGGGTCCGGAGAAGTCAAGGAAGAGAAGCCGGTCGCTATCGGCGTATTGACCGACAAGGACTTGGCGTTCCGCAAGCAGGAAGAACAGCTCAAGAACTTCATGGGGGTCATTCAACAGTACATCAACGAGAATGATTTGGGCGGCCAAATTGAAGTGACGGATATCCCTAAGGGAATTTCGATTCGGCTCAGCGACCGGCTGCTGTTCGATTTGAGCCGGGCCGAGCTGAAGGACAAAGCCTTGCCGACCTTGGACAAGCTGGCTACCTTGCTGCCGCAGCTCGACACGATGGTCAGCATCGAAGGGCATACGGACAATCTGCCGTTCGCTTCCGGCGGACGCTATAAGGACAATTGGGAGCTGTCCGCAGCCCGGGCCCTGTCCGTCCTCCGCTTCTTCGTCGACGACAAGAAGCTGGATCCCGATCAGTTCCAGATCGCAGGCTATGGCGAGACGCGGCCGGTTGTGGATAATGATACGGAAGCGCACCGCCAACAAAACCGGCGGGTGGAGATTATCGTCCTCCGCAGCATGGTGCAGTAGACTATCCCCACTACCCACGGTTTATACACATCCTGGAGGGGAGTTATCCCCTCCTTTTTTAATTTACCAACAAGTTATCCACAGAAAAAGGCCATCAACCGCCATATTTATCCCGTATACCCACAAGATATCCACAAACAAGGTTTTTCGTTAATTAGATTCTCTACCTGGATGTATAGCAGATCCACACCCTTTCCTACCCTAATGATGGGAGACCGCATTTGTAAAGTTTCGTGAACTAGAAAAAATGAAGTAGCAATCTCTTCTAACAACTTGTCCTGCCCAAAGAGAACTGAACTGTTACTGCTCAGTGGGCTGACAATTTTTCTTCATTGCGAAGCCCAACAATCCTTTATATCCTGATGAGCAAGAAGAGGTATATATTACTGGGAGATTTACGGATATAAGTCCGCTGATATTCCTCATGTCCCCGCAGGAGAATACTACCTAATGGCATTAAACACTAATTCCTATTCTATCTCAGGAAATGCTTACGCAAAAAAAGCAGTTTAAGAGCTCCACTTCAATGCCAAAATCTACTCATATACCCGGCTCCTATGTTAGAAATGCGACTTCGGAAGAACTTGAAGATGCAAAGACGTTCCGAAACGTCAAGGTCATTGCTGCAAAGCACGGAAACTTTCAACTTGCGGAACCAGGAAATGAATTGCCATCGGACGGCATTGTCTACAATATGG
Organism: Paenibacillus melissococcoides; assembly: GCA_944800085.1. Taxonomy (GTDB): domain Bacteria; phylum Bacillota; class Bacilli; order Paenibacillales; family Paenibacillaceae; genus Paenibacillus_B; species Paenibacillus_B melissococcoides. Next base: position 98,375 of record CALYLO010000013.1, on the reverse strand, counting down.
ATGACATTAATAAGCATACCAATATAGTCATCCTTAATGAGCGAAAATATGTTGGGGTACCTGAATAAATGAATTCATTGCCCCCGTGTCATTCCTCACGAACGGGAGGCCGTCTGCAATGAAAAGGGGGTGTCTCACAGGCACTGCAAAATGATGGAGATGACGAGTTAAAAGAGAATGTGGATGCGGGAAAAACGGCGGCGCGCAAACTGGTGGAAGATGGATGAAGCAGTGAAATGCTGCGTGGATGCATCAATTTCTGCTCTTTCAGCCGCGATTTGATGAAATTCCTGCAAAATTTACATGATGTTCATCGATTTTTGTCTTTTATCGATTGGATAGTCAGAAATTGATGCCGTTTTGCAGGATTCCCTGTAACGGAGTACACGTCATAAAGGAAAGCTGCAGTTTTGCAGTTTTCGGCGAGTCGAGCTTTGAGAATCAGGGGGGCTGTCTCACTGTAGTGAAATACTACTTTTGGGACACCCCCTTTTTCCTCCGAAACCAAGATATACGGGCATCCGCGCTTATGTCGCGGACGTATCGGCCGGCTTCGTCTCCGGGGCTTCCGCCGCGCCCGAGCCCGGCAGCTTCGCTTCCGACGCCGTCGGTTCCGGACGGCCCAGCATCGTCTTCAGCTTCGTCCAAGGGGCCGTCAGCAGGGCGAACAGCGACGGCTGCCGCGTCACGGCGACGAAGGCGACGCGATCGTCCGGCGCGAGCAGCACGCCAAGCTGGTGATGCTCGCCGGCATAGAGCGCGCGCTGCAGGAAGCGCACCTCGCCGTCCCGGTTATACACCTCCAGCTTGCAGAACGCCGCATTGGCGCGCAGCGCCTGATGCAGCTGATCCTTCGTGCGCACCGGGACGCCGTTCGCCTTGGCGATGACCTCGCCAATCCGAATGCCCAGCGCTTCCGCCGGACTGCCCGGCAGCACCGCCAGCACACGCAGCCCGAGCGGATCATGCGTGAAGACCGGGCTGCGCTCGTTCTCCTCGCGGCGGCTGAACCAGATGAGCGCTTCATGCAGCCCAAGCGCCGCGATCGCCGCCAGCGGGACCAGCGGCGGCCACCAGGAAGCCGCCAGCCCGAGCGCAAGCAGAATCGCCGCATAGGCGAACAGGCGCGAGGCGCTTACCGCGGCCTTCTCCTGCGGCAGACGGGTGAACGTCAGCTCGGAGAAGCCGATGACGACCGGGAACGCGATTAGCGTCCAGCCTTGCTCCCACCCCGTGCCGAGGAGCGGCGTCCATGGGAGCGGCGTTCCCGTCGTCACGGTCGGAAAGAGCAGCAGCAGCGGAAGCGGCCACAGGCTCTGCATCTGATAGGCGCCGACAATCCGGCCCCGCTTGCTCTCCATGAACAACGGGCCGGCCATGCGTGCGGCCTGCTTGCGGATAAGCCAGGCTTCCGCCGCGTGCAGCAGCGCCACCAGGATGAGGAGCCCAGCCGCATCCATCTCCCGGATGGCGGCCACGAACGGCGCGAGGAAGCCTTCCGGCGCCCAGGCCGGCGCGAACGCGTTCAGCGCGAACTGCGCCAGGGCGAGCACGCCCCCGGAGTATGCGAGACATAAGAAGCGGACGCGGAATAACAAGAGCAGCAGCGCGACCGCCCAGAGGGCGATGATCGCTTCCGCCGTCAAGGAGATGCCCAGGCCGATCGCCGCGGCCGAGACCGCGAGCCCCGCCAGCAGCCCGCCCAGCCAGGCATGCCACGTATGCTCGATCCAGCTGTGCATCTTCACCGCGAACAGCCTTCGCTCGAGCAGCATCTGCCTGCGATAGATGAGTGCAATCAATAGAATGGATATCCAATAAAATGGCGACAGCAGCCACTGAAGCAGCGCTTCCGCCAAATGAACGCCAATTTCCGTAAGGAGGTCCACTTCATTCGCCCCTTTCGAATAGGTAGCTGAAAAAAGGAAGGCCGGCAAGTTCGAGCTTGCGACCTTCCTTTCTTTATTCGACGGCGCTTAGCGAATTTCCTGCTTTACCGTTTCTACCGCTTTTTTCAATTGCGCATCATTCTTCGGATCGCGCATCGCCTTCAAAATGTCGGCTTCCAGCTTCTCCGCCGTCTTCGCGTCCACCTGGCCGGTCGCGTTCAATCCGGCGGCGCGCTGGAACGACTTCAGCGCGGCTTCGGTCTCCTTGGAGAAATAGCCGTCCGTACGTCCCGGCTTATAACCGAGGCCATCCAGAATAAGCTGCATATTTTTGACGTCCGCATCGTTCATATCGAACTTCAGCGTTTTGTCCCGCGGAAGCGGCGCGACGCTGTAATATTCCGGCTGATGAACGACAACGTCCGGCTCGATGCCTTTTTCATGAATCCAATTGCCTTCCGGGGTGAGCCATTTCGCGATCGTAATCTTGATCAGACCGCCGTCACCGGAATCATAACTCGTCTGGACCGTTCCTTTGCCGAAGGTATGCTCGCCGACCAGCTTCGCTCCGGCCGATTCCTTCAACGCGCTCGCCATAATCTCGGATGCGCTCGCGCTGCCCTTGTTGGTCAGCACCGCGATCGGATACGGCTTCAGGGCTGTTGAGGTTCCTTGGGAGTTATACTTGTCGCGCTCCTTATTGCGGTTCTCCACCTGCACGATCGTCTTGCCCTTCGGAACGAACAGCTCCGTCATCTTCTGCACGATATCGAGCACCCCGCCCGGGTTGCTTCGCACGTCGATGACAAGTCCCTTCATGCCCTGCTTCTCCAGCTTCTCGAGTTCTTCCTTGAAGCGGTCGAACGTGTTCATCGAGAACTGGCGCACCTCGATATATCCGATCTTGTCATCCAGCATCTTCGGATAGACCGTCTCGAAATCCACCTCATCGCGGACGACCGTCAGCTCAATCGGCTGGGATTGCCCTGCGCGCTTGATCATGATTTTCGCCTTGGTGCCTTTCGGGCCGCGAATCTTTTCCACGGCTTCATTCAACGTCTTGCCTGCCAAACTCTCCCCGTTGACAGAGAGAAGCACGTCCTTCGGCTTCACGCCCGCCTTCTCGGCAGGCGAGCCCTTGATCGGGGATACGACCGTGACCTCGCCGTTCTCCATCGTCACTTCCGCGCCGATGCCCGTAAAGGCGCCTTCGATGCTGTGATTGAATTGTTCGGCTTCCTCCGCCTCCATATATGAGGAGTAAGGATCCTGCAATGCCGAGATCATTCCATGTACAGCCCCGTTCACAATCTTCTCGCGTTCTACCGGGGTTACATACTTATTTTCAATAATGCCGAGTGCGGAATTAATCTTCTGCATCTCCTGCGGGGACAGGCCTTTGCCTGTGGCCGCTGCTTGTCCTCCGCTGGCCAGACTGGGCAAATCCACCGCAGCCAGCGTCACCACGCTGCTCGCCAGCACTGCCGCCCCTACAAGCAAGGCGACCGTCCGTCCTTTGAACGACATTGAATCACCGCCTTTGTCTTGTCCATATGCGCATGCTCAGGTCTTTACTAGTATATGCCATTGCAGTGCATTTTATTTGAGATATTCTTTCGGATCCACCTGTTCGCCGTTCAGCCGCACTTCGAAATGAAGGTGGTTGCCCGTCGCGCGGCCGGTCTGGCCGACTTCCGCGATCTTATCGCCACGCTTGACGGTATCGCCCTTCTGCACCTTGATGCCGCCCGGGCGAATATGGCCATACAGCGTCCAGAGCCCGTTGCCGTGATCAATTATAACACAATTGCCGTAGCCCCCATACCATTCGGCTACGATAACCGCTCCGTCCTCGGCCGCATAGATCGGCGTCCCTCCCGGGGTCGCCATGTCGATGCCGCTGTGGAACGCGCTCCGGGCGCCGGTAATCGGATCCGTGCGGTAACCGAACGGCGAAGAAATATAGTAATCATCTTGCAGCGGCACACCGAGCTTGCCGCCGGAGTACGTATATACTTTCCGCGAGGTTTGGCCCGTCTTCTGCTGCTGGCGCTGCGCATTCAGCTCATTTTTCTTGCGGATCAGGTCCGCCCGCTGCTTGGCGAATTCCATCAGAAGACGCTCCTGCTCTTCGCTCACGCCATGGTTGTCTTCCGCCTGCTTCTCATAGCTGGCGATCATGACCTTTTTCTCTTTTTCCTTCAGCTGCAAGTTCTTCTTCGCTTCATCCAGCTTCGCGTACAGCAGCTTGACCCGCTTCAGTTCCGTCTCGATTTCCTTCTTCTTGACGACGGCCAGCTCCTTGTCCCGCTTATGCTCGGTCAAAATTTCCTTGTCCCGCGAAGCGATCGTCTGCATCGAGTCGAGCCGATCAACGAAGTCGGAGAAGCTTGTGGCGCTGAACAACACATCGATATAAGAGACGGCGCCGTTCGTGTACATTAACTGCACGCGCGAATCGAGCAGCTTCTCCCGTTCGGCGATGCGGTGCTTGATGTCCTCCAGCTCCTGGGCCGCCTCCTCCAGATTCGCTTCCGTCTTGTCGATTTCGAGCGTGACGTCGAGCATTTCCTTCGTCTTCTTCTCGATCTCGCCGACGACGTAATTCAGATCCTTGGTCGTCTTCTTGATCAGCTTCTCGGCCTCCGCTTTCTGCGCATCGGCCTCCTGCTGCTTCTTCTCCGCTTCCTGCATCTGCCGCTGGAGATCTTGAAGCTGCTTGTTCACTTTATCCAGCTCCGACGCTTCCCCAACCGTCGGCGGCACGAGTGTCAATAGAAGAGCGCCCCCTGCTATCAGGGCAATCCATTTCTTCTTCCATCCTTGCTTAGTCAACACGGTTCCTCCTTACCTGTCATCTGGTTCATCTGCGTCGAGTGTTCTATTTTTTGAAAAAAGTGATTATACCTTTAAGAACTTCCGTATCGAAATCGTGCTTCCCCATACGCCGATGACGATGCCGAGGCCGAGCAGCGTCCCGCCCACAAGCAGCCAAATATCCGCTAGGGGAACCAGCTTAATAATCATCAGACCGAATTCAAAATGCGTGCTCAACTGCTGATATCCGTAGAACAGCAGCGCGATGGTCACCACCGACCCAATGATGCCGATCAGAGCCCCTTCCACGAAGAACGGCCCGCGTATAAAGGAGTTCGTCGCGCCGACCAGCTTCATAATGCCGATCTCGCGCTGGCGCGCCATAATCGTCACCTTAATCGTGTTGGAAATGAGGAACATGGCCGTCACGGCCAGCCCGGCCACGATGATCAGCCCGAAGTTGCGGATGGTCGAGGTGACTTTGAACAAGGTCTCGACGGTGCCCTTGCCGTACTGCACCTTCCAGATCGGCTTGGCGCTGTTCGTCTCGTTCAGCATCGAGATTTTGTTGGCCACCAGCGGCACATCATCCGGCTCGTACACATCGACCGTGAACGAATCCGGCAGCGGATTGGTCTCGTCGCTATAACCGGCAAGCAGTTCCTTGCCGTCCTCGCCCATTTGCTGCTCCAGCAGCTTCATTCCTTCCTGCTTCGAGATGAAGACGACCTTGCTGACCTCGGACATATTGCCGATATCGGTCTCCAGCAGCTTCGTCTGCTCCGGGGTCACATCCAATTGAAGGAAGACCCGAATCTGGACTTGATTGTCGATATTGTTCGTAATGGCATTGACGTTAATGGACAATACCATGAATACACCGAGAATGAACAGAGAGATCACGATCGAACTTACGGAGGCGAAGGACATCCATCCGTTGCGGAACAAGCTCTTGCTGCCTTCTCTCAGATGGCGGGCCAACGTATTAAAAGTCATATCCGTATTCCCCCCGAACCTCATCCCGCACGATATGACCGTGCTCAATCGCGATAACCCGCTGACGCATGGCGTTAACGATGTCCTTGTTGTGCGTCGCCATGACAATCGTCGTTCCGCGGTAATTAATTTCCTCCAGCAGCTTCATGATGCCCCAGGAATTCTCGGGGTCAAGGTTGCCCGTCGGCTCGTCCGCGACGATAACCGACGGATTGTTCACGATCGCGCGGGCGATCGCGATCCGCTGCTGCTCCCCGCCGGACAATTGGGCAGGCAGACTCGACGCCTTATGCTTCAACCCAACCAGCTCGAGCACCTCCGGCACACGTCGTTTGATCACCTTCGGCGGCGCTTCGATGACCTCCATCGCGAAGGCGACATTTTCATAAGCAGTCAGCTTGGGCAGCAGGCGGAAATCCTGGAACACGACGCCAATATTGCGCCGCACGAACGGAATCTTGCGCTGCTTCAGCTTCCCGATATTGAATCCGCTGACGACAATCTGCCCTTTCGTCGGGATTTCCTCTCTGTATATCAGCTTCATAAAGGTTGATTTCCCCGCTCCGGATGGACCAACCACATAGACGAACTCATCCTTGTCAATCCGGACAGAGACTCCGCGCAACGCATGCGATCCGTCCGGGTACGTCTTCCACACATCCTGCATTTCTATCAAATGATCACACCCTACGTTATAAAAGATTAGCCTCTACATATTCGACACCCGCACGCCAATTCCTCTAAGAACAAGCGAATTTCAACATCTTTTTCCGGTCTGTACGAGGTTCGACAATCTACATCAAACGGAAAATGTCGATTTGAACCACTGGTCAACCCGGCAAGGAGAAAGGCCATTTTCCCGGCCATGTCGTTATGTTACAATCTCCATACTTGCATTAGCGGGATCAACTACCACAGCAAGCAGCAACAACGAGAAAGGATGGGTTGATTCGAATGAAAACAAAGAAAACGGGGCGTTTAATAGTACGATGGATCGTTCTTATTGCAATTCTTCCTATCTTTGTTATTCCTGGATTGCTCATATCTATCATCGGTCAGTTCACGCCTTCTCTTAACGTCCTGATCATTAAGCGGCTCTTCGAATGGAAGCCTTTTGGGTCGCCCGCCAATATCGAGACAATCAAAAAGCAAGTCCATGTCGTAAAAGACGTTGTTTACGATGAGCACGGAATGGAGAACAGCCTCCTCGATATCTACTATCCGAGACATGCCGGCAAGGAGCTCCCCGTCATTGTGTGGATACACGGAGGGGGGTTCGTATCCGGCAATAAAGAACAAACGCAAGAATATGGCATGGCGCTCGCCACTGAGGGGTATGTCGTAGCCAATATCAACTACGCCCTTGCTCCGGGGCACAAATATCCCGGTCCTGTCATTCAAGCCAACCAAGCGCTGAAATACTTGCAGTCCCATATAGCGGAATACGGCGGCGATATGAACCGGCTATTCATTGGCGGTGATTCGGCGGGAGCTCAGATCGCCAGTCAGACCGCGGCTGTCATCACGAATGAAAACCTGGCGAAGACGATGGGAATTGAGCCTTCTATCGATAAAAAACAACTTAAAGGGGCCCTCTTGTACTGTGGTCTTTATAATATGGAAAGGATGTCTCACCCCCAATCCTCTTTTATCCTGCGGCTTGGAGTGAAGTCGGTATTTTGGTCCTATACGGGAGTCAAACAGCTTGCCACGTTCTCCCGGCTGGATGAGATGTCCACGGTGAACCATGTCACGCCGGATTACCCGCCTGTCTTTCTGACCGTGGGAGATGCCGATCCGCTGGCGCCGCATTCCGCGGATCTCATCGCCGTTCTCACTCGGAACGGTGTCGAAGCAGACACGGTACTGTTTGATGGCACCAATCCCGAGTTGGGCCACGAGTATCAATTTGACTTTGCTTCTGCCCATGCCGAAAAAACATTAGGGAGAACATTTGAATTTCTCAAAAAGCATAGCTGAGCACGCAGCAATCGCCCCCACGCTTTCCAAGTAAAGTTTGCCTCTGCGCGCGCATATAGTGAGAAAGACTGATCTTTTACTTTCTTCACGCAGGAGGCAATCGGTTTGAAAAAAATACATGCCCTATTCATCGCCGCTGCTTCGCTGCTGCTCGCCGTTACCGCCCTGTGGGGCTTGGCGAACAGCTATGCTTCGCAAGACCGCATTCCGCCGGCGGTCCGGCTCTCTTTCTGGGAAGTGGGCGGGATGTCCTTTGCTGCCTTTCGCGAGGAACTGGATCAGCGGCTGCGGCAATTGGAAGCGACGCCGGTGGAGGTCACCTTCGGTTCCAGCGGGGTGACTCCGGTCAAGACGACCTTGTCCGAGCTCGGGGTAACCTATGATGCGAAGCCGTTCTTGGCCGCGCTGAAGCCTTTACAGGAAGGTTCTCTCTGGGAACGGATAACGGCAAGAAGAAGCTTCAATACGGATTGGGATCTGCAGTTTCATTGGAATCAGGATGTGTGGAAGAAACGGTTTACGCCAGGCTGGGAGACGGCAAGCTTCGGGAAGCCGGTCAATGCCTTGCGGGAAATTACGAAAGATGACGAGGTCGTCTATACGCCGGAGCGGCAAGTCTACCGCGTCGATCGAGTGCAGCTGGAACAGTTAATACGAGCAGCCATTCCTCCAGTCTGGTACGAAGGAGGCCCCATCCGGATCGAGGCCCCGCTGGTGCTGACCGATCCTACGGTAACGGTCGCCTCCCTGAAGGCGGAAGGCATCGAGCGGAAAATTATCGAGTTTTCGACCGGCTTCGCCAAATCCGAGGACGGACGCACGCATAATGTCGTATCCGCCGCCAAAACGATCGACGACATGATATTGAAGCCCGGCGATATTTTTGATTACGACAAAGTGATCGCGGAGACAGAGAAAAAGTACGGCTTCAAGGAAGCCCCTGTCATTTATAACGGCAAATTGGTGCCCGGCATCGGCGGCGGCATCTGCCAAGTCTCGAGCACGCTCTACAATGCGGTGCTCCGGACGGGACTGGAAATCGTCGAACGGCGCAATCATTCCCTCCCGGTCTCCTACCTGCCTCTGGGGCTGGACGCGACCTTTTCCCAGGGCTATATCAATTTCAAGTTCAAAAACTCTACCGGCAAGCACCTCCTTATCCGGACCGAGACCGAAAACGGACGCTTAACGATCAAATTTTTCGGCACGATGGATAAGAACCTCTCCTACAAAATGGAGACGAAAACCGTCAAGGTGCTGGATCCGCAAGTGAAATACGTCAAAAACCCCCATCTGACTGCCGGCACGCAGCAGGTGCTGCAGCAGGGCAAAAAAGGCTATGTCGTCGAATCGTACCGCATCAAAATGGTGAACGGGAAAGAGGTAGAGCGCGAGCGCATCGCCATGGACACCTACCAGCCTCAACCATCGCTGATCGCCGTGAACAACGGCAGCGGAACCGTGCCGGCCAAGCCGAAGACCGAGAAGGAACCGATTGTGGAGGATGGAATCAATGGGCCTGATTTCAAGCCGAATACATAATCGGAGCCTGTTACCGCGGGGAACGCCGCTGGGATGCCTTGCGGCCGATGGAAAGCATGCGAACAGCCTTGGCCATATCGGGCCAAGGCTGTTCCCTGTTCGAGATGATGCTCTTATGGGTCGCCCGACCGCCATGCGGTGAGCGCGCCTCTTCATAAGAATGAAGTTGGATCCGGATGCAAGGCGAGAACTTGCCTTCGCCGCCATACCCTCTTAGTCGGTCGTCCTCGCATGTTGGCCGTTCCGCAGATGGACAGGCCAGGCTGTTCACCGGAACCGGAGCCGGAATCGGTCCACGGAAAAACAGAGCGGACAAGCGACAGGGCGGAACTTTGCATTACGCATCCCTCTTCGTTCGGCGCTGCGGCATATCCGGCAGCGCATTGACGGACACGACGTCCTCGGTCTTCTTCACCGGCGGCGTCCAGAACTGCTCGTTCCCCGGCAAATCATCGAACCAGGCCGCGTCGTCCGGACAATCCAGCACCATGAAGCGCCCGTATTGGTTGTCGCGGGATTGATGATATTTGAGATACGCTTTGCCATTTTCAATCGCCAGAATCTCAATCTTCCCTGACGTGTGGCTCATCGAGAGGCGGACCCGCTTCCCTAAGCCGGATGTCTTCGCCTTCGCTTCCTCCACCAGACGGTACACATCCTTCAACGGAAGCACGAATTCGCGATTCCCGGCTACCGGGCGGTTGATGAAGAAATAATAAGGCGTCACGCCTGCCCAGGACAGCTTGTCGAGCAGCTCGCCGAGCGCATCGGCATTATCATTGATGCCGCGGAGAACAGGCGTCTGATTGACGACAATGGCACCGGCCTGATGGAGCGCTTCAAAGCCTCGCTTCGCTTCGGCCGTGATCTCGCGCGGGTGGTTAATATGAGCCATCACATAGATGCGCTTGTCAGCCGACGAGAACTCACGGATCGTCTCCAGCAGCGCTTCGTCTTCATAGATTCGCATCGGATTGAATACGGGCATTTTGGATCCCAGGCGAATGATTTGCACATGCGGGATGGCGCGAAGACGTTCCAGAATCATTCTTAGCTTCGGTGTCGCGAGGATGAGGCTATCCCCGCCGGTTAACAGGACATTGTTGATTTCGGGGTGGTCGGCGATATAGGCCAAGCCGGGATTGACATCGGACATCGCCTCTTTGACATCGTTGCGGAAGAGACGCTTGCGGAAGCAGTATCGGCAATAGGCGCCGCATACCTCCGACACAATTAACAAGGCGGTGGTGCCATACTTGTGCTGGCAGCCGGGGACGACATAGTTGGTGTCCTCATCCGAGGCATCCCAACGGCCGTACTCCTGCAGTTCACCCGTGTTCGGAATCACTAGCTTCCGAATAGGGTCATAGGGGTCGTTCCAATCAATGAGGTTCAAATAATAGTCATTTACACGAAATACGAACTTTTCCGTGATCTGCTTCAGCCGTTTCCTCTCCGTCTCGGGTATCTGCGTGATCTTCTCGATGTCGGTAACGTACTTCGGCATAGGCATGGACATCCCTCCTGTATAAAGTTGTATCAGCCAATGAAAGCGCCTTCCTCTTATTATACAACAAGTAACATATGGTGACAAATGAAGGTCTTGTTAACATTTACATTCAAGTGCCGCCAATTGATGCCATTTTTCGGTTAGCAGGGGTATTGTCGCGGAGGCTCTTTTGGCCAGTATCCCATCCGGTCAGGTACCCTTCGAAGGCTCTTTTTGCCAATATCCCATCCGGCCAGGTACCCCTCTTTGGTCAGTATCCCATCCAGTCAGAATTGCCATGCTATGCAACCGCCATTACTGTAAATATAACGCTAGAGTCCGACTTGGCCTGTTAACGTCGGGGATCATCGCAAGAAAAAGGAAGTAATTGCGTGTATAAGCTGAATCCTGAATTATGGGGATATTGCTTATAAGGAGCAAACCATATATCATTCTGACCTCAGGGGATAGTGCAAATAATGAACCTACATATAATAGAATTCATTCCTGAACGTTGGGGAGATTGTTCGTAAGGTATGCCGCATATGCCACTCTGAGCTTTGGGGAGAATGCTTGTAAAGGCGTGAGTGCACACAGCTAGAGGGGGGATGAAGCTAAGGAGCTACAATATCTATTCCTGCTCGTTTCTGAGTCTTGGGGAGACTGGCTATAAGAAGAAGCATGGCATGCGTCAGCGCCTCACGGGACGCTATTAACGCATGCCAGCGATCTAACGGGCAAGGCTCATTTTTATAACGTTACGCCTTCGGCTGCTTTTCCTGCACCCAAGCCGCCGTCTTCGCCGCTGCTTGCTCGGCGCGGGCGATCGCCGCCTGGACCTGGCCGGTCGCGGTACCGCCGGAAACGTTGCGGGCGTTGACCACGTTCTCCGGCTGCAGCACCGTATAGATGCGCTCGTCGAACAGCGGGGAGAATTGCTGGAATTCTTCCAGCGTCAGATCGAGCAAGAACTTGTTCCGCTCGATGCAGTAGAGCACGGTCTTGCCGATGACTTCATGCGCCTGCCGGAACGGCAAGCCTTTGTTCACGAGGAAGTCGGCGATGTCGGTCGCGTTGGAAAAGTCCTGGCGGACCGCATCGGCCATCCGGTTGCGGTTGACCTTCATCGTGCTGATCATCGGCGCGAACAGACGCAGCGCTCCATCGAGCGTATCGACCGTATCGAACATGCCTTCCTTGTCTTCCTGCATGTCTTTGTTGTACGCGAGCGGCAGCGCTTTGAGTACGGTCAGCATCCCGACGAGATGCCCGTACACGCGTCCGGTCTTGCCCCGCACCAGCTCGGCCACATCCGGATTTTTCTTCTGCGGCATAATGCTGGAGCCCGTGCAGAATGCGTCATCCAGCTCGATGAACTGGAACTCGGTGCTTGACCAGAGCACCATCTCCTCGCACAGGCGGGACAGGTGCATCATGATGAGCGACGCGTTCGAGAGGAACTCGACGATAAAGTCGCGGTCGCTCACCGCATCAAGGCTGTTCTCGTACACGCGGTCGAAGCCGAGCTGCTCGGCAACCAGATGCCGATCGATGGCGAAGGTCGTTCCCGCCAAAGCGCCGGCGCCGAGCGGCAGCACATTGATCCGCTTGTAGCTGTCGATAAGCCGCTCGATATCGCGCTCGAACATGGATACGTACGCCATCAGATGATGGGCGAACAGGATCGGCTGCGCCCGCTGCAAGTGCGTGTAGCCCGGCACGATCGTGTCGATATTTTCCTTGGCCTGCTTGATAAGCGCATTCTGCAGGTCCGCCAGCAAGCCGACGAAGGAGACGACATGCTTGCGCAAGTACAAATGCATATCGGTCGCCACCTGATCGTTGCGGCTCCGTCCCGTATGCAGCTTTCCGCCGACCGGGCCGACGATCCCCATCAGCGCTTTTTCGATATTCATATGGATATCTTCATCGGACACGGAATATTCCATCTCGCCGTTCCGAATCCGGTTCAAAACTTGATTCAATCCGTCCTTGATGGTCTCGACATCGTCCTGCGGCAAAATTCCGCAGCGGCCCAGCATGGTGACATGCGCGAGACTGCCCTGAATGTCTTCTTCTGCCATCAATTTGTCAAATGAGATCGAGGCCGTATATTGTTCCACCAACTCGTTCGTCTGTTTCTTGAACCGGCCGCCCCATAATTTGCTCACCCTGATACCCCCTCCACCTTGCTTGCGTTGCAGACCGGCCCCCCGTGCCTGCGGCAAGCGGCGGCAGCTGCCGTCCACAGCTGCGAGTCACGCCTGCCTGTTCCGTGCCGTCTATGGTTCCAGCTTCGCTCCGTGTACGCTCGCTCCGTGGACGCCGGATGCGACCTTCAGCCGGAGCGCGTTCAGATGAATGAAGCCGGTCGCGTCATTCTGATCGTAAGTCTGAGTCGGATCGGCTTCCATCGTCGCGATATCCGGATTGTACAGGCTCAACGGGCTCTGCACGCCGGCGCCGATGACATTGCCTTTGTACAGCTTCAGACGAACCGTGCCTGTCACATGCTTTTGGCTCTCGTCTACGAGCGCTTGAATCGCAATCCGTTCCGGCGCGAACCAGAATCCGTTGTACACGATCGAGCTGTATGTCGGAATAAGCGAGTCACGCAGATGCATCACCTCGCGGTCCATCGTGAGCGACTCCATTTTCCGGTGGGCAGTGAACAGAATCGTGCCGCCCGGCGTCTCGTATACGCCCCGGCTCTTCATGCCGACGAAGCGGTTCTCGACCATGTCTACGCGGCCGATGCCGTGCTTGCCGCCAAGCTCATTCAGCTTGTTCATCACCTGCAGCGGCGTCAGGCGTTCCCCGTTGATCGCGACGCAGTTCCCCTGCTCGAATGTCAATTCGACGTACTCGGCTTCGTCTGGCGCATCTTCCGGGGCCACGCTCAGCACGTACATTTCCTTGTTGGTGTCGGCAGACGCGTCGAACCACGGATCCTCCAGCATGCCGCTCTCGAAGCTGATATGAAGCAGGTTGCGGTCGGTCGAATACGGCTTCGCCGCCGTTGCCTGCACCGGAATGCCATGCTTCTCCGCATAGGCGATCATCTCGGCACGGCCCGGGAATTGGGCCCGGAACTCTTCGGAGCGCCATGGGGCGATGACTTCGATGTCCGGCGCCAGCGAAGCGACAGCCAGCTCGAAGCGCACCTGGTCATTGCCTTTGCCCGTCGCGCCGTGCGCGATGAACTTGGCCCCTTCCTTGCGGGCGATCTCGACCATGTGCTTCGCAATCAGCGGCCGCGCGATGCTCGTGCCGAGCAAGTATTGGCCCTCATACAGGGCGCCCGCCTGGAACATCGGATAGATGAAATCGCGAGCGAACTCCTCCTGGAGATCGTCGATATATACTGTGGATGCGCCAGTCGCGATCGCTTTCGCTTCGAGGCCGTCCAGCTCTTCCTTTTGGCCCACATCCGCGGTGAACGCGATGATTTCGGCGTCATAGGTTTCTTTTAGCCAGGCTAAGATAACCGACGTATCGAGGCCGCCCGAATACGCCAATACGATTTTGATCTTTTCCACTTCTGTCTCCCCCGTTCCTCTTCGTCCCGTTCCTGCAATGCTGTCCCAGCTATCCCATTATCCCATCAAGGCTGCCAAGATAGCCTTCTGTGCATGCAGGCGATTCTCCGCCTCGTCGAAAATAACCGAATTGCCGCCGTCAATGACGTCCGCGCTTACCTCTTCGCCGCGATGCGCCGGCAGGCAGTGCATGAAGATGTAGTCCGGCTTCGCATAGCGCACGAGCTCCTCGTTCACCTGGAAGTTTTTGAACGCTTGTTCCCGTACTTTTTGCTCTTCCTCGAAGCCCATGCTGGCCCACACATCCGTATAAATGACATCTGCATCCGCCACCGCTTCGGCGGCATCCTGAGTGATAAGCAGTTCCGCTCCGGTCAGTCCGGCCTGCTCCTTGCATTGGGCAATGACATTCGCATCCGGCGCATAGCCTTCCGGCGAAGCGACCGCCATGTTGACGCCAAGCTTCGCGGCGCCCATCATAAGCGAGTTCGCCATATTGTTGCCGTCGCCGATATAAGTCACCTTCAAGCCGGCCAGACGGCCTTTATGTTCAAGAATCGTCTGGTAGTCGGCCAGCGCCTGGCACGGATGGCTCATATCCGTCAGTCCGTTGATGACCGGAATCGTCGCGCTGCGCGCCAGATCAATGACCGTGCGATGGGCGAACGTCCGAATCATAATGCCGTCCAAATAGCGCGACATCACCTGCGCCGTATCCGGGATCGTCTCTCCGCGTCCTAACTGCAGATCGTTTTTGCTCAAAAAGAGCGCATGGCCGCCCAACTGGTACATGCCCACCTCGAAGGAGACGCGCGTCCGGGTGGACGACTTCTCGAAAATCATGCCAAGCGTCTTTCCCGCCAGCGGCCGGTACGCCTCCCCCGCCTTCTGCTTGCGCTTCAGTTCGATCGCGAAATCGATTAAATATTCCAGCTCTTCCTTCGTATAATCAGCCAGCGCGATGAAATCGCGTCCCCGCAAATCAATCTTCGCCTCTCTCAATGTCATAAAGCCACCTCCGTGATCCGTCTCGTTGCGGCGGTTCGCCGCGAATCTATTCCTGTTGCCTCTTTAGTGAACCCAAGCCGCCGGCCGCAAGCGCCCGGCAGGCTCCGTGTGTTTATTGGATTTATACGAGCGCCTTCGTCCGCGAACGCGCCTCCAGCACTTGATGCAAAATCGAGACCGCCTCATCGATCTCTTCCGTCGTGACGAGCAGGTTCGGCAGCAGCCGGACGACGTTCGGACCGGCCGTAATGACGAGCAATCCGGCGGCGCGGGCGGCTTCCACGATGTCCGCAGCCGGCTCGCTGCATTCGATGCCGATAATGAGCCCCAAGCCGCGGACATCCTTTACGACCGGGACGTCGCTCAGCTTCACCTTCAGCGAGTTCAGCAGATACGCGCCCCGCTCTCCGGCCCGCTGGGCGACCTTCTCTTCGATCATCGTCTCCATCGTGCCGATGACCGCGGACATCGCGAGCGGATTGCCGCCGAAGGTCGAGCCGTGGCTGCCGGGACCGAAGGCTTCGCGCAGATGCTCCTTGGCGAGCATCGCCCCAACCGGGAATCCGCTGCCCAGTCCCTTCGCCACGGTGAATATGTCGGGCTCGAGCCCGTAATGCTCATGCGCGAACAGGGCTCCCGTGCGGCCCATGCCGGTCTGCACCTCGTCGATGATAAGCAGCAGCCCGTGCTCGGCGCACAGCTTCGCCACTTCCTGGGCGAAGGCCGCCTTAATCGTATGCACGCCGCCTTCGGCCTGCACGATCTCCAGCATGATAGCGGCTGTCTTCTCGTTCACGGCCGCCCGCAAGCTGTCGATATCGTTGAACGGCGCATAGCGGAAGCCTTCCGGCAGCGGGTGAAAGCCATCCTTCACCTTATCCTGCCCCGTCGCCGTCAGCGTCGCCAGCGTCCGGCCGTGGAACGACTGCTGGAACGTAATGATCTCGCAGCGGCCGTTCTTTGCCACTTTGGCGTGATAGCGGCGGGCCAGCTTGATCGCAGCCTCATTGGCCTCCGCCCCGCTATTGCAAAAAAAGACCGCGTCCGCGCAGGTATGGTTCGTCAGCCATTCGGCCGCCTGCTCCTGCTGCGGAATGCGGAACAGGTTGGAGACATGCCAGAGCGTATCCAACTGCTCCTGCACGCGCGCCTTGACCCGCTCCGGCACATGCCCCAGATTCGCGACAGCGATGCCGCTCATAAAGTCCAAATACGCGTTGCCCCGATCATCCCACAATCGGCTGCCGCTTCCTTTCACGAGTGTGATTGGATAGCGCGCATAGGTTGGCAATAATGATGGTGTAATATGATCCGCCTGTGTCACTGTACTCCCTCCTCGTATAGTATTTCCTGAAGGCAGTTTTGAGTCTTTTTCCAGTCCTTTATAGGAACATAGAATGCCTTCAAAATTTCCAGCTTGCACATTGAAAATTAATATGGGGACTGGACTTTCCGGAATGTCTCTGGACAATGGAACTTAGGGTTCCATTCGGGGAAATTCGTCTCCCTCCTGTAGTCCAATCTACTTTTTAAGTCTGTTTCTCCGGTACTCGCTTGCACTTCTTACCCGCTGGCTGTTCCCTTCGGCAACTCATGCCCGACTGTAGCAGCGTCGGGGCAGCTCATGAACCGAAGCGTGTTCTCATATGCGAGGGTGATTGATCGGCGAGTGCGCCGGAGACAGTCCGGAGAGTCCGTTCCCTGAATCCCTTATAGAAAGGAGGAATTCTCTTGAAGCTTTTTGTCGGTATTGACGTCAGTTCCGAAGAACTGGAAGCCTGTTTGATGAAATCGGATGGCGACACCCTGGAGACCTTCAAGACCACCAACAATCTGCACGGCGCCTCTTACTTGCGGGATCGCATCATTTCTGCTGCGGTCAAGACAGCCTGCTCTGAGGTTCATATCGGGCTTGAAGCCACATCCGTCTACAGCTGGCATCCAGCCATGTACTTGCATGAAGATGAGGCCCTTCAACAATTGAATGCCAAGGTGTTCACCATTAATCCGAAGCTGATTAACAAATTCAAAGACGCTTATGCCGACCTGGACAAAACCGATCGCATCGATGCCTGGATCATTGCAGACCGCCTGCGTTTTGGCAGACTCACGACGACTATCGTGATGCAGGAACAGTACATCGCCTTGCAGCGGCTCACTCGCATGCGATTCCATCTCGTACACAACCTTACCCGCGAGAAGCAATACTTTTTGCAAAATCTGTTCTACAAGTGCAATGCTTTTCGCGCGGAGGTGGACAGTTCCGTGTTCGGCCATGCCATCATGGAAATGCTCTCGGAAAAGTATAGTCTGGATGAGATGGCGAATATGGATGTCGCCCGTTTGGCTGACTATCTCAAGGACAAGGGGAGAAATCGTTTCCCCGATCCCGAACACGTCGCCCGCTGTATTCAAAAGGCGGCTCGGGCCTCGTACCGTCTCTCGAAGGTTGTCGAGGATTCCATTGATTTGGTGCTGGGCACCTCAATTCAGTCGATCCGGAGCATCCAGAGTCAGCTTAAAGAGCTCGACAAGGCGATTGAGCGCATTTTAGACGGCATTTCCAGCAGCCAGTGCCTCCGTTCCATTCCGGGCATTGATCGGGTCTATGCCGCAGGCATCCTGGCCGAGATCGGCGACATCGACCGCTTCACGGATCAAGCCGCCTTGGCCAAGTATGCGGGTCTGACGTGGCGCAAGCACCAATCCGGCTCCTTCGAGGCGGAAGATACAAAGCGCATTCGTTCCGGCAACCGATTCCTTCGCTACTACCTTGTTGAAGCTGCCAACTCGGTAAAAAACCGCGACCCGGAATTCGGGGAGTACTACCGGAAGAAATTCAATGAAGTCCCTAAGCATCAACACAAACGTGCCCTCGTCTTAACGGCAAGAAAACTTGTGCGTCTGGTCGATGTGCTGCTACGCAACGACCAACTCTATACGCCCAGAAGGAAGGTGAAGCCGACAGAGCAATAATGCCTTGGCTCATGAATTTTCTTCTCTAATTCCCAGTTAAATTATGGTATTTTACTTAATTTTCGACTGGGTCTAGTTTGGTGATGCCTTTTTTGGGATTGATCCTGCTGCACGCCAAGGAAATTTTCCAATTCTCATCAATCAGGGACTTGACATCATACCGCTGGACTTATCCTCTTCCTGCACGATTCGCGTGCCGATCGTCTCGCCGCTCATCAGGCGGCGCAATATTCCGGGCTCCGCTCCGTCCGCGATGACGACTTCCTTCACGCCGCCCGCCATGCACTGCATCGCGGCGCGCACCTTCGGAATCATCCCGCCGTAAATCTCCCCGCTCGCGATCATCGCCTCGATCGCCTCTGTCGTCACGACGGGGAGAACGGTGCGGACGCCGTCGTTCATCTTCATAATTCCCGGCACATCGGTAATGACGATGAGCCGTTCCACGCCGAGATGCGCGGCGATCGCGCCGGCCGCCGTGTCCGCGTTAATGTTGTAGCGCTGTCCGCCGCCATCGAGTCCGAGCGGCGCGATGACGGGCATATACTGCCGGCTGATCAGCGCCTCTACGAGTTCGGCATTCACCCGGGTCACGTCGCCGACGTAGCCGACTTCCGCCCGGTTGGAGACCGGCCGGGCCTGGATAAGCCCGCCATCCGTGCCCGACAGGCCGACCGCACGCGCGCCCGTCCCGGTCAAGCGCCGGACAATCTGCTTGTTGATCTGTCCGGCCAGCACCATCTCCACGACGTCCAGCACCGCCTCGTCCGTCTTGCGCAGTCCGCCTACGAACTCGCTCTCGATGCCGAGCTTGTCGAGCATCGCCGAGATTGCCGGACCGCCGCCGTGCACGATGACCGGCATCATGCCTTTCGCCTGCAGCTGCGCCAGCTGCTGATAGAATGTATCGGGCAGCGCCGCCAGGGTGCTGCCTCCGCATTTCATAACGAACCGTTCCGTCCGCACGGAGCGCTTCATCTCGGTTCCCTGCTCCTGAGACAACGTGTGCAAGATCCATCCCCCTCTCCAACGGGAAGCTCATCTCACTTTCAGCCCATTACCCCTATTTATTAACTTTATTAACGTCTACTTTCTTAGCTGGATAAATGATTAATCCACTCAAATATTCACCGGCTATCTACGTCCGGTAAGCCGCATTAATGCGGACATAATCATAGGTCAGGTCGCAGCCCCATGCCGTCGCTTCGCCGCTGCCCATATGCAGGTCGACCTGGATATGCACCGTGTCGCCCTTCAAATAGTCCAGCGCCGCCTCTTCATCGAACGGCACCGGCGTCGATTGCTTCAGCACCTCGATCGGCCCGATATGAATATCGACGGTGTCGACGTTCACCGGCTGATCCGAGCAGCCGACCGCCGCGATAATCCGCCCCCAGTTCGCATCCGCCCCGAAAGCGGCGGACTTGACGAGGCTGGAGCCGATAATCGATTTCGCAATCGCCCGGGCCGCGTCCTCGGTCGCCGCGCCCGTAACGTTCACCTCGATGAGCTTCGTCGCCCCTTCGCCGTCGCGGGCAATCGCCTGCGCCAGCTGGCAACAGATATAGCGGAAGGCGGCGGCGAACGCCGCCCAGTCCGGATGGCCTTCGTGCAGCGGTTCATTGCCCGCCAGGCCGCTGGCCATCGCAAGCAGCATATCGTTCGTGCTCGTGTCGCCGTCCACCGTAATCATATTGAACGTCACATCGGTCGTCTGCCGCAGCAGCCGTTCCAGCGCGGAGCGCTCAACCGCCGCGTCGGTCGTGACGAAGCCGAGCATCGTCGCCATGTTCGGATGTATCATGCCGGAGCCTTTGGCCGCGCCTGCGACGGTAACCGTCTTGCCGTTCACGGTTACCGCCGCGCAGGCTTCCTTCTTGACGAGGTCCGTCGTCAGAATCGCCTGCGCGAATTGCCCGGCGCCATCCGCCTCCGCCGTGAGCCGGGCAGGCAAAGCCGCCATGCCCCGTTCGACGCAATCCATCTTCAGCGGCTCGCCGATGACCCCGGTCGAAGCGACCGCCACCTCATGCGGCGCGACGCCCAACTGCTCGGCGAAGCCGCGGCGAATGCGGTACGCGTCCGCCTCGCCCTGCTTGCCGGTGCAGGCGTTGGCGTTGCCGCTGTTGACGATCACGGCGCGCAGCGTGCCGTCTTCCGCCAGACTGGCGCGCGTTACGCCCAGCGGGGCCGCCTGGAAGGCGTTCGTCGTGTAGACCGCCGCCGCCGTCGCTGCCACGTCGCATACGATGGCGCCGAGATCATTGCGATCGGTTTTTTTCAATCCGCAATGCAGACCTCCCGCCCGGAAGCCAAGCGGCGTCGTGACCGAACCGGGAAATACCTTATAGGGCGCCTCTGTGGCGATAAGCAAGTTTTCTCTATTTTTCATAAGGGATCGACCTTCTTCTTCTGAAATGGTAACCTGCGATTAGGGGTAGACCGGAGCGAGCTGCAGTCCGCAACTCTCCTCCCAGCCCATCATCAGATTCAAATTCTGGATGGCCTGCCCGGCCGCTCCCTTGACGACGTTATCGAGGACGGAAATGACCGTCACCCGCTTCGTCCGCGCATCGACCGCGAAGCCGATATCGC
Organism: Paenibacillus melissococcoides; assembly: GCA_944800085.1. GTDB lineage: Bacteria > Bacillota > Bacilli > Paenibacillales > Paenibacillaceae > Paenibacillus_B > Paenibacillus_B melissococcoides. The sequence continues at coordinate 77,544 of CALYLO010000013.1, read as the reverse complement.
AATAGTTCGAGCCGAACACTTCCTTCGTCGCCGGAAGCTCTCCTTGCGGACGTATGCGGACGAAGCGCCGCCCCGCGTAGCTCTCCATATAGAGCCGAATGAAGTCCTGCTCCGTATAACCCCCGGTCAGCGCGCTGTACATCGTGCACAGAATGCCGCGCGTCATCGGCGTCAGATGGGTCGTAAAGGTCACGGTTACCGGCGCTCCCGCCGCCTCGCCCAGCAGCTGCTCGATCTCCGGAATATGCTGGTGCTTGTTGACCTTGTAAGCCCTGAAGTTCTCATTCATCTCCGCGTAATGAACATTCAGGCTTACGCCCCGGCCCGCTCCGGACACGCCGGACTTGGCGTCGATAATGATCGTCCCTGGATCGATCCAGCCCGCCTGGACCGCAGGCGCAAGACCAAGCAGCGCGGCCGTCGTATAACAGCCCGGATTGGAGATCAGCCTTCGTCCCTTCACCTGCTCCGCGCGGCCGCTCCATTCGCACAGGCCGTACACCGCTTCCTCCAGCATCTCGGCGGGCGGCGCCTCATGTTTATACCATTTCGTATATTCCGTCCCGTCCTTCAACCGGAAATCCCCGGATAAGTCGATCACCTTGAGGCCCGCCTCCAGCAGCTGCGGCACGAGCTTGGCGCTGACGCCCGAAGGCGTCGCCGTGAAAACGACATCGGCCTTGCTCTTAATCAGATCCGGATCGACCCCGTCGAGCGTGTCGGTCACGATCTCAAGCAGATGAGGAAATCCTGCCGCTATCGGCGTCCCGGCGCTCGATGCCGAGATGACAGACGCAATGTCTACATGCGGGTGATTCAGCAGGAGACGAATCAGTTCCACGCCGCCATAGCCCGTCGAGCCGACAATCGCTACCTTCAATGCCTGTTCCTTCCCCATTTCTCGCTCTCTCCATTTCTTTGCCATTCAGTAGAAAAACGTTCCGGCGCAATAATTTATGTATCATTATACATCCGAGTTTATATAAATACAACCACTTTTCCAATTTCCTTTTCTTTTCCCTTCCCTAATGGAAAAAGGCATGGGGAGGGAAGCTGCAAGCTTCTCCTCATCATGCCTTTTTCTTACGAGTCTATAAACGCTTCCGCAACCAGAGCTGATCTATGCGGAGCACGCGTTACATTTCCTTATGCTGCTGCTTCGGCTTGGGCTTCTGCCGCTGCCGCGGCTTGCCGAACAATCCGTATATTCGCTCTGACTCCTTGGTCAGTAACGGGCCCAAGACAGCCAATATGAGCACATACAGTACGGCGAACGACTGAACGACGGGCAGCAGTCCGCCCATTTTCCCGATATTGGCCATAATGATTGAGAATTCGCCCCTGGACACAAGCGTAAAGCCGATGTTCATCGAGGCACGCCCGGAAATGCCGGCCACGCGTCCCGCGATATAGCCGGGCAGCATATTTCCGATAATCGTAAGCAGAAGCTACCCATACCGCTCCGAACAGCGAGGTCGGGTCAATCGTCAAGCCGAAGCTGAAGAAGAAGATCGCGCCGAACAGATCGCGGAACGGCAAAATATAATGTTCAATCCGCTTTACATGGCTCGATTCCGCCAGTACCATGCCGACCATCAAGGCCCCGATGGCCTCCGCGACATGGAAGGTCTCCGAGAAGCCTGCCGTCAGGAACAGCGCCGAGATGATGACGAGCAGGAACAGCTCAGCCGACTTGATATTCAGGCCTTTGTCGATAAAAGGAATGAACCTCCGTCCGATGAACAGGAAGAGCAGAATGAAGATCAAAGCCGACAGTGAAGTCAGGAGCACGCTCCAGAATGAGCTGTCTCCGCTCAGCACCAGCCCGGACAAAATCGAAATATGCACGGCGATGAATAAATCATCGAACATAATCATGCCCATAATAATTTCGGTCTCGGGGTTGGCCGTCCGCTTCAGATCGACGAGCACCTTCGCCACGATGGCGGTGGAAGAGCTCGTCATGATGCCGCAAATAACCATCGTCTCTTTGAGCGGGAAGCCCATCAGCCATCCGAGCAGCAGACCCGAGACGAAATTAATCCCGATGTAGCATAACCCGCCGACGACAATCGATTTGCCCGACTTCAACAGCCGGCTGACGGAAAACTCCAACCCGAGATAGAATAACAGGAACAGCACGCCAATGCGTCCCATGAAATCAATAAATACTCCGCTCTCAATGAACCGCAGGTCGATGACTCCGAAATGGGGAGCATGCGGTCCGACGGCCATCCCAATCAAAATATAGAACGGGATGACCGAAAACCGGAGCTTGTTCGACACGAGTCCTACGATCGTAATTAAGGCTATCGCCAGTCCAATTTCAAAAATTAATGTATCCATATATCCCCCTTTGTACATAGGGATAGCAGCATATATAGATGCGGCTTAGCGCCGCCTCCCCTCATCAACTCTCATCGCATCCAGTAGACAAAAATGCTTTCAGCGCTTTCAGATGCTGCCTTTCCCCGGTGACTACCAGCGTCGTATTCGGTGCAAATTGATAATCCGGTCCCGGATTAATGTGCTTCGATTGATTTTTCTCGACTACGGCGATGATGGTCGCGCCCGTCCGCTCGCGAATCTTCAATTCCCCGATGCGTTTGCCGATGCATTTTGCATGCGAATCCAGTTTGTACCATTCAATGACAAGGTCGTTCAGTGCCATCTCTACCGTTTCCAATGCTTTCGGCTGATAATTCAATCCGCCGATGATGCCGGCGATCATGCGGGCCTCCTCATCCTCCAACGTTACCGTCGACAGAATAAGCTCGGGATCTTCCTCGTCGAAATGGTACATTTCCCGGCGGCCGTCGTCATGAATAATAATAACCAGCTTGTCTCCGCTCGCTGTCTCCATAGAGTACTTCCGACCAATTCCCGGTAAATCCGATTGCCTGATATTCAATGTGATTCCCTCCACTATCGTAATGATTCAGCTTTTTGCTCCCGGCTTTGCCAGCTGTGCGCATGGCTTTGTCCACGAATGCCGAGGTGAATTTTACGGGCATCAGAAATAAACATTTGAGCGCAATCGCAATAAATGCCAAAAAATGAAAACTATGAGGTCTACTTTCAGATGGAATGCTCCATTTCAGAATTGAGGGGGTCGTAATAATCGGGGGCGGGCCGACGAACTTCACCATGACGTTCGGCCTCGTGCTAACAATGGTATACGTATACGGTTCAGCCATTTGCTTCGGCGACTCTTCCGTAACCGGATGAAAATCGACATGCATCGGCATGATTATCGAGGTGATGAGTATAAGCACCACGATGAGAAGCGCGCACGGATTCCCGCGGATTCGATTGTTCGTCACTGCCATTTATGCACCTCCCATAACTCAGTCATCTATCGGCCGGTTAGTTCATGCCGTGGTTCTGGCAGATGAATCTTATCATCTCTATCCATCGTATATATTATGATGGAATCGCTTGGGGGAGTCGTCTCCTTATGTAAAAAGAGTATCTTCCCGTTTTTATGTAGGTAACAATTCTGTAATAATCGTATCATTGGCTGACTGCCCAAGTCAAGAAAGTTTACATTAATATTAAGGAAAAGAGTCTGAACAATTCAGGGAAATGTCCAGACTCCATCTGTGGAGGAATATTTTGTGGCTGTTGCTCTGCTTACGGCCGTTCGGGAGACAGCTTGAACCCTTCTCCCAGCACTTCATTCGTGTCGCTAATAATGACGAAGGCTTGGCGATCGACGGAGCGGACCAGCTCCTTCAGCCTGATAATCTCCGTCTGGCCGACGACGACCATCAATACGGTTCTTCCTTCCCCCGTGAAGCCGCCTTCCCCGCGCAGCTTCGTCAAGCCGCGATCGAGATCATGGAGGATAACCTCCGACATGCGCTCGGCCTCCTCGCTGATGATGAAGGCGACCTTCGTCGAGCCGAGGCCAACCTGGACGATGTCAATCGTCTTACTTGTAATGAACAATGCGATCAGCGCATACATGGCGCTCTCGAACGAGAGCATGAAGCCGGCCAGCGCGATGATGATGCCGTCGCAGATCGCGACGGATAGCGAGAGACTGATGCGTCCGTACCGGTGCAGGAGCTGCGCCGAGATGGCGTTGCCCCCCGTCGAGCCGCGCCCGCGGAAGACAATGCCGAGGCCCAGGCCGATGCCGATGCCGCCGAATATGGACGCCAGCAGGGCATTATCCGTCGCCGGCTCGATGTGGCTCGTCAGAAAGATAAAGGTCGGCAGCGCCAGCGAACCGACGAATGTCCGTACCCCGAACTGCTTGCCGAGCAGCAGAACGCCGATAATGAATAACGGTATATTGAAAGAATACTGGGTGTAGGCCGGGTTCCAGCCGAACTGCTTTTCCAGCAGAATGGACAGACCGGAGATGCCGCCGGAGGCGATGCGGTTCGGCAGCATCAGACTGTTGAACGTCAGCGCCATAATGAATGCGCCAAGCAAGATCCAGCCGTAGTCAAGCACGATCCGGAGCGGATGATGATAGGGCAGCCGGGGTTCGCGGCGCCGCGGCTTGCGGGAAGATCCCGAGGAGGCTTGCGCTTGAGATTGGGAATGAGATTGAGTTGGCATAACGATTGCGTCTCTCCTTGTTTACCATAATTGCAAATCATGGACATCGTCCATCATAGTATTGCTTCCATTACAGGCCCCCACTCTAGTAAAGTGAAGCGTTGCCGTGCAGAAAAAAACCTGCCCCGATGTGAACATCGGCGCAGGTGGCGAGTCGGTCTATATTAGAGTACGTTCCAAAAGCCTGGCTTTTCGAACGGAACAACCTCGATTAAGATTCGGAAGCGGGTTGGATCAATGTGCGCAAATACGCTTCGATGAATTCGTCGATGTCGCCGTCCATGACGGCGCCGACGTTGCCCGTCTCCACCTGGGTGCGATGGTCCTTGACCATGCTGTACGGGTGAAACACGTACGAACGAATCTGGCTGCCCCACGCGATATCCATCTGATCCCCGCGGATTTCGGCAAGCTGCTTCTGCTGCTCTTCGATCTTGCGTTCGTACAATTTGGATCGCAGGAGGGTCATCGCCCGTTCGCGGTTTTTGATCTGGGAGCGCTCCGTCTGGCATGTCACGACGATGCCGGTCGGAATATGCGTAATCCGCACGGCCGAATCCGTCGTATTGATATGCTGGCCGCCGGCGCCGCTGGCCCGGTACGTGTCAATCTTCAACTCTTCATTCCGTACCTCGATGTCGACATCATCCGTAATCTCGGGAACGACATCGCAGGACACGAAGGACGTGTGGCGTCTGCCCGAGTAATCGAATGGAGAGATGCGCACCAGCCGGTGAACGCCTTTCTCCGCCTTCAAGTAGCCGTACGCGTTATATCCCTTGATCAGCAGCGTCACGCTCTTGATCCCGGCTTCGTCCCCCGGAAGGTAGTCCAGCACCTCGACCTTGAAGCCCCGCTGCTCCGCCCAGCGCGTATACATGCGCAGCAGCATCTGGCCCCAATCCTGGGACTCCGTGCCGCCGGCGCCCGGATGAAGCTCCAGGATGGCGTTCATCTTGTCGTACGGCTCGCTGAGCAGCAGTTGAAGCTCGAACTGCTCGACCCGCCCATACAGCTGCTTCACGCTCTCTCCCAGCTCCTGGGCGAGGCCTTCCTCATTTTCCTCTTCTGCGAGCTCCAGCATCATCTGCGTGTCCTCATAGTCCTGCTGCAGCTTGCTATACTCCTCGACGATGCCCTTGATGGCGTTCAGCTCGCTAATAAGGCCTTGCGCCCGCTCGTTATCGTCCCAGAAGTCCGGCGCCGACATCTTCTCTTCGTAGTTCGCTATCATCTCTTGCTTCAGATCGAAGTCAAAGAGACCCCCTAAGGTTGGTCAATTTGGCTGCGATATCCCGCAATTGATGGCGTACACTTGCATCAATCATCTGCTGTCACCTCGACCATATTGTATGGGAAGGGAAGTCATTCCATTCCCTCCGATCCGAATAACGGGCGGCTCACTTCTATGCCGCCCGTCCTTCTCGTCGGCTTATTGCCATGCTTAGACAGTGCCTCCTGGTGTAATGGTTATAGAACACACACAGCGGAGACTTGCCTGGCGGGCAGCTCCATTCTTTTAATCTTGCTTACCGTGGCATTGTTTGTATTTCTTGCCGCTACCGCAAGGGCAAGGGTCGTTCCGGCCAATCGTTTCGCCCTTGGCAACCGGACGCTTGACCGCCGGCTCGGCGTTGGTCGACATTTTGCTCTCGTCGACTACAGCTTGGCGTTCCACGTTCTGCTCAACACGAGCCTTCATGATATATTGGGCTACTTCTTCCTGAATGGAAGCGACCATGTTGTTGAACATCTCGTAGCCCTCGAACTGGTATTCACGGAGCGGATCGGTACCGCCGTACGCGCGCAAGTGAATGCCCTGGCGAAGGTGATCCATCGCATCGATATGATCCATCCATTTGGAGTCGACCGCGCGAAGCACAACAACCTTCTCGAACTCGCGCACAAGTTCCTCTCCCAGACGCTCTTCCCGCTCGGTATACTGTGCCACGACCTTGTCGAACAGGAACTCGACGATCTCGTCCTTCTCCTTGCCCCACAGATCATCCTTTGTAATCGTATCTTCATCAAGCATCGTCCGGTGCATATAATCGACGATCTCCTGCAATTCCCAGTTTTCCGGAATATCATCCTCGTTGCAGTGCGCATCGACAGTACGCTCGATGCAAGGCTTGATCATATCCATCACGATCTGGCGGATATTTTCCGCCTCCAGCACCTCGCGGCGCTGACGGTAAATAATTTCGCGCTGCTGGTTCATCACGTCGTCATATTGAAGGACGACTTTGCGCAAGTCGAAGTTATTGCCTTCGACCCGCTTCTGCGCCGATTCTACCGCGCGCGTAATCAGCTTCGACTCAATTGGCTGATCTTCCTCGAAGCCGAGGCGCTCCATCATGCCGAGCACGTTGTCCGCGCCGAAGCGGCGCATCAGCTCGTCGCCGAGCGACAGATAGAACTGCGTCGAGCCCGGGTCGCCCTGGCGTCCGGCACGGCCGCGGAGCTGGTTGTCTATCCGGCGGCTCTCATGGCGCTCCGTCCCGATAATATGCAGACCGCCAAGCTCGGGCACTCCTTCGCCCAGAATAATATCCGTACCGCGTCCGGCCATATTGGTCGCGATTGTAACTTGACCCGGCTGCCCCGCGCGGGAAATAATCTCGGCTTCCTCTCTATGGAACTTCGCATTCAGGACCTGATGCTTGATGCCCTTCTTGCGCAGCTTATCCGACAGCAGCTCCGAGTTCTCGATCGATACCGTACCGACAAGCACCGGCTGCTGCATCTGGTGCCGCTTCACAATCTCTTCGACGACCGCGTTGTATTTCGCGTTCTCCGTCTTGTAGACGACATCCGGCGCGTCTTTCCGCTGGTTCGGCTTGTTCGTCGGAATCTGAATGACCTCGAGGCCATAGATGCTCTTGAATTCTTCTTCCTCCGTCTTCGCCGTACCGGTCATGCCGGCGAGCTTGCGGTACATCCGGAAGTAATTCTGGAACGTGATCGTCGCGAGCGTCATGCTCTCGTTCTGCACTTCCAGCTTTTCCTTCGCTTCAATCGCCTGATGGAGACCATCGCTATAGCGGCGGCCCGCCATCATGCGGCCCGTGAACTCATCGACGATGACGATCTCGCCGTCATTCACCACATAGTCGACATCGCGGCGCATAATCGCATTCGCTTTGAGCGCCTGCAGCACGTGGTGGTTCAACGTCACGTTTTTGACATCGAAGAGGTTGTCGACGCCGAGCACCTTCTCCGCCTTGGATACCCCGGCTTCCGTAAGCGCCACTTGACGAGTCTTGACGTCGATCGTATAGTCCTCTTCCGGCTTCAACGTCTTCACGAACGTATCCGCAATATGATACAGCTCCGTCGACTTGGCGGCTTGTCCGGAAATAATCAGCGGCGTCCGCGCTTCGTCGATCAGGATGGAATCCACTTCATCAATAATGGCAAAGTTCAGCGGGCGCTGAACCATTTGTTCCTTATAGAGCACCATGTTGTCGCGCAAGTAATCGAAGCCGTACTCATTGTTGGTGCCATACGTAATATCGCACGCATAGGCTTCCTGCTTCATTTGAGGATCCATGCCGGCCAGGTTCAAGCCGACCGTCATACCCAGGAATTGATAAATTTGCCCCATCTCTTCGCTGTCACGCGTTGCCAAATAATCATTGACCGTGACAACATGCACGCCCTTGCCGGCGAGGGCGTTCAAGTAGACGGGCAAGGTCCCGACGAGTGTCTTCCCTTCCCCGGTTTTCATTTCGGCGATTTTGCCTTCATGAAGCACCATACCGCCAAGCAGCTGCACATCATAGTGACGCTTGTTCAACACGCGCTTGCCCGCTTCGCGGACGGTAGCGAACGCTTCAGGCAGCAATTGATCCAGCGTGTCGCCCTTCTCGAGACGGGCGCGGAATTCCTCCGTCTTTCCACGCAGTTCTTCATCCGTTAGTTTCGCGAATTCCGGCTCCATGCCATTGATCACGTCCACGGTCTTCATTAACCGTTTCACTTCGCGCTCGTTGGCATCACCGAATATCTTTTTCACAAGTCCTAGCATGCTAAACCCCTTTCACGCAAATCCGTTCGTGATTTCTTCGTCCATCCCACCCCCGCGGAGCGGGTGGATTCGGGAATGGCGGCGTTGACTCGTTTTGCAATAAATTGTAACAGTTTCAAAAGGCGCCCGCAACCTTGGGAGGGCAGGAATTCGCGCATTTCCGCCAATTCAGGCCGTCCTGCCTTGCAGAATGAGTGAATGTCTCGCTTTCGCAAACAATATGAAACTTTTCATACGTTCCCACAGGTTGTATATAAAAACATCCTTACTAGATTATATACGCGAAAAGAGCCCATTCCGTTGTGGAAATAGGCTCAGTCCAAATTTGGGTATTGGGTGCAGACTCTGACATCGCAATGCAGCAGAGCCGGCCAAGCCGTTATCAGCCTTGTTCAATCAAGCCGTAGCGCCCGTCAGTGCGGCGGTAGACTACGTTCACTTCCTTCGTCTCCGCGTTCGAGAAGACGAAAAAGCTATGTCCAATCATATTCATCTGCAGAATTGCTTCCTCGACGTCCATCGGCTTCAGCGTAAAGCGCTTGGTCCGTACGACTTCGAGCTGGTCTTCCTCATCCACCGGCACTGGCGTTGCCGCATCGCTGAACAGAGACGCATCGGTGCCCGTCTGACGGAACTTCCGGTTGACCTTGGTCTTATGCTTGCGGATTTGCCGTTCCAGCTTGTCCGTAACGGAATCGATGGATGCGTACATATCCTTGCTTCGATCTTCCGCTCGCAGCAGCAAGCCCGGCAAAGGAATCGTCACTTCAACGATATGCAGGTCGCGTATTACGCTCAGCGTCACGTTGACATCTGACGTAGGGGGAGCTTCGAAATAGCGTTCCAGCCGCCCTAATTTCTTCTCGACATAATCGAGCAGCGCGTCTGTCACTTCAATGTGTTGACCTCGAACTTTGTAATTCATAGGACACTCCTCCTTTGATGTCTACATTATACCATAACTACCCAGCGGGAACCACGTAAATCGGTTACAATTCATTAACAATATGTATGAGCTATGTACACGGCGTTTGTAACTGGATTTTTGTGGCTGGATCCGACTATAGAAAAGGCCGCCCCTGCCTGAACCGGGAAACGGCCACATCCATGAACACCCTATGATAATCCGGAATAAATTCGCTTCTCACCCTCGATGGCCTGAAGAGGCGCAATGTTCTGCGTAAACTCCAACGTCCCCATATAGCGCCCATCCGTATCTCGAATGGCAAAATACCGAATCAGCACATACTTGTCTTTCATTCGAATCCAGAAATCCTCTGCGTCCCTTACGCCCGATTTGAAATCATCCAGCAGCCGGTTGACGATATGCACGCTCTGCGGCGGATGGCAATTCTGGACCGTACGGCCGATGACCGACTTCGTGCGCGTAAAGAGGCGGTCCGGGCCATGCGAAAAGTAACGAACGACATCATGCTCGTCGATGAACGTGATATCAACCGGAAGATGGTTCAGGATCAGTTCCAGCTGCTTCAACGACACTACGCCGGTCTCCAGGCGGATATATCCTTCGCTTATGGCCGTATCCTCGGATTCAGCCGGCGCACGCTCAGGCTTCCATTCGGCGGGCCGCTCAATAAAGCAGTACCCGATCTCGCCGCTCTCTGCGGCAATGCGAACCCATTCATCCTCTGTCAATGTCTGCAATGCCATGGGAAGCAATATATTTTCTTCCTTAAAAATCATCTCGTCCATTTCTTGAACAAGGCTGCGCAGACGTGCCGCGATGCCTTCCCGTTCTTCAATGTCGTCGGAAGACAAGTCGCATATAGCCTGTCTTACCGCCTTCACATCAGCCCGGATACGATCGTCGACGCCCCACATGACCTGCGTTGGGCCGTGAATTCCGTACTGCTCCAAATACGGAAACAGCAAGTTCTCCTTGCGGCTGTAATGCTTATCTATCTCCATCATCAGCTTCAGATCTTCCAGCACCTTCTCCCGGCTGCGCTCGCTTCCATCCTGCATGAAGCGATCCATATGAAGAGAAAGCTTGAAGTGCAGCAGCCGCTCCAGCTCGCGATTTTCCAGCTTGAACGTATGAACCGGATGTCCGTTCTGCTCCTCTGGCTGAGCAGAACGGTGCAGCTCTTGGATAGATCCCTTGAAGACGGCGGTATGGACGGAGCAGAGACGCTGCACCTCCTCGACCGGAATTCCTTCTTCGCCAATCAGCGCCTGCTCAAGCGCCGAGATTTCCGCCACCGTGACGTCGCCCACCGCCTCTTCAAATTGGGCTCTGACTTCATCAACCGGCTTACCCTCATGGAGTTGTTTAATAATTTGCTTTAGCTGTTCCTGCCGCTCCCGATTGGTTTTGTGACCATGACGCCCGCGGTTGCTAATGATTTCACTCATTGCGGATCCCCTCCTTGCCGATGACGTGATAACCTTCGCGTTCGAATGTATCAATAATAACGTCCATATCGATTCCCTTGGCCTTGGCTCCCCGAGGAATCGTCATGATGCGGCCGGCCGTATTTAATAAGACGGGATTCGCAATCTGCTCAAACCCCAATGACTGCATAATGCGAATCATATCGGAATCGGATGCGCATAAGTCGTACACTGTTTTCGTCAGATCAAGCGTCTTGTTCATTGCCAGTCCCCCCTTGCAGCCATAGTATATCTGCTTGGAATGAGAATGGTTCTCATCCCTGCTTTCAGGGTAACACGGCTCATTCTAACAGCTTGTGATTGTACGCACATAGAGAGTGACAGTATGATGTCGGGGACAATGTGGGGTTACTGTCCTCCCTCATGCGTCCGGCGCTTGATCATCAGCCCTATGAATAATAGAAGGGGAATAGCCACTCCCGCCGTAAATACGATGATAATCCAGATTGTGGCGGTGAATTGATACTCTGCAGCCGAATTCGGAAAAACCTTTACCGAGATTACGACCAACAGCGCGACCATGGGCAGTAATATCCCTCGATGGCTCGGAAGGCGGGCAAGTCGAACAAGCCCTGATACCGATGCATAGAAGTAGAGGGACATTTTCATAAACGTCGTTATTAACCACAGCCCCGCCGCAATCGCTTCAACCCGTTCCAGAAATTTGCCAATGCTTATTCTCTGTGCTAAAGAATAGACCGGATATTCTTGCAGTGAAGTGACGTTCGCCCCAAGCACAAGGATGGTTAATGCCGTGACAACACTAGATAGAATTCCACCAATCAGAACAGCCCCAGCGAAGGCTCGGGGGGCTTTCCTGGCATTTGTCAGTTCGACGGGCTGAATCATCAGGAAGACGGCGAGAGGCATATACGACAGGCTCAATACCACCAGCACCGAATGGGCCAGCTCCTTCGGCCCTGCTTCCAGGAACGGCTGGACATTCCGAACATCGATTTGCGGAAGCATCAGCGCCACCATAAATAGAAACAGAAGCGCAAACCATGGGAACAGCAATTCCGTCATTCTGGCCAATGTATCGAAGCCGCTCCCAATCGCATACAGGAGAAGAAGAGCAAACAACGCATTGACAAACGGAAGCGGCGTTTCCGGCATTAGCACCGTAATAATGAACTGGCCGACATCGAATAGCACCAATGCGGCTGCAAAGAACGAAAACAAGACAAACAGCAGCGCCAATCCTTTGCCAATCCATGTGCCGAACAGCGACTCGCTGATTTCAACGATCGTCATTCCGGGAGCGGCACGGTGAATCCCGTTGTAGAGCAGGACAAGCAACAACCCTGGTGCCATAGCCGCGATGGGAGCCATCCAGGCGTCTTGTCCGATTTCCGCGGCTAATCCGGCCGGCGTAATCAGAATCGTCGTCCCGACCGTGAAGAGAATGACCAGTATTTTGAATTGACGCAGATTGATTTTCACAGGATTCACCGCTAATTCAGCCCCCATTTCGTACAATCAGCTCACTCTTTCACTTTTTCCAGAAATGTCCCTTTCGTTTTTCCGGAAAGTCTTAGCTTCACATCGACATGAAAATGTACGGGAACGGAATCCATACGTTCTGGCCAATGCGACTTCAGTCGTGCCCATGCTCCGGGAGCGGAACGATGCAGGGCAGCCCCCAGGCCGATAAAGTCAGTCTTCACGTCGTGCGCTTTCTTCAGCGTCTTCTCTAAAATGAATGCCAACCTTTCTTCTCCAATCTTTTCCACATCCCGAAATACAGCCGGATCAGCAAGATTCCCCTTGCACTGCGTTTCTCCGATATTGGCGATCACCTTGACATGGATATTGATTTTCGGCGTACGGCTGCCGCGATTCACATGAACCCGGCTGCTGGTCCGAATATTTTCTAGCGCAAGATTGCCTTCTTCGCCCGGACAAGGGATCACGCCCACGGTGCTCCTCACGCTTCCCTTTATGTAGTTATAGCCTTTGCTCTCCTCTTCATCTAGCCAACCTACGAGCTTATCTTTTCGAATGACTGCCATTCCGTCATACTTTAATTGGGCCGGCGATTCCGTTGCCTGTACGTTTTTTCTCGTCTTCCCTTCTTCGATATCGCCAAGGTACCGAATACCGGTAATAACCGGCGTTTTCCCTGCGGTCATCAAATCGGATATCAGTTCATCCAGCTTGACCGTCCCGGTCGCCGCCCACGATTTGCTTGACATCTCCAGCGAGGAGAACATTTTATCGGCAGGAATTTTTTCGATAGCCGGGTAGTCATTCAAAATCTCCTCAGCCCTGCTCTCCCTGGCGATGGCGATGTAAAAGTCGGTTCGAAATTCATGATCCCGGGAAATGAATTCGATCGCATGGCCGATCCCCTGTCTGGCCGCTTCTTCGCCGATCAGGAACATCCGCAGATGGGAAAAGTATATTTTCCGCGCCGACATTGTCGTCATCCTCCTGACGGCCTCGAACACCGTCTTTCCCCGCTCTTTATAGACTGTAACCGGAGCACGCCCGCTCCCCTTCTTCGAAGCGATTTCGGCAGGATCGACGACCTGAGCGCTGACGGTATATCCCTCTTCCGCCCGGTCCACCCCCATCGCTACGGCGATGACCATATCGTTGACTTCTCTCCTGTCCCAGCACCCGGTCAAGGGCAGCGTCACCATCAGCCATATCGCCACAGTGCGCCATATATATGCCGAATGTATCACAGTTATCTGCCCCCATCGCGCTTCTTTTTCGTATTGATTGGGTGTATGCGTTGGGCGAGGCTGACTTTCGGCAGTCTGAAGAGGCTGTCCTGCTGCTCCCGCAGATTGAACGGGGAGAACGGTGTCATGTACGGCACGCCGAACGATCTCAGGCTGCACAAGTGGACCATAATCATCCCGATCCCGATAAAAATGCCATACAACCCCGCCATCGCCGCTAATCCCATCAGCGGATACCTCAAGATTCTGACCGCAATTCCCATGCTGTAAGCAGGAATGGAGAAGTTCGAGATCGCGGTTATCGCGACGACAATGACCATCCCTGGCGATACCAGCCCCGCCTCCACCGCCGCCTGGCCAATCACAAGCGCGCCGACAATGGATACGGCCTGCCCGATCGCCCGAGGCATCCGAACGCCTGCCTCCCGCAAAATCTCGAAAATCGTTTCCATAATCAAGGCTTCCACGAAAGCGGGGAAGGGAATGCCTTCCCGCCCGGCAGCAATACTGATCATGAGCGGTGTAGGAAGCATCTCTTGATGGAATGTCGTAACGGCGATATATAGAGACGGGCCCAGAAGAGCAATAAAGAAGGCCAACATTCTCAGCATTCGAATCAACCCGAAATCGGAGCGCTGATAGTAATCTTCGGCAGCCTGGAAGTATTGAATGAACAGGGCAGGCACCAACAAAACGAAAGGCGTTCCGTCGACCAATATCGCTACGCGTCCTTCCATCAGCCCGGATGCTACCACGTCGGGCCTTTCCGTATTGTACATCGTCGGAAAAGGGGTATATGTCCGGTCTTCAATAAGCTCTTCGATCATGCCGCTTTCCAATATGCCGGCCAGCTCCAGCTTGTCCAATCTTCGATGAACTTCTTCCACCACCTGCTCGTCTGCCGTTCCCTTAATGTACATGACGGCTACGCTCGTCTGCGACAGCGTCCCGATCGTTTTGGTCTGAAGCCACAGCTTCGGGTTTTTGATTTTCCGGCGAACGAGCGCCGTGTTCGTCCTCAAGTTTTCGGTGAACGCATCCCGCGGACCTCTCACCACCGTCTGATCTTCGGGAGTTTGTACCCCGCGATCCTCCCAGCCTGCCGTATCCGCGGCAAGTCCGCGGTCGCATTGATCAAGCAAAATAATCGTTTCCCCGCTCATCAGGCAGTTGAACAGCTTGCGGAAATCGGCCACATCCTCAAGATGGGATACCGACACGGCATATTCCTTGAATATGGTGAGCCAATCCGCCTCTGAGGAGTGCTCCTGCGCCTCCGAAATCATCTCATTGCTCGTAACCGCCCTCACGATAAAATCTTGCACCATCGTCGTATCGGCCAACCCATCGATGTACAAAATAGCCGCCTTCAGATCAGGCATTCCTCCTACCCACATCTCTCTTACGACGAGATCCGTGCTGTCGCCCAGCGTTTCTTTTACCTTTTGCACATTCTTCTCCAAGGCCGCGGCTAACGATTCGTCATCCAGCGCGGAGTAATCCAAGGTTTCATCCTTCCCGCTCATGTCCAGCCTCCTTCCGCGGTATACTGTATTTGGAGTATTCCCGGTTGGGGGATTTTTTACAAACACAAAAACCCCGGCATCACCTGCCGGGGTTGTGTCTAGCTAATCGGAATCATATATAATTCGACTCACGTCGGTATAATTACAGTTTGATTACGTTAGCTGCTTGTGGACCGCGAGCGCCTTCCACAATATCGAACTCAACTTCTTGACCTTCTTCCAGAGTCTTGAAGCCTTCCGCTTGGATAGCGGAGAAGTGAACGAATACGTCGTTGCCTTCTGCAGTCTCGATAAAGCCATAGCCTTTCTCAGCGTTAAACCATTTTACTTTACCTTGCATGTCGATAACATTCCCTTCATCTTCAAATGCCGTGAAGATTTGTCCTTCACAATTCCGACTATATCACTGGCTGGAAGCGTTGTCAACGAAATTATGTTGGGTAGTTGATGAACAGTGAGACTGTAACCATGAACCTACTCTGAGATAATGTCACTGGTATGTCACAGTTCCCCCCGTTTGTTAAAGTGATGTTTCCACCCTTTTTTCGATGAGCAGAGTTTTTGAATCTCTTTGACCAACGGATGAACATTGTCAGGTTGATTGGTACACGCAATATTAAAACTCGATTTACTCATACTTCTCAATAACTCCGAGCTCTTCATTAAGTCCAAAAATGCCAGCTTAATTTTGTCGGGAGTTACATTTTCATGCCAGCCTAAGTTTTTTACCACGCCTGCCTTATGGAGTTCCTCCGCGCATTCCCTTTGGTTATCTGCGACAACCGTTAAAATGGTTGGCAACCCTAATCGGCACCTTTCCCATTGCGTACTTCCTCCCGCACCGAGCGCAACATCTGCTTGAACCATTAGTTTTGCCATATTAGTAACATTAAAATGATAATTTACATTATGCATTTTTTCACAAATTATTCGTATCTTATCGGGCTCCGAGTAGGAGCCGCCGACAACAATATCAAACTTAACATGAGCAAAGCAACCATTTTGTGCGGCAAGAAGCACTTTTTCGGTTTCTCCAGTAGGATCTGAACCGCCATATGTAACAAGAACTCGTTGGATACTATTCCGGATACTAGCATATTGAGACTCTTCTCTAAACTGCTCTCTTAATAAGGAATATGCTGGTCCCAACCATAGCTTGGCATGATTCGGGACTAGCTCCGAGTACCTGTTTTGTGCATTCCGATAATAATTTTGATCCAATAAATAGTCACAGTCATGCATTCTGTTTGCTAAATCGTCAATAATGATAATTTTATTCACATAAGGCCTAACTGCCTTCTCCCACTTTGAATCCAAGCAGTAGTGATCAACAATCAGAATAGGCTTTTCAGGAATATTACCTACGTAGTTTATAAATAACTCGGCATCGCTCTGCCAGTCAAATTCAATTTCGTCTCCAGTCAAATATAGGGAGATATTCTTACTTTTAAGCAGTTCTCGTAATGGATTCGGCATGCTTCGACTTATAAAATGCAGTCTGATGTTTTGATGGCTTAACATATCGGCCAAGACTAAACACCGCATGACGTGACCTGTCCCTAATGACACGGATGCATCCGCGCGGAAAACAATGTGCATCATAGCAATTCCCATGATACGGGAGTTCCTTTTGGAACATCTACTCGGACAGTTCTTCCTAGCACTTGTTCATAATACTTTGGAGAGAGTCCCAATCCCGGCCGAATTGAACGCACGTTTTTCTTCGTAAGGACTTCCCCTGCTTTAATGTCCTCTGAAATATATAACGAGCGGCGGTGTTTAACGGAACCGATTTCACTGTCTTTGGGTCCGTAAGAAACCTTCCCCAGTGCTTGCCAGGCCCGCTCCGATTCGATGACTAGCGATTTCATTTCATGAGGCTCTAGTGAAAAAGCCGAGTCTACTCCCCCGTCCGCGCGTGAAAGTGTAAAGTGTTTTTCTATAACGGTAGCCCCAAACGCAATACTCGCTACAGCAACCCCAACACCCATTGTGTGATCAGACAGGCCAACTTCACAGCCAAAAGTGGATCTCATGTTTGGCAAAGTGCGCAAGTTCGAATTTTCGGGATTTGCCGGATAAGTGCTCGTGCATTTAAGTAGAACGAGATGTTCGCATCCAGCTTCACGTGCAGTCCTAACCATATCGTCAATTTCCGATAAAGTGGCCATTCCTGTTGAAATAATCATAGGTTTTCCTGTCGACGCAACTTTACGGATCAACGGTAAATCCGTATTTTCAAAAGATGCGATTTTATAAGCTGGAACGTGTAAAGATTCTAAAAAATCAACAGCCGTTTCATCGAATGGAGTGCTGAACGCCAGCAGTCCTTTCTCTTGGCAGCGATCGAAAATTGGCTTGTGCCATTCCCAAGGCGTATATGCTTGCTGATATAATTGATAAAGAGAATTTCCTTGCCATAGATTATTAGGGTCATCAATAAAAAATTCTTTTTCATGTATGTCCAGCGTCATTGTATCTGCTGTATACGTTTGAAGCTTCAGAGCGTCTACTCCAGCTTCCGCAGCCGCATCGACAATCTGAAGCGCTCGCTCTAAGGACTGATTATGATTGCCCGACATTTCTGCTATAATAAAGGGACGATGAGTTCGACCAACCTTGCGTTTTCCAATATTGAATTCGGATGAGTGCATTTTAAGCCTCCCACTTTAGCTCTTATAGCGAAGTAAATTTTTTCGCAACTCACGTTTAGTAATACGGAGGTTTCCAATATCAACCGTACTGCTTTGAAGCGCAACATTCAAATTATGAGTTGCATCTAAATAACCTGGGAACAGATGAATAGCGGCGGAGAAGTATTTTTCTGCTTCTATCATATCGCCTCTACACAAATATAATACCCCTAGGTTATTCAATGTTGCTCCATGGTCAGGATTGTATTTGAGCACCGTTTTAAAAGCTTGCTCCGCACCTGTTAAATCTTCATTCTCTAAAAGCAATAAGCCATGAAGAAAATGGACGGTTGGCAATTTACTTCCTTTTTTCAACAAGAGGTGAATTTCCTGTGATGCCTCTTGCCACTTTTCTAAGCGCATCAGCAAACCTACAAAGTCTGCCAAGTTTTGTTCGGGTTCTAATTTTCGGCTCATAATAGAAGATTTAATTAAATCCAGGGAATACTGCTTTAATATGTTTTTTTCACTTGAAGTTAATGATTCAACATGATTTGAAGTATTACATTCATGTCTTCTAATATACACTAATGGCTCTGGAACATACACAAATCCTCCAAGCTGAGCTAACTTGAGCCATAAATCCCAATCTTCTTGCAATTTCAATTCAGGATTAAAAGCACCTACATTCAACATTGCTTCTTTATTAGCAAGAGTTCCCGACAAGTATACATAATTCCGAAGAAACTGATATCCTAGAATCTCGCTTTCTTCAACTTGTCGAAACTCAAATGGCACACCGATTCGTTTTCCTGACTCGTCTACCTGCCAGAATGCATTATGAACAAGAATCCAATTTGAATCTGGTTGAGCCTCTTTCATTTTTCTATAATAAAATCGTTGATATTCCAACAAATGTATGTCAACCTTATCATCAGCATCCAGAAACATTATCCAATCGCCAATCGCTTCACGTATTCCCAAATTTCGAGAAAAGGAAACCCCCCTGTTGACTGAGTTTCGTATATATTTAATGGGGATCAAGGAATTACTAATCATATTTTGGACCACAGTACTTGTCTTATCAGTACTGTGGTCATCGATAACAATAATTTCTTTTAATTTTGAAGTTTGATGTAACAAGGAATCGATTGCGTCAACAATATAAGCTTCACCGTTAAAAACGGGTATAACTGCACTAACCTCCATTTTCACCACACCCTTAGACAGCATATAATACAGTTTCTGTTATATTCCCAGTATGATGACCCAAATAGAATTTATACTCAGCATTGATATCAACAATTTTTTTGAGCAGTTTCCAAATATCATCCCACTTATGATAGACACAAATTTGGAGCTTAGGTTTATGCTCTTTAATCGTATTTTCAGCTCCACACAGAGCGTCATATTCACTACCTTCGATATCCATCTTAATTAAGTTTGGAATAAAATTCATTTCATGAACAAGATTATCTATTGATATTACGTCAATATGCAACCCTGTGTCATACTCAACAACTTCATACGAGCCAGAGTTTTGTTTATCAATGTTAAAATAGACACGTTTACTGCTATCACTCACACCATATTTTAAAGGCTTTACAATGTTATCTAAACTATTTTTCCGGATTGTAGTTAAAAGTATTTCATAATTCGATGTTTCCGGTTCTAAGGCATATATTAAACAGTTTTTATTTACACTTTTTGCAAATGAAGATACTGTATCACCTTGCCATGCTCCAGCATCAATGATGATATCCCCTTCTTCCGGTTGTACTATAGGATGCATGTATTGTGGATAAATTGATTCATTAATATATACTGGATTAAAAGTCAATCGATATTTTATGATTCCTTCGAATACTTTTTTTGACTCATCATCTGCTAATAGCTGATGAACTTCATTCCAGTAGTTTATGTTTTCAATTATGAGATTTTGTTCGAAATGCTTATCCAATCCCATTATCCAGTTGCTTAAATCTATATAATTATTACATCCCATCTCAAGCAACTGTTTTGATATTTCGCTCGCCCAAGTGCTTGCAATACAAATTAACATATTTTCATCATAAATTTCTTTTAATTCCTGTGGAGAGATAATTACAATACCGTCTAATGTCTGCCCTTGTTTTTTTATGTCATTATCGGCAACCAAGTAGGCTGTCAGCCCTTGTGAGCGAATCCAACCAATCGCTCTTTCCCCGCATCCCCCCGCACCAAAAACAACGATTTTTTTAGCGTTTTTAATTCTTTGGGTAGGTGATAAATATTCTGTTTTTTCATTAAGCAAAGTATTGAGTGTCATATTAATCCCTCCAAAATAGTAACTTCTCTAGAAAAAAAATTAAACAAACGATATCCATCCCACACCGTATTAAATTGCAGGGCCTTGCCCACCGGCACGATTCTATCGATTCCTGCACCTGCCAGCGACGAAGCAAATCGATGCAGCTCTTGATGTTCAAAACCGTAGACGGATAACGTCTGATCTTTAGGTGTAAGAAGTGTTTTCAACTGAGCAAGATCACGAAAATCAGCCTCTAGGAATAACCCTCCTCCACAATGTTCCTCGCGGGATAAATGATAAGGCTCCGAT
This sequence comes from Paenibacillus melissococcoides, assembly GCA_944800085.1. GTDB lineage: Bacteria > Bacillota > Bacilli > Paenibacillales > Paenibacillaceae > Paenibacillus_B > Paenibacillus_B melissococcoides. Next base: position 57,079 of record CALYLO010000013.1, on the reverse strand, counting down.
AGTTGCACCCGATGTATTTGGTTTTGGCTTTGTATATAAAAACGCTCTACTTTCCCTTCTGCCGACAGGGTTAACCCAGTAACCCATTTATTCATGATGTTAGCCGGGGCAATTTCCATCTGCTTCTTGCTTATCATTCTGTCGAATTGGGACCAAAAGATTTCTTTGGCTTCTTTAATCTGTTGACCATCGCCGACCCAACAAACCACTCTTGGCGAGGAACAGGCCATTTGATCAAACCATATTGCGTCATTATAAAAGTGCTCTGCCAATCTTGTTTGTTCCCTGCTGCCAGCAAGTAAATAGGACTCTGCATGAATCGCAGCCAGCGAGAATTTATCGCCAAAAACAAGTTCAGTGGCATTGGACGGCATAGGAATCTTGCGGATGCTCCGCACCGCTTCATCACCGCCCCATATTACGCGCATATTGCAGTGACTTAATAAAGCTACCGTTACTGCCTCATCATGCGGGTATGTAACAACCATTGTACGATTCTGGATTTCTTTGTACTGAGATTTTGACATAAGCTCATTTAATACTTGCAATAAAACAGTTAATTGCTCACTTTGCTTCTGAGATATTCGGACTACATTGGAATTACCCATTAGCATGGATAGAAACCATGAATATACAAAAATAGTATCTACATTTGATGGCGCAAAATGTACCACGTTGCCTCGAGGTAATAGAACGCGCGTTCCTTTTTCTTGTTCAAATTCACGCTTCAATTCCATCAAATGCGTTTTTCTCATCCAAAAGGCCAAGGCCATTAATTCTGGAAACTTCCTAAAACGCTGATTCGCAAGGATTGACTGGGAAACCTCCGATATGAAGCTCACGCATACATTACTAAATATCGGTAATGGTTCCGCCAACGCAGTTTGCAGCAAGTACTCGTTCCAGGTTTTATCTATGGACTCAGGCAACAATATTTTCACCGAGTTGTCACCTCCTTGCGATATGCGAACGTATCACTGCATCCTCGCAATTCCGCGGCAGGGAGTCTTCCGTGAACCCTAAAATACTTGCCTTTTCTTCCGCAAGGACAATTATCTTCACCATATATGGTTCCCAAATCTTCAGTAAGCAGGTTGTGTCCCGGATAGCTGCGAGGCAGAACACTAACGGTTTGAATCAACCCTTGTTGCCCATATGCTTGAGGCTCATAAGTTAAGGGGTGACGAATCATAATATCAGCAAATGTTGGCGCATGTAGATACCCTGCCTCGCACTCCATATAGATAGAGCCCACTTGCTCCACCATGCCGTAAAAATTTATGATTCGCTCGATGCTGAATTCATCTTTGATACTTTGATTAAAGTGCTGCGGTGTTACTGCCTCATCCAGCATCTTCTTCCATCCGCCGCTATGAATCAGTATACTGCGGGGAATATGGATACGGTAATTCCGTTCCTTTATGGCTTGATAGAAGTATTTCCAAATCATAAATGTAAATCCAAAAATGAGAATAGGTTGATTATGATGACGAGACATAAATTGATCAAGTTCTGCCCACCTTACTTCCATATTCTCATCCAGCAAATAAAAATGGTCACGTCCGAAATTGACAAGCCCCATCAAACCAGCTCCGCGAGCACTAAATTTTTTACGGTCTGAAACGATATGCTGTGCGTCAACTAAAATCATCGGAAGCCTTTGAGTTCCAATAAATGATGTCACAATGTTAACGAGTGCTTTCGTCTGAAGAATGGAAGTCTCCTTATTCAAAAAAATCCGTGAAACAACCTGTGAAGTCGTTCCACTTGACGTCAACGTCTTGATTATTTCTTCTGAATTCACACTGACCAAATCCAGCATTTTGAAGAGACGGACTGGGATGAAAGGCATGCTTTCCATGTCAGAAAAAGTAAAGTTGTCTATCCCCATAGCATTAATGATTTGCCGGTACCCTTGACACTTTTCATAATGCAGGCGTGTCAATTCGGTAAGTTGCTGAAGAAGGAATGAACTTTTGTTCCGCGCATCTAGTCCGTAAGGATTTTCTTTGATCCATTCCACCATTTATACCACACTTTCTATCAAGGCCTTATAATCAACCTTACCGTTGCCTAATCTTGGTATTACAGGCATGTACACCACCGAATAAGCACTCGAATGCAACTTCAGCTCTGTTTTCAATATTTCTTGAATTTGAGCGGTAATATTCGCTTTATCTACAACGATATATAACTTGAGGTCGTTACCGACACAATAGCATGAATAGCGACAGTATCGTTCAATCATACGTTCAACATCATCTAAATTAATTCTCAAGCCAAATAGCTTAATAAACCTTTTCTTGCGACCATTAATAAAATAAAAACCCTCATCATCCTTATATCCGATGTCTCCAGTATGAAGAATTCCATGCATGTCATCTTCTCGCGACAGGTCGGAACGTTTAGTTGCATATCCCATCATAACATTACGACCTTTATAAATTAGCTCCCCATCTTCACTCAATAAAAATGCCCCTCTTGGTATCGGAATTCCAATGGAACCGAGCTTTCGGGTCAGACTTTCAGGTGGCACATAACTCATCCTTGCGGTTGCTTCCGTCTGTCCGTACATAATAAATAATGAGCGGCTTGTTTTCTTGCTAATGTCGTAAAAATATTGCTGCAATTGTATATCTAATCGTCCCCCGGCTTGCGTTAATGTGCGCAAAGAAGGAAGATCCATTCGTTCAAATCGTAATCGATGAAGCATTTGGTAAGTATAAGGAACACCTGCAATTGAAGTTGCATTATGCTCAGAAAAAAAGCTCCAAAATGGTTTTTCCATAACACTGTTTGATGTCAGAAGTACAGATGCGCCGGCCAACAAATGGCTGTTTAGCACAGATAAACCATAGGAATAGTGCAGAGGTAACGTTGTAATAGCCCTTTCTTGCTCATTAAGCCCCAGATATTCTACTATGGATCTCGCATTATCCTGAATATTTTGATAGGATAAGCGAACAAACTTAGGACTTCCTGTCGTTCCCGACGTGGATAAGAGCACTGCCAATTCGGCATGTATCGATTTGCTTTCTTCTTTTTTACGACGAACAGCAAATGCGTAATTACCCTCCAGATGTATAACCTCGGAGTATTTTTCTACTATCTCATTGACCAGCATTGCAGGGCCGAAAATCCATTCGGGTTTGTACTCCTCTATAAGATTATCTATTGAATATTTTGGTATATCAACCGGCAATAGGGCAACAGAATGACGGGACTGAAGTGTGGCTAAATATCCGACAACTGTCTCGATTTGATTATTACAAAAAATAAATCCCAATGTTTTTTGGGGAAAATGGATCAAACAGTTAGTATAAAATGAGTTCGTTTTTTCGCGTAATTGACCATATGTTATGCACTTTTCTTCATTTTGTATGAACAAAACGGGATGCTCCTCATGATGCTGAAGTTCCCAAAAATGCACATTCATGCCGCTCCCTCCCGTTTTCAAGGTTAAATGACCATGCCTCCATCAACGCCAATTACCTGTCCTGTAACATAAGACGATAATTCCGAGCACAGAAAGACAATCACATTCGCAACGTCTTGCGGATGCCCGCTTCTTCCCATTTTGATGCTCGCTAAACGCTCTTCTCTTTGCTTTTCAGTAAGACCGCTTACTAAATCTGTGTCAATAAACCCGGGTGCAACGGCATTTACACAAATTCGGTATCGAGCAAGTTCTTTGGCGGCTGCCTTCGTCGCTCCTATAAGGCCCGCTTTGCTGGCTGCATAAGCAGCATGCCCTTCATCTCCGTATACGCCCATAATTGAGCTTACATTGACGATATAACCTGATTGCTGGCGGATCATGAGCTTGCTAGCATATTGCATATGCATAATAGCCGAAGTTAAATTAACAGCCATCGTTTCATCTAGGCCGGCGGCATCTATCATTCCAAGCAATCGACTATGGAGTATTCCGGTATTGTTTACAAATGCATCCAACTTTCCGAACTGTTTCTGTACATTCATGAATGCCTTTTTAATGGCTTGAATATCACGAACATCGTAGGATACGCACAATATGGTTGTATCGTAAAGATTTGATATTTCATGCGATAGTTTCTCTAATGCTTGTTCGTCCCGGCCATGGATTACGAGTGATGCACCATGCTCCGCACATGTTAGCGCAGTCTGTCTTCCAATTCCTCTAGAAGACCCCGTAATCATAACGACTTTATTTTGCAGAAGCTTCATTTGAGCACGACGCCATATTTATTTAATATTCTCTTAGCTTCCGCATAGCTGCTCATATCTATAACATCCTCAGTATCAAGCATAATGTCATAATGTTGCTCCATTTCCGCCACGAGAGACATATGGGCAATGGAATCCCATTCTGGTATTGAATTATACTCAAGCTCGTCGACTACTTTTTCAACCGGAATATCTAATGCTTTTGCAAAAATCTTTTGTAATTCTAGTTCCATCTAACATTCCTCCTAAATTTCTAGGCAATATCCATAAATGCCTTCAAATCAAATCGCTTGCATTTCTTCTTAAGTGTCTCCCAACCGCTACGAAGCATTTCATATTGGTATACATCATGAAAAGAACCATATTTAAAAATATGCTCCTTTAATAGGCCGGCCTCCCGGCATCCATATGCTTGATGCATCCGGCGGGCAGCCTCATTTCCCTCCATCACTTCTGCTACAACTTTATTTAATTTCAAGAAATCAAAAACATAGGAATAAATATAAGGAGGGATCATGCCGCCCACTATTCGATGTTTTTGCTCTCCAATATAATAAGCCCACGAACAACGGCGGTTCATTTCGTCAATTTGATTTAGCGATACTAGCCCAATCGGTTCTTTTTTTAATTGTACGAGCCAATACCGTTCAGTTGGCTTACTAGATACGCGCGACCACCACTGGTATTGCTTATCCAAGTCATTCTCGATATCAGTGAACATATAGCGCGTGACTTCTTCACTGGTTCTCCAATGAAGGATTAACTTCATATGTTCGGACTGTACCGGTATAAATTGAATTATCATAGCGATGAATACCCCATTCTGCTTATATCTTATTGCCTATACCGAGTGTACACCTCTTTGACGGCCTCGATAACATCGTCTATATCCTTATCATCCATCCGCGGATATAACGGCAACGTCATGGCTGTATCATAATATAACTCTGCATTGGGGCATAGGCCTGCATTGTACCCAAGCCGGCGATAATAAGGCTGCAAGTATACGGGAATATAATGTACATTCACCCCGATATTCATCGCATGCATCTGTTCAACCAGTTCTTTGCGGTTTACCCTAATATATTCCGGCAACCATCGGAGCACATATAAATGCCAGCTTGATTCCGCCTGCTCATGCTGGGACGGTATGACAAGACCAGGCAGAGATGCAAAAGCTTTGTTGTAAGCTGAAGCAATTTCACGTCTTCTTTTAATAAAGCCGTCCAACTTCTTAAATTGGGAACATCCTAAAGCCGCTTGCATGTCTGTCATGCGATAATTATATCCAAGCTCTAGCATTTCATAGTACCAAGGTCCGTCATATTTTGTCAGTTCATCTCTATCACGTGTCATCCCATGATTGCGAAATAGTTTTAATCGTTTATAATAAAGCTCATTATCGGTAACAATGATACCGCCCTCTCCTGTAGTCACATGCTTCACTGGGTGGAAACTGACCATCGTCATATGCGCCATCGATCCAACTTTTTTTCCAGCAAATGAGGCGCCTAATGAATGAGCGGCATCTTGAATAACGATGAGTTGATTTTCATCGGCAATGTCCATAATCCGATCCATCGCTGCCGGTTGTCCAGTGAAGTCAACCGGGATAATCGCCTTTGTCTGCGGGGTCACTTTAGCTTCAATTTCACGCGGATCGATATTGTATGTTGTCATATCAATGTCGGCAAAGACAGGCACTCCACCCCTATAAAGCACGCAATTACTGCTGGCCAGAAAGGTGATTGGTGCAGTAATAACTTCGTCACCGGATCCAATCTGTGCGGCAAAGCAGGCCCCATGCAAGGCAGCAGTTCCATTTGAAAAGGCTACAGCATATTTTGCTCCGACGTACTCTGCTACCTCTCGCTCGAATTGTTCAATAAAAGGCCCTTGGGTAATATAGTCACCTTTTAAGACTTCGATAACAGCCTGGATGTCTTCATCGTCTATCCATTGTTTCCCGTAAGAAAGCATATCCGCTCTTTTTACCTTTGAGGCCATCATCTGTCACTCCATTGAAAGCATGTTTTTTTGAATCCATTCTTCCGTCCGGCGTATCCCTTCATCCAAAGAAATTCTAGGCTTCCAACCAAGCAATCTCTCGGCTTTGGTATTATTGCAAAGCAGCTTCTGTATTTCGCTCTGCGGATGGATATGAGGCACATGTTTAATACGGGAAGAATCTCCAACCACCAACAGAGCCAGATCATTAATCGTTATGTCACTTCCAAGCCCGGCATTAATGATATGCCCATTTACGTTATCACTATACCCAGATTCAACTACAAATCGCGCACAATCTTCTACATATAATAGATCTCTTGTTTGAGTTCCTTCTCCGTATATACACAAATCTTTACCATCAAGTTTGTTCTTGATGAAAATAGCGACAACTCCGCCCTCTCCGCCAGTTTTCTGGAACGGCCCGTATGTATTAAACGGTCTGACAACTACAACGGGCAATCCGTATGCATAGTAATAGGAAAGGACCATGTTCTCAGCCGAAATTTTTGCTCCAGCATACGGAGATGCCGGTTTGATAGGATGTTCTTCCGTAATGCCAACATTATCCGCACAGGCATCATACACCATGCACGTACTCATGAACACCACTTTCGTATTATATTTTCTGCACTGCTCCAGCACATAAAATGTACCTACAGTATCATTGTTAAATGTCGTTCTTGGATCATCGATTGAATCCTGGACATTAATAGAAGCCCCCAAATGATAGCATAGTTGAAATTGGTGTTCTTTAAAAAGGGCGCTTAATAAAGGCTCATCCATTATCGTTCCTTTTACCAAGCCCATAAAATGTTCATGGTTTCGGAATTCGTCTAAATTGCCTTCGCTTCCATTCGATAAGTCATCCAAAACCCATACGCGATGCCCATCTTCAAGAAGCTTTTTAGCAACCCATCTGCCAATAAAACCTGCTCCACCTGTCAATAAGATATTCATTATGGCCCCCCTGTCATTAATCAGATGACTCTCTTTTGTTCAATGTGAGCATTAATTGCAGCTATCTCCGGATATTCTAACAAATAAGATATGACCTCGCTTGAAGGCACTAATAAGTTTGACTTAAAATATTGAGCAATCAATTTGCACAATTTGTAGTCTTCTGCAGTATCTAAAGTTACTCTAAGCTGGGGGTGTTGAAGTTTTTCGCTTGCACGAAAATACCCCATATTAAATTGATCGGGATATTCGTATGCATAATATGTTACATGCTCTCGGTGCCGTGCTTCCAAACCATGCTTATTCATATATTCCAGAGTCTTAAACGCGAATAATTCCGCCACCAATCCTCTCGGTAATTGACCTTCCACTTTAATGATATCGTATCCCGACCGCTGCATCTCATTGACAATACCAGATGCCATTTCATAATCTACAAATGGACAATCGGATGTCACTCGAAAAATATAATCAGCTTTCCATTCTCTAGCGCATTTATAGTATCTTGCCAAAACATCGTCTTGCGAGCCACGCGAGCAGGGAATATGATGTTCATCACACCATTGCTCTATTTTGTCATCTGCTCGCTCCGTTGAGGTGGCTACTATGACTTCATTTACTCCTTTGATCTGGCAGCATCGGTTTACGACATAGTCGAGGACTATTGTATCTCCCAATGGGAGCATTACCTTGCCTGGGAGTCTAGTTGATCCCATTCTTGCCTGTATAATAGTAACGAGTTTCACAAGGCATTGCCACCTTTTTATATACTTAATTGTTCCCTCTTTATGCTGGTGATTTCTGTTTGTTCCTCGACCATTCCACTCTGAAGAAGTAATTCTTCAAGCTGTTTCGCAGTAACTGGTTCAACATCTGCAGAACTATAACTTCTTACTTGGGCTGATCTGGATCCTGCATATTGATGCGACTTCATGAAGGCGTTAGGAATAATGAACATATCTTCGGTCTCAAGAGCATATTTGGACTCCTCAACAGTCATAAGTTCCTCGAACATTTTTTCCCCGGGGCGCAAGCCGATTTCTTCTATGTGAACCGACCCTGGAGAAATTCCTTTACGCACCTCTTGCTCAATGATTTGTCCAGCAAGATCCTGGAGACGAACAACCGGCATTTTAAGCACGAACACTTCACCGCCATTCGCCAACATCATTGCTTTTAATGTTAATTCGGTAGCCTGCTTTTTGGTCATCATAAAGCGTGTCATTTCTTTGCATGTGACCGTGATACTGCGTTTCTCGGCAATTTGTTTCTTGAACAAAGGGATAACAGAACCCCTGGACCCCATAACATTGCCAAAACGGACGGCAGCGAACACTGTTTTTTTCGTTCCTGCCTGATATTGGGCAGCCGAAATTAGCCTCTCTGCCATTAATTTCGATGCTCCATAAGTATTAGTAGGAGCTATTGCTTTATCTGTGCTCGTAAAAATCGTTTTGTTGACTCCGCACTCCAAAGATGCCTGAATTACATTTTGGGTTCCAATAATATTGGTCTGCACTGCCTCAAAAGGGTTGTACTCGCAAGCAGGAACATGCTTCATCGCCGCAACATGGAATACATAATCGATATCTTCCATCGCTCGGACAACACGTGGATAATCTCTTACATCTCCGATCAAATAACGAATATTGCTAAATTCTCTATATTGCTGTTGTAATTTGAATTGTTTATATTCATCTCGGCTAAAAACTCGAACGACAGCTGGATTGCATGCCAACAAGCGATCCAAAAGCCCCGTGCCTATTGTTCCTGTTCCGCCGATAATCAGAATCTTTTTCCCGCAAAAAAAATTATGCATACGAGGTCTCTGCTCCATTCGCAATCTTGTCTATACGTTTGACCGCTTCATTTATGCATTGCTCCGCAAACGGAATGAATTCCGAAATACTTACAATGAACTTTCCGAGGTGCTCAACAATAAGCTTGGCCTTTTTGAATTCATTGCTTTCATTAACAATGTCAGGTACATAACGCATATATTGCGACAAAGGAGTTTCCAATGCAAATGAAATATAGGATTGAAAACTGCCGCTACCTGTCACTTGACCCCATTGTTTATTTAATTTCAGCAATAATTTAGTTCGTTTCTCTTTTTGATTAGAATTTAACTGTTTAAGTTCAGAGATTAGTTTGAGTATACTATTTAACTTATTATTCAACATAATCAGTGATTGCAGCTCACTTTGCAGCTTTGCTCCAACTGTGCTAATTACTTGTTCACTATAGGCAGGAATATCGTCAATAAGTTGTTTAAACCAATCTTCCTCCCGATCCGGTAAACTCAATAAGTCCCCTGCACACTCCTTCATTGGTTTGAAAACAGTATGCTTGATTGCTGCGCCCTTGCTCGATGTATTAATAAATTCGATATCCGTTAATGCCGACAACAATAATTCTATATCTTTTAAAGTCACTAGCATTTTTTCTGTCGTACGGTTCTTACCGCCGTGCACGTTTTCGATCCATTCATTAGCCGCTTCAATTGTACTTTTCTTTGCTTCTTCTTCAATGTGTTTAACGCCTTCCGAATAGTACTCATCATTAGGATAAGAAAGGTCTTGACCCGCCAAATAAATCTTTTTGCAGCCTATAAACGCTGCAAATTGAATGCAAGTCCCCGTAACGGAGCCTGTCGAAATAAAGGAAGGTTCGATATCTTCTTCACTGTTTGAGAATAAATATGGAGTTACTTCATCAAGATTTAATCTTGTGAATAGTCTCCATTTATGATTCTGCTCAACAATTCCATGATGTATAGTCGTTGCAAATAACAATGGAATATGAGTTGTATTTACATTTTGAAATACCTTTAAGTTAGGTTCTCCTCCATCCATTGAAACGACTAGATGAGGTGCAATACCATAATGTACTAAAGCTTGCACACTCGATCCAGCAGCTATAATTAAGGCCTTAGATCCTAATTTTTTGATATATTCAATATCCTCTCTCAATGAAGGCCCCGACCCAATAATAATTGCAGGTATATGAGAGCAAGTATTCTCAAGTGACACTATCGGTTTAGATGCCAACACTTTATCTATATTATAGATAATATTCTGGAACCACGCTTTTTCAAAATAGTATTGCGTTATATAATTAGCCCGATATTGAAGCAAGATTTGCTTCGACATCGCATGAAGTTTGTCGATAGTACCGCCAAATAATTGCTTATAAATGGGAATAGTCACTTCTTCAAACTTATCGGTCACCAAACTTGAAATGGATCCAAGAAGTTGATTCAGTACATGATCCTCTTCCCCGACAGCTAGCGTTATAATGCCGGAATGGCTTAATATATCCGTCAAATCGCGAAGTTTTAACCCCAGATGCAATAATTGAATATCCGGTTCATAAATATAATATTTCTTCGTTGGATATTTTTTAAGCAGATACTGTAAATGATAACCTAGCCCTATCCCGACAACTAAAACATGACCGCAATTTTCCAACTTCTCTTCGATCGACTTTAACCAGCCTGCGGCTTCCCTTTCCGGACTATACAAGCTATGTACAGCAACAACCCTGTCATCCTTTTGGATTTCAATATTTGGACTGCCGTCACGAGATGTAAGAGCGCGATATATACCGCTATCCACCGGGTTTGCTTCAAGTATTTCTGCTACTTGCGGAAAATGTTTTTTTAGGACCTTTGTATTTGACAAAAAATAATCCAATACCGCTCACTCCTTACCTAACTTCATTGATCCAACCTTCCAGTGTAGGAACTAGCTCGTATTGGAGAAGGTCCGATACGCCAACATAGTTATTCCAGCTCAGTTGGTCATGGAATTGTTCAATAAAAGACTCTATATTTTTATACAATTGTTCAATAGAATGCCTTAGTTGGTTTGCATTATTTACTTTTTCACTGATTGCATAAGCAAACTCCAAGGCGCTCACAATCCATTGTAAAGAATCAATAATTGGTGTAATTAGTGCTCCTATTTCACTTATTTCCTCTGCATATAACTTCTCCGCAATTTCAGGGATCTCAGTTACAACTCTCGGCAAATAGGCTTTTAAATCCTCAAGCGTAATAATAAAACATTCTTCTTTTGTATGTGTAACGATATGTATTTCATTAATACGATGATAATTCTCCAGAATGATTGATTCGTAATCGGAATAATACTTATTATCATCAATTTGAACACTATAGATTAGACGATCGGATTCTAATATAGGTATCGTTCGTGCCACCCAAAAATCATTGACTTCTTTCGCAGAATGAAACTCCTTTTCCTCCCAAGCTCCATCAACACTAATCTTCAAAAAAATCACACCCTTGTGTTTATACCTACTAAGCTTTATATCGGTCATTCCCGGTCATTATTAAATAGGTCCTTTATTAGTTCTATTCTAGGGTGAAGGACTGAAAAAAAATTCAGCCCTTCCTCATCAAACCGTACGTGAGGTTTTCCCTCATACGGCTTTCCGATGTTCGTCATTCATGCGCATGCGACTCACAAGAGCGTTTTGAGTCCATGCAGCTGGCTTAAGAGTTTAACTTCGTATCCGGAGCCGCGCCAGTGATTTCGCTGGCGTTTCTTTGCGTACCATTTCATCAGCCGTTGCCGAATGTACCAATCCAACTTGTCCAGTTGCTTCATGCTGTATGGTGTCGCATAGTAGTTCTTCCAGCCTTGGATTTTCGGATTGACCCACTTGACGTGCTCCTCGAACGAGATGTGCCGCATGCGTGGCGGCGCTAGTCGTTCCCTTACCACTTCCCGGATGTGCTTTTCTGCTTTCTTGCAGAGCCACTGCTGGGTTGTGTAATATACGCGACTTTGGCCTGTCTCCGCTTTCCTCTTCCGGTGGTGCATGCCGAGAGTCGAATCCTTCTTCTCCTGTCCACAGTCCTACAACCCTGGTCTTCTCCGGGTGCAGCGTGAGTTCCAGCCGCTCCATGATCGCCCGAATCAGCTTAAGCGCATGAAACGCATCCTTCCTTGTTTTGCATACCACGACGAAGTCATCTGCGTACCGCGTCAGTTCTCCAACTTCTTTTCCATGCTTCTCCCACAGTCGGTCGAAGTAGTTCAGAAGATGTTCGCCAGCAGAGGCGAAATCACGCCACCCTGCGGTGTGCCTAGATCGCTTCTCCTGACCTTGCCTTCTTCCATCACCCCGGCTTCGAGCCACTGGCGGATCGGCTTGAGTATCCGTCTGTCGCTGATTCGGAGGGCCACCAGCTTCATCAGCTTCTCTTGGTTGATGTTGTCGAAGTACCCTTGGATGTCGAGGTTGACCACCCAATTACCTTTGCGGTTACACGCTTTACGGATTCGCTCCAGCGCCTGCTTCGTGCTGCGCTTCGGTCGAACGCCAAACCAACATTCCTGAAAATCCGCTTCGAAGATCGGCTCCACCACCAGTTTCACTAACATCTGTACGACTCGGTCTTGAATCGTCGGGATGCCTAGCGGACGTTTGCGACCGTCTTTCTTTGGGATGTAGTGACGATGTACAGGCTGGGGACGGTAGCGTTTCTGTACATGGCGCTCTTGGCATTCCTCGATGAACTGGCGTTCGCCCTTCTTCTCGATGTCCGCCAGCGTTTCGCCGTCTACCCCTGCCGCTCCCTTGTTTGCCCGTACGCAGCGCCACGCTTCCCATAGCACATCCACCCGGCAGTCCTTGTCGTACAAAGCATGGAATCTTCTGTTCTTGCTTGTCTTGGCGGCATGACCTAACTTTTCTCGGAGTTGTTGAACTTTTTCCTTCGGTGTCGTTAGCCCTTTGGCATTCTCTCACTCGTACCTCCTCAACAGCTTGAACAAAGCAGGGCCCCTTCCCTCCCGCAGGTTGTGTTGTCCTGCGTTCCCCGGTAGTATGGGCCCCTCCGACTCCCTTCCTGCAGATGGATCACTTCACCTCCTGGGCTTATAGAGCATCTCGCTACGAAAAAAAACTTTCGTGCAGGAGAGGATCTCCCCAGTTCACTGCATCTTCTTTCAGACCATGCCGTTCCCCATACGCTGGAGGATTCTTCGCTGTCGCTCCAAGTTCTGAACAGCTTCCGTGGCCTTCGTCCATATTCACACAAGACTCGGCTTCCTCTTTTCCCTCTTGCGAGGCCTTTTTGACGACGCGGCAGGATTGACTTCATTTACGGCCTGGCCTGTTGCTTGCCCTGTCTCTGACAGGTACTTTCGTCGATGCGCTTCTACGCACGGATTTCGCCGTATGCAGGCATCCTAGCTGCACGGGGACTTGGCCCCTTCCGCGACCGGTCTTTCACCGGCTAGAAGATGCGTGCTTAGCTGGGCACGCTAAATAGAAAAAACCTCGCTTAATATAAGCGAGGTTTTTATACAATAAACCGATTACCCTAACAGCTTCAGTACGCTTTGCGGTGCAGAATTTGCTTGGGCCAGCATCGCTGTGCCTGCTTGAACCAGGATTTGGTTGCGAGTGAAATCTGTCATTTCTTTCGCCATATCAGCATTGCGGATACGGGATTCGGAAGCAGACAAGTTCTCTGCAGTTACACCCAGGTTATTGATTGTGTGTTCCAATCGGTTTTGAACCGCACCAAAAGATGCGCGTTGCTCAGATACATTGTTTATTGCATTAGCGATTTTTGAAAGTGCCGCTGAAGCGTTAGCTTGGGAGGAAATTATTAATCCACTCAATCCCAAAGCCGCGGTACCCATGGCAGCCAATTTTGCAGTAAGTACGTTACTTTTGTCTACACCAATTTGAAAGCTAACTGTTGAACTTGCATTCAGCAAACTAATTCCGTTAAAGTTTGTTGAAGATGTAATGTTATTGATTTCTGCCAGCAACGCATCAACTTCTTTTTGCGTATTCGCACGGTCTTTATCATCATAAGTACCCGTAGCAGCTTGGTTAGCCAACGTATTCAAACGTTGCAGCATGGAGTGTACTTCTGTCAAAGCACCCTCAGCCGTTTGAATCAGGGAGATACCGTCTTGCGCGTTGCGCATCGCTTGGTTCATGCCGCCGATTTGGAAACGCATTTTTTCGGAGATAGCGAGACCTGCCGCATCGTCTGCCGCACGGTTGATGCGGAATCCGGAAGACAATTTTTCCATTGTCTTACCCATTGCAGTGTTGTTCATGCCCAGGTTGCGGTGAGCATTGATTGCGCCCACGTTCGTGTTAATAAACATCGACATTCTTCATCATCCTCCATGATTTCATTATTGGGCCACTTCCTTGCGGCCTATTATATTTATCGAAAAGTACATAGGCTTTTTTTATACCGCAGTTAAAATTACTTGAAATTAATTGAACCATCATCAACTGAATGAATAAGTTTCTCCATTATTTGAAATATTTGCTCCTCAGACGTTAAAAATGCAAACACCTGTTAAGCTGGAAATAAAGAGACCAGTAGAAGATGAGGTGTTTTCATATGTTTGTCAATCTAAAGGAAGGGCAACTGGACGAGCTTCTTCATATTCCGGAACCGTGGTACATTCGTGAGGTGGAGTTCAGCCTGGAAGCCAAGCAATTGGACGTATACGTCAAGTTTCGAAAGCGGGCGTTATTTTCATGTACAAAGTGTGGTGAGCCCAATCAACCAGTTCGGGATATCGCTAACCACGACCGCACGTGGCGTCATCTCAATTTTTTTGAGTATCCTTGCTACATTCATGCCGAACTTCCCCGAACCAACTGTGGCGAGTGCAATTCCATCACCCGAGTCCATGTTCCGTGGGCACTGGATAAACCGAAGCATTACTTTACCCTGCTCTTCGATGCGCTCATCATCAAGCTGGCCAAGCATATGCCGATGAATGCCGTCAGTCGATTGCTCGGAGAACATGATACTCGGCTGTGGCGTATACTACATCATTACGTGGATAATGCGATCGCTGCGCAGGACTTGTCCTACGTCACTAAAATAAGCACGGATGAAACATCGGCTAAGCGCGGTCACAACTACATAACCATCTTCATGGATCCTGGGCAAAAAACCGTCATTTTCGTAACCAAAGGCCGGGATTCCAGTACATGGGCAGAATGCAAGAAACAGTTAGAGTCCCATGGCGGCAAAGCAGACAACATTACGGAAGTCGGTATGGACATGTCACCGGCGTTAAAGGAGCTGAAGAGAACTTCCCAAACGCAGGATAAATTCCATGTCATCCAGGCGGCAAACGAAGCCGTGGATGAAGTGCGCCGCAAAGAACGAAAAAGCAGCGCCTTGTTAAAGAATACGCGATATCTCTGGCTGAAAAATCCGGAGAACCTGAGTAATGCCCAGAAAGAAACAATGGATAAGCTTAAAGACTGCGATCTGGATACAGCCAAGGCGTACAGGATGAGATTGATCCTGCAGGAAATCTATCGTTATCCAGCTTCGATTGCACCTCTGGTGCTTCAGGATTGGATTCAGTGGGGGCTGCGCTGCCGTTTAGATCCGATGGTTGAAGTCGCAAAAATGCTGCAGAAGCATTATGACGGCGTCATTCGATGGTTTACATCCAAGCTGAACAACGGTCGAAGCGTCTAACCAATTTCCCTTGTCCGATTTTCAAAGAGTTCTGGAATTTCATAGAGCATATTATGCTGGTATCATCGCTAGCGGCGAAGAGCCAGATATTTTTATAAAAAAACATTTCCAGCCCAATTAAGGCTGGAAATGTGAGAAATATTATCCCAGAAGCTTCAGAACACTTTGTGGCGCGGAGTTTGCTTGCGCCAACATAGCTGTGCCTGCTTGAACCAATATTTGGTTCCGAGTGAAATCTGTCATTTCTTTTGCCATATCTGCATTGCGGATACGGGACTCGGAAGCAGACAAGTTCTCTGCAGTTACACCCAGGTTATTGATTGTGTGTTCCAATCGGTTTTGAACCGCACCAAAAGATGCGCGTTGTGTAGACACCAGATTAATCGCACTAGCAATTTTAGCAAGCGCGGAAGATGCGTTTACTTGAGAAGAAATTTTCAAATCTTTCAATCCCAAAGCAGAAGCTCCCATTGCAGCTAATTTTGCAGTAAGAGTGTTACCTTTATCAACACCGATTTGGAATGTAACACTGCCGGCTGCGCTCAGCAATTTGATGCCATTGAAGGTAGTAGACTTGGAAATGTTGTCAATTTCCGCGAGCAACGCATCCACTTCTTTTTGCGTATTCGCACGGTCTTTATCATCATAAGTACCCGTAGCAGCTTGGTTGGCCAACGTGTTCAAACGCTGCAGCATGGAGTGTACTTCTGTCAAAGCACCCTCAGCCGTTTGAATCAGGGAAATACCGTCTTGCGCATTGCGCATCGCTTGGTTCATGCCGCCGATTTGGAAACGCATTTTTTCGGAGATAGCGAGACCTGCCGCATCGTCTGCCGCACGGTTGATGCGGAAGCCGGAAGACAATTTCTCCATTGTCTTACCCATTGCTGTGTTATTCATGCCCAGGTTGCGGTGAGCATTGATTGCGCCCACGTTCGTGTTAATAAACATAGACATTCTTCATCATCCTCCATGATTTCATTATGATGCCACTTCCTTGCGGCCCACTATATATATCGAATTTTTTTATTCTTTTTTTATAGCAAGGATAAAAGGGGCTTATTTTTTCTCATCAAAATAATAAGCAACTTGATCCACCCTTCCCATGCCTTGATAGGCATTCATAATCGTCTTGCTTTGGCGGACGCCTTGGACTTGGGAGCCCAGTTGACTTATTTGTCTTTCTATGCGATCGATTATGGACTGGTAAAGCACCTGCAGCGTCTGATAACGTACAGCTTCCTGGTTTCTTTCTTCCTTAGTAAGTACTCCTGCATCAGCAGACGAGATAGATTCCTTCAGTTGATCCCACTTCTCCACAAATTGAAGGAAAGTTGAATCCTGCCATTCTCGCTCCTTTAGCTCAAGGATATAGTGTTCGCATAAATCAATCATCTCATCGTATATATCAAGTCTTGTTCGAATATCATGCATAATTTTGACCTGCCGTAACATCTTTACCGATCGTTTCCCAAGCGTCTTTGATGGATTGAATCACTGCTTTGGCTTCCGCTAGCGGCTGTGCAGATTTTTGGATATTAGCTTGAACTAGTTGGTCAATCACATACAAATACAGATTTTTTAGATTTTGGGCTACTTCCCCGCCTTCGCGTTCATTCAAGCAAGCAATCAACTCATAGATGATATCCTGTACCTTCAAAATATGCTGGTGAGCCAACAAGGGATTGCCTTCTGCGAGCGCAGTTTCCGCCTGAGTCATATACTTTAGCGCCCCATAGTACAGCATAAGGATCAATTTATGCGGGGAAGCTGTTTCATACTTATTTTTTTGGTAGGCTTGATAACCGGCGGTCATATTCGTGTACATCTATTCATCCCCTTAACCCGCTAGCTTTGCTGAGATAAACCTTTGATTTGACTGGTCAACCAGGACTGTTCGTTTTTCAATTTGCTCAGAGCCACTTCCATTGCTGTAAATTGTCTCTTTAATTGCTGTTCTTTCAATGTGAGACGATCTTCCATTTTGGTCATTGATTCCGTGATAAAAGAAATTTCAGAATCATAGCCATTCACACGGGATTGCAAAATTCCGTTGGCCTTGCTTGTCCAAGTGCGAAGCTCTTCACTTAATATGGTAGCGATCCCCTGCTTCTTGTTCCCCGAACTGTCGGTCTCATCTGCATTAAACATAGCTATTACTTTTTCTGGATCACGTTCCAGGGCTTCTTTAAACTTCTTCTCATCAAAGACGATCTGCCCCGTCATATCGGCCCCTTTTTTATCCTTATCGATTTCGATACCAAGGTCAGCCAACGTGCCGAGTCCAGCAATATTGCTTGACATCCAACTCCCTAGTTCCATGTCCAATTGGCGCAATGTTGAATCGCCCTGAAGCGTTGTTTTCCGGTAGGGCGTCTTATCATCCTTTGGTTTTTCTTCTGGCTTGGCCATGCCATCCCGAATCAGTTTGCGAACTTCGTTAAATGCATCTACGAATCCTTTAACCTTCTCAAGGACCTTGTCCGAGTCTTGTCCAACCGTGATCATAGCGGAAGAAGATTCTTTTTGAAGCTGCAAGGTCACGCCATCAATGACACCCTTAACCTCGTTAGAGGAGCTAGTAACAGACAAGCCATTTACCTTGAGTTCCGCATTCTGTGCAGCTTGAACCTCCTGGAAATTACCGCCGGATAATAGTCCTAGATCGTTTAAAATGTTGCCGCTTCCTGTGATCCCGATTCCGGATGACCCTCCGCTCCCTTGATGAAACGCATTTTCTACTCCAGTTTTCACCGAAGTTAGTACTAGCGTCTTCTTTCCTGGGGATGTCTCTACCAATGAAGCAGATACGGTTTTACTATTCTTATTAATATCATTTTTGAGATTTTCGAGCATCTCTCCATACGTTTTGCCTTTCAGCGTAACCGTAACTTCAGTCCCATCTGGCTGACTAAAAGAAATCGTTTGGTTTTCAAGAGAAGAGGAATCATCTGTTGAGGTAAACTCATTCGCTTTAATAACATGCGATTTTGCCAGCTTATCTACGGTTACCTGATAGTTCCCAGTTACAGCATTATCGGAGCCAACCGCCTTTACGGCTTGCTCATCCGAGCTTTTTGTCGATGTTAGCTTGAAGTTCGCATTCAACGTTAAATCCGCAGCTTTATCGCGGAGTGTGGACAACTTTGTATTTAAAGTACGAAAATAGGACTGAAACTCAGAGAAATCCTTTTTCTTTTGTTCGAGATTGTTATATGGGATTCTCTCCAACATCATTAATTTTTCAATCATCATCCCGGTATCCAATCCGGAAGCAAGACCGCCAATACTAAACCCCATTATACCTACCGCCTTTCTTTATATTTTTTATCCAAAAACAAGCCAATAAGCTCTTTCATTTTGACAGATAGTTCTATCAAAAATTCCGGAGGCAAGCTGGCTATGACTTCCTTCGTCTTCTTATCGAGAACCTCGACATATAGTTCCTTGGCGTCGTCATGGTACTTGAAGTGAATCTCTTTGCCGGAGCTGGCAATCGATTCATTCAGCTCCTCCACCTTTTTTTGCAGATCCTGCTTGTCTTCGACGCTCATATTTATGTAATCCAAGGTGGTTCCAGCTTGAGAAGAAGGTGATTCCCCCGGCATTTCTTTGCCGAGCACATTTTTCAAGGATTGAATCGTCGACCGATGAACCTGTAAGTCTATCCCCGCGGTGTCTGTACGATGAATGCTGCTCATCTATATCCACCTCACATTTCAACACGGATCATATTTTTCCTTGCATTGAATCTGCCTATGATTTCTCATTTTTTAAATTTCTTCAATATCTCAATCATATTGATATCTTGTTTTTCATTGGCTCCCCTAGTGGTCTCGACAGCAGAATTATTTTCCTGTACGATGGTCTCATACAATTCCTTCCGCATAATCTGCACATTTTTCGGAGCGACAAAGCCAAGCTTGACATACTCTCCTTCTACACCAAGCACACGAACCTCGATCTCGTCGCCGATCATGACCGTCTCGCCGATTTTTCGCTTCAGCACCAGCATCCTATTCTCCCCTTCCTTGAATAAAATGCCGGACGGGAAGGTTAGAGTCTGTGATAATATACTGGCAGCCCTTCTGTGTTTTCGGCGAGAAGAGGACGGGAGCTCTTAAATTCACGCTAATCGCATCGTTAATGATGTTAACGACCAGCATCGTTACGACTTCTTCCGGCGCTTGAACTCCCAGAGCTTCCACGGTATCCCGGTCGATAGGAAAGCTGTAGTTCTGAACATATTCCGCCGGAATTAAGATAAAGCTTCGTTCCTCATCCACCGCATGGAGAATATAGAAGACGGAGTCATCGTATGGCATTAAGGCATATTGAGTAATCGCTTGAAACCCTACCATACCTTTGACGAATTCATAGATCTGATGAGGTTCAGGATGAAGAGTCCCATAATTGGAACTATGGATCGTAACATTTGATACGACTGAATCATTGGTTGATGTCATTCCCGAACAACACCTTTCGTTTGCACTTCAATTTCCGGCGGATAAACTCGAACATCGATCGCTACGCTTTGAGAAGGCAGCGCATAGAGACGCACTTCCTTTTGGCCTTTTTGCATATAGCGTTCGAATGCGATCTGTCCAAAGGTCGTCTTCGACTTTGCGATATTGCCAAGCCGGTCGCCTTCTTGCGCTTTCTGTTGCGTAGCCTGGACAGCCGCTTGTATCGCCTCGTTTTTCCGCTCGCTGGCCGCCACAGAAGGCCGCTGCAGCCCCAGCTCGTCCCATACCGGCTGCCAATCCGCCTCCATCTCGACGGGGCGCTGACGAATCGTTAACTCAGCCGGTTCATAGCGGAAGGAATGCGATTGAATCTGCCTTATGGTATCCGATATATTCATTGAGATGTAACCCTTCTCCGATTAACGAATAAAGTCGATCAGTGACACCTGCATTATCCGAGCCCCGGTAGCTAGTGCCGCCTGCATCACGTTTTCCTGCGTCTTCAGGGCGATAATCGCCTCCGGCATATCGACATCGGCGACCTGGCCCCGTTCCGTCTTCAGACTGACCTGATCATCCGCAAGACGGTTCTCCATCAGCTCGAAGCGGTTCATACGTGCCCCAATCTCTGCCCACTGTGTGTTAATTCGGTCGGATGAGGCATCAATACGGTCCAATCCTTTCAAAAGTCCATCAATATCATTATTCTCTGCCGCTTTGATCATATCATCCATCATTTGGAATATATTATCATTATCTTTATCGATCGGTTTCGTTGTATCAACGGCCTTGCCAAAAATCAATTCGCCAGTAATACTGACCGGGACAGTAACCGCAGGGCTTACATTCAAACGGTAAATCCCTTCATCCGTCGTTTCCGTCGCCGCTCCCGCATTTGTATAAGGCGGAATATCCGTTTTCTGTCCATTGAACAGATAGCGGCCGTTGTAAGAACTGTTGCCGATCATGACAAGCTGTTCCTTGAGCTGCTTCAGCTCGGCCGCATTCGCTTGGCGGGCATCATCCGGCGTCGTCCCGGTCGATCCTTGCTGCACCAACGTGCGCACCCGCTTCAGCACATCGCTCGTCTGCTGCATCAAGGAATCCATTGTGCGGAGCATGCCCGATCCCATCTGCGCATTGGCGGTAAATTCATCATTGCGGTTCAGCTCGCTGTCATACCGCATCTGATAGCCGATGCCGACCGGATCGTCGCCCGGCCGATGAATGCGTTGTCCGGAAGACAGCTTATTATTCAGATCAATCGCAGTGCTGTTCATATTTCGCATATTGCGAAGCAGCTGCGTATTCTGCATTGCACTCGTTACGCGCATCCTTGTTCCTCCTTACATAACCTGCTTCTTTTATTTAACGTTAGCGTCCAACGATACCCATCTGATTGATGACCCGATCCAGCATCTCGTCGACCGTCGTCATGTTCCGCGCCGCTGCATTGTACGCATGCTGGAAGCGAATCATGTCCGCCATCTCTTCGTCCAGCGACACGCCACTCACTGATTGGCGGCGGAATTGCACGGAATCGACCATATCGCTCTGCACTTTGACATTCCGTTCCGCATTTGTTGCCCGCGTTCCCAGGTCGCCCATAATCGCGCGGTAGTAATCATCTACCGAGCCGGTGGACAACGATGTCATATCGGCCGGATAATTGAATGATTTGTCACGAAGTGAAGCCAAGGCATGCGCGATAACGCTGTTCCCCTTAACCGTAATGTTCTGCCCGTTCACGGTGTCATAACGTCCGGAAGCCGCAATATTACTAACGTTATTCACGATATCGACATTGACCTGGATATTGCTGATGGAGAAGTCGCCGCCGTCGGTCGTCGTGAAGAATGGAATGCCCGACTTGGCAGGGTCTGACAACGTATAGCCCAGACTGTGCAGTCCGTTAAATCCGTTCACTTGCACCGTAGCGGGTCCCTTCAAGATGGAGCCGGCCGGAATCGTGCCGCCGGCCGGAATTGTCGTTCCGTTCTCCAACTCCACGGCGCTCTTGGCAATAAGCGGCGAAGCGGCCACATAGCCAGCCGCGAGCTCCACATCCACCGCTCCGGTGACCATCGTTCTAACCATCGCATTCATCTGGTTCCGCACCTGATCGACTTCTGCAAGCGATTGCGAGTAGCCATGAAGCTGTCCTGACGTTGCAGCTACATCCGCCGTAATCGGCGTCGACTCCCCATTCTCGACGACCGTCACACCGCCGGACAGAATGGTGATATCTCCTTCTTCTCCCTCGGTTACCTCCACATCAATGATGGTGGAGAGTTGGTCAATCAACAAGTCGCGCTGATCCCGGAAATCGTTGGCGTTATCCCCCATGCCTTCCACGCGCTTAATCGTATCCGTCAAGCTTGCAATATTCGCAATAATATCGTTTGCTTCGTTCACTTTGATGTTGATGCTGGACTGAATATCGTTCTCCAGCTTGGTCAGCGACTCATCGATATGCTTCAGCATATTGGTGAAGTTAGAGGCCGCACCGACCACTTCGACGCGCGCACTGAGCAGAGAGGGGTCGCGATTGAGGACTTCCCAGGAGTTCCAGAACTTATCCATGACGCTGCGCAAGCCATTATCCGACGGTTCATTGAAAAAGCCTTCAATCGAACGGATCGTATTATCGACAATGCTCCACGAGCCAAGCGTCTGGTTCTCTCTGCGGAATTGGGTGTCGAGGAAACTGTCGCGGATACGGGTAATGCTGTCGTACTGCACACCGGTACCGAGTTGCCCCGGAGCTACACTGTTGTACATTCCCGGCATCGCCAACGGCCGGGTCGCAGATGCGTTCACTCGCTGCCGCGTATAACCGTCGGTGGAAGCGTTGGCGATGTTATGTCCCAAAGTCTGCATCATGGTCGATTGGACGAACAAGGAGCGCTTGCTCGTCTCCAATCCGTGAAAGGTTGATCTCATCTTCGTTCGTTCCCTTCCTTCATCCGTTTATGCACGCGTATCCATCATGCCGGGTCTGCTATATTGGGGAGCAGCTTGCTCCGGACGGCGGTACAGCATGTCTTGATCGGAATAATCTATATGCAAATTAAGCTGATATTCGATAAAATGAATGGACTGCTGAATCAGCGTCTGGTTATGGTCATTGGTGAACTTCAACTTTTCCAGCACCGTCCGGATACGTTCTTGCACGGCGAGCATCTCTTGCCGCTCATTGGCTTCGAAAATCAGCTTTGTAATCTCGCTCACCGTAAGCTTCAACTGCGATTTGATACCCTTCGATTGCAGGAACGACTGCACGGCCTCTTCCCGCTCCTGTTCCAGGGAAGCTAGCTGCTTCAAGCATTTTGACTCCTGTTGGGACAGCTTGACCAGGTTATCGATGTCGTTCTGAATAATTACCTGCGTCTTGGCTTCCCCGATACGGACGAGCTCTGAATAGATATCCTCCATGCGGCTCAATATTTCCACAATTGGCGCTGCGCTCACATTCGTTCCTCCGCTCATTCAGTTTCTTTGCGAAACAGGGGAAGCAGCTTCTCCACAATCTTGTCGGCAATCTTGTCGGCAGCAGCGACATGATACGTCCCTGTCTGTACGGCCTGCTTCAGTTCGGCAATGTACTCCTGGCCGGCCGGATTGTTTACCCGGTTTTGCGCGTCCAGCATTTTCTTCGCTTCGGTCGATATCGTCAGTTCATCCTTGCGGGATGACTTCTGAGAGACTCTCCCGGCCGACTGCTGCTTCTGATAATATTGTTTCGCTCCGACGCGCTGCGTTTCATTAATCTCCATCATTACACCTCGTTTCACACGGCAGACGGCCGTTCATCCGGCTCGCATCCCGTCCTCATTCCAACTAATTACCTTCTATTGTAAGGCATATCCGTATACATAGACAAAACCGATAACCTTTACTAAGATTATCGGTTCCGTGTCAAGGAAAATTTAGTTCTCGTCAAAAGAAGTTATGCCGCGGGCTATTTGTTGCGGGACGGATGAAAAGCCTGGTACGCCCTCGTTCCGGAGGCCGCTTCTCCCTTGTCCGGCTCCTTTTCAATGCCCGCTTCCTGTATTTGTCGAACCAGCCTGTTCCGGCATGATTCACACATATGCCCTTCCCGAATCGGGTTGCCGCACACTTCGCAATCATATGTCAAATTCGGAGCCTGGTATATTGAAATGCGTCCTTCCCGGATGAACTGCGTAATCTGGCGCGGGCTGACCTTCGTCTCTTCGCTTAGCTCATGCATGGAAGCATGCCGCTTCTCGCGCAAATAGGCCACGCACCGTTCATACTCCTGTTCAATCTCCTTCAGACATGCAGGGCAGATGTCCCTGAATGCCTTGGCGAACAGCCTCCCGCAGCGCGGACAATTGCTCAATTCCATCTTCTCGCCCCCTTCAATGCCGTTATATTCATCATAACTTATTCATCGACAGAAAACGAGAGGATTTTTACTAATTAATGCGTGTTCAAACGAGGGCTTTTCAGCACCGAGAAGGTTGCAAGAACTCGAAGAAGGAACAGCGGAGTGTAGGCGAGACTGCATGAGCTAAAATGTTTCCTTAGGAAACATACTTCGGAAGCATACGCTCTTCAAGAGTGAATGCAAGATTCGATGCCGAGTTGCTTCCTGAATCGCTTCGTGATCAAAAGCACAACCTACTAATATTCAAGCTCTCGCCCAGGTATAGCTGGCCGTCTTCACCGGGATAGAGAAGGCGTCGTTCAGCCGCGAAAGCTGACGGGCACAAGCGCGAAGCGTGCTGCCAGTCGTATATACGTCATCAATGATAAGAATGCGGATATGTCCCCGCCGCTTGATCACACCGACTGAAGCCGAAGATAACGCTTGAGCGGCCGCGGCTGGCGCATGCCGGTTCATCGCGTAGGCTACGGCCGCACTCCGCTCCCTTCCCTTCCGCTCCTGCTTGCTCTGCTTCTCCCCATCCTGCCTCCGGTCAAGCAAGCCCACGACCGGACGGTTCCAAGCCTGGCCCAGCAGACAGGCCAACCGTTCCGCCTGGTTGAACCCGCGCACCTGCATCCGGGCAGCCGTCGACGGCACATAAGTGACGATGTCGGGCAGCATCTCCGCCAATGGAGTTCCCCACAGCCACATCCTCAGCCTTCGCACGGTCGGATTACCTTCCCCATCCTCGACAGGATACACGGAGCGGAACAGCATCGAATAGGATGCCAGCATCATGGCGGCCATAACCGGCTCGTATCGAATATTTCCCCGGAACTTATATTCCGCCAGCCATTGCTTCATCGCTTCATTATATTGGACCACGCTTCGATTCGCAGACAAGCCGTGAGAAGCTAGCGGATCGCGCGCACAGTCGGGACAGCGAATGCGTCGGCCGCATGCCATGCACCCGATCCATTGAATCCACGGAATGTCTCTCAAGCATCTGCCGCATAGTTCCTTCGTTAACGCTGCTTCTCTTATCTCCTTCTGAAAAACAGCTGATGGGATGCCCACCGCCTGACTGCATACCTTGCACAGAATCGAGTGCGGCCGCAACACCTGTTGCAGCCTCCGCTCAAACCAATGCCCCTGCGCTGCCGGTTCAGCCAATACGCCATCTCCCTCCATTATAAGCGGGCAGCAAATAACCGCGCCGCCTCGCCAGCCGGTTCATCTCGCGAATCTGCCGCACCGCCCTGCGCTGTGACCGATCCCATTGCCGGGAACCGAAGACGACCTTCCCCGCCGGATCATCCTTCGATCGGCCGGCCCGGCCCGCCATCTGGACGAGCGATGCTTCATCGAACAGCTTGTCATCCGCATCGAGAATGTACACATCACTCTTCGGAACCGTAACGCCCCGCTCCAGGATCGTCGTCGTCACCAGCATCCGAATGTCCCGCTCCCGGAAGCGGAGCACGCGATCTCCGCGCTGCGCATCCGCCGCAGAAGTCCCTTCCACCCGAATCTCCGGGAAATGCCGCTGCAGCAGCCGCACGACACGTTCCACCTGCCGGATGCGGGTGATGAAGATGAATACCTGCGCTCCCCGCTTAACCGATTCCGCCATACGGCTGACCAAAGCCCCAGGAAGCGACCCGCGGGCCACGCACGACGCGACGGCCGGCATCGCAACTCTTGCCGGAACCGGCAGCGGATGCCGATGATACCGGACCGGCACCCGGGCATGGCGCAGCGTCCCGCGCCGCACCTGACGCTGCATCGCTTCCGGCGGCGTAGCCGACAAAAACACAAAAACGCCCCCTCGGCGGCAAACCCGCTCTGCCGCGCGATGGAGCATGGGATCGTTATGATAAGGAAACGCATCCAGTTCATCAATTATAACGAGAGCGAATGCCCTATCGAACCGCAGCAATTGATGGGTCGTCGCCAGCGTAATTCTGCCCTCGCCCCAACGCTCGGGGCTTCCGCCATACAGCGTCACGACCCGCTCTGCCGGAAAGGCCTTCTCGATCCGAGGCTTCAGCTCCAGCACCACATCCCGCCGTGGCGTCGCCACGAGCGCCCGGCCGCCATGCAGAAGCGCATCCTCGATGAGCGGAAAGATCATTTCCGTATTGTTTTGCTTCCTATTATATAGGATTTCTTAGGGCAATCAGGGTTTAAGAAAATTAGGTTCGGATAATTTCGGATACTTTCAGGTACGAATATGGTCAAAATATGGTCACGAGAGGAAGGGCTTTTTATGACGCTTGATGAACTAAAGGATGTAATGAAAAATGAGGACGTTCGCCGTCTTGAAATAAAGCTTAACCAAGGCGAGGTCGTAAAATCAATCATAACAAAGTCGGAGCATTTTTATGCTTTTGAGTTTTTAGTCGAAACGAAATACGGCAGAATGATCATTGCAGGATACTACGGACCCTACGGTCTCACCTATATGTGTGACGCGAGCATCGGACACATTGAAACGCTACTCGATTGGGCGAAATCATAAAAAAAGAAGGCGTGGAACCGCCCCATGATGTATGCTGGATGTAACATCATAAATCGACTGATAAACGATGAAAGGATGAAAGAGGATGGAAATACCACGAATCAAGCGACGCGGGGATCGCTGGTACTTTGACTATAGCATTGGAGAAGGGAAGAACAGACGGCTAAGGCGGGAAAGCTTCCTATCTGAAGAAAAAGCCCGGGAAGCAGCGCGAGAAGTGGCGGAGCGTCGCGTAAAAGAGCAATTAAAAATGCTGGAAGAATATGAACAGATGGCAAGGGTAGAATGGAGGAAGGAACAATGACGAACGAAGGGAAGAAGTCGGAGTTCCAGAAGCGATTGGAGAATCTGCAGGTTGAGGCATACAGACGGAATCAGGGCGCGAAGGAGATGGAGATGGAGATGGCCGATATGGGGTTAGGCTTCGTAAAAATGAAGAAAGAACGGATTTATATTAAGTCGAGACCGAAAAAATGAAACTGTTCACCCCGGAGCGATCCGGGGTTTTCTCTATTTAGTCCAATTCAAGGTATAGAATATATGGGCATATAGTCATATAATTGAAGAAAAGTCCAGCGGTATGATGTCAAGTCCCTGATTGATGAGAATTGGAAAATTACCTTTGCGTGCAGCAGGATCAATCCCAAAAAAGGCATCACCAAACTAGACCCAGTCGAAAATTAAGTAAAATACCATAATTTAACTGGGAATTAGAGAAGAAAATTCATGAGCCAAGGCATTATTGCTCTGTCGGCTTCACCTTCCTTCTGGGCGTATAGAGTTGGTCGTTGCGTAGCAGCACATCGACCAGACGCACAAGTTTTCTTGCCGTTAAGACGAGGGCACGTTTGTGTTGATGCTTAGGGACTTCATTGAATTTCTTCCGGTAGTACTCCCCGAATTCCGGGTCGCGGTTTTTTACCGAGTTGGCAGCTTCAACAAGGTAGTAGCGAAGGAATCGGTTGCCGGAACGAATGCGCTTTGTATCTTCCGCCTCGAAGGAGCCGGATTGGTGCTTGCGCCACGTCAGACCCGCATACTTGGCCAAGGCGGCTTGATCCGTGAAGCGGTCGATGTCGCCGATCTCGGCCAGGATGCCTGCGGCATAGACCCGATCAATGCCCGGAATGGAACGGAGGCACTGGCTGCTGGAAATGCCGTCTAAAATGCGCTCAATCGCCTTGTCGAGCTCTTTAAGCTGACTCTGGATGCTCCGGATCGACTGAATTGAGGTGCCCAGCACCAAATCAATGGAATCCTCGACAACCTTCGAGAGACGGTACGAGGCCCGAGCCGCCTTTTGAATACAGCGGGCGACGTGTTCGGGATCGGGGAAACGATTTCTCCCCTTGTCCTTGAGATAGTCAGCCAAACGGGCGACATCCATATTCGCCATCTCATCCAGACTATACTTTTCCGAGAGCATTTCCATGATGGCATGGCCGAACACGGAACTGTCCACCTCCGCGCGAAAAGCATTGCACTTGTAGAACAGATTTTGCAAAAAGTATTGCTTCTCGCGGGTAAGGTTGTGTACGAGATGGAATCGCATGCGAGTGAGCCGCTGCAAGGCGATGTACTGTTCCTGCATCACGATAGTCGTCGTGAGTCTGCCAAAACGCAGGCGGTCTGCAATGATCCAGGCATCGATGCGATCGGTTTTGTCCAGGTCGGCATAAGCGTCTTTGAATTTGTTAATCAGCTTCGGATTAATGGTGAACACCTTGGCATTCAATTGTTGAAGGGCCTCATCCTCATGCAAGTACATGGCTGGATGCCAACTGTAGACGGATGTGGCTTCAAGCCCGATATGAACCTCAGAGCAGGCTGTCTTGACCGCAGCAGAAATGATGCGATCCCGCAAGTAAGAAGCGCCGTGCAGATTGTTGGTGGTCTTGAAGGTCTCCAGGGTGTCGCCATCCGATTTCATCAAACAGGCTTCCAGTTCTTCGGAACTGACGTCAATACCGACAAAAAGCTTCAAGAGAATTCCTCCTTTCTATAAGGGATTCAGGGAACGGACTCTCCGGACTGTCTCCGGCGCACTCGCCGATCAATCACCCTCGCATATGAGAACACGCTTCGGTTCACGAGCTGCCCCGACGCTGCTACAGTCGGGCATGAGTTGCCGAAGGGAACAGCCAGCGGGTAAGAAGTGCAAGCGAGTACCGGAGAAACAGACTTAAAAAGTAGATTGGACTACAGGAGGGAGACGAATTTCCCCGAATGGAACCCTAAGTTCCATTGTCCAGAGACATTCCGGAAAGTCCAGTCCCCATATTAATTTTCAATGTGCAAGCTGGAAATTTTGAAGGCATTCTATGTTTCTATAAAGGACTGGAAAAAGACTCAAAACTGCCTTCAGGAAATACTATACGAGGAGGGGGAATTTTGAAGAAATTAAGTGCAATATTCCTAATGTGTGTTTTAGTCTTGGTAGGCTGCGGGGGCGGCAAAAACATCTCTGCCGATGAAATGGTCCAGAAGTTCAAGGATGCAGGGCTAGAAATTGAAGCGAGAGACTTAGAAGCTAAAGAATACGGGATGGCTCCTAAGTTGGACAAGGAGTCCAAGCGTATCCTCGTTCTGGCCATGGGGGAAGATAAAGGCGGACGGCTATTTATTTTCGATAAGAATTCCGATCTTGAGAAGGTAAAAACCTATTACGATGAACTAGGAAAGGCAACAGCGGCGGCATTCTCGCATACGCATGCAGCTGGTAATGTACTGCTGCAAATGAACGGCAATATGGATAAAGCTGAATTTGAGAAGTATGCTAAAGCTATGGATGAAGCAGTTAAATAAATGAGTAAGAGCCTCGGGACCTCCCGGGGCTTTTTAATTCGGTTGGAGAGGTAATTCTTAAAAACTGCGCAGATGAAAAGAGGCCCCGCCCATATCCCCGGCGAGGCCAGAATGCTTATTTCCCCATCTGCTTCAACATACGATCCACGACAACAGCAATCTCTGCCCGCGTAATCGGCTCGTTCGGCGCGAATCCAGTGTTACGGCCATTCATGATCCCCGCTTCCATCACACGCCGAATAGACGCTTCGGCCCAGTGTCCCACGTAGTCCGGCTGTTTCGGTTTCTCCATTGCTTGTACCTCCTTTAAATACTGCACTAATTTCTGCCCATATGATGTTGATGGTGCCCATTTACCACCCAACGACTCCACTGTCTTGGCGGTCCCTAACAGATACGCAAAATGCCGAGGGTCAGGCGTGCCCGCGCGCGGGTAACCAGCAGCTCCGGCATAAAGCGCAAGGTGATCCAGATGGGCGGTGATACCCTCGCGCCAATCCGTAAAGCGCTTGTGCGCCGATGCCTGATAATCACCGCCGCCCGCCGTGACCTTTAGGCCGCATGGATTTTTATAAGAGGCATCGATACCGGCAGCGCTCCGCCCGTCCCGATAGAGATAGCCCGTCTCATGACCGAACTGTACGTAGGCGACCGCCGGGTCCACTCCGCCGTGCTTCGGGGCCAGTTCCCAGTACAATTCCGCTAGATCGACAAACTCAGCCGGGGCATTCTTGCTCCGGGCCCATTCTCGGGCCTGCTCGACGGTAGCCGATGCTGGGCCAAGGATGTTGGTCGCTCCGCTCGCTGGCGGCTGCTGTGCTTTCTTCGGCTGCAACTTTAGATACTTGGCTACCCCGGCCACATGACCCGCAACAATCGCCTCAATAACTTCTGGCCGCTTGAGCCGTGCTGCATCTGCTGCAACATCGACAAATAGGTTTTCGGTCAGGACGGCCGGCATGCGTGACTCCCGGCACACATGTAGATCCTTTTTCTTCTGCCCTCTGTCAATGACTCCAAACGGTTTCAACTTTTTCATGATTTCGGAGTGCAGCACGTCTTGAAACGCTGCTGTAGCCGCGTCCTTTGTGCCGCTGTATGTGAAAGATTCGAATCCACCCTTTCCACCGCCCGCATTACAATGGATGCTGACAAGCAGATGGGCCCCGGCAGCATTCGCCTTGTCTGTCCGCTCTTTCAGGGACAAGTATGAGTCCGTGGAGCGCGACAGCAGGCATTGGACACCTTCATACTCCTGTTCGAGGCGCTTCGCGGCTTCTGTCGCCACTTGTAGCGCTATATTCTTTTCGACAACTCCGTTCCCGCTGGATCCCGGGTCCTTACCTCCGTGGCCGCCATCCCATAATACCTTTTTCACTTCCTCAATTGCCGCAACCATTACTTTTCACCACCCTTCTTCATCTGCTTTACCGCCTGGTGACCGAATACTGCGAACGCCCCCGCAAGAATGCCCTGTATGATAGCTTCAACGCTCCAGCCAAGCGTTCCAACCGTAAACACTACCGCCAACACAACAACGATGTATACGATGCTCCAATCTGGCACCGGCGGCGTTTGCTTGAGCATGTACCCAATCACCCAACAGGCTCCAACCACGACAAATAGGGCCGGATCAATCAATTCAAAAATCATTTGCCACTCCATTCGATATCATCCCTTCTATTATTCTTCCAAGCGATCAATGCGCTTATGTGCTTGTTTCGATGACTCTTCTACCCGCGTCACACGCTCCGCCAGCCCGTCCAGGCGCTGCCCTTGCATTCGTAAGTCAACACGGATATCATCTACCCCGCGCTTGATATACTCGACGTCTGTGCGCTGTACAGCGTCTGCTCCGGCCTCCTGGACAATATCATGCTTAACTGTTCTATTGCGGCCCATCCAGCCCAGCGCAATACCGCTGATAGCGGCAATCATGGCTACTACTGCCGTCAACTCCATACTGATCCCCCTATTGATAAATAAATAGCCCCCGGGTATCCCGAGGGCATAAATAAAGCGCCTGCTCTATGGCGTGGCGCTTATTCCTGTGTCGGAAATTTTATCCCAGTAATCTTCTCGTACTCTTCCGGCGTGATTTCCCCGAATCGGTTGGCCTCCGTCTTAACGGCTGCGCATAGCCCCTCTGCGTCGATCCATTCACAATCAAAAGCAAGTTTCCAGAAATTCATTCCGTTTGCCCTCCTTTAAATTCAATAATTTCAAGTTTAGCATTCGTCAATTCCGCACCCAGGCTGTCGATAGTCTGCTTTTTCTGCATGCTGTCCAGCCGCGATTGGGTCAACATTCTGCCAAGGTCATCAATGACGCTCTGCTGCTGGATATTCCTGATTTTCATTTGCGTCAATTCTTGGCCCAGCGCGTCGGTCTGTGACGGCTGCGGATCCGGATTCAGCGCTTCGATTTCCTCGTCCGTGAGTCCGTTCCGCCAGAAGCTTGGGCCGTCCACGGGTTGCGGCGGCTCCGGCAGCGGATCGTCGCTCTCCGGGTCATGCTCGGCCAGCACGGCCATGTATTCGGCGTATGCAGCCTCATAAGCCTCCTGCGCTGCTCTGTAGCCCTCGACATCGAATATAGGCTGATACAGCCCGTCAGGCATCGGCACAGCTACGGTGTAGCCTACGAGTACCGTTTCCGGTTCGTCAGGCTGCTCGTCGTCACGCTGCTCCGGTTCAGACTGCGGAAGGCTGCCGGGTTCGTCCGGTTCAACCGGTTCCCGCCGATCAAAAACGCCCGTCACGGAGTCCGCAACGAGCGTCGGTTCGATGTAGCGACCGGATAGGTCGGTTATGATTGCTTCTTTCATGTCGTGCCTCCTTATTTATTTGCAAGGAACGATATACCTTGCAATGAGAGATAATCATTTTTTGCATTAGGCGAGCCAATCTTTACAATCCCCGTTGGATCCACGTCAATGCGGACAAGAGCCTCGCCTACACCTGTTACCCATCCAAGCACAGGGAAAATAAGCGATTTGTCAGGTCTAAACCCTGTTGGAAGTATAAACAAAGATGTACCCAACGCTGCCGTTCCCCTACCTATCAAGCCCTCAATCGAAACAACATTCGAATCATCCTTATAGTAGAACGAATGTTCAAAAGGCGATCCATAATCTACCCACCCATTCAATAATGTAGGTTTAATCCGCAGAGGAGGTGGCGCATCCTTCTCCGCCTTCTGCGTCTCCACCACCGACAGCCGCCGCCCGATGTCACCTACATCCTTCACCAAGTCCGACACAGTCCCACGCAGGTTGGCCGCCACGGTGCCGCTGATTGGAGGCGCAAGAGTTGGATGAAGCATCGTATAGGTGACGTGGTAGATTGCGGTTGGGTCGTAATAACTAGGTTCAGTTTGTAAAACATTGTCGCCCTTCGCGATCCACGCCCTGTCAATTGCGTTATTTTTATAAACTATTGCACTAGCTACATGTGTCCTGTGTCGGAGCATCGTTGCAGGCAGATATGCATTGTTAATATTTCCTTCATCGCTAACACCGGGCGCTGGATTCGCCCGTTCCCGGATCACAATACCGCTGCCGACCTCGACCATGTTAGAGCCTGCGGAGAGTGTCGCGCCCAACTCGTAATTCCTGACGGGCTCGACGGTTGGCTTCGCCTTCAGGTATTGGAGGCGGTAAGGCGTCCATTCCGGATATGACGTTGTTGGCGTGTCAGCTACACTTGGATCGCTTGGCTTATTTATCTTAAACCATTGCTTTTTACCACTTGTATATGGAGTTTCGCGGCTCCCTTCTTGGTACATCCTCCAACCGTTAAAATACGCCTTAATCTCGTCGGGTTCCGGATTGTAATTTCCTCCCCATCCACTTTCATTATTGTGCACTGAAATATAAGCATTAGATGTGAAAATGCGAGTAACATCACTAAAACCCCAATTTTCTACATTTATAGGTTTATCATTTACGCTTAATAGACTGCCATTGTATTTTGTAACGAAAAGTCTGCCGTAGTCATCTTCATCTGCTGGGGAACTGTTATTTGGAACACAATCATTTGCAGAAAGGACTTTAAAGTCGTTTTGTGTAGAATGTCTTTTCCATACATGGGACCCATCCAACGTAACCTTCCCCCACGGCTCCAGCACATACGGTAGCCCATCGTCTCCCATAAAGAGCGTATCGGGATTGCTGCCGTCTACCGGATGAGCGGCGAGCTCCGTTTCGAAGGCGATCATGCTACGTTGCTGCGGTACGAAGGGCTTCGCTTCGGTTCCGACGGTGAGCATCGGGTTTTTACAGGATACGTCAATATCGGCGGAAAAGCTTTTGAGTACTAGCGCAATCTGCGTTCGACTACCAACGTTGAAGGAGCGGTAAGTATCCGTACCGTATGGGACAACGAACGTGTTGTAGTCTAGTTCCGTGATGCACCATGACACCCCGGAATTTTCGAGCGAGAATACATATGTCTGATTCGGCAGTACCGATAGATGATACGCCAGGAAGTCCCCGTCTCCACCAGCGCCAAAACGCAATTCATAAGGGGCTACCACTGTCGCTTTCGATGCGACAGTGATCCGATCGGCTTCATAAAACGGCGGCAGCAGATTGCCTCCCGTTACGATGGCGTATGGGTTCTTTACGTTGGTCATGCTGTCTACGTATGGATAGCGTTTGGCAACCTGTTCCGGTGTCATGCCTTCAATTGCATTGTACTCGGCCTCGGTGATCTCATACAGCCCGATTCCATCCGCAGATATCTTTTGGCCTGCTTCTGATGCTACGCCTCGGACGTAGACTTCCACCCTGTCTTTGCCAGCGAGATCCACGGGGGAAACAGCGACATATGCATATGTGAACTGATTGGACTTGACTGTCCCATTCGACTTGAACCATGATGTTACATTGGCCTCGCTCTTCACTTCTGCAAAGGAGAGGTGTACATACTGAGCGGATATGTTTCGAATATACCCGACGGCAATATAGTATTTATCCAGGTCTTTTACAGCACCATTGGAACGAATACCAAATCCCGCCTGTTCCTCCTTCGTACTCGCCACTTCGATGGAAAAGGATCCGTATACCCGCTCGGTGCTTAGAGCCTTAACACCGGGTCCGGGTGCAGACCAATCGGCTGTATTTTCACAGTCTCCAACTCGTCCTAGTAGGTTGATGAGTGTCCGGCCCTTTATCTCCCCCATCTGGAACGGCGTATCATTCTCGACCTCCACCACCTGGAGGCCGGGTTTAATCCCCAAGGGCTTGCCTAAAACGTGATCGACAGATTGCTTTAGGTTGCGTATTTCGTCCGTATTGCTATCAACATCCGCCCTTAATACGTTGATGTTTTCATCGGTGTACTGCTTCGCCACTGTAAGGGCAGCATCCGCTTTCTCTTGGGCCCCTGTTGGCGTTTCAGCCCCGATGCTTTCGGGGGTAACCGCCTGAGCCTTCTGGTCCGTGTATTCCTTGGCATCTTTAAGTGCCTTCGATACATCATCCTTCTCCGCAGCCTTTTCCTGCAGCTCCTGCAGCGCCTCATAGGATCGATTCATGTGCCAATTGAGCCAATCAGCTGGCGGCCGATCCTCAACTTCCCAGCCCTTCACCCGTTTTGACTCAGGAGGTTGTATTCCTGCTGCCTTCCATTCGGGTAATTCTTTATTGAATGGCATTCCTATCTTCTCCCTCCCTAAATCGGTAATTCGTAGTCATTGCCCGGCATATAGACCGTTCCAAGGGTGCCGCCTGTTGTCATAGCGATATCCGCGAGCCCAAATTTGCTCTTTTCAACTTCCGCTCGCTTCGACGCCAGGAGAAAGGTTCCAGACAAATCAATTTGTGCAACCCGGACGCCTGCAGCCACTGTTTTTTGGATGATCTGCGCGAACTGGTACGGTGACATTCCCACTTCGTTCAGGCGAGCTATCGGCACACGTAGCAAAGAAAGTGCGGCCGGCTCCGGTTCGTTCGGGTCCGCATGCTTTTCCTCGATTCGAATTTCCGAAAAATCGCAATCTAGGGCCAAAGCTAAAACTTCAATGATCGTGTTAATGTCCGTCTTCGATAAGTTTCGCGCTACCTTCGACTTCAACAAAATTCTGTAAATTTCGTCGGTAGCAGCTCCACGCGGCTGCACTACGTTTTCCCCGATCCTGTCCAGGGTTGTTCCCCGGGCCCGGTCAATGTCTCGCCATTCCTGAATTTTGTCCAGCGTATCTTCCAGGCTTGTAAGCTGAGAGTGTAGGATTGACACCAGTTTTCCAAGATTGCTCTCAGGGTTTTTGTTATACGCATCGGTGAACCGACCAAGCATGTCCTTCACGCTAAACACGGCTGGTCACCTCGATATTCTGGTCCCGAATCCTCGCCACCTGATGAGGGGCGATTTCAATGTTTTTCGAATCACCGTTCAGCAGCAATTCTACATCATCCACGCCTGGAACCCTGTACACCGCGCTAATTAATTTGTTGTATATTACGGCCGCCCCCATGGACAAGCCGTTGTAATACTTACCGTCGTGCTCCCCGCCGATGTACTGCACGATTTCGGATATCACCTTTTCGTCACCGTCAGCCGGGTATTGAACAGTTCGCTTTATCTTCGCATGAACAGAAATCAAAACTTCCTCAGCACGGCTGAACTTGACCTTGTGCTTGTAACCTGCGACATCGGTAACCTCGCGAACAATATCGCCGTGTGCTTCGATACCGCCAGCCTTTGTTGCGAAAATGGCGGCTGCGATCTCTTGCTCATCGCCTCCCAACACATAGCACTGGAACGATTTCCCGGGCCTGCCTGCCGCATCTGTAGTAAGTGAGGTGTTTTCTATCACGGCCGCCGCTCGAACACCAGACAACCGTAATAGCGTCCCTCGCAAGGCATCGACAGAGGCCGCGCCGCCGCCCGCTACCGATTGCTGGAACCGGGCGCGAAATTCTTCATCCGTCTCTCGCTCCCGTCCGCCTGTTGTTGGCCTCGGATTCGTGACAGAGAGGATATTCGCATCGGGATTGAGCAAAGCCACAATTGTGCCAGTTGCAACGTTCCATCCTGTTCCCACTTCTTGGGCCGCGATCCCCACAGAACCCTTGCCGTCATTATCGAGAGTCAGATCCTCATTTGTCACGAAATATTTTCCTGTGGCGGTGCCGACGATTGTGCCTTCCGGTATCGTATATTCTGGCGTTCCTATGAATGTTAACTCTCCGTATGCAAATTCCTCTTGGAATCGTTTAATCCCCACTTGCGGAGCGAGGCGGTCCAAACTCACGCCGGTTGCTGTGTCTCGGTACGCCGCGTAGTATACGTGCTCCACTCCCTGCCAAACATAGGCCAGAAAAAAAGCGAATATCCGTAGGATGATCCCGAGTGGAGATAGTGCCGATGTATTCGTGGTTTCACCGTATTTTGCCCGCGCCTGTTCTTCCATCTGCTCCAGTAAATCGCTGTACCGCATCCGCTTGAATCCAGATGCATCAAGCATCCAAACTCACCTCGCTTTCTACCTTCTCCCCATTTACTGCGGTCGCAGTGAAAAAGATGTGGAGCATTCGATTCTCCTTGTCGAAACGAATGTCGATGCTATCAACCTTCTGTATTTGCTCAACTTGTTCAAGGGCTGAATAAACCGTTTCGCGAATCGCCTCTTCGTTCGGCTGCTTCTGCAGCAGCACATCATAGCTTGTGCCTGCATCGGGGTCCAAAAACCACTCGTCAAGATTCGTACCCAGCACCACACGGGCAGCTTGGGCAATCTCTTCCGGCCCGGATACCATTTGTAATTCGCCATCTGCGAAAATCAGGTCCCCCGTGCTGTCCAATCGAAAATTCACGTTATCACCCCTACTACAACCGTATCCGACAAGCTGTGCCTGCGCCTAGAATCAGGGTATGCCATGGCTCCATTCAGACTCTGATCCATGGCACGCTCTACGCATATCAGCAAAACTACATCCCCCTGCCGTAAAACGGGTACATAGTCCTTTTCCACGCCATCCACCTCGAAGCGCTGGCATAATACGGGCACATCCGTCAATAATGCATGCGGACTCGGCTGGTTGCCCATCATCTTTTGCATGATGAGCGGCTGGACGGTTGCACGGCGTCGCTCCTTGTCGTATGCGGCCACTCTCCCGATTGTGGCCGTGTGGAGTTGGCGCAACGCATTTTCAAGCCAACCATTCAAGCTCTTATCAAGTTGTGCCATTTTAAAACACCGCCTCTATCTCGGTGGTAAAATCACTGCCACTTGAAGAGTGTCGGCCGCGCCGCACGCGGAGTGATGCCTCGACAACGCGGCTTTCAATGGTTATCAGGCTGCCTGTTGTCAATCGGTGATTCAGTAGACACTTGGCCTGATAACCCGCGCTGCTGTCGTCCTGAAAAAAGGTAGGTGAACCGATCAGGCCAGTCTTCGGTGAAAGTACAAAGTTTATTTTGTCGCCTTGGGTAAGTGGCCGAATATACAACTGCCCTTTGAGCATGTAACAGGAGGTCTGGCAATCGGCGGCAACGTTCTTGATAGCATCAACAACGGAGCCCTCAACGGTCATCCCCTCTGTGTAAACAACATCTTTGACCAAACTTAAGGCGACCGCGCTGAGGTTACCTCGCTTTAGCAAATCCCTAATGACGGTGGAGGCTTTCGTTTGTTTCGCATATGAAATGCTCGGAATGGTCCGGCTGTCCAATGGCTCCGAGTCAAGGACTGTGAAGGTTGTAATTTTGTCAGGCCCTTCCCATCGAGTCTCATAAAAAGAGATGTAACCAGAAAGAATGGTTCCGACATCCCCTTTGTATCCTGCATTCAGCACAACCTTTGAATGATGGGCGATGTTGTTTATCGTATTGTCACTCAGGTTGTAGATTTCGATCCTGGCCTCGTTTGGATCTGGATCATCATCAAACGGCACGTCAAAACGAATCTCTAGGTCCGGCGTCTTCAACGTCTGCCCACCAACAATCAACTCCGTAACACGGCCATAAGATTCACTCATCTTCTTCTCCCTCGCCTTCTCCATATGCAAGAAACACGGTCTCCCCGAAGTTACCCCAGGTTACGGCCGTTTCCCTGCCTGCCTCGTCAACCGGTACAATCAACGGCACCGGAAAGCGGTGGTCCTCGATGCCTGCAAAAACAGGAACGCCGTATACGAGTTTCACGCCTTGAAGCAACACTTGATCATCCTTCATCAAGTCGAGTGTAAAAAAGTCAAAACGCTCGTTGTAGTTCACTTCAAAGGTGAAGATGTCTACGCCGAGCGCAATGTCAAATTGATAAGGGATGCTGTCTTTTTCAATCGGTATAAACTCCATAGGCCCCTCCTAACCTACGATGACAACCATGCCTGGTTTCAGGCGGGTGCCTTTTGGTATTTGCGTATTCCAAGAACGTAAAGTTTTTAGGGGTACTTTGTACGTATACGCCAGCGCTTCCCACGTCTGGCCTTCTCGAACCGTGTGCTTCTTTCCCGTTGGTCCTTGGCTTTTTGCTTTTGTGCCTTTTGTCTTGCTTTGCTTTGTGGTCTTGAGCTGCTGCCGGCCGGCCGTTGTCATCACCTTGACAAGGGTCTGAGTTTTGGCTGGCAGCTTCGTAGAAAAAAGCGGCTTAACCTTGCGGATTTCTCGCAACTGCATTGTAAAATTCATGCCGTTTGCCACTTTATATTCGTGTTCGCTTTCGAAAGCCTCGATGATGCAGTTTATAAAGGAATTCCGGCCAACATATTTAACCGTTGTGCCGGAATTCATCTTCCCCAGTATTTCTTTCCTCTTCTTCGCCGCATCCTCGCCTACCAACTTCCCGGTTAGGGATAGGGTCACGAGTTGAGGCTCCACATGGTCCGTAATGGCGGCCCCGCCCTCGATAGGGTAGGTAGATACCCGAACGGAATATGAAGGCTTTTCGTTTGTGACATGAATTTGTATGCCGTCAATGGTTGCCATCTAACCTCACCCCTCGATATACTGCGGATTTTTCATGCCGAATGATTTAAACAAGTTCTCAAGTTCCTTTTTGACTTCCTGGGCGGTATTTTTCGCGGCGCTGGTTGATTCGCCGCCTTTTATCGTTATCTCAATATTGGGCGATATTATGATGTTGCTATTTGCCGACGTATTGCTGTACGTTGGCGCGAGTCCTTCCGCCTCTGTTTGAGGTGCTTGAGGGGTTGCGGCTGCCGTTGCCATACCATTGACGGCATGGGATACTTCCGGGATCTTGTCTTCTATCCCGATCTGGAATCCTTCGCCTGTGTACTTCCCGAGTTCCTTCATAACACGAGAAGGAGAGTGAATATCGAGCGCATCCTCTATCCCTTCCGTTACACTGTTTGCGACACCAGTAACCGCATCGCCCACGGCCTTCGCAGCACCTTTAATACCATCTATAAACCCGGTGATTGCATTCTTGCCCATCTCCCACATCTGGCCGGGCAGATTTTTGATCCAGTCAATCGCTTTTTTTATGCTCTCAACGATGGCATCCCAAATTCTGCTGGTCATACCTTTGATGCC
Organism: Paenibacillus melissococcoides; assembly: GCA_944800085.1. Classification (GTDB taxonomy): domain Bacteria; phylum Bacillota; class Bacilli; order Paenibacillales; family Paenibacillaceae; genus Paenibacillus_B; species Paenibacillus_B melissococcoides. The sequence continues at coordinate 16,707 of CALYLO010000013.1, read as the reverse complement.
TTCCCATGTGTCGGAAAAGAAGGTAGACATACCGTTCCAAGCAAGTTCAGCGGCAATTTTTATGTTGTTCCATGCCCCTTCGAGATAGCCCTTGACGGCTTCGAGAGCACCGGAAAATATCAGTTTGATACCTTCCCACGCTTGCCCCATAGCGCCCTTGATGTTATCCCAAATCTGTATGGCGTGGCTCTTCATAGCGCTGAAGTTGCCAGTAAAGAGATCCTTTATCAAAAGGATCGCACCCAAGAAAATATTCTTGATGACCGTCCATGCTGCGCTAAAGTACAGCTTTAGCCCTTCCCAAATCATTCTGACGCCGTTCACAATCCGAGCGAATGATGCTCGGATATTTTCAACAAATGGAGCGATGATCGCCATCACCGTGTTTACAATGCCATTCCACAGGTTGACCGCCGTGGTCTTTATCGCATTCCACGTATCGACCAGGAAGCCAACAATAGCATTCCATGTTGCTGTAAATACCCGAACCGTTGCCGCCCACAATCTCTTGAAAAAGGCCGATATAGGCTCCCAATACTTGATGATGAGATATGCAGCCGCGGCGACTGCAGCTATAACTGCAATGACTATCAGCATCGGCCCCGATATTCCCATGATGAGAGGGCCGACCGACGATAGCAGTTTAAATCCTGCCACCACATTAGGCAGGAATGAGACAAGGACCGTCAAGGCTCCACCAAGCAACAGAACCGCACCAGCTATCGCCGTGAATATGGCTATTCCTTGTTTCAAACCTTCAGGGAGGCTATTAAAGCGGTCAACTAATTTGTTTACGAAAACTGCTACACTTGTTAAAATAGGGATAAACGTTTCCCCAATAGAAAGCCTTGCGCCTTCCATAGCTGAGTTTACCTTCTCCATAGCCCCGTTTAGGTTGTCTAGTTGTTTATCTGCTATGGTTTTTGCAATACCGCCACTCTCTTCGAGCCTGTCTGTAAAGCCCTCTAAAGCTGGTTGCCCGGTATCCATCAACGCCAAAAATGCACTAGCGGCCTCTGTGCCGACTACCGTTGATACAGCAGCCACTCTCTGGGCCTCCGTTAAACCCTCTGTCTTCTCGACGAACTGTCCCACTACCTCAGAAAGAGAAAGTACTCTGCCTTCCCGTTCAGTTTCAATTTCCAACTGTTCTTTAAGGACCTTATTTGCTTCGGCAGTTGGTTTAGCCAACCGGATCATTATTGCACGCAATGCCGTGCCCGCTTCACTTCCTTGTATACCTGCATTGCCGAGCATCGCGGTTGCCGAAGCCATCTCTTCTAGCGAGCGCCCGGATGCACGCGCTATAGGGGCAACATATTTCATCGTATCGCCAAGCATGTTCATGTCAGTGTTGGACCCAGTGAAAGTTGCTGTCAGTATGTCAGCCACTTTTGCCGTATCCTTTGCCTCGATACCAAAACCCGTTAGAATGTTCGATGTGATATCTGCCGCACGGGCTAAATCAATCTGCCCCGCTGCCGCTGTATCAAGTAGCCCTGGCATGGCCGCAATCATGTCATTTGTCTTAAAATCCGCCATCGCCAAAAACTGCATACCCTCAGCGGCTTGACTTGCGGTGAATACTGTTTCAGCGCCAAGCCTTTTGGCAGTATCAGTAAGTCGCTGCATTTCCTCGACCGAAGCACCGGACAATGCACCAACCCTCGACATTGACGATTCAAAGTCTGCTGCAAGCTTGATTGATGAACCAATTCCTGCCGCGAGAACGCCGCCTGCGGCCCCCATGGCTACGCCGGCAGAACGGATGCTGCCGGACGCCTGGTCAATCTGATCCAGCGCCTTCAAAGAGCCGTTGGAGAAATCTCCGTATTTTTTTCGGAGCTGGTCCATTTCCTTTGCTGCCCGCTGGGCGGCTTTGCTTTGCCTGTCTACCGCCTGCGTGACGCTGTTAGATGCTTGCCTAACCCTATTGCCTGCGGCTGCAGCCTGTTCCTGTGCAATACGCCATTTTTCATCCGCTTTTTGGGCACGCACAGCGGCAGCCGTAGCCTTTTCGTTGGTGTAGCGGCGCATTTTTTTTGGCAATGTTTATCAAGATATTTGGCAAAATTGCGCCGTTATAGAAGTGAGGTTCTCACCCTTTCGTCTCAATGATTTCTTGACATTCTTCAGCCGAAATGTACTTAGGAACATACGACTGAAGCTTATCTTCATCAGCAAAACCTTTTCGCCAGCAGTCCATAAGAAATGCGAAAAATAGGCTCTTCATTATGCATTACCCCCTTCGTCCATCATACCCATCACAGCCAACTGCAACGCGTCAAGCTGCCTCCGAAGCTCTTCGTTCTCCGCCTGTAGCTTTTCAATCGGGCCGGGCTCACGTGGTCTATTGCGTTCTGCTTCATAAGCTGCCTCGTACTCTTCTTCCGTAATAAGATGGATGTCCTCGTGTTCCGGGATTTCTTCCCTTGACTGCTCTGTTATGACATAAAAGTCATATGATTCTGAAGGATATACCAGTGTGCCCGGGACAAACTTGTTCGTGTCCAAACCCTTGTAATCATAGTTACCGCCTCTCGGCCCTATAACATTTGTTAATTTTAATCCAATCATGTTAATCCTCCTTATCGATATGCGTGTGCTCCAAGAAATTGAATAACGCCTGAGTCTGATGTGCTTTTGTCTGTCATTTCGTAACTAAAGGACAGGTTGTTTCTCGTAATAATAGTATGCTTGCGAGCTATCGGCGAATAACTTTGTCGTGCTACATACAGTTTTGTCTTGCTTAAAAAAACAGCTTCCTCGGCGCTGACACTTCCGGAAGGCATTGTGAAATAAGGTACTGCTGCATGGTTTAAAATTCTTACAGGGTCTCTATCTCTATAACCTCTATCAACAATGAACGTGTTAGAGCCGTCACGAGTGACTGCGATTACTTCGTAGTCGGGAGCAGAAGAATCCACATTGTTTTTTGATATGAGTTTTCCCGCATGGTCATACAGTTCATATGTTTTTGAAGAGCCACTCAACACGATAAGTACAACATTATCGCCTACCACCAAACTACTCGCCGCAAACTCCCGTGGAGCGCCCAGATGTACTGCCCTCACAACAGTTCCGTTTGGCGACACCTCATGTAGCTCCGATTGGTATTTTACCGGGGAACCTGATGTTGTTTCTTTGACTAGTACAAAATTATTATCCTTGTTGATAAACATGCCTTTCCCAACATAGTTTCCCAGCATGTCAAAGAACGTGCTTGTTAGGGCGAGGTTGCCCTTCGCTTGTGGAATACCACTAATTGCAGCAGCCAATTGGTCAAACGTACTATTCGCGGAGACTGGCCCGCCACCTTTGTCGTTGATGACCCCCGCGACTTTCCCTTTCCCATCAACGACAGATTGCTTTACCGAATCGAGCTCCGTTATGATATTGCGCGATTGGACGGTCAGTGCACCGTTAACAGTGAGCCCGCCCGTGATAGTGCCACCCGAGCGCGGCAGACTTGCGCTTTTGGCGTTCGATTCAGCTTGGTTTGCTTTTGCCTGTGCCCCTTCAGTCGTTTCCTTTGCATTCCAAGCCGTCCGCTCGGCAGCCGTAATATGCCGGACTTGATCCTCAGTATGAGCTTCGATGGCTCCTTGTGCATTGACAGCTGCTTGCATCGCCTCGTTTACGGCCTTCGGCGTGGCTGCCTTCGTCTCGTCGGTGCTGTCCGTTGCATTTGATAGCTGGGTGATGCCCGCCTGGGTCAGGGAAGCAGCCGGAACCTTCACATCATCAATCCGCTGGCTGAGCTGGTATATCCCTTCCTCAATGTTATTTAGGTTTCGGGCTGATATCGGCGTGCCTTCCTGGATGACTTCGCCAGTCGGTGCAACGATATGGTCACGCCATTCGGTGCGGTTATATGCCAAGCCCCTCGACCTCCATTTCAATCAATCTATATTTGAATGCTACATACAAGCCCTTACTCGCTGGCTTGATGAATTCTCTTTCAGCCCGGGCAACAATATCGCCGTCATGGTCTATCAATTCAACGTTTCCAATTTGACCCGCGACACTGTCATCGAAATAGATGTACACTCGAACTGTATCTCCCTCGGCAGTAAGCTTCATGAAGTCAATCCGTTTCGTCTCGCCTGAGTTTTGATATGCTGCATGAGAGAGAGAATCGGCGAATCTTTGTAATTGCTTTTGAAGTCCGATTTCTGTAAAAGTCTTCACGACGTCGTCACCTCGTTAGCAGGTGGCCATGTGCCACATTTGATTGTGTTGCAGGGAGGAGTATGGATCAAGTAACCAACCCCTGTCGGCCACGTCCCGCATTTAATGGTATTACAGAGCGGCAGCCCTACAGAGCCGAAGCTGAAGGTAGATTGTATCACTACAGTCGATCCGGCCCCTTCTTCGATGCCGTAACTAGGCTTTGAACGAGCTGGCTTTACCTTCATCACTTCTGCATCAATGACGGCGATGTCATTAATTCCGCTCGGTGCCGAGCTGCCCAGGTAGACAATAAATTCGGCCCAACGCTCCGGGTCATGGATATAATAGGGCTCGATATATGAATGCTCATATCCAAGCGCCCGAAGCGCGGTAAGTATGCCTTCCTTGGTTCCGGCTTGTTCCGCTATAAGGTTCTTCATCATCAACCGTAAACGATACGCCTCAACGTCTTCGCCCTTTAATCGTGGCATGTCCCGATCCCGACCGTGTTCGAGTAGCATCGTCTCGCTTGCAGAGATGATCATCGATTCCTCGCGGACGCGGAAGATGTCTTCCTTCGTCTGGTCAAACAATTTGCCAATTACCTTGAGAAAGATATAGAACTGATTATCCTTCTTGGCAATTTTTTTTAATGGGCCATATAGGAGATAAAACATGTAATCACTGAATTTTTGAAACATGTAGTTACCCCCTCATCAGCCTAACGGTGACCTCACCGAGAACAATCACCTTGGAGTTGTCCAAGACAACGTCTTGCGGCGGATTATTGACCTTTACGTTCCTGACGTCGAGTTCCTTCCGAATCGCGAAAATGATGTCTGAATGATTCAATTCATTCAGGCTGCGACCTTTTTTGATTCGGAGGAGCTCTGTCAGAATGGCCTTGGCGCGCTCTTCTATGCCTGCATCGGATGCATCCGATGCTATCCAAATGGTTATATCAATGTCCTGTGTCACCGTATCCGATGCCTTAACCAGGAGGTTGTCGTCCGGGCCTTTTATCTTCTCGGCCTCCTCTCGGACTTTTTGAAGGAGGCCTTCTGATGGTGTGCCCGCCGTTCCCGTGACAATGATGTCAATCGTGCCCTGGCCGCGAGGGTGAAGGTCATCGACGCGTACATATAGCACGCCGGGGATAGCTTCGCATACGTTTTTGTACTTGGCAGCTATCGGCAACGTGGAGAGCTCCGCCCAGGAATTCAATGTTCGTGCCCGTAGGCTCTCTATATCTTCGAGGTCGCTGCCTTCACGGGTAATCCAATCTACATCATTTGTAATCTCGTCTATGCTCTCGATGTGGGTCAATGACCGCCGGATTTGACCGGGCGGAACGTTGTATGTTGATCCTGCCTTTTCGGCCTCTACTGCCACACGATGGGATAGGGCATCCGCTGGCATTGTGCTATTTTCCAGGGCGATGAACCGGAGTTCCTCGCCGAGCATATCCGGTTCCGTCCGGAAAACGTCTCCTTTGGCAATCTTGACTGCTTTTCCTGCCGCCTTGCGCTTCAACGTCACGAATCCCCGTGTTTTTACGGGCTGTTTTCTCCGCTTGGAGAAGTCCGCTGCTTTCAGCTCCAACCAACCGGATTCGGCATGCGCAACAAACTGGTTGTTCAACACCTTTCGCAAAAGAAGAACCAAGTCAATCCGTACTTGAATGGCAATCATCATCAGCGTATAGAATACGCCGCCCGTGAATAGATTCGTTATGACGAAGCCTTCTTGTTCAAGCTCTTCCCGCAGCTTGTTTTTTGTCTCTTCCCGGTCGGGGATGGGGAGCAGTTGATCCAACACCTTATCATCAATCAACGAGTACCACCTCAACTTTCACTCTGTCCAGGTCGACATCAAGCTCATACAAGCGTTCGTCGCCTCGAAACCTGAAGGAAGCATGAACGGTAATGGCATCCCCCCTGAACGCTGTAATGACCTGAATTGTGTCCGCGTCAATCTCGATCCGGCGCTCCAGCTTTTCCTTCACGCGTTGCTCGATTTCCAGCCTCGTGAGCTCATCATCCTGCGACTGGATAAACTCCAGCAATGACCACCCCCAGGACTCGTCATAGAAAAGCTCGCCTTCCTGGGTCAACGCTTCCAATCGGATATCTTGGAATAAACAATCATAGTCAGTGACGAGCAAGGCCTCGCCGTTTGCGGCTGCCGCTGGCTGCCAGTTGGCATCCAGACGGATGTCTGAATCGTGAAGGCCTGCCATTACTCCACCGCCGCCTTGCCAATGATATGGGCATCCACTTGTCCGTAGAGAAGAAGCACGGCCACAATATCACCTAGATCGAATTTCTTGTCAGACTTGACATTCGGGATCTCCGGAAACCGCTCATCAACCGTGCGAGCTTCGTTTAGCATCTTCAGGTTATATTCGTGGATATCCGTCCCCTCGCTAACCCTGGTCACTTCGGCGAGCATTCCGGCGGCGAGCTGCACATGAGGATATTGCTCTTTGATCCGCTTATCAATGACCGCTTGAATCATGTCCTCTAACAAGATACCGCCCTCCTTAAAAGTAAATTCGAGTTCGGATAAATCCCGTTGCCGATGTGGAAAATACAACCTTTTTGACAGCGAACTCGCCCGATACCTTCGGATGTTGTACCCGAATAACATGCGAATGCCTAACAAAAGGGACGGACACGGTTTCGAGTTCCCATGCACCGCCTGAACGCTCCAGTGAGATGATATTCTCGGCATAGACAAACTCGTATATGAGAGGCTGTTCCGGCTGCTCTCCCCAGTAGAAGACATTACCCGAGAAGAAAAAGGGCATCTGTGCTTTCCAAATGGAACGGATATCCTCAATGACTGCAAGTGCAGTCTTCTGAAGAATAGGAAGCCGGGCTTTCTTCGGGAACATCTTGGGAGAGAGCACCGAATTTGATATCCCTGCTTTGCCGAGCAAGTAGTTCAGCATCTCCTGGGGAGTCACATCCAAAAAGGTGTTCGATACTATCGTCTCTTCCAGCAGTATCATTCCATCCTTCAGGATGATTTCATTTTGGTTGGCAGAAGAATATGGACTGACCACATACCCCTCGAATACGTCATGGAACTCTCCATCATAGCCGAGCTCGATACTGGCCGGAGCCTTCCGACTAATCGAAAGCTTATCCTGGAATTGCTCCGTAAATCTGACCTTTGCCCAATCAAAGTATGAGTCAGCCGAAGAATACACTTCGATTTCTATTCCTTCTTGGAGTTCATATTCCTCAATGGTGACACGTATCTCGGGATAGAAGAGCTCCATCTCCAGATCCATCATTCGTCCTCCTAGAACGGCAGAGCAGCGAGCTTTTGATTCGTCGAGACAGGCGGCGGGATATCCGTCGCGGCTGTCTTGCTTAATTTAGGTGCGGTTCCCCGGGAACCTGTATCCAGGTAGTTTTGATAATTGGCATTCAGATTGATTCCCGAACCCGAACCGCTCGATGCGCTGCTGCTCTTTTCATTCTTTTTCTTGCTGGATTTCTTGCTTGCCACAATTTTAACTGTCCCGTATTGCCAGAACTCAATGCTGACGGTCATCGCGGAATTCTTGCTCTGTTCTTTGGTCACCAGATTTTTAAAGATAACCTTCGAGATACCACGGGCAGCGGTGTGCTCGTTTACAATGGTGTGCATGACTGGCCTTGCTTGACCCGGCTTCCGGAATAGCTTCTGAATGACAGCCAGTTTTTGCAGTTTCGTGAGCTTCGGGCCATCCTCCAAAATAAGCTCAAGCGTTACCTTGGCGTCCTCATATCCCGTGGCCTGCTTCGGCCGCGCCGCCTTGCCCTCGATTTCCTGTTCCTCCACGCGAGCATCCTCTTTAATTTCAAGGCTCTTGAACAGGCCAGGGAGGACAACCTTGCCGACCTTTACTGTACTTTCATCGACATAGATCATGCTCTACCTCCCGTTGATGGGGTCATGCCGTTGCTGTTGGTATAGTCTCGGATTTCTTCAAGCAGTTTGAACAGGGCAGGCAAGTCCTTCAGGCTGCTTAGGTCGACCGACAACTCCAATCTTTCGATGTTCATGCCTCTGTCGGTTTCCTTTGTGGTGGTATTGCTCTCGGAACGGTTCATGATCGTCTCGCGTAGGTTGATTTTCTTCACGTCATCACGCGAAAGATCCATTTTGGCAAAGGCACGCTCCGTCATTTCTGCCGGAACGTTTTCGCTCTGTTCCATCCCTGTGCCAATCGTCTCGAATACTCGACGGCCTGATAACGTCAGCTCGGATAGCGGGCCTTCATGTGCATCGGAGAAGGGAAGAAGCTCCCTGACCTTTGCTAGTCCTGATTTCACCATATTGACTGGTGCGTTAATGACGCTCTTGATCCCGTCCGTGAAAGTCGTAATGACTTTAGAACCGGACTCCTCGGAACCAGCTCAATGTGGCCAGTAATGAAGTCTTTACACCACTGAACACTTTTTTGGAATACATCCGTAATGCCGCTCAAGAGATTCGAGAAAAAGCTCTTAATGCTGCTCCAATTATTGATGATCAGCATCGGAATTCCGATGAATGGAAAAATGCAGCGATTGCGACCTGAAGCCAAACCGGCATCCCATTGAACAAATTGCGAAATCCAATCGAAACCCGCGACGATGCCGTTCACGAAGCCATCCCATAAGCTCGAAAGGAAACTCACGACGGCATCCCAGTTTTGCCATAACAGTACGAGAGCAGCTATCAAGGCCATAATACCGACCACGAACCCACGTAATCGGGTTGGCAAGTAGTGCAGCCGTAAATGACCATACCGAAGCAATCAGACCGGGCATTGCTCTGACGGCGGTCATTATCGCCTGACGTGCCATGTGCGCCATACCAACTGCCACATTCTTTATTCCGGTCCACGGCTCCCTTCGTAACCGTTTCCAATACCTTTGAATCCGGCCCTGATACCGTCCCCGGCATAGAGGGCCATAATCCTGATCGTCGTGAGCATGCTTGGTATTGCTCTTAACGCTGTCCGAAAGCGCGAACGATGCCGCTTGTCTTGGTAATAACCATGCCTACAGCACCAAATACACCGATAAGCGTGCCCAGTCCGGTCAAAAGACCTCCGATGGTCAATAGGACAATGGCGAGAACTTTGACAAGCTCCTGATTCTCAGCAATCCATTCTCCGACACTCTGTAATACTCTCTCTCCTTGTTCAATTATCTGATTATAGGTAGGGAGGAGCTGTTTCCCGATCTCCTCAGTAAGATTACGAACTCGCTGAGTTAGCCGGGTATATTTTTCGCCTTCTGTTTCATTTATTGCGCCCGCCATCTTAGTAGCGATATCTGCCCCTTGCCCCATAGAGTCATAAAGAAGCAAAATGTTATCTTGTAGTTCACCCGTTTTGTTATAGAGCAGGTCAATCAAGGCTACGGCTTCATCTGTACCGAATGCTTTTTGTAGCTGCATCTTCTCCGCTGCATCCATCGTCTCTCCGAACTTGCCACGGAGAAGAGAAAGGATCTCAGGCATCGATAGCAGTTGGTTATTCGTATCTGTAAACTTCAATCCAAGCTCTTCACCCGCCTTCGCTGCTGAGCGGAAGAACGCTTTATATTTTGTTCCCGCCTCAGACCGGACATCGTAGCTTGTAGCATACCCACAATGGCGAGCTGTTCTTCGAGCGGTACATTCGCCGATGTTGCAGCTGCCCCGAGCGTCTGAATCGCTTGAGACATTCCAGAAACCGGATGTCTTGAATATCCGGATGGAATCGGATATGCCCGCCGAGAAAGCTTCAGCAATTCAATGTCCGACATGTCCTTGTAGTAATCCTTATAGAATCCCGTACCCTGTAGCAAACAACGATGTCATCTCTTCACGGAAGGCCTTAGTCGCTTTACCGTCAGGCCAGCCAAACGAGTATATTTCCGCAACGCTCTTCATCCGTCAGAGATGCAATCCCGAGTTGATTGAGTACGCTGCCGTCAAAAAAGTCTGATTTTGTTGTGCCAGCCCACTGATCGGAAAAAGTCTCTCGCAGCCTGCTCCAAGAGCCCAAGTTCTCCGTTCCAGAGATGCCAGCTCCCCAAAGCCCGGCGCGTGTCGAATGTGGCCTCTACTGGCTTCAGCACCGAGTCCGATATTTGCATCCCGACTCCGGCCATCAACAGACCAGTTTTCGTCATACTGCCGAAGCTTTGGTTCAATCTATCAATCTTGCTTACTGACCCGTCCACTGTTGCGTTAATACGTGACATTGGGCCGGATAACTGGTCAATCATTCCTACGATGACTGAAAGCCTAAAAATAGAATCCAGACTCACAACATTATCACCCCGTTCCATTTTCCTGATATTGGTGGTATATTTGTCTTATACATATAGTGAAGAGGAGGAACTCCAAATGGTTGGTATTGCATTTGCGTTTAAACTGCTTGTATTCGCCATCTGTGCGGGTGCAGTGATATCCATCCTCATCTTTGTACCGCTCACCATATATGTCATTCCGTATTGCCTATGGGTCGGGAACGAGCAAACAATGGGCCGCCACCAGGATAAGAAAAAAGAGGGGATTCGAAAGACCGTCAAGCACGCTACCATCCTATATCGAAGCTGGATTCGAAGAGAGAAGCCATCCTTTTAGGGGATGGCCTTTTTACTCCCCGAAGACTTTTGTAATTGCCCTCGCTAGGATGTTCTCTTCAAGCTCCTGGATGACTCTAGCTTGAGCCAAGGCCCGAATAAACTCATCCATGTCCATGTCTCCGACTTCTTTCCCCTTTAGAACAGCAGGAGGCAAAAACCGATAGATTTCCAGCATGCCGGACTCTATAAAATTGGTTTTTACCTCCTGGAGACAGCTATCTAAAGTAGCTTTAAATTTACGTCCTTGCTCAGGCCTAACATGGTGAGAAGCTTCTCCCCAAGTGATAAAGCAAAAGCTGGGTATTCTTCGAGGTGCGCCTCCAACTGTGCGGCCTGTTCATCGACGACATTGTCCATGACGAACGCACGCAGAGCTTTCGTCGGACTTTGAGATGCTGTCTTCACATAGCGGTCATAGCTGGCCGTCTTCGGCTTACGGAAATAATATTCGATTTCAAGATTAGAAGAATCGTCTTGCTCAATCGTTGCTAATAAACGGTACACCTTGCCATATCGAGCCTTATATACTTCGATTGGAGTTGGTTCGAGTACGGCGATCTCAGTTTCTTTGGTCATTATAGATACCTCCGAATTTTGTCATCTATTTTGATAAATAATGCAATCAGATAGGCTTGACTCCGTCTCTGTCAATGCCATTGACGATGATAAAGTCAAGGTCAACCTTCAGTGACTTGTCTCCCTGGGCATTCTTGTGTGACGCCTTTGTGAAAGTGACCGTATTCAGGACGTCCGTCCGTGTCCGCCCGCCGCCGTCGGCGTAGCTGACGACGATTTTCGGGATCACAAGGCGGTACAGCCCAAGATTTTTACTCTTGCAGTACTGGACAATGTCGTCATAGTCATCCCGCAGCAGGCTCAGCTTGCCCTCTGATTTATAATTTCCTTCGCCGTATCCTCGTGGCCGTTGCCCTTTGCCGTAAGCGACTTCCTTTTCCAGTTCATCATCGTAGGATATTTCTTGCACTTCCAGGGAGAGGCCCGGTATGGAGATGGTGATATCTCCCCAGTCGTATACCTTTCCATTGATAATTGCCATTGGTTATTCCCTCCCGAACGGATTTTCCATTCCAATGTCGATCTGAATCTCCCGAATATGCCCAATCGGCACATAGCGGATGATGACATCCAGTTGTTCCGATACCAGAATGTCCTGGTCTGACGGGACGATAATCCGGCCTGAAGAAATCTCCTTGGCGCGAACCATCTCATCGAGCGGCGTCTCAATGAACTTCGCTATCGTCTCCAAGCTGCCCGAAACATCGGTCATATCGACCTCGCTCTGAAGGTGGAGGAGAGCTTCCCGACGAGTCTCACGTATGATCTTGTTCTTGATGCGCACATCTTCGGCGTACCGATAATCCGATCCATCCGGGGCCATCATCTTGGCATTCGTAACATAAAAACCATCCAGCCCTTCATATCTCCGGAATGTCAGGTACTTCTCTTCATCCAGCAGGCCGACATAGTCTTCAATACCTTCTGGCAGCAGCTCCAACATCTTCGTTTCTGGAATGCTGAAGCTCTTCGTCTCGCCGATAGACTGCTGTGGCTTCGCCAGAGCATACAGCCCGCAGACAATCCCTGCATTGTTGACCACCTTTGTCCGGCCGTCCATCTTCCGATATTTTGACCAGGCGGATACGATTTGCAGGTCATAGTTGGAAAGGCCCTTGCGAGCTTCAATAAGTCGCTGGACGAATGCGTCAATAGATTCATCCATCTCCCACTGCGGAGCCTCACAAATGGCAAAGAGCGGCTTCTTGTACGTATCGCGCAGCTTCACAATCTGCTCCGAGACCGCCGTCCATAGTGGTTTGGCCGATTCGCCCACAATATGCACAAATTCGAAGGAGAAGCTGACGTTCCGCAGCTTGTCCATCGCTGCTAAAACATCCTGATTACTCATTTGCGGCGCGGTCGTCGATACGGTATAGGTGTCGCCGACCAGGAAGGATTTCGCCTTGTCTTGCTCTGCTTCCGAAAATGCAAATTTCAGGCCAGTACCCGGTATGTCCAGTACGCCACTGAGGGGGAGAGTGACCTCCTGCTCGAACAAGCCGTCAACCTCATACCGAATGGCTGCCTCATTCAGCCCGCCGCTCTCCGTCACTTGCATCGTAACCTTGACGGCATTGGATGGGTTTCCGGTGACCGTCGCGCTTCCTGTGCCGCTTCCGTCCTTCTGTACTTGCCCCACCGTGCCGGGAACGGCAGGGGAGACCGGGAAGCAATAGATTTTGCCAGCCCCATTCTCTATACTGTCCATGACGGCATCGGCCAGCGGGCTATGACCAAGCAATTCCTTGATTTTCTTGTCGTTCATATTCCCGCTTATGACGACAGGGGAGGCGGACGGTGCGGCAGCTACACCGATTTTGACATGGACTCCTTCACCTAGGTTCGTGCGGATGCCGAGTCCGCCGTCGGTGATGGTCGTCGTTACATCTCTAAGCATTTTCTATCACCTTCTTTCCGCTGATGGGGCCGGACAGGAATCTATCCACGGCCTTGCTGTAGGCAGCCATTGTCACTTGCTTGCCAGGCTTCCAGCTTTCAGCGGCAGCAACACCGTGATAAACTGCATCCGGAGTAGCGCACCGTTCCCGCAACTCTTCGACGGGGACAAGTTCCGGGGAACCCCCGTCCTTACTATCCTTGCTCGCCATATCCATCCTCCTTCTCGATGCTACGTACATGGTAATTGACCTTGGCGAAGTCCGTATCTTTGTAGACGCCGCCTCGGAAAGTCACCTTCAATTGCACTGCGATTTTTGCTTGCAAAATGCTGTCTTCCTTGTCTACCCAGTCAGCTTCCTCGACTTCAAGCGCGGTATAGTTGCCGTCAATCAAAATGCCTGGGTCGAGCAATGCCAGGAAGGCTTCGAATATGGCGTCAGCCTGCTCCTGGCTGTACTCGCCTATTACGACAACAAATGTTGTTTCGCGCTCGAACATTTTACGCCGTTTATGCTTTGCCATGTTTTCGTCGCGATAGAGCTTCTTGCTGTAGGCTCGTGAGAATGTGTCCCGATCCGGGATTACCGCGCCGACATGACTTTCTCTGTACCCTCTAAGCTCTTTCATGCTTGTGCATACCTTGCTTTTGATTCCAGCGGCCTTTAGCTTTTGGACAAGGTACTCTTTACATGTCGATATCATGCTTATTCCTCCGCTAGGGCATCTTCCAGCGTGCCCTTGATTTCGAGCATGTCCTCCTCCGATATACCGAGGTATGGACGTGCCGGAATCTTGATATTGACTTTGACCTGGCGCTTGCGTATCCAGCGGCCGTCGATTTTAAAAATCAGACCTCTGCGCGTCTTTGCCCGGATGGTTACAGAGCGGCCCTTTTCCCCAAATTGGTGAGTTCGGGCATATATTACATTCGTTCCGACTGCAAACCCTGAACCATCTGCCGTTGATTTAATGGAATTCTTCAGGCGAGCACTATCTGTCAGGGTGGAGCCATTTTCTTGTGATGCCCGGATGGAGGTACTCCAGGCCTTGCCGTCTGGGCCCTTTTGTTCCTTAAACCGTTCCAGGGTTGATGTTCGTAGCGCTTCCGCCAGAACCAGACCAGTTCTTCGAATGTCTACCTCTTGGAGTTTCCGCAGCCGCTTCATGAGCCGCCGGACATCGCCTTCAAGCCGTATACTATACATATCTCACAGCCCCCGCATGCTGGCTCGCGAAAACAGGCGTGGGCTACTCTGTGCGGAAAAGGCCGTGGCCGCTTTGCTTGAACCGTCGCTGACGCCGATATCGATAATCCCTTTTGCCACGTTCTCTAGGAACCGTATAGCCGCGTTATATCGATTCAGATAGTTCTTTTCCTTCTCGCCCTCGTCGATGCCGATGCGGCTGAACAGGTTGTATACCGCGATGTCCTTAGCATACTTGTTGATTACCTTCGGCACCCGAGAGAGGGGACGGAATACCTCTTTACGAGATACCCGTCGATTTCTCCGGATGCGTCGGCAATGGCCTCTTCGATGATGGGGGCGATCAGCTCCTCGCGTTGCTCCTCGTCCTCGATGTAGCGGTCTCCGATTAGCGCGTTCAGCGCGTCATCCTTAATCATCCCTCGGACTTCTTCCGTGGTACAGTACATTCGATTCACCTCTTATGGCGTTCAATCTTGAGACAGCTCTTCCTTTGGCGGCTCCGGATTTACTTCGTCCTCTTCGCCTGTACTTCCGTATGCCATTTGCCAGAATCCATAACCGGCATTCGAGCGGCCGTCTACGCCATAGAGGAATTGCTTACGCATGAAGACATTCTCATCCGTATCCCGATCCATGGCGACAAACCTAGCCGCCTTGCGCTCCTGGTAGATGAGCGGCTTCAGCGGCTTTGTCGTGCAGAGCAAAAACCAAGCATCTGGGCTCTCGGCCAAGTCTGGCACGACAAGCAGCTCCGCCGTGCTTTTAAATGTATTAGTCGTTCCATCAATTTGATCTGCATAAAGAATCTTGCGTCCCATTTCTTCATTGGCCGGAGAGACCACAAGCAGATTAGGCACAAGCTTCAAACTCTTGCCACCATCATCAACAAGGGACATCATGGCGCTTCTTGCAGCAGCATATGAGCGGACGGAGAGCTTTTTAGTCCCTTTGTTGCTGAAGACTTTCTCTCCGATTTTGTGCTTATCCGAGAAAAACGGCTGTTTATCGTAACACTTTTCTTTGAACCCTTTGAGCAGCAAACCAAATACCAATTCATCCGGATGAGCTGCTGCGCTTTGGCCCATATCCTGTACAATAGGGTTATACAGACCAATAGTGTCATCCTCGATATCATTGCGATCCACACCGACCGTCAGTTCATAGTCTTTGTTTTTGATGGTATAATCGGATGCTTGCAGGTTTTGGATTTCACGATCACCGACCCATTCCCGCATACGTGGCATCTTTCCAAGCCATTTGTAATTTTCCTCGCCCCCGTCGTGGATGGAACCTTCGTGGCTACTTGTTCCCACTGTGTTTTCGTCTCTTCGAATGCCTTCGTATACAAGATATTGAATGCGGTATAGATACCGCGCAGAGCCTGCTGATTAACTATCATTCCATTTCCTCCTCTATGAATTGTTCAGCTTATAACGTTTCAACAACAACGTAGCTGCCGTCAATGCCTATGACCTTACCAGCCACACTGGAGCCTGTAGCCGTGGCCGTGACGGTCTCGTCATCAACGAAATAGCAACTTTTCAGCATATCCTTAGCTGTCACTGCTCCGGTAGCTGCATTGTTCCACTTGAACACGCCGCGTCGGACACGAATGGTTGCATCCCGTCAGCACCTAACGAATTGTCTATATACTCCTCAGCTCGCCGGCTGCGATCAATTGGTTGCTTTTGCCCCCGGAACGGCCAAGCCGTTCGCGTCGATAGCGACGAATGAGCCATCAAAAATCTTGACTCCACCTTTGACCGGAATGACAAGCGTTCTTCCGTCGGCGAACTCCGTTGTATTGCGTCCTTGTGACAGTGCCATAAGGCCTTTCCTCCTCCCAATTATGTCTTTTATTTTCCGCCGTACTTCTCCAGGTCTTCATCCGAATGTCAAGCATTTTACAGACCTTCAGGCTCATCTCATCAATCCCCTTCGACTGCGCCTTTCCGTCCTCGATTTCAAGTTCACCGACCGGAACCACTTGCGGGGCCTTTTCAACAACTTTTTAAAGCCTTGCGGGTCTTTGAGTGCGTATTCTTCCGCCCAAGCCTTTTGAGCGGCGGAAATCTTGCCATCCTTCAGGGCCGTCATCACGAGCTCATCCGAATCCTTTTTATCCAGTCGCGCCTTCAGAGCATGGAACTCGAAACAGGCACGAAGCCGGAAGATTTTTCAATGCCATAATGGCCGCTGCTACGTCTTCCGTTTTCGCATCGCAACGG
>CALYLO010000012.1 GCA_944800085.1 Paenibacillus melissococcoides | reverse complement strand
TGTAGCGGCGCATTTTTTTTGGCAATGTTTATCAAGATATTTGGCAAAATTGCGCCGTTATAGAAGTGAGGTTCTCACCCTTTCGTCTCAATGATTTCTTGACATTCTTCAGCCGAAATGTACTTAGGAACATACGACTGAAGCTTATCTTCATCAGCAAAACCTTTTCGCCAGCAGTCCATAAGAAATGCGAAAAATAGGCTCTTCATTATGCATTACCCCCTTCGTCCATCATACCCATCACAGCCAACTGCAACGCGTCAAGCTGCCTCCGAAGCTCTTCGTTCTCCGCCTGTAGCTTTCAATCGGGCCGGGCTCACGTGGTCTATTGCGTTCTGCTTCATAAGCTGCCTCGTACTCTTCTTCCGTAATAAGATGGATGTCCTCGTGTTCCGGGATTTCTTCCCTTGACTGCTCTGTTATGACATAAAAGTCATATGATTCTGAAGGATATACCAGTGTGCCCGGGACAAACTTGTTCGTGTCCAAACCCTTGTAATCATAGTTACCGCCTCTCGGCCCTATAACATTTGTTAATTTTAATCCATCATGTTAATCCTCCTTATCGATATGCGTGTGCTCCAAGAAATTGAATAACGCCTGAGTCTGATGTGCTTTTGTCTGTCATTTCGTAACTAAAGGACAGGTTGTTTCTCGTAATAATAGTATGCTTGCGAGCTATCGGCGAATAACTTTGTCGTGCTACATACAGTTTTGTCTTGCTTAAAAAAACAGCTTCCTCGGCGCTGACACTTCCGGAAGGCATTGTGAAATAAGGTACTGCTGCATGGTTTAAAATTCTTACAGGGTCTCTATCTCTATAACCTCTATCAACAATGAACGTGTTAGAGCCGTCACGAGTGACTGCGATTACTTCGTAGTCGGGAGCAGAAGAATCCACATTGTTTTTTGATATGAGTTTTCCCGCATGGTCATACAGTTCATATGTTTTTGAAGAGCCACTCAACACGATAAGTACAACATTATCGCCTACCACCAAACTACTCGCCGCAAACTCCCGTGGAGCGCCCAGATGTACTGCCCTCACAACAGTTCCGTTTGGCGACACCTCATGTAGCTCCGATTGGTATTTTACCGGGGAACCTGATGTTGTTTCTTTGACTAGTACAAAATTATTATCCTTGTTGATAAACATGCCTTTCCCAACATAGTTTCCCAGCATGTCAAAGAACGTGCTTGTTAGGGCGAGGTTGCCCTTCGCTTGTGGAATACCACTAATTGCAGCAGCCAATTGGTCAAACGTACTATTCGCGGAGACTGGCCCGCCACCTTTGTCGTTGATGACCCCCGCGACTTTCCCTTTCCCATCAACGACAGATTGCTTTACCGAATCGAGCTCCGTTATGATATTGCGCGATTGGACGGTCAGTGCACCGTTAACAGTGAGCCCGCCCGTGATAGTGCCACCCGAGCGCGGCAGACTTGCGCTTTTGGCGTTCGATTCAGCTTGGTTTGCTTTTGCCTGTGCCCCTTCAGTCGTTTCCTTTGCATTCCAAGCCGTCCGCTCGGCAGCCGTAATATGCCGGACTTGATCCTCAGTATGAGCTTCGATGGCTCCTTGTGCATTGACAGCTGCTTGCATCGCCTCGTTTACGGCCTTCGGCGTGGCTGCCTTCGTCTCGTCGGTGCTGTCCGTTGCATTTGATAGCTGGGTGATGCCCGCCTGGGTCAGGGAAGCAGCCGGAACCTTCACATCATCAATCCGCTGGCTGAGCTGGTATATCCCTTCCTCAATGTTATTTAGGTTTCGGGCTGATATCGGCGTGCCTTCCTGGATGACTTCGCCAGTCGGTGCAACGATATGGTCACGCATTCGGTGCGGTTATATGCCAAGCCCCTCGACCTCCATTTCAATCAATCTATATTTGAATGCTACATACAAGCCCTTACTCGCTGGCTTGATGAATTCTCTTTCAGCCGGGCAACAATATCGCCGTCATGGTCTATCAATTCACGTTTTCCAATTTGACCCGCGACACTGTCATCGAAATAGATGTACACTCGAACTGTATCTCCCTCGGCAGTAAGCTTCATGAAGTCAATCCGTTTCGTCTCGCCTGAGTTTTGATATGCTGCATGAGAGAGAGAATCGGCGAATCTTTGTAATTGCTTTTGAAGTCCGATTTCTGTAAAAGTCTTCACGACGTCGTCACCTCGTTAGCAGGTGGCCATGTGCCACATTTGATTGTGTTGCAGGGAGGAGTATGGATCAAGTAACCAACCCCTGTCGGCCACGTCCCGCATTTAATGGTATTACAGAGCGGCAGCCCTACAGAGCCGAAGCTGAAGGTAGATTGTATCACTACAGTCGATCCGGCCCTTCTTCGATGCCGTAACTAGGCTTTGAACGAGCTGGCTTTACCTTCATCACTTCTGCATCAATGACGGCGATGTCATTAATTCCGCTCGGTGCCGAGCTGCCCAGGTAGACAATAATTCGGCCCAACGCTCCGGGTCATGGATATAATAGGGCTCGATATATGAATGCTCATATCCAAGCGCCCGAAGCGCGGTAAGTATGCCTTCCTTGGTTCCGGCTTGTTCCGCTATAAGGTTCTTCATCATCAACCGTAAACGATACGCCTCAACGTCTTCGCCCTTTAATCGTGGCATGTCCCGATCCCGACCGTGTTCGAGTAGCATCGTCTCGCTTGCAGAGATGATCATCGATTCCTCGCGGACGCGGAAGATGTCTTCCTTCGTCTGGTCAAACAATTTGCCAATTACCTTGAGAAAGATATAGAACTGATTATCCTTCTTGGCAATTTTTTTTAATGGGCCATATAGGAGATAAAACATGTAATCACTGAATTTTTGAAACATGTAGTTACCCCTCATCAGCCTAACGGTGACCTCACCGAGAACAATCACCTTGGAGTTGTCCAAGACAACGTCTTGCGGCGATTATTGACCTTTACGTTCCTGACGTCGAGTTCCTTCCGAATCGCGAAAATGATGTCTGAATGATTCAATTCATTCAGGCTGCGACCTTTTTTGATTCGGAGGAGCTCTGTCAGAATGGCCTTGGCGCGCTCTTCTATGCCTGCATCGGATGCATCCGATGCTATCCAAATGGTTATATCAATGTCCTGTGTCACCGTATCCGATGCCTTAACCAGGAGGTTTCGTCCGGGCCTTTTATCTTCTCGGCCTCCTCTCGGACTTTTTGAAGGAGGCCTTCTGATGGTGTGCCCGCCGTTCCCGTGACAATGATGTCAATCGTGCCCTGGCCGCGAGGGTGAAGGTCATCGACGCGTACATATAGCACGCCGGGGATAGCTTCGCATACGTTTTTGTACTTGGCAGCTATCGGCAACGTGGAGAGCTCCGCCCAGGAATTCAATGTTCGTGCCCGTAGGCTCTCTATATCTTCGAGGTCGCTGCCTTCACGGGTAATCCAATCTACATCATTTGTAATCTCGTCTATGCTCTCGATGTGGGTCAATGACCGCCGGATTTGACCGGGCGGAACGTTGTATGTTGATCCTGCCTTTTCGGCCTCTACTGCCACACGATGGGATAGGGCATCCGCTGGCATTGTGCTATTTTCCAGGGCGATGAACCGGAGTTCCTCGCCGAGCATATCCGGTTCCGTCCGGAAAACGTCTCCTTTGGCAATCTTGACTGCTTTTCCTGCCGCCTTGCGCTTCAACGTCACGAATCCCCGTGTTTTTACGGGCTGTTTTCTCCGCTTGGAGAAGTCCGCTGCTTTCAGCTCCAACCAACCGGATTCGGCATGCGCAACAAACTGGTTGTTCAACACCTTTCGCAAAAGAAGAACCAAGTCAATCCGTACTTGAATGGCAATCATCATCAGCGTATAGAATACGCCCCCCGTGAATAGATTCGTTATGACGAAGCCTTCTTGTTCAAGCTCTTCCCGCAGCTTGTTTTTTGTCTCTTCCCGGTCGGGGATGGGGAGCAGTTGATCCAACACCTTATCATCAATCAACGAGTACCACCTCAACTTTCACTCTGTCCAGGTCGACATCAAGCTCATACAAGCGTTCGTCGCCTCGAAACCTGAAGGAAGCATGAACGGTAATGGCATCCCCCCTGAACGCTGTAATGACCTGAATTGTGTCCGCGTCAATCTCGATCCGGCGCTCCAGCTTTTCCTTCACGCGTTGCTCGATTTCCAGCCTCGTGAGCTCATCATCCTGCGACTGGATAAACTCCAGCAATGACCACCCCCAGGACTCGTCATAGAAAAGCTCGCCTTCCTGGGTCAACGCTTCCAATCGGATATCTTGGAATAAACAATCATAGTCAGTGACGAGCAAGGCCTCGCCGTTTGCGGCTGCCGCTGGCTGCCAGTTGGCATCCAGACGGATGTCTGAATCGTGAAGGCCTGCCATTACTCCACCGCCGCCTTGCCAATGATATGGGCATCCACTTGTCCGTAGAGAAGAAGCACGGCCACAATATCACCTAGATCGAATTTCTTGTCAGACTTGACATTCGGGATCTCCGGAAACCGCTCATCAACCGTGCGAGCTTCGTTTAGCATCTTCAGGTTATATTCGTGGATATCCGTCCCCTCGCTAACCCTGGTCACTTCGGCGAGCATTCCGGCGGCGAGCTGCACATGAGGATATTGCTCTTTGATCCGCTTATCAATGACCGCTTGAATCATGTCCTCTAACAAGATACCGCCCTCCTTAAAAGTAAATTCGAGTTCGGATAAATCCCGTTGCCGATGTGAAAATACAACCTTTTTGACAGCGAACTCGCCCGATACCTTCGGATGTTGTACCCGAATAACATGCGAATGCCTAACAAAAGGGACGGACACGGTTTCGAGTTCCCATGCACCGCCTGAACGCTCCAGTGAGATGATATTCTCGGCATAGACAAACTCGTATATGAGAGGCTGTTCCGGCTGCTCTCCCCAGTAGAAGACATTACCCGAGAAGAAAAAGGGCATCTGTGCTTTCCAAATGGAACGGATATCCTCAATGACTGCAAGTGCAGTCTTCTGAAGAATAGGAAGCCGGGCTTTCTTCGGGAACATCTTGGGAGAGAGCACCGAATTTGATATCCCTGCTTTGCCGAGCAAGTAGTTCAGCATCTCCTGGGGAGTCACATCCAAAAAGGTGTTCGATACTATCGTCTCTTCCAGCAGTATCATTCCATCCTTCAGGATGATTTCATTTTGGTTGGCAGAAGAATATGGACTGACCACATACCCCTCGAATACGTCATGGAACTCTCCATCATAGCCGAGCTCGATACTGGCCGGAGCCTTCCGACTAATCGAAAGCTTATCCTGGAATTGCTCCGTAAATCTGACCTTTGCCCAATCAAAGTATGAGTCAGCCGAAGAATACACTTCGATTTCTATTCCTTCTTGGAGTTCATATTCCTCAATGGTGACACGTATCTCGGGATAGAAGAGCTCCATCTCCAGATCCATCATTCGTCCTCCTAGAACGGCAGAGCAGCGAGCTTTTGATTCGTCGAGACAGGCGGCGGGATATCCGTCGCGGCTGTCTTGCTTAATTTAGGTGCGGTTCCCCGGGAACCTGTATCCAGGTAGTTTTGATAATTGGCATTCAGATTGATTCCCGAACCCGAACCGCTCGATGCGCTGCTGCTCTTTTCATTCTTTTTCTTGCTGGATTTCTTGCTTGCCACAATTTTAACTGTCCCGTATTGCCAGAACTCAATGCTGACGGTCATCGCGGAATTCTTGCTCTGTTCTTTGGTCACCAGATTTTTAAAGATAACCTTCGAGATACCACGGGCAGCGGTGTGCTCGTTTACAATGGTGTGCATGACTGGCCTTGCTTGACCCGGCTTCCGGAATAGCTTCTGAATGACAGCCAGTTTTTGCAGTTTCGTGAGCTTCGGGCCATCCTCCAAAATAAGCTCAAGCGTTACCTTGGCGTCCTCATATCCCGTGGCCTGCTTCGGCCGCGCCGCCTTGCCCTCGATTTCCTGTTCCTCCACGCGAGCATCCTCTTTAATTTCAAGGCTCTTGAACAGGCCAGGGAGGACAACCTTGCCGACCTTTACTGTACTTTCATCGACATAGATCATGCTCTACCTCCCGTTGATGGGGTCATGCCGTTGCTGTTGGTATAGTCTCGGATTTCTTCAAGCAGTTTGAACAGGGCAGGCAAGTCCTTCAGGCTGCTTAGGTCGACCGACAACTCCAATCTTTCGATGTTCATGCCTCTGTCGGTTTCCTTTGTGGTGGTATTGCTCTCGGAACGGTTCATGATCGTCTCGCGTAGGTTGATTTTCTTCACGTCATCACGCGAAAGATCCATTTTGGCAAAGGCACGCTCCGTCATTTCTGCCGGAACGTTTTCGCTCTGTTCCATCCCTGTGCCAATCGTCTCGAATACTCGACGGCCTGATAACGTCAGCTCGGATAGCGGGCCTTCATGTGCATCGGAGAAGGGAAGAAGCTCCCTGACCTTTGCTAGTCCTGATTTCACCATATTGACTGGTGCGTTAATGACGCTCTTGATCCCGTCCGTGAAAGTCGTAATGACTTTAGAACCGGACTCTCGGAACCAGCTCAATGTGCCAGTAATGAAGTCTTTACACCACTGAACACTTTTTTGGAATACATCCGTAATGCCGCTCCAGAGATTCGAGAAAAGCTCTTAATGCTGCTCCAATTATTGATGATCAGCATCGGAATTCCGATGAATGGGAAAAATGCAGCGATTGCGACCTGAAGCCAACCCGGCATCCCATTGAACAAATTGCGAATCCAATCGAAACCCGCGACGATGCCGTTCACGAAGCCATCCCATAAGCTCGAAAGGAAACTCACGACGGCATCCCAGTTTTGCCATAACAGTACGAGAGCAGCTATCAAGGCCATAATACCGACCACGACCCACGTAATCGGGTTGGCAAGTAGTGCAGCCGTAAATGACCATACCGAAGCAATCAGACCGGGCATTGCTCTGACGGCGGTCATTATCGCCTGACGTGCCATGTGCGCCATACCAACTGCCACATTCTTTATTCCGGTCACGGCTCCCTTCGTAACCGTTCCAATACCTTTGAATCCGGCCCTGATACCGTCCCCGGCATAGAGGGCCATAATCCTGATCGTCGTGAGCATGCTTGGTATTGCTCTTAACGCTGTCCGAAAGCCGCGAACGATGCCCGCTTGTCTTGGTAATAACCATGCCTACAGCACCAAATACACCGATAAGCGTGCCCAGTCCGGTCAAAAGACCTCGATGGTCAATAGGACAATGGCGAGAACTTTGACAAGCTCCTGATTCTCAGCAATCCATTCTCCGACACTCTGTAATACTCTCTCTCCTTGTTCAATTATCTGATTATAGGTAGGGAGGAGCTGTTTCCCGATCTCCTCAGTAAGATTACGAACTCGCTGAGTTAGCCGGGTATATTTTTCGCCTTCTGTTTCATTTATTGCGCCCGCCATCTTAGTAGCGATATCTGCCCCTTGCCCCATAGAGTCATAAAGAAGCAAAATGTTATCTTGTAGTTCACCCGTTTTGTTATAGAGCAGGTCAATCAAGGCTACGGCTTCATCTGTACCGAATGCTTTTTGTAGCTGCATCTTCTCCGCTGCATCCATCGTCTCTCCGAACTTGCCACGGAGAAGAGAAAGGATTCTCAGGCATCGATAGCAGTTGGTTATTCGTATCTGTAAACTTCAATCCAAGCTCTTCACCCGCCTTCGCTGCTGAGCGGAAGAACGCTTTATATTTTGTTCCCGCCTCAGGACCCGGACATCGTAGCTTGTAGCATACCCACAATGGCGAGCTGTTCTTCGAGCGGTACATTCGCCGATGTTGCAGCTGCCCCGAGCGTCTGAATCGCTTGAGACATTCCAGAACCGGATGTCTTGAATATCCGGATGGAATCGGATATGCCCGCCGAGAAAGCTTCAGCAAATTCAATGTCCGACATGTCCTTGTAGTAATCCTTATAGATCCCGTACCCTGTAGCAAACAACGATGTCATCTCTTCAACGGAGGCCTTAGTCGCTTTACCCGTCAGGCCAGCCAAACGAGTATATTCCGCAACGCCTTCATCCGTCAGAGATGCAATCCCGGATTTGATTGAGTACGCTGCCGTCAAAAAGTCTGATTTTGTTGTGCCAGCCCACTGATCGGAAAAGTCTCTCCGCAGCCTGCTCCAAGAGCCCCAAGTTCTCCGTTCCCAGAGATGCCAGCTCCCCAAGAGCCCGGCGCGTGTCGAATGTGGCCTCTACTGGCTTCAGCACCGAGTCCGATATTTGCATCCCGACTCCGGCCATCAACAGACCAGTTTTCGTCATACTGCCGAAGCTTTGGTTCAATCTATCAATCTTGCTTACTGACCCGTCCACTGTTGCGTTAATACGTGACATTGGGGCCGGATAACTGGTCAATCATTCCTACGATGACTGAAAGCCTAAAAATAGAATCCAGACTCACAACATTATCACCCCGTTCCATTTTCCTGATATTGGTGGTATATTTGTCTTATACATATAGTGAAGAGGAGGAACTCCAAATGGTTGGTATTGCATTTGCGTTTAAACTGCTTGTATTCGCCATCTGTGCGGGTGCAGTGATATCCATCCTCATCTTTGTACCGCTCACCATATATGTCATTCCGTATTGCCTATGGGTCGGGAACGAGCAAACAATGGGCCGCCACCAGGATAAGAAAAAAGAGGGGATTCGAAAGACCGTCAAGCACGCTACCATCCTATATCGAAGCTGGATTCGAAGAGAGAAGCCATCCTTTTAGGGGATGGCCTTTTTACTCCCCGAAGACTTTTGTAATTGCCCTCGCTAGGATGTTCTCTTCAAGCTCCTGGATGACTCTAGCTTGAGCCAAGGCCCGAATAAACTCATCCATGTCCATGTCTCCGACTTCTTTCCCCTTTAGAACAGCAGGAGGCAAAAACCGATAGATTTCCAGCATGCCGGACTCTATAAAATTGGTTTTTACCTCCTGGAGACAGCTATCTAAAGTAGCTTTAAATTTACGTCCTTGCTCAGGCCTAACATGGTGAGAAGCTTCTCCCCAAGTGATAAAGCAAAAGCTGGGTATTCTTCGAGGTGCGCCTCCAACTGTGCGGCCTGTTCATCGACGACATTGTCCATGACGAACGCACGCAGAGCTTTCGTCGGACTTTGAGATGCTGTCTTCACATAGCGGTCATAGCTGGCCGTCTTCGGCTTACGGAAATAATATTCGATTTCAAGATTAGAAGAATCGTCTTGCTCAATCGTTGCTAATAAACGGTACACCTTGCCATATCGAGCCTTATATACTTCGATTGGAGTTGGTTCGAGTACGGCGATCTCAGTTTCTTTGGTCATTATAGATACCTCCGAATTTTGTCATCTATTTTGATAAATAATGCAATCAGATAGGCTTGACTCCGTCTCTGTCAATGCCATTGACGATGATAAAGTCAAGGTCAACCTTCAGTGACTTGTCTCCCTGGGCATTCTTGTGTGACGCCTTTGTGAAAGTGACCGTATTCAGGACGTCCGTCCGTGTCCGCCCGCCGCCGTCGGCGTAGCTGACGACGATTTTCGGGATCACAAGGCGGTACAGCCCAAGATTTTTACTCTTGCAGTACTGGACAATGTCGTCATAGTCATCCCGCAGCAGGCTCAGCTTGCCCTCTGATTTATAATTTCCTTCGCCGTATCCTCGTGGCCGTTGCCCTTTGCCGTAAGCGACTTCCTTTTCCAGTTCATCATCGTAGGATATTTCTTGCACTTCCAGGGAGAGGCCCGGTATGGAGATGGTGATATCTCCCCAGTCGTATACCTTTCCATTGATAATTGCCATTGGTTATTCCCTCCCGAACGGATTTTCCATTCCAATGTCGATCTGAATCTCCCGAATATGCCCAATCGGCACATAGCGGATGATGACATCCAGTTGTTCCGATACCAGAATGTCCTGGTCTGACGGGACGATAATCCGGCCTGAAGAAATCTCCTTGGCGCGAACCATCTCATCGAGCGGCGTCTCAATGAACTTCGCTATCGTCTCCAAGCTGCCCGAAACATCGGTCATATCGACCTCGCTCTGAAGGTGGAGGAGAGCTTCCCGACGAGTCTCACGTATGATCTTGTTCTTGATGCGCACATCTTCGGCGTACCGATAATCCGATCCATCCGGGGCCATCATCTTGGCATTCGTAACATAAAAACCATCCAGCCCTTCATATCTCCGGAATGTCAGGTACTTCTCTTCATCCAGCAGGCCGACATAGTCTTCAATACCTTCTGGCAGCAGCTCCAACATCTTCGTTTCTGGAATGCTGAAGCTCTTCGTCTCGCCGATAGACTGCTGTGGCTTCGCCAGAGCATACAGCCCGCAGACAATCCCTGCATTGTTGACCACCTTTGTCCGGCCGTCCATCTTCCGATATTTTGACCAGGCGGATACGATTTGCAGGTCATAGTTGGAAAGGCCCTTGCGAGCTTCAATAAGTCGCTGGACGAATGCGTCAATAGATTCATCCATCTCCCACTGCGGAGCCTCACAAATGGCAAAGAGCGGCTTCTTGTACGTATCGCGCAGCTTCACAATCTGCTCCGAGACCGCCGTCCATAGTGGTTTGGCCGATTCGCCCACAATATGCACAAATTCGAAGGAGAAGCTGACGTTCCGCAGCTTGTCCATCGCTGCTAAAACATCCTGATTACTCATTTGCGGCGCGGTCGTCGATACGGTATAGGTGTCGCCGACCAGGAAGGATTTCGCCTTGTCTTGCTCTGCTTCCGAAAATGCAAATTTCAGGCCAGTACCCGGTATGTCCAGTACGCCACTGAGGGGGAGAGTGACCTCCTGCTCGAACAAGCCGTCAACCTCATACCGAATGGCTGCCTCATTCAGCCCGCCGCTCTCCGTCACTTGCATCGTAACCTTGACGGCATTGGATGGGTTTCCGGTGACCGTCGCGCTTCCTGTGCCGCTTCCGTCCTTCTGTACTTGCCCCACCGTGCCGGGAACGGCAGGGGAGACCGGGAAGCAATAGATTTTGCCAGCCCCATTCTCTATACTGTCCATGACGGCATCGGCCAGCGGGCTATGACCAAGCAATTCCTTGATTTTCTTGTCGTTCATATTCCCGCTTATGACGACAGGGGAGGCGGACGGTGCGGCAGCTACACCGATTTTGACATGGACTCCTTCACCTAGGTTCGTGCGGATGCCGAGTCCGCCGTCGGTGATGGTCGTCGTTACATCTCTAAGCATTTTCTATCACCTTCTTTCCGCTGATGGGGCCGGACAGGAATCTATCCACGGCCTTGCTGTAGGCAGCCATTGTCACTTGCTTGCCAGGCTTCCAGCTTTCAGCGGCAGCAACACCGTGATAAACTGCATCCGGAGTAGCGCACCGTTCCCGCAACTCTTCGACGGGGACAAGTTCCGGGGAACCCCCGTCCTTACTATCCTTGCTCGCCATATCCATCCTCCTTCTCGATGCTACGTACATGGTAATTGACCTTGGCGAAGTCCGTATCTTTGTAGACGCCGCCTCGGAAAGTCACCTTCAATTGCACTGCGATTTTTGCTTGCAAAATGCTGTCTTCCTTGTCTACCCAGTCAGCTTCCTCGACTTCAAGCGCGGTATAGTTGCCGTCAATCAAAATGCCTGGGTCGAGCAATGCCAGGAAGGCTTCGAATATGGCGTCAGCCTGCTCCTGGCTGTACTCGCCTATTACGACAACAAATGTTGTTTCGCGCTCGAACATTTTACGCCGTTTATGCTTTGCCATGTTTTCGTCGCGATAGAGCTTCTTGCTGTAGGCTCGTGAGAATGTGTCCCGATCCGGGATTACCGCGCCGACATGACTTTCTCTGTACCCTCTAAGCTCTTTCATGCTTGTGCATACCTTGCTTTTGATTCCAGCGGCCTTTAGCTTTTGGACAAGGTACTCTTTACATGTCGATATCATGCTTATTCCTCCGCTAGGGCATCTTCCAGCGTGCCCTTGATTTCGAGCATGTCCTCCTCCGATATACCGAGGTATGGACGTGCCGGAATCTTGATATTGACTTTGACCTGGCGCTTGCGTATCCAGCGGCCGTCGATTTTAAAAATCAGACCTCTGCGCGTCTTTGCCCGGATGGTTACAGAGCGGCCCTTTTCCCCAAATTGGTGAGTTCGGGCATATATTACATTCGTTCCGACTGCAAACCCTGAACCATCTGCCGTTGATTTAATGGAATTCTTCAGGCGAGCACTATCTGTCAGGGTGGAGCCATTTTCTTGTGATGCCCGGATGGAGGTACTCCAGGCCTTGCCGTCTGGGCCCTTTTGTTCCTTAAACCGTTCCAGGGTTGATGTTCGTAGCGCTTCCGCCAGAACCAGACCAGTTCTTCGAATGTCTACCTCTTGGAGTTTCCGCAGCCGCTTCATGAGCCGCCGGACATCGCCTTCAAGCCGTATACTATACATATCTCACAGCCCCCGCATGCTGGCTCGCGAAAACAGGCGTGGGCTACTCTGTGCGGAAAAGGCCGTGGCCGCTTTGCTTGAACCGTCGCTGACGCCGATATCGATAATCCCTTTTGCCACGTTCTCTAGGAACCGTATAGCCGCGTTATATCGATTCAGATAGTTCTTTTCCTTCTCGCCCTCGTCGATGCCGATGCGGCTGAACAGGTTGTATACCGCGATGTCCTTAGCATACTTGTTGATTACCTTCGGCACCCGAGAGAGGGGGACGGAATACCTCTTTACGAGATACCCGTCGATTTCTCCGGATGCGTCGGCAATGGCCTCTTCGATGATGGGGGCGATCAGCTCCTCGCGTTGCTCCTCGTCCTCGATGTAGCGGTCTCCGATTAGCGCGTTCAGCGCGTCATCCTTAATCATCCCTCGGACTTCTTCCGTGGTACAGTACATTCGATTCACCTCTTATGGCGTTCAATCTTGAGACAGCTCTTCCTTTGGCGGCTCCGGATTTACTTCGTCCTCTTCGCCTGTACTTCCGTATGCCATTTGCCAGAATCCATAACCGGCATTCGAGCGGCCGTCTACGCCATAGAGGAATTGCTTACGCATGAAGACATTCTCATCCGTATCCCGATCCATGGCGACAAACCTAGCCGCCTTGCGCTCCTGGTAGATGAGCGGCTTCAGCGGCTTTGTCGTGCAGAGCAAAAACCAAGCATCTGGGCTCTCGGCCAAGTCTGGCACGACAAGCAGCTCCGCCGTGCTTTTAAATGTATTAGTCGTTCCATCAATTTGATCTGCATAAAGAATCTTGCGTCCCATTTCTTCATTGGCCGGAGAGACCACAAGCAGATTAGGCACAAGCTTCAAACTCTTGCCACCATCATCAACAAGGGACATCATGGCGCTTCTTGCAGCAGCATATGAGCGGACGGAGAGCTTTTTAGTCCCTTTGTTGCTGAAGACTTTCTCTCCGATTTTGTGCTTATCCGAGAAAAACGGCTGTTTATCGTAACACTTTTCTTTGAACCCTTTGAGCAGCAAACCAAATACCAATTCATCCGGATGAGCTGCTGCGCTTTGGCCCATATCCTGTACAATAGGGTTATACAGACCAATAGTGTCATCCTCGATATCATTGCGATCCACACCGACCGTCAGTTCATAGTCTTTGTTTTTGATGGTATAATCGGATGCTTGCAGGTTTTGGATTTCACGATCACCGACCCATTCCCGCATACGTGGCATCTTTCCAAGCCATTTGTAATTTTCCTCGCCCGTCGTGGATGGAACCTTCGTGGCTACTTGTTCCCACTGTGTTTTCGTCTCTTCGAATGCCTTCGTATACAAGATATTGAATGCGGTATAGATACCGCGCAGAGCCTGCTGATTAACTATCATTCCATTTCCTCCTCTATGAATTGTTCAGCTTATAACGTTTCAACAACAACGTAGCTGCCGTCAATGCCTATGACCTTACCAGCCACACTGGAGCCTGTAGCCGTGGCCGTGACGGTCTCGTCATCAACGAAATAGCAACTTTTCAGCATATCCTTAGCTGTCACTGCTCCGGTAGCTGCATTGTTCCACTTGAACACGCCGCGTCGGACACGAATGGTTGCATCCCCGTCAGCACCTAACGAATTGTCTATATACTCCTCAGCTCGCCCGGCTGCGATCAAATTGGTTGCTTTTGCCCCCGGAACGGCCAAGCCGTTCGCGTCGATAGCGACGAATGAGCCATCAAAAATCTTGACTCCACCTTTGACCGGAATGACAAGCGTTCTTCCGTCGGCGAACTCCGTTGTATTGCGTCCTTGTGACAGTGCCATAAGGCCTTTCCTCCTCCCAATTATGTCTTTTATTTTCCGCCGTACTTCTCCAGGTCTTCATCCGAAATGTCAAGCATTTTACAGACCTTCAGGCTCATCTCATCAATCCCCTTCGACTGCGCCTTTCCGTCCTCGATTTCAAGTTCACCGACCGGAACCACTTGCGGGGCCTTTTCAACAAACTTTTTAAAGCCTTGCGGGTCTTTGAGTGCGTATTCTTCCGCCCAAGCCTTTTGAGCGGCGGAAATCTTGCCATCCTTCAGGGCCGTCATCACGAGCTCATCCGAATCCTTTTTATCCAGTCGCGCCTTCAGAGCATGG
Organism: Paenibacillus melissococcoides; assembly: GCA_944800085.1. GTDB lineage: Bacteria > Bacillota > Bacilli > Paenibacillales > Paenibacillaceae > Paenibacillus_B > Paenibacillus_B melissococcoides. The sequence goes on along the minus strand of CALYLO010000012.1, from coordinate 269,320 downwards.
AACTCCGAAACAGGCACGAAGCCGGAAGGATTTTTCAATGCCATAATGGCCGCTGCTACGTCTTCCGTTTTCGCATCTTCCGCAACGCCGAGCAGCGTCATAATCGTTTTGTTGGCGACGATTTCTTCTTCGTCGTCTTTCTTTTCTTTTTCCTTCTCTTCCGTCGAATTAGCTTGTAACGCCTGAAGCTTTTGCAGGACTTGCTCTTCGGTAGCTTCTTCGCCCAGACCAAGCAGGGCGGCAAGTTGTTTCAAAAAATCCATGTTATTTCCTCCCTCGTATTGGGTAATGTCAAGCGAATTGATAATCGGGAACATTCCATCAATTGCTGGCGTGTTGGTTAGGGCAACCGAGTGTAGCACGACAGCTTTTTGATCCGATTTACGCACCAGCACAACCGGGGATAGGTAGCGGTATTCCTTGTTCTTCAGGTACTCTTCCGCCTTGGGTGTCCATTCCACCTTCCCAGCGATGGCATTATCCTGGATGATGAGTTCCTTAATCCAACCGCCAGCGGGGGCCTGCACATCCTCCAGCGTCTGATGCTCATAGTCGATGACGATATCAAGCGCCCGGCGGTGGAACGTTTCCTTCATAGCCCGAAAGGACTCCTCATCGACCACAAAGTTTCCTTTCTGGGACTTCACATGCCCAAGCGGCAGCAGCTTAATTACGGTCGGCACGCCTTGAACTTCGGTTACCGTACCTGAACATACAATCCATTTTTTCAGCGTGATCACCTCCTCGCCGATTCATGTCGACTGCAACGCCGTTATAACGCGTTATAACGCGGGTATATAAATCATCAGCATGATTCGGTCATCCAAATTCACAAACGCCTTAGAGGGCGTTCCAGGCCTTATTCCTTTGACTTGCGTTTTTCTCTGTTCTCAAAGGCTTTTTTCAAACTCTTTGGGTAGCTGCTAACGTCCGGATCAAAAGCGTGCTTTGCTGGATTGTTCGAGAAGCTTGGATCGGGCATTATGTTCACATGCTGACCATTTAATTGGGCAGATACTGGCGGTTCTGTTTCCACCTTGAGGCCGCGTTCCCGAACTTGACGCTCGGAGAGTGTTCGGACGGTACAGCGGCAGCGGAACCCATTCGGGGGATACCAGGTATTCCATATCGGGTCATCGGCCCGAAATACCCTGCCGTGCATCGCCAGATGCGATGGCCGCGTGCGCTTGTCCTGGACTGCATCATACTGCCAGTACGGACGTAAGCGCAGCGTCTCCGGTGCCGTCATCTGCTTCCAGTGCCCCACCTGATAGGCCGTCTGCACGTTCGTCCGGAAGATATTATCCGCCTGATAGTTTGTCACGCCTTCATATCCACGCTGCTCCAGCCAATCGTTCATCCGTTCACGGAACTTGCCCAGTGTCGTTCCTTCATCAATGGCCTTCAGCAATTCCCCGTGAAACTTGCGAAGGAGCTGAATCTTGCTGTATCCGGAAATCGTGAACGCCTGTGCCCGGTACTCCTCGGCAAGTTGGTAGAATTCACTTTCCTTCATTGGTAGTTTGTCGCCGAAGAAGGCAACCGCCTCCTCAAAGACGAATCCAGGCGTGGTAAGGAGCTCAATCCATTCTCGCATGCTCTTCGACTCTCCCCATTAGGTCAGCGTAAAACATAGCCTTGTGCAGCAGCTCGTCCAGGTCTTCGATATCCATCTGTTGATACAGCTCTCCCGCGAATCTTTCGTCTTCGAGCTTGGCTTTGACTTCTTCCAGGCTATTCGCCGTGTCAAGTATTTTGAGAACAGGAGCAAATATCTTGCCGAATATCCCCTTGGAATTCTGGATAGCTGCGTCGGCCAATTGATCCACGCTTCCCTGTGTAACTCCAGGCCGATTACCCTTGTTAGCTACAGCCACCAAAGTTTTGTCTTTAAAAGGCATTGGCGCCGAATGTGATAACGGGGCAGCTACCTCTTCGCCGTTCTCCGGCTTTGGCACGGAAAACTTCTTGTACAAGTGCGATGTTGGGATTTTCAATCCCATATCAATCAGCTTCCCGTAGATATCCGCCGTTTCTTTCAGGTCTCCGGCTTCTTCACAGTCGAAACGCAGATGGGGGATACGCCGGGATTCCCCATAGTTAAAGTAGACAAGTGGTCGAATTAGATCCCGGCGCAATGTGGCAGCTAGGGCCTTGCAATCCGCGACCGTCAGATCGTGGCGGACTTCGTTATGTGTCTTCGACTGGGCGAAACTTCCGCCCCCAGAATCGCTCGTAAGCGTCTGGCCGAGCACCGCCTTCGATATCTGTTCATCGCAGTACCTGGCGAGCGACTCATACACGTTAATTGATGTGGTCTTCGCAGCCTCTTTGAATTCAATCTCTGTTCCGTCCGGAATAATGCCCGCTGCATCTGTTCCTATCTGAACGAGAGCACGCATGAGAGCAGCCTTGTCATCATCCGAGGCGGATGGGTCATATTTGCCCAGCCGGAGCGGCATTCCGAACACTTCACAAAAACTGACCCAATCCTTTAGATCGTAATTTTTAAACAAATACATCCAGGCGACCACGCGCAGGACGCCTGCCCGTGATGGGTGCCCTGAACGCGCCTTGTAACGATGTATGACGAACTTATTCTCCGGAAGAGGTATTCCGGATGGATTATCGCGGGTGACCACTTTCAGAGTGTCTTGATTGTCCCAGAGGAGACGCTTGGGATGCCGCCACTTGATATCCTCTACGACCGTAAATCCATCGTCGTAGCCCCAAATAATTTCAGATACGGAGATACCCTTACCGATAGCATCAAGCAGATCCATCATGATGTCCTCGAAGTTCTCCAGCCCGTCGATCTGCTCTTTCACAAACTCGGCTATCTGTTTATCCCATTCGTCATCCGAAAACGGGATGACTTCGAAGTCCAGTCCGGTGACCGCGTTCTTGCGTGTCTGGAGCTGTGAAAATAGATGCGGATCTTTCTCTTCCATCTCCTCAAAGAGCTCCATCTGTCGCAGCACGTCGCCCGCGTCTGCCTCGCGAAAGATTTGCGCCAGTCGCACCGGAGTCAAGCCGTTCGATGGGTACGTGGAGTATTTATCCCATACCGGGGCGACTGCAATCTCGTTCAGCTCCGGGCGGCGGGGGCTTACCGTTTTGTTCTTCTGCTTGTTTTTCTTCGACATAGATTCACCACCTAATAACCGCCTCGCCGGAATTTCATCGCCCGGCTGATTACTGATTTATAGTCCGTCTTGTTTGATGTCTTGATGCCCAGGGCAAGTCGGACGGCCATCTCCAATCCATCCGGTCCATCGTCATTTTTGCCCATCGGGTATTCCCGCATTTGTTGTAACAGTGTCTTGTGGCGGCGACTGAACTTCAGATACCCATTCTTAACAAATGGCTGAAGCGACTCGATCCGCAGTTCCTTGCGCTGGAGACTTTGGATCTCCTCTATCGGCAGGTATTCGCCAGCCTCTGCGCTCTTCTGTGCCAGTACATCCTTGAAGAAGTGCTGGAATTGTACCGTCTCGACGCCAAATTTGCGGAATGGCCGCTTATAGTCGCGCCGGAATCGCTTGGACATCTCTATGGCGTCATCGATGATGACATCAGGGACGCGCCGCTCGATGGATGCCTCCACCACGTACATATAGCCGCTCTTGGTATCCTTGGCTATGGCAATGATGGAACTGGTATCGCTTTTCTTGTTTTTCCCAAGGGAAGGGTCGTTCGCGGCGACAAACACGAATCGCTTATCCCGGAAATCAATCGTCGGGTCGTCATCCCAGAAGTCGAACCATTCATCATTAAATGTGCAGGAATCCGGGTCAATCGGATCGTTTTGAATCTCGGAATTGAACGATGCTTCGCCTTCAGAAATCTTGATTACCATCAAGTCGTAGTAGGAGAGCTTTTCTTCCCACAAGACTTCTGTGCCTTCGAGCATGTCGGCCTTGTTGTCTTCGTAGAAGGCCCGCGCATCTTCTTGCCGATGCACGTTTTCCAGGTCGGTATAGATTGCTTCCCAAGCGTCCCAGAGCTCTTGATTCGTCGCGAAGCTGATAACCCCCCGATACTTTACAGAATGATATTCCGGGTTCTTCAACACCTTGGAAAGCAGAGAATCGTAATGCAGGATCGTTCCGATATAGACGATGTCAGTGTACGTGTCGCCTGCTTTACTAACCGCCTTGTAGAACCAGCTTTCCAGTTTCTTGCGTTGCTCCGGCGTGTAAACATTTTCGTCATTCTCGATGTCGTCCAGGACAATCAAGTCAGGACGCCAGTTGCGATGACGGCGGCCCCGAATCTTCTTGCCGCTGCCAATGGCCTCAACCTTGATATCTGTCGAGGTCACAAGGACGCTGCCTTTCCAGACTCTACCCTTGAGGCTCCCGAAGTCCTCAATGATGGCCGGGTTATCCTCTAGCTCGGTTTTAATATCCGTGAGGAATCCTTCTGCCTGGTCGGAACTATCAGAGAGGATGATCGGGTAATGTTTGTACTCATATACCACCGAGTGCAAAGTGTCCTTAAAGGTGAAGTTTGTCGACTTCGCATGCCCACGTGAGGCGGCTGTAGCACGGCGGCAGCCTTTCGCCCTTGATATCTTCTTCCCATCCGGCAAAGGGTTCAGGCCCTTCATGACTCCTTGAGTCCATATACTATCCAGCTCTTCGTGAAATTGCGGCGATTCCCTGACGAAGTAGTGGGGCAGATAAGCCCGCCCGAAATACCCCAGGTCAATGGCTCCTAGCTTCTTGCGCAAGCCATCCGGGCCTGTCAGTTCTGCGCCGCTTTGGTACTCCCTTAGCAACGTTTCCCGGTATTCGCGGTGCTGCTCATTACGCATGACGTAGTTTTCAAAGAGCTGCTTCTGATACTCCAGACTGAGTAGTTCTTCTTTGTCTGCCTCATCCTCCAGTTGCCGGAGGTACTCGTCCAGGTTAATCATCGGCCATCATCTTTTCCTTCGCTTTTTGCAGTACCGCCTTCAGTTCTCCGGCAAGTTGAGGATCGGCCTTGATGGCTGCCATGAGTTCTGCCTCCATCCCTTGGAATGCTAGTTCGATCTTCTTCTGCATGTCCTGGCGGACGCGGTCTTTATAGACCTTTGTTCTGGAGAGCGCGACCATAACGCGGGCCGCCTTATCCAGCGGCATGTAGTCCCATTCTTCCTGTGCTTGCGCCATCTTCTTCGTCAGCTCTCCGGCCATAATTTGTAGGCCGCCTTCGGTGTAATCGACGTCCGGATTTTTCCGGATCATCTCGACTAGCGCCTTTGTCTGTTCTTGCGCCTCCATAAGCCGCTGCGTCGCGTTCCCGACTCGGAGCGCATAGCGACCAATGGAACTCTTGGATACCTCGAATCCCTGGGCCTCCAGATACTCTGATATCTCCCAGTAGGTGTACCGTGTATCAAGAAGCATCGCGTCGACCTGATCCTTGATATGCAAAGGCAGGTCGTCAACTTTAGAGCGCGTGCGGTTTCTTCGTTTGCCGCTCATTAGATGGCGACTCCCGGATCATCCGGAGTTGAGCCCTCCAGTAAATCGATGCCCTTTACCGTTAGCCGGATTACGGCATCATTGGCATAAGCATTGTACGAATTCACACGCTCATTCGAATATTCGATGTAGCCCTTCTTGAATAAGTAATCCAGATGCTTGGAGATATCCGGGCTGATGATTACGCCATCGTTGACCATGACATTGACCAATTGCCTGCATAGGAGCGAATTGTTATGTCCTTTTGCGAGCGAGCGCATGATATAGCCCCGAACCGCTTTATTATGTTGCACACCGTGATAGGTTTGTTCATCCATCTACCTCTGTCCTCCCAGCATGCTATCGTGTATTTTGTCGAGCTTCTTGTCGACGTTGTTCATCGTTCTAATGAAATCCTCCCGGGTCGTGTAGATGAACGGGAGATCGGAACGTAAGTCATCCAATTCTTTTTTCAATTCATCCACATCTTGAGCGTTTTTATTGATTTGCGTTTTGAGTTCTGCCATCGTCGTTTTTAAAAAGTAACCAATTGCTCCGATGCCTAGCATCGTCGCCGTCTGTATGATCCAATTCCACTCCACTAGCCAGCACGCTCCTTGAGCTCCAGCACCTTGGATTCAATCGTGCTCATGATGTACCCCTCTGCGTCGCCCAGGGTGTCATGTAGGGCCCGCATGTATTCGGGCTTGAGCTGGCGGACAATTTCCGAATACGCTTGAGGGGCAAGTTCCATTAATTCTTCTCTGGGTGACCATCCTTCCTTGACAGACTCCCGTAAATGACTGGCGACGGTCTGTTCAATTTGGTGGACGGTCTTGGTCGCAACATCATCCAATCGTTCAATAGCTGCCTGAACCAGCGCACGTTGCGCATCCGCATCAATTTTCGCCGTCTCTGCCGACAGCTTGGCGCTAGCCCGGCGTATGTAGTAAATCGCAAATGAAGACAGTAGAGTCAGGCCCGCCAGCGCCACATTCAATAACATCTCGTTAATTGCATCTTGCATCATGTAAGAGCCTCCTTTTTAGGCAATAAAAAAACCAGTAGGGCATAAGCCTCTACTGGTAGATTACCAAGTGTTTTCTTGCATGTCTGGAAGGGATTCCCCGATTTTTCGCCCCTCATTTTAGCTCGTCATCATCGAAAAGTTGGAGTTGATTCTCATCCCTCCGTGGAGAAACTGGAAGGATGCCGTCACAAATTTCTCTCACTCTACGTTCACTCAGTTCATACTTCTGTGCGATCTCTCGATGGTTATATCCATCATACTCTTGAATGATCCGCCTGTCACGTACCCGGCGGAAGAAGAAATCCAATGTGGGGATGTACACATGATCCCCTCCGGCCTTGCTGGCCAGCGTAATTAGGTTATCTAATCCTATCCATTCAGCATACTTACGGTATGGCATGGGCAGCATATCTGGCGTTAGCTCATCGAGCCATTCCATCCGGCGGATCACCTCCTAATTATAGCAGATAATCAAAAATGTCAATGCTCATTATGCTGAATGCCCTTTTTCCTTCCGGTATTGGATAGTTAGCAGTCGCCAAAAATCATAACTGCCTTTCAACGTTGACATTTCCTTTTCGTAGTAGGCTGCTGCTTCCTTTGCCCATGTTGGAGGATCAATTTGTTCCACTAAGTCCTTCAGACGTTTGCTTTGTTCCTCAACTGTTTTCTTCAGCTTGTCAAACTCAGCTTTTTCTTCTCTTGTCATCGGTTCTTCATCCTTTCTCGTTTCAGATTTGAGGTTCGATTTGACCATTTCAATGAATGAGTACCATCCTGTCCACTTACCGCCATCGTACATGAGCCTTGGGCATATCTTTCCAGACCAATCAAAGTGACGCCTTAATCGTTCAACACCCCATCCACGTTCTTGTAGCATGTGGGCAACGAGCTGCGCAGCATTGTTAAGAGTCTTCTGGTAATTCCCCGACTCGCATATTTCAATTCCGATACTCGTCCTATTGCCGGATTTCATGGTGCTGCCATCTCCTGCATGCCATGCATTTTCAGTCAAAGGAATGCATTCTACTGCTTCATTTTCGTCGATTGCGATGTGAAAAGAAGCTACGCGATCATTCTCAGGATTTGTCAACCAACCGCGTTCATTTGCAGCGCTGCTTGTTGAATTTCCAGTGTTGTGTATGGTAATCGTTGTCGCGTCCATTGGGTATCCAGGGCGACGATTCTTCATTGTATTTTTCGGGATGTGATCCTTACGATAGATCATCCTGCGACACTTCCTTTACGGCTTGTAATCTCTATTACTTCATTGTTCTTGATCAAATGTCTCTTTAACGAACCAAAAGAATACCAACGATGATCATGATAGGTATATTTCTGTGCTGCTGCGTCCCTGTAATATTTCTTGCTTACTTTTTTAGCACTTTCTAGTTGTTTTCTAGTGAAAAGTTGCTTCGTGATAGGCCGCATGAATCTGCGTCGTTCTTCGCAATCATCAATTATCCATGAGCCCTTAACAGTTCCATCGATATACACTGCAATGCCGTTCTTGAACGGGGTAACCCTCTCAAGAACCAATGTTACTGGGTAACCATCACAATTTAATTCCACAGGGTAGTGCAGATGTCTCAAGTTCTTTTCAACGGTTTTCCAGTCTTCAATTGTCATACTGCTTGTTGGCTTCATTTTTCCACCTCCTCAAAGTTGATCTCAAAAATATGCCGATGCAATTGGATCGAGGATACCTTTCTATCCATCGGCTGCTTGCGAAGTTGATTCGCTAGACTCTCCAAGCTAACCGCCATAGTACCAGCAGTAGGAAATGCCTTGGAGAAGTGGACGAAGCATCGATTCGGATCGGGTGGGGCTGCAATTAACACTGGTACTGGCTTCGGTTTACGCTTTGTCATTCGCTTCTCCTTTGCCACTTTTCTTGATAATAACGACATGATTAGTCTATCTGTACCATTCGCCGCCCTTTTTAAGATACTTACCGTTGTATCCGATTTGAGGCGCAAGAATAGCAACGTCATTTCCTCTATAGTGTCTAGGCTTCATTGCGTCGAGTCGCTTACGCTCCGCTTCTAGTTGTTCTGGAGTCAGGGTGTAAGCATGAACTTTTTTGTAGTCAACCATAGTAAGCGCCTACCTTTCAGAAATCCTTAAATCGGTAATCCAAGGCAAGTGGGTCTTCGCCCTCATTTAACAACATCTTGCCCAGAAACTTCTTTCCTCTAGGGCTAACAGTACGCTCAAATAGCCGTCCAGCTGTCGCCTTTGACAGAAACCCGATCAGTTCTGCGAAATATTCGCTCGTGTAGACGATAGGGAGTTGCTTTCGATAACGGTAATCAACGATGCCGTAAAACTCCCGAATCCAGGTGTCTTTCTGGCTTTCCTTGCAAATGTCATCTACAACCAGCAGGTCACAATTGTATATATTTTGCCGAATTTCCTCGATCATATAAGAACTTTCTGGGTCGTTGTAATGAGAAAACCATTCTGTAAACGACTGTACCCAATTAAAGAAAAGGGGATGTATACCGTGTTCGATCAATGGCGCAACTGTTGCAGTTATTAGGTGCGTCTTGCCACTGCCAGGAGTCCCTAGTATCCCCAACCAAGGAACTCCTTTTAAATCCTTTCCCTTTAGAACTCGTGCAATCAGTCCATCAGAATATTCACGCGCCAGTTCATATGCAGCGACAATACGAGAATCCAAGCCTTCTAAATTAAAATTGTCAAATGTTTTGAGCAAGGCATCTTCACTCATGTTGGTAGTTTTCATGATCCGTTTTAGTTTCTTAGACTTCATACATTCGCATTGATAAGCCACATTACGTTCAGGCACTAATATAACACCCTCGTCTCGACACTTTAGGCAATCATAGGCCAGAGAGTCTTCTGCGGAAGGCTTCTTCGGCGCTGATATCGCGTTTGCCCTGGCTGCTTGAAGGCTTCTGAACAGATCGGCTACGCTCTCTTTCGATTTCTGCATGAACAGCACCACCTTTCAGGAGATTACGGAGGATGCCCCGCGTGTAGTTCTCCTTGATATTTGGATACTTTTCCATGTGGATGGATAGCGCCCTAATGACAAGGGTAGGTTCATACTTCGCCCAATACTCATATTCGCGCTGCTTGATTCCATCAGAAATCTTCCCTGTTGTTCGTGTCCATCGGATCGTATCCCAATAAGCTTCAATGGTTTCCTGTTGAGCTGGAGAATACCGCTCATGATGTTCCATGGCTTCTACGACCTCCTTCCATTGTTCGCCGTTTCATGGCCTTCAATGATTCGATGACATTACTTGCTTGGGAAGGAGAAAGATAGCTGGTATGGCTAACGCCTTGCTGCTTCTCCAAGAACCCTCGAAGCCTACGAGGATCAGTGTTCCAACCTAATTCTTTCGCCAGCTTGTTGATTTGCCATATCTGGTTGGGAGTCGCCCGCGTTGATGGCTTGCCTTTGCCGAGTAGTTGATTCAGCCTATCAATTACTTTGATGCCCTGAGACTTACTTAATGCTTTGATGCTATTTGATCCCGTAACTGAATGAACCATGTCATGCAGTTCGTCATTATTAATTTGGGCTTGCTTGGCAAGCCCAAATATGTTCTTCATCTGCGGATAGGTGATCTTGTCCATGAGTAACCGTCTCCTCACGTATCTTTGTTGATCTCAAGCCCCACACTGATGCTGTCTTCCACATATACCGCGTTTCTGATGATGTCGATTTGTTCCTTGGATAGTTGACCAAAGAAACGCTCAACAAGCTCGCCATTCTTAACCATTCTGATTGCATCGAGCTCTTCTTCAAGCTCACCAGTCACGCCAACACTCTCTAGGAGCTGCTTGTCCTTCAGATATTCACCTTTGAGTTTCTTCTTCAATGCCTTGATTACTTTATCGCTAAGACCAAGCTCACTCAGGATATACTCGATAGTCACGTCCGTTGTGTATTCAGCCTTGTAGAGCGCGATGAGAGCTGCCTTGAATCGTGAATCTGTCTCATACTTGACTTCTTGCTTACGGCTGACCTTCGATAGAGCTACTTCACCGAGTACGTTAATGAGGTTGTCATAGTTATCGACTTCGAACTTTTCCTTGTACACTACGTTGAAGCGGCCGCTCTCACCAGTGATCTGGAAGAAAGAAAGATTCTTATTGTCCATCTCCACATAGGCCGCTGTGGTGAGTTCTGCCTTGATGGAATCCACCCGTTTCTTGCATTCCTTCATCTGCTGTTCCAAGGCGATTGCTTCGTCAACCTTTTGCATCAATGTTGCTGTGTTCATTCCGCTTCAGCTCCTTCGAATGCGTTAGCAACTCTTCGATCTGAAACCTCAGCATCCATGCCTTGCACACAACAGGAGCATATGAAACGTCCACGGAACACTATCAATTCCTTGTCAGATTGACAAAACATACAGTTCCCTTGCGTTCGTTGAAGCAGAATAGTTCCATCTTCACCATCAACATGAATGCTAAACTTCTCACCGTCTGACAGCCCGTATTCCCGGCGAAGTGCTGCCGGGAACGTAATAGAGCCGTGTTTACTCAATTTCTTGCTGAAATTCATAGCGCAATTAATTCCTCCTCGTAATAAGTTTCTGTCGGTTCACCATTATGGAACACAACCACTTGACCATGTTCTCTATACTGGCGATCCGCATCTATGATGGACATTTCCTGTACATCCGTGTTTGCTTGCTGCATGTTCAGCCACTCCTTTCTGTCCATGATTTCGCGGTTGTAGACGACGAAGAAAGGATTCGATTTCAACGCTTCTTGAACTTCCAGTTCATCCAATCCAGCCACAATGGCAGCTGGACGAATTGGAACGGGCAGTGTCACGTGACCAAGGAATGTGTGCAAGCGTGCGATAGATTCAGTGCGAGTCAGGTTTGTTCTATTCATGTCGGATCATCCTCCTATAGCATCATCATATTGCTGGCTTGAGTGATAATTTCAGCAGTGATAGGAGGAGTGGACTCTCCACCTACAGAATCGGAATTTCGCATGTTTATGACCCGAATAATATTGTTCACTGTTCGGTCTAGCAGACGGAAGCAACCATTTTTATTGTTCGTGGCGCGGACGATTAGTTCTTGAATTGCGCTTTCTTCGATATTGAAGTGACCAAGGTAGTTTCGCACCTCATTGGAAGAGAGCCCCTTTAGCGATACATAAAAATCAACTCTATTTGCAAACCGACTGATATACCCTTTGATTTGCGCTTCAAGCTTCGGTTCACCAGCGATGATCATTCCGACGTCTGATTGATCGAATATCCCGCGCAGTATCTCCATTTTCTTCTGGCTGTATTTACTGACCAGCTTGTCCGCCTCATCGATGATGAGCAAATAACCAGGATTGCAATTGAAAAATTCACGTATTCCATTTACACGCTCCCAGATCGACCCATACCCGTTGGGCAGTCCGAGCGCTCTTTCAATGGCCTTAACTAGATCGCGTTGTCCCATCGTATCGTCGCACTCGATATATGCGACCTTCGGCGAACGAGCGTAATATTTAAGAGTGTGCGTTTTCCCATATCCTGATTTACCAACGATGATTCCCAATCCGGTGAAAGCTTGGCAGGATTGGCATGCCCCAATGATGGCCGTTGCATCTCGACTCTCCACAAATGATGGTTTCACCAGTGTATTGGCTGATCGCGTACTTGTCGCTGCCACTTCTCCACCCATAGATGAGATGAAGCTTGATATTGCTTGTTCGATATCTGTTGGATCAGAAGGGTACTTCCCATTGATATATTGAGATAGTGCTGGACGTGAATAGTTGACTTCTCTCGACAATTCCGTGATTGTCATTTTGTTGTTATCCATGATGGCCTTGAGTTGCATTGCCAGTGGCGTGCCACCTTGAATGGTATAGAGTGCTGGTGCTTCCATTCCAATTCCTCCTCATTAACCAAGCTTGCGAAGCTCTGCAAGAGCTTTTTCTGCTTGCTTCTGATAAAAGTCATCCGCTTCGTTATTTGCCTTAGCTGTCTTACGTGAACGAAGTTCATCCTTAAATTGCTTATCATCAGGCATTGCAACAAGCTTCGTAGAGCCTTGCTTCTGCGTAGAATCGTTCTTGAATATGAAGCCAGCAACATCATTGCCATAGCCCTGATATTGTGGATCGCGTTCTTCAAGCGGCGTTGTGTAATACGCTAGTTCGTCCTTTGTCTGCCGTAGCTGACGCTTCTGCATCTTCAAGTGATCTTCCAGTGCCTTCTGAGGCATCTTCGGGGCGATGAGCAGTAATTCTTGGCTGTATGCTTCGCAAATTTTGTCCCCATCCGTCGTATATACATAGAGCTTGGTAACATCGTTCTGATCCCATTTGATATCTACCTTGTCACCGATATAATGACAGAGCTCATCAGCGCGATATTCATAACCGAACTTCTTAATTCCGATGTTCCGAACTAGGACACGCTCAGCCTTCATCATCAAGATGGTTGCATATGACTTCGGTGGCGGCGCCTTCTCATAACGTTCTGCTTGCTGGAATACCTCAAGCGGCGTATGCCACTTATCGCCTTGTTCCTTCAGGCCACTATGAAATGAGCGATGATACTCGTCGCGCCACTCGCACCAGAGGGCATAGAACTCATCGAGTGTCAACAGCTCGTCTCGTTCCAGCATCTTCGGAATATCCTTATTGACCTTGGCTGCCGTCTTGGAACCTGTGAGAGTCCCCGTGTAGCTGCCAAGCCACTTTTCAAACTTACTGATCAGAGTACCGAAGAAACGTTCAACTTGTGCCTTCGACCACGGTTGATACGGAAGACTTCTCATATCATCCTGGATGCCGATGCTGCGATAGAAGCCTTTTGTTTCACTGTCGAAGCTCACACGTTCGTTCCGCTTACGTCCGGTCATCGTTTCAGCCGTGTAGTCTTTCCCGTTGTCGATTAGTAGCCACTCAGGAACGCCGCCAATCTCGTTGTACAACATATTTAGCAATGATTGCTTCAGCACTTGCGAATTAGCCCTGACACAGATCACATCGCCTACGATACAGCGGCTGCGAGTGTCTAGCCATGCCACCAATTGTGGTTTAACAGCTTTTGATTTGCCGTTCGGGTATGTATATTTCACCCAGACATCGAATGTATGCTCGTCACCCTGCACAAGCCCCATAATCGGCAATGCCTTTATATTTCGTGATGCTTTTACCATTCGTTGGTTCTTAAATTCACGCATTCCTTTTTCAGCTAACAATCTTGCATTTTTGCCGCGCTTAACATCCATCAGATATCCAATATAGCGAGCGACCGTTGGATATGAAGGGATATCCCAACAGTTCATTGACCCAATCTTCATGAGTTTTCCATATAACATCTCAATCGTTCCGTTGTTACTTGCGAACACTGGTTCGAACCACAAGTTTTCAATGAATGCCCTGACTTCAGGTGTAAGCGAAGGAAAAGTATGCTTCTGTTTTGGCTTCCGACAGAGCGCAAGTACCTTGAAGAAGTCATAGTTCTTTCCGTCTTGTTTGTTCATTTTCAGTGCCCAGGCACTTGCTTCAAGATAACTTTGGGAATGTCGGTAAAGTGTTCTCTGACTCATACCGTTCGCTTTAGCGAAACTACCTGCGAATTCAGTACGATCACGATCACCGTAATTCAAAAATTCGTGGATGATTTTCGATAATTCAACAGCTTCGTAGTACGCTTTGCTGTTCTTTTCGATGTATTCAGCAAGATCGGTGTAGATGTACCACGGGATTTCTTCTGTTTTAGCACGCTCACTGATGATTATGTCCTCTCCCTGTATGTTTTGAGCTTGTTTGTAGGCTCGACGCGCCTTCTTGGAGAGGGATGAAAGCGATACGAGAACGCGGGGTTTCCCGCCGCTTGTGGAAGCTGGTTCTGTTCTAGTGAGATAAACGTCTGGATGTCTGTTGACCCGAGAAGTTAGCCCTTTGTAGGATATTCCCTCAAACCCAGCCGCCTCTTCGAGCGTGATGTATATTTCCACCAAACGGCCTCCTCCTTTCCTAAATGGAACGTGACTGTGTTATAATGGAGGGGAATCAGGTTTGCGTGATGATTCGACCGGGGGCGGCTCATTCCAGTGAGTCGTTCCTTTTTTGTGTCCGAATCATCTGATTATCCCTCCGTAGGATGAATATCGCTTCGCGCGTCACTTTCCATTCAAATGCTTGTCATACGAAGCGCTGTGATCGCTATATCGCTTTTCCAGTTCCTTGTAGAGCTTGGACAATGCTTCGCGTCTTGATTCAAGCGCGGTTATTTGTACCGATAGGTTTCCGATCTCGGTTGCAAGCGGCTCGGCCATATCAGATAGTTGCTTCATCGTATCCAGTTCCATTTGCAAAAGTGCTTGCCGTTTCGCTTCGTCAACACCTGGGCAATGTTCGTACCAAAGAGTGACAGCATTCGCCCACGATTTAAATGTAGGCTTTTCCATCCAATCATCTCCTTCAATAGAGTCTCAACAAAGATAGAGAAGAGGCGTTCTCCATCCCTTCATAGAGGAGTCTTATGTAGGGGGTTATTCCGCTTTTTGTTCGAGGTATTTGATGCCGAGGATTTTTTCAACTTGTTCACGGTAACGGGTTGCTTTGCGAGCGCCAGTAATCAGATCACCCAGACGATTTTCCGGGATGTCATACTTATGGCAAAACTCGCGTTGATCCATCTGTATCTCGGCCAACCGCTGTTTGATCATCCAGCCGAACGCCGTGATCGGCCTCTTGCGTGCCATCCTATCACCCTTTCTTTTTCGACAATCTTAGAGATAGCCAACTTACTAACAATATTGATATAATTCTGTTGGGAGTCTACCGCCCACACCATCATAATACTAACAATATTCAGTATAGTCAATAATAAAATTGCTATTTGTCAGTATAATTTGCTGAATGACAGAAAATTGCTGTCATTTGTTAGAAGGAGCGACCGCAAATGTTAGAAACGATTGGCCAACGAATTCGCCATCTCAGAAAACAAGCTGGAATTTCGATGGATAGCTTGGCAGGAGGGATTGGTTCGAACTCAGGAACGATTACTTATTGGGAAAATGACAAGAGGCTTCCTGGAGCAGAATATATCATTGCTCTGGCGAAGTTCTTTAATGTAACGACGGATTGGATTCTAATAGGGGGGAATGGGCAGACACCTAAGAGCGAGCAGATAGAGCCAGCTCTTTTTTTTGATGAAAAACGGGAAGTAGTTTCCCATTTCGACAGTTTGATAGATTCGCTAGGCGAGCAGGATCGTGCATTCATTGATAGATTCATAAAGTTGGCTCTTTTAGAGAAACGACAAGAGGGCGGCGAAGTGCAGGCAACTAGAAACGAGTCAGCTGCGGTTCCGAACCTAGAGAAGTCCAAGGAGCTACCGGTCGTGAAAGAGGTTGCTGCCAGTCACAAATCGCCGAGCGCGATCCCGATCCTCGGGAGAGCTGCTGCCGGTGTGCCAATCGAACTGGTGAGATTTATTGAAGGATACCTTCGCGTGTCAGAGAAATACAGAAATTGTTTTGCTGTTCGAGTGGATGGCGAATCGATGATTAATGCAGGGATTGAGAATGGCGGGTATGTTGTCGTGCGCCAGCAGTCATGTGTCGATAACAATGACATCGCTCTGGTGAAAGTGGATGACGGTGTGACGATCAAACGCTTCAAGATGCATAACGATCTAGCCTATCTCATTTCCGAAAACGACGGCATGCAGGATATGGTCTACGATCCAAAGGTGAAAGACATGCAGATTTTAGGATTGGTCGTCGATATAATCAGACCTGAAGAAGCTCCGAATCTGGTTGTCGAAGAGCTGTAATTTTAGAGGTTTTCTCTGTCCCATTGAAGCACTGAAGTTTTGCACACAGGAAACACCCCTAAACCCTTGCCACGACTGCAATGGGACAGCTTTTTCTCATTTATTCCGAAATGTCCCTTTGCTCGTTTCATTTGCAGAATTGCAAAACCGCTTTTTTCAGAGGTTAGAAACGCTCCGAAACCGCGTCATTACGCCAATTCTGCACAATTCTGCACAACTATACGAATTGCAGAATTGACTTTAGTCATTTTTGAGCGGTTTTACGGCAATTATCCAAATGTTTTTAACGCATTACTCGCCGCGCGTTAATCACCAAATCTTTTGATGCGCTTGGATTTCGCCTTTTTTTCGTTTTTAAATTTACGTCGATTAACGCTCATTAACGGTGCCGTTACAACGCCGTGCCGCTTTTTTATCCCGTTCCAAACGTGGTACAGTAGCATCAAGACAGAAAATAAAGAAAAAAAAGCGCTGAATCCCTTGTGTTTCAAGGCTTTCGCGCTTTTTTTTCATCAAATCCCCTATCATTTCCGCTCGTTTTGTTATTCTCATCATTTTTGTCACAGCTCTTCTTGTCCCATCCCACGAAATCCCTAGTAGAATCGGGTTTTTTCGCGTTTTCCCGTTTCTTTTTTTGTCATCTCGTCTTTGTCATTTATTTTGAGAGAGTACACCCGATTCTCTCGAGCAGCGCATTCACTTCTGTGAGCTTCAATCCTTACTGCCCCCTTTCAAGAGCTTGGAGTTCTTCCGGACTTAACCGCCCTCTTGCTCTTGGTTGTTGATTATTCATCCTCTGCAACTTCTGCTTGGCTTCCTCATCAGTTGCCCCTCTTAATATTCCGAAGGTATAATCCTCTTTCGCTTTACTCAATTTCTCACTGCCCATATGTGTCTTTATTGCATATTCAACTCGGATAGGAGAATAGCGGGCGAACTGCTCGTAAACTTTTATGAATATTCCATCGCTTAATTTCTTCCCTTTCCTCATGTTCGCTATAAACTCAAAATAGCTGTCGATGAGTTCTAGCAATTCCGGGTTGTAGCGGGAGCGGAAATTTTCAATTTGCGCGGATATATTATTATTCTTTTCATTCTTATCATTCTTGTTTATATCCAACGACTGTTTCCCGACTGTTACTTTCATGTCATCATCAGCCTGATAAATGTCCCATGATACAAGGGAAATCATTGTATATTTCCTGTTACCCGAATCGACCGTTATCATGCCCTCTTTCTCGAGCCACTCCAGGACCGATGAGACAGTTTTAACGTTGGGTTCCTTCCATATGCCGCGCTCATACCAACCAACACCCTTGGCAATGTTTCTGAGGGATGTCATATGTTGCCCAGGGAAAACTTTGACCCTGTTTCCGTCCCTCATCGGGATCTCGTTTTCGTGATGGTTAACCATGTATTTCAGGTATTGCCATATCCGGTGATAGAGAGGGGGCATTGACCAAATATCACTTTCAAGCTCCTGCCTGTAATCTTTAATCCACCCCGCCATTCAATCACCTTCTGTCCCAGTTAGATTTAAGTAGAACCCTATTCACTTTATCCTCCAAAGGCAGCTTCAAATAAGCGCTCCATTGCGCTCTCGTCCTTGTCCAGGATGCGATACACGATCTGAGTGAGCATAGAAGTCGTAACATTCCTCTTTATCAACGCCTTGCAAGGCAGAATAGAGCCCGTTTGCAAGAGACTCAAGATCCCCCTTTAGCGGGAAGGCTCGCCAATTGAATCCAAGGTGATGATACTTGCCCTGGAACTCTGCTGTATCCCGCTTCGGATATGGGTTCATGAAGTAGAGAAGCTCAATTGTTTTTGCCCGCTCCAGTCCCGCCGTCATTTCGAGGTTCCCCCTTCATCGGCAGTCGAGAGAAGGGCTGCTTCCTGAGATTTCATTATTTTCCTTAGATAGAAATACCCTTTAACAAAACCATTTACGAAGTATTCCTCGTGTTCAAAACTAGCGAGATTGTTTATCTTGTCCTCTAGATCAAAAGATTGCTCTCCAATATCTTTGTCCACTAAATTAGAGAGATTATCTAAAGCTGAATACAGTTCAGCCTTCGCTTCTGCAACGGCTGGACATGTTCTTCCTTCTACCTTTCCTACATCTCGAAACATTGCTGTAGCGATTTCTCGAATCAACATTTCAGTTTCAAAATCTATAATTACCGAATTATTCCCCATTATCGACACTCTCCCGTATGGGTTCCCCTTGCACAACATGAAATGATTATGTATAATGTTGCGCAAAGGGATACCTTTTAATTGGATTTTCGCCTTAACGTCCCGCCAAAGACAGGTTAAGGTGATTTTTATTTTCCGTGCTTGGTGTAACGCCAAAATACAGATGATTAACAGATAACCGATAAAGTCCACTGAACACTACCATTAATTGATGTGGCATTCTCCGGCTGTCTTCCTCGTACCTCTTGAGCCGCTTTACAGACACGCCCGTTCTTTCCGATACCTCTTCATATGACATACGCATATTTTGCCGTGCGTCCCGCAGCGTAAGCTTGCCTCTCTGCGCTTTATTAACCCATTGACTTACTTCGTCCTCCAGCTCTGCAATATCCCTGTCTATCGTCTCTGGAGATGTCCCAAGCGCCTGCATATCCTTTATAATCTCATCAATGGTCCGCATCGTTCTCCACCACCCTCAGCTCAGGCTTGTTTGGTATCATATTAACTACGTCCCCATACTCATCAACTTCAGCCGTGTATGTCTGTAGTGGCTTCCCGGTGATGTCCTCAAGCAATTTGAATGAATCGAAGGCCTCTTCCCCTGTTTGTCGCTTGTATTCCTCTTTAACTATGAAAAAGTGTTCCATCCAGGCATCATGAAGATAATAATCGAAGTCCGCTTCGATACGCTTCAGAACAATAAGATCCTCAAAAGTATCAAAGTCAATCTCTTCCGGAATATCCGCTACTCTACTTACATATGACTCGATTGGGCTTCCATCCGAATATCTCAAAGACTTATCCACCGTGACTACTTGTAAGAAGTCATCACGCTTCATCTTGCGCCCATCTGAGAATAAGCCCTCAATTAGTACCCAATAGTCGATTTCTCCCTCAAAAAGCTCCTCTTCCATAACTCCTTTTAGCATTTCCCTGTACGCTGTAATAGTGGGGTCCACTTCGCAATATTTTTCTTTGAATCGCTCTTTAGCTTGAATGTCGATCTGCTTCAACTCTCCAAGCAGCTTCTTTAGAACAGCTTTTTCTTTGTTGAACCGCCTTACTATTTCTCTAAGTTTTCGAGAATGAATACGAAGTGTAACCAGCGGGTTCATCATTCCATAAGAGTCCATTTCGGCCAATTTATCGAAGTCATATTTCTCACTCAGGTTCTTAGCCTCTCTTTTGCAAATCTCTACTTCTTCAGGCTTCATATTTTGAATGAAGAACTTAACAAAAGAGCCGGTAATTTGTCTCTTGCACTCATAGAGTTGTACTTGTGATTCCTTCAGGCAGTTTAAGAAGGTTTTCGATTTCTCGTTAGCTTCTTTCGCCCAAGCATTCAATTTCATTTTCAATTCAGCTTTCGATAATGTGGTCATACATATCTTCCCTTCCGAATGATATTTTTTATGATTACAGCATGCTGCAGAGGGCTTCGGTTGAACCAAAGGCGGGCAAGATGTTCGAGAGTCATTCCTATTCCCCTCCTAAAATTTCTCTAGCAAATATGTCATTGAATCGGATGTAGAATACCGTATTGGTTGCGATAAACTCCATTGGTTGCACATAGTAACCTTGCGAGCTTATCCAGGCGTTCCTCCTGCACCCTAGCCTTTCTCGCCTTCATTTTTTCCCCTACACGTTTTAACTGCACCGAATCACCGCCTGCATCCCCAGCTTTAATAAATATCCCTTCCTTCGCTTCCTCTAAATCATCGAGGTCAAGGGTTCGAATAAAACGAATCAGAGCTTCTTCGTGTTCATTCATTTGCAACGGTCCGACGCCTTTTGTATCAAGGTAATCTCTAGCCTCTTGAATAGCTTCGCATGGAAGGACTCCGCTTTCGAAATTCACATCGTAGAGTCGGCTTGAAATCATAATCTCAATTCGATGCTTGGAAATGTGGCTTGAAAACTCGACATCTGAAACATTAAAACCGAATTCAGATTCCCCTAAGTAAATAACAACGGTTCCCGCTGCTCTCTCGGTATTGTCAGACTCAAGGTATTCAGCTTTTACCGGTTGCGGAGCTATGGTAAAAAGAGATTCTAAGTATGGATCGCGTTCAAGGGCGTCTGTCGTCCAAAATTCCAAGTTACACAATGCACCATGTTTCTGAATAACTTCAAACAAGCTGATTATTTCGCTGGCACTTGAATCTTTCCATTGAATTGTTTTCATTCGGAAACTCCTCTCTTTCTTGTCAAATATATTCCTTAGGATCGAATGACTTGGCAAACTCAACTGCTTTTTCGAAGTCAATCCGTTTGATATGAATATACTTGCTCACTCCGAAATGTCGGTTCATCTTTCTCCAGATCATTTTCCGGTACTTACCAACAAACTTTGTGAACTGTGCCTCTTCGACTCCTGGTGTCATCTTTGTAAGTTCAATGGAACGTGTAACTGTCGCTTGAAATAATTCATCAATCTCGGACGGAAGCAGTCTGTTCTCGTCACGGATTTCCTTCGCCAGTACTTCGACTTTAGCTGCGGTCTCCAAAACATTAGCTTCAACCTTTTTCATCTGCGACAACATCACTTGCATTGCGGCTCCTTGTTCTTGCTGGCGCTTAAACGAATGTTCCAAAAACGAATAGACATCGCCTTGGTTTTGTACCAATAGATTACTCATGCAAATTACCTCCTATTATCCGGCCATTCAGTGCCGCCTTGATTTGAGTTGTGAAATTCTCCAACATTTCGATACTTTCAAACATCATTTCTTTTACTGCAGGATCTGCCTTAGCTAATGCCCCCTGCATATAGCCTGTGATAGCCGTCTTCTCAAGAAGGCGTGTAATGTGTACTCGAAGCTCGAGAACGTTATAGTCGGCCTCGTGTTGAAGTTTCTGGCGCTGACGTTTCGCTTCATCTTCGTCATAATCGGACGTGTCTCGGAGTTTGAGAGCCTCAAGCTCTTGCTCCGCCTTTTTTAGAAGATTAGCCCGAAGTTCAAGCTGCTGCTCCAGTTCTTTGACTCGTTGTAGAATTTCTGGAGAATCCGAGGCCCCTTCTTTTCTCATAGCATCAAGTTGTGCTAGAAGCTTTTCTCGCTCATCGGAATGCTGTTGGATTGCCGTTTGTTTTTCCATTTCAGCCTGTTTAGCACGTCGTTCGGCCTCCGCCTTTAATTGCTCTTCTTCAATCCTTTTCTGTACTTCTTTAAGCTGTCTAACCGTCGCTTCGCTGACATCAACTTTGGATTCGACCTTCTGCCTCAAATCCGGTTCCATTCTGGCGAGCAGTAAGGACTTACTGTGGCCTAATTGCCGATACGTATCGGCAAAGTGTGTCTCACCAAACGATTCCGCTATTTGAATTCTCTGATCCATAAAATCGCGCTTGGTTTTCCATGCCGTTTCGCAATAGTTATCAAATGAAGAATAACCAAGTTCTTTGTACAAGCGCTCATCCCTGATCCGCTTCACTTTCATTATGAAGCTGTATGCGAATCGTTCAGATACCTTGAAGTCCGCCACTGCTTGTTCATGAAGTTCATTCGCCAATACACAAAGACTATTCAACTATCTCCCTCACCACCTTAGCTGCCATCATTTTCGCTCACGGAATCAATGACCTCGTGCACCGCTAGGTCATCTTATTGCGTTCTTCTGTATCGTTCAGGCGGTACAAAATGAGAAACCATTCCGGATCTTTTCTTTTCGGCCTTTATCTGCTTGAGAATGCATGAAACCCTAGAGCATACCAGCTCCGGGCCGATCTCCCATGCTTCCTGACCGAAAACAATAGCCCTGCGGCATGCTGGGCAGAAGTCGATTATTTCTTCTACGACAGCCGTATCCTGTACATCTGGCAACTGCATCATTTCTATAGCCCTCCT
Source organism: Paenibacillus melissococcoides (assembly GCA_944800085.1). Lineage (GTDB taxonomy): Bacteria > Bacillota > Bacilli > Paenibacillales > Paenibacillaceae > Paenibacillus_B > Paenibacillus_B melissococcoides. Next base: position 247,000 of record CALYLO010000012.1, on the reverse strand, counting down.
ATTAATTTAGTCATCACTTCATGCCTGCTTGCCAGGGTGTCGGTTGAGGCTACACCCTTTCCACTAGTCACCCAACGCCAGCCCGCATAGGCTTGCCGTTAAGCTCCTGAAAATGCTTGTCCAAGAATGCCCTCATTCCTGCAGCCCTGAACATCCAGCGGCCGTTGTCGCAGCCGTTCGTAATAAGCTTCATTTCTTCTTTGAATCGTGGATTAAGAAGTATGTTCTCGATCAACCAATCCCGCTTACGGCATGTTTCGGCTTCAAGCCTCTTCAAATCCCACCAGGTGCCCGCGCCAGTTTCTTCAACCAAGCGCTTGACTTCTTCTTTTGCAAGTCGTTGTACAAAGTCTTTGTCTACAATCACTTGAAAAATTGGGGAAGAGTTCAACTTCGTACCCCCCTTCTGAATGTATGTACACTCACTAACGAGCCAGACTAATCTGTCTAGTTAATTTCAAAAAAAATATCCGATGGATCATCAACCTCTAATATTTTGCATAACTCAATAAGATGGCTCGCCGAAGGACGAACAACCCCTCTCTCCCACCTTGATATAACAGTAAAATCCTTTTGTTTCTTAAACTGCTTTCCTAATCTTTCTTGCGTGTAACCTGACTTTTTACGCAGTTCGCGTAGCTTGTTGGGGTGCTTCTCCGCCACTGTCTCACCTCCTAACTATGAACTAGACTGTTTTGTCTAATGTGAAGATAGCACACGTGTTTGGGGCTTGTCAAGACAGACAAATCAGGCTAGTATGTATCTAGGCATATTTGTCTAGCCTATTTGTAAAGAGTCTTTTTATTTAAGGAGTGAAACGAGTTGACTTACTCAGAGATATTAAAAGAGTATATCGCTAATTCAGGAAAAACATTGGAACAGATTGTAAAAGAATGCGAAGATCGTGGTGTCACAATTCACTCAACATATATTAGCAAACTCCGACTAGGCCAACGCCCCGCTCCTGATGATTCTATATCGCGAGTCCTTGCAGAAGTTACTGGCGGGGACCCCGAGCCTTTGATAGCTGCCGGCTACATTGAACGCGCTCCTGAAGAGGTGCGTGGAGTAATCTCTCACTATTTAAGTAAACTAGATTCTTACACTGCGTATGTAGCTGCATTCACTGTAGATTATGAGAAATGGGGTGATATGACAAATGAGGAGATCTCGAAGGAAATCTCGGATCAAGTTCAAAAAATAAAAAATATCCCCTACGAGGAAAGAATCGATTTTGTTATCAACCATTATAACAGAATTGTGTTTTCTCACCCGCATTTGCTAAAAAATATTGGGGAAGAAGCTGGAATAGACCCTGAGCGAATCAATAAAACAATTAGAACTATTCAAGAAGGTTCGATAAATAGAATTAAACTTTTGGACTTGAGAACCGGTGAGGAAGGGTATGAATGGGTGCCGACCAGCAAAATTAGATTCGGCCAATACATTTATATAATCGCAGATGACGATAGCATGGCCGGGGCCGGTATTAACACAGGCGCAAAACTGTTTTGTCAAATAGATGGCGATGGCGTAATAGATGAAGATGAGGGAAGTTTCATTATTTCTGATGGGAAAATTTACGCTTTGACCTATAATGAGGAAGTACTAATTAGACGAGTTTTCAAAACGAACACGGGATATATACTGCAATCAGAAAATTCCAAATATCCTCCAATTACAATTACCGCCGCCGAGGAAGCCGAGTTTGATTTTATTGGTATTGTTAAGTCAGTCGAGTTTTCATTAGATACTGATAACTAAAAACAACTAGCTTGATCCTCCAAGCTAGAGCGTTACAACATTCATCAATTATGGGAGGGCAGAATATGGCAAGTTTCCAGAAGTACAAAACCAAAGACGGTTACAAGTGGATGTACAAGTATTATGGGGCAGTTGATCCCCTAACCGGGAAAAAGAAACCTTCAACCAAGAGGGGGTTTAATTCAAAAAAGGAGGCCCAACTGGATGCCGCCATAGTGGAGCTACAGGTAGCCAACGGAACATTTGTTAGCGAAAAGGATACTACGTTCTCGGAATTCGCTCCTAAGTGGCTCAAGATTTATAGCAGCACCAAGAATGTTAAAGTCTCCACAGTTCAATCAAGAGAAGTCTGTATTCGAAGACTGCTGAAGTCTTTTCAACACATTATGTTAAAAGATGTAACCAAGGAAATGTATCAAAACTACTTAATTTCTTTGAAGGAGAGTGGTTATTCAAAAGAGACGATCACAAGCACCCACGCCACTGCCAAGATGCTTTTCGGAAAGGCCCACGAATTAGATATAATCAAAGTTAACCCAACTGAAGGGGCAACAATCCCGGCTTTTACTAAAACTGTAGAGGAACTTGAAAAGTACGAAGAACTTCCGAAATATTTTGAGAAGGACGAATTGGTCCGTTTTCTCCAGACTGCAAAAGAACATGGGATGGATAAAGATTATGCTACTTTCCTAACCCTAGCTTATACAGGTATGCGCGTGGGGGAATTATGTGCCTTGAAGTGGAAGGATGTCAATTTTGAAGAGAAGAGCATAAGTATAACTAAGACTTACTGGAATAAGACAAATAACACCGCTAAATATACTTTGAATACTCCGAAAACAACAACCTCAAAGAGAGTGATATTAATAAATGACATGGTTGTAGAGGAATTAAAAAAATTGAAGGCCCTTCAAAATATAGTGAAGATGCAATACCGAAAAGAATACTACGACGGTGACTTCATCTTTGCAAAACTTACTAAATTTTATGGGTACCCGGAAAAACCGAAAGTGATTGAGCAGCGTTTGAAAAGATTACTCAAAATATCCGGTTTTAGTGACTCCCTTACCCCGCATTCCCTAAGACATACGCATACGTCACTTCTTGCCGAGGCTGGAGTAGGACTGACAGAAATCATGGAAAGACTTGGCCAAAAAGACGAGAAGATCACCCGAACTGTTTACCTACATGTTACCAAGCAATTAAAAAAGGATGCGGTCGATAAGTTTGATAAACTCATCAACAGCATCTAAGTATGGTCAAAATATGGTCACAGTATGCAAATACGCCTTATAACCGTTATTATATCAAGGTTTGTCTGGTTAGAGGTAAGACCATTTCCGTCTTCCCCGCCCCGGTCACGGCCCAGAGCAGAAAGGAACCCGCCACGGGTTGTCCCGAACCATGAGAACGTCCGCCATCGATGTCCCGCCGCACCGAAGCGATATACCGCAGCGCATCCCTACTGGCGGCCTCTTGGGCCGGAGCCAATCCCCATTTCGCGAGACGCGGTCCGAGATCTTCTTCTCGTCTCGCTGTCCCTGACGCTGCCGCCGGCGGGCGGAAGGAAGATCCTGCTACGAGCAGCGAGCAGGATCGAATGCGTCCCAGATTCAGACAGTGCGTGCAAGTCCGGCATTCCATGATGCCGCAGGAAGCGCAGGCGGATACCGTCATATCCTCCATGCTGCCGCATCGGTTGCACCGATATACGGCGGCGGAAGCCGTTCGCCAACGGGACATCGCCTTGCTTGCCCAGCGCTTGCCCTCTTCCTCCACCGGCATAATGCCCGCACGCACTTCCAGCCAGCCATGGAGACATCCCAGTTGAACGAACGTATGCCTGAGCGGAATCCATCCGTGCCAGCCCTTATCTTCCATAAGGGATACAAGCTCTTCGTCCGAGACGAGCCTGCCCTGCAGCGCTTCCGCCAACTGCCATGCATCCGCTTGCAGCGAAGCGCGCAGCACGCCGCCCGCCTCCGGCAACCGTTCAAGAGCGGGCGCCCGCCGGGTCGCTCTCTCTTCGATCCGGTACACTGCCGCGCTTTCCGCTACCTGATACGCCTCCTGCTGACGTTCCTTCACCGCCTGCGCATTCGGTTCTGTATCCGGCCCTTCCAATATCATCACCGTGAACCATTCCTCCTCCCCATGACGATCGGAATCGGTGAACAGATACAACAATTCACGATAGCTATGCAGCGCATCGCGGTAATATTTCGTCCACCCCCGCTTCCCCCACTGATCCATCTCCTCGCACTCGGCGAAGTCCTCAAGCATCGCCAACCCGATAAATATCGGCAGGGCAGGCTGGAGCACGACCAGCTTCATTCCTCTTCGCTTCCCTCTGTCCTCCGACAACCAGTAGCCTGCATCTACGCGCCAATCCAACGTCATCCCCATATGCCATCCGGTCTCCGTTCTTACGGCGTAAACTCTTACTTGCACCCGTTCCCTCTCCTTCCTTAATTCCACGGCGCCTGTGCATGTACTGTTGGAAGCACAGCCTCATCCCGGCCAATACCAACAGACAACAAAAAAGCACACCCCACCCGATGTCACGGGATGGCATGTGCTTCATGCTCAACGCCTAAATTCAATGATTTACCTAGATTGTATACGATGCAGCGGCAATTGACAACCCTAATTTGGAAATCCTTACAGCAGCTTGCTTTTCTTCGCCTTTTGCAAAAATTTATCGCTCGATTTATTGATCGTCTTCTTCAAGGCGACTCCCAGCACGAACGCAATTCCGACATAAATAAGCAGGATTAACATATGCTTCGTGACGACAGGCCACAGAATTCCCCCGACCGCTTCCCTCATAATCGTAATGGCATGGGTAAACGGTAAAAACGGGTGCAGCTTCTGGAAGAAGGCCGGTGTCATCTGAATCGGAAATGTCCCGCCGGAGCTTGCCAGCTGGAATACGAGCAGGATGATGGATAATGCTTTCCCGACATTCCCGAAGACGGACACAAGCGTGTATACGATCGTGACGAATATAATACTGATGTATATCCCAAACAGAACAAACCAAAATTTATGAAGAACATAGGTTTTCAAAAGAAACATATCGCCCAGCGTGACAATCGTCGCCTGCCCGATGCCTAACGTGAGAAACGTAAGCAGCCGGCCGAAATATGCTTCATAGCTCTTGTACTCATGCTTATTTTCAATATCGACAATCATCATCGATATCAGGAGCAGTCCGCCCACCCACAGCGCCAGCGTCGTGAAGAACGGCGACATCGCCGAACCATAGTTCGGAATCGGGAACAGGTCATGCTCCTTCAGCAGCACGGGCTCCGCGAAGAAATCACTTTCTTGCTCCGCATCCCCGGTCAGCAGCTTGATGACTTCATCCAAATCGCCCGTTTCTTCAAATGAACGAATTTTGGCGGCAATATCCCTGACCTTTCTGCTAACCTCCGGGAACTCTCCGTTCACTTTGTCTAATTCCGTTTCACCCAAGCGAACTTTATCCTTCACCTCGGCCAAGGCCGATTCGATTTTCGGAATCGCGGCGAACAGTTCGTTTTCAATTTTCCGGACGAATTCCAGACCTTGCCGCGATTTTTCCATCGAACGGTGGAAGCCAGGGACCACATCCTTATCAATCGTCTCCACCGCATCATCGATGGAGGCAGCCGCATCCTTCGTCACCGAGCTAATCTGATTAAGCGTATCCTTCGTTGGCTTATTCGCGTCGCCGGCAAATTCGCTGGCTCGAACCAACGCCTTCGAGATATCTTCCATTCGGCTCTCTATGTTCCGAAGCTTCGCAATCACATCCTCAATCGCCCCGTCATCTACGGACCGTTTCATGTTTTCCGCGACATCGATGAGTTTGCTGATCGCATTTTGGCCATCCTTCGTGCGCGCCGCCGCATTTCGAAGCTGATCTTCTACTTTATTAAAATCTTTGGCCAATAATTTATCCGTCAACTTCACAACGGAAATGGCGGCATCCTGCAATTTTCCTGATTTTTCGCGCGCCTCGTTAATGAGTTTCTCGATAGTGCTGCGGTTTGACTTAAATCCCGGGGCGATGACATTGTCATAGCTGTCAGCCAATTGGCCGGCCATAACCTCGGCCTTGTCCAAAAACTTTCCAATCAGACTGCTCACAAGCTCTGGCACATTGTTCTTTTCAAGTTCCTTATTGATTTTATCGAGCAGCTCTTGCAAGCTCCCCGCGTTCGTTTTCATGTTATTCAACATGTCAATGAGCCATTGATAATCGGTACCCGTTAATTTGGAGATCTCTTCTACTTTTTCGATCAGTTTATCAAGCGAACCCAAGCTGTTTTCGAGTTGGCTTGCCGCTTCGGATAACGAGGCCGCAATCTCTTTCCATTTGTCGGCAATGGTACTGCCATCGGCCTGCGCAAGCTGATCCTTCGCCTTTTTTATCAGGTCCTGCACGCGGGTTAATTGCTCCCGGTATCGCTTGCCGGCCTGCTCCACATCATCCAATGCCTTCGTCAGCGCTGGGACGATGCGATTATCCAGATCCGTTCGGAACTGGCCAATCAAGTCATTAATTTTGAGTGCCGTTCGCTGAATTTCCTTCAGCTTGTCCACAGCCAGCTCTTTATTGTCGGCAACGATGCGGCGCGCTCTCTCCAATTGGCCATTCAAATCTTCCAATTTGTTTTTCATATCATACAGCGAGGAAACAATATCATTCATAACTCCGCCAGTGGTAAGAGATTGATTGACGCCCTCGATTCTCGTAATCAGCTTCTGCAATGACCATATCCCCGAATTCAGTTCATCGCTTTTTTTGCTCAGCTCTTGTTCCACGACGCGGAGATCAAGGTTGGAATTAATCGCATCGGTCATCGCCGACATTTCGGTCATCGTATTTTGCAAGGCCTGCAAATCCTTTTTTACGACCGGAATGGTCTTCTCAAAGGTTTCATCTCCCTTATCCAGGAACCGTTCCACATCGGAATCAACCGCATCTTTTTTCTCTTTTTCGAAATCCTTGATTAAAGAAATCGCCGTTTCCGCTTTTTTGATAATGTCATCCGCTTTTATTAAATCGACTTGGCCTTTCCGAATCATGCTTTCAATCTCGGGAATATTCTCTTCCAATTTGAAAAGATTGTCCTTCATTTTCAGAATCGAAGGCTTGTTCCCTTCCAGCTCCACGCCAATCTCGTTGAAAATTTCAAAGATGGCGCCGTTTGCCTCTTTCACGAAATTGCTGCGGATCGTTGACGTTACCCCCGTCGCCCCGGCCGATGTCACCTTCGGCGCGATCGCATTGACCTTCTGATTGATGAAATAATCTAATTCCGCCTTCTCAGGGTGACTTGAAATAATAGAGGTTAACTTCTCGGAGAAATCTTCCGGAATGACGATGGCCGCATAATAATCCCCATGGTTGACGCCTTCCATCGCCTCCTCTTTATCCACAAACCGCCATCCTAATTTATCGTTCTCCTTCAACGATTCGATGACCTTCTCGCCCACATTGATGCTTTTATCCTGGACTTCGGACCCCTTATCCAGATTGACAACGGCCACCGAGACATCCTTCGTATTGGCGTACGGATCCCAGGACGGAAGAATATTGAACCAGGCATATAAGGAAGGGAGAATAACTACCGCCAAAATAACAATGATTGCAGCCGGATTTTTAATAATGTTGCGAAGGTCTGTTATGTAAATCTTCAATATGTTCATCGTTCACCATACCCTGTCTTAAGCTATTAATGCAATAAATTATTTGCTGCCTAAATCTTTTTTCAGAACCCCAGAACTAATTTGGATATTTAGTCAGATGTTCTAGCTATTATACTTGTTCTAGTAACAAACTGCAAGGAACCCCTTCTAAAATATGTATTTTTCTATCCAAATATCACTCTTATCCCTCTCTTAGAACAGAAAAAAGATGCCTCCCCTGTACGCAAGCCTGCGGCTACAGGCTCACAGAAGCATCCTCCACAATATGGCTCGATTATAAAAGTAAGGCGGCACGAAATGAGTCCCTGCTTGTCAGTATATCTTGGAGAGACGATAATGCCTACCGAAAAATGCACCTGCTAGTATACTACAAAACATATCCATTTTATAGTAATCAAAATAGGAAGATGAATGAAAAAATTGCCCAGATCGGGTTCGCACGAAGCAAAATGAAATCAATTCAAAACATTGCCTCTGTCCGGGCCCTATTCCTTCTGATTATACCGAACCATGACAGTACACAACTTGCTCAGATAGCGCTTCCAGACATAAAAGGGACCTTGCGCAGATCCTCCGCCCGATTCAAGCGGACAACGACAAAAGCTTCGGCCGGCTGGCTCGACTCCAGCTCATCCAGGACCCGCTCCACTTCCTCCGGCGCTACGACATCCGCATTCCAGCTGATTCGCGCTCCCCGGACCGCACGCTCGGCGATTGCCAGCGTTGCATCCGTCGATCCGCAGTCCAGCAGTGTAATATGCAGTTGACGCCCTCTTAACCAAGTATAGAAACCAAAGGCCCGTATCATCCATTCAATGTGGCGTTCATCATTCTCGCTGACGATGACAACATGTATCCATGGCGCAGGACGAGAGCCTCGCACCAGCTTCTGCCACCCATGCGCGAGATGAACGGCCGCCACCGCTATCCCATAGCACCCGATAATCCAACATAGCATCGCGATCATGCGGCCACCTCCCTTTGGTACACTGTATGCCGAAGGAGATGGGAGGGTGACGGACAAGAATCGATCAATCTGTACAAATATGAAAAAAGGACACACTTCCAGCGCCCGGCAAGCCTTCTCGGCCTCTGTACCGAGAAGCTTCGCTTGGAAATGCGTCCTCTCTATGGATTACCACAACGATTACAACGTGACCCAGCCGTTTTTAATGGAGTTAATGACCGCTTGCGTCCGATCGTCTACCTCCATTTTTTGCAAAATGCTGCTGACATGGTTCTTGACGGTCTTCTCGCTGATGAACAAGTATTGGCCAATCATCTTGTTGCTCTTGCCTTCCGCCATCAGACGGAGCACTTCCGCCTCACGGCGGGTAAGCGGGTTGTCTTCCGCCGCCACGAAGCGCACGCCCGAATCATGGGAGGATTGATTGCTCACGACGCCATGCCCATCCAGAATCGTCATACGCCGCAGCTGCTGAATCAGCTTGCCCGTCACCTTCGGATGAATGAATGCATAGCCGCTTACGACCGATCGGATCGCATTGATCAGCGACTCGGCCTCCATATCCTTGAGCAGGTACCCGGATGCGCCCTTGCGCAGCGTCTCGAATACATAGCTCTCGTCGTCATGAATGGATAGAATGATGACTTTGACATCCGGGAAAATATCGCGAAGACGCTCGGTGGTGACGACGCCGTTCTCTACCGGCATATTGATGTCCATCAGGACGACGTCCGGAACTTCCTTATTGCAGAATTCCACAACCTGAATCCCGTCGCCGCATTCCCCGATGACTTCCAGATCGTCCTCCATGTTCAAAATCCGCTTCAGCCCTTCGCGAAAAAGCTGATGATCGTCAGCAAGGAGTACTTTGATGCTAGGCTTTTCCTGTGTTCGATGCTCCATAGATTTACTCCTCTCTCTTCTCCACATTTGTCGGAATTTGTATCACGATTCGCGTGCCGCGGTTCTCGGCGGAATAGATCTCCATGTGGCCTTCGAGCAGTTCTACACGCTCCTTCATCCCAAGCAGACCGAAATGCATATGCTCCTTCGACTTGACCTCCAGGGAATCCAGCTTGAAGCCGTATCCGTTATCCCGGACGACAACCCGGACCTCCTCCGGCTCATAGGTCAATTCACAGGTCACGTTCGTCGGATGCCCATGCTTGGCCGCATTGGTGAACGCTTCCTGTACCAGCCTGTAGATGGCCGCCTCCATCGCCGACTTCAACCGGCGTTCATGACCCCGAATCTCGAAGGAGGTTCGAATCCGGTTCTTCTCCTCATAATCATGAATGAACTTGCGCAATGTCGGCACCAACCCCAAATCATCGAGGGCCATCGGCCGCAAATTGTATATAATCTTCCGAATTTCCTCCAGACCGAATCGCACTTGCGAACGTAAATCTACTATTTCGTGCTTCACCGACTGAAAATCCTGCTTCGATATCATTCTTTCTACAATTTCCGTCCTCAGCACTAGATTGGCCAGCGACTGAGCAGGACCGTCATGAATCTCCCGGGCGATGCGCTTGCGCTCCTCTTCCTGGGCCAGAATAATCTTCAGGCCGAGAAGCTGGCGATTCTTCGCCGATTCCAGAATGCGGGTCACTTGACCCAGATCTCCGGACAGATATTCCAGTGCCACGCTCATCTGGGAACCAATCGTCTCCGCACGTTCAATCGATCCTTCCACGGCGCGCAGCCGGTTCTGCAGATCATCCCTGCGGGTCTTCAGGTAGCCTTCCTTCTCACGGTATATCATCAGTTCCAGCTGCAACTGCGTTGCTTTCTCATAAGCTAGCTTAATATCCTCTTCCGTGTAGCGGACAAAGTCGCGGCTTACCTCGGTCAAACGCAAACGAGCCAGACGATATTTCCGTTCCAGCTCGTCCACTTTATCGCAAATTTCCGCCGTCTGATTCAACACTTCCTGAAGCTCGTGACTCATCGTGACGGCTTCATTCCGGGAGGAATCCAATATTTCAAATATTTGATATTTGCTTTCTTCCATGACTTTGATGGCGTTCTTTATCACGCGATCAATGTTTCCGACCTGATAGTCCACTAACGCTCCGTCTCCTTGACTTTAGAGGATGAATTGGATATTCATCCTCTATCATACCATATTAACGGATAGTAATGGACTTCGTTTTTTTATCCCATTTTACAGATAGGCCTAATTGTTCCGACACCAATCGCAGAGGGACTAAAGTACGACCTTGCCGGACGATCGGAGCGACATCGGACTTACTTTTCTTCCCGTTCAGGGTAAACGTCTTCTCTCCCACGGTCATATCAATCATCGAATTGCCGCGCAGCGCGGTCACCCGATTCGTCTTCCCATCCCAATCGGTATCTCCGCCGAATGCGTCAATAATCGTGCGCACCGGCACGTAAGTGACGTTATTCAAGACCAACGGAGCGACATCCAACTGCTTCTTCTCCCCGTTCAGTTGGGCGGTCTTGCTGCCTACCGTCAATTCCATTACAGGGCGGTTCAAGACGGCATCCGTTCCGGCCGGAAGCTTGACGATAAGATTATCGATCGCAACCGTGCCCTGTGGCACCCGTTCATCTTGATCCTCTTTTGGATTATATAAATAAATGCGCTTCAGCTTCGCCGCGGATGATAGATTCAGAGCGGACAGATCGGCCTCTACCGTCTTCCAGCCTTCCCAGTTCACCGATTCCACAACACTAATATAGTGCGCCTTGGAGCCGTCGTGAATCTCCATACGCAAATTGTTGAAGCTGTTATCTCCATAGACGTCCAGCTTCAATCCGCTCGTTCCGCCCGGCAAAGCGATGCCGTTGCCGCCGTTCAATTCGGCATAAGCGAACTTGTCGCCGGTTCCGGACGTCATGTCATAGGACAGCTTCAGCACCTTGTCATTGGCGGAGCGGCCGCCAAATCCGCCTTCCACCGTCACCTTGCCCGTTGTCGCGTTCTTCGGCAGGCCGGAGAAGGATACCGGGTAGTTGACCGCATTGAAGTCTTCCAGCTTCTTCTCCGCTCCCGGAGTAAGCGGAATCATCGTCCGCACGCCGTCATAGCTCGCAATCGCGTACCCGATCTTTCCGCCCTCTGGCACGGAATCGACCTGCAGCACGCCGTCGGTGACCGTACCCTTGAATCCGCGCAGCTCCCATTGCACGGAGCTGGTTGGCAGCGTGGCGGTACTGCCATCCTGCAGCGTCACTTTGACCGGCAGCGTGGCCTTCGTGCCGGCGACCAGAGGCGCCGAAGAAGCGGCAATGCGAATTTCATCGATCTGATCCGCCCCGATGACCTGTACCTTCTGCGTCGTCTTCGCCCCGCCGGACGTCGCCGTAACCTCCGCGGTTCCTGCCTTCATTGCCGTGAAAGCGGATCCGTTCCATTTCAGCTTGTCATTGCTGGAGCTCCACTTAATGTCAGCGCTTGAGGCATCGACCGGATTGTAATACTGGTCATACGCCTTCAAGCTAAAGGTTGCCTGCTGGCCGATGAACAGCGTCTTGTCTCCGGCCAAGGTCATGCCCTTGACTTCTCCCTTCGGAGCCGTCGTATACACGCCGATTCCGTTGACGACCGAACGGATATTATTGCCGCCTTCCTTCGTCTCGAAGGTCAGCTTCGTCTCCGTCTCGCCCAGCGGACGGTTGGCCATCGTCGTCGACCCGCCCCCGTCCAGGTTGACCGCCCGCCATATGCCGGCCTCTGCCAAAGCTTGCTGGAATTCCTTCAACGTCAATCCCGAACTGACGCTGTTCGATTGAGCCGTAACGAGGTAGGCATAGCGCCCGTCCTTCGAATAGCCGACTGCCGTTCTCGCCGTTGCCGACCCGCCGCTGATTCCGCTTGTATCGCGGGTGAAGCTGACCGTCTTGCCATTGTCGACGAGCAGCGTATGGCCGCTTATCATCATCTGGAAGGAGGAAGGATCAACCGTCTGGCCGTTGCTCTGCGCGATAAGATGATAATTCGCCTCCACGCTTGCCCCGACCTGCAGATTGCTCCGCATGAACTGGGCCGCCGTTCCGTGTCCGCGCAAAATGTAGCCATCCTCCGGAACCTCGATCGGCAGCGGGCCCGATTCCGAAATTTGTTCAACCACGCCGTTCCGGACCAGCGCCTCGGTCGGAGTCGTCGAGCTGTCATTCGGACGGGCCGTTCCCTTCCAAGCGCTCGTATAAATATACAGCGCGTTGATATGGCTGTGCTGGCCGCCCGGCTCCTTATTATATTTCATCTTGTTGATGCCCGACAGCGGGAACGTCTGGCCGTCCGGCAGCTGGATGCTGCCTTCGAACCGGTATTGATCGATGGTCGGCGTGCCGTCCTGCTTGACCGCGAAGGCATACATGCCCTGCAGCTCCGCAGGACTCGTGATCAGGACCCCGTCATCAATCGAGGCTCCCATCGGCACGCGATCCGAGCTCATCATCCAATAGTCTCCGTTCACGCCCGCCACAGCGCCGGTTTCCTTCGTCATCCGCGTTACCGTCTGGCCCACCGCCGTCTGGCCGTTCTGGCCCGTCATGACATCGAGCTTGATGTACGGATTTTTCAGATCCGCCTCAATAATGTTGAGAATGGTCGTATACGTCTTGCTATTGCGAACCGTCTTGTATTGATAAGTGACGAGCTTCGCTCCCGAGGTGATAATCTCCTCGCTCAACTTCTTGAGCGACTGCACGGATCCGCTCGCTTCAACGACCGCCGGAGTTCCCCAACCCCAGCCTGCTGCCGGCTGCATCAACAGCGCGCCCGACAACACCAATGCAACGGCTACCCGGACACCCGTGTGCCGCTTCGGCACCCGCCCATCGGATGCTTCGATTCTTTTCATGTTTCTACTCTCCCATTTCCTTGCTAGTATGTAATTTGACAACTACGAAGACAATACTACCTATAAACTCTATTACATATAGACGACTCTATTCTACCAAAAGTTGCGTTTCTGTAACCAAATATCCTATATTTCCCGGGACATAAAACGACAAAAAGCCCCATCCTCTGTTCCCTGACAAAGGATGGAGCCTTGAAACGATAGTAAAGTTTAGAAGTTGATCGTAATATGATCGATAGACAGCAACAACCGCCGCAGCAAGATCGCGGCTTGGGCTCTCGTTGCCGAGCCTTTCGGATCGAATTTGTCCCGCTTCACGCCTTGAATCAGACCCGATTGCACGGCCTGAGCCACGGTTGGAGCTCCGAGTCGAGTAATCTGCTTGCTGTCTTTGAATACGCTCAGCACCGTTGTTGTCGCCCGAGGCAGAACATGTCCGGAAGCCTCCGTCGCCCGCACCATCATCTGCGTCAATTGCTCCCGGGTGATGCTGTCGTTCGGCTTGAAGGTGCCGTCCGGGAACCCGCTGATAATGCCTGCTTTAATCGCTGCGCCGATATAGGCGCCGTTGATCGTGGAATTGCTCACATCCGGGAAGCGTTTGGCCGCTTCTGCATTCGGTTCCAGTCCGAGCGCCCGCGAGATCGCAACAGCGAATTCCTCCCGCGTAATCGGCTTGTTCGGCTCGAACTTCGTGCTGCTGCGTCCTTCCATAATCATCTTGGCCGACATTGCCGTCATATCATTGTTAGCCCAATGGCTCGGCACATCGGCATAGACTTTATTGCCGATCGTCAATACGGCAATCACGCTCTTCTTCACCTTGGTGACGCCAACCGTGATCGCACCTGACCGGTACAGCTTCGTCGGAAGATAGGCGAGTTGGCTGTGGCTCGTCTGATACTCGACAATCGCGGTCCGGTTGGCCGTAACCGTATCCGTCGTTCTTATTTTAATGACGGCCTCCATCTTCAACTCGGTCAATCCGCTGACCTGGCTGCCGGAATAGCCGTATAACGTAAACTGATGCGCCTGCACCAACGCCGTCGCCTGCACCCGGCTCAACGCATTCACGATGTTGGTCTGCTGCGGTTGGGCCGGCTCTATCTCGATTAACAGTGAAGAGTTCGAGATCGAACCTTTCAAGCTCTGCACCATCTGAATAATCGTATCGCGGCTAATCGTAATGCCGTACAGCGTGTTCCCATACTTGATGGCGAACAACACCGGCTCGGTCGTGATATAAGCGGAGTCGAAGGCGCTCAACGGAATGGACACCCGTGCCGCTGTCTCTCCCGATGGCACTTCATACATCAGCTGCTTATCCGGGCCGCCCGAGGTGGCCACGAACTGAAAGGCGGTCTTCAGCTTGTTCGCGTCCAACGTATAGCGGTTAACCACTTGCCCGCTGGTAGCGCGGTCGGAGGACTTCTGCGCCGCATCATCCACGAGCACAAACATGGAGTCGATAAAGGAGGTATCCTTCGCCAGCTTGACGAAATTGGCCCCTGCCAGGTCCTCCAGGCTTACCGTCACGTTCATATTGCTGAACGTCTTAATCTCCACGCCTGATGTCGATCGAATTGCTTTCGTTCCGCCTCCGTTATAAGTCACGGTCAGTTCGTCCGCCTTCGCTGGCGGATTCAACAGCTCGATGGTTACCTTTGTGCCGCTGACATTCACCTGTCTTACCGAGAGCAATTGGCTGCCAGCACGGACATAGAATGGTCCGTTAGAGGAGAACTGCATGCTCTCCAGCGTTTTGTTGAACGTCAATACGATCGAAGGCGAGGTCCAATTCGCTGACTGCACGACCGGTGTCTCGCTGTCTGTCGTATTGCCGACAGAGATAAGATTCAGGTTCACGGCATAGTTGCCGTTCAGGTCCCTTAATGGCGGATAGCCTCTCACATAAGACACCGTAACGATATCGGTCTTGAGCACAGCCGATTGCAGCGTCAGGAACACCTGGTTTTCCTTAATTTCAACCTTGGTCACGTACCGGGCCTTCTCATTTACAAGGACTGAGAAATGGCTTACCAACGGAATCGAGTTTTTATCCAGCGCCTTGTTATAGGTCAGCGTAAGGCGATTCCCCGTAACGCCAGTCTCCGTTAGCTGAGGAGGCTGCCGATCGTGGCTGTTTCGCACGAAGACGCCCTCGAAGGCCGGAATCTGTCCTCCGCCCGTATCTTCAAGCGGATAGCTCCCTGGCGTGTAGCTGACCTTGATGACATCGCCATCGGAAGCATATCGATTGAGCGTAAGGTAGATATACGACCCGCTGTTAGAGATTTTATCTACGCCGACGGTAGAACCATTGAACGTGACGGTGAACTGGCTGTACGCGTACGTAGACACGCTTTTAATCGACTCATTGAGAACAATGGTTAATCTATCATTGTAAATATAGCTTTCTCTTACATTGTATAGAGACGAGCTCACTTTATTTTCTACATTGCGGGCACTGAAGGCTGCAGCCACATTGCCGGATGTATCTCGTACAAGACGGAACCGTCCGGCATAACTAATACGGATATCCTGCCCGACAGACACGCCGCTCTCCAACCTAACATATACATAGTTGCCTGATGTGTAAGCACTGTCCACCCGGCGCTCCTGATTGTTCACCGTGACGGTAAATTCATTGGCAGGAGGATTAACGCTCGAATCGAGTACCTTATTATAACGAATCTGTATGACCGAGCTGCTGTACATCTTAATGTCTTCGATCACTGGCGGATTGCGATCCGTCAAGCCGGTCGAGAAGGTCCATACATTTGTGATTCCTTGGAACTCATTTCCGGATCGATCCTTTACTGCTCCACGTGCAATATTCACCGTATAGACGGTATTGTCCTGGAGCTTGTTTTTAGGGACAATCCGGAGCTCTCTGTCGCCCCTTACGGTAACTTCTATCGTTTCTTTCACCGATGAGCCTTGGCGAAGCAGTTCCACGCCGTTTCCGCTATACACAATCGGCTTGTTGAATGTAGCGATAAGCTCCTTGGACGTCACTACCCCAACACTATTGCGCGATGGATCGTAGGACGAAATAACCGGAGCCGACGTATCCATGACAACCGTCTGGAATTCCCAGGATTGCTTCGTTAAGAAATAACCGTCTGCATTGCGGAAAGCCCCGTCTGGAATTTCGACGGTATATTTTTGATTCTTAACCAGATTCTTCAGCGAATTTGATTGAATCGTATTTGTGCCTCCGCCTGTCAAAGTCGTCACCGGAATTCTGTCCTTAACTGTTCCATCTGAAGATTTAATCAAAATTTCGCCGCTGCCTTGATAAACCGGCTTATCAAATGTAAGTTCCAGACGGGTACTTTCGGATACGCCAGTTCCCTCCGGAGCCTTCTTTATCAGTTGGGGCGGTGCTGTGTCTACACCGCGTCTGGTCTCAAAAAACCAGGAGGCCGGATCCGAGTATCCCGCGATCGGAATATCCTCGTCATCCGTAAATGGATTATTGACAAATTTAACATAGTAGGCGGTGCCAGCGTCCAGTTTATTATTGTCCGTAAATGAATAGGTAGCTATCATTCTATTGGTATCAAACACAAAATCAGTGGACTTTAATGTCCTTACAGCCGTGTTATTATAAGTGTAAACCTGAACCGTCCCTGCACCAGCTTTTACCGGTTGTTTGAAGGCAATTCTTAGAGTTGGAGTTACGCTTTCCTCTTTGCTTTGATGCGGAAATACAGCCTCCACACCAGGCGCGGATTTGACCGTAAATGACCAACTCTTTCCTATAGGGAGAGGTTGACGAGTCTCATTGTTTTCAAAGGTCGCATCTATCGTAACCTGGTAGGTGGCTCCCAATTCAAAAGCAGGCCCATTTTGTAAGTTGAAGGTTGACGAATCGCTCGATACGACCTTGCCCATCCCCGAGCTTCCATCTTTATTAAAATACTGCGGGGCGCCTCCCTCTTTCATTACTACGATATGTCCAGCTACCATGGTCATGGGTTCCGGAAACTTAATGCTGATCTCCGACTTCAGCGGGACATTCCGTTCGTTCGGTGCCGGAAAGACCGTAACCTGGTCTGCAGACAGATTACTCACTATAGTCGGATTGATTGTATCCGCTTGAACGATTCCGGGTCCCCATCCTATCGCTCCACTTATCAGTATCACGATGGCAAGCAAGGCCGAGAGCCATCTCTTCATTGCTGTTTGCTCCTTTCCTTCCGAAAGACAGTTGTACTTTATTTGTCGGTTAGAAAGGGCAATTTTTTTAGAACTGAGGGTAAGTTATCTCGGAAAACAAAAAACCTTCTTCCGCCCTATATAGCAGAAGAAGGTTCTCAACTTCATTATGCCCCGGCTTGCTCGCGGAGCGCATCGGCTTTGTCGGTACGTTCCCATGGAAGATCGACATCGGTACGTCCGAAGTGGCCGTATGCAGCCGTTTGCTTATAAATCGGACGGCGCAGGTCCAGCATGTTGATAATTCCGGCTGGACGCAAATCGAAGTTATTTTTAATAAGTTCAACGAGCTTTTCTTCACTTACTTTGCCCGTTCCGTACGTATCTACGCTAATTGATACCGGATTCGCTACGCCGATTGCATACGCGAGTTGGATCTCGCACTTATCAGCCAGACCAGCCGCTACGATGTTTTTAGCCACATAACGGGCCGCATACGCCGCAGAACGGTCAACCTTGGTTGGATCCTTGCCAGAAAAAGCGCCGCCGCCATGGCGCGCATAGCCGCCGTACGTATCGACGATAATTTTGCGTCCGGTCAATCCGGCATCGCCTTGAGGGCCGCCAATAACAAAGCGTCCTGTTGGATTAATAAAGTATTTTGTTTTCTCGTCCAGCCACTCAGCCGGCACGACAGGCGCAATTACCTGTTCACGAATATCTTTCTGAATTTGTTCCAGCGCTGCTTCTTCCGCATGCTGCGTCGATACGACAATCGTGTCAACACGCACTGGCTTGCCATCCATATATTCAATCGTAACTTGCGTTTTACCGTCCGGACGAAGGTAAGGCAGCGTTCCATCTTTGCGCACCTCGGACAGACGCCGTGCAATCCGGTGGGACAGCGCAATCGGAAGCGGCATCAATTCCGGCGTCTCATTGGAAGCAAAGCCGAACATCAAGCCTTGGTCTCCCGCTCCGATATTCGCTGTCTCTTGCTGCATCTCGCTTTCGTTACGGGTTTCAATCGCTGCATTCACCCCTTGGGCGATATCAGGGGACTGCTCATTGAGCGAGGTCAATACGGCACACGTACTATAATCGAAGCCATACTTGGCACGTGTATATCCGATTTCCTTAATGGTATTCCGCACAATGGATGGAATATCCACATAATCCGCCTTGGTGCTGATTTCACCGATTACAAGTACCAATCCCGTCGCAACGGATACTTCACATGCAACCCGAGCATTCGGATCGTTTGCCAAAAAGGCGTCCAACACCGCATCGGAAATCTGGTCGCATATTTTATCCGGATGTCCTTCGGTTACGGACTCGGATGTGAACAGATGGCGTCCTTTCAATGACATAGGACTCGACCTCCTAACCCTTAATATGGCTCCCTTGTGAGCAGCCTAAACAAAAAACGAACCTTTTCCTTCATGGAAAAGGTTGTTATACCAGCCTTCGAAAAATCATAATACTTGATTTGTCGGGTCCTGTCAATGAATGAACAAAAAGTTCTTCTGCCTATTTTTGCCGCAACGCATGGGTCACGAGACGCTTCGTAATTTCACCGCCAACGGATCCCGCATCACGTGATGTCAGATGCCCCCAGTCATCGCGATGGGCCGCCGGTTGGGCGGGCATACTCCCCAGTTCAGAAGCAAATTCCGTATCCATCCCCAAGTACGCCCCTTGATGAACTACAGGCAGTCCGAATTCGGCAGCAATTTCATATTTCATTTGATAAAGTGCATTTTTACTGTCAGGAACCAGCTTTTTTCTCGCCACGGAATGATTCCTCCTTCAAGTATCGTTATACCTATTATGCTCATCAGGAGCCGAGCCACCCGCAGGAAATGTTGCTCTGCTTGCCAAAAACCCCCTCTTGCGAAGAGGGGGT
The DNA here is from genome assembly GCA_944800085.1 of Paenibacillus melissococcoides. Lineage (GTDB taxonomy): Bacteria > Bacillota > Bacilli > Paenibacillales > Paenibacillaceae > Paenibacillus_B > Paenibacillus_B melissococcoides. The sequence continues at coordinate 227,664 of CALYLO010000012.1, read as the reverse complement.
AAATGAGCACGATCAATTAGTCCGATGTTCGTGCATTTCTAAGGTTGTACGCACTTCCATAGCTGGCAAGCTTGACTTTCTCTCCTTGGAAAGAATCGTAAATGGAAACTTGGTACCCTCCGTTTTGAATTCTCTCGAAGAGTGCATCGTTGAAGCTTGCCGTATAACTCAGGTTTTTCCCAACTTTCAATCCGCCGTCTTTATCGATTTCGATTTCTTTCTCAAAAACTCGGTTGCTTGCATCCGTAATCTCCACAATAACCTTGTGTCCGTATTCGCCCATATCATACTGCTCATCCTTCTTCAACTCATACTTAAAGTCAAATTGCATCGAGGAGTTGTTGATGGTTGCATAAAACTCGCTAATGGTTAACGTGTATGGGAAGAAGTCCAGATTATCGAAGTATCGCTTAAGCGATGGTTGACCAATATCCAAATTCATCGCTACCGCATTAATGTATCCATCAGACTCTTCCTTCGGTGCCGTCAATTTGTTTTCTTTAATGCCTTCGCCCAATATAAGCTGCATATCTTTAGTGTTAACCGAGCTTGGCACTTTCGCCCACGCCGTTACGATGTTTTTGCCTTCCGGACTGGTTGGACGATCAATCTGCACCATGTTCGCTTTATAATACAAGCCATCGGATGTTCGGTAGTAGCCGACCATTTGCGACAGAGTCGCTTGGCGTCCTTCCTTGCTCTTCATTTCCAGGTCTGTATAGACGATTTTATCGGAATTTCCTTGGTATACTCTGGATTGACGGGCTAGAATCTCGGCCTTGCGGCCTTCGGTTTCTAGCTTGTGATAAGTATTGAATTCCACGACTGGCAACTCTGGCAATTTTCCAATGTTCGTGAATTGAATTAACTGCGCCGTGTCGGTCTCCCCGATTTTTTCAAGCAATGCGATTTGCATCTGCGTAAAATCAAGATACGATGGCAGCTTGGTGACCACGTACACATTTATTTTTTCTTTTGGACCAATAATAAGCGTGCCATTGGAGCTTACGATTTGCGTTTTTCCGCTGCTCTCCGCCGCATCGATTTTGAATACTCCTTCCAATGCAGGCAGTTGAATCGATTTTGACTCTTTATTGCGGATTGTCATTTTAGCAGACACGATTTTCCCGTCTGTCCAAGGCAATTGCTGAAGTGTATCAATCGTAATGCCCAAGTTTCCTTTACTATGTTGAACATTATACTCAATACCGGTTTTATTTTGCATTGACAACAGCTCAGGAACATTGTAAATCCCTTCTGGGTATTTAAATGAATTTGAAGCTGAATCCTTCACATCTTTTTCACCCGTATCTCCAGGACGATTCATGTGAAGCTTGAGCTGATTCGTACCGGTTTCTGCGGAAATGGATACATTCAATGTAATTGGCCGTTTCTCCAATGGCTTCAACGTCAAGTTTTCCAACGATTTCGTTGGAATTGGAGTAGAGAAGCCATTCGGGCCATGAAGCTCGAATTCATATTTCGGTAAAGTTACCGGTTTATTAGACATGTTCTCAAACATAAATGTCAAAGTAATATCGTTCTGGTTATAACTTTGATTTAACCAACCGGTTGTAATTTTCGTGTTAACTTTAGCATCATTGATGGTAATCACTTTATCTTTATTGGCAGGCACACCTGAATTAGAGTCATTTGCTTTAGGAAGCGCAAACGTCCCGACAGCCAGATTAATTTTCCCTGCCTCACCTTCTTTTCCGGATGCTTGTTCCTGAATGACTTGAAGTTCCAGCTTTTTTACATTTACGCTTTTAGGAATAGCCGTCATTAAGTTTAATGTCTTCTTTTCCCCAGGTTGAAGCTTATAATCTTTGCTGGTACCGTCAGGAACTAAAATATAGGTGCTGCCGTTCGTGGTCTTTACTGCATACTTGTATGAGCTATTTTCCAACGCCTTAACACCGGCGTTCACCACATTCACAGCTACGTTCACATAATGGTACTCATCGGAAGGAAAAACATTAACCCGATCGACGCTTGTCTTAATCGGAATATCATTCATGCGAATTGTCCGCGTTTCTCCAACTACGGTAGAAGTAGTGATTCCACTTGGAATCTGGAATGAACCGAGACGATTTTCAAAATTAGATTTGCTGAAATCCCATTTAATAATGTCATAATTCAAATCATGGACGGTTAAATGTTTCGCCACTTTAGCATAATATGTAACGCTCAGCTGAGATTGAGCCGGAATTACCTTCTTATCTTTGTCTTCATCTGTCAAATTACTCGAATAAACGGTTCCGCTTTTGGTGCGGACCTTCGTCCAATAATCAATAAGCGGAATGCTTCGCGCTTCATTGTTCGTATATGTCAATGTATAAGATAAAATGTTGCTTTCATCTTGGCGATACATGTTGACATTGGTTAATTTCACGGAACTTTTGTTTGTAAGCTTGATCGAACTCAAAGTATCCAACGTTTTTACAGCGGGGGTCTTGGTCGTCGTTTTCGCTTGACTTTGCTTGTCGGAGGCCTTTTGAGCTGCCTGCACTTCTGGAGACACGGTGGCAAATGTACCTAGAGCTAAAGACAGCGAAAGTACGGCCGCTATCGTCTTTTTCTTATTCAATCTGCTTCCTCCTATATCGAAAAAATTTCCTCTACATAGTATAACGCTAGGGGGAAGTGGAAAGTTTCGCTTTTCATACGATTTACTGGGTTACATTGTTGTAAGTTTTATAAAAAAAGAAAGCCCCGAAGGGCTTTCTTAAAGATTATTTCTGAGTGAATTGAGTAGTGCTAGTGAAGCCTTTCATTGGAACTGCTTCTGTAGCATATTTATCAATAATGTATTTGAATACACTATTCTTGGTGTCGTCCATCGAAACCGTAACAAAGTCGTCCTTAGTAAGTTTTACAACTTCACCATTGACTTTAGCGATTTCGAATTCAACAACCAAGGTTTTTTGGTCACTTCCTAAGAGGCTTACCTCTTTCACTGTAACAGCTGCATCCTTACCGTCTGCAGTTTTACCCTCATTCACTTTTACAGTGAAGAGTCCTTTAACATCAGCACCCTCCAAGAACTTAACGCCGCCAGTCAGATCAACTGTTGCTCTATAAGTAGCATCAGTTGCGGTAACCTGAAGCGTATTGAGAATTGCTTCTGGTCTTACATTGTAATAGTCAGACAGGTTTGTATTTCCAGCTTTAACAGGTACATTCAAGATGTCTGCAGTAGTCGCACCTTCTTTTACATTCAGCACTGCACCAGCAAGGCTTGCAGGCAAAGTTTCACTCGTGCTAAATTTCAAAGTCATGACAGTACCGTCATTGCTGAGCTCATATTCGTAAGGAACATAGGTATTGTTAAGAGCCTTGACAGAGAAATCATTGAGGTTTACATAGTTGATTTTTCCGCCAAACTCAACTTTGATCTCATTACGGTCAACTACACTTGCTTTTGTAACAGCGATGTTATTGGCAAATGCTTCACCCAATTTACCGCTGTAAGTCAACGTGTAAGAGTCACCGTTTTTAATGTAGTCTCCTTCGGCATTCTTAACTTGGCTTACAGATACTCTGATTTCGTAGTCCTCTTTAGCATCTGTAGGAATAAGCTTGCCTGCCTTAGCGGTAATACGAACTGTATCTCCGTTTACCATCGAAATTTCATGATCGGTGATGGATTTGTTGTTGACGAGGTATTTCTCTTTAGTCAGGACACCACCTTCGCCATCACTTCTCATATCTTCTTTAAACTGAATGTAAAGGTTTTGCTCGCCGTATTCTTGAGTGAACCAAGCGCGAACGATACCTGTTTTAGCAGTTTGTTTTGCTGTGAAAACTTGAGACCATGGCGCCATTGTGTTTTGCAACGCAGCTGTGTCGCGAACACCGGCAACCTCTAGAATATAGTCCGTCTGATTAGCCAATTTACCATTCAGGTTAATTGTTACCTTATTATTGCTTTCATCGTAGCTAGGCTTAGCAATTGGATGGCCGTCAACGTCTACGCCAACGAAGTTCTTCAGGACTTTACCGTCTCTGTCTTTCAACGTGTAGTTTCTGAAGTTTTCAGCGGACTCTTTATCCAATTTCTTGTTGAATTCAATAACCAATTGGTGGTTATTCATTGCGCCAACTTCTTTTACTTCCAGCTTTACAACTTCAGGACGAGTAGTATCCAAAGTAGGGTTCACTTTGTATTCACGATCAGCTTGGTTGCCGCTGTAGTCAGTTACACCTTTAACATAGATCGTGTTGTCTCCATTGTACATTGCGTTGGAGAAAGTGACCTTTACTTTATTGTCCTTATAAGTGATCTTGCCAGTATTTCCAGATACGTTATGATAAACCTTTTCGATGGACTTAACGGTTTCGTTAAATTCAATCTCTAGCTCTTTCAAATCGTTAGTCTTAGCAGAAACGATTTCAGGAGCGGAAGTGTCTTCAGCAACTGTAAACTCTTTGTCAACTGGAATAGATTTCAGGCCCGAGAAGTCTGTAATGTTGCTGATGCTCAATTTGTGTTCGCCTACAGACAAGTCCGTCTTAACGATGGCTACGTTAGGGTAAATGTAGTCAACGCTGCCGGATACCATCTTGCCATCAATTTTGTAGTTGCTGGAAGCAACGGCATCACCGCGTTTTACCGGCTCGGAGAACACAACTTTGAATGCTTTCGTACCCAAACCTACTACTTCTTTAACTTCTGGAGTTTTCACGTCAACTGGAGTGAACTTCTTCGTTTCGTTGAACGTTTTGGATCCGTCTTCGTTACGAACGTTTTTAATCTTCACTTCAGTTTCTTTTTGGTTCTTCATTACAGAACCGTTTTCTTCAAGCAAGATTGTAACGGAACGTTTGTCGGAAGACAAAGTCACGCTATCAATCGTCATGTCTTTTACTTCGTAGTTGTTTTTGTTTTCAGCTGTTTTTTGCTCCACAGTGCCGTCAAATGTAACAACTACTTCTTTCAGGTTTTCAGCTGTAACGGACTCGATTTTTTGAGCCGAAGTCACAACATAAGTAACCTTCGTAGTGTACTCTTTGCCTTTGTATTCAAACTTGATTTCAGTTTCTACGTTAGGCTTCAGAGCTTCTTCTGCTTTCAGCTCGACTTTAACTACTTCCTTGTCGGACATAGTTACTTCAACATTTCTTGCGTCGATAACTTTTGCGGACTCAACTTTAGGTCCTTTTGCAGCTTCGTCAGCAGCGTAAACTGCTTCTACGAGTTGACCGCGAGTTGCGTTCGCTTTAGGATTTACATCCTTGGAGAACAGACCTGCGTCAACTGCAGCTTGGAAGTAGTTCTTAGCCCAGTCAGAAGCGTTGTTTTCTGCGTTTTCTGGGATATCGAATTTATATCCAAGAACGAGAACTTTAGCAGCTTCTTGAACCGTGATGTTATCGTTCGTACCGAACAGTTGCTTGGAAGCGTTGATACCTTGCATCAAGCCTTCTGCAGTAACTGCTTCGATGTATTTAGCAGCCCAGTGCTTAGGACCGTAGTTTTTGTCCTTATAGGAGTACACGCCTTCTACTTCTTTCAAACCGAGAGCTTTAACAACCACTTTCGCGAACTCAGCGCGAGTCAGGTTTTGCTCCAGCTTTACATCGTCAGTTCCTGGGTATCCGCTAAAAATGCCAGCTTCTTTCAAAGCGTCGAATTTTTCTTGTGTCGTCTTAGCTGCATCGGCACCGAAAGCTACGTTAGCGAACATGGAGAACGCCATAGCTACGGAAAGCAGCAGCGCCAATCTTTTCTTCATAACCTTTTTGTCTCCTCCTCTAAATTGCTTCGTTTGTTGAGAATCTTGCTTAGAAGATTGATAGCTCATTTCCCTCATTCGCCGATTCACCCCCTTCCCAGAGTAAGAGCGAATTGTATTCAAAAAATAAGTCTGCAACATGGGACATGCCACAGAAACTAGTAAACAAATGAGAATAAATAGAAATGCTCATACTACTCTAGACATTATACAATGACAAACGACTAGCGTAAAGCATATTTTTGAGAAATACAGGGAATACTAATGATTTTATCCCTTTGTTTTTCAACTTCATGTATATAAACGCGCGTTGCTCGAAAAAGTTGCGGCTTCTTAAAAAAATTCTCAAGCTTTTTCGAACGCTTCATGAAGTCTTCAAAAACACTGCTTGTCCGCCATGCATAGAGCATGGCTCTGCCCCACAATCCGCCGAGTACCTGTATGTACGAAGTTATGTAAGCAAGAACCATTCGTTGTCACAAGTGACAGTATAGCGCGATTCATTTGTTTCGTCACGGGCTAATGTTTACCAAGGAGTGTAAGTTCACCCATGAAGAACAATTTCGCTCAGCCTCTCACAGAACTGGGGACTATTGCAGATAAAGAAGAGCCGAAGCGCAGTTCGGCTCTTCTCTTCATTACCCGTTGAGGGAACGGGTCAAACATCACCGGCTTATTTCACTTTCCCCAAAATGCGTTCGCCCATGACCGCAGCGTCGGCTCTCGTGAGATTCGACTTCGGATCGAAGCGGTAGGTCGGCTTTTTCTGGCCTTCCTGCATCTGGTTCGGAATGCCGTTGATGATACCGGCCTTCGTCACGGCGAGAATAGGGCTAATGCTGTAGTAATCGATGAGATTCGCATCGGTAAAGGTCTTCTGCAATTTGGCAAGATCCTTATCCGGATCGCCAAGCTTCAAGTTCAAGGCGCGTGAAATCATTACAGCGGCTTCTTGACGGGTTAGCTCCCCGTTTGGCATGAACAGGCGCGGAGCGAGACCGCGGACAATCCCTTTGCGGGCAGCCGTCTCAATATAGCGGTAATCCCATAGCAGGTCCGGAACCTCATAGTTGACCACATCATCGAAGGTCAAGTTGTCCGGATCGTAATCCAACGGAATATTCAGCATCTTCACGAGCATCGTCGCCATTTCGCCGCGCGTAATATTATCATATACCCCGAACTCATTCAGGTTCTTCGCCTTCATGAAGCCGCGGGACATCATCAGCTCCAGGCTCTTGCGGGCATATTTATGCGAAATAATATCGTCATAGCTATAGCGGACCGCGAAGACGGCATAGTAGCCGAAGCCGTCGAACGGCGCCGTAATCGTCTTTTTCTTCGTATCCAGCGTGCCGCCGAGATTCTCCCAAGACTTGTTCGTGTTGTTCCAACGCCATACGCCGACATTTCGCGCATGCTCGTTCACGATATTCGGATCATACTTAATCGTAATCGTGCCGCGTTGGGTCGGCTCAAGCCACATCCGGTCGCCGCGCTCGTAGAACTTCTTCGACTCGTCATAAGGATGCGACGGGCTTACCAACTTATAATCCTCATTCAGAAGACTGTCTTCTGAGCTGAAATATCCCGCATCGATCCAATACAGACTGGAACCGAGTCCGAAATGCGCCTTCGGCATAAGCACGCTGCGCGCAAATTCATCGGGATCGATTCGACGGAGCTGGCCGTCCAGGAATTCGTCGCTTCCGCCGGTTACCGGCTTGCGCACGCCAACCTGGTTCTCGCGCGTAATCGTCCGCCCGTCATCCGGGTCTGCGATGCCGAACAACAGATTCTGCTTGTCGAACAACTGGATTTCCTTCGGCGTCTGGCCTGGACGCGGATTCATGTCGCGCAGCATCGTGCCTTTCGGCAGTTGCACAACGAGGTCGCCTCCGAAGGCGGACAGCTTGCCGTTCTTGCCGATCGTCGTCTTGTATTGAGCGCCCGGCAGCGCGGCATCCGCATAATTTACTTCAAATGAGCCATTAATCTTTTGCTTGCCCTGCACAACCGTAAATTTGACGGTATTTTTGCCCTTCTTGAGCGTTGTCTCGCCCCGGAAAATATCCTGTTCGCCCTTCACCAGCTCCTGCTTGCCGATAAGCACCTGATCCGCGCCTTCCGCACGAATACTTACCATTAAGAAGTTCTGGTTGACGACACTCTCGTCCGGCAGCTTTGGAGACAGAATCTCGAACGTATTCTGTTCGCGCGTAATCTCCAGCGTCTGGCGGGCTGTCGTAACCCCTTTACGCACTTCGACGGTCACGTTCTTCTTGCCGGACGTCGGGAACTCCAGGCTGTGCAGCAAGAACAAGTAGGACCCTGTCGTCGTATTCTGTTCCTTGAACAGAATCGCCGGATTCGTATTCGGGCTGCCGTTAGCGAAGTCGCGCTCGTTCAACGTCGTAATCAGCTTGCCATCAATATACACATTCATCGAGTCCGCGTTCTGGATTTCTATCCATACGTCAGCCGAACGCTCCTTCGTGACATACTCATAATCTTTAATCAGCTTAAATTTCTGCTCCGTATCTTCCTTGTTCGGATTGGTCGGATCCTGGGCCGCCGGCACCGGATACATCTTCACAATCGCCGGAACGTCCTTCGAGAAGAAGAATACGGTAATCGTATAGCTGATCGGAACCCCATTCGCTACCCCGTCGAACGTGATCTTGTTCGGACCTGCAACCAGCTCTCCCAGAGGGTGTGTGAATTTCCCCGTAGCGGTATCTACATTTTTAAGATTTTCCTTTTTGCCATTAAAAGTGATGGTAAGCTTATTCAATTCCTCTTTATTCTGCAGATTGAAATTGATAAGCTGCCCTTGAATTTCAGGCAGGCCATTCGCCATATCGAATGTTTTGCCGTCATGCACGTTCGTCAGCTTGATATAAGGCCCTGGCGCGTAGCTTACCTTAATCTCGTAAATTTCCCCGCCGACCTCGATTTTGAGCGTCTGATCCCCGGCTGGCATCGCATCGATCCGGATCACCGGTTCACCGTTGACGGTTTTCAAGCCGGTAGCGCTTTGGAACTCGGTGGTCCCCACCTGCTTGCCGTTTTGCCAATCGGTGACCTTAACATCCTGACCCTTAAAATTATTCACGTCCAGCTTCAGATACAGCGGCAGCTCGAACACCGTGCTGTTCTGCGCGAACGTCGCTTCCGCGCCGAACGACACCGTGCTTCCGTCCACCTGTGGATTGAACAACTGCTTCACGCCCAGGATCTCAGCCGCATCCGCGTCTCTGACCGTGAAGTAATTGTTGAAGACATTCGTTTTGCCGTCATAGGCGACCTTTAAGTTCAAATTATATTTCCCGGTATCGGCCGGAGAAGCTGTACCAGCCGTCTCATATTCATAAATGATATAAGTCGAGCCCTCTTCCTTCTTCGTCACGTTCGTGATGCTGGCCTCATTGAAAATCTCGGTGCCGTCACTGTCCTTCGTAATGACCACATCGACGACAGGCGCCGCAGGCGTGTTGTTCTGCTGCGACTTCGGCACGATGAACTTCCCTTTGACCGTGCCGCTCACCGGGCCAGTCACATAGTGGTTCGCGGTCGCGTCAATCGCGCTGGCGCCGATAAAGGTGTCATAGCCGGTAAGAACGCCGTTGAATGACACGACATGGCGCGTAATCGTATACGTCAGGTTGCCGTTCGTGGCTACGATGACGAGCTCGTTCAAGCCAGGTTGAAGGGCTACCCCGGAGGATACGAACGTGCCCGCGCCGCCATTGAACATTTGACGCCCGTTGAGCGTCACGATCGTTGCGTTCGGCGCCTTCAGGGACAGGGACGCGGTATCGCCTTTTACAATCAGCGGCACGCCGGACTCGAGAATTCTGCCGTCCGACAGCTTGATGTCCGAGATAGCCGGCGCATTGCTGAACTCAACATAGGCGCTTGCCTCTACGGTGTTGCCGTTCGGTCCCAGACCGGTGACCGTTACAATGTTCAAGCCGGTCTTCAGCGGAACCGCGCGAAAAATAAACGAGTTGCCGGTAATAATCGGCTTCACATCGGTCCCGTAGGTCGTGTGCTCAATCTTCCCGTTTACTACCAAATCAACCCGGTATCCGATCGAACTCGAGGACACCCCGTTGAAGGTTCCTTTCACCTCAATCGTTTCGGTATTGACCTGGGTCGGATGTTCTTCCTCTGTACTCAAATTGTCAAAGTGAAAATATCTGGCACCATCTTGATCCGCCGCCTTGGCGATATCCAGCGGAATCGACATGGATATCAGCGCAACAACGAGCAGCATGTACAATGGTTTAAGCCAAGCACGCATTGTATCCCCTCCATATGACTGTATTGATTCCAAACGCTATATACCACTTTTTATCGGTTCCACATCGCATATTTTTTAGACAATGTCCAAAATCGAGTAAAATTCTTAGTGAAAATACAGTCCTGAAGCCATCTGCAAAAAAAGGCACAAAAAAGCCTGCTCCGCAACCGGAGCAAGCTTGATTTTGTCACATATTCGATTATTTCGACCGCGAATCCGCGTTGGCCTTGACGCGCATGCGATGAATCATATTCAACAGCGGCCGTTTCGTCTTGCTGACGATGCCGATAACCTCGGCGCCGAGCTGAAGCGATACAATCAGAATGCAGATGACGACAAACGTCACCCAGTTCGCATCATGCGAGGCCGCCACGGACTGAATAATGGCTAATACGCCGAAGAAGGTAGCAATCGCATAGATGATAAGCACCGTCTTGCGATGACTGAAGCCCAGCTCGCGCAAGCAATGGTGCAAATGCCCTTTGTCTGGCGCAAAAATCGGCTTCTTCTGCACCGCTCGCCGCACAATCGCGAAGAACGTATCCGACAAAGGAACGCCGATAATCAAGAGCGGCGTAATAAACGAGACGATGGCAATCTGCTTAAAGCCTAACAAGGACAATACCGCCAGGCTGAACCCGAGGAACAGCGATCCGGTATCTCCCATGAAGATTTTCGCCGGGTGAAAGTTAAAGAACAAAAACCCGATAATGCTGCCCAGCAGCACGGCGCACAATAAGATCACCATCGGATTGCCCATGAAGACCGCCATGACTAGAATGGTGGCGATGGAAATGGCAGATACCCCAGCCGCCAAGCCGTCCAGCCCGTCAATCAGGTTAATGGCGTTCGTCACGCCCACGATCCAGAAGATCGTCAGCGGAATCGCAATCCAGGATTCAATATTCCAGTATTGGTCGCCGAAAGGCACGTTCACGAAGTCGACCGTCAGGTCAAAGCCGAATACGACGACGCAAGCGGCGATGATCTGGCCGACCAGCTTGACCTTGGCCGACAATTCAAAGCGGTCATCCAGCGACCCCGTCAGCACGATAATCGCGCCGCCGGAGAGCAATGCCCAAATCAGGTTGGAATCACGGCGTCCGAACAATATATCAGGAACAAATAATGCCAATAAACATAACGTGATAACAAAAGCGGCAAAAATCCCTAAGCCGCCCATACGCGGCATAATGCGGGTGTGCACTTTACGTGCATTGGGCACGTCGACTGCACCGACTTTTATCGCGAACTTTTTAACTAGCGGCGTCAAACCGGTGGCCAGCAGCAAAGCGACCAGTCCACCAACAACATATACGGTTATCATCGGTTGTTCCAACCCCCATTTATGGTACCGGATCGAATTATACTCCGTTCATAAGGGAAACACCAACAGCATATTATGGAGCATTCTTACGAAATCATAAGCATAGGCTCCATTTCATTGCACTTTTGTCACCTTATCTTTATCGCGCATTACTTTCCAAGCGAACTTCGGCAAGGCCAGCATCCGGCCGAAGCGCTTCGGCTCCCGAAGCAGGCGGTACAGCCATTCCAGACGCAGCCGCTGCATCCATGCCGGGGCGCGCTTGCTTCTGCCGGAGATGACATCGAAGCTTCCCCCGACTCCCATCATCAACGGAACCTGCAGCTCATGACGATGCTTCGCAATCCACGGCTCCTGCGTATCGAGGCCCCGGGCTACGAACAGAATATCCGGAGCGGCCTCGCGAATGGACTGGACGACCGCCTCATCCTCCGCTTCGCCGAAGAAGCCGTCACGCACGCCGACGATCTCGGCCAGCGGATATTGCTGGCGCAACCGCTCCGCCGCGGCCCCAACCACGTCGGGCGCCGCCCCGAGAAGAAATACCTTCCAGTGGCGAACTTCGCCCGCCTTCATCAGCTCATGCAGCAAGTCGAAGCCGGTTACCCGCTCCGCGACCGGATCGCCTACATAATTAGCGGCCCATACGATGCCTGTCCCATCCGGAATGATGAGATCAGCCTGCTTCATGACACTCATGAACTTAGGATTCTCCAACGCCTCCATTACCATAATCGGATTGGCTGTAATCAGTTGGATCGAATGCCCGCTTTCGATTACCTTCTCCAGACAGGCAACGGTATCCTGCATATTCAGCTTGGAAAAATGAATTCCATATATGGACACGGTAGGTATTTTCGCCAGACTGTCCTGTTGCCCCATCATGCATCACCCACTTTATTTCTTCTCGAGCAGCCTGCGGACGATATTCTGCGCTGGAGTCATCGCTTCCCGCTTCAACGCTGCAATCGCGTTCCGATGGGTCTCCCGCCAGCTGTCGGCTCCATCCAGCAGCTTCACCAGTTCCCCAGCCGCAGCTGCGCTGTCGAGGCTGTCCGTCGAACCGGCGGCCTTCATGCCAAGCCGGTGCAGGAACTGGTCTATCTTCGGATCATAGGATATGCCGACCATCGGAACATCCTGGGAAGCGGCATAGATGAGCGAATGCAGGCGCATGCCGATGAGCGCGCGACAGCGGCTGACCTCGTACAGCATCGCCTGCGGATGCTCCTGAGCCGGGCACAGGCTCATGACCGAGCCGTTGCCCGCTGTCTGATCCCCCTGAGCGGAACCTTCGTCCCCGTTCCAGGCCCGAACCTCTTCCCGCAGCAGGTCCATGACATACTGCGACGCTTCCGTATCGGCCTCCCCGTGGAACGGGAGCAGGCGCAGATGCACAGGCCGCTGGCGGGCGGCCTGCATCAGCAGGTCCGCAATCGCCCGCATATCCGAGCGATCCTCCTTCCAGAAGCGAAGCGACACGCCGACAATCGGGCGGCCGGCCGTATCGAAGCCCTTCCCGTCCCCTTCCGCATGCGGGCCGTTCTCCCTCATGGGTCCCCGGCCTTCGGGAAGCTCCAGCCCCATGACCGGATCGGGAACGACATCGATTCGTTCCCGGCTCACGCCCATGCGGGCCAGCAGATCCGCCGACTCCGCATCGCGGACGGACAGATAGGCCGACTTGTTGAACACGCGGCGGATATAAGGGTAGAAGGCCTGTCTTCCGACGGGCCCCACTCCTTGGGCATAAATAAAGGTCGGCTTGCGGAACCACTGGGCCAGCTTCAATACCGCCAAATAATACGGTATCGTCTTCCAGCTTGTCGCATCCTGAAGCAGGCTACCGCCGCCGCTGATGAGGCCGTCGCATTCGCGGATCGCGCCGAGCAGCTCGCCCGGCTTCATCCGATGCGCGGCCTGCACCCCGTACAGCCGGGAGGTCGTCACCGGATCGCCGGACAGCACGATCGGCTGAATCCGGAGGCCCTCCTCCTGGCCGGCCCGCTCCAGCGCGGTCAGAATCGACAGCAGCACGGCCTCGTCCCCGCTGTTGCCGAATCCGTAGTAGCCGGACAGCGCTATGCTTCGAACTTCGGCCGCCATGCCTCCCAACACCTTTCAATAATAGTCCATATCAGCACGAAGATAAGGGCGACCACGATGCCAAGCCCGATGCCCAATACCGTGCGAATCAGCGAAATAATGACCGGCGTATGAATATGAGCGAACGTATCCACCATGGACAGTTGGCCAATCGATCCGATAATAAACAGATAGATGCCGAAGCGGTAACGATAAGCGATAAAGGCGCCCGCAATCAGCAGCGGATGGGCCATCAGGAACTCCTTATTGCGCGGACGGACGCCAATCGTATTTTCCAGCAAGGCCCGGAAGGTCGCTTCTCCCGGAAGCAGCGTCCCGGCATTGCCCGTGCGGGACAAATAGAACAGCCCCACTGCGCCAACGATGCCCAGAGCGATGACCCACAATACCGTAATCGGCGTGAACAGCCAACGTTTGCCTTCCTTGAATACCGATTCGCCGCGATACAGGAACACATAGAGCGCGGTCAAGACGATCGGCACGAAATGAAGCAGGCTGACGCCGCGGAACTGTTCCAGCACCAGGCTGTACGTAATGTTATTCAACAGCGCAATCACGAACGGAACCGCCATCAGCGACAACACCGTTGTGCGAAGGAACAAGCCGAGCGCCTTGGCCAGCCGGGTTCCCCCCGCCGTAACCGTCGGGCTCATATCGACCCGGCGGACAGCAAGCACCATCGCGATGGTCGGTGCGCTGATCGCGACCCCCAGGGCGAGCGCCTGCTCCAGCAGATTCGGCTTCAATACGAACAAGCCGGCGCTGCCGATCAGGCCGATAAGGAAGGCCGGCAGCATCACATAAGGAACGAAGAACGAAATCATAAGCGCGATCATCGCGACTCCGCCAATGACGACCAGCAGCTTCGCATAGCGCTGCCAAGGCGCATCGACGACATGGAACGCTTCCGCTTGCCCTAACGTATATCCGTTGGCTTCAATAGAAGCGATAGCTTGCCCCGGCTCCTTCAAGCTGTGCAGCATGTTGTCAATCGAATTGACGATTTCCGCTTTGGTGAAGTCCTTTTTCACCCCGATATTGAAATAAATCATCCGAATATTCCGGTCCTTCGTGGCGAGCGACAAGCGATCCCCCAGCACATCCGGCTCATTGAACGCTTCCTGATCGGTAATGGAGTGCAGGCGGATGACATTATAATCCGTCAAATACGCCAGCCTCTTCATTCCCTTTTGCTCCACCTTCAAGCCTTCGATGGCGGCAATCGCGATATCATATTTTTTCAACAAATCAGCAAAGGCAGTCAGGCTATTCATTTCCAGATCATCATTGAAGCCCTTGACCGACTCGCCGTCGAAAATAATCGTCTTCACGCCGATATCGTGAAAGCTCTTCAGCAGCGCTTCCACCTGCTCCTGATTGTACGGCAGCGCGTCGGACAGCCGCGGCACGATGTGGAAGCCTTTGGCAAGCAACTGCTCGATCGCAATCGGATCCTGCGGCAGCGGCTTCATGGACGTGCTCTCTACAGGCGCCTCGATAATCAGGCCGTCCCTGCCGCTCCACAAGCGCACATTAATATCGAGACCGAGGAACGTTTTCTCGATCATCGGAGACAACCGCTCCGCATACTCCGGACTCGTGAAGAGGACATATGTATAATTTTCATTGAGAGGCGGCGTCTTCTGATCAAGCAGCGCCGCATCCTGAGAATTATACAGCACGACGCGGTTGGCATTGCGTAGCTCGGCCAACGAGCTCTCGAACATAGCCATCGATCCGATGCCGGCTTGTTTCAACCGTTCGAGCTGTTCATTCATATAATTCGTCGGTTGAGGCGCGTAAGCGGCAGCCTCCACCAGATTGCGGTAATTGACGACCAATTCCACTTGATTCGACGATTGCTCCGTCTGAACCCGCTGGACAGCAACCGGTATGGCAGCCACCAATCCGACGATGACAAGCAGCCACAGCCACTTTTTCATACGGCGGTTCCATCTTTCCAACTGTTGAAGCACGAAGTTCCCTCCTTAATCCAATACCGGCACGGATGCCCCATGTCGAAAAAGCCCGCCATCGCCCGAGAGCATATGAACTCGTTCGACAGGAACAAGACATAACGATTCGATCACGGATCGCTTATCGTATAGAATAACCGAACCATGCCGAATCATTGCATGAATTTTCCGATTCCGTACCTTTCTTTTACGTGCGGTCCGCCAGCGCGAACATCAACTCGCCTTCCGCGACAACCTGATCGCCGACCTTGGCTACGGCTTGCCCCTTGCCGATGCTTCCTTTGAGACGGGTAATCTCGACTGACAGCGTCAGCGTATCCCCAGGCACAACCTGTCCGCGGAACCGGAAATGATCGATGCCGGCGAAGAAAGCCAGCTTTCCCCGGTTCTGCTCCAGCTTCAAAATCGCAACGGCCCCGACCTGAGCCAACGCTTCCACAATCAATACGCCGGGCATGACCGGATAGCCCGGAAAATGACCGGCGAAATGCGGCTCGTTCATCGTGACATTTTTGATGCCCGCCGCGCGTTTGCCTTCTTCCAGCTCCACAATCCGATCCACCAGAAGAAATGGATAGCGGTGAGGGATAATTTCTTGAATTTGTTCAATATTCAGCATTTGCGCATGCTCCTTTCGATAAATTCAGGACTCGCATGAATAAAAGCGTTCCTCCCCGTCTACACTAACATCATCCTTCAATGACTGCAGGCGTGAAGGTTAAGATAGAGAGCTTCCCCAGCGGCGAGGCGCTGTGACGGGAAGCTCTTTGTATTCTCATGGCTGTGAACACGCTCTTATCTTCTGCAGGACAAGACCGCATATTGCCGGTATCCGGCTTCTCTCTAATGGTTACAGTTTATTCGCTGCCATTTCTGTCTCGCGAGGCATGGGCTCACCGCCGTTATGCTTCGCTCTTTCGGTTCACGCGGACGACGAGCACGAGATACATCAAGGTCGTGACGAAGGAGAACAGGATAACGCCCCATAAGATGGCATGCGCTTGCGGCCATTGAAAATAGATGAACAAAATGGCGATATAGTATAATACCGTCGTCAGCTTGCCCATCCAGTTGGCGGGAACCGTCCGCTTGCCGTTAAAATGCATCAACGCCGCTACCGCAATCATCCCCGCATCGCGCACCAGCATCGCCAGCGCCGCGGCGACAGACAGATCGCCGGCCCACAGCAATGACAGCATGACCGTCAACATCATCAGCTTGTCTGCCAACGGATCGAGCATCATCCCTACCGAAGTCACCATATTATGCTTGCGGGCCAAATACCCGTCCAGGATATCCGTCGCTCCCGCCAACAGCCAGATTCCGAACGCGGCGAACCGCTCACCGAAGAAGAACAAAGCCAAAAAGACGGGGATAAGAACGAATCGAACCATGGTCAGCGCATTAGGCAAATTCAAACGTAAGACCCCCAGTTCCCCCCATATTACAGTTCCTCCAACTCATTATACATGTCTGCTATTAAAATGAAAACTGCACAAGCCCAAGCTCAGACCGGGCCACATCGGCGCAGAAGGACGGCTGGAAATAGAAAAACACAGAAAAAACCCCGCCAAGGCGGGGCCAACATCAGGCAAACACCAGTTGAAACAGGTGTCTCCAGGTATCAAAATTGAGCGCTTCCGCCACCGTGCCCTTACCTACGACGACGTATCCGGTAATCAACCCTGCAATCAGCGTCAAAAGGCATATCAGCGGAACGATAACCAGACGGACCAACCATTTGACCGAGCTGCCCGATTTCCTTTTCGCGGTTCCGTTCGGTTGTCCCTCTGTTTTCTCTGTAACATTACGGCGCTGCGGCTTGCGCGCGGTCGTCCGCTCCGCCGCCGCATGCTGCCGAAGCCTCGGCGCATCCGCATTTCCCGGAGCCCGCGGAACCGTCTCCTCTCCCCGTCTGCGCGCAATGCGCTGCAGCGAGATATCCTGCCGCTCCGGCTCGAAATCCGGCAGCTTCTTCTCGTTACTCATTGCTATTCACCTGCTTCATTACGCACGCAGACTATTGGCCAGCCCCCACATCGCATCACCCGACATCAATGCCCGCGAAGCCAACTGATAGGCCCGCTGCGCCTGAATCAATTCCGCCATCTCGTCCGCCATCGACACGTTCGATTCCTCCAGCATGCCCTGCATCACATAGACATGAGGCGCATTCGGATCGGAACGATCCCCGGTCAGATTCAAGGTCTCCACAATCGTGTTCCGGTCCGCTCCCTGGGGCAGCACATACAGATTGTTCTCCGTCTGCACGAGAAGCTCCGGCTTCAGCGGCCGGACAACCTTCAGCTGTCCGAGCTCCTCTTCCGGCTCGCCTGTCTTCACGGCGAACACCCGGCCAGCCTCATCGATCTTCATCTCATAGCCTGCCGGAATGCGAATCTCCGTGTCGTCCGTGCTCATAACGGGATGACCTTCGGCGGAAGTAAGAATCCGTTCATCCCCATCTATTATATAATGGAAAGAACCTTCGCGCATCCATGCCGTGCCGGTAGGAGTGCCCACTTCGAACAGCGCGTTCCCCTGCAAGGCCACATCGGTGCCGACCCCGGTATGCTGCAGCGAGCCTTGGCTCATGTCGCGGCTCAAGCCGGTCAGCTTGGAGCCGTACCCAAGCGTATACCCCATCGGAGTGACCCGCCCAGGCTGCCGAAATTCTTCATTATGCTGCTGCACATTCGTCAGCACGTCGGCGAAGGATGCCGTCTTCCGTTTGTATCCCTTCGTATTCAAGTTCGCCACATTGTCCGCGATAATGTCCAGCTTTCGCTGCAGACCATTCATCGAGACCGCAGCCGCAATCATCGTCTGATTCATATCGTTCCTCCCGCCCTGGCGTTAGACTCGGCCTACTTCATTCACCGTCTTGTCCAGCGTTCTGTCATAGAACTGCACAACCTTCTGATTCGCTTCATAGGCGCGATATGCCGTCATCATATCCACCATCGATTGTGCCGGATCCACGTTGGAACGCTCCAGCACGCCTTGGCGAACCTCCACGGCATCGCCTGCCGCCACCGGGGCGGCTTGGGCAGCGCCCGGCTGCAGCCGGAAGCGCCCATTGCCGGCCCGAAGCAGATCATTCGGATTGTCGATGCGGCTAATGAGCAGTTCCCCGCCTGCGATCGGCGTGCGGGTCCGGGTATCCAACAGTTGGCCTTCTCCGTTCACCTGGATGAACTCCAGCGCTTGTTCATTCTCCAGCACGATCGGCGCATTATTGCGGTTCAGCACCAATGAGCCATCGGATGTCACCAATTCATTTTGCCCATTCACATGAAAACGGCCGTCACGGGTGTACATGATCTCATCCCCGGCCTGTACCGTGAAAAAAGCTTCCGGCTGGAATACCGGATTGCCGTTCGCATCCTGGCCCTTTCCCGTCGCATCGAAGGTAACGCCTGGCACCTGGATATCCGAGAGCAGCGCGAAATGGCCCGGCTGCCTCGTCTCCAGCAGATCGCCCTGCGTGAAGGCCAAGCGGCTCTCTTCAGCGAATACGCCCGTGTTCAGCCGGCCGATCGTCTGGCCTTGGGCCTTATCGCTCCCCATCAAGGTCAGCATCATCTCGGGAAAGGATCGGCTCACTTCGGTAACCGCCTTATAACCCGGCGTCTGCAGGTTAGCCACGTTATTCGTCACTGTGTCATGCCGGCGCTGCTGGGTAACCATACCCGACGCAGCCGTGTATAATCCTCTAATCATGGAAGCTCCTCCCGTAACTGTAGACAATATACCTTGTATATCGGATTATACGAACCGTTTCTTAATGACTTTATCCAAATTATCGAGCATCATGCCCGTTCCCTTGACGACGCAATGCATCGGATCCTCCGCGATCAGCACCGGAACCTTCAGCTCCTCGGCCAACAGCTCGTCCAATCCGTCCATCAGCGCGCCTCCCCCGGTCAATATCACTCCGCGATCGATAATATCCGCCGACAATTCCGGCGGTGTCCGTTCCAATACCGATTTGGCGGCTGCCACGATGGAGGAGATCGGATCCCATAAGGCTTCACGCACTTCGTTCGACGTGATCGTCACCGTATAGGGCAGGCCGGATACCATATCGCGGCCCCGGATATCCATCTCGCGCTCATGGCCGGATCCCGACGGGCGGACCGTACCGATGTTCACCTTAATATCTTCGGAGGTGCGCTCCCCGATCAGCAGCTTGTACTTCTGCTTGATATAGCGCATAATCGCGTCATCGAACTTGTCCCCCGCGACTTTAATAGAAGAGGCGGTCACGACATCCCCCATGGACAACACGGCCACGTCCGTCGTTCCGCCACCGATGTCGACGACCATATTGCCGCTCGGCTGGAATATATCCATGCCTGCGCCAATCGCCGCCGCCTTCGGCTCCTCTTCCAAAAATACTTCCTTCGCGCCGCTCCGCTCGGCCGCTTCGCGGATCGCTTTCTGCTCTACAGAGGTAATGTTCGTCGGGGCGCAAATCAGAATCCGTGGATGCGAGTACCATTTGCGGCCGCCGACGCGTGAGATGAAATGCTTCAGCATCGTTTCCGTAATTTCAAAATCGGCAATGACGCCGTCCTTCAAGGGACGGATCGGCACAATATTGCCCGGAGTCCGTCCAACCATTCTTCTCGCTTCTTCCCCAACGGCAAGCACTCGCTTGGCATCGCTCTCAATCGCCACCACGGCCGGCTCGTCGAGCACAACCCCCTTCCCCTTGATATGGATGAGAACGTTCGCCGTTCCTAAGTCGATTCCGATATCCTTGCTTAGCATAAGTTCAAGAGCCTCCACATTCATTTTTCAACTGATTTTCGATGAAATCCGACCGATTCCTGCATAATATTTACTCATCGTTTACCATATCATACTAATAGCGCTGGATTCAATGAAAGAATGAAGGAGGATCCGTCTTATTCGGAACAAAGCAGGAGACGGTACGATCCGGCGGCGATTCGCTTGTTCCGAACTGCCGGCTACGACTTGCCTGCCGTCATCACTTCACGTTTTTTTGAGCTCGATTTCTTGTATTTGATTTTGGTCGCTTCCCCTCCCCGCAGATGGCGCACAGATTTATGGTACTCGAGAATGTGCTTCACCTGGTCCGCCAAATCGGGATTAATCTCGGGCAGCCGTTCGGTCAAATCTTTGTGTACCGTGCTCTTGGATACGCCGAACTCTTTGGCGATAGTGCGAACCGTATGCTTGGTCTCGACGATGCAGCGGCCGATTTTTATGGTCCGTTCCTTGATGTAATCGTGCACGTTCCCGCCTCCCTCTACTCGGTTTAATTGGTACATTATATGAGTGGGCCGCACACTTATGCGTTGTTGGACAGCCTGACAAGCCCGGCTTAACCAATAAATTTGACAAGACGGGGAAGAGGGACTTGGGCGGCGGGGGCGGAACCTGAGCGCTTGTCCTGTGCAAAAACGGCGCTGCGATGCGGAAAAATTCTGAGCCGGATACCGTACAAGAACGATCGCGGGAAGGCTGTCCACCCGAATAGAACCATCTGAAAAAAATTTAATCCAGGCTGTCCCACTCCATCCCCTGGAACGGCAAAAGGCGGAAGCATGTTCGCTTCCGCCTTCCTCCGGAGAGTGGAGAAGATTAGTTTTTGGCCAGCAGGCTCGTCGGATTGACCGGCTTGTTATTGTCGTACACTTCAAAGTGCACGTGCACGCCCAATGCCTTCTCCAGCTCGCTGCGTCCGGCCGTGCCGAGCGTGTCGCCCTTCTTGACCGTATCGCCTTTGGCGACTTTGACATCCGCCAGACTTTGATAGACCGTCTTCATGCCGCCGCCGTGATCCACTTCCACCACGAAGCCGTTTTTCGGGTGCTGCTCCGCACGGATGACTTTACCGCTCATTGCAGACAGGACGTCGAACGATTTCTGATCTTTGCGGGCCAGGTCGATCCCTACATTCGGCGTGAAGGTCTGTTCGAACTCTATCAGCGCCGCCGCTTGCTCTTCCTTGCTGGCCGTCTCGTCATAGAAGGACATGACGACGTCTACTTCCTGCGCGTCTTTCACCGGCCAACCCAACGTCTCGTTGGATGCGACCACTTCGACCGCGTCTTCGTTGACCGTTCCCTCCACCTGTGTTCCGGAATCTACCACCGTGTGATCGACCTGCGCCGTCTCCGCGTTCGGGTCGAGCGGCCGGTTCATATCCTGGTAGACCCACACTAACGTTAGGATGATTGCTGCTGCGGCCATGTACAAAGCAGGAAAGACCCATCGCTTGGACAACAGCTTTCTCCATGTGGAAGTGTGAACCGCCTGGGCTCCCTGCATTGGTTTGGAAGCTTCCGGCGTGTTCGCTGCATTGTTAGCCGATGAACTGGTTGCGGATTTGTTTTTCGAGTTGTTTTGGTTTTGTTCACTCATTTGTGATCACCTCAGTAACCATTGTTACCGGGGCTATCGCTTTTATACGTGGAAGTTTGCTAATTTTTTAGATTCATAGTTCTCTTACGAGGAAGGCCGGTCGGCCGCCGTTAGTAACTTCGAAGCTTTGTCCAACTGGACCCCTGTATAATAGTAGGTCAAGATCCGCTCGGCCCCCGCTCCTTGCTTCGCCATCCCCTGCGCCCCATACTGGCTCATGCCGACACCGTGGCCGTAACCGTATGTCGTGATGCGCAGCTTGTCGCCGTCCCGCTCCCAATCGAACGCGCTCGAACGCAGATTCAGCTTCTCCCGGATATCCCTGCCGCTGAAGCGCTTCGATCCGAATTGAACCTCCTCCACCCGCTTCCCCGCCGTTCGGGACAGGATGCGCACATCCGCTGCCAGCCCGCCGCCAGCCGCTGTGCCCGAGGACGAACTTTCCGTTCCGTCCTGCCGCGGGGCTTGCGCGAGACCCGGCACCGCGGCAGGAGTCAGGCCAAGCTTGTCGAGGACTTCGTTCAGCGGCAGCTCCGCCGTCTCGGCGTATCGGGGAGACTCGTTCTGATCCCAAGGGCTGGGCACACTCTTCAAATAGGGAACCGGATTCTTCCAATAGTCTTCGGCATTCTCGGTATACCCGTTGCTCGTCGAGAAGAATGCGGCCATAATCGGCTCGCCTTGATAGGTAATCACTTGATCCCGCGTCTCATTGACGGCCTGGTTGAGCTTCGCGATCGTGCGCTCCGGCCGCTTCGCCAGCTCATCCAGCGGGATATAAGCCTGATGGGCGACGGTATCCGTCACGTCAGCCCCTTCCGGGACGCCGGCAGTGTCGCCCGAACGAAGGCGGCGCACGATATACGTGCGGGCGGCGATCGCCTGCGCCTTCAGCGCCTCCAGCTCGAAGTCGGCCGGCATCTCGGCCGCCAGGACGCCGCGCACGTAGTGCTCCAGCGGGACGCTCTCTATCTTGCGCGCCTTCGCCAGATAGACGCGCACTTCCGTCCCGCCCTCGGGGGTGCCCGTCATAGGCGGCGCCGGGCCGGGTCCGGTCTCCGTAGCGGGCGGCCGCTCCGCCAGCCGGTCTACCAGCCCGAACGGCAGCAGCACCGCCAGCGCCATCAGGCCCGCCGCCCATAGGATGGCTCGTCCCAGCATGTCGTTCCGCCGGGACGATCGTCTTGCCCCTGGACCGCCCTTCCATCGCTTGGCGGATATCCGTGTCGGCAGCATCGTCATCGCTTCTCTCTCCTTATCCTCCCGATGGCTCCCTCTTTCTATGAACCGGATATAGAGGGAAGGGGGTAATCTACTTCCATCCTATGCTTTTTTGAGAGACGAAAGAACCGGAATCTGACAAGCTCTCTCCTCCGCCGGGCCGTGGACGCTGCCGCAGGCTAACCGGATATATAGAATTTTCCGTTTCCGGTATTCAATTTCGACTGTCGGCAGTCGATATTAGATACGGAAGACTGCTCAAGAAATCGAAGGTTTCCGCAGCAGATTGGAAGGGGAACGTCATTGAATTGGCGGAGCCTTTGCCGTGGCATGTCAAGCTATGGTGCGCCTTGCCGCTCGCGCTCATCTTCGTGGGCGGAGCAGTCGGCGGAGCCCTCGCCGCAATCGCGGCGCTAGCGAACTTCGCCCTCTTCCGGACGCAGCTTCCCGCCATGACCAAATACATGACGACGCTGTTTGCGACGATTGCCTGTGGAGCCGGATGGTGGATGCTCGCCATGATGGCGGCCGGAAGACAGTGAGGGGAACAGGAGGAGGCAGCGAATCCTGCGTTTTACAGGAATTCACACGCTACCATCCGCTATCAGATGAAATTCCTGCAAATGTACATCCTTTTCGCCGATTTGTGCTTTCAATCCATTGACGTGGCTGAAATTCATGCCGTTCTGCAGGAATTACGGTACCAGAGTAAACGTCACCTGGAAAAACTGCATTTTCGCGGTTTTATCGGCAAGTCGAGCTGTAGAAAAAAGGGAGCTGTCTCACCATAGCTAAAAACCTACGGATGGGACAGCCCCCTCTTGCTTCATAAAAACTGGATCCGCCGCATCCGGATCTTCGAACGGACGAATCCAGACCGTATCCATTTATTCAAACCGTCACCGCCAAGAGAGCGAAGCGAAATCTACGCCCAGGTCGGCTGCGCGCTGAACAACGGAATATCCTGTTCTTCCTTCGCTTCCTGCGCCTGCTCGTCGATCGAGACGCGATAGATATCGGCTCCGAGCGAGGACAGCTTCTCCGTGATATTGACATAGCCGCGGTCGATATGTTGAACACCGCTCACCTCGGTCGTTCCTTCCGCCACCAGTCCGGCACAGATTAAGGCCGCGCCTGCGCGCAGGTCCGTCGCGCACACCTTCGCCCCGACAAGCTTGGCGCCTCCCGTGACGACGGCGGTGCGTCCATCAACCTTAATATTGGCCGACATCAGATTGAACTCATCGACATGCATAAAGCGGTTCTCAAATACCGTCTCCGTGACGACGGAGGTGCCTTCCGCCACGAGCAGAAGCGCCATCATCTGCGATTGCATATCCGTAGGGAAGCCCGGATAAGGCAGCGTCTTCACGTCTACGGCCTTGAGCGGCCGATCGGCCCGAACCCGGATTCCATTCTCGTCCGGTTCGATCTGTACGCCCATCTCTTCCATCTTCGCAATGACTGGACCGAGATGGTCCGCAATGGCTCCCTCAACGTAGACATCCCCGCCGGTCATCGCCGCGGCCACCATATAGGTGCCGGCCTCGATTCGATCCGGGATGACCGTATGCTCGGCCCCGTGCAACTGCTCTACACCTTCGATGCGAATGACTCCGGTGCCCGCGCCCCGCACTTTGGCGCCCATCTTGTTCAAATAGTTGGCCAGATCGACGATTTCCGGCTCGCGGGCCGCATTTTCAATCGTCGTCGTGCCTTCGGCTAGCGTTGCCGCCATCATTATATTTTCAGTCGCGCCGACACTCGCCACGTCCAAATAGATCTTGGCGCCCTTCAGCCGGCCGTTCACTTTCGCTTCAATATAGCCCTGACCCAATCCAATCTGCGCACCCATCGCTTCGAAGCCCTTCAGATGCTGATCGATAGGCCGCGTTCCAATCGCACAGCCACCAGGCAAGGAGATCCGTGCCTGACCCGGGCGGGCCAGCAATGGGCCCATCACGAGGAACGATGCCCGCATTTTGCGCACCAGCTCATACGGAGCTTCATACGAGTGAAGATGCTCTGCGTTTACGCGAATGGTTTCATTGGAATATGTAAGGTTGGCTCCCAGCTTCTCCAACACATGGTGTATCGTCTTGACATCGTCGAGTGGAGGCGCGTCACATATTACACTTACGCCATGCTCTCCCAATAACGAAGCAGCGATGATCGGCAGCACCGAATTCTTTGCACCGCTTACGCGGACGGTTCCCGTCAATCGTTTGCCTCCGCGGACGATAAATTTGCTCATCATGTTTCCCTCCGCGCCTTTTTTCGCCCCATCCTCACATCACTGTACAAGATGGTAGGTCTCTCTCTTGCCCAACCCTCATCATACCACCGCCTAACGAGGGCGACAAGCGATATTTTTCGACATACCCTTCCACAATTTACTTGGGGCTACTCCCATTGTTGACATCTTTATTCGATGTTATTCGACAAGCACCGAAACCGCCGGCCGTCCCCCCGTACTCTGCCAATCGGCAGGGCGGCGGCGACGGCTGCCGGCCTGCGGTGAATGTTTTTCATTTCCTCTTAACCACAATCGCTACGCTCCAAACAAATAACGCACGGACTGTGTCCAGCCCCAATAATCGATGAAGAACCCGGCCACTGCGCGCCCGACGATAATCGCCAGGAGCAAGTGCAGCATTTTGCCCTGCGGGCTCTGCGGATGGCAGATGAACAGATCGAGCTTGACATGCTGCAGCGACCACCAGGCAACGCCGATGCACAGCAGCGTGACGAGCATGTTCACCACTCCGCCCCAACCTACGGCTGCCGATAGGTTCGACCATGAATTGTCCATAACCCACCCTCCTTCTATAGAGGTTGTTCAAAACGTCCTGCTTACCGCAGCCCGGCGAGCATCGACACGAATTCCGCCCGGGTCGCCTGCCGATCCGGGGCGAAGAGATCCTCGTCCATCCCCTGGATGAGGCCCTCCTCCTTCATAGCGGACAGCATCGGGGCGGCCCAATGGTTCACGGGCACGTCTCGGAACGGAGCCTCCGACGGGCGCTCCGGCTGAATACCGAGCGCCTTTCCCATCATGACGGCCATCTCCGCCCGCTTGACCGGCAGAGCCGGACCGAAGCGACGGTTGCCGATGCCGCCGGTGATACCCGCCTTCGCGACCCGGGAGACATCGGCGTAAGCCCAATGCTTCGCCGGAACGTCCGTGAAGGTTGGAGCTCCCTGAATGCTTCCGCCCAGCTCGAAGGCTTTGGTCAATACGGTTGCCGCTTCGGCCCGGGTAATCTGCCGGTTCGGCCGGAACAGCGCCTCATCATAGCCCTTGATCCACTTGGATCGGACGGCCTTCACAATGGCCTCCTGAGCCCAGTGGCCGCCGATATCGCGGAAGCCTTCAACCAACGGCTCGGTGTTGAAGGACAACCGGTAATATTTCGTATCGAACTTCTTGTCCGTCGTCAGGCGGACATAATACGTTCCCGGCTCCAGCGCAGCGCCCGCCGCTATCTGCTCGAGCTTGGCGCCGCTCTGCGCGCCGGCGAGCTTCTTCTGCTCCTTCGTCATCACCGTCATGCCGACGTTCCGGTCCGACGGGAGATTCTTCAAGGTCACCGTGCCATAGACCGGATTCCTGACCGTGAATTGGAACCAGTCCACATCGCTGTCTTTGTCGAACACGCCGACATATTCGGCGCCTTCGCTCATCGTGACCGCTTCATACATCTTGTCGTTCGGTTCATTCGGATCGGTGTATTGCGTAATATATTCGACATGCAGCTTATACTCGCCCGCGACCGGTTCCGGATTCGCCGTGACGACATTCTGCACTTGAATGTAATATTTCCCCGCGGGAAGATCGGTCAGCACGGCCGATTCAGACCGCCCCTCCTTCTCTTCGTCGATCCATTGCGTGCGAATATGCGAGCCGCGCACCTCCAGCGCCGGATCGATCCGCACCGTATCCACGCTGACCTTGAGGCGCAGCGTGCCTTTGCGCGGCAGTTGAATCATATACCAGTCGACATCGCCCGTATGTCCGAACGTGCCGACAATATCCTGCGTCCGCGCCGGAATCGTGTAGGCCTGGTACTGCAGGTCATTGGATTCGAACGGATCCTCGTAGATGAAAAACCGGGACGACAGCTTATAGGACAGCGTCTCCTTCCCCTCATATCCTTGATGCTGGAGACGGATCATATTCAGGCCCTGCTTCACCGGAATCAGGGTCTTCTTGCCGCCTGCGTCGCTGTACGTCTTGCCTGTGCTCTGCTTCCCAACATAATGTGCCGCCTGAACGGTTCCCTTCCCTTGGATCCGTTCCAGCGAGAGCTGGAGGGTGCCTTCGTAAGGGGCATCGACCGCGAACCATTGGGTCCGCTTATTCGGGGCGAATACGCCGCTAAGCGATGTGTCGATAGGGAACACGCGCGCGGTGCCACGAGTCGTATTCGTGCCGAATGCTTGCTCATCGTAAGAAATCCGAAGCGCCTCGTCGACGCGCAGCAGCCCGTACCCGCTCTCCCGATCCCAGCCTAGCGATTTGATATTCTGCGCGGTGCGGCGGAGATGCTCCCGAATCTGGTGTGGCTTCAGCCCGGGATATTTGCTCCACAGCAGGGCGGCCGCCCCGGCCGCTTGCGGCGCAGACATCGAGGTTCCTTCTTCCGCCTTGTAGCCGCCGCCGAGCGCTGTCGTATAGACATGCCACGGAGCAACCAGATCGACCTCCGGCCCCGTGTTCGAACGCGGCTCTACCAGCAGATCGGGCGTGCTTCCCCCGACAGCCAGCACAGTCGGATAAGCTGCCGGATATTTGACCTCGACCTTTTCCTGGTAGCGCATGCCGTCATTGCCCGTGGCCGCGACGAGCAGCACGCCCTTTTTCTCGGCGTAATTTACGATATCTTCCATATATTTCGAATAACGATACAGTCCTACTGACATGACAACAATTTTGGCTCCGTGATCGACCGCGTACAATATGCCTGCGCCCAACTTGTCTTCGTCCCCGTAGCCTTGCGCATCCAATGCCTTGATGGGCATAATCTTCGCGTTCCACAGCACCCCCGCGGTGCCCTTGCCGTTATTGCCGACGGAGGCCAGCACGCCCGCCACGCTGGTGCCGTGGCCGTTATCGTCCTGAGGCAGACCCGCTTCCAGCAGGTTCGTGCCTTTGACGAGGTTCGGCTTCAGATCAGGGTGGTTCAGATCCACTCCGGTATCCACCAGCGCGATCGTAAGGTTCGAGTTGCCCTTGACCTGCGCCCAGGCCTTATCCGCACCGATCTGCCGCAAATAGCTCTGCTGGGAATAAAGCGGATCATTGGGCTTGACGCTCGCGTTCAGCGTCCGGACAGACTGATTCGGTTGAACATATTCAACATGATCCGACTCTCTCAGCGTCTCCAGCCATTCCCCGGCGGCGTCCGCCTGCTGCGGCTTGACGATCGAGATATTCACCGCCTGCTGCTCGCTTACGATTTCGCTGTTCGCCAGCAGCCGTTCATCGTGATGTCCATTTTTCCATTTTAGAATCCAGGTGCCGGCTGCCTCTTCCTTCGCGGCGCTTTCCCGCCGCATCTCGCTTAAGGAGAGAAGATTGCCGTCCTTCCCCGCCCAGTCGACCGGCCGCAGATGACGAATCTCAGTCTGCAGCGGAGTCAAGGAGTTCACCAGGACAAGCAAGGCTAGGGCTGCAACCAACATCGATCCGACGGCTGTTCGCCATCGTGTCTTCATAGCTTTCATCCCATTCCAATCATTCAGGTTATGCACGGGCATCGCGCATCATTCAGAGGATGATTAAACCAGACCGTCACCCTGCTGTCAATCGGTAAACCTTGCTTGTTGACAGGACATTCCTGTCCGTCATGCCATTCGCCATGGAGCCCATTGCTATTGTAAGGGATGCCGAATGACTGCACAAGGCGTCGTAAGATATATAAGATTCGTCACATAGAAGGGACAATCCTTTATTTAGAGCCAATATAGTTCCCTGGACCTATTATCGACAAATTCCCGCATCAACGGGCTCGCAAAGCCCGCCTCTTCACCATTGTTTTTGGGTGGAAAACTCCCCCCCCGTTCCCCGCCTCCCGGATAAAAATAAAAAAACTTCGCCTGTACGGCAATTTCATGCGTGGACTAACTTGCTTCATGCCGGATCAGCCTGCTTCGTTGCACGGACCCACTAGCCCTTACTTAACCTGTTCTGCCTTCCCCGGCCCCCCTACCTAAAATAAGAAAGCCCAAGGGATTTTTCGAAACTTCATTAGGACTTGTCTCTCAATAGAAAGAAATGGATTTAAAACGCTCGGAGTGTCAAGTTTTGCTTAGGAAATTGGACAATCCCCACCCCTTCGTAAAAAAAGGGGGGCCCGCGGCCTGAAGACTGCACGATTTCTTCAGACACGTCGATTCGGTAAGCAAAATCCTGCCTAAATACAGCAATTCGATAGGCACGACTTCAGCAAAAAGGGAATCCTGCAAAACAGCAGCAATTTCACCCGTTTCGCTCCGGCTTGGAGCACAAGGGCCTAAAATGATGTAGATTTGCAGCATTTCCTCGGGATGCGGACTCATTGAAACGAAATTCCTGTAAAATAGCAGCAATTCCCTCCACACGTTCAAGCCCGAGGAGGAACCGATGCCCTCAGAACGCGACGATACCCTCAGAAGGCGATGATGCTCCAAAAAAAAATTCTATAATACCCAAAACACCCAAAAAAGCCCCTGAACCTGGTGCCCAGGTTCAGGAGCCCTAATGACTCATTTTTTTATCTCACCAGCAAATCGGCCCCGATGGAGAATACCCGGCTCAGCGCATGGATGACCGGATTCGGGAATGCCCCAAGCCCGACAATCGCGAGCACGCAGACCACGATGACGAGACCTTGCGTCCATGGTATGCGCACTGCCTCCTCATTATCCCCGCGCATATACATCTGGCGAATAAAGCCGAAGTAGAAGTAGAAGGAGACAACGCTCGTGACCATCATGACGATGGCGATCCAGAGCGTGCGCGATGCAATCGCTCCGAGAATAATGAACAGCTTCCCGAAGAAGCCCGCGGTAACCGGAATGCCGGCCAGCGACAAGACCATCACCGTCATCGCGACGGCCAGCCATGGCGAACGATAGTAAAGGCCCGCATAGCCGCTTAGTTGATCGTGGCCGGAGGACCGTTCGACAACCATATGAACGGCAAAACCCCCGAAGGTCATGAACAGATAAGCGATAAGATAATAAATGAATTCCGCGAAGTTCGACGCGTGCAGATGCTGGCCGAACAAATTCAGACTGATCGGAACCAGCAGGTAGCCCGCGTTCGCGATTCCGGACAAGGCAAGCAGCCGCTTCACGTTGGCCTGGCGAAGCGCCATCGTCGTACCGACAATCATGGACAAGGCTGCGATGGACAGCAAGATCGTCGACAGGTCTGAATAGATGGCCATATCCCGGCCCAGACCGAGATACATGCTATAGAATATGCGGAACACGACAGCCAGCGTTGCCCCCTTGGACACGACGCCCAGAAAGGCGGATATCGGCGTCGGCGCCCCCTGATACACATCCGGGGCCCAGGCGTGGAACGGAGCCGCCGCGATTTTGAAGCCGAAGCCGACAATCATCAGGATGAAGCTGACATAAATGAGCGGCTCGAACCCGGCGGTGCGATCAGCCAAGGCATGGGCGATTCCATTGAAGGCCGTGCTTCCGCTGATTCCGTACAGAAAGGACATTCCATATAAAATAAAGGCCGAAGCGACGCTTCCGAGCACCGTATACTTGAACGCGCTCTCCGTTGATTTGCTGTCGTTCTTTTTCATCGCCACTAAAATATACGATGTGATGCTGAGCAGCTCCAAGCCGACATAAAGAGTCAGCAGGTCGCCGGAGGAAGCCATCATCATGCCTCCGATGGCGGCCGGAAGCAGCAAATAGTAATACTCTCCCCGATTCGGCAGCTCTTCCTTGCGCAGATTGCCGAGACTCATCATGATGACGAAGCCGACGCCAATCAGAATGATGGCCTTCACGATCAGGGCGAAGCCGTCGATGCGATAGCTGTGTTCGAGCAGTTGCACCGCCTGCGCAGTCTCGGCCGTCAGCTTCGCCCGCTGATAAAGCTTAAGCAGGACGAACCCAAGCGACACGGCAACGGCCAGCAGCGAGAGCACGCCCATGACGTCGCGATGGATGCGGCGGGGAAGAGCCAGGTCAATGAGCGAGATGACAATGGCCGCAATGACTAGCGTAAGCTCAGGCGCCAGCAGTGCGAGATCGGCCAAATGCAGCAATTGAACATGTGGCGTATCCATGAGCCTACCCCCTCACCTTGAATAGTTCGATCATTTGCCCAACGCTATTGTCTATCGGGGCGGTCACGAAGGACGGGAACAGACCGATAAGGACAATGCATGCGGTCAGCACCATTATCGGAATCGCCTCCGCCAGCCGCGCATCCTTCAGCCCCTCGAAGCGGGCATCCATCGGCCCGTACGAGATGGCCAGCACCCCGCGGAGCACGTAGACGGCGCTGAAGATGAGCCCGAGCGCTCCGAGTATCGCGGCCCAGGATGCGGTGCCGTACAGCCCGAGCAGCGTCAGCAGCTCCGCGACGAAGCCGGACAGCCCCGGCAGGCCGAGCGATGCCAGACCGGCCAGGAGCAGAATTCCGCACAAGAACGGCATGCTCTTCGCCAGTCCGCCCAGTTCGCCGATGCGCGTCGTGCCCGTTCGCTTGCCAAGACTGCCGACGAGCAGGAAGAACAAGGCCGAGATGAAGCCGTGCGACACCATCTGAACGACTGCGCCCTGTATGCCGAGCTCATTCATGGCCGCGACGCCGAGCAGCACGAAGCCCATATGGCTGATGCTGGAATAGGCCAGCAGCAGGCGCAGCTCCCGCTGCCGAAAAGCCAAGATCGCGCCGTACAGCACATTGATTACGCCGAGCACGGCCAGCACGGTCGCCCAGGAGGCGGTCTCTCGCGGAAGCAGCGCCGCTCCGAATTGGACGAGCCCGTAAGCCCCCATTTTCAACAAAATACCCGAGTGAAGCATGACGACCGGAGCCGGAGCTTCGGCATGCACCTTCAGCATCCACGTATGGAACGGGAAGAACGGCAGCTTGATGCCGAAGGCGATCAGCAGCAGCACGAACACCGTCGTCCTCATTCCCTCGGTGAGATAAAAGACGCTGTAGTCCGGCTGATTGACGTAAGCTGAGGCGCTTCCCAGATTGTCCATAATGACATTCAGATTGCTGGTGTAGATATAGTGGCCGCCATCCGGGAAGTCGGGATGGGTCGTGAAGCCCGCGGTTACCGTCAGCATGACGAAGGCCACGAGCAGCAAGGCCGAGCCGAGCCCGTTATAGACGAGGAAGCGGTTCGCCGCCTTCTCCCGGCGCATCAATCCCCATATGCCGATCAGGAAAAACGTCGGCACCAGCGTCCATTCGAAGAACATGAAGAACAGGAGCAGATCCCGCGCCAGGAAAACGCCAATCATCCCGACCTCCAGCAGAAGGAAAAGGATGTAATACGTTTTCCATCTTTTTTTGATGCCCAGTGAAGCGATCGCCGCCATCGAGGCCACAATCGTCGTCATGACGACGAGCGGCAGCGACAACCCGTCAATGGCCAAATGATAGTCGATGTTGAACGACCAGGATTGAATGCCGCTGGCGATCTCCAGATTCAGCGGAAGGGAGATCCAGGCGTATTGCTCGGTTAAAGACGCTCCTTTATCGACCAGATCATAGATGCCGTACACCGTGAGCGCCAAGATGAGCGGCAGGATGGTCGCCGCGATGCCGATGAATCGAATCGCGCGCGCGCAGCCCTTCGGCACGAACAGCAAAATCAGCACGCCCAACAGCGGAGAGAAGGTCAGCAGTGTCAATAAGGGCAGCGATGTAAGCCCGTTTACCATTTACCAGAACCTCCTTCCGAGCGCCAGGATGAACACGATCAGCGCAGCGAATCCGAACAGCGACATCAGCCCGTACGTCTGAAGCTGGCCGTTCTGCAGCCGGGTCCCCGTCTTGCCGATGCCTATCGCCGTTCCCGATACAAGCCGGACGATCCCGGCGACAATCCATTTGTCGAACGCCTGCAGCACGCGGCCGAGGCCGGCAAGCGAGCGGACAAAGACGATCTGGTACAGCTCGTCGATATAGTACTTGTTCGCCACAAGCCGATAGAACGGATTCGCCGATTCCTGCGCACCGCCGCGGCGGCTTCCGCGCGGCCCGTACCATACATAGCCCAGCCCGATCCCGAGCACGCCCGCCAGCACCGAAATGATCATGGCAGCCGCATGGACGGAGGAGCCCGGCTCATCCCCGTCCAGCCACGTGCCGAACGCGCCGCTGAATGGAGTATGAACGAACCCGGCGGCAGCGGCCAGCACGGCCAGCACGACGAGCGGGAATGTCATGGAAGCCGGAGCTTCGCGGACGCTCTCCGCATCCGAATCCGCGGCAGGGGAACCGGTGAAGACCAGGAAGAACAATCTCGCCATATAGAAGGCGGTAATGAATACGGTGACCGCTCCAACGATGAAGAGCGGCATATTTTGTTCCCAGGCGGCCGCCAGAATGGCGTCCTTGGACCAGAAGCCGGACAGCGGCGGAATGCCGGACAGCGCCAAGGCGCCGATGGCGAAGGTCCAGGCCGTCACCTTCATCCGGTTCCCCAATCCGCCCATGCGGAAGATGTCCTGTGTATGTATGGCGTGAATGACACTGCCTGCCCCGAGGAACAACAGCGCCTTGAAGAAGGCATGGGTGAACAGATGAAATATCCCGGCCGTAACCGCCCCGAGTCCGAGCGCCATCATCATATAGCCAAGCTGGCTGACGGTGGAATAGGCCAAGATTCGCTTCATATCCCGCTGCGCCGCGGCAATCGATGCCGCGAAGATCGCGGTGAAGCCGCCTACCCCCGCGACGATCATCATCGCCGTCGGCGAGACGGTGAAAATATCAAAGGTCCGGGCGACCAAATATACGCCGGCCGCAACCATCGTCGCCGCATGAATCAGCGCGGAGATGGGCGTCGGCCCCTCCATCGCGTCCGGAAGCCAAGTATGCAGCGGGAACTGGCCGGACTTGCCGGCGCCTCCCAGGAAAATCAGCGCGGCAATCCAGGTGCCCAAGCCGGCGGAGATGCCATGCTGCGCCATGGAATCGGCATTGGCGAAGACGTTGCCGATCATCGTAAAATCAAGCGCATGGTTCGGCATATGCCAGAACAGAATGAGAATCGCGAGCAGCAGCCCGACATCGCCGATGCGGGTGACGATGAAGGCTTTTTTGGCGGCGGCGCGCGCCGCGGGCCGCTCATACCAGAAGCCGATCAGCAGGAAGGAACAGACCCCGACCAGTTCCCAGAATATATAAAGCTGAATGAGGTTCGGCGACAGGACAAGTCCCAGCATCGCGCCCGTGAACAGAGCAATGTATGCGTAGAACACCGTCTGCCGCTCGTCGCCCTCCATATAAGCTTTGGAGTACACATTGACCAGCGTGCTAACCAGCGTGACAATGACGAGCATCAGCACATTCAGATTCGTAACGTCAAATCCGAACTCTAGGCGGATGTCGCCAATGCGGAACCATTCGAAGCTGCGGGTGTAGTCGTCAGGCGCTCCTGTCATCCGCTCCCACAGGATGAGGATGGACAGTACGCATGCGGCGAACGAGCTGAAGACGCCGAGCATGACGGCAGCACCTTTCATCTGGCGGCCGAATGCCGTCAGCACGAGGAACGCGAGCAGCGGAATGACCGGGATAATCCATGCATATTGCGACAAGACGGATTCCATTGTCGTATCCTCCTCGTATAGTATTTCCTGAAGGCAGTTTTGAGTCTTTTTCCAGTCCTTTATAGGAACATAGAATGCCTTCAAAATTTCCAGCTTGCACATTGAAAATTAATATGGGGACTGGACTTTCCGGAATGTCTCTGGACAATGGAACTTAGGGTTCCATTCGGGGAAATTCGTCTCCCTCCTGTAGTCCAATCTACTTTTTAAGTCTGTTTCTCCGGTACTCGCTTGCACTTCTTACCCGCTGGCTGTTCCCTTCGGCAACTCATGCCCGACTGTAGCAGCGTCGGGGCAGCTCATGAACCGAAGCGTGTTCTCATATGCGAGGGTGATTGATCGGCGAGTGCGCCGGAGACAGTCCGGAGAGTCCGTTCCCTGAATCCCTTATAGAAAGGAGGAATTCTCTTGAAGCTTTTTGTCGGTATTGACGTCAGTTCCGAAGAACTGGAAGCCTGTTTGATGAAATCGGATGGCGACACCCTGGAGACCTTCAAGACCACCAACAATCTGCACGGCGCCTCTTACTTGCGGGATCGCATCATTTCTGCTGCGGTCAAGACAGCCTGCTCTGAGGTTCATATCGGGCTTGAAGCCACATCCGTCTACAGCTGGCATCCAGCCATGTACTTGCATGAAGATGAGGCCCTTCAACAATTGAATGCCAAGGTGTTCACCATTAATCCGAAGCTGATTAACAAATTCAAAGACGCTTATGCCGACCTGGACAAAACCGATCGCATCGATGCCTGGATCATTGCAGACCGCCTGCGTTTTGGCAGACTCACGACGACTATCGTGATGCAGGAACAGTACATCGCCTTGCAGCGGCTCACTCGCATGCGATTCCATCTCGTACACAACCTTACCCGCGAGAAGCAATACTTTTTGCAAAATCTGTTCTACAAGTGCAATGCTTTTCGCGCGGAGGTGGACAGTTCCGTGTTCGGCCATGCCATCATGGAAATGCTCTCGGAAAAGTATAGTCTGGATGAGATGGCGAATATGGATGTCGCCCGTTTGGCTGACTATCTCAAGGACAAGGGGAGAAATCGTTTCCCCGATCCCGAACACGTCGCCCGCTGTATTCAAAAGGCGGCTCGGGCCTCGTACCGTCTCTCGAAGGTTGTCGAGGATTCCATTGATTTGGTGCTGGGCACCTCAATTCAGTCGATCCGGAGCATCCAGAGTCAGCTTAAAGAGCTCGACAAGGCGATTGAGCGCATTTTAGACGGCATTTCCAGCAGCCAGTGCCTCCGTTCCATTCCGGGCATTGATCGGGTCTATGCCGCAGGCATCCTGGCCGAGATCGGCGACATCGACCGCTTCACGGATCAAGCCGCCTTGGCCAAGTATGCGGGTCTGACGTGGCGCAAGCACCAATCCGGCTCCTTCGAGGCGGAAGATACAAAGCGCATTCGTTCCGGCAACCGATTCCTTCGCTACTACCTTGTTGAAGCTGCCAACTCGGTAAAAAACCGCGACCCGGAATTCGGGGAGTACTACCGGAAGAAATTCAATGAAGTCCCTAAGCATCAACACAAACGTGCCCTCGTCTTAACGGCAAGAAAACTTGTGCGTCTGGTCGATGTGCTGCTACGCAACGACCAACTCTATACGCCCAGAAGGAAGGTGAAGCCGACAGAGCAATAATGCCTTGGCTCATGAATTTTCTTCTCTAATTCCCAGTTAAATTATGGTATTTTACTTAATTTTCGACTGGGTCTAGTTTGGTGATGCCTTTTTTGGGATTGATCCTGCTGCACGCCAAGGAAATTTTCCAATTCTCATCAATCAGGGACTTGACATCATACCGCTGGACTTACGGTTATCTCTTCAATTCGTTATATTCGTCCACGTTAGCCGTGCCGCGGTTCCGATACAACGCGATTAGAATGGCGACGCCCACCGCCGCTTCCGCCGCGGCGACCGCAATCGTGAAGAGCGAGAAGATCTGTCCCTTCAGATTCGGCACGACCCCATACTTGGAAAAGGCAATCAAGTTCAAATTGGCCGCATTCAGCATCAGCTCGATGGACAGCAGCACGATGACGGCATTGCGCTTCGTCAGCACCCCGTAGAGTCCAATGCAGAACAGGATGGCTGCCAGCGTAAGGTAGGAAGCCAGCATGCTACCCATTTAATCCGCCTCCTTCTTCGCGAGCACGATGGCCCCGATGAATGCGACGGTCAACAGCACCGACAGCAGCTCGAACGGGATGACATGCTCCGTAAATATCTGCTTCCCGAGCTGGAGCGTATTGTCCTGGGCCAGCCCGGCCGGCTCAGGCGCTGGAAAATCAGTGCCGCGTATCGTAAAGAACAGCACCCCGAACAAGGCCAGACAGCCAAGGGCGGCCAACGTCTCCCTTAGCGGGCGCGATACCTCTTCGTCCTGCCGATCATGCCGGGTCATCATGATGCCGAAAATCATCAGAATCGAGATGGCTCCCGTGTAGACCAGCACCTGGACGAAGGCGACGAATTCGGCTTCCAGCATAACGAAAATGCCAGCCAGCCCGAGAAAAGCGAAGGCCAGCGACACGACCATATGAACGACCTTCGTAAAATTGAGCATCAATACCGATCCGGTGATGATGCAGATGGCAAGCACGAAGAAGGCTACCGTTTCTCCCGTCCACTCGATGGAGAAGTTAAACATTTTTTCTGGCGCCCCCTTTTGGCATGGCTGAATTGTTTTCCTGCCGAATATTCTGGTTGTTCTCGTTCAACCATTCCATGTTTTTGAACAGATCGTCGCGGCTGTACGCCGCCAGCTCGAAATTGTTCGTCATGACAATCGCTTCCGTCGGACATACCTCGGTGCACAGATCGCATAAAATGCAAATTTCAAAATTGATGTCGAACGTATCGATAACCTTGCCCTTCTTCTCCGGATCCGGGTTCGGCTTGCCGGTGAGCGTGATGCAATCGGTCGGGCAAATGCGCGCGCACATGTTGCAGACGATGCATTTGTCCGGTTCGAAATATTGAATGCCGCGGAACCGGTCAGGCATGACCAGAGGCTTATCGGGATACGGATAGGTGACTTTTTTGGAAGTCAGCGCCTTCATCGTGACGCCCAGCCCTTTGAATATTCCTTTCACGTATTTCCCCCCTAGCCTATTTGTTGAAAAATTCGATGTATAGCGCCGTCACAAACACATTCAGAAGCGCCAGCGGCAGCAGCACCTTCCAGCCGAAGCTCATCAATTGATCCACGCGAATGCGCGGCATCGACGCCCGCAGCCAGAAGACGAAGAAGACGCAGAACGAAAACTTGAGCGCGAACCATAAGATTCCCGGAATAAAATCAAGGAACGGAAACGGCGGATGCCAGCCGCCAAGGAACAGCACCGTCGTCAGCGCGGAGAGCGCGAAGACGTACACATATTCCGCCAGCATGAAAAAGGCAAACCGGAAGCCGCTGTACTCCACATGATAGCCGGCTACCAGCTCCGATTCCGCCTCCGGCAAATCGAAAGGGGTCCGGTTCAGCTCGGATATCCCCGCAATGATGAAGACGACGAAGCCGATAATTTGCGGGAACAGATTCCATTCCCAAAAATAATTGCCTTGCCCTTCTACAATGGTACGCAAACTGAGCGATCCATTCAATAGAATAATGCCGACGACGGAGATGACCAGCGGAATCTCATAGCTGATCATCTGCGCTGCAGAGCGCATTCCGCCCAAAAGTGAATATTTATTGTTCGAGGCCCAGCCTCCGATAATGATGCCGATGGTCGTAATGCTGGAGAGGGCGGCGTAGTAGAGCAAGCCCACATTCAGATCGGCGAAGCCAAGCCGTTCGCTGTACGGTATCGTGGCCAGAACGGCGAACGCGGGCACATAGGCGATGACTGGCGCGAGGATGAACAAGGCCCGGTCGGCTTTGCGCGGAATGGTGTCTTCCTTAATAAGCAGCTTGAATATGTCCGCGACCGTCTGCAGCAGCCCGAGCGGACCGACCCGGGACGGGCCATGGCGGTACTGCATCCAGCCGATCACTTTCCGTTCGAAATAGATCGCATACGTGACGAAGCCGAGAACGACAAGCAACATGACTATGGCCCAGCCCAGAAAGATGAAGGCATTCGTCCAGGTGAGCGATTGTGCGATGAGTTCTTGCACTAGCAATCCACCTCCCCGACGACGATATCGACCCCGCCCAGTATCGTGATAAGATTCGTCATCGTCTCTCCGACGAGCAGCTTCGGCAGGATTTGCAGGTTGACGAAGGAAGGACGCCGGAACTTCAAGCGATAAGGCTCCTGCTTGGCCCGGGATACGATATAGCAGCCGATCTCGCCGCGCGGCGATTCAATTCGCGCATAGATCTCTCCCTCCGGCGGACGGATGACGCGCGGCACCTTGCCCATCGTCTCGCCCTCGCTCGGGAATTGTTCCACCGCCTGCTCCAGAATGCGCAGACTCTGGTGAATCTCCTCCATCCGGAGGACGTAACGCGTGTAGCAATCGCCGTCCGTTCCCACCGGGACATCGAATTCGAAGCGGTTATACAGGCTGTACGGCTCATCCTTCCGCAGATCCCACTTCACGCCGGTGCAGCGAAGATTCGCTCCGCTCAATCCATAGGCGATGGCCGTCTCGGCATCATAGGTTCCGATCCCTTTGATCCGGGCCAAAAAGATCTCGTTGCCGCTTACCAGCTTGTCGTATTCCTTCAACCGCTTGCGCATGTATGGAAGGAAGTCGCGCACCTTGTCAATCCATCCCGGCGGAGCGTCCCACTTGACGCCGCCGACGCGCATATAATTGTACGTCAACCGCGCTCCGCACAGCTCGTTGAACAGATCGATGATAATTTCGCGATCGCGGAACGCATACAGGAACGGGCTCATCGCCCCGATGTCCAGCAGGTAGGTGCCCCACCAGACGAGATGACTGGCCACGCGCTGCAGCTCCATTACGATCAGGCGGAGAAATTCGGCTCGTTCGGGTATTTCGAGCTGCATCATTTTCTCGACGGCGTGAACAAGCACATAGTTATTCGTCATCGCGGACACATAGTCCATTCTATCAGTGTAAGGGATAATTTGCGTGTAGTTGAGGTTCTCGGCCAGCTTCTCCGTCCCCCGGTGCAGGTAACCCATCACGGGGGTGGCTTCCTTGATCACTTCGCCGTCAAGCTTCACGACAATGCGAAAAACGCCATGCGTGCTCGGATGCTGAGGACCGACGTTCAAGAGCAGTTCTTCTGTGCGAATCAAGGGGGATTACACCTCCGAATCCAACGGCTCATAGTCTTTGCGCAGCGGGTGGCCGACCCAATCGTCCGGCATCATGATGCGGCGCAAATCGGGATGCCCGGGAAAATCGATGCCCAGCAGATCATACACTTCCCGTTCACACCAATTCGCGGTGGGCCAGATCGGCGTGACCGAAGCAATAGACGGCTGTTCCCGATCCGTTTTGACGTGAACGGCCGCTTCGGCCTTCGTGGATAAATTGATCAAATAATACACAACCTCGAGATGCGTCTCGCGGTCTACGCCGGCCAGATTCCGCAAGTAATGGCAGGACCACTCCGGGTGATGCCGAAGCAGCCGCGCGCAGGCCAACCAATGCTCATTCTTCACGGTAATCGTCGGCAAATGCCCGTTCTCTTCGTTAATGACGGCCTCCTCCACCGCATCCGCGGCCACCTCCGCCTTCAGCAGGGCAACCAGCGCATCAAGTATAGGCTGCTTCGGGGAAGGCTCCTTCGGCTTCGGCGGCTCGTCGCTCGCCTTCGCCCGCGGCAAGCGTGCCGGCCGCTCGGGCTTGGCGCCGGCTGCGGCAGCCGCCGTCCGGGCAGGCCGTTCGCCTGCGGCTCCCGCGGCGCGCCGTTCCTCCGCCGCTTTCAGGCGGGCGGCCTTCTCCTCCTCGCTGAGCGGCGCGCGCTTCGCCTTGTCCGCCGGCGCGGCCGGTTCTGCCGCGGCGGGTTCGCACACCGGCTTCGGCGCGTTCGCTCGCCTCCACGTCAGGCGGCGCACTCTCAGCGGACGGAGATGCCGCTTCCTTCGCGGGCTCCGTCTTCGGCTCTTCCGCAGCGCCTTCCGAAGCGGATACCGGCTCTTCTTGCGGCCTCGTTCCCTTGGCCGCTCGCTTCACCGGCTCCACCGCTGTCTCTCCTTCCCCCGATGCAGCCGCGGACGGTTCCGCTTGTCCTGCCTCCTTCCCTTCTTGTGCGGAAGAAGTTGCCTCAACTTTCACGGCCATCCCGGTCTTACCGGATTTTTCCGCCTTCTCTTCCTCTACTAACTTTTCCGCTTCGTCCTTCCGCTCTTTCTTTACCATCTTTTCAC
Source organism: Paenibacillus melissococcoides (assembly GCA_944800085.1). GTDB lineage: Bacteria > Bacillota > Bacilli > Paenibacillales > Paenibacillaceae > Paenibacillus_B > Paenibacillus_B melissococcoides. The sequence continues at coordinate 186,469 of CALYLO010000012.1, read as the reverse complement.
TTTGTTCAGCTTGCGCTTCTTTTACCGTCTTTTCGTTTTTTTCGGTTAGTTCTTCTTTCACAGCCTGTTCCGTTTTCTTTTCCTTCTCGGCTTTTTGCGGCGGCTGAACCGCCCCCCGATCCTTCTTCTTCTTGCTCACGCATCCGTCACCCGCTTTCCGGTCTTCGCTTCGTAGCGGATTTTCGCTTGCAGTTTGTTAATGCCGTAAATCAATGCCGCCGGATTCGGCGGGCAACCCGGTATGTAAATATCGACCGGCACAATCTGATCGACGCCTTTAATAACCGAGTACGATTTGACGTAAGGTCCGCCGGCCGTCGCGCAGGAGCCCATGGCGATCACCCATTTCGGCTCAGGCATCTGATCGTACAGCCGTCTCAATAGCGGCCCCATTTTCTTCGTTACCGTTCCGGACACGATCATGACGTCCGACTGGCGGGGAGAGGTACGGAATATGACGCCGAAGCGGTCCAGATCATAGTGCGAGGCGCCGGTGCCCATCATCTCGATTGCGCAACAGGCGAGACCGAACGTCAGCGGCCATAGCGAGTTGCTGCGTGCCCACCCCTTCAGTTGCTCCAGCGTGCCGAAAAAGACATTGCGTTCCAGTTCCTGCCGTTCTTCCAACGTGATTGACTCTAAAGAGAATCCCATCGAAACACCTTCTTTTTCCAGGCGTAAATTAATCCAACCAATAACAATCCGACAAAAATCAGCATCTCAATCAGCGCGAACAGGCCAAGCTGCTTGTACGCAACCGCCCACGGGTACAAGAAAACGGTTTCCACATCGAAAATGACAAACATAAGCGCAAACAAATAATACCGGATGTTAAATCGAACTTGTCCCACACCAACCGGATCGTTACCGCTTTCATACGTTGTTTGTTTCATGTCTGTCGGCTTCTTCGGCCTGAGCAGCCGGCCCGCTGTCAGAGCGGCCACCGGCAGAAAAATACCGAGTCCGACAAAAATGGCCACGATGACGTAATTGTTGATGTACTCCAAAGACATCCCCTCCGTCGCAGCTTATCGTATTATAGACAATCCTGTATTCAATTGTTATAAAACCCGCCACAATTATAACAAAACCTGCCAACCCCGTCTATGCAATTCCTGGCATAATTTGTATTCCTTTTTGCAAAGCGGCCAATGGACATATCGTTATATTTTATTCATCGCGACGGGATAATAGAAGCATTTCAAAGAAGCTTTTGTGGCAATATAGACATATTCGTTCGAATGTAAATCCAGAGAGGTAAAGCCTATTATTACTATCAGCTTAGAGAGAATGGTGTAAGATTCATCGTTGAGGGACCGTTGTTGCGGGATGCATGCGTCGAATATCCGCACCTAACGGAAGCTGGGGCGGCTGCGTTCAACTAACCTGGGGTCAATTCGGCGGCAGGGCGCTGCGCAAGCCCTCCGGATACAAATCAAGCCGAGACGCTAACAGCGCCTCGGCTTGAATCTATTATCGTGACACGTTTCTTTGGGACACTTGGATCCGTGTTACGGCACGTTGGAGCGACAATTCCGCACGGCGGAAATCGACGTGATCCTGTTTGCTCCGTCGAGCCATTGCCAGGCGTTGTTCCGCACGCGCTTTTGCTGCCTTCGCACGCTCGATGTCGATCTCTTCCGGCAGTTCCGCGCTTTCCGCAAGGACAACGACCTTGTCTCTGCGTACTTCCACGAATCCGCCATGAACAGCAAGCCAACGCTCCTTGCTGCCTGTCTTAATCTTCATCGGCCCAACCTGCAGCGGCGTTACCATCGGGATATGTCCTGCCAAAATGCCGAGTTCACCTTCCGCGCCCTTGACGGTAATCATGTTCACTTGATCCTCGAACACTTTATGCTCGGGTGTGACGATTTCCAATAAAAAGGTGCTCAACTGCGGTTCCTCCTTCCGTTCCATCCGGAACTACCCGTCCCGGACAGCCCGTTTCACGTCAAGCCGCTTACAGCGTCTTTGCCTTCTCCACCGCTTCTTCGATGGTGCCGACGAACAGGAATGCCGCTTCCGGAAGGTCGTCGTGCTTGCCGTCGAGAATTTCCTTGAAGCTGCGAACCGTTTCCTTGACCGGCACGTACTTCCCGGGAATGTTCGTGAACTGCTCGGCAACGTGGAACGGCTGGGACAGGAAGCGTTGAATCTTCCGCGCCCGGGCTACCGTCAGCTTGTCATCCTCCGACAGCTCATCCATACCGAGAATGGCGATAATATCTTGCAGCTCTTTGTAGCGCTGAAGAAGCTTCTTCACGTCTTGTGCCACATCATAATGCTCCTTGCCGACGATATCCGGCGACAGAGCGCGGGATGACGAAGACAGCGGATCGACCGCCGGGAAAATACCCAATTCGGAAATTTTCCGGTCGAGGTTCGTCGTTGCGTCCAAGTGGGCGAACGTCGTCGCCGGCGCCGGGTCCGTATAGTCATCCGCAGGAACGTAGATCGCCTGAATGGATGTAACGGAGCCTTTTTTGGTCGACGTGATCCGTTCCTGCAATTGTCCCATCTCGGTAGCCAGCGTCGGCTGGTAACCTACCGCGGAAGGCATGCGGCCCAGCAGGGCGGATACTTCGGAGCCCGCTTGCGTGAATCGGAAAATGTTATCGATGAAGAGCAGCACGTCGCGGCCTTCTTCGTCACGGAAATATTCCGCCATCGTCAGACCGGTCAGAGCAACGCGCAGACGCGCTCCAGGCGGTTCGTTCATCTGACCGAACACCATCGCCGTCTTGTTGATAACGCCGGAGTCTCTCATTTCATAGTAGAGGTCGTTCCCTTCCCGGGTACGCTCGCCTACGCCGGCGAAGACGGAAATCCCGCCATGCTCCTGCGCGATGTTGTTGATAAGCTCCTGAATGGTAACGGTTTTCCCAACGCCCGCACCGCCGAAGAGGCCGATCTTGCCGCCTTTGACGTACGGAGCAAGCAAGTCGATAACCTTAATCCCGGTCTCCAGAATCTCCGCTTGCGTCGTCAGCTCGTCGAAGCTAGGAGCCGGCTTATGAATCGGGCTGGACAGCTCGCGGCTGACGTCCCCCGCATTGTCAATCGTATTGCCCAGAACGTTGAAGACACGGCCCAATGTCGCCGCGCCTACCGGTACGGTAATCGGATGCCCCATATCGGTTGCTTCCATGCCGCGCACCAGACCATCTGTCGAAGACATCGCGACGCAGCGCACTACGTCATCGCCCAGATGGACGGATGCTTCCAATGTCAAGTCGATGTCAGGCGCGCCAGGAGTCGTCGATTTCTGTTCAATCTTGATCGCGTTCAATATCTCCGGAAGTTGACCGCGTTCGAACTCAATGTCGACAACCGGACCGGTTACGCTAATCACGCGTCCTTTGTTCATCTCGTTCCCTCCTACTGAAAACTTGCGCTATCCTGTTACCCGTTTAAGCTTGAGCGTTCGCTCCAGCTACGATTTCAGAAATTTCCTGCGTGATCGCCGCTTGGCGCGCACGGTTATAAGACAATGTCAGCGAGTTGATCATCTTCGTCGCGTTCTTCGTCGCGTTGCCCATAGCGGTCATCTGCGCGCCGAATTCGCTTGCTTTCGCATCCAGCAGCGCGCTGTAAATGAGCGTCTCCGCATATTTCGGCAGCAGATCATGCAGCACCGCCTCCGGCGAAGGTTCATACTCATAACTGGTCGTCTCTCCGCCCAATGCGTCATCATCCAATGGAAGAAGGCGCTTCTCGACCGGCACCTGCGTGATCGCGTTGACGAATTCGTTGTAGAACAGGTTGAGTTCGTCGTACTGCTCTTCTTCGAAATATTTCACGGCTTTATAAGCTATCGTTTTAATATTCGCGAAGGTTGGAGAATCAGGCAGCTCCGTCACGACCTCCACCATCGGCATTTCCCGTCTGCGGAAGTAATCGCGGCCTTTGCGCCCGATGACGAACAATGCATATTCATCCGCCGAACGGTGACGCTCGTTAATGACCTGCATCACTTTGCGGAGCACGTTGGCATTATAGCCGCCCTTCAATCCGCCGTCGGAAGTAATGACCAGATATCCCGTCTTCTTCACCGGACGCTTCGCGAGCATCGGATGCTGAATGCCTTGCGTGCCTGCGGCGATGCTGGAGACGACTTCCTTCAGCTTATCCGCATAAGGACGGGCCGCTTCCGCCTTCTCCTGTGCGCGGCGAAGCTTCGCTGCAGCCACCATTTCCATTGCCTTCGTGATCTGCCTTGTACTCTGTATGCTCTTGATCTGGCGTCGTATTTCGAGAATCCCTTTAGCCACTTACCTTCACCTGCCTTTCACACTTTGCGGGAGGCAAAGCGGAATTCATCCCTGTGCAGGCCGGGCCGCCATTGGCTTCCCGGCTTGCCTGTTCACTCTATAATCAGCTCGACACGGCGAAGCTCTTCTTGAACTTGGTAATCGCCTGCACCAGTGCCTCTTCATTTTCTTTGCTCAAATCTTTCGTATCCCGGATCGATTGATAGATTTCATCGTTGTTCGACTGCAGGTACATATGAAGCTCCTGTTCGAAGCGAAGAACGTCCTTGACCGGAATATCGTCGACATGGCCTCTCGTCGCCGTATAGATGCTGACGACTTGCTTCTCGACCGGAAGCGGCTCGTTGACGCCCTGCTTCAGGATTTCCATCAGACGGGCGCCGCGCTCCAGACGGGCCAGCGTCGATTTGTCCAGATCGGAACCGAACTGGGAGAATGCCTGCAGCTCGCGGTATTGGGCCAGATCCAGCTTCAGTGTGCCGGCGACCTTCTTCATCGCCTTAATCTGAGCCGCCCCCCCTACGCGGGATACGGAAATACCGACGTTAACCGCCGGACGTTGGCCGGCAAAGAACAGATCGGACTCCAGGAAGATCTGTCCGTCCGTAATCGAGATGACGTTCGTCGGAATGTACGCCGATACGTCATTCGCCTGCGTCTCGATAAACGGCAATGCCGTCAGGGAGCCGCCGCCATTCTCGTCGCTCAGCTTCGCTGCGCGCTCCAGCAAGCGGGAATGGAGATAGAAGACATCGCCCGGATATGCCTCGCGGCCCGGAGGACGGCGAAGGAGCAAGGAGAGCTCACGGTATGCCGCCGCTTGCTTGGACAGGTCGTCGTATACGACCAGCACATGCTCGCCTTTGTACATGAAATACTCGCCCATCGCGCAGCCTGCGTACGGTGCCAGGAAGAGAAGCGGCGCCGGTTCGGATGCCGATGTCGTAACGACAATCGTATAGTCCAAAGCGCCGTGGCGGCGCAGTGTTTCCACGACTTGAGCTACGGTCGATTGTTTTTGGCCGATAGCGACGTAAATACATTTTACGCCGTTGCCTTTTTGGTTAATAATTGTATCGATAGCGATGGTCGTCTTACCGGTCTGACGGTCGCCGATGATCAGCTCCCGCTGTCCGCGGCCGATTGGCACCATCGAGTCAATCGCTTTAATCCCGGTTTGCATTGGCTCATGAACCGATTTACGGTCAATGACGCCTGGCGCATTCGATTCCACCGGACGGAATTCGGTCGTCGCGATTTCTCCCTTGCCGTCAACCGGCTGTCCGAGCGAATTCACGACGCGGCCGAGCAGCGCTTCGCCGACCGGCACTTCCATAATGCGTCCCGTACGTTTGACTTGATCCCCTTCGCGAATATCGGTGTAAGGACCAAGAATAACGATACCAACGTTGCCTGCCTCCAGGTTGAGAGCCATCCCTACGACGCCGTTGGAGAACTCCAGAAGCTCCCCGGCCATGCAGTTCTCCAAACCGTGAACGCGGGCGATACCGTCACCGACATTGATAACCGTGCCGACTTCGGCCACTTCGATCTCAGCCTTGTAGTTCTCGATTTGACTTTTAATCAATGTGCTGATTTCTTCAGGTCTGATGCTCAATTCGCTTCACCCCATTCTTCCGTGCTTATATCGTTTAACGTACTTGTGTTTTCAACGTTTTTTGAATGCGTTCCAGTTGGCCGGACAAGCTTCCGTCATACAAGACGTCGCCGATGCGCACCTTCATGCCGCCGATGATCGAAGCATCGACCACATTTTGAACGCGGATCGTCTTGTTGAGCATCTGTCCGAACTGGGCGGCAACTTCTTGCTTCCCTGCTTCGTCCAGCGGAAAGGCAGTCGTCACGTAGGCGTCAGTCACGCCGGTCGCTTCGCCGACGATGCGGACGAAGTGGTTCGCCAGCTCGGGAAGGATGCGGATGCGCCCCCGTTCCGTCAGGAGCAGCAGCGTATTCAGGACAATCTCGGATACTTCGTTTTCGAACGCCTGCCGAAGAATGGCCTGCTTCACGCTGACATCAATATTCGGCGCGGAGAACAGAACGTACAGTTCCGAAGTCGAGTTCATGACTTCCACGACAGCCTTCAATTGCTGCTCGGTCTCGGCAACGGCTTTGCGCTCGGATGCCAGGTCGAACAGCGCTTTGGCATAACGCTTCGCTATATCTTTGCTCATTGTTTGCCCCCTACCTCTTTCAGGTACTGGTCAACCAATTGCTCTTGGTCCTTCTCGTCCACCTGCTTCTGAAGAAGCTTCGAGGCGATGGCGACAGACATGCCGCTGACTTCGTTGCGCAGGGCAGCCACAGCCTTGTTCTTCTCGCTCTCGATATCGCGGGCTGCTTCTTCCTTCAAGCGAGCTGTCTCGGCCTTCGCTTGACCGACGATTTCGTCGGCCTGCCTTACGCTGGTCTGCTTCGCCTGCTCGATAATGTCATAAGCTTCTTTGCGGGCAGAATCGAGAGCCTGCTTCTGCTCTTCGATGTAAGCCTGAGCTTGAGTCCGGCTGTTGGCCGCTTCGTCGAGCTGCTGCTTGACCAGCTCGCGGCGTTTTTCCATGACGCTGAACAGAGGCCCGAACGCATATTTTTGAAGCAAAAAATATAGGATGAGGAAAGCGATGATCGCCCATACGAAATTTTCCCACACGAAATTCACTACAGTCACTCCTTTCCGTTAACATAACGCGCATTTACAAAACGAAGGCGCGGATGGCATCGGCCTTCCCCGCCAGACCGTTTGTCGTTTCATTAAGAGAAAAATGCCAGGAATGCGATAACTGTAGCCGCAAGCGGAATAACCTCGACAATACCGACGCCGACAAACATGGTCGTCTGCAACATGTTGCGGGCTTCCGGTTGGCGGGCGATTGACTCCACCGTACGGCTAATGATCATACCGTTACCAAGACCGGCGCCCAATGCGCCCAAACCTACTGCAATTGCTGCTGCTAACATACCCATTAGAAAAGTCCTCCTCAAATTCATGTATTTGTGAATTGCTTTTGTCTATATGTCTCACCCGAAGTTGCTCATCAAGATGATGGATTCGGCAGAGTTTGTTAATGTTCTTCATGCACGGACGCTTGCGCGATATAGACCATCGTCAACATCGTGAAGATGAAAGCCTGCAAGGCGCCGATAAAGATACTGAATCCTTGCCAAGCCGCCAGGAACGGAAGACCGAAAACGCCCGCTCCGATAAGCGTCGATAGCAGGACCTCTCCCGCAAAAATGTTCGCGTAAAGACGGATACCGAGCGCGACCGGCTTCGCCAGGTTTTCCACAATGTTCAATGGAAGGAAAATCGGGAACGGCTCGATATAATGCTTCAAGTAATGCTTGCGGTTGTTCTTCAAGCCCAGGAAGTTCACGATGACGAAGACCATGAACGCCAGACCGAAGGTTACGGAAATGTCCGCCGTCGGCGACTTATACCATAGCAGATGGACGTGCTCCGGTTTGCCTTTGGCAGCAAGCTCGTCGAAGACCTGTTGGCTCGTCGTAACGATCTCCTGGCCGAAGACCGTTACCGGGTGGTGCGCCTCCGTGATGACCGCGAACGGCAACCCCAGCAGGTTGGATACAAAAATAAACAAGATAAGCGTCATCCCCAGGGAGATGTATGCCTTGCCTTTCTTGAAATCCATCGCGCTGCCGATAATCCCCTGTACGAATTCGACAACCCATTCCATGAAGTTCTGCATTTTGGAAGGGTTCTCGACCGACAGATTGCGGACGGCCAATCGTGCAATGATGAATACGATGACTACACTGATGAGCAGCGTGAGTATGATGGATAAATCCAAGTGCAGCCCGCCAACCTCGATAATCGGTGCTGAGTGCATAAATGTGTTCACCCCTTTCGAATAAGCTGCTTATTCACCTTTTCTCCATTCCATAATGACGCTAACGATAATGGTCATGACTTGCATGAAAATCAGTCCCGCAATGGTCGACACAAGCGACACCTGTTCGAACTTCATGCCGATCATCACGGCCAAGAGAACGATACACATTCTCGTAACGAGTCCAAGGTTGAACCTCTGCCTTGTCTGACTGGCGGCCAGTTCGGCCAACTGTCTCACCTTCATCGACAAATAGCGCGCATTAATGAGACCGGCGACGGTTCCTAGCGTCAAGCCGGCTGCATAAGGGCGGTGCTCCGGTGAAAAAGCCCATACGAGAAGGAACATCGACATCAGGATGAATGCCACCCTGGTCACGGCATGGACAATCGAAGTCATATCATTCATCTTGTTCCCCCATGAACTTCCTTACAAAATAAATAATGTTCATGATGCCGAGACACATCCCGGCGATCATGCCGACGGCCAGCCACAGCTTGGGCCCGTCCAACATTTGCGCCAGCCATTTCCCCGCGAAGTATCCGATGACGATGTACACGGCGAGCGTGACACCGGCCCCACCGATGCTGAGAGCGATGAACCAAGCGCTGTCATTGCGTTTCGAAGTCTTCATAGGCTAATAATTCCCATTCATTTTACTGAACAATACGAGATTTTGTCAATTCGTTAAAACCTTGTATTTATAAGGATGAAAACGTTGTATTTTGGTTCTCGCTGTCGTAAAAATCCGCGTAAACCGTACAGTATCACTGTATGCTGGTACGTTAGGGTATAGAAGACGCTCCGAATTCAAATTGTGAACTTTGTGTGAAAAGACTCCGGACACTCCGCTTTCCGTCCGAAACTGTGAAGAATCGCACTGACAATACGCTGGGATGCCTTCCCGTCCCCGTATGGATTCGCCGCTTGGCTCATCCGGGAATACAGCTCCTGATCGGTCAACAATTGTTTGGTTCGGCTATACACCTTCTCTTCGTCCGTGCCGACAAGCTCCAGCGTGCCCGCTTCAATGCCTTCCGGACGCTCGGTTGTGCCCCGAAGCACAAGTACGGGTACGCCAAAGGACGGCGCCTCTTCTTGCATGCCGCCGGAATCCGTAAGGATAAGATGCGTGTGCGGATAGATGTTGTGAAAATCAGCGACATCGAGCGGCTCGATAAGCTTGATCCGCGGGTGATCGCCCAGCATCTCATGCGCCGGAATACGAACAGCCGGGCTTGGATGCACCGGATAGACGATGGCGATATCCTCGAATTGGTCGGCGATTCGCCGCACGGCACGGAAAATATTGCGATGCGGATCCCCCTGCGATTCCCGGCGGTGAGCCGTCATCAGCACGAGGCGCTTGCCCTGTGCCCATTCCAGCACCTCATGGGTGTAATCGGAACGTACTGTATATTGAAACACATCTGTTATTGTGTTGCCTGTGACATATATCGATGATTCTTTCTTATTCTCCTGCTTCAGGTTGTTCGCGGACCATTCTGTCGGGGCAAAATGCAGGTCCGCCAGCACCCCGGTCAGCTGCCGATTCATCTCTTCCGGATACGGCGACAGCTTGTTCCATGTGCGCAATCCCGCCTCGACGTGACCGACCGGAATCTGCTGCATGAACGCCGCATAACTGGCCAGGAAGGTCGTCAGCGTATCGCCGTGCACAAGCACGATGTCCGGCTTCGCCTCCTTCAGCACCGGCTCCAGCCCTTGCAGCACCCTGATCGTAATATCGTTCAGCGACTGCTGGGCCTGCATAATGTCCAGATCGTAGTCCGGCCGAATATTGAATACGTCCAGCACTTGATCGAGCATTTGACGGTGCTGGGCCGTCACGCAGACAATCGATTCGATCTGGTCCGGATGCTTTTGCAATTCCAGAATAAGAGGCGCCATCTTGATCGCCTCCGGGCGGACACCGAACACCGTCATCACTTTCAGTTTCGACATCTCGTTCTCCTCCGCTATTTCCATATTATCGGCATGCTATAACCATATTATCGGCAGTTTATGCCACATTCATTTAGCGATATGCCTTATTTCGTACCGAAAAGCCGGTCGCCCGCATCGCCCAATCCCGGCACAATGTAGCCGTGGTCGTCCAGACGCTCGTCCAGCGCAGCCAAATAAATATCGACGTCAGGATGCGCATCCTGAACCGCCTTGACCCCTTCCGGCGCCGCGATGAGGCACATCAGCTTAATCTGGGTGCATTCGCGCTTCTTCAGCACATCGATTGCGGCAATCGCCGATCCGCCGGTCGCCAGCATCGGATCGATGACGATAAGCGCCCGCTCATGCACATCGGTCGGCAGCTTCGTGTAGTATTCAACAGGCTTCAATGTCTCTGGATCGCGGAATAGACCGACATGTCCGATTTTGGCCCCCGGAATCAGCTTCACGACCCCTTCCACCATGCCCAGACCGGCCCGCAGAATCGGAATCAAGCCAAGCATGCGGCCGGAAATGACCTTGCATTCCGTCTCCGCCACCGGCGTCTCCACCGTGGATGTCTGCAGCGGAAGTTCGCGCGTAATCTCATACGCCATCAGTGTCGCGACCTCGTCGACCAACTCGCGGAAATCTTTCGTGTTCGTGCGCTTGTCACGAATCAGTGTCAATTTGTGTTGAATCAAAGGATGATCGCAAATGATCAATTTGCCCATATAACATGTCCCTCCGCTTTTTACTCATGTTGCTTGCTAGAAAATGTCCAGCGATTCTTATTCATCGTCAAACAGGCCTATTATAACATTCCCGCCTTGTATCTGCACGTTTTCAAGATCACTTTATGACTCCCATTTATCGCCTGGCCGATCGTAACAAATCGGTTCTATCCCTATTAGTGACATCCCACCCTCTGGTTATACCTGGATCAAAAATAAAGTTTGTGCCCTTTTTACATTTTCTCCGCTCAGCGTGCGGAAATGAATGAATCCGGCCAGACCAACTTGAAGCTGTTCTATCTCCATCAAGGCATCTACTGTCTACATCGAGGCTCATCTCTTTGTGCCCCTTGGTGTCGTTCGGATTTATCTCCTTTGCCGCGCTTTACGCTACTCTCCCATCGAATCAGATTTATCGCCTCTGCCGTCCTTTACGTCACTCTCCCATCCAGTCAGCTCTACCGCAGGGCGGGCTGCCCGGGCGTATCTCCTTACATAAAAAAAACCGGCCCCCCAGAGCTGCCGCTCCGGGGAAAGCCGGAATACATCATCTATGCCGGTTAGATTAATATTTGATCGTCTGATACAGCGGGTATTGCGCCGTCAGCTCCCGCACCATCCGGCGCGCAGTCGCGAGCGTCGCTTCGTCGGCGGGATTTTTCAGCGTCATGGCAATCACCTTGCCGATCGTGCGCATCGCTTCGACATCCATGCCGCGCGATGTCGCAGCCGGCGTGCCAATGCGGATGCCGCTTGTAATGAACGGACTTGTCGGATCGAACGGAATCGCATTTTTATTTACCGTAATGCCTACCGAATCCAGCACCTTCTCCGCATCCTTGCCGGTAATGTTGACATTGCGCGTGTCAATTAGCATCAGATGGTTGTCGGTGCCGCCGGATACGATGTTCAGTCCTTCTTCGATCAGGGTGGCCGCCAGCGCTTGCGCGTTCTCGATGACCTGTGCCGCATATTGCTTGAAGGATGGCTGCAGCGCTTCGCACAGCGCGACTGCCTTGGAAGCAATCACATGCATGAGCGGACCGCCCTGCGTGCCCGGGAAGACGGCTTTGTCGATGGCTTGCGCCCAGGCCGAACGGCATAGGATCATGCCGCCGCGCGGACCGCGAAGCGTCTTGTGGGTCGTCGTCGTCACGAAATGCGCATGCGGAACCGGGCTTGGATGCAGACCTGCGGCGACCAGACCGGCGATATGCGCCATATCGACCATGAACAGCGCACCTACGTCATTGGCGATAGAGCCGAGCGCTTCGAAGTCGATAATGCGAGGGTAGGCGCTGGCGCCAGCGACGATCATTTTCGGACGATGCTTGAACGCTGCCTTGCGAACCTTGTCATAATCGATGAGGAACGTGTCTTCCTCCACGCCATAGGCCACGAAATTATAGAGCAAACCCGAAGCATTGACCGGGCTGCCATGCGTCAAGTGGCCGCCATGCGCCAGATTCATGCCCAGGACCGTATCTCCCGGCTTCAGGGCCGCCAGATAGACCGCCATGTTCGCCTGCGCGCCGGAGTGCGGCTGCACATTCGCGTGCGCGGCCCCGAACAGCTCCTTCGCGCGGTTGCGAGCAATGTCCTCGACGATGTCGACATGCTCGCAGCCTCCGTAGTAGCGCTTGCCCGGGTAGCCTTCCGCATATTTATTCGTCAGGACGGTCCCCATCGCTTCCATGACCGCTTCGCTTACGATATTTTCCGAAGCGATAAGCTCGATATTGTTCCGCTGACGCTGCAGCTCCAAATCCATCGCTTTCAGCACTTCCGGATCCGATTGTCGTAAATGTTCTACCATTGGCCAAGCCCTCCCATTTCATCGTTAATCATAATCAGAAATCAATCTTGCGAAAACAGGCCGCAATCGGCGTCAATCGCATGAAGTTCCGCTGTCGTCCGGCAGACGGTAGACCGCCCGTTCGCCGCCAATGAGCTTCGGCCGCGTCGATGCCATCGTCACTCTGGCGCTGCCGATGGCGCGGAGCTCCGTTCGCAGCGGAACGGCCACGCGGCGCAAATGCATGCCGATCAGCGTCTCGCCGATATCGATGCCGGCATGCGCCTCGATCGACTCGGCCAGACATGCGTCCGGCAGCATGCGGTACGCCTGCGCCGCCATCGAACCTCCCGCATGCGGGACAGGCACCGCGGCGACCTCCTCCAGCCGGAATCGCTCCAGCGTGCGGCGCTCCACCACCAGCGCGCGGTTGAGGTGCTCGCAGCATTGAAAAGCGAGCTGCAAGCCGAACTCGGTCCGCAGCACATTCAGCCCGTCGAACAGCATGCGGGCAACCTCAAGCGTGCCGGCCGTCCCGATCCGCGCGCCGGCCACTTCGCTTGTGCTGCAGCCGACTACGACCAGTTGGCCCGGAGCAAGCTTCGCTGCAGCCGCCAGCTCCCGGGCGGCCTGCTCGGCCTGCCGCTTATAAGAAGATTTCATGTCGCTTCCTCCTCGCTGATGCGTTACGGCGCCGGGTTGTACTTGCGCTCGGCTTCCTCCACCTTGCGGATGCGGCCGGCATGGCGCTCCCCTTGGCTGAATTCCGTGCCGAGCCAGACGCGAACGATCTCTTCCGCCAGGCCGGGGCCGATGACCCGTTCGCCCATGGCGAGCACGTTCGAATCATTATGCTCCCGAGTCGCCTTCGCGCTGAACAGATCATGCACGAGGGCGCAGCGCACCCCAGGCACCTTATTGGCGGCGATGGACATGCCAATCCCGGTCCCGCAGATCAGAATTCCGCGATCGGCTTCGCCGGCGGCCACCTTCTCGGCGACAGGCACGGCATAATCCGGATAATCGACCGAATCGGTGCAATGACAGCCGAAATCCTCCACCTCATGTCCCAGTTCCCGAATGACCGCGATAATGCCGTCCTTCAGCTTCACACCTGCGTGATCCGCTCCAATTGCAATTTTCATGTACGTTCCCTCCATCCCATCATTCCCTGGGCGAAGCCTCTGCCCCGCCAGGAAACAATATGCTGTCTGTCCATTATAACCAATTTTCGTACCGTTGGCCCGCGTCTTCGATATCATTTTGTTCGAAAGCGCGCTTCTCTCCTCCAGCATCGGAACAAGGGGATGCATATCTCCCGTTTATGCTTGGAAGTGTGTGTTCAAAATGATCGGTTTTCAGCACCGAGAAGGTTGCAAGAACTTGAAGCGGATGCTTTCGTAGCGAGTTTTGCTTCGTAAAACTTGTGAGGAGCAGCAGTGTAGGCAAGATACATGAGCAGCTACAATGTTTCCGCAGGAAACATACTTCGGAAGCATACGCTTTTCGAGAGTGAATGCAAGATTCGATGCCGAGTTGCTTCCTGCTTTACTTCGTGATCAAAAGCGGACTTTTTGAACTGCCTCTCAAAAAAAAGAAAAAGAGCATAGCATGGCCGTAACCATGCACTGCTCTTTCGCCCAGGCGACCGGCCGTATATCACTCGATGCTCCACCGTGGTTTTCCCACTTCCGTCGCCAGTCACACCGAGTGCCCTTCATCTATTTCCGATAATAATGGATGCGCCGCGGAAATGCAATCACTTTGTGTCAGGCGGGGCCAGCTTGTCCACCACGACAAGCAGCGCCTCCCGAATCTGCAGCGCGGTCATCCGGTACTCCTCCAGCGAGCCGCCGAACGGATCGGCGACATCCGGGTTCGGGCAGCGCCGCTCCAGTTCAGCCAGCTCCGCCAGCTCCTCCGGCGTCGGCTCCTGTCCCAGCGCCTGCTTCAATTGCAGCTCCGCGGCCAGCTCCTGCAGCCGATCGCGCTCCCCGGAACCGCCTTCCCCCGGCTCCGCGTATTCCCTCAGCGTGTATGTTTTGTCTGCGGCCGTTGGGAATCGCTGCAGCACATGACGCTTATGGCCGACCGTCAGCGTCAAGATGAGATCGGCCCAGGCCACCTCCGCGTCGCTCAGCGCCGTCGAAGCGAAGGTCTCGTACCCCTCAATATTATGCTCCTTCAGCACAGAGGCGGCGTGATCCGACATCGGCGTCCCATCCCATGCCGATACGCCCGCGGACTTGACCTCCAGCTCCAGCCCCCGGTCGGCGGCCAATTGGCGGAGCATCGCTTCCGCCATCGGACTGCGGCAGGTGTTGCCCGTACATACGAATAATATCCGGTTCATAGGCCGTCACTCCTTTGGATGGTTATGATTTTGTGTGCGGCAGGGCGGCACGGCTGCGAGCGACTCCGGCTCCCTGATTATCGATAACTCCGGCCGCTGTATTATCGGCGGATTTTTTCACGTTCATGACCCTCCCCAAGGATAGAGCCCTTACCGGATCGTACCCAAATACGTCCGGATCACAGCTCAACGGTTAGGGCAGCATGAAAAGAATGCCGAAGGTGAGCAGAATCGCTCCTCCAACCGCCTCCCCGTACTCGCCCATAGCGGCACCGACCCGCTGGCCGAGAACCAATCCCATGACAGACATCGCTCCCCCGGCCAGACCGAAGGCAATAATGGTCACCATCAGGCTGGTATGGAACATGCCCAGCGATACGCCGACGGAGAACGAATCGATGCTTACGCTCAAAGCGAACAGCAGCGTTCCCCAGATCGGCATCTCATAGAGAGAGCCCGCGGACCCGCTCCGGAAAGAGCTGAACATCATATGTCCGCCCAGCATAATAAGCAGCCCGCCGGCGGCCATCACCGCGACATGTCCAAGGATGGAGCTGATATAATGCCCCGTCAACACGCCAAGCAGCGGCATCGCGATATGGAACAGCGCGATAATTCCGCTGATGCGGAGCATCTCCTCCGAGCGCACCCCTCTCATGCCCAGGCCAAGACAAAGTGAAAAGGCGTCAAAACCGAGTGCCACGGCCATGACGAGTATCGTGATCCACTGACCTGCCGGTACTGCCGTCTCCCACATCGCGTTCTCCCCTTGTCCATCGTCTGAGATCAGCGTATGCGGACAAGGAGGCAATGATGACAAGTCCTTCAAGGCGGAAGACGTGGCGGCCAGCGGATATCCCGGCCGTTCAGCAGCGGATAACGCGGTGGCCGGCAGCCTTCAGCAGCCGGTTCATGACCGCCAATCCGATCCCTTCGGTGGAGCAGGCTTCCGCCATAATGAAGCCGACCCCTTCCTCGTCGAAGCGGCGCAGCCCTTCATACAGCCGGTGCGCGGCCTCCTCCGGCGCGGACACGCTGCCCAGCGGCACGACGACATCCGCGCGGTAGGCTGCGGCATGCTCGGTGAAGGCGAGCACGCCGGTGCGCTCTCCGCGCTGCCGGGCGGCGTCGAGCTCCGCCTGGATGCGGCGGGCCGCGGCTTCCGGCGAGGCGCTCTGCACGATCGCGAGCGTGCCTTGCGGCGCATAGTGAGCGTATTTCATGCCCGGGGAGCGCGGCGCTGCCAGCGCTTCGCCGGCCTCCTGCGCCGCGGGAGCCGCCAGCGCGCCGTCCGGATCGACGGCCGGGTCGATCGTGACCTCGGCGGCAAGCTCGCGCAGCATGGCGGTCGTCACGCCGCCGGGGCGCAGCACATGAATGCGGTCGCCGTGCAGCTCCACGACGGTCGATTCGACGCCGACGCCGGTCGGACCGCCGTCCACGATGCCGCCGATGCGGCCGTCCAGATCCTCGGCGACATGCTCGGCCCGCGTCGGGCTCGGGCGGCCGGATCGGTTGGCACTCGGCGCGGCCACCGGGCAAGCGGCGGCGCGGATCAAGGCCAGCGCCGTATCATGCGCCGGCATGCGGACGCCGACCGTGTCGAGGCCCGCCGTCACCCGAGGCGACACGGCTCCGGGGCGCGCCGGGAGCACAATCGTAAGCGGACCCGGCCAGAAGCGCTCCATCAAGCGGCGCGCCGTCACGCCGAACGGCTCGACCAGCTCATCCAGCATTGCCATATCGGCGATATGCACGATGAGCGGGTTGTCGGACGGGCGGCCCTTGGCGGCGAAGATGCGTTCGACGGCGCGGGTATCGCGAGCGTCGGCGCCGAGGCCGTAGACCGTCTCGGTCGGGAAGGCCACCGTGCCGCCCGCGGCCAGCAGGGCTGCCGCCTCCGCAATAGCCGGCTGACCCTCGACCGGCTGCTTCGCGTCGACCGTCCAGCGCTGCGTGGCTTCGCCCTCATGGCCGGCGGCACCCTCCGCAGCCTGGTCGGCAAGCTTCGGTTCATTGAATCGATTCATGACGTTCATTCCTTATTCTCTCAGATGGGGATCAACGCAAGAAAGATGCCAAAAGAGCTTCGGCATCTCCCAGTCCATCCCGTCGAATTGATGTCTTCTTCTAGTTGTACCACAATTGCCGAGAGCTCGTCCAGCATGCGGCGCCGCCCGGCCGGCCCGCAACGATAGCAACCGCTACCCATGCCAATAACCAAACAGAGGAACCTAAAATTTAACCGATAAGGGCATTCCACACCTCTGCCAGCCATTGAAACAAGCTTACCAGCATATCCCACAAAAAGAAGCGCACTTCCGGTCCTTCATCCGTGCTTGGCTCCGCTCCCGAAGCGGCGGATCCGCCGTCCATTCCGGCTGTTCCGCTTGCTTCAGCCGCGGGAGCTCCATCCTGCCCTGCCGCTGCCGATGAGACGCTTTCGCTTCCGGCACCGGAATCGGCCTTCGCCTGGCCCGTATCCCCGTCAATGAAGCAGAGCGGCGGGA
Source organism: Paenibacillus melissococcoides (assembly GCA_944800085.1). Classification (GTDB taxonomy): domain Bacteria; phylum Bacillota; class Bacilli; order Paenibacillales; family Paenibacillaceae; genus Paenibacillus_B; species Paenibacillus_B melissococcoides. The sequence continues at coordinate 168,990 of CALYLO010000012.1, read as the reverse complement.
ACAGTACGCACCACCAGTTCTGTCCTTCCCCCGCGCCCAGCGTAACGAGCAGCGCCTCGTACATGCCCGCCGGATACACCTGGCCGCCGTACAGCTTCGCCGGGAAGGGCACCTCGCCCAGCGTCAGCTTCGCCGAATACGGCATGCCTGCCTCCTTCAGCGTCTGGGTGGCCGTGCGCTCCAGCTCTTCGAGATGGTCAGCGATGAATTCCCGCGCCTCCTCCCGCGTCTGCGGAGCGGCTTGCTCCCGCAGCCAGCCGTTCAATTGCTCGACGATGCGATCCCGCACCAGCCGCTTCACCCGCTGATCGCCGTCCGTGTCCGAATTCGCCAGCACGCGCAGCCGAATCGCATCCTCGGGTATGGCCGCCACGGCCGGCTGGCCGGCTTCCGCCGTCGTCCCCCTTGCCAAGCCTGCTTCCTCCACAGCCGCTGCCGCGCGGCCTTGATCCCAACGCATCCACGTCCCTGCGGCGACGATGGCCAGCAGGAGACCGAGTACGAACATCCGTGATTTCATGTTCTTCTACTCCTTGTGAGGTTGGGCGCGCCTCTTGTCTATCAGTATGTCCGGCAGCGGCAGGATTAAACGTCGGCAGTTCGCAATTCATAGAATAAAAAAATAGAGTCCCGCGCCCTGAGCCCGCCTGAGAGACAGGCCGCAAAGGAGCGGAACTCTATCAAAATATGAAAACAATATTATCTAGCGAATTCCACGCTTACAGGCGCCATTGGGAGTTTCCATCGAGAGCTGCCCTGGACCCCAAGCTCAGCTTTATTGCCGTGCCTAGTTCGGCTCCGCCGCGGCTCCAGTCAGCTCTTCATCTTTCGGCCGCATGGCGCGCACGCCGATGACATGGCGCTCGATGCCGGCCAGATCCGGCACGATGACGAGCCGCTCCCCGTAGCCCGCCGCCTCCAGCAGCGCGGCCACGTCTCGGGCTTGCCCCTGGCCGACCTCGAAGCCGATAAGACGCGGCGGGCAGCCCAGCAGCGGCAGCATGGCGACGATGCGGCGGTACGGGTCGAGCCCGTCCGCGCCGCCGTCCAGCGCCGTGCGTGGCTCATAATCGCGCACCTCGCGCATGAGCCCGCCAATCTCGGCGGCCGGGATATACGGCGGGTTGGACACGAGCACGTCCAGCCCGCCGCCGGCGAGCGGCGCCAGCAGGTCGCCCTCGCGCCAGCTCAGGCGCGCCGCCACGCCGAGCTGCCCGGCGTTATGCTGCGCCATGCGAAGCGCCGCGGGCGAGATGTCGGTCGCCGTCACCTGCCAGGACGGCCGCAGATGCGCCAGCGTGCAGGCGATGGCCCCGCTGCCGGTGCCGATATCGGCCGCCCGCAGCGCGGTCCCGGCCGGCCAGAGGCGATCCGCTTCGGCCACGATCGCCTCGACCAGCAGCTCCGTCTCCGGACGCGGAATCAGCACATCCGGAGACACGGCGAACGGCAGGCCGTAGAAATGCTGCTCCCCGATAATATATTGGGTCGGCTCGCCTCCGGCCCGCCGCTCAATCGCGGCCTCGTACGGACCGCAGACCGCCTCGGGCATCGGATCGGGCAGCCGCACGAGATAGGCTACCCGCTCCCAGCCGAGCACATGGCGCAGCAGCAGCTCCGCATGATGCGGCGCATCCTCCACCCCGCCGGACGCCAAAAAAGAAGAAGCCTGCACCCAGGCTTCTCTTATCGTTAACGGCCAGGCTAGTCGGAAGGAGCCTTGCGCTCCCTGCGCCGATCCGCCGGGCCGGCTCATGCGTGATTCTCCCGCTCCATCAGCTCGGCCTGTTCGGTCAGCGTCAGCGCTTGAATAATCTCTTCCATATCGCCGTTCATCACCTGATCCAGCTTGTGCAGCGTCAGGCCGATGCGATGATCCGTCACGCGGCTCTGCGGGAAGTTGTACGTGCGGATGCGCTCGCTGCGGTCGCCGGTGCCGACCTTGCTTTTCCGTTCGCCCGCGTATTTCGCTTCCTCTTCCTGCCGCTTGATATCATATATCCGGGCCCGCAGCACTTGAAGGGCCTTCACTTTGTTGTCGTTCTGCGACTTGCCGTCCTGACAGGTCGCCACGATGCCCGTCGGAATGTGGGTGACCCGCACGGCCGACTTGGTCGTGTTGACGGATTGCCCGCCGGCGCCGGACGAACAGAATGTATCGACGCGAATGTCCTTGTCGAGAATCTCCACTTCGACTTCATCGATCTCCGGCATGACGGCGACGGTCGAGGTCGAAGTGTGAATGCGGCCGCCTGATTCCGTCGCCGGAATGCGCTGCACGCGATGCGCGCCGCTCTCGTATTTCAGCTTGCTGTATGCGCCCTTGCCGGAGACGAGGAAGATCACTTCCTTGAATCCGCCCAGATCGCTGATATTCGCTTCCATCAGCTCCGTGCGCCAGCCCTGGGCATCGGCGTAGCGCGTATACATGCGGTACAGATCGGCCGCGAACAGCGCCGCTTCGTCGCCGCCGGCCGCGCCGCGTATCTCGACGATGACGTTTTTGTCGTCGTCCGGGTCCTTCGGCAGCAGCAGCACGCGGATGCGCTCCTCCAGCTTGACCTTGCGCTCCTCCAGCTCCTCGATTTCCATCTTCACCATTTCGCGCATGTCATCGTCCAGCTTTTCCTGCAGCATGGCTTTCGCCGCATCCAGCTCGCTTATCACGTTTTTATATTCCATATAAGCTTCGTACGCAGGCTGCAAATCGGACTGTTCCTTCGAATAGTCGCGCAGCTTTTTCGGATCGTTCGCCACATCCGGATCGCACAGCAGCTCGCTCAATTTGTCATAGCGATCCGCCAAAGATTGCAGACGGTCCAACATATCACGTTCACCTCTTTCTGATATGCAACTTGCTTCTCGTTTTCAATGATTCTGGATTAACCGATATTTCAAATGAACCGAATGGCCCGAGGCTATCAACAACAATATGCCGCCGCCGGGCAATCGGCGCATGCTTTTATCTATACATTGAACCGGAAGTGCATGACGTCTCCGTCCTGCACGACATATTCCTTGCCTTCCAGCCGCAGCTTGCCCTGTTCCTTCACGGCGTTCATCGACCCGGCCGCGATCAGATCGTCATAAGACACCACTTCCGCCCGAATGAAGCCGCGCTCGAAGTCGGTATGGATGACGCCCGCCGCCTGCGGTGCCTTCATGCCCTTGCGGATCGTCCACGCGCGCACTTCCTGCACGCCCGCGGTGAAGTACGTATACAGCCCAAGCAGACGGTAAGCCGCCTTGATAAGACGGTTCAGACCGGACTCCTCGAGTCCAAGCTCCTGCAGGAACATCTCCTTGTCCTCGCCGTCCAGCTCCGCGATCTCCGCCTCGACCTTGGCGCTGATCGGCACGACCTCCGCATTCTCCTTCGCCGCGAAATCGCGCACCTGCTGCACATACGGATTATTGTCCGCATCCGTTACGCCGTCCTCGCTCACGTTCGCCGCATAAAGAACCGGCTTCATCGTCAAGAGATGCAGATCGCGCACCAGCAGCTTCTCGTCATCGGTCAGTTCCAGACTGCGAGCCGGCTGATCATTGTAGAGCACTTCCTTGAGGCGTTCGAGCACTTCTGCCTCCTGGGCGAATTTCTTGTCGCCGCTCTTCATGTTCTTCTTCGTCCGCTCAAGACGCTTCTCGACCGATTCGAGGTCCGCCAGAATCAATTCCAGATTGATCGTCTGGATATCGCTAACCGGGTTTACTTTGCCGTCCACGTGCGTAATATTTTCATCCTCGAAGCAGCGGACGACGTGAACGATCGCGTCCACCTCGCGGATATGGGCCAAGAACTTGTTCCCAAGGCCTTCCCCCTTGCTCGCGCCCCGAACGAGGCCGGCAATATCGACGAACTCGAATGCCGTCGGCACCGTCTTGTTCGGCACGACGAGCTCGGTCAATTTGTCCAGCCGCTCATCGGGAACCTCCACCACGCCGACATTCGGATCGATCGTGCAGAACGGGTAGTTGGCGGATTCCGCCCCCGCTTGCGTAATCGCATTGAACAACGTCGATTTACCGACATTCGGCAGTCCGACGATACCAGCTTTCAAAGCCATTTATAATGACAACTCCTTCATTCGATGTGCTCTATCCATAAGTCCATTGTGCCGGCAGGCTCACGCCCTGCCCTGTCGTTGACCATTACTGTAGAAAAGGACGCAAAAATTCCTTAACCATTATAACCAACAACACAAAAAAAACCTAGTCATCGACTGGATTTTTTCCGAATTGTCTACATATTCCGGATGCGGCTCCCTGTTCAGGTCGCCTCGGTTGGCGATGCCGGGGGCATGAACCTTCCGGCAAGGCGGCTTCGCCGGTTCCGGGCGAATTCGGGAAGCCCGCAGCCGCTGAACCGCTGTGCGCGGCAAGCGGATAAGGCATCCGCCATCGGCGAAAAGTAAGGATCGGGCCCCAATAACCGCCCGTCTCCATAAAATAAACTCAGGAAGAAAGAGGTGCAAGACGATGGAAAATAAAACGCATCGCGGCAACTACAAAGGCACGACACGGATGAATGCCCAAAACCAGGACATGGCCTTCGTGAACGATAACATCGAAGATGCCAAGTCGGTCAATCCGCTTCCCGACAGGCGGGCAAGGGACAAAAGGTAAGGGGTTCTCCATTGCGGCCGGCAGGCCGATAAGCCGATGGAAGGCGGGCCGCACAGGCGGCCTTCCCTGCAGCCGCAGCCGGGGAGGTCTAGGTCAGATAACGGTACAGGCTGCGAATAAGACGGCTTGCTCCATACCGCCCGGCATTCGGCATTTCCACCTGATACTGCAGGCATAGCTTGAGCACTTTCGCGACGATAGGCAGCTCGTTCTCCGGTTCGATCTCGGCCTCCCGGCCCCCCGCGAACAAGGAGGACAGCATCCCGTCCGCCACCAGCATCGGCCCGTTCCAATTCCACTGCAGCCACTCTTCATCCCATTGCACCGTCGAGGACCCGATTTCCCAGACGACCTGACGGGAACGCTGGCGGTGCGCCTGAATGGTCCGCTCCAATGCCTTCATCCAAAATTCAGCCCGCTCCTCGCGCGATGCGGATCGGGCAAGAGCCAGGCATGCCGCTTGGGCGCATACGGAGGAGATGGCGCCGTCGGCCCACGGGAATTGAATCCGGTCGAGGCGCGGCAGGGCGCAGCCTTGAATCAACTGCTCCCACTCGTTCTGTCCCAACTGTTCCTGCCCGGTCAATGCCATGCAAATGGAACGGATAGCTTCCTCCTTCACATCGCCGCGGTGTTGGCCGAACGCAAGCGAAGGATTGAATGGCTTATGAAGCCGGCGGCGGAGATCGGCAAGCGCAATCAGCCCGTTCAGCCGGACGCGCTCCGATTCCGAATGCAAAGAGGCGTGAAGGAGCATATCCTCCGCTTCCGGGGCTGCGTCCTGCATCAGATGAATGACATAAATGGCCTGAATCGCCGTCTGCTCGTCTTCATGCAGGAGCGCGGTCCACTCCGCGAACCGATCCCGCAGTGCCGTTAGCCACCGTCCGGCCAACTGTTCGGCTTCCTCCTCCCCTGCATCGTCCCGGACGCGGGTGTTCGGCGTGACGCCGAACGGAAGCCGGCAGGTCGCCGTCACACGCAGCACCTGGGCGATGCCGTTCAAAATCGTCGCCTTCGCCACTGATTTGTTCTGCACGGTTACAATATCGATCAGCGAATGGATCAACCCGCAGACGGCGATATCCATCTCATTGCCGTCGCTGCATAATTGTTCGAATAGCGATTGGGCCGCATCAGCCGACTGCTCCCGCGATCCGTTCTCCATCACGTTGAGCAATTCGGGCATATAATCTCCAGATCCGAACGCATGCAGCCATCCCGCATCATAAGCCGTCCCCATTACTCTCTCCTCCATATGCCTGCCCTTTCCATCGGGGCCGTGGTTTTAATTGCCATTATATCACTTCAGACCAGGGAAGTTACTGAAAAATATCGGAAAATGTCGAAAAGAAAATGCCCGCCAGGCCGCACTCGCTCCAAAAAAGCGAAGAACTTCCGTTTCAATCGTCTGCGAAGCGGTTAAATCTATACTAGCATGACATTCTCCCCCTTTTTGCATAGACGGCACGGAACGCCCCCTGCAGCCTTGCGCGGCAGAGGGCGTATCCATTTCCCCGCAGCCGGCATGTCCGACATCCGGAGCAGGAGCTCGCTGCTCCGTCGCAGGGCAAGGCCCGATTCTCATCCCCCGCGCTTAGCACGAGGAAATCTCGCTTGACGTTCCGCAGCATATAGGAAGATGTAAATATGCAGGTTTTCCGCCGAAATCGCTAAACGTCGCCTGGAAGCCTGCAAATCTACATCAATTTTATGCCATTGTGGCTCTAAACCCGCCGTTACAGGCGAAAGGCTGCACTTTTTTTTGCAGAAATTTGTTCAGAAGTCACCCTCCAACGCAATAAAAAACTGTAAAATTGCAGCTTTGCCGCCACAGGTTTCGTTATGCAGAAAGTCGGAACGCAGGGTAAGCCGAAAACAGAGCTAGTATCTCATCAGAACATAGAACAATCCGGCCAGAATCCCTCCGGCCGGACTGTCTTCATCCGCTGACTGGAGCGGATGCTCAAAACGATTTATTCCGTTACGACAATTTGATAGGCATAGCTCATCGGCGGCAGGGACAAGGTCATAATTTGCGCATGGAAGCCGATAATTTTTTGGCCGGCCTTCAGCTCGCTTACTTTCAGCTCCTTGCCGTCCTTGGTCACAATCGTTGTATCCTTATTGACGCTCAACACGATATCGTTGTTGGTGTTCCCGTCGGAATCCGCATCCAGCCGAATCGACGCTTGGTCGTCTTTCCCATTCACGTCCAGAATCGTGCCTGTCTGGCGAACCGTCTCTTCTTTGACCACGATGCTGGTTGCATTGCTGATCGGAGGCAGGCTCTTCGTCATGGCCGCGCTGTAGCGGGCTTCTACGCGGACATTGTCCTTGAGCGCATCGGCTGTCAGCTTGTTGCCCTTTTCATCCTTGATGACCGTCTTGTCGGTAATGTTCAAAATTACCGGATTCTCGCCCAGGAGCTCGATGCGATCCTTGCTTGCGTTCACGATAATGCCATCTGCTTTCTGTTCGTTCTTTTGCTCGTCATTGTCATTGCTTGGGCGTTCGACGACGATCTTTTCCGCCGTGCCCTGCGCCGGAATGCTGCGGGTCAGCTTCGGACCGTACCATGCGGTCACTGTCCAGCCTTTTTGCACCGCTTGGTGCAATTGCGCCTTGTTGCCGTCCTGATCGACAATCGCCGTATCCTCCGTCAAGGACAGCACCACGGTATCTTGCGCGTGAGCCTGCACGCCCTCGCCGGTAACCGTGACGTAAGCGCCGTTCTTATTGATGCGGATCTCTTCCATTGTGCCTTTCGTGGCGAGCCAGTCCTGTTGGATTGGCCGATCAATCTCCTTATGCTCGTTGTCTTTCTCATAACGATCTGCCTGCTGGCTGACGACCTGACCACTCACTTTGTTTTTACTCTCTTGGGCCGCCGCAGTCAACGGCATTGCTGCCATGGCAAGCATGCTTACCGTCAATATCATTTTTGTCCATGTACGCTTTTTCATCTGATATTCCTCCCTGTCGCGTCTGTTCCTGGAAGTTCGGCGCTTCACCCGATGCGAAGATTGCGGGGGAATTGCCGCGTTCATTGTTACAGACGGGCCCAGGTGGGCAGATGTTGCACTTCCTCGTCATTTTTTTTCGGAATAAAGGACAAGGGAGCGAGAGCCATCACAATATGCCGATAGAGGACAGGAAAATGAGAATGATCAAAATCGGCGCCACATATCGCATCATGATTCCCCACACCCGTCCCATAAACGGACGGAGCCCGGCTTCCTTCTTCGCGCCGGTCCAGACGAAGCCGATCAGCAGCGTCACGAACAAGCCGCTTAACGGCAGCATAATATTGGAGGTGAGGAAGTCAAGCCAATCGAACAGATTGCGTCCGCCCGGCTTCCAATCCGTCAATACGCCGCCGGCGGCCAGCGTCGCCGGGAGGGCGATAACATACACCGCGCCCATGACAAGCATCGTCGCCCAACCTCGCTTCATCTGGAACCGCCGGATAATGAAGGCTACCGGAACTTCGATCAGCGACAGACAAGAGGTCAGTGCCGCGATGGCAAGCAGAATGAAGAACAAACCCCCGAACCACTCGCCATACGGCATCGAGGCAAAAGCCGCGGGCAGCGCCGCGAACACAAGGCCAGGCCCCGAATTCGGCTCGATTCCGAACGTGAAGGTCGTCGGGAAGATAATGAGTCCGGCAATCAGCGCATACACCAGATCCCCGGCCCCGACCGCCAGAGTCGCCCCAGGCAGCGATTGATGCGAATCCACGTATCCGCCATACGTAACCATCGCTCCTATCCCGAGAGAAAGGGAGAAGAAAGCAAGCCCAAGCGCCATCAACGCGGATTGAAACGTCAATTTTGAAAAATCGGGATACAAAAAGTAGGATATGCCTTCGGCGGCACCCTCCAGCGTCAATGTCCACACCAGCATCACCATCAAAATGATCAGCAGTCCGGGAATGACGATTTTATTGAATTTCTCTAGCCCTCCCGTAATGCCGCGGGCAATGATGTAGCCGGTCAGCAGAAGCACGGCCAACTGCCACAGCACAGGCCCCCAGCCGGCGGTGAAGGCCGCGAAATGCCCTTCATAATCCGGATCGGCATACAAGACGCCCGTCAGCGATTCGAAGGCATAATGAAGCGTCCATCCCGCAATGGTACTGTAATACGTTAAAATAAGAAAGGGCGCAAGCACCGCAATAAATCCGATCGCGCCCCAGCCTCTCTTGCCGGACAGCTTACGGAAAGCTGTGACCGGATCGCCTCTGCCCGCCCGGCCGACAGTCAGCTCCCCCAACAGAACCGGAAGCCCTACGAGCACAAGGCAGAAGATGAAAAGAAGGAAAAAGGCCCCTCCCCCATTTTGGCCGGTGACATAGGGGAACTTCCACATATTGCCCAGCCCTACCGAGCTGCCGATGGCCGCCAGAATAAACCCGGAAGAGCTGCTGAATTGATCTTTGTTTTTGTCGATGCGACGAGAAGTTGATTTTTGTTGTCTTGACATGCGTAATAATTGCACTCCTTGCTCTGCTCTATTTGTTCTAGGTTACCCGCAAACCCCGGTCACTGCAATACTTATGCCCAAAAAAACAAAGGGACTATCCTATAATAATCTTAAAATTGACGAGGGACAAGACGGGGTTACGGCAAATGCGGAGGCGGAGAAGAGCGGCGGGGACAATGCGGCGGAACATTGAAATCCGTAAACGCAGGAATTTTCGCGATTTGAGCCGCTATTTGGTGAAATTCCTGCAAAAGCCAGGCTGTTGGAAAACCCCTGTTTTTTACGAAGTAATATCAATGTAATATCATTTTGCTGGGAAAAAGTGGTGTTTGGTGAGAGAGAATGGAGGGGGGATGGGGTCTTTGCTTTACCCCACCCTTCTGGCGAGATGTGTGGCTATCTTTTTTATGTTCTGTGCAGTGGCTGTCATCAGCACTTGCTCCTGCACCTTGTCTCTTCCCCGAAACCGGCAATAGCGAAGTCCATGGAGCACTTTGGCATCCGCGAAACTTCGCTCAATGGTTTGGGCGCGTAGGGCATAAACGGCTTTTCCGCTCTCACTCTGGAAGTTTTGAACTACTTTCTCTTTGTGTTCTTCCCAGATATGCCGTTGTATGGTGCGTTGTTTATTTTTGTTCTCGTTACACTTGCTCAATAATGGACAGGCAGCGCATTGTTTGGGATCGGATTTATAATCTCTGAATCCTTTTCGTGTTGTGGTGCGGTACGTGAGTTTTTGCTGGTTTGGACAGATAAAAACATTCTTTTCTGCATCATAATGAAATTTCTCTTTGGGAAATACACCGTGTTCACGGGTCGAACGCTCTGGAATAACTGCCGTGATGTTTAATTTGTTCGTACGGTAACAAACATAGGCCGTCATGTAACCAGAGTCGAGTGCAACGGCCTCCAGCGACTTTTCCCAGCCAAACTTCTCTATTTGATGTAGTAGACGATCCACATAAACAACCGAATCATTCACATTTCCAGGCGTAACGTAGCAGTCCGTAATCACGTTGTATTTATGATCTACGGTGCGGTGATCTAAATAATGAAACCCTTCCGGTTTTCCATCCCGATTCAGGTTTCCGCTATCCGGATCTGTTAAGCTAACTTTTTGTTCCTTGGTTTCGGCCTCCTCTTTGGGAGGCAGTGGCTTTTTTCCAAAAGCGACCCGATCCTCATTCACGGCTTGCTCCAGCTCTTGGAGATATTCATAAGGCGTACAAGTGACTTCTCGTTTCTCGTACCGTCCGTTATTGGCATTTGCCTTGATATGCGTGGAGTCGGTAAAGAGCAGCCGCCCTCCCACCATGTTGTGCTGAATCGCCTGCTGAACGATATTATCGAAGATATCTTGGAAGACGGTAGTATCCTTAAACCGATTTTTCCGGTTCCAGCTAAAGATCGAATGGTCAGGCGCTTTGCCGGAAAGCCCGAGCCGTAAGAACCACCGAAAAGCCAGGGAATCGTTGACGACTCGCTCCAGTTCTCGCTCTGAGCGAATGTTATACAAGTAGCCGATCAGCAGCATTTTAAAGAACACAATGGGATCCACAGATGGTCGGCCGTTCGACTCGCTGTAGTAAGGACGCACAAGGTCCAAAATAAAGGTAAAATCAATATGTTTATCGATATGACGAAGCAAGTGATCAGGGGCAACCATATGCTCAAGACAAACCAGTTCATAGTCCAGTTGTGGGTTGGGATCATTCGTGTAAAGCATACAAACACCGCGCTTTCCATGGATTATGATAAGAACATTATACCAAATTAACGCGGTGAATGGGTAATTAACATAGACTTTCTCAACACTCTGAAAAGCGCATTAATCTCTCCGATTATTGCTTTCAAACCATTGGCATGGCTGAAATTCCTGCGGTTTTGCAGGAATGCCTCTAACGGAGTACGCGTCATAAGGGAAAACTGCATTTCTGCAGCTTTTTCGGCAAGTCGAGCGGGATAAAGCAAGGGGGAAGCAGAAAGCATCAGTCGAGCGGTAAAAAGCAAGGGTGTAACCAAAAAGCGTCAGTCGAGCGGACCAAACAAAACAAAACGAACCAACCGTTACATCGAATCAGAGAATGATTGCACAATCGGGCTTGTCCGGCAAAAACGCGGTACGGCTTGTTCAGAGACTGGGGCTGTCTCACCGCAGTTCCATACTGCTTAGGGGACAGCCCCGTTCAGTTCCGGCGCCGATTCCTCAGGCGAAGGGATACCAGAATGTCCCGAATCCTTGGACGCGCGCCGTGATTGCCGCGATCAGCGCCACAGCGCTAATCGCTATCATGACATAATCCTCCCGCCGCCACACCGTGGCCGAATACCAGGTGCGGCGCGAATGCTTGCCGAAGCCCCTCAGATCCATCGCATTCGAGATCGTCTCGATCCGATGGAGCGAAGACTGGACGAGCGGGATCGCGAGCGAGATAAAGTGCTTCAGCCGCTGCGAGAACGAGCCTTCTCCCTTGCCAAAGCCGATCCCGCGCGCCTGCATCGCATTCGAGATGTTGCGGAATTCAGCCTGCATGTCCGGAATGTAGCGGAAGGCGATACTGAACGCATAGGCGATCTTGTACGGCACGCCCACCCGGTTCAGACTGCTGGCCAGCCGGGTCGGATGCGTTGTATAGATAAAGAGCACCGTAATCGGCATAAGGGACATATATTTCATCGATAAGGTCAATACGTAGATGACGGTCTCCAACGTCAGCACGTTATAGCCCAGCTTGGCGATAACCGTCGTCGAACCGGTCACCTCGCTTCCGTAAGCAGGCGTCACGACGAGCGTGAACAACGAGTTGAACACGTTGAAAACGATCATGAGCCAGACGAGCAGGCGGATGCGCCGCCACGGCAGCTTCGCGCTGACGAGCATGACGATGCCCAGCAGGAAGAGCGGCACGAAGACGCGCAGATCCTGGAACAAAAAGACGGCGACCGTCCACACGGCCAGCAGGAGCAGCTTGGCCGCTCCGTCCATCCGGTGGAACAGGGTGTTGCGGTCGATGTAGAGCATCCCCGCCTTACTCATGATGATTCACCTTCTTCTCATGGGCAATGAAATCGCGCACGAGCATTTCCGGGGCAGCGGCGCCCGTCAGCCGCGCCAGCGCGCCCAGCGACGTCTCCTTCAGATTGGCGCGCGCGATGGCGGATACATCCGTGAGCACCGACGCCGTCTCGCCGCAAGCGATGATGGCGCCGTCGCAGAGCACGGCGGCCCGCTCGGTATACTCCAGAGCAAGATGCATGTCATGGGTAATGAACAGGAACGACAGCCCGCTGTCCGCCAGCCGTGAGATGAAGCTCATAAATTCTGTATAATGCTTGTAATCCTGTCCGGCCGTCGGCTCGTCCAGAATCATCAGCCGCGGCTCCAGCGCCAGAATCGAGGCGATCGTGACGCGTTTCTTCTGCCCGTAGCTCAGGGCGGAGATCGGCCATTCCCGATAGCCGTGCAGGCCGCAAATGCGCAGCGTCTCCTCGACCCGGGCCGAGACCTCCTCCTCGCCAAGCCCGCGCACCCGCAGACCGAGCGCGACTTCATCCCAGATCATCGCCTGGGTAATCATATGGTTCGGGTTCTGCATGACATAGCCAATCTGCTGGCCGAGGCGGGGAATCGACCAGCTGCGGGTGTCTTCTCCCAGCAAGCGGATCGAGCCGGACGAAGGCTTGGCAATTCCGGTCAGCAGATGGGACAAGGTGGACTTGCCCGCTCCGTTATTGCCCAGCAGGGCCAGCCGTTCTCCTTGCCCGATCGTGAGGCTGACTCCGCGAATGACCTCTCGCTCGCCGTCGTAGGAATAGCGGACATTGTCCATCTCGATCAGCGGCTCTCGGTCAGGCAGCGGCTTCTCCGCATCGGCCGCGGCGACGAAGGCGGCCAAGCGGGAACGGTATTCCGGATTCGCGCCGACCTGCGCAAGCGAGGACGGATGATCTTCCGGCTTCAGCTCGCAGCCGGCATATTTGAGCGCGGTCACGTAGAGCGGTTCGCGCAAGCCATGCGCGCTCATGACGGAGGAAGCCAGAATCTCGTCAGGGGTTCCCGTCCGCACAATCCGTCCCTCCGCCATAATGACGATGCGATCGATAGGCTGCTCCAGCACGTCCTCGACGCGATGCTCGATAATGAGAATCGTCTTGCCCGTCTGCTGGTGAATGTTCTCGATCAAGGCCATCGCATGCTTGCCGCTGGCCGGATCCAGATTCGCGAGCGGCTCATCGAAGAGCAGGACATCGGCCTCCATCGACAGCACGCCTGCGAGCGATACCCGCTGCTTCTGCCCGCCGGACAGCTCATGCGGGCTGTGTCCGATATGAGGCAGCATGTCGACGATCTCCAGAGCGCGGGCCACCTTCGGCTTCATCTCCGCCACCGGCATGCAATCATTTTCGAACGCGAAGGCGACATCCTCGCCCACTGACAGTCCGATGAACTGGCCGTCCTGATCCTGGAGAATCGTACCGACGCTCCGGCTGATCTCGAAGATGCTCAGATCGGACGGACGCCGCCCTTGCAGGCTGTATTCGCCGCTAATCGTACCGCCGTACGTAAACGGAATCAGCCCATTGATGCAATGGGCCAGCGTGGACTTGCCGGAACCGCTCGGTCCGGCAATCAATATTTTCTCCCCCGGATAGATGTCCAGGGTGATATTTTTCAAAGTCGGTTCGGACAAGCTGCGATATTGAAAGCTGAAATCCCGAAACGAGATAAGCGGTTCCTTCATGATTTCGATAACTCCTGTCACATGCTGCATGCCAATCCATGTTCCACGAGGAGAGGGCTCCATGGGGGACTTCCGATCCCGGCACGCGCCCCTCCTATGCGGTGGAACTCCATTCGTTTCCAGCAGCTTATTTAAGTACCCGCAAATTTGAATTGCGGCGGTTCAAACGGATCAGACCAAGCACGGCCGAGAGGCCCAGCACCAAGTGAACAGCGATGTTGGCCAAGGTCGAAGCAACGAACTGGAGCCACATTTTGTCCGGCGCCTCTCCCAGCAAATACACGTCCAGGATGCTGGACAGTCCGAAGCCGACAGCCAGCGCCAGCGAACCGGTGATCGCGAGCGTCCAGATGGCGCCCTTCGTCGAGCGTCCTTCGTTGACATCGAAAGATTTGTTTATGTAGACGAGCCCCATTCCGAATCCGGAAATCGCGGATCCAAGCACCCATGTCCACCAGATCGTGCCGCCGCCCCAAGTCAAATCGGTAATGATATGACCGATGGCCCCGCTCAACAGACCGACGATCGGACCGAACATCGCCCCGAAAATGGTCAGAATCGCAATAGCCGGGCGGAGACCCGTCTGCGGCACCAGCGGAATCGTAATCGTGCTAAGCAGGCCGTATAATGCCGCTCCGATCCCGATGGCAACAACCGTTTTGGTGCTAAAGTTGAACATCGATTCCTTCATGCTTCAACCCTTCTTTCCTGGTTTAATATGTATCGACATTCGCCCGTTCGGCAGACTAAGGAGAGCGATATGCGTAAAATCCGAACGTTTGATTGTGATTCCGATAATAATATAAAGGACATTCCAAGGTAAGGGTACAGTTTTTATTTCCCATAAATGAATGTGACTCACAGTTCTGTCAAGGCGAGCGGAACAAGCTGAGAGGTGTCCTTCATTGCTTCATAGGCGCAGGTTGGACACCGCTCCGGGGCCCGGTGAGCCGGGAGCATAAAGGAAGCCACAGGCTCGGGGTCTGTGGCCGTTGGATGTGTCCATTATAGCAAAGCTTGCCTAATTTGGCATCAGCCGATTCGTGGCGCGCAGCTCCCGAATGCTGCCCGCTCCGATGCCGAACATGGCGATGCGGAGCTCCAGTTCGACCTGCGCCAGCACCTCGTCCACCGCCTCCTCCGAATCGGCGGCGGCGGCCAGCAGGGAGCGTCCGAATCCGGCCAGATCCGCGCCAAGCGCCAGCGCCTTCGCCGCATCGACGCCGCTGCGCAATCCGCCGCTTGCGACCAGCGGCTGGTGCGGCAGCTCCGCCCGGATAAGCCGGACGCTCTCCGCTGTCGGAATGCCCCAGCCAGCGAAGGCTTCGGCCGCGCGGCGGCGAATCGGGTCGGCGGAGCGGAGCTTCTCGACCTGGCTCCACGACGTGCCGCCCGCCCCGGCTGCGTCGATGAAGGCCGCGCCGGCATCGGCGAGCTGCCGCGCGGTATCGCCGGCGATTCCCCAGCCGACCTCCTTGATGCCGACGGGAACGTCCAGTTCGCGGCATAATTCCTCAATCCGCCGCAGCAAGCCCGCGAAGTTGACGTCACCTTCCGGCTGGAACACTTCCTGCAGCGCGTTCAGGTGGAGGATTAAGCCATCCGCTTCCACCAGCTCCACGGCGCGGCGGCATTCCTCGATTCCCATCCCCATATTCAACTGGACGGCGCCGATATTGGAATAGATCGGCACGGTCGGCGCGATATCCCGAATCCGGAATGTGCCCGACAGCCCCGGATTCTCCACCGCCGCCCGCACGGAGCCTACGCCCATCGCCCAGCCCCGCGCCTCCGCCACCGCGGCCAGCCGGCGGTTGATCGGGGCGGCCAGACTGCTGCCCCCGGTCATCGAGCTGATAAGGAAAGGCGTCCGAACTGGCTTGCCCAGCCATTCCGTCGCCAGATCGATCTCCCGGAAATCCAGCTCGGACAGCGCCTGGTGAAGGAAGCGGTAACGTTCGAGCCCTGTCGTGATCCCGACGCCGTTCACCGCTTCTTCCAAACAAATGCGAATATGCTCCGTCTTGCGCTTCTCGGTTGCTCCTCCAGGAGCCGGCTGCCGATCCTCCATCTGAAAATGAACCTCCTTCATCCTCTTCTCTATCATGAATGCAACGAATGCATGGGACAATAACCCGCCCGCTGCCGTTTCTCCATCCGCTGCAGCCAGGCGATTTTTCAGCATCATTAGCATAGCAAATATGGACGCTATCGTATACTTCATCTATTTGAAAAAAGGCCTCCGAAGCAGGAAGGCGTTCCTTCCGGTTCGAAGACCTCGCAGTCTAATCATCGCGATTCGGCCAAGCCCTGCCCGCGAAGCCGTCCAGCTCGCGGCCCGGCATTCGCCATCACTCCACCCGAGGGGAATCAGCCGCGCCGGAGCCCGAATGTTCGCCGAAAATCTCCTTCTTCAGGCGTATGCCCGTCGGCGTCGCCGCCAGACCGCCAAGCGCCGTCTCCTTCATCGCCATCGGCATGCTCTCTCCGATGCGGAACATCGCTTCAATGACCTCATCGCACGGAATGACGCTCTCCACTCCGGCGAGCGCCAAATCGGCCGCCACCATCGCATTGGACGCCCCCAAGGCGTTGCGCTTCACGCACGGCACCTCGACCAACCCGGCGACCGGATCGCAGACCAGGCCGAGCATATTTTTCAGCGCGATCGCCATCGCGTTCGCCGCCTGCCGCGGCGTGCCCCCGGCCAGCTCGGCAATCGCCGCGGCCGCCATGCCCGCCGCCGATCCGACCTCGGCCTGGCAGCCGCCCGCCGCTCCGCTGATGGATGCATTGTTCGCCACGACAAGGCCGAACGCGCCGGCCGTGAACAGAAATTCCACCATCTGCTCCCGTGTCGGGTTCAGCTTCTCCTTGAGCGCGAACAGCGTCCCCGGCACCACCCCCGCGGCGCCGGCCGTCGGCGTCGCACAGATAAGCCCCATGGCCGCATTGACTTCATTCGTTGCCATCGCCTTGCTGACCGCATCGAGCAGCGTCCCGCCGCTTAATGCTTTGCCGGAGGCGATATATTGCTGGACCTTCACGGCGTCTCCGCCCGTCAGGCCCGAGTGGGACTTCACGCCGGACAGCCCTCGCTCGACCGCCTGCTCCATCACATCGAGGTTGCGCTCCATTTGGGCGATCACCGCCTCGCGCGTCATCCGCTTCACTTCCATCTCTTGCTCTATCATCACGTGCGCCAATTTGCACGATCGTTCCTCTGCGAGCGCGACCAGCTCAGCCACATTGCGGAACATGCTTCATCACCTCTCCCTTAGATTGGACAGCGCATCAATCTTCCATGCGGAGAACGCGGTTCACGCCGGGAAGTCCGCGAATCTGCCCGAACATCGCTTCATCGATCATTTCGTCGGTCTCAATCACCATCAGCGCCATTTTGCCCTTCTCCTTGCGGCTAACCTCCATGTGGCCGATATTGACCCGGGCCTCGCTCAAAATCCGCGTCACCCCCGCAATTACGCCATAGCGGTCATGATTCAATATCAGGATGGCCGGACACTGGCCGGACAGCTTCAGCTTGAAGCCGTTCAGCTCGACAATCTCCACCTTCCCTCCGCCGATGGAGATGCCGGTCACTTCCATATCCTCCTGCTCATCCGACAGGCGGATACGGGCCGTGTTCGGATGCTCCGGCACCGCATCCTCGGCCGTAATCTCGACCGTCATCCCCGCTTCCTCCGCCAACTGCAGCGATTGGGGGAGCCGGGCGTCATTCGTATCAAAATCGAGCAGGCCGGCCACAAGCGCGACATCCGTCGCATGGCCTTTATAAGTCTCCGCGAAGGAGCCGTACAGGAAAATATGAACCTTTGTCGGCTGTCTCCCGAATATGCTGCGGGCCAGGCGGCCAATCTTGGCTGCGCCCGCCGTATGTGAACTGGACGGTCCGACCATAATCGGACCAATGATGTCAAACACGCTGCGATATTTCATCGCGATTCCTCCTTCTACGCGTATCCATGATCGAATCCGGCTCCGCACGTCATACGACAGGATACGCTGCAGGGAGCGCATCCTGTACGGCGAATGATGAAATGAAAGCACTTTCAGCATCATCCTACCAATCCGGCGGCCGGAAGGCAAGGCCTCTTTCAGGCAATATGTCCATCTATACAGGATTTTGGCACAAAAAAGACCGCTTTGCACGAACAAAAGCAGTCCGATTCCTCTTTCCCGGCCGGGTTCTTGGGCGGCCTTGCCGTGCCGCCCGGAGCCCGTCAATTACATCGAAGGACTCCCCGGATCCGGCACACCTGATGCTGCATAAATTCAAGATTGGCAATAATGGAAGTCCATAAGCCGAGGCCGGCCACGAACTCGCCACAGAGCACAATCCATACGTTCCGAATCGTCCACATCCGAATCCTCTCCAATTCTATGGGCAGATGAACTTATCATACCATGTTCCCGCCCGCGGCAGGTAATGGTTCCATGCCGTTCGGCGCCGCATCCCTGCCGCGTCAGACGGCCGCCCGTTCGGCTTTTCCAAGCCAAGACCAAAAAGGCCAACGGCATTCCTGCCGATGACCTGTATCGCATCTATCCTGTCATTCCCGTCATGCTCATCCCGGCCGAGATCGCGCCTCGACCACTATCCGGCATGCGTGGCGAGCACATTATTCGCCCGGCATTCGTCCTTCCGCTCGCACCGTTCGCCGCACATCCGCCCTTTGCCGTGCGGAACGCACATCGGCGTGCCGAACAGAGGATCGTCACAGATGATGCAATCCATGCAGAACACGTCTCTGACCATCTGCGGCGTAAGCACATCCTCCGGGGCCCCTTGGGCATATACGCCCTTGTCGCGGACGGCGATAATATGATGGGCATACCGGCAGGCCAGATTCAAGTCATGGAGAACCATGACGATAGTGCGTCCTTCATTCTGATTCAGCTCATACAGCAAATCGAGGATCTCGATCTGGTGGCTCATATCGAGATAGGTGGTCGGTTCGTCCAGCAGAATCACGTCCGTATTCTGGGCAAGCGTCATCGCGATCCAGGCGCGCTGGCGCTGTCCGCCCGACAAGGAATCGACCGGCCGATCGGCGAGGCTCTCCACGCCCGTCACCTGCATGGCATGGCGGACCAGCCGCTCATCCTCTTCCGACCACTGCTTCAGCCACGATTGGTGCGGGTAGCGCCCCTGCTTCACCAATTGCAGCACGGTCAAGCCTTCCGGCGCCGTCGGCCCCTGCGGGAGCATCGCCAGCTTGCGGGCGACGGCCTTCGTGCTGGACTGGTGGATATCTTTGCCATCCAGCAGGACGGAGCCTTGCTCCGGCTTGAGCAGCCGGGCCAACGAGCGGAGCAGGGTCGACTTACCGCACCCGTTGCTGCCGATCAAGACCGTGATCTGCCCCTCGGGAATGCTCAGTGTGAGATTATCGATAATCGGCACGTCGCCATAGGCCAGTGTCAACGACTTCGTCTGAATCATGGACATGCTCTTCCTCTCCCCCGTTCTCGTAACGCATGCGTCTGCCGTTCGGCATGACAATCAGGCATAATCATTAATGAATATTCACATCTATAATAATGAAAATCGTTCTCAAATATAACTAGCTACATGATGCCATATTCTGCCCCGCTAGTCAATCGCCGGACGGCCTGCTGCCGACAGCCGGATGCGGCCGGGGAGCCGGGCCTCCACCGCCGCCTGCGCTCTTGTTCCAGGCCCTTCTGCTCCTGGGGAACAGCAGGGGGACAGTGGCGGGGGCAGCCAGCCTGGGGCCCCGCCTGGCTCCCGTCTCCCCTACAGCAGCGGCGAGAACAAGCGGGCCGCCGACTCAAGGAAGCGGGTAATGACTTTTTTGTTGGCAAATTGTTCATCCGATATTTGCACGGCCGACTCCAAATCCTGCTGGAACTCCCGGATTAACTGCTTCACGCTCTCCGTCCGGATCAGCAGCGCATTCACCTCGAAGTTAAGGTGGAAGCTGCGCATATCCATGTTCGCGGTGCCGATCGTCGCCACTTCGCCGTCCACGATGATGAGCTTCGAATGGAGAAACCCTTTTTCATATTCATAGATTTGCACGCCGGCCTCCAGCAGACCCAGGAAATAGGAATGGGAAGCCAGGAACGGGAGCCATTTATCCGGCTTGCCCGGGAACAGCAGCTTCACCTCGATGCCGCTCAAGGCCGCTACCCGCAGCGCGGTAAAAATATCCTCATCGGGAATGAAATACGGCGTCGCTATCCAGATCGAGCGTCGGGCCGAGGTCAGCATGGCGAAGAACAGATTTTTCATCGTCTTGAATTCCTGGTGCGGACCGCTCGCGATCATCTGCACCGCGCCCGCGGTCGCCTCCACCGGTTCAGGCTGAAGATATTCCGCTCCATAGAGCGTCTCTCCGCTCGTATGGGCCCAGTCCTGCAGGAAAATGATCTGCAGCGTCTGCACCGCCTCCCCGCGCACGATCATGTGGGTATCCCGCCAGAAGCCGTATGTCTTGCTGCGGCTCAAATATTCATCCCCGACATTGAGGCCGCCGATAAACGCGACATTGCCGTCAACGACGACGATTTTGCGGTGGTTCCGGTAGTTGACCCGATTGGAGAAGATCGGGAATTTCACATTGCCGAACACAGCCACCTTCACCCCCGCATACCGAAGCTCCTGCAGGAAGGCTTTGGAGAGATGCATGCTGCCGACCGCATCGATCATGAACCTGACCTCGACCCCGGCCCGGGCCTTATCCATCAAAATCTGGGCAATGCGGCTTCCGATGTCGTCATCGCGGTAAATGTAATATTCCATATGAATATGATGCTTGGCCTGATTCAGCTCCGCAAGCAAGGCGCCGAACGTTTCTTCGCCATTGTTCAGGATGCGCGTATCCGACGCCAACGTAATCGGGCTCTTGCTGATGCGGCTGGTCAGGCGGAGCAAGTGGCGCTGATCCGGCGTCATGGCCGCGAGCGCATGCTCCCGGAGCTGCTTCGGCTCATTCTCTACGAAGGTATAGGTATGCTTGTCCTCCTGCGCCTTCCGGGTATACCGGCGGCGCTTGCGGTAATTTTGGCCGAACACGAGATAAAAGATGAAGCCGACGACAGGCACCATCGCCAGCACCAATATCCAGGCGACCGTGCTGGAAGGATTCCGGTTCTCCATAAAAATAATGATCGCCAGCGTCACGACCGCGAGCGTCGTCATAATGCTCAGCGCCGTCGTGATACTATGGCCAATCGTGCCATTTACGTAATAACCGAAAGCGAGTAACAAGATAAGAAATAAGCCGACTTGTAGCGCTCTTCTCATGACGAGGCCCCCATTCACGCCATAACGGCGCTTCACTTTCCGTGTATTTTTGAAACGCAAGGTACGGCATAGCCGCCATTTCTTCTTTTTCCTATTATATTCGACAAGCGCTTCCTTGAATACGGGGATGGCAGCCCCGAAAATCATATAAAAAAAGACCCTTCCGCAGAAAGGTCTTGTATCCAATCGATTCCTTGACCAATGTTCTGTTATCTGTGGCGGTACACCCTGCGCGCCGCCGCTTACGCCGCCTGCCCGGCCCGCTCCGCCTCGCCGGCCATGAATTCCACCAGCAGCCGCCCGATCGCGCGGTAGAGCGGATGATCCGCATGCCGCGCCAAGTCTTCGCCGAAGCGCGGAGCCCAGCGCGTCAAATGGTCGAGCACGAAGCGCCGCTGTCCGTCCATGTAACGGTGGTAACGCTCTACGGTCATGACATTGCCGAGCATTTTGCCAATCAGGACGGCCATGAATTCCAGCTCGATAGCGATATGATCATCCGGCTCGCCGTTCATCTTCTTGAAGTAGAGGCTGAATTCGGCGTAATGCTGCCGCACAATCTGAGCGTAGCTCTTCGGCAGCTTCTGTTCGTTGGCCCGGTACATCGTCTCGCAAGGCGTGACAGGAAGCTGTCCCGAGCTTCCGAATAAGCGGTAATATTCATCGCGCAAGGAAGAGAATACGGCGTACAATTCGCTTACCGACAAATTATCCAACAACGCGTACAGGTCGCGGGCAGCCTCGGAATGGCGGCATAACCGCTTCATCCCTTCATGATTGCGCCATGACATCAAGACATCGAGCGTTGGCATGTGACCCAGGAAGTCGGCCAGCAATTGATATGCCGCCATCCGCGTCTCCAGCCGTTCAACGGTCTCTTCATTCCACTGTGCCGGTCGATCTGCCGCTAACAACATTGTCCGTCCCCTCCATATGATGATGAATTCCCTTGCTCAACCATATTGTCCCATATCCGGATTTGGAAAGCTGTGACAAAACACAAACATTCCCGCGCTTGAAAGCGCTGTATGTGAATCTTATGTGAACAGCGGGAAACCCCATGATTTGCGTCACCGATTGGACAAACTTCCGTTCGATCACACGGCTATCTATTTTACCAGATTCAGGTCATAACGACTACATGCAAAAACTGGAATACGCCCGTTCGGATGAAGGGCGGTTGCGCACCGTGTACAATTACAGCCTCTTCCTCAAGGTGTATGCCACGTTGAACCGGGTCGATGTCGCTCTCCGTCTGCACAAAGACAGCGTCTGGCTTCCGGAAAACGTCTATGTCGCCCTGCCATTCACGAATGGCCATCCGTCCGCAGACACCCTGTATGCCGACAAGGCGGGCGAGCTGGTTCGCCCGTGGACAGAAGGAATCCATGCAGCCCCCAGGAACAGCACGCTCGGCAATGGCAGTCCGGATGCGCTCGGGCTGCCCTTGCCGCCCTCTTTTTCCCGCCATATGCGTCCCCCGGACACGGACGGGACAAATGTGCTCGCGCAGGAAGCCCTACTTATGATATGTTCAAGGGAGAATGTCGAATTGCTGCACTACGGAAAGGATGAAAAGCAATGAACGAGTTGTGGATTAGATTACGTACGGCCATGGAGCAGGAAGGCCATGACGCCGTCCTCATTACCGACCCGAAGCATGTCTACTACTTGACCGGCTTCGCCTGCGATCCGCATGAGCGCTTCCTCGGCCTCGTCCTCCCCCGGGATGCCGAGCCGACGCTCATCGTGCCTGCCCTGGATGCGGACAAGGCGGCGTCCGCCTCCTCCGTCAAGAACATCGTAACTCATGAAGACACGGACAATCCTTACGATGTGTTGAAGCCCTGCCTGCCCGCCGGGCTGAACCAGTTGGCCTTCGAGAAGAATCATATCTCCGTCGCCCGGTTCGAGGCGCTGGCCGCAGCGCTGGACGCCAAGCGCTATGCCGATGCTGGGCCGATTCTGCAGGAGCTGCGCGTCCTCAAGTCCCCGGAAGAAGTGGAGCGGCTGCTGGAGGCGATCCGGGTGATCGAAGCGGTGCTGCTGGAAGGCGCAAGCCGCGTGCGTCCGGGCATGACCGAGCTGGACGTCGTGGCGGAGCTGGAATATTTGATGAAGAAAAAGGGCGCGGAACGGCCTTCGTTCGATACGATGGTGCTGACCGGCGAGAGGGCCGCGCTGCCGCATGGCGTTCCGGGCAATCGCGTCATTCGCGAAGGCGAGCTGCTTCTGTTCGATCTGGGCGTCTACGTGAACGGATACGCTTCTGACATTACCCGCACCTTCGCCGTCGGCGAAGTGAACGAAGAGAGCCGCCGCATCTACGATACCGTGTTGGCGGCGAATGAAGCGGCCATTGCCGCCGTCAAGCCCGGCGTCACCTTCGGGTCGCTCGATCGCACGGCGCGGCAAGTCATTGAAGACCGTGGCTACGGCCCTTACTTCACTCACCGGCTCGGGCATGGGCTCGGCCTGGACGTGCACGAGTATCCATCCGTGCATGGCCGGAATGAGGATGTGCTGAAGCCGGGCATGGTCTTCACGATCGAGCCGGGCGTCTATGTGCCGAACGTGGCGGGCGTGCGCATCGAGGATGACGTTATCGTCACCGAGGATGGCGTGCGCGTGCTCACGTCCTATCCGAAGGAATTGACCGTCATCGGAGGATAGCGGCTTCTCTCGCCAATGCTGCAAAATTACAGTTTTTCCAAAGGTGATGGATGAAGAAAAAGGAATTCCTGCAAATGTGCAGCAATTTCCGCCGTTTTGCTTGAGTAGGAGACAATTTCGGTGAAAAGATGTAGATTTGCAGGATTTTCACTCATGATTGCCTCGTTAGGGGTAAAAAGCTGCAGCTGTGCAGGATTCAGTTCGGCCTCCTTCTCCTTCACCGCCGCCATATGACGTAAGCAAGCCCTCCCAAAGCCATGCTTCGGGAGGGCTTGCTCATTTATTTCTTCATGCCGAGCGTGAAGATTTCCGCTGCGCCGAGCTCAACGCCGACGCTGCGCTTGTCGCCGGAAGCGAGGTCTTCGCCCTTCACTTCCATGATGCTGCTGCGGTAGAAGCCGCCGCCTGCCTGCGGAAGCGTGACGTTCAACGTGTTCGCTTCCTGCGCGAAATTGACCCAGCGGCCAACCATGTCGCCGGTCTGCTCCGCCATCTTGATCGAGGAGAACGCGATGCCTTCGCCTTCCCATGCCAGGAACGCATGGTTGGCTGGCAGCTTGCCGTCATGCACCTCGGCCTGGCGGACAATCCACGGCACCTGGAACGCGTGCGCTTCCTTGTACGCGCCGGAGGTCACGACATCGCCCGCATGCGGAATAATCGCATATTCGGCGGTGTACGTGCCGAGGCATTGCGCTTCCGGCGTCGGGAAGACGCCCCAGTCGCCGAGCTCGCCGGAGGAGCGGAGCAAGGTGACCGCCATCGTGTTGCGGCCGTCGCGCAGCACTTCATATTCGAACAGCCCTTTGTTGGCGATGGTCAAGCCGAGCTGGCCGTCGCTTACGCTGACGAACGTATGCTGATGCTGATCGTTGCTCGGATTCTCCCATTCCGGAGCCGACTGTGTATTGCGGCGGGCCACCTCGAAGATGGATTCCGCCTGATGCGTCTCGGCCTGAAGAGCGGTCGGGAACAGCGCGCGCAGACGGTGATCCTTCGCTTCGTTATGAATGGTCACCTGCACTTCGACGCGCTTCGCGCCGCGATCAAGCGTGTAACGGGTCACGAGCCGGAACGGCACCATGTCTGTGGAGCGCTGCGCCGTACGTCTTGGGAAATCTACCAGCTCATTCATCTCTTCCTGCAGCTTCTCGTCGGCGGAAGCCGGAATCTCCCAATGGTGAACCGCTTCGATGACGGCTCGGTATGGCGCGTCTTCGACGACGCGGATATCGGCCGCCAGACCTGCCGTCGTGAGCGGCACCTCGCCGTCCGGCTTGCGGAACATGTACTCGTTGCCGATGTCTCCGCTGTCTTCGTACACATTCAGCCCGCTGAACGTATGGCCCGTCGCCTTGTCAGTCAGCGTCAAGGAACCGTCCGCTTCGACGACCGCCTTCAGATGCTCGTTCTCCAACGTATTGTGCCCGTTCAACAAGCTGGACGCTTGCGGCGCTGCTCCGCCTGCCACCCAGGCGAAGGTCTGGTACGCGAAGGCCGGCATGCCGCTTGCCTGCAGGCGAACCTTCACGCAGCGCGCCACGTAAGGCTGGCGGAACTTATCCTTCGGCAGATCGTAGCCGAACCGGACGCCGGCGTCTTCCCATTCGCAGACGACCGCATTGCCGTTCGCATCGATGACGGTGCCCGGCGCGATCGGCTCCTGCTTCAGCTCGCGCGCCAGCTTCGTCGGATGCCCTTCGCGGAAGTAGCGGCGCTTCAGCTCCAGCGTCACTTCGATGACGCCGCTGCGCTCATAGCCCGCCGTGTTGAAGACGACGAACGGCACGGCTTCCTTGGCGCCGTATGCCGAAGTATCGATCTGCTTCACGAGGCTGTCTACCGTCTCGTTAATGATCATCTCGGTCATATGCTTCGACTTCTCGAAGCGCGTGACCATCTCGCGGTGCACTTCATCGACGCTGCATCCGCAGATGCTGTCATGCGGATGGTTCTGCATCAATGTCTTCCACGCATAGACGAACAGATGATGCGGATATGGCTTGCCTGCCTGGTCAGCGAATGCCGCCAGCGGCTCAGCCACCTTCTCCAGGAGCGTCTGGTTCTCGGCGTTCATCTGCTTGAGATAGACGCGGGAAGACGCGGTATTGACCAGCGTATACCAGCCGTCGGTGCGCTGGCTGCGCAGCTCGCCTTTTACCGTCTGCAGATTCTCGGGCAATTCCTGTCTCAGCACATCCACATAGTAGTTGAAGTTGGAGTGAACGAAGTCCACATCCGGGAACAGCTTTTTCGCCACCTCGATCGCTTTGGACAGATCGGTCTGAATCGGCTGATGGTCGCAGCCGTTCATGAACAACAGATGCGGCGTGGAAGCGAATTTCTCCGCATTGGCGATATTCTTCTCCCAATAGGCGATCGCTTGCTTCTCGTCAACCGGCACTTCCATGCCGTTGCAGTACCAGTTCGCGAACAGAATGCCGATGACGCGCGAGCCGTCCGGCGATTCCCAGATCATTTCCGAGAATGGAGACTCGTATGCGGCATCTTCGGATACCTGGTTGTTGAAGCCGGTCGGCTTCACGCCGCGTCCGAACACCGCCACATCGATATTGGCCTGCTTGAGCATCTGCGGCGCCTGGCCCATATTGCCGAACGAATCGGGGAAATACCCGATTTTGGAGATGGTGCCGCCGTAGTGGCCGGCATCGCGATGTCCGATTTGCAGATTGCGCACGTTCGCCTCGCTGCTCGTCAGGAACTCATCCTGCAGAATGTACCAAGGACCGATATGAATGCGTCCTTCGCGGATATATTTCTCCAGCTTGTCCTTCATCTCCGGACGGACCTGGAGGTAATCTTCCAGCATGATCGTCTGTCCGTCGAGATGGAAGCTCTTGAAGCCCGGGTCGTTATCGAGCGTATCCAGCAGCGTGTCCATCAATTCGATCAGCAGCGCATGGTGATACTCGTAAGGCATATACCACTCGCGATCCCAGTGCGTATGAGAGATGATGTGGGCCGTTTTTTTCGTCATGTTCTGTCCCTCTCTTCTTGTCGGATTAGGCTTTCAACCAATATTCGCGGTAGATAAGCTCAGAGAACAAGCTGTTCGACCAGGCGAACCATTCACGAGTGAACTGGGCCGGATCGTCGACATGAAATCCTTCATGCATATAACCGGTATCGCCATCCGTCGCCGTCAGCAGCCGAATCAGGCCGTCGATCTCTTCCTGCGATCCGGCGGTCAGCCCCTGCATCGACAAGGCGATATGCCAGATGTATTGGTCAGGGGTATGCGGACTGCCGATGCCCTGAGCGGCCTTGCCGGAATAGTAGTAAGGATTGTCCTCGCTCAGGATGAAGCGGCGCGTATTCTGATAGATCGGATCGTCCTCCGTCGTATAGCCGAGATAAGGAATGGCCAGCAAGCTCGGCACGTTCGCGTCATCCATCAGATTGTAGTTGCCAAAGCCATCGGTTTCATAGGCATAGATTTTTCCGTATTTCGGGTGATGAAAGATGCCATAATTGCGAATGCCGTCTTCAATCTCTTCACACAGTGCCCGGGCCTTGGCGGCGAATGGCGCATCCTCGTAGACTGCCGTCGCGATCTCCTCCAAATAACGAAGCACGACAACCGCGAACATATTCGAAGGAATCAGGTAACCGAAGGTGCACGCATCGTCGCTTGGGCGGAAGCCCGACCATGTCATGCCCGTGTAGTTGACCGGCATGCCTCGACCGTTGTTCTTGAGCGTGTCCGTCTTCCGGCAGTCCATGCGCGAGAAGCGGTAAGGCGATTGCTCGAAATGGCGCTGCTCCGTCGTCCACAGGTTCATAATGATATGCGCTACTGTCTTGTACTCGCCATCGAAGAGCGACGTATCGCCCGTCTCCTTCCAGTACAAATAGCTCAATTGGATAGGGTAGCACAGCGAATCGATCTCGTATTTCCGTTCCCAGACCCAGCCGTTCAATTCCGTCTGATCCCGGTGATGAATCTGATCGAGCGGAATTTCTTCTTCATTGAATGCATTGGCGTACGGGTCGATTTGAATATATTTCAACTGCTTGCGCACCAGCCCGGCGATGATGCGGCGAATATCGGCATCCTCTTTGGCCAGCGGCATATACTGGCGCACCTGGGCGCTGGAGTCGCGCAACCACATGGCGGGAATGTCTCCAGTGAAGACATACGACGTGCCGTCTTCATGCAATTTGGTGGTCGTCTGCAGCGTATTCGGGAAACAGTTCAAGAACAGCTGCTGCAATTTCGGGTTGTCCGCTAAACGGGTCTTGGCTTCTTCCATCACGCGAAGCACGGCTTGGGGTAGGCGTTCCATGTCAGCTCTCTCCTTCTCCATCCATCGATCAAAGTCGTTGTTGTAAGCCGTTTTAGTCCGGCCATTACCTTATTTATTACATTAGATATGTCCATCATATTGTATATAAGGATTGTGCAAAATTCAACCAATAAACGTACCTATTCCACAGTAGTTCTGCAGCGAATAGCAGACAGTCAGGTGAAGCCTACGCTCCACCTGACTGCACAGTTGCGGCGATTCATTGCGGGCCGGCAGCAGGCTGCCTTCATCCAGCGAATGGAACGATGCCGTTATTTATTTTCTGGATGCTTTCCACTCATCCAATTGTTTTTGCATCTCGGCTTGAACTTTATCCAATCCAGCCGCTTTGAACTTCTCGATTGCTTTCGGCACGTACACTTTCGGATCAACCGAGCCGGTGAACAGGGACGCATAGAACTCCTCTTTGACGTTCGTCAGCGCGGTCATTTCCGTTTTTACGCTGTCTGCATTGAAGTGGAAGCCAAGCAGCGGCGCATTTTTCGCATTGTCGTTGAATTGGGCGAACTGCTCCCATTTATCTTTCGGGTCGGCAGGAAGCTTATCCAAGATGAAGAAGTTGCCCAGTGTAAAGGTTGCCATGTCATACGATTCCGTTTTTGCTGGCAAATACTCAACCGTTTCGTCATCAATGCGTTTGTAATGAACGTCTTCGATACCGTTGTTCACCAGGTTGCGCAGGTAACGATCAGAGTTCAGCAGGTTCAGGAATTGCATCGCTTTCTCCGGATGCGGGCTGTTCGCGGAGATCGCGTGCATGGAGCCCATTACGGACCAGTTATAGACGTAAGGCTCGGTATAAGGAACCGATTCAACCGGATAGCCCAAAGATTGAGACCACAGGTTATCGGCGAACGGCTGCGTATCCGGCATGTCTACAAGCCATTTTCCGGTTTTCATTTCATCCCCGCCGGAAGCGGTTGCGGCATCCTTCTTCAGGTAGCCTTTTTTGTAGAAGTCATGCATCGTCTCGAAGCCTTTCATCATGTCTGGCTGTTCGAGAATGTTGACGATTTTGAGTTCGTTCGTATCTGTCAGCGCGACGCCCAACGGCAGGTTCTCGTTCACCAGGTCGTAAGGAACGGCGAACTTGAACTGCTTATCTGCGGACAGCGGGTACAGTCCTGGCTCGCCCTCTTTGACCTTCGCAAGCAGCGGCTCCAGATCTTCCAGCGTCTTCACGCTGTTGATGTCCAGATTGTACTTGTCAACAAGCCCTTTGTTGAAGCGGAATACTTTCTGTGCAGGCAATTCCTTGTTAACTGGAATCGCATACGTTTTGCCGTCGATTTTGGCGCCTTCCAGGAACGAAGGGTGAACCAGCTTTTTAATGTCTTGGCCATACTGATCCATCAAGTCATCAAGCGGGTAGAATGCGCCTTTCTTCGCATTGGCAACGTATTCAAAAGCCCACGAAGAAGTAAATGCGATATCAAACGGTTCACCAGAAGCGGCGATAACGCCCATCTTTTGATTGTAATCGCCCCAGTCGAACAGCTTCATTTTTACGGTAACACCGATTTTTTCTTTGGTGTACTCGCTCACCTTTTCCATGACCTTGTCCAAATCTTTTTGCGGTGCTCCGATGGAATACCAGATCAGCTCAACCGGCTTCTCGCTCGTGCCTGCTTCTGTTCCGCCCTCTTCTTCCTTCTTGCTGCCGCAGCCAGCCAGTGCCAGCGAAGCGACCAGGACAAGACAGAAGGTCATGAGCAACAATTTTTTTGCCTTATCCATGTTTTTCCTCCCCTTTTTGTGACCAAGTTGTGGTGTATATTATTTCCGGAGCGGCGGCCTGCTTATGTAGGCCGCCGCCCGGGAATAATCGAAGGTTGAACTGCTTATTCTTTAACAGCTCCAATGGTCAAGCCTTGAACGAAGTAGCGCTGGAAGAACGGATATGCACATGCGATTGGCAGCGTGGCCAGGACGACGAGCGCCATCCGTGTCGATTCTTGCGGCAATGTCCGCATCAATTCAAGCGTCTGGCCCGATGCATTGAGCTGCGCATTGTTGAGCAAGAATTGCATACTGTTCTCGATCCGCATCAGCATCGATTGCAGCGGAACGAGCGCAGGGTTGTCGATATACAGCAACGCATTGAACCAGTCATTCCAGAAACCAAGCGTGGCGAACAATCCAATCGTGGCAATCCCCGGCAAGGAGATGGGCAGCACAATCGTAATAAATGCCCGCAATTCCCCGGCTCCGTCAATCTTGGCCGATTCGATGATCGCATCCGGCACCGTTGTATTATAGAACGTTCTCATAATAAGGACGTAGAAGGCATTCATGATAAGCGGCAATATAAGCGCCCAGATTGTGTCCTTCAAATGAAGCACCTGCGTTAGAACCATATAGGTCGGGACTAATCCGCCATTAAACAGCATCGTAAAGAAGGCGATAAACGAGAAGAACCCCCGATATTGGAAGTTCTTACGCGAAATCGCGTAAGCGTATAGACAAATCACGGCCAAACTGATAAGCGTCCCCACGACCGTAATCAGGATGGTTACTCCATAGGAGCGAAGAAGCTGATCTCCGGCCTTGAAAATATATTCATAAGCGGAAAAGCTCCATTTCTCCGGGAATATGGAATACCCGTTCCGTGCAAGCGCCTCCTCATTCGTCAATGAAATAACAATGACGAACAAGAACGGGTAGACGCACAGGAAAGCAAACAAACCGGCAATCAGATTGAAAATCAAGTTGGTGCCTCTAGATAAATTGTGGAAATCTCGTGTTTTTTTTCTCAATGTCGTCCCCCCCTTAGAACAGCGCGTTGTCCTTGTCCACTTTACGCACAATCCAGTTCGATGTCATCACGAGAATGAACCCGACCAGCGACTGATACAAGCCTGCGGCCGTACTCATCGAGATTTCCCCTGTTGCCTTCAGCCCACGGTACACATACGTATCGATGACGTTCGTTACGCTGTATAACGGACCGGAGTCGCGTGGAATCTGATAGAACAACCCGAAGTCTGCGTAAAAGATTCTGCCGATGGCCAGCAATGTCAGAATGGTCATCAAAGGCGTAATCGCAGGTATCGTAATATGGCGAATCTGCTGCCACTTGTTGGCGCCGTCAATCATCGCAGCCTCATAATAGGTCTTGTCAATCCCGACAATGGCAGCCAAATAGACGACGCTGGAATACCCGATTCCTTTCCATAGATTGAGGAATACGAGAATATAAGGCCAATACGTGGTGTCGGAATACCAGGAGACCGGATCCTTTCCTAACCAAGTGAGGAATTGGTTCAGCACCCCTTTGTCGACGCTCAGGAAGCTGAATGTGAAATAACCGACGATGACCCACGACAAGAAGTGAGGAAGGAACATCCCGGTCTGATATATCTTCGCCAGCCGCTTGTTCACAATCTCGCTCAAAATGATAGCCATCGCCACGGCCCCGACCAGACCAAGCACGATAAACACCATGTTGTACAAAATCGTGTTGCGCGTAATGACATATGCGTCATTGGTACCGAAAAGATATTCGAAATTTTTAAAGCCTACCCATTCACTTTGCTGCAAGCTGGCAAGGAAGCCGTCTCTGCTAAAACGATAATCCTTGAAAGCGATAACAGTCCCGAACATCGGCAGGTAGGAGAAGAACAAAAACCACAAGGCTCCCGGAAGAACCATGATGAGAAAAATCCAGTTGCGGTTTAAGCTCCGAAAAACGTTCTTGATGGATTGCATCAGATTCATCCCCCGTTGCTATGTTGTACCTCTAGCGTACTCCAATTGATGCGCTTCCAATAGTCAACAAACTTTAGATTTGGTGTACAAAATAAAGGAAGGGCTTTCATAGATGCCGCATTTTCATGTGACACCGTGGAACCCCTTCCCAGTAATGTATTTCATACGATTTCATTTCGGTTTGCATGGAATTCTCTGTATTCTTTGGGGGATACGCCGACGTACTTGCGGAACTGTTTATAGAAATAACTTTTATCCCAATAACCGACATTGGAGGCAATATCGCTCATCCGCTGATTCGTATTGACGAGCATTTCCTTCGCCATCTTGATGCGCGTCTTGTTCAAATAATCGGAGAAGGTCGACTGAACCTCCTTCTGGAACAATTGCCCTAAATAGACCGGGTTGATATTATACACCTGGCTCAAGGTCTTCAACGACAGTTCCTCCGCATACCGGGCATGAATATCATGCAGCACCTGCTTGATGACCGGACTCATATGCTCCGGCTCCGCCAGTTGGCCCATAATGCGGTAGCCGACCTCGAGCACATGATCCTTCAGCACCTCCAGGGTCTGAATATGGTACACATCATCGAACCAGTCCCGCTCCTCCTCCATCAAGTAGTGAGCGGTATCCTTCAACGCCTGCTTCCAGGCGATGAGCAATTCGACGGTGAAGTTGCGAATATCCCGCGGCGTAACCCCTGATGTTGATGAGAGCCGTTCGAAATCGGCCTCCAGCTGCGTCCGAAGCTGTTCCTTGTCCCGGTCGTACAGCAGCTTCACGTAAGGCTCCGTCTCGGGCTGCACGTCTGCCGGACGGGACGAGCGGTAGTCGGCGATCTCGTCGACGTCGACCCATTCGTCATCCGCACGGACAAGATGGTAAGGCTGGACCCGCTTCGCATGCAAGTAGCTTGCCGAAGCATGGGCGTATCCTTCCTGGACGCTCCCCAGCGTAATCTGCAGGGAGGTGCCCAGCGTATCCTCTACCTCCCGCTTCCATTGACGCAGCCGCTCCATGAGCTCTTCCTTCTCCTCGCTCCGGTACAAGCCGAAAATGATCGCGGTCTCTCCGTCCCATTCCGGGACGCAAAATCCGCCGTTCGCCTGCTGCAACAGACGTCTGGCGTGACTGACGACCTCTTCCTGCTTATCATAATCCGCCTCCTGATCCATTCGCGGCTCGTGCCGGACCAGGACAACCATATAATAGGGATGAATAAAACGGATATCCAGCAACTCCGCCCGCTGCTGCAATTCTTCCAGATGGATCAAATCGCGCAGCCAGCGGTACAGCACATTGTCCCGCAAAATATCCCGATTGTGCTGCTCCGCCATCTGATGAACCCGGGACTGGTCGATCTTCTGCACGGTCGTCTCCAGCGTGGAGCGGAACTCTTCAATATTGATCGGCTTCAGCAAGTAATTCTCCACGCCCAGCTTAATGCCTTCCTTCACATACATGAACTCGTTATATCCGCTCAATATAATGAACCGGGTCTGAGGATGAGCCTCCTTCACTTTCTCAATTAACTGAAGGCCGGTCATGCGCGGCATCATAATATCGGTAATAATCAAATCAACCGGCTGCCGCTCCAGCTTCTCCCACGCATCCTTCCCATTTTCCGCCGTTCCCGCCACGCTTAATCCGTAATCATTCCATTCCAGAATTGTCTGCAAGCCTTCTATAATAAATGGTTCGTCATCTACTAAAAATACGCTGTACATCGTATCCCCCCTTAACCACTTCCCTGCGTCAATTCAAAGGCACACGAATGATGACCGTCGTGCCGGTCCCGAGAACGCTTTCCAGCGTAATCCCGTAGTTTGTCTCCCTAGCATATCCACAGACGGTCATGCACATTTTTCAATCCCCAGAAACCATGCTCCTGAGTGCCGGACTGCTCCGAAAGCTGCCCCAGAATGTAACCGGTTAACGCATCTCTTATCATACCATAACTCGGCGGGCCCGTTTGATAGGTCCATGAATCGCAAATATAACCTTTGCCTGTAACTGATAAACTCCAAATATAACCTTTTAATGAATCATTTGGAGGATATAATGAAATACAGGAGGTTTGGACGGGCTGCAACACACTCAATCCCACTATTTGTTACCAAATCTGCTCTTGGATTTCGACTCTATTTGTAATAAAGTAAACAATGTTGCATAATTATACCGTAATCCAAGGAGAATTATTCATATATGGTAGCCAAGAACGACAAGACGCAACGAAAACTTGCGCATACACAGCAATTGAATCTAAGAGGAGTGCTGCATTTCGCCCTTCCCTCTTTACTGGGGTTGCTTCTCTTCGTCATTCCCGTTCCGAGGAACGGAGAAGTGACCGTGCCCATTGCATTCCTGACCAACGCCATCACGCAAGGGCTTGAGCCTTGGCTCCCGTCGGCGGTCACAATCCTCATCGTGCTCGCCTGGCTGGGAACCGCTTATACCCGCTGGTTGAAGCCGGTCAAGCTGCTGCATATGCCGCTATGGAATGCACTGTTCAACATTTCCCCCTTCTGGTTCGCCGCACGGACATTAGGGGTACTATTCGCGATACTTACCTTTTTCCGGGTCGGGCCGGAATGGATATGGTCGGAGAGTACGTGAGGCATGCTGCTCTCCGGTCTTATCCCTGGGTTGTTCGTTGTATTCTTGCTCGCGGGTCTTCTGCTGCCGCTGTTGGTCGACTTTGGCCTGCTTGAGTTTTTTGGCACACTCATGACCCGAATTATGCGCCCGATTTTTACTTTGCCGGGACGAGCCTCTATCAATTGCATGGCATCCTGGCTTGGAGACGGCACTATTGGGGTCATGATGACAAGCAAGCAGTATGAATCCGGATATTACACGAAACGCGAAGCCGCCGTCATCGGCACGACATTTACGGCTGTATCCATTACGTTCAGCTTCATCGTGCTGAGCAATGTCGGGCTAGGGCATATGTTTCTTCCTTTTTATGCGACAGTAACCTTTGCCGGGATGGCAGCAGCCGTCATCATGCCGCGCATTCCGCCGCTCTCGCGCAAGCCGGACACCTATTCACCCGATGCCACTCCTGCGGAAGAAGAGGTCATCCCGGCCGCATGGAGCCCTTGGCGTTGGGGGCTGCGCCAGGCCGTCGGCAAGGCGCGCCAGCACGGGGGAGCCGGAGCCTTCCTTCGGGACGGCTGCAAAAACATTATCGACCTGTGGATCGGCGTTATCCCTGTGGTTATGGCCATCGGCACACTGGCTGTGGCAATCGCCAAATTCACGCCAATCTTCAAATGGCTCGGCTGGCCATTCATTCCGCTGCTGCAGCTGCTCGGTATTCCTGAAGCGGAAGCGGCTTCCCAGACCATTCTTGTCGGATTCGCGGACATGTTCCTGCCTACGGTACTGGCCTCCGACATTACGAGCGACATGACCCGCTTCGTCATTGCGGCATTGTCCGTCACCCAACTCATCTATATGTCCGAGGTCGGCGGATTGCTGCTAGGCTCTAAGCTGCCCGTAAGCTTTAAGGATCTGGTTTTCATTTTCCTGCTCCGTACCTTGCTTACATTGCCGATTATCGCGTTCATCGCGCATCTTCTATTTTAAATTCGATATGGCCCTAGTCTTGCGAGATTCCCTCCAAGCTTCTCGAGGATTAGGGTCTTTTTCTGGGTACCGGGTAACCCTGCGTCAATTCAAAGGCACGCGAATGGTGACCGTCGTGCCGGCCCCGAGAACGCTTTCCAGCGTAATCCCGTAGTTGTCTCCATACAATATTCGCAGGCGGTCATGGACATTTTTCAGCCCCAATGAACCATGCTCCTGAATGCTCGACTGTCTCAGTTCCTTTTGAATCTGCTGCAGCCGCTCGAGCTCGATCCCTTTCCCGTTGTCGGCAACCCGAATCACCAAATCCCCTTCACTGGACTCGACTTCGATGGCGATATGGTTGTCTGTCCGGTCCAACCCTAGCCCGTGAACGAGGTAGTTCTCGATAATTGGCTGCACCGAGAGCTTCATGATATTATACCCGCCCAGACGCTCATCCATAGAGATGGAGTACTGCAGCTTGTCCCGGTAACGGATTCGGGTCAGTTCCAGGTAACGGCGGCAATTTTCGATCTCTTCATTTAATGTAATCGTGGTCTTGTCCTTCACCATGTGCCGGAACATGGATGCCAGGTTATAGATCATATCGCCGACATCGTTCGCGCCCTGCGAGATCGCCCGCATCCGGATAACCTCCAGTGTGTTGTACAGAAAATGAGGTTTGATTTGAGACTGAAGCGCTATCAGCTCCGCATTTTTCTGCTTCAGCTCCGATTTATAGACTTTATTGATATACTGCTGCAAATCTTCGCACATTTGGTTGAAGCTGAGCGCGATAAGCCCCAGCTCGTCTTCCCGGTCGACCGGAAGCTTCGTATTAAGATAGCCCTCTCTAACCTTCTTCATCCCTTGGATGACCGTCTGCGTGCGGCGCGACAGATGGAGAACGGAGAAGTAGGTGGCCGCCAGTACCGTTATGATGCAGAGCAAAGTAATAATGCCTATCGTATTTCGAATTCCCGACAGCCGACCGGTAATCGCTTTCTCAGGAATCGTGTTGACGACAACCAGGCCCAATTTATTCGTCTCCGACACCATGACATATGACTTCTGTCCGTTGAGATCCACTTGCTCCGATTTGTTACGCGGTATAGACATCAAGTCACTGTAAAATTGGGAAGTGACGGGAAGCGGCGAAGTTTCCGTATGGTAGACCGTTTGGCCGTTGGAATCAAGCACGAGCCATTGTTCTCCCGGCATTTGCTCGCCGATCTGCCGCGATATGCCGTCGGCATTGAAGTCGATGGTAATATCTCCGGCCGTCGCCAGCGTCTCCGGGTTGCTGATCCGGTTGGTTACGCTCAGCAGAGAGAGCGGCTTGTCCGTCTGATCCGGTTCAAACGGCGGCATATTCATGATTTCTTCGATTGGCTTCGTTGCGATGTCGTGTCCTGTCTCCGCCGCCGGATTGGAGTTCCCCGACTCCGGCGAGTAGCGCTTGGTCGGAATGGCATAACGATTATTCTGCCATAGCTGCTGCGCCTGGCTGTTCTCGCTCCAGTCGTAGTAGCCGCGATAGAAGCCGCCTTTATAGTAGATGTAGGCAAACTGCTTCTTCAGACTAATCAGATTGATATTTTGCAGATCCTGATCCTTGACGAACTGCGTAGAGAAGAAGTCGTGCATATTCCGAATATAGAAGCCGTTGCTTGAACTGAAGCTGTCCAGCCGATAGCGGATGAAATTTTCCAGCCCTTCATTGAGCAAATAGACCGTTTCCTTCACAAGAATGGTATCCTGGTACACCTGCTGAATGATAGCCTGGGCCGTATCATACTTCTGATCGAGAAAGCGGTTGATCGCATCCACATTCCGCTGCTGATCGAACAACGCATTGTTGACGTTGTTATAGACAAAGAAATGATACGCCGACACGGACAGCGTAACCAGAGAAGCGACGGCAAGAATCGAGTAAACGACAATCAGCTTGATGAACAGTTTTTTCTTGAAATGCTTCATATATATCTGTTTGATTGCCTTCAGCATCCTGATGCCTCTCCTTTACTCGACTGCGTGATCCGCAGCCCATCCACCATGTAATCGGTTTACGCATCTTCTATCATACCATAATCAATATATCCTTTTGATGGGGTCCATTAATTAGCATATTAGAGGTTGCGTGATAGTGGAGGACTGGCTACATTAGGCGGGTAAAGCGAGAGGATATGGCGCTGAGGTTCCAACAAATTTCACTAAAATATGACATATATTGCATTAAAATCAAACCAAATGATTATCGTTTGGCACCAAAGATACTCCGACAATATTTACAAGAGGAACTTGTCAAAAAGGGATGGAAGCAAAAGGAGTTGGCGGAAGCTGCGGGAATCGATTGTGCCACGATTAGCAACGTTTTCAACCACAAGCAATCCCTTATGCTTCCCCAGCTTCACGCAATCAATCAAGCATTTGGACTGCCGCACGATAGCTTTTATGAACTGTTTATCGGGGAATGCTGCGGGGATAACGGACGGCTGAAGCCGGAGAAGACGAGCGATTTCATCCTTCATTGTATACCCGTAGAAAAATATGAAATTGTTAAACAGGTTGTTCAGCTTCTTCATGAAGAATCAAGCCGCTCCAAAATGATCGACACCACTTTCAAAATAAAGGTGCATTGAAGGCCACTGCGGCGTATGGCAGATATGGAGAGCATTATGCACGGTTATCTAAACTTAACGAGCTCTATATCTCCATTGAAATGAAGCATAACGCTGATTCTTTGAAATTAGCGCTCTATCTTAAAAATATGCATCGCATAGGGATGGCCGTCATTACATTTCGAGAATATGAAAAGGAGGCTTCGGCAGAACATAAAGAACGTTTCATGAATATACTATTGAGTATGAATCACAATCTCCATGGCTCTTTTCTTGTTCAGTATTACAGGAGTGTCGTCTCTGAGTGATATTGGAGTGGTTGGTAAGGTGAGAACTGTTCCAGTTGCTTGTTGCTTAGAATCTATTCAGTTAAACATACTTTATTCAAGCGTAAAATAATTTGAGCCGCGACACGATTTCGACGGCTCATTTTTATTTTTCGTTACTATCATTTTCACTACTGGCAGGCGCCGCTTCTTCGGCAGCGACAGGTGATATGGCGCCGAATTGCATGGCCATTTGTTCTAATAAGAGAAAGTCGCAGCAGCGGGCATTCAACTTTGGTTGTTTCTGGCTCTTCACAATTTGATACAATCGTTTTGCTTTTTTCTTGATTGCTTCTTCATTTTTCCGAACATACAGCATTTGTTTCGTCAATAATTGCCGGTACCGATTGTCGGGTTCACTCGCGATCTGAATGGGAATGATGACAGGCGGTAGAACAGGAATCATATTATTCAAATTAATAATCCCCAATCTTCCACGATCTATCTTAATGACATCAGGCGCCGTGTCTGGTATCAACTCGTGTTTTGGTTTAGGAGAAGACAATGGAGCATAATAAGAAAAATCATTTACTTCAAGCAGGATACCAACAAACTTCCGATTTTGGGTTGGATCCTTACTAACAAATCTATCGAATTCACGAAGATAATCTAAATAGACTGATTGAACTCCACAAATTTTTATAGTTGTCCTCATTTCAATTCTCCTAAAAAAATAAGGGTAGCAAATAAATGCTACCCATTCTACCTTTTTTCGTCCCTCACTTATACGGCAGAGGATCTCCGGCTTCTTTCGTCCCTCACTTATACGGCAGAGGATCTCCGGCTTCTTTCGTCCCTCACTTATACGGCAGAGGATCTCCGGCTTTTTCAGGAACAATCATGCTCCTTAAACCTCAGTTTAAGGGATTCATTGGAAGCTGTCAAGGTGCTGAATTGCAACTGTGTTTTGGAATGGTATCCGAGGCAAGGGAACTATGATCCAAGCCTGTCCTTTTATTTCACCGCACCCGCGGCAATGCCCTTAATAATATACTTCTGCGCGAAGATATAGAAGAGAACAATCGGGATGATCGTGAGCGTCAGCCCGGCCATCGCCTGGTTCCATACGATCGTGAACTCGCCGAAGAAGTAGAAGGTCGACAGCGGAATCGTTCTCAGTCCTTTGTCCGCCAAGGTCAGGGATGGGAGCAAGTAGTCGTTCCACAGGGCAATCACGTTCAGAATGGCTACCGTGATCGTAATATTTTTGAGCATCGGGAAGACGATTCTCCAGAACACCCCGAACTTGCTGCAGCCATCGATGGTTGCCGCCTCCTCCAGATCGATCGGGATCGACTTGATGAATCCGTGATAGAGAAAGACCGCCATGCCCGAGGCGAAGCCTACGTTCATGTAGATTAAGCCCTCATGGGTATTCAGCATCGGAATATGAAGATGGGTGCGAATCCAGTCCATCACCTGCATCAGCGGCATCATCAGCGTCTGGAACGGAATGAGCATGGTGGCTACCAAGGTCATGAAAATGATTTTGCTCAGCTTATTGTCGGTGCGAACCAGCATCCAGGCCGTCATCGACGCCAACACAATGACAAGGATGACGGAGACAACCGTGACATACAGCGAATTGCCGAAAGCGGTGAAGAAATTCATCTTCTCCATGGCTTCTTTATAGTATTGGAAGCTGAATGAAGTCGGAAAAGCGAGCGCGCTCTCATACAGCTCCGCACGGTTCTTGAATGAATTAACCAGCATCAAATAGATCGGCGACAAAAAGAGGAGAGCCAGCAGAAGAAGCAATAGTTCAAGCAGCCATTTGCTCGTTTTCTTCATTAGTACTGCAC
The DNA here is from genome assembly GCA_944800085.1 of Paenibacillus melissococcoides. Classification (GTDB taxonomy): domain Bacteria; phylum Bacillota; class Bacilli; order Paenibacillales; family Paenibacillaceae; genus Paenibacillus_B; species Paenibacillus_B melissococcoides. Next base: position 128,806 of record CALYLO010000012.1, on the reverse strand, counting down.
CTCTCTTTTCTTCGTCAGGAACACCTGAGTCAGGGTAAAGACCGCCACGACAAGGAAAAACAGCACGGCCTTCGCTTGTCCGAGACCGTAATTGCCGTAAGCGAAGATCTCATTGAAAATATTCATCGCGAACATCTCGGTCGCATTGTTCGGACCTCCGCGCGTTAAGCTCAAGTTCACGTCATAAATCTTGAATGCGCCGGACAACGTCAGGAAGAGGCAGATCGTGAACGCGGGCATAAGGAGCGGAAGCGTGATTTTGGTGAGGCGATGCCACCAATTCGCTCCATCCACCTTCGAGGCTTCAATCAGTTCATCCGGCACGCCTTGAAGGCCGGCCACATAAATAATCATCGTATAACCGGCAAACTGCCACGTGAACACGACCACCAAAGCGAACAAGGCGAATTGAGAGTCGAGAAGCCAGTTAAAAAATACGTTGGTAAGCCCCGTGCTCTCGCCGATATAGCCCATCGCATCCGTAAATATGAATTGCCAGATATAACCCAGAATCAGTCCGCCGATCAGATTCGGCATAAAGAACATCGTACGGGCGAGGTTGCGCACTCGCAGCTTCGCGGTGACAAAGAGAGAGAAAGCGAGACCGAACACATTGACGAGCAGCACGGCCAGAATCGTGAACTTCAATGTATGCCATGCCGATGCCAGGAATCGTTCATCCTGGAACAGTTGAATATAGTTGTCGAGCCCGACGAACACTTTGGGGTTGGCCGGAATGCCGTCCCATTGGACGAACGAATAAGCAATACCGAACAGAAACGGTATGATGACGACGGTGGTAAAGATAAAAAGCAGGGGAAGCGTAAATAAGGCAAACCAGAGCCGGTCCTTCCGCTTCTTCATGGTAATCCCTTCTCGTATAGTATTTCCTGAAGGCAGTTTTGAGTCTTTTTCCAGTCCTTTATAGAAACATAGAATGCCTTCAAAATTTCCAGCTTGCACATTGAAAATTAATATGGGGACTGGACTTTCCGGAATGTCTCTGGACAATGGAACTTAGGGTTCCATTCGGGGAAATTCGTCTCCCTCCTGTAGTCCAATCTACTTTTTAAGTCTGTTTCTCCGGTACTCGCTTGCACTTCTTACCCGCTGGCTGTTCCCTTCGGCAACTCATGCCCGACTGTAGCAGCGTCGGGGCAGCTCGTGAACCGAAGCGTGTTCTCATATGCGAGGGTGATTGATCGGCGAGTGCGCCGGAGACAGTCCGGAGAGTCCGTTCCCTGAATCCCTTATAGAAAGGAGGAATTCTCTTGAAGCTTTTTGTCGGTATTGACGTCAGTTCCGAAGAACTGGAAGCCTGTTTGATGAAATCGGATGGCGACACCCTGGAGACCTTCAAGACCACCAACAATCTGCACGGCGCTTCTTACTTGCGGGATCGCATCATTTCTGCTGCGGTCAAGACAGCCTGCTCTGAGGTTCATATCGGGCTTGAAGCCACATCCGTCTACAGTTGGCATCCAGCCATGTACTTGCATGAGGATGAGGCCCTTCAACAATTGAATGCCAAGGTGTTCACCATTAATCCGAAGCTGATTAACAAATTCAAAGACGCTTATGCCGACCTGGACAAAACCGATCGCATCGATGCCTGGATCATTGCAGACCGCCTGCGTTTTGGCAGACTCACGACGACTATCGTGATGCAGGAACAGTACATCGCCTTGCAGCGGCTCACTCGCATGCGATTCCATCTCGTACACAACCTTACCCGCGAGAAGCAATACTTTTTGCAAAATCTGTTCTACAAGTGCAATGCTTTTCGCGCGGAGGTGGACAGTTCCGTGTTCGGCCATGCCATCATGGAAATGCTCTCGGAAAAGTATAGTCTGGATGAGATGGCGAATATGGATGTCGCCCGTTTGGCTGACTATCTCAAGGACAAGGGGAGAAATCGTTTCCCCGATCCCGAACACGTCGCCCGCTGTATTCAAAAGGCGGCTCGGGCCTCGTACCGTCTCTCGAAGGTTGTCGAGGATTCCATTGATTTGGTGCTGGGCACCTCAATTCAGTCGATCCGGAGCATCCAGAGTCAGCTTAAAGAGCTCGACAAGGCGATTGAGCGCATTTTAGACGGCATTTCCAGCAGCCAGTGCCTCCGTTCCATTCCGGGCATTGATCGGGTCTATGCCGCAGGCATCCTGGCCGAGATCGGCGACATCGACCGCTTCACGGATCAAGCCGCCTTGGCCAAGTATGCGGGTCTGACGTGGCGCAAGCACCAATCCGGCTCCTTCGAGGCGGAAGATACAAAGCGCATTCGTTCCGGCAACCGATTCCTTCGCTACTACCTTGTTGAAGCTGCCAACTCGGTAAAAAACCGCGACCCGGAATTCGGGGAGTACTACCGGAAGAAATTCAATGAAGTCCCTAAGCATCAACACAAACGTGCCCTCGTCTTAACGGCAAGAAAACTTGTGCGTCTGGTCGATGTGCTGCTACGCAACGACCAACTCTATACGCCCAGAAGGAAGGTGAAGCCGACAGAGCAATAATGCCTTGGCTCATGAATTTTCTTCTCTAATTCCCAGTTAAATTATGGTATTTTACTTAATTTTCGACTGGGTCTAGTTTGGTGATGCCTTTTTTGGGATTGATCCTGCTGCACGCCAAGGAAATTTTCCAATTCTCATCAATCAGGGACTTGACATCATACCGCTGGACTTTCCGGTAAAGTTCAAGCCAGCCGCCCTATCACGCTGGAACCTGATGACGAGAGCCAGAATGACAAAAAGCCTAACACGGTCATGTATGTAAACCCATGGGTTAGGCTTTTTGTCTTCAAGCAACTATCTTATAATTATTTGGTCGCTTTGGCCCAGATTTCATCCAGCTTCTTGAGGAATTGCTCTCCCGTCATCGACTTATCCAGGAAGAACGCTTGAGCTGCCGGCGCCAGATCGTTGGTAATGATGCCAGCCGGGAAGTAGGTGTGCGCCGTCATTAACGTCTCCCCGCTCTGCGTGGCTTCATATACCGCTTGAGATAATGGGTCCATATTGCCTGCGTCGATATTGGTCATAGCCGGAATGAACTGGAAATCCTCCACAATCGTCTTCTTGCCGGTCTCGCTGTTGAAGAGCCAATCCAAGAAAGCGTTTGCGGCTTTGATTTCATCGGCATCCGCTGTCCCGTTAATGGCCCAGTAGCTTGCCACGCCTACCGTCAGCTTCTGGTTGCCGTTGATTGGAAGCGGCATCATTCCGATGTTGGAGCCGAAGTCGCCGAAGTCCTTCAGCATCGAGTAGCTCCAATTGCCTTGATGCACCATCGCCGTCTTGCCGGTTGCAAAGTCACCCATTTGCGTATCGTACTTGATCTCCATCGGATTTTTCGCATAGGCCTTGATGGCTTCCATGAGCTTGGCGAACTCCTGGAATTCCTTCGTGTCGGCCATCTTCACTTCGCCCTTGTTCAGCTTATTAATGTAGTCGACCGGATCGGGCTGCAAGGCGAACGGCGTATTGATGATATGGCCGATGAGGAAATACGCTTCTTGAGAAAGCGCCAGACCGTTGATGTTTTCATTCTTGAACTTTTCCAGCGTCTTGGTGAAGGAATCCAGGTCCGTCACCTCGGAAGGGTTGACGAGATCCTTGTTGTATACCAGGCCGTAGCCTTCAACGCCATACGGAATGCCCGTCACTTTGCCGTCCATTTCCAACGCCATGTTCGGCGCTACATTCTTCGCGTACCCTTCATTGCTCATATCGTAGAAATACGACTTGAACTTCTCGGCTTCCGTGCCCGGCCCGATGCTGAAGATGGACGGCCCTTGGTTGCTCGTCAACTTCGCCTGCAGCTGCGTAATATAGTTATCGCCGGCAGCGCCCCATACTTCCGCCTCATTGCCGGTTTCCTCTGTATATTTCTGAGCCAGTTTCTCTAATTGCTCTGCGATCTCAACCTTGGATTGGAAAATCGTAATCTTACTCATCTTCTCCTGCCCCGAAGAATCCGTGGAAGGATTGGCATTTTTGCTGTCCGATCCGCCGCCGCAACCTACCAGCGCCGTAATCACGGCCAGCACGGTCAGCAAGCTAAGCGTGCGCGTAATGTATTTTCTCTTACTCATTTTTTACGCCTCCCCGATTAAGATGAATACTTCGTAGTTAAGCGCTTACAAACACATCTTAACGGATATTTTGTGTGAATGCAATAAAAAATAAGTGAAATAATCCGATGTTTTTATTCTTTATTAGATAAACTTTAACTCTTAACTAAGTAAAATGATTATATATTTTTACTCATTTCGTTGTTTTTCTCCATTGAATCGTTGCATTCAGCTTCACGGGCTCCCGATTCGCTTGGCCGCGTATCATCGCCAGCAGCTCCTTCGCCGCCAAGTAACCGCATTCATACCGCGGAATCGCGATCGTCGTCAGTCCCGCCATCATCGCCGCGTCGGTGTTGTCGAAGCCCGTCACCGCAATGTCTTCGGGAACCTTGATCTTATTTTCCTCGAAGGCCTTGAACGCGCCGAGCGCCATATGGTCATTCGCGCAGACGAGCACTTCCGGCAGTTCATTGCTTAGAATGATAAGCTTCGCCGCCTGGTACCCGCTCGTCTCGCTGTAATCGCCATGGAAATAATGACGCGAATCGAAGGTCAGGCCATTGTGATGAAGCGTATCCTTGAAAGCCGCAAAGCGTTCCTTGTGGTCCAGCGTGAAGTCGACCCCGCCGAGAAAGCCGAACCGCCTGTACCCTTTGTCCACAAGCCCTTGAACCATCTCGCACATGACGGGATAATTATCGACGACGACGCTTTTCGTATTTGCGTAATCGTGGGCGATCATCCGATCCATCAGCACGACCGGGAAATGGGGCTTCGCGTATTCGATCAGGACGTCGTCGCTCATATGGCGATCAAGGCAAATGATCCCGCAGGCGAAGTTATTGCGCATAAATTTTTGACTGGACTTATTCGTGCAAATAACCAAATCATAGCCATTCTCCGTCAGACAATGGTTAATTCCTTTAATAATCCGCAAGTAATATTCCCGATCAAAATCACTGAAAATGAACATTACGGTGCTGCTGCTCACCGCCTTGTTCGAAGAGCTTGAATAGTATCCCCTCTCCATGCATATTTTCAGCACTCGCTCCCGGGTCGCTTGTCCTACATTTTTACGGCCATTCAATACGTTGGACACCGTTGCGACCGATACATCCGCAAGCTCCGCAATTTCCTTCAATCTGCTCTTCAAGCCGCTTTCCCTCCTACAGCACTTGTTTTATCCATGAAACCCGATTTTTTGGCGAACCCCTCCCCCTCCCGGCTGATTGGTTAACATTTATGGGTTGCATTATTAACTATTTTACTAAACCATTTTACTAGAATACACTCTTTTTTTCATGCCGCTGCCACGGATAGAGATGATCGCTCCGTTCTCTTCATTCAAAAAGGCTGCAAAACCTTCTCAGGTTCTGCAGCCTTGGCCATGCTTTTGCATTTGTTTGAGTGGTTCTCGCCGCTAATTCCGGATGACCCGGCCCAAGAACCGCTTGACCGGACCGTACGGGGTATCCAGCGTCTCGTAGAAATTGACCATCACCGGATATTTGACGCTCGCCATACCGATATTCTCGAAATAGATATGCTGCACTCCGTCCGTCAGCCGCGGCTCGTCGACGAGCGAGAACTGCTTCGTTCCCAGTACCCGGCCGCCATGATCCGTCAGCTCCAGCCGGATACGGGAGAGATTCGCATCGGCCATCACCTGCCGCGCCCGATCGATATTGAGCCTGAGCTCCAGGTCGTAGGAGGAGTCCGATTGCGTCATCGGATTCACGTCCCGGATCCACTTGCCATCCCAATTGTCGATCTTGATGCGGAACGGATACATGTCGTAGATGAGATCGGAGGTGTTGTCCAGCGTCGTCGAGAAGCGGAACGTGTCCATGACGACAGGGTAACCCTTCTCTTCCCGGTTGTCGACAAGATGCAGCAGCAGATCCTTGCCCGTCTCGCCTTCCGGCAGAATGAACAGATGCGACTCGACGATGGCGGCATTCGGGATGAGCGCCTTCGGTTCGGCCGGCGGCGTGCCGATTCGTTCCCCGCCATACCGCGTCCCGTCCGCGCCCTCAAGCTCCGCATGGAACGGCGGCGGGATGATGGACGAGCCGCTCTTGTTCTCCAGCTTGAACCGGAGGAGCAGCGCAGTGAAGCCGGCCTCTTTGTTCACCAGCATCGTGTCTTCCTCGATGGACATATTCAGCCCCTTCGGGAATAGATCCGAACCGGAGGAGAACTTCATCGGCGTCCCCAGCTTATAATCGATCGGCGGCACGGAGGCCTCCGCCTGCCTAGGCACGGCAATCTGAATCCGCCCGACCTGGTAGGTTACCGCCTGAGCCGGATCAGAGGCGTCGGGCGGCAGGAACGTCTCCGGCATCAGCACCCGCAACAGGGTAAGCTCCCGGTTCGCTCCCGTCTCGACGGCATAGCGCAACTGAACCGCTTCGCCCGGCTTGAGGACGGGCGGATCCGGCTGGCCGAGCCGCTTCCCGTCATAGATGGCGGTATCCGACCATGCGGTCAAGGTGAACTCGGGGAGCTTCTCGCTAATATTATTCCGGTTCTCTACCCGCAAGGTCACGATATGCACCGTATCCAGCTTCTCGCGCGCCCGCTCCGTCGTCTGTTCCGGCTTGCCCGAGCTCTTCACGATGCTTATCGGGGTAAAGATGAGCATCGAGGTGCCGGCAGGACCATTCAATTGAAAAGGCTGCCCCCAAGGCTTCACCCTCTCCGGATCGGTCATCGGGCTGTAGTCGTTCTCCCATACGTCCCGGATAGGCATTCCGCCGAGAACGGTCACCTTGGCCGGATACACCTCCCGGTCCGTCTTCTTCCAGATGAACCGGACCGGAGCGGATTCCTCCGCCAGCGTCCGGCTCATCCAGCGCCACTCCGCGGTCTGGCCCGGCATGAGGAAGCGCGGGCTGCCCGCGCTCGGCTCCATTGCGGCTTCCGCCCCGGACGCCATCCGGACGGCGAGCTCATAATCGGGGATGCGGACCCGCTTCCCGGAACTATTCTTCAACTGGAACACGGCGGCCACCTAGCGCCCGTTGTCCCGCTGTCCGTAGATGACCCGCTCCACCGCGATCTCGATGCCGTGGGCGGACTTCATGAAGGCGGCCGCATCCGTCTGGATCGAAGCGCGCGAGGGCGCTGCCTCGTCGCTCTTCTGCTCCTTCGCTTCCGCCGTGCCGGACAGTCCCGGCACAGGCACCGCCCCTGTCAACGCCATGGCAAGCAGACTGACCGCCCATGCCACGGCCGTGATTCGCTTCAAGCTCCGCTTCGTCTTCGGCTTCATTGGTTGTCCCCCTTCTCTGGCTGCTGCGGCTTGGCGGATGGCGGCTCCACCGACACCGGCTCATTCTCCTTCAGGCGATGCTGTCCCGTCACGATGACGGTGTCTCCTTCCTTCAGTCCATCCGTCACGGCATAGAGCGTGCCCTGCAGCGGACCGAGCTCGACTTCCTGCCGGACCGCCTTGCCGTCCTTATAGACAAAGACGAACGTCTTGCTCTCGTCACGGATGACCGCGCTGGCCGGAACGGCCGGCACGAGGCGCTCCGCCTCCGTCTCCAGCCGGATGCGCACCTTCATGCCGGGCTTGAGTTCCCCCTTGCCGTTCGCGGCCCGCAGCTCCACATCATAGGTTCGGGTGCGCGTATCCATCACCTCGGACAGATAGGCGAGCGAGCCCTTATAGGTCTGGCCGGGGCGATCGCTTACATAAAAGGCAAGCGAGTTCTTCCCTTCCACCAGCGGCAGCAGGTCTTCCGGAAGCTTGGCCCGGACGAGGACCGGATCAAGCTGCACAATCCGGCCGATCGTCCCCCCTTGGTTAAGCATCATGCCCGGCTGCGGAGTCCATTCGGTCAAGATGCCGTCTGACGGCGCGGCGATCCGGGCCTCATCGATAGCCATCCCCGCCTCCAGAAGCTCCAGCTTCGCCGTATCGAGCTGTTGGCGGGCGGTTGCCTTCGAATCGCTATTGTCCGCCGCCTCCAGCTTCATCTTCCACACGCCGAGATCAATCGCCGAATTTTTCAATTGCAGCTCGGCCTGATCGACGGCGGCCTTCTCTACCGTGCCTTCGTCATATCCGTTTTTGAGCCGGTTCAATTCCTTCGTCTGCTGCTCCATCTCCCGTTCCAGCTTCGCAATGCTCTGCTTCACCTCTTCTTTGCCTATCCGCTCCTTCTCCTCCGTCTGCTCCAAAAGATTCTCGGCGCTGCGGATGGCAAGCTCCGCCCGCTTCTTTTTCATATGAGCGGCGGAGTCATCCAGCCGGGCGATAACCTCTCCGCGCTTCACGCGATCGCCGCGCTTCTTCAGGACGGCGGTCACCTCGCCTCCCCCCTTCGCCATGACGTCCATGGAGACGGAAGGCGCGATCTCGGCAATCAGCTCGGCCGGCATGCCGATCTTCTCGCGCTTCACGACGGCTGTCTTCACGAGCGGAGCCGCTTGCTTCGCCTCCGCGGGCGCCGCCCCATTCTCCGGCTGGCCGGCGCAGGCCGCCAGCAGCACGGCGCAGGCGGTGATGCCGGCCATCATGCCGGGCCAGCGCTTGCGCCGGCTCTTCTTGCTCTGTCTCATTCGTTACATCCCCTTTCCTTCCGCTTGCTCCGGAGCGGCAGCCGGCAAGGCGTTAACCTGGCTGCGCTTCCCCCGTCCGATCAGGTCGTACATGACAGGCACGACCAGGAGGGTCAGCAGCGTGGATACGGCCAGTCCGCCGATAACGACGACGGCGAGCCCTCTCGATATCAGCGTGCCATGACCGAAGCCAAAAGCGAGCGGCAGCAGCGCCACGATAGTGGCTCCGGCCGTCATGATGATCGGCCGCAGGCGCGACACGCCGGCCTCCACCAGCGCCTCCCGGACCGCGAAGCCCGCCTTGCGCAATTGCTGCGCCATATCGATAAAGACAATCGCGTTGGTGACGACAATGCCGATCAGCATCATGAACCCGATAAGCGAGGTAATGTTCAGCGATTCGTTCGTCACGAACAGGCCGAACACGCCGCCGATCGCGGCGAACGGGAGCGAGAACAGAATCGAGAACGGCGCGCTGGCATTGCCGAAGGTCAAGACCATAATGAGGTAGACGACGCCGATGGCAGCGCCCATCGCGACGAACAACTGGCCGAAGCTGTCCCCGATGTTCTCGCTGATGCCGCCCACGGAACGGCTCACGCCTTCCGGCAGCTCAATCTGATCCAGTTCAGCGGCGATATCGGCGCTGATGCCCCCCTTGTTTTTGCCGATAATTTTGGCCGTCACCATCACGACCTGCTCTTCATTCACCCGCTTGATCGAGGCGGGAGCCAGCTCCCGGGTCACATCCGCGATGTCAGCGACGCGAATCATGCCGCCGTTCCCCGTCTCCATCGGGATATTGCCGACCCCCTCCAGATCCTGCCGGCCGTTCTCTCCCGTCTGGACGGTCAGCGCGCGCAGGCCTTCATCGAACCGGTATTCGCCCAGCTTCTGCTCGAACAGCCAGGTGCGAAGCGAATGCTGGACGGCCGCCGGGGATACCCCCGTCTGGAGCGCCTTCTGCGGATCGACCCGAATCGTCACCTCGGAGGAAGCTTCGCTCAACGAGTCCTTGACCTCCGTCAGCTCCGGGTAGCGCAGCGCGGCTTCCTTGATAATGGCCGCGGCCTGCCGCAGCTTGCCGCTGTCCTCTCCCTTCAGCACGTAGGAGAAATCCTCGCCTCCTCCCGAATCGCCCGACAAGGTGCGCGTGTCAATCTCGCTGCCGGCCGGAACAAGGGACAGAAGCGATTCTTTATATTCCCGCTTCACCTGCTCCACGTCGGCGTCTTCGTTCACTTCGGTATAGATCTGGGCCATATATGGAATCGCGTTCGGATCGCCCCCGTAGCCGACCAAGGCCTCGACGAAGGTGAACAAGGGACGTCCCGCCTTGTCCGATGCCGACCGGAGCTTCGCCTCCATATCCTTGACGACCGCATCCGTCGTCTTGAGCGATGTCTCGTAAGGCAGCTTCACCGTAAAATAAAACTGGCGCGGCGGATTCCCTTCCGGCATGTAGGTGAAGGACAACTGCGGCACGAGCGCAACCATCGTGAAGACAAAGAGCAGCGCCGATGCCGCCAAGGTCTTCCAGCGATGGCGCAGAGACATTTCCAGAATGCGCCGGTACCCCTCCGTGAAGGCGGACGGCCCCGGCTCCACATGGGCCTTGGCGTTGGCGCTGCGGAGCACGAGCAATTTGGCCAGCATCGGAATCACGGTCAGCGCGACGGCGAGCGAGGCCAGGATGGCGCAGGACAGCGTCACCGCGAACGGGCGGAACAATTGCCCGGCCGGCCCGCTAATCAGGCCGATTGGCGCGAAGACCCCTACTGTCGTCAGCGTGGACGACGTAATGGCATTCGCCACTTCCTTCGTCGCGAGCAGGATGACCGACTCCTCCTTGCGGGCCGCCTGCTCCAGCTTGCTGTAAATATTTTCGATAACGACGATGCTGTCGTCGACGACGCGGCCGATAGCGATGAACATGCCGCCCAGCGTCATGATGTTCAAGGAAATATCGAGCCACTTCATCATCAGCAGCGCGATCAAGACGGACAACGGAATCGACACAAGCACAATCAGCGTCATCCGCATGTTGCGCAGAAACACCAGAATCATGAGCGAAGCCAGCACGGCGCCGACCATGACTTCGCGCAGCAGTCCGCCAATCGACTGCTTCACTTCATCCGCGTAATTGTACACCTGCTTGAACGTAATCCCCTTCAATTCGGAGGTCCACCGCTCCATCAAGTCATCGGCCTGGTCCGTGAATTGAACGGCGTTCGCGCTCCCGGTCTTATACAGCAAGACCCCGATGGCAGGCCGAGCGTCCATGCGGGCCGCGAACGCCGATTCGCGTATCTCTGCCACGCTTCCGAGACTGCCCACCGTTAACTGGCTTCCGTCCGGCGCCGCCAGCGGGATCGCCTCCAGCTGCGAGATGCTGCGCAGGCCGTTGTCCATCCGGGCGAGCAGCGTGTTGCCGTCCAGCTCCACGGTACCCGCCGGGCCGGCAGCCATCGCGCTCTGGACCGCCTCGGACACTTGCGCCGGCGTGAGCCCGTTCACTCGCAGCAGCTCCGGGGACAGCCGGATCGCCACCTCCGTCTTCCGCTCGCCGATGACATCCATATGATCGAGCCCCGGCATCGCCTGGAATCCGGGCCGGATCACATGCTCGAAATGATGCTCCAGCTCCGTCTGATCCATTTCTTCCCCCGCCTGAATGGCGAGATAGTATGTAGGAATGGACGAGACGCCGAATGTCGATACTTTGGGCCGTCCCGCCTCCAACGGCAGCTCTGTCTCCTGGAACAGGCTCTCCATGTCCGCCTTTTTCCGATCCGGGTCCGCTCCTTCCTCGAATGTCACGATAATGGTCGCCATCTGATCGCTCGAAGTGGACTCAATCGTCTTCACGTTCTCCATCCCGCTAATTTTCTTCTCCAGCGGCTTGGTGACGTCTTCCATGACATCCTGCGGCGAACCCGGATAGGGAACGGTGACCATGACGATCGGCAATGAAATATCAGGCATGTTGTCCACCTTAAGGCTGGTCGCGGCATAGATCCCTCCCCCGAACAGCATGCAGCACAGGATGATGACGGCCGCCACCTGTTTCATCGAAAATTGAATAAGCGAATTCATCGTTGTCTGTCTCTCCCCTCCTTTTTCTCTGCACTACCGTAACGAACGAATTCAAGATAGCAGCGAAATATGAACGGAGTATGAACGGAAAAGAAAAAAAGGGAGTGTCTCATAGGCATTGCAAAATGATCGAGGTAACGAGTCAACAGAGAATGTGGATGCGGGAAAAACGAAAACGCTCGGATAGAGACTGTACAGAGCGAAAAATGTCGGCGCGCAAAACGGTGGAAACTTGGAAGCTGGATGAACCAGTGAAATGCTGCGTGGATGCAGCAATTTCTGCTCTTTAAGCCCCCATTTGATGAAATTCCTGCAAAAGTCAGGCTGTTGGAAAACCCCTGTTTTTTACGAAGTAATATCAATGTAATATCATTTTGCTGGGAAAAAGTGGTGTTTGGTGAGAGAGAATGGAGGGGGGATGGGGTCTTTGCTTTACCCCACCCTTCTGGCGAGATGTGTGGCTATCTTTTTTATGTTCTGTGCAGTGGCTGTCATCAGCACTTGCTCCTGCACCTTGTCTCTTCCCCGAAACCGGCAATAGCGAAGTCCATGGAGCACTTTGGCATCCGCGAAACTTCGCTCAATGGTTTGGGCGCGTAGGGCATAAACGGCTTTTCCGCTCTCACTCTGGAAGTTTTGAACTACTTTCTCTTTGTGTTCTTCCCAGATATGCCGTTGTATGGTGCGTTGTTTATTTTTGTTCTCGTTACACTTGCTCAATAATGGACAGGCAGCGCATTGTTTGGGATCGGATTTATAATCTCTGAATCCTTTTCGTGTTGTGGTGCGGTACGTGAGTTCTTGCTGGTTTGGACAGATAAAAACATTCTTTTCTGCATCATAATGAAATTTCTCTTTGGGAAATACACCGTGTTCACGGGTCGAACGCTCTGGAATAACTGCCGTGATGTTTAATTTGTTCGTACGGTAACAAACATAGGCCGTCATGTAACCAGAGTCGAGTGCAACGGCCTCCAGCGACTTTTCCCAGCCAAACTTCTCTATTTGATGTAGTAGACGATCCACATAAACAACCGAATCATTCACATTTCCAGGCGTAACGTAGCAGTCCGTAATCACGTTGTATTTATGATCTACGGTGCGGTGATCTAAATAATGAAACCCTTCCGGTTTTCCATCCCGATTCAGGTTTCCGCTATCCGGATCTGTTAAGCTAACTTTTTGTTCCTTGGTTTCGGCCTCCTCTTTGGGAGGCAGTGGCTTTTTTCCAAAAGCGACCCGATCCTCATTCACGGCTTGCTCCAGCTCTTGGAGATATTCATAAGGCGTACAAGTGACTTCTCGTTTCTCGTACCGTCCGTTATTGGCATTTGCCTTGATATGCGTGGAGTCGGTAAAGAGCAGCCGCCCTCCCACCATGTTGTGCTGAATCGCCTGCTGAACGATATTATCGAAGATATCTTGGAAGACGGTAGTATCCTTAAACCGATTTTTCCGGTTCCAGCTAAAGATCGAATGGTCAGGCGCTTTGCCGGAAAGCCCGAGCCGTAAGAACCACCGAAAAGCCAGGGAATCGTTGACGACTCGCTCCAGTTCTCGCTCTGAGCGAATGTTATACAAGTAGCCGATCAGCAGCATTTTAAAGAACACAATGGGATCCACAGATGGTCGGCCGTTCGACTCGCTGTAGTAAGGACGCACAAGGTCCAAAATAAAGGTAAAATCAATATGTTTATCGATATGACGAAGCAAGTGATCAGGGGCAACCATATGCTCAAGACAAACCAGTTCATAGTCCAGTTGTGGGTTGGGATCATTCGTGTAAAGCATACAAACACCGCGCTTTCCATGGATTATGATAAGAACATTATACCAAATTAACGCGGTGAATGGGTAATTAACATAGACTTTCTCAACACTCTGAAAAGTGCATTATTTCCATCGGTTTTTGTCTTTTTACATATTGGAAGTCGGAAATTGATGCCGTTGTGCAGGATTCCCTGTAACGGAGAATACGGCGTAAAGGAAAGCTGCAGTTGTGCAGTTTTCGGCGAGGCGAGCTTTGTGAATCAGAAGGGGGCTGTCTCACTGTAGTTAAAGACTGCTGTTGGGACGCCCCCTGTGGAACTACGAATTGCGCCGGATCGGAAGCGTCACGCTCACGGTCGTCCCCTGGCCGGGTTCGCTGTCGATTCGGATCGTCCCGTGATGCAGAGTGACGACCTTTTTCACGATAGCCAGACCGAGGCCGCTGCCGCCCGCCTTGCGCCTGCGGGCCTTGTCCGCCTTGTAAAAGCGCTCGAACACGCGCGCCCGGTCCTCCTCCGCGATGCCGATGCCGTTGTCGGCAATGGTGACGAGCGCTCTGCCGTCCTGACGCGCAAGGCTGACGGTAATCATCCCGTTCTCCGGGGTGAACTTGATCGCATTGCCGATAAGATTCGTCCAGACGAGGCTCAGCAGATCCTCATCGGCTTCGATCGTAACATCTTCGAGCCGGTCCTCCAGGCGCAGCGCCTTGCCGGCCCTTTGCAGCTCGGCGGCGACGATGACTTGGCGAAGCTGCTCGTCGAGCCGGTAGATGCGCGGCGCGAACGGATGATGCTCCGAATCGAGCGAGGCGAGCTGCAGCAGATTGTCGCTGAGACGCGACAAGCGTTCGCATTCCGTCATCATAATTTCCAGGTAGCGCTCCTGATCCGCCTCGGGGATGACGCGGTTGCGAAGCGCCTTGGAGAAGCCGTAAATCGAAGTTAGCGGCGACTGAATCTCATGCGACACGCTGGAGACGAAATCCTGCCGCATCTGCTCCATCTGGCCGAGCTCCTGCGCCATATAGTTGAAGCTGGCGGCGAGAACGCCGATCTCGTCCTTCCGCCGGAAGCTCAGCTTCGTGCTGAAATCCCCCTTCGCCATGCGCTTCGTCGCCTCGGTCATCTTCTTGATCGGCCGCACGACATAGCGGGCGGCGACGAGAAAGCAGACGCTCCCGGCCGCCAGCACGACGGCAAGCGTGAATAGAATCAGCCGATTGATCAGTTTATTGTCGCCATACTTCATGCGCAAGAAGAGAGCAGACGGCTCCCCCTCCTTCAGGAAGGAGATGCCGATGATGGGCTCGGAGCTCTCCGGCTCCGTGGTGTGATACGGCCGCCCGGACAGCACATCCTTCACCGCCTGTGCCTCAATCGACTCCGGCGGCCGTCCGGCGATGGTATGCCGCACGATCGCGTTGCCTTTGCTGTCGAATACATGGACCTGTATCCATTCGAATGATTTCAATGAGTCCAGATAATCACGGAACTCCGCTTCGGGCACCTGCTGATACAGCCGAACCATATCATTCCCGAGCTGGTTCAGATCTTGGAAGACAACCTCCCTCATCTCTCTCTCGAAAAAAAAGCCGGAAGCGGCAAAAGCGACGATAATGCCTGCGATTACGGCGAATAAAAAGGTGATCACAACCCGGACGTACAGCGTCCTCATCATGAGCGGACCTCCAGCCGGTACCCGAGACTGCGGGCGGTCGCGATGCGGAACTCATGCGCATGGCCGGCGAAGCGCTCGCGCAGACGCTTGATATGGACATCGACGGTCCGTTCTTCCCCCTCATAATCGATGCCCCAAATGTCGCGAATCAACTGTTCCCGGGTCAGAATCTGGCCCGGATGGCTCGCGAGCTTGAACAGCAGCTCGAACTCTTTGAGCGGCAGCGCCGTCCCCGTGGACGGGTCATCCGCATAGACCTTGTAGCTGTTCCGGTCCAGCTTCAAGCTGCCGAGGCGGATAATCTGCTCGCATACAATCTTGTAGCGGCGCAGGAGCGCCTTCACCCGCATCACCAGCTCCATCGGATCGAACGGTTTTGTTATATAATCGTCCGTGCCGAGACGGAAGCCCTTTACCTTTTGGCCGGACTCTCCCTTGGCCGTGACCATGAACAACGGAAGATCAGGGTACTGCGACCGCAGCTCGCTGCAGAGCTGCCAACCGTCCATCACGGGCATCATAATATCGAGGATAACCAGGTCGGCCGGATCCGTCTCCATCAGCCGGAGCGCCTGCTCCCCGTCCTCCGCCTCCAGCACCCGGAAGCCTTCATTGCGCAAAAACAAGCCTATCATCTCGCGGATATGCTCGTCATCATCAGCGACCAATATCGTTCTCATCGTCTGTTCGACACTCCATTCCCCTCGTTCTCCCTTAATATCCTGTATCTTTTTCTAATGGATGACCCGATGCCTCTCATGACACCGCATTTATTGTAATATAACTCACCCCCATATTCCATGATTTCCCTGACGGATACGAGCCATCTTTCTCTTCATCGGGTATATCTTGCCGGTTCTGAATCATGAATAAGACGATCGCGAACAGGCCGCTTCCGCTATCGAAAGCAGCCTGCCGATGCCAGCCGTGCGCCGTCTGGTTCAGTCCTGCACCAGACGGTCCGCGAAATAAATTTCCAGATTCGGATGGACGGCCCGAAGCAGCCTGCAGCGCGGCCGCACCGCGCCGAACATCTCCCCCCGCTCCGGAGCAGACAAGCCTTCAGCCGTCACATACAGCTTGATATCCAAGATGGCGCCTTCGTCGGTCCGCTCATCCTGCGCTTCAATCTGCAGGGCGGACAACGCCCATCCCCGTTCCTCCGCGTAACGCTCCATCTCCGCTCCAACATCGGATGCAAGCGCCATCAACCATAGTTCCTCAGGCCTAACGCCCAGCTCTTGCTCGCCCTCCTGTGCAATCGCAATGCGTTGGGAACGAATGTTCCCAACCTGGCGATGCGGCTCCATACGATTGACTTTAATTTGCAAATGTCACGCCTCCTTTTCTATATGGTCCTATCTGGCGCCAAGACTTGTCCTGCCGAGCCTTCCCGCCGAATACTCCTTTTCCCGTCCGGAAATCATTCCCTTTTATTCGACGTCCCTTTCATTTCCATAGGAGCTTCCGATAACACGGCAGTAAGTCTTGATTCGCTCCAAAATGGCTCTGCACCGCGAAAAAAAGCGCCTCTCCGTTAAGGTTACATTTTTGTAAAAATAATTCCCGCAGACTATTGTAATCATTTTGTAACCTATGTTAGGCTAGTTTTGTCGATTTTTTAGTAGCCCATTTACAGTTTTAACAATGAAGGAGGAGATGCCGTGAAGACCGCCATCCGATCTGCCCTTGCGGCTGGCGCCGTATTCGGATGCATGCTGTTGGCAGACAGCGCTTGGACTCATGCGACTGCCCAAGCCGCCGCAGCTGCGAAGCAGATTACATTCCAAGTTAACGGTGAAAATTTGCAATTTACGAATAATATTATTCCCATTATAGATGAAGCGCAGAACATGCATGTTCCTCTGCGCACCGTAGCCGAGCAATTGGGCTATCAACTGAACTGGCAGGCTGATGACAAAGGCGTGCAGACGATTGAAATGTCGAATGGCACGAACACAATCCGGATGAAGTCCAATAGCTCCAAGGCCGAGGTGAACGGCAATACGGTGAGCATGGGCAGCGCCCCGATGTCCTATAAGGACAGTACATACGTGCCTTTCCGCTTCCTGTTGGATCAGCTTGAATTGAGCTTTACATGGGATGCGGAACAGATGAAGAACATCCCCCGCATCACTCAGAGCCGGGGAGAGGTGCAGACCGCTTCGGCCCGAGCGTCCGAGAACAAGGCCGCCGCGATCCTGAACACGGCCCGCAGCTACCTGGGCGTTCCTTATGTATGGGGCGGAACGACTCCGAGCGGCTTCGACTGCTCCGGCTATGTGAGCTACGTTTTCCGCAAGCATGGGATCGAGCTTCCGCGCACGTCCCGCGCAATGTACAGCTCTGTGGGCTCGAAAGTGAGCAGTCTGCAGCCTGGCGATCTCGTCTTTTTCGCCGGCGACGGCAAGACGATTTCTCATGTCGGCATTTACATCGGTGACAACAAATATATCAACGCTTCTTCCGGCTCCGCCGGCCGCGTTACGATATCCAGCTTGTCCTCCGCCTGGTCCAGCCGCACCTACGTCGGCGCCAAGCGGGTACTCTAATTCAATAACCAGGGTTTACCCCTTATTCCTTCCCCTGAAACACCTGCCCTGCGATGATGCATCCAGGCGGGTGTTTCTTTGCTGTTTTCCCCTTCGTCGAATTTCGCGTGATTGCAACCCGATCCGCGAATGACTGGATCAACCGATAGCGCCCGCCTTGATATGATTTTCATCATTGACAACTCTTCCTCGATTTGAAGCAAACCTTCAGAATCGGGCGTTAGCGCGAGCAGGATGGGCAATCTGTTCTGAAAACGGTACCAATATGACGGTATAGCCGAATTGTTCCCTTTTTCATAATCTGCTACGCTCGGATTGGAAAATAAAGCGCTTATCACTTGTTCAAAAAAGGCCGCATTTCAGCGCCGGGAAGGTTGCTGGAACGCGAAGCGATCTCTTCCGATCTTACACCCTATTTGAAGGAGGAAAGCCATGAAACTATCCATTGGAGGCTTCTCATTCAACACGATGCGCGTAGAAGGCAAAATGGATATCTTCACTTATATCCGCACGGTGCATGAACGCTTTGGGCTTCATGCCGTTGACTTCTGGAATGCTTTCATTGCCGATACATCCCGTCCGGTCTGGAAGGTGGCGAATGACGATCATCTCCGCCGCATTCGCCAGGCGCTGCATGAACGGGAGATGACGCTGGTGAACATCGCCGTCGATACGGCGCATCTCTGGGATCCGGACCCGGAGATTCGCGAGGCGCTGCATCAGAATGCGCTCGCCCATCTGCGAGCGGCCGAGATTCTGGGCGCGAAGTCCGTCCGGATCGATGCCGTGCTGCATGGCGGCGATCAGATAAGCGACGAGGCCCTGGAATATATCGCCGGCCGCTACCGTTCCTACGCGGACCGGGCCGCAGACGGCGGCTATTGGGTCGGTCCGGAGAATCATACCGGATTCGCCCTGCGTCCGGAAGCGCTCGCGCGCATCTCCGAAGCCGTCGATCACCCCCATTACGGCATCCTGCTTCATCTGGGACGCTGGCAGGCGAGGAACAAGCCGATCATGAACGCCAAGCTGATGGCGGATGAGAATGAACCCTTCATCTGGGAGGGCGATATCGAGGTTGCCCGCTGGGTGCGCCATACACATGTCGACTGGCGGACGCTCCAGGCCCCGAATGCCGCGATGCGGCTGTCGAATCTGATGAAGGCCGGGTACGACGGCTACTGGGCCGTCGAGTACAATGCGCCGGCCGATCAGCTCGCGGCCATCGAAGAGGCGCTGACCCGGCTTCGCGCGCTCCTCCAGGAGAGCGGGCCGGACAGCCAGCCGGAAGCCTGACGCCGGGGAGGGCGGCAGAAGCTCCCCACCCAACGGCAGCACGCCGATTCTATTCGCATGAATTCAGGAAACACCAGGAGGCAGATTCGATGGAACAAAGACGTATCGCGATCATTGGAGCAGGCCAGATTGGGAAGCATCACCTGAACGAATATCATCGGGTGGGCGGCGCCGACATTGTCGCCATTTGCGATATTAATGAAGCGGAGGCGCGCCGGGTCGCGGAGGAGAACCAGATCCCCCATGTGTACGCCGATTTCCGCGAGCTGCTGAAGCGCGATGACATCGAAGCGGTCGATGTCTGCCTGCACAACAACTTCCATGCCCCGGTATCGATCGCGGCCATGGAAGCAGGCAAGCATGTCTATTGCGAGAAGCCGATTGCCGGTTCCTACCGGGATGGCGCCGCGATGCTGGAGGCGGCGCGGGCCACAGGCAAGATGCTCCATATCCAGTTGGCCACCCTGTATACCAAGGAGACGAAGGCCGCCAAAATCCTGATCGACGGAGGCAAGCTCGGCAAGCTGTATCATGCGCGCTCGACCGGCTTCCGCCGCCGCGGCCGCCCGTTCGTCGACGGTTACGGCACGACGGCGTTCACGCAGAAAGCGACCGCCTCGGGGGGCGCTCTCTACGATATGGGAGTATACCACATCTCCCAGATTCTCTATCTGCTCGGCCTGCCGAAGGTGACCCGGATTAGCGGCCAGACCTATCAGGAGATGGATATGCTTCCGGACCGGAGGGAGATGAGCAAGTTCGATGTGGAAGAGCTTGGGGTTGGCCTGATCAAGTTCGAAGGCGGCCTCACGCTTGATATCATCGAGGCCTGGGCGATCCATCTTGGCGGCTTCGAAGGCAGCAGCATTGTCGGCTCCGAGGGCGGCATCCGCATGCCGGCCCGAACAGGGGACCATATTCAACCGTTCACGTACCATAGCACGATTACGATGCTTGACCTGGATCTCGACACCGTGATCGACCTGAATGCAATGGACCGGCGCCGCCATCTGCTCAACCCGAACGAGTGGGCTTATGATTCGCCGCAGGGACACTGGATTGCCGCGCTGGGCGGAATCGTTCCCCTCCTGCCGACGGCGGAACTGGCTTTGAACACGATGATTATCAGCGAAGGCATCTATATGTCCAGCGCGCTCGGCCGGGAAGTGACGGCGGAGGAGGTCGCAGCCTCGTCCGTATCAAGCGCGATCCGGTTGTAGAGAGAGAAGCGGCGGTCTTGCCATGAATTCCATAGATGACGGCATGAACAGGCGAAGCGGCTTTATCGGCCCTGCGCCTGTTTCTTTTTGTTGTTCAGAGAACTGTCGATTTTCGGCAGCTTCTTCCCGGTCTACCTCCAGGAAAGCCCGTTCGCTTGTTCCCCGGTTATCGTATATGATGGAGGAGTAAGCTTCATCATGAATGGAACGGAAGAGGTGACTAGACAATGCCGACATCATTTAACGCCATGAACCATTCACCGCTGGAGACCGCCGCTATCCACCGGTCCAACTCATCCGGCCGGCTCTCCTTCCTGCTTGCCGATGAAGGGGGATGGGGGACGGGCCCCCTGACCCTGTACTCCAGCCCGAGCCCCCAATATGATCCGGATCAGTCTGCCTTCGCGGCCACAGTAATTCCGGGTCAGGAGGTCTCCTTCCCCGATCCGACACCGGGCCGCAGAAGTTATTATCATCTATGCCAAAATGGACAATATCTGCTGACGACAGCCGAGCGGGTGCTTCCGCTCGCGGGCGTCTCCAACTTCCGCGATCTGGGCGGATACCGGACGGCAGAAGGACGGTATGTCCAGTGGGGCAAGCTATACCGCTCTCCGGAATTATCGGGTCTGACTCCGGACGATCTCGACTATCTGGATTCGCTGCACCTGCGCCAGATCTGCGATCTGCGGGACAGCGACGAAGTGGCGGCGATGCCGTCTCCGCCGCTTGCGCCCGCCGTCCAAACCCATATCCCGCTCGTCGAGATGCTTGGGAAGGACGTCATTCGCCAGCCCGGGGACGTGTCGGGTCAGGGCAGACCGCCGGCAAGCCAACCGGGGCAGCTGCTCGTCGACATGAACCGCTCGCTCGTCCACTCGACGGCGGGAATACGCACCATCTTCGATCATTTGCTGGCTGAGAACGGCGCGCCGCTGCTGTTCCACTGTACGGCAGGCAAGGATCGCACCGGTCTGGTGGCGGCGCTGCTGCTCCTGACGCTGGGAGTTCCGCAAGACACGGTCATGACGGACTATTTGCTGACGAACCGCTATCTCAATACGGGACTGCTGCGTTCGAAGACGGCCGCCAAGCTCGGCACAGGCAAGGTCAGCAACGAAGTGCTCGACGCCGTCTGGGAGGCAAGGTCGGAATATTTGGAAGCCGCCTTCGCGGAGATCGAGCGTGAATACGGCGATGTCGGACGCTTCGTCTCCGAATCGCTCGGCTTGTCCGCGGACGAGATCGCCGCCCTGAAGGATAAGCTGCTGACCGCGCAGCCGTAATCTGACCAGCCGCCTAACGCATATCGGCGCTGCATCTCTTCCGCGAGGAGACGCAGCGCCGATTTTCCCGATAACTTTTTTATATTTTTGTAATGTAACCCCTTTCCATTTTATAAGATTGTAATGCCTTATTCCTTATAATTTAGTCGAGGTTAATAGACTGACTTTCTCTTCATGACTGCAAAACATCCCTTGGCAGACAGGAGGGGGACAATGAAAAAGGCTCGCTCCTTTAAAAAGGAACTCATTTATTCTTTTTTAATCATTACCTTTTTTTCAACGGTGCTTCTTGGAAGCTTTCAAATTCATCAATTAATTTCATTGATTAAAGAGAATAAAAAGAGCCAGGCCCAAACGGCGAAATATCTTTCAGACTATATTAGCAGCTACATTGTAGAGCATAAAAAGGCGATCGAAACGCAAGCAATAAATTTAAAGGAGCTTTTTGCCAAAAAGGATGTTCAACGTATTCAAGAGCATCTGAAACAGATCAAAACGATTTACCCTGGCTTCGTAAATTTCTATGCAGGCGATCTAAATGGCCAATCCATCGTTTTCTATCCCCAACTCAATACCGATGGGACCAACCGAGAAGATCTTAATTTTAGTGATCGCTCTTATTATAAGGAATTGCTTAGCAAGAAAAGCACCGTAATCTCCCCGGTATTTCAAGGCCGAGGCGGAACCGAAAATTTATTAGTCACCATTGCGTCTCCCATTATGAACGATGCCGGAGAGATGATAGGTTATGTGCTTGGAGCTTTGGATCTGGATGCGTTAAGAATGCATATTCAGAATTGGAGCATGAGCGAAGAAGATTATGCCGTAGTCATTGATCATGAAAAAAACGTCATCGTCCACCCTTATGTTAATACGAGGAGAGAACTGGTTAACCTGTCGCAATCTCAGATTGTTCACCATATTGAAGAGCAGCATACGGCCGAAGGAAGCGGCTTTTTCAGCCTCGAAGACCCGCCCGGGGAGGTCTATATCACGTATGAAAAAATTAAACCTCTGGATTGGATGGTATGGGTTGGAAAGTCGGCGAATGTGCTCTCTAATATGTATCGAAATTCAATTTTGACCATTATCATTATTCTGTTTCTTACCACCATCACCATGGTTGGCGCAAGTCTTTTCTTGACCAATCGGTTGGAGAAAACGATTCGGCAATTGCTTAACTATATTAAAGAATATACGGTGGGTTTGAAAGAAAATCATATCCGAACAAAGAAAATCCAAGGTCCAAAAGAACTGGAAGAGCTGTTTTTTATTTCAATCATATGATTGATGAAGTCGAGAAAAACAGAAAGGAATTAATCGAGTTAAATAAAGAGCTGGAAGGAAGAGTTCAAGAGAGAACCGCGATCTTAAAACATAAAAATTCGGAGCTGAAAGCGGTCAATAAATTAATCACTTCCGTGTCTTCCAATAAGGATTTAGCTCAATTTATTCAACACGGTTTGCAAGAAATGAAACCGTTTACCGAATATTCGATTCATGTTCTCTTCCATGATCTCGCCGTGACGAATGAGAAGATTCATACGAAGCAAAATTTACTTGAATACGTTAACCAAAATATAAAAGGCAAGCTTCCGTATATCAAAATGATTCCGCTCGAAGAGAAACATAACGGTTTTCTCGTCGTGGATCTTGGATCTGAGCCATCCATTTCGGCCAGCGAACAAGAGTTTCTCGATACGTTCTCCAATCCGATGGGAATCATGCTGCAAAATAAGTTTTTTTTGTGAAAATCCAAACGCACTCATGAACGATTATCGTCTTTAAAAAGCAGCAATTTTCTGAGAAATGACCATAAGATGCCCGGTCCACCTTCTTTGAAGGGGCCTTGTTTAAAATCGCTATGTTTCGTCAATGCTGTAAGGTTAGTTGATCTGCATGAGTGGTGCTTGTGGTCCACCTTCGATGTAAATTTGTTTGTTCTTCAGCATGTGGTAAGCAATGATAAGTATCTTACGTGAAATGGCAATGCAAGCTTTTTTCTTTCCTCGTCGTGAAGCAATCTTCCAGAACTTTGTTGCCAAGACCGTGTTTCGTGAGCGAGCGATTGCCCAAGACGCTTCGCATAGTGTCACTTTTGCATGAGGATTGCCTTTTACGCTTTTTGTACTTTTTTTTTGCCTGCACTCTCGTGGTTGCCGGGTGCTACGCCAGCCCAAGAGGCAAGGTGATCTGCGGATGGAAATTGCTCCATATCGGCCCCGATTTCTGCAAGGAGTGCTGCAGCTGTTCGTTCGCTAACACCTGGAATGGTCTGAAGCAGTTCGTACTCCGTCCGATAGGGCTCCAAGTGATCGTTAATTTCGGCTTCCAACCGAGCAATGGACTTCTCTAAGTATTCGATATGCTCCCAACAATCTTTAATCAATCGAATTTGATGCGGGGTCATCGTGCCAAAAAGAGAGTCAGTAACTTCACTTTTTTTGTTCTTGATCGAACCCTTGACGCTCGCTTCAACATCTTCCGCGTCAACGTAACCTTTTTCGATTAAGCGTTGCAACAAACTGCGCCCGGATACACCGAATACGTCTGAGATGACACTGCCTAGCTTGACGTTACCTGCTTCAAGATACTTCTGGATTCGGTTTTTCTCCGCTGTTAGGGAGCCGATTCGTTTTTTTCGAAGTCGGCAGAGGTCCCGTAGCTCCCTTAAGTCCTCGGATGGCACAAAGCTGGGCTCAATTAGACCGACTCGAAGCAGCTTCGCGATCCATTCGGCATCACAAACATCCGTCTTGCGGCCAGGAACATTCTTAATGCGCTGCGCATTCGCCAGTACGACGGTGAAGTAGCCTTCAAGGATGTTGTAGACAGGTTTCCAATAGATTCCCGTGCTCTCCATTGCGATGTGTGTAACGCCTTGGGACTCCAGGTACTTAAGCAGTTCGAAAAGATGTTTGGTCATCGTTCCAAAGGTTCGGATCTCGCTGTGGGCCTCCCCCGCAGCATCTGTGGTCATCACACAAACGACGATTGTCTCTTGGTGAACGTCCATTCCAGCACAGCGTTCAAGCAATACTTCCATCTTGGCTTCCCTCCATAACTGAAATACATGACGGCGGATGAATTCGAGCTTGAGCATTTTTCTGTTCGCGGTTCTCTGATTGGGCATACAGAGCCAGCACAGGTTTGTACACAGAACTCATCCTCAACAGTTTATTTGTCGGGGTTACACCACCATTAAAAAGAACGTGTTTCGCGTCATGTAGTAGCAGTATGGGAAATAGGTCCGACCACTAAACCCTCGCTATTTTCATGCTAGGTTTGCGAACGAGAGTTCATGAATGTTTATTTGCAGACTTGCCTTTAGAATCAGATTCCGCCTTCTTTTTTTGGGAGGCGTGTCTGATTGCCAAAAGGACAGCTGCCTCATGCTTACAAATGGGGCCTTTGTCATAGGGGCAATCACAGAATGTATGGACGACTTCCCCACGCGAACTAAGCTTAATTTCGACATTGTAAAACACGCCCCCCTCCACCTCGGCGTGGTAAACCCGGGGCTTCACTTCACGAAAAGCAACGATATGACCATTTTCCCAGTACGCTTCTCCTCGCTCTAAAACATTTGGATCTATCGTATTTTCAATTTCCGTCAGCTTCATTTTGTTCACCTGGTTTCTGGTTTATTGAACTAGCTATTAATGACCCTAAATACAAAGGTGATTGGAATCAGTCAATTTTCTTGAGAGGAATTATACACCAAGCAGAAATGAATATTCGATTAATCAATGACGTTAACAAGCTTCTCTGATGGTAAACAAAGATCACTAAAACCTACTATTGTTATCACCTTCCAGACAAGTTACGGTAAGTTAACACTACATAGCAAGTTATCCCAGGTAACATTCGTTCTTAAAGGTTCACGGGTGCGCCCGTTGACCCACAACTTCTCAGACGCGGTCACACTTGCCATTAGCTAACGGTAGGCGCTCGCCAACCCCGCTCGGGACTTTAACCCTAAAGATGACGCCCATGCTGGGCGTACACGCAAAAAAGCGACCTCACGAGGTCGCTTTTTTGATATTGGTGGAGGCGAACTTACACTGTTAAAAACCCTGCAAAGTAGATACAAAAAATAAGAATGCAATAACAGCCCAGCAATATGCTTAGGGCTGTTTTATTTCTCCTACTGTAAATCCATCCTCAAATCCCGATCGGTACACTTTTTCTACATAAGACAAATTTACATTCATTTTTTCTTCGAAATCTAGCAGTATTTCCGCTACCGTGGGGTTTATGTATCGAGCTTCATCGCAAAAGATTGAATAAAGGGTGTAGAATTCATCTTGTTCATTGCAACAGTTTTCTAACATTTCCCGAATTCTCTGCTGGACAAACGCCTCTACCCACTTTTGTGCCATATTGTATCAACTCCCCATCTCATGTTGTAACATTAATTTATCATGAGACAAATTGTGTGGGGAACAACCGTTTTTGTATACATAACTTGTTGTATATTTGTATATGTACATATGTTAGAATTGGTGATCTAGGCCTTTTCTGAGCAACGCCTTTAATTCCTTCTTCCCTTGCCGAGTTAAGTATACTTCCATTCCATTTGACATTATCGCCGTATTACCTCTAATCCCAACGACGTGCCTTGTATTTATCAAGTAGTTCTCACTTCGCACATAGTCAACTGATTTTAAAACTGAATACATATCACGTAATGAAGTGATATTCTTCTTACATCCACAATCAGTGTGAAAAAGTAATCTCCTGCCGTTCTGCTTGTACTCAATTAAAATAACCTCGTTTGCCAAATTGAGTTTTACTACACGATCCAAAGACACAGCAAATGTATACATAAATTTAGCCCCACTTTATAATGTTTTGTTTAGTAATTCCACTTAACAAAATGTTCTATTCGTACTCGGAGTTATCTAGGGTTTTCTCTATTTAGTCTAATCCAAAGTATAGAATATATGAGTGTATAGTCATATAATTGAGGTAAAGGAGGGGGAATTTTGAAAAAGCTAAGTGCAATATTCCTAATGTGTGTTTTAGTACTGGTAGGCTGCGGGGGCGGCAAAAACATCTCTGCCGATGAAATGGTCCAGAAGTTCAAGGATGCAGGGCTAGAGATTGAAGCGAGAGACTTAGAAGCTAAAGAATACGGAATGGCTCCTAAGTTGGACAAGGAGTCCAAGCGTATCCTTGTTCCGGCCCTTGGGGAAGATAATGGAGGGCGGCTTTTTATTTTTGATAAGACATCCGATCTTGAGAAGGTAAAAACCTATTACGATGAATTAGGCAAGGCGACAGCCGCGGCATTCTCGCACACGCATGCAGCTGGTAATGTCCTGCTGCAAATGAACGGCAATATGGAGAAAGCCGAATTTGAGAAGTATGCAAAAGCTATGGATGAAGCAGTTAAATAAATGAGTAAAAGCCTCGGGACTAATCCCGGGGCTCTTTAGTTTCTGTCTGGCTTTCCAACCCTTCCCGTTCGATTTTCTCTTCGATGGCCTCCATGATGAAGGCGTTCCTGCTCTTCCCGCTTTTCGCAGCAGCCACATCGATTCTTTCGCGGTCTCCCTTCCGGCCCCACAATTTAATTTGATCATAGTTTGCCGAATTATACTTATCCTTTGCTCTGGTCGCAGCTTTACCTTTCTTCTCCATAGCTTCACCCCTTTTCTGAATAATAACACAAAAAATATACTGTCACCAGTATAAAAACACTTGATTTATATAGTGGTACCAGTATATAATGAAAGTATAGAAAGGAGGTGAGCACATGGCTAAAAAGAAAAAACAGACTCGGCCACCGCAACCACCACCACAGCAAAAAGACGACCGAGTCAAGGTACGAGAATGGGTCCTGCTTCTCACGGCCCTGGCCCAACTCGCAACCGCCGTCATTTCCCTACTCCGTTAGGATGGGAAGCTACTCGCCCCTTCGGGGGCGGGTAGTGGCTCGGTCGTCCAATTCAAGTATACCATAGCAACAGAAAGGAGTGGATATGCGGATGAAAAAGGAAGACATCACAATCGTGTTGATTGTCATTTCAATCATCCTCAACACTGTAACATTGATATTAAAGTGAACCATACGGGGGCATCTGCCCCCTCTCTTATATAAATACTATGGAGGCAGAAGGCTATGAATCCATATGAAAAGGTGTTCCGTGCGTTCGTGACCAATCTCGATCGTTCAAGCCTCATTCGAGAAGCACACATATTCTATGTTGATCAGGTTCGAACTATATTGGATTGGACTGATCTGGGGGATGCGAAGCAGTTGGCGGAGATCCGGAAGCTTGAGTCCGCCTTCCGGGTGGTGGTGAATCCATGAAAGAACTTATCGATTGCGAGAACGTCCAGGATTTTATTGCGTTGTTCCATGCACGAAGATACGAGTGGGAGCAAGAAGGAAGAGCTTGGGATGCATTATCCATACATCTGCTGAGCACCACTTGGGCCGATATCATCTTACGCCATGCTCCAGTTAACGACTCTGTCAAAGTATGCCGCCTGAAAAACCTACTGGCGGCAACTGAAAAAGCCATGGCCTCCAGAAGGGCCGGGGGCGAGGTATTATAAGTATGAGAGCCCCTCGGATCAATCGGGGGCTCATCTTTTTCCAAAAGTATATAAAAAAAGGAGCCCCGCCAGCACAATGCCAGCAGAGCTCCTTTTCACCGGTTCCTCCGGATTTACGTTCAGTATATCATACCGACACGATGGAATAAACAGTCCGCCCATCGCCTTGCAATAAAGCCTCATTACATTTTAGTTGTGACGATCCGCTCCCATCCAAAAAGATGCCGTCGACGAGCGTGCCGCTGCCAATCTTCTCCTTGATTGCATATCGGAACTGCCCGGCGGTGCAGGCTGTATTCGTCACAACCAGCCACACATTCAGTCCCGAGCCGTACACCATCGCGGTACGGTACGCCTTCCCGGCCATATTCGGCATGTTTTGCTGATGGGCTATCTGCTGCCATCCCGCATCATCGTGTAGGCTCATACTGATGCCGCCCTGCGCCCAGTACCGGGAGCGATCCGAGACGCTGAGCTCATCGGCCGACTTGACGACTTGAACGGAATATTTACGTGCTGCCGCATCCCACACCAATGTACCGCGTGCGTATTTTGCGTTGTACCAGCCGCTGCCGAAATCGCCCCGATGCCCCTTGATTGGAGCATCGTTTTGCACCGCGATGGAAAGGATGTCGCCGGTACCGAAACTAAAAAAGCCGCCGTTAATGGCGGTCATAGGCTGCGAGCACACGGCTGTGCGGCAGGCCTGCAGCTTGATATCGTTAGGACTGCACTTTATGGCATGAAGCACGACGCCATTTGACGCCGCGCATTTTGAGTATTCCGCCTTGCTCACTCCGCAGCCTCCTTTCTTGCTCCGTTGAGCACCCGATCAATTACCACCGCCACCTCAGCCCGCGTGATCGGCTCGTCAGGGGCGAAACCATTCCCTCGACCGTTCATGATCCCCGCCTCCAACATTCTTCGGATCGACGCCTCCGCCCAGTGGCCGGTATAATCGGGCCGCTTTTGTTCAGGCGCTTGTACGCTGTGCAGCTTCGCGATCTCGTCCGCAAGCCGCGTGCCATAGTCCGGCGACGGCGCCCACTTTCCGCCGAGTGCTTCAAGCGTACTCGCCGAGCCTTTGAGGTACGGGAAATGACGCGGATCAGGAGTCCCAGCGCGTGGGTATCCGGCAGCGCCAGCATACAAGGCCAGATGGTCGAGGTGGGCTGTTATGCCTTCCCGCCAGTCCTTGAACCGCTTGTGTGCCGACGCCTGCGTATCTCCTCCACCAGCGGTAATCTTGAGCCCGCACGGGTTGTGATAACTCGCATCGATGCCGGCGGCGCTATGCCCATCCCGGTACAAATACCCGGTTTCATGTGCAAATTGGACATACGCTATCGCCGGGTCTACCCCGCCGCATTGCGGCGCTAACTGCCAGTAGAGAATGGCCAACTCCACAAACTCAGCCGGGGCGTTCTTGCTCCGGGCCCATTCTCGGGCCTGCTCCAGCGTCGCCGACGCCGCCCCCAAGATGCTCGTCCCACCGTCGGCGGGAGGCTGTTGCTGGTTGCCCATTTCCTTTTCTACCATTTGCATAAACTCCGACCATCGCGGCAGTATCCGGGATGGGCAAGCCTTCCCGCTCCAATGGCGATGCGGGACAACCTTATCAATGTTCAGGCCGTGCCGCTTGGTCAGCAGAGCGATCAGCTCCACCGCCCGCTGCCACGCCTTCCCCTCATCCATGCCCTGATACATGCAGACCTCGATGCCAATGGATGTCGTATTTCCGGGACCGTTGCCGTCTCCGGCGTGCCAACCCTGCTCGTTGTCTCTCAGATGCTGATACACTTCCCGATCATCAACGGTATAGTGCCAGCTTTTTTGAGCCCCGCCGCTGCCGTTGAGGATAAACCGGCTGTGCGCTTCCGCCGTGGCCCCTGGAGCGCTATTGTCCGTGTTGTGGATCGTGATATATTGCGGCTTCATAGGGCGCGTCGGCTTGTTCGGTCGTCCGTCTGGTAGTAGTCGCTGCTTAATTTCGATTGTCATGCTTGGACTCCTTTCGGCTCGTTGCCCGAGCCAGTTTATTTTCGAGTTCCGATTTTACCCATTCCATGAGCTTGGTAACGAGCCATTCCGGAAAAAATCCTCCCCACCCAGCCCGTATGGCATTAGCGGTCATGGATTGAATCGTGTGGTACAGTATCCCGAACGCAAACAGCCCAAACACGACATCTGGTAAGCCGAGAGCCGCATCCAGTAGATGGCCGCCTGCAGGGAACAATAGAATAAAGAGCGTTCTACGAAGCCCACCAAGGCCATAAGTGCTTGCGTAAGTCCCATCTTGCTTCGCGGCGCTGATTCCAGAAAGCCAATCCATTAGGATAAAAAAGAGGATCGCTGCCATCACGCTGACAACGATCTGACTGGTCCCATAAAGAAGTTGCAGGCCGGGAACAATTGCGGCCCCAACGCCTGAAAACCAATTTAATACCTTCGGAAACGAATGTGATTCATTTAACATTGCATATCCCCCTCTTGGACAAAAGAATAGCCCCACGCTGCCGTGAGGGCATAAAAATAGCACCGCGCTATGAGCAGGCGCTTATTGCTGCGGGAATTCTTTCCCCGTAATCTTCTCGTACTCTTCCGGTGTGATTTCTCCGAATGGATTGGTTTCCGTCTTCACGGCCAGACACAATCCATCTGCATCGATCCATCGGCATTCAAAAGCGAGCTTCCAGAAATTCATGAAGATTGTCCCCCTTTAAGCTGGATAATTTCCAATTTGGCCTTCGTCAACTCCGAACCCAAGCTATCGACCGTCTGCTTTTGCTTCATGTTGTCTAGGCGTGATTCGGTAAGCTCACGGCCAAGTCCATCAATGACGCTCTGCTGCTGGATATTCCGGATTTTCATTTGCGTCAGTTCTTGGCCCAGCATGTCTGTTTGGGACGGCTGCGGCGGCGGGTTCAGGGCTTCGATTTCTTCGTCAGTAAGGCCGTTTCGCCAGTAGCTGGCCCCGTCTATAGGCTGCGGCGACACCGGCTGCGGATCGTCACTCTCCGGGTCATGCTCGGCCAGGGAAGTCATGTATTCGACGTAGGCCGTTTCATATGCCTCCTGCGCCGCCCGGTAGCCCTCGACATCGAATATAGGCTGATACAATCCATCGGGCATCGGTACGGCGACCGTGTAGCCTACGTGTACCGTTTCCGGTTCGTCCGGCTGTTCATCGTCGCGCTGCTCCGGTTCCGGCTGTGAGAGAGCGCCCGGTTCGTCCGGTTCAACCCGTTCACGCCGATCTAAAACGCCCGTCACGGAGTCCGCAACGAGCGTCGGTTCAATGTAGCGACCTGAGAGGTCGGTTATGATTGCTTCTTTCATGTCGTTCCTCCCTCAACATAGAATGAGAATGATTCCAAATAAATAAATCTGCGTGTATTTTCCATCGTTATTCTAATACTCCCGCCGTTTCCGATATCAACCGCATAAGGCTGTATGTCTTGGGGGCTGCTGTAAGTTACAGTTGGTATCCCTATTACTCTGGATGGACGATACTGTATTGGCAGTTTAAAGATGTCCGTACCCACTGCCTTGGCTGCTTCGGAACTGTCTAAAGTACCTCTAAAGTGAACAAACCCAAAAGCATCCATCGCATACTGCACGGGGCGTCCTGCGACAGACTTCCACCCATTCAATAGAGTAGCTGTAATCCAGTCAAGAGGACTGTTCAAGTCGCTTGTGATACTATTCAACCTAACTTCTGAGACACTCAGCCGCCGCTGCACATCGCCCACATCCTGCACCAAGTCCGATACAGTCCCGCGCAGATTCGCCGCCACGGTGCCGCTGATTGGAGCCGCAAGCGTTGGATCAAGCATCGTATAGGTGACGTGGTAGACTGCGGTTGGGTCGAGATCTGATGATAAAAACCTGATGTGCTGTTTTCCATATGCGTTAGCATCGTTTTCGATCTTTGCAAAATTATCAATTTGGTTGTTACGGTAAACCCTCAGTATGTGAAACGCCTTATTCTTCAGCAGACTTCCACTTACTGCTGTATTGTTTATATAGTAATTTCCATTGGGCGAATAGTACGTAGGATTCGCCTTCTCTCGAATCACAATCCCGCTGCCAGCCTCGACCATGTTCGAGCCTGCGGAGAGTGTCGAGCCCATTTCGTAATTGCGGACGGGTTCGACGGTTGGCTTCGTCTTTAGGTATTGGAGGCGGTAAGGCGTCCACTGGCTGTGCGGTTGTGTGGGTAATGTGGTCGTGTACTGGCCCGGAGCAACAGACCCATCGGGATTAATAATGTTCCAGTATCTTTGTCCTTCTCCATCGTACAGACTACCGTCAGCTTTCAAAAGGCGGTATCCCATGAAAAATGCAGCTATCTCCGGTTTCGTCGGTTCGTAATCAGGCCCCCATCCGCTGTCTGTGTTGGCGATGGACATATAAATGTTGCCTAAATGTATATCTCCGTTTATGTGGTCTGGCCCATCCGTTACCCAATCAGCGGCAATTCCAAGCTTTTTCCCATCGTATTTTGTGACAATCCCCGAACCTGCAACCGACCCAACCGTTGCCCCATAAGCGAGTACAGTTTTAAACCCGGTGAACCTCTCTGCAAAACGCCATTCCAAACCGCCGTCAAGCGCAAGCTTCTTCCACTTCTCCAACACATACGGCAACCCATCGTCTCCCATAAATAGCGTATCGGGATTGCTGCCGTCTACCGGATGAGCGGCGAGCTCCGTTTCGAAGGCGAGCATGCTGCGTTGTTGCGGCGTGAAGGGCTTTGGTTCGGTTCCGATGGTTAGCATCGGGTTTTTACAAGATACGTCAATTTCGGTGGAGAAGCTTTTGAATACAAAGGCAATCTGCGTTCGGTCACCAACATTGAAGGAACGGTTAGTATCCGTACTGTATGGGACAACAACCGTGTTGTAGTCTAGTTCGGTGATGCACCACAACACCCCAGAATTTTCGAGCGAGAACGTGTATGTCTTATTTGGTAGTACTGATAAATGATAAGCCAGGAAGTCCCCGTCTCCACCAGCGCCAAAACGCAACTCATACGGCGCTTCCACGGTCGCTTTCGATGCGACAGTAATCCGATCGGCTTCATAAAACGGCGGCAGCAGATTCCCTCCCGTTATGATAGCGTATGGGTTCGTTACGTTGGTCATGCTGTCTACGTATGGATATTTCGCGGCCACTTGCTCTGGCGTCATCTTGGCGATGGCGTCGTATTCGGCCTCGGTGATCTCATACAGACCAATGCCATCTGCAGCAATCTTTTGGTCGGCTCCTGATGCCACGCCCCGGACGTAAACTTCCACCTTTTCCTTGCCCGCGAGCTCTTCCGGCGAGACAACGACATACGCATAGGTGAACTGATTGGACTTGACTGTCCCATTCGACTTAAACCATGATGTTACGTTATTTTCGACCTTTACTTCCGCGAACGAAAGATGTACATATTGCGCGGATACATTCCGCACATGCCCGATCGCTATATAGTGTTTGGTCAAATCTTTTATGGCGCCGTTGGTACGAATACCGAATCCCGCCTGTTCCTCCTTGGTGCTGCCTACCTCGATGGAAAAGGATCCGTATACCCGCTCGGTGCTTAACGTCTTGACACCGGGGCCGGGCGCAGACCAATCGGCTGTATTTTCGCAGTCGCCTACCTTTCCAAGCAGGTTGATCAACGTCCGTCCCTTCACTTCCCCCATCCGGAACGGTGCATCCTGTTCGGACTCTACCACCTGGAGGCCGGGCGTGAACGTCAGCTTCTTCGCCGGCGCATCGGATACCTCAGCGGCAGCTCCGTCCCATTCCTGACGATCCGTAGCGGATACGTGCACTTGGGCGTCGCCTGCATGATCCGCAATCTTTTGTTCGGCATCTTGCTTGGCAGCGTCAGCCTTGGATTGGGCTCCTGCTGGCGTTTCGGCCCCGATGCTTTCCGGGGTAATCGCCTGCGCTTTCTTGTCCGTGTATTCCTTAGCGTATTTCAGAGCCTTCGATACGTCATCCTTCTCTGCTGCCTTTTCATGCAGCTCCTGTAGGGCTTCGTAAGTCGTGTTCATTTGCCAATTCAGCCAATCGGCCGGGGGGCGGTCCTCCACTTCCCAACCCTTCAACCGCTTTGATTCAGGTGGTTGTATTCCTGCTGCTTTCCATTCGGGCAATTTTTTGTTGAATGGCATTTCTCCTTCTCCCTCCCTAAATCGGTAATTCGTAGTCATTGCCTGGCATATATACTGTTCCAAGCGTGCCGCCTGTTGTCATTGCGATATCCGCAAGTCCGAATTTGCTTTTCTCCACTTCCGCACGTTTTGATGCTAATAAGAACGTTCCAGATAAATCAATTTGCGCAACCCGGACGCCTGCAGCCACTGTCTTTTGGATGATCTGCGCGAACTGATACGGAGACATCCCAACTTCATTCAGACGTGCTATCGGCACACGAAGCAAAGAGAGCGCAGCCGGCTCCGGTTCGTTCGGGTCCGCGTACTTTTCTTCGATTCGAATTTCCGAAAAATCGCAATCTAGCGCTAGCGCTAATACCTCGATAATGGTATTTACGTCTGTTTTCGACAGATTCCGGGCTACCTTCGATTTCAACAATATTCGGTAAACTTCATCGGTAGCGGCTCCGCGCGGCTGGACCACGTTTTCCCCGATCCTGTCCAAGGTTGTTCCTTGAGCCCGGTCGATGTCGCGCCATTCCTGGATTTTGTTAAGCGTATCTTCCAGGCCTATAAGCTGCCCATGTAGGATCGAAACCAGCTTCCCGAGATTGCTATTAGGATTTTTGTTGTACGCGTCCGTAAAACGGCTCATCATATCTTTAAGACTGAACACGATATTCTGATCGCGTATCCTCGCCACCTGATGAGGGGCGATTTCAATGTTTTTCGTGTCGCCGTTCAAGAACAGGTCTACATCATCAACGCCTGGAACCTTGTACACCGCGCTAATCAATTTGTTGTATACGACGGCCGCCCCCATGGACAAGCCGTTGTAATACTTACCATCGTGCTCCCCGCCGATGTGCTGGACGATTTCGGATATCACTTTGTCGTCACCGTCAGCCGGGTATTGAACAGTTCGCTTTATCTTCGCTTGCACCGAAACGACAACTTCCTCGGCACGGCTGAATTTCACCTTGTGCTTATATCCTGCGACGTCCGTAACCTCACGAACAATATCGCCGTGTGCTTCGATGCCTCCGGCCTTTGTTGCAAAGATGGCGTTTGCGATCTCTTGCTCATCTCCTCCTAACACATAGCACTGAAACGATTTCCCGGGCCTGCCTGCCGCGTCTGTAGTCAATGAGGTGTTTTCTATCACAGCCGCCGCTCGGACGCCTTGAAGCCGTAACAACGTACCGCGTAAGGCGTCAACGGAGGCCGCTCCACCACCCGCTACCGATTGCTGAAATCGCGCTCGAAATTCCTCGTCTGTCTCCCGCTCCCTGCCGCCTGTTGTAGGCCGTGGATTCGTAACAGAGATGATATTAGCATCTGGATTCAGCAACACCGTAATTGTGCCGGATGCAACGTTCCATCCTGAGCCCGCTTTCTGGGCTGTGATGCCCACAGATCCCTTGCCGTCATTGTCGAGAGTAAGATCCTCATTTGTCGCAAAATATTTACCTATCGCGGTGCCGACGATTGTGCCTTCCGGTATCGTATATTCCGGGGTGCCTACGAATGCAATTTCCCCATAGGCAAGTTCTTCTTGAAATCTCTTGATCCCCACTTGCGGGGCGAGGCGATCCAAACTGACACCGGTTGCTGTATCTCGATACGCCGCGTAGTATACATGTTCCACCCCTTGCCAAACGTAGGCCAGGAAAAAAGCGAATATCCGTAGAATGATCCCGAGTGGAGATAACGCCGATGTATTCACGTTTTCGCCGTATTTTGCCCGCGCCTGTTCTTCCATCTGCTCCAGCAAATCACTGTACCGCATCCGCTTGAACCCAGATGCATCAAGCATCCAAACTCACCTCGCTTTCTACCTTCTCTCCATTTACCCCGGTAGCAGTAAAAAATATGTGTAGCATTCGCTGCGCCTGATCAAAACGAATGTCGATACTATCAACCTTCTGTATTTGCTCAACTTGGTCAAGGGCTGAATATACCGTTTCGCGAATCGCCTCTTCGTTCGGTTGCTTCTGCAGCAAAACATCATAGTTCGCGCCTGCATCGGGATCTAAAAACCACTCATCATGATTCGTACCCAACACCACTCGGGCAGCCTGGGCAATCTCTTCCGGACCGGAGACCATTTGCAATTCACCATTCGAAAAAACCAGATCCCCTGTGTTGTCTATTCGCAAATTCAAGTTATCACCCCTACTACAACCGCATCCGACAAGCTGTGCCTGCGCCGTGAGTCCGGGTATGCCATGGCCCCATTCAAACTCTGATCCATGGCACGCTCTACACATACCAGCAACACTACATCCCCCTGTCTGAGGAACGGCACATATTCCTTTTCCGTTCCGTCCACTTCATAACGTTGGGACAATACAGGTACGTCCGTAAGGACTGCATGCGGGCTCGGCGCGCTGCTCATCATCTTTTGCATAATGAGCGGCTGAACCGTGGCCCGGCGTCGATCCTTGTCGTATGCAGCCACTCTCCCGATGGTGGCCGTGTGCAGTTGCCTCAGCGCATTTTCAAGCCAACCGTTCAAACTCTTATCAAGTTGTGCCATTTTAAAACACCGCCTCTATCTCGGTGGTAAAATCACTGCCACTTGAAGAGTGTCGGCCGCGCCGCACGCGGAGTGATGCCTCGACAACGCGGCTTTCAATGGTTATCAGGCTGCCTGTTGTCAATCGGTGATTCAGTAGACACTGGGCCTGATAACCCGCGCTGCTGTCGTCCTGAAAAAAGGTAGGTGAACCGATCAGGCCAGTCTTCGGTGAAAGTACAAAGTTTATTTTGTCACCTTGGGTAAGTGGCCGAATATACAACTGCCCTTTGAGCATGTAACAGGAGGTCTGGCAATCGGCGGCAACGTTCTTGATAGCATCAACAACGGAGCCCTCAACGGTCATCCCCTCTGTGTAAACAACATCTTTGACCAAACTTAAGGCGACCGCGCTGAGGTTACCTCGCTTTAGCAAATCCCTTATGACGGTGGAGGCTTTCGTTTGTTTCGCATATGAAATGCTCGGAATGGTCCGGCTGTCCAGTGGCTCCGAGTCAAGGACTGTGAAGGTTGTAATTTTGTCAGGCCCTTCCCATCGAGTCTCATAAAAAGAGATGTAACCAGAAAGAATGGTTCCGACATCCCCTTTGTATCCTGCATTAAGCACAACCTTTGAATGATGGGCGATGTTGTTTATCGTATTGTCACTCAGGTTGTAGATTTCGATCCGAGCCTCGTTTGGATCTGGATCATCATCAAACGGCACGTCAAAACGAATCTCTAGGTCCGGCGTCTTCAACGTCTGCCCACCAACAATCAACTCCGTAACACGGCCGTATGATTCACTCATCCTCTTCTCCCTCCCCTTCTCCATAAGCTAAAAACACTGTCTCCCCAAAATTTTCCCATGTCACAGCCGTCTCCTTCCCCGCTTCGTCAATCGGAACAATTAGCGGAACAGGAAATCGGTGGTCCTCGATGCCTGCAAAGACAGGAACGCCGTATACGAGTTTCACGCCTTGAACCAATACTTGATCATCCTTCATTAAATCAAGCGTGAAAAAATCAAAGCGCTCGTTGTAGTTCACAGTAAATGTGAATATGTCTACGCCGAGCGCAATGTCAAATTGGTATGGAATGTTTTCTTTTTCAACCGGAATGTATTCCATGCAATCACCTATCCGACTATGACAACCATGCCTTCTTTCAGGCGGGTGCCTCTTGGTATTTGCGTATTCCAGGATCGCAAGGTTTTTAGGGCCACTTTGTACGAGAAGGCCAGCGCTTCCCACGTCTGGCCTTCTCGTACCGTGTGCTTCTTTCCCGTTGGTCCTTGGCTTTTTGCTTTTGTGCCTTTTGTCTTGCTTTGCTTTGTGGTCTTGACCTGCTGCCGGCCGGCCGTGGTCATCACCTTGACAAGGGTCTGAGTTTTAGGTGGTAGCTTATTCGAAAACAACGGCTTAACCTTGCGGATTTCACGAAGCTGCATTGTAAAATTCATGCCGTTTGCCACTTTATACTCGTGGTCGCTCTCAAATGATTCAATTACGCAGTTAATGAAGGAGTTTCGGCCAACATATTTAACTGTTGATCCGCTATTCATCTTTCCGAGTATTTCTTTTCTCTTCTTGGCTGCATCCTGGCCCACCAATTTACCGCTGAGGCTCAAGGTGACCAATTGAGGCTCAACGTGATCCGTGATAGCAGCCCCGCCCTCGATAGGGTAGGTAGATACCCGGACGGAGTATGAAGGTTTTTCGCTTGTGACATGAATTTCTATACCGTCAATTGTTGCCATCAACCTCACCCCTCGATAAACTGCGGATTTTTCACGCCGAATGATTTAAACAAGTTCTCAATTTCCTTTTTGACTTCCTGGGCGGTATCTTTCGCGGTGCTGGTTGATTCGCCGCCTTGGATCGTTATCTCAATATTAGGCGATATTATGATGTTGCTATTTGCCGACGTATTGCTGTACGTAGGCGCGAGCCCATCCACCTCTGTTTGTGATGCTTGAGGGGTTGCGGCTGCCGTTGCCATACCATTGACGGCGTGGGACACTTCCGGGATCTTGTCTTCTATGCCGATCTGGAATCCTTCGCCCGTGTACTTCCCGAGCTCCTTCATGACACGAGAAGGGGAATGGATATCCAGTGCATCCTTGATGCCGTCAGTGACATTGTTCGCAACATTGGTTACCGCGTCGCCTACAGCGTTGGCGGCACCTTTGATACCATCCACAAAGCCTGTAATAGCATCCTTACCCATCTGCCACATTCGGCCAGGAAGGTTCTTAACCCAATCAATGGCGCTTTTAATGCTCTCTACAATGGCGTCCCACACCATGCTAGTCATATCTTTGATGCCATTCCAGGTATCCGAAAAGAAAGTGGAAATACCATTCCAAGCAATTTCGGCGGCAATTGTTATGTTGTTCCATGCCCCGTCAAGATACCCCTTGACGGCTTCAAGAGCACCGGAAAATATCAATTTGATGCCTTCCCACGCTTGCCCCATAGCGCCCTTGATATTATCCCAAATCTGTATGGCGTGGCTCTTCATAGCGCTGAAGTTGCCGGTAAAGAGATCCTTCAACAAAAGGATAGCGCCCAAGAAAATATTCTTGATGACCGTCCATGCCGCGCTAAAGTACAGCTTTAGCCCTTCCCAAATCATTCTGACGCCGTTCACAATCCGGGCAAATGATGCTCGGATATTTTCAACGAATGGGGAAATGATCGCCATTACCATGTTCACAATAGAATTCCACAGGTTGACCGCCGTGGTCTTTACCGCATTCCACGTATCGACCAGGAAGCCGACAATGGCATTCCATGTTGAAGTAAATACCCAGACAGTTGCCGCCCACAATCTCTTGAAAAAGGCCGATATAGGTGCCCAATACTTGATGATGAGATATGCGGCCACGGCGATTGCAGCGATAACAGCAATGACTATCAGCATTGGCCCCGATATACCCATGATGATAGGACCGACCGCCGAGAGCATTTTAAATCCTGCCACCACATTAGGCAGGAAGGAGACAAGGACCGCCAAGGCTCCACCAAGCAACAGAACCGCCCCGGCTATCGCTGCGAAAATGGCTATGGCTTTCTGGGCCCCTTGCGGTAACCCATTGAATACATCCACCAGCTTGTTTATCCAGCGAGCAAGGTCTGTAAGAATCGGGATGAACGTTTTGCCGATCGCCAGCTTTGCTCCGTCCGTGGCCGAACTGAGCATTGTCATGGCACCGTTCAAGTTATCAAGCTGCGTATCCGCGATTCTCTTTGCTACACCGCCGCTGTTTTCTAACGATGTCCGGAATCCCTCTAATTTGGGTTGGCCGGCATCCATTAACGTCAGGAACGCACTGGCCGCCTCCGTGCCGACAACGGTCGATACGGCCGCGAGCCGCTGCGCTTCCGTGAGCCCTTTTGTTTTCTCTGCAAACTGCCCGACCACGTTCGACAACGGCAATATGCGTCCTGATTGATCCGCAATGCTGATGCCGAGTTGATCGAGCACGTCTGCCGCCTCTTTTGGGGGCTTCGCCATCCGGATCATGGATGCCCGAAGTGCTGTACCCGCTTCGGAGCCTTGGATGCCTGCATCACCGAGCGCTGCTGTTGCTGCTGCCATCTCTTCGAGCGACTGACCCGACGCTTTAGCTATGGGTGCGACGTATTTCATGGTGTCTCCTAGCATATTTAGGTCGGTGTTCGAGTTTGTGAACGTGGCGGTCAATACATCAGCTACTTTTGCCGTGTCCGCGGCCTCAATACCGAATCCGGTCAGGATGTTCGACGTGATATCCGCCGCCCGGCCCAGGTCTATCTGACCCGCTGCCGCCGTATCCAACAATCCCGGCATGGCCGCTATCATATCGTTCGTTTTAAACCCAGCCATTGCCAAGTAACTCATGCCCTCAGCAGCCTGAACAGACGTAAATGCCGTTTCGGCCCCTAGCCGTTCGGCTGTATCCGAAAGACGCTGTATGTCTTCGGCCGACGCCCCGGACAGCGCCCCAACCCGTGATACAGAAGCTTCAAAGTCAGCAGCCAATTTGATAGATGAGCCAATCCCGGCCGTAAGCGCGCCGCCCGCAGCTCCCATTGTGACACCGGCAGAACGGATGTTTCCGGATGCCTGGTCAATCTGATCCAACACTTTAAGCGAACCGGTGGAGAAATCTCCGTATTTTTTTCGAAGTTGGTCCATTTCTTTCGCTGCTCGTTGAGCCGCTTTGCTTTGGCGGTCAATCGCCTGCGTCGCGCCGTCGGAGGCTTGCTTAACCCTATTTCCAGCAGCGGCCGCTTGTTCATGGGCAATACGCCATTTTTCATCCGCTTTTTGGGCACGAACAGCGGCAGCAGTAGCCTTTTCGTTTGCGGCCTGCGCTCTTTGAATTGCTTTGGTAACCTTATCTTGCGAGCTGGTAGATACCGCTGCAATTTCAGCAGCTTTTGCGGTTGCGGCTCTTGCCCTCTCGGTCGCCTTGGCTGCTGCATCATTTGCCTTCTGCAACCGGTCAGCGGCCTTCGTCAATCGTTCATTTGCTGCCGTCGCCTTGTCTGCAGCTTTAGAGGCCTGGGCCGTGACTCCTTGTGACTTCGATACAGCGGAGGCCATTGCTCCCGATTTTTGGGAAACTCCTTGCATCGCCTTTCCGGCTTTCCCCATGCTCGACTCCATCCGCTCAAACACTTTGGAGTTTGTACCGGAAAGCTTGTTTAGGCGCTTGTCCAGCGTTTCAAGAGGGCTGGTGCTTATGTTGTATCCGACATCGACGGTAAGCTTACGGAGTGACATGCGACCGTCCCCTTATTTTTTCTTTGGTTTGTTTCTCTGGCTCTGCGCATGCAGGATATCGAGTGCGGCGTTTGCCTCATTGAGATCATCCCAATCCATCTCGCACGCATCGC
The DNA here is from genome assembly GCA_944800085.1 of Paenibacillus melissococcoides. Taxonomy (GTDB): domain Bacteria; phylum Bacillota; class Bacilli; order Paenibacillales; family Paenibacillaceae; genus Paenibacillus_B; species Paenibacillus_B melissococcoides. The sequence continues at coordinate 87,133 of CALYLO010000012.1, read as the reverse complement.
TGTACGTGATGCCGCCATCAGATAAGACGACGCGCCAAAAGGACCAGTTTTCCTTGGCGCGTCGCTTGTATTCCGCATTACTTGTCGCTGGGTGGGTTCAAAAACTCAACTGCTGCCAACATTACGTCATCGAATGCTTCTGGATGCTCGTCGAAGTAATCCCAGTTGACTTTTGGCTGCACGATGACATGTGTCATCAATTCCTGATAGTACTTTTCCTCCACAAGCTGCCCGTTCTTATTCTTCGACCGGTCCCGAAGGCGTACAGATTCTCGAACACCCGGATGCTGGAATGTATACTCTGTACCCTGAATTTCAACCGTTGTCTGTTTCTTTGCCATTTGGATCACTTCTCCTTAGTTTGTATGGAACAAAAAAAGCCGCCCTTTATTTGGCGACAGAATCACTCAACCGTATAGTCAAATACCTGGATTTCAAATTCCCGATCCTCTGCTTCATTAGAAAAGCTGGACGTGGCCGGCTTCTTTACCCGCGCCCGGCTTCCCCCGAACTTTTCCTTCGGTGTGCCGTTATAAATTACCCACACCGGGACCATTTTCTTGGCATTAGCCAATTGGTTCAGGAATGACACGGAAGGAGAAGTTTGCTGCAGCGTGATCGTGATCGTCCCAAGTGGGTTATTTACCTCACTAACTACCACATCCCCCTGTGCACCAACGGATGCGGCGAAGTTGTCCTCGTCCTTTTCACCTTCAACCATGGAACCCTCTGAAAAACCAGTAATGAATGTCCCGTCCACTGTGACAGTGACATCCATTGCATCATAATTCGTTGATGTTGCCACGTCGCCTCACCTCACCCTTAAAATTTAATAGAGCCTTTAATTTTGACGCTGTGTACCGCGCCGGCCAGCTCAAACTCAAAAGCTCCTTCGTTGTACTCCCTCGTTGCCCGAATGTCTGCTGGGATCTCTTCGCGCTTTTTAAAATGCACCGAATACAATGGCAATCCGTTCTCGTCCGCCGCGATAATCCCGTTGTTGAATGCGTCCTTCAATACGCTTGTACATTGCCCCTCGATAAGAGCGATACCCGCGTCTGTGAATGGGATTTTTGGCGTGTTGTTGAGTAGCTGCTGCAACTGGTACTCCATATTAAATTTCACATAATCCTTGGCGTGGATGATATCAATGTATACCCCCGTGGATGTCTTGCCCTCACTCGCCCCGCCGCGCCCGGCCTTCCGAACATACGTCACGGCTCCGGCGTCGTGAATATCTTGGAGCTCTGTAGCGGAAATTTCAAGGGGTGTCAAGCCCTTGATTTCTTTGAACTTCCACGTCACCGAGCCGACCGGGGCCGCCGCAACCGCGCCGATCCAGCCAGCCTCCGGGTAGGCATTGACATCATTGTGATAGAATACAACGGTGCGCTCCTTGGCTGCCGCCTGGATTGCCTTGGCATCCTCGATGTTGTCGGTCCGAGTGAAGAACATTTTCGAGCCATCCATTTCGATGACATCGGCAATCTTCAAAACCTCTTCCCGAGCATTGCTGGTACAGAAGAGGAAGTACCAATCTTTATCGAGCAGCTTTGCGAGATGGTCTGCAAAATACTGTTCTTCTTCGTTTGCTGTATCCCGGCATGCAATCGCGATTTTATCCGGCCGCTTATCCCCCTGAGCAAAGATCGCCTTTGCGGCCAGATACTCCGGGGAATTGGGCTGAAAGTCCTTCAAGACCTCCTCTAGTTCATAGTAATATTTAAACTCGTGACCCTTAGCCTTGGCGCCGTAAATCAATGGCGTACCGAATCCTATCCGCCCAATCGGCTGGACAAGGTCAATAGTAACCGTTACGTCCTTCAGTGCGCTCATCCGCCTCACTCCTCGTATAGTATTTCCTAAAGGCAGTTTTGAGTCTTTTTCCAGTCCTTTATAGGAACATAGAATGCCTTCAAAATTTCCAGCTTGCACATTGAAAATTAATATGGGGACTGGACTTTCCGGAATGTCTCCGGACAATGGAACTTAGGGTTCCATTCGGGGAAATTCGTTTCACTCCTGTAGTCCAATCTACTTTTTAAGTCTGTTTCTCCGGTACTCGCTTGCACTTCTTACCCGCTGGCTGTTCCCTTCGGCAACTCATGCCCGACTGTAGCAGCGTCGGGGCAGCTCATGAACCGAAGCGTGTTCTCATATGCGAGGGTGATTGATCGGCGAGTCCGCCGGAGACAGTCCGGAGAGTCCGTTCCCTGAATCCCTTATAGAAAGGAGGAATTCTCTTGAAGCTTTTTGTCGGTATTGACGTCAGTTACGAAGAACTGGAAGCCTGTTTGATGAAATCGGATGGCGACACCCTGGAGACCTTCAAGACCACCAACAATCTGCACGGCGCCTCTTACTTGCGGGATCGCATCATTTCTGCTGCGGTCAAGACAGCCTGCTCTGAGGTTCATATCGGGCTTGAAGCCACATCCGTCTACAGCTGGCATCCAGCCATGTACTTGCATGAGGATGAGGCCCTTCAACAATTGAATGCCAAGGTGTTCACCATTAATCCGAAGCTGATTAACAAATTCAAAGACGCTTATGCCGACCTGGACAAAACCGATCGCATCGATGCCTGGATCATTGCAGACCGCCTGCGTTTTGGCAGACTCACGACGACTATCGTGATGCAGGAACAGTACATCGCCTTGCAGCGGCTCACTCGCATGCGATTCCATCTCGTACACAACCTCACCCGCGAGAAGCAATACTTTTTGCAAAATCTGTTCTATAAGTGCAATGCTTTTCGCGCGGAAGTGGACAGTTCCGTGTTCGGCCATGCCATCATGGAAATGCTCTCGGAAAAGTATAGCCTGGATGAGATGGGGAATATGGATGTCGCCCATTTGGCTGACTATCTAAAGGACAAGGGGAGAAATCGTTTCCCCGATCCCGAACACGTCGCCCGCTGTATTCAAAAGGCGGCTCGGGCCTCGTACCGCCTCTCGAAGGTTGTCGAGGATTCCATTGATTTGGTGCTGGGCACCTCAATTCAGTCGATCCGGAGCATCCAGCGTCAGCTTAAAGAGCTCGACAAGGCGATTGAGCGCATTTTAGACGGCATTTCCAGCAGCCAGTGCCTCCGTTCCATTCCGGGCATTGATCGGGTCTATGCCGCAGGCATCCTGGCCGAGATCGGCGACATCGACCGCTTCACGGATCAAGCCGCCTTGGCCAAGTATGCGGGTCTGACGTGGCGCAAGCACCAATCCGGCTCCTTCGAGGCGGAAGATACAAAGCGCATTCGTTCCGGCAACCGATTCCTTCGCTATTACCTAGTTGAAGCTGCCAACTCGGTAAAAAACCGCGACCCGGAATTCGGGGAGTATTACCGGAAGAAATTCAATGAAGTCCCTAAGCATCAACACAAACGTGCCCTCGTCTTAACGGCAAGAAAACTTGTGCGTCTGGTCGATGTGCTGCTACGCAACGACCAACTCTATACGCCCAGAAGGAAGGTGAAGCCGACAGAGCAATAATGCCTTGGCTCAAGAATTTTCTTCTCTAATTCCCAGTTAAATTATGGTATTTTACTTAATTTTCGACTGGGTCTAGTTTGGTGATGCCTTTTTTGGGATTGATCCTGCTGCACGCCAAGGAAATTTTCCAATTCTCATAAATCAGGGACTTGACATCATACCGCTGGACTTCATTTTGATTTTTTCGATCATGTCTTCGTCATATTCGATTACATCCACCATGCGCATATGCACATCGAAGCCTATCCTGCGCTCGTAATCATAGGTAAGCAGCGTGTCACGCGCCGTCGTTGCTTCCAACTTGACGACGACAATGCCTGCATCCTTTAGCAGGTTGCGCCCGATACCCTGAAACCAGTCCCGAGCCTGTCCTGATATCCGGTAACCGTCTTGACTCGACTTTGCATAGCAGGTGATGGAGATGGTTACCGCAGCCAGCTTTTCGATTCTATGCTCGTCCTGTATGAAGTGGTTACCATACGGCGACTTGTCAACGTATGGCGCAACGAAAGTAAATCCGATGAACGGGTATGAAGGTTGTGGTGCTGCTTGATCCGTCATGATAACAGGTAATCCAAGGTGCTTATGCAATTGGCCAACAAATGCCGCTTTGATTTTCTGATGATCAATCAAGTACACTCACCCGCTTCAAAATGTATCGGTTTACAGTCGTGTACCCGGCGTAATCATTGTCGGCCTGGACCTTGTATTTCTCCCCACCATGCAGCACTTCGGTTTGAGCCGGTATTGTGCGCTTCGTATACAAGTGCCTGTCCTTTACGGTGTACATGCCGCCTGATTGGAACACAGTCTGTGCCGGATGCGCGACAATCGCCCCGTAGTCCGTGACTGTTTCCGGTTCGCCACCAGGAATCCAATCCCCCGTGGATTTATCCAAGTGCCCCTCCGTTTTCAAAACCACCTGATAAGGCCTCGAAAAGCGACGTAAAAGTCCCTCAAATTGCCTTGGATTCATTTCATATGCACCTCGTATTCCAGGGTATCCATCAGTTTTTTCTCGTCGATAAGAGGATGATTCCCGCCCTTGAGCTTTTGCGTTAACTCCGAATTGGGCACGAAGGAGCCCTTTTCGATGTGGGATTGAATGTGCTTCTTGAGTTCCTTTGCAGCACGTTCTAGCGCTCGCTCAGGCGTGATTGTACCGGCTAAAGCTTGGCCGACAAGAGATTGCATAAGCTTTGCAAGCGACCCTTCGTATGCGTCATATCCCGCACGTAAAAATGGCCGCTCAGGAATAGAAATGAAATGGGTGTCATCCCGAAGATGAACACCCAAAGTAAGCAGTTTCTTTCTCATTTTGTCGGTAACGGGTATGTTCGCCCCATACTCGTTGAATATGGCTTTCAAAACCTGTTCTCGGTCGCCTATCCAACCAACCTCGGCGCGGGATCGCGAGAGTCTTTCCGCTTGCTGCTTATGCTTCCGAAATTGCTTCTGGTCCTCTTTGACTTTGAGCCTGATTTTTATCAGTACCACCGCCCGACATAAGGAGTGATTAGCGCAGTTACTACAGGAGGCATGTCCTTATCCGTCTGTTGTTGAGCATAGGTAACGGACATCTCCCCTAATTGCTCTTTCTGGATACCGACCGGGATGAATTGACGCTCACAGAGAGACTTAGCGTACATAAGACATGCAATCTCCAGCGGCTCCGGCAGTGTGCGCGGCTCGTCCGGCATGGCGTCGCTTGGCAGCACGTACCCGCCGATATAACTGACCTCAATGTTATGATCCCCTGTTGGCCAGCCAGCAGGGCAATAGAGCCGGCCGTCGTCCAAAATGTCATAATCAGAAACGGCCGAAATCTGTGTGATTTGATGGACCGGATAGTTACGCAAATTGATATACCGGGATGACGCGTACCCGCTGACCCGCTCCGTGTACAACTGCTTCTTAAAATTCCGCTTGCAATAATTTTCGATGGCAGCGGATACTGACGCAATATGCAACATCAGCATGTCGTCGCCCCACGTCTCCGCTTCCGGACCCAGCAGCCCTTTGAGCCGTTCGAGCGTGGTCAACATTACGATTTGCCTCCCTGGGCTTCGAAGGCAGATTCTAGTGCGGCCACGCGGGCAAGCAACTCGTACCATTGTTCCTTGGTTGGATATCCAGGTTCACCTTTAGGGCCTTTGGCTCCCGGTTCGCCTTTCTCCCCCGGCCGCCCCGCTTCGCCAGCTGGCCCCACAAGGGAAGCCAGCCACTCATCTATACTACCCTCAAAACCTTGCTCCACTGCGATCTCATAGGCTGATAATCCGGCAGGCGCTGCGGGGCTGGGAGAAGCATCGCCACCAAGAGAAACTACTTGGCCGTCCTTCGTGATCCGGCCTTCGCCTTCCAGGGCCAATTCTCCTCCAATGACCCATCGTTGCCCGCCCGGCTCCTTGTAATTGCGCGTCGTGTACATGCTCAGTCCTCCTATGCGATGGCAATTTGACCGTAGACAACGGCCTCCATGTCAAACTCTTGCACGTCCTCGCGCTGAATAGCGCGGACATCTGTTGAGTTACGAGCAAATGATTTACCGCCGACGTTGGTGGATGCAATAGAGTATTGTTGTCGGTCAAACAGTACAACCGCCTCTTTCAAGTCGCCGATGATGATTGGGGCCTTTTTGTCTATGGTTGGCAGCCATTGATTCGACACAACGACAATCGGCTTACCTTTAAGCATTTTTTGTGTCGGATTCGTTGGATTCGGTTGCAGTAAGTCCCGACCTTCGCTATCTTTTTGCATGTCAAGAAAGTGGAACCCATCTTGGTTAGTCAGGATAATGGCGTTGTTGCTAATGGCCGGATCCAGGTCCACGTTGAGCACGTGCTTAATGTCATCAACCCCGGTAATTGGCACCTTCGTTTTCTTGTCTAGCAGAGCAAGGATCAGCTTATTCCGCGTAACCACAGACTTTTTGGCGATCCACTTTGCGATGTACGCCATCAGGTTTTGATCCGTATCCTGCAGCAGGCTGTTACTAATTGGCAGGATTCCGCCCCGATCCTTGATGTTGTATTTGATGGACGCAAATTTCGGGTTGTCCATGTCAAGTCGGTCAACTCGGTAATTTCGGTAAACGCTGTGATATCTGCGTTTTTCTCAATGACACGTGACCCGCTTCGAGTCGAAACTGGCTCGACCGTAACATACGTTTCCAGTGATACGAATTGACGTTTAAACTCGTTGATCTGCGTGCTGATATCCTGAGGCACAATCAAACCACCATCTTCAGCAACATCGCCCTGCATTCCGGCACGAATCTCCTCAATCCCCTCATCAATCAGAACACGCTCTTCCGCGTTCAGCGGCTTGTTACGGAGCGCTTTAAGGAATGCGCTGCGGTATTGCGCTGCCTTATCTTTGTCGTCCTGTTCGCGGTGTTCTGGCTCAAGAACAGGCGAGGTTACCACTGGCGTGTCAGTGTCACGGAGTTCAGCCAGAAAGTCGATCTGTTTTCTCAGTTCCTGCGCCTCATTCTTCGCCGCTCTGGCCTCGTCCAATTTCCCCTCTGCCGCAAGGCTGCGGGCTTCATCCAATTTTGCCGCCAGTTGCTGGCGTAATTCGCGTTCTTTTTCGTCCATGATGTACCTCCATTAATTGAAATAATAAAGACTCATCAGCCGATAGCCAACAAGTCCAGTTCGAGCAACAGTTTTTCTTTTTCGATTTTTCGGCGTTCTCTCGGTACGATTCCAAACTCGTCCAGGCTGCGCTGGCTGGCTTCGCTGTCCGGATACGCCGGAAATGGCGTAGGGGATACCTCGAACAAGTTTACTTCCAGCAGCGTGCGCTCGAATACATCCTCTTCTTTGAGGTACTGCCATGCGTCCCGGCGGACATTGAAGCCGAAACTCATGCCGTCAACGTCGCCGCGCTGCACAGATTCGTAAGCATCTCTACCCCAGCTATTGTTGGGTAAGTCGATCTCGAATCTAAGGCCGATATTATCCTCATGCAGCCGCAGCGTTCCGTTTTTAGTCGAGCCGAGCACAAAGTCGCTGCGGTGATTCCATAGGGCTTTGATTGTGTTTTCGGAAAGACTGTGCAAAAACGCCCCCTGGGCTACACGTTCGTAAAATTCTCCCCATATCAGATGACTACGTTGGTTAAACTTTACAACATATCCGGCCAGGCCGAGCGTATCGCCTTCTCCTTCTCCGCTCCTTACCTCGATTGAGTCCGCATGCAGGTACCGGATTTCTTTTTTACCCAAATCACTCACCCCCTTTCCCGGATTTCAGTCCCGCTTTCAGTGCCTGATACTGGTCCATTTTGTCCAAACTCACGTAGTTAAGGCTGACAAAATGGCGGTCGCCCATCTCGCCGATGTTGTCCCGCTCCTCCAGCTCGCGGACCTCGTTGATACTGTATACGCCCATCGTGATCATCTTGTCGTAGTATGCCGCTCGGCTCGTGCTATCGCCGCGCAACTCTCCGGACACGTTGAATTTGACGTAATATCGTCGCCGCTCTGCTTCCGTAAACAGTTTGTAGTTAATTTCCTGCTCCCAGTTGGTCATGATTGGCTGTAACGTGCTTTTTACGTATTCCAAGGACTGATTTTCCATGTTTGAATACTTGACGTCAGTAAGTCCGAGCTTATAGCCCGGAACTTTGTATATTTTCGCTACCTCGGCGATGCCGAACTTGGAGGTTTCGATAAATTGGGCGTCATTGAGCGGCATTCCAAGGTTCTGATACTCCATACCGGCGTCAAGAATAGCGATCCGGTGTGCATTGTTTAGCCCGCTGTTTGCTTTTTGCCACTCGTCGCGGGCCTTGTCCTTCGCCGGCTTGTCCAAAGCAACGCCTGCCGGCAGCCGCAAAATCCCGCGCGTTGCAGTCCCGTTGGAGTAAAATGACCCTAAAAACTTGCGCTGTGCCTGCTGCACGCCGAGTTCCTCGCGGATAACCGATATAGGCGTGATACCCTTGAGCCCACTTTTGCTGATCGCCTTAAAGTGGAGCACGTCCGTATGGCGTAGTTTTCGCATTTCTCCGCTTGGCAGGGTGGTGACGTACCACACCTCGCCTGTGATGACATCTACCTGTACGTCTGTTTTCGAGGGATCCAGCGGCCAAAGTGCCTTGGGGCGTCCATTATGCGGCCCGCTTGTCTCCCACTCGATGTTCGCATAGGCATTGCCCCACACCGTTACATGTACCTGCATCAGTTCTTTGAACGTATACGCACTCATGTATGGGTTCGGGCGAATGCCCAATAGCCGGGAAACCGGGTGAGAAGTGTCCTTTTCGATGCCATTCCCCCGCTGCTTAAACACCTGCAGCGGCAATTTGCCAACATCCCCGCCCAAAATGGATGCACAAGTGTAAACGTTGCTGTTCAGCAACGCTTTGTCATTGGTGATCCGCTCCCCGCTGGCCGTATTGGATGACCCGAAAAAGTCCAGAAACCACTGTTTCGGATTCAGCAGCGAATCGTTCACTCCCAAATCAGACCGCCATTACCTCCATCGCCGGAACAATCTTCTCAATTCGTTCACCCCCTTCCTAGAACGAGAAGTCATCATCCATGATGTGGGCATTGAGGTCGATCCGGCCGTCGCCAATCATCGCACGCACCATTGCGTTGATGATCGCAGCAATGAGGTCAATGCGCTGGCTGTCGTCCTTATGCTTTTTGGACAGCTTGATATTTCCGTTATTGTCGATGACTTCTATAGCGTTTGATAAACACCATGTCAACAACGGGCTGCCATCGTGGACTATCAGCCCTTTAAGCACTAATTCGCGGAAAAATTTCGTCGGCTCCGAGAGCGTTTGGACGCCCTGCCGGATTTCCACCCGCTCGTATCCCTCCGCCTCAAGCTGCTGTGTGAAATGAGTGGCATTGTACGGGTCATAACAAACCTCTTTGACAAACCACTGATGCTCCCGCTCCATCCGCTCCATATGTGACCGAATAAAGCCATAATCCACGACCTCGCCGGGGGTCAGCGTACACCAATCCTCATTCGCCCATTGGCGGTAAGGCACTCGGTCACTGTGCTCATGCTGTTTTGCCCGCTCCGCTGGCATAAATCCGTGTGCTGTGACCGCAAAACGCCCATCAGGCAGCCTGAACACATACCCAACAGCGGTCAGATCCGTAGTTTTAGACAAATCCAGACCGCTCCATGTCTCCCAACCTTGTACCAGCTCAAAAAAGTCCTCTCGCGATACCGCAAGGGACTTCCACTTCGCCATATGTCGGCTTGACATATACTTATTTTCGCTATCTTTCTGCCACAGGTTTACGCGTTTGGTCAGCCACTCCCGAATTTTGTCGGGATCTCCGCTACCGAACGCCTCATCGTGCTCGGCTTTTATCTGGCGTCGCAGTTCTTCGGAGTAATCGTTATCCTCCTGCAGCACAGGATTGGGTTTCGGCCATAGCGCTTCGTCGTGCGGATCGTCGCCTTCATCCAATTCCCGGATCATGACAAAATAGGTTTCCTGCATCGGGACCTCGCCGCGCATCATTTTGCGCAGGAAGTCATATTCCTTCTTGCACGGGCTGTTCTCCGCGTCCTTGCCGGCAGTACTAATGATCTGCATTAGCGACTGCAGACGTTTCCCAAAACCGGAATATGACACATCAAGGATTTCGGATGTCGGATGTGCGTGATATTCGTCGATAACGACCAGACACGGCGCACCGGAGTCCTTATTCTTGGTGTCCTTGGAGAGCGGCTTGAGCAGTCCCCCGCGCGTCGCGTGTTCAATGTATCCCCTTCGGATGCGCAGCCGCTTAGAGATTTCCGGGCTGTTGATCCCCATCTCTCTAGCGTCGCCCCATACCCGCTTTGCCTGCCCCTTGTCCACCGCCGCGCAGTCCACTTCCGGACTGTGTTCGTATCTTCGTTTCTCCGGCTCCCCTGGCGGATAGATGCAATCCCCACACATACCGTACAAGGCGAGCCCGCTCATCTCGGTAGATTTTACATTACCGCGAGCGCGGAGGTGGAAAGCCTTGCGGAACCGCCGCTGGCCGGTCTCCATGTGCACCCAACCGTAGACGCATCCCATATCGAACTTTTGGAAGGGGAGAAGCTCAATCAACTGGCCGCTGAACACGCCACGAACGTGCCGGCAGCAGCGTTCGAACCAATCAAACACCCGATCAGCGCGGCTCTCATCAAAGACATACGGAAAGTCCGGCGTTGCTTGGTGCTGCAAGTCATCCAGATGCCGCTGGCATGCAAGACGCTCCATCTCGCAGCTCATCCGCAGCCCTAACACCACCTCGGCGGCATAGCGATGAGTCGGATGGAGATCATCCCAATTAATCGAAGAGTTCGGCATTTGGGTCTATGTCCCCGTCTGCTTGTCGTTTGGCTAGGCGCGCCCGCGACTCTGCATTAAGCCCAAGCTTGTTGGAATAGGAGAGTGCGATATTCGCATATCTCTGAGACATTTGAACATACGCGTTCGGCACCTGTACCCCCGACTTGTTGACTTCCGTATACCCATACTCGTCAATCAGCCGATTCGCTTCCTGTACCTTGGAAACGGCATCGCAGTAAATGCCCAGTACATCCTCATCCACTTTATCTAGTACGCCGAATTCTTCCATGTCCTTGACCGTCTTACGCCAAATCTTTCGAGCTGAATCGTCCAGCCAATCGGGTATGCGGAGTTTAAGCTTTTTCTTTCTGGTGAACTTCTTCGCCGCCTCTTCCCGGGCTTCCACTTCTTTTTTAGTCCAGTTCTTCCCTCCACCTTTTTTCCCCACTCGCATGTGGTTAAAATTAATTACAGGATTCCCCACATTCTAACCTCCGTTTCCCCTATTTCGTTACGGGGACTTTTTTTCGCATTTGAGGCCCACGCGGTCTACGCGGAGAGACCGCACTTTTTCGACCCCTGGGGGCATCTTCGCTCTTGATGGGTCCCTTGCACTTAGGACAGTTCCAACCATCGCGAATCTTATGACTTTGTTCTAAATAATCACAGTCTTTATTAAAGCAATAATGAGTCATAAGTTTTTGCTTCATATGTCCCTCCATCCCCTGAGACTCCGAATAATGAAGCTCCATTCAAAGTGTATATGATGCTATGAGTAAAGCTGTGATCGCCATTATTTTAGCTGCTCGCCCATACTTACGAGCATCTATTTGTTTTTCCAAATAGCGAGCATTGATTAATATTAGGAGCACTATCGCAATCTTAATAGTAATCGTTGTATAGTCCATGACCGAAACCTCCGTCCTCTTTGGCCGTCTTCCTATCATGACATCGCTTGTTCATTGCTTGGTGGTTCTCTGGGTCCCAGAACAAGTTGTAATCTCCCTTGTGCGGTTTAATATGGTCCACTACATTGGCTGGCAAAGGAAGCTCTTTCCTTTGGCATTCATCACATACACATAGCGGATGAAGCGCGAGGTAGTGTTCTCTGTATTTTCGCCAGCGGTGACCATATCCGCGTTTAGAAGATGACTCGCGAAAGCGGTCATATCTTCTTGCTAACGAGGCGTGTTGAGTACAAAACCCTTTTCTTGTAAGCTCACTGCACCCCGGTTTTTTACATGGTTTTTTAGGTAACAATCCCACCGAAATGCACCCCATTTTTGTTTACATAAAACCCTATTTGAGTTACACATAGTGTGGGTTTTGTTAAACTCAATAGATACGAGAAAAGTCAAGCGTGTCATAGGATTTTTGGGCTTCCTCGAAATGAGTTTAACGCATCCCAAATATGTGTAATTGGTTATCTTCTGTGCCTTTTTAGAGCCATGTCCATCGTGTCCTGCGTCATCCCTATATAGCGAAGTGTCTCCTGCGTCGAGGAATGATTGAAGTAATTCATCAGCAGTGCAATGTCCTTTTTTGTCGTGACGTTGTAGAAGATGTATCCGAAGGTTTTCCTAAGTGTATGACACCCAATCTCTGACAAGCCAAACTCATCGCCCACAGCACGAATGATTTTATACGCCATTTCACGTGTGATTGGTCTGTTAAGCCCTTCACGACTTTTTATTAGAAACTCGTTCGGCGGCTTCCCCTCAATATACGGGGCAAGCTTTTGTTTCAACTCCGTAGTAATTAATATCCTCTTCTGCTTGCCTGTCTTCTTTTCTCGGATTGTGATGTGCGATCCAGCGACGTCCCGAACCCGCAAGCGCAAGATATCGCTGATGCGTAGCCCGGTGTCGATTCCGATTAGAAACATAATGTAATTACGATAATTCGTGCTTTCCAAAAAGTCTAAGATGTCTTGCAATAGTTCGGGATCACGGATCGGTTGGACGACGTTCAATCGGATCACCCACCTTCGGATATGCCCCTTTTTCGCACTCTATTATCTTGAAGCAAAACTGAACAGGGGCTTCCCACCTGCCCCATACACACCCTTTGCATTGTGCTGGCTGCTTGACTCTTGGTTTTTTTAGTTTGTTTTCCACCCCCCCACTCCTTTCGTAAAAAAATACCGCCCCCGAAGGGACGGCTTGTATAGATTAAAGGTTATGAATAACTACGCCTCTACATATAGGTGGCAACCGTACGACAAAAACGGCCGTAATAAGGCCGCTCCTTTTTTCATTTTAATAATGACCTTGACAGGAATCGAACCTGTCCAAACCATTAAGGCCATAAAATAAAAATGGGGCATCTAACCCCGCCTCACACCGTACCCTTGACGACTGGCGTCTAAGGTATTATGATACCCACAGCACGGCCGAGAGCCTGCAGCGATAAGGGGCAGCAGACATCACCCGAGCAATTGCTTGCTCTATGTGTCTACTGTATCCCCGTACCACCGTCAGGCCGCCGCCATGATTCCGCCAAATTACCGTCACTTTTCAGATAATCCCCCATAATTTCAGGCTATCTGCAATTGACTGAATCCCCTCATCAATTCTGCGATCTATTGTTCTTTCTGACATTATGCTGCGAAAGTGGATTGATGTATTTTTATACCTTCGAAGCTTAAAGAAACGATGTTCGATTATTCTTTTCACTTCTTCATCCTGAATGAGATTGAAGGCTAGTGTGATATTATCGACAAGCCTCTTATCCCTTTGATATATTTGCTTTTGCTGAGGGGTAAGATTATGTCTTTTTGATAGTTCATCAACCATCATTTTCTTTTTTGTATACTCGGTTAGGAGAATCCGTGTACGTTGCTTATCCGCAGTTGTGACGGACGGATATAATTCGCCTTGTACCCATTTTTCAGCCACCAACATTCCCCTCATTCCCCTTTTATGTTATATTGGTTATGAGAGAGAATATATGTTCGAGAATCCACTGTTACGACGCCAATCACAGCAGTGGATTCTCATTTTTCAAACGGTGATCCCCAATTCCGATATGTCCATTTGTCCATCGGCCGGTACATAATCTTCGGCATCTATCACATAACCACGGTTAAGCCAGGCCAAATCTACCTCTTCCGGATTTCCGAATGTCGGTTCGCCGGCTACTCTTTTTTGCCCTCCTTTCGTATATCGATGGTCAAAGGTTTCCTCGGCCAGTTTCGTCCAGACCCAGTACGTTTTTGCTTTGACTTTCATTTCTCATACCTCCCGTATAAAGTTGCTGCCATCATGGGCCTAGGCCTCCGATCATGGTGCTGCAGCACGTATTTATGCAGTTTGGCACACGATGGGCAAAACTCATGCCCGGCGACTTGTATTGCGCACTCTTTGCACATTTCGTTGTCGCACGTATGACGACACGTGCCGATCATCTTTCCCGATTCATCTTTTGCGCTCGTCCAAAAATAGTCGATCACAAAGTCGCATAATTGCGTTGCTTCGTTCTTTTTGCAGAACTGGCAAGGGTATTTTGGCATTTGTATGATCGTGCCGTTATTCATCCCCTATACCTTCCTTCCCTAGGGCTGCCAATTCCACAGCCCTTGTTGCCCCTTGGCTGACAGTGGTTCCGGTAAACGTTTAATCTCTTTCAATTCCCAAGCAAAGCGGCCATGAGTATAATCACCGAAATGATATTCAAGAGGATAGACCCCACCCCATCCCAATGTTTGTCCTCCTGCATTGTCGAGCCAAACAGGGCCCTCGTTGTCGCCTTCCGTCCTTCTTATTCTCCAACATTCAGAAAGCGTGCATACTGCAACAACCGCCCCTGTTGGCAGGTCATCAATGAACATGATCCCATGCTTTTGTAGGGTGCTGTAAATTTGTTCGCTCATGTATGCATCCCGATCAATTTTCTTACCCGCATGGATGGCGATAGGGCCCCTATGTGTTGTCGCCCAGCTTCTTGTTTCAAACCGTTTTGCTCCAATAGCAATCAGCGTCGCCCAGGGCTGGATGATCGTTATGGCTTTCATGACTCTGTTTTGCTCGACAGCCGCGAACAGTGCGCCTATTCCCGGCAAGGTACCGCGAGCGTATGACGCCTTATTCATTTGCTTCACTCTCCCCATCTGCAAAGTCGAAAACTTCTACTTCGTCTCCGTTCGGCGTGATGACTAGTCGTCCTTTTCCAACCGTGCCCAAAAATCCGAAGGCTGCCCAAGAACATCCCGCCTCTTTGGTATGGCGCCCGATGCATTCCTGATATGCCATGTTCGCCCCGTTGCTGGCGTCCACGGAGCATTTATCTACAAAGTCATGACCACACTGGACGTTTCCGCACGACGGGCATTTGAATTTCCAAGCAGCCCCGTTATCTCCGAAGCGCCGCTTTGCTTCTTCTCGCCATGCCTGCAAGCTTTGCTTGATCATCGTTCTACACTCTCCTTATATTCGAGATAGGTTGCTTCGGCTTTTTCGAGGGCTTTCCATTCACTTTCCGTTTCGATTATTCCAGTCTGGGTGTGGTCATCAGAAAGGCAACACCACTGCCCATCTACATGTATTTGAGGTGCCCAAAAGGTTCTAATTGTTGGGGGCGTCCGGCTAATTAGTTGGGTGATCTGCTTCGCTCGAAATCGCTTCATGTATTCCTCTCCCCTTAGGGCGCTGTAGCGCCCACACATTTATAGATTCATTGCAAGCTGGCCGACTTGCTCCACTGCATGATATTTGCTTAGAGTAAACGCACGGCCACTACCGAGGCATAATTCTGGCAAGTTTGCCCTTATTAGTGCTTTTGCAAATTGGGGCGGTACAGAATTACCACAGCGGGCGACCTGTGCACTCTTAGGGTATCTTCTCCCGTATTTGTCAACAGCAATGATATAGCTTGAAGGAAACCCTTGCCCTAGAAATAACTCATGTGGTTCCAACATGCGGAAACCTATGTCCACGATTTGATAGGGCGTGCCTTTTATGAGTACAAGTCCAAATCGATCCTTTGTCGGTATTGTATGAAGCGGCTCATTTAGACTTTGGCCTATGCCGGCTCCATAGTATTTAATGAGCATGGCCCTTACTTCGCCGATATGAGTCCCTTGGGCCGATATTGTTGGTAAGGGATCATTTGTTGCTGTTCCGTAATTGTCGCCCCTGAATTTCACTAAATGGCTGGTGACAAGCGCAAATCGATTCGCTGTGCTTATCGTGTGAAGCGGTTCATTGAGCGATTGCCCCCTAGCATCATTAGGCGACACTTCACCGTAGTACTTCGAAAGGAACGCGACTACCAAATCAGATTTATCGTCTAAGTTACTAACCGCTGCATGCTCTGGCACGATGAACGGATCATCACATTCAATCACGAAGCGTTTTAATCCCTTTGCAATTCTCCGTAATGTCTTCTCAACCAACGGCTTCTTGCGGGTGAAGATAGACGGGCATTCTATCGACCAATCTATGCATTCCGCAGCAGTCCGCCAAGGTAACAACAATCCTTTTTTGACCTCTCGACTTTTTGGATCTCCATGCGTTGGCTTGGGCCAAACAATAGGCCGGCCATCACGCCTCATTATCATGAAGAATCTTTCTCTACTTGTCGGTGCTCCGTAATCACAGGCCTTCAGAATGTTTGTCTCAACCCGATACCCCTGCCTCTTTAACGCATTTACAAAGTTTTTATAAGTCAAGCCTTTCCGTTTAGGATCTGGTTGGCCGTTTTTCAGCAGCGGCCCCCATGACCTAAACTCTTTTACATTCTCAAGGATCTGAACCCTTGGGCTTACTGTTGCCCCCCATTTAACTGCAAGCCATGCCTGCCCTCGCAATTGCTTGTTTTTCGGTTTACCACCCGCAGCAATACTGTGATGTGTACAACACGATGGACTCAGCCAGTTAAGGGCAACGGTACGTCCTGCACAAGCCTCATAGGGATCTACTAGGAACACATCTTCCTGGTAGTGCTTAGTAAGAGGATGATTCGTTTCGTGCATCAGGATAGCGTCAGGATCGTGATTGACTGCAATGTCAGGGCTTACGCCTGTTGCGAGTTCATAACCCGTGCTTACCCCACCGCCACCACAAAATTGGTCGACGACTATTTCCCGCACTCTATTCCCTCCCTCATCAGCGATACTCTATATCCACAAGTTTCTGAAAATTTTTCATGTAAACCATTTCTACGATGCCCGCCCCGATATTCCGGCCCTTCCCGATGATAATTTCAATGATGTTCTTTTTCTCTGTTTCCTGGTTGTAGTAGTCGTCACGGTAGAGTAGCAGCACCACATCGGCATCACTTTCTATCTGGCCGGATTCCCGAAGGTCGGACAGCATTGGTCTCTTGTCCTGGCGCTGTTCGACGGCCCGGCTGAGGGAACTGATGACCACGACCGGGCAATCATACTCCTTCGCCACCCATTTCAGAGAACGGCTGACGAAACTCGTTTCCTCTTGCTTATTTGGGAACCTGCGGCCGCCGTCGATAAGCTGCAGAAAGTCGATGTAAATAATGACTTTCCGGCCTGGATGCATCCGGCGGAGTTCCCGGACCTTGAGCGAAATGTCATTGATGGTCATTGAGCCCTTATCGATTATGTAAATTTCCCGTCGGTTAAGCTCATCCCGCGCCATCGTGTAGCGTTGCCAATCCTCGTCATTAAACATGCCGTTCCGAAGCTTGAATCCGTCCAGGTGGGCCAGACGGCAAATCATTCGCTCGGTCAGGGACAGCTCGCCCATCTCCAGGCTGAATATCCCGACGACGTAGCCGCCCGCCTCTGCTTCCAGGGCATCGTTGAGCATATAGGCAGTCTTACCGACCGATGGCCGCGCCGCGATGATCGTCAATTCTTTGGGCTGGTGCCCACTTGTCATCGTGGTCAGATGCCTGCTTGCCATGCGTGCGCCGGTGACGCCCTTCATCTGCTGACGCTGCAATATAACGTCCTCATGTCCGTTTAGGATGTCACTGACTCTACGCCAGCCTTGCCCAAGCTGCAGCCCGTCCATGATTTCATTCGTGGCAGCCTGGAGTTCAGCGGCCAGCGCCTCCGGCCCATCAAGATTAAATCCATCCTTGACCCGTCGGGCTGCCCGCCGCCAAAGCGATGCACGCCGCACTAACTCAACGTATTCCCTGAAATTGACCGTCGTAGGTACCGCCCGGCTCAGCCTGGTCAAGTAAGATATCCCGCCAGCGTCAATAATCTCAGCCTGGTACTCACTCGCCATGACCACGATGTCGATAGGCTTCCCGGCTTGCCGAAGCTCCGACATCACCTCGAAGATGATCCGATGCTCTGGGGCTGACATGTCTTGCGCCTGCAGGCTACACTCGTCTATAAGCTCCGGTTCCAAGAGGATGGAGCCGAGTAGGGCCTGTTCCGCCTCAATCTGTTCCATCGGTCAACATCCCCCTTTGCGTCATTTCAAGCGCCCACTGATTCACCGCCGCCAGCCGTTCCTGCGTCTGCTGCCGATAATGGTCAACAGGCGACACGGGCCGCATTAGGTCCGCAGGAGTCGGCGGATACTGGCTATTGCGGATGTGCAGGTACAAGTTGCGTTCAGCGTTCTCGAACGGGTAATCCGCCAAAATACGGTGCCAAACTTCGATTTTGTACTCGTCATCTGCCGTAAAAGTCGGGTAGACGTTGTTCAGGATAAAAAACAGTTTCATGACGTCCGTCCTTGTCACGAGCAGCTTCCTCCTCTCGAATGCGCTCCAGCAGCCATTGATTTTGTTTGGTTTGCTTGCTCGCCTTTGGCGCTGTGACTGGTTCCTTCTTCTGCTTCTTTAAAGGCTTTTGGTTCAAATAGCCCTCGAACTTGTTGCCGAAAAGCGTCTCTGGTCGCAAATACTTCTCCATGTCCGTACCAACCCACTCATGAACCTTGTTGTCAATGACAGTGTAAAAGTCATCCAGTGTGAAACCTTGGTTGAACCGGGCTTTAATTAGGTCCCGCGTTTTTTGGGTGGTCGGCTTGTATCGTGTTCCAGCTCGCTCGTTCAGATAATCGATAATAGATATATAATTATTATTTTCTTTAACATTTCTTTCGGGAGGCTCTGAGGCCGTGCCCTGATTGGGATAAAGCGAAATTACGTTTCCCTTTTCGGGAAGTTTTCGCTTCCCATTTTGGGAAGTTGGCCCTTCCTCTTTTGGGTGCTCACTTCCCGATTCGGGAACTACATCCCTATTTTGGGAATGGTTTTCGGTTTCCTTTTTAGGGAACTGACTTCCCGTTTCAGGAATGTTTTTTGCTATATTCAGCGGACTACTTTCGATATTTAACTTGATTAAATCATTCATTAATTTGTGGTCGAAAGAGTCAACAACATCCACTGTCCACTGGTCATAATGCTTGTTAAATTGAAATAGATTCAGGTTCTTGTTCCAAATAATCACATTATGTTCGACAAGGGTCTCAAGCTCTTTCCGAACGTGATTGCCCTTAACTCCGCATAACGCAAAATGGTTTAATTTCGGAATGTTTGCCGATGGTTTCCCACACCCCCAGCTAAGAGTGAGTATGAAATTGATAATGTCATGTTGCCGCTGGGTGAATTTACGTCTGATTATCTCCCGATGTATCTCATGAGCAATCCGAATGTGCGGATCGTTCGGCTGAGGATGTACTTCGGTATCCATACGGCACCTCCTGAATCATGATGAATTGCTGGGAATGCTTTGCTGGAACACCAGCAAAGCGCCCTTACGTTTTGCGTTGATTAGTAAAATTCGTACCATTCGCTTGTTCTTCCGATACCGCCGCGCCAGTTCCAAATAAGTCATATCAGTCATAAGCGAAACCACGTTGGACTGGTATCCGGAACCGAATCGCAATGGCTTGCATAGCAATCTTCCGGTTGTTGTCGTCCAAACAATCCATATCCGATAAATTGACCTTGTTGCGTTCGTTGAACAAATGTAACCCGAGCTTTAGCATAAATTTTTCAGATGAAGACCATGGACGGGAAGCTGTCCGAAGGCCATTAATATTGATTGATTCATTTGTGAAGTCAATGTATTTTGCGGTATAACGATTAAGCTTGTAGTGATTAATGAAAATGTGCAGCATGCTTCCCCAATACGGGTCGCGTAGGAGTGAAGCTGGCACCTTGATTCCTGGTGCAGAAGAATCTATACTGGAGACAGAAGATTTTTTTTGATTAGCGGAATGGTAGCCTGCCGGGGCTGCCATTTTTGCGTTTGCAATACTCATTGATACCCCTCCTCTTAAATTCATCCACCGATTAACGACATAACATTTTGCATGATTGACATCCCATCCATGCCACAAAAAAATGCAACAAGAACTTCCTTAGCACCAGTCACCTCAACCCAACGCAGCATAGTGGGCATATCAGGAATTTTTTTATCGTTTTCAAGTTTACTAATGCAGCTCTGTGTTCGATTTAGTCGAGCTGCCATTTCCTCTTGGCTCAGGCCAGCCCGTTCGCGGCAGGCCTGCATTATTGCACCGAATTTCATCCTGTTCACCACCTTCCTGTTATTGTCTGGAAGAAAATCCCCTCTCTCGATAGAATTAAAGTTAGTCAGACTCTTATTTCATTAAGAAAGGAGGTTCTGAATTGGATAAGGTAAAACTCGTTACTGAAACTCTTTTAGAATTAAGAGTATCGGCGAAATTAATTAAGTCCGAAGAAGATCTAAAAGCAACAATGAGAAAATACGACATGCTTTTTGTTGGAGAAAAGTTCAACACCATTTATGCTCGTGAATTGCAACATTCCCTTGAAAAAGTATTTAAAAAACGGATTTCTATGCCCGATTTATTGGCGATGATCCCAGATGTCTGTAGCTTGATCGGGATGGAAGTCGATGCAATGACATTCGTGGACGACCCTGAAAGGAAAATTGCTGATTACCAGATCACTCTCTTTTAAGTAATTCATCAGCAGTTGGGTCATCGATGGGCTCAAGTCCAAAATCAGAGCGCGCTTGGTTTATCGTTTTTTTTCCATTTTCAATCGTTTCTAGCACTACCGCCGTGATGTCGGCGGCTTTTTTTTTGGTGCTCACAAATTCCACCTACCTTTTACAACCGATTTATTCCAACTTGGAATGGTGTATGAAATGGCATTAAAGTAGTATTGAATCAAGGAGATCCACCAACTGAACCCATTCCCTTATCGCTGGTGCTGATTCCGCACCGGCTATTTTTTTCAATGAATTTCTGAGCGTCTCTTTTAAGAGACATCAATTCTCTGTATGGGATGGCTTCCGGGTTTTTCGCATGCCCGTGTTGAAGCGTTTCGTGTACAGCTTGATCCAAATCAATACCTTTGCACTTAACACGGGCAACAACCAGACAAATGCATGCTTTACGCGAATCCTTCTTGCTCCATGAAAACTGCATAGATTCACCACCCTGCTTGGGCTATCAGGCTGATTTACCGCTTTGTTGCTCTTTCTTTTGTTTGATTTCGCGGCATACTTTTTCTAACAACTCGCGGTCAAAGACTCCGGTATCAACGATGATTTTTTTAGATTGAACATCAGTATCTTTCAATCAGCTTACCTCCTTACGCTGGAGTGTTTTATCATGGCTTCCATTTGCTAAATCAGCAAAATCATTCTCAAAAAAATTTTCGATTTTGCAATTCAACATACTTGCTAAAACAGGCAATTGATTTGCCTTGAACAAATAGGTTCCTTCTTCGTACTTCATGTACGTCGATGCATTTTTGAACCCAAATGCGATAGCCATTTCCTGCAAGGATAAATTCAAATCATTTCGGCGAGACTTAATAAACAACAAATTGAATTTCTTTGTATTTATCACCTTAGATTGACCCTTCATCCTGCACCTCCTGTCTTTGCTGAATTAGCAACCTTATGACACTAATATACTTTTCTATTTCAGCAAAGTCAATATATATTTTGCTATTTTAGAAAATATACTTTTTCTATTATAGAAAAATGATAAAATATTATTGCTGTAATGGAAATAAAGGTGGTGAACTCGTTGGGCGTTGGCGATCGAATAAAGAAACAGCGAGAAAAAATGGGCCTGACTCAGATGGAGTTGGCAGATAGATTAGGAATCAATAATAGCGTCTTATCACGCATCGAAGCTGGAAAGCGTGGAGTAGACGACAACGAACTCCTATTATTTGCAGACTTCTTCGATGTCGATTCCGATTATCTACTTGGTCGCACTAACAAGCTACGACATGAAATCAACATGTCTTTTTTCGGTGGACCTGACCAGTACACCCCTGATGAAATCGAAGAAATGGAAGCTGCGCTCATACGATATCGCAAAATGAAAGAACGGGCCCGCGAAGAGGCCGCAAGAGAAACAAAGAAGAAGACGGATTAAAAGACCCAAGCCAGAAATGGCTTTTCTTTTTAGCAAAAAAACAGAACATACATTCCCATTGGAGGGCATCTATGTTTAGACACTACTTCGAAACTCCCTTAGAACAATGGATTAGAAATAAATACATACGACACCGAATCCTGTTACCAACGGATTTAGATATCGAGCACATTGCTCAAACATTCGGAATAGACCTGATCTTCGAAGCTTGTCCTCCATTTTCCGACACCGAGGAGGCAGTAATATTCCTGGATAAGCGGTCTGATGAACTGACGAGAAGAACAGTTTTTTTTCACGAGCTCTGTCATGTGCTACGGCATTCAGGGGATCAGCGGAGGATGCCGCGAATGTTTAGGGAAGCGCAAGAAGCTGATGCAGACGCATTTTTGCTCTATGCGGCAATTCCTTATTACATGCTCAAATCATTGGAGCTACCAGGAACGCGAAGTGAAATCACGGAGTTTATCGCAATGACATTCCAAGTTACACCGACTCTTGCTGCACAAAGGCTTAATCAAATCATGAGAAGGGAGTATAACGGTATGTTTTTAAAAACAGCAGTGGGACAGTCGTTCTCAACTTATGCGGATTACGCCAAGGTGCTGGAGCCACAGGTAAAAAACAAGGTCTATTCTTTTTGCGATCCGACAATGGATACCCCTACACAGTTAATTGTTCACGTCGCAGGCGAGGACTGGCAAAAAGAAGAGATGCGAATCCCTTTATCCACAGACTATCCACAAACTGATAATGCTGATCATCTCAGCGCATCTCCCGTGAGTCCATTAGAATTCGTGTGCCGTGATGGACATATCATACTCAAGCTTAGGCGACTTGCTGCAAGGTATGGGGCTGCCCCCCGCAACCTAGTATTGCAGTTTAACGACATTAACGATTCGTTGGATTTCTGAAATTAACAATGTGGGGTGAGCTTATGAAAGCTGCAATTTATACACGCGTCAGCTCGGATCGTCAGGTTGAAGAGGGTTTTTCGCTCGAGGCGCAACATGATATTTTGATGGAGCTGCTGGAGAAGAAGGGGCTTGAATTATATCGTGTATATTCCGATCCTGGCATTAGTGCCAAGACAATAAAAAAGCGCCCAGGCATAAAGGCGCTAATTGCAGATATGAAGGCCGGGCGCTTCGATGCTATTCTGATCCACAAGCTCGATCGCCTGAGCCGAAATCTGGGGGACATCTATCAATTTATCGAATTGATAAATAAGCTAAACAAGCGCTTGATTATCGCATCGCTCGGCAGTGATGAAGTGGATACGAACTCCCCGATGGGCAAGGCGTTCCTGCTTTTTAACGGCATCTTTGCCGAAATATATCTAGATAATCTGAGAGAAGAAACACTAAAAGGGCTGGTCAAAAAAATTAGCAAAGGCGGCCGGCACATGTCCAGGCCTCCGCTTGGATATGACAGGGATGACGATGGGGACCTAACCCTAAACGATGCGGAGGCTGAGTTGGTGAAGGAAGTATACCGGCTCTATCTGTCTGGCAAGGGAGTCAACGCAATCGCGAAAACGATGAATGAGCACAGCAGGGGGAAAGAAGGCGGTGTATGGGATAGCAAGTATGTGCGCATGGTGTTAACAAACTATACCTATATAGGAAAAAACCACTTTAAACCAGAAGATTGGCCAGAAGAACAGCGAATCATAGTCAATGGCGACCATGACCCCATCGTATCTGAAACTGATTTTTACAAAGTCCGTAAGATGATGGAGCGTAAGGCTGACGGGTATATGAGCAAGACAAGCCATGAATATCCGTTTGGCGGAATCTTGCGGTGCGGCTGTTGTGGGGCCACTTACATCGGGTACTCGTCCACCCATAAAGTGAAAGACGGGACTCGTACTTATAAAAGCTACAGATGCCGAAATAACTATGCAAATAATACATGCGACTCTCCGGCAATATCTGAACGTTTATTGGTGGAGCTCATTTTCAAGAATTTAGTTATTACCAGTAATAAGATTCGTGAAAAGGACAGCAAGCAAGCGAGGAAAGACATCCGTCGTCTCCAACGTGAAATCGAAATAAGTAAAAAACGCCGTAAAAATTGGAGAATAGCTGTTGGTGACGGGACTTTTACCGCTGAAGAATATGCTGAACTGATTGAGGAAGAAGATCGGCGGATGAAGGCAATATATGCTGAATACCAAGAATATGACGATCCATACGTCAATGACCTGTCAATCGATGAAATCAAAAATGCCATGCTGAACTTAAAAGATAACTGGAACTACCTCGAAGCAGAAACACAAAAGCAGCTCATTCAATCGATGTTCCGGCAAATTATCATAAAAAAAGAGTCAAGCACGTGGAATATCATTCAGATACTCACGGCTTGACTCTCTTCCCCGGTCTCGTCCAAGACGCCTCCAACAATGTACTTAGCATTTTAAGTACACTCTTGGAGGCGAGGGGATTCGAACCCCTGTCCGAAGATAACGCCACACAGGCTTCTACGGGTGTAGTCACAGTTTTGATGTCACCTGCGGGAACGCCCTGTAACCGGCTTTCTCACAGGTCAGCCTGATTGTCTTCTTCCGTTAGCCCCAGGCGGAGACTACGCGGCGTATCCCACTGAAGTTGAGCCCCTATCCCGGCACATGGGCGATGCAGGGTAGAAGCACGCTAGCAGGTTATTAAGCTGCCAATGCGTAAGAAGTTTGTTGTTTGCCGTTTAAATTTGGCGTTAGCGTTGTTGAAGCGGACGCGTCCCCACTACCCGCTACCCATGCTCGAACTATCCCCGTCGAATCCAAGAACGCCCCCATAATCGAAGCGAAGCGGATGAGGCTTCACCCCAAGGGGTAGTCCGTCTCGGATTAAGATGTCGAGACATCGGTGCATTGCATGCCATCGCCCGGCCAGCTCCACCTGAAGCCTATACGGCCGATATATCTAGTATACCATAAATCAGGCCATAATGTGTATTCACTTCTTGCCAAGGAGGGAGAAGACTGGATAGTGTCCGTCCCGCCGACACCGCTCAATACTTCTGCTTCTCCCGCAGGGCCCGCTGAATCTCGCGCTGCGCATCGCGCTTGGCGGCCGCTTCGCGCTTATCGTAATTCTTCTTCCCGCGTCCCAGACCAATCAGCAGCTTCGCATACCCGTTGCGCACGTAGATCTTAAGCGGCACCAGCGTATAGCCTTCCTGCTTCGTCAAGCCGATCAGCTTGCTGATCTGCTCCTTATGAAGCAGCAGCTTGCGCGCCCGGGTCGGATCCGTCGGATTGAACCGGTTGCCCTGCTCGAACGGGCTGATGTGCATATTGTGCACGAATACTTCGCCGTTCCGAATCGTCGCGAACGCATCCGCGATGTTTGCCTTGCCCAGCCGGAGCGACTTGATCTCGGTTCCCGTGAGTACCATGCCGGCCTCATAGGTGTCCTCAATGAAATAATCATGGGACGCCTTTTTATTTTGAGCCAATACCTTGCCATCGGTCTTTTTCCCCATGATCGACGACCTCCAACGCACAACAGTAATGAGTGCCAATCCTGATTCCCGCACGGCCGCACCCATTCGGGAAGGCGTAGATACCGGCAAGACAGCAATCGGACTAGACTTATATTGTATCAAAAAAGCCCCATCCGACTCAAGCCGATACCGCGGCCATTTCCGAACTTCCCCACTCCCAAACAGATGAACAATGAATCACCCTGTACAAACCGAAACAAACACCTCAGGACACAAGCCGCACATCCCGAACGCCTTCCTTCGCGAGAAGCAGCTCGGAGCACGCGGCGATCGACTTCATGTCCTCGGCCAAGACCTTCAGCTCGATGCGCATATAGCGGCCCGAACCGGGCCCCCCATCCGCAGGCTCTTGATCCTCCTCATTTCGCCCTTCCGCATCATCAGGCTCTTCGGAAGCGCTCGCTTCTTCCCGCTCAGACTGTAGCCATCGGGTCCACCTCTTGCTCCGTGCACCGGACACGGCGTGGATGCGGAAGCTGCGCACCGACATGCCCTGGGCCTCGACTTCCTTCGTCATCGCGGTGAGCCAGCCTTCCCGTTCGTCCGCGATAATCTCCAACAGATGAAGACGGTGGGCGACCCGATTTTTGATATCATACTGATTCAATACCCACAGCGCGACCAGCGATAACCCGCAGCCAAGCAGCGCCGCCGTAATAAAGCCCGAACCGCAGGCGAGCCCGATCGCCGCCGACACCCACAGCGAAGCGGCCGTCGTCAGCCCTTTCACGCTCGTGCCATTGCGAATAATCGTGCCCGCACCGAGGAACCCGACACCGCTGACCACCTGGGCTGCAATCCGGGCCACATCGACCTGCGCCTTGTCCCGCCCGTCGAGAACGGGAAATCCGTACACCGAGATCAGCATGACAAGCGCCGACCCGAGACTAACCAGCATATGCGTGCGCAGGCCGGCGGCCTGGCTTCGCTTCTCCCGCTCCAACCCGATGAAGCCGCCCAGGACGACGGCCAGCACCATGCGAAGCACCACATCAACCAGAGAAATATCCGCAGGAGTCATCTGCCATCACCTTGCCCTTCCTCTCCCAACAATATGTATATTATACCATATGTATGCTGGTGAATTAGAACCGTTTTTATCGCGCGGAAGCGTGGGCCTGCCTCATTAGAATGCCCAATACCGAACCATCTCATGGCTTCTTGGCGAACAGACAATTCAAGCCACACAGGCGCATGGAGAGAACCAATAGCGGAGCAAGAGTCCTTCAACCCAACACAGCAAGGGCCAACCGCATAAGCGGAAGGCCCTCGCATACAACCTGCAACTGCATGGATTTCCGATTCATCAACAAAGGAACCATCCCCTGCTGTACAAGAAGCCCACCGTCAGTCAGCTCCTTGATAGGACAGAGGAGGATAGCGTCCGGCTATTCGTCCGACCTCTTGGCTTTCGAATCGCCGTTCGTATTGACAAGCAAAGGCAGCATTTTCATATCACGCGCCATGGCAGAGGAGCACATCGGACAAGTCGGCTCCAGTTCGAAAGCAAAATTGTCCCGCATCCAGCCGTTGCAGTCCTCATTCGTGCACGACCAGATGGGCGTGTTCTCCACCGGAATTTCCTCTACTGGCTTCTTGCGATAATTCATATTGATACCCCTCCTTTTGATAATCGGACCAAAAGAAAGAACTGCCCCTCACGTACGTTCAGAGCAGCCCGGCGTTTACTTACAGCTTGGTTACATTTTCAGCTTGTGGTCCGCGGTTGCCTTGTACCACATCGAATTGGACGCGTTGGCCTTCGTCCAGGGACTTGAAGCCTTCACCATTGATTGCGCTGAAGTGTACGAATACGTCGCTGCCGCCTTCGACTTCGATGAAACCGAAGCCTTTTTCTGCGTTAAACCATTTTACTGTACCTGTTTGCATGGATAAACAAACCTCCAAAAATTAAATGAATATGATCCATTTTTTACATCAGATATAAAAAAATTCACATATTGAAAAAAGTTCCATTGTGTAAAATGATACCCTTTTCAATATGTTAATAGCGGTTCAAATTTAACAACAATGTAAGTATAACATATTCAATTATAAATAGCAAATGAATTTAGAAAACTTTTTCAGTTGAAGGGGAATTTGGATGCTCGGCCGAAGGAGCGGCCCCGAAGGGCCGCCTGGCTGTCTATTCCTTACCGCTTCTTGCGCACGAACTTGGCGGTCTGGCTGCTTGCCTTCCGCTTCTTGCGTGCGGCCTGGCACGCTTGCTTCCGCGCCCGGGCGGCCGGCTCGCCGATGAAAATGCCGCTCTCGGACGTGCTCTTGCGGCCCTTCTTGCCGCCGCCGTTCGGCGCGGCGCTGCTGCGCCGGCCATATCCGCCGCGTCCGGAACCGAAGTCGAAGCGGCGCTGCGTCTCCTTCGCCTCCGCCTCGGCCCGTTCAATCAGGTCATCGACCCAGTTCTCGCCGTCGGACTTCGAACCGGCCTTCTCCGCCTTGCCGCCGCCTTGGCCCAGGTGAATGCCGCCCTTGCCGCGGGCCCGCTTGCCCGAGCTGCGCTCATACGGATTCGCCTGCGGCTCGTTCCCGCGCCGGCCGCGGCCTCGCCGGCCCTGCCGCTCGCGGAACTCGGCCTGATTGTACCATTCCCCGCCGTCGAACGACTCGGCCAATTCCGCCGCGCTCGCTTCCGTGTCCGCTCCCGGCGAATCCGCCGGTTGCGCCCCGGCGCTCGCCCCGCTGCCGCGCCATGGCTGCGGCGCAGCCTCCGCGCGCGCGCCCGGGCCGCCCTGACGCCCGCGGCGCCCATTGCCGCCGCCGCGCTCCTCGCCCCGGGCGGCGCGCTTCCCGCCGCGCTCGCGGCCCGCGCCGCGGCCGCCGCTGCGCTCGGCGCCTTTGCCCCCGCGGCTGCGCTTGCGCAGGTCCAACCCGAACTCGCGCGCATCCCGGTCGCTATACCGCGGCGCGCTGCTCACGAGTTCAAAATCAATCGTGTAGTCCTCCAGATTGACCCGGCCTACCCGGATGCGCACCTCGTCGCCAATGCGGAAAATGTTCGACGTGCGCTCCCCGACCAGCAGCATATGCTGCTCGTGGAAATGATAATAATCATCCGTCAGACCGCTAAGCCGGATTAGGCCTTCCACCGTATTGTCCAGCTCGACGAACATGCCGAAGCTCGTCACGCTGCTGATGATGCCGTCGAATTCCTCCCCGATTTTGTCGAGCATGAACTCGGCCTTCTTGAGCGCCTCCGTATCCCGCTCGGCGTCGACGGCCACCCGTTCGCGCGCCGATGACTGCTGCGCAATGTCGGGCATACGCGTCTCCAAATATTCATGGCGCTTCTCCGGCAGCGTTCCGCCGTTCTGGATCACCTCGCGGATGATGCGGTGAATGACAAGATCGGGATAGCGCCGGATCGGCGACGTGAAGTGCGTATAGAACTCGGCAGCCAGTCCGAAGTGGCCGGTGCTCTCCGCATCATACTTCGCCTGCTTCATCGACCGCAGCATCATCGTGCTGATCACCGTCTGCTCGCGCGTGCCTTCGATCTCCTCCAGCAGCGTCTGCAGCGAGCGCGGATGGACCGAATTGCCCTTGCCGCGCACGACATAACCGAAGTTGGCCGCGAACGTCATGAAGTGGAACAGCTTCTCCGCGTTCGGCTCCTCGTGAATCCGGTACAGGAACGGCACGCGCAGCCAATGGAAATGCTCCGCCACCGTCTCATTGGCCGCCAGCATGAATTCCTCGATAATCTGCTCCGCGATCGAGCGCTCCCGCTTCACGATATCGACAGGCTTGCCCTGCTCATCCACGATCACCTTCGACTCCTCGAAGTCGAAATCAATCGCCCCGCGCTGCATGCGCCGCTTCCGCAGCTTCAGCGCCAGCTCCTTCATGAGCAGGAAGAAGTTCTCCAGCTCCGCATAGCGCGCGGTGACCTCGGGATCCTCGCCTTCGACGATTTTGCGCACATTCGTATACGTCATCCGCTCCACCGTGCGGATCACGCTCGGGAAAATATCATGGCGAACCGGCTTCATCTTCTCGTCGAACTCCATCACGCAGGACAGCGTCAACCGATCGACATGCGGATGAAGCGAGCAGATGCCGTTCGACAGCCGATGCGGCAGCATCGGAATGACCCGGTCCACCAGATAAACGCTGCAGCCGCGCGCATACGCTTCCCGGTCCAGCTCCGAGCCTTCCGGCACATAATAGCCGACATCGGCAATGTGAACCCCGAGCTCATAATGGCCGTTCGGCAGCTTCACCACATGGACGGCATCGTCGAGATCCTTCGCGTCCTCCCCGTCGATCGTCACGATGGTCATGCCGCGCAGATCCCGGCGTCCCTGGCTGACGATCTCCTCTTCGCTAATCGCATCCGGCACCGCCTCCGCTTCCGCCATCACCTCGGCGGGGAAAGCCTCCGGAAGCTGATGCTTGCGAATAATCGACAAAATATCGACGCCCGGATCATCCTTATGCCCGAGCACCTCGATCACTTCGCCCTGCGCCGCCGCCCGGCCTTCCGGATAGACGATGATGCGAACGACGACCTTCTGTCCCGTAACCGCGCCGTGCATATGCTCGCGCGCGACGAAAATATCCCGGTTAATCCGCTTGTCATCCGGGATAACGAAGCCGTACGATTCATGATTTTCAAAAAGGCCGACAATCTGCTCCAGCGCACGCTTGACGACACGCACGACCTCGCCTTCCATCCGCGTTCCGTCCATTCCCTTGCTGGTGATGCGGACGAGCACGATATCGCCGTGCATCGCCGTCTTCATATCGTTGGCATGAATGTATACATCGGGATGTCCCGTTTCATCCGGTATCAGAAATCCAAACCCCTTCGCATGCGCCTGCAGCCGGCCGCGCAGCAGATTCATTCGCTCGGGGACGCCGTAACAATCCGAGCGGGTACGGAGAATCTGTCCTTCTTCCTCCAGCCGCGTAAGCAGTACGAGAAATGCTTTGAAGTCGGCAGCATCCTGAAGATCGAAATGCTGCTCCAGCTCGTGATAGGTCATCGGCTTATAAGCGGTTTCGCGCATAAAATCCAACAACTGTTGTTCCGTTATCATGTCCTCACCTCACACCTCGCCATGACCTTGCTTGTAACAGTATACCAATATATACCCACGTATACACGTAATAAAGTGCGAAAACATCAGCGGTCGCGGCGTCCCATCCATTCGGTTGCTATTAGCAGATTCAAGTGCGCCCCCACCGGTTACAGATGCAGGCTCAGTACCCAGTCTTCCCGGAGCGGCGGAAATCGTGCCATGCAGTTTTTGCCGTTCCGCCCCCCATCTATCCGCCCGGCCAGCGCATAACGCAGTCTCCGCTTAACCCGCTCCCCCTGCAGACCGGCATGCACACAGCAAAAAAAGCGGAGACCTTACGTCCCCGCTTGCTCATTCTCATTATTTCGTTCCCAAATAAGCGACAATCATCGATACAATCATAAAGCCTGCAGCCGTTACGATGGTTGCACGCTGCATGAAGAGCTCCAAACCACGCGCCTTTTGCTTTCCGAAGAGATGTTCCGCACCGCCGGAGATGGCGCCTGACAGGCCGGCACTTTTCCCTTTTTGCAGCAGGACTATGCCAATCAATCCGATTGAAAAAATGACGAGCAATATTTTCAAGAAAACTTCCACAACTTCCACCTCCAATGCGCTAACACCTTCGAAAACGTTCAACTGCATGAAAACAGCAATATTATTGTAGCACAGGACGATCCATTAGGCAAGGACCTCGCCCGGCTGCCAATAAAAAGTTAAATTCGCCTTCCCGAAAGCTTGCCCCGCTTCCGGGTGCCCGCGGTCAGGTTCCCTTACTCCTCTTCCCCGTGCTCAACCTGGCGCAGCGCATTATGCCGAACCGGACCGACATACTGGTTCAGGCGGAACGAGTGGCGAATCGCTTCCGTAATGAACCGTTTCGCCGCATGGACGCTGTCGCGAACGGAATGACCCTTCGCCAGCTCGGCGGCGATTGCGGCCGAATACGTACAGCCCGCGCCATGCGTGAAGGTAGTGTCGATGACTTCCGCCTCCAGCAGCTCGAAGTCCGTGCCGTCATAGAGCACATCGACCGAGGTCGGCAGGCCGATCTTGGAGCCGCCCTTCACAAGCACGTACTTGGCGCCCTTCTCATGGATCAGCGCGGCCGCCTGCTTCATCTCGTCCAGCGTACGGATCGGTGCCATGCCCGCCAATTGCGAGGCTTCGAACAGATTCGGCGTAACGACGGTCGCCTTCGGCACCAGAATGTCGCGCAGCGCGTCATTCGTCTCCGGATGAAGAGCTTCATCCGCTCCTTTGCAGACCATGACCGGATCTACGACAACGTTCGGAATGTGATGCTTCTCCATCGTCCGCGCGGCCAATTCAATGATATCAATCGAGCCCAGCATTCCCGTCTTCATGCCTTGAATGCCTACGCTCAGAATCGTCTTCAACTGCTCTTCTATCGTGGATAGCTCGATCGGGAAGACGCGGTGCGCCCAGGAATCGTCCGGGTCCATCGTAACAATCGTCGTTATCGCGGTCATGCCGTATACGCCGCGCTCCTGGAACGTCTTCAAATCGGCCTGAATGCCTGCGCCTCCGCTCGAATCAGAGCCTGCCAATGTGAGTACTTTCTGAATCGGTTTCATCGTATTGCCCCTTTTCATGCCGCAAAGCAAAATGAATTCATTATAGAGGTTGTTCAAAAAATCGTCTTTTAACCGCATCCGGCCGCCGACGCCTTGAACATTCGCTTATAACCGATTATAATCACATCTCTCCAGATCACAAGCTATTTTTCGACAATGGTAATCTCCCCAAGATCCGTTCGGGCCCGAATCACCATATCGCTTTTCATTTTCGAATCCGGCGCGTCGATATCCCCCAGATTCGTACGCAGATCATAAATGCCTTCGAACTTCGGCGATACCGAGATTTTGATGCTGCCGAGATTGCTGCTGGCCTTGATCGGGTGCGGTTCCTTCTGATCGATGACGACATTGCCCGCATCCGCCTTGGCCGTGACGGATTGGGTCGTATGCAGCAGCTTGACCTGGCCGAGAGAGGAGCTGGCCTCGATCACCGCATCCACGTCCTCCGCCAGCACCGTGCCGGCATCCGAGGACAGCTTCGCTCGGTTCCCCTGCAGCTGCTTCACAATCACTTCCCCGAGATTGCTGCTCGCCTCCAGTTCATCCACCCGGCCGCCGGTAATCTTAAATGTTCCCATGGCCAAATCGGCCTTCAGACGCTCCAGGGCCTGTGTCTCCGTCGCATGTATCGTGATTTCATGGTTTTGATTTTGGGTGTTGACGCCGATCAGCCGAATCCATTGCTCCGGCTCCTTGGTTCGATAGTCGAGCACCAGCGTTCCATTGCTCACCTTCGCCTCGCTCAGGTTGGATATCACCTTATCCGGAGCCTGCCCGTTGATCTCGATCTTGTTCCCCCCGTCGAACACCCAATTGACCTCAATATCGCCGCGGTCTCCTTGCAGCTCGACCCGCTTCAAATCGGTTCCGGCCTCGATCGTATATTCATAATGCGGGAGCTGAGAAGTGGTCAGCGTCTCGGTCCCGAATGTAAAGAGACCTAATATTCCGGCGGCAATGCAGCCGATTCCGACCATGTTCACAATGGTCTTATTCATCTATCTTCTCTCCCTTCCTGCAACCCATTGGAAATAAATGCGATTCAGGCGGCCATAGGCGCGGAACAAAAGACCGATGCCCTGAATCATGAAAATGCCGATACCGAACATGATGAACATGACTGACATTTCCGCTCCATAGAACGCTCCTCCGAAGGCCAGCTTCAACAGGTACAGCAGCGGTCCAATCAACAGGACGAATGCGACGCAAGCCAGGGCCACGCATAATCCCCACCCGGCGATAACCAGCGGCACGGCGAAAAAACAAGAGAAGATAGCGGCGATGATGCGGATCGCGCTTCTCGATGGAGGGCCGTACCCGTCCCTGTAAGGCATATCATACATCGGCGGCGGCATAGGCGGCGCTCCGTACGATGCTCCGTGCGGCGCTCCGTACGACGTTCCGTGCGGCACACCGTGTGGAGTACCGTGCGGGCCATAGCTTGGCCCCTGCATGTCCGGTCCCCGGTCCATATCTGGCCGGTAGAAATCCGAAGGCTGGTCTGCCCGCCCTTTGTCCCCGCCGAAAGCTCCCTCATCCCGGGCCCCGAGCAGCTCGACCGCCAGCTCCTCCGGATCGCCAAGCTCCCTCGCAATCTCCTCTTCCGTCCGCCCTTGCTGCTCGCCGAATGCGAAATGGGCGCTATATTCCGCTAAAATCTCGTCTCTATCTTCAGCCGGGAGCGACATTAATCCATACTTCAGCTTTAATAAAAAATACTCTTTATGCAATCTTTCTCACCCCTGCAATCGAATGTTCTCTCTTACTTAGACCGAATAAATCAGTCGTGCCCTTCCGCCTCCGCGCGAACGGCCTCACCATGGTCTTCATAATCCGCCTTCTGGTCTTCATCGGCCGTCGTCTCCAGCAGCCTCTGAACGCCGTCTACGAACTTCTCCCATTCGCTGAC
Source organism: Paenibacillus melissococcoides (assembly GCA_944800085.1). Classification (GTDB taxonomy): domain Bacteria; phylum Bacillota; class Bacilli; order Paenibacillales; family Paenibacillaceae; genus Paenibacillus_B; species Paenibacillus_B melissococcoides. The sequence goes on along the minus strand of CALYLO010000012.1, from coordinate 52,954 downwards.
CAGCTCCATCATGTATGCCTTGCCGGCAGGGGTCAGCTTATAATATTTGCGCGGCGGTCCTTCCGTGGACTCCTGTAAATAAGTCGTGCAGTGCCCATCCGCGACCATGCGGCGAAGTACGGGGTAGAGCGCCCCTTCCGCCACCTCCACATGCTTCGATATTTGCTGCGCCAGCTCGAAGCCGTACCGATCGCGTTGATTGATCAGCACCATCACGCACAAGCCGAGCACGCCTTTTTTGAACTGAATGATTTCCTTCAATATCGTCACCTGCCTTCATATCGCAATGCTCTGCAATACTATATGTTATAATCAACACTCAGTATTGTTTATTGAATAGTAGCTGATATACATCATATCCACACCGCAACCCTCATCGCAAGAGGCAAATGGAAAAACTAGCCTCAGATCCAGCATATGCCTGAACTTTGGATTTAGGACAACTTTAGAACACCGCCTAACATTTCGATCGGACATCCTGCTCTTCATGCACAACAAAAAACCGGACCCCCTCAGGAGTCCGGCTTTGCTTAGACGTACCGCTTGCTTGATCGGCTTGTCTTATTTCTTCAGGTTGTAGAACGACTTCAGTCCATCGTAGCGTGCAGTTGTGCCCAGGTTGTCCTCGATGCGGAGCAATTGGTTGTACTTCGCTACGCGATCCGTACGGGAAGGTGCGCCCGTTTTGATTTGACCCGCATTCGTTGCCACGGCGATGTCAGCAATCGTGCTGTCTTCGGACTCGCCGGAACGGTGGGAGATAACCGCCGTGTAGCCTGCGCGCTTCGCCATTTCGATCGCGTCGAACGTTTCGGTCAGCGTACCGATTTGGTTCACTTTGATCAAGATGGAGTTGCCGATGCCTTTTTCGATACCGGTAGCCAGACGCTCGGTGTTCGTGACGAACAAGTCGTCGCCCACGAGCTGCACTTTGCCGCCCAGCTTGTCAGTGAGCAATTTCCAGCCATCCCAATCGTCTTCGGCGCAGCCGTCTTCGATCGTGATGATTGGATATTTCTCTACCCAAGATGCGAGCAAGTCTACGAACTCGGCGGAAGTGAAGGATTTTCCTTCGCCTTCCAGCGTATATTTGCCGTCTTTGTAAAACTCGGTGGAAGCGACGTCCATGCCGAGGAATACGTCTTGGCCTGGCTTGTAGCCTGCTTTTTCGATCGCTTCGATGATCGTCGTGATCGCTTCTTCGTTGGAGCTCAGGTTCGGAGCGAAGCCGCCTTCGTCGCCTACCGCCGTGTTCAGACCTTTGGATTTCAAGACCGATTTCAGGTTATGGAAAATTTCCGCACCCATGCGAAGCGCTTCTTTGAAGTTCGGAGCGCCTACAGGCAGAACCATGAACTCTTGCACGTCGACGTTGTTGTCCGCATGCGCGCCGCCGTTCACGATGTTCATCATCGGCACAGGCAGCTGCTTCGCATTGAATCCGCCCAGGTACGTGTAGAGAGGCATGTCAAGCGCATGCGCCGCTGCGCGGGCTACCGCCATCGATACCGCCAGGATGGCGTTCGCGCCCAGCTTGCCTTTGTTCGGCGTGCCGTCCAATTCGATCATGGTGCGGTCGATCAGGACTTGATCGAGCGCGTCCATGCCGATAATTTCAGGAGCGATAATTTCGTTCACGTTTTTCACGGCGTTTTCTACGCCTTTGCCGAGGTAACGGCCTTTGTCGCCGTCGCGAAGCTCAACCGCTTCATGCGCGCCTGTCGATGCGCCGGATGGCACGATCGCATGGCCGAAGCCGCCGGACTCAAGCTTTACTTCGACTTCTACTGTAGGGTTGCCGCGGGAATCAAGCACTTCGCGTGCGTATACGTCCATAATCATCGTCATGGGATACATCTCCTTTGTCATTCATTCATCTTCTTAGCTTTCACAATAGCGGTATTGATTATTTCTTGTCAATTAACGAAGTCCCGGTCATTTCTTCCGGCTTCGGAAGCTGCATCAGATCGAGAATCGTCGGCGCGATATCGGCCAGAATGCCGCCTTCGCGCAGATCGACGTTCTTGTCCGTAACGATGAACGGCACCGGATTGGTCGTATGCGCCGTGAACGGACGGCCTTCCTCGTCGAACACCATATCGGCATTGCCGTGATCCGCCGTAATGAGGCAGACGCCGCCCTTGGCCAATACCGCTTCGACGACGCGGCCCATGCATTCATCCGTCGCCTCGACCGCCTTGATTGTCGGCTCCAGCTTGCCGCTGTGCCCGACCATATCCGGGTTGGCGAAGTTCAGAATAATCGTGTCGTGCACATCCGATTCAATCTCGCGCACAGCCGCTTCCGCTACCTCATACGCGCTCATTTCCGGCTTCAGGTCGTAGGTCGCGACCTTAGGCGAAGCGATCAGAACGCGCTTCTCGCCTGGAAGCTCGACGTCGCGGCCGCCGCTGAAGAAGAACGTCACGTGCGGATACTTCTCCGTCTCGGCGATGCGAAGCTGCTTCTTGCCATGCTGAACAAGCACTTCGCCAAGCGTATTGTCAAGCTCCTTCGGCTTGTACGCCACGAATCCCCCGACGGTCTCCGCGAACAGCGTCAAGCAGACGAAGTACAGGTTTTTCGGGTGACGCTCTCCCCGGTCGAAGCCGCGGAAATCTTCGTTCGTGAACACCTGGGACAATTGAATCGCCCGGTCCGGACGGAAGTTCGAGAACACGACCGCGTCGTTGTCGCGCACGAGGCCGACCGGCTCGTTATTCTCGTCGACGATCACCGTCGGCATGACGAATTCGTCGAATACCGACTGCTCGTACGATTCCTTCACGGCTTGCACCGGATCGCGGTATTTCGGCCCGTCGCCGTATACCATCGCGCGGTACGACTTCTCTGTCCGCTCCCAGCGCTTATCGCGGTCCATCGCATAGTAACGGCCTTGCACCGTTGCGATGCGGCCGACGCCAAGCTCGTCGATTTTCGCCTGCAGGCGCTCGATATAACCGATTGCGCTGTCCGGCGCCACGTCGCGGCCATCGAGGAAGGCATGAACATAGACCTTCGTCAATCCGGACTTCGCGGCCAATTCCAGCATCGCGAGCGTATGGTCGATATGGCTGTGCACGCCACCGTCCGACAGCAGGCCGTACAGATGAAGCGCCGTGCCGTTTTCTTTCGCATGATTGACGGCCCCGAGCAGCGTTTCGTTCTCGAAGAATTCCCCTTCGCGAATCGATTTCGTAATCCGGGTCAGATCCTGATACACGATGCGCCCCGCGCCGATGTTCAGATGGCCGACCTCGGAGTTGCCCATCTGGCCTTCCGGCAGACCGACCGCTTCACCGCAAGCGGTGAGCGTCGTATGCGGGTACATGCTCATATATCGATCGTAATTCGGCTTCTTCGCCTGCGCGACAGCATTGCCTTCCGTCACGTCGCGCAATCCGAAGCCGTCCATAATAATCAGAGCTACAGGTCTAGGTGCAGACATCTTACTTCGCCCCTTCCACCAGTTGAATGTACGAACCCGGCTGCAAGCTGGCGCCGCCTACCAATGCGCCGTCAATATCGCTCGCTGCCATATATTCGCGAACATTCTCTGGCTTCACGCTTCCGCCGTACTGGATGCGGACCGCTTGCGCCACTTCCTCATTGTACAAGCCGGCCACGACGCTGCGGATGTAGCTGATCGAGTCATTCGCATCCTGAGCCGTCGAAGATTTGCCCGTGCCGATCGCCCAGATTGGCTCATAAGCGATGACGACGCTCTTCGCCTGCTCGGCGGACAAGCCTTGGAACGCCGCTTCCGTCTGCACTTTGCACACGTCATTCGTCTTGCCGGCTTCGCGCTCTTCCAGCGACTCGCCGACGCAGACGATAGGCGTCAGCCCATGCCGGAATGCGGCATGCATCTTTTTGTTCACGATCTCGTCCGTCTCCGCGAAGTACGCGCGGCGCTCGGAGTGACCGATAATGACATATTGTACGCCGAGGTCTTTCAGCATGGCGCCGCTGATTTCCCCGGTGAATGCGCCCGAATCTTCAAAATGAAGGTTCTGCGCGCCAATTTTGATGGACGTGCCTTTCGCCGCTTCCACCAAAGCCGGCAAGTTCGTGAACGGTGCGCAGATGACGCTTTCCACGCCTTCCACTTCCGCCTTCCCTTTCACTTCTTGAATGAAAGCGACGGCTTCCGGCACCGTTTTGAACATTTTCCAGTTCCCTGCAATAATCGGTTGTCTCACGCAAGCTCAACTCCTTCTGCACAGCAGAAGCGGCGGGAACGCCGCTGCCGCTTCACTTCCTTACTTATCGTTCAATGCCACTACGCCAGGCAATTGCTTGCCTTCCATGAATTCGAGGGACGCGCCGCCGCCGGTCGAGATATGATCCATCTTGTCTTTCAGATGGAATTTCTCTACCGCCGCCGCCGAATCGCCGCCGCCGATGACCGTATAACCTTCGGTCTCTGCGCAAGCTTGAGCGACCGCGCGCGTTCCGTGAGAGAACGGTTCGATCTCGAACACGCCCATTGGTCCGTTCCATACGATCAGCTTGGAGTTTTTGATGACATCCGCATAGATCTCGCACGTCTTCGGCCCGATGTCAATGCCTTCCCAATCCGCCGGGATCTCGTCGACCGAGACCACCTTCGTGTTGGCATCGGCGCTGAAGTCATCCGACACGACGATATCGACAGGCAGGTAGAAATTCTTCCCGAGCTGCTTCGCCTTCTCGATGAAGCCGAGCGCGACATCGAGCTTCTCGTTGTCGCACAGCGATTGGCCGATCTCATAGCCTTGCGCCTTGAAGAATGTGTAAGCCAGACCGCCGCCGATAATGACGTTGTCCGAGATTTCCAGCATTTTGTTGATGACGTCGATTTTGTCTTTGACTTTGGAGCCGCCGATAATCGAAGTGAACGGACGTTCCGGATTGGACAACGCTTTGCCCAATACCGACAGTTCCTTCTCCATCAGCAGGCCGGATACGGCTGGCAGATGATGCGCGATGCCCTCGGTCGAAGCATGCGCCCGGTGCGCGGCACCGAATGCGTCGTTCACATACACGTCCGCAAGCGCTGCGAACGCCTTTGCCAGTTCCGGCTCGTTCTTCTCTTCGCCTTTGTGGAAGCGAACGTTCTCCAGTACGACAATGTCGCCGTCGTTCATGCGGTTGATCTCCGCTTGCACCTGCTCGCCGATCGATTCGTCCAGCTTCTTGACCGGTTTGCCGAGCAGCTCGCTCAGACGATTCGCCGCAGGCGTCAGACGCATCGACTCGACCACCTCGCCTTTCGGACGTCCCAGGTGGCTCGCCAAAATAATCTTGGCGCCTTGCTCCACCAAATACTGAATCGTAGGCAATGTCTCGCGAATCCGGGTGTCATCGGTAATCTTGCCGTCTTCCAGCGGCACATTGAAGTCAACCCGCACAAATACGCGCTTGCCTTTTACATCGATGTCACGCACGCTTTTCTTGTTCATCTCGCGTTCCTCCTATCACTCGTATGAACGGGCCTCTCTGCGAGAAGCCTGCGTTCACCGGCTCCATACGGTTCTGTTCTCTGTCCGGTATGCGGTGCTGCCGCGGCAGCTTCGCTTCTGTATGTCTTTCGGTTCTGTCTCTTTCTAATCTAATCGTTCTCTATCTATATTAATATCTTGTACGGTTCAGTTCATATTCCTTTATGGAATCGTTTATGGGCGCTCTCCAGCCCTTCCTCCCTGTCCCGGCCCGCGGACGGGCCTGGCAGGAAGCGTCTCTATCTATCGTGCGGCGCCGGATCTGTACGTTCATATCCGGCTTCTCTATTCGTTCTTGTATCTGTTCGGTCAGGTTCTCGATATGCCGTACGCGCACGTATGCATGGATCAAAGAGGAGCCCTTGCGGTTACTCCTCTTTGATTGTCAATGCTATGCGATTACAGGCCTTTTTTGCGATAAAAGATGCCAGGTCGACAACGCGGTTGGAGTAGCCCCACTCATTGTCATACCAGGATACGACTTTTACCATATTGTCGCCTACAACCATCGTCGACAGCGCGTCGATTGTGGAAGAAGCTGGGTCGCCGTTGTAGTCGCTAGATACGAGCGGCTCTTCGGAATAGTTCATGATGCCTTTCAGCGGGCCGTTAGCCGCTTCTTTGAGGGCAGCATTCACTTCTTCAACCGTTACGTTTTTGGACAGTTCAACGACCAGGTCCGTTACGGATACGTTAGGCGTAGGAACGCGCATAGCCATACCGTTCAATTTGCCTTTCAGCTCAGGCAATACCAAGCTGACCGCTTTTGCAGCGCCTGTAGTGGAAGGAATGATGTTCTCGGCAGCTGCGCGAGCACGGCGCATATCTTTGTGCGGCAGGTCAAGCACGTTTTGGTCATTGGTGTAAGAGTGAACGGTCGTCATCATGCCTTTCACGATGCCGAACTTGTCGTTCAACACTTTCGCGAATGGAGCCAAGCAGTTCGTTGTGCAAGAAGCGTTCGAAATGATGGTGTGGTTAGCAGCATCGTATTTATCTTCGTTAACGCCCATGACGATCGTGATATCTTCGTTTGTAGCCGGTGCGGAGATGATAACTTTCTTCGCGCCGCCTTTCAAGTGCATTTCAGCTTTTTCTTTCGCTGTGAAGATACCTGTCGACTCAACGACGATTTCAACGCCGTTAGCGCCCCATGGCAGGTTCTCAGGGTTGCGCTCAGCGAAGACTTTCACTTCTTTGCCGTTAACGACAAGCGCGCCTTCTTTCGCTTCTACTGTAGCGTCCAGTTTGCCGTGAGTCGTGTCATATTTCAACAAATGAGCCAGTGTTTTGACGTCTGTCAGATCGTTGATTGCGACCACTTCGACTTCAGGATTGCCCAGAGCTGCACGGAACACGTTACGACCAATTCGGCCAAAGCCGTTAATACCCACTTTCACCATGATGATTCCTCCCATTTCCTAAGTAGATTTGATTTTTATTGCTCAAGACGGCCCGTAGGCACATCGAGACCACTATGCTTCAATACTTCAACCGCTGCCGCTTCATCGATGACCAGAATGTCTTCATGCCCGTGGCGCAGCACGGCGGCAATGGCTTCGCCCTTGCTCTTCCCGCCTGCAATGGCGATTACCACTTCGGTACGCGTAATGTCCTCCAGGCGCAGGCCCAGAGACAACATTGTATGTACGACGCGGCCATCCCGGTCGAAGTAATACCCCAGCGCTTCGGCGACAGCTCCCTGGCGCTTCAATTCTTCCCGCGTGGCTTCGTCCACCTTCCGGCGCGCAGCCATCACTTGGGCGTCTCCGATGCCATGCACGACGATACGCGCTTGCCGGATCACCCGCAGAATCTCCTGAATATTGGGCTCCTGCTTCAACGATTGGTACGCTTCTTCGCTCAATTGATCGGGTACATGAAGCAGCCGGTATTGAGCTCCTACGCGCTTGGCCATCGTCGAGGCAATCGTATTCGCCTGATATTCCAGGCTCTCGCCCAGCCCCCCTCGGGCCGGTACGAACCAGTTGCCCTTCCATGGTGTGGCGCTCGTCAATTGATCTGCCACCGCAGCCAATGTGGAGCCGCCGGTCACCGCGACCACATCTTCCTTGCCCATGACGCTGCTGAGAGCGCTGCAAGCTGCCGTGCCCAATTCATCCTTCACGGCGGGCGACACATCCGAATCGCCGGGCACGACGATGACCTGACTCAGTCCGAAGGCTTGACGGAGGCTCTCCTCCAGATGGCGCATGCCGAGCAGTTCGCCCATCAAGGGCTCCAACTGGCGGACAAGCTGCCTGCCTTCTTCGCTGATGCGCATGCCCATGCTGTCGATCTCGATCAGACCCTGCGCCTTCAGCAGGTCCGTCTCCGCGCGCAGCACGCGCTCGGTTATCTGCAATGACGTGGCGAGCGTCCTCCTGCCAATACAGTCGGACAACATGATCTGATGCAGGATGGTATAACGCTTCTTCAACAGTTCGATGAGTTCGGGCAGCAGTCGTTTCTGTAATTGTAACCAATCACGCATTTCTCTCCACTCCTGCTCCGTAACCAACCATTGGACCAAAAACGTCCCATCGCAACGATTTGTGTCCCACCATTATTCTATCGAATAATCGAGCAACTTGCAAGTATCCAGCCTCTATAATGGGCAAGGAAAGAACAACTTATTCATTATATTGCCAAGCCGATGGGCGTTTATATTCCTCGACTCTCTTTAGTCTTACCCATTTTCAGCCTCTTTTGGACAAGAGAAGGCCTGAATCCCGCAGAGGAACAGCTTAGATTCGGGGATGGCCTTTACGAAAAATCAATGTTGATGTAAAATGAATGACAGTCAGTCATTTGATGATGAAGGCACTTCCGAGTTATCCTCACTGACCAGGAGAGGCCATCTGCCTTCATTAAGCGTTCCATGCAGTAAACCATTCTCAGGCATGAATGGCCCGCTGCATTGGCATCATGTAAGATAACAGGAGGTTTTATTATGGCTTGGCTGCTTGTTCTTGTCGCCGCCTTAATGGAGATTGTGTGGGCTTCCGGCCTGAAGTACGCATCAACGACATGGGAATGGATCGGCGTTATCATACTCATTACGGTCAGCTACCTGTTGCTTATCCAGTCCTACCGGAGGCTGAACGTCGCCATCGCCTATACCGTATTCGTCGGCATCGGCACGATCGGCACGTATGCGGCCAGCATCTATCTGGGGGAAGCGTTCAACGGGCTGCAGATTACGTTCCTGCTCGTGCTGCTGACCGGGATCATCGGCATGAAGCTGTCGACTCCGAACCGCGAGGATAGCGGGAACAGCGAAGGGAGAGAATCCTAATGGCCTGGTTTTATTTAATCTTGTCCGGACTGGAGGAGATCATTTCGGTCATCGCGATGAAATATGCCGACGGCTTCAAGAAAAAGACGCCGCTTGTCATTATCACGCTCGGTCTCGTCGCCTCCATTTATTTGCTGACCCACGCGATGAGCGTCATTCCTTCCGGGGTCGCGTATGCGGTCTGGGCGGGCGTGGGCGCCGTCGGCATTACGCTCGTCAGCTTGTTCTGGTTCAAGGAGAAATATACCCGGAAGCAATTTTTCTTCCTGGCGCTGATCGTGGTCGGCATTATCGGGCTCCGCCTGACAACCTGAGCCGGTTTCTGGCGTTCGCTGCCTGTCTTTATCGGGTCTTATTCATTTCATATATTTTACTCTTGCATTCCGGTGGCCTATCCACTATAATAAAATTTGCGTCTTCTGATTGTGCGCCCGTGGTCCAATGGATATGACGTAGGCCTCCGGAGCCTGAGATCAAGGTTCGATTCCTTGCGGGCGCGCCATTAGCATCTTGATGATGCCTTTGATATGAAGCGGCATATTTATGAATAGCCTACAGACATTACAGAACATCTTGAACCGCTCCTTCCGCATAGGGAGCCGGGGACGGATGTTTTTTCGTTTTCGCTGAAAAAGAAAGACGGCCGAGAGGCCGTCTCAGATCGTAGGCCAACTCCCGCGTAATATTGCATGCTGCAGTCCCGGGAGTTCTTTACGTTTCTTTCCATATTTACAAATACGAAAGAGAGCTTAGGCGAGGTGCGACCGGTCTTCCAGAGCCAGGTCGCCATTTTTTTGAGGTTCATGGCGGCAAAAACAAGCATTGCTTGCGCAGACATTCTTTTTAACCCGCGTAAGGTCGGTCGTCCACCGAATACCATGCTTCTAAGCTGCGTTAATCCCGCCGCTCTAGTCATCCACCCACTAAAGCTGCATTATCTCCCGCCACGCTAGTCACCTGCTCCACTAAAGCTCCATTATCTCCCCTCCACGCTAGTCACCTGCTCCACTAAAGCTCCATTATCTCCCCTCCACGCTAGTCACCTGCTCCACTAAAGCTCCATTATCTCCCCTCCACGCTAGTCACCTGCTCCACCAATACTGCAAAAATGCAGCAATTTCATTGACACGAGGTGGCGAAAATAAGATTGCTACAATAATACAGCAATTACCCTACGGAAAGGCATAAATAGCGTTCAAAATGGAGAAATAATGTAATTTTGCAGGATTTTCTCGGAATTTAGCCTCTTGAGGTGAAAAATGCTGCTCCTGTGCAGCATTTTCATATGGGGACTAGCTTCCTTCATGCGCAGACCATCTAGCTTCACGCAGGGACCAGCTTGTGCCCTAACCTAACCTCTCCTGCCTTCCCCGGCCCCGCCCTTCCTAAGAAAAAAAGACCGTCGATAGGACTTTGTCGACAGTCTGAGACGGCCGTTCGGCCGTCTTTTTTGTTGTTAGCTGAAGGGCGCTCCTTCCAACGGATTTCGTTGGCTTGCGTGCACCCCGGCTTCTCCGGCCTACTGCTTCTTGAGCACGAACCGCCAGTTCTCCTCATGAATCAGACGCTTTGCCGTCAGGCGTACCCGATAGATCGTATCGCCCCATGCGGCACATAGCCGCTCGTCTTCCAGCGCGATCGGCTCCGCCCGGGTATTCCACAGCGTCTCGTCATACGACATAGATGCCTTCGCTGCCCCGGCTTCGTCCACCAAGACGATGCGGCCGGACACGAAGCGCGGCTCATAGGCGCACATCCAGTTCAGCGTCACATCGCTGCTTGGCTCCTCCAGCTTCACCGCCTCTTCCACGATGATGCGGGAGGCGGAGTCAGGCTCGCCTGGCCTGCTTCCCCCCGCCGGCTCCCGCAGCAGCGTAAAGGTCCGCGTCCACCGGCAAATGCCGGACGCGGCAGGATAGGCCGGCGCGATGTCGACTGTGAGGCGCGACAGTCCCTCTCCGGCTTCATGACGGACTTCACCCGAACGGAAAGCGCGGCCGGCCGCTTGCTCCGTCCCGTTCACGGTCGGAACGTTGTGATACCCGGATTGCATCGTCCAGATCGAATACCGTTCCGGGCTGAACGTCTTCGCCGTGTAGGTGCCGACGCCGGCATCGATCCACAACGGACATTGATCGGCATAGACGATGAAGCTGCCGATATCGTTATGGTTGTGGCTCTCGTCATTATGGCCGCCCTTCGCAGCCAGGAACCAGCCGCGGCCGTCGCCCCGCTCCCGCGCCGCCATCACTTCCACGCCCGGCATCCATCGTTCGAGCGGCAGCGCTGGCGGTTCCGCAGCACGCCCTTCCATTTCCGGCAGCGCGAACAGGTCGAAGAGCATCCGCTGCAGGCTCGGAATCTCCTCTCCCTCCCAATAGCGATGCCCTCCCTGCCGGCGGTAGACATGCCGCCCGAAAGCCTCCAGCCGGGCATCTCCGACCGCCTGGCCGAAGCGGGCGATCAGGCCGGCGGGCACGGTGAGTCTCGCTGCCGAATCGGCGAAGTTGACATACGCATCTCCACCGATATGCATATGGAGGATGTAAGCCGCCATATTGCGGATTTTCGGCTCGTCGAAGACGTCAATCGCGCCATCCGTGGCGCCATGCAGCAGTTCCAGGGCATCATACAAGGAAGCGGCGGCCCGCACCCAGTAAGCGGGTCCTTCATCACATCCGCCATCCTCTTCATAGGAGGCGATGAAGCGGTCGAGGCTGCGAAGCGCCTTGTGGACGAGAGCGGCGCGGCGCTCCGCCTTCTCCTCGATGAGCAGCAGCACGGCCAGGCAGTTGGCATTGCACCATGGATTCCAGTTGTTGATCAGGAGATCCGGCTGGAACGACATCCACCAGTAGCCGTCCTCCCGCTCATAGGGATCCAGGATGCGCGACTGGAGTTCCCGGCGAAGGCGCTTACCCAGCGGCGGGCAATGCTCATCCAGCGCTTCCCGCAGCACATAGTACGACCAAGCCAGGAGAGCGCCCGTCTCCCCGGCCCCGAGATCGAAGACCGGCCGATCGATATCGGGAAGCGCGTTGCTCTTCACGCGGCCGATCCCGTTCAGATGAGCCGGCCAGCACCAGGTGCTTTCCTCGGACATCGCCCAGATGCCGTTCACGATCTCATCCAGGAAGCGTCCCTCGTATTCCATGCATTCGGCCAACACAAGACGGGCCAAAGCCTTGCGGCGCGCGAAATAGGGCTCCTGATACCGCGAGCGGTTCCCCGTCCGGACATAATCCATATACAAGGCGGCCGGCAGCGCCGGCCACTCCATGCCAAGGCAGGCCTCTGCCTCGCGAATCCAGAACGACCGGACCTCATCGTCCAACGCCAGCCAAGCGTCCCGCCGCGGAGCGGCCGGTACCGGTTCGTAGGGTTGAATGGACGCGAGCGCCGCTGCGATCATGTCCGGATGATACTTTTCTGTCAGCATAAATTACAGCCTCCTTTTCCTTTGCCGCGCTGCTTGCGAACCTGAACGTTAGCGCTTTCAATTGTGCTATACTAGAACATATCTACCCCGACATTTTGAAAATGTTAGGAGGCAACGCCCCTTGCTTGCTGCCAAGACTCACAAGTTCTCCCATCTGCTGCGTCCGGTCCGCCATAAACAAAAGATGCTCATCTCCATGCTGCTGTTGGCGACCATCCCCGTGCTCGTGCTCGGTCTGACGATCTCGAATGTCTTGACCTCCACCATCCGGGAACAGGCTACTCTCTACAACACGACGCTGCTTCAGCACGCCCAGAGCAAAATGAACGATCAGATCAAGAAAATAGATGAACTGCTTCTTCAATATACCTATTCCGACAAGCGCGCCTATCCCGGCATTTTGGCCCAGTTCGCCATGAAAGAGCTGTCGCCGCGCCATCCCGAAGTTATCCGCCAGCTGCAGAACGTGCTTGTCAATATTCGCAGCGGCATGGAGCATGTCGTTGAGCTGGATTTCTATTCCTTCCAATCCGAACGCATCCTGACCTCGGACAATCATCTGCTGACCGAGGAAGAGTTCCGCGATCCGCTCGCGCTGGACCGGGCAAGACATATCTCGCTGCAAGGCGTCTGGATCGACACTCGCACCAGCATTCCGGCCAATCACCGCATTGACCGGAACGTCTTGACGCTGATCCGGCCCATCGCCGAAGACTCGACCGAGCGGAAATCCATCTCCGGCGCCATCATCGCTTACCTTGACGCCGATACGCTCGGCAATCAGATGTCGGCGAAGAACAGCTACTCCACCCTCTCCCTGTTCGTCGTGAACGGCCAGGGCCAGATTATGCTCGACACCGATCGAAACCATATCGGGGGCACGATTAGCGCGGACAACCTGGAGCTGATCAAAAGCGCCGAGCCGCTCGCCCAGATTCGGACCCGGTTGAATGGGGTCGATTCCGTGCTGAGCGTCCTGCCCTCGCGGAATCAGGACTGGTACTACATATCCGCCATCGCCGAAGACGAGCTGAACCGCAGCGCGGACCGGGTGCAAGGATTGACCCTCGGCATTTCCTTAACCTTCGTGGCCGTCGCCGCCCTGCTCTCGCTGCGCGCCGCCGCCAGCCTGTATCGTCCCGTGCGGAAGCTGACCCAGGCGATCCAGCCGCTCCGCTCGTCCGAGCAGTGGAGCGGTCAGGACAACTACAATGAAATCGAGCAGGTGCACCGTGCAATCAAGACGATGATTCACGAGAACCGGCAGCTCGAGAGCAGCCTCAGCCGCTATCGCGACAAAATGGAGCAGCACACGCTGCATCAATATTTGCTTGGCAGCATCCAGGAGCATGAGGCGCGGACTGACATCCAGTACGGCAGCAGCGCCTCCTACATTGCTATCATGCTGCTGACCTTCGATCCCTGGAAGCTGCATGCGAAGTACCCGCATGACGATCAGTACCTGCTCTATTTCGCCGTCGAGAACATGGCGCTGGAGCTGGCGGAACAGTATGGCCAAGCGTATTCGCTCATGATGAAGCCCGGGCAGCTGGCCGTCTTCATCTGCAATGCCGAGCCGCTCGAGCCGGATCAATTGAAGCAGGCGAGCGCCGATCTGCTGCATGCGATCGAGACCTATTTGCAGCTCACGGTGACGCTCTCCGTCTCCTACTCGCTGCAGGGACTCGGCGGGTTGCCCGATGCCTACCGGCAGGCCGAGCAAGCTTCGCGCTACCGGTTCGTGCTGAATGAAGATCAAGCCATCTTCATCCATGAGCTGGACCCGGCGCTCAGCTTCCAGTTGGAAGACATCACCGAATCGACGTACAAAATCTTGGACAGCCTGAAGGCCGCGAAGCTCGAGCCTGCCCGAGCCGAGTTCATCCACCTGATGGAGGGGCTGAAGGAAGGCGCCATCTTCTCCGTCGATTCGGTGCACGGCTTCTTCTCCCAACTGCTCGGCTCGGTGCTCCGCTGCATGGCACACCATCACGGCATGGAGTTCGTGCCGGAGCTGCAGCGCACGCTGCTCAGCACCCTGGCCGGCCAGCAGACGCTCGGCGATGTGGAAGCCTTCTTCCTGACCGAGGTGTTCGGACGGCTCAAAACGCTGCTGGACGAGCAGGCCCATCCGAAGCATACCGAACGGATTGAGCGCGTCATCGCCTATATTCATGACCATTATGATCAGGACATCTCGCTGCAGCACTGCGCCGACGCCATCGGCCTGAACACGTTCCAGGTCAGCCGCTTGTTCAAAAAGCATACCGGCTGCAACTTCGTGGACTACGTCATTACGTACCGCATCGAAAAGGCCAAGGACATGCTGCTTCATACCGATATGCGCATTCAGGATATCGCCGCCAAGCTGCGCTACACGTCGGTGCAGAACTTCATCCGCACATTCAAAAAGACAACGGGGACGACGCCGGGACAATACCGCAAGCAGATGTCCGAACAGGAGTAATTCGTTAGGCAGTTCCAGGCGGCAGCCGGAGGCAGACCTTTCTGTCTCATTGCGCTCTAATCTGGTGACCGTCTTATTGCTCCGATCCGATCTGATGCCGCCGCCACATTGCTGCCGTAACGCTCTCATATCGGTCTCATTCCTCCGATACCGGGCTAGTAGCTATCTCATTCCTGCGTTTCAGTCCTGCTTTCCAGTCAGAAGCGGCCTCTCACTAGAGCGAGACGGATCTGATCACTCCCTCGTTACTGCGTTCCGGCCTGATGACCATGCTCATTGCTCCGATACCAGTCTGACGCGACCTCGCGCTGCTGCTGGACCGGTCTGATCACTGCCTCATTACTGCGTTCCGGTCTGCTGCAAGACCAGTCCGACTCCGACACATTGCCGTGAGATCGTTATGACTCCGTACTATTGAGATGCATTTTCCGTCCAGCACCCCATCAATGCTGCAAAACTGCAGGATTTTCACAGTAGCCTCTTTTCGCCAAAGTGAATCCTGCAAAATTACATTAATTCCAGCCCTTTACGGCTCAAATTCGGACTAAGCAAGCAAATTCCTGTAAATTTGCAGGAATCCTGACGAACTTTCCCGGGAACGAGCGAAAATACTGCATTCTTCAGAGTGTTGAGAAAGTCTATGTTAATTACCCATTCACCGCGTTAATTTGGTATAATGTTCTTATCATAATCCATGGAAAGCGTGGTGTTTGTATGCTTTACACGAATGATCCCAACCCACAACTGGACTATGAACTGGTTTGTCTTGAGCATATGGTTGCCCCTGATCACTTGCTTCGTCATATCGATAAACATATTGATTTTACCTTTATTTTGGACCTTGTGCGTCCTTACTACAGCGAGTCGAACGGCCGACCATCTGTGGATCCCATTGTGTTCTTTAAAATGCTGCTGATCGGCTACTTGTATAACATTCGCTCAGAGCGAGAACTGGAGCGAGTCGTCAACGATTCCCTGGCTTTTCGGTGGTTCTTACGGCTCGGGCTTTCCGGCAAAGCGCCTGACCATTCGATCTTTAGCTGGAACCGGAAAAATCGGTTTAAGGATACTACCGTCTTCCAAGATATCTTCGATAATATCGTTCAGCAGGCGATTCAGCACAACATGGTGGGAGGGCGGCTGCTCTTTACCGACTCCACGCATATCAAGGCAAATGCCAATAACGGACGGTACGAGAAACGAGAAGTCACTTGTACGCCTTATGAATATCTCCAAGAGCTGGAGCAAGCCGTGAATGAGGATCGGGTCGCTTTTGGAAAAAAGCCACTGCCTCCCAAAGAGGAGGCCGAAACCAAGGAACAAAAAGTTAGCTTAACAGATCCGGATAGCGGAAACCTGAATCGGGATGGAAAACCGGAAGGGTTTCATTATTTAGATCACCGCACCGTAGATCATAAATACAACGTGATTACGGACTGCTACGTTACGCCTGGAAATGTGAATGATTCGGTTGTTTATGTGGATCGTCTACTACATCAAATAGAGAAGTTTGGCTGGGAAAAGTCGCTGGAGGCCGTTGCACTCGACTCTGGTTACATGACGGCCTATGTTTGTTACCGTACGAACAAATTAAACATCACGGCAGTTATTCCAGAGCGTTCGACCCGTGAACACGGTGTATTTCCCAAAGAGAAATTTCATTATGATGCAGAAAAGAATGTTTTTATCTGTCCAAACCAGCAAGAACTCACGTACCGCACCACAACACGAAAAGGATTCAGAGATTATAAATCCGATCCCAAACAATGCGCTGCCTGTCCATTATTGAGCAAGTGTAACGAGAACAAAAATAAACAACGCACCATACAACGGCATATCTGGGAAGAACACAAAGAGAAAGTAGTTCAAAACTTCCAGAGTGAGAGCGGAAAAGCCGTTTATGCCCTACGCGCCCAAACCATTGAGCGAAGATTCGCGGATGCCAAAGTGCTCCATGGACTTCGCTATTGCCGGTTTCGGGGAAGAGACAAGGTGCAGGAGCAAGTGCTGATGACAGCCACTGCACAGAACATAAAAAAGATAGCCACACATCTCGCCAGAAGGGTGGGGTAAAGCAAAGACCCCATCCCCCCTCCATTCTCTCTCACCAAACACCACTTTTTCCCAGCAAAATGATATTACATTGATATTACTTCGTAAAAAACAGGGGTTTTCCAACAGCCTGATTCTTGCAGGATTGGTTTTCTAGATGCGTCATTCAGACGCATGGTCAGTCCCGTGTCGCACCCACAGCCCATGTCCTGCTCCCGCCAAACACGCCCCACCGGGGTCTCGCCCCCGCATACTCACTCTCACCCACACCATACCTGGATCATGCACCCGCCCCCCGCATGCGCAACGCGGCA
The DNA here is from genome assembly GCA_944800085.1 of Paenibacillus melissococcoides. Classification (GTDB taxonomy): domain Bacteria; phylum Bacillota; class Bacilli; order Paenibacillales; family Paenibacillaceae; genus Paenibacillus_B; species Paenibacillus_B melissococcoides. Next base: position 35,901 of record CALYLO010000012.1, on the reverse strand, counting down.
GGCGGCAGCCCCGCCCCGCCACGAGGCATCGCACCTGCGCCCACGCCAAAAAGCAGCAGGCCCGGAACGCCTGCTGCCATGGCTCTAGCCCTTCACCGCGCCGAGCGTCAGGCCCTGCACGAAATAGCGCTGCAGGAACGGGTAGAGCACGACGATCGGGAATGAGGCGAGCACGACCGTGGCCATCTGTATCGAGACCGATGGCGGGAGGGGCACGTTCGGATCGAGGTTGGAGAAAATATCCGCCTGTCCGATCAGCACGACTTGCCTCAGCAAGATTTGCAGCGGCCATTTATCGGGATCGTTCAAGTACAGAATCGCCGAGAAATATTGATTCCAGTTACCAACCGCATAGAATAAGGTGAACGTCGCCAGGATGGGCAGGGACAACGGGAATACGATATGGGCCAATATGCGCAAGTCCCCGCATCCGTCGATGCGCGCCGACTCAATGACGCTCTCCGGCAGCGATTCGAAGAAATCGCGCATCACGAGCATATTGAAGGCGGAGATGGCCCCGGGGAGAATGAGCGCCCACAGCGAGTTGATAAGCCCGGTCCCCTTCACGACCAGATAGGTCGGGATCATGCCGCCGCCAAATAGCATCGTGAACAGCACCAGGAACATGATGACCCGCCGGGCGCTGAATTGCGGCCGGGAGCATGCATAAGCGAGCAGCGCCGTCAGAATCACGTTGATGAACGTGCCGACGACCGTGAGCCACACGGTATTTTTCAGCGATATGAAAAACACGCCCGTATCGAAAATGTAGCGGTACGCCTCGGTTGTCCAGGTCGACGGCCAGAGAATGAACCGGCCGGATAGCGATTCCTCCGTGGTGGCGAACGACATCGCGAAGACGTGAATGATAGGCAGAATCGTAATGACCGCCAAAATGATCAGCAGCGTCATATTGATGGCATTGAACCATCGATCCCCGCTTCTTGCGCGCATTAACACAGATGTTCACTCCTTTCATGCCACCATGCGCTTGCTGTCACGCAACTGCGGCCGTGCGTTTGCAGCCGCCCGTTGTGCGGTTGCAGCCGTACCAGTGCGGTCATGACTTGAAGTCGCGCGTCATGCGCCTGCAGTCCTGCTTGCGGCCCGCACCTATGGCGATTAGCCTTCGAACACACACCTCGGACACGTGCCTCAGGACACGGCCTGCGGCCTTGGTGCCGAGAACGGCAGCAGCCGCAGACCAGCGGCGAACGGCCGCAGGGCGCGCCAGCTCGAACAGCCGCAGCGTACGCCAGCTGTGAACCACGGCAGCACACAACCAGCAGCGCACGCCAGCCAGCGAACAGCGCTGGAGCAAGCCAACTGCCCTCAGCGGCAGCGCATGGCGGTGGCGTACGCCAGCTGCGAACGGCCGCAGCGCACGGCGGCTTCGGAATTACAGCAGCTCCGGCTGACCCGTCAGCCGTTCTTCCGCTTCTGGTACGCCTCGTTGAACTCCTTGATGACCTGCTCGCCGCCCCGGTCCTTCCACTCTTGAATCATCTTGTCGTAATCGTCGACCGGGCGTTCGCCAAGAATGATTTTATTCACTTGGTCCGTCAAGTACTGGTCAAGTTCTTTCCCTTTTTCACTGTAGGTCGGCGAGAACAAGCCGACCGACTGATCGCTGTACGGCTCGCCTTCCATCGCCACCTTGAACGATTCGTCCTTCATTTTCTTCAGTTCCTCGGTATCGTCCGGGTTGTAGATCCATTCTCCTTCGGCCGCATGGTTCGTCAGCAAATATTTGCCCGTTCCTTCGGTCAAGCCTTTGTCCGTCAGCACTTTTTCGCCGTTTTCTATTTTGAAGTGCTCGTTCTCCATGCCCCATTTCATGAACTCGGCGCCTTCATCGCCGATCTGATCGTCCAGGATGGAGAGCAGCTTCTTCACCTTCTCTTCGTCCTTGCCCAGGCTGGCCGGCATCACGAAGAACCCGTAGAAGCCGTGATATTTGCCGTAGCCCTTGTAGCCGTCCGGGGCCGTCAATGGCGGTATCGGGGCGACGCGGAAATCTTTGTTGACGCTGTAGGCCTTGTCGAACCGGGCCTTGTTATACGCCGTATACGCCCAGTTGCCGATAATGCCCGCTTTGCCGGTCAGGAAGTCCTCGTCGGCCTGAGTACCTTTCTTAATTGTGTAGTCCGGGCTGAACAGCCCCTCCTTATAGCCGTGCGTAATCCCGCCTTGGCCATCCTCGAACCAGCCGAACCGCAACGCCCGGTACGAGCCGAACAATCCGTTGAACCCGCTGAACGTGCCGTCCATGGCGAACCCGTTCGTATCTTTTTTCCCGTTGCCGTCCGGATCGTTCTCCGTGAACGCCTTCATCACGTCATACAGCTCGTCATAGGTCGTTGGCATCTTCAAGCCCAGCTTGTCGAGCCAATCCTGACGGATCACCATCGTATGGAACGGAATGCCGCGCAGCCGCGGAACGCCGTAAATATGCCCTTCATATGTCAGCATTTCCCAGATTTCCTGCGGTATCTTGCTCAGATTCGGGTAATCCTTGATGTAATCCTCAATCGGGAGGAACATGCCGTTCCCCGCCCAACTGAAGTAATTGGCGTTCGGATCCTCCAGCAGCATCAGATCCGGCATATCCCCCGAAGCGACCGTCACGCCGATCTTGTTCGCATAATCGCCCGCGGCGACCGGAATGTATTTGAATTCGATGCCGTACCGCTCCTCGATCGCTTTGATTCCCGAGCTGTTCGTCGTCGGAGGCGCCGCGCCATACAAGATATTCATGGCCGAGACGCTGTATTTCTTGCCTTCATCCCCCGTGCTCTGTCCTCCGCCGGCGTTCGATTCCTTGGTTCCTCCACCGCTGCCGCAAGCCGCCAGCAACCCGACGGCCATTGAACAAGCCGCCAGAAGCGATACGATTTTTTTCCCTGTGAACTGCATGATTACATCCTCCCCCGTTTTGATTAAGAAATCATGATGGGCATTCTATGATGTAAGCACTTACAACATTGGAGGCAACCCGCGCTAAAATACGCCGCGCTCCCCCATCCGCTTCGCCAGCTTGTTGGCCCCGTAGATCAGGATAAGCCCAATCAAGCCCTTCATCAGCCCGACCGCGGTCGAGAAGCTGAAGTTGCCGTTGACGACCCCCGCTTGGTAGACATATGTCTCGATGACTTCCCCGACGTCCCGCACGGAAGGGTTCAGCATAAGGAAGATCTGCTCGAAGCCGACATCCAGTACGCTGCCGAGCCGCAGGATGAACAGGACGACGATCGTGCTGCGGATGCCGGGCAGCGTGATATTCCAGATCTGGCGCAGCCGTCCGGCCCCGTCCATCTTCGCCGCCTCATACAGCTCGACGTCAATGCTGGACAGCGCCGCCAAATAAATGATCGTCCCCCAGCCGGATTCCTTCCAGATGACCTGCATCACCAGCATGAACCGGAAATTGTCGGGATTGGACAAAATATCGATTTTCGACATTCCCATATCGGCCAGCATGTTGTTCACGGCGCCATCGCTCTGGAACATCAGATAGAAGATCCCCGCCACGACGACCCAGGACAGAAAGTGCGGCATGTAAAAGACCGTTTGCAGCACCCGCTTGAACGCCCTTTGCGTTACCTCATGGATCATAATCGCCAGAAATATCGGAATCGTGAAGGCAAACACAATCTGATACAGGCTGATAATCAAGGTGTTCAAAAAAATGCGCCCGATATCCGGATTCTCGAAGATGCGGTAGAAATGCTTCAAGCCGACCCACTTGCTGTCCCAGATGCCGAGCATCATGTTGTAATCCTTGAAAGCGATTACGACTCCGAGCATCGGCACATATTTGTAAATGACGAAGAACAGCAGGCCGGGCAGGGCCATCAGCCATAAATACTTTTCGTTCCACAGCGTTCTCCCGATGCGGCTCCATCTCCCGCTGGCGCGAGGATCGCGAATAGATGAGGGTGCTCCTGCTGACATTGGCGTCACCTCCTTTGTGCTCCCATTGTAGGTCACGCCTCAATGGCACGGAAACGTTCACTTATTGATGCTCATTTTTTGACACGTTCCGGTTGCTCTGCAAAAAATGATACACGCATCCGCCCGATTCGTTGCTCAAAAAAAGCTGAAAAAAACAGTTTGACCATCTTTGACTTTTGACTGACAATCCGCTATAGTAAAGATACGGTTCTTCTCATTCGCGGCGAATGCATATCGTGTTTAAGGGGCCGTGAATTGGATATATTTAATGTTATTGATGCTGAGGAGGGATTATCGTGAGTTACGTTCCAATAGTTGTCGAGCAGACGAATCGAGGCGAACGGTCGTACGACATTTATTCCAGATTGCTGAAGGACCGCATTATTTTTCTCGGCTCCCAAGTGAACGATATGGTAGCCAATTCGATCATCGCTCAAATGCTGTTCCTGCAAGCCGATGATCCGGACAAGGATATTCATCTGTACATCAACAGCCCCGGCGGCTCCATTACCGCAGGGATGGCCATTTACGATACGATGCAGCATATCAAGCCGGATGTATCGACGATCTGCGTCGGCATGGCGGCGTCGATGGGCGCCTTCCTGCTGAATGCCGGAGCGAAGGGCAAGCGGTTCGCGCTGCCGAACAGCGAGATTATGATTCACCAGCCGCTGGGCGGAGCCGAAGGGCAAGCGTCCGATATCGAGATTCGCGCCCGCCGCATTCTGAAGATGCGCGACAAGCTGAATCATATTTTGGCGGAGCGCACGGGCCAGCCGCTCGAACGGATCGAGAGAGACACCGACCGCGATTATTTCATGTCGGCTGAAGAGGCGCTGGAATACGGCCTCGTCGATAAAGTGCTTCACAAGTAATTCCGTCATCGTGATATCCATCGTGAGATCAACAAGCTGCCCGTATTGCGCCTGCGCATGCGGCAGCTTTTTCTATGCCGTCAAGTTGAATTGCCGCTCGCTTTCATCGTATTATAAAATGATGAGCCAGAACAGGAATGGCAGCTATGATGATTCCGGAGAAGAGGAGGCGGGGACGTGCCAACGGTAAGAGATATAGCACGTGCAGCGGGTGTATCGCCGGCGACCGTATCGCGGGTTCTTACGGGCAAAGGAAACACATCCTCCGAAGTGAATGAAAAAGTACAGAAAGCGATCCGGGAGCTCGGGTACGTGCCCAGCCCCAAGGCGAAGCCGAACGCATCGGCTGCCCAGTCCCGCACGATTTGTTATACGATCGCGCGCGAACCTAGCGAAATTTTCGGCAATCCGTACTATTCCAATGTGCTCCTTGGTTTATCCAACGCGACTCAAAAATACGGATATGACCTGCAGATTTCCGCCTTTCGCTCGGTCGATCAGCAAATCGAGAAATGCTTGACGCTGTACCGGAACAAAAAAGTGGACGGCTTTATATTATCCGGCGTCATGTCGGCGGACAAAAGCTCGCTCATTCAAAGCCTGCAGCAGCATTCCATTCCGTTCGTCATGATCGGGCGCAGCCTGCAGCACAATATTTTTTGCATTCATAGCGATAATTTTCGGGACGGATATGTCACGGCCCAGCATTTGCTGGACGAGGGGTACCGGCGGATCGTATTCCTGACGGAAAGTCTGGACGTCGATGTCGTGCGCGACCGGATCGGGGGGTACAGGCAGGCGCTGCACAGCAACGGCCTGGAGGCGGGAGACGACGGCGTCGTGTTGTGCGGCTCGGAAGAAGAGGATATGATCGCCGCTCTGGACGAATACAGCTCCGGAGGCAGATCCTTCGACGCGATAATCGCCGCGGACAGCGTCTTGGCGCTCGGCGTATTGAAATATTGCCGGGATCGCAATCTGCGCGTGCCGGAGGATGTCGGCATCATCGCCTTCAACGATGCGGCATTCCTTAACAAGATCTCGCCATCGATCACCTGCACGACGATTCGCGGGGAGCATCTCGGACTGGAAGCGTTGGAAATGCTCATCGAGCTGATGGACGACCCGGAGCGTATCAATAAAAATAAAACGGTCACGCTGCCTTCCGAGCTGATCGTGCGCCAATCAACCCAACGGAGAAGATATTCCACATCCGATTCATGATAGCCAAAGAGGGCGAAAACACCGCCCTCTTTCTCATTACCACTTCAAATCGATAACCCGGCCGATCTGGTCATCCCGAACCGCAATGACGACGCCATGACGACGCTCATCCGCATACCAGCTCTCGGCATCGCCTTCCGGCTTCGATGCCAGCCGCTCAAGCCCTTCGACCGTGACCGCATCGGGATCGAGGCCATGAAGATAGAAGCACAGCTTGCAGGGAACCGGCTCATAGCCTTTGCGCTCATACTCGTAGCCGAGCTTAAAGCCGCGGCCGGTGCATTCCGCCTCCACGCGAAGCAAATTATAGGCGCCCTTCTCATAAGAATACGTCAAGCCGTCATCCTCATAGAGCACAGAGGACGAGGCCGGCGCCCCGCCGTACAGATGGAACAGCAGCAACGCCTCCGTCTGATCGGGCGCATGCTGCTTCAGCGGCTCATGCGGAATGATCGCGCCGCCCCGAACGAACAGCGGCATCGTATTCAGCGGGGCATGTACCGTCAGATGCTGTCCGCGGTATACGGCGTGCCCGTCCAGTAATCGAACCACTCGCCCTCCGGCAAATAGACCGTCCGGTGCTCCGTATCCGGCCGGCAGATCGGCGCTACGAGCAGATCGCGGCCCAGCAGGAACTGATCGCACAGATTATATAAGTGCTGATCCTCCGGAATTCCAGCAGCAGCGGCCGCATCACCGGAATGCCCGTCTGCGCCGCCTCATGGAACAGCGTATAGAGATAAGGCATCAGCTGATACCGCAGTCCGATGAAGCCGCGGCAGGCATATCGTTCCAGATGCCGCCGATGCCCATATCGGTATAATAGCGGTGCAGATCTCCCCACCAGGCCGCCGTCTCTTGCTTGGTGAAGTCCGGGAAGGCGCTCCGGCCCGGCCATACATCGCCGAAGTACTCCTCGCCTTCGAGCTTTTTGCAGAAGCGGTCCTCCAGCACTCCTTCACGGCAGACCGGATATTTCGGATCCTGCTTGACCCCCGGATCGACGATCGGAACGATATGGAACCCCATTTTTTTCAATTCGGAAATCATGTTCCGCGGCTGCGGGAATCGGTCGCTATCGAACGTGAAGACGCGGTACTCGTCCATATAGTGAATATCGAGATGAATCACGTCGCATGGTATGCGCTTGTCGCGGAAGGCGCGCGCCAGAGCCATCACTTCTTCTTCGCTTTTGTAGCTGTATTTCGACTGGTGGTAGCCAAGCGCCCACTTCGGCGGCATCTGCATCCGCCCGGTCAATGCCGTATAGCAGGAGATGACCTGCTTCAATTCGGGGCCATAGATGAAGTAGTAATCGTAATCCCCCGTCTTGCTTTCAATCGAAAAGACATCGGTCCGGGATCGCATATCGAAGGCAGTCCGTCCCGGGTTATCGAGAAAAATGCCGCAGCTTGTCCCGTCATGGACATGCAGCAGCAGCGGGATCGACTGATATAAAGCCTCGATCTCCGGCACATGCGGCGCATACACGTCGGTATTCCACATCGTATAGCTCTCTCCGCGCTTGTCGAGATAGCTAGTCTTTTCCCCAGACCATAAAAATGAGAGCGCTCGTCCATCGCGAAGCAGCCCGTCACCCCGCCGCGCGCATCCCAGCTGAACGCTGTCTGCCGGCCGATCACTTTGCCTTCGGCATCGGTTACCGTGATGGAACCATCCTCGGCATCAATCCGCACCGACAGCTTCTTCGTGGTGAAAAGAAAGCCGCGCTCCGTATCTTCCCGGCTGGCCTGTATCGTCTTCTCCCATGGCAATACGCCGGGCGTTGTCGTCCAGTCCGGACAAGCATCGAACGTCAGCTTGACGCGGAACAGATGCTCATCGAGAAAGGACAGCGCCAAATTCCCCCTGTCCCCGATGCAGAGATATCCTCTGTCGAGCTCCTCCACGCGGCTTATCGCGCCGATCCCGCTTCGCTTCGCCGCGGCCGCCCCGCCGTGCAATTTCTTCGGATGTATCGTCTCACTTGTCGGCATTGTACCCTCTCACTTTCCCCACCTCATAGGGTTACTCTATTTTTACGGCTGTGACGCCCGGTATCGCCTTCAACCGTTCAACCAGATCGCTCATTGGCTTCTTTTTCGGCATCACAATCGTTATCGTCATCTGCAGCGGCGGCGCTGAACCCTCGATCGGACCCGGCGTCTCCGCATCGGCCACGTTCATGTTCCTGATTTCCACCCGCTCGGCCATCAACTGCTTCGATATCGTGCCGAGCGTCTCCGGACCTCCGTAAGAAGTCACTTCCACCGACAGCGCCTTGTCCGCTACCAGATAATTAAGCTCGATTTTGTTCAACACCTGCAGGGAGACAAACACGAGCCCGCATGTCAAAATCGCCGGAATCATGTGAACCAGCCCCCGGCGGTTAAAATGAAAAAAAACCGCTCCAGCAGGCAACAAGCCGGCTGCGCGGGCATCCTATACGAGCGCCATTCATCAGGATCGAGCCTATTTATACAGCTCGAGAAGATTCCGCAGGGCCGACTTGCGCTCAAAATAAAAAAAGAGCCGCATCGCAAGCGACGCGGCCTATATTATGTTCTAGGGGTAAACTGTAAACCATGAGAAAGATGAAACGGATGTCCTTGTTCAACGGATGAAATCCGGCTGTCCAAGGTTCAATCGATGCAGGGCAACCCTCCTTTGCAAGAACTCATCTGTCATTCGGTCCATAATCAGAATATAATGGCTACATTAAAGAAAACTGAACCGAACCTTAAAATTAGATAAAAATGAGCATCGTGCCAAAAATAAACGGAACCCCGGAGGCATTCACCCCCGGGGCTCTTTACACATAACGGTTTAGTTCCCTGTATTCCATCGGTCGTACGCCGCTTGATAGATTTCCACGATGCGGTCGCCGCCCATCTTTTTGCAAGTCTCGAAATATTTATCCCAGTTCGTCAACGGCTCCTGGCCGGTTACGAATTTCGCTTCCATCTGCTTCACGTACGTATCCAGGTCGGAACGGATGCTGGATACTTCCGCTTGCTCGTCTTGCGACAAGTATACGCTCGGGATCGGAACCTTCGCGATAGGAAGGATCTTTTCCTCGGTTTCTTTCTTCAGCCATGCGTCGAATTCGCCGGAGAAGCCGCGCTTCGTGTCTTCATTCGTAATCTTCGGAACGACGACGCCGTTGTCCGGAGTCAGCGTCGCGCGATACTCTTCGCGGTCGCCGCCGCCAGGCACGTCCAGCCATTTCTTCGTATGGTCATCCTTATTCACATACTCCCACAGAATGCCTTCCGGACCGTTGCTGAGCAGCTCGGCGCCTTCCGTCGAGTACAGATAGTCTACCCAACGCATCGTCGCTTCCGGATGCTGGTTTTTGTTCGTAATCGCAAAGGCGCCTTTCGCCAGACCCGGATGCTTCGCGGCTACGGCCTTCACGTCGCTGTCGACCGGACGGTACATCGGATCATCCATGCTTGGCTCGCCGCCGAGCGTGAAGTAAGCATGATAGTCAGAGAAGAGGCCAAGCTGGTTGTTCTTCCCTTTCGCTTTTTTCTGCTCGTCGGTTTGCGAGAACGTTTCTTTGTCAAGCAAGCCTTCGGTCCACAGCTTGTTCAGGAACGTCAAGTATTCCTTGTAGCCTGGCTCCATTGGCGTATAGTGAACTTTGTCCTGGGTATCGGAATAGATAACTTCGTTGTAAATGCCCCATGAGCCGAGCAGCCACATGCGGAGATCGTCCAGCTTGACGGAAGCAAGCGGAATCTCGTCTTGCTTGCCGTTGCCATTCGGATCTTCCTCTTTGACGCGCTTCAGATAGGTGTACAGCTCATCGATCGTTTTAGGAACTTCCATGCCAAGCGCTTTCAAAAACTTGCCGTTGTACCACAACGGTCCTCTATACCAGCCGGCATCGAGGTCGATGTTCGGCAGGGAATAAATATGTCCGTCCGGCGTTGTAATCGATTTGCGGATATCCGGATTTTCGTCAAGAATTTTCTTCAGGTTCGGGGCGTACTCGTCAATTAAACCTTCCAGCGGAATGAGCACGCCTTGGCCGCCATAGTTGACTTCATCGGAAGCTTGAAGCTGTCCGGAGAAGAATACATCGGGATAGTCTCCGCTCGCGAACACGAGGTTTCTCTTTGTATCGAAGCTATCAGCCGGCGCATTGCGGAATTCGAACTTAATGTTCGTCTTCTTCTCCATCTCCTTGAAGAAGGCCATGTCCTGCCAGTTCTGAATCCCGACATCTTGCCCCATCATCGTCAACGTAATCGGTTCGTTGACGATCGGGAAGCCTTCCTTGCTGACCTCGCTTGCGGATTCGCTGTTGCCGCTGTTGCCTTCTGCCGCAGGCTTGTCCGAAGAGCCGCAGGCCGCCAGCAGGGTGAAGAGCATCGTCATGGACAGCAGAATGGCCCACGTCTTTTTAAGCTTTTGCATGCGTAGATCCTCCCTTTTGTGTTCATTATACGTTACCGGGTGAAGCACATATAATAAGCAAAGACTGGAAGTCTTCGTTATTATCCGATGAAGAGTGAAGCGGTCGGCTGATGCGGCGAACATCAGCCTTTGACGGAACCAATCATGACGCCCTGCACGAAATAGCGCTGCAGGAACGGGTAGACGACAATGACCGGCAAGGTCGAGACGATAATGACGGCATACTTGATGAGAGAAGCGACCTCCGCCTTATTGTTCAGCGCAGCGGCGACCGAGCTGTTGACCGCCGCGCCGGTGGTCTCGGCCGACATCTCCTGCAGAACGAGAATCTGGCGCAGAATCATCTGCAGCGGATACTTCGCTTCATCATTCAAATAAATCAAGGCTCCAAAGTAACTGTTCCAGTGGCCTACCCCGTAGAACAGGGCCATGACCGCAATAATCGGCGCCGACAGCGGAAGCACAATTTTGATGAACAGCCTCATATTGGTGCAGCCGTCAATCTGCGCGGCCTCCTGAAGCTCGTTCGGTATCGTGGACTGGAAGAACGTCCGCGCCACGATAATATTCCAGACCGAGGCCGCGCCCGGCAGAATCAGGGCCCACATGCTGTTGATCAGACCCAGCTTTTTGACGAGCAAGTAACCCGGAACAAGCCCGCCGCCGAAGAACATCGTCACCATGAACATGCCCATGAAGAAGTTGCGTCCGACGAAGTCTTTGCGGCTCAAGGCGTACGCCGCGGGCAGAGTCACGATAAGGTTGACCAAGGTGCCGACAACCGTATAAATAATCGTGTTTTTATACCCGGACCAGATTTTGGCGTTAGCGAATACCCGCGCATACCCTTCGAACGTAATCCCTTTCGGAAGCAACCACATTTCCCCCGAATTGACCAGCTTCGGATCGCTGATAGATGCGCTGATGATATAGATAATCGGATAGGCGACGATAACGAACGCCAATATCAGATAGATATAGTTACAGAAGACGAATACTTTATCCGCTCTCGTTTCTTTCACGGCAGAAGCCATCTGCTGCTCCCTCCTTCCTACCACAAGCTCGTTTCGCTTGTGCGGCGCGCGATTTGGTTGACTGTAATGAGCAAGATAGCGTTAACCACCGAGTTGAACAAGCCGACAGCGGTGGAGAAGCTGTACTGGGCATCGACCAGACCCGAACGATAGACGAAGGTGGAGATGACGTCCGATGCTTCCATGTTGAGCGGGTTCTGGAGGAGCAAGATTTTCTCGAAGCCCACCCCGAGAATGCTGCCCATATTCAGAATCAGCAAAATCGTAATCGTCGGCACGATGGTCGGAATATTGATATTCCAGATGCGCTGCCAGCGGCTTGCGCCATCCATGATCGCAGCCTCGTGAAGCTGCGGATCGACGCCGGAGAGCGCGGCCAGATAGATGATGGTTCCCCACCCGGTGCTCTGCCATACGCCCGACAGGACATAGACCGTTTTGAACCATCTCGGGTCCGTCAGGAAGGCGGCAGGCTCGAAGCCAAGAAACTCGATAATATGAACGATAATCCCGGTCGATGGCGACAAGAAGGTAATGATAATACCCGCCATGACGACAACGGAGATAAAATGCGGAGCGTACGTAACCGTTTGCACGGTTCGTTTGAAGAAGCCGTCTTTGACTTCATTGAATGCCAATGCAAGAATGATAGGAAGCGGAAACCCGATGGCCAGCTCGTACAGGCTGATGCTGAGCGTATTCCACAGCAGATCCCAGAAATAGTAGGAGTTAAAAAACCGCTCAAAATGATCAAACCCTACCCAAGGGCTTCCCGTAATCCCCTTGGCCGGAATAAAGTTTTTAAATGCGATTTGAATCCCGTACATGGGACCGTAGTGGAAGATAAGAAAATAAAGAAATGCAGGGGCGATAAAAAGATACAATTCCCATGTTTGCGCCATGCGCTTCCATACCGATTTCTTTTTGGAGGCCGGCATGTTCATCGCAAGAGCGCTGTCTGCGTTTCCTTGCATCGTCTCCACTCCCTCCTCTCAAATGATAGGCAATAGTCTTGATGTCTATAGAGTGCGCGGTCAGTTTGGCTGTCTCGCGCCTTGCTAACGCTTACACAAATTGTAGCCATCGGCCCATCTGTCCGTAAATATGTCGATTCCGCACGGTCAACTTCTACATCTTCGCCTCTCAACAAGAAGCCTTTTCCTTATAAAGCGCTGTCATTTCGCTCTCGTCTACATGAGAAAATAGGTCATTTTTGATGTGAACGCTTGCATCACAAAATCGACACATCCCCTAACTTGACAATAAAAAACGGCAGACACCTTCTCCCTGCGGAGAAAATGCCTGCCTATGCCTATTTCCTCGCTACCCCTCAATCTCGGTGGAATGACCTCTGGTTCCATACAGCTTCCGGTATTGTCCCGGCGTATGTCCGGTTTCTTTCTTGAATTTGCGGATAAAATTCATAGCGGTTATGCAACGATGTGCACGTTTTGCAAAAATGCTGTAGTAGAGCGGCTTCTCGGGATTTTTAGGTATGCATGGTTAGGCATCGAATAGCACGGTTTAGCATCATTTTTGTGGGGAAGTTGTGGGTAAAGGAAAAGCCCTGGCATAGTGCCAGGGCTTTTAATCACTATAATGTTCAACTCTCATAATATCCATAAACGGAACTTTCGTAATTTCTCCGTACCTTGATATATGTATTAATCGCGTCCGAGCGTCCATTTCAACCACCCTACCAATAACCCTCTCCTCACGTCCCCAAACAGCAAGGGAGACTGTGGATTTTTCGTCGTACGCTTCCGTAAGTTGATTTCCCAATTCCTCCAATTCAAATTCGTCTCTGCTCGGTCTTTTGGGTTTTGTCTTTTTAGCCATGATAATCCTCCTTAGTTTGTATATGATTTCATAATACACGAACCTTTGTTCTTATTCAATAATTAAAGCCTCGGGACTACTCCCGGGGCTCTTTGAGATAAAAGGCCCAGCCAGCATAAAACCAGCAGAGCTAATTTACATTTTTCGATGTAAAGTAAACATACGATATTGTGCAAATATGTAAAGTGAATTTTTAATTTTTATAACACTGTACAAATGAAGAGAGGCCCCGCAGAAATAACCGGCGAGGCCAGGTGGGAATCTTCAATTTTATATACTAGTTATAACATAATACTAGAGAAGTAACCAATCAGCAGCACGAATAGCCCAAGCTATGACCTTTGCAATATTTTGAGCTACCTTTGTGTTTTTAATGTCCGTATTATCTAGCAGCCATTGGGGTAATTGCTCTCTAGTTTTACTAGCAATATCCTCGGCAGTTCCATCTAATTTAGTTAAAAAGTTTACAATTCGCTTCGAATTATTTACCAATGTTTTTCCTGTTTGTTCATCAATTAAATTGTATTTAATGGCCAAATCAACTAGTTTTTTTCCTCTATCATTGAGTGCTTGAATTACCTTTATCAGACCCTTGGTTTTAGGCCCCATAGTTGAAACATTTTCACCAAAATCACGCGGCGGTTTTATGGAAATCAACCGATTCTGTTGGGTGTCTTTATCTGTGGGATGACTTAAATCATGTGTAGAAGCAAAAACAGAGAATGGAGAAACTATAGATAATAACAGAGCAACTGAAAGTACTGAAACCGTGGCTTTTCTAAGTAAAGATAAAATCATACTTATGAGCCTCCTTATTTTGGTTAATAGTTTTTTCTTTTCAAAGATAGATTTCTTCCGTTTAGATTTGCACCAAAGTATTTTTTATGTTTTTCCCATTAAATACCACCTCCTTCTAAATATATATATATATTCGATATATTCTTATGATCTCCTTCCATTTAAAGGAATTTTTATTATAGGGTATGAAAGTAATTGCGTAGGTAAAGGAGTCCCCACCAGCACAATGCCAGCAGAGATCCTTTTCACCAGTGCTTATTTCCCCATCTGCTTCAAGAGCCGATCGGCTACAACGGCCATTTCAGCCCGCGTAATCGGTTCATTCGGCGCGAATCCATTCCCCCGACCATTCATAATGCCGGCGTCCATGACTCTACGGATCGACGCCTCTGCCCAATGGCCGGCATAGTCCGGCTGCTTCGGTTTTTCCAATGCTTGTACCTCCTCCAAATAATCCAATAATTTTCGTTCATATGAAGCAGAAGGCGCCCATTTACCGCCTAACTCCTGCACCGTCTTAGCTGTGCCATGCAAGTACACGAAATGTCTTGGATCTGGCGTATCCTTTTTCGGATATCCAGAAGCTCCTGCGTACAAGGCCAGATGGTCAAGGTGGGCCGTTATGCCTTCCCGCCAATCTCGGAATCGTTTGTGCGCGCTGGCCTCATAGTCTCCTCCGCCGGCCGTGACTTTGAGGCCACATGGGTTGTGATAGCTCGCATCTATGCCCGCTGCGCTAACCCCGTCACGATACAAAAACCCAGTTTCATGACCGAACTGTACATAAGCGATTGCCGGGTCCACTCCCCCGCGCTGCGGCGCTAGTTGCCAGTATAGATCGGCCAGATCGACAAACTCGGCTGGGGCATTCTTCGACTTCGCCCAAGCCTTGGCTTGCTCAACCGTGGCCGATGCTGGGCCAATGATGTTGGTCGCTCCGCTCGCTGGCGGCTGCTGTGCTTTCTTCGGCTGCAGCTTCAAATACTTCGCAACCGCGGTCACATGGCCGGCAACAATCGCCTCAATCACTTCTGACCGTTTGAGCCGCGCCGCGTCGGCGGGCACATCCACGAAGAGATTTTCGGTTAGGACGGCTGGCATACGGGATTCCCGGCACATGTGCAGATCCTTCTTCTTCTGTGTGCGATCATTGACCCCGAACGGTTGCAGCCGCTGCATGATCTCCGTGTGCAGCACGTCTTGCAGCGCCACCGTGGCAGCGTCTTTCGTACCGTTGTACATGTATGATTCAAATCCACCAGCGCCGCCGCCGGCGTTGCAGTGGATGCTAATCAGGATGTCGGCGCCGGCAGCATTCGCCCGGTCAGTCCGCTCCCGCAGCGTCAAATAGACGTCCGTGGAGCGTGAGAGCAGACATTGGACGCCCTCGTATTCCCGTTCCAGTCGGCGCGCCGTCTCGGTGGCCACACGTAATGCGATCTCCTTTTCGACAACTCCGTTTCCGCTGGCCCCCGAGTCCTTTCCACCGTGGCCTGCGTCGATCCATACCTTTTTCATTCTTCTCCGCCTCTCTTCTTGGCTTGTTTAATGGCTTGGTGCCCAAACACCGAAAACGCCCCCGCTAAAATGCCCTGTATTAGCGCCTCAACGCTCCAGCCAATCGTTCCAATCGTAAACACCACGGCCAGCACAACAACGATGTACACGATGCTCCAATCAGGCACCAGCGGCGTTTGCTTGAACATGTACCCAATCACCCAACAGGCCCCAACAACTACGAATACAGCCGGGTCGATCAGTTTGAAAATTAGTTCCCAATCCATTCGACATCATCCCTTCTATTTTTCTTCCAAGCGATCAATACGCTTGTGTGCCTGCTTCGTGGATTCCTCAACCCTTGTGACACGTTCATACAATCCGTCCACACGCTGCCCTTGCATCCTCACGTCCGCCCTGATGTCGTCTACACCTCTTTTGATGTATTCAACATCAGCACGTTGCACAGCATCAGTACTAGCTTCCTGTGCAATATCCTGTTTAATTGTTCTCGCTCGCCCCAACCATCCCAAAGCAATACCGCTGATGGCCGCAGCGACTGCTATGATCGCTGAAAACTCCATGCCCAACCCCCTCAAATGAAATAGCCCCCGGGTATCCCGAGGGCATAAATATAGCGCCATACCATAGGGCAGGCGCTTATTTCTCCGTTTCGATTATCTCGGCACACTCTTCTTCGGAGATGTACCGGGGTACGTAGGATTGCAGCTTCGTTTCGTCTGCAAATCCCTTTTTCCAGCAGTCAACAAGAAAAGCATAGAACGGGCTTCTCATTGTGTACCACCTCCTGCTTCCACCATACCCATGAGGGCTAGTTGCATTGCGTCGATCTGTTTGCGTAATTCTTCGTTTTCAGTTTGCAATCTCTCAATGGGTCCGGGTTCACTCTGCTTAACCCGTTCAGCTTCATAAACTGCCTCATATTCTTCAGTTGTGATGAGCAAAATATCCTCGTGTTCCGGGATATCCTCCTGCTCCGTGATGACGTAAAAATCCCTTGTTCCTGAGGGGTACACTTGGGACCCGGGTACAAACTTCTCCGGGTCAAGTCCTTTGTAATTGCAGTTACCGCCTCTCGGACCTATAACATTTGTAATCTTTACTCCAATCATGTTAGCCCTCCTAATCTCTGTATGCGTGTGCTCCAAGAAAGTTAACAATTCCCGTAATTCCTGTCCCCCTCGCTGCCATTTCGTAGCTGAAGGATAAACCATCCCGTGTGATAAGTGTGTGTTTGCGTGAAGTCGGTGAGTCTTGTCGCGCCACATATAATTTTGTCTTGCTAAGGAAAACAAATTCGTAGGCATTACCACTGCCGTCTGGCATTGAAAAATAGGCTGTGCCCGATTGGTTTACAACCCTAACAGGGTTTCCACTTTGAGCAATGAATATGGAACCATCCCGAGTAATTGCATGTGTTCTAAGAACATCCAAGTAAGATACCTGGCTTTTTGATATAAGTGTACCTGCATGGTCATATACCTCATAGAACCCATTGCCTGCAAGGTCTTCCGTCGTAACAAGCACAACATCATCACCTACCGCAAAACTCCTCGGCGGGAGCGCTTGTGGAGCGCCCAGATGTACTGCCCTCACAACAGTTCCGTTTGGCGACACCTCATGTAGTTCTGACTGAAACCTTGGTGGATCACCTGATGATGTTTGTCGGATTAGTACGATATTATTATCCTTATTGATAAACATCACGCTAATGCCGGTATAACTGTTGAGCATATCAAAAAACGCGCTTGTTAGCGCGAGGTTGCCCCTTGCCTCCTGCATACCCGTGATTGCAGCAGCCAGTTGGTCAAAAGTGCTATTCGCGGAGACTGGCCCGCCGCCTTTGTCGTTGATGGCCCCCGCGACCTTCCCCTTACCGTCAACGACAGATGACTTTACATTATCGATCTCCTCAAGGACGTTGCGCGATTGGACTGTCAGCGCACCGTTTACGACTAACCCACCCGTGATTGTGCCGCCTGAGCGCGGCAGGCTGGCATTTTTGGCGTTTGCCTCGGCTTGGTTTGCTTTTTCCTGGGCTCCATCAGTAGTTTCCTTTGCATTCCATGACGTCCGCTCCGCCGCCGTAATATGCTTCACCGCGTCAGTCGCGTGTGCGTCCAGGTCTGCCTGCTTGGCGGCTCCGATAGATTCGGGCGTGATATTAGATAGGTCAATATCATCCACTTTCTGATCGGTGTATGCTTTCGCCTCATTCAAGGCTTTCGCTACCTTTTCCTCCATCTCCTTATTGGTTGCGTATACTAAGGAGCCATCAATTACCGCACTGACATTCTGGGCGTTCTGTATGATCGTAACCGCATCAATGTATTTTTCTATGACGTCCGGTCCACCTTCGGGCGGGATGTACTCCGCATTATCTCCAGAATTGGCGTAGCAAAACATAATTTCCCCAACGTCGGGATCCTGCGCGAACACGCCAATTTCCCTAAAGTAAAACCCTGATTGCAACCCCGCGTTGGAAAGCATAGTCCCGACAACCGCCTTACCGTCCGGGCGCACTTCGAGCTTTTTGATATCAAGGGACTTTTTCGCGCTGATTAGATTGTTCAGGGTCGGTATCGACTGCCCTCCTAATTTGCCATCCCCGACTTTGATGCGAGTATATTTCAACTCGATTCCCGTTTGCGCTTTTGCTTGCAGGGCACGTCCTTTATTCGTGATAATCATTCCACCAAATGCCCCCATGTTACACCACCTGTTCTATTGTCAGATATTCACCCATGTGCAGGGCGTTTCCAAAATACAAATTCAGATCCTCGGCCGTGATGATCTCGATTCGTTCCAGCCATGAGCGTGTGTTTTTGACGGAGTTTACAGCGGCCAGAAACTCCTTGGCGCGCTCATGGGTTGCGGATGGATCAGTTACGATAACCCGGAAGTATCCGGGCTCACCGCCGTATTCCCACCACTCCACCACATCGCCACTGTGAAAGATAGTCCTCACCAGTTCCTCTACCGCCGACGGTGTGCCCTTCCGCCGGTGCCAGGCAAGCGAGTTTTTGACTAGCTCGCGCTTTTGCTCGATAGGCAGCGACGGGTCATAGAAATCCACGTGAAACTGCCATGCAAGCTCGTCTACCCACTGCTCATCCAGCGTGTCGATGTGATGGAGTATCGCAACGGAGGGCATGAGCTCTGTCACTGCTCGCAGCTCGGTGTCGATCGCCTCGGCCGCAGCCCTCACATTCTCATCCTCCCGGAGATTCGGGGGGATGAGGTCAACCAACCGGATCTGTCCGATATCAATCATCTTCCAGCCCTCCATACGTCACCTTCGGCGCGGAGGCAATGGCAACCTGCGTCTTTCCGGCGACGGAATGGACCGGGGAACGCACGTCTACACGGCGAGCGCCGGCATTCATGACCCTGCGAATCAAATCTGACGGAATGATATCGCGACCAATACGGGCTTTTTGCCAGTGGATATACGATTCAACGGCCTGCTGTATGCGGGCCTGAATGTTCGCGGCGTCCGTCGCGTTGCGGCTGTCGATCCAGTACGTAAGATCGATGTCGTAGCTGACGACATCCGGGGCTAAGACGCTGACTTTGTCGGTCAAGGGCCTAACTCGTTTGTCGTTGCAGATGTCGTAAACGGCATCGAGCACGTCCTGGGTTGGTAGCTCCCCGCCCTGCATCAACACCCGGATCTCCACCTCGACAGGAGCAGGGGACCATACCAGGACATCCATGATATCCTTGTTCGCGGATTTCGCCCAATACTCGTATGCGCCGGTTGGCCCCGCGACGGAAAAGCGTTCCGGCGACGTATAGATCCGCTCTCGGTATCGGTCATCGTCTTCCCGGTCTGTTCCGCCGCTGCTCTCCGTCAGGTTTTCCACCCGGTCAACCCACGGCAGCGGATCCACCAGCGTATTGATCTGGCCGGGGATAAAGCCGTTGCCCGTCAGTCCCGGCGCCAGACATTCGCACGGCACATCGACATGCAACGCGCCCGGCTTGACCTCACCGACTGTGACGGTCGCAAAGAACAGCTCTCCGCCTGGACTCACCCGGATGCCCGCCGGGATGAGCACCGCTTCCGGCCGCGGTGCAGACAGGTGGAATCGTACCGTTGTCTTCGCGGGCTCCGCCTGCAGCCGCTCCGTCTCGACCATCGCGCCGAGGTGGTCCAGATAGTCACCAGTTGCATAGCGGAGCAGGTTTTGCTTGGCCGTATGATTTATCACCACGCGCTGCTGTACGATGAGCTGAGCAATGGACAATAAAAAGAGGCGAACCGGGTCCGCTGGATACAGCTTGCGACCAGATAACGCCTCATAACTCGTAATCATATTTTGGACGGTCTTGTTTACGTCAATGTCTACAAACTGTATGTCAGGAAGATCAATCAGCGCCAACGTCCTCCGCCTCCTCCTCAATCAAGTTGTAAGCCACACGAGGGTATACTTTCCCACCCTCCCCAGGCTCTACCGTGACGCCGGTAACCTCCACGCGCGGTTCATACTCCTGGACCGCCTCAATTACCCGCATCGTAAGTTGAGACTCAAGAAATGGAGCCGGCACGTCCTGCGGGACGTCGAGACCGAAAGCCCGGTCAAGCGGCACGGTGCCGGCCACGGTGTCCACAATGCAGCGGACATTCTGATCGATCTCTTCGGCCCGTGTGGCCGGATGAAAGTTCACCTTCATTTCAAATACTCCTTTAATTGGATATCTATGTCTGCTGTAAGTAGCCGGCCCTGCGCATCGATGCGCTCCCAAGCCTGCTCCAAGTGAGTAATGACCCAACGGTAACGACCGATAGGTGAACCGCCTATCGTCAGAGCATGCGGCTTGCCGGCACGATGTAGCTTCGTGAGCTGGCTGACTTCGTTCCGGACGTTGATGCCGAAAAGGTAGTCAAGCCGTATTGTTAGACGCGCCTCATCGAGTCCTGGGCCAATCGGCTGCAGGACCGGGCTTTTCCCCAATACCTCAATTTCTGCAAAGCGGTATTCGCCCGAGCGGCTGAAGTTATCAAAGGTACGGATTTTGTGAGCTGTTACTAAGAAATTGATAGGTCCTAGGCTACCGATCATGTGACAGCCCTCCCTAGCATCACGGCCGCAAGCGTACTATCCGGCGGAGCCTCGATGTCGATGCCGCTGCTGGAGTAGACAGCTTTGTAGCCGGTCAGCTCCTGCGGCTGCCCCTTGACCACGCCGCGCAACCCGAGGATAAATGTATCTTCCGCCTTCCAGCCGTCCGGATATGGGGCGCTGGCAGCCGTACCGCTCACCTTGGCAACATGGACGGCGGCCGGGGCTGCAGACGGCAGTTGCTCCCCCTGGATGTAATAGCAGCCCCCAAGACAAAAACCGTCGTTCGTGGCTGCCGATAGAAACACACAGACGACGGTATCCTTTAATTTCGGCAACTGCGTGACACCTGGCGGCATGATGACGGGAAGCAAGGCGGACACAGCGGAATCCTCATCGAAAAAGGACACGCGTACCGCGCCTACTTCCGGCGATACCGCCGTAACTGTTCCGATTTTGACTGTTCGTTGGTTCATACTCATCACCACCCCAATGTTCGCCGGATTTCCAGGCGGGTTGTGTATCCTCCGGAATCGATCTGATGCGTCGCCGAATCTATGATGTATGTCCCCGAGAACTGGCCGATGCTCAGGAGCTTGATCGTGGTGGCCGTCATCAGGCGGGGATCACCGACTACGGTCAGTTGCGCCCGGCCCGCCTCCTTGTTCTTGTCCCGGAGGGCATTGCGCGCCACACGTAGCCCCTCCGCCTCGGAATCAACCTGCTGATTCAGTTTCAGCACCGGTCCGCTCTTCGGCGCTCCTGGGACTCGGTACGTGGCGGAAATAGTCTTCTTCTTTTTGGGCGTCGTGTAGGACACCTGGCACGCGACATACCGGGTGTTGCTCGACGCCCAGCGGAACGAATAATCGACGGCGTGGCCGGCGGCGATGTCAATCGTCACCTGCGGAGCCTTTTTCTCGTAGGTTGCTTCATCGAACAGGACGAGCGTCCCGTTTGCAACCTTGATCCCAACGCCCTCTTTCGCGGCCTGCTGGTACAAGAAGGCGGTATCCGTCTGCTCGGTCTGGTCAATGCGGTCATAGGACGGGTTGAACTTGACGTCGTATACAAGCTTCAAACCGCCGCGCTTTGCTATGTCCTCAGCAATGCGCTTCAAGGTGACTTTTTCCCAGACCTTCGTTCGCTTGGTCTGTTTGATTTCATTGGCTGCCGGGTGGGACGTCGCCCGGATCGTAACGAGTGAAGGCGGTCCCGTCACTTCCAGTTCGTCAACGAAAAACGTGCCCAGGTTGAATTTTTTTACGACGCCAGGCTTAACCTGGTCGGCCGTCTCAATAGCAAGATGGACCTTGTCGCCCTCGCGTGGAGCCCAGGAGCTGATCCACTGGCCGGCGCGGTCCTCAACAACCAAAGAAAGATCGTCCAGCTCTCCGCTTGAGCCGTCGGAGTATATAGCTGAAACGATCTTTCCGGTGAAAGTTTTTGTTACCTTTTTGCCGTTGTATGTGACGTGTACGGTCGTCTTTCTCAATCTTCGTCATCCTCCCTCCACGGCGGCAGGTCGGCGTCCGCCTCCTGTTGCGGCTCTGGAATCTGCAGCTCGACGCCGGAACCAAAAATGACCGTATCGATGTAGTCGGGATTGACGTCCATCAGTACGGCCATTTGCGTCTCGCTACCCATCTGCTGCAGGGCGATAATGTCCCAGGTGTCGCCCTGGGTGGTAATGTATCTACGCAAGGCTGACACGTCCTTTCTGGCGGGTTGCTTCTTGGATGGCTCCCAAAAGGTTACGCTTATACTGATCCAACTCGCGGCGTAGCTCTGCAATGGCCTTATCGTCGGCATTGCCTTGGATCGTGATATGCAAATCGCCGATCGTTACATTTCCGGCGCTCGCTGCTGGAACTGCCGCTAAATTTGGGCTTTCCAATTTCGACCTAAGCCCGCCGGTGCTGTAATCCCGGACGCCCAAGGCCTTTCCAACCTTGTCATACAGAGACAATGCGCGGCTTCGCTTGTTAGTTGCCAATGGGATATAGGCTTCCGGACCTTTCTCAGCGAAGATCCCCATATGTGGCTTGGTTCCGATTCCACCGTCTTCATAGGCTTCCACTTTCTCTTTGGGTTTCCCAAAAGATTCCATGCGGGAAACTAGTTGCTCAAGAGAAGGGGGCCCTAAGCCGATTTGGGTGAATAAGGTTTTTATCTCTATTTTCTTCTCATCTGGCAACCCGGCAAGATTTCGAGCAAACTCGTGAATTTTTTTGATTACTGCCTCGGTGTTTGCCTTCTGATCTGTCGTTAGCTCGTTATACTTTTTCGCAGCTTCTTCTATTGGAATCTCAAGACCAGCTTCGATTTCAGCGAGTTTTTTAAAATTGTTGAAGGCCGTCACTGCTGCGTCCGAAAGTTCCTTGACGTTTTGTTCAGCTTCTTCCTTTTTTTGATTGGCTTCATTATATTTTTCGATAACTTCATCCAGACTTTTTTGTAGGGCTTCCGTCGTTGTTGAAATGCCGCCAGATGATATTCCGGTTTCTTCGATTACTTCCTTTGCGAGTTGCCGCAAAAGCTCGTCTTCTTTCTTAGAATCTATTATTCTATGCTCTCTATCTGATTGTATTTTCTGGGCCCGCTCCCTAAACTTAATTAACTTTTGTGCTCTTTCTATTCCTGTGCGATACTCGTTTTCCCACTTTTTTTGTTCCTCTACGGCTTCCTGATACAGCTTCTTTTGTTCAGGCATTTCCGATTCAGCTTCGATTACCGCAGCTTGTAAATCTAATTTTGCAGCCTGCTGTTTCATCTTCAATTTATCACGTTCTATTCCAGCCTGCTCGCGAGATATTTCGGTTTTGGCACCCTCAGACTTCAGTATATTCGGGTTCATGTCGATCAACTGCTGCTCAACTTTTTGTAACTTTGCCCGGGCATTCGCTAATTCCTCCGCCGGTGCCTTTGCCTCGTCGATTTTCCGTTTCAGGCGGTCATATTCAGTTAAAAGCTCGTCCATTTTCTTCAACTGGCCGTCAGCCGCCTTGTAGTTCCCTAACGCGGTTTCCATTTTCTTTCCAAGCTGAATCAGGTCTTCTTTGGCTCGCCGGCTCCGGGTCGATATCATATAGATCCCTCCAGCCACGGCCCCGGCTGCCGTAATCGCCCAGCCTACCGGTCCACTCAGCAGCCGCAGAGCCACACCCGCGCCGCCGATAGCCCGGGTAAGTCCTATCACGCCGCGTGTAACCTTTGTGATCGGGTAGGCTGCTGCAGCCATTCCGCCGAGGACCATGACGGCCTTCCCGTGTTTGGACGCGATTTCAGTCCCCAGGTCGGCTACCTTCTTGAGGGATGGGCTTAGCGTTTTCATGGCCGTGATTTGGAGCGTTTCCACTGCAGACCTGAACAGTTCAACCGACCCCTTTGCATTGTCCAGGCGCGTGGTCGCAACCTCCAAGGCCGTGACCCGGCTGGCCTCCGCATAAAAGTTCCGAACGCCCTCGGCCCCTTCTTTGTACAAGATGTTCGCGGCCCGAACGGCGTCCGTCCCGAACATCGTTTTGAGCGCAACCTGGCGTTGCTGAGATGTTAGGTCTTTGAGTGCTTTGTTAAGCTCTCCTGAAATGACTTCAAGGTTCTGCATATTGCCCTTGGCGTCGTAGAATACGCTGCTCATAGCGCCGGCGTTGAACGCCATCTCACGGAATGCCTTATTAGCCTTATCGCTTCCGACCTTCGCGCCTGCTATTTTGGCGCTGTAGGTCATCATCGCATCGACGACATCGCGCGTTGCTGTAGATGCCGGCTTGACGCCTTGAGATTGCAAGAACTGCAAGGCTTTGGTTGCGTCGAATGTCATCAAGCCAAGCCGTTCGAACTCGCCGATTGCGTCGGCAGTAACCGGCGTAAGGTTCAGCAGCATCGTTTTTAACGATGTACCAGCATCGCTACCTTTCAGGCCATTGTTTGCAAATAGCCCCAGCGCGGCATTCGTATCGTCAAATGACAAGCCTACCCCCGAAGCGACAGCGGAAGCCTGGGAAAGTGCCATCTTCAATTCCATCACGTTCGTCGCTGAAGCGTTGGCGGTTCCAGCCAGCATGTCAGCAGCATGCGACGCTTCCATTGCATCGCCCCGGAATGCGTTCATGGCCGTGGACATAATCTCGGCCGCGTCTGCAAGCTCAAGGCCCCCGGCTGCTGCCAAGTTCAATGCCGCCTCGATGCCGCCGCCTTTGATTTTTTCGGTGGAAAGGCCGGCCTTGACCAACTCTTCGATACCCTGGGCAGCTTCAAGGGCGGAATATTTCGTTTTCGCCCCCATGTCCAAAGCCAACTGCTCAATTTCACCCATCGCGTCCTTGGCAATCCCGCTGACAGCCTGGATGCTGGAAATTTGCTGCTCGAAGTCTATCGCCTTTTTAAAACTGGACATCGCAAAGGCCCCAACGCCGAGTCCGGCCACTGTCTTAGCCATCTTGGATTTGAGATTATCAAAGGCGGCGCTATTATTACGTAGTCGTTTGTCGAGCTTCGTTGACTGGTTGTAAACCTTCTCCAGCTCGGCACCGGCACCGCTCATAGAACGTAAAAAGGAGGCCTGTAGTTGGCCTCCTAATCGGTACGCTATTTCATATGTTTTCATCGGTTTTCACCGCCTATTTCCTCGCCTATGTCTATCCACTCCAGCAGCTCGTCGAGCGGCAGTTCGAGCCAGTAGGGTATTGGGGTACGGAAGCGGATCGAAAGTATGGCCGCCCGTTCCCGGAGCAGCCGCGTTAAGTTCACTTGATCCCCTACTCGTCCCCCAAGATAAAAACCTGTACCAACCGCGTGATTTCTGCAACGTCTTTGAGCCCCAAGGAAAGGATCAGCTCAGGCGGGCATTTTGCGGCGAAAGCCGCAATGTAGACCTGCATTTCTTTCATGATCTCTTTTAGGTTTGCGAGTTCGTTTCCCTGTGCCGAACGAACATATTGCCGCTCTGCGTTGATCAGGTCTCGACCTGTTAAAGAGTCAAAATCGAGATTCAATTCGGTATATTCTTTTCCCTCAAACGTGACGGGCTTTTTCAGCTTGTATACTTGTGCCATCGTTCATTACCTCCCTTACAGCCCCAGCATCCGGCGGCGGTTCTCGCTCCAGTCCTTGCCGTTGACGACGTATATATTATTCAACTTGTCAACCTCAAACAGCACTTTTCCGTCCTCTTCAGACTTGATATAGAGGACTTCAAGCTCTGTGCTTGCATCCATCGTTGCCAGATTGTCTGCCTGACCCATGTCAAAGTTCTTTGTGAACGCTTTGACCGTAATTTTTTTGCCAACATCAAAGTAATTAATTGCCGCTTTATCGAATCTCTGAATCACGCCCCGGAAAGTGATCAGGTGCGCTACGGGCTCCATGAGGATGACCGATGCCGGTTCCGGCGCGGTGCGCCATTTGAGACTCATTGTCATGGAGCTGAAATAGCCAGGCGTGATGCTCTCAAATTCCCCGCCGATACCCGCGCCTTTGATCTGCGTCGTGATCCCCTGCATATTCGGCAGCTGTACCGTAGCACTCCCCAAATACAGATCAGAATCTTTAAATACGCTATACTCAATCAGCTTTTCGTCAATTTGATTGCGCATGTTGTTTCCCTCCTTTTTAGGACGCCAATGCCTTGAGGTAATTGGTATCGAATTGCAGCGTGAACTCGATAGCTTCCGCGATCGGTGTCAAACCGACAAAGAGCTTGAATCTGACAATGCCGTTCATTAAGTCCTCTTCAGGGTTTTCCCCCGGGTCGTACTCAATTCGACCACCCAGGATGGCGCCAGCGGAAACAAGCCCATTAAATTTCAGGCTGATTTTATCAATGATCATCTGGATAAAATTCCGGTTGACCTGGCGATCGATGTCCTGGAAGGTGTCAGTGATCACGAAGTTGTTTATCCAAAACATGGTTCGCTTCGATGCAAGCATGTTGTCCTTCATGTCTTTGTTGTCCGGGTAAGCTGATGTCCGATTACCCCACAACACGAAGCCGTTAACAAAAACGCATCGCCGTCGCGATGCCCTGGGCATTGAGCTTGTTGGCCTGCTCGAACCCCAAAAGCATTGGCGTGCCATCTGCCAATACGCAGCCGTCCGCCACCATCTGGCGATTCGACGGCGACGCCGTAGGAATACCGCCATTGTCCGAGTCCATTTGACCAATGATGCCCGCGACGTGCGTGCTCATGTGGTACTGCAGGCCATTGCGGACCACCTTCGGCCAGCACATATATACGCCCGGGTCGTTCGCCTTTTTTCCCGTCGATCGCTGCCGCGATCGTCTTCGCCGCCGTGGTGTCGATGTCAACAAGCGTAACAGCCTTGAAAATGCCATTGATGCCTTGAGCTTTGGCGGCCATCGCGTCGGCCACCGTCGGATCGGCGCTAAACTTCGGTGCCAGGACAAGCTTAGGTATGTCACCCAGCAGCGGCATCATAGCATCGAGGAGCTCTAAGCCCGTCCGGGTGTCGCCCTGGATACCGCCGATGATGTCCGCCGGCTTGACCTTGCTCACGTCAGGCATGTCGCAGGTGAGCGTCAGGCCGGTTGCCGGTAGCTTCACCGCCGAGCCTTCCGGAATCGTAATCACGAGGTAGCCTTCGTTGTCCAGCTCGACTTCGTAATCCTTTCCTTTCTCAAGCTCAGCCGCGCCTTTCAATGTGACTGACTCCAGGATAGGGTAGAGGATCGATGTCTCCGTGACTGACTTAGACAAGTCAATCGTCGCCGTGTTGCTCTTTTTGGCCTCGGAAACATCCATCACGTTAACCAGGATGGCCTCACGCTGCTTGTACAGCGTAAAATGACTCTCCATCGCCTCATGTAATGTATAGCTCTCAAAGTCGGTCGAATAGCCGAATATAGCAGCAGCTTCCGCCTTTGACGACACACGAACCGGTTCATTTACAGAGCCGATCGGTGCCGTACCAAAAAAAAACAGGCAACGACGTATTTGCCGTCGTGCCTGTTACTGGTGTCGCTTTCTCGCGTACCCGCGAGCCGTGGAAAAATTCAGCCATATGCTTGTATCGCTCCTTTTTCGTTAATGATGTTTGGGAGATCCCACGCCGTAATTGCCGTGCTGAGGAAATACGGATAGGGTTGTTCCTCCGGAATGGTCCATTCGTAATCCGGACGGATCCGGTACCGGCCACCGATGATCGGCTGCCGGAACAACTCAATCTCGACGTACTCCATCAGGTTCATGAGAGCATACGCACCTGCACCCACATTCTTTGATCCGTCTGGCTCCTCTTCGGCCCGGGAAAAACACGCCGAAAGTGAGCTCAACAAGCGCATGACGATCAATACCGGTACGCTTGCCGTGGTATGGCCGGATCTCAATAAACGGATAGTCCGACTGCCTCCGCTTTTGATCCGGCAGGGGAACGTACCATTCATACACATTCACCGGCTTATACTCGCCGTCTATATCGCCCGCCTTCGCTCCCTGGGCCGTGTGGTACGTCGCCAGGAGGCTGAGCAGGTGCTCAGCCAGGGCGTGAACCAAAAGCGAAACTGTCATTTAAACCCCGCCCCCTTCATAGCTCTATTCATCTCGTGTTCAAGACGCTGTTCGAGCTTCTTCGTCATTTCATCCTGCAACTTGTCCCGGATCTTGGCCGAGTTGAGCATGATCGGCACACCGGGACCGTAAAGCTGCTCGATTGGTAACCGCTGTTTGCCTCTCCGGCGGAAAACGGCTAGGCTTCCGTTTCGCATATGCTGTACAAATGCGCCGGAAATCTGCTTCTTGCCGCCATCGCGCTTGACCGCAGCCTTTAACACTTTCGGCCGGCGCTGGACAACCCGCGACGGAGTTGTCTTGAATTGGATGAGCCGGATATTCCGGCCGCGTGACCTGAACTCAATGTCGTCATTTCGCTGGGTCAGTTTCAGGTTTCCGTATTTTTTTACATCACCAGCGCGAATGATGTATTCTTTCCGGACTTCCTGCACGGCTACCGTCTGCACCCTCTGCCCGGTTCGTGCGAAAGCGCGGTTGATTGCCTTTGGCGCATTTTGAGCCAGCTTTTTTACGGCAATCGCAGCCTCTTTAAAATTCTTTGAATCAGATGTAATCATTTCCGTTTCGCTCCAATCGGACCGTGACAAGGCCCTTTTCCTCGCCCGCCCCAATGACGGTATATTCCCGCCCATTGATGACCATCAGATCGCCCCGCACCGGGACATAGCCCAGGTCAGACAGGCGGACGTACATCGTCAACGTGACGTGATACAGGCCTTGCGGTTGACCGTCATAGCCGCCTCTGGAGATTAGGCGCTTGCGCTCATCAATGGAGTTGTGCGTGATAGTCACGCGCAACTCCATTCCGTCGACAACGGCCATTTCTCCCATCTCGTCCGGATTGATGAAGATGCTCAAGTCATCGGCCAAATAGTCGTTGAAGCTCTTCATTTGCCACGCTTCCGGCCCGTTGGCGGTGCTTCCGGCTTTCTCTCCGGAGTTTCTGCTGTAGGAGCTTCCTCCGGCTGCTTGTCTGCTGGCGGGGCCTCTTCTTCCGGCTGCTCCTGTGCCTCTGCTGGAGCAGGGGCTGCCGTCTCCACCTCCACTTCCATCGCATGGCCCTTTTCCAAAAGCAAGGCGATGAATGTCTGATCATGGATGTGCTCGCGGATCGAGTCGCCAGGGGAAAGGAGATGACCGGCATAGCCGATCGGTGTCTTTGCAATTAGTTTTTTAGTCATAATAGCATTCCTCCTTATTGGCCGTCGGTTGCCTTACCTGGGTTTTTGTACAAGCCACGGGAATCCAGGACGGTCACACCATAATCAAAGTAAATGCGGAACTCCATGCCGAGGCGATCAAAGGCAACGTGTGTCTCAAGTGTCGGCTCTTCACGGCCCCGCAAGTAAGTGACCTCGATTGTGTCTACTGTGCTCGGATCAGCCGACAGATACCAAGCCGATGGGCTGTACGCATCCAGCTCTGCATCAACTATCAACGTAGTTGCATTGCGGAACACGTTGATTACTGCGCTGTTGCCTTGCGTCATGTCAGTTGGCGAATAGATGAACTTCATCGCCTCCGTTTCCAACGCGGCAGGTACCAGCATGTACTTCGGCGTCAAGTTCAGCGTAGCCAGGCCTCGAATGGCCTTTTGGAGGCGCATCGCGGTGCGCGCCTCGCTCATCGTCTTTTCGTTCGGCACGTCCAGGATGGTTCCCAGGTTTTTATGCGCTGCGTCAAACAGCGGCTTCCCGTCAAAAATGACCGGATTGGTTGCCAGCATCTTGTACACAAGACGATTCAGCCCGCGTTTGGCCGCTGTGACATAGGCGCGTGGTACGCGGTTGAGCATGGACAGATCGTCATTTATGAAGGCCTCACGTGTAAACCCCCAGCGCTTTGAGTAGGTGATCACCGACTTCGTAACTTTCTCATCCTTCATCGGATCGTCATATGGGATTTCCGCATTTTGCGGCGTCTTCTCCAGCTCACCAGCCTCGGAAATGCGGTAGTGCTCAGCGGCTTTAAAGTCGCTGTTGCTGCCCTTGCTTGTCCATGTTTGGAACGTGGTCGGCACCTCTTGATAGGCGTTAGACAACGTTTTGTCAACGGCGTTGGACAAAATGCCTTGGAATGTGCTGTCCGGGAACATGTTGTTGCCATCGCGCTGCAGCACGGTTTTGAGCAGTTCCCTGTCGTCCATACGGTGCGCATTTACCACGCCAGCTCGAGTAGCGCAGTCGATCGCAAGGTCGCGGAGACTCATGCCTCGGAATTCGTTCGCGCCGGGTGCCGGTTTCGCTACAACCACACCTGCGCGCAGAAGTAAGCCATCAGAAGCAGCAGCACGGATCTTGTCCGTTTCCTCCACCGTCACATGAACCGCGCCTAAGGCCGGCGTTTGCGGCTGTCGCGCGGTGCGCAACTTTTCAAGAATTGCATCTTTTACGGCGGATACCTCGGCGCCGCTCCGGATATACTCGTCCGGCTCGACGGAAAAGGTGCGGCACAAGTCCATAATCTCCGTCGTGCGCGCCCGTTCCGCCTCCGCCGCGTCTGGCTCCACTGAACGGGCAGCGGGTTCACTAGCTGGGGCAGCCCCCGACGTGCGCCTGGTGCTCACTCCTGTGTCTGGTGCATGTACAAGTTCTTGTGCCGCAAGGGCAACATGTTTTAATCCTGGGCATATTCAAGTCATCTCCTTCATTGGTTTGTGGTGGCGCTAGCATTGGAATCAGCGCTTCTTCCGACGCCGACGGTTGGATCCGCTGGCGTAGGCTCAATACTAATTTCAAATGGCTGCCACTTCAGGGCCACATATGCAGGCCCCTGGTGGCGGCCGTTCGCGGACACGCTGCCCGCTTTGACTTCCTCCCAGTTGGACACCGAATATCCAACAGAAACGCCCTTGATGAAGCCTTTGACGACTTTCCGAAAGACTTTTTCTGAGTCCTCATCATCGTCAAAGCGCACAAGGGCGCGGGCCTTTCGAGTATTCGCATCTATCCAAGCCTTTTCGACGTCCCCGATAGGCATTCGTCCATATCGGGTATCCCGGCCGTGGGAAAAGAGGAGAACTCCGACCTCCTGGAGCCTGGATAAGTCCACTGCGCCGACATCATGGCTCAGAATTTCATTTCCAAACCATCGCTGGTACGGCTCTTCAGAGCTGAAAGACAGTTCGACGGTGCGTTCCTCTTCGTTGATCGTCGATCCGTCGATGCTCCATGCGCGTGTCAGTTCTCCTGTTTTCAGCCCGTTTCTATGCAGCACCGCCGGAATTCGATTTTTGACACCTTCAGTTCCTCCTTTCATCATTTCCTGTTCAAGCAGCCGCTCGGCAGCGCGCTGCTCGATGACTTCCCGCCAGTCCTCCCCGTTTTCTGCGCAGATGCGCGCCAAGGTGGTTTGACTGTCTCAAGCGCGATTTTGTTCGCCGCGACTTCCCGCGTCGGATCTATCCATGCGGAGCCCGACGGAATCCATACATGCTTGGCGATCGACTCAATATCCGCTTTCGGCGGTGCCGGCAATGCACCGACAAGGATCTGCGACGCAATAAATTCGTGAAAAATCGGTGTCAGAACCCTGTTTACCAAAGATCGGATATTATCGCTTGTACGTCTTGCGATCCTCTACGACACCTTGACGTGCACTGGAGTATGTCACATTGCCCAGGTCGCGGCTGACTTGCCTCATAGCTCAGCCCAACACTGGCCCCAATGAGGCGCAACATGGTCGTGACGTGCTGCGCGGTATTTGAGGACTGTCCGGACGGTATGACCGTCTGGACCTCATCCCCCGGGTTGAGCTCACCAATCATGCCGGGCTCAAGCTACATGCCGTCATATCTCCCCTCGACTGGCTTTGATCATGTTGGTTCAGACGGCCAAGCCGGTCCCCGCCCGGAAGGGCCTTCTTGATGAAGACACCGAGAACAAGCAAGTACAACGCTCCATTTAATATTCACGGCCTCCAAAAATTCGTTCACGTCCTTAACCCGGTTCAGGGCCGTCGCCAGCTCGGAAATCTCCCGGACCGACGCGGATCTGACTTGTGGTGCAGAAAATTACGTCTTCCGCCTTTATCCGGACGACTCCCCTTGAACCTGTAACGTCCCCTTGTACTTTTTGAAGTGGTAGGCGACATGTTTGCATATGAGTCGATCTCAACACCGTCAATGATCTCGTTTTTATTCGTCGATTCGATGCCGAACGGCCGCTCGTGGTGTCAAGCTCATCCACGGTGCGTAGCTGCAGCTTAAACGGAAATCTTTTATCCTCGGTGTACACCTTGACAAAAAAATCCCGCCATCCACAATCCGGCGGGTAGAATAGTCTCCAACTGCTCCGTAAAGTCCTGGAGGCTGTGACATCACAATTTTCAGCTTTGCGTCAACTCCTTTCCCACAGGCGCGTTAATCGTTTCGGGCCCGCGCCCGGACCTCCGCCTTTGATTGCCAGCGACCAGTCCTTCGCCGATGACTCCGCGCTGGAAAAGCCGCAAGGAGTATGGCCTTGCCAGATGTCGCTGTTCCGCTCCATGTCTTGCGGCGCGGGCCGCGGATCCGCCCGCGCTCCCATGCCTCTACGGGCGGCTGCTCATCCATGTCCGGGTGGCCGGGTTAGGTTGAAGCTGAGAGCGCGATCCGACAAGCTCGTCGAATTCTACTATACATTGAACGGGCCATTGCCCCGCCGCCAGGCAGCGCGCTTGTATGCCCAGCGCGGGACACGGCGGCAATGGCCCTATCTAGTCGATTCATGTTCATTATCACCTCCTCCAAAAGACCGCGGCCGTAAAGATGCCGTCATTTTCGACAATCGCCAGCTCGCGCTCGATGCGATCGCGCTCAACGAGAAGTGTTCCCAAGTCCGACCGGCGCAGCCGGCGATTATCGATCGTGTATTCCTGGCCGCCGACATGATAGCGTCGATCGCCTCGTTGATCCGTTTCAGTCGCTCCCGGAGAAGCTGCTTTTTCTCGTCATTCATTGGTCGTCACCTCCTCGTATCCAACTGCTTTTATGGACCGCGGCCGGGCAGTCTGCACTGCCAATTCAGGCGGGGAAGGCGGGGAAGGCATCCGCTTTAGGTACCGAACTCCCAGGTAATCGGCCGCGAACGCCGCGTAAACCTCACAGTCCAGATAGTGGTTATCAGCGCTTGTCGTCTTTTTCTCCCAAACTTCGATCGTCTTGTTCCGGCCTTCTTCTTGACCTTGTGTTCCGCCGTCACTTGGCGGTGTAAGCCTCGTCGCACCCCTCATATACAAGCCGCGCCCCGGCTGTTCCGTGGCCGGTTGATGCGGTTGGAAATAAAGTCCTTGTAGTAGCCCGTGTCCAACAAAAAAGCCGGATCCCGAACAGATTACGTTCGATCCGGTCAAGTGTGGTCAAGCTGAATTTTCCTTTAACAGCGCCAGACGCCCCTTTGACCGCCACGGCCCACTCGCTGTTGAGCGCGCAGAAGCTATAAGTGTCATCCGCGTTGTAACCTGAGTCGATACCGCACAGGGCGAAAAACTCTACTCCGTCGGTGTGTAGTACGGGAGATTCATCACCTCCTCGATCTCGTCCCAGGTCTCGCAGAAACCGTGCGGACATTCCAAGACGTCATGCGCTCGCCCCAGGCGCGGATAGTGTAGTAAAACGGTCTTTCTGCACATCCACGCCGCAGTCAGCAGCAGCGCGCCCGGCGGTACAATGCCATCGTCATAACCGCTGGAGCGCTTGGTCAGCTCGGAGCTGTTCATCCGTACTGTCGTTTGTTCCCAAGGCTCCGCAAGCCAACTGTTAATAAAGTTCTGCAGCAGTTCCGGCTCGCTCTTACTGGTCAGGAACTCATAGGCAATATCCCCGAAGCGCAGCCACGGGCTGTAAATGGCGTTGAGCCGGAACGATGTCTTGCGGCCGCGTAAAACTTGCCGTTTTCGTCCCGCCCATTCGCCCGCCCGTAGCATAGCGGCTTGTGTCGATCCTGGATAATGCCCTGGCACTCCTCACACTCGTAATAGGCGGTCAGCCGGACCTCATCTGGTGTCTTGAATTGTCGTAGACAATCCCGCCGCCAGTTTTCCCGCCGTTTGAAAACGAACGTCGGTAATGGCCGCATGAGGGCAAGGGACGTAATATTCCAGCTTGACCGCGCATCCTTCATGAGCGCTCCAAATGGGCCGGATCGGACCGTCGGCGTCGATGTCTGGATGATTTTCCGGTTGAAGTTAAACGTCCGCGTCGTTCCGCGCCAAGCGCGCGGATCCGCTTCTTTGCCGGCGTTTTTTCGGGAATTTGTCCACTTCATCCATGAGCAAATACCGAATCGGTCGGGAGGCGAGCGAAGCGGGCTGTTCGCGCCGGCTAAGACTGCATACATGCCGTCCAACTGTAGCTCAAGGATCTTACTGTCGTCCGCCCGGTACTTTTCGGCGGTCGCCGGGCTAAGCTGGATCATTGGGACCAGCCGGTTTTTTGACGTGTATTCGGCCAACTCAGAGTAGGATAGACGATCAGTACCGGATCGGATCCTGCGCAACGATGTAGCCGAGCATATTGTTTAACGTCTCCGTTCCGCCTACCTGCGTGGCTTGACAAAACGATCTCTCGACGCGGTAATCGTTCAGCGCGTCCATGATACCGCGCAAGTACGGCGTGCGGTCTGTACTCCACTGGCCGGGCTCGGCGGATGTCTTGCTATCCAATACACGATGCCGATCTGCCCACTCGGACACGGTAAGCTTTTCGGGCGGTCGAAGGACAGCGGCGGCTTCGATTATCCACCGCGCAACGTCTTCTACTACTTCTTTACTTGCTTTTTTCGCATCGTATACCCCCCTGACGGACATCTGAGCAATACCCCATGTACGACATCCGCTATATTTGTTCGTCTGCGGGCTTGCTCCGGTGTTACGTATGGCGCAACCTCCGTCGCTATTTTCCGGCGACTCCGTCAAACTTCGACGCAACGTAACAAAAAAGCGTTGCATATCACCTACGGCATCAGTCCGCCGGATGTACTCGCCTCGTTCAACCTCATTTTTCAATGTAGGCCGCCTCGGACTGTTCCTTTTTGAGCAGTGCCTCGTACCTGAGCTTCATTTGTGCAAGCGACTCTTCACCGTCACCTGCTGAAGCTCCTTTTTTTTCGGCCATGAACTGATCACCGATAGGAGTTGATACCATCCAATTGTTCTCGCTCCAATCCTTGCTTTACGTAGTTTTGAAGCGTATTCCGGTGAATCCCAAAACCGTTTTAATGCCAGCGACGAAATACATACTTTTCCATCTATAACTTTAAAT
Organism: Paenibacillus melissococcoides; assembly: GCA_944800085.1. Taxonomy (GTDB): domain Bacteria; phylum Bacillota; class Bacilli; order Paenibacillales; family Paenibacillaceae; genus Paenibacillus_B; species Paenibacillus_B melissococcoides. Next base: position 396 of record CALYLO010000012.1, on the reverse strand, counting down.
AGCTTGGAAACATCCAACGCAATACACCTCCTAACATGCACATGCACAAGGATTTAAAAATTTCATACTCGGCCGGATTTCGGGGTCGCGAGTACCCGCATACCCCCCACCCCCTCCGGAAGGACCCGTTTACCAATTTCTACCAAATTTACCCTCCCAAGAAGGTTACCCGAATCCTGCGTTCCATGTCTCGCTGACGCTTCAGCTCCGCGTTGTCAGCTTCTGCTTCCCGCATCGATCACACGTAATGGCCGCCATCGTCTCACTGATAACGTTAACTTGGAATGTACCCAACCCGATACGCACCGCTGAACCTCTTCTTTAAGATCCGCAACCATCTTATCCACTTGGCGCTTGAGCTTCTTCATACGGTTTACATCACCACGGGCTGTAGCC
>CALYLO010000011.1 GCA_944800085.1 Paenibacillus melissococcoides | reverse complement strand
CGCAGATGTGCATGGATCGATCGTCGTCTTTGACGAGTCACAGTCCAACTTTGACGGACGTCAGTGGGGCGGCGAGGGGAATATCGCTCTCACGCAGCTGTTCAACTTCGTCCGGAAGCTGAACACAGTGTTCATCTTCGTTTTGCCGTCTTATGAGAACATAGACACACGGATCAGGCAAAAAACGGATATCTTAATCAACTGCGTGAAAACGCAGTCCGGGACAATCATTAACACCGTTTACGATTACACGGCCAAAGACTATGGCGAGTGGGGGCGGCTGCTGAACCGCTGGATACTGCCCCCGGCCTCGCAAAAAAAGGTTTATGGCCTTAATCTTTTCGATACGAATAGTATGGTGCATCGGTTCCCGATGCCCGTAGGCAAAAAAAATATTGAAGAATTTTTCAAGGAATTGGAACGGCGTCACACTCGCGCCCTGGATCGTTATGGGTTGCGAATGGACATTCAAACGCTTGTAAAGGAGGATCTCGATGCATTTGCAAGCTGAACCAGTAAACCCATCGGCTTGGGCATACTATCAACACTTTGTAGGGCGAGAGGTAAATATCGTGAAGTACAATTCAATGATGAGGCGTTACATGGATCATGAGGCCTTCAAACAATTAGAAAACACCTGTCGCATCACGCAGCATATCGCGGTTCATAGTGCCATACTGAAGCGCCGGACACGCGCGAAGTACCCGAACCAAAGGATCGCTGTAGGAAGGATGGGACAAGTGTTTTATATGTTTCCAAGAAATAGTATACCGCTAGACATCTATTGTTTGCTAGGTGCTAGGGAAAATGATAGCGAAAAATACGTGTATTTGCTCGAAAATTGATAAAATACTAGGCTATAGAATCGCTTTTAAGCGACTTTTTCCTTTCCGGTTGACCCATAGTATGATAGAATGGGTTTAAATTGAAAAAGAAAAAGCCGTTTCAGCGGCTAGGGCCTGAGAAACCCTATGCTGCTTCTATCGTTCCTTCACAACGATGAAACAGGCGCTTATTCCGGCTATGTACTCCGATTGTACCACAGTAACCTGATGGTATCAATTGAAAGAATATAGTAAAAGAGCCCTGATTCTCAGTTGAAGAGAACCAGGGCTTTTTTCGTTACTCAAACTAGCGTGTAAACAGCACCAGGAGCAGCTGCAAGCGTTCTGTATACATAAGTTTGATGCCAGGACAAAGATCCGTATACAAATTTTCCGGAGAAATGCCAGGCGAAGTATACAAGCCAGCGCCAGTTCCTCCCGGTTCCGTTCATTCGAAAGGGGAAGAGTATACATGAGCCGGAAGCCGATCCAAGTACCAATCGAAACCAAAGAAAAGATAGAGCAGAAGAAGGAGCAGCTGCGCGCCAGGACGGAATACGACACCATCGATTTACTTCTGGCGTACCACGACCAGAAAGCGAATCATGTACTCCTGGATGACGAGGTACGCGATCAACTGCTCCGTTTGCAGGACAAGCTGCGTCTGTACGATGCGTCAGACGTGATCAAGCTGCTCCTGCATCATTATGATTCTAGCAATTCGATATCAAAAGATAGCCTAGATCTTTTGATATCCATGCCAGTGAAAAAAGGATGGTGACTCGCTGGGAAGTATACAGATCGGCGCTTGCCGGCACGAAAAAAGTATACAAAAACCGCGTGGCCAGGAATGAAAATGTATACATAAAGTTGAGCTGCAGGAAGAAAACCGTATACAAAAACCGGGCTGCAAAGGAGGAACGATCCGAATGAATGACATAAGATCGCATTTTATTACGCAATTAGTTATTTTCATCCTCGAATACTTTCCGCTGATTGCGGCGTTGATATTTATTTTTATGTCGTCTGTTTTTATGGGTCGAAACAGGTATTAGGAGGTCTTAGTTGTGGAGCTATTTTTGATTTTTTGTATTTACGCCCTGCCGATGTTTGCGATGATTGCAGTGCTTTTTGCTGGTCCGGATTTCTTTATTTGGCTGGCTGAACATTTTTATTTGGTTCTTTTTTCAATATTGATTTATATGATGCTTGTCAGAATTATTGCGCACAGGAATTAGGAGGTCTTAGTTATGGAGCTATTGTTGATGGTGTGGATCTTTTTCGCCCTGACGATGTTTGCCGTGATTGTAGGAGTTGGCATGATTAGCTTTTTTGTATTGGTGTATCTCATCAGCATTGATAGAGATTTTAGATTTATGATGTGGCAAGCAACTAAGGCTATCGCCTTGTTTGTACTGACAACACCGTACTTACTCTATGTGACCGTTAGGAGGTTTGACAGTATTGAGTAAAAAAACGGGAACATCCATGGGCGGCGGCATCGTGAACGCTAAACGCGAACAACGCAAGCTCATGAAAAGTATGCCGAAAGAAAAGCTCTATGTCTACGCCTGCAAGGAAGGGCATCAACGAATTGAAACGGTGAAGCTTCAAGAGTCGCCGTTCTGCACGAACTGCACGATGCGCTTAGGCGTGTATAACCGCTTGGAGTACATACGAACGACAGACCGAATCAAACAGAGCACGAAGCCAAAGAAGCGTCAGAGAAGAAAATAATGGGCGTTCAATGCCAACCAAAACGACTAATAAAAGTGCGTGATCAGCGCTTGTGGGGTATGTCGTCCCGACCCCCTCGAAGTGAGCCGCGAGAAAAACGCGTCGGGTGTGACTGAGGGTGTTAAGTGCCGTTAGATGGAGAGACAGCCGTAGATCGCGTGGTTGCCCCTGTAACCCTTCCAGATTGGGCGGTGTGACTCCACCGACCCATATCCCGTCCGTGTGCGCTTAATGCGCAGGCTGGCTGTTAGAGTTAGTAACGACTATACGTGGTAAAGCACGACCTGGACACGTTGAATAACAGTTATGCGAAACGACCGATAGCCGGCTCCTTTGTACGCTATCAAGCTTTCGCACAGTCTCCCCTTACAGGGGGGGCTGTGCTCTCTTCCCTCCTACCTCACCATTACCGCTATCACAATCCAGCGCATCATGCAACGCCTAAACCGGAAGAGAGCACAAATGCAGGGGCGGGGGCGGGGAGGATGTTCGAATCAAGCACGCGAAAGCGTGCGTACCTTCTACTGGGGGGTTGTCCACATGTGGATAACTGATAGAGAAAATAGAGAGAGGATGAAGACGAAATGACCTCATTCGGCACCTGCCGGGACACCTGTCCCACAACAACCCGTAGCAGGATACAGAGGGCGCTACAGCATGCGGGGTACGGCCATTGCGAGCCGACGCCGGACAGCCTGACGGAGTGCTTTTTGGACTACGTGGAGGCGGGAATATGGCGCGATCTGGACCTGGAGGAAGCGGAGGGGCTGCTGCTCGATGACATGATCCGGGCGCTCGAGCGCTTGAAATGAAAAAAGAGAGGCGCGGCGGCCTCTCACTTTTGTTTTAAACGTCGAATTACGACCCAAGTCGTAATACAGGATAAAACTATACTGATGGATGACAGGATGATGGATAAACTTTCCGTTGTCATATGGGGTCCACCCTCCAGGAATAAATGTGATATAATAACGGTAAGAATGTTAGGAAGGAGTAAGGGTGCCGCTTACACCCTTACTCTGTGGTCAGTTACGACCTGCGATTGCGGCCGCGGCGCTTTTTGCGCTTAGGCCGCTTTTTCTTTTGCCCAAATTCTTTTACCAACAGCAGAGCGGTAAGGACCGTTTGCAAGCCAGTCAAAAGAATTTGAAGCGCTAGAAAGGCGGTTTGCATCGCATCACCTCCTAACATCTTCTATCATACCATAACTTGACTATGGATACAAGTGGTGATATTATGGATACAATGAAATTTCTTTTGGATACGAAAGGTTGATGAATATGGATATACGTAAAAATGTAAAAGTCATGCCGCATGTCAAAGATGAGTTGAAAAGCATCAAGGAAATGCTGAATGTTCCCACAGAGTCGCACGCGATCGATTACCTGATCCGCATATACCGCGAGAAGCGCGCTAAAATCACGCTTGGAGAGCACGAGGCGGCCATGAATGCGACAATGGAGGCGCACAATCAAATATCGCTCTAAAAAAGGCTGTTGACCATGGATACAAAGTGTGTTATTATGGATACAAAGGAAGGGCGAAAGGATACAGGGAGGGCATGCATTGACGAAGAAAACCGACGCGCTGCGGACGGTGTACCGTATCGCAACGCTCCAGGAACCTGCGGACGAAGCCATCGAGCTCCTGGCCTCCGTACCGTTTGAACGGGCGTTGGACGTGCTTCTGCTCGTCCGGCAGTATGGGAAGCCGATACGAACGCCTGTGAACTTCATTCGCCGCGCTCTCGATGAGGGATGGACGCCAGAAACGGCCCCACGGCCGACCAATCGGCGCCTGGAGAATATCGAAAAGAATTTGTACATGCGGCGCGGATTTACGGAAACAGAAGCTGTAGCACAAATGAAGAGTGACCGAGAACGATACTCCTGGACGTAGAAAGGATGTGCCAAAGTGATACTGAACGACGTGCAAAAGAAGACGATCCGCCTAATGGATGTGGGGGATAGCGTGACGTTCGGCGGGGTGGCCGCCGGGATGGATGATCGGTACGAAGTGCATCGAGTCACTGAAAAAGAGTACAAAGTGGGCAAGTATGCACTGATGATCTGCTTGGATTCCGATTATGTATTTTCGCCTGATGAAGTCATTTCGTTCATCGAGGGGAGATGGTGAGAACATGTCTGGAGAAGTAAAAATAGAAGTATGGCGCGTTACATGTCCGTCTTGCCGGCGCGAATTTTTCGAGCCAGCCGATTCGCCGCATGACTCATGTCCGCACTGCGGCGCGGAAACGAAGCGCGCCAGCGAGGGAGTGATCGAGCACATGTATCATGTGCGTATCGATCCACTAACGGGGCGTTACAGCGTGTCAGATGTTCTAATCTTTTGACCTAGGAAAACGGAGAAATTGGGAGAAAAATAGAGTTTGCGAATGAAGAAAAAACGGCCGTTTTTTCGATTGTTCCACGGCGGCAAAATCGGCGCTCACGGTCAAATTTAAACGAATTTGAGGATCGGAGCGTCGGACTATTTCACAAAATCCCGAATTTGGTACATATGTATTGAGGAGAGGATGAAATGAAGAAGAATCACCTATCCGTAAATCAGCGTTTGAAAAGGGTTCGAAAGCTGGAAGTAAAGAAAGAAATCGCCCTCGATTGGGTGGAGGGGTGGCAAGAGGAACACGACGATTTGATCCGACAGCTAGAACGTGCCATCCGCAACGATGACTACGATTTGTTGTGTCGAGCCACGGGGCAGCTTAAAACTGTTGGCCAAAAACGGTTCGAGGCACTGCCCAAAATCTTGGTGCATCTCGCCGATTCGCCGTCTGACTAATAGAAAAAGAGACGAAGGGATTCCTTCGTCTCTTTTTTTTATCTAATCAAATACTATATTTTTCAATCCACGCCCGGGGGCGACATCCTTATGCTAACCCTGATGATATCCATTTGTCAACGGCTTAGTTACGTCCCCTGGGCGTTTTTCTTATTCTGTACCCAGGTGTATACTAAAGTAAAAATAGATTCCCAGGTTTGTAGGAGGTGTATAAACATGGGTGAAAACCTAGGAAAAAACCTATGTAAGATGAATGAGGCGGCGATGGAGATCGGGGAAAGTCCGCATGTGGTGCGGGAATGGCATAAAAAACTTAGGAATTACATACCGACCAAAAAGGGGGATAACGGGTACAACTATTTTGACGAGGAAGCGCTTGACGTTCTCAGGTTTATCCAAAGGTTGATCCGGGATCAAAACTACTCTCTTCGGCAGGTTGAACATGCGCTTGCAAGTGGGAATATCGAAAATATAGCCGAGCCTGATCCGGTCGCGGCGACGGTCGAAGTTGTTACGTCCGAACCGAACGAAGCGACCGAGCAAATGGCGGCAGCTGCACAGGTGTTCCAGGGAGTGATGCATGAAATGGAACGGATGCGGGCCGAAATGGAAGAGTTGAAGAAGGTCAACCAAGCCATGCACGAACGGAACATACAGACCAATCTCCGCATATCTGAGGTGCTGCGCGAAGTCCTGGAGACAAAGCAGCTGATGCTCCAGCAACCGACGCATGCCCAGGCCAGGGCGAAACGTTGGTACGAATTTTGGAAACGGGAGGACTAGGGATGAAACAAGCGAAGCCGAACTATATGCAGCTGCTCATGAAGACGAGTAAGGAGTTCTGCACCGTAGTCAAGCGCACGATACAGTATGAGAAGTTGAAACCGACCGGGGTCTATCATATCGACGGGAAAAATACGCATGATGTCGTCATTGAGACGGACAGCCGGATCGTGGCGATCCGAGCTTTCAAGGGGAAAAAGAATGCAACCGTCAAAGAGTTCAACTTCTCGCAGTGGCTTGAAACGGGCCGCGACTTTGAAAAGTTGAAGAGCTACCTAAACGCTCGCGACGAATTATCGCCGGAATGGGCCTAAAAATTTGGCGATTTTTCGAGGAAAAATCCTCCAAATAATCACCAAGGGCCGCGCAGGGAAATTATATATATAAATATATAAGATGGGTGCACATTTTTAACTTTTTTTGGAAATGACCTTGGAAATAGCTGCAATTAAGGATGTTGACAGTGGTCATATGGTCATATATGCTGGTAAAAAAAAGAGTCCAACGCCCCGTAGATGTTGGTAGCATCTACGAGGCGAGCGCGCAAAGGCCACCCCTTCGCGGCACTCACACATAATGTGCGATGGACGTGGTAATCATTATATCAGATTTCACGTCAAATCGTACATATGTTTGTTTGCGTATATCCAGGGGAGCAAGGCATTTTGCCATGCTCCTCTTTTTGTCGTTTTTGGGAGGGATATGCAAATGGAAGAGCACGACGAATCGACAGTGATCGAAGAGCCAGAAGCCGTTGAGCAAGCGGAAATACCACCGTCTGATGAGCATCATATCGAGGATGCCCAGGAAAAAACTATTCCAATACCAACGGGCCCGAAAGAGGTCATTGTAACGACTACTGTCCCGGATGTCCCAACGACAGAACTGCATTTTAGCAGCGGAACCATTGTCCTGAAACACGAAATCACCTATGGGCAGCTGCTGATCGCGACTCTTTTTGTAGTCATGGCGGGAATCTTCATCACGAAGTGGATGCATGGATTGATACTAGGGAGGTACCACAGATGACGGGCTATAAAATATACCTACTTGTAGCTGTTGGCCCCTGCTACTTCGCCATGATCGCCATGTTAATACACATTTTCGGATTCCGAAAAGGCGGGGGGGAATGATGCTCGGAGAACTGATGCTATGGTTTCTGACGGTGGATGAGGTAGTCATGTCGGTGCTCGTCTCTATGTTGATCCTTTCCTTTTTTGTGGGCTTGTTCTCCTTTACAAAGGGGGTATCAAGATGGACTTAGCAAAGCTCATCGACATGTCCTACTTCTGGTGGGCCTTTAACAAAGTGGTTGCATTTGCGATTGTGTTCTTGATCATCTTCATTGCTATTCAAGCGGCCGGGTGGCTCCTGGAGACACTCATATCCGCATTCCGCAACATGAGGAAGGGATGATGAATGATGGATCTTCCATACATCACGTTCTTTTCAGACAAGAACATAGCGCAGTTTTTTCAATACGTCGGGGCTCTGCTTTACATAGTCATGCCTATCCTTCTAATTATGGCGGCCACTTTATTAGCTGGTCACTTACTCAGAACCGTGAAGGGCGCTTTTTCCAAAAAGGAAGAAAATTATGACGTGAAAGCAGAAGTTAAGGACGTTAAATATTGAACTAGATGAAGGAGGTGAAAGTGTGGATATTATCGGAAAAACATCTATCAACTGGGGTTTTACTCCAGCTGACATTCTTTCAAATGGTGGGGCCATCTTGCTGACGTTGGCAGCATTTGTACTGCTTGGCATTGCCATCATGTACGTAAAGCCGTTAATCGGCCTGATCCGAGAAGCCGTGAAGCCTGGAAGCTAATATAACGAGGAGGTATATATATGAAATTGCTTGAAGGGGTTACTATCAACTGGGGTTTTACTCCAGCTGACATTCTTTCAAATGGTGGAGCCATCTTGCTGACGTTGGCAGCTTTTGTACTGCTTGGCATTGCCATCATGTACGTAAAGCCGTTAATCGGCCTGATCCGAGAAGCCGTGAAGCCTGGAAGCTAATTGCTAAGGGGAAGGGGAAAACCCCTTCCTCTTTTTTATAGGGGGAGCTATGAACAGGGTTTTAGCCGTACTGCTCATCTGTTTGCTTTTTCTGCCGTCTCCAGCAGTCCAAGCAGCTGCAAATGATGTTTACCTGGATGATTATTATTACGCCCATGCCCCGGCCGGGGTGGCAGGCACGTTTCCATTCAAAACAAAGAGCGGTTCGACCAGCATCACGTTCCCGGCGGCCACGCAGGGAATCAGCGCATACAAAGCCGCGAACACGAAGGACTATACCGTCAGATGTCAGGTGGGCGGTACTTGGAAAAATGTGACCGTTGCAACCGGGCATCTAAAAGCCGATCCGAAACAGGCAACGTATACATGCGAACTTGAAACGAACGGAGAAGTCGAGGCATACGGGGCAGTGCGTTGGGCCGGGGACGTGCTAAACATGGAAACGAGGTATTACTTGGGCGGAAGCCCAACCCAACCTGGGGACGGTTCGAGCGGAAATTCTGGGCCGGGAGGCGGCAAACCTGGGGACGGCGGGGGAAACCCTGGAAATGGTGGAGACGGCGGAGGCGAAAAACCTGGGCCGGGAGGGCCGGGGGACGGGGATACCTTCATTCCGATCTCGTACAAGGCATATTACGTCCCGAACCGAGACGAGTACCGGATGGACTATGTAGCCCCAACGGGTACGGTCGGATATAAATTGGTATTCAGATCGTCCAGCGGAAAGATGTACGAACGTGAATACACTTCGCCCACGGGAATTCATTATCTCACGTGCAACGGCACGTATTACATGGAATTCTACAACTCGTCCGGTAAGCTGATTGGAAAGACCGATCCCGACTTTTTTACGTCTCAAATCAGCAGCCAGACATGTGCCAGTTATGGCGAGCAAACCGGATATGATGATCTCAATGCCCGGTATGGTCAGGGGGAAATATCCTGGGATGATATCGGCGCAGACGTGTATGAAGTTTGGAAGGAAGGCAACCTATTGGACGTCGTGACCGAGCCGAAATATGCCACATCGGAGCCAGGAGGATATACGATCATTGCCCAGAAGGGCGACCGTGTAGCCGGACAGTCCGATCTCATCGTTGAACATGAGCGAATACCTGGGGGAGATCCTGATCCCGGCATTCCGCCAGGGGGAGGCTGCGGAGAAATATGCGACCAGCTGGCGCAGCTGCTCGCTTGTCCTGGGTACGATCAATTCCTGGGCGACCTTGAATCCATCATGCCTAAGCCGCCCGATTGGTACTATGTCGCGGGGATCTTCCGTGACACGATTGTTCCAGCTATGGGCGACGAAATCGTTCGGCGGGCGCCAGAAGTTGCGGTAATTGTTGCGGACGAGTTCCAGCGCCGGGAAAAGCCCGTAAGCGCGCCGCAGCCGCTGAAACCGTTCCGGCCGAATGTGCCGACGATGACGGACATGCCATCGCGGTACACCGAATCACTGGATTCCAATGTGCCGGATTTTCAACCGGACTTTTCTGAATCAAAGCCCTTTTCCATCCCCGATCCAATGGATCTAACCTATGACAATGAGGATAAGGGTTACGAGGTGCCCCCGGACTACGCACCGGAAGCGCCCCAATATGAACGCCAGGAAACCGATCCCGAACCGGATCAAGGATACCAGCTGCCAGAGGAGGAAGACATTAAGCCGCCAGCCTACCAGCAGCCGGACGATGATTCACTACCGGAGTACAAACCGCCGGATAGTGGAGAAGCGAAAATCCCGGATTACCAAGGGCCGCCGGATGATACCATGCCTGGATATGAAAACGATGAAATGAAATATCCGGGGTATCACCCGGACATTCGAAAAGGAGGGAAACCATGACCGCGAGCGATATCTGGAGCGCAACCACAAACATGCTTCTTGCTGGTGCCCCAATCATGTTCCTGTTCTATTCGATCGTATGTGCCCATGAGTTGGTCGGGCTGTTGCATCGAGCCGTAGGGACGAGACGAAGAAAGGACTGGTAGCCCATGTTTTCAGCTATCGCTGACGGCTTTCATTACCTTTTCGGGCTACTTGGTGAAGGTTTTCTGTATCTCCTGAATGGGATATACGCGCTTTTTCGTCCGCTGCTGGACTTGTTAGACATGATTTTTTATTTCGTGTACATGCTCGGCGTAATCGTCGTGAAAATCGTCAAACTGGTGTTTGCAGTCGCAAGGATGCTGATCGGACTCGTCCAGGGACTTTTTGCAACGATTCTTGGCCTATCCTTTTCGGGCCGGGCGGCCATGCTGCCGGGTAGTTATCAGGACGCATTCAGTCAGCTGCAGCCGACCATGCGAAAGTTACAGCTGGACAAGGTGGCCTATGTCATTCAATTTGGCATATGGGTGTTCACGGCGTTCGGGGCGATTCAGATCATCGGCAAAATGCGCGGGGGTGGGGACGATTAGGAATTTTGTAGACAGTATCTTTAACCCCATCATTCAGTTCCTGGACAAGATGTACGACGGAATTATGCAAGTGGGAAGCGTGTCGGCCAAGGGGATACGACTAGATGATTACTTCGGCTTCTTCGCCATCTTGGGGCCGGAATGGACGCGGGTCATCACTTCGCTGATCGCCTCTATCATGTTTCTGTTCGTGCTGTTCATGATCCAAAAGTATTCTCGTGTCCTGCTATGGTTTAAGTCGCTTATCAAATGGTGGTAGGCCAGAAAGGAGGTGCAACGTGAAAAAGGGAATATGCACACTGCTGGCTTGCCTCTTACTAGCGCTTACAGTCCCAGTATCGGTGTCGGCTTATCCGGGTGGCCTTTTAGATGGCCAACCTTTCCAATTGTATACGAAGGATGGACTTTTAAAAAAAACTATATACGAGGTAACTGACGGTTTAAATTATACAGGCTGGGAACTGAGCTGTAGAGTTTGCAGCGACGGAAATACCTTGAAAATCCCCCTAAAGCAGTCGGCCCAAATCAAATCATATCGCATCAGCATGCATAATGGAGCAGGTGGGGCTAATCTATCTGTGTATTTTCAGTCGAAGGGGAATCAGGCTGCATACAGGAAATTGAGTGCTAAAAAAAATGGAGTACCCGAGGATTATGATATTGATGTCAAGGATGTCGACGAAATTATCATACAGAATAACGGCAGCAATGGGGCGAAAATTTATGAGTTTGATGTTTTTGGGGAATATGATATTCCCCGGCCAACCAAGCTCAGATCGGAGCCGGATACTCGATCTATCCGTTTGACATGGCTAGGAAATCAGGGAGCAAACGGATATGTAGTGTATGTAGATGGTGAGCGCCACGGCGAAGTCAATGCGAGTACGACAGAATATGAGATTCGAGGGCTGGAACCAGATCGGAAGTATCGCATCCAGGTGCAAACGATATATCAGGGTCTGATGTCTGGCCTTTCAGAAGTGTCATATGCTACGCCATATGATGATCCCCTGCCGGAGCCCCAATTCCAAGCCGACGCCTGGAATGATAGATTGCGGATCTCCTGGACGGAGAACGGGGCGGTAAATTATATATCCTGTCTACGGGCTCTAGGAGGCTGACAGAGGGCAAGGTGACGGCCTACACGCATACGGGGCTAGAAAAGGATACGGAATATCCGTACCTCCTGGAATGGGTGGACAAGTATGGCCGCAAGGGAAGCATGGTCAAGACCTTTCGGACGACGCTGGAAAAGCCGCCGCCGCCGCCGGAGCCCCCGGCATTTCCAGGCGAGGCCAGGGTATCAAATGGTGACTTTGACGTGGGATAGGTCGCCCAGGGATGACATAGTAGGCTATCGGGTGTATCAGGACGGTGAGCAGCTGCCAGGGCAACAGAGAGGCCCTACGGCGGACGTCAGGGGCCTAGAAAACGGTAGGGAGTACCGTTTCTATGTCACCTCAATCAGTGACACCGGGGAAGAGTCGGGGCCGTCTCCAGAAGCCAGGGCGACGCCCCGAAGCGAACCCGTCCCCGGCACGGGGATTGATCCAGGGGAAATGCAGTGGGGGTTCGGACCCGGTGACATCCTCGCGAACGGAGGGGCGATCCTGCTGATGCTGTCCTCTTTCGTGCTCCTGGGCATTGTGGTGATGTACATTAAACCGCTGATCGGCCTTATCCGGGAGGCGGTCAAACCGGGGGGATGACGAATGAGTAAAAAGGAAACCAACTTTATGACATGGCTCATTTTGGGAGCGTACGCAGTTGCTCTCTATGTGATAGCAAACCAGTTCAAACATGACATATCACCAGAGATGGCAACGGAGTTTATGGGGGTTATCAATGGCGGCAAACCTATATTGTACTACGCTCTGACATATGGGATGTTATACGGCTCCCTGATTACGGTAGGCACTTTTTTAGCATTCAGGCTGGCCTACTGGATACCCTACTGGATTTGGAAAGGGAAGGGGACGAATGAAGCAATGTAGGGGATTGATACCGCCGATCCGGAAAGGGGGTGCAGTATGAAAAAGGCAATCTATACGCTGCTGGCGGGCCTCTTCCTGGCTCTTGTCTTTCCGGTATCTGTATCGGCTCTTCCCGGGGGGCTCCTGGACGGCAAGCCCCTCACAGATATAGGGAAAAGGGGCATTACAACAACGGTCATGACCGATAATAATGAGTCAACGGTATTTCAGTTAGGATTGGATAATATTCCTTTTCATTTCAATTTGCCAAGCATTACCCACGTAACGCGGGTCGTTTCAAAGGCTGGTGGAAGCAGCGGCCCGCCGACGATAGAATTGCTCGACGAGGCCGGGAAAGTCCTAAAGACATTCGGGGCCGGGGGATACGTAGACATGGACATTAAAGCCGTTAAAAGTATACGTATTTGGGGAAAGAGCAATTGGCATACCCACATAAAAGAAATTGATGTTTACGGCACGATTGATGCACCGAAACCCGTTGGATTGCTCTCTAAATCCCTGGCAAAGGCAGTAGAGCTGCAATGGCAAATGACGGAGGGTGAAGGGTTTATTGGCTACGAGGTCTTTCGCAATGACGTTCGGCTGAACGATCGTCCGTTTCAAGGCCAAAAGTACATTGATTCCACGGCACAACCAGAAGTCCAGTACAAGTATAAAGTGGCTGCTGTATATGATTTTGGATTCACCGTTTCGGATGAGATTATAGCAGCTGCTTGGCCGGAACCGCTGCTGGAACCACGCTTCGAAGCCGACGCCTGGAATGACAGGCTGCGGATCTCCTGGACGGAGAACGGGGCGGTAAATTATATCCTGTCTACGGGCTCTAGGAGGCTGACAGAGGGCAAGGTGACGGCCTACACGCATACGGGGCTAGAAAAGGATACGGAATATCCGTACCTCCTGGAATGGGTGGACAAGTATGGCCGCAAGGGAAGCATGGTCAAGACCTTTCGGACGACGCTGGAAAAGCCGCCGCCGCCGCCGGAGCCCCCGGCAAGTCTCCAGGCGAGGCCAGGGTATCAAATGGTGACTTTGACGTGGGATAGGTCGCCCAGGGATGACATAGTAGGCTATCGGGTGTATCAGGACGGTAAGCAGCTGCCAGGGCAACAGAGAGGCCCTACGGTGGACGTCAGGGGCCTAGAAAACGGTAGGGAGTACCGTTTCTATGTCACCTCAATCAGCGACACCGGGGAAGAATCCGGGCCATCTCCCGAGGCCAGGGCGACGCCCCGAAGCGAGCCCGCCCCCGGCACGGGGATTGATCCAGGGGAAGTACAGTGGGGATTCGGCCCGGGTGACATTTTGACCAATAGTGGGGCGATCCTGCTGATGCTATCAGCCTTCGTGCTCCTGGGCATTGTGGTGATGTACATTAAGCCGTTGATCGGATTGATCCGGGAGGCGGTCAAGCCGGGGTGATGTATACAGATGTGGAGCTGCAGCTGGGGTGATCCGTATACAAAATCCAGGTGCCGGCTCCTGGCCAAGTATACAATTATCGATCCGGAAAGGGGGTGCAGCAATGAAACGGGTTATAGGAGGCGTCTTATCGCTCTTGATTGTGTTCTTGCTCTTTCCTGGGGTGACGAGCGCAGCGGATGTCAATTTGATTAGATCCACCCCCAAAGAAATCGGGAAGGATTGGAAGAATTTCAACAGGGCTATTGATAATAATCATTCTACGTTTGCGACCTTGAGTGTAAAGTCATCTGTTTATCAATATGCGACTGCTATATGGGATTTAAGTTCGTCCCCCATACAAATACAATCTTTTGTTTTTAATGGGGAAATTGATAGACCTGGGAACGCAACTTTGGTACTTAAGGCTCTAACTACAAGTGGAAAATATTTTACGATTGCTAACATTGGTAATCGTACCGATGAAGGAAGCATCAAACTGTCTCCTAATACTCCTGACAGGATAAATTTACCGGAGCCTATAACTAACGTTAAACAAGTGATTGTTTCTATTTATAAGTATGATGACGCGGATTTCAAGTTGTATGAAGTACAGGCTTTTGCCGAACCGCTGCTTGATAAAGAGCCGCCAGCTGCTCCGGCCGGATTGAAGGGAACGGCTGGAGACAAAAAAGTATCGCTTCAATGGGAGAAAAACACCGAGACGGATTTAAAAGAATACATCATCTATCAAGACGGCAAAGAAGTTACGAGAACAAGGGGAACGAGCGCCACAATCTATGGTCTGGCAAATGGGACTTCTTATAAATTTCACGTCACAGCGATTGATCTATCGGGAAACGAATCGGGGCAATCGAATGGAATTCTGCTGATGCCCAGAAAGGCACCGCCGCCCGAGCCCCCGGCAAGTCTCCAGGCGCGGCCAGGGTATCAAATGGTGACCCTAACGTGGGCAAGCTCTCCCAGGGATGACATTGTAGGCTATCGGGTGTATCAGGACGGGAAGCAGCTTCCGGGGCAGCAGAGAGGCCCTACGGTGGACGTCAGGGGCCTAGAAAACGACAGAGAGTACCGTTTCTACGTCACATCGATAAGTGACACCGGGGAAGAGTCGGGGCCGTCTCCCGAGGCCAGGGCAACGCCCCGAAGCGAGCCCGCCCCCGGCACGGGGATTAATCCAGGGGAAGTACAGTGGGGATTCGGCCCGGGTGACATTTTGACCAATAGTGGGGCAATTCTGCTGATGCTATCAGCCTTCGTGCTCCTGGGCATTGTGGTGATGTACATTAAGCCGTTGATCGGATTGATCCGGGAGGCGATCAAGCCGGGGTGATGTATACAGAAGGTGCGAGCTGCAGCGCACTTTCTGTATACATTAGCAGTGCGACGTCGGGTTGAAATGTATACAGAAAGTGCGGTGGCCATTCAATTTTTGTATAGGGAGGATGATACTTGTGGAAGTCATAGCATCGGAATTGCTATTCAAATACTTTTTCGTCGTCGGCGCGGGGTTGGGCTTGGGAATCTCGATTACCGTATTCCCTGCCCGCATGCTGGCTAAAAAAATTGAGAACGGGGGGCTTCGGGTATGGCGAAAGAGATAAAGGAGAATCTAGGGCGCGTCGTGTTGTTCCGCAGCCACGACGCGAAGACGTCCCAGGACTTAGGAGACGGAGGCGGTGATATTTTCGAGATCCAAAATGTCCAGGAGATTAGGCAAGATACAATTGTTGCGGAAAAGTATGTCCTGCCACTCCAGGACGCGAAAATCCTGAACAGTGAACAAGGGCTAGTGTATTGCTATCATGTTAGCCTTCCATATTTGACGGAAATCGCGCATCTGGCCGAAGTCGAAAAAAATATTGTGATTGGACAGGCGTATTTGTACAAAGGCCACAACGTCCCGAACGGCAAGCCTAACGCCTTCCAGTGGGCGTTGATGATCGGAATCACGATCCTGGGCCTAGTGGCGATTCTGAAAGGGTGATGATATGGCGGAGAGAATACGGACGTCACAGCGAATATCAGCCGCTCACATGGTCATAAGCAAGGTAGCCAGCGTAAAAAATATGTTGCTCTCGATGTACCGGGATGGCGTCCTGGATAGGGATGTCTACCAGGAGACCATGAAGAACATGCAGCAGACGGATCAAATGCTGCGCAGCTACGCGGAGGAAGAGGAAAAGCACTATGTGCGGCTGGGCGGAAGCTTCGATAAATCCAGAAAGGGGATCGTGATAGATGCGAGATTATAGCAAAGCGCCAGACATTCAAGGCGTCATTTCTAGCGACTTGTACGCGAATCCGCAACCAACGGTAGACGGAGTGAAACAAGTCATTGATACGCTCAAAGACAAGGTGCAGCCCCTAACGGCGCAGCAGATGCAAGCGATCGGGTATCTTCGCTATTTGCAAGGTCGCCCGATTCACCAGGGCGAAATGGTGTACCAGGACATCATCGAGCACATCCAAAACGACGCGCAGCGTGTCGCGCCGCCTGGATTCTTCATACGTGTCATTGAGTCACTGATTCCGCGACCAATGCATATTGACGGGAAAACATACGACAAGATGGTGAAGGAAGCGAACGGAAAAAGATAGATATATAGGAACACATGTGCTACTTTTGTGCTATAATGGAACGTGCGTTCGGGGAGGGAATGGGTCAAATGGCATACGTTTTCGGTATTACGGGAGGATTCGGGAATGGAAAATCTACGACGGCCGTCATCAAGGCGCATCAATGGGCTGCCGCCAGCGGCGCCAAGATATTCGCTAATTTCCACATGCGTGGGGCGTACATCTTCGACCACTATACGGACTGGTATCGGAT
>CALYLO010000010.1 GCA_944800085.1 Paenibacillus melissococcoides | reverse complement strand
TTGCTGAAATGCCGCTTAAAGGAGATGGTCAAGGAAAGGAATACCAACCTTAATCAAGTAGCTATAGCCATAAATTATCGTCATAACACTATTTATTCTCTGGCCGAAAATGAGCTAAAATATGTTGATAAAGAACTGATTGTTCGTTTATGCAGTTATTTTAATTGCCAAATTGAAGATCTGTTTTATCTTGATGACTCAAACGAAAATTAATCAATGAACCGTCAACTTCGGTTTCATTACTTCTAAGGTTGGGAAGAAACTTGAGATAGTAGAAGACTATGAGGACGACGTAAGCATAAGTGTTAAGGGAAAATGCTTTCCGGCTGTTGAGAAGTACAGATGTAATAAACGAGAATTATCCACATGATAAGGTACATGCACCCTAATTGGGTGCTTTTTTATTTTAGACGATGGTACTCATTACAGCGCATGCGAAGCCATAACTACTGGCTGATTCTTTGCCTTGCTGCAGGTTGGTACTGACTTGGCCGTCGCTAGCTGCTGGCATCAAGCTCAGCTGAAGGCCAGTTGCTCTTCGTTCCCAGCCTAATGCCAGGATCCACAGTGAGTTCGTTCGCCTCTGGACAACTGACAGCTCCGCGTTCCCGGCCCTTCTTTGGCAGACGCCACGCCTCAATTATCAAACTAACGGCCCATTGCCGACGCAGACGAAGTCAGGCATCCCAGCTGACCCTTTTGGCCACGATGCAGGTTCACACTATTCCAAGATTGGCGCCGCCTGCTGTTCGGCATCGATCGCAGCTGAAGACCAGCTGTTCTTATTTCGTATGCCCAAGTCCAGGAGATGCTGCAAGTCCGATCGCCTCCGCAGCTTCGCATCCCTGGTTCTTCCTTGCCAGGCACCAGTCTTTACTATCCCCCTGCTGATCATTACCGGCGCGGGCCAAGCCAGGCATGCCGACTGATTCCTTTGACCACGATGCAGGTTGGCTCTATTCCGGATTGACCGCCTGCTGTCCAGCATCGAGCGCTGCTGAAGACCAACTGCTCTTATTTCGTATGCCCAAGCCAAGAACTGCAGCGAGCACGATCGCCTCCGGAGAGTCGACAGCTCCGCGTTCCTGGCTATTCCTCGCCGGCGCTACGACTTCAACTACCCCCTGTGATCATTGCCGGCGCAGGCGAAGCCAGGCGTGCCGGCTGACCATTTTGGCCATGCTGCAGGTTCACACTATTCCAGCTTGGCTGCCGCCTACTGTTCGGCATCGAGCGCAACTGTAGACCAGCTGCTCTTCATTCCTAATAAGCCAGGACTCAAAGTGACCCGTTCGCTTCTGGAAAATCGACATTTCCGCACTTCTGGCCATTTCTCACCGAGCGCCTTCTTCAACTATCACTTGCTGATCATTGCCGAATCAGGCGAATCCTGACATCCCGGCTGACCGCTTATGCCAGCTGCAGGTTCACCTTATCACTATAGGCAATTGGTTACGAGGACCTAGTAGACGACCGTTCAGAAACGCAAAAAAAGGCGCCCACAGAGGAGCGCCTTTTTGATCATTTTGTCTTACCAAATGGATTAAATGGTTTGTCAGGGTTTTTAGTGTTTGTTTCTTGAACGCTTGATTTTGAAAATGGATTCGTTCCGGTAGCGATTGGTTTTCTAGTGAAAGATCCACCACTCTCAATTTTCTTACCAATATTGAAACCAGAAGCTTTGCTTTCGCTCTCTTCGCGCAATAACTGTAACCTCTGCACTTCTTCTCTAAGATTTTTTGCCCTTTCAGGAAGCCCCCCCATGTTCGCCATTGTATAAACGATAGCATGCTTCTTACTACCGTAAGAAACAGAACCTGGATAGAAGTTAACATTAGGCAACTCTTCTCTCATTGCCGAACGTATCAGCTCCAAAGTATCCTGATTAATATCATTCTCTCTATCTTTCGGCATCACGACTACCAATGCCATACTTCTCATGTCATTTTCATAGTCGAATCCATTAGCTAGAACGTTTTGCCCTCTATATGTAGATACAATCTCAGCAATTAAATCCTCTTGATTCTTATATTCATCGAGATTGATTTTCTTTTTAGCAAAGGTAATTACCCCGCCCAAAAGGATGTGGTTTAACAAATCTGCAGCGTCAACAGTATAATCACTTCCTAAGCTAGTTAAAACACTCCATTCGTGAAGTAATCCTGCGAGCTTATAGTTACTGTAATAGTCCCATGTAAGCCCATGTACCTCTGGATCCTCAATGTGTTCATTAAATATCTTCTCATTGTCCAAGATAATTAACGATTCAAGCAACCGAAACTGTTGACCATCAACTTCTTCCACTTGATTTAGTTTTGGCACTAATTCTGCTAAACAATTATATGCATTTTTACTTTCTACCTCGTTTGGCCGAGGTAAGCTAGTAAGAGCTATAACAGGTTTTCCTAAAAATCTACTAATTGCATCAACGAGCTCATTTAATGCGCCTGTACCCGTTCCTCCCCCTAAGGAAACAACAACAAAAATAACATCACAATGCCCCATTTCCGTTGAAATGGCTTCAAAGATTGATTCTCCGTTATCGAGAAAAGCTTGTCTACCTGTCTCTGGATCCTTCCCTACGCCTCTTTCATAACCGGACAACGGGAATTTTAAACGAGCAGGTACATTCTTAACTTTGTCCATATCCCCAAGATTACTATTCACAACAATGCATGGGTAAACCTGTTTCAAAGTTTTTGGATTTTTAATGCTCGCAATAGCGTCAACCATTTTTCCCCCGCCCTGTCCAATACCAACAAACCCTGCACGGAGCCCTGCTTCAGCGTTGCGTTGATTAACAAACCCTTCCAGATTCCATTTTTCGTCGATCATTGCTTGCATTACCCTTCCTCCTCTATCATCGCTTTAGCCATAATCTTAGATCCTAGTAATAAAATCGTTGAATCTTCCTCAAACATTGTCTTTAATACTTGATCCGCTTCTTTACCGTATTGTGTAAGAAAATATGGAGCAGAGTTTCCAGAATCCCAACTATCTATAAATAACGCTCCATGCAATTTGGCTACAGCCACATCCACCATTACTCTATATTTAGAGGGTTTAGCATTCGGATCTGGATCATATTTCAGAAACTCCCGAATCATTTCTGCTTTAGAGATGTTTCCATTTGTTAATACCAAATAAAAAAC
Organism: Paenibacillus melissococcoides; assembly: GCA_944800085.1. GTDB lineage: Bacteria > Bacillota > Bacilli > Paenibacillales > Paenibacillaceae > Paenibacillus_B > Paenibacillus_B melissococcoides. Next base: position 60,444 of record CALYLO010000010.1, on the reverse strand, counting down.
ATCCATAACTGCTCCTCTTATGTGCTTTTTACATATCTCTTCTATACTAACAAAACCTGCAATCCCTTCACCATTCACTCCTATTCACCTCCACTCTCCTGTCGATATGCGTCATTACGTGTCATTAGGTGTCGTTATGTTTCGTTACGACACACAACTTTTCTATTAGTTAATATATCATGGTTTAAATTAACAAGCAACAACCATGTTTCGAGAATATTTTCATGTCTAGTAATCTATCACTACTCGAGTATCAATAGTCTACCCACTAGCGCTAGACTAGTTATAGTTTATTTAAAAGGCATTGTTGGATACACAAATAGTTTCTCAATGTAAATATTGCGTTGCAATTTATGCTTTAGCAGAATATCACTCATATATTATGGCTAGACTATTCACTATTACTAGTCTAGCCAATTGATTATTCAATAGACTATTGATAAGCTAGTGACAAGTGATAGACTAGATTTCTTTGTGAATAGGAGGTGTTCAGTACGTTGGAAGAAGGTAAATTGCAAGAAGAACAATATTATCAACTAGCGGATTTCTCATCTAAAGTGGGAAAGCATTATACAACCGTAAGTAAGTGGTTTAACACGCTTGAAGAAAAACGTATCCACTATGTAACTAGAGCAGCTGATAAGCAGCGTGTTTTTGATGGACTAGACTTAGAGATTGGCAAGCTTATAGTTACTCTTAGAGATCAAGGTTGGACGTTTGATGGGATTTATGGTTATTTGCAAACTGACAAGCAGGAAACTAGACCGTTTCCTCCAGACTTTACTTCAGAGAACGGCCAATCTACTGATATTGAAGAAATACGTCAAGTAATGAGCCTCGAGTTCCAAAGAATGCTCGAACAACACACTCAAGTATTGAACAATAAACTCTTATTAATACAAGAGACAAACGAAACCAAAAAAATTGAAGAACGACAACAAACAGTAACAAATATGATTACAAATAACAGGATTAATATGCAATTAGAAATCGAAGCACTGAATAAATGGGCAGCGTTACCCGCATCAGAGCGAATGATTAGGACTGGTGTATTCTTCAAACGGGAAGATACGTTAAAGAGAACACTTTATGTAAAACAATATGTTCTTGAACACTTTGCTGAAAGATTAAACGAAGAGTTAAAAAGAAAAACCGAAACAGACCATTAAACTGGTCTGTTTTTTTATGTATTGTAACGACCCGTTATGTGTCGTTACGTGTTGTTACAACACCTTTGTAGAGGCAACCGAATAAATTAATTGATTACCGAACTATAGACTAATCTGGGATTATTGTTATTTGGCAATAATAAATAATAGATTACTACAATAACTCCCTATGACACATCGAGTATGGCTTCTTCCTCGTATAGCACTAGTAGAGGATCCACTGATCTTCCACAAGTCATAAGAAGAGCGTATATATGAGCCCTAGACGATAGGTATAGATGTCGGCGCGGTTTGAAGAAATCTCCAGAAGAAAGGTTAACTTGCGATGTGAAGTTTTTTAGCTTCTATCGATACCGAGAAGCTTGTGGCGAACATCTGGAGCAAAGTTAACCTATAGCAGGTAATAGAAGGGCACAGCTGACGGCTGCGCGAACGAAGAGCTGGTTAATGACTAACCCCCTTGTACCTCATGCTGAAGAGCCTGGAGCGTGGCGTTATTGGCCACAAGGAGGCAAGCATAGTCGATAAATCATCCTGGCTCCAACTTGCCAACGTTCAGCCACACTTATGATGAGCTGCCGGCGACGTCCTTCCGGAATAGGCTTACCTGAAGAGCATGCCCAATGAAACGGGCACAGTTGCCGGCTGCGCGGACGATGAGCTCGCTAATGACTAAACACCCTGGTACCTCATGTTGAACATCCTGGAGCGTGGCGTTTTTGGCCACAGGGAGGAAGTATAGTCGATAGCTCATCCTGGCTTCAACTTACCAACGTTCAGCTGCGCTCTGTGCCGAGCTGCTGGCGACGTCCTTCCGGAATGGGCTTACCTGAAGCATGCAAATGAATCGGGCACAGTTGCCGGCTGCGCGGACGATGAGCTCGCTAATGACTAAACACCCTGGTACCTCATGTTGAACATCCTGGAGCGTGGCGTTTTTGGCCACAGGGAGGAAGTATAGTCGATAGCTCATCCTGGCTTCAACTTACCAACGTTCAGCTGCGCTCTGTGCCGAGCTGCTGGCGACGTCCTTCCGGAATGGGCTTACCTGAAGCATGCAAATGAATCGGGCACAGTTGCCGGCTGCGCGGACGATGAGCTCGCTAATGACTAAACACCCTGGTACCTCATGTTGAACATCCTGGAGCGTGGCGTTTTTGGCCACAGGGAGGAAGTATAGTCGATAGCTCATCCTGGCTTCAACTTACCAACGTTCAGCTGCACTCTATGGAGAGCTGCCAGCGACGTCCTTCCGGAATAGCTTACCTGGAGCAGAGGTGTACTCTGAAGCCTGGGTTAAACCCAGTTTAGCGGTGGGTTGCTTCTGAGAAGTCAAGTCTGGAGATGAGTAAAGCTCTAAGTGTGGGGGATATGGACGAAAAATTCTCTTAATCAATAAAAAAAGCCTATGGAGTTTCGCAATCCACGGCTCTTTAAAAAATAGATTTCATCTTTTCAGTTTTACGTATCATTTTAGTTGTCGTCCTCTTCGTGTTATAATGATTTGGCGCGGAACCGGGAAAGTGACGCGCACGCGCTCTAAGTCGATTGCTTCTGCAGTCGGCTTTTTTCTTTGTTATACTTATTAAGCAGTTTGTCAAGTCTTTGGGAAATCTCAAGCACCTCAATAGACATAAGAGAAAATTTATCATAGAGATCATGCATTTCTGATCTTGTTTTCTCTATTTCTATCTCCATCTTCTGTAACAGTTCATTTGCGCTATTTATCCTCCAGATCACAATCTCCTCCTTCGAAAGAGTTGAGTCTAAAACTATGCTTCTTTAGACCAGATCCACATAAAAGAAAGACCAATAACTACTCCAATAGTTACCGTAATAAATACAGCTTGGCTAACTAAATGCATCATATCCATAAAACTCTACCTCCATTTACTTATTCGCATTCACGTATATTTAATTCGCCTTTATGGATATATAATACAATTTGAAAAGGTAGCTTGTCAATCGAAATATTTGCATTTGCGTATATTTTATTTTTATATGAGTATGTATAATTCGCGAATAATTATCAATTCCTTTTGAGGAAAACAAAAAAGAAGCCAATTGGGAAACTGGCTTCTTATCTCAAAGATATTTTCTTCTGGGAATTTATCTTTCGAATTTCTGCAAATTTCATGATGAGTCTGTTTAAAAAGTTGAGAATCGGAGAGACTTGAAATTAAGCGTAAGAGTGTCGGCCGACCCTCAACTACATACGCATACGAATGATGGCGCGCGCCACGGTATCACTTTGGCCAAACCGAAGGGAAGTAGATACTAGCTGGAAACTGACGGGTTTCCGGCTATTCGTGCTGCTTATGAACTAAACGAATCTATTCGTAGTCAGCTACTCTATAATTCCCTTACTTTCAGCCCATTGCCCCCGTATATGAGCTTGTTTAAACACGTACTCGAGTGCTTCTTCAAGCGACCTAGATTCTTGTATCCTAAGCGCTGCTTCAAAAATTTCTTCCTTAAACTCTTCCAATGCTTGATCGGCCATTCTTTTCACCATCATTCTCTCCTTTACGAATTTCTCGTAGGCGATTACCGATCTAGGATGATTTCAAAACCTTGACGGTGAGCAAGAAGCCGTTATCTCTGTTCTCATCATGAACCATGAAATGTACCATGAAATCAAAGTTTCCTGTCTGAACTTCAGCTGAAGCTAAACTGGATTTAAACATCTCAAAAGACGTAACCACATCAGAAATTACATCGAATCGAATGTATCGGATTTTTTCAGGATTCAGCGTGAATTGAGTACCATTGTCAGCCAATACTTCATAAGTGTATCCGTTCGTTAGAGAGCGAACCGATTTCACCTTACATTTCGGAATATAAGCACTACCATACAAATCCAGGGATACCAGCTGCTCGCTCTCAATCAGTTTGTTAAACAGGTAATTTAAGCTGGAAATAGATTCATCTAAGGTCATTGTTTTTTGATCATGTAATAACATTCTTAGACCACCTCACTATTTATTTTCTGTTTAGCACGAAGTCAGATTTATAAGTTATTATCCAGTACAACCTCATCCATTACAAGGAAAATACTCACTCCATGATCAGTAAGGCGAGTTTTCATAGACCCTCCTAGCTTCATCGATGGTTTTGAAATCAAAGACCGGGGTGAATGCTATTCCCCGGCCACAGCTTTATGATAATTGTACATTGACTCATACCATGTTTCTATAATCTTCTTTTCGACATTTGTCATATTATTACGGTCAGATAAGAAATGATTGAGAGTCCTCTTACCGAATTCAATTTCTTCGTTATTTTGGACATTTCGATGAACATGATTGAATGCTTCTGTAACATCGTCTCTCGTCAGTTGATCCCAACTTTTCTGAGGAGGTATTAAGCCTGAAAAATGCATAAGCTGTTCGATAAATTGTTCATTAAGTTCAATTGCAGCCTGCAGGATCAGAGATGGCTCCAGTTTCATAAAGGAATTCAGGTCGTCTGCCATCTTGAATAAGTGATCTCGAACCGCCTTCCTTTCCCAATTTACAGGCAAAAGGTGACTTAACTCTGCCTCATCAAACTCTCCAGCATATTGCACGCTCCATACTTGGTTATGATGGCGATACGGGATATCCTCTGGCTGCACTGCCTTCATCTTATCCATGATTATAGACAAAATAGAAGAATCTAGGTTATTAATTGGGAGATAATATCCCCTTATCATAACCTCAAGCACATAGATTGTTTCTTTGACTATTCTACATCTCAGCAAAACGATCACCTTCCATTTCCACGTTTATTCATGTAAGTCATTGGGATTCCAGCATTCTTCACAATACTCACCTTTTACATGATCACATGGACACAGTAATTTACCCTCTGCCTGTGCAATTGCCTGTTTAACCCCAATTACAAAATCCCCAACAGTTTTCTCCCCTATGTCGTCAACAAGATTCCAATTTGGCAAAATGAGACCAAACTCAATCTCAATGTCGAGAACGACTTGATTCAACTCATCTGATGATCCATAAGTAAACATCAGATCATCCCATTTCACATTTTCTGCACTTACTCCCGAATTCGAATTTTTCGCAATAATTTCTTGAATACGTGGCAATGAAATCACTCTCCATAACAACAGATTTTCTCTCATAGATTCATTCTACGTTAATATATACGCGAAGTCAAATATTTTATAGTATTTTGAATATTTTTTATTCGTATTCACGTATATTTTGTTCAAAAAAAAGGCCGCTCTCTATAGAGCAACCTTGTTACTTTGTTTATGGAAATCATCAATTTTAACATTTGCAATTTCCCAACGATATCCACCGTCGACGTATACATATTTTCGCCCAACGCGTGATACACGCCGACGTAAAGAGCCATAATTTACGTAATCATTAAAGTACAGCTCTTTATCGTTACGTTCGTATTCAGCGACAACTACAGGTAACATTCCCCCTTTGGTTATGTATTCATTCCCTAGTTCAATCAAATAACTGGTATTAAAGGGCTCTAATCCATACTTCTTCATCATCTGACTCAATTTGTGGTATACCTTGCGATATGCATCCAAATCCTTCGTATATCCATATAAGCGATGTACCAGTTCCACCTCATCCCGGCATCTCTTATCTTTGGCAGCTTCCATTGCATGTGCAACAAGCCGCCGGAAATCAATATCTGTATCGAGCATTGACATATGTTTTCTTTTCTTTGCTTTATACTCTTCTGATTTACGTTTAGCTTCGCGCATATCAATTTCATCATCCAATTTCCGCCGGAATTCTCGAGTGTGGCCTTTTCCCCAATAACCGGTATCATCTGGTTCACAGTATGCATGACCGTTAAGAGTTTTGATAGCTTCAATAACTCCTTTACGTTCCTCATTTGTTAAGTATTTTTCAAAGTTATTCTGACGCTGAGAACTGTACATCTTTGGTAAAATCTCGTTTTTAGAGTAACGCTGTAGTGCTATTTGGAAGTATGTTGAAAGCGCCAATGTTGCCTTCGATTTATCGGCTAAAGCATGGAAACAATCTTCCTCCAAATAAGCATTTCGTAGTTTATCAAAGTGCTCATATAATTGGATAAGTACATCTTTTGTAGGTGTGTATCCAGTATTATTTTTAACATATTTCTTAAACTCATTTATGTCCGTATCAACTTTGGAAAAGGTACTTCCCCCTCGAAACCAGGTTTCCTTCAAGCCTGATTCAGGGTTTGGCCAGAAAAAAATACTGATTGAATATCTGTCTTGAGACTTACGGGACACATGGCTTATTTTCCACTTACCTTTCCAATCCTGGAACGTTTCCTCACCAATTAACTGATACTCTTGTTGATATGCGTCCTTACGTACTTTCATATATATGATCCCCCTCTTTAATACTTCTATATGCGAATATTATATTCGCGTTTACGTATATATAGTAATGTTTCTGACTTCGTCTGTCAATCAAATTCTTTGCTTTTGCGAATGTTTTCTCTTATAATAAATACAAAAAGTTAGAGAGTAGGGTATGATCATGGCCATTTCTTTTAAGCCACTTTGGAGGCTATTAGTAGATAAGGAGTTAAAAAAGGAGTACCTGCATACAGAATTAAAAATAGCAAGATCAGTCCTCGCCAAGATGGGGAAAAATGAGTATGTCTCAATGGAGATACTAGATAGAATCTGTACGCATTTTAAAGTACAGCCTTTTGAAGTTATCGAGCATATAGATCGCATCATACCAGAAATAGATGAAACATGATTGAGCATTATAAAAGGCCCTAGAAATTCTAGGGCCTCAGATTGTTGAGAAACCCTGTCTTTTTAAAGGCACAGGGTTTCTTTTGTCTTGCAATCTAGGGATGAAAAGAGAACCCCTGGTGGTTATCCTCGTCTTTCTATGCGATCCAGGTGGATCGCCATCTTCTTCATGTTCTGTACAGCCGCTGTCATCAGAGCTTGTTCCCTGACATTCTGCAATCCGCGCAAACGGCAATAGCGAAACCCATGGAGCTCTTTGGCATCCGCGAAGCTTCGCTCTATCGTTTCTTTCCGTTTTCGGTATAAATATTTGCCGGATCTACTTAGCCGGTTTGCTCGTACCCTTTCTTTACTGTCTTCCCAGACATGTCGGGTCACTACTTTCCGGTGGTTGCGAGATCGGGTACATTCGCTCAACATCGGGCAGTTTTTGCAATGCTTTGGATCAGATGCATACTGCCGATATCCTTCGCGATTTGTGGTTCGGTAAATAAGCTCGTGTTTTGCAGGACAAATGTAACGATTTTGTTCAGCGTCATAAGTGAATTTCCATTTTGGAAATAATCCTTGCGTCGGATGAAATCTTCGGTGAGCAATAACTGCAAAAATCCCACGCTCTTGCAGCCCTTTGCAGATCGGTGAAGTTAAATACCCAGAATCAAGTGCAACTGCTTCCACTTCAAAGCCAAATCGTTTTTGCTGACGATCTAATCGAGATAAGTAGGGAATCGAGTCATGTACATTCCCAGCCGTGACATGAACATCCGTAATCATGTTGTATTTCAGATCTACTGTGCGGTGGTCTAAATAAAAGAATCCCTCCGGCTTACCGTCTCGGATCATATAACCGCTTTCTGGATCGGTCTTGCTTATCTTAATTTCCTTTTCCTCTACCACGTCCTCTCTAGGTTTTAGTACTTTTTTCCGTGAGTTTTTCGGTCTTGCTCCACTGCTGCGTTTAGTTCGTCCACATAGTCACGGGTATTTTGTAAAACCTGCTCTTTCGTAAACTTATGTTTATTAGCATTGGCCTTTACATGCGTGGAATCTGAGACTAGTACGCGGCCGCCAACCATACGGTGCTGAATGGCTTGAAGCACAATCTCATCAAAGACATCTTGAAAAATATCTGTGTCTTTAAAACGGGTGCGACGATTCCAACTGATGGTGGAATGGTCTGGTACTTTATCCGTTAGACCAAGGCCTAAAAACCAACGGTAGGCCAAATTAGTCTGAATTTCACGTTCAAGCTGACGTTCCGAACGAATGCCATAAAAATAACCAAGAAAGATCATTTTAAACAGCACAACAGGGTCAATAGCAGGTCGTCCATTGTCTGCACAATAAAGAGGACGTACCTTTTTATCAATGAATGAGAAATCGATATATTTATCTACTTTGCGTAGCAGATGATCTTGAGGAACAAGTTCTTCAATCGATACAAATTCATAAGCCTGTTGTTTATCCCGATTTGAACGCAGCATTCTTGAACACCTTCCCGATCTCATGTATTACTATAATTATACAACATTAACGCGGTGTCGTGTTGAAATAAATGAATATAAAAATAGCTGTCGAGACTTTCTCGACAGCCTGAGGCCCTAGAAATTCTAGGGCCTTTTATAATGCTTAATTGAGTTGGATTGTTTCAGCGTAGCTGTAAGGAATCAATTCTTCATTTTCTGTTTCCTGCCATGCCAAAGTAGAATGTGCAAAATCACTGATTTTAATTGAACCAAATTGTTCAAAATATTTTTTTACGAAACTTAATACTTCTCTTTCTTCTGGAGTAAATAATTCATAGTTGTGTTCTTGCAGCGTAGTGATTGTTATTCTCGTATAACCGTCTCCTACCTCCTCAGTAGAAATCGAAATTTGATTCAATCCCTCCAGACATCCGAGTACCATTTCATACTCTTTAGGTACGGGGCCAAACGGTTTATGGATATACGGCACCCCACTTAAAGATATACGATTACGCTTGAACATTAAAAAGTCAGCATACCATAAAAGCTTCATTAATTTTGTTTTGAGCACACCCTCCTGCCCAAAGAAGAAAATCATAAGGAAAAATTTTTTTAAATTTACTGATGAATAACCATTATCAATGGTATTTTCGAATGGTTTATAAATCATTTCGACCAGCTGCGAGGACAATCGCTCAAAGTCATTTTCAGGGAATAGCTCCTCAAACTTTTTCTCAACAGTTTGTTGTTCTTCCGTAGTTAGTTTTTCTTTATTTTCATCATAAAACTTCAAAATGGACTCTGGATTATTTTTAAGTAACTTCAGAACATTAATTTGAGTAGCGGAGGGTGAAGATCCTCCACTTTCATACCTTTTAATCGTTGCAATCCCCATATTCAATATTTTTGAAAAGAGGGATTGAGTCAAACCAAATTGCAGACGTATAGCTTTAATTACTTCTGCGTTGATAGAATGTTTATTTTCATAAGCCTGGCTTAATTTTTTCAAGGTGTCTGAGCCCAATTTTTCATCTGTCACATCATTTCCACAGTGAACACATTTCGCATACTGCTCAATAATATCGAATGGCTCTTTCCGAAACGTATACCGTGCCTCTCGCTCAAGAATTTCGACATCACGTTCACACTGACAATGATCGCAGAATCTGATTTTCTTTTCTTGTTTCATTATTGGCCCTCCATCACGTAACTTTTTGACGGGTGTACAGTGTACCCCCGTCCTACGGTTCATCTTCGTGGAATGAGAGACATACACATCCACGCCTAACGGTTTCATCCTTCAGCTTTATATAAGCCATAATTCCGTTAATTTCGGTCTTAAAGACCCATATCACTCGACCACTAGCAGCATCGCCGTGATCTCGACTGGGACCCGAATGATAATGAATGGCTTCAAGTTCTAATACACACTCCCAAGCTTCTTCCACATCAGTAAGCCCCAAGTCTGCAAGGTGCTGAAGATAAGACACGCCGTTCCGAGTCCGTGCTACAAAATGTCTCCGACCCGTACGAATAAGTTCCTTCATTTTGGTTAAAAATTCTTCTACAGATAAATGACTCACACGCGACGGCCCTCCCTATAGTCTAACCAACAAAGTATCAATTGATACCTTAATCATAGCACACCTTGCTAAAAGTATCAATTGATACTTTTAATTCTCATTCTTTATGAAATAAATAAAGAACCGGAATTAAACCGGTTCTCTTAGAATGATTTTCGTGTATAGTTGGTCGACTTAATAAATAAAAATCGATTAAAACGTAACGCACTCGTTACAAAATAAAGGGAAACTGGAGCCTGCTTACTAAAAAAGTGCCTTCATAAGAGCTACAATCATGTTTTTGATTCTCTCTTGTGAAATATTGGTATCTTTACTTTCCTTCAGTATGGTCTCCAAATTCACGTCTAGGAATTCATTTAGCAGTCTTCCATAGACTTTCTGTTCCTTAAACTTACTTATAATGCTGTAAAAATAATCAACGGTTCCGTAGTATGGTTTCAGAATTTCCACTACTTCTGAATTCGAACCCATCTGAAACTTGTGCTCATAGCCACAATCCACACACTTTATCCGTAGTTGGCCAGTCAAGTCGTCCCATTCTTGTTCTCGATACGTCTTCTCCTCCTCGCAGTCCGGGCAATAGGCTTCAGTTGTACGAGTCTGGCGGTGATCGTCATCGTTATACAGCTTTCTCCCCACAATCGTTTGCACAAGGATTCCCCCTAGATATTGTTTTCCGGCAATTTAAATTCCCGAGCAGATAATGGAATGTACGCTTTTTTCCACATTGGTTCTGCCGGCAGCCGATCGATTTCAACTTCTTGATAATCGTTTTGAAGACTGCTCTCTGATGTCCAAAATACACAGTCTGAAACACGACCTAATACGTTATCAGCTGCAAATACAGGACAGGAGTTATTTTGTAGGAAGTAACATCCATCACAAGTTTTCCCCTGGCTTCGTTTACGGAATGTCTCAACCCTTTCGTACAATTTTAAATAACCGCAGCGGACGAGAGATAATATGGTAGTTTGCTCATCCCAGCAGTTCAGATCGTATGGTGGCGTTGGATCAAACTCCAGTTCATTTCCGTAATCGTCCACATTACTTTCATAATTCGAAAATATACGTCGACTAGCCCAAACATCGGCTTTTGTACCTTGAGCACCGAGAAAGTTCACAGCTACATTACGACAAAGTGCCATGAGCATCATGGACTGAGTGATTCGACTTTCACAATCAAAATAACCGCGACCAGCAATATATTCAAAAAGGGCTAAAGCCGAATTACCTTCAATACGAGTACCCTCGTGAAGTTCAACGTAGTATAACATATGTGGTTGTTCTTCAGGGCGCATGATCCGTGCCATTTCATTTTCGAAATTCATGGGTATTCCTCCCAATCTCATGTATATGAGTTCATTATAAAACAAAAAAAACTATTTTAATAGTCTTACCAACTATTTTATTGATGTTTTTTTTAAGGTGCGTTATAGTTGAAATCGAGGTGATCTCCCTGTGATATCCTTTGAACCTTTCCGCTTGTGGGCCTACCGAAACAACAAAAAGCAGAAACACATCATGGAGGAAACGGGCATTTATTCGGATACGATCCAGCGAATTTTTAACGATAAAATTGTTAGAACAGAGACAATAGATGTAATATGTCGTACTTACAAACTCAGCGTAAGCGAAGTAATGGAATATCGTGACGAAAAGGAATAAAACCTCCTACGATTTTGGTAGGAGGTTCTTCTTTTTACGCTTGCCCCCGTAAGAATAACCAAGTAGCGGCTAATCGATCATCACGATTCCCCAGTACATCCAGGAATCGTCTGAAGTACATCGTTTCCGTTGCTTCATTGCACATATCAGACCGACGGAGTTGACTACTTGTCTGATATAAACCTGGTGTAAATGCAGACTGCGGAGAATCATTCCGGATAACTCCAGATTGATGTACAACAGCATTCGCCACCTGAATTTGTGTCTGCCATTGCTTACAATCTAAAGATCCATTCGGGTATCTCATTTCTACAGTAGGCTTTGGCCTTAAAGAAGCATCAATATTAGTCGTATTAAACATTCTATAACGACTACTAGAAATTTGCCGTCTAGCTCTAACAGCAGTATCTGTACCAACAATGTTTCTTGCTTCAGAGCTAAATGGAGCTGCGTAATTATCGCCTCTATGCTGTCCTCTAAAACCATTAATTCGATAAGCCTCGCTATCTGCACCGCCCATTCGATAAAACAACCTTTCATATCCTAAACCAATTCGAGCTAATCGCTGCCATGAGTATGTTCGGTGATCTAGCGGCCCGATTCCAATATGTATGTGTCCACCACAATTGGAGTTTACGAATGCTCCATGTTCTTTCAAGATTTCGGTCACTCGCTGTAGCTTCTCCCAATCCTCTCGACGATCCATCAAGATAGGAGAGACTATCTCTATTCCATTATCAAGAGAACCATCTCTTTCGATACACCACATACCAGGACGAGATCGGGTTCCATGATAGTAGTTAACTTGGGTTTGATCCGTTATGCCTTCCCTGCGTAGAGCCTCCAAAATCTCGCTTGAAGCACTGAACCTTTCAAGTTCTACTTCTAACTCTACTCCGAAGGTATTCCCTGTTCCCCCTAGTACATTTTCATATTTATATATCCAATCTGCTTCAGCATCTGCTCGCAGTTGATCCCATGCGGCATCATCTTCAGACATATAAATACCATCAAATGCTCGATTCTCTCGCCATACATCAAGCACATTTTCGCGAATTTCATCATCAATCCAGTTTATTTCAGAGAAGCCTCGCTCAGCTTCTCTTAAAATGTCAGGCGTAATCGGCTGTAAACGATCTATTTCTGCACGCAAAGATGTGATCGCTATCTCTTCAGGCGAACTTGGTGTTACAGCTGATTGCATTTCACGCACCTGCTGTACTGCTTGCATGTGTCGGCATGCGGTTCCGTTCCCACGATGTCGATATGTATAATCAGGGCAGGTACAAGAATGTTCTGTCACTTCGTATGTATTGCCTGATTCAGAAATTACTCGTGCATGCTGTGAATCGTCAAATTCTAACCGTAGTGTCTCTGTTCTTCCGCGTGACTCTGAATACGCTGTAACCGAGGTGTCTGGTATAGAGTCCGGTACTTGATTCGCTCTTCTTCGAATACGTAATTGATACGCTTGAGCTGCTGCCTGAACAGCTAGGTTTTGCAGGACACCAACGTCAAGTTGTCTATTTAATGAACCTGCATATAACCTAGCATTATCAAACAGTACCCCAAAGCGTCGCACGCAAATAGGCCCCATAGAAACTGCTATACTAGCTGGATTGGTCAGCTTCCGATTACATACCCTGCAAAATGCTATGTTAGGCAACGCTCTCACCCCTTTTATGTATAGGTTTATATTAGCAAAAGAAACGGTAGAACGCGATGCGCGTATCTACCGTTTCTAAATTAGAAGTATGCTAGAATATAATTTTATAAATAAAACCAGCACTTTCTGCCCGGTTCAATAGCTGCTTAGGACGGAATGTATCATCTGGGTATCCGTGAACAATGCCTTGAGCTGTCAGGATCCCGATTTCTCGCTTCGCCCAGCTCGAGATTTTTGCTTTATCACGGAAGTGCAGGGCGAGCTCTCCTGTTTGCTCGACCACATTCCCTAACATCTTCGTGGCCTCCTCACGGGTAATTGGCTCATCCGGACGGAACGTAAAGACGTTATATCCACGTACGATTCCATTACTAAACGCAACCCTCAGCTCTGGGTAGTACCAAGCATCCTTCCGGATGTCCCGGAACCGTATTAGATCCGCATCCTTTTCTTGTAGGCCCACTGCCCGTACGATCATGGCCATAAATTCGGCACGAGTGACGGCACGTCTTGGCTCAAACTTCCCTTCCTGATTTAGGTGCAATACGCCTCGTTCCAGCAGCTCCAGCACCTGCTTGCGGTTCCACAATCCTCGAATATCCTCGATATCTTGTCCCTTGTTTTCTCCCGACCCTTCCGGATCCGGCGTAACACCTGGTTGCTCTATTTCCGTTCCTGGTTCCGGCTTCGGTGTCGGTACCGGCGTCGGTTTCCGATCCGGATAGACCACAGTTCCGCCTCCACTGTTCGGCCCAGCCAGTGTCCGTGCCCGCACTACCTGCCCTTTCGATCGCTGGCCTGCTGCGTTCTCGCTCCATACTTCCACCTGGATCTCCGTTCCGCTTGGCTGGGAAGCAAGCATGAAGCTCCGCTCGGTTCCCCGGTATATCTCTTTCCCGTTCTTTGCCACCACGAATACTTCATGCGGCGATGCCAGCTCGAACTGGTACTTCAGCTCGTTCTGCCCGGCTTGCACGTTTACCTGGAACTCTCCGGAAGGCAGCGTCTCAAAAGCCGGCACAATGGCTCCCACGCTCTCCCCAGTCGTGTTCACAGGCATTACCTTCAGGCCCTTGTATGTCCGGGCGCTTTCCAGCCCTTCCAGGATGACGGCCAGCTCTGCTGTTTCGGCCAGCTGCTTGTCTCCCTCATAGACCAGGTATCGATCGGCGCCGGCGACCGCCTCCCAGCTCAGCTCTGCACTGTGCTCCGTCACCTTCGTGACATTCACCTGCAGGCTGCTCATATCATTTGGCAGCGCACGCCAAACAAATGGCACCGCACTTCCATCCCCTGTCGCATTCACGGCCCGTATCGTGAACCGGTAGCTTTCGCCCGCCACCAGGTTGCTCACGCTCCAGGATGTAGCCGTGGTTTTTCCCAGCAGCTTCCCGTCCTGTTCAAGCTGATACCACTCTGCCGAAGGCGCCGGCTCCCACGTCAATCTCAGCTCTTTGCCTTTCTCTGTCGCCTGCAGCCCATTTACCTGCGGCGGCAGCGTGAGGAAGGAGGCCGACGTTGCCGGCCCATATCCGGATTCGTTGCCGGCTTCCAGGGACAATGTATATCGCTGGCCGCCGGACAATCCGTTCAGCTGCAGCTCCGTTCCGGAACGTTCATATTTCTTGTCGGCTATGGTTATCCGATATTTGTTGGCCCCCGGTACTCCCTTCCATTGGAGCGTGGCCTGGGTTTCACCAATCTCATCAACCGTAATATTGCTCGTCGGCAGAGCTGCTGGCAGTGTAGAAGCTGTTAAAAGCGCCATTTCGCCAGCTCCGCTGCTGTTCTCGGCATAGAGGTGCAAGCGGTATCCCGTTCCTGGATCAAGCCCCTCGATCGTGTACTCCATCGGTTGGCCGTACGTTGCGGCTGTCACGCTGGCCACATCGATGCCGTCCACGCCTACCTTATAAGCAGCTGCTCCCTTTACGCCTTTCCATTGCATCGTGATCTGATTCGTTCCATATGTG
This sequence comes from Paenibacillus melissococcoides, assembly GCA_944800085.1. GTDB lineage: Bacteria > Bacillota > Bacilli > Paenibacillales > Paenibacillaceae > Paenibacillus_B > Paenibacillus_B melissococcoides. The sequence goes on along the minus strand of CALYLO010000010.1, from coordinate 45,194 downwards.
GCAGCTGTAACGGTTGCCTGCCCTGGCAGCGTCAAGACGTTAAGCGGCTGCGACATCTGGCCAAATCCCGTCTCGTTTTTAGCTGCTACTTCGAATTTGTATTCCGTTCCGGCCAGCAATCCCTTATCGCTATACTTCGTACGGGCACCGCCGTAGACCTGAATTTGATCGCGCTGCAGCTCGTAGTACGTCGCTGACGTAACGCTCTCCCATTGCAGGCGTGCTTCATTCGTACTGACCTGCAGGAGCTTAAATTCTCCTGGTGCTCCTGGCAGCGTAAGAAACCCTACCGTCGAAACAGCGCCGCGCCCGCTGGCGTTAGCCGCCGTTACCGTCACCGTGTAGTTCATCCCTGGCTGCAGCTGATCGATCCGGTGATAGGTTGCGTCGGTCACCGTCCGTTCTGTCACCAGCTGCTGCGTGCTGCTCTCTTTCACTGCAATATGATAAGCTTCAGCGGATCGCACCGGTTCGAAGGAAACCAGAGCAGCTGCCGCCTCTCGATCAATTGGATGGATGGAAAGACCATCTGCCTTTGAAGGCAGCGTAAGAGCTGTAACCGTGCTGGCTGCGCTGCTGCCTACATGGTTTTTGGCCTTCACAAGATAGGTATACATATGCCCTGGCTCGACATCCGGATCCGTTAGCGTATGTTCTGGATACGTGATCGTCCATGTGTGCCCAGTCGTGGCATTCTCGACCTCATATACGTAACCGGACGTAGCCACCGAACCTGAAGGAAGCGACCAGGACAAGTGAACGGCATGTTCCTCTACAGACGTCACCCGGAAATCGCTGGGCTCCTGCGGCATGCTCTGCAGCTGCAGGGCCTGGGTTACAAGCTGCTGCGTGTTGCCAGCACGATCGGACACCTTTGCGTGAATATACCACTGGCCTTCCTCCGCTACCGTCAGGTACTGTACGTCAGCTGTCGCTGCCTTCCACTGCGTAGGAGCTGCCGGACTATTGCTAATCGCATACATCCGGCTGTTCGGGTCAACGCCGGAAAGACCGTCCGCATAGCGGATTTCTACGGGAATATCACCCATGCCCCAGATACGCTCCATTGGGGAAATTGCGATCATTGGCGCCTCCCGATCGATATTGCTTACCTGCAGCGTTCGCTCTGTGACATTGCCGGCATTGTCCACTGCCTTAAAGGTATAGCTGCCGTTCGCCTGAGCCGTATACTGAGCGGCTTTGCCCTTCACCAGGCTTCCATCCGGGAGCTCGATATGCCGCACTCCCGTTTCATTGTCCGATGCCGTAGCCGTCAATATCACCGGCCCCTGGCTCCAATGGGAGTGATCGGCACTGACATTCAGCTGCGGGGGCACCTGATCCACATACGGGATATGAACCACGCTAGACATGTTGCCCTGGTTATCGACGGCCGCGATGTGGGCAAAGAAATTCCCCTGCTGCGGCTCGACCGTCAGGCTTGTACCGGTCACGTTTACTGCGGTTGGCACCGTGTTCGGATTTTGATCCACCACTACGGCATACCCTTTTATCCCTGTTGTAACCGTGATAGGAACAAAATCAGAAAAGGCTGTTGGTGGGGCATTTTTCGGCAATCCTCGGACTTTATATCTGTACGTCGTTCCAACATCCAATGATGGATCCCAAGTAATTACCGGCTTTCTATCTGGCCCTATATGGATTGCAGCATTCCCTGGTACGTTAGGTGCTGCTTTATCTGTGGCTCCAAAATCCTCAAAATCTGATAAATAGCCACGGTAAATGGGGTGCTCTTCTCTAAAAACCTCTGCTTCAGAAGCATATCCGAATTTAAGATCATCAATCATTGTCACTCCGTCGGTCTTCCAAATTAACCTTGCTCTTACTCCTCGATTCAGAAAATCATATTCCGGATTATCATCGATAAGAGCATTTGCGCTGATCGTAACCCACTCTCCATCATTTGGGATACTTCTTACAGGGAAATTATAGCTTGATTCCAAGTAACGAAGAATTGGATCTCCCTTTCGAAACAACTCATTTTTAACGGTACCCACTGGGCCTAAAGGAGACGGACTAACCCAGGGCTGCCCATCAATCTCAGATACAAACTTCTTTTTAACTGCTTTCCAAGTGTATCTCATAACACCATAATTATAGTTTTGATCCCTTGATGAGACGACTACGATGACATAGCCGTCTGGAAAATTTACATCTCCACCATCGACATATGCTGAAAACTCCTTAGGTGGGTAATTAAAATCGACATCTTCTGCATATTTAACGTCCTTGCCACTGTAGTCCTTTGTCGGAAAACCTTGACGGAACCATCCGGTAGCTGCATAAAATTGAACGATTGACTGACTTCCTCCAATAGCTCTTGCCTTGTAATTCAGGCTTACTATCGTTCCACCTGGAATAGATCTTCCTTTAAAATTTGAAATACTGTGCTCGTTATCGACATCCGGAAAATTAACTAGGTTTCCGGTTCTTCCCGTGATCGTATCTGTAAGTTGTAGTACGCGACCTCCATTAGGCCCACTTGTTATAGATTGATTTCCGATTGGATTTTGGCCTCCCCAGGATAGGGAAGGCACCTCTTCTCCATTTTCAAATCCTGTTTTCGTCAATACATCCGAATCATTCATATGAGTTGTCCATTCGATCTTCACATGTCCATCTTTTTGATGAACGGATGTAAATTTCGGAATATTATCAACAGAACTTGCTTCTACTCGGTCTGCTCCCACAGGAATGGATGACAGTAAAGTAATGAGGCATACCAATTGAATAAACCCTTTACGTATTGTTTGCATCTTAATTCCCCCGTTCTAACGCTTGCAAAGAGTTAAATAGAAAACCAGCACTTTCCGCACGGTTCAATAGCTGCTTAGGACGGAATGTATCATCCGGGTATCCGTGAACAATGCCTTGAGCTGTCAGGATCCCGATTTCTCGCTTCGCCCAGCTCGAGATTTTTGCTTTATCACGGAAGTGCAGGGCAAGCTCTCCTGTTTGCTCGACCACATTCCCTAACATCTTCGAGGCTTCCTCTCGGGTAATTGCTTCATCCGGACGGAACGTAAAGACGTTATATCCACGTACGATTCCATTACTAAACGCAACCCTCAGCTCTGGGTAGTACCAAGCATCCTTCCGGATGTCCCGGAATCGTATTAGATCCGCATCCTTTTCCTGTAGGCCCACTGCCCGTACAATCATGGCCATAAATTCGGCACGCGTAACGGCACGTCTTGGCTCAAACTTCCCTTCCTGATTTAGGTGCAATACGCCTCGTTCCAGCAGCTCCAGCACCTGCTCGCGGTTCCACAATCCTCGAATATCCTCGATATCTTGTCCCTTGTTTTCTCCCGATCCTTCCGGATCCGGCGTAACACCTGGTTGCTCTATTTCCGTTCCTGGTTCCGGCTTCGGTGTCGGTACCGGCGTCGGTTTCCGATCCGGATAGACCACAGTTCCGCCTCCACTACTCGGCCCGGCCAGTGTACGTGCCCGCACTACCTGCCCTTTCGATCGCTGGCCTGCTGCGTTCTCGCTCCACACTTCCACCTGGAGCTCCGTTCCGCTTGGCAGAGATGCAAGCATAAAGCTCCGCTCGGTTCCTCGGTATATCTCTTTTCCGTTCTTCGCCACCACGAATATTTCATACGGCGATGCCAGCTCGAACTGGTAGTTCAGCTCGTTCTGCCCGGCTTGCACGTTCACTTGGAACTCTCCGGAAGGCAGCGTCTCAAAAGCCGGCACAATGGCTCCTACACTCTCCCCGGTCGTGTTCACAGGCATTACCTTCAGGCCCTTGTATGTCCGGGCGCTTTCCAGCCCTTCCAGGATGACGGCCAGCTCTGCTGTTTCGGCCAGCTGCTTGTCTCCCTCATAGACCAGGTATCGATCGGCGCCGGCGACCGCCTCCCAGCTCAGCTCTGCACTGTGCTCCGTCACCTTCGTGACATTCACCTGCAGGCTGCTCATATCATTTGGCAGCGCACGCCAAACAAATGGCACCGCACTTCCATCCCCTGTCGCATTCACGGCCCGTATCGTGAACCGGTAGCTTTCGCCCGCCACCAGGTTGCTCACGCTCCAGGATGTAGCCGTGGTTTTTCCCAGCAGCTTCCCGTCCTGTTCAAGCTGATACCACTCTGCCGAAGGCGCCGGCTCCCACGTCAATCTCAGCTCTTTGCCTTTCTCTGTCGCCTGCAGCCCATTTACCTGCGGCGGCAGCGTGAGGAAGGAGGCCGACGTTGCCGGCCCATATCCGGATTCGTTGCCGGCTTCCAGGGACAATGTATATCGCTGGCCGCCGGACAATCCGTTCAGCTGCAGCTCCGTTCCGGAACGTTCATATTTCTTGTCGGCTATGGTTATCCGATATTTGTTGGCCCCCGGTACTCCCTTCCATTGGAGCGTGGCCTGGGTTTCACCAATCTCATCAACCGTAATATTGCTCGTCGGCAGAGCTGCTGGCAGTGTAGAAGCTGTTAAAAGCGCCATTTCGCCAGCTCCGCTGCTGTTCTCGGCATAGAGGTGCAAGCGGTATCCCGTTCCTGGATCAAGCCCCTCGATCGTGTACTCCATCGGTTGGCCGTACGTTGCGGCTGTCACGCTGGCCACATCGATGCCGTCCACGCCTACCTTATAAGCAGCTGCTCCCTTTACGCCTTTCCATTGCATCGTGATCTGATTCGTTCCATATGTGGCAGCTGTAACGGTTGCCTGCCCTGGCAGCGTCAAGACGTTAAGCGGCTGCGACATCTGGCCAAATCCCGTCTCGTTTTTAGCTGCTACTTCGAATTTGTATTCCGTTCCGGCCAGCAATCCCTTATCGCTATACTTCGTACGGGCACCGCCGTAGACCTGAATTTGATCGCGCTGCAGCTCGTAGTACGTCGCTGACGTAACGCTCTCCCATTGCAGGCGTGCTTCATTCGTACTGACCTGCAGGAGCTTAAATTCTCCTGGTGCTCCTGGCAGCGTAAGAAACCCTACCGTCGAAACAGCGCCGCGCCCGCTGGCGTTAGCCGCCGTTACCGTCACCGTGTAGTTCATCCCTGGCTGCAGCTGATCGATCCGGTGATAGGTTGCGTCGGTCACCGTCCGTTCTGTCACCAGCTGCTGCGTGCTGCTCTCTTTCACTGCAATATGATAAGCTTCAGCGGATCGCACCGGTTCGAAGGAAACCAGAGCAGCTGCCGCCTCTCGATCAATTGGATGGATGGAAAGACCATCTGCCTTTGAAGGCAGCGTAAGAGCTGTAACCGTGCTGGCTGCGCTGCTGCCTACATGGTTTTTGGCCTTCACAAGATAGGTATACATATGCCCTGGCTCGACATCCGGATCCGTTAGCGTATGTTCTGGATACGTGATCGTCCATGTGTGCCCAGTCGTGGCATTCTCGACCTCATATACGTAACCGGACGTAGCCACCGAACCTGAAGGAAGCGACCAGGACAAGTGAACGGCATGTTCCTCTACAGACATCACTCGGAAATCGGCGGGCTCCTGCGGCATGCTCTGCAGCTGCAGCTCCTGGGTTACAAGCTGCTGCGTGTTGCCAGCACGATCGGACACCTTCGCGTGAATATACCACTGGCCTTCCTCCGCTACCGTCAGGTACTGTACGTCAGCTGTCGCTGCCTTCCACTGCGTAGGAGCTGCCGGACTATTGCTAATCGCATACATCCGACTGTTCGGGTCAACGCCGGAAAGCCCGTCCGCATAGCGGATTTCTACGGGAATATCACTCATGCCCCAGATACGCTCCATTGGGGAAATTGCGATCGCTGGCGCCTCCCGATCGATATTGCTTACCTGCAGCGTTCGCTCTGTGACATTGCCGGCATTGTCCACTGCCTTAAAGGTATAGCTGCCGTTCGCCTGAGCCGTATACTGAGCGGCTTTGCCCTTCACCAGGCTTCCATCCGGGAGCTCGATATGCCGTACTCCCGTTTCATTGTCCGATGCCGTAGCCGTCAATATCACCGGCCCCTGGCTCCAATGGGAGTGATCGGCACTGACATTCAGCTGCGGGGGCACCTGATCCACATACGGGATATGAACCACGCTGGACATGTTGCCCTGGTTATCGACGGCCGCGATGTGAGCAAAGAAATTCCCCTGCTGCGGCTCGACCGTCAGGCTTGTACCGGTCACGTTTACTGCGGTTGGCACCGTGCTCGGATTTTGATCCACTACTACGGCGTAACCTTTTATCCCTGTTGTAACCGTCACTACTTGAGGCTGGGACAATGGTGTTTCCCCATTGCGTGTAATCCCCTTAATGCTATAGCTATATGTCGTGCCAGCATCCAGTGACGGATTCCAGGTAATTACTGGCTTTCTGCCTGGCCCTATATGGATTGCAGCATTCCCAGGTGCATTCGGTACAGCTTTATCCGTAGCACTAACATCCTCAAAATCTGATAAATAGCCACGGTAAACTGATTGACCGTCTCGATATACCTCTACCTCTGTCGCATGGCCAAATTTAATTTCATCTATTTGAAAAGTCCCATCGGTAGACCACAGGATCAAGGGGTGAATGCCATTTGTTTCATAGTTATACAAACTGCTGTCTAATATCGTGTTGAGACTATACGTATGCCAAGATCCATCCGCCGGAAGATACCTGTCAGCAAAAGTGCCTGTACTAGTCTGGTGCAGCTGCAGCACATTTTCTCCGGCATTGAAGATATCCGTGTTTGGTTTAAAAGTATGGCCATCTAATGGTCTGCTAGTAGAAAATATAGTTGTTCCATTAGGATCTTCTATCATCCTGTTGCTTGATGAATTCCACGTATACCATTTCACACCATAATTATGATCATTGTTATGTGCTGTCACGATCACAAAATATTGGCCATGATTAAAGACCGGAACAGCCCCATCTGCTAATCTAACTTCGAAACTTTTAGGATAACTTGTAAAATCCACCGTATTCGTAAAGAATACAGGTTGTCCTTTATTATCATGAAGTGGCATCCCTTTCCGAAGCCATTCCCCTCGAAAGTCGAAGCGAGCCCACCCAGAGCCTCCTAAATTTCGAGCTCTGAATGTAACACTTAAATTCGAACCGTTCGGGAAAGATACAGCCGGAAATATACTGCCACTAGCTTTAGACTTCGTTTCTGGATACCACCAGAAATTCCCCTCATCTCTTGTTACTGTGTCGATGACTTGAAGAAAACGACCTGCAGCTTCATTTGAGGAGACGATAGATTGCTTTCCTAATTGTGTATTACCGCCTCCTCGAAGATCAGGAATAATGTCCCCTGGTTCAAAGGAGGTTTGAGTCATTATGTCACTTGGATCCATTTCTACGGCCCATTCAAGTTTAACGTGGCCGTTTTTTTCATAAGCATTTAACGTTGGTATAGGCGAAGAGGTTCGAGCTTCCACTTTCCCTTCCCCTATTAGCGGAATGGATGACAATAAAGTAATGAGGCACAGCAGTTGAATAAACCCTTTACATATTGTTTTCATCTTAATTTCTCCGTTCTTTATACTCATGCTTTCTCCTCCTCAAAATTATTTAAGGTGCCTATCTCGGTATGGATTAAGACAGGTTTTAAATCATCTGAATGGCCCAATATGCTTATCCCTCCCTGATTAAAATAGGACTATATAGCCAGCTTAGTTAAGTGTCACTTAACTAAAAGGCATTAAGAAAAAAGGTACCGCGAAGATACCTTTTTTCGATTTAATGATTTTTTCTACGAAATACAAGGGATGCGTCTTGAGTCCCTGTTTTCGTGGATTTCTCAGTTCCCCTTGAATTTCCCTTCACACGGTCATTACGAAAGGCTTTAGGTGTAGCCTCGCCCTCATTCCGCTTATCATTACCTCTAACCTTTTTCTGTTCTTGTCTAGGGGAACTTGTCTTAGCAAAATCCTCTTTATTTCTATTTGTAACTGAAACTTGTTCTGGTTGCTCTGTAACAACGGTTCTTTCAGGTTTCGCTTGTTTGGAAGCAGCTGCTGGAACAGGATTCGGTGGTTGAACCGTTCTGACTTCAGGTTTTGTTGAATGGTGAGCTGACGTGTTTCCTTCTTTAACTCGATCCACTTTTCTATTTTTTGTATCCACTGGAACAGGATTCGGTGGTTGAACCGTTCTGACTTCAGGCTTTGTCGTTACCACCGATTGGCGAACTGCCGTGCTTCCTTCTTTAACTCGATCCACTTTTCTAGGTTGTTCTGGCTCTTTAGACGTCCTAGCAGGGGATTCAGATGAAGCAGTTTCAGATGCAGATGGTACCTTGCCGTTAACCGATTGTGAAGCCTTGCCGGTATCTTGTTCTTTTGATGTATTAGATGGGGATGGATGTTTAATGGTGTTACCATCACCACTATTTGTTACCTTCGGTGTTTCTTTCACTCGATCAGCGTTCTTCTCACCTGCAGTTCGAACAGCCGGTGTTACCTGTTCACTTGTAGCAGCTGCCTCACGTTTTCCTTGCGCTGCGCTTTCTGCTGGCTTTTGTTTCAATCGGTCTGAACCCAGACCTTCTCTTTTAGAAGGAGGAGTGACCTTATCTACTTTGTCAGGAACTGTTGTATCCTTAGTTCTACGTGTATTTTCCCCTTTTTTGTCTGCAGCAGCCTGATTTTTAGTCGGATTGACTTTATCTCGCTCAAGCTGCTCTGTGTTCACCTTCGGCTCTGATCCATTCTCCTTTGAGGCATCTTCTTGAGATTTCAGCTTAGGTTCACTCTCATTAGGAGCATCATTATTTCGAACCCTGTCCGAATGCTTAGAGTTTTCAACTTCTTTATGATCCTTATCTACTGATTTTACGCGATCCGATTTTTTTGCCTTTTCTTTTGAAGAAGTAGGTTGAGATCCAGATTCCGTACTCTCCCCTTGTTTACTGCTCTCATTCGCTTTTTCACTAGAAGTGTCACCGTTCACGCGGTCAGATGAGGATCTATCCGATGTTTTGGATCCTCGTCCTTTTGTTCGATCAGTATTTCTTCCACCTTTTCGTTTAGAACCACGTCTTTGCTGCTTTTCATCGTCCTCGTCGCCCTCATCATCTTCATCGTATCCCTCATCATCGTTCCTATCTCTTCGTTTTCTTCTCCGTCGGCGCGCACTATCTACATACCTCACTCCTTTGTTCAGTGGAGCAAGCATTGGATGTGTGAAACGCTTGAGAAAGAAATAAAACAAAACGATAGACAACAAAAATACAATAGCAACTAAAAACATTTGCCCGTAGTTTCCAATCATCTGCTCCAAGGCATCTGCAGAAACAATCGCATTAACGATAACTAATGTAAGAGCGAGATACATCCCTACCGCTAGCTTCGATATTAATGCGGTCGCAAGCATCTTCCCCCATGTCATTAAAGTAGAAGGAAATTCTCGTGGTATGATTGATAGGGGCAAAACAACGATCGAACCTACAAGTATACCTAAAAAATAAAAGAATAACGCTAGCAGAATAAGACCAAAAAATATAAAGAATATAAAAGACAATAAGCCCGGAAATAGAATAAAAAGTACAATTTCAAGTCGTCCCATACTGCTATATGCAGCTTCAAACTCATCTTCATGGTTATCCTCGAAGACTCCCATAATTTTGTCTCGTTCTTTTGAATCCTTATCATGCTTTAGTATTAGATCTATCCATTTTTGACCGGCACTAGCACCTGTTCCCTCTATTTTTGCATTTATTGCGTCTGCATCTGCAGCAGTCAAAGTTAATTTTGCATTTGCTATCTGCCCACGAGCAAATGGATCTTGGACTAGCATGTTCCAGGCTAACGTGTATATGCTTACCTGTTTTTGATCTGCAGCATCATCTTGACCGTTCGCTTTATTTGTAATTTTATTGAATGTTTGCATGGTGTAATCGTCTAAAGCATTTATAGCTTCAACAGTTTTGATAATTACCCCGTTTCCCATTCCGGTAAATATATAGATAGTTACAAATACTATCAAAAAACTGATGAATCGCTTTCCTGTTTTTGCGAAATTGCCCTTAATGTAATCTTTGACCAATAGCAACAAAATAATGATCGATATGATTGGCCAATATGCTTTTAGAAAAACGACTATGCCATAATTGACAACATCACTTAAATTTTCTATCAACGGATATAAAAACGTAGGGTTCCGGCCCCAGTCTAAGATCATTAGACCTGTACGAATGATCATGACTATGGTAAAGAATAAAAAATTCGCAATGTTATAGATAGGATTTATATTCCCGGTAAATCCATCTGCATTCCAGCCGTAATGCGATAGCGGAGGCGAATCAAAGTCTTTAATTGGAGGAAAGATACCCCCTGATTCAGTAGGTGCTGATGGCGCTGCAGATACGGTCGGAGCTACAAGAAATCCAGCTATTATAAGTAGCAATAATACAGAAACCCAACCTATACTGAATTTTTTCATAATAGTCTCCTCATGCTGGTGTGGACGTACAGTGCTTCAGCAAGAGCGGATCTAAAATTTCAATCTGAACTTCTCCAATTCGCCCTTCCGGATCACGGACAAGCCCTTTCCCATTTTTATACTCTTCACTGAATGTTTCCATCCAATCGTTTGGTTCCTCATCCGGCATATCCATTAAATTATGTAGGGCATATCGAACTTGAACTTTTGACTCCATTCTGAGCATGAATTTCCAACCAAACAGGCCTGTGACGTCATCCGAATCCTTTTCGTCTGCATTGATGTCTGTTGGGTTTTGTGACGCCATCATAACAACCATCTTTTCAGATCGTGATAGACGCAGCGCTTCGTTATAAACCTGTTTTCCACGGTCAAACATGTTCAGGTACCAAAACTCTTCCCAAGCGAGTCCTTTCAGCGTCCCTTCAGGAAGACCAGAGAGAAAACGTATTGCTAACGTAGCAACTGCATACATCATGGCTACAGATATCCGTTCATTTTCACTCCAATCATTTTTCCCCAAACCTCTTCCTGGGAGAGAGAGTCCACGCGTAATAGCACAAACGAATCTCTTATGTGCAAATATATCTTTACCTTCATCTCGCCCAAAAATCATCCGGGCTATTGGATGATTCGGTAAACTCTGTAGTTTTCTAAAAATAAAATCTGCATGTTCACGTAGACTTACATCCTCCTCCGTCGTTCGAAATTCATCGAGGACTTCTGCAAACGTAAACATATCCCATCTATCGCGTCGTTGTACTTCATTAATTGCTTCCTGCAACACCAAATTCCGTTCTTCTTGCCCTTTTGGGTTTAGGATCAACTCCAGCATTCCAAAGGCAGCTTCGTAGCATTCTTCAATACTTCTCCCCAAACGGAAAGGGCTGAACAATGTTGAACTATTTGGGGTGAAGGAAATTAAAGTGCTGATAGGTTTTACAAATGGATGTTCACAAAAGAACGCCCAGTCACCTTTAGGATCATTTGCAAAGCAATAAGCTTGCCATAAAAGCAGATTGTACGTCAGAAATTTTAATAAAACGGTTTTCCCAGAACCTAGCGTCCCACAGATTAATATTGCCCCTGAACGATTTAAAACCGTCATAGGTCGTGCAGGATCCATAAAAATAGGTCTTCCAGGCAATAGTTTCCCAAGTAAAATGCCTATCGGATCACCAAGTGTTCGAACTCCAAAAGGTACTGCAGCAGCTATCACACCAGGATCCATAGGAAGTTCCCAATTGTCGGGTAACAGATCCTTAAAAGGATAAAATGACTGGAACATCTTGAGCATACTAAGAGTTGGATTAACCAGGACATGATCGAATTCCTCAGCCCTTGGCTTAAATTCATTTACTCGTTTTTCTAATTGTTCCGTTGATTCTGCACCTATTGCAAAGACTGTAGTGACATAGGCTAATGACTGTTGCTTAGTACGGAATTTTTGTCGAAGACTATCATAATCTTCAAGGTTATCTAATAACTCGTCCGGAACTTCTGATTGGCCGAACATAGCATCATCAGTTTCAGTACCTTTCAATTCGCGAACTTGGGACTTAGCAATTTTATTTTTTCTGCTTGCTTTTTCACGGGCTTCAATATAAGGTTCGAATCTTACTTTCATGGAGACATCAATAGGAAAGTCGAATTGTTCAAGCACACCGTAAAGCCACTCATGTCCAATTGGGTAAGTGGCCAGAATATCAGTTGGTGCATTTAATGTAGTGAAAAAGGTTTGATATGAAACCGAACTATCTGGATGAATGATTTCTAAGTGATTACGCCCTTCCTGGATGATCCCTTCAGTAAGAGTCAATAATGTATTCCGGATTGGCCGTATTGAGCGGCGGCCACCTTTGGATTGAACTTGCACCGGGAATGGATAGGGTATTTTCAACTCAGGATCATCAATCCCTCGGTAATATCCCTTTTTCAACCACCATTCAACCTCATTAATCGATGCTGGCCTTATACCAGGGAAGGAAGATTCTAAATGTTTTACTAAGGTTTCTGCTTGTTCTTCGTGCTCACTTAATTCCGATTCTAGTAGTTGGATCTCTTCCCGTGCCAATCTGCTTTTTACATCTACTACACCCTGTATCATTCGCTGGAATAGTTCTTTTGTCAGCATCCGAATCATGTCACTAAATTGTGTAGTCGAGAATTGAGTTTGATTGCTCTTATAGTATTCACGTTTTTTTAAGGGAAAAGCCATAAAGTTAACACGTTCAAAGGAGCGAATCTGCGTTAGCTGTTGTACTGAATATTGAATTTGTTCATTCCAACCTTCATGTTCTGAAAACTCCCGCATTTCCCGACTTATTTGTCGAGCTGATAACTGCCGACAAAGCAAGTTAAAATGAATTTCATCGGCTCTCCGATTTAATGCATACTCCAAATCATTGATAATGCTCGTTTTCTTAACCGATGATAAAAATGAATAATGTATATTAGGTATGATATATAAAGCGTAAGGATTTCCATGTATGTCATAGACTCGATTTCCTTCAAAGAAACTCACGGGCATCATATCAGTTGATCCCTCCTTCAGACGTCCCACTATGACGCCGGCGCAGAACAAGTGTCTCTTGCCTCCGTGGTTCTATCTTTCTTTTGCTTACTTGATAGATTCCAGGACTTGTTTTTGAACCGGTTAACCGAAATATAGCCCGTCCTCTTCGTACTTTCACATTTGCAGCAACACGCAATTCGAATTCATCCGGTTCTCCACTAGCAGGAAACTGACCACATTTCTTTTGATCATATAGGGACACTCGAACCGGTTGGACGTTCCCTTGATAGATCTTAGAATCTCTTTTGCTCCATCCATCACTAAATTTGCTTCTAAATACAAATTTAATTAAATCAAGGCCGAACAATACAATGCTTCGGCCCGCAGGTTCGAATTTACGAGAAAACCAGCCTATTAGTACCGCTGTAATAAGAGCGTAAATCCATAATTCAATAGAGTCTTGCCCACCGCTTAAAAGCCCAATGATAGGAGCAATCAGATATCGGCATAATGGGAGAGTTAATAGAGTAACAACAGCCATGTCAAATGTAATACTCACGCCTTGAGGCAAGCGAATTCGCTTATCGCCTGCCCCAATGGATGAAATTTCGAATTTGACCTTGAACATTCGGATATACGTTTTGTAATGCATTTAAACGCCGGAACCTCCTCCTGTTCCTTTACCTCCACTTGAATTCGGAAGAATTTTTAGAACTTCGTTCCCGATGTTTTTCAATGTTTCAGGCCCAAGCATCAGTGCAAGAAGTACAAGACCGATTGCCAAGTTAATAAACAATTGCGGATAATTCCCTTGGCCAAAAAGCTTGACGCATTTTACAATCAAAATAATGATGAATAAAGCTAACAAGCCTCTAACAACGAGGGTGAAAATTGCATCAACAAGGGCAATACCTGTGATGGGATAATCTGCAGCAATAAGCTCCGAATTCATACGATTTATCTCTCCTTAGAATTTGATCCATCCGATAATGGATGTAGGTACTAACGACAAGATTTTATTCCACATGATGTTCAACCAATCTCCACCAGGGAGGTAAGCAACATACCGAATACACAGATGGAAAGTGAAAAACATAAGTAACATATGTAATACCCTATCGATGATACTCTGCAATATAGAATGGTTATCACTACTTATGGCTAAGAAACCAGGCACTAAGCGGATCCTCCAAGGAAGTGGCCAAAACAACTCTACGCCTTCCTCGTTGAACATATCCAGAAAGATGTGAGAAAAATAGGCTGTAAAGAAGCATACACTTAGTATCCAAGGGAGATTAATGCTAGAAACCCACATTAATCCTCCCAAAACAAGAAGAGCCATTAATGAATGCATTTGAGCTCGATGTCGGAAACCAAGTATATTCAAACCATGTGAAGCGATCTGCAATGGAAACGTTCTGGAGATTGTAGAGCTCCGGTGATCTAAATCAGGAAGAAGCGCTAATATCCCCGAACCAATTACAGCTGCAACTGTAATTCCCCATGAAGGTTTACCGTTTGAGTTCGATAAAATAATTGCCTCTGCCAATACGATACCGGCAGCTGAATGAATTTTGCCTCGCACATCATCCCCCCGTTTGATCTACAACAATTAATAGAACGTTTTTACAAAATATTTTTTATCCTTCTCAATTACTTCCAAACTAACCCGATCAATCAGTTGTGTCCCTAATAGCTTATCTTTCACCGAAACCTTCACCTCAACGAAATAAGAACCACCTTCTAAGCTGCTGACAAATACCTCTTTAACCGCAGGTGCCTCCAGATTCTTTGAATAAAAGCTTTTAGGCTCAGTACCTTCGAGCAAATAGTTTTCAATTCCATGCTGTGATTCTTTATACAACAATGGAACAACTGCTCTAACCAATGGCGAAATTGACTCACGGACAGTATTCAACTGATCATCCATTTTTCTCAATTTCGTTTCTCCCACATTCTGTTCCCATACCTTTGGCCAGCCTAAAACCGTATATCCTTTATAAGGATCTTCTTCATTCACGGCCATCCGAACTGAAACCAAAAACTTTCGTGGAATCCACTCAGTAACTTGTTTTTTCGTCTGAGGATCAAGCCCCTTTTTCTGAGCAAGAGCCCACGCGTCCACCTCAATGACCATTTGATCTGAGACATCCCAATATGGCTGTCTCGCTCGGACAGAAGATACTGTCTGTTTAGACTCCTTAGTAGAAGCCATCAGTTTTGTTACTCCTGGAGCTAGCCGCATAATTTCTGCCTCACGCTGCTCCAATTGATCGTCTGCAGTCAAATACAATCTTGTGAACTGTTCTGCAGCTACCTGAGCTTTCGTCCAATCGGGGGCTATTGGCTGCGAGTTAAACCATCCGAATACGACATTAAGTCCGCCAATAGCAGCAAGTCCAATTAGCACATACAAAAAAATTGACGTTGCTTTTCTCAATCCCTTACTCCTTTCACTTTTTTTTCAATAACTGAAGTGGGTCAATCAATTTCCCCTCTTTTTCTACTTGAAAATGCAAATGATTACCTGTGCTTCTTCCCGTGCTACCTACCTGGACGACAGCTTCTCCTCGCGTAACTTTACTGTCTTCCTTTACTAGAATCCCATTCGCCATCACATGCATATAAATCAAATCATAGTGTTCCGTTTTGATTTTGATATAATTTCCTCGGCCACCATTCCAACCATATTTCGCCTCCACAACAGTACCGGATTCTGCGGCGACTGCCTTCGTACCCATTGGAGCCGGTATATCTATTCCTTTATGAAAAGCTTCTTTCTTTCCTGTAATAGGATCTGTACGTGAGCCAAAATACGAACTCAGATAATAATGATCCGGTAACGGCCATTGTAATAAAGCCCCATCATCAACCACTATTACATCATGACTTCCTGAATTATTCGGAGTACCAGGGACGTATGAAGGGTTATCAATTTTACCAAAAGCAAATAAAAACTCCTTTTCATCCTCGCTAACACTTAAACCGGATGCTTTCAGTGCCTGATCAAGTAATTTATGATCTTCGCTAATTTCCTTCCGATCAAAGCGCCCCTTAGTATCATAATAAAGTGAAACTCGGCCAATATATGTGGTCAATGAACTCACAACCGCCTTGGTTTTCATCTCTACTACTTTTTTTCCATTCGCTATAGTCTCTTCTTCATACGACATGATCGTAATCTCTACATTCTTAGGTTCAAGCAAAGAAGCAACCTGCAGAATATCCTCTTCCGTTTTTACAATGTCAGACATCTCATATATTGCAAATAAAACAGAAGAAGGTAATCCCACATGAAGTTCATTAAGCAATTCTTTCATCTCAGAATTCAATCCTGTCTGCAGGTGTCCAGAACCATCTTTCCATCTAACTGCCGTCATCCAATTATTCGCTATCGTTGCAAAAGGTATTGAAGACTCACCACCCCAAGTCAGTAAATCCCCAATATACTCAGTAGCATCCTCATAAGCACCCTTAATGGAACCAGCCATACCAGCAATAGCCTGGAACAATGCCATAAAAATAAGAAAAATAAAAAGTAGTTTCAAACCAAGGATCGATATAGAGATTTTGAGGGCTTTCACTTACTCACCCCTCCCTGCCTCCTTTTTCATTTGCTCAGTTATATAATTCGACAGCTGTGATTTCATAAAGTTGATCCCCATATTCAGTTGTCTCTCTAAATCCTTCCGTAACAATGGAGTTGGTGGCAAACCATCCATCACCCGGTCTAATCCACTCATCACCAAATGGAATAATGCCTTTCTTTCCAACGCCATATTTAACAGTTCCAAATGCTGCTCCGTTACTTCACGTCGTTCCCCAGTCAGCCAATCTTCATAGCTTCTGGAAATAGTAATTGACGTCGAGTCACCATAATCCTTCGGCTTTCTCTTCCTCTCAGTCACAATAAATCGCTCCCTTCGACAAAAATATCATATGTGTATATGACCACAGAAACAATGTAATTGCCCCCACTATTTACATCATATGTCAAAACGATAAGGTTTTTTGATAATTTTTCAGTCTTGTATAGTTCCGGAGATGCAATCTCCGGAATAAGCAATGTGTAGGGAGTCCTGGACGAAGGACAGACGACCGAAACATTGCAACGCGAGCACGAATCCAAATGTAAGGTGGAGGCACGAAGTGCAGCCACGATTCGTCATTTGGTGAGGTACTAATACGAGTAGTATTAGTGCGAGCAAGTAAGGCGCATAAGCCATGTCCATCTAGGGAAGACACTCCCCTGCAGACCCACAGAGAGCCCCATATAAGTAGACACTAAAAGAGATACATAAGTAGATAGCCACCTAAATGTAAAACAAGGAGGTATCCAAATCTAAGTCATCACCCAGGGTCACCACCCCCCCTAGAGCCTCCCAAATTAGATATTGATATCGGCGGGGCCCAAAAAGAAGCTGCGACCTCCAAAAATCCTGAAGCAACAGCATCTATCGTCATTTTTTTAGGGGCGCGTTGTGTTAATTTCGACTGCAATTTTTTTCGTTTTTCAAATTTTGTAATTTTGGCGACTCCAAACGTCAGTTTCCATGTACACGAGAATCTTGTAATCATTCCAAGCTCTCTAAAATGAGCAAGAACGTAATAATACGCACGTTCCCCTAGCTTCAAGGTTTTCTGGATGCCTTCTTTACCCATTCTAGTCAAATAACCTGATTTAGCAGTTCTGTATGATTTTGAGAGTAGCTTTAAAAATTGACGCAGACGTACTCCCCCCATTCGCTTTGCGACATGAAGGAAAACCAGGGGTACTTTATAGCCTCTTTTACGGTCAAATATGATATAGCCATCCTCATTCGTACTGAGCCCTAATAAGCTCAAGATTCGCGTATATTTTTGTTTAGTGCTACGTGGTAGCGTCTGCAGACTTTGTTTCCCCCTAAATACGCCTGCAAGAGACATTTCGAAGTATGTCATAATATCCTGTAATGGCCACTTCTGCTCGAACAAGATGCCTATATGATCTGCATACACCATGAAATCGGTTACTTTTTCTTTTGCTTCTGCAATGTCCTCCATCTGCCGTTTAAAAGGGCATGCTGAACAGAGTGACTCTACATCGATATCACTTTGTGCCAGGTATGAACACACTTTTTGACATGAAAATAACGTTTCCCGACGCTCAATTGAACGCAATGGGCGTTCAATTTCTTTTCTATTCATTCTTCCCTGGAATCGACTTGCTGCAGAAGCCACATCTTCACTGGAATAATCTGAAGAAGCCTGAGCTGCAATCCCCATTGAAACTAACACTTGATTCCGGATCCCAACGTGGATCTTTTCCGGATTAGCCATGAAATAATCAACACAGCTTCTTCTGGCCAGCTTGAATTCCTCTTTCTCCTTATCTGCCACAATAGACTCACTGTCGCACGCCCATACGAAAGAAGTCCACTCTGGGGCTTCTATACACGGCATCCAAAATCTCTGTAGATCCACCGGTTTTCTAGTCAGTCCTTTTACATTATGTAAAACATGGCCAAGCTGATTATATGTAATAGGCACCACGTATCCACTCGAGTGCCTAGAGTTGAACGTACGTATGACACGCTGAGGGCTATAATGGGCCATATCAATGCTTTTGAGATCAAGTTTTTTAACCAAATGCCTTGTGATATTTTGGTTCCTGCGACACAGTTGGTCTGCAGCGCCAACACAAGAATAGATGTTCGGATTTACCGCCATGTATATAGAACCGGCAGGGGTGACCCAAATGATTATATCCTTGGGATCAATACCAAACCCACATAGGTATTCGTGTACCTCAAACGCCTCAATTAGTCGGGTATCATGGTTTTTTTCAAATTCAATCATCCATGGGATCCGTACACGTTCTCCCTCGGCCAATTTTGAAGTACGTTCATCGTAACTTCCTGCAGGAGAGGAGTATGAAGCAATAGACATAAACGAGGTAGCAAAAGGGTTATTTCGAACGTACCCAAGGCCGTTAAAGCCCAGACGTTCAAAATACGAGTTTATTTGCACTGATGAACGGAACTCATGATAACAAAATAAGCCGTTAAACCATGTATCTCGTAATGTTTTCATCACTTCTTCCTCCCTTCTACAAGTCTAAAAAAGGCAATAAGAAAGTAAGCCCCCTACATTCATTTTCCAAAAAAATGGTAAGGAACGCCGTTTCTTATTCGGTTATTTATGTAATTACGTGGGGGTTAGCCTCACGTAAAACACTCTCAAAATAACATTTGGATTTTACTTTTTTTCCAGTTAAAAACCCAAAAGAAACCAAATGTAAAAAACCCAAAACTCCAAATGTAAAAAACTCAATTCATGATGGTACAACCAATAATTCAAACACACGTTAAGTGCCACTAAACCCTTATGTATCAAGGATATTGCAAACTTAATCCAAATGTATTTTCATGGTAAATACAAATGGTGAGTCGGCACTTTTCAAATGTAATATCACTGATATTCCAAATGTAAAACAAAAAAAATCCAAATGTATATTTACGATAAATCCAAATGTAAAACTAGAAATTATAAACAAAAAGCCCTAGCTTCAGATGGCGAAAACTAGGGCTTTACTACTAATATATAGCGTATTAGCAATATAAAAGCCCCAGTCTCGGAAAACGAAACTAGGGCTCCACGTAATTTATATTAAATCTTCCATATCATTTTAGATAATAGGGTGTTGCACAAACAGATACCTATTGCTAAAATGGGCTTAGATATTAAATCTAAACCAAGAAGAAATAGTTCTTTCGTGTAGTATCCTGTTTCACCGAGGCTCATCGGGAAGCAGCAGGGAGCGCCAACTCCATTACTGCTCGAAACGGACTATTTTTTATTTGCTTCTAGCATATCAGATGTATGAGTAGATGAAAAGATATTATTTTCGTCCGCTCTACTATTTTAGATCATACTCGACCCTATAAGTCGCCATATTTCAACTCTTTATACCTTCGGATATTTCACTTATCGTGCATTCCTCTGCAGCTGGACATTCCCGATCGCTCTAAACGCCTTCAATTCCTCGCCATCGAGCACGATTTCCCTTTCACACGCACGCAGTTCGTTCCTAACACCCCTTTCGAAAAAATTCTACCTATACAGGGCTCCTTATACACTCTCTACTTCGAACACCAGACTTTCTAGTTTCTATCCGGATCATAGCCGGCTGCTCCTGGATTCATTTTCTGTGCATTCCCCTGCAGCTGTTCATTCCCGATCGCTTTCAAATCCTGCCCCTCGAGCACACTTTTCCTTCTATTCCACGGCAGCCGAAGATGCAACAGAAGCAATAAGAGCCGCAGGGATTTCTTTGCGACTCTTATTGCTTCTGTTTTCTAACCCTAAACTGTACGATGTAAAATAACTCCTCTGGTAGGGAATAATCTTCATTAATATTACTATGAACTCTGAGTATCCATTAAAATTTGTACTTAAATGCAGTATGCTTAATTTCGCTTTCTTCCTGACGAGATGTAGAAAACAACTCCAGTAAGTAGACCAAAGGGAACGACTACCAGTAGAAAAATCAAAATTAATTTAAAAGGATATTTAATAAAGAATTCGAGAACGCTCAAATTCTCTTTTGTTGTTTCATGATTTAGTAAAGCTATTGTAATAATCAAGCTGGCCACATGGAGAGCCACTACTTTATGATTTGATAAATACTCTTTTAACACGCCATCAAATCCTTTTTTAAAATTATGTACGGTGTCCAGGGATTGGTACCACCACTTCCTCCTTATCCTATTATCACTTTATTTAAAGCAGCTGAATTTGATCTACTTCGATCCCCATATTCACCTTCCCCTTTAGGAATGCTTGCATTGGTTGATGATTTTCATATATGTCTCTGCAGACGTCTTGATAATTTGTGTTGGCCGGAAGTCCTTCTTAACAACTCCGTTATTTAATACGATACCTGATCAAATCGTTCCTTTAACATCGAGTAAGCAGCCACTCTATCTTCATAACGAGCAATAAGCTCTTTCTTTTTCTCATTTGTTAAATTCATGGCTTGCGATTCGGAAATTTCTTTTATTGTTCTTTGAAAACTTTCGATAGATTCATCGAGAGACATCTGGAGAATAACAACTTCATTAAGGGTTAAATCTCCTGTCCATACAGTTTCTCGCATGTAATACACTCCCCCTATTCATTTTGTAGCCTAAAGCATCGTCGCCATTGACCACACATAGGACTTGTTGAAGCTAGTTTCAAATACATGAGGTTGCTGCTCATGATCGACACGGCAAGATAAAATTTTTATATAAGTGTCTACAACATCAAAGACAATCGCTATATGTTCCGATTTGTTCCCATGATGGTCATCTGAGAACGAACGATATACAGCTGCTTTATAAACACCGCCAAGATCCATTTCTGTAAAGGCCTTTACTTTCTCCAAGAACTCTGGATGTCCGTTTGTAATTCTGGAAAGCTCCTCAAAGTTGATCGTCCAACCAGTCCTCCCTGACTTTCCACTCAGAACTCCTTTTACATTCTCTTTGGAAGCATACCATTCGCCTGTAATGCTGTTCTTCGTCATACTATTGCTCCTTCTCCGTTTAGAACGGAATTATTCAATTTGTATCTTTTTGAAAGCGACCAATTAATACAGAGACAATTAGGCCGATCGCAATTGTGGGAACGAGTGCCCAAAGTGCATTAGTGTACCCATAATTTACTCTAATGAAAACCAGTATTATCACTTGCATCATCACGATGATTTTCATTAATCGAGGAGAATTTCGCATAATTTTGACCCCTGGTTATTCATTATTTAATAAGTTCCTGTAACTCAATTCCTCCCACATGAAGATGTTTTCCAGAAGCTTTAGAGAAATATAGAAAAACCACTACCACGTCGTATATGACCCAATATGAATAGGAAATGACCCTACCATAGGGCTATTTTTTATCGGTAAATTGAGTTACACATCATCGTGATTGTCCAGTAACCCACCGTATCTACTTTTTTCAGGTTTCCTTGTATAAGTAGAAATATACCGCTCGTTACGATGCCCGAGTTCTTCCTGCAAAGAAAATTGATTCCCCTGTGTACGCCTAGATAGATCAAATGCATATGTGTGACGTAAGCTATGTGGATGCAGTGGAGAAATCTTACGTTCCGGATCATTTTGCTCTGCATCGTGCCATTCCCCAATTTTTTGGAGAATACGATTTATACTTCGCACATGCATCCTACCGCCAGGTTTTCGCTCAGGTATAGATAATGCGGTTAGAAAGAGTGCTTTACTGCTCTCATCTGTGTCACTGCTACGTTCAAATTCAATGTAATCGGCCAACGCTTTTCGAAGGTCTGAACTTAGACTCTTATTAACAAGTGTCCTTCCTTTACCCTGAACATTTAATAATCTAGCCTTTCTTGCCTTTCGAAGCTGGGCCGGTTCATTTGGTTCTAATTGATCCAAATTTATATTAACGATCATCTCCCTTCTTATACCGGTATCTAATAACATAAACACAATGGCCCGATCTCGCTTCGGCCTTGCGTTCTTTTTCAATGGTGCCTGCTTACCTTTCCATCTTCGACCCTTCAGCTGGTGAAACCGTTCCAATCGATCACAAATATTGAGTAACGAAATAATCTGATCATCATTTAGCGCCCTGGCTTCTGGAGCCGGCAACTTCAGGTCTTTGACTCCCTTAGTCGGATCTTCAGGCAACAAATGAGGGGCCTTCCCCTTTACCCAACCTATAAACTTAGACAAATGCGCCTTATGGTTATTTGCCGTCGATGCATCAAATGGATGGGGGGCATCCGGATCATCTGGATATAAATAATCTATCCAGGCTTCGACATCGCGCTTTGTTATTGCAGAGACTCGATCATGGCCATATCTCTCCCGATAGAAATCAAGAAATCGCTGCAGCTGTAGCTCAATCTTTTTTTCAATATCACGATCCCTTACGCCAATGATCTCTTCCTGCATAAATCGCTCCTTCCAAAAAATTAGCGAGTCATCTGCCACGTTCGGCAGCTTAACCACCTTCTGTGACGTGTTTTGTTCCACTTCCTATTTCCTCCAATCACGCATAACGCCAATACTATCAACAAATCAATATTTTTCCATAAATCCATTATAGCACATTCACGTCACAGAAGGAACATTCCGTGACGTGATTTAAAAAGACAACAGATCCCACCATGTTTACACAAAGTTTTCCATTGTATAGAAAACAAACGTTCCCTTATAATATACAGGAACGTTTGTTCCTATTTTTGCGAGGTGATCTGATGAAACAACGAGAACGTATAATCATGCTCATTGACATGCAGAGTTTTTATGCCAGCGTAGAAAAGGCCCAGCGGCCAGAATATAAGGAGAAACCACTTATTGTAGCAGGAGATCCTGCTCGTCGTTCTGGCATCGTATTGGCAGCATGCCCAATAGCAAAAAGCTTCGGCATCTCTACAGCGGATCGGTTATGGGAAGCTTTGCAAAAGTGTCCAGATGTAATAGTGGCCTCCCCTCGGATGCAGCTCTATATTGATGTTTCTTTACAGATCACCGAAATTCTCGAATCATATACAGACTTGGTTGAACCGTACAGTATTGATGAATTATTTATCGACGTGACCCATAGCCTACATTTGTTTAATATGACAGCTGAAGAGCTAGCAAGAGACATTCAACATCAAATACTTCTTCAAACGGGCGTGTGGGCACGAGCTGGTATCGCTCAAAACAAAATCCTTGCAAAAGTTTGTTGCGATATCATTTCAAAAAAAAATAAATCTGGCATTTTTACATTAAAAAAAGAGGAATTAATAAAACATATTTGGCCCCATCCAGTTGAGCATATGTGGTCTATTGGAACACAAATGAAGCAACATCTCAATCGAATGGGGATCCGAACTATTGGGGATCTCGCCAATACACCATTATCCCGGCTCATTAAACGATGGGGAGTAAATGGGCAGGTCATATGGCAAGTAGCCAATGGAATTGACTCCTCTCCAGTCACTCCCGAGACTCACAACAATCAAAAAGTAATTAGTAACGGTATGACTCTTCCCCGAGATTACGCAGCCGCGTGGGAGATCGAAGTTGTGATACTCGATCTCGTGAATCAAGTCTGCAGAAGATGCCGGCAAAAAAATGTCCGTGCTTCTGTGCTCACAGTAAGTTGTACAGGAGCCGACTGGAACCATCCTACAGGCTTCAATCGGCAAACTAAGCTTCCTGAGTCTTCAAATATAACCACAGACATCTATTTAGAAGCCAAAAAGCTGTTCCACCGTTATTGGAATGGTCAACCGATTCGTAGAATCGGCATAGGTCTATCGTGCCTTGAATCTGATTCTTTTTATCAGCTTACTTTATTCGATGATCAAGAAAAAAAAAGGAAGGTCGATCAAGTGATGGATCTTATAAGGGATAAATTCGGGGAAACAGCGATTGTTAGGGCCAGTTCTTTTACTTCGGCAGGTCAGAGTAAAGATAGATCATTAAAAATTGGGGGGCACTATAAATAATCCCTTTTCCCCACTTAGCACGCCTGCTGTCCGGCATCGAGCGCAGCTGAAGGCTAGCTGCTATTCGTCCCTACAATTCCAGGAGTCACAGCGAACCCATTCGCTTCCCGAAAATCGACAGGTTCGTATTTCCGGCCCTTCCTCGTCGGGCGCCGTTCTTCAATTCTTGCTGCTCATTGCCGGCACAGCGTGGCAGTTCGTCAGCTGATCAGACAACTCTGGTTCTTTCGCATCGATTAGATGCAGCGATCGATGCTGTAGGTACAGCGTGGCAGCTCGCTCAGCTGCTCAGGCAATCCTGGTTCTTTCGCATCGATTAGATGCAGCGATCGATGCTGCAGGTACAGCGTGGCAGCTCTCGCTCAGCTGCTCAGGCAATCCTGGTTCTTTCGCATCGATTAGATGCAGCGATCGATGCTACAGGTACAGCGTGGCAGCTCTCGCTCAGCTGCTCAGACAATCCTGGTTCTTTCGCATTGATTAGATGCAGCGATCGATGCTGCAGGTGCAGCGTGGCAGCTCGCTCAGCTGCTCAGGCAATCCTGGTTCTTTCGCATCGATTAGATGCAGCGATCGATGCTGCAGGTGCAGCGTGGCAGCTCGCTCAGCTGCTCAGGCAATCCTGGTTCTTTCGCATCGATTAGATGCAGCGATCGATGCTGCAGGTGCAGCGTGGCAGCTCGCTCAGCTGCTCAGACAATCCTAGTTCTTTTGCATCGATTCGATGGAGCAATTGATGCTTCCAGCATGCTTGGCTGCCCTACTTAGGCTCGCACTTTTCCGGATTGGCTGCCGCCGGCTCACCGGCATCGAGCACCGCTGAAGACCAGCTGCTCTTCGTTCCTACAATACCAGGAGTCACAGCGAACCCGTTCGCTTCCCCAAAATCGACAGTTCCGTATTTCCCCGGCCCTTCCTCGCCGGGCGCCGTTCTTCTACTATCCCCTACCGTTCATTGCCGGCGCAGGCCAAGCTGCCTGCCGGCTGACTCCTTTGGCCACGCTGCAGGTTCGCTCCCGGATAGCCCAATCCTAATGTGTGAGACAGAGGCTACCGTCGCCTGCAGAGCAAAAAAAGAGAACGTTTTAGAACGTTCTCAACTTTTGGTATAAGCTTAATTCTTCTCCAGCTACAAAAAAATGCGAATCAGGAACAACATCACCATCAAAATTACTTACACTTGCTCTCCAATTCCGTTCCAGGTACTGCTTTCTTTGCTCCGTGACAGTAACCCATAGTACAGGTGTCCGATAACCTGTGCTCGAGGTAAAGTCAATGTAACGCATAAATTTCTGCTCCAATTTTCTAGGGCCGACAGTTGCATTATCATACTCAACAAAATATTCATGTTCATTCTCAATTCGAATCTTAGCATCTGGACGCAAAATCTTACTTCTCTCAACATTTCCTAACTGTAAAGTTAAGAGATCTGCTAATTCGAACTCTGTATACCATTCAAGCTTTTCTCGACCAAAGAACTCAATAGCTTCTAGCAGGATATTGTTTATACCCATATAGTGGCTCTGCTGATACGGACTCAGTCCACGGGTTGTACCCATATGCTGTTGACGCATTTGGTTGACATGATACATTGCCCGTGGCCCAAGATAGTATACAATTTGGTCATTCCACTTTTTTTGATGCACAGTGCGAAGCCACTTTGTTTCATCTTCTCCCCTTTTTTTTAAGTCCTTTCGAAATAAGTATATCTGCTTTTTGGTTTTCTGATAGCTCCATCCTGTAACCGCTTGAAGATGACGAATTTGTACCATTCCTAAATCATATATCAGATTCAACAATTGCTCGGTTTGCTTTAATGTCGGGTGATCCACCCACTGAAATATCATAATTACTTCCCCTATTCCCATCGGCTACGGCTTTGAGCTGGAGCCGGCAAATCTTCTGAATTAGATGCTGAAGCACGTCGCAGTTTAATTGGAGCATTAGTAGATTTCTCTGACTTTGTATTGTTAACGGAATGGCTGCCAGCTTTCTCTTCTCTCCATTCTGGCATAATTCCTGTCTTAATATAAGATTGAATGACTTGATCCACTTTTTCAACTGGTACTCCATCTCTGGCCATCAACTCTTCACCCTTCTGAAGACCAAAATCAAAAGCTTCCTTCATCTGCTTATCATCCTTATAATCGGCCCATTTCCCTCCGTGACCAGGACGATATACAAATGGCGGGCGAGCAGTAACTGTAGTTGTGGTTGTATATTTTTGACCATCGACTTCAGATGAGGTATACACCGCAATCTGCCGCTCAGGGAGCTCCTGAAGAAACTTCTTATCAAAATGGCCATTCACCATGCCTGACATCATACCGGCTGCAGTTGGCCCTAGTTTCGCAGTGAAGATATTCCCAATGATGTCCATAGCCTTGATAAGATTCGGATTAAGTTGTTCAAGATTTTGGGTGGATATTCCCTGTGAAAGACCAAATTTCCGATCCTCTGCAATGATTTTCTCCGTGACTGGAAACTGTGTGCGATGGGCCTCATCTTCAATAATAAGGTGAGGCTTAGATCCAGTACCGCGAGTCTGGGCAATTCTATGATACTCGTTTTTTGTAAATCCTACTGTTAGTTTCAAGGCTTGTTCGGATATGCCTTTGAGATCAAAGAGGCATATATGGCCTTCGTCCATCCAACGACGAATGTCTAACCCCAGTCCTGGATACCCGAACATCCTTCTCATATTCACATTGGTTGTAAAAGGATCTAGGCGGTTAAGCAACGGGCTTATAGCCTGCCCAAGATTCTTGGAAAGAACCTCGAATTGACTCATCCAAAAATCTCGAATCAGATGATCCTTTATCATCGGTAAAATTCTCCCTAGAATCTTTGTATTCGTTAGCAATGGGATGATTCCTAATACGGTATTTTGTTGTGTATTGTCTGAGAGCAAGGTAATAAGAGCGTTCCGTAAAATACGTTCCATCTGTGGTGCAACACTAAAATCGTTTGTAAGTAAGTCCACGACTTCTTCTGTCATTTCATATATCGAATGTTCATTACGCTTGTACATCAAGTTTAATGGCAGCACAAAATTTGGATTGCTAAAATTAAAGTAGTGAACCTTACTCCAATCCACTTTCTTACCCATCTCTTCATCATAAAACCGTAATCGATTTAAAATCGTAGCAATTGTTTCTTGAGCGGGGTCAAATAGTGTAACCCCTATCGATTTATCTGGATTGATTATAAAATCTTGTAATACTGAATCCAAGATTTCAAGCAACATAGAGGATTTTCCGCCTCCAGATTTACCCGTCAGCACAAAGTGCCGCGTAAACTGCTCCGGGGGTATCTTTACCTCTCGATTTTTTTCTAGGGGGTGTTCCATTGTTCCAATCGAGATCCCTTGCGAGAGTTCTTCTTTCTGAAGTAAGCGTTGTCCCTTTTTTAGATGCGGGATAAATTGATAAATTCTATGCCCTCCCTGCGGTAGTCGGAACAAGTGGGCTACTTCCTCCCCCGTCATGATGATACCTTTTGACTTGGGTATTGGAGCAAAGGTAAACATCTGTCTTTCAATTTTCTTATCTGGCTGAAGATGAAGTCCATTGTCTAATGCATATGCCTGGCGAACAACCGCAGCAGCTGTTTGGGCAATAGAATTGGCATACGGTGCCTTTACCATAACCCTAACAATAACACTAAATACAGACTCACGGCCTGTATAACGCGATTGAAGGGTCTTTATTCGTCCTTTCTCATCAGCATCGACTTCTATCTTTGAGATCCCTTTAGTAGCCTGTTTGGGAGTATATTTTTGACCCATGAAAGCAGCTTTCCATGCCTTCGCATCAGTTAAGGATATTTCGTTATTTATGACTGGTCTATCATTACGTTTAAGACTTTTCTTCACGACTTTTCGGAGCTCGTGGTGCGACTCTGGAGAAAATAACACCTCCAGAAATGCTTCACTATCAGCTGCACCAGCTTCTAAGCAACTCAGAATGTCTTCAAGGTCTGTCTTCTCTCCATATTGCTGCAGCGCATATCCAGATTCTTCTCCTTGCCTCTGCAGAACAAACTGACCTCCATAAACTCCACCGAAATCCTGTGACCAACATAAAGGAATTTCGTCGGACTGCAATTCCTTAATTTCAATATCCGGATAAGTATTCATTAATGCACGATGAACACCCGTTTTTCGATCTTCAGGATAGCCTAAGTAGAATTCCAACTTACCCTGTTCACTTTTATGGATCCAATATCGAAACCACTCTCTACCTTGCCTTCTTCGCTCCCCGTTCGTTCGTCGAAGCTCGTTAAAGATATGGATTAGCTTCATGATAGAATCTTTATCGCCCCGTATATTCTCGTGCGGGATAATTCGTAAATAGCGGTATGAAATGCGATATTCACGATTTACTTTTTGCTGGTGTAACACTGAATACGTAGTCAAACCGGCAACTCCAAGTACAATTGCACCCAAGTACATACTCACCATAAGCACCCCTCTTGTGGCAGAGTATCCAATGCTATTAAGCTTGCACGAATCTCATTTTTATTTGATTGTTCATTTTTAGTAATCGCTTGAATGATGTATCTGATTTTTTCTTCGTCAGAGCATGATAAATTTGAAAGCTGGGGACATCGAAGTTCCAAAAATGATACTACCTGTTTGGTAGAACAATGAATATCTTCAGAGGGACGTCTTCCCGATCCAGATTGAATGTAATAAAGCCCGGCTTTTTTAAACCATTCTGATTCATCCTCACCATTAATGGCATCCAGGATTACATGATCTTCATCTGTATTCAACTCAATCATGCTCATATACCTTCCCATGGAATTCCCTCCTCGTCTAATTCATGCCTCTTCGTTAAGCCTCTTATCACCGAATACTCCGGAGAATCAA
Source organism: Paenibacillus melissococcoides (assembly GCA_944800085.1). Taxonomy (GTDB): domain Bacteria; phylum Bacillota; class Bacilli; order Paenibacillales; family Paenibacillaceae; genus Paenibacillus_B; species Paenibacillus_B melissococcoides. Next base: position 15,922 of record CALYLO010000010.1, on the reverse strand, counting down.
CGACCTGGATGTTAAATGTATCCGGCATAAACAAAGCAAATTCGTCCGCAGCGTCGCCGGTAAATACTATTTTGGGTGTAAGCCGAAGTTTACTACATATACGCTTTATATGAAGTTGAAGATGGTTAACAGCCTCTTCCATCGCCAACTTACGCTCCTCCGAATTAGATATGGAACCAGTTCTTAATTCTTCCTCATGTAAATAGATACTTGTCTCTTTTGATTGAAAATAACCATATCTCTTCAACACTAATTGCATAGTGACTGGGCATAATCCGTGTGCTAGCCCTCGGTATGGGTATGGTGTACACAACAACCACTCACTTTTTTGAAATCCTATGTAATATACCAACAGCAGCTGCTCTGACGGATACCTCAGAAAGTCAGAATTGCTATGAAAATCATCTAAAATGATCGTATCAAGTACAGCTGCCGATATCATAGGGATCATGCGTATCTGATTTAATTTGAACTCAACATTTTGTTGGCCAAATCGTCCAAGCGTCATACCCTCAAATAATTGGCCACGTATTCGGTCACGTTCATTCCATTCCCAAAAATCTAGCGCGAACCATGCACCTAATGATGTACTCTCTATTCGTTGTTGCCAGATATGGGCCGCAAGCAATACAAACCATTGAGGATCCGCCAAGGAAGAAGGCCGGACTAAGTCTTTCGTTTCAGAATAGTGAAATGGAATTGCATAGCTGCCACTTTTTCCGGAACGATTGATATTAAACGTTTGGTACCCAGTGGCGTTCTGCTGGAAAACTGCCGGCAGCTCGTATATCATTTTTCGATTTCGGGCCATATATATTGAAAAATCCGAATGCACATAGATGAAGTCATGGGGCTGCTTTTCCTGAATTTCTAAATCCATTTCTTCCGGAAGAACTTCGTATAAAAAATACTGTGAGACGTGTAGTTCACAAGACCTTATCTGTTCTATAATGTAGGTGCTCATTTCACCTACAGCAAATACCGGCTGCTTTACGGTTGCTAGAAGAGCTAGGCTTGAATCTGTTACGTCATTATCAAAGGCTACCACAATCCCCGTCAAACCTTTGTCTTCCAGGGCTCCAGCTCCGTAAGCTTGTGCAATATGGGAAAAGCATTTCACAGTAGTATATAAGCTCAGTCTCCGTTCATTTCTAGCTCTCCGCTCACTTTCTGCGTCGATTATTATAACTGTCATCTAAAATCACCCGATTCCAAACAAATCTGCCCACCGTTGTGCTTCAGCATAAGTTAAATGTTTGATCCAAGATTCCTTTGCCCAAAGCGAGAAATAGATATTGCGCGGTTGATCCCGAACTATTAAATCAAAATCTCGGTTATATATCCTTCCGATTTCTTCAGTGCTAATTGGTAATTGTTCTGGATAACGATTTAAGATAAAAACATCAATTTCTGATAGAGCCGGTCTCGGTACAAACAAATGCTGTGGATCCGGAGTCGTGACAAAAACTTTTAATCCTGCAGCCTGAAAAAGAGGATGCGAAAAGTCAGTACCGCAATCAACCACAATCCAGTTTTGCAAAGCACAATTTTGGAGACTCTGTACATCAGCCAACGTGATATTACCGCTTCCCCCAAGTGCAAAGTCAATATAGGGATATTGAGGTAATGAGCAACCACCTTTTTGCTCTAAATATCCTTGAAGAGTTTGAGTTTCTCCGTGAGTATCCGCCCAGGTTGCCCGACTATGCCAACGGGCCAAGCTCCCTTCAGTATTGCCCCCCTCTATAAGAGTCACTGGCTTTTGGAGAAAGCTTGAAATACCAAAACTGATTGTAGACACACCGCTTGAAGCAAAACCACATACAGCAATCAAACGCGGTATCGTGACCGTCGATGAAAGGGAATTTTGTATCGCCTTCAGCTTGGGTTCTTGATGATTGCAATCATGATTTTCTTCCGCTACTACTTTATTTGTTTCTGTAATATAAGTTGGCTCAGGTGTATCAAAATGGGTTGGTTCTTCTAACGAAACCGAAGCTATCTGCAATCCGTTTTGGATGTACCCTAATATAAGGGCAGCATCTATTTCTTCTTCGTAAGGGGCAATGAATGCTCCCAACCGTGCCAAATCCGTTTCTACTCTATTTCTCCATTCTGCAGGCCCATCGACGGCCCAGATCACATGTGTGCGTCGTTCCAAGGCGTTCTGAGCGATCGGCACCATTTTTTCAGCATAGTGAGGATCGTCAAAATCAAAACAAAGGAGCACCTGTACAGGCAGCTCCTCTCGATAATTGTTTGTGTTCAACACAATAACTTCTGAATCTTCAAGGTTTTCAATAAGCCATTGATTTAATGCATCGTGATTAGACAATAAGCCAACCCGTGGTTTTTCATCATTTTTAGAAAGAGCCTGGTTCGTTCCAGAACGCCGAAAAAATTTCCCTATCATTCTCAGACCCACTCCTTAGTTTATGATGGTAATTAGCGCGGCTATTAAAAAGCAATGCCCCAGAGGAAATGATTTCTCTTTGAAAATCTTACGATGAACTCTCCCATATATAAATCCCAAGATAACTCCAGTCAGGAGGACTGAAGCAGCAAAGATAAAGCCTGTCGATAGCCCTAACCATGCCATCAGCTTAATATCTCCGCCTCCAATCCCCCCGTCTGAAAAATATGATACAAGAAATGGGACTCCTCCAATGACTAATGCGCTAAACAAGCACTCCCACCATTGCAGATTCCCCCAAAACAACCAGATTACGATTGTCCCGATAGTACCTATTAGAAGAAGACGATTTGGAATTATGCGAAATCGCAAATCGTAGTAGGTAGCGACCGACATTATTAGTATCACCCAATAAAAAATCATGAGAGCCCCTTTATTTTCGTTGTAAGACGTTTTGTAAATCGTCATACATTGAACCGTAAATATATAATGTTATTGGCTCACATACGGATAGACCAGTACGTGAATTAGGCAGGTCAGCCATAATTCGTACAGTAAAAGCCCCATCTGGCCAATTCTCATCGGTGTAAACCTTACGTTCTACTATCTTTTCTCCTGTACTAAATGTGTAGCTCTCCCGTGGTAGCTCCCACGTTGTTGATCCCGTTTTCTCCATCTCGATACGCTTCATAAGATTACCCTTCGTATTGTATACCAGGGCGTAAACTTGTGTTGGGCCACTATACTTGCCGCCGAACGGTGTGGCCGTATTAGGAACTTTTGTTTCCCAATCTGTCTGATAACTAATATCGGCTCTCAATTCAAATCCATAGCCGGCACGCGTAATCAGGTTCGGATCCATGCCCTTTTTCTTTGCGTACGGGATGATATCCCACGATCCTCTGCTTTCACGGTCACTAGCTTTAGGGTTATTTTTATCGGTTGCAATCCCTTGCTTCGTGTTGGCCGACACTTTAGATGTCACTTTTTCGGAGTATGAGACTTTCTTCTGGCTCCAAATCGGATCATTGTAATCTGTATAGGTTTCCGTTTCAGTTCTGCTCTTCCCGGTCTTTGCATCGGTGTAAGTGACTGTTCTCGTTTTCTCTCTGTAGCCTGTAATGACCATATAATTAACATCCCATGTTCCGGAAGGCTTCTTCGAACATGAACCACTTCCCCCGTTATTTCCACCTGCAGGATCCTTACATATCATCCCTACGTACTTCATGTTATTACTACGATCCCGGTCTTCCTTCTCTTCCAGTGGATCAACTACAATTTTTAGATTAGCTTCACCAACACGGTCTGCCCGCCAATCAAATGTAGTTGTGACAAGTTCGTTTACAGGCATATTTTTACGAACCTCGTGAATTTGCTTGTCATCAAGATAGAAACGAATCAATACGTTTTTCTGACTGGTCTTTCCCTTGTTAATTACCTTTCCAGTAATCGTGGCGCTCTTCCCTTTTGTAACAGGATTTGGGTTAGCAGTAATGGAGTAGGCAGCTAAATCCTCGTCTCCTAATGTTAGGTTAAAGGTTTTAGTAGTCGAATTGTTCTTTTCCGATCCTTCAGGTACTTCCTGAACATAGAGAGGTGATTCTGGATCATCTACCGTTCCTGTAACCTTGATGGATACTTTACCGCTTTTAACCTTAGACAGATCGACTTTTCCCAAAGGATAGTTAAATACATCCCCGTTCTTGATACCTTTAGGATGTTCCTTTAAAATGTCCCACCGCAGCTTATCATTGGTTACATCCAATTTGATGGCGCCCGTTACATTGATAACGGCCTTCATCGGTATCCCCTTATCCGTAACCAATTTCTTCAGGTCATCAGACGAAATATCGTCTCCCCAGTATTTGAATTTCAATGTGAACTGATTTTGTCCATCGGCCAAAATCTCTGAAGCCATGAAATCAATCTTGCTCCATTGGAATCCTTTTAATTGACCGGGAACAATTTTAGTCCTTCCATACCCATCATCAATGATGAAATCTACTTTCGCTTCCTTATCAACTCCCAAGAGGTACGCGAGCTGATTAGATTCAATTTCTATAGGCTTCTCTGGTTTATGAGGGCCGTATTCTTCCGTACGAACAGCCGTTATCTTTGCTGTTTTTCCATCCAGCCATCCACCACGAGGTACGGCTACAACGTTTATTCTACGTGGAGAGTATCCATTAGCCGTATAGTCTACTACAATTTTAGACCCCACATTTTTGACTGTAAGCTCAGGCCAAGCTGTTATTTCAAAATGAGCTCTTCGCTCACTTTCACTAACTTTTTCAGCGCGATCAAACTTCGCTCCCATTCTAGTTATTATCCCAGAAGTTCTCAAGAATTCTTGATTATCAACGGTATAATAGAATTCATTATCACTGTTAAAAGTAGGATCGGTTGCTGCAGAAGAGAACTTATCTTTAAAGTAATTCCATTGCTTCGCTGACAATTTTCCTTTAACCGGTGCGTAAGCACTTTCTAGTAGTTCGCTTAGCGCATCACTGGACTTGCTAACAAGGCCAAACCCATTCTCCTTGTCATAATCATCGTCCTGAAACTTTCGTTTGATGTTCATTACATCATAGTTATCTTGGATTCTTTTGCTTCCATCTGAATAATGATAGACGGCTTTCCACTGAGCCAGTTCCCAAGGACGAGTTGTACGTTCCTGAAGTGCTGGTATATATCCGTTTAACATGTTTCCTTTATGGCCATATTTCCAACCAGTGTATCTATAAGCCATTGAATTTTCACCAGCTGCTTCAGCACCGTTCGAAATAAATACAGCATTGGAGAAGAATATCATAAGGGCCAGAAGCATAGAGATTGATTTCTTCATAATAAGTTTCCCCTTAGAACTTCTTTACAACTTCGGCAAGTGGACTTGCCGTCCGTTTGTTCTTTAAGTTGTTTACAACGATCACATCACTTTTAACATCGTCGAACTGACCTTTGAGATCCTTATTCGAAGAAGATAAGTATACGAAATAGCCTTCTAAAGTTTCATCTTCATGAGCCAAATAAAAGCCGACATATCCATTATTGCCTAACTTATAACGGTACTCTTTCCCTTGCTTCAGCTCTTCGTTTTTCCCCCAGTCTAAGAATGAAGCTCCGGAACGTTCCAGCTTCGGAACAGTGAATACTAATTCACCTTTGTCGATACGCATGTTATTCTTGAAGAGGTACGGCGCTAAGCTCTTATATTTAGGATCAAGCTCGAAACCTACATAGGGGCCATTAGGTTTAGGTTTATTGCTATCTGGCTTCTCTGTTCCTGGAGTCGGAGCATCTGCATAATAAATATCTACAAAGCTCCATCCCTTCTCCTTTTTCAAATCCACTTTGGCTCCAATTTGTTCGCTAATAAAACGAAGTGGTACCATTACCCGATTGCTGACTTCCATGGCCGGTGCATCGATGCTTTGCTTCACACCATTAACGACCGCAACCCTTTGTCCGCGTGACAGTTCGATTTTCGAACCGGCTGCCGTCTTCACGGTGACGGTTTTTGTCTTGTTGTTCCATTCAACCTTTTCGCCCAGGGCCTGGCTGACGAAACGAATTGGTACGTACGTTCTATTCGTTGTCGTGTCGATGAAAGGTTTAACGTCTGATTTCATTTCTACTTTGTTAACTTTGACCGTTACATCGTAGCTGTATCGTGGAGCTGCAGCTACTGAACTACTAATTGTCAAACCAAAAACCAAGGCAGTTACAATAAGCTTTTTCAGTTTCATGATAAGTCCTCCTTCAAGATATGATTTTTCATACTCCCCCCACTACTGTGTTAATATGAGGGTAAAGGGAGCAGTTTAGCTGGAATAAATCAACATCACACTTCCGTTAAGTAACACTTAACTTCAACTATTATAATAGTTCATTTTGAAAATTTTAACAAGAGGTGTAGCTATGGAATGGAGAACTAATTTTAGTTCTCGTTTAAAAGAGTTACGGAAAATAAATAACGTCTCTCTAGACTCTTTGAAAGACAATATCGGAATTACTAAAGCGGCACTAAGTCAATTTGAAAACAGAACCTCTTCACCTTCTATTAAGACACTGATATCTATAGCTGACTTTTTTGGAGTTTCAACGGATTATCTTCTTGGCCGGACAGATAACCCGGAAGTGCTAGAAAAAAAATAAAGGCGATGTGAGCAGCCCTTCACGTCGCCTCTCTTACTGATTTTTCAGCTCACTCTTGGTTTATTATTTTTTCTGATCGTCAGTTTCATTGGGTTCTGGTGTTTGTTCTTTATCCAGCGCTCCCTTTTTTGGTATATGTGTACCATCTACACCAGTAGGCAGCAAGTGAATTTTCCCTTCTTGTTGATACTTGACAAGTATTCTTGCAGTCTCCTCATCTGGCGCAGCAACAACAGCCAATGACGGAATTTTATTTGTTGCCGCTTTATCCCCCGGTTCCAATCCTTCTGGAGTTTGCCTTTCAACAACCAAAAGTTTTGATAGCTTAGGATTATCTTGCGGACTTATGACTCTTCCAGGTTGCTTCACCCCTCGCATATCAACTTCATCATCTTTCACATAAATATACGCGTCAGCTAGTGTACCAGGTTTAATGTTGTCGCCTACGGACTGCACCTGATCTACAGCAATCCCGACTAAAACCTGGCCTTTTTTCAGCATCACACCAAGACCAGCTGCAGAATCCTGACCTTTTGTAATAAAGGACTTTTGAATTGGTTTTCCTGATATGAATCCAATTTCCCCGGAGAACCATTCTTCACCTTCAATCTCTTGTAATGTAAAGACAGCATCTGAAGGTATTTCACTTTCGACCATTTTTCGAGACTCCACTTTTCCTTGAATCCCTTCAAATGGCTTAATCGTGTCTTTCGCTACAATCACATCTTTTAAGTTGGTATTACTTTTGACTGTCGAAGAAACACCCACAGCCCCTATGCCCGAGATCAGTAATGCCCCCAGTATAATGACAATGTTTCTCGTTTTATTATTCCATTTGAACATGTTAAGCTCCACCTACTTATACTCAGTGAGATATGGCGTTCGCTTAGGTACTTCAATCTCATACCCATCCATCCCAACCAAACGCATGATTCCAATTCTTAAAGTGCCTCGATAAACGGCTTCGACCCGTGGTACCCCGTTTGAGTTGTGAGTTACTTTAACTTCTAAACGGCCCTTACGAAATGCATCTGAACTTAAAGTTTCATCTAAGTTCAGATTTTTTCTTAGTACGCTTACGACTCCTTGTCTTACACGAGTTTCATCGAGCCTGACATCCCCGCGCCCAGTGTCGCCAGATACTGTACCGTGTATAATTCCACTATCTACTGCTATAATAAGGGCCTTTTTAATTTCTTCTCTTGCGGTATATACACTTTGAACCTCAACCGTAACTATGAACCCAATCACCAAAAAATAAATAACAAATATCACTTTTATTCCTGAGTTCATTTCTTTTCTTCACCTAATTTCTAATAAGGAGCCGAGCTAAACCTGAACTACTAGCGTTTACATCCCATACTAGTTCACGCCCAAGAGGACGTAACGCAACACAGGTATATGTAGTATGCGCCCTAATCTCAATGATTTCTCCTCGCTGCACCGGCCCAGGAGTTCCCTGTACCTGAATCTTTGAACGTTCTAATCCGAATTTTTCAGCCAGGTCATAAAATTGATTTCTCAATTGTGCATCAAAACCATTTTGGGCCTGCGCTAAATCCAATGTATCATCTGTAGCCGAACTTAATTTATCATGCGTACGCAAGTAACCGAAGATATCAACTAATGCAAATGAAAGAATTATAATTACAGCCATGATGATTAGAACGGATGTCCCAGTTATATCTCCTCGTTCATTTTTGAGTATAATTCCAGCTTTATTCATTCGGTGCAGAGTCTATTTCTTCTCCAGAAATAGACTCTTCCTCCTACCTCGTTATTTTAGCCCAGAATAGTCATAACTTTGGCCTTCACGCCGTTCAGGAGCTCTGGTAGCCATCCACTAATAAAGCCCCAAATAACAACAACAGCCGCGACACCAATAACAATCCAGCCGACTTGGGAAGTCGAGGTTGCATCCCCACGTTGATTAGTCAATACCAGACATGCCTTTGTTTGTACCTCATGCATTTTACGAGCAGCCTTTACCATTAATGTTTTCATCTTCTCTTCTCCCTTTATCAAAATATTTGTTGAAGCTTTCCAAATACTTGGACTAATACAAAAATTACAGATCCTAATGCAACAATAATCATTAAGAACGTGTAGAGTTGTGCTTGCTCTGGTTTCCCTTTTGTTAACTCTTCCAGTGCTACGCGACGTAATTGCCTTAACTCAACTTTAATATCATCAAAATAAGCAGCGGCACTCTCATAACCTTGCTGTATTCCTATCTTTACCGCTGTTGAAAACTGGAGCATTACCGGAACAGTCGTTTCTTTTGCAAAGATTTCTAACGCTTCTTCTGTTCTCATATATTGCATATTTGCATTCAGGCGGCGTAACAGATGCTTTAATTTTGGCCCGCTGGTCTGCTCTACTTCTTGAAAAACCTGAATGAAAGGCTTACCGGTTTCTAACGCAATCATTAGCTTATCGATAAGCATGGGAAGATCTTTGGTTATTTCCCTTTGAAGCTTCTCAAAGCTCTTTTTCGTGTCCTTTACATCTCGATAAAATGCAATTCCAACAGCTACTGGATATGTAATTAATAGTGTCGGAGATATAACCAACAAAAATAATGTAGGAAGCGCGAAAATAGCTGATCTGATTAGCTTTTTTACTAGCATAGCCTCGACGCTTGGATATTCGCCTACAACTTCGACCATATTCTTCATTTTGGGGCCAAGGATGTATTCAATTCCAAGAATCTTTTTACACCATGGCACGACTTTGTTTAACAGAAAATTCTCTAAGCCTTTCTGCTGACCTGCAGTCGACAACTCTGATGCTATTTGAAGCGTACGTTTTGAATATTTTTGCTGGCTAGCAAAGCCTGGGAGGGCTTTTTGTAATATAAACAATGAAAAAATAAATGCTCCCAGGAAGATTAATATTACTGAAGCAGCCATATATCCCCCCTCCTATAAATCAGTAAGATTCAGAGATAAACATTCGGTTTTGCGTAGTATACAGAACATAATGGTTCCCACAAAAATCGTAATGTATATCTGGCCAGAAACGGTGTCCATAAAGACATTGACATTATTCGTATTTATTCCACTTAGAAGCAAGGGAAGACAGGTCAGCATGGCTGCTTGTACATATGTTGACTTCATCTCTGACTTTGCCTTAATCTGAAGCTCCTTCACGTAGATTGCATCCTCACTCATTCCTCTTATTGTTTCTTTCAGAGAATTAACAGCTTTCAAGGTGTATCCATTCTCTTCTGCTGTTAAGAGCTTATCCGCAAACTCATTGAAACGTCTTAATCTTATCTTTTCTTTAAGTTCTAACAACACTCTATCCAGAGAGAATCCCATCTGTAAGGAATCCGATGCTTCCTTAAAATAAGGCTTCACGACTCCATCGTAATCTTCCAAGGCCTCTTTCATTGCATGGGCAGCATTAGAAAAATCCAGAAGCTTGCTTGTATAAATTTTCAAAAATTCCGGTGTTTCAAATAGCATTTCATTTCTTCGACTTCTCTGCCTGCTCTTCACTAGATGAAGTGGAACCGTGTAGCCTAGTAATACTCCAAGGGCAATAAAGAAGTAATTACCTATTAACAGAGCAATAAACAACCCTATCAGAAAAGAACTAATAACCAGCGTGACATAAATAGTAGCCGTCATTTCAGTGCCTGTTGAATTCGTCTTCTTCTGAATTTTTTCGTATCCCAAGGCAGAAGCTAATACATTCGCACCTTTCTCATATTTATTTGATGTTGTTGGTACTGGTTTCAACAAAAGAAATAAAGCTACTCCCCAGACTACAAGGAGAAACGGAAACAATATCATGCTTCACACCATCTTTCAATTACTTCAAGCGGAGCTCTTTTTTGAATCAATTTAACTTTCATTTTCTTCAGTTTATTTACAAATACATGCTTACCGGAAACCGGATCAAAAATGAAAATTGGATTCAGCTCTGGTGTTTGACCATCTTTAAAAGAAATCAACTCGCTTATTTCCATAACTCGCCTTCTACCGTGATCATTAGCCTGATGTATTATCAGATCAACAGTAGAAGCTACTTGAGCGGCAGCTATTTCATTATTTCCTGCCAACTGCATCATTCTGACGGCACCTAATGCAGCGCTATTCGCGTGTATCGTTTTTGCAACTGCATGCCCCGTGTTGGCGGCTTCAAGTGCTTGTACCGCAGCGTGATTATCTCGAACCTCACCAATAAATATCCAATCCGGATTTTGTCGCAAAGTAGTTTTTACAAGTCGGCCAATATCAAAGCGCTTTTTCTCATTCTCGTGCTCTCTTACCAAAAGCGATACGATATTAGGGTATTCCTTATAAGCTATCTTTTCTTTTAACATCATCTCCTGGCTATCCTCGATAGTGAGGATTTTTGTAATGCTCGGAAGATATAACGGGATCCTGATCAATTGACTCGTTTTCCCTGAGTTAGTGCCCCCACAAATAAGCGAATTGGGACCGCAAGGGAAAATATCTTGGAAAAATTCCACCATCTCTTCACTGAGATTGCCGTACTCTACACACTGCTCATCGGAATAAACATCCGGAGGGAATTTTCTAATAGAAATTGTTGGTGTATTGGCGCTAACCCCACCCTTTGATCGATCTAAGGTTACGCAGATCCTAAAACCACGATAGTTTGCATCAATGACCGGTTCATTTGCTGATAGAGTTTTCCCCATTGGCATCAACATTTTAGCAATTATTGCGTACATATGATCTGTATCCTGGAAACGAATAGTAGCATCATGATCTGGAACTCCATTTTGTTCAATAATTGTTTCAGTCGGTGAATTAACTTCGATGCTCGTAATGGTCGGTTCATCAAGGGCTTCTTGGAGAACCCCTAGCTCAGTAATCTCTTTTTGCAACAAAGTGATAATACGGTCTAATGATGTTTGAAAAATGAAGTCTTTTTGTTCCCTTACTAAATCGGCAATATAGTAGCAAACTTTTTTTCGAGCATTTTCGTTATACATTTGCATAACAAAATCATCATTATACCTATCACGTAGAATTATTCGGACACGATTTAATAGTTTTTTCATTTGTTCACTATCCGAAATTGACAATTGAGCCTGATCAATTTTTGAAAGTACCTTTGACGGTACATGCTCTATTGGATTAATGAAACCAACATGCTCCGTATATTCCTCTTTAGTCGATTGTTCTTCGACCTCCGATAAATTGAAAGATAACTTTAGAACATCCTGGACGCTTCGTACTACGGGTACCGGCAATTCGATATTTTTCAAAGGACTGTATAATACTATTCGGTCTTTCGAAATACCGTAATCTTCGATAAGCTTTTGATAAGTTAAATAAGTCCATGCCATTTCCGTAAGTTTTTCGAAATAAAGTATAATGACGTCTGAACATCGCAGAGAATAGAACGTCATTGGACTAATCATCTGTCCCTGCAAACTGTAAACAAGAGTGTCATAATACTGAAGCATTGAATGTTTCAGTTTTAAAGGAAGTTCTATCAAGCTGCGAGTTGAACTCATTTTCAATAGTACCGGCAAATCCGGTTGAGCTTTAGGATTAACGAGAATCGAATCACAATCGCCAAGCTTCTGTACGTAGCTTTCGTAAGAAACAACGTCTTTGCGTTCAAAATCAAGTAGAAGCTGCTCTACTGACTTCGATTTATCGAAGGTCAAATCTGGAAAGTGATTAGCTAGCCTTGGGATTCCCAGACACGGGAACTCCACGATAACACCTTTACTTCTTGCCTTGGCCAGTTCAATGCCAACAGAACTTACATCCACTCCGTATGGTGAATATACGGAATATGAGAGCTTGGGTCTTTCAATAGTTTCAACTGTTTTATTTTTTCGCCCAAACAAAGTAGTCTCAACTCCCCACTACATTTTCTAACCTCGATTGAACCAGAAACGTTTAGGTTTCACTATATTAGGTTCACTGATTCCTAACAGTAGCTCATATTGCCTTTCAACCTCCGCTGTTAACATAAAGGCATCCGGATTATAAATACCTTGATTTAGACTGACATTCAGCTGCTGCATTAATTGTCGTGGAAATGTTGAGGTAATCTCCTCAAATATCCCTTTGCTTGCAAAGTTCAAAATAATATGAACATGATTAAGGAAGTTTTTCTCGGTCAGTATCTTTACCGCCTCTGACAGCTGGTCAAAGCTCCAAATAGAGGACTGGCCCACCAAGATTTTTATTTGGCTTCTAACAAATTCTTTTGTAACAGATGCAGGCAATTTATTTCTGACCAAAGCCCCCATATCCGCTATAACATATTGGTATGTTCCACTTCCTATAATCTGATAAAGCCCTTCTTCTGACATTCGTGCATAGTAATTCACATTATTAATGACAAAAGGGTTCTCTCTCTTTTCAGCAAATTTATAAAAGACAAGACTTTCATGATTCATCTCTACGCATGCGACCCGATAACCTCGCCTTGCAAGAAAGTTCGCAATTTGTACAGACTGATGTGTTGAGCCGACACATGGTGCAACCCCACCAACAGCAACTACCATAGTTCTATTAGATGACTCATTTAGCGGTGTCCAGTTAAATGCTTCCCCCCTCGTACTGATGTTTTGTCTTTCCTCTGGAATATTAGATTGTTCATTTACTTCTGGAATTTTTGGATCTTGTTTCATCGTTGACATTAAACTACGAAACTCATTAGGTATTACAGTTGGTTCAATCGATACTTTTGTGTCTCTGCTTACTTGTTTATCTTCTAATTCCTCTCCCTGTTGAGACACTTCCTGTCGTTTATTTTCCTCGTTTGTCAATGCTGGAACTTCATAGAGAGCTGAAGCATCCCGAATCTTTTCGATGGAAGATAAAAACAAGAGACTTTCATCAGACGAACTCACCTGGCAGTCTTCACCTCCTCCCAGTAGTGAATTCGGTTGTTCCGGATACCCTGGAAGCTGTTCCTCTTCATCCACGACGTCGAGCTCCTCTGCAGCTGCCACTTCCAGCTCTTCGGACTCCATTACCAGCTCTACTGGCTCTTCCTCTGGCTTCGGATACCCTGGAAGGTGTTCCTCTTCATCCACGACGTCGAGTTCCTCTGCAGCTGCCACTTCCAGCTCTTCGGACTCCATTACCGGCTCTACTGCCTCTTCCTCTGGATCCGGATACCCTGGAAGCTGTTCCTCTTCATCCACGACGTCGAGCTCCTCTGCAGCTGCCACTTCCAGCTCTTCGGACTCCATTACCGGCTCTACTGCCTCTTCCTCTGGATCCGGATACCCTGGAAGCTGTTCCTCTTCTACGACGTCGAACTCCTCTGCAGCTGCCACTTCCAGCTCTTCGGACTCCATTACCGGCTCTACTGCCTCTTCCTCTGGATCCGGATACCCTGGAAGCTGTTCCTCTTCATCCACGACGTCGAGCTCCTCTGCAGCTGCCACTTCCAGCTCTTCGGACTCCATTACCGGCTCTACCGCCTCTTCCTCTGGATCCGGATACCCTGGAAGCTGTTCCTCTTCATCCACGACGTCGAGCTCCTCTGCAGCTGCCACTTCCAGCTCTTCGGACTCCATTACCGGCTCTACCGCCTCTTCCTCTGGATCCGGATACCCTGGAAGCTGTTCCTCTTCATCCACGACGTCGAGCTCCTCTGCAGATGCCACTTCCAGCTCTTCGGACTCCATTACCGGCTCTACTGCCTCTTCCTCTGGATCCGGATACCCTGGAAGCTGTTCCTCTTCATCCACGACGTCGAGCTCCTCTGCAGATGCCACTTCCAGCTCTTCGGACTCCATTACCGGCTCTACCGCCTCTTCCTCTGGATCCGGATACCCTGGAAGCTGTTCCTCTTCATCCACGATGTCGAGCTCCTCTGCAGCTGCCACTTCCAGCTCTTCGGACTCCATTACCGGCTCTACTGCCTCTTCCTCTGGATCCGGATACCCTGGAAGCTGTTCCTCTTCTACGACGTCGAGCTCCTCTGCAGATGCCACTTCCAGCTCTTCGGACTCCATTACCGGCTCTACTGCCTCTTCCTCTGGATCCGGATACCCTGGAAGCTGTTCCTCTTCTACGACGTCGAGCTCCTCTGCAGATGCCACTTCCAGCTCTTCGGACTCCATTGCCGGCTCTACTGCCTCTTCCTCTGGATCCGGATACCCTGGAAGCTGTTCCTCTTCTACGACGTCGAGCTCCTCTGCAGCTGCCACTTCCAGCTCTTCGGACTCCATTACCGGCTCTACTGCCTCTTCCTCTGGATCCGGATACCCTGGAAGCTGTTCCTCTTCTACGACGTCGAGCTCCTCTGCAGATGCCACTTCCAGCTCTTCGGACTCCATTGCCGGCTCTACTGCCTCTTCCTCTGGATCCGGATACCCTGGAAGCTGTTCCTCTTCTACGACGTCGAGCTCCTCTGCAGCTGCCGCTTCCAGCTCTTCGGACTCCATTGCCGCCTCTACTGGCTCTTCCTCTGGATCCGGATGCCTTGGTAGCCCTTCCTCTTCATTCACGACGTCGAGCTCCTCTGCAGCTGCCGCTTCCAGCTCTTCGGACTCCATTGCCGCCTCTACTGGCTCTTCCTCTGGATCCGGATGCCCTGGAAGCCCTTCCTCTTCATCCACGACGTCGAGCTCCTCTGCAGTCCCTGCCTGCTTTTCCGCTGAAATTTGTTCATTCTGAATAGACAATATTTGTTTCTTTAGATCTTCGATCTTACCGCTATATTCAAAACATACTGCGCCTGAAGCTGATATTGCTTCCTTAGCGGTGTCATACCAAATCATATATTTATCTAGTACAACCAACTTTTCACCCGTATCATTCAAGAGATTTTGGAGCTCACCCAGATTTTTTGGTCTTAAAACATCTTGCTCTGGGAAAATCTTCGATACTCTTTTGAAGACGGATTCAGAACGAAGCATTGCGATGATCATTGTGGACACTCCTAAACTAAAGTGCGATATAATAGCAATACCGAGAAGCACTATCTGTAAATTTATGTTAAAACGTTTGACTTTTTTGATAATTCCACTATATAAAGTACAGTCTTTCGACCTAATTATCAATACATCAGCAGCCATTTTTGCCAGAATTTTGTGCATTTAGGGGTGGTTTTTTTGTGATTCTCGTTTGTAAGCTCAAAGAACTAATTGAAAACGAATACCCTTGGATAAACAACAAAAGATTGGCTCAAGATTTAGGGGTTCCCTATTCTGCCATAAACGACCTGTATAACAATAGCTCATCAAGGCTTAACATAGCTTTAGTAGCTGAGCTTTGTTATTACTTCAATGTCTCACCAGGGAAACTAATTGTTTTGGAAGAGGTAAATGAAAATCATGATGAGGTTAAAATAACTTTCAGTCCATAACGTTGGATATAGGAGGCAGCCATT
>CALYLO010000009.1:105000-405387 GCA_944800085.1 Paenibacillus melissococcoides | reverse complement strand
GACAGAGCAATAATGCCTTGGCTCATGAATTTCTTCTCTAATTCCCAGTTAAATTATGGTATTTTACTTAATTTTCGACTGGGTCTAGTTTGGTGATGCCTTTTTTGGGATTGATCCTGCTGCACGCCAAGGAAATTTTCCAATTCTCATCAATCAGGGACTTGACATCATACCGCTGGACTTCATTTTGATTTTTTCGATCATGTCTTCGTCATATTCGATTACATCCACCATTCGCAGATGCACATCGAAGCCTATCCTGCGCTCGTAATCATAAGTAAGCAGCGTGTCACGCGCTGTCGTTGCTTCCAACTTGACGACGACAATGCCTGCATCCTTTAGCAGGTTGCGCCCGATACCCTGAAACCAGTCCCGAGCCTGTCCTGATATCCGGTAACCGTCTTGACTCGACTTTGCATAGCAGGTAATGGAGATGGTTACCCTAGCCAGTTTTTCGATCCTGTGCCTATCCTCGCGGATTGAATGAACACCATATGGCGACTGATCAACGTATGGCGCAACGAAAGTGAATCCGATGAATGGGTATGGAGGTTGCGGCACCGCCTGATCCTGCATTTGAACCGTCACCCCAAGATAGTTACGCAGCGGCCCCACGAAGGCGGTTTTAATCTGTTGATGGTCTATCAAATAAACTCACCCGCTTCAGCACGTAACGATTGATCGCCGTATACTCGGCGTAATCGTTTTTATCATGCACTTTGTACTTGAGCCCTCCATGTAGCACCTCCGTTTGTAAGGGGAGCTCGCGCTTCGTATACAGGTGTCTATCCTCTTCGGTGTACATGCCCCCTGATTGGATCACGGTGCGTTGCGGAAGGGCCACAATTGCCCCGTAGTCCGTGACCGTTTCCGACTCACCGCCGGGAATCCAATCCCCCGTGGATTGATCCAAGTGCCACTCCGTCTTCACAATCACCTGAAAAGGCTTCGAAAAGCGACGTAACAGCCCTTCAAACTGCCTTGGATTCATTGCATATGCACCTCGTATTCCAACGTGTCCATCAGCTTCTTTTCGTCTATCAGAGGATGATTCCCGCCCTTCAGCTTTTGCGTTAACTCCGAATTGGGCACGAAGGATCCTTTTTCAATGTGCGCCTGAATGTGCTTTTTGAGTTCCTTTGCTGCCCGCTCCAAAGCCCGCTCTGGCGTGATTGTGCCGGCCAAAGCTTGCCCGACAAGAGACTGCATAAGCCTCGCAAGCGCCCCTTCGTATGCGTCATATCCCGCACGTAAAAACGGCCGCTCAGGAATAGAAATGAAATGGGTGTCATCGCGTAGATGAACACCCATGGTAAGTAGTTTTTTTCTCATTTTGTCGGTTACCGGTATGTTAGCGCCGTACTCGTTAAATATCGCCTTGAGCACCTGTTCGCGGTCGCCTATCCAACCAACCTCGGCACGGGATCGCGAGAGTCTTTCCGCTTGCTGCTTATGCTTTCGAAATTGCTTCTTGTCCTCTTTTACCTTGAGTCGGATTCGCATCAGTACCACCGCCCAACATATGGGGAGATAAGCGCAGTTACTACAGGCGGCATGTCCTTTTCCGTCTGTTGTTGAGCATAGGTAACGGACATTTCCCCTAACTGCTCTTTCTGGATACCGACCGGGATGAATTGACGTTCATGAAGCGACTGAGCATACATCATACAAGCAAGCTCCAACGTTTCAGGCAATGTTCGCGGTTCCTCTTCCTTAGCATCTCCAGGCAATACATACCCACCAATATAGGTAACGGACAGATTGTGCTCGCCGCTAGGCCATCCATATGACCGATACAACCTTCCATCACCGACACTTTCGTAATCGGTAATATCACCGCCGCGAGAGGTTATGGACTCCACCTTGTGAATGGGATAGTTTCGCAAATTGATATACGGGGAACTGTCATACCCACTCAGGATCTCCGTGTAGGCCTGTTTACGAAAGGAGCGCCGGCAGTAATTTTCTATGCCTTGACTGGCGACCATCAAATATAATAGCAATTCATCGTCATTGGCTACATCGCCCATATGGCTCTTAAATCGTTCCAAGGTGCAAAGCATGGCTTATCCCCCTTTGCCAAGCTCTTCCCTAAGCTTTTTGATTTCCTGATCCACATAGGATTTATCAACCAATTCAATAGCCTTTCCATCTTTAGTTATCTTGCCGTCCTTGGTTATCGCCAGTTCCCCGCCTATATATAAAATATCGCCGGTTGAATAGTTTTTGGTCATGTACCCCATGATGATTGCCCCTTTCCGGGAGGGCAAGCCCTCCCCTTATTTATTCGCTGACTGGTACATCGGTCAAGATAACAATTGCATCCTCGTTTGCCGGCTTTCCGTCGAATCGCTGAATCACGCGGGTAAGTGTTGTGTCATTTTCAAATGCATCGCCGCCCACGTCCGTCGTCTTAGCTTCTAACGACTTTCTATCGAAGAAATAGTAGCCGACCTCGAAATTGCCGAATGCAATCTTTGTCTTTCCGTTTTCATTCTTGATGTCGTCAAAGATCTCAACCTGGAAGCCGAACAGCGTAAATACATCCGCCTTCGTTGGATCAGGCACAAGGACACTTTTACCATCCGAATACTTAATGTCTGCAAGCGTCTCGGTGGCCGACGTGTTCATTACAAACTTAGCACCTGCACGATACGAAGCATCGACCATGTTTTTAAGCTTGCGGAGTGTTTTCACGTCAACCTCTGCAGGGCATTTCAGTGTACGATATTGCGTCGAAGTGAAGATGCCTTCGCAGTCGTCCTCACCGCCTGGGCCGTAGAAAACTTCGGCGTTTTCGGTGTTAAGTGAAATCTCGCTGTACCAGTCCCGCAACTCCTCATCAATGCTTACAGCACTATCGGCCATAAGTTCGTTCGTCACCTCAAAAATACCGGCATACTTACGAACCTTATAGTTAATCTCACTGTATTGCGGCGTGTCCATTTCGTCAATTTTGGTCTTTTCTCCAACCTTCTTCATACGCATGTCTGTGCCGCGACGCTTCGGCCGGCTACCCGAAAGAGTGCCCACTGTCTTGACTCCAACTAGATTACGAACGGATCGCTTCGTCTTTTTCTGCTTGATAATATCGAACGAAATATCTTCCGGTACGAGAATGCCCCCACTTGCCTTCTCACCTTCCGACATCGAGCGAGCTTGAGTTTTCATTTCCTTCAGCGCTCGTTGTTCATCATCCGTCAGCTCTGCGTCTTTCCCGTACTTGATGTACTTCTGGAATGCGCTGCGATACTCTTTTTTAATATCGAAAGATCGCTCATCATCGGCTTTTGGTTCATCGATAGGTGTAGTTTTTCCGCCGGTGTCTGTTGCTCGCAACTCTTCATGTAGGTCAATTTGCTTTCGTAGTTCTTTGGCGGCATCCGCAGCAGCCCGGGCTTCCTCCAACTTCCCGCCATTCGTCAGGTTGCGGGCTTCATCCAACTTTGCCGCCAGTTTCTGGCGTAACTCGCGTTCTTTTTCGTCCATTTCAATTCCTCGCTTTCTGATTTTGGGTATAAAAAAATCGGCCCTTTAGATCCCCAAAAGGTCGATTTCAAGAAGTAACTTTTCTTGTTCTTGTTTCCTGCGTAGCTCATTTTGGTAACATTCCAAACTGCGGTTGGATACTAGCGATTCAGCTTGCACATAAGCCGCGTATGTGACGACACTAACATCAAAAACACGTTTTATTTTACGAATGGTTCGATTGTACAATCCTGATTTTTCGTCATAAATCCACTCGTCACCGTCATTCTCATAGTCGATCCTGAATGCGAAGCTTGACTGGTTGATATCGCCCCGCTTCATCACCTTGATAAGGTCGCTTGCGTATGTTGTATCTGGCGGATCAACCTCATATCGCAGCCCGAAGTCATCAACGGCCAGTCTCAAGGTGCCGGATGTTGTTCGCCCGAGGACTTTGCCGCTCTCATGGTCAATCAGACAGCGGACGTCGGACATGTCTGCCTCATTAATGGCCTTGGGATCTATCCGTTCGACAAATCCGCCAAGGTCCTGCGACCAAACATTGAACCGCAACCCGTATCCAACGATTCGCGGAGCTGATTCTTCATTATCTGCTCTTAATTCAACCTTGTTCGTCAGCATCCGGCGTTCCTTTTCCATCGTCCTCACCATCTTCACCTCCCCCCCTCTGTATCTTCGCTGTTCTTTATTCCTGCTTTCATGAGCTGGTACTGTTCTAAAATATCAAGTGTTGTGTAGTTCAAACTCATATAATGCTTGTCGCCTATAGGGCCGATGCCGTCTTCATCTTCCAATTCCAGCACCTTATTTATTGAATAAGGCCCGATCTGGATCATGTTCTTATAAAATTCTGCCCGACTCTTCGAATCGCCTCGCAGCTCACTGGTTACGTTGAACTTCGTATAATAAACCCGCCGTTCTGTACCAGTGAATAGCTTCCAGTCAATTTCCTGCTCCCAATTCGCAAAGATAGGCTGGAGAGTGCTTTTTACATACTCCAGGGAGAGGTTTTCCATATTGCTATATTTAGTGTCCGTAATCCCTAATTTGTAAGGCGGCACCTTATATATCTTGGCAACCTCTTTTATCCCTAATTGGGCCGTCTCAATGAATTGAGCATCCGCCAATGGCATACCTAAGCTTTGATAGTCGAAGCCTGCATCCAATATCGCAATACGATGAGCATTAGTCAGCCCGGAATTCGCCTTCTGCCATTCGTCTCGAACAACTTCCCGGGCAGGCTTATCAAGCGGCTTCGGAGTTTTGAGAATGCCCCTCGTCGTTGTCCCGCTGCTGTAAAAGCTGCCGATGAATTTTTTCTGTGCTTGCTGTACACCAATTTCCTCCCGGATGACTTGTATTGGAGTGATCCCCTTGAGCCCCGACTTACTGATCGACTTGAAATGCAGTACATCCCAATGCGGCAACTTTCTCGTTTCTCCATTCGGCAAGGTTGTAATGTACCATACTTGTCCGGTTTGGGGATCAACGTGAACATCAGTTTTCGACGGGTTAAGGGGCCACAACGCCTTGGGCATGCCATTATATGGGCCGCTTGTATGCCACTCAATGTTGGCATATCCATTTCCCCAGGCCACAACATGTACCATCATTAGTTCCTTGAAGATGTAAGCCGTCATGTATGGGTTGGGCCTGCTGCCAAGCAGTTCAGCGACGGGGTGACTGCTATCCTTTTCGCGCCCGCCCTTCTTTTTCCGGTAGACATGGATCGGAAGTTTGCCGATATCACCGCCCAGGATGCTTGCACAGGTATAAACATTACTATTCATTAGGGCCGATTCGCTGGTGACACGCTCGCCGCCTGGCCGTTTTCTTTCCCCCAAACAGGTCCAAAAACCATGACTTGGGATTCTTCAAGTCCGATGTATCTTCTGAACGTCTGTGAAGGAATTGAAACCAGCCCATACGAAAGAATCTATTTCGCCGCAATTCTTCACCCCTCCCTAGAACGAGAAATCTTCACTTAATACATGCTTGTTCAAATCTTGCTCGTTACCCGAATGTATACTCTGACATGTGCATTTATTAATGCGGTCCAGCATTTATATTACTGTGCATCCACTTTAACAATTGCGTTTGCCATCGCCCAACCAAGTACAGGATCGTTTTCATGAATGACCTGCCCCATGTAGACGCGCTCCTGAAATTTTGGTCGGAGCGTTCAGCGTTTAATGCCCTGCCTAATCTCGATCATTACAAATCCTGCGTTTGCCATTGCCGTAGAGAATTGCGTTGCATTGTATGGGTCATAACATATTTCTTTGATGTTCCAGCCTCGCCGCTCTGCTTCTTGTGGGATATAGGCCATTACAAAGTCATAATCAACTACCGCGCCAGGCGTCACCGTTAGCCACCCTTCCTTTATCCATAGGTCATATGGCATCTTGTCCGACTGTTTACGTTCAGCCAGCTTTTCCTCTGGAATAAATGAGTGACTAAAGACGGCTAGACGTCCGTCCGGCAATTCTATGTCAAAGCTGCAACTGGTTAGGTCAGTTGTACGTGACAAATCGATTCCAACAACCGCATCTAGTCCGTTAGTGTCCGGCATCGGATTGTCCTTCGTGGTACCGCATGCTTTCCACTTGCCCATGTCCATGTAGCCGGATAGTTTGGCGTCTACCCATACGTTCATGTTCTTAATTTTGAACGCGACCATCTTTTCAGGATCTGCCAGCGCCATTTTCAACTCGCTTCGCAGCATCTTGAGTCCAGCCGGGTAGCTTGCGACAATAGGGTTTGCTTTAATCCAGTTGCGTTCATCGGTAATGTCGTCATCTTCGTCCAACTCATTGACCATAGCAAAGTATTCGTCATTTTCTAGGTCAACATTTGGATCGAGCAGCTTTGATACAAAGTTGTACTCTATTCGATAACATGGATGGTTCAGATTTCGTCCCGCGGTCGTGATAATCATGAGTAACGGCTCTTCGCGGGCTATCATACCGGATGCTAAGACGTCGTAAAACTCCGTGGTTTTGTGTAGGTGATATTCATCCACAATCCCACATTGTACGTTTGTCCCGTCACCTTCTTTGCCATCCTCTTTCGAGAGAGCTTCCATAAAGGATTCTGATTTAAGGTGCTGGATCTGCCCGTTAGCTATCTTGATGGTTCCTCGTCTAATGAGTTCAGAGCAACCTTTTAGCATTGCGGCAGCTTCGTTCCAAACAATCTTGGATTGCTTCTTTTTCGTGGCAGCACAATAAACCTCGGAGGCATATTCCCCGAAGGCGATGGTTTCATATGATCCAACGCAGGCCAGTGACTGCGACTTGGCATTTTTTCGCGCTACCTGCCAGTAGGCTTTATTAAACCGCCGATATCCAGTATCGCGATGCACCCAACCGTAGATATTTCCGAATACAAACTTCTGTATGATATGCGGTTCAATATGCTGCCTTGCTAACGCGCCTTTACGGTGTTTGAAAAGCCGCATCCAGTCCAAAAAACGCTCCGCGTACTCTTCGACAAAGACATAGGGAAAATCGCCTGTATCTTGTCGTTCAAGGTCGCGCAGGAACCGCCTACACGCCTGTTTATGCTTCTTGCACGCTACTATTTCACCGCTTATGACTTGCTCGGAATACGAAACTAGCTCATCAAGAATCATATATCACCGAAACGATCCGTCACCGGATCAGATTCTTTGGGCTTCTCGTCTTTAAGAGCTATTTTTGTTCTGTCATAAACGGTTAAACCGAACTTACTTTCATATGCTTGGAGTAGCTTGATGGTAGAATTCAAGGCCGTTAGCGCCGGATTCGTGACGTAGGTTATACCTCCGCGCGAATTTTCATTTACTAACGTATATCCCTTTTCCTCCACTTCGGTTCGAAGCTCCAGCATTCGGGCATGTAAGTCACAATATTGAGCAAGTCCATTTACATCTAAATTCGTCAGCAATTCGGTTTCTTCAAGCTGCTTTACCAAGTCTCGGAACATTTTTTTTGCCTTATCATTCAGCCAAGCAGGCGCTCGGATGCGATCCCTTCTTAAGCGGCTGCTTATTTTCTGTTCCTTGTCCTGTCGCTCAAACTTCTGCTTTTTCGTCAGATGTCCTTTTATCAAATGCAGCGGTTTCGGATTCCTCCCCATCGTCACGTCACCTCCTTGCGTACCCTAAATTTGATTTCAGGAAATTTTCGTGCGCTTGAGGGGGCAGCGCTCAACGCCTCATAGCCTCACGTTTTTGACCCTAGGGGGGCGTCATCGGAACCACGACGGACTGTATCAATCGCGGTTGGTCCCCCACACCTAGGACACCTCAAGCCATCTCGTACCTTGTGACTTCGTTCGACGTAACCACAATCCTTATCCAAGCAATAGTGAGTCGTGAGTTTTTGTTTCACAATGTCCCTCCTTCCTATAACGCTCGTCTGCTTTCCTCCCGCTTTCAGTAGCTCCTATCAAGTCAGTAACCCCTATCCTTCCATCACTACATGAATGCATCCCTATTAAGCCAACACTACCACCCCATTCTTTAGGTAGTGGCTCACCCATCGTTATGTTCACCAACGCAATCATGACATCAGGTACATGTACATTCTTTTCAACAACGCCGCACTGCCTGCACTTATATAACAAGGATCCCGAACTCAACCCCTAATCCCTCCATCCCCTCGAATAAAGAAGCTCCATTCAAAGCGCGTATGATGCTATGAGCAAGGCTGTGATCGCTGTTATTCTAGCTGCCCGCCCATAATTACGGCATCTATTTGTTTTTCCAAATAGCGAGCATGATTAATATAAGGATCACAATCGAAACCTTAATAGCAATCGTTGTATAGTCCATGACCGAAACCTCCGTCCTCTTTGGCCGTCTTCCTATCATGACATCGCTTGTTCATTGGTTGGTGGTTCTCTGGGTCCCAGAACAAGTTGTAATTGCCCTTGTGTGGTTTAATATTGGTCCACTACATCAGCAGCCAAAGGAACCTCTTTCCCTTTGCATTTCATCACATACAACATAGCGGATTGCAGGGCGAAGGTACTGTTCCGGTATTTTCGCCAGCGCCGTCCGTATAGTTTGGCATATGAGCGGCCTTGGCATCGCTTGTGAAGCTGCGGCCTGGTGCTTCTCGCAGCAGCGTTCTGTCGTCAACTCCGGGCACCCTGGCTTGCTGCAGGGTCGCTTAGGCTTGGGCGGCATCTCATCCCTCCAACATCTCAGCGGTATAGGCATGTTTGTGCCACTCCATCCCACTTGCCCCACGCGCAGCGCCGACACTTGTCTGGCTGTTCCCGCTCCGATGCACAATCAGGACAGTTCAGCTTTTCAAAGAATCGGATCTTCCTGCTTCTCTTCATCTTCTCCCCTGAATATCTCAGTACCGGTACTTCGTGTGTCCGCAAGCGCTGTGTTATTTTGACACAACGCTGCAGCCTGTCATGTCTCTCTGCCATGTCTGCGTTCACCCGGTTCCTTGGTGGTTCCGTTCTCGATATGCTGTTACTCGTACAAGCCATTTAAGAAACTTCATACTCCATTCCTTCTATGCATAATAAAAAAGCCGCTGAATAATCATGCGACCACGGAATCATGTAATGCTTGTAAAAACGTATTCTCATATATAACGTGGCTTTGTATGGGGTGAAAATCACCGTCTACTTAATATGTGGCGATCGCACGACAAAAAACACGGTTCCCGCTTCCACCACGACAACACGTGTAAAAACATTTGTTTTATTCTTTACACGTAGTAATAAACATGTGTTATAATATAATCAGAAAGGAGGTAAACATGGTCAACCTTGATAAAGCGTACTCATCAACGAGAAATAATCAAATCCTAAAAATCAGATGGTTGGGTACATAAGAATACAGAAGGTGACCACTGGCACTTTGTCCATCCAACCAAAAGGAAAGGTTTCTGTACTCATCCCAAGAAAGATCTAAAACGGAGAAACGACAAAAAGCATCTTCGAGCAGGCGGGGCTGATTTAAGCCCTGCCTCTCCCAAGGAGGTTAATCATATATGAGTAAGTACATTTATCCCGCTGTGTTCCGCCCAGGCGAGCCAGACGAAGCGGATATACCGTGACGTTCCTGACTTGCCGGGCTGCATTACCGAAGGTGATACCCTCGACGAAGCCTTTGCATATGGCGAAGGATGCCCTTGGTGGACACCTTTACTTGATGGAAGAGGATGACGACGATTATCCCGCAGCCATCGAAGCCGGACTCTATCCAATTAGAAGCCGGTACATTTGTGTCTCTTATCCAAGTGAATCACCGATTTCGTCCGCGAGCGTATCCGCAAACAAGGCCATTAATAAGACACTCACAATTCCAAAATGGCTATTAACGATGGCTGCTTGCCCGAGGAAGGGATCAACTTCTCCCAGACACTTCAAGATGCATTGAAGGAGAAACTTGGTGTTAAGGACTTCTCTTAATGAGGAGTCCCTTTTGATTGCAACAAAAAAACACCCTCTCAGGTGCTTAATTCATACTATATTCAGCCGCCTTACTTTCCCTTGCTGGAAACAAGTCGTATTTGCTTATGAAGTCTGTCCAGTACGAACTCATCACCAACGACTGATTGGTCGTGCATCCAGATACGTCTTGAGTCACTTTCAACCTTAGTTACGTTTCCGAGATTTACTATTATTTCATCTGACACCGCAACGAATCTAGGATCATTCCTCACGTACATCATTGTCATTTCTTCATCCGGAATTAGTTGAAATAATCCCATGCTGGTTACAGCCATTATGAGCGCCGTCCACATTGATTAGATCCTCTATAATCTTGCCTGCAATCTCGCAAGGCTCCCCATCTTTAGAAATGGCCAACGTGTACTCCTTATTTGTTACATGGTCTTTATAGCGTGCCATTAGCTCTTGCTCTGTCATCCCCGGCATGATCTCACCTCTGATTACTAGATAGTATCAGGTATAACCAAGAATGAAAGAGTTAGCACTTTGATTGAGGCATATCCCGCTCCATCAAGCAACCACCAGAGCGGGTACATACCGACCAGGATTGCCCAATCCTTCCACAACCGTCAGATTGACGGATTAGGTTATCCCTTCCATGCCTACATATCGGCTGTTTCCGCTGCGGCCTCTTTGTTGTGGCTCGATAATGTAGGGCCTTACTGATCACCGCTGATTATGGGGGCTCAGTCGGCCAGCCTTTGCATACCGCATACTATGAGTACACGGCCCGGCGGACTCCGAGAACAAAGCTCCTTCAAAGATGCTGTCCGTTTAATGGACATCATCAATTGGGCACCCTTGTTTTAACCTCGCGCACGTCCGCACGGGCAGCGCCTTTACGCTACTGCCATAATACAATCATACAGGCTTTTTCTCCTAATGAACTGCAAGATATCTGCAAAATATCTGCAAAAAAGTCTGCAATGATTTTTTACGGCTCCTTATAGACTTCCAACCGAAGCGCGAAAGCAAGCCGGTGCATTGCTTTGGACTTGGCGAGGTAATAGCTCCGCTCTGGCATTCCCATTTCGACATATACGTTAATGTCCGTTACTCCCTCATCGGTCAGATAACGCTTGTTCTATGATTTCACGTTGTGTGTCTGACAACTGCCCTACGGCCCGCATAACTTGCTCGTACTCCCGCTGCAGCTTTTCCTCCCGGTCTACGTTGTATGTGGATAGGTCGCCTGTCTGGTCGCTTGTTACATTGGTGTTGCTTCGCGGCATGTCGCTGTATGTGGCCGTTACCTTGGCCTCGCGACGAATAAAGCCAAACCGCTTATAGAGCATTGCCGACTCCAACCGTTCCTCTACTCTTCTCCAAGTCTCATTTTCATCAAGACGTGAACATAGCGAGTTGTCCCATGCTCCCCTTTTCCGTTCCTTCCCGCTCCCTATTCGGCCCACTTTTAATCTTTATCTCCTCTCCGCCCGCACATTCCATGCATTGAAAATCATGCGGAGACTGGTTCCCAAACGTTATACTTTGTTGCAGGTTTGCCGCATGCACACCACAGGCGAGAAACATTGTCACGTAACTGCTTTGTCCCGCCTTCTTGAGTCTCGTATGTGATCGGGCCATGTCCCATTTCTGGAATGGCGGACGTAATGACACGATCATTTTTCATCTCGTTCATTTATCCTCTTCCTTCCCATGGTAATGTTTATTGATTGTTACGAAGTTGAATCCATTCGTCAGGAATGCAATGGCCAGAATAATCAAAGGCCACTTCAACCATTCATACATCCCTTAGGCCCTCCAATTCTTTCATCTTGTCATACCACCAGTTCTTTACCTTCCTGTTCAGCGATCTTTGTTGTTGTGTATCTATAGCTCCATGTTCCTTCATCTGCTTTATAGCCAGCAACCAATAGTCTGAGTAATTGCCGATAACTTCACTATTCTTATAGACAGGTCCATTACTCATCCCCTGTACCTCCTGCGGTAAGGCATAAAGCGAACGGGCCAATATAAAATGCATGTTGTCGTCTTGCGCCGAACCCAAGCATCCAGTATCCGATGATCCAACGGAGAAGATTAAAATCAAACTCTACTTTCATGTCCGTTTCACTTCCTCCCGTATCAACTCTATGTCGGCCCCGAATCGCTTTTTAATCGCATTCACGAAGCCTTCCAATTCATCAAATGACCAATTTTCTTCTTCACGACTATTGATTGACTCCCATTTAACGCGGGTGCCTCTGCGGTTGGGTTTCGCCCACGAGACTGGTTTCATGCCGTTGTTCAGCATTTGTAGCCAAGCGGACATCTTCAAAGCAGAGTATTGCAAATCATCAAGTGCGACCTTATCCGTCATCGAGGAAAACCGCATTTCACCGCTCATCCGCACTAAATTTAACTCTCCTGTTGCGCCCATCTTATTCACCCTTCCCCTCAATAGCCCAATCAAAATTCGTCATTCTAAGCTCGTTCTCATCGTATCTCTTTCGGGCCTCCGTGATTCTGGCCTTTATCTCATCCACTCGTTCTTGTGCCCAATTCAAGTCCGATTCAAGTTCCATGATTTCATCAGTTATGCGGCCTTCTTCTTCCTCCAACGAGGCGAACTGTTTACTTTTCTGCTCCATCTTTTGACAATGATCGCACAGGTCCAAACCTTCTAAGGATTTCATTTCTTCTGCCGGCCGCTTCTCTCCGCATCCTTCGCACTCTTTTGGTTCAACGGCTTGTTGCCTCTTTATCCGTTCGCGTTCGTGATACTCACGGTACCACTCCCGCCACTCTGGGTTTTCTGTCAATCGGCCCCGACACTTAAAACAAACTGCAAATGTGATCCCTGGTAATTTGATCGACTTGGTTTTATTGCTGATAAATCCGCAGTGTGTGCATTTATATTGCTTCGGTACTACTACCCTAGCCATTGGCTTTCCCTCCGTCCTTTTGACTCAAGAATATTTCAGGAATAATTCACGTCGTTTTTGACAAGGAGGGCGAAATATAACCCTCCCCGCCACTGCCCACAAAATTGTGGTGAGTAATTTATCCATTCACTAGGCGATCAGCAATATAGAAGTTCCCCCATTGATCCCGCTCCGGGAGCAGCGTCTTAATATCCTGATATTCGCCCGTAGCAAGCCGTACAGCCAATTTTTGACCGCACTTGCGACAGCGGATCTCTATCTCGCCCCCACGGATATAATCACTTCCCTTATCCCGGCAATTCGGATTTTTACACCAGTACCGGCAGCGGTAGTGCGGCACCCCGTTCTTATACTTGATCCCGGTCTTCCACCATTCTGGCTCGTCTGCTGGAGCCGCTACAGCTTCCCCAATCGAAACACTAAGCGTGCGTTCCGAATGAAGCAGAGGCGGCTTGCTGACTTCTATCGAATCCCCGGCCGGCTCTTGTGGTTCGCTCCTTAGAACCGGCGCTGTCCTCGGCTTCGCCTCTGCCTTTTGCAGCAGAACATCAGGTTCCCGCCGGACTGCCTTCGCCTTTGATGTTGTTGGCTCCGCTCCCCCGGCCGCTCGCCCTGGCACTAGGCTGCTGAATATTCGCATGAACCCGCGAATCAGGGCCGACTTGTGCTCATGGCTCGCGTCCTCCATTTCAATCTGTCCGCTGGCTGCTCCGTTTTGAACATTTACTTTTATCCGACTCATTCAATACCCCACCTTTTCACGAATATATGTTCGATTCGATGCATGTGCGTATGCGCGCTCTACGGCCTCGTAGAGCCTCTTTGATGTCTGGATGATGATTTACACTAGATTAATTTTATAATCGCTAGAATAGGTCGTTCCGTTCGCCTCACGCTGTATTGATGTTTCCCACACTTGATCCACAACTGCAAGGTAATCCAGCGGCACCCGCCCTGCATCCACCTCATACGCATGGACGTCGAAATCCAAAATACTCATGCTACGCTTGCCGACAGGCTTCTTGTATTCCGTCCAGTATGGCCGTAGCGCCGTGTATGGGAGTAGATATTCTTTCTTCTGTTTTTCAAAACTGACAAGTACAAAGGCTACGGCCCCATTCTTATGACACTTTTCCAAATGTTCGTATTGATGATCGGGAAGCTTGCACAAGTCAAATCTAGTAGGATTTTTGGTAGATTTCGCCTCGAACACTATCGCCCGCCCTCGATATACGCCGTCAAAGTCAACCGTTGATTGCTTTTCGAAAAACCCTGATATTACCCGGCTCCCCTGGCTGCGGGTTACCTTGACCGGAGTCGGCCGCTTGTTGATTACAGCAAGCCCCTGACTCTCATACAACCGATTAGAATATTCAATTAACTCTTCAAACGCCATACCGCGGTTACCGTATTCCATCTGGCATCCTCCTCCCTAATGCTCCTCCTGGGCGGTTTCTGATATGTCCTTTCCGTTTCTGGTCCATTACCAATAGCCCTATTTCGTCTGCATCCCGGGCGAACGCACGGGCAATATCCGTTACACAAAAGCCTTCTTTCCACATCTGCCGGAATACTTCAAGATCCCTTTGTTCCCACATAAAATCCATGTCGTCACATGCGATATATGCCATCTCTACCACCTTCCCGGATACGGGCTGGGCCGGCGCTTCTGACCATCGCGATCCCGGTATGGGCCGATCTTTTCCATCCGCTCCCGTTCCTCTGGCGTCATTTGCCGCTCTACAACGTCACTCGCCTTCCGGTCTCTGTCGTCCCTCTCGGGATCTCTGCGAGGCACAGGCTTCTTTCCTGACTTGTACGCGAATCCGTCTATCATCTCGAACCCTCTTTGCAATTGGGGCACGGTCCGAACTGCGTCATTGCCCCTATGCGCTTGATAACCACCTTACTACCGCCGCAAATAGTGCAAGTTTTCATGGATTTCTCCTCCTATTCCGTCCGTTTACATGAATCAACTTTACCCACGGTTCGATCCGTTCCATAATCCGTGCCGCCTTCTTCTTGTGCTGCTGCGGTTCCATCTTGTCGAAGTCCTTCACGTTGCTAAGGTGCCTTTCCAGCTCGGTCATTGTGAGGTTCGAAGTATATAGCGTAGGCTTTTGCTCCATACGCCGCTGCAGTACTGGCCCTAACACTTCATCCCTTGTCCAAGTCGTCAACGGCTCGGCCCCAATGTCGTCCAGTATCAGTACATCCACATCTCGTATTGCATCCAACTTCTCGCTGACTGTATTGGTCGATATAGCACCTTTCACTTCTTCCAGAAAATCCGGGACATACACCATTGCGACCGCTACACTACGGTTAGCCAACTCATGGGCGACTGCTCCAATGATTTTCGTTTTCCCGATCCCCATGCCCCCGTAAAGATACAGGCCTTTGACCGTTTCACCCTCTTTAAAATCCAAGCAGTATTTCATACATTCTGTTATGGCTGCCTGCCGCTGCGGATCGACGTCCAATTGTTCAAACGATGATTCTGTTATTGATGCTGGCATATGATGGCTTTTAATCATGTGTTTTATTTTCTGCTGCTTGTTTAAAGCCTGTTGTAAATGGCACGGCAGCAGCCGGAAGTTGAGCAGTTCCAGGTACGGCGGATCCGAATCTGGCACCAACCTATGCCCAGGAAACTCGTTTTGGCAGGTATCCAGCCCCGTACAAGCCCGGCAATTATCACAATTACGGGTATAGTTATATAGCTCGCTTTTCTTGCTCTTCTTTAGGTCGCAATCAGGAAACTTTTCCTTGAGCGCAACTATATCCGGGTGATGCTCAAGTTCTGCTTCCATACGCGCCAGACGTTCTTTGTAATTCGGCGGGATTACCTTAGCTTCACCTAAGACCGCGCCCATATCTTTCAACCGGTATCACCTCGCATTTTCTTGAGTTGCTCAAGCAAATCTATTACGTTCTCCTTGCCTTTCTCTCCGGGCGGAACGGCATCCACCTCCGGGACGGCACCCGACGCCTCTGCAGCGGGAACGGTACCTTGCTGGGCGTAAAGAGAAAATATGACTGGGGAACAGTATTTCAAGCTTTTAATCTCATCGCGGTTGTGCTTTGGCTTGAAGTTGTCAAAGGAATAATCTATGCCTTGCAGCACTACTCGTAACGGTATGCGTTCGACAATGTAACTATCTACCTCATCCTCGTCTATCTTCGTAAGGTAGAAGCCTTTGCCTCTGCGACTAAGATACTTATAAGCAACCTTCTGTCGATATTCGTGAACTGAAATCATTGGTTCAGAGTCCGTATCTGAAGTATCAGGAACGGGATCCTGTTTTTCATTCAGTCCAAAGATTGATTCGATATCATCCGAACAACAACTATCTTTCTCATCATTCTTTTCATTCTCTTTATTCTTTACATTCTTGTTTGTGCTCATTTGTTGCTCATTTGTTGCTCGTTTGTTGCTCACTTGCTGCTCGTTTTGTTGCTCATCATCGTTGTCTGAACCTTGATAAAGTGCCCAGTTATCAATGGTTACGACGCTAAATTTGTTGCTCGTTTTGATGCTCAAAAATCCGCCTTTTTCGAGCGACATCAGCCATCTCCAAACGGTATATTCTGAAACTTGATCCTTCTTCTTTAGACCGCTGTTATACTCCGAATGAAGCTCAAATCTACCGGTTACAAATTGTCCTGGCTCGAGCAAAACTGTCTGATTCCCGACAATCTGCTCGCGCCGTTTATGGGTTGCCGTAAGCAAGCAGATTGTCCATAGCCGATACAATTGATGATTGTTAAAAATGGCATTGTATCGGATCTTTCTATGAAGTTTTATCCAGCCTTGCATACCACCCACCTGCTTATAAAATAATTTCTATTGTTCGAGGACTGTTTGGCTTGCGTCTGATCTTCCCTTGTGCTTCTAAGGCATCAATATGACGTTGCACTGTGCTTGTGGATGCAAGTCCCACCTTTTGCCCAATCTCTCGCACTGTTGGTGGATACCCTTTTGCAAGTACATGTTCTTTAATAAACTCAAAAATTGCTTGTCGTTTAGGACTAATCTGACCCCGCATGTATTTCACCTTCTCCCTAATACCGTATTGATTATGTGCGCTACCAATCGTCTGAACCGTATGCCTTCTTGTGTGCCGTCCAGCCACCGGTGACAGTCTGTGCAAAGATGCAGCAGATCCGTAACCTTGGTTTTCCAATCAAGCTGTTTCCGTCCGGTCAGGTGCGCCCTCTCTGTTGCCCATGCCTTCTCACAAATTTCACATATGCCCTTGCTCCGTTCCTTTAGTTCCGCATCCACAGACGGGCTTATATCGCCCATCTGCTTCTGCGTTAGTTTCATGCGCTTGCTCTTCCCCGGCTTCGGCACCGGATTGAATGATAGTGTCATCTCGCAATCAACTCCGAATAGTGGATGATCCGGTTCAACACCTTCGTTCCCCGACAATACCTGCAGCGCTCACAACGTTCTGGTTCTTCTTGGCCGGACTTTACCGTTAGGATCCGCGGCATGTACCTTTCAACCTCATCCAACGCCCGCTGTATATCATAGGCGTTAATACTGATCGCCGCCTTGTCCGGTGGGTCCTCTTTAGACACGGCCACGATGTACGGTTCTATCCAGCCGTCCCGCCCGAGTTTTCGCCGCTCTATCTCTGCGTACAAAGCCATCTGCGTCACATAACCCTGCGCCTCGACAAATGATACATAGCCGTTCTCTGGGTCCCACGTCTCCTTGCTGATGTTTTGTACTGTCTTGATGTCGCTAAAGCGCAGTCGGTCGGGAGCATAGTTGTCCATTTTGATTTTCCACCATGTTCCAGTGAACTCTGCCGACATAATTACTTCCTTCTGACCTTGAAGCAGGAACATGCATAAAGGATCGTTCTCAAGTGCCGATATCATGGCCTCAGCGTCCCGGTACTGACATTTCAATTTCCCCTTAGTCGGACCCTTACTAGATATCAGTTCTGGAGTAGCAACCTTAAATGACTCAAATGCCTCTGCCCCCTCGAAATAGGCATGCACATATGAGCCTAATAGGAGGGCGTCAGAAGGAGGCTCCTGCCAACCTCCCAACTTCGCCATTGCCATTGCTTCACATGCCCGGAAGTCCTTATACTGACTATTGCTCATATACTCCCAATTCGCTTCTGCCGAATAATAGTTACTGCTGTTCAGCTGCAGCATCGGCTTCGCCTCCAGCCTTATCCTTCTTGACCTTCTTATCTGCCTTCGCTTCCTGCTGCTTCAGGAACTCTTCCTCGGCCTTTGTAGGCTGCGCAATTGGCTTGATAGTGAAATAGTCCTCTCGCTTCGCCATACCGTCTCTGAGAGCCTTCCAGACGTTGCCCAGACGTAGATAGTCATTCTCGGTGAATGCTTCTTGATCGCAGCCGATATATTCCTCAAGCATTTCCTTCGAAACGCCATACTTCTCCTGAAATTGCTGAAAGGCTTTCCTTATCCGATCCGGCAGCGGCTCCTTGTAGCCATTAATAAGCGTTTGTTTGCACTGTTCTAACGCGGCGTCAACAATGTCTCCGGGTATGACGCCAAGGATACAGGCCCGCATCCGTCGCGCCCCAAGGTTAGCAACCAATTCGTAAATGTCGCGAGGATCATCCAGTTTATTGATACTTCCTTTGGCCTTCCTCTCATGCCGTGCTGTAAATGTCATCTGCCGGCGAGTGTTCGTCTCGATGTCCCATGCGTAGGCCATCACCTTGGATTCTCCCGGGCGCTGCTCCAACTCAATCAAGCCGTAGTCAATGTTGCCCCAGTTCTGTGCTAACACCTCGGCGAGCCGGATTGATGGCCCACTGACCTTACTGCCTCCGCGTGGGAACTCATATTCAGCCTCTTCGGCCAGCTTCTTGCGCTGGCATGCCGTCATAATTCGGTTATAAGCAAACTGTTGATCCCGTGGGAACTGCTTCGCCATGAAGATCGCGGCCTTAACCTCCTCAGTCTGTCGTGTGGTCGCCAACTGAGCCGTTACTGACGGCAGCGGCGGCGCCTCGGTCGGCATCATATAATTGGAATAGTCCATTTGCTGATTATCATCGAAACTCATATGTTGCACCCTCCCAAATTTGTGATATAATGCACGTAACTGTTTTTATTGATGACTGGAATGGTTCGCGGCCCCCACCGCGGCCATTTCGCTTTCAACTTCCTGCAGCAGTGTGATCACGTCTGACAACTCATGATTCATAAACCAAGACAATTCGTCTAAGGCGGACCATACTGCAACTCCGTTGGTACTATCCTGCAATTTCTCCAACTTCCCGATTGCTTCCCGTAGTTGCTCCATACTTGAGCCCCCAATCCACTGGTTTAAACACGCTTACTTCCTTGCCTGAACAATCGATTGCTTCAAGCAAACAATCCAAGCAATGCGGTTCCCGGTGCTTGTACACCAGATATTCAGCCGGCCGCCCGCATCCGCATGTAGGCCTCATGATGCTAACCCACCATCGAACCCATATTTCCGCCCAATCGCCACCATTTGAGCCTTCATCTCCGCCCTAGCCGCTTCGTCAGGCTCGTCTAAATACCGATCGTAGAGCGGCATGTATTCCTCGATTGCTTGTTCAATCCGCGCTTCCAGTTGCTGCGTCATGCCTCCTCTACCTCCTCTCGTAATGCTTCGTACCAAGTTTGCGCCCCGCCTACAGTTCCGAAGACGAGATACCGCGTAAGCTGGCACGTATTCCGGTCCGCATCACACGCCGTTGCGATCCATTGGCTCTCATCTGTTTTCACTTGTCATCACCCTCCATTAGCCTTGCGGCCTCCAGGATTTCGATCCATTTATCCCCGCGCTTGACATACAATTTGTTTCCTTCACGCTTTCCACCCTTGAACATGTTCGAACCCCTTTCCTTATTTTGGCTGTAACCTTCCTTCATCTCCCATTACAATAGAGTTGTCCAGACACCATTGAAGGGAGGTGATACTATGCCTAACAAGAAGCAAACATCGAAAAAAGTAGCTTCTACTGCCTCCAAAATCTTACGCGACAATAGATATAGCGCAGCTTCAAAGAAAGTCGCGGGGAGTGCTCTATCTCAGACTAAAAAGAAGTAACTACAAGGCCTTTACCTGTACACTGTACATCAGGCTCTAAAGAGACGATCATGGCAGCATTGATGTAAATTCTTGTCTTGCCGAATGAAAGTTCAACCATAGAATCCATCTCCTTCGGCAGGACACCTTTTCTAACTTCCTTTATTTCAACACCCTCGTATACATCGCCACTCACCAAAACGATAATTTTGGCTTTCAATTGTTCATTCTCCTTTCTTAATTTGATATCGCCAAGCGTTCGTTAATAGGGTTTCGCCAGTCAAACGATTAACAATTTTGTATGCTGCCTTGCTTTTTGTGGTGGCATAGAATCGGATTAGATCAGTAATGGAATCACCTAATGCTGCAGGATGTTCACCTATGAATAGTTGGAATATACCAAGTGTCAGGACTTGAGAGGGCGGTACATCTGTGGTGACCTCTTTCAAATATCCCTCAACGGCCTCTTGAATCTTGGCAGTCCCGTCAATGTGGTCTATTTGGCCTTTCTCAATGTCAATACAGATATCCATGATTTCATTCCAGATGACTGGGTTTAAATCGACCTTCATGCGCTTTCCTCCTTCAAACGCTTAATAATATAGACTTGTCCTTTAGGCGTAACCCGCGGCGTCCGATATGTTTCGGCGCCTGAGCTTCTTTGGTAAACGCCCTGCACTACTTCAAACCATCCTGCATCAATTGCTCGCTGCATTGGTTCATTGGAGCCGTGCATGATTAGCCCCCACTCCCGGAGTTTTGCGAATAACCGATTCTGACCAATGTTGATCCCGTTCTTGCTCGCCAGCTTGGCCATCTCCCGCACCCGAATGCTGTTTTTGCTGCTCATGCAGGTTTCTGCAAACTGTACAAGTGGCTGCTGCTGCTTTACTTGACTTTCTGCTGCAAGTCTCGCCTGTTGCTCTTCCTTCAGCCGTGTTGCTAGGTCAATCAGGAAGTCGGGGCTTGTGAGCGCCTTTTCTAACGTTTGATCCGTCATATAGGCTCCATGCTTACGGATGCTCGGCAGTACCTCGTGAGTCACCCACCGCTTAAATTGTCGTGCTTCCGGCTTCCGACTCTTCATAATGGCGCTGTACAATCCCGATTCATTAATAATTCCGAATGATTGGGGTCCGCCAGGGGTGACCATATTGTGGGCATCCTTTTCATCCTCATCTAATAGCCGAATAACTCGATATGCACTATCGAATCCCAAAACCTCTGCAACATCTTTAGCAACCCACCAAGGTTGACCATCTTTCGTGACTACCCGGAT
Organism: Paenibacillus melissococcoides; assembly: GCA_944800085.1. Taxonomy (GTDB): domain Bacteria; phylum Bacillota; class Bacilli; order Paenibacillales; family Paenibacillaceae; genus Paenibacillus_B; species Paenibacillus_B melissococcoides. The sequence goes on along the minus strand of CALYLO010000009.1, from coordinate 384,210 downwards.
ATCAGTTCCGGTGAAATTGAATACTTGTAATTGGTTCATGCTGATTCTCCTTTATCAATAAGTTGCTGCTCATACTCCAACGCCCATTCGAGACGTATGCGATATTCACGTCCTTCCTTGTAACTGCGTATATCCCCGGATTTTATACGCCGTCTTATAGTCTTCGTGCTACGTCTGAAATACACGGCCAAATCCTTAATAGTCAGGACAGGTGGAAGATGATTTTTGGTCATGGATTTTCACCCTCTTTTCCTTATGTCATTAAGCAACCTTTCCATAGGCCAGATCGTCTAATGATACATTTAGGACAACAGCAATTTTCATTAATGTTTCTAGACTTGGTGCATATCGCCCATTCTCGACATCAGAGATGTACGATCTTGACAAGTCTGTCGATGTAGACAATTCAATCTGACTCATTTTCTTCTTCTTCCTGGCTTTTTTAATGGTTAATCCAAGTAGTCTTTTGTCCAGCATTTACGTCACCTCCTGCCTATAATGTACAGTATTCACGTCACCAAGTAAAAGCCGAAAATCTATTAAATAACAGCAAATTCAAGAAACAACCCTATAATATCGCCTATTCACGTCATTTTCCTTATTTTTACTTGTATTTACGTCATTTCGAGCATTGTATTTCCGACTTTTTGCGGATATACTGATGGTGAACGTCGGCAATACACGTCATTTAGAGGGGATAATAGCAATGACTTTAGGCAAGAATATTAGGAATTTTCGGAAGAATAAAGGCATGACTCAGTTTGACTTGGCTGAAAAAACAAAATTATCTCGCTCATATATCGCGGATGTTGAGCGAGATAGATATAATCCGAGCGTTGATACTCTACAATTGATCGCATCCGCGCTCGATGTCAAAGTATACGAGTTGCTAGGCGAGGAAGTTCAAGAAACTCGCCAGGAAGAAGACTGGACACCTGAAGAATTGAAGGAAATTGAGCATTTTAAAGAGTTTTTGAAATCAAAACGGAAAGAACAATGATTTTTACTAACTTTGCGATTTCAGCCGCAAGGCTGTTTATCATACACACTTTATCGAACATATATTCTATTTGGAGGGAATGAGATGGCAAAGGACAAGAAGCAGGAGAAAAAGAAGAAGCTCCCGCCTGGTGTGCGGGAACGGGATGGGCGGTATACGTACAGGTATAGCGTGCCTGTCATCGTAGACGGAAAAAAGAAGCGGAAACAGAAGGAAACGGAGGCCTATCCAACGGCTCAGGAAGCGTATGAGGCCGGAATACTAATCAAAGCAGATCAGTTGAGGGGGAAGCTAATTGATGAGAAAAATACTACTTTGGGAGAATGGGCGAAACGTTGGCTTGAGGACCACATCATAGAGCGCGAACTACGGGGATACACACCAAAAACCAAAAGAACTGGGCTTAACTCGATAATAAAATACCTCGGAGAGCATACCAAATTAAAAGACGTTACTTTGGACGATTATCAGCGGTGGTTAAACGACCTAAAAAAGAAGGGGCGTAAAAAAAATACACTAATTGGCTACAACCAAGCTGCAGGCAAAATGTTTGCTGATGCAGCCAAAAAAAAGGTCATTACTGAAAACCCGGCAGCGAAGGCCGAAATACCAGCATTTAAAATGACATTGGAGGAAATTGAGGCCGGAGGAAATGAACTCCCTCAATATATGGAGAAAGGTGAATTAAAGCAATTTCTTAATTACATTCGGTTCCGCGGGAGTGTCCAAGACTATAATTTTTTTGTAATCCTTGCCTATACCGGCATGCGTATAGGCGAACTACAGGCACTTAAAACAACAGACGTAAATGAAACTGAACGTTACATCTCAATAACAAAGACGCTTATAGTAGATTCTGGTCTTAAAAATTATAAACTAGGTCCTCCAAAAAACACACCTTCGATCCGCAAGGTGACTATCGGTGACACTGTGATTAAAGCTTATAAATCACAGTTAGCCTGGAGGGCTCAAAAGATTAAAGATGGTGGAGTAATACATGATGCAGATTTCCTATTTTGGGGTACCGTGTATCCTGGATATCCGATTTCAGCAGACTCTCTTGAATATCGCTTTGCAAAGTATATAGAAGCTATCGGGCTGCCACAATCACTTACCCCGCACAGCCTGAGACACACACACGTAACATTACTAGCCGAGGCAGGAGAACAGTTGGTTGTCATCCAGGAGCGACTAGGCCATAAAGACGATGACACGACGCGTCGCATCTACCTACATGTCACAGAGGGGCAAAAAAGGCTTGTCCCTGACAAATTCGAGAAGTTGATGAATGCTTAAATTAACAGTGGCCAGACCATTCGATCCACCACTCCCCACAGGACTGGAACGTCGGTTGGCAGACCCTCTCACTCTGCAATAACGAGGAGGTTGTTTGTGGGTAACTTGTGGGTAAACACCCTTCTTCCCCTTAAAAAACCCTTGATATTATAAACTTTCCTTACTCCCTTAGGAATATACGGCAAATAGCCGGTAACCGGCGCATCGCGGTGCATCCACCGATTCGCCATCATGCCCATAGAGCGGTTCACGAGCAGCGCAATTCTGCGAATCCGGGTGCGGACCGCCGCATCGCCGGAGCGTTCCCATTGCCGGAACAGAAGCTCCGTCTTATGCACATGCGGCAGATCATCCTGCAGCAGCCAGACGATTCGATCCGCTTCTTCCCACAGGGCAGCGAATGCCGGTCGGCAGAACCCTCCCTCCGCAATAACGAGGTCGTATCGGCCGCTCCGCCGAAGAATCCGGAGCAGCCTTCGCATGAGCGGCCCATCGATCCCCTCCCATTCCTTCATCCAATCGTCCGGGGCGAACGTCTCCACGCCTTCCAGATCGGGAACGCCCAGCAGATAAGGTTCCACCGGCAGGATCCCTTCCGCTTGATCCTTGCGCAGGTAATACAGAAGCTGCGCCAACGGCGCAATCGCCGCTGGCTCCGGACGATCATGCAGAAGCGCATACTCCTGCACCGGGTCAACATTCAACAGCAGGACGCGCTTCCCCTTGGCTGCGGCATAGCGGGCGAGGTGAAGGGCTGCCGTCGTCTTGCCTGCGCCGCCTGCCAGCGAGCTGACGCCGAGCAGCATGCAGGAGCGGCTATCCGCCCGAAAGGCAGCGCCTTCATATTCCGTCCGGCAGCGTTCAATCAAGGATTGGAACAACTGCGGAAGCGGCTGATACGGATTCTCTATCGCGCAGGGGAACGGCAATGCATCGAGCCGCTCCTCCGCCGACAATGCCGCAATCAAGATTCCATCCATCTCCTCCCCGCTCATCTCCTGCAGCACTTCCGGGTCGGCGACGACCATATGGATGCCCGGCTTCAATCCCAGGTAACGGCGCAGCGTGTCCGCCTGAGTGAACACCCGGAGATGAAGCTGTTCCGCATAATCGGACTGCTTCCAATACTCCGTCCATGCATCGAGCATTCGCTTGTGCGGATGAGCGACGACAATATCCCAAGTCTTCATCTCTCTTCCCCTCTCCTTCCGGTACGAATCCGCAAAACGCAAAAAAGCACCGCCATCAAGCAGGACATGCGCTGCATGTCCCATCTGCTTGATGACGGTGCTTCCGTACCAACGTTCGTGTGAAGTTATTCCTAACATACCATAATCTTCATCCCGTTGCAACTGGCTTTTTTAAGATGCCCGCATCCTGACTGCAAGGATGCGGACATGCTGCAGGTCCGCACGGCACCTGCCTGTACATTTAGTATTTGAACTGGGAGAGCGTATCCTTCAGGTTGGTAGATACCTCCTCCAACTGCTGGGACAGCTCGACCAAGCGGTTGGAAATGTTCAATTGCTCGGTGCTGAGCGACGCCACCTCTTCCGAAGTAGCCGAAGCTTCTTCGGCAACGGCGCTTACGTTGCTCATCGCTTCGACGAGAATCGACTGCGCCTCGTTCAGGCGGTCGATCGAACCGGTGACATTGCCCAGATGCTCGATCATGCCGCCCATCTGCTGCTGAACCGTGCCGAAAATGGCATCCGTCTCCTGCACCGCTTCAGCTTGCTTCTGGAATATCGGGAACGCGGCGGACAGCGCGGCTACCGTCTCGGTAATCTCCGTCTCGATGCGCTCCGTAATCTGTCCGACGACGTCGATCGATTGCCGCGATTGATCGGCGAGGTTCCGAATCTCGTCGGCCACCACCATGAAGCCTTTGCCGGCGGCTCCCGCTCGCGCCGCTTCGATGGTCGCGTTCAAGGACAAAATATTCGTCTGCTTCGTCATGTTATGGATCATTTCCAATACTTTGCGAATCGACTGCGTGCTCTCGCTTAATTGCTTGATCCGCTCAGCCAGCGAGCGCATCATATCCCCTGTCGATTCCGTTCTGGTCAGAAGCGATGTCATGTTGGATGCCCCCAATTCGCTGGACTGGGCAACCGCTTGGACGGATGTATCCATTTGCACATTCGCATCGATGACTTGCTTCATATGAGAAGCCATATTATGGGTCAGATCATGCCCGCGCTCGGCCTCGACAGCCAGCGAGGTCGCGCCCTTGGCGATCTCTTCGGTCGCGACGGCAATCTCTTTGGCCGAGACTGCGGTCGATCGGGAAGCTTCCGATAGAGAAGACGCCGTGTCCAATACGGAGCGTGCGCTCGCCTCGGTGCTCTGAACGAGCGACGTAATCTGCTCCATCATCGTATTGAAGCCGGCAGACAGCTGCCCGATTTCGTCTTTGGTCTTTACGGTGGCCCGAACGGCCAGATTGCCTTGCGCCCCTTCATTCATCAGAGCGAGCAGCCTTACCATCGGCGTCGCTACCCACTGAATGACCAATCCGCCGAGAATAATGGCTAGCAGGGCGGCTCCGCCCATGGACAGGAACGTAACCAGGAGAATCGTGCCGGCGTCCTTGGTCAGCTCCGTCACCGGCACGGCTCCGACAAGCGTCCAGCCGTTCACCTTGATCTGATCATAGACGAGCATCATCTTGCCGTCCTGATCGGAATACACGACGGAGCTTCCGCTCAGCTCCTTCTGCCCTTCTTCCTTGACCGGCTGAAGCCATTCGGCAGCGGCCTGCGTCAGCAGCTTGTCGTCCGGAGCGTAAATATATTGCCCGTTCGAATTCAAAATTTGAATACTGGATCCGTCACCGATATGAATGTCCCGCAACGAATTTTTCAGCGTGCGCTGCTTGATTTCCAAATAAATAATAAATTCCGCCTCGCCCGAGTTCAGATCCCGCATCGGTCTCGCAATCCCGAATGTCGGCTCCGCGGCATCGCTCAACCCGCCCAGTTGCGTGCTGACCCATATCGATTGTCCGCTGCTGCTCTTCGCCTCCTGGAACCAGTCGGACTCCCACACTGTATCCAGATCGCGGCGCACGCCCATGGCGGCGACCACCAGATCGGTCTTTTCCTTCGGAATCAAATATATATTCTCGATCTGATCGTTGCTCATGCTATAGGTCTGCAGCGTCTTCGAGATGCTGTCAATCGCCTGGATCATATCATATGTGCCGTCCTTGAGCCCTTTCAGCTTCGCCACCTGAGCCTTCAGGTTCGGATCGAACATAATCTGCATCGTCATATTGTTGAACTGCGTAAGCTGCATATCCAGCTTCTGGGATGCTTGAATCATCGTCTGGTAGCTGGATTCCGCCGAGCGATCTTCGATCGCATTCTTCGCTACCGAGTAAGAGAACATCCCGACGGCGAAGACGAACACAATAATGCTGATAACGAACACCAGGAACAGCTTCGCCCCCACCGATCGGGCCGGACTTTTGAACACGGAGGAAGAGACCATCTTCACCGTCTGTTTCACCGAGTTCACAAAAGCGCGTTCTTTCCGATGTTCCGCTTTTGCTTTGGGCGCTTTTTGCCCTGATGTCCTCTTTTTGTCTTTCTGTTGCTTCTCCTTCAATTGTTTCATCTCCTTGTCACAGTTGCGTTCTTAGCTCCGAATACGGCGATAGCGGTATCTCCGTTCGTGGCGATATTCAGATATTCATTCGAGACAAGCTCTGCGACTATGGTGCCTGCGAACCATATGGTTAGCGGCCGCCTGTCCATCCCGCACGCAGTTCCGCTCGTTGTCATCCGGTTGCGCAAAGCACTGTCATGGTAAATAAGGGCACATAATATAAGTATCGGATCATAGGTCCTATTTCACAATAGGAACAGGGAAAATTTCTCTGAGAATGTAGCACGCCCCTGGAAATTTGCCAAAAAAATGACCGTATACCTACGAGCTTGCCGCGGATATCGGTCTATAGTTGTTTTTTTATTGCTGCATGACGTATATTATCTCGTACTATGGCACCTCTCCGTCCGCTTCCCGGTTCCGGTCGGAGCAGCATCCCTCCCTGACCGGCTCGGTGAACATGCTGCGCACCGTGTTCAGATTTTTTTTGGCCACGAGCACATAAGCGACATCGCCCGCCTGCAAGCGGGTATGCCCCCGGGGGGCCAGCATTTCTTCCCCGCGCACGATGGCGGTAATCAGCGTATCTTCCGGCAGCTCCAACTGCTGCAGCGTGCAGTTCTCGACACAGGTTCCCGGTTCGATTGACTTCTTGACCATAGCCAGATTCGTCTTCCCGACAGAGACCAATTCGAGCCCTTGCGATATTCCCGCAGACGGATCGCCCGCCAACCCCAGCCTCCTCGCCAGAGGCGAAATGGTCGCTCCCTGCACCAACGCCGAGGTCAGGACGATAAAGAAGATGACATTGAAGAACAATTGGCCCTGCTCCAGCCCCGCAATCATCGGGTAGGTGGCGAGAACAATGGGCACGGCGCCCTTCAATCCCGCCCAGGCAATCAGCGTCTGCTCGCGCAGCGAGAAGCGCCCGAACAGCAAGCTCGCCGCCACCCCTATCGGACGGGCCATCAGCATCAAAATCAGCGACAGCAGGATGGCCTGCCACATCACTTCAACCAGCTCCCCGGGAAAGACGAGAAGCCCGAGCAGAATGAACATTAAAATCTGCATCATCCAGGCGAAGCCTTCATTGAAGCGGGTAATCGTGAAGCGGTACTGCAAATCGGCGTTGCCCAGCACCAGCGCCATGACGTAGACGGCCAGGAACCCGCTGCCGTGCAGCATCGCGGCTCCGCTGTACGTCACGATGGCCAGTCCGATCGAGAGCACCGGATACAGCCCGGAGGTGTCCAGATGAATGCGGTTGACGATCTGAATCGCCAGCCAGCCGACGCCCAGCCCGAACACGAGTCCGAACCCCATTTCCCACAGGAACGACAGAAACATGTAGAACAGATTCGCATCCGGCGTCTGGATCCACTCAATTAATGACACAGTGAGAAAGACCGCCATCGGGTCGTTCGTGCCCGACTCCGCCTCCAATGTCGAGGACAGCTTGCGCTTCACCCGCTGGCTCCCCATGACCGCAAACACGGCCGCCGCGTCGGTGGAGCCGACAATCGCGCCGATGAGCAGGCCTTCCTTCCAGGAAATATCGAGAATGTAGGCCGCGCACAGGCCGAACACCAAGGCGGTTACGACAACGCCGAGCGTAGCGAGCGAGACGGCTGCGCCGACAACGGGCCGCATTTGCTTCCAGTTTGTCTGCATCCCGCCTTCGAACAGAATCACAATCAGCGCCAATATTCCGAATAACTGCGTCAGCTTCGTGTTGTCGAAGTAGATGAACCGGTTCATGATCATGCCGACGGCGATGAACAGCACGAGCGAAGGAACGTTGAAGCGATTCGAAAACTTGGCGCTGACGACTCCGGCCAGCAGCAAAATGCCAAGCAGAAATATAATGGTGTCGGTCGTCCACAATATTGCTCACCTCCGCTGACACGGTATTGTCCGACTACAATACTAGGATACCCAATTTGGAGGGAGCGCAAATAAGCCGGAGTCTGCTGCTGCAGCTCCGGCTCTTTGTCATGCTATCTGTATGGTATGTGAAAAATATCGATTTCATCATATGGATAGGAATCGGATCATTGCGGATAACTCTTACGAGCGAAGCAGGCGCAATCCGTTCAGGATAACGAGGATTGTGCTGCCTTCATGCCCGACGACGCCGAGCGGAAGCGGTATTCCGAACAAGAAGTTGGCAGAGATGAGAGCCACGATTACGGCGCCGGCAAAAATAATATTCTGCTTCACGATGGTCTGGGTGCGTCTGCCGAGCGAAATGGCGTGTTCGATATTGCCCAGATCATCATTCATCAGCACCAAGTCAGCGGTCTCCAGCGCCGCATCGCTGCCGGCGGACCCCATTGCAATGCCGACATTGGCCGCGGCCAGCGCGGGCGCATCGTTGACGCCGTCCCCTACCATCGCTACCGCTCCATACTCCGACTTCAGCTTTTTGACGATCGTCAATTTGTCCTCCGGCATCAATTCGGCAAAGACGAGGTCGATTCCGGCCTCGGCCGCAATGGCCCGCGCCGTCCGTTCCTGATCCCCCGTAAGCATCGCCACCTGAATGCCGCTCTGCTTCAATTGGCGGACAATGGCCGGCGTCTCCGGGCGAATCCGATCCTGGAGCGCGATCAAGCCGACGACGGCGCCGTCCCGCTCGACCGCAATGACGGTCTTGCCTTCGCTCTGAAGCTCGGCCGTCCGGGCGAGAACCTCCGCATCGGCCTCGTTCAATATAAAGGACGGCTTGCCGATGCGCCAGCGCGCTCCTTCCATCTCTGCCTCGATTCCCAGTCCCGACCGTGCTTGGAAATCCGTCGGCCGGGCCCAGGCGGCTTCGCTGCCGTCCGGCCGCGCGCGCTCCGCTTCCAGGACGATCGCTTTGGCAATCGGGTGGGTCGACAACGACTCCAGCGCCGCTGCCGCCTTGATCAGCTCCGGGGCCTGCAGTCCGCCGCGCGGTTCCAGATCGGTTACCGTCAATCGCCCCTGCGTCAACGTTCCGGTCTTGTCGAACGCGATCACCTGCACGCGCGAGATGTGATCGAGATAAGCGCCGCCCTTGAACAGCAAGCCTTTGCGGGCGCTGTTCGAGATCGCCGACAAGGTGGCCGGCATAATGGACGCGACGAGCGCGCAAGGGGAGGCGACGACGAGGAACACCATCGACCGGTAGAACGCAGCCTCCCACGTCTCTCCGAGCAGAAGCGGCGGGAAGAAGATCAGCAGCAGCGTGACCAGAATGATGACCCGCGCATAAATCCGCTCGAACTTCTCAATGAAGCGCTGCGATTTCGGCATCTCGCTCTGCGCTTCCTGGACCAGCCGAATAATTTTGGAAAACAGCGACGATTCGCTGGATTGAGTCACTTCCATATAGAGCGCGCCTTGGCCGTTCACCGTGCCTGCGAATACTTCATTGCCGGGGCCTTTGTCAACCGGAACGCTCTCTCCGGTAATCGAAGCTTGATCGACGGCCGAGGTTCCTTCCTGCACGAGCCCGTCCGCCGGAATGCGCTCTCCCGGCTTGACCAAGACCGTCTCGCCGACTTGGAGCCCCTCCACCGGAACGATAACTTCCTGCCCGTCCCGGAGCACGATGGCTTGCTCCGGCTTCAATTCCATCAGAGCCGAAATGTCGCGCGAGCTCCGGTTCATCGTGAAGGTCTCCAGCGCCCCGCTTAAGGCGAAGATGAAGATGAGAATCGCGCCTTCCGACCAGTACCCGATGCTGGCGGCGCCCAAGGCCGCGGCGATCATTAATAGATTGACATCCAGATCCTTGTCCCGAATGAGCGTAACCAGCCCATCCTTCAGCTTCAGCCAGCCTCCCATTACATAGGAGAGCGCAAAGAACGCGAGCGCCAGCGTCTCCGAGACATAACCGGCGATAAACGCCAACGCGATAAAGCAGGCGCTTCCCGCCGCCGCCAGCGCCTCGCCGTATTTATCCATCCATTCCGTGAATGATTGCTTGCTATTGCTATTCATTCGAAACACACCCTCTTCATTGATAATGACTATCGTTGTTATTCCCCTAAAAATGCGACATGCTGTTCCCTGTCAGGGAACAGCATGGTATTGAGAATGAGATTAGTTTTCAGCGGGGCTATTTTTTTTGAAGAGAGTAAATACTTCAATTTTTATTATAGTACTCTTTTGGCAAAATGTGAATCCTAACCATCCAGAAAATAGCTCTCGCTGATACAATGCGGCCGGTCAGGGCAATAATATCTCATACTATGCAGGGAAAACAGGAAGCCATGCGGCCTCGCTGAGCTTGTCGCTGCAATAGTCTTTCGCCGTCTCTCCGCTCATTCGTCTTACCGCAGACCGGAGCAAGTGGCCCCTTCGCCATTCCGTGCCGGATGCAGGCGCTCACGTGGATTGCCGGAACGATCACCGCCGTGCTCAATCTGTATCTGCTGGTCGCTCCGTTGGCATAGAATAAAGGCCGGTTCCTGCCCCGCAAGGGAAGAATCGGCCTTATAGCAGACGATATCATTATCTTAACGCGAACCATCGGGGCCGGCGGCAGCCGTTCAAAATAATCTCGGCGGCGCGCAGCCTCACGTCATCGCGTTCCGAATTCAGCAAGTCATTCAGAACATGGAGCGCTCTTTCCCGTACTTCCTCACCTGTCAATCTTCCCGCCGCAAAGGTTCGCCACAAGCGGCTCTGCTCCGCCTCCCGTGCCGCTTGCCGCTGTACCTGCTCCATTTGCTTGTACGAACTGAAATAATCCACTTTCTCCTCGTCCTCCTTCTACTAATTCATATCGACGCTACGGAAATGGAGCCTACCTTCGTCGCCAATTGAACTTTGGGACCGTTCTCCCCAAGCTGTCCGCGGAAACGGCTCGTTGGGGCATGCCCTTCCGGGAATTGAGGAAGGCGGACCGACACTGTCCCAAGCACGGTGGACGCTTCCAACTCCAGCTCCTGCATGTCGGAAGGGACCAGAAGCCGTACATCCCCTGCCAAATTCTCGATTGTGGCTTGACTCGTTCCGGAAGCCAGCTCGCATTCGACTTCCCCGCTCTTGGCCAAGACAGCTAATGAACCGCGTATATTCTTCGTCGAGATGTTGCCGGAAGCCACGTCAATGTGAACGTCGGCGGCGATGGACGCCAGCTCCAAATCGCCGGACGCGGCGGTAAATTTCCATGTGGCGCCACGGCCATCAACGATATGCATATCGCCGGCAAGCAGTTCGGCACGCAGCGCTTGAGCCGCCAACCGATGCAGTTCAATATCGCCGGACGCCGCCTTCAGCGCAAACTCGTCTGCCCGGAGATCAAATATCCTGATATCGCCCGACAACGTATGCATATCCGCCTTGTGGCATGTGCAATCATGGAGTTCGGCATCGCCCGATTTCATCCGGGCCGTTAGATGTCCGCATGAGCTGTCAGCAATCGTGAGATCGCCCGATTTCAGCTCCGCATCCAGGCGCTCTGCCCGAATCTGCCGTACCTCTGCATCGCCGGATCCGCATGCCAGCTCCACGATTCCCCCGAACGAGGCCGGGATTCGAAAATGAAGATCACCGCTAACCGGAGAAAAAAAGCGCTTCATTCCGCTGCGCCGAAGCTGGACGGTTAGACGGTAGGCATCCCCTTCTCTGGCTTCCCGCACATCGAATTGGCCGGCGTCGAATGAATCAAAATGATAGGATATGTCTTCGCCGTCATGAGTATCGAGATGAACATCGACCACATCCGTGTCCAGCCGGATAAGCCGGAGTTGAGAAGCGGTTCTGGAGCCGAACGGAGCGCCGAAGGCGCTGCGGGCCGATTCATTGTAATGCGAAGCGGCATTCGGCTCCGCTTCCTCGTCCACTGCAGAAGCAGCCAGGCCGTTAGGAAGCTCCAATCCATACTGAGCCAATATCTTGCGGGCAATCGCCTGCTCGCTTCCCAGCGAGCGGAATATCTCTTCCTCCGATCTTCCCGCCTCGTGGGCCTCCTGAAAATGCGACTCGAAATCGGACATAATCTCCCGGCGCTCCGCCTGGGGAACCGCTCCCAGCAATTGCTCCAGCCGGGTCAAAAACTGATGTTTACGCTCGCTCACCATTCATAACCTCCTTAATGATCTCGTCTACGCCTTGCGAGAACAAAGTCCACTCCTTCACCTTATCCCGCATATACGCCTCTCCCGTTTCGGTGAGCTTATAGTACTTGCGGGGCGGACCTTCCGACGATTCCTTCAAGTACGTCGAGCAATGCCCTTCCTGAGTCAACCGTCGCAGCAAAGGATACATCGTGCCTTCCGCGACCTGGAATTTCTCCGAGATCCGGTTCACCAGTTCATAGCCGTAACGATCCTTCTCATAAGTGAGAACGAGGACGCACAATTCGAGCACGCCTTTCTTGAATTGCGTATTCACGCCCCAGCCAACCTCCCCTCGACGTCAATATGGATTCCATCGAATTTGAGTACATCTTAAGTTGAGTACATCGTAACATATGCTACTGTATATTGCAAGGTACCTTTCCAAACAAAAATCTTGGTGATGCATAAAAAACGGAAGCCCAGGCTGAATGCCCAGACTTCCGCTCTTATGTTTGTCAGGTTGTTAGACGGAGGCCGCTTCTGTCCGTTCCCGCCGCCGTTCCAGCCGATCCGCCGCAGCGAAACCTCCTGCCGCGATCGCCAACACCGCCGCCATCACGAGGAACAGCGCTTTATTCCCCCATTGGCTGTAAATATACGCCCCGATAATGCTGCCCGTCATCGTCGCGCCAATGCTGAGCGCTACCTGCATCACCGCCTGCCCGCTGGCCCGGAACCGATCCGGTATCAGGTCCATCATATACTCGGCAAGATAGATGAAGAACAACGCAATGCCGATTCCCTGGACCGCCTGCATGAACAGAATCAGAGGCAGCCAATCGGTAACGTAGATGACGAGCGCCCGAATGCCGAGAATGACGGCCGACCAGGCCAGCATCGTCAACGGACGGAACTGTCTGCCCGCGCGGCCCAGATACAGGAAAATAATGACTTCCGTAGCTGCCGGCAGCATCCATCCGAGTCCGATATGGAAGGACGTTCCGTTCAGTTCCCGGATAAGAAAGCTAAAATATTGATCGTTAAATATTAAGGTCATGTTGTACGTAATGAGCACCGCGATGAACAAGAGAAAGCGCCGGGTGAACACGTATTTCCAAAATTCGGACATGTCCGCCGCTTCCGTTCGCGATGTCGCCCCGCTCTCGGCCGGTTCTTCCCGGTCGTCCGCCTCCGGCCGCCGGGGATCGCGGATCATCAGCAGCACCCCGCCGGTGGCGGCAAGCAGAGCCATCATAATCCATCCCATGGCGGCATGCCCCGGCAGCCGGCCGAGCAGCCAGCCGATAACAAGCGCAGACACCGCGAACCCGGCCGCGCCGAAGCCGCGAATGACCGCATAGGAATCTCCAAGTCTGCGGGAGGCAAGCATCGCCATGCCATCCGTCAAGGTCATTAACGGCACCCACAGAAATTGGAACAGGAATATCAACCCCATCACAGTCCAAGGATCCGTAACGTGGAAGACAAAGAACAGTACGGCTATCAAAGCGAGAATCAGCCCTAAAATCAATGGCTTCATCCGCGCGAATTTGTCGCTTACATACCCAAACAGATAATTGCCAACCACGCCGATAATCGGCATAATCGCGTTCTGCATTCCATACATCGCGTCGGTGTATCCGATATCGCGGTAATATAGCGGAAAGAACGAAGAAAATACCGCTCCCGGCGTAAATATCATAAACATGTACAGATACATGCGCGGATTTGCGACTGGCGCCCATTCATGGCATCTTGGATGGCTCGGGTCGTCATCGTCCTGCCGCCTTCGCCGCCGCGATAATGGAAAGTGATGCAATACAGCATCGATGGAATCGGCTCTCGTAAAGTCTATTCATGATGATAGGATCCCTTCTGCGATTTTCTGCGATTAAATTGGCAACCATCATTGTATCACAAACATAGGATGATTACGGTCATCTTTTTTATATTCTTTTGGCTTCCGCTCATCTGCCCTATAATAGAATGGGGATTGAATAGAAGACAAATGCAGAGAGATGAAAAGAAAGAAGGCAAATTCAATGAGTAAGGAAACATCCGTTCAAGCGTTCGCGGAGAGAAAAAAAGCGCTGGAGGGCGGCTTAAGCGAAGAGGCGCGCCAATTGCTCGACGAGATGCTGCTCCGGATGGAGGAATTGACGCGCGAGAATGAACGGCTCCGCAAGTCTGCGCTCGCTGCGGCCCGCAGCCGGTCAAGCATGTCCACGAAGCTGAAGGACGCCCTGTATGAATAACGATGATGTTTGATCCCGTATTTTGAAAAGTACAAGCCTGATTTATAATGAGATGGAGTTGCATTAACCCTGAATGACAGCATAGAGCCGCCCCCAGTTAAGGGGAAATGGAGGGAATTATGAATTCCAATGTACTTATCTTGCATGAGGCTCCCAGCCCGGAAGAGTATGTTGCCATTCGGACAGCAGCCGGTCTGAGTTCCAAAAGCTTGGAAGGAGCCGCCGTCGCGCTGCAAAATTCCGTCTTCACGGTAACGCTGCGGCAGAATGGCGAACTGATTGGGATGGGCCGAATCATCGGAGATGGCGGCTGCTTTTTTCAGGTGGTCGATATTTGCGTGATGCCTTCCCATCAGGGACAGGGGTGGGGAAAAACGATTATGACGGAGATTTCCCGTTACCTGGACGAGAACGCGCCCAAGCAATCGTATGTCAGCTTAATTGCGGATCTGCCCGCCGATCAATTATACGCGCAGTTCGGCTTCGATTACACCTACCCCCGCTCGGCAGGAATGTACAAGCGATACTAGGAACGAGAGAAGCCGGACTATTGCGTAAAGCGGCGGTCTTCCTGCAACAGCAAGCCCCCTAAGCCGGAGATGGCATAGGGGGCTTCGTTGCGGCCGCGGATAGGGCGCCCTTCGTCGGGGCGGCGAACCCGTCCGGCCCTTCCGTCCATAATCAGCGGCTTGATCGGGCTCGTTAACGCATAGCGGACGGCATGGCTCATCAAGACAGGAAGCAGCGAAATATGGCCTTCGCCCGCGAATTCATGGAATTCGGTCCTTAGCCCGGACGGCGAGACGCGAGCCAGCCGTTCGGCCAGCTCTCTCGCATTCTCGGTCATGCGGCTAGGATGGCCTTGTTCCCGTTCCCCTACCGCAATCATGACCTGAATATCGGCAGGTTCCTGCTGCATGCGAGCCAGGAAACGTTCTCCCGCTTCCCGGATGAACGGCCTGTTCCAATGAATGGACGGGCTGCCCGCGATATAGGTCCGGAACGCCTCGGGGCGGGTGAACAGCATTTGCAGGACGCACAGGCCGCCCAGCGAATGGCCGATGATCGCCTGTCTGCTCCGATCGATGTTGAACTTGCGCTCGACGGCCGGCTTCAGTTCTTCTTCAATGAAGCGGCTGAATGCTTCGGCACCGCCCATCTCCGGCCATGTGTCTCCATGCGGATGGGGCGGCAGCTCATCGGCCGCAACCGGCAGCGTAAAATCATAGAACCGCGCCGGATCGAACGGGGCATCGGTCGGATAGCCGATGCCGACGACGACGGCCGGATCGACGCCGGTTTTCGCTTTGGCGCGGGACTGGGCCCGAACCGTCTCGACTAATGTGCCGAACGTCGAATTCGCGTCCAGCACATAGATGACCGGATGGCCGGCCGGCGGCGCCTCCTCCACTGGGACGGCCACAAAAATCCGGTATGGCCGGCCGCTGCCTCGGGAACAGACATCCCACTGCTCCGAACGCGGCACGGTGACTTCTCGGCCCGCCTGATCCGGGAGCAGCGGTTCAAGCGGCGCCAAATGGCTGTTAGACATCAATGTCCACTCCTCATCTGTCGTAAATAACTGTCTAGCCTCGCTTTTTTCTTCCCCGGTACAGCAGCATCATGAAATAGGGAACGCCGATGATGGCCGTGACGATGCCGGCGGGCAATTCCGCCGGAGCGAACACAGTGCGGCCGATATAGTCGGACACGAGCACGAGCAGCGCGCCGACGATTCCGCACACCGGGAGAATGCGGCGATGCGCGGTTCCGACGAGCCGTCTTGCGATGTGCGGCGCCATCAGCCCGATAAATCCGATGCCTCCGGATACGGATACGCAGGCGCTTACGATCCCGATGCTGCACAGCAATAGCACGGCTTTCTCTTTTTCCGATGAGACGCCCACGCTGATGACACTTTCCTCTCGCAATTGAAAAATATCCATAATATAGGACTTTCGAATAATGACCGGAAGCAACAGCAGAAGCCAAGGAATGATGGAAACGATGTATTTCCAGTTCGCATTGTAAATGCTGCCGGAGCTCCATACCGCGGCCATTTCGAAATCATTCGGATTCATTTTCAGCGTCAAAAACAGCGATACGGCGCTCAGGCCCGATCCGGCGGCAATCCCCGTAAGCAGCAGCCGCTGCGGCTCCAGCCTGCTGTCCTTCCAGGCGAACAGGTAGATGAGGGCAGCCGCAAGCAGTCCGCCCAACAAGCCGAACAACGGCATCGCCATAATCGACAGCAGCCCGGTCCCCTTGATCTGACCTTGGAAAAAGAACATAAAAATAACCATCGCCGCGCCGGCCCCGGCATTGATCCCGAGAATGCCCGGATCCGCCAAGCCATTGCGCGTAATGCTCTGAATGACCGCGCCGGCGATGCCGAGTCCCATCCCGACCAGGATGGCAATGACGATCCGCGGCAGCCGGAACTCGAAAATGACGAGATCATAGTCATCCTGCGGCTGAATGCGCAGCAATGTATCGATAACATCCTTCACGCTCATATCAAATATGCCGTTGGTCAGGCTGACAATCAGGGCAGCTCCGGCGAGCAGTACAGCCGCAAAGCGGGCGCCCGAGATGTTATTCATGCTGTGCGCCCCCTCTCGTCCGCACAAGATAGAGGAAGAACGGAACGCCAAGCAGCGAGGTGATGACGCCAATCGGCATCTCGAACGGATAATTCACGTAGCGGCTGAGCAGGTCGCAGAGCGCAAGGAACAACGCTCCGAGCACCCCCGAGCACGGGATGATCCATTTATAGTCAACCCCGACGAGCATCCGGACGATATGCGGAATAATGAGACCGACGAACCCGATTTTGCCGGCGATCGCGGCCGATATCCCGGTCAGCAGGACGACGCTGAAGGTGGCGCCGAATTTGATCCATGCCGTCTTTTGGCCAAGCCCGACCGCTACCTCTTCGCCCAAAGACAGGACCGATATCGATCGGGACAGTCCGACCGCCAACGTGATGCCGATTACCGCGAACGGGATCGCCATCTTGATCAGCTCCGGATCCATCTGATGAAGCCGGGCATTGTACCAGAAGCTGATATTTTGCGAGATCTGAAAATAGGATGCCAGCGCTGCCGAAATACTGCTCAGAAACGTGCCGATAATCGTGCCCAAGATGGCCAGCCTAACCGGAGACAACCCGCCGGGCAGCAGCGACGCCATGCCGAATACGAGAACGATGCTGAGTGCCGAGCCGATAAACGAAAAAACGATCAATTCCAGCGACGAGGAGCCCGGCAGCCAAATCATGCATACCGTAACGGCAAATACGGAGCCGTCCAGCACCCCCATAATGGAAGGGGATGCAAGATCATTTCTTGTCATCCCCTGCATCAGCGCACCGGAAATGGCCAGGAACGCGCCGATGAGCAAAGCCCCGATCACCCGCGGGAACCGGGAGTGCATAATGATTTGATGATTCACATTTCCCGGATCAAAGTGAAACACCGCTTCATAAATCGTGCCGGTATCGATATCTTTGGCCCCATATTGAACCGATAATAGAATGAGCAGCACGGCAAGCAGAGGCGAGCCCCACAGGATGATCGGTGTTGCATATGACTTTAGCCGCATAGGAACCGGCTCACTTGGCTTGAACAAGCTTGCTGTTTTTCAGAGCTTCCAGGAAGGTAATTTTGCTGTAAGCCGTGCCTCCCTGGGCGGTCGGGTCGACCAGATTGACGAACACATTGTCGTTCTTCACGGCATTGATGCTGCCCCAGATCGGATTTTTCTGCAGATCCTCCAACGCCTTCGGATTATCTTTGTTCTCCGCTTCCGCGAACTGGACGAACAGATAGTCCGGGTTCATCTGAGACAACTGCTCGATCGTAACCAACTGCTGCGCCTCCGCCTTCTTCACTTCTTCCGGAACGGAAGCCCCCAGATCGGCATAGACGGAAGGATTGAAGAACACATCTTCCGGATAGATGAACAAATTGCCTGCGCGCAGCCGGATAATCAACACATTTTTGTCCTTCAGAACGGGGCCGATTTGCTCTTTCAAGGTTTGGACCTCGTCATTGTAATTCTGCAATGCCTGCTTCGCCAGCTCCTGCTTGCCGGACAGCTCGGCCAGCAGATTCAGATTCTCCTGCCAGTCGGTCGCGATATGGGAGACAGGGATGGTGACCGCAATCTTGTTGAGCTTCTCAATGGCCTCCGCCGGGAACTTGGTGCTGGCCAGGATGACATCCGGCTTCAGCTTCAAGATCGCTTCCAGATTCGGCTGAGATTTCTCTCCAATCGCTTCCGCCTGGTCCGTAATCTTGGCGAACATCGGCGCGAACTCGCCGCCGGTCGTCATCGCCCCTGCAGGGTGCACGTCCAGCACAAGCGCGTCTTCCAGCGATTCCACCGAGCCCGTAATGACCAGCTTGGCCGGCTGCACTGGGACGGTATACTCCTGTCCAAGATATGTAATCGTTCTTGTCTCGCTGGCCGTACTGTCTGTATTTGCAGCCGGAGCGCTCTCCGTCTGTGTCTCCTGCTGCTGCGGAGCCGATGCAGCGGGCGTATCCTTTGTTCCGCATGCCGCAGCACTGAACATCATAGCTACAGATAATAGTAGAACCCCTACTTTTTTATTCATGATATTTCTCCTTCTCAATGATTTAAATGAATTATATGTGAGAATTATTATCAATTTAATGATAACGATTCTCAATCAAGATTATATACTTGCTCTCCCCCAAGCGAACATGGATAATCTCCGGAATTCATTTGGACAAAATCCAGATCGGACTATCCCTCCGTCCCAAGCTCGTGCGCAAGCAGCTTCATCAGATCGTCGATCATCCGCTCGCAAGCATAAGCCGAATATTCCCGCCACGGATCGGAAGAAATAAGATAGACATGATTGCGGCGCGCGGCCTTCAGATCGGACCATAAGCGGGAAGCCTGTACAGATTGCCATGCTTGCAGCGATTCCGGCTCCTGACATACATTCAGCAAGATCCGATCGGGGTTCAGATGCGCCAGTTCTTCCAAGCTCATAGCCTGTCTGCCGGAATCTCCGACCGGATACGGCGTTCTGTTCAACTGCAGCTCCTGGTACAGCATTTCATTCATTCCGCGGCAGGTGCAAGGATAACAGCAATCTTTGTGAATACACATCATAAAAAACGCCTCGCCGGACAGCAGCTTCTGCAGACGCCCCCGGGCGGCAGCCGCCTTCTGCTCGTAAGCGGACAACCAGCTTTCCGCCTCCGTCTCTGCGCCGATATATTGGGCGATCAAGCTGAATTGCTCCCGCCAGTTCTGCTCCCGGCCGGAAATATATTTCACCTCGGCCACGCTTTCCAGATTGCGCTTCTCCTCCGGCTGCAAATATTCCGAGTCGCAAATGATAAGCTCCGGCTTGGCGGCGCATAACGCTTCGATATTGGTTTTCCAATCCTTATTGTAGCGATAGGCGCTCAGATGATGGGGGATATCAAAGCGGTACTTGTCATAATAATGAGCCGTCCATTTGGGATGAAGCGGCGCAGCATACGGACATTGCCCGAGTGCAAGCATATGTCCGGCAATGCCCGGCGTATAGGCGACGATTTTGCGCCGCCGTTTTTTCATATAGACGGTCGGGGCGACGCCGATTTGCTGCTTGAACTTGCGGCTGAAATAAAATTCATCGCTGTATCCGACCTGCTGGGCAATCTCCCGCAGCCGGGCATCGGCCTGCAGCATCATCCGCTTCGCATGGCGGATTCTTACTTCCGTAATATAGTCGATCGTGCTTTGACCGTATGTTTTTTTGAAAAGATCGACGTAGTATTTCGCACTGATATCGGCCATCCGCGCCAGCTTCCCGATCGTCAGATTCTCGTTGAAATGATTGTCGATATACGCCTTCGTGCGCTCCAATGCCGCCCGCGGATCGTCCGGCAGCCGGCGAATATTGGCTGCCACCCCGCACAGCAGCTCGTGGAAAGCCGCTTGCGCGAGCAGCCGTTCCGTCCTCAGCTCGGATCGGCTCTTGCCATACAATATTTCACAGAGCACGAGGGTCGGCGCTTCCCGGTGCACAGGCACTTCCCCGCGCAGCGGAAATTCCGCCTCCGGCTCCGCATCGGAGCGGATATCGAAGCGAATCACATACGCTTCCGCCTCCTGCCCCTCTTCCGCCGTCATGCCGATCGTCTGCCCGGGCGCGGCCACATGAACGGCTCCCTCCCCCAGCCGGTATTCGGTGTAATCCATGGTCAAGCGCCCTTCGCCATGCTTGGACAGGACGAGGACATACGTATTCAGCAACTGCGGCTCCATACGCCCGAAGCGCGCAATATCAACGCCGCGCAGCTTGAACCAAAATTGCTCCAAGCCGCGGCAAATATGTTCGGAGTCCATCATTGTCGTTATCAACTCAAGCACCTCGGCTGTACTTTAATGTGTGATAATGATTATCAGTATCGCTTTATTAAAGTAGCATAGCTCCCGAGACCGGTCAATGAGAAACAAAGGCGGAATGCGCGGCAGGAGCGCCAGGATGGTCATTGTGCCGCCGCTGTCGAGCGTGCCATCCCCTCCTTTCCTGAGCCTCGGGGAAATGCGTCTTGAATATGCCGCTGCGCGTTAGCGTTGCGTTGGGCCGGGGGATGCGTGTGGCGAAGGGCAAAACCGGGAAAAATGGCGTTGTGATGGCGCAATTAAGGCGGGGAGCGAAAATTCTTAGGGAGGTACAGAATTTGTGATGTAATCGCGCCTCAAAGGTGAAACTTCTGCAAAAGTGCAGCATTTGTCTCGCATTCGCGCCTCACAGCGCAATTCCTGCGAAAGTGCAGCATTTGTCTCGCATTCGCGCCTCACAGCACAATTCCTGCGAAAGTGCAGCATTTGTCACACATTCGCGCCTCACAGCGCAATTCCTGCGAAAGTGCAGCAATTTCCCCCCTATTACGGCAACAATTCGTTTATCCCCCTGAAATGATGTATTTCTGCAGGAATTCTGACGAAATCCCCTTGTTGGGCGGATAAATCATGTAAATTTGCAGGATTCATCTTCTCAGCACAGGAACAAGAAGCCGGCGCGCATCGCGGTCATTGCATGTGGTTCTCGCTACGCTCCTTCAACGCCCCTTCTAACGTCCCTTCAAGTGCAACTTCCGTGCAGCCTCCCACGCAACCCTCGTGCAGCCTCCCCGCTCAACCTTCCTTGCAGCCTCCCGCTCAACCTCCCGTGCAGCCTCCTGCTCAACTTCCCTTTCAACCTCCCGTTCAACCTCCCGTTCAACCTCCCGTTCAACCAACCTCCCGTGCAGTCCCGTCCATAGCCTGCCCTCCCTGCGCAACCTCACACAGCCAACACAACCCCTGCTCTCCCTCCGCCACTTCGCACAGCCAACACAAACCTTGCTTTCCCGGCCCCCTTTAACACGACCAACACAAAAAAAGCCGTCCTCCATACAGAGAACAGCCCTTCTTGCCTGCGATGCGTTTTAATCTTCCTGCTCGACCTTCAGCACTTTGCCGGTCTGAGCGTCGATTTCTACTTCAAACACCTTGTTCTGATCCGTCATAATGATCACTTCGTATTTGATCTTCCCGTTATCGGTATCGAGATCAACATGAAGAACTCTCCCCTTCACCTGCTGAAGAGCAATCGACTTCGCTTCTTGCTCGCTAATGACTCGCTGGGATGGATGGTTCGTCTCAAAAGTGGCGCGCGCTTCACATACCGGAGGAAATAGGGCGAGACCCACCATGCCTGCATTGACCAGAGCGAGCACGCCAAGCACCGTTTTTTTCAACCTAAACACGCTCCTATATACGGTTATCGTTGTGTCTATGTTTTGTACAAGAAGCGGAAATTATACGTCCAGAAAAAGAGTTCCAAAAAACAAAAAAAGCCCTATCTTCAAGGCTTCTTCATTCGCTCTGTTATGGTGCGGTAGAGAGGACTCGAACCTCCACGGGCGTACGCCCACTACCCCCTCAAGATAGCGTGTCTGCCATTCCACCACTACCGCACATTGAATTCCTCAACAAGAGGACAACAAAGTTAATATACCATCATTTGAGCCCGATGTAAAGTGGAATTGTTCTCCTGCAAATAATAGACCGGTCTCCGACAGAGATACCGGTCTATTATACGCCGCGCTGGGCGTTATTCGGTTACTGGAGCAAGGAACCGTCCTCAGTCGCAGCCACAGCGATAACGGAAGCGGATTCGCCACTACCCCGCCACTTGTTCCTCGGCCGCATTTCCCGGAATACCCGCTCCCAGCCGCGCTTGCTCCATCTGCGCAGCATGACAAGCGCCCTCACCCATTCATCAACGGCGAAGGCGAGCCAGATTCCTGCCAGCCCCAAGCCGACTACGATTCCGAACAGATAGGCCAAGGGCACGCTGATTCCCCACATCGAGACAAGACCGATAAGCACCGGGAATTTGACGTCCCCCCCGCATTCAAGGAGCTGATAAGCACCATGTTGCAGGCCCGGGCCGGCTCCAGTAGCACGGACAAGAGCATCAGCTGCCGGCCAAGCTGGATAATCTGCGGGTCGGAGGTGAAGAATCCGATCAGCGGCCCGGACAAGGCGTACAAGAGCAGGGAGAAGCCCAGCGTCACGCCGGCCCCAAGCTTCAGATGGCGGATGCCGGAATGATAGGCTTCCTCCTTGCGCATCGACCCGATGAAATGGCCCACGATGATTTGCGTGCCTTGGCCGATCGCCATCGAGAAGACGAAGACGAAGGACGTGATGTTCTGCGTATAAATTTTGGTCGTCAAGGCCGCCGCTCCGAGCATGGCTACCAGATATGTAATGACGACCTGGGACAAATTATAGGAAACATGCTCCCCGGCAGACGGAATGCCCCGCTTGAAAATAAGGCGGAGATCAGTTCCTCTCATGCGCAGCGGATGCATCAAGCGTACGGGCTGATCCAGCCGCCGGCTGCATACAATCCAGTAAGCGATCATCGCGGCAGCCCGGCTGATCCAGGTTGATACGGCCACGCCTTCCACTCCCCGCTGCAGACTGCCGTAACCGCCGTATCCGCTCACTCGCCCGTACCCGAGCCGGATGCCATGCAAGCTCCCTGCATAATCATTATCATGATCATGGCCGGCGAAGGCGCCGATCATATCGCCGCTCTCCACCATCGCGGCGAACAGCCCGCTGTTCAGCCGAGGGCAGCATACGGCTTCCTGCCGAATGCCCGCGGCCTGGCCGGATTCCCAGGCCTCCTTGAACTACGGCACCGGAATATGGAAGAAGGCCAGGCTCGGCAGAGCGCCGTGCCGCCGCTGCCGGAGCGCCTCCCGGCGGTACCAGTCCACTTGATCCGGGCGGATCCAGGCTCCTGCAGCCACTCGTACTTGGCCCGGAACGAGGGCGGAACCTCCATTGCCGCGGTCGTGATGAAAATCTCATAATGGCGGCTGAGCTCGCGAATCACCTCCTGGCTATGTTCCATCACCTTTAATTGGCGAAAAAAATCCTCGCGCCCGAAGTAGCTGTCAATCTCCCGCTTCCGCTCGAGCCTGGCCTGCGCCAATGTCCTGCCCTGGAGCTCGGCGGCCGTAACCGTGTCGCCATAATCCCGGTTGTACCATTCCCGGTGCGTGCCGGCCGTATCGGCCATCACCTCATCCATATCGATTGCCATGCGCTCCATCGCGATTCCTCCTCTTTCGTACTGACTGTAAGCAACCAAGCAACAATACAGGCAAAACGCAATCAAACCAACCGGATACCACAATCATAAAAGGGTTATGTTTTCATCAGATCAATCCATTGTAAATGTATTGTAAAAAGTATCATTTTTCCAACAAGTTGTTCCTTCATATTGATGCACGCCGATTCAAATCCATTCATCGGGTATGCAGTTCATGCATCCGATGCCGCTCTCTAACATGAAAAACGAACCGATTTTATGCATTTATGCATAAAAAAGCTGCATATAAGCAAGCCGTTCCCGTTTCGAAATGCTTAATTTTTAAGCTTTTTCCCCGAAAGACGCCGGATCCCACCCGCAACTTCCTTCCGAAGCTCCCGTAATATATAGAGCTTAATCCTGATTGTTCCATTACATCCTGAATCCTCCTTCCTAATTTTGTTAACGCTTACATTTTCGAGTGAGGAGTCTGCTTATGGACCGTAATCTGATTGCATTGCTGCGCGTCCCTTACGGCAAGGGAGGGGAGCGGCCAGGAGCGGAGCAAGGACCGGATGCGCTGCTGAAGGCCGGTCTCGTCCGGCATTTGTCGCAGTTGGGCTTGCAGACGGCTGATGAAGGAGCTGTCCTTCCTCCCACCGCGACTGACGGAAGCACTCCAGGATCCGGTGCGAAGCTGAAGCATCTGGAGGAAATCGCCGCTCTCAACAGCGAGCTGGCCGACCGCGTTGCCGAAGTAGCCGCCAGCGGCCGGTTTCCGCTCATCCTCGGCGGCGATCACAGCATCGCCATCGGCACGATTGCCGGGTTGACAAGACATTACCGCCATCTCGGCGTTATCTGGTTCGACGCCCACGGGGACCTGAATACCGAGGACACGAGCCCGAGCGGCAATATTCACGGCATGTCGCTGGCCGTCAACCTCGGACAGGGCCATCCGCTGCTCATGCAGATCAGGCGGCAGTCGTCCCGCATCGATCCGGCGAAGGTCGTCATTATCGGGGCGAGATCGCTGGATGAAGGCGAGCGGGCGTACATCCGCCAAGCCGGCATTACCTGCTTCACGATGCATGATATCGACCGCAAGGGCATGCCTTATGTGATGGAGCAGGCCTTGCGCATCCTCGGCGACGGAACCGATGGCGTCCATCTCAGCTTCGACATCGACAGCCTCGATCCCGCCGAGGCTCCCGGCACGGGAACGCCGATTCCGGGCGGAGTCAGCTACCGCGAAGCGCATCTGGCGCTCGAAATGATGTATGAATCCGGCCTGATCACGTCCGCCGAATTCGTGGAGGTCAGCCCGCCGATCGACAGCCAGAAGCGCACGGTCCGCTTGGCCATTGGCCTGATCGGCTCGCTGCTGGGCGAACGGATTTTGTAACCCGACAAGGTGCAGGCCATCCGAGACCATGCTGTTATCGTAAGGGTTCAGAGCAAGGGTGCAGAGTAAGGCAGACCAAGCGGCTTGTCCGCTCAGGATTGATTACCATTTTTTTGAATTTTGGAAAAGGAGGAGACAAGAGTGAATCAATCGATGCGACTTATCGAACAGACGGAGCAATACGGGGCACGGAACTATCATCCGCTGCCGATCGTCATTTCGAAGGCGGAGGGCGTCTGGGTCGAGGATCCCGAGGGGCGCCGCTATATGGATATGCTGAGCGCCTATTCCGCCCTGAACCATGGCCACCGTCATCCGGCCATCATCCAGGCGCTCAAGGACCAGGCCGATAAAGTGACGCTCACCTCAAGAGCGTTCCATAATGATCAGCTCGGCCCCTTCTATGAGCGCCTCTCCAACCTGACGCGCAAAGCGATGATTCTGCCGATGAATACGGGCGCCGAGGCGGTGGAGACGGCCATCAAGGCCGTGCGCCGCTGGGGCTACGAGTGCAAAGGCATCCCGGACAACCAGGCCGAGATCATCGTCTGCGACGGCAACTTCCACGGCCGGACGGTCACGATCACGTCCTTCTCGTCGGAAGAGGAATACAAGGCAGGCTTCGGCCCGTTCACGCCCGGGTTCAAGCTCATCCCGTACGGCGATATCGGCGCGCTCGAGCGGGCCATCACCCCGCATACGGCCGCCTTCCTGGTGGAGCCGATTCAAGGAGAAGCCGGCATCATCGTGCCGGAGCCGGGCTTCCTGCAGGCGGCCCGCGCGTTGTGCAGCCGGCACAACGTCCTGTTCGTCGCCGACGAGATCCAGACCGGGCTCGGCCGCACCGGCAAAATGTTCGCCTGCGACTGGGAAGAGGTCGTGCCGGATATGTACATCCTCGGCAAGGCGCTCGGCGGCGGCGTCATTCCGGTATCCGCCGTCGCGGCCGATGCCGAGGTGCTCGGCACGTTCACGCCCGGGTCGCACGGCTCCACCTTCGGCGGCAATCCGCTCGGCTGCGCCGTCGCCAACGCCGCGCTGGAGACGCTCGTCCGCGAGCGGCTGGACGGCCGGGCGCGGGAGCTTGGCGAGTACTTCATGGCCGGACTCGCCAAGCTCCAATCGCCGCGCATCAAGGAATTGCGCGGCCGCGGCCTGCTGATCGGGCTTGAGCTGACGGAGCCCGCCCGCCCTTACTGCGAGCAGCTCCAGAAGGTCGGCCTGCTCGCCAAGGAAACCCACGACCATACGATCCGCTTCGCCCCGCCGCTCGTCATTACGAAGGAAGAGCTGGACTGGGCGCTGGATCGGATTCGGGAAGTGCTGCCGGCGTAAATCCGCTTCAAGCCAGGCAGCGGGACGATGGAATGTTCATCGCCCCAAACCGGACACAACAAAAAAGGCACAGGTCGCATGTTTGTGCACCTGTGCCTTTTCCGCAATTTAGTCCTGCTTCGTCAAAATTAGCGGGCCGTCGGCCGTAATGGCGAGCGTATGCTCATACTGCGCGGACAAGCCGCCATCCTTCGTTCTTGCCGTCCAGCCGTCCGGATCGCGCTTGCTCTGCCAGACCCCGGTATTCAGCATCGGCTCGATCGTGATCACCATGCCTTCCTTCAGGCGCATGCCCTTGCCGGCAGGCCCGTAATGGAGCACCTGCGGCTCCTCGTGCATATCCTGCCCGATCCCGTGGCCGACGAATTCACGCACGACCGAGAAGCCTTCGGCTTCAGCCAATGTCTGAATCGCATGGGCGATATCGCCGAGGCGGTTGCCGATAACCGCTTGCTCGATACCCTTGTACAGCGACTCTTCCGTCGTCTTCAGCAGATGGGCGGCCTCGTCCGAGATATTGCCCACCGCGTAGGACCAGGCGGAATCGGCCAGCCAGCCGTTCAGATTCACGACCATATCGATGGTGACGATATCCCCGTCCTTCAGCTCAGTCTCGCTCGGAAAGCCGTGGCAGATCACATCGTTGACGGAAGCGCAGGTCGCATAAGGATAGCCCATATAGCCTTTTTGCTCCGGAGTCGCGTTATGCTCCTTCAAAAAGCGCTCCACAAAGCGATCGATCTCCATCGTCGTGATGCCCGGACGGATCATTTGTGCGATCTCTTTGTGGCAGGCCGCCAATATTTTGCCCGCTTCGTGCATTTTGGCAATTTGTTCTTTCGTCTTGATAATAATCATAGTCAACACCTCTTGGTTCGCTGCCGAGTCAGATTCGGAACGTTCCTTCGCTCCGTCCGGCGCTTGGAAATGGTAACGAGGTTCAAGTTCAATGCGATATCCCGGTAAAAGCAAAAAAAGCCTTGTATGCCAAGACTTCCCTCATTCGTCATGAAAATTATGGTGCGGTAGAGAGGACTCGAACCTCCACGGGCGTACGCCCACTACCCCCTCAAGATAGCGTGTCTGCCATTCCACCACTACCGCACGTATGTTGGGAACGATGCTTCCGCATTGCAACCGTAAAAAGAAAACTGGTGAGCCATGAAGGACTCGAACCTTCGACACCCTGATTAAAAGTCAGGTGCTCTACCAACTGAGCTAATGGCTCGTGCTGACTGAACGTTGCTGTCCGCCATATCATCCATAAGATAGATGGTGACCCGTACGGGATTCGAACCCGTGTTACCGCCGTGAAAGGGCGGTGTCTTAACCGCTTGACCAACGGGCCACGTCTTCAAAACTTCATCACCTCGCGGCGACAATTAAGAGTATAACAAACGACATGGCCGTTGACAAGCTTTTTTTTCGGTATTTTTTCAATGTGCTTTTCAGGGTGCTTTTCCGGGCGGTTTGGCGGATCCATGCAGGCTGGTCCATCCGCAGCATCCGTCTGCATCGCTCCGAAAATATCCAAATATCCAAATATCCGAAATCATCCCGAAGAAAGATCAGACTCGTCAGGTTGACGGTCGTTGCCGCCGGGGAGTCGTGCGGGGGACAAGCTCGCTCTCCTCCGGCCGGAGCCCGCTTCAGCGACGTCGTCATCATGCCGACACCGATCAATGTCCACTAATCGTGGAAAATACAAAGAAATGTCTTTCAAATAGTGGACAGTTTTCTGGGAAGGAGATATGTTCTATTCGACATCCGATGCACTAGATATAGAATGAAACTCCAACATAAACGCTATATATAGATTCCCCTCCTTAATCGAAACATATCCCCTTCATGTCCACCTTTGTATGGACTTTCTTTGCAATTTGTCCGTCAACAGAGTACAATCCTCGCGACAGATCCCATCAACCGTATCGTGAATCTACTCTGCAACCCATACCCAGCTCCTCCGGCGCGGATTCCGCAACGCAGTTTAACACATTTCAACTTAACATCACTCAACTGAACGCAACTCAGCTTACACACAAGGTCATCTTTGGAACCAAATGCCGCAGTCAGCAGCACGCTTCTCACAGGATATAGGACAAGAACAGCGTCGCCGTTCCGAAATAAACCGTGAGCGAGAAGATATCGTTCAGCGTCGTAATGAGCGGGCCGGACGCCACCGCCGGATCGGCATTCAAGCGGTACAGAATAAGCGGGATGACGGTCCCTGCCATCGTTCCGATAATGACGGTCAGGAACAAGGAGCTGCCGACGACCAGCCCGAGCGGAAGGCTGGACTGCCAGAAGCCCGCGACGAGGGCGACCGCGAGGCCGCATACGGTACCGATAATGAGCCCGACGACCAGCTCGCGTCCGATCAGCCGGCTGACGGAGCCCTTATCCAGCTTCTCCGATGCCAGGCCGCGGATGACGACCGCCAGCGATTGCGTGCCCGTGTTCCCCGTCATGCCGGCGATCATCGGCATGAAGAAGGTTAAGGCGACGACCTGCTGCAGCGTCTCTTCGAAGCGGCTGATGATGCTGCCCGACACGAGGCCGAGGAACAGCAGCATAATCAGCCAGGGCAGACGCCGCCGCGCCGCCGTGAACGGATTCGTGCGGAAATCGATCGTCTTGTCCGTAGCCGAGTATTTATTGAAATCCTCATGCGCCTCTTCCCGCAGGACGTCGATGACGTCATCGACCGTCACGATCCCGATCAGCCGGTTATTTTCATCCACGACCGGCATCGAGAGGAAGTCATACTGCTCGAACAGGCGGGCGACTTCTTCCTGATCCGTGTCGGCCGTAACCGAGATGACCTTCTCATTCATCAAGGC
The DNA here is from genome assembly GCA_944800085.1 of Paenibacillus melissococcoides. Lineage (GTDB taxonomy): Bacteria > Bacillota > Bacilli > Paenibacillales > Paenibacillaceae > Paenibacillus_B > Paenibacillus_B melissococcoides. Next base: position 354,804 of record CALYLO010000009.1, on the reverse strand, counting down.
TTGAATCGTCTCCGTCTCCTGGGCCAACACCAGCTCGCGGTACGAGAGCGTGCCGACAAGACGCTTTTCTTCATTTACGACATAAAAATAATGCACATGCTTCGTCAATTCGGCGAAGGCCTTCACCTTCTCGACGGCTTCCCGCACCGTATAGCGCTCATAGAACCAGACGTAGCGGTTCGTCATCAGACCGCCGGCCGTCTCCGGCTCGTAGGTCAAGAGCTTGCGTACCGTATCCCTCTCTTCCCGCTTCATCAGCGAGAGCAGGAATTCCTTCGCTTCCACGCTGACGGCCGCCATCGTGTCGGCCAAGTCGTCGTTATCCATGCGGTTCAATACTTCCGCAGCCCGCTCGCGCCCGAGCATCTGAAATGACTCCAGCTGCAGCGCCGGATCCAGCTCGCGCATGATGCCCGTAAGCTGATCGAAGTCGAGCACCTCCAGCAAGCGGGTGCGGTGCGTCATCTTCGCGTCCCGGTAGACGAGAGCGAGGTCATACGGGTGCCAGTACCGGAAGGCATGCCGAATCGATTCGTCGTCTCCCTCCAGAATCTGAATCGCCTCCGCCACGATATCTTCCGGCTCTCTGCCTCCGCTGCCCGCATCGTTCGAGTCATTGGTGTGTTGTCTGCTCACTCCGCCACCTCCTTCATGATGTTCCGCAGGACTTCTCCCTCCGTTGTCCAGGCGCCGCGCCAAGGCCAATCTCTTCATCATATGATTAACACATTCCGTCGGTACCGACACGTTGTGCGGCCTGCGAACTTTACCTATTAAATCTTTCATATTATATGAAAAAAAGCAAGGAGTAACCGCATTCCTTCCGCTGCGGCCGCTCCTTGCTCCTTGTTGCTCCGTATGCTAATCCGATTATGCCTTATTCCCCGGCCGCATAGGCGGCCAAGCTGCGAATATGCGGCTCAGCCGCCTCCTCCGTGACGCGGATCCGGATGCGGGTCGTCCGCGTCGGCTCGATACGGTCGATCTTTTTATGGCCGATGGCGCTGCCCGCTGCGACCGGCTTCCACTCGCCGCCGACCTCTGCCTCGATCGTGTATTCGTGTACCCGTTCCCCGCAGGCGATATCCTCCATCGTCACGATATGATCGATGAGGGGTTCTCCATCCAGCGTCAGCTCAAGCTCGGACCCTGTGCCGGAGGCGGAGCCCAGCGGCTGTCCGAACCGGCTGCGGATCTCCGCCCCGAATTCGAGCACGCGCTTCGTGTCGGCCTCCGGCAGCAGGCCGCGGTTGTCCGGAGAGACATTCAACAGCAGCGTCGTTCCATGTCCGACCGAGCGGTAGTACAAGTCCATTAAATGAGCGAGGGAGTGCAGGCTGTGCTCATCGTTCGGATGCCAGAACCAATGCCGCTTCCGGATCGGCACATCGCATTCCGCCGGCACCCAGCCCGGCGTCTCCTCCATCCATGTATTCATATCGTTCGTGAACATGCTGACCCGGGCGCTCTCCGCCGTGTTCCAGCACGGATACGGGGCGACGCCGTCCTCATTCCCGACCCAGCGGATCGTCGGAGCGCCCATATTGAAGATCATCGCGTCCGGCTGATGCCGCTTCACGAGGCCGATAATGCGCTTCCAATCATATTCGCGCCCTTCGGAGCCCGCCCCGTCGAACCATACCTCGACGAGTGGCCCGTATCCGGTCAGCAGCTCGGTCAACTGCTCCGCATAGAAATCGTCATACGCGGCCGGATCGGCATAGCATGGCGCATTGCGATCCCATGGCGACACGTATACGCCGAACTTCATCCCTTTCTCCCGGCAGGCGTCCGCGACCTCGCGCACGACATCGCCCTGCCCGTTCTTCCACGGGCTTGACCGGACCGAGTAATCGGTCGTCTTGGTCGGCCACAGACAGAAGCCGTCATGATGCTTCGCCGTCAGAATGACATAGTTGAAGCCGGCTTCCTTCGCGGTCCGGATCCACTGCCGCGCATCCAGCTCCGCCGGGTTGAACAATGCCGGGGAATCCGTCCCGTCTCCCCATTCCTGATCGCAATACGTATTGATGCCGAAGTGAAAAAACATGCCCCACTCCAAATCCTGCCACGCCATTTGCTGCGGCGTGGGCACCGCCAGCCTCTGATTCATCCGGCCGCCGCTCCTCTCTAACATTAGATTGGTGGTTCCCCGCTCTCCAGGCGACGAGGAGGCTGCCGTCCGGAATCCGCGCCGCAGCGCTTCGGACGGCAGCCTGCCCCTTATTTGTTCAACGCCTTGCTATAAATTTCAAGATACTTCGATAATTGCAGCCCGTCAAACCCTTTTACATAAGCGTCCCAATCCTTGTCCACATCTTTGCTGCCGGTAATGAATTGCGCCATGTTCGATTCGACGTAATCCTTGATCGAGGTCTGGAGCTGCGCGGCCAGGGAAGCATCCTCCGCCGCAATGAAGATATCGGACGGGAAGGCGATTTCCGGCTTGGCGAACGGCTCGTATTTCTTGGATTCGTTGCGCAGGCGCAGCCCATAGCCGTCTTCCGAATACATATCTTCCGGCACGGCGAAGGAGTCGCGCAGCTCGTTGGTCATTTTCATGATGCCGAGCTCCTGCCATGTTCCGTTCTGCACCTGGGCCACGTTCGGCTTCGGCGTCTGCTTGAAGCGCGCCGGCGTTCCGTCCGCCGTCTTCTCGCCCTCCTCCGCCTTCCGGTACCCATCTCCTTCTCTGCCCATGCTGCTGAACAGGGTCGCTTCCTCCGAGTAGAGATAGTCCGCAAACCGGATCGCCGCAATCTGCTGTTCGGCCGTCGCCTTGTTCGTAATCGCGAACTGGCCGTTGCCGGCGCCGACGAAATAGCCTGCAAGCTGGACGCCTTCCGGCCCCTTCAGCGGCGGAACCGTGACATATTCCTTGTGGCGCGGGGTCAGTTCATTCGGCGAATACACATAGCTGATCAGCGCGGTGGCGACCGCTCCCATCACATTGTCCGGCCGGTTCCCGACCTGCTTCACGGCGTCCGCATTTTGGGTGAAGGACGCTTTGTCGATCAGCCCTTCCGCGTACAGCTTATGGATGTAGCGCAGCCCTTCCCGCCATGCCTCCTGATTCGGCGAGAACTTCAATTCCCCGTTGTCCAGATACATATAGGTCGTGGCATCGTTATATATGAATGCATTCATCAAAAACGCATCCAGGCCTCCGCCCCACATTTCCTTTTTCCCGGCGGTCGTGAGCGGAATCTCGTCCTGCTTGCCGTTGCCGTTCGGGTCTTTCTCCTTGAATGCCTTCAAGGTCTCATAAAACTCTTCCGTCGTCGCCGGCATCTTCAGCCCGAGCTTATCCAGCCACGTTTGGTTGATCCACATTTTCGACGCATAGGTGCAGTGATAGCACTCGTTCACCTTGGGAATCGCGTAAATATGGCCGTCCGGCGCCGTCATCGCGTCCTTCAAGTACGGGATATCCGCCATCGCCTGCTTTATGTTCGGCGCATACTGCTCAATCAGATCATTCAGCGGGATGAAAACGCCCTGCTGGCCGTACTTCATTTGATCGGCCTTGCTGAAGGAGCCTGCCAGAATCACTTCCGGGTAGTCGCCGCTGGCCATCATGAGCTGCTTCTTCTCCTCCAGCGCGCCTTCCGGCACGACATCCCATTTGATCTGGATATTGGTTTTCTCCTCCAGGAACTTCGTGAACTCGTTCGTCTCCAGATTCTCGATCGCCGCCGATTGGGGAGCGAACATTTTCAGCGTCATCGGCTCCTTCGCGATCGGGAATTCCCCGACCGGATTGAAGAGCTCCTCCGCTTTGGCCGCATCGGCCGGGCCGGTTGCTTCCGCTCCCTGCTTCGCGCCCCCTCCTCCGGAGCATGCCGCCAGCAGCAGCGAGATGCTCAGCAGCATCGCGAGCAAGACAGATCCTTTTTGCCTCATCGTTAGACCCTCCTTGTAAATGTCATCTCATAGCGAAATGCATAAGTCATGCCGTGTTACCCTTTTAATGATCCGATCAAGACGCCCTTCACAAAATGCTTCTGCACGAACGGATAAATCATCAGCACGGGCGCGCTGGCCACCACGATGAGCGAATACTTGAGCAGTTCGGCGATGCCCTGAAGCTGCAGCATGTCATCCACATTGGCCATCATGGTCGGGTCCACGGAATTGAGAATCAAAATGTTGCGCAGCACGATTTGCAGCGGGAACATGTCAGGCGACTTCAAATAAATGAGCGCCCCGAAATACGAATTCCAGTGCCCGACCGCATACATCAGCGTCATGACGGCCAGTATCGGCTTGGACAGCGGCAGCACGACGCTCGTAATGAAGCGGACATCGCTGCAGCCGTCAATCTCCGCCGCCTCCGACAGTTCCTCCGGGATCGACGACTGGAAGAAGGTGCGGGCGATAATGACCTGGAAGACGGCCAAGGCGCCGGGAATGATCATCGCCCAACGGGTATCAATCAGACCGAGCGACTTCACGACCATATAGTTCGGGATGAGACCGCCGTCGAACAGCATCGTGAATACGAGCAGCATCATGAGCAACTGCCGTCCGTAGAACGTCTTGCGCGACAGCGGGTAGGCGATGAGCACCGTCATCACGACATTGACCAGCGTGCCGAAGACGGCGTAGAAGATCGAGTTCGCATAGCCCGTCAATATATTGGAATTGGCGAAGACGGCCTTGTAGCCGGCAAGCGTGAACTCGACGGGAAAGATCCAGACCCGCCCCGAATTGACCGCCTGCGGCGAGCTGAACGAAGCGCTCAAAATATGAAGCAGCGGAAATAAAATAATTACGAGAATCAGCGTTAAAAACACGTATACCCCGGCGAGGAACAAGCGGTCGGGCAGCGATTCCCGAATCGTCGTTGTGCGCATTGAACGAGGCCCCCTTTACCACAGACTCGACTCGGACAGCCGGCGCGCAATCGCGTTCACCGTCACGATCAAGATCAGATTGATGACGGAGTTGAAGAGTCCGATCGCCGTAGAGAAGCTGAAGTTCGCATTCAACAGCCCCACCTTGTACACATAGGTCGATATAATTTCCGACGACTCCAGATTGAGCGGGTTCTGCATCAGATACATTTTCTCGAAGCCCACGCTCATCATGCTCCCGACATTCAGAATAAGCAGAATCACCATTACCGGGAAAATGCCCGGCAAATCGATGTTCCATATTTTCTGGAAGCGCGTCGCGCCGTCGACCTTGGCCGCTTCATACAGCTCCGGGTTGACGCCGGCCAGCGCGGCGATATAAATAATCGCGCCGTAGCCCGTAAATTGCCAGACATCGGACCAGACATAAATCGATTTGAACAGCTCCGGCCGCCCCATGAAGTCGATGCCTTCCAGCCCGAAGAGCCGCAGCACATTGTTCACCATCCCGACGTTCGGGGACAGGGCAACGATAACGATAGACACCATAATGACGGTCGAAATGAAATAGGGCGCATACGTCACCATTTGCACGGTCTTTTTGAACCAGCCGTTCCGAATCTCATTCAGCAGCAAGGCCAACAGGATGGGAGCCGGGAATCCGACCGCCAGGCCGTACAGGCTGACGACGATCGTATTGCGGATGTAATTCCAGAAGTAGGGGGACTCGAGGAACTGCTCGAAATATTTCAGTCCGACCCACGGGCTGTCCCAGATGCCCTGCACGACGTTATATTCTTTGAATGCAATCAGCACCCCGCCCATAGGCACATATTTGAAAATAATCAGGTAGGCGACAGGCAGCAGGACCAGCAGATAGAACTGCCAATGCTTCTTGATCCGCTTGCCGGTGCCTGGGGCAAACGCGAAGCGCGATGTCAGGCGGCGGGAAGCGGATCCGGGCGTGACGTTTGCCATGGGGCATTCCTCCTTTGTGCGAAGCATAATTTAGATGCATAAATGCAGATTGTTACCGTTTTCAATTCTGCGTATCCCATGGCAGGCTCTTCCTCTTCGAACGAAGCGCATGGCGCAGCAGCAGATTAGGTTTCGGCTTTCGGTAAACCGGGCCGAAAGCCTCCCGGGTTGAGTCTGATTATAGGCGACGGAATTCCGGCCGCACAATCAACCGTTTTCCCGGCAAAGAACCATTTTCTCCCGCCGCGCTTCCCCTTGCGGAAAAGGTCAATTGACCGTTTTCCCTTCGCTTGATAACTTTCGCCCGCCCCTTCCTTGGCGGGAATGTCCTTGCGTTCAGGACACCGTTAGCTGACCAATACCTGCCTGGTCCGGAGCACCCGATTTTCGGATTCGCGCACGGATATCCTCCTAAAAACTGTAAAAGCACATCTTTTTCAGGACCACCGGGGCGTGGAATAGTCAAACCTGCAAACATACAGGAATTCTCTCCGTTTTCGCTCGGTTCGGGACCGTTTCGGGCAAAAAAACTGCACTGCTGCAGCTTTTTTATGCCAGTTCCCGTTCCGCTGGCGATCATTCCTGCACTTTTGCAGGCTTTCGCACTCCCCGTGAACGCCAAAAGGGCGCCGCATCCACGGCGCCCCATTCATTTATTGCGCCCTATCCGCCGAAGCGGCGGCGCTATGACTGCTCCGGTATTCTCCCGGAGAGATGCCTTCCATTCGTTTGAATACCCGGCTGAAGGAGACCGCCCCTCCATATCCGATCCGCTCCGCAATCGCCTGCACCGGCAGGTCGGTCTGCCGCAGCAGCCGCTTCGCTTCTTCCAGCCGCAACCCGATCAGGACATCGATGAATTTCTCGCCCGTCACTTCCTTGAAGCTTTTGCTCAGCAGCTTCGGCGCGATGTCGAACGTCTCGCTCAGCAGATTCAGCGACATTTGCGGATTCGCGTAGTGCTCCTGCACATAGGCCTGCACGCGGCCGATAAGCCGGGCGTTGCGCTCCTGATCGGCGCAGGCCACGCGCTCCGCCGCCCGCTCCAGCCCGTCCCGCAGCGTCCGCGCCAGCTCCTCCAGCGTCAGGCATGCATCCAGCCGCTCCAGCCAGGCCGCTTCCGGCGCTTCTTCCCCCGCGATCTTCAAGCGGCGCGCCACATCCGGCACCCATTGGCGGCAGGCATGGCGAACCTCCTCCCGGGTCAGCCGCCCGGCGCGGAGCAGCTCCACCCATTCCGACAGGCGGGCCTCGCGATCCGCGGCCGTTCCCGTCAGACTGTGGGCGAGCAAGCGCGCCAACGGCTGCAAATCCGGCGGATCCCGGCGCAGCTCCTCCTCGATCAAAACCTGATTCGAGCCGCAGGTCATCTTCCGGCTCAAGGCGCGCAGCGCTTGATCGAGCGCCTGCGGAATCGCCCGGATCGACGGCGCCGTGCCGCCGATGCCTGCCGTTGCCGTCCAGTTCAGGTAGCCGTTAATCCACCCCAGCATATCGTGCATCATCGCCGCCAGCCGGCGTTCGGCCTCGCCGCGTGCAGCCGGCTCCCCTTCGCCACGCTCCGGCGGCTGCCACAGCATCGCCAGCCGCTCTCCGGTCAGCCAGTCCGCCCACAGGGACCAGCCGTGCTGAGCGGCCGTCTCCTGGCATGCGGACTTGGCTGCATACTGGAGGAGGAACCTGTCCCGCTTCGAATACGCCTGAACGAAGGCGGCGTAGTTGTCGAGCTCCAGCACGGCGACAAGGCATGGCCGATCGGACGCGAGCGGCACATCGATATGCTGGGCCGTTCCGAGCGGATGATCCTCGTACGTCCCGTCCAGCCATTGACGGAACGTATAGTTGCGCAGGAAGACCGCATCCTTCTTCCCCCGCTCGACAGACTCATCCCGCTCCGCGAACATGCGGTCCAGCGCCGATTCGATGACCGCGAATTCATCCCAGCGGCCCGTGTCCGTCCGCTTCGAGGCCGGAGTCGCGGCGAGCTCGTTCACGCGGTTCACCAGCTTCGCGATCGGCTGATAATGGCGGTGGGTCACATAGACGATCCAGGCCGCCGCAGCGAGCAGCAGCGCCATCCCCCCGATCATCCACACATTGAACCACCGATCGAGGGACAGCACGGCCTTATCCTGTCGGAACCCGCTCTCATATACCCAACCGGTATAGGGAGACATGTAATTCGAGACGACCTTGGAGTTTTTCCCCGGAGAGTTACCGGTATCATCAAACAGAAGATCATTCGCTTCCCCATCCATAATGCGGATGCTGTTCAATTCGGTTCCGTACCAGTCCTTCATCATCGAGGCAACCGATGCGGCAGCGACATTGACGACGACCATCCCGCCGCTTCCGCCTGAATTCGGCACGCTGCGCACAAGCGAGATGACGCGCTTCGGTTCCTGGAAGTCGAATTCCTTGAACGGCCGCGCTCCAATCCAGGGAGAGTCGGTGCTCTTCAGATTCCGGTTCTTCTCAATGAATTCCCGGTCAAGATACTGCTCCAGGCTCCATTCCTTGCTGCTGCTGAGCACTTTGCCGTCCTGGAAGCGGACGAGGTAGATCGAGTCGATAAGCGGGTAGATGGCACTCATTCGCCGCATCAGCTTCATGATTCGCAAATGGAGCGGAACCTCGTCATCCGCCGTTGGTTGAAAAAATTGGGCAAGTTCCGGCGAGTTCACCACTTCGGAGACCAGCGTCTGATCGATGGCTTTCAGCGAGGCATCGGTCGCGCGCAGCGTCTGGAGCAGAAGCGAGGCGTTGGTGTGCATGGCGTCATTCCGGCTCTGTTCGCTCAGCGTCTGGAAGAAGACGAAGAACAAGAAGCTGACGACGATGATGAACACGGGCATATACGAGAGCAGCAGACGGTAGAACCATCGCTTGGCATTCATCATAGGGGCCTCCCTTGCTTGAACCATCATAAGTAAACGCTTACATCGGAGATAACAAAAAAATCCCTTGCGGGACTTGTTGTTGAAATCATAAGTGGCGGAGAGAGAGGGATTCGAACCCTCGCGGCTGTTACACCCTAACGCTTTAGCAAAGCGCCCCCTTCGGCCTCTTGGGTACCTCTCCGTATAAAAATGGCTCCCCGAACAGGACTCGAACCTGTGACAACTCGGTTAACAGCCGAGTGCTCTACCGACTGAGCTATCGGGGAATGACAAGTATTAATGTATCACAGGATAGAACAGATGTCAAGCAGGGGGAGATGAATTTCGTGTTCCCTGTCATCTCCCTCCCATGGCCTACTCCCCGCTCTCCTTCCCGAAATGCTTGGCCAGCTCCACGATAAGCGCGCCCATCCGCTCCTCTTCGGGGACAATGATCCGCTTGACCCCTTCCTCAACGATGGCTGCCGCCGTTACTTTGCCGACCGCGGCCATCCATGTCCGGCTGGCGAACACCTCCAGGAGCCGCTCCGTCAATCCGTTCCGCTTCGCATACTCGAACAGGAAGCGCGCCTGCGGGGCGCTGGTGACCGCGACGGCATCCACTTCCCCGGCGAGCAGCTCGTCCGCAAGCCGGCGCAGAACGTCCTCCGGCGGCGGGGTATGGCGATACGGCATCAGCTCCATCGTATCGGCGCCCGCTTGCTTGAAATACGCAACCAGCGCCGGGGCCGGATCGCCGTGGAGCTGGAGCGAGACGAGCCGCCCGGCCAAGCCGGTCCCGCTCGCGTCCAGCGATCGCAGCAGCCCGGCTGTCGAGCCGTCGTCATCCCGGAAGGCGGGCGCGATGCCGATTCGCTTCAGCGCATTCACCGTCTTGTATCCGCGCGCCGCGTGCTTCATCTCCGCCATCTTGCGCAGGAACGCCTGCTCCTTGCCTGCTTCGCGGGCCGCTTCCAGCAGCCTGTCCAAGCCCATGCCCGTCGTCCAGACGGCCAGCGACACCGGCGCCTCCAGCAGCCGGTCGACTTCCGCCTCCAGCCGGTCGAAGCCCTCGAGCATCGTTCCTTGCGTCGGCCTCACCCAAGGCGTGCCGCCCTGCTTGCGCACGAGCGCGGACATTTCCTCCGCCTTGCGAGGCCCCGTGATGACAATCGTTTTCCCTTCCAGCTTAGCCATGATCCTTCCTCCCCGTCTCTGTGCGGACCGGCACGAGCCGGAGCTTGCCCCGGCAGCGGCCGCACACATATTTCGTCACATCCACTCTCCGCTTGCGGAGATAGGTGTGGCGGCAATCGACGCATTCCAAGCGATAGCGGTAAGGCAGCCCGCGCTTGCCCTCCGTTCCGGGCAAGGAACGGCAGTAACGCGAGCCCCCCACGGCCTGGAGCAGCTCCTTGAATTCGCGGTCGCGGTGCCGGTAGCCTCTTCCTTCCAGATGAAGATGGTAATGACACAGCTCATGCTTGATAATCCGTTCGACTTCCTCCTCGCCGAAGACCTCCAGCTGCTTCGGGTTGATCTCGATATGATGCGAGGCTAATAGGTAGCGGCCTCCCGTCGACTTGAGCCGCCCGTTATAACGGGCCTGATGCCGGAACGGCTTGCCGAAGTCGCGCAGGGACACCTCCTCCACCCATTGCTGCAGCGATTGGTTCGTATAGGTCATCTGTATCACCCTGCTTCCCTACTTGAATTTGTACTGGAAGTCCAGTACACTGTCAAGAGTAGAATTGCGGATGAAGAGAGGGATTGCCGGATGGCGAAGATGCGCTATATTCTGTTTCAACTGGGGAGCGACTGGGAATTCGTCGAGATGCCTGCCGAATACGCGTACCAACTGAGCGCGCTGAATCTGCGCTTGCATAAGGAAATCAGTAAGCTGACAGCGGAACGGGTGCCGAAGCTGCCCGTGGCGATCGCGGAATGCGAGCGGTTGGACCTGCTTCAGGAGGATGCGCGCACGGTCAACGGACTCGAATATATGAACCGGCTGGAGCAGGCCTTCGCCGGAATTCAAGAGGAGCATTATCCCCTCATCGCGCTGCTGACGGAGATACGGGCGCTGCAGGCCCAGATGGAGCAATGGTACGAGGAGGAGGCCGAAGCGGCCGGCATCCAATAGCGGAATGTCAGCAGGACAACCCGCAAGCGATGAATCGAATAAGCGACAACCGATCCTAACCGGAACGAAGCCCGCCGCCTCGTTCCGGTTTTTTGCGTCGGACCTGCACCAAATGCGGCGGCAGCCCATAAGATAGCGTTACAACGAAGAATCTTCGTCCCCGGGCTGAAGGAGGGATACTCATGCCGCAATGGTTATGCAACCAGTTGATGCGCGCCTTTCACAAGAAGGACCGCCGCCAGATTAAGCTGTTGAATGAGTGCTGGTTTTTTTATCGTTCGAAGCAGCGCGTTCATCCGTAAATGCAAGCGCTATTTCCACAAGTCCAAGGCGTCTGAGGACATGTCCGAACGGCAGCCGTAACCCGATCGAATGAAGCCCCCGCGGCGCCCGTCTATGCGACGGACGGCAGCGGGGGCTTATTTGCGTTCGCGTGCTTGCAAGCGCGCGATTCTTATTGCAGGTTATCGACGCTGGAGCGCTTCATCGTCAAGCCGACGCGCCCTTTTTTCACATCGACGGACAGCACCCATACCGTGACATTGTCTCCGACGGACACGACATCGAGCGGATGCTTCACATACCGGTCGCTCAGCTGCGAGATATGCACCAGGCCGTCGTTTTTGATGCCGATGTCGACGAAGGCGCCGAAGTCAATCACATTGCGGACCGTTCCCTTCAATTCCATGCCCGGCTTCAAATCTTCAATCTGAAGCACGTCCGTACGGAACACGACCGGAGGCAGCTCCTCCCGCGGGTCGCGGCCCGGACGGAGCAAGCTGTCGATAATGTCCTTCAAGGTCGGCACGCCCACTTCCAGCCGTTCCGCACAGCCGTTCACGTCCACCTTGCGGAGCTTCTCGGCCAGCTCAGGCGTGCCGATCTTGTCGGGACTGACCCCGAGCTCGGCGAACAGCCGGTCGACCACCGGATACGATTCCGGGTGAATCGGCGTATTGTCCAGCGGATGCGCGCCGTCCGGAATGCGAAGAAATCCGACGCATTGCTGGAACGCCTTCGGCCCGAGGCGGGCGACCTTGGACAGCTGCTTGCGCTCGGTGAATTTGCCGTTCTCCTCGCGGTGCTTGACGATATTTTTGGCCAGCGTCGCATTGATGCCAGATACATAGGACAACAGCGACGGGGAGGCCGTATTGACGTCGACCCCGACGTGGTTGACCGCAGACTCCACGACGGCGCCCAGACTCTCCTCCAGGCGCTTCTGCGCGACATCGTGCTGATATTGCCCGACGCCGATCGCCTTCGGGTCGATCTTCACCAGCTCGGCGAGCGGATCCTGCAGCCGCCGGGCGATCGACACGGCGCTCCGCTCCGCGACATCGAGGCTCGGGAACTCCTCGGCCGCCAGCTTCGAAGCCGAGTAGACGCTCGCCCCCGCTTCGCTGACAATCGCGTAATGAAGCTTCAAGTCCGGACGGGATTGAATCCAGTCGGCGACGAATTGCTCGGTCTCGCGCGAGGCCGTGCCGTTGCCGATGACGACCAGGCCGACCCGGTAAGTACCCGCAAGCCGGTTGAACGTCTTGACGGCTTCCTCCGTCTTATGATGCGGGGCGGTCGGATAGGTGACCGCTACCTCCAGCAGCTTGCCTGTCTCGTCGACCACCGCCAGCTTGCACCCGGTCCGGAAGGCCGGGTCGACGCCAAGCACGGTTTGCCCCCGCACCGGCGGCTGCAGCAGCAGACTGCGCAGATTTTGCGCGAATACTTGAATGGCCTGCTCCTCCGCCTTCTCCGTCAGTTCCCCACGCACTTCCCGCTCAATCGAAGGCGCGATCAGGCGCTTATAAGCATCCTCGATCGTCGCTTGAAGCAAGTCGTTCACGACCGAAGCGCCCCGAATCGTGCGCTTGCTCATATACGCTACGATCTTGTCCACGGGAACATCGAGCGCGACCTTCAGGACGTCCTCTCTCTCCCCCCGGTTCATGGCCAGAATGCGGTGGGACGGCAGCCGCTTGACCGGCTCCGAATACTCATAGTACATCTCATAGACCGATTCCTGCTCTTTATCCTTCGCTTCGGTGCGAATAACGCCCTGATCCATCGTATACCGGCGTACCCAGGCGCGTATATCCGGATCGTCGCCCAGCATCTCCGCGATAATATCCTGAGCGCCCTGCAGCGCATCCTCGGCGGCAGGAACGCCTTTCTCTTCATTTACATAAGCGGACGCCTCCCGCAGCGGATCGCCCTGCTTCGGCAAGGAGAGAATCCACTGCGCCAACGGCTCGAGCCCGCGTTCCTTCGCCACGCTGGCGCGCGTCTTGCGCTTCTGCCGGTAAGGGCGGTACAGATCCTCCACTTCCTGCAGCTTCGCGGCCTGGACAATCGACTCGAGCAGCGGCTTCGTCAGCTTCCCCTGCTCGTTGATGAGCCGGAGCACCTCGCGCTTGCGTTCCTCCAGGCCCCGCAAATAACCGAGCCGCTCGTCCAGCGTCCGGAGCTGCGTCTCATCCAGTTCCCCCGTCATCTCCTTGCGGTACCGGGCGATGAACGGGATCGTGTTCCCTTCATCCAACAGCTCGATCGTCCGTTGGACTTGTCCGCGTCCAAGAGACAACTCCGAGGCTAGCTGATGGAGAAGACGTTCCGGCTCGCTCGTTTTCATCTGTTCAATTGCAGCGTCTAATGCTTGGACTTCCATCGTTTCTTCACGTACGGTCATGTATGACTTCCTTTCCATACCTGTTTCTGCAACCCTTTACAGCCTACTCATTATTGTCGCAAAAACAAGCCGCAAAATCCACACTCTTCTTCATTGCGATGTGCATTCCCGTATACAGGACGATGGCCCAGATGCGTTGCAGCCCTCCGCGCCGGACTGGATTCGACATTTCGCGTCTCCCTTCCTGGCAGCCCTCGGCGGCTCGCGTCGAATTCGACGGGAGCGTGAAGCCTTCCGGGGGCAGAGTCAAGGCTTTTGGAACTAGGGCTAAGACGTTAGGAGCATTTTAGACAAATCATGTTCCGCATGATTGTCAAGATTGTTGCGGTTATGTACAATATGGTACACAACTAGTGCACTATAATGAACAGCCTGCGTAATATGCCCTATATGAAAGGAGGCCCGTAATGTTTCGCGGACAATCTCGACTTGTCTCGCCGCTCCCGTGCATTAAAGCATAAACGCAACATCGAACCCTGTAAAGAAACCGGCTTAGCAAAAACAAGGTGACTTGCTGTATCCCTGCTTCAGCCTGTCCTCCATATCCATGCCGAGCCTGCCTCGTCTGCGCAGCAGTCCTCTTCTTCCGCAGTTGCGTCCGCCCCGTCCTGCTCCCAACATGATCTCGATGGCTCAGCCGCGATCTTGCCGGCATTCCTCTGGACGGCAGTTCCTATAACGGCGGCGTGGCCGCATTCGGGGAGCATGCCTTCGCCGTCGCTGCCGATCCGCGCTCAACCTCGATTATGGCCGCAGCCCGCTACGGCCGGGGCCGCATCGCCGCAATTGGCGGAGAGGCATACTTCAAGCTGACCGAGCCCGATACGAGCGGCAATGCGATCGTCGCCCGCAATATTTTGAACTGGCTTACGGAAGATTTACCGCTCAGCTATGAGCAAGCGCGCGCGGGGCAAGGCCGTATTGCCATCATCACGAAAACTTCGGATTTCGCCGCCAGCCCGGATCTGCCTATCGATATTACCCATGTCGACCGATGGACGGCCACCGATGAACAAGGCAAGGCTCTGCTTGATCTGGCCGCGCATCCGGTCGCCTTTATTGACTACACCTATGTGGAGGAAGAGGAAGTGCAGCCGCTCCTGGACTACATACGGGAAGGCGGCCGCCTCGTCTTCGCCGCCAAGGGCTGGGTATTCGAGCAGTACCCATCCGTCTCGAAAGAGACAGACCATGCCACCGCATCTCTCGCATCCGATTACCCGCTGCAGCGTCTCCTGAATACGGCGGGCTTATCGCTCATGAACAACCAGGCGACGACATGGGATGGTTCGGCGCCGTTCCTGAATCTGACCCAAGCCGCTCACTACGACGCGGACCATATTATGGCCGAAGCCAAAGCGATTGAAGCCGGAACGAAAACGATCGGCGAAGCCGCTATCGGGTTCCCCGATTCCGACGACAAGGCCAAAATGAAGTTCATCACCTCGACATTGGGCTCGACGCTCGGTTCCCTGTCTCCGGCAAGCCCGGTGTATACCCAGCTGCAGGAGGATGCGGCCAAGCTGGGCGGCATTCCGCTGCCTGTCGAGCCTGCGGCCAAGCCCTACAGCGCGTCTCTGCTGCCAGCGCTGATGGATCGCCTTCTCCGCGATCCGACCGGCGCCAAATCGCCCTTCGCGGATGCATTCCCGGGTAATGCCGAAGACGGAGCTCCGGCGGCAACCGGCAAGGGCATCTGGGTTGATTTCGACTATTCCACCTACTCTTACAAGCGACAATTCTACGTGCCTCAGAACTGGATCAGCACCGGCGTGTACGCCGAAGCGGGCAAGCCTATCACGATCGATGTCCCGAAAGGGACCGCGAATCTCGATGTCCAGATCGGCGCTCATACCGACAACCTGAACAGCCTGTCGCTGGACAACTGGAAGCGCGCCCCCGTCATTACGAAGCGGGAAACATTATCTCCGGGAAGAAATACGATCACAAGCCCTTATGGCGGCCTGGTCTATCTGATTCCGACAAAGCCAAAGCCGGGGACAGCCGTCACGGTCACCCTGAACGGCGGGGTTCAAGCCCCCCAAGAATCACTTCGGCAACCCATCGCGCCTGCTGCAAAAGCGGTCCGACGGCACGACCATCTATGACACGGCCTTCAATTATCTCCAGGCAACAAATGCGGATAAAAACTTCAACGACGACAAGCAAGCCGATGTGTGGACGCGTCTTGTCATTTTCGGCTCGTTTTGAATCCTTTTGATCGCTCTCCCTGTCGTCGGCTGCCCTGAGTTACGGGAATATTGAACGTAAGAGGCACAAATGGCTCATATAGCTGGCGTTGACTGCTCTGACTCACTGGGATATCGAACGTAAGAGGCGCATATGACGCCCACCGCTTGTACAGGCAACAAAAAAGGCGGGGAGAGCCCCCGCCCGAAGGTTCGGATTTTTCTTACGTGGCAACAAAAAAACGAGGCAGGCCTCGTTCAGTCGGTCGTAATCGGTTTTTAAAAATCAATCAATCCGAGGCTGATAAGCAGCCCGTCATCGACCTTGCGCATCGTCTCTTCATCTAAGTGCGTGATTTTGTCGGTGAGCCGTTGTTTGTCGATGGTGCGGATCTGTTCCAGCAAAATGACGGAGTCGCGGTCGAAGCCATGCGTCTTCGCGTCAATCTCAACATGGGTCGGCAATTTGGCCTTCTGAATCTGTGCCGTAATTGCCGCCACGATGACGGTTGGGCTGAACCGGTTCCCGATATCATTCTGAATGACGAGAACGGGACGCACCCCTCCCTGCTCTGAACCTACGACGGGCGATAAATCCGCAAAAAAAAACGTCGCCGCGCTTTACAATCAATGTCTACACCCCGCTTACCAGGCGGTCGAGTGTGCCATCCGCTTCCACTTCTGCGTAAAAAGCCTCGGATGCCATCGTCAAGTTAATCTTGGCCATTTCCATATAGCCGCGCTGCATCGATTCACGGATATGACGCTTCTTGCGCTCTTGTAAATACAACTTCATCGCTTGGCGAATGAATTCGCTTCGATTCGATTTTTCCATAGCAACGATACCGTCCACTTCTTGCAATAGTTGGTCGGGCAAGCTGATCATAATTCGTTTGGTGTTCTGAATATTAGCCACCTGTCCTCGCACCCCCAAAGCCTTTGCTGCCTAGTACCCATTATGTCGATTCTGTAGAAAAATTATACAACAGCATATATATGCTTCATCCATATCGAGTATGTTGCAGACCTTCTGCCTACAGACAATCCCTGATACTTATTCTCTCTTCAACGTGAAAATCCTGCCGAAAATGTAAAAATGATTTCGGTAAAAGGTGCCATTCCCCTAAATTCCGTCAATTTATTGCAGCTTCGGCGTATGCCCCGCTTGCAGCAGCGGATTAACCACTTTGACGGGCTTCCCGCCCTCGATATAGAGGCGCGGCATTCGATGGGCAACCATGCAGACGACTTCATAATGACTCGTGCCCAGATGCTCGGCGATCTCCTCGGCCGTAATGCGCTCTTCGCCCTGCTCGCCAAGGAGCACCGCTTCTTCTCCCGGTTCCGGCAGCGGCCCTTCTTCGCCGAGCGGCTCCAGGGAGACCATGCATTGATCCATGCAGATGCGCCCCAGCACCGGTACGCGCCGGCCGCGGATCAGCATATGCGCTGTCCCGCTCAGCATGCGGGAGTAGCCGTCCCCATATCCGACGGGAATGGTCGCAATGCGCTCCTCCGCGCTCGTATAGTAATGCATGCCGTAGCTAATCGCCTCGCCGGCGGGAACCGTCTTCACATGGACGATGGCCGTCTTCAGGCTCAGCACCGGCCGCAATTGGATTCGCTGGCGGTTCACATCGGCGGACGGATACAGCCCGTAAGCGCTGATGCCTACCCGCACCATATCAAATGCGGACTCCGGCAGCTCGATTGCCGCGGCGCTGTTGCTCGCATGGATCAATGGAACGGTAAGCTCCTGTCTTTTCAGCTCATCGATGACGGCCCGGAACCGTTCCTGCTGGAGGCGGCTGTAGGATCGATCCTTCTCATCCGCACCCGCGAAATGGGTAAACATCCCTTCGACCAGCACGCCGGCAATCGATTGCAGGCGGCGGACG
Organism: Paenibacillus melissococcoides; assembly: GCA_944800085.1. GTDB lineage: Bacteria > Bacillota > Bacilli > Paenibacillales > Paenibacillaceae > Paenibacillus_B > Paenibacillus_B melissococcoides. Next base: position 337,172 of record CALYLO010000009.1, on the reverse strand, counting down.
CAGCAGGCCGTATCCTCCGGCGTGCGGAGACCCAACCGTCCCATGCCGGTATCCGTCTTGACATGCAATTTGAGCAGGCGCCCGCCGAACCGGGCCGACAGTTCAGGCGCTTTTTCCTCCAAATTGCGGATACACTCCTCGGTAAATACCGTCAAGGAAATATCATGCTCGAAGGCGGCTTCAATCCCGGCAGGCGGCGTATAGCCCAATACCAATATCGGCACCTGTACGCCGGCCCGGCGCAATTGTACGGCTTCATCGAGGAACGCCACGTTCACATAATCCGCCCCGAACCGTTCCGCGGCGCGCGCGATCTCCACAGCGCCATGTCCGTAAGCATTCGCCTTCACGCTGACGCTCAGCTTCGTGGCAGACGGAAGCGCGGCGCGAAAAGCTTCCATATTGTGATGCAGCGCATCCAGCGAAATCTCCGCTCGCGTGGGACGATAATACGCCTCCATGGTCAGTCACCTTCTTCATGTCTGTTCATCCCGTTCCATGTAACAAACCTATGTTAATGCCCATAGCGGAGACTGTCAACCAAGGAGAGATGGAAATAACCAACCATTACTAAGGAAATTTCCGCTGCTCGCGGTCGGTTGATTGCCGGAGGTGCAAGGATTCGCGCTGTTCGCCGATAGCGAGAAGGCCCGTATCCCGTGGAGCGCCACGGAATACGGACCGGTAAAGTGTGCTGCAGCCGTTATTTTCCAGGCTGATCCACGAGTGATTGTGCAATTTTCACCATTTCTTGCTCCGGCAGATCGCCGCTCAGCATCCGGTACTTCACTCCTTCATAGGTCCAGGTGAGCGTCTTCTGCTCCTCACCGGTCATTTGCCCATAGGTGAAGCCGAGATCTACCGCCTTCGAGCCTTCGACCTGAAGCCCGACTTCCATATCCTTCGGCCGGGATTCGATCAGCGTGAACGAATACGTGCCCGTATACCGCATCATAACCGGATGATCACCGTTGTTCGGAAGCTCTTGCTCATCGAGCTTGGCCACGCCCTCCGGCAGATAGGACGGCTCAATAAAGCCGAACGGCCCCATATCCTCTTCCACCTGCGCGTTATCAGACTGCTGCCCTGCCGCATCCGTACCTTCGGCTCCGTCCGCCGGGGCAAGCGTCTCCCGGGATGACGGCTGCCCGTTCTCATCCAGCTCGCCGTTCGGAATCATCGCATGATTCATGCCCGTCATATTGCGCTGCATGTCGAAGGAATCTTTATCGAATTTCTTGCCGAATTCGAATTGATTGAACTTCATCTCGACCACAACCTGTGCCTCCGAATCAGTGACCTGTACCTGCTTCGGCGTGTAGTCGCTCTTGTGCAGCCAGATCTTCTGGCGGACGAGCGAGTCGGTCTGATAATCGGCTGCCACATCGAATACGTAGCTGTCGCCATCCTCGGTGAATTGGCGGCCCTCATCCGAGAGAATGCTGCGGACCAGAGTCTGGTAGAGGTACACCTGCCCTTGATTTTCCGGCCACTCGCTCTGGAAGCGGAATATCTTCTTCAGGCTCGGCGTCAGCACGAACACGCCCTCTTCATTGCGAAGCACGATCTGCTTGATGTCCTTCTTCTCGTTCGTCAGCTCAATCCGATAATAGGTCGGATCCTGATACCACACCTCCACGCGATACTGCAGCGGCTGAGTACCGGAATGCAGCGTCATCGTGCCGATGCCGGCATAGCTTTCCAATTTGCTCATTACTTGATCCAGGTCATGAACCACATCGGCTGCGTCCTTCTTCCCGCATCCGGCGACCAGGATCGCCACACTCATCACGATGGCCAACATCCACGTGAGTCGACGCATGTAATCATCCCCTCTGACATGAGTATTCTTCGATTCGGTGTACTCCGCATCACTGATAACATGTCTATGAGGCAACTTGGCCGATTATGCGGACTAGTTTGACGAGCCTCCCGCGGTCTCGAAGCGGCCGCATGGCTGATAGAACAGCTTCCTGCACAGCGGCGGCAAGGGGGCTTGAGCGAATGACGGCCGGATTTCACGGATACACTACTCGAAAAAGGAAGGCAGGTGCTCTCATTGATGGATCCAACGGATCGCGAGACCGAACATAACCATACCGATGTGTCGACGGTGCAATCGCAGCGCAATGATCTGACGGCCGAGGAGTTCCCGGAAGGGCCGTACGGCGCGAGCATCGAATCGGAATCGCTTGGCAAAAGCACGCCGTGGCGCAAGGGACAGCATGGTCCGCGCCCATATGGCAATGAAAATCTGCAATTGCATCAAGGATGGAAACGGAACTATCCCGACGAAGACCTGATGATAGAGGACTCGCAACAGGAACGGATTGAAGACGAATAGACCCGCCGGGTCAACGAGACCGCTTTATCCTTTAATCGATCCGGCCAGCAAGCCGCGAATGAAATACCTCCCCAGGAAAATATAGACGAGCAGCGTCGGCAGGGCCGCGAGCAGCGCCCCGGCCATCTGGACGTTCCACTGCACAATCTGGCTGCCGGACAAATTTTGCAGCGCGACCATAATCGGCTGCTGCTTCTGCGTTGTCATCGTCACCGCGAACAGAAATTCATTCCAGATGTTCGTGAACTGCCAGATGCCGACGACGACGAAGCCCGTCACGGAGAGCGGCACCATCATGTTTTTGTAGATGCCGAAGAAGCCGCAGCCGTCGATTTTGGCCGCTTCCAGCATTTCATTCGGTATCGCCACGTAGAAATTCCGGAACATGAGCGTGCAGACCGGCAAGCCATAGACAACATGAATGAGGATGAGCCCCGGAATCGAATTGTACAGATGGATGCGCTGCATGAACTGAATCAATGGAATCAAAATGCTCTGATACGGGATGAACATGCCGAACAGCATCAGCGCGAACAGCGCGTTCGAGCCTTTGAACTGCCATTTGGACAAGACGTAGCCGTTCATCGAGCCGAACAGAGCCGATAATAAGGTGGCGGGAACCGCGAGCAGGAAGCTGTTGCTCAAATGCGGATAGAGCTTGGACACAGCTTCGCGGTACCCGGACCAATCAAGGCTCTTCGGCAACGCCCACATCCGCTCCAGCGTAATCTCGTCCAACCCTTTGAAGCTCGTGACAAGAAGCACATATACCGGCACGAGAAAGAGCAAGGCCAAGCACGTCAAACCGGCGTACAGCGCTATTCGTTGCGCCCGCTTTTTCGTCATCTATGCCTCCTCCTTCCTCATGCTTGTCAGAAGATACGGGACGATTAACAGCGAGATAAGCACCAGCATGACCATCGAGATTGCGGCCCCCTGCGCGTAATGATTGCCCCGGAACGTCGTCTCGAACATGTAGACCCCGGGCATATCCGTCACGAACATCGCTCCCGGACCGGTCATGGCATAGATAAGATCGAAGATTTTCAATGAAATATGAGTCAGCATGATGATGAGACTGACCGTAATCGGACGGAGCTGCGGCAGCAGAATGCGCCGGAAGATCGTCCATTCGCCGGCTCCGTCCACCCGGGCCGCTTCCTTCCATTCCTCGGGGATGCCGCGCAGACCGGCCAGATACATGGCCATCGCGAAGCCCGAGAGCTGCCAGACGGTGGCGATGACCACCGCGATCAGGGCGACGGGCAGCCCGAGCTCAATCTGCCCGAAGCGGAAGCCCGGGATAATGTCGGTGCTGACATACCATTTGGGCACATCCGTCATCCCGATGGCCTTCAGAATCAAGTTCACTCCTGTCGACGGGTTCAGGATCCACTGCCAGACGACGCCGGTAACGATGAAGGACAGCGCCATCGGGAAAATGAAAATGTTGCGGAAGAACGACTCGGCGCGAATCTTCCGATCGACGAGCACGGCCAACAGCAGGCCGAAGGTAATCGTCACGGCAATAAAGAGCACCGTGAATACGAAGGTATTGCGCAAATCCGATTGGAACCGGAAATCTTGAAAGAGAAACAGATAATTCTTCCAGCCGGCAAAGTCCAAATTGCGGGCTAACGTGTTCCAGTCGGAGAAGGACACATATCCGCTCCATCCGATAAAGCCATATACAAATATCGCAATCGCGACAAGAGAGGGCAGCACCATCAATATGGGCACGATGTTGACCCTCTTTCGCCGCCGCGCCTTCCGCTCCGGCGGCACGGATGGGCGCAGCGTCTCTCCGCCTATGCCTGCGGCATTCATAGTCATCCCTCCTGACCGCGGCAGCCGGCAGCGGAATCCTGCCGCCGGCCCCGCTTGCAATGTCCGTCAGAGCCGGCCGAGGATGGCCCCGGCAGCCCCCTACTTCGCGATGCCGCTGGCTAGCTGGGCGTCGCGAAGCGAGCGGGCCGCCTGCTCTACGTCCCCGTTCGTAACGAAGATCGTCATGACCTGATTGACCTGGGTCACGAAGCCTTCGGGAGCGGCGGAGCCGTGCGCCAGACTCGGCACGAGGCTGCTTTTCTTGAAGTCTTCGATTGTCGCTTGGCCGTAGGCGTCGTATTTGCTCGCATCCGCATCGATGCGCGCCGGAATCGACCCTTTGAGCGGATTGAACACATCCTGTCCTTCGACGGAGCCGAGCACCTTCAGCCATTTCTTCACCGAGTCGGCGTCCTTGACATTCTGCGGCAGGCCGAACGTGTCCGTAATGACCATGAAGCTGTTCCCTGAATTCGGGGTCGCAATCCAGCCGAAGTCGACATTCGCCTGCATTTTCAAATCGGTCGTAAAATAGCCTTTGGCCCAATCGCCCATAATGTTCATTGCCGCCTGACCGTTAGCGACGAGCTGCGCAGCATCCTGCCAGTTGCGAGCCGCATGATCGTCGTTGATATAGCTGAACATGTTCTTCGTCTTCTCCAGCGTGTCCTTCACTCTCGCATCGTCGAACGCGATCTCGCCCGTATACAGCTTCTTGAAGTCTTCCGGGCCGAGCACGCCAAGGAGCGCCGCTTCGAATACCATGGTGGCGGTCCAAGGCTCCTTGTCGCCAAGCGCCAGCGGGGTGATGCCTTTCTCCTTCAGCGCATCGGCCGCTTGGAAGAAGTCCTCGAAGGTGGCCGGAGGAGTCAATCCATGATCGTCAAACACTTTCTTATTGTAGAAAATGACATTGCCGCGATGGATATTGACGGGGACGGAGTAGATCGTTCCGCCTTCGCTCACCATCTCGATTAAATCCTTCGGGAATTTATCCATCCAGCCTTCGCTCTCGAACAGATCATTCAAGCCCTCCATCTTGCCGGCCGCGACCCAGCCCGTGTTCAGCTCGGCCCCGCCATGCACCTGGAACGTTCCCGGCGGATCCCCGCCCTGCATGCGGCTGGCTAACACCGCCTTGGCGTTCGTGCCCGCGCCTCCGGCCACGGCGGCATTGATGACTTCGATATCGGGATGCTTCTCATTGAACAGCTTGATCAGGCCTAATAACCCTGCCTCTTCTCCCGCTCCCGTCCACCAGCTAAAAATCTCAACCGACTTCTTCTCTCCGGAAGACGGCCTGTCAGCGTCATTCTGTGCTCCTTCTTCCTGCCCGGCCGCTGCCGGCTTGGCCGCCTCCGGAGGCTTCGCATCCGAACCGGAGCCGCAAGCCGCCAGGAGCAGGCTCATGATACAGATAACAGACAGCATCAACAGCATGTGTTTCCTCATGTCATATCCCCCCACGCGTGGATTTCCATTGCGGATACAATGAAACCGCTTACATCTAAAGTAACACAACTCTATCCCTGCCGGGGCGCGAAGACCTGCACTCGTTTGTCATTCATCTGGATGGATTTAAGGACGGAAAAAAAAACGGAGGCGTGATCTGAAGAACTAGCACTTATTTGCCCTGTTCCGCTGACAAAAGACAATTCCGTCCAGGCAAGGAACGGAAGAGGCCGCTGCGATGCGGGGGCGGGCCGGCCTCTCCGTACGAATCGGTGTGGCCTATCCTTCGCCGGCCCATTCAGGAGCACGCCGCCTAATCAATCGCCGCTATGACGGCTGCGGTATTCGGTCGGGGCTATGCCTGTCACCTTTTTGAACACGCGGCTGAAATAATTCGGATCCCGATACCCCACCTGGTAACAAATCTCCTTCAATGAGAGCTTATTTTGCTCAATATACTGGCATGCCCGGGCGATGCGGAGCTGCATAATGTAGTCGGTGAACGTCGCTCCGGCCTGCTGCTTGAACAATTTGCTGAAATAATGCGGGCTCAGATGAACCATCCCGGCCACTTCCTCCATGGCCAGCGGCAGGTTGAACCGCTCGTGGATAATCGCCCGCGCCTGCTCGATAACGGCATGCGCTTCCCGATCACGGCTCGCCTGCACTTGATCGATGGCCGCCTGAAGCGCCTCTTCCGTATCGGTTCCGCTTCGGATCGCTTGAAGCTGTGCCGGGCGGGAATAGGTTCCGGCTCGAACCGGAACCTGATCGAAATGAACGACCGCGGCAGAAGCTGCATTCCGGGCGTATGCCGCCGCGCAAGCCGCCTCCACATATGATTCGCGCAGCTTGTCGATGCCGAGCTTCAAGCGCCCGATTCCGATATGGACGGCCCCCTCCGCCGCTTGCCGCAGCACAGGAACAAGCTCCTGTCCCATCGCGAGCACATCCTCCTTCGCATATTCCGCGCCGTCCTTTAAGCGGACGAAGACCGTCATCTGTTCGCCGATAATCGGGCTGGCGATACAGGACAGACGGCCGGCGAGTTCCTGCCTGACGGCGGTGTATACGTTCTCCAGCCGCCAGCGCCGGTTCCCGGCCCCGGAAGCCTCGTCCGTTCCGGGAGCGGCCACGGCTATGACCAGGGCATACCCCATCTGCAGCGGGAACTGCGCCAGTGCCGCCAACTCCTGCACATTCCAGTCCTGGATCCGGTCGTTCATCAGCATCATGGCCAGTTCGTTCTCCGCCAGCGGCATCAGGCGCGAGACGGTCTCCCGCAAGGCCAGCTCGCTGGCGCGCTTGCTTCGCTCCTGCTCCAGCTCGTGGATCAGCCGCTGCAATACGCCGATGATCTGTTCCTTCTTCGCGGGCTTCACGATGTAATCCTTCACTCCCAAGGCAATGGCCTGCTTCGCATAGGCGAAATGATCATAAGCCGTCACCAGCACCATCTTCACCCGGCTGTGGAGCGCCTGGATGTCCTGCAGCGCTTCCAGCCCCTGAATGCCCGGCATCTTCACATCCATCATCACAATATCCGGACGATGCCGTTCCGCCAGCTCTATCGCCCGGCGCCCGTTGGGCGCATGAATCACCTCGAAGCTGTCCGGCATGGCCCGGGTAATAATCAACTCCAGGCCTTCCCGCTCCAACGCTTCGTCATCCGCAATTAACAGACGGTACATCCGCTTCCACCTCCTCATAAATGGGCAGCCGGAGCCTGATTGTAGTGCCTCTCCCGATCTCGCTCTCCAGCTCCACGATATCCTGCCGGCCGTAGAAGAGCTGCAGCCGCTTGAATACATTTTGCAAGCCGAGCCCGGTCGAGCGCTGCGCTTCGCCGCGGGAGCGGGCGTCCGCTTGCGGCGCACCCTCGCCCAACAGCGAGGCCCGGGTCGCCTCATCCATCCCCGCTCCGTTATCCGCTATCGTCACGGTCACTTCCGTATCCGAGCGGGCAATCGACAAGCGCACGGCCGCGCCTTCTTCCATGCCCTCGACGCCGTGGATGAACGCATTTTCGACGATGGGCTGCAGCGACAGGCACGGGATATACTGTGCCAACGCCCGCTCATCGATGCTCATCTCGCAGCGGATGCGCTCGCGGAAGCGCGCCTGCTGAATCGAGAAATATTCCGCGGTATTGTCCACTTCCTCGCGCAGCGTCACCGGGGTATCCAGCTTGCGCAAATTATAGCGGAGCAGATTCGAGACGGACACGGTCAAGTCGCTCGTCCGGTCGGCTCCCTCAATCAGCGCCAGCTTCGACAGCACATTGAGCGTATTGAACAGAAAGTGCGGGTTAATCTGGCTCTGCAGCGCCCGCAGCTCCAGCTCCTTCACGAGGCGCTCCCGCTCCAGATGCTCCATATCCTTGGCAATCAGCTTGCGGATATTGGCCAGCATATGCTGGAACGCCTCCGACAAAATCCGGAATTCATCGTCCTGCCGGAACACGGGAGGCGCGATCTGCAGATTGCCCTTCGCGATCTGCTTGGCGGTGCGGACCAGCATATGTATCGGGCGGCTGATGCTCCGCGACAGCCAGATGACGAAGACGATGCTGAGCAGCAGGCTGACCCCGAACAGGGCGAGGCCGATCTTGTTCATCTGCTTCGTATTTTGCAGGATTTGCCGGTAATACGGCTGATAGCTGCTCAGCTCCAGATCGACGAGCGACTGGCCCTGATCGCGAATGAATCCCGCGATTTTTTCCGTATCCTCATACAAGACGACAAACGACCGCAAGCCGCGCACATCGGTCGCTCCCAGCACCTCCTCCACTTTTTCGAGGAAAGAGTCCAGCATATGGTCATAATTCCGGACGGAGATCTCGTTGCTGTCCGTCTCCGCCTGCCTCGCCAGATTCCGCTTCAAAGCGAGCAGCTCTTCCTGCTGGATCGCCAGCTCGTGGTATGTCGTGTCCTTCTGGTCAATTAAGTAACGGCTTAGCGTGCGAAGATGCTGCTCCGTCTGCTGGGCAATCTGCTTGTACAGCAGAATGCGCTCCATCATCAGGTTGTAGCTCTCCTGCATCGTCCGGCTGCTGAAATAAATAAAATAAGTGACGGAGCTGACCAGGACGACAAGAAGAGGAATAAATACGAATAGCTTCGTGCGGATATTCATCGCTCGTCACCCAAGCGGATGCCATCCTTCGTCAGTATCTCCGTATCCATCAGATGATGGGGCGGCGCGCTTCTTCCCTGCAGCACATCATGAATGATCGAGACGCTGTCATAGCCCATCCGGTACGGCTTCTGAATGACGCTGGCCGCAATCTCGCCGCGAACAATCGCCTGCTTCGTCTCCTCGATATCATCGAAGCCGAAGATAAGCACATCGTCCCGGCCCGAGCTCTTGGCGGCCTGCAAGATGCCCGCCCCGTCCAGCGCGCTCATCCCGACGATAATCGCAATATCCGGATGCAAATACAGCATCTCCGACGCTTTCTGCGCCGCTTCAATCCGTGAAATATTCGACACCCGGACATCGACGATCTGCAGCGAGCGGTGCCAGCTAATGACCGAGCGGAATCCGTCCAGCCGCAGCGTCTGATTCTCGGCCAGATTGCTGCCGATGAGAACGCCGATTTTGGTCACCAGGCGCCCGGAGAAGGCGCGGCCGGCTTCGGCTACAATCTCGCCCAGTCTCCGTCCCGACTCATAATTGTCCGTCCCGACATAGCTGAGCCGCTTGCTGTCCGGCGAATCGGCATCGACGGTAAGGACCGGGATTCCCTGCGCCACCGCTTGGTCAATCAGCCGGGTATAGGTGATGCTGTGAATGCCCTGCAGCAGAATCGCATCCACCTTCGCGGCGATGGCTTTCTCCAGCAGCATCGTCTGCTCCTCCGGATTGACGCGGAGCGGCCCGACATATTCCAACGCCATGCCCAGCCGGTTCCCCGCATCTCTCGCCCCCTGCTCGATCATCCGCCAGTACGGATTGTCCAGCTCCTGCGAGATAAGCATGACGTGGGGCTTGCCGGACGCCCCGGTCTCCGCCTCGCTCCATTGGCGAATCAACGCCTGGTTGCGGTAGGTGGATGACATGAACTGAAAAAGCAGATAAAGAAAGGACAGGAGCAGCAAGCCGAGGACAGCCGCCCATCTTTTATCCGACAAGACTCATCCCTCCCAACAAAAGTTGAATACGCTTACAACATTGAAAATGGAGATATGGATGCCGTTGACCATCCCGCAACCCGCTCCATGCCCGGTAAGGATCGAAAAAAGATGACTCCTCGCTGAAAGAAGTCATCTTGCGCCCGATGATCGGGATGAATTCATTTATCGGTTTATGCGAATGAAGGCTTTGTTCGATCGACTTCGCCGCTGAGCACCTTCACATATTCTTCGTCCGAGCCTTCGACGGAAGGGCCAATGTAGACAATATCTGCCGCGTTATGCTGACCGCTTCCACGAATGCCTTTCTTCCTGGAACGGCCAAACGGACCTCTTGCCTGGCGGTTAAGCTTGTTGATTCCGGCGCTTCCCTTATGCAAGTGAATCGGATGATCGCCCGTCATGCGGAATCACCTCCAATTAAGTGGTCAATGGTTCGCAGCAAATCATTGTTCAGATGTACAATCGCGGCCAATTCGGATTCATCGAGCAGCTTCTGCCCGGCAAAATACACGGACAGCACGTGCTCTCTACCAAGAGGATAGCATAGCACATAAACCAGCGCAAGCTCCTCGCGCTTGAAAAAAGACCATTTTCCGTTAAGGAAGACATCTATCACGTAAATTTGATGATCCTTGTCCTGCCGGCGCTCCGCCGCGCTGAACGAGAAAAACTGCCCTCTCCCTACGTTACCCGCCACCTGCTCGATGCCATCATGGCCTTGCTTGCGCCATAGCGCCGCCCCGGTGACGCGAAAGCCTTGCGGAGGCATGATGGAGTTGCGGACCGCCTCATACAGCGCTTGATACTTCTCCTGCGCATTGGTAGTCGGCAGATTGCGAGTGTATTCCCAAAAAAAGTGAAGCAAGCTTTGCTTCTGCAGCAGCTCGGTCTCTTTGGCAGCCAGCAAGCTGCGCGGGTTTTGAAAAAAGCCCTCTTCCTTGATTTTGCGGATCAGCTGCTGGCAGGCCACCGACACGGCCGCCTCATGCTTGTTATCCGTCCGCAGCTCATAGCTCAGCAGCGTAAGCCCCTGCAGATCGGAGAGCACGTGAAATTCATGTATCGTCTTCCCTTCGATCAGATCGCTGCGTTCCCGGACCTCGCCGGGAATGATGGCAAACACTCTGCCCCGCCCCAGCTTTCCCCAAAACAGCCCCATCTCGAACAACGTATTATCCCGTGGAACAAAGAGATATTTCCCGCGATGCAATGCCACATCATCCGGCGCGAAAACGAAAATACCAAAATCATGCTGCTCAAGTTCTCTCTCCAGTGTCTCCATCGTATATTCATTTCCGCCAAATGCCCCGGCATACCAAGGGGAAACTTGGCCGTAATAGTTGAGTTGCGAATGCACGGCATTCGCGATGTCAATCGCTTCCCTCGATGAGCCGATAAATATGTTCGGTTTCGCAGAAATGGACACAAGCGCAGCTCTTTTTTGAACTTGATTGCCCTAATTATACTATGATTTTCCAGTTCTGTGTGAGGGCAAAGCTATGAAATCGCTATTTTCATAGGAATCGCTTCAATCGGTCAACGTGTAGAAAATCTTTCCTTGAACTATACTTATGCTGCTGCCATAATTTTTAGCTCACAAAAGGAGACGCCTCTACGGCAACCAGGCGCTCGGCCTCGTGTCGGACGTCGGCTTCCAGGTTCCGGCCGCCATCGCGACGACCGTCGCCCATGACTGCCATAGCCTGATGGTGATCGGCAGGAGCTGCGCCTGTCCGATATCGGCCTGATCAAGACAACGGAGCAAGGCTTCGTTGAAGTTCCTTTGTTCGTGGAAGAAAAAAAATACTTAGTTATATGAACAGGCAGCCGTCCCGCGGGATGGCTGCCTGCTTCTATACTTGGTGAAATAGGATTACGCGCGAACCTCGGGGCGATGCTCCGGCTGTGCGCCGACGGTCTAGCCGTCGCTCTCGCGAATCCATGTCTCGTAGCCGCGTTCCCCGGCTTTCAATTGAATGACGCGCGCGCCCGTCGGGAAATGATCTCTCCGCTCTCCATCCACGAAGCTGACATATTGCCGGACCGGCCGTAGCAGAGACGGATGCCATGCAGCGTCCCGCAGAAGTCATTCGCATGATCATGCCAGACGAAGGTCCCATCACATCTCCCATTTCGACCATCGCCGCGAACAGGCCCGAGTTCACCGGGCGAGCAAATCGGCTCCATCTGATGAGCCCACGCACGTCCGGGTATTCCACACCTCGTGATACTCCGGCAGCGGAATGTGGAAGAACGCGAGCGCCGGCAGCGGCTGCCCGGCGTTCCGCGCGGTCAACGCCCGCGACTGCCGGATATACCATTGAATCTGATCATGGCGTATCCAGTCATAACCGCCCACCTGGCACAGCGGCGAATAATCTCCGCTATCCAGGAAATCGGACAAGCTTTTTTCGCGAAGCGCGCTAATCCAAAATTCGGGCCGTCACCATCGCCTTGATCACGCGCTGCCCTTGGACGAACATTTCCACTTCGATCTTGCAGAACCGGCGGCTTAATTCAATCACGGTCGGAATCATTTCCACGATGTTCTCGATTTCGATCGGCGCCAAATAATAAACGGAGGTGTGGTCGATAAGCAGATCCTTCTTCTTATGCTGCTTAATCGTACGGGTGACGGCAAGCGTGATCATGCTGCCCAGGATGCCCTCGGAGATGTAGCCCATCTGGTTGATCATCGAGGTATGAACGGGACCGCGGAAATAGAGCCCGCCATCGTCGTCCCGAATCTCCTCGAACGCCGACCAGATCTGATCCTCCAGCGTCTCTCCCTTTTGGGGCTGGGAATGGACCGATTGCATCGCTTTCAATATATCCTTGCGGCTAATCACGCCGATCAGCTTCTTCTCCTCGTCCACGACCGGAATCAGCTCAATGCCTTCCCATACCATCATATGGCCCGCCGTCGCAATCGAGGTGTGAGGCATGACCGTAATCGGATTGGGGCTCATGAAATGCTCGATCGGTTCATTGTCGGAAGCGCCGATAATGTCCTTGGCGATAATCATGCCCACTGGCTTGTTCGTATCATCCACCACGGGAAAGCGGTTGTGATCGGTTTCCTCTATCAGCTTTTTCAAATGCCCGACTGTGCTGGACTGGTGAATCGAGGTGAGCGGAATGTCTTTTCGAATGATATCGCCGACCAAAATGATCTGCTTCTTGATCATCCGTTCGGATAAGGCGCGGTTCAGGAGCGCAGCCACCGTAAAGGTGTCGTATTTGCAGCTGATGACCGGAAGCTCCAGCTCGTCCGCCAGCTCGCGAACCTCCGCCGGGGTATCGAAGCCGCCCGTAATCAGCACCCCTGCCCCCAAGGTCAGCGCGGTGTGATGAGCCTTGTTCCGGTTCCCGACAATGAGCAGATTCCCCGGTTCAATGTACCGGATCATCGCTTCGAGCTGCATGGCCCCGATCACGAACTTGTTCAGCGTCTTGTCGAGGCCCGCTTTGCCGCCCAGCACCTCTCCGTCCACCAGGCTTCGTATTTCTTCGAAGGTCAGTTTGTCGATATGCTGCGGCTCTTTCTTCTCGATCCGGACGGTGCCCGTGCGCTCTCTCGTGCTGACGATGCCCCGGCCCTCCGCTTCCTTGATGGCGCGGTAAGCCGTCCCCTCGCTCACGTTCAAGGCCTGCGCGATTTTGCGCACCGAAATCCGCGTCCCGATTTCAAGCTCCTCAATATATTGAATAATCTGCCCGTGCTTTGTCATCATTTCGTGAGAATTCATAAGCTATCCCCTCTGTTATATAGCGGAATACTTCTATTATATAGCATGGGGAATATATTGAAACGGAAGCGGAAAAAGAAAATATCCAACAGGCCCGTTCTTTCCTCGAACAGGCTCTGTTGGAGATCAGCTTGCGAGCTATTGCTTAATCATTGCGGTAGCAATAATAATTGGTAATGAAATAGTGCGACAGCGGCAAGGAGGACTGCTGGACTTCCTCGCTGCTCGAATGATAGTACAAGTCCAAAAATACAGGAGACAGCGGATAAAACGCCGTGTGCTCCATCGTCTCGTCTGTATCGTGTTCGACCTTGTTCATCGCCATTTGCGTGAACCTCCTTTTACGAAATTAGGATAAGTGCATATAACCCGGTTGGGTCAAAAACGGCTCAAACGTATCGGCAACCGTCATATCGCGGAACAAAGAGGCGGCCAGCGTCAGCCGGGAGCCGGGAACTTGCTCTTCGCCGATGCGAAGGCGGAGATTCTCCAGCTCTTCCTGAAAGATTCGATCGAAGAGCTCGATCGTCACTTTGCGCCCATCGTCAAGCACGCCCCGCGGATGATGAATCCACTGCCAGAGCTGGGCTCTCGAAATCTCGGCGGTCGCGGCATCCTCCATCAGATGGTTGATCGGCACCGCGCCCATTCCTCGCAGCCATGCCTCCAAATATTGAATGCCGACCGACACGTTCATTCTGACGCCGGCCTCGGTAATCGGCCCTTGAGGAACCTCCAGCAAATCCGCCGCGGTAATCTCGCGCTCCGGCAGCTTCCCGAGCTGGTTCGGTCCCGGCATATGGGCATCGAACACCTCCATGGCGATCGGCACGAGACCGGGATGCGCCACCCATGTGCCGTCATGGCCGTTCCGCGCTTCCCGCAGCTTATCCTTCCGCACCTTCTCCAGCGCCGCTTCGTTGGCCGCCGGATTGTTTTTGATCGGAATCTGGGCCGCCATGCCCCCGATGCAGTAGGCCTGGCGCCGATGGCACGTCTGGATGGCCAGCAGCGAATAGGCCGTCATAAATGGCGATTCCATCGTCACGATGGCCCGGTCGGGCAAAATGACGTCCGGCTTGCTCCGGAGCTTCTTGATATAGCTGAAAATGTAGTCCCAGCGCCCGCAATTCAAGCCGGCCGCGTGATCGCGGAGCTCGTACAGAATCTCATCCATCTCGAAGGCGGCCAGGATCGTCTCGATTAAGACGGTAGCCTTAATGGTGCCGCGCGGAATGCCCAGCTCCTGCTGCGCAAATTCGAACACATCATTCCACAGCCTCGCTTCCAGATGGCTTTCCATTTTCGGAAGATAGAAATAGGGGCCGCTTCCCTGCCGAATCAACGCCTCCGCATTATGAAAAAAGTAAAGGCCGAAATCGAATAGCGACGCCGATACCGGCTCTCCGTCGATCAACAGATGCTTCTCTTCCATATGCCAGCCCCTAGGGCGCACCTTGAGCACGGCCGGTTTGTCGTTCAGTTCATAGATTTTGCCCGCCTCGTTCACGAACCGTATCGTCCGGTTGACCGCATCCCGCAGATTGACCTGGCCTTCCAGCGTGTTGGCCCAGGTTGGGGAATTGGCGTCCTCGAAATCCGCCATGAACACTTTGGCGCCCGAGTTTAACGCATTGATCACCATTTTGCGATCCCCGGATGGACCTGTAATTTCCACCCTCCGATCCTGCAAATCGGCCGGAATGGAAGCAACCGTCCAATCCCCGTTCCGGACATGCGCCGTCTCCGCCAAGAAGTCCGGCCACTCGCCTGCATCGAGTCTTTGCTGGCGATCGTCTCTCATTTGAAGCAGCTCCTTGCGCCGCTTCCCGAACCGCCTTTCCAACGCGGCCACGAAGTCCAGCGCTTCAGGCGTCAAGATGATGCAATGTGCTTCGGAGCTGCATTCCCCTTTCAATTCACGGTGTGACTGGCTCACACGGTTCATAGGTCGAACCCCCTTTTTTCAATGGCTGTAATACTGAAATATGGTTCATTAACGGGTGAACTGCTCCTGCTCGGTCGAACCTGCCAACGCCGTGGTGCTGGCCAGGCCTCCGGCAATAATCTGAGTCACTTCGTCAAAATAACTGGCTCCCACTTCCCGTTGGTGGCGGACCGCTTCATATCCTTCCGCCTCGCTGGCGAATTCCGCCTGCTGGAGCTCGGAGTAGGCTTGCATCCCCCGCTCCTTGTACCCTTTCGCCAGTTGGAACATGCTGTGGTTCAAGGCGTGGAAGCCGGCCAAGGTGACGAACTGGAACTTATAGCCCATCGCGCCGAGCTTCTGCTGGAAGGTGGCGATCTCCTTGTCGCTCAGCTTCCGTTTCCAGTTGAAGGATGGGGAGCAGTTATACGCCAGCAATTTGCCGGGATAGCGGGCGTGAATGGCTTGCGCGAACCGTTCCGCCTCCTCCAGATTCGGTTCGGAGGTCTCGCACCAGACCATGTCGGCGTAAGGGGCATAAGCCAAGCCCCGCGCTATCGCTTGCTCCAATCCCGCCCTTACATAATGGAAGCCTTCCGTCGAGCGTTTTCCGGTCAGGAAAGGCCGATCATTGTCGTCGATGTCGCTGGTGAGAAGCTGCGCCGCATTCGCATCCGTCCGGGCAATGAGGACCGTATCCACCCCCATTACGTCCGCCGCCAGCCTCGCCGCGATCAGATGGCGAATCGCCTGCCCCGTCGGCAGCAGCACCTTGCCGCCCATATGGCCGCATTTCTTCTCCGAGGCAAGCTGATCCTCCAGATGGACGGCCGCGGCTCCCGCTTCGATCATGGACTTCACGAGCTCGAAGACATTCAACGGCCCGCCGAAGCCGGCCTCGGCATCCGCGATGATGGGCGCGAAGAAATCGATGTCATTCTTGCCCTCGGAATGCTGGATATGATCGGCGCGCTGCAAGGCCTGATTGATTCGCTTCACGACATGAGGAACGCTGTTCGCCGGATAGAGACTCTGATCGGGATACATCTGTCCGGACAAGTTCGCGTCCGCCGCCACCTGCCATCCGCTGAGATAGATGGCCTTCAGTCCCGCTTTGACCTGCTGAACCGCCTGGTTGCCGGTCAAGGCTCCCAGCGCATGGATATAATCTTCCGAATGAAGCAGATCCCACAATTTCGCGGATCCCCGCTGGGCCAATGTGTATTCGATTTTCAAAGACCCCCGCAATCTCAACACGTCTTCCGGCGAATACGGACGCCGGATGCCTTGATAACGGGCCCCAGACCATTGTTCCTTCATCTGCTCGAGTTCCGTTCTGCCTGTACCGCTCATCGTCCATCCTCCTCCATCGATTTAAATTTCATTCCCTTCATGCTTCCTGCTCCAGGTAACCGTTGCCGGAGCACCGGCTGCAAGGAAGAAACCGCCTGCCCTCGCATAACGGGCAATCATGGTGTTCCTGGCCTTCAGCCATCGGGCTCATGCATTTAAAGCAGTCCAAATCGCCATTACCGCCACATACAGGACAATCCATTCCGCGTCCCCCCTCTTTTCTGTTATATAACAAAACTGTTTTGTTGACGTCATTATATAACACTGGAAAGAACTGTTCAATACTGTTTTTTTAATTTTTTTATTGTTATATAACAAAATGGGCAGTATTCCTCAGATCGAACCCCGGAGCCAAAAATGCAAAAAAGCCTGGACCTCGGTCACAAGATGCTGGCTCCTCCAGGCCGAAGGCTTGCTTCAACGACCGCCGCCCCATGCAAAAAGCCGCAGCTTGATGCTGCGGCTACGGTTTCTTTTCTTTTGCTATTTATTTGGCCGCTTGCTGGCCGGCGATGCGCCCGAAGGTGATCGCATCGGCAATCGCATTCCCGCCAAGCCGATTCTTGCCGTGAATGACGCCCGTGACCTCGCCTGCGGCGAACAGGCCCGCAATCGGCTGGCCTTGCTCGTTCAGCACCTGTGTCGTCTTATTAATAACCAGTCCGCCCATCGTATGGTGAACGGAAGGCACCGCTTTTTGAATATAATAAGGCCCCTTGCTCATATCCTTCAATCCCGCGCGGTGGTTGAAGTCCTCGTCCTTTCCGGACTTGGCGAATTTGTTGACGCGGTCGATTGTCGCCTGCAGCGCTTCCGGATCGATCTTGAAAAATTCGGCTGCTTCCTTCAGCGTATCCGCTTTGTACAACAGGCCGTCTTTGACGAGCATTTCGTATTCGTCTTTATGCGTGTCGACAGTCTTGCCGATATCCCCAATTTCCTGATTCCACAACTGGTAGGCATAGCCGCCTTCCTGAGCCAAAATCGCTTTGGAGATGACATCACGGCGTTCCAGCTCTTCGACGAAGCGCTGGCCGCTCTGATTCACGAGAATCGCCCCGTCAAAACGGCTGTCCGCAACGAGCGAGATAACGCCGGTCTTCGGATTGCACACCGGATAAGTCTGAATGCTCTCCATATTGGTCAGGGCGGCGCCGACTGCCTGCGCCATCACAATCCCGTCTCCCGTCGTGCCCGGCGCATCCGTAGTCATATATTTTTCATCGTATTCCGGATTGTACTGTTTTCTCATTTCGACATTGGATCCGAAGCCGCCCGATGCAATAATGACGCCTTTGTTGGCATGGAAGGTGATGGTGCCGCCGTTCGCTCCGGCTGCTTCGACGCCGATCACTTTACCGCTGTCATCCGTGAGCAGTTTCTCGGCCTTCGTATTCGTCTTCAGATCGATGCCCATCTCGTCCAACTGCTTTTTCAGCTTCGTAATCAGTTCGGCGCCCGTATGCCCTTCCGGAATGAGCGCGCGCTTGACGGAGTGGCCGCCGAATTGGAATAGGTGATCCTCCAGGAAGTTCACCTTCACTTCATCCTTCAGCCATTCTGCCGCAGCGGTCGCGTTCTCGGCCAGCACGCGGACCATTTCCGGATCGCCGATATTATCTCCGCCTTTGAGCGTATCTTCAATGAACAGCTCGGTGCTGTCTTCAATGCCCAGGTTTTTCTGCACCCACGTGTTGGCCGCATTCATTTCACCGCCGGAAATCAGCGTGTTGCCGCCTACGCTAGGCATTTTCTCCAGCAGGACAACCGAAGCGCCCGCCTGCTTCGCTTCCAAAGCCGCACTGAAGCCGGCGCCGCCAGCCCCGATAATGACCACATCATACGTCTGGTCGGCCGGCTCGTCTGTCTGGGTTTTTCCAGCCGCCTGCTTCGCGACAAGCGTCAAGCCCGCCTTCGCTACCGCATCCTTCACCGCGTCGATGTAGCCTTGGCTTGTGACCGTCGAGCCGCTGATCGCATCCGCCTCCGCGCTGTTCGTGGCGATCATCATCTCTTTGAGCTCTTTATATACAGGCTCGGCCAACACCTCGTTTTCCTTCTGTTCGAGCACTTTTATATCTTTAATCTCATCGTTCTCAAACGTGACCTCTACCTTAATCGTACCGTGCTTCCCATCGCCTTCCCCGATGGATGTTACGATCCGATCCTGATCCCCTCCATTATTGGCCTCCTTGCCGTCTTTGTTCCCGCTCCCGCATGCCGCCAGCATCACGAACATACACAGGACAAGCACCATGATTCCCGCTTTCTTCATCCTCTTCATGTCGCTTAAACCCCTTGTCTTCTCTTGTTGTATTTGTCTGCAGCGTAACAGTACTGTGCACTACATCATCATGATAGCACAGGAATTAACGCTTATTAGTGAAAGTAATCACTTTCACTATGTGAAATCGTAAATAAATTGGTACAAATCACTTCATCTTGCGCAGGATGTTGCTCCGATGTAAGAAATACGTCCTTCGCTCTTTCCGGGACCGGGAGTTGGGGCTGCCTATCGTTCCTCTCCTGTACGTACCGGTGGTACCTTATTCGGCACCTTTTCCCGGTTCGGTATGGAGCCTGCTCCTCATTCCTGCAAATGTACAGGATTCTCGCCTGCATCGCTTGTTGGAAAAGGGAAAACTGCAAATATACAGCAATTCCCTCCTTTTCGGCTCGCATGGAAGAGAAATGGGATGAAAAGCTGTATTTTCGCAGGAATCCTTGCAAGAATGCGCCTTCCTCGGGAATAATTCCTGCATATTTGCAGGATTGAGCCGTTCACGCGCGGCCTGCAGCGCGCCTTCAAGCACACCGAGATGCGCCGGGAACGCTTTTATTCGTCGCGCATCACTCGCCAGCGGCGATTCGCAGCGCGCCTCCGGCGTGAACCGCCGCGGCCGCTTCCACAATATTCGCTGACCGGATGCCCTGCCCACAGCGTATCCTCGTTGAGCTGGATTCGCTCGCGCCGCACCCCGCCGAACACCATCGCCCCGAAGCGCCCGTTGCCAAGCGGCAGCGCTTCCGTCCACTTGCCCGCGGGCCGCGCGTACCACAGCGTCAAGTCTTCGTCCCGTGCTGTCTTGCTCGTTGCCATCGCTCCTCACGCTCCTTGCATGCTCAGGTTCACTGTCATGTCACGTTGTGATTCGTTTCCCGGGAAGCTGCGTCTACGGACTGCTGCGGCATTTTCATAGAGGTTCGGATCACCCGGAATAAGGGTTAGCCGCGCCAGCACGATGCAGCCGAGAGCTTTGGTTGTAAAAAGAGGCTGTTATCTCTGCTTCGCGGCTGAGTTCGGACCGCAAACCTGCATATCCATCTGCATTTTCAAACAGGCGCATGTCTACTTTTTTTCCTTTCATTTTCCATGTTCCCGCTACCATGCCGTTGATCACGACAGCCGCATGGACATGGCCCGCCGCGCCATAAATTTTTTTGTAATGCTCGCTTTCCATATAAAACTTCTCTTTATGTCCCAATAAGAGCGGATCGAACTTCGGCAGCAGCTTTACTGTCGGAGCGGCCGCCGCAGCGCTCATTCTATCTATGTTTTTATTATCGTGCAGATCGCCAATCGAAATGAGATCGGCACTTCCTGATCATACGCATGATGGACGTCGGGCCGGTCCTGCAGCCACGAGCTTGTAAGATGGAATGCGATTTCCGGCTCGAACGGGTTCCCGTGAATCACCATTCGCTTATAAGACAAGTCCTTAAGTATGCCGCCCCACGGAGACAGTAAATAGTCTATGAGAGAAGGCTCGAGGGTCAATGAGTGCTTCAGTTCGGCTTTTAACTGCTCTCGCGTTTTCGGTCCATCGGATAAGGAGGAGAGCACCGCCTCGGAGACAAGCTGCTTCTCATATTCCGTCACATGCTGATTCAGATACAGGACCAGCTTCGGCAGCCGCTATTCCAGATTCCCAAGTCTGCCCGCTTGGCATCGGAGCCTGGACTTTGAGAAATTGTATTGGAAATACCTGCCACCAACAGTTCAACACGCAGCGGGCAGTTCCTGTCCCAGTCCCTGGATTTCATGGTAAAATTTGTCCTTCCTTGCAGGGTACAGTACAATGAAGGAAGTGCCGCGCAGACGCACAGATAAAAGTATGGGAGGCTTGAAAAACGATGAAGACAGCCGCGCAAACCGGGGCAGGCCAGCCCCAATACGATCTCGCCAAGCTGAGTACGCTGCTGAAGGAGGATCATATTGCCTGGAATTTCCGCAATATGGACCATATTTTGCCGAAGCGCGATATTCACGCGCCGGCAGACAAGTTCCGGTTCTCCGAGAACTTGCAAAATCTGGGCGATGTCCGCTACAGCTACAACGGCCAAACATCCACCGTCGGGCAATATATGGACAAGGTGAAAGCCACCGGTTGGCTGGTCATCAAGGATGATGCCGTCGTGGCGGAGCGCTATTTTAACGGATATACGCGGGAATCGACCGCCATGTCGATGTCGGTCGCCAAATCGTTCGTCTCGGCCCTGATGGGCATCGCCTTCGACGAAGGCGCGATGCGGGATGTCCATGATCCGGTAACGCGGTACTTGCCGGAGCTGTCCGGAAGCGGCTATGACGGAGCAACCATCAAGGATGTGCTGCAAATGTCCTCCGGCGTTCGCTTCAACGAAGATTACGCCGATCCCGATGCGGAGATTTATACCATTTTCAATGATGTCTTCGGGGAGACGGCAATGCCGATCCCGCAGTTCGTGCGCAACCTGACGCGCCTGCAGCCGCCGGGGCATTACCAATACAAGAGCGTGGATACCCAAGTGCTGTCCATGCTGCTGGAGCGGACGACCGGGAAGAAGACATCGGTTTATTTGGAGGAAAAGCTGTGGCAGCCGCTTGGCATGGAATACGACGCTTATTGGAACACCGACCTGCACGGCAATGAGATTGCCTACGCTTTCTTGAATGCGGCTTTGCGGGACTACGCGAAATTCGGCCGCCTTGTCCTGCATCAGGGGGCCTGTAACGGCCGGCAGATTATTTCGGAGAAGTGGATGAAGGAATCGGTCATTCCCGATCGGGCCGACCTGCAGGCAGGGCAAGCCGAGGAGTGCTTCGGCTATCAGTATCAGTGGTGGACGCCGCGCGGCAGCGACGGCTCGGAAATGATGGCCCGCGGCATTTACGGGCAGCACATCTATATCAATCGGCGGCATCATGCCGTCATCGTCAAGTCCGGCATCGATCCAACCGTGTTCAATGTTCACGATTGCGAGGCGGTCACGGCATACCGGACCATTCTCGAACATCTCGGATAACGTGTAACGTAAATGAGCGGCACCCGCCTGCGGCGGAACACGGGACGCGGGCTACCGCGCGGGCGGTGCGTTCCGGGCTGCAGCGCTCGCTACCCGAGCGGAGGCTGCAGCCGTGCTGGCCGGGCAACGATGGCATGCTCCTTCCCCGGCTTGGCCTGCCGGTCTGCTTGTCGCTCCCGGTGACCGGCCCGCTTCCGCTTCTCATGCAGAATGTCATGGAAGCTGGGCTTGGTGCGGGAGAGGCCTCTGCGGTTCGCCGGTCTCGCGCCAAGGTGCGCATACCAAGAATGATAAGGATCGTAGCGGTGCACATTGATTCGAACATCCCATAACATCGGGGATTCCTCCTCTTCATGATCAGCTTGGGGATACAGCCTTTGCCTGGCGAATGGCGAAGAAGCGAATAACGTTGGCCTGGTCTCTGGCTCTGCAAAAATCGAACCGTCCTCTCCACAATAAGTACCCGCTAAGCTCCAGCTTCAATCAGGATCGGCCGGCAGCAACGAGTTTTTTCCTCATTCTACTACTTCACATCGTACTTTGCATCCCGTCCAGCCTTCCAGACAGGCCGATTGGTTCGTTGACCGGAAGGCGATTTGCTATAATATCCGTATGAGCCCCGCAGCAAGGGCATGACACTTTCCAGGTTCTCTGCACGAATCTGATGCGAGGAGGATAAAGCGATGAATCCAAGCAAGCCGAACGAGGCGAGGCGAGCGTCCGATCCGGCCGAGGAATCGGCACAGCGGTCCGTTCCCGGGAGCTCCGTAAGCGAGAGCGGGGATGCCCGGGATGTCTCCGCCGCCGGCAAGGAGACGATGGATGATCGGGATGCGAGCGAAGGCATGAACCTCCGGGAAGAAGAGCCGTGCGATGAACAGGCCCAAGCCGGATCGGCGGAAGCCTCCAGCGAACGGCAGCCCTCCGCCATGGCGCAGCGGCCCGGCGAATGGCCGCAGCACGGCCATTCGGAACCGTTAACCGAAGCAGAATTCGAGCAGTGGATTCGGGAGGACGAGTACGAAGAGGAGGATCTGGAGCCTGGTCCGCGAAGAAAATGGATGGCTAAATCGATAACGATATTGCTTGCCCTGCTCCTGTTCGGCAATGTGATCGCGTTCTGGCCGCAGATCTACAATCTGCCTGCCCTCCGCTTCCTCCATGCGGACAAGGAATTATCGCAGAGTGAACAGATCCAGCAATTCAAGCAGGCGGTCGTCGTCGTCAATGCGCGGGATCGGAAGGGCACCGGCTTCAATGTGTCCGCGGAAGGCATCATCATTACGAACCGCCACGTGATGGCGGAGGATAAGACCGGATCGGTCACGTTTCAAAATAATAAAACGTATCTCGCCGACGTGATCGCAAGCGACGCCGCCTTGGATGTAGCCGTATTGAAGCTGCGGGACAGTCCGGATGCTTTGCCTGCTCTGCCGCTGGAGACGAACTCCGGATGGCGGGAAGGCTCCCAAGTTCATATCATCGGCAACCCGCTCTCCTTCTATCATATCGCTATCGAAGGCAAGATTCTCGGTCTGACCCCGCTGCAGCAGCGCGAGCGGCCCGTGCTGATGATTCAGGCTCCGATCCACTCAGGCAACAGCGGGAGCCCGGTCCTGAACGAGCAAGGCCGCGTCATCGCCGTCGTCTTCGCCACCTCGACCGTGAAGCAGGGCGAGGAATCGATCGATGTCGGACTTGCCATCCCGATCGAAGATGTTCGGCCTTATCTGAACGAAGCCGGTCAGGAGTAGCATCACGGCCGGCTGTTTCCTTGCCGCACCACTATCCGCCCCTCTCCGCCTCCGCCTCAAGAAGTCGGACGCAAGCCGCCTGGCGGAGAGCCATGACCATGACTACTAGGTAAGCAAGGACAGCTCCTTCAGCCGGTTCAGCGCGAGCTGCACCCCTTCCTCCACGGAGCAGCGATCCGGCGGGAGGACAATCTCGGGCGCCTCCGGAGGCTCGTACCCATCCGAGACGCCGGTGTACATCGGGATATCTCCTTCCCTCGCCCGGGCGTACAAGCCCTTCGGATCGCGCCGTTCGCACTCGTCCAGCGGACAATCGACGAACACTTCGACGAAGGGCGCCAACCGCTCGCTCGCGTAAGCGCGCATGTCCCGGTACGGGCTGATCACCGAGACGGCCGGAATAATTCCGTTGCGGGCCAGCAGCCCGCTAATATATACGATCCGGCGGATATTCTCCATCCGGTCTTGCCGGCTGAAGCCGAGACCTTGCCGATGGCGGCGCGAAGCTCATCGCCGTCGAGACATTCGACCCGGCGGCCATGCGAGCGGAGCGAGGCCGCGATCGCCTGCGCCATCGTCGTCTTGCCCGCCCCGGAGTATCCCGTCAGCCATAATGTGAATGCGTGTTCAGACAATCTTCGTTCCCTCCTTTCGTAGTGAATCATGCCGCATAGGATTGCGCTCCAGCAGTCCCTCCGCGTACACTTCGCCCAGCTCCAGCTCCGGCATATGAATATACCCGATATAGCAGCCGCAGTTCTTCATTCCGCAGGCACGCTCAGCCGCCAGCCCTTACAGCCCGTCCCGATACAGATGGCCGATGACGCGCCGATCCTGGTAGCATCGCTTCACGATGCCGGAGCCCTGAACGTAGAAGACAGACTCCCCTGCTGCGCAGGGCCGGCCGAGGCTGTCGTAATCCCTCAGATTGATCGCAAAATAAGGATCGACGCCTTGCAGCCGCTTTACTTCTTCTGCCGCATAGTAATCCGGCCGATCCTTATAGGCGTTGACCCAGACGTATACGTCTTCCGGTAGCAGGCGCCGGATCTCCTCGATCGCGCGAAGGCGCTTCGGACCCCGACGGTGCCGACGCTGAAGGAGATGCCCTGCTCATACAGCCGCCTGCATTGCGACAAAAAGCCGTCCCGGCTTCCTCCTGGGCCCGAATCCAGCCCATGAACGTCTCCAGTTGGCGCTTGTCCTGGGCAAGCGTCTCCCCGCTGTCCTTCGTCTTGCTGAACGGGCAATACGGGCAGGCGTAATTGCAGGACAACAGCTTCCCCCGGTAATAGAGCACCGCCCTCATCGCAGCTCATATCCTTCCATCCGCTCTCTCACGTCGGCGGTGATCAGCTCGTCCCCGAGCGCGTCGGAATACGCCATCCCGAGCGCCGTCAGCCGCAGCACGCCCGCTTCCAACTCGGCCAGGCCGAGGCGCAGCAGCTGCTCCAGTTCGGGATGCTGCCGCATCGCCTCTCTGCCGAAGCGCTCCGCATAGGCGGCCAGCTCCAGCCCTTCGCGATGCAGAATCGCCTTCAGCAGATAGTGCCGCATCGAATATTGCGTGTAACCCGCTTCCGCCACCCCGGAAGCGATCATGCCTTCGTCCAGCGGACGGCGCTCATTCCGCAGATGCAGGTTCGTGATCGGGCTGGAGCTGAGCCGCAGGACGGCATGGCAAGCCGACCCGTTCACGGCGAGCAGGCGCACATCGAATGATTTGCCGTCGAGGCGCTCCTTCGCGATCCAGCGCTCCACATGGCCCCTTCTCCGCACAGCCAGTCGACCATGCGGCGGATCTCCGCATGGTCCCGGTATTGCCGCAGGCGGACGGAATTGTAAAAGACGGTCTCTCCCGCCCGTTCCTCCATCTCCAGCGTCGTGACCGCCAGTTCGGCCCCGGTCGCGGGCTGGCACTGATACGCGATGACCCCGGCCGCCCCGGAGCCGCAGGCCAGCTTAAGGAAGAGGCGGTGCATGCCGCTGGAGCGGATGGCGGCCTGCAGCTCTTCATAGCCGGCAATCGAGCCGGCCAGGGCAGGGAGAGGGGGCATGCGCACGCCATGCCGGGAGAGATGCTCCCAGCAGCGCCGCTTGTCGAACATAACCGCGATGTCTGCGGGATCGTTCACCCAGCGCACCGGGATGCCGGCAGATGACGCCTCCAGCCGAAGCCGGGCGAGCAGCGCTTCCGCGCCTGCGTCCGACAAGGTGCCGTATGACAGATCGAGCGTCTCCAGTTGATCCAGAATCGGCGCATCGGCCAGCGCTTGCGCAATCTCGTCCTGAATCTCGCTGTCCTTCAATCCGAGATAGGTCAGCTTCGGAAATAAACCGGGCTTCGCTACGGACAGCACGTCATCGAGCGAACCGGAGAAGCCGTATTCATCGACGCCGAGATACAGCTCCAGCTTCCGCAGCTCCGGCAGCTTCGCGTTCCGGATGTCGGCCAGCACCTCTGCGGGCAGTCCGCCGCAAATAATGACCAACTCCTTAAGCCGCGCATGCATTCCCGATTCCAATCAGGGTATCGAGGAAGCTGTCAGGGGAATTCTCGTAGGCCTGTCCCCAATCGCCGATAATTAGGCTGACGAGCTGCTCACTATGCTCTCCGGCTGCCAGCTTCTCGATCAGCCCAGACATCCTCTCTCCCTCTTCATATTCTTCATATCCAACCGATAAACGAATTTCAATCATGGGTAGCCCTCCGTGGCGATATTGGACATTCCTATAGTTACGGCAACCTATTCTTTTTCCACATGCCGGGTAAAAGTCATGTACCGGTTTCACATTTTGGGCCTGAAATGCCGCAAAATGAATCCAAAGTCACGGGACGGTGGAAATGAATGGTTGATACAATAGAAGTCCCCTCTTCTGTATATTGTTCGGAAGCGGAAGCGGCGGCCCATGCCCCGCCCCGTGCCTGAATCTATGCAAATGGGATGGCACAACACGATGCAGATAGGGATACCGCTAACAGCAACAATGCGGTCCAAGGCTCCTCCGGGCCTTGCGCTCAAATTGCTTGCCTGCCATGCAGGCTCCGGCGGCTTCCTGTCCGAGACGAAGGAGAATCCGAATGGAGAATACGACGCTGTGGATCATCATTGGAATTTTGGTGATCGATATTATCATTGTATTGTGCGTGGTATCGTCTATCGTGCGCAAGAAAAAGCGCGCCAGACAACAAGAGCATGAAGTGATGACGCGAGGCATCCTCGCTTCCGCCACAATTATGTCCCTGTCGCCGACAACAACCCGAATCGATGATCAACCTGTTGTTCTGCTCGCATTGGACGTGGCGATGCCGAACGGAGATTCTTTTCCAATCGAAATCAAAACAGCCGTTCATATGTTACACATTCCGAAATTCCAGGAAGGGGCTCAGATCAGCGTCAAAGTGCTGGAGGAACACGGAACGAAGCGCGTCGTCGTCCTTGGCACCGGCATGAAGACCTATTGATCCGGCTGCCTCTCCTGTGCCGTTCGCCGGGCCGGTCTTGGCGAGGCGCATCCGCGGCGCAATTCGGGTAGTGGCGGGGACATGAAAAAGGGAGGCCGACGCCCCCCTCTTCCGTTCCGGCGGGAACTACATCTCGAAGCCATCCGGCCAATGGATCTGGACGCCCTTCTCCTGAATGAGGGACTGGAAGCATTCGAGATGGGACGGCTCCTCATGCACTTGATGCGGCGTAACCTGATGCTGCAGCGAATAGGCGACCAGATAGCCTGCCGATTCGCCAATATTCCATTCCGTCGGATGAAGCCGGTAGCTGCCGTTGGATACTTGGGTCGTACCGATATTTTTACATACCGGCAATAGATTGGTCATCCGGACAGGCAGCAGGGCGCCCAGCGGAATCTCATATGGATAGCTAGGCAGGTAGAACTTGCGGTGCGAGACCGTTGTCGTATGAAGATCCAGATGATAGCTGCCTACGCCGATGCTGTCGGGATAGCGGCGAATTCCTGCCTCTCCCCGCATCTCTTTGCCGACATCGGCTTCGGTAATGGTATAGCGCGCTTTGATCCGGCGCGATTCGCGAATGTACGGCGCCTTGGCCATGCCATCCTCCGTGCCCAGCACGTCTGTGCGCAAGCGAAAGCCCGGGTAGCCCTTGCCGCCGTCCGGCCGCGGTATCTCCGTCTGCAGCCAGTAGAGGAGCGAGAAGCTCAACTGCTTCGCATTCTCCAGATGCTTCTGCTTCTCTGTCTCGCTTACGCCGATAATCGGGCCCAGGTAGTAATCGTTCTGCGGCCAGTTGACCAGCGTGATGTCGCTATCGTAGAAGCCCGGCTCGAACAGGGCCTTGTCGATAACCCGCCGGTACGTCCACAGCGGCATTGGATCCTGGCCGTCGGAGAACAGGTTGAATTTGCGGTACTTGGTCGGATCATTGACATTGATCGTGTACATGCTTAACAGAGGATAGATGGACGGCTCCGGAACATACTGCCGCCAGAAATCATATTGCTCCGGCTTCTCGATCGTAAAGTTCCCTTCCGGAAAATAATCGACAGCGAATACATGCGTGAACGACTGATTATCAAGCGGATTCGCCTCCTCTGACGCATGCAGCTCGCCCGTCTCCGCGCGGGACTCGGCCCCGATCACATGCTCCACCCCGGCGAGCGGCAGCAGGTCGCCGCATTCGGTCGCGTCGAGGAAGTATGAACCTCTCAAGCGGATCAACTGCTGCGTGCGCACATGCGATACCGTGACCGAACGGACGATATCGCCTTCCGTCTCCGCCTCGACCGGAATCGTCTCGTAGAGAATCGTAATCCGGCCGCTGCTCGTATAAGGCGCCAGCATGTCATGCAGCACGCGCAGGGCCACCTTCGGCTCATGGCAGAGGCGGCTGACCCATCCCCGTCCGGGATTGAGCAGGGGATTGTCCGCCGCTTGCTCGGTAAGCGGATAGTTCGCCCGGTAATAAGCCCGCACCCGCTCGCGGATCTCCCGGTATGTACGGGTGCAGCCCATCGTTTCAATGACCTTGTGCTCATCGGGAGGAACCCCCTGCGACGTCAATTGACCGCCGATCCAATCCGTCTCTTCCGTCATCACCACACGCAGTCCCATTCTAGCGGCGGACAAGGCAGACGCGACGCCCCCCAATCCTCCGCCAATGATTACGACATCGGCCTGGATGTCATCCTTAATCAGTTTCACTTCCTAATCCCTCCCTTTGATGTTAAATTCATGTATACTATAACACATCCTTCCGTCCCATTTCTCTCCTGCTTCCAATGCAAAAATAAAGTCCTTCTATTTTTTACCCGCTGCCGGATTCTCGAATCCTACAAAAAATCGATATAAAAGCCGGAGGAAATTCGACACCCTCACCGTTTTGGAGAGGGAGTCCGGCCTTATTTACACCTTCCGATTGCAATGATAGAGTGAGGGAAAAGTTCCGATGCAACCATCCCCATCGTATTGGAGGCGAGCAGCCTATGTCCGAAGCCCACTCTCCATGGAAGCTGGGCACGTATTGGTACGACAAGGAATCGGGATCGCTTCTGCAGTTAAAAGAAGCAGGCATCGCTTGTATTGAACTGAATCTGGATAACTCTATCCCTCCAGAGGAAGCACTTACTCCCGCCATGCTCACACGTTACCAGCACCGCCGGGATGGCCGGCATCGAGATCTGGTCGGTTCATCTGCCGTTCGGGAACCCGTGGGACATCTTTAGGTAGTCGTCATTCATCCGAGCTTCGAGCCGATACCCGGTGAGCAAAGAGAGCGGCGCCTGAAGCTGGCGGCAGCCTCCGTACGCGACTTAAGCGAGCGGGCCCGCACGCGAGTGATGGCATGAAGGCCCCTTACAAGGAATGTGAGAGTGCTTAGCGAGACCTTTCTGCAAAAGGTACTCAGGAAACCCCTGAGTACCTTGATTCGTGTAATCCAAAGTTCAGGTTGGATAAAGCCTTGAAGCTGTCGGAGATCCCGACAAAGTATTTAAAGGCTAATGTCTACAATTATGAAGTGGATGATGACAATCGCTACATCTACGAAGGACTAACAGACTATGTTGGAAACATCATTGAGGAAGAGGAGGAAAACGGCACCAACTTCTTCTTTTAGAACAGTGGAGCGGGAACGGGAAAGACGTTCAATGCTGCTATGCTCCTTAATCAATACATCTACAAGACGTGCATGACAGCAAAGTTCGACTTTGAGAACCACTCGCGTTATTTGTCAGTTACTCCGATCTGATGGACGATCTACGTTACCGTAGGGATGAAGAATCAGTTCAAAAGCGTGTTGTGGCGATTAAAGAAGTTCCGTTTCTTCTATTAGATGATGGCGGCGCGGGCACAACGCTGAGCAGACATACCTAATCGTCAACGAGCGATTTAATGAAGGGCGGGCAACAATCTTCACGTCAAACTTTGATTCCAAAGCACTTTCTCATGAGGAAGTGCTAGGTAAGCGAACCCGTATCCCGATTAATGTCCGACTGCGTTGGTATTCAGGTCGAGGGGCTCGACAGAAGGAAGGCATCCGTTAAGGAGGTCATCAAACGTGCTTGAAGAACTGACGTACATTAACCACTGGTTTATCAGCAAAGACCCATACTTCATGCGGAATCATGGTATACCTACATCATTGCCCTTCAGGATGTAGTTGTTTGGTTTGAAGACTTTCGTAACGATATGAACGGTCTGATGCCGACTATCGAAACGGCGGCGGTAGAGTTTGAGGACTTCCGTGTTCCGAAGGATTTAGACCCTGTTGACTATTGCGTAAACGTACAAAGGGAACAGCGGGCGCACATGGATTACCGTCCTGTTCTCGTAGAGAACGCGAACATGACAAATGAGGGTAAGACTCTTGAAGCCATGTGGAAGATACGGAACGATCTCGATGTAATGCTCAAGAAGTTCACTGGGAGCTTAGGGCATTACGAATGGACTAAACACGCAGATGATCGCTACAAGAAGTACATGGAGAAACACGGTCAAACTGGTCTATCAGGGGCAACCACGGGTATTAAGGGCTTGGATGAGCTGACAGGCGGCTGGAAGAACGATGACCTTGTTCTGGTTGCAGGTCGGACTAATGAAGGTAAGTCATGGGTGGGGGAGTTCTTCGCTTATGTCGCATGGCTATCCTTTGTTCAAGCAAATATTAATGACCCGATAATCTACCTGAGCACGGAGATGCCTGAGCTTGAGGTCGCGTACCGTATGGATACTTTTAGGGCACATTTTTAGTAACCGTGCCTTGAACGAAGGGAGACTGACCGATCACGAGCTCTACCGTGAATACACTCAGGAGCTCGCGAAGAAAGATCAGCGTCTGGTTATCCTTTCACAGGATTCCAACCAAGGTAAACCGTTTACTCCGATGGATATTCGGGCAATTATTGAATCCGAGCGGCCTGGGTTGATTGTGCTTGACAGTTGTATGACCTTAAAGTAATCACCCTCCGTAAGATTGACGACATTTTCAAGCTGTCTCTTAAGAAGAACCGTGGCGGCAAAAAGGATGAAGATGTATTCATTCGTACTGATCTACACTGGCATTTGGGAAGAAACAACAAAAGAAGAAATGGTTTTCTAGCTCTTAATTGGCGGCTCCCTGCCTCGTATAGAGGAATTAGGGAGCTAATTTATTTTTTAAGGAGGTACTACCTGATGAATGCACAGCTCACGGCTCATTTCTACTTCAAGGGAAATGGCAAGAAGAAGACCGTGACTTGGGGTGAAGAGAACCCGAGACTGAGAAGGTTGTCCGTGAAATCCCTCTAACTGTCAATGAGGTCAAACAAGAGTACCGTAGGCTTTTTATAAAGCACAAGAACGAGGGCAAAGCCATCACATTGGAAGACATGGACGGTATTGCACACATCATTGATTTATCAGAAGTTCGAGATATCGAGCTTATTGCTCAAGAGGAGAGAGATGGGGAGTGAATCCGATTGAAGAAGCCCTGTATGGCAGAGTCAGTACGAGCGATTGCCACAAGGTGGGTATCATGGGTGGCTGCGGTACTGATTGCTGGTACACGGGATGAGATAGTAACCAGGGAGTTTACTTCTGATAAAGAGATTGTGGGCG
Organism: Paenibacillus melissococcoides; assembly: GCA_944800085.1. Taxonomy (GTDB): domain Bacteria; phylum Bacillota; class Bacilli; order Paenibacillales; family Paenibacillaceae; genus Paenibacillus_B; species Paenibacillus_B melissococcoides. The sequence goes on along the minus strand of CALYLO010000009.1, from coordinate 305,273 downwards.
CAACAGAGGATGCATTTGATCTCATCGAGCAAGAACACGGCGCAGACTTGGTATTAAACCTAGTAGCTTTTAGCGTCCTTAAGATTGAGGTACCACATGCACCATAAAATTAATGTTGCTTGCAATGGCTGACTACTTCGATAAGTGCCGTAAGATGCGGGTTCGCGGCGAGGAGAAAGTCCTCGCTATCAGGATATTGTTCCAATGAGGTGTCAGAATGTTGTTCAGCATATATGCCGCGACTGCAGATGGTACCTGGAAAGCAAGTGTGCTTCGTGGCTTGAACTTAACGGGAATAAATCCCGAAAAGTGCTAAACGTTTGCCCTAAGAAAAGAACTTAACTCAAGGAGGTTATTTTGATGAGAGATTACCCGTTGGACCAACCATGTATTACCTATGGGAGGCACTGCTGTGAAGGATGGAGCAAAACTGGAAGCCTTCCTTAACGATTTTAACTATATTGCTGAGGAGAAGTGGGACGGTTCTCACTACCTGTCAATCTTGGGGAGATTTTTTTCGCGACAAATTAGTGATGTGGTCGGAATACCTATGGAGAAGACGGATAGGGTTCCTCACTTGTCCGAACATCTTTCGATCTTCCCGGGACTCATCCTTGATGGTGAGTTGTACATCCCAGGCAAGCTGCCATGTTGACCAATGGTAAAAAAGTGACTTTTATCATTTATCGAGTATTCCTAAATGAGTAACTTAATAGTGTTGTAACATAAGATAGAAAGTTGGGGAGCATGGAGTTATTAATGAACAGCAGCTTTAGGGCTCACATCAAAGCTCTAATGCTCTGAAAAACTACGAGAAAGGGGGCACGAATGCTCATTCACTTTATTGGGATTTTGGAGACTACACTTAAGTTGAAGGATGATGTTTAGGATGAAATCAACTACACGAATACTATTGCTTATTGTGGCTATCCTATTGTGTATTAATTTCCTTAATCCTGCTGCTGCGTATGTGAAGCCTAATCTGAACCTCCAAGTACAACCATCTGGAAAATCAACAGGTAAAGACAAAGATGACATTATCCATATTCCTGATGACTATTTAAGAAAAGTACTAAATCGTTCGATTGATCCGGCGAGAGACCCCGATAGCGTAATTACTAGAGAAGAAATTGAAACTGTAACATCCGTGATTGTAATCAACAATGCAGTAGTGGAACCAATTCACGATTTGACGGGAATAGAACAAGCTAAAAATTTGCTAAATTTAGCTATTGATCGTATAAATATTGAAGTAATTCCAGATCTTAGTAATTTAACATCCTTGGAGAGTTTATCTTTTACTAATACGTCGTTGGATAATAACGCTCTTTACAAATTTAATCAACTGCCTAATCTAAAATTTATTAATTTGGACGAAAATATAAATATTACGGACATCACACCTTTGTCTTCGCTTCAAAACTTAAAGGCATTAAATGTTCAATTTTGCGGGATTTCTGATTTTCAGTCTATTGTTCAGTTTCCCGAGCTGAACCAATTGGCTGCTTTTGGTCAAAACATTGGCCGCTTAGAGCCTGTCACCGATCTGGACCGTACTTTTCTAGGATATAATGCGGCTGACGAGTCTCTGTTTATTCCATTTGATATTATGCCAAACAGATTGACGAACTTTGACGGATATCAGCCTCCGTTTACCCAATCAACATCCCCTAGTACAACTTATCTAGCCCTTAATTACGTGCCGATACCACAAAATCGTCTTAAGATTAACGAGAAGGGGATCACTGTGAGCGGGATTCGAGCAACGGAATATCTGGGGATAGAAAATATATACTATAATGCTTTCTTTGATAATGCACACGGTACTTATGAAAAACCTGAGAACTATACATTTTATTCAATATCTTCAGGAACCTATTTGCACAAATTTAATCTGGTCGACACTGAGCGAAATGTAACCGTGAAGTATTATGAAGCAGGAACGACGGAAGAGGTGCAGCCGTCGAAAGTAGTGATAGGCAGAGCGGGAGAAACGGTTGAACTGTCTGCAGATGAAGTGCCTGGATATAGTAAAGTGGAGCCGAGCAAAGTGAACTACAAATTCACGGCTGCAGGCAACCAGGAGCATATCTTCTATTACACAAAAAATGCTTCAACGGAACATACCGTAAAAGTGAACTACGTGGACCGTAAGACGAATGCAGTACTGCAAGCCCCAACTTTCCATAAGGGGAAAGCGGGTGACATTCTCACGCTGACTTCCCATCAGATTACTGTGTCGGACGCAGTGTACATACCTCAGAATTTTAATCACGAATATAGGGTGACCACTAATCCGCATCAGGAATATACGTTCCATTACATCAAGAGTGTCCCGTATGATATACAGCAACTCACCATTGAGCATCTGGATAAGGAAACAGAGCAACCGGTGAAGGAGTCGACAAGTGTTCAGGGCAGAACGGGTGAGCATTTTAATGTTAGACCGACATCAATTACCGTGAACGGAGCGGTATATCACCCTGAGCAATCCATATATCCTTATACCTTCACGAGTGAACCGAATCAGGTACTGGAGATTCACTACACCAAGGATACATCTAATGTAGAACAACGTGTCACCGTGAAGTATTTGGAGCAAGGCACAGGCAAGCAACTGGCAGAATCAATGACGAAGAGCGGAAAAGCTGGCGAAGAGGTAGCTCTTTCGGCTATATCGGTATCCGGGTATACACCTGTGAAGGCAAGTTACACCTATACCTTTACGACTGGCGAAGGGCAAGAGTGTATTTTCTACTACACGAAAAATACGACCAATCCTGAGCCGGGAAATCCTGAAACGGGAAACTCGGGCGGCTCGACCACAACAGTAACGCCCAACCCGATCAAACTAGTCAATCCGCCGCTTCGGGGACCGCAATCACCACTAATTCCGCTGGAAATGGAGAATCACTACAATTACATTAACGGTTATCTGGATGGAACGATTAAGCCGGAGAACCTTATCAGCCGCGAGGAAGTTGCTGTTATCTTCTACCGGCTGATGAAGGATGAGACCCGCAGCAACTACATGAAAGGCAGCAATTCGTATGGGGATGTCGACAGCAAGCGCTGGTCGAACAAACATATCTCCACGATGGAAAATGCTGGCATTATCACGGGGTATCCAGACGGAAACTTCAAGCCGGAACGTTCCATTACGAGAGCGGAATTTGCCACCATCGCATCACGCTTCGACAAGCTGGATGAGCAGAAGAACGATATGTTTACCGACATTAGCCGACATTGGGCAGAAAAATATATCGTATCAGCAGCTAACAAAGGCTGGATTAAAGGCTATCCAGACGGAACGTTCAAGCCGAACCAGTACATTTCCCGTGTGGAAGCCATGTCCTTCATCAACAACGTTTTAAACCGGAAGGTGAAGACAGACGGCATTCACAAGGATGCGAAGCAGTGGCCGGACAACACGCCGGACAAGTGGTACTACACGGACGTGCTGGAAGCTACGAATCATCATGAATATCACAGAGATGAGGATGGTTTCGAAGTTTGGGATCAAGTACGTCCAAATCAGGTGTACCCTTAAACCCGAAGGACATCACCTCTACTGAGTCTAGTACTTTATTTTCTCTTAGGACCACCGACTATGGCCAGAGCAGATGCTCCGAACGCGGCGGACCGCACCGCGTTCGGAGCATGCCAGCAACGGCAGTCGGATGAGCCGGCGGCAACTCTAAACCGGTTCCGTGGCGACGGTCACTGTCGCACTTCCATTTTACTGAAGAACAGTTTCTTTTTGTTTTACATTTTTAGAGAAGGGCTGCCCCTCGTCATTTTTCAATGGCTTTTGGAACCAATGGATTTGGAAGAAGATATCCCTGCACATCACCTCGTTCGTACCGCCAATTAAGCGGTTAACCTTCTGGATGATCAAATCTTTGCCTCAGCTTATTCAAGCGGAGGGCGTACAGCTACCATCCTAAAATGCTTACGAAAATCATCATCTACGTATTCACAGCATATATACTCTTCTCGTCAAAGCCATCTGGGAACATATCCCCTTCATATGACTTGCAGGCAGACATCAGCCTTGTACGTAGAGTGAATTGAACAATCTGGCTCCAGCTAGCATCCGCAATGCTTGGCAATAATCCTTTTCAAATACAACAACCTTAAATGATGTGTTATTTACTTCAGCTAACTGTAGTTCACTCTTCCAAACCTTCTCTATCTGCCCATGAACAAAGTAGCCTGTTAATGGGAGTATATGATTGCTCCATAAAAGCTCATATGCTTTGTCTTGGGATACGATAACAGATGATCAGGGTACCTCTGACCTTCTTTCCTCCATACACTTTAATATTGGTCGTGGGAGCTGCCGCCGTATCTCCTTCGAGCCGGAAAGAGACGGATTTTTTCAGGAGCCGCGCTTTAATCTCTTCGGGCTTGCCGTCCTCCACAATCTCCCCCTGATGGAATAAAATAATCCGGTCGGCCGCATCATCCGCTTCCTGCAAATAATGCGTCGTGAACAGCACCGTCTTGCCTTCGAATACCAGCACACGAACCTGTTCCCAGAAGCGGCGCCGCGCTGCCACGTCCATACCTACCGTCGGCTCGTCGAAGAAGACCAGGTCCGGGTTACCGGCCAGCGCCAGCGCGAAGCCCACTCTGCGCTTCTGCCCGCCGGACAGCTTCTCCGCATACATTTCGAGCTCCGGCTTGCTCAAGCCGGTCAGCTCGATCAGCCGCTCCGTCGCCAGCGGCTTCGGAAAATAGCTGCGGAACATCTCGATGACCTCATGCACCTTCAGCCGGTCGATGATACTGACGTCCTGCAGCATAGCGCCAATCCGCTGCCTTACTTGCAGATGATTCGGGTCCTTGCCGAACAGCTTGACCGTTCCTTCGGTCGGCTCCATCAAGCCAAGAAGCATCGAAATCGTCGTCGTCTTCCCTGCGCCGTTCGGCCCCAGGATGGCAACAACGGAACCTCGCATAATGTCCAGCGACACCCCGTTCACCGCCGTTTTATTCTTGAACCTTTTCGTGACATTGCGCATCTGAATCACTGCATCCACCTTGTGTCCCCCTTACTTCTTGCTTCTATCCCTTTTCTTAAAGATCGCGAGCTGGGCCGGTTAGTATGGACTGTCATGATGTCCGTATGACAAATGTCATCTTATTCACTTGACGCGAATAGACCTCGGTCTAATTGCGGATATTCGTTTTCGGAAGTCTTGACTATGCTCCTTTTGATCGTTATCCCATTCCGTCAGATATGCTCTACTCCGGTTCCTTTTGATCGCTATCCCAATCCGGCAGGTATGCGCTACTCTGTTCCTTTTGATCGCTATCCCATTCGGTCAGCTATGACCCTACCCCGCTGCTTTCATCTGACTAGTTGAGATAGTGGCACTAATAGGCCAGTCACATGAACATTTACCTGGCTAATTGGGATAGCGACGATAAGAGGTAAGAGACACCTGCTACGCTCACCTTACTGCTTGGGATAGCGAGGCAAGACACATCTCCTACGTTCACCTGACTGCTTGGGATAGCGACGGGAAGAGGATAGGGGGGGATAAGAGATCAGCGCACATGTAACGTTTACCAAAAAAAAGAACCGCCGGCAGCTTTATGCTGCGGACGGTCCTTCATACGTCAATTTAGTTATTGCGAATCCAGGCTGCGATATCCTGCATGACTTGTTCCGGCACATTGCCTGGAATGACGTACTCTTGGCCTGTGGACGGTTTGTCGCTCTCCACGAATACGTGGTTGAGCTTCGGATACAGCTTGTATTGGACGTTGGTTCGGCTTTGGAGCGCCTTCTTCCAGCCGTCCAGGTGCTCTTTGCCGACCTGAGCGTCATTATCCCCCTGGATGATGAAGAGCGGCACCTTCTGATCCTTGGCGATCTCTCCACCGTGGTGGTTGCGGAAATCTATCCACCACGAAGCGTTCGGCAGCGGGAAATTCGCCGGAAGATTGTCGAGCGTATATTGCTCATCCTTGATGATGGCAACCATCTGCTGCCACATCTTCAATTGTCCTTCGGCCGCCGCGATGACTTCCGCCGGTTGCCCGTTGTCTTTGGCATATTGAAGCTGGCGTTCCATCTGCTCGATCATCAAATCTTCGATTGGCCCGGAAGGTCCGGCCGCGATGACAGCCCCGCGGATCGAATTCCCGGTGTCAGCCTTGACGATATTCGGGATAAGCATCCCTCCCTGGCTGTGGCCCAACACATAGATGCGGTCCTTGTTCAGCCGCTTGTCTTGACCAGCCCATTTCACCGCCAGCAGCGCGTCATCGACTGTCTCCTCCTTCACGGTGAAGCGCGGAATCGCCGCCGATTGAACCGGATATTCAAGCGTCCGCTTCTCATAGCGGATCGTGGCAATCCCTTCCTTCGCCAGTCCGATCGCCATATCACGGAACGTCTTGGCGGCCCCGATTGATTTGTCCCGGTCGTTGGCCTTCGAGCCATGAACCAGCACGAGCACCGGATATGTGCCTGCCGCATTCGCTGCTGCTGGCAGGGTCAATGTGCCCGGCAGCTTGAATTGCCCGTCGCCGATAAAAATCGTCTCTTCCTTGTAGAGGGAGGCGTCGTCATAGGCCGGCGGCTGATAGTTCACGGATGGGAGATACGAGTAGAATACATCGTTCACCAAACCGTTCTCCTTGTAACGAAGCGTAAGGGACAGCATCAGTTCCTTGTCCGTCTTGAACAGCACCTGCACGTTCTGGTGCACGCCATCATTGTCGGAGGTTGCTTGAACGAATTGCGTCGGCTTGCCGACCATAGGGATGATCTGCTGCGCCAAGCGAGACAAGCGCGCCACCTTCGTCGCTTCCTTCAGTTCCGGCGTCAAGAGAGAGGCAAGCTGCGCTTCCTCTTCCGGCGCTTCCGCCAGGGCCGCCCACTGGACCGTAAATTGGGCGGCGCGCGTTTTCCAATCCGCCTCATCCGCCAGCACCTTGCCGTTCACCCACTTCCCTTGAATCTGCAGCGCTTCCTTCATGGCGCCCCAAGCTATGTAATGCAGACCCTTCTCCTTGCCTTGCAAAGATCCGGGGTCTAGCGTAACGGCTGTTCCGTTCACCCCGGAACGGCCGCTCGCGGAATCAATCGTCCACACCCGATCGCCGAAAGTTACGGTGATCGTCTTCGTCTGTTGGTTCCACTCAACGAGAGCCCCAATCGATTCCACCGCCTGCCGCAGCGGTACGAGTTCCACCGCCGATTCGGTTGCCGCCGCAGCCTCTTGCGCCATCGCGAACGGCGCCATGCTTCCAAATAACAGACACCCGGCGATCATCCATTTCCAACTTGATCTCCCCATTAGTTTCTCCCCCCTGCATCTTTTCATATGTAGCTGCAATGACCTAAATCATTGCCAGTTCAATAAATGTCTAAAAAAACAATAGCACAGCGTTTCTTGGGGTGTCAAAGAAATCGCCAAACCAGGGAGACATGTGGTTCTAACCTCCCGGCTTGCCCTATGATTGCAATACTTGTTCGATATCATCCAATTCTTCCGCCGTGAATGCCAACTGCTCCAGCGCCTTCACATTTTCTTCGATCTGACTGACCCGGCTTGCGCCAATCAGGGCGGATGTGACCTTCCCGCCGCGAAGTACCCAGGCAAGCGCCATCTGCGCCAACGATTGGCCGCGCCGTTCCGCGATTTCGTGCAGTCGGCGAACCTTGGCAATGACTTGTTCTGCTACTTCTCCCTCTTTTAAAAATCCGGAAGCTTTTTTGGCTCTGGAATCGTCCGGTATCCCGTGAAGATAACGATTCGTTAACAGACCTTGCTGAAGTGGACAGAACGCGATGCTGCCAACGCCTTGTTCCTCCAGCACGTCTTGAAGTCCGTCCTCGATCCAGCGGTTCAGCATCGAGTAAGAGGGCTGATGAATAAGGAGCGGGGTCCCCAATTCCTTCAAAATCCGGATCGCTTCGCTGGTCTGCTCCGCATCATACGAGGAAATCCCCACACACAGCGCCTTCCCCTGGCGGACAACTTGATCGAGGGCCATCATCGTCTCTTCCAGCGGCGTATCCGGATCCGGACGGTGCGAATAGAAAATATCGACATAGTCCAGTCCCATCCGCTTCAGGCTTTGATCTAGACTGGCGATGAGATATGTTCTCGATCCCCATTCGCCGTACGGGCCTTCCCACATGTAATAGCCCGCTTTGGTCGAGATGATGATCTGATCGCGGTACGGACGGAAATCCTCCTTCCGCATCTGCCCGAACATGAGCTCGGCGGAGCCGGCCGGCGGACCATAGTTGTTCACCAGATCAAAATGCGTAATCCCCAGATCGAACGCGCGCCGCAACATGGCCCGTCCGTTTCTCAATGGAATCGATGCCTCCGAAATGATGCCATGGACCAAGCGAAATCGCGGGCAGCTTCAAGCCCGAACCGCCAAGGATGGATCCTTGTTCCTACACCTTATTATACCGGTTCTTCCCCCTGCTGTACCTCCTGACTTTGGCGGGGATAAGGCGGGGCGCCCTGAACCATATTAATGACACATTCGATGGAGAGAGCCCGTCCGGCGAATGCCGATCCGGCCGCTAAGGTTGCGCAGCAAACCATCGAATGACGTATGTTACTGTCCTTATGTTCCATTATCCTGAAGGAGGCTGAGCCGATGACCTCTCCGAAGCACCGGCGTATAAATGCGGACAAAATCCGCAAACAAACTCCGCACTCCCACGGCAAAGTAAAATCGTTCCGCGAGCTGGCCGAGGAGTAGCACGGCAAGGGACAGACATCTCCGGGCGGGATGCCTTGACGGGGATGTCTTCCTCCCCCTCCGCTTTGATAATCAGAAGCAAGATTTCCTGCCTCCAGCGAATGAACGCATCCTTCTTGGGCAAAAATAATAGCAATTATGTGTCAAGGGGATGAGCAAAATGCATACAGCACTGAGTGTCGCTTTCATTACGATCTATATCTTTATGGGCATTACGATATTCAGATCGCTCTTCAAGCTGAAAGCGAAGTCGGAATGCGACGACGAGGCTTCAATTCTCGAATGCGATAAACAGGTCTTTCATTTGTTGACCATGTTCATGGTATGGGGCGTGTCTCTCATTTTTATTATTTGGTATGTGCTGCATTTCTCTTTTCCGAAGTAAAGAATGAAGGGGATTGTATCCAAATAACCGTGATATATGGAAAAACAGAAAAACTCCGTCGCCGGAGTTTTTTGCTTATTTTCATTTTAAATTATAGCTTGCCCGTTAAAAATTGCGCTTCTCCGCGGCCAAAGCTCCAATCCGCCGGTCCGTTTTCCGTAATGGAGATCATCACGTCATCCGGCGATATTCCACAGGCTGACTCCAGCCGTTCCGGTAGCAGCGAGTACAATCGCTCCTTCTGATCGTTCGTTCTCGCTTTGCTGACGATGCTGATAATGACCAGATTCTTGGTGCGCTCGAAGCCCAGGCCCGTATCCTCGATAATCATCTCATGGGCAGGATGCTGATGCACAATCTGATAGCGATCGCTGTGCGGCACATCAAATGCCTCCACCATCGCTTCATGGGCAGCATCCAGCAGTTGTCTCAATTCTTGTTCGTTCCGGCCCTCGATAACATCCAAACGCAGCAATGGCATAAGTCATATCCCCCTTGCACCTGATTCCTGATCCGCCGCAATGACGGCAATTCCATGTTCGTCGCAATACTCTTGATAGTCCTTCTGCAGCGGCTCCGAAGTGATCAGCGTGTCGACTTTGTTGAACGGGGCATAGGTCAACAGCGTCGAGCGCCCGAATTTGGAGGCATCGGCCAGCAAGTAGACCTGCTGTGCCTTATCCACAATCTTCTTCTTAATCTCGTATTCCAAAATATCCGAGTTCGTCAATCCGCTCTCAATCGAAACACCCGTAGCCGCCATAAACGCTTTGTTGATATTGTATTTGTCGAGAATATGCAGACTGTCGTTGCCGACGAACGATTTCGTATCCCGCTTATAGCAATTGCCGACCGTCAAGAGCGTGATAGGCTCCAGATTCGCTGCAGCATTGATAATATCAAGACTGTTCGTCAAAATGGTCAACTTCGGCACCCGCGGCAAATGCTCCACGATACTGCGCGTCGTCGTGCCGGAGTCGATATATATCAATTCATTTCCTTCCACAAATTGAGCCGCGCATTTTGCAATGGCCGTCTTCGCCGATGAATTCGTAATATCCCGGTTCTCAAACGGAATCAGATGGCTGGACATCGAAGTGACGCCGCCATACACCTTCTGGATTGTCCCCTTATCCAAAATATTGTTAATATCGCGGCGAATCGTGTTTTTCGAAATATTGAAGTGCTCGCACAGCTCGTCCAACGAGGCTGTTCCCACCGAATGGATATAGTCTTCGATATCCTGCAGCCGTTTCTCCCGCATCGGCTCCTCCCCCTTATTCATTTACGAAAAATATAACACATAACCAAAAGTTAATCAACAGTTACCAAATCAGATAGTGAATACTCACATTAAGATTGATTTTGCGGTTCAATTTAACCATAAAATAACCAAGAAAGTGATTGACAACTACTCATATCAGGACTAATATGTACTCGAAAGATGACCAAGAAATGATACGAGTTCATCAAAATCATAACAACATTTACAAGCCACAATACAAAGGCATTTGAGATCATTTTGTTTTGCACCTAATTCGAAAGCGCCTTCTTTTTTGATGGAGCTGTCGGTTTCTTGGAAATCTTTGATCTGCAATACGGAGGAGGAGCACCATGAACGAGATCAGAAGATTCAAGAACTACATCAACGGCGAATGGGTAGAGAGCAGCACGTCCCAGTATGAAAGCGTAATTAATCCGGCCACCAAGGAAGTGATAGCGCAGGTTCCGCTGTCGACGAGAGCCGAATTGGATGCGGCGGCAGCCGCTGCGGCGAAGGCATTCGAGGAATGGAAAAATGTAGCCGTTCCCCGCCGGGCCCGAATTCTTTTCCGCTACCAACAGTTGCTCATTGAACATCGGGAAGAGCTGGCGCGCCTGATTACGATCGAAAACGGCAAAAACCTTACGGAAGCGCGCGGCGAGGTGCAGCGCGGTATTGAAAATGTCGAGTTCGCCGCCGGAGCGCCCACGCTGATGATGGGAGATTCTCTCTCCTCCATCGCGACGGATGTAGAAGCGGTGAACTACCGGTATCCGATCGGCGTCATTGGCGGCATCGCCCCGTTCAACTTCCCGATGATGGTCCCGTGCTGGATGTTCCCGATGGCGATCGCGCTTGGCAATACGTTCATCCTCAAGCCTTCCGAGCGAACGCCGCTCCTGACGGAGAAATTGGTCGAGCTGTTCACGGAAGCCGGGCTGCCAAAAGGCGTATTCAACGTTGTCTATGGCGCGCATGACGTGGTGAACGGCATCCTGGAGCATCCTGCTGTCAAAGCCGTATCCTTCGTCGGCTCCAAGCCGGTAGGCGAATATGTGTATAAAAAAGGAAGCGAGAACCTGAAGCGCGTACAAGCGTTGACCGGAGCGAAAAACCATACCATTGTGCTGAAGGATGCGAATCTGGAAGAGACGGTGACGAATGTCATCTCCGCTGCCTTCGGATCGGCCGGCGAACGATGCATGGCTTGCGCCGTCGTTACGGTAGAGGAAGATATCGCCGACGAGTTCATCGAGCTGCTGCGCGAACGTGCGGCGGGCATCAAGATCGGCAACGGCCTCGAAGACGGCGTGTTCCTCGGTCCCGTTATCCGCGAGGAAAATCTGAAGCGGACCCATCAATATATCGAGAAAGGAATCGAGGAAGGCGCTAATCTTCTGTGCGACGGCCGCGAATCGGTTTCGGAGGACGGTTATTTTGTCGGGCCGACCATTTTCGACCATGTCACGACCGAGATGACGATTTGGAAGGAAGAGATTTTTGCTCCGGTGCTGTCGATCATTCGCGTCAAAAATCTAAAGGAAGCGATCGAGATCGCCAATCAATCGGAGTTCGCCAACGGGGCGTGCCTGTTCACGACCAATGCGTCCGCCATCCGGTATTTCCGCGAGAATATCGATGCCGGAATGCTCGGGATCAATCTGGGCGTTCCTGCGCCGATGGCCTTCTTCCCGTTCTCGGGCTGGAAATCGTCGTTCTACGGCACCTTGCACGCGAACGGCAAAGACAGCGTCGATTTCTATACGAGAAAGAAAGTCGTGACGGCACGGTATCCAAAACCTGCATTTGAATAATGCCGGTTCTGCATTTTAAGATCAAAAAAAGGAGTCCTTGCTATGCCTCATGCCATGGATAACACCAAGAAGTACGATATTATCGCCATTGGTCGCGCCTGTCTTGATTTGAATGCAGTGGAATATAACCGTCCGATGGAAGAGACGATGACATTCTCCAAATATGTCGGCGGCTCCCCCGCGAACATCGCGATCGGAAGCGCCAAGCTGGGTTTGAAAGCCGGCTTCATCGGCAAAATTCCCGACGACCAGCACGGGCGGTTCATTCGAAATTACATGTCCGGGGCGGGCGTCGATACTTCCCATATGGTGGTCGATACGGAAGGCCGCAAAGCCGGACTGGCATTCACCGAGATTAAAAGCCCGGAAGAATGCAGCATTCTGATGTACCGCGACAACGTGGCCGATTTGTATTTGAAGCCCGAAGAAGTGAGCGAAGCTTATATTCAGCAAGCGAAGACGCTGCTGGTGTCCGGCACGGCGCTTGCGCAAAGCCCGTCCCGGGAAGCGGTCCTGCAAGCGATTCATTATGCCAAGAAGCATCAGATCGAGATTATCTTCGAATTGGATTACCGCCCTTATACGTGGACATCGGTCCACGAGACATCCGTGTACTATACGCTGGTCGCGGAGCAAGCGGATATCGTCATCGGAACGCGGGACGAGTTCGACGTAATGGAGAACCGCAAGGGCGAGAATGAAGCGACGGTTCAATATCTGTTCCGGCACAAGCCGAAGCTGATCGTCATCAAGCACGGCGTGGAAGGCTCCTATGCGTATACGAAATCCGGCGAGGTGTACCGCGGACGAGCCTATAAGAGCAAGGTGCTGAAAACATTCGGCGCAGGGGATTCCTATGCCGCGGCCTTCCTCTACGCCCTGCTGTCCGGCAAAGATATTGAAACCGCTCTCCAATACGGCAGCGCTTCGGCAGCGATTGTCGTCAGCAGGCACAGTTCCTCCGAAGCGATGCCATCGGTTGAGGAGATTGAAGCGCTTATCCGTGCCAACGCGTAATCAGAAAGAGCCTTTCGGAGACTATATATAGGCAAAGAGGGGAACAAGAATGACATTCGTACCGATGACAGAGATGCTGCAACGCGCTCTGAAGGAAAACTATGCCGTAGGGCAGTTCAATATCAACGGTCTGCTGTGGGTTCAAGCCATTTTGCAGGCGGCGGAGGAAGCCCGGTCTCCTGTCATATTGGCGGCCTCCGATCGCTTGATCGAGTATCTGGGCGGATTCGCCGCCATCGCATCCATGGTGAAAGCGGTGAAGGAAGAACTGGAGATTACCGTGCCGGTCGCGCTTCATCTCGATCATGGCTCCAGCTTCTCCCGCTGCGTGCAAGCGATTGATGCCGGGTTCAGCTCGGTCATGTATGACGGCTCCCACCTGCCGATTCAAGACAATATTGCCAATACCCAAAAGGTAACCGCTTACGCCCATGCTCACGGCGTATCCGTCGAGGCTGAGGTCGGCTCGGTCGGAGGAATGGAGGACGGACTCGTCGGCGGGATACGGTATGCCGATCTGTCCGAATGCGAGCGCCTGGTCAGAGAGGCCGGCGTCGATGCCCTCGCCCCCGCGCTCGGCTCCGTTCACGGCAAGTATCATGGCGAGCCCGTGCTCGGCTTCAAGGAAATGCAAGCCATTGCGGAAGCGGTACGCATTCCGCTCGTGCTTCACGGCGCATCCGGCATTCCCCTTCCGCAATTGAAGCGGGCGATTGACCTGGGACATGCCAAAGTGAACTACAATACGGAGCTGGTGACGGCTTGGGCCGAAGCAGTCAGAACGGTGATGGAAGAGAACCCGGCTCTGTGCGAGCCTAGAGCTATCATGATGCCTGCCAAGGAAGCGCTGGTTGCCAAAGTGAAAGAAAAGATAAACGAACTGGGCTCCGCCGGCAAAGCGTAGCTTCCTGTCTCTCGCCCTCTCCCCGCACCAAATTCGGAAGCCGGCCTTGCAGGACGGATCGGGCAGCAAAAAAACACCCTTTTGGGGTGTTTTTTTGTGCTGCGCATGCCTGCGATTCTATTGAAGGGGCCGTTGAATTACCGCACTTCAACAGGCATCTCTCCATCATAATTAGGGCTTGCTGAACATATTGCCTTTTAGGCCCACAGAGGCTGACGGCACAGATTCAGCAGCAGTCTGAAAATCGGCAAAAAGAGAACGCGCAGCTTGCGTTCGAGATTCATAACAAGCAGTTGCAGGGCAATGACCGTTTCGCTTGTCTCTCGAAGGCGTGCTCGAATACGCCCCAGTCCGTAGGAGCGTTTGCCTTCTCCGAATTTTCCTTCGATTGCGTTACGCATTGAAGCATCCTGTCTGGCCTGGTTCCGATCGGGTTCCGCTTCTTTCTTCGGACGCCCTAAGTTTGGACCACTCAAACGGATGCCGTGCTCCTTACAATAGCGAAGGTTCTCCCGATTTCGGTAGATTTGGTCGGCTAGAATGGCTTCCGGATAACACCCATATCGCTGGACGAACGACTCCACGGAAGCTTTCAGTGTCATGCTTTCGTTGAAGTTATCCCAGGACAGCTTCTCCATTCGAGCGTAACCGTCCACCAGACTGATCGCCAGCTTTGCCCCAAACTCGACGGGAGCATTCACTTTCCCGCGTACAATCGGCCGTACATGCGGTTGGGAAAGACTGACGATTCGATCTTCCACCGAGTGTGTCCGTTTGTCGTACATCTCTTGTTGTTGACGATACAGCTCGGAAATGACGAGCAATTGCCGATACTGCTGCGAACCCAGTTGATTCAAGCTGCTTTTCGCTCCCAGCATTTCGATGATGCGAAGATTACGCGAAACATAACGAAGCTGTTTGCCAACCGCTTTCCGGATGGATTTGGCACCCGTTCGCCGTTTCTTGGCGATCTCGAGGTAGCGTTTGCGGGCAGTTTGACGATACGTTCTCGGTTTCTTGGCCTTCCCGACGAAAGGCTCGTGCAGAACATCGATGATCGCTTCGAGTTTTTCCCGCGCCTCGTTCAATAATTTCAAATCGGTCGGATAGGAGATGTCGGCCGGTGCGCAGGTCGCGTCGAGCATCAAGGTGCCTTTGTTGCATGGTTTCTCTTTGCTTTTGCCGTCTTCATTAACGGATGTTCCATCAGAACCATGGCCGCTGCCTGGAGGATCTTGAGGATCGCTCTTGTTTTGTTCCTGCTTCTTTCGCTCTGCGTCCTCTTCCAAAATCCAATCGTTGATTTGTCCAATGACATCCGCACCCAATCGCTTGCGGAAATGGGTCAACAGCGAGTGATGGAACGGAGGCTTGTCTTGGAACGCCGGCAACCCAAGAAAGTACTGGTAGTACGGATTTTCGGTGATCTGCTGGACCGTCTCTCGATCATCGAGCTGCATACGTTCCTGAATGTACAGCGCTCCCAAAGCCATACGAACAGACAAAGGGATCTGACCGCGCATTGATTTCTTGAACGACTTCGCGTAGAATTCTTCTGCCCGCCACCACGGGATGATAGCGGCCAGTTGAACCCAACGGTTCTCCTTATTCAATTTACCGCCAAACGGCAAGTAGAAATCTTCGAACAACTGAAGCTGGCTTTCGGTTCTACGATACATGTCGGCTCACTCCACGTGCACGATTTTTTTCAAGAAATTCGCATTTTCCTTGCATTTTATTTCGAGTTAGAGTCCAGAAATCCTTGTAAAACCTTAGAAAAATGATTGTTCAGCAAACCCTATATTAGAGGGCAGGTGGCTAGCCTTTCACACATGTCCTTCCCGTTGTTAGAAAACTCTTAATCGACTCCCGACACTCTTTATGGTCGTCTTATCCCACACAAAAGTTGAGGTCATATCTCTTTCACCATATCCATCGTTCTATGTACGTACATTGTTGCAATCATATTTGAAAAAACTGCAAGAAAACGAAGATAACAAAAAACAGGTCTTTTATGGTGGTATCTGACCATAATTGACCTGTTTCGTGTAACGCTATTACGTTAAATAGGGATACTTTTTCCAGACATTCTGTACGTACATCTTGATTCGTGAAAATATTATACTGATAGAACAAAGGTTATGTTGGTAGTGATGAGAAAAGGTGTTTTATTCGGCACTGGGTAGCCCCCATATGCTAAGTTCATAATGATATTCTGTCCTTTCGATACATATTCCAAAATGTAAATCATCAGCAACCAATATGAAATCTGCATATCCTGTAGCAAATTTTGTTAATTTAAGTATCTCTTCCAAGTTTCTAAATACTTCATTAACATTAAGTTTGACTGCCTCGATTTCTTGTTCACCGAAAAAGAAAACCCTACCCTCCTTGCTTAATGTGTCAGTTGTTAACTGAATATTTCTTAACGTTTGCACGGATTTATTGATATTTTCCTCATAATTCATCCCTTGTAATATTATCTTGTTCCTAATACTGCTCAATTTTAAAAACACTTGTTTACAAAACAAGTCATTTTCCTCAATTTCCAGAAGCGGGTCTGTTGGAAGTTTCATAAAATCCAATTCTTTTATTACGTTGTTTCTTCGGTTCTTCCTTTTTAAGAACTCCATTTTTTTCATTCTGTCGTCTTTCAAAATAATCACCTTTTCTTAGGCTTACCTTTCTTTTTATACCCCTCGAAATCCTCTGGTGAGTGTCCAGGATATTGATTGTATCTTCCTCTTTCTAACGGGCTTCCTTTTAAATCATCTGCACCATGGAAGTGAGGGCCTCGACCAAATTTATCATCCCTATGTTCAATAATGTATTTTTTCTTGCCATCAACTTCAAATTCGTATACCCACCTATTTTCACTTGTTCCATCATGAACATATACAGGTTTTTTATGTTGAGCTGAATTAGGAATGCCCGCTCTTCTTTTTGCATCTCGAAATGCCCCATTTCGGGTTAATATCTTATCAACATCTCCCGTCCCCTCATAAGGCCCTTCCTTCTTACCGCCACCACCGCAACCAACATTCTGGCTGCTATACCCGCTCGGGTCCACATACCTTATGGGGTTGTTGCCCACGTACGCGTACAGGTTCAGGCCGTCGCCGCGGTACTCGTCCTCCTGGGTGAACCGGGCAATGACCGGGTTGTAGAACCGCGCGCGCAGGTAATATTGCTGCGTGACAGGGTCGAACTGCTCGCCCGCGTAGCGGAAGCGGTTCGGGATGCCTTCGGTGGCGGACAAGGTATGGCCGAAGGCGTCGTACTCGTAGCTGTTGACGATGCCGCCCAGACGGTTCGTGATGTGCACGACGTCGCCGTGCTGGTTGTTCAGGTAGTAGTAGGCATCTCCACGACCATCCACCTGCGCGAGCAATTCATGGCCGCGCACATAGGAGGCCTTGGCGTTCCATTCCTCGTCCAGCTCGTTCACCATATTCCAGCCGTCGAACACGAAGCGGCTGGTGACGCCGTTCTCGCATATGACGCTGCGCAGCCCTTCCGGGTCATATTCATGACGGACATAGCTGCCGTCCGGCTTCTCGACCTGCGCGGTCCGGTTGAACGCGTCATAGGCATAGGTCGTGGTGCCGCTGCCAGAGTGCTCGGAGAGCAAATTGCCCTGGTGGTCGTACTCGAACTCGGTACGGCTGCCGTCGTCCTCGACCAGCGACAGCAGACGGTTGCGGCTGTCGTAGGCATAGCTTGTGGCATGTCCGTCCAGCACGCGGCGGATGCGGTTCCCGGCCGGGTCGTAGCTGTACGACTCCTGGGCGCCGCTGCCATAATCCACTTCCCGCAAGCGGTTCAAGGGATCATAGCTGTATAGGGTAAGCTGATGATGCTCCATCTTGGCAATCTGGTTGCCGTTATTGTCATAGCTGTACGTATGGCGCATCAGTTCCCGGCCGTCTTGGCCGGCCGCCCGCAGACTCGTCATCTGGCCATCCCGGTCATAGCCGTATTCGACGCTGATCCCGCTTCCGTACAGAATGGAACCGATGCGGTTGCCTTCGCCATAGCGGTACTGTGCGAGACGTTCCCGGCCCTGCAGCACTTCCTGGATACGACCTATTTTATCATAGCGATATTCCGTATGTCTGCCTGCGGCATCGGTCAATCCGGTAACCTGTCCGTCCGGGTCATAGCGGAATTCGAGCACTTTGCGCGCACCCGGAACCGCGGCCTCCGGCTCAAGCGCATCCATCGGATGCCAAGATTGAGGTGCTGCCGCTCCATTCGCTCCGGGACTGGTCAGCGGGTCCGCGAACGGAGGCGCCCCGGCCCACTCGCCCTTGCGGCGGATTCCAAGCGGCGGTTCGCTTGTATACTTCGCCGCCAGCCTGCCGTCCGGCGTATACGTATAGTCATACCGCATCCGATCATTCACGGCGGTTCGCAGCGTGCCGTCCTCGTTGTACACATAGATTTCTTCCGCGCCTCCCGCGGCTTCTCTGCGCTTTACCAGTTGGTCGTCGAAGTTGTACGCATACTCGATAACGCGCTCGTTGCGATCGATCTGCCGCGTCAGCCGGCCCTGGCGGTCGTACTGGTACACCATGCGCTGTTGGGACGGATCCTCCACCTCCGCCAGCTTGCCCAGACTGTTGTAGCGGTACAAGGTCGTATGGCCGTTGGCGTCCGTGGAGCTGATGATATTTCCTGCACGGTCGTAGCTGTACCGCTCTTCGGTTCCATCCGCACGGGTGAGTACCCGGATGTTGCCCCATGCGTCCAGGCTGTGGTGCGTCCTGTTCCCTTCGCCGTCCACGATGCCGGTAATATTGCCGAGCGCGTCGTACGTGTACTCCTGGCTGACCTTGCCCCGGGCCGCAGCCTCCGCGGTGCGGATCTGCTTCACCCGGCCGCCGATCGTATACGTATAGTCCACGCCAATGCCTTCGCTCAGCTTTCGAATCAACTCGCCCGCCTGATTATAACGGTTCTGCTCCACGATCTGACCGCAGGCATCGCGAACCTCGATCAGCCGGTTCTGCGCATCATACCGATAGGTCGTGCCATCGCCGTCATCCGTAAGCGGATTATACTGGTTCGGCGATACCCGCTTGATGAGCTGTCCCGTCTTGTCATAGAACAGGCGCGTCGTCTCGCCCCGTTTGCCTGTCGTGCGGATGAGGCGGTTCATCAGATCATAGCCGTAGGCCGTGCGGTTGCCGTTCGTATCCGTCTCTTCCAGCACGTTGCCCGCCCGGTCATACTTGAAGTAGACGCTCCGCGCCTTGCTGTCCTTGCGTTCCCGCCGGCTAATCTGACTGATGCGATCGGCCCGATCGTAGCTGATCTCGGTCTCATAGCCTTCGGGCGTGACCAGCTTGATCATATTGCCGTTCCGGTCATAGCGATAGGAGGTCGCGGCGGCGATTTTGTCCTCGCTTCCGTTGAACGTATGGCCATCAGCGAGATCCTCCGCATCGATCAGATCGATCTTGCGTTCAAGCAGCCCGACCTCGTTGTACTCATAGCGGGTGATCTGTTCCTTCCGCTCGCTCAGCTTCCGACGCTCGGACGTAACCTGATTCAGGCAGTCGTAGGTGTAGCGAATCTCGGCTCCTGTATCATCCTCGATTAGAATGACCCGGCCCAGCTTGTCATGCCGGTAACGGATGCGATGGTACCGGCTCGCATATCCGGTCGCCCTGACATGCTCCGCCGTCCGCCGCTCCTCCACGAGGCGGCCCGCCAGGTCATACCGGTACAAGGTGAGCCTGTACCGAATCTCCCCGCCTTCGGCTTCAACAGGCTCCCGCTTCTCGATCAACCAGCCGGCCCGGTTGTAGGCATAGAGCGTGCCGAAGCGCTCTTCATCGGTCTCCGCGCTAAGCCATCCGCGGGCATCGATTATCTTCACTACTCTTCCTTCGCTGTCATAGAGGAAGCGCTTGATGACATGGCCCTCCGGATCGGTAATCTGAACGAGACGGTTCATCGCATCGTAGGCATATTCGGTGCCCGGACCGTCATCGGTCCCGGGATCATACCGTTCCGGATCGATCGTCTTGATGATATTGCCGACGGCATCGTACTTCGTGCGGGCGATGCCTCCGTCCGGGAACAAGGTCCGGATGCATCGGTTCCGGTGATCGTACTCATATTCGACCCCGGCCCCGTCATCTGCCGCCCGGCTATATTCGTTCGGATGGACGGCCTTCACCAGATTGTCATGGATATCGTACATGACCCGCTGCTCGTTCTGCATCGGATCCGTCGTCCGAATGAGCCGGTCCATAAAGTCATAACGATATTCCGTCCCGATGCCGTTGCCCAATCGTTCCACATATTCGTTCGGCAGCACTTTTTTGATCAAATTGCCCATCGGATCATAGAACAGCGCCGTCGTGTTCCCGGCCGCGTCGGTGATGCGCGTCCGCTGGTTCAGCACATTGTAGGCGATCTCCACCGTGCCGTACGAGGTCGTAATGCTCGTCATCCGGGCCGCGGCGTCATAGCCGTACCGGAACTGCTGGCCTTCCGCATCCTGTACGAGGGTCGGCGCATCCGTATGCTTGACCTCATGCCGGAACGTTGTCGCTTGGCCCATCGGATCGAAGCGGCGGATCAGCCGGCCGCGCTCATCATACTCATAAGCGGTGACGGCCTCGTTCGTCTCGTCGATCCGGACTCGTTCCTCCAGCAGATTGCCCCGGGCATCGTAGACGTAACGGGTCTCGCTGCCGCCGGTCGTCGCCGTGCGAATCCGGTTCCCGTCTTCGTCGTACTGGTGCTCTACCTTCGTGCCGTCAGGCCGAATCTCCTCCAGCATATGGCCATAGGCATCGTACACCCAGCGCGTGACGGCGCCGTTGGAGGCCGTGTGGCTGTCCTTGTTCTGCCAGACATCGTAGGTGTAAGCTTCCTGCGTGCCGTCATCGTAGTGCACTTCCGTAACCAAATAATCGCGGTTGTATTTGTACGTCTCCACGACTCCGGTGGCATGAAACGTAAAGGTCGTCATCCGGGCCCGCTCATCGTAGACGATGTCGGTTACATGGCCCTCGCCGTCATACTGGCGAATGACCCGATCGGCGCGGTCATACTCATTGCGCACATAGGTATGGCCATTCTGATCGGTAATCGAAGTGAGACGCCCTTCGCTGTCATAGGCATACGTGACCTCGCCCTTGTTCGGGTAGGTTACCCCGGCCAGCAGATCTCCCGCATACCGGTATTGGACCGTGCGCCCGATGTTGTCCGTGATTGCCGCGAGCTTGCCGTTCCTGAAGGTAAAAGCAAGCTCCTTGCCGCCTGGCGTCGTCAACGAGCGCAGGCCTTGATCGTCATATTCCAGCGCCGTGCGGTTGCCGTTGCCGTCGCTGAACGAGAGCAGCCGTCCGGTCGCCCCGTCATACACATACGTGTATCGTTGATGCTTGACGACATATCTGCCTCTGTTCGGCTCCTCGACTAACCGGTAATCAAGGGCGCCCGACCGTTCATTGCGCCATTCGCCATCCTGGAGGACGAAGCTCTCATAGTGGCCGTCCATGCAGATAAGGAAAGCCCGATCCTCCACCCGGGTCAGCGAGCTCTCCAGGGAACTGATCCAGCCTTTGCCCAGCATGCCCACGAACGGGTTATGCGAGTTGAAGCTGCGCGTCAGCTCCAACGTATCGCCGATATCGTGCACCACCAGATCGGTCGCCTGCAGATAGAAGCGGCCTTTGGCGACATCAATCGGGTCTCCCTTCGTCACCAGATTTCCGACATTGCTCACAATGGATCTTTTCAACTGATCCAAAAAGGTCTCCTTATCGATGGTCCCGGTCTGCAGAAGCTGAATCGCCGAACCCCCGGCCACATCCCCGGCGACGGACGCGCCGTAGCGGCCGAGCCGGCTCCTTCTTCCCAGAAAGGAGAACGACGCGCCGAATACGCTGCTTACCGCATTGTTCAGGACATTCACATCGCCGGAATTGCTGATATCGAGCGCGCTTGAAGCCACGAAGCTGGCCCCGTAGCGGCCGGTGAACTGGGTAAGCGGACCGGCCCCGCACGGAATGCCCTTCAACACCCCGGCCGAGAGCGTTCCGGCCAAAGCCCCGTCATAGAAGCTCTTCATATAATGCCCGGCCATCGCTTTCCAACTGAAGGTGCCGTCCAATGGCTGGTACGGATCAAATAACGCCGTCACCCCCGCACTCATCGCCCCGCCGGTCACTCCGCCTGTCAGGACGGTCGTGCCTCCGAGTATAAAGCCCCCGCCCAGCACGGAGATGGAGACCGAGCCGTATTTGACAATATTGTACAGCTCCTCGTCGCCGCCGAGCACCGTGTCCCGCATGAAATTGTAGGATTTGCTCAGATCGCCCACCTGCGCCTTGGCGAAGTCCTCCCGGCCCTCGGCGATCTCGCTCGCGCCCACGACGGCCGAGACGGCGCCTGCGGCGCCGACGATAAGCGGCAGGGCGGCCCCTCCGGTCGCCACCGTCGCCGCCGCGACCGCGACAACGCCGACCACCAAGGCGATGGCGCCGAACCCGAACTTGCTCTTCGCCGCCTCCGCCTTGGCGATGCACGCCTCGCGATAGGCCAGCGCCTGATCGTTGACCTCCTTCATCAGCTTGGCGTCCTCGGCCAGCTGCGCGCTGTCATCAAACGTCTCGGCAGGCGGTTCGCCAGGCTCGCCCAGATAGATAATCTTCGCTCCTTGAACATAGGTCGAATCCTGTATCGCGATCGCATGGGCCGGATCGACGTGTTCCCCCGGACTCCGGCTGATGAACACATCTTCCCCCGCCGAGATCGAGATTCGCTTCGGCACGGCCGCAGCCGCTTCCGCCGCAGCGCTCTCGCTTGCCCCGATCGCCACAGCGGATGCGGCGCGAAGGTACAGATCGGTGTCCGCAGCGATCTCGACGGCGCCGTCCCCGGACAACCGCACCTTGATACTGCCCTCGTCATTGGCGCTGAAGACGACATCCTGTCCGGTCAGCTTCATTTCCTTGCCCGTATCATTTGTTAAGGACCGCACCTTCGGGTCGGACTGTTTATGCCCGTACTTGCCCTCCTCGCCTCCTTGTCTCACCGAGCCGATCGCAATGGCTTCTCTCTCATTGATCGTCGGGAAATGCAGCTTGACGCCCGATCCCGGCTTCGGCATCAGGTACGAGATCTGGTTGTCGATCCCCGTCGAATAAGGGAACCAGCAAGTATTGCCCTCCGCCTTGGCGGAATCGATGGCAAGGTGCACCCGGATGCGGTTGCGCGAGATGGCGGTGATGGTCCCGTCCAGCGACAAGCCTTGAATCCGCGGATTGGACTGATAGCCTTGTCGGACGCCATCGGCGGTGCAAAATGTATACGTATGGCACAGAAGGCCGTCCCGCACGGCTGTATTGGCGGCACGAATGACGAACGGCCTCCGGGCGAAGCTGACGCGTCCCCCGAGCGGAAGCCAGAGCGGCGTGTCGATCTCGAAGCTGATGAAGTCGGTCTCCTGCAGCTCCGGATTCTCGTTCGTCCGCGCCAGCAGACCGCGTCGGAAGTCGTTCCGGATGACATATTGGGCATCGCTAACAGCGACCGGTTCCCGATCCTCGGTTACGCCAAGCGAGAAGCGGGCGCTCCCCGAAGCCGCATCCGGCACCACGACGGCCCCGAAATGCGAAGCCAGCCGCTTGACGAACTGCCAATCGGTCTCGTCATACTGCATGATAAGCCCGTCAATCCGGGCATGGTTCGTCGCATGATCCTGCATATTGGCATGCGGATAGTCCTGCAGCACCTGCTCAATTACATCGGCATAGGTCATATCGACCCGCTGGAACGAGCGCCGTTTGCGCTCGATGTCCATCGCCCACGTATAGGAACAGGCTTCAACCTGCAGCGTGTACACACCGCGCACGCACTGGATATCCAATCGGCGAATCAGGCCTTGGAACAACACGTCTCCTTGCCGGCTCCCGCCGGCCGGTTCGCTGATGCCCGGTTCACTGCTGTTCGGTTCGCCGCTATCCTCCACTTCCTCCAGCTCCCGATAGACGATAATCGGCGATCCTTGCCCCAGCTCATGAATATAACTGTCCTTCTTCTCTTCCGGGATAATGGCGCTGAACTGAAGCTGGATATGCTCATTGACCTCTCGCGTTAAGACAAGCCCGGTCAGGCGTTGAAGCTCAACCGGGAGCTCGAGGATTACTCCCCCGTATCGTATCCTCATCCTCTTCCATCCCTTCTCCCGAGGTTGCTATTCCCGTTGCCCGTCATGCACGATCGTGATGAGGCCCCCGTATGCGCAAGTCACCCATCCGTTGCTCAGCAGCGCGGGCGCCCCCCCGACCAATACATTCTCCTTGCCCGATTGCCAGAGCATCCCCGCCGTCACATTCGGCACGCACATCGCTACGCATACGGGCGCCGGAACCTCTTCCGGCGGCGGAGCTTCCTTTTTGATGAACAAGCTCGCGAACCAGCCGGCCTCCTCCTGCTTCGGCATCGGCGGAAGCGCGTCGATAACGGCCTGCACCGCCGGATTCTGCGTGCTCTGACATACCCCGAACGGCCGAATATTGACCATCGGCACCTGGTCCTCCACATTCAATTGCGGCTGATCATGGATGTAATCCCCGTGGCTCGCCGGGATAATGAGCCGAGCGGGACGCGACCCCTGGGTGCAGGCGCAGTAGGCGCCGTGCACGACATATTTCGGTTCGGCTTGTTCCTCTCCGCCTCCGCCGTCCGCCATCATTTCATGCATGTCTATTCCTCCCTACAAGTCCTTCTATGTGACACTGTGAACTTTCCACTATGCGAAAAACCTCGCCATATGGACAACCCAATGTGTGAACATACCTACCAATGCGAACATCCCAATATGTGAGTGCCCACCATATGAATGCTCTACGATGTGCACGCTCCGCCGAGCAATCATTTGCGCATGATTTCTTCTTGGCGCGAGTCCAAGCGGAGTCCGTCCGAATCCCCCCGATCATGATCCACCTTCTCCAGCCGAATGCCCAGCAGCTCCCTTCGCAGCAGACTCTCGGCCACGTCCAGAGGGATGAAGACATGCTTCTCCAGCAAGCCTCGAACCCGGAAAATAGCATGCCCGGCCGCCTTCTCCTGATCGATGACGATGCGCTTCACCGCGCCCGTCTTATGGAACTCCGTCCGCTCCGACAGGCAATCGACCCTTGGAAGCAGCAGGAGCCAATATACCTTCTGCATGCTGTGCTTCGGGTCCGACAAGATGGCGCACTTGAATACCAGCTCCGGATCATGCAACTCCAGCACTTTTTTCACCTCATCCGCCACCAGCACGACCGGCTTGCCGATATAGTCGGGGTAGACGCTGTCGGCCTGCCCCTCGACGAACACGATGGTAATGTCCTGGATGTCGTCCGCCTGATCCGGCGTCACCTCGATGATCTTATTCGTCGATTTCAAGCCGGCGAAGCGGAACTGCTGATCCGCGCGCTCATCCTGCGCAATGATGAAATAGTCCATATGGCCTCCGCTCCCTATCCATTGATCACTCACGATCCTCGCAATGCCCCGCTGCATCCCGGCGCATCAGGCCCGGCACCCTTCGGCAATCACGATATCCGCGAGCTGCCGCTCGCTCAAGCCGAGATGCTTCACATCCTCGTCATCAAATATCGCGCCTTCCAGTTCCGCATCGGTGAAGCATGCCTCCCTTAAAGCCGCGCCCCGGAAATCCGCCCCCCGCAGATCGGCCCCGCGGAAGCTCGCTTGCTCCAGATTCGCATCCTGGAAACTCGTCTCCATGAAGGGCGGAATATGAAGCTCCTCCGGCACCGGGAAGGACAGTCCTCCCTGAATATGCTCCAGACTCGCGTTCCGCAGGTTCGCCTCCTTGAAGCTCGCCCCATGCACGATGCTGCGGTTCATATCTACTCCTTCCAGATTGGCCCCGCGGAAGTCCGCGCCGATGAACGCGCAGCCCCAGATGGCATTGCCGGCCAGCGTGCAATGGGACAGATTCGCGTAGCTGAAGTTAAGCAAGGAAAAATACATGCCGCTCAGGTCCGCTCCGCCGAATACTTCATAGACATATTCGGTCCGCTCGCCGGCGGAGAGCATCGCCCGCAGCTCGCGGCCATCCTTCGCCCGGGCATCATGGCGATAGACCAGTTCGCTCCGGTCCTTGTATTCGCCGACCATAATGTACAGCTCGTCTTCCTTGTCGATGGCGGCGAATTCGTCGCTGCGAACCGCCTCCCTTAACGCATCGCGGGCCAGCTTGACGAGGTAGGCCGCATACCAGACGGTCTCGCTTCGCATGACTGCCTCCACATCGGCCGGCAGCACTTTGCCGACGTACCTTTTCCCCTGTTCCGCAATAGCGAGCGTGAAATCGCCCAGGCTGCAGAACGCCCATCCCGCATCATATTCGGCAGAGCATTCCTGCGGATCCGTATACCATTGCTTGTCGTACGCATCGATCCGGCAGCGGTAATCGCCGCTCAAGAGGCGGCTCCGCAGCGCCGAGTAATGTATATATTTGATTTTTCCTTTGCGCTTCTCATCCTGCATGCGCCGAATGCGACGGCATATGTGCTTGAACGACGCGATGAATTCCGCCGCCAGCTTCTCTCTGTCCCTCATCACGATGTGGTGCAGCGCATGCATGTGCTCCCACCGCTTCGCGGCAACGGCTGTATCCATCCAATGCCGAAGCGCCTCATCTCTTGTCACGGCGAATCTCCCTTTCTGCGCGGAGCGCCTTAATGCCCGATTAGTTTGTAAGTACTTTGTTCCCTTTTAGCTCCGCGTCTCCCCCGCTATTGAGCACGATCTTGCCGCCTTTCTGGCTCTCGATCGCGATCTCCTCGCTTGCGGTCATCATCAGGGTCTTGTCCGCCCGGATGGTCACGTTCTCCTTCGAGGTCAGCGAGACCTCGTTCTGCCCGGCAATCGTAATCGAGCCGTCCTGGGCGAGCCGAATCGTAGCCTGACCGTTATTTGCGGAAATCAGCACATGTCCGGGGGCCAGCGTAACCTCCATGCCCGAAGAGTTGCGGAAATACCGGACATTCGGATCGGACATCCGATCCTGCGTCCCCCCGCCCGCACCTCCGCCGCCGGACATGCCGCCCTGACCGGTCTGCAATCCGGCTCCTCCCGGTTCGCCCGCATATGAGTTGACCGAGCTGATGGCGAAGGCTTCCTCCTCCCGATCGCTCGGGAACGTGACCCGGACGCTGTCGCCCGCCTCGGGCATACAGTACCAGCCGCTGCCGTCAGCGGAGGCATAGACGGTCGAATACGGGAACCAGCAGGCCTTCCCGGCATCCTGCTCCTTGTCGATATCAAGCCGCACCTTCACCTTGTCACGCTGGATGGCCAGCACCGTCCCGCCGATCGATGCGCCGCGGATCGCGTCATTGTACGGCGAATGCCGGTTCAAGCCTTTGCGGGTCGTAATCGTGTACGTGTGCTTGACGCTTCCCCGGTCCATCATGGACACGGCCTTGCCGACATAGAGCCTCGCCCCTTGGAAATCGACGGCATCGCCCAGATGCAGCCATTGATCCGTCGTAATCTCATAGAAAATAAAATCGCTCTCCATCGCATTGCGCCGGACATTTTTGTGATAGCTCATATAGTCGGCCAGCTTTTTGGTAATGACATAGCTGGAAGGAGACAGCTTCTTGACCGCTCCGGTATCGGGGAGACCGAAGCTGAACTTAATATCCTTGAAGTTCTCGGCCGGCACGACCACCGTATCGAGACGGGAGGCCAGTCTTTTGAGCAAGGCCCAGTCTGTCTCCTTGTACTGCACGACCAAGGCGCCGAGAGGGGGATTTTGTTCCGCCGTATAATTCACGTCGTAATTCGAGTACTCGCCGCCCAGATGGCGGACGAGCTGGTTGTAGGTCATCGCCGCGTCCTGGAACGATCGGTTCTTCACGCGAATATCGAGCATGACCGTGCTTGTCAGCGCTTCCGCATAGACGGAATAGACCTCCCGCGACTTCTCGATCCGCATTTCCGATAAAATGCCGGAGAACAAGACCCGCTCCTCGCCCTGATCCGTAATCTGCACGACTTGAACCGGCGTCTGTTCATTCATGGCGAACAGATCATTGTCCTTATGATCCTCCGGCATCCGGCCCGTGAACGTGAGCTTCCCATGCTCGTTCACTTCCTGCACGATGGACATGTCCAGCAACTGCATATGGGGAAAAGGGGCAATTCTCACATTTTGATAAGACAATTGGGATACGCTCATCCGTGGGCCACCTCCATCGAAGCAATCATTTCCTGGGCAATGCAGGACCACAGCTTGCTGTCCTTCCCGCTGCAATTGATGTTCCCGATAAGCCGCTTGCGCCCCGCATCCGCAAAAAACAAAAAGTTAAATACCTTGCCCTGCGCCACCGGGTTCAAAAACGCGCAATAGTGAACCGGCCGCCCGTTCACCTCCTTCACGCCATCCTCCACCCATTCGGTGTTCAGCTCCATGCTCTTCATATTGCGAATCATCTCGTCCTTCATCGCTTTCATATCGATGGGCTGCCCGGGATGATCCGTATACTGCAGGATGATATTGACCGCGTGAGCTTCGTTCCGGTACACCTTCTGCTGCGCGGTATCGAGCGCGCAGACGAGAAATTCCCCGGGGAACAAGAAACGAATTCCCGGATGAAAAAAGCTTGCCGGCTGGAATTCAACGGAAGCGCCGGCAATATCGATGCGGCCGCTCCGCAATCCTTCCCGAATCTCCTGCCGCCACTGCACATCCCTCTCCTCTCGCGCTCGTTCGGCCTGCGCCCTGCGCTCTTCGTCCTCCTGATCCTCCTGCCTGCGGCTGTTTTGCTCCTCCAGCCTTCTCTTCGCCTGTTCCAGCTCCATAATCTTCTTGTCCAGATGCGTCATCGCCTGACTCCTCCTTGAATCGTCGCCTGATTGGATGCTCGTGCTGCCGACTTTCCAGCTTTGACAAACTTGAATAAATATCCATTGAAGGTTACTAATGATATCGGCATATTTGGGTAAATTTTTCAGTTTCTTGTATCTAATAAATTGCCGTACAAGAATAAAAAAGATGGCTCCCGATGATTCAGAAGCCATCTGCTGGCACGGGCGGCGGCGCATGCCGCCCCGCCTCCGGCACATTCATGCCGGCTCATGTATAATGGTGGATGAGAACGAACGATTGACATGATTCCATACTTGGAGGCAGTTCACTTGAGAAACTTACTTGTTACCGGCTACCGCGCCCATGAGCTCGGCATTTACAATAATAAGCATCAAGGAATCCATTACATTCGCAAAGCGATCGCAGCCCGGCTGATCCCCCTGCTGGAGGAAGGGCTCGAATGGATCATTACTCCGGGTCAATACGGGGTCGATCTGTGGGCCTGCGAAGCCGCGATCGCGCTGAAGGCGCAATATCCGCATCTGAAATGCTCAATCATTACGGCCTACAGTCAGCAGGCGGACCAATGGAATGAAGAGAAACAAGCATACTTCGATCAGCTTGTGCAGCAGGTTGATTATTACGGCTCAGTCAGCAATGGCCCTTACATCGGGAAATGGCAGTTCGTCGCCAGAGACGATCTGTTGTTCCGCAAGACCGACGGCATTCTTCTGGTCTACGATGAAGACGCCGGGGAGGCGAGCCCCCGCTTCGTCCAGGAGCGCGCGCTTCAGAAGCAGGCCCGGGACGGTTATATGTACCTCCGCATCGGAGCCGAAGAAATACAGGCACTCGCGGAAGAAGAGCAGCTCGACGCTTTCGGCGGATGCTGAAATCCGGCTGCATCGTGCCGCAAGCGGCACGATATCTTGCTGGAGCCGGGCCTCCCTCCACAGCTCCGCATAGAGGCTAGAGCGTTTGCCTTTTATGGAACTCCCTCAACACGAGCGGCTCTTCTTCAAAAAAACGGACAAGCTCTTGAATCCGGGCGATCGTGCTCCAACTGAAATGATGCTCAATCTGCTCGACTTCTTGGTGGATCTGTTCTTCCTCAACGCCGATCTGGCGCAAAAACTTTTCCAGCAATTGATGGCGGTTGAACAGTTGGCGCCCCACCTGGAACCCTTTTTCCGTCAAGCAGATTCTCCCGTATTTCTCGTACTGCACATATCCCGATTTCCCCAGCTTCTGCGCCATTTTGGAAGCGGAAGAATCATGAATGGACAGTGCTTGCGCGATATCCGATACTCTTGTGAACCCTTTGGCTCTGGTCAACAGGTAGATCTGTTCGAGATGATCCTCCATACCCGGGGTTCGCATGCCCTCCCCCCTTTTCTGAATCGCGATCAGGCTCGTTGCCTACCGGCAGTTGAGGCTTCCAGCGCGTTCTTCTTCCCGATGGAATCGAAACCGCACTAGCCAAGTTCTTACTATGATGATTTGCTTAATTCGCTATGAATGAGTTCAAGGTTATATTCCAAATACTTGATATACGTATCGACTTCTGCTCCCCGCTGCCCGATTTCATCGGAGTAAATCCGCTTCTCGGCGATGCGGACGCCGGTCTCGTTCGCGACGGTCTCCATTGGGCGCGGGTCCACATTGGATTCGATAAAGAGAACCGGCACTTTATGCTCCTTGATAAATTCAACCAGCGATTTAATCTGGGTTGGAGAGCCGTTCTCTTCCGTGTCAATCTCCCAAATATACGCTTCCTTCAGTCCATAATGCGTCGTCATATATTGGAATGCGCGTTCGCTCGTAACGAGGATGCGGTTCTCTTCCGGGATGGAATTGATTTTTTCTTCGTATTCCTTATCAATCTCTTTGAGCTTGCTGATATATTCGTCTGCCCGCTTCTCGTAATTCTCTTTGCGTGCAGGGTCCTTCTTCATGAGAGCATCCCGCATATCCTCCGCCATCTTGATGCCGACGGCAGGGTCGATGAATGCGTGCGGGTTAATCTCTTCCTCATGGCCGTCTTTGCCGCCGATATACATCGGTTCTACGCGCTCCGTCAGGTTGAACACATTTTCCTCTTTCTGGCCGACGGACTCGATCATTTTGAAGAACCAGCCGCTTTTGCCGCCCTCCAGATTCAAGCCGTTATAGAAAAGAACATCCGCATCCGTCGCTTTTTTAATATCCTCCGGCAGCGGTTCATACTCATGCGGATCCGTGCCCGTTGGCACCAGATTGTGAACCTCGACATCTTCGCCGCCGATTTCCCGGGCGAAGTCCTCGAGAATCGTAAAGGAAGTGACGATCTTGAGCGGCCCTTCCTTGGCCGGCTCGGAAGCGGAATCCGAAGAGGCGGGAACAGCCCCGGAGTTGCTCGAATTCGCTTGCCCGCAAGCAGCCAGCACCAGCAGTGCCGCCATCGCCGACAATAACATGAATTTTCTTACCATTTTCATTTTCCTGGACTCCTTTTTCATATCATGATTTATCCTTATCCCGTTATTACTTCCCGACGGCCATTCTCCGCTTGTTCATCTTCAGCATGCGCCGAATCACTCCTTGCTTCGGAGAGAACAGAAACGCGAGCAAAAAGATGGACGTCGTCGCCAACGCAATAACCGGGCCGGACGGCAGATTGTAGAGAAAGCTGACATACAAGCCAATCATCGAGGACAGGGCGCCGAAGAACATCGCGAGCCCAATCATCGTGGACAGTCTGTTCGTGAGCAAGTACGCGGTGGATGCCGGCGTAATCAGCATCGAGACAACCAGAATGACGCCAACCGTCTGCAGGGACGCTACCGTGACGAGCGTGAGCAGAACCATAATCGAATAGTGGATAAGGCGCGTCTTCAGCCCATAGGCCGCGGCCATCGTCTCATCGAAGCTCGAGACCAGCAATTCTTTGTAGAAGAGCAGGACCGCCAGCAGTACGATGCCTCCGACGGCGACCGTCAGCCACATATCCGATGCCCGTACCGACAGGACATTCCCGAACAAAATTTGCGTCAAGTCGGTAGCGCTCTTGGCGCTCGTAATCAGAATGATGCCAAGAGCAAAAGCGGCGGAGAACACCAGCCCGATGGAAGAATCGCTCTTGACGCGGCTGTTCTGGTTAATGACTCCGATCCCGACCGCCGTCAATATTCCCGAGACGACCGCCCCATAGAAGTAATTGATCCCCAGCATATAGGAGATGGCCACACCCGGCAGCACGGCGTGCGAAATTGCGTCTCCCATGAGCGCCATTCCGCGCAATACGATAAAGCAGCCGATAACGCCGCAAATAATGCCCACAATAATCGAAGTGACAAAGGCTCGCTGCAAAAACTCGTAGGCCATTAAATCATGTATAAATTCCATCACATTCCAACCCCCAATTTCCCTATCATCGCAAACGGCGTCTGATAGGCTTCCTGCATCAATTCCGGGCGGAAGACGCGATCGATAGGCCCGCAGCCGATCAATTCCTTATTCATCAAAATCAGATTGTCAAAATAGCTTTCCACCTTGCTCAAATCGTGGTGCACGACGAACACCGTCTTCCCTTCATCCCGCAGCGTCTTCAAAATATCGATGATGACGTTCTCGCTGGCGACATCGATTCCGACAAACGGCTCGTCAAGGAAAAAGTACTCCGCCTTCTGGGCAAGCGCGCGCGCCAGGAACACCCGCTGCTGCTGGCCGCCGGACAGCTCGCCGATCTGGTTGTTTTTGAATTTCTCCATGCCGACCTTGCGGAGACATTCGAGCGCCCATTCTTTATCTTGCTTGGCGGGCCGCCGGAACAGGCCGAGGGTCGGAAACGTCCCCAATAGCACCGTATCCTTCACGATAATGGGAAAGTCCCAATCGATATTGGAGCGCTGCGGCACATAGGCGATTTTTTTGCGCATCGAAGCGAGCGGCTCTCCCCCCAGCGTAATCTCGCCGCCGTCGCGGGGAATGAGATTGAGCATGGCCTTCATCAATGTCGACTTGCCCGCCCCATTCGGCCCCAGGATGCCGATAAGCTTGCCGGTTTGCAGCGAGAAGCTTACATCTTTGATAACCTCTTTTCCGTAATACGATATGTGCAAATTGTTTACATCTATAGTTCGGGGCATGTTTTTCTCTCCTCCATAAAATATGTATTTATACAAAAATGTTTGCCTAGAGAAACTTATTTATTATCTTAGACCATCTCGTAGAAAAAGTAAAGGCTGGTTATTGTTTTTTTGAGGGAAAGAGTTTCGTAAAAAATGCAGGGTCCTTTCCTCTGCGGTGCAGAAGGCGTAACAAAAAAACCGGCACTGGCATTTCCAGCACCGGGTTCGGGTTCACTTCCAAAAAACCTTCCACTTGCGACATGCAATTTCATAAGGATTCCATCTTGTTACGGTTGTTAAAAAAGGATTACAAGTCACTTTAATAAGTGAAAAGGAAAAAGTTCAGCGCTGAGTCTTCCTCTCACAATTCATAAATAAAATCGGGAGGTTATTTACTATGGAAGTTAGAGAATACGTCCCTGAGTTAGATCTAAACATGTCAGAAATTCAAGACATGCGAGCTACACAGTACGCCATTTTTGAAGGAGGCTTCGGGAAAGAAAATAATCCAAATTCCGTAAAATATATTGCGGATCAAATTGGTGACAAAGCAACAGCTGTAGGGTTCATTTTTCTTAGATACACCGCAGTTGGGATAGCAACAGGGATCATCAATGTAAGAGCCGGAATAGCTAGTACTGAAAAAAGCCGATTGAAGACGCTTGTTCGGAATATAATACGGTAGATGGCAAGATTCGATTCGTCATTGGTGAAGGACTCATTACGGGTGCTCGTTACAAAAATGGTGGCTGGATTTCTGATATGTAACAACTGAAATAAAAGAGACTGCAAGATGCACTTATTTACTCTCTGTTTCAAACAAGTGACTAATGGTTCCAAAATCAAAATCGTTTGTAATCCTATAAGTTCTCCCTTTATTTGTCTTATAATGGAACGTATCCACGATTCCAAGGTCGGTAACCATTATCACGTATTGCAGTCCATACACATTCCCAAAGTTCAAGTAAACCCTTTCCTTCTGTGACAGGCGTTCGGGGCTATCCTCCCTTTTCATTTCAATTTTGGAGTAAATCTGGAGTACTCGTTCCCTCTCTTCTTTATCATATATTCTAAAGCTTGAATCTCTAGAAGACTCGCCCTGAATCGCCTTACTAAGGAAGAGATACTCGATCTCTTCTTCTTTGACATGCTCTTTAACGAATTGATTAAATGAAATCACTTCGGCCGTATGATTTAGCTTGGGAATATACAGTGCACCAATGATGAACACAACGACAAGAAGAAGTGTGGCTTTCCCGTATTTTTTCATGAAGCTACTCAAAAACCCCCTCCCTTTCATTGGTTTATTGAGATATAAAATATGATGTCAATTCCGAAAAATCCACTTTCTGCACATCCTCCATTGTATTTCACCTCCCTCTTTTGAAATATTTTTTCGCCGCTTCATTCCACTATTTCCCACATTACCATACGTTTGGAGTAAGATGCTGGTGATTAGTAGTTGCTTTTGCTTTATAAGATAGAGGTGTTGTCGCTACAGTGCCAAAATACTCTAAGATAAGCAGAAAACCCGATACCGGCCTGCGCCAGCATCGGGTTCTATCTTTCCCCAAACTATACCATCACTTTGCAAATATCATTCGTGAATTGTACCGGAATCGCCTATCGGCAGCCCTTCGATCAGCAGCGCCTGATTGTACAGCAGGTTCGTGTTACAGGCTCAGCTTCTCGCGGTCGTTCGCGAGGGCGTCCTTCAGCGATTCGAATACGTCATGGTTGACGTTGATTTCCAGCACCTTGTCCGCCTGGACATCCTGGCTGTTTCGAAATTCAGGTCAATATGTTATTGTGATGGTCATACATTGAATAATAATCATTTTTAAGCGAGGTGGAAAAATGTCAGAAAACACCCTGAAAATGATTGCCATCGTGATATATATGGCAACTATGCTAGGTATAGGGTGGTATGCTTTCCGCAAAACGACAAACTTGACGGACTATATGTTAGGGGGACGTTCCTTAGGGCCTGCTGTAACCGCTTTAAGTGCTGGCGCTGCCGATATGAGCGGATGGCTGTTAATGGGGCTTCCGGGAGGGATTTACCTGACGGGACTGTCAAATGCCTGGATTGCCATTGGCTTAGCCGTTGGCGCCTATCTTAACTGGCTATTTGTTGCCCCACGTTTGCGCACATACACGGAAGTTTCCGGGAATTCCATTACCATTCCGTCGTTTTTGGAAAATCGGTTTAAGGATAGCACCAAACTTCTGCGGATCGTTTCCTCCATGGTTATCCTTATTTTCTTTACATTCTATGTTTCCTCAGGTATGGTGGCCGGAGCCGTCTTTTTTGAAAATTCCTTCTCCCTTCCCTACATAGCGGGGCTGCTCCTCGTTTCCGGAGTGGTTGTAGCCTATACATTGTTTGGGGGCTTTCTTGCTGTCAGTTGGACGGACTTTGTCCAAGGGCTTATCATGCTGCTTGCCCTTATCCTCGTACCGTTGTTAGCGATGAGCGAGACAGGTGGGTTGGCTAACACAGTTGATACAATCAGATCCATAGATCCGTCCCTCCTGGATTTATTTACCGGCACTACTGCGCTCGGCATCATCTCCGCAGTTGCCTGGGGACTTGGCTATGTTGGACAACCACATATTATCGTCCGCTTTATGGCCATCCGCTCTGTACAGGAGACCAAAACTGCGCGACGTATTGGTATGGGCTGGATGGTTGCCTCATTACTTGGCGCTTCATTAACAGCATTGGTTGGTCTTGCTTTTTTTACCCAAACAAATTATACATTGTCTAATCCAGAAGCTGTCTTCATTCAACTTGGACAAATTTTATTCCATCCGTTTATTGCCGGAATAGTCCTTGCTGCTGTATTGGCTGCAATCATGAGCACGGTGTCTTCTCAGCTCATTGTAACCTCTAGTGCATTAACAGAAGATTTATATAAGCTGCTTCTGCGTAAAAATGCCTCGGATAAAGAACTTGTGTTCTTTGGAAGAATGGCCGTTCTAACGATTTCAGCCATCGCCTGCCTGCTCGCGTTGGGCGGTGAGAATAAAACCATTTTAAGTCTTGTCGCTTATGCCTGGGCCGGTTTTGGCGCTTCCTTTGGCCCCGTTATCGCGTTAAGCCTGTACTGGAGAAAAATGACCAATTGGGGTGCCATTGCCGGAATGTTAGCAGGCGCAGCAACAGTAATTATTTGGAAAAATATTGATTTGCAAATTACTAAAGATATATACGAAATCATTCCCGGATTTATCGTCAACCTTATCGTCAGTATTGTCATAAGCCTGTTTACCTATCAACGGGACGAAGCTATCGAAAAAGAGTTTGATACCAGCTTGAAACTGTTGCATACAAATGTAGAAGAAGCATGATCATTGCGGGTAGGGGGGATTCCCCGGAGTTTTCCCCCGCCTCTGTATACACATCACCGTATGTGAAAACGATCCTCAGATGGAGGAAGCCAGTCCCCGTTCGGGACGTTCAGCCTAAAGATGACGCCATGCTGGGCGTACGCAAAAAACCCGACACCGGCCTGCGCCAGCATCGGGTTTTTTCTTTCCCCAAACTATACCATCACTTTGCAAATATCATTCGTGAATTGCACCGGATCGCCAACCGGCAGCCCTTCGATCAGCAGCGCCTGATTGTACAGCAGGTTCGTGTACAGGCTCAGCTTCTCGCGATCGTTCGCGAGGGCGTCCTTCAGCGACTGGAACACATCATGGTTGACGTTGATCTCCAGCACCTTGTCCGCCTGGACATCCTGGCCGTTCGGCATCGCCTTCAAAATTTTCTCCATCTCGATGGACAATTCGCCCTCGCTGGAGAGGCAGACCGGATGGGACTTCAGCCGCTTCGATGCCTTCACGTTTTTCACTTTGTCCTTCAAAATTTCTTTCATCGCATCGAACAGCTCTTGATTATCTTTATCCTCCGCCGCGGCATCCTTCTCGCTCTCGTCCGCGTCGATGCCGAGATCGCCGCTGGAGACCGATTTGAACTCCTTCTCCTTGTAGCTCATGATCATTTTGATCGCGAACTCGTCGATATCATCGGTGAAGTACAGAATCTCATAGCCCTTGTCAGCCACGAGTTCCGTCTGCGGCAGCTTCTCGATCCGGTCGATCGATTCGCCGGAAGCATAATAGATGTACTTCTGATCTTCCGGCATGCGGGAGATGTACTCATCCAGACTGACGAGCTTTTTCTCCTTCGAGGAGTGGAACAAGAGCAGGTCCTGCAGCACTTCCTTATTCATGCCGTAATCGCTGTAGACGCCGTATTTCAGTTGACGGCCGAACGATTCATAGAATTGCTCGTATTTCTCCCGATCTTCCTTCATCAGGCGCTGAAGCTCGCTCTTGATCTTGCTTTTGATATTTTTGGCGATCAGGCTGAGCTGACGGTCATGCTGCAGCATTTCTCGGGAAATATTAAGCGACAGATCCTCGGAGTCGACCATCCCTTTGACAAAGCTGAAATAATCCGGGAGGAGATCGGCGCATTTATCCATGATGAGGACGCCGTTGGAGTACAGCTCCAGCCCTTTCTCGTATTCCTTCGTATAATAGTCGAACGGCGTCTTCTCCGGGATAAAGAGAATCGCATTGTAGACGACCGCGCCGTCCGCCTTGATATGGACATGCGTGATTGGCTTGTCGAAGCCGTACCGTTTCTCGGCATAGAAGTTCTCGTAATCTTCCGCGGTCAGCTCATTTTTATTTTTGCGCCAGATCGGAACCATGCTGTTGACGGTCTGCTCTTCCGTATATTCCTCGAATTCATTCTCGGCGCCTTCCTTCGGCCGATGGCCCTTCACATCCATCTTAATCGGATAGCGGATGAAGTCGGAATATTTTTTGATGATCGATTTCAGGCGGTAATCGTCCAGGTACTCATCGTAGCGATCATCCTCGGTATTTTGTTTGATTTTCAAAATAATGTCCGTTCCAACCGAATCCTTCTCGCACGGCTCGATCGTATATCCGTCGGCGCCCTTCGACTCCCATTTGTACGCTTCCTCGCCGCCCAGCGGCTTGCTGATGACGGTCACGACATCCGCCACCATGAATGCGGAATAGAAGCCGACCCCGAACTGCCCGATAATATTATGCCCATCCTTAAGCTCATTCTCGTTCTTGAAGGCGAACGATCCGCTCTTGGCGATGACGCCCAGATTGTTCTCCAGTTCGTCCTTCGTCATGCCGATCCCGGTGTCGGAGATGGTCAGCGTCCGGTTCTCCTTGTCCGGAGTGATTCGGATGTAATAGCTGTCCTTGTCGAAGACGAGCTGATCGTCGGTCAGCGCCTTATAGTAGATTTTATCGATCGCGTCGCTGGCGTTGGAGATCAATTCTCGTAAAAAGATTTCCTTCTGGGTGTATATGGAGTTGATCATCATCTCGAGCAGTCGTTTCGACTCTGCTTTAAATTGTTTTTTCGCCATGATGGGTCTCCTTTCGACAACACTTTTTTAGCACTCTAGGCGAACGAGTGCTAACACTTCCTTTTATATATCATATACTAAATTTGGATGTCAATATGTTCAAGCATAGGAGGAGCAACTTCTCCTCCTTACGGTGCTTGCTGTTGTTCCATGCACCTCTCATTTGCCCGCTTGGACGCATGGTTGTATAGTAAACACGAGGCAGGCTAATTCCCGAAGCCTCGGTAATCATTTCAAAATACAGATTCATAGGAGATAAACATGGAAACATCCTTGCCAAGAATCGGCGTCGGCGCCGTCATTAGGAATGAAGCGAACGAGATTCTGCTTGTGCTGCGGGGACGCCAGCCGGAGAAGGACAAATGGAGCATTCCCGGAGGGAAAGTGGACTTATACGAGACGCTGGAGGACACGACCGTCCGGGAGGTAATGGAAGAGGTCGGGCTTCATATCCAGGTGAAGCGGCTGCTCTGCACCGCCGAGACGATCAATCCCGGCCGGGGCGAGCATTGGATCTCGGTCATCTTCGAGACCCGCGTCATCTCGGGCGAAGCCAGCAACCGGGAAGAAGGCGGAGCGCTGCGGGATGTGCGCTGGTTCCCGCTGTCGGAGCTGCCGGACAATCTGGCCTCCTTCACCTGGCCCGCGATTCAAGCTTTGCGCCCCCCCGGCGCTGCCGCATGCTCCAGCCGGAACGAATGATGCCCCGGCTGGAGAGCGCCTCCGCCTGATTAACGCTTCCAGGTGACGCGGTACATCCGATAGCCATGATGAGCTTCGCCGTCTATCCACCAGGTCAAATCCGTCTTCAGCTCTGCGCTGGACGGATCAAGCTTTATCCCCCGGATGGTTATGCCCCCGTTCAAGTCCGCCTCCCGCTCGGATTCATGGCCAGGCACCTGTACCCGGAGGCGGCTCACAGGCTTCTCCCCCGTATAATCCACGGATAGATCATAGAACCACTCGGTCCCGTCCCAAAAAGCCTCTACGCCGAGATTCCAATCATCCGCGTTCTTGGATTGCATTTCTTCCATTTGTACACCCTGTAACGCAGGTCGCGCAGACAGGTCCGCTTCCTGCGGGCCGCTTGGGTGACAACCCTGTAACGCGTTAGCGATAAGAAGGCAGACCGTCAACCTGATCGCGCTGCCGCTCATTTTATCTCCCCCTTTATCTTCCATTATTTACGAAAATTATAACCCAATTCTTCCCGCAAAAGAACGCCCTGATCGGCGATCAGGGCGCAGTGTCGGATTCTTATTCGCGCGTGACGCATAATACTACGGCCGGCGTGCTGTATGCGCCTGCGGTCGATGCATAGACCGCGCAGGTTACGGTGCGCCGGGCCGGAATGGTGACCGTCGCGGCCTCGACCGCTTCGACGGCGGGCGACAGCCGGGGCACTCCATAGGTTCGTCCCCGGTTCCAGCGAACGGCTCCCGCATAAGGCCCTCCTCGCCCCGTCAAGTAGACGGTCACCGTCTTGCGGCGAGGATGCGGATTGCGCAGCGCCAGGTTCAGCTTGTAGATGACGCCGTAATGCCCCTTGTTCGACGTTTCCGCATTCGCCGGATCATAGCTGGAAGCGGCCGTCATCAGGTTATCGTTGCCGCCGTTATGGATGGCGAAGCTCATGCTCCCGCTTCCGGCGACATACGTGACAGGCTGCGAGCACGCCGGATCCGCGAAGCCTTCGATGTCGGCGAAATCCCAGGAGCCGCGCGGATACGACTTGCCCTCAGCGGTCCGATAGGCGGGCACGACCGGGGTATGATTGAGCCTCAAATCGGCCCCCGGACGATTGGCGGCCACGGTGCGCACCCGATAGTCAAGCTCCTTCGGGCTGGACAGCGTAAATTCCATCACGCCGCCTACCAGTTCCCCGTCGGGGACGAGCCACTCCTTCACCAGCCCGGTCTGCCCGCCGCGGATCGAGCGGTCGTCGGGCATAAGCGGAGCGAGCGTACGCCCGAGCAGCGCCTTGGCGGAGCATCTGCCGAGTGCGGGGAAGTCCGCAATCACGCCGATGGAATGCTTGACTTGGCGAACGCGTATCGGGCTGCCGCAGGATGCGTTCTCGACCGTGACGCCGAATGTAATCGGAGCTCCCGTCATGTTCAGATGCCACACGAACAGCCGGTAGTGCACGCGCTTCCTTCCCCGGACGGCATCATGCCATAGCGTGGCGAAGCCGTTCGTGAACGACGTCGTGGCGCTGCTGATCGTCTCCGGATTGTCCGAGAGGAAGAAGCGGGTGGCTCCGCTTTTTTTCCCGTAAACATGAAGCTGGGGAACAACATTGGGCACGGTCACGATCGGTTTGTCGGATTGCGAACATCGAATCATCATTACACCTCCTCAAATTTGGCCGCGCAGGCCGGAATCATCATCGGGAGAAGGAAGAACGGCGCGCATCCCCCGCGGCGGCTTCCCGGTTATGATGACTGTGCTGCCCTGCGCGAGATGTGTTCTTTCATATATAGAGGAGATCCGGAAGGAATAAGTACAACCGGGTGGCGTGAAAAAATGATTTTGGATCGTTTCGCGTGCGGCAAATCTTTATGCGCAAGGGTCGATCCACAAAACCAAGACAACGAAAAAAAAGACCTCAGTTCAGAGTGCTGAACCGAGGTCTGTTGAGTCCGAAGAACGGTTTGCGGGAGACGTCTCTCAATAGGAGTCGCATCCCGGTACGCCTAACCGCTTTCTTAATCACCGCTAACCTTCAAGCTTGAGCCGGTTTTTCCCCGTCCGGCTTCGCCGGGGCTTGCTTCGCAACGGTGGCAGCCGCATCGCTGTCGCGAAGCCGCAGCGCACAGCAAAGGCCGATGAGCAGGAAGCTTGCGGCCCCGAGCAAAGCGGCACGGTACGCCATGATGTTAGGCTCGATGCCTCCGGCGGCATTTATCGTGTGGGTTCCCGTCACGGCAAGAATGCCGGACAGAAGCGCCAAGCCTATGGCCGGCCCCAGCCGGTTCTGTACCGTGAACCAGGTCGAGGCGCGCCCCATCGATGCTGGCGGAATGTTGGCAAAAGCCGCAATCTGAACGGCGCCGACCGTATGGCCCAAAAAGACGCCGACACCGAACAGCAGACTCCGAATCAGCCATGGATTCGTATGGGGACCGACCGTGCTCAGCATCACGAAGAGAATCGCCGTGCACAATAGCCCCATAACCATGACGCGCTTCGGACCCAGCCTCGGATAGGTCCAGGGGACAAGCTGGGAGGCAAGCATAAGGCCAAGCGCCTCCGGGAAGGTGGTCAAGCCGGTATCGAGCGCCGAAGCATGCAGCGCATTCTGATACATTAACGGGAACACGTACAGCATGCCCAGCAAGCCCGCCGCGGAGCACATGGCGACGAGACCTGCCGTGCGGAACAGGCGGTCGCCCAACAGCCGCAGATCAAGCAGCGGCTGCTTCACCCGCAGCTCGGCGGCGACAAGGGCGGCTACCAGGATGAGGCCCATCCCTCCCGTCGCCCAGATCGCGGGAGAATCCCAGCCCTGCACCGGACCTTGGCTAAGGGCATACATCAGCAGCGCCAGGCCGGGCGCCGACAGGAGGAGGCCCCGAACATCGAGGCGTCCCGCCTCCTGCTCCCGATGCTCCTTCAAAAAGACGATTCCGAACAGCAAAGCGGGAATTCCGATCGGCAAATGGACGTAAAATATCCAGCGCCATGAAAGATGCTCGATCAGGAGCCCGCTAATGATCGGCCCGACCGCGGGAGCAACCGCGATCGGGAGAACGAGCGCCCGGGAGACCTTGGCCCGCTCCTGCGGGGGAAACATGCGGAACAGCATCGCCATTCCGATCGGAGTAAGCAGGCCGCCGCCGATGCCTTGCACGACCCGAAAAACGGTCAACGCCGTCAAGCTGTCGGCGAAGCCGCACAGTGCCGAGGCTCCCGTGAACAAGGCGAGCGCGAGCAAAAAGGCGCGTTTGGTCCCCCACTTGTCGCCTAACCAGCCCGCCGCTGGCAGGACGACAGCGAGGCTTACCAGGTAGCCGACATTGAGCACTCCCGATGCGGCCGGAGGCACTTGCAGCTCCTGGCTGATCGTCTGCAGCGCAACGTTCAGGACGGTGGCGTCCATGGCCACCGTGAACATGGCCGCGACGTATACGATACATACGGCCGTTTTCGGGTTCAAGCCTTCCCTCATTGCGCTGCTCCATTTGCTCCATGCACCAGATCCGAAGAAGACTCGCATAAGCTGCGGGGCCGCAGGTCGGTCCAATGCAGGTTGATATAGTCCAGGCACCCTTGTCGCGTCTCCGGGCCCAGGACCGTATTCCATCCATCCGGCACCGCGGCAAAGGCAGGCCACAGCGAATACTGCCCTTCCTCATTGATCAGCACCAGATAAGCGCCGTCCGCTTGCTCAAAAGGATTACTCATGGATTAGCTCCCTCCCATCTTGTCTGGCGGCCGCGCCGTTCGCCGAATTCAGCTTGGCCAAAAGAGTCGCGCCGATCTCGGCAAGCGGTCCCGGCTGAC
Source organism: Paenibacillus melissococcoides (assembly GCA_944800085.1). GTDB lineage: Bacteria > Bacillota > Bacilli > Paenibacillales > Paenibacillaceae > Paenibacillus_B > Paenibacillus_B melissococcoides. The sequence goes on along the minus strand of CALYLO010000009.1, from coordinate 262,243 downwards.
ACAGGTCCTTATGCCGGCAGGCGATATCATGCCGATCGATCTGTCCGCCTATATAGGGAATCCACATCTCCGGTTCAATCGGATCGAACCAATCCGGTATAATCGTCGAGCGGAAGAACAGAAGATCCCCCTCGAATCGCCGCGGAGTATAAGCTCCCAGAAGGCGGACCGAATTTTCATACGTTTTTTTCAAATTCAGAATGGTTGCTTCGTCAAGCGTAGCTAAAGCGCTGCTGTCGCTGCGAAGAATCTCGATCGCGTTCGCGACTGTAAGCGGAACGCCGCCAATGCTGTCTTTATCGTAGCCGCCCAAGGCAAGCAGCGCGGTCAACGCCTCCTCTTCATCCGGTTCTCCCCGAATCGGGAGGTAATGGCTCGGATAGGCGTCAAGCATAGCCAAAAACGAGACCTCTTCCCCCTCTTCCTGGAGCTGCACCGCCATCGCATGCGCCACATTTCCCCCAAGGGACCAGCCCAGAAGGCGATAAGGACCGTGTGGCTGAATCGAGCGAATGGCGGCCATATAATCTGCCGTCATCTCCTCCAGCGTCTTCGGCAGCTCTTCCGCTTGCGCGATGCCGCGTGCCTGCAGGCCGTAGATCGGATAGTCCATGCCGAGATGCTTCATCAGGCCGGCGTAGCACCAGCTCAGCCCGCCCGCAGGATGCACGCAGAACAGCGGCAGCTGCGCGCCATGGGTTCGGAGCGGCAGCAGCACTTGCAGGGCGCTGTCCCCCCCGTCCATATCGAGCCGCTCCGCAAGCCCGGCCACCGTCGGCGCTTCGAAGAGGCTGCCAATGCCAACCTCCCGGCCCAGCGCCTCGCGGATGCGGCTAATGAGGCGAACCGCCAGCAGCGAATGGCCGCCCAGCTCGAAGAAGCTGTCGTCGATCCCGACGCGCCGCACCCCGAGCACTTCGGCGAACAGATCGCACAGCACCTCCTCCTGCGGCGTTCTCGGATTGCGGCCGTCCAGCTCCAGGGAAAGCTCAGGCGCTGGCAGCGCCTGGCGATCCAGCTTGCCGTTCGGGGTGAGCGGCAGCGCGTCGATGCCGATAATCGCGGACGGAACCATGTAATCGGGCAGTATGGAAGCTGCATAGCGGCGCAATTCGGACGGCTCCAGGCTTGCGCCAGAGGCGAACACCACATAAGCGGCCAGCCGCTTGTCTCCCGGCCGATCCTCGCGCACCACGACGGCCGCCTGGGCGACCTCGGGATGACGGGCAAGCGCGGCTTGGATCTCGCCCGGTTCGATGCGGAAGCCCCGAATCTTCACCTGATGATCGGCGCGGCCCACATAATCCAGCGTGCCGTCAGCGAGCCATTTCGCCACGTCCCCGGTGCGGTACATTCTGCTGCCCGGCGGGCCGAACGGATCGGCGACGAACCGCTCTGCCGTCAAGCCCGGCCGGCCCCAGTAGCCGCGGGCCAGACCGGCGCCGGCCACATACATTTCCCCCGCCGTTCCGGGCGGAGCCGGCTGCAGCGCCTCGTCGAGCACATACACTCGCAGATCCGGAATCGGCCCGCCGATTACGCTGTTGGCTCCCGAGGCGGCACTATCCCGATCCAGCTCCTTGTAGCTGACATGCACGGTCGTCTCCGTAATGCCGTACATGTTAATCAATCTCGGAGCATGATCCGGATGGCGGCGGTACCAGTCCTCCAGCCGGCCCGGCTCCAATGCTTCGCCTCCGAATATGACATACCGCAGCGAAAGCGTCTGCCCCAGCTCGGGTTGTTCCCGATCGGCCTGCATCAATTGATAGAAGGCGGACGGCGTCTGATTCAGGACGGTCACGCCCTCTTGCGCGAGCAAGCGCAGGAACTCGCCCGGCGATCGGCTTACCGCATGAGGCACCACGACGAGACGCCCTCCATGCAGGAGCGCTCCCCAGATTTCCCACACCGAAAAATCGAACGCGTACGAATGGAACAAGGTCCATACATCCTCCGCACCGAAGCGGAACCAGTGCCGGGTGGACGCGAACAAGCGCACGACATTTTGGTGGGGGATAACGACCCCTTTGGGCTTGCCCGTAGATCCTGACGTATAGATGATATAGGCCGGACTGAGCGGAGACAGCGGCCTGCTGCGTTCCCGCGCGCTTGGATTGGCAGCGGATTGCTGCCGCAGCCGTTCCCGGACAGCGGCCTCATCCAGCACGATCCGCGGAAGGCCTCCGGTATCCGGCAGCCTGGAAGACACTTGAGCGATCGTCACCATGCAGACCGGCGCCCCGTCCTTCAGCATATAAGCGATCCGCTCGGCGGGATAATCCGGGTCGAGCGGCAGGTAGGCGGCGCCCGCCTTGAGCACGGCCAATACGCCGACAACCATCTCGAGAGAACGAGGCAAGGCCAATGCCACAAGCTGCTCGGGACCCACCCCCTCCGCCAGGAGCAGATGCGCGAGCCGGTTCGCCCGCAGGTTCAACTCCTCATAGCTCAATGCGCTGCCTTCATGAATGACAGCTGCCGCCTCCGGCGAACGGCTGGCCTGTGCCTCGAATAGCTCCGGAATGGTGACCAGCGGCTGTCCTGCGGCTTCCGAAGCGCTCCATTCCGTCAAGATGCGGCGCCGCTCTTCCGGCATCAAAATATCAAGCTGGCCCATCGGCTTGTCCGGTGCGGCAGCAGCCGACTCCAGCACGCGCACATAGCGGGCCGCCAGCGCATCGGCCGTGCCAGGCTTGAACAAATCCGCGCTGTATTCGACGATTCCGTCCAAGCCGTCCGGTCCGCCCTTCGCATCGCGGCGTTCCTGCAGCTCCACGGTCAGGTCGAACTTCGCCGCGCCCGTGCTTTCCAATTGAACGCTGGCCTCTACACCCGGCAAATCGAGCTCGGGAGCCGGCGTATTTTGCAGCACCAGCATAATCTGAAAGAGCGGATGCCGGGAACGGGAGCGAACGGGGTTCACCGCTTCGACGAGACGCTCGAACGGCAAATCCTGATGCGCATACGCGTCCAGATTCACCTGGCGCACCCGGGCAAGCAGCTCGCGGAAGCTGGGGTCCCCGGACGTATCGGTGCGAAGCACCAGCGTGTTGATGAACAAGCCGACAAGACCGTCAACCGCATCGTCGTTCCGCCCGGTTATCGGGCTGCCGATCGGAATATCGGTGCCCGCCCCGAGCCGCGTCAGAAGAAGGGCCAGCGCGGCCTGCAGCACCATGAACAGGCTCGCCTTGCCGGCGCGGGCCAGATCCAATAGCTGGCCGTGGATCTCCTGGTTGATATGGAAATGGACGGTGCCGCCTTGATGGCTGGCCGCAGCCGGACGCGGATAATCGGCCGGCAGCTCCAACTGCTCCGGCAAGCCGGCTAGCGTCCGCGTCCAGAATTCAAGCTGGCGGGCCATCAGGCTGCCGGGATCGCCGCCGCTTCCCAGCAAATGCTCCTGCCAGATCGCGTAATCGGCATATTGAACCGGCAGCGGCGGCCATGCCGGATGCTCGCCCCGGCAGCGTGCCGCATAGGCGGCGGACAGATCGCGCGTCAACGGAGACAGCGACCATCCGTCCCCGGCGATATGATGCAGGAGCAGCAGCAGCACATATTCATTCGGCCCAAGCTCGAACAATTCCGCCCGAAGCGAAGGCTCGTCCGATAGCCGGAAGCGGTAGCGTACGGCTTCCTGGAGCCGTTCAGGCAGCTCCGCCTCGCTGGTCTTCGTCAAGATCACCCTTGGGCGCGCCTCGCCGGCGTCCAGAATTAGCTGGCGCGAGGCGCCGGACGCGTCATCAGGGAATACGGTGCGCAGCGTCTCATGCCGGGCCGCCACGTCGCCGAGGGCGTCCTCCAGCGCCCGGATATCCAGCTCGCCGGACAGGCGGGCGACCAGCGGGATATTATAAGTCGGGGCCGGTCCTTCCAGTCGATACAGGAACCATAAGCGCCGTTGGGCGAAGGACAACGGAATATCGTCCGCCCGCCGGGCCGGCCGGATAGCCGGTCTGGTGTCTCGCGAATCATCCAGCCGCCGGACAAGCCCCGCCACCGTAGGCTCTTCGAAGAGACTGCCAATACTCAGTTCGACGCCCAACGACTCGCGTATGCGGAGGATGACTCGTCCGGCAAGCAGGGAATGGCCGCCCAGCGCGAAAAAGTCATCATCGATGCCCACGCGGGGCAGTCCGAGCGCTTCGGCAAACAAGGCGCAAAGCATCTCCTCCTGCGGGGTGCGGGGTCCGCGCCCTGCGGCCGCTTGTCCGGAATCGGGCACAGGCAGCGCCTTGCGGTCAATCTTCTTGTTCGGCGTCAAAGGCATGGCATCCAGCGTGACGATGGCCGCGGGAACCATATAGTCAGGCAGTTGGCCGGCAGCATAACGGCGCAGCGCGTCCGGATCGATACCGGAAGGCAAAGCCGGAACGACATAAGCGACCAATCGCCGCTCCCCCGGCCGATCCTCCCGGACGATCACCGCGGCTTGCGCGACGTCGGCATGCCGGGCGAGCAGATCCTCGATCTCGCCCGTCTCGATGCGGAAGCCGCGCAGCTTAATCTGGTGATCGGCACGCCCCAAGTAATCGATGGAGCCGTCAGCCAGCCATCGTGCGAGATCGCCCGTGCGATACATCCGGGTGCCCGGAGGCCCGAACGGATCCGCCACGAACCGCTCCGCCGTCAGATCCGGCCGCCCCAGATAGCCGCGCGCCAGCCCGGCGCCCGCAATGTACAGGTCCCCTGCCACCCCCGGAGGAACCGGCTGCAGCGCCGCATCGAGCACATATAGCCTCGTATTCCAAATCGGCCCCCCAATAGACGGCTTCCCCGTGCGCTCCCGTCCGAGCAAGGCTGCCGTCGAATAAATGGTCGTCTCCGTCGGGCCGTATTGGTTGTTCACCTCGCAATCCAGATCCTGCAGGGCGAGCTTGAGCCCGATCGGCAGGGCCTCGCCCCCGGTGATCACCGTCAGCCCGCCGAGGCTGCCGGGATGGCTGGCGGCAAGCGCCTGCCATAGCGTCGGGGTCGCCTGCATAATGGTCGCCCCGGTGTCTTTGATTTTCCGGGCCAGCGCTTGCGGGTCCAGGATCGTCTCCTTCGGGGCGATATCGATGCTTGCTCCCGTCGTGAGCGGCAGCAGCACCTCCATGACGGAAATATCGAAGGAGATCGTCGTCACAGACAGCAGCCGATCCCGGCCATCCAGCGCGAACCGCTCACGCATGCACAGCAGCAGGTTGGCCAGCCCTTCAAAGGTAAGCAAGACGCCCTTCGGCCTGCCCGTCGATCCGGAGGTGTAAATGACATAAGACGGGTGGAGCGGCGACAAACGGCATAACCGGTCGGCGTCGCTCGGATTGCGCTCGGCTTGCCGATCCAGGCGCTTCATGGTCGCAGGCTCATCAAGCAAGATCTTCGGAAGCGCGCCGGAGCCGGGCAGCCTGGAGTCCGCCTCCCGGAGCGTGATCAGGCACATCGGAGCGGCATCATTCAGCATATAGGCAATCCGGGCGGACGGATACTCCGGATCGATCGGCAAATAAGCCGCTCCCGCCTTATGCACCGCCAGGATGGCGATCACCATCTCCAACGAACGCGGGAGCGCCAGAGCCACGATCCGCTCCGGGCCGGCGCCATGCGCAATGAGCAGATGCGCCAGCCGGTTGGCGCGCGCGTTCAAGTCCGCATAACGGAGCGCCGTATCTTCGAAGACCGCCGCCACTGCATCGGGCGTGCTCGCCGCCTGCTCCTCGAACAGCGCCGGCACGCTCCATTGCGCCAGCGCGTGGGCGGTGTCATTCCATTCGTCCACCACCTGAAGGCGTTCTTCGTGCAGCAGCAGCTCCAGGCGGCCGATCGGTTGGCCGGGATCGGATGCAGCCAGCTTGTCCAGCACATGCAGGAAGCGGCGCAGATGCGCGCTCAGCTCGCCTGCATCGTAAATCGCGGGGTTGGCATCGAAGTCGATGCGCGGCCCGCTTCCGCCGGAGCCGCAGGAGACATGAATCGTCAGATCATCGACAGGCCCGGCCGCCAGATTGCGTATGCTGCCGCGGCATCCGGCAAAGTTCAGCTCCTCGATAAACGGCATAATATTGATGAGAGGTCCGAACAGCCGCCGGTTATCTCCCACTAATTTCAGATCGCGCCGCAGATCCTGATGCCGGTAGTCCTGATGCCTTCTGATCTCGCGCATATTCTCGGAGATCTGGCGCACAAGCTCGCTCACGCTCCTGTCCGGCCGAACAGCGATGCGCAGCGGCAGCAGGTTCATTACCATGCCGGGAACGCGCAGCGCCGCGGAGCCGAGACGGCACATCATCGGCACGCCGAGGATGACGTCGTCCGTGCCGGTGAGCCGATGCACGTAGACCGCGGCGGCGGCCATCACGGCGTCGGTCCAGCTTGCACCCATTCCGCTCGCGGCCGCCTGCCAAGCGTCCATGACGCTTGGCGGCAGCTCCGCGGACTCGCGCAGGAAGCTTCGCGACGTGCGCTGAGCCCGATCGCCCAGACTGGCCGCTTCCGGATGATCGGCGAAGCGGGCCAGCCAAAATTGCCGATCCCGCTCCAGCCGATCCGATGCGCGGTAAGCCGCATCTTCCTCCAGGACCGACCGCCATGAACCGAATCCCCCTTCGCTGATCGGCATATCATGAACGAGCGCCGTATAAATTTGCGCCGCCCTTCGCGTCAACAGCGAGAAGCCGTAACCATCGATGACAATATGATGAATGCGTTGGTACCAATAGAATCGGTCGGGCGCCAGCTTGAATAACGCTTCGGTAAACAGCGGACCGCGGCGCAGGTCGGCAGGCTGAGCCAAATCCTGCTTCATCCAGGCTTCCGCCGCCGCATGCGGATCCTCCTCGCCTCTGACATCGATTCTGTGCATCGTCCAATCGGATGACGGGACGATCGATTGCCAAGGACCGTCCTGATTCTCGCCGAAGCGCGCGTGCAGCGCTTCCGCCTCCATCACGGCCTGGCGCACCGCAGTCTCGAAGCGATCCGGGTCGACAGGTCCGCGGATATCGACGTATTCTCCGGTATTGAAAATCGGGTTGTCCGGATCAAGCTGCTGCGCGAACCAGATGCCCGACTGGGCTCCCGATAAAGGCCAGCGGCCATCATCAAGATCATGCATGAGCATCGCCTCCTTTTATACGGTAAAATAATCGCGGTTCGGCAAAGAGCGGCTCATCCGGGAAGAGAGAAGCTGCCACCAGTCGGCCAATGTGGGCCGTTCGGCCAGCTCCGCGAAGCTTACCTCGGCTCCGCCGCGGCGCCACCGTTCGATCAGGCTCATAATCCGGATCGAGTCCAGTCCCCAGATATGAATCAGGTTGTCATCATCCGCAATTCTGGACGGATGCTCCTGCAGCAGTCCGGCCACTTCAACGCGCACCGCTTGCCGCGTCAATGGCCGGGGTCCGCCTTCAGAGGGCCTATTAAGGCTCGGTTCAGACCCCGGTGCGGAGTCCGATTCGTACGCCGAATCCCCCAGGCGAGCCAGTTCCTCGAGGAGACGCCGGGTCGTTATCGGGACCGCGCAGCGTTCGGCCGCGTAAGCGAGAGCCATCCGATGCTTGTCCGCCGAGAAATCCGCGACGGCGTCGGCGACGAAGAAAGGCTGCACATCCTGCATAAATGCTTCGCATGCGGTCATAAGGCATCCGATATGCGCATAAATGCCGCACACAATCAATTGATCCCGGCCGCGCTGGCGCAAGATATCGAGCAGCTCTGTCTTTTGAAACGCGCTGTAGCGCCATTTCGTCACTACGATATCATGCTCGCCGGGAGCCAGCGTTTCCACAATTTTTTTCTGATAAGGCCCGTCGTTCATGCCCGGCCCCCAGAAATCGCTCAGCAATCCGCGCCGCTCGGGACTCTGTCCGCCGGGCTGCGCCGAATACACGACAGGAATGCCGAGAGCGGCGCATTGCGTGCGAAGCTTCCGGATGTTCGCCAACAATTCCGGAACAGGCGATTCATCCGCGTTGAAAGCGTCGACGAAGTATTGCTGCATATCATGAATCAGAAGAACGGCCCGCTTCGGATCGGGCGTCCAGGCCGCCTTGTTCGCCGGCAGGTCCGGTTCCGCAGGCATCGGATAAGGCAATATAGAAGGAAGAGCCATAACATCTCCTCTTTTCATCATTATTTTGACAGATTGGCGAGCGTGTTCTGCTTATTGGCAATGAACTCGCGCAGCACCTTTTTGCTGACCTTGCCAACCCCCGTCTTGGGGAACGAATCCGTGAACTCCACGCGATCGGGGATTTTGTATGCCGCTAACCCTCGCTCCCGGAGGAAGGCTTTCAGTTCAGCAGCCGTCAGCGGCGAGGACGGATAAGGAATAACGAAGGCGCATGTGCGCTCCCCGAGGAACTCGTCCGGCATCGCCACCACCGCCGCATCATGCACGCCGGGATGGGCCAAAAGATGATTCTCTACCTCTTCTGCCGCCACCTTGTCTCCGCCGCGATTAATTTGGTCCTTGGCGCGGCCTTCAATGACCAGATAGCCGGATGGGGTCAATCGGGCCAGGTCGCCCGTACGGTAAAATCCGTCGGTCGTGAACGCCCTGGCGTTATGCTTCTCGGCCTTGTAATAGCCGCGGATGGTATAAGGTCCGCGCGTCAGCAGATGCCCCGTGCCGCCCGGCCCGACTTCGCGGTCATCGTCATCGACCAGCCGGATTTCATCATATGGCGACATCGGCCGTCCTTGCGTGTTCACGACGATATCTTCCGGATCATCCAGCCTCGTATAATTCACCAGCCCTTCCGCCATTCCATAGACCTGCTGCAGCGTGCAGCCCATCGCGTCGCGTACCCGCTTGGCCGCCTCCGCGCTGAACTTGGCTCCGCCTACCTGCAGCACCTGAAGAGTAGACAGGTCATCACGGCGGGAGCCCGCCGCATCGAGCCAGATCAAGGCCAGCGGCGGCACGACGGCCGTAATCGTGACGCCTTCCTGCGCGATAAGGGGGAAGGCGATGTCGGGACTCGCTCCAGGCGCCAGCACGACCTTGCCGCCGGCATAGAGCGTTCCCAGCGTTCCCGGCGAGCTGAGCGGATAATTGTGGGCGACGGGAAGCACCGCCAAATAGACGCTGTTCTCATCCAAAGCGCAGATCTCGGCGCTCACCCGCAGACTGTAGATGTAATCATCATGCGTGCGGGGAATCAGCTTAGGAAGCCCGGTCGTCCCGCCGGAAAGCTGGAAAAAGGCAACATCCCCGGGCCGCGGTCCCTCGATGTCGTCCGCAGGCTCGGCATACAGATCGTCCAGCGCCGCGTACTTTCCCGCATCCCCGGCCACAATCACGTGGCGCAAGCCTGTAACCGCCTCCCGCACCTGGTCGGCAAGCTCGCGGTAATCAAATCCCATGTCGATATCAGGGATAATATAAGCCGCCGCTTCCGTGAATTCGCACAAATAGACGATCTCGCTCTTGCGATGGGCCGGCAAGGAAAAGACGGGCAGCGCGCCCAACCGGAACAGCGCAAAAATAACTTCAAAAAATTGCGGAATATTCGGCAACTGAACGATAACCCGATCCCGCGGCCGTATCCCCATGTTGCGGAATCCGGCAGCGAGCCGGTCCGCGCTGGCGTCAAGCTCCGCATAGCTTATCCGCCGATCGCCGCTGACGATCGCAACGCGATCCCCGTGAGCCGAGGCGCGCTGCCGCAGCATCCGGCCGAACGTCTCTCCGCGCCAGCATCCCAGCTGGCGGTACCGTTCGGCCCATTCTTCCGGCCATGCAGAACATCCTGGCAGCAGCATGCTCATCCCTCCTCGTATAGTATTTCCTGAAGGCAGTTTTGAGTCTTTTTCCAGTCCTTTATAGGAACATAGAATGCCTTCAAAATTTCCAGCTTGCACATTGAAAATTAATATGGGGACTGGACTTTCCGGAATGTCTCTGGACAATGGAACTTAGGGTTCCATTCGGGGAAATTCGTCTCCCTCCTGTAGTCCAATCTACTTTTTAAGTCTGTTTCTCCGGTACTCGCTTGCACTTCTTACCCGCTGGCTGTTCCCTTCGGCAACTCATGCCCGACTGTAGCAGCGTCGGGGCAGCTCATGAACCGAAGCGTGTTCTCATATGCGAGGGTGATTGATCGGCGAGTGCGCCGGAGACAGTCCGGAGAGTCCGTTCCCTGAATCCCTTATAGAAAGGAGGAATTCTCTTGAAGCTTTTTGTCGGTATTGACGTCAGTTCCGAAGAACTGGAAGCCTGTTTGATGAAATCGGATGGCGACACCCTGGAGACCTTCAAGACCACCAACAATCTGCACGGCGCCTCTTACTTGCGGGATCGCATCATTTCTGCTGCGGTCAAGACAGCCTGCTCTGAGGTTCATATCGGGCTTGAAGCCACATCCGTCTACAGCTGGCATCCAGCCATGTACTTGCATGAAGATGAGGCCCTTCAACAATTGAATGCCAAGGTGTTCACCATTAATCCGAAGCTGATTAACAAATTCAAAGACGCTTATGCCGACCTGGACAAAACCGATCGCATCGATGCCTGGATCATTGCAGACCGCCTGCGTTTTGGCAGACTCACGACGACTATCGTGATGCAGGAACAGTACATCGCCTTGCAGCGGCTCACTCGCATGCGATTCCATCTCGTACACAACCTTACCCGCGAGAAGCAATACTTTTTGCAAAATCTGTTCTACAAGTGCAATGCTTTTCGCGCGGAGGTGGACAGTTCCGTGTTCGGCCATGCCATCATGGAAATGCTCTCGGAAAAGTATAGTCTGGATGAGATGGCGAATATGGATGTCGCCCGTTTGGCTGACTATCTCAAGGACAAGGGGAGAAATCGTTTCCCCGATCCCGAACACGTCGCCCGCTGTATTCAAAAGGCGGCTCGGGCCTCGTACCGTCTCTCGAAGGTTGTCGAGGATTCCATTGATTTGGTGCTGGGCACCTCAATTCAGTCGATCCGGAGCATCCAGAGTCAGCTTAAAGAGCTCGACAAGGCGATTGAGCGCATTTTAGACGGCATTTCCAGCAGCCAGTGCCTCCGTTCCATTCCGGGCATTGATCGGGTCTATGCCGCAGGCATCCTGGCCGAGATCGGCGACATCGACCGCTTCACGGATCAAGCCGCCTTGGCCAAGTATGCGGGTCTGACGTGGCGCAAGCACCAATCCGGCTCCTTCGAGGCGGAAGATACAAAGCGCATTCGTTCCGGCAACCGATTCCTTCGCTACTACCTTGTTGAAGCTGCCAACTCGGTAAAAAACCGCGACCCGGAATTCGGGGAGTACTACCGGAAGAAATTCAATGAAGTCCCTAAGCATCAACACAAACGTGCCCTCGTCTTAACGGCAAGAAAACTTGTGCGTCTGGTCGATGTGCTGCTACGCAACGACCAACTCTATACGCCCAGAAGGAAGGTGAAGCCGACAGAGCAATAATGCCTTGGCTCATGAATTTTCTTCTCTAATTCCCAGTTAAATTATGGTATTTTACTTAATTTTCGACTGGGTCTAGTTTGGTGATGCCTTTTTTGGGATTGATCCTGCTGCACGCCAAGGAAATTTTCCAATTCTCATCAATCAGGGACTTGACATCATACCGCTGGACTTCACCGTCGACAGTTGTTCTTGATCCAGTCCCATGGCAAGCAGCAGCGTGCGGAACTTGGCCGATGTCTCCGCAAGCTCCGAAGCCGCGTTCGAGCCCGCGACGATTCCCGCTCCGGCGAACAGGCGCAGCGTCCGTCCTTCCGCCTCCGCGCACCGGATCGTGACGGCCCACTCCCCGTCTCCATTCACGTCGCACCAACCGACCGCGCCCGTATAATACCCCCGATCGAAGGGCTCGATCTCGCTAATCGCGACGCGGGCCAGATCGGTGGGCGTTCCGCATATGGCGGGCGTCGGATGAAGCGCCATGGCCAATTCCAGCGAGGAGACCGCAGGATCGGCAAGCTCCCCGGTTATGTTGGTGGAGAGATGCCACATGGTCTTCGTCCGGATGAGCGACGGCCCGGCAGGAACATGCAATGCCCGGCAGTAGGGACGCAAGGCGGCGGTGACCGCATCAATCACGACTTCATGCTCATGTCGGTCCTTGCCGGAGGCCAGCAGCGCGGCCGCCCTGCGCTTGTCCTCGTTCGGATCATCGCTGCGGGCCGCGGAGCCTGCCAGCGGATTGGCCGTAACCCGCAACCCCGTCTTCGTGACAAGCAGCTCCGGGCTGGCCCCGATCAGCGTGCGGGGGCCCGTGCGCGCTTCCGCCGCTCCGTCATCTCCCGCCGCCAAATCGACCGCAAACGTATAGCCATGGGCATTATGGGAAGCCAAATTGCGCAGGAGTTGATGGACATCGACAGCTTCCGGCGCCGTCATGAGCAATGTTCTGGACAGCACCACCTTCTGAAGCGCTCCTTCGCCAAGGCGGGCCAGCGCTTCATTCACGCCATCCATAAACCTTTCCGGCTCCGGAATCGGCTGTACCTCCCATGCGGAGGCCACGGGCCGTTGCCCCGGCATGCTGGCATTGCGGCGCAATGGTCCTGCCCATTGCACATCGTTCGGCACGATAAGCTGCGCGGGCTTCGCAGGAGCGAATGGAATCGCGCCCGCGACAAGCGGCATGGCATGCCCGGCCTGTCTGGCCACGGCCAGAAGCGCCGCCGCGCGCTCGGGCAGGCAATGGCAGCCGTCCAGCCCCTCCTGATCCGGCACCCGAGCCCATTCTCCCTGTGCGAGCAGGGTCCGTTCCGGCGAAGAAAAAAAGAAGGACGTTCCCGTCCGGTATTGTTCCAGCAGATCCGCGGCAGACGCCGCAAGAGCCGCATCTTCATATTTCAGCATTTCAACCTTCTCCTTCCATCTATCTCAGCACCCCAAGGTCGCACCGCCATCGACGCATAATTCATGCATCGTAATATGCCGCGCCCGGTCGGATACGAGGAAGATCACCGCATCGGCAATATCGGAGGGCATGGCCAGCTTGCGAAGCGGAATTCCCAAGCGGAACGCCTCCGGCGAGCCGGCAATGACTGCAGCGGATCCGTCCTCGCCGTTCCATAGAACCCGCTGCATGTCCGTGTCCGTAGATCCGGGCGCAACGATGTTGCAGCGGATACGGTTCGAGGCGTACTCCAGTCCGAGACATTTGGTGAACATGGCTGCGGCCGCCTTCGAAGCCGCATAGGCGGACATATGCATCCGCGGCACTCCGGCCGCGTTCGACCCCACGGTCACGATGGAGCCGGAACCGCGGAGCGCCATCCGTCTGACGACGGTGCGGGACACATAAAATACGCCGTTGACATTGACCCTGAAAGTCTCCTGCCAATCCTCATCGCTAAGCGACTCGATGGGCCCTGGCCGCAGCAGCCCCGCCACATTGACGGCAATCTCAATCGGACCCAGCTCCTGTTCGATTCGCTCCACCGTTTCTTCCACGGCCGCCCGGTCACCCACGTCTGCCGGGTATCCGGCGGCACGGAGATTCCCCGCGCCGCTTAGCTCGGCGGCGAGCTTCCCGACGCCCGCGGCATTCCGATCGACGGCCGCAACGATGGCTCCGAGTCCGGCCAGCCCTCTGGCCACCGCTTCCCCGATGCCTTGGGCAGCGCCGGTAACCAATGCGACTTTTCCCTTGATTCCTGCATGTTCCACCTTACTCAACCCCTCATTGTTGCTCCGGATGCAGGGCAAACCGCAATGCCCGGCTGATCAGAATCGGCAGCACCGAGACATGCCCTTCATCTTCAAATTCTTTGTATACGGCGCTCACTCCCGAATCGGAAAGAGAAGACAGACGTTCCGCAAGCTCCCTGGCGCTGTCGCAATTGCGCGCGACATGGCTTTTCTCCTGCTCCCCGACTCCGAGCAGCAGCCGGACGTTGACGGGCTCCTCCCGCACACGGGCCGTGAATGTCCGCTCCTGTTCAAGTAAATATTCCTTGCTCCAATGGATGGACGGACTGCCTGCAATATAGTGCCGGAACGCGTCCGGCTTCGTAAACAGCGCATACAGCACGAACAGACCGCCGAGAGAGTGCCCGAAAATCGTCTGCCGATTCCGGTCAATCCGGAACTCGCTCGCGATCTGCGGCTTCAGCTCTTCCTCGATGAATTGGAGGAACGCCGCTGCCCCGCCTTGTTCAGGCAGCTCTGCTCCATCGGATCTGCACCTGTACTCCGTATTCGGAACCGGCGTGTAATCGTAAAAGCGATCCGGCGCATAGGAGGCCTCTGTCTCATAGCCAATTCCTACAATGATCGCCGGAGTCACTCCCGTCTTGTCGGGACGGCGGCTCTGCAAGCGCACCGCCTCGGCCATCGTTCCGAATACCGAGTTGCCGTCCAGCAAATAGATGACCGGATATCCCGAAGGAGGGGGCTCCCCCTCCGGCTGCGCCACGATAATCCGGTAGGTGCGGTTCTCGGCCCGCGAACGCAGCGTCCATTGCTCCGCGCGGGGAATGCCGACCTGGCGGCGCGAAAGATGTTCAAGCGCAATCATGTTCCGTTTCATGTCATCCCCCCGCTCATTGCGTCAGCAGCCGAACCGTGTCGTCAACAATTTTCTCGTAAGCGATAAGCCCGCTGCCAAGCCAGTATTTATTGCTGACTTCGTACACATGGCCCTGCTTGACGGCAGGAATGCTCTTCCAGATCGGGCTTTCCATCATTTCTTTCATGCGCTCCGTCCCTTGGTTATAGGCATTGATGACAAAAATATAGTCCGCGTCCAATTCCGGAAGAATCTCCATGGATATGTTGGCGCTATTCTCATTCCCTACGAGATCGGATATGCCAAGCCCCAGATCGCGGTGCACGACATAACCGCACAAGTACTGCCCGCCCATCAGGCTGACGCCTTTGCGGGCAAAGCGGATAATCGCCACCTTTTTCTCTCCGACCGCTTCCTTCAGCTTTTCCTGGGCTTCCTTCACTTTTTGCTGATAAGCCTGCAGCGCCTGATTGGCCTCCTCGGTTTTGCCGAGCAGGTCTCCTATGGCAGCGAGGGATTTCTCAATATTTCCGGAAGCATTTTTGAATACATAGGTTGGCGCAATCTTGGAGTAGGCTTCGTAGTTCCCGTTCTGGGCATAGGTTTCCGTATGCAAAATAATCAGATCCGGATTGTAAGACATTAACGTCTCCGGCGATGGCAGCCCGGCCGAGAAATCAAGCTTCGGCACATCTTTCAATTCCTCTTGCAGGTAATCATGTCCCAGGTTTCCGTTGGACCATTGCGCCACCGGCTTGACGCCCAGCTTGAGCAAGGAGTCTTCCATGTTGGGAGCGAAAATGTTCTTCGGCTCGGCAGGAATGGTGATTTCATGTCCAAGCTCGTCCGTTACCGTCCGCTCCCCGGAAGGCTTCGCGCGGCCGTCGTCCGCTGCGGCAGACACTTCCGAGGCGGTTGCGGAGCTTGGTTGGCCGGTCGGCGCGGCTTCGCTCTCCGCCATCGAGCAGGCCGTCAGGACGCTTCCCAGAAGCACGCAGCACAGTAATCCCGACATACGGGCCATGAAGCCGGACTTGGCATGAATTAGAGATTTTGACACGGTAAATCTCCCCCTAAGTGATAATGATTCTCATTCGAACTGAGTATAGATCAGGTGGCGAAGGATTCACCATAGCCATTATCCAGAAAACCATTTGGACAATTTCCGGTAAACAGCAGCAAGGCTTCATCCAGCATCCGCGTGATGGCGACGGCCGAATATTCGCACCACGGATCGGAGGCAATGGGGTAGACATACCGGTTCTTTACCGCTCTCAGCTTCCGCCATTCGGGCGAATGCTGCAGCGCCAGCCAGAAGGCGCGGGACGACGCTTCGGGACATACCAGGACCAGAATTCGGTCGGGGGCAAGCTCCGCCAATTGCTCCAATGTCAACGGCGGACCGCTGGACGCGCCGCGCCGGCACGCGGATTCCAGCTTGAGGTCGTGATAGAGCACCTCCTCCAGTCCGCGGTTCCCGTATATATGGATTCGGTCCCTATAGATGCGCAGAGCGAGTATCTTGTCCTGTCCCAACACTTCGCCAATCTGCTTCCGGGCGGACTGAACCCTCTGCTCATACCGGCCTATCCATTGCGCCGCCTTGTCCTCTCTATTTAAAAAACGGCCAATCTTCCGCAGTTGATCTCGCCAACCGTCTTGCGCCGACAGAATGAGAGAGGGAGCGATCTCCTTCACTTTCGTCTTCTCCAGGGAAGTGAGATGATCAGTGCCAATAATCGCATCGGGACGAGCCTGCATCAGCTGGTTCAGATTCACTTCGAACGGGCGATAGGCATAAGGAGCGGCAAGCATCAGATGGAATCGAATCTTCGTTCGCAAGGCGTGATAGTAATGAGGCGTCCACTTCGGATCGAGCGGCGCCGCCACCGGCATGACATCCAGCGCAAGCAATTGCCCGATCAACGCAGAGGAGCAGGCGGCGATATGCCGCCTCGCGTTCTTCGCGAAGTCGGACGGAGACACGCCGACTTCTTTCTTGAATTTGCGGCTAAAGTAGAATTCGTCCTTATACCCTACCTTCAAGGCAATATCCCGCAGACGCTCTCCAGTTTCAGCCAAATATCGCTTCGCGTGGTTCATGCGCACGGCCGTCAAGTAATCCATAGCGCTGAGGCCATAGGTTTTCTTGAAGAGATCGACAAAGTATTTGGGGCTGATATTGGCCATCCGAGCCAGTTGCCCGATCGACAGAGATTCATCATAATGCCGATCCATAAATTCTTTGATCTCATTCAAGTCGGTTTTCCGGCCCCGGTCAGGCGTCCGCAAGCTTCTGTCTGTCGGCAGCTCTTTTTTTGAAACCACGAGGAACCTCCTTTTGCTAATATAAGATGTGCATGAAGCATGGGATGAAAGCCGCCTTCTTCAATGATAATGATTATCATTATCGTTAATTAAGTTACCATAAGAATTTACCCCAGTCAAGAAAATTATGGAAGAAACGCCCCATCGAGCGCAGCGTTTGCCTCTGCTCGATGGGGCGGTGTTTGTTATGGCAGCATTCCCGGCACAATCCCAGCGCCAACTATAGGTAAAACTTTTTTTTCAAAAGTTGCTCTCAGGGTAATACAGTAGCCTCAATTTTTATAGTTTCGCTACCTTTCATTTCTCTCTCTCCCTATTAATTTTGATTTATGGTTAAAAAACCGCTGTTAGGCAGGTTTTCCATAACACAACAAGAGAACTTGCTCTCGCGTGATAGGCTTGCTTTATACTTTCATTGCTCGTACTTTCCAATGACGACGGTATTATAGTTGCCTCCATAAGAATACGCACTAATTAAAGCATGGTCTATCTTGGCATCACGGGCTTCTTCTGTGACAAAATCAATTCTTCCGTTATGACAGGTTACATTTTGGGTCGGAGGAATTTTTCCGTCGAAAGCACATAAAGCGCTAATCAAGGAAAGAAGTCCCGAACTGGCAAAGGTTTCTCCAAATACGGACTTGGAAGCACTTACGGGCACCCTGTCTCGGAATAGGCCGTGAATGACCCTTTCTTCCACACTGTCAAAATAAGGATGTCCATTGGCAGCCGCGCCAATATAGCCAATATCATCGGCACCTATTCCCGCTTCGCGCAAGGCCATTTCCATAGATGTTTTCCAGGCTTTCCCCGTATGGTTTACGCTTCCGATTTTGCTGTCATCCGAGGTCAACCCGAACCCTTTGAGCTCTGCAAAAATACTTGCCTTTCTTCGTAAGGCCGCTTCCTCGCTTTCTATAATAAAAGCGACACTGCCTTCTCCGAGAATCGTCCCGCTTCTAGCAGAGCCAAACGGTTGAATTTCGTCCGATGTTAAAAATCTGTTGATTTTGGAATGTCCCTCTACGATCGGTTTGTTGACTTCATCCGAAGCCACAACAATAAACGTGTCGTAATCACTGGACTGAATCAAAGAATAGGCGTAATACAGGGCGCTAATCCCGGAAACATTGCCGCACGACACCGTTGATGTAGGGCCTTTCACTTTAAAATTTAATGAAATATGGCCGGCGGCTGCATTCATGACTGTATTTGGGAATAATTTGGCATTTGCTGATTTTACCCCCTCTTGGATAATAATCCGGTTAAAGCTTTCCACGGTTTCAATAGGGCCTGTACTCGTAGCGAAAATGATGCCAATCTTCTCCCTATTATCACGGTCAATCTTCAGTTTTCCATGTTCTAATGCCATTTTGACGGATACAACCGCATTCCGGCTGATCGCATCCATTTTACGTAATAAATTGGGATGAATCATTTTCCGGAAATTGATTTCAGGGATTTGACCTGCCTTCACACAAGAGGAGGATTCCGCTTCCCACTTTTCAATCGGAGAGATACCGCTTTTCCCCTGAAGCAGGCATTCCTTCACTTCCTCCAGGCTGGCGGCGTTTCCTGCAAGAGCTCCGATGCCCGTGATTACCACTTTCTTCACCGGCTTTTCTGCGGCCCGTTCGTTTCCACCCTGGTATTTCCGGAATAGAATGCTGGCATTGTTCCCCCCAAAAGCAAACGAATTGGACAAGACGTAATCCAGATGCTCGTCTCTTCCTTCATTCGGAACGAAATCAAGATCAAATTTCTGACTTGCTAGGTCAAAATTAATGGTCGGGGGCAAAAAGCCATGCTGAATGGCTAAAATACTCGTCACGGCTTCAGCCGCTCCCCCTGCTCCCAACATATGGCCAATCATGGATTTGGTAGATGAGACCGGTACCTTATGGTCGCCCGTTAAGGCCAGAATCGCCTTTGGTTCAGACATATCATTAGCCGGGGTACCTGTCCCGTGTCCATTAATATAAGAAATTGCGTTACTCTCGACATTGGCTTTTCTTAACGCCCCCTGCATGGAACGTAACGCCCCTTCCCCTCCCGGGTCCGGTGCCGTCTGGTGGTACGCATCGGAAGATAAATCGTAATCCAATACTTCTGCCAAAATAGAAGCGCCGCGTTCCAAAGCATGCTCTAGCTTTTCTACAACAAGGATCGCCGCTCCCTCTCCAATAACTACCCCGTTGCTTTTGCTGTATGGAGATGGAGGAGTCGGGACTAACGCCTGCAAACTGTTAAAGCCGCTCAACGATAATCTGGATAACGGATCTACCCCGCCCGTGATCATAACGTCAGCTTTATCATTCCGAATGATGTCCAATGCATACCCGATGGAATTCGTTCCCGCCGCACAGGCATTGGAAATAACCATCTTGGGTCCTTTTATTCCTAATGCGCGCGTAATATTATCGCAGGGAGTATGAATGAGATATTTATAAAGTAAAGCTTCATCCGCATGCTGAATGCCCTTTTTCAGCCACTGCTCATGAAATTCTTCTCCGCTCAGCATCCCGCCCAGAGAGGTTCCCAATGAAATTCCGACCCGGTAAGGATCGAGCGATTTCATCTGCAGATTCGCATGGGTCACCGCTTCCCTGGCTGCAACAACGCCTAATTGGCCGCAGCGGTCCATCTCATTGAGCTCTTCTTTTGAAAAATAGTCTTCCGGATGAAAATCAGCAATCTCTCCGCCCAAATTCGTTAGCATATCGGACATATCAATATTGTTTACGACTTTAATGCCGGATTTTCCGGTTTTTACCCGTTCCCAGAACTCATCCAGGTTTTTCCCGTTCGGACACATAATCCCCATTCCGGTTACAACAATGCGCTGCTTATTGGTATTCATAGCTGTCACCCTTATATTGTTTTCATTTCCCACGACTTGCAAAGAATATATGGGGAAGATTGCGTTGTCGCCTCAAATATCCGGTTTTGTTTGTCTTTGATTTGGAAGTGAATTCCGGAAACCGCAAATGGCTCGCGTAATAATCCGATCCCAAGCTTGGCATGTAATCCCGGGCTCTCTTTGAATTCTATGACTTTTCCGATGGCATGCTCGCCCACATAGATTTCATCATCCAACGATACGGGATTTTCGCTGTCCGTCGTGAATCCGACGATTCTTTGGCTAATCCCTTTCTCCAATTGCTGTTCCAGAAACTCTTTTCCAATAAAAGCATCTTTGTAAAAATCAACAAACCACTCCAGGCAAACTTCAAATAAAGACAGTTCTTGTCCTTGTTTAAATTCAAAATAAGGGTGGCGAATCTCTAGCATGGCTGTTTCCAGCGCCTCTTTATCTACGTCCTGAAGAGCGATTTCTTCAAAAGAATTCATCATCTCCAGAACAGCGTCTCTGAGCTCTCTTTCAAATAAAAGCTGGTACCCGTACTCTCCGGTAACCCCGGTTCTTGCCAATATGATTTCTGTCCCCTGGAAGGTAGTCGGGGCAAACGACTGAAACGGAAGCGATGAGATTTCGAAGTGCAAAAATTGCTGGGCAAGCTTCCAGGCATAAGGTCCTTCAAATCCAATTAAGGAGTGGCTTTCACTGATATCCTCAATCTCCACCTGATTTTCCTGCTTTTCCCGATTCTCTTGCAGCCAGGCGAGAACTTGCTCCTTCTTATCGGATGCCGTAATGATAGTAATAGAGTCTTCGTTTTTAAAGAGATTGACAAGATCAATCACCGTTCCATCTTCCCGCAGCAGAAGCGCATAAGCGGTTTTCTCTTCTTCCATAAATTGAATATCTTTGGTCACAAGCCCATCCAGAAATTCCACATGCTCATCGCCCTTGACTACAATCTTTCCGGCGGAAGACAACTCTATTACGCCAATACCGCTCCGAATGGCCTCATACGCACTTCTTTCCCTTGTTTGGATACCTGTCTGATTATTCATCATGTGATTCCTCCAGTTCCTCTAGTAGCATTTGTGAAAAAGAGAGACTCTCCTGCATGGTTTCTCCGACAACAAAATGAAATTGCAGATTTTCCCCCTCTTCACAGGTAAACAGTCCAACTTGGATTCCTTTTTTAAACCATTCATAAACAGCCATTTTTGTATTGGCCGATGTAACGAAAATAGTCACAAATAAGCCATTAACGAATTCGATAGTCATTTTACTGTCTGCGTATATTTTTCTATTTTGGTTTTTTGGTAAAATAACGAGTTGTTTTCCATTTTGCCAACCATACATTTTTTTAATAGACGATTTCCCCTGCCGCCCCCAGAAAAAGTGAAACACAAAATGTTTATCATCTTTGTTTTTTTTCATGTTGACTTGCAGTACCGGAAGATGATAACTCGCTAAATATTCAACTTGCCAAGCTCCCATGTCGCAGGAAAGCAGCTTTAGAACATGGCCGTTCACATATTTATCAGCTGTTTGTACGTCTTTAACCCGGGGGTGTTCGGCCATAGATTGAAAAACCAGTCCCTTATCATTGAATGAATACGGGATATTATCGGGAATCATGAAACCGGGTAAAAAGAAGCATCCCTCCAAGGCAGGTTTTGCTTTTCCAATCTCCTTCCCTTGATAAGCAACATAGGTGATTGCTCCCTGCTGCTTCCCGATTTTGATAGCAAACCGATTATTTTGAATGATATAATGCTGTTCTTCTTTCGTAGTGATGATTTTTTCATCCGCCCGAACGACGTCCGGACCGGCAAATGGAGCGAGAACATTTTTACTCTCCACGATATTCGCGTAGACCTCTCCTACCTTTTCTTCAACCGTATAATAATGAGTTTTGCTGATATATTTGTCATTCGGGCCTTTCGTAAATACGAGTGCGGGCATCCATCGCAACCCGTAGAGTACACGTTCTACCGCGCCCTCCCACATCATTCCTAATGTCACATTCTGATCTTCAAATACGGTATAGTTCATTCGGTATTCTTCGCTTTGAGCCGGTAAATCAAACCCGTCCACATATTCAAAGTCATGCAAGGAAAACGGTTTTTCCCCGTAAATCATCGGAAATTTTATATCCTGCGTTTTCAAAGGTACGGTCATTTGAGCGGCATAGAGCATACACCAAGGATAAATCTTTATTCTTTCTCCTGATTCGGCATCATCTTCTATTTTCAACGTTTTTTCCGAGAAAAAGGAGATATGGCGCTTCAAGCCTGTCCGCCGGTGAAAGATGTGTATACGGTCTTCCGAATCCTTTCCCCATGTAAGATCATTCAGCTTCGGTTCTTTCACGGCATTACAAAAAGGATAATCCAGATCCGGCCAAGCTTCTTGAGCTAACTGCTGTCCTGTTTTAAAATCGTACAGATACAAGCATCCTGTTTTTTTATTTACTTTCGCGCTTAAATACATGCTTTCCAGGATCAGATGCTGCTCGTCCTCGTATGAGTTGCAGTGCCCATATGTATGGACGGGAACTGGTATACTCACCGTATCTGAATCGTTGTGTTGCCGGCCCGCGGCCGAAATCAGCAGGTTGGCAACCCCGTTCTTTCGGGCATTTAATTGAAGTTCATGCGTGACTTTTGCACCGGACTCCACAACGAACTCTTCAACTGGTTTCAAGACCGCAGCTTCCAATACTTCTGGATTATCAGATTGAACTTGTAATCTATATATCAGACTTTCGCCGGAATTATTTTTTACAATGACAGGATAAACAGTTTCCTTGCCGCTTACTAATTTGGGCGCTTCCTTCACATACACTTCTAAAGAGGCTTTAATGGTGACTCCAAAAAAGAGTTCCAGCTGAAAATCCTTCGTTTTTAACGTTGTAACCAGTTCACCATCAAAGGTATCGGTTAATTGGACTACATCTTCCCATTCATATAGCTGATCCGGATCAAAGGATTGGGTGGTTTCCGAGATGGCTTGTTGACCCAAAAATGCCGAGATATCGGCTGTGACAGCTTCTTTAAAATGATGCTGAAATACGTAATGGACATGTACTTCCTGTCCTGCCGCCAGATTGTTCCCTTCCTTGATGTAGCTTGTAAAGAAAACATGCTTCGTTTGTACCTTTGTCATTTTTTGGCTTTTTACGTCAATCCACCCGTTTGCCTCTCTTGAACCAAGGTCAATGGAATACTTGACCGTTTCAATACCATTTTCTACGATGGCATTACTGTTCAGATTCCGCATGGACTGTACGGGTTTGATCGTCTTCCATCCCCTCGACACCAAGGCTTCCCGGTCAGGCGGTTGGAAAGCTTCCACAAAATAACGGATTAGATACGGCAAATAACTTCGTAAATTTAAATAGCCGTCGTAATTAATGTAAGACCTGCTCGTCTGATAGAGTCCAACCCGTTTATAGAGAGACATGGCCAGCTTATCTTCCGGGTTCACTTCCGTATCAATGTATCGGATGCCTTGCTGAATCAGTTTCCGAATAGCATAAGTAAAAAATTTATCCGGAATGCTTCCCGAACGAAACTCCGGGTGAATTAAAAAGTATCCGGCCCATGCTGCATCCGGTTCAGCCGCTCTTTGGCTTGACAAATTCGAGAATAATAACGTTCCAATGATGTCTCCCTTATACTCTGCCGCAAGATATAAATTGATTTTCCGTTCTTGAAACAGCTGCTTTATATCCTTCTCTGTTAACGGATACCCGTACCGGACAGGCCCGTACTGATACTTATTGTAAAATTGCGCCAAATGATAACTGTCACTCTCTGTACATTCGCGAATGCCAATAGGCTCATGAGAAATCATACCGGCTCAGCCCTTTTAGATACTTGAATGCTTCCTGCGGCCACTTTCTTATTTTCCACGTAAGCTTCAACTTCCACTTGAGAGATTAATCCTAGTGACCGTCCGATTTGAACATGTAATTGCAGTTGATCTCCGGGTACAACGGGCTTTAAAAATTTCATGTTGCGCAGAGATACTAAATACCCAACATATGCACTCGGGTCTACTTCCAATTCACCATTCATTTGCCCGCCCTTTTTCTCCAATTCTCCGGTTACATAGACAACCGCTGTCATTTGCGCTAGAGCTTCAATAATAAGAACCCCCGGCATAATCGACTCATTCGGAAAATGGCCTTCAAAGTAAGGTTCGCTAATGGTCACATTTTTAATGCCGATTCCCCGTTTTCCCGGCTCCAATTCAATGACTTTATCCAGTAAAAGAAACGGCCATCTGTGGGGCAATAGATCCCGAATTTGATCTGCAGTTAGCACTGGCCTCACCCCGCATCACCCCTCCTTATTTTCTTCAATGAAATCCGCAATTTTATTAATAGAACCCAGCACGACCATATTTTCATCATATAAAGCGATTCCAAACTCTTCTTCGATCGCTAATAAAAGCTCTAATGCATCCAATGAATCTATTCCTAATCCTCTTCCGAACAATGGCTGGTCGTCCGTAATAAGATGCGGTTCAATGTTCAAATCTAACCGGTCTATAATAATTTCTTTAATTCTATTAGTAAGTTGCTTTCTCTCTTCAGCTTGGGTTATTGTTTTTTCATACGTAAGCATGTCTCTTGACCTCTCTTTAGTTAAATTTCCTCGAATTAAGAATGAATGAGCCCGCCGTCGATCGTATATACTTTTCCCGTAATATAACTTGCATAATTGGAACATAAAAAGGTTGTTAAATGTGCTACTTCCTCAGGCTCCCCCATTCGTCCAAGCGGAACAAACTTGAGCATTTTCTGCAACACTTGCTGATTCATGCTTTTGGTCATATCCGTTTTAATGTATCCGGGTGCGACTGCATTGACGCGGATACCGTATTCTGCAGCTTCCAGCGCCAACGTTTTTGTTAAGGAAATCATGCCTCCTTTGGAAGCGGAATAATTGCTCTGTCCTTTTGCTCCCGCTATTCCGCTTGTGGAGGTGACGTTTACAATCACCCCGCTTCTTTGTCTCATCATTATTTTTAATGCCTGGCGGCAGGATAAGAATGTCCCCGTTAAATTTACATCCAGCACGCCGCTCCATTTTTCTTTGCTCATTATCGCGGCGAATCCGTCGTTGGTCACACCCGCATTATTTACCACAATATCTATTCTTTTTTCCTGAGCGTGAATCTGTTGGTATAAAGCCTGAATAGACAGTTGGTCGGCAAGATCGGCCTGGACAGCAATTCCCTTACCGCCTTCTTTCCCTATTTCTGCCGCCACTTCTTCGGCAGCATGCCGGTTGCTTTGATAGGTAAAATAGACAGTTAGCCCGTACCTGGCCAAATCTTTCGCAATGGCTTTCCCTATTCCCCTTGATCCTCCGATTACGAGCGCCACTTCATTCCCGTTAAACATTTCGTTAAACATCTGTGCATTCCCCCTGACCTTCCTTTTTCCATGATTCGGCCAATTTCTTTAGCTTCATGGGGGTTTCGGTCGAAGAAACGGATATATTCCGCTGGAATAACCAGCATAGCTTTGTTAACGTATTTCCCGGACCAACTTCGATAAAGTGTTCGCTTCCGGCATCCAGGAGGGAATTTATCGTTGTCTCCCATAGAATGGTTTCTGTACACTGAAGCTTTGTATCTTCCAAAATCGCCGCTGCATCCACCGTTTTTTCTGCCGAACAGTTAAGAATAATAGGAATACGGGCCTGATGCATCGAAAATGATTGTACATACTCCATGAACTCTGACACCATCTCGCTCATTAAGCGGGAATGGAATGCTTGACTGGTGGCCAGCATTTTTACTTTTACGCCGGGTAGCTGGGAGATGTCTTTCTGGAATTGTTCGACATTGGCACTGGCACCTGAAAATACAACCTGCGTCGGGGAATTATAAGCCCCGACGTCAATTTGATACGGTCTGGATTTATCAATAATTTCTGAGATCTTTTCGCTTGTATTGGTCACAACCCCGAGCATGGACCCCGGGATCTTCACTTGGCTCATAGCTTGTCCGCGTTTGCGAACAATGCGCAATGCGTCATTGAATTGCAATACTCCAGCCTCTACCAGAGCCGAGAATTGTCCGAAGCTGTGCCCCGCAACCACCGATGCGCGTATATTCATGGATGCCAAAACCCTGGATATCCCGGTACTCACGGTTAAAATAGCCGGCTGTGCTACACTTGTCTCGGTTAATTGTTCCATCGGGCCGTATAAACATATTTTTTTCAAATCAAATCCTAATGTATTGCTTGCCTCTTCAAATAACGGATTGAAAATCTCAGGAAACTTATCATAATAGCCTTTACACATGCCAACGGTTTGCGATCCCTGACCCGGGAAAATAAAAGCAATCATGAAACTCCCTCCTCGCAAAGTAATGAAACCATATCCAACAGTTTTTCCGGGAGCCGGTATAACATTTGGCCGTCCGCGGTTGTCAATACATGCTTGGAAAACCCTTCTGCCAAGAGGACACGGCCTTTTTTTCTAAACAGCTTATGATCAAATTCCAAATAAGCTTTGCTCTTCGTTCTCAAATAGGTCTCAACAATGACAATATCGTTAAATACGGCCCCTTTTCGGTATTTGCAGCCAATATCAATGACAGGAAAATAAAATCCATTCGTTTTTATATATTCTCCTATGGCTGAGTTCTGCAGGAGTTCAAACCTTCCCAGCTCAAACCAATGAAAGTAGTGGGAATGATGGGCGACTCCCATAAAATCACATTCCCCGAACCGAACTTTGATTTCAACTCTTACCGGATTCAACTGCTTCACCTGCTTTTGGCGGAAACCTGAAATTTCCGGATAGATATGGATAAGAACAAAATCCCCATGCCTATTAATACAGCGGCTGAACCTAGAACAGCCGAAAATCCTTTATTATAAATCAACAGGTCGTTAAAGCCTCCCATCGCCCAGGCCGTAATGGTAATGTGCGCCAACTTCTGCATCCATTCCGGTTCGATATATAACGGCCACCACGAGCCGCCCAAGGCAGACATCGATAACACAATTAAAATGGAAATCCCGTTAGCCTGCGATCTGGACTTGCAGATGGAAGCCAGCAGAATAGCTAAACTGGAAGACGCAAATGCCGTGCAAACGATTAATAGGGCTAATGCCGGAATGCTCTTTCCGAGCCACATGCCAAATACAAAATGGCCTACACTGAACAGCACGGCACATTGAACAATAGCCGTAATAAAACAAGATAACATCTTCCCTAAAATGATGGATAAGGAGTTTACGGGTAAAGTCAGAATTTTTCGTAACGTCCCATTCTCCCGTTCTTCTACGAAGGCACCCGCTGCTGATGCCGTTCCCAGAAGGACAAACATAACCGCATAACCCGGAACATTGGATTCAAATGGAGTGGGCTTATGTTCGCCTTCATCTGTTAATTCCTTAGACTCTACTTTCAGATTCCCCGGCGTTGCTGCAGCAGTTTGTTGCTGCGTTATCCCTTTTTCCAAATCGGCTATGATTTGAGTAACCGCATTGAAAACAATGCTTGGAATGATGCGGTCTACCTTGTCCTCGATAATGACAATTTTCGTCTCCATGCCCGAATAGGCATTTTGCGTAAAGTCTTTCGGAATGATGATTGCCGCTTTTTTGGTCTGAACTTCTTTTTTTGCCTCTTCTTCTGTATAAGGTTTATCTGCACCATCCGCTTTATAAGTTTCTTGAATGTCCAGTGCCGGTATCTTTTTTAATTCGGTAACGACTTTCTCTGCTAATTCACCCTGATCTTGGACAACGATCGGAATTTTGAATTTTTCTGTCTTGCTGTCAAACACATTCGATAAAGCAAAACTCGCAACAGCAATAACGATAATTGGAGTAATGAATAAATAGATTAGACCAGGGATATCTTTTAGCTGGATCAATAAATCTTTCTTGGCTATGTACCAAGATTTCATCTTATCTCCTCCTCTCAAACCCTCAGTGTTTTTCCGGTCAGATGCAAAAAGACATGTTCCAGATTGGAGTTTTTCACAAGTAAGGAATCAATTTGTACCTCTTCCTGCTGAGCAAGACCTATTACTTTTTGTGTCACCGCAAAACTGTCTGCACATTGGATCATGATTTTCTGATCCATCCGGGTAAAAGACTTGACCTCTTCAATCGATTCCACTTTCTCAATAAAGCTCCCGGAGATATCCTGCACGACAAACTCCACATCATTTTCACCATATTTTTTTATTAGATTTTTAGGAGCATCTAGATCTAAAATTTCTCCTTTATCATAGATGGCTACCCGGTCGCAGAGCATTTCCGCTTCTTCCATATAATGAGTCGTATAAATGACGGTAATACCCAGATCGTCTACAAGATGGCGAATACAGCTAAAAATATGATTTCTCGATTGGGGATCAATCCCGACTGTCGGTTCATCTAAAAAGACCACTTTGGGCTCATTTAACAAACCAATCACCAAGTTAATCCGTCTTTTCATTCCGCCGGAAAAAGAATCAATTCTCTTGTTTGCCCAGTCTTCCAATTGCGCGAACTGAAGCGCTTTAGTGATTTGGCTCTTTTTTCTGCTCCCTTTTAAGCCATACAAATCCGCGTAGAAGGATAGATTGTCATAGGCCGTTAAAGTAGGATACAAAGCTAAATCCTGAGGTACAACACTGACAACTTTTTTTATTTCCTGCCGCTCTTTAACCAAATTGCGCCCGCAAATTACTCCTTCCCCTTCATCAGGGAGCAGCAGTGTCGATAATATAGATATAAGGGTTGTTTTTCCTGCTCCATTCGGTCCTAATAACCCGATAACTTCTCCTTCATATATGTCTAAACTTAAATCTTTAATCACCTGGTAATCGCCGTACGACTTATTGATGCTTTTAATAGAAATGATAGGACTCTTGCGGTCCATATCCTTTCCTCCTTTCTAGTTCTGAAGCAGGACTCGATTGATGACAAATTCGCCTCAGATGCGTGAGGTATGGTCTTGATGCCTAGGCACACTCCTCTCCATGATGAGTTACACTGGCATTTCCATTTGAAAAACTTTACTTGGAAACTTCTTTATAAGCATTTTCTACCGTTATCATACACAATGGCAGAAAACAAGCCAAAAAAACGCAAAATTACACTTTTCTTCTTAAATTTCACGTATAAATCTTTTCTTTAATTCGTCGGGAGGTAAAAAAATGGTACAAAAAACGGAGTTATTGTATAATTGGATGGAAAATAAGGGTAGAACAATGTATTTTTTTGACGAAAAGTTCAAAAAATTATCACTCGATTTAGAAACGGTGAGCTTAATAGGAAGAATTAACTATTATAAAGGATGGCTGGAAGTATACGAAAAAGAATTTCCATGCATTTTGGAAAATCTGCATAAAGCAATAAAAGTTCAACAGGCGCAGGATTTTTTTTCTATGCATAAACACCTGAAAATAACCAGTAAACGCTTAAAAGAACTATTAATATATAACAAAGCGCCAAAAACTACGATAGAAAATGAAATATCGTGTTGCTATGATACATTAACCTTTATCCATAATAAATGTAAATACAGTTCTATCGACCCAAGTTTTATACTGGAAATTCACTTTCAACTATTCAAATATGCTTCATCGGATAGCGGAACATGGAGAAAGAATGAAAAAGTAATTCCCGATAATCTGGACCTAAAGTTACCTATTTATTGTTGTCATGAACCCGTAGCGTCTGCAAAAATACCAGCATACATGGAACAGCTTTGCCGGGAATATAATGAGTTAATAGAGGAGGGAGTGATTGATCCTTTAATATTAATTGCTCATTTTATTTTCCATTTTATTTGTATCTCCCCCTTTGAATACGGAAATGAAAGAATTGCGCGCCTGCTTCTTTATTTTTTACTCTTGAAAAGTAAACATTCCTTGGTGAAATACATTTCATTAGATAAATTAATAAAAAAATACGAAACCGATTACTTTGAATCGCTCACAAAATCTTCCGCCAACTGGAATTTTCAAGAGTACAATATAACCTTCATATTGCATTGTCTGTTGAGTATTATTTTAGAAGCCTATACACTGCTGGATGCCGACTATCAAATGAAAAAAAATAAAAGTGATAAAATTAAAGTTTATATTATGAAGCAGGAAGCCCCTTTTACAAAAGAAGATATACGAACCGTATTTGCCGATGTGTCGCAAAGTACGATTAACAAAGTGTTTGAATGTCTCCAGAAAGAAAACGCCATAAAACTCCTATCCCGGGGGCGCAATGCAAAATGGATAAAAAACACAACCATCTCATAATCGGACAGGAAACAACGCTCCGGACAACAAGAAGGCAAATGTTGGAGGGCCTTTCACCTCCGGGAAGTCGGAAGGCTCATTCCTCCTCGCGTTGCCGGAGCTTCTACAACAAAAAAACTGCCCTCCTTCGGCATCAAGGAAAGCAGTCATCAGGTTTTATGAACTTCCATGCTAGATTCTGCCCGAACGGAGAATACGCTCCCTGTTATACGTATCCGCTTCTTCAAAAATCGTCCGGATTCGCTCATAGTCCTCCGCAAGCAAGGCATCATAGACGGATTGATTGACCTTGTTCCCGGAATAGTGCGGTTCATGCGGCGTAATTTTATAATTGATGGTTGAATAGAGCACCAGCTTGCTTGCATGGGTTTCCAGAATTTTCAACATCGTGTTATTGTTCGTAACCGCGATAAAGCAGCTCCTTGAATAGGATGCCCAGATTTTTTTCAGTGAAACGGCCAAGCCCTCGTTTTGTCCCCGGATATATTCATATGCAGTCTGTATTAACGAAGTAGAAGTCATAAATTCCATAATCCCCCCGCTTTGTAATCTTTCGCCGAATTCATCGCCGTCATTGGCCCGAGCGGAGCCGGGAAATCGACGCTCCTTCGCTGCATTAACCGGCTCAGCGTGCTGGAGAATGTCCTTGTTCCATCAAACCAAAGAAGCCATGTAGGCTTACAACATAGGAAAAGAGGTGCCATCCCCTATGACGTTGCAACTTGCCGATCATCTCCGGCATCGCGTTCTTCCTTTTGAAGGGGTGTTCAATTTTCGCGATATGGGCGGTTATGAGGCCGCAGATGGGCGCAAGGTGAAATACGGTATCTTGTTCCGCTCGGCCGAGCTGACAGGGATGACGGAACAGGATCTGAGCTTGCTCCAATCGTTAGGAATTCGAACGATTTTTGACTATCGCGATGATGGAGAAGCCGCGCTGAAGCCGGATCCTGTAATCCCGGGGATCAACAACATTCGCGTCCCTGCCATGCGGCAAGAAGTTCCCGCCGACATGCGGGAGCTCATCCGGGGAAATTTCTTCAAAAAGCTGACCGCCGAATCGTTCGCGGCGATGTACGTGCAGATGGCCATCGACAATCCGTCCTTCCAGCGGCTGATGAGCATGATCATGAATCCAGACAATCTGGGGATTCTCCATCATTGCGCGGCCGGCCGGGACCGGACCGGGATCGGGGCGGCATTCATCCTGCTCGCTCTTGGCGTGCCCAGAGAAACGATTATCGAGGACTATCTGCTCTCGAATCAGACGCTCCATCCGATGAATGAAAACATGAAAGAACAGCTTGCCGAGGTCATGCCTCCGGAGGAAGCAGCCGAGGTCATCGCCAAGCTTAAGCTGCGCAGGGATTCATGGAGGCCGTGTTCTCCTCGATCGACGAGAACTACGGAAGCGCCGAATCGTTTCTGGAGCGCGAATTTGGCTTAACCGCAGAAAAGCGTGCCCAACTGCAAGCATATTGCTTGGAATAGCGGGGGATGAACTCAAACGAATTATCATCCCTTTTGTTAAGCGGAGGCGGCTGGTTTGCCGCCTCCGCTCTTATTTTTTGTCTCTTCTGTACAGATCGATCGATTTATAGCCCTCGGCCAGCACGATTTTCATTTCCGCGAGTCTTTTGTCCTGCGTTTCCTTTCTCTTGGCGCTGAACACATACCGCGCCCAGTCTTTCTGGTAGCCGGGTGTCAGTTGATTGTACCGCTCCCCTATTTCCTCGTCGCTCTGCAAATAGGCCTTGATATCTTCCACACGATCGATATAATCGTCCACGCGCTGGCTCGTTTTCGTTTTGGCTGAGCTCGCCGCCTTCTTCGGCTCGGATTTCAGCCCGATGACGGTAAACACGTCATTCATGCTCACCATGCGGGCGAACTTAATCGGGCTACCCTGCACATACCCATCCTCATCCATAGCGATGCTGGGGAAGAAGCTGTCCCGCTCAATATATTCCGCGTACTTCGGATTATTTTTCTTCGGATAGGCGAAGCACAGATACCCGCCCTCTTCGAGCAGCTGCTGTTCAATCACCTGATTCAACTGGCTCACGAACTCCTCCAAGTTGAAGATGAACGTAAAAATGAGACTGTACTTCTCTTTGACCGCCGACGTGTCGTACTCCAGTTCGTCGAAATCGGCGATATCGTCCGGCTTGCCCCAAATCAGCTTCGTCGGATATTTGCGGAGATTCAATTTTTCAATAATGGTTTTCTCGGAGTTGTTCACGGCTGTATCCCCCTCTACGATGCGAAAAGCATGTCTGTCGACTATTGTATCATTGTTGACTCCGAAATCATATTTCTGGGCAAACATACAAACCATTTGTGTCTTAAGGAATACGTTGTAAGAACGATAAGAAAGGGGCGAGGACTTATTAGAACATTCAGGGCAATCCTATCGGGGCGAAATGAAGTGCCTCCTGTAAGAACGATAGCTTCAGGAAATGCGGTGTTTCAGCTGAGCAGAAATCGCACTCAGTTGAGATTCCGGCTTGTGATCAGAAATATTAACCGGGTAACCCAGGCCCATATTCATCTTGGCAGAAGAGGGCAGAACGGTCCCATCGTAGCCTTCCTGTTCGGTCCGTCCAAATTCGGCATCTCCGTTAGACGAGGAGTCATCCGCGGTGTCCTGACGAGCCGAGATCTAATCGGACCTCTGAAAGGCAAAACGATCCGCGATCTAATTCGTGAGATCGAAAGAGGGAACGCCTATGTCAACGTCCACACCATACAATTTCCAGACGGAGAAATTCGCGGTCAAATCACCCGCGAATAAATGCAGTAAGCAAGCCTATGTCGCTGACATGGGCTTTTTTCATGTCTAAGGTCGGAATAATGTTCAAGCCGAGGGGAGGGGCCAGTGTTTTGATTCGTCAATTGCTTTGCCTTTTGCAGATGCAATTCCGCGTGTTCCTGCCACCGTATGATGTTTTCGATTACGGGCTTGTAGCCGGCTGGAGCGGCATCTCTCATGACAAGCAGACCGGAACGCACTTCGCGATCCAGCCGCTCTGCGTTTTGGATGCAGGCAACCAGGGTTTCGACAAGGGACGGCGCGCTCTCTCCGTTCAGCAATCTTTGAGCCGATCCGGTTGCCGTCACCCGATGATAAGACGCGGGGACAAGACTGGCATGCATTTCTGAATTTCCTTCTAAATCTTGCGTGTCGGGTATATGAAACAACTGCGTGCTTATGGAACAGACCATCTGTTCGCCATATAGACTGTTATATAATTCGGTTACTACAGACTGCCACATCTCATTTTGTCTCAATTCTAACACCTTCCCGGCAATTGATAGGCGGATATCCAGTTATATCGTATGCCGGTTATTATGACTTGCTACCGCTTTGCGGCTTTCTCCTTTTATAATGGAGGGAAGGCTTGACCAATATCCGTCTTTGGAGGACAAACGTGAGCGCTTTGTTGAATGACTTTATGGAAGAGCATTTCGGGAACATGACGTTGGCACCGCCGCAGATCAAAGAAAGAAGCATTGGAATTTTTGAGCGCGTATCCCAAATATGTAAAGAACAAAAAGCGGATTCGAACGTTGCGGCATCAAGTGCTGCCCAATCTTTTTGAGAGGATGGCGAGGGGGAAGAGGGGAACAATGAGGTCACTCACCGCCTTGTGCTCCTCTGCCGCAAGAATGACCTGCGCTGCCGCAGAGCCGCTGCGGCCGCTCTATGAAGAGTTCAACGATTGGATATTGGAATATGACCGGGAAAAAATAGAGGGGCTTTTCCGCCCCTCTTGCGATGTTATGATGTGAACGCTGCGATGGTCTGTCCCGCCCCCTGGCTTCCGGCTTACACGAACTGCCGGATGTCGTTGTTGCGGCCGAAGCGGAAGATCGCGATGAGCGCGAAGACCGCGGCGAAGGCAATCAGAATCGCCATATTCAGAGCCAAGCTGCCGAGCGGAACGCCTTGCTGCAGCTTATTGATCATGTCCAAGAGCCAATGCTGCGGCATGAAGTGCGAGATTTTGCGCATCGTGTCCGGCATGATATCCATCGGGAAGAAGCAGCCAGCGAGCAGGCATGACGGCGTAATGATCAGATTTTGCAGGGCGCCTGCGCCCGCGCTGCTCTTAGAGAACGCGACGATCAAGAGCGAGAGACTGATGGCCGCCAAGGCGAACAGGAACAGTGTTGCGATCATCGTGCCGTATGGGATGCCTGAGTCAATACGGAGAATCTTCTTCATCACGATCAGCGTTACCGTAATCTGCAGCAGCATAATGACGACATTGACGGCCACGTTCGAGATCACGTACGTCCTCGCCGAGACGGGCCCGGAGAGCAGCCGCAGGAATGTGCGGTTCTCTTTCTCCTTCAAAATCATCTCCGACATGCTGACCGCGGAGTACATCATGAACGCGACGAGGAAGCCAATCGATTGATACGTCATGGACTTCAGGTTCGACGTATCCTCCAGCGTCTCGGCCGTCACCTTGAACCGCTGCTGGCTGTATGCGGCATAGATGGCGTCGAACCGGGCGTGATCGCCTCCCGCACTGCGGCCAATCGCGGCCACGTTGCCGATATAGCTCTGAAGCATCGCCTTGACGTAGGCGGTGACCTGCGCCCCCTTCACGGAGATAATGTCCAGATGTTCCGGTTGTCCGGCCCGCACGCTTGCGGCGAACCCTTCGCCGAACACGATGCCGCTGTCCAGCTTGCCTGCCGCGATATCGCGCTTCATCGCCGCTTCATCCATGAGCGTGACCTTGATCTGATTCAAGCCTTCCAGGAAGCGGATGGCATCCAGCGTAATCGCCTGATTGCCGTCCAGGTTCAGCATGCCGACGCGGAGCGTCCCGCTGCTATTGTTCGCGTACAGCATCATGGACACCAGCACGCCCACGACGGGCAGGCCGAAGTAGACGAGCCAGTTCTTTTTGTTGCGGAACGTCTCGGTCATTGTTTTGCGGATAAGCCATATCACTTCGCTCATATTATAACGCCTCCCGTCTGCGCATAGAGATGACCGCGATGAAGAGTAAGAGTGCCGCGATGCCGGTATTTAAGCCGATAGCCGGCCACCCTGCGGCCGCATTGCCGGCATAGATGATCTCCGTCAGGGCCGTATTGGCCCAACGCAGCGGCGAGAGATTGGTGAGCCAGGTCATGAAGCCCTCCGTCTCGCCGATCGGAAAATACGCCCCGCCGAGAAACGAAGCCACCTGCGTAAACATCATGACGATGCCTTGAGAGCCCTCGCCCTGAAACAGGAAGCTGACCGCGAGTCCCAAGCTGACCGCGAGCAGCACCTCCGTCAGCAGCACGAGAAAGATCATGCCGTAATGCATGCCCCAATCCGCGTGGAAGGCGAATTTGCTGAACAAGACGACCAGCAGGACGCACAGCAGATTGATGAACGTGCTCCCGATGACTTTTCCGATGAATATCTCGCCTTTGCCGATAGGAGCCGCCGCTAAGCGGATCGACGTATGGCGGATGCGCTCGCCGCGGAACAGATAACCGGCCGAGAAGACCGAGTAGAGCGCGATCATCGTCGTCATCGCGATGGCGTAATAGCCGAAGGAGTCCGGGCGCTTATCCGGATTCAGCGCAGTGTCGCGGATGAAATCGCCGCTCTCCCCGGCCCCGTCGACGATCGCCCGGGCTGCCGCCGGATCGGTATGGAAAGCCGCCGCCATCAGCGAGTAGCGTTCAGCGAGCGCGGTCAGCATGCCCTGTATCATGTTGCTCTCGATCGTGTTCTTGCTGCTTCCATAGAACTGGATGCCGCCGCCGTCAAGCTCCGCATAAGCGGTAAATCGGTTCGTGCGGACCTCCTCCTGGCCGTTCATGCCGGCGGTGGCCTGCACGACTTCGACGCCTTCCTGCTCGATCGCCTGCACGAACTGGCTCCAGGCTGCCGTTCCTTGCGAATCCGTCCATTCATTGCGGACGAGCAGCCGCAGACCGTCGATCTCTGCGCCGTCCGTGAACGCGTTCGTGAGCGCGGCCCCAAGAATCAGCATCAATACGATCGGCAGGGCGAGCATAAACACAAAGGTTCGGGTATTGCGGATATTGGATTTGATTTCTTTGAGCGCAATATTCCAAATGTTCATGGCGAGGTTCCCCCTTAGTCCCGCAAATTCCGGCCGGTTAAGGTCAGGAACACCGTCTCCAGATTTGGCGCTTGCTCTTCGACCGAACGGATTTCCACCTGATCCTTGATCAACTGCTGGATAATCCGGTTCAGATTGTTGATTTCCGCTTTGGATATAATCTTGAGCATCTGCTCCTCAAGCCGCACCGAGGTGACACCCTGGATCTGCCGGATTGCATCCACTTCGAGCGCGGGGTCCGATGATTTGATGCCGATCCAGATCTCCTTCGATTCGGTAATCGTCGCGGTCAATTGCTCCTTTGTCCCTTCCGCGATAATTTTGCCGTGATCGACGATCGCGATGCGGGTGCAGATTTCTTCGACTTCTTCCATGTAATGGCTTGTGTAGATGATGGTGCAGCCCATCTCGTTCAGCTTGCGCACCGAGCCCAATATATAATTGCGGGAATGCGGGTCGATCCCGACCGTCGGTTCATCCATAATGATCAGCTTCGGCCGGTGAGCGATGGCGCAGGCGATGTTCAGCCGGCGCTTCATGCCGCCCGAGAAGTTTTTGGGGAAGCTGGCATGCTTGTCGCCCAAGCCTACGAATTCCAGCGCTTCTTCGGTGCGCTTCTTAAGCAATTCCCCTCTCAGGCCGTACAGGCCGGCAAAAAAATGAACATTCTCATAGGCCGTCATATCCTCGTAAATCGCGAGGTCCTGCGGCACGATGCCGATGTTCATTTTGGCGAAGCGGTTATGCTTCGCGATGTTTTTGCCGAGCAGGCTGATCTCCCCCTTGGTGCTCCGCAGCAGGGACGCGATCATATTGATCGTCGTGCTCTTGCCCGCGCCGTTGGCGCCCAGGAAGCCGAAGATCTCCCCTTCGCGCACGTTCAGCGATATATTGTCGACGGCGATAAAATCACCGAATTTTTTGGTCAAATTGCGGATTTCCAGTACGTTGCTCATCCGGCTCACTCCCTCCATGGTTCTGTCCGTATTGTAATAAAAAAGGATGCGCTTATGTCAGTGCATAAGTTCATCCTCTGTCCATGAGAATATTCACGTTGTTCGGCATGAGAATGTTCACCGGCCTCATCGGCCTCCGCAAGGCAGAAGGGTCGTTACGGTAAAGCCATTCGTCCCGTCGACGATCACCGTGCCGCCCGCGGAAGCGGCCCGCTCCTCCATGCCTACAATCCCAAGTCCTTTCACGACCTTCGCCGCCCCGACGCCGTTGTCCGAGACGACTGCCTTAATGAATTTGTTCAGCACCCGAACTTCAACATGGATGGCGGTGGCCTGCGCATACTTGAGCGAATTCGTGACCGCCTCGGTCGCATTCTGCTGAATGATCTTCCACTGCAGAGGCGCGATGGCGTCGATATCCCCGTCGTAGGCCAGCGTCGCGGCCACCCCTTCCCGGGCCGCCAGCTCGTCGACGAACAGGCGGAGCCGGTTGATCCCCATCTCCTCCGGCCGCGGCTTCATGTCCTTGAGCGTCAAGCGGATGCGCTCCAGCCCGTCCTTGGAGATCGAGATAGCATTGCCCAACAGCTCGGACGCCTTGTCCCGGTCGGCGGCAAGCAGCCGCCGGGCCGCCTCCATCTGGATGAGCGCCCCTGCCATGGCATGGCCGACGTCGTCATGAATCTGCTGGGAGAGACGGTTCCGCTCCTCCAGCTTGATCGTATATTCGGATTGGCGGATATATTCGTTGTTCTCGCTCAAGGTACGGGCCAGCCGCTGCAGATCTGCCCGCATCTTTTCCCGCTCGCTCTCCAGCCTGGCCAGCCTGCCGCTGAGCCCGCTGCCGCAGGCGTACAGCAAGTAGCTGAGCAGAGCGCTGAGCAAGTACAGCGGAATCAGATCGGGAGGAATGAAAAGCAGCGGCGGCAGCATGCACACGAAGGCGAGCAGCCTCCGATCCGAGCAGGAAGAGACGAATTCGTACACATTGACCGGAAGCAGCAGCAGGAACAACGGGTCCAGCCGGATCGCGCATACGATGACGAAGGCGGCGGAGCAGGCGATCAGGAGTTGCTTGAGCCGGATGTTTTTGAAAATGGGGACCGCGATATTCACGGCGAGATACAGCAAGTAGGAGAGAATATGCCACGGGCTCGCCGCGGAAGCGAAATTCATCAGAAATGAGGCCATCACAAGATAGCCGAGCACCACCGCTTTATTGCCGATCGTCCATAATTCCATAGGCGATAATCTCCTAACTCCTATTCATCCGACGTTCTCGCTTCGCCCGTCAAATAATAGATCGCAATCTGCGTGCGATGCTCGAGTCCCGTTTTGTTCAAGATCGAGGTGATGTAATTGGCGACGGTTCCTTCGGAAATGAACAGCTTCTTGGCGATTTCTTTGTTGGATAAGCCGCGGGCGATATGGTCCATCACGCCCAGCTCCCGTTCCGTGAACGGGCTGCGGTCGATTTTGCATCCGCCCGGATCGGCTGCTGGCGGCGATGTTGTCCCTCCCGAATCGGGCATGGCCGCGTCCGGGGAAGAAGGATGGTATGCGGCAAGGTTCGCTTTGATCTTGTCCAGCACGACATCCTGCAAGACGTGATGGTCGTTGCAGACGCTCTTGATGGCGTCGCGAATCCGTTCGGGATCATTGTTCTTGAGCAGATATCCGCGCGCTCCCGCCCGGATGGCTTCCAGCACGAACTCATCGTCGTCGAACGTCGTCAGAATGAGCGGCTTGACCTTGGTCTGCTCCGTCAACAGGCGGGCCGCCTCGACGCCGTTCATATTCGGCATCCGCACATCCAGCAGCGCGACGTCCACGTCGTGGCCCTTGCAAAATGCGACCGCCTCGGCCCCGTCCTCGACCGTGCCGGCCACTTCGAATTCCTCGAAGCTGGATAATATGATTTTCATGCCTTCCCGTATAAACGAATTATCGTCTGCGATCAGCACTTTGATAGTCAACTTCGGTCTTCCTCCTGCCGCGCGATCTTCATTTCTGTAGTATGACCGATAACCCCGCCGCTGCGCAAGTTTTTTTCAAGCGCTCTAATCACCCCCTATACGCCCGACAGCCCCCGTCTTAGAGCAAGACGAGGGCTGCATGATGATTGGCTTATTCCGTTACAATATCATGCACGAGCACCGGCGCTTCGGCATGGCCGCCAATGCGGATGTTCGCGTAAATCTTCTCGATAACATCGTCGACGTTCTCGCGATTGGCATGAATCGTGACCAGAGACTCGCCAGCCTGAACCCGGTCCCCGATCTTCTTGTTCAGCATCAGGCCGACCGCAAGATCGATCTCGGAATCCTTCGTCGCGCGTCCCGCGCCGAGCAGCATGGCCGCCGTTCCAATCTCGTCCGCGACGATCTCGGCGACGACGCCGTCCTGACGTGCCGGGACTTCGATCAGGTAGGACGCTTGCGGAAGCAGACTCGGGTCGTCCGCCACGGCTGGATTGCCGCCCTGATTCGCGATGAATTCCTTGAACTTCTCCAAGGCCTTGCCGTTGCGGATAACTTCCTTCAATTGCTCCTCCGCTTCTTCCAAGGATGCGGCCTTGCCCGCAAGATAGACCATCTGCCGGCCTAGCGCCAGGCACAGCTCCTCCAGATCGGCCGGCCCGTGCCCGCGCAGCGTGTCGATCGCTTCCTGCACTTCCAGGGAGTTGCCGATCGCGCGTCCCAGCGGCTGGCTCATGTCCGAAATTACGGCCATCGTCTTGCGGCCGACGTTGTTGCCGATGCTGACCATCGCGTGCGCCAGCTCCTTCGCATCCTCGGCCGTCTTCATGAAGGCGCCGGCCCCTGTCTTCACGTCAAGCACGATCGCATCGGAGCCTGCCGCGATCTTCTTGCTCATAATCGAGCTCGCGATCAGCGGAATCGAGTTCACCGTGCCGGTGACATCGCGCAGCGCATACAGCTTCTTGTCCGCCGGCGTCAGATTGCCCGTCTGTCCGATGACGGCAATCTTATGCGTATTGACCAGATTCACGAACTCGTCCGTATTAATCTCGACATGGAAGCCTTCGATCGATTCCAGCTTGTCGATCGTGCCGCCCGTATGGCCAAGCCCGCGCCCCGACATCTTCGCCACCGG
This sequence comes from Paenibacillus melissococcoides, assembly GCA_944800085.1. GTDB lineage: Bacteria > Bacillota > Bacilli > Paenibacillales > Paenibacillaceae > Paenibacillus_B > Paenibacillus_B melissococcoides. The sequence continues at coordinate 222,134 of CALYLO010000009.1, read as the reverse complement.
AATATCCAATGCCGCGACGAGCGGCGCCAGCACGAGCGTCGTCGTATCCCCGACGCCCCCGGTCGAATGCTTATCCACCTTGATGCCTTCGATGGCCGACAGATCGATCGTGTCGCCGGAGTTCACCATTGCCATCGTCAGATCGGCCCGTTCCCGCTCCGACATATCCTGAAAATAAATGGCCATCGCCCAGGCGCTCATCTGATAATCAGGAATGTCCCCCTTCGTATATCCTTCGATGACGAAGTTGATCTCCTCCGTCGTCAGCTCCTTGCCATCCCGCTTCTTCGCAATCAAATCCACCATTCTCATCGTTGATGCTCCTCCCTGTCTCCCGTTGATTGATGCGCTGCCCCATCTGAGGCGGGCTGCTTGCTTGCCTGAAAACCCGGACTCTAGATCGAGATCGCCGTCTCCAGCGCGACCTCCATCATGTCATGGAAGGTCGTCTGGCGCTCGGCGGCCGTCGTTTCTTCCCCGGTCAGCAAATGATCGCTTACCGTCAAGATCGTCAACGCCTTGACGCCGTATTTGGCCGCAAGCGTGTACAGCGCCGTCGTTTCCATTTCGACTCCGAGCACGCCGTAATCCATCAGCTTCTTCACGACGGATTTGTCGCTCCGATAGAACATATCCGAGCTGAATACGTTGCCGACATGCAGCTTCAAGCCTTTGGCCATGCCCCGTTCATAGGCCGCTTGCAGCAAAGGAAAGCTGGCAATCGGCGAATAATCGTACCCGCTGAATTCGTGATGGTTCATGCTGGAATCGGTGCAGGATGCCTGGGCCAGAACGACGTCGCGCACATGCACATGCTCCTGCATCGCGCCGCAGGTGCCGACCCGGATTAAATGTTTGACGCCGTAATCCGCAATCAGTTCATTGACGTAGATGCTTGTCGTCGGAATGCCCATGCCCGTGCCTTGAACCGACACCCGCTTCCCGCGATAGGTGCCGGTGAAGCCGAGCATGCCCCGCACCTCGTTATAGCACACGATGTCCTCCATATACGTCTCCGCAATATGCTTCGCTCTTAGCGGATCGCCCGGAAGCAGTATCGTCTCTGCAATCTCGCCTTGCTTCGCTCCAATGTGAACGCTCATCCCGTTCCTCCTCCGTTAGCCATCGAGTCCGTTCCGCAGAGGAACTTCGGCCTCGCGATTCTTTTTTTCTGCGATTCCTTACAGGAACAGACCGGCAACCGTCGCCGACAGCACGCTGACCATCGTGGCGCCGTACAGCAAGCGGAGGCCGAAGCGGGCGACCGTATTGCCCTGCTTCTCATGCAGCCCCTTCACGGCCCCGGAAATAATGCCGATGGACGAAAAGTTCGCGAACGACACCAGGAAGACGGATACGATGCCAATCGTCCGTGCAGACATTGCGCCATCCGTCGTCATGGCGGACAAATCGAGCATCGCCACGAACTCATTCGCCACCATTTTCGTCGCCATGATGCTGCCCGCATCGACCGTCTCCGCCCAAGGCACGCCCATAAGGAAGGCGATCGGCGCGAAAATATAACCCAAAATCTGCTGGAACGTAATGCCGAACAATGTCCCGAACAGGCCGTTAATCAATGCAATCAGAGCGACGAAGCCGATCAGCATCGCGGCGACGGTAATCGCCACCCTGAAGCCGTCCATAATGTATTCGCCCAGCATCTCGAAGAAGGATTGCTTATGCTCGTCCTGAACTTCGAGAATATCCTCTTCCTTCGACACCGTATACGGATTCAGAATCGATGCGATAATGAACCCGCCGAACAGGTTCAGCACGAGCGCCGTGACGACATATTTCGGCTCGATCATCGTCATGTACGCCCCGACGATGGACATGGATACCGTCGACATGGCGGAAGCGCACAGCGTATACAGACGGCGCTCCGGCAGCATCCCGATTTGCTTCTTGACCGAAATAAACACTTCCGATTGCCCCAGAATCGCGGAAGCAACCGCGTTATACGATTCCAGCTTGCCCATCCCATTCACCTTGCTGAGCAGCAGGCCGATATATTTGATAATGAACGGTAAAATCTTCGTATATTGCAAAATGCCAATCAGCGCGGAAATAAACACAATCGGCAGCAGAACCATCAGGAAAAATTGCGTGCCCTGCCCTTCGTTCATGATTCCGCCGAACACAAAATTAACGCCTTCCGCGGCATAGGCCAGCAGCGCTTCGAACACGGAGGCAAATCCCCGAATCAGCTTCTCGCCCACCGTCGTGTTCAACAAGACGAACGCCAGGACGATCTGCAACACAATCATTTGCGCCAGCGGCCGATAGCGGATGCGGCCCCGGTCCTTGCTCGCCATGTAGGTCAGTCCGAATACGGCCAGCAATCCGGCAATAGCAATCACATATTTCATCTCAAGTTCCTCCCAAGCTCAAGCATGCAAAACAAATCCGGATTTCTGTTACCGCTTACAAATGGCCCAGGACAGGAAATCTATTGGCTGTCCTGTTCCATGTCTTCTGCGGAAAAAGCGCCCGGCAGCAAACGGGAAATCGTCCACTCCTCGGTATGGCCATGAAGATTCGACAAAAAGATTCTCGTGCCGCTGCCGCAAAATTCAGCCAGCACCTGACGGCACGCGCCGCATGGGGCAACCGGACCTTCGGTATCCGCGACGACGGCAATGGCTTCGATTTTCTTCTCGCCCTCGGACACCGCCTTGAACACGGCGGTTCGCTCCGCGCAGTTCGTTAAGCCATAGGACGCATTTTCCACGTTGCACCCGCGAAATATTTTTCCCCCGGCGAGCACGGCGGCCCCGACCTGAAACCGGGAATACGGCGCATAAGCCTGCTTGCGCGCTTCCAGTGCCTCTTGAATCAATTGCTCCTTCATGATCTGCTCCTCCTTCATCGGCGCTTCTCCGCCAACGTATGCTCTCTTCTACAGCAATTTAGTATGAAGATGACGACTCCATGCCATTCATAATGCTTACTCCGGAACTCGCTCCGATTCGCGTAGCTCCCGCTTCAATCATAGTGTTGACATCTTCCAGGCTGCGTACTCCACCGGATGCTTTCACGCCCGCTCGCTCTCCGACCGTTCGGCGCATGAGCGCCACGTCTTCCCGCGTAGCTCCGCCCGTAGAGAAGCCGGTCGAAGTCTTCACGAAGTCCGCGCCGGCCTTCACCGCCAGCTCGCATGCGCGAATCTTCTCTTCCTCCGTAAGCAGGCATGTCTCAATAATGACCTTGACAAGCGCCTTCCCGGAAGCGGCTGCCACGACGCCCGCGATGTCACGCTCGACAAAGTCATCGTTCCCGGCCTTCAATTGCCCGACATTGATGACCATATCGACCTCAGTCGCCCCGTTCGCAATCGCGTCCGCCGTCTCGTAGGCTTTGACGGCCGTTGTCGAAGCGCCAAGCGGGAATCCGATGACCGTGCACACCTTGACCGGGGTGCCGGAAAGCTGCTCCGCGCAGTACGCCACCCATGCGGGATTGACGCATACCGAGGCAAATTGGTATCGTTTCGCTTCTTCTGTCAGCTTCGTAATCTCGTCTTTCACTGCGTCTGCCCGCAGCAGCGTGTGGTCAATCATGTGCGCAATGCTCATGCTGTACACCCCTTTGATCAAATTAGTCATCATACTAATAGATTAACCATATTGACTTCACAGGTATCATAACACGCGCCTGAACCGATGTAAACATTTGATAGAAATTATGTTCATAATTCGTGAACTTGCATGCCGGCATGCTGTATTTTGTCATATTTTGGACATAGGCATACAAAAAAGCCCCTCAGAAACAGGCGTAGAGGCTTGTCCTCCACTCTGTCCAAGGGGTATAGGTCTTGCCATATTATGCATTATTGCAGCAGCGCCTGCGCCGTGAATTGATCCGTTACGATAATATTGGCGTATTTGCCGACGAGCGCGGCCCGAATCGCTTCCACCTTATGCTGGCCACCGGCAATGAGAATCGATTTCTCCTTCTTCCGCAGATCCGGCAAATCGATTCCGACAGTCCGGTTGTTAATATCCTCGCTGCATATATTCCCGTCCTTGTCGAAGAAGCGCGAACAGATGTCGCCGACACCGGTGCGCTGCAGCAGCTTCTTCTCTTCCTTGCTCAAATATCCCAACTGGAACAGCAGGGCGTCATCATTCACGGTGCCCACGGTAAAGACGGCGATGTTCGCCTGCTTCCCCAATTGAATAATCCGGTGGATATGCCGATCCTCCTCCACTATCTGCTTCAGGGCAACGCTGTCGAAAATAACGGGCAGCGGCAAATATCGGGCAATCGTCTGGAACGCCGCCGCGAATAAATTAACCGTCTCCGCCGCATACGTGTTGACATGGGAGTAGCTGATGCCGCCTTTTAATTGAACAACCTCTACTCCCCGCACCTGCTTCTCCTGCAGCCGAAGCGCGACGGCATGCATCGTTCTCCCCCAGGTTACGCCGATAATATCCGTGTCCTGGACCGTCTCCACTAAATAGTCGGCCGCTTTTTGGCTAATATTTTTCTGAATTTCGTGGTATTCATTCACGGGGGAATAGCATACGAGCGCCGTATCCAGTTCGTACTTCTGCTTGACGCGCTCTCCCAATTCATCCAGATCCTCGAGCGGATCGACGATGTTGATGCGAACATAGCCCTGATCTTTGGCATATTGCAGCAGCCTCGATACCGTCGGGCGGGAGACGCCGAGCATGGATGCGATCTCGATTTGACTATAATCTGACATGTAGTACATTCTTGCGGCTTCGATGCTTAGCCGACGTTTATGCTGATCCATCATGACAACCCGCTTCTTGTGGTATTAGTCTCTTCATCCTGGCTTCTTGCCTGCAAAAATAAACGGTAGTGCAGATAGCAATATACTATCATACAAATTCGAACATTTATCCGCAGGAGCCGGAACCGGCCCTGGCCCCCTGCCGCTCCGTGTTATGCCGTGCCGTTGATAACCGTTAGTAAGATGCACTAGGATGAACGATGGATATGATCTTGGCCGCTGGTTCACCTATAATAAAGAGAGCAAGCTCTGTGAACCTGCTCATCCAAAGACGGCGGACCATACATACGCGGCGTTCCGCGGGATCTGCAGTTCGAAGTGATTTGGCATGTACCATGCGCGATCGGCGCAAGGAAGGAACCCAAAAAGGAGAGATGTACGATGAAACTGAACAATCTCGCGAATAAGACGGCCCTCATTACCGGGGCAGGAAAAGGAATCGGCAAAGCATTAGCCTTCGCGCTTGCCAAGGAAGGCGCGCATCTCGGGCTGATTGCCCGCACGCAGTCTGATCTGGAGGCGCTCAAGGCCGAGTTGGCCGGGCAATACGATGTCAAGGTGGCGATCGCCGCGGCCGATGTCGGCGTGCAAGCCGAAGTCGAACGGGCTGTCGCCTCCATTCAGGAGCAGCTCGGCGCGGTTGATATCGTCATCAACAACGCCGGCATCGCTTCCTTCGGCACGCTGGCCGACATGCCGGTGGAGGAATGGGAGCGCATCATTCAGGTGAACCTGATGGGCACCTATTATGTCACGCGCGCCGTGCTGCCGGGCCTCATTGCCCAGAACGAAGGCAGCATTATCAATATTTCTTCGACGGCAGGCGAGCGCGGCTTCGCGACCGGCTCCGCCTACAACGCGTCCAAGTTCGCCGTCATGGGCTTGACCGAGGCGTTGATGCAGGAGGTGCGCAAGCATAACATTCGCGTCACGGCGCTCACGCCAAGCACCGTCAATACCGAGCTGGCCGTGAACGCCGGGCTCAAGATCGGCGATGAGGACCGGATGATGCAGCCAGAGGATGTCGCCGAGCTCGCGCTCGCCGCCTTGAAGCTGCCGCAGCGCGTCTTCGTCAAGACCGCAGGCATCTGGACGACGAATCCGCAGTAGGCCTGTCGGCATCTAGGTTGTCCATCGATAAAGGGGCTGTCTCATAAGCAGTTTGGGCTGCTGCAGTGAGACACCCCTTCTTCCCACAGCTCGACGGGCCGAAAAGCTGTAAAAATACAGTTTTCCCTTACGGTGTTTACTCCGTTACAGGGATTTCTGCAAAACTGCATCAATTTCAGCCTTTGCAGCAGGCGGAAGGAAAAAATCGGCGGAAATGATGTACTTCTGCATTAATTTCATCAAATGTCGGTCAAAATAGCATAAATTGCTGCATTAATACAGGAATTGACTGCCCGCTCCATCTTCCACCGCTTTTCCCGCCCCCGACTTTTCGTCTTTCGTCTCTATATTCTCTGGTGTCCGTCTTGCCCCACATCCTTTTGCGCGGCCGTACGACCGACTGTCCAAAACGGGGTACTACCAACGCGACACTTGTTTGAAAGTAAAGGAAGAAGAAACGATCGGGAGGCATGCCATCAGCGCTTCGGCCGCCAGCCCGCTCCTGCATTGCAGCCGCGCTGCTTTTCGCCTGTATAGTTCAAGCTGACGATAAAAAAACCGAATCCCCGCTCGCGCAGAGATCCGGCCTGTATCTATTATTCCGCTTTGACCAAAATTTTGACCTGGTTCTTCTCGGCCAGGAGGGTGTCGAAGCCCTCGGTTACTACTTCGTCAAGCTTGATTCGCTTCGTCACGAGCTTGTCGGCAGGGAAATAACCTTTTTCCATCAAGCTGATGACGGCCGGGAAGACATCGCGGTAACCGATAATTCCCTTCATCGTCCGCTCCTTCATGACGATATCGTTCGGCATAACCGGAGCCTCGCGCTCGAAGATGCTCACAATCATCACTTCGCCGCCGAGACAGGTGGAATGAATCGCGTTCGTCAATACAGGGGGAACGCCAGTCACCTCATAAGCGACGTCTACGCCGCCATTGGTCCGTTCGTGTAGCTCTTTGACGACATCCACTTGGGATGGATCGATGCCGATGGCGCCCAATTCCTCGGCTTTTTTGCGGCGCTGCTCGGACAGCTCCACGGCATAGATTTCCGCCGCTCCGGATGCTTTCAACGCCTCAATGACGAGCAGTCCGATCGGTCCGGTTCCGAACACGGCGGCCCGATCGCCGACCTTCAGCTTGCTCTGGCGTACGGCATGCAGGGCCACCGCCGATGGCTCCACCAGCGCGCCTTGCTCATAGGACACGCTATCCGGAATCTTGTGCACCATATACTCTTCCGCCGCCACGTACTCGGAGAAGCCTCCGCCGCCTCCGGCGAGGCCAAGGAAGCCCATCGTGCTGCACAGATTGTATTTTCCTTGTCTGCAGGCTTCGCATTCGCCGCAAGCGTAGATCGGCTCGACGACGACGCGGTCCCCGGCTTTCACCTTGGCCACGCCTTCCCCGACTTCGACGACCTGCCCCGAGAATTCATGGCCCATAACGATAGGCGCTTTCTCTCCCGTAATGGGATGAGGAGCGCCTTCCGGAATGAAGATAGGTCCTGCTGTATATTCATGTAAGTCGCTGCCGCAAATGCCGCACCATTCGACTTTGATTTTCACTTTGCCTTTAAGAGCCTTCGGTTCCTCGATATTCTCCAGGCGCAAATCCTTCACGCCATGCCATCTCAAAGCTTTCACTGCGGTCATCTCCCTGGACGTGTAGATAATGAGTGGTTCGATAGATTGAATGAATGGAAAATGAATAATCATTCCGGAAACGTTTCCGATATTAAATATGTCACAATGTCACGCTAATGTCAAATCTGTTCTTTGTTTTTGTGAAATAATAATGAAGAATCGGGATTCTAATGGTATGATGTTCTTGATTTGTTCACATGATGAAGATGGAAGCAATTCCGGAAAAGGCAGGAGGGATGGAGGAATGGGCCGCACCAAAGTAACGATAGAGGATGTAGCCGCACGAGCAGGGGTCGGGATCGCTACCGTATCGCGAGCGATCAACGATGCGGAAGGGATCAGCGTGAAGACGAAGGCGAAGGTGATGGCCGCCGTCGAGGAGCTTGGATTCATTCCCAACACTTCTGCCCAAAGCTTGAAGGTGCGCCAGACGAAGCAGATCGCGCTCGCCGTGCCGGATATCCGGAATGCGTTCGTTCCGGAAATCGCCTATGCGGTCGAGCAGGCGGCCAAGCATTATGATTATCGCGTCGTTCAAATCAATACGCTGGGCAACGCGCGCGCGGAGCTGGAAATATTGAAGGAAGCCAAAAAGCTGCATGTCGATGGCCTGATTCTGCTGCCGCTCGCCTATCCGAAAACGCTGAAGGACTGGATCAACAAATCCGGACTTCCGATTGCGATCATGAACTATGGCAAAAAATTGGACGCGGATATCAAAGCCGATATCGTGAGCATGTCCGCTCAGGAGGGCCGGCTTGCGATGGAGCATCTCATCAGCATCGGCCGCACGCGAATCGCGTATGCGGGCGCGCCCAAGGACATTATCGAGGAACGGTTTTTCGCTTATGAGGACGCTTTGCATCAAGTCGATATCTCGCTCGTCTATTTCGGCGACGATTTCTCGCTGCAGACCGGGATGAAGGCCGCGGATTACTTCGCCGGACTGGCGAATATGCCGGACGCCGTGTATGCGGGCAACGACATGATCGCGATCGGGCTGCTCAACCGCTTCAAGGAGTTAGGCGTCCGCGTTCCTGAAGATGTCGCCGTCGTCGGGATCGACAATATCTTTTGGGGGAGGATTACGACGCCGAAGCTGAGCTCCGTCTCGATTATGGGCGCCGAAGCGGCAAGAGTGGCCGCGGAGCTGCTGCTGAACCGGATTAGCGAGCAGAAGCAGGGCGTGTACGAGCGGGTTCAATTCGAACCGCGCCTTATCGTGAGGGAGTCGAGCGTACCGATGACCCGGACCTCCAGGCCGTTGGATTGACGCAGATCCGGCCATAAAAAAAGAGGGGAGCCTGTCCCCTCTGCCGCCTAGGCCGCCTTAATCATTGTCCCACTCATCATCATCGTCGGCGTCATCTACATCTTTGTCCACAATTTTGCCCGTATACTTGTTAATTTTGTATTCGATATCGCGATTTCCGCTTCGAATCTCGATTTCGTAGACGTTTTTGTCGGAATCGGCCTCAATTACCTTGCCCGGCGTATCTTGAAGAGCGATGGCGATCGCTTGCTTCTTCGAAATGGTTGCTGTGCGTTCCTGTGCTTGGCTTTGGCGGCGCTCACGCTGACGCCCGACCGCGTCATCGTCGTCATCCCGTTCGACCTTGAGCACCTTGCCGGACACGGCATCCAATGTCACTTCATTGTCGTCACGGCCGTCTGCCGTCATGATTTCGACCTCAAATACCGTACGGCCGTTCTCTTTTTTCAACTCGACGCTTCGGATGTCGCCGTTGATTTCCCGAAGAGCAATCTCCTCGGCCTGCTTCGAAGTCAGGATTGGGCTCCCGTTCGTCAAGCTCTTAACGGAGCCGTTCGCCGTGCCTGCGGCCGCGGCCGCCCCTACGGCCCCCCCAAGCAATAATAAACCTGCCACGCTGGCGATAAATGTGCGTTTCATATCCTATTGCCTCCTTCATAAGGTGTTACCCTTACTATAGACAACGAAAATGAGGATACGGGGATAGAAAAATGAGAATTTGCTGAGAAGCAGCCGGCCTTCCCGATCGGCCTCAGTCATCCCAGGTGACCGACTTGACTTCTCCGGTGATCGCGTTGATCTGAACCGTTCCATCCTCGCCGTCTTCCCGATCGATTTCGACCAGGTAATAAGCGACGCCGCCCGACTGGATCAGGTCGATATCATCGACTTTACCGTCCACCGTCTTGAGCGCGATAGCGGCCGCTTCGTCCTCCGTAAGCCGTTTTTTGGGCTTCGGCTTCGCTTCCGGCTTTGATGACGCGGGCGGCTTCTGCTGATCCGGTTCCACAGCGGGCGGCTTCGTTTCCGGCTTCGTTTCCGGCTCCGGTGCCGCCTTTGTCCTGGTCATCCCGCCGATTTTCCCTTTATCCTTGTCAATACTGACTTCATACGTTCCCGTATCCAGCTCCATTGTCACCCGGTAGCCGTGCGGAAGCTCGCTGACTTCCACCACTTCGCCCTTGTACATCTCCTTCACTTTGCTGGCCGCTTCGGCCGCGGACAAAGGCTCGGCAAAAGTAATCAAGCGAACAAGCTGCCAGACCACAATGGCGAAGAACGCAATGACGACTGCGCCTAGCCATGCTTTTTTCATGTTTGCGCCTCCCTATTTCCAGACTCCCTCACCTGCTTTGCTACAGTATACATGAGCAACATGAGAAATCGCTGAGCTTGACCTTGCGGCACTCGTTATGGGCGACTTCAAAAAGGCCGGCTCTCAGCACCGGGAAGACTGCGTGAGGGGGCCTCCTTAAAGGTGATTCGAACCTTGGTGCCATGGCCTTCAATACTCTCGATGCGAATATCGGCTTCCAGCGCGTCGGCAATCTCCTTGGCAAGCGCCAGACCCAGGCCGAAGCCGCCCTTTGCTCTTGTTCTGGCCTTATCGACCCGGTAGAACCGGTCGAAAATTTTGTCCAATGACTCCGCCGGGATGCCGATGCCCCTGTCGCTAACCTCGACCACCGCCGTCCGGCCTTCTTTTTTGATGCACACCCCAATCGCTTCCTCGCTATATTTGCGCGCATTATCCATCACGATGTAAAACAATTGTTTGCATTTTTGAACGTCGGTCTCGATGATTACGTCCGCTTCCCGCTGGAGGGTGATGTCCCGGTGGTACGCCTTCTCAAAAGCGCGGACCCAGTCTTCAACCATGTAACCCAGATCGATGGGCTCCATCGTGACCTTCCACATCTCATCATGCTTCGCCAGCAGCAGCAATTGCTGGGTCAGATCCTTCATCCGAATGGCTTCCGAATGAATCGCCTCGACCGACTCGTCGAACAGCTCGGGCTGCTCCCTCCCCCTTCTTTTCAACAGGGATGCATAGGATTCGATAATCGTCAGCGGCGTCTTCAGCTCATGGGATGCATTGGAAATGAACTGGCCCTGCTTCTCGTAGTTCACCTCAAGCAGATCCATCATATGATTGAACGTATCGCCCATCTGGTAGAGCTCGTCCTTGGACTTCTTCGGCAGCGGAATCCGCTTGAACTGCCCGCTTCGCTGAATATCGCGCATCGTCGCGATCATCGATGAGATCGGCCGGGTGATGAAGTTGCTCAGCAGCTTGGACGAGATCAGGACGGGAAGAATAGCAAGCCCCGACACCAGAATGAGGACCACCCGCAAAATATTGAGCATATCGGCGGTTGGCTTCAGGCTTTCCGTCACTTGCAGATTGGCTACCTCGCCGCCATGCCATACGATCGGAAGCGACACAAAAACATGCGGAATGCCCTGGTAGGTCACAATGTTGCGCTCTTCCTGCCGATAATAGGCAACGGGAAGATCGCGAAGCTTCTTCAGCTCCGGCGGCGCAGCCGCCGCGCCCCGGCTTCCGTCCGCATTGACGATCTGGAGAATGCCGCGGAGCGGCGCATAGGCCCGCAGCAGGTCGTCGGGCGGAATCGAGGTGCCGGCCTGATTGATTCCCGCCAGCGCCTGCTGCGCTTCGGCGGCCACTCTGTCCGCTTCGCTGTCCAATATCATGCTGCTGAAAATATAGTAAATGGCCGCGTTGACAATCAGGATGAGCGCGATGAACAATACCGAGGTGTAAAGATTGATTTTATTTTTAAGCTTCATCTCGAATCCCTCAGCACATACCCTACTCCGCGCACGGTATGAATCAGCGGCGTATCATAGGGCTTGTCGACCTTATGGCGAAGATAGCGAATATAGACATCCACAATATTCGTATCCCCGTAATAGTCGTATCCCCACACTCCATCCAATAGCTGCTCCCTGCTCAGCACCTGCCGGGCATGCTTCATCAGATACGCGAGCAGGTCGAACTCGCGGGGCGTCAGTTCAATGCGGTCCTCCCCGCGCTTCACTTCATGCGTCAGCTCGCTCAAGCTCAGATCGGCGACCGTGATCCACTCGGGCTGGATCTCGGCGGCCGGGGGCAGCTTTCTCATTCGCAGCGAGGCGCGAATGCGGGCCAGCAGCTCTTCCAACTGAAACGGCTTCGTCACATAGTCATTGGCCCCGAGATCAAGGCCCGATACTTTATCCTCCACGGAGTCCTTCGCGGTCAGCATCACGACCATCGTATGCGGATCCTGGGCTCGGATGCGGCGCAGCAGCTCGATTCCGCTAATGCCGGGCAGCATCACATCCAGCAATATCAGGTCCCAGGACTGCTCCTGGAACAACCTGAACCCATCCAGGCCGTCCAGCGCCTTGCCGACCTCATACCCTTCATACGTCAGCTCCAGCTCCAGCACGCGGGCAATTTTTTCTTCATCTTCGACGATCAATATTTTGGGCTTGTCCATAATCGGCCTCGCTCTCCTCCGCGAATGGATTTTTTAATTTATACACAGCTTATATACGATAAAGTCTCCAACTTCAAAATAACTCTTCCCATACTTCAGAATTTAGTATAAACCGTGCCCTGTATTCCGTCTAACGTGAAGCCTTTATTTCCCGGAAAATAGGACCCCGTCATAACAAACAGGCTCCCCGTCTGCCTCTGCTTCATGTTCACCGGTTCGGAATGGTATGATGAAAGCATCAATGAATATCGGAGGACCCCGAAATGGATAAGCGAATCAAGGAATGGATTGATGCCGCGCAGCAGAAATTCGGACTGGATCATTATTACTTGCATTCCCATGAATTGTACCGCGAAGTCACGCCGCTGAACGAGACCGACTATTTTCTCAGCATGGAATGGTTCCCTTCCCATATCACGGAATGGAAAGAAAATGGCAACCCGGAGGGGACTGCGGTCATTACGGTTAATTTGCATAACGGCCAATATAAAAGCGTCATTTTCGTGGGCGGGAAGTCATTTGCTGCGGGGACGCCGTTCCAACATGCAGGCCGGAATGACGTCATCCGGTGGATTGAGGCGGAAGCCGGGATCGTGTATGGTCGGCAGTTCCGCCTGGACAAGGAACAGGATGGAGAATATCACTTTACCGAATGCATCGATGGCGTGCCCCTCTCACCCGGCGGGCGGGCCGAGCTTCGCTTCGATGGGGAGGGCAAGCTCACCTTTTACAGCGTGTACGGAACATACCCGAACCGTTCCCTTCTGGAAGAGTCGGACGATTCGCTTACGCTTAAGCTGGAAGCGGTCGAGCCGCTGGCGAAGAAGCAGTTGAAGCTGCTGGAGCTTCCCTTGCTGGAGGAGCGGCGGATCATTCCGGTGTACGGTCTGGAGGAAATCTATATTGCCAATGATGGGTTAACCGCCATCCCGTTTGACATCCACAGGAATACGGGAATGAGCGTAAATATCGATAAGCCAATGACTTGGGAGCAGCCGGCTGCGGAAGCGGAACCTACTGATAGAATCGAGCTGGATCTTCACGAGACCGTTACGCTGGAACAAGCGGAAGCCCGTAAGCCGCATCCCGATTCCTTTCCGATTACGGAGGCGGAACAAGCGAAGTGCATTGGCGCCATCGAAGCCGCATTGCGCCATCTCTATCCGCAGGATTCTGGACAGTGGGCGCTCAAGAGCTTGCACCGGGACAGGGGATACATTCAAGCCGTATTGAGACTGAGCACGCCAAGCAACCGTGTGTTCCAGCGGAAGCTGCTCCTGTTCATCGATCCTCATCGCTACAAAGTCATCAACTACATGGACAACGCGCCGCTGCTCTCCATGTTCGATGAGTTCCAACGCGAAGAAAAGGTTGCCGTCAGCCATGAGGAGGCTTATGACAAGCTCAAGGGACGGCTTGAATTAACGCCGGTCTATGTGTATGATGCGGAGCGGAACAAGTATCTGCTCTGCGGCAAGCTGGATTGCCGCTACGGCGTGATGGCCGCGAGCGGGGATGTGGTGGAGTTGGATAGCTTGTAAGGGGAAATGAAAAACCTCCCTCGCATGCTGAGGGAGGCCTGCGTGTCTGGGGAGGGTCACTCCCCACCGATACCACAACAATCAATGTGCCCTTCCGATTTGTTCATGCACCTTTCGACGAACTTCCGAATTGGCAAGAACCCCTTTTAAAAAGGCATTCAGGTTCTCTTGAATGTTCGGGTAGTCCTGCTTCGCGATATTGTTTAAAAATAGGACTATTTCGGTACAGTTGTTCTCCTTATCCAAGACATACATGGCTGTGTTTAACATATAGCTTGTGGATCCGCCCTTGAAGCCTAAATGCTGGAACGATTCCTGGTTGCCAGGGCTTTGCATCGGCCCTTCCAGGAGGGTATCCAAATGCTTGTGAACTTGGGGAGAAAAGGTCGTGCGGCTGTTCATTTTGGATAGCAGAAGAGCATAATCCCCGGTTCGCCACTTCCTCCAGGGGTACGGCATCCTCCTTAATCAGCTTCTGGGCTTTGAGGATTTCCATCCACGCGGGCTGCGCCCCACCGTCTAAATTTGGCAGGTAGTATTTGTCTATTTGCGCCAGTTTGACGGATTCATTCGGGTCAATTTTCCCCTCTGCCGCTTGCTGCGCATATTCGATGGCCACCATGATTTTGACCATACTTGCCAAAGGCATTATTCTATCCATGAAGATGTTAGGAGCGGTCACGCCAAAAAAGCTGCTTTCCCATGAGCTTGCTCAGGGAAAGCAGCTTGTTGATTGCGGATGCAGCTTACGCTTCGTCCGGCGTAAAGGTGCGCTTGGCCAGCTCGGAATCGAGCATATAGAAGGCATTGCTGTCATTGTCAATGCGGCGCAGCTTCTGAATGATGCTGTCGAAGGTCGCTTCTTCCTCTACCTGCTCGTCAATGAACCACTTGAGGAAATTGATCGTGGCATGCTCCCGCTCATCCCACGCGATATCGGACAATTCATAGATGCGCTTGGTCACCGTCTGTTCATGCTCATAGGCATGCTCGAAGGCGTCCAGCAAGGAGCTGTACTCATTCTGCGGATGCTCCATGCCATTGACAATGGCCCGTTTGCCCAATGCATTGATGAAGTGGAAAATTTTCATCCCGTGATATTTCTCTTCCTCCGACTGCACGATGAAAAAGTTCGCGAACCCGTCAAAGCTCTCCGACGAACAGTAAGCCGCCATCGCCAGGTACACCTGGGAAGAATAAAATTCATAATTCATTTGATCGTTCAACTTCGCAAGCAGCTTGTCGCTTAACATCGGATCACTCCCCTAATAGCTTGTCTGGATGAGAAGCAAGCACTCCCGCCTGTACTAGCGCCACGCGCCACTCGGTGCAAGCCCGATGTGCCGGCTGTAACCTTCTTTAGCTTGTACAGCTTGCTTCCTACTATTCTCAGTATGTTGGAAAAAGTCGGAGATGTAAAGGGGATTATGGGCTGCGCTGAAGGTCGGGATGAATTTGGAGAATGAGCTTCTTCTTGCTCTCATCATCTTTCCGCCTAACCCGGTATTCAATGAAAGTCCCGTTATAATGCGCATTGAACCGTTCCTCGATCGATATCCGCTCGTAGGTTTCTTGCGTGCCGTTCACGGTGACTTGAATGGCATTTCCATCGAATGCGACATTCGTGTGGATGACATCGCCTTCTTTGGTGCTTGCTAGAACATTGATTTCGTCCTTTATTTTTTGCTTCACGTTCTCCACAAATTTATCTAACCGTTGCAGGTTACGTATTTCCCGATGGCTCCAGAAAACCTCATCTTGAGCTTCGGAATCGCTCGACGCTTGTGTTGTCTCACCAACGGTATCATGCTTTGAAGCGGTTCCCGTCCGACCGGGCAGATCATGATTCGATGCTGAATAGGAGCACCCGTTAAGAATGACGATGCCCGTCATGAGGGCACCCCATAATTTCCCCATTCACATCCAACCTCTCATCGTAAAAATACCCCGCGGTAAACGGGGATGATCAAGGGACATATTCAATTTTTGCATGTTCGACCAGGGAATGAACCCATTCATTAAAATGCTCTTTCCCTTTCTTCTGGACAAAGCTGTGCGCAAATTGACTGACTAAAGCGCGATTTTCTTCTTTATCATATTCGCTTTGTTCCTCAATCACCCCTTCGGCTACCATTTGCGCTTTCACAAGTTCAACATCTATCGGATTGTCTTTTACATAATCAGCCATAATTTTGTCTCTCGTCCCTTGGTACAGCATTCGCAGCTTTAATGCTTCCCTATAGTTGTCGATAGTTCCATATTGCTTGATGGCCAGATCATAGAACAAGTTATGATTCATGTTTTTTAATGCCTCGATTTTATGATCCAATTCGGCTTCATCCACCTTGATCCCCAGTTTTTCGGCTTCCTGAAGCACAAGCACCTCTTCAATCGCGCTTTTCACGACGTCTTCTTCGGAGACATGGACGAATTGCCCTTTATCTTCATAGCGCTGTAACACATTTTGAATATCCTCATGGGAAATGACCTCGCCATTCACCTGAATCAGCGAAAAGTCCGGCTTGCCCGAACAACTGGATAGGACAAAGCTGAACAGAAAAATCAAAAGACAAAGAACGATCTTTTTTCCCTTGATGGGCATCATCACACCCCCTTATGAGAAGAACTTCCTTCCCAATTCCAAGAATTGAGAAGGAAGAACCGTTGCCGCCTCCTATTAATATTTGTTTCTAGCAGCATACCAATCCGCATGATGCCCGGCGCTGAACCGATCGATAAACCCAAAGCCAACGGCCGTCATCACGCAATTCTTCCCGTCATAATTCGAGCCTCTCTCTTCTTCATCGTGGCGCAGACCATACATATGTCCCGCTTCATGCTGGGTCGTTTCCGCATTCGTGCTATACCCGTTGTCAAAAATAGTGGAATAAGAATTGCCAAGCGTAGCGATTCCCGCAATATTGGAATTATCGCTAGGTTTGAGGCCCGAGAACGCAATCATGATATCCGCCTTTTGATTGCCGTTGTAAGTCAAACCGTGTTTGTTCCGCGCATCGTTCAACAATCCGGAACTGGTCGTGGAAGAAGATTGCCATAGAGGTTGAGCCACGGACAAGAAATTGATGCCGAATTGCTCCTTCAAGGCAGTGCCGGCACGGGCAACCACTCGACTTGCTTCCTGCGCATAGTTCTGGTACGTAGAGCGCCATTTCTGATCGACAGGCGAGGTGACATTGACGGTAATTTCCGCCATTCTGAAAGACGGTCTATCATATTCAACAATGGCCTCCCCGACATAAGGCGCAGCCTGTCCAGGGATCTTCAGCTTTACTTCCAAGGTATCTTTGACGGCTGCGTTGTTGTCGTAATCCTGTCCGCTATGTCCCGCAGCATACATGGGACTGGCTGACACAAGGAGCAAGAGCGACGCAAATAGAATAGCAAGCTTCTTTTTCATTACAAATTCCTCCTTTTGTTTTCCTATTTTGATTCGGTCAATCTACTCGGATCGAGCTTTTCCCTCCTTTCATGGCGGGCATGTTGCGAGCAATGGCTGATTTCGCCGGTATCCTGGTCTAAGCAGCCATTGTTCAACAACTTACTTATATAACGTTGGGATTCCGCAAAAACTAACGCTAGATCTCCAAAATTTTCTACTATTTTTAGCAAACAGAAGTATCGACCACAATAAAGAAACTATGTAAAAATTATGATCTTTTTCGTTTTTTATTGTATACTTCGATTAGATAGACTACATGGAAGCCGAAAAATAAGGAAAAATGGCAATATAGGGGGAGTTTTATGGAACAGTGGTATTATCTGTTGCGAAGCCCGTTTGCCAGCCTAGATCCTGCCGCGCAACAATGGGTATATCGTTCCTTCTATCAATTCGTGTACAAGGACGTATATTTCAAGACGCATGATCATTCCCTGACCGAGGATATTATTCAAGAGGCTTTCCTTAAGGCATCGAGGCAAGGTCCGCACCTGCAATCCGACACGCTGCAGGTGAAGTATGAGTACATCAGTTGGCCCGCTGCGGGGTACTTTCCCGAGGAGATATTCGCGCCGAACGATCCGTGGTCGCTCTCAAGAACCCGGGAACTACGCAGCTTACCATCACGAATTACTTCCAGGAGGATCAATGGATCGAGGATGAGGTCCGAGAGCCCGCCAAGGGCGATGCCGTCAGTTCATGGGCGTTGCCCGGCTATCAAAAAGCGAAGAGCAACGGCCTCATTCCGCTGAACTATGATCATGCTTACCAATCGCCCATTACAGGAGCGATTTTGCCAGGTTGACAGTGAAGCTCTGCGAAAATTTTTTAGGCACGCCGCTTGCTCAAGGAACAGCGCCCTTCCAGGATACGAAGAACGCAGACATCGCCAAAGCGTACACCAATGGGCTCATGAACGGAAGACGGACAAATACGGTCCAATACATAGGTGGAAGAGTGCGAAAAGAGGGGGCTGCCCCTCTTTTCGATTTCTGTCCATTTATCTCCAGCTCGCTATCCTCCACTAATTTCCACACACTCCACTTTCAGTTCAATGGACAGTGCTAAGTTTTTCGTCAGTTCTTTACTCCCCAACCATGATTAAAAGAGACCGTGGGCGGTGAGATAACACTTACGCTAAGCAGTCCTAACGCTAAGGTCAACGAGATTAAGGCTTTTTTCATTTTTAATCACCCCAATCATTATTTTTCCATACTTTTCTTGCTGTTCGCGGGTTGCAAGATCCCTAAATGTTTCAAACAATGCCGTGCACATTTTAAAATCCCTATCATTGTTCAAGGCATGGGACAGCTCCAACGCTTGGACCGTATAATCCAGAGCCTTTTGATAATCCGCTTTCTTCACGTAGTATAGGGCGAGCTGGTACATGAAAGTAAAGTTATGTGTTCTATTTATATGATCCTCATATTCATTAAATTCGTCAATTTGCTTCGTAAATGTCATCAAGATGTCATCTACATCCCAATGATGAAGGTTGGCCGATTCCATAATCGTAACCATCCCCGGCAATATTTCTTCGGGATTATCCTCCAGAAACTTCACATACTCCGGCAAGACCCCAAATGCTCCGGACAGCAGATCCAGCGTATAGGAATTGGCCTTCGCGAACAGGCGAAACCGCTCCACTTCTTCCAGGCCGGCTTCGTCCAAATCATTGAACCAACCCAGCTCTGCATATTTCGCAACATACTCTTTGGCGGCCGCATAGTTGCCTTGCTTTTGCAGGGCAGTGGATTTGGCCAGATAGCTGAAGCCGTAATAGTAGACGAGGGGCAATTCGGCATCAAATATTACCTCAAGCTTACGCGCCCGTCTCTGCTGCTGCTCATCATAAATGGCGCCAGCGGCGGCATGTAACTGATCGGAGAATCGCTCCACTTCATCCCACATGCGCAGTGTAAAATAGATCTGCAATGTTTTCAGGAGGGCATCCAGTTGATCGTGGGCGGGCAGCTTCTTAATCACCGGTTCGAACTGGATGGCAGCCCGCAAATTTTTCCTGGCGTCTGTCAGGCGTAACATCTTGAATAACCGATAGCTGCTCATGGCGTAATGATAGTTTGCCCCATTGTCGTTAGCCTCATGTTGAATAACACATTCGTAATACGGCAAAGACTCTTCCCATTTTCCTTCCGCAAACAAACTTGTTATTCTTATTTATTTACTAGAAGAGATTAAATTTGGATGGTAATGTAAACGAGTACAACTACTAATATATTTATAAATTTACCATTGGTCAAGTGCTTCGACTCATTGCTTATAAAAATAGAAAAATGCGCCTTTCGTATAGCGGGAAATGTTCCGGCAGCGAACCTGTCCATATACAAAAAAGGGCGCATAAAGGTCGTTGGGCCTAACAAAGTTGCTATAGAGCATGCCGCGTAACCGGCTTTGCTTATTTCATCGCGGCCCAGCTTTTGTAGTCATGTATCGCAAACCCGGCATAGCTTGAATGTCGAGAGAGCTTTTGATGAGCGGCTTGCAGCTCTTTTTCCATCGCTTCGATGCCCTTGGCATAGAAAGATGTCCGATCGCTCTCCATATTTTTCGCGGTCTCCACGGCGACGATCACTTGCTTTTTCAACGTCGCTGCCTGTCTCATCATCGCGCTTGCGTTTTCCACAATCCCATTTTTGCCTAAGGCAAAATTGCGGTAGTCCATAATCACCAGACAATCGAACTTCTCCAACAACCATGCGCTGAAGCTGTATTCCGTGCCAGGAACCTTTATGGTATTCAGCCAAAAAGGAACATCCAACGCAATTTTGATGCCGCTCCCTCTGGTCTCCTGCTCAATCAGGCTCATATTGTCCATCCAGCTCGCCAGAATCGCCTTATTGGCGGTCTTCCATTCGGGCAACAGATAAGGTTCAATATCAAAGTGCAGGCCGTCAAACCTCTCTTCGGTTTTAACGGCAGCATTATAGTTTTGGACCCATGCTATAAACTTTTGGATTTGATCCTGCTTCGATTTGTAGGCCCAATCGGGACGACCCGCCAGGGCTTCCACGTTTATCCGTTTCTCTTTGGCGGTTCGAATAAAGTCTTTGTATACCGCCGGAGCGATATCGGCATCAATTTGAAGATATACGGATGTCACCTGATTATCGATTGCAAAGTTGATTAGCTTATCCGGGTCCCTCTCGATGATGTGGCTATCCCAAATCCACGTGGCTTTGGGGACGTTATGTACAGAAGTCGTGATGATGACCTGATTTCTCTCCGGCTTCCAATCTACATCCGCATGAAAGGCTTCGCTGATGAAGCGAAGCGGAACCATCGTGCGGCCGTTGTGGACCGCCGCCGGCCCGTCAAAGGTTACCGTCCTGCCATTCACTTGCGCATGATTGTCGCCAATCTTCAACGTAATGGTGTCATGGTTATGCGTAACAGCGACTTGCTTCAAGGCCTCGTTCCACTTTACGTTTGCGCCAAGCTTTTCGGATACAAATTTGGCGGGAACCATCGTGCGGTTGGATTTTTTATCCACATACGGAGGTTCATCCGGGAACGCCACCTCATGCCCGTCCACGGTGACTCGGATGGGGGACGCACTCACATTGGGGAGACAGATTCCTAAACTTAAAGCGATAGCTAACATGCCAAACAACAATTTTTTCATACAGCTCATATGACACTACCTCAGTTTCTCCGATCGGTTCGGAATTTTTCTCTGTAATCTTGAACGAATGTCGCACAAAGGGATTATATAATATGCAACATTTGTAAGAACATCCGACCTATGAACCAAGTTGCGCAATTTTGTAAAGCAGGATGTTCGTTCTGACCTGGCGGGACTCCTCACTCTTGAATGCACAAAAAAGCCCGCTCCGGGGCTACGTGTGGAGTCCATCAGAGGATGAACTCTTTTTCACTATATACCCGGAGGGGGATGGCGTCCGTTGTCATCAGAATGGAATACCGTCTGATAACAAAAAAGCATTCCATCTCCCAAGCCATACCTCATCGTCGACGGGATTATCCCAGAACTCCATGCTGGTCACGCTGGCATGCTCTAGATTACGAATTACCTCACGTTCTCGCTTCATATTCAGAGAGCCAATAAAATCAAGAACTTCTGCAACACACCATAAGCCATGTCATTTACCATCATTATGTCCAGATTCGACGTATGCCAGGCGCATCCTTGTCGAAGGTTAGATGATACACATCCGGATTGGACAATGATTCCCACTCCTTGAAGCCGAACCGGTCGTCGAAATGCCTCAGCAGCAGCGAGATCAGGTTCCCGTGCGACATAGTGACGACATTGTTATACCCGCTCTCCAGCGCTTCCCCGATCACGCTGCTGGCACGCTTCATCGCCGCAGCGCTGGATTCCCCGCCTTCATAACATAAGTCCAAATCATCGTATGTCTTCCGCAGCATGTCGCGCCAATCGGAATGATTGCTGCCTGATAAGACCCGCTCCGTCAATCTGGATTGCTGTCATGCTCGTTGGATGGGAATCGTATGGCCCCGCCGATTCCAACTAAATTATGATATATATAGTTCCTGGATTTGGAAGATATGAGCTGTCATAAAATCATCGCTTGCGCGAATCATCCATGAAAATTGATGCATGGTCACAAGAAATTCAAAACATTGTGAAAAGAATCACTATTAATGAGGACGATATTATATTAAAATGAAGTGTACCTAACATCTTAGAAAAACGGGGGTTGTTAACATGAAGAAGAAAGCAGCAGCAACGTTGATTCTCGTTCTCTCTTTCATGCTCGTCATCGCAGGATGCGGCAGCGGGAACCAGAATCAAGACCAGACTCAGGGCAATGAAAAACCGGCGGAGTCCCAAGAAACGGAAGCCGTGTCGGGAGCTTCTCAAACCAACTATACACCTATCGATCAATTGAAAGATAAATATGATATCATCATAGTCGGTGCAGGCGGCGCCGGAATGTCTGCCGCGCTTGAAGCCAAAGAAAAAGGCATGAACCCGGTGATTTTCGAAAAAATGCCGATTGCCGGCGGCAATACGATGAAATCATCCTCCGGTATGAATGCTTCCCAGACCAAGTTCCAAAAAGAGCAAGGCATTGAGGACAGCAATGATCTATTTTATGAAGAGACGTTAAAAGGCGGTCATGGCACAAACGACAAAGAGATGCTTCGTTTCTTCGTTGACAATTCCGCAAGCGCCATCGAATGGCTTGATTCGATCGGAATTCGTCTGAACAATATCACGATTACGGGCGGTATGAACGAGAAGCGCACACATCGTCCGGAAGACGGCTCAGCGGTAGGTCAATATCTCGTCAACGGCCTGGTGAGAAATATTCAAGAGAAAGAAATTCCTCTTTTCGTAAATGCGAATGTGACGGAAATTACGGAGAAGGACGGCAAAGTAAACGGCGTTAAGGTCCTCTTCAATAATAACGATGAGAAAACGATTGCCGCGGATGCTGTCGTGGTGACAAGCGGCGGTTATGGCGCTAACATGGATATGATTGGCGAGGTTCGCTCCGACCTGAAGGGTCTTGTAACAACAAACCAAGAAGGCAGCACCGGCGACGGCATCAAGATGATTGAAAAACTCGGCGGCGTCACGGTTGATATGGATCAAATCCAGGTTCACCCTACGGTACAGCAGGAGAAATCCTATCTCATCGGGGAAGCAGTCCGCGGTGAAGGCGCGATCCTGGTTTCCAGCGAGGGCAAACGTTTCACAAACGAGCTGGACACTCGCGACAATGTCACGGCGGCCATCAACAAGCTGCCTGAAAAATCAGCTTATCTTGTATTTGATTCCGGCGTAAAATCCCGCGCGAAAGCAATTGAGCAGTACGAGAAAATGGGTTTTGTCATTCAGGGCGATACGACCGAGGCGTTAGCCAAAGAAATTGGCGTTCCGGCAGATCAGCTGACCGCCACGCTGGATACATGGAACAGCGCCGTGAAGAATAAAGAGGATGCCGAATTCGGCAGAACGACCGCGATGGACCACGATCTGTCCAGCGGGCCATACTATGCAATCAAGATCGCCCCTGGGATTCACTACACCATGGGCGGCGTGAAAATCAATACGAACACCGAAGTATTGAATAAAGAAGGCCAACCTATTCCTGGCTTGTTCGCGGCAGGCGAGCTTACCGGCGGCTTACACGGCCAAAACCGTATCGGCGGCAACTCCGTTGCCGAGATCATCATTTTCGGCCGCCAAGCCGGCATAAAATCGGCTGAATTCGTACAAGCGCAATAAGATATCAGCTTTAGTAAACGACAAACGCTTGGGCTCATCATAGTCCAAGCGTTTTTTTATGCCCGCCAGCAAAAAGGCGACCGCTCCACGGTTGAATGGAGGGAAGCGATCGCCGCTTGATTTACTGTATTTCTACACGAGCATCCCGGCAATCGCCGCGCTCATCAGGTTGGCCAATGTGGCGGCAATGACCGCACGGAAGCCCATCTCGGCAAGATCTTGTCTTCTGGAAGGCGCAATCCCGCCCAGGCCGCCAATAAGGAGCGCAATGGACGCCAGATTGGCAAAGCCGCAGAGCGCGAAGCTGATGACGACAACGCTTTTCGGAGACAAATGAGCAATCTCAGGCGCAAACGAAGTGTAGGCCACAAATTCGTTCAGGACGAACTTTTGACCGATGAAGGAGCCTGCCTGCAGCGCTTCGCTCCATGGCACACCGATCAGGAAGGCAATCGGCGCGAACAGGTAGCCCAGAATTTGCTCCAGCGTCAGCGCCTCGATTCCGAACACGCCGCCAATCCAGCCAATGATCATGTTCACCAAGAAAATGAGCGATATAAACGCCAGCAGCATGGCGCCTACGCCGGCAGCGATCTTGAGCCCGTCCGAAGCTCCGCGAGCCGCCGCATCGATGACATTTCGGGACTCCGTATCCTTTACCATGCTAACCCGTTCCACTCGAAGCTGATGATCGGTTTCCGGCATGATAATTTTGGCCAGCAGCAAGCCGCCCGGCGCTCCCATGAATGCCGCTGCAAGCAAATATTCAATCGGAACGCCAAGCATCGCGTATCCGCCCAGAACGGAACCGGAGACGCACGCCAGTCCGCCGACCATCACCGCGAACAGCTCCGACTTGGTCATTTTCTCAATATAAGGCTTCACCACAAGCGGCGCTTCTGTCGGACCGAGGAAAATATTCGCGGCCGCTGACATCGATTCCGTTTCACTCGTTTTGAGCACCTTCGCCAGAAATCCGCCAATGATTTTCGTAGCCCACTGCATAATGCCGAGATAGTACAGAACCGCTATCAAGGAACAGAAGAAGATAATAATCGGCAAGACCTGCAGCGCGAACGTAAAGCCCGCCTTTTCCGCACCCAGTATCCCGCCGAACAAGAACTGAATGCCCGCATTCGTGGAATCGATGATGCTCTGCACGGCCGCAGCCAAGTAGTTCAGCATCTTTTTGCCGAGTTCCCACTTCAGCACGATCAATGCAAAAATGAATTGAATCGCAAACGCGCCAATCACCGTTCTCGGATTAATCGCTTTGCGATTTTTCGAAAACGCGACGGCAATCACAAAAATGCCTAAAATTCCTAGAAGTCCCCAAATGTATTGCATATACCTATCCTTTCTTCATCGTGTCCATGACCCAGAATGTAAAGCGAAAGAGGCAAACGGCTGCTCTTCAAATTAGTGCTGAGTTATATACAAAAGCGGCCAGTTGCAGTCCTTAGCATTAGTTAATAGACTTCAATACGTCCAACAGCATGTCTTTAAAAGCATCCCGATCAATCGCTTCACAGACGCGGACATTGCGCGTGCGTTCCAATCGATTGTTAATATCGACAAGGCTGTAGCCTCTTGTCAGTTCACCGACGGTCTCGACATCCACGTGGTACAGGTTGGACTTCGTCATGATCTTTTCGTCCGCCGCTACGGCTGCGAGCAGTGTATCCGGATGCGTCGTGCCGTTCAGTCGATGAACCGTTTTATTGAATCTCATGACGACCTTGTTGACGTCTTTGAAAAACTTCGCGCCCTTCGTTCCCAGCGCTTCAATCTCTTCATGATCGTTATCGTCCATGATGGAATATTGCGTGCACATTTCCCAACCGACCATCGTGATGGGAATGCCCGAATGAAGCACGATTTTGGCCGCTTCCGGATCAACGTAGAAATTATACTCCACACTCGGCGTAATATTTCCGAGCGCATTGTTCGTTCCGCCCATAATATAGAGATGCGGAATTTTCGGCACAATGGTCGGATCCTTCTTGATCGCCATCGCAATATTCGTTAACGGCGCAATCGCAAGAAGATGGATTTCGCCTGGATTGTTGTGAACCGCTTCGATAAGGAAGTCGATGGCATGACCTTTTTCGGGAGACTGAACCGCTTTTTCGAAAAACGAATCCCCCATCCCATCCTTGCCGTGCACGTCCTCGACCGTACGATGCTCTTTTTGGCCGATCCCCATGATTGGGCCCTCATGCCCTTTGTACACAGGAACTTGTCCGCTTTTTCCCGCGACTTGCACGGTGTAGAGCGCATTTTCCACCTGCTGATCGAACTGGACGTTACCGCCGGTAATCATAATGCCTTCGACCTGAAAATAGTGAAGGGCCGTCAAAATGGCAATCGTATCGTCGCCGGCCGTATCGGTATCAAGAATGACTCGCTTTTTCTCGGACATTACCAATCCCTCTCCGTTGCTTTTTTCGCCAATTCGGTAATGTAATCAAAGAATGCGTCGCGATCGACGTCATAGACGACATGTACCGGACGTCCTTCCTCCGTCTCAACGGTACGGCCTTGGCTTGCGCCCTCCGTAATCACGATGCTGTTAATCGTCTGCACCTTCACCAGATCGCTCTTGCCCACGAATGCTGTCGTTAATACATCCCACAGATAGTAAGTCGAGTTTGTCGAGAAATGAACAAGCGGCGGCACCATCGCGTAGCATTGGCCCAGGAAATCAACGCCGATATGCTTGCGTTCCGCAGCCCAGCGCTCACGAACATCGAGCGTAAGCGGCACTTGATTCGTGCTCTCCAGGGCAACCAGATCAATCTCGATCCCGCTGTCCCATACGCGTGCAGCCGCATCCGGATCCCAGAATACGTTCCATTCTGCCGTTCCGTCATGCTCAGGCTCATGCACATTGCCTGCTTCACGGAAGGTGCCGCCCATCCATACCAGGCGTTCTACCTTTTCTTCGATCGCCGCATCGATATCTAATGCGCGGGCAAGGTCGGTAAGCGGGCCCGTAAACAGCAGGGTCGTCTTGCCTTCCGTTGCGCGCAGCGTGTCTATCATATGAAGATGTGCCGGCTTGTCCGCTACAGGAGTCACCACTTTACCGGATTCGTTGAGAAGCGGTAGGGCGTCAACATAGAACGCATGCATGCGCCAGTCCTTCGGAAACGGATTTTTCCCGCGGGAATTCGACGCGGCTACATCCAAACCGACGCTGCCGAACCGATCGATGATTTTACGGCTGGCAAACATCGCCGGTTCGAGGTAACAATCCGCCGGAATGACTGACACGCTCGTCAGCTCCACATTGTCCATGTGCAGTAATAAAAATAACGAAATTAAATCATCCACGCCGCCATCATGGTTAAAATAAATGTTCTTCTTCATCTTATCTCCATTCCCATCCCCATACATCAACACGTCATTTGCAGGAAATGTAAGTTTTGTATCAATGTATAAGACGTTGTAAAACCGAACAAAAATATTAAATCAACATTTATTATTCGGATTCCAATTAAAAATAATACTAAAATTTCTCTGAAAAATATATACTTCATGAAAAAATATTAGAATCCAAAAAGTGGGGTGGGGGGGAGTGAGAGACGTGCCGGATGTGCACATCCGGCTCCGGCTTTCAAGATAAAAGGAAAAGCCCTCTCTTTGAGGAGAGGGCCGACCCGGAAAGCTTCCATTTCAGGATTATTAACTGAGGTTAGTCTTCCGAGAAAAAGTCGAGATCTATTTTCTTTTCTTCATATACCGCAACGGTGGAAACCCCAAGATCGTAATCAATCATCAACTGGGTAAGTTGCTCACCATCGATCAACACAACTTTATTATCGATAAAAGTTACGTATTCTAGTGCTTCTTTTGTAAAGCTGGATGTTGTAATGAAGACCCCTTTTCGGGCTTTTTGTCCCTGTAATGCGCCCACGAACTTCTGAATCTCAGGGCGGCCCACCACGCCTTCCCAGCGTTTTGCCTGTATGTATATCATATCCAACCCCAGCCGATCTTCTTTAATAATCCCATCTATGCCGCCATCCCCACTTTTCCCTACGGCCTTCCCAGCGTCTGAGATTGATCCTCCATATCCCATCTTAACTAGAAGTTCCACAACCGCCTTCTCAAAAAACTGTGGACTGCCCGCTTTTAACCGCTGTAAAAGCTCAAAGGCAAGCTCTTTGCGAAGAACTAAATAGCTATACTCAAGATTCTCACCAGGAGTACGTTGTTCCGAATGCAACGGCTGTTCATCTGATTTTTGATCATCATTATTTTTGGCGGTATGAAACTCCAGAAATTCAGGGAACTGACGAAGAAAGGAGATATTGATTATGCTGGGATTTGACTTTAAGACATCTCTACCCTTCGTCGTAATCTTGCAATAGCCTCGGCGTGGATACTCAAGCAGCCCTGCCTTCATTAAATAAGTTCGTGCCCAACCTACTCGATTATCAAATATAGTCTGCCGACCACTAGGCAATTTTTCATCCAGTTCTTCATCAGTTAATCTGAAATGTTTGGCGAGGCGTTCTCTAGGGCGTGTACGCAAACTATCGAAATAGCCAAATATCTGGTAAACTTATCCTATGAGAAGACGATATGAGATACGAGATGACCAATGGGAACGACTCAAAGACCTCTTGCCACCGGAACGGAAACCACAGGGTGGACGTCCGGCAATCGATAACCGAAAAATGTTCAATGCCATGCTTTGGGTGATTCGTTCTGGTGCGCCTTGGCGAGACTTGCCAGAGCATTATGGCTCCTGGAGCAGTGTCTACAGTCGTTTCCGCCGCTGGGAGAAAGCAGGCATCTTTGATCGAATGCTAGACGTTCTGGCTGCCAATCCCGATGACGAAAGTGTTATGCTCGATGCTTCCATCGTTCGTGTTCACCAACACGGCGCGGGGGCAAAAGGGGGCAGCAATTCCAAGCCATCGGACGATCACGCGGAGGATTAACCAGCAAGATTCATGCCGTTGTAGACGGCCTTGGCAATCCGCTACGCTTCGAAGTAACCGCAGGCAACATCAATGATTGTGTAACGGGTTATGAGATCCTGCAAACCCAAGACATACAAGGTAAACATGTTTTGGCGGATCGCGGATACGATACCGATAAAATCATTGCGCTTTTGGAAGAGAAACTGGCCCATTCCGTCATTCCCAGTAAGAAGAATCGCACGATCCAACGTACAACCGACTGGTGGTTGTATAAAGAGCGTCATCTGGTCGAATGCCTGTTCAACAAACTCAAACATAATCGTCGGCTGGCAACTCGGTACGATAAATTGGCCTGTACTTTTGTTGCCTTCTTAAAGCTGGCCTCTTCCATGATCTGGTTGGCTTAAGGTTTGCATACACGCCCTAGTATCGCGATGCCTATGTTCTTGTTCATCACTTACCTGCATCAAGAATGGCAGCATGATAGATTGGAAATCGGGAATTGCCATTTTCTATGTCCTCCAATCATCTATATTTTAATTTATATGGATTTCGTATTTCGGCATCTTGGAAAGTTACTGCACCCCCAAAATTCAACTCCTTGCTTGTTCTTTCTTCGTGTCATGGGAGCACCACACTTGCATGTCACTGTACTTCCTTTTTTGCCTTTGCGATCTCCGGGTTTGCTGCCGCGCTGCTCTTGTTAACAGGACGACGCTTTTTACTTGGTTGCCACTTCCCCCATGACCTTAGCTTCTGGTCAACAAGAGCTCCATGCCAGTAGTCAACTTTGAATTGCTCCGCTTCCTTTTTTGCAGGAGAAGTAAGATCAGATGTCGTGATAAGTAACGACAGAATACAATCATGATTTCGTTTTGCCGCAACCAGTTCACGGACAGTCATAACAGGAACAAGATTATGTTCAGCGTAGCACTTGGCCTGTACAGCGGTCTTCTCACCACGGCCATCGATAATCACAAGATCCACTCCGCCATCATTGCCGCCAACTCCTACTTCTTTCACCGTGTATCCCTGATCTCTGAAGTAAAGAGCAAGTAACCGCTCGAATTCTGCTCCAGATAAATCGTCTAATCTGCTTGTTAAGATGACCTCATCGTCTCTACAACCCTTAGTTGTTCGCCTTGAGGTTGTCTGAGTGGTTTGCTTATTCGTTGCTTGGGTTTTCTGCTTCTTCTTGTTACGTCTCTTCCTTGTCCAGATGGCCCCAAGGATATCTGCTACTATGATTGAACCAATAAGAATGCCGAAGAAGAACCCCCAGTGCAATCCTGGAATGCTGAAATAAATAGCAAGTCCACCAATAATGAATAAGCCCCTCAATAAATAAGCAAGCTGTCTTCCTTCTGCATAGTAAGTTTTTGCCATTAATCTTATTCATCCTTCCAAATCTGTGTCCATCCAGGTGTGTTGATTATCTCTATTAAATTTGATGCCCCCTAATCCCCTAGCCCGCCTTCGTCAAATATTA
This sequence comes from Paenibacillus melissococcoides, assembly GCA_944800085.1. Classification (GTDB taxonomy): domain Bacteria; phylum Bacillota; class Bacilli; order Paenibacillales; family Paenibacillaceae; genus Paenibacillus_B; species Paenibacillus_B melissococcoides. Next base: position 192,169 of record CALYLO010000009.1, on the reverse strand, counting down.
CTTGGTTCATTTTTCAGATGAAGATCCAACTACGGTTAACAGCATAAAGGCCGCTTTCAGGAACGATGCACAGGGATCAGAAACTCACTGGCACAAGCCAATCGCCGTTTTAAACGAGTGCATTCTACTCGCAATGCGATGCAATTTCCATTTTTGGGGCAACCCGGTTCCGCATCACCATACTAGCAAAGCCAGGAAGAAACATTTCTGCTCTTGTCGTTCCTGTTTCGAGGAACCCAATATCATGCTCGGCTACATCCCTATTTCGTTCCAATGCATCGCGAATAGGCTAGGGAAGCTATCTCTTCGTTCGTGTACCAATTTGCACTTTCAGTATCAATTTACAAGTCAAATCTCATTCTCACATAGGCAATTGCTTGTCTGTCAGTAATAAGATAACTAATTTCCTCCCGAGTACTCTTACCTTGATTCGATAACCAATTATGTGAGCCAATAAAAAGAATTTTGTTGTCTATTAACAGCACTTTTGAATGAAGAGGCGGCATATAAACAAGGTTTTGTCCCAACTGACTGTGCAGTTCTTTTAAAGCAACTTTTAGGTCTCCTTGTTCTTGTAATTAAAATTATCCTTCTCTACAATTTTGTCGATGTCATTAAGAGTATAGTTTGTCCTTGAGTAACCGAATCTTATTCTAATGTCTATGCGTCGTTCCTTCGCAGCTTTTAACAATGAAAAGAATTTTTCGTTTAGTACATCACTGCTCGTCCAAGGAGAAACTATGCCAAGCGTACTTCGGCAATACGCAAAGGATTTCATCATCAGATCATAATGCCGTTTAGGGGTCAGCAATACATTAGCATACAAGAGATCGTTCATATGGCTGATAAATCTTAAATCAACGCCATCCAATTCCCGATCGTCTTGATAGACCGTATAAGCTTCGCTTCGACTTAAAGCGTATTTTTGATTTTCGTATTCCTCATTATACAAACTGTATATGACCCCATGTTGTTGAATGACTCGAATTGCCTTTGCAAGGTAATTCCCACTCGCAAATCCTGTCTCTATATTGCCAATCAAAATAAACTGCTCCTTGGCTCTGGAGAAAGCAACGTTGAGCATATTAGGTTTACTGCCTATTACAAAGGAAAGACCCGCGTTCTTTGCATGAATACCATCAATAACGGAACTAAAAAGAATAATTCTTTTCTCTTTTCCTTGGAACGTGTGTACCGTTCCTACCTCTACGCCATTAATGGCAGCCGCTAATTGCTTGGCTTGTGAAGAGAATGGCGTTATGATTCCAATGTCTTTTAATATCTCAGTTCCATATCTCTCAACCAATAAATTTACAATTTTTTTGCACGCAGATATTTCCGAAAAATTATGATGTGAATGCACTTCCTTCAGGCCTCGAATATCGAAAGCCACTAAATTCGCTCCAAAAAGTTTTTCTGAATTATCTTTTTTAGTTAATAAGAGCATTTCATTATAAACATGAAAATTTGAAAAGCGCATAATGCTAGCTTCACAACGTCTATGTTCATTAAGAATAATTCCTTTTTTCTTCATTCCCATGAACTCAAAGAACTCACTGCCACGATCAGCATAATTTTGAGCACTATTTTGCAAAATGCAGATATTATCATGGAGCTCTTTCCTTACATCACTTTCTTCAATCAGATTTAAAGTAAACGGACGCACGGGTTCAAGTTGTTCTGGATCGCCTACTATAACTGCCTTTTGGGATCGATATAATGGTGCGCACAAATAATGAGGCATAATTTGCCCTGCTTCATCAACAAACAATGTATCAATTAAGCCGAGGAGAGGCTGAAATAACTGTTCAGAAAATGAATGTAAGGTTGTCGTGGCGACAGGAAAACAAAGAAAGAACGATTCCCATATTGCCCGAATCCCTTTTTGATATTGATCGAGCCTTTTTCCGTTCTCACTATAAAATGATTTAAACCACCTTTGTTCCTCCCCCATCTTCTCCAAATTATGTACGATCTCAGTATGACACTTAATAACGTATTGCTCGTTAACAGCTAAAGCTTCCTCAAATAGTCGTTCCCCAATTGTACAATAACAGGAACATTAGCCAACTCGTAATATGAATATGAAGTTAACATTTTCTCTATTTGTAACTCTCTTTTCAATCTTAACTCTTGTTCAAGTAACTCCTCTAGATTAGTCAAACTCGTTAGTAGCACAGTTTTACTGTTTTCAAGCACCTGGAGTTCCTGACTTATATCGTTTATTTGCTCGATTACAGCACTTAAGTCGGACCGATAACTTGTAATCAGTAAATTCGATTGCTTTAATCGTTCCGTATTATTCTTAATATCTTGGTTTAGCGGATCGATCCGAGTTTCTTGTATGAATTCTACAGTCGGATTTGCAGTTAAAAATAACTTACGTTTTGGCAAGAAATTAAGTAAATTTGTGGGGAATTTATTCCATTTCAACAAAACCTCCTTATCCGCATATGCTTGACGACGGTTCTCCTCGCCAATCTTTATTTCTGACTCCAGTTGTCGAACGAGCTTTTCCAACTTTGAAATTTCATCTTCTTTTTCAAGCTTGCTTTGAATCAATTCTCCTTGCTTGCGTCTTTGGACCTGGATTTTTTCATTTGCAATCTCAAGTTCCTTTTTTTTGCTCTCTATGCTTGTAAGAATATCTTTCTTGTCATCAAGCTCTCCTCTTTCAAGGCAAAGTTGAAGCAAAGTCCAGAAATGATTGATGTTTTTATGAATTTCTTTCAAATCGGTAATTGATGACATGAAAATATTCTGAATATCCCGATTTTGCAAAGAATCAATGTTAGGGTGCTTGAGCCCCTTTATAATTTCTTCGAACTTCTTATTTCGAAATTCCGTCATGTTAGCCATATTTCCTAGACGAGCACAGAATAACCCTTGTTTTTTCTGTTCCATTGCAGTCTGAAAAGAGCTCATAAATCCACTTGGATTCATGCCCTCATCCTCGTCGTCGAATTCTTCGCCGCACTCTACACGCCCATTATCGTCATCAGTATTCTTACCGTAAAGTGATAATAAGCTAGTCAGGAAGTCTACTTCGTTCATTAATTCAATTCCGATATTATCTACTGCCTTATTGTTTGTACTCGTAATAACCATTGAGAACGGATTTTTTCCCTCTAGCGGAGACTGGTAATAGGCCCTGATTTGTCCCTCATCAATGAGCTGCCAAGGTTGATCCCATATCTCTATCAAGAGTAGCGCTTTGTTAACTACAGCATCTGCTATCATCTCTTTAATCAATGTCGTCTTGCCTGTCCCAGGAGGACCATTGACTGCAAGTAATTGGGAATTTCGCAGAGATTGAACTATTCTCCATTGCTTATTGTTTACAGGATAATCAGCCGTATAGCTCCCCAGATGATATCCAGCTTGTTCAGGTTCTAAAGCGTAGTCAACAGCGTGCTTGTTCCCAAATATATATTTCTTTAACAGCGAGGAAGAACAACTATTTTGTCGTGACATTAGACGCTCAAGCTCACTTCGAAATATGGATTCGTTCATATCATTGAGGCATTCTTTTGTAACAAACAATCGTCTGGACATTAACCAACCGCTATAATTTTTAAAATCAAGTAAACTCCTATAATTCCAATTCGATATGCCTTCAATTAGGCATTGGTCAATTAAAATAATTATCTGTTTGAGTTGAGTCGATTCGATGCTATCAATTTTTGTGCAGAGGTCATTATAGGCTTGTGCTGCTATGAGGCGTACGTCTTCAACTGGGCAATCAAATGCTTCAGCTAAAATAATTTCCAAACTAGCTCGATTCATGACAAAAGAAATAACGTGCAGTCCTTCGTCTGTCAATCTGCTTTTAAAAGTGATAACAGGTCTGATAATCCTTTTTTTCTTACCTGTAGGTAAGTCTTTAATCATTAATGGATAGCAAAGCGTAAACTCTTCCTGTGTGACTAGCTGATTAAGGTACAATTTGAAATTGTCGCGATTATCTGGATAATGGAAAGGAAGATCAGCGATAAAATCCTCAATTTTCTTTTCTTTCGAGAGGACACTTCTAATGGATTGAATCCATTTACCTCGTATTTCCTTATTTGATTTTTTTTTAATATCAGGATAACTTTCTAATTTCCGCAATACAGCATCTTTTTGTTTTCTCTCCAACGTTTCTTGAATGTCTTGAAAGGTGGTCAAACTTTTTTCAGAAAGGTGATCTCCATCTATTGAACTAAGAGAGGAATTCATGAACCTCGAATAATCCTCATAACGCATGAAATATTTCAAAATATCTTTTAATTCCGTAGACATCTACAAACCCCCGGTTTTGAAAATCACGCGACTTATTTACTACTATATTTCTCCATAAATAGGACAAAACCCTCCCTCCCAATGACCTAATTAAAGTACACGGTTTGCCAATGTTGACGGATACGTACATAATTGGCTTGGGACGCATGCCTCAGCGCTTGAAGTATCTTGGCTACAAATCGGACAGAAACGATCGTATGTTATCTGGATGCACGGACACAAGAAGAAGCAAACAAAAAAGAAAGAGCTCCTCCAAAGGTGCCAACAGAAGGAACGGCTCCTTCAACAACAGTAGACATCCCCATTGTAACTGTAACCCCACCGCCCACTCTGGCTGACCGGGAGAGAGAACAAGCTGAGTTAGATGAGAAACGGAAACGAAAAGGCGAAATTAAAATGGATAACCTAGAAAATGTAAGTGTAGAAGGTAGTCTGTGAAAAGGGGCATGGCTGAATTTAGAGGAATCTTTATCAACCGGAAACTACATTTTCGTAAAAGTGGATGGTCAATGGAGAGTGTTCCACTCATTTCAAATAAAAAGAACGATCTATAAAATATCCCCTCCGCTCAACATCCGAGATCATCACTACCAACAATCTCACGATGTTAACCAGGAGGGGATACTTTATATACGAGTCTACTTCAACCCATAATACCCGCACACCACTTCCGCCACAGACTTCGCGGCTACGAGCAGCCCGTCTTCGTCGATATCGAACTTCGGATGGTGATTGAAGTAGACCCCTTGCGCGTTCTTCGGCTTGCAGCCAATGTAGAAGAAGCAGCCCGGAATTTTTTCCAAATAGTACGCAAAGTCCTCAGAGCCGGATAGCATATCGCCTTCATAAATCCCTGTTAAATAATCACCGACTCCCTGCTCCAGATAACGAACGACGTTCTCGGTCACTTCCGGATGATTGTAGAGCGGCGGATAATCAGCCGTATAGGTTAAGGTCGCTTGGACGCCGAATGTCTCTTCAATCCCTTTGACGATACGATGAATCTCTTTATCGATCAACGCTTGGGTCTCTGTCGTCATGTAACGCACATCACCTTCAAGCTCGACATAGTCCTTGATGACGTTAAAGCTGCCTTTGCCGTCGAAGGAACCAACCGTCACGACGCCGGTATCGAATGGGTTCAAGCGGCGGCTAATGATCGTCTGAACCGTCGTGACGAAATGCGCGGCAGCGACTATCGCGTCATTGGCCATATGCGGCGAGGAGCCGTGGCCGCCTTTGCCCTGAATGCCGAGCTTGAAGTAGCTGCGTCCCGCCATCGTATAGCCGCTGCGGTACAGCACTTCGCCGGCATCCCCCGTAGGGAAGACGTGAACACCGAAGATCTGATCCACGTCATCAAGAAGGCCGGACTCCACGATGCTCTTGGCGCCCCCGGGAGGCGTTTCCTCCGCATGCTGATGAATGATCTTAATCGTGCCAGGAAGCTCATCCTTGAGCTGAATCAAGCAGTCCGCAAGCACGAGCAAGTAAGCGGTATGCCCGTCGTGGCCGCAAGCGTGCATGACGCCTGGGTTTTCGGAAGCAAAGGGAAGACCCGTCTCTTCCTGAATCGGAAGCGCATCGAAATCAGCCCGCAGCGCGATCGTCTTGCCTGGCTTGCCGCCTTGAATCGTGACGATAATGCCATGCCCGTTTCCGACTTCCGTATCCAGCTTCACCTCTTTGCCTTGATAGAAGTCTCGAATATATTTCGTGGTTTGTTCCTCTTGGAAAGATAGCTCCGGATGGGCATGCAGATGTCTGCGAATCGCAATGATCTCATCCTTACGTTCATCGAGCATCGCTAATAATTGGTCACGCATGTTCATATCCTCCTGTGAATCTGAATAACTCTATCTAATCCCAAACCTCCAAGCTTCCAAGCGCTCTAATCGGCACTTTTATTTCGCAGCCGGAGCAAGAGCTGCATTCTCTTTTTTGCTGCCCTTCGGTGTCGTGATAACCACTGACATTAAGGATACCACACAGAATGCGACGTTCGTTAACAGTCCGACCATGGCGGCCAGCTCTATACTTCCGGCAGCGGCGATAACCCCATACACGCTTGCGGAGATGGCGACACCGAACGAACCGCCGAGCGAGCTCGCCATTTTATAAATCCCGGAAGCAATGCCGACCTTGCTCTCCGGCGCATTGGAGACCGCCGTATCCGTCGATGGCGTCGCGTACATGCCGAGTCCGATACCGAATAGCATGAAGCCGACAAAGACGAGCAGCGTATAGAGAAAGCCGGGGACAAAGGTGAAGGACATCAAGGCAATCCCAATCGCCGTAATGAGCGAGCCCGTAATCATTGGCTTGCGTGAGCCGTGCTTCTGCAGCAGCTTCTCGCCGACACGAATCATGACGAACGCCGGCGACCATCTGCTCGCGCCCGCGGTCCATCTCCCGCGAGAAGCAGTCGAAGTGATAGGAGAAGTACGATTTATCATGCTGGGCAAAGAACTGTGCCGTCAGGCTCAGCACTATGACGATATTATCCTCCTGGCTTGAGATCTCATGCCTGACATTGCGGTTCAGGATCAAGATATCATGAGCCTGCAGCTTATAATCACGAGATGTACTATTCACGGTCAGGCTCCCGCTGATCACAAACAGGATCTTCGTTCCAAAATAACTCGTTGGCGGCATCGACCGAATATTTTCCATGCTTATCTCATAGTTGTTGTTGGTTGCTGCATTCGGCATGGTGAACGCCTCCTTGGCTTAAGTATGACCACATTTGTTGAAAAACATTAGGTTTAGTTCAGTTTACGTGAGCCTATTTTTATTGTCCAGACAAGTGCAGACGCTCCAGTCAGCCCTTTCCAAACAAAAAGGCTTCAAGCTTTAAGGCTTGAAACCTTCATGAATAGCATCTAACGCTCGCCTGACTTTTCTTGCGCAAACAAGTGGTCTATCAACGGCTTCAATATTGATATACATCAAGCGGGGCCTCATGGTATGAGTACAGGAACAGGATCGAACCGGATTATCGCCTAAACGGTGTAAGCAAATCAATCTGTTCTTAATTTTGAATACATATTGAGATCGTTAAACTTTCCGTTTACTTTTTCATACTGTCTCAGTGTTCCCTCAAACGTAAAGTTTAACTTTTGTAATACTTTTACTGATTTCACGTTCTCGGGTTCTACTTTTGCTTCGATTCGATTCAGCTTTAAAGATGAGAATGCGTAATCTAACAAAGAACAGATAGCTTCTGAAGCGTATCCTCTTCCCCAAAATGCTCTAGCAATGTCATATCCAATTTCTGCTTTTGCATTTTCAAAATCTATGGAATTGTAACCACAAGAACCTATGATCTCATTTGATTCAATTTCAATTATGGAGAAACGAATAGCTTTGTTAGCTTGAGAAAGTTCATCAAGGAGTTTAATCATATCTTTTGCCTCATTTTCATCAGTAAAACAATTTATATTCATAAACTTCGTAACTTCTGGATCAGACCAAATTTTAAACAAACTGGACGAATCCTGTACCTTTATTTTTCTCAAATGTAATCGTTCTGTGTGTAACTCTGGAATCAATATTTTTCCCTCCAAGAAATTTTAATAGTTGTCTTACAATACTTATCCGTTTTTGAACATTTTATCAATGCTTTTTTGTTCCTTCTTAAGCATCTTTTTATAAAAACGAATCCCCTTCTTATCCCGAACCGCTTTGCTGCAAGCAAGCGCCTTTTCCAAAACGTTTAGATAAAAATGATTCGTTTTTCTTATCATCCAATCCCCATTCCGGTAGCATAGTTGTGCGCTGATGGATGATGCCTTATCCCGAGCGTCAGCAGCTCTGCAGGTCAGGTTCATCTTGCTTTTCAAGAATATGAAATAGCTTCTCCGCCTCTTCAAGGTCATCAAACTCGATAGCCCTTGTTAATAAACTTTCCGTATCTTCTTTTTCTATATTATCCGGAAACCAGGAAGTCATTCTGTGAAAGAAATTTTCTATATCTTCTTCTCAAAAAAGTGAATCCAACCGGCTTTTATGCTCGAACAGATATGTATTGGATTCGGTAAGCTAAAACCTTTCAAGGTATTTGCAAGTCCTTTCAACTCCGGCAGAAAAAATAACTTCAGCAAAATACCCGCAATACGTATCAAAATTCGCGCATTTGGTTTTCTCAAAAATCCACACGTTTCCGGCCTGCGAAACTTGGCTAACAGATAAGAAATAAGAAGCAATGAATCCCCATAACCTTGGAAAGGATCATGAATTCGGATCTCGACCTCATTTTCCATCAATAACTGGATGAACTCGTAATCCTCCGGCTTCCAACTGTATTGAAGCGCAACGGCTGCTGCGTGTCGTTTGGAATGGTTTATGTCTGGCTATTGATACTCGAACTCTTTCCATAAGTCTCTGGAGTTTCTAATCTGTTCAATACGTTGTCTGACTTCTTTTGCGTCCATACCTCCCCCCTCCTGTGCATAAATGTGAAAACTTTCCCTTCCTTTCATTATAGCAATGAATCAACGGAGGCCGCCATTTTCCTTTGGCACGAGAAGGGGAATTTGAAGAGGAGCAGTTTGTAGTAGCAGAAAAAAAGACCAGAGCCTTGGCTCCGATCTTTCTACCCCAATCCCCTTATTGTAATCTATCATCGAACATGAGTTGAATTTGAATGCCGAACGGATCTTCAATAATACCGTATGCCTCGCTAAACACGTTAGCAGATAAAGGAAAAATGATTCGCACTCGATCATCTGTCGTCAAGCTCTTATAAAAAGATTCAACTTCCTCTAAGTCCGCACTTTGAATGCACAATGAGATGTTGTTGCCAACGGCATATTTTTCTTTGACATCCATTGTATCCTCTGCCAGCATGACTTTGGTGTTTCCGATGGATAAGACAGAGTGAGCAATATTATTCTTATTTTCATCGGTAAGCTGCAGCGAGCTGTCGCGCTTTGCCATGTCTTCGTACGTAACAAGCAACAATTCCTCGGCATTAAAATGCTTTTTGTAAAAATCTACAGCTTCTTTTGCTCTTCCGTTCATGGATAAAAAAATAGCAACTTCTAGTGTGGCACTCATTATTCACTCTCCTTTTGTATCATAATGCAGGTAATTTGCTATATACCTTGAGCTTACTATAATATATAAAGGTATCAAAACATGACACCTTTATAAGGGGATTTATTTATGAAGAAATCCGAAAGATTAAATGACATGATAAGATACTTGAACGGTCGAGAGTTCTTTAATTTACAGGACCTCATGGATAAATACCATATTTCCAAAAGTACGGCTCTGCGTGATATTAGCTCATTGGAACAATTAGGTATGCCTATTTATACGAAGCATGGCAGACATGGACGATATGGTATCTTAAAAAACAGATTGTTATCCCCCATTACCTTTACGATGGATGAAGTGTATGCGCTGTACTTTGCCATGCTGACGTTAGAATCTTATCAATCAACCCCGTTTCATTTAAGCGTTACTCAACTTAATGAAAAGTTTGAAAACTGTCTTTCCAAAAATCAAATCAAGCAGATTCACAAAATGAAAAAAATCCTGGAATTTGAAGCATATCAGCATCATCATGTGAGTCGTTTTTTAGATAAGATTCTCAAAAGCATTCTTAATGAGAGTACCTGCAAGATTCAATATGTCAAAAATCATCAGAAAAAAAGCTACCATGTTCAATTTTTCAAAATTTCCGCCAAGTTTGGTCAATGGTATGCCGCTGGAATCGAGTTAAATACGAATACATATCGAGTTTTCAGATGTGATAGAATAACCGGGATCGAAGAAGAGGAAAACAAGCCTCGCTTTTCGATAGATGAACTCGTTCATCGTTCATTAGAAATGTATCAATCAGAGAGGAGTATTGAGTTTGAAGTAGAGATTTTAGAGCAAGCAAAGGATCTGTTTTATAAAGAACATTATCCTTCGATGAAAATAGAAAATGGTCATAAAACAATGATTAAGGGCTTCTATAATCCAGGAGAAGAGGAGTTTATCGCGGACTATTTTATGAGATATGGTCATCATGTGGCATCCGTGAAGCCTGAATCCTTAAAACAAATTATCCAAGATAGAGCAGAGAGTCTCTTAAATCACTATCAAAAATTATAAGAGTTTTCCCCGCCCCAATAGGGGAATAAGGTTTCCTTACCCGCCTGTGCTTCTCTTCCATCAGATCGCTTACAACGACGAGTTTCGTTTCAGCTTATTGGAACTGATGGTTCTAACTGAACCATCTGTCTCTTTAATTCATCCGTAAATGTACATCTTTTTCTTGGCATAGCAGGTCCGCACCTTGTTCTGATACGTTCATTCGCCGAGTCCTTATTTTTTCGGTCCAACTAATTCGTTTCCAATTATTATTAATGCTCGGAATAAAGAAAAGCGCCTTGCAGACGGAGCTGCGAAGGCGCTCTGTTCGGGGGCGGTTCCCCCGGATCAATTGAACAATCCTATTTCTCTAACCATAATGCCGGTACGTTAAGCGGTTCCCAGCCCGCCATCGAAATATGTTCTTGAAGACACTGGTACGTTTCTCCGTCGTAGATCACTTCCTCCCCGATTTTATACGATATCCCCGGAGCCCAAGGCGTAGCCGGAGACGGTTGTGACGAATCGGAATCCGTCGTTACCGTTACGGCATTGCTTGCTTCGGACCGATTGCCTGAGGCGTCTATCGCTCTAACTGTGAAAGTATATGTGGTATTGGCCGTCAAGTCGGTAACCGTCGCCGAAGTATTCGTGACTGTGGCGGCCAACGAGTCTCCGTTATATACTTCATAAGCGGTTACGCCCACGTTGTTCGTGGAAGGATTCCAGCTAAGCGATACGCTTGTGCCAGTTTGGCCCGTGGATATTAAATCGCCAGGTGCGCTCGGGGCTGGCGTATCGTCACTGCCGCCGTCGCTGAACTGAATCGTCGTATTGGATGAGCTAGGCTGATAGCCTGAAAGTGTGGTGTCGGCTAAAATTCGATAAGTGCCAAGAGGTGTTTGCACATTGGAGGTTACCGTCCAGGTCGCTACCCCCGAACTGTTTGTAGTAGCCGCGTTGGTGAGGGTTGTGCCGTTCGGATGCGTCAAGGTAAAGTTCACTGAAGCTCCTTGCAGCGCATTGCCTTGCTGATCCGTAACGCTTGATGTGATGTTGATAGTGTCCCCGCGTTGATACACAGTTTTGTCCGTCTGCACTGTTGTTGTGGTTTCTCGATTCGGCTGAGGCGTATCGCCGCCCCCGCCGGCTGCTGCCAGCACAGCAGCGTGCGCATCAACAATGCCATGCCCATACTGATCAGTGCTTCCGGCAGGCTGCGCTGTATTCCGGAGAATATCTCCGGCCGCAGCAGGGCTAAGATTCGGATTGACCGATCTCATCAGCCCGAATACGCCAGTCACATGAGGGGTTGCCATCGAGGTTCCTGACAGGGTTGTGTATTGACCGTTCTTATATGTGCTGTATATGTTCGACCCAGGAGCCATCACATCAAGACCTGGTCCATAATTGGAGAAGCTTGAACGCGTTCTGCTCGAGGACACGGAACCAACCGCGATCGAACCGCTGTAAGCCGCCGGATAAGAGATTTTTGGGAGTCCGTCATTGCCAGCGGCAGCCACCACGATGGTGCCCAAGCCGACAGCCGTTTGAATGGCCTCATCCATCCCTTGATCGTAACCGCCGCCACCCAGCGACATATTGATGACATCGGCTCTAACATTAGCGGCGTAAACAATACCTTGTTGAACGCCATACAGCGAACCTGAACCGCTGTCGTTAAGCACTCTAATAGGAATCAAGGTAGCGTTCTGCATGACGCCTGACACCGATCCATAACTGGCGATCGTTCCAGCGACATGAGTGCCGTGCCCATTACCATCGTTTGTGGTACCGCCCACAAAGCTGCTGCCCAAGCTAGTGTTCACCAGATTTTTCAGGCTCGGATGGTTGCTGTCAATTCCCGTGTCAAGCACGCCGATCCGCACTGAGCTCGACCCGGTCGTAATCTCCCAGGCTTGCGGAACCTTAATCATCTCATAATGCCAACGTTGGTTGTTGTGAATATCTTGAGGTGAAACATCCTGCACGGGTGCGGTTTCAAGCGCGTACATTTTGCGGTTTTCCGTGACGTACCGAACATGGAAACCGAGGTTGTCTAGCGTTTTCTCCAACGATATTTTGGCGGAATCGATTGACTTGTAGTCCTCTACAGAGTACTCAACCAAATAGACCAATCCCATTTTTTCTATCGCCGTAGCCCTTACATCGCTATCCAGCGATTGCACCGAGAAACTGCCGGTATCCTGCCCGAACAGTGAATCGGCAATCGTAAAACCGCTCTCCGTGAGCGAATCCGCTTCCATCAATATATCATCCACGCTTTGGCTCGAATCCATGAACGGTTCCTCGAGCGACACCACAAGTTGACCTTCAATATAATCAGTCGAGTGACCCTGAACGGGGCTGCCAAACGACACCCCTGTTAATAAAGTGACCATTAACAAAATGGCGGCTAAAACAGAGCTTAGAAACTTCTTCATCATTATCCCTCCTCCATGGAATAAATAGTTTGTGCTGCTTTCTGGTGTTCAGCATGATGAAATAAAGTTCGTCACGATGCTGAGAAAGCGCATTCAAAGTTCAGATTTACCAATCCTCCTTTTTTCGGTTCTTTCTCCGTGATTTCCTAGATCCCCCCCTTCTTAACGCCATTAATAAATTGGGATTTTGGGTAAATAAATTACTCTTTTTCCCAACTGACTTTATTTTATCATCACTTTTTTGGAAAAGTAAACAGAAAATTTAAAAAGGCAAATCGTCATCTATACGATGAAAGTCCGGAATGGGGGTTGGCAAGCGCGGGCTGAAAGATGAAGTTCTTATCTGGGGGGCCTGCGGAATACGCAAAGTATCTTCGTAACAGCGGCTGAGAAGTCGCGCTGAATCCTCATGATGGCTAATTCCCGCCGCGGCCCTTGGGAAATGGCTCGAAACTTAAATAATGCCCTTCCGACCTCCTATTGGGAAGCGAAAGGGCTGAAAAGTTTGCTTTCTCGTTATTTAGGGCTTGCTGAACAATCATTTTTCAAAGGTTTTACAAGGATTTCTGGACTCTAACTCGAAATAAAATGCAAGGAAAATGCGAATTTCTTGCAAAAAATCGTGCACGTGGAGTGAACCAACATGTATCGTAGAACCGAAAGCCAGCCTCAGTTGTTCGAAGATTTCTACTTGCCGTTTGGCGGTAAATTAAATAAGGAGAACCGTTGGGTTCAACTGGCCGCTATCATCCCGTGGTGGCGGGCAGAAGAATTCTACGCGAAGTCGTTCAAGAAATCAATGCGCGGTCAGATCCCTTTGTCTGTTCGTATGGCTTTGGGAGCGCTGTACATTCAGGAACGTATGCAGCTCGATGATCGAGAGACGGTCCAGCAGATCGCCGAAAATCCGTACTACCAGTACTTCCTTGGGCTGCCGGCGTTCCAAGATAAGCCTCCGTTCCATCACTCGCTGTTGACCCATTTCCGCAAGCGATTGGGTGCGGATGTCATTGAACGAATCAACGATTGGATTTTGGAAGAGGACGCAGAGCGAAAGAAGCAGGAACAAAACAAGAGCGATCCTCAAGATCCTCCAGGCAGCGGCCATGGCTCTGATGGAACATCCGTTAATGAAGACGGCAAAAGCAAAGAGAAACCATGCAACAAAGGCACCTTGATGCTCGACGCGACCTGCGCACCGGCCGACATCTCGTATCCGACCGATTTGAAATTATTGAACGAGGCGCGGGAAAAACTCGAAGCGATCATCGATGTTCTGCACGAGCCTTTCGTCGGGAAGGCCAAGAAACCGAGAACGTATCGTCAAACCGCCCGCAAACGCTACCTCGAGATCGCCAAGAAACGGCGAACGGGTGCCAAATCCATCCGGAAAGCGGTTGGCAAACAGCTTCGTTATGTTTCGCGTAATCTTGGCATCATCGAAATGCTGGCAGCGAAAAGCAGCTTGAATCAACTGGGTTCGCAGCAGTATCGGCAAGTGCTCGTCATTTCCGAGCTGTATCGTCAACAGCAAGAGATGTACGACAAACGGACACACTCGGTGGAAGATCGAATCGTCAGTCTTTCCCAACCGCATGTACGGCCGATTGTACGCGGGAAAGTGAATGCTCCCGTCGAGTTTGGGGCAAAGCTGGCGATCAGTCTGGTGGGCGGTTACGCTCGAATGGAGAAGCTGTCCTGGGATAACTTCAACGAAAGCATGACACTGAAAGCTTCCGTGGAGTCGTTCGTCCAGCGATATGGGTGTTATCCGGAAGCCATTCTAGCCGACCAAATCTACCGAAACCGGGAGAACCTTCGCTATTGTAAGGAGCATGGAATCCGTTTGAGTGGTCCAAACTTAGGGCGTCCGAAGAAAGAAGCGGAACCCGATCGGAACCAGGCCAGACAGGATGCTTCAATGCGTAACGCAATCGAAGGAAAATTCGGAGAAGGCAAACGCTCCTACGGACTGGGGCGTATTCGAGCACACCTTCGAGAGACAAGCGAAACGGTCATTGCCCTGCAACTGCTTGTTATGAATCTCGAACGCAAGCTGCGCGTTCTCTTTTTGCCGATTTTCAGACTGCTTCTGAATCTGTGCCGTCAGCCTCTGTGGGCCTAAAGGCAATATATTCAGCAAGCCCTAATTATAAGCGGCTGAATACAGTACATCTTATCGCCTTCGTTGGAAAATTCGGACACATCATCAAGTAGCGCTGTAACTTCACCTTCAGTCCAACGATACCCTCTTTGATATGAAGGCACGAAAAAATTGTGACCTTTCAGGTCTCCTATTGTCTTTATTTCAATTGCTAAATTTCTAACCTCCTAAGAGTGTCTGGTCATAGCTAAGCAACACTTCATCACAGAATTAGTAATACTGCTCAATATACTGATAGGCTTTATCAAAGACTTCTTTGTCTTTAATTTTGTATTTGACCCAGACAACACTCCGGAGAGCTTTCTTCACTTCCTGTTTTCCTGCAGTTGTACCCTGCCAACCATCGAAACGTACGATCTTAACGATATCATCTATATCGTTAACAATTCGTTCAACGATAATTGGTGTCTTTGAATTCCTCACCCCATCAAAAAGCTCTGTCAATGCTGCCTTACCTTTATCCACTTCTTCCTCAGGCACTACTTCTTTCTCAGCTTCTGCAGCTTCCCGCGCAAGTTCTAATAGCAGTTTTAGAAACTCAATACTGGTTATTAGCCCTTGCTCGTGTTTCTCACGGAGATTTTCAAGCTTTTCTCCTAACTTAACGAATTTAACGTCATTACTGTGTTTGCGAATTTTCGCGACCAAATCAATTTCAACTTTGATCGTTGTCTTTCTCAGGTCCTTTTGTTTTTGAATAAATTCATCGATTAAATCTGCATCCATCGTAAGAATTTCCATATCATCATGTACTTCTCCCACTTGCAGATTCTCATGAACCAATTCCAACGTCTTCGCTCCGAGTGAAGCCCATATCAACCCGCCTCTTCCATCAGTAGGTTTCACCGATTCAAACACTCTTGTCAGCCACTGAAAATCGTATTTCATAGGATTCAGAAACGGATCTGGAGATAGCGCATCCCACGCTCGATTGAGAACTTTATAATCAGCTCCAAACTCATCTTTGATTTTATTCGTTGGCAAACATTCTTGTGCAGCAATTAAACCTTCCCAACCATCAATTGTACGGTCCACTCCCATGAAATAACTCAAGCACTTACGCATTAGTGCCGGAATCTGCTTCTTGACCTCTTCAATATTGGAAATGACCTTTTTCATACTCGATTCATCAAAGTCCAATGCTGTTGCTACATTATCAAAAATACCTATGTAGTCAACAATTAAACCGTGTGTCTTACCTTGATCATAGGTTCTGTTAGTACGACAGATGGCCTGAAGCAAGTTATGATCTTTCATTGGCTTATCAAGATACATAGCCTGCAAAATAGGTGCATCAAAACCGGTAAGAAGCTTTGACGTTACTATTACAAGCTTCAGTGGGTCGTTAGGATCTCTAAATCTGTCTAACATCTTTCCTTCTGCATCCCTATCACGTTTGTAGGCTTTATATTTATCTTCCTTGTCATTGTTTGTGTCCATAACGATTGTAGTTGCATCCGGACCTAGCAATTTATCAAGCTCTTCTTTATACATAAGACAGCACTCTCTGTCATAACAAACAACCTGACCTTTGTATCCGTTCGGTTCAATTTTCTCCTTGTAATGCTTGGCAATATGCTCGCATACCTTTCTGATACGCTTACGGTCATACATAATTGCTTTCATGTTGACCTTTCGAGATAACTCTGCTTTATCTTCTTTAGATAAATTCTCTGTTAATGCTTCAAATTCAGCATCGAGCTTTTCTCTATCAACATGCAGGTCAACTGGAACCGGTTCGAAATTCAACGGCAGTGTCGCATTGTCTCGGATTGAGTCCGAGAAGGAATACTTGCTCATATAACCACTCTTATCTTCTACTGCACCAAATGTATTGAAAGTATTTCGATCAATACGATTAATCGGTGTACCTGTAAGGCCGAAGAAAAACGCGTTCGGAAGAGCAAGACGCATCTTACTACCTAGATCACCTTCCTGAGTTCTATGAGCTTCATCAACCATAAGAATGATATTGTCTCTTGGGTTTAACTCCTTTTTAATATCACCAAATTTAAAGATTGTTGTAATTGCAATCTTTCTCTGGTCTCCCAAAAAGAAGGATTCTAATTCCTCCTTTGAGCCAAGACTGACGAGATTAGGAATATCTGCAGCGTTGAATGTTGCAGTTATCTGCGTCTCTAAGTCAATGCGGTCGTCAACTATAACTACTGTTGGATTGTTTAATTCAGGGATCATTCTAAGTTTCTGTGCTGCAAAAACCATTAGCAGCGATTTACCGGAACCCTGAAAATGCCAGATAAGACCTTGTTTTGGGTATCCGGCCTTTACACGTTCCACAATAAGATTCGCACCCTCATATTGTTGATAACGGCATATGACTTTAAATTTGCGGTACTTTTTATCTGTTGCAAATAATGTAAAGAACTGAAAAATGTCCATGACCTTTTCAGGTGTAATCATATCTTCAACACTGATTTTCACATCAGCAAGACTTCCTTCACTTTTGTGTTCCGGAGTATGCCATGGACCCCACATTCCAATAGGCATACAAACGGAACCATATCTGTAACATTTACCTTCTGTAGCAAAATTGAATATGTTAGTTACAAACATGCCCGGTATGCTTTTTTCATATGCAGCTATGTCTCCAGCAGCATCCAACCATGTTATAGAATTACGAACAGGCGTTTTCAACTCGCCAATCGCTACAGGAAATCCATTAATCAGAAGTACAATATCAAGCCTTTTACCATTTTCTTTTTGTGGATATACCCATTGGTTTGTGACAACATATTCGTTCAGCGCTAAGTCTTCTTTAGTCATTGTTCCAAAGAAACGGATGGGAATCATACGGCCATCTTTGCCGAACGGGTACGAGTTCTCCTCAAAAATCATCTTCTTGAACAGCTCATTCTGCGTTACTAGATTGGGCGACTGAACCGTCAATATTAACGTACGCAGTTTATAGATAACTTCGTCTGCACGCGATGGTTCTGCAGCAATTTCAGGGTTAAGGCGGATGAGGGCTTCTTTTACCTTAGATTCAACCATGACATCAGAGTATTCACGTGGCAATTCTTCGGCAGGAATGTACTTCCAACCATTGCTCTTAAGTGTCGTAAGCGTCATTTGCTCAATCGTGTTATCTTCATTGAACATCTTGTACCCCTCCAATCTTAATAACAATATCGGTAACGATTACGCGGAAAAAGTGTGTATTCGAAGTAATATTAACCTACACTATGGTCGACGACGCTGGTTAAGTAATTCTTGCTATACTATGATCACGCAGATTAATCAAACCATTAGCTTATATTGATGTATCAAACTGCAACTTTGGCTTCAGTTGTTAATATTTCATTGATCCAAAAGACGAATTTTGAGTGTTTTTTTGAGCAGTCTTCTACTCGTTTGGGCCGCGAGCTCTCAGTGCTTCTTCCTATCAGATCCCGCTTAATTCCTTACGATTAATTATTGGACCACAAAATCTACTTGATGTTGTATTAACATGGATACGGAGGATATCAAATTACTTTTCAGCCGAGATTCTCCGAAATAATTCTCTTGTAAGTGGAATCCAGCTCTTTAAGTGCTTCTTCCAGTGCAAATTTTGATTTATCGCTCTGGCGAACGATTTTTTCAAACTCATTTTGAAGCTCAATTGGCGGCAAGGAAATGGGATATTGATCCAGAAACGTAATTGGAACTCTTCTTTGCCCGCCGGTGCCTGTCATGACCTTTTCTGCGTCTTGCCTGAACTTACTAAACATTGTGATGGTATATAGCCAAAATGGATTGCTTTTCCCAATGATAGGTCGCAACACATGGAACTCTGTAGAGCCAAATCCAGCCCCGTTTTTGAGTCCAACCGCTATGCCTCCCTTACCATTTTCCATACAAGGTGTAATTTTCGCAAACAAGACATCATTTTCTGCAAAGTATGTAAAGCCTTTGCAGACTTCTGAGTAGGGTCTCAGAATGCTCGAGTCAACAATTCCTTTTTCACTTACTGAAGGCATTGCTACGAATGAATACTCAGCTTCAGAATCTAAATCTTTAGGTCTTCGTGGATTAAGTTCACAGCAGTTCCCTAACGTAGTTAATCCCCAACCTTTAATGTCGCTTCCGATTTCTCCAAACATCTCGATAAATTGAGACTTCACTAGCTGCTCGGTTGCAGTTATTAACTTCCTGTAGCTTTCCCTTGTAACGTTTACCGCCCAGAGTACCTTGGCTAGTTTTTTTTGTTCTGCTAAAGGGGGGAGCTCAAATTCAAGAATCTTTAGATCACGCCAGTTTATTGTGGGTGAAAGTGAACCCACTGAAATTTTTATTGCCGCATTCAAGAAGTAGTCCGAGCTTATAAACAGCGGAAAAAAATCTTTATCTATGACATCCTCTTTAGGCCTCAAAACCATGCCGTGCGCAGAGAAAATTCCATCAAAAGGAGCAACCGCAACCTTCTTTTGATAAGCCCTACGCTTTCCAAAAAGAACATCACCTTTCTTCATAACAAGCTTTTCACCTATTGGAGCAACATCAGTACCGAAACGTGTTACTTTCAAAGATCCTGGATCGAGATGTTCAAGGCCGATATAGGTGAAACGATCTTCTTCAACAGGTTTTTTCTTCTCTGTGCTGTTATATGCGATCTCTTCAAAGCGATATTTTGCCATAACGCATACCTCCATTTATCTGAGCTACGAGTGAGTAAAACCAGCCCTTTGAGAGCCCGATAAATTGAAATTTCACAAGCTCGTCTGTCTTCCGAAGCAGATTTTGGCATTCTTTCCAATTGCGTCTATAGCCCACAGGATCTCCGCCAACTCACGTTGCTTGTCCATATCTGGTTGTTCTCTACTTAATTTACTAAAATAACCTAAGAGCGCTCTACTCATCACTTTCGACCTAATTCCCGAGCATTTCATTTAATTTCATATAGCGTTGTTTCATGATTTCTGATGTGGTTCTCCAATCCTCATAGCATTCTTGCAGAGAACGCTCATCTACTTCGATATCCTGACCCGCATGCTTAACATACAGCGGAATGCTCAAAGAAAAGTTATTTTCTTCCATTTCCTGAATTGTTACAACACGAGCGAAATCGCCATCCGTTTTATAATCGCGGTAAGCTTCAGCTATCTTTTGGATATGCTTTTCCTCCAAAAAGCTCTGTGCATTTTTGCGTTCAACCTCTTTAACTGCATTGATGAATAGAACTTGTCCACGTCGTTCTGGTCGTTTATTCATACGACAAATAATGATACAAGCCTCCATCGGAGAGTTATAGAATAGATTTGGACCTAACCCTATAATGCATTCAAGCAAATCTTTGCGAACGAGGTTTTCGCGCATCGCACTCTCTTCATTTCTAAATAGCACGCCGTGCGGGAACAGTATTGCACAGCGACCGGTTTCCTCATTGAGGCTCTTGACAATATGCTGCAAGAAAGCATAATCAGCACGCCCTTGTGGCGGTACACCAAGGAAATTTCGACCGTATTTATCGCTAGCAAATGCTTCACGATCCCACTGGCTAATAGAGTAGGGGGGATTGGCTAGGATCAAATCAAATTTCCTTAACTGACCGTTTTCAATAAATGCAGGTGCTTTTAATGTATCACCATTGACGATGTCAAAGTCTTTCACACCATGAAGAAAAAGATTCATTTTTCCAATGGCGGATGTAAGTGCATTAATCTCTTGTCCAAAGACGGCAACATTACGCCATTCTTTTTTCTGCTTCTTCAAGTATGCAATCGCGGAAATTAACATCCCAGCACTGCCGCATGTAGGATCATATATGGATTCACCGGATTCGGGTTTCAGCATTTCCGTCATCAAGTGTACCACCGTACGGTTCGTATAAAATTCCTGCGCGGTGTGGCCGCTATCATCAGCAAACTTTTTTATCAAATACTCATAACCCTGACCGAGTTCGTCCTCCGGGCAGTTCTTAATAGAGAGTGTTTTAGTGCTGAAATGTTCAATTAACTCTTTCAGTAACCGATCAGGGAGACGATTTTTATTTGTCCAGGCGCCATCGCCAAAGACGCCTTGCAGTTTGTCAGAGTTTGCATTTTCGATTTTTCGGAAAGCATTTACTATAGCAACACCGACATTCTCGGATACTGCTCGAACATCACGCCAGTGAGCGCCTTCTGGTACGATGAAACGGTGATTCTCCTCCCACTCCAGGGCTTCTGCATCTCCACCGTATTCTTCAAGAATTTGTTCGCATTCCTCATCATAAACATCGCTGATACGCTTGAAGAAAAGTAATGGAAAAATGTACTGCTTATAAGCTCCTGCATCAATATTTGTTCGTAGTAGAACAGCAGAATTCCAAAGGTAGGACTGCAATTCTTCAATTGTGATACGCTCACTCATTGACATATCCTCCTTCCAGGAGAAGTTTCATCATTTCCTCTTCAGCTGCAACCATCTCGTCAAAAGCTTCAAAATATTCTCTTCGAACCTCTGCGGGCAGTACAGTTTCTTGTTCTTTCTTTTCAATATAATTGTTGATTGCCAGTGAGTAGTCCTTGCCGCGTATATCATCTATACTGACGATCTTCACGTGTTCGATTACATTCTCGTAATTAGTGTAGTAATTAAACACCTTCTGGATATCATCATCAGTCATAATGTTCTGTGCCCGCTGGGGAGTATAAATACTTGAAGCATCAATCATACATATATGACCTTTTTGCTTATTCGATTTGTTATTATTCAGAAGCAGGATACAAGCTGAGACACCTGTTGAGTAGAATACGCCACCTACTAACGTAATAATGCACTCCAACTTATCGGACTCGACAAGCTGTTTACGAATCTCGCCCTCTTTACCACCACGGAACAATACACCTTGAGGAAGTACGACAGCACATCGTCCGTTATTAGGATCCATGGATTTAACCATGTGCTGCAACCAAGCATAGTCACCATTAGAGTCCGTAGGGCATCCCCATATATTGCGTCCGTATATGTCAGAACTAAACTGTGTAGCACCCCAGTTTTTCAAAGAAAATGGCGGGTTCGCAATGACACAATCGAAGGTCTTCAACTTACCGCCTTCCAAATAATTTGGTGATCGCAGCGTATCACCTTGAGTAACCTTGAAGTCTTTTGCTCCATGAAGAAAGAGATTCATTCTGGCAATTGCAGACGTTGCAAGGTTCTTCTCTTGACCATAGATACGACCATAAGTGAGTTTATCACCCTTCATATAACGGATAGCTTCAATGAGCATACCACCAGTTCCAGCTGCAGGATCGTATACAGATTCACCAACTTGTGGTGCCAAGAGCATAACCAGAAGTTTTACAATTGAACGCGGGGTATAAAATTCGCCCGCATTCTTCTTTGATAAGTCCGCGAATTTTTTAATTAAGAACTCATAACTGTCACCCATAACATCAGCAGAATAGTTATTATTTCCGACCTTAATTTTTGACATATGCTCAACTAGGTTTTTCAATCGTTCATCCGAAAGCTTTGTTTTATCTGTCCAGTTTGCATCGTCAAAGCTGCTAAATACGCCATTAAGCGTATCTGGGTTAGCACGTTCTATTCCATTCATTGCCTTAACTATTGCTATTCCGACGTTCTCACTAACTTCGCGAACGTCTTGCCAATGGCACCCATCAGGAATAATGAAGCGATGGTTTTCTGGAAAACTAGCAAATTCCTCATCGCCCCCGGATTCTTCTAAGGCGGCTTGGGTTTCTTCATCATACACATCTGATAGTCGTTTAAAAAAGAGAATTGGCGTTACATAGCCTTTATACTCATCCTGATTAATTGGACCACGCAGAATATTGCAGGCTTCAAAAAGGTGAGAAAAGAGCTTTTGGCTTGTTGTTTCTTCAGGCTCTGAAGTAGTGTTTTTTAGTGCTTCGTCAGCAGCATCCATTGCTGATTGGATCATTTCTTCTCTACCTCCAGTTTTAATTTTGGCTCCGACAAACTCTTCTTTAATGCTGACACTCCCTGAAGACTGTATCTTTTCCATCTTTGCGGGATATAGATTTTCGAATTCAAGCAATATCCTCAGAAGCCGTTCATCAAGAAATGTCAGTGCATGTTTCCTGATATGTGTCGGCACACCGTAGTAGGCTTCTGCCACGCCTCCAGTAATCGCAGCCAACGTATCACTGTCTCCGCCAATAGAGATAGCGTTACGGACTGCATCTTCAAAATTGGAAGACTCGAAGAAAGCAACAAGTGCTTGCGGAACTGTTTCTTGGCAAGTTTCGTTAAATTGATACGTTTCCCGAATTCCATCGAGCGAGAAATTCATGGGGTAGTAGTGCTTATCAATATAATCACGAATTTCCAAGATATTTTTCCCGCTACGAGCCAGATAGACTGCAACCGCAGTAGCTTCAGCGCCTTTTATCCCCTCAGGATGGTTATGTGTTACAGCTGTCACCTTGTGCGAAATTAATTTAGCTTCTTCGATGGAATTGGCTATGTAACCACAGGCGCTAACTCTCATTGCGGCACCGTTACCAAAACTGTTGTATGGCTCAGGAGCGTCTCTAAACATCCATTTATAGAATCTATCTCCATACCCGCAATTCGGATAGTGTCTTCCAATATCTTGCATGGATTTAACAGCTTGGTCGCCCAAGTCTCTATAATCACGTTTACAACTCATAAGTGCATCACATATAGCTAATGACATCACCGAGTCGTCAGTGAAAAAGCACTTGTATGTTAAAAAATCAAAATCTTTCGAGCGATGATTATCCCATTCAAATCTGGAACCGACAATATCGCCAATTATAGCTCCGATCATGTGTAGCTTCCTCCCCTGGTGCCGGGCTGATACTTATTTACATCACAGTTATCTAAGTTTATTGTTTTACCTTCAAAATAGTATTTTGAAGTCTCTCAATTACTCCATTCCATCTATCTTCAGCAAGACGAATGCTTTCTACATATCTAGAACGTTCCTGTTCATATTCTTCTGCAATCATTTTTTGTTCTTCAACCTTAAGCAACGGGATTTCTAGCGACTTCAAATCTTTATAGCTAATATTGATGACGAATGTACCTTGCTGCTTTCCTGCTAAGGCTTTGTTCCCCATAGGACTATCTAAGAAAACTTTTAAGTACGTGCCTAAAAGCAGTTTTTCATTCGGTCTTATTACAATGATGTTTGATGACGCGATGCAGGGGTACTTCTGTTCTTTAAAAACTGCTATTCTAATCGCCGTTCCCCGTGCTGGCAATAATAAATCTCCATCTCTAAGTAAGTAATTCGCAACTTTACGTTCTTCCTCTTCGATGTGATCCAGACCCTCATAATCAATGTCAAAATCTTTTAGATTCGATATGTTTACGACTCCAATGCTACCATTAGCATCTTTCTTGTTGATCGCCTTTCCGCGAAAAACTTCAGCAACATTACCTAGTTCTTCTTTTTTAGCACTTGATCTCTGATAACGTTGCCAATCCTCATCCACCATCCCAAAGATATGATCAACATTCCAATGACCCATTTCCATTAACTCGTCCAACATAACAAATGTATCATCAATGAGAATCAGTTCATCGATTCCATTTTTTTTTATGTTGCTTGTAGGAGCTTCATATCTTTTAATCATTACATCTTCTGTTCGGCCTGTGGTGATCGTAAACATATAGGTTTTAATAGCAGTAGATGCAAATATCCCGGCTGGTAGCTCAGCTATTTCTTCTAGTTTATACATACCTTGTATAAAATCCCTTAAGTCCTTTATCGAGCCTGTAGCAAAGGTTATTCTAGCTGGTAGTACAATCACTAACACACCCGAACTATTCAAATGTAAGAGCAAGTTTTCTACGGCTATCATTTCATATTCCCTACAAATGAAATTTCCATTATCTTCGCCGCGCTCTCTTGCCCCAAATACAGGTACCGCCAGAATTAAATCAAATTTCCTTGCTGAAAATTCGTAATCATAGATACTTGTCTGTTCGACAATTACATTCGCGTGCTCCTTAAACATTTCATCAAGAAGAACTTTACTCACACTAGTCATTGTAGTTAAGGAAAATTCGCAATCAGAATGTCGGTTTACTAATTCAGTAAGGTAAGGTACAAATTTTTCAGCTTCAGGTATCAATACCATTCTAGTATTTGGATTAAAGTGTTTTTCAAATTCTGTAATTAACACTTTTGGTATATAAAACATCTCTTTAGGATCTACAGACGCAAGAACCATTTCCAAATCAATATCTTCATCATCCATCGCCATAAAAGCACTAAAAAAAGCCTTCGAATCTGGATATGGATTGTTCATTCCGTAAGTATCTGCTATTGAAAGCATAACCTCATAAGCTTTGTGCTCGGTGGGTTGGTTTGAATTTGATACAAACTCCTCTTTAGTCTTTTTCAAAAGAAACGATGCAACAGGCAGATCAGACTGAACAGTATATCCCCTCAAAGCATTATAACGATTCCAAATATGGCTTATCCGCTTGTCGTTACGCATCATAATCCCCCCCTCGTATAGTATTTCCTGAAGGCAGTTTTGAGTCTTTTTCCAGTCCTTTATAGGAACATAGAATGCCTTCAAAATTTCCAGCTTGCACATTGAAAATTAATATGGGGACTGGACTTTCCGGAATGTCTCTGGACAATGGAACTTAGGGTTCCATTCGGGGAAATTCGTCTCCCTCCTGTAGTCCAATCTACTTTTTAAGTCTGTTTCTCCGGTACTCGCTTGCACTTCTTACCCGCTGGCTGTTCCCTTCGGCAACTCATGCCCGACTGTAGCAGCGTCGGGGCAGCTCATGAACCGAAGCGTGTTCTCATATGCGAGGGTGATTGATCGGCGAGTGCGCCGGAGACAGTCCGGAGAGTCCGTTCCCTGAATCCCTTATAGAAAGGAGGAATTCTCTTGAAGCTTTTTGTCGGTATTGACGTCAGTTCCGAAGAACTGGAAGCCTGTTTGATGAAATCGGATGGCGACACCCTGGAGACCTTCAAGACCACCAACAATCTGCACGGCGCCTCTTACTTGCGGGATCGCATCATTTCTGCTGCGGTCAAGACAGCCTGCTCTGAGGTTCATATCGGGCTTGAAGCCACATCCGTCTACAGCTGGCATCCAGCCATGTACTTGCATGAAGATGAGGCCCTTCAACAATTGAATGCCAAGGTGTTCACCATTAATCCGAAGCTGATTAACAAATTCAAAGACGCTTATGCCGACCTGGACAAAACCGATCGCATCGATGCCTGGATCATTGCAGACCGCCTGCGTTTTGGCAGACTCACGACGACTATCGTGATGCAGGAACAGTACATCGCCTTGCAGCGGCTCACTCGCATGCGATTCCATCTCGTACACAACCTTACCCGCGAGAAGCAATACTTTTTGCAAAATCTGTTCTACAAGTGCAATGCTTTTCGCGCGGAGGTGGACAGTTCCGTGTTCGGCCATGCCATCATGGAAATGCTCTCGGAAAAGTATAGTCTGGATGAGATGGCGAATATGGATGTCGCCCGTTTGGCTGACTATCTCAAGGACAAGGGGAGAAATCGTTTCCCCGATCCCGAACACGTCGCCCGCTGTATTCAAAAGGCGGCTCGGGCCTCGTACCGTCTCTCGAAGGTTGTCGAGGATTCCATTGATTTGGTGCTGGGCACCTCAATTCAGTCGATCCGGAGCATCCAGAGTCAGCTTAAAGAGCTCGACAAGGCGATTGAGCGCATTTTAGACGGCATTTCCAGCAGCCAGTGCCTCCGTTCCATTCCGGGCATTGATCGGGTCTATGCCGCAGGCATCCTGGCCGAGATCGGCGACATCGACCGCTTCACGGATCAAGCCGCCTTGGCCAAGTATGCGGGTCTGACGTGGCGCAAGCACCAATCCGGCTCCTTCGAGGCGGAAGATACAAAGCGCATTCGTTCCGGCAACCGATTCCTTCGCTACTACCTTGTTGAAGCTGCCAACTCGGTAAAAAACCGCGACCCGGAATTCGGGGAGTACTACCGGAAGAAATTCAATGAAGTCCCTAAGCATCAACACAAACGTGCCCTCGTCTTAACGGCAAGAAAACTTGTGCGTCTGGTCGATGTGCTGCTACGCAACGACCAACTCTATACGCCCAGAAGGAAGGTGAAGCCGACAGAGCAATAATGCCTTGGCTCATGAATTTTCTTCTCTAATTCCCAGTTAAATTATGGTATTTTACTTAATTTTCGACTGGGTCTAGTTTGGTGATGCCTTTTTTGGGATTGATCCTGCTGCACGCCAAGGAAATTTTCCAATTCTCATCAATCAGGGACTTGACATCATACCGCTGGACTTACCAAAACAGCTCACAATTAATCATATATATAAAATGTAGCACCGCAGAAAATTCATGTCAATTGTTATTTATTTTTGGTATGAAAATACCAAAAATAAATTCACTATTTTTTTCTGGATAGCATCTATATTCTCCTGTAGCTGGAGAGGAAAACGAAATTACAATGAATGGGGATATATCGGGTCACCTTTCAGTGACCTTTGAATCACCTTTGGTTGACCTTTGGGTGACCTCCGGGTGACCCTAAGTCACCTTATCATTTCTTTTGGAGTATGCTTGCGGGTGAGCCATAATTAAAAGCACCAGTTTTGCCTTATTTGAGTATGATTTCTTTACGCGACCCTATACGCTGTTTCTAGGTGACCCAAAGGTCACCCTTGGTTGAACTCATGGTCACCTTTAGGTCACCCGTACTTTTCTATTGACACCTAGTAAACTCGTAGGTTAGACTACACCCATACCACTTTTTAACTTTCTCCCTAGCCTGATGCATGCGCAGAGCAGGCCATTCTAAGCTTAAATTTCTTTTTAACCAATTATTCAGGCCAGTGGTCTGTCCGTTCCTAATCTGATAATAATCAGCATAAACCGAAAGGCCCGATTGGGTAGTGAGATCCTCTTCACTTTCCTAATCGGGCTTTTTTTGTTATCCAAAGCCACAGAATTTTGATGAAAATCAAAAGCCTGTGGCTTTTTTATATAGATTTGTTTGGCCGTCTGACGGATTTTGCAATTTGAGAAAGCCATACTCTCCCCCCAAAGATCGCTTGCGGTCGCGGATGGCTGGAAAAAGCGGAGAAACCGAGGGATCTGACTACAAGTCGCCCATCCGGGCTGATCAATCCTCAGGAGTTGAGATTCTTATTCTCAGCAGCTTAGACCTTAGGCATGACTGACTTAAGGCTGGCGCTCACACTCACCTACTACTCATTTATAGATGCTCTTAGAAAACCCGCTTCTTACAAACAGAAATGAGATGGAACTCACTCATTGCTTTTAAACCCTTATCCCGCTTCTGTTTGTAGAGCTTTATATAGATTATAGCGAGTGAGAATCTACGAGGATCGTTGATTCTTCCTAATGCCACAGGTATGTCCAAAAATAAAGGAGGTAAGAACAAACCATGAGTCAAACGCATGAAATTAGAAAGGTTGACGACTTGCTGCCACACCCGCTGTACCCATTGTACTACCCTGAAATTGTCAATGTTACTATCCAACGATTTATTACATTATTTCAGCAGTCAAATTACATCAGCCCGATCATCGTTACGGAAGAAAATGTCATTCCCGATGGACATCATCGACATTTGGCAGCCAAACGAATGGGTATCGAAACCGTACCAGTGACGGTTAAGAAGGTTACCGAGAAAGAAGCAATCATCCTGTTAACAACATACAATTGCGCAAGAAACAATATTACGGAGGAGTTGTTATTTTTAGCAAAGCGGATTAAAGCAGCGCTTGATTATCACGATATTAAACCAGGTCCGAGAAACTGCCCCGAGGGCACAAATGTAACTGCCAAAGATATCGCCAAAATGTTCAATATAGCTCCCAGAACAATGTATAGATATTTAAGTCTTCTTGAAGTCATTCCAGAGCTGCAGTATAAACACAAGATTAACGAGGTCGGAATCAAGTCAATTGAAAAGATCGCAAATACTCTGGACGAGGAACAGCAAAAAAACTGTATTTACAAACTATTGACTGTAAATTGGATGAAGCTAAGGTAGCGCAGCTTATTACATCTATACAGGATGATAGAGCCCTGGATCCTGAAGCATCAGTTTCGACCTCCCAAAAGGTTACCGATATAAAATCAAAAGTAAAAAAGGAAGCAGAAAAAAATCTGAAAAAACTTCATGAAAAGGTTATTCTCCACCCTCACATTTTTATTGAAAGTCCCACATTTATTCATTTACTTTTGTCTCAGTTGGAGAACATCAAGCGCGAATTGGAGGTGCTCAACCGTGGGTAAATCTACACCTGTAGTTGAGGTCGAGAAGACCTTCAGAGCATGTTCGCCCGTTAAGCTACGAAACCCGCGCCCGCTACAAAATTTCGTCTCTGGTTTTCGCTAATTATGTGAGTAAAAAATTCAAACTGCAGAACATCCGCAACATTTCCGATAAGCATCTCGCTTCATTCGTTATCGATCGTCAAAGAAATGGTATCTCACCAAAAACCATCAAGAATGATCTAAGTGCGGTCCGGTACCTTCATTCAAAGATCGATTCACCACGCTTTCAGCTTTCGGAAAATGAGGAGCTCTTCGAACAATATGAAATTGTTATTGATCCAACAACAGCCCAAGGAAACCGGGCGTGGACGAATGAAGAATACGCCAACTTCTTTAATCTTGCCGTCCTAGCCGGAAGACAAGACATTGCAGATGCTGCCGTAATGTGCAGGTATATGGGGTTACGCATCACCGAAGCCGTGGCCGTTAAACGGTCACAAGCCGAGTATGCACTTCGAACAGGATATTATAAGGTTGGGTCTGAAGCTAAGAATGGAAAGGAACGGACGATTCCCCTTTCCGATGAGGCCAGGAGCATGCTTCTACAACGCCTTCCCTTTATTCAACGGGTGGATAAGTTATTCATTAACGAAAATCAAAGTACCCATAACGTTGTTCAGGGCTTCGAAGCGTTTCTAGCGAGAGTAAGAGGGAAAATTGAGAGCAAAGAAGGGGTTACGAAGAGAACATACAAAAAAGGCCCGAAAACTGTTATTAAAAGCTTAACTTGGC
Source organism: Paenibacillus melissococcoides (assembly GCA_944800085.1). Classification (GTDB taxonomy): domain Bacteria; phylum Bacillota; class Bacilli; order Paenibacillales; family Paenibacillaceae; genus Paenibacillus_B; species Paenibacillus_B melissococcoides. The sequence continues at coordinate 162,172 of CALYLO010000009.1, read as the reverse complement.
ATGGGCTACGTTATTCCTATATCCAGGATAGGATAAGACAGCTGCTAAAGGAAGGCTTATCCGACGACGAATTAAAACAGTTACTCTCTAAAGAAATCGGACATGAAAGAACAACCGTCATAGATATTTATGCCGGGAAGAATTTCTCCCACACTTAATTAATATCTATTGTTCAAGCAAGCGGGAGGGGGGCGATTAGCCCCCCCTCCCGCTTCTACTATCACCGCTAACCGGTTCATTGTGACTTAATCGATAATTATATCAACACAGTGCTCTGGATCAGGCTTATTGAGCATTCTTGTGATTCTTAACGCCTGGTTCATCCCCTTCATTTGACCTTTGATGAACTCGCTGTTCGGCTCTTGCTCGAGCTCCTTTTGGAGCTCGCTTATATACTCTTCGAAGTAGTTTATTAGCACATCAAGTTCTTTTTCCACCCGTATCTGCCCCCTTGTGTCCACTGCTCAGCTATTATCACCAAACTATATTCCCAAGTACCTCTCCATTTTTTTGTTAAAGATTACTTTTAAGCACCGTATCAACATGACTTAATGGCCTAATGATTAAATCGTAGCGTAGTTGCCCGTTTGTCTCGTCTGTAGATACTAGTGCAAGTCCCAGATCCAAATAAAGCTGCACAACATCCCCGACGTTCCGTGGATATTGATGACCATTTATCTTCAACCTCTCCCTAACTTTAACCTCCCTGGCAATAAGCATAGCCCTCTCGTGTTTATCCCGAATAACTTCCAAATTGCTCTCTTCATGCATTAAGAAAGTATCAGCTTTCACCTTTCCATCTAGATATATCAAAAGTTCCTCTAAGCCTAGTCCTCTCGCTACTGCATCGCTATAATACGGTAATAACGTAATGCAGGGCATAGGGAGCCAGGCTCCCCAGCCTAATTCATGAAATTTTGCCGGAAACACGGATTGTCCGGGAGGAATCATTCCTAGATCTGAAAGATCCCTGACAGTAATGGGACCGCCGGTAATATAGTTTAAAGCTTTAGTTTCAAATTAAGACATGCCTATCCCCCTTATCTTGTTGGTTACAAAACGAATTGCCAAAGGTTAAGTGCGGAATGAAATGAATCAGCTATTGCGAATCTAGTCTCGACCTTTTGGTCGTCGTTATTTGGAATTCCGTAAGATACCCCAACGACCCTTTGTACATTACCGACCTCATCCACTAACTCTGTTAAACCATTATCCGTCTGACGAATAACAAAGCGGCGAATAACCTGCCCGTTCCATAGCTCCAACAGAAATTGACCAGGCCCATTGGTGGAAAGCTGGCGAAAGCGATAAATCGTTCTTACATCTTCCTCACTAATTAAGACAACAGTCTGTATTTCTTTTTTGTCCATTTCGAAAATCTCCCTATCCCAAAATTCGAAGCTTTTAAGCCTACTCCCTATAATAAAATTAGACACCGGACTTACAAGGTCCATATAAGTTTCATCAGAATTACTTGAACCTTATTGGACTCACTAACAATTTATTAAGGAGGGGCATATGGACACGTTAAGAATCACCATTGGAGAAAAAATACGGGATATTCGCAAGAGGAAAGGCTTGACGCAGCAGCAGTTGGCCGATAAAGCTCAACTTATGTACCAATACATTGGCGCAGTGGAGCGCGGCACCAGAAACATAACCCTAGACTCTCTTGCCAAAATCATAGCTGCCCTAGATGTAGATCTAGACAGTATTCTTCCTCTCGATGAAGGAACACGAGACAACTTGAAAAGTAACGAAAAAAATGACGGCACCATTCTATGGAGGCATCATCAATTATTAAAAAGCCGCTCAATTCGCGAAGTAGAAACTTTACACAGAATAACAAAAGAAATTTTCAGCCTAATACCGGATAGAAAAGTTTAAGCGAAAGTGATGCCTTGATAAACATGGCAAATGTCTCTTAATATTAATTTATACCATTTAGTTTTCACTTTTTACTTTATTCCTGCCACACGGATGGGAATCATTCTGATTCTTTAAATTTCTGCTTTAAAACTTAATTGGCTTAACATGCCCAAAAGACGAAAGCCCTTTTCAGGTAGAAAGCTCTATTCCTACTGAAGAGGGCTTTTTTCGTCGTCCTTTTCAGACACTGAACAAAACATATAGCCGGGTTCCCCCATCAGTCGATCGGCGGCTTTCGAATATGGGAACGTAAATACATGATTGGAGGTTGATACGATTGTAAACCAGATCGAACACATCCTAAAAAAGGGTATCTCGAAAATTGCTTACCAAACATAGAAGTCTTACTCTCTAATCAAGGAGGTTTTCATATGCAAGAAACTACACTTCAACAAAACACTCATCTTATCCCAGCGGCAAAACGTAACACGCTAACCTTAAAGGAAGCATGGGAAGAAGTCTTTGAATGCACCATTTCGAAAGACAAGCTGTATGCGCTCTGTAGACAACGTCGCTTGCCCCATATCCGCATAGGGTCCAAACTGCTCTTCAGACGTGACACGCTCCTTGCCTGGTTTCAAGAGCAACAGGGTATTAACTATAATTCAGCGGAAAATCAATAAGGGGAGGGGTCTTATATGGCAAGTTTGCAAAAGCGGGGCAATGATTCTTGGCTGCTAGTCGTTGAGGCTGGAGGGCACGGCCACAGGGTGCGAAGGACCAAGACCGTGTCTGCTAAGGGCGTTCGCGAGGCCCGAAAGCTTCTTGCGGAATTTCAGACAGAAGTGGAAAGCGGCGCATATATTGCTCCCGAAAAGATGACTTTCGCTGACTTTGTAGAAGAGTGGAAAGAGAAATACGCCGTTCATGAGTTAAGGCAAAAAACTCTAGACATCTATTTAAGGTTTCTTAAAAACCGCATCCTTCCTGTCTTTGGCCATATGCGTTTGGATAAAATACAAACTTTCCATATCGTAAACTTCATCCAGATTTGGGGAAAGACGGGCAACGCCAAGATGGAAAGCCTGGCCAGCTTTCCCCCGGTACTGTACAGTACACACACCGTGTTTTGAAGAACATCTTCTCGAGGGCAGTCGATTGGCGATTGGTACGCGACAACCCAATGACCGGAGTCAAACATCCTAAAGTAACTCGTAGAGAGCTTGAAGTTTACGATGAAGATGAAGTTGTTCGGCTATTCGAAGCCCTAGAAAATGAGCCCATGAAGTGGCGCATAATGATTTTACTTGCCATCACAACTGCTTTAAGAAGAGGCGAGCTAGTTGGTTCGGAGTGGAAAAATGTGGATATAAAGGATGGCGTTATTGAAGTAAAGCAAACCATTTCTTATTCCAAGAATGGCCACAGAATTATTACTGAGCCTAAGACACACAAGTCCAAACGTAAAGTGAGCCTTTCTGACACAGTTACCGAACATCTAAAGGAGTATTACCTAGAGGAAAGAAAGAAACGGCTGGCATTGGGGGATGCTTGGAAAGGCGGGGACCACTTTTTCGTTTTTTCGAATGATGAAGGCAATGCTTACTACCCTGAAACCCCGTACTTGTGGTTTCGCAATTTCCTAAAGAAGAACGGCTTTAAGTACATTCGCTTCCACGATCTTAGACATACAAGCGCGACCCTATTAATAAACATGGGTGTTCATGCGAAATTGATCTCGGAACGCCTTGGCCACAGCAGCATTTCCACGACCATGAACGTATACGGCCACGCTTTACAAAAAGCCGACAAAGAAGCTGCGAACAAGCTTGACTCCATCGTCCCGCGTAAGAAGGAAAAGAAGAATGGATAAATAGCGACCGTGCTGGGTTCATCCAGTACGGTCTTTATATTTGCCATACTACCGACTTAAAAAGGAAAAAAGCGTTCAACCCATCGCCATAAAGGTTGACCGCCTTACGATGGACACGCTTTTTCCTAGTGATCTCTCCGTGATCAGTTAGCCCTAAGATAGATCTAAAACGGTCTGGCACCCGTTTCATCTATTTTACAACAACCACATTCCATCAACAACTAACCTAGAAACGCCCGGCTGGCCGCCAAGTTCAAAAATCTACTGACCGTCTTATAACCGAATCCCCAGCTTTAAAATGATATTTTTTTACCAATAGCAGGCCAGTCATGTTGGTGTATTACTTATCCCTATGGCTTATCCGGTTAGCACTAAGTTGTACTTTATCGATTCCCGAGTCGCAAGAGAATTGAAGTCGTCTACGAAGAGTAATAGCTATGTTCTAATACGTCATACCTTATCCCATCGCCACCAAGGGAGCTACTTGCTCTTTATTTTCTCAACATGTTGCCTCCTGATCTCCGGATCCGCAATATTTGCAAGACGTATCGTTTCGTGAATACACGAAACATCCTCGGCATTAAATGTAGGTGCTGATTCTGCTTTCAACCTAGTCAACTTCCGCCCGATGAATTCAGATAACTCCACATCATAGACGACCAGTTCGTCAGAATGGATCTTCCTAAGCTCAGGATCAATACTAAAGCGGCAACGCATTGTGAAGGAAACCAGGGAGATGAATTTCAAGTCAGGATATGCTAGCAAGATCGCCGTCAGCGCTTTAATATGTCCATAGTTCTGCATGAGCGGGTTATACATTCTGAACCGATTACTTACCGTCCATTGCTTGTCTGTTCGGGCTCCCTTAATCTCCCCGTTGTAGTTCTTCGTTTCAATAACGAACAGCCCGTATGGAGTCACAACCACATGATCAATTTGCGAGTATCCCGTTCGAGACCTGGGGTTGGGAATCATCAGATCCGCCAGGTGCATGCAATCCTTGGGAAGCTGGTCCAATTGTATGTTGATCTTATGTTCACCCAGCTCACCAATGCGTGTTGATTCTACTTTAGGCTTACTGGGTTGTCGTTTCGGCGACGGTGACGACGATTTCTTCGGTTCCGTCTTGAATAATCCGACTAGCTTCTTAAACATGTGGCTCTCCCTCTCCTTGACAACGACTCATATATTCAACCAATAACATACCTGGCTGGCCCACGAAATACCTCACGCATATGCCAATGCAAGAAGTTCTCCCCGGCCACATACTCCGGACGAATGGGGGAACGTATTACCGTTCCATGATAGCGCATTAACCAATCGTAAAACCCCTGCGTACCATTCGCTGTTTCCGCAACCAATAGCTGTCGTTCCGGAGAAATCGTAAAGACCCTTCTGTCAAACAGCTTATGGTGTAACGAACACAACGCGATTCCGTTCTCCTCCCGGTCTGGGCCGCCCGATTGATGCCATTGGATATGTGCTGCTTCCACTGCCACTAATTCATGTCCCAGTCGAACATTGAACCCACACACTGCACAGCAATATTCATATGCGATCAGTATCCGTTCACGGAAACGCGGGTCCCTAGGCTTCTTCCTGTATACAACTGAATCCAAACCTACACGTTGGAGGATATCCTCATGCAGAGTCTCCGCAAAGTGCCCTTCCAGCAAAATTGTCGCCAATTCAAAAACGAGCATTCGATCGGCTTGCAACAGTCTAAGCACTTCATCGGTAAAACCCCCCGTTACCTCGGCCTGCAGCAACCTCCTATCATTCGGCGACGGCATATCTGCCACCGGATCGATCTCCCAGATTCCATCCCGCTGCAGACGGACGAACGGCTCCTCCGGGTGGTATGATTTCCGAACCGGGCCCAACTCCTTCAGAAGCTGCGTCAACTCGATGCGTATCTCCTCGTAAAATGCTTAGCTTCTTACCATTGTAGAACTGTCCCAGCGCATATAAGATCAAGAGGGGTTTATGCGGTGCTCGCTCGCCGTTCTTCTTCCATATATTCAAATTTGAGATTCTTGCTTTCAAATCATCGGCGTTCATTCGGCACCTCGATATAGCTCTTCCAAGCCGGCGCGTAGCAGCAACTCATACTTCTTATCTAAAGCTCTGTCGTCCGGAATATACACAATAAACCCATCACGCCCTCGTGTTAAAAGAACTCTATAGCTGTTCAATCGTATCTGATGTGGATCTTTGCACCGGGATTTCCCCTCGAATCGCTTCCAACCACCGTTACCCCATATAAGATCCTCGCCCCAACATACGATCGGCATATCAAGCTCTAATCCCTGACAGAAAAACTCGGTAACCACCGTATCAAGCTGACAGCAAGAATCCTTACTTCCAACAGGCTCATTGTACCAGGGCCCTACTTTTAATGACTTCGTGGTCTGATACGAATTATCCAACCCGAACCGCGGGAGAATACTCGATTTTGACGAGCAGACTAGACCATATCGTTTGATGTTGTTATCTTCATATCTTTTTCGACAGTAGTTCTTCGCGCGAACAAGGTCTCTCGTGACGTACATCTTAAAGCCTTGCTTGTGTATCCTTTCACTAAGTTGGGTTGCTTCCGTAATGTTTCGATCAAGCAGGCTAGCTACCCATTTCGAAACATCATCTGCCAAATGCGAACGAAGCGATACATTTAAGTCCAGCTTTTCAAAAGTTCTCACTTCGCAAATATCCTTAAAAATAGGTTCAAGCTTTGGTGAGCAAACGACCAACCATTCCTTAGTTCCTGCTTTAATAGCATCCTTCCACTGAGCGATACCCGCTTCTTCGCCATTATGTATCTCTTGGCCTTCTCCAACAAGGCCAAGCATCACAGACCAATCCGGTATCCTCTCAGCGATCTCGATAATCAGGTCAGGCTCGGATTTATTTACATTGTGCTTCTCAAGAACCTGATTTTTATCCCATAGTCGTTGCACTTCATCAAATACGGTAATATGCCTCTCTGGGTACACCACGTTTATGGATCCCATACTCCTTAACGTAATTCCTGAGCGAACTAACGAAGGTTTTATTTTGGAGAGCATGCTGTAATACTTCAACCAAAGGTCCGTTTGCTGATAAAAACACAGAGCTTTGATCCATGCCATTGTGAGTTTTATGAACGAAGTCAAGGCCTAACAGCGTTTTTCCCGCTCCAGGTACACCCGTTACTAAAGCCAGCAACCTTTTTCCCGTTCGCATTGCATCTTCACTAATATCTATTAAGGCAGCTACCGCTTCAGGGATCCCCGCACTATTCGCTTTACGTATGTATGGTAAGTCCTCATTATTCTATATGGCTTGGGCAGCACTTACTAAGGATGGTAAAGGTAGATATTGACCAGCAAGCCAATCCTCTAATTTGATTTACTTGACGAACAGCAAGATGAGGTTCAATAAGCTCTGCGAGTTTATCGGGCGTACAAGCAATAACATCATCAAATTCGCGATGTTTCCCACTCGCCTTCGTGGGCACAAGATAGGGAATTACCTCTAATTCATGAGAGGCACTATGGTAATTCTTCAAGTCTCGTGCATATGAGGATACCTGGTCTACATCTGCTCGCGTAATGCCACTTTTCATTTTGTACTCTAGTACGAACAACCGGTTGCCTGAAAGCAAGAGAACGTCAGGCCTTCTTCCACCTTCTCTAGGCAGCTGATACTCAAAAATAATATTGCAATCATACTTGGAGCACACATTAAAGAATGGGAGGCTTTTGATATAGCAATCGTCCCACGCATCCATTTGTTCCTTACTTGGGGCATCACCAACCATAACGATGTAGTTATCTTGCATCATGGTAAGCCACTCAGCCTTCGTTATGCTTAATAGTTGCGAAATCGGTCCAGCATAGCACTAGCGTTGCATCGAGCGGTTAGTTCATAATCTAATTTCAATTAACATCAATATATGATATATATTTACATTTGCGATGTCCGCGCTAAGTCTAAAAAAGTCGAGCTGGAAACAGACCCTACGCGTTATCCATTATATGTAAAAATCGTTTTCGTTTGTCATTACGTCACAATCAGTCTCGGTTTCATCGACTTTGTTGCCTTTTTCGGACGTCTCCCATTTCGCTTTGGTCGACCTCTAGATGTTCGAGTCGGCTTGCGGTTGAGTGCAGCGATCAAATTTTCCCATGGTTTTTCCGCATAGATGCGAATCAACTGGAGGAGGTCCCATGTCGACTTTTTACAGTCCAGTGTTAATTTAATCAGCAAACAGAGAGCATACGCGATTAAAGCAATATACATTTGGTTCCAAATCGCTTCGGCCGTATAACCGTGGGGTTTTACCAATCGAATATGCTGCTTGACCCATTTAAAAAACAACTCAATATGCCAGCGATTTCGATAAATCTCGGCAATTTGATGTGCGGATAAGTCAAATCGATTCGTTACAATTCGATAGGTACGCCCTTGGTCATCCTTAAACTCAATCAAACGCAGAACCGCTGGCAGCTCCGGCATCGTCACATCAGCATCAAGGATAAACCCATTCTGCCTTTTGGGGAGGTCTCTTTTTCTGATGATCGTTAACCGGCTCTTTTGCTTGACGCGGCAAACAAATTTAATCTTATCCTCTACCCATTTCTGAAAATGGTCGTATACCTGGTATCCTCGGTCCATCACGTAGGTCGCATCTTTATCCACTGTAAATTCCAACACGACTTCATGATCGGCTACATCTTTGGTTGAAGCGACGATCTTGTCTGGATACATCGTTTTGGAGTCCGCAACGACCAAGGAGGTGTGCATCTTCACGCCATGGCTACTTTTGGAACAATAGGACCATTTCGCGAGAATGGGAGGTAGTGTAATTCCCGATGAATCGATTAGCTTGAGTTTCCCAATACCAGGCGTAATGCCGCGTTTCCCTTTTGTAAGTTGCTTGATTCGATCAATGAGCGAGAAAAAGAGCGTCTGAAGATACTCCATAGGCAGCCGTTTCAGCTTCCGCGATAGTTGAGAAGCGCTTATGCTCTTGAGACCCAGAAGATCTTGAAATTCAGGATTAGCCGCTACATGCTCTGACATGACTTTGTATGAGTCTCGTTGCTGAAGCTGTGCCTCTACAAATAAGAGTGTCGAAGAGCCGACAAACAGCTTTTGGGCCCGGTAATCCAATGACTCGTGTCGAGTAGAATGGACATGTAACCATTTTAGGCATTGACAAATGACGTTATGATTCGGTACGTTATCCATAAGAAATCTCCTTTGTTGAGGCGTTTTATGGATAACGTTAGGGTAACTCAACAATAGGAGATTTCTTTATTTTTGTCCATGAATATAGTTCAATAAGTTACAAATATAGAGACTTATGGGATAGAAATTTTCGTAAAAAGATTGATGCAACGCTAGTGCCAGCATAGCCGCAATTCAATCACTCCACCTGCTTCTTTGCTTGGATACGTAACTTCTCTATGTCAGACGGTAGATTCAATATATGCATTCTCCTATGACAGTTAGGGCACAGGGCCACGGTATTTTCGATCGTATCGCTGCCACCATTGGATATCCAATCAATATGATGACATTCTAAATACGGCACACCTTCTTTGTTCACAAAAGGAGCCTTCTGCTCGGATAACTGACAGATCCCATTCGCCCTTCGCTTAGCATATTCCGCTACAAAGGCATCTTGTATGAACACGTTAGTCGTGGTTTTTCGACTGCTCACTTTGTCACTTTCATTTTGCTCAGCCCGTTTTTTCAGTTCTAGTAATGATAGTCTTTCAGCTGCCTTCTCCTTATCCCTCATGTATTTCATGAGTGACGCTTCAGGAATCGCCTGCGACCTAACACGTAATTGAAGAGGGAACATCCAGACCTTCCGAGGAACCCCATCATCGCCTTTCTGAATTTCCTGATAAGGCTTGTCCGCGAGACCACGATAGATGTATTCCGTAGGCACCAATACTTCGAACAAATGGACGGTTACCCCGTTCCGATCAGACTCAGATAGAGTCTTGTTCTGCATGAAAAATAGATCCTGGTCCCCGTTCTTCCCCATGCCAGTATAATGGAGAATGTCCCCATACCACTTATCGTCGTATAGACCCTTGGTATGGTCCGAAATGATAATCAAAGAATTCGTGGCCTTGGAACGGCGCATTCCCCCCATATTTCCACATTGAAATTCAGCGATAATATCCGCGTGGGTAACCGTTTGTTCAACTTCAAACTTGCAAGTATAACTCATTTATAATCCTCCACTACCTTCTCAGCTATCGGGACATCTGCTGGTAATAGGTCGTATTCTAGTAAATCTTTGATCTTAATCCATTTATATCCATCAAGCACAGACAACGAGATTTCACCTTTAACCATTGTGCAATAATATGCTATCAAGTTAACACTAAAGGCCTCATAATTATGGGTTACTTCGGTACAAAAATCCCCGACAGCTACATCAATATTTAGTTCTTCTTTCAACTCCCTTGCAACACATTCTTGCGGCGTTTCACAAGACTCTAGTTTCCCACCCGGGAACTCCCACCCACCGGCAAAATTCTCTTTCGAAGCACGTCTTGTGATTAGTACTTTGTCCTTGTCGATAATAACGCCTGCGGAGACTTTTATGGTTTTCAAGCGATCACCTCTTATGCTTTCGGCAGTATCTGCTATATCTAAAATTATCTTGAATTGTTCTTGCTCCCCAACGTCAACGTCTATGTAGGGCTTGCTGAACATATTGCCTTTTAGGCCACAGAGGCTGACGGCACAGATTCAGCAGCAGTCTGAAAATCGGCAAAAAGAGAACGCGCAGCTTGCGTTCGAGATTCATAACAAGCAGTTGCAGAGCAATGACCGTTTCGCTTGTCTCTCGAAGGCGTGCTCGAATACGCCCCAGTCCGTAGGAGCGTTTGCCTTCTCCGAATTTTCCTTCGATCGCGTTACGCGTTGAAGCATCCTGTCTGGCCTGGTTCCGATCGGGTTCCGCTTCTTTCTTCGGACGTCCTAAGTTTGGACCACTCAGACGAATGCCGTGCTCCTTACAATAGCGAAGGTTCTCCCGGTTTCGGTAGATTTGGTCGGCTAGAATGGCTTCCGGATAACACCCATATCGCTGGACGAACGACTCCACGGAAGCTTTCAGTGTCATGCTTTCGTTGAAGTTATCCCAGGACAGCTTCTCCATCCGAGCGTAACCATCCACCAGACTGATCGCCAGCTTTGCTCCAAACTCGACGGGAGCATTCACTTTCCCGCGGACAATCGGCCGTACATGCGGTTGGGAAAGACTGACGATTCGATCTTCCACCGAGTGTGTCCGTTTGTCGTACATCTCTTGCTGTTGACGATACAGCTCGGAAATGACGAGCAATTGCCGATACTGCTGCGAACCCAGTTGATTCAAGCTGCTTTTCGCTGCCAGCATTTCGATGATGCCAAGATTACGCGAAACATAACGAAGCTGTTTGCCAACCGCTTTCCGGATGGCTTTGGCACCCGTTCGCCGTTTCTTGGCGATCTCGAGGTAGCGTTTGCGGGCGGTTTGACGATACGTTCTCGGTTTCTTGGCCTTCCTGACGAAAGGCTCGTGCAGAACATCGATGATCGCTTCGAGTTTTTCCCGCGCCTCGTTCAATAATTTCAAATCGGTCGGATACGAGATGTCGGCCGGTGCGCAGGTCGCGTCGAGCATCAAGGTGCCTTTGTTGCATGGTTTCTCTTTGCTTTTGCCGTCTTCATTAACGGATGTTCCATCAGAGCCATGGCCGCTGCCTGGAGGATCTTGAGGATCGCTCTTGTTTTGTTCCTGCTTCTTTCGCTCTGCGTCCTCTTCCAAAATCCAATCGTTGATTCGTTCAATGACATCCGCACCCAATCGCTTGCGGAAATGGGTCAACAGCGAGTGATGGAACGGAGGCTTATCTTGGAACGCCGGCAGCCCAAGGAAGTACTGGTAGTACGGATTTTCGGCGATCTGCTGGACCGTCTCTCGATCATCGAGCTGCATACGTTCCTGAATGTACAGCGCTCCCAAAGCCATACGAACAGACAAAGGGATCTGACCGCGCATTGATTTCTTGAACGACTTCGCGTAGAGTTCTTCTGCCCGCCACCACGGGATGATAGCGGCCAGTTGCACCCAACGGTTCTCCTTATTTAATTTACCGCCAAACGGCAAGTAGAAATCTTCGAACAACTGAAGCTGGCTTTCGGTTCTACGATACATGTCGGCTCACTCCACGTGCACGATTTTTTGCAAGAAATTCGCATTCTCCTTGCATTTTATTTCGAGTTAGAGTCCAGAAATCCTTGTAAAACCTTTGAAAAATGATTGTTCAGCAAGCCCTATGTAATTTTTTATATTAAAAACACAAACCTCCATTGATGACTCTCGTGGGGTAGGAGAAAGTTGTAGACGTAAGAATAATTCCAAGTTGTATCCCCGGCGATACAGAAGGTCCGATAAAAATCGTATCGGACCTTTCACTAACCATCATTCCGTTAGAAGTAACACTTAACCATCATACCACCAAGAGATTTGTTATCATTCCTGATAACACTCTGACGAACCCCTGCGGTTTTGTTTGGGCAGGGGTTCAAAAAAGCGGACCGTGGTTCGGCAAATCGACAATTCGCCACCGATTATGCAGAGGATGTTTGTGTGTATAGTGGAGGTGCCATAAGAGAATCCGTCTAATTATGAATACGTATTACAGACCTGATTGGCTAAATTTTGTTGGTTTCAATTGCTTGTCTGGTAATCAAGGAGAGTGTATCAACAAATCTATCAATCTCTTCAAGAATTTCTTCAAAACTGTAGCTCCTTCCTCCAATCATATAAGACTCCTGTGTATGCCCAACTGCATTTCTAAGCCAAGAATAAATAGTTTCCTTGAAGTTAGCTCCTTTTCTGGTAGTAATACGGTCTAAGGTGGAATTATACCAAGATGTTATTCTAATAAAATCATCCACTTGTTTTTGATTATCAGCTTCTAAAGCAAGTTGCATTAAACTGTATAGAAGCATAAACCGGGCTATTGGATCAGCTATTTGAAGAACATTTCGGTATAAGCGCTTATATACATTACTATTTCGATTTTGAACAGCTACGCATATTTGGTTGAGTAATAATTCTTCGTCGGGCTTTGTTAACGTTACTGGTTCAATTATTATTCCCTGATGTGTAGCAGGTTGTCTATTTCCATTTAAATATAATCCCAAAAAATGCGGGTGATGTAGTTTTATTCCGTACGAAAATGATAGCTCGTCTTCAATAATAGCAAGTAACATATTGCATTTTTGTTTAAGTTGGGCCTGACTATGTATAGTAGCATTATCCCTCAATTCAAATTTGAGGTTAAGGTGAAAATGTCCCCTCATACTACTTATATTTATCTTTTCAATCCATTCATCATTAGGGTCAAACTCAATACTTGAAACCATAAGAAGGTTAGTCGGGGTTAAGGAATATTCAAGATAGTTTTTATTCATGGCTCCTCCTTATGTATGACTTATTCATTCAGCAAAAATAACTTGCTGACATAATAATGATGAAAAATGTATTGAACCCCTGTCCAACACCTTTATCGTGGTATTGTATGGACATGGGTTCAATTCTTCCGAAAGGAGTCGGCCCCAGTCGCAATAATTGAAAAACGCCCAATTCAGGAATTAGGCATCTTCTATTAATCTATTATTTTCGTCAACAATCAGTCAACTCTACTATTTCAAAGCTTCTGTTTCGCAATTTCGTCCCATCTGTACTACTCTCCAACCCGCTCCACTACTGCATTTTCAGCTCTCTGTACCATCTCTCACTAACAAAGCTACCGATTCTACGTGCACGGTCTGCGGAAACATATCCACCGGCTGCACCTCGGCGACAGTATACCCGCCATCCGCAAGCACCCGCAAATCCCTGGCCAACGTCGACGGATTGCAGGAGACGTACACGATCCGGTCAGGGCGCATCGCCAGCATCGTATCCAGCAGCGCGGGGTCGCACCCTTTGCGCGGCGGATCGACGACGATGACATCCGGCGTCAGGCCGCGCTCCTTCCACTGCGGGATGACCTCTTCGGCGGCGCCGACGGCGAATTCCGCGTTCGTAATCCCATTCAGCTCCGCGTTGCGGCGCGCATCGGCGATCGCTTCCTCCACAATCTCGACGCCAAGCACCCGCTTCGCGCGCTGCGCCAGGAACAGCGAGATTGTCCCGATGCCGCAGTAGGCGTCGATGACGGTCTCTTGCCCGCTGAGGCCGGCATACTCCACCGCCTTCTCGTACAGCACTTCCGTTTGTACCGGATTCACCTGGTAGAACGAACGCGCCGATATTTTGAACGCGATGTCCCCGATATAATCCGTAATATACTCCGAGCCCCAAAGGACGCGAGTCTTGTCCCCCACAATCACGTTTGTGCGCTTCATGTTGATGTTCTGGCAGATGCTCGTCAACTGCGGCAGCGCTTCAACCAGATCGGACACAAGCTCCGCTTCATGCGGGAGCTTCTCTCCGTTCGTCACGAGCGTAATCATCTGCTCGCCCGTAAGGAAGCCGACGCGCATAATCGCATGGCGAAGGAGGCCCGTATGCGCCTCTTCGTTGTACGGCGCAATGCCATACTTGCGGGCAATCCGCTTCACGGCGCGCATGGCCTCATCATTCCGCTCATGCTGAAGCAAGCTTACATCCGTATCGATAATCCGGTGGCTCGCCTTGGCGAAATACCCGCCAATCAGCTCGCCCGTCCGCGGGTCGGCCCCGATAGGCATCTGACTTTTGTTGCGGTAGCGCCAAGGATGCTCCATCCCGATGACCGGCAGCACCTTAATCGGCGGCTGCCCGTCTGCGCCTCCGGTCTCGGCTCCATGCTCCACCTGGAACTTGCCGATCCGCTCCAGCACATCGACGACATGCTGCCGCTTCCAGCGCAGCTGCTCGCCATATTCCAGATGCTGGAGCTGGCAGCCGCCGTACGCATTCGCCGGATGCTCCAGTTCCACCCGATGCGGACTATCGATAAGCCGCTCCAATACTTTGGCATAGCCGTACTGCTTCTTCACCTTCAGCACGAGCGCCCGAACCTGCTCGCCCGGCAGCGCCCCGCTGACGAACAGCGTGAAGCCGTCCACCCGGCCGACGCCTTCGCCGTCATGGGTTAGCCCCATAATATCGAGCACGACCTCGTCATTCTTGCTTACCGGAGCCGAAGCGGATGGCTGTCCCGTCCGGCCGCGCTTCTTTGCCGCGGCCCCCTCCGCCGCTCGCGCCCCGACCGGTCTCGCCTTAGCCGCTGCTGCGGTTCCCCGATGTTTCCGGCGATCCGTCCCGTTGCCTAGCTTTTTTCCTGTCACTACAACATCCTCCGCTCTCTCGCTTTCTCTACCTCTATGTCAAAAAGATGCTCTCGTTTTGCCTTCCACCAAGCCCGATCTTGCTAGCTTGCCTAAGAATGATGAACCTTTCACAGACCTAGCCTGATTTCTCTATGGCTCCAGCATGTTTTGGAGCTACTTTCCAAGACACGGCTTCCCCAAATTTCGTGAACCCTGCTTAGAGAGCCATAGCAGAAATTACCGTCGAAACTCCCGTGCATACGATGCACCAATTTCCTTCTATTTCCCTTGAATAGCTTCAAAAATCCTGCAAAAGTACAGTTCTCCCGCCGAGCCCTCTACTGAAAAAAAAGAATCCTGCAAATATACATCAATCTAACTCAATTACGGCCCAATTTCGATTTTCCCATCAAAAAACTGCATCCTGGCAGCAATTCTACAAAATAGGCGTGAAAAAGCATGAAATTACTGTATATTCGCAGGATTCCCACAATTAACCGGAGTACTTTCCTTCAAACAAGTGCAGCAGCCCGCCGTATCGCAACAGACATCAATCGCCGCAACCTTTCCCAGCATGTCCATCTTATCAAAAAAAGACCTGGCCCCGCCTCACCGGCAGCAGGCCAAGCCCTCCAGCTTCCGCAACGCATACGCACGCCCCGGCCGAGGCCATAACACGGCCGCAACGCCATACGCCGCAGCCGCGCCCATGCCAGAGGCCGTAACGTAATCGGCTACAGCCAGTTCACAATGCCGCAGCCGGGAGCACAACGCCATAGCCTAACAACGCCAGCCAAGGCCGCAACAATGGCCGCAACGCAACAGCCTTCGTCGCAGCCGGGACCGCTGCATGGCCGCAGCAAGGGCCGCGTCGGCGCTTGCGACACGGGCTGCTTCCCCCACCCTCCTGGGGCAAGCGCACACAAGCGCGGGATGCCGTTCTTACCCTTGGGCAGGCAGTTCTTCCGGAACGTCGGCAAATATGCGCAAATGCGACGGAAGCACCTGGAACGTCCCCGGCAGCAGCCCGCCGTATTCGCCGTCCAGATTGAGCTGCACCGTGTCCGGCGACGTGACCGTCACCCGCTTCGACTGGACGTGGATAATGAGCGGATCGAGAATATGATCGCCCCGCAGCGCCATCCCCGCCACGCGGATGAACTCCGCCAGATTGCATTTCTTCAGCATGATGACATCGAACAGGCCGTCATCGATGCGCGCCCCCGGCGCCAGCTTCTCGAAGCCGCCGACCGAGTTCGTATTCGCAATCAGGAACAGCATGAACTCCTCATGGAACACGCCGTGGCCGTCCACCTCGACGCGCAGCTCCGTCGGCCGCAGGCTCGTCATCTTTTCCAGGCCCTTCATGTAATAAGCCAACTGCCCGATCATCGTCTTCAGCTTGCTGGGCACCTCATAAGTCAGCTCGGTCAGCGACCCGCCGCCCGCAATATTGATGAAATACGTGTCATTCGCCTGACCCAGATCGATCACTCGCGTCTTCTGCCGGGTAATAATCGAGCAGGCGTCCTCCCAATGGCGGGGGATGCCCAGCGCACGGGCGAAATCATTCGTCGTGCCGAGCGGAATAATGCCGAGCGGCGGCCGTGACGGCTTGCCGGCCATCCCGTTGATGACCTCGTTCAGCGTGCCGTCCCCGCCGGCGGCGATGATCATGTCATAGCCCCGGCCGATCGCATCTGCCGCGCTGGCCGTCGCATCGCCCGCGCCTTCCGTCGCATGCGCCGTCGCCTCGATGCCGGCGGAATCCAGCCTATGCAGAATGTCCGCCAGCCGCTTCTTCCCTTCCTCCCGCCCGGAAGTCGGGTTATAGATTAACCTTGCTTTTTTTATCATTCCTTAAGTCACCCGTTTGCATTCTATTCCCATTCCGGCGCCATGCCTGTTCCGCAGCTCCCTGATCCCGGG
This sequence comes from Paenibacillus melissococcoides, assembly GCA_944800085.1. GTDB lineage: Bacteria > Bacillota > Bacilli > Paenibacillales > Paenibacillaceae > Paenibacillus_B > Paenibacillus_B melissococcoides. The sequence goes on along the minus strand of CALYLO010000009.1, from coordinate 145,179 downwards.
CACCTTCACAGATTGACTTCTTACTTGATTATACTATGGAAAAACCAACATATCACTGTGAAATGCGCCGTCGAGCATCTTCCCGATCATGCCTGAGCCGCCTGACCTTGCCCTAGCCCCGCCGCTAGCGTCCGGCCTCCACTTATCAGCCGTCCTCCGCCCTCATCCCGGCCAGCAGCCGCTCCCCCTCGCGGGAGAGCCATTCCACCAAGGCCGGATGCGGCAGCAGCGGCCGCCCGTCATAGAGCGCCGCCACATCGCCGAGCCGCTCGGGAATGACGCGCGCCGTGAAATAGCCGGTGCTGAGGAACACCGGCACCACCGCCACACGGCGCTCCCGGCGGCCGATTCCCGCCCGGGCCGCGGCCTCGGCAAGCGCCGCGCGCGCCGCCAGCGTGCGGTCGCCCGCCAGCAGGCCGGGCCCCGCATCGGCGGGCAACACCGCCAGCGCCTGCTGCAGCTTGCGCGCCGCCTCGGCGATGTCCTCGCAGCAGAGCAGCGCGTGGGACGCCGCCGCGCAGGCGCCGCGCTGCACGAGCTGCCGCGCCAGGCGGCGCAGGCTCGCGTGCCAGCGCCCCGCGAACGGCTCGTGCCGGCTGCCGTGCGCCACGAGCAGCGCCGCGTCGCCCGCGCCGGCGCCGAGGCCGTGCAAGCGGTCCTCCACCATGCGGAAGAGGACCGAGCCCGCCTCGGCCTCGCCATCCGGGCCCGCATCGCCCGGCCCGTCCCCGCCGCCAGGCGCGGCGAACAAGGCCGCCCCGTCCAGCGGGCGGCCGTAGCGCACCTGCGCGCGCAGACGGAACGGCGCCAGCTTCGTGCCGGCGAGCGGCGCCGAAGTGACGCCGAGCGCATAGGCGATCTCATTGACATGCGCGCTTCCGCCCGATACGAACAAAGGGATGACGCCAATGGCATCCACCCCTTGCGCCTCCAGCTCATCGATGCCGTCCTGAATCGTCCGCCCCGGCACGCATTCCAAAAAAGAAGAAGCGATCGGCACCCCTTCCGGCCACGCCGCCTGCGCCATCGCTTCATCTACCAGTGTAACCCAAGAACCGTCGGGAGAACCGTGGCTAATCACCAACAGGCCCGAGCGCATCGCTTAGCGCCCCAGACGTTCCAGCGTCATTTTATAACCGTCATTGCCGTAATTCAAGCAACGCTTCACGCGGGAGATCGTCGCCGTGCTCGCGCCCGTCTCCGCCTCAATCTGATTATAAGTGCAGCCCTTGCCCAACATCCGGGCGACCTCCAGCCGCTGGGATAAGGATTGGATTTCATTCACCGTGCACAGATCATCAAAGAAAATATAACACTCTTCCAGCGATTCCAGCGTCAAAATCGCTTCAAACAGCTGGTCGATCGATTTATCATTCAATTTCTTCAATTGCAACCTTATCCACTCCTACTTCTTCGCATGTAATTTCATTGTACTGCCTTTACATCGCCTTTTCAAGCGTTACCGTGTTCGTGCTTTAATGAATAAAGGCATTCATAACAGCGCTTACATGAAGGATTGGGCGTCCACCCACGGGCGATCGTCCACACGTGTTGTTCGCCTACCACATACTGTATAGTAACCTATCCCCAATTACAATCCAAAAAATGACGATCGTGCAAAAAGTCATACATCCAATCTCCAGCCGTCTTTTTAACACGCATGATGATTTTATGAAAAAGGTCGTGATGAGATGAAAGTTCCTCACCGCAATGGGCGGCCTGGCATGCCGGATCAGGTGGAGCTGATGTCGGTGCCCCGCATGCGCGGACCCCATGCGACGCATTCCGCATCTCCCCTGGCCAGGGAGAGGGCTGCCCGGATTCAGGCCGGGGCCCGGACCCGCCCCGCCGGCAGGACCATGAACACCCGCAGCTACAACGGCCTGCCTTCCGGAGTGCCGGAAGGATACCCGGAGCTGTCCGGGTATGCGCCTTACCCGGCGCAAGCGCCAATCGTCCCGTTCAATGCCGTCGCCGAGACGCCGATCGAGACGGCCGTTCAGCCGGAGAAGAAGCTGCTGGGCAACTTCTCCATGGGCGATCTCAAATCGATGATCGACCGGCTCGGAGGCATCGACGGCATCGTCGAAACGATGGGCAAGGTGCAGAAGATCATGAGCAGCGTCCAGCAGCTTATGCCGGTAGCCAAAATGTTCATGGGGACCCTTATGCCCGGCAAAGGAGGTGGCAAAAAGCTGAGCACCGCGGATGACGGTGACTACGAAGCCGCACCGCGCAGACGACGGAGATATTCGGGCGGCAGCCCCCGATCGGGAAGCGGCAACCGCCGAAGATCGACGGCCCGCCGCACAGGCAGCGCCTCACGTAAAAGGTAGCCCCGCACCGCGAACGGCACTCGTCAAAACAGACAGGAAGCATAGCTCCCAGGCACATCAAAAAGCCGACTCCACCGAGCCGGCTTTTTCCCCTTTTTAATAGAACAAAAAGTCAATCATTTTGAGGACCAACATCGATAATCCCGCGCAGATCGGAATCGTAATGAACCAGGTCACCACGATGCGCCCGGCCACGCCCCACTTGACCGCCGAGAACCGCTTCGCAGAGCCTACCCCCAGAATGGCGGAGGTAATCGCATGCGTAGTGCTGATTGGCAGATGCGTAAGCGTAGCGGACATGATGACGGATGCAGCCGACAAATCCGCGGCAAAGCCGTTGATAGGCTCGATCTTGAATATCTTCGTGCCCATCGTTTTAATAATCTTCCAGCCCCCGATCGAGGTGCCGAGAGCCATCGCGGTGGCAGCCGCGAGCTTGACCCAGGTCTGAACCTCCATCTCCTGCTGCAGGCCGGCGGCGACCAGGGCGAACGTAATAATCCCCATCGCCTTCTGGGCATCGTTCGTGCCGTGCGTGAACGATTGGAACGCGGCCGTAATGATCTGGCAGGTGCGGAACCCTTTATTCACGGTATGCGGACTGCGCCTGCCGAAAATCCATTTCAATATCGTCATGACGATGTAACCGACAATGAATGCGATAATCGGCGAGATGATAAGACCGATAACAATGCTGTTGAAGCCGCTCAGATTGAGCTTGTCGGCCCCGGCGCCCGCGAATACCGCTCCGGCCAGCGCGCCGATGAGCGCGTGCGAGGACGAAGACGGAATCCCGAACCACCAGGTGACCAAGTTCCAAATAATCGCCGCGATAAGCGTGGCGGTAACAATCTCTAGCCCGTTGTCGAGCTGCGCCGGATCGGCGATGCTTCCCCCGATCGTCTTCGCGACCCCGGTGAAGGTCAACGCGCCGGCGAAGTTCATCACCGCAGCCATTAGAATGGCCACGCGCGGGGGCAAGGCCCGCGTCGAGACCGACGTGGCGATCGCGTTCGCCGTGTCGTGGAAGCCATTGATGAAGTCGAACGCCAGGGCCAGGAAGATCACGATCCCGATGACCCAAAAATTAACATCCATTCCCATTTATTCACGATTGCACAGAGCCGGCAGCCGGATGCGTCCGCGCAATCCCCAACCTCCTTCGTACCTTAGCTTGCCTATGCTACGACAGTTATCAGGAATTCCGCATGACGATCGATTCGAGCTGATTCGCCACATCCTCGCAGCTGTCGGTCGTCTGCTCCAACCGCTCATAAATGTCTTTGCGCTTGATCAATTCTATTGGATCGGTCACATCCGCGAACAGAGCCCGGATGCCGCGGCGGTAAATATCGTCAGCCGCATTTTCCAGCTCGTTGACGCGAATATTGTGCTCGCGAATAGCCAAAAGTTTCTTTTCCGAGAGCAAGCGGATAGACTTCTGAATCTCATAGGCGCTGCGCTTGATGACATCGGCGAATAATACGACGATCTCGTCCCGTTCAAGCAATTGGTACATGTCGAAACGCGAAGCGCTGGCCTCCATGCCGTCCAGAACATCATCCAGCGCCGTCGTCAGCGCCATGATGTCTTCCCGCTCGATCGGCGTAATGAACACCTTATTGAGCTCCGTCAAAATGGTGTGGGTATAAACGTCGCATTTGCTTTCCAGTTCCTTCATTTCCTTCGTGAACGATAAGACATCCTGCAGATCTTCTACCCCGTTTGCGAACGTTTCCGCTGCCTGGACGAGCGTATCCGCCATATTTTGCAGCGTTTCGAAAAACACGTCCTTTTTCTTGAACATTCCGCGATCTCCTTTGCAATCAATATTGCGTATGTGTGGTACTGCAAACTTTTCAAGCCTTACATATCTTATCACATGACCCGGTGGTTTTGTAAAGAAAACGTAACTGGAAAGTGAGCATTTGTCGAATCTCGTAGCCGAAGCCAGACCTATAAATCATGCTTTTTTGACAAGTTTCACAACTTTTCGAAAACTGATTGAAAGAAGCGTTTTCATTTCAAAATTTTAGCTCCTGCTATTTTCCATTCCCCATTCAACGATCGAGTATAGTTTCCGCTCTTTTCCTCATCGTCATACCGATCTGAATGCATTTGCGCAACAATCCGCGTTCTATCCTCCTCACAGAACAGAACCGCTGCTCCGCTCCCGCTTCCCCGGCTTGCTGCTCCTGCTTCTCCCTGTACTTGACGAGCCGGACGGGGCGGCGACCCTCCCCCTTCGCGCAATCCTCATCACTGCGATCCGGGACCGCTTCGGTCACCTTCCCGAGATTTGTATATAGATTATGCTTTGCCCTGCAAAATGACTCCGCCGATAGGCCAGGCAGAGCATTCCACGACAAAAAAACGGAGCCGCGCATCCGCGCTTGCTCCGTTATCAATTCCATTGGCCAGCCCACGCTGCGGCCCTGAAGTGCCCTACAACGTTAAATGCTCCAGTTCGCCCATTCCTCCTGCCCCTGCTCCCACTGCTTCAGCCACTGCAGCGTGCAGTCGAACAGCTTCTCCCGGTGTTCTCCGCTTGAATACGTATGATCCGCCTGGAAGACGATCTCCTTGTCGCACTGTCCGTCGCCCCGCATCCAAAATATTTTCTGATAGAGAAAGCTGTAATCAGCCGGAATGACATCGTCGCCCGTCCCGTGAACCAGCAGCACATCGCCGTTGAACTTCGGGGCCTCCTGGAACGGCTGATGCCTGCCGAGCGCATCGAAATACGTCTGGGTGAAGGTATAGCCCAAATAATCGGACTGCCCGCGCGTCACCGCCTCATCATACCGTTCCCGGCCGACGATGCGGACAATATCGTTGAACGGATAAGCGACGGGCGACCAGAGAATGAGCCGCTTGACCCGCACGTCGCGGACCCCCGTCAACAACGCGACCGCCCCGCCGAGACTATGCCCGATAATCGTCACCCGCTGCGGATCGACATTGCCGCACCCGAGCGCGTAATCGAGCACCGTCCCGGTCTGCTCGATCATATCATCCAGCCCGAGCCGGCCGTACTCCCCGGTGCTCTCCCCGCAGCCGGCGAAATCGAAGCGCATGACGATATGGCCGCTCTCCGCCAGCCGGCGCGCCGCATTGACGAACAAGCGGTCGACGCCGATTCGGCTCCCGACGAAGCCGTGACAAATGATCGTGACCGGCACGCGCTTCTCCTCGCCCAACTCATAAGGCGTACGCTCTCCCGGATAATGTATCGTAGCGGCCAACCGTTCGTCCCGCCACCGGATATCGACATGTCGTTCCATCGCTTCCCCTCACCTTTCCTGCTGCAATATCTTTTTCCCCGGCATCTGCCCGCCGCTCGGCTCCCGGTCATCCCCCAGTCATCCTAAACTCCAACCCGAACGCAGCGCATATCTCACAATTCCGATTAACTTACTATGTTATTGAACATAGTGTACTCCGGCTTCGCCCCGGTGTCAACCCTGCAGGGTTAAGATTGTTGACCGCCAAGCCGTCCGCCAACACAACAAGGCCGCAGCCTCCGCTTGCGCGGTGCTGCGGCCTTGCCCGGCTGCCCTGCCGAGACAGAGCAGCCTATTCATCAATCGTACAGCCCGTAAGAACGCTGGACCATCTGATGTGTCTCCAACGCACCGTCAGACATGCCTGCATGCAGATGGTCACTGATGGCATCGGGATCGCCCTCGAATGAAGCATCGGCTTCCTCCGTTCGATGCATCGCTTCCATGGCAGAGGCTTCCTCCTGTCCCCTGCTCTGCTCCTGAGACAAATACAACCGGGTCAATGCATGACCCAGCGGATACGGCTCCTTCACCAGTCGTTCCTCCTGACGTACGTAGATTACGACATTAGTATAAGGAGCCGAACATAAATTATTCTCCCGGCTTCACGTTCCGATCGGTCAATATGCCATGGCACAGCATCGTCATCAATTGCTCCGCCAGCGTACGCAAGCCGAAGCCGCCCTCCAGCCGCCCGGGCTGGGACATGAACTCCTTCATCGACATCATGTACAGCACCATGAGATGGGGCGAGAGATCTTTACGAACCTGACCCGCCTGCTGGGCGCGGAACAAGGCTTCCTCGAACGCGGGAATGACCCGGTTCTCCTGATAGGACATCAATTTCGCGAAGATGGCCGGATAATACTGCACCAGATCGGAAATGAACAAGGGCGAGATCTGATCAAAGTCCCGGTAATTCATCAGCCGTTCGAACAGATCGCGGATGTCCTTGGCCTCGGACATGACCGTCTGCATCAGTTGGAACGATTCCTCCATCAAGCGATCGATGATCGCCTCCAGCAGCCCTTCCTTGCTTTGAAAATATTTATAGATCGTCATCTTCGCCACCGGTACGGCTTCGGCGATCTGTTCCATGCTCGTCTCTTGAATGCCTCGTTCAAAAAACAAGCGCTGACCGGCCACCAGAATCGCATCTGCTTTCCCTTTCGCCATTGCCCAAGTCTCCCCCTTCGCTGCCGCCTGCAACACTCGACTTCGAGGGGGCGTCCGGCTACAGATCCCGCCGGGACAGCCACCATCGGCCGCCTGCCAAGCCCCCTGCGTATAGCACTATCGTAATGAATACCGCAGACCATGGCAAGCTTCCGTCCAGGAACAGGTCTTGGCCGCTGAAGGCGGTGAACAGGCTGAGCCGGGACAGCCAGGACAGCGATTCATGCATGCCGGCAAGCAGATGGAATAGAAAGGACAAAATCACAATGCCAATGCTGACCGCCATCCCCGCCCGTTCGGAAGAGACGGCGACCGACAAGGCATAGCCGATGCCCGCAAAAGCTAACGCCGTCAGCACGCTGGCCGCCGTATACAGGAACAGGATGCCCGGGTCCCTTACCGTGCTGAACATACTGCCGAACAAGAGCGTCGAACCATAGCTGAGCGCCGCGATAATCAGCACCCCCGAGAGATGAGCCGCCGCCTTGCCCACAAAGATGCGGCCGCGCGACAGCGGCAGCGTGTACATGAAGTCGGCCGTGCCCGCATCGCGTTCCCGCACCCCGGCCGATGCGGCCCAGATCGCGGCGAACGCGCCCAACAGGAGCATATAGAAGACCAGCGGCTCGCTTCCCATCCAGCCTTCGAAGCTGGTCATCAATTCGGGATGGAGACCGAAGCCTTCCAGCAGCGCCGGCGGGAACTGCTCCAGCAGCTTCAGCATATCCTCATTGCTCATATACAGATCGCCGAACCCGGAGAACATCGTCTGGAACAGCACGATAATCAGCGTCCAGATGAGGAAGCTTCTCCGGTTCGTGCGCCATTCATATCGGAACAGCTCGCGCATGATTATTCCCCCTTCTCTCCGCCGGCCGCACGCTTCCGTTCTGCGGCGTCCGGCCCTTCGTATTCCGCCATGAACAACTGCTCCAGCGTCGGCTGATCGATGCGGATATCATCGATATCGTAAGCCGACAGCTGCCGCAAAGCGGCCTGCAGCGGCCGCCGCAGCGTAAGACGGTGCTCGGTTCCGTCGAAGGAGGCCCCGGGATCGAGCGCTGTCAGATGATATGCTTCGATCTGATTGCCCGGCTGCCGGAAGCGGATATGGGCGATGCGCCGATCCTTCCCCGGAATCCGGTCCACCTCGCTCACGCGCAGAATGCGGCCGTCGCGGATAAAGGCGGCGCGGGAGCACAGCTTCTCCACCTCGCTCAGCACATGCGTCGAGAAGAGTACCGTCGCCCCGCGCTCATTATACTCCCGCAGCATCTCGAAAAATGTATGCTGCATCAGCGGATCAAGACCGGATGTCGGTTCATCCATGACGATCAGCTCCGGCCGGTGGAGCAGACATTGCACGATGCCCAGCTTTTTTCGGTTGCCCAGCGAATACGACTTCACCCGCTTGCGTACATCCAACCCGAGCCGTTCGGCATCAGCCAACGCCGGCGTCTCCTTCAGGCGCTTGCCATGCACGCGCGCCGAGAAATCCAGCACCTCCAGCCCCGTCAGTTCATCGTGAAAATGCACCTCCGAAGGCAAATAGCCAATCCGTTGGCGCAGATCCGGCCGCTCCCGATCCACACGCTCCCCGAACAGCTCGATCGTGCCGGAGGTCGGATGGATCAATTGCATCAAGGTGCGCAGCGTTGTAGACTTTCCGGCTCCATTCGGTCCAATAAACCCAAACATCTCTCCCTGCTTCACCGTCAGATGAAGCTGTTCAATCCCGCGTTGTTTCCCGTATCTTTTCGTCAAATCGGCGAAATGAACGACATCCATCTCATCACGCTCCATTTATACTCATATCAAATTATAAGTACAATATATCCCTGATAACCAGAATTCACAAACCCGATTTATACCCCAAAAACATGAAAGGTATACATCCAATCTCTCTATTCCTCTTCCAAGCTCATTACTTCTCCCCAAGGCACGAGAAAAGCATGCAGCCCCTCGGGAGGAGATCTGCATGCTTTTCCTTCGAATTGTTATTTTTCTTGCTGCGGTTTCAGTCACCCCGCTTAATGCATCCTCCACCGCCGCCGGGAACAGCACCTGCAAATACGGCCGGTCTTCGGCAGCTTCCCGGCTGTTCATGCTCGCATAGCGGTTATCGACCGTGTCGATGCCGATGCTGACGATCCCGTTGCCGGACAACTCCGATTGAACGAAGGAAGTCACATCGAGCGCCTTCCACCCCGCTGCCGTATCGAAGGAGGCCGTATCCAGCTTCTGGCCGAGCGCAGGCTTCCGGTTCCAGGTCACCTCCGATTCCGTCCAACTGTCATCCGCTACCGCAAAAGCACTGACGCCTCCCGGCTGATCCGTACTGCCGTACACCCACAATTTAGCGGCATTCACCTCGCCCGTGCAGCCGCCCAGATCGAACTTGAAGAAGGTCTGGCGCTTGAAGCCGCCGCCTCCGTTCCGCGCCACCAGGTAGGTCGAGCTGCCGAAGTTCGTATTGGCCTTGGCGCCATCCCATACGAAGGTATCGGCAACGGGAGCGAACTGCTCTTCCTGAACGGGCGGAAAAGAAACCGGCGCCTCCGCCTCATACGTCAGCTTCACCTGATGCGCCGTCCCCAGCGACCCGGCGGCGTTCACCTTCAGTTGAATCGTTGGCGACGTGCGCAGGACGGACACCGTGTCCGATTGCGACAGCACCTCGAATCCCGGCTTGCCGATCTCAAGCATCAGGCTGCCCTGGTTTTTCGTCGGATCCGACAAGGACACCGTCAACTCGTTGCCTTCCTCCTTCACGATCAATGACGCCGGCTGCTCGCTGCGCACGAGATCGACCGTGCCCGCCTGCCAGAAATTCGCCGCAGTCAAGCCAAGCCGCGTCTCCTTCACGGCCTGAATATCCGCCGAGTTGCGGATAATCTCAATGTCCGGCCGGACGCTGTACGCTTCCGTCCCGGCCGCATCCTTATTCGGAAGGAGCACGTAGGAGTAGGCAGCGTCCGACGGCTGCGTTCCATGTTCCAGCGCCAGGCTGACATAATTGCGGGTGATCGGTGCCCCGGAATCGCCCTGATTAATGTTGCTCCACGCTCCGGTGCGGGATTCCCGCAGTCCGGTGACAGCAGCCGGATCCGGGAAGTAATAACCGACACCGGCTCCCGGAACATTGCCTTCCAGATGCGCCCACCGCACGCCCTCCACCGTATCGGCCCAGCCAAGCTGCGCCGGCTGGATCTGTCCATTGATCGTCAGCGCATTGTCTCCATTGGCGTTGATTTTGCGGTTCTCTACGATTGTCTCGATCTTCCGGTTATCTGTGCTGTGGATTCCCTCCCCCAGGGCGACGATCTCATCGTCGAGCAGGAACCATGATTTTTTGCCGGCGAGCGTGCTGTTATCCGGATTCAGATCCATCCCGGCCGCTCCATACAGCCCGTCGATGGACGTGCCGCCGACCCAAGACTTCGATGCCGTCTTCGGAGACCGGCGCGGCGCGCCGTCCGAGGCCGTGCCCGGCAGCCGGAACGGATTCACCGTCGGCCAGAATCCATCATTGAACTGCAGCGCATCGGCATTGTACAGGAAGTCATTCCTTCCCCGAGATGCCAACTCGTCACGCTGTCGCTAATGCTGTTCTCATAATTGGCGATGCGCGAGGAAGACATCTCAATGCCGAAGGCATAATCCTCCCGGAGATGCGATATCCGGTCCATGCCGGCGAATGTCGTATGCCCAAGTCGCTGTGGATGCGGAGGAATATCCGGATTCTCGATGACAAAGCGAAGCAGCACAATGTCCGCCACCCCCAGCCCATCATAAGGCCGGGTCCGCGTCGTATCGGACAGAATCGATAGACGAGGGGCTCATAGGAATCCGTTACCCAGTTGTAGGCATGCTCGAGCTTCGGGTCGGTAATCGCCCACGGGGAATCGGCCAGCACGGTCAGCAGCTTCCCCATATCGTTGAGCAGCACGCCGGCATAGCTCCCCGTATACGCGATATTGACATGCTGAATGAACGAGCCGTCCTTATAAAAACCATCCCCCCGGGTCACATAATCGAACACCTGGCTGATGGCGTCGCGGCCCTCCTCAATCTTCGCGCTCCGCTGCTCAAGCACGCCCCGAATAATAACGACGAGCGCCTTATCAAGCCGGTTCGCCCCGGTCTCGACAAGGCCGGGCAGATTCGTCCGCCGCGTCGGGTCCGGCACGAAGCGGTCCACCGCCTTCATGTAATTCCCGATCTGCTGCGACGTTAACGCCTCATACATAAGAACGACGGTGTCATTCAGATTTTGCGGCATGCCGATCTCCCAATCCCACCAATTCCCGGTCTCGCTTTTATTCTCGTTATAGCGGTTGGCATACATCCAGTCCAGCCCGCCGACGATATCCCGCTTCAGCTCCTCGTTCCGGTACAGCGGCGAGCCGTACGTCGAATAAGCGAGCGCCATCTGCTTCAGCCGGACATATCCGGCTGACATCTGATTCGAGGCGGTGCCCTGCAGATCACTCCACAAATAGGCTCGGCCCGCTCCCTTATTCATCCGATCCCACAGCCCGCTCCCCTCCGCATTGGATACATTTGAGATTAGCGCTTCGATCGCGGGCGCAATATCCGGATCCGCCGGATCATAGGCCGTCCCCCCGGTCAAAAACTCCACCCAACGCGCACGCAGCTTGTCGAACTCCGCCGCATCTGCCGTTCCCGCTGCCGCCTGTTCCGGCCATGCCGGAAGACAGCCGACAACAAGCAGCAGAGCAAGCCAGCCTGCCGTCACGCGCCGGACCTTCGCCCATCTTTTCAAACCCCTGTTCATCCAATCATCATTCCCTTCCTGCGAGTGGAAATCCTTCCCTCCCTCAGCATAGGAGATGAGCGAACAAGCCGACAATCTACCGTTTTCATTATCGATTGACGATTTTCAAGACTCGCCCCTGCTTAATCCGTTTTTCATGGAAAAAGACCGCTGGGTAGTTCCTGCGCTACCTTCCCCTATGCTAGCACTGCCGAAGTTTTTCCGTATGGCTGATCGGCACTGACCTCCGGAAACATACATGTAGACTTTTGTCGATTTTATCAACAAGTTTAAAGATTCAACCTAAAAAAATTATGTTAGGATAATATTGTAAATTAAAAGAGAAAACTTTAAGGGAGCATTTTTTCAGGAAAAATTCAAGAACGCTATAATGTATATACAGTTGGCTTTGAATCTGTCGATTTAAATGGAAATGGATGGTTTTTAATGGCTATTTACGATATCGATAGGGATTTATTAATTGATGCCTATCAGGTGAATATTGACAAAAAGAAATCCGTTAAAGTTATCCATAAAAATAGCGGGACAATAATCAACTCTACAGTTGAAGAACTAACAAAATTGGGAAGTATTAGTACTAGCAGCAGTCAAGAGGAGTGCGAATGGGCTTCCATTGCAGCATGTACCCTTGCAGGTGCAGCATTCGGAGGAGTAGGAGGTCTTGTATGTACAGTAGCTACCAAATTAATTTGCGACAATTGCGCATGTGATTGATTAGAAAAATGAAAATCAAACTTCTGAAAACGGTTAAAACCATTTGCATTTATGCCGGGATCCCAGGGATTGGTATCTTTGGCTCCAAATTTTTCACTATCCTGCTAACCAGAAATAAAATTGACTACTACTATATGACATTTGGTTCAATATTCGCCTTGTTATTCATTATCGGGTTGGTCCTAAAGTTTAACCTCAAAAAAAACAATATTGATTGAGTAGAAGTCCTCCAAGTGTACCTGCATCATCCGGGTATATTGGGGGACTTCACTTGCATATACGAAGACATTTCAAAAGGGGAGCTAATTAACACATATCTGCCATAACGATTGACTAATTCATGAATGAACGTCTAATATAATGCAAAGGACCTGCATCTCAATACTGACATATTGCTCAATATCAACAAATAACCGGATCATCCGCTATAGGGGTGAACTTATGAAGCGCAATATTATGCACATTCAACTTAACGATAAGATGTGCTTAGACATTGAACATGAGGTTCTCTTGAAATGTGGAGTTATTATTTCGCTTTCGCGAGTTGAATTTCGCTTATTGTATTTGCTGGCTATAAACCAGGGCCAAGTGGTTCCTTTTCAAGAATTGAAAAATTACGCATGGAAAATGTCATTCACGGTCACCCAACATGAATTATATGTTTACATAAGCCGAATTCGCAAAAAACTTGATGACGAAAACCATATCATATGTATTCGAAATGCCGGCTACATGCTAACCTAACAATTTTGGCCCAGAGCAGGGAAACATTGATATTCGTCCACCAACAATGGAAAAAATACAATTGAGTACAGCTTGCCAGCCGAGCCCGCTGCCTGCTCGCGGTTCGTCTTGTCCTCAATGTCGGCCCGGTAAAGCATAAACCGCCTCATGTGCATTAGCCTTCGCCGCTCCAACAGAACCGGGTTGCGTCCGGCTACGACAACTCCCGCCTTCGCCCTTTGCCATAGTATCCCATCCGGGCAGGTTCCTCCTTTCTAATCCCTTTGCTCCAGTATCCCATCCCGGCAGGTTTGTCCCTTCCGATCCTCTCTGCAACAGTATCCCTGCTAGTCAGGTACAGCCGGGGACGCCAACACGCTCTTCACATATCCATTTGTCACGCTCCTTTTTTCGAGCAGCTTCAATATCACTGGAACTAGAACCAGTTGTTCAAGAAACGATTTGACCCAAATACCAACAGGGAAAGATTCCACACCTCCAAGGTGTAAATGACTGGAAATAATAAGTTCCTGAGTAATGGGGAGATTGCCCATAAGAGCTTGAAGCACCTATTTGTGTCCAGTTCGCGAGGGAAGATAAGGGATTTTGCTGCACTCGAAATAAACGTGTTTCTCCACGAGCTTAAAGCAGGCCAAATTTCTACCGGATCTATAACCAGTTCTTCGAGAAACCAGTTCCTCAAGACAGCGTTTCAGCTTCAATACCAGCGAGGAAAGATTTCATTCTTACAAGGTGAAAAGGACTGGGGAAATTCAGATCCTGAGTAACGGGGAGACTGCATATAAGAGCTTAAAACACCTATTCACCTGCCTGTACGCAAGCGGAACTAAGAAAAAATGGCACTCTCGGAAATAAAAAAACCGTCACTCCACAGGCTCAGGTAAGCGGCCAAGGAGTCACGGCTTTCTCTGTTGCAAATGACCGGATAAAAAGCAATTTTCCAGCCAGGAGCATTATTAAATCTGTATAACGTCAGGTTACAGGTTCCCGACAGAACCGGCCGCCAGGTGGCGGTTGGCCTTGTCGGCGATGTCGGTCCGATAATGAATGCCGGCGAAGTGAATCTGGCGCACCGCCTCATACGCATTGGCCTTCGCCACGGCCAAATCCGGGCCGCGACCGACGACGCCAAGCACCCGCCCGCCGTTCGTCCGCCATGTTCCGTCATGGTCGCGAACCGTCCCCGCGTGAAAGAGCAGCGCCTGCTTCGACGCTTCCTCCAGCCCGGTAATGACATCGCCTTTGCGGTAGCTGCCCGGATAGCCTTCCGAGGCAACGATGACGCACACGGCAGCTTCGTCTCGCCATTCGAGCTCGATCTGATCCAGCGTGCCTTCGGTGCAGGCCCACAGCACGTCGAACAGATTTGTCTTCAGGCGGGGCAGTACCACCTGCGTCTCCGGGTCGCCGAAGCGGGCGTTGAACTCTACCACCTTCGGCTCCCCTTCCGGCGTTATCATCAACCCGGCGAAGAGCAGGCCGCGGAACGGGCGGCCTTCCGCCGCCATCGCCCGCACCGTCGGCTTGATCACCTGCTCCACCGCCCGCGTGAACACCTCTTCCGGGAACTGCGGCAGCGGGCTGTACGTCCCCATTCCCCCGGTATTCGGGCCGGTGTCCCCGTCATACGCGGGCTTATGATCCTGGGCGGGCACGCATGGCAGCACCGTCTCGCCGTCCACGAACGCCAACACTGACATTTCCTGCCCCTGCATGAATTCCTCAATGACGACCCGGCTGCCGGAGGCGCCGAACTTGCCTTCGATCATCACCTCATTCAATACCTGTTCCGCTTCTTCGACGGTCTGCACGATGGTGACGCCTTTGCCGGCGGCAAGGCCGTCTGCCTTGATGACAATCGGCATCGCCTGCCCGCGAACATATTGCTTCGCCGCCTCCGCATCCTCGAATGCGGCATACGCGGCGGTCGGAATGCCATAGGTTCGCAGCAGGTCCTTCATGAACACCTTGCTGCCCTCGATCTCGGCCGCCTTCCGGTCCGGCCCGAATACCCGCACCCCGTTCTCCTGCAGCACATCGACGATGCCGTCCGCCAGCGGATCATCCGGGCCGACGACGATAAGATCGATGTCATGATGGCGCGCATATTTCGCAATGCCTTCATAATCGGTCACCAGAAATGGAACCCTCTCCGCGACATCCTCCATCCCTGCATTGCCCGGAGCCACCAGCACCTGGCTAACCTTCGGGCTCTGCTTCAGCCCCCATGCCAGCGCATGCTCGCGCCCGCCTGAGCCGATGATCAATACTTTCATGTGATGAAGTCCCCCGTTCCTGTTATCTCCGCTTCAGCCGGTTCGTTACCGTCCTGTCGCCTTGTCCTGTTAATGCTTGAAATGACGCACGCCCGTCATCACCATCGCCATGCCGTTCCGGTTCGCCACCTCAATGGACTCTTCGTCGCGCACCGAGCCGCCCGGCTGAATGACCGCCGTAATGCCCGCCGCCGCGGCAAGCTCCAACGTATCGCCCATCGGGAAAAACGCATCCGATGCCAGCACCGCCCCGCGCGCCTTCTCTCCGGCCTGATCGATCGCGATGCGCGCCGCGCCGACGCGGTTCATCTGGCCGGCGCCGATGCCGACCGTCATGCCGTCCTTGACGAGCACAATCGCATTCGACTTCACATGCTTGACCACGTTCCAACCGAACAAAAGCTGCTCTACTTCCTGCGCCGACGGTTCCCGTTCCGTTGCCGTTCTCAAGGCAGACGGGTCGAGCGTATGCACATCGGTATCCTGCGCCAGCAATCCGCCCTCTACCGAAGTCAATTGGCGGGCCGGTGTGCGTTCCGACGGCGCAGGCTCCGTGCCGGTGCGCAGCAGGCGGATATTTTTCTTCTGCTTGAGAATGTCGAGCGCCTCCGGGCTGAAATCGGGAGCGATGACAATCTCAAGGAAAATCTCATGCAGCATTTCCGCCGTCTCGCGATCGATCGGCCGATTCGCCGCTACGATGCCGCCGAAGATCGAAGTCGGGTCCGATTCATACGCCTTCCGGTACGCCTCGGCCACTGTAGCGCCGATGCCGACGCCGCACGGATTCATATGCTTCACCGCCACGACAGCCGGCTCCGCGAATTCGCCCACAATCGAAAGCGCCGCATTGGCATCGTTGATATTGTTGTAGGAGAGCTCCTTGCCGTGAAGCTGCTCGGCTGTCGCGACGCTGCCCGCCCCTGCCAGCGGCTGGCGGTAGAATGCCGCCGCCTGATGCGGGTTCTCGCCATAGCGGAGCGGTTGCGCCAGCTCATAGGTGACGGTGAGCCGCTCCGGCCATGCCTCGCCGGTCTGCTTCGTCAAATAATCGGCAATCAGCGCGTCATACGCCGCCGTATGGCGAAATACCTTCGCCGCCAGACGCTTCCGCATCGCCAGCGTCGTATCTCCTTGCTGGCGGATTTCGTCCAGCACCCCCGCATAATCCGCCGCATCGACAACCACCGTCACAGCGGCATGGTTCTTCGCGGCCGAACGCAGCATGGTCGGCCCGCCGATATCGATATTCTCGATGGCCTCCTCATAGCTTACGCCTGATTTCGCAATCGTCTCCTGGAACGGATACAGATTGACCGCCACCAGATCGATATAGGACAATCCAAGCTCCTCCATCTGCCGGGTGTGCTCCGCATTGCCGCGCACGGCCAAAAGCCCGCTGTGCACAGCCGGGTGCAGCGTCTTTACGCGCCCGTCCATAATTTCCGGAAAGCCGGTCACCTCGGAAATGCCGATAACCGGAACGCCCTCGCGTTCCAGCAGCGACTTGGTGCCGCCCGTCGATATCAGCTCCACGCCGGCTTCCGCCAGGGCGCGGGCGAATTCCACAATCCCCGTCTTATCGGATACGCTGATTAGCGCTCTACGAATTGTCATTATGCTCTCTCCCTTACTTCAAATCGCGATGCCAAGCCATACCTATCTTCCGCCGATGTCACCAACTACCGCGCGTTATCACAGTGAGTCTGTCTCAGAGCGGCCGCTGTTTCCAGGATATTTCTCTTTACTATCTATAAAAACACTTTCCTCTGCTATCATTGTAATGCGATAAAGAACCCTCGTCCAGATGCGGACCCTGCAACCCATCCTGCCCCCTTGGGAACAACCTCCTGCCCATCACAAGAGCATTTTCCCCCGGAAAACAGGAGCCGTCACTTCCCAAGGCATCTGGCCTCAAATGAAACGGTACAGCATGCCATTGCATCATGCCTTGTCCTCTTGGCCCCCATAAGTTCCGGCCAGCAGACGCCGGACCACCTGCGGGTAGATGCGGTGCTCCACCGCCTGAATTTTGGCGAGCAGCGATTCGAGCGTATCGTCTTCGGCAATCGCCACCGCCTCCTGCGCCACGATCGGCCCCGTATCCATCCCGGCATCGACCAGATGCACGGTCACTCCCGTTACCTTCACGCCGTAATCCAACGCCTGGCGTACCGCGTGCAGGCCCGGAAAGCCCGGGAGCAAGGAGGGATGGATATTGAGAATGCGGCCTTCATACGCTTCCAACAGCACCGGCGTGACGAGCCGCATATATCCGGCCAGGGCGATCCATTGCACGCCATGCCGGCCCAGCGTCTGCAGGACGTCGCGTTCATAATGGCCGCGGCTCTCATAGCGCTTCGGCTCGAACACCGCGGCCGGCACGCCAGCTTCGCGCGCCCGCTCCAATACGCGGGCTCCGGGCTTGTCGCAGACGAGCAGCGCGACCTCCCCGCCGAGCTGCCCCGCCCGCGACGCCTCCGCCAGCGCCTGGAAGTTCGAGCCCGAGCCGGAGGCGAACACGGCAATGCGCGGCAGAGAGGAGGTGCCGGCGGACTCCGCTTCCTGCCCTTCATATCCTGTGCGCATCAGCAGCCCACCTCCGGAATCCGGACCTGGCGCAGGCCTTCCGTCACCGTGCCGATGCGGTATACCGCCTCGCCCTGCTCCGCCAGGCAGGCTTCCGCCGCAGCCGCTTCATCCGCGCTTACCGCAATCACCATGCCGATGCCCATATTGAACGTCGTGAACAGCTCCGTCCAGGTGAGGCTACCGATCTCGCGGCTCAGGCGGAATATTTCCGGAACCGGCCATGTTCCGTAATCAATCTGCGCCGCCGTGCCTTCCGGCAGCATGCGCGGAATATTTTCGAGGAAGCCGCCGCCTGTAATATGGGCCGCCCCCTTGACCGTAACCCGCTTCATTAGCTCCAGCAGCGGGCGCACATAGATGCGCGTCGGATCGAGCAGCACATCGGCCAGCGCGCGGCCGTCCGACGTCACCCGCGCATCCAGGGTATAGCCGGCCTGCTCCAGGAACAGCTTCCGCACGAGCGAATAGCCATTGCTGTGGAAGCCGCTGGAGGCGAGGCCGAGCAGCACATCGCCCGGGCGGATCGTCCCGCCCGTGATGAGGCGGCGCTTCTCGACGACGCCGACGCTGAAGCCGGCGATATCATACTCGCCCGGGGCGTACATTCCCGGCATCTCCGCCGTCTCGCCGCCGATGAGGGCGCAGCCCGCCATCCGGCAGCCTTCGGCGATGCCGCTGACGATCGCTTCGATGCGCTCGGGCACAACCTGGCCGCAAGCCAAGTAATCGAGGAAGAACAGCGGCTCGGCCCCCTGCACGACGATGTCATTGACGCACATGGCCACCGCATCGATGCCGATCGTATCATGCCGATCCGCCGCGAAGGCGAGCATCAGCTTCGTCCCGACGCCATCGGTTCCCGAGACGAGCACTGGCTCCTCATACTTTTTCGCATCCAATCCGAACAGGGCCCCGAATCCTCCCAGACCCGACAGCACCTCCGGCCGAAATGTGCGCTGCACATGCTTTTTCATCCGCTCCACAGCTTCGTTGCCTGCCGCGATGTCGACCCCGGCTTGCTTATAAGCTTCAGACATAACGTATGCGTCTCCCCTCTCCGGTTCGCCCCGCTCCAGGCGGGACGCCTTCCTCCTGCAATTTCCGCAGGCCAATCCTCTGTCTGCCGGCACTTCGTCCTTTTTTTTCCTTGGTGTTGATGTCTCTGTAGATTCCTCTATTAGTCGCATAATGAGCCGCTTGCTGAGCCGCTTGGGCCACAAGGCCTTACCGCCGGACCGATGCCGCCTCCGATCCTGCCGCCGCCGTGGCGCGCGCGCCGAACAGCTCCGTCGGATAATCATCATCGAAGCAGGCCAGGCACAAGCCGCCGCCCGGCTTATTCGCATAGCTGCCGCCAATCGCCTCAATCATCCCTTCCTTCGACAGGAAGGCGAGCGAATCGGCACCGATCAGCTTCCGCATCTCCTCTTCCGTTTGAAGATGAGCGAGCAGATCCTCGCTCTTCGGCGTGTCGATGCCATAGAAGCAAGGATGGCGGAACGGCGGCGAGGCGATGCGCAGATGCACCTCCCGCGCCCCGGCTTCGCGCAGCATGTTGACGATGCGGCGCGACGTCGTGCCGCGCACGATCGAGTCGTCAATGAGGACGACCCGCTGGCCTTCGACGACGCTCCGCACGGCGCTCAGCTTCATTTTGACGCCCTGCTCGCGCAGCTCCTGGCTCGGTTGAATGAACGTTCTCCCGGTATATTTGCTTTTGATAAGTCCCATTTCATACGGAATCCCCGTCTTCTCCGCGTAGCCGATCGCCGCCGATATGCTGGAATCGGGCACGCCCGTCACGATATCCGCCTCGACGAACGCCTCCTCCGCCAGCCGCATCCCCATATGCTTGCGGGCGGTATGCAAGTTCACCTCATGCAGTTGGCTGTCCGGACGCGAGAAATAGATGAATTCCATCGCGCATAGCGAGCGCTTCGCCCCCGGCGCAAACCGTTCCGAGCGGTGGCCCCACGCATCGACGACGACCAGCTCGCCCGGCTCCAGAGAGCGGACCAGCTCCGCTCCGACCGCCTCCAGTGCGCATGTCTCGGAGGCGAATACATAAGCGGCGCCCAGGCGGCCCATCACAATCGGACGCAGCCCGTGCGGATCGGATGCCGCCAGCAGCCGGTCATTCGTCATCAGCAGGAAGGCGAAGCCTCCGACCAGTTCCTTCAGCGCTTCCTTCGCGGCCTGCACGAAGTCATGCTCCGAGCGGGCGATCAGATGCGCGATGACCTCGGTATCGCTTGTCGTCTGGAAGATCGAGCCCTTCTGCTCCAGCCCGTGGCGGATCTGCGGCGCGTTGACGATATTGCCGTTCGTCGCGACCGCCAGCTCGCCGTCCCGCGTCTTGAACACGAGCGGCTGCGCGTTCGCCAGCCGGCTGTCACCGGACGTCGAGTAGCGGACATGGCCGATCGCCCGATCGCCTTCCAGCTCCGCGAGCCGCTCGGCGTCGAACACTTCCTTCACCAGCCCCATCCCGCGGTGATAGCGGAACGAGTCGCCGCCGGAGACGCAGATGCCCGCACTCTCCTCTCCCCGGTGCTGCAGCGTGTGCAGCCCGTAGTACGTAAGGGTCGACGCGTCCTTGTAGCCGAATACGCCGAAAATGCCGCATTCCTCTTTCAACCTGTCGAACGGGCCATCCCGGCCGCTGCCCTCGTTATAATAAGCCCCGCTTATCGCATAAGACATGGGATCGCATCCTTCCATACCCGCTCCGCTTCCCGGACCGGGAGATCGATAGCCGGACTGCCGTTCACCCGAATGGCGATCTGCCCGCCGCCGACCCGGCCCAGCCCTTCGACCGGGATCCCCGCTGCCGCGCAGCGCGCCCTCACCTTTTCGGCCCGCTCCGGCTGGACCGAGAGCAGAATCCGCGATTGGCTCTCGCTGAACAGCGCGATGTCGGCCCGCAGACCGGCCGCGGCCAGTTCCAGGATCGCGCCGATGCCGCCGCTGATGCAGCATTCCGCGAACGCCGCAGCCAGCCCGCCATCCGATACATCATGCGCCGATTGCACGAGGCCGTCCTGAATGAGCGCCAGCACCGTCCGCTGCAGGCGCAGCTCGGTATCGAGATCGACCTCCGGCGGACGGCCTTCCGCCACGCCATGGACGACCGCTTGGAACTCGCTTCCGCCCAGCTCCGCCTTCGTCCGGCCGAGCAGCAGCACGGCATCGCCTTCGCGCTTGAAGCCTTGCGTCGTAATATGATCCGCGTCATGCACGAGTCCGACCATGCCGACGACCGGCGTCGGGTAGATCGAGCCATGCGCATTTTCGTTATAAAGGCTGACATTGCCGCCGATGACCGGCGTATTCAGCACGCGGCACGCTTCCGCCATGCCGTCGACCGCCTGCTCCATCTGCCAGAAGTTCTCCGGCTTCTCCGGATTGCCGAAGTTCAGGTTATCGGTAATGGCGAGCGGCTCGGCGCCCGAGCATACGATATTGCGCGCCGCCTCGCACACCGCGATGCGCCCGCCCATGAGCGGATCGAGCATGACGTAACGGCCGTTGCAGTCCGTCGTCATCGCGAGCGCCTTGCGCGTTCCGCGCACGAGCACGACCGCCGCGTCCGAGCCCGGCGTCACCGCCGTGCTGGCCCGCACCATGCTGTCATATTGGCGGTACACCCATTCCTTGCTGGCGACCGACGGAGAGGCCAGCACTTGCAGCAGCGCCGCATTGACGTCCGTCACCTCCGGATATCCGGCCGTATCAAGCGCCTGGTTGGCCGCATAGCTCGCCGGCTCCCGCGACGGCTTGTGATAGAACGGGCATTCATCGACGAGACCCCGGACCGGCATATCGGCGACCACTTCGCCGTCGAACAGCAGGCGCAGGCGGCCGTCGTCCGTCACGCGCCCGACCTTGCGGCAGATAACGCCCCAACGCCCGAATATTTCCATCGCGATCGGCTCGTTGTGCTCCTCTATGACAAACAGCATCCGCTCCTGCGATTCGGACAGCATCATCTCGTACGGAGTCATGCCCGTCTCCCGCTGCGGCACCTCATCGAGCACCAGCTCCAGCCCGTTGCCCGCCTTGCTCGCCATCTCGGCGCTCGAGCAGGTCAGTCCCGCCGCGCCCATATCCTGAATCCCGATCACGATGCCGGACTGAATCAGCTCCAGACAGCATTCCATCACCAGCTTTTCCATGAACGGATCGCCGACCTGGACCGCCGGGCGCTTCGCTTCCGACTCGGCCGTCAGCTCCTCCGAAGCGAACGTCGCGCCATGAATCCCGTCGCGCCCCGTCGGCGGACCGACATAATAGACCGGATTGCCGACGCCGCTGGCGACGCCCTTCTGAATATCCTCATGATTGATCAAGCCGACGCACATCGCATTGACGAGCGGATTGCCGGCATAGCTGTCGTCGAACACGACCTCGCCGCCGACCGTCGGGATGCCGATGCAGTTGCCGTATCCGGCGATGCCCGCGACGACATGCTCGAACAAATATTTAACCCGCTCCTCCTTCAAGCTGCCGAAGCGCAGCGAATTGAGCAAGGCCACCGGCCGGGCACCCATCGAGAAAATGTCGCGGATAATTCCGCCCACGCCCGTCGCCGCGCCTTGGTAGGGCTCAATGGCGGACGGATGGTTGTGGCTTTCGATTTTGAACACGACCGCCTGGCCGTCGCCGATATCGACGATGCCCGCGCCTTCGCCCGGGCCGACGAGCACCCGCTCGCCCGTCGTCGGGAACCGCTTCAGAAGCGGCTTCGAATTTTTGTACGCGCAGTGCTCCGACCACATCACGCTGAACACGCCGATCTCCGTGTAATTCGGACGGCGCCCGAGCAGGCCGCAGATAAGCGCATACTCGTCATCCGTGACGCCCATGCCCGCATACAGCCGCTCGGCCGCAATCTGATCCGGAGACGGCTCCCGCCGCATATTGTCGCGGGCCATCTCCATCGACTGCCGCTTGCGGCGCGCTTCCTGTTCTGCCCGTTCCGCCGAGACGGCGGTCGTATTGTTACGCGTTGACTGCATGCTTCTCCCTCCAAGCGTTCAAAATCGACGTGAACATCCGGCTGCCGTCCTCGGACCCGAGCCAGGCGCTGACCGCCCGCTCCGGATGGGGCATCATGCCGAGCACATTGCCCGCTTCATTGCAGATGCCCGCAATATCCGCGACCGAGCCGTTCGGATTATCTTCGTAAGTGAACACGATCTGCCCCCGCTCCTTCAAGCGGCGCAAGGTCTCTTCGTCACAGTAGTAATTGCCTTCCCCATGAGCAATCGGGATGTTGACCACTTCGCCCTCGCCGTATTCCGCCGTGAACGGCGTATCGCGGCGGGCGACCCGAACCGGAGCCGCATGGCAGCGGAACTGGAGGCCGACATTGCGCCGCAGCGTGCCCGGCAGCAGCCCCGCCTCCGTCAGAATCTGGAAGCCGTTGCAAATGCCGAGCACATAGACGCCCTCCCGCGCGGCCTGCTCGACCGCCTTCATCACCGGCGCGAAGCGGGCGATGGCGCCGCAGCGCAAATAATCGCCGTAGGAGAAGCCGCCCGGCACGATGATCAAATCGTAACCGGCCAGATCGGTCGCCGTATGCCAGACGCGGTCCGCCTCGATTCCCATCGTATCCTGGACCGCATGCACGCAATCCATATCACAGTTCGATCCCGGAAAAACAAGCACAGCCACCTTCATCGCTCTACGCCTCCAATTCGTATCGGTAATCTTCCACGACCGGATTGGATAGCAGCACCTTGCACATCCGCTCGACCTGTTCCTTCGCTTCGGCCTCATTGGCCGCCGCCAGCTCGAATTCCATATACTTGCCGATGCGCATATGCTCCACGCCTTCATACCCCATCGAATGCATCGCCCGCTCCACCGCGGCGCCTTGAGGGTCAAGCACGTTCGCCTTTGTCGTTACAATCACTTTTACCTTCACTGTGAATTCCTCCCGTTACGCCCATCTCTGTGCGGTTATTCGTTCAAATAAAGCGATATAACGTCCTCGCGTAGCCTCGACGACCTCCGCTGGCAGCGGCGGGGGCGCGCTGCTCCGATCCCAGCCGGAAGCGGCCAGATAACGCCGGACCGGCTCCTTGTCGAGACTGTCGATATCCGTATCGAGCGCATAGCTGCCGACGTCCCAGAAGCGGGAGCTGTCCGGCGTGAACAATTCGTCGATAAGCACCAGCTCGCCGTCAATCAGGCCGAATTCGAATTTGCAGTCGGCGAGGAGAAGCCCTTTGCCCGCGCAGTCCTCCGCCGCGAACCGGTACAGCCGGAGACTCGCGTCCCGCAGCCGCCCGGCCAGATCCGGCCCGAGCTGCGACTCCATCACTTCATAGGAGACATCCTCGTCATGGCCTTCATCATGCTTGCGCGCCGGCGTAAATATCGGTTCAGGCAAGCGCTCGTTCATGCGCAGGCCTTCCGGCAGCTTGATGCCGTTTACTTCGCCGGTCGCTGTATACTGCCGCCAGCCTCCGCCGGTGACATAGCCGCGGACGACGCATTCGAAGTCCACGCGCTGCGCCCGCTTGGCGAGCGTCATTCGTTCAGATAACAGGGATACTAGAGATGAGATGCGTTGATGAGGTTCCGGTTCGTTGCCGAGCCGGGCGGACAATGCGGTCCGCAGGCATTCCTCGTCACAAGGAATGACATGATTGCCGATAATATGCTTCGTTCGGTCGAACCAGTAGCGGCTCAGCCGGTTCAGCACCGTCCCTTTGTCCGGCACGGCCGGCTCCAGGACGCAGTCAAAGGCCGAAATGCGGTCCGATACGACAATCAAGAGCGTATCGGCGTCCCATTCATACAGCTCCCTCACCTTGCCGCGGTGAAGCAGCGGGAATGGAATCGCATCCGCCAGCGTTGATACGATAGAGTTGGTAGACATGCCTGTGCTCCTCTCGGTTTCTCCTAAGCTGAAGCGGTCTTGCTTACCCTCCCGTTGATTGCTCCCGCTGCGGCGGACGGATCCCGAAGACAGGAGGGCAGGGAACCGGCCGCCGCATTCGGCCCGTTGGGGATGGGGCCTGCGCGAGCAGCTTATCCGCCGTATACAGGGGGACGGCGAACAAGCATGAACTTGCAATTTATGATATTTGAATGTAATTGGATTGACGTTGAATTTATCCTTCCAGCAAACCAAGCTGGCGGAAAATCGTATCGACATGCTTCAAGTGCCAGGACGGATTGAAGGCGTCGTCGATGTCCTCCGCGCTCAGCACCGCCGTAATCTCCGGCGTGCTCTCGATGATGTCGCGGAAGCTGCGCTGCTCTTCCCACGCCTGCATCGCGCGCGGCTGCACCGTGTCGTAGGCCTGCTCGCGGCTCCAGCCCCGGTCGATGAGCTTCGTCATGACGCGGCCGGAGAACGGCACGCCATACGTGCGCTGCATGTTGCGCTTCATATTTTCCGGGAATACCGTCAGGTTCTTCACGATGTTCATGAAGCGGTTCAGCATATAGTTCAGCAGCATCGTGCCGTCCGGCAAAATGATGCGCTCGACCGAGCTGTGCGAGATGTCGCGCTCATGCCAGAGCGGCACATTCTCGTAGGCCGACAGCATATAGCCGCGGAGGACGCGCGACAGGCCGGAAATGTTCTCGCAGCCGATCGGGTTGCGCTTGTGCGGCATCGCGGACGATCCCTTCTGCCCTTTGGCGAAGGCTTCCTCCACCTCGCGGAACTCGCTCTTCTGCAGCGCGCGAATCTCGGTCGCGAACTTGTCGAGCGACGTCGCGATCAAGGCCAGCGTCGCCATATATTCCGCGTGGCGGTCGCGCTGCAGCGTCTGGGTCGAGATCGGCGCCGGCTTCGTTCCAAGCTTCTCGCAGACGAACTTCTCCACGAACGGGTCGATGTTGGCATAGGTGCCGACCGCGCCGGAGATTTTCCCGTACTGCACGCCGTCCGCCGCATCGCGGAACCGCTCCAGGTTCCGCTGCATTTCCGCGTACCAGAGCGCCATCTTCAAGCCGAACGTCGTCGGCTCCGCATGGACGCCATGGGTGCGGCCCATCATCGGGGTATCCTTGTATTCCACAGCCTTGTCCTTCAATATATCAATGAACCGGAGCAGATCCTGCTCCAAAATCTCGTTGGCCTGCTTCATCAGGTAGCCCAAAGCCGTGTCCACGACGTCGGTGGAGGTGAGCCCGTAATGGACCCATTTGCGCTCGGGTCCGAGCGTCTCCGATACGGCACGCGTGAAGGCGATCACGTCGTGGCGCGTCTCCGCTTCAATCTCGTAGATCCGCTCGATATCGAAGCCCGCCTTGGCGCGCAGCGCCTCGACATCCTCCTTCGGAATGACGCCCAGCTCGGCCCATGCCTCGCAGGCGCACAGCTCCACTTCGAGCCAAGCCTTGAATTTGTTCTCTTCCGTCCATATGGCCCGCATCTCCGGGCGCGAATAACGTTCAATCATCGTCTCGTATTCCTCCACATGTTCGATTCTCTCATCCAGGCGAAGGCCGCTTCCGTGTCCGGGGCCACGATATTGATATGCCCCATCTTCCGCTTCGGCTTCGCTTCCGACTTCCCGTACCAATGCAGCTTCGGCGTCACGCCGAATCGCTCGGCAGCCGGGTCGTCCGTACGGAACCATTGTACCATGTCCGCCGCGTCTTCGCCGAGCAGGTTGGCCATGACGATCGGCGACACGAGCTCGGTCGGTCCGAGCGGCAGGTTGCAGATGGCCCGCAGATGCTGCTCGAACTGGGAGGTGCGGCATGCATCCATAGTGTAATGCCCGGAATTATGCGGGCGCGGCGCGAGCTCGTTCACGAGCAATTGGCCATCCGCGGTCAGGAACATCTCGACCGCGATCAGACCGACGACGTCGAGCGCCTCCGCGATACGGCGGGCCAACTGCTCGGCTTCCGCCTGCACGCCGGCCGGAATGCGCGCCGGGACGATGGACAGGTGGAGGATATGCTCCCGGTGAATATTCTCCGCCGCCGGGAAGACGGCGATCTCGCCGCGCGGGCTGCGGGCGGCGATGACGGACAGCTCGTGCTCGAAAGGCACGAACGCCTCGAGCACCAGCTCCGGGGCCAGCGCCGACAGCTCGGCATAGGCGGCCTCCGCTTCGCTCTCCTGGCGAAGCATGCGCTGGCCCTTGCCGTCATAGCCGCCGGTGGCCGTCTTCAGCACGCCGGAGCCGCCGAACGCCTGCAGCGCGCGGCGCACCTCGCCGGCCGAAGCGACCGCCGCGAACGGCGCGACGGGAATGCCCCCGGCCTGCAGCGCTTCCTTCTCGCGCAGGCGGTGCTGCGCCAGGCGAAGCAGGCGGCTGCCCTGCGGCACCGGAGCGGCCCGCTCGAGCCGCTCGACGGCGGCGGCGTCCACGTTCTCGAACTCGTACGTGATGACGTCCGCGCGCGCCGCCAGCTCCGCCAGCCCCTCCTCATCGCCGTAATCGGCGCAGATGAGATCGGCCACCGCGGCGCAGGGCGCATCCGCCGCCGGGTCAAGCGCGACGAAGCGGTAGCCGAGGCGGACGCCGTCCAGCGCCAGCATGCGGCCGAGCTGGCCGCCGCCGAGGACGCCTACCGTCGCGCCAGGCGCCAGCACCGGCGCCTTCGCCTGCGGCCGCATGCGGCCGTCCGCAGGGGCCCTCATGCGAGGTCCCCCGCGGCCTGCACCTGCTGCCGCACCGCTTCCCTGCGCGCTTCCACCTGCGCGCGCAGCTTCTCATCGTGCATGCCAAGCATCTGCACGGCCAGGAGCCCGGCGTTCGTCGCGCCCGCCGGTCCGATCGCCACCGTCGCCACGGGTACGCCAGCCGGCATCTGCACGATGGACAGGAGCGAGTCCATCCCGTTCAACTGCGAGGACCGCACCGGCACGCCGATGACCGGCAGCACCGTCTTCGCGGCGACCATGCCCGGCAGATGGGCGGCCCCGCCCGCGCCCGCGATAATGACGCGAAGCCCGCGTTCCGCCGCCGTCTCCGCATAGCGGAACATCTCGTCCGGCGTCCGGTGGGCCGATACGACCTTGCTCTCGAACGGAACATTGAATTCCTCCAGCACCTCGCATGCGAGACGCATCGTCTCCCAGTCGGACGTGCTTCCCATAATGACGCCTACCCGCACGTTGTCCTTGTCCATCGTCGTGCACCTGCTTTCATCCTATTTTTTGCCCGGCTTCCGAATAATCCCTGTCATGAGCATAAAAAAATCAGCGGATGGCTACCCCCTGATCGCAATCTCCGAACCCAAGAATGAGGAGCCACGGCTGCCGAAAAAGCCAAGTCCGTCCTTCCGCCTCCCGATGACAGGCAGCAGCAAACAGACCTGCGGCGCATCCGTCTGGTCGTCATTCTCGTAGTCCAAAGATTTACGGTCCTTGGGTAGAAACTTCCGGCCATATTCCCGGAATTATACGAGTTCAGAAAGATGAAATTATATCGATAGTAGTTCAAAATTATTCGTTAATGGTTCAAGCACCTTCAGTGTAACAAGGGGAAACAGCCATGTCAAGGATTAAAATACGAATATAATTCATAAAATATATCATATTGTTCGGATTTAGTTCATTATGCCTATCTAATAAAAAGAACCGGCCTCTGCTTGCGCATCTTCCGGTTCTTCCAAGGTATCAAGTTATTTCATGACGAGGACAGGCACCTTCGCATGCTGCACGACATGGTGGCTGACGCTGCCGAGCACGAATTCCTTAAATCCGCTCAGCCCGCGGCTGCCGAGCACGACCAGATCGCAGCCGAATTCCTCGGCTTCGGCGACGATGGATTGTCCCGGAGGACCCTGCAGCAGCTTCACCTCCGCCCGATCGCCAAGCAGCGCTACCTGCTGCTCCGCATCATTCTGCGTCTGCTCGGCATACCGGTACAGCTCCTCATTCGTCTCGACGGTCGCCGTCGCATACGCAGTGCCGATAAAATATTGCGGGAACTGGAATACATGCACTACGCGAAGCTTCGCTTCGGCATTGTTCTCCGCCAGGCTGATGGCATGGCGCAAAGCCTTCTTCGATGGCTCCGATCCGTCATAAGCGACAAGAATACGATTGAATACCATACATTCCACCACGCTTTCTTATAGTCAACGCTATGTAATAAGAGTATCGCGCTGCCAGGAGCGCTCCACATCGCGTTCCTTGATGCGCGCCTGCGGAACAGATACTCCTCTATTACCCGATTTTGACAAAAAGATAACCGAACACCACAATATTCACGATAAGAATGAATGGGATTCCCGCCGTGAACGTGACATGCTGCGTCTTGTGCCGCTGGTTGTACATCCCGGTCAGCACGCCCAGGGCGCCTCCCAGCCAGGCGGCCAGGAACAGCTTCCGCTCGGGAATGCGCCGGCGGTGCCGGATTGCCCGGCGCTTGTCCGCCGCCATCATCTGATAGCCTGCGATATTGACGGCCAGCAAATATACAAATACAAGCAGCGTCCCGTCCATAGATGAAGAGTCCCCCTTTCCCTACAAATATTATACAACTTGATGCGGCAGGCGGCTACTGTGGAGAAAAAGAGGCTGCCCCTAGACAGAGCATAAGTCGCGGGGCAAGACGAGACAACTGAGAATGCAGTGACAGGAGTGTAGAGACAGGAGTGTAGAGCGCGAATAAAGAGGAGGGAAATACGGCGGCGAGAAAAGCGGCGGTAGATGGACGAGGCAGATGAACGAGGCAGTGAATCCTGCGTTAATGCAGGAATTTACGAGATTTGCACCCGTATGTTATTAAATTCCTGCAAAAGAGCATTATTTTCGCCGAATTTTGCTTTTACTCTATGGTCTAGTCTGAAATTGATGCGGTTTTGCAGGAACTCCTGTGACGGAGTAAACGCCGTAAGGGAATACTGCATTTTTGCAGTTTTCCCGCACTTCCCTGCATTTCCCGGCAAGGCGGGCTTGCAACAATCAGGGGGCTGTCTCGCCGCAGCTGCACACGGCTGATGAGACAACCCCCTCCGCTCCATCAAGAAGCGTGAACGATTTCCGCCTTCTTCAGATGCTGGCGCTCCCCTTCGGTCATCCAACCCAGCTCGACCATCCGGCGCAGCACGACGTTCTGGCGGCGTTCGGCCTCTGCGGGATGCTTCCGCGGAGACAGCCGTTCGGGCGCCTTCAACAGGCCGGCCAGCATCGCCGCTTCCGCTTCATTAATCGTCTCCAGCGTATCGGACGCCCCGGCGGTCTTGCCGAAGTAGAAGCGGGCGGCATCTTCAATCCCATATTTCCCGTGCCCAAAATAGACCTTATTGAAATACATCTCCAAAATCTCGTCCTTCGTATATCTCCATTCCAGATTGGCGGCGATGGCCATTTCCTTCAGCTTGCGGGAATAGAGCTTATCCTGGGTCAGGAACAGATTGCGGGCCAGCTGCATCGTAATCGTGCTTCCGCCCTGCGCTTTTTGCTGCTTCGTGACGTTAATCCATAGCGAACGGGCGAGGCCGATCGGATCAATCCCTGGATGGTAACGGTAACGATGGTCCTCGATCGCCAGCAGCGCCTCGGTAACATAGGCCGGCATGTCCTTCAGGCGAACGATATGTCTCCCGTCTGCCGCAACCCCCTCGCGTATCTCTTCCCGCAGCGCCGCCAGCTTCGCTTCGTTCATCCAAGCCGGAGCGAGCCCGGCCATCATGAACCATCCGATAATCGGCGCCAATATCGCCGCGATCAGCCCATATATGACCCATCGTTTCCACACATGTGCGATGCTCCGGACGATGGACGTTGATGTTCCTTCCGTATCTGTTTGAACTTGCTGTTGCTTCACAGGCCGTTGTTCCGAAGCCGACGCGCGTTCTCCGCCCGGAGAGCCCGTCCATTCCCCTTGATGCGCGCGCATCGCTCGAATCGGCGAACGCAGCGCTATCGAGCCCTTCGCCGGATGCTCCCATCTGATGATTTTCATCGGAATCGACCTCCTTTCGATAGGTTCAGTGTACAAAATAGAGACCGCTCTTCCCATCGAATTCGGTTGCAGAAAGCTTACAAGTGCGAAAGCTACGTCATCCCTCTCCCCTGATATTGGAAGGCATCTTCGGCCTCTTGAATACGACTTCAATCTAATCGTGGAAAAGGAACCAGCGAGAACTTGCTACTATTTTCGTTCATGGACGTGAGAACGATTCGGAACTGCTCAGGTCTTCGCTGTACGCATGAAAGAGACGGAACCGGGCGGGTCTGAACAAGTTCATATTTTTTTCGAAAAGAAGGGAGCTCGCTAACCATGAAAAGAAACCTTTCCCTGCTATCCATTGCCATTCTCATCATGATGCTGCTGGTGTCAGGCTGCGGCGGAACCGCCCCCTCAACCTGCAGATCAGAAGCAGGACGGTACGCCCATCACGCTGGAGTTGGCGAACGCCTCGCTCACTCCGGCAGGACTCCAGGAATTGAATGCGCGTGGAGATATTCCTGATTTATATGTTATGCATCAAGGATACGACATGTTGAAGGAACTGGATATGCTGGAGCCGCTCGATCCGGATGGCGCCGGCCTGCTCTACGGCATGCCCATCGAAGGCACGCAGAGAGCCCTGTATTACAACAAAGCCATCCTCGATAAATTCGGCGTCGACTATCCGCGTGACGGCATGACCTGGGATGAGATCCTGGATCTGGCGAAGCAGGTGACCGCTGAACGGGATGGCGTGAAGTACAAAGGGTTGTCCTTCGGCCATTATTCCATCCCGCTCACCCAATTCGGCGTGAATGGAACCGATCCGGAGACCGGAGAAGTGTTGTTTACGAAGGAACCTGCGTTTCAGCAATTTTTTTGACATGCTGGACAAATACCGCAGCATTCCCGGCATGGTGGACACAAGCGATTATTTTTACCCCTTCAACAATGATCAAAATGTGGCGATGACGATCGTCTCTCTCCCTACGCTTCCGCTCTATAACGCCATCCAGGGACTCGACTTCGATATCGTGTCCGTGCCGGAATGGCCGGATCATTCCGGTGTCGGACCATCTGTTCCGGCGATTTCCATCAGCATTAACAAGCATAGCCAGCATAAAGAGGCGGCTTGGGCCGTCATCGCCCATCTGGCGTCGCAGGAAGGCCAGCTTGTGCTGTCCCGGGTCGGCAGCCCGCCTACGATTAAGAGCGCGGAGGCGTTCGAGCAGTATTCGGCGGCCGATATGGAAGCGACCGACAAAAAATATAACATTCGACCGATATTCGAGCAGCGAATGGCGAGCATTTCGGCTTTTTCCCCTTATGGGCCATTGGTCACGTTCTTCTACGATGATTATATCAATCAGAAGGCGCGTACCTTCGTTACGACCCCCGACAAGGATGTGGCGACTTTCTTGCGGGAGATGGAGGAGGAGTATGCGGCTATCGTCAAGGAAATGAAGGAATTGAAATAGAACGGTTCCACCTTCCTGAAATGCGGTTCGGGCGAGCGCCACGCGTTGGCCCGAATTCGCTTTCCCGTGTTGAATGAGACCAGACCGCTTTTTCTTTCTCTCTCGAATGGGTATACTGACAAGAGGAGGGAACGTAACATGATGAACAAACAGCGAATACAATGGCTGACTGGCTGCGCGGCGGTACTCATCGCATTCAGCGGCTTAATGTACGGATGCACAGACAACAAAGCGGCCCCCGATGCCTCACTGTCGCCGGGACAAGATCAGACGAATCCGCAAGGGGGAGGGGCGGCGAACGAGACGCCCTCAGTCCCCCCTCCATCCGGACAAGAAGAAGCTTCGAACGAGAACGAGCCGGTTCGGAGCGGCAAGCCAGACGATCAATCCGCGGCGGAGGAGGCCGATGTTGAGCGGGTTATCCAATCCATCGATACAGGGAACGGTTACCATAAGAAGATAGAGCTGCTGAAGGACGGCGGCAAGCGCGTCACTATTACCGATCCGAACGGGAATGCGACGGTCCGCAAAATCGAATATGAAGGCACGATCAGCTCCGTGAGCGGAAGTGAAATAACCGTACAATTGGAGCATGGCGGGGAGAAGACGATCGAGATTCCTCCAAATATTATCGTGGATGACGAGACCGGACAAGGCTTCAAGATCGGTACCGAGATCGAATGGGTTGTCGATCCGGTCGGAACGATCCGTAAAGTCCAATTGGACGATTAAGCATCTGTCGCCTATCGCCTTCTATGCTTAAAGGGTGCCCAGGACCATGTCGGCCCGGACACCCTTTTCTTGCGAAATTGCTTAATTTTGCGCCATTCCGGCTTTCACCCAGCCGGCTGCCGTGACGGTGCGCTTCGCTTGATGCTTGACAGCGGCCTCCACATTTTCAACCATCTTGCCGTCCTGGCCCACGGTTACGCTGGTACCGTACGGGTTGCCTCCTGCCGCATACGCCGCGGGATCGGTATAGCCGGGAGCGACTACGATGGCGCCCCAATGATACATCGATGTATACAGGCTCAGGATCGTCGCTTCCTGTCCGCCATGCGAATTGCCGGCGCTGGACATCGCGCTGACCACCTTGTTCGTCAGCTTGCCTTGCGCCCACAGGCCTCCGGTCGTATCCAGGAACTGCTTCATCTGGGATGGCATATTGCCGAACCGGGTCGGCACGCTGAAAATGATCGCATCCGCCCACTCCAGGTCCGCAGGCTGTACCGTCGGCACATGCTGCGTCGCGTCCACATGCGCTTTCCAGGCCGGATTGCTCTCGATCGCTGCCGGCGGCGCCAGCTCAGGCACCTTGAGCACCTTGACCTCGGCTCCTGCCGCTTCCGCCCCTTCCTTGGCCCACTGCGCCAACTGATAGTTCGTGCCTGTCGAGCTGTAATAGATTACTGCCACTTTTACATTTGCCATCTGAATTGCTCCTTTATTTTCATTTGCTGTGTCTATGGTCAATCTGTCATTGATTCTTTGCTGCGTTATTTGCGGTACAATGGATAATAGACGGCCGTCGGCACTTCAATGGCAATCAGCCGGGTCGCGTCCTCCGATTCGATGCGCAGCACATCCTTATCCTCTTCGTTGCCCGTCGAGATGATGAATTGTTCCCCGGCATACTGGATGTGCTCTTCTCCCGCTTCCGCGGAGCCGATGCTCCCCCTGCCGCTAATAATTAGCCCCGTCCATGTACGGCCGGGCGGCAAGACTGCCTCATAGCGATGGCCGGCTTGCACCGTAATGTCCCACATGCGCGCATCCGCTACAATGCGGCAAGGCGACCCTTCCCCGAGCACCGTCTTCACGGTGACGCCGCCGGATTCATGAATCGGGAACGCCTCGTGCTCGAATTGCGCGTAATGGGGCGGGCGCTTTCTCGCTTCCAGCAGATTCGGCTCGAACCAGATCTGGAGCATATCGGCATCCGGACCGACGATGCGTTCGCTGTGCTCCACGCCGCTCCCCGCCTGAATCAATTGCGCTCCTCCCGCGCCGACGACGCTGTCCGTTCCGAGCGAATCGCCGTGGTGCGTCTCGCCCTGAATGACATAGGACAGAATCTCGAACGCCTGATGCGGATGAGGCGGAATATACCCCTCCTCCTTCGCCTTCGCCCAAGCCCAGTAGAACAACGTGCTGACTCGATTGACGGCCCCGCCCTCCTGCGGGAAGCCTACCGGCTTAATCTCCGTAATCCGGCCGCCGTCGAATGCTCCTGTTCCCATTTGGCTCGCCGTAAACTGCTGAATCTTCATATCCATCCTCCCTTTGCCATAAATTTGTACTGGCGATCCAAGTCTAATTATCTTTATTTCGAGATATATAACAATAACAATGCGGTCGCTTCCTTGAACGCCTACAGGTAACATCATAATCTGAAATTATCTCGATGTCAAGATATTTCCGGCGTAGACAAGAAACTGGATTTTGAGCCTTTAGTTCAACGTCAAGACGCATGTCACCTTGAACAGCATAGGCGAGATTGAATAAATACAGCCCGTCGGTGGGTGCCAACGGGCTGCTATTTGTGTGCGCTTCAGGGCGCATCTGCTTTTTCAATCTTCCTTTTTACCTATCTATGCTTTATTCTTCATACAATTCTTCAATATAGACTCTTTCTCCGTGCATCAAGAAAACTACGTTTTTGTCGGCATCCAGCGCCGCTACCATCTTTGTCTCCTTATTTTGGACAAAGCTGAAATCTCTGGCTGAGTTGTCCCATTTCACTTCAAGTCCCTGGAGGTCCATATTGAACAATTTCTTCGCGATCGGGGCGACCGCTTCTTTCGCTTCTTTTTCGGTAATATCTTTCTTCAACACCTGTTTTCGCCCGCCGTCATGAACGTAGTGTACCTTCCCCGTCTTGGCATCCAGAGAAAGCGTAACCTTGCCGCCTTTAAGCTTCCACATTTTATTCTCAACGCCACCTTCAAGCACAGCTTTCGTCACGTCCAAGTCACGATCTAAAGCCGTTTTCACTGCTTCCGCTGCCGTTTTCAGTAATTCCGGTTCAAGCTCGTTCTAGCTAAATTCGATCGCGGCCCCAATACGAGTTTTCTCTGGCGATCCTGGAAGATATTTCATCAGAAAGGCGGAAAAACCCTTCCCGCTTAAAGAATACTCGGTAAAAGGTTCCTTTGGGTTTTCATAGTACTCGGACACGTTAACTTCTTTATCAAATGTGTATTTTTTCTTGTCATGCATCCCTTTCAGCACTTTCAGGATTTCATCCTGATCCTTTTTGCTGATTCTATCGATGGTTTGCTTGCCTCTGATATTCCATATTTTTTTGGTCTTTTGTATATAGGCTACACTATAAGTTTCATCTTCAGAATGAACCCACACCCACCCTAACATTTCGTCAAGCTCGCCGACATCCTGCAACTTAATCTCTTTCCCCGCAAATTGTTTTACGGCCTTCTGCAGCTCGGCAGCCAGTTTCTTGTCGATTTGCACTTCTTTGCTCTTCGATTGCTGCTGCTCTTGCTGCTTCTCTTGCGCTGCCTCCGCGCCCGCAGGAATTGGACCTGCCGATGCGGCCAGCATACACGACCAGTGCTGCTACGATAGCTTTTTTCAAATTCATGGTAAATCCTCCTATGTATTACTTGAATACTTGCTCACCCATATTATCCTAGCGAAGGAATTGGAAAAAACCACAAAACATTCTAGTAATATTAATTAAGAAAACGTTAATACTAACCAGTAAGATATATCAGTTACTTTTGACCATTGGTTTTACTATCTTGAGAGAGTGTCACCCGTCTTTGACATCCGGACATTAAGCAACTTATATAATCTGGCCAGTTCATTATTCCACGGCAACGAATGGATCACGCTGAACCGGCGCAGTTCATTATTCCGCGCTGCCGTTTTTATGGCCAGATTGCTTGCTGCTGATAATGAAGCTTGTCTGCTCATTACTAATATTAGCCAGGATAAGGAATTGACTCCACGAAACAACCTTTTTAAGAAAACCTTAATAATTCTAAGAAAGCAATAAGACAATCAGGTGCTTGCCCTTACTCGTTCCGGGTCACAATATACAAAAAAAGCACCCATTATGGGTGCTTTTACTAGGTAAGACGCTATTCAGATTGATTATTAGCCATAGGCTCTCTAGACACGCCTATTCGGTAAGCGAAATCCTGCGCAAATGCAGCAATTCGATATGCACGACTTCACCAAAAGGAGAATCCTGCAAAACTGCAGGATTCTCCCCCGATTCGCTTCGGTTTGGTGCAAGAGGAAGTAAAATGATGTAGATTTGCAGGAATTTCTCCAAATGTTAGATCATTAGGCTGAAATTCCTGTAAAAACGAAGCAATCCCCTCCACGCGCTCAGCCCCAGGAGGGAACAGCCCCTCCTGGAAGCGGTAACTCCTCAGGATTCGATGATGCCTCAGCACGTGATGATGCCTCAGACTGTGAGAATGCCTCAGGTTCTGATGACATGTCCGGTTCACCGCGTTCCCTGGACTCTTCCGAATATATAGAAAAAAACCACCGACAGAAGTCAGTGGTCTTTGTCTGCTTGGCAGCGTCCTACTCTCCCAGGACCCTGCGGTCCAAGTACCATCGGCGCTGGAGGGCTTAACGGCCGTGTTCGGGATGGGAACGCGTGGAACCCCTCCGCCATCGCCACCAAACAGATAAGGTTTGTACCTTAAAAACTGAATGCGAAAGTAAAAATCATCAAATCATCTTAGTTAGGATAAGCCCTCGACCGATTAGTATTGGTCAGCTCCATGCATTGCTGCACTTCCACCTCCAACCTATCTACCTCGTCGTCTTCAAGGGGTCTTACCAATGCGGGAAATCTCATCTTGAGGGGGGCTTCACGCTTAGATGCTTTCAGCGCTTATCCCTTCCGTACTTGGCTACCCAGCTATGCCTCTGGCGAGACAACTGGTACACCAGCGGTACGTCCATCCCGGTCCTCTCGTACTAAGGACAGCTCCTCTCAAATTTCCTACGCCCGCGACAGATAGGGACCGAACTGTCTCACGACGTTCTGAACCCAGCTCGCGTA
The DNA here is from genome assembly GCA_944800085.1 of Paenibacillus melissococcoides. Classification (GTDB taxonomy): domain Bacteria; phylum Bacillota; class Bacilli; order Paenibacillales; family Paenibacillaceae; genus Paenibacillus_B; species Paenibacillus_B melissococcoides. Next base: position 107,844 of record CALYLO010000009.1, on the reverse strand, counting down.
CCGCTTTAATGGGCGAACAGCCCAACCCTTGGGACCTACTTCAGCCCCAGGATGCGATGAGCCGACATCGAGGTGCCAAACCTCCCCGTCGATGTGGACTCTTGGGGGAGATAAGCCTGTTATCCCCAGGGTAGCTTTTATCCGTTGAGCGATGGCCCTTCCATGCGGTACCACCGGATCACTAAGCCCGACTTTCGTCCCTGCTCGACTTGTAGGTCTCGCAGTCAAGCTCCCTTCTGCCTTTGCACTCTTCGAATGATTTCCAACCATTCTGAGGGAACCTTGGGGCGCCTCCGTTACTCTTTAGGAGGCGACCGCCCCAGTCAAACTGCCCGCCTGACACTGTCCCCGAACCGGCTTCACGGTCCCAGGTTAGAACTCCGATACGATCAGGGTGGTATCCCAACGGCGCCTCCACCGAAGCTGGCGCTCCGGCTTCCCAGGCTCCCACCTATCCTGTACAGACCGTACCAAAGTCCAATATCAAGCTGCAGTAAAGCTCCATGGGGTCTTTCCGTCTTGTCGCGGGTAACCTGCATCTTCACAGGTATTAAAATTTCACCGGATCTCTCGTTGAGACAGCGCCCAAGTCGTTACGCCATTCGTGCGGGTCAGAATTTACCTGACAAGGAATTTCGCTACCTTAGGACCGTTATAGTTACGGCCGCCGTTTACTGGGGCTTCGGTTCATAGCTTCGCCTTCCGGCTAACCACTCCCCTTAACCTTCCAGCACCGGGCAGGCGTCAGCCCGTATACTTCGCCTTACGGCTTCGCACAGACCTGTGTTTTTGCTAAACAGTCGCTCGGGCCTATTCACTGCGGCCCCCTCGGGCTATTCACCCTACCGGGGCACCCCTTCTCCCAAAGTTACGGGGTCATTTTGCCGAGTTCCTTAACGAGAGTTCTTCCGCGCGCCTTAGAATTCTCTTCTCGCCTACCTGTGTCGGTTTGCGGTACGGGCACCTTCACCTGGCTAGAGGCTTTTCTTGGCAGCATGAAATCAAGACCTTCGGTACTGTCATTTTCCCTCCCCGTCACAGCCCAGCCTTACGGTCAGCGGATTTGCCTACTGATCAGCCTCACTGCTTGGACGAGCATCCATCAGCTCGCGTCCCTATCCTTCTGCGTCCCCCCATTGCTCATAACGGCTACGGTGGTACAGGAATTTCAACCTGTTGTCCTTCGACTACGCCTTTCGGCCTCGCCTTAGGTCCCGACTTACCCTGGGCGGACGAGCCTTCCCCAGGAACCCTTAGGCTTTCGGCGGACTGGATTCTCACCAGTCTTTTCGTTACTCATACCGGCATTCTCACTTGTGTACAGTCCAGCAGTCCTTCCGGTCTGCCTTCAACCCGGTACACAACGCTCCCCTACCACTGCATCGACTTCACTCCAGCTTCGAAGTAGTCGTTTCGCCCCTGAGGTCATTTGGTCGACAAGGGGTATCACTTCGTATGTCGACAAAATGTCAGGCGGGTCTTCACTCGCTCCTCGAAGAAGCAGTGAAGTCGATGCAATCCATAGCTTCGGCGGTACGTTTAGCCCCGTTACATTTTCGGCGCAGAGTCACTCGACCAGTGAGCTATTACGCACTCTTTAAATGATGGCTGCTTCTAAGCCAACATCCTGGTTGTCTGGGCAACTCCACATCCTTTCCCACTTAACGTACACTTAGGGGCCTTAGCTGATGGTCTGGGCTGTTTCCCTCTTGACAACGGACCTTAGCACCCATTGTCTGACTCCCGGATAATAAGTCCATGGCATTCGGAGTTTGACTGAGCTTGGTAACCCTTGGCGGGCCCCGCACCCAATCAGTGCTCTACCTCCACGACTCTTCCTCCGAGGCTAGCCCTAAAGCTATTTCGGGGAGAACCAGCTATCTCCGAGTTCGATTGGAATTTCTCCGCTACCCCCACCTCATCCCCGAATTTTTCAACATTCGTGGGTTCGGGCCTCCAGTGCGTGTTACCGCACCTTCACCCTGGACAGGGGTAGATCACACGGTTTCGGGTCTACGCCTACGTACTCATTCGCCCTATTCAGACTCGCTTTCGCTGCGGCTGCGGCTTTTCACCTTAACCTTGCACGTAAACGTAACTCGCCGGTTCATTCTACAAAAGGCACGCCATCACTCATATAACGAGCTCTGACTTCTTGTAAGCACACGGTTTCAGGTTCTGTTTCACTCCCCTTCCGGGGTGCTTTTCACCTTTCCCTCACGGTACTGCTTCACTATCGGTCGCCAGGGAGTATTTAGCCTTAGCAGATGGTCCTGCCGGATTCCCACGGGGTTTCACGTGTCCCGCGGTACTCGGGATCCGTCTCGGAGGGCATTTACTTTCGAGTACAGGGCTATTACCTTCTACGGCGGGCCTTTCCAGACCTCTTCGTCTAATAAACTGCCTTTCTGACTCCATATGAGACGTCCCACAACCCCGGAGAGCAAGCTCTCCGGTTTAGGCTCTTCCGCGTTCGCTCGCCGCTACTGACGGAATCACTATTGTTTTCTCTTCCTGAGGGTACTTAGATGTTTCAGTTCCCCTCGTATGCCTCTTCACACCCTATGGATTCAGGTGTGAGTGACTGCCTATTACAGCAGCCGGGTTTCCCCATTCGGACATCCCCGGATCGATGCTTGCTTACAGCTCCCCGAGGCAATATCGTCGTTCGCCACGTCCTTCGTCGGCTCCTGGCGCCTAGGCATCCTCCGTGTGCTCTTACTAGCTTAACCTATTAAGGTGGTTAAAAAGTTTTCTTTTGATCACGAAGGCTCTCAAGATGTGATTCGGCATCGAATCTTGCCTTCAGCTTCGAAATGCGGTGCTCATGTAGTCAAGACTACA
>CALYLO010000009.1:0-102500 GCA_944800085.1 Paenibacillus melissococcoides | reverse complement strand
GTTTTCACAGATAGGTAAAAGGGGAGAATATGATGCTTGAACATTTAACTACAGAAGCTCGTAACGAGCGCACAATGAATTTAGACGAGCTGTCTATTGAAGAATTCCTTCGCATTATGAATGAGGAAGATGCTAAAGTGGCGCATGCTGTTCGTGAGGAGATCCCTCAAATTGCCCAAGCTGTTGCCAAGATTGCCGATTCCCTTCGACAAAACGGTCGCCTAATATACATGGGTGCTGGTACAAGCGGTCGAATCGGTCTACTCGACGCTGTAGAATGCCCCCCGACCTTCGGAACATTGCCTGAGCAGGTTGTCGGATTAATCGCAGGCGGCGAGAAAGCTTTCATTAAAGCGGTTGAAGGTGCAGAAGACAGCCGAGAGCTTGGCATCGAGGATCTGAAGAACATTCACCTTACGGAAAAGGACACTTTAGTCGGTATCGCAGCCAGCGGCCGTACGCCATATGTCATTGCAGGACTGGAGTACGCAAATCAAATCGGGGCAAATACGGTTGCTATTGCCTGCAACAAGAATTCCGAAGTCGGCAAGGCTGCTCAGATTGCCATTGAGATCATGAATGGACCGGAAGTATTAACAGGCTCAACCCGCCTAAAGTCCGGTACGTCCCAGAAGCTCGTATGCAACATGCTCTCTACTGCAGCCATGATTCAAGTAGGCAAAGTGTACGGCAATCTCATGGTAGATGTACAGCTCACAAATGAAAAGCTTGTTGAACGTGCAAAGCGAATCGTCATGGAAGCAACATCCTGTGATTACGAAACGGCAGAGAAGTATCTTGAACTAGCAGACAATAAACCAAAGGCTGCCATCGTTATGATTTTGACAGGGCTAACGTATGAAGAAACACTTCAGAAACTGGAGCAGGCTCGAGGATTCATTCGTCAAGCCATCAAATAAATGGATGCGCTATCCATATCTTTGAACATCAATCAGGCAAAATGATTTACAAGTTATCCTTGCAGAAATCGCAGGATAAGCACGGCTCGATTACCCCACGACACTACTTTTAAACTTAGGAGGGAAACACCATGAATCAACATCGTGCACTTGCAAAAGAGATTCTCGATGCTGTTGGCGGGGCTTCAAACATTAATAGCTTTACGAATTGTATTACTCGCCTTCGGATTAACCTCGTGGATCGAAGCATCATTGATGAAGCACGAATCAAAAGCACCAAAGGTGTAATGGGTGTCGTTGACGATGAGACATATCAAATCGTCCTTGGTCCAGGAACCGTAAAGAAAGTAGCAGACGAGCTCACTTCCCTTATTGAATCAGGCGAAGGTTCGGAAACAATAGCTCCTAAGCCAATCAATTCCCAAGCAAAAGGTCAGGATATTAAGACTGAGCTTAAAAAGAAAAACAATACTCCATTTAAAAACTTCCTGCGAAAGATCGGAAATATCTTCATTCCCCTGATTCCAGCTCTCGTCGGTGCCGGTCTTATTAATGGTATCGCAGGTCTTTTGGCAAACCTGATGCAAACCGGCTTCTCACCAGAATGGATGGTAACGTTACAGCCAATTGTCAGTGTAATCGGTTCCGCCTTTTTCCTATACCTAACCGTATTCGCCGGTGTAAATGCTGCTAAGGAATTCGGAGGTACTCCTTCATTAGGTGGTGCGGTCTCCGCGATTATTATCGCACCAAGCGTTGCAAATATTTCGTATACCTATCCTCTAATTGGGGAAATTACGTTAAGTCCGGGTCAAGGCGGTATTATCGGGGCAATCTTTGCTGCAATCTTGATCTCTTATATGGAAAAATGGGTGCGCAAGCATGTCCCAACTGCTATTGATATTATCGTAACGCCAACAATTGCCTTGCTAGTCGTCGGTTTAATCACGATCTTTGCATTCATGCCGCTAGCTGGTGTCATTTCACAGGGTATCGGAACGGCAACAACATGGCTCCTTGCGCATGGCGGACCATTGTCCGGTTTTGTACTCGCAGCATCCTTCCTGCCGCTCGTTATGTTTGGATTGCATCAGGCCTTGATTCCAATTCATGCGGAATTGATTACGCAATTCGGTTTCACCGCGCTTCTTCCTATCCTGGCTATGGCCGGTGCTGGTCAAGTCGGTGCAGCCATTGCAATCTATATGAAATTGAATCATAACAAAAGCATGCGCAATTTGATTAAAGGGGTTCTGCCCGTCGGCTTCTTAGGGATTGGTGAGCCTTTGATCTACGGTGTATCCTTGCCATTAGGTCGTCCGTTTATCACAGCTTGTATCGGCGGTGGCTTCGGTGGTGCAGTGCTTGGATTGTATGCGATGTCAGCCAACTTTATCGGCTCCATGGCTATTGGACCTTCTGGCTTAGTTCTTGTACCGCTTGTAACGGGCCCACTTGGCATCGGCGCTTCAATCGTCGGTTACTTGCTTGGTCTTGTCGCTTCCTATATTGGAGGCTTCCTGCTGACCTACTTCTTCGGCTTTACAAAAGAACTTCTATTAGAGCATAATAAAGATACCGATTAACGCTCGGATCATATAGGGCATCTTGGAGCATGATCTCCATAGATGTCCTATTTTCTTCATAATCTGAAATACATTCAGGGGGCTTTTGTTATGACGGGAAGTATCTTGACGCAAATTCAAGCTTTGTACGATAGTCTGTCACAGTCTGAGCAAAAAGTAGCTCGCTACATATTAGAGCACCCGGAAGAGGTTGCGAATATTAGCATACACGATCTTGCCGAAAAGGCGGAGACCAGTGGCGCTTCTGTCGTTCGATTTTGCAGTTCTTTGCAGGTTGGGGGCTTCCCACAGCTAAAGGTTCGTCTCTCTCTTGATATGGCCAAACATGAGCGCCCTACTTATTATGATTTCGATCCAAGTGATACGACCGATTCCATTATTAAAAAGACCGTGTCCAACAGCATTCAGGCTCTTCAAGATACCGCTGAAGCGCTGGATAGTGAAATAGTGAATCAAATTGCCGCAGCAATGGCGAAAGCTCCTGCAATTTATACGTACGGAATTGGGGCATCCTTGGTTGTAGCAGAAGACATTGCACAGAAGTGGATGCGTCTAGGGAAAACAGCCTTTGCCTTTCACGATCAGCATGTGCTGGCCGTTAATATTGCCAATGCCCCTTCTGGCTCCGTCTTCATCGGCGTATCTTACAGTGGGAAGACGAAAGAGGTCATCCAATCCGTCAAGCTCGCAAATGAATATGACTTGGTTACGGTCGGCATATCCCGATATGGTGAACATGAACTAAGTAATAATGTCGCCTACATGCTAAGTGTAGCTCATGCGCCGGAAGCAGTGTTTCGCAGTGCTGCGACCAGTTCACGCCTTGCACAACTGCTTGCAGTAGACACACTATTCTTTGCTTACGCCTCCACCCAACACGAGACGATTCGATATTTGGCAGATACAAGCCAAGCTATTCGTAACTTGCGCGAGCAATCTTGAGGAAGTAATACTTGAACACTCCCGTAATATAAAAAGCCTCGCATGACGTCTCCGATAAAGACGAAATGCAAGGCTTTTAATCTATGTATGAAACGCTCCAATCTCAACTAAGTAGAGGTATAACGATAACAAGCAACGAACAAGGAAATCGAATAACATCTATAAAATACGACTATAAGGAAATTTATCTGGCTCTCACACGATCTTGACTAAGCAGTGACTTGGCCTGCTTCACCGCTTCTATTTCATAATGTAGGATCATTCATCAAGAATCGGAATCAGCAGGAAGCGTTCACCGTTACGGCTCGATGCTTAGCTGCCCTCCAGACGCCCTCATCGGGCGACCAATTTATTCCCCCCCGCGGCAGCATTCTCTCTAAGCTCCGACAGGCGAGACGTGATTCCGGTCCCTGCATGCTTTCCCGGAAGCACATGAGTCGCAGTTCCCCGGGATTTGCCGTTGCGATACTGAAGCCGGCTCGATCTAATTCACCACATAATAGGCTGGGCGCCTGTTGACCTCTCATAACGGTGCCGGCTCAGCATAGGCTTAGCTCCGTGTCTTCCGAACCTTCTGTCGAGAAGGAGGAATGCTTCTTGCCGATATACAGCATGTTCTCGGATGCCGGAAGATACCTGCCCATAAGCGCAAAAATACCTTTCATTCGCCGTATCGTCCTCACGCCCAAGAAGCGTTACCCAAAAACCATGGGGTGCGCCGCTATCATTGGGACGACCAGGACAATCCCCGACAAAGCGGCCAGCACGGCCAATAGGATGACGAGATGCCGCACTTTTAACCGGATCAATCTCCCCCCTCCTCGTATAGTATTTCCTGAAGGCAGTTTTGAGTCTTTTTCCAGTCCTTTATAGAAACATAGAATGCCTTCAAAATTTCCAGCTTGCACATTGAAAATTAATATGGGGACTGGACTTTCCGGAATGTCTCTGGACAATGGAACTTAGGGTTCCATTCGGGGAAATTCGTCTCCCTCCTGTAGTCCAATCTACTTTTTAAGTCTGTTTCTCCGGTACTCGCTTGCACTTCTTACCCGCTGGCTGTTCCCTTCGGCAACTCATGCCCGACTGTAGCAGCGTCGGGGCAGCTCGTGAACCGAAGCGTGTTCTCATATGCGAGGGTGATTGATCGGCGAGTGCGCCGGAGACAGTCCGGAGAGTCCGTTCCCTGAATCCCTTATAGAAAGGAGGAATTCTCTTGAAGCTTTTTGTCGGTATTGACGTCAGTTCCGAAGAACTGGAAGCCTGTTTGATGAAATCGGATGGCGACACCCTGGAGACCTTCAAGACCACCAACAATCTGCACGGCGCTTCTTACTTGCGGGATCGCATCATTTCTGCTGCGGTCAAGACAGCCTGCTCTGAGGTTCATATCGGGCTTGAAGCCACATCCGTCTACAGTTGGCATCCAGCCATGTACTTGCATGAGGATGAGGCCCTTCAACAATTGAATGCCAAGGTGTTCACCATTAATCCGAAGCTGATTAACAAATTCAAAGACGCTTATGCCGACCTGGACAAAACCGATCGCATCGATGCCTGGATCATTGCAGACCGCCTGCGTTTTGGCAGACTCACGACGACTATCGTGATGCAGGAACAGTACATCGCCTTGCAGCGGCTCACTCGCATGCGATTCCATCTCGTACACAACCTTACCCGCGAGAAGCAATACTTTTTGCAAAATCTGTTCTACAAGTGCAATGCTTTTCGCGCGGAGGTGGACAGTTCCGTGTTCGGCCATGCCATCATGGAAATGCTCTCGGAAAAGTATAGTCTGGATGAGATGGCGAATATGGATGTCGCCCGTTTGGCTGACTATCTCAAGGACAAGGGGAGAAATCGTTTCCCCGATCCCGAACACGTCGCCCGCTGTATTCAAAAGGCGGCTCGGGCCTCGTACCGTCTCTCGAAGGTTGTCGAGGATTCCATTGATTTGGTGCTGGGCACCTCAATTCAGTCGATCCGGAGCATCCAGAGTCAGCTTAAAGAGCTCGACAAGGCGATTGAGCGCATTTTAGACGGCATTTCCAGCAGCCAGTGCCTCCGTTCCATTCCGGGCATTGATCGGGTCTATGCCGCAGGCATCCTGGCCGAGATCGGCGACATCGACCGCTTCACGGATCAAGCCGCCTTGGCCAAGTATGCGGGTCTGACGTGGCGCAAGCACCAATCCGGCTCCTTCGAGGCGGAAGATACAAAGCGCATTCGTTCCGGCAACCGATTCCTTCGCTACTACCTTGTTGAAGCTGCCAACTCGGTAAAAAACCGCGACCCGGAATTCGGGGAGTACTACCGGAAGAAATTCAATGAAGTCCCTAAGCATCAACACAAACGTGCCCTCGTCTTAACGGCAAGAAAACTTGTGCGTCTGGTCGATGTGCTGCTACGCAACGACCAACTCTATACGCCCAGAAGGAAGGTGAAGCCGACAGAGCAATAATGCCTTGGCTCATGAATTTTCTTCTCTAATTCCCAGTTAAATTATGGTATTTTACTTAATTTTCGACTGGGTCTAGTTTGGTGATGCCTTTTTTGGGATTGATCCTGCTGCACGCCAAGGAAATTTTCCAATTCTCATCAATCAGGGACTTGACATCATACCGCTGGACTTCTCCAGCAGCGAAGCCCGAATAATATAAATGCCGCCCACGTCGACCAATCTGTCTTCCGCTACGGCCGTATCTTTCTGTGCCACCCCTTCCGTGGTTCCGATGGAGAGATCTCGTTCCGCCCCGGCTGCTCCCTGAAGAACAGCCGCTTCCATGACGCCTTCCGTATCTGGGCCCGGCACAGATTCACCGTAAACTTCATGATCCATGCCCGCAGGCTGCCGTTATCCGACTTCTGATGAACGCGGCGGAACACGTCCAGAACACATCCTGGCTGATATCCTCGGCGCCATGCCGATCGCCAAGCAGCAAACCCGCCGTCCGGATGACGTCGTCACCGTTCGCATCCATAAGCGGACGAAGCGCCTCGCGATCGCCGTCGCGCAGCCTGCCCGTACGAACGCTTAGGCTTCATCCCAGAAACGCTTCAAATTTCTCAACCCGATCGAAGAGCCGACCCGGCAATCTTCCATGCCCTCGAACTCCAGCGTAATGTACCCGTCGTAGCCGGATTGCTTGATAAGCTTGATGATCTCCCGCATCGGCAAGTCGCCCTGGCCCAGAATCGCTCCGCGCAAATAATTGTCGTTGGCCGTACGGAACCAGTCTCCCTCGCCCGGATCCTCATAGAACGGACGCACATAAAAATCCTTCACATGGACGAGCGAAGCATACGGCAAGTTTTTCTTCACGCCGACAAGCGGATTCTCATCGACGCACAGGAAGTTACCCACATCGAGCGTCGTTTTGAAATTCGGTCGGTTTACCGATAACAATACACGCTGCACGCGGTCGCTTGCTTGAGCAGAGAAGCCGTGGTTTTCCAAGGTCGTCGTAATGCCGAACTGTGCCGCATAATCCGCGATCCGGCGGCTTCCTTCCACCATCAAATGCAGATTCGCCTCGAACCATTCGATCGTCATCTGCTCCTTCGGCAGAGTGAAAGCCGTGACATCATGACGCATATGCTTGATCCCCATCCGATGCAGCAGATCGACATGCTGCTTGACGCGTTCGACTTCTGCCTCGAATGCTTCCTCCGTCTGCTGAACGAAATTGGCCGGCATCGAATAGTTCGAGAGAGCAATGCCCCGCTCCTTCGCCTTGTCGCGGACGGCATCCGCCAATTCCAGGTTGTCGACCAACGTGAAGCCGTAAGGAACGATCTCCATATGCTCCCCGCCGTTGTCGGCAATCCAGTCGATAACATCCAATACCGTCATCTCGCCCGCTCTGATCGCTTGCAGCAGACTGTACGTGCTGAGACCTGCTTTCATCGCATCCACCTCTTCATTAATTATGATACTTTCCCAGAAACAACCCAACTCATGGGGGGGATACCGATAACACAAATCCGCAAATGTAATCGCTTACCTCTGAGTTACACTATACCATACTTCGCTCTCTGAAGGAAGAATCATGCCGAGGGCCAAGAAAAAAAGCTGCCGAAGCGTTCGGCAGCCACTAAATTGTTGCTGAGGAATTGGTTTGAACTTAAGAACAGAGCTTGCCGATAATTATGCCGCGATGCCCCATGGAGAGAATAAAACATAGACGGCCACCATGAACACCAGCATGACAATGGTAAAGGCCTTCGCATATTTCCATGGCGTCAGATCGACTTTGCCCGATTTGAACAGCTCGAAATCCTGCTCGCGCGGCTTCCATTTTCCGATAAGAAGCATGACGAGAACACATACCGGGAATAATACGCTTAGAATGTACAGGAAGTTAATCGTGCCCATAAAAAACTTGGACAAGGTGTACAGAACAATGTGTACCGCTAACGCAATCTTCGGCGCGCTGGCGGGAACTTTTTTGCTGAAAAAACCGACAACGACCGCGGCGATGATCGGGATATTGTAAAATCCGAACATCTCCTGCAAGTAGTAATACAATCCTGAAGGCGCATACAAAATAAATGGCGCTACGATAACGGCAACGAGGCCAAGCGCGATGGCAAACCTTCTGCCTGCCTTCACCAATTGTTGCTCGGTCGCATCCGGCTTGAATATCGGCTTATAAATATCGAGCGTAAACAAGGTCAGCGAGCTGTTCAAAGCCCCGTTAAAGGAGCTTAAGATCGCGCCGAACAGAACGGCGGCGAAAAATCCGGACAGCAGCGTCGGCAGCACTTCGATGACTAGCGACGGATAAGCCATATCGGCATTGCTTAACGAATTGTTGAACAGATGATACGCGATAATGCCCGGCAGCACGAGGTAGAAGGCGCCGAAGATTTTGAACATCCCGGCATATAGCACGCCCTTCTGTCCTTCCTTCAAGTTTTTCGCGCCGAGCGTGCGCTGGACGATGGCTTGATTCGTACACCAATAGAACAGATTGTTGAACAGCAGCCCTGCGAAAATGGTCACCCACGGCACGGGAGAGGAACTGTCTCCTATCGAGTTCAATTTTTCCGGCTCTTTGTGCAGCAAGGTGCTCACGCCTTCGACCAGGCTGCCTCCTCCAAGGGCGAACAGGCCAAGAAACGTAATCAGCAGCCCGCCGACAATAAGCCCGACGCCGTTCAGCGTATCCGAGAGCGCGCAGGCACGCAGTCCCCCGAGGACGACATACGCGATCCCCGTAATTCCAATGGCAAGCGACACGATCAAAATGATACTGAAATCACTTAAGCCGAACAGGTCGGAAATATTGAATATCGTATCCAGCACCAGCGCACCGGAATACAGGACCGTTGGCAGGTAAGCCACCGCGTAGCCAAGCAAAAAGAGAACGGAAATAAGCTGGCGCGTCCGCAGATCGTAGCGCTGCTCCAGAAAATCCGGGATGGTCGTAATCCCCGTCTTCAAATAACGGGGCAAAAACACAAACGCCATAAAAATCAACGCAATCGGCGACGTGACTTCCCAGGCCATGACGACCATCGATGTCGCATAGCTTTGTCCGTTCAGGCCAACCATTTGCTCGGTCGACAAATTGGTCAGCAATAACGAGAAAGCGATTACAACGCCAGTCAAGCTGCGTCCGCCAAGAAAATATCCATCCGAGCTGTTGAGGTTGATGCTGCGCGTTTTGTACCAGGAGTACCAGGCGACAATACCGGTGTACAATAAAAAGGTGATGACAGTAATGTAGGTCATGAATGCCCTCCTTCTCCACGCGTAGAGAGATCTGTGAAGCTACCTCGTATCGTGCGATCCGCTTAAGGCTGCGGGCCCAGCCACCTCAACCAAGCGGCCGGTGTCATACGATTCCTTGCATGCATATCCAAGCGCGGTCGAGAGCACCCCGTCTTCGACTCTGACTCCGGGTTGTCTCCCCTCAACAATGGCCTGCACAAATTCAATCGCCTCGTCCAAGTAAGCCTGCTCGAACCGCTCCAGGAAGCCCTGCGCGCATTCGCGCACCACGCCGCGATCATCCATGATCGCCACCTGGTTTTTCTCAGGCACCGTGCCGATGCGCAGCGTTCCGAGTGTTCCGATGATTTCCGTCTCGATATGATAGCCATGCGCGCAATTGCGCCCGGCTACGAATACCCCCATTTTATTGCCGGCAAATTGGACCAGGGCCGCCCCCGTCTCCGCATCTTGCAGCTGGGCCAGCTCCGTATAGCGGTGAGAGCCGCCGATGGCCCATACCCGCTCCGCTTCGACGCCCAAATACCACCGCGCCAAATCCAGGTCGTGTATGGCCATATCGAGAAACAAGCCTCCGCTGTAGTTGCTCTTGGCGAATTGCAAAAAGCCGGGCATCGCTTGAGCCGGATCGAGCCCATAGCAGCGGATGAGCACGGGCTCGCCGATTGCTCCCGCTTCGATTCTCCGCTTGGCATAGACGTAGGAACGATCATATCTCCGCATAAAGCCAAGCATAAATACCTGCTGCGGATGGCTGCGCACCGCCTCTTGCACGCGCAGCGCTTCTTCCATATAAAGCCCGAGCGGTTTTTCGCTGAAAACGTGAAAGCCTGCGGCCAACGCCTTTTCAATCTGATCGCCATGATAGGAGGACGGCGAAGCGATGAAAATCGCGTCCAGCTCCTCGTTCCGCAGCATGTCCTCATAATCGGTATAACCGTAAGGAACGCCAAGCTGCGCCTGCGCTTCCTCCACCTCCTCGGCCTTGATGCTGCATACCGCCGCCAATCTGCAGTTCGGAATGCGATGCGCCAAATTCTCGGCATGCTGCCGTCCGAGCCGCCCCAAGCCGACGAGTCCTACCGATACGACTCTGTTGTCTCCCATAGATCCATTTCTCCCCTTCGTCTGTCTTAACTCGCACTTATACGCCAGCTTGGCGCAAAATATAGTCACGCGCTAGCAACGCGTACTCGAACGGATTCGCTTTGGCAGGGTCCTGCTCCGCTTCCACGAGCATCCAGCCGCGGTATCCGGCCGCGGACAAAGCCCGGAATAGCGGCGCGAAATCGATGCAGCCGTCTCCGGGAACGGTAAATACGCCTTCCTTCACCGCTTGCAGGAAGCTGAGCCCCTCCTCGCGCACGCGGCGCGCCACGTCAGCCCGGACATCCTTCAAATGAACATGCTTAATCCGGTCCATGTAGCGGTTCAAGATGATCAGCGGCTCTTCGCCCGAGAACACAAGATGTCCGGTATCATAGAGCAAAGACACCAGTTCAGGATTCGTTCCCTCCATGAGACGAGCGATCTCCTCCGTTGTCTGCACCCCCGTGCCCATATGATGATGATACACAATATCCATATCCTTCTCCCTGGCGAGCTCGCCGAGCGCATGCAGACCATCGGTTAAGCGCTTCCAATCCTGCTCGCCGAACACCGGCTTGCGATCGAACAGCGGGGTATTCATCATGCCTTGAACGCTGTGCCCCTGCTCGGATACGACAATGACCTTGGCCCCCATCGCATGCAGGAAGTCGCGGTGCTGCACGAATGCCGCCGTCGTCTCTTCCAATGGCTTTACGGTAAGAAAAGCGCTGAACCAGGCGCTGGCCACCTCCAGCTTGCGCAGCCGGAGCGCTTTTTGCAGCGCGCCGATATCCCGCGGGTACTTATTGCCGACCTCCGTGCCCGCATATCCGGCGAGCGCCATCTCGCTTACACATTGCTCGAACGTATTCTCTCCGCCCAGCTCCGGCATATCGTCATTCGTCCAGCCGATGGGCGCAATCCCTATTTTTACGCTTCCTGCTGCAAACATGTCCATTCCTCCCTGATGTCATCGCGTCCTCGGCAGAATGCCGGGCGGGTGCCGCGTCTGCACGCCCGCTCCGCCGAGGCGCGATATTTCACTGTGGCCTTTGTGTCAATAAGGTCTTGCTTGCTGCAAAAACCGCCGCCGCTCCTCGCTCGCGCGCGCAATGTCCGGCTTGCCGGACACTTCCGCGACGCCGACGTTCCACCAAGCGCCGTAACCGTTCGTCATCGTCTTCGGCAGCACTTTGATATCGATGAGCGTGGAGACCGTCTGCCGCTTCGCGTCCGCGACGGCATGCTCCAGCTCCTCCAGCGTGCGAGCCGTATAGGTTATCACGCCGTAGCCCGCGGCGCTGCGGGCGAAATCAATGCCGACAAGCGGACCGTCCAGCTTGCCGGTGGATGCACTGCGGGCGCGGAATTCCGTCCCGAAGCTGCCCATGCCGTGGCCCATTTGCAGGTTGTTAATACAGCCGAAGCCATTGTTGTCGAACAGCAGCACATTAATCTTTTGTCCTTCCTGAATGCTCGTGACGAGCTCGGAGTGAAGCATCAGGTAGCTTCCATCCCCCGCGAACGCATACACTTCGCGATCCGGCTCCGCCATCTTCACGCCAAGCGCCCCCGAAATTTCATAGCCCATGCAGGAATATCCGTATTCCATATGGTACGAATGGGGCGCTTCGGCCGCCCACATCCGCTGCAGGTCGCCAGGCAAGCTCCCCGAGGCGCCTACGACGACGGCGTCGTCTCCGAGCAGCCGGTTCAATGCCGCCAGCACCCGGGTCTGCGTCAGGCAGCTGCCGAGCGCCTGGGCATATTCCGGCAGCGCCTCGTCCAAATGCCCCGCGACTTCGGGCGTGAACGCGCCGGGCGCGTACTGGATGCCGGCCAGGCGCTTCCACTCCTTGCTCCAGGCGGCGCGCGCCGCTTCAATCTCGGCCGTATAGCCCGAGCGGTACCCGGCCGCCTCCAGCCGCTGCCGCAGCGCGATGAGCGCCGCCTTCGCATCGGCCACGACCGGCGTCGCCTCCAGCTTGAGCGCGTGGAACTCGGACACATTCACCGTCAGGATGTCCGTGCCAGACCCGCTGAACAGCTCCTTCGAGCCGGTCGTGAAGTCGGTGAAGCGCGTGCCGACGCCGATAATGAGATCGGCTTCCTTGGCGATCGCGTTCGCCGCTCCGTTGCCCGTTACCCCGACGCCGCCGAGATTGAGCGGATGCGAACCCGGCACCGCGCTCTTGCCGGCCTGCGTCTCCGCCAACGGAATATGAAAAGCTTCCGCAAAGGCTTGCAGCTCCGCTCCGGCCTCGGAATAACGAACGCCGCCCCCGCAGATGATCAGCGGCTTGCGCTTGCTCATCATGAGCCGGACCGCGTCCTCAAGCGCCGCTTCCGCCGCCGGGCGGCGTTCTATCCGGTGCACGCGCTTCGCGAAGAACAGGGTAATCATACGCTTCCCCCTGCACATCCTGCGGCAGCGCGATCGTGACCGCTCCCGTATCGGCCGGATTCGTCAGCACGCGCATCGCATGAAGAAGCGCGGTCATCAACTGCTCCGGCCGCATGATGCGGTCCCAATATTTGCTCACCGGACGGAACGCGTCATTCGTCGATACCGTCAGGTCATGCGGCTGTTCAATCTGCTGCAGCACCGGATCGGGCTGGCGCGTGGCGAACGTGTCCCCCGGCAGCAGCAAGACCGGAATCTGATTGGCCGTCGCGGTGGCTGCGGCCGTCACCATATTGGCGGCGCCAGGCCCGACCGACGACGTGCAGGCGCAGATCTGCCTGCGCCGCATCTGCTTCGCGAACGCCACCGCGGCATGGGCCATCCCTTGCTCATTCCGCCCCTGATACACTTCCAGGCCGCCGCTGTCTTCCTCCAGCGCCTGGCCTAAGCCAAGCACATTGCCATGGCCGAATATCGTAAAAACCCCTTTGACAAAACGCTGCTCCACTCCGTCAAACTCGACATACTGCCGATCGAGAAATCTGACGAGCGCTTGGGCCGTCGTCAAGCGAATCGTTTCCATCCCGAACACCGTCCTTACCAGTGTGTAGTAATTATCGTTTGGCCCGTATAAAAATTCCACTTCATCCGTTCCGTCTTATTCAAACCAATGCACAATCTCCCGATAGCAATTAGATTCAAACGGGCGATTCGCTGGAAACATCAGTGCAACTCGTGCTTCAGTCAGCACCTCCCTGCGGTTGCTTCTAGCAAAGGCAGGCCGGCAGAAGCAACGCGATGATGTAATACCCGAGTTTGAGTTAAGCGCTTACCTTACGGCGTATTATATCCTTCCTTTTTCGGGAATGTAAACGCTTTTCCATGAAAATTCAAAGTTCTTTTTTTCACAATCAGTTGTTTTTTCATATTGAAAATGAATAGCTTTATAGCCGTACATACGCACTCTATCCGTACTCCCGAAGATTTTGTCTTGAAAACGCTTTAGTTATGACGTATAGTTGATTATGAGTTAAGCGCTTTCCCTAGCTTTACCTAAGATTTTATGCTACCAAGAAAGCAGGGATATTTATGCTGCAAGTGGGAATCATCGGGGCCGGGCGCATCGGCAAGCTGCACGCCGGCCATATTCAACAAATGCGCGACGCGCAAGTTCGCGCCATATCGGACGTATATGTCGAAGGCTTGGACGCATGGGCTTCCGGGCTTGGAATTCCGGTAGTGACCAGCGATTACCGCGATTTGCTGAATGATCCGGACATTCAGGCCGTGTTCATCTGCTCGCCGACGAGCACGCACGCCGCAATCATTGAAGAGGCCGCCCAGGCGGGCAAGCATATTTTCTGCGAAAAACCGGTCAGCTTCTCCGTGAACGCCACGGAGCAGGCCGTGGCCGCAGTGAGAGCAGCAGGCGTGAAGATGCAGGTTGGGTTCAATCGCCGTTTTGACCATAACTTCCAAAAAGCGCGGGATATCGTGCAGGAGGGCAAGATCGGGACTCCGCATCTGCTGCGCATCACGTCCCGCGATCCGGAGCCGCCATCGCCCGAATATATTGCCACCTCAGGCGGGTTGTTCATGGACATGACGATTCACGACTTCGACATGGCACGCTTCGTTATGCAGAGCGAAGTGATCGAAGTGTACGCCCAAGGAGCAAATCTGATCGATCCGCGCATCGGGGAATTGGGAGATATCGATACCGCCATCGTCAGTCTCCGCTTCGCGAACGGCGCCCTGGGGGTCATTGAGAACAGCCGCAAGGCCGTTTACGGTTATGACCAGCGTCTGGAAGCGTTCGGATCGGCGGGCAGTGTCACTACGGATAATGACCGCCCATCGACCGCGCTCGTCTCTTCGGCAGACGGTGTGCATATGGACAAACCGTTATATTTCTTTTTGGAACGATATACGCAAGCCTATATTCGAGAAGTCAAAGAATTCGTGCAGGCCGTTCTTCATGATCGGCCCGTCGCATGCGATGCGAACGACGGACTTCAGGCGGAACGAATCGCACGCGCGGCGAAGGAGTCGCTGCACAGCGGACGCCCCGTCAAGCTGGAGCATGAATCCGTATCTGTACTCGGGCATTAAAGCAAGTCGTGACAGGAACTTCGGGCTGTGATCCGTATGTACGGAATAAGCAGCCTCCAGGGGCTTCTGTCCCAGCAAGCCGCCCTTAGAATTTTTACTATTGGCTCGGGAGGAGAGATTCTTTCATGTCGAAATTAATTGTTGCACCTGGACCGAGAGACGAACACGGCCAGATATTATCGGTCACGCCGCAAAGCGCCGGCTGGGAGTATGTCGGCTTCGAAGTCTATTCCTTGCGACCGGGCGAGGTCTTGGAACGGGATACGAGCGACCGGGAGGTCTGTCTTGTACTGTTGAGCGGCAAGGCGAAGATCGAGACCGCCAAGCAATCGTTCGGCACGCTTGGCCATCGAATGAGCGTCTTCGAACGCATCCCTCCCTTCTCCGTCTATGTGCCGAACGATGACCGCTACTCCGTACAGGCAGAGACGGCGCTGGAATTGGCCGTCTGCTCGGCGCCGGGCAAGGGAACTTACTCTGCCCGCGTCATCGCGCCTGAAGATGTCGGCGTAGAGACGCGCGGTTCAGGCAGCATGGAGCGGCATATCCATAACATATTGCCGGAGCAGAAAGAGGCCGACAGCCTGCTCGTCGTGGAGGTTTTTACGCCTGCGGGACATTGGTCGAGCTACCCGCCGCACAAGCATGACCGGGACGCTCTGCCGCGGGAGTCGTATTTGGAGGAGACCTACTACCACGAAGTAAACCCCGCACAGGGCTTCGTCATGCAGCGGGTCTACAACGACGACCGCACGCTCGATGAGAACATGGCGGTCCCTCACCGGCACGTCGTACTGGTTCCGGAAGGGTATCATCCCGTCTCCGCGCCTCCGGGCTATGACTCCTATTATTTGAACGTCATGGCAGGCCCGAAGCGGACCTGGAAATTCCATAACGATCCGGCTCACGAATGGCTTTTCGCCAAATAGTTTTTTTCGTCGTTCCACATCAAAACGATTCGGCAAGATCGAGGAGAATGGATGAGTCCATTCTCCTTTTGTTGTTTGTAGATGTAGTCCATTCTCCTTTTGTTGTCTATAATTGAGATAGCTAGGAGCATGCATGATAGGTTTACGCGGTAAGCCAGTTAGAGAGGTTCGTTTATGAAAGCAACGATTTATGATGTCGCAAAAGCTGCCGGCGTCTCCATCGCCACGGTATCCAAGGTGGTCAATCAAACCGGCAACATCAGCGGGAAGACGCGGGACCGGGTCATCCATGTTATGAAAGAGCTGCAGTACCAGCCGAGCGTCGTAGCGTCGGCGTTGACGGGCAAGAAGACATCGACCTTCGGCCTGCTTATCTCGGATCTGGCCAACCCCTTCTTTGCCGAGGTCGCTCGCAATTTAGAAGATCAGGCCCAGACGGAAGGCTACAGCATCGTGATGTGCAGCACCGACAATAAGGACGACAAAGGCCTTAACTATATTTCCCTGCTGCAGCGCAAACAGATTGACGGCCTTATCGTCGCCTGTGAATTTTCGCGGTGGCCGCTGCTGCAGGAGAGCATTCCCGAGGGCTTCCCTGTGGTGCTCTTCTCCAAAGATATTCCTTCCTTATCCATGCATACGATTACCGTGGATGATTACAAAGGAGGCTACGTGGCGATCCAGCATCTTACTGCCTTGGGGCACCGTCGGATCGGCATCGTCACGGAGGATAGCCCCAGCGGCGAGTACCGGGTGCGCGGCGCGAAGCAGGCGATGATCGACGCCGGCATTGCCGTCAATGAGGATTGGATCGTGACGGTGAATTCATCGTTAGAGGACGGCTTGAAGGGCGCCGCCCGCGTGCTCGGAACCGAGCCCGGCCCACGGCATTGTTCACCTGCAACGACCTGCTCGCCGTCGGTTCCATGCAATCCGCCCAGCAGCTCGGGCTGCGCGTTCCGAATGATCTATCTATTATCGGCTTCGACGATACGATTCTGTCCCGAATCGTCGTCCCTCGACTAACGACGATACTGCAGCCGATTCCCGAGATGGCCAAGGAGACGATTCAACTGCTGCTGCGCCAATCCGACACCCCGGATATGCCGAAGCAAAAAATCATGTTCCAACCCCAGCTCGTGGAGGGCCACTCCACTACTTCGGTACAGGACAAATAAAAACACACAGGCAGGGCCGGAGCACCGTCCGGCTCTCCCCGTATCCCGCTTAGCCCCGAGTTGCACCATCACGAACTCCCTCAGCATTCCCGCGCTTCTCATACACGATTGTGATTAGGGGGGTACAACTCTTATGGGCAGTATCCCAACGAGTCAGGATACATCTCCAAATCATCGTGAGAAAAAATGACTTCCCCTAGAACTATGATAAGTAACAACCAAAGGCTACTACCTATCTATTGCCTTTAATTTCCTTTAGCTATTACGTATATCTATACTTAGCTATTACCTAGGTTTAATTAGCTATACTTAGCTATTATTAACTTGGCAGCAAGACATCCCCTTTGATCTCTTATAACCGATATCCCCGTCGCTCAGGAACGGACAGCTGATATCCTCTACAGGAGATGTCATGCCTCGTTTCCAGATTAATATTTGAAAAAATTAAATTGCAAATCCGGATCACGTAAAAAAGGCATGAAAAAACCTGCACCTAATTGCTCCTCACTTGAAAACCTAATATAGACCGCCGACATCAACCCTCATATGTATTCAGGCAGCCGCAAGGTAGCGGCCACAGCTCAGGGAGGAGGTTGTCCGCCATAAGTACCGCTGTCTTGCCCCGTTGTCTGCACAACATATCGTGGCCAAGGGTTCCCATCCTGCCGTTTCGCCTGCCCTGCAATTTTCCCTGTAGCAAAATTCATCCAGATAATACTGCAAATACTTGCCGCTTATCCCACGGAACGTATCGCATAACCATCGCTGCGCTCGCCGAAACACGGCATACAATGGGCTGTTATGCTTGACCCGAAATCGTTGGCGGATAATAGAAACGTTCCACTCCGGCGCGGAAATATGTTCTTCGATAAAACGATCGCGGCCGCAAGGAAGCAGCAGCTTGCCGGACATGTGCCGGCGGTTCACCTGCTTCATTTTGTAGTGTAGTCCCTCCCCATTTGGAGCCAGTGAAGCCGCCACGATAATCGGTTGCTCCCGGGGCGCAAGATCGACACTTGGATATAATCTAGGACCGTTGAAGGCAATAAATCCATGCACATGCTCTTCAAGCCGCTTCTCTTCATCGGCACAGCTAATCGCGGTACGAATTTTATGCAGCATTGACCATGCTGTCTTGTAAGTGACATCAATAATCGAACGCAATCTGACCGCATTAATGCCTTCCTTTGGATTAGAGACGAGCCAAATTGCGACAATCCACTTCCGCAAAGAGGTTCTGCTGCCTTCAAAAATCGTTCCTGCAGTCAAGGACGTCTGATGGCGGCAAGAGCCGCATTCATACAGAGGAAGCCGCCGTGTTCGGATCACGTAAGCCTTGGGATGTCGGCAATTCGGGCAGCGGAAGCCATGAGGCCATTTGAACGAAAACAGAACAGGAACACAAGATGCCTCCGTCGGAAAACGATTCATCACTTCCTCCAAAGTGCTAACACCCAACAAGTCTTTCACCACAGCGCCCCCCTTTAATATTGCATAACCACAAACGTATGTTCTTATATAGAAGATACCAAACATATGTTTCCAAGTCAAGTGTGTTAATGGAATTATGCATATTTTTTGAGGATAATATCACCAGCAAAAAGGAAGATGTGGACCCTCGCTCACTGAACGACTGAAATGTCTGTCTTAATGTCTTCAATTCCCTGAAGGGTTGGGAGATTTATCGTAAGGCCGCAAGATTGTAGGGAATACCTGAATCGTCAAATCATTTATCGTATGGTCATGAAATACCTGAATAGTTAAATGAATCATAGTAGGACGCAGGATCGCAGGGAAATCCTGAGACGTTGGGAGATTTTCGTAGAGTTGTAGGAAAAACCTGAAGAGTTAGGTGACTACCATAGGATCCTAGGAAGCACCTGAATCACTGGGAGACTGCCATAGGATCGTTAGAAGCCCCTGAGGCGCTGGGAGACTGCCATAGGATCGTAGGAAGCACCTGAGTCGCTGGGAGTCTGCCAGAGGATCGTTAGAAGCACCTGAGGCGCTGGGAGACTGCCATAGGATCGTAGGAAGCACCTGAGTCGCTGGGAGTCTGCTATAGGATCGTAGAAGCACCTGAGCCATTGGGAGGACCATCATAAGGTCGAAGGAGTACATGGAGCGTTGGATTATTCATTTGGAAGGTTGTGCATGAGTCCTGAACGGTAGGAATTTGCCGAGATGCTCATTCTTGCAGCCTGAGTGGCTGGGATAATCAGCACAAGTATATGAGAGAAGCTTAAGAGATGCATGGTGACTTGAGAGAGTATTGTGAACGGATGGGAAGGAACCCTGAGCGAGTGGGATTCTGATCATAAGGCTGGAACTAGGAGTGGGACTTGGGAAGGAGGGCGGAATCATCATATGATAATGGTGAATACTTAGACAATGCAATACAAGCACATATAGCACCGACGGGCATGAAGCAAGCGCCGCTCGACGTAACGGCGTCACCAAAAAAGCGTCGGCCAACTTAAGGCGCCACCCCGAACAAGAAACGCCGGCCGACATAAAAAATGTCAGCCGGCGCGTGAGCCGATCCAATCCAGCAGCCTAGGCACAAAGGTAACGGCCGGTTGCGAGACGATGGCCAGGTGACCCATCTGCCCGAACCGATGATGTGAGCTGCCAAAGGGAATGGATGATTGGATCAATGTCGCAACCTGTTGGCGCCACTGAGGGCGGCGGCTTATTTTTCGACCAGCAGCGGAACGACGGCGCCCGCTTCGACGTCAATCAGTCCGAGATCGGTGATTTTGAGCGAAGGGCTGACCGGAAGCGAGTGCGTGCTGAGAGACATAATCGGGTTATAGTGCTCGTACCCGAGGGACTCCATCGCTTCGCGCAGCCGCTTCACTGCCGGGCCGAATTGGTCGAGCGGCTGCTCCGACAGAATGCCGCCGACCGGAAGCGGCACATGAGCGATTACCTTGCCGTCCGCCACGACGCAGAAGCCGCCTTGATCGGCAATGACCGTGTTGGCGGCAAGCGCCATATCCTCGGCGGAGTGGCCGACGACGAGCAGGTTGTGGTTGTCATGCGAATACGTCGTCGCGATGGCGCCGCGCTTAATGGTATTGCCGGTAATCAGGCCGTATGCGCGGTTGCCGTTTTTGCCATAGCGCTCGAATGTCGCGATGAGCCCGTACGGGCTGGCCTCCCATTGGAGATGGCCGTCAGCTACCTCGACCGGCTTGTGCAGCTCGTTCGTATTCGTCGTGCCGTTCACGACTTCCATCACGCGGCACGAATGGGTTCCGTCCTCGGCTTCGATCCGGACCTCGAAGTCGGCTGCGGTCATCTCGGCAAGCTGGACGCTGCGATAGAAATGGGCCGGAAAGCGGCGAGCGGCTTCCGCTTGCTCGTAAGGCGCTCCGGCCTCATATGCCAGCCGCCCGTTCTTGTACACGGCGTCGATCGCGAATTGCTCCAGGTTGCTGAGCAGGACGAAGTCCGCCGTCTTGTTCGGAGCGATGGCGCCGCGGTCATGCAGCTGCATGCGCCGGGCCGGCGTGTAGGTCGCCGCGTAGATCGCCCGCTCCGGCGCCATCCCCATCGCGATCGCCTTGCGCACGATATGGTTCAGGTGCCCGTCCTGAATGAAGGAATCGGCCATGACATCATCCGTTACGAAACAGAACAGCTCCGCCACGTCTTCCTCGATTAAAATCTTCATGATGTCCGGCGTCATCGATTTCTCCTGAATCTCGAGGAACATGCCGTTCGCCAACCGGTCGCGCATGCTGGCCGGCGCCTGTTCCGTATGGTCGGAATCGACGCTCGCGAACATGAAGCGGGCCAGTTCCAGATCGACCAGCTTCTTCGGCGTATGCCCCTCGATGACCAGCTTCGGATAGTGCGAGCGGACATGATTGAGGATGCGGTTCGTCTTGCAGTCCGGATCGCGCAGCACGTCGACCGAGTTCATGATCTCCCCGAGGCAGACGACGCTCTCTTCCTGCAGCAGCGCATCGATATGCTCGATATCGATCTCGCCGCCCGCCGTCTCCAGCGGGGTGGACGGAACCGAGCTCGGAATAGCGTACAAAATATCGGCGGCGCAGCCTTCGCTGGCCCGGATCATTTCCTGCACGCCCTCAAGACCGAATACATTGGCCATCTCATGCGGCTCGGAGACGATAGTCGTCACGCCGTTGCGAATAATTCCGTGCGAAAACGTATGCGGCGTCACCATCGTGCTCTCGATATGCAGATGGATATCGACCAGGCCCGGAATCAGATAGCGGCCGCGGCCTTCCACCGTTTGCGCCGCCTCGAATGTCTCTTCCCCGCGCTGGCCAACATACAGGCAGCGCCCGTCAAGCACGGCGACATTGCCCGGCACGAACCGCTTCAGGTATACGTTGAATACTTGCACTTCTTTTATCAACAAATCGATCTTCATGGCTGCACTCTCCTCGTTGTCCTCGTTCTATCGTCATTCGTCGTTCTCCAGTCAGACGGCATTCTCAGCTTTGATTCCGTAAAGATTGAGCAGTGCTTCGGTAAGGCGTGGATAGTACGAAATTCGCTATTTGTCATTCCGCGCTGGATGGTACTGAATGTGGCACGGATCTCAGCAGTGACATAGCACCGAAGTCGACAGGGACCTGAAACGTACTAAATCAGCATAGACTTCAGCAATGAATCATACTCAGTCACCATAGACTTCAGCAATGAAACATACCGAGTCACCATAGACTTCAGCAATGAAACATACAGAATCACCATAGACTTCAGCATTGATCCGGTTATTTCACCTTGTTTACAGCATGGTAACGGTATACATAAGGCATAAGTACGCCACTAACACGTTACTGAATCGCCAAGGCTTAGGTCCAAATACGATGTTCGCATATGTTCCCTCGCGCGCTTACGCTTCGGCGCGAACCAGGACCACCTTTTCTTTCGGGAGCACCAGCTTGACCGCGATGCCGCGTTCGAATGGCTGTTCCATTTCCCGGTTGACGGTGAAGTCGCCAAGAGCCGTCTCCACGACATATTGATAGCTTCGACCCAGGAAGGTGCTGATTTTGATGCGGCCGGGAATCGTATTCCAGCCTGCAGCCAGCTCCTCGGAGGTCAGTCCTCCTATCACTCCGGCTTCCTTGCCGGCGGCGCCATTCAGCCCGCCAGCTCCGCTGTCGGCGAAGCCGTTCAGCTCGCCTTCGGCCAGCACGATCAGATCATCGGGCCGGATGGCGCCTTTCATCGCATCGGTAATCGGATGGCCGGAGCGGTGGATGACCTGCAGCCGCACATCTCCTTCCCCTTCGAGGGTGATGGCGTTGCCGTCCTGCTTCATGGCTCCGAATGCGATGAAGTTGTTGAACCCGATGAAGCGGGCGACGAATTCGGTAGCCGGGTATTTGTAGATGTTCGCCGGCGCGTCTAACTGTTCGATGATGCCTTTGTTCATAATCGCCACCTTGTCCGAAATCGAGAAGCATTCCTCCTGATCATGCGAGACATAGACGGTCGTTATGCCAAGCTGCTTCTGAATGCGCCGGATCTCGACGCGCATGTTGACGCGCAGATTGGCGTCCAGGTTGCTGAGCGGCTCATCGAACAGCAGCAGATCCGGCTCGATGACGAGCGCGCGGGCAATCGCGACGCGCTGGCGCTGACCGCCGGAGAGCTCGCCCGGGAAGCGCTTCTCGAAGCCCTTCAGATTGACGATCTCCAGCATGGCGAGGACGCGCTTCCCGATCTCCGCCTTGTCGACCTTCCGCAGGCGCAGGCCATAAGCGACATTGTCGAACACGGTCATATGCGGGAACAGGGCATAGCTCTGGAAGACGAAGCCGAAGTTCCGCTTGTTCACGGGCTTTTTGGTGTAATCCTTGCCCTTGAACATGAACTTGCCGTCCTTCGCCTCCAGGAAGCCGGCGATGAGGCGGAGCGTCGTCGTCTTGCCGCAGCCCGAAGGGCCGAGCAGGGAGATCAGCTCCCCTTCCTGAATATTGAGCGAGAAATCTTTTAAAATCGTATTTTTTTCATAAGCTACCGCTATATTTTGCAAGGAAAGGTATTCCATGGTCGTCAGGCCTCCGTTTATGCTAGTTATTTTTCGTGAAGTAGGAGAGTCCCATCAGGCGCTCGATCAAGAACATCAGCAGGGCCGTCACCACCATCAGCAGCACCGAGATGGCGGCAATGGTCGGGTCGAAATAGTTCTCGACATAGGTCAGCATCTGGATCGGCAGCGTGCTGACCCCCGGTCCGGTCATGAAGACCGAGATGTCGACGTTATTGAACGATTCGAGGAACGCGAGCAGCACGCCCGCGATCAGTCCCGAGCGGATATTCGGCAGCACGACCGTGAAGAAGGTCTTCAGGCGGCTGGCGCCCAGACTCATGGACGCTTCCTCGACCGCATAGTCGAAGTTCGACAAGCTCGATGCGATGACGCGAATGATGAACGGCAGCATCAGTACGATATGACCGATTAACAGGCTGGTGTAAATCGGCAATTGGAACTGAACGACCAAATATTTCAGCATCGTGAAGCCGAGCACGACGCCCGGTATCAGGATGGGCGAGATGAAAATCGAATTGAGCAGCCCTTTGCCCCGGAAATGGAAGCGGCTGAGGGCATAAGCGGCGGGAACGCCGATGAGAAGCGCGATCAGGTTCCCCGCCAGCGCGACGACAATCGTCACCTTGAACGTCGTCATGAACATCTCGACGTCGAAAATATTGCGGTACCAGCGGAAGGAGAAGCCTTCCGGCGGAAATTTGAGCACGGAGCTGTCTCCGAACGACGTAGCCATAATGATAAGCAGCGGCCCCAGCAAAAAGACAAAGACGAGAGCCGTAAACAGGGCGAGTCCGCGATGTGTGTCCTTCATGTTCGTTACCCCTTCGGATTCAATTTGCGCGCCAGTTGGTTCATCAATCCGATGATGATGAACGTGACGACAATCATCACTGTGGCGATAATGGATGCCATCGTCCAATCATTGAGCGTCATCGCGTTCTGATAGAGGAACGTGGCGATGACGCGCTGCTTCCCGCCGAGCAGCTGCGGCGTCGTATAGGCCGTCAGGCTGCCGACGAAGACAAGAATGCTGCCGACGATAAGCCCGGGCACGCACAGCGGCACGATGATGCTCATGAAGCCTTTGAAGCGCGAGGCGCCCAGACTCTCGGAGGCGCGCAGCAGATCGCCGTCGATGTTCTCCATCACCCCGACGAGCGAGATGATCATGAGCGGCAGGAACAGATGGATGAGGCCAATCATCATGGCCGTCGGGGTGTACAATATTTTCAAGGGCTCGTCAACAAGGCCGATGCCGGTAAGCAGGTTGTTGACGAGCCCGTTTTTGCCGAGAATGACCATCCAGCTGAACGAACGGACAATCGCGCTCGTCAGCATCGGGAACAGCGCCAGGGCCAGCAGGATGCCTTTGACCCGGGCCTTCTTTTTGGAAATGTAATAGGCCGTCGGGAATCCGATAAGGATGCAGGCGGCGGTCGTCACGAGGCTGACTTCCAGGGTCGTCAGCAAAATTTTCAAAATATACGGATCACCGAGCAGCTTGACATAGCCTTGAATCGTGAACTGTCCTTCATTGAAAAAGGTGGACCCGATCGTCAGAAAGATCGGAATAATCATAAAAATCGTAAGGAACAGAAGTCCCGGCAGCAGCAGCAGCCACAAAAATCGTTTTTTCATAGGTCGTGTTCTCCTGTTGTCTTGGCTTGTAATCCGCTAGGGGGCATAAAAAAGAGGGTGCGTATTCCAGCAGCCCTCCCTACCTTCTATACATCCCGGCCTACTCGATCTCCCGGTTCCAGCGGTCGATCCATTCGGCCATCTCTTGATTCACCTTGCGCAAATCCAATGTCTTCAGGTTCTCGACGACGTCTGCGCCGTAGGTCAGGCCTGCGGCTTGCTCCTCCGTCAAGGTAACGAGCTTGTTGGTCGGGGAATCGACCCGATCGAGCGCGTTGGCTTGCTGCACCTCCTGGCTCAGATGCCAGTCGATAAATTTCTCAGCCAATTCCTTGTTTTTCGATCCTTTGACGACGTTGACCGTGTTGAGCAGCGCATACGCGCCTTCCTTCGGCGTCACGAACTTGGCCGACGGCACCGCCTCCGACACGCTGCCGTAGAACGTGTCCTGCATCGGCGCGATCACGACCTCGCCCTGCGCGAACATGTTCACGAGATCGGCCGACTTGGAGTAATATTTCACGACGCCCGGATTGATCTCTTTCAATGCCTTGAAGGCGGCGTCCGTGCCCATATCCATGCTGCCTCCATGCTTGGCGGCCATGTCGATCAGCATCGGGCCGGTCGTAATCGTAATATTCGGCAGCGCGAGCTTGTTCTGGAAAGCCGGCTTCCACAAATCCTCCCAGGAATCCACCGGCTCCTTCACCTCATCCGCGTTGTAGGCGAGGCCAAGCTGCGCGACCGTATGCGCCGGGCCATAGTCCTGGCCGAGCGGGGCCTTGGCGATATCGTACAGGTTCTCGATATTCGGGATGTTCTTGCGGTCGATCTTCTCGAACAGCCCTTCCTCGATGCCCTGCAGCGCATAATAATCGGACAAGTAGATCAAGTCGACCTTCGAGCTGCCTTGGCGGATCTTGTTGAGGCGGTCGGTGTTATTGCCAATCTCGGTAACGATCTTGACATTGTATTTCTTCTCGAACGGCTCATACAGGTTCTTTTTCATTGCATCTTCGGCAAATCCCCATGTCGAGATGACCAATTCCGTCGGCTTGTCCTTGCCTCCTTCGGCATTGTCGCTGCCGGAGCAGGCTGCGAGCAGCGTGCCCAGGGCAAGTATCATAGCGAGAGTCGTTGCGAGTTTTTTCATGAAGTCAGTTCCTCCTGGATGCGAGTCTTGGATGAAGCCGATGAACGGCTGGTATAACTTCTGCTGCACGGACGCTGCCGAATTCATGCCGCCGGCGCGCCGAAGCCTTATTAATGTCCGCCCATGAACACGTAGCGGAGTATGACGAGGACGAACAAAATCCACATCAGCCAATGAATTTTATATTTCTGCTCGCCTTTGCCGAATACGTTCGCGACGAAGGCCAGCAGCACGTAGCCGAGAATGCCGAAGGAGATTCCGTTCGCGATGCTGTACGTGAACGGCATGAACGTAATCGTCATGAACGCCGGAATGCCGATGACCAGGTCATTGAAGTTGATCTCGCGCACGGCTTGCATCATCAGGACGCCGACGACAATCAGCGCCGCTGCCGTAGCCGGTCCCGGAATCAGGGCGATGGCCGGCGCCAGGAACAGCGAGAGCAAGAAGCAGATGCCCGTCGTGACCGAGGTCAACCCGGTGCGTCCGCCGGCCGCTACCCCGGCCGAGCTCTCGACGAAGGCCGTCACGGTGCTAGTGCCGAGGACGGCGCCGCCGCCGACCGCGATGGAATCGACGAACATGGCCTTGCCGACGCGCTTGTTGCCTTCTTCGCGGTTCTTCATGAAGCCGGCGCGGTTCGCCGTGCCGACCAGCGTTCCGAAGGTATCGAACAATTCAACGAAGGTGAAGGTCAAAATAATCGACACAATGCCGACGCCCATAATGCCGGCGAAGTCGAATTCGAACACCGTCATTTGCGTTAAGTCAGGCACCCATTGAGCGCCCTGCAGCGAGCTGAAATCAATCAATCCCATCGGAATGGCAATCAGGGCCGTTCCGATGATGCCGAACAAAATCGCGCCCGGCACGTTCAAAATCATCAATACCGAAATGAGCGCCAGCCCGATAATCGTGAGCAGCACGTTCGGGTCGGTGAAGCTTCCGAGTCCGAAGACGGTCTCGAAGCCTTGCAGCGGCGTAAATACGCCCTTCGGCACGTCGTTCACCGTTTCGACGGATACCGACAGCAGGCCGCTGTTCTTCAAGCCGACAATCGTAATGAACAATCCGATACCAACGGTAATCGCATGCTTCAACGCGTCAGGCACGGCTTCCAGCAGCTTCTGCCGAATATGCGTGACCGTCAGCAGGAAGAACACAATCCCGGAAATGAAGACGGCGGTCAAGGCCATCTGCCATGTAATCGGGTGGTCCGAGCCGGCCGTCGATACGATGACCGTAGCGAAATATGCGTTAAGTCCCATCCCCGGCGCCAGCGCGACCGGGAAATTGACGAAAATTCCCATCGCAATCGTAAAAATCCCAGCGGCAATCGCAGTCGCGAGAAAGACTGGATACCATTCCATGCCCGTCTTGCCGAAAGCGGTCAAAATGTTCGGATTGACGGCCAAAATATATGCCATCGTCATGAAGGTCGTAATCCCTGCCATTATTTCCGTTCTTACCGTCGACCCTTGCTCCTTAATTTTGAAGAAGCGATCCATGCGTTTACATCCTCCCCATGAACTGATTAATCTCTCTGTTCCGAGTAACCTAATAGCACCTTCCCTCGCAAGGGACAAAAAAAGAACTCAGGAGATTCTCCCGAGTTCCGGCTATAAGGTCGGCACACTGCACCCGTCATTCGCCTGAGCGCTGCGCCCCATCCCTTGTCAATGGGAAAGCGCGCTGCAGCAAGGCAGGGCAGATCGTTCGGACAGACGCATGCGCAGTCCGGTGCCAAAATCCTTCGTAGCCAGATCATTTACGGTGATCTCGTAGAAACTCCCGGGCCAATTCCCGGGATTATACGAAAAAGAGCACGTATGAGGTTACGTACTCATTGTAAAGCTTGCACTCGAATTTTGTCAACGGCAAATCCGAACATTAATATACCAAAGTTATAATTCGTTCGTGTTTTATGTAAACGGCTGTAAATAAAAACGCCCTTGCCGCCCCGCGACAAGAACGTTCGCTTCCGCTAAAAGCACGCCCCTGGCCAAAAAATCCGGGGCGTTGTCCGTTCATTAGCTTACCGATAAGTTCCAGTTACAAAAATTTTGCCTTTGTCGAATACCGGGGTCTTGCCTTCGATCCGGATGCTCTTGCTTCCGCCGATATCCACGGAGATATCCTGAACTTTGTCCTGTCCCGACAACTTGACATGTTTGAGCACCGTATCGCTGTCGTCGTATATTTTGACGTCGATTTCGCCTTCGACATCAAGCACGAATACTTTCAAGTCCAGCTTCTGATATTTATTCTGCGGCTGGAGCTCGAACGACTTCGCCGCCGAGTTCAGATCATCGAGCACGACGCCCGAGCCGTAATCGACGCCCCCTTGAACCGTATATTGCTTGTCTTTTGTCGACATCGAGGAGTAGCTGAGCTTTATTTTTTCAGAAGTAATCGGTGTCGTACTTGATTTTTCCCCCAAATAAATCGTCTGGTTCTTGGCGTCATACTCGACGGCCGTGCCCAGCGCATCGGCTACCGCCCGCACCGGCAGGTAGGTGGTTCCGCTGTACGTAATCGGCGCCAGCTTGTTGCCGGCGCTGTCCTGCGCCTTCCATTCCTTCCCGTTCACCTGGAACTTGATGGACCAGTTCAGCTGCGCGCTAATCTTCTCCAAGACCGGAGCGGCGTTGACGCCCGCGACAATG
The DNA here is from genome assembly GCA_944800085.1 of Paenibacillus melissococcoides. Taxonomy (GTDB): domain Bacteria; phylum Bacillota; class Bacilli; order Paenibacillales; family Paenibacillaceae; genus Paenibacillus_B; species Paenibacillus_B melissococcoides. The sequence continues at coordinate 74,103 of CALYLO010000009.1, read as the reverse complement.
CCGAATGCCATCGCTGCCGCCGTAATCGTGACTACTGCTTTCTTTTTCATGACATGAGGCCTCCTTTGACAATTCGTTATCCGCATTCCCTTTTCGTTATCCATATGTATCCTAGACAGTATATCGTTGGGCTCAAGTTCCTTCAATTCTTCGCTAATAATCTGGTTCCACGGTCTTAGGAAAATGCTCCAATCGGCGGTAAGCCCCTTTCCCGGATCCAACCTCTGAAGCATTCTTCTCGAACCAGGAAGCACCCAATGTCCGCCCGGATATGGCAAAAAAGCCTTCGTTCCACATGGAACGAAGGCGTATGGCACTGCCTTGCTTGCCTCTTACTCCCATTCAATCGTCGCCGGCGGCTTCGACGTAATGTCGTAGACGATCCGGTTGACGTTGTCGACCTCGTTCACGATGCGGACCGAGATTTTCTCGAGAATATCCCACGGAATGCGCGCCCAATCGGCGGTCATGCCGTCAATGGACGTGACCGCACGGATGCCGACCGTGTACGAATACGTGCGGGCGTCACCCATGACGCCGACGCTCTTCATGTCCGGCAGCGCGGTGAAATATTGCCAAATCTCGTTGTCGAGTCCCGCCTTGGCAATCTCGTCACGCAGAATCGCATCCGATTCGCGAACGATCTTCAGCTTCTCCTCCGTCACTTCCCCAAGCACGCGAATCGCGAGCCCCGGTCCCGGGAACGGCTGGCGCCATACGATGGCGCGCGGCAGGCCCAGCTCTTCGCCGACCTTGCGCACTTCGTCCTTGAACAGCGCGTTCAGCGGCTCGATCAGCTTGAACTTCATGTCCTCCGGCAAGCCGCCCACGTTGTGGTGAGACTTGATCGTCTGCGCGGTTGCCGTTCCGCTCTCTACGATATCGGTATACAGCGTGCCCTGCGCCAGGAAATCGAACTCGCCCAGTTTCGCCGACTCTTCATCGAAGCAATAGATGAACTCATTCCCGATAATCTTCCGCTTCCGCTCCGGATCGGACACGCCGGCCAGCTTGCCCAAGAAGCGCTCGCGCGCGTCGATCTTGACCACATGCATGTCGAACTTGCCGACGAACGTCTCCATGACGCCTTCGGCTTCATCCTTGCGGAGCAGGCCGTGATCGATGAACATGCATGTCAGCTGATCGCCGATGGCGCGATGAATCAGAGCCGCCACGACCGAGGAATCGACTCCGCCGCTCAAGGCGCACAGCACCTTCTTGTCGCCGACCGTCTCGCGAATCTCGCGAACCTTATCCTCGATGAACGATTCCATCGTCCAGTCGCCGTGACAGCCGCACACCTCATAGAGGAAGTTTTTGATCATCTGGTTGCCATGTACCGAGTGGCGCACTTCCGGATGGAACTGCACCGCATAGAAGCGCTTCTCCGGGTGGCTCATGGCCGCAATCGGCGCATGCTCCGTGCCGGCATCGACGCGGAAGCCTTCCGGCAGCTCGACGACCAGGTCCGTATGGCTCATCCATACCGTCTGGTTCGGATCGAGGTTGCCGACAAGCCCGCATCCCGGCTGGAAGACGACTTCGGCCTTGCCGTATTCGCGCTTGCCTGCGCGTTCGACCTTGCCTTTCAATTGATGGGACATCATCTGCATTCCATAGCAAATGCCGAGAATCGGAACGCCCAATTCATAGACGCCCTCATCCACCAGCGGCGAGTTCTCCTCGTATACGCTGGCCGGGCCGCCGGAGAACACGATCCCTTTCGGGTTCAGCTCCTTGATCTTTTCCACGGGGGTGTTGTAAGGAATGAGCTCGCTGTATACCCCCAAGTCCCGAATACGGCGCGCGATAAGCTGGTTGTACTGTCCTCCGAAATCAAGGACGACGATCATTTCATGTGGCTGTGTCATTGCCGTGCCTCCCAAACCATATTGCTCATAATTATAACGAACCGACAAAAGCCGAGTCAATCCGCAATGCCGCCGCGAAAGCGCTAACTTTTTTGTTTCGCGCGATTTCGCGCGATTTCGAGCGAAGTAACTCCTTCCAACTCCTTAAAAACGCGGGTAAATTGCTTGAGATGCTCGTATCCGGCCCGGCGGCGGATGTCCGCAATTTTGTTGTCCAGCCAGCAGCCGCTTCGCTTCCTCCAGCCGCACCTTTTTAACATCGTTCACGAAGCTGTCACCGGTGTACCGCTTGAACGCCTCACTCAAATACGTATAGCTGAGCGAGACATGATTCGACACCCTCGCCATCGTCAGCGGCTTGCCGTAGTGTTCCCGAATATAGCGGATTCGCTTTCTTCATCTCTTCCCGCTCCGAATGGGCCTGACGCACTTTGGACACATTGCGGCTCAGATTGAGCAGGAATTACTCCAGCGCCTTCACGTAAGGCTCCGCGTCGCTGAACCGGAACATGTCGCAGACATCACGCGAGCTGGCCACCAATTCCGCCGGAGCAGCCCCGTGCACGCGGAACACGTCGTCGATGACCCGCTCGTTAATCAGGCTGCGCAGCTCTTCCAGATAGGCGATGCCGTACCCGATCAGCTTATCCTGATCTAATAGATCATATAGCAAGTCGCGCAATTCCTTGTCGCGATCGGTGCCCAGCATGTTCGCCAGCTTATGCACTTCTTCCAGCGGCGGCTTCAACGAAAGAACGCGTCTCCGGGGTGGAGAAAAGAAAAAAGCAGGCCGCGAACGGAATCGCAACCTGCCTCTGGGACACCATCAAAACCCGTGAAAGAGGCCGAGCAAAATGAGCCATGCAAGAATAAAAACCAACGAGCCAATGATATATTCAGTCACTTCCTGTGCTTTATTCTCTTTCTTAACGCGCAACGCGATGGCCTCATTGAAGACACCGAAAGACGAGATGAGCAGCATAATGCCCATATACATCGCTTTCGCTTTGTTCTCTTTACTTAAAAGTATTGCCACTCCACAGAGAAAAACCCCGAATGCGGCCAAATATTTGAAAACTTTAAATCTATTCATTGTATTTAACTGGATGGCTGGTATCCATCGGCTCTTTCTAAAAGATTGTAGGCATTTCGCATTGCTTCATTACCGTTATTCGAATTCTCATAAATGGTTAATGCTAAAGGAACTGAACCAATTAACCCAAGGATAGCAGCACCACTCAACACTGTTACAACTCCCTCTGCAACTAAAGTAGAAGCAGCTATATCTATCGCACTTCTCGCTGCAGCAACATTATTGGCATACATTTTGAAATCAGACAAATCGCTACCCGTATATAACCATTTTGTAATCTTACCGCCCCGAGGACTGTCCATAAAAATATTGTTTGATGTTTCGCGGGCAAGACACTTAAAGTAATTGTAAGGGGATATCCCCATATTCGTGTAGTATGTAAAGTCTTCTCGCCCCCCTGATTCAACCCGGCTGGCCGTCCTAAAACTGTAATGATTTGATCCGTAATTAACTTCTGCATTCAGCTCTTCATCAGACAGTTGATCTCCGTCAATATAATATTAACCGTCCTCCGTAATTTCTATAACGCTTTCCTTATGAGCATCTCTGAATAATCTTTTAAAACGTTCTTGTTGAGTAAAAAATTGATAACGGGTGGATTCACGAATTTTAATGGTTTTAACTCCGTCATTTTCAACCGTTGCAGTAGAGAATGCAGAAATTTTCGTTCCAACAATATTGAAATTCGTCAACTACGTTTGTCCGGATCGTATTGTAGTTCTCCTCAACATTGTCTGCAAATGTTGGTGTTGGTAAAAAAGCAAGCATAATTGCCATCGACAACAATACTGCCAACGTTTTCTTGAAAATCTTCAAATCAAACACCCTCTTCCTTTTTTATTAAAAAAAACATTACATTTACAATAATACCAGCACAAAGAATATAAGGGAATACAAAGTTATCCAATTACTTTTTTTACTTTTCCCATGCTAAAAAGATCCAAAGTGACTACATAAAAAAGAAGCACCCCATGATAAGCCAAGAGCTTATCACGAGGGGCTTCCTCGTTTCTCCCTACTTGAATTGGTTTAAAACTTGACACTCACAGAGCCCCATCATCCCCTGCCGACGGACTCCCCTTCCACGAGCGTCACGTAAATCCGTTCATGCTCGACCTTTTCCCCGGAAATAATTTTGATGAGCTGCTCCGCGGCCAGCGCGCCCCATTTATGCTTGGAATAATCGATCGTGGCGAGACGCGGCTGCATGTAGCGGGTCAGCTCGATGTTATCGAAGCCGATCACATGGATATGCTCGCCAATCCGGTATCCGGTATCGGCCAACCGGTCGCACAGTCCGATCGCCATGTCGTCATTGAGGCAGAAGACGGCTGCCGGCCCCGTATACTCCTCGATAATCTGCTCTGCGGCACGCTCCCCGCCGCTTTTCTTGAAATTGCCCGGAATCTCGATCCATTCCACATCCTCGGCCCGGTTCGCGACCAGCTTCACGGCCTTCATCCGCTGATTGGAGTCGTACGAGCCCTCGGGGCCCGTCACGACATAAATTTTCTTGTGACCCCGCTCAACCAAATATTCCGTCGCCAACGTCGCTCCCGCCTTGTTGTCCAGCAGCACCTGATTGATATTCGGATGATCCATCTCCCGATCCAGCACGACGATGCGGTGATTGCGGTCCGCGTATTGAATCAGTTCTTCGCTTGAGAATGTCTGGTCCAAAATAATGGCGCCGTCGATCATCCGCTCGGGAAGCATGCGATGGGACTGCTTGCCGCTGCACACGATCAGATCATAGCCCTGCGCATTGCAGACTTCCTTCATTCCGTCGAGAAGCTCTCCGTATACATCCCCCTTGAAGTCCGTCAAGAACACGCCTACAATCTTGGACTCCCTCTTCTTCAATGTTCTTGCGGCAGCATTGGGCACATAGTTCAGTTCTCTGGCAATCGCCAAAATTTTAGCGCTTGTCTCGTCCGTCACTTTGCTGCTGCCGTTAAGAGCATAAGATACCGTTGAAATCGAAACTCCGGCTTTTTTAGCGATATCCTTGATACTAACCACTTGTCCTCGCTCCTCCGTTGGTTCGCCAATCCTTCAATGCATTAATAATGAATGGTAATGTTAACCCTATTGTAACATCCGGCAGCGCCACTACATAAAGATCTCGATTATGTTCCGATCCTCCGGCTTCATCTCGCGTTCCAAGACATCCTTCGCCACGCGCAGACCGCCCTGGCGATACGGATTGGATATGCGATCGGCATGCAGCGGCTTCCCGTTCATCACGACGCGGCTGACCGCTCCATCCGCAATGCGGTAGATGAAGGTTACCTTCGCCCCGGCGAAGCGGAAGTCGAACCGCATCCCGTCCAACCCGGCCGGAAGCACCGGATCGATCACGAGATCGCCGTTGTCCTGCCGGATGCCAAGCGCGTTGGAGATGAGCTGATTCATGTAGATTCCCGGACCGCTGGAGTAGATTCTCCAGCCTCCCTTCACTGGAATCTCCCCTTCGCGCAGCGCGTCGATACGGGCCTGAGCCTCGTACCTCGTATTGAATTTGCCGTCGGAGCTGCTGAAGTAGGCATTGCTCTGGCGGAGCTCCGCGTTCGGCACGACCTCATGAATGCCGACCGGATTAATGATCTCCAGTCCGTTCCATACATCGTCCGCATGTCCCAGCTTCGCCATCGCTTCCACATAGCGGATATGCGCATGCACATATTGAAGCCCGACCTCGCGGCCGAAGTTGGCCGCCTGTTCCGCCCGCTTGAAATGCGTGCTGACGCCGCCGGCGTATTGGGCCGGACGGTTCATCAGGCGGACGCCGTCCGGGAAGAACAACTTATCCTTAATCAGTCGGTAATTGGCCTCGGCCTGCTCCGGCTCGACCAATTCCGCGATAATGGAGCGCGTCACCGGCAGCAGCCGGAATTGAATGCCCGTATCCGTATCCGTCGGATGCAGCATCCGCTTCACATGCTCCGGATCCTCCATATAGAGGAAGCCCGGAATGATCTTCGTGTCCAGCATATAGCGTTGGTAGTCCCGCGCGATGCCGGACGCCATCTCCCGCAGCTCGGCCGCAAGCGCTTGATCCGCCGGAAGCAGCGCGCGGGAGAGCTGGTTCAGCGCCTGATAAGTCAGCGCGACGGTCCAACTGCTGACCATATACTTCTTCAGCTGCGCATTTGCCGGCTGGAGCGTGTCGTCCCAGTCCCCGTCTCCGTACGAGGACAGGTACGTATCATGCAAGAAATGAGTGCGGATATAATCGATTTCCTTCGCCGCATGCTCCAGTATGGTCGCCGTCCGCTCGGTGAAATCGAACCGGCGCTTGATGGTATAGGGAACCTTTTCCTCCAAAATACTGTAATCCCGGGTAGCCGTCAAATAATCTCCCAAAACTTTCAGCGGCCAGACAATAATGTCGCCGTGGCTCTCCTCCTGCTGGATGGCGAAATACTTGTCGAACATAAACCATTGCGGCCAGTTGCCGTCGTCTTCATATTGATGGGAATAGACCATCTTCAAAATATCCCGGACCTGCTCGTATTTCTGCGTCGCCATGAAATATTCGACCGGTCCCTGGCACACGTCCCGGGTTCCCCAGGCTGCCCCGCCATACTGCTCCAGCCCATGCGGAACCGCATAGTGGACAAGCATGTTATGCGTGTACCACCAAGCGAGGGCGTTCACCTTGAAAAGATCATCCGCACTCTCGCCGCCGCGCGACAGCCGGAAGCCGTTCATCGTCTCTCTGAAAAATTCGCGATAGTCCGCAATCTCTTCCCCCATGCCGCGCGAAGACCGGGCAGGCTCCTCTCCGTCCAGCCGCCCCTGAATCGTCAACGTCCATTCCGGGCTCGCGCCCAGCTCCAGCGTCACGAGGGAAGCGTCGCCGGGACGGATGCCGTCGGCCAGCGCCGTCTCGTCGCCGGCAGCGGCGTCCGCGCCTTCCACCCGCATGCGGTACTGCAGCTTCGGGTAGACGCCCGCGCTAAGCGAAGCGGGATCCGCGGTGAAGATCATCGTGCCCTGGTCATTGGTCATCCGCACCGGCAGTTCATACTCATTGACATGCATCGTGACCTGATTCGTCACCAGATAGCGGTACGGCTTGCCGCTCTCCGCACGCACATGCAGGCGCACCTCCGGCGAATCCGCCGCCGTGACGTTCGTAATGATCAGCATGTCGTCCTCCGTCTTGTAATACCACCGCGCATAGTTGAATCCGAGCTCGAACAGCGACGGCATCGTCAGCAGCCGGTACTTGCCTTCTCTTTCCCACGTATATGCGCTGCCCCGCCGTCTTCGGCACATTGAGCGGATTGCGGGCGTTGCTCATCAGTTTGTTGAAATTCGTGTTCCCGACCACCACATGGGAATTGAAAAGCCCGTACATATAGGAAGTGGTCGTCAGGACGTCGCCGCCCAGCTTCACGCTGCGGCCGCTCATCAGAATATGCCCGTGCGGGCGCTCGACAAGCAGTTCCTTCTCCTTCAGCACGACAAGCTCGTATGTGTCCGTGAAGAAGGCCAGCAGCCGCCCTTGCCCGTCGCGCTCCTCCTGGCGAATGCGGGGGAATCGCGCCTTCACTTCCTCCTCCTTCAGGGAGAGGGCGCGAAGCGGTTCGCCAATCGAGGGCTTCAGGCGAACCGGAGGCAGCTCGCGCAGCGGCGCGGCCGTGCCTGCGGCGGCGAGATACGCCTCCCAGGCCGCCTGCACCTCATCGGCGTATTCCAGCTCCGTCACGGCGGCCGCATGATCCGGCTTGAAGAGACCGTAGAATACGAAGCGGGCTTCGCCGCTGAGCGCCACCGGCTGCGATTGAAGCGCCGTATAAGCGAATTCGTACTGATAGATTTTATTGGCCAGCTTGGCTTCGCTTAAGGCTGCCGGGACATTCGTCTCCTTGTAGGAGCGGCCGAAAAATTGGAACCCGTCGGTCGAAAATCCGGCCGCTCCGGTCAGTGCGCCCTGCTGAACGTACGGGAACGCCCCGCCCTGCGGCTGGTTCTGGCGCGAACAGACGACATACCCCTTCGCCTCGTCCTTAAATACGGCGTGGTCGATATACTGCGACAGATACGCTTCATTATTAAGCACGGCGCCGGGATCGGCGACGCCGATATCCTGGCCGTAGATGACGTCGATCTCCATCCCGTCGCCGCGCGCCTCGACGTCCCAGAACCAGACGCCCCGCTTCACCGGCGCAAACGTCACCCGATACGCCACGCTTTCGGCCGCGCCCTCCCAGACGAGCCGGCCTTCACCGGCGCGAACCGCGCTCCCGGAATGAACGCCGAGCAGCGGGTAGGACCGGATGCCGGAATCCCCATGAATCCGGAGATACAGATTGTTCAAGGACCCGTCCAGCGGGCTTGTCATCAGTTGATTGATCATCGTCCGGCCGCTTACGGCCTGGTACAGATCCCCGCTCTCCCAAAAGGTAAAGCGCAGATCGCCGGCTTGAACGTCAAGCTTGGATGTCATGGATGTCGCTATCGTTGTCATGTGTGTGTCATTCCTCCCAGCTCTTGCATCATCAATTGCGTTTCTTCTATTGCGAAAAAAATATCTAATTTCTTCATTAATAAGGAAAGCGGACGGCAGCTTCCGTCAGTTCGACCGGACCAGCTTGAACGTTTGCTCCGCCGTATCCCGGCTGTTTGGTCCGACATAGACGCGGAACGTTCCCGGGTCGCTGGCGTAACGAAGATCGGAATGATGGTACCGCAGCTGCTCCTCGGTCACGGTAAACGTCACGGTCTCGCTCTCTCCCGGCGCCAGCTCCACCTGCGCATAGCCCTTCAGCTCGCGAACCGGACGAACGACATCGCCGGCGACATCGCGGATATAGAGCTGCACCGTCTCCACCCCGGTTCTTGTGCCCGTGTTCGTCACCCGGACGCTGACGATCAACGGCTGCTCCGGCGTCATCTCGCTGCCGGACAGCGATACCTCGCCGTATTCGAATGTCGTATAGGACAAGCCGAAGCCGAACGGAAGCAGCGGCTCGTTCGGGCAGTCGATATACTTCGACACGTAGCGTTCTTCCGTCTTGGCCGGATCGAGAGGCCGTCCGGTATTGAAATGGTTGTAATAGACCGGCACCTGGCCTGCCGATTGCGGGAACGACATCGTCAGCCGCCCGGACGGATTGATGCGTCCGAGCAGAATATCGGCAATCGCGGCGCCTCCCTCGCTGCCCGGGAACCAGGCCTCCAGCACCGCATCGGCTTCATCGTATACGCCATGCAGATCGAGCGGCCGGCCGTTGAACAGGACCGCAGCCATCGGCTTGCCCAATGATTTCACGCGCTTCACCAGCTCAAGCTGCCCTTCCGGCAGGCGGATGTCCGTCCGGGAGCCGCCTTCCCCGCTCATCGCCGATTCCTCGCCGAGAGCCAGCACGATGATATCGGCGCCCCGGGCCGCGGCCAGCGCCGCCTCGCATTGCTCCGGCGTCATGCGGCCGATGCCGCAGCCGGGCGCGATCTCCAGCAGCCCGTCCTGCATCCGCTCGGCCAGGGGGTCGCCCACCTTGACGGCGTCTTCCTTCACGCCGACGCAGGACCACCAGCCCAGAATATCTTCGCTGTTGGCGAACGGCCCGATAAGCGCCACCTTGGCCCCCGGCCGCAGCGGAAGCACGCCGTCGTTTTTGAGCAGCACGCATGATTTGGCCGCCAGCTCGTAGGACACCTGTCGATGCTCCTCGCAGAAGAGCACCTGGCGTTCCCGCTCCGGATCCGCCCCGCGCAGCGGATTGTCGAACAGCCCCAGCTTCTCCTTCAACCGCAAAATCCGCAGCACGGCTTCGTCAATGAGCGCTTCGTCGACCAGTCCGCTCTGAACGAGCTCCGGCAGATGCCGGACATAGCACGGGGTCATCATCTCGATGTCGACGCCCGCGCGAATCGCCCGGTATGCCGCTTCGCGATCATCCTCCGCCGCGCCGTGGGCGGTCATTTCCCGAATCGACGCCCAGTCGGAGATGACGACGCCATCGAAGCCCCATTCCTCGCGCAGGATGCCGCGCGTCAGCTTCTCATTGCCGGTGGCCGGAATGCCGTCGACCGTATTGAAGGAGGTCATCACCATTGCGCAACCCTCATCCAGCGCCGCCTTGTATGCCGGCAAATAGGTTTCGCGCAGCTGGCGCTCCAACATGTCGACCGTATTGTAGTCGCGTCCGCCCTCCGGCGCGCCGTAAGCGGCAAAATGCTTGACGCAGGCCGCGAGACGGTCGGTGTCCTCCTTCAGATTGCCGCCCTGGTAGCCGCGAACGAATGCGCGCGCGAAGAGGCTGTTCAGATACGGATCTTCCCCGGTCGTCTCCATCACTCTTCCCCAACGCGGATCGCGCACCAGATCCACCATCGGCGCGAAGGTGACATGGATGCCCGCCGCCGCCGATTCTTTGGCGGCCACCGCCGCGCTCTTCTCCGCCAGGTCCACATCCCAGGAGCAGCCGATCGCGAGCGGAATCGGAAATATCGTCTTGAACCCGTGCACGACATCCGCCATGAACAGCAGCGGAATGCCGAGCCGGCTTTTGCTTAAATAGGATCTCTGCACGTCAATGACCGCTTGCGCGCCCGACAGTCCGAGCACGGATCCGCTGGCGTTCACCATCGATTCCGTGATCCCCATCTCTTCCATTGGACCGGTCACTTGTCCTTCACTCGCTGCGCCTTCATGAAAATGAGCCGTAAGCTGCAGCAATTGCGCGACTTTCTCTTCTAACGTCATTTGCCGCAGCAGGGCGGTTAATTGCGGATTGTCCATAGTCGTTCCTCCATTGCTTCATTTATAAGGGCGTGATCATAGATTCTTCCAGGGAGTAATCGGTTTACAAAATTGAATAACTGCCAGATTCCTTCTCCTTTCTCAGGAACATGCATAACCGGAATGATAGAAGCACATCATCGGTGCCCAGCATCCCCAGGTCATGCAGGGAGGGAAGCCCTCCGCTGCGGCAGTTATGCACATTCCTCATTCAGAAGAGCTGGACGGTGAAGCGAAGAACCCGGTTGCATGGGACTATCCTGCATACCGGGTTCCATCGACTCGGACCGCTGACGAACCCCTCAGGCCAACTTCACTTGCAGCTACATGCGTATTTCTTATTGTTTGTTCAGTTCATCCAGAACCGGTTGGACAAGCGGCATTTTGCTGTCCACCCATTTCTTCCAGTTTGCTTCCAGATCTCCGTTTTGCAGAATCAGGTTCGTGCATTCCGACTCATAATTGAAGGTCGCCTGATTTTTCGCTTTGGAATCATACAGTTGAACCGTCCAATCGTACTCGGCCAGCTTGCCGCCTTCTTTGCCGAGCTTGGCTTTGTTCTGATAGTGAAGGATCGCTCTGTCGCGGTACTCCTTCTTGATCGCCGGGTTGATCATGCTGAAGTCGTCGCCCAAAAGGTACAGCCCTTCGAAGCGGCTTGGATATTTGTCTTCCAGAGACGTGCCTTCCGGCAGCAGGCTGACGAGTTCTTGATTGTCACCATACTTCCAATCCTTGCCTTCGAAGCCCATGTTGAGCAACATTTGTCCTTCTTTGGACGTCGAATAGTCGAGCAGGTCCATGATGCGCTCGAATTTCTCCTCGCTAATGTTCGGCGAGAAAATAAGCGCGGACCAGAAATTGACTTGCTCCAGGTTGCGGTACTTGCCGTCGTCGCCAAGCACGATCGCGGTGTGAACGACATCGTCGCTCTCCACGCCCAGATTTTTCTTCATCGCCTTATCCACGTCTTGTCTGTACGATGCCAGATTCCGTCGCCATCCTTCTCATTGCCGCCTTGCGCTTCCTGCTTCGAGCAAGCAGTCACCATCAGCATGACCGCGCATAAGGCGATGGCCAGAACAGATTTTACCGACAGCTTTTTCTTCGTTTTCATTGGATGTCTCCCCCGTGATTTTAGATTTTTATTGCAAAAATCTAACTAATGAGTGTTCAAACAGTTCGGCTTCGTGATCAAAAGCGGACTTTTTGAACGACCTCTATGCGTATTAATCAGGTCTTGATAGCCCCTGTTAACACCCCTTTTGCGAAATGCTTTTGCAGCATCGGGAAGAAGCACATAATCGGCACCATCGTCACGAAGACCGCAGCCATTTTCATCCCCGTTGAAAAAGCTTGCTTGCCGACCGCATCGACGCTGGAAGCGTTCGAGGCGTTGGTTTGCGATTCGACAATGATCGTCCGCAATACGTTCTGCAGCGGGAGCTGATCCGCCTTGCGCAGGAAAATCATCGCGTCGTACCAGCTGTTCCAGTAGGCGACGCCATAGAAAAGCGTAATGGTCGCCATAATCGGCGCCGCCAGCGGCAGGACGACGGAGAACAGGATTCTCCATTCGCCCGCTCCGTCCAGCCTTGCCGATTCCATCAGCGATTCAGGAAGGCTCTGGAAGTAGTTCATCATCAATATCATGTTGAAGGCGCTGAAGCTGCCGGCCAGGATGACGGACCACAGCGTGCCTGTCAGATGGAGCGATTTCATAATCAGGTAGAGCGGCACGATGCCGCCGTTGAAGATCATCGTGAACAGCACAAGGAAGAAGATAATCTTCTTGCCCGGGAACTTGCTTCTGCTGAGCGCGTAGGCCATGCTGCTCGTCAGGAACAGGCTGAGCGGCAAGCCTACGATAAGCAGCTTGAGCGTATTCCAGTACCCCGTCAAAATGCTTCCGTCCTCGAACAAAGCCTTGTAGGAAGCCAAGGTCGGATTTCTTGGGAACATCATCATCGGATTATCGGCATATTCCTTCGGCGTCGAGAAGGAAATCATTATCACATTCCAAAACGGAATCAAAATCAATAAGGCGAATATCAGCAGCAGGAAGAAAATCACGTAATCGAGCGCCGTCATGTTTCCTATGCGGAACTTATGCTGCTTCTTGGCAGCTATCTTGCTCATCCCTTGCACCCCTCTCTTATCGGAACAGACCGTCTCCGCCCAGCATTTTGGCCACCCTGTCCGCCAGAAGCAGCAGAATCATATTAATGAGAGAACGGAACAGGCTGACTGCGGTGGAAAACGAGAAGTCCGTCGAAGACTGGAACGTAATGCGGTAAATATACACATCCAATACTTCCGACACGTTCTTCGTCGCCGCGTTCGCCAGGTTGAAAATCTGATCGAAGCCCGACGACATCAGGCCGCCCACCGACAAAATGAACATGATGGTAACGGTAGGCAAAATGTTCGGCAGCGTAATCCGGAACATCTGCTGCATGCGCGAGGCGCCGTCGATCTGGGCCGACTCGTATTGATCCTGGTCGATCCCGGATATCGCCGCCAAATAGATGATCGCGCCCCATCCGGTCGACTTCCAAATGTCCGTGAGCAGCAGCATCGGAACGAACATCTCCTCCGAGCCGAGGAAGTTGATCGTCGGCAAGCCGAGCAGCGCCAGGGCGCTGTTCACGAGCCCGTCATACGCCAGCACATTGATGACGACGCCGGATACGATAATCCAGGACAGGAAATGAGGGAACGTAAAGACCGTCTGGAAGATTTTTTTCGTACGCCGCATCCGCAGCTCGTTCAGCATCAGAGCAAGCAGAATCGGGAACGGGAACTGAATGACCAGCTTAATAATATTGATGTACAGCGTTCTCCATAACGCATCGATGAACGCCGGATCGCGAAACACGTACTTGAAATTTTCGAATCCGGCCCACGGGCTGCCCCAGATTCCGAGATTGGCCTTATAATCCTTGAAGGCGAGCGAGAGGCCGCCCATCGGCAAGTAGGCGAACAGCAGCAGCCATATCAATCCGGGAAGAAGGAGCGTATATACCATTCTGTTCTTCCATATTTGCGTAAGCAGGCTTCCGAACTTCACATGTCCTTTCACAGGTCCGTCTGGATCTAAAGCGGTGGCTTTCAAATTGCATCTCCTCTCTCTCCCTTGTTCTTGTCCTCAAACAGGAAGTCAAATGCCGTCTTCAAATGCTCTTCCCAGAAGAGCCAGTCATGCGTTCCCGGTCCTTCCACGTACCGGAAGTCAAATGGAGTGCCCTGCATATAACCGGCAAAGTCGCGGTTCATCGCGAGGAACGGGTCGCTGGAGCCGCAGCAGCACAAGATGGACGGAAGCGCTCCCTTCTCCTCCGCTCTCCTCGCCGCCAAGGCGTACAGATCCTGTTCCGGCCGAATTTTCAGCTCGGGGCCGAACACCGCCCGCATCTCCTTGACCATGCCCGGGGGCATCTCCGGGTCTTGAAGACGCCTCTGCATATCGGTCACTCCGGACAAGGATACGGCCTTGGCGTACCGCTCGGGATAGGTCAACGCACATTTCAACGCGCCATAGCCGCCCATGGACAATCCGGCTACGAATGTCCTCTCCGGATCGGTATTCATGCGAAGCATGCGCTTACACAGCTCTGGCAGCTCCTCGGTAATGTAATAAAAATAATCCAACCCGTACTCCATATCCGTGTAGTAGCTGCGGTTCGCCTCCGGCATGATGACCGTGCAGCCGTACTTGGCCGCATACAGCTCGATCGTCGTCAGCCGCTGCCACGTGCTCGCATTGTCCCCCGCCCCGTGCAGCAGATACTGCGTGCTACCTGACGGATGAGGAGATTCCAGGGGAAAGACGACGTGGATGTTCGTTGTCATTCGCAATGTCGTTGAGCCGGTGTCTATCGTTACATGCGCCATATGTAATCCCTTTCATTTTCAAAAGTTTGAAATCATAGCTTCGCCGATTCGCCACTTTCGTAACGGGCTCGCACCTGGGAATCCAGGCTGCCTTGGAGCGCCTTTTTCCTGTGAAAGCGGTTTTTCGAATCGTTTCGACTAAAGCATAGATCTCGCACCCTGAGCCTGTCAATGATTTTTCGAAAAATAAGCTCGAGAAATGTTGAAGCATAATCACTTCTGTCCCATTTTATCTATATATATCCTTAAATTGATTGAACAGGACAAAAGAAAGCGCTTGCTTCTTGTCCGTTGACATGGTATGAGAGCGATTGTAATATGATAAATAACAGCTTAGCGCTCTATCGCAGAAACGTTTCTATTGCGATATACATAGGGAGATACCGTTCTTCCTGCCAGCGTTCCTCTCTGCATCATTTCAAAATCCATAAGGAAAGAAGGACTGGATGATGTCTCATGTATTAACCGGTTTTGTGCAGCGGGTAACCGAGAAAAAATTAAACGTCCTCTCCGCGCGGGTTCGGCAAGGCGGCCGCCTGGCGGCGCAATGGGATGCGGGCGAAGATATCCGCCGCGTGCAGCATTCGATCAGCAAATCATTCACCTGCATGGCGGCCGGACTGGCAATCGAGGAAGGGAAGCTGACATTGGAGACGACGCTGGGGGATGTGTTTCCGCAGCATGTGCGGGAAGGAATCGCGAATGATCCCGCCCTTGAGCCCGGCCGCATCCGCTTGTACGATCTGCTGCGGATGGCCTCCGGCCATGACGCTCCGCCGCTGTGGGCCGACGAGAGAAAGTCGCTGCAGGAGAAGGACTGGGCCAAATATTATATGTCGCTGCAGCTGGACCGTCCTCCCGGCGAGCGGTTCACCTACAGCAGCGGAGACACCTTCATGATTTCGGCGATGGTGCAAGCCGCCGTCGGCGAGACGGTCCATCAATATCTCACTCCGCGCTTGTTCGAGCCGCTCGGGATGGAACGCGTCGAATGGGACACGTCCCCGCTCGGCGTCACGCTCGGATGCGCGGGGCTGCGCATCAGCAACGAGGAGCTGAGCCGCTTCGGACAACTGCTGCTGCAGCGGGGCGCTTGGGAAGGCGAGCAGCTCATCCCCGCGGAATGGATCGCGTTCGCCACGCGCAAGCATATCGACAATGAGGGCAGCATCGACTGGAGCCAGGGCTATGGCTGCCAGTTCTGGATGTGCACGCATGACGCTTATCGGGCCGACGGCGCGCACGGGCAGTTCTGCATCGTGATCCCCGGCCGCGATGCGGGGATCGCCATCAACAGCAACGAAGGGGATATGCAGAGCATCCTCGATGCGGTCTGGGACGAGATTCTGCCTGTGCTGTAGTCGCGGCCAGACCAGCAAGCCCCGCGGCCGACTGCTCGGCGCGGGGCTGCTGGCGTTTATTTCGATTTCAGATAACGCTCATAGGCCGCTTGGTAAATCTCCAGGTAACGCTTCAGATTCATCTTCTCCAACTGCTGCACATAATTGTCCCATTGGTCGAATCCGACCGCGCCCGAAGCGAACTTGTCGCGCATCTCATCAACATACGTATGAATATCCGTCTGAATGGTCGTCAGCTCATCCTGCTCCTCCGGCGTGAAGTTGAAGGCCGGCCAGACCTCGCTCATCGGAATCGAGCGCGGCTCCGCCTCCTCGGCGTTCTTGACCGATGAAGGCAGCCCTTCCGCCCCCTTGAAGTACTTCTGCATCACCATGCCCGGATAATATCCGCCCGGCCAGGTAAGATACTGGCTGACCGCCTGATCCAGGTTCAAGCCGTCCGGATGGTTCGTGATCGCATCCAGATACTCGTATTCGCCCTTGTCATTCACTTTGTACGTCACGCCTTCGAAGCCCATGAAGAACATTTTGACCCCTTCATCGCTGTAGAAATGATCCATCCAGCGTATGGCGGCTTCCGGATTTTTCGCTTTGTCCGTCAGCACGAACATGCCGATATTGCCGAGCGGCGATCCGATGTTGGTCGCGGTCTTGTCGCCGTAAGGGCCTTCCAGCACCGGCATGCCGACATAGCCCTCCTGATTGTAGACGGCCTCCGGATTGACGCCGTCCAGGAACCCGTACACGCCGGCCGTCGCCTTGGATGTAAGGTCGGTGTCCTTCATCGTGAACGTCTCCGGATCGAACAGCCCGTCGGCGCCCAGCTTCGCGACATATTGCAGCAGCTCCTTGTACTGCTTCGTCGCCGGCACGAACCGGAGCTTGCCGGTCTCCGGATCGAGGTCGACGTTCGGATTCGCCGTCCCGTTCTTGTTCAGCCCGAACGAGCCCTTCAGGAAGTTGATCATGATCCAGACGCCCCGGGAACCCCACGGGATCTCATCCTTCTTTCCGTTGCCGTTCGGGTCGCCGTCCTTGATCGCCTTCAGCACCGTATGCAGCTCCTCCAGATTGGTCGGCGGCTTCAGCCCCAGCTTGTCGAGCCATTCCTTCTTCATCCACGGCGTCCCGTAGAACAGCGACTTGAAGTCCGGATCGAACACGGTCGGCAGTCCGTAAATGCTTCCGTCCGGCATCGTAATGCCCTGCTTCACGATCGGGTATTTGTCCATCAACGCCTTGAAATTCGGAGCATGCTCGTCGATCAGCTCGTTCAGCCGCAGGAAGGTGCCCTGGCTTCCGTACCTGATCAGATCGCTCTTGGCGAAGGCGGAGGCGAAGAAAATCTCGGGATAATCGCCGCCGGCCAGCTTGATGTTGCGCTTCTCCTTCAAGCTGTCGACCTGCACGGTCTCCCAATCGATATGAATATTGGTCATCTTCTCGTATTCTTCCCAGAGCATCAGCTTGCTCCAGTCCGCCGAAGCATAGAACTTCGCGGCGAAGCCGGACATCGTCATCTTTTCCTTGGCGATCGGCATCCCTTCCTTGTTCATCTTGGCGAGCCGCTCATCGCTGCCGCCGGCATCGGCTCCCCCTCCGCCGCCGCTTCCCCCGCATGCCGTAATCAGCAGCGAGAAGCTCAGCAGCACGCTCATCGTCGTCATCAGCCATTTTTTTGATCTCACTTACACTTCCCCCTTTTGCTATTGGTCTATCACTTTTAGTCGCTTACCCTTTCAGAGCTCCAATCATGATGCCTTTGACAAAATAGCGTTGCAGGAATGGATATAGGACGAGCATCGGCAAATTCGCCACGACCAGCACCGCATATTTCAATCCCTCTACACTCATCTTCATCTTCACAGCCGATTCCGACGTCAGCTTGATCATGTCGCCCGAATCGCTCTGAATCAGAATCTCGCGGAGAATGAGCTGCAGCGGGAATTTGTCCTTGCTGGACAAGTAAATCAGCGCGTTGAAATAAGAATTCCAGTGGCCTACCGCGTAGAATAGCACCATGACGGCGATAATCGGCATCGACAGGGGCAGAACGATTCGCAGCAGCGTCTGCATATGGCTGCATCCGTCAATCATGGCCGCCTCCTGAATCTCGCCCGGAATCGATTGCTGGAAGAAGGTGCGCATAATGATGATGTTCCAGACCGCGACGGCGTTCGGAATCACCATCACCCACAGCGTGTCGAGCATATTCAAGTTTTTGATGAGCAAATAAGTAGGAATGAGCCCTCCGCCGAAGAACATGGTGAATACGATCATGCCGGTAATCAGCCCCCGGGCGAGGAAGTCTTTGCGGGCGAGCGGATACGCCGCGCATATCGTCATGATGAGATTGATGGCCGTGCCGAGAAGGGTGTATAGAATCGTGTTGCCGTAACCAAGGAGAATGTCTTTATTCTGAAAAATTTTGGCGTATGCGTCGAAGTTGATCTGCTTCGGAATCAGCCACATCTCGCCGCGCAGCACCGTCTCCGGGTTGCTGACGGAGGCGCTCAGGACAAAGAGCAGTGGATAGAGCACAATGAGCATGATCAGCGTTAACAGGACGTAATTGACGGCATCGAAGATACGGTCTCCGATAGAGCGATCGATCATGGCAACCCCCTCCTTACCATAGGCTCGTCGTGCTAACGCGTCTTGCGATCGAGTTCACGAGAATCAAGAGCGCGAAGTTCACGACCGAATTGAATAATCCGACAGCGGCGGAGAAGCTGTACTGGGCATCCAGTATCCCGCTGCGGTACACATAGGTGGAGATGACATCCGAGCTGGCGAGATTCAGATTGTTCTGCATCAGGAAAATTTTCTCGAAGCCCACCGCCATGACCGTCCCCAGATTGAGGATAAGCAAAATAATAATCGTCGGGGCAATCGTCGGAATATTGATGTGCCAGATGCGCTGCAGCTTGCTCGCGCCGTCAATCGTCGCCGCTTCATGCAGTTGGTGATCGACGCCGGACAAAGCCGCCAAATAAATGATCGAGCTCCAGCCCATCGTCTGCCACACATCCGACAGCACATACAGCGTCTTGAACCAATTCGCATCCGTCATGAAGGCGATCGGCTCTCCGCCCAAGGCGACAATCAGATGGTTGACGATGCCCGTGCTCGGGTTCAGGAAAATAAACAGCATGCCGACCACGACGACGACAGACAGAAAATGCGGCGCGTACGTAATCGTCTGCACGGTCTTCTTGAACCATTGCGCCTTCGCTTCATTCAGCATCAAGGCCAGCAATATCGGAATCGGAAAGCTGACCAGCAGCGTATACAGACTGATTGTAAGCGTATTCACAATAATCCGTTCGAAGAAATAGCTGCTGAAAAACCGTTCGAAATGCTTGAAGCCCACCCAAGGACTGTCCCAGATTCCTTTGGAAGCGATGAAGTCTTTGAACGCGATCTGGACGCCGTACATCGGCAAATAATGAAAGACGATATAGTAGACAACGACCGGCGTAATCAGCGCATACAATTGCCAGTTGCGCTTGATCGAGCGCCAGACCCGGGAAGATCTGCGCGCCCGAACCGCCGGGAAGCTTTCCGTTGTAACCCCCGCTTTGCTCAACTCTTCATTCACTCTCCTTTCTCTCCCCATTGACTGCAGGCCTTCTCTTGGCCGTTTCAATTTAAATACATCAATTATACTTTTTGTAATTTTTTAACAAGATCAAAGGTAAGGTGTTGGTTCCCGTCTCCCCATGCCGCAAAAATATCCGCCGCAGGAGATGCGAGAACCTGCTTCCTTCTTGGGTATCAGTTGCCGCTTCCCTGGAGAACGGCCGCATCCGGCGCCGGAGAGACCTGCACCACGCCTCCGCCGCCGCGCAGCGATTCCGTCGCTGCACAGCCTACAGCCACGCTCATGCGGCCCGCCAGCGGCGTCGCGACCGGCATTTTGCCGTCGAGAATCATATCTACGAAGTCCTTGCAAATATTCGGATCGGCGCCGCCGTGGGAGCCCTTCGCTTCCTTAATCTCGTACACCCGGTTGGACAGCTCGCGCGGATTGTTCGAGCGGCGGGTCCACACGTAGACCTTGTTCTCCAGCTCGTTGTTCTCCATCCGCCCTTCGGTTCCGATGAATGTATAATTGCGCTGATAGTCCGGCGTGAAATGACATTGCAAATACGATGCCTTAATGCCGCCTTCCAGCTCCATAATGACCACATTATTGTCTTCCACAT
Organism: Paenibacillus melissococcoides; assembly: GCA_944800085.1. Lineage (GTDB taxonomy): Bacteria > Bacillota > Bacilli > Paenibacillales > Paenibacillaceae > Paenibacillus_B > Paenibacillus_B melissococcoides. Next base: position 53,920 of record CALYLO010000009.1, on the reverse strand, counting down.
TCACTTCCTCGCGGAAGGCGCATTCGATCAGGCGGCCCGGGCTGACCTCCGTGCACGTCTCCCGCTCATCGCATGCCGGGCAAGTCAGATCGTTCGGCTTGTCGCCGCCGTAGAAATCGAGACCGCCAAAGGCCGACACCTTCGTCGCATAGCGCCCGGTAATCCAATGAATGATGTCGATATCATGAGAGCCCTTTTGCAGAAGCAGTCCGGTCGAATTGGCGGAGTTCGCGTGCCAGTCATGGAAGTAAAAGTAGCCTCCCCAGCCGACGAAGTGGCGCACCCATACCGCCTTGATCTCGCCGATAACGCCGGAATCGACAATCTCCTTCATCGTCCGGTACATATTCATATACCGCATATTGAAGCCGACCATCAGCTTCTTGCCGGATTCCTGCCACGCCTTGAGGATGTTGTCGCAGCTGTCGACGGTGATCGCGAGCGGCTTCTCGCAAAAGACATGCTTGCCGGCCTTCAGCGCAGCCACCGCATGCTCTTCATGGCAATAATCGGGCGAAGTGACCGCGATGGCATCAATATCGTCCCGCGCCAGCAATTCGCGGTAATCAGTCGTCACGAAGGCATCCGGGTTAATCTCCTGCTGGAATTCCTCCAGCTTCTCCGGATAAATATCCGCCGCGCCGACGACGACGGAACGGCCGTCCGGCTTGTGCCAATACTTCGCAATCCCGCCCCGTCCGCGGGCTCCGATCATTCCTATGCGTACTTGCTGCATCATTCTGTCCCCTTTTCACCTTGGAGTATTCAACCTCTGGAAAATAAGATTTCGCGCATCAGCGCAATGAAACGGATCAATGACAGGCTATAACTCGAGGCAGCGTTCTTATCGCGTTTGCGCATAATATCCTTGCGCAAATTTGCACAAACAACTTGCGGACAAACAGATTGCCAGTATCCGACAATCGCCCATGTAAGGGCTTTCTTTTATGCTTGTGCACATTATATATCGGGTGATTCGCCAGCGTCAACCGGTATCGTTCAAAAACGTAAAAATTTCTTTATTAATTTGGGGCAAATATTATGTCAAAAAAACGAGCCGTCGGACATGCCGAGACTCGCTTTTTAATCTGTTTGCCGCTGCCGTTATGTTTCGCAAAAACGTTCATGGCTGCCGCATCATCCGGGACTGTCAAGAGGTTGAACATTTTTATAAAACGCTATATCAGGATTATGATTTTGAGTACTTTCAACAAATTCAGCATAGGAACCTTGGAACTTTATCCGCCCTTGATGAAGTAGGTGAATTTTACAATTGATATCTTCAAATTCGTGTAGCGTATGGGTTGATAGCAGAACTATAGTATCCGTGGTTAATAACTTTTCTATTCTTTTTAAAATATGAATTCTTGCCTCTGGATCAACCCCTGATGTAGGTTCATCAAATAAATAAAGTTTTCTTTTCATTAGAGTTGTAGCTAATATACAAAGGTATCGTCTTTCTCCAACAGACAAATGACCGAATCTCGTATTCCAAACATGTTCCATTAGTTCTTTTTCCGACGAGGACATGAATTCATCTATGTAAGGTTCGTCCAGAAGTTTTCTCTTATTTTTGTAATCTGAGTGTAAATAAAACCTAAATACATCTTTTCCTTTTAATATTGATGGGAATAGCAATCCTTGTAATTGATATATTATTTCCCAGGAGCTATGCAGTTCGTGGTAAAGCTTGGTAGATTTCTGGTTTTGGTGTAACCCAAAGAAGCATTAGATAATGCTCTGGCCAAAACAGTTCAATAAGTCTTGTTGACAACGAGTGTGGAAGAGGCCACGAACCATTTTGCCGTGGGTGTAGCCTTCATCATCACTCGTTTTTTCTTTGTTCAGTCAAAGAGCGCCACAGCCAAGAGGGTTTCAGCGGCAAACAATAGCTCGAAGTGGGGGTGGTGATGCGCTTCAGATTCGGAATGGCATTTCTCAAAAGCTAATTCCTGTTTGACGGCGCGAAAGAACACTTCGATGCGCCAGCGCTTGGCATAGGTTTGCACCACGTCTTCCGGAACATCGTGGCGATTGCTGATCAACAAATAGGCGCCTTTGTAAGTGGCCGGCTCTTCTTCTTGTTCAGCTTGAATCGAGTCCGATCCCGTGAGATCTTCTTCCTTCAATCGCATAGCAGCAACAGCAGCCACCGGAACATAGCGTTGCTTGGTCACTTGCTTTCCTTTTCGATTCACTGTGATGTATGGACGCTTCATGTAGATGCCCGGTATTGAAATGGAGCTGAGATCGGATGTTGCTTGATTTGTGAGTTCCTTAAAGACTTCCCGGATCAGCATGCCCGGAGTCAGCGGCACGTAACGTTCCCGACGAGTGCCAGGTTCGATCATTTTACGGAACAAAGCCATGTTGCGCTTGGCCTTGGTGACCCAATCAAAATGATTCTCTTCAAGGAACGAAAAGAAATGCTTGCACAGGTACCAGCGATCCATGGCTACCCACAACCGGCAGGTAACGGATTCACGCAGCATGAGCAGCATCTGCCTGGCTAAATCGATTTTAGTCAGACCTTCTCCTTTCGTTTCGGGCTTGTGCCAAATCCGGTAAAACAACGGGTACTCTAATCCGCTTTTCAGAACGTCCTGCAAGACCACCAGATTCGTTGCCCAGACATAGGCTTTGGTGGAGTGGTCATAGAGCCAACTGAGAAACGGAATCACTTTGGCAAAAGGATGTGCGCTGTGCGTGTCATCGAGATTCACAACGTCCCCATCGGTAAGAGCAGTTAAAGGATCTTGCTGCAAGCGCGAGACACGTTTTTTTCCGAATGTCGTCCAAGCGAATCCCTTCGTAAAGAAGCGGCTTAAGGTGTACTGCGCAAGTTTCCAAGGCTGGAACATCGCCTTAAGCAAAGCGTCTTTGTCGGCCAACTGTGCCATCTGAACGACGGAGGAGCAATTGAAAACGAGACCGACAACATAGAGAAAGCAAATGAGCCATGAAGGAGTACCATTGCGTTTCATAATGCCGGACCCCGTGAGTAACAGAGAGAAGTCAAATCGCTCCCACAAGCTCTTCAGAATGGGTGCTCCGGTACATTCGCCGTGATTTAATTCTTTGAACCTCGGTTTTGCAACGCTGACATGGAAGCACCACCTATAATCTGGAAGATATACCCTGTAAATAAAGGTATCCTTCTCGATTATGGGGGTGTTTCTGAAATGTCAAAAGGTTTTTGCGATATTTACCGAAGTATGTTCAACAGTTTGTCGTGATCACTGATTACCAGTTACTTACTTAAACTGCATAGGTCATGATATATTGCTTTATTTGTAAATATAGTTTGATTAAAGTTTCTATGAGAAGCCCCCATGCTTCCGAACGCAAAATATTGGATGCCGAAAGATATAAAAAACAAACATGAGTATATTTAAAGCGAGAAAATCAATGTTACGGTGATGAATGAATCACTACCGATCGGTAAGATTTTTATATGAGTTGACACCCATAGAAATAGGTTGTTCGATATAAGTTGAATTAAGGCTGGAAAACAGCGGAAAGGAAATTCAATCTGCATGTCGAATAAGTGAAATTTAAGTAGAGAAACGGTCTTTCTAAGCGGCAATCAGAGAATCATACATAGTACGGGCAAGCATCGCGCAGCTAAGCTGCTAGCGAAATAATGCGAGAACAATGCAAAAAATAAATAAAAGGTGGTTTTGGTATGAACAAACAAAATATTGGTTTTCTTCTTACGGACAAATTGTGGGAGGATCCACATGCAGCGCTAAAAATACTGGAAGAGAATCAAGAAGATTTGCTGTGGTTGGATACCGATGCCTTATTTCCTTCACAAACATTTATTGTTGATCAATTTCCGCGAGTACTTAGATATCCTGCAAGTGATACCCTAGAGATTTTTTACGATAAATGTAAAAAAAATGAGTTGTTGATGAAAAAATATGTAAAAATCGAAGAACGTTACTTAGAAGTAGTACAACAGTTGTGGGGCTTAAGCGATGTTATAATTTATAGTAATATTGTCCAGCGTATTGATCAATTATTGGAACAGTTTCCCTCCGAGAAAAGTTATTTTGATAGACTTTTAGAAAAAACAAAGAAAAAGCAAGAACAATTTGTTTCATTGGATACGTTTGATGATATTGAGTTTTTAACCAAACTCTCCTTAAAAGATAAAGTCTGCTCTTGTTTTGTTTTTAAAAAAATAAAAATGACGGTATGGATTAATGGCTTGGTATTAAAAGTTTTTGTAGTAAACAAAAATGATCGAGAGTTATTGAATCTTATCTGTACTACTCACGGCCTGTACGTAAGACAACGGACTTCACTGTAGTTGATATGTTTACCTGAATACATGGCTATACAGAACGCCTGCATACTCCTTTTTACGTAACAGAAGAATTAAAGACTTCATGAAATTTTGCCATTGTGCGTAGGATCATGTTTGTGATATTAATAATGCTCCTCATTGTCAAAACACGTTTTTTTGAGAAATAAGCTATGTCCTCCTTTCAGCGAAATTCAAGATGCGATTTTCTTGTCGTTATCGGCGTAAAATTGCACGGGACGCGCTTCGCCAAGTGACTGGTGAGGGCGCTCCTGATTGTAATATTGGACGTAGCAAGCTATCCCATGACGTAGCGCACGAGGGTTCAAATTCTTGAAGAAGGATGCACTCATACTTGAGCCATCGAAAGAAGCGCTCTATTTGGCTGTTGTTAGTTGCCCGGCCGTTGGCGTCCATCGAGACTTTGATCCCTTCTTTCGCTTCCCGAAACATGGGAAATCGGAAGGGCTGATTTTATTTTACATCAAGGATTGTACCTTTAAACAAGGTTACGAATTCTTGATTCTTTGAAAGCTTTCCTCGTGGTTGCTATGGTGGTGGAACAGGAGACATTCCCGACTATCTCTCTGTAAATAAGTCCGCTAACCACTCTACGTAATGGAGAATCATATTTTTGAAACGTTTATTGGCATTGATGGTGAAAAAAGCCACCCTCCTTCCTGCATAGATAGAGAGTGGCGAAACAAACATATCTAAAACGTAAAATTAAATCAGTCCGAACTCTTTGCCGACCTTCGTCAGCACTTCCCGGGCGAATGCGAGGTCCTGATCCGTATGCTGCGCCGTCACGATGAGACGGACGCGTCCTTTGTCCATGGCGACCGTCGGATAGACGATGCCCTGGGCGCAGATCCCCTCCTCCATCAGGCGGCGGGAAAATTGATTCGTGCGGGCCGGATCGCCCACGATAATCGGAATGATCGGCGTCTCGCTCACGCCGGTGTCGAAGCCTTCCGCCTGCAGCATGCTGCGGAACGAGTTGGCATTGCGCCACAGCCGCTCGGTCAATTCCGGCTCCGACTTGAGCACCTCGATCGCGGCAAGGCAGGTGGCCGCTACCGAAGGCGGCAGCGACGTGCTGAACAGGAACGAGCGCGCCACATTGGTCAAGTAGTCCTTCAAGGAATGCGAGCTGGCTACATAGCCGCCGACGGCGCCGATCGCCTTCGACAGCGTGCCGACCTGGATATGCACCCGGCCATGCAAGCCGAAATGATCGGTGGAGCCTTTGCCATGCTTGCCGAGCACGCCGCTGGCATGGGCGTCATCGACATAGACGATCGCGTCATACCGTTCCGCCAGCTCGACGATATGCGGCAGCGGGGCGATATCGCCGTCCATGCTGAATACCCCGTCGGTGACGACGACCCGCTGGCGGAAGCCGCCGCTCTCCCTGAGCGCCGCTTCGAGCTGATCCATGTCCTTATGTGCATAAATGCGCTTGTTCGTCTTCGTCAGGCGAATTCCGTCGATGATGCTGGCATGGTTCAATTCATCGCTGATGACGACATCGTCCGGCCCGAGAATCGAGGCCAGCACCCCCTGGTTCGTCGTAAAGCCCGACTGGAATACCAGCGTCGCCTCCGTGCCCTTGAATTCGGCCAGCCGGCGCTCCAGCTCGTCATGGATGTCGAGCGTGCCCGTAATCGTCCGCACGGAACCGGCTCCGGCGCCGTACTTCGCAATCGCGTCCGCTGCCGCCTGCTTCAATGCGGGATGCTGCGTCAGCCCCAAATAGTTGTTCGACGACATTTGCAGGACGCGCTTGCCTCCCTGCAGCGTCATCCAGGAATCCGATCCGCCTTCCCATACGGTAAGCGGACGATAGCGGCCCGACTCCTTCAATTCCTTCAATTGCTGCTCAATCACATCAAATCCGGCCATGCTGCCGCACCTCCGTCTCTGTATTTGTTACTGCTGGTGGATAAATACAATTTTGCCGCAATTCCCCGAAGACATCAAGTCGAACGCTTCGTCATACCGGTCCAATGTAAGCCGGTGCGTAATGATCGGCGTCAGATCGATTCGGCCCCGTTCGAGCAGACCTTTGAGCTGATACCACGTATCATACATGCGGCGCCCGGTAATGCCTACCAGCTGCAATCCTTTGAAAATGACATCCTCCGCGAGATCGAAGGCTACCTCCCTGCTCGGAATGCCCAGAAGCGAGACGCGGCCGGCTTGGGCCGCCGCCTTCAACGCGTCGCGGATCGCATCGGGATGGCCGGACATTTCCAGCACCACTTCCGCGCCTTCCCCGTTCGTCGCCTCCCGGATCGCCTGCACCGAATTCACTTCCTTGCTGTTGACGATGACATCGGCCCCCATCGTCTTCGCCATCTCCAGCCGGTACGGATTGATGTCCACCGCCATAATCGTTCCGCTGCCGCACGCCTTCGCGACCGCAATCGCCATCAGCCCGATCGGGCCGACCCCGACGACAGCGACACTCTTGCCGACAATGTCTCCGGCCAGCACCGTCTGCACGGCATTGCCGAGCGGATCCTGCAAGCAAGCGATTTCAAACGGAAGCTGCGGATCGTTCTGGATGACATTGCTGGCTCGCAGAACGGCGTATTCGCCGAAGCAGCCAGGCAGCGTAATCCCGAAGCTGCGCGTATGCGGGCAGACATGAGCGTTGCCGGTGCGGCACGCTTTGCAGACGCCGCAGACGACATGGCCTTCCCCCGATACGTGATCGCCCGCCTTCACGTTCGTCACCCGGTCGCCGACAGCCTCCACGATGCCGGCAAATTCATGGCCGAACACATTCGGAGTGACGACCGTGCGGGCCGCCCAATCATCCCATTTATAAATATGAACGTCCGTTCCGCAGATGGAGGACGCCTTGACGCGAACCAACACTTCATCCGGGCCGTACGCCGGAACCGGGACTTCCTTCAAGACGGCTCCAGGCTTGCGTTCTGCCTTGACCAAACCGATCATCGTCGCTGTCATTTACGGATTGCTCCTCCCCTATTTTTTACATACAATAGAAAGAAAACGGATACCAATACTTCATGCTGTTGTATAATATACTACACAAATGTGCATTATATTGTACATGGTCTTTTGTATTGTTTTCAGATATCCGGTACAGAGTGGGAGAGGAGAACCGCCATGCAAGAACCGATCCACAAAAAAATCGGGAAAAACCTGCAAGAGATCCGCAAATCGCGGGGACTGACCCTGGACCAGGTGTCGGACATGTCCGGCGTCAGCAAAGGCATGCTCGGGCAAATCGAACGAGGGGAATCGAATCCGACCATTTCAGTATTATGGAAAATTGTGAATGGCCTGCGCATCTCCTTCGCAACCCTGATGGAAGAATCGACGCCGAGCGTGTCGATCGTTAAGATAGAGGATATTACCCCGCTTGTGGAGGAAGAAGGGGCATACCGCACGTTTCCTATCTTTCCTTTTGAACAGGACAAGGGATTCGAGGTGTACAGCGTGGAGGTGGACCCGGGCTGCTCCCATGTGTCGGAAGCCCACTACGACGGCGTCGAAGAGTTCATCATGGTGATTGACGGCGTGCTTCACGTCTCGCTGGGCGGCGACGAATACGTGCTGGAGCCGAAGACGACGATGCGCTTCACCGCCGACCAGGTTCATACATATACGAACCGCACCGACCGCACCATACGCTACATGACCCTGCTGCACTACCCGTCCGCGAACAGATAACTATGGATTATGAAAATAGATATTATGAAAATAGATAGCTTGATAGCAGGAACATGCTGCCCGTTCTCCGAACAATTGAGAAGGCGCTCCAGTGATGGAGTGCCTCGTGGCGTTGCGTTGCCTGCGGTCCAGCTTCAAACGAGATAGCCTCTGCCTTCTTCCTTCCTTTCATGCATTATCCCATTGGGTCAGGCGATTTTCTGTCGTCTCTATTCACTCGCTCGGTCTGGGAATCCACCCTCTTTCCATTTTCCCGTCCGGTCAGTAGATCGCCGTTATCTCCATTCTCCCGTCCGGACAGGTAACTCTCCTTCTTCTTCAGTCTCCCGTCCGGTCAGGTATCTCGCCTTATCTTCATTCTCCCATCCGGTCAGGTAATTTCTCCTTCAGCACCGTTCTCCCGGTTCTTTGCTACACTCTCCCTTCCTGTCAGGAAAGAAAATTCCAAATGCGCTCGGATGACGACAATAGGAGCAAAAAAGAAGGGAGAAGTGAAACCCCCAACCCCGATATCCTCGGGCGTTCCGGGCAAGTCCCAGCGAATCCTTTGTTCTGCCTGCGAGTGCCGCTTCTGAACGAAGGGGAGAGCGAAGCTAAGGAGATTGAAGAGGTGATCGCTGTCCGCTCCATTCATCCAATCAGCAAGGCACGGTCTTGAACACGCCGCCTATCAGGGCGGAAGGAAAGCTCCAACATTACCGAACGCATCAAAAAACCTCCAACAAAGGCATGGCTTCATTGAAGGTTCCAGGATTGGAAGCGCGATTGGGCGGGAGATGAGAGCATCGTCCCGTCTACCCGTCCGCAGGCGCTTTTCGTTCCGGCGGCCGGCTCGATTCCCGGATTTGCAGATGGAACGGCAGCAGCATCCGGAACGGGTAAGGATATGGCTGGTGCAAGCTGTCCAGCAATATTTTGGCGGCCGTGTAGCCCATCTCGTATTTCGGGATATGGACCGAGGAGAGCGGCGGCGAGCTGTATTTTGAAAATTCAATGTCGTCGATCCCGATGAAGGCGATATCGCGGGGAATCGACAGCCCCAGCTCCGTGGCGGCACGCATGGCCGCAATCGCCATCATGTCGCTCGCGCAGAACATCGCCGTCGGCCGCTCTTGCCGCTCCAGCAGGCGCTTCATGCCCTGATAGCTCCGGTCGGCATCCCATTGGGCATCGATGACCCAGTCGGAACGGAAGGAGCAATTCGCTTCGTTCAATGCCATTTTGTAGCCCCGGTACCGCTTCTCCCGCTCCATGCGCCCGAGCAGGCCCGCGCCCCCGATGAAGCCGATGTCGGTATGCCCGAGCTCCAGCAGGTGGCGCACGGCGATGCGAGCCGCATCCAACCGGTCATAGGAAATGATTGGAATGTCCGGATCCGCCACATCGATGCCAATAATGACCGGCACCCGCTCCTTGAGCCAGCGGTACATTTCCGGCTCCATCCCTTCGATGCAGATGACGCCGTTCAACGCCCGATCGTGCATTAGCGCTTCCCGCACTGCGCCGCTCTTCAACTCCGCCTGGGTATGAAGGAACGCCAGCGAGATCCCTTCCTCCATCAGCTTCGCTTCGATTCCCTGGATGATGGGGGAAAAATAAGGATGATTATATTTATTGTCCGGCAAGGACAAAATGCAGCCGATCGTCAATGGCGCGGAATGCTTCGGCGACCGCTTCGCCCCGGCGGCTGATTTCTGGGCAGGCTTGGCGCGGTAATTCAGCTGCTTGGCAGCCTGCCATATTTTCTGCTTCGTCTCGTCGCTTATCCGGCGGCTGTCATCCCCGTTCACCACCCGTGATACGGTGGAGATGGAGACGCCGACCCGTTCAGCAATATCTTTTAATGTAGCCATGCTCCGCCTCCCCATGTCTATCTAAATTCGAGTTCACTGCCTTAGGATCATATGGTAAATTATACTGCCCGTCTCGGCGGTTGAAAAGGGACCTGGTCATACAACACCAGCTATCGTTAGGCAGGAACGCAGCGGCCAGAACTCCAAGCTGTCCGCAAAGACGCCCCAAGACGAACAGGGCGGCCGAATCCTGGTCGCCGCCCCTTCCGTCTCTCTTGCCGCCAATCTCTATGTGAACCGCGCCTCCTCACTCATGTACACTGGCGCAGCACGAATGCGCAGCCTTCCAGGAAGCGCTGCCGTACGGCTCTCTCCGCATGCCGGCCCGCGAACAGCAGCGCATTGCAGTCGCGGATGAACTGCTGCAGCACCGGATCAGCCGCCGACGGCAGCAGCTCGGGATCGTCGCGCTTCTCGGAAATATACTCGCTCCAGGTCATGCCGATCGGGCGCAGCCCGTATTTCCGCTCAAGGAGCTGCCAGGCGATCCGCCCCATTTCCTGCAGCCGTTCATTCTGGAAGCTGCGCTGCTGCAGCCGGAGGAGACGCCGCAGCTTGCGCTCCGGAGCCAGGCGCCGCCAATGCTTCCGCATAAACCACGCCGTCACCAGAGCCAGCCACAGCGCACCGATTGCCAGGACCGGCAGGCGGAGGGCCACAAATCGAAGCAGCCCCAACATCCCCGCCCCTGCCTCCGCCTGTTCATCGCTGCGAAGCGTCCCGATTCGGGTCAAGGCCTCCCATTCCGCAGCGAGATGCTGCCCGATGGCGTTCAGCCCCTGCTTCCCGGCATGAAGCGCCGTCTCCCCCCAGCGCCGTACCCGTTCCCAGCCCGACGCCGATTCCTTCGACTGAAGCGATTGCTCCAGCAGCTCGCGCACCTGCGCTGACGTAACGAACGCCGCATCGGCGTCTCCATCCGAGGCAGCCGCTCCATTGGCTGCAAGTGCCGCTTGTCCCGGTACGGCCGCTATCACTGCGTCCGCCGGAACCTCTGCCGCTGCGGCCATTCCCGCAGGCGGGGTCGCCTCGAACGGCACCCAGCCGACCGTCGGGAAATACACCTCCACCCAGGCATGCGCATCGGATGCCCGGACCGTATACTGCCCAGGCCCGGTCTGCTCTCCGGGCGCGAAGCCCTTCACCCAGCGCGCCGGAATGCCCTGGGTGCGCAGCAGAACCGCCATCGCGCTCGAGAAGTGATTGCAATAGCCCTGTCTCGCCTCGAACAGAAAATAATCCACGAAGTCCCTGCCCGCCGGCGGCACTTCGGTATCGCTTTTGGTATAGGCGTATTCCTGGAGCAGAAATGACTGCATGCGGCGCACGGTCTCATACGGCCCCGCCGATCCTTCGGCCAGCCGATCGCCGAGCTCCCGCACCCGCTCCGGGAGTTCAGCCGGGAGCTGAAGCTCCTCGCTCCATCGCGCCCTCTCTTCAGGCGACAGCTTCGGCACGTCCCGCAGCATCGCCGCATCGGCCCTGAGCACGCGAGTCTCATATTGATAGGCGAGCCGTGCTCCGGCTGGCGCACTCGCGCCAGGGGCATACCGTTCGCCTGGCGGGTCGTAGCGCAGCGTCGTCCCCCCTTGGGGCGGAGCCTCCGTCTCCCCGTCCGGCATCCATGACACCAGCCGTTCCGGCCGGCCGCCGAGGACAAGCGGCAGATGCGGAACATAGGCTTGCCAGCGAACCGTCTGCGTCAACGGCTCGGACCATCCCGACACCGGAGAATCGGGAAGCTGGAGCCGCCCGGATCCATCCACCGTTTCTTCTTGTGCGGTGTCCGCTGAGGCCCAGCCCCGGCCGGTATAGCGCGATTTGCTCTCTCCCCGCCAATACGTCGGCTCCGGCGATTCCGCCGTGAACAGGATGCGGGGATCATCGCGAAGCGCGCCGCCCAGCTCCGTATCATCCGTACTGTATCCGGTCGTGCCTATCGTCGTGCCCCGCAAGGACGCATTCTCCGCTGCCGAACGGGCCGCGCCCCATTCATTCGCCGAGACGGCCAGCGATTGCGTCCACTCGCGCAGCGAAGGCAGACTCTCGGGCGGTGTCCAGTCGGGCATCCGGGACAGGCCGAAGCCGATGCCTACGATGAGCAGCGTCACCAGCGCCGCTTGGCCCAGCCATCGTACAGGCCGGATGCCGGGTGTCTTCGATCGCTCGGTATCCTCGGCCAGCCGACGGTCAAGATGGAGGCAGGCGGACAGCAGCAGGCCCCAGCCTGCCGCGCGAATGACGGCCTCGGTCACCTCGAGGCCGTAGCCCCATTGAAACCCGAAGAGATAGCAGATCGTGGCCACGCTGAAAAACAGCACCGTCCGCCGGGTCAGCATTTGCGCCTGTATGGAGGCCGTCAGCATCGCCCAACCGGCGAGTAACAGCAAGGTGCGGACTTCGCCGCTCGTCCGAAGCCACTCCCCCGCCATCCACCGTTCCGCATCGGCAGCCAACGCGGAACCGAGCATCGAGACGCCTGCCGCAACCGACTCGCGGAGAGCGCCCAGGAGACCGCCGTCACCCGCTGCCGCATAGTGCAGGGAAGCGGCTCCGAACATCCACGCCGTTACCGCGATCGCCGTAACGCTGCGGAGCGCGATCGACAGGGTTCGGCTCCGGACGATCAGCCCCACGGCGAGAAAGATGGCGATCGCCCCCAAAAACGGACGGATATCATGCAAATCGATATGCGGACCGAGCCGCTTCAACGGATAGAACCATTCGGCGAACAAGGCGAACAGCAGCCCGGTGAAGGCGGCCTGCTTCGCCCATTCGGCCGCGGTCCGCCTTCCGGTTGGTTCGCTGCCGCTGACCAACGGGCGCAGTGTCACTTGGCCGTCACGCTTGGCGGATCGGCCGATATAACGTAAGCGCATCGCTCTCCCTCCTTCCTATGCTGGCGCAGGATACAGACTGTTCCATCCAGAGGAAGGCCCCCGGCGAAGCCGGCGCTGCCGCGGCGCTTGCTTGCGGCCAGCGCGCGGCCGTCAGCCAGCCGTCTAGCCGCGCCTCTTCCGCCGCGTCATGCAGCCGGTCGAGCACAACGGGATCCTCCCGGTAGCTGATCAGCGTCACCGCGCGGATCGGCGGCGAGGGCTCAGCGGCGTGCCAGCGCGCCGCGCCGTTTGGCCCGGCGCCCGGCGGCTGCGGCGCATCCCAGCCGACCGGCGCCGCAGGGCCGGGCCGTTCCGCCGCCAAGGCGGCCAGCGCCTGCCGGGCTCCGGCGGCGACGGCCCCGTCGCTCAGCCGCAGCAGGCGAACGGGCCGCCCGGCCTCTGCAGCGGCGCGCACGGCCGCGGCAGCAGCGGACAGCACCGCCTCCATAGGCGCGTGCTGTCCGGCTTGAGCCTCCGACCGCCATGGAACATCATCCATGGCGATGTCGGCCGGGGCGCAGCCGTCCGCTTCCAGTGCGCGGACCGCGAGCACACGCCGTTTGGCATACGTGCGCCAATCGATGGCGCGCAGGGGCGTGCCCGGCCGGTACGCCTGCAGCTCGACGCCGCGCATTCCTCCGGCAGACGGGGCAGGCACGCCTCCGTCTGCCGCGTCGGCGGCGCCGGCCAGCGGCGGCGGGCCGGGCTCATGCGCGGCTGCCGGCTTAGCGGGCGGCAGCGCGGCGGCGCGCACCGGGGGCGGCGGAATGACCAGCACCGGCTGCGGCTCTGCCGCCGCCAGCGCGATATCCAGCCGCACCCGGCCGCCGAACCAGCCGAACAGGTCGCCATAGGCGAGTTCGGTCCGCGACAGGCGGTACACACCGCGCGGCGCGCCCTCGAAGGAGACGGTGCAGCGCGTCTCCTCGCCCTGGCGCAGGAACAACAGGCGGCGGCATATCCAGACGCCGCCGTCTCCGCCTGTGCGCGTCCACGCCTCCTCCACCGTCAGCCAGCGCACGGGCCAGCGCTTCGCGCCGCTTAACGCCACGCGGAAGGCGAGGCTGCCGGGAGCGGCCCCCGGCACGCCATGCTCCGCCTGTTGCAGCTCATTGACAAGCCGGACGCCTGCGAGCTTCCGGCCGATGACATGCAGCCGCACGCCGTTCAGCAGCATGGCGCCCAGCAGGGCCGCCACAAAAAGCTCCGCCGGGCTGTTCCGGGCCCAGCCCGCTGTCGCCAGCACGGCGCAGCCGGCGGCGGTGAGCAGGAAGCGGCCAATAGGGAATGCGGTCCGCTTCACCGGAACCACCCGCCGAGCCGGAACCGCCCGGCGGACGGCTGCGCCGCTCCATCGCCGGCCAGGGTCACCTGCACCATCGGCGCGGCACCGGCGGCCGGGATCCCCCGCTTGTCCCGGCGGGAAGACTTCGCCGCGGATCTGCCGCCTCCGGTCTGTGCCGCCGGGAAGACCGGAACCGGCGTCGTGCGCAGCACCTCGGCGACGACATCCGCTTCCGTCGTCCCGGCAAGCAGCGCCTCGCGCTGCAGATGAAGGCGGTGCGCCAGCACCGGATGGGCCACCGCCTTCACGTCCTCCGGAAGCGCATAGGTGCGCCCCTCAGTCCAGGCGTGAGCCTGGGCCACCCGCATGAGCGACAGCGTCGCCCGCGGACTGATGCCCAGCTTCACCGCCGGGTGCGCCCGGGTCGCATGCGCGATGTCCGCCATGTACCTGCATAGCGCCGCATCGAGATGCACCTCGCGGATCCGGCGGACGAGCAACTGCCATTCCTCCGGCGTCCAGAGCGGCTTCACGCGCGCGAGCGGCGACTCCTCCTGCTGATGGAGGAGCATGTCCGCTTCCTGCTCCACTCCCGGATAGCCCAGCGACAGCCGGATCGCGAAGCGGTCCATCTCCGCCTCCGGAATTCGATACGTGCCTTCGAAGGCCAACGGATTCTGCGTCGCAATGACGAAAAAGGGCTGCGGCAAGGCGCGCGTCGTCCCGTCCACCGTCACTGTCCCTTCCTCCATCGCTTCGAGCAGCGCCGATTGAGTTCGCGCCGGCGCGCGGTTCAGCTCGTCGGCCAGCACGACGTTGCCGAACAACGCTCCCTCGCTATACCGCAGCCCGCCCGAGGCCGGCTCCCATACCATGCTGCCCGTAATATCGGCCGGCATCATATCCGGCGTCATCTGGATGCGCCGGAAGCTTCCTCCTGCCGTCCGCGCGAGCGCCCGGGCCAGCAGCGTCTTGCCGACGCCCGGCACATCCTCCATCAAAATATGCCCGCCGGACAGCATCGCCAAGCCGGCCAGGCGGATGACCTCCCTTTTGCCGACGACGACCTGCCCCATCCGGTCCAGGAACGCCGGCCAGCCCCGCTCCGCGAACGACGCCAGCCATACATCCTGCTCCACGGTGCGGTCCTGATGTCCACTCATTTCCATTCGTAGTTTCCCTCCCTCTTAACCTAGCAGCATCCTTTTTCCTACAAAACGATAACAAGACACAAAAAACCCGGAACGAGTCCCTCGCGTGCATGCACGTTCGATGAACCGTCCCGGGCCGTTCTATGAATCAGTATCGCCCAGCTTGATAGATTGTAAACCTGTGAGAGGCTGCTTTGCCAAGATAATAGAAGAGAATCACGCGTCCTCCTGCAAAGGCGTCACTTCGTATGCAGTCAACTTAACGCCGAACACATTCAGTACATCCCGCAGCGGCACCCAGGTGAGCGAACGTTCCGTTACTGCCTTCAACGGCACGGTCTCTTCGTCCTCATCGGCAAATACAATTTGCGCGCCAGTCAGATCGAAGCCTGCGGCCTTCCCGTTCCAATCGACATCCACCCGGTTCGCCTCCGCATTCCAGCGCACCGTTCCGCCCAACTGCTGGACCAGCATCCGCAGCGGCACATAGGTCGTCTCCTCATGGCTCAGGAACTGATCCGGCTCCAAATGAAGGCTTCCCTGATCGGTATGCACATCCATCGCCATTTTCGGTTCAGGCTCTACAGGTCCGGCTACGTTGACCGGCTGGATGTTCGCTTCAACCCAGGCGCTGCTGACCGGGGACCGGGCCCAACGCTTCGTGGAAGCGACATGAAACTGAACCGGCTCCACCTCCGGCGACAGCACGCCGAACGAATAGCCTTTGTCCTTATGTCCTTATAATAGCGGATGATCTCCGGCAGCGCCTTCACCGTCTCCCCATGCCCGGATCCGTCATGCATCAGCACGACCGTCTCCTTCAGCAGCGCCCCTTGCTTCACCGACGACGCGATCTCCTTCGCCGGCACGCCCCGCCGCTTGGAATCGCCGCTGTCGACATGCCAGTCATAGACCAAGTACCCCGCCTGCTGCATCAGCTCGAAATACTGCTTATCGAAATTCATTGCCGTTCCGCCTGGCGCCCGGACGAGCTGGGGCTCATAGCCCAGAATGTCCTCCAGCACCTTGCCGGTCTCGCGAATCTGGCGCCAAAATTCACGGAAGCTGCCGTACAGCTCCTTATATTCATGATTATAGCTATGATTGCCGATGGCGTGTCCCGCTTCCGCAATCGTTTTGACCATCTCCTGGTCGCGCTTCGCATTTTGCCCCAACACGAAGAAGGTGGCCTTTACCTGCTCCTTGGCCAAAATATCAAGCACATCCTTCGTATGTACGCTCGGGCCGTCGTCGAACGTCAAATAGACGACCTTGTCCGGCTTCTTCTCTTCCACGCCCGGCGACGGCTTCCCGGTGTCCGGTTTCTTAGCCGCAGCCAATTGTACGGCGGCCTTGCCGTTTTCAGAGTCATTGCCTTGGACGTATAGAGCGGCGACCGCTTCTTCCTTCTCTCCGCTTACCGGCATGGACACCGCCTCGCCAGCATCCACGCGCGCGGCTGCCGCCTCCGCGTTATATGCCATCGCTACCGCCTGATGAGAAGCAGGCGATGCGGCGTAAGCGATCGGCTCCGACGCTTCCTTCGTTCCCCAAGCCGCCCACAGCGCAGCGATCATCAGCAAGGCGCAGGCGGCCGTCGACAGCCGCCCTATCCAGCCTTTCGCTTCCTGCCACAACCCCGGTGGTTCCTTTTTCATCCGAACTTCCCCCTCTTTTCATAACTATTCATGAAAGCCCCCATGCAAGCGCGGATCAGGATATGACAGCCTGTCCCTTCTATACCTCAGCATCGCCGAACCCAGACGCCCTCCAGCCAGAATGCCCCGCCCTGTCCGCCATTCTTTTGCCTGCTCGAGAGCATATGCGTTCTCCATCGTTCTGATAGATTATATGAGCCTTGCGAGAAAAGATGACACCTCCTGCCGCGTCTATCATCATACGCCGCCCCGGCTTTGTTTACAACGTTTTCCTTGGAAAAATAAGAAGTTCTCCATAAAAAGAGCCCTCCCGTCGAACGGAAGAGCCGTAATAGCAAATTATGATGTGCTGAACCGCTCTGTGAATCTCCCGCATGACAAAGCGGCTATCAGAATCAGGACCCAGCACCTCCAAAAAATTCAATCCATTCCTGCAAGCGTCGGCCGAATAAGAACGGGCATAATCCGATGTCAACCACAGCACTGCTCCTCCTCCCGCGGCACATGCGGCCAGCCTCCACCATACAGCCGGGCGGCAGCGGAGCTGCCTGAGCACTAACATCATGCCAAGACTATAGATGATCAACTGCGGGAAGCGGCCGTCCATCACATACAGCAGCACAGGCAACGCTGTGAACGCATACAGCATCAGCTTAACATATCTTTTGGGGCGAGGCCGCCGAACGCTTAGCATCCCATTAACGGTAACCCCCATACCTGCCCCCGTCCCAACCAGCATGATTACCATCCCCCCATACATCCAAGGAGCGAGGCGGCGAAGCCGGCGGTAGTCGATGAGCATCCCGGCCACGAAGCAGAGTATGCCGAGCAGGGCAAAGATGACAGATCGGGCGCCTAGTCCAACCGAATTCTGTACGCCCGCTTCACTCTGCAGAAGGAACAGGCCGAATAGACTTACCCCGATCCATATCGCCAAGCTAATCCACATGAGCCAAGGGATATGCGGGCGATGAATCCGGTTCATATGCTCGGCCACGATGGAGGACGCTCCCATTTGCCGAACCGCTTCACGCGCGGCTTCGTCCGCATCGACTCCACGGTCCGTATGCTCTTCCATTCGAGACAGAAGATGCTCCCTCAGCTCCGCCTCGATCTCCGGCTTCATCTCCTTCGCTTTGATTCGTCCCAATACATCTTGCACGAACCGCTCGGCTGCCTCCGGCATGCCGCACGGGATGCCGCACGGATGTCTCGCTCTGTATCTGGCATTCCCCTACACCTCCCCCAACACCCTGTTCATCGTCCCGCTGAACAGGCGCCATTCTTCCGTCTTCTCTTGCAGCAGGCTGCGACCGGCATCAGTAATGCGGTAATATTTGCGCGCCCGGACCGCCGCCTCGCTCCAGTAGGCCTCCACCTGCCCGCCGCTCTCCAGCCCGTGAAGAATCGGATAAAGCATGCCTTCCTTCAAGGTGAACAAGCCGGAGGAGGCCGTCTCGAGCCGCTTTGTCAGCTCGTAACCGCACAACTCTTCCTTCTCCAGCATCGACAATACAAGCAACGCGGTGCTGCCCTTCAACAGTTCCTTGCTTACCTTCGGGTTCATCGCTTCCTCCTTCGCAAACTTAATGCAGTGAATAACCTAATACATAGAATCACTATATATCTCGTATATCTATGCATAAGAAAATGCAATCTCTATTTCCAGTTCCTTCGTGTTCAGAGCCTTTTGATCACTCTCCCTTTCACTCAGGGTGGCCGTTGCTTAGCTTTTATGCTTCGCTGTCTTTTTCATCACTCTCCCAATCAGTCAGGCTTGATATTTTCCATACTTGCTGTTCACTTGGCATCAAAGCTGAACACTTTCTTCGCTGAGCACTTTCTGCAGCTAGTCAGTTTCCGCTATCGTCTTGCGTTACATCATTCCCGCTTTCGCCCTCTCCCTTACGCTTTCTTTTCATGAATATCCCACCCAGTCAGGAGCAAAAAATCTCAAATTATTCCCACATCATCTCTTGGCTACCGGGATAATCGGCATTTCTGAACCAAGGGGGTATTCAAAATAAGCCGGTAGGATACTTGTTCCTCCTGAAACGACGGGGATATCGATCATAAGAGGAAGAGACCCACATGTTACGGTTTCGAGCGGCCAGTTCGAGACGGCGCCTCTCATCCCGAATCCTATCCCCAGCGCAATAAAAAAAGAGGCGGAAGCAACGCTTCCACCCCAAGGTATTACAATCCAATTCTAAATAGGTTAATGCGGCACCATCGCTCCGAAATCATCCCGGCTCGACAGGTTCGCGTGGTAGAACAACACATCCCCGTCCTGCAATGCAAAGGCGTGACTGAACGAATCCCGGATATTCCTCTCAAATCCTTCCAACCGCCACTGGTTCATCAGCGGGGCCTGAATATATTGCAAATGCGGCGCTGCGGCGCGCCCCTCCCGTATCGACTCAATATTGAAGTTCACGATCAGGTAGCCATCCCGCAGAAAGATTGGCGACTTCTCATGCAATCCTCCATGCGTGCGGCCATACTCGGCAATATCCGTCCCCGCCTTGACGATATAGACTGCGGCCGGCAAACTGTACTCGCCGTACCACTGCTGGATCGATGCGTTCGCCTGCTGGGCGTCGACCGAATCCGGAAGATTCGACTTCGGCCCGATGAACGTGCGCACGGCTTCCGGCAGCAGCAGCCCGCCGTAGCCGCCGACCGGCGTCTTCCGCTTCGTCCATTTTTCAATGTACTGCTCGATATAGGCTTGGCGGCTCAAAGACGCTCCTTGTCGCTCATGATCATACTTGTAGTTTGCCGAATCGATCAGTTGCTCCGTCGGCACATTGCGCAGCCGCTCATTCAGGATGACATAACGCCCAACCTCATCCTCCTGCGATCCGACGCGGATGAAGTAGCGGTCATTGCTGTGGTAATACAAATCAACCGGAAAGCGGGTCTTGCCATCCTTGCTCGCGTAGTAGAAGGTTGGCGTAACGCGAATACTGTCCTTCGGACCGAATAGGTATAGGTAAGGCTTTGAATAGCTCGCCACCTTTTCCCCACCTCCACACCGTGCATGCGACTTTCACCGCACACGGCGTTCCATCTTGCTACTTGAATTAAACAACAGTGCCCAAGTTACTCATTTTGCGGTATTGGTTTACCCTTTTAATCATGCTGCCTGTTAGGCCAAGCATGTTTATGAGTTTCATAATCGTTTCCTGGTTTGTGGCATGAATAAGTGTATGGACATCTTGATGAAGGATCCTCAGGTTATTGTAGCTGTCATCTCCACCAAGGTAAGTTGGAAGATAATGATGACAGTGCACATCGTCTGCATAAAGGAATATACCTGTGATTTCGCATTTTCCCATGACCATACTGTACCTACTAATCCGATTATCCAAGTATTCTGCACTGCGTTGAGGATTGTCTGATTTCATTAATATAATGATTTCTGATTGTACAAATCCAACCAGTTTTCTAGTAATCCTCTTCCGCCCCTCGACAGTAAATGGAGTTATCTCTTGACTGAAGTTCAGATTGTTAGAGGTAGTTACATCTACTATCGGGTATAAGTAGACTCCATCCACCTTGAACGTGCGATAACTGGTTGAGTAAAACTTCCTATATGTCGGAGGTGGATTATCAGGATGTTCGTATTTACCAGCCCGTTTCAAACGATTATAAGTGAACTTTTTCAGGTCATAGGCAAGTCGTGAGAACTCAATGAACACATGCGTTGCTTTCCTAAAGTAATTGTGAATCCCGAGAACAAAACTATTGAATTTGTGCACATTACCGGCTGAGGGTGATTGTTGAATATGTTGAATAAGTTTCTTATATTGTATCTTAATCTGTTGTTTTTTCTTCTCAATCACACCGGTATGTGCAACTGCCTTTTTCCCCTTCATTGTAGCTTTAATTGTAAAGCCGAGAAATTCAGATTTCTGTTTCCTCAAATTCAGAATTTTTGATTTCTCAGGGGAAATGTCCAACTTAAGGCGATCTTTCAAATAAAGTTTTACGGCATGGAACCATTTTTGGGCCGTTTTCCAATCACGACAGAGGATTTTGAAGTCATCGGCGTATCTGACAATGAATCCTTCTTTAAGCTTTGACTTCTTAAGAGCATTATATTTATTCCTCTTCGTATATGCATGTTTTGTTTGGAAATTCTCCCATTGTATCAAGATCGTGCAGTGCAATGTTAGAAAGTAAAGGGGATAAAATTCCTCCTTGTGGGGTTCCTTTTACAGGAGTACCTTCACCTTCTATTACAGCTTTTAGCATTCGACTGATAATCCGTAAAACCTTACGATCGTGTATTCCAAGATTCCATATCTGCTTTAGCAAGGTTGAATGATTAATGTTATCGAAGAATCCTTTGATATCGATGTCTACGATAAAGTGAAGTCCCCCGTTATTAATCAAAAATTGAACTCTAGCCAATGCATTATGGGTGGAGCGCAATGGTCTGAACCCATAACTATGTTTATAAAAGTGCGCCTCGGCGATTGGTTCAAGTACTTGCTTAAAGCACTGCTGTATTAGCCGATCTAGAATGCATGGAATTCCCAGTGGTCTCTTTCTCCCATTAGGTTTTGGAATAAAGACCCGTCTAACCTTTTTAGGTTGGTAATTCTTAAGTTTTGTTTTAACAAGGTTCACAAGATCGCTGTCTGTCATTGTTTTAAGATTCTCGATTGTTTTGCCATCTGTTCCTGCTGTTTTAGATCCCTTATTTGACTTGATTGTACGGTAAGCAAGAAGGATATTTTCTCTTGATGTGATTAGTTCATAGAGACGTTTGAATGTTTTTCCTTGCTTGGCCTGCTCGTGTAAGTCTGTAAAGGTATCTGTTAGATTATAGTAATCCCAATAACGCAGAGCCTGTATTGTGGCAACCCCCTTGCAGAGATTGTCCCCACATTCATACCCGACCGATACAGTTCACTTTTGGAAAGTTGTTGTCAAGTAACAAGACTCAGGGCTGTTCCTCCACTTCTATTACGGAAGTTTCATTGGTCGTGCCCCTACTCTCACAAGGGTAAATGCATTTCGGTGTAACCTTATAGCAACCGTCTTGGACGGCAGTCCATTGTTGCAACGTCCCTTGCTTTCCTTGTTCCTTCTATCCTAGCTATGCATACTGCCCTTAGGTGACTCCTTTGAACCTGCAAGCTTGATACCGCCATTGTTCGGTATAGCGTATTTCCTAACATGTAATTGTACTTTACGCCACTTGCCCCAACATTCATTGGTCAACATGTTTCCATGAGGTAGGCATTTAGATTCTTACATTCGGAGTTTCGTCAGTTCCCCTTTGAACATTCTCACCATAGGCAATTTTTCAGCCGTCCGGCATATCAGTAAGCATACCTTCCTTGATTGGTGGCTCCAGCTTCCTTCTGCCGACTTCACCTAGCTTCATACCTCATGCCCTGCCGAACAAGACGCATGTAGGAGTCTCAACGGAACAGTTTTGGAAAACATGGATTCCTCATTCCTGTTCTCGGATAGAAAGTTAGACTTTTCTTTATAAAGTCCTTGCTTTTCCTGAAGTTATTCAGTTATAGCAAAACAAGTCGCACACATATTGCCCTTTGTTTTCAGATCGAATTTGAAATGATATCCTGTCTTCACCACCACATTGCGGTAGCCCTGCAGCGGATGACTGCCGGGCCGAATCGGCAGCGTATACGGCGCCCGGTTCCCGCGCGGCTCCCCGTCGATGCCATTCGCCCCGACCCAGTAGGAGGCGCCGGTTGGCTCATGGCTGCCGACCCGCTTGCGGAACACCTTCTCCCAGTTATAATCGGCGATGTCGGTCACCCGGAAATCATAAAGCCGGCCAATGACTTCCACCTCGACCACGTCGGTGGAGACATGATTCCTCAACTGGGTATTGGCGTTCGGCTGCGTATCGAGCTCCACCGGTGCGTTCTCGGCGATGGTCCGGAACAGGACAGAATAATTCCCTTCATCGACCCACACCGGCAGGAAGAACGTCGTATCCAGTTGACTCACCGGAATGTCGATCCAGGTCCGCTTTGGAATAAAGCGGCTTCGGTCCCCAGAGTACACATCGAACGGGAACCACACCTGCTTCGTGCGGACATATTTCGCATAATCACGATTGCCATATCCAGGGTAGGAGACATGCTGCCCGCTCGTCGGCAGGCGCACTGTGAACGGCCGCTCCAGAATGAGCGCTGCCCGGTTCGGGTTCGGCTTCGTCTTCTGGTTATGCGTCCGATCATCCGACACGGAAGCATATGTCACAACCGGGGTATGTATGGTGACCGGATTAATGCCCGGAATCGGGAATTCCTGATCCGTGCCGCCATTAATCTGTTCCGGAAGCAGCTTATAATAAACCGTACCGCTGCTCGGCACATTTTTTGCGTTCACTTTATCGCTATGTATTAAGAGACGATTTTTATATAAGATGTTTTCGCTTATCGTGGTTGGAGACGGAATGGTTCCAGGAGAGGAGCCGTTCTCATCTACCGCTTGCCCTGACATAATCGTCTTTCCCTGAAATGAAAGCGAATCATTTTGGACACGAACTTTACCGATCGCCTTCTCGGCAGCGGCTTTGAATTCGCCTGAGTAGCTGGGGATGTCTTTGCCAACGGTTTGCGAGGGAAGAACGATACTCTGTGCTTCCGGTTCCTTCACGATTCCGCCCTGATGCTTGAAACGATAATCCGGCGGCGTATAATTTTGGGGCTGTAAGGTGACCTCTCCACCTGGCAATGCTGTATTTTGCAGCTTGGCTTCTTGGATCTTGTAAACTTCCAGCTTATCAATTACCCAAAATGAATACGGACGCTCAACGGTCACGACATCACTGACGGTCTCCTCTTCCTCCATGTCTTCTTGCGTGGGCTTCCCCTCATCGTCTGTCCGTGGCTCTTTCCATTTCTTAATAAACGTCTTTTCTACAGGAACTTCAAATGTACATTTGCCAGTCATCTGCACATACGAACTCTTGAACAAGTAATTATAGGCAAAAGCATTAGCGTAAAGGTATTCCGATGTAGGGATGCCCATAAGCACATCGAACTGCTCACTTCCCCGATTATCTGCCTTGATCACGGCACTCGCCTCTGGCTCCATTACCTGATTTGAGATTTTCGTTCCAGGCACTGGAGCGGTGCAGGATCCTGCAGGATCTGGGGGATTCGTCGGATCCGGCTTACCAGGAATATCGCCAACGGTAACCGTCACATAATCATAAATATAATAGGGGTAACTCTTCCATTTGGCTGTTATTTTGGCAGTCCCTTTTCCGACAGCCGTTACTTTTCCGTCAGGCCCTACCGTCGCCACAGAAGATCGATCCGAACTCCATTCCAGTTGTTCCGTCCGACGGGTGATATCCAGCCAATTCGTAAAACCCGTCATGTCATATTCCTGGGTTCTGACTTCTGCCTTTAAGTTCTTCGATTCTCCGATTTTCATATTTGCATCAGACGAGACTCGCAGTTCTTTTGTTTCTGTGACATAGCCTTCGAAAACTGCTTTAAGATCGACATAGTAATGGGCCTGATATTTAGGTTGACCTTGATGCCCTATTTCGTATTGGCGATAATATGAGACTATATGGCTATGACCGGTAATTGTATTAAGCTCAGCATAGAGTTTTCCCTTGGTGAATAGTGGGTTACCGACCGGGCTATAAGATAATGCGGGCGTATATTTCAGATTAGTTAACCCGAGTTCCTTAACATGCTCTTTTTTGAACGCATGCTTTTTTGTATCTTTTAGACTCTCTGGAGCATAGTTATACATATTTATTCTGTCTTTCACTGCAGCATCCCGGGGATACTTGTTTCCATCGGTACCGATAGCCGTCACCGTTTCGACAGTTCCAAATTCTTTGGTAACTGCAACCCATTGACCCCTATCCCCTTCGGTCCAGACTGTTTTTGGATTGGGGTAGTCTTTACCCGTTACAGTTACTTTAATCTTTTGAGTCTTAGGAGCTAAACCTTCTGGGATTACTTTTATTCCTTCTTCTGGATACCCTTTTTGCCAAGGTATATACTTTTCTTCTTCCGGAGAATCATCCGAAGCTGAGACAAGGTTAGGACTATAATTGTTAAAGGAAATTAACATCAATGACAGGATTAAAATGACTGTAAATGCTTTTTTCATGTTATCTCCTCTATTTCGACACCATCAATAATGAACCATCATCAAATTTAGCACTACCGAGATCATCATCTTCCTTATTATGGTATCTAACGACCCATAGTTTGACACCTGAAGAGTGCTTGGCAAAGAATTCTTGGTCTTTTGTGACAGGAAGAGTTTCATACCCATACTTTTTGTATAGATCGTTATGTGTAGAAGCCCCCCCTATTAAATTTGTTATACCACCCCGAAAATGGTCCACGCCAAATCCCTTTGTTTTTGGATAAATCGTAATCTCTACAAATATTGGAAAATACCCCTTGTTCTTTTTAAAAAAATCTTTGTGGGAGTCATCCAAAAACAGGTCACCATAGAAACTCTTTTCGTTCCAATTATCTACATTAACGGCAATCATACGATGAAAAACTAATTTACCAGCATTATTTTTAAACGTTCTCGTCTTTCCTACTGTACTTGCCATACCAGTAGCTTCAAACGGCGTCACAATCTCCAAATTATTCTTCTCCGTTCCCACTGCCCGCAGCTCATTCAGACCAGGGAAGGAATCTGCCTTCTTGTTTGCTACCTTCACAAACCGCAACAAAATGGCCGATGTCTCCGCACGGGTCGTGGTGTTTTTCATGCCGAAGGAACCGTCCGGGTAGCCGTTCATCAGTTTAGTGCCCATCGCTAGCGCAATATGTCCGGCTTTGGACGCTGGAATGCCTGGTTTGAAGTATTCTTTGACCGGGATCAGCGTCTCCTTCGTATCGAACAGCGCCTGCTTGTAGTCTTCATCCATGGCGGCCAAGCCAGAGCTTAACCAGACGGCCATCTCTTCGCGGGTTAACGCCGTGTTGGGTTGAAAGCCGTTGGGGTAGTTCTTCGGATCGATGAATCCCAAAGCGACCGCCCGCCCGACTTCCTTTTTGCTCCAATGGTTGTTCAAATCGCTAAAGACATTTTCTATTTCTGCAGAAGGTTCCGCTTTCGATACCCGCGACAGCAAGGAAGCGAATTCCGCCCTTGTAATGGTCGCGTCCGGTTTAAATGTTCCATTGCTATAGCCCTTGAAATATCCTGCATTTACGGCGGCATAAATGGAGTCCTTGGCCCAGTGCGTTGCCGATACATCCTTGAAGCTCATTCCCTTGGCCTGTCCCTTGACCACTGTGGGCATAATACCGAGCAATGCAGGAAGGGCCAAACAACCAACGATAAAAAACAGGATTACTCTTTTCATTGCCTTCATGAATGATCACTCCCACGATAAATTTAGTGTTTCAACGCTATTCCCGATCAGCCCTAAAAAACATAAAAAACCCTCAGCCAATAGAATTAGCATCGGGTTCTTCCCATCATGTCCTATGTATTCAAACCAAATCCTGAATTGCTTATATTATACAATATTTTCTTCCGGATGGCGAGTCTTTATTTTTGCTGCCCGAATCCAAAAAAGTCCCCGCCTGCATCAGGCGAGGACGGGATGCTCATCCATATGGCTTACAGGGTGAGGCCGCCATCGATGGCTACGATGGAGCCGGTCATGTAGCTCGCTCCCTCGGATGCGAGGAATGCCACCACGTTGGCGATCTCGGCCGGGTCGGCCATGCGGCCGATGCGAGGGAAGGCGATTTCCGGTACGTTGCCGGTCGTCTTGATCGTCTCCTGGAAGCCTGCCACAAGGTTCGTGTTGACGCCGCCTGGGCAGATGGCGTTGATGCGGATACCTTTTTGGGCATATTCCAGCGCAGCCGATTTGGTCAAGCTGACGACGGCATGCTTCGTCGCCGAATAGGCCGCCACGCTGTGCTCCGGCTTCAAGCCTTCGGTCGACGCCGTGTTGATTATCGTGCCGAAGCCCTGCTCCGACATCACTTTCAGGACATATTTCATGCCGAGGAAGACGCCCTTGAAGTTGACTGCCACGACGCGGTCGAATTCTTCCTCGGAAATGTCCGCGAACAGGAACGGCTTCTGAATGACGCCTGCGTTATTGAAGAATACGTCGATGCGGCCGTATTGGTCCATCGCTTGCTTCACGTAGGCTTCTACCTGGTCGGCTTTGCTCACGTCCGCTTGCACGGCAATGCCGTCCCCGCCTTGCTCGCGAATGAGGGAGAGGGTTTCTTCCGCCCCGTCCAGATTGTAATCCACAAGCACGACGTTCATGCCCATCTCCGCCAGCTTCAAGCTGGACGCCCGACCCATTCCGCTGCCGGCACCGGTGATTACGGCTGTTTTGGTATCTTGATTCATGTTGATCGTCTCCTTATGTGAAGTGAGGTGCGACTTACTTGACGGTTCCTTCTTGCAAATCGAGATTCGCGACCATCCTGGCATAATAAGCATGCAGATTGGCCAGTTCCGCTTCGCTGAAGTCCTTCCAGAGCGATTCGGTCAGCCGGCCATATTTCGCATTCACCGCGTCCAGCAGCTCCTCCCCTTCGGGAGTCAGTTCGAGCAGAATGACGCGGCGATCATGTTCGGGAATGCGGCGCTCAATACAAGACTTGGCGACCAGCTTGTTCGCCAGATTCGTAATCGCCGGCAAGGTGACCTGAAGCGCTTCCGCCAGTTCCGAGCTTCGCTTCGGGCCTTCGCGCTGCAAAATCTCCATCATCATGATCTGCGCCCCCGATACATCGCTGTCCAGGATTCGGTTGTACGCGATGATGAACTTGTGCATCATGACGGACAGCAGCTTGGACAGCTCTTCCCTGGTCGTTTCCAACGATCCGCCTCCCTCCGTTTATCTACTTCAAAAATTGAATAGTTAAAACTATTAACTTTATGATTTTAGTATATTCTTTTCGCCCGATCGTGTCAATTCCAAAGCGCGCGGTGCTTATTTTCCCCAATCAGACTCGCATATATCGACAAGACGATTGAATTCCTTCGCACAAT
This sequence comes from Paenibacillus melissococcoides, assembly GCA_944800085.1. Lineage (GTDB taxonomy): Bacteria > Bacillota > Bacilli > Paenibacillales > Paenibacillaceae > Paenibacillus_B > Paenibacillus_B melissococcoides. The sequence continues at coordinate 26,058 of CALYLO010000009.1, read as the reverse complement.
CTAGGCAAGGAACAGAAAAAACGCTTGCCATCCTTCCCCAGCTTCTGGTACGATATTCCTCGCTCTCTCAAAACGCATTTCGCTCCCATCGTAGTGTAGGCACGCCGCTAATCATGAAGATGCCGGAGGTGTTGAATGCTTTTTTGGACGCTAGCACGTAAAATGTACCTCAGCAATTTGCAGTACCGGAGTGCGCATCTTGTGCACAACATCGCCAGCGCTCTGTTCGGTCTCATCTATGTGTCGATATGGACAGGGATTGCAGAAGGCCGATCGCTGGGCGAATATGGATTGAACGGCATCTTCAGCTATGTCGCGTTCAATCAGGCGAGCTTGTGGGTCGCCGCTTTTCTCAACAACGGACTCGGCATGGATCAGTCCGTGCGAACCGGGCAGATTGCCCTCGATCTCGTCAGGCCTGTTCATCTGTTCTATCATCTGATGAGCAAAGAATGGGGGCAGATCGCTTATCAGTTCGTGTACAAGTTTCTTCCGATTTACGCGCTTTATTTCTTCGTATTACCGCTTCACGTCCCCTCATCCGTGACTACGTAGGGCTTGCTGAACAATCATTTTTCAATGGTTTTTCAAGGATTTCTGGACTCTAACTCGAAATAAAATGCAAGGAGAATGCGAATTTCTTGCAAAAAATCGTGCACGTGGAGTGAGCCGACATGTATCGTAGAACCGAAAGCCAGCTTCAGTTGTTCGAAGATTTCTACTTGCCGTTTGGCGGTAAATTAAATAAGGAGAACCGTTGGGTTCAACTGGCCGCTATCATCCCGTGGTGGCGGGCAGAAGAACTCTACGCGAAGTCGTTCAAGAAATCAATGCGCGGTCAGATCCCTTTGTCTGTTCGTATGGCTTTGGGAGCGCTGTACATTCAGGAACGTATGCAGCTCGATGATCGAGAGACGGTCCAGCAGATCGCCGAAAATCCGTACTACCAGTACTTCCTTGGGCTGCCGGCGTTCCAAGATAAGCCTCCGTTCCATCACTCGCTGTTGACCCATTTCCGCAAGCGATTGGGTGCGGATGTCATTGAACGAATCAACGATTGGATTTTGGAAGAGGACGCAGAGCGAAAGAAGCAGGAACAAAACAAGAGCGATCCTCAAGATCCTCCAGGCAGCGGCCATGGCTCTGATGGAACATCCGTTAATGAAGACGGCAAAAGCAAAGAGAAACCATGCAACAAAGGCACCTTGATGCTCGACGCGACCTGCGCACCGGCCGACATCTCGTATCCGACCGATTTGAAATTATTGAACGAGGCGCGGGAAAAACTCGAAGCGATCATCGATGTTCTGCACGAGCCTTTCGTCGGGAAGGCCAAGAAACCGAGAACGTATCGTCAAACCGCCCGCAAACGCTACCTCGAGATCGCCAAGAAACGGCGAACGGGTGCCAAAGCCATCCGGAAAGCGGTTGGCAAACAGCTTCGTTATGTTTCGCGTAATCTTCGCATCATCGAAATGCTGGCAGCGAAAAGCAGCTTGAATCAACTGGGTTCGCAGCAGTATCGGCAATTGCTCGTCATTTCCGAGCTGTATCGTCAACAGCAAGAGATGTACGACAAACGGACACACTCGGTGGAAGATCGAATCGTCAGTCTTTCCCAACCGCATGTACGGCCGATTGTCCGCGGGAAAGTGAATGCTCCCGTCGAGTTTGGAGCAAAGCTGGCGATCAGTCTGGTGGACGGTTACGCTCGAATGGAGAAGCTGTCCTGGGATAACTTCAACGAAAGCATGACACTGAAAGCTTCCGTGGAGTCGTTCGTCCAGCGATATGGGTGTTATCCGGAAGCCATTCTAGCCGACCAAATCTACCGAAATCGGGAGAACCTTCGCTATTGTAAGGAGCACGGCATCCGTTTGAGTGGTCCAAACTTAGGGCGTCCGAAGAAAGAAGCGGAACCCGATCGGAACCAGGCCAGACAGGATGCTTCAATGCGTAACGCAATCGAAGGAAAATTCGGAGAAGGCAAACGCTCCTACGGACTGGGGCGTATTCGAGCACGCCTTCGAGAGACAAGCGAAACGGTCATTGCCCTGCAACTGCTTGTTATGAATCTCGAACGCAAGCTGCGCGTTCTCTTTTTGCCGATTTTCAGACTGCTGCTGAATCTGTGCCGTCAGCCTCTGTGGGCCTAAAAGGCAATATGTTCAGCAAGCCCTACGTACATGTGGACCGCTGTTGCTTTGACGCTTGCCGCGTACATTTCCATTTGCCTGAACTACCTGATCGGAGCTCTGGCGCTCTGGACGACCGAATCCCGTTGGCTCTATTGGGTGAACTATGCCTTCAGCATGCTGCTGTCCGGCTTCCTCATCCCGATTGAATGGCTGCCTTCTTGGCTCGCCGCCATCAGCGAAGCGTCGTTCTATCCGTTCCTGCACTATGTGCCGACGCGAATCTACCTCGGAATGGAAGCGCCCGCCGCGTTGACAGGCTCCGTCATCTGGTGCGCTCTATTTACCGCTCTATATCTCGCCGTTACCGGGATCATGAGACGGAAGGTGGAGGTGCAAGGCGGATGACATGGATTCGCATGTACGCGCTGCTCGTGCGCGCAAGCATCCGCAGCCGGATGCAGTACAAGTTCAATTTTTGGTTCTCATCGCTTATGGCTGCCATCATTAGTGTAGTCGAATTTCTTATGCTCGCGGTCATTCTGCTCCGATTCGGCCATATCAAAGGCTGGACCTTGGCGGAAGCCGGCTATTTGTATGCCGTCCTCTCCTTGTCCAAAGCCATCTACCGAATGTTCGCCTCCGACGTGCACCACCTGGAGAAATATTTAGTCACCGGCACGCTCGACGGCTTGCTGCTCCGTCCGATCCCGATTCTGCTGGCGCTGATGTCCCAGAACTTCTCGATCCGCTTGGGCGAAGTGGTTCAAGGGACGGCCATCCTCGCGATATGCATCGGAACGCTGATGCAGCAGGGGCAGATTGGATGGACGGCGGTGCCGCTTACGCTGATCGTCATCCTGTCAGGCGCGGTGCTGCTCTTCGCCATCGGCCTGCTGACGGCGTCCGTCGGGTTCTGGATTACGCGCATCGAGGAGCTGCAAAACATTACCGAGGATGCCGCCCGCACCGCGGCGCAATACCCGATGAGCATTTATCCGTCCTGGCTCCAGGGGCTGCTGCTCAGCATCATTCCTGTCGGCTTCGCCAACTATGTCCCGTCCTTGTATATTTTGCGGAACAGCTATGGCATCTGGCTGATCGGACTGTCGGTGCTTATCGCCGCCGGCCTGTTCGTTCTTGCCTTGCGGGTATGGAGAATCGGGCTGGCCCGATATCAGAGCACGGGAAGTTAGCGTTACGAAGTCAAGCGTAGAAGGATGATAAGGGGGTTCAAGCGTGATTACCGTGACTGATTTGCACAAACAATTCCGCCGTTCCGCTCCAAAGGAAGGGCGCTTCAAAGCCTTGCGGACGCTTCTCTCGCGCGACTATGTCGTGAAGGAAGCCGTTCGCGGCATCAGCTTCCATATTGAGAGCGGCGAGTTCGTCAGCTATATCGGCCCGAACGGCGCCGGCAAATCGACGACCATGAAGGGCATCATCAAAATTGACGGCATGAGCATCAATACATGGAACAAACAAGAACTCCGGAAACGAATCGGCGCCGTGCTGCAAGAATCGCGTTTATTTAATATGACAATTATGGAGAACATCCAAATGTACCATAAAAACGTTGCAATGGATATGATTGTATACGCTTCAAAACAAGCCGCGATTCATGATGACATTATGCGGCTTCCGCTAGGCTATCAGACGATGGTATCCGAGAACGGTTTTAATTTTTCCGGAGGACAACGGCAACGGATCCTTCTCGCTCGCGCTCTGTTGCATCGTCCCGCTATCCTGTTGCTGGATGAAGCGACGAGTTCACTGGATTTGATGTCGGAGCAACTCATTTGCGATTCCTTGCGTCATATCTCCTGCTCGCAAATCATTATCGCGCACCGGTTGAGTACCGTTCGGCATGCTGATCGCATCATCGTACTTGATAATGGGAAAATAACCGAGATGGGGAGCCATCAGGAATTGATGAGTTTACAAGGAAAATATTACGATTTATATACTTCGCAGGATGAGAATCATGTGTTCTCGCCTGTTTCTTAACGGGAGCAGATGTTATGATCTCAAGCTTTCAGCTATATAAGACCGTCTATCTATCTCGCGTAAAACAGATGGCACGGCGCGATATCGTGCTGCTGCTGGTGATTCTGGCTTTGCTACCCCGCGGGGCGTCTCAACTGACCGCCATGCTGGCATCCAGTCAGTTCCCTTCCATCTATATCCGGCTGGGAAGCTGGCTGATCGGTTTCATAACGGGCATCAGCTTGTTTGCCGCCAGCTTCCATGTTGAAGAGGCACGATTTCTATGGTCATCGGGACGGGGAAGTTCCTTTTTGACCGCCTATACGGTTTGGAAAAAAGCGCCCTGCCTGCTCCTCCTCGCGTGGATCATCATCGGCCAATTCATGTGGACCCCGTCACATGCAGACATGTGGCTCTGGCTCATGCTGATGCTGCTTGGATTCTCTTACGCGGAAGTGAGCGGCTATTCCTATAGGTCGGGACGCCTTCCCTTCCAATGCCTGTGTGTGGTGTGGCTGGCCGTTAACCTGGCGGGTGTAATGCTTCCCCTTGCTCTTGCGGCACAGATGCTTGGCGCGGCAATCATCATAGCGCTCCAATTCATTGGCGCATTCCGGGCCGCGGAATACGCCTGGCCGCAAGTGATGGGCTCGACGCTTCCTGGAGAGACTGGCGTCAAGACACGCATGCTGTCCCATTATCCGCTGTTCCGCAAGGAGCTTTACTTTGTGACCCGCTTCAAAGACGCCGTTCCCTTTCTCTTCTGCGTCTTCGCCCTGGAGCTGTTCTGCTTCTATGCTGCCGCTGATAGCCCCATGGTTATCTCGATCGGCGCAGGCCTGATTATCTGGCTGGCCAATGAGATTTGGACGGTGAGAGGCTTCGCGAATGAAGGCAGAGGGATGTCCTTATATACGGTTACCTTGGAAGCATGGCGTACGATGTTGTCTGTGAAATGGCTTTGTTATTGGGCGCTGGGCACAAGCATCGCCGCTGTTCATTATCTTGGATGGCAAGTTGGAATGGAGCGTCCCTGGGCAGATTCGGCGCTGCTGTTCCTCAAGAGCGCCTTTCTTGCTTCTACGCTTGCCTCTTTTGGATTGTTGGCAGGATACCGCTTTACGGCTAGCGGCCGCATCACTTTGGTTGGGCAGCTATTGATTACGCCGGGCATGGTTCTGCTCCTGTATTTGCATCACTTGCATTTTGTTCTCTTTATTTTATTCACCGCAATCATTCAGATTGGATTTATCCGGTTATACCGCACCATTCCTGACAAAATTCCTGCAAATGGTTAAGGAGGGATTCAAGCGATGGGCAAGACAGAGCCTCTATCGCTGCAATTGCATCACATCGGCTATGCCTACGGTTCCACCCCCATCCTTCAAGAGATGGATTGGACCCTGCATTCGGGAGAAATCACGGTACTGCTCGGCCCTAACGGTGCGGGCAAGACGACGCTGCTGCATCTCATTGCCGGGATGAATCAGCCTCAGCAAGGAAGCATTACGCTGAATGGCCAGGTTCTGAACTGGCAGGATCAGCGCTACAAACAGCGCGTCGGATATATGATGGAGTTTCCTTTCCAGTATCCGTTCTTGACCGTCCTTGAAATGATGAGATTAATCGGCCGACTGCGCAATGTCCCCAAAGATCTGCTTGAAGAGCGCATGCAGCACTGGCTTAAGCAATTCGGGCTGCAGTCGTACAGCGGTTATCCGATAGGCTCCCTATCTCAGGGCACGGCCAAAAGAGTGGCGCTGGCGTCAACGCTGCTTCACGAACCGGATATTCTCCTCCTGGACGAGCCTACCAACGGTCTGGACCCGGATCAAGTCATTACGGTACGGGATACGCTACAGATGTACTGCGCCAAGGGCGCTCTCATTCTGCTGTCGACTCACATCATCGGCCTGGCAGAGAAAATCGCGCACCAAGTCGCTATTTTACGGAAAGGGCGCATTGTTTACGCCGGCAATCCGACGGAGGATCTGGAAAGCTTATACGTATCGCATGTGTAAACCCTGCTGCGGCGGCGCATTCCATGCAAAAAAGCTGCTCGATGTCCTCCCGGACTTTGAGCAGCTGCTACCCGCCTAACCTAGCTCGCGCACCACCTCAAGCACCTCTTCCGTGTGCCCTTTCACCTTCACCTTGCGCCATTCCTTCGCCAGCTTGCCCTCCTCGTCGATCAGGAAGGTCGAACGAACGATGCCGTAATACTCCTTGCCGTACATTTTCTTCAACTGCCAGACGCCGAACAGCTCGGCCACCTGATGCTCCGTGTCGGCCAGCAGCGGGAACGGCAGGCCGTGCTTATCAATGAACTTCTCATGAGATTTCACGTTATCGGGACTGATGCCCAGCACGACCGCATTGTATTTCTCGAAGTCGCCGTGATAATCGCGGAAATCGCAGGCCTCCTGCGTGCAGCCTGGCGTCATATCTTTCGGATAGAAATAGAGCACGACCTTCTTGCCCGCATAATCGCGCAGCGATATATCGGCGCCCGTCGAGGACGGAAGCGTAAAGTCCGGCACGGCTTGTCCGAGCTGAACTTGATCGGATGGTGTCATTTGCAGCACTCCTTCCCGGCAGCCAAGACTGCCGTTGCATGATGCCTCTAGCTTACCATCGAACGCTTCTTTTTTCAAAAAACAACCAATCCCTGCAGTCTCAGTGCCCGTCCTCCCCAGGCAGCCCATGCTATCGCTTTGCTATGGCGACGCCTCTTTATGCTTATGCTTGTAATTTTTCCAATCCGTTCCTTCCGGATCGGACATGCCTACTTGGATGATATCTCCCTTTTCGTTCTTTTTGTAGTCATAGGTAATATCGGGCTCATCGGCAAAGACCACCTCCGCCGTATATAAGGAAAGGAATTTGACTTTCGTATCGATGCGAAGAATATCGCTGTCGGCATAGCCTTGCCGGCCAATCAGATGCTCATAGGTTGCTTTTTCGAGGGAAGCGAGCTGATAGTGAATATAGGCGAACATCAGGACAGGGATAAGCACAATCATTGCAGCGATTATGCCGTACACCTTGGCTGCTTTTTTCAAGCGGGCGGCTCCTTTCTCTCGTACATCATATTATGGATATGGTTACCCTTATATATATTCCCCAACTATATCTATTTTTCTTCTGTTTTTTGCAAAAGTTTTTACAAGACTAAGCAATGCGCCGGCAGTTGGGACAACTGCAAAGCCAAGCCCAGGCAACCGGGATTTCATTCCTGGTTGCCTGGGAATCATTCACTTTTTAAAAGACACTGCCGTGTTAAAATGAGCGGAATCCCTTATGTCGTTAGGATATATCCATGCTTGTGAATTATACTCCAAATCTTGATTCGTGATATCCGTCCAGGAAGTAAAAAAGTAGGCTTGCCAAATCAATTTGGAACAGTAGTTATCTGCGAAATTATTTAGATTGATATCCATTACATTATACTTTTCGATTACCTTGTAGATGGCTTCTGCCATTTCGGCCGCTTTATCCGGATTTAACGATTTTGGTTTTTTGGGACGAAGTACTTTAAATTCATTTCCGGAATCAAATAGATTAAAATAATTATTTACGCTATCCCGCCTCTTGCCGTCTTTGTTAGGATAGGCGTGATAAATATAGCCGTCAGTGCCTACAATAGCGACATGCCCCACAAAAAAAGTAGACTTGCCTTTTGGCGAAAAAATAACATCTCCGGCCTTAACCGCTTCCCTGGTTCCTGGATAATTCGTAGCCGCAAACGAGTATATTGGGAATGTTGAAAAAAACATAATGAACGCAAATAAAAACAGAGTAACGACCTTAAGTTTTTTCATTTCGCCCTCCTCAGTCCCCTGTATGTGTGTAGAGCTATGCTCTTTCATTTGCGGCTGGCCAGCCATTACATGATTACTGAAAACACCGCCCTAATATTCCAATTAATAATTTTTGCTTAATTATTTTACTTTTTTTGTACTTTATTGGTACAAGCTTTGTATGCTTGTTCTTTGCATTGCACGCCGGCTCAAACGTTTCGGTTGTCGTGCCTGAACGTTCGGATATCGTGAATACATCAATATTGGTTTCATGTCTCGTTCGTGTATATCCGGCACCGCTCAAATAAAAACCGCCGACCCCGGCATGACAGCCAGAATCGACGGCATTGTTTCGAACCATGTAACATATCTTTACCGATAGCTAGGACCCCGCCCCGCGGTACCGCTTGATGCCGACATTCCACAGCGTCAGGCCCAGCGCGAAGAAGGCGATGCCCATCAGCGGCGTCAGCAAGGCCATCTGCTGCATGCCCTTGCCCTCCACGAAGTAAGAGGCCGGGACGATGCCGACGAAGGCGAACGGCAGCACCCAGGTCAGCAGCACCTGGAGGAAGCGGTTGTAGATCGTGAGCGGATAGCGCCCGTAGCTCTGAATATTGAAGACGAGCGGCAGGATGCCGGTCGGGGCATCCGTGTAGAACGAGAGCGACGTCAGTGCCGCATAGACGCCGAAGTAGACCATGACCGAGCCGGCCAGCATGACGAGCAGCATCAGCAGCTCGATCAGGCCGAAATCGAGTCCGAGCCGGGCCCAGCAGATACCCATCATGACGGCCCCGACGAAGGAACCGATCAACGCGGGCGGGTCGACATTTTCCAGCAGAATCTGGAACAGATTATGGGCCGGCCGGGTCAGAATGCGGTCCATCTCCCCTTTGACGATATAGCGTTCGCTGAAGTTCCACAGATTGAAAAAGCAGCTAAACACGCCGTACGGAATCATGAAATAGCCGTAGACGAAGATCATCTCGTCCCGCGTCCAGCCTGCCAGCGTCGGCGTATGCATGAAGATGACGAAGATGAAGATGAGGTTCGTCGCCTGGAAGAGCAGATCCGACACCACTTCGACCCAGAAATCCGCACGATACGTTAGACGGGTTTTCAAGTAATTTTTCAAATATTCTCCCACGAGACCGAAATAGTACATGCCCCTACCCTCCTTGCACGAACAGGCGCTGCCGCGCGGCCCGCCACATCAGCAGAATGGGCACGATCAGCACGGCGAACCAGACAATCTGTATCCCGATCACCGACAGGATCTGGGCGTCCTCGATGCGGCCGGTGAACACCGAGCTCGGCAGGAACGTAATCGCCTGGAACGGCAGCCATTCGTTCAGCGTAATGAGCCACCCCGGGAAGAACGAGATCGGCACGATCACGCCGGAGAACAGATCGACGACGACCCGCTTCATCCGGATCATGCCCTCAATATTTTCCACGAAAAAGGCAGTCAGGCCCGTAAGAATATTCAACTGCGAATTGATCAGGAAGCTGAAAAAGAGCATCAAGGCGAAGACGAGCCAGCGCTTCGGATCGGCCGGCAGCTCCACCGGAAACAGCAGGCAGGCAATGATCATGCCCGGCGTCATGAACAAGAGCAGGCGGAAGATGCCTTCGCCGAAGGCCTGCATCATTTTGACAATCAAATAATTATAAGGACGGATGAACTGAATCGCGACGCTGCCGTCCCGAATCTCGTTCGCGATCTCGCGGTCCATATTGTTGAAATAGAAGGCGCGCGCCATCCACGATACCGCGATATAGGTCGTCATCTGCCCGGCGGTGAAGCCGGCTAAGGAGCCTTGCCCCCCATAGATCGCCTGCCACGTGAAATAATAGACGCCGATGCTGAGCGTATAAATGAGAATGCCGGAATAATAATTGACCCGGTAAGCCAGCATCGTTAAAAACCGGATGCGGATTAAATCGAGATAAGCGCTAGCCATGAAGCACCGCATCCTTCTCCCGCTCGGCATCCGCACCGGTTCCGGTTCCGTCCGTGCCGCTCCCCTCTTGGGCCGCACCGCTTGCGTCCTCCGGCAGCTCCGCGCTGCCGGTCTTGTAGATTTCGCGGACGATGTCATCCGTATTCGTCTCTATAATCTTCAGGTCGGAGATGGAAGCTCCCCCGACGACGCGCCCGATGACATCGGAAATATTCGTCTCCAGCGGCACATGAATGCTCGCTTCGTATGGCGAGTGCACCGTCCAGCTTCCTTCGAGCCCGGAGGTAAGCGCCTCGGCATCGCCCGCGCGCATCGGCTTGGCGAACTGGAAGCGGACCTCTCTTCCTTGGCCCCAGGTGGACTTGAGCAGATCCAGGCTTCCGTCATAGATAATGCGCCCGTCATCCAGCATTATGACGCGGGTGCAGAGCGCTTCGATGTCCTGCAGATCATGCGTCGTCAGCAGAATCGTCGTGCCATGCTCGCGGTTCAGCGTCAGGAGGAAGTCGCGAATCTCCGTCTTCACGACGATGTCGAGTCCGATGGTCGGCTCATCCAGGAACAGGACCGACGGCTGATGCAGCAGGGACGCCACCAGCTCGCAGCGCATGCGCTGCCCCAGGCTCAGCTTCCTTACCGGCCGGTTCAGCAGATCCTGAAGCTGGAGCCGCTCGACCAGCTCGTCCAGCCGCCGCTTGAAATCCGCCTCCGGCACCCGGTACACCTTTCGCAGCAGGCGGAACGATTCGATAACGCCGATATCCCACCAGAGCTGGCTCCGCTGCCCGAACACGACGCCGATGCCCTGGACGAACCGCTCCCGCTCCGCGTGCGGGATGAAGCCGTTCACCCGAATGTCGCCCGCCGTCGGCACGAGGATGCCGGTCAGCATTTTGATGGTGGTCGATTTGCCGGCGCCGTTCTCGCCGATATACCCGCATATTTCCCCCTGCGGTATCGTGAAGGAAATGTCCTTCACGGCCATGACTTCATTGTATTCGCGCTTGAACAAGTCGAGTAAGGCGCCGCTCAATCCTTCCCGATTTTTCTGCACGCGGAACGTCTTGCGCAGATCCCGTACTTCAATCGCATTCATCGTTGTCAGCCTCACCCTTTCCGATCGGTTGTCCGGTTGTTTGTCCGCCACGGAGCGAACCATGCCTATATGCTCGAGTCTCCCCGGATGACCCCGGGGGTCCGAATTGATTTTGGGAACGTAAAGATTTTATAATGAATAGACAAGATGCGGGGATAACATCCATACCTTTAAATATAGCATGTATATCGACTTGAATGAATGCACCGGAGACGACTCCATCATTTTACTGCTCCGCCGGATGCGGAAAGGACCTATCGATGATCAAAAAGTATTGGAAGCACGCACTCGTTGTATTGCTCGTACTGCTCATTGGCAGCGTCGGTTACTACATCTGGGCGATGTACAATAGTCTGAACAGCCTCCAGAAGCCGCCGGAGCAATCCCGTTTCGCGCCTGTCGTGAACAAGCTCCCCGAACCGAAGGAGGTCGAGCCTCCGAAATGGGAAGGGTCGGAGCGCGTCAATATATTGCTGCTGGGGGGCGACTCGCGGGGGCTGAAGGCGGAGGAGGTGCCTCGCTCCGATTCGCTGCTGCTCGCCTCCTTCGATCCCGCCACGAACAAGGCGCATCTGTTCTCCATTCTGCGGGATACGTACGTCGATATTCCCGGATTCGGCAAGGATCGCATCAATGCCGCTCTCGCTTACGGCGGGCCGGAGCTCGCCATGAAGACGGTCGGCAATCTGACCGGATTGGATGTCCAGTATTACGTGTATACCGATTTTCAAGGCTTCATTAAACTGATCGATGCGATTGACGGGGTGGAATTCGAGGTCGAGAAGGATATGAAGTACACGAGCAAGGCGGACAACCATGAATTCGATATTGATCTGAAAAAAGGAAAGCAGCTCTTGAACGGAGAGACCGCGCTCATGTACGTCCGGTTCCGGTATGACGCCATGTCCGATTTCGCCCGCACGAAGCGGCAGCGCGAGCTGCTGACGGCGGTGGCCGGCAAGCTCAAGTCCGCCTGGTCGATCATCCAGCTTCCGATGCTCATCAATAAGGTCTCCCCTTACGTGGAGACCAATCTGACCGCCGATGATCTCATTAAGCTCGCCGCGCTCGGATATGACAGCACGATCGGTCCGAGCCATCAGCTTCCGCCGATGGACAATGTGGCAGACCTGATGGTCAATCAGTCCGCCGTGCTCCAAGTCCTGGACCATGACCGGCTGAAGCAGTACATTCAAGATGCTCTGAACGACAAAATCAAGGACTCCGCATCGGGAGAAAACAACGACAATAAAGGAGATTCATCCCCATGACTACGAACCGACAACGTTCCGCCCAATTGTATGAAGAAGCGCTGCAGCATATCGTCGGAGGCGTGAACAGTCCGTCCCGCTCCTTCAAGGCCGTCGGCGGCGGCGCTCCGGTCTTCATGGAGCGCGCGCAGGGCGCTCATTTCTGGGATGTGGACGGGAACCGGTATATCGATTACTTGGCCGCTTACGGACCGATTATTACGGGGCATGCCCATCCTCACGTGACGGAAGCGATCGTCCGGGCCGCCCAGAACGGCACGCTCTACGGCACGCCGACCGAGCTGGAGATCAAGCTGGCCCGCATGCTGAAGGAAGCGGTCCCTTCCATGGACAAGGTCCGCTTCGTCAACTCCGGCACCGAGGCCGTCATGACGACGATCCGGGTGGCCCGCACCTACACGAAGCGCGAGAAGGTCATCAAGTTCGCCGGCTGCTATCACGGCCACTCCGACCTCGTGCTCGTGGCCGCCGGCTCAGGCCCGTCCACGCTCGGCGTGCCGGACAGCGCCGGCATTCCGGCCAGCATCGCCCAAGAGGTCATTACCGTGCCGTTCAATGACCTGGACAGCCTGCAGGCGGCGCTTGAGCGCTGGGGCGACGAGGTGGCCGCCGTCATGGTCGAGCCCATCGTGGGCAACTTCGGCATGGTCATGCCGAAGCCCGGCTTCCTGGAAGGGCTCTGCCGGCTCGCGCGCGCCAATGGCTCCCTCGTCATCTACGACGAGGTTATCAGCGCGTTCCGCTTCCATTACGGCTCGGCGCAGACGTACGCCGCCTTCCCGGATCATGCGGCCATCGAGCCGGATCTGACCGCGATGGGCAAGATTATCGGCGGCGGGCTGCCGATCGGCGCCTACGGCGGACGGAAGCATGTCATGGAGCAGGTCGCGCCGCTCGGTCCTGCCTACCAGGCAGGCACGATGGCAGGCAACCCTGCCTCGATCTCGGCAGGCATCGCTTGCCTGGAGGTGCTCTCCGAGCCCGGAATCTACGAGCGCATGGAGGAGCTGACCATCCGCCTGACGGAAGGCATTCAGGAAGGAGCCGACCGTTACGGCATTCCGCTCACGATCAACCGGATTCGCGGATCGTTCTCGACGCATTTCTGCGATCATCCGGTGACGAACTACGAGGAAGCGCAGGACACGGACAGCGAAGCCTTCGCCGCCTTCTTCCGCCATATGCTCGACCAGGGCATCTGCCTCGCGCCTTCGAAGTATGAGGCCTGGTTCCTGACGACGGCGCATACCGGCGAGGACATCGACCGCACGATCGAAGCTGCGCACGAATCGTTCCGCCGCATGAAGCTCTGATTCATAGGCTTGAAGACTTGGAAAACGTAACGTTGTTCAAGTAGAATGGAATTAGATATTAGGGAGTTCACTAAAAAGGGAAGCAGCTGCAACTGCTTCCCTTGCATGGCAGCCGCTTCAAAGGCGGTGGCTGCAGGAAGTGGAAATAGACCGATCCTTGACCCGGGCGGTCTATTTCTTATTGTTTTGGAAAAGCGCGATGATTGTCACAATCAATCCCATAGGTTGATCATACAGCGGCGAGCGCCCCCTGAGCTGTCCAGGGGGCGCTCGTTTTTGCTTATCCCCCACTAGTAACATGATTGCTACAAAATATAACAATCCTTATGCGATGAGGTGACAGCAGCTATGTACTCTCTCAGAATAAATGACAAAGACAAAGGGACAAAAAAGAACCGGGAAAACGAGGGAAACATCGATACTACCGGGGATTATGCGGGATTAAGTGAATAAAAGTTGAGACACAAATGATGAAAGAATAAATAAACGTCTTCACGAAGAAGAAATTCAAAAAAAATGCGCGGAAGCCTTGATGTATCAAGGTTATCGGCGTTTTTTTGTGCTTCATTTGGAATTTATCATTGATGGAGTGCCTCGGAAAGAAGCTTCTCGTGATAACGCGCGTCATTTTCGACGTCGCCGTGCGTTATAGGAGACTAAAAAAACGAAAAAAACCCGGCAACATCAAGGCTTCGGCGGATTAACGGCTTCGCTACACGTGCGTTAAAGATTTTCGGACCAGGCCGCTAAAAATACAAAAAACATCGTTGAATCAAAGGGACATTTCGGACAATTCAGTTAAAGTGTGTCCCATTGCACTTATGGCGCGGGTTACGCTCCATTTTTATAAACAAAAAAATGCGTACTGCAATGGGACAAAAAATGATGTGAAATCCTATCATTTTACGCAAAAAATTAAGCAGTTCTACTGGCTGCTTCTTCTCTTCCGTCTCCATTCTTCGAGTATGATTGTTTGCTAGAACTGACAGAATCCTTTGCTGCCAGCATTTCGTCGATGTGCCCCTCTATCTTCCCTTTTTGCCTTTCCCCTAATTGATGAAACTTTGCCAACAGTTCTAAGTCCTCTGATTCGATATCGAAACCAGGCGGAAACTTTTTAGGTTCGTCATTTTGTTCTGATATCGTAACATTATTTTTCCCAAAAAGAAGCCAGTCCGCAGACACATTAAATATTTTGCATATAGCGATAATCGTTTGTGCGGATGGTTCATAATTATCACTTTCATAATTACTGATGTTTCCCTTCTTTTTTCCTATCAGTTCAGCCATCTTCTCTTGTGTAAGCTGGTGCTTGTCTCTTAAAAAACGCAATCTCTTCCCGATTGTTTCCATAACGGAACCCTCCCTTAAATAAGGTTATGAAATCGAATCATTTATCGTTGACATGTTACGATATCGAAACTATAATGATGATAGATAGTAAATCATATCAAAATCTTAGCACACAACTTGAGTCGAAAACATACGAATTACCTGCTCTTTGAAAACTAAATAAGCAAGGGATTCACAGATTAATCACTTCAATTGGAAAGGAGGAATGAAATGTGAGTTCCAGTTTGAGTAAAACACTAAAGGAACAAATCGAATCCACTGACACGATTATTCGTGAATTAGTGGGAAGTGTAGATGTTTCGTCGGCTGGAAATGAGGTAGTAATAGCTACTGCACAAGGGAGCGCCCTTGATGCATATGGCGATATGTTGGCAGCCCATGAGCGTGAACTCGTTGAGGAACTGCGACGGCTGGTGCTGGAGTATAGCGCCAAAATCGCTGCAAACCGCCAGTTACAACGGGCGATAGGGCGAGAGGCTGAAAGACGGGAAATCATCAAAGAACGAATTAAAGCAGGTGAGCATATATGAAAAAACGCAAACTATCACCTATCGGTGTAACCATCAAAAAGCGCCTCGCAGAAATGAATATGACGCAATATGAACTAGCGGCCCAGGTAGGAACGAACAGTAACTATATCTACCTGATTATGATTGGGGAACGTTCTGGAAAAAGCTTCATCCCTAAGCTAGCTCAAGTCCTTGGCATAGAATTACATGAGCTTAGCAGAACGGCTTAGAACATCACAGAGAAGGACAAGTGGAGGAACATGGTCATCAGGAGGCTAAAATCGATGGGTGCAATAAATGAAGAGAGCGTCCCCCCTCCAAGGTCGACGCTCTCCAAGCAACCCATCAAAAAACTTATCTCCTCCATTGTAGCATGAACGGATTCACTTGGAAAGGAGGAACAAGCTTGTCGGAAATATACATTACCCTGGAAGTGGCCGCCGGGCTTGAGGGCGTGAGCTACGAGTCAGTAAAGAAGAAAGTGCAAAGGAACCCGGAGGCTTTCAAGGCAAAGAAAGAGGCTGCCGCAAGTGGTGGAAAGGAACGTGTCCTTATTGCAATGTCCACGCTGAGCAAGAAGGCCAGACAGGCTTATAAGCATGTTACAGGCATTGAAGGCGCAGATGTCATTATCAAGGAACATGTCAATGAAAAGGAAATACCGTGGTACATCGATGTTGATCCTGCTGAATACATCGAGAAGCACGGTAAGTCATATTACGAAGCGGTCGAGTTGGCAAAGGTCATCCGCGAGTTTCTCAACTATGGAGACCGTGACCGGACTGAATTTGCGGTCAGTATCGCGGAAGCAAACGGAATGAGTCAGCGCACGCTCTATCGGTATGCACAAAGCTATTTGGAAGCAAGTGCCTGGGCGCTGAAGATGAGCAAACAGGACGGGAAAAATTATGACTTTTTCAAGGTTCTGGCACTCTGCCGTAAGCCTAAGCAGAAAAACACATTTCCGTCACTTACGCCGGAGGTCAGAGCTTTCATCGAAAATTTATGGTTTGAACCCGCGTTTGCGAGCAATAACGGAACGATTGAAATGCTCTACAGCAAACTTATGAAGATTGGATCAATGCATAGCTGGGACATCCCATCATATCCAACGGTGGCCCGCTATATCGGATATCTGATGAATGTAAAGCGTGGCAAAAATGCGCGTCTACTTGCCGAAAAAGGCATGCGTGAATTTAAGAATCAGCGAATGGTCAAAGCGTCTCGGAATACAAAAGCGTTGCCAGTTATGGGGCTTGTACAAGGCGACGAGCATACATTCGATGTTTGGGTGAAATATACATACCCGAATGGCAAGACCAAGGCCATCCGCCCGCAGCTCGTCGCATGGCTAGATACACGAAGCCGCTGCATCGTTGGCGATGTAATTTGTGTCAAGGCAAATTCGCAAGTGCTGAAGCAGTCGCTGCTCAACATGATATACGCCGATATTGGCGGCGTGCCAGAATGGCTGCTTATTGACAACGGGAAAGACTACACCGCCGAGACGATGACCGGGCGTAAGCGAAATGAACGCGTCAGCTTCGACAGCGAGACCAAAGGCTTTTATCGTAGCATCGGCATCAAGGATGACATGCGCAGCCTGCCATACCAACCTTGGTCGAAGGCACAAGTCGAGCGGTTTTTTGGCACGCTGATTAGCAAGTTCGAGAAGTGGCTGGGAAGCTACACGGGTACGCTCACAGGTTCGAAGACAGCGGCGAAAGTGGACAAGGACATCAAGAAGATGCTCGAACGTGACGAATTGCTGACACTGGATGAATTTTATGCTCTATGGTGCGAGTGGCGCGACGAGTACCATCGTTCATTCCATAGTGGACTCAAGGGACAAGGCGATAAGTGGCATACGCCTCTGGAAGTGTTTTGGAACGCCGACCGCTATGTCAAAGCGCCGCCGCCAAAGTCCTACGCAACGATATTGATGATGAAGGCGGAACGCGTCCTTGTCCGGAACATTGGAATTAAAAAGTTTGGATATGAGTACCGCGCCGATGAACTCTGCCATTATATCGGGGACAAAGTTGACATCAAATGGGACCCGAATGATGTGACAAAGCTCTATGTGTATACCGTTGACGGGCAAAAAATTTGCGAGGCGTACAGTCAAGAATTGCTACTCATCGCCCCGAAAATGCCGCAAAAGGCACTGGAAGATCACCTGAAAATGCAGAAGCGTCAGCTCCGCCAGACGATGGATGACCTGACATACTACACGACGCCATTAGAAGAACGCGATCCTCAGTATCAAGGATATGGAAACGACGTAGCCGGGTTCATTTTCAAAAATGAGGCTGAGGCAGCACCGAAGCAGAACACGAAGCTGGTCGCATTGCCGGACGATCAGCAATTCCGGGAAGAGCTGCGATCCAGAAAAACAGCCAAAGCAGGAAAAGACGATGCAGATGACTTTTACCAACGGCAAGCGGAGAAAGCCCTCGCGGCGCTCCGTAAACTTGGATAATTGGAGGGAACGAACATGGAAGCAGTGGCATTTTATCCGGTTCAAGGTGGCACACCAACAGCCCTTGCAGCACAGGTTAAAAATATGATGGACAAAAACGGCATGACAATTACGGAGCTGGCGCGAGAAATCAATTATTCTCGCTCGGCCCTCTCACAATATCTGAGCGGTAAATACTCTTCCGATCCTACTGACATCGAGCAGGCAATAACGAACTTCATCTCCGCACAAGGCGAAGAAGTGGCGGCAGCCATCGAGCAAACAGGCACGATGCGACTTGCCAAGCCTGCATTCGTTGAGAGTCGGGACGCAACGGCAATCATCGGGGCTTGCCAATCCTGCCAGTCATTTACCGGGCTTGGAATTGTGGTTGGGAAGTCGGGATACGGCAAGACTCATACGCTCAAGTATTATGCGCGGTCTCCTAAAGTTGCTTATATCGAATGCGACGATACGATGGCGCAACGCGATCTGGTTAAGGCCATCGAAAGAGCTCTCGGCCTACCCGTTGGCTATGGCACGATATGGGAACGGGTGAACGGTATCCGTGAATTTTTCAACTGCAATCCGGGCTACTTGCTCATTATCGACGAAGCGGACAAGCTTGTTAGCAAGTATTCACAGAAAAAAATGGAGATCCTGCGTGCCATCTTCGACCAGTCAGATGTGGGAATGATTATCGCCGGGGAACCGAAGCTTGAAGCGCAAATCAAGGGCTATATCAGCCGTTTTGCGAACCGGGTAGATTTCTATGTGTCACTGAAGGGACTATCCGCTAACGAGGTTCGCAGCTACCTACAAAACTTCAACTTCGAAGAAAATGCCATTCAGGAGATGATTGTCCGTGCAACTAACAACAAAAACGGATGCTTCCGCTTACTCGACCGGACGCTGAACAACATCTTGCGCATATTAAACATGCACGGCTCCGCTGAAGGGGCTCCCCTAATTACCGTCGACATTATCGCTAAGGCCAGCAACATGATGATGCTGTAGGGGGGATGACGATGTGGAGATATGAATACTCGAATCATTCAGTGGCACGCTTGTTCCGTTTCTTACAGCATGTGATGCTTCCCGTCCCGGTACGTCCAGCCGCTATCGTGTCGGGGTTGACAGAGGACGAAGTCCGTATTGCCTTGAGGGATTCACCTGATTACATCGTTGACGATGAGGGCATCCGTAGCAGAGATCCATATGAAAAGGCGTTGATGGATATGCGGCAGCGGCTAGGTGAGGAATTGACCGTTCTGGAAGCGTGCTGGCTTTATCGTGAACTGCATTATGCATTTCATGTGGCTGCTGGCAGGCTTGTGAATACATTTATGGAGGAGCAGAGGCATGAAGAAGCCGTCAAGACTAGCACTTTTAATCGGTGAGCTAACGCTTGAGCAGGTTGTCACATTGTATGACCTGCACCGGATTGCAATCCCCTGTGAGGATGGTACGCCAGTAGAAGACATGATTGAGGAGGATGCGTTGTATGCAGTCGTATAACAAAAAATTAAGCAAGAGTGGTTCCGTAACACTCCCGGCCGTAATACGCCGGGAGTATGGCCTATCAGGCGGCGAAAAGTTCAATATTATCGTCGATAGCGAAGACGGCACAATCCTGTTACAGCGGACGCAAGGAAGTTGCCTATTCTGCCGGAGCGATAAAGAGCTAGTTGTGTATTCCGGTCGGTTTGTGTGCTCCCAGTGCATTCAGAATCTGGAGGCCAATGTTACGGAACGGAGAGCGGCCAATGCATTTGAAGGGGGGGACGGGCGATGAATTCGGAACTGGTTCCCCTTGTTGATGAAGCACTCCGATTGGAACAGGATATGAAGCGAAGCAAGAAGCGGCTGGATGAACTGAAGGCCACCCTTACATCTGCTGGAATATTTGTCATGGACAATAAGAACCTATCTCACTATCAGATCCCTGGAAGCAAGGGCCGATTCAACCTGACATACAAGGAAAAGTTTGAAATTGATAATTATGAACGCTTGGTTGAAGTGCTTGGTGATGTGGTGGCAGCCAAAGTCAGCCGGAAGTATGAGGTTAAATTCGAGACAGAAGCACGTTTCAAGGAAGCGCTCATTGCCCTTTACAAAGGCGAATACTGCTTTGACACTTCTATTGATGACGTGCTGAGCGGCCTTGGGCTCGATAGCAACAAAGTAAAGGCAGTAAAAAAGAAGCTAAAGGGCGACTATCTGAAGGACAAGCAGCTACTCGGAAGTGTAGGCATAACTGGTGAGCTTGAAGAGGAGCTCGACGCCATTCGCCTGGCGAAGCATGGCGAATTGGTTGAACGCTTCTTCGGCCATCTCACTCCGGAAGAAATCGATACGATACGCAATTCGGTGTACGTCGAGGACAGCATTAGTGTCGGCTTAGAAGCTTTTTCTGAGTGAGGAGGGCCCTTATGGACAAAATCACCTATCCACAAATCAAGAACATATTCGGGCTTGCCAGGCAGGCCCGAATGAATAACGACGAGCTGCATGACCTGGTCTTGACTATGACCGGATCGGAGAGCATTAAGGCGTTAAGCAAGGCCCAGGGCATTAAAGTAATCGAACGATTGAATCAGATGCTGGGTAAAGCCAAGCCATCATCCCGGGCAACGCCGAATCAAATCTGGCAAATTAACAAGCTGGCCGAGGAATTAGGCTGGAAATCTGACCCTCGCCGTTTGCGTCGTTTCCTGGAGAAGCAGCAGGGCGTAAGTCATACGAGCTACCTCTCACCTGCCCAGGCCAGCAAGGTCATCGAAGCTCTGAAAGCAATGAAGCGACGGGGAGGAGTGGAGTCCAATGCCAGACGCTCTTGAACGCTACTCTCCAGCGCAACGGCAAATCATTTTTGCCTATTGGGAGACGATACGCTGGACACGAGGAACAGGGAAAATATCCGAGGGAATCAAGCAGCGTGAATACGAGTATTGGGAGCGTTATGAGCCTAGTCTTGTAATCAGAGCGCTCTCCATCCATATCGAGAAATATCCAAATATCAAAGAGAACTACACCCGGGGCATTCTCCGCAACCTTCTGAAGAAAGGCGGTGCCGCTCATGCAAGGTCTGAAAGAGGTCATGCCGGACTTGCTCGAACGCATCCAGGCAGCCAGGCAGGCAGCCAAGGCAAACGCGATATCGATATCAGCGCCGAAGCTGCCTTCCGCCGAAAACTCGGCTTATGAGTGCCCGAAATGCCGGGACGAGGGCGTCATCCACGACCCTGCTCGCAACGTGGCCTATCAATGTGCCTGCATGGAACGCAAGAAGCTGAAGCGGATCATGCAAACCACCAATATGAGCGAGGATGCGCAATTAAAGACCTTTGACAATTTCAACTTGGACGGCCTGGATCAACGCGTCATAGATGCATACGAGTTGGCGCGGGAATATTCGGATGGATTGGTCGCTCGGATCAAGAAGGGCCAAAGCTTGAAAGGCGTTCCTTGGTTCGGGCTTTTGGGCACATCCGGCAGCGGCAAGACGCACCTGGTTACGGCTACGGTCGCGCCGCTCATCGAACTGGGCATATATCCTCTGTTTTTCAACTGGGTACAAAGCTTCACGGAATGGTTTTCCTACTACAACAGCCCGGACGAGGCGTATAAGGTGGAGGAAATCCGAAAGCGAATTTACAACTGCGAGTTGCTTCTCGTCGATGATATTTGCAAAGAAAGCCAAAAAGACACTTGGATTAAGGAGTTTTATGGCATTGTTGATTATCGGTATCGAAAGCAATTACCGATCGTGTACACAAGCGAGTATTTTTCCGAATTGATTGGTTTTTTATCCGTAGCCACAGCGGGCCGCTTGTTCGAGCGAACCAAGAGCCCGAAAGGGAAAAAGTATCTCGGAAAAATGCTGTTGGATGTGGGCGAAGACCCACTGGCCTTGAACTATCGATTTAATGGACTGATTTAAGATGTAGGAGGCCTGTACAATGACCGAATACGACTATAAGAAAATAACGACTTACACACTGACGCCGCAGCAACTTGAAGCGGAGCGTAAACGGCTCGATGCGCTGAAGCCCAGGGCCAGGGATTACAAAGGAAAAACGGCTATCCTTGCCCCACAACTGGGCCATAACGGTAAATACCTGCGAAAAGGCGGCGAATGGTACTGCTAAAAATTTTAATGGGAGGAATGACCGTGCAGCAGCCTAAAAAGTTTGAATGGACAAATCGTCTCGCTTGTGTGGAAGCCTTGGCCCTAGAATGTGCCGATGGCGCAAAATTTGATTATGCCCTTCGCGTCGTCCGGCTTCGTGACTATAGTTTATATGTATCAAAAATCACGAACAAACAACTGGCAGCCCTCAAACGGGATGTTATGATACGGGTCAAAGAAATCAACATTATGCGAGAATCGGCAAATGTTGGCGACATTGTGCGCGTTCCAAAACTTGTGCCCAATCGATTCGGCGGGTACCAGCGGGACGGACGGAAGCTCGTGGAGGCCGAAGTAATTGAGAAGCATCGCCTGTCTTCAACCTTGCGTTATCGCGTTCGCCGACTACTCGATAACGAAATCCAGATCGGGAACGGCCACATGATTAAATCGATTGTGCAACGGGCGGTAAACTGATGGCAAGAAAGCCCGTCCAGAAGCCGAGCCTTGTCGCCGTACCGCCCGATCCGGATCGATGTTTTGTACTTTTCTCGACCGCTGCCCTGACGGCCAGATCAGCAGCGGTCAGCCTGGAGAGCCTTCTCCACCAATTACAAAAACAACCGGGGGAGCGTCCCGTCTCGTCTATCAACTTGGATAAAGAGTCCGGAAAAAATGGAGATTCTTTTCAATCCATTATCAAAATAGTTCGGCAAAGGAAGGGAGAGTTAAACGTGATTTATCGTCAAGATCATATCCCGAAAAATACAATGAAGAATCGTCGCCCTGGTTACCCGATGAATGCGACCACCATCACTATTCATAACACAGGTAATTCTGGGAGCAGCGCCAAGAACGAACGTGGTTGGCTGACGAATCCAGACAATGATCGAACGGCATCCTACCATATTGTGGTGGACGAGCACGAAGCTATTGAATGTATCCCACTCGTTGAGAATGCATGGCATGCTGGTGATGGCAGCAACGCTGCAAGCGGCAATCGTACATCTATCGCAATTGAAATATGCGAATCTGGGAACTATCAGCAAACATTACGGAATGCTGCTGAACTTGTCGCTAAGATGCTCCTTGAAAGGGGCTGGGGAGTTGAACGGCTGCGACGTCATTACGATTGGAGCGGAAAAATATGTCCCAGATTGATGTATGACAATGGCAAGTGGACTGGATGGCATCAGTTTAAAGAACTTGTGAACTCATTTCTCAGAAAGGATGAACAAGGAATGAACAAAGAAGAAAGAGAAGCCTTTGACAAATTGCTCAAGACCGTAGAGAAGCAGGATAAGAGGCTGAAGGAGCTGGAGGAGAAGCGCGACATCGAGCCTCCTTCATGGGCCAAAGAGGCGGCAGCCTATTACGCGAATGAACTGAAAACGAAAACCGGGAGTTATGATTTCTGGCGTATGCTGACCATTCAGTATCGTAAGGAGGCCGCAACGAGCAGAAATTGATTTTTTCAGCTCCTGCTATAATATGAGGAGGTGATCCGCCGGATGGAATGGCTCGATGAGCTAACGCCAGATATGCTGCCCATGCCATACCGTAAGTATGCTGAATGGATAGGATTAGATAACCTAATTACGCTGGCCAGCAAGGCCGGAGGGGATCATGTGTACATCCCCACATTGGATTTCTTCTTCCGCCGGGTACGTGACAGGCGGATCATTCAAGAGTATGATGGATATAACCATCGAGAGATCGCACAGAAGTATGAACTGAGTGAACGTAGAGTGAGAGAAATTTGTGACGGCATCCTTCCAGTTTCTCCACGGAGGGATGAGAATCAACTCCAACTTTTCGATGATGACGAGCTAAAATGAGGGGCGAAAAATCGGGGAATCCCTTCCAGACATGCAAGAAAACACTTGGTAATCTACCAGTAGAGGCTTATGCCCTACTGGTTTTTTTATTGCCTAAAAAGGAGGCTCTTACATGATGCAAGATGCAATTAACGAGATGTTATTGAATGTGGCGCTGGCGGGCCTGACTCTACTGTCTTCATTTGCGATTTACTACATACGCCGGGCTAGCGCCAAGCTGTCGGCAGAGACGGCGAAAATTGATGCGGATGCGCAACGTGCGCTGGTTCAGGCAGCTATTGAACGATTGGATGATGTTGCGACCAAGACCGTCCACCAAATTGAACAGACCGTCGCCAGTCATTTACGGGAGTCTGTCAAGGAAGGATGGTCACCCAGAGAAGAATTAATGGAACTTGCCCCTCAAGCGTATTCGGAAATTGTCCGCCAGCTCAAGCCCGAATACATGCGGGCCCTACATGACACCCTGGGCGACGCAGAGGGGTACATCATGAGCACGATTGAATCCAAGGTGCTGGAGCTCAAGGAGCGTGCTGGCTAGTGGAGTGGAATTGGATCATACAGACGGCGACGATGCTAGGCATCGGAGCAATTGGTTACTTTTTAAAAACGACGATGGCAGAACTCAAAACGCAAATCAATAAAAACGCTCAAGATGTGGATGAATTGAAAAAAGAATTGGATGACTTACGTTCCGATCTCCCGTTCATCTACACGACCCGGGAGGATTTCATTAGAACGATGAACAACGTCGACAAGAAGCTCGACAAAATACACGATAGCATGCTGGGAGGACAGAGGTAGATGGATGAACAAACCTATCACGGTGTGCAACATAATAAAGCGGTTCGGGCTATATCATGCGCTCGCTCGCAAAAGGACATAACAATTCGCTCCTATGCAGGCAATTGGTCAATGTCATGGTCAACGATGGCGTAATCATCAGCCCGGATATCTCCAAGCATCTGGATTACTTATTCAAGAAGGGCTACATCGAATATTCGAATGAGCGTGTGAATTCGTACAATGCTTATGCCAATGATGCCGTAATCCGGCTAACGGTAAAGGGCATCGATTTACTGGAGGGCTCAACTCCGGATGATCCGGGAGTCGCCATCTAATGAGCGGCAAACGAAGAAACCGCACGCGCTCTAAAGTTGACGACCTGCCTTTGCATATCAAGGATCAGGTCGACGCGATGCTTCTTGATACACGGTACACCTACTGGGAGATATCAGAGTATCTGGAGGCCCAGGGATTCGAGGTATCCAAGAGTTCCATTGGTCGCTATGCGCTCCGAGTCGGGAACGCGACGCAGCGGCTTATGGAGGCGCAAGAACAGACAAAGGCGCTAGTCGAGATGATCCGGAAAAATCCGGACGTCGATTACACCGAAGGCGGCCTACAAATTATGGCCGGAGAGCTGACGAAGAAGATGGCGCAAGCACAGGAAGAATGGGACTACATGCCGCTGGATAAGGCGGCCCGCGTTATGGTCGCGCTCTCCAGAACAAAGGTCTATAAAGACCGCGTCCGCCAGGACATGCAGAAGAAGATCGAACTAGCATTCCAAGGGATGGAGGCAGAACTCATGGCAGCCATCAAGGCCGATCCTCAACTTGCCGGAGAACTGAAGGCGGTACTGCAAAAAGCGAAGGAAAAGATGATGGCCGATGATTAACCTGGACGAGTACCTCCGGCAACTGGAGGATGAGGCAGACAAAGAAGAACTACTCAGTCTGGAGTATCAGAAGCAGCTCTTTGAAAACTACGTCATGCGTAATGAGCAGCACCGCGAATACCGGGAAACGTTGCTAAGGGAGTACCAAAGCGGCGCAGAACTGACAGGCCCGGATGGCTTGCGCAAGAAGCTAGGAGCCATTGACCTGGGGTATTTCGGGCGGGCTTATCTGCCCCACTACTTCGTCAGGGAATCGCCGCAATTTCACGAAGAGCTGGATAGTATATGGACTCAAGGAGTCATGAAGGGCCTGAACCCTTTGCCGGATGGGAAGAAGATATCAAGGGCGAAAGGCTGCCGCCGTGCTACAGCCGCCTCACGTGGCATGCGAAGTCGACAAACTTCACCTTTAAGGACACTTTGCACTCGGTGGTATGAGTACAAACATTACCCGATCATCCTCTCTGATAGTTCCGACCAGGCAGAAGGATTCCTCACGGATATTAAAACCGAGCT
>CALYLO010000008.1 GCA_944800085.1 Paenibacillus melissococcoides | reverse complement strand
TGAGATATAACTAAATAAGGTTATAGTGTGAAGGAGCGGTTACCTTGGAATTAGCCGAAAAAATTCAAGCGTTAATGGATAGTAAAAGAATAACGAAGTACAGACTTTCAAAAGAAACAGGGGTTTCCTATACAGGGTTGTCAAAAATCCTCGATGGACAGACGAAGAACCCCCAAATGGATTCATTAAAGTCAATCGCTGATTTTTTTGGCGTTTCGGTGGATTATTTCACAGGCGAAGAACCTCATCAAGAACAACATCCTGAATGGGCCAGCGCCAAGGACAAAAGGGATTTCAAAAAAATGCTTGAGGAAGACACAGGTTTAATGTTTGATGGAGTCCCTATTGAAGATGAAGACAGAGAAAAAGTCATGCAGGTTTTAGAAGTTCTCTTCTGGGATGCGAAAAAAAGAAGTAAGGAGAAGTTCACAAACAACCGCTATAAAAAGAAATCAGACGATATAGAAAAATAAGTGTCTGGAGAGTGGTTTGTAAATGCAGATTGCCGATAAACTGGCGAAAAAGCACAAAACAAATTGCCCCTTCAAAATATCCGAAAACAGGGGAATCCACATTGTATATAAGGATCTCGGCAATTCAACACGGGGGCTATACTATTCAAAGCTTCGGCATCGCTACATCGTAATCCACAATAAGTTATGTGAGGACTGGCAACGCCTCATTTGCGCTCATGAGCTCGGCCATGATGTTCTACATTCTGGTATCAGTCATTTCTGGTTGGACGAGCATTCATTTTTCAACGTGGGTAAGTTCGAACGCCAGGCGAACAAGTTTGCCGTTCATTTGCTGGCTCATGGTGACATGCTGCAACCTGGCGAATCAGTTTCCGACTTACTGCGTCGGAATTTCATTCCGGAAGAAATGCAAAAGTTTTATTTCTAACCTTGCGCTTTCCAGCCGTAAGGCTGTTTATCATACATATAAAACCGAACATACATTCCGGGAAAGGAGAATTGTTACAATGACAAAGGAAAAAAAGCCAAAGAAGAAACAGGAGAAAAAGAAGAAGTTGCCGCCTGGAGTTCGTGAGCGGGACGGCCGGTATACGTTTCGATACAGTGTGCCCGTCGTACTGAATGGAAAGAAGACACGGAAGCAGAAGGAAACGCCATCGTTTTCAACAGCGGAAGAAGCCGAGAGCGCTGGCATATTAATTAAAGCTGACCAGATACGCGGGAAGTTGGTCGATGAGAAGGAAATTACATTGGAAAAATGGTTTGAACGTTGGCTAGAGAATTACATTATCGAAAACGATCCTAGAGATTACACAATACGTAACAAAAAAACTGTTATTTCGTCGTTAAAAAAGCATCTCGGTAAGGATACTAGAGTCAAAGATACTACAGGCGATGATTACCAGCAATGGCTAAACGGCTTGAAAAAGAAAGGGCGAGAGGAAGGAACATTAAAGGAATACCACAGTAATGCGTGTATGATTTTTGGCGATGCCGTCCGTAAAAAAATCATTACCAACGACCCCACGGAAGGCGCGAAAGTTCCGGCATATAAACAGACACTTGAGGAAATTGAGGCTGGAGAAACAGACTTGCCAAAATATCTAGAAAAAGAGCAATTGAAGCATCTCCTGAACATCGCCAGGTTTCGAGGGCTTACCCAGGACTACAATTTGTTTGTTGCTCTTGCTTACACAGGATTGCGGATTGGGGAGTTGTTGGCATTGAAGGTAGGCGATTTTAATGAAAGTGATCATTATGTTTCTGTCACTAAAACATTAACTGATATCGGAGGCGTAAAAAAATATAAACTAGGGCCACCTAAAAACAAATCGTCCATCCGGAAAGTAAGCATAGGCGCTACTGTTACGAAGGTTATCAAGGCTCAATTAGATTGGCAAGAGCAGAAAAAGAAGGACGGGGAAATCCTTCACGATGCGGGTTTCATCTTTTGGAGTCCACGGTTTCCGGGATATCCAAATAGTAAAAGCATGGTAGAATATCGTTTTAACCGATTGCTTAAGATTGCAGGTCTTCCGACATCCCTAACCCCGCATAGTCTTAGACATACGCATGTAACATTGTTAGCTGAGGCAGGCGAGGATCTAGCTGTCATCCAAGACAGGCTAGGACATAAAAACGATAAAATCACTCGACAAGTTTATCTGCACGTTACCCAGACGCGAAAAGAGCTTGTTCCAGACAAATTTGAACGCGTCATGAACTCCTAGTCGTTGGTATGTTTGTGGGTAATGTGTGGGTAGTCCGCTCCATCAACTTTGAAAAATCCGCTTTGTTACAAGGCTTACACGTTATATCATGTATTTGAATTTCAAATTCGCGATCCTCCAGCTCCGAGCCGTAAGCGGCCGCAGGCAGATTTTTCACGATCGCCTGCGTGCCGCCGATCGTTTCGCCCGGCTCGTTGTTGGACTTCACCCAGATCGAGAACAGCTTCTTCTCGCGCGCCAGACGATGCAGCAGGGCAATCTGCGGCGACGTCGACATCAGCGTCAGCTTGATCGTGCCGAGCGGATTATTTTTGTGGGCGATTGCCACCTCGCCGCGGGCGCCGACATGGGCCACGCTCTGCTCCTCGTCCTTTTCGCAGGAGACGAAGGTATTCTCGCCGAATCCCGTAATATACTCGCCGTCAATGACGACGGATACTTGCTTCGCATCATAAATGCCGATACTCATGAATGTGCACCTTCCTTAAATTCATTTTTATTTCACCCGCAAGGATGCTTTGGGATTAAAAGCGGTTGTTCAATCGTGTTCAAAAAGGCCGTTTTTCAGCAAAGCGGACTTTCTGACCCGCCATTCCTAGAACTAGAAACGGATGACGCCGTTCACCTTCACCTGATGCACCGCTCCGGCAATCTCGAACCAGAATGATCCGCCGCGGTATTCGCGGTTCGCGCGATCGCTCGGATCGACCTGGTTGCGAAGCAGGAAGGAAGTGCCGAACAGCGGCTCGCCGCTGTCATCCGCGGCAATGATGCCCATGCGGAACGACTCCAGCAGCACATTGATCACCGTGCTCTCGATTTGCGCGATGCCAGCGTCCGTATATGGAATTTTGCTGGATTGATTGAGCAGATGCTGAATTTGCATTTCCATGCGGGCGCGAACATAGTCGCGCGCCATAATGACATCGATGTATTCGCCGGACAGCGTCTTGCCTTCGGACGTACGGGCTTCGCCCTGCTTGTTAACGTACGTAATCGCTCCGCCGTCGTGAATCTCCATCAATTCGCCCGCCGTCAGCTTCAATGGAGCGATGCCGGTGCAGGTCTTGAATTTCCAGGTCACGGAACCGACATCCGCGGAGCCGACCGAGCCGACGAGCGCGGCATCCGGGTAGGCGCTGGCATCGGTATGATAGAACGCGACCGTGCGGTTGAATCCGGCGGCCTTCAACGATTGCAGCTTCGTCTTGTCGGACACGCGCGTCACGAACAGGCGGTAGTCCTCCTTCTCCAGCTCCTGCGCCAGCGCCGTAACCGTCTCTTCGCTGTTGTCAGGGGAGAGCAGATAGTACCAGCCCATATCGATGACGGAACGGAGGCGCTCCGCCGCGTCTTCCTGCTCATCGCATGCCGCAATCGCAATGCGGGCCGGAGAACGGTCCCCTTGGCCGAACAGAGCTGCGGCCATCTTGTACTCCGCCGTCGATTCGGCGAAGTCCGCCTGGACGGCCTTCAGATCGCCGTACTCCTTATAGGCCGATCCTCCCGCCTTCTTGCCGAGAATGAGCGGCATGCCGAAGGACAACCGTCCTGTCGGCTTTTGCAAATCAATCGTCACTTGAACATCCTGCATCGTCATTATTCCTTCATCTCCTTCAATGTCATATGAACCTTCTCAATATGGCCGGGACTTGTCCGGGCGAACGAGTCCCGCATGCGCAGCCGGACGCGGATCTCCAGTCCGTGAACCGGTTCCGCCACCCATTGCGCGTCGCTGACATGAACCAGCGCGGCCGATAAGCCTTCCTGCTTGTCCACGCCCTCGGTCCAGAGCCAGCCGATCGCCTGGCGGCATTGCTCCATCGCCGTCCACGGATCGGGCGAACACCAGATCAGCTGCCATTCCATCTCGACCAGCCTGGTCAACGGCCCGGTCATATCCCGGTGCCGCTGCGAGCGATCCGCGTTGGGCACGGACACGCGATACAGCAGCCTGGCCCCGTCTGGCGACTGCCCTTCCCCGGACGCCTGCAGCGGCAGCGGTTCGAGCGGAAGTCCCGCGGACTCCGCCAGCGGCTGCAGCCACTGCTCGAAATAATCACGGTACACAATCAAGCCGTCTCTCCCCCCTCTCATCGGCAATAAAAAAACCGGCATCAATGCCGGCATGGTTGCGGAGCGAGGAGCAGAACAAGGGAAGATTCGGTGCCTCTGGCTTCTTTGCCCCGCACCCTGTCGTCCGCCGAATGCGTGTCCCATCTGCTCAACTCGTCCACAATAGCATTATAATACGGGGAACATATGTTTGTTTTATCGTATTTTTATAGAATAGCAACATTATTTATAAAACGTTATTTTAAATAAATTAACGAACATTTGTTCTCTTTTTGTGGTATAATGAATCTATTCTCATCTATTCATGAATCTGCCGGCGGGAGGCGCAGAATCGGCAGGCTCATTTTCATAAGACAAGGATGTATCGCAACAGATTATGGAGGAGGACAAACTATATGGAAGATCGGCAATTCACTATCCCTTCGTTCGATTCCTTCGATCCGAAGGCGGCCAAGCGGTTCATGGAGGAGACTTTCGCGAAATACCGGATGTGCAAAGTGATGCGGTATGCGGTGCGGGAAGCGGCGGTCACGATGAAATATGAAGCGAAGGAGCACGGCGCGACGAACCGGGTCGGCGATCCGACCGGCAGCATCGCCGCGCATAATGCGGACAAGGCGAACGAATGTCTCGCCTTCTGCGAAGTGATCGAATCGCTCGTCGACCAGTTGGAGCCGGACGAGCAGCTCCTCATTCGCGAGCGCTATATGAAGGGGGCGCGCATCACGGACACGAACGTGTACAGCTTCGCCTTCGACCCGCCGATCAGCGCGGTCACGTACGGCCATATCCGCAAGCGGGCGTTCCAGAAGCTGCTGCACGCGTTCCAGTATGTGTTCCCGGGTCACATGTCAAATCACTGTTAGTGTCCCTTAATCATTTCCTTATAATACTATAAAACATATTAATTTGTAACTTTATCAATATATTTTCCAGTAATTAATTCCCTTTTTTTCATTGACTAAATTTGTTATGTTAGTCAGTGAATGAAAGGGGGGGATAAAGATTGAAAAAGAAAAAAATCTTGTTAACTTTCCTTTCTACTGTAATATTAGTGTCATCATCATCAATAGTAAGTGCTTCTCCTTCTTATGGTCGTGGAATTGATTTCGAATTTTGTGATTCAAAGTATGAAAATTATGTTTACGGTTACCAAAGTGCAAGGGACGATGGAAGTTATCCAAAGGTAACCGAAGTACGACTTTATTTGGAATGGTACAAAGATGGTACATATGTTGGCAGCAAATTTACTTCTGAATCTACTAAACCTGTTACCGCTTATAATGTTACTGCCAAATGTACCCACAACGCCAGTAACTCATATCGAATGTCTTGGAGTGAAGCATGGACGATGGAGGATGGCTCTACTTGGGAACCTGCTGGTGTAGAAAAGTGGGGGGAGTGAAAATAAATGAATAACGCAAAAACTGCATTAGTGATTGGCGGGATAATCACCGCTTGTTTAGTAGCTGGCAGCATGGTCTCGCAAGCTTCACCACCGGAATCAATACAACAAAAAATCGAGAACGGAACTGCTCATATCTCCTACCACGAGCCGATGTCGGTCGGAACGCCGACAGAAGTGCAGCTCAAGCTGGAGCGGGCCTGGAAGAACGGCGTAGAGCGGCTTCAACGGCTCGGCCAGACGAATAGCGAGGCTGATATGCTGTCGATATCTGGATTCCAACCGTTTAGCGCTTATACGAATTCTTTGGATACATGGGAAATTATCGACAGCGGAGATATCGACATCAAGTTTACTAATTTTTTGCCTTTCGATGAAGCCCAATCATTCAATCGGGCCCTGTTCAGCGATGAACGCAAAAAATCGCTGAAGTACGGCGATGTCTTCCCGGCTGTCCTGCTTAGTCCAGATCAGGATAAAGCCTTCTTATTCTGGCAGAGGGCAAACGACAACTGTGTCTATATCCCGCTCCACTCCCAGACGGACGAGAAGGGAACGCGGACATGGAGCAGCGGCAATGTGATCGAACTGCCTTGGGATCAATAATCTTCCACACAACAAATAAGCCCGGACCGCCTGGTTTCCCAGGTCGTCCGGGCCTTTCTTTTTCCGATGAGGCTTCCTTCTTACTTCTTGCTCTCTTGCGGATACATCTGCTCGCGCAGCGCCTTGATCTCGTCGCTCTCAAGATATTCGTCGAACGTCGTCACCCGATCGATGATGCCGCTCGGCGTAATCTCGACGATGCGGTTCGCGATCGTCTGCACGAACTGATGGTCATGCGACGTGAACAGCATCGTGCCGTCGAAGTCGATCAGACCGTTGTTGAGCGCGGTGATGGACTCCAGATCCAAGTGGTTCGTCGGCTCGTCGAGGATGAGCACGTTCGCTCCCGCCATCATCATTTTCGAGAGCATGCAGCGCACCTTCTCGCCCCCGGACAGGACGCTCGCCTTCTTCAACGCCTCTTCGCCGGAGAAGAGCATGCGGCCCAGGAAGCCGCGCAGGAACGTCTCGTCCTGATCCTTCGAATATTGGCGCAGCCAATCGACCAGATTGTCTTCCACCCCGTCGAAGTAAGCCGAGTTATCCTTCGGGAAATACGCCTGCGACGTCGTCACGCCCCAGCTGTACGTGCCGGCATCCGGCTCCAGCTCGCCCATCAAAATCTGGAACAGCGTCGTCTTCGCGAGGCCGTTCGGTCCGACAAACGCGATCTTGTCGCCTTTGTTCACGACGAGATGCATATTATCGAGCACCTTCTCGCCCTCGACCGTCTTGGTAAGCCCTTCAATCGTAAGCAATTGCTTGCCTGCTTCCCGTTCGGACTTGAAGTTGATGAACGGATATTTTCGGTTCGACGGGCGGATGTCGTCGAGCGTAATTTTGTCGAGCATTTTTTTGCGGGCGGTCGCCTGCTTCGACTTGGACGCGTTCGCGCTGAAGCGCTGAATGAATGTCTGCAGCTCTTTGATTTTCTCTTCCTTTTTCTTATTTTGGTCGCGTGCCATCTTCAACGCCAGTTGGCTCGATTCGTACCAGAAATCGTAGTTCCCCGCATACAGTTGGATCTTGCCGAAGTCGATATCGGCGATATGCGTACACACCTTGTTCAGGAAATGGCGATCGTGGGATACGACGATGACGGTGCCTTCGTAATCCATCAGGAAATGCTCCAGCCAGTTGATCGACTCGAGATCCAAATGGTTCGTCGGCTCGTCAAGCAGCAGGATGTTCGGACGTCCGAACAGGGCCTGCGCCAACAGGACGCGGACCTTTTGGTTGCCGTCCAGCTCCGACATTTTGTCGTCGTGGAGATTTTTTGGAATGCCCAGCCCGATAAGGAGCTCGGCCGCATCCGCTTCGGCTTCCCAGCCGTTCAGCTCGGCGAACTCGCCTTCCAGCTCGCCCGCGCGCATGCCGTCCTCTTCGCTGAAGTCGGCCTTCGCATAGAGCGCATCCTTCTCCTTCATTATGCTGTACAGCCGCTGGTGACCCATAATTACCGTCTCCAGCACCGGAAATTCATCGTATTCATAATGATTCTGCTTCAATACGGACATACGGTCTCCCGGGGTAATGTGAACCTCCCCGTTGGTAGGCTCGATTTCGCCGGATAATATTTTAAGAAATGTCGATTTACCTGCTCCGTTCGCGCCGATAAGACCGTAGCAATTGCCCGGAGTGAACTTGATGTTCACATCCTCGAACAAAGGCCGCTTGCCGTATCGGAGCGTAACGCCGGTTGTACTAATCATGGCATTCCCGTCCTTTAACACGCGATTTATCATTCAAATGACTATTATAGCACACTATGGCCGGTTATGCCCGCTTCCTGCGCAATGACGGCCCTGTTAACTGAATCTGACGAATTGTCCCCCGCGTACCTTCGCCGTACCCGAGATGTTGGGATAAATATGCCAAGGGGCTATTTCCGCCGCTTTATTTCCTATATAATGTAACTATCTGTGAAAGAAAGCGAGGGATGTTATATGGTAAATGCATCTGTCTATAACGTTCGGGAGGAACGAGCAAGCGCCCGGCGCTTCGGCATGATTGAACTCTAATCCCAAGCGTCGGCCCGCCTGATACCGTGCTCCCGGACTTGCTGCCGCTGCGTCTTCTGTCCCTGAATGGGACATCGTTGGTACTGCAACGCAAGTTCATTTTTAGTGCGGCATCGACCGCATCGAAGGAGATATATATCAGGCTTGTACGAAACCGATAGCTATTGTAGCACCCGTAATGACCGCAATCAACAACGAAATGAAATAAATGGAGCTGTCATGGGCAGCGATACGTTGGCCGGACTAGCCGGCCTTGGCTGGGACAACCGCTGGACCGAGACGTGGAGCCAATGGTTGAACGGGCTCAACGAAGCGGCGCAGCGCCGCTATGCGGGCGGACTGGTGCCGGCGCGCGTTTTGCTCGCGCACAAGCATCTGTACCGCATCGCCGGCCCCGACGGCAGCGAATGGCTCGCCGACGTATCCGGCCAGGCGCGCAGCCAGATGACGGCCCCGGCCGACTGGCCGGCCGTCGGCGACTGGGTTGCCGCCGCGCCGCGGCCGGCGGAAGGACGCGCGACGATCGCGGGCGTGTTGCCGCGCCGCAGTCTCTTCGCGCGCAAGGTCGCCGGCAGCCGCCCGGAGGCGCAGGTCGTGGCGGCGAACGCCGATGTGGCCTTGCTCGTCACGTCGATGACCACCGACTTCGAGCCGCGCCGACTGGAGCGCTATGCCGCGCTCGCCTGGGACAGCGGAGCCGTGCCGTGCATCGTGCTCACGAAGGCCGATGCGGCCGGCGATGCCGACGCCTTCATCGCGCAGGCCAAGCTCGCCTCGCCGGGCACCGACGTGTTCCCGGTGTCCGCGCTGACCGGCGCCGGCCTGGAACGTCTGCGCGCGCGGCTTGCCCCGGGCACGACGGTCGTGCTCGTCGGCTCGTCCGGCGTCGGCAAATCGACGCTCGCCAATGCGCTCGCCGGCGGCGAACGGATGGCGACGCAGGAGGTGCGTGCCAGCGATGGCAAAGGGCGGCACACGACGACGCACCGCGAGCTGCTGCCGCTCGAAGGCGGGGCGTGGCTCATTGACACGCCCGGCATGCGCGAGGTCGGCATGACCGCCGCCGACCATGACGGCTTGTCCTCGGCCTTCGAGGACATCGAGGCCTTGGCGGCCGCCTGCCGCTTCCACGACTGCGCGCACGGCCAGGAGCCGGGCTGCGCGGTGAACGCCGCGATCGCCTCCGGCGAGCTGGAAGCGGGCCGCCTCGCGAGTTACCGCAAGCTGCTTCGCGAAGAGGCCCGGATGCGCCGGGCCGAGGAAGCCCGCTTGCGGCGCCTGGAGGCGAAGGGCGCGAGGAAGCCGGGCAAGCGCCGCTAGGCGCAGCCGGAGCGGGCCATCCTTGCGGGCGGCTTCGCCTTCCCGCCGGACGAGCCGCGCCCCGCCGCGAGATCAACAAAGCCATCTGCCCCAGGCGCGCAAAGCGCCTTGGCAAATGGCTTTTTTCATTTTTTCATGCCTTCCGATTCTATTGTCTTCCGGGCCAGGTCTCTCCGAGCGCCAGCAGCTTGACCTTCGACTCATCGAGCTTCCGCCGCAGCCGCTCCGCCTCCAACCGATCGAGCGCTTCCTTCGGCGTGTCGTCGGCCAGCTTGAAGGCGCCGTAATGCATCGGGATCATCAGCTTCGCGCCAACGCCCTCGAACGCCTGCAGCGCTTCCTCCGGCGTCACATGCTGACGGGACATGAACCATTCCGGCTCATAGGCGCCGATAGGCATCAGCGCGACGTCGATAGCGAAGCGGCGGCCAATCTCCCGAAAGCCCCGGAAATACCCGCTGTCCCCGGCGAAATAAACCGTCTCCTTCGCAGGCGGCCGTTCTCCCGTCTCCACAGCTTCGACTTCCACGCGTTCCAGCACATACCCGCCCCAGTGGGAGCGGTTCATATCGGACAGCGTTCGCCGCGTCCAATGCTGAGCAGGCACGAAGGTCACCCGCACGGAGCCGATCACGAGCTCCTTCCACCATTCCAGCTCGATCGTCTGCGGGAAGCCTTTGCGCACCATTTTTGCTTTGAGTCCCCCCGGCACGACCAGCAGCGTGCGCGGGCCCGCCAGCTTGCGAAGCGATCCCATATGCAAATGATCATAATGGGAATGCGAGATGAGAATGACATCTAGCGGCGGCATCTGATCTATCGGAATCCCGGGCGGAGACAATCGCTTTTCCATCGCCATGCTTGCCGCCCACACCGGATCGGTGGCGATATTCAAGCCGCCTATTTGGAGCAGGAAGGTGGAATGCCCGATCCAGGTGATGGACAGGCTGCCATCATTGGCATGCAGCCGGGCGAGATCCGGCTCCACCTGCGGAACGACATAAGAATAATCCTTCTGCTTCAGCCGCACTTTGCGTTCGGCGCGCCAACGCCGGAATTGCTTCCATGCTTTTTCAGTCGACACATTGTCCATATTCGTGTAATAGCGCTTCATGGCACCACCTCATTTGCATACCAAGTATTCGTAAGCCTTGCCGTTCGAACGTGCAGCAGCAAGGAAGGGGCCGGGCAAGAAAAATGATTCTCGTACTAGAATAACAAATCGGTCCCGCGAACTCCAATTCGCGCCGCGGCTCGGCCTGTCGTCCGGCGATCCCCAACCGAGACCGCCGCTCCCGCTTCCGCGCCGCACGCGGCCAGGCGCTGTCTGCCTCTATCGTATGCGCGAGCCGCAGCGCCTTCCATCCCGCCCGCCAAAAGCAGCGAACGCCCACGGCGGGCAGGTCGCGGCATGCCGCTGCCGCCAACGCCCTTTCTCTATTTTTAACTTAAAACCGTCCGTTCCAACCTCATGCCGCACGAAATGCTTGTCCGATGGGCGCATTGTTCGCGACTATGCCTTCATGTACAATGGAGACATACCAGAAGGATACAGGAGGTGCCGTCAATGCAATTGATCACAATCGAACCGACGCCGAGCCCGAATTCCATGAAGCTTCATCTGGATGAGACGCTGCCGGCGGGCGTACGGCGAACCTACTCTGAAGACAACCGCCGCTCCGCGCCGCCGATCATCGGGCAGCTGCTCGATATCGAGGGCGTGAAGAGCGTTTTTCATGCCGCGGACTTCATCGCGCTGGATCGCTATCCGAATGCGGATTGGGCCCGGATCCTGGCCGATGTGCGCGATATTTTCGGACAACCGCAGGAAGAGAGCGGACAGGGCCAGGAATGGTCGGCCTGGACCTCCTTCGGCGAGGCGCAGGTCTATGTGCAATATTTCCGCGGAATTCCGATGCAGATTCGAGTGCAGGCGGATAACCGGGAGGAGCGGGTCGGCCTGTCCGAGCGCTTCGTGAAGGCCGTGACCGAGGTCGCCAGCGCCACCTTGATCAAGGAGCGCAAGCTGAGCGACTACGGCATCCGCTACGGCGAGCTCCCGGATATCGCGCGCGAGGTCGAGCAGGAGCTGGAGGCCGCGTATCCGGAGGAGCGGCTCGCCTCGCTCGTGCGCCAGGCGATCGAGAAGGCGAAGAGCGATGAGCCGTTCATCGAGGAGCGCCGCGAGCTGACGGAGGAAGAGTTGGCCGAGCGCCTGAAGGACAGCGATTGGCGCGTGCGCTACGCGGCGCTCGATCGGATGGAGCCGGAGGCCAGCCGCCTGCCGCTGCTGGCGGAGACGCTTCGCGATCCGCAGAGCCAGATTCGGCGGCTGACGGTCGTCTACCTCGGCGAGATCAAGACGCCGGAATGCCTGCCGCTGCTGTTCGAAGCGTTGCGCGATGCCTCGGTCAGCGTCCGCCGCACGGCGGGAGACACCTTGTCCGATATCGGGGATCCGGCGGCGATCGAGCCGATGATCGAAGCGTTGAAGGACAAGAACAAGCTGGTCCGCTGGCGGGCGGCCCGCTTCCTCTACGAAGCGGGAGACGAGCGGGCCGTGCCGGCGCTGGAGGAAGCGGCGAACGACAGCGAGTTCGAGGTCGCGCTGCAGGCGCGCATGGCGCTCGAACGGATTCGCTCCGGCGAGGAAGCTGTCGGCACGGTCTGGCAGCAGATGGCCCGTCTGCGCGAGCAGCCCGCCGAAGCCGAACGATCCTGACGTGAAGCCGGGCTGCAGCGGCTCCAGCAGTTAACGAAATAACGGAACGGCGGGGTACCTCCCTCTTCACGTCGACGGTACGCCTGCCTGCCCGCAACAAAAGGGGGTGTCCCAAAAGTAGTATTTAACTACAGTGAGATCCCCCCCTGATTCTCAAAGCTCGACTCGCCGAAAACTGAAACATTACACTTTTCCTTTATGGCGTGTACTCCGTTACAGGGAATCCTGCAAAACGGCATCAATTTCTGACTATCCAATCGATAAAAGACAAAAATCGATGAACATCATAGCAGGAATTTCATCAAATAGCGGCTTAAAGAGCTGAAATTGATGCATCCACGCAGCATTTCACTGCTTCATCCATCTTCCACCCGTTTGCGCGCCGCCGTTTTTCCCGGATCCACATTCTCTGTTACCTCGTCATCTCCATCATTTTGCAGTGCCTGTGAGACACCCCCTTTTGATTCATTTCCCGGCCCTACAGCCTCATCACATTCGGCTCAATGTCCCGGCGACGGGGCCACTGCCGCCTCTTCCGGGTCCAGCGTCGCATGGAACTGGGTCGTGTACAGCGACGCATAGCGCCCTTCCCGCTTCAGCAGCGCTTCATGCCGGCCCCGCTCGACAATCTCGCCCTCTTCCACGACGAGAATCTTGTCGGCGGAGAGGACCGTGGACAAGCGGTGGGCGATGACGATGGTCGTGCGCCCCTTCATCAGCTCGGACAGGGCTGCCTGCACATATGCCTCCGATTCGGAGTCCAGATGGGACGTCGCCTCATCGAGAATGAGGATGCGCGGATTTTTGAGAATGGCCCGCGCGATCGCCAGCCGCTGCCGCTCCCCGCCGGAGAGACGGTGCCCCCGCTCGCCGACGACGGTATCATAGCCTTGCGGCAGGCCGGCAATCATATCGTGAATATAGGCCTTCCGGCAGGCCTCCTCCAGCTCGGCCTGCGTCGCGCTGTCCTTGGCGATTCGCAGGTTATCGGCCACCGTCGCGTGGAACATGAACGACTCTTGGGTAACGTACGCGACCTGGGCGCGCAGCGACTCCAGTGTCACGTCCCGCACGTCATGGCCGTCGATGAGGACGGTGCCTCCGGTCGCGTCATACAGGCGGCCGATGAGGTTGATGAGCGTCGATTTGCCGGCGCCGCTCGGCCCGACCAGGGCGACGACTTCGCCGGGCTCCGCCCGGAAGCTGATGCCGCGCAGCACCTCTCCTCCGCTGCCATAGCGGAAGGTGACGTCGGCGAATTCCACCGTGCCTTGAACCGTGCCCAGCGTCTTCGCATTCGGCCGGTCCGACACCTCCGGCTCCATATCCATATATTCGAAAATACGATGGAACACCCCCATCGCGGTCACGACTTCGACATGCAGATTCAGCAAGGTTCCGAAGGGCTGATACAGCCGGGACAGATAGGCCGCGAAGGCAACGATCGCGCCAATTGTCATCGGGCCGTATATGACCTGGTAGCCGCCATACATATAGATGAGCGCCGTGCCCAGCGGCCCCAGCGTCGAGACGAACATAAAGAACCAGCGGCCGGCCAGATTCAGCTTGACTTCCAGCTCTTTCACCTTGTTGTTCTGTTCCTCGAAGCGGGCCTGCAGCGCAGCTTCGCGCCCGAAGATGCGGGTCAGCATCGCGCCCGACACGCCGAACAATTCCCCCAATTGCGCGGACATATCGGCCCGCACCTTCTGCGTCTCCGCGCGCAGCCGCTTGCGGTACCCCGAAACTTTGCGCACCGGGATCATCGATAACGGCAGAATGACGATCGCCATCAGCGCCAGCTTCCAGTCGAGCGTGAACAGGATGCCGATCGTCGTGCAAATGATGACGATCTGCGTAAGCGAAGAGACGGCGACGTTCGTGACGACATTCTGTATCGCGGCCACATCATCGGTCACCCGCTGGATCACCTCTCCGGAGCGGGCGGCGGTGAAAAAGCCGACCGACTGCCGCTGCAGGTTGCGGAACAGCCCCTGCCGCAGATCGGACATAATATGCTGCGTCACGAGCGTATTGAGATGGCTCTGCAGCACGCCCAGCATCCCGCTTGCGATCGGCAGCCCGACAAGCAAGGCGGCGGAGGTCAGCAGCAGCGACATATCCTTGTTCGGGATGGCGATGTCGATAATGCGCTGCATGACGAGCGGCGGCAGCAGGCCGATAACGGCGCCGGAGAGCGCCAGAAAAACAATCAATAAAAGCCGGAACAGATACGGTCGGAACAAGGCCCCGATCCGTTTGAAGGACACGTCCTTCACCGAGACGCGCGGCTGCCCCTTCGCATCCCGGATCGAAGCCGGGCGGTTGCCCCAGCCTTGGTACATTCAGATTCCCCCTCATTATCCGGCTTCTCTCCCCATTCGCGCCGGTATATGTCTTGCCTTACACTGTCACCATTGTAGTACTGTGATGTTGATTCTATTATAATCGCAAATAGTTGATTAGGAAGACATTGCCCTTAGAAAAAACGGAGGTATTCGGCGTAACTCGGGTGCACGGTTCTCGAAAATCCTGCGAAATTCAGAGTGTTGAGAAAGTCTATGTTAATTACCCATTCACCGCGTTAATTTGGTATAATGTTCTTATCATAATCCATGGAAAGCGCGGTGTTTGTATGCTTTACACGAATGATCCCAACCCACAACTGGACTATGAACTGGTTTGTCTTGAGCATATGGTTGCCCCTGATCACTTGCTTCGTCATATCGATAAACATATTGATTTTACCTTTATTTTGGACCTTGTGCGTCCTTACTACAGCGAGTCGAACGGCCGACCATCTGTGGATCCCATTGTGTTCTTTAAAATGCTGCTGATCGGCTACTTGTATAACATTCGCTCAGAGCGAGAACTGGAGCGAGTCGTCAACGATTCCCTGGCTTTTCGGTGGTTCTTACGGCTCGGGCTTTCCGGCAAAGCGCCTGACCATTCGATCTTTAGCTGGAACCGGAAAAATCGGTTTAAGGATACTACCGTCTTCCAAGATATCTTCGATAATATCGTTCAGCAGGCGATTCAGCACAACATGGTGGGAGGGCGGCTGCTCTTTACCGACTCCACGCATATCAAGGCAAATGCCAATAACGGACGGTACGAGAAACGAGAAGTCACTTGTACGCCTTATGAATATCTCCAAGAGCTGGAGCAAGCCGTGAATGAGGATCGGGTCGCTTTTGGAAAAAAGCCACTGCCTCCCAAAGAGGAGGCCGAAACCAAGGAACAAAAAGTTAGCTTAACAGATCCGGATAGCGGAAACCTGAATCGGGATGGAAAACCGGAAGGGTTTCATTATTTAGATCACCGCACCGTAGATCATAAATACAACGTGATTACGGACTGCTACGTTACGCCTGGAAATGTGAATGATTCGGTTGTTTATGTGGATCGTCTACTACATCAAATAGAGAAGTTTGGCTGGGAAAAGTCGCTGGAGGCCGTTGCACTCGACTCTGGTTACATGACGGCCTATGTTTGTTACCGTACGAACAAATTAAACATCACGGCAGTTATTCCAGAGCGTTCGACCCGTGAACACGGTGTATTTCCCAAAGAGAAATTTCATTATGATGCAGAAAAGAATGTTTTTATCTGTCCAAACCAGCAAGAACTCACGTACCGCACCACAACACGAAAAGGATTCAGAGATTATAAATCCGATCCCAAACAATGCGCTGCCTGTCCATTATTGAGCAAGTGTAACGAGAACAAAAATAAACAACGCACCATACAACGGCATATCTGGGAAGAACACAAAGAGAAAGTAGTTCAAAACTTCCAGAGTGAGAGCGGAAAAGCCGTTTATGCCCTACGCGCCCAAACCATTGAGCGAAGTTTCGCGGATGCCAAAGTGCTCCATGGACTTCGCTATTGCCGGTTTCGGGGAAGAGACAAGGTGCAGGAGCAAGTGCTAATGACAGCCACTGCACAGAACATAAAAAAGATAGCCACACATCTCGCCAGAAGGGTGGGGTAAAGCAAAGACCCCATCCCCCCTCCATTCTCTCTCACCAAACACCACTTTTTCCCAGCAAAATGATATTACAATGATATTACTTCGTAAAAAACAGGGGTTTTCCAACAGCCTGGAAATTACAGGATTCATGACCGCGCCCTCTTTTGAAAAAAGAAAGCCTGCAAAATTACAGCAATTTCTTCCCACCGCGGCGTGAAATCGAGGAGAATGGCGAAATGCTGCATTCTGGCAGGAATTCCGCTGTAAAGTGGCATAAACAAGAGAAAAACCTGCATTTTTGCAGGATTGCTGCTATCCGGGCTTGGCAGGATCTCTGCTACGAGATTTTACACAATTTCTGCGATGCAGGCTGCTGGATATCCGCTTAGCCTCCCACCAGCTAGCGCCGCCTGCGTCCCTAGAGTAAAGGGCTGAGATATTCAGCCCCTCCTCATCAAACCGTACGTGAGGTTTTCCCTCATACGGCTTTCCGATGTTCGTCATTCATGTGCATGCAACTCACAATAGTGTCTTTAATCCATGCATTTGACACAGCATCTTCACTTCGTATCCGGAACCACGCCAGCATTTACGCTGGCGTTTCTTTGCATACCATTTCGTCAGACGTTGCCGGATATACCAGTCTAACTTAGTCATCCATTTCGTGCTAAATGGTGTTGTGTAGTAATTCTTCCACCCTTGGATTTTCGGATTGAGCCATTTGACCTGTTCCTCGAATGAGACATGCCGCATGCTCGGCGGTGCTAGACGTTCCTTTACCACTTCCCGTATGTGTTTCTCTGCCTTCCTGCAGAGCCATTGCCGGGTCGTGTAATATACTTGGTTTTGTCCTGTTTCCGCTTTCGTCTTTCGGTGGTGCATGCCGAGGAAGTCAAATCCTTCTTCCCCCGTCCAGAGCCCTACTATCCGCGTTTTCTCTGGGTGCAGGGTCAGTTCTAGGCGCTCCATAATCGTACGAACTACTTTATACGCATGGAGCGCATCCTTCCTTGTCTTGCACACCACGACAAAATCGTCCGCATACCGCGTTAGTTCTCCAACTTCTTTACCGTGCTTTCCCCACATTCGGTCGAAATAGTTCAGATAGATGTTAGCTAGCAGGGGGGAGATCACTCCGCCTTGCGGCGTGCCCAAGTCGCTTCTTCTCACCTTGCCTTCTTCCATCACCCCGGCTTCGAGCCACATGCGGATTAGCTTGAGCATACGCCTGTCGCTGATGCGCATTTCCACCAGCTTCATCAGCTTCTCTTGGTTGATGTTGTCGAAGTACCCTTGGATATCGACGTCGACTACCCAGTTACCTTTGCGGTTACATGCTTTTCGTATTCGATCCAGCGCTTGTTTCGCACCGCGCTTCGGACGAAAGCCAAACGAACAGTCCTGAAAATCGACTTCGAAGATCGGTTCTGTCATCAGCTTTACTGCCATCTGTACGACGCGATCTTGTATGGTCGGGATGCCCAGTGGTCGTTTTCGTCCGTCTTTCTTTGGGATGTAGTGGCGTCTTACCGGTTGTGGTCGATAGCATTTCTGCACCAGACGTTCCCGGCACTCCTCGATAAACTGGCATTCACCCTTCTTCTCGATATCTGCCAGCGTCTCGCCATCTACGCCTGCCGCTCCCTTGTTCGCTCGTACACATCGCCATGCTTCCCACAGTACATCCAACCGGCATACCTTGTCGTACAACGCATGGAATCTTCTACTCTTGCTCGTCTTGGCAGCATGACCTAGCTTTTCTCGGAGTTGTTGAACTTTTTCTTTCGGTGTCGTTAGCCGCTTGGCATTCACTCACTCGTACCTCCTCCAAAAGCTTGAACAAAGCAGGGCCCCTTCCCTCCCGCAGGTTGTGCTGTCCTGCGTTCCCTGGTAGTATGAGCCCCTCGGACTCCCTTCCTGCAGATGACTCACTTCGCTCTCAGGCTTATAGAGCATCTCGCTACGAAAAAAAATTTTTTTTCGTGCAGGGGAGGGTCTCCCCAGTTCACTGCATCCTCTTTCAGACCATGCCGCTCCCCATACGCCGGAGGATTCTTCGCTGCCGCTCCAAGTTCTAACCAGCTTCCTTGGCCTTCGTCCATATGCGCGGGACTCGGCTTCCTCTTTTCCCTCTTGCGAGGCCTTTTTGACGACGCGGCAGGATTCACTTCATGTTACGGCC
This sequence comes from Paenibacillus melissococcoides, assembly GCA_944800085.1. Classification (GTDB taxonomy): domain Bacteria; phylum Bacillota; class Bacilli; order Paenibacillales; family Paenibacillaceae; genus Paenibacillus_B; species Paenibacillus_B melissococcoides. The sequence goes on along the minus strand of CALYLO010000008.1, from coordinate 294,680 downwards.
TGGCCTGTTGCTCGCCCTGTCTCCGACAGGTACTTTCGTCGATACGCTTCTACGTACAGATTTCTCCGTACGCAGGTATCCTAGCTACACGGGGACTTGGCTCCTCCCGTGACCGGACTTTCACCGGCTAGATGATGCGTGCTTCGCTGGGCACGCCACACATAAAAAAGAGCAGTCTGCAGCGACTGCTCTCCGGCTCAAGCCATAACAATCCAAAATGGCGATCTATACGGGTAAGTTAAGGGGAGCCAGAGGAGGACGCCACGCCGCCCCGTTCCCCTTACCCGCGCTCCCTACAGCAGCTTCTCAATGACGGCGTTGGCCGTGCTCTCCTTGTTGTCGATCGATTCCTGATACATGCGCTTGAAATACTCGACATACAGCACGTCCAGCAAGTACAGCTGCGCGATCTTCGCGGACAAGGAGCCGCCCTGGAGCGGACCCTCATTCGCTCCGGAGAGAAGCGTCACATCCGAGTGCGTCGTCAGCGGAGATTTGACGAAGCGGGTGATGGAGATGAGCTTGGCCCCCTTCTCCTTTACCTTCTTCGCGACCTCGATCGTATCCTTGGTCGAGCCCGAGTACGAGAACATGACCGCCACGTCGCGCTCGGTCATGAGGGCGGCCGACATCATCTGAAGATGGGAGTCGAAGGAGCACTCCGTCTTTCTCGTGATGCGCATAAATTTGTTCTTCGCTTCCAGCGCGGTAATCAAGGACGTGCCTACGCCAAAAAAATGAATGCGCTCCGCCTGGACCATGTAGTCGATCGCCTTCTCGATATCGTCCGCCTTGAGGAGATCGTAGGTCTCGTTGATCGCGTTGACATTCGTGGTCAATACTTTGGATGCCACCTGCTCGATCGTGTCGTCCATCCCGATCTGCTCGGTGAGCTGCGGGATTTCATTTTCCACCGTACTGCTGTGGGCCAAGGCGATCTTGAACTCTTGATAGCCCTTGAAATTGAGCGACTTGCAGAACCGGAAAATGCTTGATTCGCCGACCCCGCAGACATCGGCCAGATCGGTAATGGACATGTAGATGAAGCTTCTCGTATGCTCCAATATATAATCCGCTACTTTACGCTCGGTGTTCGTGAAGGAATTATACATGGAATGAATGCGAGTCAAAATACTTACATTGCGCAGTGCATCCACCCCCCTGATGTCTAATTACGGCAAAAACCGCGATGCGGCGCCCAATAGCCCCGCCTTGTTCCCGAGCGAAGCCTTGACGATCCGGACCCCGGCGAAGCTGTCCATAATGAACTCCTTCGTCCGCGCTTCCGCCTGGCGGACCAGCTCGTCCCGCTCCATGACCCCGCCGCCGACCACGATGGCGGAAGGATTGAAGATATGGACGATGGACGCCAGCCCGGCCGCGACTTCCGTAATCCAGTCGTCGACGACGCGCCGCAGCGGCTCGTTGCCCTTGTCTATTTTATCAAATAATATCCGCCCGTTGGTACATTCCGGGTCAACCTGCCGCGCCATCTGAACCAAGGCCGTTGTCGAGGCGAATTTCTCGTAATACGGCTTGAAGCCCGGATCGCGGCGTTCCGCCCATGCATGGGTCATCATATGGCCGAACTCGGCGGCCACGCCATTGGCGCCCTGGTAAATATCGCCATTCATGACGATCGCGCCGCCGATGCCCGTGCCGTAGGTCAGACACAGGAAGTCGGCGTAGGACCGGCCGGCGCCGAAGCGCCCCTCGCCCAGCGCCGCCGCATTGACATCGTTCTCGACCCGGACCGGCTTGCCGAACCGCTCCGTCAGCCTGTCCGCGATGCGCAACCCCGTATACCCCGGAATATTTTCATTGGCATAGACGATGACGCCCGCGTCCGCATCGACCTGTCCCGCCGTGCTGACGGCAATCGCGTCATAGCCGCTGTACTCCTCCAGGCGGTGAATCAGCTTCCCGATGACATGCTCGCCGCCGCGCTTGCTCTCGGTCTCATATTCCTGGAACCGCTCCATCCGCCCCGACTCGTCGCACAGGCCGATCTTGGTCGAAGTCCCGCCAATATCCGCCGCCACAATTTTCATAACGAACGCCCTGCCCTTCTATATGCGCTGTATAGAAAACATCAGAACATCATAACTCGACGATGCAGTTCAACCCCGCTCAATGGCCTTCACGAAGCGCTTCGTAATCTCCATCGGTCTCGTAATCGCCGAGCCGACGACAGCCGTATGCACGCCGAGATCGAAGGCCCGCTTCAGCTCCTCCGGCGTCGAGATCCCGCCTTCCGCGATGACCGGGACGGAGGAAGCGGCCGCCAGCTTCCCGAGCAGCTCGAAGTCCGGAAGCGCCTTGCCCCGGGTCGCGTCGGTATAGCCGCTCAGCGTTGTGCCGACGCAGTCGAAACCCAGCTCGATCGCCGTCATGGCCTCCTCATATGTGGAGCAATCCGCCATAAATAATTGATCCGGGTACTTCGCTTTCAGCTGCGGGAACTGCTCGGAAATCGTCGTTCCGTCCGGCCGCACCCGATCCGTCGCGTCAATGGCGATAATATCGACCCCTTCGCGATAGAGCAGTCCGACTTCCCGGTCCGTCGGGGTAATGAATACGTCCGAGCCTTCATAATCCTGCTTGATAATGCCGATGATCGGCAGCTTGACCTGCTTCTTGATCTCCTGAATATCTTCGACGCTGTTCGCGCGGATTCCCGCCGCTCCGCCGAGGAAGGCGGCATACGCCATTCGTCCCATAATGAACGGGCTGTGCAGCGGCTCATCCGGCAGCGCCTGGCAAGACACGATCAGCTTCCCTTTGACCTGTTCAAATACATTGGCAGTTCTGTTCATCTGTATGCATCTCCACGTTATTAATGTGTTTTTCTTCACTCTGAAGTTATCCTTACTATATCACCTTTCGCCATATAGTAAATTATTTTCTTTTTCTATTTTATTTTTGAAAAAAATTTCTTTCCGCGACTTCTATCCAATTTCTAGCCCACCCTACCCAATTCAGGGCTTTCGTCAACACCATGAATATGCTCAGCTCTTTGTGAGCTCGAAATGACATTCGACATATCATGCAAACTTTCGGCAACATTTGTCATTGATTCCCCCTGGGGTATTCTTTATACTTAACCAATATAACGTGCCATTGTGCACAATATGCAAATCCTCATCCTATCCGAGATGAGGTAGAGGTTGCGGTTGTTAGAAGTAGCTCTGCGGAGGCGGGAAGCGCCGAGGAGGCAGAGGGAAAGGAACCACCGCCGAAGTCTGCGGGCATCTTCCGGCACGCAGGCTGGGGCTGTTGCCGAAAGGCGCAGCACTGTCATTCGGGATTACCCGATCCCGTATGGTGCGCTATCTTTTATGGAAGGGTATGATGGGGACGGTCTAACCGTCGGACGTGATACGCTCGAACGGTTTTTTGTCATGTCGCCGCTCCTTCCGAAGCAATTCAATCAAGAAGGAAGGCAGGGTTTTACGCAATGAAAGCAACTGAAGATAATCGGCAGTCCGGGCTGCGCCGCAGCCTGAAGACCCGTCATATTACGATGATCGCGCTTGGGGGCTCCATCGGCACAGGGCTGTTCCTGGCCAGCGGCGGGGCCATCGCCCAAGCGGGACCGGGCGGCGCGCTCGTCGCCTATATCGCCGTCGGCATCATGGTCTACTTCCTGATGACCAGTCTGGGCGAGCTGGCCACCTATATGCCGGATCCCGGATCGTTCAGCACCTATGCGACCCGCTTCGTCGATCCGTCGTTCGGGTTCGCGCTCGGTTGGAATTTCTGGTTCAACTGGGCGATTACGATCGCCTCGGAGCTGGTCGCCGCTACGCTCATCATTAAATACTGGTTCCCCGACAGCAATTCCTTTTTATGGAGCCTGCTGTTCCTCAGCATCATTTTCCTGCTGAATTATTTGTCGGTCAAAGGCTACGGGGAGTCCGAATATTGGTTCGCGATCATTAAAATCGCCACAGTCCTTATTTTCCTCGCCGTCGGCGTGCTTATGATCTTCGGCATCCTGGGCAGCGAACGCGTCGGCTTCGAAAATTTCCGGATCGGGGACGGACCGTTCCACGGCGGATTCTTCGCCTTGCTCGGCGTCTTCATGGCGGCAGGGTACTCGTTCCAGGGCACCGAGCTCGTCGGGGTCGCCGCCGGCGAGAGCGAGAATCCGCGCGAGAGCGTGCCGCGCGCCATCCGGCAGGTGTTCTGGCGGATCCTGCTGTTCTACGTGTGCGCCATCTTCGTCATCGCGCTGCTGATTCCGTACACCCATCCGAGCCTGCTGGCCAGCGATGTGGACAGCATCAACACGAGTCCGTTCACGCTCGTCTTCGAGAAGGCCGGATTCGCGTTCGCAGCCGCGATTATGAACGCCGTCATTCTGACCTCCGTGCTGTCTGCCGGCAACTCGGGCATGTATGCCTCGACGCGGGTCCTCTGGGTGCTCGCGAAGGAGGGCAAGGCGCCCAAGTTCCTGAGCAAGCTGAACAAGCGGGGCGTGCCGATCAATGCGCTTATCGTCACGACGATTATCGGGATGCTCGCCTTCCTGGCCAGCTTCTTCGGCGACGGCGTCGTCTACATCTGGCTCTTGAACGCCTCCGGCATGTGCGGCTTCATCGCCTGGCTCGGCATCGCGGTCAGCCATTACCGCTTCCGGCGGGCCTTCGTGAAGCAGGGCCACGATCTGAAGGAATTGCCTTATAAGGCGAGATTCTTCCCGTTCGGCCCGCTGTTCGCCTTCGCGCTCTGTATGATCGTCATCGTCGGCCAGAACTATCAGGCCTTCACCGGGGAGGGCATCGACTGGAAGGGATTGTTGATGACCTATATCGGTCTTCCGATCTTCCTGTCCGTCTGGCTCGGTTACAAATGGAAGCACCGGACGAAAATGATTCCGCTGGAGGAATGCAAATTCGACTCCTGACGAGAATTTAATCAGGCCCGCTTGCGCCGGGGATATTCCCGATAGCGCAAGCGGGCTTTTTGCGTGCCGGCGAACTGGGTAATCATGCATATTCCGCACCTATTTTCCACACACTAGGCGGAAATGACAGCAGAAGAGGTGTGTATGTATGGATTCCGTTACGATGACCCGCTCCCTGTTCGGCACGTCGATGGCCTTCCACATTATATTCGCGACGCTGGGGGTCGGCATGTCGCTCATGATCGTCTTCGCGGAGATTATGTACTGGCGCAAGAAGGACTCGGATTATGCGATCATGGCGAAGCGCTGGACCAAAACGCTGGGCATCCTGCTCGGGGTCGCCATTCCCTCAGGCACCATCGTCGGCGTCATGCTCGCCCTCTTGTGGCCGGGCTTCATGGAGATCGTCGGCCAAGTCATCGCGCTTCCGTTCCAGATCGAGATCTGGGCCTTTTTCTTCGAGGCTTTATTTATGGCCATCTACTTCTATGCGGCCGATCGCTTGACCCATGGCATGCGCATCCTGAGCGTCTTCTTCGTCATGGTCGGAGCCAGCGCCTCCGCCGCGCTGATTACGGCCGCCCAGGCCTGGATGAATACGCCGGCCGGCTTCCGCGTCGCCGACGGGAAGATTGCCGACGTCGATCCTTGGGCGGCCTTCTTCAATCCGTCGTATGCGACCTCGGCGCTGCACGTGCTCAGTACGGCCTATATGACCGGCGCCTTCTTCGTCGTGACCGTCGCGGCCTGGCGCCTTCTCAAACGCAATGTGACGGAGCGGGAAGCCGCCTATCACCGCAAGGGGCTCATGCTCGGCCTCGTCATCGGGCTCGTCATGACGCTCGCCACCGCGGTGAACGGCCATGCCGCCGCCCAGTCGATGTACCGCCACAATCCGGAGAAGCTGGCTGCGGCCGAGGCCTAGTTCGAGACGACGACCCATGCGCCGCTCGTCCTCGGCGGCATTCCCGATCCCGAGACGCAGACGATCAAATACGGCATCGAATTCCCGGGCCTGCTCAGCTTCCTCGCCTCGAACCGGTTCGACGCCGAGGTGAAGGGGCTCAATGAGATTCCGCGCGAGGATTGGCCGCCGCTCTTCGTCCACACCTTGTTCAACCTGATGGTCGTGATCGGCTTCGGCCTGCTCGGGCTGTCGCTTGCGGTCGTGCTGTGGCGCGCGTTCACGCGCCAATCGCCGCGCCCTTATCCGCGCTGGCTGCGCTATGCGCTGGCCGTCACCGGACCGCTGTCGCTGCTGTCCATCGAGACCGGCTGGATTTTCAGTTGCTCCGCGCGCCAGCCGTGGACGATCTATCGCATCCAGCGCACGTCGGAGGCGGCACTGCAGAGCGGCGATATGGGCTCCTTGTTCCTCCTCTTCGTCGGGATCTATGTGCTGCTGCTCGTGCTGACGGCGCTCGTGCTTCGCTTCTACTTCCGGCGGCATCCCGTCTCCGCGGAGCTGCAGGAGCCGACGCCGGACCATGACCGTCCGCATACGGAGGAGGCCTTTACATGACCGATGCCACGATCGCGATTTCGATATTGTGGGTGTTCCTGTTCGTCTACAGTCTGCTCGGCTCCGTCGATTTCGGAGCCGGCTTTTGGTCGATGATCTATGGCCGCCGCAGCGAGGACGGCCGGGCCGCCGAGCTGGCCAACCGGTATTTGTCTCCTTCGTGGAAAGTCACCAACACGTTCCTGGTCCTGTTCGTTGTCGCGCTCGTCGGCTTTTTCCCCGGGGCGACGCTCGGGCTCGCTTCCGTGCTGCTCGTCCCCGTCTGTCTCGTGCTCGTGCTGCTCACGCTCCGCAGCGCCTTCCTCGTGTATGGCTATTCCGTCCACCGGTACGGGCGGACGATCAGCATCATCTCGGGCGTGACCGGGCTGCTCATCCCCGGGCTGCTCGTCTCGGTGCTCCCCGTGACGCTCGGCGGCTTCATCATAGAGCACCCGGACGGCGGCATGACGCTCGACTTCGGGAAGCTGCTGGCCAGCCCGACGCTGTATGCCCATCTCGCCTTCGGCTACGCGACGGAGCTGTTCTTCTCGGCCCTGTTCCTGGCCGATTACTCCCGCGAGGCGCGCGATGCCGCGACCTACCGCATCTACCGGCGCTGGGCCGTCATCTTCGGGCCCTTCAGCCTGCTGACCGCGATCGCCGTCACGCTTACCGTCCAGCCGGAAGCTGCCTGGATCGTCGAGGGCTTCCGCCAGCAATGGCTCGGCTTCGCGCTGTCCGCGGCCGCCTTCGCCATCGGTTATGCCTGTCTGTTCGTCCCGCGCCGGGACGGCTGGAAGGGGCATTCCCGGGCCGCCGTCGCGCTCGTCATTTTGCAGTACGCCTTCGCCAGCTACGCGTACGGGAGAGCTCATTTGCCGTACATTATTTACCCGGAGCTGACGATTGAAGCGAGCATCACGAATCCGGCGATCTTCCGCTCGCTGCTCATCAGCTATATCGTCAGCGCCCTGCTCCTCGTCCCGGTCTTTTATTTGTTCTGGAAGCTGTTTTTGAAGGACCGGCGCTACTTCGAGAACGAGACGGAATGACAGGAGCGGGAGCTCGTGCTACAGTGAAAGTGCGGATGAAGGAGCAATGGGCGCAGCCGTCCGTTCGGATCAAGTGCGAATCGAACGATGCCGCGCTTGCGAGGAGGAATACCATGAAATACTTGTACGAGTTCATCGAACACCAGGATGACATGCCGTTCCGCATGTTCGTCAACAGCGTCGATCATGTTCATTTCCATTGGCACAAAGAGGTGGAGATGATCTGCGTCCTGCAGGGGAGCGTGCGGATCTATGTCGGCCGGGACAATCATGAATATCATCCCGGCGATTTCCTGTTCATCAACAGCTTGTCCGCGCACAAAATCGAAAAGACGGGCCAGGACAACGTATTGCTAACCCTGCAGTTCAGTCCCGAGCTGCTTGAGCGGCCCATGCATATTCATTGCAGTTCGCTTGACCGCGGGGCCGACGGCAAGCCTGAGCATGACAAGCTCCGCCATTACCTGGCGCGAATGGCGTGGGAGCTGAACAAGAAGCCGCCCGGCTACCGCTCGTGCGCCGTAGGGCTGCTGCATATGCTGATCGGGCATCTTGCGCGTTCCTTCCCGCATGCGTCGCTTCCTGACGGCGAACCGGGAGCCGAACCAGGCAACGAGTACGAACTCAGACGATTGAACCGGGTGCTTCAATATATAGATAAGCATTACAGCCAAAAAATCACGCTTCAGGATATCGCGCGGCAGGAGCATTTAAGCCTGCACTATTTTTCCCATTTTTTCAAAGACAAGATCGGCATCCCGTTCCAAAAATACTTGACGCTCATCCGCTTGGAGAAATCCGCCGAACTGCTCGCGGGCACCAACAAAACCGTGACGCAGATCGCTTCGGAATGCGGCTTCGCCAATGTAAAAGCCTTCAACACCTATTTCAAGGAAAAGTATGGCGCGACCCCGACAGGCTACCGGGAGAAGCAGGAGCGGGACACGCTTAAAAAAAGCAGCCGCTGGAATATAAGCACGGGCCCGATCAATGGCGCTTATTACGATATCGACACGATCCAGGCGATGGATTCCTTGTACGCTTATCTGGGGCGCGGCCATGAGCTGCCGCTCAGCCGGCCGCTGGCCAGCGACAGCATCTCCATTGATGTTCACGCGGATGATCCGGTTCATCCCTACGATCCCAACTGGAGGATGCTCACCACGGCCGGGCGGGCGATCGAGGGACTCCGCGCCGATTGGCAGGAGCAGTTCCGGGAGATGCAGTCCAGGCTGAGGTTCCGCCACATTCGCTTTCACGGAATTTTCAGCGACGAGATGATGATCTACAACGAGACGGAAGACGGCGCGCCCGTCTACAACTGGTCTTATGTGGATCGGCTGTATGACTTTCTGCTGAGCGCCGGAACAAGGCCGTTTGTCGAGCTGGGCTTCATGCCTTCGCTGCTGCGCCGCTCCGACGAGACCATTTTTTGGTGGAAGGGCAACATCTCGCCGCCCCGCGACATGGACAAATGGACGGAGCTGGTGCGCCAGTTTGTGCGCCATTGCGTGAACCGGTACGGGCTGGAGGAAGTGAAGCAGTGGTATTTTGAGGTGTGGAACGAGCCGGACCTGGAAGGCATCTGCTGGGCGGGAACGCGGGAGGAGTACTTTCGCTTTTACCAGGCTACGGCGGAGGCGGTCAAATCGGTGGATCCCGATCTGAGAACGGGCGGTCCCGCGCTCGGATACGGATCGATATGGAACGATACATGGGCGGAAGATTTTTTCGACTATTGCCGGATCTCCCAAGCGCCGCTTGATTTCTTCTCGTTCCACGTCTATTCCGAGTACCCGTTCACCAAATATGAAGCCCGCCTGACGACCATTATGCCGCCTGATTTTTACGGCAGGACGATCGAGCGGGTCCGCGGCAAGCTCCAGGCCGCACAGCTCCCCGTGATGCCGGAACTGCATGTGACGGAGTGGAACTTCTCGCTCTACGACCGGAATTATATTCACGACACCATGTTCATGGCTCCGTTCATTTTGCGGCATGCGCTCCAGTCTCATGGGAATCTTCACTCGCTCGGCTTCTGGTCGTTCACGGACGTGTTCGAGGAGAGCCAGGCCGTTCCCGCCATCTTGCACGGCGGCTTCGGCTTAATCAACAGCAATGGATTAAGGAAGCCCGCCTACTACGCGTTCGAGCTTCTTGCCAAGCTGAGGGGGAACCTTCTCCGGCAGGGCGACGGGTATGCCATTACGGCAGCGGGCGGCGACTATTCGATTCTGTTATACCATTACGTTCATGTCGATCCCTTGTTCGCGAGCGGCGATTGGTCCGGGCTGACGGAGCGGGACAGATATACGGTATTTGAGGAAAAAGGGGATCTGGAAGTCGCGCTTCATCTCGGCGGGCTGTCGGGGGACTATAAGGCGACAACGTACCGGCTCGACCGCGATCATGGCTCGCTGTTCGACGAGTGGGTGCGCATGGGCGCTCCCGGCGCGCCGAGCGAGGAGGAAATCGATTATTTACGGCGGAGAACGGGGCCGGCCGTCACGGTGGAGTTCCTCGAAGGCATCTCTTCCTTCGACCGCCGCTTCGTGATTCCGCCGCATGGCGTGCAGCTTGTGACCTTGCAGCGCCAATATTGAAGTGGAAGACACCCTTTTGCAACGAGAGGGTGTTTTTTGCTGTCTCGGGCCGCATCCTCCGCTTCCCGTTCCGGTTCGCGGCGGCCAGAAGAACAAAAAACGCCCCCCGGGTCGGCAATAAAGGCCAAGAAAGCGCATTCATTTTCATCTACACTGGGGATGTGCACGAATGAATCAACATAAGGAGGAACGGCCTATGGATCGGTTTATGAAGTGGATGAATGAACGTTTTGCCCCCAGATTAGATACATTCACGAAAAATGTATGGGTTGCCTCGATCCAGGACTCGATCATGATTGCTCTGCCGATGGTGTTTATCGGCTCTTTGATTACGCTGCTGTCCATTCTCAATGATTTTATCCCGGGAATGCCGGATTTGTCGCCGGTCTCAACCTTCAGCTTCGGCCTGCTGGGGCTATTCATCGCTTTTCTCACCCCTTATAAAGTGATGGAGCAGAAAGAACGCCATAAAATCAAGCTGATCGCGGGTTGTACCGGACTATCCTTCTACCTGATGCTGCTGAAGCCGGAATTCGGGGAAGATGGAACGATCAGCTTCATGCTGGAGCGGTTCGGACCGAGCGGCATGTTCACTTCGCTCATCGTCGGCGTGCTTGTCGCCGTTATCTTTAGCGCCTTTCACCGGTTTTCTTTTTTCAAAAAAGATACGAGTCTTCCGGAGTTCATCGTCGATTGGTTCGACTTTCTCGTGCCGATTGCCCTGATCTTGTTGGCCGGATGGATTCTGACGTATCCGCTGCAGTTCGATATCTTCGTCCTGATCTTGAATGTGTTCGAACCGTTGAATCAGATTAGTCAAAGCTTAATCGGGTTCGTGCTGTTCAATTTCATCGGCGTGTTCCTGTATTCCTTCGGAGTCAGCCCCTGGGTGCTGATGCCGATATTTTACGCGATCTGGCTGCCGGCCATCGAAGCCAACGCCGCCGCTGTCGCCCAGGGCTTGGAGCCAACGAATATCAATACCTTCGAGACCTTCTTCTCCGGCTGGGTCGGGGTAGGCGGCATGGGCGCCACGCTGCCGCTGGTCATCTGGTTCCTCTTCGCCAAATCGAAGCGGCTGAGCGCAATCGGCAAGACGACGCTGGTGCCCTCGCTGTTCAATATCAACGAGCCGGTCATCTATGGCGCCCCGATCGCGTTCAATCCGATCTTGATGATCCCGATGTGGATCAACGGATTGATTGTTCCGATTATCGTCTATGTCGCGCTGGATCTTGGGCTTGCCGCCATTCCAAGCCAGCTGTTCCAGATGTGGTATACCCCGCTTGGCATCTCAACGTACATCGTGTCGGGAATCGGGGGCTTGATCTTATTGGCGGCGGTCCTGCTCATCATGTTCGCTGTCTGGTTCCCTTTCTTCAAAGCGTACGACATGCAGGAATGCAAAAAAGAACAACAAACGCAACGATAAAAAACTACGATAGCATAATACAGGAGGTCTGGCAATGAAAACAGCATTTGAAACGGACATGATTCTGACGCAGTTAACGCTGGAAGAAAAGGCGTCGATCTGCGCGGGATTGAACATGTGGATGACCAAAAGCATCGATCGGCTGAATATTCCTTCGCTCGCCATGTATGACGGCACGAACGGAATCCGGAAGACGGCCAGCACGGAAGAGCTCGGAATCTTGGGGGACAATGTGCCGGCTACGTGCTACCCGACAGGCTCGGCGATCGGCTCGTCGTGGAACGTGGAGCTGCTGCGCGAGCTCGGCATCGCGCTTGGGAAGGAAAGCCGGGAGCTCGATGCCGATATCTTGCTCGGGCCGGGCATCAATATGAAGCGAACGCCGCTGGGCGGACGCAACTTCGAGTATTATTCGGAGGATCCATGCCTGACCGGAGAACTGGGGGCCGCCTTCGTGGACGGGCTCCAAAGCCAGGGCGTGGCTGCCTCCGTCAAGCACTTCGCCTGCAATAATCAGGAGTACGAAAAGATGATCACCAGCTCGGAGGTGGATGAGCGCACGCTGCGCGAAATCTATTTGAGCGCGTTCGAACGAATTGTGAAAAAAGCGGAGCCGTGGACGATCATGTGCTCTTACAACCTGCTCAATGGCGATTACACCAGTGAGAACGAATTCTTGCTGAAGCGGATTCTGCGGGAAGAATGGGGGTATGACGGCGTCGTCCTCTCCGATTGGACCGCCGTAGACAATCGCATCAAAGGCATCAAGGCAGGTCTCGATCTGGAGATGCCGGGTCCCGCTCATTATCATACGAAAGCGATCGTCCAAGCGGTGCAATCCGGGGAATTAGAAGAACGGGAATTGGATGCATGCGTGAGAAGAATTGTGGAGTTGGTTCGCCGGACGAAAGAGCACCGGGCGGTAGAGATCCAATCCGCCGAGGAACGGCATGAATTGGCCCGCCGTGCGGACGCCGAGAGCATGGTTCTGTTGAAAAATGACAACGGGCTGCTCCCGCTTCAGCCTGAGCGCCTGTCATCCGCCGCCGTCATCGGGCGGTTCGCGAAGCAGCCGAGAATTCAGGGAGCGGGAAGCGCCAAAGTGACGCCGACGCGCGTCGATATCCCTTGGGACGAGCTCCAAGACATCGCCGGCGGGCGCCTTGAGCTTCGCTATGCGGAAGGCTATGCCCAAGCTGCCCCGATCGATCAGATCGATGAAGCCTTGATCAAGGAGAGCGCGGAACTGGCTGCACGTTCGGATGTGGCGATTATCTTCGCCGGACAACCCGAATCCTCTGAGTCGGAGGGGCTCGACATCGCCTCGATCGACCTGCCAGGCCATCAGAGTAAGCTGATTCAAGCGGTAGCCGAAGCCCAACCGAATTGTATCGTCGTTCTCAGCAGCGGAACCGCCCTCGTCATGCGCCATTGGATTGATCAAGTGCCTTGCGTGATTCAGGGCTGGCTGTCCGGTCAAGGCGGAGGCAGAGCCATCGCCGAGATTCTGTTCGGGCTGGTCAATCCTTCGGGCAAGCTGTCGGAGACATTCCCGGGCAAGCTGTCGGACACCCCCGCGTATCTCTATCCGCGCGGCGAGAACGGGAAGCTGTATTATAGGGAGGGGCTGTTCACCGGATACCGATACTATGATCGGAAGCAGTTGGAGCCTCAGTTCCCGTTCGGCCATGGCCTGTCCTATACGACATTCGAATATGCTTCGCTCGAGGCGGTTCAGGCGGGAGACGAAGTGCATGTCACCTGCGTCATTCGCAATACAGGCACCCGAAGCGGCAAGGAGATCATCCAGTTGTATGTGAATGACGAGGAATGCCAGTGGGTGCGTCCGGACAAAGAACTGAAGGCTTTCGCAAAAGTCGGCCTGAAGCCGGGAGAAACGGCAAAAGTTCATTTTACGTTGGACCGGAGGGACTTTTCCTATTATAACACCAAGGAGCAATGCTGGGTGGCCGATACCGGGTATTTCAATATCCTGGCGGGAAGCTCCTCGCGCGATATCCGGCTCCGCTGCCGGCTGCATTGCGACTTCGGCATGCAAGCCGTGGAATTTCACCGCTTCAGCCTGCTGAGCGATTGGCTGCGTTCCCCTCATTCGCGGGCGGTGCTGGAGGAATACCTGGCGGATATGAACCGGCATGTGGAAGAGCCTGTCACTTTGAACGAGGAATTCGTCGGATTTTGGAATGATTTCCCGTTGATTAAAATTATTCAAATGTTCGGCCAGCAATGGCTGCAGCATAAATCGCCTCATCTCGTCGTCGAGGAGATGCTGGAGCGCGTGGCAAGCTCCCAGCCTGCGGACGAGGAAGCACTGAATCGTTAACTGCGGCGCAGCTCCTTCCGGGCCCATGCCCGGGATGGAGCTGCCTTGCTGTGTTGGCGCGGCCTGTTCACAGGCCGGGGGACGAGGATTCGATATAAAACACGTACAAAAATTTCCTCAGGTTTATTTTGGCGGCGGATGACTTGCTCTGATCCTCCAGCTCCCGCATGCGCAGGCGCACTTCCTGAAAGTCGAATAAACGCGATGCGAAATATTCGAAGGTCGGGTTGCCATAGTCGCTTAAGCCTAGCGACGCTAAATTGGTAAGCGCTTGCAAGGCTAAGCGGCGTATCCGCTGCTCGATCGCGCGCACGTCCTTTTGCAGATGGGAATCGGCTCCGGCCTCCTGGCGGCTGCGCAGCGCCACCTGTTCGTAGATGGCCTTCAGCGGGGGCAGATCCGGCAGGACGCTGTGACCTTGCTCCTGTTCCTTCAACCATGTCATAATCCGAATCAGATCGGGAGCGCCCGCTTCGCCGGCAACCCCCAATTGCAGCAGCAAGGACCGGGCCTGTTGTTCGATTGGTTTGTCTTTGTAGAGAGGAATGCCTGGCGCGGCATCCGCGGTTCCGGCCCTTTCCAGCGTGCGAAGCGAATTGCGGATCGTCTGCATCGACTTCTCCAGCAGCAGATGATCGGAGACGCGCCGCAGCACCGCCAGCACCTCCAGGCGGTTGATCGGTTTCTGGATAAAGGTATCGACGCCTTGCTGGTAAGCCTCGCCGATCATTTCTTTATTCTCCACCTGGGAGATCATAATGAATCGACCGCCGTACTTCTCCTCGCGAAGCGCTTTGACGGTCTCAATCCCGTCGCGCCCCGGCATCAGCAAGTCGAGGATGACAATGTCCGCTTCCCGGACAGCGGCGGCGGAAGCATGAGACCCGTCCCCCGCTTCGCCCACGACCTCCCCCAGGCCGCTTTCGTCCACGATGCGCGACAACATTTTGCGAACGGCAGGGTCGTCTTCAACCAGATAAAATTTCAACAACGCTCACAGCCTCCCTTCGTTCAACCTCTTCAAGTCAACCGCTCCACAGGAATCCGGACCTCGAAGCATGTGTTCCCGGGCGCGCTGCGGACGCGGATGTCACCATTAAGCAAGCGCACGATATCGGCGGCGTGCGACAGTCCGATCCCGGTGGAGGAGTTGCCTTCCGCATCGAATTTGGTCGTGTATCCGGGATGAAAGATCAAATCGAGCTCATCGGCGGATATCCCCGGGCCGTCATCCGTGACGGAGAACAAAATGGATTGGCCGCGGATATCGACGTGCACTTGGATGCGCCCTTGAGGCGGCAGCGCTTCTACGGCATTCGATACGATGTTGTTCAGTACGGAGAGAAGCGGATAAATTTCAGTGGTGGACAGATTGATGTCGCATGTGGCATCGATGTCTACGCTCTTTCCGAGCAGCATGCCGTAATTCGCATTGGCCCGCGTCACCATGGCGCATAGTCCGGCAATCGAGATGCGCTTGGACAGCATCCGTTCCTGCTGGATAATTTTGAATAAGCCGGATAAAATCCGCTCCGAATCCTTTTTCACCTCATGCACATGCTCCGCGATATGAAGCGCCTGTGCCGCGCCCGGGTGAGATTCGGTTTTGAGCGATCGGTACAACCGGTAGCTTTCCCGCGTAATTTCTTCGATATGGGACATCGATTTGCGAAGATAAAACGCCTCTTCGAACAGATCCGAATTAATGAGCATTAACCGCTCCAATTCCTTCTGCCGCTGTTCTCCCAATGCCCGAACTTGCCGAATCGCCAGCATATTGCATAGGCCTACGGCAAAAAAGCTTCGCAGCAAGCCAACGAGAACGACCAGCAGCGCCTCATGAACCGTCATATTGGGCGGCGTGCCGGCAGCGAACCGAATGAGCAATTCCGCCCCATTGGATACGATATCCGCTAACGCGCCGAATATGGCGACTTTGACATGATATTCTACGTTGGCTTTCAATCTGAGCAGAGAGATAATCGCCGCGAAGGTGACATAATAAAAAAATACGGGCATATGCTGCATAAATCCTTCGTCTAGCGGGATGCCATGCAGCAGTATTCCTAGCATGATGCGGAAGACAACGACGAAAGCGCCCACGGCGATGCCGGTCGCAAGCACAGGCACGGAGAACCATAGCAGTCCGAAAAAATAGGCCATAATTCCGAGCGAGAAGCGAAAATCGCCGCCGAATGGGGTAATCTTCATCTCCCCCAGCAATCCCGTCGATAAGAGAATGATGCTCCAAATAAGCAGCCTGTGGTCTTGCACGCTGATTGTATCGCCCCTTTCCTCCCGATGCCCTCAACGTCCTCCCTCTTATCGTACCGGAAAAGAACCCGTTTTGTCTCGCAAAATATCCATTTTCAGGAATGCTTGCTTTCGAGCTTGCGGGATGCGATCGACAGCACGTAATTGACCACGAAGTACAGCAGCGCCGCAAACAGGAACATCGGAATCACGTAATTGACATTCTGGCCGTTAATGATATTGACATGGTTCATTAGCTCCGGCAGCGCAATGACGACCGCCAGCGACGTGTCCTTCAGCAGAGAGATGAATTGGCTCACCATGGGCGGAACCATGCGGCGCAGCGCGATCGGGAGCACGATATGCCTCAGCGTCTGCACCTGCGTCAGACCGGAAGAACGCCCTGCTTCAATCAGGCCCTTCTCGACGGAATTCAGTCCGCCCCGCACGATCTCGGAGATCATGGCGGACTCGAAAATAACAAGCGCAATGACCGCGGCGGTAAATTTATCAAGCTTAATGCCGAGCTGGGGCAGGGCGAAATAGGTAAAAAAGATAATCAGCAGCAGCGGCAGGTTGCGAATCGTCTCGACGAGGAACGCGCATAATTTGCCCAGCACCGGCACCTTGGCGTACCGGGCCGTTCCGACGAGAATGCTGATGACAAAGCTGAGTGCAATCGAGATCAGAGCCACCTCGATCGTAATGAGAAAGCCCTGCAGCAAAAATTGAATATTGACGGGGGACAGCGCTCCGATAAAGTCCATTAGGCCTCAACTCCTTTGCCGCTCTGATACTTCTGTTCCAGGAAACGAATGCCGAAGCTCAGCGGAATCGTCAAAAGCAAGTAAAACGCCGCGGCAAAAATATACGTGCTGAACGTGTCGAAGGTGTCGGAATTAATCAGGTCGGCGTGGTACATCAAGTCCGGTGCCGCCAGCACGGTCAAGATCGAAGAATTTTTTACCAGGTTCAAAAATTGATTGCCCAATGGCGGAATGACTAATTTGATCGCCTGCGGCAGGATGACATGCCGCATCGCTTGAATATAGGTCAGCCCGGAGGATCGTGCCGCTTCCATCTGTCCGGCGGGAACCGCCTGGATGCCGGCCCGAATCACCTCCGCAATAAACGCCGAGGTATACACCGTCAAGGCGGCGATTCCAGCCGCAAACGGCACCAGAAGGGCGCCCGTCAACAGGGGCAGGCCAACAAGAACAAAAATGGCGAGCAGCATTAACGGGATATTGCGAAGAAACTCGACATACGCGGTGCCGAACCATTGCAGCGGCTTGATGGGGGTAATGCGGAACACGGCAATGACGCCGCCGAGGATAAAGCTCGCGATCAGTGAAATGACGCTGGCTGCAAGAGTCCCCCCCAAGCCGATGAAGTAGCGATCGAGATGCTCGGTAAGGACAGTGAATTGAATAAACATAATTTCCTCCTCCCAGGTAGAACTGCTTCGTATCCCTGTGTTCTAAAAAGGGGCGAGCGCCTGCTCCCCCTTCAATGGTCTCGCTCTAGTTCGGTTTTTTGCCGATCCATTTCTCATAAATCCGGTCGTATTCGCCGCTGTCCTTCAGTTCCTTCAAGGTCTCATTGACCAGCTTGACGAATTCTTCATCGCCTTTCCGGATTCCGATGCCATAAGGCTCATCCGTGAAGGTCTCATCCAGGACGCGGAAGTTTTTGTCCTGCTGCGCCATTCCGTACAGCAAGGCATTGTCGGTCGTCAACGCATGGCCTTGGCCCGCTTTCAATGCCGTGAACGCCTCGGCATAGTTCTCGAATTCCAGGATCTGCGCATCCGGCGCCGATTCGCGAATGTTTTTGGCCGATGTCGATCCTTTGGCGGTCAACACTTTCGATTCCTTGGTCAGATCCTTGATGGAGTTGATCGGGCTGTCTACGGGAACGAGCAGCGATTGGCCCGCCGTAAAATAAACGTCCGAGAAATCGATTTCCTTCTTCCGCTCATCCGTAATCGTCATCGTCGCGATAATGAAGTCGATGTCGCCGTTCTTCAGCATCGGGATGCGCGTTTTGGACGTCACTTCCATGAGCTCGATCGCGTTTTCGTCCCCGAGCACCTTTTTCGCGATCTGCTTCGCGATGTCGATATCGAGACACTGCACTTCCCCGGTGCCCGGGTCCTTCAGCCCGAACAGATTCAGATCGTACTTCACCCCGGCAATGATCTTGCCTCTCTTTTTAATCTGTTCAATCGTCCCTTCGCCTCCGGCAGACGTTTGGGAGCATGCGGATAAAGCGCTTACAATCAATGCGGCGGCTACGGCGGCCCCAATCACTTTAAACCAACGTTTCATTAAGAACACTCCTCGTATAGTATTTCCTGAAGGCAGTTTTGAGTCTTTTTCCAGTCCTTTATAGGAACATAGAATGCCTTCAAAATTTCCAGCTTGCACATTGAAAATTAATATGGGGACTGGACTTTCCGGAATGTCTCTGGACAATGGAACTTAGGGTTCCATTCGGGGAAATTCGTCTCCCTCCTGTAGTCCAATCTACTTTTTAAGTCTGTTTCTCCGGTACTCGCTTGCACTTCTTACCCGCTGGCTGTTCCCTTCGGCAACTCATGCCCGACTGTAGCAGCGTCGGGGCAGCTCATGAACCGAAGCGTGTTCTCATATGCGAGGGTGATTGATCGGCGAGTGCGCCGGAGACAGTCCGGAGAGTCCGTTCCCTGAATCCCTTATAGAAAGGAGGAATTCTCTTGAAGCTTTTTGTCGGTATTGACGTCAGTTCCGAAGAACTGGAAGCCTGTTTGATGAAATCGGATGGCGACACCCTGGAGACCTTCAAGACCACCAACAATCTGCACGGCGCCTCTTACTTGCGGGATCGCATCATTTCTGCTGCGGTCAAGACAGCCTGCTCTGAGGTTCATATCGGGCTTGAAGCCACATCCGTCTACAGCTGGCATCCAGCCATGTACTTGCATGAAGATGAGGCCCTTCAACAATTGAATGCCAAGGTGTTCACCATTAATCCGAAGCTGATTAACAAATTCAAAGACGCTTATGCCGACCTGGACAAAACCGATCGCATCGATGCCTGGATCATTGCAGACCGCCTGCGTTTTGGCAGACTCACGACGACTATCGTGATGCAGGAACAGTACATCGCCTTGCAGCGGCTCACTCGCATGCGATTCCATCTCGTACACAACCTTACCCGCGAGAAGCAATACTTTTTGCAAAATCTGTTCTACAAGTGCAATGCTTTTCGCGCGGAGGTGGACAGTTCCGTGTTCGGCCATGCCATCATGGAAATGCTCTCGGAAAAGTACAGTCTGGATGAGATGGCGAATATGGATGTCGCCCGTTTGGCTGACTATCTCAAGGACAAGGGGAGAAATCGTTTCCCCGATCCCGAACACGTCGCCCGCTGTATTCAAAAGGCGGCTCGGGCCTCGTACCGTCTCTCGAAGGTTGTCGAGGATTCCATTGATTTGGTGCTGGGCACCTCAATTCAGTCGATCCGGAGCATCCAGAGTCAGCTTAAAGAGCTCGACAAGGCGATTGAGCGCATTTTAGACGGCATTTCCAGCAGCCAGTGCCTCCGTTCCATTCCGGGCATTGATCGGGTCTATGCCGCAGGCATCCTGGCCGAGATCGGCGACATCGACCGCTTCACGGATCAAGCCGCCTTGGCCAAGTATGCGGGTCTGACGTGGCGCAAGCACCAATCCGGCTCCTTCGAGGCGGAAGATACAAAGCGCATTCGTTCCGGCAACCGATTCCTTCGCTACTACCTTGTTGAAGCTGCCAACTCGGTAAAAAACCGCGACCCGGAATTCGGGGAGTACTACCGGAAGAAATTCAATGAAGTCCCTAAGCATCAACACAAACGTGCCCTCGTCTTAACGGCAAGAAAACTTGTGCGTCTGGTCGATGTGCTGCTACGCAACGACCAACTCTATACGCCCAGAAGGAAGGTGAAGCCGACAGAGCAATAATGCCTTGGCTCATGAATTTTCTTCTCTAATTCCCAGTTAAATTATGGTATTTTACTTAATTTTCGACTGGGTCTAGTTTGGTGATGCCTTTTTTGGGATTGATCCTGCTGCACGCCAAGGAAATTTTCCAATTCTCATCAATCAGGGACTTGACATCATACCGCTGGACTTTTTTATTCGTAACTTCCAATGTAGGCTGGTTTTGAGCACCGAGAAGGTTGACTTCTTAGTGGTTTAATATCCGGCTGAGAAACACCTGCGCCCTCTCCTCCCGCGGGCTGGTAAAAAAGTCGGCCGGCTCCCCCTCTTCAATAATCCGTCCTTGATCCATAAAGACGATGCGGTCCGCCACTTCTCTCGCGAAGCCCATCTCATGGGTGACGACGACCATCGTCATCCCTTCCCGGGCCAGCGTTCTCATGACATCGAGCACTTCCCCGATCGTCTCCGGATCGAGCGCCGAGGTAGGCTCATCGAACAGCATAATTTTCGGCTTCATCGCCAATCCCCGCGCTATCGCGACGCGCTGCTGCTGCCCTCCCGAGAGCTGCGACGGATAGGCCTTCGCTTTATCGGCAATGCCCACCTTCTCCAGGTTCAGCATCGCTGCCTGCTCGGCTTCCTGTCTCGACATGCCGGCTACTTGTATCGGAGCGAGCGTAATGTTTTCCAACACGGTCATATGAGGGTACAGGTTGAAATGCTGGAACACCATCCCGATATTCCGCCGCAATTGATTGATGTCGGTGGATTTGTCATTGACCCGGACCCCATCCACGATCAGCTCGCCGTCCGTAACCGTTTCTAAACGGTTGATGCAGCGCACCATCGTGCTCTTTCCGGAGCCGCTCGGTCCGATGACGACGACCACTTCCCCCTGCTTAATCGATAAGTTGATATCCTTCAACACGTGGAATTTGCCGTAATGTTTGTTGATTTGATGGAATTGAATCATTGCTTCCCCCCCTTTGCGCCGGAATGAAATCGGTGATAACAAACAGGTTAATAGGAAAACAACGGAAAACTACCGAATCCGACAAAATTAAAATAATAAAATTTACAGGGAAATGGGCGGCGGATGGATCGCGGACCTGCTCCCCGCAGGCCGGGCACAAAAAAATCACCTTTAAGCCTCGGCTTTCAAGGTGATTTTCCCAACCTGCATGCAACGCTACGATTCCGGTCCGCTCTGCAGAAGATGATGCTTCATGGCATACTCGACAAGCTGGCTTCTGCGCGTAACATTAAGCTTATTCATCATTCTCGTCTTATGCGTATCGACCGTCTTGATGCTGACCATCAATTCCCGGGCGGTCTCCGCCAGCGTATAGCCTCTGGCCAGAAAACGGAGCACTTCGATTTCCCGCGGGCTCAGCAGCCGGTAAGGATCGCCGGCCTCCGCTTCCTGCGGCGTTTTTTTCAGCATCGACGACAACAGTATCCGCGTTTCCTGCGGCCGCAGGTAGACGTATCCGCTCATCACCGAATCAATGGCCGTGTACAATTCTTCATCCACCGCCGCCTTCGGAATATAACCGGATGCTCCCGCCCGCATAATCGACGTAATATAATCCTCATCTTCATGCATGGTGAGAACGATGACTTTCGCCTGATCATGCCGCTGCTTGATTTCGGCAAGCACCTGAATGCCGTCCAGGCGCGGCATGCTGATGTCGAGCAGCAAGAGATGCGGCTGGACTTCCTCATACAGCCGCAGGGCCTCCACGCCATCGGCGGCTTCGCCAACCACCCGGAAGGATGGCTTCTTGTGCAATAGCAGCTTCAAGCCTGCGCGGAGCAACGCGTGGTCATCCACGATCATGATCTTGACGGTCTGAATGGTCTGTTCCATCACTGCCCCCTTGTTCCAGTGTTAGCGGGATGGACGCCCGAAGCTCGGTCCCGCCGGCACTCGTCGTTGTCACATGGAAGGAACCGCCCAGCAGCTCGGCTCTTTCCTTCATGCCGTAGATTCCGATCCGCTGCTGCTCGCGCGCCCTTGCGAAATCTTCCGGCTCGATGCCATGACCATTGTCCTGAATCGTCAATTGAACGCGAGAATCGGAGACGTCCATCCGGATCTCAATCCGGGTCGCCGCCGCATGCTTCACGACATTGGTCAAGCTTTCCTGCAAAATCCGGTACAAGGCGACCGCGATATGGCTGTCGATGGCGATATCCGCTTCGGGAACGGTCAGCAGCACCGCAATTTTGTGCTTCTCTTCGAATTTTTGGGCATATTTCTTGATCGCGGAGATCAATCCCATATCGTCCAAAATCGGCGGTCTCAATTCCACCGCCAAATCCCGGATCTCCCGCAAAATTCCGGCCGCCATATCGCGGCTGGCATACAGCAGCTCCCGCTGATCGGCATCCTTCGCTTCATCGGCCAGCACGCGCATCGTCACCATCAGCGACGTGAGCGCTTGGCTCGTCTCATCGTGCAGCTCGCGCGAGATTCGCTTTCTCTCATCCTCCTGCGCGGACAGCAGCTTCAAAATCAGCGTATCCCGCAGCCGATCTTTGTGCTGCAGCTCGGTCAGCAGCTTCTCGACTTCAATGTTGGAGTCAATCAGGTTATCCGCCATTTCATTGAACGCCTGCGCCAGCTTCCCCACCTCGTCGCCGCTCGTCACCTGCGCCCGCAAAGACATATTGCCAGCCGATATCCCGGTCGCCACGGCGACGAGATTATTGATCGGCTTCGTAATGAAGCGGGTCACGTAATACGTAATGCCCGCCGTGACCGCGCACACCAATAAGGCCGCGACAATCAGTTCCCCGATTTTCATAAAAATATAGGCTCGGGCCTGGGTCTCCTCCATGCCGACGCGAACGAATCCGACATCTCCCCCCTCGATAGGGACCAGGATGTCATGAATACGGCCTTCATCCGTCAGCAGCGTGGCCGCTTGCTGGCGGTTCGAACCATCAGGCAGGTGGGCGGTCCGGATGCCTAACGGCAGTTGCCCGGAGAAGGTGTCCCCGACCAGACCGTTATTGCTGTTGATCACCAGGATGTAGCGAACGTCTTCGTTCGTCTTCTGGGCCTGCGAAATGAGCAGATGAAGCGAAAATTGATCGTCCGTAAGGATATAATCCGAGCTCAATGCCGCAATATTTTGCGCAATATTGGCGCCCCGCTTCTTCAGCTCCTCCGCCATCATGCTCGTCAGCGAGTCCCAGATGATCGAGCCGAGGACCAAGGCGAGGAAGATGAGGGCGGCGAAGATGGTGCCGAATATTTTCTGGTTAATTCGAAGCCTGCCCATCCATCTCATAGGCGGCCTCGCGAAGAAGGTTTTCCTCTGTAAGCGGTCTCATACAGCCGCGGATCGAAGGGAACGAAGCGATCAATGAACAGCCCCTCCAGCGCCGGCTTCATCGCTTCCTGCTCATGCATGGACAGAAAAATGTCTTTTAGCATCTGCTTCTCTTCATCCGGCAAGCTGCTGCTGATGACGACCGGACTGGTGCCTGCCGGCTTCGACTTGGCGATAATATGCAGGGAATCGGCCAGCTCCGGATTTTTGCGCTTGGCCTGCTCATAGACCAGGCTGTTCACCGCCGCGGCATCCACGACCCTGTCAATGACGGCCTTAAGCGAGCTGTCATGATTATAGGTATACACATAGCGCCCGAAAAAATGCTCCGGCGTTTCCCCGAATTCGGCCAGCCGCTCACTGATGAAAAAATAACTGGAGTAGCTCGCCGGATCGGTAATGGCGATGCTTTTCCCCTTCAAATCGTTAATATCCGTCATCCCGCTGTCCCGATTGACGACCAGATAACCATAATAATACGGGACTCCCATTCGCTCCTGCATCGCAATCGCTTCCAGCCCCTCGGCCTGCTTTTGCTTGTAGGTCAGATAAGCCCCTGAAGACAACAGAGCAATATCCGCCCCGCCATTCATCATTAACATGGTGATTTCATTGTAGCTCTTGCGTTGAATCAGGATCGCGGGCCGGTTCAGCTTGTCTCCCACATAATCGGCAATCGCCCGATAATAATTGATCGTATCCGTCGGCGACAGCACGCTCGAAATCGCCACGCGAAGCGGGGGCGGCGAATCGTCTCGGGAATCGGGCGGCGCGTGTTCCGTCTCGGCGAACACAATCTGATAGCCGGAGCGCCCGGCCGTACATCCCGATATCATCGCGGCAAGCAGCATCAGAAGCAGCATGCCTCTTGCCCTTGGCAGCCTGATCCTCCTATTCTTCATGGTGCGTATAGGCTCCCTCCCTCAGGACCAATCTTGGGGACGTATTTTGCATCCCCCAGTATAGCACGAAAAGCATAGCCTCTCTATAAACGATGTCCTTTCCCCTTTTTTTTAAGAGTTTATGCCTACCCGTCCCGGCCGCTGTAGGATTTTTTCCGACAGCACCCTCGATTTCTCCTACAAAAAATCAGAACTTTGCTGATAGTATCGCAGCAGGCCTAAGCCTGATAATGAAAAGCGAGGAATGCATACGGAAGACAGGGAGGTACGATAACGCCGTGGACAGCCCATAGACATCACGATAGAGTCACCACTCTAATGAAACCGGTTCCGCTAACCGTTGGAATGCATCGTCCCCGCAATCATCGTTTTTGATTTTGTTTATCTACAGCTAAGAATCGAGGTTGATCGCATGATTTCATTTTTGAAGCCTAGAGTAAGCGCTGCCAAGGTGCCGCCGGAGCAAGTCCAAAAAACGTATAAACGCTTCCGGCTCCAATCCTTGCTTGGTGTTTTCTTCGGCTATATGGCCTATTACATCGTCCGGAACAATTTTGCGTTATCGACGCCGCATCTCCAGAACGATCTGCACCTCAGCGCGACGGAAGTCGGGCTGCTGAGCAGCTGCATGCTCATTGCCTACGGCATCAGCAAAGGCCTGATGAGCAGTCTGGCCGATAAGGCCGATCCGAAAAGGTATATGGCCCTCGGTCTTCTCATGTGCGCATTGGTCAATATTATGATGGGCTTCTCTGCGGCATTCTGGATGTTCGCCGTACTCGTTATTTTAAACGGCATATTCCAGGGAATGGGCGTCGGTCCCAGCTTCATCACGATCGCGAACTGGTTCCCGCGCAGACAGCGAGGCGTCGTCGGCGCGATCTGGAACATCTCGCATAATGTCGGCGGCGGCATCGTGGCGCCTGTCGTCGGGGTCGGCTTCGCCATGCTGGGCCAGGAGCACTGGCAAGCGGCAAGCTATCAAGTGCCGGCGGCGGTCGCGATCGTGTTCGCCTTGATTGTACTGGCACTGACGAAGGGCTCTCCGGTCAACGAAGGCTTGCCGCCGCTGAACGAGATCGTCCCGGATGAATCCGAGCCGGCTGCATCGGCCTCCTCCGCTTCCAAGCCGCCGGAGGATATGTCGGTCTGGCAAATTTTCAAAAATTATGTCCTGTTCAACAAAAACGCCTGGTTCGTCTCGTTCGTAGACGTATTCGTCTATATGGTGCGCTTCGGCATTATTAGCTGGCTGCCAATCTATCTATTGAACGTGAAACATTTCACAAAAGCGGAAATGAGCGTCGCCTTTCTCTTTTTCGAATGGGCGGCCATCCCTTCCACGCTCCTGGTCGGCTACATCTCGGACCGGTTCTTCAAGGGCTACCGCATGCCGCCGGCCATTATCGCCATGACCCTGATTTTCTTCTGCATCATTGGGTACTGGCAGAGCGGGTCGCTGCTGGTCACGACCATCTTTGCGGCCATCATCGGATGTCTGATTTACATTCCGCAGTTCCTCGCTTCCGTCCAGACGCTGGAGGTCGTGCCGCCCTTCGCCGTTGGATCGGCGGTTGGTTTGCGCGGATTTATGAGCTATATTTTGGGCGCTTCCTTGGGAACGACGCTCTTCGGCTTCATGGTAGACCGGGTGGGCTGGAACGGCGGCTTCTACGTATTGCTGACTGCCGTAGTCTTATGCATTATTTTCTGCATTCTAACCCATATGGGGGCCAAGGAAATGGAGCGCGCCAAGCAGGAAGCGGTGAAATCGTAAGTGCAGTTCAGAGAAGCTCCTCCCGGGCAGATGCCCGACAGGAGCTTCTTGTCGTGTGAGCGATGCTTAGGTCAAGAATGTTATTGGAGCCGGATGGTTTTAGCATAACTGTATGGTATCAACTCATCATTCCCGGTTTCCTTCCAGGCGAATGTATCATGAGCAAAATCACTGATTTTACCTCAACCAAAGCGTTCAAAATCGAAATTTGATTCAGTCCTTCAAGACACCCCAATACCATTTCATAATCTTTGGGGACAGGGCCGAATGGCTTGCGTATATACGGTACGCCGCTGATTGACATACATCAAAAAATAAACAGGCCCCGGTTCCGCCTGAGCGGACCCGGGGCCTTATAGAGAGGAAGAGGACTACCGTAAGTTAGGGCGAAGCCGGAATCGTAATCTCCACGATTCGATCCTCGCTGTTCGTCAGCGACGAGACGCGGTATTCCAGCGGAGCGGGAAGTCCGAGCATCGCTACCATGTCATGCAGATCCGATCGGAGCTGCAATTCATCGCCTTCATACCGAATCTGCATCCGTTCGCTGCCGGCAGCGCGGGCCGTCTGGAACCGCTCGGCCAAGGCGGGGGCGTCATGAACGGCGCGATCGGCCAGGAGCACGTCCGGGCTCCATACCTTCTCCAGTTCGCGGGCGAAGCCGCTTAGCGCGCCGCCCTCCGCCTTCATCCGGTCAACGGCCAGCGCGTAGGCCCGATCGGCAGCCGGGGCCTGCCCCGCCTCCCAGATATGATCGCCCCGCATCTCTTCATCGGTCCGCAAATAATACGTATACCGGATCTGCTTGCCCCGGCTCGGCAGCGGGTCGTCCCAAGTTGCGTCCAAGTGATACCAGGAACCGTCGAGCTGCACCAGATTCCAGGCATGCAGGGTTCCCCCCGCCTCGCCTTCGATAATCTGGCCCGGAATGTCCGCTTCTCTCAGCATGGCATGGACCAGCAGCGCATAGCCTTGACAGACGGTCTGGCCCTCCGTCAGGGCTTCATACGCCGTGAACTTGGTCATTCCCTCGTCATAGGTGAGATGACTTACGACATAGTCGTGTATCGCTTTCACCTTCTGATGCGGCGAATCATTCGGAGCCGTAATCTCCTGCACAATCTCGCGCGCCCGGTTCAAGACGAACTGCGTTTGTTCCCGCGTTTCTCTATATTCCACATATACGGTGACGAGCGCATAATCGGCGCTCCCTTTCCATTGGAACGAATACTTGCTTACATTGTACCTGATAAATGGATCGGAATGAAGCGCGGCGGACAAAGCTTCCGTCACCAGCGCCGTCAACGTATCGGTGCTGCCTTCATAACGGAATGAGGAAATGCCCTCCCGCTGCGTGAACCGTTCCTCGAACCATTTCGTCATCGCCGCTGCGTCATTCAGCACGACTTCGAAGGGGCGGGCTTCCACCGTCGGCCACAGGGCCAATCCAGCCACCACGCTGACGATGAAGCAGCCCAAGAGCAGCATACGCAATACGGAGAACGGGGAGCGCCGTCTTGGCCGCTTCCGGATGGCCGTTCCCTCATCGTATCCCCCGCCCTCTCGCACATCTGCATCAACCAATCCGCAACCCACCTTTCCATCCGGCGGTGTTGTCCGCCTTTGGTGGTACGTATCGTAACATACGGATTTTGCAGATGCTGTCTAGTTATGGGATGCGCTTCGCCGTTCCCGGCCTCTGACGATTCTATTCTGCTCGACAGTGTCCACCAGCAACAGTGCGGGT
This sequence comes from Paenibacillus melissococcoides, assembly GCA_944800085.1. GTDB lineage: Bacteria > Bacillota > Bacilli > Paenibacillales > Paenibacillaceae > Paenibacillus_B > Paenibacillus_B melissococcoides. The sequence continues at coordinate 266,852 of CALYLO010000008.1, read as the reverse complement.
TCAGGCTTGTTCCACCTGGACATCCCATTTCCTCCTTCTTGGAAAAAGACGAGCCGTAGCGAATCGATGCGGCATTTGCCTATAAAAAAATACGCAGCCGGCCGAAAAAACCGGTTGCGCCTCATCGGATTCAAGTCAATAACGTCTGCCGCGCCGCCGGCGCCGGCTCCGGATAAGAACAAGGCATCTCGGCCGACAGCCCGAGGTGCCAGCGGAAGAACGGAAGCACCTCCTGCCAGAAGCGGGGATCCTGCTCCGAGCAGCTATGCCCCGGACTGTCGACGAAGATGTGCTGCTGCGGATAAGCCAGCCGGGCCAGAATCCCTTCCAGCTCCCCTGCCGGGATGAAGGCGTCCCCCCGGGAGTGCACCATCAATACAGGCACCCGGGCTTCCGTTCGGGCCTCGTTGTCAGCCAGCAAGCGGGCCAGATCGAGCTCTTCATAGACCGACACGGGAATCTGGGCGCGGTACAGCCAGATGCGCGGAATCACCGTGGCCAGCGGAAAAGACGGCAGCCGCCGCCTGCGCAGCTCCGCAGCGACCAGGGTCAACGGGCGCGCAGGCATCGAATCCGTCACCAGCGCCTGCACGTCGAGTCCGCAATCGAGAGCCATCACGGCGCCGAAGCCGCCCAACGAATGGCCGAGCACCCCGATACGATCCGGCTCGACGTCGGAACGGGTGCGCACATATCGAACCGCGGCGAGCAGATCGTCGCGGAACAGAAGCGGCGAAGGGGCCTTGACCGCCCCGCTGTCTCCATGGCTGCTGACATCATACAGCAGCAGATTGAAGCCAGCATCTGCCAGCGGATACGCATAGCGAAGCACGCGCTCGCGGTTCGAGCCCCATCCGTGACAAATCATAATGACCGGAGCACGCTTCGCCGGAGTGTTCCCCTTGCCCCAGACGAACCAGCCCTGCAGCGTGGCGCAACCGTCGAAGGAGATGCGCTCGAACGGGCGCTCCGGCTCATTCTGCACCGGCAATTGCCGCGGGGACTGGCTCTTCACCGCCAGCGTCCAGGTCCCTCCGGCGAGGCAGCTCAGCGCGGCCATCGCCCCCATGCTGTAGGACCACAGATCAGTCAGCTCTGTCATATTTCTATCGCCTCACTTTCCGGTTCATCCATCCCATCGATGCCGCAAGCCGTTGCCGCATGAGCGGCATGCCTTGGGGAGACGCGATGTGCAGGATTCGTTGTGGCCTACCTTCTTGTATCGGCAGCCCCGCAGTGACTATCTTTCCCGAAATCAATTTACTTTTATTGTATACCATAGGTCCAATTTTTCCTAGAATTACGGCTCAAGATGCGATAAAGACAAGCAATCAACGGGAGCAGCCGCTCCCTTCCGGGCAACCTCCTTTCGCTGCGGCTCGTTTCCACGAACTTTAGTATCCTAAATTTTGCCGTAACTGTTCAAAAATTGCGAAAGAATACCGATATCTTCAGTATAGTGGCGAGATGCCCGGGGTGTCGGGAAGGCGGCCGCGGCACGCATCTATCCCTTGCAAGGAGAAAGGAAGGATTGAAAATGAATGTATCTGCGGTATCTGCAGGCGGTCTGGTCAGTTCTGGCAGCAGTGCGGCCAGCGGCATCGACCGGCAAATTGAAAGGCTGAACAGACGAAAAGCCGTCATTGCGGAGAAAATATCGGCCGTCGCGACGGGCGACGACGAGCAAAAGGTAAAAGACGAAAAAATAAAGGCGCTCAAGATGGAGATGCAGGTCATTGAAATGCAAATTCAGCAGCTATTGAAGAAAAAAATGGAGATGGAGAAGAAAAAACAAGACCCGTCCCAAGCGGCCGAAGGGGATATCGGGCCTTCGATTAGCGACTTGATTCAACCGGACGAGAAGCCGCAAGGCAATTCTGTGTTTATTGATATGAAGCTGTAGCCCGGGACGGGATGTTCCCCGCCCGGCAACGCTTGCTCCTTGGGCCCGCGCGGCACATGGTTGGCGGTTCACCATCCGCTGCCTGGGCCGGCGCGGCACGCCCAAAGGGGCGCACTCTCCTCTGCTGCATCCTCACCGCCCTTGTGCGGGGCTCGGCTTCCCATTCCGGCAGCGTCTCTCTTGCATCTGCCAGCATTAGCGGTTCTCCCGCATGCTTCGCTATCCCAACGTTCTCGCCAACCGGACGAAGCGGGCTGCATGTTCAGCCAAGGCGGCATAATTCCCGGAACGGATGTCCTCGCTCCGGATCAGCTTCGATCCGAGCCCGAACGCGGAGGCGCCCGCCTCGGCATAAGCTTCCATCGTCGACAGATCGATGCCGCCTGTCGCCATGATCGGAATATGGGCCAGCGGTCCGCGAATCTCGCGGATATAATTCGGCCCAAGCGTGCCGAGCGGGAACAGCTTGACCGCCTTGGCACCGGCATTCCACGCCCGAACGATCTCGGTCGGGGTCAGCACGCCCGGCCAGACATCGACGCCGCGCGCGGCGGCATAATCGATGACGGCCTCGTCCAGATTGGGCGAGATCAGGAACTCCGCTCCCGCCGTCAAGGCCGTTCGGGCCATATCGGCATCCAGCACCGTGCCGGCGCCGATGAAGGCGCGGCCCTCGAACCGGGCACGCCATCGCCGGATGATATCCGGGGCGCCCTCGGTATTCATCGTGACCTCCATGAACCGTATCCCGCCGGACACCAGCGCTTCCCCTGCCCGATCGGCAGCTTCTCCGGTAAAGCCGCGGAATATGGCGACAATCCGTTCCTGCAGCATGGGTGACGTTAGATCTTCCTTGCGGTCCGGATACTCCATCTTCCCGCCCCCTTCCCGGCTTTAGTTCTAGTTCAGCCCAGGTATAGCCGCTGGGCTATGTGTTCGCTTCGCGCAGAGACGAGGCTCCGACTCGATTTACCAGCTTAATTCGCCTGACTGCCGCAGCTTGTCGGCCCGGCTCTTGGCGAACGCCGCGCTGCCGATGACGCCTCCGTCATCGATTAATTCGCCCTGGCGAATCGTGAGCCGCTCCAGATAGCCGTGATAGACGGAGCGGGACAGCGTCTCCCGCACCGGCTTCAGCAGCCGGTCGCCGGCCATGGCGCCGCCGCCGCCGATGACGAGGACATCCGGGCTCAGCAGCGAGATGGAATACGACAGTCCGGTGCCGAGCACCTGGCCGGTATATTCCATAATCTCGATAGCCAGCGCATCCCCTTCGTCATAGGCTTGCGACACATGGGCCGCGGTCAGCTCTCCCCGCTCGTATGCGCCGCTCAGCAGACTATCGCGACCTCCCTCCAGCGCTTGCTTCGCTTGGCGCACGATGCCTGTCGCCGAGACCACCGTCTCCAGGCAGCCGGTCAGCCCGCATCCGCACGGGGTCGTCTCGCCCGGGATCGCGACATGGCCCAGCTCTCCCGCCATGAATCCGCTTCCGTAATAGAGCTCCCCTCGCACGACAGTCGCCGCCGCCAGTCCGGTCCCGATGGTGACGCCGTGCACGACGCCAGCCCCCCGGCCGGCTCCGCTCATCGCTTCCCCATAGACGTACATGCGGACATCGTTGTCGATGAAGACCGGCACGCCCGCCTTGGCGCTGAGCCGCCCGGAGACGTCTACATTATGCCATTTCAGATTGGAGGCGAAAAGGCTCACGCCGCGCTCCGGATCGATGAACCCCGGAATTCCCGCGCCGACAGCCAGGAGGCGGCTGCGATCCGCCTCGAACTGAACGAACAGTTCGTCAATCATATTGGCGATCTTGTTCAAAACATGGTCGACGCCGAGCGCCGCTTCCGTAGGCTGCTTCAGCTTTCCAACCAATTCATACCGCTCATTCACCAGGCCGCACACGATATTCGTGCCGCCGACATCGATCCCTACCATATAGTACATGCTGGTTTCCTGCCCTTCCCTCTAGTCGAATAGCTATGTTTGATTCGTATTATAGCACGAGAGGGACCGATCTTTTGCGTGAAAAAATCACCGAATTATAAATTTCCCGCAAACAAAGAGAAAGAGATTCTATCCGGCGGGCCACGGTTCGAAGGCGCAAAACGGCCTCTGCGGCTGCCTTCAACAGCGTCGCCGCAGCATTCTTCTCCAATTTCGCCTCAAAATCGCCTTAATCTTGCAATCATAATGGAAGACTCGGGAACGGCAAATCGTTATAATGATACTGTGATGTATATCACTGCATAGGGAAGGCTACATTTGGTTATAGATGTGCAATAGTCAGGAGCAACGCTCAACCATCGGTTCAAGAGGTGATTATTCATGACATACGTCGATATCAGTTCCATAAGCCCGCAGATGTTCGTGACGGTGCTGTTTTTTCTGCTTATCGTGTGTCCGCTCGTCAGCCTGGGAATCGTCCGTCTCTTCCAGCAGCGTGTGAAGATCGGCATCACGTACATTGCATCCGCTATCGTCTCCTACATCGTCTTTCTCATCGCTGCCGAATTCGTGAACAAGACATGGGGGTGACACGCAACCCGTCCAACCAGTTCGTTCGAAGGGGGTGTCCCCAAAGTAGTATTTCACTACAGTGAGACAGCCCCCCCTGATTCTCAAAGCTCGACTCGCCGAAAAACTGCAAAACTACACTTTTCCTTTTTGACGTGTACTCCGTTACATGGAATCCTGCAAAACGGCATCAATTTCTGACTATCCAATCGATAAAAGACAAAAATCGATGAACATCATGTACTTTTGCACTAGCGTTGCATCGAGCGGTTAGTTCATAATCTAATTTCAATTAACATCAATATATGATATATATTTACATTTGCGATGTCCGCGCTAAGTCTAAAAAAGTCGAGCTGGAAACAGACCCTACGCGTTATCCATTATATGTAAAAATCGTTTTCGTTTGTCATTACGTCACAATCAGTCTCGGTTTCATCGACTTTGTTGCCTTTTTCGGACGTCTCCCATTTCGCTTTGGTCGACCTCTAGATGTTCGAGTCGGCTTGCGGTTGAGTGCAGCGATCAAATTTTCCCATGGTTTTTCCGCATAGATGCGAATCAACTGGAGGAGGTCCCATGTCGACTTTTTACAGTCCAGTGTTAATTTAATCAGCAAACAGAGAGCATACGCGATTAAAGCAATATACATTTGGTTCCAAATCGCTTCGGCCGTATAACCGTGGGGTTTTACCAATCGAATATTCTGCTTGACCCATTTAAAAAACAACTCAATATGCCAGCGATTTCGATAAATCTCGGCAATTTGATGTGCGGATAAGTCAAATCGATTCGTTACAATTCGATAGGTACGCCCTTGGTCATCCTTAAACTCAATCAAACGCAGAACCGCTGGCAGCTCCGGCATCGTCACATCAGCATCAAGGATAAACCCATTCTGCCTTTTGGGGAGGTCTCTTTTTCTGATGATCGTTAACCGGCTCTTTTGCTTGACGCGGCAAACAAATTTAATCTTATCCTCTACCCATTTCTGAAAATGGTCGTATACCTGGTATCCTCGGTCCATCACGTAGGTCGCATCTTTATCCACTGTAAATTCCAACACGACTTCATGATCGGCTACATCTTTGGTTGAAGCGACGATCTTGTCTGGATACATCGTTTTGGAGTCCGCAACGACCAAGGAGGTGTGCATCTTCACGCCATGGCTACTTTTGGAACAATAGGACCATTTCGCGAGAATGGGAGGTAGTGTAATTCCCGATGAATCGATTAGCTTGAGTTTCCCAATACCAGGCGTAATGCCGCGTTTCCCTTTTGTAAGTTGCTTGATTCGATCAATGAGCGAGAAAAAGAGCGTCTGAAGATACTCCATAGGCAGCCGTTTCAGCTTCCGCGATAGTTGAGAAGCGCTTATGCTCTTGAGACCCAGAAGATCTTGAAATTCAGGATTAGCCGCTACATGCTCTGACATGACTTTGTATGAGTCTCGTTGCTGAAGCTGTGCCTCTACAAATAAGAGTGTCGAAGAGCCGACAAACAGCTTTTGGGCCCGGTACTCCAATGACTCGTGTCGAGTAGAATGGACATGTAACCATTTTAGGCATTGACAAATGACGTTATGATTCGGTACGTTATCCATAAGAAATCTCCTTTGTTGAGGCGTTTTATGGATAACGTTAGGGTAACTCAACAATAGGAGATTTCTTTATTTTTGTCCATGAATATAGTTCAATAAGTTACAAATATAGAGACTTATGGGATAGAAATTTTCGTAAAAAGATTGATGCAACGCTAGTGGTACTTTTGCAGGAATTTCATCAAATAGCGGCTTAAAGAGCAGAAATTGATGCATCCACGCAGCATTTCACTGCTTCATCCATCTTCCACCGGTTTTCGCGCCGCCGTTTTTCCCGCATCCACATTCTCTGTTACCTCGTCATCTCCATCATTTTGCAGTGCCTGTGAGACACTCCCTTTTTTTGATCCTATCGTCTCCGCATCGGCACATGCAACAGTTTGTCGCAACGGCTAAAAAAGCCCCCGCCGCCATTCCGCCGCCTGCAGGACGGAGAAAAAGCGATGAGGGCTATGCATTGGATCATTCGCTGCCGTCGTTCTCGATTGGCGGAATTTCCAATTCAGGATCTACGGAGTCGTCATCTTCCTTCGGCTGCTCAGGCTTCTTCACCTGCAAGCCCGCCTTCTCGTAGAAATCCGATTTGAGCGTATTGAACTGCGTCGTGTAATCGTTGAACTGCTTCTTCAATTCCTCGACCTGGCGGTAAGCTTCATTCCGTTCCGCGACCGCCTTATTAATGGACTTCAGCTTCGTATCCTCCGACTTCAGCTGCTCGTACAGCGACTGCTCGTGTTCAATCCACTTCTCGTAGCTCTCGAAGAGCGACTTGAACGTGTCATACCGCTTCACGTAAGCTTGATAGGCTTCTTCCGCCGGCTTCTTCAGCTCCTCTTCCTTCAGATTCGCGATGATGCCGTCCATCTCGCCAATCTGATCGCGCGCCTCGTCCAACTGGGCCTTCATCTGCTCCAGCACCTGCTTGCGCTCGGCGAGCGCCTGATTCGTATTGTCGATCAGCGTCTGCACGTTGCGGTTGTCCTGCTTGCCTTGATTAATAATCGAAATGTAGTGCTTCTCATCTTTATCTTCAAGGGTTTTTAGCGAGCTCATCGCGGCCGGCACGTTCACTTCCGTCGATGAAGCCTTCTCGAACCGGTCGAAAATTTGCGTCGTCGGCGATGCGCCGCATCCCGACATCGCTACGGCGATGGACAATAACGCCGCCGCTGCGCCCCATGTTCTCAATCCTGCCACTCTTCGTACCTCCCTAGTTCCTGCTACAGACGCTTGTCATGGTGGAAATTGCATACAAAGTGAGCGTTCGGATCATAGACCTCGAACTCGTACCCTTTGCTCTGGATATACTCGATGATCGACGGCAATGCTTCCAGCGTCTGCTGGCGATCGTGCATCAGGATGACCTCCACGTCCTCCGTCAATCCTGCCTTGACCTGCTCCAGGATCCGGTTCGGCTGCCCGACATATTGCCAGTCGAGCGAGTCGAGCGTCCAGTCCCACATCTTGAATCCGGCCTGCGCGATATCGCCCCGGAACGATTCCCCGATCTGCGGAGCGCTGCCGTAAGGAGCGCGGATAAGCGTCGGCGTGACGCCGGTGATATCGTTCACGATGCCCTGCGCTTCCTGGAATTCCTTGATAAAATTGTCCGAACTGCCGCTCTTGTACAGCTTATTGTAGTCATGCGACATGCTGTGAAGCCCCGGATAATGGCCGTCTTCCACGATCCGCTTCACCGCGTCGGGATAGGTTCTCATATTGTCGCCAAGCATGAAGAACGTCGCTTTGATACCGTGTTGGTCCAACAGATCCAGCATGTCGTTCGAATACTTGCTTGGACCGTCATCGAATGTAAGATAGGCGACCTTGCGGGTCATGCCGTTATACTCCTTCGGCACTTCCTTCTCGACCGCTGCCGATGCGAAGGCGGCGACTTCCGTGACAACCAGTTCGCTGCCGGTCGCGGACGCCGTGCCGGTTCCTATCAAACTCTTAGCGACCGAGTATGCGCCATAGCAAATGCCCACAACAAGCAGCAATAATACGGTCCGTCCGATCCATCTTTTCTTGCTCTTCCGCTTCCGTGTGCTTCTCGACATCACGTTTCGATCATTCATGCTCTTTCTCCACTTCCTTCTCCTTCTTTCGACACTACTATAATACAAGTCTAGCATTTTGACATTACAGAAACATGACAAAAAGGGAAAATAAGCGGGATTAATATAAACAATGTTGTTACCATTTCACAGAAAAAATATGGTAGGAATCGAGATTCGAGCGGATAGAAGAACGGAGGAAAATCACCTGCTGAAACAGCTGGATCGGGAAAGGAAACAATGCGTGTTCGCGGCGAATTCGCCTCTGGGACGAAGCCTCGACGCTTGCCGCATTCAGGTCCGCCCCAACTATTTATATTCATGCATGCCAAAAAAATGACCCGGGAACGAATCCCGGGCCAATCTTGATCTGCGCCGTTATCTTGCCGCCATCCGCTAGCGGTGGACGACATGCTGCGACGCTCCTGACAGATAAGCTTGAATATTATCAGCGGCAATCGCGAGCAGGCGCTGCCGGGCAGCTTGCGAGGCCCAGGCCATATGGGGCGTGACGATGAGCCGCTGATGAGGCATGAGCAGCGGATGCGATGCCTGCGGCGGCTCCTCCGCGAGCACATCCAGCAGCACGCCGCAGAGCCGCCCTTCCCGCAGCGCGTCGGCCACGTCCTGCTCATGCAGCAGCCCGCCGCGGGATGTATTGATGAGCACCGCCGTCCACTTCATCTTCGCGATGAAGGCCCGGTTGACCATGCCTCGCGTCTCTTCGGCCAGCGGGCAATGAAGCGACACGACATCGGCCTCGGCCAGCAGCTCATCCCGGCTGACGAACCGAATGCCGGTCTCGCCCTCCGGCACGGTGCGAGTGGATGCGATGACCTTCATCCCGAAGGCCCGGGCCAGCACGGCCACCTTGCGTCCAATCTGCCCGTAGCCGATGATGCCGAACGTCCTGCCGGCCAATTCCGTCTGCGGCGACAGCCAGTAGCTGAAATCCGGCTGGCGGGACCAGCCGCCCCGCTTCACCGAACGGTCATGGGCTTCCACACGGTGGCACCAGGCCAGCAGCAGGGCGAAGACGAACTGCGCAACATTGTCCGCTCCGTATCCCGGCACGTTCGTCACGGTGATGCCCAGCGACTTCGCCGCATCGACATCGACGATGTCGTAGCCGGTCGCCAACACGCCGATATAGCGGAGCGACGGCAGCTTCCGCAGCGTCTCCGCGGACAGCGGCGTCTTATTCGTGAGCACGATATCCGCCCCTTGCGCCCGGGCTTCGATCTCCTCCCTGTCCGTCCGCGCATGCGCCTCCACCTGCACCTCTGCCGCAGGCATGCCCAACGCTTCCGCGGCCGCCGTTCGCAGCACGTCCCAGCTCAGATCGCCGGGATGGAGCGCGTGGCCGTCCAATATGACGATCCGCATCGCTTCTTGCCCCCTTATCTTCTTCGCTTCCGCTTCGTTATTCGCCGTCCTGCTTCGCCAGCGCCGCCTTAAGCAGCTCGCCCAGATTGTTGCCGAGCGGCTCCTGCTTCTCGAATTGCTTCACCAGCCGCCGCTCTTCATGCTTCTTGATTCTGCCGCCGCCTTCCTCCAGCTTCTCCGTAATGTTGCAAGGAAGACACTGCACGAATTTGCCGGCTTTGCCGATTTTAAATTCCATTTTTTTATGGCATTGCGGGCAGCGCCGGTTCGACAGATTTTTCTCCGCCGAGCGCCGGTACTCGCATGACTTGTTCGAGCAGATGAGCCACTTGCCCCGCTTCCCCTTGCGCTCCATCAGCCGCGATCCGCAGTCCGGGCAATGGCTGTTCGTCAGATTATGCGGCTTATACTCCGCCTGGCTCCGCTTCACTTCGCTCACAAGCTGCTCCGTCATCTTGCGAATGTCCGCCATGAAGGCGGACGTATGGGCCGATCCGCGGGCAATCTGCTCCAGCTCGCGCTCCCACTGTGCCGTCAGCGCCGGCGACCGAAGCTGCTCGGACACGAGCTTGATGAGCTGGCTCCCCTTGCCGGTCGGCTGGAGCGAAGAGCCCTGTCGTTCGATCGTGTCGGAGGAGACCAGCTTCTCGATAATATCCGCCCGGGTCGCCGGCGTGCCGAGCCCGTATTTCTCCATCTGGGTCAGCAGCGTGGCTTCGGTATACCTTGCGGGCGGCTTCGTCCGTCCGCGCCGGGTGAAGACGCGCTTCGCCTGCAGCCGCTGGCCTTGAGCGAGGCTCGGCAGGCGCTGCTCGGCCCGGCCCGCTTCATCGGCATCGTCCTCGTCATCCGTCATATCCCAATCGTTCTCATACGCCTTTTTCCAGCCGTTGTCGATGACTGTCTTGCCTTTCGCGTGCAGCAGCTCCCCGCCCATGTCGATCGTGACCGCGACCTGCTCGTAACGAACCGGAGGCAGGAACAAGGCCAGGAAGCGGCGCGCGATCAAATCATAGAGCTTGCGCTCCTCCGGCGACAGATTGGCCAGCCGCAGCGGCTCATCCGTCGGGATGATCGCGTGGTGGTCCGTCACCTTCGCGTCATCGACGATGCGCTTCGTCACATGCAGCTTTCCGCGCAGGAGCGGCTTCGCGATCGCGGCGTACGGGCCGACGGCCATCGCGTCCAGCCGTTCGGGCAGCGTACCCGTCATATCGGAAGACAGGTAGCGGCTGTCCGTGCGCGGATACGTCACCAGCTTGTGCTGCTCGTACAAGCGCTGCAGCACATTCGACGTCTGCTTCGCGGAGAAGCCGTAGCGCCGGTTCGCGTCCCGCTGCAGCTCGGTCAAATCATAAGCGAGCGGATGCGGCTCGCTCTTCTCCGTCTTCTTCAAGCCGGAGATCGCCGCTTCGCGCCCTCTCAGCTTCTCGGCCAGCGCCGCGGCGTCCTCCAGCCGGAACAGGCGGGCATCCCCGCCGGGAGCGCGCCATGCGGCCTCGAAGCCGCCGAAGTCGGCGTGAACCGTCTCATATTCCTGCGATTGGAATTCCCGAATCTCCTCCTCGCGCTTCATCAGCATCGCCAGCGTCGGCGTCTGCACCCGGCCGGCGGACAGCGGGGTCTCGAATTTGGCCGTCAGCGCCCGCGTCACATTCAAGCCGATGAGCCAATCGGCCTCGGCGCGGCAGCGGGCCGATTCATACAGCCGATCGAACGCCTTGCCCGGCTTCAATTGGCGGAAGCCCTCCCGAATCGCCTTGTCCGTCTGGGAAGAGATCCAGAGACGGCGGAACGGCTTGTTCCACTTCACCATCTGCATAATCCAGCGGGCGAGCAGTTCCCCTTCGCGCGCCGCGTCGGTCGCGATAATCAGATCCTTCAGGTCCTGACGCTTGCAGAGCTGCTGCACGGCCTTGAATTGGTGGGACGATTCCCGCAGCACCTTCAATTTCATCCGATCGGGAATGATCGGCAGATCTTCCAGACGCCAGGTCTGGTATTTCTTATCGTAATCTTCCGGCTCCGCCAGCCCGACGAGATGACCAAGCGCCCAGGTGACGACATAATCGGAACCTTCAAAATACGTTTTATGCGAGTTGCGGCATCCGAGCACGCGCGCGAGCTCCCGCGCGACCGAAGGCTTTTCTGCCAGAACGAGTGATTTCATGCGTCCATTCCTTCCTTATCGATACTCTGAACCCATTATAGCATGGCGTTCAACCGCGTTGCCGTCCCCTTGCTCCCCCGCCAACGAACGCAGCCCCGAAGGACATTTCCCCTCGGGGCCCGCATGGCGATGTATCGTTCCGTTAGAGCGAGCGGACGGCTCCTCCGTCGGCCAGCAGCGCCTGGCCGGTCATATAGCTGTTCGCCGGCGAGGCGAGGAACGCGATCAGCGCCCCCATCTCCTCGGGACTGCCGTAGCGGCCGACAGGGATGCGGCGGCGCTGCTCCTCCGCGATCTCGCCAACCTCCACCTGCCGCGCCTCCGCGGCCAACTCGTCCAACTGGATGACGCGATCGGTCGCGAAGCGGCCCGGACCGACCGTATTGATTAAAATATTGTCCCGCGCCAGCTCCGGAGCCAGCGTCTTGGCGAGACCGAGCACGCCGACCCGCAGCGTGGAGGAGACGACGAGATTCTCGATCGGCTCCTTATGCGCGGAGGAGGTCACATTGACGATGCGCCCGAACTTCCGGGCGCGCATATAAGGAAGCACGGCGCGAATGGAACGGATATAGCTGAGCAGCGTCAGCTCGAAGCCGTGCTGCCAGGCCGCGTCGTCAATCTCGTCGAAGGTTCCCGGCGCCGGCCCGCCGCAATTGTTGACCAGAATGTCGACGGTGGCGTGCCGCTCCACGGTGACGGCCACGATGCGTTCGATATCTTGCGGGCGGGTAATATCCGCCACGACGGCGAGCGGCCGGCTTCCTGTCCGTGCCTCTATCTGCCCCGCCGCCGCGCGAACCGTCTCTTCCTGGCGCCCGACCAGCGTCACGCTCGCCCCTTCCGCCGCCAGCGCGGTGGCCGCCGCCAATCCCAAGCCTTTGGATGAGGCCAACACGATAGCCGTCTTGTCCTGCAGTTGCAAATCCATACTTACCCGACTCCTCTCCTGTAAAATGCGGCAAGTCTGCCGAACGGCGCGGCAGATTCAACATGAGCCTACGATGTTCTTACCGACATTATACCAAATTCAACCACTTTCTTCGCAATCCTCCTCTCGGGTTGTGCTATGATAATTGTGCTATGATAAGGAACTGGACCGACCGTGGCCCGGACCGCCGCGGCGCTCCGCAAGGAGGGATTCGACGATTTGAACGCGTTCACGCTGAAGCTGCTCGCGCTCGCACTCATGCTGCTCGATCATATTCATTTTTATTTCCCGGATTCTCCCGACTGGTTCCATAGCGTCGGGCGGCTGGCCGCCCCGGTCTTCTTCTTCTTCGCGGCGGAAGGCTACGCCCATACGCGCGACATCCGGCGCTATATGCTGCGCATGTTCGTCTTCGCTCTGGCGATGGCGGGCGGCAGCGAGCTGCTGACATTTGCGATGCCGGGCGGGACGATCGACAACAACATCTTCCTCTCGCTCTTCGCCGCGCTCGTGCTGATGGCAGCGTTGGACTGGGCGAGATCGTCAGGCCAGACGACGGGCGGCATCCTGATCTGCGGCACCATTATGGGAGCCATGTTCTTCGTCGAGTACAGCTTGCTGGCGGTATCGATGGCGCTCGTCTTCCATCTGCTTCGGGGCACCAAAGCGATGATTCCCGCGTATATCCTCTCTTCTCTCGTGTTCTCGCTCGCCCCGTACGCCAATCTGCACGGAGAGGAGATGTGGACGGCCCATTACCTGTTCGCGGTCAATCCGCAGTGGATGATGGTCTTCGCGATCCTATTGATACTGGCCTATAACGGACAACGAGGCCCGGACCAACCGTGGGCCAAATACTTGTTCTATTTGTTTTATCCTCTGCATGTATGGATGCTGTATGCCATCAGTTGGCTGGCCGCGGCATAGGACGGCATCGTTATCGATCAGACATTTAGCGTGTCTATATAAGGCAGTGAGCATAAAATTATATAACTCGCCAAACGATCGATCGTGCATATTTGCTTCTTTGCGAGAAGATTGGAGTAACATGAATTGTTTGAGGGAGGAGATGCATTTGAAAAATAGAAACTATATCAAAAACTTTAGCTATCTTGTATTCATTTCAATCCTTTTTTATGCGGAACAAAATTACTGGAAAATCATCACTTGCAAGCGCAATGAACGTTTGTGTTTAGCTTAATATATATAACAATTGTAACGATTGTGTTTTTTGGAGGCATAATCAGTCTAATCTAAGGTAAAATAGTCCTGCTACCGATAGAATGTAAACATAACTATCAAGGAGAGAGCATATGAAAAGCAGGTTTTCAATCGCAATCGGGGCTGCCCTGCTTCTTACTGCTTGTGCAACCGGAGCGTTGGCCGCCGGCTCGTACAAGCTGATCGTGGACGGGAAGAAAATCGATGCGGATATCCGGGACATCAACGGAACCGTCTATGTGCCGCTGCGCACCGTCTCGGAAGCGCTTGGGGCCGACGTACGCTATGACAAGACAAGCCATACGATCACGCTCCACTCGTCTCCGCGCGCCATGCCGGCTCCGCAAGACGCCGCAGCCGAATCGCGCAGGGCTTCCCGGCAGCACCCGGCTTCGCTGGGCGAGACGGTTGTCTTTGCTGCAGGCACCGGAGCCGCTGAGACGGCGACAGGAAGCATTACCGTCGAGGAGATTGTGAGAGGGAAGGAAGCATGGGAACAAATGTACGCGGCGAACCGCTTCAATAAAGCGCCGCGCAAAGGCTATGAATACATATTGGCCAAAGTGACCGTCAGCATCGACTCTCATGCCACCCCGGATGCGGCGGTCGACGTCAACGCGTTCGACTTCACCCTGGTCTCTTCCGACGGAGCCGATTATCCTGCGGTGGCGGTCGTCACCCCGGATCCTCCGCTCCGGACGAAGATATATGTCGGCGGAACCTATACGGGATGGGCCGCCTTCCAGGTCAGTCAAGACGACGCGGAGCCGCTCATCGCGAACGGCCGCAAAGCCGACGGCACAAGCGGCCTGTGGTTCAAGACCGTTCCATAGAACGGCGCGGCCGCAGCATCCCTGGCTTAGGGAGGCTGCGGCCGTTTGCGTCATGCCTATGGCAGCTTTTTCAGCTCGATGGTCTCCCGGTCTTCTTCTTCCTTGCCGTCGTCGGTCAGGCCGCGGGTGGAATTGCGGAATTCCCGCAGCGTGTCGCCGAACGCGCGCCCGAGCTGCGGGAGCTTCGCCGGGCCGAAGAGCATCAGCGCCAGCATCAAAATAATGACCAGGCCGGAAATCCCGATATTGTTCAGCATGGGGGGCCACCTCCTTCCTGGAAGATGTGAGGGCTACGGACTGGCAGACGAGGCCTCCAGCCGGCGGGAATAGGCAGCGGACAGAAAAATGCTCAGCTCGAACAGCGCGATCAGCGGGATGGTCACCGACAAATGGGAGACGACATCAGGCGGCGAAATGCACGCCCCGGCAATCGTCAAGCCGAGATAGGCGGGCTTCCGGACGCGGCGCAGCCTATCCGGCGTAATCAGCTCCAGCCGGGTCAAGAACAGGACCACGACCGGCATCTCGAAGGCGATGCCGAGCGGGAAGACGATATTGAACATCAACGTGAAATACCGGTCGATGCCGTACATCTCCGCCGCCCCGATGCTGCGGTTCATCTGCATCAGAAATTCCAGCATCATGGGAAACACCACATAATAGCTGAAAGCAACCCCCAAAAGGAACATCAGGAAGGAGGCGGGCACATAAGCCAGCGCCGCCCGCGCTTCTTCTTCCGTCAATCCCGGCCGGACGAACGCCCATAGCTGATAAAAGAGGACCGGCAGCGACAACAGCACGGCGAAGAGCAGAGCGCATTTCATATAAACGAACAGCCCGTCCGTGAACGCGAACACGTTCCATTGAATCCCGAGCCGGGCTGGCCTCGATTTCAACAGAAGCAGCAGCCGCGACGATAAGCAGAGCCCGACGCACAGCATCGCAAGGAACCACGATGTGAACACGATCAGCCGTTTGCGCAGCTCCGTCAAATGCAGAATCAGCTCTTCCTGATTATTCATTCGCTCTCGCCCCCTGCCGGACAAGATGAGGATGGGAAAGGTTCCGCATTTACGCCAGCGGCCCTTCCTGCTTCATATATTTGAGAATGCCTTCTGCCGCGCGATAGGCAAGCGCGCCTACGGTGGCGGTCGGGTTGTACCCGCTGTTATGAGGGAAGGCCGACGCGCCGACGACGAACAGATTATCCACGTCCCACATTTGCAAGTAATTATTGACGGCGGAGGCGGATGGATCGCTTCCCATAATGACGCCCCCCGTATTGTGCGTCGATTGGTAAGGCACGATATTGTACGGGGCAAGCTGCCCGTTCGAGCCGATTTTGCTCGGCTTCATCTCCTGCATAATCTCCTTGGATTTGGCCGCCATGAACTTGACCAGCTCGCGATCCTGATCCTCGAAATCGTAGGTAATCCGGATCTGAGGAAGACCATAGGAATCCTTGTAGGTCGGATCCAGGTCCAGATAATGATGCCGCCACGGCATATTCGCCCCCTGCGGAGCGATCGACAAGGTCCGGTACGCATAGTGGATCGAGGCTTTTTTGAAATCCTTCCCCCAGGACGGAACGCCTTCCGGCGTCGAATTGTTCGCGATCGGGCGAAGTCCGGTCTGAGACAGGCGAATGCCCGCTCCATGAATGAAGTTGACATCGCTATGATCGAAGTTGTCGCCATTCAGATCGTCCACCTCGATGCCCAGCGCTCCGGCGCCCGCATAGGTGTTGAACTCGCGGTCCTCATAGAAGCCGACCGCGGCCCCGCCGTTCACCTGGTACGCATAGTTGCGGCCGATGACTCCCTGCCCGGTCTCCGGATCGTAAGGCGTCCCCAGATTCGACAGCAGAAGCAGCTTCACGTTATTGAAGACATAGCTGGCCAAAATAACGACATCGGCCGGCTGAATGAACTCCTTGCGCGTCACGGTATCCACGTAGACGACGCCCGTTGCTTTCTTGCCGCTATGTAAAATCTCGGTCACGTTGGAGTTCGTCCGGATTTCCAGATTCCCCGTCTTCTCGGCGACCGGAATGACCGTCACCACCGGATCGGCCTTCGCTCCGTACTCGCATCCGAAGCGCTCGCAGAAGGCGCAATATTGGCAGGCTGCCCGGGCGATGCCGTCCGGATTCGTATAGGCTTGAGACAGATTCGCAGACGGCATCATGTACGGATGATAGCCCAGCTTTTTGGCGGCTTCCTCGAACATCGTGATCGCCGGCGTCTTTTTCATGGGCGGCGTCGGGAACGGGTTAGAGCGATGGCCGACCATCGGATTCTGCTCCTGCTCCCCGGAGATGCCCGCCATTTTCTCGAACTTGTCGAAATAAGGCTCCAGCTCATCATAGGTAATGCCCCAGTCCTGAATGGTCATGCCGTCCGGAATCTTTTTCTTGCCGTAGCGTTCCACCGTCTTCGTGTAAATCTCGAAATCATACGGCAAAAACCGGAAATGTTGGCCGTTCCAATGGATTCCGGCGCCGCCCAGGCCATCTCCCATCAGGAAGGAGCCGTAGCTTCGCATCGGCAGCGCCCGCTGGCTTTGTTTGTTGCGGAACGTGACCGTCTCCTTGGACAAGTCCTGCATCAGTTCATAACGCTGAGCGTAGCGCAGCTCATCGTGGACCATGAAATAGTCTTCGGTTTTGCGGCTTTTGCCCCGTTCCAGCCCAAGCACCTTGATGCCGGCCTTGGTCAGCTCGGAAGCGATGATGCCCCCCGCCCAACCCATGCCGACGATGACGACGGGCACTTTCGGTAACTTCGTTGCCATTGCATCGCTCTCCTTACACGGTTAGGAATGTTGGGTCATATGGCTGTGCAAGCTTTGCGGTTCCATCTCAACGAAATCGGGCTTGTCGATAATATTGAAATAACTCATCTGGTTGCCCGGGTAGCGTCTCATTCTCCATCCCATCATATTTTTGTTCCCGCCGTAGAGCGGATCGGCATAGACGCCTTCGAGCGTCAGCGCGCGCAGCATTTTGAAGAAAGCCCCCGTCGTCTCTCCGTTATCAAGGAGAGCGTCCTTCCCGGACTCGAACGCCTTGAGCACATCATCCTGCTGACTCTCTTCCAGCTCGGTGAAGGTCTTGCCGTAATGCTTCGTGCTGTACTTCTCCAACGCGTCCAATCCGAGCGTGAACAGTTCATGATGCTTGATGCTCGGGAATCCGCCTTGCGTCGGCTCGCCCTTGAAAAACGGCCCTTGCATATATTCGCGGGCGTTAATGCCCCACTGGCCTGCAAGCTGGTGATCGATATAATAAGCAACCCCAAGCTCGGCCGCGCCCGGTCCGATATCGTCTGCGGGGAATATGCGTTCCACGGCGGCTTCCGTAAGCCGGAATTGCCGCTGATTGAAATACATCAGTGCCTGGTTATGATCCGGAGCCTGCTGTGGCGCCGGCTGATTCGGAGCAGGCTGCGTCCCGGCGCCCGGCCGGAAGGAACGATCGATCACCGCTCCTACCACACCCCCGACTACGGCACCGCCCAGCGCCGCCCCGGACACCTTCAGAAATTGGCGGCGCGATTGGTCGCGGGCCTGCCCCTGCGGTCTGTTGTTCCGGGTGCTGCGTTTTTCCGCCACGTTCATCCTCCCTTTTATTATAAGTTGTTTGAATTTGACAGGTTTCCTTAATGTACGCTTACTATTTCCGTTCGCGGGAACAATATGCATATCCGTCACGGCTTGCCGGCTGCCGCCCAACCGGTTATGACGGCATGAAAAAGGAGCGGAGAGAACCTGCATCTCCACTCCTTCATGCCGCATGGCCCGGACGGCGGCATCCGCTTATTTTTTGGCGGAGAGCCACTCTACCAACGCGCTAATCTCATCCTCGCTCAATACTCCCTCGAACGCATTCATCCCGTTGCCGCCCTGATGGATGATGGTCGAGATTTCTTCCGGGGTGTGAGTCGCCCCCACCTTTTGGAGGTTCGGCCCGACTTGTCCCTCCAGATTGGCGCCATGGCAGACCAGGCAGTTCTGCTTATAGACCGCCGCCGCATCTACGTTAGTAGCAGGGGTCGTCTCCGCTGGGGGTTGGCCTTGATTCTGTCCTTGGTCCTGCCCCTGATTCGTGCCTGCTTCCTGTTCATTCGAAGAAGCGCATGCGCCCAGTCCGATCGCAAGAACCAAAGCAGCGATCATCATGGTCATTTTTTTGAACATAGCTTCATCCACCTCTTATTCATGCCGGGAATACCGTTAGCATTCCCACTCGTTGTCTGTTCATGTATCTCGCGTTTCACCGAATTAAATTGTACACAATTTAATTGACCGCTATTTTTAAACATGCTATAAACAGGGTAGTAAGTTGAGACGTTACTTTTCTTAAGTAAAGGAGCGGATGGGTAATGACAACGGTATACGATTTTACGGTGAAGAAGCCGAATGGCGAATTAACGCCCTTGCGGGATTACGAGGGGCAAGTGCTCCTTATCGTCAACACCGCGAGCAAGTGCGGATTTACGCCGCAATTCAAGGAGCTGCAAGCCTTGTATGACAAGTTCAAGGATCGCGGCTTCGCCGTGCTTGGATTTCCGTGCGCGCAGTTCGGCAATCAAGAGTTCGAGAAGACGGAGGAGACGATGGAGTTCTGTCAGGTTAATTACGGCGTTACCTTCCCGATGTTCGCGAAGGTGGATGTGAAGGGGCCTGAGGCCGATCCGTTGTTTGCCCATCTCACACATGAGAAAAAAGGGCTGTTAGGCAGCACCGAGATCAAGTGGAACTTCACCAAATTCCTCGTCGGCCAAGACGGGCGCGTCGTGGGCCGGTATGCTCCGCAGACGAACCCGGCCAAGCTGGAAGACGAGATCGCGGCTTTGCTCTAGCGGGGCCGAAGTTAGGAGTGGTTGCGATGACGACATCCCATCCCCTGCCGCCGGATGAGCGGCTGAAGCTGGATAATCAGCTCTGCTTCGCCATCTATGCGGCTTCCCGGGAATTGACGAAGCTGTACCGGCCGCTGCTGGAGCGGCTGGAGCTCACCTACCCGCAATATCTCGCCCTCCTGGCGCTGTGGGAACATGACGGCATGACCGTGAAGGAATTGGGTCTCCGCTTATATTTGGACTCCGGAACGCTGACGCCGATGCTGAAGCGCATGGAGCAGCAAGGGCTGATTCGCCGGGCTCGCGCCGCAGAGGACGAACGCAAGGTCATCCTCTCGCTGACCGGCAAGGGCCATTCCTTGAAAAAGGAAGCAGCCTGCATCCCTGCCCAATTGGCGGAGCTGGCTGATGGCGCCCGGCTGGATCCGGGACGCCTGCTGCACGACATCCGCGCGCTGCTGGAGCATTTGTCGCAGCATCCTCCGCAGCGGGGCGAATGACGGTTTGACTTTTGGATAGAATATTCTATAATAATATCAATCATGATACAGCCATCACGCCAATGAAGAGCATCCAACTCGGAGGCGTTCTCGACCGGATATGGGCGGCTTTTGGTGCCGGCCTCTGTCTCTAAGTGAACCGGGGCCGCCCGTTATCGCGGAACCAAGGGGATTCTCCGTCGCCTGCGCTTGAGCGCGAACGGGAATCAAGTTGGGTGGCACCGCGAGCTAGCGCTCCTCGTCCCAATCGGATGAGGGGCGCTTTCTGTTTATTTTCGGTAGAACGAAGGAGATGTGACGTATGCTGGATATCAAATGGATTCGCAGCCACCCGGATTTGGTTCAAGAGGCCGCCCGGGTCAAAGGAATGGAGTTCGACGTGAATGAACTGCTTCGATGGGATGAAGCGAGAAGGGCGGCACTCCAGGAGGCGGATGCGCTCCGCCAAGCCCGTAATGAGGCATCGGCCCGCATCGCGGCCTGTCTGCGCGATGGGCGGCGTGACGAAGCCGAGACGCTGAAGGCGAGCGTGCGGGAGATGAACGAGACGCTGGAGCGTCTGGAACGGGAGCTGGGCGAGGCGGAGCGGGAGTACCGCCGCTGCATGCTGCTCGTTCCGAATCTGCCGGCGGCGGATTCACCGGTCGGCGCTTCGGACGCCGACAATGTGGAGGTGCGGCGCGTCGGCGATCCGCCCCGCTTCGACTTCGACCCGCTTGACCATGTCGAGCTCGGCGAGCGGCTCGGCCTGATCGATACGGAGCGGGGGGTGAAGGTCGCGGGCTCGCGCAGCTATTACTTGCGGGCGGCCGGCGTGCTGCTTCATCGGGCGGTGCAGCAGATGGCGCTCGATCTGCTCGCCGACCGCGGCTTCACGCTGCTGGACGTTCCGCTCCTCGTGCGGGAGGAAGCGCTCGTCGGCACCGGCTTCTTCCCGCTTGGCGAGGAGCAGACGTACGCGCTGCCCGAGGACGGCCGCTGGCTCGTCGGCACGTCGGAGGTCAGCCTCGCCGCCTATTACAGCGGCGAGATCGTGGACGTCAGCGAGCCGATCCGGCTGGCCGGGGCCTCGTCCTGCTTCCGCCGCGAGGTTGGCTCGGCCGGCCGGGATGTGCGCGGACTGTACCGGGTCCACCAGTTCGCCAAGGTGGAGCAGGTCGTCCTGACGCGCAGCGATCCGGCGGAATCGAACCGGATGCTGGAGGAGATGGTCGCCCACGCCGAGGATATCCTTCAGGCCTTGGAGCTTCCGTACCGCGTCATGGACGTCTGCACCGGCGACATGTCGCAGAAGACCTATAAGCAGTACGATATCGAGACGTGGATGCCCGGGCGCTCCGCTTACGGCGAGACCCACTCGGCCTCGAATCTGCTCGACTTCCAGGCGCGGCGGCTGCAGATCCGCTACCGGGACGAGGATGGCGCGCTCCAGTACTGCCATACCCTCAACAACACGGCCGTCGCCAGCCCGCGCATTCTGATTCCGCTGCTGGAGAATCATCAGCAGGCGGACGGTGCGGTGCGGATCCCGGAAGCCCTGCGTCCATATATGCGCGGAATGGATCGCATCCAATAAGCGCGCCATGCACAGCGGCAGCCCCCGAACGGGAGGCTGCCGCTTTTTTGCTAGTCGGGTTGTGGGGTTGAATCCTAGCTTCCGCCCTTGCCCGCACTCTTGTTCTCGCTGTTGCTGTCGGCCTTAGTTGCGGTCTTGCTGGCGGATGTGCCGGTCGTTTTGCTGGCGGTCTTATCGCTGCCTTGGGCGGGGGCCGCATCCTTCCGCTTCTCGCCGGCAATGGCCGTCACCGCGTCCGCGGAGGTCCGCAGCGAGCGCTTGACTTCGAAGGTACCCAGTTCGGTCGCCTTGCCATCCTTGTCAATCTTGCCGTATTTCACGGTGTCCTGAACCGGGAACGTATGCTGAAAATAGATCAGCGCCTCCTCCCCTTCGGGCCGGGTCCCGCTCTCCTCCAGATAGGTGTCCGGATTGGCCGTCGTCCG
The DNA here is from genome assembly GCA_944800085.1 of Paenibacillus melissococcoides. Taxonomy (GTDB): domain Bacteria; phylum Bacillota; class Bacilli; order Paenibacillales; family Paenibacillaceae; genus Paenibacillus_B; species Paenibacillus_B melissococcoides. The sequence goes on along the minus strand of CALYLO010000008.1, from coordinate 244,865 downwards.
TCCCTGCCATAAGACCTCCGCCAAGCCGTCCTCATTTACGGCGATGTAGCTTTTGACGTCCTTCACCGTAGAGTAGTAGCGCAAAGCCTCTCCTTCCGGGAACTCGATCTTGACCTCGAAGCCTTCGGCCCGATACGGCAGCTCCCGATTCGGGAAGACGGAGGGGAGGAGCAAGGCCTCCTTCCGCGCCTCCTCCAGCCCTCCGGTGCGCAGCACCTCATCCCGCCCCACCCGTTCCGGCGTCCGGATAATCGCCGTCCGCTTGCTGTTGTTCCATTCCACCTCGCCGCCGAGCGCCTCGCTCACGAAGCGGAGCGGCACATACGTGTGGCCGTCCATGATTTTGACCGGGGCCGCAAGCTCCACTTTCTTGCCGTTCACCCAAGCGACCGTCTTATCCGCGATCAGCTTCACGGCATTCGTCTTGCCCTTGGAAAAGACCCATACCGTCTTGGATTCGGCATCCCATTTGTACGTAATCTCCTGCTCGTTCGAGTTGCCGAAGTAACTGTAATCGTCAAAAGCAAACAACGGAACCATGATGTAATTGCGCTCCCATCTCCATTCCGTTAGCTGAAATCCGTTCAGGTAGACGTCGGCCTTCCCCCCGGCCGCCGTCTTGCTGGCCGCTTCCGCGTTACCCGGCCCCGACAGTAACTGGAATCCCAATCCGATGACCAGACATAATCCGGCAAGCATCCATTTGCGCATCGTTTCCTGCTCCTCTCGCATTCGATGTAGGTCCTGGTCGTGCTTCTATTAAAGGGATTCGCTATCGATTCGACTGAACCCTTCTTCCAGATGCTGCAATCGGCGAAGAATTGAGGAAAATGTCGAGGATCAGGGGGGAATGACACTCCGGAGCGCGGAAAAAAGCTGCAAAACTACAGTATTTCTTGAGGTGGTAGTGGCGTGCAGGGGGAGTCCTGCAAATCTGCATCAATTGTCGGAGGATCACGATTATTCCTTCGTGTATGGAGGAAAATGATGTAGTTTACCAGGAATTCTTGTTGAATTTACGTTGCAGCCAGATAAATCCTGCACTTTTTCAGTTTTGCTCCTGGGCATTACGAGAAATAAGCTTTATGTTACTTGTTCATTAGGCCAATCGTAAGTGAAAGTTCTATTCAATGAACTTCCATCCTATGGGAAGCTTTCATTAATCCCGCTGACTAGCTATGAAAATTAGAGTATTCCTGTGATTGCTATCATAAACTCATATAAAAATGACATCAAAGCAGGCCGGATCTGCTCCGGCCTGCCTGCTTTCCCCATAGTAACCTCTTATCGCTTACTCCGCTGCGGGCTTGTTCTTCAAACCTAGCACTTCCAAGCCATAGATGCGCGCGGCCGTATCTCCGCCCTGCGTCGGCTTCTGCACGAGCAGACGGACATAGCGTGCCTCGGTCTTCGCGATGGCGTGCTTGCTCGTCGCCTTGTCGTTGTCGGTCACGGTAACCGCATCGCTCCAGTTCTCCCCGTCCATGCTCAGTTGGATCTTGAATTCGCGCGTGTTGAAGGCAGGAGATTCGCCCCCTGCTTCGGCATGGTGAACGACGAACTGGGTAATCTCATGCGCCTGCCCCAGATCGACCTTCAGCCAATGCTCGCCGCTGCCGACAGCGCACCACTTCGTGCTCATATCTCCGTCGACCGCAAACTGCGGCGCTTCGCTGTCATTAACGAAGCTGGACGCCTCCGTCTTCGCCCCGATCGCCAGATCCTCCGAGCGGAATGCCGCCTCTTTGGATACCGTAATGAGCTTAGACTTCGTCATTACGTCTTCGCCGGCCGCGTTTTTGGCCTTCAGTGTAATCTCATACGTTCCTTCTTCCGCATAGCTCACCTGCGGATGGCGTTCCGTGCTGGAAGCCGGCGTGCCGCCCGGGAAGCTCCACTCCCATTCTGCCGTAACCTCGGACGATTTGTCCGTCAACTGCACGGCTTCTCCCGGCGCCACGAAGGTCTTGTCGGCCTCGAAGTCCGCCTTCGGCGCCGGATAGGCCGGCCATGCGAACGATATCGCCGCCGCGCGGCCTTGGTCGTAGTGGCGGTTCACCGGCACGACCGCCAGCTTCGTCTCCTCCTCCATGCCGCTGCGCTTCATCTCGGACACATAGTAGTAGTTGTTGCCTGTCGCTCCGACGAACTCGCGGGAGCCGTCCGGCAGGACGCGGTATACTTCGTAGAGCATCGCATCGTCGCCGAGCGGGGTCCAGGTCAAGCGCGCATCGGCATAAATGCCGTCGCGCACATCGTTCTCAATCAGCTTCAGATCGGAGACTTGCCCCACAGCCGCCGCCTTGTCGTTCCGATCGCCAATCTGGAGCCGGCCGATGTTGACCGCGTACAGATTGTCTCTCGCCTTGCCTTCCACTTGAACCGAGACGCCGACGATCTTCTGGCCGGCATATGGGCTCAAGTCGTAGACGGCACGCGTCCAATCGCCATGAACCCCGGCTTCTTCGGCGGAAGCCGGCTTTACGATCTTGTACTCGTCCGGCGCTCCCTCCAAGGCTACGCCGATGTTGATGCCCGCCGCTTCGCGGTCATTGGATTGATAGATGAGCGACATTTGCAAGGCGGACGTCGCCGCGATGTCGGTCTTGAACAGCTTTACGTTCGTTGAAGCCCCCGGAGCGACCGTCCCGAACAGTCTCAACGAGCTGCCGCCGTAGAAGGAAGTGCCGAAATCGAAGCTAGGCTTCAGCTTCTGGCCCTGCTCGTCTACCATCCAGCGCCAGGTCGGCAAAATATCCTGAAGGCTCCGGTTGAACCATTCGCGGTCGCGCATCTTTTTCCCGTTCACGCTGAATTGCTTCCCGTTCCCCGTATTGAAATGCGTAATAAAATCCGCCTTCGTAATCACCGTCTTGTCCACGATATCATGAGCAATGCCGCGCCATGCGTTGCCCTGCGCCTTCGTATTCGACGGGTCCATGTTCTCCCCGACCCAGAGCTTCTGCTCCTTCTCCATGAAATCCTGATTCGTCTTCGTCGTATTGAACGCCCAGTCCGGACGATACAGGCCGAGCGAAGTTACGGCCGTGCCGTCTTCCGGGAACAATACCGGGAAGTTGTATTTGCCCTGGTACCCCCCGCCGCCTTCCAGATCCATGCCCGCATAGAGCTCATACGGATCGCGCTTCAAGCTGTCGGCCAGCTTGGGCGAGTTCTGGAATGGCGTGACGTAATCATATTGGCCTTCCTTTTTGAATTGCCAGCGGAAATCGATGAACATCTGATCCGCGACCCGCTCTTCCCCGTCCTGGAAGAACATGACGTTCTTGTCCGTCAAGGCGCCCTGCCATTTGACAGGCCCTTCCTTAATCATCGAATCGTACCAGATGATTTCCATATGGGACGGCTTCTTTTTTTGGAGATATTTCAAAAACTGCTGCATAAGCTGCGCATCTTCCGGCGTCGCCCCCTGCGTCTCCTGGTTGATGAACCACCCGTCGAAGCCGTAATACGTGGCGACTTCAATCAGCTTATCCGCCACCGGGAACGATCCGTCCTCCTTCTGCTGCACCAGATCGCGCAGCCATTCGATCTTGCCGCCATGCTCCTTCTGCGGCAGGAAAACGGTTCCATATACCGGAACGCCGTTCTTATGCCCTGCATCGATGACGTCCGCGCTCGGAGGAACAATCAGTCCCTCCCCTGCCGAACCGCCCCACATAATGAGCTTGTCCACATACTGCCAGTAGCTGAACGCATAGCCATGGAACTGATCGTTCCCTTGCGACGGCGCGCCGCTCGTGCTTTTGTACATGGACGCGAGCGCCATGACCTTCGGCTCCGTCTTGGCATTCGGATTCACCTTGTAGCCCTGCACCCGTTCGGTATTCAGCTTCACCGAGCCGCGGTTGAATGGCGCATCCTTGTCTGTCTGCGGCGACCATTCCAGCAGCGTGTCCGGATACCAGTAGGATGAATGCGGCTGCGCGGCATAGGCTTGTCCGGCCCATCCGGTGAGCGCTCCGGCGATCATCGCCGTGCTCAGCAATACGGCAAATTTACGCTTCATATTGCTGCGGGACAGAACGGTTGGTATTAGGCGTTTCATAAAAAATCCCTCCAAATGGTCCATTATGTATACTAATGATTTTTTCGCCACGGCCGCTTGAGCCGGAGCGAAAAAGATAACGCTTCCACACAACGACAAGTCCATTGTAAACGTTTGCGCCGCAAAAAAAAGGGCAATTATCCCCAATTGGACAATCGCCTTTAATTAATCTCCCGAACCTTTAATTATTCCACTACTGGGATTTCCGGATTAACCTCTTAATGGTACGGCGCACCGGTTTGCAGCGGCAGCGCCAAGCCGCAGCGACGCTTACTACACTTGCAACGCTTGACGCTTGCGACGGAATGCCAGGATGCATGTCCCCTATCGCTTGAACATGCTCTTCAGCATCCACTTCCGTTCCTCCCGCTTCTTGTAACGCGGCAGCGAGCGATAAATCGCGACAGCCTGGTGCCACGCTTCCCGGGCTTCCTCCTTCCGGCCAAGCTGCTCGTACAGCTTGCCGAGCCGGTAATACGATTCGCAGGATGACGAATGAACCTCCTGATAAGCTTGCAAAGCCTCAATCGCCCGGTTCTTGTCCGTCTCCGCATACAAGGAAGCGAGCCGCAGATGCGGCTGGCCGTATTTGACCCGGGGGTTCAGCTCCAATGCCTTCCTGATCGCGGCTTCTCCCCGTTCCGGATCGCCGGTATGCAGCCAGCAGGTTCCGAGATCATCCCAGAATTCGGCCGAGTGCTCCATCGTCTCCTGCAGCGGCTCCAGCCATTGTCTCGCTTCCCGGCAGGCTCTGCGCTCGATCAGCAGCCGGGCCAGCTCCATCTTCGCGGACACATCATGCGGGTTGGCGCCGATCTGCTGCTTCAGCTTCCCGATCCGGTTCCTTCGCTTCAGCGGCTTGAACAAGCTCGGCGAGAGCCCGACAAAGCGCCGATCGAGCACATATAGAATCAGCAGCAGCACGATGATGGCTGCAATCGGATTGCCCAATAGCCAAAATAACATGCCAAAGGCCAAAAATTTGCTCACGTTCACATCCACCTCTACTAATAATGATCCGAGTATACCATAGACTGGGCCGCACATACCTGTCCATCCCTGCTTCCCGGCTTGTCCGATGCCGTGAATTCGGCTGCGGCTTGCGGTGGAAGGAGATCGCGATTGATTCTCCCGTGGCGGGAAGATTACGGCTCCTTCCCTGCTGATTTACGGTACCGGGGATAGACTATTCCGAAGCGGGTGTTCAAGCAATACCGGCGGAAGCTGTCCCATGCGAAGGCAGAAGCGATCGAAGGGGCGGCCATGTTTTAATGGAGCAATGCCCGGAACGATTGGCGGACTTGCCGGGCTAGTTTTTTCGGAACGGAACGGTGAGACGCTGACTAACCGCTTGCAACCGGTGCGGCGATGGATTCATAATAAGGGGAGCTTGTGACTTATACTACGACTACAAAGAGGAGACACCTATGAGTTCGGAAAAGGAAAAGATGATCCGGGGCGAGCTGTACCGTGCCGGAGATGAAGAGCTGGTGCGCGACCGCGAGCGGGCCAGACGATTGACCCGGCTGTACAATCAGACCGTGGAGACGGACCATAAGGAGCGGACAAGTCTGCTGCAATCGCTCTTCGGGAGCTTGGGGGAAGGGGTCTATATCGAGCCGTCGTTCAATTGCGACTACGGCTACAACATTCATGTCGGAAGCCGATTCTACGCCAACTTCGACTGTGTCATGCTCGATGTCTGCGAGATTCGCATCGGCGACGACTGCTTCCTGGCTCCGGGCGTTCACATCTATACCGCAACCCACCCGCTGGATCCTATCGAGCGCAGCTCCGGGGCAGAGTTCGGCAAGCCGGTGACGATCGGCGATCGGGTCTGGATTGGCGGCCGGGCCGTCATCAATCCGGGCGTGACGATCGGCAACAATGTCGTGGTCGCTTCGGGAGCCGTCGTCACAAAGGATGTCCCTGACAATGTCGTCGTCGGCGGTAACCCGGCGCGCATCATCAAGACGATCGACGTCCAATAGCACCGCCGGACCAGACAGCGGTTCAGCAAGCAGAACAGCCGGATGCGGGCCTCGCGGCTTCGCATCCGGCTGATTTCGAGCGTTCTGGCACGCGATGATGGCCCCTGGTTCCGAAGCTAAGCCTTCATCCCGGTCATGACGTAATATTGTTCAGAAGGAAAAGAGACGCTGATCTCCTTGAAGCCGAGCTGCAGCATCGCATGCAGCAGATCATCGGACACTATCCGGTGAGCGGGCGGCGGGCCTTCCTTCGGCTTCTTCACGTCCCACTCGGCGATCAGCACCCGGCCGCCCGGCTTCAGAATGCGGCGGATCTCCTTCAAGCCCTGCTCTGGCGGCTCCACCTCATGGAGCACGAGCGAGGCGATGACATGATCGGCCGCCCCATCCGGCAGCGGCATGCGTTCAATCTCCCCGAGCTGGCTCTGAATATGGCCGATCCCTGCTTCGCGGGCCCGCTTTTGGAGTTCCTCCAGCATTTGCGGCTCGGCATCCAGCGCAATCACCTTGCCCCGGGTCAGCTTCGCTGCAGGCAGGGTGAAGTATCCTGTGCCTGCGCCGATATCGATGACCGTGTCTCCGTCCTCGATGTTCAATAATGCGACTAGGCGCTCAGGGGGGAGCGATTGACGGCGTTCCGGACTGTCCAGCCTCGCCATGTTCTCCGGGTTGAAGCGACGTTCTGACATTTCTTCTCCTCCTTGACAATCAACCTCATGCGCGGCGTCTCCCCGAGGAAGCCCGCTGCAATTCACATCTGCATTCATCTTAACCAAGAAACGCAAAACCAACAACAGAGAGAAGTCCCGATTATGACCGGACCTTCCGCATTAATAATCGGCTTCATGAGCGCTCTCTATCATGCCCAGCAGTACGGATACCGGCTGGGTGCCTGCCTTCCGCGCGACCTCCCTGCCCTCCTTGAACACGACGAGCCATGGGATGCCTTGAAGCTGATAACGGACGGCGGCGACGAAGTTCACATCCGCATTGCACGCGGCAATGCTTGCCCGCCCTTCGGCTTCGGCGGCCAACTGCTCCAGTACGGGGGCCATGGCTTGACAGGGCTTGCACCACGGGGCCCAAAATTCAACCAGCACGATCGGATGCTTCCGTATATGCTCTTCAAATGTGGCATCGGTTAGTTCCACAACCGGCACGAGAACACCTCCTCCCCACTATTATATACCCCGCCCCGTATCAATTCATGCCAAATTTCTTGGGTTAGGCTGCGGCGGTGCCGAGCACGCCCCGCAGGGCAGAACTGATTAAGCGCCCCGCTGCAACCCGAACGCTGCCGCTTCGAATTGTCCTCGCCGCTGTGATATGATGGGTACAAGACCATTGCGAAAAAGGAAGGTGTGAAGAGGCATGCAATACCGCAGATTGGGACGGACCGGTTTGAAAGTATCGGTTATCGGCATCGGGACATGGCAGTTCGGCGGGGAGTGGGGCCACGACTATACGCAGCAGGAAGTGGATCGGATTTTACATAAGGCGAAGCAGCTCGGCATCAACCTGATCGATACCGCCGAATGCTACGGAGACCACCTGTCGGAAGCCTTCATCGGCGATTACCTGCGGAGGGACAAGCGGGAAGATTGGGTCGTCGCCACCAAGTTCGGGCATCAATTCCATTCCCATCTGAACCGCACGGACCGGTATGGGACGGATGAGGTGCGCGGGCAGCTGGAAGCGTCGCTGCGGGCGCTGAAGACGGATTATATCGATCTGTACCAATTCCATTCGGGCAATGATCGGGCGTTCGACAACGATGACCTGTGGACGATGCTCGACAAGCAGGTGCAGGCAGGAACGATCCGGCATATCGGCCTGTCGCTGAACAAGAGCAACAGCATGCATCAGACGGCTTCGGCGACGCAAGTCGGAGCGGGAGCGATTCAGCTCGTCTACAACAGGCTGGAACGCGGGCCCGAGGAAGAGGTGTTCCCTGCTTGCCTCGAGCAGGATCTCGGCGTGCTGGCGCGGGTTCCGCTCGCGAGCGGCTTCCTGAGCGGCAAGTACAAGCCGGGAACCGAGTTCGCCGGCAATGATGTGCGCCATCGCCATGGCCGCGAAGAGCTCGACGAGCGGCTGAAGCAGGTGGAGGAGATTCGGCGGAACGAAGTGCCCGACGGCATGGACATGGCCGAGTGGGCCCTGTCCTGGTGTCTCCGCCATCCGGCGGTCACCTGCGTCATCCCCGGCTGCAAGAACGAGGAGCAGGTGGAGCGCAACGCCCTTGCAGCGCGGCATGCCGCGGACGATCATCCGCAGATCTGGGCGGATCATTAACGGACAAGCCGGCATCTGCGTCTGCGCCGGGATTGGCATTCCTGCATGACAAACAATATGTCTTGATATACGGAGTTGTCCATACTCCGGAACCCGTGATAGTCTTATCGGTAAGGAGCCTGTTGAACCGGCTCCGCGGGAGAAGATACGCCGGCAGAAGCGAAGGAAGGTGTAAGGAATGGCGGAACAGCAAAATGAGCCGAAGAAAATTAATCTGGCGGATGCGATGAGAGAAATGCTGGCCAAGAAGAAGCAGCAGCAGGCGAACCAAAAAGGCGGCTTTTCCGGCTCATCGGCAGCCAAAGTGTTAAAAAGCCAAAATACGAAGAAGCCGAATAACCAGCGGCGCCGCACGGGTGGATCCTAGCAGCGTGCCGCAAATGGATCAAGAGGCTGTCCCAAAGGCAGTTCACGCGGAGGCGGGGCAAGACGGGACAACAGAGAATATAGAGGCCGGAAGATAGCGGTGGAAGATGGATGATGCAGTGAAATGCTGCGTTAACGCAGGAATTTACGCCCTTCGAGTCGATATTCCATTAAATTCCTGAAAAATACATTATTCCCCCCGTTTTTTTGCTTTCTATCTCTTTCATATGTTGAATTCATGCGGTTTTGCAGGAATTCCTGTAACGAAGCCAACGGCATAAGGGAAAACTGCATTTATGCAGTTTTTCGGCAAGTCGAGCTTTGAGATCAGGGGGCTGTCCCACGGTAGCGAAAACTACTTAAAGGACAGCCCCTTGTTCGCGTTCAGCGATCGACCCAGCCTCCAGGCAGGCCAGACGGCTTGACGCTTGCCGTGCCTGCTACGCCCGCTCCGCCCTGTCCTCGAACGAGACGAGCAGCGAATGGTGGCAGGCCGTCTGCAGATCGCGCCAGACCCGGTTCAATGGGGCGCTCTTCATGACCGACGTCATCCCCATGTACGGGAAGACCGCTTGGGCGCATTCGAGCGTGGCCCGGGCCGCGTGCCGGCAGGACGCGGTCACGCGCGACTGCTCATCTTCGTCCAGCGCATCGCCTCGGGCGACCCGCTCCCATGAGGACTCCAGCTCCCCGTAGAACGGCTCGACAGCGGCAGCCAGCGTCGAGCGCTGTGCCGCGAGCAGCCGCTCGACGAAGGCGGCCCGTTCGGAGGTTGACCAGGCGGCGCGCCGGGCTTCCAGCATTCGCTCCGCTTCGTCGAGGAAGCGGCGCCCCAGCCCGATAGCGACGCCGGCGAACGATGCCTGCGCGAACGGAAGGAACGGATAATCGTAGATCGGATCCCGGTCCTCAGTCTGGCGCTCCGTCAGCAGGAAGGTCATGTCCTCCGGCACGAATTGATCTTGCACGGACATCGTATGGCTGTCCGTCGCCTGCAGGCCGAAGGCATCCCAATCCTCCTCAATCGTCACCTGCTCCGGCAGGAAAGCGAACGATCGCATCTCTTGCTCCGCCGCGAGGCCATCATTCTCGATCAGCGCATTCGCCGTGAACAGGCTCGCATGCTTCGAGCCGCTGCAATATTTCCATTGACCGGTGACGATATATCCTCCCTCGACGCGGCGGGCTGTTCCCGTCGGCATGCCCGAGCCGGCCACGACCGCCCCCGGCGGCGAGAACAACCGCTCCGCGGACGCAGGCGGCAAGAACGGAACGAAGAAGCCGCCCCCGGAACCGATCGTTATCGTCCAGCCGACATTCCCGTCGACCCAGGAAGCCTCTTCGAAGAGACGAACCGCCTCCGGCAGCGGCGTCATGCTCCCTCCAAGACGCTTCGGCACGAACAGCTTGAACCAGCCCTTATTGAACAGCAGATCGAGGACGCCCGGCGCCAGGCTTCTTGACCGCTCCATGTCCGCCGACCGCTCGCGGATATACGCAATTTCATCTGAGTTGAAAAACATCGGCATCACTCCTGCTTCTCCGGTCTTGATGGTATGCAATCCGGGACGGGAACTCGTCCGCTCCCGCCCTGCTCTTTCCAATATATCATAGGACCCCGGCAGAGGACAGGCGCAGCGATGCGGGACGGGCAGAGCGCTTCCGCCTTCGGTTCGAGCCATTGCTTTGCCCGCCTCCATTCTTTATCATAGAAGCAAGTGAACCGAGACAGCTCCTTGACGGGCTTCGCACCGGCAAGCGCGGAGCCGGATCTGACCATTCCCGAGCGGAAACGGAGGGCAAGACTATGATTCGTACGGTGTTGTTTGATTTCGACGGCACATTGGCGGATACGTTGCCATTGTCTTTGCATGCATTTCGGCTGGTCTTCCAGACCTATGACAAGCGAACGCTGACAGACCATGACATCATCTCCATGTTCGGTCCGACGGAAGAGGGCATTTTGGCGGCCAACCTCCGTCATAAGGGCTTCCTTCCGCAAGCGATCGAAGCGTATTATGAACACTACCGCCGCTGGCATCCGAGCCGGGCCCTCTCCTCGGAGGCGGTCATGAACCTGCTGCGGGAGCTGAAGGCGCGGGGCTTATCCATTGGCGTCCTGACGGGCAAGAGCCGGCGATCCTACGAGATATCGGTCCGGCAGCTCGGACTGGACGCGTATATCGACGAGGCGGTGACCGGCGATGACGTGCAGCAGCCGAAGCCCCATCCGGAAGGCATCCATCAGCTTCTGCAGACAATCGGCCTGGCTCCGAACGAGATCGTATGGGTCGGCGACAGCGAGGCCGATATCGCCGCCGGCCGCAGAGCCGGCGTCCTCACGTTCGCGGCCCAATGGTTCGGGACGGTGCAGACGCGGCAATTCGAGACCCAGCCGCACGGAATATTGCGGCAGCCCCAGGAGCTGCTGGACGTTATCGGCAGCCAGGGAAGCGATTCATCCGCCGATCGCCGCTGGCTCGACTGGACGCTGCGCATTCAGGCGATCGCCCAGACCGGCCTCGCTTACGGCAAGGATATCTATGACCGCGAGCGGTACGAAGAGCTGCGCGACATCAGCGTCGCCATGATGGCGGAGCAATCCGGGGCGGAGAAGCGGGCGGTGGAGCTGGCCTTCGCCCGGGACAGCGGCTATGCCACCCCGAAGGTCGACATTCGCGGCGTCGTATTCCAGGGCAACCGCATCCTGCTGGTCAAGGAGAAATCGGACGGATGCTGGGCGCTGCCGGGCGGTTGGGCCGATGTCGGCCTCTCGCCGGCCGAAGTCGCCGTGAAGGAGATTAAGGAAGAGTCGGGCTATGACGCGGAAGCGGTCCGTCTGCTGGCCGTGCTCGATAAGCGGCTGCACCGCCATCCTCCCGGGCCCTATCATGTCTACAAGATTTTCATTCAATGCCGGCTGTCGGGCGGCAAGGCGAGCGGCGGGATCGAGACGGAAGATGTCCGCTTCTTCCCCGAAGACGATCTGCCCGCTCTATCGGTGCAGCGCAACACGGCAGCCCAGCTTCACATGCTGTTCCAATTCAATCGCCGGCCGGAGCAGCACGCCTTATTCGATTGATTCCTCCTATATGACGATGCGAATAGAACGTGCCCGGGCAGACCGGGTATCATCACGAGATCCTCTACAAGTACAGAATGGAGTGGCAGCAATGGCTCAACTATATTACCGCTACGGAGCGATGAACAGCGGCAAATCGATCGAAGTGCTCAAGGTGGCCCATAACCATGAGGAGCAGAACAAGCCGGTGCTTATCTTTACCTCGGCAGTGGACGATCGGGACGGCGTCGGGTATGTGTCGTCCCGCATCGGCTTGAAGCGCCCCGCGCGGCTTGTCCATGCCGATACGAATCTTTTCCGGGAGGTCTCCCTGCACGGCGGCCCTGTCTCCTGCGTGCTCGTCGACGAAGTCCAGTTCCTGACCAAGGAGCAGGTCCTTCAGTTGGCCCGCATCGTCGACGAGCTGGATATTCCGGTCATGGGCTTCGGTCTCAAGAATGACTTCCGCAATGAGCTGTTCGAGGGCAGCCGTTATATGCTGCTGTATGCGGATAAAATCGAGGAAATGAAAACCATCTGCTGGTTCTGCGAACGGAAGGCGACGATGAATCTTCGCATCGGCGACGACGGCAAGCCCGTCTATTCCGGCGAGCAGATCCAGATTGGCGGCAATGAACGGTACTACCCGGTATGCCGCCGCTGTTATTTCCATCCCCCTTTGTAACGGATACTTAAGGACGGGAAGCGAAACCAACTATCTGCATTCCCAAAAACCCAGCGCCGTACGGCGCTGGGTTAGCGGTTTGAGATAGCTTTTTAATTTCTTTACAAGATTACTCCGTGATTTTTTCAAGGATAGGCGAAATCGCAATTGGCGGGAGCGACATTGTCATCGCTTCATTGACTTTGTCTCCTACCGCATAGGCTTCATTTTCCGGAGAAGGAACTAATAATATCTTGCCTTGATTGACAAGCTCCCACCACTCCCCTTGCAGGGCTTCTTCTTTTGTCGGCGCATTCGCAATCGTCATATACGTGCCACCAATGGAAATAACATATCCGGTGAAAGGCACTAGTTCCTGTTCCTCAATGGCTGAGCCGGCAATCCTCATCGATGCAGATTCATCCGCATGCGCAAAAGTCGGCGTTACTCCTGCCGTAAACCCTAAACCTAACGAGAGAGCGAGCACTCCAACCACTAACTTTTTCTTGGTAATCATATTTGTGATCCTCCTTCTATATTTTGGTACAGGAATATATTTCTATATACAAGTTTAATATCCTTTTATTTTTCCGTTAATTAACAATATTGTCACAAACCATTATGATTTGGAGTGCTTTCAGCGGCGCTGATCCGCTATGAAGAGTAATTCACTCCCCGATTGGACACAATTCTCCTTGTACGATCCGTTAGGAGGAGAGATGATAATGAACGATTCCAGCAGCCCGAAAATGGAGCATGTGCGCAAGCAATTTCAGGATTGCATGGATTTCCAGGAACGCTCCTTCCCGAATTGTCAATTCCATGTCTTCTATTTAGCGGGATTGGCCGGTCACGATGAACTGCTTCGCGAGGTGATCGCTCCGCGCTACCGATCAAGAAGCGTCGGATATACTCTCCCGGCCTCAATATTCGCTAGCCCGTACGTCCAAGGAGTGCGTTGATGGCATTTTGCAAGGAAAAGCGGCCTTGTTCCATCACACCCTTACCTACTTGATTGATATCGCCCCCCCTGTCGGCAGAAGCGTAGAGCAATCGGAGACCGAGACGGTAATCTCCGGGCGGCATGACGGATTCGTGGAGAATCTAAGAGAGAATGTCGCTGTCGTCCGCCAACGGGTGCGCAGCTCCAACCTCAAAGCGATCCGCCTGTCCGTCGGCGAAATCTCGAAAACGGATGTCGTCCTTATGTATATCGAAGATATTGTCAATCCCGAGCTTGTCGAGAAATTGAAGAAGCGGATTAACGACATGGAGATTGACGCCGTATTTGAGACGGCAAAGAAAAGAACTTCTGGAGACCAGTTACCCCCACTACCCTACGACAGGGGAATATATCTACAAGCTGCTGCATTCGGTCATCGAAAGCGCTATGATTCCCGAAGCGAATATATACAGCTTCATCCGGGACCTGTTCGATGACGGGATCGATCCGGTTGCACCGGTAATGAAGGCGCACCCCGAGACGATCGAAGTGGCAGGCATCGCGTTATTCCGGGGGAACAATATGTGGGGCAGATTCCCGCCCCGAAGGGTCTCCTGCTGTCCATGCTGAGAAGCTGCTCCCCGAATGGAGAGATGATGTTCCAACTCGAGGGGGAAGGCGGCAATAAAGAGCATGTGATGCTCGGTTCCATGTCCAACAAGAGGACGGTCAGCGTCTATCACCGGAACGGGCGCGATCTCGAAATCCGCGTCGATCTCGAAATCGGCGGCTCCATTCTGGAATACACCGGGAAATTGTCGTCCAGGCACTATGAGAACCAGCGGCGGCTGGACCGGTTGATGACCGAGTATGTCAAAAAGGAAGCCGAGGAGATGATACGATCCGTCCAGGAGAAAAAAGTCGACCCCTTCGGATTCGGACAATATGTCCGCAACCAGATCGGCTTCAAGGCGTGGAAAGCCCTCGATTGGCATGAGACCTTCCTGCGTTTATAGGAATTTACATGGTTTCGCCGCTATTTGATGGAATTCCTGCTAAAGTCAGAGTGTTGAGAAAGTCTATGTTAATTACCCATTCACCGCGTTAATTTGGTATAATGTTCTTATCATAATCCATGGAAAGCGCGGTGTTTGTATGCTTTACACGAATGATCCCAACCCACAACTGGACTATGAACTGGTTTGTCTTGAGCATATGGTTGCCCCTGATCACTTGCTTCGTCATATCGATAAACATATTGATTTTACCTTTATTTTGGACCTTGTGCGTCCTTACTACAGCGAGTCGAACGGCCGACCATCTGTGGATCCCATTGTGTTCTTTAAAATGCTGCTGATCGGCTACTTGTATAACATTCGCTCAGAGCGAGAACTGGAGCGAGTCGTCAACGATTCCCTGGCTTTTCGGTGGTTCTTACGGCTCGGGCTTTCCGGCAAAGCGCCTGACCATTCGATCTTTAGCTGGAACCGGAAAAATCGGTTTAAGGATACTACCGTCTTCCAAGATATCTTCGATAATATCGTTCAGCAGGCGATTCAGCACAACATGGTGGGAGGGCGGCTGCTCTTTACCGACTCCACGCATATCAAGGCAAATGCCAATAACGGACGGTACGAGAAACGAGAAGTCACTTGTACGCCTTATGAATATCTCCAAGAGCTGGAGCAAGCCGTGAATGAGGATCGGGTCGCTTTTGGAAAAAAGCCACTGCCTCCCAAAGAGGAGGCCGAAACCAAGGAACAAAAAGTTAGCTTAACAGATCCGGATAGCGGAAACCTGAATCGGGATGGAAAACCGGAAGGGTTTCATTATTTAGATCACCGCACCGTAGATCATAAATACAACGTGATTACGGACTGCTACGTTACGCCTGGAAATGTGAATGATTCGGTTGTTTATGTGGATCGTCTACTACATCAAATAGAGAAGTTTGGCTGGGAAAAGTCGCTGGAGGCCGTTGCACTCGACTCTGGTTACATGACGGCCTATGTTTGTTACCGTACGAACAAATTAAACATCACGGCAGTTATTCCAGAGCGTTCGACCCGTGAACACGGTGTATTTCCCAAAGAGAAATTTCATTATGATGCAGAAAAGAATGTTTTTATCTGTCCAAACCAGCAAAAACTCACGTACCGCACCACAACACGAAAAGGATTCAGAGATTATAAATCCGATCCCAAACAATGCGCTGCCTGTCCATTATTGAGCAAGTGTAACGAGAACAAAAATAAACAACGCACCATACAACGGCATATCTGGGAAGAACACAAAGAGAAAGTAGTTCAAAACTTCCAGAGTGAGAGCGGAAAAGCCGTTTATGCCCTACGCGCCCAAACCATTGAGCGAAGTTTCGCGGATGCCAAAGTGCTCCATGGACTTCGCTATTGCCGATTTCGGGGAAGAGACAAGGTGCAGGAGCAAGTGCTGATGACAGCCACTGCACAGAACATAAAAAAGATAGCCACACATCTCGCCAGAAGGGTGGGGTAAAGCAAAGACCCCATCCCCCCTCCATTCTCTCTCACCAAACACCACTTTTTCCCAGCAAAATGATATTACATTGATATTACTTCGTAAAAAACAGGGGTTTTCCAACAGCCTGTAAAGTGCATCCTTTTCGCCGATTCCTGCTTTCAATCCATTGGCATGACTGAAATTCCATGCCGTTTTGCAGAACTATCGGTACCGGAGTAAACGCCACAAGGAAAACTGCATTTTCGCAGTTTTTCCGGCAAGTCGAGCTGTAAGAAGAAGAGGGGGCTGTCTCACCGCAGCTAAAAACTGCTTTTGGGACAGCCCATAGTCGCGGCGTCAACCGTTCGTTCCGGTTAAGACGATATCAACGCAGATGAGGGAAGTCCTCCATTGGAATCTCGCCGTCGAGCCCCAGGTAGTAACGCCGGATCGGCGCGAGCGAGTCATCCAATTCATAGACAAGCGGCGTCCCGGTCGGGATATTGAGACTGACGATGCCGTCGGACGTCAGATTGTCCAGATACCGGACCAACGCCCGGATCGTATTGCCGTGAGCGGACACGATGAGGCGCTTGCCGCCCGAGATGGCGGGAGCGAGCGTCTCATTCCAATAGCTGAGCACGCGGGCTTCCGTATCGTCCAGATTTTCCGTCACAGGAAATTCTCCTTCGCGGAGATCCCGGTATTGGGGAGCGGACGCTTCATACCGCGGATCGCTCGGGTCCAGCGCAGGCGGTCTCACATCGACGGAGCGGCGCCATAGCTGAACCTGCTCCTGACCGTACCGTTCGGCCGTCTCCGCCTTATTCAGGCCCTGAAGCGCTCCGTAATGCCGTTCATTGAGCTTCCATGTCTTATGGACCGGAATCCACATGAGGTCCATCTCATGCAGCACGATCCAGAGCGTGCGGATCGCCCGCTTCAGCACCGAAGCATGCCCTTCGTCGAAGGTGTAGCCATGCTTTTTCAAGATTTCTCCTGCCAGACGCGCTTCCTTCAGGCCTTGCTCCGACAAGTCGACATCGGTCCAGCCGGTGAAGCGGTTCTCCAAATTCCAGACGCTCTGGCCGTGGCGCAGCAATACGAGTTTGTTCATCTCAATCCCTCCTGCTTCATCCGGTTCCAACCGGTATATCTGATATGGATGATTATAGCAAATCTCGGCGGCCATATCGAATGCGCCGCCTCCCTGCGTTCCCGTACCGATCCTATCGGGCGCGCGGCACAAGATGCCCCGGTGACACGATGGCCCGGCGGATGAGAAAGTTGAGTATTTTGCGCCTCCCGCCTTATACTACGTATAGAGCGAAGCTTGGCTTGGCTTGCATCCATCCCCGCTGTCGGGAAGGAGAAGATCAGATTTACATATTACATTGAATCGAACGCCATGCTGAAGGAGCGTGTTGACATGAACTGGTTGGCTGAAGTCGAGAAGAGAAAAGAAGAGCTGCTGCAAGACCTGCAAGGCCTGCTCCGGATTGAGAGCACGAAGGACAACGCTACGGCCGGGCCGGGACAGCCGATGGGACGAAATATCGCCCAAGCGCTGGATTATATGCTCGGGCTGTCGGAGCGGGAGCAATTCCGCACCGGCAATCTCGACGGCTATGTCGGCTATGCCGAATACGGGAATGAGGCGGCGCCGGAATATGTGGGCGTGCTGTGCCATCTGGACGTCGTCCCGGCGACCGGACAGTGGACCACCCCGCCGTTCGAGCCGGATATCCGCGACGGGAAGCTGTTCGCCCGGGGCGCGATCGATGACAAGGGCCCGACGATGGCCGCCTTCTACGGTCTCAAGCTCGTCAAGGACCTGGGCCTGCCGCTCAAGCGCCGGGTGCGCGTCATCTTCGGAACGGACGAAGAGAGCGGAATGGAGTGCATGAAGACTTATACCGAGCGGGAACCCATGCCGGTGTCCGGGTTCGCGCCGGATGCTGATTTCCCGATTACTCATGCGGAGAAGGGGCAGATCAATACGAAGTTCTGCCTTCGCGGCTTCGGCCGTTCTTCATCCGGCAATTCTGCGGCGCCGCAATACAAGCTCGTCCGCTTCGATGGCGGAGGCATCGCCAATATGGTGCCGGAATCGGCCGTCGCCGTCGTCGCGGGCGAAGCAGAAGCGCTCGCTTCCCTTACCGAGCGCTATGAGGCGTACTGCGCCGATGCGGGACTGGCCGGCGCCGCGGAAATGAACGATGGTCAAGCAACCCTGCGCATGCGGGGCAAATCGGCGCACGGGATGGAGCCGCATGTCGGCGTTAACGCCGCCTTGAAGCTCATCCGTTTCCTGGGCGGGTACACCTTCCAGCCGGATGCCGCGCGGTATATCGGGTTCATTGACAAGCATCTGGTCGATGATCATCTGGGCACCGCCCTCGGCATTGCCTGTGTCGATGACATTACCGGGCCGCTCACGGTCAATGCGGGTATTTTCCAATACGATGGCGAGTCGGATCCGTTCTTCCATCTCAATATCCGCTTCCCGGTCTCCTACAGCTCTGCCGATGTGCTGAAGCCGCTGGAGGAGAAGATTGCGGAATACGGCATCGAGATGGATCGCGAGATTGATCTGAAAGAGCCGCATCATGTCGATCGGAACCATCCGATGATTCGGACGCTCCAGCAAATCTACCAGGAAGAGACGCAGTTGGAGCCGACGCTGCTCACGACCGGCGGCGGAACCTATGCGGCCTTCCTCGACAACGGCGTAGCCTTCGGCCCCCTCTTCCCGGGACGCGAAGAGACCGCGCATCAGGTCGATGAGTACATCATTATCGACGACCTGCTGAAGGCAACCGCCATCTATGCCCGCGCCATCTATGAGCTGGCCAATCTGGAAGATTGATTGAAGCGGATGGCTCGCTGTTCCCGCCCTCTCCCGCCTCTCTGGCGTATCAATGAAATCGGACCCTCCTGGGCATATTAGGGGTATAACGATAAGGGAGGGATTGGGAACGTGAGTGATTTGTTGAAAAAAGCGGTCTCCCTGGGCTGGGGCCTCGCCGTGGTCAGCAAGGAGAAAATCGAAGCCGCCGTCGACGAGCTTGTCCAGAAGGGACAGCTCGCTCCCGAGCAGTCCAAGGCGCTCGTTAACCAACTGGTGGAACGGGGAGAAGAGGAGCAGGCCTCCTTCAGCGCCTCGCTTCAGGATATGGTGAAGCGCAAGCTGCAGGACTTGGATGTGGCCGCCGGCTCCGACCTGATCGCGCTGAAGCAGCGGGTGATGATGCTGGAGCAGCGGGTTGCCGCGCTCGAAGGGGCTGACCCGGAAGAACCCCGCGAAGAAGATGGACAGCCGAATATGGAGACGGACGGCCGTGCGGATTAGGCACGCCGGCCGCTACCGCGATATCGCCATGGCGCTCATGCGTCATGGCTTCGGCTATGTTGTGGAGGAAATCGGATTGCGCCGGGTATTGTCTCTGCCCCGCCGCTGGGTTACGCAGGAGACGCTGCAGACGAAGTCGCTGGGCGAACGCCTTCGCCTCGTGCTGGAGGAGCTCGGCCCGGCATTCATCAAGCTGGGCCAGCTGCTCAGCACCCGGGCCGATCTGCTGCCGGGCAGCATCATTCAAGAGCTGGAGAAGCTGCAGGATCAAGTGCCGCCCTTCACGGGCGCCGAAGCCGGCCGCATCATCGAGGACGAGCTGGGCCGGCCGCTTGGGCAGCTTTTTCTGCGCTTCGATGATATCCCGCTCGCCGCCGCCTCCATCGGCCAGGTTCACAAGGCTTGGCTGCCGAACGGCGAAGCGGTGGCCGTCAAGGTGCAGCGGCCCGGCATTACCTCTATCATCGAGCGGGATCTGGAAATACTCCAGGGGCTGACCGAAGCGGCGACGCGCCGCTGGACCTGGGTGTCCGAGTATCAGATCCCGGAGATGGTTCAGGAATTCGCCAAATCGATGATTGCCGAGCTCGACTATCAGCATGAAGGGCGCAACAACGACAAGATCGCGCAGCTGCTGCGCAGAGACCCCGGCATCCATATTCCGCGCATCGATTGGGAACGATCCTCGGCCAAGGTGCTGACGATGGAATATGTGGACGGCATGATGCTGAACCACTATACGGAACGGTTCCCGAAGGGGCCGGAGCGCAAGTCGATCGCCGAGCGCCTCGTGCATGCGATGCTGCACCTGATCTTCATCGACGGCTTCTTCCACGCCGACCCCCATCCGGGCAATATTATGGTGCTCGATCAGAACCGGATCGCCCTGATCGACTTCGGCATGGTCGGCCAACTGAATGGGGAAATGAAAGAGAATTTAGCGGAGCTGATTATTGCGCTGATGCAGCATCGAACGTCGGGCATGCTCCGGGCGATTGCCCGGCTCTGCCTCATCTCCGACAAGACGGACATGGATGCGCTTCGCCGCGACCTGGACCGGCTGCGGGACCGGTACTACGACGTGCCGTTCTCCGAGATGAGCCTCGGCCAGTCTCTCCATGACTTGTTCGCCGTCGCCAAGAAGCACCGGATCGTGTTCCCTCCCGATCTGATTCTGTTGGCCAAGGCGCTGCTCACCTTGGAAGGCATCGTGGAGAGGCTCGATCCGACCCTCTCCATCCTCGATATGGCCGAGCCGTTCGGCGTCAAGCTGCTGAAGGAGAAATACAGCTTCCGCCGCATTCAGAAGAAGGTTGTCGGCGGCGCGCTCGATCTGGCGCAAGCGGTGTCCGATCTGCCGATGCAGGCGAATCGGCTCGCCTCCCTCCTCAGCCGGGGCAAGATCAAGGCCGAGATGGAGCTGCGCGATCTGGAGCATGTGCTGCACAAGCTCGATCAGATCAGCAACCGGCTCTCCTTCAGCATTGTGCTGCTTGCCTTCAGCATCATTATGGTCGGGCTGATCGTCGGCTCCTCGCTCAGCAGGAAGCCGACGCTGCTCTGGGACATTCCCGCGATCGAGATCGGCTTCCTCATCGCGGCCTTGATGTTCATCTGGCTGCTCCTGTCGATTTTCCGATCCGGCAGGTTCTAGCAGCACAATTCGGGGAGCTGTGCCAAGGACGCGTCTCCCCGTCTCTATCCTCTTTACTCTGCGCAACTGTGAAGCAGCAGCTCCTGCCTTCCCCGCCCTCCCTCCGGATCCGGAGAAGCATACTCAATCTCTTGCTTGGAATTCACATAGACAAAGTACGGATATTCCGTAATCCGGTAGGATTCAAATATTTTATACCCGGCTTGCAAAAAACGGATTCCTTTACTATGGCTATACAGCTCTTGGTAGCCGCCAATTCCCCCTTCTTTGAGCAAAACGGCAGCATGCAGATCGGATCCCTGCTCCATATTTGCTTGAATCCATCTCTCTAGTGAAGGAATGCAATAAGGGCAGTCTGAATCGATAAAAATAAGCAGTATTCCCTTCTTCCCTATGGCATCGGTTAAATCAAAGAGGGTATCGTCGGCATCCGGCAAGACAAACGAGGGAGCTTGCTGGTGCAGCAAGGGGTAGAGGCGGCGGCTCTCCCCTTCTCCTTCCATGCTTTTCGTCCGATGAAGCATAGAGGACAAGGATTTGTACAGAAAGATAGTGGCGAATATAACGCACGCTAGCAAAGCGAATTGAAAATAGATAACCACATTCAACCTCCGCCAAAAAAATCTCGTCCTTGCGCATATACCAAATTATGTATATACTCAATTCATATCATACTTGTTTTTTACTATGATGGCAAATATTGATGAAAGGCGAGAAATGATGTATTCCTTTTCAAATATTTGGCACGGGTCCCGGTTTGCCATTCTTTATATTTGGAGATTGCACAAACCCTATTTTTACGTTTCCATTGCGCTTCATCTCGCACTAGGTTTATTGCCTTTGCTTAGCGTATGGACGATGCAAGAACTCGTGAACGAGGTTATTTTAATCGCTCAACCTGGACATGGATTTGCCACGGCGTTATCGATTTTAAGCTTCCAAATGGTGATCATTCTTTCTGCTTATATTCTTCAATTTTTTTCTCAATTAAATGATCAAAAACTTGAAAATCTGCTCGGACTGGTGCTCAAAAAACAGATCTTCGGCAAAATTATGAATCTGCCCTACTCCACCTTTGAGGATCCGTCTTTTTACGATCAGAACCAGCGAATTATCAATAGCCACTTCCAGATCGTTTCCATGGTTAAGACCATCATGTCTTTAGGAAGCACCATCGTCACGGTTCTATCTTTAGTTGGCTACATTACCAATATCCATTGGGGCTTGCTGGTCATTATCTTTGTATTTTCAATTCCGATCCTGATGATTCATATCCGTTTTGGCAATAAAAGATATGTTCTCACTCGCTTTTTGACTCCCTACCACAGAAGAGAAATGTACATATCCGATCTCCTGAGCCAACGAGATTCTTTGAAAGAAATTCGCCTCTTTGGATTGGGCTCGCATCTGATCGAAAAATGGTCTTCGTTCTATAAGCGGAGCGCGCAAGAAAAATACAATTTATCCAAAAATCAAGGCATATGGGAGCTTGCCGGCAGCATGCTGCTCACGTTAACCTATATTGTTTCCGGGATTCTCATTATCTTCCTGATCTCGGCCAAGAGGATAGAAATCGGGGCGTTTGTGGCGGCCCTGCAATCGATTCAAAATATTCAGTCGAGTTTGACCGAAATTTCCGCATCGCTGTCCAATATGTATGAAATCAGTTTGTATATAGAGGATTTCAAAACTTTTCAACAAAAAAAGGAGCTGGAAAGTTCATCTTCTCACATCAAATGCGGCGCCATCCATCAGATCAGCGTGCAAAATCTCACGTTTACTTATCCGAATCAAACAAAACCGACCCTCAAAAATATTCATCTGTCTATTAAAAAAGGACAAAAGGTAGTCATCATCGGAGAAAACGGCTCCGGCAAAACCTCGCTGATTAAATGCATGCTAGGTCTGTATGAAACGGGTGAAAATACGATATGCGTCAACCAAATTCCTTTGCGCAGCTATGATATTGCATCTTATCACCAACGGATTGCCGCTTTATTTCAGGATTTCATTGAATATGAATTCAGCGCCCGGGAGAATATCGGCTTTGGCAATCTGAACAACCCGAGTAAGTCCGAAATGATCGCTGCCGCAAGAAAAACGAAAATTCATGAACATATCGCAAAGCTGCCTGAGCGATATGAGTCATTGCTAGGGCGTCATTTTGAAGGAGGCCATGAATTATCCGGCGGGCAATGGCAAAAGCTGGCCTTGTCCAGAGCTCTATTCAAGAACAGCGATCTAATCATACTTGATGAGCCCACCTCATCCATGGACCCGGAATCGGAGCTTGATATTATCCATGAATTATTTCAAGGGAACAATGACAAAGCGGTGCTAATCATAACGCATCGTCTTGGCGTCGCCGTGCAGGCAGACTATATTTTGGTGATGAGGGAAGGCCGAATCGTCGAGGAAGGCACACATCAGGAGCTGTTGCGCCGACAGGGAGAATACCATCGTTTATATCGCGCGCAAACCAAAATTTATAACCAGGAAAGCGGGGTTCTCGTCTAAACATGGCTCTCGTGTTTATGTTCCAAAATGTACTTGCCTTCTTGTTTCTCTCCACCTTTTTGCATAAAGCGCTGAACTACCGCGAACACATTCGCATCATGAATGCCTATCAAATGGTGCCAGCCCGATTTATCGTTCCGTCTTTTATCGCGTTTGCCGCGGCCGAGCTTGCGCTAGGCCTCTCGCTTCTCTTGCGCGGCATAACGGTTTATCATGCGGTTTCCCTATGTTCACTCCTGAGTGTTTATACCTTTGCAATCGGTTTCAATTTGATGCGCGGGCATCGGCATATCAATTGCGGCTGTGGCGGGATACTCGAAAATGAACAGTTGAACTGGGGATTGGTGCTTCGTAATCTTCTTCTCAGTTTTTCGGTTGTGGTGCTATGGAAGTTTCGTTCATCATACGCAGGAGAGATTGCGCTTATCCACAAACTTGAACTGTTCATGCTGTCGCTCATCCTTTTTTCGCTGCTCTATCTGTTCAAGGATTTGTTCCAAATCAAGAAAAAACTTGTTCGCCTCATGAAGATGTTCACCTGAAAACAAACGGGGAGTGAGATTCGAATGACCGATTTTATCATTATCGTCACTTTAATGCTGGTGCTCATCCAGCTGCTGCTTATCTACATGCTGGCGAGGCTCATTGGTCAATTTCTGGCGAAAATAAAAAGCGTCGGCGGGATTTCGTTAACCGAGCTTCAAATCGGTGAGCAAGTTCCGCTTTTTCGTGACTGGAATTCACATGGGCGCAAAGTGATCTTAAGGGAATTATTCGGCCAAAAAAAAGTGCTGCTTCTCTTTATCAATACGACATGCCAAACCTGTAAAAGCATATTGCCTGACTTAAAAAGAGCGGCTGAGAATGGGGATATACATATCGTCGTTATCAATACGGATAAGCAATCCAATGACGAAGAGATTCAGGCGATGCTCCCTTCCGACATCGAATATATTCGCTCTGCGGACATCATGGAAGCTTATGGCGTAACCAAAGTTCCCTATGCTTTTCTAGTGAATCAAAACGGAATACTTGAATCCCATCGTTCGTTAATGAATTCGAACATGCTGTGGAATATGCTGGAGAATGAAACGGCGCGGACCCATGACCGGGTCTTGCCGGTGATGAATGAGTAGAGTTCGCATGGTAAGAAGAACGGGCAAAAAAGAAGCGATTTTGCATCTTGGCAGAGGCAAAATCGCTTCCCTGGGTTCATCACATTCTCATTCTAGCAAAAGTAGGATTGTTCCTAGCAACCGCATCGTACCTTTCTTGGCGTTGTACACTCTTCTCCCGTATCTCGATCCACATAGTACTCCCAGGAGGAAACTTTTTGGATAAGGCAAAGGGCGTCAGAGCGGCAGGAGACGACTCTGCGCGTTAAGATGCAACGTGCGGCGGCAGGCTGGAATCCGGTCAACTTGCTCAAAAAATTTTTCACTCTTATTACCTCCATTAGTAATATTTTCTTGCATACACATTATATACCAATTATATCATAAAATCCATATTTGGTTTTTTTATCAATTTCATAGTGTCGGCTATCGCAAGGCAATCGATGACGCTCATGCTGGGCGGACCGACAAAAGAAGACCCATCGGGCGATGGGTCTTCTCCATATTGATATCATAAATGCTGCGCCATTCTCTGTTCCTGCTAGAATGAACGGGCCGCAATAAAATCAGGTCTTGGCGGCTTGCCCGAGTACGGCGGTTCAAGCTGATTATCGACACTGTTATAGACGATGAAGACATTGCTGCGCGGGAACGGCGTAATATTGCTGTTCGAGCCATGCATCACGTTGCAGTCGAACAAGAGAATGGAGCCGGCCTTGCCCGTAGGCGCCACGATGCCGCCTTGATTGGCCAGATGTATGAGACTGTCCCGATCGGGAATGCCGTATTCCTGGCGGCGCAGCGATGACTTATAATGGTCGTCCGGCGTGGCCCCGATACAGGAGACGAACGTGCGGTGGGAGCCGGGAATGACCATTAACGGACCGTTGTTCGCATTGTTCTCTTCCAGCGCAATGGAGCAGCTCAATGCCCTCATGCGCGGCATGCCGTCTTCCACATGCCATGTCTCGAAGTCGGAATGCCAGTAGAACTCTTTGCCCGTAAAGCCCTGCTTGAAATTAATGCGCGATTGATGCACATAGACTTGACTGCCGAGAATCTGCTCCACGATCGGTATGATTCTCGGGTGATTGGCCAACTGCCGGAACAGGCCCTCCCGATGCACGGCAAAAATCGAGCGAATCTCGTCGCTGCCCGGCTCCCGAATCACTTCCGGCTTCGCGCTGTCCTTATGATCCTGGAACATGCGGAGCAGTTCCCGCTTCCATACCTGCACTTCGTCCTCGCTGAAGAACGAATCCAGGAACAAGTATCCGTCCGCTTCATAAGAAGCAAGCTGCTCGGCTGTTATCTCCGCCTGCCCGAGCGTGTGGTTGTAGACAACCGGGTCCGGGCGCTTTAACAATAACGTCTCCGTATTCACTCTGGAGGGATACAGATCCGGCGTTCTTGCGGCCTGCTGAACTTGGCTTTGTCCTGTCAATATGATCAAGCTCCTTCCGTGAAAAAGTATGGCCGTTCGCGTTCCGGCTGTTTACGTCATGACCTAGCCTTCGTTCACATGCACCCGCGATTAGACTTCTAATGGATATGCGCCTTCCGCATCATGCACCTCATTGCCCGTGCAAGGCGGATTGAAGACACACAGCATGCGCATCTGGCTCTTCCCTCTCAGCAGATGCTTCTCGTGACCATCGAGCACATATAACGTGCCGGGTTGAATCGGATAGACGGCTCCGCTCTCAACAACCTCGATTTCCCCTTCTCCTTCAATGCAGTAGACCGCCTCCACATGATGTTTGTACCAGATTTCGGTCTCCGTGCCTGCCTTGATCAGCGTATCATGCAAGGAAAAACCGACCCCGTCCTTCTTGAGCAGCAATCTGCGGCTGTTCCATGTCTCCGCCTTCACATCCTGTTCCGTGCCGAGAATATCAGACAGTTGCTTGACGATCATCGCAAATTCCTCCTATTTGTTCATTTTCCTATTCGATGTGTCGTGAAAGGATGGCTTGCTACAACTCTTCCGCCATTTCCTTCATGCATGTTCGCAAAATATCCAAGCCTGCAAGCAGACCCGTGTCATCGATCGTGAGCGGCGGCATCATCTTCGCCACCTCGCTGTCTGTACCCGATGTCTCCATGATGAGCCCTTTCGCAAAGGCTCTGGCGCAGAGTCGCTCCGCCATGCCCGGGATGCCGAAGGCAATCCCCTGCATCAATCCTCGGCCTCTCGCCGTTCCTTGTAGTTCAGGATATTGTGCGACTAGCTCTTCCAAGCAAGAGCGAATGATCTTTCCTTTTGCCATAATTTCTTGCGTAAAGCGTTCATCTTTCCAATAATCAAGCGCCTCGGCCGCGGTGATAAAAGCCAAATTATTCCCCCTGAACGTGCCGTTATGCTCGCCGGGCTCCCAAATATCGAGGTCGGGGCGGATTAACGTAAGCGCCATCGGCAGCCCATATCCCCCTATCGATTTGGATAGACAGACGATGTCCGGCGTAATGCCCGCCCGTTCGAAGCTGAAGAAGGTCCCTGTCCGGCCGCAGCCCATCTGCACATCGTCCACAATGAGCACTATCTCGTGGCTGCGGCAAATCCGCTCCAGCCGCTGCAGCCATTCATTGCTCGCCTCGTTAATCCCGCCTTCCCCTTGAACGGTCTCCACGATGATGGCGGCCGGCAGCGACACACCGCTTCCGCTATCATTCATATAGCATTCCATATAGTCGAGCGTATCGATATCCGGACCAAGATACCCGTCATACGGCATCGTGACCGTATGATGCAGAGGGATGCCCGCCCCTTGCCGCTTGAACTTGTTGCCCGTGACGGACAAGGCGCCAAGCGTCATGCCGTGAAAGGCGTTCGTAAAGCTGAAGACGGTCGCTCGCCCCGTTACCTTGCGCGCCAGCTTCAAGGCGCTCTCCACCGAGTTCGCCCCGGTCGGTCCGGGGAACATCACCTTGTATTCAAGTCCGCGCGGCTTCAAAATGACGTGGTGAAATTTCTGCAGAAATCGTTCCTTCGCCTTCGTGGCCATGTCCAGACTGTGCGTCACGCCGTCTTGCTGAATATAGTCCAGCAGCTTCCGCTTCATCGCCCGGTTGTTATGCCCGTAGTTGAGCGCGCCGGCTCCGGCGAAGAAATCAATATATTCCCGATGGTCGGCATCCCACAGCTTATAGCCTTGCGCCTTCGTAAATACGGCCGGGAACGACCTGCAGTAGCTTCGCACCTCAGACTCCAACGAATCGAATACTTGCAGCGATGGCGTTCTTCCATCCAATACCTTCATGTCACCGTCTCCATTCTATCGTGTGTATTGTGGCGCAATGGCCCTATGCGGATCAGCTTCTCCGTCTCATGCGCTCCTTCCGGAAACAGGTGAGCGGAGAATCCCTCCTTCGTCACGAGCGCGCTTTTCCATGTTTTCGCCATCTTGGCGAACAGGCGCTGGGAAGCCGTGTTGCTCGGCGTGATCGTCGTCTCCATGAATCGCACCTGAGCCCGGCATGCCGTATCGTACAAGGTGCGGAGCAGCGATTCGGCGATCCCTCTGCCTCGATAGCCGTCGCGCACCGCAATCTGCCAGACGAAAAGCGTGTCCGTCCTCTCTGGCGGCCGAAGCGCGGATACAAAACCGATAAGTTTCCGATTGCGTTCAGCCACGAGGCAGGTGTAGGCGAAATATTCGCACAGCATGATATAGCAATAGGCCGAGTTGACATCGAGCGTCCCGCTCTCTGTCACCAGCTTCCATAATTCCGTTCCATCGCCCTTTCGCGCGTTGCGGATCGTGCAGGGCAAGGATCGCGTCACGTTGACTTCCATACTCAGATTCCCCCCTCTTCCGCAGATGGTGAAGCTTGCTCAATTCCTCCCATGTACCACGTCTGTCTGAAGCGGCTTAAAAAGGCTTGCAGACGCGGGCTCTGCGGGTTCTCGAAGATTTGCTCCGGTGTTCCCTGTTCGACGATGGAGCCGCCATCCGTAAAGATGATCCGATCGGCAATCTCCCTGGCAAAATCCATTTCATGCGTGATGAGCATCATCGCCATGTCGCCTTCGGCCGCCAAGTCCTTGATGACCGCCAGCACCTCGCCGACCAGCTCCGGATCAAGCGCGGAGGTCGCTTCGTCGAACAGCATCACCTTCGGACGCATGACTACGGCTCTGGCAATCGCGACGCGCTGCTTCTGCCCGCCGGACAAGCGTGCAGGGTATTCATTCACCTTGTCTGCCAGCCCGACCTTGGCCAGCATCTCCAGCGCGCGCGCTTCGGCTTCCTGCTTGCTCCATCCTAGTACATGCACCGGCGCTTCCGTTACATTGCGCAAAATGGTCATATGCGGAAAAAGGTGAAAGTGCTGAAAGACCATGCCGATTTTTCCGCGTACGTTGTGCAGATGCTTTTCCTTCGCCGCGACAAGCTTGCCCTTCACTTCCTGGTGCCAGAGCCACTCCCCGTCGACTTGAATCGTTCCCGAGGTGGGCCGCTCCAATGTCATCAGGAGGCGGGCCAGCGTCGTCTTGCCCGATCCGCTTGGGCCGATGACGGCAACCTTTTCCCCCGAATAAATGGACAGATTGATATCCTGCAGGACGTTCACAGAGCCGTATGACTTGCAGATATCCCGATAAATGACGATCGGATGATGTGCCGTGTGCGGGGCCAGCGGCCTGCATGGAACGCTCTCCATCTTTGCTCTCCACCCCCTATTTGATCTGCAACTTCTTCTCCAACCTGCTCACAAGCAGAGATGACGGATAGCTAAGCAGCAGAAATAATAAACCGACCAGCGTAAAGGCTTCCAGATAACGGAAGGAGCCGGAACCTATCGCTTTGGCCGTTTGCAGCAGTTCGACCAGCGTAATTGCCGATAAGACGGGAGTCTCCTTGAACATCGTAATCAAATAGTTGCCCATGACGGGAATGATTGGCGGTATGGCTTGGGGAAGGATGATGTTCGTCCACGAATGCCGCCTGCCGAAGTTAAGCGCCTTGGCCGCTTCCCATTGACCGGCGGGCACCGCCTCGATTCCCGAGCGAAATACTTCAGACAGATAAGCGCTATAATGCAAGCCCAATCCGATGACGCCGGTGACAAACGGCGAGAATGAAATACCGTAAAGCGGTAATGCATAAAAGAGCACGAACAACTGAACGAGCAGCGGAGTGCTGCGGATGAATTCCATCCACGCATTCGCAAGCACGGATAAGGCTCGATATCGGGATCGGCGGGCCAGCGCCAACGGCAAGCCGAGCAGGCATGCCGCCGCAAATCCGAGCAGCGTCGCTCCGATCGTAATCGGGAGCACCTGCAGCAGCTGAGGAAGAATCTCCAATGCGTAGTCCCAACTCCACATACGCTATATCCTCCCCTTCACGGCCCTGCGCTCCAAAAATCGAATACCGAGCGTCAAGGTATAGGCCATGATGAAATACATCAGGAGCAATAACGCAAAAATCTGCGGCGTGCTGGAGTTGTCAAAGGAGCGTAATACCATCCCTTGGTAGGTCAAATCCATCAAGGTGATGAGGTAAACAAGCGATGTTCCCTTCAGCAGCTCGATAAGCAGATTGCCGAACGAAGGCAGCATGAGCGCCATCGCCTGCGGCAAAATGATTCTTCTCATCCGGAGCCACGGACTCATATTCAGCGCCATGGCCGCTTCGTATTGGCCCTTGGGCACGGACAGGATCGAACCCCGCACCACCTCGGAACCATACGCGCCATAGTTCAAGCCAAGCGCGAGCACGGCCGCGGTCATCGCCGACATGCGGACGTCGAGCAGCATGGGCAGCGCAAAATATAACCAGAACAACTGAACCAGCAAGGAAGTTCCCCGAAACACCTCTACGTAGACCCCGCTGACAAAGCGGATGATGCGGTACTTGGACAGGCGGGCCAATCCTGCCGCAAAAGCGCAGAAAAAGGCCAGTATCATAGAGAAGCATACAATTTGCAGCGTGACCCATGCTCCTTGCAGCAGCGCAGGCACATATTCAAGCATGGAGGAAGCGATCTTCATGGCTTCACTCTTGCCACAGCCGTTCGGCCGTCATATCTCCAGGCAGCTCCTGCTCCGTGAACCCGAACGGCTCAAGCAGTTCAAGCAGCTTGCCCGACTGCTTCAACGCTTCCAGCTCTTGATTGAATGCTTCCCGGAAGTCGGCATCTTCCTTGCGAAACGCCGCCGCGCCATACCCTCTTACGCTTTTGCCTTCTATCTCAGGCTGCTCGAAATCCATGACTCGCTCCAACTGATCATCCTTCGTGGAGTCAAGCATCGCCTGCAAGGATGGTCCCGTCATGGTCACCGCATCCACTCGTCCCGCCTGCAGAGCCGAGATGGCCGATGGTTGATCCGGCACCGTTACGATTTGCTCCTTCGAGACACCTGATTTCGCTAAATATTCGAGCTCGATGGCCCCCACCATGACGGCGACTTTGACATCCTTGCTGCCGGCAATATCCTCGTAGCTGCGCAGATTGGATGGATTCCCTTTCTTGACGGCCAGCGCCTCGCCAATGCTGTATTCGGGGTTCGCGAAGGCCACTTCCTTGCTCCGCTCGGGATTGATGAACATTCCCGCGGTGATGATGTCGAACCGCTTCGCCTTCAACCCCGGAATGAGAGAACCGAACTCCGTCAGGACGCCGTTCATCTCCTCGATGCCCATCCGCTTCAATACTTCCCGGGCCACCTCCACGGCCTCGCCCGTCAGTTGGCCATCCGGCGTGGCATAAGCATACGGCTTCTCATTCGCGAAGCCTACGGTAACATATCCTTCCCGCCTCGCTTTCTCCAGTGCCGTCTCCTGCCGGGGCGATGTTCCGCCGTCGGCTTCGGTCCGGCTATCGCCGTGCTGCGGCGCACAGCTTACCAGCAGGATGGCCATGGCGCAGCATAACGCATACGAATACCATTTCTTCATCCGACAACTCCTTTTTCCTTTTTTTGGGGCCCTATTCAAGGGTAACATGTTCCTGTCTGTATCTCACCCTTGATATTCCCACTTTATTCCTCCTCAGCCCTCCTGACCTGGGAACAGGGGAGATTAGAGGAGGGATCCAA
Source organism: Paenibacillus melissococcoides (assembly GCA_944800085.1). Classification (GTDB taxonomy): domain Bacteria; phylum Bacillota; class Bacilli; order Paenibacillales; family Paenibacillaceae; genus Paenibacillus_B; species Paenibacillus_B melissococcoides. The sequence goes on along the minus strand of CALYLO010000008.1, from coordinate 213,315 downwards.
AAAATCCCTCCCATATCCTTCCCTATAGGGCATGATATGAATTTTATAAATCCGCTCTCGGAAGAGAAAAACAAATAAAAAACCGCAACAGAAAAACGTTCATTCACTGATTTCACAGAAAATGAACGTTTTTCGCCCATATTAGACAAATTTAGACCTTCATTTGCTTGCAAAATAGAAAAGTCGGAAATCCATCCTTAGAACAAGCCGCATTCCCGCACAATGTCCCAGCTATCCAGCGTCGTCGCCTCGCCCGCAGTCATGCCGGTGCGCGCGAGGAATGACTGGACGGCCCGGTATCCGACGGCATATCCGGAGCATTCCGACAGGCCCGCCGGCGGAAAGCCCTGCGCCCGGGCGATCTCGTCGCCGAACATATAGGCGGCCACTTCGGCGAATCCCTTCATCGTGAGCCGTTTCCCAATCACCTCAATCGAATAAGCGAGATCCTCTTCGTCGAATGAGGTGACCCACGGCCCCAACTGCTCCTCCCCGTACATCTCCTGGGCGAACGATTCGGCCAATCCTTCGATGATGAGGTATTCGCCGAGCGTCACGTTGCCATGATCCCAATCCGTGTAAGAGAAGCGGAGATTGTGGTGGAATTCATGAGCCAAGATCGACGGCAGCCGAGTCAGATTATATTCCGTCGGATACACGATAATCTGGATATACCCCGGGATGCCGCCGAAGCCGGTGTAGCTGCGCTGCAGGCGAAGCTTGTCCGGATCGGCGAGGAAGAAGCCGCACAAAATCTCATCCGCCTTCACCTTCAATCCGAAGCGGCCGGCATAGGCGGCACACTGCTCCAGCACTTGGCCTGCCTTCTCCGGCCAGCCCTGCTCCCGCAGCATCTTCACCGCAGGCTGCCCGAGGTCATCGCGTCCGGCATCGAGGCAGCCGAGCATCCCGGCGGCCATCACGACATCATATCCGCCAGGCTGCGCAGCCTTGAGCGGCACCTGTATCGTCGTCCACATCGGCTCGAACGGCTTCATCAGATCATATCGGAACAGCTGCTCCCGCTTTGCGGCCGGTTAATCGTACATTCGTTCATACATGGCCATCGTGTCGATGACGTTTATTTTCATAGTAATTCCCTCCTGTTATGTAGCGCCGTTGCTGCTCTGACTGTGCATCTGTCGACTGCGCATCTGTAGCTCTTACTGCGCTTCTGTAGCTCTTACTGCGCTTCTGTAGCTCTTACTGCGCTTCTGTAGCTCTTACTGCGCTTCTGTAGCTCTTACTGCGCATCAACGCGCTGAACTGGCGTCTCCTATGCAGTGTACGGGGTGACGCGGCGAGAGGGTCAAGCCGGAAAATGCGGAATGGCGGGAAGCGATAGCCCGGATGTTATATAATGAGGAGTAGAATGAAGGAGTGCTTGCTTGCTCCGCAGCGGGTACCTTCCGTTCCTGAGGAAGATGCCCGGGACACGGCTTGCGGTAGCACTTCAGAGCAATAAGGATGGTGTATGATGGCCTTCGGCATATCCCGCACGGAGCTCAACGAGTGGAAGCGTCGCGTCGATCGCGGGGAAATCGCTTATTTGACGCATTATTGGCAGGATGAACGCTTCCCGGGAATCACGACCGTCACCAAGGTCGGATGTGCCGACATGGCCCGCCTGACCGCCTGGTGCGTAAAGCATGGTCTGAACCCGCGCTATATCCATGCCCGCCGCCCCTTTCCCCATTTTGATCTCATCGGCCCGCGCCAGCGGGAGATTCTGCGGCAGGAGCGGCAATGGGAGCAGCTCGAACGGTTCCGGCTGATATAGAACAAGCGTGGTTCCTCATGCGCCCCGCTTCAGACTGCCGGCAAAATCCTGTCGACAGTCTTTTTTCTTATAAAGGGCGGGGCAGGGAAAGACAGGGCAGGTTAGGTTAGGTTAGGTTAGAGCATGCTGCTCCATATTAAAAATGCTGCACAGGCGCAGCATTTTTAATCATAAGAGGCTAAATTCCGAGAAAATCCTGCAAAATTACATCACTTTTCCATTTCAGACGCTATCTATAGCTTGCCGCAGTGGAATTGCTGTATTTTTGCAGCAATCCTATTTTCGCATACTCGTGTCAATGAAATTGCTGCATTATTGCAGTATTGGCGGAGCAGATTGCGTCAAGCCGCGTATGGCCGAGCAGGCTGCGTCAAGCTGCGGCAACCCGCGGCAATCGCTCGACCGATGGCGCCTGCCCGCGGACCGGTCCTGCGTCACTGCCTCAATCGTTACGGCCCGGAGGGAAAGCGGTGATCTGGAAGTTCGAGTTCTGGAATGAGCCTGTAAAGCTTGTCCATTCCGGGCCCGATGTACCGAGAGCAAAGATGCAGCAAAGCGCAATAGTCAACACGTTTGGGCTGAATATGTTGAAGAGGCGGATCATCTTCGCCATACCGAATAAAACAAACGGATGTAAGCGGAACGGAAAGAACAATAGATCGGGTTTTTGCTGATTTATAGGAGAAGCATGGTATGCGGTGGACGTCATCGCCTAATCGCTCCTGGCTATCGAAGCCGGATAAGGTTCATGAGAAGCCGCTCATTCCCGCCATTTCCATCGGAGCTCCACACCGTCCACCTGATTTCTCGTTTTATCGTATGATTCTATCATATCAGCTCTGGGATGGATCTAGACACGTGAGATAATTCCGAAGCAGTTCAAGTATAGAATCCGCCTTTGATATACTGATTATAGGAGCTGTTGATATGGAAAACGAAGACAAAAGAAATCAAAAACGGAAAAGATTGTTTGAACGATTGTAATATTGTTTCTGATTTATTTTACATTCAACCTAGTTTCATATATGACAAGGACTGATTCTGTGACAGCATAGGGAAAAGTACCCTTTTTCTATAAAGGAGGGGGATCTTCAAAAGGTCATGGTCAGTGAAGGTCATTCTTTTCTTAAATAGACTCTAGTACAAAAACACGACTTTTGTGGATATATGAATAGATGTCCGGAACTTGCGTATTAAAAAAAGCACCATTAAGGTGCTTTACCAAGGGTGGACACTTCCTGAACCGCCAGTTAACAATGACGCGGTTGTTGTTATAAGAACAGTGCTAAGAAGGGTATTGAAAATGAGTTTTTTCATTTTATTTCTCACGCTAATTCCTCCAATTCTTTAACGATTCGTTGGTAGTAATTGCTTAACTTTTCTAGCGTAAACTGAGGTGAAACGTTATTCGTTAAATGGATATGCATAGCAGTATTGAGAGCTTCTTTTTCCTTGGCTGCATCATCTACTTTGGAATACCAAAAGGCAGATTCCACCATATTCGTAATGCTTTTGTCGATGTCACCCGCAGTCAAATAATATTCTCCCTTGACTCGAATATAATCAGCATATGTAGCGCAAACTAATGGAGTACTCTCATCAACGACAGAGGTAGTGGCCTTGTCGTTCTCCAAAATAACTTTAGCGCCTTCGAGGTTGTTCTGCTGTAAGTACAATTGAACAAGTTGCTTGGTCGCCGGAATAACGGAGGCACTTCTGCACGTTTCAAGAAATGATTCCAACTGTTTAATTGCTTGGCCGATATTACCTTTTTTTGCATTGAAGAATGTATCCATAAGTACGACATTATCTTTTGTTTGAGGGTATGTGAAATTTTTGTACTGTATAAGGTACAATTCTGACTCTTTATACGCTCCAATACTGAAATACGCATCTATAAGGATACCAAGCGCATCTGCTTTATAGTGGCTTTCTCCACATTTCAATACTTCTTTGCAATAATCAATGCACTCATAATGATTGCTCAGAGTGTATGCATGAACGCCTAATTTATAATACAAACACACACGTTCCTCGGACGATAGAAAATCAACATAATGCAGAATATACTATCCATTTTCGTAAGTTTCCTTCAGCCTGCTGAAATCATTTCGTTCAATCATGTACTTCCGAAATAATCCTTTTGCAATGTAAGGCATGATTCCATGAGCGCGTGAGTAATTAACAATGAGGCCGTACAATGAAAGTTTAATGGAGTCGTTATGTATGGAGTCTGTATCGCGGAACAATCTGCCTACTACATACAGGCTGTCTTCATTCGGTGATTCAAGGAACTTTGCGGCTATTTTCGGTATCAGCGAAGGATGTTCAAGTGTCATCAACTCATTCTGTAAAATAGAGTAAATGACTTCCGACTTATGCCCAATCTCGATGTACTGTTCCACGATGTCGTTATGGGGAATGTCTAATACCGGAGCGATGGACAAGATGGCTTGAAAATCAGGGCGTTTAACCTCGCCGTATATCGTCTTACTATCTCTCTTTCCATCAAATTAAACAAACCGGGACGCACGAGGCGCCCCGGTTGCCGTTCCGGCTTGCTGCAAGCCGGCAGATGATTATTGAATGGCCGCTCCGACTTCCTTCACCATTTCCTCGACGGAGATGAGGCCGCCTCCAGACAGATACCAGTAGCTCGGATCGAGGTAGACGATATGTCCTTCCTTGTAAGCCTTGGTCTTCATGACCAGTTCGTTCTCTACGACTTGCTTCGCAGACGATTCGCCGCCGACGACGGCGCCTCTATCGATAACGAACAGATAGTCCGGATCCTTCTCCACAATATATTCGAAGGACACAGGGTCTCCATGAGTCGATACTTTAATGTCCGGATCGACCGGCGGGAAGCCGAATACGTCATGGATAATGCCGAAGCGGGAGTTGGCGCCATAGGCGCTGATTTTGCCGTCGTTCGCCAAAATGATAAGCGCGTTTTTGTTCGCCGCTGTCACTTTCTCATTCAATTGCTTGATATCCGTATCGATCTTCGCAAGCTCCGCTTGGACTTCGGATTCTTTACCGAAGATTTTGCCGATCGTTTCCGCGTTCTCTTTGAAGGACTCCATATAACGGTCCGTGTCGATATCCATATAGATCGTCGGCGCGATTTCCTTGAACTCTTCATAGGACGACGCTTGTCGGCCGGCAATGATGATCAGGTCGGGCTTCAGGCCGTGAATCGTCTCGAAGTCCGGCTCCTTCAATCCGCCCGCATTCACATACTTTTCGTCTTCGAATTTTTTCAAATAAGGAGGCAGGTTGTTCTTCGGCAGCGCCGCGATGTCAATTCCCAGTTTGTCCAGGGAATCTACGACTCCGTAGCTGAATACAACGACTTTGGACGGGTTCTTCTTCACCGGCGTTTCGCCAAGCTCATGCTTAATGACGATTTCTTCCGCCGTGTTGTTCGCTTCGGCTCCAGTAGATGTCGAACCATTGCTGCTGTCTGTCTTATTGGAACCACATGCTGCAACGAGGGTTGCCATCATGGCTATGACCAGAATTAGGACTGTTTTCTTCAATTTCTTTTCACCTCTACCACATATTTTTTGAAAATATATTTATCGCCGTTAATATCACAAATTCGTGCTATTCGGGCACGACAATGCGATATTACCGAACGGTGTGACCCCTTTTTGTGTCGAGCTATGCATAATAAACGCAGATCTTGTTATCATTGAAGTTCTCGATGCTCATATCCATATCGTAAATGTCCTGGAGAACCGCGCTGTCGATAATGTCATCGGTCGCGCCCTCCTTGATGACTTTGCCGTTCTTCAACGCCACGATATAGTCGGAATAGCAGGAGGCAAAGTTGATGTCGTGAATGACGATGACAATCGTTTTGCCCAGCTCATTGACGAGTCTGCGCAATATTTTCATAATCTGCACGGAATGCTTCATATCCAGATTGTTCAGCGGTTCGTCCAGCAAAATGTATTCCGTGTTCTGCGCGATGACCATCGCGATATAAGCCCGCTGCTTCTGGCCGCCGCTCAGCTGATCCAGGTACTTGTGCTGCATCTCGGCAAGCCCCATATATTCAATCGCTTCATCGACGTACTTCCAGTCTTCGTCGGACAATCTCCCCTGCGAATAAGGGAAGCGCCCGAAGGAGACCAGTTCCCGAACCGTGAGCCGCAGATTGATATGGTTCGACTGCTTCAGAATCGAAATCTTCTTCGCCAGTTCCTTGCTGTCCCATTGGCTGATTTCTTTCCCGTCAATGAGCACTTCTCCGGAATCCTTCGAAATGAGTCTGCTTATGATTGAGAGCAGCGTACTTTTGCCTGCGCCATTCGGACCGATAAACGACGTGATTTTTCTTTTGGCAATCGTAACCGAGATGTCTTCGATCACGTTTTTGCCGCCGTATTGTTTGGATACTCCTCTTACTTCTACCATGATTTGTTCTCCTTCAATAGAAGATAAATAAAGTAGACCCCGCCGACGAAATTGATGATGACGCTAAGCGTCGTGGAGAAGGTGAATATCCGCTCCACAATGAGCTGGCCGCCCACAAGGGCGATAATGCTGATGAGGACGGAGCCGGCGATAAGATAGCTGTGCCGGTACGTCTTCAGAAACTGGTACGTCACGTTCACGACAAGCAAGCCGAGAAAGGTAATCGGCCCGACAAGCGCCGTGGAGATGGAGATCAGCACGGCCACGATAAAGAGCAGCCGCTTCACGACATAGTCGTAATTGACGCCGAGATTAATCGCCTGCTCTCTGCCCAGCGCCAGCACATCCAAATACTTGATGAAGCGCAGAAAGTAGAGCGTGACGAGCAGAAGCAGGACGCCTCCCATAAGCAGCAGCTTCGTGTTGATATGGTTGAAGCTGGCGAACATTTTGTCCTGCACGATCATGAACTCTGCCGGGTCAATCAGAACCTGCATGAAGGTGGACATGCTTCCGAAAAAAGTGCCAAAAATAATGCCAATAAGCAGCAGAAAGTATATGTTCTGATTCTCGCCCTTGAATATAAGCTTGAACAGCAGGCCCGAGAATACAACCATGAGTCCGACGGACACCAGAAAGTCGACATTGCTGTTCATTATCATCAGCGTCTTCGAGCCAAAAACAAAGATGACGATGGTCTGAATGAGCATATACAGCGAATCCAGGCCCAAAATGCTCGGTGTCAGTATGCGGTTGTTCGTAATCGTCTGGAATACGGTCGTGGCAAATGCGATCGAAGCGCCGGTCAGCACAATCGCCAATACTTTGATTGTTCTTTTCGGCAGCACGTAGTCCCAGTTGTCCCCCAGCTTGAAGAACAGGAACAACCCGATAAGCGCAAGAGCAAGGACAGCAAGAACCCCCGTTTTCGCTTTATAACCCATGTGCCCTTCTCCTCATTAACATATAGACGAATATGGCACTTCCGATGACGCCGACGGTCAAGCTGATCGACAGCTCATACGGAAAGATGATGATGCGCCCCAAAATATCGCAGAACAGAACGAATACTGCCCCGAGAAGCGCCGTGTGCGACAAGCTATTTTTCAAATTATCGCCTCTGTATATGGAGACGATATTCGGAATAATGAGACCCAGGAAAGGAATCGTCCCCACCGTGAGCACCACCGTGCACGTCACAAGCGCCACCAGGATCAAGCCGATGTTGACGACGCGCTTGTAGTTGAGTCCGAGATTTTTCGAGAAATCCTCGCCCATCCCCGCTACCGTGAACTTATTCGCATACAGGTATGCAACCACGATAAGCGGAATGCTGATGTACAGCAGCTCATAGCGCCCCTTGATAATCATCGAGAAGTCGCCCTGGAGCCACGAGGACATGTTCTGAATCAAATCATACTTGTACGCGAAAAAGGTGGAAATGGAACTAATAATATTCCCGAACATCAATCCGACGAGCGGAATGAAGATGGTGTCTTTGAATTTGATGCGATCCAGTATTTTCATGAACAGCATCGTGCCTGCCAAAGCGAAGACGAACGCAACGAGCATCTTCACTAACGGACTCGACGACGTGAACAGCATCAAGGAGACGAGTATCCCCAAGCGGGCCGAGTCAAGCGTCCCTGCCGTCGTGGGCGAGACGAACTTGTTCCGGCTGAGCTGCTGCATAATCAGGCCGCAGATGCTCATGCTGACCCCGGCGAGAATGATGCTGATAAGCCTTGGCACCCGGCTGACGAGAAAAGTATGAACCTTATCGTCGTTCAGATTGAACAAATCCCATGGCTTGATGTCGATGACCCCGATAAACAGGGAGATGAAGGCAAACAGGATAAGCGCAATAACCAGATATCTCTTCTTCATGTCTCGTTCCTTATAAATCAGAGTATAGGCGTTCCGGATGTATGGTCTGCATTCCCCATGTTCACCCGCATGTATAATAATGATATTCATTATCATTAACGCGTTGTAACAGTTATGATTATAGCGGTTCTCCCGTGAAAGTCAATGGATTTGGCCAAAATAATTGATTATCGTTCTCAATTAGAATTGTTATTATAGTGAAATTATTTGATAAAAACGATCGGATGGGCTGCGGATGACGCGATGCTTCATCCGCTCCGAACCGCCTGTTCGTAAGCGGTGCGGCCCTACTTCGGCGCTGTAAAAGAGCCCGCCTAAGCTAGTCTGTCGGCCTGTGCTGAGCCGCGGTGATACCCGCCAAAAGAGGACCAGCAAGCTGTTCTTCACGCTTGTAAGGCCGATTGCGCCTGCGAAAAAAAGCCCGGTGAATGCATCACCGGGCTATCAGGAGGTTGGACTGTCAGCAGATCGTCCCTTGCTCCTAGATATCGTCGTCATAAGCTAGTTGGCAGACGGCTCTTGGCGCACCCGCTTTTTCATCGCGTGAATGATCTGTGCGATCGCACCGTCGCCGGTGACGTTGGCCGCCGTTCCGAAGCTGTCCTGCGCGATGTACAGGGCAATCGCCAAGCTTACCATCGCCTCATCGAAGCCGAGCATCGACTGGAACAATCCGATGGCCGCCATCACTCCGCCGCCTGGCACGCTGGGAGCGGCGATCATCGCGATGCCGAGCATGAATATGAAAGGCACCATGGTGCTCACCGTCAGCGGCACGCCATGAATGTAGAGTATGGCGCTCGCGACCGAAGTAATCGTAACCGCCGATCCGGTAATATGAATCGTCGCACATAACGGTACGACAAAGTTCGTCACTTCTTCGTCTGTCCCGAGCTTCTTCACCTGCTGCATCGTCACCGGAATCGTCGCCGCCGAAGATTGCGTGCCGAGCGCCGTGAGGTATGCAGGGAGCATCGTGCGCAGCATTGCCAGCGGGTTGCGCTTGTTCACGGCCCCTGCGATCGCATACTGACACAGGATGACCACGAAATGCATGACGAGAATGACCGCAAATACCTTCACGAACACTTGCAGGATGAACGCGACTTCGCCGGCCTGCGTCATATTCATAAAGAGCCCCGCGATATGAAACGGCAGCAATGGAATAATAATCGCCTGTATCGCCTTGGCTACGATATCCTTGAATTCCAACGAAGCGGTAAGAAGCGCGTTCGTCTTCACGAAGGTGATGCCGACCCCGATCAGAAAAGACAACAGCAGCGCCGTCATAATGTCGAACACGGGCGGCATAGGCAGCTCGAAGTAGGTGGTCAGCAGCGTCTCCTCCGGATTCTTGGCTGCCAGCCCGGAAGCCCCGGACAGCAGCCAGGAAAAAGACGAGGACGCAACGCCGTAAGCCAGCATCCCGGAAAGTACCGTAGATATATATACGATAAATGCAGTCAATCCGAGGAGCTTCCCCGCTCCCCTGCCAAGCTCCCCGATCCCCGGAACAATGAAGCCCAAAATAATGAGCGGAATGAGGAAGCTCAAGAACTGCCCGAATACATGATTTAATGTCGCAAAAATTCGTATGAACCAATCCGGCATAATAAGTCCTGCTCCAATGCCAAGCACAATCGCAATGACAATGCGCGGAAACAATCCCAATCGCATATTTATAGACCTTCTCCCTTCTGCCTACCTCAGAAAAACAAGATTACTATTTTGTCTCCCCTATAAATACAAATGTTCCTCTTGCAAGCACATTTCAATATACTAACATATCATGCATGCGAATGACAATTACCAAATACAAAAAAGCCCGATGAACAGATCATCGGACCTTCTCTTATCATGTTATTTATACTTGCGCCAATCCATGCTGCTGTTGTTCAACAAATAATTGAAGTCATTGTCCAGCCGCTTCTGTTCGGCCGCACGGGCTTCCTCCGCCTGGCGTCTCTCCTCTTCCTTCCGCTGCGTCTCCTCCGCCTTCAATACGGTAGCCTGCTCCTTCAGCTGCGCTACGATATCCGGCCGCAGCAGATCCTTCAGCGTCGCCGGCTTATCTTGGGCAGATGGGGCAGTCCCTTGCGGAGCGGCGTTCCGGCCTCTCTTCTTCGCCATCGCACTCACCTCATTCCCATTATAGCAGAATCTCCCTTATGCGGCACCGCGATCATCAACTGCGGGGAACCCTGCTGCGTGCGCGTTACGTTGTCGGGTCTGTTATTCGCCCCACAAAAACGATTTGAGCGCCTCTCTGCCTACTCCACTGCTCAGGAAAATCCCCCTTGCCACCTTTCAATGAATTATGTATCATAATGATATATATCATTATGATACATTAGAAGGTGATGCAATGGCTAAGCACAGCGACACGGCCTATGCGATTCTCGGGCTGCTGACGACCGATTGCCACACAGGCTATGAGATCAAGCAGATGATGGATACCAGCCTCAATCATTTCTGGAAGATCAGCTACGGGCAAATCTATCCGACGTTGAAAAAGCTGGTCGAGGAGGGGTGGGCCGTAGTGACCGATACCGCCCAGGAATCGAAGCCCGACAAAAAAGAGTACCATATTACGCCCCAAGGAATCCAGGCGCTGCAGGCCTGGCTGCAGGAGCCGCTACAACAGCTCCACACGTACAAAAATGAATTTTTGCTCAAGCTGTTCTTCCATCGTCATCAAGAGGCGGACACGACAATCCGGCAGATCGAGCGCTTCAAGTCGATGCTGGAGGAGCGGTATCAGATGTACGAGGCGATCGAAAAACGGATCATGACGCACTGTTCCGGTGAAGAAGATTTGCAATATTGGCTGCTTACGCTCGACTACGGCAAGCGCGTCGTGCGGGCGGAGATGGAGTGGAGCGATGCGGCGACGCGGAAGCTCCGACTGAAAAGGTGAGGAGGAGACACGATGGGAAAATCAATCTTTGGCGGACGCTACACGGTAGAGGACAGAGAGCAGGATATTGTCGTCTTCCTGATCGGGATGAGGGTCAATAAATGGCGGGCTGTTCATCAATGGTGGCCGGTCTTTAAAGCGATGCCGCCAATGATTCGCGAACTGTACACGCACCCGGAGCTTGGCTTTCTCTCCTTGGAGACGACCGTCAATTTGAGAACGATCTTGATGGTTCAATACTGGCGGTCCTTCGAGGAACTGACCGCCTATGCGCGGGGGACGAAGCATTTGGAGACATGGCGGCGATTCTATCAGGCGGTCGGGAAAACGAATGCGGTCGGCATCTATCACGAAACGTATATCGTGCGCGGAGGCCAGTTCGAGGCCGTCTACGGCAATATGCCGAAGTTCGGCCTGGCCAAGGCGCGGGGGCATGCGCCAATCACGCCTCGGACCGATTCCGCGGCGCAGCGGGTCCGGGCTTGAATGAAGACGATGATGACTCCCATCTTGTCCGGTACACGGACGGATGGGAGCGGATTGCTTCGATTATGCTTCCGCGCCTGGCGCCGGATCGACCTGTACCATCGCCTGCTTCCCGCTCAGTTGAATGCCGCTGCGCTTCGTTCCCACTGGACGCAAATCCTGCAGCAGCCGCTCGAGGATTTGCTGCGCCAGCGCGCCTTCCTTGCCCTTGATGCGGATGACGAGCTGCACCGAATCTCCGGCGCGCAGGATCCGTTCCGCCTGATTTTTCTTCGTCTCATAGTCATGCTCCTCAATCTGCGGCGTCATGCGAATCTCCTTCACCTTCGGCTGCCGCTCCGTCTTGCGGGCCTGCTGCGCTTCCTGCTTGGCCGCCCCCGCTCCGATCAGCTTGCAGGGAGGCGGGCTGCTCATGAGCGACAGGCAGACGAGATCCACCTTCAGCTTTTTGGCCATCGCGAGCGCCTCCGAGGTCGGCACGATGCCGAGCTTTTCCCCGTTCAGACCGGTCAATTCGACTTCGGCAGCCCGTATCTTCTCGTTCTTAATCATTGTGAATCCTCCTGCCCATTCGCTATAATGAACCCATATTACCGTCTGGAAGGAGATATATCAATGTCTCGCAAAGAAATCGAAGAACAGATTATCCGCAACTATGAACGGGACGAGCAGATGATGATCCTCGTATTCGCCCAGTGGTGCGTCAATCATGACCTTGATCCGGCCGAGCTCTATCAGCAGGCCTATCCGCGGCAGGGCGCCAATCCGGCGCTGCACCAGGCCATCGGGCTCACGGTTCCGAAGGAAGAGGCCGGCCCCATTCCGGACGACACGGTGCTCGGCGTCCTGTCGCTATACGGCAACGATGATCTGGCCTTCGTCGTGACGGAGGCGATAAAGACTCGGGCCGCACGCGCCAAGGCTGCCGGCGGGAACGAAGCCTCCTGACGGACGAGGGAGGCGGCCAGCCACCCGCCAATTCGCGCCGCTAACGCCGCTCGGCTGTCGCAGCAGGAGCCAGACAGTCGTCCTGCGCGTACTGACGCCCGCCGTGCAGCAGCGCTGTCCCCGCCAAGCCCATTGAGGGACGGAAATCTTTTCAGAAAAAACAGGAGATGCGTGGAACGGCCCCGAAATAGCACTAGCATTGCACCAAACCTGACATGAAAATATATTTCTCATTAATGACTTTTTCTTCAATTTATTGATCGATTATATCTGGTAACTCATAAAAAAATCTCCTAATGTTGAAGGATAGGCATGTTACCCAATCCCTCACCAAAAGGAGAAAAGACCATGGGTACTATACCAGATCAGACCGTCATTTGTAAATGCCTAAATTTGATTCAGCTCTCGGACGACGAATTCCCAATCTTCAATTATCGACGAAAGTTTACACTCGTGAGAGCGATCAAACTACTCATTGATGCTCAATTGAATAAACGCACGGACCTCGAAGATATCTGCAACGCGTTGCGTGCGAACGAACAGCTGCAGCAGGCGATCCACTTGAAATCCATTAGCGCTTCCCAACTCGTACGTACACTCAGAGCGTTGCCTTTACCGGTGTTGCAGCAGCTATGGATTCAAGTGACACAACGTTTGCAACAACTTTATCCGAAGCAGGGTATCCCCGGCATCGGGAAACTGAGCATTGTCGATTCAACGGTACTTACACTCCCTGATGTCGCTGGAAAATGGGCCTACTGCTCCAAACACAGCAACGGGGTAAAGATCCACACCAAACTTGCTGTTTGCGACCCGGATACCGTCTATCCCGAAAACATTGTTTGTTCCACACGAGGCGTTGCTGACAGCGAAGTGGCTTTGGATCTGGTGATCGATAAAGATGCCATTCATGTTTTGGATCGCGGGTACATCACATATGGTCACTATAAGCAGTGGCTGGATGATAATCTACGCTTCGTGGCACGCATTAAGAAAAGCAACAAGACGGCGATCATCTGCGAGCACGAGATCGATGAAACGACGCCTGTGGTGCGTGATGCTGACGTGATCGTGAGCTACAAGGATGAAGAAGGCCATGTGATAGAAGCCCAGCTCCGGTTAGTGGAGTATACCGATGAGAAGAACCGCCAGTACCGTGTGCTTACGAATGTCTGGGATAAGTCCGCAGCCCAAATCTGCGAGATTTATCGGCGCCGCTGGATGATTGAATTATTCTTTAAATGGATGAAGCAACATATGAGCTTAGTCCATTTGTACAGTTTCCATCCAGAGGCAGTATGGAACCAGATTTTTTTAGCCTTCATCGCATATGGTTTAGTCATGTTGGTCCGGAAGGAGGCTGACACCACTCAAACGCTATGGTCATTTCTAAAGCTGCTTCGGGTCTATATGAATAAAACGTGGGATCAATTTTTGATGGCACTGCACCGCAAACCAACCAAGCACTCGAAGGGCAGGCGGAAGAAACGAAAGGGTGGTCGACCACGAAAACACCCAAAGCAATGTAAGACCGTTAAAGTGGTGATTAAATAGGTAATAATGGCATATTAACATTTGATGGTAACATGTTCCTATGGTTTAGTAGGAGATCGACTTTTGGCTTTGCTAGGAAAAAAGAAACTGTAAATATATATAAATAATGATTATTAGTTCCGTATCTGGAGTTTAAAGTCTTCTTCATGTCAGGTTCTATGCAACGCTAGTGCCGAAATAGATAGAAACAGAGACAGATAGAGCAATATGCTGCATCAAAGGAGAACAAGACAATTATGCAGATTCGAAAATGGAATGCCGAGGAGCAGCCTCCGATGGAATTGCTGCTGCTGGCAGACCCTTCTGCCGAGCTCGTGCAGGAATATCTCGGGCGGGGAACCTGCTTCGTTGCGGAGCAGAAAGGAGAAGTCATCGGCGTCTATGTGCTGCTGCCGACCCGGCCGGGCACGATCGAGCTGGTCAACGTGGCCGTCGCAGAGAGCCATCAAGGACAGGGCATCGGCAAGCGGCTCGTCCTTCACGCGGTCGAGACCGGCAAGGCGCTCGGTTACCAGACGATAGAAGTCGGAACAGGCAGCACCAGCATAAGCCAGCTCGCGCTCTACCAGAAATGCGGGTTCCGGTTGACGGGCATTGACCGCGATTTCTTCGTTCGCCATTATGAGGAGGAAATCTACGAGAACGGCATGCTGCTGCGGGATATGGTGCGGCTGGCTCAAGATCTGTAGCAATCGAACGGAGAACAAAATGCCGATGATCCGAGTTGCCTGGCGCAGCGAAGCGGCAAAGGAATGCAAGCGACTTCCACCATGTCTGCTCGCTCGCCGCTGCCGGTCACGAAGCCGAACTGGTCAAGAAACTGTATTAACAGTATAATCAACGTAAGAGACGAAGAACGTCCCGATCCTTCCCACGCGAAGGGAAGCGGGACGTTTTTATTTTGTCGAAGGAGGCGGTAGGGTGAGTTTTGAAGAGGCGCATGATGCGTTTTTCCAGTATCACTTGAAGAGAAGAACGGGGGAGCGAAAGGGACGGCTGGAGCGGGGACGTCGTGAGGCGGAGAAGCTGTTTTGCCGCAACGTTTGGTGGCCGCTTCGGGGCAGCTTTGACCAGTTGCATCCGGAATACGAAGTGCTTGATTGGCGGGGCCTGTCCTATTTCTGCGATTTCGCCTGGCTGTCCCCGCATGTCAAGCTGATCATCGAGATCAAAGGCTTCGTACCGCACGTCCGGAATATGGACAGGCAGAAGTATTGCAATGAGCTGAACCGGGAGACGTTTTTGTCGGCCATGGGGTTCCAAGTCATCTCCTTCGCTTATGACGACGTCGCTGACCGCCCCGAACTGTGCATGACGTTGCTGCGCATGGTCATGAGCCGCTATCACGCGGACTCCGCTCCTGTCAGCCTGCATAGTCTGGCGGAACGGGAAACCATCCGGCTCGCCTGCACGCTCGGCGGTCCGATCCGCCCCATCGACGTGGAGACCCATTTATGCGTAAACCATCGCAAAGCGGTGAGAACGCTGCAGTCGCTCTCCTCCAAGGGTTGGTTTAAGGCTGTCACCGGAGGGTCAGGCAAATATGTCGTGCGTTATGAGCTTAGGCCGGGCGCGCTTGATTATTTGTAGGAAATGCTGCGATTTTACATCATTTCTGATCGGCGATATGCCGCTCTGGGGAGTTCCTGCAAAACTACATCATTTTCGCTCTCAAATTGGAGCAGAGCCAGTCAAAGCGTGAAATTCCTGCAGCCCTGCAGGATTTCTCCACCGATGAGCGTTTTCTGGTGAAAAATACTGTACTTTTGCAGCTTTGGCCAGCCGGGGGTAGGCGAAATGTATGCCAATACGGTTACACGCGGGAACGGCGCTTGAATGTCAATTCCGTTACAGTCTCCGTCCGCCTTCGCTTCCCGCAGGTTAAGTATTTCATAGGTAAGTATTTCATAGGAATGTACGGCAAAAGGAGCCTTCCGTTCCATCACGGAAGACTCCTCGCCATAAATCACATGTATCCCATTATTGCTGCAGGGCCGTCCCCTGAACGAGGCTGTTCACAAAATTCCTTCCGAACGCCCGGCACAATTCTTTGTCAGAGTCGGACGGGGTCAGCTCGACCTTCAAGCCTTCCTGGACGATGTCGCTCCCCAACTCCCGCAGCCGGTCGATCAGAATATCGACCGCTTTGCCCACCTGGGCATAGCATGAATCACATGAGCCGAACACGGCCGCTTTGGTGCCGCTCAGATCAAGGCCTTCCATATCATCGTAAAAATCGAGAAATTCGTACGGCAGCTCCCCATCTCCCCAAGTGTAGGCGCCAAGCAGAATTCCGTCATAGCCGGCCAAGTCGGCCGCATCGGCATCCGTAACCTCCATTACCGTGAGATCTTCTCCGGCTTCGCGAACCTCTGCTGCAATCGCATCGGCCATCTCCTCCGTATTCCCGCTCATACTTGCATATATCAAAATGATCTTCGCCATTCTCTCATCCCATCCTTTCCTTATTTCGACCATAACCGCCCTGGCATCGCCAATGGCGGTATGCGAATCATATCGTCAAAGCGCGTAAATCCCCTTCTCCTGCAAAAAGTAACATGATAGCTGACTCAGTGGTACAGGCCGCTGCCCGTCGGCCCCTCATTCATGACCCCGAGCATCAAGCGCATGAAATCCAGCGAAGAATGATAATGCTCCTCCTTCGGGCGGAAGGCATACGCCGAGCCGTTCATCAAGGCATAGATTTCGATTCGGTCCGGCAGCCGGCCAAAAGCCTTGTATGCGAAGACGAGTGCAAATTGAACGTAGGCTTTAAACACTTGCGGCTCATCGGCGACCACGTACTTCCGAATGACGAAGGACGAATCCGAGCATTCGGCCACCTGGAGCGTCATCGACAGATCCGCTCCCAATTCCACGGCCTGGACGGACAGCTTCTCCCCGAGCAGCAGCGCATGACCGGGGGCTTCCCCCGTCAAGTACTCATCTAAAAAGCGAAATACCGAACGCTTGGTACGCAAATAATGCTGTTCCGACGGGAAACGCTCCCGCTCCGGCGTCCAATAGCTCTCCATATCGCCCAGGACGGAAGCGGCCGTTCTCGCCTCGGGTGCACGTGAATAATACGCATGCACGATCCGATTGACCGACGCTTGCGCCGCATACACCCAGCTCGATTCATGAGCATTCCGGCACTTGCGATAATAACAATGCCGGCAGCGGACGAACCGTTCGATGTCCTCATCACTGAGCCGTTCCTTCGGCACCGGTATGCCCGGCAATGACATGGGACTCCTCCTTATCTCACAATGATAACTGATAATGATTATCATTATTAATCACAGCTCTATTTTATTACAACCTAAGCCCCGCTTCAACCCGCAAAATCGCAGAATAGCTGCACACAGCAAAAAAACACAGGCCGTCCGCAGCCTGTGTCTGTCCCTTCTATGCCCAGGGTAACGAGCCCCGGGAGTTTAGCCTAACTTCTTTTCGTACAAATTGGCGCTCCAGCCTTCTCCGATTACTGTCCGCGCAAAAGAAAAACCAGCCTCCCCATAATACTGGTTCAGGCCTTCATTTTCGGACATGCAGTCCAGCCGGAAGAACCGTTTTCCTTGGCTTTTCACATAATTCTCGGCCCATTCCAGCAGCCTGTATCCCAGCCTCAATCCGCTATATTTTCTGCTGACGACGAGCCGATGCAGGTAGCCCGATTCCTCTTTATCAAGTTCTCGCCATATCGCCGGATCGCTCCATTGAATGGCAAAGCACCCGATTCCGTCCCCGCCTGCCATGGCGATGAACACTTCTCTCTCCTGCATGAAGCGCTCCATATACGCCGCCGTAAACGCGCGCTCATCCCACAGCATAATGCCGCGGCTGGCTCTCCAGCGGGCAGCTTCCAGATACAGCTCTTGCAGCGGGACAATGTGCTCCGAAGCCGCCCGTTGAATCACAAGGGAACGGGCGGCGTCATTCGCGGCCGCCACCTATCCATTCGCCTGCCTTTCTGATGATCATGAAAGAGCGGATGATGTTGCCGAATACTCCAACGTGCGGATGATCTCCTCCAGACTCATATCGGCCAATGAGGCCAATTGCAGATCGACATGCTCGAACGAGAAAAGGCGGGTCACCCGATTCGGCACGGCGACGCAAGACAGACCAGCTGCCTTTGCCGCCATCGTCCCGACAAGAGAATCCTCGAACGCGATCGTCTCCTCCGGCTTCACGCCGAGCTTCTCCACCGCCTTGCGGTATATCTCCGGATCCGGCTTCACCTTGGCGGCATCGTCCCGCGTCTGCAGCACATCAAAATAATCAAGGAGCCCGCAGCGCTTGATATGCTCTACGGCCCAGGCCGCCGAAGCGCTGGAGGCGAGGGCCACGCGCAGGCCGATGCGGCGGGCATCCTCCAGGAGCTGCTTCACGCCCGGCATCACATCCATTTCCGCGATTAAGGCGGTGTACATTTCCCGGTGACGGCGGTGCAGCCCCTCCCGATCGACAGGCTTGCCGAGCTGCTCATCCAAGTAATCGCAGGCCAACTGCCAGGTCTTGATGCCGCCGACCCACTCCTTCCATACCTCCAACGGCATGTCCAGATCCAAGCTCCGAACGAGCTCGCAGAAGGAATCGTAGCTGGCCGTCTCCGTATCTACAATGAGTCCGTCAAAATCCAACGCAATCGCTTTGATCGCCACATTTGCGCCTCCTTCCCATTCCACTCCGGTGTTTTCCGTTATAAAGAACATACTTCCCTGCCTCGCGGCTATTTCCTTCCACGGCTGTATGCGAAGCTTCATAAAAACTTGTCTGGACCTGCGGGTGCAAGAACATCTGCCGTATCCTGGCGCAGCTTACGATTGTCAGCTCGAAAGGTAGTCTTGCTTGGATTGCGGCTTCCACAGCGATCCGGCCATCCCGGCAAAAATAAGCACGATGCCGGCAACCTGCAGCAGAGTCGGACGAAATCCGGTAAAGACCGTGTCAAGCAAAATGGCGACCGCCGGATCGACAAAGATGAGCGCGGATATAATCCGGGCCGACAAATTGCGGAGGCTGTCAAAAAACAAATAATAGACAAAACCGGTATGGATCAGCCCGGTCGCCGCAATATATGCCCAATTATATGGCGTCAGGCTGTGGAACGCGCCGAAGTCCACAAAGGGCAGCAGCAGAAAGACGCCCAACAATGTCTGCAGCACCGTCATCAGGTAGGCGCTCATAACGTCGATGCCTTTGCCCAGCAGCGTCGTCCCGGCATAGAACAGCGCGGCCAGCAGCGCCCAGCCGGCGCCCGTAGACCATACCTCCCGCCACGACAAGCCCTGATCGAGGCCGATGACGAACAGCGTGCCGGCGAAGCAGACGAGGATAGAGAGCGCCGCCAGCAGCGTCATTTTCTCACGGAACAGGAAGCTCCCCAGGATGAGGACGAAGACTGGCGCGAGATGGTAGATCGAAATCGAGATGGTGACCGACATCGTCTCGAAGGATCGGAACAGAAAGACCCAGTTCAGGACGAGGAACACGCCGCACGCCAGAACCTGAATCACTTCTCGTCCAATGTATCGTTCCCGCTTGGCCTGGCCGGTCAGCACCCAGCACAGGCTGAGGAACAAGGCCGCGCAGATGCAGCGGACAAACACCAATTCAAGCGCGGGCAAGCCCGTCTGCTGCGAGAAAAAGCCGACGGATCCGAAGATAGCCATCGACAGCGTCAACTTCAATTTGGGGAATGAATTCATAAGTAATCTCAACTCCGCCAGTATGAGTGATGTATTCCCCATCATACCCGTTCTCCGGCGAGACGGCAATTCTCGAGGTGTTATCGCCGCGGTTTTCCGTGATCGTCAAGCTTCCGGCTTCACCTGCTTCACGAGGCGCTTCGGGGCCGCACGCAAATAAGCCTCCTCGATCAGCTCGCCGAGCTCAGCCCAATCCAAAGGCTCATCCGTCTTGACCGATACCCAGCCATGATGGCCGATATAAGGCGTCTTGACAAAGCCGCCCTGCTGGAGCAAAATGTCCTGCGTCTCCCGGTCCGACTTGAAGGACAGGCCGGGGGCTTTGCCGTTTTCCCCCATAATGACGAATGATTTGCCCTTCACCTTGAAGGTGTTGTGGCCGAATCCGTCAATGATCTCTTCCACTTCCGGCAGCGTGCGGCAGATGCGGCGCACCCGCTCCAGCATCTCCAGCCCTTCCGGCGATGTCATGCCTTCTCTTGGTTCCATACCGTCATGCCCCTTCCCTATTCCTGCAGTCGTTCCATGTTGTCCCGATTATAGCACAAGGGCGAGAAGATCCGAAAAAAGGACGGTTAGGCCCCCAAATGCATTGCGGGAAGAACTGAACCATATGCAGCAGCAGATGGAGAATCAATACGTTCCGCTGCTGGAGAAGCGAGTGAAACGCGCACATTTCCGCCAAGGGGTCGATCCCGATCAAGCCCTCCAATTTATCCTGATCTCCTTGGAAGCGCTCGTTGCGCATCAGATAGCACAGCACGGCCCCCCTTCGAGCGACGGCGCCACGATAGAAGGGGGCGCGGATCTGACGCCTTTTCTTGATATGTTAAAGTACGGAGTCTACAGAAAAGGACAAGACGGTTATGAAGATTAATCTTCTCACATTAGGGACACGCGGAGATGTGCAGCCCTTCGTCGCGATCGGGATGAAGCTTCAGGAAGCGGGACATATTGTCAATGTAGTAACAGCGGAGAACTTCAAGCCGTTCGTCGAGCGGTATGGGCTCTCCTGCAGCCCGATACGGGCCCGCTTTTTGGATCTGGCCGAGTCCGAGGAAGGCAGGCAAATGCTAGGCGGGAACCCGCTCGCGATCATGCGGAATATAAAGAAGTTTATTTATCCGATGATGGAGCAGATGCTTACCGATCTGTGGGCGGCCTCTCACACTCAGGAAGCCGAAGCGCTTATCTTCCATCCGAAGGCATTGGCCGGCGCCGATATCGCTGAAAAGTTGGACATTCCGGTATTCGCGGCTCATCCCGTTCCTTTGCTTATGCCGACCTCGCGCTTCGCGAATCCGGCCCTCCCGTTCGATTCGGGCATGGGCTGGTTGAACCGGATGAGCTATTCCATGAATCGTCTGCTCTCTGCTCCTTTCCTGAACTTGTTGAACCGGTGGAGACGAGAGACGCTCGGCTTGCCGGCTCGGAGGCTGTTCACCCCCGAGCTGCAAGCCGATGCTCGTCTGCCCGTTCGTCGGCGATCAGCCGTTCTGGGCGAGACGAAGGCAGCAATTGGGCGCAGCGACTGCCCCTCTCCGCGAGAAGGAAATGACGGTCGACTCGCTCACTGACCGAGTGAAGGAGCTTGCCTGGAACGAGAGCCTGTCCCGGAACGCGCACACGAGTGCCCAGACGATACGGCAAGAGAACGGCCTGGACCATACCTTGCACTTATCCATCGCAAGCTTGAGCAGTTCAGACGGCGCTGACTCTCGCTCATGCTGGCGAAGCCCCTCGCTCGCCGTTCCGGCCAAGCAAGGGGCTGCATGGAGCTGCACCGTACGATGCTGCTGTCTCTCGTTACCGCTTCACGGATACCGGGTCCGAGTTGTTCCGTGTGCCGACCGCTTTAATAACGAACTCATAGGAACGGCTCGAGTCGAGATTGTTCACGGAATACGTATACCGGGTCTGTCCTGCGGCCGCCGGAATATAGGCGCTCCAGTTGGTGCCGGCCTGGCCGTTCTTCTCATAGATGCGGAAGCCTCTGACCGGCTCGGAGCTGGAAGAAGGCATCTTCCACGAGAGGCCGGCCCGCTTGCCGCTGAAGGTTAGCTTCGCCTGCTCGACCTTGTCCGGCTTGCCGTCCGTGCGCTTAATCGCATACTCGTCATAGACCGCCGGCTTCGCCTTGTCCGCCGTATAGGCCGTCAGCTTGAGCACATCATCCGCAATCGAGACATCGACGAACATTTTTTTGAACGGCTGATCGTTAATGACCGCAAAAAAATCATCATAGCCCGGATATTTCGTGTAAAATTTCTCGCCGAGGGAATTCGGCATCAGATAGATGCTGCCCGGCGGGTTCAGCACGCGGCCCTGCCCATCCTTCTGCACGTTCTTCACCGGAACGTCGTTCAGCATCTGGTACGAACGCATATACATATGGTCGCGCGCCTCGAACACGACGTCGATGCCCATCTCATCGAACACCGGAACGAGATATTTTTTATAAAATTGAATCCGGCCGTCCTCCCACTGGCCCGCGTTGTCGCCTGCCGAATAAGGGCCTTTGTGAAGCGACACGAACTTCCACTTCTTATCCGTCTTGGCCACCTGAAGGCGCATCCAATCCAGTTGGGCCCAGAACTCGTCATCCGCCCAATCGACATCCTTGCCGTTGGACTTCAGCTCGCCTTCGAACTGCGAATTGATGACGGTGAAGAGCGCGTCGCCATATTCGAACGAGTAGATCGAGCCTTCATGCGCCCCTGGCACGCCGGCGCTCAGCGGCAGGTTGAAATGATTGTAGAAGTTCCGGTTCGGCGTCGTCTCGTCGCCGTCATAATCCTGCACTTCATGCCCTCCGAGAACCGGAACGAAGGGAACCTGGGCCAATTCTTCCTGAGCGACGCCCAGCATCCACTGCCACTGCTCCTCCAAATCGCCGTTGTCGACCAGGTCGCCGACGTTGATCAGGAACTTCGGATCGCCGATCTGGTCAATCGCTTTGCGGAACGTGTCCTGCCACTTCTCGAAGGCGGACAGCTTCGAAGCCTGGGAATCCGACCCGACGATAAAGTGGTACGGCTGATTGCCCGCGGCATCGGTCGTGAAGCTCCCAATCCGGCTCCAGCCTGCGTCATCCCCGTTGCCGACCCGGTACTTATAAGCGGTGCCCGGCTTCAAGTTGGCGGCGGAAGCCCGGTGGCTGATGAAGGTCGTATACTTTTTCTTCTCGCGATCCTTGGCGCTCATGAACGTCTTGATCGCTTCCGCGCTGCCGTTGAAGACCAGCGCCTCTTGGACAGGGAATTCGCTTCCCTGCATTTTGGACGCTTCCACGACCTGCAGCACCGTCCCCGTCATCTGATCCGTATACCAGGCGAGCGCAATGCTCGTCTTCGGATCGCCGTTGAACGTCATATTGACGAGCCGCGGCGTATACGGGGAATCCTTTACCGTGAAGCTCCAGACGACATCCCGCACGAGCGGCCCGTTATCTGTCCCCTTCACCAATTCCTTCGGCACCGCGACCGTGTATGTCTTGCCCGGAGACAGCGCCGGATGCTGAATCGTCAGCATGTCGTTGCTCGCCGAGACGGAAATATTGGCGACCGCCTGCTTGTCGCTGTCCACGATGCTGGCGTTGTATCCCGGATTGACCGTAATCGACTTGTTGAATTTCACCTGCACAGCGACATTGCCGGCCGCATCGCCGGTTCCGTTCATCGGATAGCGGAATTTATCGATGGTGGGAACGACCAGCTCCGAACCGTCCATGCGCTCGCCCGCGATGCGCACGTCTTTGATCCGGCTGGAGCCGGCGCTGCCGACGCCGCCCGACTCGCCCGACGTTCTTGCATCCGAATTGACCACCCACCGGACATAGAGCAGCGGCTGGTTGTTCGCCTCCTTCGGAAGCGGCGGGCCATCATCCAATTTCCCCAGAATCACCCGCTGTCCGGCTGACAACCGGATCGGCTGAGGGTAATTGGAACGATGGGGCTTGATCACTCGATAGAGTCGGCTCATCCCGCTCTCCTCCTTCATCCTTAGAACATATATTCCCTATTCCCTATCATAGCAGATATCGTTCTCGTCGAGCTCGAGCACATAATCCGGCAGAATAAAACTCTCCATAATATGGTCAATAAGTTGTTGCACGTTGATTTATTGTGACCGTAGCATTTCGATGTAATATGGGAAGGCATCCGGAGAGACTGGGGGCCATTATGATGGCGATAACAGCACTGACCTTTCATCACGGTATCTGTACTCTGTCTTCTGGGCCTTCCTTCACCTTGCTCTCGCAAGGATATTGCGAGGTTGAGACAGAATGCGCTCCCCTTCCCGTTCGACAATCTGAATGAAGATATCGGCGATATCGGGATCGAATTGGGTGCCTTTATGCTTGCGAATCTCCTCCAGGGCGCAGCGGATATCGGCCTCAGGCCGGTAGACCCGCCTTGAGGTCATCGCGTCGAAGGAGTCGGCCACGGCCATAATACGGGCCGCCAACGGAATTTCGGTCCCCGCAATCCATGCGGATATCCGGTCCCGTCATAGCGTTCGTGATGGAACAGAATCATGTCGAGTACGCCGTTTTTTTGAAAACAAGAAATATGCTTCACCATCTCATAGCCGATGACGGGATGCTGCTTAATCACCTCATACTCTTCCTTCGTCAGCTTGGACGGCTTATTCAAAATCGATTCGGGCACGCCTATTTTTCCGATATCATGCAGAAGTCCGCCGATATAAATATGGCCGCACTGCTTGCGCTTCAGCCTCATCTCCTTCGCGATGCATACGGCATAATAAGCCACATTCTCCGAATGGAAAGCCGTATACGGATCTCTCGAATCCAGCGACTTGGCTAAGGTTAGCGTCAGGTTCAGCGTATTCTCTTTTTCGCGGATGTAATATTTAATGGCAAAAGATATCGATAAAATCGCCAATAAATGAATAAGAGCCTGGGATATAAACACATTGGCATGCGGGAACGGAAAGGGCGCCAACGCGTAATGGAGCCATGTAATCACTGCCGCCGCGAGAACCTGCAGCATCGGATTGCGCCAGAACCCAAATCCGGCAAACACGATATCGACGAGATACCAGATGAACATATCCTGATCCGGGTAGAGGAATCCGTCAATCCATATCGTAAGCGATAAACATAATCCGTACAGAACAATAAACAGGATGGGCCGTTCCCACCACATTTTCAGTAATCTTCTTTGCGCAAAATGAACCATAATCCACCTTATCTCGGGATCCGGGGTTGAACGACAACATTCCCGATCCCCTTCCACTTCATTGCCTGGCATCCAACTCAGGTCGCACGCTGCAGTCCTGATATCACATCAAGCGATTCCCGAATCGAGAATCCTACTTGTTCATGTCTTCATATAGAAAATTCGACGCCTGGCTTTACGAGCCTGCACGCCTGTCACCCGTACCGGAAGCCTGTCGAACAAGGATGACGGCAGCCCATTGAATCTCCTTGTGGCAGCAAGGTAATGACTTACTCGATATTCCACTTGGCGAACCGCTCCTCCGATATCACTTCGATTCCGTGCCTTCTCAGGAGCGCAGCGGTCACGCCGAGGCCAGCCTTCGCCTTGCCTGCGAATTCGCCATTATAAATCATCGAGCTTCCGCAAGAAGGACTGTATTCTTTGAGCACAACCAGCGTGGCCTTCATCGCCTGGGCCTGTCTCAGCGTCTCCCAAGCTCCTTCGACATACATGGCGGTCACGTCTCTGCCTGATCGCTCGATGACGCGGGCCTTCCCGTCCAGGACATCGTCCCCGTCTCCGCCAATAATCTCGGCCGGTTCCCGGGGCGTCGAGAAGCCTCCCAGCAGCTCCGGGCAGGCGGTAACGGCCTTCCCTTCCTCCAGCAGCTTCGCGATGCGATGATCGAGACGGTGCGTTCCATCATATCTTACTTCCAATCCGGCCAGACAAGCACTGACGATAATCACGTTTCTTCCTCTTTTCTATTCGATTCGAATCTGCAGCCTAGCAATTGCCTATCTATTTTACCTCGACAACTTGCAGGAATAAACAAAAAACCGAGAAAAAAACAGGAGAAAATTCCTTTATATGACCATCTTGTTCTCCACCGTCATTATCTATTCTCTCATCGGCATATTGATTTGAGTGCCGATGCTTAGGGAATTCTGTTGCCGCAGCTCTGTATAGCTGGCTATCCATCATGACGGCAAATTCGGCTCTCGTCACCGGTGCACCCGGCCGGAATGCTCCAGCATATCCATGCACAACACCATAGCCGTTCCATTTGTCAATCGCCGCTTGCCCCCAGTGTCCTTGCGTACCGCGGTACGACGATGCCGATACAGGCGCAGTCACTTCTGTCAACATGATCGATACCGCGAGCACACGGGGCAGCATCTTTTTGACAATCCTTCTCAAGTACTGCTCCCCTGTCATCTCTCTCTGTTGTGTTTCCCCATGGGAACAAGCTAGGCCGCGCACGGGAAAAGTATGCTTGTCTTTTATATGACAATCATATTCCTGGCTTACTGTTTGCGTTATACTTTGGCTATAAGGAGGGAAGGCACACGCTTAAGGTGCAGAATCGCTACAACCGTGTCGCATATCATAATTTCTGCACGGATAAGGATGATAAGGAGCATTTAATGCGAATTCATCAAAAACTCATGCTGGTATTCATTGGGACTACCCTGCTTCCGATCCTATTTTTATCAAATTATTTTTTTAAGCAAACGAGCCAGTTAATTACGCGCTTTGTGTCGGATTCTTATCAACAAGTCCTTACGCAATCCAACAGCGGCATTGAATACAATATTCGTTTCTATGAGAGTATTTTGGACCGGTTAACGGTGTCGGAGAGTATTCAGAGCCTGCTTACGGACAATGAGAAGAATCAGCAAAAAGGATTGCTGCAAGTCCACAAGGAGATCAAAGAAGCGGTTAAGTATATCGAAGCTTATCAAGCGACGGACGTGGAGAGTATCGAATTTTACTCCTTGGGTTCGGATGTGATCTCTGACGGAAGGTTCCTGTTTCCTTATAATAGAATGCGAAGGATGTACCATCTGGAATCTCTTCCGGATCACAAGTTCTGGCGATTGGATCACATCGAGGGAAAGAACTATTATTCCCTGATTCGGCCTATCCACAGTCTAAAGGAGTTCGATAAGAAGATCGGATATATCAAGCTGACCATCGAGATCCCCTCCATCACGACAGTCAAAGAAACATCGTCTCTCGACAAAATGAGTACTTTGATCCTGACTGACCAGAATGGAAAGATCATGTATCACCCTGAATCCAACCGGATTGGGGAGACCCTTGCGAGCGAGATTGTACAACTCTCCCGTACCAGCGCCCAGAGCGGCAAGGAGCTGCCGGTCACGGTTGATTCCAACGATTATGTAGCTTGGTATCGCAAATTGGAAAATGTCGATTGGAGTACGTTCCTGATCGTTCCAAAAACCGCCGTCGAAGAAGATATATCAACTATGCGCCGCACGACTGTAGTTATTTCCGCCATCTGTGCGATTGTGTTCGCGCTGCTTGTCCTGCTGATATCCAGAAAAATGACAAAAGGAATTCGGCGGCTTCATACCAAAGTTTCTCGAATCGGTAGAGGCGTTTTCGATGATCGTCCTCCTAGCGCGGTAATGAGTGGCAAGCTGGATGAAATCGCTTATCTGGAACGTAAATTTGACCATATGACACAAAATCTCCAGGAACTGATTCATCAAAATTATGTGATCAAGCTGGAACGAAGAGAGATGGAGATCAACTTCCTTCAAGGACAGATCGATTCTCATTTTCTGTACAATACGCTGGATGCCATCAAAAACGAGATTGACTTGGATGAAAAAGATAATGCAACGAGGATGGTTGTCGCGCTGGCAGACTTATTTCGCGTATCTGTTTCTAAAGGAAAGAGCATTATTCGATGGAATGATGAAATTATGCACGCTCGTCACTATTTGGATATTCTTAAGGTTCGCTTTGATACTCCATATCGTATCCATTGGGATATTGATGCACGTATATATGACTACTATACATTGAAAATCATCTTGCAGCCCATCCTTGAGAACGCTATCAAGCACGGCTTGAAAAACGGACCCGGAGAAATATGGATTACAGGCAAATTGACGAGTCAAGCGGTTGCCATTCAAATCCTGGATAATGGCGCAGGGATGAATGAGGAACAGGTTGATGCTGTATTCAATCGGACGGAGTCGTCCAGTGGCGTCGGTCTTAAAAATATTCGAGAGCGCATTCAAATGTATTTTGGCAATCAGTATGGCATCTGCCTGAAGTCTGCTCCTGATGAGGGAACAGAGGTAACATTAATCTTGCCCATTTTGGAGAGTGATAAGGGTGTATAAAGTATTGATAGCTGAAGACGAGGCCTCCACACGAAGATGGCTCTCGAAAATGATTAACTGGACCGATTTAGGCTTTGAACTGGTGAAAGTCGCCCGGCATGGACTTGAAGCTTGGGAACTGCTCCAAGAACATAGGGACATTGATTTGGTCATTACCGATATTCGCATGCCCGAGATGGATGGCATCGAACTCGTTAAACATATTCGCTCTCATTCAAGTAACCGCGCGGAAATTGTCATTTTAAGCGGCTATGGAGAATTCAAATACGCGCAGGAAGCGCTGCGATATCAGGTGAACGACTATATCTTAAAGCCGATTACCAAGGAGCAATTGACCGAATTGTTGCTGAACATTGTAGCAAGACTAGAAAAGCGTAAACTGATGTCGAACAATCTGCTGTATGCCCATCAACAACGGAAGGAAAATGAGGAAAGGGATAAGCAGGCATTTTTTGCCCGCTGGTTAACCGGGAGCAGCACCGGACCTGTTCTATGGAAGGATTGGAAAAAGTATGGGATTCCTTATGAAGGAGACGGTATGCTGCTGTACGTTGCTGAGGTGGATGGCTATGACCAACTGGCATCTGGCATGTCCGAGACGGATTTGAGCTTATGCCGCTTTATGATTCAGAACATTTTAAATGAGGTAGCGTCAAGGTATGGGAATTCACAGTGTATCGTCCTTGCGCCTAACCAATTTATCGTGATGATTAACGCAAGCGACGACATTGATACTTGTGGGATGAAGCGGATAGGACAAAGCTTTCAAGAGTCTTTACGACGATATATACGTCTATTTCCGATACAATTATCGCTTGGATGTGTCAGGGTGTGCGGCTCGTGGGAAGCTATTCCTGAGTTCTATGCCCAGGGGAGCACCGCTCTCGCGTACAAGTTTTTTTCAGGCAAGGAATCCATGCATATCTACGATCCGTCGATGATTCGCACGCGGGATATCCCCTACCCTGTTCAACGGGAAAAGGAAATCTTGAATGCCTTTAAGCAGCACCAATACGAACAGGGCAAACAAATTCTGAACATAATGCTGAAGCAGCTATATGATGAAGGCTCCATTCCGTCGATCCGGTTTATTGCGAGCGAAATGCTCACTCAGCTTCTGAAGGAGCTTAGAGACATCAAATCATTGCCTGTCATGAGAGAAGTGATGGAGTCTCTCTGTCAAGAGATTCGCTGTGCAGAGACCTTTGAAGATATGTCCCGTAAACTGTATGAGTTGATTGACTTTATCCTGAATACAATTCGGTTGGAGAGCAAAACAATGGGGCCCGTAACAAAGGGAATGGAGTATATGAAGCTGAAGCTCAATCGCGATATTTCCCTGTTAGAGGTGGCTGAATATGTAGGAGTCAGCCCCACTTATTACAGCACGTTGTTCAGGCAGGAAAGCGGATATCGGTTTGTTGATTATCTTACGAGGCTTCGAATGGAAAAAGGAATGGATTTGCTGGAAAAAACGGATAAAACGATTGCCATGATAGGAGAAGAGATTGGGTATAGCAATTACAGATATTTTATCAAAGTATTTAAAGACTATTGCGGAATGACGCCCAGCCAGTACAGAGGAAAAATAAAAGACACTTCAGCACATATCAGGTAGCAAACAACGAACGCGGCCGTTCTCATCACCGAGGACGGTCTCTTTATGCTGCAAGGATCGATCCGAAAAAAGTATTACCTGAGCATAAGATTTTGGACTTTCGGCCACTTGGCAGCTCCCTTATCCTGAAAGTATGACAGGTGACTAGTTCAGAAGGAGGTTGAAGGTGCAGATGACACAATCGCAACTTTGGAAACGGATATGGAAGCACAAAGTATTCTACTTGTTTTTACTTCCTGGAATTATATGGTTCATATTATTCAGCTACATACCTCTTTTTGGCATTCAGGTTGCATTTCGCGACTATACGTTTTCAGGCGGAATCACAGGGAGCCCGTGGGCGGGTCTTACATAGGGCTTGCTGAACAATCATTTTTCAAAGGTTTTACAAGGATTTCTGGACTCTAACTCGAAATAAAATGCAAGGAGAATGCGAATTTCTTGCAAAAAATCGTGCACGTGGAGTGAGCCGACATGTATCGTAGAACCGAAAGCCAGCTTCAGTTGTTCGAAGATTTCTACTTGCCGTTTGGCGGTAAATTAAATAAGGAGAACCGTTGGGTTCAACTGGCCGCTATCATCCCGTGGTGGCGGGCAGAAGAACTCTACGCGAAGTCGTTCAAGAAATCAATGCGCGGTCAGATCCCTTTGTCTGTTCGTATGGCTTTGGGAGCGCTGTACATTCAGGAACGTATGCAGCTCGATGATCGAGAGACGGTCCAGCAGATCGCCGAAAATCCGTACTACCAGTACTTCCTTGGGCTGCCGGCGTTCCAAGATAAGCCTCCGTTCCATCACTCGCTGTTGACCCATTTCCGCAAGCGATTGGGTGCGGATGTCATTGAACGAATCAACGATTGGATTTTGGAAGAGGACGCAGAGCGAAAGAAGCAGGAACAAAACAAGAGCGATCCTCAAGATCCTCCAGGCAGCGGCCATGGCTCTGATGGAACATCCGTTAATGAAGACGGCAAAAGCAAAGAGAAACCATGCAACAAAGGCACCTTGATGCTCGACGCGACCTGCGCACCGGCCGACATCTCGTATCCGACCGATTTGAAATTATTGAACGAGGCGCGGGAAAAACTCGAAGCGATCATCGATGTTCTGCACGAGCCTTTCGTCGGGAAGGCCAAGAAACCGAGAACGTATCGTCAAACCGCCCGCAAACGCTACCTCGAGATCGCCAAGAAACGGCGAACGGGTGCCAAAGCCATCCGGAAAGCGGTTGGCAAACAGCTTCGTTATGTTTCGCGTAATCTTCGCATCATCGAAATGCTGGCAGCGAAAAGCAGCTTGAATCAACTGGGTTCGCAGCAGTATCGGCAATTGCTCGTCATTTCCGAGCTGTATCGTCAACAGCAAGAGATGTACGACAAACGGACACACTCGGTGGAAGATCGAATCGTCAGTCTTTCCCAACCGCATGTACGGCCGATTGTCCGCGGGAAAGTGAATGCTCCCGTCGAGTTTGGAGCAAAGCTGGCGATCAGTCTGGTGGACGGTTACGCTCGAATGGAGAAGCTGTCCTGGGATAACTTCAACGAAAGCATGACACTGAAAGCTTCCGTGGAGTCGTTCGTCCAGCGATATGGGTGTTATCCGGAAGCCATTCTAGCCGACCAAATCTACCGAAATCGGGAGAACCTTCGCTATTGTAAGGAGCACGGCATCCGTTTGAGTGGTCCAAACTTAGGGCGTCCGAAGAAAGAAGCGGAACCCGATCGGAACCAGGCCAGACAGGATGCTTCAATGCGTAACGCAATCGAAGGAAAATTCGGAGAAGGCAAACGCTCCTACGGACTGGGGCGTATTCGAGCACGCCTTCGAGAGACAAGCGAAACGGTCATTGCCCTGCAACTGCTTGTTATGAATCTCGAACGCAAGCTGCGCGTTCTCTTTTTGCCGATTTTCAGACTGCTGCTGAATCTGTGCCGTCAGCCTCTGTGGGCCTAAAAGGCAATATGTTCAGCAAGCCCTACATATTTCAAACAGTTCTTCGATTATTATCAGTCCAATGCGATTATCCGCAATACGATTGTGATTAGTTTGTTGAAATTATTGATCGGGTTCTCAATGCCTATCCTATTAGCCGTGTTGCTCAATGAAGTTCATAACACGAGATTCAAGAAAGTGGTGCAAACGCTTTCCTATTTGCCTTATTTCGTCTCCTGGATCGTCGTCGTTACCTTGCTGCAGCGGTTGCTCACCCCATACGGCGGTCCCGTTAACGGATTGCTCGAATTATTCGGTATCGGCCCGATTCAATTTCTGTACAACAAGACATGGTTCTACCAGATTATCATTAGTTCGGATATATGGAAGAACATCGGCTGGAATTCAATCATCTACATGGCAGCCATCGCAGGGATTGACCAACAGCTCTATGAAGCAGCGAAGATGGATGGAGCGGGCGGCTTCAGACAGATATGGCATATTACACTCCCAGGCATTCGCAATGTTGCGGTCATCTTATTTATCCTCTCTTGCGGCAGCATCATGAATGCCGGATATGAGCAGCTTCTGCTGCTGAATGGACCGGCAACGGCTAGTATCGGCAGTGTCTTGGATGTACATGTAATCACGGCCGGGTTAAGAGAAGGAAGGTTGAGTTATGCGGCAGCGGTTGGACTGTTCCAGAGCTTGATAGGACTGGTCCTTATTCTGATCGTCAATCAAATCGCACGCAAGAAAAGCGACGTATCGCTATTCTAAGGAGGTGGTGAGATGCTGCGAAAAATAAATGTTTTTTCGATAGTCAATTATACCGTTTTAACGTTATTCGGTTTTCTGATGCTGTATCCCTTTATTTATGTTCTCGTGTATTCCTTGAATGATGGCAAAGATTCCATGATGGGGGCGCTCTATTTCTTCCCCCGCCAATTTACGTTAGATAATTACGCAGACGTGTTCAATAATCCGCGAATATGGCAAGCATACAAAATCACATTAACGAGAACCGTGCTCGGTGTGTTCCTGCACGTATCGTTATGTACACTCATGGCGTATGCTCTCTCCAAAAAAACACTTCCGGGCCGAACGTTTTTTACTTTTTTCATCTTTTTGCCAACGATTTTTAGTGCAGGCTTCATTCCTTACTTTATTACACTCCAGAAGCTTCACCTGATTAATACGTTCTGGGTATATGTGATTCCGATGCTTTATAACTTTATGCATATTGTCATTATCCGTACATTCCTTCAAGGAATACCGGAGGAGTTGGAAGAGTCGGCACGGATCGATGGATACGGAGATTTTCAAATCTTCCTCAAGATTATTCTTCCCTTATCCGGTCCCGTTCTGGCAACCATTGCGTTGTTCAACGGCGTGGCGCATTGGAACGATTGGTTTGCAGGCGCCTACTATGTATCCGACAAAAACTTGCTGCCGGTACAGACCCTGCTTCAAGAAATGTTGATGGAGGCGGAATCCTTGGCATCTTCGATGCAGCGCGCTGCTCAGCAGGGCGGTCAGACGATGAGCGCGAGTACGGGCGGAAGCACGCCTGAGTCGCTTCGGATGGCTCTTTTGGTTATTACGGTCTTCCCGATCCTATGCGTGTACCCGTTCTTGCAGCGTTATTTTGTAAAAGGGGTCATGATCGGCTCCGTCAAAGGATGACGTCGCCTTACGTCTATTCACGCTCTTTATATTTACTAAATTGATATATAGGAGGATGTACGATGGTTAAGAAATGGTGCAAAAAAAGTGCACTCATTTTGTTAACGGCTGCCCTTATGTCAACCGCCTTACTTGGCTGTTCTTCCAGCACGAACAAGAGCAGCGAGAGCGAGAGCTCTTCAGATGAAGATGTAACGTTGACCATTCTTCATAACTGGAATGGCTCCAGTGGCGCTGACATTGACATGACCCCCGTACAGGAAGTGATTAAGGAAAAGACAGGAGTCACCGTCAAATTTGATTATACGAAAGGCAGTGAGCTGGAAAAAATAAACGTCATGTTCGCCACCCAAAATCTTCCGGATATCTATACCGGGCCAGCTTGGGGCGGGGAGTTGGACGCCATTGTCAAGGCGGCGAAGGAAGGACAATTGGTTGATTTGTCGGACAAGTTAGATCAATATCCTAACCTTGCCAAGACCATCGAGAAAGAGAACGTTCCCCGAATCGATTTATAAGAATGCGATCGATGCTTACGATGGAAAAAAATATTTAGGGCTTGCTGAACAATCATTTTTCAAAGGTTTTACAAGGATTTCTGGACTCTAACTCGAAATAAAATGCAAGGAAAATGCGAATTTCTTGCAAAAAATCGTGCACGTGGAGTGAACCAACATGTATCGTAGAACCGAAAGCCAGCTTCAGTTGTTCGAAGATTTCTACTTGCCGTTTGGCGGTAAATTAAATAAGGAGAACCGTTGGGTTCAACTGGCCGCTATCATCCCGTGGTGGCGGGCAGAAGAATTCTACGCGAAGTCGTTCAAGAAATCAATGCGCGGCCAGATCCCCTTGTCTGTTCGTATGGCTTTGGGAGCGCTGTACATTCAGGAACGTATGCAGCTCGATGATCGAGAGACGGTCCAGCAGATCACCGAAAATCCGTACTACCAGTACTTCCTTGGGCTGCCGGCGTTCCAAGATAAGCCTCCGTTCCATCACTCGCTGTTGACCCATTTCCGCAAGCGATTGGGTGCGGATGTCATTGAACGAATCAACGATTGGATTTTGGAAGAGGACGCAGAGCGAAAGAAGCAGGAACAAAACAAGAGCGATCCTCAAGATCCTCCAGGCAGCGGCCATGGCTCTGATGGAACATCCGTTAATGAAGACGGCAAAAGCAAAGAGAAACCATGCAACAAAGGCACCTTGATGCTCGACGCGACCTGCGCACCGGCCGACATCTCGTATCCGACCGATTTGAAATTATTGAACGAGGCGCGGGAAAAACTCGAAGCGATCATCGATGTTCTGCACGAGCCTTTCGTCGGGAAGGCCAAGAAACCGAGAACGTATCGTCAAACCGCCCGCAAATGCTACCTCGAGATCGCCAAGAAACGGCGAACGGGTGCCAAATCCATCCGGAAAGCGGTTGGCAAACAGCTTCGTTATGTTTCGCGTAATCTTGGCATCATCGAAATGCTGGCAGCGAAAAGCAGCTTGAATCAACTGGGTTCGCAGCAGTATCGGCAATTGCTCGTCATTTCCGAGCTGTATCGTCAACAGCAAGAGATGTACGACAAACGGACACACTCGGTGGAAGATCGAATCGTCAGTCTTTCCCAACCGCATGTACGGCCGATTGTCCGCGGGAAAGTGAATGCTCCCGTCGAGTTTGGGGCAAAGCTGGCGATCAGTCTGGTGGACGGTTACGCTCGAATGGAGAAGCTGTCCTGGGATAACTTCAACGAAAGCATGACACTGAAAGCTTCCGTGGAGTCGTTCGTCCAGCGATATGGATGTTATCCGGAAGCCATTCTAGCCGACCAAATCTACCGAAACCGGGAGAACCTTCGCTATTGTAAGGAGCACGGCATCCGTCTGAGTGGTCCAAACTTAGGACGTCCGAAGAAAGAAGCGGAACCCGATCGGAACCAGGCCAGACAGGATGCTTCAACGCGTAACGCGATCGAAGGAAAATTCGGAGAAGGCAAACGCTCCTACGGACTGGGGCGTATTCGAGCACGCCTTCGAGAGACAAGCGAAACGGTCATTGCTCTGCAACTGCTTGTTATGAATCTCGAACGCAAGCTGCGCGTTCTCTTTTTGCCGATTTTCAGACTGCTGCTGAATCTGTGCCGTCAGCCTCTGTGGCCTAAAAGGCAATATGTTCAGCAAGCCCTATTTACTGTATCAGAACTATCCGGCCACTGACCAGGATATTCAAGACTGGCTGTATGGGTTCTATGTACGCAAGGATATTGCCGACCAAATTGGCGTCAATCCTCAATCCGTTAAGACCGTCGAAGATTTCTATCAATTTCTGAAAAAAATTAAGGATGCCAACCTTACGGTCAACGGAATGCCCATGATCCCATTAGGCGGATTCAGCAACGGATGGGCGGTCAATTTAACGAATTCCGCATTTTTCCCGGCAACTTATGTCGATAAGGGCGACGGCACCTTTGAACACAGCTTTTTTACGAAGAGTTATGAAGATTATACCTTATTTAACCGCAAGTTGATCGAAGAAGGATTATTAGATCTTGAGGCTTTCACCCAGACGGATCAAATTGCCAAAGAAAAGATCAATCAAGGTCGTGTAGCTGTTCTGGGAGTACACTTCCCGGCAATATATGATGCTACCTTGGATTATGTCAAAGCACATCCTGGTACAGAATTCGTTCCTGTCGGGCCATTGGAGCGTGCGGGAGCGGAACCGAATCAACCCGCTGATTTAAGTGCCCAGGGTTCTAACGTTACGGTTATTCCGAAAACGACGAAAAATGTCGATGCCGCTCTTAAAGTGCTGGACTTCCTGGCATCTGACGAGGGATTCTTGTTGTCTGTATACGGAGTCGAGGGTGTACACTGGGAAATGGTAGATGGCAAACCGAAAGCGAAACCAGAGTGGTTCGAAAAATTCGCGAATGACCCAACAGGCAAAGTACGCCAGAATGAAGGGATTGAAATTGGTTTTAAATCAATCAGCGGACTATTCCGTCTAGGGTCTGTTGGCAACGGCGACATTTATGCTGACCCGGTTCGCCAAAAAGCGATTGAAGAGACGCGAAAGATTTTCCGCCCGAACGGTATTCGCATGGTTACCGAGATTAGCCCTGGTGATGTGATTATTAGCGCGCCGCAATGGGAGACGCTGAAACCATCGATGGATAAGATTGGCGATGTGTGGAGAGAAGCGATCTATGCCAAATCGGATGAGGATGCGTTGAAGGTGATCAATGAGCTCAGAAAACAAATGGTCAATACAGGCTATAACGAAGCAATGCAATATGTGAATGAAGAACTCAAAGGCAAGGAAGTCAGAAGGTTCCAATTAGATAACTAGAAAATGAGAAGACCAAAAAAAGGAGAGCGCTCATCCGTTCTCCTCCCCCTACAAAATCACACACAGGTAAGGAGATATCGATTATGACGACAACCTTTAGACCGCCATCTGTCCCTCTTGTTACGGTAGATCCGTATTTTAGCGTCTGGTCTGGAGCTGACCATCTCTATGATGATCACACCAGGCATTGGACAAATAAGCGACATGGAATGGTCGGACTTATTCAGATAGACGGCAAGGTCAGAAGATTCATGGGGAAAATGGATCTGGAGGATGGCATGCAGCAATCCGAGCTGGAAGTTATCCCGCAGACAAATCTACAAATCGATCCGCTCACGACAACGTATACGTTCGAAGGAGATGGAATTGTACTTGAAGTCCAATTTACAACGCCGCTATTAATGGATGAGCTGGAGCTGATATCCAGACCAGCGACCTACGTTACCTTCCATACGTATGCGGTAGATGGCCAATCTCACGATGTTAAGCTCTATATAGATGTTACGGGGGAATGGTGTGTTCATGAACCGGAGCAAGAGATTGAATGGAGCCGCCATCACATTGGCCGGCAGCTGAATCTGATGACCATGGGAACGATAGATCAGCCCATTCTACAGCGTGTCGGAGACGATACCCGAATCGATTGGGGGTACATGTGTCTTGCTGTGCCTCAAGCAGACCATATTCAGACGGCGATTCATTCGTATGACATCCGAGCACAATTTATCGAGACCGGAGAGCTTTCTGAAGCAGATGATACGAGTAAGCCCCGGAAGGTATCTGACCATATGCCCGTCATGGCTGCCACGATCGACATGGGTCAAGTTGGCGGCGCTCAAGTATCGGAGTACCTGATTCTCGCTTATCATGACGTGTATTCCATTGAGTACTGCAAGACACGATTAGAACCCTATTGGAGAAGAACAGGTGCAACATTCCATGAGATGCTCTTGTCCTGCTCGCAACAATATGAAGAGGTTATGCAAAAGTGTTCACACTTTAACCAGAATTTAAACGAAGAGAGCCGGGCTGCTGGCGGTGATAAATACAGGGATATACTAGCTTTAACGTATAGGCAAGCCATTGCGGCGCACAAGCTCGTCGAAAGCAAGAACGGAGAAGTGCTGTTTTTCTCCAAAGAAAATTTCAGCAATGGTTGTATCGCGACAGTAGATGTCAGCTATCCTTCGATTCCACTCTTTTTGCGATATAATACAGAGCTTATTAAAGGGATGATGAGACCGATCTTTGACTATGCCCGGAGCGGAAATTGGGCATTCGAATTTGCGCCGCATGACGTAGGCACGTATCCGAAGGCGAACGGTCAAGTATATGGTGAAAATAAACTGGAATATCAGATGCCGATTGAAGAATGCGGCAACATGCTGCTGATGGCTGCTGCGATATGCAGATTTGAACAGCGCGCTGAATTTGCCAAGGATCACTGGGAACTGCTTACTCAATGGGCGGACTATTTGCTGAAGTACGGTCTCGATCCTGAGAATCAGTTATGTACGGATGACTTTGCCGGTCATCTTGCTCATAACGTTAACCTCTCGGTCAAAGCCATATTAGGAATTGGCGCTTATTCCTACATGTGTTCTCTCCAAGACCTCGAGGAGAGCGTGTTATATCGAAGCGCAGCAGAGAAGATGGCGGAGCAATGGGTGAGCATGGCGAGTGCGGGAGATCACTTCAAGTTGACCTTTGATAGTTCGGAGAACTCGTGGAGCATGAAGTATAACTTGGTATGGGATCATCTGCTGGGACTGCATTTATTCCCGAATCATGTCATAGAAAAAGAACTCGCCTTCTACGAAGCAATGAAAAATAAATATGGAACTCCGCTTGACAGCAGAAATACGTATACGAAAGCAGATTGGCTTGTCTGGTGTGCTTCGATGGCATCGAACCCTGCCCAATTCGAGCAGCTTATCTCTCCGCTGTGGGACTTCATGAATGAAACTCCGGATCGAGTTCCGGTTACGGATTGGTATGATACGATCACAGGAAAGCAGATGAACTTCCAGAACCGATCGGTTGTAGGGGGATTCTTCATTCGTCTCCTTACGAATCATCAAGAAGTGTAACAGAATGAAACCATTAAAGAAGAACTTCAGGGACTACCCTAGTGTCATTTAGACAGTTGGGGTAGTCCCTGACCGTGTCCCGACTGAACCATCGACAATATCAGCCGTTCGTTCCACATGCCGCTCCCTCACCTGCCCGGTCGTCATCAACCAATTGGGCAGGTGCGTATAGTTATGTATCCCGAGCTGACGGCCGTCGAGAGAGATGCGCCATTTCCATAAGAGGCCGCCCCCATAGTCATCATCGACTTCAGGATAGCCCCGTTATGATTTTGACGTTCCTCTTCCCGATTACCCCTTTTTCCTCATGACCAGCAATCCGCTTCCGCTTAGGATCCCAATTCCGGCCGCACTATACAGGCTGATGAGCATCTTATGGCTTCCCGTCGTTACAAGCCTCATTATAAAAATCGTTGTTTGCTTATTTCTTACTCGATTCTTACAAATTTCTTATATTGCCCATTGCGGTTACAGCAGATAACAAAAAAATAAAAAATGTGATCTATTTCACGGAAATGCGCGCTGTAGATCCGTAAACTAAAAATCAAGCAAGTACTTACTTGATGAAAAGAAAGGAGACCATATTCGTGAAACAGACGGTAAGAGAAAAAATGCTGTCAGCCGCCTTGGAGAATATGGCGGTGCATGGGTTCAAGGGTACGACAACCAAATGTATCGCCCGGCAGGCAGCCATTAATGAAGCGACGATATTCAAGCATTTCAAAGGCAAAGATGATCTCATTCATGAATCATTAGCGCAGCAAATGACCATGATAAAAACAAAAATCGATACCTTTTTCCACACCGATCATGAAAACATTCGTGAACTACTGCTGGCGAAGATTGAATTTATCAATGAGATATATGAACAGCATAAAGCTTTCTTCTTAGTCACCATTAGAGAAATGGGCAGCAAAGAGCTCGAATTTATGTATCCTTCGATTTTCGAATATATTACGGAGGAACTCAAAAAAGAGATTGCCAAGATGGCGGACGATTCGATCACGGAGGATGAAATCAGCGGCATCGCGCTCATCGCGAACAGTGTGCTGCTGACCATCATTCTTGAAAAAGTGAAGGCAGAAAGTTTTGGGCATCCGGTTCGATTGAATATGAAAAAGGAAATGCTCGTTGAATTTTTGCTTCGCCTATGGGGCGGATAGATTTCATAAAGAGAGGTGCATGGAATGAAATGGATGGAGAGAACACTGGAAGATATCTTTAAGACGCTTCGAACAAATAGAGAGAACGGACTCAGCAGTAAGCAAGCAGCGGAGATGCTGGAGCAAAAGGGCTACAATGAGTTCGAAGAAGAGAAGAAAGAGAGCATCTGGGCGAAGCTGCTGCATCAGTTGTCAGAGGTTACGACATTAATCTTGATTGTCGCCGCCATCATTTCCACTTATCTTGCGGTGACAGAGGGGCATGACTATGCGGAGCCGATCGTTATCATCGCCATTGTTATTCTGAATGCGGTGCTCGGCATCCGTCAGGAGCTTAGCGCGGAAAAAGCGCTCGACGCTCTTAAAAATATGAATGCTCCACTGGCCAAGGTTGTGCGTGATGGGACGCTGCAGCCAATCAGTGCGAAAGAGCTCGTGCCTGGTGATATTATCGTGGTCGAAGCTGGAGATATGGTTCCGGCGGATGCCCGTATTATAGAGAGTTCCAATTTGCTTGTTGAGGAGTCTGCCTTGACGGGCGAGAGTGTGCCTTCAGAGAAAAACGCAAATGCCGAAGTCAAGGAATCCGCTCCGCTCGGAGACCGGGTGAATATGCTCTTCTCCGGGTGCTTGGTCACAAATGGCCGCGGCAGAGCCGTTGTTGTAGCAACCGGTATGGAGACGGAAATGGGAAAGATCGCTTCCCTTCTCAACAATACGAAGAAGAGCAAGACCCCGCTTCAAAAGCGCCTCATGGAGCTCGGGAAGAAGCTAAGCGTCGTGGCTGTCGTATCTGGCGCGCTTGTCTTCTTCATTGGCCTCATGCACGGCGAGACGATGATGGAAATGCTGATGACCGCCGTATCCTTGGCCGTAGCGGCCGTGCCGGAGACACTGCCGGTTATCGTCACCATCACCCTGGCATTCGGCATTCAGAACATGGTGAAGAAAAATGCAATCATTCGCCGTATCCCGGCGGTAGAGGCGCTTGGCAGCGCTTCGGTTATCTGTTCGGACAAGACGGGAACGCTGACACAGAATAAGATGACGATTCAGCAGATCTGGGCGGTCTCTCATGAGCCGAAGGACGCCGGTGCTGAATTCAATGACACGGAGAACGATCTTCTCGTCATGTTCAGCCTGGCAAGCAACGCATCCATCGAAGAAAAGGACGGAGAAGAGACGGTGATTGGCGATCCGACCGAGTCCGCGATTATTCGTCTCATGCTGAATAAAGGAATGACCAAGGCAGAGCTTGAAGCGAAATATCCGCGTGTGCATGAGCTTCCCTTTGATTCGTCACGGAAGCTGATGACGACGGTGCACCGCACCGCGGATGGCTATATCTCCATTACCAAGGGCGCCTTCGACCGTATTCCGTTGGATCCGAATGCAGCCTGCACGAGTCAGCACCAAGAAGAGGCACATCGCGTTCATGATCGATTCGCAGAGCAAGCCCTTCGCGTCCTGGCGCTCGGGTACAAGCACTATGATGAGCTGCCTGAGAGGCTGGACGCCGAAGAATTGGAGCAGGGCCTCCGCTTCGCCGGTCTCGTAGGCATGATTGATCCGCCGCGCCCGGAGAGCAAGGCTGCGGTGCAGGCCGCCAAGGATGCAGGAATCAAGACGGTCATGATCACGGGAGATCATATGGCTACGGCATCGGCCATTGCCCGCGAGATTGGCATTCTCGAAGAGGGAGACCTCGCGATATCCGGCGAAGAGCTGGCGCGCATGTCCGATGAGGAGCTCACGCGCAAGGTCAAAGATATTGCCGTATACGGCCGCGTATCCCCGGAGGACAAGATTCGTATCGTCAAAGCTTGGCAGGCCAATGATGCCGTCGTCGCGATGACCGGCGACGGGGTGAATGACGCCCCTGCCTTGAAGGCTGCGGATGTCGGTACGGCTATGGGCATCACCGGGACAGATGTAGCGAAGAGCGCTTCGGACATGGTATTGACCGATGATAACTTCGCAACGATTGTCGATGCCGTTGGGGAAGGAAGACGCGTCTACGAAAATATACGCAAGACGATCTACTTCCTGCTAAGCTGCAACTTCTCGGAGATCATGATTATGATTATTGCGATTCTGCTCGGATGGGGAGCGCCGGTCATCGCGATTCAATTGCTCTTGATCAACGTCGTCGCTGACGGTATTCCAGGCTTCTGCCTGAGCCGCGAGAAGATGGAGCCTGATGCGATGCAGCAGAAGCCAATCGCGAAGAATGCCGGCATTTTCTCCAATGGCTTAGGCAAGAAGATTGCCTTTCAAGCAACAGTTTACACGATTCTGACGTTAATTGGCTTCTATGTAGGGAACTTCGTACAAATCTCTGATCAAATCGGACCTTCCTACGAGGTTGGACAAACGATGGCCTTTATCATTCTGGGCTGGTCCTCTGTCGTTCATATTTTCAATGTGCGCAGCAACACCTTGTCGATCTTCACGATCGGGTTCATGTCCAACCGGCCATTGTTCTGGTGCGCGATGCTGTCACTGGCGATCGTATTCGGCGTAGCCGTGATCCCGGCGCTGATGGACATCTTCCACCTCGTGCCGCTGAGCTTGGCCCACTGGGTTCTGGTTACGGTGCTGTCGGTCATCCCGCTCGTGGTGGTCGAGCTTATCAAGCTCAAGAAGCGTGCACAACTCAGAACGCAATGATAGATTCGAATGCGGGGCGGCATTGCGCCGCCCCAAGCATTCGAGCAGAAGCTTGATCTTTACCTATCGTCCTGATGAGGAAATGCGGCAGCATAGTTCTTCAAATAGGAAATCACAGAATTTGCGATGGATCGGTACTTCAGCGCTCCCTCTCCTCTAACCCTCCATTTATATCCATCGAAATAGACTAGCAGCTCAATATTCTCCCGGATCATCACGACATATTGATGCCTCGAAATGACGCGTAGGTTGATTCGCTCCTCGTCGATTGCGACGGGAAACTCGTTGAAATCGCGTTGGTTCAGCTCCTTGATAGCTTCTGAGAGGACAGGCAGCAACGCGCTTTTTCGCTTTGTTTCCATTCGCCAGGAATAAGGTGTCCGATAAAAGGTAGCAATCTTTACTTTTTGATATTTGACAATCCATCGATTATTCCCGTCTTGCGTCATCTCCAAAAGATACGTCTGCCCGTCCCGCCTAACCGTAATCATGCCCGCCCACCCCCAGCCTCACGCAATGATGTACAAAAAACAGGCCAAAGCTTCGGTTTGACCTGTTGATATGGGCCACTCTACAAAAGCGAAGTCTTCGGCTCCGAGATCCAATATCCTTGAAAACCATCCGCAACCTCCTGCATGCGCTGAAAATGCTGTTCGGTCTCGATACCTTCTGCAATAATCTGAATCCCCATCTCCTGAAAGGGATGCATCAGTTTCTCGACCCATTGCAGGACACTGTCGTCTTCACAGGCATGGACGACTTCCTTGGCCAGCTTCATATACTGTGGCCTCAGCCGCAGGATGAAGGGGAGAGACATATACCCGTATCCGAAATCATCGATCGCGAAATGAATCCCCGCAGCGGACAAGCGCTCGATATGTCCGAATACCAACTGCTCGTCTTGAATCGCCGCAGGCTCGGCGAATTCAATAATTAGCGGATACTGGTTATGGTATGGCAGCGATTCCGGCAACGGATTTCTTGAGAACGGATGTGAATTGAGAAATAGAGGCAGGCGTCCCGAGTACTGTTCGAGGGCCAGTGCCTTGCATTGCAGATCAATGGCATTGATGCACTCCATCTCTTCGAGAGAACTGGCGAGGAGCTTGGCCAATACCTTCCCGGAATCTGCCCCTCGAATGAACGACTCGTATCCGATAGTGGATTGCTGCTTATCAACATTGGGTTGGAATATCGGATATATCTCCAACGTTCGTTTATGGGGCATCCACTAAATCCCAACGAATCCGTCCCTTATAATTTCCCGCATAAGCATGGGGATTGATCTTCATCAAAATGCCTTGCTTCTCTGCCCAGTCAATGGATATCTCTTGATCGTCCTGGGTAACATGGGTGTAGACATACGCAGCAATTCCCGGTTCCATCGTGGTTTCAATTCCATTCTCGTCGACATATATCAATGCATCCTTCAGCTCATTCCCCCGGTCATCGGTAAATGGTTCGGCCAACGTCGCCGAGAGCCGCCATGAACTGCCTTTTCCGCGGGTGTCTTTCACGCGAATATCCCAATCCTGATTTCGTGTGGACAAGGAAGCTTGGCTTGCTATTTTTGCTTGTTCAAAGCTTATATTTTCTGCAGCATTCGTGAAAACCAGTTTGCCCGTCACATGGACCGTTACGATTTCAATATTGGATTTCCGGCCCGTATCATCTACGGCATAAACTTCGATTTGATGCGTGCCCACTGGCAATTGAACTGCCGGAATCGCGTATTGATAAGCAACTTCTTCTCCTTTGTTCGCGGAATTGGCCGCTTGCGGAGCAAAGTTCACCGGTTCATTGCCGTCGATGGCATAATACAAATCCACGGTGTCGCTATCCAGGTCGCTCCAATGCCCTGTCATGTTATATTCCGTGCCGGCATCAACAGGGATTTCCTGTCCGGCATCGGTTAACGTGATAGTTGG
This sequence comes from Paenibacillus melissococcoides, assembly GCA_944800085.1. GTDB lineage: Bacteria > Bacillota > Bacilli > Paenibacillales > Paenibacillaceae > Paenibacillus_B > Paenibacillus_B melissococcoides. The sequence goes on along the minus strand of CALYLO010000008.1, from coordinate 168,821 downwards.
CGGATTTCCTACCATAATCTTGAGCGAGGCTGTATTGGAAATCAGGCCGTCATCATTCGTGGCATAGACTTCAAACGTATTTTCTCCAAGCCTGAATAGTTGATGGAGCAAGATATAGCTCCATTCAACAGGTTCGGCTGACTGTCCGCCCCCCTGCAACGCCGTATGCAGCAGAGAAGAATTTACGATAAAATGCAGCCTGCCTTCAGGATTATCAAGATCTTTCCAAGTCCCCGTCACCATATAGTCCTCACCGGCATTTAACAGAACGGGCCCTTCATCAAGGATCGTCACTTCCGGCGCCCGGATGGCGTGAATCTCATAAGCAACGGCGTCGCTGGTGCTTATATTGTTTCTTCCTACGACGGTGAATTTTTCGGTCACGGGTGTGTTTAGCGGTAAGCTATTCACTTTAACCCGAAATGAAATTGTCTGCTCCTCATATTCAGCGCTCATATCTTGAAGGGGAACGGCCAACGTTTGCCCTGACCAGTAACTATCATTCACCGGTTTCGTCCCGTGGCGATCGGTGAACGTCAGTGAATTCGGAACGTAGGTGACATGATCATTGATCGTTGTCATCCCGAATATATTTTTCCAGTTCTGTTTGCCCGAGAAATATTTCGCGGTGATGGTGTAGGTTAATTCCTCCCCCTTATAGACGAAGTCGCCCTGGCCGACAACACTTCCGTCTTCTCTCGTTATCGTTTCCGTGACTTCGCCATTGACGAGTCCCGGCACGCTTTCGAACACAACCCGATTCTGCGCATATTTACTTCCGGTTGAACCGGTAAAACCCCAATAGACCTGGTTCGATCCGAAGACATTCTGGACATCAATCGGAATCGTCACCGGATTGGTGCCTTGCAGATGATATGTCAATTGCTTGTCAACCGCGTTCCACTTGACTTCGAATTTACGCCATGTATCATCCGATAATGTCCCCGTATATTGAAGATCCTTATGAATCATTTTTCTTGCCCACTCAAACAGCGGTATATAATAATCTTCATACGTACTCGATTTTCCCGGATAGTTCCATGCAATGTGGTTCCCGCCGGCACTGTCCGTATCAAACCGGCCATCACCAAGGCCATTATTATTTACATACGTGTCGAACTCAACCGCCAAACTGTTTTGAATTCCATTATACGGACCGTTATGATCTTGTGATGCCCATACACCAAGGCTTGCGCCATTGTTCGCTAACGCATTGGTGCCCTTCGGATCATTATGCATAACAAATGCAATGCCGTCCGCAGCGTTATTTCTTGCGTTGCCGAAATATAAATACATGGATGCCATAAAATCGTGCGTCAAGTCCATCATATTGTTCGAGGTTGACCAGATTCCGCCCCTTTGATACGTCGCGTTCGGCGTGATTTCTACGATTGAACCGTTAATTACGGAACTGTTCGAACCCGTTGGTGTCGTAAATATATTTTCCAGGGTAACACTGGCCGGAGGAAGATTCGCATTGCGCGGCATCGCCATCCGCTGAAAGGTTGCATAAGTTACATCCATGACAGAATGGCCATAAGTCGCATCCGTGACCGAACTGCCATTATCGGGCATCGTAACGAATATATCTTCTGCCTCCGCATTCGCAGCTTCCCCCTTGACTGGCCCGAACCACGCGAAGCTGGGGAGCAGCATGCAGAAGATTAACAGCACCGCCAACTTAGGACGAGGAAATTTTCGGTTAAACTTCTTCATAGTTTTCTCCTCTTTTTTTCCGCAGCAATAACACAATAATGAAAGCCAATATTGCAATGATCGCGCCCATTCCGAGGAAGATGAACATATCCTTGCTGCCGCCATCCGTGTTAGCCCCGGTTGTAACGGAGTTTTCGTTGATTTGCTTCGCCTCTTCCCCTTTGATCTCGAACATTTTATCGAATTCCCAACTCTGCTTGCCGTCACTGGACGTTACATATAAATGATATTTTCCGGATTCGAGCCGCCCGCCTTCCCAACGAACCGGGAACTCAAAGTTAGAGTTCGGAGCCATAGACATATCGCTTTTTTTCGTTTCGTACAGCGACTCTGATTTGCCTTCTTTTGTGATTCTGGCATTGACTTCCAGATTATTCACAATAACAGGTTCTATATTTTGCAGGTTGGCAGTAACTACCGGACGATAGTTCATCAAGCCCGCCTGAACTTCATTTAGCTTCAGAACTGGCTCTACCGTTTTTTCCGTTTCAGATAATTTGACGCCAATGACATAAGAAAATTGATTTTTTAATTGCACCTGATTGCTGCTTTCAGGTTCATCGGTTTGATTGAGTTGGTAAACATAGAATCCGCCTAAAATGACTCCATCGAACGGCTCTTCGGGCATTTGAATGGTAAACGGAACTTCCTTCGTTTCCTTTCCCTTCACCGATACCGTTTGTTTTGGAGAGATCAGTTCGGAAAATGCATACTTCAATGAACTGTCTTTTTCATGCTCGTGTTTGCTGTAATCAATCACGCCGTTTTGATTCGTTATCGCGGTGTTCGGTTCAATCATTAACTCGATTCGTTCGGCCGAGCCGTTTTTCACGGTTAACGATATCGTCTGTTTTGAACCGGGCTCCATTTTCAAGTCAAAGTAGGTAAGATTTTTATTGATTTGATTTTCGGGGATATTCGCTTTGACCGAGTAATTCATCGAACCGGCAAAGACCCTATCATGGCTTGTGACGATTCCCAGTCCAATCCATAATAAAACTAACAGCATCCTTAAACCTTTTTTCATTCGATATCCCCTTCCTCACCCTCATAGAACGCATGTTCATGCCAGATTGTAACGTTGAACTTGGCTCGACATGTTTACCGCCAAGTTCAACGAATGCAACGATGTTAACTTGGCGCGTTAGACAATTCCCACGTGATTACGGCACTGTAATCTTCAAGCGCTTCCCCCGAACCCGCCAACACCTGAAGCTTGACATTGCGATTGTCGCCCTCCGTTCCCGGGAATACGACAATCCAGGTTCCCCGGCCGGCGCCTTCCTTCGCGGCCATCACCAATTGGGCATCCTTATTCTCGAAGACAACATCATGGGCTGCAGGAGGAGAAGACACATTGCCGGACTGCGATTTGACTTGACCGTTGCGCAAGGATAACACGGCGCCGGCCAGCACTTTGCCATCCTCGCTTTTGAATTCGGAAGCCATTGCTTTCAGCGTCCACCCATCGCCCGTACCGCGCTTATCCGAGACTTGGATGAACGGACTTTTATTTTTCGCGTGATACGACATGGTCCCGCTTCCGATGGTCTGCGTTCCGAATTGAATATTGGAGACATAGTCCAGCGTCAATGCGCCGCTGTTCCCCGTGCCTCCATTGCCCGGATCTTGGGGATCAACAGGCTCGCCTGGATTGGGATTGTCCGGATTGTCAGGATCGATCGGCTTCGTCTGTCCATCATTCGCCGTAAATCGAATCGAGCTGGTGGAAGTGGCGGTACTGGCATCTGCCGCTTTTACCGTATAGCTTAACAGCGTCGTTCCGGCCAAAATGATCCCTAATGCCAGTAATCTAAGCACCTTCATCTCTTTGCCCTCCTGAATCTCTTTATTGCGGAGCGTCCAGCAGGCTCCAGTACAAAGTGGATTCATAGTCACCGGTCAAGTTACCGGCCGGAACTTGAATCGTCACTTGGCTGGCGTCGAACTTATCGACCCATGTACCCATGCCCGCGTTGGCTGCCGCCACCATCAAGTTCTGCGGATCCGTTCTATCTGAATCGGTGCTCAATTGCACGGCTCTCGCTGTTGGGGCTGTGGATACATTATCTGACGATGTTATTAGCGTACCAACCGGAAGCGTGACAATGGCTCCTTTCAGCACTTTGGAGTTATCCTTCTTATCTTTGAAGGGCGTAGCCGATACTTGCAATGTCCATCCCGCTCCCGTACCGCGAATATCGGTAACTTGAACGTTTGGATTTGTCGTCGTTGTTGTGTAGGTTACATCTCCGCCTGATAGAGTGTGGGAAGCAAAAAGCAGCGGCGAGACATTGTCGATCGTTAGTGTCCCTTCATTTCCCGTAGCCCCGTCCGGCACACTTGGTTCAAGCGGCGGCGTTACAGCGTCTTGTGACGTTATCGTAATGCTTCCTGTAGAAGTGGCAGAGGAGCTTGGCGCTTCCTCCGTGCCTGCATCTTCCGCGCTTGCCACTGCAGGCGTCACGAATAACAGAATCGTCGCGAATAATAAGAAACCTTTCTTGAGGCCGTTCTTTATACCTTTTTTCGTCTTCATTTCTCCACTACTCCTTTATTTATATGAGTTGCCGGTACAACGTTCAGACCCTATTCCCGAACCGTGAGCCCCCCCTTTCTGCGCTACATTTCTTCCATCTCTATGAACGTCTGTTTTTCCATTTGCTGTATTATTCATGCTGCCGATTCAGACTTAATTTATTTTAGGGCAACATCCAACCGCTAACTTCCTCATTTTTTCCGTTGCGAAGCAAAATAAATGGCAGGAAAGTACTAGGGCGTGTATGCAAACCTTAAGCCAACCAGATCATGGAAGAGGCCAGCTTTAAGAAGGCAACAAAAGTACAGGCCAATTTATCGTACCGAGTTGCCAGCCGACGATTATGTTTGAGTTTGTTGAACAGGCATTCGACCAGATGACGCTCTTTATACAACCACCAGTCGGTTGTACGTTGGATCGTGCGATTCTTCTTACTGGGAATGACGGAATGGGCCAGTTTCTCTTCCAAAAGCGCAATGATTTTATCGGTATCGTATCCGCGATCCGCCAAAACATGTTTACCTTGTATGTCTTGGGTTTGCAGGATCTCATAACCCGTTACACAATCATTGATGTTGCCTGCGGTTACTTCGAAGCGTAGCGGATTGCCAAGGCCGTCTACAACGGCATGAATCTTGCTGGTTAATCCTCCGCGTGATCGTCCGATGGCTTGGAATTGCTGCCCCCTTTTGCCTCCGCGCCGTGTTGGTGAACACGAACGATGGAAGCATCGAGCATAACACTTTCGTCATCGGGATTGGCAGCCAGAACGTCTAGCATTCGATCAAAGATGCCTGCTTTCTCCCAGCGGCGGAAACGACTGTAGACACTGCTCCAGGAGCCATAATGCTCTGGCAAGTCTCGCCAAGGCGCACCAGAACGAATCACCCAAAGCATGGCATTGAACATTTTTCGGTTATCGATTGCCGGACGTCCACCCTGTGGTTTCCGTTCCGGTGGCAAGAGGTCTTTGAGTCGTTCCCATTGGTCATCTCGTATCTCATATCGTCTTCTCATAGGATAAGTTTACCAGATATTTGGCTATTTCGATAGTTTGCGTACACGCCCTAGAAAATGAAAATCTGTTTCTAATAAAGAGACAAGATCATGCATCGACCGGATTTAGGGATTGGCAATCCATCCAGTGAATAAAAATAAGGATACTTTACAGTATCCCATTGATATGACCACGCTATAGGTGCAGTGTATCTTTAATCATATTAATTTCATAATTGGAGAGTAAGGGACTAACTTGAATGACAGGCACCTCATTCGTGAGGAGAGCATAGTTATGCTTATTCGTTGTAATAATGACATCTACATATTGATGAGCAACAAGATGGGCGATTTCTTGGGCTTGGTTGGTTGTAACTATTTTAATTTGTCCATTTAAGTGATCCAGCAGCTTCAACATGGCATATCGCATGACGCCGGGATCACTCATATACAATAATATGGTTTTTTCTTTTAATTGGAGATGATGACCTTTCCTGCTGGCTACGAAGTACATCGTAAAATCCGCAATGTCATCTTCCCTGATCGAGTCCGCATACTTGGAGTAAAGTTGAACAGCTTCCACAATCGTGTGATAGAGCACAGGTTCTCTGCTTTTAATGACTTCTTTGTGCAGGTTAACGTAGCTATGTATCCGAGTCACCCATCTTACCCTCGCAGAGAGACAATATTCATGAATTTGCTGCACTAAGATATGGTCCTGCGAAAACGGCAATTGGGTTTGCTCTTCTATATATCGTACCGAATTCGCTACCGTATCCCATTGGTGTTGGACAATGGTTCTTCTTGAATGATTAGGTGCAATTCTGGACGCGCCAAGGATCAGCGCTGCGCCATAATGCAGTTCATGAGTGGGGAACGTAATGTGCAATGACGCCAGATACCTCTCAACAAGCGGAAGAAGCCAATCAATCGTTTCCCCCAATTCCGCAAGCAAGTGAGGGTAAACAAACTCAGTGATATATTTTTTTTTGGCCATCCGGTTCTGCCAAACCGACAACATGATCGGGAGCTGTATATACGTATTATCTGAAAAAGTAAAATCGCCTTCATTTTCAATCTTTTTCATAAAAGTGTACATGAAATCTAAAGATTGCTTTTGAATCCATCCCGTGCAGTTTTTAGTTACGTAATAATCATAATAAAATTGACGTAAATGAAATTCCTCTCCATTGATTTTAAGCGGCTTCATGTCTAGTCGAAGATGGTATTTTTTCAACTCTTTCCTTACCATCTTTAATAATTTGCTGACTGTGCTTACACTATAGAAGAGCGCGCGGCTGACCTCGACCAAAGAACAGCCTGAATCATTCTGAATCAAAAAGGACATCAAATTTTGCATTTTGTCGGTTTCTTTGATGACATGTTCAAAAGCCAAATTCGAATGATTATCGGGCCGATGCAGGTAAACCCCTTTACCTCTTTGGCTTACGATAAACCCATTCTCTGGTAAGAAAGACTTCAAAAGTTCCAGATCCTTCCTGACTGTTTTGGCGGAGCAATCCATCTTCACCGCTAATTCTTGAGTTGTTATCCATTCTTCATGATCTACTAAATATTGGTATAATTTGATTAATCTGTTTGGTGTTTTCATCCGCTTCTGCCCCCTTGACTATATCTCTCTCTGGATACTTATACAGCAATATGTACTCCGCTCAACCAAAATATTATAATTTTTAGTTCCAAGCGGCACAGTCGCTTATTCCATTGAGTTAGGAATGTAGGAGCCTGGTAAATCAACAATTTACTTTAAATTTAAAATTCCTATACACAAAATAGTATATTCATACTAAAAAACTTTGTTTCTATCATACTCTGATCCGTTTTAATGTCAACTTCTCCGATTTCGTTCACTATGCCACGAAAAAAACACAGAGACCCCCTCTCTGTGTTTTCCCGCTTCCAAAGATTTTATGTTTTCACCTTTTCCAGATAGAAATAGACCAGCCCCATAAAGACGCTTCCCCCGATAATATTGCCGATGGTGACGGGAATCAGATTATGGAGAGCACCGTATACCGAGATGCCGGGCCGGTGTTCCATAATCAAGGCGATCGCAAATGAGGTCATATTGGCGATGCTGTGCTCGAATCCGGAAATAAAAAAGCAATACACAAACAGAATCATCGCAAACAGCTTCGGCCCGTCACCCTGGAGACTCATCGGGATGAAGAACGCCATGCAGACCAGCCAATTGCACAGAATGGCCCGGAAAAATAGCTGCAGCGTTGGCGCGTCCATCTTATGCGTAACGACATCATAGAAAAATACGTTGCTGTTCGGTTCGCGGAATAATCCGGTGCCCCATAAGAGAGCGGCGAAGAGGGCGCCAATAAAGTTGCCCGCATAACTGGCGCTCCACATCTTTAGCACGTCCCCCCAAGTCGTCGATCCGCGCAGCGTAGCGAAGGTAAAATAAAAGGTATTTCCCGTGAACAAATCGCCGCCCGCGTAGCCGATCAAAACGATAGCCGCGCCGAATGTCACAGCAGCCGCCGTATAGGCGAACGGCGAAGCGCCTTCGTCGAACAGGTTGCCCGTCTTAAACGCAACGACAATGCCGAACCCGATAAACATACTTGCCAGGATGGAACGAAGCAGATACTGAAACTTGCCGGAGTCCCACGCCGCCTTCTTTTTTAATGCCAAGACCTCCACCTGATCTAATGCATGCCGCTGTTCCATAATTTACCCCTTGTCCCGATTCTTTTCCTGTAGCATGCCTCTAAATCATATCTCCCATACGCGCATATCCATTCATGCGAGCCGGGTCTGCTCCCAGGCTTTGCTCTGCCGGCATGCGGCCCGCAAAAAAGCGCATCTAATTTACGGTTATCGTTCCATTGCTGGTGATGAGCTCCAATTTATTGGCGGCATCCCCAATGGTGCCTTCATTTGCTGTATATAGATAATGCCTTTCTTGCCAAAAGTGAATCCTTCCATCCCCCCTGATCTTCCTGGGTAACCACAATTTTATTCCCGTCAGGCGAATGGTCACAGGGTCGCTCTTCTTGTCTTGCTGCTTCCCTTCACAAGCAATGGTGATTTGTGTGGATTCCGTTTTTTGAACTCAATATCCTCTGTCCCCCCGCTCCTTGGCAGCCAACAGCTAACCCGCCAACCGTAATCAAGATAAGCGAAGCAAATATCGTTTTTTTCAATGTTTATCCCTCCATTCATTTCAAATGGGTATAGCAGTCGATTTTTTTCTGATGCCAATAGATAAAGGAATCAGGCTGATTCCAGCTGTCATAAATGCATTCATCAACGTTGCTGGAATGGTTGCCGCCATTTTATCGAGACGAACCGTGGGATAGCTTGGCTTGCATGATTTTTTTCCGTGGCAGCGGATAGGTAAACAACATTTGAATCATGCTGCTCTTGTATTCCTCAATGACTAAACGCGACAAGATAAGCTGACTCAAGCCCATGACGGCACCATTACGGTCGAGAGTGAGCCTTCGCAAGGCACCTCGGTCGAGATTAGGCTGCCGAAAAAAGGACGCCCTTAAAAAGGGAGCGGGGCATATCGGATTGTTAGTCCGGTAGCCGCCAATCCTTGGACAACGCGCCTTAGTTACTAAACGTGTAAAAACACAGAAAAGCCCCGATGCAATCCATCGGGACCGAAATAATGAACAGACTGTATAACCAGATTCTAAAGAGAAGATCAAAAAAACGGCATCTCTGCCGTTTTGCTTACATAACTAGTGGGTTCTGAGGGGCTCGAACCCTCGACCTGATGATTAAGAGTCAACTGCTCTACCAACTGAGCTAAGAACCCATAATCGATACTGGGTCCAAGGGGGATCTCTGCATCCCGATTGAACGAAGCTATTATGGTGAGCGGCACCACGAAGTGATAGTCTTCGTAACTCATTACTTCTTTATTATAAAACTTTTCAGCAGAATTGTAAACCGAGTCAGACCGATAAAATATTGGTTGATTTTCCTGTTTTGCTCTAAATTCTATATATGTGTAAGATGTCATGAATCGGAATAGCTGGAAGATCGTTTGTAATATATGCGGATATAAGAAGAGACCGTAGTTCCGTTAGTGTCACATTTACAGAGATAGGTGCCGATCCATCCGTAAACGTTACATGAAGTTTTCCTGCTACTTTGGCGCCATTCGTAATCGTTAATGTTGCAACTTTCGTGCCCCCTTCAGTCGCTGGAACCCCAGCTGTGGTAATCGTGCTACTCGACGTTCCTACTCCTGTTAACAGTTCTTCTACCTTTACGGCAACTTTCTCATTATTCGCTGCTGGTGCTTGGGCTGTAAATTGTACATTCGAACCGTCTGCTGCTACATCCCATCCGGCAATCGAACACCCGAATGCTGCAGCAACTGTATCCGCCAGCATTCCCCCTTCTCCAGGTTTATCCGATGTCATAATGTTTACAGTTACAGATGTCACACCGTCTGTAAATTTAACGTTAATAGGTCCCGCATTTGTTGAAGACCCGGGAAGCTTCAATGATACAACCTGTGCCGTGTTTGTGTTTAAGTCACCAGGAGTAGTGATTGTGCTTGTCGGTGCGCCTACTCCCGACGCTACAAAGATAATTATTGAAACATTTTCATTATTGTCGGCAGGTGTTTGCGCTATGAATTCGACATCAGAGCCGGTTGCCGCAACATTCCAACCCGGAATAGAACTGCCAAATGCAGAAGCAATTTTCGCAGCTACCTCCTCAGCGGTTTCTATTCCTTCTAAGTAGATTTGTACGCGAACAGGCCTTGTGCCGTCTGTGAATTCCGCATAGAAGGAAGCCTTCGCTCTTGCACCATTAGAAATCGATAATGTTGCGACTTGCGCAGTGCCTGCGCTTCCCTCAACGCCTAAGGTAGTAATCGTACTACGTAACGTACCCACACCTGTTCCGATATCCTCTACTGTAGCTATCACATTCGCATTATTCGCTGCAGGGGTATCAGCTGTAAAAAGTACATTTGTACCGCTTGAAGTTACATTCCACCCCTTAATAGAGGAACCAAATCTCATAGCAATTTCTGCTGCTACATCAGCTGCTGTTTCCGTACCAGTCAATCTAACATTTACAGTCGCTGGTGTCATTCCATCTGTGAACGTTGCACGAAGTTCTCCCGCTGCTGTTGCATCATTCGTTATCGATAGCGTTGCAACTTGGGCGATACCCATAGACGATAAATTTTCTACGTTAGTCGTATATGTCACACCGGTAACAGTTGGTAACGTTGGTTCTGGAACTGGTTCCGGCTCTGGTTTTGATTCCGGTTTAGTTTCCGGTTTTGATTCTGGCTGTGATTCAGATATATATACTACTTCAGTTTTAGTTTTAGACTCGGGTTTACTAGGTTCACTTTTAGAGGTAGATTCTGGCTTTGTATCTGGTGCAGGAGTCTTGCCGTCATTGTTTGTTGGCAACTCTAGAGTTGAGTTTTTCGCTTTATCCAGCATCACAACGGCCTCTGCTCGGGTTTAAAATTATGATCTGAATAACCTATAATAATTTTTTGAGAAGCTGCCGCACCTATTGCACCTTTACTCCAAAATGCTATTGATGAAGCATCCTTAAATACATTTATTCCCTTTTCCTCGTTAGGTATATTCAATAGTTTTGCTACAATAACTGCCGCTTCTTGACGGCTTAGGAATTAATTCATTTCACCGAACGCAACTCCGATTGAGACAAACATCAAATTCATTATTAGAACGATCATCAAAACTTTTCGGGTAATACTTCTAACAATCATTTGAAACCTCCACTTTTATTTTTCTTTAGTGCTCAAAACAAGAGTAGCCAGCCCCTTCTGGATTCCCCCAGGAATCTTTTTGGGTAATAAGTAGTGATTGAGTATAAGTAAATCTGTAACGATACACTCCTTAGGACCTATATTTTTAGTACTCTCATTTTATCGGCTTTCCCTGATCTTATTATTAGAAAAAGGCTAGCTTTTCTTCTAATGTTATATAAAACCAAAACGGATTTGGCTGAGAAACTGAAAAAAAGGACAGTCGTAAAAGACTGCCCTTCCTTGATTTAAGAATCAATTTCCTCACCACTATTGGCCTCCCCAGAGTGTCAATCCTTCTTGGATAAACACCCCGATACTAAGCTAATTTTTAACATCTTACATATTTGCGTTTGAAACCAAGCCTCCCTCTATCAATTTCTTTATGAATACTTTCGTAAGCATTTAGGAAACTGCTTTTTTTCTTGTCCCGTTTGACTTCAACTGTACCTACTTCCTTTGCGGTCTCGACTGCCTTTTCATGTAGCGGCAAATATGAAATCCCCACGGTGTATAGAAAATTATTCATAGCGGATTTCGTTCGTTCTGGCGAATCATGAATCGTATTTCTCACAATTTCAAGCATATTGGAAATCTTGCTTTCGGAAAATTCATTATCTAGGCGATTCCCTAAAAGCCAGCAGTAGCAGCTCCAGCCCGCTGACATTCTCAGCTCGTCACCGCTTGCAATCCATTTATCAGCAACGTCTTGTGCAAAATCTGACTCTGATAAAGTTACTGCCACCACAAAATCGGACAGCATATAAAAATACGCCCCATCCATCCAACGATTAAAATCAGACTCACTCATAGCTTGGGGGTTTGCAATAATGCCTGCAAAGTACATTGCATCGTAGTTACCTGTGGAATAAAGCTCTTCAGCTAAACATTGATTTATTTTTATTTTCTTTGCGATTGGTTTCATAGCGCCTGTAGCTACACCAAAAAGCGGCTCGTGCGCACCATTGGAAATGTACATTTTTTTAATTCGTTCCTTACCGAGGGCTTCAAGCTCCTGCATAACTGTTTCGAAATCCATAGTTTTGCACTTCCTTTTCACAAACAATCTCTAATCAGGATGTCTACTCAACAATTTGGCCCTTTAACGGAATAACTTATTGTCACTCAACTATTCCTCAATCGATCTTTCAATTTCAGATGTTCTTATTCTTTTCGACATAAAAACACCCCTTTAGATAATCATATCCAAAAGGGTAAAGCTTCACAACTTTTTGATAAACGTCGCGACTTTATTTTAAATCTACAAAAAGCCTGAAATAAAATTCGTAGATAACTCCACTGTCCCACACTTCGCCAAAATACGCGTCTTATCATTGCCCCGTGTCAAGCTCGCGTAGTACGCTAGCAAGCTTAACGGCACTGCGGAATAAGAAGCATAATGCTGGTTCCCCCATTGGCATTATCAGCTAGACATTAACTCCGAATTATTGCAACCAGCTCATAGTGACGGGTGAGACATACGTCTCGATCAAGCTCGCAACCGTAAACAATGCGACCATTAAGCCAAGCAGCGCCGCGATGGTACGCGATTCCTTCTTCCAATCAACCGATTGCTTGGTGCGTACGTATCGAAGGACCCAGCTAAAGGGCTTCAAGCCTATGGTACAGGCCAATAGGATGGCCGGAAGCTCAAAGATGCCATGGGGCGCCAACGCCGCGATAATTGCCGCCGCAGAGTAATGGGAGGCAGACAACATAACGAGATAACCTAGCATAAACCCGTTGAAGAGAGTGAGCAGAACGGCAGGAACGGATAATAGAATCCCGCTGGCTGCAATGAGAAGCCCTGCACCGATATTGTTCGCCGCAATCTGGTACCATTCGTAATCGAACCCGGTTATCAGATTGGATTTATCCAAATGAATCTGGTTCCCAATGAATAGACTGAGCGCAATGCCTGCGAAGAACCAGATTGCCGCGGCCCGGATCAGCTTCTTTTCATCATGCCAAATCTTCTTCCAGAATATTCGCAACATAACCCGCTCCCTTCCTCTACCATGGTTCTAATCAAGTACATCATATGTAGAAAAACGTACATGCGTGCTAGATTCAAGTACACCGAAGTGATCAACCTAGTAATAGGTCGATGCGGTTGAAAGAGGCACACCCGATAACGGGTGCGCTTCGTTGTGCAGAACTCGTGAGTGCCTTACAATACAACGGCAATGTTGCTCAAGCCTGCGCTTACAAGGAATAAAATCAAATCTTTGACAGGCTCAAGCGCTGGAGGAACGACGCCGTTCAGGATTCCTTCCAGAACCTCCTGCGCCTCCGCGAGGTCAATTCCCAAAATAGAAGCGATTTGAAATAACGCCATGGTATCACCTCCTCTTGCCTTTCTGAGATTACTATATTCGGGGGTTGTCTCTTCGGTTCGTGAAACTATGAAAATCAAACGACTTACATAGTTTTATGGATGGGTATAATTAAAAACAGAGGAAGAAAACGACAAATGTTACTGGTGAATATTTGAGAGAGGAGTGCTTTTGACAGATCAAGCACATGTAGGCACGGGGATTGATGGATCACAAAAAGGACTGTTCATAAGCAGATGAACTACTATGAAACAGCCCTCAGACTTCACATCATATTCAAACGGTTAAAGAAATGGAGGGGTAATCATGCTACTCTACCGTTATGCGCAGGGATACTTTTTTGCCCCCATAGGTAAAGGTAATGACGGCCTTGCCTTTGCTCACTGCGGTAATCGTGCCTTGGCCATTCGACTTGGACTGGGCGAGCGACGTTACATCCGTGCTGTTTCCGCTGCTGGATATAGCCTGTACCCGGTAAGTCGTCGTTTGATATGGAGCAAGCTTCGGGTTCGATGCCGTAACCGTCAGCTTCTGCAGCTTAGGTGTGACCTGAACCGGGATTTCAAATGTGCGATCACCGTAAACGCCGACGATTTTGGTCGTGCCTTCCTTCAGCCCCTTTACGCTGGCGCCTGCTGCTTTGGCGATTTGCGCGTTTTCGGATGTCCATGCCACTTTGTTTGCAAGCGACACCTTTTTACCGTTGGAATAGGTGCCGATCACTTTGATGGGTTTGGAGGATCCCGCTCCAATCACGAGGGACGCAGGCTGCACCTCAATGCTAGCCAAGCTTTCCTGGAAGACGACTGGAAGCGACACTCCTTTTCCTCCATAATACAGTTTTACGCTGGCACGCCCCTGCGGCTGGCCCACCGCCGTAACTGTGCCGTTGCTTGCTTGAATGCCTTTCCCGGCCACTTTCGCCGTCACCTGTGAGGAGACATCCACCGTGCGCCCGCCTTCGTAAACCGCCTGAACGGAAAAAGTGGCCGCTTTACCGGGAGTCAGCACCAGCTTCGCAGGCGTTACGGTTAGTTTTTTAATCTTCGGCGTAACCTGCACGGGAACTTCGAACTTTTGCTGGCCGAAAATGCCCGTAACGGTCGTACTGCCTTCCGCCACTCCCTTTATCGTTCCGCGGCTAACCCGCGCAACTTGATCGTTTCCGGATTTCCATTGGATTTTCGTTGCGATCGATACTTTTTTCCCGTTGGAGTAATAACCCGTTACTTTAATCGGCTTAGAGGAACCCGCGCTTATTGTGACGGAAGACGGCTCCGCTTCATATTTCACGAAATCCTCTTGTATACGAACGGGAACGGTAACCGTCTGATTGCCGTATGTGCCTTTCAGCTTCGCCGAGGCGCCATATCTGCCGCTCACCTTGCCTCCGCTGATCGTCAACACATCCGAACTGGGCTGCCATGTGACGGATCCAGTCACGCCCTCGATTCTGCCGTCCTTATATATGGCGTTCACCTTGGGAAGATCGGTTTCTTTCCCGATGACGAGAATAAATGATTTGGACGCAGCCTTCAATTTAAAGGAAGCGGCCGCGGCATTGCTCTTGGCTTGCATGCTTGCCGGCCACGATAATGTAAGGATAAGTATCGCAAAAACAACGGACAAACCAAACCCGAAGCGGCCTTTTCCTGATTCAAATACGGACTTCATAAGTTTCTCCTTTCAACTGCCTGATTGCACATTTCGAGGCCTTTTTCCGATACCTAATGATTAGACTATGTTTCTATCCGAGAAGGTTCATAGGATCGTGAAAGGCCCTACTTCTTATAACGGCTGTTGATGGGAAAAAGTGTTGCTTTTTTTACAATATATCGTTTTGATTGAACTGAACTACAAATTAGGCATTCATGCCCTTACCTTAAGCCTTACTTCAGAAAGTATCGACCCTTCCACTGACTGCCTCAAGACCATCCCCAAACTCGTCACTTCGAAGCTATACTTTACTTACGCATTGTGAAAATTTGAACAATTCGGACTATTGATTTGTGAAAAAAAATCACAGTAAACTGTGAGTGTGAAATAAATCACAATAGGATTCAACCATTTGGTTTATTTAGATTTTATACTCAAGGAGGACTTACGATGAATATTGCAGTGATTGGATGTACTCATGCCGGAACCGCAGCGGTGGTCAATGCCGCCAAGCTTTACCCCGATGCCCGGATTACCGTGTACGAACGCAACGATAACATTTCGTTTTTATCTTGCGGTATCGCTTTGTATGTGGGCGGCGTCGTGAAGGAGCCGGAAGGGCTATTTTACTCCTCCCCGCAGCAGCTGGCGGATTTGGGCGTCGTCACCCGCATGCGCCATGAGGTCCTCTCGGTCGATACGGATGCGAAAACCATTGAGGTGCGCAACCTGCTCACCGGAGAGGAATTCACAGATGGTTTCGATAAGCTGATTGTCACGACGGGATCCTGGCCGCTCATTCCACAGCTTCCAGGCATGGAGCTTGGCAACATTTTACTGTGCAAAAACTACGAACATGCCAACACCATCATCGAAAAGGCAAAACAGGTGAACCATATCACGGTGGTCGGTGCGGGATATATCGGCGTAGAGCTTGTGGAGGCGTTCCAGCAAAGCGGCAAGCAGGTGACGTTGATTGACAGCGCAGATCGGATTTTGAACCGGTATCTGGATACCGAATTCAGCGGCCAGATCGAGGAAGCGTTCCGCGGCAAAGGCATCGAGCTTGCGCTTGGGCAGACCGTGAAAGCTTTTGAAGGCAAGGACGGCTTTGTCAACCTCGTCATCACCGACAAGGGCGAAATCGAAACGGATATGGTCATTCTTTGTATCGGATTCCGCCCGAAGACCGAACTGCTTATAGGTCAGGTGGATATGCTGGCGAATGGCGCGATCATCGTCGATCCATATATACAAACCAGCAAGCAGGACGTATTCGCCGCCGGCGACAGCTGTGCCGTGCATTACAATCCGACCGGCAAGGCGGCTTACATTCCGCTGGCCACCAATGCGGTGCGGATGGGAATGCTGGCGGCCCGCAATCTGATGGGGCCAACGACAAAATATTTGGGCACGCAGGGCACGTCGGGCCTCAAAATATACGATCTCAACCTGGCTTCCACGGGACTTACCGAAGTCGCATGCGCCGACGAAAAGATCAATGGCGAAGCGGTTACGGTAACCGACGCCTACCGGCCGGAATTTATGCCTACGGCAGAGACGGTAACCTTGAAGGTTGTGTATGAACAAGAAAGCCGCCGTCTGCTGGGTGCGCAAATCATGTCCAAAGTCGATCTGACCCAAGCAGTGAACACCTTGTCGGTATGCATCCAAAACGGGATGACGATCGACGAGCTGGCTTTCGTCGACTTCTTCTTCCAGCCTCACTTTAACAAGCCTTGGAACTTTTTGAATACGGCCGGCATTGCCTCGCTTCCCCAGGTCGTAGACGGGGAGCTGCCGCACGCTTGAATGAACGTAGAGTAGAGAACTGAAATTTCATTGGAGGGCGAAAACCCTCTTCTTTACTTTTTCAGTTCCCCCTTCATCAAACCGTACGTGAGGTTTTCCCTCATACGGCTTTCCGATGCTCTTCTTCCTCCGGCATTACGGTACTTCCCTTAGCTGGCGAGTTTCTTTAATCCCGCAAGTTGTGCAGCAATGGCTGCTTGCCGGGAATTGCTGTGTTTGTTACGACGGCTACGTTTCTTGTTCCAGAACAGGGTGAGACGCTTACGGATGTACCAATCGATTTTGTTCAGGTACTGGTCAGCAAAGGAGTCTATACCATAGTAGTTCCTCCATCCCTGTATCTTCGGGTTGAGTTCATCTACCATCCGGTTCATCGTCCAGAATAGACGATTGCGCGGTTCTGTTGCTTCCTTTACCTTTTGCTTCATGTTCTTCATCGCCTTCTTTGACGGGTAACTGCGAAGAACATGAACTTCCTTGTTCCTTTTCATCATCCTCGGTATTTTCCGGTGATGCATCCCCAGAAAGTCGAAGCCTTCTTTGTCTCCCCAGAGGTTAACAAGTTTGGACTTCGTCTTGTTCATTTCAAGTTCCAGCTTTCCAAATACCGCTTTGAGGACATCAATCGCCCTCAGAGCTTGTTCTTTGGTTTTGCACAGGATGACCAGATCATCGGCATAACGCACCAGTGTTCCTGCTTCCGCAAACTTCTTCTCCCAGATGGTATCCAGATAGTTCAAGTAGATATTTGCCAAGAGCGGACTTATGACTCCGCCTTGCGGGCTCCCGAGGTCGGTTTCATGAAACTGATCATCTTTCACGAATCCTGCCTTGAGCCACTTGCGGATGAGTTGTAACACTCGTCGATCACTAATTCTCTGTTCCACCAGTCGCATCAGTTTCTCGTGCGGGATATTGTCAAAATATCCGGTGATATCGATGTCGACGACCCAGTATACGCCTTTCTTTACTGCTCGGCGGATATGCCGGATTGCATCATGCTGGCTTCGCTTGGGCCGGAATCCGTAGGAGCAATCCTTGAAATCCGCTTCGAAGACCGGTTCTATAACCATCTTGGTCGCCATTTGAACGACCCTATCTCGGATGACAGGGATACCAAGCGGGCGCATCTTGCCGTCCGGTTTGGGTATCTCTTTCCGTCTTGCAGGCTGTGGATGGTATTTTCCGTTCCTCAGCTTACCTTGGATTTCATCGACAAATCGCTCTTCCCCGAACTCTTTGACGATGTGGTCGATGGTTATGCCATCTACTCCACCGCTTCCGCCCTTCGCCTTGACCCGTTTCCATGCTTCCCAAAGAATGTCGCCGCGGTGTACCTTGTCGTACAGCGCATGAAATCGCCGCCTCGGATTTTCCTTGGCCGCTAGATATAGTACGTTTTGGAGTTGTTGAGCTTTTACTTTGGCGTAGTTAGCCTTTTGGGCATTCACTGACTCTTACCTCCTCCAGTACGTGAACAAAGCAGGGGCTCTTTCCTCCACAAGGTTGTGTTGTCCTTGCTTCACGGGTACTACAACCCCCTCCGCCACCCTTCTCGCAGCTCGCCACTTCACCTTTCGGGCTTATAGGGTCGCTCTTTACGGCGTTGCCGTGCGAGGTAGGGTTTCCCCAGTTCCAGACACAACTTTCTCAACATGCCGTTCCCCATACACCGGAGAGTTCTTCCGCGCTGCGTTTCCAAGAGCTTCACGCGTTCCATGGCCTTCGCCCAATGTTCCGAGGCTCGGCTCTCTCTTGTCCTTTGCAGGTTCTTTTTGACGATGCGGCACACTTCATGTTACGGCCTGCTGATTTGCTCGCACTCTCTTGAGAGTTACTTTGTCACAGGGCTTCAACCTTAGGGTCTCTCCACCAGTTGCCTGTCAGCTACGAGGCGACTTGGCTCTTACCTCGACCGGACTCACACCGGCTAGTTGTGCCTAGCTTGGCTAGGCGCGCGCCCATTAAAAAGAGCCTTGGCGGATACCGCCAAGACTCCTCTTTCTCACCTATTGGATCCATTAAGCCGTGTAGATTCGGTACATCGACAGGTTCTCCTCATCCATCGCGCGGGCCGCCTCGACGGCTTCCCGCACGCTCTTCTTGTTCTGAATCATCTCGTAGCCGAGACGCAGTACGAACATAAGCGCCGAGGTGCCTTCCGGGTAGTCGTCCGGTCCGATATACATCTTGCATCCCGCGTCCAGGAAGGCTTGCGCCAATGCCGGATCGCCCAGGGAGCACCCGTTGCCGATGACGATGTGATGAGCCAGCTTCGCATACCGCCGAATCTCCTCCGGGCCGTAATCCCCGCGCGGCTCGTCCTCCTCATAGACGTCCTCTCCCAATTCCGGCATGCAGAAGTGTCCTTCATCGCCATGGAAGTTGAGGATAATCAGGTCCATGCCAGGGTACAGATCCTCTCCCGACAGCACCGCATTGAAATCACTCGGTCTTCCAATCCAATACGTAAATACCCGTGCTCCGAAATATTCCAAAGCCGCACGGATCGCTTGCGTGTCCATATCGCAATCCGGGCCGCACACCAAGGCGACGTTCATTTCCGGTTTACTCATACTTGTCTCCTCCTCAAATGTGTTAACAACCTATCCGGAATATCTTGCCGGATAGCAGGAGGAGCCCGGGCCCGGTCTGCGGAAGCAATGTGTTAGAGGTGAATCGATCGTTTCATTGAAAAATAACTCCTTCTCCAATCATGATGATGGTAAATATATCTAGCACTCTATCACACACCCCCTGTCGCTGTCAAAACTCATCCTTCCGGCTGCTTGCCCGCAACGCTCAAGCTGCGGTTCCCGCGCTGAACCGGCGGGATGATCATATATCCGGCAGGCGAGCCTTCGATGGGCTGGACCGTATAGCGTTCGCCCTCCGGCTGCAGCGTCACGGTCCCGGGCGCGACATGGCATATATCCGGCAAATAGACGATCGTCGGCGCCGCGCTCTCGCCCGCTTCCTCCCAGCGCATGCTGAAGGAGCCGAGCGCATGCTCGTAGCGGTACTGCTTCAGTTGTGCCGGCGACCGCCATCGGATAGCCGCGCCGCACGCCGAGGAAGGACGGGCTGCGGTCCATATCCGGCGTGTAATCCCAATAGGCGCGCTGCAGAGCAGCTTCTCCAGCAGGCGCTTGATGTGAAGCGATACATGCCCCGTGTCGCGCGAGCCGTAGAACGCGCCCCATTCGCCGACAGGCATCGGCATCTCCAGCCGCTGCCGCGTCTCTTCGTGGCGGGTCAGGATCAGCTCCAGGCGCGCATCGTTCGCCGTATGCGCCAGCTCCGTATCGGTCACCAGATCATAGGGGTGCGGCGCATATACCTGCTGCTCGTCGCGAATGCCGTCCAGGCCGATCACCGGCTCAATCATGCTGCGGGTGCCCAGATTGGAGAAATAATTCGTCTCCAGGAACAGCATGCCGTTCGGGTCCGTCTCCCGAATCGCCGCCGCTACCTTCCGGTGCAGCGCGGAGAGCGCCGTGGCCTCGAAGGCTTGCAGCACCGGGCTTGGGGCATCGACCACCTGCCGGCCAGCATCGTCAATGAACCGCGTCCCGCGGACGCGCAAGCCCAATCCCGATTGCCCCATCCCGTTCCATCCTCCTCGTTCGCGTATGCCATGCCGATAGACAAGGCCGATCAGTTCCATCCCATCAAGCAGCCTATCCTACCAAGGTAGCCTACCATGATACTTTCCCTACGCCATCATCTACCTGAATCGTTACGCCAAACGGTTCCGACAAGACGGCCATCCTGGTCAATACCTCGCAGGAAGCCGCCAATTGGGGGCACCCTCTCCGGTACCTTGGCCGCTCGCCGCCAAGCTCAAGCGGATAGAGGGTCAATTCCGCCAGCTTGCCGTTCCTCATCTTCCAATAAGGGATGACGGATTGCCAGACTTCCGTATCGGCCGCAAGGCCGGTTGTGCCATACTCGCTGCGCGCGTCATAAGCATCTGCCGGACGATGCTGATGTGATGTCCTAATCCATATTTCTGAAAAAAATCAGCAGGCTCTCGCAGGAACGAATCGTTCTGAAAAATGAAATTGCCCAGACTGTAAAAGATCGGTCGATCCTTATACACCTTGATGCCCCTGACGATATGGGGACCATGGCCAACGACGGCATGAGCCCCTTCATCGATGCATAGTCTGGCGAATTCGACAACGAAGCCGGCCGGGCGCTCGAAGCTCCGGCCTTGCGGCTGATGGGCATGGATGCTCACGATGACATAATCCGCCTGTCTTCCGCCTCGCGAATGGAGCGGACAATCCTGTCCACGTCTCCCTGATGCAGCCGGCAAGACGCCCCTTCATGCTCCCCTGTAAACAGATACGCCCCAAAGGGAAGGGCGATAAGACTGTCGCCAGTCGCGGCAAAGCTGATCGATTCCGTCATGGACACCTCCGATAGGATATGCATTTGTATTGTCGAAATACATTCTGATCGAACGGTGCTCGCAATCCGCCGCCCGCTTGACCGCATACGCGCTGCAAGCGCAGATTCGCCGGATCGCAACAACGCCCCTGACACATCACCTGTGCAGGGGCGTTCTCCTTATCATTGTTGCCGGCCGCCGTCGGCGTCAAATGACGCGGAACGTCGCCGTCGCAAGCGAGCCAAGCTTTCCATCGGCGCCGAATACTTGGCCGGTGCATGTAATCGATCGGCGCGTCTGATGCACAATGTCCGCCGTGACGCGCAGCTCGCCCTCATGCAGCGGGGCAACGAAGTGAACGTTCAAATTCGATGTCACCGTATTCTCCCCGGGACGAGCCAGCATCGTGGCCAAGCCCATCGCGTTGTCGAGCAGGGAGGACAGCACGCCGCCATGCACGATGCCGATGGCATTCAGATGATGCCGCCCGGCATCCAGCTTCAGGACGACCTTGCCCGGCTCGGCCGTAACCAATTCGCAGCCGAGATATTCCCAGAAGGTGCCCCGCGCTTGCTCGAACAACTGTTCAAGCGGCACGCCGCCGATGGACGCGGGAGCTGCCGATTGTCGCTTCATCTTCTCTCACCTCCGCCGTTCCTTCAATGCCGCTGCGGCGGCCGGCCGGCATTTACCGTTTCAGCAGCATCTCTTCTTCCTCAAGCAGCTTGCGGCGCAGCACCTTGCCGGCAATCGTCTTCGGCAGCACGCTGCGGAATTCGTATTGGCGCGGCACCTTGAAGGAAGCGAGCCGTTCGCGGCACCAGACATTGAGCTCTTCTGCCGTCAGCGCGCTTCCGGGGCACGGCACGATATAAGCCTTGACCGTCTCCCCGCGGTACGCATCGGGCATGCCGACTACTACAGCTTCCTGCACGCTCGGATGCTCGAACAGCACTTCCTCCACCTCGCGCGGATAAATGTTGAAGCCCCCGGCGATGATCAGATCTTTTTTCCGATCGACAATGGAGAAAAATCCGTCCTCGTCCTGCCGCGCCAAGTCGCCGGTGAACAGCCAGCCGTCCCGAAGCTGCTTCATCGTCTCTTCCGGCCTGTTCCAGTACCCCTTCATCACTTGCGGACCGCGGACGATCAGTTCCCCGACCTCGCCTTCGGCCACCTCTTCTCCCGTCTCCGCATCCACGATCTTCGCCTCCGTGTCCGGGAACGGAATCCCGATGGAGCCGTGCTTGCGCTTGCCCCACAACAGATTCGCATGCGTAATCGGCGACGCTTCGGTCAGGCCATAGCCTTCGATAAGCACGCAGCCGGTCAGCTCCTCGAATCGCTCCTGCACTTCAACCGGCAGCGACGAGGCGCCGCTGAGGCACGTGCGGATGGAAGACAGATCATATTTGTGCAGATCGGGATGATTGATGAGCCCAATGTACATGGTCGGCGCTCCCGGGAACACCGTCGGGCGCAGCCGGTGGATGATGCGGAGCACCTCGGCAGGCTCGAACTTCGGCACGAGCACGTTCATTCCCCGGCAGAGCGTGCATAGATTCATCAATACGGTCATGCCGAACACATGGAAAAAAGGAAGCGCTCCCAAAAAAATTTCTTCCCCCTGCTTCACCTTATAGAACCAGGCGCGCGATTGCATCGTATTGGCCACCAGGTTGCCGTGAGTCAGCATCACGCCCTTGGGCGTGCTCGTCGTTCCCCCGGTGTACTGCAGCAGCGCCAGATCTTGCTCCGGGTCGACCTCGACGCAGGTGAACCAGGGCGGAACGCTTTTCAGCAGCGAAGCGAAGGCATGGACCTGCTCCCCATACTCCACTTCCACCGCATGGCCGCTCCGTTTCGCTTTGATCGGGTAGAGCATGTTTTTCGGAAACGGCAAGTAATCCTTAATCGACGTCACGAGAACATGACGCAGCCGGGTACGCGCCATTACGGCACGCACCCGCGGATAAAGGGCGTCAAGCGTCACGATCGCCGCGGCGCCGGAATCGGCCAGCTGCAGCTCCACCTCGCGCTCCTTGTAGAGCGGATTGGTGAGAACGGCAATGCAGCCGGCCATCAGCGTGCCGTAATAGGCGATGACGGTCTGCGGGCAGTTGGGCAGCATAATCGCCACCCGCTCCCCGCGGCCGACGCCAAGGCGCGCAAGCGCATTGGCGAAGCGGCAGCTCTCCTCCAGCAGCCGTTCGTACCGCAGCTGCTTACCCATGAATTCGAGCGCGGGACGATTGGGACAATCCCGCGCCGCATCGATTAAAAATTGAGCGACGTTATGTCGCGGGTACTGATACGTCGGGTCAATTTCCTGCGGGTAATGACGGAGCCATGGCTTCTCCAATGGCATACCTAACCATCCCTTCCTCGCGGAGAATTCCCCCGCGTATTACGAGACCGCGTATTTTTCCGCTTGAATGACACGTGCCGCGATATCGCGCTTGATGCTGATCGCGTCGATCGGCGAGCTTTTCGTCAGTTTTTTCAGAATCGAGAGCTGGGTGCGCAGCATGTCGCCGGATTCCATCGCCGCCAGCGTGCTCTTGGCGATGCGCTCGATATCGGCGAGCGTCTCGTGCACATAGACGGACGTCATCTGCATGGCGAGCTTCGCCTTCTCCTCGCCGCTCTTCGCCATCAGCTTGCGCGTGCGCAGCAGGGCGCTCTCCATCGCATAGACGAGGATCATCAGATCGGCGAGGTTGCTCAAGATTTCCTGCTGCTGCTCAAGCGACGTGCCGTATTTTTGCGCCGCCAGACCGCCGGCCATGAGAAATACCTTTTTCGACATCGAGACCAGATGTCCTTCCAGGGCCAACGCTTCGCCCGAATCCGGCATGGTGACGATCGACATCAGCTCGGCCTGCAGCGCTTGCGCCTTTTGCATCAGCGGAAGCTCGCCTTTGGCCGCCTTTTTGAGCAGCATGCCCGGAATAAGCAGGCGATTGATCTCGTTCGTTCCTTCAAAAATGCGGTTGATGCGCGAGTCGCGGTAAATGCGCTCGATTTTGTATTCTTGCGTGAAGCCGTAGCCGCCGTGGATCTGCACGCCTTCGTCCGCGACGAAATCAAGCGCCTCGGAGGCGAATACTTTGTTAATCGAGCATTCCAGCGCATACTCGGCAATCGCCTTGGCCATCAGTTGGCCCGAATCCGGCTGTCTATAATCGATATCCTTGAGCGCAGAATCCACCAGGCCGGACGTCCGGTACACCATCGATTCGGTCACATAGGTGGCAATGTTCATATCCGCCAGCTTCTGGCCGATAAGCGGGAAGGAAGTAAGCGCCTTGCCGAACTGCTTGCGCTCGTTCGCGTATTTCACGCTCAGCTCGATCGCCTCCTTCGATGCGCCGAGACAACCCGCGCCCAGCTTGAAGCGGCCGATATTCAAAATATTGAAGGCAATGACGTGGCCGCGGCCGATCTCGCCGAGCACGTTCTCCACCGGAACCTTGACATCCTCGAAAAAGAGCGGGCAGGTGGAAGAGCCTTTGATCCCCATCTTCTTCTCTTCCGGTCCGATCGTAAAGCCCTCCATGCCTTTTTCCACGATAAAGGCGGTGAAGTCCTTGCCGTCCACCTTCGCATACACGATGAAGATATCGGCGAAGCCTGCGTTCGTGATGAAAATTTTGGAGCCATTGAGCACATAGTGGCTGCCGTCCTCCGACAGCTTCGCCGTCGTCTTGGCGCTCAGCGCATCCGAGCCGGATGACGGTTCGGTGAGGCAATAAGCGGCGATTTTGGCCCCTGTCGCGAGGTCAGGCAAATATTTGCTCTTCTGCTCCGGCGTGCCGAAGAACACGATCGGCAGCGTGCCGATGCCGACATGCGCGCCGATGGAGAGCGCGAAGGCCGACGCCTTCGTCAGCGTCTCGCCGATCAGCGTGGAGCTGACCTTGTCGAGCCCCAGGCCGCCGTATTCTTCCGGAATGTCGGCGCCGAGCAAGCCGAGCTCGCCGGCCTTGCGCATCAGCTTCACCGTCAGATCGTAGTTCAGCTTCTCGATCGCTTCATCGTTCGGCAGCACCTCTCCTTCCACATAATCGCGAGTCGTATCCATCATCATGCGCTGCTCTTCGGTGAAATCCTCCGGCGTCACGATCGCATCCGGCGCGATATCATCAATGACAAAGCTGCCGCCTTTGACTTTCTGATCCAACACAGTCATCGTTATCTTCCTTTCGTTTTAAAGTGTGATTAAGCAAATACTTCGAACACCCCGGCGGCCCCCATCCCGCCGCCGATGCACATCGAGACGACGCCGTAGCCGCCGCCCCGGCGGCGAAGCTCATGGACCAGCGTCGCCGTCAGCTTCGAGCCCGTGCAGCCGAGCGGATGGCCGAGCGCAATCGCGCCGCCGTTCACATTGACCTTGCTCTCATCCAGCTCCAGTTGGCGGATTATCTGCAAGCACTGCGAGGCGAACGCTTCATTCAGCTCGATCAGATCGACCTGATCCAGCGTAATGCCGGCCTTGCGCAGCGCCTTCGGAATCGCTTCGACAGGCCCGACGCCCATAATGTCGGGCGCCACGCCGGCAAGGGCGAAGCTGCGGAACGCCGCGAGCGGCTTCAGCCCGAGATCCTGCGCGCGCTCGGCGCTCATCAACACGCAGGCCGCCGCCCCGTCGTTCATCGGCGAGCTGTTGCCGGCCGTGACGCTGCCTCCGAGAGCGAAGGCGGGCTTCAGCTTGGCGAGCACGTCCTCCGTCGTATCCGGGCGGACGCATTCGTCCATGTCGAACGAGAGCTCCTTCTCCCACGGCCGCCCGTCGCTGTCGATCCATTTCTGCATCGTGGCGACAGGCACGATCTCGTCGCGGAATTTCCCTGCGGCGATGGCGGCCGCCGCCTTGCGATGGCTGTCCGCCGCAAAGCGATCCTGCTCTTCGCGGCTGATGCCGAAGCGCTTCGCCACATTTTCCGCCGTATATCCCATGCCCATGTAGACCTCCGGCATATCGGACACCATCTTCGGGTGCGGAGCCAGCTTGAACCCGGTCATCGGCACCGCGCTCATGCTCTCCACGCCGCCAGCGATGATCGTCTCCGCGCCCCCTGCCATAATTCGCTCCGCCGCGAACGCGATCGACTGCAGCCCCGAGGCGCAGAACCGGTTAATCGTCACGGCCGGCACCGTATCCGGATAACCGGCATACAGCGAGATGATGCGCGCCATATTCAATCCTTGCTCGCCTTCCGGCATGGCGCAGCCGAGGATGACGTCCTCGACGTCCGACTTGTTCAAGCCCGCTGCGCGCCGGACAGCCTCCTCCAATACGATGCGGCCCAGGTCCTCGGCCCGCGTCTGCGCGAGGCTCCCCTTTTTGGCTCTGCCTACCGGCGTGCGCGCCATCGATACAATGACTGCCTCTTTCATTGCGATCTCCCCTCATTTCATAGTGTGGAAGGATAACATTAATTGCGCAGCGGCTTGCCTTTGGCGAGCATATGCTGCATGCGCGCCTGCGTCTTCGGCTCGCCGCACAGGCTCAGGAAGGCTTCGCGCTCCAGATCGAGCATGTACTGCTCGCTGACCAGGCTGTTCGCCGGCACGTTGCCCCCCGCCAGCACATGGGCCAGCTTGTTGGCGATCAGCCGATCATGATCCGAGATGTAGTTGCCCAACTGCATCGTATAGGCGCCAAGCTGCATCACCGCCTTGCCCGGTTCGCCGACGACGCGGATGCGCTCCTCTTCCATCGGCTCGTATCCGGCGCGATCCATTTCCAGCACCGCCATCTTCGCCTCATAGACGCGGCGGTCTTGATTGATGATGACCGAATCGCGCGGTCCCATATACCCGATCCGCTTCGTGTCATGGCCGCTTGTCGAGACCTTCGCCATCGCGATCGTCTCGAAATAGCTGTTCACGAACGCCTGCAGGTCGGCGTCCGTGCTGCCCGCCATCCGGCTGGAGCGCAGCGCCATCTCCTTGCAGCCTCCGCCCGCCGGAATGAGGCCGACCCCCGTCTCGACGAGACCGAAGTACGTCTCCGCCGAGAAAATGATCTTGTCGGCCGGCAGGCACGCTTCCACGCCTCCGCCGAGCGTCATTTGATGCGGCGCCGCCACAACTGGCTTTTCCAGTCTTTTCAGCGTCAGCATCGTATTCTGGAACTGGCGGATGATGAGATCAATCTCATCCCATTCCTCTTCCTGGGCCTCCATCAGAAGCAGCATCACATTCGCGCCGACGCAGAAGTGGCGCCCTTCATTCGCGATGACAAGCCCGCGGTAGTTGCGGCGCACTTCCTCGACGCTCTGCTGAATCATCGTCAGGATATCCGCTCCGATGGCGTTGTTCGGCGAATGGAATTCCAGGCACGCGACTCCGTCGCCGATATCGATCAAGCTCGCGCCCGGCTTGGACAGCACGACCTTGTTCTGCTGCTTGAGCCGCCGCAGCGAAATATGCTCCGCCGGCGTCTCCAGCTCGCTCCATGCCCCGCCATGGGCGTAGAATCGTTGGTCGTTCCGCTGCTCGTAGAAGCTGGTATGCCCCGCGTCAATCCAGACGCGGACCCATTCCGGCAGCACGTCGCCCTCGGCCTCCATCCGCTGGGCGGCCTTAACCAGGCCAATCTCGTCCCATACCTCGAACGGGCCGAGCTCCCAGTTGAAGCCCCACTTCATCGCGTTGTCGATATCGGCGATCGAATCGGCGATTTCGCCCAGCTTGTGCGCCGAATAGAGCAGCACCGGCTTGAGCGTGTTCCAGGCAAGCTCGGAATAACGATCCTTCGTGCCGAGCAGGGCCTTGATTTTGTTGCCGGCTCCCTTGACGGCCTTGGCCGCTTCGAGCGAAGCGGAAGAGACTTTGCGCACCGGCTCGTATTCCATCGTATCGAAGCGGAGCGCCTGGATCTGCGTGCCGGATTCCGTCTTCACTTTTTTATAGAAGCCTTGGCCCTGCTTCTCGCCAATCCAGCCCCGGTCCACCATGCGGCCCAGCACGTCAGGGGCGCTGAACACGTCCTTCTCCGCCGTCGCCGCCGTCTGTCCATGCACATTGGCCGCCACATGCACGAACGTGTCCAGCCCAACCAGATCGAGCGTGCGGAAGGTGGCGCTCTTCGGCCGCCCCAAGGCCGGCCCGGTCACGGCGTCGACTTCTTCCACGGTGTATCCGAGTTCCATCATATTGCGCAGCGTCACGAGCAAGCCGTAGGTGCCGATGCGGTTGGCAATGAAGTTCGGCGTGTCTTTGGCCACGACGACGCCTTTGCCCAGCCGGCGCTCGCAGAACCCGTGCATGTAGGACACGATCTCCGGATCGGTCGTCTCTCCCGGAATAATCTCAAGCAGCTTCATATAACGCGGCGGATTGAAGAAATGAGTGCCTAAAAAATGCCGTTTGAATTCCGAGCCGCAGGAAGCAACCATCTCATTGATGGAAATGCCCGAGGTGTTGGACGACACGATGGTGCCCGGCTTCCATACTTTTTCGATGCGTCCGAGCAGCTCGCGCTTGACATCGAGCCGTTCGACGACGACCTCGATAATCCAATCGACGCCGGCCAGCTTCGGCAGGTCGTCCTCCAGATTGCCCGGCGTAATCCGTGCCGCGAATGCCTCGCTGTACAGCGGAGCCGGCTTCGTTTTCTTCAAGCGCGCGATGGCGTCAACGGCCAGACGGTTGCGCACGGCGGGATGCTCAAGCGTGAGCCCCTTCTTCGCCTCTGCTTCGGTGAGCCGGGCCGGCACGAGATCAAGCAAGAGACAGTGAATGCCCGCTCCTGCCAAGTGGGCGGCGATGGCCGCTCCCATGACGCCGGAGCCGATGACGGCGGCGCGTTGAATCGGTTGAACCATATGCGAGTCCCTCCCAAATTGAAATGGTCTGTGTTTCACATGATGAGAACAACGTTACATATGCGGTTGGCTTGCTCTGGATGCCCCTGCTGAAGCAGGTACTTGGGTATGCTTGATGTTGACGCATAGATGAATGAATATATTGGGTAGGTCTTGGTTGGCGATAATCATTGGCGGTGTTGCATCTTAGAGGTTTTTTTGCGATTACATAAGAAGAGATTGTTTGATAGCTTTTAATGACTTTCAATGACTTTCCATGACAAAAAAGATGCTTTGTGTTATCCCTTTAGACGGAAACCGGCTGCCTGTCGTCCGATTTCACGGAACCGAACACGGCCAGCTCCAAAATTTCGGCGATGTCGCGCGTCTGCACCGCTTCTTCCGCCTCCAGCAGCTTCGTGCCGTCTTCCATCATTGTCAGGCAGTACGGGCAGGCCGAGGAAATGACAGTCGGCTTCGTGGCCAGCGCCTGCTCCGTGCGGGCCAGGTTGACGCGCTTGCCCGCCGTCTCCTCCATCCACATCATGCCGCCGCCGGCCCCGCAGCACATGCCATTCTCGCGGCTGCGCTCCATCTCCAGCAGCGTGACTCCCTTGATGGCCCGCAGCACGTTGCGCGGCTGTTCATAGACGCCGTTGTAACGGCCCAGATAGCAGGAATCGTGATACGTGATGCGCTCCTCCACCTCATGGCGCGGAACGAGCTTCCCGGTCCGGACCAGCTCGTCAAGCAGCTCGCTATGATGAAAAACTTCGGCCTCCAGGCCAAATTCGGGATATTCATTTTTCAACGTGTTGTAGGTATGCGGACAGGCTGTAACGATCTTGCGCACGTTATATTTCTGGAATATGGCGATATTCTCCTCGCACAACTGCTGGAACAAAAATTCATTGCCCATGCGCCGCGGGGTATCGCCCGAGTTCTTCTCCTCGTTGCCGAGAATGGCGAAGTTCACGCCGGCCTCGTTCATCAGCCGCACGAACGAGCGCGTCACCTTGCGGCTGCGGTTGTCGTACGAGCCCATCGAGCCGACGAACAGCAGGATGTCGAAATCCGGGTTCTCCTTCACGGTCGGCACATGCAGCATGCCTTCGGGATCGACCTCGCGCACCCATTTGGCCCGGTCGCTGCGGCTGATGCCCCACGGATTCCCCTGGCGCTCGATATTTTGCAGCGCCCGCTGTCCGTCATGCGGCATGCTTCCCTGCGTCAGCACGAGATAGCGGCGCATGTCGACGATTTTGTCGACGTGCTCGTTGCCGACAGGGCATTGGTCTTCGCAGTTGCGGCACGTCGTGCAGGCCCAGAGCTCGGCTTCCGACATGACGTCGCCGATCAGCTCCAGCTCGCCCGGAGCGCGATCTGCCGCCGTCTGCCACGCCGTGGCTTGCGCCCGCATGGTCGGTCCGATGTCGGTCACGCCCTCCCCCTGCCACTCGCCGAGATCCAGTCCGTCCGCCCGCATGCCGTGCGTGCCGTTCGATGAGAACACGAAGGACGGAATCCAGGGCGAACGCGAGGTGACGGCCGCTCCCTTCTCTGTTAAATGATCGCGAAGCTTGACGATCATGTGCATGGGCGACAGCCATTTGCCCGTTCCCGCCGCCGGGCAGACGTTCGTGCAGCGCCCGCATTCGACACAAGCATACAAATCGATCAGCTGCTTTTGGGTGAAATCCTCCACTTTGCCGGCGCCGAATGATTCCGCTTCTTCATCCTCCAGATCCAGCTTCCGCAAGCGGCCGACAGGCTCGGTGCGGCGCAGCAGCAGGTTGACCGGAGCCGATAACAGATGAAAATGCTTGCTCTGGGGCACATAAACGAGAAATGCAAGCAATATAAGCAGATGCGCCCACCAGCACGCCATGTACAGCACCTCCGCGGCGGTCTGGGACATGCCTTGAAGCGGCATCGTGATGAGAGACGCAATCGGCGCGTAAGGCGAGAAGCCCTTCCCTTCGACAAGACGCTCGAACGCCATCGTCAGCAAGACCGACAGCATAAGCGAGAAGATGAAGAAGACGACGATGGACGGCTTCCATCCGCGCTTCAACCGATCCAGCTTCTCGCCGTACCGGCGGTAAGCGGCATATCCCATGGCGGCAAGCACCAGCGTCACCGTCACTTCCTGCAGCAGCACGAATGCCTCATAGCCGGGAATCGGAAGCGGGCGGCCGGACAATCCTTTATAAATAATATCCAGCGCACCGACTTGCAAAATGATGAACCCATAAAAAATGACAATGTGCATCAGACCGCTCTTCTTATCCTTGAGCAGCTTTGTCTGACCGAACACTTGAACCGCAAAGTCGCGCAAATTGCGCTTCGCGCGCCCGCCCCATTCCACCGGCTGCCCCAGCTTCACATACATATACCGGTGAATGACCGCTTTGGCGAACGCGTAGACGCCGAGTCCCGTGACGGCTAAAAACAGGACGAGCTGCACGATCGCTCCCGGCATCGGAACCATCTCCTTTCCCCTTTTGCAAATGAATGAACTCATCGCGGCAAGCGCTTTCAGCGCGCTCATACCGCTGCTCTTCCGCTGGGCGAATCCCCGGTTTCCGATCCAATCATTGACAAGGATCCGGTTCTATTTTATGATATCAGCAGAAAATGAATGAGCGTTCATTCATTCGTGATTCACATTTTAGCACCGAGGTGATTCCATGGCAAGTCAGAAAAAAGAAAAATATTCCCAAATCCTCGAAGCAGCGGTCAAAGTCTTCGCCGAACACGGATTTCACCGTTCGCAAGTTTCCAGGATTGCGAAAACGGCCGGAGTCGCTGACGGTACGATCTATCTTTATTTCAAGCGAAAGGAGGATATCCTTATTTCTTTGTTCCGCGAGAAGCTTGGCGAGCTGATCGGCAAGTTTCACGCGAGCCTCGAAGACACGACCGGAGCCAAGGAAGCGCTGCGCAAAGTGTGCGAAATTCACTTTACCGAACTGGGGAATAACCCGGACCTTGCCTTCGTCACCCAAATCGAGCTGAGGCAAAGCTCGCTCGAGCTGCGCAAAGAAATCGGTAAGATCATTAAGCCATACATTGTGCTCATTGAAAAAATTATCGTGCAAGGCATCGAAGAGAAAGTGTTCCGTGCCGATCTCGACGTCAAGCTTACCCGCCTGCTGATCTTCGGCTCCATGGACGAAGTCGTGACGTCCTGGCTTATTTCCGGGCAGAAATATTCGCTCATCGGCCAGTTGGATGGCATGGTCGGCTTCTTCCTCAAAGGACTGGAGGCCTAAGTTTTTTAGAGGTTTTGAAAAAGTCCGGTTTTCAACCTTTCGACTCTGAAAACCGCACTTTTTGAACTTTTTGAACCATGAAAGAAATACTTATAATTATCCGCCATGGGGAAAATCACCACGCGCGCTTCATCCCTTCATCCAGAATTGCACTTTCCACTTTCCTGCATGGTAATCAAGCGAAAGGGGCAATGAACGATGAATATCATCGTATTAGTCAAGCAGACATTCGATACGGAGGAAAAGATCGTCATCGAAAACGGCAAAGTCGTGGACGACGATGTCAAATTCGTGCTTAACCCCTATGACGAGTATGCGGTCGAGGAAGCGATTCGCATCCGCGATGATCAAGGGGGCAAAGTCACTGTCGTATCCGTGGGGTCCGACCGGGCAACCGAGGCCCTTCGCACCGCGCTCGCCATGGGCGCCGACGAAGCGGTCTTGATCAACGACGAGCGCATCGGCACGGACGAACATGCCGTCGCGCAAGCCTTGGCCGCCTTCGTCGGGACGGAATCCGCCGACCTCGTGCTGGGAGGCAACTTCTCGGTCGACAACGGCGCGGGCCAAGTGGCGGTGCGGATAGCAAAGCTGCTCGGCATTCCGCATGTGTCGGCCATTACGAAGCTGGAGATCGCCGACGGGCGCGCCATCTGCTCCCGGGATGCCGAAGGAGACACCGAGGTCGTGGAGCTGCCGCTTCCGGCGCTGTTCACCGCCCAGCAAGGGCTGAACGAGCCGCGCTATCCTTCGCTGCAGGGCATTATGAAGGCGAAGAAGAAGCCGCTTCGCGAGCTGACGCTGGACGATTTCGGCGTCACCGCCGAGGCGCGCACCGCGCAGGCGGAGCTGTTCCTGCCTCCGCAGCGGCAGGCGGGCAAGCTGATCTCCGGCGAGCCGGCGGCGCAGGCGCAGGAGCTGTTCCGGCTATTGCGAACGGAAGCCAAGGTCGTATAGCCGGTGTCTTGTTCAGGCTGGGCTGCCGTTAGCAGTAGGTAGCAGTACATGTTCAAAACGTTTTTTTGAGCAGACCCATATTCCCGAGGAGGCGGATATACTATGTCCAAAACGATTCTTGTCGTAGCCGAGACGAAAGGCGGCGTTCTCCGGCAGGTATCCTATGAAGCGATCAGCGCGGCCCGCATGGCCGCAGGCGATGGCGGCACCGTGGCCGCAGCCGTGATAGGGGCGGAGGCAGCGCGCTATGCAGCCGATCTGGCCCCCTATGGCGTGGATCATATTTATACCGTAGAGCATTCCGCTCTTATTCATTATCATCCGGAAGCTTATTTTGCGGCGCTGCAGGCCATCGTGCAGGAAGCGAAGCCGGATGGCGTATTCTTCGGCCATACCGCGCAGGGCAAAGATTTGGCTCCGCAATTGGCCGCCGCATTAGGCGCGGGACAGATCTCCGATGTCATCGCCATTGAGGCGGACGGCAGCGGCGAGCTGTTATTCACCCGCCCGCTGTATGCAGGCAAAGCGATGGAGAAGAAAAAGTTCCTGGCGGGCCCGTGGATTGTCACCATCCGGCCGAACAATATCCAGCCGCCGGCAGCCGAAGAGGGCCGGACCGCCCCGGTATCGGCCATCGCGTACCCCGAGCCGCCGCTGGCCGCCGTCATTCGCGAGGTGGTGCAGAACACGGCCGGCAAGATGGATTTGAGCGAAGCGAAAATCATTGTCTCCGGCGGCCGGGGCGTCCGCAGCGCGGACGGCTTCAAGCCGCTGGAGGAGCTGGCCGAGGTCTTGGGCGGCGCCGTCGGCGCTTCCCGCGGGGCATGCGATGCGGGCTATTGCGACTATGCGCTCCAAATCGGCCAGACCGGCAAGGTCGTCACGCCGGAGCTGTACATCGCCTGCGGCATCAGCGGCGCGATCCAGCATGTGGCCGGCATGAGCCAATCGCGCGTCATCATCGCGATTAACAAGGATCCGGAAGCGCCGATCTTCCAGATCGCCGACTATGGCATCGTCGGCGATCTGTTCGAGGTCGTGCCGCTTCTGACCGAGCAGTTCAAGCAGGCGCTGCAGGCGTAGCCATCGCCATATGAACAAGGGGCATTCGAGCCGACATGATGCGGCGGAATGCCCCTCTTATGATTGAGAGATATACTGCTGTAATATCCGCAGCGCCTTGGCAGCAGCTGCTTTGTGTCCTGAATCGCTAGCCCTTGCTATTTTCCCAGCCCGTAACCGAGAGCCGTCTTCGCCCCCAAGCCATATTCGCTTAATGTCTTCTCGACCATCTTGCGCACTTCGCTTATCTCTTGCTCTGCAAGCAACCCCTCTGCAGAACCAATGAAAATCGTAAACTTCGTCTTCGTGACCGCCGGAATGAAGATAGGGACGGGAGATATCGCATCCGTTGGCTGCTCCTCCCCTTTGGTTTCATAATAGCCTTTGAAATGTGGCGTCTGTACATCGAGAACGATCGTGTAAGATGGTGCAGGAAACGCATCAAAAAAAATAAGTTTCCCGGCCACAGCGTCCTCATTCTCAGCACCCGTGCCAAAGCATTTCACAAACAGAGCATCCTTCAGCGCTTCGCTTTCACTGCCTTCATGCCTCTCTTGAATCCAGCAATGGCGAACGGCTCCCTTCAAGGAACTGCTCGGGATATAAGGAATCCCATAGACGGGATGAAGCGTCATCAGCAAAATATTGCTATAGGGCGACAGCGCTCCGATGCCCAGCAACAGTTTGTCGGCAGGCTCATATTGCAATGGAGGAATCCCGCTGGGAAACTGTTGCGCAAACCGCTCCATCCGGTTGCGAAGGGACTTCAGGATCGTCTCAATAGTCGTCTTGCCACGCGATTGAAATTCCTTCTGCAAAGCAATATAACCATGCGGCTCAATCGAAACCTTACCTTTTATTATTTTTTTGCGAGGCAACCGATAGAGACTCAAGAATAGGTTATCGATTTTTGCATTTTTAATAAATTCCTCTGTATCCTTTGGAAGAAACCCTTTGCCATCATTATGGTTTTCATCTTTACGCTTTTCATCTTTATGACTTTTATGATTACGGTTATTCGACTGATCCCGCGTCACCTTCAATCATCCCTTCTGCAAAGCGTTTCATCCACATCACCAGACTCATCGTTTCTCGCGTCATCCGTTTGTAGCCGTCTCTCGATTGTTCGGTAATGGCCTTCATCAAAAAATCCGGATTCGGATTCTCGATCATTCCTTGCCTTTTCAACCACTCTGCGAGAACTATTAGCACCGCCTGGTGAGGACTGTCTGCCCCCTTCCCGTTTTTTTTGTTGCTTTTGGAAAATAAAAATCCGACGGCAGCTCCGAATCCGTTCGTATGTATCATGGCCGGCAATGCCCGAACCAGCGCCCGATACTCCTTGGCATAGTTCTTTTTCGCAGCCAGGTTAACTTTCTCATAGGCAAACAGCGCTCTGCCGTTTTCCAATTTATTGGACATCTGCCCCACCTCCGGGTACAAGCTGGCATGCGACAAAGCCCTTCCCTAAAGTCTGATTGGCTCCGATCTGGAATGTCGGCGGAATACATTCTTTCAATTGTTCGGCAAGCTCCGCAGCCTGTGTGCGTGGCGATGCAACCGTCTCTGCACCTTGCAGATGCCCGGATTGGGGTTGATACGCGTCCGCGATGAAGAGAAGGCTGTACAGGACGCTTTCAGACGGCAAGTACTCTTCATTAAATAATGCCCCGCCCTTGACTGTTCCTGAGTCATTATTTATCCTAATCCGAGTGACCACCTCGGTTGACATGCGGACAAAGTCGGAAAAATCATCATCCGACACCAGAATCGCATTCGTTTTTAGCCGATTCTGGAGCAACTCATTGCACGGCATGACCTTCAACAACCGATCCAGGAAAGCTCCAAAAGGCGCCTCATCCCCTTGCTCCTCCGCAACATCGTAAACATATTCCTCCAACATCACGGTTTTTTTGTTGTTGTCTTTCAGCACCAAGGCGCTTCCCTCTGCCACGAGGGGACAAGGCGTTAACGCAAAACGCTGCGCCAATTCGCCGATCCCCGCCAATTCCATATCATCGAAAAAACGGCGAAGCACCATCGGGCAGGTGACAAAGGCGAACACCCCTTTTGCTGAACGAACCGGGAAAAACAACAAGCGGGCGTCCGAGAAGGCGACAGCCGACGCGAACTTGTTTTCCGTATCCTCCCTGTTTTCCAAATCATCTGAACCAAATATTTGATCCATCGTACTCTTCTCGAAGCGATGCCGGGCAACACTTCTCAGGCTTCCTTTCAGACTGGATGCTTCGATCTTGGGAAAACCAGTGTGTCCTTCCCGTTGAATAGGCAGATCCACGACACTTAGCTCGCTGCCTCCGCCGGCATGCATAGAAGTCAATACATTCAAAAACATCGCTTTCTTTATTTTGTACACGGTATCATGCCTCCTTGTTCTTCTCCAATCCTACCAATCAGACTGTATCCGAAGCCTCTGTCGCAATAACGCAGCCGATCCCAGTTATCGTAGACAAACCCCAAGTTTTCCCGATAATCGCTAATACATTTTTGATGAAAAAGTTTGCTCGCATCCTCGAAGGTTCCGTCTACAATTTGAAAGAAATAAACGCTCCCGGCCGGAACCGCATAGCGCATTTCCCGAGGCTTCGACTTGAACTTGCCGTTATGCTCGAAAGTTCCGAAGCCGCCAACAGGCACATACCTGCCAACCGCAGCACTGAGCAGCCGCACCCTGATCCGGCGTTTTTTATAGGCAAACCACCCTTCCATCGTGGCCGGATCAATCCACCACGGAAGCCATCCCTGCTTAAAAATAGCCGGCGTAGCCAGGTAGAGCTTGAACAACCGTCCCGTATCCGCGACCGGGGGAAGAGAAAAACGCTGTTCTATCGGATAGAGGCTGGCTGTTTTCGATTCTCCGCCTATTTTAATAACCGTCGGGTGACTGATCGACAGCCCTTCGGCCTCCACGACGAGACTGCACTTGCGATTCTGTTGATCTGCGGGCCGCACCTTGTGAATGGAATACCATCTCCGATCACGAGCGGAGCCTGACGCAGGATCGATCTGAATTCCGATATGGCGTTCATCATGAATATAATCGGCTAGGGCTTGAACGGAGCAATTCCACTCCTTCCCTTCCAGATAAGCTTGCAGATCATTTTCGCTTATATATCCCCCGCCCCGAGGAACGACTTCCTTCGAAGCGGAAGGTTCTGCCGATAACCCCCATTCCAGAGGAGCGCTGCTTATCGGGGCTGGAGTCAGCCGCAACCGTTTTAGCAACCATTTCGAGCCCTCTTGCTTCCATACGACACTATCCAACGGCATTGGGAACAGGAACTGATTCCCTGTCATTAATCCGCTGAAGCCAATCTTGATTCGTCTTGCTGCTTTCTGATCGCTTTGACCCAGGGACAGTCCCCCTGTGCGCAAAGCTCCCGCATAGACGGATGGCAAAGGAGGGAATGCGCTTGATGCGGCATGATTCAGCCCTGCGTCAAAAGGTGCGCCATTTCGAAAAAACAGCGTATCTACCGCATCGATGGCATAGAACATGGATCCACCTCCCGTGATAAAAATGCCGTCATTTGCAACACCGGGATAAAGCGGGAAATGTTGGCGCCGAACGCCTGATACAGCGCATAAAATCGTTCCGTCTGCTGATCGCGCTCATCCCGTCCCATGCCCGGAGTGGCACGCTGATACGCTTGCCGAATCAGCACCCGAACGGCAGCATCCAGAGGGTGGTCGTCCTCGTCTTGCAACCGGGCGAGCATTCTGGATAAGTTATGGATAAACGCTTTGGAATCCTGCTTGTTCGTTATCGCGGCCAGCGCATGTTGCAAAACTTGCAGGTTTTCCCCTTTCTCGCCGAACTTATTTTTGATCGTGACATTTTCTCCACTGCGCTTCATCAGTTCAATCGCAAACGCATTTTTGGCCACCTTGCAGGCATCGCTAGACAACGCACATGAATCTTTGTCCTCATCAATCCCCTTAGCCAGCGATTCCAGTTCTCCCGTTCGGGCAAGAACCTCCTGAAGCGGCTGCATAAGATGGGCAATGGCAATGCCCGCCGAAAATGTTAAAGGCTTCGGGTGGCCCAAAGGAGCCCTTACCTGATGAGAAAACTCCTCGCGCAATGTCAATAGCGCGGAGAATAGCGTATCCAAAGGAAGGAAGCCTAAAAAATCTTCTCCGCCTGCATAGATGCAAATGCCGCGATGCTCGGCAATGATCGCCCTGACATTGGAAGCAAAATGACTGATATCCTGACTCAACTGCCGATGCGCAGCTCTATCCGCATAATCCTGGTACAATCTGCCCATGCCGTCGCCGTCAAATTTAACGAGAGCATAGTAGGGACTGATGCGGTACTGATTCTGTATTTCACGGTATAACTTTAGTGCGATGCCGATACTGTCCGGACTGTATTCTTCGATGGAAAGCGTCTGCCCATTTTGCAGATCAAAAAGCGCTTCCGATGCTTCATCCTTCAACCGTGCCAGCTTGTCCGCATAAGAAGAACCCAGTCGGCTCTGCAGAAGCATATAAGCGACCGATGAGATGTTCAACCGATACCCGCTTA
Organism: Paenibacillus melissococcoides; assembly: GCA_944800085.1. Lineage (GTDB taxonomy): Bacteria > Bacillota > Bacilli > Paenibacillales > Paenibacillaceae > Paenibacillus_B > Paenibacillus_B melissococcoides. The sequence continues at coordinate 129,910 of CALYLO010000008.1, read as the reverse complement.
ACGCCGCCTTATCCCCGGCTTCAGGCTCAGTCAACAGATGGAGCATTCTCTTGACGAACGCGATGGCCGAGAGCCCTTCCTCCGGTTTGAGCGCATACATGCAAGCCGGGACGCTGGACACGTCCACCGCATGATCCGGCACTACAAAATCAGGAAGCTTGCCATCTCTTGTTCTCTTGATAAAAATGGCATTGTATTCCGGATAAATCGCGCATTTGCGGCCGTAAGGCTCATTGCTTTGCGTAAAGACGCGCAATCTTTTGATGTTATTTATGCTCTGGATCAACTGCTTATAAGATGATTCATATTGTTCAAGCGGTTCAAACACCCAATAAACTTCCAGAAACCGTTCTAATTGCTCTAGCGCCCAACGATTCGGCGTTACGCCCGCCCTGTGAAAAACACCCCGGCAAATGTCCATGAAACGATCCTGGACGTACCGGGCGAGCGTTCGTCCGAGCTTCTTTTGCTCCTCTGGACCGTAGCCCTTCACAATAGCGACAAGCCGGTTCGGTATATTCGTATCCTTGTGCCGGGAGGGAAAAATGATGTCCACATTTTCACTCTGCTTTTCCAATTCCTCTATCGCCCCGGATAGCAAATAAGATAGCAGGAAGCTTCCCGCATACAGATCCCTTGTTTTTCTGGATTGTTCGATCAATGATTTAACCGGACCGATCGTGAACAAAAACAATGCGTCGCTCAATAGTTTCCCCCCTCGATAATTGAGATGAATTTATCGCGCTCTTTATAATCGGTGTCAAAAGCACCGTTTTCTTGATCGTCTTTCTGATTGTCTTTTTGATAGACGGCCTTGACATACGTATACACTGGCAGCAGTATCTGATCGGCGGTTCGCGTTACACTGACAATGACAGAGGAAGCGAATCGTTCCTTACCGACGGCAAATCCTGTAGCGAATCTCTTCTTGAGCGGATTAAGTTTAAGCTCATTTATGCGATGAGTATGAGTTGCTCGGTCCACTGCTGCCAGAAATTTATCTATGTCCTTGATTTCCTTGCCAAGGATAATTTTTTCGATGACAGGGCGACAGAACCCGTTCAGATCAACCGTTTCAGCCGTTTCTATTGTATGATCGTCTATGACTCGATAGGAAAAACCGCCGCAAGCCGCACTGTTGGTGATGCCTGCTTTGTGGTTCCATTCGTTCAGTTTCTTGGCAATCCAAGTCAGCAACTTCTCCTTGGGGACACTATGTTGTTCATCGAGCGCGACACAACCTCTCCCCCGGCGGGTTCGCTTGCCCATTCCTCCCAATACAAGAGACAGGGCTATCCATTCCTTATATTCCCCGATGTCCGGATACTTCTTGTTATCCTTGTCATTGTTATGCCTTGTTCGGATCACAAGCTCAAAAGTGCCGCGCCGGAAACCGAACTGCCTATTTTTAGTTTCTTCTTTTCTATGTAACAAAAATTTTTGGCTAGTTGCCGGGAGCGTTGGCGGCTTGATCTGCAGCCGAACCGGAGAAGCAATTTTTTCAGCGTTGCCAAAATATTTCGATTCCAACTTATACAAGTTCTTTGTATCCGGCTCAAGAATCGCCGCTCTGAACATGTAACGCATAAGGCCCTTCAGTTCGGAAGGACGTAATTCGGTACGCTGGTTCCCATAACTGAACATGGGACTGATGATCGTACAGTTCAAAGTGCATGTCTTCATGGAGCAGCCTCCCCAACGCCTGCCTTGGCAGCCATCCATGTGTTCTTGTTAAACAAATCCACATACGCTTTGTGCGGAAACAGCATAGGATTATTGATCAGCATCAGAAGCTGGTTGAGCTGGAAGTTGAACGACAACAACGAGACTTCCTGTTGATCGCCGACAAAAACCCGATATTCATCCAGGGAATAGTTTGTTCTCCGTTTTTGTTCACTCGAATCGTTCTCGAACCCTGTTCCTTCATTAATCAAGCTTTCTCCCACTTCGGGATCACTATGGTTCAATGAATTAAACCATTCCTTTAGCGTGCATAGCTCATCATTACGATGGATCGAGATGCGGCAATGCTCCTTATCAGCCCGCAAGGCAAAATCGAACAGGCCGGCATTTTTAGACTGCTCTTCGCCCATATAACAATAAACAAGCAGTGGTCTTGTGCCTGTCTGGGTTGATTTATATTCATGATTTTCGGTGGCGATATAACTATGCATTCTCGCAATGGCATTGCGGGACGTCTTCAGATCTGTAATGCTCTCTTTCCATTTTTTCAAATTGTCATAGTTAGCCGATAAACTTTTGCACTCAACTGCTACCGCAACCGCTTCAATCGGAACAAATTTTAATTTCCCCTTGCGAAAAATATAGGGCGTATACGTTTCATCAAAGATGGCAAGATCGACCTCATTCGACACTTGTCCAAACGAGTCAATAATAAACACAGATTGTTCAACAACAAATTTGCGGGGAACAATCTGCTGAAAAAATTCCTTCCATATTTCTTCGCGAAATCCCCCAATTGAACTTCCATGCTGATGCTTGAAAAATAATTGACTCACCATGGAACGCTCGGTTTCGACATAGTTGTGAATAATGTCGTTTATCGTTTTGATCTCCGTTTCGGATTTACAGCGTTCTACTTCGGTCGGCATCCTTCTTCCTCCCATTCACACCTGAAATTTACTCATCGAACACTATTAGAATACCATATTGTGGAGAGAGTGAGAGTTGTAGTTGTCAATCTTTCGCTAAATTGTGACACATGAAAGAACAAGGAGCATTAGCCTTAAAAAATAGTCGGGAGAGAAGGAACCGATAACGTGAAACGATGAGATTCGACAAGTTCCGTACACAATGGAGGGAGAGGAGGAAAGCATCTAAGAAATGCGAAAAATCAACTAATTCAAAGGCTGTGGTAATAGCCGCGGATAAGTCGTCGTTCCGCAGCGAAGCGAAACCCATCCCGCTGGGGATGGGTTGATGGACAGGGTATTTAACGCGATATAAGAAATATTCCTTATAGGCACGGATAAGCGAAACCAAGGAAATAAAGCGATCACAAAAGAAGCCATTCCTGTAATGAAGTAATTTGAGCTTTAAACGAAAAAAGCGCCTCTAGTATACTGGGAAACGTTCCGCCAAAGAACACAACCCAATACGAAAAGAGGCACTCATCATGAAGCATAAGCTAAAACAGAAACAAAATCAACGTATCACAAGAATTACCGATTCGACGCTAGTCGTTGGTGCAGACATCGCCAAGAAAATTCACGTCGCACGTGCCGTGGATTTCCGGGGCATTGAACTGGGTAAAGATTGCGTGTTCCCTAACGACCAACAAGGATTAACGAAGCTAACAACGTGGATGAAGGAGCTTGGGCAAGCACACAGCAAGACAGACATTGTGTTTGGCATCGAGCCAACCGGACACTACTGGTTTCCGCTAGCGGCATATCTTCATGCGCAAGGCATTCAAATCGTCGTCGTAAATCCGCATCATGTCAACAAGAGCAAAGAGTTGGAGGACAACTCTCAGACGAAGAGTGACTACAAGGATGCTAAAGTCATCGCGGATCTTATTCGAAACGGGAAATACTCCGAGCCGAAGCTGCCGACGAAGGAGTATGCAGATTTACGAATCCTTATGAACCTGCGGGAGAAGGTATCTGCAAGCCTGACGCAAGTAAAAGGCCGCATTGGCCATTGGTTTGACCGGTTCTTCCCGGAATACAGCACCGTATGTAAAGACTGGGATGGCAAGACATCGCTCATGACGATGCGGTCGTTTCCGCTTCCATCGGACATCGTATCCAAGAGCGCTAGAGAGGTCTTGGCTCACTGGAAGACGGAAGTAAAGCGCGGCGTAGGCATCAAACGGGCAGAGAAACTGGTTGCCGCCGCTGCGGCCTCCATTGGGCTAACAGAAGGTTCGGCAGCCGCCCGAATCGAGCTAAGCACCTTGTTAGGGCAATTTGAATTGTTCCGTGAGCAGCTTGAAGGGATCATGAAAGAAGTGACGCAGATCCTTGAGAATATCCCTGGAGCAGAGCACATGCTAAGCGTGCCAGGGGTTGGAACGGTCACCGTAGCCGGTTTTCTGGCAGAAGTTGGAGATCTGAGCAACTATGATCATGGCCAGCAAATCATACGACTAGCAGGACTAAACCTGAAAGAAAACAGTTCAGGCAAACGAAAGGGAAAAACGGGAATAAGCAAGCGCGGGCGTTCACGCTTGCGTGCGCTGCTGTTCCGTGCTGTGATGCCCATGTTGGCCAAGAATGAAGCGTTTAAAACACTGCAAAAGCATTACACGAACCGAAGTCAAAATCCGCTCAAGAAGAAGCAGTCCCTCATCGCTCTGTGTGGAAAACTCATACGTGTTCTCCATACCCTGGGGACAAAGCAACGAGCCTACAATGCCGATGAAATGCTTGGCCCTGTTCGACAAAGCCAGATGCAGCTAGAGGCAGCTTAATCAGAAGAAGCAATAGCCTGTAATGTGTACAACAATGACAACGGAAGCACCGGAGAAGCCGACGAACAACATTCCATAAGGGCAACGACCCCGTAAAGGAGCAAGAATCGGCATCCCACCCCTTGAGAGGTAGAACGAAGGAATGTGAGGGCATAGACCCAGCGTGACATGGGAGGGTAAACCCCAGACGTGGAAATCCACTGTGCGATCATAATTCGACCCAAGTTTTGGAAAAACATTCCTAAGCTCTATTCCTGCCTACGCTCTTACTGGAAAAGGGACTATTAACACATTTGCTACCCTCGCCTCTCAATCTGTCAATTGTTGAAATATTAAGAATGAGCGAGAAAACAGGAGAAAATATTACTTTATAGTGGGAGGAGGACTAGAAAGATTATTGGGGCGGCTCTCGCAATAGAACCCCAATGACCGCTTCATCCCTTCAAACACCTATCATCTCCAACAACCGATTTTGTACCAAGCGATTAGAGCAAGTAAACACTCGTCAAGTCAGTTTAGCAAGGATTCACTTAGGACGTGACATTTACCCCTTGACGGTGCTCCGCCAGCGTTTAAAGATCAATCCACGCATCCGCATAGGATGCGACGACCGCCCGGGTTTTCATCGAGCGCATATGTCGGATTTCAATCCACGCATCCGCATAGGATGCGACACGCTACGGGCGAGCCGGTGCCGCCGACAGATGATATTTCAATCCACGCATCCGCATAGGATGCGACTTCCAAGTAATAACGCGGCAGAAGGTATTAGGAATTTCAATCCACGCATCCGCATAGGATGCGACCACGGCAGCGTGGGGGCTATTTTAATTGAGGGGATTTCAATCCACGCATCCGCATAGGATGCGACGGGCGTACGCGGGGAGGTATAAACATGTACATGTGATTTCAATCCACGCATCCGCATAGGATGCGACAGCGAAAAATAACACAAAACATACAAAAAAAGCTGTTTTATGGTTAAAAACTTCAAGAAAACAAATCAATTTAGATTCAACAATCAAAATAAATTAACTTTATTGGATAACATTTCAATAAAATTGGTGCGAATCTCCCGGGGATTTCATGTGCACTTCACATTCGCACCTGTCGTTAATGGACATGTCGCTCTTATTTCGTGTTTGGGCATCCCCTCTTACCATTCCTTTGCCCAGTATATCACAGGCAAACAAAGTATCCAACGAATCGGCCCGACTGACTCAAGAAGAAAGCAAGGTATCATAAGGATACGACACGGGACGAGCATGGTGTGGTTGTGGGGTTGAGCGAATTTCAATCCACGCATCCACATAGGATGCGACAAGCATGTGAGAATGGGGTAGCCAATCAGCTTAAATTTCAATCCACGCATCCACATAGGATGCGACAGCGAAAAATAGCACAAAACATACCAAAACAATCGTTTCTTGGTTAAAACTTTAAGAAAACAAATCAGTTTAGCTTCAATAAACCAAAATAAATTAACTTTGTTGGATATTATTTCAATACATTTGGTGCGAATCTCCCGGGGATTTCATGTGCACTTCACATTCGCACCGAAGTGGCCGTGCGAATGTCTCGGCCAACTTTGGCATGCTTCGCCACCATACTTCTTAGTATATCACGGACAAGTGTGCCAAGAAGATACTTTTATGCAGCCTGGCTATACGCATCTCCCCATCGAATCGATCAGGCTGCGGATCAGCCGCTCGTCGTGATGGGTAACTTTTCAGACAGTTAGAACATGCAGTATCTCATATCAATAAAGAAAAGAGTACATTCAGTCGGATATCCCGGCGTATGCCTGCTATGGTTAGCAAAAGCCTTCATAAAAATATCCGGCACTAATGCGACCCTACGTTAAAGCATGGAAGCAAAAAGGCCGCAAAAGGCCGGAAAGAACGGAAATTCGGGAGGTCCGCCTGGCCGTCATTACGGTCATATTCCCTTACGGGCCTCATTCAGGCATGCTCCCTGTCGCGAACCGAAAGCGCATCGGGCGAAGGTTCATAGACTTGCTCAAAAAAGCGGCTGGCGCCCGGGTGCAGCAAATCGTAGTAGTTCTGGAACAATTGATCCGCTTCCTTGCCCAGCCATACATCCGGCAGCAGCTCTTCAGGGAAGTCGGGATCGATGAACAGGAACTTCCGGTACTGATGGACCAGCTTTGTCTTCTCTACGAAGCAATAGCCGTCAGGCACGGCTTCCCCCTGCTCCGTCATCGCCCGCAATCTCTCATAGCTCGGACGGTACGCCTCAATGAACTCGGCGTAAGCCGCATTGATCTCATCGATGTCCCAGCACTTCTGCACCAGTTGTCCAGGCTCGCTCCAAGCGACATGGTCCGCCCTGAAAATTTCCACATATCCGGAAATCCCGCGAGATTCCACGATATCCCTCACCTTGTCGGTCAGATCATTCGGGCTAATCCAGGTGCTTGTCGTCAGCATGCCGAAGCCGAGCCATGCCAGCTCCTTGCGAAGCTGATCCCGTATCCCCCGCTCTTTCTCGGGAATGTTGTAGCTGGCAATGCACCACTTGCCGTCCCACGTATCCGTCTCCTGCTTATAGATGCGGGCCGCCGCCTCGTTCAAGCGCCGCTTGCCGCGCGGGGACATGGAATAATAGCTGCGGTTCCCCACTTTGCGCGACTCCAGCCAACCTTGGCGCAGCATCCGGGAGATGGCGGCCCGTACGGCCTGTTCGGTCAAGCCGAATTCCCCCATCAGGCCGGTCAGGCTCCCGACCCAGATTTCACTGCCATAATGACGTACATACTCGCCGTATATGGTAAACAGCATGGATTGCGGCCTCATGTTCACCACTCCTAGTCGTTCGTATGATTGCCAAATGCTGCATCTTTGTCAAATTGTATCACTTGCCCCTCCATAGCTCAAGCAAAATGGGGGGCGCCGCCGGAGTGGAGGAACCGCCGCTTATGCCGTCAGATCACCTTCTGCTCTTCTTCCACCTTGCGGCGCAGGGCCGCAAACCGGTCCGCCATCGTTCTCTTGTCGAAGATCGCCTGCGTGAACGTTCCCGTCCCGACCAGATTGAACGTCGTCTCCGCTGTCACCTCGCAGATGATGCGCTTCGGCCCCGCCTCGGTGCAGACGGCGCGGAACGTCACCTCCTGCCCGACCACGGCCGGCCCTATATGCTTAATGTTGAGGGCGAACCCCGATCCTTCTTCCTCTTCCTCCAGAAAAGGAACAATCATCTCGCGGCCTGCCTTCTCCATATAGTAGATCATCGAGACGGTGGACATTACTTCGTGAATGACGATGCCGTCAAAAGCCGGGCGCATATCCGGGGTGACAGTCACGACAAAAGAAATTTCGGCGCCCGGAATCAATCCTGGCTTCATGTCGATTCCTCCTCGCCTGGCTAACAATCAACCGTGTCCATTCTCGTTGCCCTAATCCAGTCATACTCGCTTGATGATGGTGGCGATGCCTTGCCCGACGCCGATGCACATCGCGGCCAAGCCGTAACGGGCTTCCCGGCGCTCCATCTCATAGAGCAGCGTCGTTAAAATCCGGGCCCCGCTGCACCCGAGCGGATGGCCGATCGCGATCGCGCCGCCGTTCACGTTCACCCGTTCCGGATCGATGTTCAACTCGCGCATGCTGGCAACGGTCTGTGCGGCGAACGCTTCATTCAGCTCGAACAGATCGATATCCCCGGTCGTCAGCCCCGCCCGCTGGAGCGCCTTGCGCGCGGCCGGCACGGGGCCGATTCCCATCACGGACGGATCGACGCCGGCAGACGCCGAAGCCACCACGCGAGCGCGCGGCCGCAGTCCAAGCGAATGAGCCGTCTCCTGCTCCATCATGAGCAGCGCCGCCGCCCCGTCATTCAGACCCGACGAGTTCCCGGCCGTCACGGTTCCCCCTTGCTTGAAGGCTGGCTTCAGCTTCCGGAGCTGGTCCAGCGTCGTCTCGGGGCGCGGGTGTTCATCCTGCTTGAACCGCGTGATCTCGCCCTTGCGCCCGGTTACCTCCACCGTCACCAGCTCGGCCGCGAATCTTCCCGCCGCCTGGGCTTCGGCATATTTCCGCTGGCTGGAGAGCGCGAACTCATCCTGCGCCTCCCGGGTGATGCCGTACTGCTCCGCTACGTTCTCCGCCGTCTCCCCCAGGCTGATCGGCGGATAGAGGGCGGCCAGCTTGTCATTGGTCATCCTCCAGCCCAAAGTGGTGTCATAGATCTGCTGATGCCCCCGCTGAAAGGCCGCTTCCGGCTTCAACATCACATACGGAGCCCGCGTCATGCTCTCCGTTCCCCCGGCGATATACGCGTGCCCCGCCCCCGCCATAATCGCATAGGCGCTCTGATGGACAGCCTCCATGCCGGAGCCGCACAGGCGGTTCACCGTCACGCCCGGCACCTCGACCGGCATCCCGGCCAGCAGCAGCGACATTCGCGCAACATTGCGGCAATCCTCCCCCGCCTGGTTCGCGCAGCCGAGGATGACGCCGTCCATCCGCTCCGGGCCGACCGGATTCCGCTCCAGCAGGCTGCGGATGACGAGCGCGCCCAGATCATCGGCGCGCACATCCTTGAGCGCTCCGCCGTAGCGTCCGATCGGCGTCCGCACCGCATCAATGATTACAGGTGTTCCCATCTCGTTCCCCCCCAATCTCATAGGAATAGAAACCTTGACCGCTGCGCCGGCCGAGCCGGCCTGCCAGCACCAGCTTGCGCAGCAGCGGCGCCGGGCGATACCGCTCTTCGCCCAGATCGCGGTGCAGCCCGCGCAGGACCGCCAGCACGTCATCCAGCCCGATGCGGTCGGCCCATTCGAGCGGGCCGTGCGGATATCCGGTTCCCAGCTTCATGGCCGTATCGATATCCGCGGCGGAAGCCGTCCCTTCCATTAGGGCGAAGGCGGCTTCATTGACGATCAAGGCGAGAATACGCGGGAAGACGAGCCCCGCCTCATCCTCCACGATCTCCACCTCCTTCCCCAGAGTGCGGAACAGCTCCTCCAGACCACGGACCGCTTCCTTCGACGTCTGCAGGGCAGGAGCCAGTTCGATCAGACCGCGGTCCTCGATCGGAGCGAACGTGCCGAAGCCGCATATCCGCTCCGGCCGGGCAGACCACGACGCAATCTCGGTGGCGGCGAGAGCGAGCGAGGTAGCCGTGATCGGCACCGCCGGACCGAGCAGCCGATCCATCCTCACGATGTTGGCCTGTTTTTCCGCCGCATCATCATTGGTTACTTCCATGCCATACCGCACCGGGAGAGAACCCCCGCTCTCCTCCGCCTCCGCCAGGGACACGACCCGGTAACCGCTTCGTTCCAGCAGCGCGTGCAAGCCGTCGCGAAAGGGGCTGGCTCCAGCCAACAGGACCGCATTATTGGTCATATGGATAAAATCCCTCCCCTGTCTTTCTGCCCAAGCTCCCCGCCTGCACCATGCGCTGCTGGATGCGGCTCGGCTTGAAGCGGCTCTCGTGATAAAAGCGGGTGTAGACCGATTCGGTCGTCGCCAGATTCACGTCGAGGCCGATCAGGTCCTGCAGCTCGAACGGCCCCATCTTGAAGCCGCCGGCCTGCTTCATAATGCGGTCGATCTGCTCCGGGCGAGCCACCCGATCGCCCATGATGCGCAGCGCTTCATTATAGTAGGGACGAGCGACGCGATTCACAATGAAGCCGGGCGAATCCTCCGCCAGCACGGGCACCTTGCCCAGCTCTTCCGCGAACCGGCGCGCGGCGGCGACGCAAGCGTCCCCCGACTTGTGCCCGCGAATGACTTCCACTAGCGGCATAACCGGCGCGGGGTTGAAAAAGTGAAAGCCGATGATGCGCTCCGGATGGGGCAAGACCGCCGCAAGCTCCGTAATGGAGAGGGAGGACGTATTGCTCAGCAGCAGCGCCTCGCTGCCGCACAGCTCCGTTAAGCGGGCGAACACGGAGCGCTTCAGCTCCAGCTTTTCGGGAACCGCCTCGATGACGATCGGGCATGAGCTTAACGCTGCCATGTCCTGCACCGGCTCGACGAGATCATACGTCTTCCGCTTCTCCTCCTCGGAGATCCTCCCCTTCGCGACGTCCTTCGCCAGGATGGAATCGATATAGGCTTGCGCGGCATCCAGCACCTCCGGCTTAATGTCCTGCAAATAGACGCGGCGGCCCCGCCGGGCGCAGACGAGAGCGATTCCCGCTCCCATCGTGCCTGCGCCGACAATGCCGACCGCGCCAGGGCTGCTCCCGGCAATATGGCCTTCCATCGGCTACACCCCCTTGAACGCGGGCGGCCGCTTTTCCAGAAAAGCTTGCATGCCTTCCCGGTGATCCTCCGTGCGCCCGGCGATCTCCTGGGCATACGCCTCTTGCTCCAGCGTCTGCGCCAGATCCGTCTCCAGCCCCCGGTTCATCGTCCGCTTCATCAGCCCGATCGCCCGCGTCGGAAGCTGAGCCAGCTTAACCGCAAGCGCGTCCGCTTCCTCGTCCAGCCGTTCGGCGGAACAGATGCGATTGACGAGACCGATTCGATGCGCCTCTTCCGCCGTGACGCGATCCCGAATCGTAGCAATCTCCATCGCCTTGGCCAGGCCCACGAGACGGGGCAGGAAGTAGCAGCCCCCCGAGTCGGGAACGAGCCCGATATTGACGAAAGCGCTGACGAAATAAGCCCGCTCGGACATCACGCGCAGGTCGCAAGCGAGAGCGAGGCTCATCCCCGCTCCTGCCGCCACCCCGTTCACGACCGCGATCACCGGCAGCTCCGTGCTGCGGATCTGCATAATCAGCGGATTGTAGCGCGATCGCAGCATGTCGCCATGATTCCCGGCCGCGGCTCGCCCGTCTGCAGCTTGCCCGCCTGCTCCCGGCACGTCGCCCAGATCCTGTCCCGCGTTGAACGCTTTGCCCGCCCCGGTCAGGATGACGCAGCGCACCGCCGCGTCTTTGCCCGCTTGGCGGAACGCATCGATCATTTCGGCGATCATCCGCCCGGTGAAGGCATTGTACTTATCCGGCCGGTTCATCGTGATCCGGGCCACGCCCGCCGATACTTCATACAGAATCGTCTCGTACACGGCCATGTCTCCTCCTATCTGCCCTTGAATTGGGGACTTCGCTTCTCTTGAAAAGCGCGCATGCCTTCCTTCTGATCCTCGCTCGCGAACAGCAGATGGAAGCATTGGCGCTCATAATCCAGCCCTTCGGCCAGCGGAAGATCCTGCGCCTTGCGGACCGCCTGCTTGATGAGGCGAACCGCCAGCGGCGGCTGGGCGGCAATGCGGCGCGCCAGCTTCAGGGCCTCCTCCAGATAGAGCTCGACCGGCGCCACCTTGTTAACCAATCCGCGGCGCAGGGCCTCTTCCGCCGTCATCGTGTCCGCGGTCAGCAGCAGCTCCATCGCCTTGCGCAGCCCCACCGCACGGGTCAGGCGCTGCGTCCCGCCGGCGCCGGGCATGACGCCAAGCCGAATCTCCGGCTGCCCGAAGCGCGCCGTATCCGAGGCGACGACGAGATCGCAGCTCATCATCAGCTCGCAGCCTCCGCCGAGCACATGCCCGCTCACGGCGGCGATGATCGGCTTGGCAATGCCGCCGATGCGATCCCAGACATCGAACTGCCGCTTCCGCAGCAGCGATACGGCGGATTCATCCGCCATTTCCTTAATATCCGCTCCGGCGGCGAAGGCCTGATCATTTCCCGTAATGACGATCGCCTTCACGGCCTCGTCCCGGTCCATCCGCTCCAACTCCGCCACGAGCTCCTCCATCAGCTCGCGATTCAACGCATTCAGCACGTCAGGCCGGTTCAGGGCGAGCACGCCCACCGCTCCGTCCGACGACACGGTCACATAGCTGCCAAGCTTCGTCATCCCGCCTCCACTCCTTCGCTTTTTTGAACGGCTGCCGCCCGCTTGCGGTTATCGACGATGCGGACGGCTTTGCCTTCGCTGCGCGCGATCGAATTCGGCTCGTTCACATGCAGCAGGACCGAGACGCCAAGCGAGCATTTGATCGCCTTGCCGATCTCCTTCACCAATTCGGCCACTTCCCCGCTCTCCCGAACTCCGCCTACCCGGCTCCGGAATTCCGGCGTAAGCTCGCAATGAACCTCGAAGCGGTCGAGGGCATTGTCCCGCTCGATGACGACCTGATAATGGGGAGCGAGCTGGGAGAAGTTGAGCAGCACCGCCTCCAGCTCGGTCGGGAAGACGTTGACGCCGCGGATAATCAGCATGTCGTCCACTCTTCCCTTAATCCGCGACATCCGCCTCGTCGTGCGGCCGCACTTGCATATGCCGGGGTGAAGCGACGCAATATCGCCCGTCCGGTACCGGATAACCGGGAACGCTTCCTTGGTCAGCGAAGTGAACACCAGCTCGCCTTCCTGCCCGTACGGCAGCGGTTCGCCCGTATCCCGATCGACCACCTCCGCCAAAAAATGATCCTCGGCAATATGCAGACCATCCTGCGCTTCCTGACATTCGATCGCGACGCCGGGCCCGAGCACCTCGCTCAAGCCATAGATGTCGATTGCCTTGATGCCGAGGGCATCCTCCAGATGGCGGCGCATCTCCTCCGACCACGGCTCCGCGCCGAAAATGCCGTACTCGACGCTCGTCGCCCGCGTGTCGATGCCCTGCTTGCGCATTTCCTCCACCAGATTCAAAATATAGGACGGCGTGCCCGACAGGCCGCGCGGCTTGAAATCCTGAATGAGCGTAATCTGACGGGGCGTATTCCCTCCCGACACGGGCACGGCGACCGCGCCCAGGCGCTCGATGCCGTAATGCAGGCCCAGGCCGCCCGTGAACAAGCCATAACCATACGCGTTGTGAAAAATATCCCCGGGCCGGCCGCCCGCGCAGCAAATGGCGCGGGCGACAATCTCCGCCCAGACTTCAATGTCCCGCTTCGTGTAACCGACAACAATCGGCTTGCCCCTCGTGCCGGATGAGCCGTGGATGCGCACGACGTCGCTTATCTCGGCCGCGAACAATCCGAACGGATAATGATCGCGCAGATCGGATTTCTGCATGAACGGCAGACGGCGGAGGTCCTCCAGACCGCGAATGTCCTCCGGCGTCAGGCCGGCCCGATCCAGCGCCGCACGATGAAAAGGCACCCGGTCATAGGCCCGCTTGACGGTGTGCCGGAGTCTCTCCAGCTGGAGCGCCCGCATCCGCTCGCGCGGCATCGTTTCCATTTCGGCATTGAATATCACGCGCTACCCTCCTACTCCCCACGGAAGACAGGCTTTCGTTTGTCCGCAAAGGCTGCCAGCGCCTCTGCCCGATCCTTCGTCGGGATAATCATCTCGTAGGCTTGCGCCTCCACCTCCAAGCCGGAGTGCAGATCAACGCTGCCGCCCCGGTTCACCGCATACTTGGCCTGATACACCGCGAGCGGCGCATTGGCGGCAATCTCATTCGCCAATTCGAGCGCCATCCGGCGGAGCTGCTCCGCATCCTCGGCTATTCCGCTCAGCAGCCCGTATTGAAGCGCCTCTTCGGCGGTAATCTTCCGCGCGGTCAGGATGAGCTCCTTCGCTCGCGCCGGTCCGATGAGCCGCGGCAGACGCTGCGTTCCGCCCGCCCCGGGAATGATGCCCAGGCTCACCTCGGTAAGTCCCATGCGGGCATCCCGGACCGCAAAGCGGAAGTCGCAGGCCAGCGTCAATTCGAAGCCGCCGCCGAACGCATATCCGTTCACCGCCGCGATCGTCGGCTGCGGAAGCTCCTCGACGGCGGTGAACACATCACGGATCGCGCGCACGTTGCGGCGCACCTGCTGCTCGTTCAGCGTGCGCCGTTCCTTCAGATCGGCCCCCGCGCTGAAGGCGCGGCCCGCGCCCGTCACGATGACGGCCCGAATCCGCTGGCGGTCCTGCCGGATCTCCTCGACGATCCCGCCCAGCCGCACCAAGGCCTCATAATTGAAGGCATTCAGTTCGCCAGGCCGATTCAGCGTAATGATGGCGACCTGACCGTGGCGCTCCAGCTTCACGGACTGCTCCATGGACTGCCCCACAGACTGCTCCATGGACCGATCCTTGGACTGATCCGTGGAGTGAGCCATGGCCTGCTTCATGGACTGCCCTGCCTCCCGTTCCTGCTCCCGCGCTTGCTCCTGCATCTCCATCGATTCGTTCAGCCCCCTCTCTTCCCGCCGCTCTATCGGCTCGGTATACTCCTTCTCCCCCTTGGCATTATACCTGTCCCTCGGCCTTAGCCTGCTCCGGGGCCGGCATTTCCCCGCGTTCCGGGTTGATGCGAGCATAGGTCCCGGAGGCGACGGCGACGAGCTTCCCGTCGCAGGTGATCCGCACATCCGTCACAATCAGATTGCGCCCGCGCTTCAGTACGCGGGACTCCGCGACGAGCCGTTCGCCGATGGCCGGGGACAAATAATTGATTTTGCTCTCCACGGTCACGCATTGCTGCACCCCGTCGACCGGGGGCGCAGCCGCATGACCCATAGCGACGTCGGCCAGCGTATTCGTCACGCCGCCGTGCACGACGCCTTCAAGACTATTGTGGAGATCGGGGCGGATATGCAGTTGCATGACGCAGCCGTCGCGCTGAAGCTGCAAGACCTCGATTCCGAGCAAATCGTTAAACCGGTTGCGGCGCGTCGGCTGGCTCACTCGTGAACCTCCGCCATATGCATCGACACCACTTTGCCGGCGAATCCCATCAGATCCTTGCCCGACGCCTTGCCCTCCGGGGACGACAAGGCCGCCTTCAAGGCCTCCTTCGACTCAAAATACATCTCGCAAATGAGGTGCAGATCGCTCTCGCCCATAGGCGTTCCATAAATCGTTCCCACCTCCATCTTCACGAGGCCCGGCATCTTCGCCGCCAGCGGGGCGTGGGTCTGGAAATAATGCTCGTTAAACGCTTCGACATCCTCAGGCTTGCGATAAATAGCTATTAATTTGACCATGAATATGTCCTCCCTTATCCACCAAAATCAATCCCTACCATCCTATGCTACATTCCGAACGAGACGAACTTGGTCTCCAAAAAGGCGTCCATCCCGTAGCGCCCGCCCTCCAGGCCGAGCCCGCTCTCCTTCCAGCCGCCGAACGGCGCCTGCGTTTGCGTCGGCGAACCGTCGTTAATGCCTACGATGCCGTATTCCAGCGCCTCCGCCAGGCGGAAGCAGCGGCTGTTGTCCCGGGTATACACATAGGCGGCCAAGCCGTATGGCGTGTCATTCGCCATCTCGATGACGGCGGCTTCATCCGTGAATGTCATCAACGGGACGACCGGACCGAACGTCTCCTCGGACGCAATCTCCATCTCCTTGGTCACGCCGGCAATCACGGTCGGCTCGCAATAGAAGCCTTTGCCGTATTCGCCCTCCGTCAAGCGCTTGCCGCCGAACACGACCTGCCCGCCTTTGTCCCGGGCATCCTGGATATGGCGCAGCACTTTATCGAGCGCCCGTTGATTGACGAGCGGGCCGATTTCCGTCTCTTTGCTGCGGCCGTCGCCGACCTTCGCCTTGCGCAGCCGTTCGATCAGCTTGGCGCTGAACGCCTGGGCCACAGACTCGTGCACGTACAGGCGATTCGTGCAGATGCACATCTGCCCCGAGTTGCGGAACTTACTCTCGAAGAGCCCTGCGACCGCCGCGTCCAGATCCGCATCTTCGAACACGATGAATGGCGCATGCCCGCCCAATTCCAGGCTGACCCGCTTGACATGCTTAGCCGCCCCTTCCATCAGCAGCTTGCCGACGCGCGTCGAGCCGGTGAAGGCGATTTTGCGCACCTTCGGATTGTCGAGCAATTCCTGGCCGACCGCATCCGGCTGGCCGATGACCAGATTGGCGACTCCCGCCGGGAAGCCGGCTTGCGCAATCAGTTCGAAGAGCCGAATCGCGCTCAGCGGCGTGCTCTCCGCCGGCTTCAAGACGACGGTGCACCCCGCGGCCAGCGCGGGCGCAATCTTCCGCGCGACCATATTGACCGGGAAGTTCCACGGCGTGATCGCTCCGACGACGCCGACCGGCTGGCGGCTGACCATAATCCGCTTGTTCGGCACGGAGGACGGAATCGTCTCGCCGTACACCCGCTTCGCTTCCTCCGCATACCACATGAAGTTGTCGGCCGCGCCCAGCACTTCGCCCTTGGCCTCCCGCAGCGGCTTGCCCATCTCGGCCGAGATGATGCCCGCCAGCTCATCGCGGTGGATGCGCACCAATTCATATAATTGATACAAATATTTCGAGCGCTCGCGGGCGGTCAGCCGGGACCAGCCTGGGAAGGCTTGATGGGCCGCATCGATGGCAGCCCTCGCGTCCGTGACGTCGCCATAGCTTACGGTTCCGACCTCCTCCCCGGTTGCCGGATTGATGACGCGGAGCGTGCCGCCGCCCTGCGCCTGCGTCCATTCTCCGTTAATGAACATCGACTTCACTTCCACAGTCTGCATGCTTTTTTCCATCGTAACCGGATACCCTCCCTCTTCCTCTGCAGCTTGCTCCGCTCCAGAGGCCGCGCATTCGTGCGCGATATTTTCCTTGACTGGCCTTGCTTGTTTGTCATTGTCTACTGCTTCCTATGCTTGCTCTGCCCCTTACAACACTTTCAAGGCTTCGAATGGATTTTTGCAGTGCTTGCAATATAAAATGCTGCGGCAAGCCGCCGGACCGAACATATTATCCATGCGGGTGTATGGCGAATTGCAGTAGGGGCACCGCACCTCCCACTCCTCGCCCGGCGTACAGCCGCGCGGCGGGGCAACGATGCCGAACGAACGCAGCTTCTCCCGGCCTTCGTCGCTGATCCGATCCGAGGTCCAAGCCGGCTCCTGCAGGAAGCGGACGTTCGCCTCGCGCACGCCCTCGATGGAGAGCAGCTTCTCCTGAATTTCGCTCTTCATCATCTCCAGAGCGGGACAGCCGATGAAGGTCGGCAGCACCTCCACTTCCACCGCCCCCTCGCCGATCACCACCCTGTGAATCATGCCCATCTCGCTCATGCTGATGACGGGGATTTCCGGATCTTTGACCTCCTGCAGCAGGGTCCAGATTCGTTCTTCGAGCCCCGTCGGCAACTGCCGGGTATGCTGCGTCACGACGAACCGCCCCCTTTACCAGCCAGCCGCCGGATCAATCCGGTACACCTCCGACAAGGTGGCAACGGCTCGCGCCAGATCGTCGGTATGCTGCCCATCGCGCCCATTCCTGGCAGGGATGGCCCAGTCTCCCGGCCAAGCGAGCCCGCTCGCTTCGAACAAGCCCTGCGCCGCCGTCTTCCAGCGCCACGCCAATTCGTCGCCGCCTATGCTCAGCCCGAAGCGGACGATTGCCTCCTCCCCGCTGCCAAGCGGGAACAGGCTGCCGACATCGCTCCACACCTGGGCCACGGCCGCGTTCAACCGCAAGCGCGCCTCGTCCGTGCTGTCTGCCAGCCGCGTGAACCAAGAGCGCCAATACCGCCGGTGATAGTGATGCTCGCGCCGCATTTTGCCTGCCGTCTGCGCCAGCGGCACATACGAAGACCGGGTCAACGCTTCCAGCCGGATGTCCTTGAACAGGCCGTACAGGCAGCAGCGGGCAATTGCGTAAGCCCAGTCATAATGCGGCTCATCCGCATACTCGCCCGGTCCGTTCGGACGCTCGACCAGAATGGCATTCCGGAACGCCTCCGGGCTGCGCAAATGGGCCAGATCATCCGCCTTGCCGGCCCCCAGCTCCTCCAGCATCCCGTACAGCATCGCCGCATGCCCCATCATATCCTGCGCCATCGACGAAAAGGCGACATCTTCTTCGATGTGAGGGGCCAGCCCCAGCCATTCCGATCCCCGGTACGCCAAAATATAGTCATCGTCTGCAATCTGAAACAACAATTCCTGTAAGGCCCGTGCATACTCCAGGCTGCGATTGGCCTCTTCCGCCGACTCTGCGCCAATATGCTCCGCCATGTCAGCCCTCCTTCCGTGCGGTATCCGCCTTGCTATCGTACGCTTCCTTGTGGCGGCGCCACCTCGATTGCACATCGCCATAGCCCTTCGTCTCGCGGTAGCTTTTGTTGTCCAGCCGTTCGAGGCTTCCCCGTTCCTCCGGCGTCAGCCCGTGAATATCGTCGCGGTTCACGACCCAGATATTTATGCAGGGCTCGCGGCGCATGAAGTTCTCCCGCGCCATCAGGAGCGCGGCTTCCGGATTGGGCGCCAGCAAGCTGAACTGGTGCATGAAACTGGCGGAGGGGCTCTTCTGGCTGAATACCTCGTAAATAGAAAATTGCTCCTTCCGTTCGCTGCTCATATCGCCCCTCCCGCCGCATAGGTTATGCGGGGCGCCAGCATCGCGTCGCGCACCCATTCCGCTTCTTCGTAGGATGTCTTCCGCAGCCGCAGCCGCTGTGCCGAGCATGGCCCGTTCCCGCGCACAATCTGCACGAAGCGGTCCCAGTCGGGCTGCCGGTAATGCCAGATACCCTCCGCTTCGTCATAACGGATCGTGTCGTCCGGAAGCGTCAGGCCCAGATGAAAAATCCGGTTCACATATTTATGGAAAAAGGCCTGCCGCAGTTCCTCGTTCGTCTGCGAACGAATCTTGTAGCGCATATTCAGCTGCTGATTGCTGGACACGGTCCCGCCTTCCGGCGGGCCGAAGAACATCAGCAAGGAAGGCCACCAGCGGTTCACGGCTTCCTGCAGCATCCGGCGCTGCGCCGGCGTCCCTTCGGCCAGCTCCAACACGATGCTCTCCCCGTGCTGGGCATGGAATTTCTCTTCCGCGCAGATGCGCTGGAGCGCGCGGGCATACGGCGCGTAGGATGTCTCCAGCGACATCGTCTGGGTAATGATCGCCGCGCCGTCGACGAGCCAGGCGATGACGCCGGCATCCGCCCATGTGGGCGCCTCCATATGGAACACGTTGTGGAACTTCAGCTTCCCCGAGAACAGATTGCGCAGCAGATCTTCGCGGGTCTGGCCGAGCGGCGCCATCAGATCCTCCGCGACGCGCAGCAGCAGCTGTCCATGCCCCATCTCATCCTGCACCTTGGCCATGATCGCCAGCTTGCGGCGCAGCGTCGGCGCCTTCGGGACCCATTCCTTCTCCGGCAGCGCGCCCATAATTTCGCTCACGCCGTGCATCGATATCAGCTTGATTAACTGGTTGCGGTAATCGTCTGGCATCCAATCGTCCGCTTCAATCTTGTCGCCCCGGTCAATCCGGTTCAGGAAATGCGCCAGACGCTCGTCGTCCGATGCTCTATCCGGGTCCGTCCGATTACTCATCTTCCAGCCTCCTCTCGTTCACAATGTGTATGGCATGCCCCAAGGCGGCGGCTGCCGCTTCCAGCCAGCCTTCGCTCAGCGTCGGGTGCGGATGCACCGTCATGGCGACGTCTTCCGCTCTCGCCGCCATTTCGAGGGCGAGCGCGCCCTGGCCGATTAAGCTGCCGGCATCCGCGCCTACCGCGTGCATGCCCAGCAGCAGGCGGGAGTCCGCTTCCACGACCACTTCCGCGAAGCCGTCCGTCTTCCCGGCCGCCAGCGCGTATCCGTTGGCGCGGAACGGGAAGCGGCCCGTCTTCACCTTCATGCCCTGCCGCTCGGCTTCCGCCCGCGTCAGCCCCACTCCCGCAATCTGCGGATCGGAGAAAATAACGTATGGCACATAAGGCGAGTCGAAGGCGCTAGGCAGTCCGCCGATCACCTCCGCGGCGACCGTGCCCTGTCTCGCGGCGCGATGGGCGAGCGCGGGCCCCGGCGTAATATCCCCAATGGCGAAGATGTGGCGCACATTGGTCCGGCACTCCGCGTCGACCGGAACATAGCCCCGCTCATCCGTCTCCACCCCGGCCTGGCCGAGGCCGAGCCCCTCCGTGTTCGGCACGCGTCCGGCCGTTACCAGCACCTTGTCGCAAAGGACGCTCTCCTCTCCATGCCGCCGCGATTCGAGGCGGAGTTCGACATGATCGTCCTGCTCGACAGCCGCGCGCACTTCCGCCCCCGTCTTGATGACCATCCCCAGCTTGCCGGCGCGCCGCTTCACTTCCGCGGCGAGGCTGCCGTCCACAAGCGGGATGATGCGCTCCTCCCGCTCGATGAGCGTCACGCGGCATCCGAGCTTGGCGAAGGCCATGCCCAATTCGATGCCGATATAGCCGCTCCCGATAATGGCCAGGCGCTCCGGCAGATTCTCCAACTCCAGCGCCTCCGCCGAAGTGAGGATGCGGGGACCGCCCTCCGCCGCGAATGCCGGGATATATGGCCGCGATCCCGTCGCGATGATCGCCTCCTGGAACTTGTAGGTCTCGAAGCCCGATTCCGTCTCCACCCCGACGCGGTCGGGGGACAGGAAGACGGCGCTCCCCTTCACGACCGTAACCCCGTTGGCGGCGCAGAGGTGCGCCACTCCGCTTCGCAGCTTGCCGACGATGCCGGATTTCCACTGCTGCCAGACGGACATATCGAAGGCAAGCGCCTCCGGGTCCAGCCGCAGCCCCAGCTTGGAGGCCGACCTGGCGTCGTCATACAGTCCGGCCGCATGAATCAGCGCTTTGGATGGAATGCAGCCCGAATGAAGACAGACGCCGCCGAGCTCCTCTTTTTCCGCCAGCACGACCGATTTCCCCAATTGGCCCAGCCGGATGGCCGCCGCATACCCGCCCGGGCCGCCGCCAATGACAACAACATCCGTTTCTACTGCAATTTCGCCGACAACCATCTATACCATCTCCGCCCATAAGAAGTCAGGCTGCTCCAGCAGCCGCTTGATCCGGTTCGTGAACCGAATCGCCTCCGCCCCGTCGATTAGCCGGTGATCGAAGGAGAGCGCCATATTCATCATGAGGCGGATGACGCCTTCCCCGTTCCGCACGACCATGCGCGGCTCCATCTTGTGCAGCGCCAGAATGGCCGCCTCCGGATGGTTAATGATCGGCGTCGCGAGCAGACTGCCGATCGGCCCGACGTTGCTAATCGTGAAGGTGCCGCCGGTAATCTGCTCCAGCGCCAGCTTCCCGGCGCGGGCCCGCTCCGCCAGCACCCCGATCTCTTCCGCCAGCTCGAAGACTGTCTTCCGGTCGGCGTCCCGGATGACCGGAACGATCAGGCCGTCCGGCGTATCGGTCGCAATCCCGATATGATAATAGCGCTTCAAGACGATTTCCTTGGTCTCATCGTCGAGCGACGCGTTGAAGGACGGAAATTCCTTGAGCGCAATGACGATCGCCTTGACAAAAAACGGCAAGTACGTCAATTTCACCTGCCGTTCGGCCGCCAGCGGCTGGAGACGTTCCCGCAGCGCCTGCAGCGCATCGGCCTCCAGCTCATCCACCTGCGTGACATGCGGGATGATAGTCGCCGCCTTGACCAGCCTTTCGGCGATCTTCAAGCGCACGCCCCGCAGCGGAATCCGTTCCTCTGCGCAAGCGGAGGCCGGTGCGCTACCTTGTGGCCGGGCAGCGGCCTCCGTCCGCTCCCGCGCAGGCGGAACCGCATTCATCTGCGGCAGGTCAGC
The DNA here is from genome assembly GCA_944800085.1 of Paenibacillus melissococcoides. Classification (GTDB taxonomy): domain Bacteria; phylum Bacillota; class Bacilli; order Paenibacillales; family Paenibacillaceae; genus Paenibacillus_B; species Paenibacillus_B melissococcoides. Next base: position 108,012 of record CALYLO010000008.1, on the reverse strand, counting down.
CCCTTCCGCTTCCTTGGCAGTGCCTGCCGAGGCATGACGCCGCACATCCTCTTCGGTAATGCGGCCGTCCCCTCCGCTCCCCTTTACCTGCTCGATGTCGACATTCAACTGCCGCGCAAGCTGGCGAACATAGGGGGCCGCGCGCACTCTTCCTGCCGGGGCCGCGGGTGCGGCCGGCGGCACGGATGCTGCGAGCGGAGGCGGAGGGGCCGCGGCAACCGCAGAAGCGGCCTGCTCCGCCTTCCCCGCTTCCTCCACAGGAATGCGCCCCTCCGCTTCGAGCACGAACAGCACCTCGCCTACCCGGACAGCGTCCCCCTCGGCGAACATTAGCTTGCGCACGACGCCGCCCGCCGGAGCGGTCAGCTCGGCGTTGACTTTGTCGGTCAGCACCTCGACGATCGGCTGATCGCAGGCCACCCGCTCCCCTTCCTTAATGAGCCATTTCCCGATCTCCCCTTCGTGAATGCCTTCTCCCACGTCGGGAAGCTTGAACTCTATCATTCGCGTTCCTCCTCCTGAACGGTCAGAACTGAATCGCTGCGGCGATTCCCTCTCTCACCCGCTCGACCGTCGGAACATAGACGTCTTCGAGCGAGAACTGCGGAACCGGCACGTCGAAGCCGGTAATCCGCTGGATCGGAGCCCGCAAATACATCAGCGCTTCGTCATTGATCAGCGAGACAATCTCCGCGCCGACGCCGGCCGTCTTGTGCGCCTCATGAACAATCACCGCCCGCCCCGTCTTCTTCACGGATGCCGCAATCGCATCCCGATCAAGCGGATACAGCGAGCGAAGATCGATGACCTCGCAGGACCAGTCCTTCTCCCGCTCCAGCTGCCGGGCCGCTTCCAGCGCCACCCGCATCATGGCCCCCCATGAAATCATCGTCACGTCTTCGCCTTCCCGGACAATGCTCGCCTTCCCTAACGGAATGCGGTACATCTCCTCCGGCACTTCCGCCTTGAAGGCGCGGTAGATCCGGGCCGGTTCCAGAAAAACTACCGGATCGGGATCCTCGATGGCGCTGATGAGCAGGCCCTTGGCATCGTATGGATTGCTCGGCACGACCACCTTGAGACCGGGCATATGGACGAAGAACGCCTCCACGCTCTCCGAATGAAGCTCCGGCCCGCGGATTCCCGCCCCGTATGGCGTGCGGATGACGAGAGGGACGCTGTACTGTCCCCGCGTCCGATACCGCATGCGGGCCGCATGGGTCATGATCTGCTCGAAGCCGGGATAGATAAAGGCCAAAAATTGAATTTCGACGACCGGAAGGAAGCCGTTGAGCGCCAGCCCGATAGCCGAGCCGATAATGCCGGCTTCGGCCAGCGGCGTATCGACGACCCGCTCTATGCCGTACTTATCGATCAGCCCGTCGGTCGCCCGGAATACGCCGCCGTTGACGCCGATGTCTTCGCCCGTCAGCATGACACGCCGATCGTCCGCCAGCTTCTGATCGAGCGCTTCATGAATCGCTTGCAGTATTGTTAAGCTCCGGCTCATGCTTCACCCTGCCTTTCCGCACACAGGCCGCTCTGTTCCCGCTGTTCAGCTACAGGCCACAGCATATCGGCGCTTACGTGCATGAACATCTCTTCCGGCCGGGACTTCGGATAGCTCTCGGCCTCGTCGACCGCGGCTTCGATCAGGGCGCTGACCCGCTCCATCAGGCGAGCCTCATGCTCCTCGCTCCACGCACCCCGCTTCAGGAGATGCAGCTTCAGGCGCTCTATCGGATCGCGCTGCTCCCTCCATTCGGCGGAGATCCGGGCCTGGTCGCGGTATTTGCGCGGATCGTCGCTGGTCGTATGCGGCCCGTAACGGAACGTGACCGCCTCGATAAGCGTCGGTCCCCCGCCGTTCAAGCCGCGCTCAATCGCCTCGCGCACGGTCAGCCATACGGCGAACACATCGTTGCCGTCCACCCGCACCCCCGGCATGTCGTAGGCGGCCGCGCGCTGGGCGATCGTCCGCGAGGCGGACTGGGCATGGAACGGCACGCTGATCGCGTAGCCGTTATTTTGGCAGAAGAAGACGGTAGCCGTCTGATACACCCCGGCAAAATTCAAAGCCTCGTGAAAGTCTCCTTCCGAGGTCGCCCCTTCGCCGAAGTACACAATGCTCGCCTGACTCTCCCCCTTCAGCTTGGCGGCCCACGCCGTGCCCACCGCATGCGTCAAATGCGTGGCTATCGGCACGCATGGCGGCATGATATGGCGGCCTTCCGGACTGATGGAGCCTTCCATATGCCCCATCCAATAGAGCAGGACGCGGCTAAGCGACTGCCCATGCGTCACCGCGGCGGCGTGATCGCGATAGCTGGGGAACAGCCAATCATGGGGGGACAGAGCCAGCGCGCTCCCCACCTGCGCGGCTTCCTGGCCTTCATAGGGGGCGTACGTGCCCATTCGGCCCTGCCTCTGCAGATTTACCGCCTTGCGATCGAACATTCGTGTCAGCACCATCTTCTCGTACATTTGTATCATCAGATCCTCGTCAATGGCCCCCTCGATAGAGTGGCGAAGCTCCCCGTCCGGCGCCAGCACCTGATAAGGCTCAAGCAGACCGCGCATGTCTTCCTGCCGCATCCCGGCTCCTGGCTGCTCTTCGATTGGCGGGGCAGACGGATGCCCCTGACTTTGAATCATCATTACCGCTCCCTTCCCCTTTTTTATCTATCCCAACAGCAAGCGGTCATCCGCCACTCCCTTCAACTGGGCGAATTTTTTCAACAACACCTCGATCGTCAGATGCTTCTTCTCCTCTTCCCGCACATCCAAAATAATCTCCCCGGCGTCCATCATAATCAGGCGGTTGCCGAGCTCGATGGCTTGCTGCATATTGTGCGTCACCATCAGCGTCGTGAAGTTGGAACGCTCGACAACTTCCTTCGTCAGCGTCGTAATCAACTGCGCCCTGGCCGGATCAAGCGCGGCCGTATGTTCATCCAGCAGCAGCACCTTCGGCTGCGTGAAGGTCGCCATCAGCAGGCTGAGCGCCTGCCGCTCGCCGCCCGACAGCAGTCCCGCCTTGGCCGACAACCGGTCCTCAAGGCCGAGATGCAACGAAGCCAAGCTTTCCCGGAACAGCTCCTTCCGCTTCTTGTTCACGCCCCGGTGCAGGGTGCATCTCTTTTCACGCGAGAAGGCGACCGCCAGATTCTCCTCGATCGTCATCGTCGGCGCCGTCCCGGCCATCGGGTCCTGGAACACGCGTCCAATCTTGCGGGAGCGCTCGAATTCCGAGAGACCGGTCACGTTCTCGCCGTCAATCTCGATGTTCCCGCTATCCGGCGCCATCCCGCCGGAGATAATATTCATGAGCGTGGACTTGCCGGCTCCATTGGAACCGATAATCGTCACGAAATCGCCCTCGCGAAGCGTCAGATTAATATGTTGCAAAGCGATTTTCTCGCTCGCCGTCCTCCGGTTGAACACTTTCCGAACCCCGTCAAGTTTCAGCATGGCTTTCCCCCCTTGCTCCCTGGTCGATGTCGATGGACACATGCGGAACATCTTCCGTAGAGGACTTCACCCGTCTGTCTTTCCATGTAGCGAGAACCCGCGACATGACAAGGGCGGCGACGACAATCGCGGCGGTCAGCAGCTTCAGGTCATTCGGATCCAACCCGATGCGGAGAGCGAGCATAATAATGAGACGATAGACGATGGCTCCTCCGATTACGGCGAAGGTCGCCCGCCGAATGGAGGCGTGGCCGAAGACGGCTTCCCCCATAATGACGGAGGCCAAGCCGATGATGATAATTCCGATCCCCATCGAGACATCCGCAAATTCTTGGTATTGGGCGATAAGCGCTCCGGATAGCGCTACCAATCCGTTGGACAGGCTCAGCCCGATAATTTTCATATTGTCGGTGTTCGCGGAGAGGCTGCGGATCATTTTCGCATTGTCGCCGGTGGCGCGAATCGCCAAGCCAATCTCCGTATCCAGGAACCAGTCGATGGCCCATTTGACGAGCAGGACGAATATTCCTACGGCTGCCAAAATGGCAAACGGCTGCAGGCTGGACAAGAAGGAGACAAGTTGCGTGAACAAGGTAGTCTCTCCCAAAAGCGGCGTATTCGCCTTGCCCATAATCCGCAAATTGATCGAATATAAAGCAATCATCGAAATAATGCCGGATAGCAGCGTATTGATTTTCCCTTTCGTATGCAGCAGGCCGGTTACGGTTCCTGCCACGCATCCCGCCAGCAGCGCGCCCAATGTGGCGAGGAGCGGGGAATAGCCGGACGTAATCATAAGCGCCGCCACGGCGCCGCCGGTGGCAAAGCTGCCGTCGACGGTCAAATCGGGAAAGTCAAGAATCCGAAACGTCAAGTAAACGCCCAGGGCCATCAACGCGTAAATGACCCCTGCTTCCAAAGAACCCGTCAGCGCATACAGCACGATAGCATCCTCCTAATTTGGAACGACTTATTTCTCAATCAGGATTGCGCCTTGTGTCATCTCATCCGTCAATGTGATTCCTTGCGCCTCCGCCGCCTTCGGATTAATCATCAGATCGAGCTTCTCGGAGAACTGGACGGGGATGTCTGCCGGAGATGCCCCTTTCAGCACCTCCACCGCCATTTTGCCTGTCGTGTAGCCCAGATCGTAGTACTGGAATCCGATCGATGCGAACGCGCCTTCCCCCACCGATTCACTGCTCTCGCAGAACAGCGGAATGTCCTTGTCATTCGCGACCGACACAACGGAGCTGAGCGCCGAAATGACCGTATTATCCGACGTGAGATAGATGATATCCGCGCGCCCTACCAGCGAATCGGCGGCCTGCTTCACCTCGGAGCTGTTCGTCACGGCGGCCTCGACCGTCTCCAATCCGCCTTCTTGCAGCACCTGCTTGACGTTAGCGATGTTGACGACGGAGTTCTGCTCGCCGGAATTGTAAATGACGCCTATCTTGCGGGCCTCTGGGAAAAATTTCTTGATCGTCTCCATCGTCTTCTTGATCGCGTCCGGATTCGTATCGCGCGTGCCCGTCACATTGCCTCCCGGCTTCTCCAGACTGTCGACCAGCTTCGAAGCGACCGGATCCGTCACGGCCGTGAACAGAACAGGGATGTCTTTCGTCGCCTTCGCAACCGCCTGCGCGGTCGGCGTGGCGATCGCCAGGATCAGGTCATTTTTATCGCCGACCAGCTTTTGGGCTATCGTGAGGTTGTTGTTCATGTCACCCTGCGCATTGTGGAAGTCCACCTGCAAATTGACATTTTCCTCGTACCCGGCATCCTTCAGCGCCTGCAAAAAGCCTTTTCTCGCCCCATCCAGCGAAGGATGATTCGCGTACTGCGCAATGCCGATCTTGACCATCTTTTTGCCGTCGTCGTTCTTGCCCATGTCCTTCGGTTCGCTCGAGTTCCCGCATGCCGCCAGCAGCAGCAGCGAACAAACCATAACAATCGAAAAAAACGGTTTCATCCAATCTCGCTCCTTTACAATAAGGATTGTAATTGTTTGCGCTTTCAAGATAAGAAATAGATAAAAAGCGTATTGGCGAGTTGTCTGAGTGTAAAGCTCTCTTGCGGTCATCGAGACATGAAATGTGTTCCTCTGATGCTTCATGGAAAGTTCGTTCGTGCAGGTCTGTGTGCTGCGTTCGCATGGAAGGATGATGTGAGTGCGCTTGCCCCCGAGGCTTAGCGCTGCTGCCTGATAGCATAGATGCGGAGATGTTACGTAAGCGTGTAAAGATAGCGTAGATTCCGCGTTGTCGTGCTGGAGCTTGCTATCGGATATCGAGGTTCTTCTTGAGGTCCATCGCAAATTATAATACGTTTTTTCGATGGTGCGTTATTTTAACGTTATAATATCACGGCGTCATAATGAGTGTCAATATTTAGATATATTTAAAAATATAAAGTGTGATTTATGTTATAGCGTACGTTATAAATCAAAAAAACTTGAATGGCATAGAGCCAATCAAGGTCGATCTCTTGCCGTACTTCTCCCGTCTCGTTATGAACCAGTAAAGCCGCATCTTCCGGTGAAATGAATCCAATCTGATTATGCCGAAAAGGGGTGCCCAGCCGCAGTGTAATCCTTGTCCCCTCTCCCGGTGTGGAATGAAGCTCCATCTCTCCGCCAAGATAACCGTTCTGGCTGTTGACCGAGATAAGTCCAAGATGCGCGCCTTCCCGGGACGGATATCCTGCTGCGATTCATAGAGGCACTTCAGCCAGGACGCGATCTGCCGGTCATCAGCTCGTCCCTGATTCGCCATCTCCTCCAGATCTCTCGATAGGAAAATCAGATTCTGCAACAGCCGATCATGCAGATAATAGGAGAGGCGAACCCGCTCAGCTTGCTGGGCCTCCATTAACAGACGGTCGAGATGTACCGTTTCTCGAATCCAGCCGGGAATCTCATGCTGGCTTACTGCCCAAATGGTATAACAAGAAAATAGAATGCAGGCCAGACGGAAGAAATAGAGGGCCTTTGACCACACAGCGGGCTGCGGTAAAAGCCCAGTTTATCGGCGCCTGCCACATATGATAGAACTGGAACAAAATGCTGAGGATCAGCCAATCAAAGCGCAGCCTGCCTATCTTCTTCAGTAAATAACCGCGGAAATAGACTTCTTCTCCGATGAAATTCCCGATGAGTCCAATCAGCAGCAAAGGCCAGGGGAAATAAAAGCGGCAAGCTTTCGGGTCCATTGATTCGTCATAACAATTACGCTCCTTTGGCCGGTTAATTACAGAACAAGCGTAACACAGCGATTTGATTCGGGTATCCGTATCCGTTGCCGGTTCGGAAGGCCTATCGCGCATATCTTTTGCGCGATCCCGCAAAATCGTTTAGGCTGACAACATAAAAAATCCCCCCCCACTTTATTCGTGAGAGAGGTGCATTTTCTCCTGTAATCAGATCATTCGTCGCTGACTATATTCAAGGCAGGGTGCCTAAGCAAATTACTCGCTTTCCGCGATCGCTCTGGTTTGAACCAAATTTCCGTCCTTGTCATATTCCTTGAAGGTGGCTCGATAATAAGGAGTGGCTCCATTAAAAGTGAACTGGACCGGGGTATCGATATATAACGTCGTCCCATTCTTTAAGTAATTGTTCTGGCCCATCAATCGATACAAGTCCATATCCGGCCAGCCATTCCATTTGCTTATCGCATTGATTGTATTATGGGCGTCGTCTAACGTGATTTCTTTATAGTTCGGGTAATAAAACTATCGGCCCCTGCTAAAGCAACTACGCCTTTGGCAGCCACTTTAAAGCCTAACTGCAAGCCGTTCGTTACGGCAATCGCTTGAGATCTGGTATAATCCTTTTGGAAGCTGTCTGTTTTCATTTTCTGTGTTGCGGAAGTATAATTCGTCAACTCCGAAGTGCCGCCGATATATCGTATCCCCCGTCCTTGATGTGTACTGAACATTGGATACATTCATCGCTTCGATTTTTAATCCCATTTGCTCGGCAATGCTGTCATAGCCTCTGGGACTTGCCAGATTGGCTTTGTACCAAGAAATAAACCGGTTGGCTGAGTAAGATTTCTGATCTTTCAGAATCCAGAATCTAGCCAAGAACCAGCTATCCAAGATTTGTTCTTGCATATTAATAGGCTTGTTCGTCAATTTTGACTGCCTATCCCTCTCATTGATCCTCAAATACACCGTATCGATATAAGATTCGGATGCAAGCGGAACCGTACTTGCGGCAGATGATATGACAGCACTCCGATTCAGATCGAAATCCGCGGCCATGTCCGGTAAAGCCCCTACAGGGACCAAGCTTAAGGCTAAAGCGCCAGCGATTAGTTTTTCTTGTTTCTTTCAAGCATGTGGTGTGTCCTCCCTTTTTGCTAAGATGATCAGCACCTCATGCCTAATGCCCTCCAATCAGATGATGGTCACTGCGCAATTCCAATTTTACGGCTGTTGATGATGAATCGGTGTCGGGCGAAGCTGCTTGCTGATAACCAAAAAATAAGGCGATAATCAAAAATGCACTCGCGATCTTATTCATATCATTTTTCCCCTTTCTTACATAGCTATTTATTCACTAATTCTAATTTAACGATAACATGGTTCGAATTCGATCGATAAATAAGGATAGTTATATTCTGTTTCAATAATGTGAAACCGTCGGGAATCCGGCTCAAATTGGCAGGGAAGTGAAAAAATCATTACCGAAAAGCCATAAAAATACAGCTGAATTATTCCGAAAAATACAAAAGGAGGAATTGAAGTTCCCAACCAGGACAAGCATATTTCCTCCAGGATCAGATAAACAAGTGTAAAATTGTGTAAAGGGGGAACTATATGGTTTATACGTTAAATACTATTGAAATCGGGAAAATTATAAAAGAATTGCGTCTGAAGCAAGGGTTGAGCCAGCAGGCTCTGGCGAAGGGAATTTGTACGCAACCTCATATCAGCAACATTGAAAATGGGCGAGAGATACCCTCTGGCTTTATATTATACTTACTGTCCAAAAAATTAAGAGTGAATGTTAAATATTTATTTGATATCCATAACGATTCCAATATCACCTACAAAAATAATATTAAATTTATTGTCCACTCCTTTATTCAAGAAAATGATTTCGGACAAGTGCTGAAGATTCTGGAGGAAGAAAGCCATCTTTTTGAAGCATCCGAAGATCAGCAATTCCTTCTCTGGGCGCAAGCGGTATCTCATTACTATTCCTCTAAGGACTTTGATTCATGCTTAACGATGCTCAAAACAGCATTAAGAAAAACATGCAAATGCTTAAAATTTTGTTCGGAACAGGAATTGACGATTATTAACAGTATTGGCATTTTGCTGTCTGAATCCAGTCAGAACCGGAAGGCTCTGCGTATTTTACATTGGACATACCGCCATATTCATCGGCATTATTATATCGAGGACAGGACATTGCCAATCAAAAACATCTACGCCCTTGCACGTTCGTTATCAAGAAGTCAGGACTATCACAACTGTATACACTATTGCAGCCAAGGAATCGAACAATGCTTGAAATACAATTCTCTCTATCTTTTTGGAGAGCTGTATTATGAAAGAGGGTTAAATCACTATTTTTTAAATCAGCATGCATCGGCATTAGCGGATTTCGAACAAGCCATTATGCTGTTCAAGCTCAAAAAACAATATACCTTCACACTTTTTGTAGAAAATAAAATAAAGGAATTTGGACTGAGAAAATAATAACGTTTTATTCTCTCGTTACGCCGGGGACGATCCTTGTCTTGCGAATGGCCTTTGTCGAGATTCACTCTTGGACCTCGATCAACGGGTTGCTGCTTCCAGCTTGGCGGTATACTCCTTAGGTTGCAGCCCGTAAATTTTTTAAAAACTCGTAAAAATGCGCCATATTCTCGATTCCAACCGCCTCGGCAGCTTCCGTCACCTCCATGCTTGAAAATCGTTCCTTTTTAATGAGAAAAAGACCGTTCCGAGGGTTTGCATGCTTGGAACGGCCGTTATAGTTGGAACAAATTAGACTCTTACTGTCTTCTTCCATACGCCAAGCGTAAGAGCGGATATGATCGAACCGATCAATATCGCCAGAAGATAGAGGAATGGCTTATTGACTAAAGCGATGACGAAGATTCCCCCGTGTGAAGCAGGGAGCGTAATGCCGAAGGCCATCTGGAGTCAATCTTCACATTAAAAAATTCTCCCAGTCCTGTTGGTTGGGCAACAGTTCATAGACCTTATCTTCCGAGGCGACGGGACCTGCGCCATTGATCTCGGTCTCTTCCCCGGTCTTCAGCTTGATGTTAATTCGGATATCTCTTTCGACCTTCACAAAATCGGTCTCGATGCCTTCGTCGTTATTCAAACCGTCTTGAATGTACTGTCCCGTAAAGCCGCCGACAAATCCGCGGGCTTTCGTCGGCACGCTAGAACATTTAGGTCACAACCTGTATTACTTTCGTCTTGTTGTTGAGAATTGTACAAAGCAGACCTTGTTCCACTTGCTACTGTCGGCGACGACGTAGCTCTTCCCGGATAAATGGAGCGCCATCTTAAACGAGAAGGAGCACCCGATGAATGCTAAGAACTTTGATTCAGCTTCAATCAATATTTAGAAACGGGGGAAGCAAGCATAGGCAAACAAATGCAAAGAGTGTTCTTGGAAACCATGAATGAAATGTCAGTTTATTGTAGAACCATGGTTGACATCCAAAATAAGTTATTATATACTCCCCTATTATATGGAAAAACATAAGGAGGAAATATCTATGGCAAAAAGAACTGGTATATCATTTTTATCAATAATTTTGTTATTTTTCGGAATTATGGGTACAATCAAACCAGTTCCAGTAAGTGCTGGTTCACATTCACAAGATGCTTCCGAATGGAAACAAGATTGTAAAATTACTAATCTGGGAAAAATATGCGGCGAAAAATATAAAGATTATCATATTACAGCAAAATGGAGTAAGAGTGACGTTATAAATGTCATAGAAAACATCGATAAATATACTAGTAATGAATATGGATTGATTACACTTGTTGCAGGATATGTAAATCAACCGCTAGGTTTGGCATTGACTTTAAATGGTATGGCTTGGAATAATAATAATCAGTTTAAAACCGCTAAAGAAAAAGGAACAGGATTAACGTGGACATATGTATACCGATTATATAAAGGAGGTACAACAAGTACTGGAGGTAAAATAATTAATAGTAAATGGTCATATGAATAATGATTTTTTGAAACAAAAAGTATATTAATAAACCAAAATATCAATCAAGTAAAAATATTAAAAAATAAAACAAAAATATGACCCTTAGCGCGGATAGGTAAAAAACACTACGCTGCCAGAAGATGATTCCTAAATTCGTTAGGGGTCATCTTCTTTAGTATCCCCTGATATCGCTCGGTATTGTAAAAATGAATGTGAACTCGTTAATCGGGTCTGTCAAGAATTTTGTGTAAACTCGTGATAAAGATTCTCCCCCATGGGGGAGAACAACTTTCACGGCAAATGCTGGCCGATGCGCTCGGGGAAGAAGACCGAGAGTTGTAATAGCATCTGTCCCCAATTTTGGACACGGCCCGTCCATTTGCGGGTGACATCCATGGTGACCAGATACAGCATCTTCAGCAACGCTTCGTCCGTCGGGAAGATACTCTTGCCTTTGGTCACCTTGCGGAGCTGGCGATGGTAGCTCTCGATCCTGTTCGTCGTGTAGATGAGCTTCCGGATTTCCGGCGGATACTTGAAGAACGTGGCCAGTTCGTCCCCATTGGTGCGCCACGAGCGGACGATAAGCGGGTACTTGGTTCCCCACGTTTCTTCGAAGCGGTCCCGTTCCACAAGGGCCATTTCTTCTGTCACGGCCTTGTAGATGGGCTTCAGATCCGCCGTTACCTTCTTGAGATCCTTGTAGGACACGTAGCGTGTCGAATTGCGGATCTGGTGGATGATACACTTCTGAATCTCGGTCTTCGGGTAGCAGGCCGTAATCGCTTGAGAGAAGCCGGTCAGGTTATCGACGCATGGGATCAGGATATCCTGGACCCCGCGGTTCTTGAGGTCGTTGAGCACGCTAAGCCAGAACTTCGCATACTCGTTCTCGCCAATCCACATGCCCAGTACGTCCTTGTTGCCGTCAGGTTATTCTCCTTGATAAACGCTCTAAGTTGCTCCTTCGACCACAATCCCATGTGTACTCCCACCCTTTCTTCTACCTTCATTTTAGTAGGTTTGAGTGTTTACACAAAATATTTTACAGACTCTTCACGATTCAAAAACATATAATTCTTAGTTTGATGCCACTCACTTACATAATGTTTAGTATTAGGGCGTGTATGCAAACTATCAAAATAGCCAAATATCTGGTAAACTTATCCTATGAGAAGACGATATGAGATACGAGATGACCAATGGGAACGACTCAAAGACCTTTTGCCACCGGAACGGAAACCACAGGGTGGACGTCCGGCAATCGACAACCGAAAAATGTTCAATGCCATGCTTTGGGTGATTCGTTCTGGTGCGCCTTGGCGAGACTTGCCAGAATATTATGGCTCCTAGAGCAGTGTCTACAGCCGTTTCCGCCGCTGGGAGAAAGCAGGCATCTTTGATCGAATGCTAGACGTTCTGGCTGCCGATCCCGATGACGAAAGCGTTATGCTCGATGCTTCATCGTTCGTGTTCACCAACACGGCGCAGGGGCAAAAGGGGGCAGCAATTCGAAGCCATCGGACGATCACGCGGAGGCTTAACCAGCAAGATTCATGCCGTTGTAGACGGCCTTGGCAATCCGTTGCGCTTCGAAGTAACCGCAGGCAACATCAATGATTGCGTAACGGGTTATGAGATCTTGCAAACCCTAGACAGACAAGGGAAACAGGTTTTGGCGGATCGCGGATACGATACCGATAAAATCATTGCACTTTTGGAAGAGAAACGGGCCCATTCCGTCATTCCCAGTAAGAAGAATCGCACGATCCAACGTACAACCGACTGGTGGTTGTATAAAGAGCGTCATCTGGTCGAATGCCTATTCAACAAACTCAAACATAATCGTCGGCTGGCAACTCGCTACGATAAATTGGCCTGTACTTTTGTTGCCTTCATAAAGCTGGCCTCTTCCATGATCTGGTTGGCTTAAGGTTTGCATACACGCTCTAGCTCATCGGTCTTCTTAACAGCTCCACCCTTATAAGGCCCTTCCTTCTTATCACCCTTGCCATAAACATTCCCTTTTTCCTCACACGAATACCCGCTCGGGTCCACATACCTTATCGGGTTGTTGCCCACGTATGCGTACAGGTTCAGGCCGTCGCCGCGGTACTCGTCCTCTTGGGTGAACCGGGCAATGACCGGGTTGTAGAACCGCGCGCGCAGGTAATATTGTCGCGTGACGGGGTCGAACTGCTCGCCCGCGTAGCGAAAGCGGTTCGGGATGCCTTCGGTGGCGGACAAGGTATGGCCGAAGGCGTCGTACTCGTAGCTGTTGACGATGCCGCCCAGCCGGTTCGTGATATGCACGACGTCGCCGTGCTGGTTGTTCAGGTAGTAGCAGGCATCTCCTTGCCTATTCACCTGTGCAAGCAGTTCATGTCCGCGCACATAGGATGTCTTGACTTGATCTCTCCGTCCAGTTCGCGATCAGATTCCAGCCATTCATGAAACGGCTTGCGAGGCCATTTTCATTGGCCAGCTTCGCATTCCCCGTATAAATGCGCATAACGCTTCAGGGTCTGGCCTTCCGTTAGATCACCTTGGATTACGCTTCAGTTCAGGAAGCATTTAAGCACTGGGGCGTAATAACGTTCCCGAGTCCGTCATGACGCAGTCTATTGGGTTGAAGGATGAGTTCTACTTGTAACGGTCTGTCATACTACAATGTTCAATGTAACAGAAAAACATTATTCAGGATAAAATTCAGGCATGCGGTACTAAGTTTATTCGTCAACCATCCTTTCAAAAAAAGAAACCTTGAAAGGTATGAAACCAAATCAAGGTGAGTAAAAAATTTAATTGTAATAACCTTCGCCAACTTGCCACAGTAACAATTCGATTTTTTCAACAATTTCATCTTTCTTTTTGGTATCAAATGAGAGTAGTGGATTTCTCCAGTCATTGTTTTTAATGAGCTCTAGACCATACGAACCAGAGGGGTCTCCTTCAGGATACCAACCAACGTCTACAAATATATTATATTTAATGTGTTTAACCTGAAGTAAGTTTTCTGTGAAATTAATCCATTTTTCTTTTTCATCGTCATTTAATATCACTGGGTCTAGTTCAACAAACGAGTTATAACTAATCTCCCAACTCGACGGTATTCTTAATGGCTGTAGTTTAAATGCTGGTGGTTCCTTTTTAATTTTCATGAGTTCACCTCATTTGAGATATTATCTAGGCTTAGCTAATTTTAGATAGTCTTCTAATCGCTTACCTGCTATTGGGTGTCCGTGATATACACCACCCGAAGTTAGTTCAGCCCTTACCCAAGAAGTTTCAACTCCTAGATCATAACCTACAGGTCTACCAGCGTCATATATGAAATAGGTTGCACCCTTATCTCCTTGAACAAATACCCCTTTGTTTAAGGCCTCTTTTTCAAGAGTTCTATTATTAATATGCGGCAGATATTGAGCTTGTTTCCTACCTGTTTCACTGAATAGTTTTGCTTCATCTGAAGTTTTCGCCTTTAAATGTTTGTATCCATGCTCTGTGTAAGTTGCGTTATAAATCTTACTTCTAAATTCTTGTCGACTATAATATCCACCATGAGCAATTTCATCATGTCTTTGTGAAATATTAGGTTTACCCGTCCCCGCATAAGGCCCTTCCTTCTTACCGCCACCACCGCAACCAACATTCTGGCTGCTATACCCGCTCGGATCTATATATTTTATCGGGTTGTTGCCCACGTACGCGTACAGGTTCAGGCCGTCGCCGCGGTACTCGTCCTCCTGGGTGAACCGGGCAATGATCGGGTTGTAGAACCGCGCGCGCAGGTAATATTGCTGCGTGACGGGGTCGAACTGCTCGCCCGCGTAGTTGAAGCGGTTCGGGATGCCTTCGGTGGCGGACAAGGTATGGCCGAAGGCGTCGTACTCGTAGCTGTTGACGATGCCGCCCAGCCGGTTCGTGATATGCACGACGTCGCCGTGCTGATTGTTCAGGTAGTAGTAGGCGTCTCCAAGGCCGCCCACTTGCGCCACCAATTCATGGCCGCGCACATAGGAGGCCTTCGCGTTCCACTCCTCGTCCAGCTCGTTCACCATATTCCAGCCGTCGAACACGAAGCGGCTGGTGACGCCGTTCTCGCATATGACGCTGCGCAGCCCTTCCGGGTCGTATTTCGTGGCGGACATAGCTGCCGTCCGGCTTCTCGACCTTCGCATAGGTCGTGAGGGCATTCAAAAACCATGTGTCCTTCCGTTTTGCATGCAAATAATAATTTACCGCAAATATTAGACCGCTCATTTGGGTAAATGTTACTCGAGAGTCGGAATACCATTAATATCTTATTTTGGGAAATTCATTTAATTTATTAAAATACATATTTGCTATCAGTTTTTAATTTAATATCGCAGGGCAATTCGCAATTCGGACTCTACCATTCCATGCTGATTGAAGATAACCCATTCTCCTGAACCTGAAAGTAATTTGTCAATTAATCAGAAACTAACCTTACTACCTTGTAGCCGGCCACAAACCTGATTCTTACTGCCTTAATGCCACTTGAACAAATACATGGGTTATGTGTGCTATTCTTCATTCCACACTGGGTAGCCCCACAAATAAACATTCATGAACTCTCGTTCGCAAACCTAGCATGAAAATAGCGAGGGTTTAGTGGTCGGACCTATTTCCCATACTGCTACTACATGACGCGAAACACGTTCTTTTTAATGGTGGTGTAACCCCGACAAATAAACTGTTGAGGATGAGTTCTGTGTACAAACCTGTGCTGGCTCTGTATGCCCAATCAGAGAACCGCGAACAGAAAAATGCTCAAGCTCGAATTCATCCGCCGTCATGTATTTCAGTTATGGAGGGAAGCCAAGATGGAAGTATTGCTTGAACGCTGTGCTGGAATGGACGTTCACCAAGAGACAATCGTCGTTTGTGTGATGACCACAGATGCTGCAGGGGAGGCCCACAGCGAGATCCGAACCTTTGGAACGATGACCAAACATCTTTTCGAACTGCTTAAGTACCTGGAGTCCCAAGGCGTTACACACATCGCAATGGAGAGCACGGGAATCTATTGGAAACCTGTCTACAACATCCTTGAAGGCTACTTCACCGTCGTACTGGCGAATGCGCAGCGCATTAAGAATGTTCCTGGCCGCAAGACGGATGTTTGTGATGCCGAATGGATCGCGAAGCTGCTTCGAGTCGGTCTAATTGAGCCCAGCTTTGTGCCATCCGAGGACTTAAGGGAGCTACGGGACCTCTGCCGACTTCGAAAAAAACGAATCGGCTCCCTAACAGCGGAGAAAAACCGAATCCAGAAGTATCTTGAAGCAGGTAACGTCAAGCTAGGCAGTGTCATCTCAGACGTATTCGGTGTATCCGGGCGCAGTTTGTTGCAACGCTTAATCGAAAAAGGTTACGTTGACGCGGAAGATGTTGAAGCGAGCGTCAAGGGTTCGATCAAGAACAAAAAAAGTGAAGTTACTGACTCTCTTTTTGGCACGATGACCCCGCATCAAATTCGATTGATTAAAGATTGTTGGGAGCATATCGAATACTTAGAGAAGTCCATTGCTCGGTTGGAAGCCGAAATTAACGATCACTTGGAGCCCTATCGGACGGAGTACGAACTGCTTCAGACCATTCCAGGTGTTAGCGAACGAACAGCTGCAGCACTCCTTGCAGAAATCGGGGCCGATATGGAGCAATTTCCATCCGCAGATCACCTTGCCTCTTGGGCTGGCGTAGCACCCGGCAACCACGAGAGTGCAGGCAAAAAAAAAGTACAAAAAGCGTAAAAGGCAATCCTCATGCAAAAGTGACACTATGCGAAGCGTCTTGGGCAATCGCTCGCTCACGAAACACGGTCTTGGCAACAAAGTTCTGGAAGATTGCTTCACGACGAGGAAAGAAAAAAGCTTGCATTGCCATTTCACGTAAGATACTTATCATTGCTTACCACATGCTGAAGAACAAACAAATTTACATCGAAGGTGGACCACAAGCACCACTCATGCAGATCAACTAACCTTACAGCATTGACGAAACATAGCGATTTTAAACAAGGCCCCTTCAAAGAAGGTGGACCGGGCATCTTATGGTCATTTCTCAGAAAATTGCTGCTTTTTAAAGACGATAATCGTTCATGAGTGCGTTTGGATTTTCACAGAAAAGAAACCTTGAATGGCTGAAGCATTCAAGGTCAAAATTAACTCAACTTACCAAATATTATTTTTATGCTCTCGTTGTTCTATTATTTTAGTACTATAAAAGCATCATTATCATAGTAGTATAAGAAAGCTTCAAATAAATCATTATCTGTACACTCAGCCTTTTGTTCAGAAATGTTCTTGATGATTCCTTTTACGGTTTGTATATCTAATACATACATTAAATCATTATCCTTTGCAAATTTAGGAACTTCATCACTGTCATCTTCCACGTCATCTGGATCGAGTATAGCACCTTGTGTACTAGACTCCACGTCTCGTCTTCTGGAAGAAACAACGCATCCGACCACTCGAATTGTTCAATATTATTTAGTATATTTCGCAATACCATAAGTTTTTCCATATCTTTTCCTTCCATTAAAAAGTTTTTAACTGGATTTTACTTTAATAAAACACTGGAGTCTATCAAGATAAGTAGAGAAGAAAATGTATTATTTTTTCTTTTCCTGCCACCTCCCCAATTTTCCATCCCTCCTTTTCCATCAGGATGTAAAATAGCCTGTATTTTACCCTTTGCTGTATGCTGATCCGGACTTGATATGTTTTATTCGAGCAACCTTCATTCTCCGGTTTATGAGTTGAACGAGTATCACGATTTTTATAATGAAATCACTCTAAAGGGAAAAAACTTTGAAAGATACAATTGTCCCCTCATATGGTACTTGTATCAGAGCTTAATAATCCTGCCTTTTCCTCTGTTATTTATTTTCTTGCCTATATTCTTACCCTACTTTGAAAAAAGGCTCATTCCTCCTTATCGTTCAAGTTGGTATAAGCCTTTGGCTAGCAGGTGTGATTGTCGAGTTGTTTAGTGTTTTTTTCGTTGGTTGTACTATTGGAAACCACTTCTTACTCTAATTAAACAGTCTTGAGCTCAATTTTTTCAATTAGCCCCCAATCTATTCCTTCCTCAAGTTGATTGTCTATCTCTTCTAATAATTTAAATCCTTCTTGTTCTATCCCTTCATCATGCCCATATACCTCAAAATACCGTTTTTTAAACTGTATATACCAAAAGTACATACTATAATAAGTGGTTTTCTTATCAAGCGAGATTGAACTAATATTACTCTTAAAAAACAAATAATACGCGAGCAACTCATTTAAACGAGCATCATCAATATTTACATTATAGAAACTTCGTAGTTTTTCATCAGAAATTAAGTTCTTCAACTCGCCTTCTTGTAAAATCTTCATATACAACACCTAACCTTTACTCGGGATAGTATTTAACATCTAGAGCAATATTTTTAAATTTGAACAAGTTTGTCAATTGCTCCACAGCCTTCTTGTCAGAAACTAACCATTCTACCTTGTATCCAGCAACAAGAGCTGATTCTTGCTGCCTTACTACCCTTTAAACAAATACATGGGTTATGTGTGCTATTCTTCATTCGGCACTGGGTCCCCCCCAAAAAGAAACCTTGAAAGGCACAGGGCCAATCAAGGTCTAATATTTCTTGCTCTTCCATCAACTCTTCAAAACCATGATGAAGAAGTTGTGCTCTCAGAGTTTCTATACCTTTATCACTTGCGAGGTTTACTGACACTGATTTTTGAATGTCATTAATAGTGATAGTTATGTCTTTTCCAGTGATAGACGAAATAAACTTAAACACCTTACAAATTTTAGATCAATGTCAGAGTTATGATTCATAAATTATCAATCAATTTTATCTTGTGACGCGTAAGCCTTTAATAAGTTCTTCCAAAGATTTGGCAATCACAGTACTATGCCCTGTTTCAAAATCTTCTTGTAGAATTTCTCCAGTTTCGTTATTGACCATCAATGCCATATTCTCAGGTGAAATGTAACCAAGTTGAATATTTTTTAATATTTTTCCTTGATGTTCTTCTATTTTTTTTGATTAACAAAAAATTATTAATATCCATACCTGGTTGAACAGGTTCTAGAATAATTAACTTTGAATTATAAAAACCCTGAAGGTTTAAAAACCAAAAGGAATTAAAATACTCCTTTATAGATGAATGTAAATGTAAATCAATATTCGCCTCAATCGCTTCAAAATCTTCCTGCATTTCTTTTTCTATCGGCTTCCAAGAGACATATTCATCTTCATCCGGTTCGCCCTGATATAATGAGGGATTAGCCTCTTCATCAAAGGGGGTCTTTGGTAAAGTTCCGAAAGTATTATTCCAGTAACTCAGTAATTCATCAAAATAATGTGCTAATTCTTCTATGATACTCACTCTAATCGCCTCTTAATTGTCAATAATACTTGAAGTCTATCTGCAAATCCAAGAACCTAACAGCGTCAATGACTTCACGAGAAGGACGAATCATCTGTACTTATAATTGAGAATTCATGCTTGGGCATCTTCATAATTAACTTCCATCAAATTTTCTACCATTATTTCACCCTTCCTTTTCATAATTGAGAAGAAAGAAACTAGTTGAATTTTTTTGCTTGTAACGTATCGCTTTATATCCAACCTATTGTTTGCACTTACGAAAAATAAAATCTCACCAAATTCAATTAGAGCAGCCTTCTTACTTAATGTGGCGGGGATCATATTACTGACGTGATATGTATCTCTTAATTCAGGAGCAGCAAGCAGCATCCCGCCATGGTTTATTAAATTTACTTTTTGACGGCTTCTTACACCAATGAATTCACCATTTACTAATTCTTCTTTATTCAAAACCGTTATTATTGAGGGGACAACCAGAAAAATAAACGACAATATGTGACCCCCTGTCGATATTGTTGTGGAAGGCCGATATACTCATCTTTATTCATTAAGATATTCTTTTAGATGATGTTTTAGAGCTTCTGCTTCCCAACTTAACTTCGGTGATATTCTTTTTTCTATTAGATATATTAGTCCTTTCTTGGATTTAATTTTTCCAAGTGCGATCCATGCATGTACAGAAATATTATCCAATTCATATTCTTGGAGTATTAGTAATTTATCCTCAATAGTAAGCAGTAAATTCTCCGTAAAGTTCGAAATCCAATAAGAAGCCGTCATTGAGGCGTCACTAGAATAATCGTCTAATGCAAAGTCAACTAGGATATCTAATAATGCCTTATCATTAAGTCTTTCCTGAAAAAAAATGTTCGCCTCTTGTATACTGTGTGTGGAGTCTGTTAAAAGATCTCTGATTAAATCTTTATCATACATTGTTTTTATCCCATCATTTTTACTGTAATGAAAACTTCAATGTGTAAAAAAAGGCTTATTCATCCTTATGAATAAGCCTATGGAACAAATTTATTGCATCGTGGTACAAAGCAACAATATAGCCGTTTCAAACAACCAAAGGATATTTTAATCGAACAAAATGAGAACCCTGCATCCTTTACTGGCATAGAGATTTTTAATTTCCATTAAAAGCCCCAAACGCCATTTAGTTATTTCTGGGTCATACCTAAACCCTGTAAGCACTTAGGTTATAATTAACTCCAATTCTCCATCATCTTTCAATAAAATACACAGTAAACCACCAAAGTTAAAATCAACTGGATATTCTGAAACCCAACCAAGAAATCTCCCCTCATTAAAATCAGTTGGTACTGCTCCACCAAGCTTTGATTGCATCATCTTCATATTTTCTGATGAGTACTCCATTGTTTCTGGAAGAAAATCTGGTTCAGTCCCTTCTTCCCACGATATATCATAATTCCTAATTTCGGGATGAATCACCCCTTTATTCCCATCATTTAATGGCGCATCAAGCGGCACTTTTACGATTACAGGCTCTCCATCATCACCACTATCAATATCAATAGATTGATATACTTGTATACACAATGCATCTTGAAGTGGTAATTTCTCACCGCAGTAAATTTGGAATAAAAAACCTAACTCTTTTCCTGTGCAAGGGCTTATAGGAAAATAAGGCGGGGTATGAGTAGGCAAACCTCCCACCTTATCGAGGGCACCTTTATGGTCTTTCTCAAAATTCATATAAAATACTTTTGCCATAGAAAAACCTCCTATATTTCATCTTTAGGTATAAGTCTATGAAGTCGTCCTGGCACGATCTGCCCCCATCTATATTTCCATAATCTACCTATTTGTTGTTGAGCCCAACTTGGCCTAAAACCTATAAAATTATAAAGATATCCCCCAGCAACAGCGTCTAGTCGGTGGGCAGCATCTCCATTACGCGGTCCTGGTAAATATTTCCTAGCATTCCTTCTTGCTGAATCGTTAATTGGTCTAAGTGCGTCGCTAAAATGGAAATTAATCAAGTTGCTTTCTAAATCTGAAGTGTAAAAAATCGACAACCTATTTAATTCTACTTCTTGTTCTGCAAGGTGCTGTACGAACTGAGTCTTGCGAGTTTCACTCATTCCTTTTGTAGGAAATATTATTTCGACAGGCTCCATTTGAGATAATGCGAACTTCTTATCATAAATGACTAACGCAGTACTTCCGTTCCCCTCATAAGGCCCTTCCTTCTTACCGCCACCACCGCAACCAACATTCTGGCTGCTATACCCGCTCGGGTCCACATACCTTATGGGGTTGTTGCCCACGTACGCGTACAGGTTCAGGCCGTCGCCGCGGTACTCGTCCTCCTGGGTGAACCGGGCAATGATCGGGTTGTAGAACCGCGCACGCAGGTAATATTGCTGCGTGACGGGGTCGAACTGCTCGCCCGCGTAGCGGAAGCGGTTCGGGATGCCTTCGGTGGCGGACAAGGTGTGGCCGAAGGCGTCGTACTCGTAGCTGTTGACGATGCCGCCCAGACGGTTCGTGATGTGCACGACGTCGCCGTGCTGGTTGTTCAGGTAGTAGTAGGCATCTCCACGACCATCCACCTGCGCGAGCAATTCATGGCCGCGCACATAGGAGGCCTTGGCGTTCCATTCCTCGTCCAGCTCGTTCACCATATTCCAGCCGTCGAACACGAAGCGGCTGGTGACGCCGTTCTCGCATATGACGCTGCGCAGCCCTTCCGGGTCATATTCATGACGGACATAGCTGCCGTCCGGCTTCTCGACCTGCGCGGTCCGGTTGAACGCGTCATAGGCATAGGTCGTGGTGCCGCTGCCAGAGTGCTCGGAGAGCAAATTGCCCTGGTGGTCGTACTCGAACTCGGTACGGCTGCCGTCGTCCTCGACCAGCGACAGCAGACGGTTGCGGCTGTCGTAGGCATAGCTTGTGGCATGTCCGTCCAGCACGCGGCGGATGCGGTTCCCGGCCGGGTCGTAGCTGTACGACTCCTGGGCGCCGCTACCATAATCCACTTCCCGCAAGCGGTTCAAGGGATCATAGCTGTATAGGGTAAGCTGATGATGCTCCATCTTGGCAATCTGGTTGCCGTTATTGTCATAGCTGTACGTATGGCGCATCAGTTCCCGGCCGTCTTGGCCGGCCGCCCGCAGACTCGTCATCTGGCCATCCCGGTCATAGCCGTATTCGACGCTGATCCCGCTTCCGTACAGAATGGAACCGATGCGGTTGCCTTCGCCATAGCGGTACTGTGCGAGACGTTCCCGGCCCTGCAGCACTTCCTGGATACGACCTATTTTATCATAGCGATATTCCGTATGTCTGCCTGCGGCATCGGTCAATCCGGTAACCTGTCCGTCCGGGTCATAGCGGAATTCGAGCACTTTGCGCGCACCCGGAACCGCGGCCTCCGGCTCAAGCGCATCCATCGGATGCCAAGATTGAGGTGCTGCCGCTCCATTCGCTCCGGGACTGGTCAGCGGGTCCGCGAACGGAGGCGCCCCGGCCCACTCGCCCTTGCGGCGGATTCCAAGCGGCGGTTCGCTTGTATACTTCGCCGCCAGCCTGCCGTCCGGCGTATACGTATAGTCATACCGCATCCGATCATTCACGGCGGTTCGCAGCGTGCCGTCCTCGTTGTACACATAGATTTCTTCCGCGCCTCCCGCGGCTTCTCTGCGCTTTACCAGTTGGTCGTCGAAGTTGTACGCATACTCGATAACGCGCTCGTTGCGATCGATCTGCCGCGTCAGCCGGCCCTGGCGGTCGTACTGGTACACCATGCGCTGTTGGGACGGATCCTCCACCTCCGCCAGCTTGCCCAGACTGTTGTAGCGGTACAAGGTCGTATGGCCGTTGGCGTCCGTGGAGCTGATGATATTTCCTGCACGGTCGTAGCTGTACCGCTCTTCGGTTCCATCCGCACGGGTGAGCACCCGGATGTTGCCCCATGCGTCCAGGCTGTGGTGCGTCCTATTCCCTTCGCCGTCCACGATGCCGGTAATATTGCCGAGCGCGTCGTACGTGTACTCCTGGCTGACCTTGCCCCGGGCCGCAGCCTCCGCGGTGCGGATCTGCTTCACCCGGCCGCCGATCGTATACGTATAGTCCACGCCAATGCCTTGAATTGAATACGGAAGGATGGTCAGTCTTTTATTGTACCTTCATTCGGCACTGGGTAGCCTCAAAAAAAAGAAACCTTAAAAGGCATAAAGCCCATCAAGGTTAAATCAAATGATTTCATTATAATTTGCAGAAATGAACTTAGGTGGAATATTATTCAACTGATAAATGAACATACTGTCTCCTCAACGTTTGAAGCCCCTCAGTTAAAATTTGGTTAACTAATTGTCTCGCTGTCCCATGATACAGAATTGAAGGGGGATTTCCAACTTTCTTAAGTATTCTTTGGGGCGGAGTACCGTATAATGCCGTTATCCTTCCGTCCCTAATCTCGTGCCGTTTTTTATCCGAATACATCAATCATCTTTCTCAAATCATTTTCAGTTAGTAATTCCCACCTCTTATCAATACATAGTGACATAAGTAATTGTTCAAGGTCCACCCAACCCTCACTGTCCAACTCTAACTCATAGTCCCACGGGGCATGACGTAACGCATTATGAAACCTCTTTGCTCAGTTTTGAATAATCCAATCTAAGATTACCTCACAATAACATTTGTGTTCTCTTTGAAATTTAGAAAGTGTTACTCAAACTCAATCATTTCATCTATTGCATCTTTAAACCAGTGCCAAAATGTAGGGTATGACTTACGTTGCTCATGACCTGAAGATGCAAAGTCATGGATAATTTGCACTTCCTCACCCTTTCCTATTTCAAAACAAGCAATGTCATCGTTATCATCCCTCCGAGCAAAGGGGATCAACAACCTATCTGGATATCTCATTTGTAATCCCTTTAATCTTTGGAGAACCTGTTCTTTATTTACCATAAATCGAAATCCACTAAGTTAAGCCTAACTGTCTTTAGGAAGCCAACAGGATATTTAAAATCCATTGGCAATTGAGAAGTATCTGGTAATTCAATTCCCATGTTTAGTTACCATCCCATCCAGTAATATTTGACCCATTAGGATACTTATTTTTATAAGCTGCGCCTTGTTTACCAATTCTTAGATAAATGGCTTCTTCCCATGTTGTAGGAACACCTTTCTTCGTAAAACGTTCAATATAATTTTCTGGTAAAGATGCATTCGAATCATGAACAATAGCCTTAACATTAATATTGGCGTATTTGGCCGATAATACACGAGTATTATCAATGGTGGTCAATTTCCCATCTGGCATTCTGACCACTTCGATAGGAGAACCTGCCCATCCGTTTGCCTTCATGCTTTCAATTATCTCTGCTGCATTATTTACTTTAGTTTGGCTAAATCGAATATCATTGGGGTTGATTGTCTGAATATCTCCCGTCCCCTAAGTTGTAATCTTAAACTGGGGAATAAAGAAGGTGGCAACTGTTTTACCAATTACCACCATTATATCAACTTGCCTGACGCTCTGTTAGAGTTGCCGCCCGATACTCGGTCTTGTGCTTCATCATACTGTAAATGATGTTTACGAGCCTTCTCATGACGCATATCAGGCCTTGCTTCTTGGTCTTGCCTTCTGCTAGCTTCCGATGATAGTAGTCATAGAAGAGAGGATTCCGTTGTTTCTTGTTGTCGCCTTTCGCTACTTGGATTTGCTGAACAGCTAGGTTATGGAAGATGGCGTTCAGTACCCGATTGCCTTGTCCGCTTGCTTGGTCTTTACCCTTGCCGCCCGAACTAAATCGGACAGGGGCAATACCTGCAAAACGGGCTAGGGCGTGTATGCAAACCTTAAGCCAACCAGATCATGGAAGAGGCCAGCTTTAAGAAGGCAACAAAAGTACAGGCCAATTTATCGTACCGAGTTGCCAGCCGACGATTATGTTTGAGTTTGTTGAACAGGCATTCGACCAGATGACGCTCTTTATACAACCACCAGTCGGTTGTACGTTGGATCGTGCGATTCTTCTTACTGGGAATGACGGAATGGGCCAGTTTCTCTTCCAAAAGCGCAATGATTTTATCGGTATCGTATCCGCGATCCGCCAAAACATGTTTACCTTGTATGTCTTGGGTTTGCAGGATCTCATAACCCGTTACACAATCATTGATGTTGCCTGCGGTTACTTCGAAGCGTAGCGGATTGCCAAGGCCGTCTACAACGGCATGAATCTTGCTGGTTAATCCTCCGCGTGATCGTCCGATGGCTTGGAATTGCTGCCCCCTTTTGCCCCCGCGCCGTGTTGGTGAACACGAACGATGGAAGCATCGAGCATAACACTTTCGTCATCGGGATTGGCAGCCAGAACGTCTAGCATTCGATCAAAGATGCCTGCTTTCTCCCAGCGGCGGAAACGACTGTAGACACTGCTCCAGGAGCCATAATGCTCTGGCAAGTCTCGCCAAGGCGCACCAGAACGAATCACCCAAAGCATGGCATTGAACATTTTTCGGTTATCGATTGCCGGACGTCCACCCTGTGGTTTCCGTTCCGGTGGCAAGAGGTCTTTGAGTCGTTCCCATTGGTCATCTCGTATCTCATATCGTCTTCTCATAGGATAAGTTTACCAGATATTTGGCTATTTCGATAGTTTGCGTACACGCCCTAGCTTGTCAGCGTTGGAGAAGCGGCGAATATCTCCTATTTCGGCAATCAGTTCCACCGCTGTAACGGTGCTGATTCCATCCATCGACTCTAGCTTATAGTCCGTCTCTGACAGTACCTGCCGAAGCTGTTCTTCCGTCTGCTTAATCAGTTCTCTGCTCCGCTTCATGTCCTGAACCATATTGACAATAATGAAGTCTCTGGACGTTTGAAACTTCCGCTTTGTCTCCCCGTCCTTCTTCACCAGTTCCAAGATTTCCTCTGCTTTACGGGTAGAACAAGTGTTATGGCTTGCTTTGCGTAGATAGGTCGCCAAGTCATCTGCCCCCACCGACTCCAAGTGATGGGGAGCAGGGTACTTCTCCCAGAAGGCAAGGGCGGCTTTTCCATCTACATCACAGAAGAACTTCTTGTAGGACGGATAGTGGTAGCTTAGTTGTTGGTGTAGTTGGTTTTTCAATGAACTGGCATGTTTGACCAGTGCGTTCCGTCTTGCCACCAGTTGCCCGATTGTCCAGTAAATATCCTGCGGATTCGCATCTGGCAGTTCATCTAACCTTGCAAGCAACACTTTGGCGATGCAATACGCATCCCAACCGTCGCTCTTTTGGGTGGTAGCGTAACTCTTACGCTCATTGTAGGAGAGGGCAGAGTTAACTTCCTTGACGATTTGCTTCTTCTCGACAAGGTGAACGGCTAATGCTCTGCCGTTGCCGCCCGTGTCTTCCAACCCATAGACAGGAGTCATTCCTTTTTTGCAATGCTTCTTGACCGTCTTCATCAAGTCATCGAAACTACTTGGTTTGTTGTCGATTTGGATTTCATCCAGTTTGGTATTCCAACAGTCGATGATGACGGCTGTATGGTGGGCTTTGTGCAGGTCAAGCCCGACATAGATGTGCTTTTGCTTGTAGTGCATAAAAGAAATCACCCCTGTGTACGGATTCTTTGATGTATAGGAGTAAAAATGGGGGCAACCTCAGTTCGAGCGTTAACCTTACGGTTCGCAATGGGACGCAAGCCTCTCCATTCACTTCCTGTTACAAAATGGCTTCATGCAAGCCATCTGCCTGTATATCTCCATAGCGGTATGTGCCGCTATAAAAATCACGATTGTCCAAGATTCGTTTCACTTGTACTTTGGTAAACAATCTGCCTTGCCCAGTTGTAAATCCTTCTTGATTCAGTGTTTCAGCTATCTGGGTCAATGACCTTGTGGGATACTGTTCCTTGATTTCAAATACTCTACGGACGGTTTGGGCGTGTCTTTCGTCTACTTGGATACATTTCTGCCCTTTCTTTGCTTTGTATCCGAAGGTAGCCCTTCCTCCTGCATAGCCGCCCTGTTGGGCTTTCTTGCTCCGCCCTCGACTTAGTTTCATGGCGATTTCGAGACGTTGGTATGCGTCTAGCAATTCCATCAAGCCATTTATCAGGAAGTCATTCGGGTCTTTCTTGTAAATGCTATAGGTGGGCTGTTCAATGCTCCGAACGTCCACCCCGTATTTCTTGAACTCTCTGTGAACCAGAACTTTCACGATGTCTGACCGCCAGAGACGGCTTGTATGGAGGACGACAACTGCATCAATGTTTTTACTGGCTAGGGCGGCTAACATGCTCTGGAAGCCGATTCTGTCCACCTCAAGAGCATCCTCGTTTACCTTCGCCCCACTGATACCTTCGTCAACATATATGTTCATCAAGTTCCATCCTTGCTCCAGACAATAGGAGCGGATTTCGTCTTGTTGATACGCTAAACTGTAGCCGTCTTTTGCTTGTCCTTGTGTTGATACTCTCACGTAACCGATGACATTCATGGTGTTTCCTCCCCCACCGTTACAGAAATCAGAATTATTGTTACGCATAAGAGTTATACCCTTAAACGTATATGTAATTATATTACTTTTAACCGTATAGTTCAATGCCATTTTGCCAAGAATATGTTATAGTACGTTTAAAAGTAATATGAGTTCGGGTGGGGAAACGATGAAAATTAAAATAAGACTCAAAGAAATTCTTGAAGAGCGAGGAATGTCCCAACGACAACTCTCCCTGCTAATGAATATCCGTCATGCGACTATCAACCATCTTTGCTCTGATAACGTGGACAGGGTTTACATCCGTACCTTGGAGCAAATCTGCGAAGCGTTGAACATCACTGTTGACCAACTCATTGTTTCAGTTGATGATAATGAGCCTTCCGATAAATCTGTAAAGTGACCTATTCAAGTATCACTCTACCGATTTTTCCATGAATTTCGGACTATATTATATTAGAAGGGGGAACTGGCGAGAGCATAATATTAAACGCCCCCCATCGTAAAAAAAATTTGATGAATTTCGGGCTATATTAGGGCTTGCTGAACATATTGCCTTTTAGGCCCACAGAGGCTGACGGCACAGATTCAGCAGCAGTCTGAAAATCGGCAAAAAGAGAACGCGCAGCTTGCGTTCGAGATTCATAACAAGCAGTTGCAGGGCAATGACCGTTTCGCTTGTCTCTCGAAGGCGTGCTCGAATACGCCCCAGTCCGTAGGAGCGTTTGCCTTCTCCGAATTTTCCTTCGATTGCGTTACGCATTGAAGCATCCTGTCTGGCCTGGTTCCGATCGGGTTCCGCTTCTTTCTTCGGACGCCCTAAGTTTGGACCACTCAAACGGATGCCGTGCTCCTTACAATAGCGAAGGTTCTCCCGATTTCGGTAGATTTGGTCGGCTAGAATGGCTTCCGGATAACACCCATATCGCTGGACGAACGACTCCACGGAAGCTTTCAGTGTCATGCTTTCGTTGAAGTTATCCCAGGACAGCTTCTCCATTCGAGCGTAACCGTCCACCAGACTGATCGCCAGCTTTGCCCCAAACTCGACGGGAGCATTCACTTTCCCGCGTACAATCGGCCGTACATGCGGTTGGGAAAGACTGACGATTCGATCTTCCACCGAGTGTGTCCGTTTGTCGTACATCTCTTGTTGTTGACGATACAGCTCGGAAATGACGAGCAATTGCCGATACTGCTGCGAACCCAGTTGATTCAAGCTGCTTTTCGCTCCCAGCATTTCGATGATGCGAAGATTACGCGAAACATAACGAAGCTGTTTGCCAACCGCTTTCCGGATGGATTTGGCACCCGTTCGCCGTTTCTTGGCGATCTCGAGGTAGCGTTTGCGGGCAGTTTGACGATACGTTCTCGGTTTCTTGGCCTTCCCGACGAAAGGCTCGTGCAGAACATCGATGATCGCTTCGAGTTTTTCCCGCGCCTCGTTCAATAATTTCAAATCGGTCGGATAGGAGATGTCGGCCGGTGCGCAGGTCGCGTCGAGCATCAAGGTGCCTTTGTTGCATGGTTTCTCTTTGCTTTTGCCGTCTTCATTAACGGATGTTCCATCAGAACCATGGCCGCTGCCTGGAGGATCTTGAGGATCGCTCTTGTTTTGTTCCTGCTTCTTTCGCTCTGCGTCCTCTTCCAAAATCCAATCGTTGATTTGTCCAATGACATCCGCACCCAATCGCTTGCGGAAATGGGTCAACAGCGAGTGATGGAACGGAGGCTTGTCTTGGAACGCCGGCAACCCAAGAAAGTACTGGTAGTACGGATTTTCGGTGATCTGCTGGACCGTCTCTCGATCATCGAGCTGCATACGTTCCTGAATGTACAGCGCTCCCAAAGCCATACGAACAGACAAAGGGATCTGACCGCGCATTGATTTCTTGAACGACTTCGCGTAGAATTCTTCTGCCCGCCACCACGGGATGATAGCGGCCAGTTGAACCCAACGGTTCTCCTTATTCAATTTACCGCCAAACGGCAAGTAGAAATCTTCGAACAACTGAAGCTGGCTTTCGGTTCTACGATACATGTCGGCTCACTCCACGTGCACGATTTTTTTCAAGAAATTCGCATTTTCCTTGCATTTTATTTCGAGTTAGAGTCCAGAAATCCTTGTAAAACCTTAGAAAAATGATTGTTCAGCAAACCCTAATTATTGTAATACCAGGTAGAATACCCATCTGCTTCGTGCTCTGAGCCAGAACCTGTTTTCTCATCATAGTCCGATTGGTACGCATAATCACTTACTTTATCCCCATCGACATCAAAGCTGATAGAGATTCAAGGGTACTCTTTTGCCTTTTTTGCGAATTTATAGGTTTGAAAATATTGACCTTCTATGACTTCGTTGAACACACTAAGTGTTGTAACAAACTTCCTCGTGTCCAGATATATTTCTTTCGTCTCTGTCTCCTGATATTGCTTCTTCATCGTGTATACGAATTGCAGCTCCGTTGGAGCAAACCTGACTTCCATACGATCTATTCCGCTGTAATGATCGAGCATGCGCTGCCGGAATTCATCCACAAGCGGTGAAGTTACCTTTTTATAAGTCATACAACCGGCTAGCAGGACAATCGCCAGGAGTGTACAAACCCAGTAGCACTTTCTCATAACCCCACATCCATTCATCATTGCAACTCTTCAAGGCATAGAAGTGGTCATTCCAAGTACATCAATCCGCCTTGCCACCACCCGTATTTCATTGCATCAAAATGAACCCGGTAATTAATACTATGACGTTTCCCCCAAGTGGACACGGCAATCCATCGGTTGTCATTAGGATCTCTGTAATATTTGGTTATCGTCATCCAGTGCCATTCATATTCATCATTCGACCATTTTTTTGTATTCAGTGTGGCCACAGGAGAATCAATCGACAACCCCGCTTTAATATAATTTGCCGTATTATCTAATGTAAAAGAAGAGTTATCCGTAACCCGGCTCAAGGAAACGCCTTTATCCTGGGCATAACGTTCCACTTTAGAAGCAAAGTCGCTAACGGACACTTCCCCAAACATACCCGGATTGATATAATCGTATAAAGTATTCATATGCTTCATAAAGTCTGACAATGACCATGTATTTCCGCTGTATAATTTCCCATACTTTTTGGGGTCTTTCATTTTAGCTAAGTAATTGGTAATATTAGCAGCAGCAACAGGGCCGCATCCCCGTTCCGCTTGATTACTGCCACTATCCCACCAATTCTGGTTGCCTCCATAACTATACTGGCCCTTAGATAACTCTACCGGTACAAAAGTTCCATATGTCCGCTCCGAATATAAGCTGACGTCTTCTTTAGCTGCAAGCGTCGAGTTGCCCGGACTTGCCTGTTGCAAGTTAATCATATGTTCTCTATTTTCTTCATTTCTGATGTTTTTATAAGTATCTTGAATAGCGGATTGATTCTTCTCGATAATATTTGTTACTTCATGAATTTGCCTAATATTCGTTATATCAAAATATTGCACATTTTGATTCATTTCTCTTTTTATCAAATACTGCATTGGCGGTATAAATACGAGCTGAGCGGAACCTGCGTCGGAAGCGTTCGTTGCATTCAGCTCGCTGAGAATGTTGGAAATAATATTATCTTTAATGAAAATATTGTAGGTGGCATATCCATCTTCAATAGCTCCTACTGTCATGTACCCGATATCTTCTCCGTTTTCCAAAAGAGGAACCATATATGCAAACATATTATTTTGCAAATCATACAACGGAATAAAATTCTTCAGAAGCCGTAAGAGCCTTGCCTTGTGTCTGAATATCCGTACTTAAATATCCTTGCAGATTCATATCTACGATCTTCATCACATCACTTTTCGGAAGAAGCTGTGCTGAACTTATGGCTAATCCGTTTTCCACCTCAACAGTTTCAGCAAATGCACTGGTCGCAAAAACAGATGCAAGCAATGTTATGGCCATGAAAACAGCAACTATCGATTTCCTACTCATTCAAAAGTTCCTCCTTTTAATATTGTTGTGAAACAAAAACACCTGTACGTACCTTCGATGCGCTGCTTGCTGCGCAATCGTCTCGGGATCCGAAATCAAGCCCGGCAGTCGAAAGAAAGCTGTGCTCTGTCTTCATGCAGGAAGGTCATAGTTTGCAAATAAGCAGTTGTCTCTTGGCATGCTGTAATTAGCGTTAAATGGGGATCTAGTTGGCTCTATGATAGCGATGAGGTGATGAACAAGTCTTGGCAGTCATTCCGATATGTAAACATTTTATATTTTTGGTCATTTTAATTATTTCATATTTTCCCCAACATCCAATAGGTACCCAGACCTATATATTCATGAGTATTGTTTCGAGGCACGAAATTGCTGCAATGCGAAAAGAGACGGAGCAGCAGGCCGCTTGCGTTGAACTGCAACTGCTGCGGATTTCCCTTTCATTTTCCATGCAAAAAAAAGCCCCGCAGCCGATCAATCGGCCTGCGAGGCATCAAATATATATATGAGAGCTCAGTATTGAGAGAAAACGTTACACAACCGAGCAGCGGCTTGCCAGGCAAGCCGGCCTTTATGCGGCCTCCTGCTGCCCGTCGTTCGGTTCCGGCGCCATTTTCTTCGCCAAATATACGGCTACGAAAATGGCCGTAATGCCGCCGACCAGCTTCCCGACGATCATCGGGAAGATCATTTCCTTGGCGACCCCGGCCGTGAAGCCGAGGTGATCGCCGAATACGAATGCCGCGGACACGGCAAAGGCTACGTTGATGACCTTGCCCCGGGCATCCATGTCCTTCATCATCCCGAACATCGGGATGACGTTGGCGAGCGTGGCAACCATGCCCGCCGCCGCAATCTCGTTCATGCCGAGCATTTTGCCCAGCTTCATCAGCGGCTTGTTGAATACCTTCGTGATGACAAAGACCATCGCAAAGGCGCCGGCCAGTACAATCGAAATGTCGCCGACAATCTTGATTCCTTCCTCAATCGGCGCGAGTCCGGGAATAATCGTGATGTCCGTCAGCTGCTGCGTAATGCCGGCCGCGAGCCCCAGCGTCGCGACGATAACAATGAACTGTCCGAAAATGGTGAAGCCTTTGATCATGCCTTGCGGGAACTTCCACAAGCCAAGCACGATCAGCAGGGCGAACAGCAGAATCGGCACCAGGTTGGACAAAATCATCATAATCGGAAAACCTGCCGCCAATCCCCCGAGCAAGCAGCCGATCGGGATCGTGACAATGCCGGCCAAGACGCCGGTAGCCAAATATTTGTGGTCTTCCTTCTTAATGATGCCCAGCGCAACCGGAATGATGAATACGATAGTCGGCCCCAGCATGGCGCCGAGAATCGTACCGGCGAACAAGCCGGCTTCCGGCGTCTGCGCCAATTCCTGCGCCAATGAAAATCCGCCCATGTCGTTGGCCAGCAGCGTCGTCGCGAACATCGCGGGGTCTGCTCCCAGCGCGCTGTACAGCGGGACGACAATCGGGCTTAACAGCTTGGCCAGCACGGGAGACAGCGAGATGATTCCGACCATCGCCAGCGTGAGCGAGCCCATGGCCATAAGTCCTTCATCGAATTGATGGCCTAGCCCGAATTTGTAACCGATGCACTTGTCGATGGCGCCGAGAATCATGAAAATAACCATGCCGTAAATGATGATTTCGTTAATCTCCACGAACGTGCTCCTCCATTCTTATTGTGCGTGTTGAATTGCGTGTTAGCGTTCGTATCGAACTATATATCGGAAAGGTTCAAAAAGGCGGTTTTTATGCTCAAAAGCGGGCTTTTTGAACTGCCTATCGGAAATGCTGTTTGATTTCCTCGCTCGGGGAACGAAGCACGGTGCAATGAACAATCCGCTTTTCATCCATGGAGGAGGCGATCACCTTCATCCCTTGTTCCACGTCGCTCACGCTTCCCGTGAACACGGCGAGGAATTTGCCGCCAATCGCCATGCCGAGGTTCATCCTTTTCACATAAATATCGCACTGCTTCAACGCCTCATTGAACGCATATATCCCGGAAGAGACCGTTGACGTCTCCAAAATTCCGACGGCGTCCACGGGTTGGGAAGAATAGCGCTTCTTCAAGCCGTCCACGAGAGCGGGATGAACGCCGTTCAGCATAAAATCGCTAATCCGGAATTCACCCGCTTCCGCCTTCGCGGAATCCATCGCCGCCTGTACGTCAGCGGTATCGCCGCTCATAATGATGAGGAACTTGCCTGGACAAATCGGCTTCAGATGATGCATGTCCACGGGAGAGGTCTTCAGCATGCGATCCGCCGTTTCGTATCCTTTGCTGATGCTGCGAAGCTCCACCACGCCAATCGCGCTACTCATGGCGGGCCACCTCGATCGAATCGACGATGCCCACGATGACCGCGTCAACGGGCACGTCCGGATTGGCTATCGATGTCCGGGCAGCGCTTC
The DNA here is from genome assembly GCA_944800085.1 of Paenibacillus melissococcoides. Lineage (GTDB taxonomy): Bacteria > Bacillota > Bacilli > Paenibacillales > Paenibacillaceae > Paenibacillus_B > Paenibacillus_B melissococcoides. Next base: position 74,031 of record CALYLO010000008.1, on the reverse strand, counting down.
CCGTCGTCACGAGCACCGTGTCGCCGATGCCTGCTCCCGCGTTGTCCGCGGCGACGAAATGGTCGCGCTGAACCGCCGCGCCGTCCACCGATAACGGCTTGACCACCAGAAAGGTCAGCCCGCTCAGCTTATTGTCTTTACGGGTAGCCCACAGGCTGCCCGCCACTTTTCCCACGATCATAGGTTCACCTCGCCCGTTATCTTCTGTGCACACGCATCTGCTGCGTGCGCATGTAATCCTGCGCCAGCGGCGTAATAATCGCGCGCCGATCAATCACGATTTCTGTCTTGTTCTGAAGACGGCATTTTTTGAGCTCGGCTTCGGTGATGACTTTGCCGGGCAGCGCTTCCGGTTGCGAAAGCGCATCAGCTTCCAAGTAAGCGGCTTCGCCTCCCGCCTGAGGCACAATCGCCGCCCCTCCGTCTTCCAGACAAGCCGCCGGCAGCTCCGACTGCTTGACCACACGGATGCCGCAGCCGCGAAGCTTGTCCACCATGCCGTCGTACAGCTTGTACAGCAGGACAGGCGCTGTCGGCTTGTATTTCCGGTATGCCAGCCCGTCCTCCAGCAAGACAACCTTCCTTCCCTTCAACAGCATCGTCAACACGAACCGCTCGCGCGGGCCCGCGCTGATGCCATGGGCCAGGTTGGACAACAGCTGGATGCATGTCTTCGGAATGAGGAGCAGATCGCAGTCCCGGAGCGACTCGTCGTAATAACGCACGTCATAATGCGGTTGGAGGACGCTCTCCAGTCCCGGAGCCGGCTCCGCAGCCAGCAGAACCGCCTGCTTCCTGGACGCGGCTGTCTCGGCTTCGGCGGCCTGCCGCAGCCTTTTCAATACTTCGGCCGCAACCGCTTCAATCAACGCTGCCCGATCCGGAGCTTCCATGTTCATAATTTCACACTCCTAGACCTAGTCCTAGTTGGTCTTTTTCAAAATCTTGCCCTTCGTGCCTTTCACAAAGCCGCATGCATTCGCCTCATCATAGTCGATATGCATGTACGTTTCATAGTTCGGGCTCACCCGCACCAGCACGTCGTCAAAAATAAGCGGACGCTTGCCGTACACTTTCACCTGCACGATTTCGCCGTTCTCCACGTTATACTTAGCTGCATCTTCCGCCTTCACGTGAATATGGCGCTGCGCGGCGATCAAGCCCCGCTCCAGCCGGATCATGTTGCTGCCCGAAGCGATGACGATGCCCGGAGTTCCTTCCAGCTTGCCGCTCTCTCTGACGGGAACAGGGATGCCAAGCACGACGGCGTCCGTCTGGGAGACCTCCACCTGCGATTCCTTGCGTTCCGGCCCGAGCACGACGACGTTGTGCAGGGCGCCCTTCGGCCCGATCAGCGTGACGCGCTCTTTGCATGCGTATTGTCCCGGCTGGGACAGATCCTTCGCCTTCGTCAGTTGATAGCCTGGGCCGAACAACGCATCAATCGCTTCCCGGTTCAAGTGCACGTGCTTGCCGGATGCTTCGATTTCGATGCAGGCTTCATCCCGCACCCGCTTGACCACTTCATTCACGATGCTTTCTACCAGTTGATTATCCACCATTCTCACCTCAAGAATTGTACTGTCCTACGCGGATTCGGAACATGATGATCCAGAACAATGAAGACAGCCGGTTCAGCGTCCGAATGATGTCTTCGCGCTCGGCGCCTCCGTGCTCCGTTTTGAAGGCTTGGTAAGCCAGCAGCTCCGTCTCCCTCGTCAATGTGCGCAACGCATTTATGACAACAACCGCTTCGCCCATATCATAGCTGGGTTGAAAATGTTCCAATCCAAAGTATTTCTTGGGAAAATGGGACTGCTCGCGCAATTCCTTCGGTGTCATCCCAAGCAAATGAAATTCCTCGATGCTTTCGTTCAACACTTCACAGCGCACGATCTTTCGCACGAACTGTAAAATCTCTTCCAAATCGTCGACCAGCTTGGTCATGTTCAGCTTCGAGCAGCTGATTTGCGCTTCTAAAATTTTGGTTTCCAATGAATCCAGCTTGCCGCGGAATAGAATCCGGGGATGATCTTTAAAAACAAGCATATTTCCATATAAATGGGTCATATGCTCGGGCTTCGTCTCCAGAAAACCGCCGTACAGCGTGCGGAAACGTTTTTTTCCTTCGGCCGGTTCTTGCTGAGTGTCCAAGTTTTTGGTGATTTGAAGCTTGACTTCCTTCTTGGGCGCCGGGCTGTCTGCAGCGGGGGCTCCCACATAACGAAGCTCAATCTGATGATCGCTCAAAAAGCTTTTGGCGGAAGGGGTCAGAATCGTGCCCGCCGGAGCCTCATATACGGCAACCTCTTTCAGATTCTGATTCCGAAAGTGCTTGCGCAGCTCGCTTTCCGTAATCACAGCCATGTTTTCACATCCTTTTATTGCGTGCATCTTTGGTTACACGCGGGAATCCGCGCCGCTGGCGATGAGCCGGCAGGCGGGGAGGGAGATGCGGCGGATGCCGCATCTCCGCTCCCTCTTACCCGTCAGGCTTGTCCGGAGTCGGTTATTATTCCGCTTTTGTCTTAGGAAGGATAGCATCCACTTCCGTGTGCGGTCTTGGGATAACGTGCACGGACAGCAATTCGCCCACGCGCTCTGCCGCAGCCGCGCCTGCGTCCGTTGCCGCCTTGACGGCGCCTACGTCGCCGCGAACCATGACGGTTACTAGACCTGCGCCGATTTGCTCTTTGCCGATCAAAGTAACGTTAGCCGCTTTGACCATTGCGTCCGCTGCTTCGATTGCGCCTACCAGACCTTTTGTTTCTACCATTCCCAATGCGTTTGCGTTTGCCATGATTAAATTCCTCCTAATGAGTTGTTTAATTTATATGAAATGTTGTGAAAAACCAGGTTAACTTAAAGATTCGATGCCGAGCTGCTTTCTGTATCACAACGTGATCAAAAGCGTCTTTTTGAACTGCCACTCGAATTACATTTCTGCCAGGATGCGTTTGACGATCATATTAATCAACTGCTCTTTATCGCCAAGATCGATGCTTGCCGCTTCGGTCTGCGCCGCAGGCTTCTCGGCCAGGTCTTCGATTTCTCGAAGCCCGTAAGCGACTCGGCGGATGTTGAGCAGGTTGAGCGGACTGATGTTGTCGGATGTCGAGCTTCCGCCGACGGCCCCGCAGCCGAGCGTAAGCGCAGGCGCAATCGCCGTTGTCGCGCCGATGCCCCCAAGCGTGCCCGGCGTATTGACCAGCAAGCGGGATACCGGCTTCTTCAGAGCGAACTCCCGGACAATCTCTTCATTCTCGGAATGAATGACCATCGTATGCCCGGCGCCTTCCCCGTTCAAAATCTCGATGCAGCGCTCGCACGCCGCTTCCCAGCCATCTTCCGTGTAGAACGCCAGGATTGGGGCCAGCTTCTCGCGCGAATACGGAACGTTGCGGCCGACGCGAGTCTCTTCGGCAATCAGCACGCGCGTGCCCGCCGGAATATCCAGGTTCGCCAGCTTCGCGATATGCTCTACGCTGCGGCCGACGATTTGCGGGTTCATCGTGCCATTGGCCCGCATAATGAATTTGCCAAGCTGCGCGGCTTCCTCCGCGGAGAGGAAATAAGCGCCCTGCTTCTTGAATTCGGCGATAACCGCATCCTTGCTGCAGGCTTCGACGACGACGGATTGCTCCGAGGCGCAGATGGTGCCGTTGTCGAATGTTTTGGAGTCCATGATGCGCTTGACCGCAAGCGGAATGTTCGCGCTCTTCTCGATAAAGGCAGGGCCGTTGCCCGGGCCGACGCCGATCGCTGGAGTTCCGGACGAGTAAGCCGCTTTGACCATGGCGGTTCCGCCGGTAGCGAGAATCAAGGATACATCGTCATGCTTCATCAATTGATCGGTTCCTTGGATCGTCGGAACGGTCATGGCCGCAATCGCGCCTTCCGGACAGCCTGCCTTCACGGCCGCTTCGCTAATAATCTTCACCGTCTCCAGAATACACTTGAGCGCGTTCGGATGCGGGGAGAAGACGATGCTGTTTCCGGCTTTCAGCGCGATGAGCGCTTTATAGATGACGGTCGATGTCGGGTTGGTGGATGGAATCAGGCCGGCCATGACGCCGACAGGCACGGCCACCTCCATCACCTTGTGGGCTTTGTCATCCTTCAGGACGCCAACCGTCTTCATATCCTTAATCGAATCATACACTTGCTTCGAAGCGAATGCGTTCTTGATGATCTTGTCCTGCCAACGGCCGAAGCCCGTTTCTTCATTGGCCATCTTCGCCAGCTTCTCGCGGTTCTGATAGCCCGCATCGGCGATCGCTTTGACAATCGCGTCGATTTGCTCCTGCGACATCGTGGCCAGTTGGGCTTGGGCCTCTTTGGCTTTTTTGATCAGATTGCGGACTTCTTGAATGGATCTTAGGTCTTTATCCAATGTTTCCATCAATACTCCTTCTCTCCATTACTTTTTTGTTACGAGGTGGCTTTTTTCGTTTTCTTCGCTCGTTTCGCTGCCGGCGCGGCGGCCGTATCTTTGCGCGGCGTGTGCGCATCGGTTCGGCTTGGCTGCGCGCTTGGCCCGCTTGCCTTCATATCGGCAGCCGGCGCAGGCGCTTCGGCCTTGGCGGCAGGCGCAGATACGCTGTCGGTCCGGCCGGAATCCGGTTGGACCGCGGCTTCCGCCTTGCTTGCCGCTGCGCTCTCCCCTGCCGGCGCTGCGGCGCTCGCCTCAGCCTTAGCCTCAGCCGCAGGCGCTTCCGCTGCTTCCTCCGCGGCTGAAGACGTTGCCGCGGCTTCCTCGCCCGCCGGCGCTTCGTCTCCGGCGGGGGCTGCCTCCTCGGCGGCAGCCTGCGGCTGATTGGCGTCTGCGTCCTCCGGACCCGCCACCATGGCGGCCGTCTCCTCATGCAGACGCGCAATGACATGCCTTGTCAGCAGCACATTTAACTGCTTCGCCGCCTCGGCTCCCGCTTCCACGGCAGCCTGCACGGCGCCGACGTCGCCGCTCAGCTTGACCGTCACCAATCCGCCCTTGACGATCTCCGCGCCGATGCAGGTGACGCTCGCCGCTTTCAAGGCGGCATCCGCCGCGGCGATGGCTCCCAGATAGCCTCTGACTTCCACCAACCCTAACGCGTTATGTCTCATGGGCCGCTACCTTAATAGCTCGCCGGGTTGTCCGCGACGAACTGGACAGCGTCCGCGAACGCGTCGCATGCCGCCTTGCAGGCAGACTGGCTGCCCGTCAGCAAGGCGCCGGCGAAGTTGGTCTCGGAAGGAGGGCCGAAGAAGGCGGCCATCGTTACATCAGCGGCCTTCAGCGCCGCATCGATCGCATACATCGCTTCCAGCGGAGGGGCGATGAGATACGCCAGCGCTTCCCCTTCCTTGATGTTGGCGGTCTGGGACAAATAGCTTCCTGTACGGGAGACGCAATGGGCGAAATACGTGATGCTGTCATCCTCATTGGCGCTGACGAAATGAGCGCCGTTCTCGATATAATCAACGGCGGCGTTCAAGCCGCTGCGCACTTCCTCCGGGCTGGGGCCGGCCAATATCCCGATGACCTCGCCCGCCAGCTTCGTCGAAGCATTGGCCGAACCGGCGTACATGCTTCGCGCATAGACGACATCGACGGCAGCCGCTTTGGTCGCTTCGTCCAGGGCGGTATAGGTGACATCGTCAATGTCGGCGGTAAGGATCCCCAGGCTTTTATGATGCGGCTTCAGCTCCAGCGTGCCAGCCAGATCCGGACTTACATTGGGAATCAGCTTGACGCCTAACACCTTGGCATGAATCGGATCGTTTCTCATACGAGCCTCCTTGCGAATACTTATTTGAACAACCTCTACAGTTTCAAATCAATCCCCGACGCTTTGCGGTCAATCATCGTCTTAATCAATTCGGCGATATGCGCGCCCGCTTCAACCGCAGGCGTTCCGCCCGAGTGGATGTTGGAAATCACCGTGCGCCGCGCTTCCGGCATGCCGGCCGTCGGCTTATAGGCAATGTAGGCGCTCATCGATTCCGCCGTAACGAGACCCGGACGCTCCCCGACCAGGAGGCAGACCACGTCAGCCTCGGTGACGTCGCCGATGACATCCATCGATGGCACGCGGCAGTGCTTGACGAACAAAATATTGCCGGTCTCAATGCCATACATCTTGAGACCTTGGGTGATCGCCGGCACGATGTCGCGCAGATTGGCTTCGATCGCGGCCGAGCTCAGTCCATCGCCAACCATAATCTGCACCTTGGCGCCCTTGGCCGTGTGCTGCTTAATATATTCAATCGTCTCTGCGGAGAACTGGCGCCCCAGATCCGGCCGGGTAATGTATTCATCCTTGTCCCGGCACATCGTCTCGATCGCCACCAGATTCATTTCCTTCACGAAATCCTCGGACACGTAAGAGAATACGGCATCCTGAGCGGCGGCGTGGTCAGCGCGGAACCGCAGCGTCGTAATGGTTTTGTAGCGCGGACCCGCACGCCATACGCCGAGGCGGGCCGGCGTCTTTTCCTTCATCTTCATGTAGCCTTCGCGATCGGCTGGTTCGGGAACGAGCAGCTGCTTGCGCAGGTCGATCTCCGTAATATCGTCCAGACATTCGCCGCTGTCCTCTTGCTCTTCCTCAGGCAGCGCCATCTGCATGGCCGCGGCCGGAGCCGTCTCGGACACCGCCGTCTGCGGGGCAGATGCGGGCTCGGCCGCCTGCGGGGCAGGCGCCTCGGCTTGGGCCGGCTTGGCGGCTTCCTGCGGCAGGTTGCCTACCATCTCGTTCAGAATCGATTCAATCATCGATTTCAGGTCTTTTTCATTCATGAGAGCTTCCCCCTTTCCTTACTTGAGAAACACTGACGCGTCCCCGGCTTTTTTCGTCAGCTTGCCATTTTCGATGAAGCCCATTTTCTCCATCCACTGCTCGAACTCCCGGATCGGACGCAGGCCAAGCAATTCGCGCAGCGTCGCGGTCTCGTGATAGCCGGTCGTCTGATAGTTCAGCATGACATCGTCGCCGTGCGGGATGCCCATGAAGAAGTTGCAGCCTGCCGTCGTCAGCAGCACCGCCAGATTTTCCAGGTCGTTCTGATCGGCCTTCATATGGTTCGTGTAGCAAGCGTCGCAGCCCATGGAGATGCCCGTCAGCTTGCCCATGAAGTGATCCTCCAGCCCGGCGCGGATAACCTGCTTCGCGTCGTACAGATATTCAGGTCCGATGAACCCGACGACCGTGTTGACGAGGAACGGGTTGAACCGCTTGGCGAAGCCGTAGCAGCGCGCTTCCATCGTCACCTGGTCGATTCCGTGGTGGGCTTCGGAAGACAGCTCCGAGCCTTGGCCCGTCTCGAAGTACATCACGTCCGGACCGGACACTTGGCCATGCTTCAGCACGAGCTGCTGCGCTTCCTCGATCGTGGCGGCGTTGAAGCCGAATGCCGCGTTGCCTTTCTCCGAGCCGGCGATCGATTGGAAGATAAGGCCGGTCGGCGCGCCGCGCTTGACGGCTTCCATCTGGGTGGTGACATGGGCCAGCACGCAGGTCTGCGTCGGAATCTCCCACTTCTGGCGGAACTCCTCGAACCGCTTCAGGACGCGCGTTACGCTCTCGACGGAGTCGTCGACCGGATTCAGCCCCAATACCGCGTCCCCGATGCCGAACGTCAAGCCTTCCATCAAGGAAGCCATGATGCCGTCCGGATCGTCGGTCGGGTGGTTCGGCTGCAGGCGGGCCGACAACGTGCCCGGACGGCCGATCGTCGTATTGGCGCGGGCCGTCACCCGAATCTTCTTCGCCCCGTACATCAGGTCGAGGTTGGACATGATTTTGGCGACCGCGGCGATCATCTCGGCGGTCAGCCCGCGGGAGACGCGCTTGATATCTTGTTCGGTCGTGTTATCGTCCAGAATCCACTCCCGCAGCTCTTCCACGGTCCAGTTCTGAATCTCGCTGTAAATGCGCTCATTGACCTGGTCCTGAATAATGCGGGTAACCTCGTCCTGCTCGTAAGGAACCGCAGGATTGTTGCGCAAGTCCTTCAGCGTAATCTGGGACAGCACCACCTTGGCGGCCACGCGCTCTTCCGAAGACGTGGCCCCGAGTCCGGCCAGCATATCCCCTGATTTTTCTTCATTCGCTTTGGCCATCACTTCCATCAGCGTTTTGAACTGATAGGTGCGGCCGAACAGTCTCGTTTTTAAAATCACAAAAGCTCCTCCTTTCAAATGCGACCCAGTGGATTGGTTCAACCTCGATTAATGAAACACAAGCGTCTTGATGACGACAGGCAATACCTTGCCCTCCGCAATCGGCTTGCCGATGTCGATATAGTCGCCGTTGTCGACCTGCACGCTGTCGATGCAGACGACATCCTTCTTGTAATCCAGCAGGGCGTACAGCGTCTGTCCCAGCACCTTCGCCATATCGTGATGGACAATCACGATAAGCGGGTACTCCCTTTCCAGCAGCTCCGCCATGCCTTCGCGCAAGCCGCGCGCATACTTCTGCACCTCATGGAAGCTCGGATTCTTCTTCCCTTCCAAGGCGATGGCGACCCGCTGCAGATCATTGTTGAGCTTGAACCAGTTCAATTTGTCGGCGATAGCGTGAGCCAGCGCCTCGGCGCTCTCCGATTCATCCGCCGACGCAAGCTTCAGAATCGGAATGTTCTTGATCGGGAAGCTCTCTTCCGTGTAGGTAATCGTGCTTCCGCTAATCTCCGTCGTATGGGAGCCGGCTCCGACTACGGTCGCCCGGATGGTCTCGGCCGAGCGCGCCACGGTCAACCGCTGCGTCAACGGGGAAGCGGCAATCGCTCTCCCGAGCAGAATCCCGATATCTCCATACTGGAACACATCGCCCGCCGCTTCCTGGTACACGTAATCGGCCACCCCTCCGGAGAAGGAGATGCACGGAATGTCCCGGTCGAGCTTCAGCCCTTTGTTGGTGACGATTGTATCGTAGAAATCACCCGGCGGGCGGAGCCCGACGCTTTCCTCGAGCAGCTTCACCATCTCCCCGATGATCGGCTCCAGCGCGGCCGGCGTCACCTGCTGCCCAAGAGCCAGCTGCAATCCCCTTCGTTCCGCGAGCTGCTTGATCTTCGGCGCGATATACGTAATCTCGTGCGTCCGTTGGTCGACCTTGATCAGGCGGCCCCCGATGTCGAGACAGCCCGTGTCCAGCAGCTCCCCGTCGGCGAACAAGGCCAGATTGCTGGTCCCCCCGCCAATGTCGATATTGACGATGGACGTCGAGTGCTCTTTGGAATACGTATGGGCTCCCGCGCCTTTGGCGGCAATGATGCTTTCCAGGTCCGGGCCCGCGGTGGCGACCACGAAGTCTCCGGCGAAGCCGCTTAACGACTGCAGCACTTCATTGGCATTGTCCTTGCGGGCCGTCTCGCCGGTAATGATGACGGCGCCGGTCTGGATGTCTTCCTTGCGGATGCCGGCTTTCCGGTACTGCTCCTGCACGAACGACTGGATTTGCCCGGCGTCGATCCGGTTGTCCGCCAGCACGGGCGTGAAGCAGATATCGCTCCGGTAGACCACTTCTTTATCCGTAATGACCAAGCGGGGCACCGAAAAGGACGATGCCAGGTTCTGAATATGCAGCTTCGACAGCACGAGCTGGGTCGTCGAGGTTCCCATATCGATGCCAACGCTTAGCAGTTGCTCGTTCACGTCTCTCCCCTCCCGTCGCTTGATACACATATATGCACGCAAAAAGGCTTAAAGTTATATCCCCTCCCGCTTGAACGGGAATGGGTAACCTTAAGCCTCTTTGCTTACAGAACTACATCCTTGTAGCCCGGTTTCGTATTTATTTTTTGAAGGTGAACGTCACGATGGTGCCCTTCGACGGGCCGGACTCGATGTCAAGCTTGCCCTTCAGCTTGTCCTTCACATAGCTGCGGACGATGGACAAGCCCAAGCTTTTGTTGGACACGTCCTTCACGGGGAAGCCGGCGCCGTCATCCGCCACGACCACGGTAACCAATCCGCCGTCCAACTGCGCGTTCACCGTAATCGTGCCGTACGAGCAATCTCCGAACGCGTGCTCATAGCTGTTATGCAGCAGCTCGCTCACGATGAGCGCGATCGCGACCGTGCGGTCGCTGTCCAGGCAGATGCTCTGCGAAGTCTCGATCTGGATGGCGACATTGCTGCAATCGACGAAGCAGCGCTCGATATTCGAAGCGATAAGCCGAATGACGTCAAGCAAGTCCACCTGCGCATCGATCTCCGTCGATAGCAGCTCATGGGTCGCCGCGATGGCAAGCACCCGGCTGACACTGTCGTTCAAGCATTTTTTGGCTTCCGGGCTGTCGCACTGCCGCGCCTGAATGCGGAGCAGGGACGCCACGGTCTGCAGATTGTTCTTGACCCGGTGATGAATCTCGCGGATAGCCACCGACTTGGAGACAATCTCCGCTTCCTTATGCTTGATCTCCGTGACGTCATGCAGGATGACGCCGATGCACAGATCCCGCTCCGCAATGAACAGCCGCTTCACCTGATAGTAGGATCCGGCCACCTTCACGTCTGCCGTCAACGGACAGGAAGGAGAGGTGGAATACTGCTTCATCACGTCGGAGAACGTCGTCTGATCCAGAGACAGATTGTCATAATGGAGGCCCTGAATATCCTCCAGATAACCAAGCTTCCGGTAATAGGCGTCCGCCTTCTTGTTCTTCAGCTTCAAAAACCCGTGCTTGTCGAAGACGAGAACGGCATCCTCAAGCTGGTTGATGATCGAATCCTTGAACCGCAGCATGGCGGTCAGCATCGAGGACATCTCGCCGTCTTCGTATTGCGATCCCGTCACATTGAAGTGGGCTTGAATATTGTCGCTCACATCTTTTTCATAGATGACGACCGCAATGACGCCGTCTTGATTTTTGATCGGATACACCGTCTGCCGAACCAGATGATTTTCCTGCGTATTGGCGATGAGCCCCTGCGACATGATTCCGGTCTCCAGCGTCCGCAAGACGCCGGGCTCGTTCTCGCGCAGCGCCTTCTCGCCTTCGACCGGGCGCTGGTAGAGCGATTTGCCGTCATCCGGACGGCGGTGATACACCACGATCGCCTCATTGCCCATGCTGGACAGGACGTCGATGAACACATCATCCTTCACTTCGGACATTTCGAACGACTCGGCAATCTCCGTCAGCCGGATAATATCCGCCTCCGTCAGTACCGTGTGCCGCTTGCACAGCCGCCGAATCCGTTCCTTGATCTCAATCATAGGAAATGACGATGGTTGTTGCAATTTCGATCATCGGACACCGTCGATCCATGCTAAGTTTGCGCAAGGTCTGATAGGCTTCTTCTTCGGTGCAGCCATTTTCCTTCATCAGAATTCCTTTTGCTTTTTCGACCGCTTTCCGCTCTTCCATCTTCTGCGACAGCTTCGATAGATTTTGTTCCAGCTTGCGTATTTCCTTGCCTTTGGCGATGGTCACTTCGACCATAGGAATGAATGATTTTTCGTCTAGCGGCTTCACCAGATAACCAAGCGCACCGATAGAGGTTGCTTTTTCAATCGTCTGCTTGTCGCTGAACGCGGTCAGGAGAATAACTCCGCCGGCCAGCTGCTCTGAAATGATTCGTTTACCCGCCTTCAACCCATCCAGGATGGGCATTTGAACATCCAGGATGACCAGATCGGGCAGATGCTTTTTGCATAATTCGATGGCTTCAAACCCATCAGAAGCTTCGCCTACTACGTTGTAGTCCGCCTCTTCCAGCATCTCACGAATATCCATTCTTGTAATAGGTTCGTCGTCGACTATTACAATTTTTCCATTCATGTGTCATGCACCTCTATGTCGATATTTGCTTGTATCCGGCTAACCAACCGCCTACTCCTCCAAGTAAGCCCGAAGAGCGTCCACTCCTACGTTCTCCACCGTTGAGACCTCGAAAATGCGCTCTGCGCCCGCCGCATGCAGAAAAGCTCTCGCTTGCGCGATATCCTCCTCAGTACGGGCGAGCTCGGTTTTGGTCACAATTCCAATGACCGGCTTGGCGAACATTGTCGCGAAGGCCGGCGGAAAATAGCTTTCTTCCTTTGTGCAATCTTGCACAAGCCCGATGACATCGGCGTCGACGCTCGAGACAAGCAGCATCTTGTACAAATAACGATTCTCGATACACTCCCCCGGCGTATCGATCGCTTGATCGAAGGTCTCCACAGCTTGCGTCTTTTTGTAGGCAATCTCCTGGCCGTGCAGCCATTGGCACAGCGTCGTCTTGCCCGAGCCGGTGCTGCCGGCGAAAATAATGGTCTTCATGAGCGCTTCTCCTACGTTCTCGTAATCTTCGCAGCCGAGAAGCCGAGAATGTTTTGCAGGCCCAGCAGAACTTCACTCACGGCCGATTCCACGGATGATACATCGCCTGTAATGACGAGCGATCCGCTGAAGCGGTCGACGAAGCCGATCTGCACGCCAGCCGCCTTGGTCGCGATGTCCGCGCCAATAATGGAGGCTTCGCTTGGCGTAATGGTCATGATGCCGATGGCATCCTGCGCATCGCTTCCCAAGCCCAGCTTCTTGTAAATATCCGGGTTCGGGTTCGCGATAATATGCGCCAACGTGACCTGCTTCCCTGGCACGTACTCCTGAATGACGCGTTGTTTTTCGTTGTGTTGGTCCATACTCTCATCATCTCATTTCTTGTGAGAAACAACATCGATTAGCCATAAAAACACATAAAGACCCCTTAAAAGTTCACGTGGAATTTTTAAGAAGCCTCTTTGCTTTGACTGATATGCAACACGCCTTTGTGTTACTTTTACTATACTTTGTAGCTGCAAACGTTGTCAACCTGAACGCGCATGGTATTTATTTGATTACTTCCTATTGAAACATTTTGTTCAATATTTCGACAACATCCGACACAGTCGGAACGCGCGGATTCGTGGCGGTGCAGCCGTCCTTGAGCGCTCCCTCGGCAATCGAGGCGCTCATTTCTCCGAGCAGCGCTTCGTCGACATTGCATTCCCGCAGCGACTGCGGCATGCGCAATTGCTTCTGGAGCTGCTTGATTGCTTGAACCAGGCTGCGAACGCCGCTCTTCGGATTCGGTGCCGACAATCCCAGGCTCTTGGAGATTTCGGCGTATCTGACCGCCGCGGCATTGCTTTCCTCTTTGCCGTAGCCCGGCTTGTAGTCGGCATTGAATTCAATCACGTACGGCAGCAGCAAGGAATTCATGCGCCCGTGCGCAATCTTGAACTTCGCGCCGGCCACATGGGCGATGCCGTGATTGAGCCCGAGCGACGCAATGTTGAACGCCATGCCCGCCAGACAGGAGGCATTGTGCATTTTCTCCCGCGCCTCCAGGTCGTTCCCGTCCTTGTACGCTCTCGGCAAATACGCAAAGACCAGCTTAATCGCTTTCTCCGCCAAGGCGTCGGAAATATCATTCGCTTTGGTGGACACATACGCCTCGATCGCGTGGGTCAGGACGTCCATTCCCGTATCGGCGGTAATGAAGTCCGGCACGCTCTTGACCAATTCCGGGTCCAAAATCGCTTCCTGCGGCAGCATGTCATCGGACACGAGCGGGTATTTGATATTTTTCTTCTTGTCGCTGATCACGGAGAAAGACGTCACTTCCGAGCCTGTTCCGCTCGTTGTCGGAATCGCCACGAACGGCATATTGTGCTGATTCAATATTTTTTGGGCGAAAATCTTCATCGCCTTGGCCGCGTCGATCGCGGAGCCGCCGCCAATCGCAATCATCCGATCGGCCTGGAACGCGCCCAACGCTTCAACGCCCTCCGTCACGATTTCAATCGGCGGATCGGGCACGATGTTGCTAAAAATGTACTGCTCATTGCTCTCATGCAGCCGTTCGAACAGCATGTTAATCATCCCCGACTTGACCATGAACGGGTCGGTGACGATAAAGATTCGTTGGTTCCGCCATTCCATCAGGCGATCCAGCGCGCCTTGCCCCAGATAAATGTCGGTGTTCATCGATATTTTGTCCATAAACAGGCACCTCCAATGAAGTCGTTGGCAATAAAAAAAGAGACTTTTAAAAGAACGGGTTCCTTTAAAAGCCTCTTCGCTTATGATATAGGTGCACGCCATTGTGCAACTCGCCATCATTCAATTGTCTACCAACACTGTACACCGTAAACCGGACATTCGTCAACCCGTCCGATCACGGGTGCCGCAATCGGCAGGCAGTAAAAAAAGGGACCTGCACGCCGCTGTGCATCCGTTCTTCGGCCTTGAAGAACGTCCCTGCTTACCAAGCTATACTTCATCGTATCTGTTCGGCGGCGACCACCCGGCTGTGCCGACAGCAATGTCGGCTGCCTTCCTGCAACCTAAAAAAAGCCTAGCGAGGCGGTAATCGTCACTAGACTTGTAAACCAGCCACTCTCGCCTCGAAATGACTGATCCTTCAAAGTTACTAGGCAAAAGACCTGACTTAAGACCGATTCGGTCTATCACAGTGGCGGGACCGCGTTGGATTTGCACCAAACTTCCATTGCCTATAACTTCTTCTGTTGTTCATGACGTGAATGGGCGTCCATTCGACATCATTATAGCATAAAAAAGCGGATTGACAAGAGCGAAGATCATCAATTTACGCTGACTTTATGGAAAATAATTACTTCACAAAATCCCGGAGTTGATTTATTCTTTTGAAGAAATACCCAAAAATGTCGTACTTAACAATTTGAGTATAAATGTAAATGATAAATGGAGAAGGGAAATTGGATGGCATTCAAAATCTATGCAGGCGTTCTTTTGCTTTTCGCAATAGGAAACCTTTTATTTTTCATTTCTGCACCGTTACTCTATCATTTGCATCTGCGTTCGCTTAGGAAAGCTTTGTATACCATTTTTATTGGAGCAATCACAGCAGGAATCATGTTGGATGAAATTCAACTCTTAAATTGGAAATTTATTCTCACATTAACAAGCATCAATATATTTATGGATCTTTCCTTGCTATTAACTCCTAGTATTATGAAAATATGGAGTACAGAGTTTCAATACAGTGACTACGTAGAGAATGTTGTTAAGGAGAATGAGAAGGTTCAAATAGGTTCAGTTCGCCGGGTACAAACCATGTCTGAGATGCTCCAAAATTCTAAGGAATATTTATCTAATTCACAAATTAGCCAGAACTCAATTGACTACATTTCTCACCTGCAAACCTACCTGGAGCGATACGCACATACATACGGCTTAAGTATTAGAATATGGAGTATTGAGCCAGAAACCATGAAATCTGACATCATTCCTGCTCAGCAAAGGATAGAAATGAGTCACCAAGAAATAATAGAAGCGCTTATTTATGAAGGAATTGCTACTCGTCTTAATGAAATAGAAAGATTGCTTTCTTATGATTTTGGAGATAACAAGACCTCCTATATCAGTGCCCTGTATCAGTCAGAAATTGTTTCTCTATCAAACGAAGACAGCATGATTATCCCAGTATACTTGGATAAACTCATCTTGATAATCCTTTTAAGAAATGAAACGGGACAGTTGTTAGAAGTCGACGGAATTCACATCGTAAATCTCACTCATCTTTATGCTTTGGTGATCTAAATTTCATGGTATAATATAGAAACGCCACTCAGGGAGGGTTTTTGTATGCGCATATTGCTTAAAGAGCAAGTTTCTAAGACAAAGGATTCAGCAAGCACCAAAAGAATCACTCACTTGTCGAACAAATCTACCACAAAGGCGTCTCATACCGTCAACCAACTTAATAAAAATCTATTAAAATACATTTCTAACCGATAAAAATATGGGCAAAGGGCAACCTCTCTTTGCCATTTGTATTATTCCCGAGATTCCTGAATAAATTCTCTATAAAGAGTTTTAGGAATCGAGGGATAAGTATGAAGCATAAAGAAAACAGACGAGAATCATTAAAAAAGACAACAAGATTGATCCACAAGACAAAAATGACAAGGCGAAATGAAGAAGCATTGAAGCTGATTCGTTCACTTAAAGGAATGTTCGGGTAAATGGACTTTATCACGAACCCGGTTGCTGCAATCCGCTTCCATCCGCTGTAACCTTGATTGTTAAATGGATTCTAAGGTATACTTTTCTCGCCAGAATATAGATGTAAGGGAGTAAGCATCATGGAAAAAGTTCTTATTTTCGGACATAAAAATCCAGACACAGATAGTATTTGTTCCGCCATTGCGTATGCAGATTTGAAGACACAATTGGGCTTCGATGTCGAGCCGGTTCGCCTCGGCAGCATCAACGGGGAAACGCAATTCGCGCTGGATACGTTCCAAGCGAAAGCGCCTCGCCTCGTAGAGACCGTGGCGAACGAAGTGAACGGCGTTATTCTCGTCGATCACAACGAACGGCAGCAAAGCGCCAACGACATTGAGCAGGTTCAGGTGCTGGAAGTCATCGACCATCACCGCATCGCGAACTTCGAGACGAGCGGTCCGCTGTACTATCGCGCGGAGCCGGTTGGCTGCACCGCTACGATCTTGAATAAAATGTATAAAGAGAACGGGAAAACGATCAGCAAAAATATTGCCGGCCTGATGCTGTCTGCCATCATTTCCGATTCGCTGCTGTTCAAATCCCCGACTTGCACGGAGCAAGACGTGGCTGCTGCCCGCGAGCTGGCCGCCATCGCCGGCGTCGATGCGGAGCAATACGGCCTCGAAATGCTGAAAGCGGGCGCAAACCTGAGCGACAAGAGCATCGAGGAGCTGCTCTCGCTTGACGCGAAGGAATTCACCATGGGCAGCGCGAAGGTGGAAATCGCGCAAGTGAATGCGGTGGACGTGAACGATGTGCTGTCCCGCCAAGCGGAAGTGGAAGCGGCCTTGTCCGACATTATCGCGAAGAAAGGTCTCGATCTGTTCGTGTTCGTCGTGACCGATATTTTGAACAGCAATTCCGTGGCCATTGCGCTCGGCTCCAAGGCAGAGGCCGTCGAGAAGGCCTACAATGTAAGCCTGGAGAACAACACCGCGCTCCTGAAGGGCGTCGTGTCCCGCAAGAAGCAAATCGTGCCTGTGCTGACAGACACCTTGAGCAAATAATTTTCCTCTACCGGATATCTGGAATATCTTCCGGCTTGGGACCAACGGTACGGGCCGCGCTTTCGAGTGCGGCCCGCCGCTTTGTGCCCTCCCCTCCTTGTTGACACCACCGCTACAGTAATAAATATAAGACGCCACAAAAAAACGCCCCCGCCGCGCGGGAGCGTCTGTCTTTCCTGCCATCACAGAAAATAATTCGTTATCGACTGATCGCTGGCCAATATCCCTTCACTGTCCAGCTTTTTCTTCAAATACTGCTTATCCGATGAAATGAAAACGCTCATGATGAGATCGACGACAAACAGAAACGTGATATGGTTGGACATGAAGGCGCTGTTGTTGACCGAGATTTTATCCGGGGCAATAATATCGACTACCGCATTTTCCGTAATCGGCGATGAATCGTAGCAGGTCACCGCCACCGTCTTGGCCTGATTGACCTGCGCGATGGAGACGGCGTCAATAATCTCCCGCGTCGAACCCGAACGCGAGAAGGCGATGACAACATCCTCCGGACCGCATTGGGAGGCCGCGATTTTCATTTCCCTGCTGTCGTTGATGGCATCGGCATGAATGCCGATAATCGCGAGCCGGTTCTTCAAGGCCATGGCCGCGAGGAATGAATCGAACAATCCGATGAGGACGATTCTGCGCGCTCCCTTCAGCAGTTCGACCACTTGATGAAGCTGAGCTTCCGTAATGAGCGCCGAGGTGTTGACGATCAGCTCGTTATAGTCGAGAGCCAGCGCATCAATGACGTTGATCTCGCGCCGTTCTTTCTTTTTCGCCTGCATATCCCGGTAAAACGCATCCTGGGCGAACGCGATTTTAAAATCGTTGAAGCCTTTGAAGCCTACCTTTTTGCAAAAACGGTTGATGCTTGTCTCGGACACGCCGATTTCATTCGCGATAGCCGTAATCGTGTTCCGGGTGATGAATTCCGGATTGTGTATAACGAAATTGGCGATTTGATTTTCGCCGTATGTTAATTTTTGCGTTTGCGATACAATTTTTGCGATGACCGCCGGAACCTGTGAAGACATGGTACCTCCTCCTGACTGCCAATGGGAAAAATGCGAATCCGGTAACCTCGCTAGCACACCCCATTATATCATATCAAGGGAAGTAATGAGAAAATCAGGGCAACATCATTTTCCAATTTTCGCCCCGCCGGCTAAGCTCGCCTTCATCCATTCCCCCCCGTCTCGACAAGAAACGCGTAATCAAGCGCATTCGGCAGACAGGGCAGGCTCAGCATCGTTTTGCAGAACGCATGCGCCGCGATTTCACTGCATTTCACAATGCTGGATCTCTTCGTATACCAGCTTCCGAGCTTGAAAATCTCAATCGGCTCCAGCGTCTCATTCGTGAATCGCCCCGCCCGGTACTCCGTATAATGAAAAAATTCATGCGCCAAATGAATGTCGATCAGCCGATCCAGCTCCTGTTCCGGCTCCTCGCATCCCTTCCCCATCACCGTCCGGTACGCCTGCCGCATATCGCGGAGTGACGAGGCATAAATGATAATCGCCGGCGGGCTCTGGGCGAAATCAATCTGCGCGCGGAAGCTGACGTTGTGGAAGGCGCCGGACCGGTTCGTCACTTCATACCGCAAGCCTTCCATTTGACACAGCTCCCGGATCGACTTGCGCTTGCCCTTGTATGCAGCCGCCGTCTCTCTGCCCCGCTTCAGCGACATGCTGACATAGTACGGAATTCGATCCTTCGGTATTTTATGGAAAAGGGGATCCTGCTCCAGCTCCGCGCACGCCAGCCATTCATCGGATCCTTCCCCTTCCGTCAAGCGACGGATAACCTCGTCCGGCATACCATTCCCTCCTCGTATAGTATTTCCTGAAGGCAGTTTTGAGTCTTTTTCCAGTCCTTTATAGAAACATAGAATGCCTTCAAAATTTCCAGCTTGCACATTGAAAATTAATATGGGGACTGGACTTTCCGGAATGTCTCTGGACAATGGAACTTAGGGTTCCATTCGGGGAAATTCGTCTCCCTCCTGTAGTCCAATCTACTTTTTAAGTCTGTTTCTCCGGTACTCGCTTGCACTTCTTACCCGCTGGCTGTTCCCTTCGGCAACTCATGCCCGACTGTAGCAGCGTCGGGGCAGCTCGTGAACCGAAGCGTGTTCTCATATGCGAGGGTGATTGATCGGCGAGTGCGCCGGAGACAGTCCGGAGAGTCCGTTCCCTGAATCCCTTATAGAAAGGAGGAATTCTCTTGAAGCTTTTTGTCGGTATTGACGTCAGTTCCGAAGAACTGGAAGCCTGTTTGATGAAATCGGATGGCGACACCCTGGAGACCTTCAAGACCACCAACAATCTGCACGGCGCTTCTTACTTGCGGGATCGCATCATTTCTGCTGCGGTCAAGACAGCCTGCTCTGAGGTTCATATCGGGCTTGAAGCCACATCCGTCTACAGTTGGCATCCAGCCATGTACTTGCATGAGGATGAGGCCCTTCAACAATTGAATGCCAAGGTGTTCACCATTAATCCGAAGCTGATTAACAAATTCAAAGACGCTTATGCCGACCTGGACAAAACCGATCGCATCGATGCCTGGATCATTGCAGACCGCCTGCGTTTTGGCAGACTCACGACGACTATCGTGATGCAGGAACAGTACATCGCCTTGCAGCGGCTCACTCGCATGCGATTCCATCTCGTACACAACCTTACCCGCGAGAAGCAATACTTTTTGCAAAATCTGTTCTACAAGTGCAATGCTTTTCGCGCGGAGGTGGACAGTTCCGTGTTCGGCCATGCCATCATGGAAATGCTCTCGGAAAAGTATAGTCTGGATGAGATGGCGAATATGGATGTCGCCCGTTTGGCTGACTATCTCAAGGACAAGGGGAGAAATCGTTTCCCCGATCCCGAACACGTCGCCCGCTGTATTCAAAAGGCGGCTCGGGCCTCGTACCGTCTCTCGAAGGTTGTCGAGGATTCCATTGATTTGGTGCTGGGCACCTCAATTCAGTCGATCCGGAGCATCCAGAGTCAGCTTAAAGAGCTCGACAAGGCGATTGAGCGCATTTTAGACGGCATTTCCAGCAGCCAGTGCCTCCGTTCCATTCCGGGCATTGATCGGGTCTATGCCGCAGGCATCCTGGCCGAGATCGGCGACATCGACCGCTTCACGGATCAAGCCGCCTTGGCCAAGTATGCGGGTCTGACGTGGAGCAAGCACCAATCCGGCTCCTTCGAGGCGGAAGATACAAAGCGCATTCGTTCCGGCAACCGATTCCTTCGCTACTACCTTGTTGAAGCTGCCAACTCGGTAAAAAACCGCGACCCGGAATTCGGGGAGTACTACCGGAAGAAATTCAATGAAGTCCCTAAGCATCAACACAAACGTGCCCTCGTCTTAACGGCAAGAAAACTTGTGCGTCTGGTCGATGTGCTGCTACGCAACGACCAACTCTATACGCCCAGAAGGAAGGTGAAGCCGACAGAGCAATAATGCCTTGGCTCATGAATTTTCTTCTCTAATTCCCAGTTAAATTATGGTATTTTACTTAATTTTCGACTGGGTCTAGTTTGGTGATGCCTTTTTTGGGATTGATCCTGCTGCACGCCAAGGAAATTTTCCAATTCTCATCAATCAGGGACTTGACATCATACCGCTGGACTTGCGCTTATCGCGAGAAGGCGA
Organism: Paenibacillus melissococcoides; assembly: GCA_944800085.1. Lineage (GTDB taxonomy): Bacteria > Bacillota > Bacilli > Paenibacillales > Paenibacillaceae > Paenibacillus_B > Paenibacillus_B melissococcoides. The sequence goes on along the minus strand of CALYLO010000008.1, from coordinate 53,338 downwards.
TACAATGGACGAAACGAGATACTTTAACCGAGTTCTCAGTGACGACGTCCGGCCTGCCCGCCGGGCGTTTTCTATTTCTTCTTCCGAAAATCTGATCATCATGTTCAGATACTCTTCCGCATCCCCCATCTTTCCCGGGGTAATCTTTTCCGGGTTGTTCTGAATGACTTTCAAATTGTGCTTAGCATTTTTGCCTGCCTCGATCGCTTGATCCACAAGTTTTTGTCTATCCACTGGTCATCCTCCTCAAAATGCTGTCATAATGTTTTGAAGAATAGTGATGCCATCCATGCCGTAGAGTATAGACACGGCAACTTCGGGGGCATTCGTAGCTTGAATCATTCGCATAAGCGTCGGGACATCAAGCGTCTGCTGGTCGTTCTCCAGCTTACTTATCGCGCTGCGAGACATATGTACTTTCTCGGCCAATTCCTCTTGGCTCCAGCCCTTACGGGTCCTCAGCGCCTTAATAATGACGCCAAATTTCAAATCTCTCACCTCCCGTTCGGAATTCGAACAGACATGGTGGGTGATCCGATGTAGTATAAAAGTATGGAGAGTCACCCACCCCACTCATCCCCTCCCGCTGGCGCAGGTACCGCTCCGGCGGGTTTCTTCTATCCTCTTGAGCGTAGCGGCTACATCTCGGCGTAATGACCGTAATTCCTTTTGCAAAATGGCTTCTGGATTTTTCGAGTGAACCTTCACCCGAGCAACCGCCATTGTGATGCAGGCTGCCCGGGAAGATCCTCGGTTCCACCGGAATCTGCTCATATCGATTCCCCAAAATAATTCGAATTTTCTTCGAGCCATCTTGTGTTCCTGAGTACCCACTTGTATAGCAATTCAGTGGGGATTAAAATCCCGGCTTCATAGCATACCGGGAAATCTGGTCGCCGCATTAGCTCTGCGGCCTTGGTGGCTCCAATATGGAGTACTTCCATCATTTCCGTTCTTGTGAGGAACGGCTTGTCCATAAATTTGGAGATATGCTTATCTCTTAAAACGTCACTGATGGCGCTCTGTATTTCTTCCCGCAGCATATGGCGGAAATGATCATCAGCAAGATCGAGACTAACCTGTAGCATCAAATCGCCTCCTTCGATCTTGGATGTTCTCCAAGGGAACATTTATCATTAAAAAAATATTCCCAAGGGAAATCCAGGGCTTTTCCGATTGACTTCGCTACTTCAACCTTGGGAGTCTTCACTCCCAATTCAATGTTGGTGTAGTAGCTGCGAGAGATATTCGACCTATCAGCTACTTGCTCATGTGTCAAACCTGAAGCATCACGGAGTTCTTTTAACCACAGTCTCAATATGTTCACCCCTTGATTGTTCCTTTAAGTAACGTTGTTAGTTTGATTATATGTTACTTTTAGGAACATGTCAACAGATAATGATTCATTTAGGAACATCACTTTAAAGTTTCTCTGAGGAACACTATAATGTGGGTATCTTAGTAAGGTTGGTGTCTAATCATGAATATTTTAGGAAAGAGAATAAAAGCTGAGCGTGAAAATAAAAAGAAAAGAGATCCAAAGTGGACTCAAGATTATGTAGCCAACCTTATAGGTGTGGCCAGACCCACCTATACAGCTTATGAAAATGGAACAAAAGAACCGCCGTTGGACACCTTAAACAAAATTGCAGATCTATTCGGAGTTTCGAGTGACTATCTATTGGGAAGAAGTGATCTCCCGTCCCCTTCTTCTAGCGAGGAAGCTGAACTTGATGCGTTATTGAGGGGGGTCCACGGAGCATTCTTTAAGGATTACCTTTCTGCCCCAGAACAGAAAAAAGAAGAGATGCGGCAGTTTTTGAAGTTCATCCTTGAGCAGGAGAAGAATAGAAAACCGGGGCAGCGACAGGGTGAATAGAGGATATAACCGGAACAAAACAAGCAATGTGAGGGAGTACAAATGACAAGTGCTTTATTAGTTATTCTTATACTAGTCATTCTTTTCCGCGAAGAGATTAGAACGATTATAGGTCTGGGGTTACTCTACATTCTGATTGTTGGATTTTGGGATAATAATGAGTGGTGGGGAAAACCACTTGTAATTGCACTCGCTGTTCTTTTTGCATTAGGACTTATTGTTGGTTTCTTAGGAAAATATGTAGAAAAGTATGGAGAAACTCGTTTATTTCAATACATTAAAGTCATTTCACAGATGCTGGGAATATTGATATTAGTTTGTTCGATTGCCGGCGGTCTATACTTTTTGACAAAACTGATAACCTAAGTGCCTTCGGGCATTTATTTTTTACCTCAAAACCGAACATATATTCTCATGCTTGGAGGGGTACATCATGTTTGAACACTACATAATGACACAAATTGAAAAGTACCAAGAAGACTTATACCGACGCATTGGGGTATATCACCCTGGCCATCTCACGATAGAGGAAATGGCGGCCCGCTTGAATGTTTGGCTGTATTTTGGCCCAGTTGGAAGCAAAGCGCTCGAAGTGAGGCCCGGTATGTATTCAGTGAACATCGATTCACGCCTCGATCCTCGACAGCAGTGGCTCGATTTTCTACACGAGCTTTGTCACTTGCTCCGCCATGCTGGCGATCAAAGCATGATGCCGGAGCAATTTACTCGGGCTCAAGAATGTGAGGCGAATGCTTTCATGTTGTATGCTGCCATGCCGATATCCATGATTCAACGGCTTCACCTTCCACAATCGTTTGACGGATGCGTCGAGACGCTTACCAATGAATTCCGGGTTCCGGTGGGCGTAGCAGCTCGGCGGATGGAGCAAATAAAGCGGCGCTGCATTCAAGGAATGTTGCAGCAAGCAACATCATCGTATATGGCGACAAAAGCACCCGTAGAGAGTCGTAGCGAGCGCACCGAGGTCTACGCCTATTATGACCCAGAAGGAGAACTCGACGAACCTTCACAACTCATTGTGAGTGTTGATCAGCAAGACGTTCACAAAGACGAACTACTAATTCCGCTCGACGGCCCTTATGAGCGTATAAATTCCGAAAGCCAGCCTGAAATGTCGTGTGTGCCAGTGCGTCCCGAAGATATTGCCTGTAGAAACGGGCACATTGTCTTAAAAATAAAGCGCTTGGCTGAAAGGCATGGACTCGCGGCCAAAAATGTTGTGCTGCAGATGCGAGATATCCAAGAAGCTCAAAAATTTGCTTGGTAGGAGGAATCATATGTATTGCACTCAAGTCGCAACAAAGAAGGGGAAAAAGTGGGTCTGCGTCACCGATGGCCCGGCCGATCCACTGACCGGGAAAAGGAATCAGGTTTCGCGGCGCGGTACCACGAAAAAAGAAGCAATGAAGCGTGTTGAAGATGCAATCAATAAGCTATCAGAACACGGGCTTGTCCATCAGACCAAAGAAAAAATTACTTTCGAAAAGCTTGCTAAGGAGTGGCTGAATGCTTACAAAGTTACTGGCGTAAAAAAAAGTACAGTGCACCTTCGATCCAAGCAAATCAAGAATTTAAATAAATATTTAGCTAAAATGACAGTCAGTAAGATAACCCCAAAAATGTACCAAAATATTTTGAACAGCCTGCACACCGAAGAAAGTCTGGCGGAATCTACTATAGAGGGAATCCATGTTACTGCGTCTATGATATTCGAGCAGGCCGTAATCTGGGGAGTGATAACAAAATCACCAACCAAGTCAGCGAAGTTACCAAAGAAACGAGTTACTGTAGAAGAGTTGGAAAAGAACACCGATCCAATTGCTCAAAAATATCTGGAGAAGCATGAGCTAAAAGAATTTCTTAATATAGTATCAGAACACGGGCTTACTAACGACAAAGCGGCATTATATATTCTCGCTTTTACTGGGATACGCGTGGGAGAACTCTGTGCTTTAAAATGGGATGACGTAAATTTCGACCAGAATGAAATTAAAATAACCAAGACTATTTTCAATCCAAATAACAACATGAAAAATTACGATATTCTAACACCAAAGACCACCACATCTGTAAGACGGGTAAGCATTGACACTATTTTAGTAGATATGCTGCGAAATCATAAAGCACAGCAAACCAAGATGCGAGCGTTGAACAAAAATGACTACCATGGTAACTTTGTAATTGCAAATCCTAATGGGTATCCGTATGTTATAAAAAAAATAAATGTACGCGTTAAGAGAATTTTGAAGAAAACATCAATTACAAAAAAGGTAACTCCACATACGTTACGTCATACTCACATAAGCATGCTAGCTGAGGCCGGAGTAGATCTGAAAACTATTATGGATCGAGTGGGGCATAAAGACATGAAAACCACTATGCAGATCTACACTCATGTGACCGAGAAAATGAAAAAGACAGCAGACGAGAAACTGAAAAATTACATGGAGGATATTATTCGCTAAAAATGTGATTGAAATGTGATTTTTTTCTTGAAAAAGACTCTTCTCAGGAGTCCTTTTCCTTGATATATCAGGGTTTTTCGACCTTCTGTATACATCATGCTGTACATGCCGCCCCATTCCAGCTTCTGATGCTTCGTTCCTTCGCCGTCCGGACTATGGATATCGATCGGATAGCCGGAATGCGCGATCGTATCCTCGAACATCCGCTGCTCCAGCAGATCCTCCGCCGTCAGCGTATATACGCCCTTAATCTGGCGCGATCCCCGAACGCCGATATTCGGTCCGGTCGATTCCACGACCGCATGCTCGAAGCCCGGAATGTACTTGCGCACGAACAGCTCCAGCTCGCGGCACTGCTTGCGGCCTTCCATCTCCGCTTTGCTCAGACTGAACGCATCCGTCGGATCGTGACCGATAATCCGGGTCGTATTCAGGATGACCTCGCCCGGGTTATTCGTTTCGAAAAACAGCACATTTTCCCGCGGGATCGAGATCTCCCCCCTCTCCTTCGCCAGCTTGAACAGGCTGTCGAACCCGCCTACCGACAAGCGCGGCGCCTTCTCGATGATGGACGTGTCGCCCTGATACAGCGGAAAGTCTTCCGGATGGGCGTGAATATATTGCTTTACCTTCGAAATATCGACGTTGTACATCTTCATCTTCAACGTCATCGGCTGCATCGCCCCGTCGGATTCCCTGCCCTTGGTGAACTCGGCTCCCGCGCCGACGGACAAATCGCCGTCGCCCGTTCCGTCGATGAACACGGACGCCTCGATATCGCTCAGACCCGATTTATTGCATACCGTGATGCTGACGATTCGTCCGCCCTCGGTCTTCACGCCGGCCAGCATCGTATGGTACAGAATCTCCCCGCCGCTCTCGGTGACCATCAGCTCCAGTTCATGCTTCATCGCTTCGGCATCGAACGGCGTGACCGAGTACGTGAAGCCGACCGTATCGAAAATATGCCCCGGCGACTTGCCCTGCTTCTTCAGCCGTTCAATCAACTGGTCCGTAAACCCTTGGATGGCAAGCTTCTCTCCCGCATGGAAGGTCATCATCGGACCTACCCCATTCGCGGTAAGCGTCCCGCCGAGAAAGCCGTGCGACTCTACAATCAGCGTCTTCGCCCCCAAGCTGGATGCCGCAACGGCAGCCATCGCTCCCGATATGCCGCCGCCCATGATCACCACATCATACTTCAGCCTGTTCCCCATGCCGTCATCGCTCCTTCTGATTGATGTATGATTGCTGCTTACCCATAGCCTACCAGACAAAAACCTCATTGTAAATGCTTTCAGGAAAATAATTTTCTATATATCCGAAAATTATGTTTATCATTTTCCGAGTATGTTACATCTATGATTTAGCGCATAAAAGGCAAAAAAATTACCGAAGCTTACGCTCCGGTCATCTGCGATGGGCATTGCCTCATTGACTATCATCATGGATAGGCCTGCCAAAAAGATTGTGCCAGCCTAATTTCTCATGGGTTATTTGCAATATGTCTCAATAACCGTTCAGCGACCACAGCCACCTCGGCGCGGGTGATCGGCTGATTCGGTTCGAAGTTTCCGGACTCGCGGCCCACCATAATTCCGGCCTCGATTACCGCTCTGATCGACGCTTCCGCCCAGTGGCCTATGATGTCGGGCGGGATCGGTTTATCTGGCCCTTTCATCGCCTTTTCTACCAATTGCATAAACTCCTGCCACCGCGGGAGTATCCGGGACGGGCACGCCTTCCCGCTCCAGTGGCGGTGCGGTACGATAGCGTTCAGCCCGATGCCGTGCCGCTTGGCCAGCAGAGCGATCAGCTCCGCGGCCCGCTGCCATGCCAACGGCTCGTCCATTCCCTGATACATGCAGACCTCGATGCCGATAGACGACGCATTTCCGGGGCCGTTGCCGTCGCCCGCATGCCAGCCCTGCTCGTCATCCCGCAGACTCTGGTAAATCTCACGGTCATCTACCGTGTAGTGCCAGCTTGTCTGCGTGCCGCCGCTCCCGTTCAAAATATAACGGCTGTGCGCTTCGGCCGTAGCCCCGGGAGCGGTATTATCGGTATTGTGAACGGTAATATATTGCGGCTTCATCGGCCGGCTCGGCTTGTTCGGCCGCCCGTCGGGAAGCAATCGCTGCTTGATTTCGATAGTCACTTTTCATCAGCTCTCTTCAGAAAAAATTTGATCTGGAAGAAAACAAATCCGATTGCGATAGAAAGAGTGACTTCATCGCTACGATGTTCAGCTTCTATCTTCCATAGTAAATTCTATGATGACAAGATAGAATGCGCCGATTGCATATGTCCCGCGCCAAAAGATTGTTTTTTATTGGAATGGTTGCAAACATAGCGAAAAGGGGTTGTCCCAAAAGTAGTATTTCACTACAGTGAGACAGCCCCCCCTGATTCTCAAAGCTCGACTCGCCGAAAACTGCAAAACTGCAGCTTTCCTTTATGACGTGTACTCCGCTACAGGGAATCCTGCAAAACGGCATCAATTTCTGACTATCCAATCGATAAAAGATAAAATCGATGAACATCATGTACTTTTGCAGGAATTTCCTCAAATAGCGGCTTATAGAGCAGAAATTGATGCATCCACGCAGCATTTCACTGCTTCATCCATCTTTCACCGGTTTGCGCGCCGCCGTTTTTCCCGCATCCACATTCTCTGTTACCTCGTCATCTCCATCATTTTGCAGTGCCTGTGAGACACCCCCCGGAAAAAGCTGGCGTTGTGCCGCGTCTCTCTTCTCTCTTTTCCGAACGTACCACAATGCAATGCCGGCGGCGCACAAGTATGCACAGACAATGTAAATGATTAATTGTCTTATATTGTCATTTCAAAATGATTGCAGTCATACTATTTAGGGTATTATAATAAAAAAATATGAGGCTTCATTACGTTAAAGGATTATTTTATTAAAGGAGAGTTGCTATGCCGGGTAATGACAGAAAGAAGATTATAGAGAGTGTTCCACAAAAGGGATTTTTCGGGCATCCGAAAGGCTTGTTTACCCTCTTTTTCACCGAGTTCTGGGAGCGATTTTCCTATTATGGAATGAGGGCAATTCTTGTATTCTTTATGTACTATGAAGTGTCGCGGGGCGGACTCGGGTTTCCGGAGAACACCGCGCTCGCCATTATGTCCATCTACGGATCACTCGTGTATATGTCCGGGATAATCGGTGGTTGGATGGCTGACCGGATTTTGGGTACGTCGAGAGCCGTTTTTTATGGCGGTATCTTGATTATGCTCGGTCATATCGTGCTGGCCGTACCGGGGAATGCTTCGCTATTCTTTATATCCATGATCTTGATTGTGTTAGGTACGGGCCTATTGAAACCCAATGCATCCAGTTTAGTAGGGGAAATTTACAGCGAACAGGATAACCGCCGAGATGCGGGCTTTAGCATTTTTTATATGGGGATTAACCTTGGAGGGTTCTTATCTCCTTTAGTTGTAGGAACCGTCGGGATGAATAATTTCCACCTTGGCTTCGGTCTTGCTGCGATCGGAATGTTCCTCGGATTGGCTGTCTATGTAGCAACCCGATCCAAGTATCTGGGTCTTGCCGGCACGATTGTCGTCAACCCGCTCTCACCCGCCGAGAAGAAAAAGGTCTTTACTATTTTGGGCGTGGGTGTCGTTGTTTTGGGCGCCTTGATCGCGGTTACGATTGCTTTCGGTGTTCTAACCTTCGATACGTTTATCAAGCTGGTTGGGATTCTAGGCATCCTGATTCCCACCCTGTACTTTGTTGTTATGTACCGCAGTCCTAAAACAACGCCCGTCGAGCGTTCGCGAGTGATTGCGTACATTCCTTTGTTCATTGCTTCGATTATGTTCTGGGCAATTCAGGAGCAAGGGTCTACCATTCTTGCCAACTATGCAGACAAGCGTACCCAACTGGAATTCGCAGGCATCCATCTTTCACCCGCCTGGTTCCAGTCCCTGAATCCGCTCTTTATTATCATACTGGCTCCTGTATTCGCTTGGTTATGGGTGAAGCTCGGAAATCGCCAACCGACCATACCCCAAAAGTTCTCACTGGGCTTATTGTTTGCAGGCTTGTCCTTTTTGATCATTCTGCTGCCGGCTTACTTCGGCGGACCCGCTTCGCTCGTCAATCCATTGTGGCTCGTGCTCAGCTATTTCGTCGTCGTACTCGGAGAGCTGTGCTTGTCGCCGGTGGGCCTCTCGGCTACTACGAAGCTCGCGCCCGCTGCCTTCACGGCCCAGACCATGAGCCTATGGTTCTTGTCTAATGCCGCAGCTCAAGCCATTAACGCCCAAATCGTAAAGTTCTATACCCCGGAAACCGAGATGCTTTACTTCGGTGTTATTGGAGGGGCAGCCATCGTGCTGAGTATTCTTCTCTACTTGCTGTCCCCGAAGATTCAAAGCTATATGAAAGGCATCAAATAAGCAGATTCCTGTCGTCAGACAGCCTGATTCCTTGTCCTTAGTAATGCATAACATATGTACTCGATATGTACTCGCAGCTCATGGCCGTCAGAAAGTGTCGTATTCTGGCGGTCTTGGGCGTGCTCGTATTCGAACAGTCAGACTCAATGTGTCCCAAATATGACGAACTAATGAATTTGACGATTCTGTGATAAGTCTACCACCTTTTTGATACTTCTTCAACCTGAACATTTATCGCATGCTGTTATTTTCGGGAGAAGATAATGCCTCTATGAGACAGGAGCGATAACATGAACAAGAGCACAAATGTAACAGGTCCTCATGTTGCCATCCCCCCCTCTTTCAACATGGAAAGTCCGCTCCCTGATTGAGAAGTAACGCCTCACATCCGTTTGGGCGAACTTGCCTCAACTCCCCCTTCACGCTACATATCTATATATGGACCCTCTGCGATTCACTCCCCCTTGCAGCCCTGCAATGACTCTAGCACTGACGACTAGAGACCTAAGCTCCTCGCAAAAATAGGAATACATTTCTGTCTGAAAACCTGCTTATATCCGACCTTTGTATTAAAAAGCCCCTCTTTTTGGACGATAAATACTCAAATCGGATTTTACTGTTTGTTGTCGAATTTTTATTGGAAGTTCATAACTGCAAACACCCTAGAGGAGGGGCTCTATGTTAAGAAGCATTAAGCTGAAACTGATGCTGGCCTTTTTAGTGACGATTCTCATTCCTATATCTATCATTGGCGTGATTGTGCACAATAGCATGGTAAAGGAAATAACCGATAATTTCGTGACATCAACCACGAATGAAGTCGCACAGGTGGACGGCCGAATGTCTCTTTATTTCGACACGGTAAAAGAGAATGTGCAGCTCTTGGCTGCCAGCCCGCTCGTCAACAAAGCCGATGACACCATCACTTCATATATGAGCCAGCCGCAAAGCACGGAGGCAACACCTTCGAAGAACGGCGGCATTGAAGCTGAAATTTATAAAGAATTAGAGCGTTTTGCCAAAACGCATCCAAACACGTCTTCCGTGTTTTTGGGCACTGCTGACGGCGGTTACGTGCACTGGCCTGAAGAAGAAGTGGCTGCCCAATATGACCCGCGCAACCGCCCTTGGCGATGGGCTAGCGAGTCCCGATCAAGCGATTGTGTCTGAACCATACGCAAGTGCGGTTACCGGCGCTTTGAAAATGACCAGCGTAGCCGTCGTCAACGACGGCGGCAACAAGCCGCTGGGCGTAATCGGACTCAACATAAGCCTGAGCAAACTGGCAGAGCAGCTCGACAGCATCCAGATCAAGACGACAGGATATGTCATTCTGCTCTCCCATGACGGAACGATTCTGGCCCACCCGCGCAACCCGGAGCTAATATCTAAAAATATTGCTGATATCGGCGTACCGGAATTTGCCGACATCAAAGAAAAAACTTCGGATCATTTCGAGATACAGATGGATGGCACAAGCTACATGACCAATTTATATACGTCACAGCAAACGGGTTGGAAATACCTATCTGTCGTTGAAAAAAGCGAATTGACTCAAGAAGCCAACAAAATCGGGCAGATCAATCTCATTACCAGCTCAATATGCGCTATCTTGGCCGTGCTGCTGGCGCTGGCGCTTGCATCAAACATTACGAAGCCGCTTCAGATTGTCGTCACCAATCTGAAGGCGATTAGCGCAGGCGATTTCACGGGCGAAGTCCCTGCTTATATCCAAGAGAAAAAGGATGAAATCGGCGTGTTAGGACAATCGCTGCAGACGATGCAATCCTCGATTCGCCATCTGGTTGCAGAAATACGCGGCGCCGCAACTACATTGGCAGCCTCTTCCGAGGAGCTGTCCGCCCACACGGCAGCGAGCACGGAACATATTCAAGAAGTCGGATCTGTCGTTAAGATTGTCGCAAGCGGCGCTGAGACGCAGATGCGGGGCACGGAAGAAGGCTCCAAGGCGATGGAAGAGATGGCCATCGGCATTCAGCGCATCGCGGAGAGCACAACCAGTATATCCGAGACGTCGATGGATACGTCCGAGCAGGCGAAGAATGGCAACATGCTGCTGCAGGAAGCGGTACGACAGATGAATACGATTGATGAATCCGTGCGCAATTCGGGAGTTTTGGTTCAAAATCTGGGCGAGCGCTCGGAACAGATGGCCGTTATCGTCGATGCCATCACCGACATCGCATCGCAGACGAACCTGCTTGCCCTGAATGCGTCCATTGAAGCCGCCCGCGCCGGCGAGCATGGTCAAGGCTTTGCCGTCGTTGCCCATGAGGTAAGGAAGCTGGCGGAACGCTCGGCGGACTCCGCGCGCGAAATCGCCGACCTGATCGATGAAGCGAAGAATGATGCCTCCAAGGCTGTCGAGTCGATGGATAACGTTCGGGACAGCGTTGCCGATGGTATTTACAAATTAGAAAACTCAGTAAAACTGATTCAGCGCATCTTATCGGAAATTACCGATATGGCAGGCCGAATTCAAGACACGTCAGCCGTGACGGAAGAAATGTCCGCCGGCTCCGAAGAAGTGCTTGCGTCCGTTAACGAAATCGCGCACATCGCCGAGAAGAACGCGGAGCATGCCACGACACTCGTGAAGTTCACGGATCAACAATTGCTGGATATGGCCACCTTGATGAAAAATGCGGAGCAGCTGAATCAAATGGCGCAGACGTTAAGCCAAATGATGAGCCGCTACAAAATATAATGGCTAAATAAATCGGAGCAGGTAATGAGACCTCTTGTTCCAGACATCTATACGTACTTTCCAAGCAAAAAAGGCTCCCGACGGAGCCTTTTTACCTTGCGATATCAAGCTTTGCGGGCGATCGATTGCATTATGCGCCCCTTCCTCGCTTTCCGCCAATGTTTGCATTCATTCACAATGCCTTATCCGGCAAGGAGTGACTTTTACTGACTGCTTCCAGGGCTCATTATTATCTATATGCTCAACGATGTGATTCTTCGGCTTATTCTTATGTGTTACAATGAGACGGGAGGGAAATATGAAGAAATACTTATACATCACGATTCATCTTATTTTCGTATTGCTCCTTGCGGGATGCTCAACGGGTATTCCGGCAATAAACCAGACGGTGCAGCCTCAGCAGTCGGCTGGTACCTTGCAAGTGTACTATTTGGACGTCGGCCAAGGAGATTCTACACTGATTAAGACTCCAAAAGGACAGCATATCTTAATTGACGGCGGGGACAATCACAAGGGGCAGGATGTCGTCGAATACCTTGAAAGTCTCGGCATCACGCAGCTGGATGTGGTGATAGCAACACATCCGGACGCCGACCATATCGGCGGTCTGGATACGGTGATTGATGCGATACCAACCAAAAGCGTTTATGCGCCCAAAGTGAGCCACACCACTAATACATACAAGGATTTCCTGATGTCCGTCAAAAATCGGGGCCTCAAAATCAAGGCAGCCAAGGCAGGCCTCGAAATCCCGCTGGAAGGCGTCACAGCGAAGTTTGTTGCCCCCGTGGCTGAGTATGGCAAGGATCTGAATGCTTGGAGCGCGGTTCTCCATCTCACTTATGGCAAGACTTCCTTCCTCTTTACCGGCGACGCTGAGACCAGAAGCGAAAAGGACATGCTGGAGCATCCGAAAAAAGTGCGCGCCGATGTGCTGAAGGTGGGACATCACGGATCGGACACGTCCACGTCGCAGGACTTTCTGGACGCCGTCAAGCCGGCATATGCCGTAATCAGCGCGGGCGTAGACAATAAGTACGGCCATCCTAAAAAAACGATTGTGAACCGGCTCAAGAAGGCTGGCGTTGAAATATTCCGGACAGACCAACAAGGAACAATAACAGCAATCAGCGATGGCACCACAATAACATGGAAAACGACCAAATAGCCCCGGAGCGCTCCGGGGTTTGGCTTCGTGCCTTTCAAGGTTTCTTTTTGCTGGAGTGATACTCTTTTTCCCAACAGGGAGCAGGCTCGGCCAAGCCTTATTTCCCCAACTTGTCTTCAACAATCTGAGAGGCTCCGCGCGGGAGCCTTTCTGCCTTGCTCTATCAAGCTTTGCGGTACCACCAATCACCACTGCAATCATCCCCCGGCCAAAAGCGAGGAAATGTTGTCCGGCCGGAGATTCCGCAAGTACCTTATGCTATTTTTCGGCTTCCTCTGGTCTCTTTATATGCAGCGGCGGTGGTACCAACCAGCCTTTTTCTTTGCTCATCTCCAGAATTTTCAAAGCTATTGCCGCTTTCGTTATATGATATTTACCAAACAACGCACCAATGTCTTCACGAATGGATTTCCCCATGATTTGGCTGCACATAACCATGCCGGCCGCAGAATCGGCTCCAATCAAAGACGTTATTTCTTGATCCGTAAGTCTCGCTCCAACGGGAATTTCTTCAAGTTTGGCTTCTGGCCGGTCAGGAAGATTCGGACTAGGAGCGATTCCATTGCTAATAAGAATTTCATCGCATTCCTTCTCTTCGAGTTCTGCTTGATTAATCAAATCGCCTAATATATTTTTTAAATCCTCATCTCCTGCGTGGTAGTGATAAGCCCGATATACAGATACGCATCCTTTCGCTTTCATCGAAAAGGCCCACACAGCAAAGACTTCCCCATAATGCAGAGGTTCATCTTTAGGGTTTCCGCTTAAAATTCCCATTCATAACATCTCCTAATCAAATTTTCACCAGCCGTTCTGGTCGTTGTTAAGGTTATCTTTCTAAGGGGGCATTATCCATATAAGTTTTTACCAACCCGCTCTAGAAACGATCCTGGATGGCGAGATCATATGTATTGATCTGGAGCGCCTGGAATCGCGTCATGACGGCCTCGATGTAGTATTTCGATATCTTAAGTTATCGCGGCGTTGACTTGCGAGGGTTCCCCCTGATACGACGCAAGGAAATCTTGAATGCTGCCGTATCGCCCATCAGCAAACACATGATGAAGACTCCGTTTATGGAAGGCGCCGGTGAGGCATTATTTTTGGACATCTGAAATAAACGAATGGAAGGGATTGTGTGCAAGCGAAAAGACAGCCCCTATGTGAGCCGTCGATCTTCCAGCTTGGCATAAGGTAATCAACTGGTCTTATATGGGACGTATGGAACACGGGGTAACGGAAGGACGAATTGAGCTGGCTTGCTGCCATTGATACGGAGAATGGACAAATGCGGCCAGTTGGCGTTATCGAATTGGGGGCTAGTCCGGAAGGTTATCATACTCTAAAAAAATGTTATTGAAATGTGATTTCTTATAGAAAAGGGGGTGTCCCAAGTCATTGACTCGGGACACCCCTTTTCTCAAAAATGTAAAACAAAAAGAAATCGTTCTTTAGTAAAATGGAAGTACCACCAACCATATACGAAAGGAACGATTTCTTTGTATATTCAATATAACATGAACCAACTGTGCCTGCCAATAGACTTGGAAGAAGATATCCCTGCAAATCACCTTGTTCGTATGATCAATCAAGCAGTGGATCGTCTGGATCATCAAATCTTTGCCTCCGCTTATCCAGGCGGCGGACGTCATAGCTACCATCCTAAAATGCTCACCAAAATCATTATCTACGCTTATACCCAGCGTATCTATTCTTCTCGTCAAATTGCCAAAGCGGTGCGTGAGAATATTCCATTCATGTGGCTTGGAGCCAGACAACGCCCGGATTTTCGCACCATCAACCGCTTTCGGTCCGAGCGGATGAAGGATGTGCTCGAACAGATTTTCACGTCAATTCTTGGTTTCCTTGTCGAGGAAAATTACGTTAAGCTGGAACATTACTTTTTAGACGGGACGAAAATCGAAGCCAATGCCAATAAGTATACCTTTGTCTGGGGAAAAGCCGTGGTAAAGCACAAAGCCAAATGGCAAGACAAAATAAAGACGTTGTTTGCAAGCATTAAAGAAGCGGAGCGTCAGGAAGAGCAGGAGCTGCAAGGGCAAGATTTGCGAGAGCTTGGGGAATCGTAGGTCACGAGCGAGAAGTTGGAGAAAGCCGTAGAGCAACTAGAGCAAAAGCTGCAAAAGCAACCCAAAAACAAGCCACTTAAAAAAGCAGTTCGGCTGTTGCGTAAAGATCTCCTGCCTCGCTTGCAAAAATATGAACATCATCAGGAAGTGCTCGGCGAACGGAACAGCTACAGTAAAACCGATCCGGACGCTACCTTTATGAGAATGAAAGAAGACCACATGAAAAATGGACAGCTCAAGCCTGGTTATAATGTACAAATTGGCACCGAAAATCAGTTTGTGGTCGGATACAGTTTGCATCAGCGGCCTACGGACACCCGTTGCATGAAACCTCATTTAGAGAAAGTGAAGAACGCGCTGGGCAAACTTCCTGGAACGGTTATCGCAGACGCAGGTTATGGAAGCGAAGAGAACTACGCTGATTTGGAGGAAGAAAACGTAGATGGTATCGTGAAATACAACACGTATCGTCAAGAAAAATCTAAGAAATGGAAACAAGATGTCAGCAAGATAGATAATTGGGAATACAATGAACAGACGGATACATGGACATGCCCCGGTGGGCAAAGCCTCGTTTTCCGGTATGAGAGTAAACAAAAAACCGAGAGTGGATATGAAATTCAACTTAGGCATTACCAAAGCCAGGATTGCTCGAATTGTCCCCTCAAAGCAGCCTGCACAAAGGCAAAAGGGAACCGGGAAATCCGAGTAAGCATGAAGTATCTCCGCTATAAGCAACAAGTGCGGGAGAAGCTGCGAAGTGAAGAAGGATATGCCCTGTCGGTTCGACGAATGATAGAACCGGAAAGTGTCTTTGGGCAAATGAAAAACAACAGAGGATTCAGACGCTTCCTGCTTCGAGGCCTGTCGAAAGTAAGCCTCGAGGTCGGGTGGCTTTCCCTTGCCCACAATTTGCTCAAGTGGGCAATGATGAAGCAAAAAGGTCGAGTAGGGGAATCATTGTAACCCCTAACTCGACCTTTTTTCGAATTTTGCTGCCATCCTACAGGTAGTAAAAACTACTTATGGGACGGCCCCGGCAGTCAGTTGAGGATGGAGCCGATTCAAGAAGCTCTGAAGTAAATTCCTTGCGGCAAGGAATTCCCTGCGCTAACCAAGGTTCGTAAGTTAAATACTTTCACGTTGGATACGATGACTCCGGTGGCTGTGCCCGGGCCTCCTCCGCGGTAAGAATAGGTTTCGGTATTTCCATAATTAGTGCTGGGCGTCGCATATTGATAATTGACAAAGCCGCCAACTCCATTTAATGGTGCTCCGAAATAAGTAGTAACATTCGAGGGCGACGTAAGATTGAATCTGATTTGATACTCGGTGAACCAGTATGATTGTCTAGTGTTCCCGTTGTATTGAACGACAAACCTACTTGAAGGTGTCCCAGAAGTTGTCCATACGCTTGTTAAATTTTCTTGTTCCCCGGAATAGCCGCCAGAATCCGAAAGCTTCATCCACTTCGACTCTCCCTGACGCAAGGAAACATTGATCGTGCCATACCTTGCATAGTGGTCCAGCACTCCCCGGTAATCACCTTCAAGTGAAGATTCGGGATCAGTTGCCGAGACAGTCAAAGCATAGGGTCCCGGATTGGTCACGGATGTCGTCGTATTGATATCCGACACGCTAACCTCGGCTCCGCTTTCATCATCGGAATACAGTGCGACCCACTCGGACAGGTGAACGATTGCCTCCCCAGGTGAAACACGGTAGGCGTATGGCAAAGGAACTCCCTCGCCAGGAGCCAACGTGGCAATAAATTGATCTTGTGGAGGCAAGACATTCAAAAACGCCCGGGCTACATTATTAGACGCTTGAAAAATATTATTTCCGTCACTAATGGTAGAACCATATGCAGTGGATCGGTATAAATCTATCGATCGGGTGTCAGATGGATTTTGGATATAAATCCAAAACTTCAAATCATTCTTTGTGCCGTTGACATGGGAAGACCATATGCGGAATCGTCTTGTCAGGGTGTCTTGATATAACGCTTTATTGATATGACTCGATTTGTTAATGGTTTCGGGGGCATTCGATACGAAGACTTGTCCTCCCGCCTTCGTATAGGCCACTTCAGAGCTTGAAAAAGGAATCAACGAAGTGGAGAAGTTCAAAGGGTTGTTCGGAGTCCCGGCAAAAATAGGAGCAGGGAAGCATAGCAATGAAATCAGTAATAACATGATAGAAATCTTACATGATTGAAAAATTACCTTCATTTTTTCCATCCTCCTTTTAAGCATCTTATCAGCTTACATTATATTCCTTTCTACAGTAACACTCAAACCTAAATATGGAAAATATGAGTCAGCCTGAATCGTGATAAATCATTGCAAATATACTGAAATGCTTGGTCTGTTGGGGTGGATTGGATTTGGGAGATTTCATATTATGGAGCTAATTCAATTAACCTATAATGTGGACTCGGCGCTAAAAATTCTAATGGCCATGGACTTTTGTAGTGGTTCGACACATTGATTTGATGTTGCTGTAAGCGGCAAAGAGGAAAAACTCCTAAGATTACTATTATATGAACGCTCACGAAAAGTTGTCGTCGACCCCCATTAGCGCAAAACCCTGGGAGATCGACGATAAATGAATTTTACCGTAAAGCCTACGATGTCAAGGAAAAGTGTGGTACATTGGTGTTGGCTTTTTTCTGTTATTGTGGATCGTCTGCTGAAAAATAGGGGTACAGGGCTGGGGGCCGAGCCAACTCCCTGTTGCATGATAAGACCCGTGGGAGCATTCCTGCGGCTCTTACTTAACGCGAAATGAGAGCGTGAATTCATTAACACCAAAAAAGAAACCTTGAGAGGTTTTAGTCCAATCAAGGTTTGTATATCATAAAAATCTAATACCATAAACTATGTCACTAGCCGTGGAAACCTCTCTGTTCTTTTTTTGGCTATTATAGGTTATTAACAACAATCTCTTATTTTCAGCCAAGCACCATACTTTTATGAATCGATCATCGCAATAACCTTCACAAACTGCGATTGTATAATCGTCTCTCTCTAAAATCATTTTCGTATTTACATCAACATCTATTGTATATTTATCAATAAATTTTTGTAAAAAGTCTTCCGCTAGTTCTTCTCTACTAATATCTAAATTAACATTATAAAATGAAATCTGTAACGCACCTTTAGGATTTACAGAGGAGAATATATTAATAACATCATCATCTTGTTCATATTCCCACGTTGTTGGTAACTCCAATGTCATCCATCCAACAAAGCTGTACTGATTATATGTTTTTGCACTCAATTTCGTTTACCCCCTTTGAAAAGATGCACCAGTAGTAATCATCCTTATGCCACTGGTGCACTTTATTATTTTCTTCTTAGCAAGGATAAGTTTTTAGTACACCCTTATGCCCTGATCCGTATACTTTATTCGCTTCTTCAACATATCTTTCGAGCTGTTTCGTACCTCTCTTTATTGCTCTAGAATTATCAGGTTTCAGTTCGTAGATAGTTTTATTTTTCGAATCGTAACCATCCATTCGTTTACCAGAAGGGAGTCTCTTTTCTTTCTGAACTCCAGGACCATAGTCATACTCTTTATGCAGTTTTTTACCGTATTCCACTGCTTCTGGTCAAGTCCAAAATTATGTGTAAATTCCCTCAAGCAAAATTCGTTGCTCTAGCTTAACCGTACAACCTTGGAAGAAGTCTTAGCATGTGTTTTGCGCCATTCCAAATAATCCGTCATATCCAGATACTTTCGGCCATTGCTCCACTTTTCATCTATCTCCATTAGCAAAGCACCAAGTAATCGGTATGCAGAATCTCGGTTTGGAAAGATACGAATCACACGCTCACGACGCCGTACTTCCTCGTTTAAACGCTCTTGGCTGTTTGTCGTACGCAGACGCTTCTCTGGAATCGACATTACCGCCGTAGCATTGTCGAAACCTTGCTCCAGTATACGCATCGCTCGCTCCGCTTTCTCACTGTATGTCTCTAACGTTTTATCCAGAAATAACCGAGCTGTCTCTAAGTCCGGAGCATCTAAAACGCCTCGGATGGCACGGTGCACATCTTCCTTGAGACTTTTCGGTGTTGCGTCCAGCACATTACGAATAAAGTGCGTCTGGCATCGCTGCCATGTAACCCCCTGAAAATGCTGACGGATCGCACGCACAAGCCCGCCATGCTGGTCAGAAACGATGTAATCCACGCCCCGTAACCCACGCTGCTTCAGTTCCTGGAAGAAGGCCCCCCCACGTCTCTTCCGATTCCGAATCGCCGAGCATGTGCCCAAGCACTTCTCGTGTTCCGCCGGTATTGACTCCTGTTGCGATCAACAGTCCACGAGAGCGTACACGACCGTCTTCACGTACCTTCAAGTACATGGCGTCTACTAGCACAAATGGAAACGGGCTGTCACCAAGTGGACGATGGCTCCAAGCTTGTACGATGGGATCAAGCTTCTTACATAACTCGCTCACCGTAGACTTTGAGAATTCGGCGCCACACAGTTCCTCGGTAATCTGCGACACCTTGCGAGTAGAGACACCATTGACAACCATCTCCAACAAAAGCTTGCTCGCTTCGTTGGTATCGGGCAAATAAATTCGTAGAGAACTTGCCATCCCGGATACGTGGAATATGAAGCGTAAGCGTGCCTACACGTGTTGTGAGCTTATGCGGGTATGTCCCATTCCGATATCCCTTGCGCTCCTCTGCTCGCTCATAACGTTCTGCATCCAACTGTTCGGTCACCTGCGCTTGTAAGACTTGATTCACTACGGATTCCAGCAGCTTGGCTACACCCGCATCTTTACGATCTCCAATAAATAATTGCTGCAAAATATTCGAATCTACGTTAATCTGATATTGAGCCATTTTCAAATCCACCCCATTAGTTTGTTGTGTCAGCAACTACACTCTACTTGAGGGGTTTGAACATGGCTCTCTTCATTTATTGGAAGAAGCTATTTTACACAATTATACGGACTCAACTGTCGCTATCGGGGTCGGCTGTATAACAGATGCAAATCATTTTTGAGAATCTGCAAGAAAACGAACATAACAAAAACAGGTCAATCTTGGTGGTATCTCACCGTAATCGACCCGTCTATAATATAATGTAACAGTGTTGTTTAACTAGAAAATTAACATCTTCGCGAGCCTAGGGCGTGTACGCAAACTATCGAAATAGCCAAATATCTGGTAAACTTATCCTATGAGAAGACGATATGAGATACGAGATGACCAATGGGAACGACTCAAAGACCTCTTGCCACCGGAACGGAAACCACAGGGTGGACGTCCGGCAATCGATAACCGAAAAATGTTCAATGCCATGCTTTGGGTGATTCGTTCTGGTGCGCCTTGGCGAGACTTGCCAGAGCATTATGGCTCCTGGAGCAGTGTCTACAGTCGTTTCCGCCGCTGGGAGAAAGCAGGCATCTTTGATCGAATGCTAGACGTTCTGGCTGCCAATCCCGATGACGAAAGTGTTATGCTCGATGCTTCCATCGTTCGTGTTCACCAACACGGCGCGGGGGCAAAAGGGGGCAGCAATTCCAAGCCATCGGACGATCACGCGGAGGATTAACCAGCAAGATTCATGCCGTTGTAGACGGCCTTGGCAATCCGCTACGCTTCGAAGTAACCGCAGGCAACATCAATGATTGTGTAACGGGTTATGAGATCCTGCAAACCCAAGACATACAAGGTAAACATGTTTTGGCGGATCGCGGATACGATACCGATAAAATCATTGCGCTTTTGGAAGAGAAACTGGCCCATTCCGTCATTCCCAGTAAGAAGAATCGCACGATCCAACGTACAACCGACTGGTGGTTGTATAAAGAGCGTCATCTGGTCGAATGCCTGTTCAACAAACTCAAACATAATCGTCGGCTGGCAACTCGGTACGATAAATTGGCCTGTACTTTTGTTGCCTTCTTAAAGCTGGCCTCTTCCATGATCTGGTTGGCTTAAGGTTTGCATACACGCCCTAGCGCGTATTTATCCCATTCCATTCGCTGTCGTTTTGCGTCAGACACAAAAAATATAGCAGTTCTCTGTTCCCACTCTTCGAAATAATACTTCAGTTTCAATGGTTGCATAAGACTCTTTATTGGCTTCATTGCGGATAAAACCCCATTATTACAAAACTTTAGATAATATCGTACCATCAAACTTGTTTCCCCAACCTTTATTTTCCTCTATATGAAATTTGAGGAACGACCCAATGTCTGGTAACGGCAAGTTGTTAACTATCATGAAATTGATAAGTCTCTCCAAAGACATTAAACTACTTTCACCATAACCTTCAATTACTGTATATACATGACTGATTCCAAGATCGTAGATATTTCGTAATAAGGTATCAATTATTTCATCACTATATTGATATAAGTTATACAAATATAAAAATTCATCTTTACTTAACCGCTCAAATTGATGCTCTTCGTATGTTTTGAATTCCATTAAATTACTGGGAATTAACTCAACTACAACATCATTCCAATCATCCAAATATTGTATGCTAGTAAACTCCCATAAATACTTCAACACGAGTTTCCAATCATTGAGGTCATATTTTGAGGCTATTAGCGCGTTTTCAAAACAGCTAATTCCATATGCTACCCTACCTCTTAATGAAATACTTTTAAATTTTTCCATGTTCATGATTACTAGTCCCCTTTAAACCATCCGCTTAGTGCGTCTGCTGCATTTCCTTGAAAAGTAAATGTACAGTTTTCACAAGCCGTTTTTGCTGCTCCAAACTCATTTGGAGTCACTTTAACTGTATAAAAATATAAATCACTTAAATAAGCACCATCATTTAGAGCTTGATTCGCTGCATCTACTTCCGCACAATTCCCTACCCTATAATCATTAAGAGAGTCCTTTGGTAATAGTCCTGGTTCGTCTTTGGTTCCAAATAACACCGGATTCTTGGCATCTCCACTCAAATCTACACCTTTATTCAATCCATAATAATATTTCCCAGTTCTTGCGTCATAAATTACAGTTGCTGTATTAAACTGATCCATTTTTCTTTTTGAAATATAAGAAGCCAACTTTTTCTGCATACCTGACCATTCAGTAACAGCATTACGCAATTCTTCCTCGGAAGGTAACTTAGCATGTCCCATCCCCCCACCAGAACTGCTCCTCATTACATTATCAAGCTTACTCTTCAATCCGTCCAGGCTTTCCTTCAATCCATTGCCTGCGTTTCGAAAGGCATCAGATGCTTCATTCCCCATATGCGGTATATCCGTAAGTTGGTAACCGGATAGAATCACATGACCTTCCCACAGTAATTGTTTAGTTTTCTTTTGACACACTAGACGTGATATCTGTCAACTTTTCTGCAAATGGATTCCAGAAGTTTTCTCGGTACTCTTCATTAACCGGAGCAGCCTATTTGCGACTCATTTAAAAAAACGAAGGCAAACAAAAAACAGGTCAATCATGGTGTCTGTTATCTAACCATAATGAACCTGTCTATGTTAAGAAAAAACATTACTTTAGGTGAAAAATTCTGAGGCGTGATCAGTAATATGGTTTATAGAGATTGAAAAAATTCATCCAATTAGACGTCAAGCTTCAAAACCTACAACAATCCATTCGTCTACTAGATCCCAAAAGTTAATGTTGTATTCAGGTTGGTCTTTTGCAGACCACAACGTAGCATTGTCATTTTCAGAATTTTTATAATCAATTACCACATAGGTCCCCATTCCATTGGAGAAGAAACCAAAAGAAGTCCCCAAATCAATCTGCAGGGGCTCCTCTAAATCTTCAACAATCCCCCAGTCAAGATCGGAATCACCTAAAAAAGCAACATTTTCTAGAGGTACCAATCCCATAGCTCCACTTGCATAATAATAAAACCCATTATGAACACTTTCATAAAATGTTCTTAATTTTGTCGGAGTATGTTCCCAAAATTCTTCCAATTCCCTATTATTAAAATCTTTTACTGGCGCTCTACCTTCATAATAAAACGTTTCACCTAGTCGATTTTTAATAGTATATAAAATTGAATACCTTTGGTTTATCTCAATAAGTTCAACATTATCAAGATAATCATGTAAATAAGAAATCGTGTTTCTTAATTCTATGGAGACATGCTGTCTCCATATGTCTAACAAAGTATTAATTCTTTCTTTTTTCTCTTTTAGTTTAAAAATTTTATACCATAAAAGAGGCAGTGAATCTATATGTTCAATTTCATCGTCTGGAACAAGCCTTACATAGCCGTTTTTTATCATAGTATATTTTTTTAAATACTCTATCTTTTGTTCCATAATGTTAGTCCTTTCTTTATCCACCATTTTGTCTATTTTGATTAGCCATATCATCAATTTGCTTCTGTAAAATTTTCTCCATCTCTTTTTCTCTTTCCATCATTTTCTTTCTAAATACAGGATCAACTTCTATCTCATCTGGTGTGCCCTTCTTATAATGTGTCCATTGTTCATATGTTTTATTTTGTTTAGAACCATTTGCAGATCTACTTAAACCTATAAAATTTTCTCGATTATTCGCCACTTTGACTTGTTGTTCAAAAGTTAGTTTATCATAGTTCTCCATACGAGCGATATTATCTAATGATACGATATGATCGGGCTCTAGCCTGCTTGTAATTTTTTTCCCGCGAAGTACAGGATCGTCCATTGGTAACTGAACACCTTCATTTACTGTGTCTTGAAGTTCTTTAGAAGGTGTCTTTCTTCTAATTTTTTTATATAACGTGTCTGAAATTCTTCTATCCCCGTACCGAGGCGGTGTCCCAACATCCACCGTCCCCTTAGAACCCGGAGGCTTCCCACCAGAACCACCCGAACTGCTCTTCATTACATTATCAAGCTTACTCTTCAACCCGTCCAGGCTTTCCTTCAATTCCTTGCTCATGTTCTTGAAGAGATAGGACGCTTCATTCCCCATATGCGGTACACCCGCAAGTTGATATCCGCGTGGAAGACTCAAGCTATTTCTCAGCTTCTCCAGTTGCTCTCTGGCATTGCTGCCAAGGTGGCTCAGATCTTTCTGTAACGCTTCCCCGAGCTCCTTTGCGAGTCCGGCCAGCCCTTTTTGTTCGTGTTCTACATAGATGCGGGCTAACGAGTGGCCGTTCTCGCTAAGGCCATCCATATATTTGCTGAATTTTCGGGAAATGTCGCCTACACTATCCGAGATCCATCGGCTCGTAGTGCCGACCTGCTTCTTGATGAATCCGCCCACCGGCTTGAGCACCTTTGGATCAAGGAGTCCTGCGGTTCCAAAGCTTATCGCCGCATCCAACAACGTCGTTTTCCAGCTTAATTCTTCCCCGTCCATCGCTTGTCTCATGATGCTTTCTGCGGCCCCGACCATTCCTTGAAACGTCATTCGGCCGCCCATGGAAGCCCAAATCCCGCCATAGGGACCAAATATGGCGCCGGATACGGCTCCTATCGTCGTATCTCGAAACGCATCCCACATATAAGCCGAAGTGTCGCTGACTTCCCCCCGACGGATGTCCGAGATCGCTTTTCCGGCTACGGCTGCCGTACCGGATATGGCCGCCGTCGAAGCAACGGCTGCGATCACGACAGCACCGGCTCCCGCTGTAGCCACGGTGGCCACGGCGGCAACCGTGACCACCGCCACCACCGCTAATCCGGCCAACACATTGCCCCACAGCTTGCCCCAATCGAACTTCGGCGCTTCGCCCTCCTGCGGCTCATCCTCGTACGGCGCATACTCCGTCCGGTCTCGACCCAGCACCTCGACATGCTCCCCGAGCAAGTGGTACTCGTTCTCGATCGAGAAGCCGCTCAGTGCGGTAAGCTTCTTGACGAGCACCTGGCTTTGTGCATGGATACGAATCCGCTTCGGGGTAAACAGCGAAATATCGTCTTTTGCATTCAGCAGCAGCTTCCGATGGCTTGTCATCGTGACGCCCGTCGCATCGTCAAAGCTGAGCTTGAGCGGTTCCTTGCTGCCGCTGACGACGTTGATCGCGGTCGGAGACAGTTCCAGCTCGCTGCCGTGCTCCGTGCCGAAGTAGCGGATATTCGGGTCTCCCGTCTTGGCGCAGCTATCCCCGTTCTTGCGCACGCACCCGGTCACCACCGCGCCGCTTCCCGTGGCGTCGGGCAAGTACAAGGTCGCATGCGTCCCCACCTTGGGCATGCAGTACATGGCGTTGCCCGTGGGCGGAGCGAAAGGAAACCAATACGCCGCGGACGCGGCTTGTTCCTTGTCGATATCCAGCTGAAGCTGAACCTGTTCGCCCTGAACGGCCAACACTTCGCCTTCCAGCGACAGGCCGGTCAGCCTCGGATTCACCAGCCGCTCCTGACGAATCCCCTCCCGCCGCGACAGCCGATAGGTATAGACGAACTGTCCCCGGTCCATCCGGGCCGACACCTCGCTGACCACCAGCCGCTTGTTGCGGAACATCACCTCGTCTCCGATCGCGTAACGCGCACCGCTGTCGATCTCGCAATGGTAGAAATCCGCCGGATGCAGGCCGGCTTCGTAGCCGCCCGCCCGTTGAAACGCCGCCAGGTCCCGGCGGGCGATATACGGGAGATCGCCGGGCAGCTCGTAGCTCCTTCCCTCCGGCATGCCGAACATAAACCTTGGTTTTGCCTCTACTATATCACACACGAGAACGGCATGAAAATGGCTGGCGAGCCGTGTCAACAGCTCCCAGTCCGTCTCGTCGTATTGGAAGACCGGCTCCCCGATGCTCGTCGTTTCGCCCGCGTAAGGGATGACATCGGAACCGGGATACGTCTGAATGATATCTTCCACGAGCTGGGCATAGGTCATCCCCGCATCCTGGAAGGAACGGCGCTTGCGCTTCAAGTCCATCAGATGGCTGCCTGACGCTCCCTCTATCTGGATCGCATAGACCCCGTTCGTATGGGTGATGCGCACGTCGCTGACCGAACCTTTAAAAATCGCGCTCTCGCTTTGCCCATTTTTCTCGTACAAATGAATTTCGTCGTGCTCCGCAGCGTTCAAGACCGCTTTCACATGGTCGGTGTCCTCGACATAGCCCCGGACGACAAGCCGTCCGTGCTCGTTCGGCTTCCATGCCAGCCGTACATCCTCGATTCGTTGCAGCCGGTACGGCGATTGAATCCGGATGTGATCGAATCCTTTCATCATCGTCAGCCTCCGCTTGGATTACTCGTCGTGCTGCCCGTCGGTCAGGAAATAAATCACGCCGCCCCAGTTGCACACGAGCAAAGATCGGTCGTCAGCGCCGGCTGACCTTCCACCTTCGTATTCTCCTTCGTGTAGACCCATGTCTCCAAAAATTCAGGCATACATGGCTTGCCCGCGATCGTTTCTCCATTCTCCGCAATAAAATACACGGTTTCACCGCTTGGATTACGTTCTCCCTGACAGGCTCCAAAATGCGGGATATTCTCATGCGGCTTGCAATCCGTCTCATTCATCATCGGCTTGCCGTTTACAAACGACCCATGGCTCCTGGGCAGATTGATCCGCCGCGGGTTGCTGCCGCAGGCGCATTGCATGCGCGCTCCTCTGACTATATACCTCGGCGGAGTCCCGGCCCCTTCCGGCGTCGTCATCTCCATACTCAATATGAATCCCCCCTGTCTATTGCTTCTGCCTGCTTGCATCATTTCGCACACCGATGGAACAGGACAGGCACTCATCTCCCACCCTCTGCGTGCTTCTGTCTTGTACTCGTTTTTTCGGCCATCCGCTGCCCCGTCTTATTCCACAATCGCTTTCTCCAGCCGCACCCCTGTGAAATTCCGGCGCAAGATGCTCTCCGCCACGTCCAGACGAACCGCTACAAGGGGCGAATCGCTCTCCTGGACGCGGACGATCTTTTTGCCCTTTAGCTTCTCTTCCGCTAACACCGGCTTTTTGACGAAGTGCCTGTCGGGAGACCATTCGCTGCTCGGACTGAGCACCATGTCCTCCGGAAAGATCGGAAGGAAATAGCGTTTCTGCCGCTGCCCTTTCAGGTCGAGCAGCGGCGTAAATATAAACCACGCATCCGGCTCATATATCGCAAGGAGTCGTTTCAGTTCCTCGGACACGAGATAAAGCTGCCGCTCCATCACATCGAGGAACTCGCTCTCCGGCCCCGCCGTCACATAGAAAACGATCGGGTCCGGAATCTTGTGCGCGCTCCGCCATCGGATGTCTCTGCGATCGATTTTGCTTCGCACCTGCTCCAGCACCGGCACGTCCGTATGACGCTCATCCTGCTTCAACCAGAAATAGTCCATGTTCCTATACCGCCCCATCGTTTGTCGCTTCTACGGCTCTCCCGTCGTCCCCTCCGCCGGTTTCATACAGTAGCTCACATTGATCCTTGTATTCGCCAATGAATAATTGCAGGTTCGCAGACTTGTCCATCCGGCGATAAGTCTCGCTATCGATGAGCGACGGTATGAAGCCTCTTAGCCATTCCACCGTCAACAGGTGGTACTTGTAGGCTTCGATCAGCTTGATCTTCTCGATATCCATCCGGGTGATCTTTCTCGCATACGCTTTTCGCTTCTCCTCCAACTCCCCCATCCGACGGAACAGCGGGGCGAAAATAAAATCAGCAGACCAGGAAGATGCGCATTCCTCCACATCGAGAAACCAATTATCGTCGTAGGCGTCGATCCGATAAAGAGCCGTGTTCGCCATGATGCTTGTCCGCAAAAAGGAGATATACACGTAACGAATGCTCCCCTTGCGCCCCTCTGCCTGCAGCTTGGCGGCTTGCTTGCATACCGCTTCGAAGGCCGCCAAAAAACGGCGTTCGATCTGCTCCTTCTCCTGCCGGTATCGTTCGTCGATCTCCGGGAGATCGAACTGCCAGCGGTCGAACACATACCGCTCCAGCAAGTCTTGCAGCGCTTCCTCTTTACTCATCACCCGGATCATTCGATATTGACCTTCCCGCCGCTTAACGTCACG
The DNA here is from genome assembly GCA_944800085.1 of Paenibacillus melissococcoides. GTDB lineage: Bacteria > Bacillota > Bacilli > Paenibacillales > Paenibacillaceae > Paenibacillus_B > Paenibacillus_B melissococcoides. The sequence continues at coordinate 25,620 of CALYLO010000008.1, read as the reverse complement.
TGTTCGGCAATGTTCAGATTCGCGTCCGCTTGCTTCAAGTCGATCCCGGCTTCGCCCTGCAGCAAGATGCGCGCTCCTCCGGTAATTTCGATGTCATCCTCGGCGGACAGCACGATTTTTTTGTCACTGTTAATCTCAATGCCGCCGTCATCCGTCAGGCGCATCAGCAGATTGCCGTTGCCGATAATCTCAATCGCCCCCGGTTGGAATACAACTTGCTTGCCGTATTTGGTGCTGATGCTTTTGACCGCCGGATCGCTGCGCTTCACCGGGTCGGAGGAGGCCAAGTCGACCGAGCTGGCGGCAAATGCGTTAGGCTCCCTCTCATCGGGAAAATAGAGCCGAACCTCATCACCGGCTTCCGGCATGCAATACCAGCCGCTTCCGTCCGGGGAAGAATAGACGGTCGAGTAGGGAAACCACATGGCCCCGGCATCATGTCCGCTGTCGATATGCAGGCTTACCTTCACTTGGTCCTTGGACACGTCCAGCACCTTGCCGAACAGCGAAGCCCCTGATAAGGCATGGGCATAGGTTGTGAGGCAGCTTACGCCTTCCTTTTCCCGCAGCTCATAATGGCTGACAAGAATGCCGCCTTCGAGGATCGTCTCCGCTCGCGCCACATAAAGCGTCCGTTGCCGAAACGCGACAGGGAAGCCGAGTTCAATCAGCTTATGGCTTGTCACTTCATAACAGATACCGCTCTCACCGTCCGCTCCCGACAGGCCGTTCGCGGCATGTTGCTTGGTGTCCTTCAAATTCTTGCGAATCGTATAATTATATTCGTCCAGCTTGAGCGGCTCGCCCACATCGGGAAGCCCGACATAATAGTGCGGCCCCTTATGCGCGCCTATCGGCGTGAGCGGAGCGTGAAAATGGGAAGCGAGCCGCTTGGCGAACTGCCAGTCGGTTTCCTGATACTGCACGATAAACTCTCCGATGCTTTGGCCCCCGGAAGCCCCATCGATGACATCCCCGTTCGCATACGCCTTGGTCAGTTGCGCGAACAAATCGCGGTAAGCCACACCGGCGTTTTGATAAGAACGGTTCTTTTTCCGAAGATCCATCAAGATGGTGGCGCTTGTGGCCTCAATCGTTAACGTGCGCACGTTGCGGTTCGCCTGCACGGCCATTGTGGTAACGACGCCTTGAAACAAGACGATTTGTCGTTCGCCTTCTTGTACGTAAACTTCCAACTGCGTGTGATCGTCTGCCTCGTCGACGTATTGATCGAGCCTCTCTTCCGGTACAATCCCGCTTACGGACAACTTGACATGCTCGTTCAGTTGCTTGATCAGCCTCAATTCGAGCAGCCGTTCAAATTGGTAAGGGGCAACGACAACGTTGGCACTTGTATAAACCGTCTGCTTCCGGCTCATTCTTGCTCCTCTCCGTCATCCAGCGGCAGCACGTGTACGGTCCGCATGACTTGGAACGCGATGTCCCTCCACTGGTCATAATCTGCATAGCGGCAGCTAAAGGTCCCCATCCCAGTTTTGCCGTGGAACACGAAGAAGAAGAAAAGCTGATACATAAACCCGTCCAACGCGGAGCTCTTGAATTCGAAATACCCAACCTTATTGCCGTTCGCCTCTTCCGTCCCGTCAGAAAAGAACAGATGCGCCGGGTTCGTCCGCCGGATGCCGGCTCTCATACCGTTCGTTAATTCCTCGACCCATTCCTCTTGCAGGTCGTGGTCGATCCGGTTCAAAGTGAACGCGATACTGCCGGTCTCGTCGGATTTCACGATCGGCGGGCGTGCTTCATAAGGGTATTTCACTTTCCGCACTTGCTCCGGCATGTCCGTAAAATCCTGCGGGACATACATCGTCAGCTTGCCGTCGAAGAACGGTTGCTCCTCGAACGCGTAGTAGCGCTTTCCAACACGGACCGGTCCTGTACGAATGTCGTGCGGCTCCTTCGCTTTCTCCGCTTCGTTCAGCAGCGCTTGAATTTTCTCATCCATAAATTCCATTCCACTCACCATCCCTTCCCTCAGATAAAATAGTCCGAAGATCCCGTTTTTTGTCTACATCATAAAAAAATGACCAACCAGCGTCAATGAGTCTTCCACATAGGTCTATCGCACCGAATTATAGGTATTTGATAGCGAAATTCGTCGAAATACAACCAGATGTTTCCGCCCAATGTTGTGAGAACCTTATTTCAGCCGTCTCAATGTCCGGGAAGGAAGCCGTGAACAGGTGATTCCGCTCTACATTCGGGAAGCAAGGGGGCGATGCCGGGGGAGAGGCGGAAGCGGGAAGCCTCCACTTGTGAGCGATGCTTATCGGAATAAGGTTTCGACGATGCTACGGCAGCAATGTCTTTCCAGAGAAGTACCGTAAGTGTCTGTCGTACGACAGAGCGTGTAAACAAGGAAGTACGGGGTCGTGCGGTGTGATTCGTAACTTTCCACGCAGCGATTCTGCCTAACGATTACTTGGAGCCTTGCTAATGGAGATAGATGAAAAATGGAGCAATGGCCGAAAGTATCTGGATATGACGGATGATTTGGAGTGGCGAGAAACGAACGTAAAAACCCCATCCAAAAGTGTGCGATTAAGGTAGAGGAGCGAGTTTTACTTGAGGGAATTTACACACAATTTTGTACTTGCCCCCCCGGCATTATACCGGGGCTTTACTTTATGTGTTATGCAGACTGGGGACGGGGGGACAAAATGGGGACCGGAATGAACGTCTTTCCTCGCAATAGACTCATTAGATTACAAGCGTATTATAATTGAAATCACGGGCTGTACAACGTCTTGAGCTGCGGTGCCGATAAGGTTCTCGATCCGAAGAGTGATTGACGCAGGACTCATGGGTGACGTAATAGCGGTTTCGCGCCGAATAAGCCGATTACGCGGGCTCAGGTGGCCGTGGTGGCAGCTTGGATATTGAAGCATGGGAAAAAAGAGATTGGGCTGAGCTTGCTGCCTGTTACACGATCAGAGCCGGAGCCGTGGGATCATTCCTTCGGCTTTTTACTTAGCGCGAAAACCTTGAAAGGTATGAAGCCAATCAAGGTTAAAAGATAATTAGGGCTTGCTGAACATATTGCCTTTTAGGCCACAGAGGCTGACGGCACAGATTCAGCAGCAGTCTGAAAATCGGCAAAAAGAGAACGCGCAGCTTGCGTTCGAGATTCATAACAAGCAGTTGCAGAGCAATGACCGTTTCGCTTGTCTCTCGAAGGCGTGCTCGAATACGCCCCAGTCCGTAGGAGCGTTTGCCTTCTCCGAATTTTCCTTCGATCGCGTTACGCGTTGAAGCATCCTGTCTGGCCTGGTTCCGTTCTGGTTCCGCTTCTTTCTTCGGACGTCCTAAGTTTGGACCACTCAGACGGATGCCGTGCTCCTTACAATAGCGAAGGTTCTCCCGGTTTCGGTAGATTTGGTCGGCTAGAATGGCTTCCGGATAACATCCATATCGCTGGACGAACGACTCCACGGAAGCTTTCAGTGTCATGCTTTCGTTGAAGTTATCCCAGGACAGCTTCTCCATTCGAGCGTAACCGTCCACCAGACTGATCGCCAGCTTTGCCCCAAACTCGACGGGAGCATTCACTTTCCCGCGGACAATCGGCCGTACATGCGGTTGGGAAAGACTGACGATTCGATCTTCCACCGAGTGTGTCCGTTTGTCGTACATCTCTTGCTGTTGACGATACAGCTCGGAAATGACGAGCAATTGCCGATACTGCTGCGAACCCAGTTGATTCAAGCTGCTTTTCGCTGCCAGCATTTCGATGATGCCAAGATTACGCGAAACATAACGAAGCTGTTTGCCAACCGCTTTCCGGATGGATTTGGCACCCGTTCGCCGTTTCTTGGCGATCTCGAGGTAGCATTTGCGGGCGGTTTGACGATACGTTCTCGGTTTCTTGGCCTTCCCGACGAAAGGCTCGTGCAGAACATCGATGATCGCTTCGAGTTTTTCCCGCGCCTCGTTCAATAATTTCAAATCGGTCGGATACGAGATGTCGGCCGGTGCGCAGGTCGCGTCGAGCATCAAGGTGCCTTTGTTGCATGGTTTCTCTTTGCTTTTGCCGTCTTCATTAACGGATGTTCCATCAGAGCCATGGCCGCTGCCTGGAGGATCTTGAGGATCGCTCTTGTTTTGTTCCTGCTTCTTTCGCTCTGCGTCCTCTTCCAAAATCCAATCGTTGATTCGTTCAATGACATCCGCACCCAATCGCTTGCGGAAATGGGTCAACAGCGAGTGATGGAACGGAGGCTTATCTTGGAACGCCGGCAGCCCAAGGAAGTACTGGTAGTACGGATTTTCGGCGATCTGCTGGACCGTCTCTCGATCATCGAGCTGCATACGTTCCTGAATGTACAGCGCTCCCAAAGCCATACGAACAGACAAAGGGATCTGACCGCGCATTGATTTCTTGAACGACTTCGCGTAGAGTTCTTCTGCCCGCCACCACGGGATGATAGCGGCCAGTTGCACCCAACGGTTCTCCTTATTTAATTTACCGCCAAACGGCAAGTAGAAATCTTCGAACAACTGAAGCTGGCTTTCGGTTCTACGATACATGTCGGCTCACTCCACGTGCACGATTTTTTGCAAGAAATTCGCATTCTCCTTGCATTTTATTTCGAGTTAGAGTCCAGAAATCCTTGTAAAACCTTTGAAAAATGATTGTTCAGCAAGCCCTAATTACAGATTTTATAGATATTATCCTGCATGAAACTGGGAGCAAGCAACAATCAATTTCACATATTATTGTTCAAATATAATATTAATGCCTTCATTTTTTAAATTTTCAACAAGGGCTTGAAATAACGGCCTGTCCCCTTGTTCTTCAAAAAAAGGCTCTTCTCCATATTCATTGCTTCTATAATTGATTTCTTTTTGCCAAGCCTGAACATCCAAACACTGTTCTGCTACTTTGTAATTTGTCCATATTAGAGTAAATGGCGATACTGCACCATAACCACCATGTAAACAATCAATTAAAGAACTAAAATCAAAACCAAAATACCCCCCTGGACCATTAATGGATTCTCCCAAAGCACAAAAAAATGAAGCATAGTCACGAATATGTGTACCATCTAAATAAAATGTCTTATCGTTTGTTTCTTTGCTATCTAAAACCACCTTATTTAGGTTATACTTGGTCACAACTTTTAACCAGGCTCTCCTCCCATTTTCATTCAGTTTTGCCCATTCATTAGTTTTAGATGGAGGGGAGTTTCGCCACAACTCCCAGATTCCAAGTTCATCATTTGACACAATACTTTCTAATGACCCAATCAAACGAAGATCAGTTGGCGAGCTAGGAAAGCCCGCCTTGTGATAGTATATATTGTCATCGATTGCAAAAGAGCAGTTTGTGAAAATATCCTTATTTTTATCAATTATGCATATATACACCAGCCTGCAAAAAGACTCTTTTCTTCGTACAATATATTCTTTAAACTCATTACAAAAAATAAATTGTTTTAATAAAATTTGATGTTGTGAACTCTCATTTATATGCCCAGAACCATCTAGTCCTGCGATATCGTTACAATATCCAATTATTAATTCACTATCATCATCTAGAAGTGAGAACTTAAAGTCCAATTTACACTCCTCCTCAGTATCTATTATTTAACTCCTCCATCTGGAAACCAAGGAGAGGGGAATAGCTTTGGTTTGCTATAATCATGATTGGTCACATATCCTAACTTACCGTTAGGTTGTTCTAAAATTCTATGTTTTGATCCGGGAACATCCCATTCCTTAGAACCTTCCCACACGTTCTTTTGTCCGGTTTTATTTTTTAACTCGTTTGCACTGAATATCTTTTGATTCCCATCTTTATCTATTCTAGGAGTCCCTTTTCCGAGTTGAATATTATCGTATTCATTTGTTATTTTCTTAGGGATATTATGGTTATCCGAGAGTCTATAAGTACTCCCCGTCCCCTTAGAGGCCTGGCTAGATCCTCCTCCTGAAGGAGCCCTCATCGGGATATTTCTCATTCCCCCGGCTCCGCAATTATGCGTCCAAATTTCCAACTCTGTTACAAAATAATTATGTACTCCTTCGACACGGAAGTTATACACGGTCGTGCTGTTTTTCTTAATCTCGATCCGGTCGATCGGATACGGCTTGCCTTCTGGATTTTGAAGCAGGTCGCCTGCCTTAAGGTGCCTTGCCTCTATCCAGCCTCGGCCTGGAACCCAGAAGGGATGCTCTTCCGTTGTCGTTATCGTTATTCCTTTGGCTGTAATTTGGTATGTCTCGTCTGCCTGTCTTTTGAACAATTCAACAACCGTATTATATCCTGTTTTCCCTGTTCGTTCATCCTTTGTCAGAACCAAAATTACTTTAAAGATTTGTAATGAACTCCGAAATGATGGGTTTGTATAGTGGGCTAATCACTTGTGGTGGTGAAGGAGGAGCGCAACTTGAATCAGATGGGGAAATAGATTATATTGAAAATGTATCGGTTAGTCGGTACGGGTTGAACTGCTTCAACTGAAAAAAGAATTATCGCGCTGTTCCTGACAGTTGTATAAGGAAAGCCCATGAATCAGGCTGGGTTTAATCCGATTCATGGGCCTAGGTGCTACGCTAGGTGTTACGCAAATTGTTGAAGCAGTTCAACCAGCTTAGGGATGGAATCACCTATAAATTGCAAAACAGCAATAAAAATAGACATATTAGTCACCTCCTTGATGTAATGAAAGAAACTGTAATGTTCCTTACACTAAATATATCGGCATGTTAACCCAGTTTTTGTAGTGGTTTTATTATGTAAAACAAAAAAATATGATTTTTTTGCATGATATTAGTTCAACAAAGAATAAGGTAAGGTTTAAACTTCTTCGAGACCTTTAAGATGTACCCCACTAAATAAATGGTGTATACTGGAGTCAAATCCGGAGGAACCGGTGAAAAGGAGCTCTGCTGGCATTGTACTGGCGGGCGCCTTTTTTTACTGCAACAAACATATACGGAAAAAGCCCCGGGATTATTCCGAGGCTTTTTCCTTACTGGTAGACACGGAGTGGAGCGAGGTTCGACGCTTCATAAAATGAGTAATTAGCGTCTTCTACGGCGTCTGCACTCAATCAATACTTTTTGACCTCGGCGAAGAATAACAGTTATTGCTCTACGATGACTCATTCAAGCCACCTCCTTTCTTAATATTATAATATGAGAGAGTGCTTTAAATGCTTGTACTATAGCTGTAGGGAAACTAACATGAAAGTTATGGGGCCGGAAAAGCCCCGGCCTTGAGTACGGAATTTCTGTAGGGGCGGTTATCGCAACGGATGAGGCAGCGTTCACTTCCAGGGAAGACAGCGGAAATGTCGCGGCATTGCCGGCGAGTTTTCTGGTGACGAAGCTGGCCGGGGCTAGGGCGGGATTCTAAGAATCGCACTGCCGGTATCACGACCAGTTAATTAGGGCTTGCTGAACAATCATTTTTCAAAGGTTTTACAAGGATTTCTGGACTCTAACTCGAAATAAAATGCAAGGAAAATGCGAATTTCTTGCAAAAAATCGTGCACGTGGAGTGAGCCGACATGTATCGTAGAACCGAAAGCCAGCTTCAGTTGTTCGAAGATTTCTACTTGCCGTTTGGCGGTAAATTAAATAAGGAGAACCGTTGGGTTCAACTGGCCGCTATCATCCCGTGGTGGCGGGCAGAAGAATTCTACGCGAAGTCGTTCAAGAAATCAATGCGCGGTCAGATCCCTTTGTCTGTTCGTATGGCTTTGGGAGCGCTGTACATTCAGGAACGTATGCAGCTCGATGATCGAGAGACGGTCCAGCAGATCGCCGAAAATCCGTACTACCAGTACTTCCTTGGGCTGCCGGCGTTCCAAGATAAGCCTCCGTTCCATCACTCGCTGTTGACCCATTTCCGCAAGCGATTGGGTGCGGATGTCATTGAACGAATCAACGATTGGATTTTGGAAGAGGACGCAGAGCGAAAGAAGCAGGAACAAAACAAGAGCGATCCTCAAGATCCTCCAGGCAGCGGCCATGGCTCTGATGGAACATCCGTTAATGAAGACGGCAAAAGCAAAGAGAAACCATGCAACAAAGGCACCTTGATGCTCGACGCGACCTGCGCACCGGCCGACATCTCGTATCCGACCGATTTGAAATTATTGAACGAGGCGCGGGAAAAACTCGAAGCGATCATCGATGTTCTGCACGAGCCTTTCGTCGGGAAGGCCAAGAAACCGAGAACGTATCGTCAAACCGCCCGCAAACGCTACCTCGAGATCGCCAAGAAACGGCGAACGGGTGCCAAAGCCATCCGGAAAGCGGTTGGCAAACAGCTTCGTTATGTTTCGCGTAATCTTGGCATCATCGAAATGCTGGCAGCGAAAAGCAGCTTGAATCAACTGGGTTCGCAGCAGTATCGGCAATTGCTCGTCATTTCCGAGCTGTATCGTCAACAGCAAGAGATGTACGACAAACGGACACACTCGGTGGAAGATCGAATCGTCAGTCTTTCCCAACCGCATGTACGGCCGATTGTCCGCGGGAAAGTGAATGCTCCCGTCGAGTTTGGAGCAAAGCTGGCGATCAGTCTGGTGGACGGTTACGCTCGGATGGAGAAGCTGTCCTGGGATAACTTCAACGAAAGCATGACACTGAAAGCTTCCGTGGAGTCGTTCGTCCAGCGATATGGGTGTTATCCGGAAGCCATTCTAGCCGACCAAATCTACCGAAATCGGGAGAACCTTCGCTATTGTAAGGAGCATGGAATCCGTTTGAGTGGTCCAAACTTAGGGCGTCCGAAGAAAGAAGCGGAACCCGATCGGAACCAGGCCAGACAGGATGCTTCAATGCGTAACGCAATCGAAGGAAAATTCGGAGAAGGCAAACGCTCCTACGGACTGGGGCGTATTCGAGCACGCCTTCGAGAGACAAGCGAAACGGTCATTGCCCTGCAACTGCTTGTTATGAATCTCGAACGCAAGCTGCGCGTTCTCTTTTTGCCGATTTTCAGACTGCTGCTGAATCTGTGCCGTCAGCCTCTGTGGCCTAAAAGGCAATATGTTCAGCAAGCCCTAATTAGGGCATACCTATTTTATGGTTCCTTGCCTCCTTATCAGCGGGCCGTCTCTGGACGGTGGTATACTGTAGCCAGGCTGGTTTTCCGGCGATCACCGAAGAGCCGTTGAGGAAGGAATCCCACGGCTCTTTCACATTATGAAATCCACGAATACCGGATCGCGCAGGCCCGCGTTTAGCGTTTTCAACCCTGCTCGGAGGGTTAGCTGCAAATAAACGTTATTTTTGTCCTCTCCAAACTGTGGGTCTGGCCTCGCCAATACTCGAAAGGATCGCACGGTGCCCGTCGAACTTGGGCTCCAATATATAGCTTTCATCTGTAAAGGCTCTTTCGCTAGTCTCCAGCAGCATAGGAGGTATAAACATAATCATCACCTCCGGTAATTGTACCAATAGATCTTATGTGCTGGAGGTGGTAAGTATTGTGAGAAAACAAAAGAGCCAGGGAGGTAATTCCCGCGGCTCTGATTCAACTTATTTTACTGTGTACTCATTTACTTCAAATGTTAAGATCTTGTCGTATATCACGTAGTCTTTGCGGCTGCTGAATGGACCTTACGGAGCCATTACGCAGCGGCGCATCATCGTCCGCCGTATCCGTGACGGCGTGCTGTATGCGACATGTCTTTCAGCCGGGGCATGGCGGCCGTTTCGTCTCGATCGCATTTTGTCCTGGCAGCCGGTTAGGGGGAGAACAGCGTGAGCAAGAAACTTGCTGGCAATGGTATTGGGGAGTCCAGCCGTATGATGCTACCACAGAGCATAAGCAGGCTTTGCTCGCTCATCAGGAGAATCAAAATCGACGCGAGCGGCCGCAACTGGATGAACAGGAGTGGGAAGGCATCAATAGCCACCTGCAACGTTCGATGATGGAGGGCGGCTTGATGTTTATGACCCGCTTGATAAAGGAGCCATGAGGGGGACTGTAGTCGATATTGATATGTTAGGCCAGCGTGTTTGGATCCGATCGGAAAATGGAGAAAGGGATTGGATACGAGTAGAGGACATATTGGGGGTGATGAGTTGATGAGAGACTGGAGCGAGGAATTAGGCCGCGCGGAAAGGCCGGTTGCGACAAAGACGAAGGATGAATCCCTGTGCCAGTGTATGGCCGCAATGAAAGGTAAATGGATCGGTGGAAAGCACACCTGCGTAAGGGGGGGAACCTTTTTACGATGCATTCGGAAAAAGATGGCCCCGGGCGATGGCATATTCGATTTTGCGGACCAAATGATCCTCCGGTACAAGTTCGTCCAAGGAGACCATGGAGATTTGGGAACGTCCTTCGTAACCTGTTTTTCGCAACATATCCAACACTCTCGCCCCTATATTATGGTGAATAATAAAGTATTCTCGCAAAAAGCAAGACTGTCGACAGGACTTTGTCGACAGTCTGTGGGACAGTCCTTATTGCTATGGACTTAGTTAATACTCATCTCATTCTAAATCTATGAATTTTTGGGATACTACACTCATTACCCTATGATTTTCTGCTGATCGAGGGTGGATACCATTAATCCAATTAATAATATCATCATCAGTAAGCTTACCACTTTTAATATCATCAGCAATATCCGTAACATCGTAAACGGTTACGAGCAACTTACTTCCGAAAATTCCTTCTACCTTTGCCTTCCCGTTTAATACAAGATTGTTATTCGAATCAAATTTCACATTAGGAAAGACCAGTGGTTTAAAAGGATCCGGTATTTTTTTCCACATATCAGCTGTTGCAAAAGTAAGTGATGGATATTTATTTGGGCGTGGAAATCCTGGCCCAGAATAAGTTGCTAACATGTTAAGTGTTGATTTCACATTTTTCCCAGTTGCAGTAAAGTCTACATCTCCACCAAATGATTTTTTTGTTAAGTCCACTTTAACCCAATATGCCTTACCCGCTGGCACTTTAATATTTTGCGATGGAGCAGTTATAGTTCTAACATCAGAAACTGTCTGTGTCGTACTGGTTGCAGAGTTGAATTCTGCGCTAATATCAACGCCACCTGTTAATAAAATAGGTAATTTAAAAATCGTGCTTTTTCCTCCTACTTTAAATCCTTCAGAAACAGATGTACTTACGGAGTTTGTATATTGATGAGAATAAGGTGATGTTGTCATTGTTTGATCTACATCAATATGCCTATTATCTAATAAATTTTCCCCAATATATTCTGGACTTAAATCACTATACCTCAAATTTTTTACACCACTTGCTTGTAAGTCTAAGTCCATATCTGTTTTTGAACTATTCAGTCTAAGATAATGATAAGCTCCAGGAGAGTCAGGTAAATATTTCCCATCGAGCTGAATGTTATAATAAAATTCACAAATTTTGTCCATTTGCGCATCCACGTCTGTGATGTTTGCAGCAGCCATGGCATTACTTCCAAAAAGCATGGTACTTGATAAACCCAGCACGATCCCCAGAGTCATTAGAGAAAGCTTTTTTTGTTTGAATCGAATTTTCATGATGTTCACTCCCTCGTATAGTATTTCCTAAAGGCAGTTTTGAGTCTTTTTCCAGTCCTTTATAGGAACATAGAATGCCTTCAAAATTTCCAGCTTGCACATTGAAAATTAATATGGGGACTGGACTTTCCGGAATGTCTCCGGACAATGGAACTTAGGGTTCCATTCGGGGAAATTCGTTTCACTCCTGTAGTCCAATCTACTTTTTAAGTCTGTTTCTCCGGTACTCGCTTGCACTTCTTACCCGCTGGCTGTTCCCTTCGGCAACTCATGCCCGACTGTAGCAGCGTCGGGGCAGCTCATGAACCGAAGCGTGTTCTCATATGCGAGGGTGATTGATCGGCGAGTGCGCCGGAGACAGTCCGGAGAGTCCGTTCCCTGAATCCCTTATAGAAAGGAGGAATTCTCTTGAAGCTTTTTGTCGGTATTGACGTCAGTTCCGAAGAACTGGAAGCCTGTTTGATGAAATCGGATGGCGACACCCTGGAGACCTTCAAGACCACCAACAATCTGCACGGCGCCTCTTACTTGCGGGATCGCATCATTTCTGCTGCGGTCAAGACAGCCTGCTCTGAGGTTCATATCGGGCTTGAAGCCACATCCGTCTACAGCTGGCATCCAGCCATGTACTTGCATGAAGATGAGGCCCTTCAACAATTGAATGCCAAGGTGTTCACCATTAATCCGAAGCTGATTAACAAATTCAAAGACGCTTATGCCGACCTGGACAAAACCGATCGCATCGATGCCTGGATCATTGCAGACCGCCTGCGTTTTGGCAGACTCACGACGACTATCGTGATGCAGGAACAGTACATCGCCTTGCAGCGGCTCACTCGCATGCGATTCCATCTCGTACACAACCTCACCCGCGAGAAGCAATACTTTTTGCAAAATCTGTTCTATAAGTGCAATGCTTTTCGCGCGGAAGTGGACAGTTCCGTGTTCGGCCATGCCATCATGGAAATGCTCTCGGAAAAGTATAGCCTGGATGAGATGGGGAATATGGATGTCGCCCATTTGGCTGACTATCTAAAGGACAAGGGGAGAAATCGTTTCCCCGATCCCGAACACGTCGCCCGCTGTATTCAAAAGGCGGCTCGGGCCTCGTACCGCCTCTCGAAGGTTGTCGAGGATTCCATTGATTTGGTGCTGGGCACCTCAATTCAGTCGATCCGGAGCATCCAGCGTCAGCTTAAAGAGCTCGACAAGGCGATTGAGCGCATTTTAGACGGCATTTCCAGCAGCCAGTGCCTCCGTTCCATTCCGGGCATTGATCGGGTCTATGCCGCAGGCATCCTGGCCGAGATCGGCGACATCGACCGCTTCACGGATCAAGCCGCCTTGGCCAAGTATGCGGGTCTGACGTGGCGCAAGCACCAATCCGGCTCCTTCGAGGCGGAAGATACAAAGCGCATTCGTTCCGGCAACCGATTCCTTCGCTATTACCTAGTTGAAGCTGCCAACTCGGTAAAAAACCGCGACCCGGAATTCGGGGAGTATTACCGGAAGAAATTCAATGAAGTCCCTAAGCATCAACACAAACGTGCCCTCGTCTTAACGGCAAGAAAACTTGTGCGTCTGGTCGATGTGCTGCTACGCAACGACCAACTCTATACGCCCAGAAGGAAGGTGAAGCCGACAGAGCAATAATGCCTTGGCTCAAGAATTTTCTTCTCTAATTCCCAGTTAAATTATGGTATTTTACTTAATTTTCGACTGGGTCTAGTTTGGTGATGCCTTTTTTGGGATTGATCCTGCTGCACGCCAAGGAAATTTTCCAATTCTCATAAATCAGGGACTTGACATCATACCGCTGGACTCAAGTACTAGTCTGCGCGCGCATTTATATTATACCTATGAAAACTTTTTTCCTGAAGAGGGTTACTCTGAAATATACTTTTTTGGTCAAGGAATATAACTATAAGCATTTTTTTAAAAATATTTTACATTTCGCACCTTTATATAAAGCCTATTTTTGATGTGGCCAACAGCCGTTCATATGTCGTCAGCCAAGCCCCAGGCGAGAAGGTCGAATGGAACAACAAGAGCAAAACCGTCACCGTGAAGACTACAACTGGTAAGAAAATCGATCTGCCACTGGGGCAAAAGGTTGCGATCGTTAATAGTATGAAGAAGTTCATCGATGCACCGGCTATGAAGATAAGCAAGAGCGAGTTTTTGCTGCCATGAACCTCAAAAAATGGCGACCCGGCTCTGGAAGACCGGTCGCGCACCTCTCCTGAGTTTTCTTTCGTATTTGTAAATATAGCTAAAAAACGTAAAGAACTCCCGCGGTTGCAGTAGTTCGCGGGAGTTTGTCTTCAATCTTAAAGCCGCGATTTACGCGGCTTCTTTAGTATATATGTTCTTATCCCTCGACAGCTTATCGCATGGTCTCCGACAGCCTGTAATTCGACCACGCCACATTTTTCAATGGCACTTACAATCCATCTAGCGGCATCATTTGGATCAACCTGGGATGATACTCTACGGATGGACGGCATGATAAAGTTTTTTGAGCTGTGACTCGTTATGCCGCATGCTCATACTCCGTTCTCTATAAATAAATTCAATTATAAACGCAAAAAACCCGAGAGAGGGCGCTTTTTTTAAAGTGTCCATCTCTCGGGTCACAGTTCAATCGAAGCCTTTTGGGGCTTTTCTTTTCACCCAAAACCAGAACATACATTCTCTTTAAACGAGCTTTTAAAGGAGGTTCATCATGAATTTGGAATAACATGTAAATAATTTACTGAAGTACTTGAATATTTGTCACCCTTATGAAATCGATGTTGAAGCAATAGCTTATTCATGCCATGCCGAGGTCTTCTCAACGCCGTTTCGCACCCATTGTAGCCCTCATCCGCTCAAGGCGGGATGGAGCCACTAAGTAGGGCTTGCTGAACATATTGCCTTTTAGGCCACAGAGGCTGACGGCACAGATTCAGCAGCAGTCTGAAAATCGGCAAAAAGAGAACGCGCAGCTTGCGTTCGAGATTCATAACAAGCAGTTGCAGAGCAATGACCGTTTCGCTTGTCTCTCGAAGGCGTGCTCGAATACGCCCCAGTCCGTAGGAGCGTTTGCCTTCTCCGAATTTTCCTTCGATCGCGTTACGCATTGAAGCATCCTGTCTGGCCTGGTTCCGTTCTGGTTCCGCTTCTTTCTTCGGACGTCCTAAGTTTGGACCACTCAGACGGATGCCGTGCTCCTTACAATAGCGAAGGTTCTCCCGGTTTCGGTAGATTTGGTCGGCTAGAATGGCTTCCGGATAACATCCATATCGCTGGACGAACGACTCCACGGAAGCTTTCAGTGTCATGCTTTCGTTGAAGTTATCCCAGGACAGCTTCTCCATCCGAGCGTAACCATCCACCAGACTGATCGCCAGCTTTGCTCCAAACTCGACGGGAGCATTCACTTTCCCGCGGACAATCGGCCGTACATGCGGTTGGGAAAGACTGACGATTCGATCTTCCACCGAGTGTGTCCGTTTGTCGTACATCTCTTGCTGTTGACGATACAGCTCGGAAATGACGAGCAATTGCCGATACTGCTGCGAACCCAGTTGATTCAAGCTGCTTTTCGCTGCCAGCATTTCGATGATGCCAAGATTACGCGAAACATAACGAAGCTGTTTGCCAACCGCTTTCCGGATGGATTTGGCACCCGTTCGCCGTTTCTTGGCGATCTCGAGGTAGCATTTGCGGGCGGTTTGACGATACGTTCTCGGTTTCTTGGCCTTCCCGACGAAAGGCTCGTGCAGAACATCGATGATCGCTTCGAGTTTTTCCCGCGCCTCGTTCAATAATTTCAAATCGGTCGGATACGAGATGTCGGCCGGTGCGCAGGTCGCGTCGAGCATCAAGGTGCCTTTGTTGCATGGTTTCTCTTTGCTTTTGCCGTCTTCATTAACGGATGTTCCATCAGAGCCATGGCCGCTGCCTGGAGGATCTTGAGGATCGCTCTTGTTTTGTTCCTGTTTCTTTCGCTCTGCGTCCTCTTCCAAAATCCAATCGTTGATTCGTTCAATGACATCCGCACCCAATCGCTTGCGGAAATGGGTCAACAGCGAGTGATGGAACGGAGGCTTATCTTGGAACGCCGGCAGCCCAAGGAAGTACTGGTAGTACGGATTTTCGGCGATCTGCTGGACCGTCTCTCGATCATCGAGCTGCATACGTTCCTGAATGTACAGCGCTCCCAAAGCCATACGAACAGACAAAGGGATCTGACCGCGCATTGATTTCTTGAACGACTTCGCGTAGAATTCTTCTGCCCGCCACCACGGGATGATAGCGGCCAGTTGAACCCAACGGTTCTCCTTATTTAATTTACCGCCAAACGGCAAGTAGAAATCTTCGAACAACTGAAGCTGGCTTTCGGTTCTACGATACATGTTGGTTCACTCCACGTGCACGATTTTTTGCAAGAAATTCGCATTTTCCTTGCATTTTATTTCGAGTTAGAGTCCAGAAATCCTTGTAAAACCTTAGAAAAATGATTGTTCAGCAAGCCCTAAGTATGGCAAAACGGAGATGGAAGGAGTAGAATAATTTAAATTTCACCAAATTGAGTTCATCTTTTTAATAGGAGATGTTCTTACATGGCCAGTTATCGACAAATTCCTCCCTCCAATAAGCAGGGTTATAAATGGGTTTGTACATTAGAAGGACCGCCTGATCCGGCCACAGGCAAACGAAGACAAATCCCGCGTAGCGGAGATACCAAGAAGGAAGCATTTAAACATGCAAATGCTCTGCTCAAAAATCTACAGGATCATGGAATAGTCAGTATGCTTGCAGAAGCTGGAGTTGATCTAAAAACGATTATGCAGCGGGTCGGTCACGATGATCCAGACACCACATTAAGAATTTATACCCACGTAACGGAGAAAATGAGAAAAGACGCGAATGAGAGAATTCGAATACACTTCGCCGATATTTTGAACTTCAATTTCAACAATATCGATTCCACACCTGATCCGATTTTGCAAGAAATGTGATTTTTTCGTGATTTTATATAAAAAGGCTCCCTCTCGGGAGCCTTTCATTATGCGGTATTACAGGGTTTTTAATCCCCTTATTACATCATTCCGCCCATTTTGTTTTTGTTGTGTTATGTGTCTTTTCATTAATTTCTGTGGCGGTTCTTCTGTGTAAAATGTTCATAGAAATGTATGTGGTTATGGTAAGTGCGTTAACATCCGGTTAACATGTTAACAAATTAACGACTGACACTATCCGTTGTGGATCTTTATAAAGGTAGAACAATATATGTAGCCTTTTTCGATATATAAATCCTCTAATTCAGACACAATGTCCATGTCAACTCCATATTTACTACATAGCATATTTAATAAGACCGCAAACCTCTTGTGGACGATATCTTCTTCATGCTCACACTTCTTCAAGATGGATTCTATAAGTCCTTTGCTCTCTTTTGCGAATTCCGATACAACCATTCCCATTTTGCATCGTCTCCCTTTGGCGTTTTAAAGTTATCTATGTAGTTAAGTCGCCATGCGGTAACATTTCATTAGTAATGCCATTATATAGAAACAAATGTTCTTGTTCAAGTGTAAAAGATCCTTGCACACGTTCAATGCATCCACTGACATTGGTCTCTATGTCGATAAGGAGTTATTAACCGTGGCATTTCATGAGGGGAGATGCCTGCTTAAACTCCGCTTAAAGGAACGTCACATGTCCCAGGTCGAGTTAGCTAGAAAGACGGGGTACTCACCTCAGATAATTTCGCACTATGCTAACAATCGTTCCTTAATGTCATTGTCCGTAGCGAGGACAATTGCACACTTTTTAAAGTGCGACATGGAAGACCTTTATGAATGGCGCTGGAGCGATGATTGAGCGGCTCCTCCCCTCATTAAAAGTATAGTGACACTATACTCCCATGTTTTTAAAAGCCCACCCTCATCCTTCCTTTCATCTGTTGAATATTTCTGCTTTTCATATTGCATCATTGTATTACCAAAACATTGATATTACGCGTTTCTTGGGAATTTTCTTTTCATACACTTTTATATGTTGTCATTTTGAGTCGGCACGAAATCGGCACGCCGGATATGCTCAAACCACTTTTTCTCCATTCTCGTTGTACGATTCCCTGAAAGTATCGTTCATCATTTCTTCTATCTCTAAACATGCAGGAAACAATCTTGGATCAACATATTTTACCTCATGAACGAAAATGTTAAACAACTCAAAAAACTTTTCTCGCTCCATTTTTTCTCGTTCAATTTCATCAGCATTAAAAGGTTTGTTTTTTTGCTCACTCAATGTATGTGCCCTCCCTGATGTAAATCAAAAAAAATCATTTTTCCCTGTGATGAGCAGCCGGCCACTTAACTTAATTTAAACACACATATATGAGTGTGTATACATATATCGAGATTCCAAACATTCGACATTATACGACATATTATGCGATTATTTTTATTTCCTATCTGGTATAATGGGATATTTACTCGCTATTTCTTTGCACAATGTCCACGACATTTCTACCCATTGGCTGTTATCACCAAGGCAAATATGTATTAAACACCTTCTCGTATCTATGCAAGTCGCATATTTAATGTTCACCGCTGTTCTTCTATTAATAAATTCAAAAGTGTAACCACTATTGTTAATGGCATCGACCCAAAAAGCGAGCGGACCCGTGAGATAAAAATTCCGTTCAGCGACGCGTATAACGACACGTTTTATATATCTGTCGTATCTCATATAGAAAATCTCTTCTATACTTACTGTTGTTAAACCTTGATGCCCGTGCGGAGCTAATGACACCGATAAATAAGCAACCATACAGCACCCCCCAATAGAATGCTGTATTCCCTTTTGCTGTACTGCTTATACAATTCATTGCTTCTACTTAATTAGGGTGTAATAATATAGTTAACTTATATATTGAGGTGACAAAATGAAGCAATCGATTGAAGAGTTTACCAATAAAATGTTGGAACATTCAGAAGGTAATATAGAAGCTCTTATGAGTTATGTTTTGGGGCTACTTGAGGGTTCGCTGATTGCGGTTGATAGACTGGGTACAGACGCTAAGGAAGCTGTTCCTCAGATGAGGACAATCTTATTTGCCTATCATAGGGCATATGAAAAATTAAGAGGCGTCGATCCGTCTCAACTTAATTAAAGTTAAAAGCCTTGGAATGATCCAAGGCTTTCTCGTTAGTTAAATTTCATTTTCTCATTTTGGTGATATTCCCTCATTTCTCTTTTTATCTCTTCAATCATTTCTTTCTTATCATCAGTCAATGCATTTGCCCCTAATAAGAAACCTTCGAACATTCCGATAGCGTGATTCCTTATATTAATCTGATCATTAATAGATAATTTCTTTAATCTGCTGCTTTCGCCAATCATTTTCTCACCCCACAAATAGTTATATATGCATTATTGCATAAGAGGTTGCAAAAAAACACGGTTTTGGGTAAGACGGTTGCAACAAGGATTTGTCAAGGGGTTTACTTTACATTTTTCGATGTAAAGTAAACACGCCCAAAACATACGGTTATGTAAAGTAAAATGGTATTAAATGTAACAAAGAGCCTCGGGACTACTCCCGGGGCTCCTTTTCGTCTACATGTTCGATCACATCATTCGGCTGTACAGCGAAATATGAACACGTCTTATCCAGCACTTCCATCGAAACATACTCCCCTTTACCCATCTTCGCCAATGTTGCCGTTGAAAGGCCGAGCGCTTGCCTATATTGCGTTTTAGACATGTCTCGTTGCAGCAGTAAATGCCACAACGGCTTATAACTAAACCCCATAGCCGGGCCTCCTTGTCCTGTTATATTTTCATTATAAAAATTTATGTTTAGGAAATCAAATATTTTGTTTGACTTATTGTTTATGAAAGTGTATATTATATTTAGGAAGTTAAACATGACTTCCTAGATTGGAGGTGAAGGGCGTGAAAGAAATGGTGCAACTGATTACGGCAATCATCCAGTGCTACACTGCATACCTTATCTACAAGGCAACTGGCCGTAAAAAGTGAAAAGGTACTTATCGATGCGGCGCGCGCAAAGGTAAGTACCCACGGGAGGTCGTCCGGCATGACGGCCTCCTCACCAAAATCTTATCACGCCTTCACCCCTAATAACAAGGTATGAGGGAGGATGGACAAGCATGGAATACATTACTTGGACATTCAGTACTGCAGCCCTGGCACTAAGCATCATCGCATTGGTGGTTACGTTACGGAATAGAAAATAAGTCGGCGGGCGTACGCAGGGAGGGAAAAAGGATGAAATACAATGTGACGATGGATGGAATTCTTATTCGGAATGAAATTGATGCAGAGCGCTTGGAACGGTTTTTGAAAAAATTAGTATTCGAGGGAGGATGTCAGAAATCGGAGAATTTCTATCTGTCGCAGTTCGGTTGCATCGTGAAAGTGATTCCAGTAAACCCCGCCTGATGATGGTCCGAGGGATACGGACCGAAACCTAGCCGCAGCGAGCGGCGATGGTCGCGGATATCCGCTACACGGACGCGTTGCAACGTGGCCGTTTTACATATATTGCTCTTTAAAATATATCAAAGGGTGATAGCAATGACTCCTTACGAAAAGGTATTCCGTGCATTTGTTTCTGAACTCGATGGTACTGAATTAATGCAGCAAGCTCATACATTTTACGTCGGACAAGTCAGTAACATATTAGGATGGACTGATCTTACAGATTCGAGATTGCTCGCGGAGATTCGGACGCTAGATAATGCATTCCGAACAATCGTTAGAAGATAAGCATGAAATCAAGGAGTTGTATTGAGAATGACGAATTGCAACTGTTTAGGGAAGGAAGAGGAATGGCACTTTGATGATGACTTAGGCTGCTGGTATGTATGTAGAGAATGCGAAGAATGCGGGTATTATTGGGAGGGACCTTATTATCATCTGGACGATCCTGAACTACGTCCCGAATAAAACGCTAAGGGCCGCGGTATATCACCGTGGCCCTTCTTTCGGAGGCAAGGAATCTCCAATAGTGTCTCCAATCAAGTGGTAGTTATACCGACCTTTCGTTCCTTTGCATCCCATTTAACTTTGACCCCGGCAGCATCAGCAACCGCCCGGATAGGAGCGTATGCGCTGCCGCCGATAAGTTCACCTGGCACAGGCGCGCCATTGATTGATGCCGTTTTGCTCTGCTGGTTCCAGCCAATCTTGGCGCCAAGCGCTTCGCCTACGGCCCGAATCGGAGCGAGAACCGTTCCATCGACTAGTGGCCCTTCGGCAATCTTTTTACCGTTGATTTCAATTCCGGCCATTACAACCTTCTTCCCCTGCTCATCGTATTTCATTAGTCCGTATTGTTCGATTAGGCCAATCAATAGCTGCGGATACTTCGGATCGGTCGCATATCCACCACGCCAGATTTCCCGGCAAGCTGTTTTGTAATCAGCGTTCAATACGCCGTGATAACGCTTCGGCTTGTCCTTTGTCCCGTTAAGGACGAGTTTCGAATGATCTTCGATGCTCTCAGCCCAGTTATGATACGCCCGAAAAGCAGCTTCTATTTGATAAGGTGTTCGGTCCGTTCTGTACTCCGTAGTAGGCATATTTACGCTGCCTGCCGGGCCCTTTCCCTTGATGCCGAATAGATTGTTCGCTTTTTTCGTCAGGCCGCTCTCTCCCCAGCCGCTTTCCAATGCAGCCTGGGCGATTGTGAGTGATGCGGGCACCCCTGTCCGCTTCATATCTTCCACGGCTGCCGGTGCAATCTTCGCAATGAAATCCGTTTGCTTCATGCTCCCCTTATCCTTTCCTTGTCCCTGATATTTTGAGAGGTACGCCCCGGGGTCTGTATGCATGCCGTAACCAAATGAAGGCGCTGCCTTGGTCCGTACCTCATAATGCAAATGCGAGCCGGTGCTGCGGCCTGTTGTCCCCTGCTTTCCGACTTCCTGTCCTGCTACTACTCTTTGACCGACCTTCACGGTGCAGGAATCCAGATGCGCGTAACAGTGCAGTGCGCCGCGCCCGTCCCTAATGGCGACTACAATACCAAAATTACCGAAGCCTGTTCCCGCTCGTCCTTCTCGGGCATGGACCACTTCCCCGCCCATAAACGCAAAAATAGGCGCTTTATGCGCCTTCACCAAGTCGATGCCGGTATGTTCTTTTTGTTTGCCATCAATAGGATCTTTTCGCGGCCCGAAAGGGCTTGTCACACGGTATCCATGCTTTCCCCAGTCATACATTTTTCTCGCCGCCCTTTCCTTTCAAAACAGCAATAACATCTTTCAATTGACTAGGCATGTTCATTCCGACGCGGCCAAGATTCTCTGTAATTGAAAGCAATTCATTTGCAATGAAAAAGTAAATTGCTCCAGACATAATTGCGTTCGTGCCTAAAATCAAATCAACATGATGGGCGAGCCCTACGATCAAGAACATTAGTCCTTTTTTAGCGAGCCCCCAAAAACCTACTTCGCTGCTCAAACCCTTGCTTGAATCTGTTGGGTTGTCGCGACCTTCTTTATATGCCGCCGCAAATCCTGTGATGTAGTCAACAGTAACAACAACGGCCAAAGCAGTCAGAAGCGAGCTCCACCCTCCATAAAAGAATGATGTAAACCCGCCAACGGCGGCGGCTCCCCACTTAATTAGCAAATCCCATCTTTCCATGAGTTTATCCCCCTATTGACATATGAAATAGCCCCCGGGTATCCCGAGGGCATAAATAAAGCGCCTGCTCTATGGCGTGGCGCTTATTCCTGTGTCGGAAATTTTATCCCAGTAATCTTCTCGTACTCTTCCGGCGTGATTTCCCCGAATCGGTTGGCCTCCGTCTTAACGGCTGCGCATAGCCCCTCTGCGTCGATCCATTCACAATCAAAAGCAAGTTTCCAGAAATTCATTCCGTTTGCCCTCCTTTAAATTCAATAATTTCAAGTTTAGCATTCGTCAATTCCGCACCCAGGCTGTCGATAGTCTGCTTTTTCTGCATGCTGTCCAGCCGCGATTGGGTCAACATTCTGCCAAGGTCATCAATGACGCTCTGCTGCTGGATATTCCTGATTTTCATTTGCGTCAATTCTTGGCCCAGCGCGTCGGTCTGTGACGGCTGCGGATCCGGATTCAGCGCTTCGATTTCCTCGTCCGTGAGTCCGTTCCGCCAGAAGCTTGGGCCGTCCACGGGTTGCGGCGGCTCCGGCAGCGGATCGTCGCTCTCCGGGTCATGCTCGGCCAGCACGGCCATGTATTCGGCGTATGCAGCCTCATAAGCCTCCTGCGCTGCTCTGTAGCCCTCGACATCGAATATAGGCTGATACAGCCCGTCAGGCATCGGCACAGCTACGGTGTAGCCTACGAGTACCGTTTCCGGTTCGTCAGGCTGCTCGTCGTCACGCTGCTCCGGTTCAGACTGCGGAAGGCTGCCGGGTTCGTCCGGTTCAACCGGTTCCCGCCGATCAAAAACGCCCGTCACGGAGTCCGCAACGAGCGTCGGTTCGATGTAGCGACCGGATAGGTCGGTTATGATTGCTTCTTTCATGTCGTGCCTCCTTATTTATTTGCAAGGAACGATATACCTTGCAATGAGAGATAATCATTTTTTGCATTAGGCGAGCCAATCTTTACAATCCCCGTTGGATCCACGTCAATGCGGACAAGAGCCTCGCCTACACCTGTTACCCATCCAAGCACAGGGAAAATAAGCGATTTGTCAGGTCTAAACCCTGTTGGAAGTATAAACAAAGATGTACCCAACGCTGCCGTTCCCCTACCTATCAAGCCCTCAATCGAAACAACATTCGAATCATCCTTATAGTAGAACGAATGTTCAAAAGGCGATCCATAATCTACCCACCCATTCAATAATGTAGGTTTAATCCGCAGAGGAGGTGGCGCATCCTTCTCCGCCTTCTGCGTCTCCACCACCGACAGCCGCCGCCCGATGTCACCTACATCCTTCACCAAGTCCGACACAGTCCCACGCAGGTTGGCCGCCACGGTGCCGCTGATTGGAGGCGCAAGAGTTGGATGAAGCATCGTATAGGTGACGTGGTAGATTGCGGTTGGGTCGTAATAACTAGGTTCAGTTTGTAAAACATTGTCGCCCTTCGCGATCCACGCCCTGTCAATTGCGTTATTTTTATAAACTATTGCACTAGCTACATGTGTCCTGTGTCGGAGCATCGTTGCAGGCAGATATGCATTGTTAATATTTCCTTCATCGCTAACACCGGGCGCTGGATTCGCCCGTTCCCGGATCACAATACCGCTGCCGACCTCGACCATGTTAGAGCCTGCGGAGAGTGTCGCGCCCAACTCGTAATTCCTGACGGGCTCGACGGTTGGCTTCGCCTTCAGGTATTGGAGGCGGTAAGGCGTCCATTCCGGATATGACGTTGTTGGCGTGTCAGCTACACTTGGATCGCTTGGCTTATTTATCTTAAACCATTGCTTTTTACCACTTGTATATGGAGTTTCGCGGCTCCCTTCTTGGTACATCCTCCAACCGTTAAAATACGCCTTAATCTCGTCGGGTTCCGGATTGTAATTTCCTCCCCATCCACTTTCATTATTGTGCACTGAAATATAAGCATTAGATGTGAAAATGCGAGTAACATCACTAAAACCCCAATTTTCTACATTTATAGGTTTATCATTTACGCTTAATAGACTGCCATTGTATTTTGTAACGAAAAGTCTGCCGTAGTCATCTTCATCTGCTGGGGAACTGTTATTTGGAACACAATCATTTGCAGAAAGGACTTTAAAGTCGTTTTGTGTAGAATGTCTTTTCCATACATGGGACCCATCCAACGTAACCTTCCCCCACGGCTCCAGCACATACGGTAGCCCATCGTCTCCCATAAAGAGCGTATCGGGATTGCTGCCGTCTACCGGATGAGCGGCGAGCTCCGTTTCGAAGGCGATCATGCTACGTTGCTGCGGTACGAAGGGCTTCGCTTCGGTTCCGACGGTGAGCATCGGGTTTTTACAGGATACGTCAATATCGGCGGAAAAGCTTTTGAGTACTAGCGCAATCTGCGTTCGACTACCAACGTTGAAGGAGCGGTAAGTATCCGTACCGTATGGGACAACGAACGTGTTGTAGTCTAGTTCCGTGATGCACCATGACACCCCGGAATTTTCGAGCGAGAATACATATGTCTGATTCGGCAGTACCGATAGATGATACGCCAGGAAGTCCCCGTCTCCACCAGCGCCAAAACGCAATTCATAAGGGGCTACCACTGTCGCTTTCGATGCGACAGTGATCCGATCGGCTTCATAAAACGGCGGCAGCAGATTGCCTCCCGTTACGATGGCGTATGGGTTCTTTACGTTGGTCATGCTGTCTACGTATGGATAGCGTTTGGCAACCTGTTCCGGTGTCATGCCTTCAATTGCATTGTACTCGGCCTCGGTGATCTCATACAGCCCGATTCCATCCGCAGATATCTTTTGGCCTGCTTCTGATGCTACGCCTCGGACGTAGACTTCCACCCTGTCTTTGCCAGCGAGATCCACGGGGGAAACAGCGACATATGCATATGTGAACTGATTGGACTTGACTGTCCCATTCGACTTGAACCATGATGTTACATTGGCCTCGCTCTTCACTTCTGCAAAGGAGAGGTGTACATACTGAGCGGATATGTTTCGAATATACCCGACGGCAATATAGTATTTATCCAGGTCTTTTACAGCACCATTGGAACGAATACCAAATCCCGCCTGTTCCTCCTTCGTACTCGCCACTTCGATGGAAAAGGATCCGTATACCCGCTCGGTGCTTAGAGCCTTAACACCGGGTCCGGGTGCAGACCAATCGGCTGTATTTTCACAGTCTCCAACTCGTCCTAGTAGGTTGATGAGTGTCCGGCCCTTTATCTCCCCCATCTGGAACGGCGTATCATTCTCGACCTCCACCACCTGGAGGCCGGGTTTAATCCCCAAGGGCTTGCCTAAAACGTGATCGACAGATTGCTTTAGGTTGCGTATTTCGTCCGTATTGCTATCAACATCCGCCCTTAATACGTTGATGTTTTCATCGGTGTACTGCTTCGCCACTGTAAGGGCAGCATCCGCTTTCTCTTGGGCCCCTGTTGG
>CALYLO010000007.1:307500-370567 GCA_944800085.1 Paenibacillus melissococcoides | reverse complement strand
GGTTTCCGGAGATCCCGAATGTCAAGTCTGACAAGAATTCGATCTAGGTGATATTGTGGCCGTGCTTCTTCTCTACGGACAAGTGGATGCCCATATCATTGGCAAGGCGGCGGTGGAGTAATGGCAGGCCTTCACGATTCAGACATCCGTCTGGATGCCAACTGGCAGCCAGCGGCAGCCGCAAACGGCGAGGCCTTGCTCGTCACTGACTATGATTGTTTATTCCAAGATATCCGATTGGAAGCGTTGACCCAGGAAGGCGAGCTTTTCTATGACGAGTCCTGGGGGTGGTCATTGCTGGAGTTTATCCAGTCGCAGGATGATGAGCTCACGAGGCTGGAAATCGAGCAACGCGTGAAGGAAAAGCTGGAGCGCCGGATCGAGATTGACGCGGACACAATTCAGGTCATTACAGCGTTCAGGGGGGATGCCATTACCGTTCATGCTTCCTTCAGGTTTCGAGGCGACGAACGCTTGTATGAGCTTGATGTCGACCTGGACAGAGTGAAAGTTGAGGTGGTACTCGTTGATTGATGATAAGGTGTTGGATCAACTGCTCCCCATCCCCGACCGGGAAGAGACAAAAAACAAGCTGCGGGAAGAGCTTGAACAAGAAGGCTTCGTCATAACGAATCTATTCACGGGCGGCGTATTCTATACGCTGATGATGATTGCCATTCAAGTACGGATTGACTTGGTTCTTCTTTTGCGAAAGGTGTTGAACAACCAGTTTGTTGCGCATGCCGAATCCGGTTGGTTGGAGCTGAAAGCAGCGGACTTCTCCAAGCGGAGAAAACAGCCCGTAAAAACACGGGGATTCGTGACGTTGAAGCGCAAGGCGGCAGGAAAAGCAGTCAAGATTGCCAAAGGAGACGTTTTCCGGACGGAACCGGATATGCTCGGCGAGGAACTCCGGTTCATCGCCCTGGAAAATAGCACAATGCCAGCGGATGCCCTATCCCATCGTGTGGCAGTAGAGGCCGAAAAGGCAGGATCAACATACAACGTTCCGCCCGGTCAAATCCGGCGGTCATTGACCCACATCGAGAGCATAGACGAGATTACAAATGATGTAGATTGGATTACCCGTGAAGGCAGCGACCTCGAAGATATAGAGAGCCTACGGGCACGAACATTGAATTCCTGGGCGGAGCTCTCCACGTTGCCGATAGCTGCCAAGTACAAAAACGTATGCGAAGCTATCCCCGGCGTGCTATATGTACGCGTCGATGACCTTCACCCTCGCGGCCAGGGCACGATTGACATCATTGTCACGGGAACGGCGGGCACACCATCAGAAGGCCTCCTTCAAAAAGTCCGAGAGGAGGCCGAGAAGATAAAAGGCCCGGACGACAACCTCCTGGTTAAGGCATCGGATACGGTGACACAGGACATTGATATAACCATTTGGATAGCATCGGATGCATCCGATGCAGGCATAGAAGAGCGCGCCAAGGCCATTCTGACAGAGCTCCTCCGAATCAAAAAAGGTCGCAGCCTGAATGAATTGAATCATTCAGACATCATTTTCGCGATTCGGAAGGAACTCGACGTCAGGAACGTAAAGGTCAATAATCCGCCGCAAGACGTTGTCTTGGACAACTCCAAGGTGATTGTTCTCGGTGAGGTCACCGTTAGGCTGATGAGGGGGTAACTACATGTTTCAAAAATTCAGTGATTACATGTTTTATCTCCTATATGGCCCATTAAAAAAAATTGCCAAGAAGGATAATCAGTTCTATATCTTTCTCAAGGTAATTGGCAAATTGTTTGACCAGACGAAGGAAGACATCTTCCGCGTCCGCGAGGAATCGATGATCATCTCTGCAAGCGAGACGATGCTACTCGAACACGGTCGGGATCGGGACATGCCACGATTAAAGGGCGAAGACGTTGAGGCGTATCGTTTACGGTTGATGATGAAGAACCTTATAGCGGAACAAGCCGGAACCAAGGAAGGCATACTTACCGCGCTTCGGGCGCTTGGATATGAGCATTCATATATCGAGCCCTATTATATCCATGACCCGGAGCGTTGGGCCGAATTTATTGTCTACCTGGGCAGCTCGGCACCGAGCGGAATTAATGACATCGCCGTCATTGATGCAGAAGTGATGAAGGTAAAGCCAGCTCGTTCAAAGCCTAGTTACGGCATCGAAGAAGGGGCCGGATCGACTGTAGTGATACAATCTACCTTCAGCTTCGGCTCTGTAGGGCTGCCGCTCTGTAATACCATCAAATGCGGGACGTGGCCGACAGGGGTTGGTTACTTGATCCATACTCCTCCCTGCAACACAATCAAATGTGGCACATGGCCACCTGCTAACGAGGTGACGACGTCGTGAAGACTTTTACAGAAATCGGACTTCAAAAGCAATTACAAAGATTCGCCGATTCTCTCTCTCATGCAGCATATCAAAACTCAGGCGAGACGAAACGGATTGACTTCATGAAGCTTACTGCCGAGGGAGATACAGTTCGAGTGTACATCTATTTCGATGACAGTGTCGCGGGTCAAATTGGAAACGTTGAATTGATAGACCATGACGGCGATATTGTTGCCCGGGCTGAAAGAGAATTCATCAAGCCAGCGAGTAAGGGCTTGTATGTAGCATTCAAATATAGATTGATTGAAATGGAGGTCGAGGGGCTTGGCATATAACCGCACCGAATGGCGTGACCATATCGTTGCACCGACTGGCGAAGTCATCCAGGAAGGCACGCCGATATCAGCCCGAAACCTAAATAACATTGAGGAAGGGATATACCAGCTCAGCCAGCGGATTGATGATGTGAAGGTTCCGGCTGCTTCCCTGACCCAGGCGGGCATCACCCAGCTATCAAATGCAACGGACAGCACCGACGAGACGAAGGCAGCCACGCCGAAGGCCGTAAACGAGGCGATGCAAGCAGCTGTCAATGCACAAGGAGCCATCGAAGCTCATACTGAGGATCAAGTCCGGCATATTACGGCTGCCGAGCGGACGGCTTGGAATGCAAAGGAAACGACTGAAGGGGCACAGGCAAAAGCAAACCAAGCTGAATCGAACGCCAAAAGCGCAAGTCTGCCGCGCTCGGGTGGCACTATCACGGGCGGGCTCACTGTTAACGGTGCACTGACCGTCCAATCGCGCAATATCATAACGGAGCTCGATTCGGTAAAGCAATCTGTCGTTGATGGGAAAGGGAAAGTCGCGGGGGTCATCAACGACAAAGGTGGCGGGCCAGTCTCCGCGAATAGTACGTTTGACCAATTGGCTGCTGCAATTAGTGGTATTCCACAAGCGAAGGGCAACCTCGCCCTAACAAGCACGTTCTTTGACATGCTGGGAAACTATGTTGGGAAAGGCATGTTTATCAACAAGGATAATAATTTTGTACTAGTCAAAGAAACAACATCAGGTTCCCCGGTAAAATACCAATCGGAGCTACATGAGGTGTCGCCAAACGGAACTGTTGTGAGGGCAGTACATCTGGGCGCTCCACGGGAGTTTGCGGCGAGTAGTTTGGTGGTAGGCGATAATGTTGTACTTATCGTGTTGAGTGGCTCTTCAAAAACATATGAACTGTATGACCATGCGGGAAAACTCATATCAAAAAACAATGTGGATTCTTCTGCTCCCGACTACGAAGTAATCGCAGTCACTCGTGACGGCTCTAACACGTTCATTGTTGATAGAGGTTATAGAGATAGAGACCCTGTAAGAATTTTAAACCATGCAGCAGTACCTTATTTCACAATGCCTTCCGGAAGTGTCAGCGCCGAGGAAGCTGTTTTTTTAAGCAAGACAAAACTGTATGTAGCACGACAAAGTTATTCGCCGATAGCTCGCAAGCATACTATTATTACGAGAAACAACCTGTCCTTTAGTTACGAAATGACAGACAAAAGCACATCAGACTCAGGCGTTATTCAATTTCTTGGAGCACACGCATATCGATAAGGAGGATTAACATGATTGGATTAAAATTAACAAATGTTATAGGGCCGAGAGGCGGTAACTATGATTACAAGGGTTTGGACACGAACAAGTTTGTCCCGGGCACACTGGTATATCCTTCAGAATCATATGACTTTTATGTCATAACAGAGCAGTCAAGGGAAGAAATCCCGGAACACGAGGACATCCATCTTATTACGGAAGAAGAGTACGAGGCAGCTTATGAAGCAGAACGCAATAGACCACGTGAGCCCGGCCCGATTGAAAAGCTACAGGCGGAGAACGAAGAGCTTCGGAGGCAGCTTGACGCGTTGCAGTTGGCTGTGATGGGTATGATGGACGAAGGGGGTAATGCATAATGAAGAGCCTATTTTTCGCATTTCTTATGGACTGCTGGCGAAAAGGTTTTGCTGATGAAGATAAGCTTCAGTCGTATGTTCCTAAGTACATTTCGGCTGAAGAATGTCAAGAAATCATTGAGACGAAAGGGTGAGAACCTCACTTCTATAACGGCGCAATTTTGCCAAATATCTTGATAAACATTGCCAAAAAAAATGCGCCGCTACAATTACCGAAATTATCGATCTGCTGAAGAACAACTTCGAGAAGGAGAGCGAATTCTTCGCCGAGCCGGTCATCCTGAAGGAGAACAAGCTGTTCCCGATTCCGAACTACGGATCGGCCATGTCTCCGTTCTTCACGACGCTGTCCCTCTGGGTCGGAGCGCTGCTGCTCGTCTCGCTGCTGACGGTGGAGGTGCATGAAGAGGGCAAGCCTTACACGAATGTGCAAATCTATTTCGGCCGATACTTCACCTTCCTGACCATCGCGCTGCTCCAGTCGCTGTTCGTGACAACCGGCGATATATATCTGCTGAAGACCTATGTGCTGCATCCGGGCTGGTTCATCGTCTTCGGCCTCATCATCAGCGCCGTCTTCATGCTTGCCGTCTACACCCTGGTCTCGGTGTTCGGCAACGTAGGAAAGGCGCTCGCCATCGTGCTGCTCGTCCTGCAGTTGGCCGGCTCCGGTGGCACCTTTCCGATTCAGACGACGCCGCCTTTTTTCCAGGCGATTCATCCATTCCTGCCGTTCACCTATGCGATCAGCATGATGCGGGAAGCGGTCGGCGGCATTCTGTGGGATATCGTGCGGCGCGACATCATCGTGCTGGCCGTCGTCGCGGGCCTCTTCCTCCTTATCGGCCTCGTCCTCAAAAGCCCGATCAACAAGGCGAGCGCGGGGCTGGTGCGCAAAGCGAAGGAGAGCAAGCTGATCCATTGACCTGTAATTTCCATCCTATCGTGAGGCCTTTCCCGACAAGGCCTCTTTATTCCCGCATTCCCCCCTGATACAATGAGAGAGGCAGCAAGAAAAATGGGGGCGTGACACGAATGCGCTTTTTTCATCATGCAACGACCGAGATACGTAGCTGGAACCGCAATATCCAGCTGTTTTTTATTGCCAACCTTCTCTACCAGATCGGAACCGGCATGTTCTCCGTTCTATATAATCTATATATCCAATCGCTTGGTTATAGCGATCAGATGAACGGGACTATTATCAGCGTGCAGTCCTTGGCGACGGCGATCCTGTTCATCCCGATCGGACTGCTTGGCGACCGCTCCAGCCGCAAGCGGATTCTGATTGCCGGCTCGCTGGTGACCGGCATCAGCTTCATGCTGCGCGCCTTCGCCGAAGCGCCGCTGAGCCTGCAGGTGCTGGCCGTATTTACCGGGATATTCGCGGCCTTTTTCCAGGTGATCGCGATTCCTTTCCTGGCGGAAAATACGCCGAAGGAGCAGCGCCTGAAGCTATTCAGCTACCATTCCTCGATGGTGCTGGCCGCGCAGGTGCTGGGGAGCATGGGCGGCGGCTATCTGGCCGACGTCCTGCAGGCGTTCGGCTGGAGCAAGATCATCAGCCTTCAGTCGGTGCTGCTCATCGGCGGCGCTGCCAGCTTCGCGGCCTTCCTGCCGCTGCTGCTGGTGAAGGAGAGCAAGCGGGCCGCTCAGAAGCCGGAGCCCGCTCCCGTCCCGTCGCCTTCGCTGGCGTCCGAATCGGCGCCCGCCGCAGCCAAGCAGCGGGAATGGAAGGTCATCCGCCGGCTGACGTTCTGCCAGCTTCTCGTCGGCCTCGGCTCCGGCTTGGTCGTGCCGTACTTGAACCTGTATTTCACGAACCGGTTCTCCGTCTCGCTGACCGCCGTCGGATTGCTGATCGCTCGGCCAGGTGATGACCATCGTCTCGATGCTCATCGGCCCGACCTTGGTCAACCGCGTCGGACAAGTGCGCGCCGTCGTCTTATTTCAGATGATGTCCTTGCCGTTTCTGCTGCTGACCGGATTCACGAACCTGCTGCTTATCGCCTCCATCAGCTTCCTGTTCCGGCAGGCGCTCATGAACGCGGCCAATCCGATTCAATCCGCCATCATGGTCGACCGTATCTCGGATTCGAGACGTGGTATCGGTAACTCTCTTACCCAGACCGCGTTCATGCTCGGGTGGGCCAGCATGGGCTCCGTCCAGTCGTACCTCGTGACCTCGTACGGCTACTATTGGGGCTACGCGATGACCTTCTCCATCACCGGCGTCCTCTACGTGACCTCGGCGATATGCTACTTCTTCATGTTCCGGGAGGACCGCCCGAACCGCAAGGGCCGTTTCCGCCGGCCTCGCACCGGCAGTGCTCCCGCCATATAAGCGAAGCAAATGCAAGCAACCGGAGACATGCCTCCGGTTGCTGCTTTTTGGCGCGTGGCCCGTTCCCACCCTGCCCGCCTTGCCTGTCCCATCGCCTCAGGGGTCCATACCGCCACTTCTCGGAACAACTCTCCTTTGTTTTTCTCTTAACCTCTCTTTTCATCGGCATCTTGACTCTGACGGGACTATCCCACCCGCTCAGATCCGGTCCGCCAGCTTTCATATCCTCTAAATCAGAGTTAGTAAGTATGACCCTGAACCAATGGGAGACTGAACAAAAGGGCTGCTACCCATTCCCCTTCCAGTTTCGCGTCCTTCGCTTCACCTTCACAACTTGTCTATCCGAGCGTACAGACCATTCTCTCCCTTGGGCAATCCAAACCCCTTTTTGATGTAAGTCTGAACTATGGGGATAATGGCCATAAGCACAGACAAACATCCCTCGTCCGCTCTCGAACTTACGGCATGTCCCCGCATATTTCCCTTATCCACTTAACCATCCGGGGCAACCCGCAAGCAGCATCATCCGCATTCTGCCGTGTTGTGGATAACCGCATTTGCCCTTTCCGGTAGCATTATCCACATGTGGACAACCTTCCTCCGGTTCACTTATCTCGTTTATCCACAGCGATGCTCACAAAAAAACAAGGGCCGCCGACCTCCCGGTTCAGCGCCCTTGCTCTTCCGTGCTGCGCACGATATTCTTCTCCTGTCCTTCACACGATAAGAAATTTGGCCTCCTGATCGCAATTCATGCAGCATTTGACCGGCTTCTCCCAATCGCTGAATTCGACCTCGTCCAAATCGACCAGATCGGGAGCATCCTCATACTCATCTACGAATTTATCGATTGCCAATTCTACGTGTTCTTTACAGACGACATACATGCATGTTCCCTCTTTCTTGCCTAACCTGCTGTCAGTATTGGAAAAGTCATTGCTCCGGTTCCGTTTGCGCCCCCAACGAATTCAAATCGCCGCGGACATGCACCGTTCTCTTGTCATTGTGTCCTGATTAGTCCGGCTTATCCGCCAATATCACCTTTACCGTCATAAGCACGCCGTCGCGGTAGAAATGAACGTCCATGCTATCGCCGATATGCTTCTTCTCATACAAATATTTGCGCAGCTCCAGAGTCGAGCCGATCTCCTGCTTATCGAACCGGACGATAACGTCGTTCAGCTTCAAGCCGGCCCGCTTGGCGGGGCCTGATGACTCCAGGACGATGACGCCCTCTCTCACGTCCTTCGGAAGACGAATGTCATCGCGCTGTTCCTCGGTAATCGGCGCGTACGGATTGTTCACATCGAGCGTATAGACGCCGAGGTACGGCCGCACGACCTTGCCGTCCTCCATAATCCGATCGACCGTCTCCATCACTTCATTGATCGGAATCGCGAAGCCCAATCCTTCCACGCCCGTGGTCGCGATCTTCATCGTATTGATGCCGATCACTTGGCCGTCAAGATTGACCAGCGCCCCGCCGCTGTTGCCCTCATTGATCGCGGCATCGGTCTGAATGACCGTCTGCTCCCAGTCGTATACCCCGTCCTGGTTCAGCGACACCGGAATCAGCCGGTTCGTATACCCGACGATCCCGGCCGTCAGCGACCCGCCGAAGCCGAGCGGATTGCCGAGGGCAATGACCGTCTCCCCGCGCCGAATCGTGCGGGAATCGCCAATCTCGGCTACCGCCGTCACGCCGGCGGCGTCAATTCGGAGTACCGCGACGTCCATGACGCGGTCCTTGCCGACGAGCTCGGCGTTCTTCCGCTGTCCGTTGTCCAGCACGACCTCCAATTCGTCCGCGCCTTGAACGACATGCTCGTTCGTCAGCACATACGCCTTGCCCCCATCCTTCTTGAAAATGACCCCGGAGCCGAGATTCATATCCTGCGCCACGCCGTCTTCATCGCCAATCTGCTTCTGCTTGTTGACCATGCTGACGACGGCCGGACTGACCTTGTCCGCAGCCTGGACGATCCGCTCGTAAGGATCGCTCGCCATCGCATTGCCCGCCACGGCCACGGCGGGAGAGCCGGCCTCTCCGGATCCGGTAATCCAGCTGTACAGGATGACGGCGACGAACGCGCTGATAATCGAGCTGACGACGGCGACCTGCACCGTCGACCACTTGCCGCTTCCTGACCGTCTAATGCGCTTCCAGCCTTCACGGGGAGCCTTGGTACGCCGGTACCATCTGCGCTCGATCCGCCGTCTCACCTTCGGTGAGAAAAAATCATCCTCAAACAAGCTCATCCGAACCCACTCCCCTCAACCCGGGCTCTCGCCACGTTCGGCTGCTGCTCCGACTCTATGCATCCTACTGCCCATTACACAGGAATGCCAGGCTTTCAAACGGTCAACACTATATATGAGATGCCTGCAGCGGACAGTTCATGCGTCAGGCATGTCATCATTTCGTTTCCTCGTACATATTCTATCATACATCGTTCTCGTTGAGAGAAAAGAGACGGCATTGTAACTCTTTACCATCCTATTTCCTTATGAAGGAGGAAATGCACATGAAAACAGCCTCTTCCGCTTGGTCGGACGTCAATATTGTGGGGCAGCTTGCCGATTTGAAGGAAGACCAGTACCGCCTTACGCTCGCCTTGTCCACCTTAATGGAGCTGCTGGTCGAGAAAGGGCTCATCACCGATGAGGACATCGCGCGCAAAGCGCATGAAGTCGATCGATGGCTTACCGACGAACCGGAGACTTCCCGGTGACCGTATCCCATGCCGTGGGCCGGTCATAATACGTATCTTTCAACTGGAACTCGCTCTCTTTGAAAAAATGGCCCTTGCTTTCCATCACGTCCTGCACCGTCATCCGGGCCAAATCCTGCATGTTGTGATCCAGGCTCAGATGCGCCAAATATGTACGGCGCGTGTTGCCGGTGACGACCTCGCACAGCGCCTCGCCCGCCGCATCGTTCGACAAATGGCCGAGATCGCTCAAAATGCGCCGCTTGATGTTCCATGGATAACGCCCGACGCGAAGCATCTCGACATCATGGTTCGACTCCATGACGAGCACATCGGAATCGATGATCGCGTCACGGACCTTATCGCTCATATAACCCAAGTCGGTCGCAACCGACAGCTTCGTCTCCCCCTCGAAAAAACGGTATGCTACCGGCTCGGCCGCATCATGCGAGATGCCGAACGACTCCACGCGCAGATCGCCGAAGTCGCGGGCTTCGCCGGTCTGCATGACGATGCGGTTCTCCTCCGCGATATTGCCGACATGCTTCTCCAGCGCGGCCCACGTTTTCTCGTTGGCATAGATGGGCAAATCGTATTTCCGCGCAAACGCGCCCAATCCTTTGATATGATCCGAATGCTCGTGCGTGACGAAAATCGCGTCGATCTGCTTGCCGGAGAGTCCCTGCTCCTCCAGGAGCTGCTCGGTCCGCTTGCAGCTCAGACCGACGTCGATCATCACCGTCGCGCCGTCATTTTGGATCACGGTCGCATTCCCCGTCGAACCGCTCGACAACACTGAAAATCGTAAACTCATTTCTCGCTCTCCTTCTTTCCCGCTTGCGAACTGTCCACCGCTCCATTCATCGCATTGACGTAGTACACCTCGCCATTTTCGAGCAAAATCCGCCAGGAAGGCGCCGCCACCTGGGTATCTGCATCGAAGAGCTGGCCATGATAGCCCAACTGGATATCTTTCACGACCGAGCCGGGCGCCAGCACATTGTCGATTACGCTCTGCAGCGCTTTGGACGCGGACAAAATTTTCTGCTCCTGATTGACCTTCGGCTCGATCAATTCCACATATTGCTGACGGTAGGCCGTAATCTTCTGGCTGCGGGTGCTCAGCTCAAGCGTTACCTCGAATATCGGCAGCCCGTTCGCCAGCCGCTGGTGCAGCAGGAAGGTATCGACGCTTCCGCTGAACGAATCATAGCGATACATTTCAATATGGGGAATCTCTCCCTGCAGCCCGCGCACCAGATCCTTCTCCGAGAAAATGATGGTGCTGTCCTGCGGATTCTCCAGCGGCACGGGTTCCGGATCGCGGCGGACGAACCGGTACGTAATTTCCCGCAGCGCCGGGGTTTCCGCCGGTATTTTAGCCGTAACCTGAATTCTCTTCAAGTCCATCATCTGGCGCGTCTCCTCGGACAGCGACGTCCAGTCTAGATCGGAATGGAGCTGCTCGCGAATATCCTGCCACAGCTGGTAGCCGAGCACAATATTCAGCAGCAGGAACGCGTATATCAAAATATTTTTGGCCCGACTCCAATCCATGGCGATCCTCCTTTGCGCTTCATGATCCCGGTTCCGCATCGAGCGGACTTCGCCCTATTCCAGCAGCGTCGTCGAGCCGTCATTGAACTTCACCTGCCACGTAGGGACCAAGTGAATCGTCTCCTTGCTGTAATGCGGCACGTAGACGGGATCGACGCTGACGATCTCATTCAGCCGCCCGAGCGCCTTCAGCTTGCTCAGCAAGGCATCTCCGGCCGGAAGCTTCCGTATCTCCTTCTCGGCGGACCGGTTGAACAGCTGAATGAGCGAACGCTCGTAATTGGTGACCGTTCCTTGCTGGATCGTCACCTGCATATAGCCGAAATGGAATTCCGGCGTGCTGATGACCGGGTATGAGCCCCAATACTGCTCGAACCGCATGACGACTCCCCGTTCATTCGCGCCGCCGTACAATCCGGCCTGTCTCTCGTTCGGACCTGGCAGCGTGAAGCGGTATTTCCCGTTCCACCCGCCATGCTGGTTGATGAAGCGGACCGCCGATGTGGCATCCGCCGCGATATCCTGCTTTCCTTCCGTCGTCACCGCCGGATCGGAATAGATAATCCAATGCTCTCCCCGATTGATCTCCAGACCCCGCTTGGCGTCGGTATAAATTTCAGAGTTACCGGCGACGATATTTTTCGTCAAAGTAGGGTCGAAGAAGAGGCTGCGCTGCATCTGCTCCACCGTAATCTGCTCGTACGGCAGCTCCACCTCCACTGCCTCCAACGGCTCCTCGGGCATGTAGAACATACCGCCAACCATGCGGTACGGCGTCCAGGTGCGGCCGAATTCGACCTGCTGCGTAACATCCTGCACCGTAAGATCGGCCCGTGTCGATTCATAGACCGCGTCTCCCTTCGCATTGAAGAAGAAGACCCGCACCTCGTTCGACTCGGGATTAGCATACAGCCATATCCGCTTGATTGTCTCCTCCAGGAAGGTGGTGTCATCCCCAAGCGGGAATACCCGCTGCAGCAGCTTCGCCGGAACCGGCGAGTTGAATCTCAGCTCGATCCCTTCGTTCTGTTTTCGAACCCGTTCCCATTCGACCGACGAGACCGGACGGTATTGGAAGCCGTCATACGTCCGCCCCTGCAGGCGCTTCATGATTATATTGTAGAACGTTGTCCCCGGATACAGCATCGCATGCTTGTCTTCTCCCAGATGAAGAATCATCTGTTCCGGAAAGACGAGGTTTTCAAGCCGTTCCTCCGGTCCGAGCGGTTCCGTTTTGATATAGTCGCTGGACGTCTTCTTCTCGAAATTGTAATTCGGCATGCTGTACATCAGGAAGAAGCTCTGAAGGAGACTAAGCAGCACAAGCACGGTGAGCAATATCGTCTTCAGCCGCTCGATCATACGCTTGGGTCACTCCCTTCGGCCGATACCGGAAGGGTGAAGGTCACCTTCGTGCCTTCATTCCATTCCGACTCGATTCGGATATCCCCGCCATGCGCCCGCACAATTTCCCGGGCAATGGACAACCCCAGACCGGTTCCTCCCATATTTCTCGATCGCGCCTTGTCGACGC
The DNA here is from genome assembly GCA_944800085.1 of Paenibacillus melissococcoides. Taxonomy (GTDB): domain Bacteria; phylum Bacillota; class Bacilli; order Paenibacillales; family Paenibacillaceae; genus Paenibacillus_B; species Paenibacillus_B melissococcoides. Next base: position 358,121 of record CALYLO010000007.1, on the reverse strand, counting down.
GGTAGAAGCGTTCGAAAATACGCTCCAAATCCTTTTGCGGAATGCCGATTCCGTTGTCGCTAACGTTCACCTCAACGCTCGGCTTATCTTCCCGGAAGAGGGCGGACAAGGTAACCTCGCCGCCATCCGGCGTATATTTCAATGCATTCGACACGAGATTGTCGAGCAGTTGATCAATCTGATCGCGGTCGATGACGACCGGAATATTGGTTCCCTCGACCGAGGCCTTGGCCGTAATCCGTTTCTTGCGGAACTGGAAGGAGAAGCGGTCCAGCACATCCTCCAGCATCTCGGCAATATCGGTCGGCTGCTTGCGCATAATCGCCTGCTTCGAATCAAGCCGCGACAGATGAAGCAGATCCGTCACGAGCCGGATCATCCGTTCCGTCTCATTGCGGATGACGCCGACGAAGCGCCCGGACAGCTCCTTCTCCTCCAGGGCGCCGTCCTCCAGCGCTTCCGCATAGCTCTTGATCGTCGTGAGCGGCGTGCGCAGCTCATGCGACACATTCGCGACGAATTCGCGGCGCGATTGCTCCAGCTTCTCCTGCTCGGTCACATCCTGCAGGACGACAATCGAGCCGGTCATGCCTTCGCCGCGGCGGTGAATCGGGGTGAACGAGACCCGCAGCACCGTATCGCCGCCCGGCTGGGCCGCATCGCCGTCTGCACGCGCCGGGAGCAGCATCCCGTTGTTCTCCCCGCTGACGAGCTGCTCGACCTGCGGAGCGGGAATGCTGAGCAGCCCGGCGATCGACCGGCCCAAGGCATCCGCCTCCCGAATCCCCAGCATAAGGCAAGCCCGGCGGTTGACGAGAATGACTTGTCCCGCTTCGTCCGTCGCGATAACGCCGTCGCTCATATTGGTCAGAATAGAAGCCAGCTTCTCCTTCTCTTCCTCATTCGCATTGAGCGCTTCCTGCAGCCTCCGCGTCATATAGTTGAATGCCTCGCTGAGCTGTCCGATCTCGTCCGTGCCGAGCACCGGGACTTCGCCACCGAAGTTCCCCTCCGCCACTTTCGTCGCCTGCTTCGTTATCTCCTTGATCGGCTGCGTAATCGTATGGGCGAGAATGATGCCCAGCACCGCCGTCAAGCCGAGCGCGATCGCCATCCCGGAGAAGAAGATGCGGTTGATTCCGTTGATCGTCTCGTACAGCTCCTTCATCGAGGCGACGATATACAGGGCGCCGACCAGCTTCCCGTTCGAGTAGACGGGCTGCGCCACAATCTGCTTGCGCACGTTTTTGTCGTCGATGACAACTTCCTCGTTATAGCTGATCCCCTGCAGCGCGCGGTTCACGACCGGCTCCGTATTTTTGCGTCCGACATATTCCGTGCTCGTCTGCGAGGAGGTCGTCAACACCCGGCCCGTCGCATCCAGCACCTGAATCTCCATGCCGTTCATATTGATGAAGTTGCGAACGAACCGATCGATCTCTTTAATCGTATTCGGATTGTCTACCGTCTCGTCGCCCTTCAATGTCTGGCCCGTATAAAGAGACAGCAGCCCCGCCGTATTGCGCAGATCACGGGAAAAGTTCAGCGTCAACGAATTCTTCATCGAGCTGACGAAGTATACACCGATTAGTTGCATCGCGATCAGAATGAGCAAGACGTAAATAATGATCAGCTTCGCTTGAATCGTGCGAAAAAACCGGCCGATCCCCCGCTTCATTTAGAAGCCCCCGTTACGCGGGTTGCGCATCATATAACCGAGGCCCCGCCGCGTAATGATGTACTCCGGCTTGCTCGGATCATCCTCGATCTTCTCGCGCAGTCGGCGAATCGTCACGTCTACCGTACGGACATCGCCGAAATACTCATATCCCCATACCGCCTGCAGCAGATGCTCCCGGGTCATGACCTTGCCTGCATTTCGAACCAGATAATGAAGCAGCTCGTACTCCCGGTGGGTCAGATCGAGCATTTCCTTGTTCTTGTACACGACATACATATCGGTGTCAATCAGCAGCTCATGCAGCCGCATGCCTTGCTTCTCGCCGTTATCCGTGCCCTGCTCTTCGGCCGCCGCTTGAGCGGACGCCTTGTTCTGCCGCCGCAGATGCGCCTTGACCCGCGCCAGCATCTCGCGCGTGCTGAACGGCTTCGTCACATAATCGTCAGCGCCCATCTCCAGCCCGAGCACCTTGTCCAGCTCCGTATCCTTCGCCGTCAGCATAATGATCGGCATATGAAGATGCTGTCTGATCTCCCGGCACACATCCATTCCGTCCTTCACCGGCAGCATCAGATCGAGCAGGATCAGGTCCGGCTTCTCCGACAGCGCGAGCTCGACCGCCGTACCGCCGTCGAAGGCGCAGATGACCTCGTACCCTTCCTTTTCCAGATTGAATTTGAGAATATCCGCTATCGGCTGCTCATCATCCACCACGAGAATTTTGCCGTGCATGAAGCCACACCTCTCTCTATCTTGAAAATGTCCCCTGTTATGATTCGTTCCAACTTGTCATGTATCGATAGAATCAGTTCATACGATCCGTGCCCCTCTATATTACCATATTTGCCGGCCCATCCCGAATGTCAACCCCAGATTGGACAAATTTAATAAATTATTCTTCGCCATACGCCTTTGTTCCGGCTCTGCCATGGATGCACCAAAAAGAGGCGGGAGTGATTCTCCCGCCTCGGTATCGTTTAAACAATTATAAGTATTTTAAAGGATTCTGGACCTCATCGTTCACATGAATCTCAAAATGAAGATGCGTGCCCGTCGAATTGCCCGTATTGCCCATCACGCCGATATCTTGTCCCTTCTCGACAATATCGCCGACATCGACGTTAATGGAGTTAAGATGGCCGTACAGCGTCTTGTAGCCGTTGTTATGGTCGACGATGATGGCATTGCCATAGCCGCTCTTCTGTCCGGCAAAAATGACGACGCCTTCGTCCGCTGCCATGATCGAACGGTCGGACGATACGAGATCGATGCCTTTATGCGTCCGGCCCCAACGGCTGCCGAAGCCGCTTGTCAGCGTAGCCCCGTTGACGGGCCAATCGAAGGTGCCTGTCCCCTCGCCGCGCACCACCTTCGTCCCGCGCAAAATTATCTCGGGAACGGAAGGCTCGATCACCTCTTGCTCAATCCACTCTTCATGAGTCAGCTTGCCGTTATCCTTCGTCAGTCGGTACGACATCCGCTTCAGACCCTGCTTGCCCTTGCGCACGACCTTCGATTCGCCTGCGCGCATATCCGGATCCTCCTTGATGATCCGCTGCGGCTCCGTCACCAAATATTCGCTATACGCTTCTACGGTCTTCACCGTTATCATCGGCTTCGCATCGGTCAGATCCAACTTTTGTCCCGGCTTCAACACTTCTTCCCCGACGTTCGGATTATTGCGGTAGATTGTTTCCAGCGGCACATTCTGCTTTTTGGCGATCGAAGAGAGCGTATCTCCCTCCTTCACGGTATACTGGACCGGCTTGGTGACGCCGGTCGTCAGCATCCGGAGCGCCTCCTCCGGCTCCAGCACCTGCTGCGGATCGGTATTGCTCTCGTCCAGGCTTATCCGCTCGCGGAACTCGACCGACTCCACCCGGGACATCGCCTTCGTCGCATTCGCGGAACGGACCGGCGCGGACAGCACCTTAACCTCCTTGGCCGATGTGCCCTTGCCCGCCTTTCCGGAATACTTCGACTTAATCTGGGCAAGAATCTTCTCCGCCGTCGCTTCATCCTTCACGATGCCGATGCTCTTGCCGTTCACCTTGAGCTGGACGCCAGCCGCATACGGCTTCAGCGTACTGTCCAACTTGGCAATCGTCTCTGCCGTCGTCGGCTTCGCCTTGAAGCCGGTATCCGGCTCTGTACGAATATTCTTCGTGTCGAGCTGGATATGGGCATTCGGATATTTCCCTTGCTCTTCCTGCTGCTTCTTCGCATAGAACGACTCCAGCTCGTCCAGACTGGAGACCGTTCCTACCCATTCATTATTGTTATATACGTGAAAATACGCTACCGTATTCGCTTGAACATAAGCGGTTCCGCCCCAGATCGATGCAGCGATAAGCGCTGCGCCCCCCAGAGTCAGACCAAGTTGCTTCCGGTGAACAGCGATCCACTGTTGGGCGGATTCCGGCATCATCCGACGCCACGCTGTCTTCCATTGTTGCCACCGGCTGCCTGAGACCGAATTCTTCTCATCCTTCCGGTGATCGCTATCGTAACGTTCCATGTCAGTCTCCTTTTGCTTCACATCTGATATCAAGACTTCTGCGCCGATTACAACGGGACATCGAACGGTGGCCATGCAAGCCTGTACGCGACGTACTAGCAAGGCTCGATTCCCTGTATCCGTATCCATTCTGTCTATGCATCATGCTGTGGACCCCGACAAATGGTTAAAGTTTTGTCATCTTTTTTCCACCTTTAATACTGTAACATAGGTCGGAAGAACAATGCAACTGACGAAAAAAATGGGCAAAATTAAGGAGATTTTCGATTTTAAACGAAAAAACACGGCTATGGCGCACCTGCTATGCAAGATGCGCCGTAACCGTGTTTTTTATTCATGATTGGCACGCTGCCGGCCTTGCATTAAGCCAGCGAAGAGTTAAGGCGTTCCTTCCGGGGCATCCGCTTGGCCATTCGCCTCGGATGATGAGTTCAGCTCCTCCGCCTTGTCTGGCTTGCCCTTCAACCATTCGAGCATCTGCCCATATTCTTCATCATTCAAATACTTCGCCAAAATCTGCTCGGCTTCCGTCAGCTCCGCCGCCGTCAGGCCGTCCTCCATCAAGGCAGACAGCCGCTGCATCTCCTCCTGGGGCAGCTTCTTCATCAAGGTGGCGAATAGCTGCTCCTTATCGGATGCCGGTATCTCTTCTTTATTGCGGGACAGCGCGTCCGGGGAGATGACGACCCGCTCCCTCTCTGCCGCCTCGGCAGAAGAGATTCCGCCCATCACAGGCAGCGCTCCGTCACCCGGATCCTCCTTCGGCGGATCGGTTCCTTTCTTGCCTGCTGCCGGCGCTTGCGGACTCTGCGGCGTCTGCTTGCTGCCGTCCGGCTGCCCCTTGCCTCCGCCTCCGAACAGCTCTCCCCACATCGTCGCGAGCGTGAGAGAAGGCCGCTCTATCGGAATCTGGAACGTGTTCAACGCCGATTGAATATAGCGATCGACGACGACCGCTGTCGTGGCTATCGTAATAAAGCCGGATAATACGCTGACCGTCACGATGATGGCGATCAGGCGGATAATGCGTAGCGTCATGCGCATAATAATGCCTCCCAGCCAACTACCCGTCCGTCTAGCAATGGAAGAGAGAACGGATAGAGTTGCAAATGTGTTACTGCTTAGTATGCCCACATATGCGCAAAAAAAACCGGCCGTTCCTCTCGGGAACAACCGATTATCATCAAGTGTTTTCATGTATTAGCGGTAGATTGGACGAACCTGGTTCGTCTGCTCGCGATTGCGTCCGACCGAAAAGATCGAGATCGGAATGCCTGTCAGCTCGGATACCCGCTTCACATAGTTGCGGGTGGTCTCCGGCAGCTCTTCCATTGTCTTGCATTGCGAGATGTCTTCCGTCCAGCCTGGCATTTCCTCGTAGATGGCTTCGCATTCCGCGAGCATGTTCAAGTTCGCCGGATAGTGCTCAATCACCTGATCGCGATATTTGTAAGCCGTGCAGATTTTGACCGTCTTCAAGCCGGTCAGCACGTCCAGCGAGTTCAGGGACAATCCGGTAATGCCGCTTACCCGGCGGGCATGGCGCACGACGACGCTGTCGAACCAGCCGACGCGGCGCGCGCGGCCGGTAACGGTGCCGTACTCATGGCCCGCTTCGCGGATGAAGTCTCCCGTCTCGCAGTTCAGCTCCGTCGGGAACGGACCGTCGCCTACGCGTGTCGTATAAGCCTTGGCGACGCCGATAACCTCTTCGATCTTGGACGGTCCCACGCCCGAACCGATGCAGACGCCGCCTGCCGTCGGATTCGAAGACGTAACGAACGGATAGGTGCCTTGGTCGATATCGAGCATGACGCCTTGCGCCCCTTCGAACAGCACCTTCTTGCCGGCATCGATCGCGTCGTTCAACACGACGGAAGTGTCGACGACATACTTGCGGATCGCATCCGCATATTGCAGATATTCGTTGAGCGTCGCTTCAATATCCAACTCTTCGCCCCCGTACATTCGGATCAATTCGTTCTTCTCTTTGGCGAGATGGCGGAATTTCTCTTCGAATACGTCCTTGTCGAGCAAGTCGACGATGCGAATGCCGTTGCGCGCCGCTTTGTCCATATAGGCAGGGCCGATCCCTTTGCGGGTCGTCCCGATTTTGTTCGGTCCTTTGCGTTCTTCCTCCAACCCGTCCAGCACCATATGATATGGCATAATGACATGCGCCCGATCGCTGATGCGGAGATTGTCGGTCGAGAAGCCATTTTCATGAATATATCCAATTTCTTCGATTAACGCCTTTGGATTGACCACCATGCCGTTTCCGATGACACAGATTTTGTCCTTGTAGAAGATGCCGGATGGTATCAGGCTCAGCTTATACTTTTTATTATTGATTAGGATCGTGTGCCCCGCATTGTTACCGCCTTGATATCGCGCCACTACATCTGCGCTTTCGGCGAGGAAATCGGTGATTTTCCCTTTTCCCTCGTCACCCCATTGGGTTCCTACGACGACTACTGTAGACATTTTCATACCCCCGTCGGGTGTTCACACACCAATATTCGCTGCATTCTTCGGAAGGCAGCATTTTAAGTGTATCAGCGTTGGAAGACGAAGTCAATAAAAAAGCGAACGTTACGTACCGCCCATATATCAATGTTCGGAAAAGTAACGCTCGCACGTTATGAATCCCATTAAATGTCTATCCTGCAGGCATTTCCTGATGATTGCGTTCGTAGCTTACAAATTTATTGAAATTTTTGAGGAAGACGAGCTCGACGGTTCCGACCGGGCCATTCCGCTGCTTGGCGATAATGATCTCGATGATGTTCTTCTTCTCGGTATCCTGATTGTAATAGTCATCGCGGTACAGGAACGCGACGATATCGGCATCCTGCTCGATCGAACCGGATTCCCGCAAGTCGGACATCATCGGACGCTTATCCTGACGCTGCTCCACGCCCCGGCTCAGCTGCGAGAGGGCGATGACAGGCACTTCCAGCTCCCTGGCAATCTGCTTCAGCGTCCGGGAGATCTCGGATACTTCCTGCTGCCGGTTCTCTCCCGGCTTGCCGCGCCCGTGAATAAGCTGCAAGTAGTCAATCAGAATCATGCCCAGCCCGCGCTCTTTTTTCAGGCGCCGGCATTTCGCCCGGATATCGGCAACCGTTACGCCCGGCGTGTCATCGATATAGACTTCGGCCTCGGACAGCGCCGCAATCGACATCGTCAGCTTCTCCCAATCGTCGTCCTCCAGTTGTCCTGTACGCAGGCGTCCGGCATCCACGTTCGATTCCGCGCAGATCATCCGCTGAACGAGCTGTGCGGCGGACATCTCGAGACTAAAGATCGCCACCGTCTCCTTCGCCCGCACGCCGACATTCTGGGCAATATTGAGCGCGAACGCGGTCTTCCCTACGGAAGGCCGGGCCGCCACAATAATGAGGTCGCTTCGCTGGAAGCCGGACGTCATCTTATCCAGATCGGGGAATCCCGACGGAATCCCCGTCGTCCCGCCCTGATGCTGGCTCAGGAATTCGACCCGCTCATAGACATCCATTAGCACATCCTTGATGGCGATGAAGCCGCTGGACGAACGGCGATTCGATATCTCCAGAATCCGCCGCTCCGCATCGCTCAGCAGGCCGGAGACGTCATCGCCGCCGGAATAGCCTTCGCTCACGATCTGGGTCGCGGTCCGAATAAGGCGGCGCATCATCGACTTCTCTTCGATGATCTGCGCATAGTAATCGACATTGGCCGCCGTCGGCACCGCGTTGGCCAGCTTCGTCAGATACGAGATGCGGCCGACATCCTCCAGCTGCTGCTTCGCCTGCAGCTTGGCGGTCAGCGTAACGAGATCGACAGGCTGATTCTCCTCGCCGAGTTCAATCATCGCCTCGTAGATCATTTGGTGAGCCGGATCGTAGAAGTCCTCCGGCTGGATCCGTTCCATTGCCGTAATCAGGGCTTCGGATTGCAACAGAATCGCGCCGAGTACCGCTTGTTCCGCCTCCAGATTTTGCGGCGGAATTCGATCAACGAACAAGTCGTTCATCTTATTCCTCCGTGACGTGAACCTTCACTGTCGCCTTTACATCCGGGTGCAGCTTTATGGTTACATTCGTATAGCCGAGTGAACGAATCGGTTCGTCCAGTTCGATCTTACGCTTATCGATTTTGAGCTTCATTTTGCTGAGCGCTTCCGCGATCTGCTTCGTCGTAATCGCCCCGAACAGGCGCCCGCCTTCTCCGGCCTTCGCCTTCAGCGGCACCGTCGTCTCATTCAAGGTCGCAGCGAGCTTCTCCGCATCGAGCTTCTCTTGCTCCTTGCGTTTTTGTTCCGATTTATTCTGCTGTTCCAGGGTCTTCAGATTGCCTTCCGTCGCCGGACGCGCAAGTCCCTGCTTGAACAGGAAGTTCTGCGCATATCCTTCGGAGACTTCCTTGATTTGCCCCTTCTTGCCTTGTCCTTTAACATCCTGCAACAAAATGACTTTCATTCGAACAACCCCTCTTCCGCATCAATTTCTTCGAGCACGCGTCTCAGCTTGGCCTCCGCTTCCTCGAGCGGACACGCCAACTGCACGGCCGCATTGGTCAGATGGCCTCCTCCGCCCAGCCGCTCCATCACGACCTGGACATTCATCTGCCCGAGCGATCGCGCGCTAATCCCGATGAGTCCGTCCGGACGTTCGCTAATTACGAACGATGCCAGCACATCGGTCATATTCAACAGCGTATCAGCTGCCTGGGCGATGAGCAACTGTGAATATTTGCGTCCCGGCTCCGTTACCGCGAGAGCGATATGCCCATACAGCATTTCCGCGCGCCGGATAATCTCGGCCTTCTCGATATATTCATCGAGATCCTGCTTCAATACGCGCTGCACAAGCAGCGGATCGGCGCCTTGGCGGCGGAGGAAGCTAGCCGCATCGAAGGTGCGCGACCCGGTCCGGAGCGTGAAATGCTTCGTGTCCACCGTGATGCCCGCCAGCAGCGCGGTCGCTTCCAGCATGCTCAAGTTAATCCGATTCTGGATATATTGCAGCAGCTCCGTGACAAGCTCGGCCGTGGACGACGCATACGGCTCCAGATAGACAAGCACCGCGTCGTTGATGAATTCCTCGCCGCGCCGATGATGATCGATGACGACGATCCGTTCCGAGCGAAGCAGCTTCGGCTCCTCCACCAAGGAAGCTTTGTGGGTATCGACCACGACGACGAGGCTGGCCTCGGTAATCATCTCGACCGCTTCGCCGCGGGTAATGAACCGGGACCATAGAATCTCGTCCTTCCGCAGCTGGTCCACCATCCGATCGATGGACGGATTGCTGTCCTCCAGCACGATATACGCCTCGACTTCGAGCATCCGGCACGCATGCAGCACGCCGATCGCCGAACCGATCGCATCCGTATCCGGCACTTTATGCCCCATAATGAACACCGCGTCGCTCTGCTGGATGAAGTCGCGCAGCGCATGCGCGATGACGCGAGCACGCACCCGCGTCCGCTTCTCGACCGCGTTCGACTTGCCTCCATAGAAAGACAGCCGCTGGCCCATGCGGACAGCGACCTGATCCCCGCCCCGGCCTAAAGCGATATCCAGGCTCGACTGAGCCATCCGGCCGAGCTCGGCAATGCTGTCCGCTCCGGCCGCAATCCCCATGCTAAGCGTAACCGGGAGCTTATTGCCGAACAGCACCTCTCTCACTTCATCCAGAATCACGAACCGCGTCTGTTCCAGCGCCTTCAATGTCTGAACATCCATAACGAGGAAGTACCGCTCCGAAGAGAGCCGGCGAATCAGAATCCCATTCTCTGCCGCCCATTCCGTAATCTGGCCGGCGACCCGCGCGATGAGCCCGGTCCGCTGCTGGTCCTCCATCCCCTGGGTCGACTCTTCCAGATTGTCCATAATGACCGTTCCTACCGCGATGCGCTCTTCCTCGTACCGCTTGCGCAGGGTCCAGATGTCGGTAATGTCCGTGAAGTAGACGACGCGCTCCCCCGGCACAATATCCGCATGGACGATGCGACCGCCGATGAACAGCTCCTGGGAGTGCTCCAAATCCTTGCCGGTCTGAAGCTGAGGGAAGACCTCTCCCAGTTCATCGCCGACCAGGCCGTCCTGCTCCACAAGCTGCGCGACATAAGGATTATGCCATTCGATAGTCCGGTTCTCGCTATAGAGGAGAATGCCGTAGGGAAGATCGACGATGGCGCTCTCTCCGGCCCGCTTGACGCGGAGCCCCAGCGTGGTCAGATACAATTCGGTCTCTTGCCGGAATTTGCGTTCCGCCGCCAGCGAAGCCACAGCCAATGCGGCGATGCCGGCGAAGGCAAGTAAGCCGACCATCCAGTTGTAATAAGCGAGGACGCCCGTGACCACGACGAGCAGCACGAACATCCAGATGATATGCTTGAAATACCAGCGTTGGAACAACATTTTAGGCATAGCTTCTCACCCTACGCTTTTGGCTTGGACATGGCCTGCCGCAGCGGAAAGGCCAGATCCACGATTCCGATAATTCGCAAAATGCCATGGAGCAATGGCACAAAGATGACTGCAATGGTGATAACGACCGGAATAGCCCTGTTCCATTTACGCGAATGCGCCAGGAAGAACAGGAAGCCGATGCCCTGCACCATGAAGGCGAGTTGAAGCAGCGGCACCAGGTTGATCAAGATCAGGGTCAGGAAGCTTCCTGACGACTTCTGCACGATCAGATCGAGGATGATCGTAATTAAGTAATACCAGATTAAGGCCCGCGGCAGCATCCATTGCCGCACCGGCTTCAGCTTCTGGACCGCGATCCCCTGGGCAGTGAGCAGCGCCCGGCTAATGGCATACGTAATGGTGCCCATATAGAGCGCGCCGATAATCAGCATGAACGGGATCATCTGGCTGAGCAGGATGACGAATTGCTCCTTCATCTCCTGGGTCAGATCCGCCGGGAACAGCGTCGTCTGCTGCAATCCTGCCATGCTCTCGTTCATCAGCGTCATAATGTAATGATACACGTTGAAGTCGAATGCCAGCTTGGCGAACGCCAACAGCAGCAGGGATTCCACGAGGAATGTGGCCGTTCCCGCTACATATACGTTCAAGGCCGGCCGCTTCTGCTTGAACATATGACCGAATACGATTCCCGGAATCATAAAATATACACCCGTCAGCACGCCTACCATCCCTAAGCTGCCGAGCAGAACATACACAAGCAATAACAATGCCGCCCCATGCAGAATAAATCCGCGCAGGGATTGTGTTGCGTAGAGCATGACAAACGGCACCGCCATAACACTCATCGTCAACACCTGAATCGGTTGTAGGATGGATAATAACAATACGAGCGCCGCAACCGCCCATGCTAACGATGACCAGCGATATTTCAACCTATTCACCTCTTGAGAAGCTCTTCTTCCCTCTTGGTTCTATTCCGTTCGTTACGCAAGAACCGGGGCTAACTTCCTTATTTTTTCCCTGTCCCCAATAAAACCGTCATTCTTGATTATACCATATTTAGTTGATATTCATGGCTTTCGACGTGAACTGCTCGCAATATTCAATAATTTGACTGCGCCGGACAATGCCGATGAAGCGGTTCATATCGTCCACGACCGGAACGAAGTTCTGCACCTTGGCCAAGTTGATCAGATCCTCCATATTCGAATCGATGCGCACGGTTTTATGACGGACATTCAAGGGCACATCCTTGAGCAAAAAGCGCGATGCGTTCTCGAAGGTGATGCTCCCATTCGAATTTTTCATATGCCACAGCAGGTCTCCCTCGGTAACCGTCCCGACGAATTCCCCTTCGTCATTCAATATTGGCACGGCCGTATAACGATGATGCTCCATTTTTTCCAAGGTTTGACGCAAGGTGGCGCTCACCGTCAAACATACGACTTCATGTTTTGGTGTCAAGAAAAAAGCAATATTCATCCGCGTGGTCTCCTCCTCATGTCAAGCAGGGGCCATTTTTCTCCCTAAGATTAAATTAACACATTTCCCTTATCAAAAACAAAGAGTCAGCCGCAATCACGACTGACTCCTATCCGTTTTAATCTTCCTTCACTTCGCGCGGCTCCATCAGATCGGCCTTCTTCGTGTTCGGATCCAGCCAATTATCAAGCAGCTTCTGCACATAATCCATATCTTCTTCATCAACCATATAATACCATACATTGCTCATCATCTTGCCGTCGCCATGCAGCATGTAGCTGCTGATTTGCGGCGTATCCGACTGCGTGAACATCGTCTTCGCCAGGTCAATCATGAATTTAGGACGAATATCGGTCGAGAAATTATCACCCATAATTTGAATAAGTTCAGGAATTCGCCCGATTTTGTCCATTTCGATTGCCCGGTGCATGATGGCGTTCAAGAAGGTGCGGTGCCGCATCGTCCGGTTCATGTCGGAATCCTCGCGATAGCGGACGTAGTATAATGCTTCCTGCCCATTGTAAATTGGCTTGTTCGCCTCGATCCGGAATTTCTCGTGGTTCGGATCCTTGTTCACAATGTCTTCCTTGATCGGGAGCTCTACCCCATCCAGCGCGTCGACGACATCCTTCAAGCCCTGAAAGTTAATGGTCGCGTAATGATCGACTTTATGCTTCAGAAGGTTCTCCACCGACTCCATGCTCATTTTCGCTTGCCCGTATGCATAAGCATGGTTCAGTTTCGTTTCGAACCCTTTGCCGATAATTTCGGTGTACGTATCGCGTGGAATCGACAGCAGCAGAACTTTATTGTCTTCCGGCCGCACGACGGAATAAATGATGGTGTCGGAACGCCCCACTTCATTGCCGCGGGCGTCAATCCCTAACAGCAACACCGAGAACGGCTCGGTAACCTTGCGGATAACTTCCTCTTTACCTTCAATCGGTTTGTACGAATTCTCCAGTGTTTCCTCCACATGCCCCGACAGGAACATGTCGAACGCCAAGACGGCGATCTGCTTGCGGAAGAAAAACCCTCCGAATCCGATGATGGCGATGACCAGGAAGGCTATCCACCATTTTTTATATTTTTTCATGCTATCAACTTCTTCCTTTTTAATGAATTTGTAGCGCCCTGCCCGCTGCCCTGTTTTCTCTTTGCTGTTCTTTCTTGGGCAAGTTCTTTGGCCGCACCCCTTTGCCGGATGATTACACAACTGGATCAACAAATGAAACATCGCTTCTTCCCGCCGCGTCTTCCCCATAAGACGCAATCCGCGCGATGCATTCCTTTAGCATATTATGCTCCCGGACACGCCCTTGATGAATGGCGCATCCTGCCGATCGACACTCGGTTCAACCCGGCTCCCTCTTCCCGGTCGAGCCAAGAAGTTGAAGCCGCCTTCACTTCATGTTCGGCTTACCCCTAGTTGCTCATGGTCCGATTTTTCTAATTTATAGGCTGTCGCATGAGTGGAGCCATGAGGTATTGCATTGGATCTTACCATACATTTTCGAATTACAGAAAACAACAAGTTTTATTTTACATGTATTTGACCAAAAAATAAAATACAGATTGGTCACATTTTTGGTGTAAATATTGAAAATATGGGGATAATTAATGGATTTTTAAGGGGAAATTTGCGATTTTTTTGCGGATAGACATGTAAATGAAGACATAAAAACAGCCGGGTTGATGACCCGGCTGCTCTCTTGTATTACTCGGTTGTGTATGGCAGCAACGCTACTTGACGGGAGCGTTTGATCGCTACAGTCAACAAACGTTGATACTTTGCGCTTGTTCCTGTTACACGGCGAGGCAGAATTTTACCGCGCTCGCTGATGAATTTCTTCAACAGATCCGTGTCTTTGTAATCGATGTGCGTAATTTTGTTCGCAGTGAAGTAACATACTTTACGGCGCTTGTTGCGTCCTTTACGGCCGCCAAAACGACGCTCAGGGCGTTCGCCGCCTTCATTTTGCTTGAAGCTCATTCCATTCAGTCCTTTCCCTATTAAAATGGCAAATCATCATCAGATATATCGATCGGTCTGCCGTCGTCAGAGAATGGATCCGCTGCCGGACCGCGGGACTGGCTAGAGCCTCCTCCGCCATATGGCCGCGAGTTATTGTTCGGCTGTCCGCCGCCATAACCTCCGCCCATATCGTCACGTCTTCCTCCGCTGTCGCGGTTGGACTCCAGGAATCGCACATTATCGGCGATAACCTCCGTAACGTATACGCGCTTCCCTTCATTGTTGTCGTAACTGCGGACTTGGATTCGGCCTTCCACGGCCGTTAGCCGACCTTTGCGCAAATAATTGGCGCAAGTCTCTGCCAACTGCCGCCATGTGACCACGGGAATGAAATCCGCCTCCCGCTCGCCATTCTGGTTCGAGAACGGACGATCGACCGCCAACGTAAATTGCGTCACAGCAACTCCGGATGGCGTATAGCGCAATTCAGGGTCACGGGTTAGACGACCAATCAAGATCACGCGATTCAACATGTAATCCCCTCCTTCGACGTATCCTTACGAAATACGATGGTTGGCAATTAAGCCACGTCTGTTGTTACGAGATGGCGGATAACTTCGTCGGAGATCTTCAGTTGACGCTCCAACTCGGCAACGACTGCAGGTTGTGCAGTGAAGTTCACGAGAACGTAGATACCGTCGCGGAACTTCTTGATCTCATAAGCAAGACGGCGTTTGCCCATCACGTCGTGTTTCGTAATTTCCCCGCCTTCGTTAGAGATGACGCCTTGGAATTTTTCGACTGCAGCTTGGACAGCTTCTTGCTCGATGTCTGGACGAATGATGTACATCAATTCGTATTTGCGCATTTCACGTTCACCTCCTCTTGGACTTCAGGCCCCTGATCGGTGTGTCAGGAGCAAGGAGCGAGAAAACTCGCACTAAATAAATATAACAAAAACAGGGCTATGGTGCAAGCCATTCCTTTGCTGTCTCGGCCGATTCATGCAGTTTAGTCCCTCACCAAAGCGGAAGATCTCATGGGAGCAGGCGCCCTCCTACATTTCTCCACTTATGAACCTGTACCCGGACGCGAACAATACAATGGAAGAGACAAGTCTGCCGATGTCAGGAGGTGGCAAGGATGGGTGAACAGACCGAATTCGAGCCGGGAGACAAAGCGCCCAACGACGGTATCTACATGGAGGTAGGCGAGGCGAGCTTCCACACCGAGATTCAGGATCCGAAGCAGATTCGCTTGAAAAAAGGCGAAACGTTTCCGGAGACGACCAACAAAGACCGCAAATGGAAAAAGAAATCCCACGCTCTTACACATTAAATCAAATTTTACCCGCGCATAAAACCGGCATGAACAGCCATAATAACGACTGACGGTGCGAAGCGAGGTGGGTTCCGTTGAACATTGCAGCGAAACACCCGAGTGACGACACACACTTTACGATAACGTCATAAGAGAAGCGAGGGGTTGTGCCAAAGACACTTTAGTCTGAAACACGAATCTTGTATGGTCAGCCATATGATAGATGAACCTAAGCCATATGAAGAAGTGAAGTAAAGCAAGTCTAATCAAGCACCGTCAACCAGGAAAGGACACCGCACCCGCGGAGTCCTTTCATTTGTGTATGTTACTGTGAAGGCCAGAGTCACGGAATCGCACAGATCCCAAATCAAGTAGACGTATAACAATCGCTATAAAGCCATTCTATTGCATGGCATTATATCCTATTTCGGGGACAGGGTAAACCATATTGATGCAATAAACAAAATACCTCCTACGCTTAGTTCGCGTAAGAGGTATCCGCTTAGTTAGTCGTTGCAAGCAGCCAACGCTCTAACGTATGTATCAATCATTAAACTCCGGTATCATACCAAAGTGTGGAACAAAAGTGAAAGTGGCGGAAAGGGTGGGATTCGAACCCACGCACGCTTTGACACGCCTAGCTGATTTCGAGTCAGCCCCCTTGGACCTCTTGGGTACCTTTCCACAGCACAATTCATTTTAACACATGAACTATAAAAATGCAAGATATTTTACTCCACTTTTTTTTTGCCCTCTGCCTCTGCCGAACGAAGCACTTTTTTCATGCTTTTTTCGAACTTGGCCCGCGGAATGAGCACGCTGTGCTTGCAGCCTACGCATTTAATCCGAATATCCATCCCCATACGGATAATCTCCATTTCATTCGTGCCGCATGGATGCGGCTTTTTCATTTGAACGATATCCCCCAGTTGAAATTGCTTACGTTCCATTCGTCGAGAGCCCCTTTCCTTCATAATTTTCAATCGCTGCCGCTTCCTCTTCTTTGCGATGCTGCGCTTTTCTAACCTCCAGATTGATGAGTCTGGACACCTGCGCCTGGGTGAACGGCTTGCATTCCGCGATGATGCGTATCGTGGTCTCGGTGCGGGTCATCGTCTGAATTCCGAGCACCTGCGGCTGCCGAATTACATTCGGTTCGCGCTCCGGCAAGGCGGCCAATGTCTTCTCCATTCTCACAACCGCCTCATCGACATCTTCATCCGCCGCGATGACAACATCCACTACCGCTAATGAATTGCTGATCGAGTAGTTGGTTACGTCCGTAATGCTTCCATTGGGGATAATATGTATCTCCCCTGTCCAGCTGCGTATCCTAGTAGACCTTAGTCCAATCATTTCCACCGTACCCTGGAACTGCCCTACCTTCACAACGTCCCCTACGGCGAACTGATCCTCGAAAATGATGAAAAAACCGGTCATCACGTCCTTCACCAGGCTCTGCGAGCCGAAACCGATCGCAAACGTAACGACCCCTGCCCCGGCCAGCAGCGGCGCCAGATTGACGTTGAACTCCATTAAGATGAACATAATCATCGTGAAATTGAGTGTCAATGAGGTAACATTTTTGAGCATCTTCACAATCGTGAGCAGCCGGCGCGGGTTAAGCGCAAGATTGCCACTTCCCTTCTTGCTTATCGCTCGGTCAATCATGCGGAAAAGCACCTTAATCGCAATCCGGGAGATGAGAATAATGAGCACGATCCGAATGGACTTGATAATCAGCCATTCCCATGTGGAAGGATCCGTGATCCAGTCCATCATCTGATGCTGCCATTTCTGAAAAATGCTGACCGTCTGTTCGATGTTCTGCTCCATCATGTTCGTCTCTGTCGGTTCTGCCTGCAGCATCCTCTCACTCCTCTATCGATTCTATCAATTGAATATATTTATCATCCTGCTTATAGAATATCCCGCGAATCTCGACCCGCTCGGTTCGAATCAGCGTCCGGACCGCCTCCAGATCGTCAGGCTGGAACTGAATGGACAGCGCGCATCCTGCCGTAATCTGCGCCGGCGTCGGACAAGTGTCAATGTCCAGATCGAGGTATTCCATCAGCATTTCCATTCGCAGCGCATGCTGGGTAGAATCAAAGGCCAGCAGCCATTCTTCCGCTTCTATTCCATTCATGACGGCGCTTCCTTCCTCAAAAGTATGATTTCCTTCATCCGAGTATAAAACTCCTCTTTCATCCATATACTAGTTACTACTATTTCGTAGAAACGGAGGTTGCGCCGTGAGTTATTCTCTCTTCAATTCTCCCGCTCCAATAGATTGTCCGCCGTGCAAAGTGGATTATAACACGCCGGAAGCGCTGACGACGCTGGTCCATTCCTGCCGCGAGCATTTGCGCATGCGCGCCCCTTACCAGTCGCTGACGGTGGTCTGCATCGGCACCGACCGTTCCACCGGGGATTGCCTTGGCCCGCTCGTCGGCACGTATCTGGTCAAGCGCGCTACTTCCCAATACCGCGTCTTCGGAACGCTTCAGCAACCGGTCCATGCCATGAATTTGAAGGACAAGCTGGACGAATTGCGGCAGGAAGACCCGAATACCTTCATCTTAGCGGTTGATGCCTGCCTTGGCCAGAGCAGCAGCGTAGGCGCGGTTCAGATCCAGCATGGTCCTGTTCGTCCGGGCGCAGGGGTGAACAAACAATTGCCCCCGGTCGGCGACATGCACATAACCGGCATCGTCAACGTCGGAGGCTTCATGGAATATTTCGTGCTGCAAAATACTCGGCTTCATCTGGTCATGAGCATGGCCGAACTGATCGGAGAAGTGATTCATCAATCGATCGCAGGGACAACCCCGGCTAACTAATCTCTGTCTGCCTTCGCCGAGGCGGCTTGTCCACGGCTGGCTGCCGCCGCTTCAAGGGCCTGCTTTTCTTCCGGTGATAAGGAATACGTGGATTGGCCTTTCTCCACAGGCTTCGCGTATACATAGGAATGATCCCGCCCATGAATGCCTGTCAACACAATGCCGTCTTGGTCATCGTTGATCCAGGCAACCGAGAAGCTCAGTTCGCTCCCATGCTCAGCAAAGGCGTTATAGCGCTGAATGCCGACATGGGATTTCATTCTGGCAGCGGCTCCTTCCAGTTGCTGAATGCGCCGTTGATGCTGCTCGATTCCGGTCCGCAACCGGCTCATGTCATCATGCATGCTGGACAGCACCAGATCGAGCTGCTCTACGCCGCTCTCCCCCATGATGGACATGTATTTCCGCCGCAGCTTGCGAAGCTTCACGCCCTGAATCCATACCAATAATAGTAACATAAGAGATAGCCCTGCCGTACACAGTACGACCAGCGGTAAATATTCATTCCATAATTCATTCATCATAGGTTTCTGTTCTCTCCTGCCTCTAGCTTATCCGATGCATAACCAATGTAGAGCTTCCGTTACTCGTTCGATATCCGCCTCCGTCGTATTCCAACCGACGCTAATGCGCAGCGCGCCCGATTCCAACGTCCCCGCAGTCCGGTGGGCCGCAGGAGTGCAATGGTACCCCGCCCTCGCCGCAATACCGAACTCCCGATCGAGACGATGAGCCAGGACGGAACTATCGATACGTTCGCTGACCAGCGATACGATCCCCGTTCGCGGCTGGCCGAGTTCAGGCCCAAGGACGCGAAGGCCTGGCAGCCGCTCGATTGATTCCATCAGCTTCTGCGCCAGTTCCCATTCCTTCTTATACCTGGCCTCAACCGTCTCCTGGAGCACAAATCGTACTCCAGCCTCCAACCCCGCGATACCGACTGTATTCGGCGTCCCCGCTTCATAGCAATCGGGCCGTGTCGCAGGGTGAACCGCTTCATTGGAATAGCTTCCCGTTCCGCCCTGTACGAGAGGATGGACATCGAGAGCCGGGTCAATATATAGTCCTCCGGTTCCCTGTGGCCCAAGCAGACCTTTGTGGCCGGGAAAAGCAAGCATATCAATGCCAAGCGCCGCCACCGAGATGGGCAGCAGCCCCGCCGACTGGGCAGCATCCACAAGCAGCTTCGCGCCATAATCATGCGCAATGGCTGCAATCTCCCCTACCGGTTGGATGGAACCGAAAAAATTGGAGCTGTGATTGCAGATCACGAGCCGGGTATGAGGCTTCATGGCCTGCCGAATCCGCTGCAGATCGACCGTTCCGTCCGCATCCGCTTCGACATAAGTGACCTGAACCTGATAATGGCGCATCAACCACTCCAGCGGACGAGTAACTGAGTTATGCTCGACACCCGTTGCTACGACATGATCCCCTGGCCGGACGTAGCCATGAATAGCAGTGTTCAACGCCATCGTCGTATTGGCCATCCAGGCAATATCTACCGGATTCGCCACCTGGAACAGCTTGGCCACCGCCACTCTCGCATGAAGAATGCGCTTGCCTGCCTTCACGGCCATGCGGTGCCCGCCTCTCCCCGGTTTTCCTCCTTCTTCCAGCATCGCCCGCTGCATCGCTTTCATGACGCATGCTGGCTTGGGCCACGAGGTGGCTGCATGATCCATATAAATGATCGAAGGCGCATCCGCTCTTCCGCGCATCTCATCCACCTCATTCTATCTATAACTTTACCTTATCCCGGCATGGACAAATAGAACATTTTTGTAACCTTTTCTGTCCCAATAAATCCCTGGAAATCGGACGTTTCAGACCGGAGTTTTCCCGGAAAATCGGGTCTCAAAACAGAAAAAAACTGGCATTCTTAGTTTAATCCTTTGGGCTAAGGATGACAACCAAGTGTCCAGCTTTTTTGCAAAAATTATTTGGAAGAAACGGTCTGCAGCATTTCCAGCAATCGTTCCAGATCCTGCTTGCTGAAATACGCAATCTCAATTTTTCCTTTGTCTTTATTTTGCTTTATCCGGACCGTGGTGCGGAATTGCTCGCGGAGGTTCTCCTCTACTTCATGCAGATATGGGTCATGGCGAACAGTCTTCGGTTTGTCTGCCGGTTTGTTCTTCTGGTGAAGCTGCTGTATCGCTTCTTCCAGTTGTCTGACGCTCCACCCTTGATCGATCGTCGATTTCGCAAGCTGCTTCACTTTCGTCGTATCTTTTACGCCTACGATAGCGCGTGCATGTCCCATCGACAGTGTTCCACGTGAAACATATTCCTTTACTTCCTCCGGAAGCTGAAGCAATCTCAGGAAATTGGCAATATGCGATCGTGATTTGCCTACCTTTACAGACAGTTCCTCCTGCGTAAGCGAGAACTGATCCATGAGTCCTTGATAAGCAAGGGCAAGCTCGATCGCGTTCAGATTTTCCCGCTGCAGGTTCTCAATGAGGGCAATTTCCATCACTTGTTGATCGGAAAAGCTGCGAATCACCGCCGGTATCGTTGGCAGTCCGAGCAATTGCGAAGCCCGGTAACGGCGCTCCCCTGCAATGATTTCGTAGCCTTTGACAACGCTCCGAACAATAATCGGCTGAATGACACCATGCTGCTTAATCGACTCGGCCAACTCCTGAATCGACTGTTCATCGAAGTTTTTGCGCGGCTGATAAGGATTCGGACGCAATTGCTGCAAGGATACTTCCATAACCTTATCATCATCGTTCACGGATAAAGAAGGAATGAGCGCATCCAAGCCACGTCCTAAACGCTTACTCATATGAAATCACTTCCTTCGCAAGTTCCAAATATACCTCGGCGCCTTTCGATTTCGGATCATAGGTCATAATCGACTGTCCATGCGACGGCGCTTCGCTCAGACGGATATTCCGAGGAATGATCGTTTGATACACCTTTTGTTGAAAATATTTTTTCACTTCTTCGATGACTTGAATGCCCAGGTTCGTACGCGCATCCAGCATCGTCAGCAGCACACCCTCAATTTGCAGGGATGTATTGAGATGTTTTTGGACCAGTCTTACCGTATTGAGCAGTTGGCTCAATCCTTCCAAGGCATAGTACTCGCATTGAATTGGAATTATGACGGAATGAGAAGCCGTCAGCGAATTAATCGTTAAAATCCCTAAGGACGGCGGACAATCAATCAAAATATAATCATATAGATGGGCCACGAGCTGCAGTGACTTCTTCAACCGGACTTCCCGTGAAATCGTCGGCACCAGCTCAATCTCAGCCCCTGCCAATTGAATCGTGGCCGGGATAATATGTAAGCCTTCGACCATCGTAGGAACGATCGCATCTTTGGGATGGACGTCATTAATGATGACATCATAAATGCAGTTGGCTACATCCGCTTTATTGATCCCTACTCCGCTTGTCGTATTGCCCTGCGGATCGATATCTACCAGTAATACCCGCTTGCCTAGCAACGCCAAACCCGCACCCAAATTCACCGTCGTCGTGGTCTTCCCGACGCCGCCTTTCTGGTTGGTAATGGCAATGACTTTAGCCATTCCTCTTCACCTCAATGTTGATTCTTTCTGCCTACTCCAGCTGCATCGAGACTGCAATTGCTTTCCTATGCAATAAAAAGAGCGGCGTCTTGGCTGCCGCCCTAACGTTCCGCCATCAGAACAACACCAACGTCTTCATCCGATCCTAAGCAACGGTAGACATGCAGCACATTATTGGACTTCAAGACGTCATTTTATCGTTTTGGAATTTTAATCACAATTTCGTAATGATCCTCGTAATCCGTTTCATCCGTTTTAATCTTCAGGCCGGATCCGGATACCATATCAATCGACTGGCGAATCGTGTTCAAGGCCAAGCGCACATCTTTCGTGAACGAAATGCGTTTCGTCTTTTTGGCCTTATTGACTTCTTTATAGAAAGCGACTCTCGCTTCCGTCTGCTTTACATTCAATTCTTTCGTAATTATCTCATTCAATAGCTTGAGCTGCCATTCTTCCGAATCGACACTCAACAGTGCCCGGGCATGACGTTCCGTCAGCTTGCGTTCCATCAGAGCTGTCTTGACTGCTTGGGGAAGTTGAAGCAACCGAATCTTGTTGGCTATCGTCGATTGGCTTTTGCCTAATCGCTGCGCCAAGCTTTCTTGTGTCAGATCATGGAGATCGATCAGCTTCTGATAAGCAACCGCTTCCTCAATCGCGGTCAACCCTTCACGCTGCAAATTCTCAATGAGAGCAATAGACGCCGCTTGAGAATCATTAATTTCTCGAATGATCCCCGGGATGGTGTCCATGCCCAGCTTTTTCACGGCTCGCCAACGCCGTTCCCCGGCAATAATCTCATACTTGCCGTTGCGCTGCCGAACCACGATCGGCTGTATAACACCATGGGTCTTAATCGTCTGACACAATTCATCAATTCGTTCATCATCAAAAATGGTGCGCGGCTGATAAGGACTGGTGACAATCTCGTTCACCGGAAGCTGTTTGACCTCATCCAGCGCTTCCCGCTCTGCAAAACCGAATAACCGAGACAGTTGTTCTTTCATATCCGATAATACCACCTAACTTCAAAATAATGCCAGACACTTGAAGAAGCGGCAGTTGCTCTGCTCCATCGGATTGTATAATCCGTAATCCATACCTACATGAAAAGCCTACCCGTGCTATATCCATGCTAATGCATTGGATACAGCTATCCTCTATCCTATCTATTCTCCAAGCAGGCACCTATTTCCTGCAAGGAGAGAACCTGAACAAAAAATTTGTTCCACGTGGAACAAATCACCAATTCCATTGGCAGCCATTTCTGCTCTACTTTACATGATACCATGATGTTCCTGCGTTTCATAGATATTCTCGGAACTGAACGGAATCGTAACTAATGGAATTCCAACAAAAACAGTTGGCCCATCAACTAGGAGGAATTGCTTACCGATTTGAGAGGCTCCAGGAGGAAAAAAGCGATCCCAGCACAGACACCACTGAGAATCGCTTCCGCATTTATCGTTTTTCAACAAATACTTTAAATCCGAAATCCTTCTGGAACTTCGTCCGTATTTATCATTCATTATTGCTGCAAGATGGTTCGCTTCCGTTTCATCCGCCAAGGAGCCAAGCTCGATGTAAAATTGATCTCCTTTCTCCTTCAGCACGCGTATGCCTGTCTCGTTCTCTCCGTAGTACAGACTTTCTTCCAGTCTGGCACAATCTATACCGCTGTAGGTTTCGGTTCTCACCGAGTAGCTCATCTTCTCTCCTGCCTTTTTATCTTCGGACAGCGTCAGTGCGCCGGATCGGAATATTCCTGCATCTCATATTTCATCGGTTTACGGAACTCCAGTACAAAGCGATAAGAAGAGTCGTCCAGCGCAATAATCCGGTAAGCATCAGCTACCAAATCACTTTTTTTCAGCTCGTTAAAACTTTCCTCATCAAGATAGCGGACACCGTTAACGGTAAAGGTCAATGTATAAGGTTCTCTTTAATAGATTAAATTATAATCTAAGGACAATTCCAGAATTTTTCTCCCCGACTCTTGATAAATTTATCAAGCCAAAGCCCAAAACTCATTCCAAGAGCAATGCACTCGTCAAAACCTGATAAATGATCTTTCACCATTAAATAATTTTTATCTCCTTCCATATACCTCCTAAAATCAATCACAATATTATCTTGATAAATATAAGCAATTTTAAATCTTCCATAAAACGGATCTTCATAAGTGTATAGTAATATTTCTTCTAAACTATAGAGTTCGGACTCTCCTCCATATTCGATATCATCAAATAATCTGCAACCATTACATATTTTTAAAAAGTTAATGTAGTCCTCCGGTAGTATAAATTTGGTTTTCCTCACAAAATCATTGAGTTCATTAACCGTTGCAGGTGGATTGAAGGTACAGGTTACTCTGGACACATCTCCACTCCCTCGCTGCATTTCAATAGATCCTCCGTTTTCCTCTAATTTTGCTTTTAACGCTTGGATGGCTTCTTTAGATAAATTTTTATTTTTCAAAATGAACACCCTTTTCTAAAAAATTCTGATATGCAATATAATTAGGGCTTGCTGAACAATCATTTTTCAAAGGTTTTACAAGGATTTCTGGACTCTAACTCGAAATAAAATGCAAGGAAAATGCGAATTTCTTGCAAAAAATCGTGCACGTGGAGTGAACCAACATGTATCGTAGAACCGAAAGCCAGCTTCAGTTGTTCGAAGATTTCTACTTGCCGTTTGGCGGTAAATTAAATAAGGAGAACCGTTGGGTTCAACTGGCCGCTATCATCCCGTGGTGGCGGGCAGAAGAATTCTACGCGAAGTCGTTCAAGAAATCAATGCGCGGCCAGATCCCCTTGTCTGTTCGTATGGCTTTGGGAGCGCTGTACATTCAGGAACGTATGCAGCTCGATGATCGAGAGACGGTCCAGCAGATCACCGAAAATCCGTACTACCAGTACTTCCTTGGGCTGCCGGCGTTCCAAGATAAGCCTCCGTTCCATCACTCGCTGTTGACCCATTTCCGCAAGCGATTGGGTGCGGATGTCATTGAACGAATCAACGATTGGATTTTGGAAGAGGACGCAGAGCGAAAGAAGCAGGAACAAAACAAGAGCGATCCTCAAGATCCTCCAGGCAGCGGCCATGGCTCTGATGGAACATCCGTTAATGAAGACGGCAAAAGCAAAGAGAAACCATGCAACAAAGGCACCTTGATGCTCGACGCGACCTGCGCACCGGCCGACATCTCGTATCCGACCGATTTGAAATTATTGAACGAGGCGCGGGAAAAACTCGAAGCGATCATCGATGTTCTGCACGAGCCTTTCGTCGGGAAGGCCAAGAAACCGAGAACGTATCGTCAAACCGCCCGCAAATGCTACCTCGAGATCGCCAAGAAACGGCGAACGGGTGCCAAATCCATCCGGAAAGCGGTTGGCAAACAGCTTCGTTATGTTTCGCGTAATCTTGGCATCATCGAAATGCTGGCAGCGAAAAGCAGCTTGAATCAACTGGGTTCGCAGCAGTATCGGCAATTGCTCGTCATTTCCGAGCTGTATCGTCAACAGCAAGAGATGTACGACAAACGGACACACTCGGTGGAAGATCGAATCGTCAGTCTTTCCCAACCGCATGTACGGCCGATTGTCCGCGGGAAAGTGAATGCTCCCGTCGAGTTTGGGGCAAAGCTGGCGATCAGTCTGGTGGACGGTTACGCTCGAATGGAGAAGCTGTCCTGGGATAACTTCAACGAAAGCATGACACTGAAAGCTTCCGTGGAGTCGTTCGTCCAGCGATATGGATGTTATCCGGAAGCCATTCTAGCCGACCAAATCTACCGAAACCGGGAGAACCTTCGCTATTGTAAGGAGCACGGCATCCGTCTGAGTGGTCCAAACTTAGGACGTCCGAAGAAAGAAGCGGAACCCGATCGGAACCAGGCCAGACAGGATGCTTCAACGCGTAACGCGATCGAAGGAAAATTCGGAGAAGGCAAACGCTCCTACGGACTGGGGCGTATTCGAGCACGCCTTCGAGAGACAAGCGAAACGGTCATTGCTCTGCAACTGCTTGTTATGAATCTCGAACGCAAGCTGCGCGTTCTCTTTTTGCCGATTTTCAGACTGCTGCTGAATCTGTGCCGTCAGCCTCTGTGGCCTAAAAGGCAATATGTTCAGCAAGCCCTAATTAGGTCCACATTTATATCCGCTCCTATTAACATGAGCAGTATTTACTATTTTTCCATTATTGGGACTTTAAGCCATTGGGTATAGCGAGGAAGCAAATTTAAACCTAGTTGGAAACACTTCATACTTTTTCCTAAATTACTTCGAGGTTTTTCATGAATGCTCGTTGGGGTTATTGCTGCAAAATTTCATCACGGGATTATTTTAATTCTCCTGACCCATTCCCATAAACCTTTCCCTCACAAATTAACTTATGATAGATGTTGTTTTTTACTTCCGCCGCTATCGCTTCCATCACGGGAATGCCCTTTATCGAATATAGATTGGTGCCAACTGGGTATGTGTTAGAAAATGTATCCTCTATGGATCTCAGAAACGACTCCTCATCACTGTACTTTTCAATCGTACCAACTTTGTGATCGATGTCCATTACCATCTCTTCGGTTATCCGATACAAGTATCCGTTCAAGGTAACGGAACTGATTCGCCAATCACCACTTGAACTGGGAAGCTTCTCTTCAGGAGTGCATCCCGTTATGATTATGGACATCATAATGACGAAACAAAAAAAATAACGCATAATTGACATCCCTCCTAATTGTAAGACGATACATCTTATCCATTTGTTGCAAAAAAAGTGTGATGAAATCTCATCACACTTTGAAAAATCAGTTTATTTTAATTCCGACAAGTTATTGACACTCATTAATTTTGGGCTTGCATTAACTGGGGGAATTACTTTGCTGCCTTGCAATTTAAATTTACCTTGATAAGCTCCTAAAATTACATATGCATCATTATCAATAGGTCCTTTATATTTTTTTAAAAAGACTATTGCTCTTTCCCCGTTAACAAATGAAGGATTTTCTTCAAAGATATAGCGTTGGTTATTATAAATACCGCCCGTTTCTAATATGGTCAAATTGTTATTTGGAATTAATCCTTTTTGGACATTCTTCACATTCGCCTTGGCTAATGAAAAAACAACGCCACCATACAAGGTACTTTTTACAGCATCAACCTCTACTTCTGCAACAACCTCGGATTTGGAAAATAATTCATTAATAGATTCATATTGATGAACAACATCACCAGAGAGTTTTATTTCTTTTAAGGATGAAGCATTTATACCTTGTCCAATTGAAAAGGCTAGTAAAAAAATAAATAATAAACCAGTAAAGAATAAAATAAAACGATTCTTGAGAATATTCATATTAGCCCTCCTAATTTATTTTTTGTTGTAAAAAATGAAAAGTAATCCTTGAACTAAATTTATAATTTGTACAATCTCATTACTCCAGTAATATCTCCATTATTTGGTTTGGTAGCTGTTCTACCTTTTAAAGCTGTACACATTACTTGGGATGGATCTTCAACATGGGATAGCCCCAAACCGTGTCCAATTTCATGTGCTGTAATACCACGGTTATATTCAAAACTATAATTATCCATGTATGTCCGGTTTAACTGTATTGAAACATTCGCAAATGTTGACCCTCCCGGTACAGTTGGAACATATGTTGCCTGACCATTCCAGTCTACATTTCCATAATCGTATGATTGTACGTAAATTTGACAAGAACTACTAGTATCAGTGAACATAATTTTATGATTTACACCAGCTGTCCATTGATAGAAAGCATCACTCGATATTGATCTGTATGTGTCACCTGACCGTGTTTTATTTTTTGTAGATGGATCCATACACACATTTAAATTCGAAACCTTCCCCCATTTATACCCATTATATGAGTAAGAGGAACTGGAAGCATATGCGAGAGAACAGATAAAAGTGTTTAACAGTAATATCAAAACAATAACTTTAAAAAATTTCATCCTTATATTCCTCCCCAATAATTTTTCTAATTTCTCTCCTAATCAGCCTCTTCTTCTGAATTTCCAAGAGGTACTCATCAAGTTTCTGACTAAGTTGCACTACATCGTAATCTGTAAACTTCTTTCCGCTTTGAACGGCTTGTTTCAGCATATGTCGCGTTCTTTCAATCTTAAGCAATAAAACTTCATCAGCATCGCTTATTTCGTTTATAGGGCTGTCAAAATAAAAACGCTCAATAGGCTCTACCACCTTTCCTACCGATCTGTAATTTCTAGTACCTCCTTCATATCCTTGATCTAAAAATGGCAGCCCGGTGTTAGTTCTACTTTACTAAGGATAAAAAGCAGGTTGCTGTCATCAACAAATGCTGTTAATTGTCATTGTATAGAAGCCTTCTTAAATACTAGATTTTGCAATTTCGAGGAAGTTTTCGACTATTGTCGACATATTTGTAAAACAAAGAAAAATAAAAAAGAGCCTTTAGTATCTAAGGCTCATCAGAATCCAATATATCCTCTCCACTGTTAATCAGGATTGTTACCATGGAACGTAAACGTCATCACCACCACCGTAAAATGAAATATTCTTTTCTTTATACGCGTTGTATTCATTTGAGTGTGACCAGGGAACAATAAAGTTACCCCCGACAGAGGCTGCAGTGATTTCCTGTTTATTAAGTTTGTAGCCAAATGATAAAGGCATCAAAAACAGAAAAGCTGCCATAACAGTCAGAATCAGTTTAGTGACTGCTTTTTTCATTCCAACCCCTCCTGTTTTATTATTACCATGGAAAATGAACGTCACCACTACCAGCGCCACTAATAGTTGTAATGATACTCTGATTATTGAGCTTATAACCATTTGGTAATGAAGGTGCCATTAAAAGATAAGCGGTTATAACAATAGTTACCAGATTTGTTATTTATTTTTTCGTGCTGTACCCTCCTCATTTTTTAATTCGGCAAAGAGTTTCTTTATGTTATCTTCCATTTGGGAGCTATGATTATCTTTTGATATTTTAAAAATGAATTCCAAGCATTCATAGTTATGTTTAGGCATACTAATTTTTGAAAAGATGATCGCACTCTTTATAAAGCAACTCAGAGCTTCATAGCTTTTCCCGATCATGATCATGTATTTTCCTTTATTAAGGAAGTAGTGAGCATATCCTGCCTTTGATATAGGGTTACTTAAATCCTTAGGGAGAAACTCCGGTTCGTGATAGATTAATATTTCTACAGGGCTTACATCGTCGGAAGAAAGATATAGCTCAATAAGTGTGTTAACGGCATTAATTTTATAGAAAGACGTTTTCAGGCATTCCTGTAATTGAGTAATTGAGTAATTGCTAAATCTGTTTTTCCCTTGCGCTGATTAAGTTTTGCTGTCATAAAATCAACATTCTCTTTAACAAAAGGAAAGTTGAAAGCTGAATGTTTTCAAGTATTTTTCTGATAACTCGAACTTTTCCTGGTGGAAATAAGAAGAACAAATCAACAATGTTGAGTAAGCCTTAAAGCTGCTCTCCGATTCATCCTCAATAATAGCCCGCTTGCACAGCTCAATACATTCATTGAAGTTACGTAAGTTGTAGGCATGAACGCCCAACTTATAGTACAGAGTGATTCGCTCATCGGTAGTCAAGAATTCCGTATAATACAAAATGTACTTTCCCGATTGAAATGTTTCTTCCAGCTTACTGAAATCATCACGTTCCACTAAATACTTCTGAAGCGCCCCGCGCGCAACAAAGGACTGCATTCCATGGCTTCTGGCATATGCAATCAATGTATTCAACAAAGCCAATTTTATTTCGGTATTGTCCACAAGTTGCTGTATATCGAGCAATAATTTGGCTGCGATTGCTTCGCTATTTTCATCTTCGGATTCTAACAAGTATGAAGCGATCTTTGTGCTTAGGGAGGCATTTTGGAGTGAAAAAGAGTCATAAAGCAGTTTACATAACGTGTCGGAGCGGGGATTTGTTAACATGAATGGATCCAGCACTTCATCGAGGGGAATCTCCAAAACCGATATAATCGGCTGGATGGTTTTAAAGTCGGGCCGCCGAATTTCTCCATTCTCGATCTTGGAAATACTCCCGCTGCTCACTCCTGACAATTCGGCCAAATGAGCCTGCGTCATTCCCCGCTCTTGTCGGTAGCGTTGAATCAGTTCCCCCAAGGTTGAGAACTCCAGACTGACGGAACTCACGTCCTCACCTTCCTTATAATGGTATTATTCGTAGCTACATATTATCATTTCATGATTTTTTTGTAAATGAAATCTCCATAACGACAATTTCACCGATTTTTACTGACGACTTATTTAACGAAGATTTAACCCAAGGTCAACTAATTTGGAAAGTATCCATAAATAAAGAAGAGGAGGGGTAAACTATGGCAATACGAGGCGGTGTAGCGTATGGAATGTGCACGTGTCTCTCAGAAACGCCAAGTGACTATACCTCAAAAATTATACGAACAAGCAGGGATTAAAGACGAAGTGGAATTTTGTCTCCAGGGAAGTATATCTTAAAAGGTAAACATTAAAAAAGAGCCTGCCCAAATGCCGGCTCCTCAGAGTAACACCGATGGTTTTGGCGAGATTAGCCGCAAATCGTCACTTCCCGATGATAGGCGGTCGGCCTCCTTTCCGTAAGAACCCCTTCGTCGTCGAACAGGCCTTGCCTGGCCAGCAGCCTCATCTCCTGCGCAAGCATGTTCTCCAAATAATCCGGATTCGGAGAGCTCCCCTGAACTCCTCCAATATTCTGCGGTACGGATCCAACGGGAGCCGCAGCAGAGTCGTCCGTTGCCGATGGCTTTTTCATCTGCTTCACTAAAGCTGCAGTAATCTCCCGTACCCGGTCATTCATTTCCACTAAAGCCGCAGTATCATCCGCACCCCGGTCATTCACTCCACCAAAGCTGCAGTATCATCCGCACCTCCAGTCATCCACTCCCCTAATGCTGCAGTATCTCCCGTCATTCTAGTCATCTGCTCCACCAATCCTGCAAGAATGCAGCAATTTCATTGGCACGAGTATGCGAAAATAGAATTGCTGCAAAACTACAGCAATTACCCTACGGTAAGGCGCAGATAGCGTTCAAAATGGCGAAATGATGCAGTTTTGCAGGATTTTCTCGGAAGTTAGCCTCTTGAGGCAAAAAATGCTGCGCCTGTGCAGCATTTTCATGCGCGTACCATCTTGCTCCATGCGTAGACCATCTAGCTTCACGCAGGGACCAGCTTGCCCTAACCTGTCCTGCCTTCCCCCGCCCCGCCTATCATAAGAAAAAGACTGTCGACAGGACTTTGTCGACAGTCTGATGAGCCAGCACAAACACCGGTTCCTTTCCTTTATTGTATCGGCGCCTTCAACGGCATGCCCGGCTTGCGCGGGTATGCTTTTGGCGTCGGTCCTTTTTTGGCAATCAAAATGATATGGCGTTCCGATTGCTCCACCGGCAGGGTGAGCTTGTGATCCCCCAGGAAGGAGCCTTGCAGCACCTGCAGGCTCTTCCCCGCCTCGACGATCTCCTCGGCCGGATTCGTCCCCTTCATCGCCGCGAACAGGCCGCCCGTCTTCACGAACGGAAGGCAGAATTCGTTCAGCACATTGAGGCGGGCGACGGCGCGAGCCGTGACGAGATCGAACCGATCCCGGTATTGCGGCTTGCGCGCCGCCTCCTCCGCCCGGCCATGAAGGCATTCCACCCCGGTCAGGCCCAGCTCTTGCACCAGATGATTCAAGAACTGAATCCGCTTGTTCAGCGAGTCCACAATCGTCAGTTGGACATGCGGGAACAGAATATGAAGCGGAATGCCCGGGAACCCTGCCCCCGAGCCGATATCGGCCATCGTGACGACATCCTCCATGTTGACGTGGGCCGCCAGCAGCAGCGAATCATAGAAATGCTTCTCATATACTTTATCCCGCTCGGTAATCCCGGTCAGGTTCATCTTCTCGTTCCATTCGACTAAGATATGGTAGTATTGTTCGAACTGCTCCCGCTGCCGTTCCGTGAGCGTCCATCCGTGCCCGGCCAGCCAGCCGGCAAACTGTTCTTGTACGGCATCCATAAGTTTGATCTCTCCGTCCCTCATATGAAATCCCGCCCTCGGCGAGCAGAGCAGGCTAGCCGTTGCGGACTTCCTCCTGCTTCGCCGCCGTCACGCGGTTGTAGTGTTCGATATAGACAAGCAGGATGGAAATATCCGCCGGCGTCACCCCGGAGATCCGGGACGCCTGACCGATGGAGATCGGCCGCACCTTTTCCAGGCGCTGCTTCGCCTCGGAAGCAATGCCCTGCACATCCTGATAATCGATATCGGCAGGAATCAGCTTCTTCTCCATCTTCTGCAGCTTCTCCACATGCAGAAGCTGCTTCTCGATATAGCCGGCATACTTAATTTGAATTTCGACCTGCTCCTTCATCTCGTCATCCAGCTCATACGGAGATGGGAACAGCTTTTCGACTTGAGCGTAGGCCACTTCAGGACGACGCAGCAGCGTAATGGCGTCGCAGCCGTTCACCAGCGGGGCCGATCCCGCTTCGGCGAGCATCGCCTGCACCGCTTCATCCGGCTTCACCTTCGTCTCGCGCAGCCGTTCCATCTCCCGCTCGACGAGCTCCATCTTGCGTTGAAATGCCGCATAGCGCTCTTCGCTAATCAAGCCGATCTCATGGCCGATAGGCGTCAGGCGAATGTCCGCATTGTCATGGCGGAGCAGCAGACGGTATTCGGCCCGGGACGTCAGCAGACGGTAAGGCTCCATCGTCCCCTTGGTCACGAGATCGTCAATCAAGACGCCGATATAGCCTTGCGAACGGTCCAGAATGACCGGCGGCTTGCCCTGGATTTTGCGCGCCGCATTAATCCCGGCCATAATGCCCTGCGCGGCCGCTTCTTCATACCCGGACGTTCCGTTGATTTGCCCGGCCGTGTACAGGTTCTCGACCAGCTTGGTCTCCAGCGTCGGCCATAGCTGCGTCGGCACGACCGCATCGTATTCGATGGCATAGCCGGTGCGCATCATTTCCGCTTTTTCCAATCCGGGAACCGAGCGGATCATCTTCAGTTGAACGTCCTCCGGCAAGCTTGTAGACAGCCCTTGAACGTAATACTCCGCCGTATTTTTGCCCTCCGGCTCCAGGAAAATCTGATGCTTCGGCTTGTCGGCGAAGCGGACGATTTTATCCTCGATCGACGGACAATAACGGGGTCCGGTCCCCTCGATGACGCCGGAGAACATCGGTGCCCGGTGCAGGTTCTCGTTAATAATCCGGTGCGTCTCCTCCGACGTATAGGTCAGCCAGCACGGAAGCTGTTCATTATCCGATGACTTCGTCTCATAGGAGAAGAACTTCGGGTTCTCGTCCCCCGGCTGAATCTCCGTCTTCGAGAAATCGATGAACTGCTTATTGATGCGGGGCGGGGTGCCGGTCTTGAAGCGCACCATCTCGAAGCCCAGCTTGCGCAAGCTCTCCGACAGCTTGACCGAAGGCTGCTGATTGTTCGGCCCGCTCTCGTACATCAGCTCGCCGATAATAATTTTCCCGCGCAAATACGTCCCGGTCGTCAGCACGACCGCCTTCGCCGTATAGCGGGCGCCGGATTTCGTCTCGACGCCGACGCATTTGCCGTCCTCCACGAGCAGCTCCTCCACCATGCCCTGGCGAAGGGTCAGATTCGGCGTCGATTCCACCGTTTCCTTCATCGCCTGCTGGTACAGCACCTTATCCGCCTGCGCGCGCAGCGCGTGCACCGCCGGTCCTTTGCCTGTATTCAGCATGCGCATTTGAATGAAGGTTTTGTCGATATTGCGGCCCATCTCGCCGCCCAAGGCGTCGATCTCGCGCACGACATGGCCCTTGGCCGGCCCGCCGATCGACGGGTTGCACGGCATGAAGGCCACCATATCCAGATTAATCGTCAACAGCAGCGTATTGCAGCCCATCCGGGCCGTCGCCAGGGCCGACTCGCAGCCGGCGTGTCCGGCGCCGATGACGATCACATCATACTGTCCTGCATCGAATGGCATCGTATCCCTCCTCTGTTCCCATCTTCGTCCCGCCTCCTTATTTGCCGAGGCAGAATTGAGAAAATATTTGATCAATCAGCGAATCGCCCACGGCATCGCCGATAATTTCACCTAACTGCTCCCAGGCCGACCGCACATCGATCTGAATCATATCGATCGGAATGCCTTGGCGGGAAGCGTCTATCGCGTCATCAAGCGCCTGGAGCGCCTTCTTCAGCAGCGCAATATGGCGCACGTTGCTCACATACGTCAAATCTCCGGATTCGATGCCTCCGCTGAAGAACAGGGCCGATATCGCCTGCTCCAAGGCGTCCACGCCCTCCTGCTCCTTCGCTGACATGCGGACAATGGCGTCTGCGCCAAACGTAGCTTCCAGTTCGCTTATATCGATATGTTGAGGCAGATCCATTTTATTCACAATCACAATGACTTGTCTACCCACAAATTCCTTCATCCATTCCCGCTCATCCTCATGCAGCGGCTCGTTGTTATTCACAACGAACAGGATCAGATCCGCCTCCAGCAGGGCGCTGCGGGAACGTTCCACGCCGAGGCGCTCGACGATGTCCGTCGTCTCCCGGATACCGGCCGTATCCAGCAAGCGAAGCGGAATGCCGTTAATGGTGACGAATTCCTCGATCACGTCGCGTGTCGTGCCCGGAATATCCGTGACAATCGCCTTGTTGTCGCGGGCCAGCGTATTGAGCAGCGAGGACTTCCCTACATTCGGGCGCCCTACAATCGCCGTTACGATGCCCTCTCTTAATATTTTCCCCTCGGACGCCGTCTTTAACAGCTCTTCAATCTCTTTTTTGACTTGGCCGCATTTCTCCTGAATGAACGCGCTCGTCAGTTCTTCCACGTCATGCTCCGGATAATCGATATTGACCTCGATGTGGGCCAGCGTCTCGATCAGCGTATGGCGCAGCGCATTGATTTTCTTCGACAGATAGCCCTGCACCTGCTTCATCGCCACCGAGAAAGCCCGATCCGACTTCGAGCGAATCAGGTCAATGACCGCCTCCGCCTGCGACAAGTCAATGCGTCCATTCAGGAAAGCCCGCTTCGTGAACTCCCCTGGCTCCGCAGGCCGAATCTCCTGCTCCAGCAGCAAATCCATGACCTTGCGGATCGAGATCATCCCTCCGTGCGTATTGATCTCGACAACATCCTCCGTCGTGAACGAGCGCGGCGCCCGCATCACGTTCACCAGCACCTCCTCGACCCGCTCCCCGGTCTTCGGATCGACGATATGGCCGTAATGAATCGTATGCGTCTCCGCCTCGGTCAGCTTCACCTTGGAGCGGAACAGCTTCTCCACTTCCTTGAGCGCGCCTTCCCCGCTCACCCGAATCACCGCGATTCCGCCCTCGCCCAACGGCGTCGAGACGGCTGCAATCGTATCATACATCATCTGCACTCCCTCCTGTCTTCGCGCATGCTTCTATCCTGTACGTATACCGGACATTGAATTTTGTTAAAAAAAAGCAATGATTACCCCCGGCATAGGCGCAATCATTGCGTTTCGTGCTTGAATTCCACGTCTATTAATAGTGAATATTCCAATAATACCATGCGGATTATTTCACGGAAATAACGATGCGCCGATTCGGCTCCTCGCCCTTGCTGTAGGTCTTCACTTTCGGATGATCCTGCAGCTTGGCATGAATGATCTTCCGCTCTTGCGGCGTCATCGGCTCCAGCACGACATCCTGGTGGTTGCGAACCGCCTTGTTCGCCAACCGGTCAGCCAGCGCTTCCAGCGTCTTCTTCCGTCGCTCGCGAAACTGCTCTGCATCAAGAATAATTCGAAGGTGGTGCTTAGAATAACGGTTAGCGACCAGACTCGTCAAATATTGCAACGAGTCCAACGTCTGGCCCCGGCGCCCGATAATGAGCCCGAGATCAGGTCCGCTAATGTCGAACGTAACGGTATCCTTGCGCTTATGCACGGACACGTCCACTTCCAATCCCATCGCGCGGGCGGCGTCGATAATGAACCGCTTCGCCTCCTCGATTGGATCGGGGCCTTGCTGCGCAGCCTCTTCCTCGGCTGCGGCTTCGACGGCCGATATCGCGGCCTCTTCCGCCGGCTCCGCCTTCACTTCCGCGGCAGGGGCAGGAGTCGTCTCCGGCGCCGGTGCAGGCGCCTCCGGCTTCTCAAGCAGCGTAAGCTCCACGGTAGCCGGGCGCACCCCAATCAATCCGAACAATCCGCGCGAGGGCTTCTCCAATACGCGGACGGTGACGCGATCCTCCGTCACCTTCCATTGTGCCAATCCGTTTTTTATTGCATCTTCGATAGTTTTTCCCGATACAATCAGCGTGTTCATTTCGCCGGACTGACCTCCTTATCATTGTTACGATAAAGGAAAAAGTTCTGCACAATCGTGAACAGGTTGCTATATACCCAATACAGCGGCAGCGCCGCCGGGAAGTTAATCGACATGACAAAAATCAAGATTGGGAACACGTACAGCATGAACTGCATCGGATTCGGCCCTTTTTGCTGCGCGCTCATCATCTTCGTCTGAATGAACGAGGTCAAGGCAGCGATGATCGGAAGCACGTAGTACGGGTCGGTTTGTCCCAATTTGAGCCATAAAAACGTGTGCTCGCGAATTTCCGAGTTCAAATAAATCGAGTTGTACAAGGCGATAAATACCG
The DNA here is from genome assembly GCA_944800085.1 of Paenibacillus melissococcoides. Classification (GTDB taxonomy): domain Bacteria; phylum Bacillota; class Bacilli; order Paenibacillales; family Paenibacillaceae; genus Paenibacillus_B; species Paenibacillus_B melissococcoides. Next base: position 321,629 of record CALYLO010000007.1, on the reverse strand, counting down.
GCATCTGAACAATCATCGGCAAGCAGCCGGCCAGAGGGTTGACATTATGCTGCTGGAACAGCTTCATCGTCTCTTCTTGCTGCTTTTGCGGATTGTCGCCATACTTCTTCTTAATCTCGGCAAGCTTCGGCTGCAGCTTCTGCATCTCCTTCGAGCTGCGCATCTGCTTCACGGTAAGCGGTAAAATAAGAGACCGGACAATAATCGTAAGCAGCAAAATGGCGATGCCGTATTCTCCCTGGAACCAGCCTGCAAACGTATCCAGAGCTAACGAAAAATAATAAACGACGTTGCGCTCCCAGAAGTTCCCTTGCAGCAGGTCCTCTGTCATCAATGTCGTGGTCGATGTCGTACATCCGGTCAGTACGACCAGCAACAGCACGGATACCGCCACGAAGAGCCATTTACGATTATGCAACAACTTCTTCAGCGACAATAGCAAAAACTCCTCTCTTGAACCATCCGATTCCAAAGTAAATATATCATATTTCAAACGCTAAAGGAAACGGTCCAAGCCGCTCTAATCTTGCCTATTGCTTGAACACGGATCCCTTGCGCATCACATGCTGCACGCTCTTCATCAATTGATCGTAATTCATCTCTGTCGCGCCTTTGCGGACGATGAAAATCAAATCGACATGATCGATAATCCGATCGGCCTCCCGTCTCACAATCTCCTTAATCATTCGCCGCATGCGGTTGCGCATGACCGCATTGCCGATCTTCTTGCTGGCGGAGACGCCTACGCGGAACCGCTCCACCTGCGGACGATGGAAAACATATAAGACCAGCTGATGATTGGCGAAGGAACGGCCGTATCGGTATACCCGGGAAAAATCGGATCGGTCCCGCAACCGGTACTTTTTCTGCACGTGCTTACTCCTGCCCTTCTTACGAAGCCGGCCATAATCTCTGCCGGCATTCCATTAACCAAGTATGTGCTTCCGCCAGGCGGAATAAACGCGCCCCGGCCGCAGCCGGAGCAGCATAGGAATCGGAAGCAAGCAAAAACGGCCATGATGCCCCCTTGCCGCCAGCCGGCCGTATCTGTCAGGACATTCATGGCTTCTTCTATACTGCTTGCAGACCGCCAGCCTTCTTGACCCTCATATCGGATTGAACAGACTCTCTATTATAAATAGATGCGATTGAATCGCAGCGGTCCCCTTTAAGAAAAAAAGACCACCGTGGTGGTCTTGCATTCACGCGTCTTATGCGCTCAGTACTTTTCTGCCTTTTTGACGACGAGCAGCAATAACCTTACGGCCGTTTTTCGTGCTCATTCTTTTACGGAAACCGTGAACTTTTTTGCGTTTGCTCACATTTGGCTTAAATGTTGGTTTCAACGTAGCGCACCTCCTCGAATGAGATATGTCATGGGAGTCCCATTGATTGCGTCAGTTCACACTTTCGCACAAAATTCCTTTTTACATTTAAACAGAATACCTCTTAAAAGTCAATGATCACGTTTGGCCCCCTCCTTCCTCTTTCTTCTGCCCCATAATAGGAAGTCCGTCTCCGGAACTTATCCGCAGCCCCGAATCGCGCTTCCGCCGCCACGAAGTTATTCACATGTGCAAAACCGTTGAGAAATCGACAGATTTCCATGACGACTTGTGCACAACTATTTATGCACAATGTCCGCCCTTGTCGAATGGCAAACAAGTTATAAACAATATCTAGTGGTGTATATAATTTTTGTACACAAGTTATTGAATTTGTGGATAATTATCGCGGTATCATTGAAAAACAAGGCTTCTTCTGCTATGATTATATTGCTTTTCGGTTGTGAATAACCGTTGTGGATATTTATTTATCAACAACCTGTGGATAAAGTTGTGAACAACTCGAATATAACGTTTATATCCGGTTCGGCATCTTCTTGATATTGTGGACAATATAGGATTCGAATCGCTATATCCCGACATCATGCCCGTTCGCTTCGCGACAACGCGCAAGCCGAACGCCGTCATAACATGTCAGCATAGACCCCGACAATGCGCCCTTCTTTTATAAGGGCTTTCTGTGCCTTGGAGAGCCCTTATCGCGTCTTGTCGGGGCCCTTGTCCTTTTCAAGGAACGGCGAAGCACGCCGGTTATCGCGTCAATGACGACGCAGAAGGTTTGAAGGAGTGAAACGATCTGTGGAGCGCCAAGCGAATGAACATTGGCAGGAAATATTGTCCGTCATCCAGACCAAGCTTAGCAAACCAAGCTTCGACACCTGGTTCAAAGCCACTCAAGCGGTCAAGTTTACGGACACGCAGCTACTGATTACCGCACCGACCACATTTGCGGTGGAATGGCTAGAAAGCCGCTATACGAAGCTGGTTAGCTCAACTATCTTAGAAATTACGGGCAATCAGGTGGACGTCAAGTTCATCATCGAAGAGGCGGCTCATGCGGAACCGGACATTCCGCAGCCACAGAGTCCTCCGGCCCGCCCTGCCGTTCAGGATGAGCCGGCTTCGACCATGCTCAACCCCAAATATACATTCGATACGTTCGTCATCGGCTCGAACAACCGCTTCGCCCATGCCGCATCGCTCGCGGTGGCGGAAGCGCCGGCCAAAGCATACAACCCGTTGTTCCTGTACGGGGGCGTCGGTCTGGGCAAGACCCACTTGATGCATGCGATCGGCCATTACATTTTGGAGCATAATCCGGCGAGCCGCGTCGTGTATACCACTTCCGAGAAGTTCACCAATGAATTCATCAATGCGATCCGGGATAACCGGGGGGAGAGCTTCCGCAATAAATACCGGAATGTCGACATTTTGCTCGTGGACGACATTCAATTTCTCGCCGGCAAGGAATCGACGCAGGAGGAATTTTTCCATACCTTCAATGCGCTTCATAACGAAAATAAACAGATTGTCATCTCCAGCGATCGCCCGCCCAAAGAGATCGAAACGCTGGAGGAGCGGCTTCGTTCCCGGTTCGAATGGGGCTTAATCACCGATATTCAGCCCCCTGATTTGGAGACGAGAATCGCGATCTTGCGCAAAAAGGCGAAGGCGGAGAACCTCGATATCCCGAATGAAGCGATGGGCTATATCGCGAATCAGATCAACACGAACATTCGTGAGCTGGAAGGGGCGCTGACCCGGGTCGTCGCGTTCTCGACGATGACGAACCAGGATATCACGACCCATCTGGCGGCGGAAGCGCTGAAGGATATTATCCCGTCCAGCCGTCCGCGCATGATTACGATACAGGACATCCAGCAGAAGGTAGGCGAGTTCTACGGGCTGAAGATGGAGGATTTCAAGGCCCGGAAGCGGACGAAGGCCGTCGCGTTCCCGCGGCAGATCGCCATGTATCTCTCCCGCGAACTCACCGATTACTCCTTGCCCAAGATAGGGGAAGCCTTCGGCGGCCGGGACCATACGACCGTCATCCATGCGCACGAGAAAATTACCCAAAACATTCAGCACGATCAGGAATTATACAAAGTGATTCAGAACCTAATCGACAAAATCAAAAATCCGACGCTGTGAACAACATAAAAAGCCTATACACAATCTATACACATGTGGATAGGCTTTACTTTATGCGCATTCCGGATAGTTATCCACATATTCAGCGCGCCTACTATTACTATTATCTTTTAAAAGATTAATATAGATCATCATATAACAACGCAAGCGAATTCCGCTGCTCATGAATTGCAACGCACAATAGGCATTAAGGAGTGACGACATGAAAATTTCCATACTGAAAAATGAACTGAACGAAGCGATACAAAATGTATCAAAGGCGATTTCCAGCCGGACAACGATTCCGATTCTGACCGGGATTAAGATGGACGTGACTTACCAAGGCGTGACCTTGACGGCCAGCGATACCGATATTTCGATTCAGTGCTTCATTCCGGTGGAGGATGACCGCCAGACGATTGTCCAGGTAGACAAGCCGGGCAGCGTCGTGCTGCCGGCCAAGTTTTTTGTCGAGATTATCAAGAAGCTCCCGTCCCAAGACATCGAGATCGAAGTCAAAGATCATTTCCAGACCTTCCTCCGCTCCGGTTCGACCGACATTCAGATGGTTGGCCTCGATCCGGAAGAATATCCGGTGCTGCCAAGCATCGAGGAGAATCAGGTTATTCGCGTGAACGGCGATTTGCTGAAGACGATGATCAAGCAGACGGTCTTTGCTATTTCCACCAACGAGACGACGCCGATCCTGACTGGCGTACTGTGGAATTTGCAGGAAGGGAGCCTCAAGTTCGTCGCTACGGACCGCCATCGGCTGGCGAGCCGCATCGCCGATATTGAAGCCGAAGAGGAGATCCGCTTCAACAATGTCGTCATTTCCGGCAAGACGCTCAATGAATTGAGCAAAATCATTCCTGATCAAAACACGATTGTCGACATCGTCGTGGCCGACAACCAGGTCTTGTTCAAGATCGACCACGTTCTGTTTTATTCGCGTATTTTGGACGGCACTTATCCGGATACTTCCAAGATTATTCCGCAGCAGTATAAAACAGAACTGGTTTTGGATACAAAAAAATTGACGGATGCGATCGACCGGGCCTATTTGCTGTCCCGCGAGGAGAAGACGAACATTGTCCGCCTGCAGACCAAGGAAGACGGCACGATCGAGATTTCGTCGAGTTCCTCGGAGCTGGGACGGGTCACCGAGCAGCTGGATGTCAAGGAATTCAACGGGGAGCCGCTGCGCATCGCGTTCAACTCTAAATATATGCTCGACGTGCTGAAGGTCGTCGAATGCGAGCATATTTTCATCGGATTTACGGGCGCCATGAGTCCGATTATCATTAAACCAACGGAGAAGGTGAACAGCCTTCATCTCATTCTGCCATACCGGACGACCAATTAACCGGAGGCAAGGCAGGGGAGCGCAGCCGCACTGAGGCTGCCAAGGAGGATACGATCATGAACGAGATTACGATTCATACGGAATATATTACGCTCGGGCAATTCCTGAAGCTGGCGGACTGCGCTTCGACCGGGGGACATGCCAAGGTGATCCTGGCCGAGAATCAGGTCAAGGTCAATGGAGAGCCGGAATCCCGCCGAGGACGTAAGCTGTATGCGGGGGATACCGTGAACGTGGAAGGCTGCGGCGCTTTCCGCGTCGCTGCCGCGCAGGAGGCATAGCCGGTGTTCGTCAAATCCGTGGCGCTGAAGCAGTACCGCAATTATGAGGGCTTGGAGCTGGATACGAACAACCGGGTCAACATCTTCGTCGGCAATAATGCCCAGGGCAAGACCAATTTGCTGGAAGCCATCTTCGTGCTTGCCCTGACCAAGTCGCATCGCACCTCGAAGGACAAGGAGCTGATCGGCTGGGAAGCGGAGCAGGCCTCGCTCAAGGCGCTCGTGGAGCGGAAGTATGGCCAGGTCCAGCTCGATCTGAGCATTTCCAAGCAGGGGAAGAAGGCGAAGCTGAACGGGCTGGAGCAGAAAAAGCTGAGCGGCTTCATCGGGGCGCTCAATGTCGTGATGTTCGCGCCGGAGGATTTGGAGATCGTCAAGGGCTCTCCAGGGATTCGCCGGCGCTTCCTTGATATGGAGATCGGCCAGGTTCAGCCGAGCTATTTGTACCATTTGCAGCAGTATCAGAAGGTCCTGATTCAGCGCAATAACTTGTTGAAGCAGATGTGGACCAAGCCCGGCGCCCAGCCGGATGCGATACTCGAGATTTTTAACGAACAGCTTGCGGTTAATGGTGTTAAAGTTGTAAGGAAAAGGAAACAATATTTACTAAAGCTGCAAGGTTGGGCCGAGCAGATTCATGCAGGCATCACCAACGGGCAGGAAGCGCTTCAGATCGAGTATGTGCCTTCCTTCGCGGCAGCGGAAGAAGATGACGCTGTTTTATTTGAACAATTTATGTTAAAGTTAACACAAATGAAAGACCAGGAGGTGCGGCGCGGCATAACGCTTGTCGGGCCGCATCGGGACGATCTCGCCTTTTTCATTAACGGCAAAGAAGTGCAAACGTACGGCTCGCAAGGTCAGCAGCGAACAACGGCCTTGTCCTTGAAGCTGGCCGAGATTGAGCTGATGCATGAAGAAATCGGTGAATATCCCGTGCTGCTGCTGGACGATGTGTTGTCCGAGCTCGATTCGCACCGCCAGACGCAGCTCATTGAGACTTTTCAGATCAAGGTTCAGACGTTCATCACGACGACGGGGATCGAGGGCATCAACATTGGCCGGCTTCAGGATGCAAATATGTTCCACGTGGAAAATGGGCAAGTCATGCGTTAAGGGGGAAGTCCGATTGTATATTCACCTGGGTGGAGAAAAGGTCATTCGTTCCTCGGAACTGGTTGCGATCTTCGATGTGTCCATTGAGAAATCATCGAAGCTGTCCAAGCAGTTCGTGGCGAATGCCCATAAGGTCAAAAACGTGGAGGCGATAGGCGAGGAGGAAGCCAAGTCGATCGTCGTCACGAAAGGAAAAGTTTACTTTTCGCCCATTTCATCTACTACGCTGAAGAAGCGGGCGCGTCATTACAACGAATAGGCATACGACACTTTCGCTTGCCGGACCGATCTGGCGCCGCAGAGCGCCGGAAATGCCTGCAAGCCGCATCGTACGTATAGCGGATGAACCAGCGGCGGAACTGAAAAATAAGAAGTAGGTGAGGGCATGTCATTGAATCAAAACACTTATGATGAGAGCCAGATTCAGGTCTTGGAAGGCCTGGAAGCGGTTCGTAAGCGGCCAGGGATGTATATTGGTTCCACTAGCGTCAGAGGGCTTCATCATTTGGTATGGGAAGTGGTCGACAACAGTATTGACGAGGCGTTGGCCGGTTACTGTACGAAGATTCAAGTGATCGTGCATGAAGATAACAGTATCACGGTCATTGATAACGGGCGCGGTATTCCGGTCGGTATCGAGCAGAAGATGCAGCGTCCGGCCGTAGAGGTCGTCATGACGGTGCTTCACGCCGGCGGGAAATTCGGCGGCGAAGGCTACAAAGTGTCTGGAGGTCTGCACGGCGTAGGGGTGTCCGTCGTCAATGCGTTGTCGGAGAGTCTTATCGTTACGGTCAAACGTGACGGCCATATCCATCAGCAGGAGTACCGCCGCGGCGTGCCGCAGTATGATCTGAAAGTGCTCGGTGATACCGATGAGACAGGAACGACGATTCGCTTCAAGCCGGATCCCGAAATCTTCACGGACACGCTCGTCTATGATCATGAGACGCTGGTCTCCCGTATCCGCGAGCTGGCGTTCTTGAATAAAGGCATTGAAATGGTGCTCACCGACGAGCGGAACAACCAGACGGAGACATTCAAATATGACGGCGGGATTATCGAATTCGTCGAATATTTGAACCGCAACCGGGAAAAAATGCATGAGCCGCCGATCTATGTTGAGGGGCAGAAGGATTATATTACATGCGAGATTGCCCTTCAGTATAACGACAGCTATTCGGAAAATATTTATTCATTCGCCAATAATATTCATACGCATGAAGGCGGGACCCATGAGTCCGGATTCAAGAGCGCATTGACGCGGATCATTAACGAATATGCGCGCAAAATGAACCTGATGAAGGATAATGTGTCCAACTTGAGTGGGGATGATGTGCGCGAAGGCTTGACGGCGATCGTGTCGGTCAAAATTCCGGAGCCGCAATTCGAAGGCCAGACGAAGACGAAGCTGGGGAACAGCGAAGTGCGCAGCATCGTCGAGTCCTTGTTCGCCGAGCGGCTGATGGAATTTATGGATGAGAACCCGGCCATCTCGCGGAAGGTCGTCGAGAAGGGATTGCAGGCGGCGCGCGCGCGGGAAGCCGCTCGCCGTGCCCGGGAATTGACCCGCCGGAAGAGCGCGCTTGAGGTCAGCTCGCTGCCGGGCAAGCTGGCGGATTGCTCATCCAAGGATGCCTCCCAGTGCGAGCTGTTCATCGTCGAGGGGGATTCTGCGGGCGGTTCGGCCAAGCAGGGCCGGGATCGCCATTTCCAAGCGATTCTGCCGCTCAAGGGGAAAATCTTGAACGTCGAAAAATCCCGTCTGGACAAAATCTTGTCCAATGCCGAAATCCGGGCGATCATTACGGCCCTCGGCACCGGGATCGGCGAGGACTTCGATCTGGAGAAGGCCCGCTATCACAAAATCATTATTATGACGGATGCCGACGTCGATGGCGCGCATATCCGGACGCTGCTTCTGACGTTCTTCTACCGCTACATGCGGAAGCTGATCGAAGCGGGCTACGTCTATATCGCGCAGCCGCCTCTTTTCAAGATCGAGCGGAACAAGGTCGTACGGTATGCGGACAGCGAGAAGATGAGAGACGAGATTATTGCCGAATTCGGCGAGGGCGCCAAAGTCAACGTGCAGCGCTACAAAGGTCTCGGCGAGATGAATGCCGAGCAGCTGTGGGAGACGACGATGGATCCCGAGAGCCGCTCCATGCTTCAAGTATCCTTCGAGGATGCGAAGATGGCGGACGAAGTGTTCGACACATTGATGGGCGATAATGTAGAGCCGCGCCGCGATTTCATTCAGCGCCACGCCAAATTTGTCAAAAATCTCGATTTTTAAGCGGCCGCATGCAAGCAAGCCCCGATTCCTGGGAGGAGCGGGGCTTTTTCGCGCCGCCCTGCCGGGGCAGGGCGAGATCTTCCCGTGTGCCCGTCACGGCGGCCACGGTTAGGAGGAGCGTTTGCGGGTGCGCAGGCGGCCGCGGAGACGGCCGTAGGCGATGCCATATTTGCGGATGAGGCGGTAATCGCACTGGCTGAAATTCATTTTCCGGAACGCGGTGATATCCGGCTTCGTATTGACCTCAAATATCCACGGATGGCGGTCTTCGTCCAGTCCGATATCCAACCCGATTTCCTTGAGGCCGGGAAAATTTTTTTCCAGCTCCGACGCCGTCTCTACGCCCAACTGCTTCAGCAGGGCGATCAGGCGAACCCGTTCTTCCTCCGTCATATTGTCTTTGAGGAGCGTATTAATATCAGCCAGCTTCCCTCCGCTATTGAAGTTGGTGACGACAATGCTGGAGCCGGCCACCTTGCCGAACACGGCCGTCGATACCCACCGGCCTTTCGGGCTCATTTGCGTGAGAACGCGAATGTCGAAATTTTTGCCTTCAAAGGTAAGAAGATGAATTCCCTTCTGAATCAAATACGGCTTGGATCCGATCCGTTTGACGAGCGCGCGGTGCAATTCTTCGAATGTGGGGTAGCGGAACACCTGCGTGCCCGCCATCAGATGATACTCCTCTTCTTCCCGGACCACCCGCATGACGCCATGGCCATGGGTACCCCGGTTCGGCTTGACGTAGACCATGGCATGCGCCTCAAGCATGCTTTCCAGATGGTTCTCGTTGAAGGGACGCGTTTCTGGAATGAACTCATTGAGCTCGGCGGAGCGCTGCAAGGCCAGCGTCTTTTTCAACTTACTGGCAACACGTCGTATGGCCATTCAACCATCCTTTCCGATGAGCCTGAGTGCGTCATCTTTTCTAGTAGTCAAGTATGGTATAATAAAGGATATGTCGTTATAGGCCGATTGGAAAAGAACAAAAGCCCATTTTGCGAAAGGAATCGTTCGGTTTTTGGTGTCATTTGGCGTAACGTTTAATTGTACATCTTTTGTGAAAGTAATATAATGAAAATAGCGTAGATATGGACTTGGTGAATAATAGGCAGCCCGGTAGGGAGGCTGCTCTTATTCATACAGGGAAACGGTTCGATCCCGAACAGGGCAATGGAGCCGTTTTCGCTTGCTAAGCAAACTCATTGCTTTTTGCCATACATTGTGGACGCTGTGAACAAGAATGATGAGGAGGTCCAGCATGGCGGAAGAAAAACAATCGCAAATTAAAGATCGCGACATCGGCATGGAGATGCGGGAATCTTTTCTCGATTACGCGATGAGCATCATTGTCAGCCGTGCGCTGCCGGATGTGCGTGACGGGATGAAGCCGGTTCACCGCCGGATATTGTATGCGATGTCCGAACTCGGCATGGCGCCGGACAAGCCATATAAGAAGTCGGCAAGAATTGTCGGGGAAGTCATCGGTAAGTATCACCCTCACGGTGATTCGGCGGTCTATGAGACGATGGTGCGCATGGCGCAGGACTTCTCTCTGCGTTATATGCTGGTCGACGGTCACGGGAACTTCGGTTCGATAGATGGGGACTTCGCGGCAGCGATGCGGTATACCGAAGCGCGTCTGTCCAAGATTGCGATGGAGCTGCTGCGTGACATTAATAAAGATACAGTAGATTTCGCCCCGAACTATGACGGGGAAGAGACGGAGCCAGTCGTCCTTCCGGCGCGGTTCCCGAACCTGCTTGTCAATGGGGTATCGGGGATTGCGGTCGGTATGGCGACCAACATTCCGCCTCATAATTTGACTGAGGTCATTGATGGCATTCAGGCGCTTATCCGCAATCCGGAGATTACGCCGCTTGAGCTGATGGACTATATCAAGGGGCCGGATTTCCCGACGGCCGGGCTGATTCTGGGCCGCGAAGGGATTCGCCAAGCCTATATGACCGGGCGCGGTTCGGTTACGATGCGGGCGAAGGCAACGATTGAAGAGCATAACGGCAAAGCCCGCATTCTCGTTCATGAGCTGCCTTATCAGGTCAATAAGGCGAAGCTGGTCGAGAAGATCGCCGAGCTGGTCCGCGAGAAGCGGGTCGAGGGCATTACGGATCTGCGCGACGAATCGGACCGCAACGGCATGCGGATCGTGATCGAGCTGCGCCGGGATGTCAATCCGAGCGTTGTGCTGAACAATCTGTACAAGCATACGGCGCTGCAGTCGAACTTCGGCATCAATATGCTGGCGCTTGTCAATCAAGAGCCTCGCGTATTGAACCTGCGCGACATGCTGTACTATTACCTGGAGCACCAGATCGACGTCATTCGCCGCCGCACCGAGTTCGACCTGAAGAAGGCGGAAGCCCGCGCTCATATTCTGGAAGGGTTGCGCGTGGCGCTTGATCACCTCGACGAAGTGATCGCGCTGATCCGCAGCTCCCGAACAGCCGATATTGCGCGCGAAGGCTTGATCAGCCGCTTCCAGCTGTCCGTCGAGCAGGCTCAGGCGATTCTCGATATGCGCCTGCAGCGCCTGACCGGTCTGGAGCGGGAGAAGATCGAAGAAGAATACGCCGAGCTGATGAAGAAGATTGCCGAATTGAAGGAAATTTTGGCAAGCGAGCAGCTGGTGTTGAATATTATTAACGACGAATTGGAAGAAGTGAAACAAAAATTTGGCGATGAGCGCCGCACGGAGATTACGATCGGCGAAGACAGCATTCTCGACGAGGATCTGATCCCGCAAGAGGATGTTATCATCACGATTACGCACAGCGGCTACATCAAGCGCCTGCCGGTTACGACGTACCGCAGCCAGAAGCGCGGCGGACGGGGCGTGGTCGGAATGGATACGAAGGATAACGACTTCGTCGAGCATCTGTTCGTCACCAATTCGCACCATTACCTGATGTTCTTCACCGACAAAGGCAAGGTGTACCGGATCAAGGCGTATGAGGTGCCTGACTTGAGCCGCACTTCACGCGGAACGCCGATTATCAACCTGATTCAGATCGAGCAGGGAGAATCGGTCAACGCCGTCATTCCGGTCAAGGAATTCGAAGCGGACAAGTTCCTGTTCTTCGCTACCCGCCACGGCATCGTGAAGAAGACGCCGCTGGATGATTACGTCAACATCCGCAAGGGCGGGCTTATCGCCATCAACCTGAGAGAAGACGATGATCTTATCGGGGTTCGCCTGACGGACGGCAAGCAGGAGATCATAATGGGGACATCGAACGGGATGTCGATCCGCTTCCCGGAAAAAGATGTCCGTTCCATGGGACGCTCCGCTACCGGCGTCAAAGGGATTACGCTCGACGATGACGACTTCGTCATCGATATGGACGTCGTCAGCGAGGACAATGATGTCCTTATCGTGTCCTCCAAAGGCTACGGCAAGCGGACGCCAATGAGCGAGTACCGCATCCAAAGCCGCGGGGGCAAAGGAATCAAGACGATTAACGTGACGGAGAAAAACGGCCCTGTCGTCGGCTTGAAGGTGGTGCAGCCGGAAGAGGATCTGATGATTATCACCTCGCTCGGCACCATTATCCGGATGAGCATGGAAGGCATTTCGCAGATGGGACGCTATGCGCAAGGGGTAAAGCTCATTAATATCCGGGAGGATGACAGCGTAGCAACCGTCAGCCGTTGCGACAAGAATGAAGAACAGGATGAGATGGGAGACCATAACGGGGCGCCGGAGGGCCAGGAGAACGGGCCTGACGGAGATTCTGCCGAAGCCGGCACAACCGGCGGCGCAGATCATCCTTCATCCTAATTTGACACGAAGGGGCGATATCTACAAGATGCGCCCCTTCTATTGTATCAGACGGTTATCACATCACGGAAATGCTTCCTGATGCAGTCATTATAATGAACCTCTCCCCGCGGCCGGTCCAGAGCGATTCGGCTGCGGCAGAGGTTTTCTTCTTATTTTACGAAGGATCAGGAGCGTGGAGTGGACAGATGGTGTTTAATTCCAGTATCTCAAGCCAAGCCGGGGGATCGGCTCGGCCAAGATGTGCGGACGATGCTCGGCGGCGTGCTGATGTACAAAGGCCGGACGCTCAGCGTTCAGGATATGGAAGTGCTGAAGGCGTTTATGGTGAAGACGGTCGCTGTCGAAGGAGAAGCGGAGGCGGAAATTGCCGAAGGGGAAACCGGCAATGCTGCGGCCGTTCCGGGCAAAGGCAGGTCCGAGGATGCGCCCGCAGAAGACAGAGTGGGGAGCGGGGCGGCCGCGAACGCGAAGCCGGCAGGCTTTGTGGAATTATGGATGCAGATGGGTCAATTGTTGAAAAATGTATTCCGTACCGCGAGCATGACGAAGCTTCCGATTCTGGAGCTGCGCCAGCAGATGGAATGGCTGTTGGCTCATGCGGATCATTATTCGCCGTTCTTCCTTCATCCCGATATCAAGGAGCTTGTTGCCGCCGAGGAAGCTGACTACTTGTATCACAAATCCATCGCGGTCGCGCTGACCTCGCATCTGCTTGGCCAATGGAGCGGGCAGCCGGTCAAGGAAGGCATGCACATTGCGCTTGCCGGCTTGCTGCATGATATCGGCAAGACCCGGGTTGATGAAGATATCGTCCACAAGCAGGGCGCTCTGACGGACAGCGAACGGGCCGAAATGAATCGGCATGCCCATTATGCTTACGAGATTTTGCGCCATACGCCAGGCTTGAACGAAGGGGTTAAGCTCGGTGTCCTCCAGCATCACGAACGGATGGACGGAAGCGGGTATCCTCTGGGGGTGTCGGGAGAGAAGATTCATCCTTACGCCAAAATCGTCGCCGTCGCGGACATGTTCCATGCGATGACGCTGAATCGGGGCTACAAGCGCGCCGCTTCTCCTTATCTCGTGCTGGAGCAGTTGAAGGAAGAATCATTCGGCAAGCTGGACCCGCAGCTCGTGTCGACGTTCATTCAAAAGGTGACGCACTTTCAGCAGGGCAGCGCCGTGCAGTTGAACGACGGCCGGGTAGGCAGGATTGTATTCACGGAAGAGCGGCATCCTACGCGCCCGTGGGTGTCGATCGATGGCCAGATCGTGCATCTGTCGGAACAGCGTCATCTGTGGATTGAGAAAGTATTGAACGGCTGATTTCCGAATCCTATAGTTACTATAGTTATGGTTCAGATAGAGTCTCTTCCGGGGAAGGGGCTCTATTCTTGTCTTGCTCGCCGGTGATGACCAAGCGCAATGGGTAAGCCGATCACGGCAGTACGGGCTAGTATGGGCTGCGCCAAGCGCGTGAATAAGGCGGCGGGAAGCGGGGAAGGATATAGCTTTAAAAAATCTTTAAATAAATTTTAAAAAACACTTGCAATCGGAATCTAGCCATGTTATATTATATAAGTCGCCGCTGAGAGACGCGGCACGGTAAGAAAGAAACGAGATTGTTCTTTGAAAACTGAACAACGAGTGATGTTTGTGCAAGAGGTCAATAGACCTCGTCAGCAATAAATGAGCAAGTCAAACTACTTTTATGGAGAGTTTGATCCTGGCTCAGGACGAACGCTGGCGGCGTGCCTAATACATGCAAGTCGAGCGGAGCGGATGGAGT
>CALYLO010000007.1:235000-305000 GCA_944800085.1 Paenibacillus melissococcoides | reverse complement strand
ACGTTTACGTGCAAGGTTAAGGTGAAAAGCCGCAGCCGCAGCGAAAGCGAGTCTGAATAGGGCGAATGAGTACGTAGGCGTAGACCCGAAACCGTGTGATCTACCCCTGTCCAGGGTGAAGGTGCGGTAACACGCACTGGAGGCCCGAACCCACGAATGTTGAAAAATTCGGGGATGAGGTGGGGGTAGCGGAGAAATTCCAATCGAACTCGGAGATAGCTGGTTCTCCCCGAAATAGCTTTAGGGCTAGCCTCGGAGGAAGAGTCGTGGAGGTAGAGCACTGATTGGGTGCGGGGCCCGCCAAGGGTTACCAAGCTCAGTCAAACTCCGAATGCCATGGACTTATTATCCGGGAGTCAGACAATGGGTGCTAAGGTCCGTTGTCAAGAGGGAAACAGCCCAGACCATCAGCTAAGGCCCCTAAGTGTACGTTAAGTGGGAAAGGATGTGGAGTTGCCCAGACAACCAGGATGTTGGCTTAGAAGCAGCCATCATTTAAAGAGTGCGTAATAGCTCACTGGTCGAGTGACTCTGCGCCGAAAATGTAACGGGGCTAAACGTACCGCCGAAGCTATGGATTACCGTAAGGTAGTGGTAGGGGAGCGTTGTGTACCGGGTTGAAGGCAGACCGGAAGGACTGCTGGACTGTACACAAGTGAGAATGCCGGTATGAGTAACGAAAAGACTGGTGAGAATCCAGTCCGCCGAAAGCCTAAGGGTTCCTGGGGAAGGCTCGTCCGCCCAGGGTAAGTCGGGACCTAAGGCGAGGCCGAAAGGCGTAGTCGAAGGACAACAGGTTGAAATTCCTGTACCACCGTAGCCGTTATGAGCAATGGGGGGACGCAGAAGGATAGGGACGCGAGCTGATGGATGCTCGTCCAAGCAGTGAGGCCGGTCAGTAGGCAAATCCGCTGACCGTAAGGCTGGGCTGTGACGGGGAGGGAAAATGACAGTACCGAAGGTCTTGATTTCATGCTGCCAAGAAAAGCCTCTAGCCAGGTGAAGGTGCCCGTACCGCAAACCGACACAGGTAGGCGAGAAGAGAATTCTAAGGCGCGCGGAAGAACTCTCGTTAAGGAACTCGGCAAAATGACCCCGTAACTTTGGGAGAAGGGGTGCCCCGGTAGGGTGAATAGCCCGAGGGGGCCGCAGTGAATAGGACCGAGCGACTGTTTAGCAAAAACACAGGTCTGTGCGAAGCCGTAAGGCGAAGTATACGGGCTGACGCCTGCCCGGTGCTGGAAGGTTAAGGGGAGTGGTTAGCCGTAAGGCGAAGCTATGAACCGAAGCCCCAGTAAACGGCGGCCGTAACTATAACGGTCCTAAGGTAGCGAAATTCCTTGTCAGGTAAATTCTGACCCGCACGAATGGCGTAACGACTTGGGCGCTGTCTCAACGAGAGATCCGGTGAAATTTTAATACCTGTGAAGATGCAGGTTACCCGCGACAAGACGGAAAGACCCCATGGAGCTTTACTGCAGCTTGATATTGGACTTTGGTACGGTCTGTACAGGATAGGTGGGAGCCTGGGAAGCCGGAGCGCCAGCTTCGGTGGAGGCGCCGTTGGGATACCACCCTGATCGTATCGGAGTTCTAACCTGGGACCGTGAAGCCGGTTCGGGGACAGTGTCAGGCGGGCAGTTTGACTGGGGCGGTCGCCTCCTAAAGAGTAACGGAGGCGCCCCAAGGTTCCCTCAGAATGGTTGGAAATCATTCGAAGAGTGCAAAGGCAGAAGGGAGCTTGACTGCGAGACCTACAAGTCGAGCAGGGACGAAAGTCGGGCTTAGTGATCCGGTGGTACCGCATGGAAGGGCCATCGCTCAACGGATAAAAGCTACCCTGGGGATAACAGGCTTATCTCCCCCAAGAGTCCACATCGACGGGGAGGTTTGGCACCTCGATGTCGGCTCATCGCATCCTGGGGCTGAAGTAGGTCCCAAGGGTTGGGCTGTTCGCCCATTAAAGCGGTACGCGAGCTGGGTTCAGAACGTCGTGAGACAGTTCGGTCCCTATCTGTCGCGGGCGTAGGAAATTTGAGAGGAGCTGTCCTTAGTACGAGAGGACCGGGATGGACGTACCGCTGGTGTACCAGTTGTCTCGCCAGAGGCATAGCTGGGTAGCCAAGTACGGAAGGGATAAGCGCTGAAAGCATCTAAGCGTGAAGCCCCCCTCAAGATGAGATTTCCCGCATTGGTAAGACCCCTTGAAGACGACGAGGTAGATAGGTTGGAGGTGGAAGTGCAGCAATGCATGGAGCTGACCAATACTAATCGGTCGAGGGCTTATCCTAACTAAGATGATTTGATGATTTTTACTTTCGCATTCAGTTTTTAAGGTACAAACCTTATCTGTTTGGTGGCGATAGCGGAGGGGTTCCACGCGTACCCATCCCGAACACGACCGTTAAGCCCTCCAGCGCCGATGGTACTTGGACCGCAGGGTCCTGGGAGAGTAGGACGCTGCCAAGCAGACAAAGACCACTGACTTCTGTCGGTGGTTTTTTTCTATATATTAAGGGAACGCGGGGAACCGGACAAGGCAGTGCAACCTGGAGGGGAATCGTTATCTAGGAGACATCTTCGCATCTAGAGGCATCATCAGATTCTGGAGGTCTATCCCATCCAGAGGCGTCATCGAATCAAGGAGGCGCCGTTGTTTCCTGGGATGTAGCCTCTGGGGTTGTGGCCTCCTGTGGTGAAGCATGCAAGGGAATTGCTGCAAATCTACAGCATTTTGCGCCGCCTGAGCCGACAAACGGAGGAATTCCTGCAAATCTACATCATTTTGTTCCCTTTTGCACCCAACCAAAGTAAAATGAGGGAAATTCCTGCATTTTTGCAGGAATCCCTTTTTGACAAGCGAAACGAGTGAAATTGCTGCACATTTGCAGTATTCTCTTTATACAAGCGAAACGGGAGAAAGTCCTGTACTTTTACAGGATTCCCCTTTGGGTAAAGCCGTGCATATCGAAATGCTGCATTGGCGCAGGATTTCGTTTCCCGAATAGGCGTAACTAGAGAGAAATTATGCAGTTCAATAGGTACCGGCATCCCGCAGAAAGAAAAAAACACCCGTTAAGGGTGTTTTTCGTATATTATGCCTTATAGACGGACATCTCTCCGGCCGGCAGCTTGATAAGTCCATCCTTGCTTGCCGAATGGGCAGTGAAGGTGGCGTACAGGCGCGGCGCTATCATCCACAGATGCCAGAACAACAACTGCAGGCTCAGGCCGAGCGGCAACCAGGGAATAAGCATCAGCAGGACAAGCAAAGAGATGAGCGTCGTATGCCATAGTATTTTTCTCCAGTAACGGAGACTGATGAATTGTTGATCCTGTGGCAGGAAGCCGATCCAAGGGAGATGGAGTCTCCATATCCAACGCTTTTTGAAGGTATACCGATCCATCACGAAGATAGAACGCGCGATTACATAATGAATCCAGACGATGACGATCCACGAAGCGCCGATATAGGCCACTCCCCAGAGACCGTTCATTCCAATCGAGGCCGCCAGCGCGGCCGCGCCGAACAGCAGGTACATGTACATAAATACTCGATTGAACCGAATCCGCTTTAGGAGCTGATAATTGTAAAAGGTGCGCTCACTACTGCTCAAGGAAGCTCCTCCTTTTGGTTGCGTCACGAATTGAGGAATACGATATATATCGGAATTTGATCTATGAAAATGTAGAAGGGAGGGCAGATCGGGCACAGAATTGAAGCCGCAAAAGAGGTACAGACCGTACATACACCAAATGCAGCCCTTCCTCATACGTATATAAAAATATGTGAAATGAACTATGAAACTGGTATAACTTTATAGAATTCGGGGCATACTAACGATAAAATTATAGAAGGTGGGATGGCCATGGAACATCAGGAGCCCCACTGCATCATTTGCGGTGAAGCATCAGAAGACGGCATCGTGGTTGTCAATCAATTCATTTGCACCTCCTGCGAACAGGAAATGGTAAAGACCGACGTGCAGGACCGAAAATATCCTTTTTTCATTCATCGGTTAAAACGGTTGTGGGTGCACATGAATGTTTAAGGAAGCAGACAAAGGAGCCTGAACCTTTTTGGGCTCTTTTTTGTCGTTTCCACGCAGGAATGATGAAGCGCTGCCCGATTTGCGATACAATGAAGGAATAAGAACAAGGAATGAGTTCAAAAAGGCCGGTTTTCAGTACCGAGAAGGTTGCCGGAACCGGAAGCGATCAAAAGCGGACTTTTTGAGCAACCTCTAGAAGGGGCAGACTTCATGGTCTATAACGGAGATAAATCCTTTTCACATCACATTCATCAGCAGGCGCCATTGGTTGGCGCGATGCTTGACTATATGGAGCGGCGTTCAGCCTCCTTCCATGTTCCGGGTCATAAGGATGGCGAGCTGTACCGCCGAATGGCGGACGAGTGGCCGCACCCGGGCAGGGAACTGCTGCGCAGCATGGCCTCGCTACTCGCCATGGATACGACCGAGGTCGAGGGGACGGATGATCTGCATCACCCGACCGGCCCGATCGCGGAAGCCCAGCGTCTGGCGGCACGCTGCTTCGGGGCCGAAGAGACGCATTTTCTGATAGGCGGAAGCACGGTGGGCAATATGGCGCTTCTCCTGAGCAGCTGCACCCGGGCGGGCGAGCTTATCATCGTGCAGCGTAATATCCATAAATCGATTTTGCATGGACTGATGCTGGCGGGGGCGACGGCGGTGTTCCTGACGCCGCGGACCGATTCGGCGACCGGACTGACAGCCGTGCCGGAGGTGGAGACGGTTCGCGAGGCGCTGAACCGCTATCCGCACGCCAAGGCCGTCATGATCACGAACCCTAATTATTATGGGATGGGTGCCGATATAAGGGAGATGGCCCGCGTTGCCCATGATCACGGCATTCCTTTGCTCGTGGACGAGGCGCATGGGGCACATTTTGGATTTCATCCTTCCGTTCCGCCTTCCTCCCTCTCGATGGGAGCGGACGGAGTCGTCCAGTCGACGCACAAGATGCTGGGCGGGATGACGATGAGCGCCATGCTGCATGTGCAGGGACCCCGTCTCGATCGGGACAGGCTGAAGCAGGCGTTAACGATGCTGCAGAGCTCCAGCCCTTCGTATCCATTGATGGCTTCTCTCGATTTGAGCCGCTACTGGCTGGAGCGGCATGGAGCAGCCGCCTTGGAGCCCGGGCTGGAGGCGGCACGCTGGCTGCGCGAACGTATCCAGGCGATGCCGGCATTCGAGCTGGTGCCGGAATCGGACAGCGCTGCGGCGTATCATTATCAAGATCCTTATAAAATTGTCCTTCGGGATCGGCATGACCGGCTCAGCGGCTACGAGCTGCTGGACATGCTGTCCGCCCATGGCTGCGTGGCCGAGATGGCCGACCCCCGGTACGTGGTGGCCGCGCTCAGCCTGAGCACGTCGATGGGCGATGTGGAACGGCTGGCCCAAGCTCTGGAGGCAGTGGCGGTGACCATTGGCGATGCGCCTACATATACTACGGTGCGGGCGAATGACATGGTCGAGAATGCTGCCGGGGTCATCGTCTCGGAGCCCGTGCCGTTCTCGCTGTACGATGCGGCACGGGCGAAGAGCGTGCGGATCCCGGTTAGCGAAGCGGGCGGCGCGATTGCGGCCGAGACAGTAACCCCCTATCCGCCAGGGATACCGCTGCTCTACCGCGGCGAGCGCGTGACTGAGGCGGTGGTCCGGCAGCTTGAGCGGCTGGCGGAAGCCGGGGCGAAATGCCACGGAGCCGGGGATCCGACGCTCCGGACGATATTAATTATGGCGAACGAGATTAACGGCACGGAAGAGGAGACGCAGGATGAGCAGTATGAATAGAAGCGATTGGCCAGGCTGGTTCATTACGATGGAAGGAGGGGAAGGAGCCGGGAAGACGACGGCCATGCGCAAGCTGGCGCAGCATCTGGAGGAGCGCGGGCTTGACGTCGTCGTAACGCGAGAGCCGGGCGGCATCGCGATCTCCGAACAGATTCGCAGCGTCATTCTCGATCCGGCGCATGTCGGCATGGATCCGCGAACGGAGGCGCTGCTCTATGCGGCGGCCCGCCGTCAGCATCTGGTGGAGCGGGTGGAGCCCGCGCTCCAGCGGGGAGCCATCGTGCTGTGCGACCGGTTCGTCGACAGTAGTCTTGCTTACCAAGGCTATGCACGGGGTATAGGAATGGAAGAGGTATGGGACATCAACCGCTTCGCCGTGCATCATACGATGCCGGATATTACGCTCTGGCTCGATATTGATCCGGTAGCGGGACTGGAGCGCATCCGATTGAACCGCTCCCGCGAAGTGAACCGGCTGGATACGGAGCGGCTGGCATTCCACCAGGCGGTCCGGGAGGGCTATGAATGGCTTGCCCGCCAATACCCCGACCGAATCGTGCGCGTGGACGCTTCGCAGACGGAAGAAGTGCTTCAGAAGCAAATATTCGACATTTTATCCGGGCGAACGCAGGATTTCGGGCCCCGCATGTGTAAATAAATAACCATATTCTTAATTCTAGGGTAAAATGAGTTCAACCAATCAAAGGAGGATGATAGGCATGAAGATGATTGTGGCCATTGTTCAGGACAAAGACAGCAACCGGTTGTCCAGCGCGTTGGTGAAAGCGAATTTCCGCGCCACCAAGCTGGCCAGTACGGGAGGATTTCTGCGGGCAGGCAATACGACCTTTATGATCGGTGTCAATGATGATCAAGTCAGCACGGTTCTGAACGTCATCCGTAACAATTGCAAGGTGCGCGACCAATTAGTAACGCCGGTTACCCCGCTCAGCGGAACGACGGATTCCTATATGCCGCTTCCGGTGGAAGTGCAGGTTGGCGGTGCGACTGTATTTGTAATGCCTGTTGATCGGTTCGAACAATTTTAAGCAATAATTTACAAAGTCCGCTTTGAACACTCAATTTAGAGCATGATAGAATGCAGGTGGATAACAAGTGAAAATTAATCCAGGGTTCCGGCCCCTCGGCCAAGATATGCGCATAGGGGATACGGTAGCGAAGCCCATTCAGCAGAAATCATTTGCGGATATAATGCAGCAGCAGGACGGCCAAGGGAGCAGAGATGAATTGCAGCAGCGCCTGCAGGATATTTATCGTCAAGGAGAACGGCTGGCGAAGTCGATGACCGTCAGAGAACTCCGGCAGTACCGGAATATGGTGAAGCGGTTCCTGGAAGATACGGTCCGCCGGGGCATCACGCTGCGCGACTCGCGCGGATGGGATCGCCGAGGCCGCAATAAACGCTACAAGCTGGTCGAGGAGATCGATGCGGCGTTGATTGCTCTGGCGGAGGAACTGCTGGAGACGGAACAAGGCAAAATCGAATTGCTGCAAAAGGTCGGAGAGATCCGCGGCATGCTGATCAATTTGAGCTTTTGACAGCGTTCAGGAATGGAAGGACTTACAAGCGATGTCGTTTCAACAAATAATCGGACAGGAACGGGCGAAGACCCTATTGCAGAACGGTCTGCGTTCGGGTAAAGTCTCGCATGCCTATTTGTTCAGCGGGCCGAAGGGAACGGGGCGGCTGCAGACGGCGCTCACCTTCACGAAGGCGCTGTTCTGCGAGAACGCAATGGATGACGCCTGCGGCGAATGCTTGTCATGCCGCAAGATCGAGCATGGCAATCACCCGGATGTGCATGTGATTTCACCCGAAGGCCAGAGCATTAAAATCGATCAGGTGCGGGAGCTACAGCGGGAGTTTTCATACCGCACCCAGGCGGAAGGCCGGAAAGTGTATATTATGGAGCAGGCGGAGACGATGACCGTGCAGGCGGCCAACAGCCTGCTCAAATTTTTGGAAGAACCGATGAGCCCGATCGTCGCGATCTTGATTACGGACAATGGACAAGCCATGCTGCCCACGATTCAATCGCGCTCGCAATGGGTGCCTTTTACCCCGCCGGATCCCCAGATTATCTACCATGCATTGGTTGAGGAGGGCTGCTCTGTCTTGCTGGCCCGGGCGGCCGTTCATCTCGTCAACGGAATAGGGGAAGGCAGGGAACTGTGCCAGCAGAATTGGTTTGCAGAACTGAGAAACGTAATGTTACAATTAGGAAAGGAGTGTGGGACACGGTTGTCATCCGCACTTCTTATGGCACAACAGAAGGTGTTCAAGACCGAGCTTGGAGAACATACGGACATGTTGTTCCGTCTGTTCCACCTCTGGTTTCGTGATATGCTGAATTATCAATTCAACCGACAGGAGAACCTCGTCTTTTGCGATCAGCTGGATGCAATAGGCAGAATAGCCTGGTCGAAATCGGCGCAGGGATGGATCCGATGCATGGCCGCGGCAGCAGAAGCGCAGAAGCGGGTACGCGCCAATGTCAGTCCGCAGCTTGCATTTGAACAGTTTCTGGTTGGAGTGCAAGGAGGTACATGATTGTATAACGTGGTCGGCGTCCGCTTTAAGCGAGCGGGCAAAATATATTACTTCGATCCGGTGGAATGGCCGGTTCAGCGGGATGAGCACGTTATCGTCGAGACGGCGCGGGGAATCGAATACGGCAAGGTCGTCATCGGCCCGAAGACGGTCGGAGAGAATGATGTCGTACTTCCCTTGAAGAAGGTCATCCGCATTGCGAACGAGGCCGACGCTACGCTGGTGGATTCGAACCGGCAGGCGGCGAAGGATGCCTTTACGACTTGCATGGACAAGATACGGGCTCATCAGTTGAAGATGAAGCTGGTTGATGTCGAATATACATTTGATCGGAACAAAATTATTTTTTATTTCACGGCCGAAGGACGCGTCGATTTCCGCGAGCTGGTCAAAGACCTGGCGAGCGTCTTCCGGACCCGGATCGAGCTGCGGCAGATTGGGGTGCGGGATGAAGCGAAGATGCTCGGCGGCATCGGCCCGTGCGGACGCGTCCTATGCTGTTCGTCCTGGCTCGGCGATTTCGAGCCGGTCTCGATCAAGATGGCCAAAGATCAGAATTTATCGTTGAATCCTACCAAAATTTCCGGTCTGTGCGGCCGGCTCATGTGCTGCTTGAAATACGAGCATGATAATTATGAGAGCGTCAAGGAAGAGCTTCCGGCGGTAGGGAAATGGGTAGTCACGTCGATCGGCGAAGGCAAGGTCGTCGGCCTGAATGCCGGTGAACGGAAGGTTCACGTTCAATTGGCGGATATCAACAAAGTGAAGGAGTTTCCTTTTGACGACGTCGTAGTGAAATAATGAAGCGTACTTTTCACGCTCTGGGGTGGGAACTTGGAGAAGAAAGACATTTTTGCGCAAATTCATGATATGGAAACGCATATGGGAGACCTTCATCAAGAGCTGGGTGCGCTGAAATACGTCGTCAAGGAGCTGCTGGAAGAGAATCAACGCCTTCGCATGGAGAACCAGCGGCTGCGCCAATTGCTCCATCAGGAGCATCAGGATCAGCAGCCGGAATCCCCTATTGAAGCGGAAGGAGCATCGGCACCCGCAGCGGATGCCCGGAACGCCGAAGGGGAAGAGCAGGAGAATGTGGTGGGCGAAGGATACGACAACTTAGCGCGGCTGTATCATGAAGGCTTTCATATTTGCAACGTCTATTATGGGCATTTACGAACGGAAGGCGACTGCTTGTTCTGTCTCTCCTTCCTAAATAAATAACGAGAGCCGTAGGTGATGGGGAATCGAATTCCTGCCTACGGCTTTTCTTCATACTCCAGGCTGCATCGGATAGGCCAAAATCACAAGAAACAGGAAGGAGTTACCGATATAGAATGAAGGAACACGGTAAGGAGAGCGGCATCCTGCAGCCTTCGGAACGGCTTGATGATCTGCTGACTCATGAGCTTCGCATCATTCAGAGTCCGGAGGTGTTCAGCTTCTCGATGGATGCCGTTCTGCTGGCACGCTTCGCCACGGTGCCGGCCAAGGGCCGGATTATGGATCTGTGCACCGGCAACGGGGTCATTCCACTGCTGCTGTCGACACGGACCAGAGCCGCGATCGAAGGGCTGGAGATCCAGCCGCGCTTGGCGGACATGGCTCGCCGCAGCGTTGCCCTGAACGGGCTGGAGGAGCGCATCCGGATTCACGAAGGGGATCTGAAGGAGTTCGAACCGGATGCGGACCGCCCGTTCTATGAGCTGATTACGGTGAATCCGCCATACATGCCGGTGCAGGCCGGAGAGCCGAAGCTGAGCGCGCATCAGGCGCTCGCCCGCCATGAGCTGGCATGCACGCTGGAGGATGTGATGGCGCGGTCGGCCCGCTGGCTGCGAACGGGCGGCAAGCTGGCGATGGTGCATCGCGCCTCCCGGCTGGGCGATATCATCGCCTTGATGCGGGCGTACCGGGTCGAGCCGAAGCGCATCCGCCTCGTGCATCCGCGCATCGGGGCGGAAGCGAATATGGTGCTGATCGAAGCGGTGCGCGACGGCAAGCCGGATGTGCGTATTCTCCCGCCGTTAATCGTTTATAATGAAAGAAATACGTATTGCCAGGAACTAATGGATATCTATTACGGCAAGTCGCCGCAGTTGAAGGATGGGTCATATGGAGATCAATGAGCAATTCAGCTATGAGGGGAAGGACGAAGGCGGACGCCTATATCTCGTGGGCACTCCGATTGGCAATCTGGAGGATATGACGTACCGGGCCGTGCGGATGCTCCGGGAAGCGGATATCATCGCGGCAGAGGATACGCGCGAGACGCGGAAGCTGCTCAGCCACTTCGAGATTCAAGGCAAGACGTTATACAGCTATCATGAGCATAATAAGCAGGCCAGCGGTCCGGAGCTGATTCGGTTAATGCAGGAAGGGAAGCGTATCGCCCTTGTGAGCGACGCCGGGCTTCCGGCCATATCCGACCCGGGCGCCGATCTGGCGGCGATGGCGATCGAAGCGGGGCTGCCGGTCATCCCGATCCCCGGCCCGAATGCGGCGTTGTCCGCGCTTATCGCTTCCGGGCTGCCGACGGACCGGTTCACCTTCGTCGGGTTCTTGCCCCGGGAGAAAAAGCGTGCTGCCGACATTCTGGCCTCCTTGGCGGCCGAAGCAGGCACTTTGCTGTTTTATGAATCGCCGCATCGGGTGGAGAAGACGCTGGAACGGATGGCCGAAGCATTCGGTCCCGGGCGGCGCGTCGCGTTGGCGCGCGAGATGACGAAGCGATACGAACATTTCGTGCGCGGAACGATTGGCGATTGTCTGGCTTTTCTCAAGGAGAAGCCTCCGCTTGGGGAGTATTGCATCGTTGTGGAAGGCGGCGCAAGCGCGGCGGGGGCCGGGGCGGACGCCGTCTGGTGGAGCGAGCTGAGCGAGCAGGAGCATGTGGCGCATTATGAGGAGCGGGGGATCGCGCGCAAAGAGGCCATGAAGCAGGCGGCCAAGGACAGAGGCGTCTCGAAGCGGGATATCTATGAAGCGCTGCTGCAGGAGAAGCGGGAAGAAGAATAATTGGTGATTCCGGCTCATTCGCATGAGCCGGGCCGGAGGTTCCGGAAGCCGGGGCCATAAGGCATGGTTCCCTGCCATTTCAAATGCGTGTTCACCTCCTCTCCAAGGCAAAAAAAGACCTTCATGGTCGGGTTCTAAACCATGAAGGCACCAAGGAAGATATGAAAAAGGTTAGAATTAACAAGTTGATTAGTGCTATTATAACCTATTTTTTTTATTTTGTCACAGGTTGAGGGATTTCTGATATACATTCGTGGCAAACAATTTTTCCTTTGAAGTATGTAACGTTCTCTGCATTGCCGCAGAAGATGCAGGCAGGCTCGTATTTTTTGAGCATGATGCGCTCTCCATCCACATAAATCTCCAGCGCATCTTTTTCACCAATGCCCAAGGTGCGGCGAAGCTCGATTGGAATAACGACACGACCCAGTTCATCAACTTTGCGAACGATACCAGTGGACTTCATCATATTCAACGCTCTCCTCTTAATTACATAATGTGTCATGATTCGACAATTTTCTGATTGACTGTTTATTATCGTACCAACCATTCCCATATTAGTCAACCTATAAAATGGATAATTTTTATGCTAATTTATGGTTTTTATTAATTTTTTATCTGATTTTTAACTGATTTTAACGTATCTATTCCCGTTATTACGCTTTAGTGGTATTATATGTTATCCATTTGCGATCGGGTACTGCGTCTCCGCCCAATTTCGACAACTCGGCCAAATGTGAAAACGATGTCGAAATGGAACGGATGTCATTTTATAGTCGATTGCTATGCCGAAGCGCTCTCAGCGCTGCATCCGTCACATGAAACCAAGGAGGGAAACATGATGCTGCAAGAAGAAAAAGTGTTCAAGGATCCGGTTCATAATTATGTGCATGTCCAGGATCGGACAATCTGGGATCTAATCAATACGAGCGAATTTCAACGGCTACGTCGTATCCGCCAGTTGGGGACTTCCTATTTCACGTTCCATGGGGCCGAGCACAGCCGCTTCTCCCATTCGCTCGGCGTATATGAGATTACGCGCCGGATCATTTCTCAATTCGAACGGAACCGGTATGCGGATTGGCCCGAAGAAGAAGGGCTGCTCGCTCTGTGCGCCGCCCTCCTGCATGATGTGGGGCACGGGCCATTCTCCCACTCGATAGAAGAGGCGTTCGGCATGTTCCACGAGGACTGGACTTGCCGTATTATATTGGAAGATACTGAAATCCACCGCGTACTGGCCAGGATCGATCCCGGATTCCCGGAGAAGGTCGCGTCCGTCATTCGCAAATCATACGCATCCCCGATTGTCGTCAATCTTGTATCCGGACCGCTCGATGCCGATCGGATGGATTATTTGCTGCGGGATGCCTATTTCACCGGCGTCAATTACGGCACCTTCGATCTCGATCGGATATTAAGGCTTCTGCGCCCGCATAAGGATCGCATCGTCGTGAAGGAGAGCGGCATGCATGCGGTGGAGCATTACTTGCTCTCCCGGTATGAGATGTACTGGCAGGTCTACTTCCATCCGGTGACCCGCAGCTCCGAGATGCTGCTGCGGCATATTTTCAAACGCGCGGCGGAGCTGTACCGGGAAGGCTTTGCGTTTCGGTTCTTTTTGCCGCCGCTTACCTCGCTGTTCGAGGGGACGATCGGAACCTCGGATTATTTGAAGCTGGATGAAGCTCTGGTGCAGACGACGTTCACGCAATGGCGCCTGGAGAAGGATGAGCGGTTGGCCGACTTGTGCGAGCGGTTCATGGAGCGTAAACTATACAAATATATTGAAACGGATCAACTGGATAAAGCGACGGTGCGCCGCCTGTCCCAAGTCTGGACGGAAGCGGGACTCGACCCGGAGTACGACTTGATGTTCGATTCGCCTTCAGACAATCCGTACGATGTGTACCGGGTAGGCGATGAGCCGACGCAGCAGCATATTTTGCTGCTCGATCCGTATGGCCGCGTCATGGAGCTGTCGAAGAAATCGGATATCGTCCGCTCGATTAGCGGCATCCGGAGAGGGAAGCATTATATTTACTTTCCGAAGGACAAGCTGGAAGCCGCTCAGCATGCGCTGCCCGCCGATGTGCGGCAGTTGTTCCTGTCCGGCGAGATCGGATAACAAGCCGTCTTCTCTTCATCATAGGAGGGCGGGAAGCGATCCAGAACGGGACCAAGCCGGACGTTCATTCGGGAAGACAAGCATACCATCATCAAGAAGGAGTGACTTCGATGCTATTTGATACGCATACCCATTTAGATAATGAAGCTTTTGACGCCGACCGGGAAGAGATTATCGCCCGCGCCTTCGAGCAGGGAGTCACGAGAATGGTGAATGTCGGGTTCAACCGGGAGACGATCCCGACGACGATGGCCTTGGCGGAGAAATACGATTTTATATACGCCGCCGTGGGCTGGCACCCAACCGATGCCATCACGATGAAGACCGAGGATATGCAGTGGATTGCCGATCTGACACAGCATGGTAAGGTAGTTGCCATCGGGGAGATCGGGCTGGACTACCATTGGGACACGTCTCCCAAGGATGTGCAGCAGCGCGTGTTCCGGCAACAGATCGGGCTGGCGCGGGAGCTGAAGCTGCCGATTATTATTCATAACCGCGAGGCTCATGAGGATGTCGTCCGGATTTTGCGCGAAGAGAAGGCCAGCGAGGTGGGCGGCATCATGCACTCTTTCTCCGGAAGCTGGGAAACGGCTAAAATATGCCTTGACATGGGATTTTATATCTCATTTGGCGGACCGATTACGTTCAAGAACGCCAAGCAGCCGAAGGAAGTGCTCGTCCGCATCCCGAATGACCGCTTGCTCGTCGAGACGGACTCCCCATATTTAACGCCGCATCCATTTCGAGGAAAGCGGAATGAGTCTGCTTATGTTCGTCTCGTTGCCGAAGCGGCGGCTGAATTGAAAGGAATGGAATTTGAAGAAATTTGCAGAATGACGACCGAAAATGCTTTGACATGTTTTGACATACGTTGAAAATCGATGAAAAACCGATGAAATAAAGATGTAGGCCACCAAATAAGTGGATTACATTGTGAAAATGCGAAATTGTAACTTTTTTTAACCCTTTTTCGCTTAAAACGGAATTGATACTGTCTTTACAAGGTGATTACAAACACGATATGATTTCTCACAGATGTTCGAAACGAAAACTTGAATATTGTTCCAACCAACCAGTATCGCTTAATCTCCTTGAGTGGAGAGCGGGGGAACCAAATGGCGTGTTGGCCGCGCATCGATTGCCTGGCTGTACGCGTGGATTGATTCCTTGGGGTGAATTCGGTGCAGCCGAGCCATGAGCCGGTTCGCAGCGACAGGGCGACTCTCGCAGCCCGAACCCGACAGCTAACCTCGTCAGCGTACGGAGAGAGGGGTCCTCGTGCGTCCTTGACTGATGACGTTTGGGTTTCATTGAGAAGCCATGAAAGAGTCGCCTCTTGCACCAGGCTTCTTTTGTTTTTCTTGAAATCTTCTTTTTTTGAATAAAGAAAAGAAAGACGTCATAGGTGTAAGAAACAGGAGGTGAGGAACAACCGTTACTGGTGTTGGTGCGGAGGAACCGCAAGGTTGCTTCGTAAACATTCTTCAAATAGTCGCGTCAGCCAGAAATCATGCGTAACACTCGACGGCGGGACTATGTAAGGAGGACCGAGAAGTGGGACAGCTCGTTCAAGACGAAACCCATGAACCCCGATCATCCAGCATGTCGCTCGCAATGCGATGGAAGCATGAAAATGTTCGTATCGTCTCTGTCATCATCGTTATGGCGGTTGTAATTACCTTGATAGCCGTATTATTTCAGTACAGCGCGTCCAAGAAGACCCTGTCCGTCTATGTGGATGGACGGGAAGAAGCTTTGGTCACCCGGGAATCGATGCTGCGCGATGTTTTGGATGAGCACGCGATAGCCGTTGGGGCCCATGATGTGGTGTCGAAGCCGTTGGATTCGGAAATCGCCGATGGTGATCGGGTCATCATCGAACGCGCCAAGCCGGTCAATATTCTGATGGCCGGCAAGAAAGCGACGCATTACACGACGAAGAAATCAGTCGACGAAGCCTTGATCGCATTGAATATACCCGTCAAGCCGGAGGATAAGGTCATCCCTGAAAAAGAGACCGCCGTAACGGAAAATATGGATATCCGGATTATCGACGTCCGCAAAAATGTCGAGGAGCGAAAAGTAAAGGTTCCGTTCCGGACGGTAAAGAAAGCCGATCCGAGCTTGGCGAAGGGCAAGACGAAGACGGTCCAAAAAGGCCAGGAAGGCCTGGTTATCCAAAAGATCGAGAAGGTGTACGAGGACGGCAAGCTCGTGTACTCCAAAATGGTGGATAAAAAGGTGGAAACGAAGCAAGTGAACCAAATCGTTGCTTACGGCACCAAAAAAGAGCCGGAAGTCGCCGTACTGTCCGCCAGCGGGGGGAACCTGTCTGACGGAAGCCTTGATTTCAACTATAAAAAAGTGCTTAAAAACGTGGAATTGACCGCCTATACCGAACAGGAGGGCTCTGCAGGAGCGAAGACCGCATCCGGGGCCATCGTGTCCGAAGGCCGCACCATCGCCGTCGATCCGGATGTCATACCGCTCGGCTGGTGGGTGTACATTGAAGGTATCGGATTCCGCCGCGCGGAAGATACCGGCGGGGCAGTCAAGGGCAACATCATTGATGTCTACTTCGACAGCAGCAGCACCGTCCGCAAATTCGGCCGCAAGCACGGATACACGGTATATGTTATCGGTCCGGTGAAGCCCGAATTGAATTAGGGCGGCGTTATAAACATATAGTAAGATACAACGTTTTATGTCATTCTAAGAAGAGGGAATTCCCTCTTCTTTTGTGTTTTTACATAGAGGCGGCAGCGGGAACGGAGAGGAGCAGCAGTTGTGATTCGAGAAGTGATTGTGGTGGAAGGAAAAGATGATACCGTAGCCATTCAGCGGGCCGTGGAAGCCGACACGATCGAGACGGGGGGTTCGGCCGTCAGCGAGATGACGATACGGCGCATCGCCTTGGCGCAGGAACGGCGGGGAGTCATCATATTTACCGATCCGGATCATGCCGGGGAACGGATTCGCAAAAAGCTCGCGGAGCGGGTGCCTGGCTGCAAGCACGCCTTCCTGCCGCGGCAGGAAGCGATAGCCAAGGGAGACCTTGGCGTGGAGAACGCCTCGCCGGAGGCGATTCGCGCGGCGCTGGCCCACGTCAGGACCGAGATGCCCTCTGCCCCTGCGGAGCTCGTCTGGGCGGATTTGGTGGAAGCGGGCCTGACGATCCAGACGGGAGCGGCGGAACGCCGGAACCGGCTGGGGGAGATTCTCGGCATCGGATATTGCAATGCGAAGCAGCTGCTTAAGCGATGCCGCATGTTCCAGATAGGCCGCGCGGAGTTCGAGGCCGCGCTGGCCAGATTGGACAAGCAGGAGGCTTCTGCACATATCGTAACGGGTACGGAAGGAGAACGACAGAATGAACAAGCCTTCGATTGATATCGCAACGCCATCGAGGACGAAGGAGATTGTGCGCAAGCACGGATTTGCTTTTAAGAAAAGCCTCGGGCAAAATTTTTTGGTCGATATGAATATTATGCGGCGCATCGTCGACGCAGCGGAGCTGGACAGCGCGACAGGCGCGTTGGAGATCGGGCCGGGGATCGGAGCCTTGACGGAGCAGTTGGCGCAGCAGGCGGGTCAAGTGGCGGCCGTGGAGATCGATCAGCGCCTGATTCCGATTCTGGGCGAGGTGCTCGAGCCCTATCCGAATGTGCGTGTTGTTCACGGAGACGTGCTGAAGGTCGATCTGGGCGAGCTGTTCCGGGAACAGTTCGACGCCATGGACAAGGTCAGTGTCGTAGCCAATCTCCCTTACTACGTCACGACCCCGATTTTGATGAAGCTGCTGGAGGAACGGCTGCCGCTCAAAAACATCGTCGTCATGATTCAGAAGGAAGTGGCCGAACGGATGGCGGCCCAACCCGGAACGAAGGATTACGGCAGCTTGAGCGCGGCGGTCCAATACTTCAGCGAGCCGCAGTTGGTATGCACCGTGCCTCCCTCCGTATTTATTCCGCAGCCGAATGTGGAGTCGGCCGTCATTAAGCTGCGCATTCGCGAGCAGCCGCCGGTGGAGGCGAAGGACGAAGCGCTCCTGTTCGAGGTCATCCAGGGGGCGTTCGCCCAGCGGAGGAAGACCTTGTGGAACAATATGAAGGCCAAATACGGCACGGCATGGGGAACGGAGCTGCTGAGCCAGGCGTTCGCGGAGGCGGATATTGATCCGAACCGCCGGGGAGAGACGCTGTCGCTGCAAGAATTTGCCCGGTTCAGCAATGTGCTTCATGATCGGTTCAAGAACGGGAAAGATGCCGCATCGCCAAAACAATGAGCACCAAATGATGCATCTGCCCATAGGATGGTCAAAGAGAGGTGATCGATCCTATGAAGCAAGGAGATTTGGTCGTACGCAAGTCTTATGGCGGCGATATTACGTTCCGTGTGGAGACGGTCCATCTAGACAAGGCAATCCTCAAAGGCACGGATTACCGCCTGATCGCCGACTCGCCGATTCATGATCTGGTGAGAGTGCCTGAGTCGACCGTCAAGCGCCGCACACAGCAGGCCCACATCAAGATGCTGCAGTCGGTGGAAGCGTTAGAGGAGAAGAACAGGAGAGAGACGGAACGTCAGCAGGCCGAAATTTCAATGGCTGATCCGGTCCATTCATCGGCTTATTTCGAAATGCCCGGCAAGGTGTTACACTTGGACGGAGATCCGAATTATTTGCAGAAAAGCTTGGCGATCTATCGGCAGCTGCGGGTCCCTGCGGAGGGTCATTATGTGTCGGAGGCAAATATGGCAGACGCGCTGTACCGGCTGCTGCCGGTGGTCCAGCCCGACATCGTGGTGCTGACAGGCCATGACGGCGTGCTCAAGCAGTTGAAGCAGCGTGATCTGTACAATTTGCAAAGCTACAAAAACTCCCAGAACTTCGTCAATGCCGTTCACATTGCCAGGCAGTTCGAACGCCATCTCGATCTGATGACGATTGTGGCGGGGGCATGCCAATCCCATTTCGAAGCCCTTCTTCAGGCCGGGGCCAACT
The DNA here is from genome assembly GCA_944800085.1 of Paenibacillus melissococcoides. GTDB lineage: Bacteria > Bacillota > Bacilli > Paenibacillales > Paenibacillaceae > Paenibacillus_B > Paenibacillus_B melissococcoides. The sequence continues at coordinate 286,434 of CALYLO010000007.1, read as the reverse complement.
TCGCCAGCTCTCCGGGGCGGATTATGATTCACGCGCTTGATCCGGTCTATGTGGCGGTCAGGGCCTCCTACACCCCGGTCAAGAACACGGTGAAGATCGCGGAAATTTCGCCTCATACGATGTCGGGAATCGATGGAGTCGGCGGCATTGAGACGAGAGGAAGCTACCGGATCGGCATGCCGAAATGGAAAGATTTATCGACTTTAAAAGTTACACCGTCCGTTATTTGAATAAAAAACGAATTTTCATCATATGTTATACCATTTGGGCAAAAAAACACATTGACATTAATTTAAACTTGTTGTTATAATTATTTGTTAATTTGACAAAACCTCTGGAATTGTTTATAATGGACAAGGAAAGAGGTGGTGGCTGAAATGGCGAGAAACGCGCTGTTTGAAATTCGACGCTGTCTTGAAGCTCATGTAGGGCAGAAGATTATGCTTCGTGCGAATGGAGGCCGTCGTAAGACAATCGAACGCACGGGCGTGTTAGAAGAGACCTACCCTTCTGTATTTATTGTCAAGTTGGACCAGGATCAGAACGCATTTAAGCGTGTATCCTACAGCTATGCAGATATATTAACAGATACGGTCGAAGTAACCGTATGCGCCGAGAACGGCGAGATGAAGATTGAATATGTTCGCGGCTAAGCGAACTGGATGGCAGTCCTTCGGGGCTGCCTTTTTGTTATTCCATATTTCGGATCGCGGAGGCACGAATAACGGCCCGGCGAACGACCCACATTATAGACATACCGCGTGCGCGGGAGCATGCGGCGAAATGCACAATACCCATGAATCCGGAAGGGTTCTTGCGAGGAGGTATGGCGATGGGCCGGAGAAGACGCGGCGGCTTCATGTCCGAGGAGTTGAAGGCGGAGCTGGCCAAAGATCTGGGCTTCTATGACACCGTTCAGGAGTACGGGTGGGGTGCCATTCGTACCAAAGATGCCGGGGATATGGTCAAGCGTGCCATTCAACTTGCCGAGCAAGCGGCAGCCAAGAAATCATGATCCTTCCTCTTCATTCCGAGCGAGCAGGCGGCACTTCACCTGCTCGTTTTTTTGTTGCGGCGCAGGCTCCGGCCGCCGTGAATGACTTGGCCATGAGAGTCTGTTATAATAACCTAAGCGATCCGTAGGATAAAGAAGGGTGAACGTGAGTGAAGGTATACGAGAAAGCGCCGGCCAAAATCAATTTGCTGCTGGATGTGCTGAGAAAGCGCAGCGACGGTTATCACGAAGTAGAGATGGTCATGACCATGGTCGATTTGGCGGATCGTCTCGAGATGGAGGAACTGCCGCGCGATACTATTATCATCTCCAGCCAGGCGGGCTTCATTCCGCTGGATGAGAAGAACCTGGCGTTCCAGGCGGCGAAGCTGATTAAGGAACGGTATGAAGTGAAGCAGGGCGTATATATTCACCTGGATAAAAAAATCCCCGTCGCCGCCGGATTGGCGGGCGGCAGCAGCGACGCGGCGGCGGCGCTGCGGGGGCTGAACCGGCTGTGGCGCCTCGGCATCCCGGATGAGGAGCTGCAAGCGCTCGGGGCGGAGCTCGGCTCGGACGTGCCCTTCTGCGTCACCGGAGGCACGGCCATTGCGAGCGGGAGAGGAGAGCGGCTGCAGCCGATTGCCAATCCGCCGCAGTGCTGGGTTATTCTGGCCAAGCCGCCGATCAATGTGTCCACCGCGGATATTTACGGCCGCTTGCGCGCGGATAGAATTAAGGAACATCCTTCATTGGCCGCTATGGTACAGGCCATCGACGGGCATGACTTCTATGGGGTGTGCCGCTCGCTCGGCAATGTGCTGGAGGACGTGACGCTGCCCCTGTATCCCGAGGTGCAGCAGCTGAAGGACGCGATGGTGAAGCTCGGCGCCGACGGCGTCCTGATGTCCGGCAGCGGGCCAACCGTATTCGGCCTCGTGTCGAGGGAGTCGAAGATAGCGAGAATTTACAACGGACTGAGAGGCTTCTGCAAGGAAGTCTATGCGGTACGCCTGCTCGGTTCACGGCAGGGGAACTGACGCCGCGGAGCGGCCTGCGCTTGCATGAGCGGGCGCTCTCGCCACGGCGCGCGGCCCCCCCCGCCTTGACATATTGAGAAATTGTTGATAATGGACGTACATTCATGTAATATTTACATTATAATATTCGGTTTTTGTGAGTGAGGAGTCACGATGAAAAAAATGAAGCGCAGCGCCCGCTTGGTTGAAATGACGCAATACTTGATGACGAAGCCTCATACGCTCATTCCACTCACGACCTTCGCTGAACGCTATGGTGCGGCCAAATCGTCCATCAGCGAAGATCTCGCGATTATCAAGGAAGTGTTCGAAGAGGAAGGAACGGGGGAGCTGCTAACCCTTGCCGGAGCGGCGGGAGGCGTGAAGTTCATGCCTAAGTGCGGTCCGGAGAAGGCTCTTCCGGTCATCGAGGAATTATGCACCGTCATGGAGCAGCCTGATCGCGTGCTGCCCGGCGGTTATTTCTACATTACGGATATACTCGGCCAACCGGCGCTCATGAATGATATCGGACGCATGTTCGCTTCCGCGTTCGTAGGGCGCGAGATCGACGTCGTCATGACCGTAGAGACGAAGGGGATTCCTATCGCCTACGCGACGGCGGCGCATCTCAATCTGCCGGTGGTGCTGGTGCGCCGGGACCATGTCGTCACGGAAGGATCGGCCGTCAGCATTAATTATGTATCCGGCTCGCAAAAGAGCATTCATACGATGACATTGGCCCGCAGGGCATTGAAGGAGCGTTCGCGCGTGTTGATCGTGGATGATTTCATGCGCGCGGGCGGAACGGTTCACGGCATGATCGAGCTGCTGCATGAGTTCAATGCGATGGTGGCCGGTGTCGGCGTCCTGGTCGAATCCGAAGACGTGCCGAAGGAAGAACGGCTACTTCACGATTATGTATCCCTGGTCCGGGTCGGAACGAAGGACCCAGGCGGCCGCCAGCTTGTTGTTCAGCCAGGCAATTATTTCGATGGAATGAAGTAAACATGTCAGAGGTTCTGTATGAAAAGGAGGAAACGCCATGTCTGAAAAAATAGTTCCTGTAGCGACGAATGAGGCTCCTGCAGCGATAGGTCCCTATTCCCAAGCGGTGCGATGGGGCAATCTCGTATTTACCTCCGGTCAAATCCCGCTGACTGCGGAAGGCCAGCTTGTGGAGGGCGGCATCGAGGAGCAGACCCATCAAGTATTCCGCAATCTGAAGGCCGTGCTGGAGGAGGCAGGAACTTCTTTGGACAAGGTGCTCAAGGCGACCGTGTTCCTCAAGGATATGAATCAATTCGCTCAAATCAACGCCATTTACGAAGCTTATTTCGGATCGCATAAGCCGGCCCGCTCCACCGTGGAAGTGGCGCGGCTACCCAAAGATGTGCTTGTCGAAATCGAACTGATTGCTACGATTTAGATCGAAGCATGTCGAAACCGCTAAAGAGCGTTAAAAATTTTAAAAAAAAGCGCTTTTTGTGGCAAAATTAAGAAGGATTTTTGTTGCGCGTGTGGAATTATACACCAAGTCTTGATGGAAAAAGGTGGTGAACACACGTGCAAATTACTGATGTAAGACTCCGCCGCGTCAACACAGAGGGGAGAATGAAAGCAATCGCTTCCATTACGATCGATAATGAGTTTGTCGTACACGACATTCGCGTTATCGATGGTAACAACGGCATGTTCGTTGCCATGCCAAGCAAACGGACGCCGGACGGCGAATTCCGCGATATTGCGCATCCGATTTCATCTGCGACACGCGAGAAAATTCAAGCTGCGGTACTGGCTGAATACGAGCGTGCGGCAACGGAAGAGGAAGTTATTGAAGAAGGCGCGTAAGCGTCTGGGTAATTATGGGGTTGCAAAGAAAGAGAGCCAATCATAGGGGGCTCTCTTTTCTTTTTGTTCATAATGAGATATATTCTTCTATGGAATCAAAGGGAGAGCAGGAGGTTGGACACTTTGAAAAGAATAGCCATTGTGCTTGCCGCCGGACAAGGCAAACGCATGAAGTCTAAGCTCTATAAAGTGCTTCATCCGGTGTGCGGCCAACCGATGGTGGGCCATGTACTCGAAACGGTGGAGCAGGTACGCTGCGAACGCACTGTTGTCATTGTCGGGCATGGCGCCGAAGCGGTTCAAAGCTATCTGGGCGAACGGGCAGAGTTCGCGCTTCAAGCCGAACAGCTTGGCACAGGACATGCCGTGAAGCAAGCCAAGGCGCTTCTGGACGGGGAGAAGGGAACGACTCTCGTCATTTGCGGTGACACTCCGCTAGTCACTTCCGAGACGCTGGCGCAGCTCATGGAGCTTCATGAGGGCGCACAAGCGTCGGCGACGATTTTGACGGCTGAACTGGATCAGCCGGCCGGTTACGGCCGCGTGGTCCGCGGAACAGACGGTTCGGTCATGAAAATTGTTGAGCAGAAGGACTGCACGCCGGAAGAACAGCGCATCCGGGAGATTAATACGGGCACGTATTGCTTCGACAATGAGAAGCTGTTCGCTGCATTGGAGCAGATTACGAACCATAATGCTCAGCAGGAATATTATTTGACCGACGTCATCGGTATTTTGAAATCGCAAGGAGAGATCGTGCAAGCGTATTGTACGGCGGACGAAGCCGAGTCCATTGGCGTCAACGATCGCTGCGCTCTCGCCGAGGCCGAACGGCTGATGCGGGAACGGATCAACAAGCGCCATATGGTGAATGGCGTAACGATTATCGATCCGGCGCAGACGTATATCGAAGCGGGCGTCCGGATTGGGGCGGATACCGTCATCGAACCAGGAACGGCGCTGCGCGGCAGCACGGTCATCGGGGAAGATTGCGTGATCGGCCCGAACAGCGATGTGACCGATTCGATCATTGGCGATCGCGTGCACGTCAAGCAATCGGTCCTGCAGGTGGCGGCCGTCGGCAGCGGCAGCAGCATCGGTCCATTTGCGTACTTGCGTCCCGGCGCCAAGCTGGGAGAGCAGGTGAAGGTCGGCGATTTCGTGGAGATTAAGAATGCTTCTCTGGACGATCATGCCAAAGTATCGCATTTAAGCTATATAGGGGATGCGAAGGTAGGGAAGAATGTCAATATTGGTTGCGGCGCGATTACCGTCAACTATGACGGACATAATAAGTCCGTTACAGAAATCGGAGACGACGCGTTCATTGGAAGCAACGTCAACCTGATCGCTCCGGTCAAGGTGGGCGATGGAGCATATGTCGTCGCCGGATCAACCATTACGCATGATATCCCTGCCGGCGATCTCGCCATTGCCCGTGAGCGGCAGATGAATAAGCCGGGGTACGCGGACAAGATACGCTCCCGCGCGAAGGCAAAAAAAGAACGGAACTCCTAATGATAACAGTTGCATTAAGCTCCCGTAAAGGGTAGCATTAAGTTGATAGACTTGAACGCGCATTGCCATTAACGGAAATGTAGAACTTCAATGAACAAGAACCGGCACGGAGGGTTATTCAAAATCATGACGTATTGTGATTCCAAGTTGAAAATATTCACTTGCAACTCCAATCCAAAATTGGCGCATCAAATCGCCGAGTACATCGGCATTCCTATGGGAGATGCCGTGACGACGAGCTTCAGCGACGGCGAGATTCAGATCAAGCTCTCCGAGAGCGTTCGCGGCTGCGACGTCTATGTCGTCCAGTCGACATGCGATCCGGTGAACGATAGTCTGATGGAGCTGCTTGTCATGGTCGACGCGCTCAAGCGCGCGTCCGCCAAGAGCATTAACGTCGTCATTCCTTACTATGGCTACGCGAGACAAGATCGCAAGGCCCGTTCCCGCGATCCGATTACAGCGAAGCTGGTAGCCAATCTGATTGAGACGGCAGGCGCACATCGCGTCATTACGATGGATTTGCACGCAACACAGATTCAAGGATTTTTCGATATCCCGGTGGACCATTTGCTGGGAGTCCCGATCCTGGCCCAATACTTCCGCTCCAAGCAGTTGGAAAATATTGTGGTCGTATCGCCGGATCATGGCGGCGTCGTACGCGCGCGCAAGCTGGCCGACTTCCTGAACGCGCCGCTGGCGATTATCGATAAGCGCCGTCCAGAGCCGAACGTGAGCGAGGTCATGAACATTATCGGCGATATCAAAGGCAAAACCGCGATCATTATCGATGACATCATCGATACGGCGGGCACGATCGTGCTCGGCGCCAACGCGTTGGTGAAGGCGGGCGTCAAGGAAGTGTATGCTTGCTGCACGCACCCGGTCCTGTCCGGCCCAGCGATGGAACGATTGGAGACTTCGCCATTCAAAGAAGTGATTGTGACAGATACGATTCCAATCAAGCATGAGAATCCTTCCAGCAAATTGCACGTGCTGTCGGTTGCTCCGTTAATGGGTGAAGCCATTATTCGCGTTCATGAAGAATTGTCCATCAGCAAGCTGTTCGAGATTGAATAAGAACAGCGTTCGCGTATGTCGCAACGTTACTTGGGGAAATAATCACAAGTAGTCTGAATAGTAAGGGTTACGTCTTTGACCATCGGTCAGAGAAGTAACCCTTATCGGCATTGATAAAGGAGGAGCCGTCTTGAAATGGATTGTAGGGCTCGGGAACCCGGGCACGCAGTACGCGTCCACGCGCCACAATATCGGCTTCATGGCGATAGACAGGCTGGCGGAGCGCCATCAGATTCAGGTGCGCGACAGCAAATGCAAAGCCCTGATTGGCGAGGGACGCGTCGGCACGGAGAAAATCGTGCTGATTAAGCCGATGACCTATATGAATCTATCAGGCGAAGCGGTACGAGCCTATATGGATTATTACAAGGCCGATCCGGCAGACCTGATCGTATTGTACGATGATATGGATACCGAGCTGGGCAAGGTCCGTCTGCGGTATCAAGGAAGCTCCGGCGGCCATAACGGCATCAAGTCGCTCATTCAGCACTTGGGCACCCAGTCGTTCAACCGGGTGCGCATGGGCATCTCCCGCCCGCAGCCAGGGCGCGAGATCGTGGATTACGTCCTGTCGCCCTTCGCCAAGGCCGAGCGCGACAAGCTCGAGGAGGCCATTGACAAAACCTGCGATGCGGTCGAATTCGCGCTGACCCATTCTTTTGATCAGACCATGGCCAAATTTAACGGGTAACCCGGCTAAACCGGCCCTATCCGGGACATACTGAGTAACTGAATCGGTATAATCTCGCGATAGGGGGCATATACATGTCTGTGAATTATGTCTGCAAACATTGTCATACGTTAATCGGGCGCGTCGAAGGGAGCGAGATCGACGAGACGAGACTCGGCTTTCATACTCTGACTGAGGCGGAGCGCCATGAATATATTAAGGTTCATACCAATGGAGACGTAACGGTGCGAATGACTTGCGATTTTTGTACAGAAGCGATCCAGATGCACCCCGAATTGTCCCTGCTGTCATCGCCTTTGCAATGACAGCTTGTTGCATGCGGAGATACGTCAGCCTTGGCTTGCCGCCGAGGCTTATTTTGGATGGACCGAATACTATAACCCTGAAAATATGATTACGCGGGTAAGAAAGAGAGGCCTGTCCTTTGTTAAACGCACTCATGAAAGCATTATCTGGAGAGCGGGATATCGACTCCATCGTTGAAGGCATTCGCAGCGGGATGAAGGAGCAACTGGTATCCGGCCTGGCCGGCTCGACGCGGCAGGTCATGATGGCTGCTCTGCATCATCAGTTGGAGCGGCCCCTGCTGGTCGTGACGCACAATATGTTCTCTGCGCAGAAGGTGGCGGAGGATCTGCAAGAATGCTTGTCTGCGGACCAAGTATTGTTGTACCCGGCGAATGAGCTGGTCGCTGCGGAAGCGGCCATCTCCAGTCCGGAAGTGATTGCACAGCGGATAGAGGCACTGACGGGCATCGCCCGCGGATTCCGCGGGATCGTCGTAACTCCGTATGCGGGGCTGCGGCGGTTTTTGCCTGCCCGGGAGACGATGGCATTCTCTCAATTCACGATCGCCGTGGGCGATGAGGTGAAGCTAGATTCCTTCCTGGAATCCCTGGTCTCTCTCGGCTATGAGCGGACCGAGCGGGTGGAAGCGGCCGGAGAATTCAGTGTCCGGGGCGGCATCGTCGACCTTTACCCGCTGACATCGCCTTATCCGTACCGGATCGAGTGGTTCGACGAGGAGATCGATTCGATCCGTTCCTTCGATGCGGCCGATCAACGTTCGTTGGAGAAGCTGAAGGAGTTGAATATCCCGCCGGCCAAGGAATGGATTGCCGACAAGACACGCTTCGTCCAAGCGGCCGAAGCGGCTTCCGCACGTCTGGAGGAGCAATTGGCCCGAATGACCGACCGCCAGGTGAAGGAGAAGCTGCAGCAGGAGATTGGTCACGATATTGAGCGGCTGCGGGGCGCTTCCTATTTTAGTGAAATGTATAAATACGTGTCGCTGCTCTATCCGGAGCGGCATACGCTCTATGATTACATGCCGCAGGATACGCTGCTTCTGATAGACGAGCCGGCCCGGGTCATGGAGACGGCCAAGCAGTTGGAACGCGATGAAGCGGAGTGGAGCACGCATTTGCTGCAGAACGGCAAATCGCTGCCATCGCTGGAGCTGGGTCTCACTGCTGACGCGGCTATGGGCAAGCGTCCGTTCCAGACCCTGTTCATGGCGCTGTTCCTGCGCCAGGTGCCGCACACCCAGCCGCAGAACATCGTCAATGTCATGTGCCGGACGATGCAGAACTTCCATGGGCAGATGAACGTGCTCAAGGCCGAGATGGAGCGGTGGAAAAAAGCCGGGGCCAATGTCATCATTCTGGCCAACGGACCGGAGCGGGTAGATCGGGTGCGCCGGGTGCTGCAGGACTACCAGATTCCGGAGCCGACGATTATGACCGGCAATCTGCAGTCGGGCTTCGAGCTGCCTTCGATCCATCTCGTCGTGATTACCGAGGGCGAGATGTTCTCCCAGAAGCAGCGCAAGACGCGGCGCGCCGACGCAAGCATGAAGATGGACAATGCGGAGCGCATCCGCAATTACACCGAACTGAAAATCGGGGATTACGTCGTCCATCAGAACCATGGCATCGGCAAATATATCGGCATTGGCACCTTGGAGATCAACGGCATCCATAAAGACTATCTGCATATTATGTATGCCGGCGGCGACAAGCTGTCCGTGCCGGTCGATCAGCTCCATCTCATCCAGCGCTATGTCAGCTCGGAGGAGAAGGAGCCGAAAATATACAAGCTGGGCGGAACGGAATGGACCAAGGTCAAAAACAAAGTCCGATCATCGGTCAAGGACATTGCCGACGATCTGATTAAGCTATATGCCGCTAGACAAGCCTCATCCGGCTATGCCTTCGACAAGGATACGCCGGAGCAGCAGGAATTCGAGGACTTGTTCCCGTATGAGGAGACGCGGGATCAGCTGCGCGCGATCGCCGAGATCAAGAAGGACATGGAGCTGCCGCGGCCGATGGATCGGCTGTTATGCGGCGATGTCGGCTACGGCAAGACCGAGGTTGCGGTGCGCGCCGCCTTCAAGGCGGCTATCGAGGGCAAGCAGGTGGCGGTCCTCGTGCCGACGACGATCCTGGCGCAGCAGCATTACGAGACGTTCCGCGAGCGCTTCGCGGAATATCCGTTCAATATTCAGGTGATGAGCCGGTTCCGGTCGCGCAAAGAACAGAATGAGACAATCAAGGGTTTGAAGACGGGGGTCGTCGATGTGGTCATCGGCACGCACCGCCTGCTCTCTCAAGATGTCGTGTTCAAGGAGCTGGGATTGCTGATCGTGGATGAAGAGCAGCGCTTCGGCGTCACGCACAAGGAGAAGCTGAAGAAGCTGAAGACGAATGTGGACGTGCTGACGCTGACAGCCACGCCGATCCCGCGCACGCTTCATATGTCGATGCTCGGCGTGCGGGACTTGTCAGTCATCGAGACGCCGCCGGAGAACCGGTTCCCGGTTCAGACATACGTGTTGGAATACAGCGATTCGCTGGTGAGAGAAGCGATAGAACGCGAGCTGTCGCGGGACGGTCAAGTGTATTTCTTGTTCAACCGGGTGCAGGGCATCCATCAGATGGCGGATCATATCAAGATGCTGGTGCCGGAGGCGAAGGTGGCGGTGAGTCACGGCCAGATGTCGGAGACGGAGCTGGAGAAGACGATTCTCGACTTCCTCGACGGAGAGTATGACGTGCTGGTCAGCACGAGCATTATCGAGACCGGGGTGGACATCCCGAACGTCAATACGCTCATCGTGCATGATGCGGACAAGATGGGCTTGTCCCAGCTGTATCAGCTTCGCGGGCGCGTCGGGCGCTCGAACCGGATCGCCTATGCGTACTTCACCTACCAGCGCGACAAGGTGTTGAACGAGGTCGCGGAGAAGCGTCTGCAAGCGATAAAGGAATTCACCGAGCTCGGTTCCGGCTTCAAGATTGCGATGCGCGACCTGTCGATTCGGGGCGCGGGCAATCTGTTGGGCGCGGAGCAGCATGGCTTCATCGCTTCGGTCGGCTTCGATCTGTACTCGCAGATGCTCGCCGATGAGATCAACAAGCGCAAAGCCGAGCTGGACGGGGTCGCCATTCGCGACCAGCAGGAGCTGTCGACGCTTATCGATCTCAATATCGACGCCTATTTGCCGCCGAATTATATTTATGATAGTATTCAGAAGATTGAGATCTACAAAAAGGTTGCCGGTCTCGCCTCATTGGAGGAAGTCGAAGAATTGCGCGATGAACTCATCGATCGCTTTGGTGAACCGCCGCTTGCCGTCTTGCAGCTGCTGGCCGTCGCACGGCTGAAGCTGCATGCGAAGCAGTATGGATTGGAATCCATCGTGCAGCGCGGGGATACGGTCACCATGAAGGTCCACCCTTCGGCTGAACCATGGCTTGACCGTAAGAAGCTGGCAACGATTGCGGCCCGCATCGATCGGCGTATCGCCGTCGATCGCGAAGCGCATGGCACGGTGAAGATCAATGCGCGCGGGTTGGATGGAATGCAGCTGCTGATGCAATTGGAGCAGTTCATGCTTGAAGCTACAGACGCGATCAAAGCGAAGGGAGAATTACAACATGTTGCAAAATAAACAGATGCGCTCCAAAAAATGGCTGCTGCTTGCGCTGTCTGCCGTGTTGACGCTGTCCGTCCTGGCAGGATGCGGCAAGAAGGATACAACGGCGGCAGCGAAGGATGGAAGCAAAGTGGTAGCTACCTATGAAGGCGGAGAAGTGACCGAGGACGAATTCAAGAAGGAAATGGCTACTATGCTCGTGTTCTACCCCGAGTATGAGCAAATTATCGGCATGGAGCAGTTTCAGGAATATTTCTTGAAGCAGCAGATCGCTTACTTGTATCTGGAGGGCAAAGCGTCCGACAAGGCAAAGAAAACGGGCGAAGAGAAGGCCAAGGAACAACTGGACTTGATGAAAACGCAGGCGGGCGCTGACGAGTTCAAGAAGATGCTGGACGCCCAAAAGCTGACCGAAGCCGACGTGACGGCGTACATGACCCGGATTTTGACGGTCGTTCAAGATTATAATGATAAAGTCACCGATGAGCAGTTGAAGGCCGAATTCGAGAAGAATAAGAAGGACTTGACGGTAGCGACCGTTCGCCACGTGCTGATCGGCTTCGAGGATAAGAATGGCAAAGAGCGCAAAAAAGAAGATGCCCTCAAGCTGGCCAAAGATATCCAAACCCGTCTGAAGAAGGGCGAGGACTTCGCGAAGGTGGCCAAGGAAAACTCGGATGACACCGGATCGGCTGACAACGGCGGCCTGTACCAGGATGTGGCGGTAGGCAATTGGGTGCCACAATTCAAGGAGGCGGCTTTGACGCTGCCGATCAACGAGATCAGCGATCCGGTCGAGACCGACTACGGCTACCATGTCATGCGGGTTGAAGCCCGTGCGGAGAAGACATTCGACAAGCTGACCGACACCGAGAAGACGTCGCTGCGCACCCAGGCCGCATCGGAATTGATGAACGACTTCATGGAGAAAGAACTGGATAATCTCATCAAGAAGATCGATTTGCCGAAGACCGAGGAGCCGGCTGACTCGACAGGCGAAAATAAAGACACAACGCAAGACGATAAGAAAAACGAGACGCCACAAGACAACAACGCGGCAACAGACCAGAAAGAGGACAAGGCGGAAGGCACGAAATAAAGTGATTCACCAGCTGCGGCTGCCCCCGGTGTCGGGGGCGGCCCCTTTTTTGTCCTTGACTAGGGAAAAAGGCCTAGGCCAGCTTGGATTCGACAAAAACAGAGTTTTAGGATAAAATTATCCAGTGTTAATGACAAATAAATGTGAAAAAGTTGAGAAAAGTGGAGAAAATATGTCGTTAAATGTCGAAAAATGTGAAGTGCTTTGCAGTCAACCGGGCATGAACGGAGTATCATGAAATGTATAAGAAGTTGGGAGCAGATGAATACTATGGTCAGAGTTTGAAACTATACCGCATCTCTCCTAAAAACAATAATCCAGTTGACCTTTAAAACTAATCTTGGAAAGCGGGGCAACCTTTAATGAAAGCTACTGGTATTGTTCGTCGTATTGATGATCTTGGACGCGTGGTCATTCCCAAAGAAATTCGTCGCACGCTGCGTATTCGCGAAGGAGATCCACTTGAAATTTTCGTTGATCGCGACGGTGAAGTTATCCTAAAAAAATATTCGCCAATCGGGGAATTGGGTGATTTTGCCAAGGAATATGCGGAGTCTCTGTATGAAAGCACAGGCCACATCACGATGATCACCGACCGCGACACCATCATCGCGCTGGCTGGAGGCTCGAAGAAGGAATTTTTGGACAAGCAGATCGGCATGCTGCTGGAAAATTGCATGGACAACCGCAAGTCGGTGCTGGAGACGAATTCCGGCAATTATGAGATCGTGAAGGATCATCAGGAGACGTTGTCTTCTTTTGTCGCTGCGCCGATTGTATCGGGCGGGGATCCGATTGGAACGGTCGTGCTGTTGAACCGGGATGACAGCGTCAAGATGGGTCAGATGGAAGTGAAAATGGCGGAAACGGCTGCCGGCTTCCTCGGGAAACAAATGGAACAATAATCCGCTTCGGCGGTGCATCGCTCCTGCTCGTGAAGGGCCGCCCCAAGGCGCGCGCACCTTCTGAAGCGGGAGTTTTTTGTTCCGGAAGGCCCCGCTCTGTCCGCCGCAGCGGTCTATGATATAATACGTGTACATTACAACGCGCGTAAGAAATCATGGACGCAGCGGCAACCTTTGGATTCGGATGGGCGGGAGACGAGCATGGAGCGTACAACAGGAAGGCATGTCGTATCCGGCGCCCTGATGCTGGGCGCGGCGGCGGTGCTGTCGAAGATCATCGGCACGCTGCAGAAAATTCCGCTGCAAAACATCGGGGGCGACGGTGTCTTCGGCATCTACAATGCCGTATATCCCTTCTATGTGCTGCTGATGGTCATCGCCTCGGCAGGCATCCCTGTCGCCGTGGCCCGTCTCGTCGCCGAGTGCGAAGCGGCGGGGGACAAGCAGGGGTCGGCCCGCGTGCTGTACGCCTCCTGCCTCCTGATGAGCTTCACCGGCCTGATCGGCTTCCTCGCCTTGACCTGGGGAGCCGAGACGGTCGCTTCCTGGATCGGGAACCGCCATACCGTGCCGGCGATACGCAGCTCGGCCTACGCGCTGCTCGTCATGCCGTTGGCCGCCGCCCTGCGGGGCTATGATCAGGGGCGCGGACGGATGGAATCGACGGCCGTCTCGCAGGTGGCGGAACAGACCGGCCGGGTAGCCGTCATGATCGCGCTCCTGCTCTACTATGTGAGCCGGGAAGCGCCGGAGGAGACGATTGCGGCCGGCGCCACCTTCGGCTCGTTCGCGGGCGGCGTGTGCGGCTTGACGGCGATGGCCTGCTTCCGGTGGAGGGAGCGCCGTTCCGCCGCTGCGGCAGCCCGGGTCTTGCCGGGGCCGTCCGGCCAGGCGGAAGCGGAACCGTCCGGTTCGGCGAGGGGAGATCTGTCCGTCCCGGCGTCTTCGCCGACGATCGGCGCCTGGATGCGGCGGCTGGCCTGGACGGCCCTGCCGATCTGCCTCGGCGCGATCGTGATGCCGGCCGTGAACGTCGTCGATGTGTTCACGGTGCCGCGCCTCCTGGCCCAGCACGGGCTTGGCGAGGCCGGAGCGCTGGCGGAGTTCGGCGTCTACAGCCGCGCCTTCCCGCTGGTCCAGCTCGTGACGATGGTCGCCAGCTCGCTCGCGGTCGGCCTCGTGCCGGCCGTTGCCGCGACCGCGCGCCGCGATGTGGCCCAACTGCGGGAGCTGCTGGCGTCGGCGCTTCGCTGGACCTGGCTGATCGGCTGGGCCGCGGCGGCGGGGCTGATCGCCATGGCCGAGCCGATCAATGTGGCGCTCTACACGGATGCCGCCGGCATGACGGCCTTCGTGTGGATCGCGTCGACCGCGGTCAGCGGCGTGCTCCAGGCCGTGACCGCCGCGCTGCTGCAGGGCATGGGGGCCGTGCGCGCCCCCGCCCTGATTCTGCTGTTCGCCGCCGGCGTGAAGGCGGCGCTCAATCTGTGGCTGGTCCCGGCCTATGGCATCGCCGGGGCCGCCATCAGCGCGGCCGCCTCGCTCGCGCTCGCCGCGGCGCTGAATGCGGCCGCGCTGAGCCGCGCCAGCGGCATGCGCTTCGCCGCCTGGGGCGCCCGCAGCGCGCGGCTGGCGCTGGCGCTTGCCGCCATGGCCGCGCTCGTCCCGGCGGCGCTCGGCCTTGGCAGCCGCTCAGGCGCCCTGCTCGCGGTCGCCGGCGGCGTACCGCTCGGCGCGCTCATCTTCGCCGGGCTGGCGCTGCGGCTCGGCCTCGTGCGGCCGCAGGAGCTGGCCGCCCTGCCGCGCATCGGCCCGGCGCTCGCCCGGATCGCGGCCAAGATCGCGCCGCGGAACAGGTAACGGACGGTTCTCCCCGGGGGGAACCGCGACACGAAGGAGGCATTCCCATGTCAGGAACAATCACGGTCGTCGGGCTCGGCTCCGGCGACGCCGGACAGCTGACGCTGGACGTATGGAACCGGCTCCGCCGGGCGGAACGGCTGTATGTGCGCACGGAGCGCCATCCGGTGATGTCGCTGCTGCAGGAGGAAGGGACGGCATACCGTTCCTTCGACGAGGTGTATGAAGCGAAGGACGATTTCCCGGCGGTGTACGAGGAGATTACCCGGGCATTAATCGCGGCGGCGCAGGACGGCGGTTCAGTCGTCTACGCGGTGCCGGGCCATCCGATGGTGGCGGAGGCCACCGTGAAGCTGCTGGCCGAACGCTGCCCGGCCGAAGGCATCCGGCTGGAGATCCTGGGCGGGGAGAGCTTCCTCGATCAAGCCTTCATCCGGCTCGGCTTCGACCCGATCGAAGGGTTCCAGCTGCTGGACGCGAGCGGACTGAAGCGATACATGCTCAATCCCCGGTTGCACACCGTTATCGGACAAGTGTATGATACGTTTACAGCTTCCGAAGTGAAGCTGGGCTTGATGGAAGTATATCCGGACGATTACGAGGTCATCGCCGCTCATGCGCTCGGCGTCGAGGGGCAGGAGGAGATCCGCCGCGTGCCGCTGTTCGAGCTCGATCGGCTGGAGGGCTACGGCAACCTGTCGCTCATCTACGTGCCGCGTTCGGAGGCGGACGAGGTGCTGAACGGCACGTTCGACAAGCTGCACGAGATCGTGGCGACGCTGCGCAGTCCCGAAGGCTGTCCGTGGGATCGGGAGCAGACGCATCAGTCGATTCGCAAAAACTTTATCGAAGAGACCTATGAGGTGCTGGAAACGATCGACGATGACGATCCCGTCGGCATGCAGGAGGAGCTGGGCGACGTGCTGCTGCAGATTATGCTGCATGCCCAGATGGAGGAAGAGACGGGGACCTTCTCGGCATATGATGTCATTCGGGGCCTGAACGAGAAGCTCATCTTCCGCCATCCTCACGTGTTCGGGGACAAGGCGGCCGCCGATTCGGAATCGGCGCTCCGCAATTGGGAACAGATGAAGGCCGAGGAGAAGCGGCGCAAGGGACGCGACGCGGAACGCAAGTCCGTATTGGACGGGGTGCCGCGCGATTTGCCGGCGCTGATGAAGGCCCGCGAGCTGCAGCATAAAGCGGCCAAGGTCGGCTTCGACTGGGATCGGATCGAGGATGTACTTGACAAACTGGCCGAAGAATTGCAAGAATTGCGAGAGGCGATCAGCTTGGCAGAGACGGCGAAGGGCGGGGACAAGCACCGTGCGCATGCCGTAGAGGAGCTGGGAGACGTGCTGTTCGCGGCAGTAAATGCGGCAAGATTTCTGGGAGCCGACCCGGAAGAAGCGTTGACGGGGACGAACCGCAAATTTATTCGCCGTTTTCAATATATTGAGGAACAGCTTCGTATAAACGGCAAATCTTTTGACCAGACTGATTTACTAGAAATGGAGAAGTGGTGGCAGGAAGCGAAGCAGCTGAAGCCTTGACCGGAGCGGTCAGCGGCCTGATATCCCCTATTTTCGTCAAAATATGAAAAAGTGCCGTAACCGGGGAGGATTTTACTCGCAAAGCAAGAATACATACATGCGAGAATACAACATGGATTGTATTTTGCGACTCCGGCATCAGCCCGCGAGCCAACACACTCTATTGAATGACTAATAGGATTGGGAGGCCAATAAACATGAACAAAACAGATTTGATCAACAACATCTCGGAGAAAAGCGGATTGACCAAAAAAGACGTAGAAGCGGTATTGAACGGCTTCTTCGGCGAAGTTACCGATGCATTGTCCAAAGGCGATAAAGTGCAACTGATTGGATTCGGCACATTCGAGACTCGCAAGCGCGCAGGCCGCACGGGCCGCAACCCGCAAACCGGCAACACCATTGAGATTCCGGAATCGACCGTTCCGGCATTCAAAGCGGGCAACAAGCTTAAAGAAGCTGTAAAATAATGCGTCTCGACAAGTTCCTGAAGGTTTCGCGGCTCATTAAGCGGCGCACCGTGGCCAAAGATGTGTCCGAACAGGGACGCGTCATGTTGAATGGCCGCGAGGCGAAGCCGAGCACGACCGTCAAGGTGGGAGACGAGATTACGGTTCAGATCGGGCAGAAGCTCGTCACCGTCCGTATCGAGCGTCTCCAGGAGACGACGAAGAAGGAAGAAGCGGCGGGCATGTACACGCTGCTGAAGGAAGAGCCTATTCCGCGATCGCAGGATCTGGAATGGTAATCGCCAAGAATCCATCAAGAACGGCCCTTTCCCGACAACGGGGGAGGGCCGTTCTTGTGCTTTCCGGGAGGCGGCCTTCGGCTGGCCGAGATATTTATGGCTGAGCTATGGATGCCCGGGAGGAGGCATTCCGGGTAAGGCGGGAACAGGCTGCCGAAGGAACGGCAAGAGGGAAAATAAGGCTTTGAATCTCTTCTCCCCGTTTCCTATAATAGACGTATAACCAAATACATTCCGCCGGATTCCCGGCGGGAGAGGTTCGCAATCTCCCTCTATAAAAAACTAAGGCTGACAGCATCCGCATGGGTATGGCTTTCCCTTGGTGTTGTCTTTTTTGTGCTTATCGAGGCGGGGGAAGCGGCGCAGGCCGGATCGCCCCCTGCTTCGAATGGACCGATTCACATGCCTTCGTCTTGTTCTGTAGAGGAATAAGAAGGGATGGACACAGGATGAATGATGCAATGAACCGTAAGGAAGCTGCCGCAGATCGGGCGGCGGGCGCAGGCGTCATGGGCAAGCCGCGGGAGAAGGCGGTCGTCGTCTTCAGCGGCGGGCAGGACAGCACGACCTGCCTGTTCTGGGCGCGGGAGCGCTTCGAAGCGGTCGAGACGGTGACGTTCGACTATGGACAGCGCCACCGCAGCGAGCTGGAGCATGCGAAGCGGATCGCAGCCAAGCTGCAGGTGCCGAATCGCGTGCTCGACATGACGCTGCTCAATCAACTCGCGCCGAACGCGCTCACCCGGGCCGATATCGACATCGCCCAGGAGGAGGGCGAACTGCCCAACACGTTCGTCGAGGGGCGCAATCTGCTTTTCTTCTCGTTCGCCGCGATCTACGCGAAGCAGATCGGCGCGCGCCATATCGTGACGGGCGTCTGCGAGACCGATTTCAGCGGCTATCCCGATTGCCGGGACGTCTTTGTCAAATCGCTGAACGTCACGCTCAATCTGGCGATGGACTATGGCTTCGTCCTTCATACACCGCTCATGTGGCTGAACAAGGCCGAGACCTGGCGTCTGGCGGACGAACTGGGGGCGTTCGACTTCGTGCGCACCGAGACCGTGACCTGCTATAACGGGCTGCCGGGCGACGGGTGCGGCGAATGCCCGTCCTGCAAGCTGCGGCGGGCCGGTCTGGAGAGCTATCTCGCGGAGAGAGCGCAGAAGGCGGGGGCCGGAGCATGAACAGACCGGGCCCGTTCCGCATCGTAGAGAAGCTGCAGCAATACGGAACCGATATATCCCGCGAGTCGCTGCGCTACCACAAGCGCCGCGTGCTCGTCAGCAAGGAATTCACCTTCGACGCGGCGCATCATCTGCACGCCTACGAAGGCAAATGCAAAAATCTGCACGGCCATACGTACAAGGCCGTGTTCGGCCTGAGCGGCTATCCCAATGACATTGGCATCGCGCTTGATTTCGGAGACATCAAGGAGATTTGGAAGGAGCGAATCGAGCCGTACCTCGATCACCGCTATTTGAATGAGACGCTCCCCCCGATGAACACGACCGCGGAGAATATGGTCGTCTGGCTGTATGAGCAGATGAGCGCGGCGCTGGCTGAGGAGCCGTACCGCACCCGCTGCGAAGGCGGGCGGGTCGAGTTCGTCCGTCTCTACGAGACGCCGACCAGCTATGCCGAGGCGAGACGGGAGTGGATGGATCAATGACGATACCGGTGCTGGAACTGTTCGGGCCGACCGTCCAGGGCGAAGGCATGCTGGTCGGCCGGAAGACGATGTTCGTGCGCACGGCAGGCTGCGACTACCGCTGCTCCTGGTGCGATTCCGCCTTCACGTGGGACGGCTCGGCGAAGGAGGAGATTCGCGGCTTGACGGCGGAAGACATCCTGCGGGAGCTGAATGCGCTCGCCGCCGGCCGCTTCGATCATGTCACGATCTCGGGCGGCAATCCCGCCTTGATTCCCGGCATCGGCGAGCTGGTGCGCCTGCTGGGAGAGCAAGGCATTCGCACCGCGGTGGAGACGCAGGGCTCGCGGTGGCAGGACTGGCTGCTGGACATCGATGACGTCACGCTGTCGCCGAAGCCGCCCAGCTCCGGCATGAGCACCGATGAAGCGCGGCTCGATCAGATCGTGAACCGGCTGCGGGATCGCCCGGACCGGAAGGGTCTTTGCCTGAAGATCGTCGTCTTCGACGAACCGGATCTCGCGTATGCTATCCGCATGCACGAGCGTTACCCGGACATTCCGTTCGTCCTCCAGACGGGGAATGACGATGTGCGGAGCTCGGATGACCACGAGCTGATCCGGAAGCTGCTCGGCCGGTATGAATGGCTGATCGATCAGGTCGGGGCCGCTCCGCGCCTGAACCGGGTGCGGGTGCTGCCGCAGCTTCACACGCTCGTATGGGGCAACAAACGCGGCGTATAACGAAGAGGCAGGCCTGTCGTCAGGCCGCTCGCACAGGATTCGCCCCGGCCCGGAGCCGGGACGCTTAAGAATGAGTGATGAATAACCGATATAGAAGGGGAGGCAATCGCATGGCAGGCAGGAACGAAGCGGAATTGCAGCTGAAGCATCTCGGAGGGAAGACGGAATACGCGACCGACTATGCCCCGCATGTGCTGGAGGCGTTCGACAATAAGCATCCGAACCGCGATTATTTCGTCAAATTCAACTGTCCGGAGTTCACCAGTCTCTGTCCGATGACAGGGCAGCCGGACTTCGCGACGATGTACATCAGCTACATTCCGGACCGGAAATGCGTCGAGAGCAAATCGCTGAAGCTGTATCTGTTCAGCTTCCGCAATCATGGCGACTTCCACGAGGATTGCGTCAATATCATTATGAACGATCTGATCGAGCTGCTTGATCCGAAATATATCGAAGTATGGGGCAAGTTCACGCCGCGCGGCGGCATTTCTATCGATCCGTACTGCAATTACGGCCGTCCCGGCACGAAGTATGAGGAGATGGCGGCTTATCGCCTGATGAATCATGATTTGTACCCGGAAAAGGTCGACAACCGCTAATAGAGGCTGTTCAAAAAGTATGTTTTGATCGCGCACTGATAGAGAAATATTGGAAGAGTGGCCGCGTTGAAGTTCTATTCCGGCATTCCCTTCATAAGCTAGTGTTGAGAAGGAGGTACATGCCATGATGGAATTGAACAAGCCAACGGCCAAGCGCCAGGAGATTAAGATGGTCAACCGCAAGCTGCTGGAGATTAGCGGGGTAAGCAAAGTGGAAAGCTTCGACAGCGAGGAGTTCCTGCTTGATACCGAGTGCGGGTTTTTGACTATACGCGGCCACAATCTTCATATCAAAAACTTGAGCCTTGAACAAGGACAAGTCGCCATTGAAGGCACGGTCAACTCCCTGACCTACCTGGATGCGAGCTCGCACGATAAATCCAAAGGCTTCTTCGGGAAGTTATTCAAGTGAGTCTATACGTACAATGGACGACCATGCTGCTCATGATGCTGAGCGGCTTGGCGCTGGGCATCGTATTTGACGGCTACCGCGTCGTAGCGGGACAATTCCGTTTCCCTCGGTGGACGGTTCCGCTGCTGGATTTGCTGTATTGGCTGGCTGCGACGCTGTTCGTGTTTCAGATGCTCGTGAAGGGCAATCAGGGAGAGCTTCGATTTTACGTCTTTCTTGGCCTGGCCGCCGGGGCGTGGTTGTATGTCATCCTTCTCAGCAAGGTCACGGTCGCGATCGTGACGTGGCTCGTGCGGGCCATATTGGCAATCTCCCGGTTCATCCGGCGGTGCCTGTATGTTGTGCTCGTGCTGACGGTCAAGGGCTTGTGGATCTTTACAAAAGGTCTAGGCGCGTTTTTGCTGTCGGCGTCTATGTTCATCGGAAAAATTGTGCTACAATGTGTTAAGCCGCTATGGTTGCTGGTCCGATGGATTTTCCGGCCGCTCATCCTTCCGATCTGGGAACGGTTGGGCATGACGGAAAGGCTTTACCGGATCAAGGAGAAGGTATTTTCTGGTATGCGTCGAATGAATCAATGGGTGGCAGCGGGAAGAGCGAAGGCGGCTCGTCTGCTCCGCCTGTTTCATCATAAGAAGTAACGGGTAAGTACTTTATCTGACTCTATCGAAAATGGGGGTGTGCGTATGTCTGCGTCCCGGACACCGGACCGTACTCGTGAGAACAAAATGGCGGGAGCCAAGCGAAGATTGCGATTGTGGATGGGGTTTATGGTGGTGTTTGCGGGGTGGGGCTTGTATACGTACATCGACCAGGCGGCTACCATTGAGGGGCTCAAAGCCGATTATCAGGTTCAGGAGAAGAAGAAGCAGGATGCGGAACAGACGCGGAACGAGGTTCAGCAGGAAGTCGATCGCCTGAATACGATGGAATATATTCTTCAGATTGCGAGAAGTCAAGGGATGCTGCTTCCGGACGAAGTCCTTATCCGCAAGCACGAGGAATAGGCGCCATATTGGGACAACCGTCGGTTGACCACTTGGTGCGGTTACAGTATAATCACGACATAAGCATTGCTTTCGGTAACGAAGCGGTGTGCCGTTTAACATTTTAAGGGAGGAACATTTTATTCTATGACAATCGAAGTGGGCACCAAGTTACAAGGCAAGGTGACAGGCATTACGCATTTTGGGGCGTTCGTTGATCTGTCGGGAGGTGTCACGGGACTGGTTCACATCTCTGAAATTGCCGATAACTATGTCAAGGACGTGAATGACCATTTGAAGATTGACGATATCGTCACGGTCAAAGTAATTAACGTCGACAAGGACGGCAAGATTGGCTTGTCTATCAAGCAGACAGTGGATAAGCCAGCATCGGAGCAGAGACCGCCAAGAGGACCTCGTCAAGACCGTCCGAGAGACGGGAGAGGAAGAGGCGGCTTTGGTAACCGCGACCGGGGGGGCCGCAAGCCTAATTTCGCTTCTTTTGAGGATAAAATGTCGCGCTTCCTTAAAGACAGTGAAGAGCGCATCTCGTCTTTGAAAAAGAACACGGAATCCAAGCGCGGAGGCCGTGGCGCACGCCGCATGTAATAGATGACCAAGACACGAAGCCGCAGACCGGGCATCCGGTGTTGCGGCTTTTTTGCTGCGTTCGTGGCCGTGGCTGTGGCCGGTTCCGGTTCCGGGACGGTTCTGATCGGGCCAAGCCTGCAAACCTGCAGCATTTTTCCTCGTTTCATAGACTGAGAGCTGGAATTGATGCAAATATACATCTTTTTGTCCCTCTTACCGGGGTTGAGGCGGTAACGGCAGGAAATTGATGTATTATTGCAGGATTCCATTTTTCAACAACGGCCTTCTATCGAATTCCTGCAAATCTGCAGCAATCAGGAGAGGACGAACAGGACTCGCCCTCTCCCCTGGCCGGTCGGCCAGCACGGAACGCACTCTCGTGCTGACTTCGACCCCTGCGGCATGCTTCGCCACCGGTTCCGGCGATTCCCGGCAACTGCCCCGGGGCCTCCACCGGTACTGCGCAAGGTCGACAACGTTTCTGGCGAACCCCCTGATCTCCACGCAAGCTCCCAATGGCTTCTCGTCAACCAACCTGATCTCCGCGCAATCTCCCACAATGCATCTGACAACCACCTGATCTCCACGCAAGCTCCCAATGGGATCTGGCGAACCACCTGAGTTCCACGCAAGCTCCCAATGGCATCTGTTCAACCCCCTCAGCTTCACGCAAGCTCTCCCATTGGCATCGGACAACCACTTGAGCTCTGCGCCAGCTTCCACGACGGTTTCTGGCCTCCTGCTCGTGCCTCCGCCTCTTTCACAACAGCTTCCGCCACGCCAACCGCGCCCGCAGTCTCCACATTGTGACGGAATGGCAGATTCATCGCATTCATTTTTCCATCGCCACTATTTTTGTCACCCGTCGGGATGGTTACGACATGTTCTTACGCTATTCCGTATCCTTTCCCCTTATTTCCGAACGGCGGGCAAGTCCAGAACTGCAAAAAAATGACAACCGTTCGCTTGCCCCCAGGCCGGCTTACACCGGACGAGCCCTTGCGCGCGCAGGCTTATCCGATTTCTCGCGCCCGGCTCAACTGGTGTCGGAAATTTTTTTGGACGGGACTCCTTTTTCTGACAAACTATTTCCAGCTCCTTCTCTATAATGAGAGGCACACATTTCAGAGAATAGGTGGTGCTTGGCATGAGTAAGACAAAGGTGATTCCGTTTCCGAAGAAAGGCTGGCAGAGCGGGGGGCAAGGAGAGGGCGAATGGGGCCTCCCTCATAACAAGTGGCGGCTGGAACGATTCAAGCGGTTGCTTGGCACGCGGAAATGGACCTTCATGTTTGTGCTTATCGGGTTTCTGCTGGGACGGGCCATGATCTTGAATGAGTTGTTTCCGTTCGCCGCCGCGTTTTTCGCGGTCGTCTATTTTACGCGGCGCGAGCTGGCAACCTGGGTAGGAACGGCGCTGCTGGCCGGAAGCTTGTTCGCGCCGGAACAGATCTCGCTCATGATGGGCATGCAGCTGCTGCTTATCGTACTGATGCACCGCGGCTTGAAAGCGTATGAACGGACCGATATGAACATGGCGCCGATGATCGTGTTCGCCGCGACGCTGCTCGTCAAGCTGTTCGTGACCTTTATGTCGACGGCCCTGACCTGGTACGCCCTCGTGATGGATATGACGGATGCCGTGCTCGGTCTCGTCCTGACACTCGTGTTTATACAAGCATTGCCGGTTCTGACGATGAGTAAACGCAATTATACGCTGCGGGTGGAGGAAATGATCTGTCTGATGATTCTTCTCGCCTCCATTATGACCGGCGCCGTAGGCTGGACCGTCCAATCGCTGCAGCTCGATCACATCATTTCCCGCTATTTCGTGCTGCTGTTCGCCTTGGTCGGCGGAGCCCCGCTTGGCGCCTCGGTCGGCGTCGTGCTTGGCTTGATTCTCGGCTTGGCCGAGCCGAACTCGCTGACGCAGATGAGCGTGCTCGCGTTTGCCGGCTTGCTCGCCGGACTGCTGAAGGACGGCAAGCGTTGGGCGGTTGCCTTCGGCATGCTGCTCGGGACGGCCATTCTGTCCGTCTATCTCGGGCCTCCTACGGAGGTGATGGCCTCGACCTGGGAGACGATCGCCGCCGCGGCGCTATTTTTGCTCACTCCTAAATCGATATGCGCTACCTTGGCCAAATATGTGCCGGGAACGAACGAGCATACGAAATCGCAGCATGAATATGCGAAGCGAATGCGCGATTTGACGGCGGAACGGGTCACCCAGTTCTCGGAGGTGTTCCGGCAGCTGTCGAGCAGCTTCAAGCAGACCGCCCATACCGGCGAGCCTCCGACAGCGGAAGAGGAGCGCAGCCGGATGATCGAGGCGGTAACGGCCTCCACCTGTCTCGGCTGCCCGCGGCAGCAGGCCTGCTGGAACCATAAATCGCTCCAGACGATGACGATGATGAATCAGATGATAAGCAGGGTCGAACAGGATACCGAGATCGTCTCTTACAAGGAGAAGCAGCTGCCCCAGACGTGGAGGAGCCACTGCATGAAGGCGCCGAAGGTGCTCGCTCTGATGAGGGAGCATATGATCCGGAGGGCGCTGGACGAGCATTGGCAGAAGCAGATTTTGGACAGCCGCCATTTCGTAGCCGATCAGTTGGCCGGCGTCTCCAAGGTCATGGATGATCTGGCCCGGGAGATTCGGCGCGAAGGACGGGAGCTGTTCATGCAGGAGGAGCAGATTCGGCAGGCGATGGAGGATCTCGGGCTGTCCGTGCACCGCGTCGATATTTTATCGCTGGATCCCGGGCGGATCGAGATTGAGATGATTCATTCCTTCACCGACGGCTATGACGAGTGCCGCAAGCTTATTGCGCCGCTGCTGTCGGATATATTGGGCGAGCATATCGCCGTCAGAGAGGAGAGGTTAACCGGAACCGATGGGCATGGCAGGGTCACCTTCGTGTCGGCGAAGGCATTCGAGGTGGAGACCGGCATGGCCGGGGCCGCCAAAGGAGGGGATATGCTGTCAGGAGACAGCTTCAGCGCGCTGGAGCTCGGCAGCGGGAAGTATGCGGTCGCCTTGAGCGACGGGATGGGCAACGGCGAGCGGGCCCGCATGGAGAGCAGCACGGCCTTGAATCTTCTGTCCCAATTCCTGCAATCCGGCATTGACGAGAAGCTGGCGATCCAGTCCGTCAATTCGGTGCTGACGCTGCGGTCGCCGGACGAGATCTACGCGACGGTCGATATGGCGATCATCGATCTGTATTCCGCCAAGACGACGTTCATGAAGAGCGGCTCCACGCCCAGCTTCATCAAGAGCGGCAAGGACGTCCGCTTAGTATCCGGCAGCAACTTGCCGATAGGTATTATACAGGATATCGACTTCGAGCTGATTGATTCCGCTTTGCAGCCGGGAGATATATTGATCATGATGACGGATGGCATTTTCGATGCTCCCGGTCCGGCAGTCAATAAGGAGATGTGGATGAAGCGGCTGATCAGCGAGCTGGAGACGGACGATCCGCAGGAGATTGCCGATCTTCTCCTGGAGACCGTCATCCGACATGCCAGCGGTCATATCGATGACGACATGACCGTCGTCGTGACGCGCGTTGCCCGCCATCAGCCGCAATGGGCGACGCTGCACTGGAATGGGCATGACCGTATGGAGCGGCCGCTGACGGTCAGCTAATCTCTCGGCCGCGGCTTCCTGACTTGCCGCCCCCCGTATGGCCAGCGGGGTGTAAACTCTCTTTTCCTTGGAAATACTAGGAGAGGTAGTTCAAAAATGCCGCTTCGCATCAAGATCTTGCAGCCTGCTCGGCGCTAAAAAGCGGTCTTTTTGAACTGCGCTCGTACTAGATTCGGTGAAGAGAGGATGTGCGGAAGCGAAATGAAGCAAATTCTATTGATAACCGACGGCTGCTCCAATGTGGGCGTTCAGCCTGCCGTTGCCGCTGCGGAAGCGCGGGAGCGGGGCATCTCGGTTAACGTTGTCGGCATTGTGGATTATGGAACGATAGGTGAGCTTGGAGCCCGGGAGATCGACGAGATTGCCCGTGCCGGAGGAGGGATAAGCCGTATTGTCCAGTCGCACCAGCTGTCGCAGACGGTGCAGATGATGACGCGTAAGACGGTGGTGCAGACGATTCATCAGGCCGTGAACAAGGAACTGCGTCAAATATTCGGAGCCGAGCAGAACGTCGAATTCGAGACCCTTCCGCCGGAGCAGCGATCGGAAGTGGTGCGCGTCATGGACGAGCTGAGCGAGAATTCGCCGCTGCGCGTCGCCCTGCTCATCGATGCGAGCGCGAGCATGAAGCCGAAGCTCCCGGCAGTCGAGGAGGCGATACGGGATCTGATGCTGAGCCTGCAGGCTAGAGCGGGCAAAAGCGAGTTGAGCGTGTTCCATTTCCCGGGACCTTACGGCGGAGAAGAGGCCGTGCTGGATATGGAATGGACCGACGATCTCAGCCGCGCGAAGCGTTTGTTCCAGCGGTTGAATATGCGGGGAACGACCCCGACGGGACCTGCCCTCTTGAAAGTGATCGACTATTATCAATATGATGGAGGCAAGGCGAGTCAGGAACGCGACCTGGCGTCGCACGCCTCAGATGGAACAGGAACGGATGGGATGTGGAGTGACTACATCGTGTAACATGGAGAATGAACAGCATCATGCGCAGGCAGCGGCGCTTCGCGTCGAAGCGGGAACCGTGCTGCAGGGAGTATGGAACGGGCGCGTCTACCGAATTGAGCGACGGCTTGGCCGCGGGGCCAACGGAGTCGTGTATTTGGTGACTCATCTGCCGCCTGCAGCGCAGCCGCGCGGAGGACGGACCGCTGCCTATGCGCTGAAGATGGGAATGAACTCCGTCGATCTCCAGTCCGAGATTAACGCGCTGCGGACCTGGGAGAAGGGACGGCAAGCGGAGGCGGGGCGCACGGGCCGCCACCATGCCCGGCCATTTCTCGTCGATAACGATGATTGCGATCTGCACGGCAAGCGCATCCCGTTCTATGTGATGATGTATGTGCCCGGGGTGAGCCTTCGCAAATTCATTTATAAGCATGGGC
Organism: Paenibacillus melissococcoides; assembly: GCA_944800085.1. Taxonomy (GTDB): domain Bacteria; phylum Bacillota; class Bacilli; order Paenibacillales; family Paenibacillaceae; genus Paenibacillus_B; species Paenibacillus_B melissococcoides. The sequence goes on along the minus strand of CALYLO010000007.1, from coordinate 259,154 downwards.
CGGAATGGTATGGCGTCGTGGGAGGACGCTTGCTGGAAAAGCTCAGGCAGTTGCACCGGCAGGGGCTTGTCTTTGGCGATCTCAAGGCGGAGAACGTGCTGGTGAACGATAAAGGAGAGGTTGAATTGATCGATTACGGCGGTCTGACCTCCACCGGGAAAAGCGTGAAGCAATTCACGGAATTGTATGATCGGGGGTATTGGCATGCCGGATCGCGCACCGCCGATTTTCGGTATGATCTGTTCTCGTTCGCGGTCATGACGATTCAGATGATGGCCGAGCGGGAGCTTCGGGAACGGATCAAGACAACGCTCCCGCAGACGCGCGATATCAAGGATCTCCTCGAGATCGCCCGGACCCATCCCCGGGTGCTGCCGTATGAGCCATGGCTGGCGCCGGCCTTGCGCGGGGAATTCGCTTCCCCGGAAGAGGCATGCCGTCTGTGGCATGAACGGACACGGAAGCTTCATCGCTCCGGCAAACCGCTGAACCGCCCCACGCCATTGTGGCTGAAGTGGTTTTTTGCCGTGTCTGTGCTGCTTTTTGCGGCGAGTATCGCTTTTTGGGCATGGGGTTTCGATTAATGGGACATATTGTGTTATATTGAATTTATACATATTAATCATGTGTTCAAACGGCCGGTTTTCAGCACCGAGAAGGTTGCGTGAACTCGAAGCTTATGCTTCCGATGCGAGTTTTGCTTCGCAAAACTTAAGAAGCAGCGCAGTGTAGGCGAGACTACATGAGCAGAGGACTTCAAGAGTGAGTGCAGGATTCGATGCCGAGCTGCTTCCTGTGTCACTTTGTGATTAAAAGCGGACTTTTGAACAGCCTTTATAACTTTATGAGGTTCATCACGCAGGCCTCCTCTTCATACATAACGAATTCTGTGCTTGGACTGGGCACGTCCGGGAAGAGGTGTCGGCGGCAGCAGCACATAATGGAAGGAATCGGGGATGGACATGACGGCATCGGGCAGGCATGCGGGCAAGGACAGCGAATATGCGTGGCGGCAATGGACGGAGAAGCTGCGGGATACCGTAGAGCGGCACCGGCTGTGGAACGATGGCGACCGCATCGTGATCGCGGTCTCGGGCGGACCGGACTCTATGCTGCTGCTGCATGCCATCGCTGCCCTGACCGGACATCGTCCGGGAAGCGAACGGATGATCATCGCCCACGTGCACCATGGGTTCCGCCCGCAGGAGTCGGACGAAGAAGCGCGGTTCGTGGCGCGGGAAGCGGAGCGGCTCGGGGTAAGACTGGCGATGAAGCGAGTGGACGCTCCGGGCTGGGCGGCGGCGCATAAGATGAATGCGCAAGCGGCAGCGCGGCAGCTCCGCTATGACTTCTTGAAGGAAGTCGCCTCCCGCGAGCAGGCCTCGGTCATCGCATTGGCGCATCATGCCGATGATCAGGCGGAGACGGTGCTGATGCGGCTGCTGCGCGGAACCGGAAGCACGGGACTGTCGGGGATGGCTTGGAAGCGGGAAGCGGACGGCTTCTCCTTCGTCCGTCCGCTCCTTGGCGTCCGCAAGGCGGAATTGCTGGAGTGGTGCCGCTTGCGCGGCATCGCCTACGTGACGGACAGCAGCAATGCGAAGACCGATTACTTGCGCAACCGGGTCCGGATGGACGTGATGCCGCGGCTGGAGCAGGAGAACCCGGGCATGGTCACTTCCCTGTGCCGCACGGCCGATGTGCTGCGGGAAGAGAACGATTGGATGGAGGAGCAGGCGCGGCAGTTGTTTCAACGCGTGGCGAGGACGGTAAAGGATGGAGAAGACGTTCCGCTGGAATCGTCGTCGCCGGACGGCGTCGTTCTCGATCGGACGGCGCTTGTTCAGGCACATGTCGCTTTACAACGCAGGTTGATTAAACTAATATTAAACTATCTCACGCGGGAAGCGGATCAAGCTGACTTCGACACGGTTGAGGCGCTGCGGAATGCGGCGATCCGGGAACACCCATCCACCTGGAAGACGGATGCGGCCCCCGGAGTCGAATTCCAGAGAGAATACGACCGCCTGCTGTGGCTGCGCCAACCCGTCGGTCAAGAGAAGAACGGGCCGGATGTACTGGATCTGACGATTGATCGTACATATGAATCGGGCAGTCTCCCGATACCGTCGAATGGCAGTAGGCTGCACTGGATTATAGAGTCCGTAAGGAGCTCTTCCATTGCCCAGGAAGCGGCGCATCAAGCCGCATTCGGAATAACGCGGGTTCCCTCGGGACAGGCGGAGGCGCTGTTCGATGCGGAGCAATTGTGTTGGCCGCTGCGTGTCCGATATCGCCGCGACGGCGATCGAATGCGTATTTTAGGGTTAAATGGCAGCAAAAAGGTGCAAGATATGTTCGTCGATGCCAAAATCGCGCCCTCGCTTCGCGGCACCGTCCCTGTCGTGACGGATGCCAAGGGGCAGATCTTGTGGGTACCGGGCTTGCGGCGTTCGGATGCCGCGCTGGTCGGGCCCTCTACAGACCGTGTCCTCCGGCTGGAGCTGGAAGGCGGTGCGCATATTCCGGCACGGCAGCGATCTCGCTCCGCCCAACCTGACCGCATGATGTAATCACGTTCATGTAAGTTTTCAGTATTTACTCTAGGAGGGGCCCATCATTGTATAACGACATTGAAAAGGTAATTATCAGCGAGGAGCAAATTCAGGCGAAGGTCCAGGAGCTGGGTGCGCAGATTAGCCGCGAGTATGAAGGGAAATGCCCGCTGGTCATCTGTGTCCTGAAAGGCGCATTCGTCTTCATGGCGGATCTGGTCAAGCGAATTACCGTACCTATGGAATTGGACTTCATGGCGGTATCCAGCTATGGAGCTTCCACGAAGTCTTCCGGTGTCGTCCGGATTATCAAAGATTTGGATGTATCCGTAGAAGGCCGGGATGTGCTCATTGTTGAAGACATTATAGATACCGGCTTGACGCTTAGCTACCTGATTGAGGTGCTTCAAGGCCGCAAGGCGAATTCGATTCGCCTCGTGACGCTGTTCGATAAGCCGGCGCGCCGCACCGTTAATCTGGAAGCGGACTACAAGGGATTCGTGCTTCCCGACGAATTCATCGTCGGCTATGGCTTGGATTATGCCGAACGTTACCGCAACCTTCCATATATAGGCGTGTTGAAGCCAACGATCTACGCGAATGAAGCCAAATAAGACACACGCCTTACACGCTTGCTGGTCAAGTTGTGATGGCATTACGTGCTATGATACAATAATTTCGTGTCCTTGAGAGGAGGTTGGGGATGAATCGGTTCATCAAGAATTCTGGTTTTTATCTGATTCTTTTTTTGGTCGTGGTAGGATTTGTCCAGTTCATCGGCAACGGCAATGAAGCCACGGACACGCCGAGTTATGACCAGTTCCGCAAAGAGCTTTCGGCTAATAATATACAAGAAATGACGGTTCAGTATGAAGGTCGGGCTTATTTGGTCATCGGTAAATATAACAAGATTCCAGAAGGGGCGAAATCCCAGCAGTTCGTAACGTATATTCCGGATAGCAATCCGGCCGTCGAAGAGATAATGAACGCAGGGGACAATCAGCAGTCACTGAAGATTAATTGGAAAAAGATGGAGGAACAAAGCCTCTGGCTGACGTTTCTGACGTCGATTATTCCATTTATCATTATGTTCATCCTGTTCTTCTTCTTCTTTAACCAAGCGCAGGGCGGCGGCGGCAAGGTAATGAACTTCGGGAAGAGCCGCGCACGCTTGTATAATGAAGAGAAGAAGCGCGTCACCTTTGAAGACGTCGCGGGTGCGGATGAAGAGAAGCAAGAGCTGGTAGAGGTTGTCGAGTTCCTGAAGGATCCGCGCAAGTTCGCAGCCCTTGGCGCCCGCATCCCGAAGGGCGTGCTGCTGAACGGCCCTCCGGGTACCGGTAAGACGTTGCTGGCCCGTGCCGTTGCAGGGGAAGCAGGCGTTCCGTTCTTCAGCATCTCCGGTTCCGACTTCGTGGAAATGTTCGTTGGTGTCGGCGCATCCCGGGTCCGGGACCTGTTCGAGAATGCGAAGAAGAATGCGCCATGTATCATTTTCATTGACGAGATCGATGCTGTCGGCCGTCAACGGGGCGCCGGTCTGGGCGGCGGCCACGACGAACGGGAGCAGACGCTCAATCAGTTGCTGGTCGAGATGGATGGCTTCGGCGCCAACGAAGGCATCATCATTATCGCAGCGACGAACCGTCCGGATATTCTGGACCCGGCATTGCTCCGCCCTGGACGCTTTGACCGCCAGATTACGGTCGATCGTCCGGATGTGAAGGGCCGCGAGGCGGTGCTGAAGGTGCATGCCCGCAATAAGCCGTTGAACAAAAACGTGAACCTAGAAACAATCGCCAAGCGGACGACCGGCTTCACCGGCGCCGACTTGGAGAACTTGCTGAACGAAGCGGCGCTGCTGGCAGCCCGCAAGAACCATAAAGATATTACGATGACGGACGTTGACGAGGCGATTGACCGCGTCATCGTCGGAACGGAGAAGCGGAGCCGCATGATCAGCGATCGCGAGAAGCGGATTGTTGCTTTCCATGAAGCCGGACATACGGTGATCGGTTATTTCCTGGAGCATGCGGATATGGTCCACAAGGTAACGATCATTCCGCGCGGCCGGGCCGGCGGTTACGTCATCATGCTGCCGAAGGAAGACCGCATGCTGGTGACGAAGCAGGAATTGCTGGACAAAGTCACGGGATTGCTCGGGGGCCGTGTCGCCGAAGAACTGTTCATTGGCGAGATTGGCACCGGCGCATACAGCGACTTCCAGCAGGCGACCCGCATCGTGCGCAGCATGATTATGGAATACGGCATGAGCGAGAAGCTTGGGCCGATGCAGTTCGGCAATCGTCAAGGAGAAGTGTTCCTGGGCCGAGACCTCGGTCACGAGCAGAACTACTCCGATGCCATTGCCTACGAGATCGACCAAGAGATGCAGCGCATCATAAATGAATGCTATGAGCGCGCGAAGAAGCTCTTGACCGAGCGTTCCCGCGAGGTGAGCTTGATCGCGAATACCCTTCTCGAGGTCGAGACCTTGGAGCTGGAGCAGATCAAGCAGCTTATCGAGGATGGCAAGCTGAGCGAAGGAACACCTGCATCGACGGACGCGCCGGAAGCCGGCACGCCGGTTATCGAGACGACGGGCGATGTGAAGGTGAATCTGGTAGGCAAGCCGGAGAAGCTTGGGCCGACGCAATGGGATGGTTCTCCATCCGGTCAGCCGACAGGCGATATTCCGAACGGCTCTTCGCCTGCTGACATTCGCGGCGACACCGCCGAGGAGCCGAAGACGGAACCGACATCCGAGGAGCCGAAGGCGCCTGCGGACAAGGATGAGCCGCCGCATGACAAGAAAGACGAACAATAAGCGCAAGTACATGGGCCGCCCTCCGGGCGTTTGCAAGAGCGTACCTTCCGGTACGCTCTTTTTTACGGCGATTGGGCCTGAATTCCGAATTGACATAGCCGGTCGGGGTGTGTAAATTATAGGTTAACGACAAGGCCAAGGAGTGGATGGAGGGTGACATTGGAAGCACTGGCGTTGGCACGGAAGGAAGAGCAGAAGCAAGAGCTCCGTGAACGGTTGATGCAGTTGAAGAAAGAGCGCAACGCCATCATATTAGCTCATTATTATCAGCGGGATGAGATTCAGGAAGTCGCCGATTTCAGGGGAGATTCCTTTCTGCTGGCGCAGAAGGCCGCAGAGACTGACGCAGACGTTATCGTCTTTTGCGGTGTCCACTTCATGGGGGAGAGCGCCAAAATATTGGCTCCGAACAAAACGGTCATCATCCCTGATGAGCGGGCAGGCTGCCCGATGGCCGACATGGTCAATGTCGACGGGCTACGGAAGCTGAAGGCGGAGCATCCGAATGCCAAAGTCGTTACCTATATCGATTCCTCCGCGGAGATTAAGGCAGAGACCGATATTTGCTGCACTTCCTCCAATGCGGTAAAGGTCATCGCTTCGCTGGATGCGGAGGAGATCATCTGGGTTCCCGACAAGAACCTGGGCCATTATGTAGAGCAGCAGACCGGCCGACCTTTAATCAAATGGGAAGGCTACTGCAATACGCATGATATGCTGACGGTGAATGATGTCATGGAGATGAAGGCGAAGTATCCGGGCGCGCCGTTCGTCGTGCACCCGGAATGCCGCCCGGAAGTCGTGGCCATGGGCGATTTCGTCGGCAGCACGACCGCCATTATCGATTATTGCAAACGGTCGGATGCGACCGATATTATTGTAGGGACAGAGGACGGCACCGGGTATCAGCTCCGGAAGGACAGCCCGGAGAAGCGATTTCACTTCGCGACGAAGTATCTTGTCTGTCCCAATATGAAGGTGAATAATCTCAAAAAACTCGTGAAATGCCTCGAAACGATGCAGCCGCAGATTTATGTGCCGCCGCAGGTTGCCGAGAATGCACGGTTATCTTTGGAGCGCATGTTACAGGTCAAGTAGAGTAGCATGCGCTACTCTTCTGTTCAAACAGAACAAAGCATAAGATTCCATCTATGAGGTTGTGAATACAATGGCGAATCGGATTCCCCGTTACTTGATAGACTTCGCACTTGAAGATATGGAGCATGTTCATACTGACGTCATTGTGATTGGCGCCGGTATTGCCGGCCTCTATACCGCCATCCAGGCAAGCCGGGAGCAGCGGGTGCTGATGATAACAAAGAAGTCGCTGTTCGACAGCAATACGCGCTATGCGCAGGGCGGGATTGCGGCCGTGTTCGCGGACGATGATTCCCCGGCCTACCATCGTCAGGATACATTGATTGCCGGGGCGGGCCTGTGCGACTCTGAGGCGGTCGATGTGCTTGTCCACGAAGGCCCGGCCGGCGTCCAGGAGCTGATCCGGATGGGCGCATCCTTCGATGAAGAGAACGGCGCCATTGCCTTGACGCGGGAAGGAGCGCACAGCCATCGCCGCATTCTGCATGCCAACGGCGACGCCACCGGATACGAGATTGTGCGCGCCTTGGCGGAGCGTATCCAGCAGTTGGAGCAGGTTACGATCTGGGACGATCATTTCGTGATCGATCTCGTGACCGAGGAAGGCGAATGCTGCGGCGCGATTGTCCAGCGGGCGGACGGCAAGCGCGTGTTCGTCAGCGGCAAGGCCACGGTGATTTGCTCCGGCGGGACCGGCCAGCTGTACCGCTATACGACGAACCCGGAGGTTGCCACGGGGGACGGGATCGCCATGGCGTATCGGGCTGGGGCATATATTCAGGATATGGAGTTCATTCAATTCCATCCGACCGTTCTCAGCTATCCGGGGGCGCCGCGCTTTCTCATCTCGGAGGCGGTCCGGGGCGAAGGCGCCTACCTGCGCAATATTCGGGGAGAGCGCTTCATGGAGAGATATCATCCTCAACTGGAGCTTGCGCCCCGTGACGTGGTAGCCCGGGCGATCGTCAGCGAGATGGAAGCGACCAAGTCGACCTTCGTCTACCTGGATATTACCCATGAGCCCGAGGAGATGATCAAGCATCGCTTTCCGACGATATACGACACCTGTCTGCAATACGGTCTGGATCTGACCAGCGACTGGATTCCGGTGTCGCCGGCTGCCCACTATATGATGGGCGGTATCAAAACGGATTTGTGGGGAGAAACCAATATCCGCCGTCTGTTCGCCTGCGGCGAAGTGTCCTCGACCGGCGTGCATGGGGCGAATCGTCTCGCAAGCAACTCTTTATCGGAAGCGATCGTGTACGGCAAGCGGATCGTGGAACGGATTGCCGCACTGGAACCTCGGGGGGAGGCCTGTCCTAATGCCGCATCTCAGCGCGTCCATCATGAGCCCTGCATCCAGCCGATGGTGGAACGCCGGCTGAAGCTGCAGAAGGTGATGGTCCGTTATGTCGGGCTGCGCCGCCAGGCGGACGGCCTGATGAAGGGTATGGGAGAGTTGAAGCGCCAGGCGGCCGTCTTTGAGATGATGCTGTCGAAGCGGGAGGAATATGAATTCGCCAATCTGCTGATCTGCGCCATGCTGGTCGCCGAGTCCGCCTTGTGGCGGGAAGAGAGCCGCGGCGCTCATGCGCGGGAGGATTTCCCCGAGCGGGATGACGAGAAATGGTGCAAGCATACCCTGCTGCATCGTGAATATGGAATTACGGAGGAGCGAGTGAGCATTGTATAGCTTGGAACGAATGGCGCTGCGCCGACAGTTGGAAGCGTGGCTGCAAGAAGATATAGGAACGGGCGACGTCACGACAGCCTACACCATTCCGGCCGGACACCAATCCCGCGGCATCATTCATGCGAAGGAAGACGGCATGATCGCGGGACTGCCGGTAGCCGAAGCCGTGTTCGAGGCCGTTGATCCCTCGCTTAGGTTCACGGCCCGGGTCGAAGACGGAGCCGTGGTTGCCCGCGGCGCCGTCCTGGCGGAAGTGGAAGGCACCACGCACAGCATTTTGAGCGGGGAGCGGCTCGCCTTGAACCTGCTTCAGCGCTTGTCCGGGATTGCGACGAAGACGAATAAGTTTGTTCAAGCCATTGAGGGCCTGAACACGAAGCTGGTCGATACGCGCAAGACCACTCCGGGCCACCGCGCACTGGAAAAATATGCGGTGCGTGTCGGCGGAGGGAGCAATCACCGCTTCGGCTTGTATGACACCGTCATGATCAAGGACAACCACATCAAGGGCGCAGGCGGGATCGAAGCGGCCGTAAGCCGGGCACGCGCCAACATTCCGTATACGATGAAGATTGAGGTCGAAGCCGAATCGATCGAGCAGGTGAAGGAAGCGCTGCGGGCGGGGGCGGACATTATTATGCTGGACAATATGGATTTGGCGCAGATGCGCGAGGCGGTCGCCCTCATCCGTGAAGCGGCGCCGCATGTCCTCATCGAAGCATCGGGAGGCGTCACCCTGGATACGATTCGCGACAAGGCGCTGACCGGGGTCGACGTCGTGTCTGTCGGCGCGTTGACCTATTCCTTCCATGCGTTGGATATCAGCCTCGACTTGAATGAGAAGAAAGAAGGTTAGGCCGTGATACTCGTTATCGATATAGGGAACACCAATATTGTCCTGGGCGTATACGAGGGAGACAAGCTGCTTCATAACTGGCGCTTGTCGACGAGCCGGCAGTCGACGACAGATGAATATGGCGTCATGATCTACAATCTGTTCACGATGACCAAGCTGTCGGTTCAGGATATTGAAGGCGTCATTCTTTCTTCCGTTGTTCCGCCGATTATGCATACGATGGAGATGCTGTGCAAGAAGTATTTGAACAAGGCGCCGCTCATTGTTGGCCCCGGCGTCAAGACCGGTCTCAATATCCGCATCGAGAATCCGCGCGAGGTGGGGGCGGACCGGATCGTGAACGCGGTGGTGGCGATCGAATTGTATGGCGGTCTGAAGCCGCTTGTCGTCGTCGACTTCGGGACGGCGACGACCTTCGATGTTATCGACGTCAAGGGCAACTATATCGGCGGCGCGATCGTGCCGGGTATCGGCGTCTCTACCGAAGCGCTGTATCAGCGGGCGGCGAAGCTGCCGCGGATTGAATTGACGAAGCCCAAGTCGGTGATTGGACGCAATACGGTTCATTCCATGCAGGCGGGCATTATTTACGGATACGCCGGCCAGGTGGACGGCATCGTGGACCGTATAACGAACGAGCTTGGAGCCGAACCTACCGTTATCGCCACCGGCGGCATGGCCGAGCTTATTGCAAGCGAATCGAGGACGATTGATACGACGAACCCGTTGTTGACGCTGGAAGGTTTGCGCCTTATTTATAATCGGAACAAATTGTAACCCTTTGACGGCCTATCCCGTCGTAGAATAAGAACAGTACAGGAGGCTCCCATGAACGATATGTTAGGACAGCAACCCGAAGAGAGGGAGAATATGCAGGACATGCTGATTCGCGGCACCGGACTGGGCGGCAAGGTCCGGATCTTCGCGGTACGCACGACCGGGCTGGTCAATGAATTGCAGCGGCGCCATGGCACCTACCCGACGGCGACGGCTGCGCTTGGACGCACGGTTACCGCTGCCGCCATGATGGGCGCCATGCTGAAGGGCGATGAGAAATTGACCGTTCAGGTCAAGGGCGACGGACCTATCGGACAGATTGTCGCCGATGCGAACGCTCATGGCGAGGTGCGCGGCTATGTTACGCATCCGCAGGTTCAACTGGCCAGCAATGCCCAAGGCAAGCTGGACGTGGCCGGAGCGGTCGGACGCAGCGGCTTCATCCATGTCATCAAGGATCTTGGCCTGAAGGAGCCGTATCGCGGCAGTTCCCCGATCATCTCGGGAGAATTGGCCGAGGACTTCACGTATTACTTCGCCACCTCCGAGCAGACCCCGTCTGCCGTAGGCCTCGGGGTGCTGGTGGATGTCGACAATTCGGTCCTGCATGCGGGAGGCTTCATTGTACAATTGCTGCCTGGGCTGACCGAGGAACAGATCAATCAGATCGAGCATTCGCTCAGCGTGCTTCCTCCCGTGACCTCCCTGCTGGATCAAGGCATGGAGCTGGATGAGCTGGTAACCTGGATTATCAGTGACGCGAACGTTATGGAACGGATGCCCGTCCGCTTCCAATGCCAATGCTCCCGGGAACGGGTGGAGCGGACATTGATTAGTGTAGGCAAGGGCGAATTGACCGCGATGATTGAAGAGGATGGCCAGGCGGAGGTCGTCTGTCATTTTTGCAACGAGAAGTACTCATTTGGAAGAGAAGAGCTGGAACAACTGCGTGAACAGGCGCAGCAAGCCTAGCCGGACAAGTCGCAATGGATGAGCACGAGCCGGAGGCGAGCCCGGCATCGATCGATGGGACCCGGATCGAGGTTCCGCATCCGAATCGGTCGATAGGGCGAGCCAGAGGTAGGAACGGCTAACACGGAAATACGGGATAAGGGAAGCAAGCGATATGACCAAAGAAGTCAAAAGCTTATGGGGCTGCATCCTCTTTCTTTGCGTCTGCATCTTGGTGCTCGCCGGCATGCTCATCTTCAAGCATGATCGCCCTTCCGCGGCGTCGGATGCGAGTGCTTCCCCTGATTCCTCAACGGTTGTGGCAACCGTCGCCGGGGAGAAGATAACGCGCAAGGAATGGTATGAGGAATTGGAGCGGCAGTATGGCGCGCAGGTTATGGAACAGATGTTGACGGCCAGGGCGGCAGAGAAGGAAGCGAAAGCGTTAGGCATTGAAGTAAGCCAGAAAGAAGTGGAGCAAGAGATTGCGCGGCAAATGCGAGGGTATGAAAGCACTGAAGCGTATTTTCAGGCGATGACGGAACAACTGGGCATGAGCCCGGAGCAGATTCGGCAGGATATCCATCACCGGCTGCTGCTGGAGAAGATCGCGACTCATAACGTGAATGTGTCGGAGGAGGAGCTTGACCAGTATTTGCAGGATCATCGGGAGGCTTACGAGGCTGTCGATGCTTATCAGCTCGCCCATATCGTCGTTCCGACCCGCGAGGAAGCGGAAGAGGTGCTGGCGAAGCTGAAGGACGGAGAGACGTTCGCCTCCTTGGCAGGGAGGCTATCGGTCGATGAGTTCTCCTCCTATCAGGAAGGCCGTCTCGGATGGATCGACGCTAACGATCCGTTCTTCTCCCCCGCGGAGCTGGAAGCGGCGCGCGAGATGGAGGTAGGCGACATCTCGGAGCCGATCGAAGTGAGCGACGGATACGCCATTCTGACCGTAACGGGCAAGCGTGAAGCGCAGTCGGAGAGCGAAGCGGCGATCAAGGAGCAGGCCCGCCGGGATGTGGCGCTGTCCAAATCGCCCCCGCTGAAGGAGTGGGAAGAGGCGCTCCGTAAAAAATATAATGCCGTCGTTGTCGCAGCTGCGTCAGCGAACGGGTAAATAAAAGGGGTAACCGCAAGAGCGAGTGGATTCGTCCGCCCTTGCGATTATCCCTTTTTGTTATCCAAGCAGCGGTCATTTTTTTGCCGCAAGCTTCAATTTTTTGTCATAGCATTTGCGCGCTCTATTGACAACATACCGTTGGATTGGTAAGATTAAATAAAACCTAGTGCTTTAGTCGGAAATTAGTGGATAATTGCGGGATGTATACGCGGCAAGACCGAGATATTGAATAATGGCAGGAGGGCATCGTTATGGCAAGAATCGTCAATAATGTAACCGAATTGATTGGGGATACTCCACTGGTACGCTTGAACCGCATTGTGCCGGAAGGCAGTGCCGAGATTTACGTCAAGCTGGAATATCAGAATCCGGGCGCCAGCGTGAAGGACCGGATCGCCATCAGCATGATCGAAGTGGCGGAGCAGGAAGGCTTGCTGAAGCCTGGCGATACGATCGTCGAGCCAACGAGCGGCAACACCGGGATCGGCCTGGCGATGGTGGCGGCAGCCAAAGGTTACAAGGCGATTCTTGTCATGCCGGAGACGATGAGCATCGAACGCCGCAATCTGCTGCGCGCCTACGGCGCGGATCTTGTGCTTACCCCGGGCGCGGAAGGAATGAACGGGGCCGTGCGGAAGGCAGAGGAGCTTGCTCAGGAGAATCCTTCTTACTTCATGCCGCAGCAGTTCAAAAATAAGGCCAACGTCAAGGTGCACCGGGAGACGACGGGGCCGGAGATTGTCGAAGCGATTCGTTCGCTGGACGGCCGGCTGGATGCGTTCGTGGCCGGAATCGGCACCGGCGGCACGATCTCGGGAACCGGCGAAGTGCTGAAGGAGAATTTCCCGGGCATTCGCGTGATTGCAGTCGAACCGTCCGCTTCTCCGCTGCTGTCGGGGGGCAAGCCGGGACCGCATAAGATTCAAGGCATCGGGGCGAACTTCATTCCGGAGATTCTGAATCGCGACATCTACGATCAGATCATTGCGGTGGATAATGAAGATGCGTTCGAGGTAGCCCGCCAGGTAGCGAAGTCGGAAGGTATTCTGTGCGGGATCTCCTCGGGAGCGGCCATTCATGCGGCTCTGCAGGTCGCCCGCGAGCTGGGCGAAGGGAAGCGCGTTATTGCCGTTGTGCCTAGCAATGGCGAGCGCTACTTGAGCACGCCGCTGTTCAACTTCGAGAATTAATCGCTTTTATCGATATCCCCTTCCGTCGGGAGCACGCGGGCAAGCCATTGCCCTGCGCGCTTTCTGGCGGCGAGGGGTTTTTTGGATATGCGAGGGAGCCTTTACTTCCCGGGGCTCTTTGTTTATACTTACGGTAACGATTCCGGTGATTCATGTCACAGATATGAGATCACGGGTAAGGCGAGGTGGAGAAGTGGAGCAGATGTCCCTGCGTGAAGCAGCGATCATTACGGCCGGCCATTGGAGCCGGTGGGTACAGGAAGGGTACACCGTACTTCCTTATATTGCGGAATATGAATGGGGGCATGAGGCGTTGGCTTCATGGCTTCCGGTATGGGAGGATGCGGGGAGCCATGCGGCCGTGCTGGAGAGCGGCAAGGATGGCCGGTACACGTACTTGGCCTGCCGGCCCGTATCCGTCATTACCGGCAAGGATCGGGAGGCGTTCATTCAGGAAGGGGACAAGCCGGCCCGCCGGGAGGAAGGGGAGCCGCTGCAGCTGTTGAAGCGCTGGATGTCCCCTTACCGGGCGCCGAAGGTGGAAGAGCTGCCGAAGTTCATCGGCGGCTGCATCGGGTATTTAAGCTATGACGTCGCCCGTTCCCTGGAACGGCTGCCCGAATCCGCGGCAGATGATCTAGAACTGCCCGATTATGTATTTGTGCAAGTGGATGAGCTGTGGATTGTGGACAAGCTGGAGAAGCGGTTGTTCTGCGCCGTAATGACGCGGTGGCCGGACGGAAACGCCGGACAGCGAGCGGCGGCTGCGTTTGCCGCGAAGTATGAGGAAGCGGCCTTACGGGCGCAGGCGATGAAGGCCCAGTGGGACGGATGGCAGGAACGGGCTGCCGCGAGCTTTCGTCCGGGTGAAGCGGTAAGCTCCTTGTCCGGTGGCGGCCACGATCTGCAGACGATGGATATTGAGGCGTTCGAAGGGGTCGCTTCGGCATTTCCGAAGGAGGAGTTCAAGGAGGCGGTGCGCCGCATTCAGCGGTATATCGGGCAGGGCGATGTGTTCCAGGTGAACCTGTCCATGCGCCAGTCGCGCCGCCTCCGGGAGACGCCGGAGCGGCTGTATGAATGGCTGCGCGCGTTGAACCCGTCCCCGTACATGGGCTTGCTTCGATTCCCCGATTTCCAGCTCGTATCCTGCTCTCCGGAGCTGCTGGTCCGGCTGGAGCAAGGCGTCGTCAGCACGCGTCCGATAGCCGGGACGAGACGCCGCGGCCGTACGCCGGAGGAGGACGCGCGCATGGCGGAGGAGCTCCGGACCAACGAGAAGGAGTGCGCGGAGCATATTATGCTCGTCGATCTGGAGCGCAACGACCTCGGCCGCATCTCGGCCTACGGTTCGGTGCGGGTGGACGAGCTGATGGTCATCGAGACGTACTCCCATGTCATGCATCTCGTCTCGGAGGTGCGCGGGACGCTTGCCGAGGGCAAGGATGCCTTCGATGTCATCCAGGCGACATTCCCCGGCGGGACGATCACCGGCGCGCCGAAGGTGCGGACGATGGAAATTATCGAGGAGCTGGAACCGGTTCGCCGCGGGCCCTATACCGGATCTTTCGGCTGGATTGACTATAACGGCGATTTGGAATTAAATATTATTATTCGTACGCTGGTGGTGAAAGACCAGATAGGTTATATTCAGGCGGGGGCCGGCATCGTGATCGATTCCGACCCGGAACGGGAATATGCCGAATGCCTGAACAAAGCCAAGGCATTATGGAAGGCAGTGCAGTTGAGCGAGAGCGTTCCGGCGGATGCGGTTCCGCCGGGAGTGAAGGAAGCAGAGGCAGACGAGGCGAGAGGAGCGGTTCAGGATGATTCTGGTTATTGATAACTATGATTCGTTTACGTACAACTTGGTGCAATATTTGGGGGAGCTCGGCGAAGAGGTCCGGGTCTACCGCAATGACGAGATCGATATCGCGGGGATTGAACGGCTGAAGCCGGATCATCTGCTGTTGTCCCCGGGCCCATGCACGCCGAATGAAGCGGGCATCACGCTGCAGGTGCTAGAGCATTTCGCGGGCAGGATCCCGATTCTGGGCGTATGTCTCGGCCATCAGGCGATTGGCCAAGCCTTCGGCGGAGAGGTGGTCCGTGCCGGGCGGCTGATGCACGGCAAGACGTCGCCGATTCTTCATCAGGGCGAATCGATCTTCGCCGGCTTGCCGAATCCGTTCACGGCGACCCGGTATCATTCGCTTATCGTCGATCGGGCGAGTCTGCCGGCTTGCCTGGCGATTACGGCGGAGACCGCCGAAGGGGAAATTATGGGGCTTCAGCATCAGGAATATCCGATTGTTGGCGTCCAATTCCATCCGGAATCGATTATTTCGGAGCATGGCCACCAGATGCTGCGCAATTTCTTGAGCATGGCGGCGCCTGCGCGATGACGGGCTTCATCGGTTGGAATGGAGAGCTGGTGCCGAGCCATCAAGCCGCGGTTTCCGTAATGGACCACGGCTTTTTGTACGGCATGAGCCTGTTCGAGACGATGCGCACGTATGGCGGCCGTCCCTTCCTGCTGGAGCGGCATCTGGAGCGGCTGGCCGGCGCCTGCGAGGAGCTGGGAATCCGCTGGAGAGCCGAAGCGGAGCAGGCCGAGGCCCATATCCGGGCTGTCATGGCCGCGAATCATCTGGAAGAGGCCTATGTCCGGTATACGGTCAGCGCCGGCGAGAACGGCTACGGATTGCCGGGCGGCGATTACGCCAGCCCGGTGACGATTGTCCTGGTCAAGCCGCTGCCAGACGTCCCGGAAGCGCTGTATGCGAACGGGAAGCCGCTGCAGCGGCTGCGCTTGACGCGCAACCGGCCCGAAGGGAACAGGCGCTTCAAGTCGGGCCATTATATGAATAATATTCTCGCCAAGCGCGAGCTGGCCGGCTATGAGTCGGCCCCTCTCGGGGCGGAAGGGTGCATGCTGACGGCGGAAGGATGGCTGGCGGAGGGTATCGTCAGCAATCTGTTCTTCGTTAAGGGCCGCCGGCTCTGCACCCCGGAGGTTGCCACGGGCATTCTGCCCGGCATCACGCGGGGGGCTGTGCTGGAGCTGTCTACGGCATGCGGGCTTGCGGCAGAGGAAGGGCTGTACCGCTGGGATGACCTGCTGCGGGCAGACGAAATTTTCATTACGACCTCCGTGCAGGAGCTCGTCCCGATTACGTCGCTATGGGATGAGACAGGGCAGGCCGCCGAAGTTAGCGGAGGACGAATCGGAAGCACCACACGCGCGCTGCTGGACGCTTACCGCTCCCTTACGGTGCGCCATACTTGACAGTCTGCGAATGAAGGACGAGTTGTAGGCGGTCTATGATTGACTTTTAACCTAATGAATAAGAGCTTGTGACAGATCGGAGATGTTGAATATGCTGCAGCCGACATGGCGGCAACGAACCTATCGTTGGGCGAACGGTGCCTTGACTCTCGGTCAGCGCACCTTGATTATGGGTATATTGAATGTGACCCCGGATTCCTTCTCGGACGGCGGGCGGTATAACCGTGTAGACGCGGCTCTGCGGCACGCGGAGGAGATGCTGGAAGCGGGCGCCGACATTATCGATATCGGCGGGGAGTCGACCCGTCCGGGCCATCATCCCGTCGGGCAGGAGGAAGAGCTGGAGCGGGTGCTGCCGGTCATCGAGGCGCTCCGCCGGGAGCTGCCGCAGGCGCCGATCTCGGTGGACACGTATAAAGCGGAGGTTGCCCGGCAAGCACTGGAGGCCGGGGCCCATATTATTAATGATATCTGGGGCTGCAAGAAGGAGCCGGAGATGGCGCAGGTCGCCGCCCGCTATGGGTGTCCTCTCATATTGATGCATAATCGGCCGGAACGGCGGTATGAGCAGTTCGTCGAAGAGGTGAAGGCCGATCTGCTCGAAAGCGTAGAGCTGGCCAAAGCGGCAGGAGTAAAGGACGACCAGATTTGGCTCGATCCCGGAATCGGCTTCGCCAAGACCGGGGAGGACAATCTTGTCCTGATGAGCCATCTCGACGAGCTGTGCGCGTTAGGATATCCGGTATTGCTCGGCACGTCCCGCAAGAAGTTCATCCGGGATACGCTGCAGCTTCCGGTCGACGATGTGGTGGAAGGAACGGCGGCGACGGTGGCGCTCGGCATCGCGCAGGGCTGCCAGATCGTGCGCGTGCATGATGTCGCCTCGATCGCGCGGACGGCGCGCATGTGCGACGCGGTGCTGTACCGCTGACTGCAGGCGGCAATTCAAGGAAGGGAAGGAGCGGAAGCGATGAGAGTCGTAAAGCCGGATCGGATGCAGCTCCATCGAATGGAGTTTTTCGGCAAGCATGGGGTGTTCACGGAGGAACGGGCGCTGGGCCAGCTCTGGATCGTCGATCTCGATTTGCAGATCGATTTGCAGAAGGCGGGGCAATCGGATAAGCTGGAGGACTCCATTAATTATGCCGAATTGTTCTATTCCGTCAAATCGATTGTAGAGGAGCAGTCGTATCAGCTCGTGGAGGCGTTGGCCGAGCGGATCGCCGAGACGCTGCTGGATGGCTATCCTGCGATTCATGAGGCTCATGTGCGGGTAACGAAGCCTCACCCGCCGTTCGATATTCATTTCCAGGGCGTGACGATAGACATTACGCGGGCTCGGGAAGAGAGCCGTCAATTGGAGGCTGCGGATGAATGAGATGAAGCGGGAAGCTGTGGCCTATATTGCGCTCGGAGCCAATCTTGGCGATCGGGAGCACTCTCTGCGGGAGGCGCTGGCGAAACTGAACGCCCATCCCGAGATACGCGTGGCCGCATGCTCGGACATTTATGAGACGGAGCCGGTCGGGTACACGGATCAGCCCCAGTTTTTGAATATGGCGGCCCGGGTGGCCAGTACGCTGGCGCCGCAGGACCTGCTGCGCGTCATGCTGGATACCGAACTGGAGATGGGACGGGTTCGCGATGTTCGCTGGGGGCCCCGCGTTATCGACCTGGACCTGTTATATATGGAAGGATTCGAGATGGATTCGCCGGAATTGACGCTGCCTCACCCGCGGATGGGAGAGCGGCTGTTCGTGCTCATTCCGATGGCGGACATCGTGCTTCCGGAACATAGTCGGCTGCACGCATTCGTTCACCGCGCCCTGGGAACACTGGATGGGAAGGAAGATATTCGAAAGTGGACACGCTTCAGTTAGCCCGGCGAATCCGCGCCTTCCGCAAATTAAGAGGCTTGACCCAGCAGCAGCTGGCTGACCGGCTGGGCATGTCGGTATCCGTGCTGGGCGAGATCGAGCGGGGACGGAGGAGACTGGATGAAGCGACGATGGGGCGCATTGCCGGGGAGCTCGGCGTAACGCAAGAGGAACTGGCATCTGATCCTTCTTTCCGATAAAATGAAATCCTGGCATTTCCGTTAGCATAATACCCGGCTCCCGAGGCGGAGACGGTGGACTCGATAGAATAACGAGAGAAAGGAGAGTGGTCGATGTGTTGAAAATCGCCAACATCGAAATGAAAAATCAAGTCGTGCTGGCGCCGATGGCCGGCGTCTGCAATCCGGCGTTCCGGCTGATCGCGAAGGAATTCGGCTGCGGCCTCGTCTGCGCGGAGATGGTCAGCGACAAAGCGCTCGTCCATGGCAACGAGCGGACGAGAGAAATGCTGTATGTCGACGATCGGGAGAAGCCGCTCAGTCTGCAGATTTTCGGAGGAGACCGTAAATCGCTGGTGGAAGCGGCCAAAATTGTCGATAAAGAGTCGAACGCGGATATTATCGACATCAATATGGGATGTCCCGTGCCGAAAGTGACGAAATGCGATGCGGGCGCGCGTTGGCTGCTCGATCCGAACAAGATTTACGAGATGGTGTCGGCGGTTGTCGATGCCGTAGATAAGCCGGTTACCGTCAAAATGCGCATTGGCTGGGATGACGAGCATATTTATGTCGTGGACAACGCGAAGGCGGTCGAGCGCGCAGGCGGTCAGGCGGTCAGCGTGCATGGCCGCACGCGCGAGCAGTTGTACACCGGCAAGGCGGATTGGAGCTACATTCGCCAAGTGAAGGAGGCGGTCTCGATTCCGGTGATCGGGAACGGCGATGTGGCGACGCCGGAAGACGCGCGGCGCATGCTCGATGAGACGGGATGCGACGGCGTCATGATCGGCCGCGGCGCCTTGGGCAATCCATGGATGCTGTACCGGACCGTCGAATATTTGACGACCGGGAAGCTCCTCCCGGATCCGACGCCGGAGGAGAAGGTGCGCATAGCGATTATCCATATGGACCGCCTGATTGCGTTGAAGGGCGAGAAGGTGGCGGTCAGAGAAATGCGCAAGCATCTGGCCTGGTACTTGAAGGGGCTGCCGGGGGCGGCCCGCGTCAAGGACAAGGTGATGGAAGAGACGCGGCGTGACGAGATGGTGCGGCTGCTGGAGGATTATGTAGCCGGCATCGGAGCCACAGAAAGTATGGTCAACTAGATGAACGGATGCAGCAGGGCGCGATGCCCTGCTGATTTTTGTCAATATTGGAAACCATGGAAAGGTATTGATAGCGCTCTGTTCCGTTGATTCAAGACAGGACCTGAATCAAAGCGTTTTCACGTCAGTGGGACGTCTCATTGACTTTTACAAAATCATCCCATATAATTCAACAATAGAAAATTAGCTACGGGCTGATGCGTGCCCATGCATCTATTGGGAATCTGGAACAAGCCTGCGCGAAGGGGGCATCATGTGGCCATGGCGCCATATGATGAGATTAAGGCATTCGCATCGATAAGCCGCCGCCCACTGCGAGAGCGGCCGAAGCTCGCATGCGAAAATAATGATCATGACAGGAGAATCGGTAAGATGAGTGATAAAGAAGTCATTCTGACCCAGGAGGGTCTGAAGAAGCTCGAGGAAGAACTCGATAATCTCAAATCCGTCAAACGCCGCGAGGTGGCGGAACGAATCAAGATAGCGATCGGCTACGGGGACATCAGCGAGAACTCCGAGTACGAAGACGCGAAGAACGAACAGGCATTCATTGAGGGTCGTATCATTACATTGGAAAAAATGCTTCGCAATGCCCGCATCATCAACAACGACGAGATCGATACGGATATCGTGAGCATCGGCTCCACCGTCATCGTTCAGGATCTCGAGTTCGGGGATACGATGGAGTATACCATTGTCGGTACGGCGGAATCCGATCCATTGAAGAACCGGATTTCGAATGAGAGTCCGGTAGGCAAGGCGATTTTGGGCAAAGCCAAGGGTACTGTGGTTGACGTCAGCGTTCCAGCAGGCGTGATTCAATACAAAATCGTCGATATCAAGCTCTAAGCCGCGACCCTGGCGAGAGCGATGAAGCCGGCTAGTCGGCAAGCATAGCGGCAGTTGGCCGGCAGCGGCTACGGGGACATAACGGATGAAAGCTTCCTTTAGGGAAGCTTTTTTCTCATCGTGCGGCATAGGTTACGGGGTGCAGCCGGCGGTTGACGGACAAGCTGCCGGGCCGATCACAATCATTGACTATATCCCGGCGTCCTTGTCATGTTATGATAACGGTATGGAATGATCCGCAACGGGCCGATGCCAACCGGACAGGCGGAGCAATAGAAGGAGTGAAACGTATGACGGATGTCGTCAATCAAGAGACCGAATTAAGCGAATTGCTACAGATTCGCCGCAACAAGTTGGACGAGCTGCGGAAGCTCGGCATTGATCCGTTCGGTGCCAAATATAGCCGCACGCATACTGCGAAGGCGGTATTGGATAAATATAACGGCATGACGAAGGAAGAGCTGGAGACGGAAGGCGCTGTCGTCAGTCTGGCCGGACGCATTATGGCGAAGCGGGAGATGGGCAAGGCGAGCTTCGCCCATATTCAGGATCTGAGCGGCCGCCTGCAGATCTATGTTCGACAGGATACGGTGCCTGCGGAGAAGTATGAGGCGTTCACGATGCTGGACCTTGGCGATATTATCGGGGTCAGCGGCAAGGTATTCAAGACGAAGACCGGCGAGCTGTCGGTGAAGGTAACGGACTTGGAGGTGCTGTCCAAGTCGCTTTATCCGCTGCCGGAGAAATATCACGGCTTGAAGGACGTGGAGCTGCGCTACCGCCAGCGCTATGTCGATCTCATCATGAATCCGGACGTGCAGCAGACCTTTATCGCGCGCTCCCGCATCATTCAATCGATGCGCCGCTATTTGGACTCGCTCGGTTATTTGGAAGTGGAGACGCCGACGCTGCATGCGATCGCGGGCGGCGCTGCGGCGCGGCCGTTCATCACGCATCATAACGCGCTCGACATGACGCTGTACATGCGGATCGCGATTGAGCTGCACTTGAAGCGTCTCATTGTCGGGGGCCTGGAAAAGGTCTATGAAATCGGACGCGTCTACCGCAATGAAGGGATTTCTACCCGCCATAACCCTGAATTTACGATGATCGAGCTGTACGAAGCGTATGCCGATTATGAAGATATCATGCGTCTGACGGAAAACATGATCGCGCATATCGCGCAAGAAGTGCTTGGCACGATGCAGATTCGCTACCAGGGCCACGATATCGATCTGACGCCGCAATGGCGCCGCTTGTCGATGGTTGACGCGGTCAAGGAAGTAACCGGTGTCGACTTCTCGGTGCAGATGACCGACGAAGAGGCGCATGCGCTGGCCAAGGAGCACAAAGTTCCGGTGGAGAAGCACTTCACGTTCGGGCATATTTTGAACGCCTTCTTCGAGCATTTCGTGGAAGAGACGCTGATCCAGCCGACCTTCATTACGGGTCATCCGGTGGAAATCTCTCCGTTGGCGAAGAAAAATGCGCAGGATCCGCGCTTCACGGATCGCTTCGAATTGTTCATCGTGGCCCGCGAGCATGCCAACGCGTTCACAGAGCTGAACGATCCGATCGACCAGCGCAAGAGATTCGAGGCGCAGCTGGAAGAGCGCGAGCATGGCAACGACGAGGCGCATGAGATGGATGACGACTTCATCCGCGCTCTGGAATACGGCATGCCGCCGACAGGCGGACTGGGCATCGGGGTTGACCGCCTCGTTATGCTGCTGACCGATTCGCCTTCGATTCGCGATGTGCTGCTGTTCCCGCATATGCGCGATCGCGGCAATTCGTAATATAGCACGGCCATGGAGACCGGCTCCCGCGAGGAGGGCCGGTCTTTCTGCGTCTAACAAACGCCGGCTTTTTGAAAAGAAACTGGGAATGGAAATTGACATTTTGGAAACGGGTTTGCTATGTTTGGGGGTGCCGATAACACCTCAGAGTATTTTTCACCGTGTGATGAAGGTATTCCGGCTCATTCCGGTGCCGGCGCTTTGCGTTTGGGGGTTGACCGGGATGGGCTTACGAGGAGGAGTTATATGAGGGAAGACATAACGGAGCAGCGGGTCGAGCGGTTATGGTACCGGCAGCCTGCCGGACAGTGGGCGGAGGCGCTGCCGGTAGGGAACGGGCGCCTGGGGGCCATGCAATTCGGCGGAGTGGATTCGGATCGCTTGCAGTTAAATGAAGATTCGGTCTGGCACGGCGGACCGGCCGCTCGCGAGAACCCGGATGCCGCTGCCTATCTGCCCGTCATCCGGCAGTATTTGCTGGAAGGCAGGCCCGAAGAGGCGGAGCGGATCGCCAGGCTGGCGCTCACCTCGGTGCCGAAGCATTTTGGACCTTATCAGACGCTTGGGGAGCTGAAGATGTTTTTTCATGGAGTAGATGGAGAAGTGTCCGGGTATTCGCGGGAGCTGTCCTTATCCGAGGGAATCGCCCGGGTCGAATATACCCGCGGCGGCATCGTCTATTCCCGGGAGGCTGTTCAGCAGCGTCCCCGATCAAGTGATCGCGCTTCGATTGACGGCCTCCGCGAAGCGGTTATCCTTATCCCTGTATCTGAACCGGCGCTCCTTCGAGGAAGGGACGACGGTTATCGCATCCGGCACGATCGCGATGCAGGGGCAGTGCGGGGATGGAGGGGTTCGTTACTGCGCTGCGCTGAAAGCGCTTGCCGATAATGGGGAAGTGACGGCTATCGGCGATTGCCTGTCTATCGATGCTGCGGATGAGGTTACCGTCTATGTCGCGGCGGCGACCACCTACCGGGAATCGAATCCGCTGCAGGCATGCCTGCGCCAGGTGGAAGCGGCCGCTGTGAAAGGCTACCAGCAGGTCCGCTCTGATCATGTGCGGGACCACCGCGCCCTGTATGACCGGGTCGAACTCCGCTTGGGCGGGGCGGGGGAGGGTACGCTGTGCCAGCTCCCGACGGATGAACGGCTGGAGCGGGTGCGGCAAGGGCTGGCTGATCCCGGATTGTTCGCCCTATTCTTTCAATATGGACGTTACTTGCTGATGGGGAGCTCCCGGCCCGGGACGCTGCCCGCCAATTTGCAACGAATCTGGAACCCGCATGTCACACCGCCGTGGGAGTCGGATTTTCATCTCAATATTAATCTGCAAATGAATTACTGGCCGGCTGAAGCGGCCAATCTGGCGGAATGCCATGAGCCGGTGTTCGATCTGCTGGAGCGGCTGCGTACCAACGGGCGGCGAACGGCAGCTCTCCTGTAC
This sequence comes from Paenibacillus melissococcoides, assembly GCA_944800085.1. Classification (GTDB taxonomy): domain Bacteria; phylum Bacillota; class Bacilli; order Paenibacillales; family Paenibacillaceae; genus Paenibacillus_B; species Paenibacillus_B melissococcoides. The sequence goes on along the minus strand of CALYLO010000007.1, from coordinate 235,532 downwards.
GGTGCGGACGGATTCGTGGCGCATCATGCGACTAACTTATGGGCGGACACCGCTCCGGTAAGCGATGTCGTGTCTGCCACCTTCTGGCCGATGGGCGGAGCCTGGCTGGCGCTGCATGCGTGGGAGCATTATCGTTATGGGGGAGACGAAGCGTTTTTGCGCGAGCGGGCTTATCCCGTTATGAAGGATGCCGCGCTCTTTCTGCTGGACTATCTGGTGGAAAATAAGCAGGGAGAATGGGTCACGTCTCCTTCAATCTCGCCTGAAAACCGTTACCGACTGCCGAACGGGCATCAAGGTACATTAGGTATGGGTCCGTCTATGGATACGCAAATCATGCGGGCGCTGTTCCAAGCCTGTCTTGAGGCAAGCGAAGGCCGAACGGAGGAAGAGGCGTTCCGCGAACGGGTGCAGGGGGCATTGAGTCGTCTGCCTCTGCATCGAGTTGGCCGGGAAGGGCAGCTTCTCGAATGGGCGGAGGATGTCGATGAGGTGGAACTGGGCCATCGGCATATTTCCCATCTGTTCGCTC
>CALYLO010000007.1:152500-230000 GCA_944800085.1 Paenibacillus melissococcoides | reverse complement strand
GGATAGGTGGGAGCCTGGGAAGCCGGAGCGCCAGCTTCGGTGGAGGCGCCGTTGGGATACCACCCTGATCGTATCGGAGTTCTAACCTGGGACCGTGAAGCCGGTTCGGGGACAGTGTCAGGCGGGCAGTTTGACTGGGGCGGTCGCCTCCTAAAGAGTAACGGAGGCGCCCCAAGGTTCCCTCAGAATGGTTGGAAATCATTCGAAGAGTGCAAAGGCAGAAGGGAGCTTGACTGCGAGACCTACAAGTCGAGCAGGGACGAAAGTCGGGCTTAGTGATCCGGTGGTACCGCATGGAAGGGCCATCGCTCAACGGATAAAAGCTACCCTGGGGATAACAGGCTTATCTCCCCCAAGAGTCCACATCGACGGGGAGGTTTGGCACCTCGATGTCGGCTCATCGCATCCTGGGGCTGAAGTAGGTCCCAAGGGTTGGGCTGTTCGCCCATTAAAGCGGTACGCGAGCTGGGTTCAGAACGTCGTGAGACAGTTCGGTCCCTATCTGTCGCGGGCGTAGGAAATTTGAGAGGAGCTGTCCTTAGTACGAGAGGACCGGGATGGACGTACCGCTGGTGTACCAGTTGTCTCGCCAGAGGCATAGCTGGGTAGCCAAGTACGGAAGGGATAAGCGCTGAAAGCATCTAAGCGTGAAGCCCCCCTCAAGATGAGATTTCCCGCATTGGTAAGACCCCTTGAAGACGACGAGGTAGATAGGTTGGAGGTGGAAGTGCAGCAATGCATGGAGCTGACCAATACTAATCGGTCGAGGGCTTATCCTAACTAAGATGATTTGATGATTTTTACTTTCGCATTCAGTTTTTAAGGTACAATACCTTATCTGTTTGGTGGCGATGGCGGAGGGGTTCCACGCGTTCCCATCCCGAACACGACCGTTAAGCCCTCCAGCGCCGATGGTACTTGGACCGCAGGGTCCTGGGAGAGTAGGACGCTGCCAAGCAGACAAAGACCACTGACTTCTGTCGGTGGTTTTTTCTATATATTAAGGGAACGCGGGGAACCGGACAAGGCAGTGCAACCTGGAGGGGAATCGTTATCTAGGAGACATCTTCGCATCTAGAGGCATCATCAGATTCTGGAGGTCTATCCCATCCAGAGGCGTCATCGAATCAAGGAGGCGCCGTTGTTTCCTGGGATGTAGCCTCTGGGGTTGTGGCCTCCTGTGGTGAAGCGTGCAAGGGGATTGCTGCAATTCTACAGCATTTTCCGCTTCTCGATCCGCTATGGAGAGAAATTCCTGCAAATCTACATCATTTTGCTCGCAATTGCTCCCGCTTGAAGCAAAAAGGAGAAAAATCCTGCACTCTTGCAGGATCCCCTTTTTGGTGAAGTGGTGCATCCCGAAATCCTGCACTTTTGCAGGATTTCGTTTCCGGAATAGGCGTGTCCAGAGAAATTTTGCACTTTTGCAGGATGTTTCCGCAATTCCACATGTACGCGATAACGCCAAATAACGCCTTGTTAAATTGACATGCGTCGCAGATTCATACCAGAGGCTGCGGCTGAACGACGTACTCCGCAGGTGAATGCCAGAGCTCCGCTGAACGCGACATACCCTACCGGCTGCTTATTTCCGGCTTATTTCCGATAACCAATCCCCGGAAAAAAGCCATCCGGCCGCATCGAAATGCGCTCCTGCGCATAGAATCGGCTGGGAAGGGTCACCTTATGTGACAGGTTATCCGATCGGGGGCTTGGTCGCTAAGAGATTGTCCTTTTGTCGAATGTATTTGTGGAGTGGACAATCATCTGTCTGTAAGATTAATGAAAATAAATGAAAACAAAGTGCAGATTCCTGCCAACCTATCCTTGACAGGGGTAAAGCGCTTTGCTAAGATTGCAATTAATATATTGAGAGAGAGTATTTAATCAGCGGACAAGCCCGTCATGACAAGGGTTTGTCCGCTGAGTGCAACTTTACATTAAGGGAGGAACTTACTGGTGTGGGAGTCTAAGTTTGCAAAAGAAGGGTTAACGTTTGACGATGTGCTGTTGGTGCCTCGCAAATCGAATGTATTGCCACGGGAAACAGATGTATCTACGCAGTTGAGCAGCAAAGTAAAGTTGAACATTCCGATGATTAGTGCCGGGATGGATACCGTAACGGAAGCGCCGTTGGCGATCGCGATTGCGCGCGAAGGCGGAATTGGCATTATCCATAAAAATATGGCGATCGAACGCCAAGCCGAAGAGGTTGACCGCGTGAAGCGCTCCGAGAGCGGAGTTATTACGAATCCGTTCTCGCTGTCTCCCGAGCATACGGTAGAAGAAGCGGACCAACTGATGGCCAAATACCGGATCAGCGGCGTTCCGATTGTGGACGAGCAGCATAAGCTGGTCGGGATTTTGACGAACCGTGACCTGCGATTCGTCCATGACTACAATATCAAAATCAAAGAAGTCATGACTCATGAGAATCTGGTGACCGCACCCGTCGGCACAACCCTTCAAGAAGCAGAAATCATTCTGCAGCAGCACAAGATCGAGAAGCTGCCTCTGGTGGACGAGACGAACACGCTGAAAGGCCTCATTACGATAAAAGATATCGAAAAAGCAATCCAATACCCGCAAGCCGCCAAGGATGAGCAAGGGCGACTGCTCTGCGGCGCCGCCATCGGCATCTCGCAGGATACGTTCGATCGGGCGGCCGCGCTGGTGCAAGCGGGCGTTGACGTCATCGTCGTCGACTCGGCGCATGGCCACCACATCAATATTATTGAAGCGGTTCGGAAGCTGCGTGAGCTCTATCCGGACCTGACGATTGTCGCGGGCAATGTGGCCACCGGCGAAGCGACGCGCGACCTGATCGAAGCAGGCGCTTCGGTGGTCAAGGTCGGCATCGGGCCGGGCTCCATTTGTACGACCCGCGTTATCGCCGGTATCGGCGTACCCCAAATCACCGCGGTATATGATTGCGCTACGGTCGCACGCGAGTACGGCATTCCGGTGATTGCCGACGGCGGCATCAAGTACTCCGGCGACATTACGAAGGCGATCGCGGCAGGGGCAGCAGCCGTCATGCTGGGAAGCCTACTGGCCGGGACGGAAGAGAGCCCGGGCGAATCGGAGATTTATCAGGGCCGCCGCTTCAAGGTATACCGCGGCATGGGCTCCCTGGGCGCGATGAAGCGAGGCAGCAAGGACCGTTATTTCCAAGACAGCAGCAACGAGAAGAAGCTCGTGCCGGAAGGCATCGAAGGCCGCGTCGCCTACAAAGGGCCGCTGGCGGATACCATTCATCAGTTGATTGGCGGCTTGAAGGCCGGCATGGGTTATTGCGGCACGCATAATCTGACAGAGCTGCAGAACGATACGCATTTTGTCAAAATCTCGGGTGCAGGTCTTCGTGAAAGCCATCCGCATGATGTGCAAATTACGAAGGAAGCCCCAAATTATTCCTTGTAAAATATTAATATTCCGTTTTATCGACAAAAGAAGGCAGGGTGCGGCACCCTTGCCTTTTTTTGTCTGTCCCGCTGTGATAGAATAACATATGGATTCATTGGGAGAGGAGATGACGATAGTGTTGAAACAACAAGACGCGACAAGAAAAGGCAAGTGGAAGCGTATTATCGCTATTGCGACAGCTTGCCAGATACTTACCTTCACGCTGCTTCCATCGGCTGGCATGGTCGCTGCCGAAGCTGCTGCCCAGACAGCAGAGAAAGGGGAAACCGCAGCGAATAAGGGCGGGTCTGCGTCTGCGGTGAAGGCGACCAAGGAGTCGCTCAAATTGGAAGTAACATCGGCTATTCTAATGGAAGCTAGCACAGGACAAGTGCTTGTAAATATTGATTCGAATACCCCGAAGCCTCCGGCCAGCATGACCAAGATGATGACGGAGTACATCGTCATGGATAAGGTGAAGAACGGGGAGTTGTCGTGGGATGAAGAGGTCACGACGTCCGAGCATGCATCTCTGACGCGGGGCTCGAGCATCTTCCTCGCGGAAGGGGACAAGCATACGGTTCGGGATCTATATATCGCGATGGCGATCGGATCGGCGAACGACGCAACGGTAGCGCTTGCGGAGCGGATCGCGGGAACCGAGAAGGAGTTCGTCAACTTGATGAACGAGACCGCGAAGAAGCTGGGCATGACGACGGCTCACTTTATCAATTCGACCGGATTGGGCCGGGAGGATATGCCGGAGAAGTTCCGGCCGGAAGGGACGGATGAGACCGTCATGTCGGCCATGGACGTGGCGAAGCTCGTACGCGCCATTGTCATCAAGCACCCGGAATTCCGGGACTTCACGACGATCCAGGAATATAAGTTCCGCGAGCGTGACGAGACGCCGATTCAAAATCTGAACTGGATGCTCGAAGTGAACAAAGATATTCCGAACTTCAAACGGTATGCGTATCCGGGCCTGGACGGGATGAAGACGGGCTTCACGAACGAAGCGGGCAACTGCTTTGCCGGAACGGCGGAACGGGATGGCATGCGCCTTATCTCGGTCGTCATGGGCACGGATATTAACGATAAAGGAAAACGATTCGTAGAAACCGCCAAGCTGCTCGACCATGGGTTCAACAACTATGATGTCCAGACCGTCGTGGCTCCGAAGCAGGCGGTGGACGGCGTCGCAGCGGCTCCGATTAAGAAGGGCGTCTCGACCGAGGTGCCTGTTGTGCCTGAGACCGGCGTAAATTTCGTCGTGCCTAAGGGCGCCAGCACGGAAGGCAAAATTACGCATGAAGTGAAGCTCACTCCGGCCAACGAGTTGATTGCCCCAATTAAGAACGGGCAGAAGATCGGAACGATTACGTTTACGTACAAAGACAACGGCTTGGAACAGAAGAAGACCGTAAATCTGATTGCTTCCGAAGAGGTGGAAAAAGGCAGCTGGTGGCGGTTATTCTTCCGGGCAATCGGAGAATTTTTCGTCGATTTGTTCCAATCCATCAAAAATTTGTTCTAAAGGACGGTTTTGGCCGTTCCGGCCAGGCAATTCCGACAAAATCGGTTGTGTATTCCCTGTTCTATCATGTACAATAGGGGGATAGACCATTACGGTTCGCCCGACAGGCTGCAGCACGGGATGCTGAAGTTCCTCCGGGCATCATTACGATAGTAAATGGCGGGAGGCAGGCATAATGGAAACTGGTACAGCTCGTGTTAAACGTGGTATGGCAGAAATGCAAAAAGGCGGCGTCATTATGGACGTCATGAACGCGGAACAAGCGAAGATTGCGGAAGCGGCCGGCGCTACGGCAGTTATGGCTCTGGAGCGCGTTCCATCGGACATCCGCGCCGCAGGCGGCGTCGCACGGATGGCGGATCCTACGATTGTAGAGGAAGTCATGAAGGTTGTCTCCATCCCTGTTATGGCGAAGGCCCGCATTGGCCATTACGTAGAAGCCAAAGTATTGGAATCGCTTGGCGTTGACTATATTGACGAATCCGAGGTCTTGACTCCGGCGGATGAAGTGTTTCATATCGACAAGCAGGCGTTCACGGTGCCTTTCGTCTGTGGAGCGAAGGATCTGGGCGAAGCGCTGCGCCGCATCGGCGAAGGAGCGGCCATGATCCGCACGAAGGGTGAACCGGGAACGGGGAACATCGTTGAAGCTGTACGTCATATGCGCTTGATTAACAGCCAGATTCGCAAAGTACAGAACTTGTCGAAGGACGAGTTATATGCGGAAGCGAAAAACCTGGGCGTATCCTATGAGCTGCTGCTTGAGGTGCATGAGAACGGCAAGCTGCCGGTCGTCAACTTCGCGGCGGGCGGCGTCGCTACGCCGGCTGACGCGGCTCTGATGATGCATTTGGGCGCAGACGGCGTATTCGTAGGCTCCGGCATTTTCAAATCCGACAGCCCGGAGAAATTCGCCCGCGCTATCGTAGAAGCGACAACCCACTTCGAAGACTTCGCGCTGATCGCGGAAGTGTCGAAGAACCTGGGCACGCCGATGAAGGGGATTGAGATCTCCAAGCTGGCGCCATCCGAGCGCATGCAGGATCGCGGCTGGTAAGAAGGAAGGGAACAGGAATGAATATCGGGGTGTTGGCCCTGCAAGGGGCCGTCAGAGAGCATATGCGCAGCTTGGAAGCCATCGGAAGAACCGCGTTAGCCATCAAGCATCCCGAACAGTTGCAAGATGTGGACGGGTTGATTATTCCTGGCGGGGAGAGCACAACGATTGGGAAGCTGATGCGCAAATATGGTTTTCTCGAAGCAATCGGGTCTTTTGCCGCTCAAGGGAAGCCGATCTTCGGCACATGCGCCGGACTCATCGTGCTCGCGAAGCGCATCATGGGCCAGGGCGGGGCGGAAGAGCCGCATCTGGCGCTGATGGACATCACCGTGCGCCGCAATGCGTTCGGACGGCAGCGCGAGAGCTTTGAAACCGATCTGGACGTTATCGGGGTAAATGAGCCGGTACGGGCCGTATTTATCCGTGCTCCCCTTATTACGGAAGTTGGTCCCGGCGTAGACGTGCTGTGCAAAGTGAACGAGGAGATTGTCATCGCCAGACAAGGCCATTTGCTGGCCTGCTCTTTCCATCCGGAGCTGACGGAAGATGTTAATCTTCATCGGTATTTTGCCGATATGGTTAAACAGAGCGGAATTGCAGCAGGATAAAGATAGAACGCAATGAAAAAAACACCTTGACTTGCGATTCCTTCAAGGGACAGGTTGAGGTGTTTTTAATGAATCAGTCATAGAGGCAGAATCGGTGCTCCTTGCTTCGAGGAAGGGGCAATCGCCCTTTCTGCATGCGTAGGAGGAATCGGAAGTGTTAGATACGAGAGTATTGCGAAATGAGTTTGAGCGGGTAGAGCAAGCATTGGAGCATCGAGGCAAATCGAAGGATATGATCGCGGAGTTCCCGCAGCTTGATACCCGCCGCAGAGAGATGCTGCAGGAGACGGAGCAGTTGAAGAACCGCCGCAATGTCGTCTCTCAAGAGGTTGCGAAAAAGAAGAAGGCGGGCGAATCGGCCGATGATCTCATCGCCGAGATGCGCGAGGTCGGGGACCGGATTAAGGAATTGGATGAGGGAATCCGGAACATCGATGCCCAGATCGTCGAAATGACGCTGGCGATCCCGAACGTGCCGCATGAGAGCGTTCCTGTCGGTCTGAAGGAAGAGGAGAATGTGGAGATTCGCCGCTGGAGCGAGCCGACGTCCTTCGCCTTCGAGCCGAAGGCGCATTGGGATATCGCCCAGGACCTGGGCATCCTTGATTTTGAAGCGGCCGCCAAGGTAACCGGTTCGCGCTTCGTCTTCTATAAGAAGGCCGGCGCGCGACTGGAGCGGGCGCTCATCAGCTTCATGCTCGATGTACATACGATGCAGCATGGCTATGAGGAGATTATGCCGCCGCTTATCGTTAATCGGGACAGCCTCATCGGGACGGGACAGCTTCCGAAGTTCGAAGAGGATCTGTTCAAGCTGGAAGGGACGGACTATTTCCTCATCCCGACGGCGGAAGTGCCGGTCACGAATCTGCATCGGGAAGAGATTCTGAACGTGGAGGAGCTGCCGCGGTACTATACGGCATACAGCGCCTGCTTCCGTTCTGAGGCCGGAGCGGCAGGACGCGATACGCGCGGACTTATCCGCCAGCATCAGTTCAATAAGGTCGAAATTGTCAAGCTGGTGAAGCCGGAGGACTCGTATGAAGAGCTGGAATCGCTCACCCGCCACGCCGAGAACATTTTGCAGCAGCTTAAGCTGCCTTACCGCGTGATGGCGCTGTGCACGGGCGACCTGGGCTTCAGCTCGGCGAAGACGTACGATCTGGAAGTATGGCTGCCAAGCAGCGGCACCTACCGTGAAATCTCCTCCTGCTCGAACTTCGAAGACTTCCAGGCACGGCGGGCGAACATCCGCTTCCGCCGCGATGTGAAGTCGAAGCCGGAATTCGTTCATACGCTGAACGGTTCGGGACTCGCGATCGGCCGTACGGTCGCGGCGATATTGGAAAATTATCAGCAGGCGGACGGCAGTGTCGTCATTCCGGAAGCGCTGCGTCCGTATATGGGAGGATTGGAGCGTCTGACTCCGTAACCAAATATATACAGTTGCGCAGGGAATTCAATCATGCTAAAATATAGACTGTCCGACTTGAATCGGGCAGTCAACCAATGGAGAGGTACCGAAGCGGTCATAACGGGGCGGTCTTGAAAACCGTTAGGGTGCAAGCCCACGTGGGTTCGAATCCCACCCTCTCCGCCATTATAGCGATAATAACGAAGCCTTTGCCGGCATGGCAAAGGTTTTTTTGCATATACCGGCAATGAAGCAGTACGGGAGACCTCCGCCATGGTATAAAATCGGGGCCTGCGCCGCACACTGTAAAGGAATAGTGGAGGTGTGGTCATGAACGACAATGATATCGTACAAGTGGATCAGCATCAGCTTGTGGCTGCATGGCAGCAAACGTTGACGAACAAATTAGAGCCGGGCAACAAAGCCACCGTTCTGCCGGATGCCGCGGATCCGCACGCATTTCTCATTCATATCGACAGCGACGGGCGTCAGAGCTATACATTCGACTTCCACTGCAGCTATGTCGACTCAAGGGAGGTTGATCTGAAGCTAATCGATGTCGAGCGGGACGGCGTGCATATCGACGAACGAACACAACCGGTGCAGGAGATGGCGCAGGATTACATGAGACATATTCATGAATGCGCCCAGCATCTTCATGATCTGACCCATCATGGTGATACGACGGTAACGGAGGGTAATAATGGACAAGCGAAATAGGGATAAAAATTTACGCAACGTGGTTGATGATCTCGATACCGATCCGGTCAATTCGCATCATGCGCAGCAGATCCAGCAGGATAGCAATGACCGCAGGCATCAGGATGCATTGAATCATGACAAGCCTACCGATCTGGAGCACTATTAAATACGTTGGAAAGGAACGTGGTTTTCCATGAGCAAGCCGAAGTCAATCCCTGTTCCCGCCGCGGAGCAGCCGGTCCGCCATCATGAGGCGGAAGGCCGCAAAGGCATTCAAGAGCCGCTGTCGGGCTCCAAGAAGGTCAAGACCGCCAATCATGTAAGCCATAATAACCCGGAAGGCTGATCCAATCATCGAATCGCAAGCCTTCCTCCGCAGTGATTTCACGGCTTTCTTCCCTCGACGGGAGGAGGCCGTTTTTTGATCCAGGAATAAAGAAATTGAAAAATTTTTACCAACCCCAACCGAACCAGGCTCTATTCCGATATAATAATAGGTACGACATAGTAGAGAGGTGAATGCGATGACAGACTCCCAGAAGGAACAATCCGGATTTGCAGAACAATCGCAGCGCGCTTGCGATGAGCAAGCCGGCGCAGAACATAATAGCAACGCCATGTTGGCAGCGTCCATTCCGGGACTAGACCCTGTGGCGGCCGTGGCGGCGCTGCAGCCGTCTTACCAGCATACGAAGATGGGCTTTGCCAAGATGCTGCGCCAGATTATATTCATTGCGCTCGGCTCGATCATGATGGGGGTTGGGCTGGAATTATTCCTCGTTCCGAACCAGATTACCGATGGAGGAGTGACCGGGATATCCATTATTTTGTCCCATATCACATCCGTGCCCCTTGGCGTATTTCTCTTTCTCCTCAACCTCCCGTTTCTCATCATGGGCTACAAGCAGATCGGCAAAACGTTTGCGTTATCAACCTTGCTTGGCGTCGCTGTCATGTCGTTCAGCACCGCTTTGCTGCATCCTGTGCAGCCGTTCACGGAGAATACATTTCTGGCAGCGGTATTCGGCGGCATCATTTTAGGGATCGGCGTAGGCTTGGTGATCCGCTTTGGGGGCTCGTTGGACGGTACGGAAATCGTGGCCATTTTGCTGAATAAAAAGACGCCTTTTTCTGTCGGCGAAATCGTCATGTTTTTCAACCTGTTCATTCTGTCGAGCGCAGGCTTCGTATTCGGCTGGGATCGGGCGATGTATTCGCTGATTGCCTATTACATTGCGTTCAAAATGATTGATATAACCGTAGAAGGCTTGAACGATTCGAAAGCGGTATGGATTATTAGCGAGAACTATAAGGCCATCGGCGATGCGCTCCTGAGCCGGCTGGGCCGCGGGGTGACGTATATGAACGGGGAAGGCGGCTTCTCCGGCGACGAGAAGAAGATTATTTTCACGGTCATTACCCGCCTGGAGGAAGCGAAGCTCAAATCGATCGTCGAGGAGCAGGATCCGCAAGCGTTCCTGGCGATCGGCAATATCCATGACGTGAAGGGCGGACGCTTCAAAAAGAAAGATATTCACTAGAAAGCAAGGGAGTAGGACATTTTTCGCATGTCTATGCTGCAAGTCACGATTTTTAAAACTTTGGAACTCTTTTCAGAATCATTCGTATAGGTTAATATGGATTGGGTTATCAAGTCATGACTAATGGGATAGGGAGCTGAACGTAAACATGAAAAGATGGTACAAGGGCGCGTTGGCGATCTTCTTCGTCTTCGCTCTCATCATCACGGGGTGCGGGGCCAAAGCGGCTGCTCCAAGAGCGGCGGTTGAAGGCGCATTTGCAAAGGCGCTTGAATTGAAATCATATGGATTCGAAACATCCATCGTTATTGATGATTTGCAAATTAATGCTGCGAGCGCGACGGATCCGAACGCGCAGATGGTCATGAGCATGCTGAAGAATGCGGAGCTGAAAATCTCCGGCGCCGTACAGCAGGAGCCGCTGCAGCTTGAAGCGAACCTGGAAGTGAAGCTCCAGGGCGATATGGCCATGACATTCACGCTTCCACTGGTGATGACGGAAGACAAAATGTGGATTAAAGTGCCGAACATTCCGATGCTTCCGATGCCAACCGAGATCGTTGGCAAGTTCATTGAGTTCGACCTGAAGCAGTTGGCAGAAGAATCCGGCGAACCGATGCCTACGGCAGCAGATATGAAGACGATGCAAAATGCGTCCAACGATCTGGTGAAGGCCGTGCTTGGCAAGTTCGACGAGAAAGCGTTCTTCGTGAACGTCGACAAGAAGGAAGCTGCTCTGCCGGAGGGTCTCGATGTGAATCAAGTCGTGAAGTTCAACGTTAACAATGAGAACTTCGATCAATTCGCGACGACCTTGGTGAAGGAGGCGCTTCCTGCCGCGTTCGACGCACTGAACAAGGATGAATATCTCAAGCTGTTCGATCTGGAGAAGGCGGATATCGAAGAAGCGAAGAAGGAAATCGCTACGGATGAGAACGAGTTGAAGAAGGGTATTGCGGAGATTAAAGAAACGATGAAGATTAACGAGCTCAGCTTGTTGACTGCCATCAATAAAGACCAATATCCGACGTACCAACGTGCCGTAGTGAATCTGGAATTCACGGAAGATGGCGACAAAGTGAAAATCGCCGCCAAGATGACGAACCAATATACGAACATCAACAAACCGGTTGAATTCAAAATCGGCAAGCCAGCGGATGCCATTACGATGGACCAATTAGAGGAAATGTTTGCTGGATATTAATAACACAGCAAGTAGAGAACCGGCTCTCATGAACGAGAGCCGGTTTTTTGTTATGAAGGAGGCAGGTCAGCAGCTAGATTTGTCCGTCCTGGCAATCAACCACGAGTGATGTTGACTTTCTTTTCGACAAATGTATATAATGTCTATATACAATGTTTAAGGTGAGTGGAGACCCAATGATTCATATTCGCATCGTATCATCGACGGACGAGCCGATTTATGCGCAGATTGCGAGGCAGATCCGAACGGGGATATTCAATGGAGACTTGCCGCCGGGAACCCCGCTGCCCTCGATACGTCGATTGGCGAAGGATTTGCAGATTAGCGCCATCACGACGAAGCGCGCATACGAGGAGTTGGAGCGGGAAGGGTTCATCGACAGCATGGTAGGGCGGGGATCGTTCGTATCCGGCGAGAATCCGGAGCTGGTGAGGGAGCAACGGCTTCATCAGATGGAGATGAAGCTGGAGGAGTCCGTGAAGGAGGCCAAGGCGCTGAACGTATCCTACGCCGACCTGATGGAACATATCCGCTTGCTGTATGAGGAGGAAGAGGAATGAACGCAATTGAAGTTCAGGGAATAACGAAGCAGTATCCGACCCGACGCATGGACAATATCAGCTTCACGGTGGAGCAAGGGTATATAACCGGGCTAATCGGGCCCAATGGAGCCGGCAAGTCGACGCTGCTCCGCATGCTCCTCCATATCGTCAAGCCGCAGCAGGGCACCGTTAAGCTGCTTGGCATGGAGATGCCGGATCGGGAGCGGGACATTAAGCGACAGGTCGGCTATATTTCGGATGAGAGCCATTTCTACTATCAGCTCCGCATGGATGAGATGAAGCGTATCATCGCTCCGTTCTATCCGAATTGGGATGAGGCGCTGTACAAGCGGTTGATGGATCGCTTCGGCCTGTCCGGCAAGCAAAAGGTAGGTCAAGCCTCCAAAGGAATGAAGATGAAATTCTCGATCGTGATGGCATTGTCCCATCATCCGAGGCTTCTGCTGATGGATGAGCCTACGTCGGGTCTTGATCCGGTATTCCGGAGGGAACTGCTCGAGCTATTGCTGGAGTGGATGGAGCAGGGGGACCGGACGATTCTGTACTCGACCCATGTGACGACAGATCTGGATCGGGCAGCAGATTATGTGCTTTTTCTTCATGAAGGGCAGGTGCTGTTCCATCGGGAGAAGGATCAGCTGTTCGATACGTACGCGATCGTGAAGGGCGATTCGCGGTTGTTGGACGATGATGTCCGCCAGATGTTCATTGGCATTCGGGAGACCGAGGTCGGTTTCGAGGGCCTTGTGCGGGATCGGGCGGAGGCAATGGAAGCCTTCGGCAGGGAAGCGGCCTTCGAGCGGCCTTCGCTGGAGGATATTATGTTTTATTCGACACGCACTCAGTCAGGAGGGATATTCTCATGATGCTGCTTATTCGGAAGGAACTGGTCGTTACCGTGCGCTCCCTGCCTATTTTGCTGATCTTCATCGCTGTTTTTTCTCTCTCTACTTATTCGACGGTTCACAATCTGTTGTTCGCCGGGATGCTGGGAACCGCCATGTCTTTTATTAACAACCTGTCAGTTGACAAAAGGAATGAGGGATTCCGCTTTATTTACAGCTTGCCGGTCAATCGCACCGAGATAGTCAAAGCCAAATATGTTACCGGACTGATGTATGCCGGGGCGGGTCTCGTGATCGGAATTGTGCTGACCGCAGGATTGAAGCTTGTGGGCGGTTCGTATGATCTTCAACCGGCCAGTATCGCGTGGACGCTCGCGTTGATTCTCATGCTCTTAAGCGTCAATATTCCGGTCTATCTGCTGCTGGGGGACAAGGAGAGCATGGTAGCCATGGTTCTTATGATGGTCGTTCTGTTTGGTTCTTCCGGTATTTTGAGCCAGCTTGCGAAAGACTTGAGCATGGGAGACGGGATGTCATTGGGCGTGATTTCCGCGCTGAGCGTGGGGATATCTCTTCTCTTGTATGGCGTGTCTTATGCCATCTCAGCGATCGGGTTCGCGAAGAAGGACTTATAGCCGAAGGAGAACGCCTGGCCTGGCTCCTTGGCCCGTTAGAGGCTATGGTGCCAGGCCATCCGCGACGATAGCGATGGTGTCTTCGATGAAGTCTTCCTCGGAGATTCCCGATATGTCTCCGTGCATGAGTCGATGATACAAGAAGCCGAAATTCATCGATAAGAGCATCGTTGCATAGGCTTCGCTGGGGCAATCCCGGATGCGGCCCTAGTCGACGAGCAAGCTTGTCATCTTGACCGGGATGAGAGCCACTTGCCGATCCAACTCCGGGAACATGCCGAGTTCCTTATACGCGATCGTGATGATGTCTCCATTCTTGCGGAAGTAGTCGAGATAGTTCAAGGCGAACATTCGCAAGTCCGCGTGCAAATCCCACATCAAATTTTCTTTTAACATTTTTTCAAATGAGGGCAGGTAGGAAAGCTTCTCCATAACGGCAGTGAAGATGTTCCGCTTGTTCCCGAAATGGCGGATTAGCGTAATCTCGTTCACGCCGGCCACACTGGCGATCGCCTTCGTTGACACCCCGCGATAGCCTTTCTCCTTCAACAATGTCATGGCGGCCTCTATGATACGCTCTCTCGTATCTTTCGTACGGGTTTCCAGGAATACCACCTCGCGCAATGGGGTTAAAAAGGCTGCGGCTGCAAGCCGGCGGGAATATATTGCTCATAAGCCTCAGGATCATGGGATGGAATGCATACCATCTCCGGATTGTTCTCTTCGTGCTGCCGCAGCATCGGGAACAGACTCCGGTATTGACGGGCATTATAATGGGCGAGTCGGCTCGCCAGGCTTCCCGTTATAAGCGTTCGGTAATTCGCCCTCACATAGACGGAATCAGCCATCAGAAAATATCTCCGCCCCTCGGGCTGATTCAGTAGGAGGCCGTATTGCCCGATAGTATGCCCGTGCAGCGGGACGAGAATGAGGGCGAAGCGAAGGGCACGGCGTAATTCCCGATCACGGTTCCGAAATGAACCTCTTCCCTGTGGATGATTCTAAATGTCAGCAGCTTCAAGGACGTTCCCTCCTCCATCTCAGCATAGTCGACTTCCCTGTATTGTATCGGCGGGCCACTATGAATGCAAGTACTTGCTTACATAATGGGCAAGGGCGTCCGAACCATGCCTTCTCATCGCAGCGATGAAGGAGGCATGGCCGCAGGACCGGACTACCGGGCCGTTAGGCCTTGTCAGCTACGCTTTCTTCTTGCGCAGACGGCGGAAGAAATCGGTCAGCATCGCAGCGCATTCTTCCTGCAGCACGCCTTCGATAATGTCGACCCGATGATTGAAGCGGGGCTCCTGCAGCAGGTTCATGAGCGTTCCGGCACAGCCGGCCTTCGGATCGGCCGTTCCGTAGACGACAAGCGGCAGGCGGGATTGAACGAGCGCCCCCGCGCACATCGGACACGGCTCCAGCGTGACGTATAAGGTGCAATCGAGCAGCCGCCACGCACCGATGGCGCTGCTTGCTTCCCGGATGGCGATCATCTCCGCATGAGCGGTTGAATCGAGCGTCGTCTCGCGCAGATTGTGGCCGCGGCCTATAATCTGCCCGTCCCGAACGACGACGGCGCCAATCGGCACTTCACCGATAGCCTCGGCCTTTTTCGCTTCCTCCATGGCTGCACGCATCCATTGCTCATGTACCATCATGTCTTCCATATGTTGATTCCCCCGTTATTCCCCGAACAGACATTCGGATTGTTAACACACTGTGCATAAGTCTGTGGATAAAATAATTTACGCACATAATTATCCACATATTATCCAAAGATGTTCACAATTTGTGTATAACTATGCTCGTTTTGCTTCTGAACCTGTCAACCGATGTGTACAATTATACTCTTTATTCGCGTTATCTCCAAAAAACATGGACAAATTGCTATAAATTAAGATATGATTCGAGTGTAAAGATCCAGCGGAATACTACATTTGTCAGGAAAAGTCGTCCTAGTTATCCACAACTTGCGGCAGACACCTGATAGAGGTGAAGCATGAAACTTTCGATTAAAGCCAAGTTATCTATCTCGATATCTTGCATTGTGCTCGTCGTGCTCTTACTTCATATGACTCTCACCTATAATATCACCAAGGATAAACTCATCAAGGAAATGCAGCAGCGCATGGATGTGATTGCGCAGCAGATTAATATCTCCTACAAGCAATCTCTGCAGACCTCCCAAGCATTTGAGATCCAATTGGCTGAGAAATTATATATTGCTTCCATTTATGCGGCGGACAAGCTTCCTCCCAAGGTGGAAGAGGTGACGAATGAACAGCTCGAGAAGCTGTCCAAGGAATTGGGAATCGCCCATATCTCCTTGCTTCACCGTTCCCCTGACGGGGAGGATATTATTGTCGAAAAGTCGTCGGATCTCAAGGAAATCGGTCTGTCCACCCGCGTATGGGGCTATTGGTACAAAGCCTTTGAGCAGATGCTGAACGGGGAGCCGGTCACGGTGCGGGAAGGCCAGACCATGGATCATTTCTGGTCCGGCCCGTTCGATGTCTCGACGTCCAACCCGGAATTCATGGACAAGTGGGGTTATTATTACGACGGCAAGCGGGATTATATTATTAATCCGTATATTCGCGACGGGAATGTGGATGTATACTCCGAGCTGAATAAGCCGGATCTGCTCATCCATCAGACGATTCGCGCCCAGGCGAATGTGGTGGAGATCAGCGCGTTGAATCCGCGGGCGATGGAGCAGATTCCGAAGATTACGCTGCGCAGCGACGGCGTTCAATATATTCGGCAGCAGGACAGCCGGGTGCTGTTCGGGATCTATAATATCCGCGACAACCGCGACGTCAGCTATGTAAGGGAAGCGCTGGCCGAGGACAAGCCGCTATTCTATGAGAGCAGCTATCAGCAGCGCCCAATCATTAAAGGCTTTATTCCGATTCAGGGAACGCAGACCCAGGATCCTTACGTCCTGAACGTAGTCATGAACTTCGAATCGCTCAATGCCGCGCTCCATGATCAATTGATGCGGAATGTCGCGATCGGAGTCCTGCTGCTGGAAGCGGTGCTGATATGCAGCTATCTGTTCGCAGGCATGATCATCAAGCCGATCAAATCGATCTTGAACAAGGTCAATATGATATCCGCCGGCCAGTTCGACACCCAGTTGAACATCGAACGGAAGGATGAGCTTGGGCTGCTCGCCCATCGCATAAATATGATGGCCCGCAGCCTTCAGCTCTCTACCGGCCGGTTAACCGCGCTCTATGAAGAAAACCGCGAGATGAAGGAGCATCTGGAATCGTTCATCAACCAGTCCAATGATGCGATCCATGTGACCGATCTGCAAGGCCGGGTGAAGCGGGTCAATCAGGCCTTCGTCGATATGTTTGGCTGGACGGAGGAGGAAGTGGTAGGACAGCCGCTGCCCACATTGCCCGAATCGGCCATGGAGGAGGAGCGCAGGTCGGAAGCGGCGCTTGTCGACGGCCAATCCGTGAGCAACCGGGAGACGACGCGGCTGACGAAGGATGGAAGGCTGCTCGACGTCAGCGTGAGCACTTCGCCGATCTATGACGAGAAAGGGGAGCGTATCGCCTGGGCAAGCATTACGCGGGATATGACGAACCGCAAGCGGATGGAGGAGCTGCTCCGGAGATCGGAGAAGCTGACGACCGTCGGCCAACTGGCTGCCGGCGTCGCCCATGAAATCCGCAATCCGCTCACGACGCTCCGCGGGTTCCTGCAATTGCAGCAGCAGACCAGGCGTGTCAATGCGAGCCATGTCGAGCTGATGCTGTCCGAGCTGGACCGGATCAACCTGATCGTCAGCGAATTTCTCATTCTGGCGAAGCCGCAGGCGGTGCGGTTCCAGCCGAAGGATGTGCGCCTCATTATGAACAGCGTGCTCTCCCTATTGGACAGTCAGGCCAATCTGCACAATATTGAATTCGTCAAGCGATTCGATGAGGATGTGCCTCTGGTGGACTGCGAGGAGAATCAGCTGAAGCAAGTCTTTATCAATATTATAAAAAATGCGATGGAAGCGATGCCCGGCGGCGGCGAGATCGAATTGATCGTGGAGGCGCGCGGGACGTCCAGCGTCATCGTCATCATCAAGGATTATGGAATTGGCATTCCGGCGGAAGACTTGTCCCGCCTGGGGGATCCGTTCTTCACCAACAAGGAGAAGGGAACCGGGCTGGGGCTGATGGTGAGCCAGCGGATTATTCACAGCCATCGGGGCTGCATCGATATTACGAGTGAGTTGAACCAGGGAACGCAGGTAATGGTGACGCTGCCGGCAGTGGATCCGTCTGCGCCGGCCGACAGGCTGCCTGTCCCGGCCGGGGAGAATCTGCCGACCTAGAGCCACGAAGAGGGTGCTGCGGCGGGAAGCGTGAAGCTTCCGGCTGCAGCACCCTCTTCTGTTCCCGTTCTGGAGCGGTTTGATTATGGAGCCTCCGTCTGAGCATCCAGGTCGGACGACGGATCTGATGGCTCGTCCTTCTCTACGAATCTGCGGAGGATCGAGACTTCGACCCGGCGATTCTGCGCCTGCCCTTCGACCGTGCCATTATCGGCGACTGGGTGATATTCCCCCATGCCGACGGCCTTGAAGTGCTTCGGATCGATACCGGAACGCTCAAGCACCACCTTCATGAAGCTGAGCGCCCGGGCCGAGCTCAGATCCCAGTTCGATTCGAAGTTGCTGTTGCGAATCGGGCGGTTGTCGGTATGCCCGCTGATGACAATATCATAGTCCTTATACTGCTTCAGCATATCTCCGATCGTGATGGCCAACTGCTTGGCGTCAGACTTGAGGCTTGCTTTCCCGGAGTCGAACAGCGCGCTGTCTTTAATCGTTATTTTCAGTTCTGAATGATTGAGTTCGGTGTTCAACTGGTTGGATAAGCCGCCTTTGGCAATGTATTCGTTCATCTTGTCCCGCAGCGTCTCCAGCTCCGCCTGCTCTTGCTTGGCCTTCACCATATATTCATAGCGTTCCCGGTTGCGGGAGGCCGTGCTCGGGTCCACATCCTTCATGCCCTTCTTGGCATTGTTCGGCGGAATGATGGCTTGCTGATCCAGAATCCCCGCGCCGCCTCCGCTATCGAAGGCGATGTTGAAGGCTTGGCTCATCTCTTGGAACTTCTTCGCATCCACCGTGCTCATCCCATACAGGACAATGAAGAGGGCCAGCAGCAGAGTCAAAATATCGGCATACGGGATCAGCCAAGATTCATCGACATGTTCATCGTGAGACTGGCGGCGCTTGTTGCTCATTCTCCAGCCTCTCCCTTCGCATTGAGCTGTGCGCGCTCCCTTGGCGTCAGGAAGACGGACAGCTTCTGGTTGATGGCAATCGTCGATACGCCGGATTGAATGGACAGCAAGCCTTCCACCATCATCAACCGAATCTCAATTTCACTGTAGGACAGCCGTTTCAATTTGTTGGCAATCGGGTGCCAGAGCACGTAACCGGTGAAGATACCCATCAGCGTAGCGACGAAGGCCCCTGCTATAGCATGGGCCAGTTGCTCCATATCGGCCATCTGCCCCAAGGCGGCGATCAAGCCGATAACGGCCCCCAATACCCCCAGCGTCGGCGCGTAGGTTCCTGCCTGGGAAAAGATAAGCGCGCCCGCGCGGTGCCGCTCTTCGGTCGAATGAATATCTTCCATTAGTACATCGCGCACGAAGTCTTGGTCGTTCCCGTCGATGATCATTCGCATTCCGTTGCGAAGGAAGTCATCCTGAATGTCGTCAATCTTCGATTCAAGCGCCAGCAAGCCTTCACGGCGGGTAATGCTGGCCCATTCCATAAACAGCTGGATCAATTGTACCCGGTCAACCAGCTGCTGGGGCTTAAATATCATACCCAACAATTTGGGGAATTTTTTCAATTCCTTCATCGGAAAACCGATAAACAGCGATGCTGCCGTACCGACAAAAATAATCATGATGGCAGCAGGGTTGGCCAAATTGGATATCGGAGCGCCTTTATAGTACATTCCGAGCGAGATGGCCAAGACGCCAAGGACCAGACCGATCAATGTTGATTTTTCCATGATTCCATACACACCTCATCCATGAGTTAATGGTGCTTCCTGCGTCCCGCATTCGACAGCGTTCAACGGAATGCGTGAAAGTTTTGATACGTTACCTTTTTTATCGGCAGAACCGGCCCTTTTTTTAATGGCAGCGACAAGGCAGGGTAGGCGGGAGGCCGGGCAAAGGGGGCATCCATCCCGCCTTTCCGGAGGTGTTCAAGCCCGTCGCGGCCGGGGGGGAAGCCCTTACAAATTCCTTCCGGAACGAGCCCGCAAAAGACCTGTTCTTTTGCCCGGGAACAAGATATAGTGAGAAGAAAGAGACAGGAGTGCAAGCCGCCGGAAGCAGTTGTGAAGCTGTACGCCGGCCTAAAGCCGTAAAGAGAAACTTCCTGTCTCGAACGTGAAAGCGATTGCATATCATCGCATGATTTGGCATTCAGAGGGAACACTCATGATTATGTGACGGCGCCGTTGCCGCCGAGTCCGGCAGCGTCCGCAAACGGCCACCGCGCGATTGGCGGAACCCTGCAATAGGGAAGGAGGAATGCAGAGATGGATTAGGTAGGAGCGGATCAGGGGATGAGCTAGAACAGAAAGATGAATTCTTCAGGAGGGATCAATATGTCCAAAAGAAGTATGTGGTCGTTCTCAACCGCGGCGCTCGTGCTGATCCCGGTCGCGGTCGGCATTAACTACATCGGCAAATTGTTCGCCGGCGTGCTCAAGCTGCCGCTGTGGCTCGATGCGATCGGTACCGTCCTGGCCAGCATGCTGGCGGGTCCGGTTATCGGCGGGCTGTCCGGACTTATCAACAATATCATTTACGGCCTCACGATGGATCCGATCTCGTTCGTCTATGCCCTGACAAGCGTCTTTATTGGCTTGGTAGCCGGGATTATGGCGTCCAAGGGCTGGATCTCAAGCTGGGGCAAGGCGTCCGTCATCGGTCTGGCCGTAGGATTGACCGCGGTCGTCATCTCCACCCCGCTCAATGTGGCGTTCTGGGGCGGTCAGACCGGCAATGTCTGGGGCGATATTGTCTTCGGTTATGTGCTGCAAGGGACCCAATCGGTCTGGCTCGCTTCCTTCCTCGATGAGCTGGTCGTCGATCTGCCGGATAAGCTCATTACCGTTCTTGCCGCTTACGGGATATACCGCGTGCTCCCGAACAGTCTGATGAATATGTACAAGAATAGCGGAGATATCGAGAAGCTGTAACCGTCCGCAAGCGGTTGGCAAAGGTGGGCTATGCATGAAATCAATGAGCTTGTACGTGGAAAAAGACTCGGCCGTCCATCGCGTCGATCCGATAACGAAGCTGGCCTATATCGCTGCGGCGATCGCGATTCCCATCATAGTGCCCTCCCTCCATGCGGCCTGGGTCTGCATGCTGATCAGCTTCGGGCTGCTTGCCGCAGGGCGGGTGTTCCGGCGGGGGCTGGCGGTGATGGGCTTCGTCGGCTTCGTGCTGGTGACGGTGGTCATTATCCAGGGGGTTTTCTATGTCGGGAATGAGACGGTACTGTTCACCGTCGGGACATGGCCGTTCTATAAGGAAGGCTTGCTGTTCGCCCTTGGCATCAGCTTCCGTGCCTTGAATATTGTCGGAGCCTTCCTTATCCTCGTCCTGACGACGAAGCCGTCCGATCTGGTGGAAGCCCTCGTCCGCAAAGGCTTGTCGCCCCGCATCGGCTATGTGCTGAACTCCGTGTTCCAGATCATCCCGCAGATGATGGCGACCGTCGGCACGATCACCGACGCGCAGCGTTCGCGCGGCGTAGAGACGGAAGGACGATTGATGACGCGCATCAAGGCGTTCCTTCCGCTTATCGGCCCGGTCGTGCTCAGCTCGCTGCTCGATACGAAGGAGCGCACGTTAGCGCTGCAGGCGAGGGGCTTCAATGTGCCCGGGCGCAAAACATTTCTGAATGAGGAGAAGCGGTATCGGCATGCCGGCATTCTGCGGCTGGCGATGCTCGTCATCGTCGCCGCCGCTCTTCTATGGAGGATCTTCGTATGAAGCTGATTGAAGTGGAGCATCTCAAGTACCGTTATCCGTCTACGGAGAAGCTGGCGCTGAATGATATCTCGCTGTCGGTGGAGGCTGGGGAATTCATCGGGATCATCGGGGCCAATGGAGCGGGCAAGACGACCTTCTGCCAAGCGCTCACCGGCCTTGTGCCGCATTTCTATAAGGGCGCATATGGAGGCAGCGTATGCATCGCAGGCACGGATGTCGCGGAGAGCGGCGTCGATGAGATGATACGCCATGTCGGCATCGTGTTCCAGAATCCGTTCACGCAGGTGACGGGAGCGAAGCTGACGGTGTACGAGGAGGTCGCCTTCGGCTTGGAGCAGCTGGGCGTGGAGCGGGACGAGATGATCGAGCGTATCGATCATGCGCTTCATCTGCTGGATATATACGAGTATAAGGATCGGCCGCCCTTCGACCTGTCCGGAGGCCAGATGCAGCGGATGGCCATCGCCTGCGTCATTGCGATGCGGCCGCAGGTCATCGTGCTGGATGAGCCGACCTCGCAGCTCGATCCGCAGGGCTCGGAGGAAGTGTTCCGGGCCATTCAGAGCCTGAGCCGGGAGGGGATGACGGTCATTCTGGCGGAGCATAAGATGGAGAAGCTCGCCGCGTACGCCGACCGGATCGCTCTTCTGCACGAAGGGTGCTTAATCGGCATCGATACGCCGGCCCGTCTGTTCTCCCGAGCCGATCTGGCGGAATACGGAGTCAAGCCGCCCGTCTATACGCAGGTATGCCGCGAGCTCGGGCTGCGCTCCCCGGGCAAGGATACGTATCCGGTAACCTTGGAAGAAGCGGCCGAGGCTTATGAGGCGGCGTACGGCGGGAAGAGCGGCGGCGGTCTGGCGGCGGGCCCGGAAGAGGGGGAGGGGGATGAGCGGGATGAGTGAGATGATTCGCATCCGGAATATGCATTTCGAATATGACCCGGGCCAGCCAGTACTGCTTGATGTCACGCTGGATTTCGATACGCGGGCGACGGCGATCATCGGGCAGAACGGCGCCGGCAAGACGACGCTGGTCAAGCTGCTCAAAGGGCTGCTTACACCGACGGCCGGCGAAATAACAGTATGCGGGATACGGACGAAGGAAGCGACGGTCGCGGGGTTGGCCGGCCGAATCGGGCTTGTCTTTCAGAACCCGAACGATCAGATATGCAAGCGCACAGTCCTGGAGGAGGTCATGTTCGGGCCGCTTAACCTGAAGCGGAGCGCAGCCGAAGCGAAGGAGCGGGCTATGGCGGCGCTGGACATGGTCGGCCTGGCCGCGCGCCGGGAGATGAATCCCCACGATCTCGGCTTGTCGGAGAAGAAGCTGGTGAGCATCGCCTCGATTGTTGCCATGGACACGGACATTCTTATTTTGGACGAGCCGACCATCGCGCAGGACGATGCGGGGAAGCGCCGAATTGGCGGCATTATCGAGCAGTTGAAGCGGCAGGGCAAGCTCGTGCTGGCGATATTGCATGATATGGACTTCGCTGCGGCTCATTTCGACCGGACCGTTGTCATGAACCGGGGCCGGGTGCTGATGGACGATGAGACGCGTCACGTGTTCTCCCGGCAGGAGGTTCTTCGCGAATCCGGTCTCGATACGCCGTATGCGACGCAGCTCGGGAAGCGGTGGGGGCTCCCCGGTATGGTCCTGACGGCAGAGGAGCTTATCGCAGCCATGTCCGTGAAGCGATGAATCCGATGGAGGGACCGCATCCATTCGAATGAAAGAGGCCTGTGCACGCCGGATGGATGCACAGGCCTTTTCGCTGCATCCGGGTTCGAGAAAGCCGGTTCACCTATGCTACAATACGAGGTATACAGACAAGCGTGAGCAGAAAGGGGCAGCACGAAAAATGGGCGTGGCTTACGGAAGACCGTATAAAGATATTTTGGAGGATCTGGTCGGGGCGCTGCCGCTAATCCCGGATGGTTATCAGTTCTTCGACATGGGGCAGGAGGAATGGGAAGCGCTGGGGGAGCAGGAACGGCATGAAGTGCTGGAGGCGCTTGCGGATGATGTGTTTTACGGGCTCGGGCAGGAGCGGCTGCTCTTCATCGGCAGCGGAAGCGTGCAGTATGACCCCGAATTCCATCTCATCGAGGTCGTCGTCGACAGCGCGACGGTGGCCAGCATCGCCTTGACCTGATTCGGCCCGCACTCGGATGAGCGCGGGCGGGGTTACGGGTTGTAGACCATGCAATGGAATTCGCCGGGCCCGGTCGGCGTCTGCCGCGTATACGTATCGGTGATCCGGAATCCGGCGCGCCGGTATGTGCGGATCGCTCGTTCATTCCAGGTCAGCACTTCCAGATCGATCATATCGCCGGGATGGCGGCGCCGGGCTTCTTCGACGATCGCCCGGACGAAGGGGACGCCATATCCTTGCCCGAGCCGATCGGGGCGCATTCCCAGACCGAGACGGGTCACGCCGAGCAGAGGGAAGAACTGCGCGAAGCCGAACAACTCCCCCTCGGCATCCGTTACCGATACATATTGCTCGCTCCGGATGCGGGGATCACCGAATTCGACTTCCAGGGCCTTCATTTGATCCCACGGGAGGAATCCATACAGTTGATAAGGCGGCTCGTAGGTCCATGAGCAGATATGTGCGCTGTCCTCCTCGGTCATCGGGCGCACCCGGAAGGGCAGCCTCGGCGGGCGGGACGGGGAATGGCGGTAAGAAGCCGGCAATGCAATCACTTCCTTACACAGGAGATACCGAGCGATGCGGCGTCGGTTCCAGATCGTGCATTCTGTTGCTTGATTTTTCTTAGTTGCTATTTTCGCATGTTTGCATCGGCTTGACAATAAGGGATGCAGAGCACTGGTCAGTCAGCGGGCCGGCGGCTATGGGTTAAACGCTACGGGGCGAAAGAGATAACCGGCGGTTCGGTCTCTGTGATACACTATGCATAAGCAGTACACGACTAAGGAGGCGCTATATGAGTGGACCAATTCTCGTATCCAAGCAATGGCTGTTAGCCCGCATGTATGAGCCCGATATCGTAATCGTCGATTGCCGCTTCGACCTTGGGCGGCCCGAGGCCGGGAGAGAAGACTATGCCTCCTCCCACATCCCGGGAGCCGTCTATCTTGATCTGAATACGGACCTGTCGGCGCCGGTCGAAGCCCATGGCGGCCGCCATCCGCTGCCTGATCCGGCCGTGCTGGCGGAACGGCTCGGCCGCGCCGGCATCAGCAATTCCAGCCGGATCGTCGCATACGACTATGCCTCGCGGCTGTGGTGGATGCTGCGCTGGCTCGGCCATGATGCCGTCCATGTGATGGAAGAGGGCTTCACGGCGTGGAAGGATGCCGGGTACCCGGTTATCGACGCGCAGCGGGTTGTCGTGCCGGCCGCCTTCGTGCCGAAGGTTCGGGCGGACATGCTGGCGCGTATGGAGGAGGTCCGGGAGAAGCTGGGCCGGCCGGATGTGCTGCTCGTCGATTCGCGCGACGCGGCGCGCTATCGGGGCGAGACCGAGCCAATCGATGCGAAGGCGGGTCATATTCCAGGGGCGATCCATCAGTTCTGGAAGGATAATGTCGATGAGCGCGGCGCTTGGAAGCCGGAAGCGCAGCGCCGGGAGCAGCTCTCTGCTATCGTGGAAGCGCTGGAAGCCGGGCGCGAGGTCATCGTCTACTGCGGCTCCGGGGTCAGCGCCTGCCCGAATGTGCTGGCGCTGCATGAGCTTGGCTACCCGCAGGTTCGCTTGTATGCCGGGAGCTGGAGCGATTGGAGTTCGTACGATGAGAATCCGATTGCGACGGGGGAGGAGTAAGTGCGGAGAGACCGCATTCAACACGGAAGCAGAACAACGGAATAGCGATTCTGTCGTTATCAAAAAGAGATGGCAGGCTCTGAGTGTCGTACATCGCGTTACAGGCTGTACAACACGGGGAGTCCGCCTCTTTTGTATTACCCGCTAATCTCCCGGAACACCTCGTAGCTGCGCCGGGCGCATTCCGAGATGGCTATCGGATGGAAGCCGCTCACTTCCGCGTACAGCGTATTGTTGAGTCTCGCCGTCCACCGTTCCGGCAGCCGCTTCGCCCCGAGCATCGCTCCCATAATCGAGCCGACCGTGGCGCCGTTGCAGTCCGTGTCCCAGCCGCCCAGCACCGCCGTCGTAATCGCCAGCTCATAGTCGCCGCGGGCGAAGACGAGCGCTGCCGCGCACA
Organism: Paenibacillus melissococcoides; assembly: GCA_944800085.1. Taxonomy (GTDB): domain Bacteria; phylum Bacillota; class Bacilli; order Paenibacillales; family Paenibacillaceae; genus Paenibacillus_B; species Paenibacillus_B melissococcoides. Next base: position 204,240 of record CALYLO010000007.1, on the reverse strand, counting down.
GGGCCGCATTGTTGATCGTGTGAACCGGGTGGTAGTGCTTGAACGCATCCCAGATTCGTTCCACCAGATCCACCTGATCGGCGGCCTTCCGGCCGCTCGGCGCGGATCTCGGCCAAGCCATTCGGCTCCCTATAAGGGAAATCAGGCGCGGGTTCCAGCGCCGAGAGCTACGCATATAAGGCCATCAGCTTCCCTTCATCCCCGGCTGCCGCCTCCAGCTTCGAACGAAATCCGTCGACAGGGCAGCCTTCCTCCTCGCGCTGCTTGATTTCTTCCCGTACCCATCCGTATAACACATCCACAGACGCCATCGTTCCACTCTCCGTCTCGCATCATTATTGCGGTCCTGCCGGTGCACTATCATTGTAAGCCGGGGTCTGCTTGAACGTTCGATAGAACGGGGCCTGGCTCTGGAACCCGCTGGCATGCATGATGTCGGCGATCGGCAAATCTGTGGCCGCCAGAAGCCGCTTCGCTTCATTGACGCGCAGTTGAAGCAAATACTCCTTGAACCCCTGACCGAGCTTTTCTTTGAACAGATGGCGGGTGCGGGACGGGCTCAATGACAGTACGCGGGCCGCGTCGGACAGGGTCAGCGGTTCCCGGAAACATTCCTTCATGTAGTCCAAAGCCGGCTTGATGCGGAAATACGATGCTATCGCCCGGCTCCGTTCCGCAAGCGGCGTGAACTCCCCATAGTGGCGCAGCAGCAGCGCGCATATCTCGATAATTTTGCTTCGTATCATCCCTTTGTAACCGCTTTGCTTCTGCCGATCCTCGTCCCATATTTGGCGAATAACGCGCCGATGCGGGCGGCGACAGGCAACGACCCGTCAATGCGGTTCTCGAACTGCTGCGGATAATAGACAAACGGAAGCAGAAGCTTCGGATCCGCCTGCTCGATAATCATGGCGTCGAAGTAGATAAAAAAGTAATTGCTCGGGTTGCGCGGATCCGAGGACGCGGCGTGCCGCTCCATATTGTTGATGACAAACAGGTCGCCGGGCTCGGCCGTATACTGCTTTTCTCCGAAATAAAATGTTCCTGTTCCCGACAGGCAGTAACCGATTTCCAGATGATCATGCGTATGGAACGGGTCGATATGCGTTCTCGGCGACCATTCGAAAATATAGACTGACCGATCCTTCAACGCCGTCGCTTCCTTTCTCGTCCTGGATAAGAAAATAACGGTTGCCGATGTGGATTGCGGTTTCAGTTTATCATAAAAAATTTGGGCATAAAGGGTTCGATTGGCCGAAGAATGCGTTTGCATAACCGATGAGAGTAGAGTCGTATAAAAAGAGAGCGAACCGTCCGGTCTCAAAAAGGGAGGGTTCACGTATGAGAGGAGGGGATTGATCCGGCAACTCCGCGGAATGGACCCGATCACAGATAGGGGCTACGGCCGAAACGTTGGAGGCGCCTGCGCTGGGCTTGCCTCCGGAGGAACCGGCGCCTACGCAGGCTTAAATGTCGCCAACCATCTCTCGATCTGCACTGTCGCATGATGAACATGCCGGTTCTCCCGGGTTAGGCGGCTTGCCATAATCCCCCCTTCATCGGAGGATTGTGCGCGGCATCGCTGTATGCTTCGCACATGGCCCGGATTTTGTCCGTTGCCGTCCGGCAGTTTTCCATCGCGGCGGAGAAATGGCTCCAGAGCACCTCGCCCGCATATTTGAACGCTTCGATCGCGATCTCGTCCTTGCTTGGAAAGCTCCGGTACAGTCCGCCCTTGGTCAAGCCGGTGGCGTCCATAATCTCTTGCATCGTCGTGGCGGCGTATCCCTTCTGATTGAAGAGCTACGCCGATTTCATGATGATATGAAGCTTTGTTTTTTCTCCTTTGCGCATGAACCTGGTCCTTTCGGGAATCCGTTCATTTCCGTTCAATGGCTTCTTATTCGTATACCAATCATAGCATAACTTCTCTGGCAAAGGGTAAAGGACAGGACGGAACGATCCTGCCATCGCCCGCTATTGCCGACCTATTTTGATCCGAGCGAGGTATCCGCATAATGTCCAAACGAAAACTATCCGCCTGGTCTCTGCTTGCTGTCATGGCCGGTTACATCATCTACGTCCTGTATATTAATTACCTTCACGATCCGCAGGCCGCTGCATTTTTGAGCCGCAAGTCCAATCCCGCCCGCCCCCTTAACGCCAATGTCTGGTTGCCGGTGATGAAGGTTCATGTGGCCTTCGCCTGCCTGGCGATTCTGTCGGGAGCGGTTAACTTCATACATACGCTGCTGAGAAAATACCGCCTCTTCCATCGAATCAACGGCTATCTGTATGTGATCTCCGTTTTTGCGGTGGTGCTGACTTCAGGCTACATGGCTCCGTATGCGACAGGAGGGAAGCCCGCGAGCATTGCCTTCAATCTGTTGAACATGATCTGGATGTTCATCACCGTGATGGCGATCGTGAAAATAAAAAAGAAGCAGATGAGCCGCCACCGGGCATGGATGATTCGCAGCTACGTCTTTTGCTTCACGAACCTGGCCATTCATCTCCTTACCTTTGCGCTCCATGACGGATTGGGCTTGCCGTATCCAGCCAGCTATACGGCTGCCGTCTATGCTACGATCCTGCTGCTCTTCGGCTTGGCCGAGATCATCATACGCCGAATTGGCCGATCTCCGATCGATTTCAATCGCTCCAAAGCGGCATAAGCAAGCAGGGGCGGGGCCCGGCAGTACGCCGAGCACGAGGGCAGCATGGGGACAACGGATCGATCCGATTACGAAATCGGCCCTCCCCATCCTTTGTCCAAAGTGCTGTATATGTCGGGGAGTCCTTAGATCAGATCACTGCGCGTCTGCGCTCAAGATCAACAGGATTAACCTGCGAGCCTTGCGAATATCTTCAATTTGTGATAAAAGATCTATAATACACAAAACCAGTCGCAAGTGGCAGCAAGACTACGGTAAAGGAGCGATCGAACGATGGATTGGAAAGAGATCACGACAGCAGACGAGTGGGCAGACCTGTTGGAACACTCGGCGGAGCGCGGGGTTGTCGTGCTGAAGCACAGCACCACCTGTCCCGTAAGCGCGAATGCGCTGAACGAGTACGAGCAGTATTTGCAGGGCAATCCGAACAGCGATATCGATTATGTTCTCGTCAAGGTAATCGAGTCCCGCCCCGTCTCCAATCAGATTGCCGAGGATCTCGATGTGAAGCATGAGTCGCCGCAAATCATTTATGTCAAAGACAAGCAAAAATACTGGACGGCCTCCCACTGGGCGGTAACGACTGAGCATATGGCGGCGGTATTGGATTAAAGCGGCCATGAAAAAAATGGATCCCGTTCCGGATGACCGGGGCGGGCTTCTTGTCTCTCATGGGTGAACACGAATCGTACCGCAGCCTAGTACTTTTTCTCGAATAGAACTTCTCCATTGCCGGAGACGGCTGTAACCGAAGCGGGATAACCTTCCATACCTATTGCGATTTCTGTATAGATGGTTTGATGTGGTCCTACTTTTATTCCTGAAACCTCTCCATTAGGATAGCTAATATAAATTGTATTGACACGATGATCATTGATGCTTCCCGTTACGATATGATTTCTTTTTTTATGTTGCCAGATATCGTTTCGCTAACCATGTTATATATGCTAATCGGGTCATGATTCGTTAGCTTCGTTCCATCCAGAAAGCCTAGCTCATAGTTATCATCGGGCATTTTTTCAGCATACATGACAGCATGCCAGTTCACACTGTCTTTTTCAAAAAGAAAGGTTACGAAGCAGGATTTCTCCAAGACCTACGACGCGAAAATTTTCTACATTACTTCCATATTTCGTATTTGTGGATGTTGTCAAAAGCTCTTCTAAGCTATTCTCTAGTACATGTATGCTCTTATCTTCCGTTTCTTTTTCCCTGTTATCAGTACAGCCAGCAATCATACTCACAAGAAAAGCGAAAAGAACAATGATCTTAAATTTTTTCATCGCACATCACCTTTGGTTTACTATTTAGTCCATTTCTTACGTCGTGGCGGCATTTCTAATAGTTATATGTATGAGAACCAGCCTGAAAAAACGCTTGCTCCTAAAGAAACCTGGGGGAGTCGCCGATGATATTCAAGGAAGGGAAATTGTGGATGATCGTTCTAGCCTAGTATAGCACTCGCATAGAGGGTAAAAGAGAAACGGATGAAATGGCAGTGGCACAAGATCGCAATGGCAGTAGTCATGGGGGCCTGGCTGGTTACCGGATGTGGCAACGGTAGCGGGTCGCAAGGCAGCTTGGACGGCAAGCAGCAACAGGGACAGGGGGGAGCCGATAGCACGTCCGCACAACCCACCGCGGAGAAATCCGCGCCGAAGAAGAAATCCTGCGGGCAATGAATTCGTCATCGTCGTTCCTGACGCGCGCGAGGAGATGGGAGATATCCAGACCCTCGAAGACTACTATGACCTGCTGTATGAGCGGAACTATAGCGAGCTTGCGCCAGAGGGGCCTGTCGAGCCGAAGAGCGTGACAATCAACGGCTTGCCTGCATTGCAGTTCGAGATCCAATGGGTCTCAGAGGACAAAATTAAAATCGCGATGCTCATTACGCTGATCGAATCGCCGCGGCAGTTCACGCAGGTGGTTTTCTGGACAATTCAGTCGAAAATCGAGCAGAAGCGCGAGCGCTTCATCGAGGCCGCGGCTTCCTATAAGGAGCATAATTCCTAACTGTTGCCTGTGAGGCGGCGAATCGGTTGGCCGGGTTTATCCGCGAGGAGATTCCCGGCCTTCTTGCATCAACATTTCCCTGTGTCTCCATCCAACGGCAAACAAATTTTTCAAAATCGCGGATGTCTATGGAGCTCTCTCCCGTCGAGATGGACAACTATGATACACTAGCAGTAACAAAACGTGGCTATAGTAAGGAGAACAAGAGGATGAAGCTGATTTCGTGGAACGTCAACGGTCTGCGGGCCTGCGTCAATAATGGATTTATCGACTACTTCAAGGCAAGCGGTGCCGATATTTTTTGCGTGCAGGAGACGAAGCTGCAGGAGGGACAGATCTGCCTCGAGCTGGGCGAGCAGTACCGGCAGTATTGGAATTATGCGGAGAAAAAAGGGTACTCCGGCACCGCCGTCTTTACGAGAATCGAGCCTCTCTCGGTACGCTACGGCATGGAGGAGGACAACGAACCGGAGGGACGGATGATTACGCTGGAATTCAAGTCCTTCTATCTCGTTACGGTGTATACGCCCAACGCGAAGCGGGATCTGTCCCGGCTGGAATACCGGCTGGAGTGGGAGGAGCGCTTCCGCCGCTACTTGCAGGAGCTGGATGCCCGCAAGCCGGTTATCGTATGCGGCGATTTGAACGTGGCTCATCAAGAGATCGATCTGAAAAATGCGAAGTCGAACCATGGCAACTCCGGCTTCACTCCGGAAGAGCGGGACAAGATGACCCGGCTGCTGGATGCCGGATTTACCGACACGTTCCGGCATCGCTATCCGGAGCGGACGGACGCTTATACCTGGTGGTCGTTCATGCCGAAGGTGCGGGAACGGAATATCGGTTGGCGGATTGACTATTTTCTCGTCTCCGCCCGCTTGAAGGAATATATCAAGGATGCGGAGATTGATGCGGCGATTACCGGCAGCGATCACTGCCCCGTCATCCTGGAGATGGAGGATATCCCGGCGGAGGCGCCGAAGCGAGGCGAATATACTTCTTGATGTTACAGATGTGCCGCAGTCTTGAAAGCTGCGGTTTTTTTCATGCTGGTGTGATTGCGATGCTGCCGCTGCCCTGTGGAGCATGTCGAGCAGCCGTGTTCTGTATGGCGGATCATGAACCTCATATCATTCCCGGCTGACTTCCTGCGAATTTACAGCAATTTCCCGCTTTGGATGGCGAAATCGATAGAATTCCTGCACAACGGCAGCTTTCACCCATCAATCTTACATTTTGGGCAGAAATGGCCCGAAATTGATGTAGATTTGCAGGCTTCACTTCTTCGTTAAGGCGGTGTCGGTAAAAAGCTGCGTTTTTGCCGGATTTTTTGACAGTCGAGCGCACAGGGCATGCTCCTGGCGTCAACATCCGGGAAGAAGCGGGGAGCAGCCTGTCCGAACGGACTGTAGCCATGTTCGCTTGGGGTCCCGGGCCACCCTCGTCACAAGCCAGCATTAATAGCCGAACAAGGCAGCTTCAGCCGAACATTCGAACTCCATTTGAGCCCTGGGATATCCCGCACGGATTATCAAGAAATCGGCACCGAAATACGGCATAATGACAGTAGATTAACATGTTCCGGGCCATCTCCGGCTTCACGGTTCAGGAATATATCCGCAAGCGGAGATTGTCGGAAGCGGCCCAGGCGCTGAGAAGCACCGGCCAGAGCATTCTCGAGATTGCTCTGGCCTATCAGTACAAGTCTCAGGAGTCATTTACCCGCGCCTTCGAGAACTGCTTCGGCATATCGCCGGGCAAGTACCGTAAGACGGATCTGGCCTGTCCGCGCCAGGAAAAAATAAATTTCATTGACGATCCGTCAATCCGAAAGGGGAATGATGCTTTGATGAAGCCAACCACTGCAGATTTGCCGGCCAAGGAGATTGTAGGATATGCTTACCGGACGAGCTTGAATGATGACCGGCACTATGTGGAGATTCCGGACTTCTACCGGGAATTCGGAGAATGTCAGCGCTATGCGCGCATCCCCAGCCAGGCAGCGCCCAACATGGCGTACGGCGTTTCCTGCGAGTTCGAGGACAACGGCGAGTTTACGTTCGTAGTCGGGGAGGAGGTCCAGCCCGGCATCGATGCCGGCCAATTGGAGCCCGGTTATGTTCATATGCAGCTTCCGGCAGGAACCTATGCGGAGTTCAAGGCATACGGACCGGCGCATACGGTGCAGGAGATTCGGGATTATATTTACGGCACCTGGCTTCCCCAGTCGAACTATGACCGCAGAGAGGGGCCCGATTTCGAGGTGACGGACGTGATGAAGTCTTCCTATCCGGACGAGATGAGAATCAAAATCTATATACCGATATGCAGCGGGGAGGAGCGGAAGTAACCGGATAGGAAGCAGCGGCGGAGCAGGAAGCTCCGCCGCTGAACGTATTGGGCTCGCCGCCGGGGGAGGCGCTTCTATTGGATCGTCTTGATGCGGGCGTCTTCACACAGGGGGCTCTATCGGTAACCCATCCGTTTCCACGAACTGGACCTAAGTCGGGTTTCATTTACTTCGTCGGACCGGAGTAGTGATGCGGCTCAGCGTGCTATACTGAAGCAGACCAATCAGGCGGACCGCGTGTTCATCTGTCAAAAACGGGCGCTTATAGGAGAACAGATATGAGAAAAGTTATCGGGGTATTGTTAATCATTGCCGGGGTAATCGGAGTCGTGTTCATGTTCAATCCGGCTATGGCGGATAAGTCTGGCGAATGGCTCTCACAGGCGGGAGACAGTCTGCTCAACACGGCGACCAAGGTGGTACATATCGAGAAGTCGGTTGCTGCGGCCGGGATAAAAAATGTAGCCGTCGAGACCGGAAGCGTGGATGTGCAATTGATGCCCGGCAGCACGGACGACATTGTCGCCCGCCTGCATGGCCGGGTCAGCAATAATGATGCGGACAGCATTGACCTGAAGGTGACCCCGCAGGGCGAGAAGCTTCAATTAAGTGTTCAGCTGCCTGACGGCGTGAATTTCGGCGTTCATATTTTCGATGTCAAGCTGACGGTTGAACTGCCGGAACAGCAGTGGAACGCGCTTCAGGTTGCGGTTGTAAGCGCCAATGTGGAGGCGGAGAATCTCAACAGCGCCTTAATGGAAGTCACTTCGGGAAGCGGCAATATCCGCCTCAACGGGATCGAGGCACGCACTGCCGCGCTGCAGGCCGGATCGGGAGATATTGCGACGGGGGACATCCATGCCGAATCATTTACGGTTCAGACGAAGAGCGGCAATATCCGCATCCAAAATATCGAAGCGGTTGAGATGGAAGCCATTGCTTCCTCCGGCAACCTTCGAGTGGAGAAATATGAGTCCAGCGTGTTGAACTTCCGTACGGGCAGCGGAAATGCGAGATTATCGGATGGACATGCAAAGCTGAACGGGGAATCGGGGTCCGGGAACATTACGGTTGAAACGGATGAGCTGCGGCACGATGCGGAGCTGAAGGCGTCCAGCGGCAATGTAACTGTCAACCTGGCCAAGGAGCCTGCAGACTTGGCGGTGGACTTCAGCGGAGGCTCGGGGAGCGGGCGCATCCGTTGGGACGGCATGCGTTACGAGGAGCAGAACAAGAATGACCATATGGTACGCGGGGCATTCGGCAATGGCGGAACGATGCTGAAGGTCCGGACTCGTTCCGGGGAATTCACGTTGGGCAAATAAATGACTATCTATCAGACCTGAACAAACTTTTAATCTCCTTTCAGTTTGGTTTCAGGTTGGATGAACATACTAGTACCAACTTCGGCATAAGGAGGTGGATACTCATGAAGCGGACACCGGCCGTAGCAGCATGGACGACCCTCATGGTTCTGCTGCTTGCCTCTCCGGTCGCGGCAGAAGCGGGAAGCGCCAGTGAAGCGGCCCTATGGCAGCCTTCCGGACAGGTCGTATCGGATACCGCGCAGCCGAAGAACGCGCCGGATAAGGGCAGTTCCGTGCAAACGGCCGATACGGATAAGGAATTGGAGCAGATCAAGACGCAGATGCAAGAATTGCGGAAGCAGATGAAATCGCTGCACGAGAAAAAAATACTGCTGCTTGCGAAGAAGCATGGCATTGCGACGGAAGGCAAGACCAGCAAGCAGATTCGACAAGAGTTGAGGGAAAAGCTGGGCAAGGAAGGAAGACTGTTCCACGAGAAACATCGCAATATGGAGCGTCATGGCGAATAATTGCCGGTCTTGTGGAAGACAGATGAGGTAGGAGAGTAAACCAAGAGCTCTGTTCGGCCCGAGCAGACTGCCTTGCTGCTTGACAAGGCAGTCTGCACTCTTTATAAAGGGGAGGCTGGCCCTTCACCCATCCGGATTCAAAATGGAGTTCCAATTGCGGCAATACGGGGTAAGTCATGGATAGGAACTCTTTTCTACTCCAAAGGACCAGAACGAATCCGAGCTAGCAAGCATATGATTTATAGTCCAGGTTGATTGGCAGGGAAATGTAAAAACCCGATAAGCAGCGATTATTCGCTTCCCATCGGGTTAGGTAACCAATATAAAATGATTGCGATATTACTCTTCCGTCGCGTAGGTGATGTATTCCTTCTCGCTCATGACGCGGCGGGCACCAACATAACGCTTTTCATAATAATCCATGCTCAATTCATCAATCCGCGTGCCTTTGTTCGTCGAAGCATGGGCGAACTTGCCGTCTCCGACATAGATGCCGACATGCGATACGCCATTGCCGCCGCTAGTGTCAAAAAACACCAGGTCGCCAGGACGAAGCTCGCTTTTGCTCACCTTCTCGCCAACTTCGAATTGGGAAGAAGACGAACGCGGCAGATCAATGTTGAATTTGTCGAATACGTACTTCGTGAAGCCAGAACAGTCGAAGCCACTCGTTGTTGAACCGCCATACATGTAAGAAATACCTAGCAAATCGTCAATCGTCGAATCCATCTTCGTGGCTGCAAATGCGCTGCCTGCGCTGAAAGAGAACAGGAGGCCAAGCCCCAATGCAGCAGTTACCAACTTCTTCTTCAAATGATAAAGCCCCTTCCTTGCCTGCGAGGTTAGCTGGAGGGTTCGGTTGAAGGTCCCCTATGATCTCTGATCGAAGCGAATGAGATCAATTCACCCAAAAAACTGGTTCCCCCGCTTTCCGGACATCCGGAAATTCGGCATTCTTTGTCTAAGATTTAGGTCCAATGATATGTAACAAAAATGCAAGAGATATTGCCGTTTTCATGACAAAGTTGTAATAAATCTACGACTTATTGTAACAGACCTTTTTTGCTTTGACAAATACTTTTTGTCCATAAATACCAAAAAAACTTGTCCGGATCGCCACGGTGTGACGAAATGGACAAGTTTTTGGAATTCAAGGGAAGGATTAACCTCGAACAGACAGAAATTAATAGCCACTTCTCTCGCCTTATTTCTCTTCCGTTCCCGATTGCTGCCATACCGAATAGCGGGAGGATAATCCCCATAGCTGGAGCAGCGTGCGGACGGCAGGGAACGCCTGCTGCAGAATCAGCGCCGTCAGCCCTGTCCAGAACATGCCCGCCGCGGTGAACAGAAGACCGGATAGCAGGGCAATGCCGGCAAAGACGGCGGACAAGCCGAGCAGCGGAGCCATGCGTCGAATCCCTTGGAGGAGGGCATGCAGGATAGGAAGCTCCGAGGCGGCCCCGAACTGCATCGACAGGAACAATTGGCGGATAACCCACGCGCCCAGCAGCCACAAGGCAGCGTAAGGCACGATGTCGGTCATCACGGCCGCCAGCGTCGGACGGTCCGCGAACTGGCGCACGGCATGCGGGATGAACCAGTAGGCAGGAAGCGCGATAAGCAAGGTCTCAATCCAGTAGAGGAGCAGCATCGGCTTCCAGATCGATTTGATTCCTTCGAAAAAAGCGAGCCCCGAACCGGATTGCCGTGCCATGGAATAGAATACGCCGGCCCGGATGAATGGCGTCAGCAGCAGGCGGATGAAGATAAAGGCGGCCAACGTCCATAGAAAGGGCAAGTAATCGTTCGTCTTCATCAGATGGAACTGGCTCTCGGCCAGAAACAGCCGTGCCGTCATCTCGGTCGGCGCGGGATCGGGATAGCGCTGCAGGACGGGCATCACCGCGCCGTCAACGAAGCGATAGACGAAGAAGCCCCATAATAATTGATATAAGAAGAGGATGACTGCGATATAGATATGCTCCTTCACCCAGGATAGACCATGGCTCATATAGGCTTTCATTCGATTCACCACCCCACTGCGCTCGAGATCATTTCAAGCAATTTGATAATGGACAGATTGACGCGGGTGCGGACAGGCTCCTCCACATGCGCCTTCATATAATTGTTGATATGCTTATTCTCCACGACAATCGTATAGAGCGGGTCGATCATGACCCAGTCCAGCGGCGCCGTATGGCTAATCCGGTACTGCATCCGTTCACCGTCTCCGTTCCACACCTTGCGGGTGGTGTTGCCGTCCGCGAAGTGGAATACAATCGGCACGCTTGGATAATCGGCCCCCTTTTTCACGATGTGAACCGTGGCCTCGTAGCGGGGAGTTCCCTCGCTCTCCACGACGCGGGTATCGATCCCCTCGACAGCGAAGTCCGCCATCTGATTTCCGTAAATATATTGATTGAAGAAATCGGTCCATTTCCGCTTGGTGACCTCCTCGACGACACGCTGGAAATCTGAGGTCGTCGGATGCTTGAAGCGGTACTTCTGCGTATACGTCCGCATAATGCGGTGCATCGTCTTTTCGCCGACCTGCTTCTCGATGGCGATCAGGACCAGCTTGGAACGCATGTACACATTTTCGGCATAATGTCTATGGCCCTTGTATTCCCAGGCTGCCAGCTTGAGCGGGGCCGGGTCCGTCATATAGCTTCCTTCCACGGCCAGATTCGGCGTGACTCCGAATTCATGCTCCATCAGCTTATCTTCGGCATAGGAGGTAAAGCCCTCGTCCAGCCACGGTTCCTCGAATTCATTGGAGGCGAGCAGCCCGTAGAAGTATTGGTGTCCGATCTCATGAACGACGGTTCGTTCCAAATTATATCCCGGGCTGTCGTCTTCCGCCCCGAAGGCGGTCACAAGCGTCGGATATTCCATGCCGCCTGCGCCGTTGCCCGCCTTGGGCGGGACGACAATGGACAGGGTCGAATAAGGATACGGGCCGTACCATTCGCTTAACTTGGAGAGCGCGGCTTTCGCCGCATACAGATATCGTTCCTTCAAATTCTCATGCTTCGGATCGAGATAGAGCTTGATGCGCACGCCCGGCACATTCCGCGATGAGAACGGCTCCTCAGCATAGATGAAGTTCGGCGAGGCGGCCCACGCGAAGTCATGAACATCGTCGGCATAGAACTGATACGTCTTGCGGCCGTTCGCCAGCACTGGCGTCTTCGTAGGGAAGCCTGTTGCCGCGACGGTATAGGTATCGGGAACCTGAATATTGACGCTGTAAATGCCATAATTGGCGTAAAACTCGGAGTTGCCGTGGTATTGGTGCAGATTCCAGCCTTCTGCCGAGCGGCCTCTTACCCCGACCTTCTCATAAGCGGCCAGCTTGGGGAACCATTGCCCGGCCATAACGAAATCCTCCGCGTACCCCATGCGGGCGAATACTTTGGGCAGCTTCACTTCGAATTTCATGGTGAGCGTTATTTTCTCATAGCTCTTGACCGGCTGAGGAAGCCGAATTTTCATAAGCGTCTTGTCCTTCGCATTGCCGTCGTCGGGTTGCACATATTCAATCCGGTTCATTAAGGACATTCCGTCGGTCGTCTCCAGCGCCGTTAAGCTTATGCCGCCGTACCCGTCAGCCGGCATGGCGTCTTCCCGCAGCCTGCCTCCCGACTCCCGCATGAAGGTCGTGTCCGGGGACTCGAATGCATTCGGATACAGATGGAAGTAGAGCTCGTTTACCGTTTTTTTGCCCGGGTTAATCCACGTTACGGTCTGGGCGCCCTGGAGCAGATGAGCCGACTCGTCCAGTCTGACATTGATATGATATTCAACGATACGTTCACTGAGCACTTCTGCAGCCGGAGTCTCGACCTTCTGCGGAGTAACGGGCTCCATAGCGATGTTCTTCGGCATGTCCGAACCGAGGGATGGGACCGACTCAGAAGGCCAGAAGCGGACATACAAGACGGAGCTTACGATGAGAACTGCGGCGATCCAGAGCAGTGGGCGATAATTTTTGCGTCGGGTCATACGATTCTTACCTCCCGTTGACAAGCATCTATGGCATGTATATGTTGGCTTTTTGCGGAATATTAGCTAAAATGAAAATGATTTTGATACCCGGCCTCTCCGCAGTCAGGAGCATCGGGTGAGGAAGGAGTGTGCGGAATGGAATCTTCCGATAAGAAGATGAAGAAGCCCATCGCGCTTAATGTCGTGAGCGGCACTAAGCATAAAGGATTTGGCGCCGGCAGCATCGATTTGAACAATGTCTCTCCGGTCATTATTGACGAAGGCCGGGCATACATCGATATGGGGGCCATGCATGCGAAGAGCAAGGTGGAGCGGGGCATCAAGTTCTCCCCGAACCGCGAGGACGTGCCGAATGGCCGCCGCTGCTGGATCGTGTGGGTTGCGGTCGATCGGACGGCGGAAGGAACATCCTATGGCGGAGTCACCGCCTGCGAGATGCTCATCGATACGGAGGCGAGACGCGGCTGGAAGATTCTCGCCGACCATGTGAACAATATGGATTACGCGATGAAGCGCCGCATCATTGTGGACGGACTCGACGCGGAAGAGAAGGCGGCGCTGCGCGAGCTGCTGATGACGCATAATGCGGAATGGTGGGAGCGTTCATCGGAGGAATTGAAGTCGAAGCTGGCATAGTAACCCAACGATGAAGAAAGATGTTACATGAAGAAGACCTGTGTCCCATAGGGAGCACAGGTCTTTTTGGGTTAATGAACGTATATTTATTCAAGGTCTGCCCAATTTGGTTAGAGTAAAGCTACATAAGGACGGAAAATTTCATAGGTAGAGGTAATCCTTTTCACTTCTCATACCGATAAAAGGAGTTGACAGAATGTGTATGACGAGCCTTCTCTTTGAAGCGTACTGACCATACACGTAATTTCACATAAAGGAGATATACTAAATGAAGAAGTTCTTACTTGGGTTTTTGTGCGGCGCCATATTTTTTTCTGGCATATCCTTTGCTGCAAGCGGAGATCTAATTGCCAAAACATCCAACGCTAAAATATTCATTAATAAGGAAGAACAGTATATGAGCACTAAGCCTGTAATTATTAACAATACCACATACTTGCCTTTAAGAGAATTATCCGATATAACTGGATATCATGTTGGGGTCAAAGAAGGAGACATATACTTGTCACTAACCCGGTACGCAATAGATAGTGTGAATAATGTAGGGTTCACTCCGTTGAACTATCATTTATATATTGATAACAAGCTGCAAAAAGATGTTTACACTCTAACTATAGGAAACCGTGTAATGGCTACTTCCAATATTCTCTTGTATTTGTGGCCACGTACTCAATGGACAACCGATAGTGTAACGAATGAGCACGTGTATATTTCAAAATTAGGGGAAGTAAGATACTTACAGGAAAGCGATATGATAAATGTAAATGGGAAAGATATTAGAGTATCTCAAGCTCCGAAAAAAATTGGGGGAAGCGTATATTTGCCGCTAGAGGATGTCGTTAAGGCATTGGGTTATCAAATTAATTTTGACCAGAAACTTTTACGAATTGACATCGGTTCCAAATTGAAGAAACAACAGGGTTTTCAAACTGAGCAACGAGAGGACAGCCTATTTATTAAATATTCAACAGACGATGAGGACGACCTTTCTTCCCAATATTCAGCAAACGATAAGGAAAATACAGTACAACCGGTTGAACACGGAGATAATATAAGCACTGCGCCTGAGCAGACTGTTCAGAATGATGTATCAGGAAAAATTAGAGAGTTACGAAGTGATTATGAGAAACTTGAAAGATATATCAATTCCCAGATCCAAGCTATACAAAGCGAGTATCCCCTAGCTAGCAGATATAGTGATGAGAAATATGATGAGCTGATCTTAGGGTTAAGTAAAGAAAAACTGGACATTCAATCAAAACGTAATGTACTTGCTTTGGATGATTCATGGGAAGCAAAGGCGAAAAAAGAAAAATACTCGCAACAAATTGATTCGTTACAGCAGCAAATTGAAGATTTACAGAAAGAACAAAAAGCGCTTGCTCGTATTAATGCTATGAAACAACAGTTGGCGGAACGGAAGCAGATTGTTGATCAGGCAATTGCTGAGTTGAGAAAATGATCCATGTTCCCCAGTCGACGGAGCATGTGAAATACTTGCTCTTAAGCATAGAAAAAATCCATTGAATGAAGAAGATGTAAATATCACCATCATCAAAGTTTACATACGATATTAACGCCAAGCCGCCGGGAAGTATAGGCTTGGCGTTTTTTAATGTTAAGAGGTTTAATTGACAATGTCTCTCATTTGTATGTAATATAAAACACACACAACACATCCAATCATCCTATGTTTAAAAATGTAAGGAGGAGCATGGTGGAACACCGCCCTTTAAAAAAACAAACGTTAGTGGAGCAGGCGATTGAACGAATGGAGGAGTTAATACAGTCCGAATCGTGGCCATTAGACAGTCGCATTCCGCCGGAGCCGGAGCTCGTTCAAGCTTTTGGCATCAGCCGCAACAGCATTCGGGAAGCGGTGAAATCGCTTATTCATGTCGGCGTGCTGGAAGCGAGGCAGGGCGACGGAACGTATGTCTGCTCGAAGAGCAGCTTGAATGCGATCCTTCATCATCAATTAAGGAAGGCGGATATAAGAGAAGCGGCCGAGGTCCGCTTCTGTCTGGAGCGGGAGATCGCGCGGCTGGCTGCGGAGCGCCGCACGGATGCGGATCTGGATGCGATGCGCCGCTGGCTCAGCCAGGCGAACGAGGCGTTCCGCCTCGGGGACGATGACGCTTATGTCCGTCATGATTATCAGTTTCACCTAGCCTTGGCGGCGGCGACGCATAATCAGCTGCTGGTTAACCTATACAGCAGCATTGCGGATGCGGTAAGGCAATCGGTGGACCTGTTCATCAAGCGCAGCCCGCAGCGGGAGAAGATGGCCTGCTTCCACGAGGAGCTGGTCGACGCGATCGAGCGGCAGGACGGGAATGCCGCGCAGCGGCTCGTACGCCAATTGCTGGAGCTGAACTTGGAAATTTCCGAATGAATGGCTGACCGGCAGATATATGCCTATGGATGCCTATTCGGCTTACACATAACGTACACATGGAGAGAAGACAGATGTAAACAGATAAATGTAGAGATACAAAGAGGGAGAGATGCATATTGAGACCCGCACTGCAGGCAGAACAACCGGTTCCGTCAAATAAAACGTTAGTGATGCTCTTATTGGGGATTGTGCTTGTGGGCGCGAACATGCGCGCCGCCATCGCTTCGGTCGGACCGCTCATCGGCTTCATTCGCGATGATACCGGCTTGTCGAACGGGGCCGTCGGCTGGCTTACGACGATACCGCTTATCGGCTTCGCCGTTTTGTCTCCGTTCGCGCCTTCGCTGGCGCGCCGCTACGGGACCGAGCGCACGCTGGTCGCGACGCTGGCGCTCATGACGATCGGGATCGGGCTTCGCGCCTTCGATTCGATTCCGCTGCTGTTCGTCGGCACCGCAGGCGTCGGCATCGGGATCGCCGTCTGCAACGTCCTGCTGCCTAGCATCGTGAAGCAGAACTTCATCAACCGGGTCGGCTTCATGACCGGCCTGTACAGCATGACGATGAGCATCTTCGCCTCGATCGCATCGGGTGTCAGCGTTCCGCTGTCTCAGGGCGCAGGCTGGGGATGGCGGAACACGCTCCTGGTGTGGGCCGCGCTGTCGCTGCTCGGCCTGCTGGTCTGGCTGCCGATGGCCCGATCCGCCAAGGCGCGGAGCGGAGGAGGCGCGAAGCGCGCCGCCTCCGGCAAGACCGCGAATGTATGGAAGTCCGGTCTTGCCTGGCAGGTTACGCTCTATATGGGCTTCCAATCCTTCAATTATTATGTATCCGTCGCCTGGCTGCCGGAGATTCTGCTCAGTCACGGCTGGTCTCCCGTCAATGCCGGCTGGATGCTGTCGGTCATGCAGTTGACCGGCATTCCGTTCAACTTCCTGGTTCCGGCGATTGCGGAACGGTTGAAGGACCAACGGCTCGTGGCCGCGGCTGGAGCCCTCGTCGGCATGGCCGGGTACGCCGGCCTGCTGATCGATAACGCCGCCATCGCGACCGTATCGGTCATCCTGATGGGGATCGGGCAGAGCATCTGCATCAGCCTGGCGCTTACCTTCATCGCGCTTCGCGCCAAAAATGCGACGCAAGCGGCGGCGCTGTCCGGCATGGCGCAATCGATGGGCTATGCGCTGGCGGCGCTCGGCCCGATATGCCTCGGGGCGCTGCATGACCTGACAGCGGCCTGGACATGGCCGATCATCACCTTGCTCGCGACATCCTCCATCATGGTTGTCGCCGGACTGGGAGCGGGGCGGAACCGGCATATCGGCTAAGCAGCAGCCGCTTCCCGGGCTTACTCCGCTGCGGATGATAACGCCAAACAGCCGGACCCCGGCGCAACTCCCCGGAAGGAGCGGCGCCAGCGGTCCGGCTGTTTTTGTCGTCCTATACATTTGGCTGAGCGCCTAATCGTCTTATGCCCGATGCCTTATCCGGTCCACCAGCGCTTGAAGTGCTGCCACCACGAGCGCTTCTCCGGCTGCTTCTCGACCGGCTTGTCCGGCGCCGGTTCCGGCTTCGCCGAACCATGCAGGCCGCACCATTCCGTCGGCTCGGTTCCTTTGACGAACGTCTCCAGCCGCTTGCCCGGACAATCCTCTCCGGCGAGCTGTCCGGAATCCGGATCAATATAGAGGCTGACCACATCATCCGGCACCGTGAAAATTTTGGGCGGCACGCTGTGCAGCGCCTTCTCCATGAACTCGGCGAAGATCGGCGCGGCCTTGTGCGATTCGGTCAGCGAGATGTTCTTGCCCCGATCGTAGCCGACCCATACGGCGGTCGACAGCTCGGGGGTGTAGCCGACGATCCAGGCGTCGGCATCGGTCGTGCCCGTCTTCCCGGCCACGGGCCGCTTGATGACCGGCGAGACGCGGTTGCCGGTCCCGCCCGCTTCGAAGACGCTCTCCATCAGGCTGGTGAGCACATAAGCTTCCGCCGGGTTCACGACCTGCTCCGCCTCCACCGGCGGCGCTTCGTACAGGATTCGCCCCGTCTGATCCGTAACCTTCAGGATCGCGCGCGGGATGACCCGCTTGCCCTCATTGCTGAAGACGCCGTAGGCGGCGGCCATGTCGAACGGACTGACCGGATAGGTGCCGAGCGCCAAGGACGGGAGCGGCTTCATCGCTCCGTCGATGCCGAGCCGCCGCGCCAGGGAGATGACCTTGTCGGGGCCGATCTGCATCAGCGTATGCACCGCATAGATATTGTCGGAGGCGGCAATCGCCTGGCGGAGATCGATGTCGCCATGATACTTGCCGCCATAGTTGCTCGGCCGGTACACCTGCCGCCCCTCGTCATAAGGAAAAGCCGTCGGCTCGCTCACGAAGTGGGTCGCCGCCGTGATCGCCTTCTCCTCCAGGGCGGCCAGATATACAATCGGCTTGAAGGCCGAGCCCGGCTGGCGCGTGTCGGCAAAGACGCGATTGTATTGATTGAGGCGGTAGTTTTTGCCGCCGACCATCGCCTTGATGTACCCGTTGCGCGGATCGATGGCGATAAGGGCCGCCTGCAGCTCTCCTTCCGCCGGAATCTGCTTCGCCACCGCTTCCTCGGCCGCCTGCTGCGCCCGGGCGTCAAGCGTTGTATAGACGAGCAGGCCGCCGCCGTCGACCGCCACTTCCGGGATGCCCAGATCGGTCAGCTCCCGCCGCACATAATCGCGGAAATAGGGGGCCACGAGCGTATCCGGGCGTTCAGTTTGCGGCCGGAAGGTCAGCAGCTCGTGGTAGGCTTTGTCAGCCGCCTCCTGCGAGATATAGCCGGTCTCGACCATGCCGTTCAGCACGGTTTTTTGCCGATCCTTCGCATTTTTCATTTGCAGGAAGGGTGAATAATAGACAGGGCCGCGCGGAATGCCTGCCAGCATGGCGCTCTCGGCCAAGGTCAGATCGCGGGCCGATTTGTCGAAGTAGAGCTGGGCCGCCGCTTCGATCCCATAGGCGCCGTGCCCGTAATAGATTTGATTCAGATACATCTCGAGAATCTCGTCCTTGGTGTACTTCATCTCCAACTGCAGGGCATACAGCGCTTCCTTCACCTTCCGCTTCCATGTCCGTTCATGACTCAAGTACAGATTGCGGGCCAGCTGTTGGGTCAGCGTGCTGGCGCCTTGCCGCGTGGACATGTTCTCCAGATTGACGAGCACGGCCCGCGCGACGCCCTTCACGTCGATCCCGGGATGATGATAGAACTGCCGATCCTCCGTAGCCAGCGTCGCATGCACCAGATCCTCGGCAATATCCTTCAAGGGGACATGCATCTGCTGCTTCTGGCCCGGAGACAGCGTCGTCAGCAGTTGGCCATGGCCGTCCAGAATCCGGGAGGCCTGCTCTGTCGCGGTGACGGGCAGATCGCTGACATAGAGGTAACCGAGCACGGAGGCAGCCACGCCAATCGCCATGACGAAGGCGGCGCTGGAGCTGATGAGCAGCAAGCGAAGCCGCTTGCGCTTCTTGGTTGATGTGCGGCGACGATCCATTATGACTCCTCCTTGTCCCCGATTTCCCGTCCGTTCGACAATCATTCGCGTTATTTCTCAGTATGGAAAAGAATAGAATGGCTTATTCCTGGCAAGCTAAAAAATCGGCTGCTCCGCACAGCGGAATCGCCTTCATCCGTACCCGGGGATGCGGGAAACAGGGGGAATATGAGGGGGACCGAACCCCGAACGGGGGCCGCGACAGGAATGCCTATCGTCCGTTTTTTTTTCTGTGAAAATCCAAACGCACTCATGAACGATTATCGTCTTTAAAAAGCAGCAATTTTCTGAGAAATGACCATAAGATGCCCGGTCCACCTTCTTTGAAGGGGCCTTGTTTAAAATCGCTATGTTTCGTCAATGCTGTAAGGTTAGTTGATCTGCATGAGTGGTGCTTGTGGTCCACCTTCGATGTAAATTTGTTTGTTCTTCAGCATGTGGTAAGCAATGATAAGTATCTTACGTGAAATGGCAATGCAAGCTTTTTTCTTTCCTCGTCGTGAAGCAATCTTCCAGAACTTTGTTGCCAAGACCGTGTTTCGTGAGCGAGCGATTGCCCAAGACGCTTCGCATAGTGTCACTTTTGCATGAGGATTGCCTTTTACGCTTTTTGTACTTTTTTTTTGCCTGCACTCTCGTGGTTGCCGGGTGCTACGCCAGCCCAAGAGGCAAGGTGATCTGCGGATGGAAATTGCTCCATATCGGCCCCGATTTCTGCAAGGAGTGCTGCAGCTGTTCGTTCGCTAACACCTGGAATGGTCTGAAGCAGTTCGTACTCCGTCCGATAGGGCTCCAAGTGATCGTTAATTTCGGCTTCCAACCGAGCAATGGACTTCTCTAAGTATTCGATATGCTCCCAACAATCTTTAATCAATCGAATTTGATGCGGGGTCATCGTGCCAAAAAGAGAGTCAGTAACTTCACTTTTTTTGTTCTTGATCGAACCCTTGACGCTCGCTTCAACATCTTCCGCGTCAACGTAACCTTTTTCGATTAAGCGTTGCAACAAACTGCGCCCGGATACACCGAATACGTCTGAGATGACACTGCCTAGCTTGACGTTACCTGCTTCAAGATACTTCTGGATTCGGTTTTTCTCCGCTGTTAGGGAGCCGATTCGTTTTTTTCGAAGTCGGCAGAGGTCCCGTAGCTCCCTTAAGTCCTCGGATGGCACAAAGCTGGGCTCAATTAGACCGACTCGAAGCAGCTTCGCGATCCATTCGGCATCACAAACATCCGTCTTGCGGCCAGGAACATTCTTAATGCGCTGCGCATTCGCCAGTACGACGGTGAAGTAGCCTTCAAGGATGTTGTAGACAGGTTTCCAATAGATTCCCGTGCTCTCCATTGCGATGTGTGTAACGCCTTGGGACTCCAGGTACTTAAGCAGTTCGAAAAGATGTTTGGTCATCGTTCCAAAGGTTCGGATCTCGCTGTGGGCCTCCCCCGCAGCATCTGTGGTCATCACACAAACGACGATTGTCTCTTGGTGAACGTCCATTCCAGCACAGCGTTCAAGCAATACTTCCATCTTGGCTTCCCTCCATAACTGAAATACATGACGGCGGATGAATTCGAGCTTGAGCATTTTTCTGTTCGCGGTTCTCTGATTGGGCATACAGAGCCAGCACAGGTTTGTACACAGAACTCATCCTCAACAGTTTATTTGTCGGGGTTACACCACCATTAAAAAGAACGTGTTTCGCGTCATGTAGTAGCAGTATGGGAAATAGGTCCGACCACTAAACCCTCGCTATTTTCATGCTAGGTTTGCGAACGAGAGTTCATGAATGTTTATTTTGCTAAGACGGGGTGACTCGCGTATAATACAAATGGTCTATTTATACACTGAGCAGCTTGGTGCGATATGTAGATGAAGTGTTACGAATGTACACATGGGAACCATTACGAGCATTTCAGCAGGGACCAACGATACCATTACCGATAAGAAAGAAGGTTGATTCCTATGGAATTGTGGTTTACAGAGAAGCAGACGGAGAGCTTTGGCATTACGGCGAAGATCCGCGAGACCTATGTGAATGAACAGACGCCGTTTCAGCATTTGACACTGCTGGATACCGAAGAATTCGGACGAATGCTCGTATTGGACGGCATGGTTATGACTACGGTGAAGGATGAATTCGTCTATCATGAGATGGTGGCGCACCCGGCACTCGTAACGCATCCGAATCCGAAGAAAGTGCTTGTCGTCGGCGGAGGAGACGGCGGAGTGATGCGCGAGATTATGAAGCATCCTTCGGTCGAGAAGGCCGTTCTCGTCGATATCGACGGCAAAGTCATCGAATATTCGAAAAAATACCTTCCGGAAATCGCCTGCGAGCTGGACAACCCGCGGGTTGAAGTGCAGGTGAATGACGGATATATGCATATATTGAACAGCAAGAACGAGTACGACGTCATTATGGTCGACTCGACCGAGCCGGTTGGCCCGGCAGCTCCATTGTTCGAGCGCGGCTTCTACCAAGGCATCTACGACGCGTTGAAGGATGACGGCCTGTTCGTCGCGCAGACGGACAATCCTTGGTTCAAGGCGGATCTGATTCAGAAGGTGAACCGCGACGTGAAGGAGATCTTCCCGATCGTGCGCGTCTACGCCGCGAACATTCCGACCTATCCGAGCGGCATGTGGACGTTCACGATGGGGAGCAAGAAGCATGATCCGCTGAAGGTGGAGGAAGCGAGCATTCCGGAGATGGAGACGAAGTACTACTCGCCGCGTCTGCATCACGCCGCCTTCGTATTGCCGAAATTCGTCGAGGATCTCTGCAAGTAAGCCCTTAGGCAGGCTGCAGCGAGGAGGAGCATACCTATGAAATTGGATCAAAAATATTCGGGCAACGTGTTCATCTACAGTTCGGAGGACTATGAGAGCGCCAAGGCGGTCATTTACGGCATGCCGATGGATTACACCGTATCGTTTCGTCCGGGTTCGCGCTTCGGCCCGGCCCGCATCCTCGAGGCTTCGATCGGACTGGAGGAGTACAGCCCTTATCTCGACAAGAGCATTGAGGAGCTGAATTACTTCGATGCCGGGGATCTGCTGCTGCCGTTCGGCAACGCGGGGAAGAGCCTGGACATCATCGGGGAATTCGTAAGCAAGCTGCTGGCTGACGGCAAGTTCCCGGTCGGTCTGGGCGGCGAGCATCTTGTCTCCTGGCCGGTTATCCAGGAAGTGCACAAGAAGTATCCGGATCTGGCGATTATCCATATCGATGCGCACGCCGACCTGCGCGATCAATATGAAGGCGAGCCGCTGTCGCACTCGACGCCGATCCGCAAGGCGGCGGAAATGATGGGCGGCAAGAACATCTATCAATTCGGCATCCGTTCCGGATCCCGCGAGGAGTGGGCTTATGCCCGCGAGAACATCAACTTCCATCCGTTCGATGTGGCTGCGCCGCTGAAGAGCGTGCTGCCGGAGCTGGCAGGACGTCCGGTCTACGTCACGATCGACATCGACGTGCTCGATCCGAGCTGCGCGCCGGGCACCGGCACGGCCGAAGCGGGGGGGATCACGTCGAAGGAGCTGCTCGAAGCGGTGCATCTCATCGCCCGATCCGAGGCGAATGTCGTCGGCTGCGACCTCGTGGAAGTCGCGCCGATCTATGACCCGACCGAGCAGACGCCGATTACGGCGAGCAAGATTATCCGCGAGATGCTGCTCGGCTTCGTGAAGTAGCATCGAACGCATCAAGACAATACCCCTCCATCCTCTCCGCCGCCGTTGGTGCGGAGTGGGGAATGGAGGGGTGTTTTTTTACAATAATAAGACAAAAAAACCTTCACCTCGCATTCCGCAGCGCCTTCCGGCGCAAGGAGATGAACGTGAAGGTTTTTATTTTATCGTGACACGATCTCGATGAACTGCTGCGCCGCTTGGGACAAATGATGCTCCTTCAGCCAGATGAGAGCCGAAGCGCCGTGAATCTCGGGGAGAGGGAACGCTTGAATGTTCTCCTCCCCCCAGCGGCCCTGCACGGTCAGCGGCACGATGCTCATGCAGAAGCCGGTCGAGACGAGTTCCATCAATAGCGAAATGTCAGAGCATTCCCCCAGAATAGGGGCTTCGAGGCGGCGCTGGCGGAACGCATCCATAATGACCTGGTAGACTCCGAGCCCTTCCGTGCTGGGCAGCAGGAGCGGAGCGGCAACAATATCCCGCAGCGTCAGTTCCGGACGCGTGGGCTGGAAGGAGCGGCCGGCCAGGAAATAGAACGGCTCGGCCGGGAAGGGATGAACGCAGAACTCCGACAGATAAAGCGGAAGCCGAATCAGGGCGAGTTCAATATCCCGGTCCTTCACCAGCTTGCACAGCTGGCGCGAGTCGTTCTGGTGAATCTTGTATCTCATCTCGGGACGGGACGCCCGGAAGGCGCGGAGCCAGTCCGGCAGGCGGCGATCGGACAGCGTGTTCACGCCGATTTTCAGCGTCCCTTGGGTCCCGCCTCCGATGTCCCGCACCATCTGCTCGGCTTCCTCCATTTGCTTGAGCAGCATTGTCGCGTGCCGATAGAGGGCCTGGCCCGCCTCGGTCAGCTCCAGCCCTTTGCGGCCGCGGCAGATCAATTGCACCCCGAGCTCCCGTTCCAGCGCCTTCAGCTGCTGGCTGAGCGGCGGCTGGGCGATATGAAGCCGCCGGGCCGCCGCCGTAATCGTCCGTTCCTCCACGATGGCGATGAAATAGCGAAGCTGCCTTACATCCATATCGGCCCCCCTTGTTATTATCCGCTGTCCCCGTCGGCTTGGCGGCGGATCCAGGCGGCATACGGCGAGTCCGCTCCGGCGTCCGCCCGCTGTGCGACGATTCGGAGCGATCGCTCTTCCGCAGGCAGGGCGAGCTGCTTATACAGCCAGCTCGTGCCCAGGCCGGCCGCCTCGGCTTCCCCCTGGCGATAGGCGTGATAGATGACGGGCAGCTTGGCCAGATAGGCCGCGCTCAGGCACATCGGGCACGGCTCGCCGCTGGCGTACAGCACGCAGCTGGACAGATCGGGGGTGCCGAGCTGCCGGCAGGCGTCGCGGATGGCGCGCATTTCCGCATGATCGGTCGGGTCATGGCTCGTCAGCACTTCATTCACGGCGGTCGCGATGACCTGGCCTTCGCGGACGAGGACCGCCCCGAACGGCTTGCCTCCCCGGCGGACCGTATGCTCATAGGCGAGGCGGACGGCCTGTTCCATGAACGCCTGATGATTTATCGCGTGCCGTTCTTGTCCGCGCGCGCCGATCATAGCGACCCCGCCACGAACCGGCCCTCATGCAGCACGGCTTGCCGAATGCTCTTGCGGGCCACCGCTTCGGCGGAGCAGCTCGCCTGCACGAGCACGCCGCCCGCCGGAACGCCCGGCGCCGGCCAGGCTTGCTGCCCGTCCGGATTCAGCGGTGTGATTCCGCCGGTAATGTATCCGAGTGCCTGAGACAGTCCCTGCTCATGCGAATAGCCGTACAGCTCCGCCAGCCGGCCCGCCTTCTCCAGCATGTCGCCCGTGCCGAACGGCGACCAATGATCGGTCAGGCTGTCCGTGCCGAGCCCGACAGGCACGCCCCGTTCCTTCAGCATCGGCAGCGTCATGACGCGCCGCCCGATCGGCACGGTCGAATGGACCGCGATGCCGAGCGCGGCGAACCGGTCGGCCAGCTCGGCGGCCTGTTCCGCAGAGGCGCTGGCGAAGGCGAAGGAATGGCTCACGGCGACGCGGCCCTGCCAGCCGGCATCCTCGGTCAGATCCGCCAGATGTTGCAGGGTGGCCAAGCCATGATCCCCGGCGTCGTGGACATGGATGTCGATGCCCGTATTCGTCTCGACGGCAATGTCCATCAAGGTAGCGAGCGATTGCTTCATCTCGCCGTCCACCGAATGCGGATCGACCGAGCCGATGAGGCCTGCGCCGCTGCGGGCCGCCTGCCGGAGCAGCCCGGACATGCCGGAGCGGAGCAGCCCGTGCTGGGTGAAGGCGACGATCTCATACGTAAGCATGTCGCGGTAAGCTTCCAGCACCTCCAGACACTTCTCCAGATTGTGAAGCTCGGAGACCGGATCAATATTGACGTGAGCCCGGATATGAGTGGAGCCGTTGCGCAGAATCAGATCGAGAATTTGCGCTGCCCGTTCTCTGACATAAGGGGCTTGCTCCACGAGCAGGCGGCGCTCCTCCTCGATTCGCTCGAAGATGCTCGAGACCGGGCGCACCGCTTTCCATGGCCCGCCGTAATAGGTTTTGTCCAGATGGATATGCATCTCGCGGAAGGGCGGAAGCAGGAGCAGCCCCTGCGCGTCGATCCGCGGCAGCGGGTCGGCCGGAAGTGAGGCCGCCGGACGAATCTCCTCCATCATCCCGTCCTTGACGCGGATATGGAACAGCGATGTCGAGGTGCCCGTAATGTGCCCATCTTCCTTCATGTAGCCGGTCTCCAACCGGACATGCGTCAGCCAGTATTCGCTATACATAACAATCCCTTCCTTTGACGGTGATAGTATCGGGTAAGAACGGAGAGCCGAGGGTTCAGCCGCCGCAGGACCGTCATCGTGACGGCCGCTCTGTCCGCCGTCCCGCGGGATCGCTTCGGCAAGAAGCTGCTCGATCTCGCGCTAGCCCCGCTTCGCAGCATGCTCTGACGGAGTTACGCCATCCTTGTCCGCAATGTGGGGATCGGCTCCGAGTTCAATCAGCGTGCGGACCGTGCCCGCATGCCGCCCGTGCACGGCAGCCAGAATCCCCGTACGGCCGGAAGCGTCCGCGGCATTGATGTCTGCTCCTTCCCGGATAAGCGCGAGGACGGTGTCCGTCTGTCCGCGCCCGGCCGCTTCAATCAATCGGTTGTTCATCGAGATCACACTCCTGTCCGATAGAAGTCCGGCCGGCGCATCCTCCGGTGAGGAAGGCCCAGCCGTCCCCAAAGTCAGTCCAACCCCAAGATGTCAAGACAGGGGCCGCAGGCCCCGCTGCCTCGAATAGCGTATTGATGCCATCGTATCACTGGCTGGTCTATATGAAAAATATATATTTCATTCATTTTCGATATGTTTTCCGTATATATAGGGTGCGCAAATTCAGCTTACCCAACCATAAAGAGGAGCCGCCCTGGAGGCAGCTTCCCTGTTCTTCCTTATCTAAGCCGGCGTCCCTTCCGGCATCGATCCTTATTCGTTTCGCTCGCAAGCCTGCCGGACCGCCTCCTTTAGCGGCCATTGCAGGTCTATCAGTCCATCACTTATTAGCGATTCCCAAGGAATACGCGGGAACAGAACAGACAGGGCTGATGGCGGCTTGAGCGGCCTCGCTGCCAATGAAGAAGCCGTCTCATTCCATGTTGCAAAAGAAGCACGCATACCGGATAATGAAGTGATAAGATGAACAGAGGATGCACATCAGGGATTGAGGTTGAATTCAATGAGCAATAACCACACAGGAGCCGAGCGCGTCCGCATCGCCATAGAGAGCCGGCAGGATGGCGAGGTTACCGTTCTCTATGCGGATGGCGAGCTGTACCGGAAAGGAAGCAGCTTCTATCTGCTGTACAAGGAATCGGCTTCCGATATGGAGCGTCCAACCGGGCAAGGAGCATCCGGACATCCCGGGGAAGACCCGCTGGTGACCTCCGTCACCTTCAAGGCCGGCGCGCATGGCGGCAAGCTGATGCGCCGGGGCGGGGTGAACTCGGAGCTGTCCTTCGTCAAGGACGGGCGGGGCATTGGCTACTATCAGATAAGCGGCATGCGATTCTCCGTCGTTACGGAGACATCGGACTGGAAGCCGCCCGTATACGAACAGGACGAAGCCGGAAGGCTGCGCGCCTGGACGGCGTCATGGTCCTATACGCTATATATGGAAGAAGAGCGAGCCGGTTATTTTCAACTACAGATACGGGCGGAAGCCCGCTGAACCATTAGGAGGAGCAGGTTACATGAGCATGAGTGTAATGGAAAAAGTGAACGAGTCTGTCAAAGCGGCGATCGAACAAGCGGTCGTCAAGGCCGGACTGGCGGAGCAATCGGAGCTTCCGGCCTTCGTCATCGAGGTGCCGAAGGACAAGTCGCACGGCGACCTGGCGACGAATGCAGCCATGCAGCTGACCCGCATCGCCAAGCGCAATCCGCGCCAGATCGCGGAGGCTATCGTGGAGCATCTGGATCTGGCGGCGGCTTCGATCCAGAGCGCGGAGATTGCAGGTCCGGGCTTCATCAACTTCCGGATGGACCGGTCCTATCTTTATGATGTGATCCCCGAAGTCAGCGAACAGGGCGACAATTACGGACGCATCGGCATCGGCGCCGGACAGCGCATCCAGGTGGAGTTCGTCAGCGCCAATCCGACGGGGAGCCTTCACCTGGGCCATGCCCGCGGGGCGGCCGTCGGCGACGCGCTCTGCAATCTGCTGGATTTCGCCGGCTATGAGATGACGCGCGAGTATTACATTAATGATGCAGGCAATCAGGTCAACAATCTGGCGAAGTCGATCGAATGCCGGTACAAGCAGGCGCTTGGGCAGGATGCGGAGATGCCGGAGGACGGCTATTACGGCGAAGACATCAAGGGCTTCGCGCAGGAACTCGTCGACAAGGAAGGCGATCGGCTGCTGAACCTGCCGGATGCTGAGCGGCTGGCGTTCTTCCGCAGCTATGGCCTGGAGAAGGAGCTGGACAAGATCAAGCGCGATCTGGGACGCTTCGGCGTGCCATTCGACGTCTGGTTCAGCGAGACCTCGCTGTATGAGAACGGGGAAGTGATCAAGGCGCTGGATGCGTTGAAGGCGCGCGGCAAGGTGTACGAGCAGGAAGGCGCGACATGGCTGCGCACGACCGAATTCGGCGATGACAAAGATCGGGTGCTGATCAAAAATGACGGCTCATACACGTATTTGACGCCGGATGTAGCTTATCATATGGACAAGTATAACCGCGGCTACGATAAGATCATCAACATTTGGGGAGCGGACCATCACGGTTATATCCCGCGGATGAAGGCCGCCATGGAAGCGCTCGGGAACGATCCGGACAAGCTTATCGTGCTGATCGCCCAGATGGTCAGCCTCTATCAGGACGGCGAGAAGGTGAAGATGTCCAAGCGCACGGGCAAGGCCGTGACGATGCAGGATCTGATGGACGAAGTCGGCGTCGACGCCATCCGCTATTTCTTCACGATGCGTTCCATGGACTCGCATCTTGATTTCGACATGGATCTGGCGATCTCGACCTCCAATGAGAATCCGGTCTACTATGTGCAATATGCGCACGCGCGGATCTGCAGCATCTTCCGCCAGGCGGAGGAGCAGGGAATCGCGCGGAAGCCGCTCGCGGAGATTCAACTGGCGAAGCTGACCGCGGAGCATGAGTATGACCTGCTTCGCAAGATGGGCGAGCTGCCGGAGGAGATTGCGGTCGCCGCGCGCGATTATGCGCCGCACCGCCTCATCCGCTATGTCTATGAATTGGCGTCGCTCTTCCACAGCTACTACAAGGCGGAGCGCGTCATTACCGAGGATGCGGAACAGACCCAGTCCCGCTTGGCCTTGCTGGGCGCAGTGCGGACCGTGCTCGCCAATGTGCTCCGTCTCGTCGGCGTATCCGCTCCAGAACGGATGTAAGGCAGAGACGAATCATATAACGCAATGGAGCCGGTTCCCGCTTGTCGGGGCCGGCTTTTTGAGTGCCTGGAAGCATGTTTCTCCATCGTCTATCGCCGGTTCTCAGGTATAATAGAAGCACAATCATCATAAGAGAAGGTGAGGCCCATGGTTCACCTGCTTCCGTTAATGCTGGAGCGGGTCGGTATATTGCTGATTATCGCGTTTGTGCTGTCGCGGATGAAATCATTTCGGCAGATCATCCAGAACGAGCATGGCAATGCAGAAAAGCTGATGCTGATCATCGTCTTCGGCGCATTCGGAATTGTAAGCAATTATACCGCCGTCCAGATTCATGACAATCTCATCTCGACCCAGGCGTGGAACGCCGGCGTTGATAGCGGCAGCGCGCTCGCCAACACGCGCATTATGGGGGTGGCCATCGGCGGGCTGCTCGGCGGTCCCCTGGTCGGGACAGGCGTCGGCCTGCTCGCGGGCATTCACCGGCTGACGCTCGGCGGCTACACCGCCTTCGCCTGCGGCATCTCGACGATACTCGCCGGGATGGTCACCGGGCTGATCGGTAAGCGCTTCCGCGTTCAGAACCGTTATGCCGCCTGGCATGCGGCCCTTATCGGCATCTTGATGGAGGCCGTGCAGATGGGCATCATACTGCTGGCGGCCGAGCCCCGGACCCATGCGCTGGAGCTGGTCAAAATGATCAGCGTGCCCATGATTGCCGTGAACGGCTTCGGCACGCTGCTCTTCATGCTGATTATCCAGTCGATATTCCAGGAGGAGGAGCGGACCCGCGCCTTGCAGACCCACCAGGCGCTGTACATCGCGGATCAGACGCTGCCTTATTTCCGCCAGGGCTTGAATGCCCATTCCTGCCGGGAGGCGGCCCTTATTATATTGAAGGAGACCAATGCCGACGCCATCTCGATCACGAATGAGCATCAGATACTGGCCCATGTCGGAGCAGGCTCCGATCATCACGTGCCGCTCCAGCCGATCTCGACCCAGTTGACGCAGACGGTGCTGAAGGAAGGACGGATTCATATGGCGAGATCGCGGGAGGAGATCCACTGCCTCAATCCGGATTGCGTCCTGCAGGCGGCCCTCGTGCTGCCGCTCCAGGCGCATCACCGGACCGTGGGCACCTTGAAGCTGTATTTCGCCCGTTCCTCGCAGCTCGATCAAGTCGAGCAGGAGCTGGGGGAAGGGCTGAGCAAGCTCTTCTCCACCCAATTGGAGCTGGCCGAGGCGGAATTGCAGAGCAAGCTGCTTCGCGACGCGGAGATTAAGGCGCTGCAGGCCCAGATTCATCCGCACTTCCTCTTCAACGCCTTCAACACGATCTCGGTGCTGTGCCGGACCGATCCGGAGAAGGCCCGCGATCTGCTGCAGCAGCTCAGCATCTTCTTCCGCAGCAATCTGCAGGGCGCACGGACGATGCTCATCCCGCTGCACAAAGAACTGGAGCATGTGGAAGCGTATTTATCCCTGGAGCAGGCGCGCTTCCCGGACAAGTATACCGTCTCGACCGATATCGATCCGGAGCTGGAGGATGTCCTCGTGCCACCGTTCACGCTCCAGCCTCTCGTCGAGAACGCGGTGCGCCATGCTTTCCCCCGCGGCGCGGCTCTGCCCTGCGGGAGCGTGACCCTGCAAGCGTACCGGGAAGGCGATCGGATGATTCTGCTGACCCGGGACAACGGCCAAGGGATAGCGAAGGACATCCAGGGGGCGCTTGGCAAGCAGGCCGTCGATTCGGCGGAGGGCACCGGAACGGCGCTGTACAACATCCGGCAGCGAATGGCCGAGATATACGGGAAGCAGGCCTCCTTCCGGATAGACAGCGAGCCCGGACAGGGGACGACCGTGATGATCGCCGTGCCGATTCAGTTCCATGAATGGAGGGAAGCGTCATGCTGAAGGCCTTTGTCGTCGATGACGAGCCGTTGGCAAGAGATGAGCTGATTTATTTGCTGAGAAGGACGAGGCAGGTGGAGGTCGTTGGCGAAGCGGACGCGGTGGAGGACGCCTTGGCGGGAGTCGCTGCGGCGCAGCCGGATGTGGTCTTCCTCGATATTGAGCTGCAGGAAGAGAGCGGGCTCGATATCGCCGGCCGGCTGCGGGAGCTGGACACGCCGCCTGATGTCGTGTTCGCCACCGCATATGATGAATTTGCGTTGAAGGCGTTCGAGCTGAACGCCGCCGACTATATATTGAAGCCGTTCGACGAGCAGCGGGTGCAGCAGACGATCCGCAAGCTGCTTCGCCTTCACGAGCGGGAGTCCTATTCGGCTTCGGCATCGCCCGCCGCCCGGGGCGGGATGGCGGAGCGGGAGCGGCAGGAGCGTCTGGCCATCACGGTTGACGAGCGGATTATCGTGCTGCATGTCAACGATATCGTCTACCTCGGGTTCGAAGAGGGGAAGACGGTCATCGCGACGACGGAGCGGAAATACAAGGTCGGCGAATCGCTGACCCAACTGGAGCGGAAGCTGAATCATCCTTCCATCCTCCGCGTCCACCGGGCGTTCCTCGTTCATCTGGATCGCATCGTGGAGATTCAGCCGTGGTTCCATTCGACCTGCCATCTTCGGATGCAGGACGGATCCCGCATTCCGGTCAGCCGCACCTATATGAAGGAATTGAAGCAGCTGCTCGGGATGTCATGAAGCCTGATTCGGCCGAATCCGGATCGGGCTCTCCCGATCGCAATGGCGATGAGGGCGTCCGGGCGAGGGGTGTAACCGCTTGCATTTCGAAGGGGCCTTTTTGCAGTTGAATCGGCCTCTATCGCATTCTGTCATGAAAACGAAGCAGGGAAGCTTTCATATTGTATGATGACTCCAAAACGATTGCAGGGAGTGGTACACATGAATGCGGTAATGATTGTAATCGGATCGATATGCATCCTGATGATCGCGTACCGGCTGTACGGAACGTTCATGGCGGCCAAAGTGCTGAAGCTGGACGATTCCAAGCCGACCCCGGCCCATGAACTGAATGACGGCAAAGATTATGTCCCTACCAACAAGTGGGTCACCTTCGGCCACCATTTCGCCGCGATCGCGGCGGCCGGGCCGCTCGTCGGCCCGATACTGGCGGCGCAGTTCGGCTACTTGCCCGGCCTGCTGTGGCTGCTTATCGGCGCGGTCATCGGCGGCGCGGTGCATGATGCCGTCGTCTTGTTCGCCTCGATGCGCAAGCAGGGCAAGTCGCTCTCCGAGGTCGCGAAGGACGAGCTCGGCCCGGTAGCCGGCTTCTGCACCGGCCTGGCGATGCTCTTCATCATTACGATTACGATGGCCGGACTCTCGATGGTCGTGCTCCACGCATTGGAGCATAACCCATGGGGCACCTTCGCCGTCGGGATTACGATTCCGATCGCGATGGGCGTCGGCTTGTTCTACAAGAAGACGGGGAATCTGAAGCTCGCTTCCGGGATCGGCTTCCTTCTGCTCATGGCCGGCGTATTCCTCGGGCCCTCCATCCAAGGCACCGTCCTGGGCGACTGGCTGACGCTGGATACGAAGACGCTGGCCCTCCTGCTGCCGATCTATGCGTTCTTCGCGGCGGCCCTGCCCGTCTGGCTGCTCCTGGCGCCGCGGGACTACTTGAGCAGCTTCATGAAAATCGGCGTCTTCATCGCTCTTATCGCCGGCGTCTTCATCATCAATCCGGCGATCCCGTTCCCGGTCTTCACGGAGTTCGTGAACGGAGGCGGCCCGATACTGGCCGGACCGGTCTGGCCGTTCATCTCGATCACGATCGCCTGCGGAGCCATATCCGGCTTCCATGCCTTCGTCGGCTCAGGCACGACGCCGAAAATGATTAACCGCTGGAGCGACATCAAGGTGGTCGGCTTCGGCGCGATGCTTGTCGAATCCCTGGTAGGAATTATGGCGCTTATTGCGGCGGCGGCGCTGCAGCCGGCCGACTATTTCGCGATTAATGCGGCGCCGGAAGTATTCAAGACGCTCGGAATGTCGACCGTGCATCTGCCGGAGCTGGCGCAGCAGATCGGCCTCGATCTCGAAGGGCGGACCGGCGGAGCCGTCACCTTGGCCGTCGGCATGACGTATATTTTCACCAAAATTCCGTGGTTCAGCCACTTATCGTCCTACTTTTTCCAGTTCGTCATCATGTTCGAGGCGGTCTTCATTCTGACGGCGATTGACGCCGGCACCCGGGTGGCCCGCTATCTCATTCAAGACTTCTTCGGCGACATCTACAAGCCGCTGAAGCAGGTCGATTGGGTGCCCGGCTCCATCTTCGCCAGCGCTTTGGCCTGTCTGATGTGGGGATACTTGCTCTACTCGGGCGATATCGGCTCCGTCTGGGCGCTCTTCGGCGTCTCCAACCAGCTGATGGCATCGATCGGGCTCATTGTCGGGGCGACAGTCATTCTGAACATCGCGGATAAGCGGAGATACATGCTGACCTGTCTCATTCCGCTCGCGTATTTGTTCGTCACGGTCAACTATGCCGGTTACTGGATGGTCAAGAACGTCTATCTGAACCCGTCCGCTTCCGGGTACAGCGTGCTGAACGCCGCGCTGTCCATCATTATGCTGGTGCTCGGCATCGTCATTATGGTATCCGCCATCAAGAAGTGGATTGAACTGTGGAACGGGCCGCGGGCGAATCTCGAACCGCTTAGCGTCACATGAACGGTTCGGGATCGCTTGTCCGGCAGGCGCTTCGGCCTGCGGGCAATGAATCGGGAAGAATAGTTTGACAAAATTGGGAATCGAAGCTAAAGTAAGACGTGACAGTGAACTTTATACGAAATCCGCTGGGGGAGCCGCGCAAGGCGGCTGAGACAAGAGACGCTTGGACCCTTTGAACCTGATCCGGTTAATACCGGCGTAGGGAAGTGGAGACGGCCTTCACAGGTTCGAGTTGAAGCTCAGTTTAATGATGACTTGACGAAGCCGCTCCATTTCGGGGCGGCTTTTTTGTATGGCCGCGCCGGCTCCTCCTGATTGGATTTCATCGAAAATGAGGCGGAGGTGCTGAGTATGGCCCGTTTTACAGAAGAGCTCCGGCGTACGGCGGATCCGATTTTTGCGGCGATTTTTGCGCATCCGTTCGTTCGGGGCATTGCGGAAGGAACGTTGGCGAAGGAACAGCTCATTCACTATGTCAAGCAGGATTTTGAATACTTGAACGCTTTTATCCGGGTATACGGGATTGCGATCTCCAAATGCGACCACCGCGCCGCGATGGCTCTATTTAACGAGCAAATCTCGTTTATTCTGGACAGCGAGACGCATCCGCATCAAAATTTTTGCGATGTCGCCGGGGTGACGTACGAAGAACTGCAAGGCTTCCCCCTGGCCCCTTCGGCCAATCACTATGTCAACCATATGCTGACGGTCGCTCACGGAGGAACGCGGGAGGATATCGTGGCGGCATTGCTGCCCTGCCCTTGGACGTATACCGAAATCGGCCGCAGGCTGCTGGAGGAAGTGAAGCCGGATTCATCCCATCCGTTCTATGACTGGATGCATTTTTATGGAGATCGGGAGAGCGGGATCACGATGCAGCTTCGCCAGCTGCTTGATGAGTGGGCGGAGTCTTTGCCTGTCGCCCGCAAGCAGCGGCTGGAGGAGCATTTTCTGACCAGCTGCCAGTTGGAATATCTGTTCTGGGACATGGCCTACACGTTGGAGGACTGGCCGGCGCCTGTCCCGGAAGCGGTGCGGGCGTGAATCCAGGAGGGGCAGCCGCTTCCCGGCACTATCAAGGAGCATCAAGGAACGGCAGCTCCCTCGTGCATCAAATGACGAATACGGTATGCGGTCGTCGTCAAGGGAATATCATTCCTGTCATGGCCGCGATGGAACGCCCAATTCCTGCTGTAATGCAGGATTCTGCCTCGGTTCGGGGCTTGACTGAGCATCATTCCTGCAAATGTACATCATTTTCCCGGCAGAATTCGAGTTTGAGCAGAAATGCCCGGTGATTGCTGTATATTTGCAGGATTTTCTATTGCAAGACGCGGCAACGGGGGACAAAGCTGCAGTTTTGCATCATTGTATGGAGATCCGAGCCATGAGACCCTGTTCCGAGAAACGCTGCGGCATTCCGCAGAGCAGAAGCCCAGTGTCCAACAGAGCAAGAGGCCCGGCATTCCGCAGAGCAGAAGCCCAGTGTCCAGCAGAGCAGAGGCCCGGCATTCCGCAGAGCAGAAGCCCAGTGTCCAGCAGAGCAGAGGCCCGGCATTCCGCAGAGCAGAAGCCCAGTGTCCAGCAGAGCAGAGGTCCGACATTCCGCAGAGCAGAAGCTGAGTGTCCAACAGAGCGGAGGCCCAACGTTCCACAGGCTCGGAAGTTACTTCCTCGCCGGAACGGGAAGAGCCCCTCCGGGGGCCCATTCGCGGGGAGCGCTGATCGGGGCGGGGCGCTCGGCAGCCCGTCATTCCGGAGAGGGACGATTGCATGCGCATATCCCATCCCTGGCTGACCGCTTCTGGCCCGGCCAGGGATACTGCTAGGCGACCGCTACAGCCGCTCGGCTTCCTTCAGCAGCCGCATCACGTCGACCTCCCCCGGCGCCTTGGCCTGGAGGTTCCGGGTCTTGCGGCCGCGGACCGGGTTCGCCGTCCGCCGGAGCAAAGCCTTGATCTCGCCCGGCTTCAAGCGCGGCCGCATGGCAAGCAGGAGCGCGATCGCGCCGCTGATATGCGAGGTGGCCATCGAGGTGCCGCTCATCTCGTGATATTTGCCCTTAATCCAGGAGGACACGATCTTCTCGCCGGGGGCGTAAATATCGACGAATTGCCCCCGGTTGCTGAACGGCGCAATCCGCCGCATGCGATCGGTCGCCCCGACCGAGATCGTCTGGGGATAGCGGGCCGGGTAATCGATGGACTTGCGCTTCGCGTCGTTCCCGGATGAAGCGACGACGGTGACCCCGGATTGATAGGCCTGGGTCACCGCTTGCAGCAGCGACTTGCTGCGGGATTTCATGCCGAAGCTCATATTGACGATGTGCATCCCGTTGCGGACGCACCATTCAATGCCTTGGATAATATCAGACACATAAGCAGCCCCGTTCTCATCAAATGATTTCACGGGATGGATTAAGGCGCGGGGAGCCACGCCGATAATGCCGTACATTTGATTGGCCGCAGCTATCGTGCCCGCAATATGGGTGCCGTGACCGTTGTCATCATACGGCGGCATGCCGCGGTGAACGAAGTTGACTCCGCGCATCAGCGACTGGCGGAGATCGGGGTGGCGGTAATCGGCGCCGGTGTCGATCACGCCGATATGCACGCGGTGGCCTGTGGTCGTTCCCCATGCCTGCGGAGCCTTGATCTGCCGCACGCCCCACGGAATCCCCCGCTCCCAGGAGACCGGCCTGTGGGAAGCGGCCTGAATCGCGATCAACGCGTCGTCCTCGATCGTGAACTCGTTCGGATACCGTGACAGCAGCTCTGCAACTGATTCGGGAACCGGGCAACTCCAGGCGCGGATGAGCGGAAGTTCGCGGATATGCGGGAGCTCGGGCCGATCCCGGCGAAGCGTGCGGAGCGCCTCGCTGAGTGCGGCGAACCGCTCCGGCCGATGGAAGCGAATCAACCGCTTCGCTGCAGGCCGTCCGCTGAAGGACATCTCTTGAAGCAATATGTGCAATAAGGCCGTCATATCCAATGTCGAGTCCCTCCCGACAATTCCTTGTGGGGTATCGTATGCCAAGGGCAGGAGGGTGGACTGGGGTAGCTGCCTTTTTTGCGAAAGTTAGGCCTTCTTCCGTGTCAAAAGGCGGCTGCGGACATAGGATGAAGAAGAGCCGGCGAAGGGCTTTGCACACGGTAGACGAGGTGTAAACCTGTCTGTGGTGCGGATACAGTCGAACGCGAAGGGATCCCCTTCGCGTTTCTTTTTTCCATCTATGGCAGGGAAAGCAGACAGACATGTGGCATTTTTTTGTCCGCGTCGGATAAACTTGCTTTTTCATGGAAAATCGGTTTTACTTAGGTGTGAAACTGGATATGATCGTAGTTATCCGTTTGAACCTTTGAGAGAGGATGTGTCCTTATGAGCACCCCGTTGGAATTGAATCTGGATCCCGACAAAGTGCAAGAAATGCCGATGGTGGATATTGCTTTCCTCGTCTTGAAAGCAGCCAACACGCCTTTCTACTACCGTGATCTGATGAATGAAGTTGCGAAGCTTCGCGGACTTAGCGAAGAGCAAATTAATGATGTCATTGCACAGTTATATACGGAAATCAACATTGATGGCCGCTTCGCGTGCGTAGGGAACAATCTCTGGGGCTTGAAGCGCTGGTATCCTGTCGATCGCTCGGAAGAGTCGATGGGCACGAAGCGTCCTCGCATCATTAACGACGACGACGATGATCTGGAAGACGACGATATGTTCGTCGAAGAGGACGACAGCTACAACAATGATGAAGACTTCGACTTCGTGGACGAAGACGGCGAAGACGATGAAGACATGTATGTGGATGAAGAAGAGGATGCGGAGGTAGAAGAGGAAGTCATTATCGATGATGAAGAGATC
Source organism: Paenibacillus melissococcoides (assembly GCA_944800085.1). Classification (GTDB taxonomy): domain Bacteria; phylum Bacillota; class Bacilli; order Paenibacillales; family Paenibacillaceae; genus Paenibacillus_B; species Paenibacillus_B melissococcoides. The sequence goes on along the minus strand of CALYLO010000007.1, from coordinate 166,645 downwards.
GATGAAGACAATCCTGACGAGGAAGAAGAGCCGGATATGGACGAGGATGACAATCGGTAATCGGAATCCGAGCCAGCGGCTGTGACGGACCGTTTGCTTATGTTTCCCGGGCGATCTCCTTCGAGGCGCTTCGGCGGGGGGATAAGCAAACGGTTTTTTATCTGGATCCTCCCCTCTGCTCTGGGCTTGTATGCTCCTTGTCCCGCATGCCGGAGCCGGGCCGCTGCCGCCTGGAAGCGGCGGAAATCCCCTCCTTGTGCTGGGCGAATCTGGATCGTGGCGAGGCCGCGATCAATTGGCTGGAAAATCCGCAAACGTTCCCTTGACACGGCATGTCCTACAGAGTAAACTAGCATATGGGCTTTTGATTTGTTTGTAATTGAATAGGTTGATTGACGCTAAAAGATGAAAGTGCCCCGTGACACTACGGGAGTCACTTTTTTATTTTTTTATTGACATTTTTTCATCAATTTTTCTCGTGCAAATGGGTTACGATAACATCAGGCAGCATGTGATTTCTTCGAACCCTGACTCAAGAGTCAAAGCCTCCCGAGAACATGTCTTGTATGCATTTGATCATAGGAGGGTTTCACCAGTGGCAAAGTATATTTTTGTGACGGGCGGCGTTGTATCTTCTCTAGGCAAAGGGATCACTGCAGCGTCCCTGGGAAGATTGCTGAAGAATCGGGGGCTGAAGGTTACGATTCAAAAGTTCGACCCCTATATTAACGTAGATCCGGGTACGATGAGCCCGTATCAGCACGGCGAAGTGTTCGTTACCGATGACGGAGCAGAGACCGACCTCGATCTTGGACACTACGAGCGCTTCATCGACATCAACCTGTCGAAGAACAGCAATGTTACGACCGGCAAGGTTTATTCATCGGTCATCTCCAAAGAACGCCGCGGTGAATATCTGGGCGGCACCGTTCAAGTGATTCCGCATATTACGAATGAGATCAAGGAGCGCGTCTTCCGCGCCGGCAAGGAAGCCGGTTCCGACGTGGTCATCACCGAGATCGGCGGCACCGTCGGCGACATTGAGAGCCTTCCGTTCCTGGAAGCCATCCGCCAGATTAAGAGCGATGTCGGCCGCGACAACGTCATGTACATCCATGTCACTCTGATTCCATACATCAAGGCTGCCGGCGAAGTGAAGACGAAGCCGACACAGCACAGCGTGAAGGAGCTCCGGAGCATCGGGATTCAGCCGAACATGCTCGTATGCCGGACAGAGCACGCCTTGTCCGAGGACTTGAAGCGCAAGATCGCGCTCTTCTGCGATATTGATGCCAATGCCGTCGTGGAATGCCGCGACGCCTCCACTTTGTACGAAGTGCCGCTGATGCTTCGCGATCAAGGCATGGATGACATTGTCGTCAATCATTTGAAGCTGGAGACGAAGCAGCCGGATATGACCGAGTGGATCAAGCTCGTCGATCGCGTGAAGCAGCTCCAGGGGCAAGTCGAGATTGCGATCGTGGGTAAATATGTGGCTCTGCACGATGCGTACCTGTCTGTCGTCGAAGCATTGGCGCACGCAGGGTTCGATGCGAATACGGAAGTGAACATCCGCTGGGTGAACGCGGAGGAGATTACGGACGACAACGCGCGGGAGAGCCTTGAGGGCGTGCACGGCATTCTGGTGCCGGGCGGCTTCGGAGACCGCGGCATTGAAGGCAAAGTATCGGCGATCCGCTATGCCCGCGAGCAGAAGATTCCGTTCTTCGGGATTTGCCTCGGCATGCAGGTGGCGGTTATCGAATATGCCCGTTCCGTGCTGGGCATGACAGGAGCGAACAGCTCGGAGATCAATCCGTCGACCGATTACCCGGTCATCGACCTGCTGCCTGAACAGAAGGATATCGAGGATCTGGGCGGAACGATGCGTCTGGGATTGTATCCGTGCAAGCTTCAGGAAGGTTCGCTTGCGATGGCAAGCTATCAGGACGAGCTGGTGTATGAGCGCCATCGTCACCGTTATGAATTCAACAATGAATACCGCGAAGCGATGGAGCGCGCCGGTCTGAAGTTCAGCGGCACGTCTCCGGACGGGCGGCTGGTCGAGATCGTGGAACTGGCCGATCATCCTTGGTTCCTGGCGGTGCAATTCCATCCGGAATTCACCTCCCGTCCGAATCGCCCGCAGCCGCTATTCCGGGAGTTTGTCCGGGCGGCCGTGGCGCACCGCGGATAATGATCCAGGCGGAAATTCCCATTATGGGGATTTCTGCCTATTTTTTGCACTTCGTAAGGGGAAGTTCATGTTTTTCCGTATTTCAAGCAGGATTTTAATATATCAAGGCGAATAAGTACCATTATTCTTGCTTTGGAAAAAAAAGCATGTTCATACGAGGCGACGCCTGTCTTAGCGGATGCACTCGCTCGTGTTACACGATGGGAGGGGTACCAGTTGGAGAAGAAGAAAGTATTGATAGTCGATGATCAAAACGGTATTCGGGTTCTTCTGATGGAAGTATTCAGCAGCGAAGGATACTCGACCTACCAAGCTTCCAACGGGAAGGTTGCATTGAACATCGTGCGTGAGGAATCTCCGGATATTGTCTTGCTGGACATGAAGATTCCGGGCATGGACGGCTTGGAAATTTTGAAGCAGATTAAGAAGATGGAGCCGCAGATGAAAGTCATTATGATGACAGCCTACGGAGAGCTGGACATGATCAAGGAAGCGACCGATCTTGGCGCGATCATGCATTTTACGAAGCCGTTCGACATTGATGAGATGAGAGTGGCGGTGAACATGACGCTGCAACAGGACCATTCGGCGTCGAACCCGGCGAATATGACGACATGACCCGTTACGCAAGGCAATGACATAGGTTTGAACGATGCTGGGCGCTGACACCCGGCTTCTTTGTTTTGGGCGGGCACGGATGAATGGCGAAGCGCGGAAATGGCGGTCTAATGGCGGCTTGGAAGCGGCAGGGTTTGTCAAGAGGTTGTTTACTTTTTTACGGTCAAATGTGATATAATAACTCCGTACTGGATGTCGGCTAACTACAGAAATACAGACAAAGACAACTTCTTAGGAGGATGGAGACCATGCCATTAGTTTCGATGAACGAATTCCTGCCAAAAGCAAAAGCGGGCAAATTTGCGGTGGGCCAATTCAACATTAACAACCTAGAATTCACTCAAGCGATTACGGAAGCAGCCATGGAAGAGAATGCGCCAATCATCTTCGGTGTATCCGAAGGGGCATTGCGTTACATGGGAATGGAATATACGGTTGCCATGGCGGAAGCGGCTGCGAAGAAATCCGGCTTGCCAATCGCTTTGCATCTTGACCACGGCAGCACATTTGAAGTCGCTATGGCTTGTATCCGTGCAGGATTCTCTTCCGTCATGTTCGACGGATCCCATCATGCATATGAAGACAACATTCGCTTGACCAAGGAAGTCGTTAAAGCGGCTCATGCGATGGGCGTATCCGTCGAGGGCGAATTGGGAACTATCGGCGGGGTCGAAGACGACCTGGAAGTGGATGAAGCATCCGCACAACTGGCGAAGCCGGAAGAAGCGATTCGTTTCTACGAAGAAACGGGCGTAGACGCGCTGGCGATTGCGGTAGGCACGGCCCACGGCATGTACAAAGGCGAGCCAAAACTTCACTATGATATCATTGAAGCGGTAGCTTCCAAAATTCCTGTGCCAGTCGTGCTTCATGGCGGTTCCGGGGTGCCTGACGAATCCATCCGCAAGGCAATCGCGGCAGGCGCCGGCAAAATCAACGTGAACACCGAGAACCAAGTCGCTTGTACGGCGGCGATTCGCGAAGCATTGGCGAAGGATGCCGATATGATCGACCCTCGTAAATATTTGACTCCGGCTCGTAAAGCGATGGTGGAAGTCGTTCGCGCCAAAATTCGCTTGTTCGGCAGCAACAACCAAGCGTAACAAGCGCAATTCCATAGTTAATACTACGTTTACGAATGCGGGAATAGCACCGGTTCGCCGGTGTTCTTCCCTTTTTGCTTTATGGGGAGCCGATACAGTCCGGATGTCGCCGGCTATCGGGGGTGTCAGCAACGCATGGGAGGAACTGGCTTGACATGGAGAAGTTAATGATTAGCGGCGGTCGGCCGCTTCGAGGCTCTGTTCAGATCAGCGGTGCCAAAAATAGCGCGGTTGCGCTTATTCCTGCAGCAATCCTTGCGGAGACGGAAGTCGTACTGGATAATTTGCCCGAACTGAGCGATGTCGCCACTTATATGGAGATCTTGATGGAGCTTGGCGGACAGGTTAGCTGGGAGGGTTCCTGTCTGCGCATCGATCCGTCGCGGATGATTTCGGTACCGATGCACAATGGACCCGTCAAAAAACTGCGGGCCTCCTACTATTTGATGGGCGCGCTTCTGGGCCGGTTCGGCGAAGCGACCATCGGCATGCCGGGCGGCTGCAATTTCGAGCCTCGCCCGATCGATCAGCATATCAAAGGTTTTGAAGCTTTAGGCGCGACGGTGACGAACGATCACGGCTCCGTCCATATTTACGCGCGGGAACTTCGCGGCGCCAAGATCTATTTGGATGTCGTCAGTGTAGGGGCGACCATTAATATTATGCTTGCGGCCTCGCGCGCCAAGGGCACTACGATTATTGAAAATGCGGCCAAAGAGCCTGAAATTATAGATGTTGCCACACTGCTTAATGCGATGGGCGCCCGCATCAAGGGAGCGGGCACGGAGACGATCCGCATTGAAGGCGTGGACAGCCTGCGCGGCTGCACGCACTCGATTATTCCGGACCGCATTCAGGCGGGAACGTATATGATTGCGGCTGCGGCCACTTGCGGCGATATTCTGATTGACAACGTTATCCCTAAACATCTGGAAGCCCTTACGGCGAAGCTGGAAGAAATGGGCGTGCGCGTCATCGAGGGCGATGAATCGCTTCGCGTTATCGGACAGCCCGAATATAACAGCATCGATGTGAAGGCGCTTGTATATCCCGGATTCCCGACGGATCTCCAATCCCCGATGACCAGCTTGCTGACGCAAGCCAAAGGGGTGAGCATGCTGACGGATCTCGTGTACAGCAGCCGGTTCAAGCATGTCCCGGAGCTGGCTCGCATGGGGGCCAAAATTCGGGTCGAAGGGCGAACCGCCGTCATCGAGGGCAAAAGGCTGAATGCGGCGAAGGTGAGAGCATCCGATCTGCGTGCCGGCGCTGCGCTCGTAATTGCCGGCTTGACGGTAGATACCGATGTCACGGAGATTTCAGGAGTCGAATTTATCGACCGCGGGTATGATCATCTCGTGTCCAATTTGCGCAATCTTGGCGCCGATGTATGGCGTCAGGTGGAATAAATCGATTCTGTTGGGGTAAAGATAGGTTAATAATAGATTGATATGGGCACAATCCATACAGAGACAAGATTTCTATTTCTACGATATATCAACCTATGACGAAGAATTGGCTGCCTCTGGCTCACCATCTTCTCATCTTCATTCCGTCCACGATTTCTTTCCGGTGAAACAGCCCATCAATACAATGACATAGATAAAAGAGCAACTGCTGTATTCCCGTGCTGAATAAGGGAAATGGACTTATTGATACGACATTGTCCGCATTTCATAACAGAATAGGAGTTGTATTCATGGATTTACAAATTTCCGATTTGGAAACGAAGAAATTGACCGAATTGTACAAGCTGGCGAAGGAGTTCCAGATTCCGGGCTATGGTCAATTGAAGAAAAAAGAATTGATTTTCGCGATTTTGCGCGCGCAAGCGGAGCAGGGCGGCTATATGTTCATGGAGGGCGTTCTTGACATTTTGCCGGAAGGCTTCGGCTTCCTCCGGCCGATTAACTATTTGCCCAGCGCGGAAGATATTTATATCTCGCAGTCGCAAATTCGTAGATTCGATCTGAGAACGGGGGATGTCGTTTCCGGCAAGTGCCGCCCTCCGAAAGAGAACGAGCGTTATTTCGGGCTGCTGCAGATTAATGCCGTGAATGGCGAAAATCCTGAAGATGCCGCGCAACGGCTGCACTTTCCTGCATTAACTCCTCTTTACCCGCAGAAGAAGCTGGTGCTCGAAACTTCCCCATCCCGCATTTCAACACGGATTATGGATTTGATCGCTCCTGTCGGCTTGGGACAGCGCGGCTTGATCGTCGCACCGCCTAAGGCCGGAAAGACGCTGCTCTTAAAAGAAATCGCGAACAGCATCTCGGAGAACAATCCTGAAATTGAGCTGTTCGTGCTTCTGATCGACGAGCGCCCGGAAGAGGTCACCGACATGCAGCGTTCCGTCAAGGGCGAAGTCGTGGCATCCACATTCGATGAAGTGCCAGAAAATCATATCAAGGTCGCCGAGCTGGTGCTTGAGCGTGCGCTTCGCCTTGTGGAGCACAAGAAGGACGTCGTTATCCTGCTGGACAGCATCACCCGGCTGGCACGGGCCTATAACCTGGTTATTCCGCCATCGGGCCGAACGCTGTCGGGCGGTATCGATCCGGCTTCCTTCCATCGTCCGAAGCGCTTCTTCGGTTCGGCGCGCAATATCGAGGAAGGCGGCAGCCTGACCATTCTGGCGACGGCGCTGGTCGAGACCGGGTCGCGCATGGATGATATCATCTACGAGGAATTCAAAGGCACAGGCAACATGGAGCTGCACCTGGATCGCAAATTGGCGGAACGGCGCATTTTCCCGGCCATCGATATCCGACGCTCCGGCACGCGCCGCGAGGAGATGCTGCTATCGAAGGAAGAGCTCGACAAGCTGTGGATGATTCGGAAAAATATGAACGAAACGCCAGAATTCATCGATCAGTTCCTCAAGAAGCTGCGTGATACGAAGACGAACACGGAATTCCTGGCAACCTTGGATGCCAACGGCAACACGCCGACGCCGACGCGCCGTACCCGGAGCACCTCAGTCAGCTAATAGAGAGCGCCGGGGCGAGATTCGACGAGCCGACAGACGCTGCGGCTCTTCCCGATACGCTACTTTCTGGTTGCGCTGTTGGGCGGGCCGTGCTATAATTCATTATTGTTCTATATAACTCTGGGAACGCAAAGGGCTCAGGGCGGAAAGAAGGTGAATTCGAATGAAAGAAGCGATTCAACCAAAATACCACATTACAACGGTAACTTGCGCATGCGGTAATACGTTCGAAACAGGTTCGGTTAAGGAAAACCTGAAAGTAGAGGTGTGCTCGGCTTGCCATCCGTTCTTCACAGGCAAACAGAAGTTTGTCGATGCGGGCGGTCGTGTGGATAGATTTAAGAAGAAATATGGCATGTAATACGTTAAATATAGACTCTCTTGCTGGTGACAGCGAGGGGGTTTATTTTTTTATGCGGACGCGACGTCGAGCACAAAATGTCAAAACCGCATCCGATTCGGCCGGGTATGCTAGAGAGGAAAGCCGGGATGTCAGGAAGGAGCGTGTTCGAATGGGAGGAAGGGAGCATGAGCGGTGGATACGCCAGGCGGTGGCTTATATTGAACGGCATCTGACCGATGACGTGAACTTTGATGATGTAGCCCGCCACACGGCAGTGTCCCGCTTTCATCTGCATCGGGTATTCCAGAGGCAGTTGGGGTACAGCGCGGCTTCCTACTTGCGGGAGCGGCGTCTCGCCAGGGCCGCGGCCGATCTGCTCCGGACGAACAAGCGGATTCTGGACATCGCGCTGGAATACCGCTTCGCCGGGCAGGACTCCTTCACGCGCGCGTTCAAGCGCGCCTACGGCATGACGCCCCACCAATACCGGAGCGGCTTCCGGATATTTCATCGAACGGAGGAGGGATTGATGGTGAGTGATGTATTTGATGACGTGGCGCAGCCGTCCAACCCGCTGCGGGCTCCGCAGACCGCGCCCCAAGGATGGCTCATAACCGGGCTCTATCCGCATGAATACACGGCAGGCATCGATCGGGTTCAGGTGCACCGGGGCAAGGCGTCCGGGACGCTGCGGGGAGATGCGTCGGCCAAGCCGGACGGCTTCGGGACGCTGATGCAGATGTTCGATGCCGGACAATATAGAGGACGAAGAATCCGGCTCAATGGATTTATGAAATCGGAGCGGGTAAAGCAGTATGCAGGGATGTGGATGCGCGTGGACGGGCCGGAGGAGAAGGTGCTTGCCTTCGACAATATGACGGCCCGTCCGATACAGGGCACGACCGAATGGGCGCTGTATACGATCGTGCTGGATGTGCCCGAGCAGGCGGAGTCGATTGCCTTCGGGGCGCTGCTTAGCGGACCGGGACAGATCTGGATAGACGGCCTGCGCTTCGAGGAGGTCGACGAGACCGTCCCGGTTACCGATATGCTGCCGGAGATCGGGCAGTCCCTGCCTGCCGCCCCGGTCAATCTTGACTTTGAGGCCGATCTCTCCGCTCCGGGGCAGGAGTGACATCATGGCCGAGAAACTGTTCGGCTTCGGCTTCGGATATCTCATCCGGCTCTTGCGGGGCGACCTGTCCCCCGCGCTGCTTCTTGCGGCCGGAGCGATGCTGCTGCTGGCCGCCGCCGTAGAGGTGTGGGGGAAGCGGCGCTACCAAGCCTGGATACAGGCGGAACGGGGCAGCCATCCGCCGCATGAGGGGAAGTTCTCCCGCCTCGCAGCCGAAAGCCTGCTGTCCATGGCGGGAGCGCTGGTCGTGTGGGGCGTCATCTATGGAATGCTTGTCCTGGCCAAGGGGGCATTTCCGGCATGGGGCTGGCCGGAGCAGACGGAGGCGAATCCGGCCCTGGCATGGCTGAGCCTGCTTGTCGCATACAGCATCATGATTGGCTTCGGTTATCTCCATTTGCTGTTCATCGGCCGCAGACTGAGCTTCAGCCCGTTCTGGATTGATTCGGGACAGCGTGGATGGTGCTGGTCACCTGCGCCTTCCTTCGCTTGTATCCGCTGGACAACACGCATATAGGCGCATATGGGCTGTGCGGCTTCATTAGCGCCTCGGGCACGCTGCTGTTATGGGGCTTACGAGAGGCCGAAGCCAAGGCGGAGAAGGAAGCGGCGGAGGACCGGGAAGCTGTAAACAATTGACTTTGGTTGCACTTTCGGCACAGATCGTCTATACTAAGTTATGCCGTGCTAGACGGGGAGGTAGCGGTGCCCTGTAACTCGCAATCCGCTATAGCGAGGTTGAATTCCTGTTAGAGGTTTTGTTGATGTGAGGCTTGGTATTCGTCTTTGGTGTTGACGGCTGGGTCCTTCGCAATGAATACCTATGAATCTGGTCAGGTCCGGAAGGAAGCAGCCATAAGTAGGGTTTTTCATGTGCCGGAGGGAAGCCTGGCCTGAGCTGTAAGACGAGGGTGCCGCTCGGATCACAATTATCAATAACAGGTGCACGGTTCCAATATCGAATGTCCAACACCGAGCGAATCGGTGTTTTTTGTTCTCTACTTATGAAGATATGCTCAAATATTAAAGTAAGAAGGCAGGATTTTTTTTGCGTTTACGGAATACTATACATATCTCCCAGCATCAAGAGGGAGCGGTAGAGATGGGCGAAAAATACGATGAGGTGAGCCTATGACGGAATTGAATCAGCCTCTTGGTTCTCAGCAAGCGTGTACCCTCTCCTCTGCCGGATCGACAGAGGGCCAGGATCAGGAGCAAGGAAAGCTGAATTTGCTGCAGCAGTTTGCGGGTGCTTTTTTGCAGGACGTCAATCTGGGCATCCTGCTCCTCGATGTCCAGTTCCGCCTGGTGGATATTAGCGACATGGCGTGCCGGATCCTCGGGTGGACCAAGCCCGAAGTGCTGCATCGCCGGGTCAATGACCTGTTCGGCGAGATGCCGACGGAGTACCATCTTGTGCAGCGGTCGCTTCTGGAAGGTGTCGTCACCCATAACCATGCTGTCTCCTGGACCAACGGTTCGGATCGCTATGAACTGCTGATGGACTCGAACGTACACCGGGATGAGCAGGCTCAGATTGTTGGCGCTTACGTGCTGCTCAAGGATGTGTCCAATCTGCGATCGCTCGAAGAGCAAGTGCAGCGCAGCGACAGACTGGCCATGATCGGCCAGATCGCGGCCGGAACGGCTCATGAGATACGGAACCCGCTAACCTCGATCAAGGGCTTCCTGCAAATGTTCAAGAAGAAGCTCGACGAGCATGGCATGATCAAGGAAGTGCATTACACCGATATTATGCTGACCGAGATTAACCGGATCAACGAATTGGTCGGCGAGTTTTTGCTGCTGAGCAAGCCGAAGCATCTGACGATAGAGCGGGTGAATCTCCACCAGGTGCTGGGCGAGATTCTGCCTATCATTCAGAATGAGGCGGTTCTTCATGCGGTTCAGGTCAATTACAAGGCGGACGAGCCGCTGCCTTTGGTCATCGGCGACCGCGAGCTGCTCAAGCAGGTGTTCATTAATATTGCCAAAAACGGCATCGAAGCGATGAGTGAAGGCGGCGTGTTGAACGTGACGGCAAGACGGGATGACGAGAGCAAGCGGGTCCTGATCGACATTCAGGATTCGGGTCCGGGCATTCCTTGCTACATTATCGACAAAATTTTCGATCCGTTCTTCACGACCAAGGCGAACGGCACAGGTCTAGGATTATCGGTCTGCCAGCGGATTATTCATGATTTGGGCGGCTCGATACGGGTTTCGACCAAAGGCTACGGCACGACCTTCACCCTTTATTTCCCATTCCCGGCGCCATAAATCGCCGCATTTTCGAACATCATAGGAGTCATGAACAGCCGTTTTCCTGATTGCCAAAGAGAGGGAATGGCTGTTTTTTTACAATTTGTGATATAGTATAATAAGAAAAACGCTCTCGAGGTTACAGCATGGGACATATTGCATTGTATCGCGCTTGGCGGCCACAGTCATTCGGTGACATGGTTGGACAACAGCATATTATTCAGACATTGCAAAACTCGCTGCGTGAGCGGCGATTTTCGCATGCCTACCTTTTCAGCGGTCCCCGGGGTACCGGCAAGACCACCGCTGCGAAGATCATGGCCAAAGCGGTCAACTGCGAACAGGGGCCGGGTCCGGAGCCCTGCAATGAATGCGAAGCCTGCCGGCGCATCACCGCCGGTGCGGTCATGGATGTCGTCGAGATCGACGCCGCATCCAACCGGGGCGTGGAAGAAATCCGCGATCTTCGGGAAAAGGTCAAATACGCGCCTTCCGAAGTCCGCCACAAAGTGTATATCATTGATGAGGTTCACATGCTGACGACGGAGGCCTTTAACGCGCTGCTCAAGACGCTGGAGGAGCCTCCCGCTCATGTCATGTTCATTCTGGCCACGACGGAACCTCATCGCCTGCCGGCGACCATCGTCTCCCGGTGCCAGCGGTTTGATTTCCGGAGAGTGACGCTGGAGGAACAGGTGGCCCGTCTGGAGCAAGTGTGCAGGGATGAGGGAATTGAGGCAGACCGGGACAGTCTGGTCTATATCGCGAAGCTGTCGGACGGCGGCATGCGCGATGCGATCAGCCTCCTTGATCAGGCTGCATCCTTCACCGACGGCCGTCTTGACTACCGGCAAGTGCTGGACATTACCGGCGGGATACCGGAGGAACAGTTCGCGGACATCGCCCGCGCCGTTCAAGCCGGGGATGTAGGATCCGTGCTAACCACGGTGGAGTCGATGATGCAGGAAGGGAAGAGCGCAGACAAGTGCATGGAGAGCCTGCTCTACTTTTTCCGCGATCTGTTGATGCTCAAGATGGTGCCGGATGGAGAAGGGCTGACCGATCGTCTGACTCGTGTGGAAGCGTTCCGGGAGCTGGCCGATGCTTTTGAAGCGGCGAGCTTGTTCCGGATTATCGATACCTTGAACCGGTATCAGACGGACATGAAATATGCGGTGCAACCGCAAACGTTATTCGAGGTAGCCTTGCTGCAGTTAGCCGTGCAGAATCAACCGGGGGCGCTGACAAGCCAACCGGAGGCGGCTGAACGGCAGGCCGATCGCTCCGATGCGGTGGGATCTTCTTCCATCGTGCAACAATTGCAGCGTCAAGTTGCGTCATTAGAAGCGAAGCTGAATGAATTGGCGAAGGCGAGAATACCGGACGGGCGTTCAGACGGGGGACAACCCGAACGGGCCCCGGCCGCTACCAGAGCTCCTGCCCGGGTGTCGCGGATGGCGAAACAGCCGCCTCATTTCGAACGGTATACCGCCTTGAAGGATTCCTCCGACTCGAACCGCATCCGCTCCAACTGGGGGCAGGTGCTGCAGCGGGTGAAGGAAGCCGGCGTCACGATTCACGCTTGGCTTGTCAATGGAGAGCCGGTATCGGCACTGGAAGATCGGGTGCTGGTCGCCTTCAAAAATACGATTCACCGGGATACGACCGAGAAGCCCAACAACAAGCAGGTGATTGAGCGTGTCCTGTCCGAAGTGTTCGGCAAGCCGTATCAGCTCGATACGATGATGCTGAAGGATTGGGAAGAGACGGCGGAGCGGTCTGCCGGAGAGAAGGAAGAGCCGGCGTTCCGGCTGGAACCGGAAGGTTCCGAAGCGGAATCGGCGCAAGAACCTTGGATTGACGAGGCACTCCACATGTTCGGGGAAGACCTCGTTGTCATAAAAGAGTAATTATATTATTCTATGTGAAAAAGGAGAAATTACAGCGATGAACAATATGAATCAAATGATGAAACAGGTCAAGAGAATGCAAGAGCAAATGCTGAAGGCCCAGGAGCAACTGGCTGACAAGAAGACGACGGGGACTTCCGGCGGCGGCGCAGTCACTGTTGAAGTGAACGGCCACAAAAAAGTGCTCAGCATTGCGATTAAGCCTGAAGTCGTTGATCCGGAAGATATCGAAATGCTTCAAGATCTCGTAATTACCGCTGTCAATGATGCGCTGACCAAAGCAGAAGATATGGCGAATGACGATATGGCCAAATTTACAGGCGGCATGAAAATTCCAGGCTTGTTCTAATAAGGCGACATGATCGGCATATACCATTCGGTATATGCCCTTCTATTATTGTAGAGGAGTTCAAAAGTCGGCTTTGGCTTCTTGCCGTCTTTGCGGTGCTGAAAACCGGCCTTTTTGAACATGCCCGATAGAGCGGAGATTTCGATCTTGCGGAGTCTGCCGCGCGGATAGCCGGTTCGCGAGAACCGGCGTCCGCATCCTATGCCATTGAAAAGGAGAGGCAGCCTTGTATTATCCAGAACCGATCGCGAAGTTGATCGAGGCATTTTCCCGCTTGCCGGGCATCGGGCCCAAGACGGCTGCCCGCCTTGCGTTCCACGTGATCCGCATGCCTGAAGATGATGTCATCGATTTCGCCAAAGCATTGGTCAACGTGAAGCGCAATCTGCAATATTGCTCGGTATGCTGCAATATAACCGATTCGGATCCGTGCCGAATCTGTCAAGACAAGACCCGGGATCCTTCCGTCATCTGCGTCGTGCAGGAGACGAAGGATCTGGTGGCCATGGAACGGACCAAGGAGTTCGAGGGGTATTATCATGTGCTGCAGGGCGCAATCTCTCCGATGGAGGGGATTGGGCCGGAGGACATCCGTCTTGCCGAATTGCTGAAGCGGTTAAGCGATGAGCGGGTGAAGGAATTGATCTTGGCCACGAATCCGAATATCGAAGGGGAGGCGACGGCGATGTACATATCTCGTCTGGTGAAGCCCTTCGGTATCCGAGTGACGCGCATTGCCCACGGCTTGCCGGTGGGCGGCGACCTGGAGTATGCCGATGAAGTGACGCTGTCCAAAGCGCTGGAGGGACGGCGGGAAATTCAATAGAAATATGCGTTGAACAGGAATGGCGGCGCATAATATAGCATGAGCGATCTCGGCCCCTGGCATTCAGCCAGGGGCTTTTTGTCAGCATTTTCGGTTCTAGTCTTGTCCCGATTCCCATAACCATAGTTATACCAAGGAGTGGGGAGGGACGGAACATGCGATGGCTGACGATCAAGCGTTGGTTCTCCGGGGTCCAAAAGCAGGAAGAGGCGGAGGCAATCGAACATGAGCAGTTGATGGATGACATTAGACAGGCGCTTCGGGAATGGGAACGGGCCCATTGTCGATTCCAGTATGCGGTTGGCGAAGACGAGGTCGACTATGCGATCTTTACGCTTGAAGCTGCCGAGAAGCGAGTGGCGATGCTCATCAAAAAAGCAAAACGGAATGAACTGCATGCACTTAATCTG
>CALYLO010000007.1:0-150000 GCA_944800085.1 Paenibacillus melissococcoides | reverse complement strand
TTTCATATCCCGTATGGGGCCATAGCTCAGCTGGGAGAGCGCCTGCCTTGCAAGCAGGAGGTCAGGAGTTCGATCCTCCTTGGCTCCACCATAATCATCATTTCTTGATTTTGTACCTTGAAAACTGAATCGCGAAAGTAAAGCTTAGAATCATCCTTATAGTTGATAAAGCTCAGCAATGAGCATACTAGGTTAAGCTAGTAAGAGCACACGGAGGATGCCTAGGCGCCAGGAGCCGACGAAGGACGTGGCGAACGACGAAATTGCCTCGGGGAGCTGTAAGCAAGCATCGATCCGGGGATGTCCGAATGGGGAAACCCGGCTGCTGTAATAGGCAGTCACTCATACCTGAATCCATAGGGTGTGAAGAGGCATACGAGGGGAACTGAAACATCTAAGTACCCTCAGGAAGAGAAAACAATAGTGATTCCGTCAGTAGCGGCGAGCGAACGCGGAAGAGCCTAAACCGGAGAGCTTGCTCTCCGGGGTTGTGGGACGTCTCATATGGAGTCAGAAAGGCAGTTTATTAGACGAAGAGGTCTGGAAAGGCCCGCCGTAGAAGGTAATAGCCCTGTACTCGAAAGTAAATGCCCTCCGAGACGGATCCCGAGTACCGCGGGACACGTGAAACCCCGTGGGAATCCGGCAGGACCATCTGCTAAGGCTAAATACTCCCTGGCGACCGATAGTGAAGCAGTACCGTGAGGGAAAGGTGAAAAGCACCCCGGAAGGGGAGTGAAACAGAACCTGAAACCGTGTGCTTACAAGAAGTCAGAGCTCGTTATATGAGTGATGGCGTGCCTTTTGTAGAATGAACCGGCGAGTTACGTTTACGTGCAAGGTTAAGGTGAAAAGCCGCAGCCGCAGCGAAAGCGAGTCTGAATAGGGCGAATGAGTACGTAGGCGTAGACCCGAAACCGTGTGATCTACCCCTGTCCAGGGTGAAGGTGCGGTAACACGCACTGGAGGCCCGAACCCACGAATGTTGAAAAATTCGGGGATGAGGTGGGGGTAGCGGAGAAATTCCAATCGAACTCGGAGATAGCTGGTTCTCCCCGAAATAGCTTTAGGGCTAGCCTCGGAGGAAGAGTCGTGGAGGTAGAGCACTGATTGGGTGCGGGGCCCGCCAAGGGTTACCAAGCTCAGTCAAACTCCGAATGCCATGGACTTATTATCCGGGAGTCAGACAATGGGTGCTAAGGTCCGTTGTCAAGAGGGAAACAGCCCAGACCATCAGCTAAGGCCCCTAAGTGTACGTTAAGTGGGAAAGGATGTGGAGTTGCCCAGACAACCAGGATGTTGGCTTAGAAGCAGCCATCATTTAAAGAGTGCGTAATAGCTCACTGGTCGAGTGACTCTGCGCCGAAAATGTAACGGGGCTAAACGTACCGCCGAAGCTATGGATTACCGTAAGGTAGTGGTAGGGGAGCGTTGTGTACCGGGTTGAAGGCAGACCGGAAGGACTGCTGGACTGTACACAAGTGAGAATGCCGGTATGAGTAACGAAAAGACTGGTGAGAATCCAGTCCGCCGAAAGCCTAAGGGTTCCTGGGGAAGGCTCGTCCGCCCAGGGTAAGTCGGGACCTAAGGCGAGGCCGAAAGGCGTAGTCGAAGGACAACAGGTTGAAATTCCTGTACCACCGTAGCCGTTATGAGCAATGGGGGGACGCAGAAGGATAGGGACGCGAGCTGATGGATGCTCGTCCAAGCAGTGAGGCTGGTCAGTAGGCAAATCCGCTGACCGTAAGGCTGGGCTGTGACGGGGAGGGAAAATGACAGTACCGAAGGTCTTGATTTCATGCTGCCAAGAAAAGCCTCTAGCCAGGTGAAGGTGCCCGTACCGCAAACCGACACAGGTAGGCGAGAAGAGAATTCTAAGGCGCGCGGAAGAACTCTCGTTAAGGAACTCGGCAAAATGACCCCGTAACTTTGGGAGAAGGGGTGCCCCGGTAGGGTGAATAGCCCGAGGGGGCCGCAGTGAATAGGCCCGAGCGACTGTTTAGCAAAAACACAGGTCTGTGCGAAGCCGTAAGGCGAAGTATACGGGCTGACGCCTGCCCGGTGCTGGAAGGTTAAGGGGAGTGGTTAGCCGGAAGGCGAAGCTATGAACCGAAGCCCCAGTAAACGGCGGCCGTAACTATAACGGTCCTAAGGTAGCGAAATTCCTTGTCAGGTAAATTCTGACCCGCACGAATGGCGTAACGACTTGGGCGCTGTCTCAACGAGAGATCCGGTGAAATTTTAATACCTGTGAAGATGCAGGTTACCCGCGACAAGACGGAAAGACCCCATGGAGCTTTACTGCAGCTTGATATTGGACTTTGGTACGGTCTGTACAGGATAGGTGGGAGCCTGGGAAGCCGGAGCGCCAGCTTCGGTGGAGGCGCCGTTGGGATACCACCCTGATCGTATCGGAGTTCTAACCTGGGACCGTGAAGCCGGTTCGGGGACAGTGTCAGGCGGGCAGTTTGACTGGGGCGGTCGCCTCCTAAAGAGTAACGGAGGCGCCCCAAGGTTCCCTCAGAATGGTTGGAAATCATTCGAAGAGTGCAAAGGCAGAAGGGAGCTTGACTGCGAGACCTACAAGTCGAGCAGGGACGAAAGTCGGGCTTAGTGATCCGGTGGTACCGCATGGAAGGGCCATCGCTCAACGGATAAAAGCTACCCTGGGGATAACAGGCTTATCTCCCCCAAGAGTCCACATCGACGGGGAGGTTTGGCACCTCGATGTCGGCTCATCGCATCCTGGGGCTGAAGTAGGTCCCAAGGGTTGGGCTGTTCGCCCATTAAAGCGGTACGCGAGCTGGGTTCAGAACGTCGTGAGACAGTTCGGTCCCTATCTGTCGCGGGCGTAGGAAATTTGAGAGGAGCTGTCCTTAGTACGAGAGGACCGGGATGGACGTACCGCTGGTGTACCAGTTGTCTCGCCAGAGGCATAGCTGGGTAGCCAAGTACGGAAGGGATAAGCGCTGAAAGCATCTAAGCGTGAAGCCCCCCTCAAGATGAGATTTCCCACATTGGTAAGACCCCTTGAAGACGACGAGGTAGATAGGTTGGAGGTGGAAGTGCAGCAATGCATGGAGCTGACCAATACTAATCGGTCGAGGGCTTATCCTACTATGATGATTTTATGATTCTTTGCTTTCGCATTCAGTTTTTAAGGTGCAAGGTCTTGATTTGAGCATGTGAATCGCGTATAATACGGTGGACAGGCATTTTACATGCGATGTGGAGAGGTACCCAAGAGGCCGAAGGGGGCGCTTTGCTAAAGCGTTAGGGTGTAACAGCCGCGAGGGTTCGAATCCCTCTCTCTCCGCCACAGTGATTTACAACCTTTCTAATATGGCGGCGTAGCTCAGCTGGCTAGAGCGTACGGTTCATACCCGTGAGGTCGGGGGTTCGATCCCCTCCGCCGCTACCAATTTCATAAGGACGCTTAGCTCAGCTGGGAGAGCATCTGCCTTACAAGCAGAGGGTCGGCGGTTCGATCCCGTCAGCGTCCACCATATTTCGCCGGTGTAGCTCAGTTGGTAGAGCGGCTGACTTGTAATCAGTAGGTCGTGGGTTCGACTCCTATCGCCGGCACCATTTAACTAAGGAGCTGTGGTGTAGAGGCCTAACATGCCTGCCTGTCACGCAGGAGAACGCGGGTTCGAATCCCGTCAGCTCCGCCATTTTAACTTTCGTGAGAGTGGCGACGCATTATGTGCACCACTTTATTTTTTTGAAAAGGTATAGATTTGGCTCGGTAGCTCAGTCGGTAGAGCAGAGGACTGAAAATCCTCGTGTCGGCGGTTCGATTCCGTCCCGAGCCACCATCCAAATATGGAGGATTAGCGAAGTGGCCAAACGCAGCAGACTGTAAATCTGTTCCCGTACGGGTTCGGTGGTTCGAATCCATCATCCTCCACCATTTATAAGAGCCATTAGCTCAGTTGGTAGAGCACCTGACTTTTAATCAGGGTGTCGAAGGTTCGAGTCCTTCATGGCTCACCAGTTTTTACTTCAGGACTTCAGTAGATGAACTGAAGTTTTTTTGTTTTTCGGCCGGGTTTGATTTGATCAAGCCCGGCCTTTTTGCGATCTGCAAGCGGTAAGGGAAGCATTGCTTCACTCTGTTGCAATCTCACCGCTCGATGGATATGAAGACGGCCTGTCAGTTATGATACAATGGGAACAATAACGCAGAAGGGATAAGACGGGTGGAGAGATTCGGTATGGATAAGGAAGCGCTGCAGCAGCAGATCGAACATATATTGGATGCCTCTCTGGAGAAGTTGTCCGTGCCTTCATCGACATGGAGGGAATGGACCGGAGGAGAAGCGCTGGCGGACGGCCAGCCGGCAGTCCTGGCGAAGCGGGGGAATGCCTGGTATATGCTGTGGAAGCCAGGAAAGGCGGCCACGGAAGTCTTGAAGCTGGAAGGCCGGGAGCTTGCTGGTCAGGAACGGCAATGGCTTCAGCTTATTTTGCGGATGGAACATCGTCCGAAGCCTTCGCTGGCGGCCACGCATATTAGCGATGAGCAGCAGGCTCACATGTTCGGGCAATGGGTTGCGGACCGGGTGAAGGAGGGCGAGGCGAATGCGGAGGTGCCGGACAGCTTCTCCTGGAAAAGTAAGCTGTTCATTCAAGTTGTGCCGTTCCTGCTCGTTGCCGAGCATGCCCATCGGGAGACACCCGCCTATCAAGAATTGTACAAATTGCTCCGCTCTTATTTCGGCGGCGAGGTCATTCTCATTCCGCTGTCGGATAAGGAATGGCTTATCCTGTGTCCCGAGCAGCTGACCCAACCCGGCTCGGGAGAAGACGAGAACGAAGAGCGCGAGACGATGGAAGAGCTGCTGACGTCCTACTGTCTCGGACTCTATGAGCTGTTGTCAAGCGAATGGGTCGGAGAGAGCCATCTCACCATCGGGTACCCGTTCACGCCGGCGAAGGGCATTCCGGGCGTCGTATCCCAATTGAGGGAGACGCTGTATTTGGGCCGGGCTTTTCACGTGACCGACAATATTCATCTGCCTTGGGAGCTGCATCTGGAGCGGTTGGTCAACAGCATTCCCGACGAGGTGCGGGAGCAGTTCCTGCAGCGGGTCGTCACGAAGGCGGAGAGCTTCGCGGATCCGGAGACGATGGCGACGCTGCAGCATTTTTTCCAGTTCGACTGCAGCGTAAGCGAGACCGCCAAGCGGCTGTACATCCATCGCAATACCCTTTTATACCGATTGGATAAATTCAAGCATGAAACCGGGCTCGATGTGCGCAAATTTTCCGACGCGGTCTTGGTGAAGCTGATATTGCTATTGTATAAAGTAACAAAATAAGACGATCATTTTTTGTGCATATTGTGTATAGTTATTTGTACAGGGTTCCGATACAATAAGGGTAACCGATTTCAGGAATATACGTATAAGGGGGAAACGCACATGGCAGGCGTTCGCTTAGAGCATATTTACAAAAAGTACCCGGGATCCGATAATGCAACGGTAAAAGATATCAACCTCGATATTCAGGACAAAGAGTTCCTCGTATTGGTTGGTCCGTCCGGTTGCGGTAAATCGACAACACTTCGCATGATTGCAGGTTTGGAAGAAATCTCCGACGGGAAATTGTACATTGGCGACCGCCTTGTTAATGACGTGGCTCCAAAAGACCGCGACATCGCGATGGTATTCCAATCCTACGCGTTGTATCCGCACATGAACGTATACCAAAACATGGCGTTCGGTCTGAAATTGCGTAAATTCAAAAAAGAAGACATCGACAAGCGCGTGCGCGAAGCAGCTCGCATCCTCGATATCGAGCATTTGCTGGATCGCAAGCCGAAGGCATTGTCCGGCGGTCAGCGCCAGCGTGTCGCTCTCGGCCGTGCCATCGTTCGTGAGCCGCAAGTGTTCCTGATGGACGAACCGCTCTCCAACTTGGACGCGAAGCTTCGTGGACAGATGCGTTCCGAGATTACGAAATTGTCGAAGCGTCTGCAAACGACCGTTATCTACGTAACGCACGACCAGATTGAGGCAATGACGATGGGCGATCGGATCGTCGTTATGAAGGACGGCATTATTCAACAAGCGGCAGCACCTGACGTGCTCTACAACAATCCGCTTAACATGTTCGTTGCAGGCTTCATCGGTTCCCCTACGATGAACTTCATCAAGGGCTCCCTGGTAGAAGAGAACGGCACGACCCGCTTCAGAACGACAGGTCTGGACGTGGCTGTGCCAGCAGGCAAGGCGCAAGTGCTGAAGGAAAAAGGCTACCTCGGCAAAGAAGTCATTCTGGGCGTTCGTCCAGAGGACATTCATGAAGAGCCGGTCTTCCTGGAAGCTTCGCCGAACACGGTATTTACGGCGTCGATTGAAGTTACAGAGAACATGGGTCATGAAATGTTCCTGTATCTGACCGGCATCGGTGCCGAGACGGTTATCGCACGCGTAGACGGCCGCTCCAACTCGAGAGAAGGACAGAACGTCAAGCTTGCCATCGATATGAACAAAGTGCATGTTTTCGATACCGAGTCCGAATTGAACGTATTCGAAAACTAATCCGATATAAGGAAAGCGGAGGTTTCCGGTCTGGGAGCCTCCGCTTTTTGGCATAATATGAGGGCATGGCCGGGCCCCCTGAACCTGCAGTTAACATGCATTTCTAGTAAAAATGATGCGGAATTACATCAATTTATCCTATAAGAGGGTAAATTAGGTGATATTGCTGCAAAAATTCATCTTTTTTCCTATATTATCACAATGCGCCGCGGCACGGCTTGAAATTGATGTATATTTGCAGGATTCCCCCTGGAGGCAGAAGGTTCCGGCGGAAGTACAGAACAGACAGGTTCGTCATCCAGCGGCGGGTCTTCATTGCGTCCTCCCTCCTGACAACAGCTGCCGCCGAATCTGCGGATGGTACCAGGCGCAGAACAGATCGATCATGAGGCTGCCGGCCACGACGGCGAAGGTGCTCAGCAGAATGGCTGCCAGCAGCACGGGGTAATCATGGCTTTGCGCCGATTTGCGCGCGAGCATGCCTAGTCCGGGCCAGGAGAACAGCGTTTCGATAACGACCGACCCGGCAAAAGTTAAAGATAGGGACATGCCGATATAAGATAAGAAAGGAAGCGCCGCATTGGGCAACATGTGGCGGAAAATGATTCGATGCCGGGAGACGCCGCGCATGAGCAGGGCCCGCACAAATTCTTTGTCGTTGATGACGGTAACGTGATTCCGCAATAGTTGAATGTAATAGCCAATATGTGATAGCGCGAGGGCGGCGGCAGGCAGCGCAAGATGCCGGAGCCGTCCGATCCAGCCTTCCGCACCGCTGCCCATTCCGGCGATGGGGAACCACTGCAGCGCAATGGAGAACACCAGAATCAAGCACACAGCGAGGTAGAAGGTCGGAAACGACATGAGCACGAGACTGACCGCAGTCACCCGTGCGATCCATCTTCGAGGGAGGCCTCAAGCCTCTCATCGTACCGAAGAGTAGTGAGAGGAGAAGAGTAAGAAATGTGCCGGCCAGCATGAGCTGCACCGTCGGGCCGATGGCTTGGCCGATCAGGACGTCGACGCGCTCGCCGCTCAGATAAGAGCGTCCCCAATCGCCCTGCATAATGCCTTGCAGCCACTTGACGTACTGCCAATAGCACGGTTCGTCCAGACCGAGGTTGGCGCGAATGCGCAGCTGATCGGCGGGGGTCAGCTTCCGAATCTGATCCCCGTACAGCGCCATAGCCGGATCGCCCGGGAGCAGACGAATAAAGATGAATACGAGCAGGCTGACGATCAGTAAGACGATAATGGCCTCGCCCGCCCTGGAAAAGAGATATCTTCGCAAATCGATCCTCCTGTCTGCGGATATCCCGTAACACGAATCATGCAACAAGTAACACTATAGCATGATGTCACGATTTGGTAAATGCGTAACACTGAAAAATGGAGGACTCTGCATAAAATCTTTATATTTGGAAGCTATGATGAAAAAACAATCCCGATCAAAGAGCATGAGCCTGAGCGCTAATTGATCTGACCGGCGATTTCCGATACGATGGTTACAATGAGGAATAGGCACTTCGTGGCCTGCGTAGACGAGGAGCGGGAACGGTTGGAGTGCGGGAGACGAAGGAGTGAACAGAATGGCCAAGAGAGTAAAAGTGGCCGAGATGGTGGAGCAGTTCCATCTGGAGGTACTGGCCGGGGAACAGGGGTTGAAGCGGCTGATTACAGTGGATGATTTGCATCGCCCCGGCCTGGAAATGGCGGGTTACTTCGAATACCATCCGAAGGAGCGCGTTCAACTCCTCGGCAAGACCGAGCTTGCGTTTTTCGAGACGCTGACTCCAGAGGAGAAGCGGGATCGAATGTATCATTTCTGTTCGGAAGAGATGCCCTGCATCATCGTGACGCGGGGATTGGATGTGCCGGAAGAGATTCTCGACGTATGCCAGGAAGAAGACGTGCCCTTGCTGCGGACGCAGTTGGCGACGACGATTCTCTCCAGCCGCATTACGAGCTTCCTGGAGAAGAAGCTGGCGCCGACGACGACGATCCACGGCGTATTGGTCGACGTCTATGGCGTCGGCATGCTGATTACCGGAGGGAGCGGCATCGGGAAAAGCGAGACGGCGTTGGAACTGGTCAAGCGCGGCCATCGTCTGGTCGCCGACGACGCGGTCGAGATTCGGCAGACATCGGACAACCAGCTCCATGGCTCGGCACCGGAGCTAATCCGGCATTTGCTTGAGATTCGCGGCATCGGCATCATTAATGTGATGACGCTGTTCGGAGCCGGCGCCATCCGCAACAACAAGCGGATCAGCGTCGTCATTCGCCTGGAGAACTGGCAGCAGGATAAGCAGTATGACCGTCTTGGCCTGGATGAGGAGACGACGCGCATCATCGAGACGGATGTGCCGCTCGTCACCGTGCCGGTGCGTCCCGGACGGAACCTGGCCGTCATCATCGAGGTGGCTGCGATGAACTTCCGCCTGAAGCGGATGGGCTACAATGCGGCGCTTCAATTCACGAACAAGCTGACTGAGACGATCGCCGAGGATATGGAAGACTTTGATTGAGACTTGCATTCTCAACCCATAAGGAGTGTGGATGGATGGCAACGATGTTGCTGGATCCGGTGGCATTTTCGATCGGCGCGATCAAGGTGCACTGGTATGGCATTATATTAGGCACAGCCGCGGTGGTCGGCTTGCTGCTGGCAATTCGGGAAGGCAAAAGATTTGGGATTTCTCAAGATTTTTTCATGGATTTGCTGCTGTTCGGCGTGCCTTCCGCCATTGTCGGGGCGCGTATCTATTACGTTGCCTTCAAATGGGATGATTACAAAGACAACTTATTGGAAATCTTTAAAATCTGGCATGGCGGAATCGCCATTTATGGCGCATTAATCGGCGCCGTGATTTGCGCGCTGATCTATGTCAGAAAAAAAGGATACTCCTTCTGGCGCATCGCGGATATTTGCGCGCCGGGCCTGCTGATCGGACAAGCGATCGGACGGTGGGGCAACTTCGTCAATCAGGAAGCGTACGGAGGGCCAACAACCGAAGCGTTCCTCCGCGACACGCTGCATCTGCCGAACTTCATCATCAACCAGATGAATGTGAACGGAACCTTCCATCACCCGACCTTCCTGTATGAATCGCTGTGGAGCTTCGTCGGCGTGCTTCTGCTGTTCGGCTTCCGCCGGCTGCGCGGCGTCCGCAGCGGGGAAGTGTTCATCGGCTACCTGATCTGGTATTCGATCGGCCGGTTCTTCATTGAAGGGCTGCGCACCGACAGTCTGGCCTACCAAGGATCCGGTTGGGTGGAATCGATTATCGACACGCTATGGTCGCCGATGCGGCTCGTATTCGAGCCGGGGTATCTCGATCCGAATTACGGCAATGTACGGATCTCGCAGCTGCTGGCCATCTTCCTGATCGTCGGCGGCATCGCCCTTATCATCATCCGCCGGGTAACCGGCGCTTCGAAGGCGCTGTATCGCGATCCGATTGTATCGACGAAGTCCGCCCCGGTCATGGAAGCGGCGGAGCGCGGCGCGAACGGCGCCGGAAGCAAGACGGAGGCGGAAGCTCCTGCGATCCCGCAGTCCGATGAGGAAGCCCCCTCTTCCCGGGAAGGGGCCGAGGACAAGCCTGAATCGGCGGAGCCGCCTGCAGCCGCGGAAGAGGAACGTGACATAAAGGAGAAATAGCATCATGATTCATACTGTATTGTTCGATCTGGACGGAACAATTATCGATACCAATGAACTGATTATCGAGACTTTCCTGCATGTGTTGCTGGAGCGCACGCCGACTCCGCTGACACGGGAACAGATTATTCCGAGCATGGGAATGCCGCTCGAATATCAACTGCGGAAGTTCAGCGGCTTGGACGATGTGGAGGAGCTCAAAGCCGCTTACCGGCGGTACAATATATCCCGGCATGATGAGCTGGTGCGCGAGTTCCCGCATGTGAAGGAAGTGATCGGCGCCTTGCACGAGGGCGGCATCCAGCTCGGCATCGTCACGACGAAGATGCGCGAGACGACGGAGCGGGCCTTGCGCATGTTCGGCTTGCTGGATCAGATGGGCGCCGTCGTCACGATCGACGATGTCCAGCATGCGAAGCCGCATCCGGAGCCGGTAATGCTTGCCATCGAGAAGCTGAAGGCCGACCCGGCGACGACGCTTATGGTGGGCGACAGCCCGGCCGATATCCAGGCGGCCAATGCGGCCGGCGCGATCTCCTGCGGCGTTGCCTGGTCATTGAAGGGCGAAGCGGTGCTTCGCCAATACGAACCGCGCCATATCATTCATGATATGCGCGATATTTTGACACTCGTTGGATGGGAGCGGGAATCCAAGTGAGAGATCTGGAGCGGCATCCTGTCGAAGGGCCGAACAGCCTGTGGCAAATATACCGGTCGGTAAGCCCCTGGAAGGGCGTCTGGAACTTCATCTGGGTTCAGTTCGCCCGTTACTGCCCTTCGGTGCGGCTCAAGCGATGGATTTATGTGCATCTGTTGAAGATGAAAGTCGGCCGCCATACGGCCTTCGGGCTGATGGCCATGGTCGATGTTTTCTTCCCGGAGTATATCGAGGTCGGGGACAACACGATTATCGGCTACAATTCGACGCTGCTGGCCCATGAGTATTTGACAAACGAATACCGTCTCGGGAAGGTCCGCATCGGCAGCCATGTGATGATTGGGGCGAACAGCACCATTCTGGCGGGCGTGACGATCGGCGATCATGCGGTGATCGCGGCGGGAACGGTCGTGCATAAAAATGTATTGCCCGGCCAGATGGTAGCCGGTAACCCGATGCGGGTCATTCGTGAAGCCCGCCCGGCTGCCGGCGAGGCAAACGGTTCGGGGCCCGGATCCTAATCCGGCAGTCGTATGGGAGGCTGCCGGTTTTTCCTGTTGGAGGCCCTCTCGGGACTTCGATATGTACTATCAATTTTTTAGATAAATAAGAAAAGTAAGAAATGACAAGCATCAGGGAATGTGCTAATGTTGGATGGATGCAACAAAGAGATGGTGTAGAGGATGAAGGGAATGAGGATGAGACGTGCTGCAGGCGCGGTGCTCCTGATTGCCCTGCTGTGCGTCGCGCTGTTCATTGATATTGACAGGAATGATATCGTCAGCCGCCCTCTCGTCTGGAAGGGTCAAGCCAACCAAGGCGAGTACGCGCTTCAGGCAGGCGGAGAATGGTATATCTCGGCTGATGCGCTGCAGCAAGCATACGGAGTGGACGTACATATCGTCGATGAAGGAAAAGAGCTTCAGATGTACCCGACGACGAGACCGGAATCGCAATGGGATTATAAGCCGGTCTTTTATGAGGATCAGGTTGTTGTACTCATGTACCACAATGTAGAGAAGAACCCGGACAACGTCACGTTTATCTCGCCGGAGCAGTTCGAGGAGCAGCTTCAGGCGATGATGAGCAGCGGGTTTCATGTGATAACCATGGATGAATATATCGATTATATGCTGAACGGCGCCCCGGTCCCGCCGAATGCCGTGATGCTTACCTTCGATGACGGGTACGAGACGTTCTATACGGAAGTGTACCCGGTGCTGCGGAAATACCATCTTACCGCTACGAACTTCGTTATCGTCGAGACGATTGATAATCCGAAGCAGACCAAGCACAAGAAGCTGACCTGGGCGCAGATGCGGGAGATGAAGGAGCAGGGGATGAGCTTCTACAGCCATACCTTCAACTCTCATGCATATCGCCCGGTGAATGAACGGGGCTATCTCCGCCCGATGCTGACCTGGAAGAGGTACCTGAGGAAAGAAGACCGCAAGGAGACCGAAGAGGAATATGAGGAGCGGGTTCGCCGCGATCTGGCCAAGGCGGAGAAGGTGCTGAAGGAGGAGCTGGGCAATACGCACAGCTTGCTGGCGTTTCCGTTCGGCGCCTATAACAGCAAGGTGCTGGAGATTTGCCGCGAGCTGGATATCCCGATTACGTTCACGGTTCGACCCGGGATTAACGGGCGGACCAACCGGAACGGGTTCCGCATCAATGCGGGGAATCAGCAGATTGCGACGCCGAGGCTTATCGAGCAGATGCGCAACGGGGGCGCGCATACGAAGGTGGCCCGCGTCAAGCCGAGCCGAATCGTGACCTGGAACGGCGCGGAGCTGGTGCTGTCTGTTCCCCCTATCGTGAAGAACGGAAAATGGTATGTTGCGCTCAACGATTTGAAGCATCATTTCCGGTTGAGCTATAAGATGAGAGATGCGGATCGCAGCATCGAGTTGTTCCCGGGGCAATATTCGGATAATGGCATATAATATACCGCCACGCGTAAACTTTACTAGTCGAATCTTCCATTAAAAAGCGATGTTTTCGGTTGAGGTTAGTCGAATTTTGACATATAATGTTATGTTGTAAATGTTTTTCATTTCATAACCTGCAATCATTCATCATTTAGGAGCAGGCGCTGCTGGTCGATCCGAGACTGGCCGCACCTGCCTGTTCAGATGCTTGCCGGCCGGCAGGTGTCGGAAAGGAAGGACAAATGAGCCGCAAAGAGCACATTACTGCCATTCCTATTGTGCGAGCGCTGGCCATGATTGGCGTCATCAGCGTCCATTCCACCTCGCAGGCAACGGTAGATATGGTTGATTCGAACTGGTATTATCTGTATAACTTTTTCAACATCTTTTTCAAATACGGAACGCCGACCTTCATTCTGCTGAGCAGCTTCGTGCTGTTCTACAACTATGGGGGACGGGACAAGCTGGAGCCCGCCGTGCTGGGCAAGTTCTACCGGAACCGGCTGCTGTACGTCATCATACCGTATATCGTCGCATCGACCGGGTACTTCCTGATGCAGCATATGATGTATTACCGCAACCGCGGCTTCGAGGATTCGATGTATTCCTTTTTCACGAAGTTATTGACCGGATCGGCTTATACGCACTTATACTTTGTTTTTATCAGCATTCAGTTCTACATCTTGTTCCCGTTCATGCTCAAGCTGTTCCGCTCCAAGACGATATTGGCTTGGTCGATTCCGCTCGGGCTGCTGCTGCAGTGGGGCTTCGTGCTCTGGAATAAGTATGACCTCCAGATTGTCAATAAAGGCAGCATCTCGCTGTCTTATGTCAGCTATTATTTCCTGGGCGCCTATGTTGGCCTGAACTACGAAAAGATTCGGCCGTGGCTGACATCGCTCGGGCAGAAGGGCAATCCGCTCCGTTACCGGATCGGGTCGCTCACGCTGTGGGGCGCTTGGCTGCTGTTCGCGCTGCTTCATGTGCAGGTCTGGTTCTGGTCCCGTTCGACCAACGAATGGACCAACTCGCTTGTCTATGAGATGCTGTGGAACTTCCATACGCTCACATCGGCCATCGTCTTGATGCAGCTCGCCTTTTTCCTGGAACGGAAGCTGCCGGACTGGCTTCGCAAAGCTCTGGTGCAGCTGGGGGATCTGTCCTTCGGCATCTACCTGCTGCATCCCGTGTTCCTTGCCCTGTACCGCAAATATGCTTGGCATGGGGGCGGCTCGCTTGCATACCTGCTGTATATCGCGGGAGGCTATGCCGTCGCGCTCGGCTTGTCCTGGCTCGTCGTCTATGCGGCATTCCGCTTCATCCCGTTCGCCTGGATCGGATTCGGCGCCGTCCCGCGCAGCTTTAAGGCGAAGCGGGCGTCCCGGCAAAAATCGGGATCTATCACCCCGGGAACAAGCGCATAATGGAATTCAAGGGGCTGTCCGATAAGCAGTGTTTTAGCTGCAGCGGGCAGTCCCACCCCTGCTTCTCACAGCTAAGTGGCTGAAAAAACTGTGAATATGCAGTTTCCCTTGATGACGTGTACTCCGTCACAAGGGTTCCTGTAAAACCGCCTCAATTTCAGACTATCTAATAGATTAAAGACAAAAATTGATGAAAATAATGGATTTTTGCAGGAATTTCATCAAATAGTGCCTCAAATAACACTAGCGTTGCATTGAGCGGTTAGTTCATAATCTAATTTCAATTAACATCAATATATGATATATATTTACATTTGCGATGTCCGCGCTAAGTCTAAAAAAGTCGAGCTGGAAACAGACCCTACGCGTTATCCATTATATGTAAAAATCGTTTTCGTTTGTCATTACGTCACAATCAGTCTCGGTTTCATCGACTTTGTTGCCTTTTTCGGACGTCTCCCATTTCGCTTTGGTCGACCTCTAGATGTTCGAGTCGGCTTGCGGTTGAGTGCAGCGATCAAATTTTCCCATGGTTTTTCCGCATAGATGCGAATCAACTGGAGGAGGTCCCATGTCGACTTTTTACAGTCCAGTGTTAATTTAATCAGCAAACAGAGAGCATACGCGATTAAAGCAATATACATTTGGTTCCAAATCGCTTCGGCCGTATAACCGTGGGGTTTTACCAATCGAATATGCTGCTTGACCCATTTAAAAAACAACTCAATATGCCAGCGATTTCGATAAATCTCGGCAATTTGATGTGCGGATAAGTCAAATCGATTCGTTACAATTCGATAGGTACGCCCTTGGTCATCGTTAAACTCAATCAAACGCAGAACCGCTGGCAGCTCAGGCATCGTCACATCAGCATCAAGGATAAACCCATTCTGCCTTTTGGGGAGGTCTCTTTTTCTGATGATCGTTAACCGGCTCTTTTGCTTGACGCGGCAAACAAATTTAATCTTATCCTCTACCCATTTCTGAAAATGGTCGTACACCTGGTATCCTCGGTCCATCACGTAGGTCGCATCTTTATCCACTGTAAATTCCAACACGACTTCATGATCGGCTACATCTTTGGTTGAAGCGACGATCTTGTCTGGATACATCGTTTTGGAGTCCGCAACGACCAAGGAGGTGTGCATCTTCACGCCATGGCTACTTTTGGAACAATAGGACCATTTCGCGAGAATGGGAGGTAGTGTAATTCCCGATGAATCGATTAGCTTGAGTTTCCCAATACCAGGCGTAATGCCTCGTTTCCCTTTTGTAAGTTGCTTGATTCGATCAATGAGCGAGAAAAAGAGCGTCTGAAGATACTCCATAGGCAGCCGTTTCAGCTTCCGCGATAGTTGGGAAGCGCTTATGCTCTTGAGTCCAAGCAGTTCTTGAAATTCAGGATTAGCGGCTACATGCTCTGACATGACTTTGTATGAGTCTCGTTGCTGAAGCTGTGCCTCTACAAATAAGAGTGTCGAAGCGCCGACAAACAGCTTTTGGGCCCGGTAATCCAATGACTCGTGTCGAGTAGAATGAACATGTAGCCATTTTAGGCATTGACAAATGACGTTTTGATTCGGTACGTTATCCATAGAAATCTCCTTTGTTGAGGCGTTTTTATGGATAACGCTTTGGGTAACTCAACAATAGGAGATTTCTTTATTTTTGTCCACGAATATAGTTCAATAAGTTACAAATATAGAGACTTATGGGATAGAAATTTTCGTAAAAAGATTGATGCAACGCTAGTGCTCAAATAACGTAAATTGCTGCATTCACGCAGGATTTCACTGCCTCATCCATCTTCCGCCGCTTTGATCTTCCACCGCTTGGCCCGCCGCTATTTTTCCCGCCTCCCCATTCTCTGTTCACCCCTTACCCCAATCCTTATGCCCTGCCTATGAGACCCCCTTTTTTGCCGTGTGCGGCAGCGTTGACAGAAGACCCGCTTAGGGATTGACGGTGACGCCGATCCGTGATAATATTACCTTTAAATTTTTACTTCATTTTGCTAATTAATTAACTTGGTATCACTGTACCATATTAAAGTAAAATGCATAATACGGGGTGAGACCATGTCGAAGCCGAGAATGTTCGAGAAGCCGTCCGGCGTGCGGGATTATTTGCCGGAAGCGGTTCGCAAGCTAAGAGAAATCGAGCGGAAGGTGCTCCATACGATGGAGTGCTGGGGATATACGCAAATCATTACCCCGACGATGGAATTCTATGACACGGTAGGAACGGCCAGCGCCACCTCCGATCAGAAGCTGTTCAAGCTTCTGAACCAGCGCGGAACGCCGATGGTGCTGCGTTCGGATATGACGGGGCCGATCGCGCGCGTCGTCTCTTCCTTGCTCGGCAAGGAGCCGTTCCCGATTCGCCTGTCCTATCATGCGAATGTGTTCCGGGCGATGGAAGACGAGGCGGGGCGGGAGGCCGAGTTTTTCCAGACGGGCGCGGAGCTGGCGGGCGACGGTTCGCCGGAGGCGGATGCGGAGGTCATCGCGCTGGCGATCGCCTGCCTGAAGGCCTCGGGGATCGAGCGGTTCAAGGTGGCCCTCGGGCATCACGGATATGTGCAGAGCTTGTTCGAGGATGCGCTGCCCGGGGATGAGGAGAACCAGCTGCGCCTGAAGCAGCTGCTGATTCAGCGCGACGTGGTCGGCTACCGGGCGCAGGTGAGCCTGCTCGGCCTGGATGCCGAGCAGATCGAGCCGCTGGAGGCGCTGCTGCAGCTCCGGGGCGGGCGCGCGGTGCTGGACCAGGCGCGCACGCTGTACGGGAAGCCGGAGATGGCGGCCTCGCTTGCTCATCTGGAGCAGGTATGGGAAGTGCTGGAGGCGTACGGGGCGGCAGAGCATCTGCTGCTCGATTTGACGATGCTGGGGGACTTTTCTTATTATACGGGCACGATTTTCGAAGGATATGCCGCAGACATGGGGTTCCCGGTCATGAGCGGCGGGCGTTACGATCATTTGCTGCAGCAATTCGGCCGTCCTGCTCCGGCGACGGGCTTCGCGCTCAAGACGACGCGCATTATGGATGCCTTGTCCCGGCCTGGCGGGAACGAAGAGGAGCAGGCGAAGCCGGTGCTGATTCAGTATGAGGCGGCCCGGCGGGCGGACGCCTTGGCGGAAGCGGCCCGGCTGCGTGCGGCAGGCGTGATCGCCGTTACCCGGCTGCTGAGTGGCGGCGCGGCGGGAAGGACATCCCGGGACGGAGCGGAAGCCGATGGCCAGCCGCAGGGCGGCCGTTACCGCGAAGTGCTCACCTTTACGCAATCATGACGCAGGAGAGATGACGGGACCGGGGCTGGGAGCCGGAATTGCGCTTCGCCTCGCGGCCCCCGTGAATACAGGAGGGATACGATGCAGGATTGGTTGAAGGTGGCTATGCCGAAGGGCCGGATCTACAAGCAGGCTTCCACGCTCTTTCGCGATGCGGGGCTGCCGGTCCCTGAGGATGAAGAGGATTCCCGCAAGCTGATCATTGACGTGCCGGAAGCACGGATGCAGTTCAT
Organism: Paenibacillus melissococcoides; assembly: GCA_944800085.1. Classification (GTDB taxonomy): domain Bacteria; phylum Bacillota; class Bacilli; order Paenibacillales; family Paenibacillaceae; genus Paenibacillus_B; species Paenibacillus_B melissococcoides. Next base: position 132,252 of record CALYLO010000007.1, on the reverse strand, counting down.
TATGGCGAAGCCGGTCGACGTTCCGACTTATGTCGAGTACGGGGTGGCGGATGTCGGCATCGCCGGCAAAGATGTGCTGATGGAAGAGAACAAGGATGTCTATGAGCTGCTCGATCTCGGCATTGCCCGCTGCCGGATGTCGGTCATTGGCCTTCCGTCCTGGAAGCCATCCATTCATCTGCGGGTTGCGACGAAGTACCCGAATGTCGCTTCGCAGTATTTCCGGGAACAGGGCCAGCAGGTGGAAGTGATTAAGCTGAACGGCTCGATCGAGCTCGCTCCGTTAATCGGGCTGGCGGATCGGATCGTCGATATGGTCGAGACCGGCAAAACGTTGAAGGAGAACGGCCTCGTGGAGCTGGAAGAGATGTTCGGCATTACGAGCCGGCTGATTGCGAACCGGGTCAGCTACCGGATGAAGAACGAAGCGATTCAGCAGCTATCCGACCGGATTCAGCGCGTCCTGCCTCCGCAGTTGTAGGAGATGCGGGCTGCCGCCGTCCGATTCGTGCTACTTCGAGCGGATTTATGGCGGAATGAAATAGATTTATACAGATAGCAGGTTGATTGCAAGAGATATATGAAGGACAGAGAGAACGGCAGGATCGCGGTCGATCGGACCCGCCGCCGGATAGAGGCAGCGATGTGATGGACGCCTGCGGTACATTTCAGGAGAGGACGGGAGAAGCAGCATGCGGATTATCGAAGCAGCGGATTGGCGTGTGGAGCGCAAGGCAGATTATGGAACGCGGGAGCAGTTGGAGACGGTTCAGGCGATTATCCGGGATGTGCGGAAGGAGGGGGATGCGGCGGTCCTCCGTTATACCGGACAGTTCGACCGGATGGAGCTGGCTTCGGCGCAGCTTCGCATCGCACCGGAGGAGATTGAGGCGGCTTACGGGCAAGTGAAGGACGCCTTCCTCGCCGCCCTGCGCGAGGCGGCCGCGAATATCCGCGCCTTCCACGAGAAGCAGAAGCGCACGTCATGGATGGATTTCCAGCCGGACGGCACGCTGCTAGGGCAAATTGTACGGCCGCTGAAGCGGGTCGGCGTCTATGTCCCCGGCGGGAGCGCGGCTTATCCTTCGTCCGTGCTGATGAACGTCATCCCCGCTCAGGTCGCGGGCGTGCCCGAGATCGTCATGGTCACGCCGCCCTCGACCGGCGGCCAGGGCGGGATCGACCCGCATATTCTGGTCGCGGCGGCGGAAGCCGGCGTGAAGGAAATCTACCAGGTTGGCGGAGCCCAAGCGATCGCCGCCCTGGCTTATGGCACGGAGATGATCGCCCCGGTCGACAAAATCTGCGGGCCGGGCAACATTTATGTCGCCCTGGCGAAGCGCGAGGTGTACGGCGCGGTCGATATCGACAGCATCGCCGGCCCTTCCGAGATTGTCGTCTTGGCGGATGCGACGGCGACGCCGGCCTATGTGGCGGCCGATCTGCTGTCCCAGGCCGAGCATGACGCGATGGCGTCGGCCGTGCTCGTCACAGACTCGCGCCAGCTCGCGGAGGCGGTGGCCGCCGAGGTGGAGCGCCAGCTCGCCACGCTGCCGCGCCGGGACATCGCGGCGAAGTCGCTGGAAGGGTACGGGGCGATCGTGGTGGTGCCCGGGCTGAAGGAAGGCGTAGAGCTGGTCAACCGCCTCGCGCCGGAGCATCTGGAGATTGTGACGTCCGACCCGATGGAATGGGTGGGCGCGATCGAGAATGCCGGCGCGATTTTCCTCGGCGAGTACAGCTCCGAGCCGGTAGGCGACTATTACGCCGGTCCGAACCACATCATTCCGACGAACGGCACGGCGCGCTTCTCTTCGCCGGTCGACGTCGAGATGTTCATGAAGAAGTCGAGTCTGATCCGGTACAGCCGGGAGGCGCTGCAGCGGGACGGGGAGCGGATTATGGAGCTCGCCCGCCACGAAGGCCTGGAGGCGCATGCCCGCGCGATCGGAATCCGGCTCGGGCAGATGAAGGAATAGAACACCGGCTGCCGGGGCAGGGAGAGCTGTCAGGCGGCGCTGCCGCAATACAGCATACACGAGAAGAAGGGCGGAACGATCAATGGAATATGGAGCATTGCAAGCGCGGGAAGCGGCCATTGCCCGCACCACGAATGAGACGGATATACAGTTGTCGTTCAATGTAGACGGAAGCGGCATAAGCCGCCTGGAGACGGGCGTGCCGTTCCTCAACCATATGCTGGACCTGTTCGCGAAGCATGGCCAGTTCGATCTCGCCGTCCAGGCGAAGGGAGATACGGATATCGACGACCACCATACGGTGGAGGATATCGCTATCTGTCTCGGCCAGGCGCTGCGCGAGGCGCTCGGGAACAAAGCGGGCATCCGGCGCTATGCCTCGGTGTTCGTCCCGATGGACGAGGCGCTTGCCCAAGTCGTCATCGATCTGAGCAACCGGCCTCACTTCGAGCACCGCGCGGTCTATCCGGCGGCCCGGGTCGGGGCGTTCGATACCGAGCTGGTGCATGAATTTCTATGGAAGCTGGCGCTGGAGAGCCGCATGACGCTTCATGTTATCGTTCATTACGGGCAGAACACGCACCATATTATCGAAGCCGTGTTCAAGGCGCTCGGGCGGGCCCTGGATGAAGCGACCGCGATCGATCCGCGCGTGCAGGGCGTTCCGTCCACCAAGGGAGTGCTGTAAGCCATGATTGCGGTATTGGATTACGGAATGGGGAATCTGCACAGCGTCAGCACGGCGGTGGAACGCCTCGGCTATGAAGCGGCCATCTGCCGCGAGCCCGGGGAGCTGGCGGAGGCCGGCGGCATCATTCTGCCCGGCGTGGGCGCGTTCGGCGATGCGATGGAATCGCTGCAGGCGACCGGCCTGGGCCGGGCGTTCACGGAGGCGGTGCAGACCGGGAAGCCGGCCCTCGGCATCTGCCTCGGCATGCAGCTGCTCTTCGAGGAAGGGGAAGAGCATGGCCGCCATGCCGGACTCGGGCTGCTGCCCGGCCGGGTTGTCCGCTTCGAGGGCGGCCATTACAAGGTGCCGCATATGGGCTGGAACCGGCTGCAATGGCGGCAGCCGGATCATGCGCTGACGGCCGGGCTGGAGGAAGGGCATGTCTACTTCGTCCACTCGTACCATGTGCTGGCCGGGAAGCAGGAGGACGTGATCGCCACCTGCCAATACGGAGGCCATAGGGTTACGGCGATGGTCGGCCGGGGCCGCCTGTACGGGATGCAGTTCCACCCCGAGAAGAGCGGGGAAGTGGGCCGGCTGCTGCTCGAGCGGTTCCTCCGTCTGGCCGAGGGTCCGCGAGCGGCTCGGGATTGATCTAGCGATCCCGGACCGAAAGTGCTCAGTTGTTGAAAAGACACTCAGTTGCCGAAGAATAAGTTATCGAAGAGTCAGTCGCCGAAGAGTCAGTCGCGAAGGAGAAGGCGAGGAGAAGGAGATGCGGAGGCGCGGGGAGGAAAAGCACGAGGCAGGAGCGGGAAAAGTGCGCCGTGGGGCGATAATGGGCGAAAGCTGCAAAAGTGCAGTTTTTTTGACTGTTTATGCTGTGAAAAGAAGAATTTCCTGCAGCGTTGCATCAATTCGTGAAATAAAGGGCGGATTGCGGAATATATGGGCAAAATGATGTATTTTTGCAGGATTGGCGTCGAATACGCTTGCCCCAAAAAACAAAACTGTAATTTTGCAGGATTGGTGGGGCAGCGGGAGCACGTGTGGGTGTTGCATCCGAAGAGAAGAAGTATATCATCACGGAAGCACAAGGGGTTCCAGTGACAAGGAGGTAACCTTATGACGGCATATCCGGCCATCGATAATTTCACTATAAAGAGGTGTCGGTACAGGAAGTCAAAGAGACGCTGCGCCAGCAAGGAGTGAATGTGCGATGACAGAATCGGGAATGACTGCCGGGCTGAGCGCCTACGGAGCGGCGTTGGCGGATCGCATCCGCTGGGACGGGCAGGGACTCGTTCCGGCGATCGTGCAGGATGCGAGCACCCGGGAGGTGCTGATGATGGCCTATATGAGCCGCGAATCGCTCCTGAAGTCGTGCGAGACGGGGGAGACGATCTTCTGGAGCCGCTCCCGGCAGGAGCTGTGGCATAAAGGCGCCACCAGCGGCAACACGCAGCGCATTGTCGAGCTGGCCGCCGATTGTGACGGGGATACGCTGCTCATTCAGGTGATCCCGAATGGTCCTGCATGCCATACGGGCACGTATACGTGCTTCGACGCGGATCGCAGCGAGACTGCTCAGGTATCTGAACCGCCGGAGACGCTGGAGACGTTGAGGGCCGGGGCTGATGCAGTAGATCGGGGAGCTGACGATCCGTACCCGGTGCTGGCGGAGCTGGAGCAGGTGATCGCCGATCGGGAGGAGGAGCGGCCCGAAGGAGCCTATACGACCTACTTATTTGATTCCGGCATCGATAAAATATTGAAAAAGATCGGCGAAGAGAGCGCCGAGGTGCTCATTGCGGCCAAAAACGGCGATAATGAAGAGCTGACCGGCGAGGCCGCGGATTTGCTCTTCCATCTGCTTGTGCTGCTGCGCGAACGGAAGCTGCCGTTCGCGCAGGTGCTGAATGAGCTGCAGCGCCGGCATCAAGGGCCGCGCCGCGATGCCTATAACGCGCACGGCAAGATCAAGCCTTCAACTGAATCGTAAGCAGCATCATGGGCGGACGCCTGTTCCTTGAGCGCGAGGAGCGGGTTCCGCTTTTTGGCGTGCAGGCGGCGGGTTCGCTCTTGGCCGGGTGCTGCCCGCGCCGGCTCCGTTCGACGCGGGGCGGCGCCATGAATAGGTTGCCGGCGAGCGAAGGCTGCGCTATAATATATTTAGAATTATTATTATTTGAAAAATATACTTATTTGGGGCTGTGTAAGCCCCGGAAAAAACCGTGTAAGTAAGATAAGGGGCCCTATGCAACGGGCATTGGCGGGCAGCGGCGTCAGGGCGCCGATTCGGGCGGATGCGCAGCCGGTCTTCGCCAGCCTCTCGTCTTTCCCGATTGATCAAGAGAAAGTCATTCGCGTTTGGCTCCGGAACGGCTCAACGAAGGGGTGGGGGAAGGCGCGTCATTATGGTATACTGAAGGTTATGTATACAACGATGATGCGGCAGGAGGTGCCTTGGCGATGGCAGGAGAGAAGCCACATCGAACCGGCAGGGACAACGCGGACGCGCATGGCAATGTCGTGATGTTTCCGGTAGATGCGGCCGCGTATTCCGATCGCGCGGTAAAATTATTAGATCGGCTGCAATATGACAAGGCACTGCGGTATTTCCGCAGAGCGGTCGAATGCGAGCCCGGCGATGCGATTCACCAGTGCAATCTGGCTGGGGCGTTGGCAGAGACGGGGCGCTTCGAGGAGTCGAATCTTATCCTCCGCCATATTGTGAACGAGCTCGATCCATCCATGAGTGAATGCTATTACTATATGGCGAATAATTTCGCTTATCTTGAATGCTTTCAGGAGGCGGAGGCGGCGCTTGATATTTACCTGGCGCTGGAACCCCAGGGGGCATACCGCAGCGAGGCGCAGGAAATGAAGGAAATGCTTCATGACGAGATGAATCGGCCCGGATCGTATGCGGGAGCCCGGCCGCCCTCTAATGCGGCCGCCCTCGAAGAAGCGGCCAGAGGCTTGAAGGAAGCGGCTGCGGCCTTGAGCCGGACGGCGGAGTCCGAAGGAAGCGGCGAGTTGGCGACTCCGCCCGGACAAGCCCGGGAAGCGCGGAGCGGCCAGGAAGCCGAGCATCAGGAAGCCCGGCGGATGATGGAAGAAGGCCGGTTCGTGGAGGCGGGTCGCGTTCTGGAGCGGCTGCTGCAGGCGAATCCCGGCGATCTGCCTGCCCGGAACAATCTGGGGCTTGCCTATTATTATATGGGCTTCTTCAAGGAAGCCCGCGAGATGCTTCACCAGGTGCTCGCGCTGGATCCCGGGCATATGCACGCCCTGTGCAATCTGGCCATTTTCGAGCGCCAGGCGGGGCGGATCGAACAGGAGCGGGAGCTGATGGAGCGGCTGGCGAAGCTGCAGCCGTTCCACCGGGAGCCGGCCTTCAAGCTGGCGAACACGCTCGGCATCCTCGGCCGGCATGAGGAGGCTTACCGCCATCTGCGGCGCCTGCTCGCGACCGGATCGCCTGCCGAACCGGGCATCTATCATTGCGCGGCGGTCGCGGCCTGCCATCTCGGCCGGTACGATGAAGCGGCCGGCTGGTGGGCCGCCTGCCGGCGCGTCGATCCGGACAGCGGCATTGGCTCGTATTACTTGGAGCTGCTTCAGCGGCGCGGGGGAGGCCTTCCGGATCCGATGCCAAGCTATCATTACCGCATTCCTTACGAGGCCAAGGCTCGATCCGGACGGCGGGCCGAGCGATCCGCGGCAGCGGAACGGATTGTCCGGCACGAAGCCGGAGATCCGGGGGCGGCCGCCGAATGGGAGCGGCAGTTGAAGGCGGATCCGCTCGTCCGCTCGTCCCTGTTCTGGGCGCTGCGCGCGGGCGACTCCGCGACGAAGCTGCAGGCGCTTCAGGCGATGAGCCTTATCAATGATGACGAGGCGAAGCAGGCGCTCCGGGGGCTGCTGCTCGATCCAGAGCAGGACGGCTACGTGAAGGAATTGACCGTCTATGTTCTCCGTCTGCTTGGCGTAGAGGACGAGCTTGAAGTGGAGTGGGACGGCAAGAAGCAGCTCGTGGACGGGTATCACCTGGGAAGCGGGCTCCCGATCTGGGAGCCGGACTGGCAGCAGGTGATCGATTCAATCCGGTCCGGGATGAACGGGCGGTATGACATGATTCAGATGCATGACGCGGAGAAGCTCTGGATTGAATTTCTCCGTCGGTCATATCCTAATGAAGTGCCGCGTATCGCGAAGGCGGACTCTTGGGCAGCGGCGATTGAATATATCATCGCGAAGAAGCACGGCCATCCGGTCACCCGCAGCGATGCAGGGGAACGGTACGCCGTATCCGCCGGGACGGTCGCCAAGAATGCCAAGCGGATAGAAGAGGCATTCCGCGCCGATATGACCGAGAAGAATTTCTATGAATAGACGCGTTTTCCCAAGTTGATAACCGGGCGTGTTCTGAAGGCTGCTTTTCTCCTGAATCCCTTCGTGGTCAAAAGCGTACTTTTTGAATAACCTCTAATAGTGAAGGAGGCCTTTTAGTATGGAGAAGAAAGTGTATAAATCGGTCGTTATCGGAACAGGACCTGCGGGGTACACGGCGGCGATCTATCTGGCGCGCGCCAATCTGAATCCGCTCGTCATCGAAGGTCCGCAGCCGGGAGGCCAGCTTACGACGACAACCGATGTAGAGAACTTCCCTGGGTTCCCGGACGGGATTATGGGCCCTGAACTGATGGAAAACATGCGCAAGCAGGCGGAGCGCTTCGGCACGACGTTCGTTACCGGCTGGGTGACGGATATTGACACATCGCAGCGCCCGTTCAAGCTGACGGGGGAAGGTCTGGAGGAAATCTGGGCCGAGACGCTCATTATCTCGACCGGAGCCAGCGCGAAATATTTGAATATTCCTGGAGAGCAGGATAATATCGGCAAAGGGGTCAGCGCTTGCGCTACCTGCGACGGCTTCTTCTTCCGGGGCAAAAAAATCGTCGTCATCGGCGGCGGAGACTCCGCGATGGAGGAGGCTAACTTCTTGACCCGCTTCGCGTCGGAGCTGACGATCGTGCACCGCCGCGACGAGCTGCGCGCCTCCAAAATCATGCAGGACCGGGCGCGCGAGAACGAGAAGATCTCTTGGGCGCTGAACCGGACGCCGCTGGAGGTGCTGTCGACGGGCATGGGCGTCACCGGCCTCAGAGTGCGCAACAACGAGACGGGCGCAGAGGAAGTCATCGAGACGGACGGCCTGTTCGTCGCGATCGGGCATAAGCCGAACACCGACTTCCTGCGCGGCAAGGTCGAGCTGAACGAGCACGGATACGTCATCGTGAAGCCGGGCACGACCGAGACGAGCGTTCCGGGCATCTTCGCGGCCGGCGACGTGCAGGACATGAAATACCGTCAAGCGATTACCGCGGCCGGTTCCGGCTGTCAGGCGGCGCTGGATTGCGAGAAATTCCTGGAAGGCAGCATGGTCCATGACTGGAGCACGACGTTGGGGTAACCGTTCCGCGTGAACGGGATATCCCGGATTCGCGAGCCTGGCTTCCCGGTACCGACATAAAGTAGATTTTTGCAACATTTTCAGCGTCGAGACGGAGCCTGCGGGCTCCGTATTTGATCTCGCGAGCCTGGCGGCCGCCAATGCGCGGAATCGGCCCGGGAAAGGCCCGGAACGCCCGTGCGGGCGGGCCGCGCACGCCTTGACCTGTTTACAGCGTTCGCGTATAGTGGGTACTGAAGTAACATACGATTAAGGATACGATTACAAGTATAAAGGTGGATGACGCATGCCTGAGCAAATCTACGTGGGTGTCGATTTGGGCGGAACGGCTATCAAGGTCGGTCTTTGTGATACGGAAGGCCGGCTGCTGCAAACGTTTGAAGGTCCGACTGAAGTTGCCAAGGGCCCCGATACCGTCATAGACAACATTGAGAACTATATTCGCCGGATCGTGGAGGAGTCTCCTTACGATTGGAGCCAGGTGGCTGGAATTGGTGCAGGGGTCGCTGGGTTTACGAATGTGAAGGAAGGCGTTATCTTGTTGGCGCCCAACGTAGGCTTCAAGGATGTGCCGATTCGTGCCATATTGGAAGAACGGTTAGGCAAGCCGGTCAAGATTGACAATGACGCCAATGTGGCGGCGTTGGGAGAAGCGTGGAGCGGCGCGGGCAAAGGCGTCGACAATTGCGTCTGCTATACGCTGGGAACCGGTGTCGGCGGCGGAATCATCATCAACGGCAAGATTGTGCAGGGATTTTCCGGCATGGCCGGAGAGCTGGGGCATATCGCCGTCATTCCGGATCTGGAAGCGATTCAGTGCGGCTGCGGCAAGATGGGCTGCCTGGAGACGGTATCCTCCGCCACCGGCATCATTCGCATGGCGAAGGATGCGGTAGAGCGCGGCGATCGCACGTCCCTGTCGCTGCTGGAGGACATCGCGGCGAAGGATGTGTTCGATGCGGCGAAGGCCGGTGACGAGGTTGCCGTCCGCATTATCTCGCGCGCAGCCTTCTACCTCGGTAAATCGATGGCCGCGGTGGCGGTCACCTTGAATCCGGAGCGCTTCATTATCGGCGGCGGCTTGTCGAAGGCCGGCGAGTTCTTGTTCGAGCAAATCCGTGAGACGTTCAAGAAGCTAACACCTGAACCGGTTACGCGCGGCGTATCGATCGTGCCGGCTGAGCTAGGCAATGATGCAGGCATGATTGGTGCGGCCGGATTGTTCTTGCGTTCGTAATCGGTATTGGTAAGGGAGAGGACGAACGATGATCGATTCAACAGAAACGGCAGCGCTTGCTAAATTAGTCATCATTACGGGAATGTCCGGTGCGGGCAAGACCATAGCGGTACAAAGCCTGGAGGATCTCGGATTTTTTTGCGTAGACAACCTGCCTCCCGTGCTGATTCCCAAATTCGCGGAGCTGATTGAGCAGTCCAAAGGGAAAATCGGAAAGGTCGCGCTCGTCATCGATTTGCGCGGGCGAGAGTTTTTCACGGCGTTATCGGAGTCTTTGAATTATATTAGAGAACATTATACAATTAATTGTGAAATTTTGTTCTTGGACGCGACGGATGAAGTCCTCGTCCAACGCTACAAGGAGAGCCGGCGCCGCCATCCATTGAAGCCGAACGGCATGCCGTTGGAAGGCATCAAGATGGAGCGCAAGCTGCTGGAGGATTTGAAGGGCTGGGCCAATCAGGTGATTGACACGAGCAGTCTCAAGCCGGCGCAGCTCAAAGAACGCATCGTCTCGAGGTTCACGCAGGCCGATCAGAACCGCATGTCGGTCAACGTCACCTCGTTCGGCTTCAAATATGGGGTTCCTATCGATGCGGATCTCATTTTTGACGTGCGGTTTCTGCCAAATCCTCATTATGTGGAGCAATTGCGTCCGCATACCGGCCAAGATATCGAAGTGTATGACTATGTCATGAAATGGCCGGAGACGCAGGCCTTTTTGAGCAAGCTGCTCGACTTGCTTCAATTTTTGCTTCCCCAATACCGCAAAGAAGGGAAAAGCCAGGTCGTCATCGGCATCGGCTGCACTGGCGGGAAGCACCGTTCCGTGGCCGTCGCGGAATATTTGGGCCGCACGCTCGGTTCCAGCGAGACGGAGGTCGTTCGCGTAAGCCATCGGGATTCCGAACGCGATCGGCATTGATGGGGGGATACTGAAGTGCGGATAGGAGAAGAGCGCGATCTGCCGCGTATCGTCGTTATGGGCGGCGGTACCGGTCTGTCTGTCATGCTGCGCGGCCTGAAGGAGAAGCCGCTTGACATCACGGCTATCGTCACGGTCGCCGATGACGGCGGAAGTTCCGGTATTTTGCGCCAAGAGCTGCAAATGCCGCCTCCGGGGGACATTCGCAACGTCTTGACGGCGTTGGCGGATGTGGAGCCCTCGTTATCGGAGATGCTGAAATACCGCTTCCCGAATGGAACCGGCCTGGCTGGGCACAGCCTTGGGAATCTGATCCTGGCCGCCATGACGGATATTACGGGCGACTTCGTCGCGGGCATCCGTGAACTGAGCCGGGTGCTGGCCGTGCGCGGGCGGGTTCTGCCGGCCGCCAATCAGGCGATTGCGCTGAATGCGGAGATGACCGACGGAACCATCGTGGAGGGCGAGTCTGCCATACCGCAGGCTGGCCAGCGCATCAAGCGGGTCTTCCTCGAGCCGGAGCAGGTGGAGGCGCTTCCTGAGGCCGTACAGGCGCTGCAGGAGGCGGATGCGATCCTGGTCGGTCCGGGAAGTCTATATACGAGTATTATCCCGACGCTGCTTGTCCCCAAGCTGGCACAGGCGGTCAAGGAGTCGGATGCCGTCAAAATCTTCGTCTGCAATGTTATGACACAGCCGGGAGAGACGGATAATTATAAGGTCAGTGACCATCTCGAAGCCATCCAGCAGCATGTGGGCGAGCATCTTTTCGATTATGTCATCGTCAACGACGGGGAGATACCGCCTCAAGTGCAGGACCGCTACGCCGAGCAGGGGGCGCGTGCAGTGCATTTGGACTTGGATGAAGTGACGAAGAGAGGTTACAAGGTGATTGCCGATTCCCTCGTATTGTTCCGCACCTATTTGCGGCATGATGCGGAAAAGCTGAGCCATCACATTTATCAGCTGGTGGAGAATTGGATGTTACGAAAGAGGTGAGCGGAGAATGTCCTTTGCAGCGCAGACGAAAAAGGAATTGACGTTAATGGAGTCCGATGCATGCTGTGAACGGGCAGAATTGGCGGCGTTAATGCGCATGAACGGCTCCGTGCAGCTCTCTTCGAACCGCAAGGTCATTCTGGATATTTCGACGGAGAACGCGGCGATTGCCCGCCGGATATACACGTTCATCAAGAAGTTTTATCAGGCGCACACGGAACTGCTGGTTCGCAAAAAAATGCGTTTGAAGAAAAATAATGTGTATATCGTCCGCATTCCTTCCCAGGTGCAGGAGATTTTGCATGATCTGCATATCGTATCCGAAGGGTTCCAGTTCACGGATGGAATAGATAAGCGGATTATCGCGAACAATTGCTGTAAACGGGCTTATTTGCGGGGGGCATTTCTTGCCGGCGGATCGGTTAACAATCCGGAAGGATCCTCTTACCATCTCGAGATTTCATCGATGTACGAAGAGCATTGCAAGGCTATTGTCGAATTGGCCAATGAATTCCGGCTCAATGCCCGGTTCATCGAACGCAAAAAAGGGTTCGTGCTGTACATTAAAGAAGGCGAGAAAATCATTGAGTTCCTCAATATTATCGGGGCGCATCAGGCGTTGTTCAAGTTCGAAGACGTCCGCATCATGCGGGATATGCGGAACTCCGTGAACCGGATTGTCAACTGCGAGACGGCGAATCTGAACAAGACGATTGGCGCGGCCGTGCGCCAGATCGAGAATATCCGCCTGATTGAGAAGGAGATTGGACTGGAACAGCTTCCTGACAAGCTTCGCGAAGTCGCGGAGGTTCGCCTGGCTCATCCCGATCTGAATCTGAAGGAGGTCGGTGAGATGCTTAAGGGCAAGGTCAGCAAGTCCGGAGTCAATCACCGGCTGCGCAAGATTGATGAGATGGCCGAAAGAATAAGAAACGGATGAATTTTATTCCTAGTGTACCATCGTTTAAAATGCTATAATGTGATAAACTGAAGGAAATGGCGTAAACGTGAATTGATTAGTAAACTATACAGGAAATGTAGGGGGTATGATCCGCATGGCTCAACAACCAGTTGTGGTACGTTTGAAGACAGGTTTGCATGCACGACCGGCGGCCTTGTTCGTTCAAGAAGCGAATAAATATTCTTCGGATATCTTCGTGGAAAAGGAAGATAAAAAAGTAAATGCGAAGAGCATTATGGGGATCATGAGTCTTGCAATCGGCTCAGGCACGTCCATTACCATTACCGCGGATGGCGCGGACGCAGAACAGGCTGTAAGCGCTTTAGTCTCCTTGGTCAGCAAGGAAGAGTTGGAAAACTAATTGGACCTGCATGCCGGGTGCATCTCCGGCATAAGGCAGATGATACAGGAGCGGCGGAAGAGATGGCCGCCCGACTCCATACCGATTGTCCGGCGAGCTCGGCGCCTCTCAGCAGGCCCCGGGCTTGTCTGCCGTTATTCCGGCGGCGGAATCAAGACAGGACCTGAGCATGATGCTCAGGTCCTGTTCCATATACAGCCCAGGCTTACCATTGGCTGAACACATCAGCGGTGCCCTTCACATTGCCCCGGATGCGGATGCGGTATCTCTCGCCATCCTTGATCCCCTTGAAGGCGACTTCGTCCGCCGTCCAGCCGACATACCCCGTCTTCGTGTCTTCCTTGATCCAGCCGGACCATGGATAGTACCGTTCCAGTTCGACATCGAATTCCGTATTGTTCCCGGTATTTTTCTCGGTCGTCAGATAGACCAAAATATTTTTCCGGTGGCTGTCCTTCGGAATGTCGATATCGTTCGGAATCTGATAGTGAGTCGTCGTCTCGAAGGTGGCTGTCCAGTGATAGATGGCCGTGCCGTTAAATGGAACAACGTTCTTTATGTAGATCTGGGAGCTCCCGCGTTCAGGTGCATTCTGCTGATTCAAGCCGTGCGGGCCGGAACCTTGGGCGAACAAGGTGGCGGGGGAAAGGAGACTGACTGCCATAGCGATTGCGGCGACACGTTTCGTCCATTTACGCGTAAACAACAGAAATTCCCTCCTCTTTCAACAAATAGAATAATTACAACTAGAATGTAACACAAGTTACATCAAATGACAATGAAAATCATTGAGCCGGTCGAATCGAAAGTGGCGGCCGCATGAAGGATGCACAGGCTGGAGGAAAATAATTCATGCGTTGGTGCAACATATTTGGTCATCCCCTCGTTTAAAACGTAAGCAAGCTGATAATCTTACCAATATGAGCGATGGAGGGGTATGGAATGATGAATGTGAACGCACATGGACGGAAATGGCGCAAGACGGCGGTGGCAGCCATCGTCGTCGGCACATTGCTGTTTGGCGCATGGGGAGCCGCCGCTCCACAGTCGGCACAGGCGGCAGAGGAGGCAGCGATTATGGACAGAAACACGATTACGGTTGTGGGACAAGGCGAATTGGAGGTTAGGCCGGATATTGCTTATGTCGATATCGTCACGGAATCGAAGGCGGATACGGCGGCGCAAGCCCAGAAGCTGAATGCCGCCGCATTCGACAAGGCGAAGCAGGTGTTGACGAAATACGGGATTGCGGATACTCAAGTGAAAACGACCGATTTTTCCGTAAATCCGGTATATAAATATGCGGAGAACAGCGAACCGAAGGTTGTCGGTTATGAAGCCCGCCACGCGGTTCGGGTGACGTAGCGCGACCTTGCGAAGCTGGGCAATCTGGTGGACGCGGCGGCCGGAGCCGATGCGACGCGCGTGCAGCAGATTCAATTCGATATCGAGAAGCGCGACGCCTTCGAGTCCCAGGTGCTTGAAAAGGCAGTGAAGCATGCGTCGAGCAAGGCCGGCGCGCTGGCCAAGGCAGCCAATCGCCAAGTCGGACCGGCGCTGGCGATTGTCGAATCCGGCGCGGATTGGCAGCCGGTTCGGATCATGAACGAGAAGCTGGAGATGATGAAAACTTCCGCCGCTGACGCTGCCGGTTCCGCTCCTCAAGGCGGCCAGGTGAAGCTGCGCGCGCAAGTGCAGGTCCTGTTCGAAATGAAGTAAGATCAGAAGAGACGGAAGGCCCCTTCCCGGCTCCGCGGCGGTTCGCGGACGGGCGAGGGGCTTTTGCGCGGAGCTACAAAAATGTGGGTGGGAGTCCTTTAGCTGGATGAAATGAGTCAATCCATTGAAGATGGATGTATGCATTTGTCGAAATTACGTAAAAATAGTTGTATCACCAAGCAAAACGATGTATATTGGATATGCAAAAACGCCAACGTGAACGAACGGGAAGCCATACCAACGGATATGGCTTTTTTTGCTTAATGGATAAGAGGACAAGGTATGCGCATATGCACTCTTATCGCATATTATCCGGTAGTCGCGGCGGCGTCGTCCCGACCGGAGCGGCTTGCCGTATCCCGTGGATAGGCTGACGATATAAGGGGTTGATGCTCTTGATACAACTGGTAAATGTGGAGAAGCACTTTGCCGGGCAACCCGTAGTACATCCTTTGTCGCTCACGATTGATGAGGGAGAATTTCTAACGCTGCTCGGCCCAAGTGGTTGTGGCAAGACCACGATTTTGCGTATGATTGCCGGCTTCGAGCTGCCTACGGCAGGAGAGATTCGGTTGGACGGCGTGAATGTGACGCAATTGCCTCCGAACAAACGGGATCTGAATCTCGTATTCCAGCATTACGCTCTGTTCCCCCATATGACGGTGGAGCAAAATATTCAATTTGGTCTAAAAATGAAAAAAATTCCGCAAGCGGAACAGCGTGAGCGCATTGCCGAAGCGATTCGGCTCACACAGCTGACTCCGCTCGCTGCGCGATATCCGCATCAGTTGTCCGGCGGACAGCAGCAGCGTGTCGCCATTGCGCGGGCGATTGCCAACAAGCCGAAGGTGCTGCTCCTGGATGAGCCGCTCGGCGCGCTTGACTTGCAGCTCCGCAAAAACCTGCAGAGCGAATTGAAGCAGCTGCAGCGGAATTTGGGAATTACGTTTGTCTATGTCACCCACGATCAGGAAGAAGCGATGATGATGTCCGACCGGATCGTCATCATGAACAACGGCCGCGTCGAGCAGGTGGGATCGCCTAAAGAAATTTACGAACGCCCGGAGACGTTGTTTGCCGCTACGTTCGTCGGCGAGAACAATGTGTTCCATGAAGAGACTATGTTCGCCGTCCGTCCGGAGAAGATTCGCATCTCGGAGGAGACGGAAGGGGCGCGCAAAGCAGGAATTATACAGGATATTGTCTATTTGGGGAATATTCATAAATTGATTGTTCATATGGAAAATGAACAGACAACGGTGACGGCCGTGCTTGATTTTACGGACACCCGTTCATGGCAAATCGGACAGCGTGTCGGCGTTCATTGGAACGCGGGAGACGAGGTGATTATCGGCCCATGAGACGCTCCTTCGGCATCATTGCGCCGGTCGTGTTGTGGCTGACGATATTTCTCGTCGTGCCGATGATCGCGGTATTTGCCGTATCCTTCATGCAACGCGACGAGTTGGGCAATGTCGTATTTACGTTTACGCTCGAACATTATGCCCGCTTTTTTGACCCGCTCTATTTGGGCATTTACTGGGATACGCTATGGCTCTCGCTTGTGACGACAGCGATCTGCCTGCTGCTCGCTTATCCGCTGGCCTATTACATTTCCCAGGCGAGCCCGGGGCGGCAGAAGATGTGGCTTATTCTCATTACGGTTCCGTTCTGGATCAACTTCTTGATCCGCGCCTATGCCTGGGTGCTGCTGCTGCGGACGCAGGGCATCGTGAACCAGGTGCTGCTGGATGTCGGATGGATTCAGGAGCCGCTCCAGATGCTGTATACCAAAGGAGCCGTGCTGCTCGGGATGGTGTATACGTTCATCCCGTTCATGGTGCTGCCCATTTATGTCGCTCTGGAGCAAATGGATAAGCGGCTGCTGGAAGCGGCCAGCGATCTCGGTGCAGGCCGCTGGAGCGCATTCTGGCATATTACGCTGCCGCAGACGAGGTCGGGGATTATGACCGGAAGCGTGCTGGTCTTCGTCACGACGACAGGCATGTTCGTGGTTACCGATATTTTGGGCGGCGCCAAGGCGCAGATGCTAAGCAATATTATTCAGAACCAGTTCCTCGGGGCGCGCAACTGGCCGTTCGGCTCTGCCTTGTCGGTGGTGTTCGTCATCAGCGCCCTGATTATTATCGGATTGTTCCAGTGGGCGCTCCGATCCAAATATGAGGCATCGAAGGAGGCGAGGGCATGAAGACAGCATCCGCATCGAAGCAGCATCCGCTGTTGGCTTGCCACTCGTTCCTGCTGCTTCTGTTCATTTACATTCCGATCATATTGATTATGATCTTTTCATTTAATGATTCGCGGTTGAATGCAAGCTGGAGCGGATTTACCTTCAAATGGTACGGGTCGTTGTTCCAGAACCGGCAGGTGATGGAGGCGCTGAGCAACAGCGTTATTATCGCGCTCGTATCGACGGTATTATCCACGGTATTCGGGACGATGGCAGCGCTTGCGATGCGGCGCATGCTGAGCCGGGTGAAAAAAGGCATTGCCGGCCTGCTCTACTTGCCGATCATCGTGCCGGACATCATTATGGGCCTGTCGCTGCTCGTGCTCTTCAGCCAGATCAATATGCCGCTCGGCAAGACGACGGTCATCATCGCGCATATTACGTTCAGCATCTCGTATGTATATGTCATCGTCTCCTCGCGGTTGGCGAATATGGGAGGACAACTGGAGGAGGCGGCTTCGGATCTGGGAGCCACGCCATGGCAGACGTTCCGCTACATCACCTTGCCGTCGATATGGCCGGGGATTATCGCGGGAGCGCTGATTGCCTTTACGCTGTCGATCGACGACTTCCTGATCAGCTTTTTCGTGGCGGGGCCGAACTCGACGACGCTTCCGATCTATATTTACGGCTCGGTCAAGCGCGGCATATCGCCGGAGATTAATGCGCTGTGCACGCTGCTCATTTTGCTCAGCGTCGGTCTGATCTTGCTGGCGCAGTGGATGCTGAACCGCGGCAACGGCGAGAAGAAAAGCTCGATGCTGCCGTTTTAAAACGAATCGCTGCAAGTCGAAAATGAAACATTGGGATCCTGCGGATCAGAGAGGGGTAGAAAGAATTGAAAAAAATGAAATGGTTCGCTGCCGTATTGGCGGGAGTGCTGACAATCTCCGCGTTGGCCGGATGCTCTGCGAGCAAAGACACGTTGAATTTGTATACGTGGGCGGATAATTTCAATCCAGAGATGATTGAGAAGTTCGAATCGGAGAACAACGTCAAGGTGAATATGGCGGTGTTCGCGAACAATGAGGAGCTTCTGGCCAAGATCAAGGCCGGTGGAGCAAACTATGATCTCATACAGCCATCGGATTATATGGTGGCCAGCATGATTAAGCAGGATTTGCTTGAGACCATCAACAAGGACAACATTCCGAACTTCCAATACGTAGTAGACCGTTTCAAAAATCCGGCATATGACCCGAACAGCGAGCATTCCATTATTTATATGTGGGGCGTCACGGGCATTGCCTATAATAAGAAGCATATTGCCGAGGCGCCGACAAGCTGGGCCGATCTATGGAAGGACGAGTACAAGGGCAAGGTGCTGCTGCTGGACGACAATCGCGAGATAATCGGGATGGCGCTCAAAAAAGCCGGCAAATCGAACAGCACGGATAACGAGGCCGACATCAATGCGGCGGCGGACGATCTGCGGAAGCTGGTGCCGAACGTGGTCGCGTTCGATACGGACAATATCAAGCAGAAGATGATCCAAGAAGAGGGCTGGATCGGGACGGTATGGTCCGGCGACGCCGCCTTCATCGCGGCGGAGAATCCGGATATTGCCTACGTCATTCCGCAGGAAGGCAGCACGATCTTCGCGGACACCTACGCGATCCCGAAGGGAGCCAAGAACAAGGAATTGGCCGAGAAATTCATCAACTTCATGCTTGATCCGGAAAATAGCGCGAAGAACTATGAGTTCGTCGGCTACAGCAACCCGGTTACGAAGGCGAAGGAATTCCACAGCGAGGAATATCTGAACAATCCGATGATCAACCTGACCGATGAAGAGCTTGGACGCACGGAGTGGCTGCTCGATGTCGGCAAGTCGATTCAATTGTATGACCGCCTGTGGACGGAGCTGAAGAGCGGGCGATAAGGAATACGCTGGTATATCTAATCGGAAATTTTATAAGATTTGAAGCCTATTTCCCTGGCGCCGTCCGGAATTTCATTCCGAATGGCGCTTTTTTTATCCCTGAAAAAAGGGGCTCGGTCGGAAAGTGTCGAAAAGGATATAAATATGATATACCATATGATATAATATAAAACGCTTACAGACGAAAAAAGTCTCATTCTGCAATTTGTCAATTAGATAGTAGGGGGCCATGGGGAAATGCGATGGAATCATTTTAAATCCAGGCTGTTGTTTAAATATATACTGTCGTATTTATCGATTTTTTTGGTCCCCTTGATTGTGATGACGTTTATTATTTATCAGAATGCCGTCAATAACCTGCGATCCGAGATCGAGCAATCCAGCATCAGCCAATTGGAGCAGGCGAAGCGGAATATTGACGGCCGGATGAAGGAGCTGGAAGAGATCGCGGCCCGGATCAGCTTCGACAGCAAGCTGACTCCTTATATGGTCCGCCACGCCTATTATGGCGGGGAAGCGATCGATACGCTGGATAAGTATAAAGCGAACAGCTCGATCGTGAATGAGATGTTTTTATATTTTCATGGCGACGATGTGATCTACTCCTCCCGGGGAATGATGTCGGTCGACACGATGTTCGACTATGTGTACGACTTCTCCAGTTGGAACAAGAATACGTTCGTGCGGGATCTGAATGCCGTGAAGGTGCCGACGATGCGGCCTACCGAGCAAGTGACTCTGAACCGCCATGGCCAGAGCCGGATGCTGGCTTATCTGGTGCCCATTCCGACGAATCAGGGCTATAAGCATGGCACTGTCACCTACTTGATTGAAGAGCCGATGCTGACGGGGATGATGGAGTCGGTTCTGAGCAATTTCCAGGGCAATGCCTATATCTTCGATCAGGATGGCCGGGTGCTGGCCGCAGCCAGCCATGGCGGCGAGATGGGGGAAGAGGCGGTGCGGCGGCTTGCCTCGGTAGAGGCGGGCATTCATACGGAGCAGCTCGGCGAAGTGCAGCAATCCGTCGTCGCCGTCAAGTCGGATTCCGACGGCTGGACGTATGTCACCGCGATGCCGTCGAAGCAGTTCTTTGGCCGCGTCGTTCATATCCAGACCTTTATCTTGATGATCTTCGCAGTCACGCTTCTGTTCGGTTCGATGCTGGCCATCCTGCTCGCCAAGCGGCAGTATCACCCGATTCGCGATCTTCTCGAGTTCGCCAGTCTGAAGCGCGGGTCCGGTGAAGCGGCGGAGGATGGAGACAAAGGAAAGACGGAGCTGGAATGGATCCGGGAGACGCTGCTGTCTTATCGGAACCAGGTTGATCTGCAGGAGCCGTATGCCCGGAATCAGTATTTGCTGACGCTGTTGAAGCGCGGCGCCCCGAGCCGGGAGGATGCGGAGGAAATGCTGCAGCAATTAGGGATTGTCCTGTCGGGCAGGAGCATGTTTGTTATCATTATTGCATGGGAATATATGGCAGATCAGATGTGTTCCGCGCAGGAGCGGGAAGCGTTCGTGCAGCAATTTGCGGAGTTCGGGCTGGCGAGAGGGAAAGCGATGGCTTATGGCGTCGAGCAGTCCCACACCGAGCAGCTGGCGCTCATTATCAGCATGGAGGCGGAGTCGGAGACGGATGACGAAGCGCGCATGGAAGCCATCGTGGAGGATGTGCACCGGCTTGCCGAGGAGCATAAGACCGCCATACCGACGATGGGCATCGGCAGCTTGTACATGAGCCCTGAACAGCTCAATCAATCTTATATTGAAGCCGCCTCGGCGCTGGAGTACCGGATTGTGAACGGCAAGGGCAGCGTCACGTTCTTCTCCAATCTGACCTATGAGCAGGATCAGCACTTCTGGATCGCCAAAGATTCCCTCATCAAGCTGACGCAGAGCTTGAAGCAGGGCAATGCGACAGTCGCCGTGGACACGATCGGAGCGGTGTTCCGGAAGCTGCAGCAGCAGGAGCCGGCGATCCCGCTGCTGCGGTGCATGTGCTTCGATGTGTTGAATACAGTACTCAAGACTGCCTCCGAGCTGGGCTTGACGGAGACGGCGGAGCAGGTGCCCGATCTGGCGAAGTTCGAGACGCTGGAGCAGCTGGAGGCGAAGCTGTGCGAGCTGGGTGTCTATATTTGCAGTCAAGTGGAGCATCAAGAAGAGTCGGAGCAGCGCTCGTTGACCGATGAGGTGGTCACCTATATCTCGGAGCACTATTGCGAATATGATCTGAGTCTGGAGAAGCTGGCGGAGATGTACCGGGTATCCGTCTCTTATTTGAGCCGGTCCATCAAGGAGAAGACCGGGCATACGTTCTCGCAGCATGTGTGGCAGCTCCGCATGGATGAAGTGATCCGCCATCTGAAGAGCGGCAACGAACCGCTCAAAGATATTATCATCCGGGTCGGTTATATGGATGTGCCGAATTTTATCCGCAAATTCAAGAAAGAAACCGGGATGACTCCCGGGCAGTATCGTAGAGCGGTGAAAGGGGAGGAGTCATAGGGGAGGGTAGACTTTTACCCACAAGTTACCCACAAAGAGGTTTATAAACTCATGATCTTCTCGAATCTATCCGGTACCAACTTGCGTTGCCGCTCCGTGACGTGTAGATAGATGCGCTTTGTTGTCTCATCGTTTTTATGGCCTAACCGCTCTTGGATCACCGCCAATTGCTCGCCTGCTTCCGCCAAAAGTGATACGTGAGTGTGACGCAGGCTATGTGGAGTGATCCAGGTTGGCAGACCAGCGTCCTCGAGCAGACGTTCGAACCGGTACTCGATTGAACTAATGCTCGCCGGATATCCAGGGTACTTGATGGACCAGAACAAGAAATCGGCGTCATGTACTACTTCGCCGTCTTTCAATTTTTGCTCTCTCCATTCTAACTGTGCTTTGATGGCCTTAATTACGCTGTTGCCGATCGACACTTTACGAATGGATGATGCATTTTTAGGCGGGCCAAGCTCGTAATCTTTGATGCTTTTCAACACTGTGAGCGTTTTTGTCACGGAGATATAGCGCTCTCGCTCGTTAAAGTCTGAGACCTTTAGCGCCTGTAATTCTCCTGCACGCAAACCAGTATATGCAAGCGTCAAGTAGATAGCGTAATCTTGGTCTTGCCCCCTGAACCGGACAAAGTTTAAAAACTGTTTCAGTTGTTCCTTTTCTAAAAATTTCGGTAAATCCACTTCTCCTGATTCGATTTGCTCCAATGTTTTTTTAAAGGCCGGGATTACAGCGCTATCTGCTGGATTCTCGGCTATTATCTTTTTTCGGACTGCATCGTCAAAAATCAGCGAAGCCTGTTGATGGTATTCTCTAATGGTTCCTTGTGTTCGCCCCTTCTTTTTCAAATTATTGAGCCACCGCTGATATTCGTCGCCTGTAATATCCTTGACTTTCATATCGTCGCCAAATTCTCTCTGAATGGAGTTGAAGACGGTTTTTTTGTTACGCAATGTGTACTTTCGCGGTTCCCTCTCGATTATGTAATCTTCAAGCCAGCGTTCGCGCCACGCCTTCAGAGTAATATTCTTCTCATCCACCAGCTTCCCGCGTATCTGGTCAGCTTTAATTAGTATGCCAGCGCTCTCGGCTTCTTCTGCTGTCGAAAACCCTGGCGTTTCCTTTTGCTTTCGTGTTTTCTTTCCGTTCACGACAGCAGGCACGCTATACCGAAATGTGTATCGGCCGTTCCGCTCGCGAACCCCAGGCGGTAGCTTCTTCTTCTTTTCCTTTGGCATTGTAACTATTCTCCTTTCATAGAACGAATGTTCTGTTCTGTGTGTATGGTAAACAGCCTTGCGGCTGGGAAGCGCGGAAGGTTTTTAGAATGCCCCATTATAGTAAGGGGCCATTTCCATAGGGATTTCTAAACGACAAAAATAGTTTTCTATAGATTCGCCATCAAGTATCGCCTCTGTCGCTGTAAGCAATTCCACCGTAAATACATTAGCCTGCCGTTCATACTTGGACGACATGAAAAAAGTGCTGTTATCAGTAAAGAAACGATTTACACCTCGATGCAGAACATCATGCCCCAATTCATGTGCACACACGACGCGCTGCCATATCTCGCAGAGTCTATTGTTGATAACAATATATCGTTGCCGAAACTTGGTGTAATACATTCCGTAGGTTGAGTCCCCCAAATCCTCAAACACAAGAATAATCCCCCTTCGCTTTGCCAATGCGAAAGGGCAGTTTGTTTTGTACCTCTGTAGTAGCCTTCTGATGGCGCGGTTCATAGTTCCAGACTCACTCCAGACTATCTATTTTCGTCTGATTTCTTTTTATAGCGCTTGTTTGTAAACTTCTCCTTACTTCTTTTTTTAGCGTCCCAGAAAAGAACTTCTAAAACCTGCATGACTTTTTCTCTATCTTCATCTTCAATCGGAACACCGTCAAACATTAAACCCGTGTCTTCCTCAAGCATTTTTTTGAAATCCCGTTTATCCTTGGCGTTGGCCCATTCTGGGATTGTTGCACTTTCCGCTGGTTCATAACCAAGCAAGTATTCCGGTTTCACGTCATAAAACTCGGCCAGTTTTTTCAACATTTCTAAGCGAGGTTTGGCAATGTTTTGCTCCCAAGAGTTATATCGCGGTCTCTTTATGCCTAACCTGTTGGCTACTTCATACTGGGAAAGCCCCTTTTCTTCCCTAAGACGAACTAGTTTTTCTCCAAGAGTCATCATTCATCTATCCTCCAAAAAAAAATTATCCACCACCCCTTGACGGATAAAAATATTATCCGGTATAATCGACTTATCGAAAGGAGGGAAGCGAATGGCAGAGAAGCGCCCTTACTTTGCGAAGTGTCGCAAGTCAAAAGGAACTCAAGCACAAGTTGCTTCAGAAAACGGAATCTCAACAGTGTACCTTCGCATGATTGAGAATGGAACTTTCACTCCTGGCAGGGACCTGATGTTCCAACTCTCAACGTATTTTGATGAGCCAGTTGAGATGTTATTTCCCGACTATTTTGAACAGTCTAGGGATAAGTCTGTCCAAAAAGTGATAAATTAATTATCTATAATGCATTATAGATAATAATATTTATCCAGTCAATGGGTATGGATATTTTTTTAACATTATTGGATAAAAAAATTATCCAAAGGGAGGCAATTATGAAAGTTAAAAAGGAATGTTTACTTAGAATGGCTGAAAGGGCTGGCACCTCGATAGTATTCCATCCACAAAATCCTGCTTGGGTAAAAGAGCCGGGGGATGTCAGTTGGAAGAGATGGAGACAGCTTTATAAAAAAATGGATTCGAGAATGCGGTATGCACAAAAGAAAGAAAGGAAGAGACGGGCAAATGAATCAACTGGCATTAATCGAAAGCAAGACACTGCGGGAATCAGTCATTGACCGTACAGACGTATTGGACAAGGTGAAGAAGTTGGCCATGTTGCCGGACGACATGAACGTAAGCATAGACATGGCAGCGGAGTATTACGAAGTAGGCAAAGAAGCAATAAATTCTTGTATCAAAGATAACAGAAGTGAATTGGAGTCTGACGGGTTACGGGTATTGATGGGAAATGAACTGAAGTCCTACAAGGACATGGGTTTAATTGGAAAAACAGCATCGGCCTTCACTGTCATCCCACGGCGGGCAGTCCTCCGCATCGGAATGCTCTTACGGGACAGCATCATTGCGCAGACAGTAAGGAGCTACCTACTGGATGCAGAGCAGTCCCACCCGGCTAGGGAAACAGTCGATACGCTGCACTTCCGGAAGGAGATGATGTTCCTTGAGGCAGCCGCCAATATACTCCGGCTGCCGGAAAGCGGGAAACTGAAGCTGATGGGCGACTTTGCTAAAGTGCATCATCTCAACGTCCCATTACCTGCCTATGCGGTCAATGAGGATGTCACGGAATCGGCTACGGTTTTACTGAAAAAGCACGGTGCACCGTTTGGGGCCGCCAAGTTCAACACCTTATTAATTCAGCGTGGCTTGTTGGAAGAGAGGGAACGGCCATCAAGCAATGGCAGAGTCAAGACATTTAAATCGTTGACCGATGACGGATTGATTTATGGGAAGAACATCATTAGCCCGGTTAACCCGCGAGAGACTCAACCGCACTACTATGCGAGCAAGTTTGACGATCTGTTACAGCTCATTAGCGCATCATGAGAGGAGGTATGCACAGTGACAGAGCTACCGACAAGCTTACCGGCCGTCCTTAAACTCAAGGACGTTGCAGCGTATTTTCAGCGCAGCACATGGACGATACGGCGACGGTCTAAAAACGGAGATATCCGCTTTTACAAAGAAGGTCAGGAGTATCGTTACCGCCGTGAATGGGTGCTGGAGTATGAGCAGCGGTGCATAGAGAAAGGAGAATTACCATGACCGACATCAAAATCGGTATCCACCCGGTACACCGCCGGATGGCGGAGCTCCACCTGGCACAGAAGCGGCGTCCATGGACTGACCTTGAAAAGCTGGAGATGATCAACTGCATGCAGGCCAATTATGACCTCATTCAGCGGCTGGACGGCCTCAAGCAGTTGAGCCTGCATGCATATGAGATGGGCGATACCGATTGGCAGCATGATATCTGCAGCCAGATCGAAAAGCTCCAGTCCAAAATGGACATTTTTTGAAGGAGGGGGAGCATGAACCAATTAGATGAACAACGTATTAGGGAGATCGTGCGGGAGGAATTGAACAAAGAAGCCCCTGCTGGAACAGAGGCTGAAGAGTACACACAATGCTTTCCCGGTGGAACAAAAGCGAAGATTAATCTATCTATCGAATTCGCCGACTTAGCACCGGAAGATTACCAAGAAATCCTAAGTTTTATTTCCATGAGTGCTCGTCAGTTTTACTTGTCAGTTGGTAGCAAAATCAATAATAAGACTTCAGAGGCTGAAGAGTTTATCACTGTCGAGGGTAAACACAAGATTGATGCGAGCTTGCTAGAAAACGCTGAACCCGTTGATTTGAGAAAAACGCAGGGGCGCCTGAACCGATCGCAATGGAAGGAGATATGAAGATGGAAACTAAAAAAATTTTTACTGAAGGTGTAAAAAAGCAAGTTGTGAGTGCTGTTTTGAAACTTGCGGAAGAACATCAATTAACGATTTCCATGATGGAAGAACTCAATGAATGCGTGAAGAAGCACATGTTGGATAATGCGACTTTAGAGAAAGAGTCTAGCCCGAAGGGCGTTGCCCAAAAGAACCAGACTCTAACAAATTAGTAGAATCGGTATTTGTACTGTCCGCTTCCGCGAACAATAAGATACCATCTTCCAGCATCATTTACTGAAATGGTTACCGGTGTTCGAGTATAGTGCCCGCCATAGTATTTGAAGCTCTGACCGGATGTGTATTTTTGGTAGTTAGTGCGATCTACAAGAAATACATCTGCGGCGTGTTGTAATTCAACTTCAACAGTTAATGGCCCATTGGTATCAGCATATGGGATTCGTGCCATATAATCACCTCCTTTCTTCATAGAATGACAAGCTGGACACTTTCCATTCTAGCAGAAAGGGAAATTATTGAAAGGAGAATGACATGAACCAAGTTGAATTGCTGACCGGCCGCCTTGTCGTAGAGGATGGAAAAGTATCACTGCAACATGACGACGGCAGCATAACGGAATTAAGCAAAGATGATCGCATCGAGGTCCTGAATGCCGGTAAGTTCGAGCATGCCCCATTCAAGCGGATTTTAGATAAGACAGATATATACGGATGGTCCATATACGCCGGGCTGCATGCTTCGGTTGAGAAAATTCTAACCAATTCAGATAGGAGAATGAACGAATGAAGCAACAGGGAAGCGAAGGGATACATTTGGAACCGGGTGCAATTGTTGTTATTGGTGAGAAGGAAAAGGCCGCCCAAGATGAGCGACCAGTGTTGCTAGGTAGTACTTACACTATTTGTCTTCAATAGCTGAAAGAAGCTTTGTTAATTTCTCAACGTTATCAGCCATTTCCTGAAGATCTGGCATTTTGATAGTGCCTTTGAAATTCGGGTTCGAAAATATCGTCGAAGACGATCTCATGAACTCGGAATAAAGTTCAACAGCTAGTTCTTTGTTTGTTTTAGACATAGTTTCACCTCCCTTCAATGGTGTCTGGACAACTCTATTGTAATAGGGAAGGTTGAGAGATTACAGCCAAAATAAGGAAATCTGGAAAGGGGAAATGAAACCAGATGAGCACTAATGAAGTCATCGACCGCTGCCCGGTATGCGGGCGGGAAATCTATTTCGGCCAAGTAGCTTGGAAAGTAGGATCTGACCTGTGTTGCTCGGTGGATCACATGGTCCAGCATGCCCGGGTGGTCATCGTGATTGCCGGCAAGGAGATTGATGTTGGGGGAGGCGAGCCTGATGCCGATTCCTGACGAGCTCCTGGACCACCTGGCCGAGCGCTACAAGCTGGAGTATATCGACCCAAGCAAATGCCCGTTCCAGACCTGGGCGGCCATGCAGGCCGAATGCATGGGATATCAAATATGAGGGAGGAAACGGACGTGCAAAAGAAATACGAGTTCACAGGCGAGACGTCAAACCGTATCGCCGCAAACCGTATCGCCGCGGGTGCCACGCTTCACCGTATTCGGGCCGTGCGGGACTTTGGGGACGTAAAGGCTGGGGACCTGGGCGGATGGGTTGAATCCGAGGACAATCTCAGCCATGAAGGGAAATGCTGGGTTTACGATGATTCGGCGGTATTCGGGCGTGGTCGAGTCTGGCACGATGCGAAGGTCATGAACAATTCGAGTGTATACGATAACGGCCAGGTTACCGATGACGCCATCATTGATAATTCCGATGTCTTCGGCAGTGCAAAAGTGGCATATCACGCCCGTATAGAGGATCAAAGTCGGGCATACCAACATGCTCGTATAGTGGGATCACATGTTTGCAGATCGGAGATCGGGGACTTCGCTTACATCTGGAACAGTATGGTAAAAGAAGCTTAAATCAGGGTGCCGTGTTACATCTCTTGCGGACACATAGAATCTAGTCGGGACTTGGTTACAGTCGGCCCAATTGGCTCCGAAGATGGGATTTTGACAGCATATCGAGGTCATGACGGAATTATGGTTACTCGCGGCTGTTTCTCTGGGACAATAAAAAATTTCTTAAGGGCCGTGGAGCGAACACATGGAAACAACGAATATGGCCGTTCCTATGCCGCCCTGATTGAGTTTCTGAAGCTACACTTCGGCGAGGAGGTGAAGCGATGACGAAGGAACAGCGCATCAATATATGCGACAACTTGCACGAGCTGCTGAAGACAACCGAATGCGGTCGCACCCAGATGATGTATTTCCGGCAATACTGCCAGGCAATATGTCGCCTGAAATGAAAAACAGCTCCTTGCGGGGTAGGAGCCGCGCGGAGCTAATCAATCCATATTCAAAGCCAGTTTAGCACTGGCGGAAGGAGAAATCAATGAAAGCAACTGGTATTGTACGTAATCTTGATAGCCTTGGCCGTGTCGTCATTCCGATGGAGCTGCGCCGAACAATGGGCATCGGTGAACAGGAGCCAATGGAAATCTATACGGATGGTGATCGGATTGTGCTTAAACGGTACTTTTCTGGCTGCAGCCTTTGCGGCTCGACGGAAAAGAGCCTAAAAAGGTACACGCGCGACAGAAGCATATGCGTCGGGTGTATCAAACTCATTGCCGATCGCCAGCAGCAACTGCTTGAGCAAGAAGATACGAAATAAAGGAGGACTTACACATGAACATCACAATTTCTATCCAAGCCCCTGAATTGGTCGGGGCAATCAATAACCTGGCTGCATCTCTTGGCGGCAAGTTGATGGCAGCTGCTGCGCCTACCCCGCAGAACGATCCACAACAAGCGGCCGCCGCATTCCAACAGCCGCCAATGCAACTGGCTTACGGTGCAGCACCTACCCCAGCCGTTCCGACACAATCGGCGGTTCCGGTAACTCCTGCCCAGGCTCCTGCTGCACCAGCTCCGACCGCCCCTGTCGGTGTGCCGACGGCTGCGCCGGCATACACCTTTGAGCAGCTTGGGGTCGCAGCCGGCCCGATTGTTGACGCGGGCCGGTCAGGCGAGCTGACGTCCTGGTTGCAGCAGCACGGGGCGAACACACTCATGGAGTTGCCAAAGGAGCTCTATGGCGAGTTTGCAACGTATCTCCGCAGCTTGGGGGCAAAGATATGACCCAGATTGCCCATGCAGAGCGGGCGCATGCGCTGCTGTCAGCCAGCAGCGCACACCGCTGGCTGGTCTGTACGCCATCGGCCCGCTTGGAGGACACATTACCGGATACGACATCCGGTGCGGCGCGGGAAGGCACGCTTGCCCACGAAATCGCGGAGTTAAAGCTGCGCCGGGCGCTGGTAGAGCCTATGAGCACCCGATCCTTTAATACAAGGCTTAAAAAGTTAAAAGAGCAAACGCACGAAGGCAAGCCGCTGTTTGACGAGGAAATGCTTCGACATACAGACACCTATCAGGAGTATGTCCAGGGTGTGGTGCATGCCTTCCCAGCTCCGCCGTACATCACGATTGAAAGACGGGTTGACTACTCCGCCTATGCTCCGGAAGGCTTCGGGACGGCGGACTGCATCATTATCGGCAGCGGCCAGCTCCACATCATCGATTTTAAAGCTGTATGCTCTCGGTGCCTTGCAGGCTTACTCCCTGCTGTATGATATCGAAACGGTCCACATGGCGATTGTGCAACCCCGTGTGAGGGAGCACGCATCCGAGTGGTCAATATCCGCAGCCGAACTGCTTGCATGGGGGGATTCAATCAAGCCAATTGCTGCCCTGGCCTATGAGGGCAAAGGCGAGTATGTCCCCGGTGAGCATTGCGGATTCTGCCGAGCGAAGGAGACTTGCCGGGCGAGGGTTGAGCAGCTGCTTTCCGTTGCGCCGCTGGTTCAGTTAAAGCCTCCGCTTATCGGTTGGGATGAGGTCGGGGATGTACTGCGTCGTGCCGAGGGTATCGTGTCATGGTATAGCAGCCTGAAGAAGTTGGCGTTAGCTGAATCGCTGAAAGGTGGCGACGTCCCCGGGTGGAAGGCTGTAGCGGGACGCGGCAGCCGGGAGTATGCCGACTTAGATGCAGCATTCAAGCACCTGCAGGAAAACGGGATCGACGAGGCGTTGTTATTCGAGCGCCAGCCAATAACACCTCCAGCCCTGGAAAAAACGCTAGGTAAAAAGCAATATAGGGAGCTCCTGGAGGAGCCGGGGCATGTAATCAGTAGACCGGGCGCGCCAACCTTGGCACCGGCTGACGACAAGCGTCCAGCATTAGTGAATCAAATCTCGCCCGAGCAAGCATTCGGGCAATGAAAATAACCGATTAGGGGGAAATGACAAATGACAAATCAAATCGAATCGACAAGCGTTACGACTGGTGAGGTACGGCTTAGCTATGTGAATTTGTTTACGCCTCGTGCGAGCAATCCCGGGGAGGAGCCGAAATACAGCCTTACTGTACTTATCCCAAAGACGGATACTGCAACGATGCAACGTATCTATGCTGCCGTTCAAGCTGCAATTCAAAAGGGGATTACTCTGAATTATTGGACGGGTACAGCTCAGCCGGAAGTGCCGATCCGGGACGGAGACGGACGCAAGCCTCAAAGTGGCGAGCCGTATGGTCCCGAGTGTAAAGGCCATTGGGTTATTGCTTTGAGTAGCAAACAGCAACAATCAGTAGTTGATGTAAATTTGAATCCAATCGTTAATCAATCCGAGGTCTATAGCGGCATGTACGGCCGGGTACACATAAATTTTTATCCGTATAACAACAAGAAAAAAGGTATCGGGGCTGGCCTTGGACCTGTCCAGAAAACTCGTGACGGTGAGCCGCTGGGCGGCCGCGTCAGCGCTGAGCAGGCATTCGGTGCCGGCTTCACACCAGCACCGGCACCGACTGGCTGGGAGCAGGCAGCACCACCGCAGCAATACGGCCAGCAACCGCCTGCAGCTCCTCAAGCGTATCCGCAATACGGCCAGCAGCCAGCGCCGCAAGGGTACGGCCAACCTGCTCCGCAGCAGCCGCAATATGGTCAACAAGGTTATGCCCAGGCACCGCAGCAACCGCAACAGCCTCAGCAGCCACAGATTGATCCGATCACCGGTAAGCCGCTGAATGGCGGCGTGTGGGGCATATGACCAGGCATCTGTCAATCGACATCGAAACGTATTCGTCGATCGACATCAAAAAAGCGGGACTGTACAAGTACGTGCAGTCCCCAGATTTTCAAATCCTTCTCTTCGCCTGGTCTTTCGACTTTGACCGCTGAGTGCAGATTGTTGACCTGGCGCAAGGTGAGTCTTTACCGCTGGAAGTGCTCCAAGCGTTGAATGACCCCACGGTCATAAAGCACGCATACAATGCCGCATTTGAGTGGTACTGTCTCAACAAGTTTTGGCCCTCACCACTTGAGCAATGGCGCTGCACTCAGGTCCATGGCCTGTATTGCGGTTATCCTGCGGGCTTGGCCGCCTTGGGCGAGGCGCTGGGCATCCCGCAGGATAAACGTAAACTCGGAACGGGTGGATCGCTTATCCGGACGTTCTGCGTGCCATGTAAGCCGAGCAAGAAGAACGGGATGCGCACAAGAACGCTGCCGCACCATGAGCCGGCGAAATGGGATCTGTTTAAGGAATACTGCGCTGGCGATGTTGTGGCCGAAATGGAGATTTTGCGCCGGCTATCGTTGTTCCCGGTGCCCGAGCAAGAATGGAGGTTATGGGAGCTTGACCAGCGAATCAATGCTCGCGGTCTGGCCTGTGACTTGCGGATGGTGGAGGGGGCCCTGACGATTGACGAACAGGTGACGGGAGGGTTAAAGGCCGAGGCTATCCAGATCACCGGCCTGGACAATCCAAAGTCCGTGCAGCAGCTCACGAAATGGCTGGAGGAAGAGACAGGCGAAGAGATCGAAAACCTGCAGAAAGGGACGGTATCGAAGCTCATTGATGTCCTTGACGAAGGCCGGGCCCGGCGGGTTCTGGAGATCCGCCAAGAGCTCTCTAAAACTAGCGTCAAGAAGTACCAGGCCATGAAACAGGCAGCCTGTGAGGATGGGCGCGTTCGGGGGCTTTTGCAGTTCTACGGTGCGAATCGAACCGGTCGCTGGGCGGGACGTCTTGTCCAAATTCAAAACTTACCACGGAACTACCTTTCCACGTTGGAGTACGCGCGCCAACTGGTCAAAGAAAAGAAAGTAGATATGCTCAAGTTTGTTTACGGCAATGTCCCGGATACGCTCTCTCAACTCATTCGGACTGCGTTCGTCGCCCCGGAGGGGAAGACACTCCTTGTTGCTGACTTCTCGGCAATTGAGGCCCGTGTAATTGCCTGGCTGGCTGGCGAACAATGGCGGCTGGACGTCTTTAATACACACGGGAAGATTTACGAAGCGTCAGCGTCGCAAATGTTCGGAGTCCCTATCGAACAGATCGGCAAAGGCAGTGACCTGCGGCAAAAGGGTAAGGTGGCAGAACTGGCCCTTGGATACCAGGGCGGGAAAGGCGCACTTATTAGCATGGGTGCACTAGATATGGGGTTGACCGAAGATGAGCTTCCGGACATCGTTCTTCGCTGGCGCAACGCTAATCGGCGCATCGTTGACTTATGGTACAGCCTCGAAGCTGCCGCGCTTGGTGTCATGGATCGCGGGGAGTCAATCGGCATTAAGGGCCTCATCTTTGCACGGGAAAGCCATTATGGTACTGGTCAGGACTTTTTCACGATTACGCTGCCTAGTGGGCGCAAGTTGTATTATGCAAAACCGTTCATAAAGGAAAATGACTTCGGCAAGCCCGCGCTGCATTATTGGGGCGTGGATCAAACCAAGAAGAAATGGACGGTACTCAGCACCTACGGCGGGAAGCTGACGGAGAACGTTGTGCAGGCGATTGCTCGGGACTGTCTGGCCGTATCATTGACACGCTTGGAACAGGCGGGTTACGAGACCGTGCTGCACGTACACGATGAAGCGGGCATAGAGGCTGATAGCCCTGATAAGCTGGATCATGTGCTTGAGATTATGGGGCAGCCTGTCCCATGGGCTCCAGGGCTGCCGCTGAAGGCTGATGGATTCGCAACATCATTCTATCAAAAGGATTAGGGGGGCCTGCCCCATGTCAAATGTTGATCCGTATTTTCAGGATATTCCTTGGGACATTATCACAAATGATAGCGGAGAGGTGATCGGGGCGGTTTATGTGCTCCTCCCCGATCCGCCGCCACGGCGAAGACAGAAGGCACGACGGGGGCGCATCGCGCCATAAAATCGAACGTATATTCGGGAAAGTGGAGGGATTGAAGGTGGACAAAAGAACATCCATTCCCAAACGGGACGTTGAAGCAAAATCGAGCGGCAGCGGTCCGGTTGTCGAATACCAGCTGTCGCCGGAGGAACTGGAGCGCTACCGGGCCATGCCGACTCCGGATGGAAAAGTTAAAATGCCGGTTGGACTGCGGATAGCCGGTAATGATGAGGGGAGGCGGGAAAGCAAGAAGGGAAGAAACGAAAAGCAGGGGCCGGATTGCGGGCTTACAAAACGGGATTTACTCGAGGCCGTTGCCGCCGGAGAATCGTTGTCTAGCATCGAGCGGGCTTGGAAGGTGAAAAACCAAACGTTGCAATATTGGGTTAAAAAGTGGGACTTGAGAGGGATTACTCCGGAGAAGGCCAGGCAACTGCTTGAGAAGGCGGAAGACCGGACACCTACCCCGTCGGCGGAGCCTCAAGCAGATCCACTGGATACGTTAATCGAAGCGGACAGCGACCTGCAGTCCTGGAAGCAGCTGTGTGATAGCCAAGCTCAGTGCATTCTTGAGCAAAGTAATCGGATCATGGACTACGAAAGCGAACTCGCACGCTGGGCGCAGATAGACTCGGACAATCGGCAGCGCATCGCCGAGCTGGAAGAGGAACATGACCCAGTGGAGCGGCCATCTCATTACACCGTCGGTGGCATCGAGACGATCGATATTATCCGTGCCAAGCTAACGCCAGAAGAGTTCCGCGGTTATTGCAAGGGTAATGTACTCAAATACGTTTGTCGGGAGCGCTGGAAAGGTGGCGACGAAGACTTGCAGAAGACCCGGAAATATATCGAGTTTATGTTGGGAGATGAGAAAGCATGAAGGATGAAGGATGAAGATAAGTGCCCAGATTGTGATACATGGTGGGAAGGTTGTCCATGCTGTGGAACGCTGTTTTGTCCAGATTGCCACATGCTTGAAAGCGATGCTGGTTATGGGGAGGATGATGAATAAATGAAAGTGAGAATCCGAATAAAAGAAGTTTTGACGTATGACAGAGAGGCGATTATTTCGATCCCGGAAGATGTCCCTGAATCCAAAATAAACAAGCTTTTGGATGAGGCTGAAAGAAGATCGGACATGGCCGATGAGGTCATACACCATTTGCGGAAATTAGGGTGCGGCATTGTTGAAGGTGTTGATTATGATCTGAGTTCCCCGGATGAAACGGAAGTCGAAGTTTTCGACTATGAAATCATGCTCCGGTGAAAGAGTAGAAGCGAAAGGGGCAAGGCGCTGTGAATTACGACAGACAATTGACCATCTCTAGCGCCGGCAGCCGCCATAGCACCAGCTGGCAGGGACAGACGCTCTATTGGTCCGAGCTTGTGGAGCGGCTGCGGGTAGCTGCGAGGGGCACGGAGACGCTGGCCGAGTATCTGGCGATGCCAAAATCCAAACAAGATGACCTGAAGGACGTCGGCGGCTTCGTCGCCGGCTCCCTTTCAGGCTGCCGCCGGAAGGCCAACGCGGTGACAGGACGGGACGTGCTGACGCTAGACCTGGACAGCGTTCCTGCTGGCGGCACAATGGACATACTGCGCCGCCTGGACGGTCTCGGCTGCGCCTATGCCGTCTATTCTACCCGGAAGCACGAGGAAGCAAAGCCTCGTCTCCGGGTGCTTGTTCCGACCGATCGGACGATATCTGCTGATGAATATGAGCCGCTGGCGCGCAAGCTGGCGGCTATCATTGGCATTGAGCTGTGTGACCCGACTACCTTCCAGGCGCATCGGTTGATGTACTGGCCGAGCTGCTGCGCGGATAGTCAGTACGTCTTTACCTTTGGCGATAAGCCGTTCCTCAGTGCTGACGGTGTACTCGCGATGTACCAGGATTGGCGCAATGTGGCGGAGTGGCCGCAGGTCCCTGGCACGCAACAGACGCATGTACGCCTTGCTGCGAAGCAGGGGGATCCAAAAGTAAAGCCGGGGGTTGTAGGGGCATTCTGCCGGGTCTACGACGTCCTGCAGGCGATGGAAACCTTTTTGCCTGGCATCTATTCACCGACCGATGACGGCAGCGGGCGCTATACCTTTGTGGGCGGCTCTACTACGGGCGGCGCTATCGTATACGACGATGGTGCATTTTTGTACTCTCACCACGCTACGGATCCGTGCGGCGGCCGGCTCGTCAACGCCTTTGACCTGGTGCGTCTGCATCTCTTTGGGGATCAAGACGACGAGGCCAAGCCGGGTACGCCGACCAATCGGCTGCCGTCCTATGCGGCGATGTCGGCCTTTGCGATGCAACAGGAGCCGGTTGCAGGGCTGCTCAAGCAGGAACGGTATGAAAAGGCTCTGTCCGCGCTGGAGGCACAGCCGGGGGCTGTGGAGAGCAACGACGCCGATATGGATTGGATCAAGCATCTAAAGATTAACAGCAACGGGATGTATCTCAAGTCGTCCGAAAATGTTGCGACGCTGTTGCTGTATGATCCCAATCTAAAAGGAAGGATATACCGGGACACATTTACGGAAACGCTATATGGGCTGGCTCCGCTGCCGTGGCCGGAGCGGTCCGGTGCCGAGGGGCCGTTCCGGTGGACGGATCGCGACGATGCTTGCCTGCGGCTGTATGTAGAGCGCGTATTAGGATTCCGGTCAGAGACGGCCATCCGCGATGCGGTGACGTATGCCGCCGAGGCAAACGCGCGTAATCCGGTTGCAGAATACCTGGAGGCGCAGGAGTGGGACGGCGTGCCGCGTCTGGATAGCGTATATATCGACTATTTTGGGGCGGAGGATTGCCCTTTTGTCCGAGCTGTCGCGCGCAAGGCGTTCGTGGCTGCTGTTGCACGCGTCATGCTGCCGAAAGGCGCAAAATTCGATTATATGACGGTGCTATATAGCGCGCAGCAGGGGCTTGGGAAAAGCACGTTTTTCCGGCGTATGGGCATGGACTGGTTTACGGACTCGATCAAAAGCTTTGAGGGCAAAGAGGCCGAGGAACTGATCGAGGGGAAATGGATTGTCGAAATTGCGGAACTGCAAGCTTTTAGTAAGGTGGATGTCAACCGTATCAAGCAGTTTCTTTCCAAGGAGGACGATCAGTACAGAGCCGCATATGGTCGCAACGTCAAGCACCAGGTGCGCCGGGCTGTCTTTTTTGGTACGACAAACGATCATGAATATCTCCATGACCCGACGGGGAACCGCCGTTTTTGGCCGATTGATGCGCGGCCAGAGCATGCAACCAAATCGGCGTTTCAGATGGAAGCCGAGGAGGTTAGTCAGATATGGGCGGAGGCCGTCGCCCGGTGGCGTTTAGGTGAGCCGCTATATCTCTCATCTGAACTGGAAGCCGAAGCGGAGCGGCGACGCCAAGAACATATGTCCAGTGACCCACTGGAAGGATTGATTGAAGACTTTTTGAATAGACCGATTCCGGAAAACTGGCTTTCCTGGGGCGCAGACCAACGCCGCATATTCTGGGGCGGCGGGATGCAGTATGACGGGCCGCTAGCCGCGCGGGACCGGGTATGCGCAGCCGAAATCTGGCGGGAATGCCTCCAGGAGCGCCGCCCAATCAGCAAGCAGGACACGCGCCGGATTAATGCAATCCTGCAAAAAATGCCTGGCTGGGTGCCTGCCAGCACCATCCGAGCAGGGGCAGATTACGGTCGGCAGCGGGGGTACCGGAGGGCTTGATCACCGTCAACACGTCAACAAAACACGTCAACTTGTCAACGTCGCCTAAAAATTGGAATTGTTGACGTGTTGACGAAATGTTGACTGTGGATAAGTCCCCTAAACCCTTGATAATACTGTACTTATTATATCTGTCAACATTGTCAACATAAATAGTAATAGAGAAGGTATTTAGAGATATTAGAGAGTTATACTCCCCCCTAATCTCTCTAATCCCCCTAAATTTTGACTCATATACGTGCGCACAAGAAAACGTTGACGAGCGGAGAAAGGAGCAGCGGAATGAGAGAACGAGACATAGAGAAGTATTTGCGGGAGAAAGTAAAGGCTGCGGGTGGCCGTGCCTATAAATTTGTCAGTCCGGGTAATTCTGGGGTGCCTGATCGGATAGTCATCCTTCCAGGTGGCCGTATCGTATTCGTGGAGCTGAAAGCGCCCGGCCGAAAGCCTACCGCGCTACAGTTGGTCCAGCACAAGCACTTTCGGGCGCTTGGCTGTGATGTCCGGATAGTGGACAGCATCGCGCAGGTTGATGGGCTGCTGCAGGAGTTGATGGGCGTATGAGTCGAAAAGTGGAAGTACCATGCGCTTGGTGCGGAATTAAGGTGACGCGGTATAAGAGTGAGCTTAGCAAAAACAGTTTCTGCAGCAGGGAATGCCTTCGGAAGCATAGGTCGCGGAAGCATAACCCAGAGGGATATCAAAGACACCCACATTTAAGCGAGCTTAACCGAAAGCTGAACCCGGGTAGAATGACTGATGAGAAGCGGAAAAAGCTGAGATTGGCAAGATTGGATTCGGGAAAAGGTAGAACGTATGAGAAATACTACGGACGGCATTTACACCGAATCATTGCAGAGCAGAAGATAGGGCGGCCACTTAAGCCTGGTGAGGTGGTCCATCATATCAACGGAAATAAAAGGGATAATCGCCTTGAAAATCTCCGAGTATTCGCCTCTCAAAAGGAGCATGCAGCTTGGCACATTGCCGAGGAGAAGTTTTTTAAGGGCACGTTCCTTGGGCGAGGAGGTGGTGCCGATGAAAAAGTTCATACCCCATGACTATCAGCGATATTGCATTAACCGATTGCTGGCCGAAAAGGCATTAGGTCTGTTTTTGGATATGGGCTTAGGTTAGGTAAAACAGTCATCACGCTAACCGCTGTAAACGACCTGAAATACAATCGCTTCGCCGTCCGTCGGGCGCTGGTCATTGCCCCGAAAAAGGTAGCGGAGGCCACCTGGACCACAGAGGCGTCCAAGTGGGAGCACCTAAAGCATTTGCGGGTGATCCCGGTGCTAGGAAGCCAGGCCAAACGAATCCGGGCGCTGAATACGCCAGGCGACGTGTGGGTAATCAACCGGGACAACATCGCCTGGCTGGTCGAGCATTACCGCAATGCCTGGCCGTTCGACATGGTGATCCTGGATGAGCTGAGCAGCTTTAAGAATCACCAAGCTAAGCGTTTCAAGGTGCTGACGTGGGTACGGCCGCATATTCAGCGGATTGTCGGACTGACCGGGACACCCGCACCGAACGGCCTTTTGGACTTGTGGGCGCAGGTATTCTTGTTGGACCAAGGCGAGCGCCTGGAGAAATTCATAACTCACTATAGGGCGAAGTATTTCGAGAAGAATTACAACGGTTTCGGGTATACGGCCAAGCCCGGCGCGGACGACGCCATACAGCAAAGGATCGCCGATATCTGTATCAGCATGAAGGCCGAGGATTATCTGGAGCTGCCCGATTGCGTTACCAACGTGATCCCGGTAGTCCTAGACGACAAGGCACAGAAGCAGTACAAGCAGATGGAGAAGGAGTTGCTTCTGGAGCTGGACGATACCGAGATTACCGCGCCGAGCGCAGCGGTACTTGCGAACAAACTGCTTCAGCTTTGCAACGGGGCTTTATACGACGAGGATCGCAATGTGCACGAGATCCACGACTGCAAGCTGGAGGCATTTTTGGAATTGGTCGAGCGGCTGAACGGTAAGCCGGCGCTTGTGTTCTACAGCTTCCAACACGATAGGGAGCGGATACAAAAGGCACTTGCCAAGTCGGGCCTTCGCGTGCGGGAGCTGAGGACGCCGCAGGATCAGATCGACTGGAACGCGGGACAGGTTGACATCCTGCTTGCGCATCCGGCCAGCGCAGCCTACGGCCTCAACCTCCAGGAAGGCGGAAATCACGTCGTATGGTTCGGCCTAAACTGGAGCTTGGAGCTTTACCAACAGGCGAACGGCCGGCTGCATCGGCAGGGCCAAAAGCAGAAGGTGATCCTTCACCATCTCGTTGTGCAAAGCGGGATGGATGAGGATGTGATGTCCGCCCTAGAAGGCAAGGCGGCTACACAAGACGCATTGTTGAATGCGTTGAAGGTCCGGGCAGAGAAAATCAGGGGTGGGGGTTGAAGTCTATGAAACATGTAGAACAGCAAGTCATTGAGCAACTGACCGGGTACCGGGACATTGTGGGCCGCCTCCGCGTCCTGGAGACGTACAGCGTGGGGAACGGGATCACCGTGTCCCGGCTCAACGAAGATGACCACCTGCAGGAGCTGCACCGCAAGCTGAGAGGGTTACCTTCGTACATGTACCTCACAGCGCGAGAACAGCGCCTAGAATCAATTGCACATGCATTACCCTGCCGGAACCAGAAAACAGCGTCAGGCGGTCTCTGAGTGCTTCTCAAGCGACGTGGAGGATCGGAGGCTCTTGAAAGAGTTGCAGAAGAAGATTCAAAAAGTCATCGAGGCGCGGACCGGAACGCCGGAGGGTTATGAGGCGATTCTGGCGCAACTGAGCGAGTATCAGGACTTGGTGGCGGAAAAGCGGAGGATCGATACGGTGCTGGATGCGATGAAGGGGCAGCAACCTCACTATGCCGAACTTCTCCGACTGAGATATATTAAGGGGCTGCCGGCAATAGAGGTTGCCGAGGAATTAGGGATCGTAAGGCGTACATTTGACCGATGGAGACAACGGGCCATTGATAAATACAGCAAGTTAAGCGGCATTTCCTAAACATGTCGCATTCGTGTCGCATTTATGTCGCATTTGTGTCGCATCAATGTCCCACATAGACCAAACTTGACATGCTAAAATGATATCGTCGGAAGAATTAGAGATGTGGTCGCGGCCCTACTTTCAGTCACATTAGGCGGCCGCATCTCTTTCCGGCAATATGCCGGTGTAGCTCAGTGGCAGCGCCGGTACAATGCACGGGTGTGGTGCAGTTTGGTAGCACGCTTGCCTTGGGAGCAAGAGGCCGCAGGTTCGAGTCCTGCCATTCGTATTAGCAGACAAGTCGCTGATTATTCAGCGGCTTTTTATTTTTCAAAGGAGAGTGGGAAAGCAGTGAATTGCAAGTGCAACAAATGCAAGTATGAATTTGATATAGACATTTAAAGCCGCGTCCTTTACGAAGACGTGGAAGAGATGTATTTCACTTGCCCTAGCTGTTCGGAGCATTACAGCATTACGGTTTCCGATACTAATATTCGCAAAAAGATAAAGCAGATCCAGAAGGCTACAGCCCGTGGTGATGTAAACCGTATGAAGAAGCTCAAGCGCCAAGTGGATAAGATGGTTGCGGATCTTAAAGAAGAGGTTCAGCGGTGCGTATCGGTTGGGTACATTCCAAGTTAACGTTATCAGTGAGACGATGGCGGCCATTACGTGTGATCGATGCGGGAAGCAGAAGCTGACAACGCGGAGCTGAAGCGTCAGCGAGACATGGAACGCAGGATTCGGGTAACCTTCTTGGGAGGGTAAATTTGGTAGAAATTGGTAAACGGGTCCTTCCGGAGGGGGTGGGGGGTATGCGGGTACTCGCGACCCCGAAATCCGGCCGAGTATGAAATTTTTAAATCCTTGTGCATGTGCATGTTAGGAGGTGTATTGCGTTGGATGTTTCCAAGCTATTTAAAGTTATAGATGGAAAAGTATGTATTTCGTCGGCTGGCATTAAAACGGTTTTGGGGATTCACCGGAATACGCTTCAAAACTACGTAAAGCAAGGATTGGAGCGAGAACAAATTGGATGGTATCAACTCCTATCGGTGATTCAGTTCATGGCCGAAAAAAAAGGAGCTTCAGCAGGTGACGGTGAAGAGTCGCTTGCACAAATGAAGCTCAGGTACGAGGCACTGCTCAAAAAGGAACAGTCCGAGGCGGCTACATTGAAAAATGAGGTTGAACGAGGCGAGTACATCCGGCGGACTGATGCCGTAGGTGATATGCAACGCTTTTTTGTTACGTTGCGTCGAAGTTTGACCGGAGTCAGCCGGAAAATAGCGACGGAGGTTGCGCCATACGTAACACCGGAGCAAGCCCGGCAGATCGAACAAAATATAGCGGATGTCGTACATGGGGTATTGCTCCAGATGTCCGTCAGGGGGGTATACGATGCGAAAAAAGCAAGTAAATGAAGTAGTAGAAGACGTTGCGCGGTGGATAATCGAAGCCGCCGCTGTCCTTCGACCGCCCGAAAAGCTTACCGTGTCCGAGTGGGCAGATCGGCATCGTGTATTGGATAGCAAGACATCCGCCGAGCCCGGCCAGTGGAGTACAGACCGCACGCCGTACTTGCGCGGTATCATGGACGCGCTGAACGATTACCGCGTCGAGGAGATCGTTTTTGTCAAGCCAACGCAGGTAGGCGGAACGGAGACGTTAAACAATATGCTCGGCTACATCGTTGCGCAGGATCCGGATCCGGTACTGATCGTCTATCCTACTCTGGAGTTGGCCGAATACACGTCAAAAAACCGGCTGGTCCCAATGATCCAGCTTAGCCCGGCGACCGCCGAAAAGTACCGGGCGGACGACAGTAAGATCCTTGAGCTACAGTTGGACGGCATGTATGCAGTCTTAGCCGGCGCGAACAGCCCGGCTTCGCTCGCCTCCCGACCGATTCGGTATTTGCTCATGGATGAAGTGGACAAATTCCCGAAAAACGCCGGCAAAGAAGCGGATCCGCGCGCGTTGGCGCGGGAACGGACGCGGACGTTTAACTTCAACCGGAAAATCATCCAGACATCGACGCCGACGGTCCGATCCGGACCCATTTGGAGCGCTCATGAAGGATGCGCGGTCAAGCTGGAATATTACGTCCCTTGCCCTCATTGCGGCCATTACCAGACGTTCGTTTTCAAACGGCGGGAAACTGGCGGCGGGATTGTCTACGACAATTCAAAGACACCAGATGAGGTCCGGCTGACCGCCTATTACGAGTGTGAGGAGTGCCAGGGCATTATCCAGGATCGACACAAGCCGGCTATGCTACGGGCGGGCGAATGGCGGGACGAAAACGGCAAGTTTACGCTGGCCGGCAAGACATCGTTCCGGCTCAACGCCATTTACAGCCCGTGGCTGCGCTTCGGGGATATTGCCTATGAGTTCCTGACCAGTAAGAGCGAGCCGGAACTGCTGCAGAACTTTATTAACAGTTGGCTTGCGGAGCCTTGGGAACAAACGACAGTACGGATGAACAGCTCCGAGCTGACCAAGCGCTCCAGCGGTTATGACGATGGCATTGTACCGCCGGGCGCGCTGCTGCTGACTGGCGGCGTGGATGTGCAGAAAGACCGGTTTTACTACACTATCCGCGCCTGGGGCGAGCGCATGACGTCTTGGAATGTCCGGCACGGTTTCTGCGAGACCTGGGACGAGATCGAGGAGGTGATGAATCTCCCGTACTACACACCGGACGGAGTAGAGTTTTTTGTCGCCCTGTGCGGTATCGACTCAGGTTACAACGCGGATGACACTTATAGCTTCTGCGCGCTCAACAGCGAGTGGGCCGTGGCGGTCAAAGGGGCGTCTGGCGCTGTTAAAGGAAAATTCAGCTTGACCACACTTGACCGGATCGAACGTAATCTGTTCGGGATCCGGCTTTTTATGTTGGACACGGGCTACTACAAGGACTTTATTTCCAACCGCATCAACCGGCCAACGGAACAGCCGGGGGCCTGGCTTGTATATGAGGGGTGCGACGAGGCTTACACCGCCCAAGTGACGGCGGAACACAAGGTCAAGAAGAAGGCCGGGAACAAGACGATCGAAGTTTGGGAGAAAAAGACGACAAGCGCTGATAACCACTATCTGGACTGTGAGGTT
Source organism: Paenibacillus melissococcoides (assembly GCA_944800085.1). Lineage (GTDB taxonomy): Bacteria > Bacillota > Bacilli > Paenibacillales > Paenibacillaceae > Paenibacillus_B > Paenibacillus_B melissococcoides. The sequence continues at coordinate 89,694 of CALYLO010000007.1, read as the reverse complement.
TACGCGGCGTTCGCGGCCGATTACCTGGGAGTTCGGTACCTAAAGCGGATGCCTTCCCCGCCTTCCCCGCCTGAATTGGCAGTGCAGACTGCCCGGCCGCCGGTCCATAAAAGCAGTTGGATACGAGGAGGGTGACGACCAATGAATGACGAGAAAAAGCAGCTTCTCCGGGAGCGACTGAAACGGATCAACGAGGCGATCGACGCTATCATGTTCGGCGGCCAGGAATACACGATCGATAATCGCCGGCTGCGCCGGTCGGACTTGGGAACACTTCTCGTTGAGCGCGATCGCATCGAGCGCGAGCTGGCGATTGTCGAAAATGACGGCATCTTTACGGCCGCGGTCTTTTGGAGGAGGTGATAATGAACATGAATCGACTAGATAGGGCCATTGCCGCCGTGTCCCCGCGCTGGGCATACAAGCGCGCTGCCTGGCGGCGGGGAATGGCCGTATTTGATTCCGGGAGTGTCGATCGGCTCTCGCTCAACTGGAACCCGGCCACGGGCTGGGATGAGCAGCGCGTGAGGATGGAGCGCGAGCGGATCCGGGCCCGCGCGCAAGACATGGAGCGGAACAGCGACATCGGCAAGGCCATCCTTGCGGCTTTCCAGCGCGGAGTCATCGGCGAAGGCCTGGCGCTGCAATCAAAGGCGGAGGGCGGCGCGGCCGAAACGATTACGCGCCTGTGGAAAGAGTGGACGAAAGCTGAAAATTGTGATGTCACAGCCTCCCAGGACTTTACGGAGCAGTTGGAGACTATTCTTACCCGCCGGATTGTGGATGGCGGGATTTTTATTGTCAAGGTGTACACCGAGGATAAAAGATTTCCGTTTAAGCTGCAGCTACGCACCGTGGATGAGCTTGACACCACGAGCGGCACGTTCGGCATCGAATCGACGAATAAAAACGAGATCATTGACGGTGTTGAGATCGACTCATATGGCAAACATGTCGCCTACCACTTCAAAAAGTACAAGGGGACGTTACAGGTTCAAGGGGAGTCTGTCCGGATAAAGGCGGAAGACGTAATTTTCTGGCACCACAAGTCAGATCCGCGTCAGGTCCGGGAGATTTCCGAGCTGGCGACGGCCCTGAACCGGGTTAAGGACGTGAACGAATTTTTGGAGGCCGTGAATATAAAGGAGCGTGTACTTGCTTGTCTCGGTGTCTTCATCAAGAAGGCCCTTCCGGCGGGACCGGCTGGCCGTCTGAACAACATGATCAAGCCAGTCGAGGGGAGATATGACGGCATGTCGCTTGAGCCCGGCATGATTGGTGAGCTCAACCCGGGGGATGAGGTCCAGACGGTCATACCGTCCGGACAGTCCTCAAATACCGCGCAGCACGTCACGACCATGTTGCGCCTCATTGGGGCCAGTGTTGGGCTGAGCTATGAGGCAGTCAGCCGCGACCTGGGCAATGTGACATACTCCAGTGCACGTCAAGGTGTCGTAGAGGATCGCAAGACGTACAAGCGATATATCCGATCTTTGGTAAACCGGGTTCTGACACCGATTTTTCACGAATTTATTGCGTCGCAGATCCTTGTCGGTGCATTGCCGGCACCGCCGAAAGCGGATATTGAGTCGATCGCCAAGCATGTATGGATTCCGTCGGGCTCCGCATGGATAGATCCGACGCGGGAAGTCGCGGCGAACAAAATCGCGCTTGAGACCAGTCAAACCACCTTGGCGCGCATCTGCGCAGAAAACGGGGAGGACTGGCGGGAAGTCATCGAGCAGCGCGCTGCCGAGCGGCTGCTTGAACAGGAAATGATGAAAGGAGGAACTGAAGGTGTCAAAAAATCGAATTCCGGCGGTGCTGCATAGAAACGGGCTGAAAACAGGAGAACTGACACGCGCATGGAGCATCGACGGATCGACGATCAACGAAGAGGAACGCACCGTCGAACTGTCTTTCAGCTCTGAAGAGCCGTACCAGCGATGGTTTGGAAATGAAATTCTGAGCCATGATGTCGGCGCAGTGGACTTATCCAGGCTCCAGGAGGTCGGAGTTCTCCTCTTTTCCCACGGCCGGGATACCCGATATGGACGAATGCCTATCGGGGACGTCGAAAAGGCTTGGATAGATGCGAATACTCGAAAGGCCCGCGCCCTTGTGCGCTTTGACGATGATGAGGACTCAGAAAAAGTCTTTCGGAAAGTCGTCAAAGGCTTCATCAAGGGCGTTTCTGTTGGATATTCGGTGTCCAACTGGGAGGAAGTCAAAGCGGGCAGCGTGTCCGCGAACGGCCGCCACCAGGGGCCTGCATATGTGGCCCTGAAGTGGCAGCCATTTGAAATTAGTATTGAGCCTACGCCAGCGGATCCAACCGTCGGCGTCGGAAGAAGCGCTGATCCAATGCTAGCGCCACCACAAACCAATGAAGGAGATGACTTGAATATGCCAGGATTAAAACATGTTGCCCTTGCGGCACAAGAACTTGTACATGCACCAGACACAGGAGGAGCACCAGGCGCAACGTCGGGGGCTGCCCCAGCTAGTGAACCCGCTGCCCGTTCAGTGGAGCCAGACGCGGCGGAGGCGGAACGGGCGCGCACGACGGAGATTATGGACTTGTGCCGCACCTTTTCCGTCGAGCCGGACGAGTATATCCGGAGCGGCGCCGAGGTATCCGCCGTAAAAGATGCAATTCTTGAAAAGTTGCGCACCGCGCGACAGCCGCAAACGCCGGCCTTAGGCGCGGTTCATGTGACGGTGGAGGAAACGGACAAGATCCGTGCTGCTGCTTCTGATGGCTTACTTCTGCGCGCAGGTGTGGTTGTAGCGAAACCGGCACCCGGCGCGAACGAATTCCGAGGCATGAGTCTCCGCGACCTTGCGATCGACTGCGCTACTCGAGCTGGCGTGGTAAATGCGCACCGTATGGACGACAGGGAACTGCTCAAAACCGTGCTGCAGCGCGATGGCAACAACATGTTCCCGGACAGCACATTCCAAGGCATTTTGTCCAACGCCGTTGACAAAACGTTGTCTAACGCCTATCAAGAGGTGCCGACCACGTTCCAAACATGGACAAGCAAGGGCAGCAACAGCGACTTTAAAGCCGCTGAGCACTACCGCATTTCCGAGGCTGGTGAGCTGGAGAAGACGCCGCAAAATGCGGAAATCCCATATGACGATCCGATGAAGGATGAGAAAGTTACGAAGTCGGTGATCACCTACTCAAAGCGCTGGGGGTTTACACGTGAGGCCTTCATAAATGACGATCTGTCCATGCTCAACCGCGTACCACGCGCCTATGTCACAGCGGCCAAACGCGGGCTGAATCGTCTTGTGTACAAGATGCTGGCAACCAATCCGGTCATTTTTGACGGGAAGCCGCTGTTTGACGCAGCGCATAAAAACCTGGGAACCATCCTGGACGTGCCGAACGAAAAGACGATGAGCGAGGCGCGCACCGCGATGCGCCTCCAAAAGGCCATTCGAGGCCTGGCTACGCTGAACTTGACGCCGAAGTACATGCTGGTACCTGCCGCGTTGGAAACGGAGGCGATGAAGTTCATCTATTCGCCAACTGACATGACGCAAGGCAACAGCGCAGTAATCAACGTGTTCCGCAATGCAACTACGTTGATAGTTGATGCAGAGCTGGATGCGTACAGCCCATCGGCTTGGTATCTGTCGGCTGATCCGAGCACAGTAGACACAATCGAGGTCACTTACTTACGGGGCCGTGAAGAGCCGACACTTGAGACGCACGTTGCCTTTGACCGCCTCGGTATGGAGTTCCGCATTTACTTTGATTATGGTGTGACCGTCCTGGATTCCCGTGGCTTGTACAAAAACCCAGGTAAGGCAACCAGCGGCGACGGCCAATAAGGAGGAACGATATCATGGCAAAAAAAATGATTGCAAAGACACCGATCGGCTACGCCGGTCATCTGCTTTCCCCTGGTGACAATGTTCGCGAGTATATCCACGATCAATCATTCATTTCCTTGCTTTTGGAAAAGGGCCACGCGGCGGAAGTGGACGAGGAGTCGGCCGCCCCTGCCCCAGCAGAGGCACAGGAGCAGCCGGAAGAAGAGGCCCCGTCAGCAGACAAGCAGCCGGAGGAAGCTCCTACAGCAGAAACTCCGGAGAGAAAGCCGGAAGCACCGGCAACGGGCCGGAAGCGTGGCAAATGAAGAGCTTCAACGACTATTTGGCCGATGACTTGAGCATCTTCATCAATCCGGACGAGATGGGAGAAATGGCCGTTGTCGACGGAATGGAGTTGCGCGTGACTATCACGCACAACTCCATTGATGAGCGCAAGCGCCTAATCTCCAGAGGCGGCTATGACGGTCAACCGCAAGGCCTGTATCACGTCACGTTGACGATGTACGTCCGCCTGTCTGACCTGGGCTATGTCCCGGTGCGGGGCGATCTGATGGTCATCAATGGGCGGGAATATACCGTCATTGGGGCGGGCGAGGAAAAGGGCCTTGTCACGGTCCGATTGGAGCGAAACGGAAATGATTACATCTGATTCAAAGAATTTTAAAGAGGCTGCGATTGCCGTAAAAAAGCTGGCTCAAAATGCGCCAAAGGCAATCAACCGCGCTTTCGCACGAACCGGGCAGAGGGTGCAGACGGTAGCCGTGCAGGAAGTCCGGAAAGAATACATCATTCGCGCTGGTGATGTAAAAAAATACGGAAACCTGAAACTGACACAGCGAAATGACGAGATTGAGTTCAGGTCACGCGGCCGGAATATCCGGCTCATCCAATTCAAGACAACTCCGTCGCGGGTTGTCCAGCGCCGGCCGAAAGTGTTAAAGGCTGCGGTCAAGCGCGATGGCGGCAAGAAGCCGATTTCCGGCGCATTCGTACAGCATATGCAAAACGGAAGCCTGGGCGTTTTCCGCCGGCGCGGCAAGCAGCGGTTGCCAATTGAGCAACTTTACGGCCCTGGTGTGCCGATCATGCTCAACTCGGCCAAGATTCGGGACAAGCTGGAGGACGAAATGACCAAGAAGCTCGAGCAACGCCTTGAGCACGAGATGAATCGAGTTATGAAGGGGGTTGGAATCAAATGACAGTATCTCTTTTGGTGCGCAACCTGTCCGATTATCTTCGCGACGTCCTGGCAACGTATCACACGGCCCAGGGGGCACAGGCCGGGCAACTGGATGGCATGTACAAGCAGGTGAACGTTTTCGAATGGTATGTTCCCCTGCCGGACCAAAAGCGGCGAGAATCGGATTATCCATTCGTAGAGGTGCGACCGTACCAAGGAAAGCGTACCGGCATTGAGCGCCACACGCTTGTGGAGCTCACTTTCGGCGTATTCGGACGGGCGGAAGAAGAACCGGACGGAACCAAGAACATGAGCCCAGGGGCGTATGCCCTAATGAACCTGATGGAGTACGTCGAAATCGAGCTATTCCGGCAGCCGGTCATCGGCGGCCGTTTCCGGATCCGTCCGGATTACGAATGGACTATTCCGGAGGAGCAACCCTATCCGTATTACCTTGGGACGGCTGTTACAGCATGGGATCTCCCGAATATCATCAATGAAAAAGGAGCGATACAAGCATATGGCTGAATTTTTTCACGGCTCGCGGGTACGCGAGAAAGCGACACCAGTAACAGGCACGACGGCAAATACGGCGTTGCCTGTTTTTTTTGGTACGGCACCGAAGGGGCCGGTTAACGAACCGGTTCGAGTGTCGTCAAAGGCAGAGGCCGCGGCCATTTTCGGTTATTCGACCGACTTTGAGAGCTACACCATTCACGAGGCGATGGAGTCGCATTTCACGTTATACAAGCAGCGTGACGCCATCCTGGTTAACGTGATGGATGTATCCAAGGCCAAGAAGAGCAACACGGCTACGATCGACCTGTCCAAACAGGTTACGGAGACGTCAATCCTCTACCCTGTCCTGGATACCGTCACGCTCAAAGGTGCGGCGGACCTGGAAAAGGACAAAGATTATGAAGTGGCACTGAACGACGAGGGATATTTGGTCATCACCATTCCAGCGGGATCAGCGGTTAAGGTGCCGGCAACCGGCTTGACGCTGACTTGCGACATGCCGGACGTGTCCAAGGTCAAGGCCTCGGACATCATCGGCGGCATCCAGGAGGACACCAGAACGGGCTTGGAGTTGCTCGATGTCATGATGCCGCTGCTGGGAGACGTGCCGAAACTCGTTCTTGCGCCGAAATTTAGCGCAGATCCAGCCGTGGCCGACGCGATGGCCGCGAAGGCGCAGAACATTAACGGCATATTCCGGGCCGTGACGTTGATCGACATCGACACCACGACGGCGAAGACGATCGCAGCGGCGATCGACGGGAAAAAGGCGAACGACCCGGGCACATACGTGTGCTGGCCGAAGGTGGTCCACAACGGCCTGCAGTACCACATGAGCACGCATGTTGCGGGCATCATCGGGCAGATGGATACGGACAACGCCGGCATCCCTACAGCGTCGCCGTCGAATCGCCAGATGGTGGCGGACGGCTGCGTTCTTTCGGATGGCACGCCGGTGCTGCTCGGCCTGGACCAAGTCAACAAGCTCAATGCCCAGGGCATCACGACGGCGTTCCGCTTTATCGGCGGTTTCGTGTTGTGGGGTAATCGGACATCAGCTTACCCGGACAACAAAGACATGAAGGACAACATGCTTGCATCGAAGCGAACCATGTTTTGGATAAACAACTTCGTGATCACTGACACCTTCCAGGACATCGATCGCCAGGTCAACCGGAATTTTATCCAGATGATCATTGATAAAATCAGCCTGAAATTTAATGGGCTTGTTTCCGCTGGCGCCATCCTGGGTGGTCGAATTGAGTACGACCCGGGGGAAAACCCTGAAGAGGACTTAATGAACGGCATTGTCAGATTCAAGCTCTTTGTCGGTTTGACACCGATCGCGGAAGCTATCGAGTTCACGCTGCAATTCGATACCAGTTACCTCAAGGCATTGGCGTCCTAAAAAGGAGGGAAACAACATGCGCAATCAAATTGACGAAAAGCTGATTGAGTATAGCGTATTTAAAGATTCGGATCTGTATTTGGGGAGTGCTACGGTACAGCTGCCGAATATGCAGGGGATCACGACGCAGATCAAAGGCGCGGGTATCGGCGGGGAATTTGAGAGCATCACGCCTGGCTATTTCAGCTCCATGACAATGAGTCTCAAATGGCGCACCGCGCCGGAACCGGCATCGGTCATCCTCATGGAGCCCGTAGCGCACCTGATCACTTTCCGGGGCGTGATTCAGAGATTCGATAAAGCGGCAATTAATTACTTTGATGTTGGCAAAAAAATTACGGTCAAAGCGTTCACAAAGAACTTTGACATGGGTCAGGCAGACAATCTGGCAACGATGGATGCAAGCACAGAGCTTGAAGTCCTCTATATCAAGTCTGAAGAGGACGGAAAAGTGCTGTTTGAGGTTGACAAGTTGAATAATATATACGTCGTCAACGGCAAGGACTGGAGCGAGAACCGCCGCCGGATGCTGGGGCTGTAAGGGAGGTAATGAACGATGGCACAAGTATACAAGCTGAAAAAGCCCGTCACGTTTGAGGGAAAAGAATATACCGAATTGAATCTCGATTTTGACTCTTTAACAGGTCGAGACCTGATCAACGCAGAGCGGCAATATGTTCGTTCGGCACAGGGAAACGAACTCGCAAACCTAAAAGAGATCATGAAAGAAATGCAGGTCTACATTGCGGCTTTCGCCGCAAAATGCCCGCCTGAGCTGATCCTTTCCTTGGGGATCAAAGACGTGGCGGAAATCACGCGGTTGGTACAGGTTTTTATTTTGGGGGACGAGTAGGGGATCGAGTGAGCTTGACGCGGCTGCTCCGGGAACGGGCGGCCGTGTTATCGATCCGCTTCCGCACCCCAATATCCTACTGGCTCGAACTGCCGCTTGACGAACTGCAGGAGTGGATTGAAATAGCCAATGATTTAGGCGGTGAAAGCCGATGAAAACATATGAAATAGCGTACCGATTAGGAGGCCAACTACAGGCCTCCTTTTTACGTTCTATGAGCGGTGCCGGTGCCGAGCTGGAGAAGGTTTACAACCAGTCAACGAAGCTCGACAAACGACTACGTAATAATAGCGCCGCCTTTGATGATCTCAAATCCAAGATGGCTAAGACAGTGGCCGGACTCGGCGTTGGGGCCTTTGCGATGTCCAGTTTTAAAAAGGCGATAGACTTCGAGCAGCAAATTTCCAGCATCCAGGCTGTCAGCGGGATTGCCAAGGACGCGATGGGTGAAATTGAGCAGTTGGCTTTGGACATGGGGGCGAAAACGAAATATTCCGCCCTTGAAGCTGCCCAGGGTATCGAAGAGTTGGTCAAGGCCGGCCTTTCCACCGAAAAAATCAAAGGCGGCGGCATCGAGGCGGCATTGAACTTGGCAGCAGCCGGGGGCCTTGAGCTCGCAGACGCGGCCGAGATCATGTCCACGGCCATGAACGCATTTCGGAGTGACGCCATGGAAGCGTCGCATGCTGCCGACATGTTGGCCGGAACCGCCAACGCTTCCGCGACGAACGTCATGGAATTGAAGATGGCACTTTCCCAGGCTTCCGCTGTCGCTTCGGGGGTAGGCTTGTCATTTGACGATACGAATGCCGCGCTGGGGCTATTTGCAAACAATGGCCTGAAAGGTAGCGATGCTGGTACATCGTTAAAAACGATGCTGCTGAACCTTACGCCGGTTACTGCCGACGCAATCGGCGAGTTCGAACGGCTTGGCTTGATGACATTCGACGCAACCAAAGCCTTGCAGTTCTTGCAATCTCAAGGCGTCAAGCCGGCATCTACAGCAACGCGCGATGTCGTCGATGCGATGATGACCTACAGCGCCAAAATAGCAGGCGCGAAGGTCGGAAGCGATAAGGCTAATAAGGCATTCCGTGAGATGGCGTTCAACGCCGGCGCTATGAGCAGCGTATTCTACGACGCCAAGGGCAATATGCAGAACCTTGAAGTCATTTCAGGAGAGCTTAACAAAGCACTCAAAGACCTAACATCTCAGCAACGCCAGGTTGCGCTCAAGACGATGTTCGGGACGGACGCCGTTCGGGCCGCGAACATCTTGTACAAAGAAGGGGCAGAGGGCGTTCGGAACTTCTACGCGGAGGCAAGCCGGGTCACAGCCTTGGAGGTTGCGACCACGCGCCTGGACAATGCGAAGGGGTCGGTTGAACTGTTCAGGTCCGCAGTGGAAACATTGCAGATCACGGCCATGAAGACTCTTTCTCCGTCGCTCAAAAAGGTAGCCGACTTGGGTACTGAAATCGCGTCTAAACACGGGAAGGCCGTCATGGTCCTCGGCGGAATGGCTGCAGCAGCCTACCCGATCACAAAGGTTACACGCGGCGTGATAGGACTTACCCGGGCTATCGGCGGCGCGGGTGTGGCTCTGCGGCTGCTGAGTGGACCGGTAGGCTGGGCGATTACGGCAGCCGGGGCCGTGGCTGGTGGGATCTATATGATATCGACCCGGAGCCGGCGAGCCAAAGAAGACCTGATTCAGCTTGGAAAGAAAATGGAAACCGCGTTAGGGAACTACAAGGCGGCTGACGGCCAGTTGAAGAAAATGGACGAGCTTTTAACTGAATATGACCGCCTGAAACGGAAAATCGACGAGGCAAAGGCACCGGCGGAGGAATTAGCGAATGCCCGGGCAAAGTTACAAAAAGTTGAGCAGCAGTTGATCGACATGAACCCGAATATACTGAAGTCTGAGGGTGCCAAAACCGAAATATCTCGCGAGCAGGCTGAAATAGAACGTGATAAATTGAAGATGAAACAGCAGGCTGAAAAATTAGATTTACAAGCTGCGGTAATCGAAGCTGAATCGGAAATGCCTGAACAAAAGAAGCTGTATCAGGAAGCCGTAGAGGAACAAAAAAAGTGGGAAAACGAGTATCGCACAGGAATAGAAAGAGCACAAAAGTTAATTAAGTTTAGGGAGCGGGCCCAGAAAATACAATCAGATAGAGAGCATAGAATAATAGATTCTAAGAAAGAAGACGAGCTTTTGCGGCAACTCGCAAAGGAAGTAATCGAAGAAACCGGAATATCATCTGGCGGCATTTCAACAACGACGGAAGCCCTACAAAAAAGTCTGGATGAAGTTATCGAAAAATATAATGAAGCCAATCAAAAAAAGGAAGAAGCTGAACAAAACGTCAAGGAACTTTCGGACGCAGCAGTGACGGCCTTCAACAATTTTAAAAAACTCGCTGAAATCGAAGCTGGTCTTGAGATTCCAATAGAAGAAGCTGCGAAAAAGTATAACGAGCTAACGACAGATCAGAAGGCAAACACCGAGGCAGTAATCAAAAAAATTCACGAGTTTGCTCGAAATCTTGCCGGGTTGCCAGATGAGAAGAAAATAGAGATAAAAACCTTATTCACCCAAATCGGCTTAGGGCCCCCTTCTCTTGAGCAACTAGTTTCCCGCATGGAATCTTTTGGGAAACCCAAAGAGAAAGTGGAAGCCTATGAAGACGGTGGAATCGGAACCAAGCCACATATGGGGATCTTCGCTGAGAAAGGTCCGGAAGCCTATATCCCATTGGCAGCTAACAAGCGAAGCCGCGCATTGTCTCTGTATGACAAGGTTGGAAAGGCCTTGGGCGTCCGGGATTACAGCACCGGCGGGCTTAGGTCGAAATTGGAAAGCCCAAATTTAGCGGCAGTTCCAGCAGCGAGCGCCGGAAATGTAACGATCGGCGATTTGCATATCACGATCCAAGGCAATGCCGACGATAAGGCCATTGCAGAGCTACGCCGCGAGTTGGATCAGTATAAGCGTAACCTTTTGGGAGCCATCCAAGAAGCAACCCGCCAGAAAGGACGTGTCAGCCTTGCGTAGATACATTACCACCCAGGGCGACACCTGGGACATTATCGCCCTGCAGCAGATGGGTAGCGAGACGCAAATGGCCGTACTGATGGACGTCAATCCCGACTACATCGATACGGTCATTTTTGGTTCCGGCGTCGAGCTGCAGATTCCAGAACCGCAACAGGAGGCGGACGCCGACCTGCCGCCGTGGAGGGAGGATGACGAAGATTGAGAAAGACGACCGTACACGTCACATACAACGGCAAAAAGGTAACAAAAACTTTCACCGGAAAGATCGTTTCAGCTATATACTCCGACGGCTCAAGCGGAGAGCTGGACGATCTTTCTTTGGTTGTTGAGGACCGCGCCGGCCAGTGGATCAGCTCCTGGGCTCCACGCGAGGGCGACAAGGTCCATCTTGCTATTGAGACGGCCGACCAGGTTAAGCCTGGCGTCGTAAAAAAATTCAACCTGGGCACGTTTTTCGTTGACGAACTGGAAGTGACGGGACCGCCTTCACTCGTTACGATCCGGGCGACGTCCCACCCGGCAGCCAATGAAATCAAACAGACCAAGCGAACGAAGGTCTGGGAAAAAGTCACCTTGAAGCGCATTGCTGAGGACATAGCAAAGCGCGGCGGTTTGAAGCTTGTATACGACGTCAAGTTCAACCCGTCCTATGACCGCATTGACCAGACCGAGCAGACGGATACCGCCTTCTTGTACCAGCAGGCCGCGAAAGAGGGCGTTGGGATCAAGGTTGCAAACGGGACGCTCGTCCTGTTCGATGAAGCAACCTACGAGAAAAAGGCTCCGCAGGTGACGATTGACATCGCCGCCGGCCACGCCGTCGATTATTCGTTCCGCTGGGCGTCGAGCAACACCCGGTATGTCGCGTGCCAGGTGTCCTACACGACGCCCAAAAAGAAGAAGACTATTTCCGCCACGTACCGAGTCCCAGGAGCGCCGAAGAGCGGACCGGTGCTGAAACTGAATCAGCAGGTTGATTCCGAGGCGGAGGGGCTACGTGTGGCGCGCAATGCCCTCCGGGACAAGAACAAGGAGGCGGGCCGGGCGCAACTGACCGTAGTCGGTGATCCCCGCCTGATGACGGCCACCACGATCAAGCTCCTGAGCATCGGCCAGTTCTCGGGGACATACATCATAGATTCGGCGACGCATCAGATCGATTCCGGAGGATACACAACCCGCCTGGAAATCCGGCGAACATTGGGGTGGTGATGAGTATGAACCAACGAACAGTCAAAATCGGAACAGTTACGGCGGTATCGCCGGAAGTAGGCGCGGTACGCGTGTCCTTTTTCGATGAGGATTCCGCTGTGTCCGCCTTGCTTCCCGTCATCATGCCGCCAGGTGTCACGCAGTTGCCGAAATTAAAGGATACCGTCGTCTGTGTGTTTCTATCGGCAGCCACGAACGACGGTTTTTGTCTTGGGGGCTGCTATTACATCCAGGGGGAGCAACTGCCGTCTGCAGCCCCGGCCGCCGTCCATGTTGCCAAGGTGAGCGGTACGGCTGCCAGCGCCCCATATCCGGACGGCTGGAAGGCGGAAGATACATTTATCCTCGGGTTGCGCGGCGTGGTCAAGGGGCAGCCGCAGGAGCTGACCGGCTACAAAGCTGTCTACTCCAGCAGCGGCATCGACATCGAGGCTCCGCCGGATAGTACGCTTGCGGCCGTGATGCTAGGGAGGGCTGTCACATGATCGGTAGCCTAGGACCTATCAATTTCTTAGTAACAGCTCACAAAATCCGTACCTTTGATAACTTCAGCCGCTCGGGCGAATACCGCTTTGCAGAAATTGAGGTATTGGGGAAAAGCCCGGTCCTGCAGCCGATTGGCCCAGGACTCGATGAGGCGCGTCTAACAATACGGCTTGACTACCTTTTCGGCATCAACGTCCGGAACGAAGTCAGCCAGCTCACGAAGCTACATCGTGCCGGCAAGCCGCATGCTCTGACGATAGGCGGTTCACCTATCGGTCGTTACCGTTGGGTCATTACTCACTTGGAGCAGTCTTGGGAGCGCATCGATGCGCAGGGCCGGCTACTTACAGCGGACATAGATATCCAATTAAAGGAGTATTTGAAATGAAGGTGAACTTTCATCCGGCCACGCGGGCCGAAGAAATCGAACAGAATGTCCGGTGCATCGTTGACACCGTGGCCGTCACCGTGCCGCTTGACCGGGCTTTCGGTCTCGACGTCCCGCAGGACGTGCCGGCTCCATTTCTTGAGTCTCAACTTACGATGCGGGTAATTGAGGCGGTCCAGGAGTATGAACCGCGCGTGGAGGTTACCGGCGTCACGGTAGAGCCTGGGGAGGGTGGGAAAGTATACCCTCGTGTGGCTTACAACTTGATTGAGGAGGAGGCGGAGGACGTTGGCGCTGATTGATCTTCCTGACATACAGTTTGTAGACATTGACGTAAACAAGACCGTCCAAAATATGATTACGAGTTATGAGGCGTTATCTGGTCGCAAGCTGTATCCAGCGGACCCGGTTCGCCTCTTTTTATTGTCCATTGCTCAGCTCATCGTACAGCAGCGCGTGGTGATAAATCATACGGCCAAGCAAAACCTGCTCCGCTATGCAACTGGTGACTATCTGGACCACCTCGGCGCGATGGTCGAGACGGAGCGGCTGCAGGCGGAGCCCGCGAAGACAACGGTACGATTCCACCTGTCTGCACCGCGGCCGGAAGCGGTGCTCATCCCGGCGGGCATCCGGGTGAGTCCAGGCGGAGAGCTGTTCTTTGCGACCGTCACAGTCGGTGAGGTCAAGCCGGGCGCGTTGCATGTCGATGTGCCGTGCGAATGTCTGGCGCCGGGACTGACGGGCAACGGCTTTATCCCCGGCCAGATCAATACGCTGGTGGATCCGCTGCCGTGGGTTGACCGGGTGGAAAACCTGACGGAGAGCAGCGGCGGAACAGACCGGGAAGACGATGACCGATACCGAGAGCGGATCTATACGTCGCCGGAACGCTTTTCCGTCGCGGGGCCAACCGGCGCATACGAGTATTGGGCGAAATCCGCGAACAAGGATATCATGGATGTCCTGGTATGGTCCCCTGCTCCTGTCGAGGTGGAGATCCGGGTGTTGATGCAGGGCGGGGAGCTACCAACCCAGGACGTGCTCGATGCCGTTTACGACATCTGCAACGACAAACGAGTTAGGCCCTTGACCGACAAAGTCAGCGTCTTAGCCCCGGATGTCGTCAGCTACGACATCGATCTTACGTACTGGATCGACAGCCGCAACGCGACGGACGCCGCGAACATTCAGGCCCGCATACAGCAGGCCGTTGAATCGTATATCCACTGGCAAAAAGCCCGTATTGGTCGCGATATCATTCCGTCAGATTTGATTCGCAGGGTCATGAATGCTGGCGCTCGCCGTGTAGACGTGCGTTCCCCGGTCCATTCCGTCGCCGGAAAGACGCAGGTTGCCATTGCCTCCGCGCCGAAGGTGACGTATGGAGGGCTGGAAGATGATTGATATCGGACAGATCCGGTTGGTTGACCTCATCCCCCCGAATCTCCGGGAGGATGAGAATGTGAGGGCTGCGGCCGAGGCGATCGACACCGAGCTGCGAGCAGTGACAGAGCTCATGCCCTCCGTTGCGATACTCCATCACATCGACACGCTGGATGAGCAGTGGGTAGACGAGCTTGCATGGCAGTTTCACGTGGATTTCTATGACCCGTCGCTGCCTATCGAGCAAAAGCGCGAGCTAGTCAAAAACTCGCTTGCCTGGCACCGGCGGAAGGGCACACCGTCGGCGGTAGAGGAACTGGTGAGGACTATCTTTCACAGTGGCGATGTGGTGGAGTGGTGGGAATACGGCGGTGAGCCCGGATACTTCCGGGTTATCGTAACTGATCCATCCGCAACCCATGAGCGCGCCAAGGAGTTTCTGGCCGCTGTAAACTCCGTCAAAAACACACGCTCATGGCTGGAACGAATCGAGATCATCACGGCCGAGGATCTGAATTTGTATTTTGGAAACGCCCTGCACATGGGTGAATATCTGACAATAGAACAGGTGGTGTAACATGGGGGCATTTGGTGGAATGATTATCACGAATAAAGGACGTGCCCTGCAAGCAAAAGCGCAAACGGGAATCGAGTTGAAATATACTCGTATCAAAGTGGGGGACGGAAAATTAGGAGGGCAGTCGATCCCGACCCTCAACAATCTAATCAGCGCGAAAAAGTCCCTTGATATCAAAAAGCTCGAAGTGCGCCCGGACGGTAAGGCGGTTGTCGGGACTATGCTTTCCAACGCGGGATTGCAATCAGGGTTTTACTTTAGGGAAATTGGCGTGTTCGCGCAGGATCCCGACGTTGGGGAAATTATGTTTTGCTACGCCAATGCCGGAGATAATGCGGAGTACATCCCGCCCGAAGGTGGACCGGACGTCATAGAAAAATACATTGATGCGGTTACGATCATACAGAACGCCCAGAATGTCAGTGCGGTAATTGATGGCTCCTTAGTATACGCAACCAATAAGGAGATGGAGGAAAAGGTAGCGAAAGCCTTGAATGAGGCGAAAGCATACACCGATCAGAAAGTGGATGATATTGACCTATCTAATATCACGCCCGAATCTATCGGAGCCGCCAAGCAGGCAGACCTGGACGCACACGCGACTGACGCGGTGAAGCATATTACGGCGGCGGAGCGGACGTCATGGAATGCAAAGGAAACTACTGATGGAGCCCAGGAAAAAGCAAACCAAGCCGAGACAAACGCCAAAAATGCCAGCCTGCCGCGCTCAGGCGGCACAATCACGGGCGGGTTAGTCGTAAACGGTGCGCTGACAGTCCAATCGCGCAACGTCCTTGAGGAGATCGATAATGTAAAGTCATCTGTCGTTGACGGTAAGGGGAAGGTCGCGGGGGCCATCAACGACAAAGGCGGCGGGCCAGCCTCCGCGAATAGCACTTTTGACCAACTGGCTGCTGCAATCACGGGTATGCAGGAGGCAAGGGGCAACCTCGCGCTAACAAGCGCGTTTTTTGATATGCTCAACAGTTATACCGGCATTAGCGTGATGTTTATCAATAAGGATAATAATATCGTACTAATCCGACAAACATCATCAGGTGATCCACCAAGGTTTCAGTCAGAACTACATGAGGTGTCGCCAAACGGAACTGTTGTGAGGGCAGTACATCTGGGCGCTCCACAAGCGCTCCCGCCGAGGAGTTTTGCGGTAGGTGATGATGTTGTGCTTGTTACGACGGAAGACCTTGCAGGCAATGGGTTCTATGAGGTATATGACCATGCAGGTACACTTATATCAAAAAGCCAGGTATCTTACTTGGATGTTCTTAGAACACATGCAATTACTCGGGATGGTTCCATATTCATTGCTCAAAGTGGAAACCCTGTTAGGGTTGTAAACCAATCGGGCACAGCCTATTTTTCAATGCCAGACGGCAGTGGTAATGCCTACGAATTTGTTTTCCTTAGCAAGACAAAATTATATGTGGCGCGACAAGACTCACCGACTTCACGCAAACACACACTTATCACACGGGATGGTTTATCCTTCAGCTACGAAATGGCAGCGAGGGGGACAGGAATTACGGGAATTGTTAACTTTCTTGGAGCACACGCATACAGAGATTAGGAGGGCTAACATGATTGGAGTAAAGATTATAAACGCCATTGGAGAGCGCGGGGGAAATTATGACTACAAAGGATTAGATTTCGAAAAATTTGTCCCGGGCACCCAAGTATACCCTACAGGAACAAGGGATTTTTACGTCATCACGGAGCAGGAGGATATCCCGGAACACGAGGATATTTTGCTCATCACAACTGAAGAATATGAGGCAGTTTATGAAGCTGAACGGGTTAAGCAGAGTGAACCCGGACCCATTGAGAGATTGCAAACTGAAAACGAAGAATTACGCAAACAGATCGACGCAATGCAACTAGCCCTCATGGGTATGATGGATACGCCGGGAGGTAATGCATAATGAAGAGCCTATTTTTCGCATTTCTTATGGACTGCTGGCGCAAGGGATTTGCTGATGAAGATAAGCTTCAGTCGTATGTTCCTAAGTACATTTCGGCTGAAGAGTGTCGGGAAATCATCGAAGAAACGGAGAAATAAGCGCCTGCCCTATGGTATGGCGCTATATTTATGCCCTCGGGATACCCGGGGGCTATTTTAATTGAGGGGGAAATGACGTGGAAAAATTAATATTGGCGTTGAGTCAGATCGTAGGAGACTACGCGCCTAAGCAGCTGGCAGCCGGTGGAGCGGCCAGCTTATTTGGCGTTGTTATTGCGCACGCGTTCGGCGGCTGGCCGTCTTTACTTACGGTATTGCTGATTGTAGTGGCGATTGATTATGTCACGGGCGTAATGGCGGCTGGAGCCGAAGGTAAGCTGAAAAGTAGCATCGGCCTTATCGGCATCGCGCGAAAGGTGTTCATTTTTTTGGTGGTGGCCGTGGGGCACCAGGTGGACAGCGTGCTAGGGGATCAACACATGTTGAGAGATGCAACGATTTTTTTCTATTTGGCCAATGAACTGCTGTCGATCATTGAGAACGGCGGACGCCTTGGCGTGCCACTCCCGCCCGGTATTAAGCAGGCGGTCGAAGTGCTGAAGGGCAAAGGGGGAGTTAACGATGACCATCGAAATTAAGCAGCGGTTGCTTCCCGACGGCCGGCCGAACAAGCCGAGCCGGTCGATGAAGCCGCAGTATATCACGATCCACAATACGGATAATAGCGCCCCTGGAGCTACGGCTGAGTCGCATAGCCGTTATATCCTCAACGGCAGCGGTGGCCGGGAGGCATCTTGGCATTATACGGTTGATGACAAAGAGATTTACCAGCATTTGCGTGACGATGAGCAGGGCTGGCATGCGGGAACCAACGCCGGCAATACGACCTCAATCGGGATCGAGGTCTGTATGTACCAGGGCATGGATGAGCCCAAGGCGTGGCAGCGGGCGGCGGAGCTGATTGCGCTGTTGTGCAAGCGGCACGGCATACCGGTCAGCCGTGTTGTACCGCATAAGCACTGGAGCGGTAAGGCTTGTCCGAGCCGGATTCTGCCGCGGTGGTCGGAGTTTGTGAAAATGATTGAGAAGGAGCTGGGGGCATTGGAGAAACCGAAGCAGCCGGACTATGCCGGCCATTGGGCGGAGGCGTCGATCCGTAGGGTCATGGACGCCGGCATTATGAATGGTCGGGGGAATGGATTCGCGCCGAATGAACCGATTACGCGGGCTGAAATGGCCGTTGTAGCCGATCGGCTCTTGAAGCAGATGGGGAAATAAGCACTGGTGAAAAGGATCTCTGCTGGCATTGTGCTGGTGGGGCTCCTTTTTTCTGCGGATCAAAGATATATTGTATCATTACTATTGTGTACTTTAGGTTTTAGTTGGGTCAATCATTCAGTTTAACGCATAAATTAGGAGTACCAAGAAGAGATAATTCCAGCAACCGGGGCGGAGGCGGGCGACTTCTCCCCTCAACGGAAACCTCAGAGGGACCACCCTGTTTCTTCTTGGTAAGGATTGCTCTGATTGACGCTCAGGCCCTCCATACTCTTTTTCTACCCCGCTGAAGGTGATCGGCGGGGTATTTATTTTTTGTTCGAGCGTAGAACAAGAGCCCCGGGAGTAGTCCCGAGGCTTTTTAATTTCTTTTGGTCAATCTGATAGTATAATGTTGTCTTAGGAATATCCTAAATCAAATCGAGGTGGTAATTTGGGCTCAACAGCGACTTATATATCCCTTGGAATACTGGATGCATTTGCGGTATTTGTTCTTATACTCAAACTCTATAGGCTTCCAGTCAAGGAGTATATATTAGAATTAGGCACCATGTCAGTCTTTATTGCTCTTGTATCATTCGTTTTAAGGATCATCCTAAATGTTCCAACCATGGATTTATCCATGCAAGTATTGCTCTTTACTCTCTTTATGAGGTTCGTTATGCGGATCAAGCTATTTTATGGCGCGATAATAACCGGGGCTGGACTTGGAGGATATTTGATTCTCCAAGTTGGGATTTATGGTATCTTATTAGGCATTGGTTTTCTGAATGAGCATATTGTTTTACAAAACACAGGGATTGAGGTTAATTTTGTTCAGGCGTTATCAATCACTCTTGCGTTCACTATTGGATATGTTCTAAAAAAATTCAATCTAGGATTTTCATTTATAATCCGCCCGCCACACGACTTTAGTGTGAAGGAGGATTATACAACATCCCGGAACAAAGCATTATTATTCTGGTCTGTTACGACATTATTGGTTCTATCTATTTCACTTCCTGCATTGTTAAATATGAAGATAGTATATGTTGCTCCGTTGTTGCTGATTTCATTCACGGCATTGTATTTTCAGTCGCTTAGAAGGGATATTGAAGATTAATGATAGAAGGATTAGCGAATAAGCTTGCCCTCAGAATTAAAGAAGCAGATCCAGAGGGGGAAACGAGCGTCGGAGTTATGGAGTATGCGCTTGGAGTGATCTTTAATTTTATTTTTACCGTGTTAATTAGCTGTTTGATTGGTTGGATTACGGGGAAATTAATAGATACAATGATCGCAGTTGTCGGCTTCGGGGTACTTCGATATTTTTCAGGCGGAGTACACATGAAATCATTAACTGCATGCACTATTGTATCCGCAGCAATTTTCTCGATTGCGCCTCATATTGTACTTAATAGTATTTTAGTGCTAATATTTACTGGTGTTGCAACCATTATAATGATTCTATTCTCGCCGAATACATATGAGGAGACGATTGATCGGGTATTAACAAACTTCAAATTTAAGGCTACGTCTGTTTTGATTGTCGTATCTAATTTGTAATTTCAATCATCTTCGATTGCATTAATATTTCTAATCCAGGCAATACTAATACTACCGAGGAAAGGAGGGGGCGGGAATGAAGAAAATTATAGCGAGAAAACTGTCGAAAGTATTGGAGACGAGCGCGAAGATCTCCGCTCGAAATCTAAAGACATTTATCGGTTCCCCGAAGCTTCCGGCAGAACTAAAGAAATATAAGTAAGTAGGATTGATAATGAAAGAAGACATCGAAATACTCGGAGTCAGGGTTGTAGATGACCGATTAACCGGCGAGTATGATTCATTCAAAATCGGGGAAATATACTTCATAGATGTATTTCAACCAAAGAAAAATTATTTTGTTCCTCGATTTCATACGACTGTCGGGGTTTTCACCGTCTTGCTGACCCTCGAATCGTGTAAAGTTGCTTTTCCTCAATTTAAGCAGCTTGATAATGGAAACCTTGTGAATATAAAACGAATCAAGATGGTGACGGAAACAAAATACGCGATAACCGCCCATTTTGCCGACAATGCTGCAACGTGCAACGTGGCAAGAGTAAAGAAAAAACACGTAGAACACTTGATTCAAAAGAAGGCCTAGAAAGGTCTTCTTTTTTGTTTTTGAAAATATTTATTATAACTATTTGATGCGGGAATGTAAAGAAAAATCGATACTAGTATCGATTTTGAAATGCAATTCGACGGCCTTCGACAAGATATGTAGGCGAACGGTGATAGAGTGAAAACATGTCCGTTAATACATATGGATATCATTTTCTCATAGAGGGGGACTTGATGAAATGATCAATCAATACTCACAAAATGGAGAGGTTCTTATTTCTATATTCTACTACGAGATGGGACAACAATATCCAGAGATTGTGGACTGTTTATTAGAAGTGGATGAACTGCGCTTTGAAATGTTAAGAAATGAATATGCGTCGAGAAGTTTGGAAATAGATGAAGATTTTTTGAATACGTTAGATGTACTGGAATGCTTTTTAGACCAGAGAAACCACAATATAATAACCGAGTTGAAGCGTAATTTCTTGAAGAAAGACGGTCTTTTGGATTCCTTGATCACTTCCGCGTACGGCAAACACAAAACGGATAAACACCTGATGTTAACGAGATCACGCTGATCGATATTCTCGGCACGGACGGCGATGAAGTAGTCGATAAAGTGCAGCTCAAGATTGAGAAAAGCAAAATTTACCGGAATCTGGACATTCTCGATGAGCGGGAGCAGGAAGTGATTCGCGGCCGCTTCGGTCTGGATGGGGGTGGAGAGGAACGGACACAGCGGGAGATCGCCAAGGAGTTGGGCATCTCGCGCAGCTATGTCTCCCGGATAGAGAAGCGGGCGTTAATGAAGCTTTACCATGAATTTTACAAAAATAAAGGTCACTTGTAGCAGACGCATCGCGAAAAGGCCAGCCCTTTTCTGAGCCAATACGCTCCACCGTTGTCCCGTGCAACACGGCCCCAGAGCCGTGCTGCGCGGGCATTCGCGCTCGTAAGGGGTCATCGCATCATGTCGTGCGGCGGCTCTGAATGGTGCCGTCTTGCCGGTGAATGACGATATCGGCTCCATCGGACGCCTTCCGATGCTGCGCGTATTGAACGGCCTCCTGCTTCGTCGGCGCCGTCATGAGCGGATGCTCCCGCCCTTCGGCTTTCACGGCCCAATCCTCGCCGGCCGGGACGACATGAAGGACGTGCTCCTGCCCGGAATGGTCCGGGAAGTGCTCGCGATCGCAATCGCGCGCCCTTCTTCCATGCCTTCCTCCAACAAAGCGTTGGCAATCTCAATCGCCTTGGTCGGCACACCTCGGACAACAGATGCTTCATGGACGGAGGATAATTGTGCTCGTTCCAGGGCATTCGGCTTCCCTCCTTGCTGCATAGGGTTGTCCATACTTTACCCGGATGGGCCGCGCGGCAAACCGGCACCTGCTCCGGCGGGGCGAATTTGCTATAATGAACGAGCCGGAACAACGAGATGGACAGAGGAAGGAAGATGGCAATGACATCAGAGGCGAACACAGAAGCAGTATCCAGCAAGGCAACGGATAGCGCGGTGCCCAGCTACATATGCCGCCGCGTTCCAGACGGCGAACCGGATTGGAAGGAAGCGAAGGCGGCCGTCCTGGCCGATGTCGCCACCGGGGAAGCTCCGCGCTACCGCACCCAGGTTCAGGCCTGCTGGTCCGATCGGAGCTTATATCTTCGTTTCGAATGCGAGGATGAACGCATTGTCAGCCCTTATACGAAGCGGGATGAGCCCTTGTTCGAAGCGGACGTGGTGGAATGCTTCATCCGGCCGGGGGAAGACGCGGAAGCGTATTATGAATTCAATATCAGCCCGCATAATATTGTCTTCGATTCGCGAATCGTATGCGAACCGGGCAAGGACAAGCTGTTCCAGCCCGAGTGGGATGCCCGGCTGCTGCGGACGACGGTAACCTATGTCAGCGAGCCGCAGCGGCTCCTTGTCTATGAGGCGGCGATCGCGTTCGCGGATCTGGGGCGGGCGCCTCAGCCGGGAGATTGCTGGCGGATCAATTGGTTCCGGATCGACGAGGGCGAGGACGGAAAGCGGACGTTCGATGCCTGGTCGCCGACGGGGGCGGTCAATTTCCATGTGCCGGAACGGTTCGGGCACCTTATGTTCGAAGCATAGACAAGCTTGCGTATGACCCCAAGTTTCAACACCAAGCCCCTACAGGCTTTAACTATCAAAAAGGCTTCCCGCAAACGGCTGTAACAGCCCAACACGGGAAGCCTTGCTCATGAGGTCTGCCGCATGCCTGAAGCAACCGGGATGCGGCTATTTTACGCCTGGCGTAATCGCAATCTCCACACCGCCCGCCGGGTGAATGAAGCTGATCGTGAAGGTCGAGGACGCTTCATCCCAGGCGAGATCGAACGGGTATGCCCGGCCGCCGCTTTGCACGGTCGCCTGCGCCGGGGCAGTCGGCGCATAGAACCGCAGCACCGCCCGGACACCGGCCGGCCCGCGCGCCGTATAGCGCAGTGACTCCGCGTCCCCTGCATCGGCGGGGCCGTCGTCCGGCTGCGGGACAACCCGTCCGGCCGCGTCGACGAGGACCAGTTCCCGGCCGCTCTGCTGCGCCTGCTTCAGATCATACAGCAAGGCCTGCTCCCCCGGCCCGATCGTCACGCTCGGCCGCACCGATAATTGCCCGTCGAACAAATCGACGAACGGGCCTTCCAGCGTGACCGGATCGCTGCAGCATTGGCAGTAGTTGATGAGGCTGTGCGTCGCCACGTACACATGGATATGACGCCCGAGCGCATGCTTGGCGTAAGACTTGAGCGCGGAGCTGATGCGTTCCATCGCCCGGGCATACAAATGCGTCTTCAGCTTGGACGCCCGGTACTGGGCATCCGGCGACTGATGAGGGGGCATCCACGGCTCGTGATAATACAGCTCCCATTCGCGCCGGAACGAAGGGGAATACCCGGCCTCCACCCAAAATTCCGGCTCTTCCATAAAGAAGGCGTCTACGCCGGCATCCACGGCTTTTTTCAGCCGTTCCGTTATGTAATCCGCGAAAGACACCGTCGGCACCATATAAGGCACATCATCGGTCTCATGAATCAGCCGGGTCCCGTTGGCCCGGGTCTGTCCCTCGTCCCAATGCTGGCGTCCGTCGAACCTCCCGTTCAAATAAGGCTGGTATTCGCCCCATGCCGTGCCGGTCATGAGACCGACGCGATACCCTTGCGCCGACCAGCCGCATACCCGCTCCTCCATCGTGTCATCCATTCCATACACCAAGACCATGTCGGTCTGCAGATCGATCGAAGCTTCGTACGAAGCGATTTCCTGAAAGGCCGTCTTCTCGCCAGGGCGCTGCCGGTTCAGCATCGTCATCCCTTCTTCCTGATTGAAGTGGTCATCCGCCAGGCGCTGTGGCCTGCCATGCGAATCGCCCTCCATTGTACACCTCGCGGGAAGCGTTGCCAACCGGGCTTATCACAGCTCTAGCCTGAGGCCTTTCCCTAATAATCGTGTCATTTGGATGTGTGCCCCATTCAGGCCCAACTGCATACGTTAGAAGCAAGGGATAACCGGAAAGGATGATGGACTTATGGAAATGAAGCTGCAAGCGTGGGATATCATCTTGGTATTGTTCGTCCTCTTGGTCATCGTGTGCCTGCTGCTGTTCGGATTAGGGCTGTAAACTTGGTGGGTCATGGAGATGAGACATATTTTATCCACCAATGACAAATACTGAATGCATACAATTGAAAATCAGATTGGATGCAGGAGGTGTATCAGTGGCGAATTCGGCTAAATCCGGGTCCACAACTTGGACTTCTGGTGGAAAGACCATCTCGGAGCAAGAGTATAAGCAGATCGCCAAGCAGCGTGAACCTTCCCGCCCCGTATGGAAAAATTGCGTACGGGCTTTTTTAGTGGGAGGAACGATCTGCCTGATTGGACAAGCCATTGAACAAATATTAATCACGTTTTTCGATATGACGAAGAAAGAGGCGGCAAGCCCGACGGTCGTCATTCTTGTGCTGACCTCCGTCATTCTGACAAGCCTGGGCGTGTATGACAAACTCGCGCAATGGGCCGGCGCGGGCACGGCGGTTCCCGTGACCGGGTTCGCCAACTCGATGTGCTCCGCGGCGCTGGAGCACCGGAGCGAAGGCTTCGTGCTGGGGGTCGGCGGCCATATGTTCAAGCTGGCCGGCTCTGTCATCGTGTTCGGAACGGTGGCGGCCTTTTTCATTGCGCTCATCTATTTCATTTTCGGGATACAGTTCGAGCATTGATGCCGGACGTTCCCAGATGGTAAAGGAGGCAATCCGATGCGTATAGGACGCCATACATGGCGGTTCGCCAATCAACCGGTCATTATCGGCACCGCGACCGTAGTTGGCCCCGAAGAAGGAAAAGGGCCTCTGGCCGCCGACTTTGACTTTGTTCACGAAGATTTGGATTTGAGGGAGCCAAGCTGGGAAAAGGCGGAGCGCAAGCTGCTGGAACAGGCCTCCCAACTCGCCATCGTCAATGCGAACATTACGCAGGATGACCTGGATTATTTCGTCGGCGGAGACCTGATGAACCAGATTATTAGCAACTCCTTCGCCGCACGCGAGCTGGGGGTGCCATACATCGGCGTCTTCAGCGCCTGCTCCACCTCGATGGAGGCGCTGGCCCTCGGATCGCTGCTGGTCGATTCCGGCAACGCGAATATCGTCATGGCCGGCACATGCAGCCATAACTGCTCCGTAGAGAAGCAGTTCCGCTATCCGACGGAATACGGCTCCCAGAAGCCGCCTACCGCGCAATATACCGTGACCGGCGCCGGTGTGGCCATCGTCGGCAACAAAGGCCACGGACCGAAAGTGACCGCCGCGACGATCGGCAAAATTGTCGATCTGGGCATCAAAGACCCGTTCAATATGGGGGCGGCAATGGCGCCGGCGGCCGTCGATACGATTCAGACCCATTTGACCGATTTGAAGCGCAACCCCGCTTATTATGACATGATTGTGACCGGAGATTTGGCCACCGTCGGTTACGGGATCGCCAAAGATTTGTTCAAAAAACACGACATCAACATCCAGACGACGAACTATCAGGATTGCGGGCTAATGATGTACGACATGGCCAAGCAGAAGGGGGATGTGCAAGCGGGAGGAAGCGGAGCGGCTTGCTCGGCTGTCGTCACGTACGGACATATTCTGAAGCGGATGAGGGAGGGCGAACTGAAGAAGGTCATGATCGTGGCGACCGGCGCCCTCATGTCCCCGCTGTCCTACCAGCAAGGAGAGAGCATTCCTTGCATCGCTCATGCGGTAACGATCGAGATGGGAGGAGACGAATCATGATTTTTGTATGGGCATTTATCGTGGGAGGGCTGATCTGCGTCATCGGGCAGCTGCTGTTCGATGTCGCGAAGCTGACGCCGGCCCACACGATGGCGCTGCTGGTCGTTACCGGCGCGGTCGTGGACGGCTTGGGCTGGTACGAGCCGTTGATCGAATTCGCCGGCGCGGGCGTCACGGTTCCGATTACGAGCTTCGGCAACTCCCTTGTGCACGGGGCGATTACCGATTTGAAGTCGGATGGATGGATCGGCGCCGTCAGCGGCATTTTCAAGACGACAAGCGCGGGCATATCGGCGGCAATTGTCTTCTCCTTCCTGGCATCTCTCTTCGTACGGCCCAAAGGGTAAGCGCGGGTCGAGCAGACAGGGAGTGTCTTATAGGCATGGCAAAATGATGGAGATGACGAGGTAACAGAGAATGTGGATGCGGGAAAAACGGCGGCACGCAAACCGGTGAAAGATGGATGAAGCAGTGAAATGCTGCGTGGATGCAGCAATTTCTGCTCATTAAGCCGCTACTTGATTAAGTTCCTGCAAAAGTACATTATTTTCATCGATTTTTGTCTATTATTGATTGAATAGTCAGAAATTGATGCCGTTTTGCAGGATTCCCTGTAACGGAGTACACGTCATAAAGGAAAGGTGTATTTTTGCAATTTTTCGGCGAGTCGAGCTTTGAGAATCAGGGGGGGCTATCTCACTGTAGTGAAATACTACTTTTGGGATACCCCTTGTTTTATGCCATTAATTAGCTCAAAGATGAAAGGAGTTGTTGATGTACCTTCACCATAGAATGGTGTAAAATGAGGAAATGTAAGGCAACTTCGCTTAGGAACCCCATGCTGGAGAAAATATAAAATTTGGGCATATTTCCTTATATAACCGTTGTGGAGGAGGTTTTTCCTTGCATTCGCAATCATCGCTGCATTCGATTATGGAACAGATCCAATCTGCCTTGGATCAATGCATATTAGGGAAGTCATTCGAGATTGAATTAATGCTGACCGCCATGGTGGCCGGGGGCCACGTCCTTATCGAGGATGTGCCGGGAACGGGCAAGACGCAGCTGGTCAAATCGCTCGCGCGCACGATGGACGGGGCGTTCCGCCGTGTCCAATGCAACCCCGATCTGCTGCCGACGGACATTACCGGCGTTTTTATTTTCCACCCCAAAGACCAGCAATTCGTGTTCCGTCCCGGACCGGTCATGTGCAACGTGCTGCTCGTGGACGAGATTAACCGGGCGACGACGAAGACCCAATCGGCTCTGCTGGAGGCGATGGAGGAGCACCATATTACGGTGGACGGGGAGACCTTCGAGCTCCCGGTTCCGTTCATGCTCTTCGCCACTCAGAACCCCATCGAGTTCGAAGGAACGTTCCCATTGCCGGAAGCCCAGTTGGATCGCTTTATGTTCAAGATTAACCTGGGGTACCCGGATGAAGCGATGGAGCGGGCCATGCTGGCTCGCCATGTGCTTGGACAGCCGTCCGAGCAGGTTCAGCCGATTACCGACATTACCGTGATCGAAAAGATGCGGGAAGCCGCTCGCGGCATTCATATCGACGATGCCGTCGCTTCTTATATTATTGATGTGGTCCGCGCGACGAGGACTCACTCGAAAATCGTGCTGGGCGCAAGCCCGCGCGCTTCCGTGGCGCTCATGCAGGCCGTGAAGGCCCGAGCATGGATTCAGGGACGGCGCTATGTTACGCCGGATGATGTCAAGACGCTGCTTCCATTCGTCCTGGCTCATCGCCTGTTGCTCGATATGGAAGCGAAGATGGAGGGGCTGACCGCGGAGCAAGTGCTGATGGATGCGGTCCGAGGCGTGCCGGTCCCGGTCCGGATGGAGCTGTAGCATGAATTCGCCGCAGCTGGTGCCCCGCCGTCCGCGTTCGCGGAGACGGACATTTCTGATTGCTTTTGTCATTTATGTCAGTTGTGTTTTCTATTTTTTGTTCCAGGGCGGCAAGACGTCCTTCATGCTGCTCTCGATGGCGACCGTGCTTGCCTTCTATTGGGCCTGCGCGTGGTTCGGGGGCGTGGCCAAGGTTCGGGGCCAGCGCATGGTCCGGACCGGGACAAGCCGGTTTCTCCCTGCCCAATCCCGTATCGCGGTATCCGTGGAGCTTCGCGTTCCGGGATGGATTCCGCTGCCCTACGTCATCGTGCAGGACGGTCTGTACCGCTTCAATGAACTGTACAGCCAGGCGGAGGCGGCCGTTACCCTGAACGCGGGACGGAAGGCCGTATGGACGTACCGGACGCCGCCGCTTCCGCGCGGGGCATACCGCTTGGATGCGACCACATGCTTGTCCAAAGATTTATTCGGCATTTTCGAGCAGCGCGGACAGTTCTATACGCCGTCCTCCTTTTTCATCCTGCCGGCCACGGTTTCTATCCCTGCCTGGACCCAAGCCGGTCATCAAGCGGTCCAGCCCGGACAGACGCTAGCGATGGATAAGAGGAAGCGGGAGTCGACGCAATTGAGCGGGGTACGGGAATATGCCCATGGCGATCGTCTCTCGCGCATTCATTGGAACGCCACCGCCAAGAGCGGAAGCTTGAAATCGAAGCAGTTCGATCAGGAAGTGCAAGCCCCGATCCTGATCGTGCTTGATATGAGAGGAACCTCCTATGAAAATTCGGCCGGCTTCGAATTGGCGCTGTCGGCCGCGGTGTCGATTGCGCAATATGCGAAGGCGAACCGGCATCCCGCCTATTTGGCCGCAATCGGCGGCTCCCTGCATTGGTGGGACGCCGCGGCCCTCTTGCGCGAACCAGCCGCATACAAGCAATGGTTGGCTACCATTGAGCCGGAGGCGCCGAATCCGCAAATCAATGACCGGATTGGCCCGATGCTGGCGCAGCGCGCCTCGCTGCTGCGCGGGGCGGCCGTGGCCTGGATCAGCGGGGCGATATCATCCGGCGATATGGCGGCGATCGGAGGCCTCCGATCCATCGGCGGAAGCGGCACGTTCATTCACGCCGCCGCCGGCCCCGATGAAGCCGATTTGCTGCGCGCCTTGGCGAAGCAGGGCTTTGAATACAAATGGCTGGATGAATTGAACCATCTTCCGAAGCTGCTTGGAGGTGGGATGACATGGAAGTGAACCGGCAGGCGGCATCCGCTTCCCCGGCAAGCTCCGTTCCGCCGGCACCGCCCGGAATGATAAAGCGCTGGCTGCTAGGCGATTGGAGCGAGCGACTGTTCTGGACATGCCTCGCCGTGATGGTATGGCAGTGGATCGTGATGCTGGAGCCGTATTGGTATGACGAGACGATTGCGATGTCCAAGGACGCGCTCTTAATGATATGGGGAGTGTGCGTATTATTTCCCCGGCAATTTTTTGGCCGGCTGCTTCTCGGGCTGCCGCTCGTATTGCGTGTCATCTATATGGAGCTGGTGCGCAATCATTTATGGGTCGAGGACGGAGCCCGATGGGAGAAACTGCAAGCCTTTCATCCTTATATCTGGTTCGTTATCGGCATTTGGCTCTGCTATGAGGCGCTGAACCAGATAGTTCGCGGGACCGGCCGCATCATTATGTGGCTGCTCATTCAAGTGATCGTCTTCGGCATCCTGGATTCTTTCACCGAGGATATCTTATGGGATCAGGTGGCCTGGATCGTCGGCGCGGCCCTCGTATGGCTGATCGGGCTTCATTTCTCCCAGATGAAGCACAGCTATCCCGAGATGAAGCGAACCTCGCTGCGGTATCTTCTTCAGATGGCGGTGAGCGCCATCGTCGTCATTGCGCTGATCATCACGGTTGGGGTGAACATGCCCGGACTGGAACCGATCCTGACCGATCCGTATACGGCCTGGACGAACCGGAACGGCACTGGCGGCAACTTCGTCGAGCGCATCGTCTCGAACGTAACCGGAACCGGAACCGGAACGCCAACCCCGACGACTTCCGGTTACAGCAACCATGACAGCCAGCTTGGGGACGGCTTTCAGATGGATTATGAGCCGGTAATGACGGTAACCTCCGAAGCCCGCGGCTATTGGCGGGGGGAGGCCAAGGCTATATACACCGGTCAGGGCTGGGTCGATGCGAAGCGGGAAGAGAGCCTGGAACCGATGAGTATCGGCGAGCGGTTCGAAGCCGACGACGCTCCGGCGAAGCGGATTCAGACGAAGGAGATTATCCAGAAGGTGCAGATTCAGAGCGATCAGATATACCCGGTCCTGTTCGGCATGTATTCGGTATCGGCCGTGGAGGAGCTGGAAGGCGGCGATACGGATAGACTCGTCTGGAACGGGAGAGAGAGCGAAGTCCGGTACGAGGGGAGAGGCGCACCCCGCTATCCGACAAGCTATACGGTCGTCTCCCATGTCCCGATCATTTCGGAACAGGAGCTGCGGGCCGCGCCCCCGGCCGAAGCGCCGGACAGCGTCTACCTGCAGCTGCCGGACCGTTTTCCGGAACGAGTCGCGGACCTGGCCCGGAGCCTGACTGAAGGGGAGACGAACAACTACGACAAGGCCAAAAAAATCGAACAGTATTTACGGACCCAGTTCACTTATACCAACGTCCCGGATCTTTCGAAGCGGACCAGCAGCGATTTCGTCGAGGGGTTTCTGTTCGAGATCAAGGAAGGGTACATTTCTCTACCTCGATGGCCGTCATGCTCCGCAGCGTAGGCGTGCCGGCGCGCTGGGTGAAGGGCTATGCCCCCGGAGCCCGCGAAGGATCGGATCGTCAAGTGATGACGGGCTCCTTCGATCCCGATGAAGGAGGCCGCTTCCGCGTGACGAATGCGGACGCGCATTCGTGGGTAGAGGTATATATGGGGGAATACGGCTGGATATCCTTCGAGCCGACCCCGGGATTCAGCATGCCGAGCCCGGAGCATGAGGAGCAAAAGCCCGACACGCCGCCCGAGCAGGAGGAAGAAAAGCAGTCCGAAGTGAAGGAAGAGAAGAAGGCCGGCCAGCCGGAAGAAGAGACTTCGCTTCCCGCATGGGTGGTGACGGCAGCCCGCTCGATCGCGGGCGCTGCGCTGCTCGGACTCCTGGCGTGGCTTGTCCGTCAATGGGGCCAGGCGGGATTCTCGCTGCGCTGGCTGCGCACCTTCCGCCGGCGAATATCGGCGAGCGATCGGGTCGTGCTTGAGACGGAGCTGTGGCTGAGCTACTGCCGGCTTCGCGGGCTGCGCAAGGAACCGCACGAGACGGTGCGCGAAGCCGCCCTGCGCTGGAGCGAGGGCCTGCCGCAGCTGGAAGCTCCCCTGCAGGTTATCGTCCCGATGTTCGAGCAGGCGAAATACAGCGGCGAGCCGCTGGATCAAGCCGATGTGGCCCGATTCCGGGAGGCGGTAAGACAGTTCCGGCGCGTCCGCAAGCGTTGATCCCCGCTATCGTGTCACGCGGAAAGCGGGAGGCAGGGAGCCGGAATGTGACGAAATGAAGCCGTTCCGCACGGGAACGGCTTTTTTTTGCACGAAAATCAAAGAATATGGTATAGTTTTTCGTATGAAAACGAGGTGACTGTTTTGTTGGAAAGGCTTATTCCCCGTCTTCGGGTAAGCTCCGTATACGATATTGATTTGGACAAGCTGGCGGAACAAGGCATTCGAGGCATCATTACCGATCTGGACAACACGCTGGTCGGCGCCAAGGTGCCGCAGGCGACCCCGGAACTGGCGGCCTGGCTGAAGGAAGTCAAGCGACGCGGCTTCGAGGTCGTCATCGTATCGAATAATGATCATACGCGCGTATCCCGGTTCGCCGTCCCGCTCGATCTTCCGTTTATACATGCGGCCCGCAAGCCGGCGCAGCGGGCTTTTCGCCAAGCACTGGCGCTGATGGGGCTGAAGCCGGATCAGACGGCTGTCATCGGCGATCAGATGCTGACGGATGTCCTGGGAGGCAACCGGCTCGGCATATTTACGATATTGGTGCAGCCTATCGCCATTCAGGACGAAGGCTGGGGAACCCGCATCAATCGGCGCATTGAGCGTTATGCCACGTCCCGGTTGAAGCGGAGAGGATTGTGGCAAGAGGAGGAAAAAAGGTGAAGGACAATCAAGAAAAGCAAATATGCAGCGGCTGCGGCGTTACGGTGCAGACCGGGCATCCCGATCAGATCGGCTATGTCCCAACGTCCGCGCTGGAACGTTCGCCGCTGATTTGCCAGCGCTGCTTCCGGATTAAGCATTATAACGAAGCGGCTTCCGTGGCGCTGGATCAGGATGATTTTTTGCGTTTGCTGGGGCGAATCGGCCAGGAGGACGCGTTGGTCATCCATATCGTCGATCTGTTCGATTTCGACGGCAGCGTCATTTCCGGGCTCCAACGGTTCGTCGGGAACAATCCGGTGCTGCTCGTCGTGAACAAAATCGATCTGCTGCCCCGTTCGACGAACTGGAACCGCTTGACGAACTGGGTGCAGCGGCAGGCGAAGGAGCATGGCCTCCGCATATTGGACGTCATTCTCGTCAGCGCCAAGCGCAATGCCGGCTTCGATCGGCTGGTGGAACAGATGAGCCATTGGCGGCGCGGCCGCGACGTCTATGTCGTCGGGGCGACGAACGTAGGCAAGTCCACGCTGATTAACCGTCTTATTCGCGATTACAGCGATTTGGAGCGCGAGCTGACGACATCCCGTTATCCGGGAACGACCCTCGATGTCGTACATATTCCGCTGGATGACGGCAAGCATATCATTGATACCCCGGGCATCGTCTATACGAGCCGCTTGACGGAATTGGCCAGCCGGCAAGATCTGGGGGCCCTGCTGCCGGACAAGCCGCTTAAGCCGGCCGTCTACCAGTTGAACGAAGGACAGACGCTGTTTTTCGGGGCGTTTGCGCGTTTTGATTTTGTGGAAGGGGAACGGCAATCCTTTACATGCTATATATCGAATGGACTTCCGATCCACCGGACGAAGCTGGAGCGGGCAGACGCGTTGTACGAGGAGCACCGCGGCGAGCTGCTGGCGCCGCCGGCGCGGGAGCGCCTGGATGAGCTTCCGGCCTGGACGAAGCATCAGTACCGGATCGCCAAAGGGTCCGAGACCGATATATTCATCTCGGGGCTCGGATGGATCAAATGCAACGGCAAGGAAGGCGCGCTTGTGGAGATCTGCGCGCCGAAAGGGGTCAAGGTGCTGACCCGCCGCGCGATGATCTAGCACACTATACCGGGGGGAGCGGATACTATGGTACGGAACGATGTGGCCGGAGCGATGCGGCCTCCGGCGGGCATCGACAGCTCGACCGCCGTGTTCGCGGTTATCGGCGATCCGATCAAGCATTCCAAATCGCCGTTGATGCACAATGCCGCCTTGCGGGAGCTTGGGCTGAACGCCGTATATACGGCGTTTCGTGTCGCGCCCGAGCAGCTGGGGCAGGCCGTGCAGGGCATGCGCGCGCTCGGCATCGGCGGAATGAACGTAACCATTCCGCACAAGGAAGCCGTCATGGCGCATCTGGATGAAGTGGATGAGAGCGCGAGCGTCATCGGCGCCGTCAATACGATCGTCAACCGGAATGGCCGGCTCATCGGTTACAATACGGACGGGCTCGGATTTGTCCGTTCGCTGCAGGAGGAGATGATCTCTGACCTCCGCCAGTCCCGCATCTTGCTGATCGGGGCCGGCGGGGCGGCGCGCGGCATCGCTTATGCGCTGCTGAAGGCGGGATGCCGCCGCTTGCATATCGCCAACCGCACGCTGGCGCGGGCCGAGGCGCTGGCACGCGATCTGTCCGCCTTCGGGACGGTAGCGGCCGTCCAGCTTGGGGAACGGCCGGCTATCGGCGCGCACGAGGCGGATATCGTCATTCATACGACCTCGGTCGGTATGCATCCGGACGTGGAGGCGGTGCCGTTCGATCCGGACTGGCTGCGCCCGGATATGATCGTCAGCGACATCGTGTACAATCCGCTGGAGACGGCCTTGCTGCGGGAAGCGGGCAAGCGCGGCTGCCGCACGCACAGCGGGCTCGGCATGTTCGTCTATCAGGGCGCGATCGCGCTGGAGCTGTGGACGGGCGCCGCTGCGCCTGCAGCGTTGATGCGGGAGCAGGTATGGAATACATTAAGTCACGAATAAACCACTATTGTTATTAGACATATAAGGCAGGGACAAACATGCTAACAGGAAAACAAAAGCGTTATTTGCGCTCGCTCGCACATCATGTGCAGCCTATTTTTCAAGTAGGCAAAGGGGGAACCAACGATCAGCTTATCCGCCATATCGAGGAAGCGCTGGAAGTGCGTGAGCTGATCAAAGTATCGATCTTGAACAACTGCATGGACGATCGCTTCGAGGTTGCGGAGGAATTGGCGAGCCGCTCGGGCGCCGAGCTGGTCCAAGTTATCGGGAAAACGATCGTGCTCTACAAGGAATCGGCTGAACATAAACAGATTGAACTGCCATAACCGGCGGAGGTGCAGACGTGAGACAAATCGGGATTATGGGCGGGACTTTCAATCCGATCCATCTGGGGCATCTGGTGGCCGCCGAATGCGCCCGCGAAGCCGCAAATCTTGATGAGGTGTGGTTCATGCCCGCTCACGTGCCGCCGCACAAGACGGACCATCTTCAAGCCGACGGCAAGCATCGCATGGAGATGACCCGACTGGCCATCGCGGGCAATCCGTCTTTCCGGGCGAGCGATTGGGAGCTGGCCCGCGGAGGTGTCTCCTACACCTATGACACCGTCATCTCGCTGCGGGCCGCCTATCCGGACGTCAGCTGGCACTGGATTATCGGCGGCGATATGGTTGATTACTTGCCGAAGTGGCATCGGATCGACGAACTGATGGGTCTGATCCGCTTCGTCGGGCTGCACCGGCCGGGCATCCGCTGGAGCGAGGAGAAGCTGCCGGCCGCATGGCGCGGCCGCATCCTGGCGGCTGACATGCCCCAGATGGATATCTCCTCGACGGATATCCGGCAGAGAAGAGCGGCGGGACGCTCGATCCGCTATCTCGTTCCGGAAGCCGTCGAACATTATATCGCAAGGTGGGGATTGTATGAATCTGACGCGCCAGCAATTGATTGAATCCGTCCGGGCGCAGATGCCGGCCGCGCGCTGGCAGCATACCCAGGGCGTAATGGATACGGCCGTGATTTTGGCCCGCCGCTTCGGCGCGGATCCGGAGAAAGCGGATCTGGCGGCGATTCTTCACGATGTCGCCAAGTATTGGCCGACCGACCGGATGGAAAAGGTCATTCGCGAAGAGAATTTGCCGCCTGAGCTGCTGGAATACGACAAGCAGCTGTGGCACGCGCCCGTCGGCGCGGTCGTCGCCGCCCGGGACTACGGGGTGCGGGACGAGGAGGTTCTGGATGCGATCCGTTACCATACATCGGGCCGGGCGCCGATGACTCTGCTCGACAAGGTGGTTTGTCTGGCGGATTATATCGAGCCGGGGCGCGATTTTCCGGGCGTAGAGCGAATCCGGGAATTGGCCCAACAGGATGTCAATCTCGCGCTCATCGCCGGCTTCGACTCGACGATCGGCTTTTTGCTCTCCCGGCGCCGGCGTATTTTTCCGCTAACGGTAATTGCACGGAACCGGCTGATTGAAGAATTGGAGCAGAATTAGGGAAGCCTAACGGCAGAAGGGAAACGGAGCTGCATGCAATTCCGTTGCCGGAGTGCCAGTACATGAGGATTAATGGAGGTTACGGTATGACCATTCAACCAAGAGAGCTGCTCGACATCGTCGTCGCGGCGGCGGAAGAAAAAAAAGCGATGGATCTCGTCGTGCTCGATCTGCAGGGGATTTCTCTGATTGCGGATTATTTTGTCATTTGCCACGGGAATTCCGATACCCAGGTGCAAGCCATTACGAACGAGATCCGCAAACGGGTTCACGAGGCGGGCGTAGCGGTCCGGGGAATGGAAGGCTTGGAATCCTCGCGCTGGGTCCTGCTCGATCTCGGCGATATCGTCATCCACATCTTCCATCGCGACGAGCGCGAATACTATAATATCGAGAAGCTGTGGTCCGACGCGAAAGTTGTGGAGATGGCATGACGCTGACCGCGGGCACGATAACACGGCTGCAGGTGGCACGGGAGGTGTCGCCATACGGCTACTTTCTGACAGACGGGGAACAGGACGTCATTCTTCATTATTCCGAACTGACAGGCCCGGTAAAGCCGGGGGACGAGGTCGACGTCTTTTTATTCTATGATACGGAGGATCGGCTCGCGTCGACGATGAAGCGCCCGTATCTGACGCTGGATGAGATTGCGCCGCTTCAGGTGGCGGACATTCATCCCCGGTATGGCTGCTTCCTGGAAATGGGCATCGGGCGCCAACTGCTGCTTCCGAAGAGCGAGCTGCCCGAATACGAGCCGCTTCATCCCCAAGTCGGGGACACGGTCTATGTGAAGATGGTCCACGACCGGGTAGGCCGGCTCGTGGCGCGGGCGGCGCTGGAACAGGACCTCGTTCCGCTGGCCTTCGACGCGCCGGACGCTTGGCGCAATACATGGCATGAGGCCGTCGTCTACCGGCCGCTGAAGATGGGGACATTCCTCGTGCTCGACGGCGGTCCGATCGGCTTCGGGGTCATCGGATTCCTGCACGAGTCGCTTCGGCCGCGGCCGCTCCGGCTCGGGGAGAAGGTGCGCGTGCGCGTCACCCATATCCGCGAGGACGGCCGCGTGAACGTGACGATGGCCGAACGCAAGGAGATTGGCATGGATCTGGATGCGGACCGGCTGTTCTCCTTTCTGCGGGAACGTCCGAACGGGGCGATGCCGTATTCGGACGAGACGCCCGCCGATATTGTGAAGCAGCGGTTCGGAATGAGCAAATCGGCGTTCAAGCGCGC
This sequence comes from Paenibacillus melissococcoides, assembly GCA_944800085.1. Lineage (GTDB taxonomy): Bacteria > Bacillota > Bacilli > Paenibacillales > Paenibacillaceae > Paenibacillus_B > Paenibacillus_B melissococcoides. The sequence continues at coordinate 53,306 of CALYLO010000007.1, read as the reverse complement.
GGTCGGGCGGTTGATGAGGGCCGACCTCGTCAAGCAGCAAGGAAGCTGGACGGAACTGACGGAGAAGGGCGCGGGGCTTGGCCCGGATGAGCTCCAGCAGATCCTTCAGGCAGAGAAGCCGGCTCCTCCGCGGCCGAAGAAGCGCTGACACGCGGCATGGGAAGAAGCGCTAGCAACGGCGCAGGCGAAGACGCGCTACCAACGCCGCAGCGCGAGGGAAGGACGGAGAGGCTTGATGGAATCTTACGGCCGCTTTGCCGCGGTCTATGACCGCTTGATGGAAGATATGCCTTATGACGCCTGGGTGGAATTCGCCGAGGAGGCGTGGCGGCGCTATATGCCGTCGAAGCCGGAGCGGATTGTCGACCTGGGCTGCGGAACGGGCAACATTGCGCTTCCGCTCGCAGCTAGAGGCTATACGCTGACCGGCATCGATCTGTCAGAGACGATGCTGGCCGTAGCCGAACAGAAGTCCGCCTCCGCGCCCGCGAAGTCCGGCAGCCTCCGTTGGCTGTGCCAGGATATGCGGGAATGGAATGCGGGCGAGCCGGCTGACGCTGTCGTCTCGTTCTGCGACTGCCTGAATTACATTACCGAAGAGGCGGATGTGAAGCGGGTGTTCGCGGCCACGTACCGGCAGCTGCGCGCCGGAGGCGTCTTCTTGTTCGATGTGCATCATATTCGCCAATTCGAGTCATACGCGGAGTCGCAGCCTTTTGCGTACGACGAGGACGATCTGGCCTATATCTGGTTCTGCGATTATGACGAGGCGAGACGGGAGATCGAGCATCAGCTCACTTTTTTCATGCGGCAAGATGGCGGCTCCCTGTTCGAACGGGTCGACGAAGCCCATGTTCAGCGCGCCTATGAGACGGAAGCGATGGCGTCCTGGCTGCGCGAGGCCGGATTTGCCCGCGTGGACATGTATGCCGACTTCGCCTGGGATCCGCCGGACAGCCAGTCCGCGCGCATTTTCTATGCCGCGGTGAAGGAATAGCCGCCCGTGAAGCGGCGGCCAGGCGACAATCGTTGACAATATCCTTAATTTTCATTATGATAGAAATACTTGCGTAAGCTGGTCAAGGTTATGCATACAATTGAAGAAGTGCAATAAGACTGTGATGAGGATTAGTAGCTCGATGCGCGCATCGAACAGAGAGCCGGCGGGTGGTGGAAGCCGGTGATGGGCAGGAGCGAACTCGCCTCGGAGTCTCGCAGCCGAACGGCAGGGAGGCTGTGACGATTCACCGGCGTTAACGGTGCAGAGGGAGTGGAAGGCAAAGCATGCCTTTCGCTAACTAGGGTGGTACCACGGGAATTGAACCTCTCGTCCCTAGCGTTTTCGCTAAGGGCGAGAGGTTTTTTTTGCTGTATCGGAATAGATAAGCGGCGGGCACGCGCATGACGTTTCGGTGGCAGCAGCATGAACCAGGCCCGGTGTCCGGCCGTATCCTGCGGATACGGAGCGGAACCGGGAGGTGACCGCACGAATCGGGCGGAATGGCCTGATTCGGCTCGGAGGGGCAGGAAGGGCCCGTCTCCTGCGGTTCAAGCATGATGATATTCGCATAAGGTGCGGGGCGGGCTGCGCGCGCAGCCTTCGCCGGGCACGGCAAGGAGGAATACGGATGAGTCAAGAAGTCAACCAGCCGCATGGCTATCAACCGCAAATTTTGGAGAAGAAGTGGCAGCAGTACTGGGAGGAGCACAAGACGTTCGCTACGGAGGAGAACTCCGGCAAGCCGAAGTTCTACGCGCTCGACATGTTCCCGTATCCTTCGGGCGCGGGGCTGCACGTCGGCCACCCGGAAGGATATACGGCCACCGATATCATTTCCCGCTTCAAGCGCATGAGAGGGTACAATGTGCTTCATCCGATGGGCTGGGATGCGTTCGGCCTTCCGGCTGAGCAGCACGCGCTCGACACGGGCGAGCATCCGCGCGACATTACGGTGAAGAACATCAACAATTTCCGCCGCCAGATTAAGTCGCTCGGCTTCTCTTATGACTGGGACCGGGAGATCAGCACGACCGATCCCGACTATTACAAATGGACCCAGTGGATCTTCATCCAGCTCTACAAGCGCGGACTCGCGTATGAAGCGGAGATTCCGGTGAACTGGTGTCCGGCGCTCGGCACGGTGCTGGCGAACGAGGAAGTGATCGACGGCAAGTCGGAACGCGGCGGCCATCCGGTTATCCGCAAGCCGATGCGGCAATGGGTATTGAAGATTACGGAATATGCGGAGCGGCTGCTCGCCGATCTGGATGAGCTGGATTGGCCGGAGAGTTTGAAGGATATGCAGCGCAACTGGATTGGACGCTCCGAAGGGGCAGAGGTCCGCTTCGCGATCGACGGGCATGACGACCATATCATCGTATTCACGACCCGGCCGGACACGCTGTTCGGCGCGACATACTGCGTCTTGGCGCCGGAGCACGCGCTGGTTGGCCGCATCACGGCTTCCGGGCAGCAAGCGGCGGTTCAAGCTTACCAGGAGCAGGCTGCGCGCAAGAGCGACATGGAGCGCACCGATCTCGCGAAGGATAAGACCGGGGTGTTCACCGGCGCGTATGCGATCAACCCGGTGAACGGGGCGAAGCTCCCGATCTGGATTGCCGACTACGTTCTCGCCGGCTACGGAACCGGGGCCATTATGGCCGTTCCGGGCCATGACCAGCGGGACTGGGAATTCGCGAAGCAATTCGATCTGCCGATCGTGGAGGTCGTCTCCGGCGGAGATGTGACGAAGGAAGCGTTCGGCGGCGACGGGCCGCATGTGAACTCGGACTTCCTGAACGGGCTCGGGAACGCCGAGGCGATTGCCCGCATGAATGAGTGGCTGACGGCGGAAGGCGTCGGCCAGCCTAAGGTGACCTACCGCCTGCGCGACTGGCTGTTCAGCCGCCAGCGTTATTGGGGGGAGCCGATTCCGATTATTCACCTGGAAGACGGCACCATGAAGCCGGTTCCGGAGTCGGAACTTCCGCTGATGCTGCCGGAGGTCGATCACATTCAGCCATCGGGCACCGGCGAGTCGCCGCTCGCGAACGTCACCGAGTGGGTGAATACGGTTGATCCGGAGACAGGAATGAGCGCTCGCCGCGAGACGAACACGATGCCGCAGTGGGCCGGAAGCTGCTGGTACTATCTGCGCTTCATCGATCCGAAGAACGGGAAGGAGCTGTGCTCCAAGGAGAAGCAGGCCGAATGGCTGCCGGTCGATCTGTATATCGGCGGGGTCGAGCATGCGGTCCTCCACTTGCTGTATGCGCGCTTCTGGCATAAGGTGCTCTACGATATCGGCGTCGTCGATACGAAGGAGCCGTTCCAGAAGCTGGTCAACCAGGGAATGATTCTGGGCACGAACGGCGAGAAAATGTCCAAATCCCGCGGCAATGTCATCAATCCGGATGATATCGTGAACGAATTCGGCGCGGATACGCTGCGGATGTATGAAATGTTCATGGGGCCGCTCGAGATTACGAAGCCATGGAACGAGAAGGGCGTCGAAGGCATGTTCCGCTTCCTGAACCGAATCTGGCGCCTGTTCATCGCGGAGGACGGCCAGTTGAACAGCAAGATTACGGACGGGCCGGGAGAAGACAGCTTCATCCGCACCTGGCACAAGACCGTGAAGAAAGTGACCGAGGATATTGAGGCGATGCGCTTCAATACGGCCATCAGCCAATTGATGATCTTCATTAATGACGCGTACAAGGCGGAGACGCTGCCGCGCCAGGCGATGGAGAACTTCGTGCAGCTGCTGTCGCCGCTTGCTCCTCATATCGCGGAGGAATTGTGGCAACGCCTGGGGCATAACGGCACCATCACGTATGTGCCGTGGCCAACGTATGACGAAGCATTGACGGTTGACGCCGAAGTGGAGATCGTCATTCAGGTGAACGGCAAGATAGCCGATCGGATTCGAATCGCCGCCGATGCGGATGAAGCCGCCATGCAGGAAAAAGCGATGTCTCTGCCGAACGTTCAGGACGCCATTGCTGGCAAGACCGTCCGTAAAGTCATCGCTGTCAAGGGCCGGCTCGTCAATATTGTGGTCGGTTAACTTCCTGCCCGGCGAATTGGGAGTGAATCTTTTTCAGATCCTCTTCATATTTCGCGTGGGTGACCTGAATGAGCTGGTGGAACATATCTGCCAGCTCTTCCTTCATCAGCCGGAGCGCCTCGGCGGTGATGCCGCCGGGGACCGCTACGCGCTGCTGCAGCTGTTCCGGAGTGAAGCCCCCTTCCGTCAAGAGCTTGCCGGTGCCCAGCAGCATCTCGCAGGCGAGACGCGACGCTTCTTCACGGCCGATGCCGGTCGCTTCCGTCGCGGCATCGATCCACCGCTGCAGGAAGTAAGCGATGAACGCCGGACCGCAGCTCGACAAGTCGGAAGAGATGCGGGTGTACTTCTCATCGATGCGCAGTGGTTGGCTGATGGATGACATCAGCCGCTCCAGGAGATCCCGATCCTTCGTCTGAATCCGGCTCCCGTACATACAGAGCGAAGCGCCGCTTCGAACGTAGCTCGTAATGCTCGGGATGATTTTCGCGACCTTGCAGGGCAGCTGCCGCTCCAGGTGCTCCAGCAGCACCGGGCTCGTAATCGACACCAGGATGAGATCCGGGTGTGCGGCATGCTGAATCTCCTTCAGGACCGCCTTGAATTCCAGCGGTTTGATGCACAGAAAGACAATGTCGCTCAGCCGGACTGTCTCCACATTGCTCGGCGAGACTTGAAGCCCGGGGTGTTGCGATGCAAGGCACTGCACTTTGTCCATCGTACGGTTGCTCGCTATGACCTGCTCCGGTGTCACAGCGCCGGATTGAATCAACGCATCGATCAGCGTTGTCCCCATACTTCCCGTACCGATAAATCCGACCTTCACGGATGTTCCCTCCTCTGTTTGCACATTTGCATACCCTGACGCAGAACGCCCAATATATAACGAATGGCTATACTATGTTTTATTACCTATATGTAGGATGGGTTGGCCAATATACGTATTCTATCGAAAGGAGAATATGCATGAAGAAGAGCCGTCATACGTTATCCTTGCGCGTTTGGATTGCTCTGACGGGGATGGCGATTGCCGGGCTTGCCGTCTCCATGGGCTTGTGGCTGAAGCCGCAATGGGAGGAGGCCGCGGGCGGCTGGACGCCGCTCAATGAAGCGATTGCCGAGCGTCTGGCCGCCGAGGAGGAGGGCAGGGAAATGGCGGAACGGAAAGGAAGTCCGAATCCGGCATCTGCTTCTTCCTGGCCGCGAGACGGACAAGAGCAAGGTCCCGAATCGGCCGCGAACGCGGGTCAGACCGCCATTCGGGGCGCAGGAGACCCGAATCAGCCGCCAACGATACAGGCAGACAAGAAGCAGGAAGAACCCGGCCAAGGGGGCGGTGCTCCGGCCTCGGCCGAAGCTCCCTCCGCGGGGTCTTCCGCAGACGCAAAGGCGAAGGACGCGGCGAGCGGGCGCATCAATATCAACGAGGCCGATGCGGAAGCCTTAATGAAGCTCCCGGGAATCGGGCCCAGCAAATCGCAAGCGATCGTAAAATATCGGGAGAGCCACGGCCCGTTCCAGCGGCTGGAGGATTTGAAGAAGGTCAAAGGGATCGGCCCCGCTATCTTCGCCAAGCTGCGCGATCAAGCCTCGATCGAGTAACGGGACGGACATGTGAGATATCCGGTTGCGCAGCGAAGGTATCGTGCTTACAATGAAGGGTAAGAACGATGGCGGCGGTCATCAGCCTACTACAGACGGGAGAATGAATCGGATGACAACAAGTGTACGCAAAGATTGGGACACCTACTTCATGGATATCGCCTATATGGTGTCTACACGTTCACGCTGTCCCCGGCGGCATGTCGGCGCTGTGCTGGTGCAGGGCAAGAAGCTTCTCGGAACGGCCTATAACGGAGCGCCTATGGGAGTGCCGGATTGCAGCGAAGCGGGGTGCATGATTGTCGAGCAGTACGAGAAGATCGCCGTTGACGGCGAGGAGCAGATGGTGAAGAAGGAACGGTGCATCCGCACCATTCATGCCGAGCAAAATCTGCTGCTGTTCACGGATCGGATCGACAGAGAGGGCTCCACGGTGTACGTGACGGACGAGCCGTGCTGGACCTGCGCCAATATGCTGGCGAACAGCGGCGTCACGGAGATCGTGTATCATCGCCCTTATCCGAAGGACAGCGAGAAGGTTGCGGCGATGATGAAGCAGAAGGGAATTACGTTCCGGACGCTGGCTTCCTACCAGCCGCCGCAGGAGACGATAATGGATACGACAGATTAATGATGTGGGGAAGAACCTCCATGCCGGAATTCCGGGCATGCCATGAACATGGGCGGCCGCGGAACGATGGCGTGGAGTTTTTTTTTGCGTTCCTCTGGTGGACAACTGTCTGAATCAGCCTGACAAGCCGAGCCTACGACAACGAGTGCCCACAACGAGGTCAGGCCAAGTAAAAACCGGGAGGTGAGGTTGAAATTGCTGTCGCGCAGACCGATTGTTGCCATGGCCGTCTGCTTCGTGATCGGGATTCACGCCGCGGCCGCATTATCCGCGGTTCATGCCGTACTGGCCGTGACGGGGCTGCTGCTGACGCTTCCGCTCGGTTGCGCGCTTCGCTGGTGCAGCGGGAGACAGGCGGCTCTGTACGGCGCGGCGCTTCTCTGTTCGGCATCGCTATACATCGTAACGGAACACCGCAATGCCAGCCGCTGGACGCTGCCTGCCGATGCGGATCAGCCGGCGGCGGAGGGAAGCTGGGACGGCTATATCCTGTCTCCGGCGGAGCAAGACGGGGACCGGGTTCAGTTCCAGTTCCGGGCCGTCTCATGGCAAGGGGACGCAGGAGGCGGGCCGGAGCCCGTGGACGAGAAGCTGCTCGTCCAGATTCGGCTGTCCGCGCCGTCGGAGCTGGGCGCGATGGCGCGATGGGAGCGGGGCCGGGCCGTGCGCCTTCATGGCCAATTGACCGCGCCGGGAGACGCGTCGAACTTCGGGGCGTTCAGCTATCGGGAGTATCTGCGGCCGCAGCGCATCCATTGGATTCTCCGGGTTGCAGGAGCAGAGCAGGCCGCCATCATTGACAGAGTGAACCGGAACGGGTACCAGCGGGCAGAACAGGCCGCGCACCGGGCGCTTGCCCGGGTCGACCGGGTCCGCGGCGCGCTGCTGGAGCTTATGGAGCGGCTGTATAAGCAGCCGCATAGCGGATATATGCAGGGGCTTGTGCTTGGAAGCCGGACGGAATTGGATCCGGATACATACCGCCAGTTCTCGGAGCTGGGTATGACGCATGTGCTTGCCATCTCGGGTCTTCATGTGGGGGTATTCGCCGGGGCGCTGCTCGGCCTGCTCCGGCTGCTCCGCCTATCGAAGGAGAAGGGGCTGTTGATCGTTCAATGCTGCCTCCCGGCGTATATGCTGCTGACGGGAGCGGCTCCTTCGGTCATCCGGGCGGGGCTGATGTCGATAGTTGCCTTGTACTGCTTGCGCAAGGGCTGGCTGAAGGACGGACTTCACATTTTGGCCCTCGTCTTGTTGGCGATGCTTCTGTGGGACCCGTATTATGCGCTTCAGATCGGCTTTCAGCTCTCGTTCGCCGTGACCGCCGGCTTGATTATCGGGGTGCCCCGCGTCGTGCGGCTCCTGCCGGCCTGGCCCTTGTGGCTGTCCTCTTCCGCGGCCGTAACCTTGGTCGCCCAGGCCGTATCTTTTCCGTTGACCGTCTATTATTTCCATCAATTTTCGCTCTTGTCGTTCGCGGCCAACTTCCTGCTCGTCCCGATTATCAGTCTTGGCGTGCTCCCGGCTGGCACGATCTCGCTCCTCGCGGGTCTTCTCTATGAACCGGCAGCCCGCCCGCTAGCCTGGATCGTGTCGCAGATGAACGAGCTGACGTTCCGGATCGTCGAATGGCTCGCAGCCATCGAAGGACCGAGCTTAATCTGGCCGCAGCTCCCGCTATGGTGGATTGGTGCTTACTACGCGAGTCTGTCTCTCGCCTTCGCTTCATGGCGCCGGATGGCTGAAGAGGGAGGCGCGTTGCCCCGCAGCCGGGCGGGAACGGAGGGCGATACGCAGCCGCTCGGCACATTCGTGGAGGTGCGGCCTTCCCCGCGAGGTATCCGCCGCATCGGCTCCGTTTTGGCGGTCGTTCCGCTCGCCGCGCTTCTTGTCTGGGGCTATCGGGATGGTCTCGGCAGAGATGCGGTGGTCAGCTTCATTGATGTCGGCCAGGGCGACAGTATCTTGATTCGTACGGCTTCCGGCAAGCATGTGCTCGTCGACGGAGGAGGAACGGCGAATTTCCGCAGGCCTGGGGATCGATGGAGGGAACGCCGCGTGCCGTTCGAGATCGGCGAGAAGGTGATCGTTCCCCTGTTGAAGCAGCGGGGCGTCCGGCGATTGGACGCGGTCGTGCTGACGCATGCCGATCAAGATCATGCCGGCGGGCTATTGGCCGTATTGCGGCATATGCCGGTCAGCCGCTTCATGACGAACGGCACGTGGAAGTCCTCGGCGACGATGGCGGAGCTGTACCGGATGGCACTGGAGAAGCGCATCCCGATCAGCGGCGGCCAGGCCGGCGATTCGTGGATGGTTGATGAATGGACACGAATCGACGTCCTTTATCCGATAGCGGATAGCGGTGCGAGTCTTCTCCCGGAGGAGGAGAACCAAAATCGCGCCTCCCTCGTCCTGCTGCTGACGCTGACCCATCCGCGCAGCAAGGCGCAGGCGACGATGCTGCTGACGGGGGATGTGGAAGCCGATGGAGAACGGCGCATGCTGGCAGGAGGTGCGGGCCAAGGCCGGCTGCCGCCTGTGGATGTCTACAAGGTGGCGCATCATGGAAGCCGGACGTCCTCTATCCCGGAATGGATAGAAGCGATTCGGCCGGCGGCAGGCGTCATCTCGCTCGGACGCAACAACCGCTACGGGCACCCGCATCCGAACGTGCTCGCCACGTTGGCGCGCGCCCAGGTGCCCGCGCTCCGGACCGATTGGGACGGAGAGATCCAGTTCAGGCTGACGGTGCAGGGTTTGAAGGTGCGGACAAAGCGTGATAGGATAGTTCCATAGAGTTAGAGAGCAGCTTCAAGCACGTCGGCCTGACGTGCTTTTTGCGGCTTGTCACCTTGTTGTATCATGCAATGCAATTGAAAGCATCTTTTGCTATGCTAAGGGATGAATTTATGCGGATGAGAGGATAAACTACAAATTGGAAGTGAACCACTGCAACCATTTGCGGCTTAGGCACGTCAATGGATATGCAAGAGAGGGGGATAACAGGTAGTGGATTCGGGACTGATACGAGCCGCTCAATCCGGCGATCGCGACGCTTTAATCACTCTTTTGCGGGAAATAGAACAATACGTGTATCGGACGGCTTATTATATCCTCAATAATGAGCAGGATGCACTGGACGCGTCCCAAGAAGCCTTAATCCGGATTTATTCCAAAATTCAATCTTATGAGGAAAAAGCTCAGTTCAAAACCTGGGTGCAGCGGATTGTGACGAATATTTGCATTGACAAATTCCGGCGCAATCGCCCGACGGTCTCGATCGATGAGCATGACCTCGTATTTGTCGGGGAAGAGAGTGTAGAGAAGGAAGTGATGTCCGCCTACGTGGCTCAGGACATACGTGAGGCAATAGATCGGCTGCCTGAACATCATCGTGCGGTCGTCGTTCTGCGATATCTGCAAGATTTCTCCTACAACGAGATTGCGGAGAGCTTGAATTTGCCGTTGAACACGGTCAAATCCTATCTATTTCGCGCCCGGCAACAACTGCAGACGATGCTGCAAGATTATGAGAAAGGTGGTGTACGAGGATGAACTGTGCAGAGGTGATGGAACTGAAGCAACGCAGCTTGGACGGTGAGTTGACGCAGTCGGAAGAGAGCCTGCTGACAGAGCATATCCGCCGATGCCCCGCCTGCGCCGAGATGGCAGAACGGTTAGAGAATATTCATCGGGAGCTGGTTCAGCTTCCGAAGGTCGCTCCGCCTTACAGCCTGGTGGATGCGATATTGCCTTCCTTGCAGCAGATAGATAAGCAGCAGGCGGCAGCCGCGGGCGCATCGCCTTCCCCGGCCTCAGGTACCTTGGAGCGGCAGGGAAGCGGCGTGACGGCCCGGACGCCGGAGCGGAAGCCGCAGGCCGTAACGTCCATACCGAAATGGTATCACAAGCGGCAATGGCGTTCTGCGGGAGCCGTGGTGGCCGCAGGTCTCATCTTCGGATTATTCATGGTGATGTTCAAGCCGCCGACGGCGACGGAGCAGGCAGGCGACTTCGCGGAATTGACGCAGCCGGCGCAGGAATCCGTCGGCGCGGCGGATTCGAGCCAGGTCCTTCGGAGCACTCAACCGGACGGGAAGCCGGTGCCGCAGGAAGCCAACGCCGGAACGGGCAACGATGACTCTGCGTCCAACAAACAGCAACAACAGGATGCCCAACCGCCAGGCGACGCTGGACAGAATAAGGAGGAAGCGCCGGACACCGCGCCGCCGAAGCCGGCGGCAGGCAGCGGCGCGGCAGATCGCCATTCGAGCAAGAGCGAGAAGCCGGAGCAAGATCGGAAGCCGGTGGGATCGTCTGCCGAGAAGCAAGAGAAGAGCGGAAAGCAAGGCAAGAAGGCCGAGGAGCCTGCGGCCGGCAAGCAGAATACCGGCACGGAGCAAGCCGAATCGCAGGACAGCCAGGTGCCGCCGTCCATTGCGGCCGTTCCGAAAAATGAAGATCCGGAGAACGGCTCGAGCGCCGATGCCGGCAGCATGGGGTTCGCGGATAAGGATCTGAACCGCCAATCTCTGTTCGCGGCGTCGAAGGAAGCGACATCGCCGGACGGCAAATGGATGGTCGTATGGGAGAACGGCCAGCTCATGTTGTACGGCGTCAACGACGCGGAGCAGACCAAGCTGCAGACGCTGGCATTCGCCGACATGCCGGAAGAGCTGATCTGGTCTTCGGACAGCAGCCGTCTGGAAGTAAAGGTGCGGACAGAGGACGGACTGCGCCAGTTCCATTATGACGTGTCTTCGAACGGATTGAAGGAAGCGGCCGCCGGCGAGGCCGATACGAAGGAGCCTATCGTGGTGCCCGGTACGGCCAAGCCTGCTACCTAGGGCGCCGAAGGCTCGCGCGCTGCCAAAAATGGGCTGGGCCATCCCCCGGGAAGCGGCACACATTCGGCGCGGCGCGCGTATGATGAGGTATCAAGGAAAAGATGCAAGTGACGTTCCCGTACGTCGTGTGACCGTTTGCGCGGAGTTTCTAGAGCTTCGCTGCAGGCGTTTATCATAGATGGTATGGGACAAAGGGACTTGCGCCGCCCGCGAGGGCTGCGCCGGTCCCTTTGTTTTTTGCGGCGTTCCTCAATTTTTGCTATCATGAAGTACATAGACAGGGGGAGGCATCAGGCATTGGATATGAAAGCGGCGATTAAGGAGATACAGCGCGGGGAGCCGCGCCCGATATATGTACTGTATGGTACGGAAAAATACAGAATGCAAGAGTTCGTTCACTATTTGCTGGAGCATGCCTTCGAGCCGGAGAACCGGGAATTGGCCGTGATGAAGATGGACACGGCTGAAGCTCCGATCGAGGCCGTCATCGAAGAAGCGGAGACGCTGCCATTTCTTGTGCCCCGCAAGTGCATTCTGGTCAAGGATCAATCGATTTTTGCCTCCGGCAAGGACAAGATGGAGCATCGCACCGAACGGTTGCTTAAATATATGGAACAGCCGATGGAGACCAGCACCATCGTCTTCCTGGTGCAGGCGGACAAGCTGGATGAGCGCAAGAAGACGGTCAAGACCGCCAAGGCGAAGGCCGCGGTGCTCGCTTTTCAGCCGCTGGGGGCCGAGGAGCTGGCGCAGTGGGTGAAGCGGGAGACGGGCAAGCATGGCTGTTCCATCGGGGAGGAAGCGGTAACGGCCCTGTTGAACGCGGTAGGGACGAATCTGCAGGCGCTGGCGGGCGAGATTGAGAAATGCTGCTTGTTCGCCGGGGAAGGCGGCGTCATTGATACGGCGACGATTGAAGGACTTATTGCCAAAAACACGGAGCAGAACGTCTTCCAATTGGTCGAGGATGTCGTTCGCCATAGGGCGGGCAAAGCATTGTCGACCCTGCACGAGCTGCTGAAGCAGAAGGAGGAGCCGATTAAGATTATGGCGCTCATCGTCCGGCAGCTCCGGATGATGCTTCAGGTCAAGGAGCTGACGAACCAGAGCTTCACGCAGCAGCAGGCCGCCTCTCAGCTCGGTATCCATCCTTATGCGGCCAAGATGGCGGCCGAACAGGCGCGCGGCTACGGAACCGATGTATTGGCCGGATGGTTGGCCGAGGCGGCCGAGCTCGACTATGAGATGAAGTCGGGGCGGGTAGACAAGACGCTCGGTCTGGAAATGTTCATCATGCGGATGGCGGCGGGCAGCACGCGGAGCGGAATGGCCGGTTCCCGCTAGCCCGCCATCAACAAAAGCCCGAAGACGGACGCGCAGGCGTTCATCTTCGGGCTTCTTTGCTGCATTTAAGTATGAAAGGCTGCTGCTTACGCTTGTACGAGCAGAGCGTTCAATTTTTGTGCCAAGCGGGACTTCTTGCGGGCAGCCGCATTTTTGTGGATCAAGCCTTTTGTAACGGCTTTGTCCAATTTCTTCGAAGCCAGAGCGACAGCTCCTTTGGCAGTTTCCACTTCATTGTTAGCCAATGCAGCGTCAGCTGCTTTGACAGCCGTACGAAGTGCGGACTTCTGAGAAGCGTTCAACAGACGGCGCTTGTCGTTCGTTTTTACGCGTTTCACAGCGGATTTAATGTTAGGCATTGCATTCACCTCCGTTGCATCGTAGTGCGACAATCGAATCTATACCATTTCCAGATCAGCATGAGATAGATTCACAACTTAAAATATTCTAGCATGACATACCCTAAAAAGCAATATGTTTGCCGCGGTCTCCCCATTTGCCGGATAGGCATCGGCATGCGATAGTTCCGCTGCTGCCGCATAAAGTTGGCCTCCATCACACACAATATCTGCAAAATGGAACTTTTGGGAGGTAGACTTATGACGGCGGATTTACGCAATTATTCGGTTCGTACCGATTTGGCGTTGGAATCCAGGGAAATGGCATCCCCTGATCGCGCCGCCTCCATTCCCGGAGTGCAGGAGCATGTCGAAGAGGATCGCGGCATCAAAATAACGCGGATTCATGTGCAGACGGAGGAAGGCTCGCGCGCCATCGGCCGCATCCCGGGGCGCTACATCACGATTGAAGTGCCGGGCTTGCGGCGGAAAGACTCCGACCTCCAGGACCGCGTCGCCACATCGTTCGCGCAGCTGTTCGCTTCTTTTCTCGGAGAAATCGGGATCGGATCTTCCGCGAAGGTGCTTATTGTCGGCCTGGGGAACTGGAATGTGACTCCCGATGCGCTTGGGCCGCTCGTCGTCGAGAATGTGCTGGTCACCCGCCATTACTTCGAGGTGATGCCGGATCAGGTCAGTCCCGGCTACCGTGAGGTCAGCGCCGTCGCTCCCGGCGTGCTCGGCGTGACGGGGATCGAGTCAAGCGATATCGTGCAGGGCATCGTCGATCGAATCCGCCCCGATCTCATCATCGCGATCGACGCGCTTGCCTCCAAAGCGCTGGAGCGGGTCAATACGACAATCCAGATTGCCGATATCGGGATTCACCCCGGCTCCGGCATCGGGAACAAGCGGCGCGGGCTGACCCGGGAGATTCTCGGGGTGCCGTGCATCGCCATCGGCGTGCCGACCGTATGCTATGCTTCGACCATCGTCAACAACGCCTTCGAAATGATGCGGGAGCACTTCAAGCAGGAGACGAATCAGACCCGGCAGATTCTCGGCATTCTCGAAGAAATTGGCGAGCAGGACCGGCTGCTGCTGGTGAAGGAAGTGCTGGAGCCGCTTGGCCATGATCTGATCGTGACACCGAAGGAAGTCGACGAATTCATGGAGGATATGGCCAACATTATCGCCAGCGGCCTCAACGCGGCGCTGCACGAAGCGGTCGACAGCAGCAACGTGTCCGCCTATACGCACTGAGGATGGACATGGACGAGGGCCAGGGAGCCAGGAGCCTATCCGGCTGCCTGGCTTTACAACATGATGTATAGGGGAGCTTTTAAGCTCCCCTCGGATTGAATTGCACGGAGTTGATTGAGATTGCGCTTTCAGGGCTTGATTTGCTTTGAGTCGCTTCAGTTGATTAGATTGATTTGGGTTGATTGAGATGGAATTGAGTTTGAATTGAGTTTGAGTTGCTTGAGTCGACCGAGATTGAATTGCGTTAACTGGCTTGAATAAGTCGACTGGGTTGATTGACTTGACTGAGTTGATTAAGCGAGGTGACTCAACTGAGTATACGAGCTACTGTGCAAACTAAGTGAACCGGGCTAACGAGAAACGAGGAAACTGAGTGCGGTAAGTGAACCGGGTGAGTGAGAAACGAGTAAACTGAGTGCGCTAAGTGAACTGGGGGAGCTAGAAACGAGTAAACTGAGTACACTAAGTGAAAAGGTTGAGCAAGAAACGAGTACCTGAGTGCGGTAAGTGAACCGGCTGAGCGAGAAACGAGTAAACTAAGTCGACTAGGTTGTTGAATCTGCGTTATCTGCCCAAGCTGTTCCCGAAAACTGCAAAAGTGCAGCATTCTTATGAACGTATCGATGCCGCAATGGGGTTCCTGCAAAAGTGCAGGAATTTCCTCGATTTCACTCAAATCGTTGCTATATCTAGCGAAAATGATGTAGTTTTGCAGGAATTTCATTCCAGATCGACTCAACTGTCGCAAATTACTGTAGCTGTGCAGCAATTACCACTTCGGAACCGGACAACGCAGCAATGTTCACCCCCCAACCGGACATGCCGACCCGACCCAATCAATCTAACCAATCTAACCTGCCGATTGAAGCCATTTCGGCGCGCACCCGGGGCATAACAAATGAAAATCCCTCAGGACCCCCGAAAAAAAACACCCTTAGCGGGTGTTTTTTTGCCGCATGGGCTTCTACGAACTTAATCTGCATTTGATGGGCTCTGAGCCTGCTGAACCTCGTTATCACGACCTTAACCTTCGCGGGGTGCTTTGAGCCAGCCGCATGCTGCTGAAGCTTCGCTTATCGCGAACTATACCTGCGCATGCTGCTCCGCACGAGCCTGCACGCGCTCGCTACTGCTTGTCCTGACCCCGCACCTGGTCACCCCGAACCGGATCGCTTCCATCCTCGAACCGGATGCGAAGGGATGACCCTTCTTCCAGAGAAGGGCTATCGGACACCTGGAAGTGAATGTGGGCATCCGATGAATTGCCGGAATTGCCGCACAGGCCGAGCCGATCGCCCTGCTTCACCGTATCGCCTTCCTTCACCAGAATAGAGTCCTTTTTGAGATGGGCCAGCACGCTGTATTCGCCGTTGCCGTGATCGATGACGACGTGATTGCCCGCTGCTTCTTCCGTAAGCGGCTTCTCGAACGGCACATTGTCCGGATGCCCGTCCACGACCTTGACCACCTTCCCGCCGAGCGGAGCCACGACGGGCTGTCCGAACGCGAAGTAGCTGGCGTTATCCTTCGGATCTCCTTCCAGGCTGGCCCCGTCGCGCACGATGAACAAATCATAGGCATACCGCTGCGTTGGATATTCATAATGATAGTTCAGCATCGTGTTGGCTCCTCCCCAGGCGACCGTCCATGCCCCTTCGAAGGGCATCCGGTAGGCATGGCGCGTATACTTCTCATCCGTGGCCCGGGGGTCGGACGGACGCAGGAGCAGGCCGTGAATCCGGCCTTCGCGCAGCAAGGCGGAGAGGTACATCTTTCCGTCTTTGCTGCTCCATACGTATGTCTCCGTACCGTCCGCCGCCAGCCGCGAGATTTGAACCGGAGCCTCTCCCTTTTTCCATGCTTGACGAAGCAGCTTATCGATATCCTCGGCCGTTGCCTGCTCCTGGAACTCCGGCGAGAAATGCTCATACAGCTTGGCCGCCTCATGACCGGCGATCCAGCTGCTGACGTCGTCGCCTGTCAACGTCTCTTGGACCTGCGTTTCTTGCCCCTGTGATTTTTGCGGCTGCTGTTCGTCTGCTTTCCGGCTCTCACCGGATTCCGGCTCCTTTTCCTTAACCATGCCGGCTTCCTTCGCCGGACTCTCCTTTTGGCTGCTTGCATTCTCCGCGCAACCGCTAATGGCGATTACAGAGGAGAGGGCTAGCATACATACGGCGAGAGTGCGTTTCTTCATGGGTCATCTTCCTTTCTTGGTCTGTCCTCTGCTTTGATCATAAGGCTCCGGATTGAACATCACCGAAACGCCAGTTCATTTTTAGCTTAACAATGACGTCGATTCCGCCGGGAAGCGGGATTCCGTTAAGATTGCGTTAAGGTTGCGTTCCAAAGGGAGACAGGCGGGCATGGTACAATGAAAGAAAAGAAAATCAGGGAGCCGCGGAGGAATAGCCGCTAAGGAGGAATACGGCAAGATGAACACATATGAAAGCCGAATCTTAATCGTCGAAGATGACTCCGCCATTGGGAAAATGGTGAGGACGGTGTTGGGGAAGGAAGGGTTCACGGATGTGGTCTGCGTTACAACCGGAGAGGAGGCGGTCCGGTATTGCGCCAGCCATCCCGTCCATTTGATCGTGCTCGATGTGATGCTTCCCGGAAAAAGCGGCTTCGAGCTGGCTCCGTTCCTGCGCGAGGCGACCGATGCCCCGATTATTTTCGTCACGGCCCGGACGACCGATCTGGACAAACTGACCGGCTTCGCGCTAGGCGGGGACGATTATGTGACGAAGCCGTTCAACCCGTTGGAACTGGCGGCGCGGGTCAAAGCGCAGCTCAAGCGTTATCTGGCGTCTGCGGGACAGCCTGCTCCGGAGCCGAAGTCCGCTCTGCCCGCCCGCTATGTCTATGGAAGATTCGCGGTCGACGAGGCGGCTGGCGAGCTCCGGGTCGACGGGGTCCCGGTGGAATGTCCGGCGATGGTGTTCCAGCTACTGCTGTTCTTCTGCCGGCATCCGAACCGGATGTTCACGAAGCAGGAGCTGTACGAGCGGGTATGGGGCTGCGACGCGATGAGCGATGACAATACCGTCATGGTCCATATCCATCGCATTCGCGAGCGGATCGAAGAAGTGCCGGGCAGGCCCCGCCTCCTGGTCACGGTGCGCGGCATGGGATATAAGCTGGTGCCGCCGGAGCAGGAGGGCGGCGGGCGGCCAAGCGGGAGGTCCCGCTTATGAAATCGGGCAGACGGCTGGCCTGGCATTACGCATGGCAATGGCTTTTAATCGGCGCGATGCTGCTTGGCTGCATGTTTGCGGCTTTCCTGTGGGTCGCCGATCGGATGAGCGCGCTGGATATGAGCCGCAGTCTGCTAACAAGCCAGTTGACCCGGATTGTCGAATCGGTGGAGGTGAATCGGCAGGGGCGGGTCGTCTGGCCGGACGAGGTGCTCCAGCGGTTGACAGCGAGCGGGGGCTGGCTGCAGGTGCTGAATGAGGACGGCAAGGTGGTCGAGTCCTTCAACGCGCCCAGCGACATGCCGACCCAATATGCGCCGGGAGAAGCGGTCGCCTACGTGCAGAGGGAGCTGCCAAGCAAGCATGGCATCTTCATTTTTATTCGATCCGTCGGCGGCCGCAGCATTACGCTGCTATACGGAACTTATCCGCTGCAATTGCGGCTGCTGGATGAATGGCTGGCCTCGCGTGAAGAAGGGGTTCCGGCTGCGGAATCCGTCCGCAGGCTCCTGGCGCCGCATGACGCATGGGTGACCCGCCTGGATGCCGCCGGCCGCACCCTCGAATCCTGGAACAAGCCCGCGGGCGTTGTCGAGCGGCTGACGCTGCAGGAGATCGCGCTGCGGTCGCTGCAGCCGGAGCACTATGCCTATTTGCTCGCGTACCGGTACAATCCGGCAACAGGCGACACATGGGTGCTGCAAATGCCCCATCAGACGGACGGAGCGGCGGTTACTGCCGCCGGATTCCGCATTGCTTCCTATCAGGATATTTTTCTGCTTGCGATTGGGGGCGTCGTCGCGACGATGATCATTGTGTTTCTATTCATGGCCTGGTGGCAGAGCACACGGCTTGCCCGGCCCCAGCTTCATGTCATGCGCTGGACGGAGCGAATCGCGGACGGCATCTATGAAGAGCCAGCCGATCATCGCGGGCGGCCGCGTTCGGAACGGCGAAGCGGCAAGCTGAAGCGGAATTACCGCATTTATGAAGACGTCATGCAGGCGCTCCGCCAGCTTGCTTCCCGGCTCCGCTCCGCCGAAGAGGAACGACGGCAGCATGATCGGCAGCGCGAGGAGTGGCTTGCGGGCCTGTCTCATGATCTGAAGACGCCGCTTGCCTCCATCGTAGGCTACGCGCGCATGCTGGAGGCGAAGCAGTACGATTGGTCGCGGGAAGAGGTGGCCGAATTCGCCGGCGTCATGACCGAAAAGGCGGAATGGATGGATCGGCTGCTGCAGGATTTGAATCTGACCTACCGGCTGCAGAGCGGAAGTCTGCCGCTGCAGAGGGAGCGGCTATGTCTCGATGCATGGCTGGAGGAGACACTGGACGACATTCTCAATCTGCCGGAGCGTCCGAAGGCGCACATTTACTATCAGCGGCCGGATATTCCGGTATGGTTCTCGTTCGATCCGAGATATTTTCGCAGAATCATAGAAAATATTTGCATGAATGCTTTTTTCCACAATCCGCCAGGCACATCGCTTCAAATCTTCTTTGTTGCCCGGGATGGCGAGGATGCGCTGGAGTTCCGGGACGACGGCGCGGGCATGGATGGGGAGACGCTCAGTCATTTGTTTACACGCTATTACCGGGGCCAGTCTACCGATCGGGCGTCCGAAGGCAGCGGCTTGGGGATGGCGATCTCGAGAGAGCTGGCCGAAGCGCATGGCTGCACTCTGGAGGCAAGCAGCGAGCCGGGCCGAGGCACGGTTATTCGATTATCTCTTCCTGGTACGGAGCACCGAAAAATATAGTTCTATCTCATAGAATGCCCTCATAGATTCTACTAAATGCACTCTCGCAATTGCATTGAGAGAGTGAGACCAGCAGGATAAAGGAGGGCATTTCTATGTTCCGCACGGTCAATGTTGCCAAATGGAAGCAGAAGTGGATGCAGACGCTGCTCATGGGACGCACATTTCTGCTATTATCGATTGCTTCTGCCATGTTTTTTATCGTGCTTGGCCTGGGAGGGTTGCTGGAACAGAAGCTGGATTCATCGCCGCTCGCTTCGATGAAGGGAGTCGCGGCTCAGCTGTCCAGCCGCATTTTTGTCGATATGCTTGCGATGGAAATGCCGAATCTGCCTTCTGGAGAGGGGGAATCTTCCCTGACCCGGACAC
This sequence comes from Paenibacillus melissococcoides, assembly GCA_944800085.1. Lineage (GTDB taxonomy): Bacteria > Bacillota > Bacilli > Paenibacillales > Paenibacillaceae > Paenibacillus_B > Paenibacillus_B melissococcoides. The sequence continues at coordinate 33,879 of CALYLO010000007.1, read as the reverse complement.
AGATTGCCCAATTCCTCGTACAGATGGCAACCAATGTGAATCCGCTTGATCCGAAATCGCTCATCGCCGGAGAGGTTCCGGGACTGAACAGCGAACAAGCGATTCCGCTCCGCTTAGGCACCGGGAACCAATCGGCCAAGGGGCCGGTCGATTATCCTTCGCCTCTGGCGGAAGAAACCTTCCCGGAGCATGGGGGAGAGCCGATTGAGGATGCCGGCGGAGGGGCTCCGCCCCAGACGGTGCAGCCCGGGCCCCCGTCGGATGCGGAAGGAAGCGGGCCAAGCTCCAATCTGAAAGATTATGTCTTTATCTATCATTCTCATAACCGGGAGTCGTGGAACCCGGAATTGAAGAAGGAGAGCACGAATCCGAATGACGCCAAAATCAACGTGACGCTGGTCGGCAAACATTTGCAGAAGGAACTGCAGAAGCGAGGGATCGGAGCCGTTCACTCCAATCAGGACTATGCGTCGACGATCAAAGGGTATAGCTGGAACTATTCCTACAAATACTCGAAGCAAACGGTAAAGCAGGCGATGGCAGAGCATCAGGATCTCCAGTTCTTCTTCGACATTCACCGGGACGCGCTGCGCCGCAAAGATTCGACGGTCGAGATAGACGGAACCTCTTACGCCCAAGTTTATTTTGTCATCGGCCGCGGCAATCCCGATTGGAGAGAGAACGAGAAGTTCGCCAAGGAGATTCATGACCGGCTGGAGGAGCGGTATCCCGGCGTCTCAAGGGGAATCTGGGGCAAGTCGACGGCGCAGGGGAACGGGGAATACAACCAATCATTGTCGCCGAACAGCGTAATTATGGAGATCGGAGGCATTGACAATACGCTGGAGGAAAATTACCGGACCGCAGAGGTGCTGGCGGATCTGATTGCCGAGATTGTGCGCGAGAAGACGAACGCGAAGCCGGTGATGAAGCCGCAGAACGAGCAGAAGCGGCAGGCGCCTGAACGGAATACGGCAAACCGGAAGAACGCTCCGCCGGCGGCCAATGGTTGAGGAACGGGAACGGCTCGAATGAATGGACGGATGGAAGAATGAGAAAAGGAGGCTATGGCTATGTCCCGCTTTGCGAAGCAGGTGGTAGGCATGATGGTTCTGTTGGTGGTCGGCGTCTTCATCGGAATGGAGGTGACCTCCGTCAGCATCGAGCGGATATACGGTCCGGTCGATGCGAACCGGAGCTCCGTTCCCGCCGATTCGGCCTGGCCTGAGCGTCCCGCTCAAGAGCCGCTTGCGAGCCGTCCGGCCGAACCGGAGCCCGTGCAGGGCCGGGAAGAGGCGGTTCCCGACAATCGGCCGCCGGAGTGGCCGCCGGAGGCCGCTCCGCAGCCGGCGCCGGGTCTTCCGCCTGTGGAGGATACGACGGTCAACAAGCTGGCCGATCAGACGGCAGGCTTGCTGCAGACATTATCGCAAGCGGGCATCCGCGCCGTCGTCGGCTTGTTCGACGGATTATTCTGACGAATCCGGGTCCGGAATCGGCCGTTTTTCGACGCTCCGGGCCTATAATCGCCTTTTTATTGCTGTTGCCCCCTCAATCCGTTATAATGAATGAATTGAAACTTGGCTTAGTGGTGGGGGTATGGAATACGAATGACGGAATTACTGTCACGACAAAAGAAGATTCGGAATTTTTGTATTATTGCGCATATTGACCACGGCAAGTCAACCCTTGCTGACCGGATTCTTGAATATACGGGAGCGTTGGCCGCCCGGGAAATGCAGTCGCAGGTCCTTGACAATATGGATCTGGAGCGGGAACGGGGAATCACGATCAAGCTCCAGGCGGTCCGTCTGACCTACAAGGCGGATGATGGAGAAGAGTACATTCTCAACCTGATCGATACTCCGGGCCACGTGGACTTCACGTATGAGGTGTCACGGAGCCTGGCGGCCTGCGAAGGCGCGCTCCTCGTCGTCGATGCGGCGCAGGGCATTGAAGCGCAGACGCTGGCGAATGTATATCTCGCGCTCGACAACAACCTGGAGATTCTCCCGGTCATCAACAAGATCGATCTGCCAAGCGCCGAACCGGAGCGGGTCAAGCAGGAGATCGAGGACGTTATCGGTCTCGACTGCTCGAATGCGGTGCTGGCCTCCGCCAAGGCGGGCATTGGCATCCGGGAGATTCTCGAGCAGATTGTGAAGGAAGTCCCGCCGCCGACCGGAGATCCGGAGGAGCCGCTGAAGGCGCTTATCTTCGACTCTCACTATGATCCGTACAAGGGCGTCATCGTGTATGTCCGGGTCGTCAACGGCTCCATTCGCGCAGGCAGCAAGATTAAGATGATGGCAACAAACAAGACATTCGAAGTCATCGAGGTCGGCGCATTCAAGCCGCGCATGACGATCATCGACGAGCTGAACGTGGGCGATGTCGGCTTCGTCGTCGCCGGCATCAAAAACGTGGGCGACACCCGCGTCGGGGATACGATCACCGATGCGAAGCATCCGACCGCGGAGCCGCTTCCGGGCTACCGCCGCATCAATCCGATGGTATTCTGCGGACTGTATCCGATTGATACGTCGGACTATAATGATCTGCGGGAAGCGCTGGAGAAGCTGCAACTGAATGACGCTTCGCTCTCCTTCGAGCCGGAGACCTCATCGGCGCTTGGCTTCGGCTTCCGCTGCGGCTTCCTCGGCTTGCTCCACATGGAGATTATTCAGGAGCGCATCGAGCGCGAATTCAATATTCCGCTCATTACGACGGCGCCAAGCGTAATTTATCATGTGACCCTGACGAGCGGAGAGACGCTGACGATCGACAACCCGTCGAACTACCCGGATCAGAGCAAGATCGACTATGTCGAGGAGCCGTACGTCAAGGCGACGATCATCGTGCCGAACGATTTCGTCGGCGCGATTATGGAGCTGTGCCAGGGCAAGCGCGGGGAATTCGTAGATATGCAATATCTCGACACGACCCGGGTTACGATTACGTACCAGATTCCGCTGTCCGAGATCGTATACGATTTCTTCGATCAACTGAAATCGAGCACGCGCGGCTATGCTTCGTTCGACTACGAGCTGTCGGGCTACCGCAAATCGAATCTCGTCAAGATGGATATTCTGCTCAACAACGAGCAGGTCGACGCCTTGTCGGTCATCGTGCACAAGGATCGGGCGTACCATCGCGGCAAGCTGCTGTGCGAGAAGCTGCGCGAGCTGATTCCGCGCCAGATGTTCGAAGTGCCGGTGCAGGCCGCGATCGGAACGAAGATAATCGCCCGCGAGACGGTCAAGGCGATGCGCAAGAACGTCTTGGCCAAATGTTACGGGGGAGACATCTCCCGAAAGCGGAAGCTGCTGGAGAAGCAGAAGGAAGGCAAGAAGCGCATGAAGCAGGTCGGCAGCGTGGAAGTGCCTCAGGAAGCGTTCATGGCCGTTTTGAAGATTGACGACCAAAAATAATTGATTTATCAATGGTTTGGCAGTTTTGACGTCACTTAGAAATAGCTCTCCCCCACCGTACAGCCACCGAATTTCTAAAATGGTGGGGGAGATTATCTGACGTCATGCATAAGACGTTCAAAAATGTCCACTGTCTGACTTTTCATTTTTTCTGTCAGGTGTGAATAAGTATCTAGTGTGATGCCAGATCGACTGTGACCCAATCGCGCCTGAATTTCTTTTATGGGCGCTTCTCGTTCAAGCAACAAGGTCGCATGGGTATGCCGGAGTGAATGGAAATTAAACTCTATGCCAAGCTTATCCCGGATATTCTTTCCGCTCCATTTGCAACTGGCAGGGGTGACGTTCTCCCCATTTTCTTTGGTGCATACGAAATCGTTACTTACATAGAACTCGCCATACCTCAATTTATTCTCTTTTTGGCGTAGTTTGTGTTCCTTCAATATTTTTATTAAAGTAGCACCAATGTTAATTGTTCGATATGACGAGGATGTTTTAGGGGTCCCGAATATCCATTCTCTGTTGACGTTAATCATGATCTTGTCTACTTTTATAGTGCCTTCGTATAGGTCTACACAGTCCCATGTAAGGGCGCAGACTTCACTCACCCGCATCCCGGTGTTGAGTCCAATGTGAAAAGGGATGTAAAATGAATTTGTGGGTTCAAGGAATTCGTTTATTTTTCTTATGGACGACATGGGCAGGATTTTTAAATCTGTTTCTGTCGTCTTTCTGTTTTCCTTTTTTGGAAGTTTGACATATTGCATCGGGTTTTCGTTTATTAATTTGTACGGATAGACCGCTTGTTTTAATGCATTTTGCAGGACTGTATGAAAAATAGTAAGTGTTTTTCGGGAATAGCCATCTCGATGCTTGTCATTAATAAATTTTTGTAACAATTCCGGCGTTAACGATTTAAGTTTTATCATCCCAATTCCCGGATTGATATGCTTGTTGATGACCAATTTATAATTCTCTTGGGTATTGTGCTTTAGGTTAATCATCACATACTCTTCAAACCAAAATTTCATGTAGTCGTGAAGGCTCGTTGTTGAGGGTTCGAAGATAGTGCCGGTGTTTTCGTATTCCTCCATTGCTTTTCGAAGGATTTTTTCTGCTTGGGATTTTGTTTCGGCCCCAACAGCTTTCCGTTCAATCTTTTTCCGTTTCCCGTCGACGGTTCCTAAGTCGAAATAGTAATACCATGAGCCATAGCGTTTCCTTACTCCGCCTTTCATTTGATGATTCTCCTTTCTGTTCTATTTAGAAAAGAGCAGCTATTAAACTGCCCTTTTCTCATCACCCCAGTTCCACCACATAGACGACAACTTTGCCATGAATCTTCAGGTTCTTCGCTTCTTCATAAGAAACGGTGTGATCAGTGAAACTTAGATCCGTCGAATCAGGTCTAAAAATAACCCTTTCATTTATTTCGTCGTTATAAAATCGTTTGACTGAATATTCGTGTCCGTTGCTGTATACAACGATATCGCCACTATTAAGTGATGACAGCTCTACGCTTTTGACAGCAATCAATGAACTATGAGGAATTACCTTGTTCATTGATTCACCATTTACCCTCATGATGTAAACGTTTTTTGAACCGGCCCACTTCCCCATCAGTGAGTTGGGCAATGTGATTGTTTGGGTTGCTGAGGGTGTGATCGGGATGACTTCAATAGGCAGTCCCGCCGATATGCTTACTGGATAGTATGGGTATTGGGCGACTTCAAATTGCTGAACGGCATCATTTATCTCTTCTGTTATATCAGATCTTCTGACATTGAAGTAATCAGCCATTAGCTGGATTTTATCTAAGCGAGGATACCTTTCACAATTCATCCAACTAGATACTGTCGTTTCTGCAATACCCAGTTCTCTTGCCATGTCCGTCTGCGTTTTTCCTCTCTTGTCCAAAAGCATTTTGATGTTTTTGGCTAGAACTTTCCTTTGATACTCTACCGTTTTATTAACTTGCAATGAACTCGCCTCCCTACAAAGGATTCTACACTAATAGTGAAGAATTTGCAACACAATCAGTAATTATAATTCACTTTATGTGTTGACACTACTCTTTAAGTGTACTAAAATGTGTTTACAAACAAGTAGGGGGATGGTGAACATGAACAAGTTTGATTTAAGTATTAAGGCAGCCAGAGTTGAGAAGGGATTCACTCAAGAGGCCCTGGCCGAAAAACTGGGTGTGTCTAAGCGAACTATAATCAGTTGGGAGAACGGAGAAGTTGAAATAAAGCCTTATGTGATTTACTCACTTGCCTATGTATTTGAAATGAATGCCGACCTGATCAGAGTACCTGCAAGAAGTTAATTTTTTTGATCGAGACTTCACTTTAAGTGTATTACATGAATGTTCTTATAAGGATGTGTGTGAATTGAATCGTCTTCATCCAGTTTCAGAAGTGGCGGAGATACTCGGTGTCAATAATAACTACGTTTATGACCTAATCAAGCACGGGCACCTTCAAGCCTTGAAACTCGGCAGACTCAAGGTGTCAACGTTTGAGCTTAATGACTTCATGCGCCGGAGCGCAGGAAAAGACTTTTCGGATCTAAGCAATGTCAAGGATATGTGAAAGAAGGGGCGGCATGAATATTCCTGATGAGCTCCTGAACCATTTGGCCGACAGGTACATGAGGGAGTATATCGACCCAAGCGAATGCGCATTCGCCACCTGGGCAGCCATGCAGGCCGAGAAGCTTGGATATCGACTATGAGGGAGGGAGCAAGCGTGCAAAAGAAATACGAGTTCACAGGCGAGATGACAACCGAAATCGCTGAGGGCGCCAAGCTTCACCGTATCCGCGCTATCCGGGATTTTGGCGACGTGAAAGCCGGGGACCTGGGCGGCTGGATTGAATCAAAACACAATCTCAGCCATGCGGGGAAATGCTGGGTTTACGACGAGTCGGCGATATTCGGGAGCGCCTCCGTTATTGGCAATGCGGAGGTCAAAAATGAATCAATGATATACGATAGCGCTTGCGTTGATAGTGGAGCGGTCATTGATAACTCCGAGGTGTTTGGCAGTGCCCAGGTCAGCGGATTCGCGCAGGTTGCTAAGGGGAGTTTAGTATATCAACGCGCGCTTATTGCGGGAGATACAAAGGTATTCAATGCTGAAATCGGCGCACATATCGTAATGTTTGAAGGTGTTATTATAGGTGCTCAAATTCTGATAAGGGAGTGAGAAGGGCATGACACGAAAACAATGGTTGCGAGTTTGCCTAAACTTGCTGCAGATGGCCGACACCGCACAATCACCCAGTGCCCGCCAAATGTATCAACGGCAATACAAGCGACTTCGGGAGAGGTTGAACTGATTATAACAGCGTTGAAATTATTGAAAGAGTACGTAGGGGGGGCGAAGAGGTGTGAATAAACAAGAAGCTAGAAAAAAACATGATGAAGTAATGCGTAAATTCGAAGAGATAGCTGACCATTACTGGGAATGTAGAAAAGCTCGTTCATCGGGCGAGATGAGCGAGCAAGAGTACAACGAAAAAGTAGAGTTGATACTACAGCAACAAGAAGCGATGAAAAAAGAAATCTATGAAACGATGCATGTAGCTATTTTCGGAGATCATACAGAAAATCTTCAAGACGCCTAGTATATTTCCTTAGTGCTGACTGTAATGCTTCTTCAGCGGCCCGATCTAAATCCACATAAGTTTCGGCGCTATTTTTATAGAAGCAAAGAACATCGTGAAATAAATCAACCTCTTCAAGACTAAATTCATGAACATCAGCATTTAATCCTTTTTTGAGGGACATAACCAATTCTCTTTGTTTAACCCTTCTCGAAACGTTCTCAACGAATTGTGGAAGGTTTAAGAGATGCTTATCGAGGGCAGCGATAAACACCTCTCTATCAAAGTCAGTTGCATCATCCAAAATATCGGAAATATTAATCAATTCGTTTCACCTCTCTTTCTAGGCTAATTATACCAAATATAGAAGGGGGATGGACCAGTGACAAATGAAGAACTGAAGGAAGCCATGACCAGCGGTGAGGCTGTAGAGCACAGAGGAACTACATATAGCTATATATCAGCAATCATTTACCGCAAAAGCGAAGCGGGTATGTTCATTCAAGCGGAATTGATGGATCGACACAATAACTGCGTTGTAATCGCACGTCCAATCGAGGTTAAGAGATTGGAAGACAAAGAGGCAAAATGATAAAACACATGGAAATGAAATCGCCCCGATGGACGCTTTAGCAGAAGCGACCACGGGGCGAAGTCAAAGCGAAATGCGATAATTCAGCTCTCATTGATTATATCAAATTTCGCGGCGACAAGGCAACGCCATAGAGCGTTATCGGGCTTGTAATGGGTATTATCTTTCCTGCGATGCATGGTACAGAGGGGGCTAGGACAACCCAATATACAGCAATAGGATAGATAATACTCGGCACTATACAGCTGGGGGAAATTGCCGTGCGGAATGTAGTTAGAGAGAAGAAGATATATTGCGGATCATACATGGAAGTGGACATATACAATCACACCATCCTGGGTCCTAGACCGAGAGGGAGGGCGAGGAAGAAAAAGGTGTCAGCCCCAAAGCAACGGAACCTGAATGATAAGAATGCAAAGCGGTACTTCGTGCAGCTAGTGAATACGAACTTTGGTGAAGGTGATCTACACGTAACCGTCACCTATGCCAAAGTACCGGATACGGTGGAAGAAGCTGAGAAGGAAGTGGCGAACTACATTAGGCGGATATCTCACAGACGGAAGCGGGAGGGGCTCCCTCCTCTAAAGTATGTACTCGTCACAGAACATAACACCGGAAAGAACGGGGAAAAGCCAACAAGGGTGCATCATCACATCATCATGAATAGCGGATTGGACAGGGATGCGGTGGAAGACCTGTGGAGAAAGCCCAGGAAGAAGGGACAGAAAAAAGGCGAACGGATTGGATACGCCAATGCGGACAGTTTGAAGCCGAACGATTACGGACTAGAAGCCCTATCCCGCTATCTCATGAAAAGCCCCAACGGAAAGAAGCGCTGGAGCAGCAGCCAAAACCTCCAAAAACCGGAATACAGAACAAACGATAGCAAGTACACAAGGCGGCAAGTAGAGCGGATTGTCAGGGATGAAATCGACAATCAAAGCTTCTGGAAAAAGAAATATCCAGAATGGGATCTAACCGAATGCAAGCCAGTATACAACGACATAACCGGGTGGTCGATTTACCTAAAGCTCCGAAGGGCAAGGGAATGATCACGAGGGAATGATCACGAGGGAATGATCACGATCATAAAACATACATCACACATCGGAAAGGGATGGATAATATGGCATGTTGCAAAGTACCAGGATGCAGAAAAGAAGCAACGGGAGAGTGGGCGCTGGTGAACCTGTGCGAGTTTCACCGCGAGATCGCAGAGCTGGAGCAAACCGAATTTTACGAGGGGAACAAAGCGGGAGTCAAAAATGTTCGCGATGAGAGAAGGCTATTTTTTCAGATCATCCATCACATGCCGTATCCGTGGAGAAAAAGATATATCTACCCACCATGTCAGGAGCTGAGAGCGTGAAAATTGAAATTCAGGGCGAGTTGCCTACATTGAATGAAATCATAGACGCGGCAAAATCCCATTGGTCAGTGTATCGCGATATGAAAGAGATGAACACCAATCTTGTGGCGTGGACTGCGAAGAGGCTGCCACGGGTTGAAAGAACCGAGATAGTCGATGTGACAATCATTTGGTATTGCAAAGACAAGCGGAAGGATAAAGACAACATCATGGCAGGGCAGAAGTTCATATTCGATGGCTTGAAGGAAGCGGGAATCATCAAAAACGATGGATGGGGACAGATCGGCGACGTAACACACCGCTTCCGAGTAGATAGAAACTTTCCGAGAGTTGAAATTGAAATCGAAGAGGTGCTGAGATGCAAACGATATCTGTAATCAATCTAAAGGGCGGCGTGGCAAAGACAATCTCATCGGTAAATATCGCCCACATCCTAGCAGCGGTACATGGGAAGCGGGTGCTGCTGGTTGACAATGACAAACAGGGAAACGCATCGAAGATGTTCGGGCTTCACAGCTACGACAATCCAAGCATTGCCGAAGTCATGACAGAGCGGAGCCCAAACATTAGCGGCATCATCACATCCACCCCTTATGCGGGATTGGATGTCCTCCCAGCAAATATGAACTTGCTTCGAGCAAATTTGCAAGTATTGCTGGACACATCACGACCGCAGCAGACCAGACTTAGAAACGCCCTTAACCAAGTAGCGGGTCAATATGATTACTGCATCATAGACAACGCGCCCGACATCAACATATCCGTTATCAATGCGCTGGTGGCGTCTGACGACGTGCTTATACCAGTGAAGATTGACAAGTTCGCTTTTGATGGCCTGGCGGAGCTAAAAGAGCAGATCGACAACACGCGGGAAGAATTAAACCCAGGCATCAACCTGAAAGGGTGCTTCGTCACCTGCTATCAACGTAATGAGGTCAACAAGCAGGGCGAAGAATGGCTGCACAACCAGAAGGACTTCCCGCTATTCCGAACACATATCAGGAAGACGGAAAAGGTCGATGAAAGCACATTCGCCGCCGTGCCAATAATTGAGTATTCACGCCGCTGCGGGGCTGCAATGGATTACCTGAAACTCGTATCCGAATATCTCAACGTGTCCGAATCGGACACAAAAGGGAGTTGATCGGAGTGTCGAAATTCAATCTGAACCAATTGCTGGGCGGCGGGAAGGCGGAGGACGGAGAAGGGCGCGGCGGAAGTCAGGACTACAAGATAACTCACATACCCGTTCATGAGCTGGAGCCGTCAGAAGATAATTTCTACTGCACGGAGCAGATCGAGGAATTAAAGGCTTCTATAGCAGCGTTTGGAATCAAGCAAAACCTGATTGTAAAGCCGATAGATGGCGGGAAGTACAGAGTGATTGCGGGGCATCGTCGTCGCCTTGCTATCCTGTCCTTGGTAGAAGAGGGGAAGCGGGAGTTTGAGAAAGTGCCTTGCATTGTTGAAACCGAAGAAGACGAGCTGCGCGAAAAGCTATTGCTCATCACAACCAACTCAACAGCGAGACAATTGTCAGATTGGGAAAAAATTAAGCAGGCAGAAGAGATGAGAACCATTCTGGAACAGATAAAGAAGCGGGACAAGATACCAGGCCGACTAAGGGATCTCATCGCAAGAACATTGGACATCTCACCAACCCAAGTAGCGAGGATGGAATCCATATCAAAACATCTTGCCCCCGAATTTAAAGCGGAGATGCAAGAAGGAAAGGTCAATATGTCCACCGCTTACGAGTTGTCCGGCCTGCCCGTGGAGCAGCAGCAGGAGGTATACGAGGAATATCGCGATAAGGGCAATGTATCAATCAAAGACGCGAAGCAACGGAAGCGGGAAAAGCCATCGAATGACCGGACAAGCGAAGCGGGTTTAAAGGCTTGCCCATTTTGCGGCGGTTCTCCAAAAGATGCAGCGGAACTAAGCGGCTTTAGAGTCAGTTGCGAAAGCTGCTTCGCTGCTACCGGATTGTCACCGGATATGGAAACGGCGTACAAACGCTGGAATACAAGACACCAAAAGTAGGGGGTGTGACAGTTGGCATTCGTAAAAAAGAAAAAGAAAGAGATTCAACCGTGGCGGCAAAACATCCTTGCTCATCACCAACATACGCCCACCCGCGCAGATCGGGCGGAGTTTCCGGAAAAGGTCATCTCTGAACTGATAGAGGAAGCGGGTGGACTTTGCCAATGCGGTTGCGGAAGACCCGACCAAGATACTCATCACGTTATGCCTCGTGGCCGCGATGGGCGCGGGGTGAAAACAAACGGCATGCGCGTTAATAGAATCTGCCACCAGCGCATCCAAGATAGCGAAGAAGAATTGCAATACTGGATTCTAATCTATCGCACAAGGCACGGCAATTACTTTTGGTATGACGAAGAGGATTGGGAACAACATAATCGCAAATTAGCTGAACAGAAGCGCATGGAGAGAGAAGAACGGTTGAAGATGGAGCGGGTGGAGCCCATCTTGAACCTTGTCTCTACAGCAGCAGGGCGTGGATTGAAAGCAAAAGAAAGACGGCTAATAGAATCGTTATCGGAAAAAGACACGGTAACCTTCACTAAACTTATGGAAGACGTCGCGACCGCTTCGGCTCCGCAAGAAAAACCATTCGGATATGGATTCTTCGATGATTGAGGGAGGGAATAGAGTGAACAAGCTAAGCCTATTCTCGGGCATAGGGGGAATAGACCTTGCTGCGGAATGGGCAGGGATGACGACAGTGGCCTTCTGTGAGCGTGAGCCATTCCCTCAAAGAGTATTACGCAAACACTGGCCCAATGTCCCCATATACGACGACGTATGCACATTATCGAGGGAGGTACTAGAACGGGATGGAATCATCGGCCCAGGTAGAGCAATTGACATTATTTCAGCCGGATACCCTTGCCAGCCTTTCAGTAATGCCGGGAAGCGAAGAGGCGCGGAAGATGACCGCCACCTCTGGCCGGAAGTTAAGCGACTCCTATCGGAAATCCGGCCCCGTTGGTTTGTTGGTGAAAACGTTGCTGGTCACATCACTTTGGGGCTCGACGATGTGCTTATTGACTTGGAAAGCATCGGTTACACCGCGCAACCGGTTGTTATTCCGGCTTGTGCCGTCGGTGCCCCGAATAGACGAGATAGAGTCTTCATTGTGGCCTACTCCGAAGGCGACTTTAAGGGGAGATTGTCCATCGGAACGAGAACGGAGAACACCAGACTTGCATTCAGCGGTCAAGATGTGGCCGACACCACAGGCGCGGGACTTTCGCAGCGGAGACAATCCGGACTCTCCCAGGCAGGAACGGAAGCAGAATCAGGGATGGAGCCAGAATCTGAACGATGCGGTGAAATTTTGGCCGACGCCCCGTTCGAGAGAGGCAGGGGATTATCAATATTCGCGGGGGGATCGCAGCAAGCCGACGCCGACCCTTACGGGTGCAGTAAAAATGTGGGGAACGCCGACGGCATCAATGCACAAGGGGAGCAGCCCATTTGGATCTCAAAGATGGGAAGAGGAAATTCGACGGGGGAACATCAAGGGGCAAGTATTGGAGCCGAACAACAATGGTCAATTGAACCCAGACTGGGTGGAATGCTTGATGGGCTTTCCAATTGGTTGGACGGATATAAATGGCCCGCAGCATTAGGACAGCCACAATACGAATGGGAGCCGCCGCGAGTGGCAACCGGCGTTAAGGATCGGGTAGGGCGGCTTAAGGCACTGGGTAACGCCGTAGATCCGGTACAAGTCTATCCGATTCTGGCAGCTATCAAAGCAATAGAGGACTTTATCTGCAGCAGGGAGGGGAGAGCATGAGCATACCACGGATACTACACTATCCCGGCAGCAAGTGGAGCATGGCAGAATGGATCATTTCCCATATGCCAGAGCACAAGACATACTTGGAGCCGTTCCTTGGTAGCGGAGCTGTATTATTCAATAAGCCACGTTCGCCCATTGAGACTGTAAATGATTTAGATGGCGAGGTTACGAATCTGTTTGAGATTGTGCGGACGAGACCGGAGGAATTGGCTAGGGCCATATACTGGACGCCGTACAGCCGAGATGAATATTACCGATCATATGAACCGGCAAAAGATGATCTCGAACGCGCAAGACGTTTCTTGGTTCGGACTTGGCAGGCCATTGGAGCGAAGACGAGCGATCGAACGGGATGGCGGAGCCATGTTCAAGCAGATAAGTCTCCTAGCAAAACTACAGCTTGGCAATGGGGGGGCTTACCCGAAAAGTTGCTTCAAGTTACAGAGAGGCTGCAAGGGGTGCAAATCGAGAATAAGTCAGCTACCGCTATTATTGAGCGGTACAAACAAAAGAACTGTTTAATATACTGCGACCCACCGTACATTCTATCTACGAGAAGCAACCGGTTATATCGATGCGAGATGACGGAGGCCGACCATGCCGAACTGCTTGACGCACTGGATCAGCATCCGGGGCCGGTACTGTTGTCCGGATACGCCCATCCCCTCTATGATGACCGGCTGCGGCACTGGAATAGGGAAACGAAGAAGGCGAAGGCCGAGGCGGGCGCAGCACGGGAGGAAGTCCTTTGGATCAATCCGGTGGCTGCCTCGCGGGCCGGCCAGCTCGTGTTGAATCTATAGGAGGACCTATGTGGACTCAAATACAAAAAGCTGACTGGCGAGCGCTACGACTCGCAGACAGGCATTATACACGCCAAAAGCCTGGAACGCCGCAATTCTGCCGGCCAGGGCGGAACCTTGTGCTTTTGACTGAGGACGAACAGGCGCTATGGGTGACATGGGCCGGCATAAGGGATGATGGGTGGAACGCATGGGAATGTACCATGTTCCGGAACGAGGGTCCATATCTGTCCTCGCATCTCATTGTCCTGGCGCTCGGAATTACTCGGCACCTGTGGGGGCTACCGCCATCGGACGGCATCATAACATACGTCGGGCAGCACCTGCGGGGCGGCTGCTTCCACGCCGCGGGCTTCCGGCGGGCGGGCCTCAGCAAGAGCGGAAAGACACTTCTCCAGCTACCGCTTGACCGCATGCCGCCGCCACTGGAGCCGGGCGAAGAAGGGTTATTCAGGCACGGGATTATCATTCAGGGCACAGCGCCCTAAGGGGAGAGAACGGAATGAAACGGTTTAGAGCGAAACAGATCACTCAATTAATTGACCGGATGCCCCCAACATGCAGAACCTTTTGGGCACCGCAAATACATGTAGATGGGCAGTGGTGTTGCCTATCTGATGACCACACCCAGACAGGGATTGTCGAAACGGAAAGTGAATGGAAAGCCCTCGAAAAAGCCGAGGCAGCGGCCGCAGAGGAACGGGATCGGATATATGAGCAGCTACAAAAGGCGAAGGAGAGTGCGAAACATGTACATGGAATTTAAAGCGGGATAAAAATGCAGCCAATGCGAGGAAGTAAAAGGGAGAGTCCTCTCTTTGCAATATGAACCAGAAGAAGATGGAGCATCCGGTGAAATCCTGCTTTGTGCGGAATGCCTGAATAGATACGTTGAAGGTGAAATCAAGTTCGATTAAGGGGCCTTCGGGCCCTCTAAGTCCAGCGGTATGATGTCAAGTCCCTGATTGATGAGAATTGGAAAATTTCCTTGGCGTGCAGCAGGATCAATCCCAAAAAAGGCATCACCAAACTAGACCCAGTCGAAAATTAAGTAAAATACCATAATTTAACTGGGAATTAGAGAAGAAAATTCATGAGCCAAGGCATTATTGCTCTGTCGGCTTCACCTTCCTTCTGGGCGTATAGAGTTGGTCGTTGCGTAGCAGCACATCGACCAGACGCACAAGTTTTCTTGCCGTTAAGACGAGGGCACGTTTGTGTTGATGCTTAGGGACTTCATTGAATTTCTTCCGGTAGTACTCACCGAATTCCGGGTCGCGGTTTTTTACCGAGTTGGCAGCTTCAACAAGGTAGTAGCGAAGGAATCGGTTGCCGGAACGAATGCGCTTTGTATCTTCCGCCTCGAAGGAGCCGGATTGGTGCTTGCGCCACGTCAGACCCGCATACTTGGCCAAGGCGGCTTGATCCGTGAAGCGGTCGATGTCGCCGATCTCGGCCAGGATGCCTGCGGCATAGACCCGATCAATGCCCGGAATGGAACGGAGGCACTGGCTGCTGGAAATGCCGTCTAAAATGCGCTCAATCGCCTTGTCGAGCTCTTTAAGCTGACTCTGGATGCTCCGGATCGACTGAATTGAGGTGCCCAGCACCAAATCAATGGAATCCTCGACAACCTTCGAGAGACGGTACGAGGCCCGAGCCGCCTTTTGAATACAGCGGGCGACGTGTTCGGGATCGGGGAAACGATTTCTCCCCTTGTCCTTGAGATAGTCAGCCAAACGGGCGACATCCATATTCGCCATCTCATCCAGACTATACTTTTCCGAGAGCATTTCCATGATGGCATGGCCGAACACGGAACTGTCCACCTCCGCGCGAAAAGCATTGCACTTGTAGAACAGATTTTGCAAAAAGTATTGCTTCTCGCGGGTAAGGTTGTGTACGAGATGGAATCGCATGCGAGTGAGCCGCTGCAAGGCGATGTACTGTTCCTGCATCACGATAGTCGTCGTGAGTCTGCCAAAACGCAGGCGGTCTGCAATGATCCAGGCATCGATGCGATCGGTTTTGTCCAGGTCGGCATAAGCGTCTTTGAATTTGTTAATCAGCTTCGGATTAATGGTGAACACCTTGGCATTCAATTGTTGAAGGGCCTCATCCTCATGCAAGTACATGGCTGGATGCCAACTGTAGACGGATGTGGCTTCAAGCCCGATATGAACCTCAGAGCAGGCTGTCTTGACCGCAGCAGAAATGATGCGATCCCGCAAGTAAGAAGCGCCGTGCAGATTGTTGGTGGTCTTGAAGGTCTCCAGGGTGTCGCCATCCGATTTCATCAAACAGGCTTCCAGTTCTTCGGAACTGACGTCAATACCGACAAAAAGCTTCAAGAGAATTCCTCCTTTCTATAAGGGATTCAGGGAACGGACTCTCCGGACTGTCTCCGGCGCACTCGCCGATCAATCACCCTCGCATATGAGAACACGCTTCGGTTCACGAGCTGCCCCGACGCTGCTACAGTCGGGCATGAGTTGCCGAAGGGAACAGCCAGCGGGTAAGAAGTGCAAGCGAGTACCGGAGAAACAGACTTAAAAAGTAGATTGGACTACAGGAGGGAGACGAATTTCCCCGAATGGAACCCTAAGTTCCATTGTCCAGAGACATTCCGGAAAGTCCAGTCCCCATATTAATTTTCAATGTGCAAGCTGGAAATTTTGAAGGCATTCTATGTTTCTATAAAGGACTGGAAAAAGACTCAAAACTGCCTTCAGGAAATACTATACGAGGAGGAAGCGGGATGAAACAGGCGAAAAAACGGCTGCGTAAAAAGTATTTCAAACGGGTGGCGAATGGCCTGCAGACAGGCGCACCAATTCCGAACTTTTATATCGACAAGGTTCTGGGCGAGTTTGCATTTTTCTACCACCGGAAATATATTACCGAGTTCCAGCCTTGGTGGTATGAACAAATGGAGACGCGGAACGACTTGGATTTTCGGACGGAGATAAAACGGTTCTTCGATGGTGCTAGGGATGACTTTGGTAGCGTAACAGGAATTGATATGGTCGCCTTCGCCGATGCTGCCATGGCACGACAGGAGCGTAAGCGGCGAGTCTACGGACCGAAGAAGCAGAAACGCCGTAAAGTCACTAAGCAGCCTATCCGCAAACTGAGACGGCCGGAGCAATTCTACATCGCCATTAACGGCGGGCGGCGGCAAGTAGTAATCGGGGAACGTGTCTTCCAGCACCGCGGGCTCCACTTCTTTATCCGCCACGTGCCAGGCGCGTATGCCAATTATGTCGTGAGTGATGTTGCGGCCGGGATAGCAGTCGCCCGACACGAGAGATACAAAAAGGCCGTGGACATAGCAAAAAGACGGATAGAAACAATGTTTGACGCCTATATCAAGCAAATCAAGATGCAGAAGCGAGGAGAGTGAAGAAAATGAATAAAAGGTTGACGGATGAAGAGCGTTCGTGGCTGAAATCCAGTATCGAGAAATTTTTGTGGGTGTACGGGGATGGATATGTTGATGAGTCCTATAGGCTTGAATATTTGCTCGAATCAGAGCAAGCAGCATGGAAAGAAGTAGAACGTCTACGCAAGATGTACGAACGTGAACGGGAAATAGCAGAATCGGCGCAGAAAAACGCAGAGTATTGGAAAGAGTACGGGGAGAACGAATTGCGCACCACTTATACCCTTATCTTTAATTTACAGAAAAAAGAAAACCTCCTTACTCACGCTATACAATCATTAGAATCCATACGGGACCACAGCACAGACAAAGACTCTGCACGGGCGGCAAGCGAAGCTGTCAAGCTTATAAAGCGCATACAGGAGGGGAATGGAAATGAATAAAAAACAATCAGAAGAAATAAAGGCGTTAGAAGAATTGTTAATAGCTGTGCTTGAAGAAGAAGGGTATACAATACCATTTGCAAAATACGCAGACAGTAAAATGACAGGATTCGACTTGCCATTGCATAGTGGTGGAAAAGTATTAGTGCAGATTAGTTGGTTATAGGAGGGGAAGCAGTCATGAAGGCCATAACAATCATTCAGCCCTGGGCGACGTTGATCGCAATCGGCGCCAAACACTTTGAAACTAGAAGCTGGGCAACAAAGCACCGCGGTCCGCTGGCAATCCACGCAGGGAAGAAGGTGGACCGGGAAGCTTGTGAGAGAGAGCCGATAAAGTCTACTCTTGCGGAATATGGGTATACAGCGGACGAGTTACCGACTGGCGCGGTGGTGGCAATTGCTGAATTGACCGAATGCTGGTCCGTCTCTCGGTGCTTGCGGGGTGACATCATCCTGGAGCGGGACGGCGGTAACGAGATGCGGGAAGATTCGATCGGTAAAAGGGAAGAGGCTTTTGGTTACTATGACGACGGACGCTATGCCTGGGAACTGACCGACGTTAAGCAGCTTCCAGTGCCGATTCCAGCCAAGGGACAACAAGGGCTGTGGAATTGGCAACCCAGGGGCAGGGAGGCATAGGGGATGAATAGATATTATGATCTCAAGCTTGTGGATGACCGTCTGGTAATAGATTTGCATGACCATGATGATCAGTTCAGGGCCAAAGGCTACACGGGACTTCCCGAAACGTTCGACCTTGCAGAAATCAGCACGGCTCCCGTAGTGGGCACAGTGCAATTGGAGGAAGAACAATTCAACCGAATCATGGCAGAGTATACGGGCGGCGGTGAATGTGCATGGTGCGGCGAAGTCCGGAAGGAGCTACGCGAACCGCACATATTCGATAGGGCACCGAATGGGGGAAAGATGTGCCGGCACTGTTGGGATCACGATAGAGAGGTATACAAAGGATCTTATGGGGAAGACATTGGGCCTTTCGATGGAGATGACAGGATATGGGGAAAGTAAAGGCACGGTCATATTGGGTGTGGACGGAACTGGCCGATCAGACATGGGACGGCCGGTATAAAAGCGGCGAGCGACGAAAAGCCGGCCAGCCCATAAAGGGAGAGGCGGAAGAATCCCAAGAGGTTGATCCGGCATGGCTGCTCCGTGGGTATGTGATAGACGCGGCGGACTACATCCCAGCGGATGGACAATTGGACTTGTTTGATTACATGGAAGCGGGGCAGAAGCGGGAAAGAGAGGAGAGGATGAAAGGATGAATCAGGCAGAAGTTGCGGAGATTGCTGCGCGTGTTGCAATAGAGTTTGTACAAAAGGAACAAGACAAACAGCGGAAGAGCCAACGAGATAGACGCCTTCGTAATACAAGGTTGCTTCTGAAGAACTATCGACGTTTCGCGGTTCATACCGATAGTCTAAAAACTGAGTTGATCGAAATTGATATGCTGGAACAGGCCGATATGCTAGATCAAGATTTCGCCATCGAGTCGATAAAACGTTCCAAAGAACGAACCTTGGCAATTGTTAAATTCGTTGACCAGATGCTGAAGGTTTATCAATTGCTGTGTGAGTCAACCGGACGAGCAGAAGACTTGAGGCGGTATGACACGGTGTACAAGATGTACATTTCCAAAGAAAAAATGACGGCGGATGAGATTGCCGAATGCCACTCTGTCGATAGAAGTACTGTATTCCGAGACATCAAAGCGGCAACAAATGCCTTAACAGCGCTGTTTTTCGGAGTTGATGGAATTTGGCAGTCATGCGACTAAGATGCCACTGATTCACGCCTTATAAGATGTTACTATGGTAGTGTGAAATAATTATCATTTGCTCCTCCTTCTCTATAAAGCCGTTCCCTCGGGGGCGGCACTTTTTATGGCGTGTAAAAAATTCCGCTTTAGTATTGACGTACATAATGTTATTCTTGAATCAAGAAGTCGTACATACGACAAAAAACGAGAGGGGAAATTAAAATGGAATTCAAGGTACAGCGCCAGGATCGGAGAACTACAGTAGGTGGGGATTGGACAATTGTTATTGAGGGTTCAGATTTAAAGGACGCTATCATAAAAAATATTGACCGTATTTCTTATGTGTCTGATTATTACGGGGATTCGGTGGTACTCCCCGCAAAAGCTAAGGTTTCGTGGGTGCAGTACGCGCCAGAAGGTACCAAGAAAGTCAAGATGTCGCCGGATGGGACGACACGAGAATATACCGCAGAAGAATACGAAGCGGACAGAGGAATTATAAAGTTACATCTGGAGTGGAAACGCGACAAAGTTACTAAACAAAGAGAAATCACGATTTACGGTAAAGAGGCAGACGCGAAAGGTATTGAACCTTGGGTGATAGAGGGAAAGTAACACCGCTGGACTGTGTGACGACCGTGAAGGGTTACGCGGAAATGAAAAACATGAACGTACGAACGGTCCAGCGCATGTGTGAAGATGGAAGGCTAAAAGCAAAATGCGTCTATGGAGTATGGTTAATTGAGCATCCTTAAAAGGGTGCTTTTTTATTAGCTCAGAAAGGGTGAAGAACAACGGAAGCAGTCAACCTTAAAGATTTGGAACCAGGTTCGTATGTAGCCGTGAATGGAGAAATAACAACAAAGGAAAGAATCGAGCAGCTTATTGCATCTGGATATCGTCCAACAACACTTTGCACGGTGTCCGAAGCATACATACAAGATGCCTTGGACGAGCTTAAACGTGATCGGTTGGCCGGGAAAGAGCAGGAGGACTATTATGCTCCCGATCCACATGCAAAACGAATTGTTTATTGAGTCGCTGAATATTCAGCGGCTTTTTATTTTGGTGCAAAGGATGGTGAGAGGGAATGAAGCTATTGAAATGGCTGATTAGGGTTACGGCATATAGGGAAAAGGCCGTACTAAGGAACCGGGGTGAACGCAGACATGGCAGGAAGACATGACAGGCTGCAGCGTTGTGTCAAAATAACACACGCTTGCGGACACACGAAGTACCGTACTGAGATATTCAGGGGAGAAGATGAAGAGAAGCAGAAGATCCGATTCTTCGAAACGCTGAACTGTCCTGATTGTGCATCGGAGCGGGAACAGCCAGACAAGTGCCGGCGCTGCGAGTGGGGCAAGTGGGATGGAGTGGCACAAACATGCCTGATACCGCTGAGATGTTGGAGGGATGAAGATGCCACCCAAGCCTAAGCGACCCTGCAGTAAGCCGGGGTGCCCGGAGTTGACGACAGAACGTTATTGCGAGAAGCACAAGGCAGCAGCTTCACAAGCGATGCCAAGCCGCTCATATGCCAAACTATACGGACGGCGCTGGCGAAAATACCGGGAACAGTACCTCGCCCTCCATCCGCTATGTGTATGCGAAGAGTGTTTAAGGAAAGAGGTTCCTTTGGCTGCCAATGTCGTGGACCATATTAAACCGCACAAGGGAGATTACAACTTGTTCTGGGACCCAGAGAACCACCAACCAATGAACAAGCGATGTCATGATAGGAAGACGGCCAAAGAGGACGGAGGTTTCGGTCATGGACTATACAACGATTGCTATTAAGGTTTCGATTGTGATCCTTATATTAATCAATGCTCGCTATTTGGAAAAACAAATAGATGCCCGTAATTATGGGCGGGCAGCTAGAATAACAGCGATCACAGCCTTGCTCATAGCATCATACGCGCTTTGAATGGAGCTTCTTTATTCGAGGGGATGGAGGGATTAGGGGTTGAGTTCGGGATTCTTGTTATATAAGTGCAGGCAGTGCGGCGCTGTTGAAAAGAATGTACATGTACCTGATGTCATGATTGCGTTTGTGAACATAACGATGGGTGAGCCACTACCTAAAGAATGGGGTGGTAGTGTTGGCTTAATAGGGATGCATTCATGTAGTGATGGAAGGATAGGGGTTACTGACTTGATAGGAGCTACTGAAAGCGGGAGGAAAGCAGACGAGCGTTATAGGAAGGAGGGACATTGTGAAACAAAAACTCACGACTCACTATTGCTTGGATAAGGATTGTGGTTACGTCGAACGAAGTCACAAGGTACGAGATGGCTTGAGGTGTCCTAGGTGTGGGGGACCAACCGCGATTGATACAGTCCGTCGTGGTTCCGATGACGCCCCCCTAGGGTCAAAAACGTGAGGCTATGAGGCGTTGAGCGCTGCCCCCTCAAGCGCACGAAAATTTCCTGAAATCAAATTTAGGGTACGCAAGGAGGTGACGTGACGATGGGGAGGAATCCGAAACCGCTGCATTTGATAAAAGGACATCTGACGAAAAAGCAGAAGTTTGAGCGACAGGACAAGGAACAGAAAATAAGCAGCCGCTTAAGAAGGGATCGCATCCGAGCGCCTGCTTGGCTGAATGATAAGGCAAAAAAAATGTTCCGAGACTTGGTAAAGCAGCTTGAAGAAACCGAATTGCTGACGAATTTAGATGTAAATGGACTTGCTCAATATTGTGACTTACATGCCCGAATGCTGGAGCTTCGAACCGAAGTGGAGGAAAAGGGATATACGTTAGTAAATGAAAATTCGCGCGGAGGTATAACCTACGTCACGAATCCGGCGCTAACGGCCTTGAATTCTACCATCAAGCTACTCCAAGCATATGAAAGTAAGTTCGGTTTAACCGTTTATGACAGAACAAAAATAGCTCTTAAAGACGAGAAGCCCAAAGAATCTGATCCGGTGACGGATCGTTTCGGTGATATATGATTCTTGATGAGCTAGTTTCGTATTCCGAGCAAGTCATAAGCGGTGAAATAGTAGCGTGCAAGAAGCATAAACAGGCGTGTAGGCGGTTCCTGCGCGACCTTGAACGACAAGATACAGGCGATTTTCCCTATGTCTTTGTCGAAGAGTACGCGGAGCGTTTTTTGGACTGGATGCGGCTTTTCAAACACCGTAAAGGCGCGTTAGCAAGGCAGCATATTGAACCGCATATCATACAGAAGTTTGTATTCGGAAATATCTACGGTTGGGTGCATCGCGATACTGGATATCGGCGGTTTAATAAAGCCTACTGGCAGGTAGCGCGAAAAAATGCCAAGTCGCAGTCACTGGCCTGCGTTGGATCATATGAAACCATCGCCTTCGGGGAATATGCCTCCGAGGTTTATTGTGCTGCCACGAAAAAGAAGCAATCCAAGATTGTTTGGAACGAAGCTGCCGCAATGCTAAAAGGTTGCTCTGAACTCATTAGACGAGGAACCATCAAGATAGCTAACGGGCAGATCCAGCACCTTAAATCAGAATCCTTTATGGAAGCTCTCTCGAAAGAGGATGGCAAAGAAGGTGACGGGACAAACGTACAATGTGGGATTGTGGATGAATATCACCTACACAAAACCACGGAGTTTTACGACGTCTTAGCATCCGGTATGATAGCCCGCGAAGAGCCGTTACTCATGATTATCACGACCGCGGGACGAAATCTGAACCATCCATGTTATCGAATAGAGTACAACTTTGTATCAAAGCTGCTCGATCCAAATGTTGACCTAGAAAATGACGAATACTTTGCTATGGTCAATGAGTTGGACGAAGATGACGACATTACCGATGAACGCAACTGGATTAAAGCAAACCCTATTGTCGCAAGCTACCCGGCTGGACTCAAGATGCTGCGAAGCGAGTTGAAAATGGCGCTGGCAGATCCTGAAAAGATGGTCGCGTTCAAAATTAAGAACATGAACGTATGGGTAGACGCCAAACTATCCGGCTACATGGACATGGGCAAGTGGAAAGCATGCGGTACCACGAAGGACAATCCGATGCCGGACACTAACGGACTAGATGCGGTTGTTGGAATCGATTTGTCACGTACAACTGACCTAACCAGTTGCAGCTTTGACATAGAATTGCCGGACGGACGTCTAGCCGTCTTTAGTCACTCATTTATTCCAGAGGAAAAGCTGGCTGAACGTAAACAGTCGGACAAGATGCCATATGACCTATGGATAAAGGAAGGGTGGCTAACGGTGACGCCTGGCGCGGTAGTTGATTATGACTTTGTAATGGCCTATATCCCACAAGAAGCAGAGCGGCGAGGCTGGAACATCAAAGAAATATGTTATGACCCATACAATGCAACGCAATTCTCTACGGCAATGGCAAACGCAGGATTTGTAATGATCGAGATTAGGCAGGGCATTAAAACGCTGAACGCTCCGACCAAAAATTTCAGGGAGCGCGTCTACATGGGGCAGGTCATTCATGAAAACGATCCTGTACTTGGTTGGGCGATGGCAAACGCAATTGTTAAAGTGGATGCACAGGATAATATAATGCTGGACAAAGCAAAGAGTGTTGAACGTATCGACCCGGCAGCCGCATTAATAAATGCACATGTCAGAGTATACATTTCGGGTAACGAGCAAGATTTGAACAAGCATGTATTAAGTGAAGATTTCTCGTTCTAGGGAGGGGGTGAAGAATTGCGGCGAAATAGATTCTTTCGTATGGGCTGGTTTCAATTCCTTCACAGACGTTCAGAAGATACATCGGACTTGAAGAATCCCAAGTCATGGTTTTTGGACCTGTTTGGGGGAAAGAAAACGGCCAGCGGCGAGCGTGTCACCAGCGAATCGGCCCTAATGAATAGTAATGTTTATACCTGTGCAAGCATCCTGGGCGGTGATATCGGCAAACTTCCGATCCATGTCTACCGGAAAAAGAAGGGCGGGCGCGAAAAGGATAGCAGTCACCCCGTCGCTGAACTGCTTGGCAGCAGGCCCAACCCATACATGACGGCTTACATCTTCAAGGAACTAATGATGGTACATGTTGTGGCCTGGGGAAATGGATATGCCAACATTGAGTGGCATACAAGCGGCCCATATAATGGCATGCCCAAGGCGTTGTGGCCCCTTAACCCGTCGAAAACTGATGTTCACGTTGATCCCCAAACCGGACAAGTATGGTACATTACAACCTTGCCGAATGGAGAAACGAGAAAGTTGCCGCATTGGGATGTACTGCATTTCAAGTCGATCAGTAAGTCGGGGCTCAAGGGGATCACTCCAATACAA
Organism: Paenibacillus melissococcoides; assembly: GCA_944800085.1. Taxonomy (GTDB): domain Bacteria; phylum Bacillota; class Bacilli; order Paenibacillales; family Paenibacillaceae; genus Paenibacillus_B; species Paenibacillus_B melissococcoides. The sequence continues at coordinate 9,358 of CALYLO010000007.1, read as the reverse complement.
GTCATCCGGGAGGAAATTGGTGTACAGCAAGCACAGAAAAAATTCATCGGCAGCTTTTACAGCAGCGGGACAACGACGAGGGGCATTCTCAAAACTCCGAAGCCGCTTGATAAGCCTGCCCGGGAAGTTGTTCGAGACGAATGGCAGAAGGCGAATTCCGGGCTGACTAATGCTCATCGTATTGCGATATTGGATGCAGGCTTCGACTATCAAAGCTTAGGTATGCCATTGGCGGATGCTCAATTCATTGAGACGGCCCAATTAGGGATAAAAGAGGTTGCCAAGATATATAAGGTGCCGCCTTACAAATTAGGGATTACGGACACTAAATATAGCAATATGGAAAACCTCTCCCTGGAGTATGTAAAAAGCACTCTCCAGCCTATCTTTGCGAATTGGGAGCAGGAAATTGACTGGAAGCTATTCACTGGTACAGAACGGCGGGTTTATTATACGAAGTTCAACGTAACCAGTGAGCTGCGAGGCGATTCGAAGAGTCGGGCAGAATTTTATAAGAACATGATCCAGATCGGGCCTTATTCAATAAATAAGGTGCTGGAATTGGAAGATGAAGACGGCATCGGCCCTATAGGCGACAAGCATTATATGAGTTTGAACTACACAACACTTGATATTTTAGAACAGTACCAGCTCATGAAAGCAGGAATAAAGAACAGCGAAGATACAGAGGGGGGGAGGTGAAGATGGTGAGGACGATGGAAAAGGAACGCCGGATGCTGACGAACAAGGTTGAATTAAGAGCAGATAATGAAGAATCAGCTCCGCGAATCGTTGGATACGGGTTGCGGTTCAATGTTTGGTCGCAGGACCTTGGCGGATTTGTCGAACGGATAGATCCCAAGGCCATTAATGAGGCAGACATGTCCGACGTCCGCTGTCTGATTGACCATGAGAGCGGCAAAGTCCTCGGGCGAACAACATCCGGCACCTTGAGACTGGCCGTTGATGACTTCGGGCTGCGATATGAGGTTGATCCGCCAGATACAACATACGCAAGCGACCTTATCAAGGTGATGAAGCGGGGCGATATCAACCAGTCAAGCTTCGCATTCAGGATCGACTATGAGAATGACGGTGACGAGTGGATTTATGACGAAAAATCAGGATTGTACAATCGAACCATTCGTAAAATAAAACGTGTTTTTGATGTTAGTGTCGTCACATACGCGGCTTATGTGCAAGCTGAATCGCTAGTATCCAACCGCAGTTTGGAATGTTACCAAAATGAGCTACGCAGGAAACAAGAACAAGAAAAGTTACTTCTTGAAATCGACCTTTTGGGGATCTAAAGGGCCGATTTTTTTATACCCAAAATCAGAAAGCGAGGAATTGAAATGGACGAAAAAGAACGCGAGTTACGCCAGAAACTGGCGGCAAAGTTGGATGAAGCCCGCAACCTGACGAATGGCGGGAAGTTGGAGGAAGCCCGGGCTGCTGCGGATGCCGCCAAAGAACTACGAAAGCAAATTGACCTACATGAAGAGTTGCGAGCAACAGACACCGGCGGAAAAACTACACCTATCGATGAACCAAAAGCCGATGATGAGCGATCTTTCGATATTAAAAAAGAGTATCGCAGCGCATTCCAGAAGTACATCAAGTACGGGAAAGACGCAGAGCTGACGGATGATGAACAACGAGCGCTGAAGGAAATGAAAACTCAAGCTCGCTCGATGTCGGAAGGTGAGAAGGCAAGTGGGGGCATTCTCGTACCGGAAGATATTTCGTTCGATATTATCAAGCAGAAAAAGACGAAGCGATCCGTTCGTAATCTAGTTGGAGTCAAGACAGTGGGCACTCTTTCGGGTAGCCGGCCGAAGCGTCGCGGCACAGACATGCGTATGAAGAAGGTTGGAGAAAAGACCAAAATTGACGAAATGGACACGCCGCAATACAGTGAGATTAACTATAAGGTTCGTAAGTATGCCGGTATTTTTGAGGTGACGAACGAACTTATGGCCGATAGTGCTGTAAGCATTGATGAGGAGTTGCGGGACTGGTACAGCGAGATTTCACTTAACACCGAAAACGCCGAAGTTTTCTACGGCCCAGGCGGTGAGGACGACTGCGAAGGCATCTTCACTTCGACGCAATATCGTACACTGAAATGCCCTGCAGAGGTTGACGTGAAAACACTCCGCAAGCTTAAAAACATGGTCGATGCTTCGTATCGTGCAGGTGCTAAGTTTGTAATGAACACGTCGGCCACCGAGACGCTTGCAGACATTAAGTATTCGGATGGTAAAAGTGTCCTTGTGCCTGATCCAACGAAGGCGGATGTATTTACGCTGTTCGGCTTCCAGGTTGAGATCTTTGACGACATCAAGAATGAAAACGGAAAGACAAAGATTGCATTCGGCAATTTCGAGGTCGGCTACTATTTCTTCGATAGAAAGTCGTTAGAAGCTAAGACGACGGACGTGGGCGGCGATGCATTTGAAAATGACACAACACTTACCCGCGTGATTCAGCGATTCGACGGAAAGCCGGCAAACGAGGATGCAATTGTTATCTTGACCGATGTACCAGTCAGCGAATAAATAAGGGGAGGGCTTGCCCTCCCGGAAAGGGGCAATCATCATGGGGTACATGACCAAAAACTATTCAACCGGCGATATTTTATATATAGGCGGGGAACTGGCGATAACCAAGGACGGCAAGATAACTAAAGATGGAAAGGCTATTGAATTGGTTGATAAATCCTATGTGGATCAGGAAATCAAAAAGCTTAGGGAAGAGCTTGGCAAAGGGGGATAAGCCATGCTTTGCACCTTGGAACGATTTAAGAGCCATATGGGCGATGTAGCCAATGACGATGAATTGCTATTATATTTGATGGTCGCCAGTCAAGGCATAGAAAATTACTGCCGGCGCTCCTTTCGTAAACAGGCCTACACGGAGATCCTGAGTGGGTATGACAGTTCCCCGTATATCAATTTGCGAAACTATCCCATTCACAAGGTGGAGTCCATAACCTCTCGCGGCGGTGATATTACCGATTACGAAAGTGTCGGTGATGGAAGGTTGTATCGGTCATATGGATGGCCTAGCGGCGAGCACAATCTGTCCGTTACCTATATTGGTGGGTATGTATTGCCTGGAGATGCTAAGGAAGAGGAACCGCGAACATTGCCTGAAACGTTGGAGCTTGCTTGTATGATGTATGCTCAGTCGCTTCATGAACGTCAATTCATCCCGGTCGGTATCCAGAAAGAGCAGTTAGGGGAAATGTCCGTTACCTATGCTCAACAACAGACGGAAAAGGACATGCCGCCTGTAGTAACTGCGCTTATCTCCCCATATGTTGGGCGGTGGTACTGATGCGAATCCGACTCAAGGTAAAAGAGGACAAGAAGCAATTTCGAAAGCATAAGCAGCAAGCGGAAAGACTCTCGCGATCCCGTGCCGAGGTTGGTTGGATAGGCGACCGCGAACAGGTGCTCAAGGCGATATTTAACGAGTACGGCGCTAACATACCGGTAACCGACAAAATGAGAAAAAAACTACTTACCATGGGTGTTCATCTACGCGATGACACCCATTTCATTTCTATTCCTGAGCGGCCGTTTTTACGTGCGGGATATGACGCATACGAAGGGGCGCTTGCGAGGCTTATGCAGTCTCTTGTCGGGCAAGCTTTGGCCGGCACAATCACGCCAGAGCGGGCTTTGGAGCGGGCAGCAAAGGAACTCAAAAAGCACATTCAGGCGCACATTGAAAAAGGATCCTTCGTGCCCAATTCGGAGTTAACGCAAAAGCTGAAGGGCGGGAATCATCCTCTGATAGACGAAAAGAAGCTGATGGACACGTTGGAATACGAGGTGCATATGCAATGAATCCAAGGCAGTTTGAAGGGCTGTTACGTCGCTTTCGAAGCCTTTTCAGGTGATTGTGAAGACGGAGTGGCACTTGGATCAATCCACGGGGGATTGGATTCCCGGCGGTGAGTCGGAAACGGTCACGGACTACGGGGCAATTGTGGCCCTTCCGCAACGCACCGTGATCCAATCAGGGGGCATGTACACCGAAGAGGATAGACACCTGTATACGAAGCGCGAGCTCCCCTTACAAACGGAGGTGCTACATGGAGGGCTCAAGTACAAAGTGCATGATAAAAACGATTACGCCGAGTATACGGCGATCAATCGTTACGTGCTGAAGCGGGTGAGTTTATTTGATAGACCATCAACAGATTAAAACCGCCTTCGTGGGGCCGCTGCGTAACTATCTTGGGGTGACGGTTCAAATGCAGGATCAGGCGGTGCCGCAACCTCCATACCCATTCATCGGATTCACTTTCGTTGCGCCATACGTTGATCAGTCGCCATATGGTGTTCATTCAATCCGCGAGGATAGGCACAGGATCGAAAAACTGGCTAGGGTAACCATCTCCATTACCTGCTATGCAAAGTCGAGTCAAGACGGTTACCGGATATCAGGACAGGCTCGGGACTGGTTTCAGGGTATCGGGCGCAACCTGCTAAAGGATGCAGGCATTGTCGTCGTCAAGTTGGAAGCAACGACAGCGCGTGACACGCTGCTTACTTATGATTACGAGCGCAGGATAGGCTTCGATGTGCATCTGCGAATGGTGGATGTAATCGAATATGACGAAGACATGATCGAAAAAATCAAAATGAAGTCCAGCGGTATGATGTCAAGTCCCTGATTGATGAGAATTGGAAAATTTCCTTGGCGTGCAGCAGGATCAATCCCAAAAAAGGCATCACCAAACTAGACCCAGTCGAAAATTAAGTAAAATACCATAATTTAACTGGGAATTAGAGAAGAAAATTCATGAGCCAAGGCATTATTGCTCTGTCGGCTTCACCTTCCTTCTGGGCGTATAGAGTTGGTCGTTGCGTAGCAGCACATCGACCAGACGCACAAGTTTCTTGCCGTTAAGACGAGGGCACGTTTGTGTTGATGCTTAGGGACTTCATTGAATTTCTTCCGGTAGTACTCCCCGAATTCCGGGTCGCGGTTTTTTACCGAGTTGGCAGCTTCAACAAGGTAGTAGCGAAGGAATCGGTTGCCGGAACGAATGCGCTTTGTATCTTCCGCCTCGAAGGAGCCGGATTGGTGCTTGCGCCACGTCAGACCCGCATACTTGGCAAGGCGGCTTGATCCGTGAAGCGGTCGATGTCGCCGATCTCGGCCAGGATGCCTGCGGCATAGACCCGATCAATGCCCGGAATGGAACGGAGGCACTGGCTGCTGGAAATGCCGTCTAAAATGCGCTCAATCGCCTTGTCGAGCTCTTTAAGCTGACTCTGGATGCTCCGGATCGACTGAATTGAGGTGCCCAGCACCAAATCAATGGAATCCTCGACAACCTTCGAGAGACGGTACGAGGCCCGAGCCGCCTTTTGAATACAGCGGGCGACGTGTTCGGGATCGGGGAAACGATTTCTCCCCTTGTCCTTGAGATAGTCAGCCAAACGGGCGACATCCATATTCGCCATCTCATCCAGACTATACTTTTCCGAGAGCATTTCCATGATGGCATGGCCGAACACGGAACTGTCCACCTCCGCGCGAAAAGCATTGCACTTGTAGAACAGATTTTGCAAAAAGTATTGCTTCTCGCGGGTAAGGTTGTGTACGAGATGGAATCGCATGCGAGTGAGCCGCTGCAAGGCGATGTACTGTTCCTGCATCACGATAGTCGTCGTGAGTCTGCCAAAACGCAGGCGGTCTGCAATGATCCAGGCATCGATGCGATCGGTTTTGTCCAGGTCGGCATAAGCGTCTTTGAATTTGTTAATCAGCTTCGGATTAATGGTGAACACCTTGGCATTCAATTGTTGAAGGGCCTCATCCTCATGCAAGTACATGGCTGGATGCCAACTGTAGACGGATGTGGCTTCAAGCCCGATATGAACCTCAGAAGCAGGCTGTCTTGACCGCAGCAGAAATGATGCGATCCCGCAAGTAAGAAGCGCCGTGCAGATTGTTGGTGGTCTTGAAGGTCTCCAGGGGTCGCCATCCGATTTCATCAAACAGGCTTCCAGTTCTTCGGAACTGACGTCAATACCGACAAAAGCTTCAAGAGAATTCCTCCTTTCTATAAGGGATTCAGGGAACGGACTCTCCGGACTGTCTCCGGCGCACTCGCCGATCAATCACCCTCGCATATGAGAACACGCTTCGGTTCATGAGCTGCCCGACGCTGCTACAGTCGGGCATGAGTTGCCGAAGGGAACAGCCAGCGGGTAAGAAGTGCAAGCGAGTACCGGAGAAACAGACTTAAAAAGTAGATTGGACTACAGGAGGGAGACGAATTTCCCCGAATGGAACCCTAAGTTCCATTGTCCAGAGACATTCCGGAAAGTCCAGTCCCCATATTAATTTTCAATGTGCAAGCTGGAAATTTGAAGGCATTCTATGTTACTATAAAGGACTGGAAAAAGACTCAAAACTGCCTTTAGGAAATACTATACGAGGAGTGAGGCGGATGAGCGCACTGAAGGATGTAACGGTTACTATTGACCTTGTCCAGCCGATTGGGCGGCTGGGCTTTGGTACGCGTTGATTTATGGCGCCAAGGCGAAGGGGCATGATTTCAAGTATTATTACGAGTTGGATGCGGTCCTGAAGGACTTCCAGGAGACTTCCCCGGAATATCTGGCCGCAAAGTCGATCTTTGCTCAGGGTGACAAGCGGCCGGATAAAATCGCAATTGCATGCCGAGATACGGCAAACGAAGAAGAACAGTATTTGCAGACCACCTCGCCAAGCTGCTCGATAAAGATTGGTATTTTCTGATATGTACCAGCAACGCCCGGGAAGAGGTGTTGAAGATCGCAGATGTCATCGAATTGGATGGCTCGAAGATGTTTTTCACCGGACGGACAATATCGAGGACGCCAAGGCGATCCAGGCGGCAAGCCATGGAGCGGACCGTTGTATTCTATCACAACTGCGCCAATGCCTACCCGGAGGCCGGATGGATTGGCGCAGTTGCGGCGGCTCCCGTTGGTTCCGTGACATGGAAGTTTAAAGAGATCAAAGGATTGAGCCCTCTTGAAATTTCAGCCACGGAGCTTCAAGAAATCCACGACGCCGGAGCCGTGGCATATTTCGAAAGGCCGGGCGTGGCGGGACAAGTGAGGGCAAGACATCCACGGGGGTATACATTGATATCATCCACGCCAAGGATTACGTGAAATTTAATATGGAGTATCAGCTACAGCAGTTGCTCAACAATACGCCGAAAATCCCATTCACGGACGCGGGCATTGCTCTTATTGAAGGACAATGCACAAGCGTACTGAAGGATGCTTCAACAACGGGATCATCGCGGCGGACGAGAAGGATTGCCATTGTATTCGGTGTATTTTAAAAAGCGCGAAGAGATCCGGCGGACATTCGGGCAACGCGGGAATACAACGAGGGTTCTTTTGAGTTTGAACTGGCCGGAGCGGTACACAGTGTGAAAATAAAAGGCTCTATCAAATTTTAAGGGTGAGGTGAGGATAGATGGCAGCATCAACGAATTATGATGCAATGGATGTCACAGTCACGGTCGATGGACATTTATTACCGGCTTTGCCGAGGGGTCTATGGTGAAGGCGAGAAGGACGAGGACAACTTCGCGGCATCGGTTGGAGCACAGGGAGATGTGGTGTGTCCGAAGTGAACAACCCACTAGGGACCATTACGATTACACTTCAGCAAACTTCTCCTTCAGTGTCATTCCTCAACCAGTGGCTAATGCCAAGAAAATGGGCCCGTGTGGGTGATATATAACGGCGCACCGAAGGAGAAGTTTGGCGGCAGCCGGGCGCGAGTAAAGAAACCGGCCACGGCTAGCTATTCCAACGAGGCAGAGGATCGGGAGTTTGAACTGCAGGTGTTTGGACTATACGGTTGAAAGCTAGTCGCCAATGAAGGCGGCTTTTTTTATTCCACTATAACTAAGGAGAATGATTCAAATGTCAAAGAAACAGACAACGGTTGAAATTCAAGGCGTAGAGTATACCTTCCAGCATCCAGGTGTCCGGGAGTCCGTCCGCTTGCGGGACCGATCCAAAAATAAGAGTGGGCAACTCGTCGAGGAAAAATATTATCAAGAATTGATGACGCACGTCATTGTGCAGCCAAAGGTGAATTGGGATTACTTTGACGAGCACCCAGATGTATTTGACGATGTAATGCTGGCAGCAGTGAATTTTTGAACCCGCCCAGCGACAAGTAGTGCGAGATATAAACAACGCGCCAAGGAGAATTGGGCCTTCTGGCGCGTTGTTTTGTCTGATGGTGGTATTACGTATTCCGACGCATGCGAAATGGATTGGGACGATCTTAATGAGGCAAACGCTGCACTCGATATCCTACATGCCCAGAGCCAGAGAAACAAACAAAAATAAGGGGCGGTCGCATGTCACTCCGCAAATTAACAGTAGATGTCGGATACAACATAAGTACCAGCCCTCTTGAAACGCTGGATAAGAGCCTGAACAAGCTTTCCGGCACAAACTCCAAAGTGTTGAGCGGATGGAGTCGAGCATGGGGCGGGCCGGAAAGGCGATGCAAGGAGTTTCGCAAAAATCGGGAGCAATGGCCTCGCTGTATCGAAGTCACAAGGCATCACAGCCCAGGCTGCGAAAGCGGCTGATAAGGCTGCAGCAGCGAATGAACGATTGACGAAGGCCGCTGACCGGCTGCAGAAGGCAAATGACGCGGCAGCCAAGGCGACCGAGAGGGCAAGAGCTGCAACAGCAAAAGCTGCTGAGGTCGCAGCGGTATCTACCAGCTCGCAAGAGAAGGTTACCAAAGCGATACAAAGAGCACAGGCGGCAAACGAAAAGGCTACGGCTGCCGCTGTGCGTGCCCAAAAAGCGGATGAAAAATGGCGTATTGCACAGGAACAGGCTGCAGCCGCAGGCAATAGGGTTAGGCAAGCATCTAACAGCGTCACGCAGGCGGTAGACAGGCAAAGCAAAGCCGCCCAGCGGGCAGCAAAGGAAATGGACCAGCTCGAAAAAAATACGGAGATTTCTCCAACGGCTCTTTGAAGGCGCTGGATCAGATTGACCAGGCGTCCGGCAGCATCCGTTTGCCGGCGTAGCCATGGGGCCGCAGGCGGCGTTCTCGCGGCAGGAATGGGTTCATCAATCAAGCTTGCAGCAGATTTGAATCGTCAATGTCGAGGGTTGGTGCATGTCCGGTGCTTCGGTCGAGGAAATGCAGCGACTTACTGATACTGCCAAAAGGCTTGGCGCTGAAACAGTATTCACCGCAAGTCAAGCCGCTGAGGGTATGCAGTTTTTGGCGATGGCGGATTTAAGACAAATGACATGATTGCGGCCATGCCAGGGCTACTTGATACAGC
>CALYLO010000006.1 GCA_944800085.1 Paenibacillus melissococcoides | reverse complement strand
AAAACCATAAATGTCACATCCGCCAATTGGGAATGAATCCGTTCAATCGCCGCCAGCATATCCCCTAGCAAGTTATCCACGACTCCGCTGTCCCTGTAGGGCAGGACGCTCTAGTTGTTCCAGCTTACTCCGCTCCAATTTTGTCAGCGGACGCCGTAGGACCTCTTCCAGTCGCTCGAATCGCTCGCCGAGGTCATTCATCCTCTTCGCCCTCCTCGTCCATTTCAGCGTCGTACTCTTCTTCACTGATTGGAATAACCCATTCGGGACTTATGCCTATCTCCTTCGCCAATGAGACACCCATTTTCTTATGTGCTGCATTATAGTCTTCAGGAGGATTCTTGCAATCGCTAAGCTTTATTTGTGAAAAGCATTCAGCGGGATTCCCGTATTCATCATGTGCCATTTTAGCCTCTTCGCTGATTCTGTAACAGAACCGCAAGTCGCTCATTGTTTGTTCTTGCTCCGCCTGTTCCGCCAAACTTTTCGACCGCTTGCTTAAAACTCATGGCCTCGTAATCAAGCTGTTCTTTTGCCCATTTCATAAACTCTTCCATTTCGTCCCCACGCACACAGACAATCCCGTTTTCAATTTTCATCGTCTTCATCCTCCCGTTCTCCCAACACAAACTCGATATATTTCTGGGTTTTCCGCAAGTCTTCGTCGCCGCCCTTCCAGCGCTCCCGGCAAACGTATTTGAGTACGTTACCCTTGCAATAACCGCGGAATTCCTCCGCCGTTAGCTTGGCCCGGATAATCTCGATCGTCTCGATACCGCCGACGGTGTAATGGGATGGCCGCACCACTGGGTCATGCTCCGGATTTTGAGCCATAGGGCCGCGTTCTTCTTCAGCCGCTGATTCAGCTCTTCCAGCTCGGCGATGCGCTGCCGATTGTCCGCGTCTACCTGCACCCAGCGTGCGAGCTCGCTTTCATAGTCCATGATTCGATTACTTTGCTCAAGAATGCACTCAGCCTGGCTGTCACACAGTTGCTTCCAGGACTGCAGGTCATTGTTCGCCTCTAGGAACACATCCAGCGGATCTGCTTGAGGCTCTCCACCGACGATGGGGGTAGGTGTTCGGCCTTCCGCCTTCTCAAGCAGTAGCCTGGCCTTCTCCGGAGTAATCCCCTTCAAGTCCCACTTGCGCAGCCAGTAGGCTGACAAAGTGCCTTTGCTCAGGCCCAGCGTTCGCTCAATCTCATCATGCGTCTTCCCCTGGGCCCGTAGCTTTAAATATTCTTCCTTGCTCACTTTCGCTTCTTTTGTTTCCTGAACTGCTTTATTCTTTCGCTCTTCGTTGGCTTTAGCGATTCGTGCCCCCACCGACATTTTATCCTTTCCGTCCGGAGCTGGCATGGCCCGATACCGTTCCAGCTCCTCCGGCGGAAGCGTGTACGGAACAACTGGCCCGTGTCCGGCTGACTTAACCTCATTTTCCCGGTTTGGAATTGGTGTTCCCATACTGCATACCTCCATTTTCTCGAATATACGTTCGGTTTGATGGCGTGATGCGTCCCCGCCGCTCCTTCTGTCGCCGCCTCGGTGGCGGATCCGGCAGCAATATATAAACGGTGCCTATCACTCGTCCAGCCTCATCCGTGATGATGTCCCAAGGGATGTCGTCAAAGATAGGGTCACGCATGGCGTTCCAACTCGATGTAGTAAGCGTCTGTGCCTCGATGAAGAACGTAACGCTTCCGAGCTATTTTTTTCTGTTCCAGCCAGTTGACAAGCCGTTCATTGACGATCGCAAGGCCGCCGCTATCATTCCCCTTTCGGAGTTTGAGCCCGTTGTCTCCAACCTGGATAATTAGCCGTTTCTTCGATCCATCGAACCCAACGCGTACACATTGACCAATTTTGCACCCCAGCATGTGAGCTGCTCGGCGATTGAAATAAATCCCTGTTTTGTTCAGCCCGATCGTCGGATTGCTCATTGCCTTTTCATCCACAAACCATTCAATGGCAGCAGACGTTTCTCTCATAGCCGTTTCCTCCTTGGATAATGTTCCAGCTTGAAACTGCGCGAATTTTTCCCGTATTCGTTTTAATATCCGTGAAACTACAACTTGGTATTTGTTTATTTTCTCTGCAATCTGTTGCTGTGAGTGACCTTCCATCCGCAATTCAATTACGGTTCTTTCACTGGCGGTCAGTTGTGACAAAAATTCATTCACGTCGATTCTCGAAAAGTCTTCCATGGTCGGCAACATATCCAACAGGGTCAGTTCATTTTCAGTTGTCGGTACCATTTGATTCAGTGACACCACAGACCAACCATTGACAAGCTTCAACGCTTCGGATATTTCTTCCGGATGCCATTCGCTCTTTCTAGTGATATCCTCGATTGAATCATTGGCCCATCCTTGCTTACGAATGCTGGATAGACACTCTTGAATTTTCCTTGGAACCCGAACAGAGTAACGCTTATCACGTAAAAATCTCTGAATCTCCCACCTAATCATAGGGATTGCATAGGTTGAAAACGCGTTTACCCTACCGTCAAAGTTCCGAAAGGCCATGATGAGCCCCAAGGTTCCGACGGACACGAGATCCTCATAGTCCAGTCCGTTCCCAAGCACTCCGCGGAATTTATTCGCAACACTGTGGACCAGGCCCATGTTATTTTGAATCACGTCTGCTTCATAACCAAGATGAGGGTTATAGACTTCCAAGGGATCACCTCCCCTATCGTTCTCTCACCGAATACACTAATTCGTACCGGCTCGCCGGGTATAGCTCTATCTCAACCCTCGGCTTCGCCTTATCGAAGTAATATCCATCCAGGACCATAGGGCGAAGCAGCTTATCGTTTTGGATGATTCCGGATTTCTCAATCCCGTCACAGATGGACTTCGGGAGGTTGTTTATGTCCGGAAGCGCCCGCCGATCCTGGAGGAAGAAACGAAGCACCGTGATCGTCAGCTCCTGGATCTGCGGGCCACGGTAAGCAGCAACGCATGCCCAAGCTATGGCCTGCTCGTAGGCATCATACTTTTCAAAGGCTCCCGGGGCATACCGTTTGCCCGTCTTCGGGTTGTGTGTCCGGAAATTTGACTTTGAAAGCGGGCGGCCCGGAACGACAATCCGGATCATGGTCATTCACCCACTGCATGAAGCGTTGGCTTTTCGAAGTCTATTTCCAGCTGCTCGCCTTCCTTTGCCGCCTGGACTAATTTACGCGTATCCGGCATCCAAAGCCCATACTTGCGGACAACGGAAGAGAACTCTTCCAGGTCGTGGCCAGCAATCTTGAACATTGGCCGCTTGTTGTCGTCCATCTTCGGCGAGCCATTGGCATCTGTCATTTCTTCAAAGTGGCATAGCTCGTGATATACGAGCGCTTCACGCTGTTTATTGTCCAAGTGCTCCCATACCTCTCCGTTGACGATAACGGCCAGCTCCGCGTCGATTTCGTAGCGTTCAAATGGCGTTAATACTTTGGCCTGGCCCAGCGTAATCTTGCCCTTCGAATTCCATGTGCCGAAGCGAAAGCGGCCAATGATTTTGGCACCCTGCAGGTGTTTGAACTCTTTGTTTTTCTCAATCAGCTTTTTCACCAGCTGTTCCACGTCTGGCGAATCTTGAAATGATGCTGCCATTTCAATCACGCTCCTATGAGTAAAAAATAAATTCGAGATACACGCTTTGAAGCTTTTATCCAAAAGTCGCAGCCCGGCTGCTGCAGCTTGAACTGCCGGACAACCTCGCCAGGCTGCAACTCGATTTCTTGATAATGCGGGGCAGCTTCCCGAATAAATGCTGTTTACTTCCGATGCCAATCCTGACCGGATACAGACCCCGATTTTGAAAATTCGCTTCTGTCGCCAGGAAGGGAATCCGGACGCGGGAAACGATATCAGTCGGGTACCATGTTCCGCGCAGTTCATTCCTGCTCCCAGCGTCGCCGCTTGGATTGCTGCTTGCGGTACTGCTGCGGCCGCTGCTGCTGTTGACCACGCGATCCCCTTCCTCCGGTTGTGCCAGGTTGCCGAACTTGGCATATTGACGAACGAAGGCCAGCTCAACGGTTCCTACCGGGCCGTTACGGTTTTTAGCGATAATCAATTCTGCTGTGCCCGGCTTATCGCGGGGATTGTAATAGTCCGGCCTGTGAATAAACCAGACCTGATCGGCGTCCTGTTCCAAGGATCCGCTGTCCCGCAAGTCAGAGAGCATAGGCCGATGGTCGCCGCGCTTTTCCGTTGAGCGGTTCAACTGGGAGAGGACGACGAAGGGGCAGCCTAATTCCTTTGTCAGCTGCTTGAGTCGGCGGCTTATTGCCGAAACAATATCGTTTTGACTGTTCTGGCCGCGCTCCGGCTTGTCGGCGATAAGCTGCAGGTAGTCGATAACGATCATCGCCAGCCCGTATTCCCGTTTCAGCCGGCGGGCGAAGGATCGGATTTCATTCGTCGTCGTAACCGCATCGTCGATGTACAACTGCAGCTCAGCGATATGCGTAACCGCCTGCGCGCCGCGCTCCCATTCTTCCTCGGACAGCTCGCGCCGACGGATCCGGACCTGGTCAATATGGCTCTGCGCCGATATGGAGCGGTCCACCAGCGATGCCGTCGCCATCTCCAGGCTGCAGTATCCAACAGCTCCACGGCCCAGCCGAGCGACATTCTCCGCTACTTGCAGGCTGAAGGCCGTCTTTCCCATCGACGGCCGCGCCGCCAACAAGATATATTCCGGCATGACTCCGCCGAGCATGCGATCCAAGTCCACGAATCCCGTTTCAACGCCCAGGACGTTCGGATCGTCCTTGGTCTTGTACAGGTAGTCCCAACGCTCCTGCGCCGAATCCGCGATGGACTCCAACGACTTCTTTTCCGTGACAAGCCCCTGGGAGAGTGTCATGACCTTCCGTTCGGCCTGATCAAGCACTTCCGCAAGCGGAACCCCTTGTTCCGTTGCCTTGCGAATCAAATAATTCCCCAGGGATATCATGCGCCGGCGGGCCGACTCGTCGCGGACTCGCTGGATATGTTGCGGCAGCGTGCGGACGCTCGCAACGGAGCGGGAAAGGTCGGTCAGGTATGCGATCGGCCTTTCTCCTGAAAATGCCTTGTCCTCACCGACTCGAGTCGCCAGCGTAACAAAGTCGGCGGGCTGCCCGGATTCTACAAGCTCTATGAGATTTTCAAAGATCACTTTGTGAGCCGGCACATAAAAATCCTCCGGCTGAAGTTGATCCGCCGTGTCGTAAACCAGCTCGGTCTTGCCTTCGGCAATCTCAGAAATCAGGATCCCGATCACACTTTGCTCGGCATCCATGTCATGCGGAATTCGTTCGGTCATCATTGCCCCTCCTCATCAGGCTGCCACTTTTGCCAATACGGTGGGGTATAGTCCGCCTCTTGCTCCTCTCGCTTCTGATCGCGTTCTTTCTGCCATTGCGCTGCTTTGCTTACCCAGGTCCTAAATTGCGAGCGCGCGTTGCTCTTTGCCTCCAGCGGCTTTTCGAGCTTGTATATTCTCCACTTGCGCGCTTCCGCAAGCAACTCAACGGTCGGGTATCCTTCCTCCAAGGCCTGGATAAACTCGACATCTTTCTGCAAGTCTGCTGGGTAGCCTTTTACTTTGTGCAGTTCGGCGATAATGTCGCGATAGTAGTCCGAAACAAGTTGCTCCTCTTCAAAGAGAGAGTGGGAGGAGGGAGGAGAAGAGGGCGGCGATGCCTCATGCCTCTTTCTTTTCCTCTCCTTTCTTTTTCTTTTACTTTCCTTTCTTCTTTCCTTCCTTTATGGCATTGCTGCCTTCGGATACTTGCATTGCATCTGCATTGCGTTCGCATTGCGATTGCATCGGCCTTGATTTGACGCGGTTTTTGCCCATCTTGCTTGAGCTGCTTTCTTGGCTTTTTCCGATTTTTCTTCCTTCGCGCCCATCCGCCGAATTAGAGACTCACTCCAAAAAAATTGACCGTCCGAATGCAGTAATGAATAACTCATTTATGCATTCATCTACAAAGTTTTTCGCCGTAGTGCTATCGCATTGCATTTGCAATTGCTAACGCATTCCATACGTACTTTGTAAGCTCATCCGGTAATCAGCCTTGTTCTCGTAACATCTCGATAATGATCCAATACCAACCATATCCTTCCGAGCTGTAGACGCTTCGCATGGCTAGGATTTTAGGATCCTGGCGAGCATTGGAATCATGCGAAAAATAATAGGCTTCTTTCAATCAATCCACCTCCCCGCCTATATCGCTTTACGTTGGTGCATTTCCTCTAGGAAGATGACGGGTCCATACTGCGCCCCTGGTAGCTCTCCATGTGGCTAAGGTAAAGTAGATCCTTCGCCCGAGTCATGCCGACGTAGCATAGCCGGCGTTCCTCCGCGCAAGAAGACGGGATAACAAGGCCATCCGCATATTCAATCGATTTTTTATGCGGCAGCAGGCCATTATTAAGGCCCACCAGAAAGACCGCCGGGAACTCCAGTCCCTTTGACCTGTGAATCGTCATGAGCTGCACACGGTCCGGATCGTCGTCCGTCGTTGCTGAGCGGCTGCACATCATTTCAACAAAGTTCAAAAACTCGTCCAGCTCACGATACCGAGAAGCGGCGGATTGAAGCTCATTCAGGTTCTCAATCGTGCACTCTCACCGTCATCGTCACCGTCCTCACGCCGGATCCAGTCGTCGTATTCCGTGGCTTCCCGAATCAGTTGGATAAGCTCCGCTGGCGACGAGCCATAACGGCCCGCATACTGGATGACGTCCACAAACTCGCTGATACCCTTCCGCTGGTACGGCCGGAGCCCTGGGGCCGTCTGTAGTGCCTCCCAGAAGCTCAACCCGTGCTGAATGGAGTAGGTCTCGACATCGTTTATGAGTGCGCGACCCAGGAAGCGGCTAGGGACGTTCAGGACGCGCTTGATTGCCTCATCAGACGCTGCAGGATTGTTTATAACCTGCAGGTAGGAGATCATGTCTCTAACCTCTTTGCGGCTGTAGAAACCCGCGCTCCCGATGATGGTATACGGGATATTCGCGCGAACAAGCTTATCCTCATAGGCGCGGCTCTGCGCATTGGTCCGGTACAGGACCGCAATTTCCCCCGGCTTCTTACCGGCAGCCATCAGCGCTTGCATCTCGCGGATGACTAGATCAGCCTCGTGCTCCTCATCTGACGCATTGAACATCGTAGGGAGCTGGCCGGCTCCTCGATGTGCCAGGACCGTCTTCGGGTATTGGTCGGTGTTGTGCTGGATAACTGCATTGCTAATGCTGATAATCTGCTCATTACAGCGATAATTTGTGTCCAGGACGACGATCTTCGCATCCGGATACCACTTTTCAAAGTGGACGATATATTCCGGCCGCGCGCCACGGAAGCCGTATATCGATTGCCAGTCATCGCCGACGACGAACAGATTATTTTCTGGCGCGGCCAGCATTCGGATAATCTCCCATTGCGCTCGGTTCGTGTCTTGAAACTCGTCAACCAGGATATATTTGTAACGCTGCTGGTACTTGGTCAGAATCGCCGGATTCTCGGCCAGAAGGTAGTAGCAGCGGGTTAGCATATCATCGAAGTCAATGCGTCCTTCTCGTTCCTTTCGGGCTTCGTAGAGCTCATAGAGCCGAGCCAGGCGAGCCGCATCCTCGACTTCGTAATTGATGGACTTCCGGAACATCTCGGGAGTCACAAGCTCATTTTTCCGGCCGCCGATGAAGCTCAGGGCGGCGCTGACATCGTATCCCCAATTCATACCGTCTGGATTCTTCGGGCCGGCGGGGGCCAGGATGTCCTTGATAAATCGTTTCTGCCAGTAATCGTTGAGGAGCTCGTATGATTCCCCTGTGTGTCGCCACTCTTCGCGAAGAATGCGGTAACACATGGAATGGATAGTCCCCAGGTTAAGCAGATCAGCTTCAGGCCCTACCAGCGGTTCCAGGCGCTCTGCCATCTCGCCAGCTGCCTTTTTCGTGAATGTACAGGCTAGAATGCTTTCCGACGGTATGCCATGCTCAATCAGGTAGCCTATGCGGTGGGTTAGGACTCGGGTTTTTCCCGAGCCTGCCCCCGCAATCACACAGCACGGACCATCAACATGAGTCGTTGCCTCAATCTGTGCCGGGTTCATGCCTTCCAGGTTCACAGTTCAGCCCCCCCTTTTAAAACGGGATGTCATCTTCGGATATATTGATAGGTCTGCCATCGTCAGCAAATGGATCTCCCTGTCTGGACACGTTCGGCGGCGTCGGCCGTCCGCTGCGGGCTCCCTGGCTGCGCGTGCCATGATTCGGCTGGTGCTGCGCTCCACTCTCTACGTCGCCCAGACGCTTCTGAATGTAGCAGTTTTGGTATTCTCCCTTAGTTTTGAGTTGGACTTCTACCTTTATGTCAAGCATCCGCTCGAATTGTTTCGGCAGGTCGGAAAGTTTGGCAATCGGGAAGCCTAGTCGGTAGCAGTCCTGTTTGATGTATTGGAGCCGCTCCGCATCGTTGAGCACGCTAGTGTAAAAAATCAACTTGCCAGCATTTTGTGAACCAGTCAGCACCTTGAACGTGATTTTCCACAATACCTTACTGCCATCCTTGCTCTTCTCGATCAGCGTCGAATCTAAAGAAACTTGATAATTGCCGTCTGGCAGGCGGACATTCCCGGATGGATCGACTTCGATTTCCTGCCATTGTTGGTCAAATGTTGCGAGTAGAGATTCCCAGTTAGTTGTCATGTTGAACGGCCTCCTCGAATTGTGTTTTGAATTGAATGAAATCTAGTGGCATAACTTCCGGAACCGCAAACCGGCAACCAGCTTCCCAATACTTGCCCGCCCGGGTCCGGACCACTCGCTGTTCTCCCTCATCCGTCTCCTCTACGTTGGCAAAAAGAATAATATCTAGGAACGGATAGATTACTTCCCACCCCTGCTTGGGCATGGTCGGCATCCATTTGTCATATTTTTCAGTCCGGGTCTTAATCTCTTTAACTTCTGCATGGCTTATCAAAAACAAGCCATATGGGAGAGAGGCAAGTTTAGTAATGACGCGCATAAACTCATCCTTGACGATCGACCAACCTTTCCCCCATTCCATATCTGATTCGTGCATAATGCCGAGCTTCGCCCGCATATGCTGCGAGCAGTATTTAAACAAGTTGTCAGCTGTGTCGATGACGATATTTTTGAAGGGATGTTCCCCCTTGGTTCTTTCCGCGCAGAACTGGAGAAAAGTGAGCCAGTCCCCGATCGGCTTTTGATACACTTCAAGGCCATGCAATCCGTCTTCCGTTGCTGCAAAAATCGGCATATCAAGTTGAGCGGCAAAAGAAGACTTTCCGATTTTCGGCGGCCCATAGAGGAGGATGTTTTGATCCTCAAGGCGTACCTTTTTCGGCGTTGGTGCTGTCGGCAAGAATGACGATGCTGCCGATTTAACTTGCTGTGCCATCTTGTTCATCCCCTTCATCCAGTAATTCCTCGTTTTGTACGGCAGTCCGGAACATATGCTCTGCTCCCTCTACGCCCCGACACAAGTCGATATAAGGGCAGCGGCCGTATTCTGTGCAGCGGCTCGTATTTTTATAGTGGATGCCGCTCCGCTTGGCGAAGAGGTATTCCTGCGTGAATCCCCATAGCTCCTCGCGAAACTCCTGCAGATCCTTCTGCGACCGATAGAGCTGTTGTTCGAAAAAATAGAAGTCCGGGCGCTCTTGGTAATCGCGTATCACGCGCTGCCGGAACTCTTCGAATGTCTCCTTTTTCGTCTGCCGGATAGACGGCTTTTTCGCAATGCGGTAGAAAACACCGCTTATGACTATCTCCGGATACTTGAGCTGCAGGCCGTGAATATACGTCGTAATTTGACTATCCAGATCCAGCCGCTCAATGTACGCCTGGCCTATTTGGGATGCTGTTTTGTACTCCATCAGCCACCATGTGCCATCCTCCAGGCGCAGTAGTTCATCGGTCTTCCCGCCGAGGCGGAATGACTTTGACGCGGAACCGGTTGCGGGGTTGAAAATCGGAACCTCGAATTTTTGTTCCGGATAATTCTCGATGCCCAGGCGAGGCCAGCGCTGGAGGGCACCCGTAATCATGCCTTCTACAATGGCAACCGCGAGCTCCAGTTCCTCCGCTTCTTCCTGGTTGGCCGGAACGGAACTGTTCCTCATGTACATGACCGCCTTTTCAACCGATCGCGTCTCCATTCCAATATGAAAGGCACCGCCGATGTTGAGCGATTGCTTTTTCCGGATGGGGACAAGCCCGCGAATGTTGCGCCAGTAGTCCATTTTCGGGCAGTTCTTCCGAGTTTGCAGCCGGGTATGTGTCAAAACTTCCATGCTCATTCCCTCTCTCTAGCGTCCGGCTGCTCAAGCAGTTGCTGCTGGCGATCGGCAATGAGTTTGATACACCCGACGCATATGCTTCTGTCGCGCGTGTACCTTTTTAGGCTCTTTTCCGTCGAGCCGCAAAGGCTGCAGCCAGAAAAGTACCGTTTAAGCACAATCCGATCACCATCCGTATAGATTTCCATTGGCTCCTGTTCACCGATGCCCATTGTTCGGCGCAGCTCCATCGGAATGACGACACGGCCAAGGCTATCAAGATTACGTACAATACCAGTTGCTTTCATTGATTTCTCCTTCCGCCAGTGCTAAACTGGCTTTGAATATGGATTGATTAGCTCCGCGCGGCTCCTACCCCGCAAGGAGCTGTTTTTCATTTCAGGCGACATATTGCCTGGCAGTATTGCCGGAAATACATCATCTGGGTGCGACCGCATTCGGTTGTCTTCAGCAGCTCGTGCAAGTTGTCGCATATATTGATGCGCTGTTCCTTCGTCATCGCTTCACCTCCTCGCCGAAGTGTAGCTTCAGAAACTCAATCAGGGCGGCATAGGAACGGCCATATTCGTTGTTTCCATGTGTTCGCTCCACGGCCCTTAAGAAATTTTTTATTGTCCCAGAGAAACAGCCGCGAGTAACCATAATTCCGTCATGACCTCGATATGCTGTCAAAATCCCATCTTCGGAGCCAATTGGGCCGACTGTAACCAAGTCCCGACTAGATTCTATGTGTCCGCAAGAGATGTAACACGGCACCCTGATTTCAGCTTCTTTTACCATACTGTTCCAGATGTAAGCGAAGTCCCCGATCTCCGATCTGCAAACATGTGATCCCACTATACGAGCATGTTGGTATGCCCGACTTTGATCCTCTATACGGGCGTGATATGCCACTTTTGCACTGCCGAAGACATCGGAATTATCAATGATGGCGTCATCGGTAACCTGGCCGTTATCGTATACACTCGAATTGTTCATGACCTTCGCATCGTGCCAGACTCGACCACGCCCGAATACCGCCGAATCATCGTAAACCCAGCATTTCCCTTCATGGCTGAGATTGTCCTCGGATTCAACCCATCCGCCCAGGTCCCCAGCCTTTACGTCCCCAAAGTCCCGCACGGCCCGAATACGGTGAAGCGTGGCACCCGCGGCGATACGGTTTGCGGCGATACGGTCTGACGTCTCGCCTGTGAACTCGTATTTCTTTTGCACGTTTGTTTCCTCCCTCATATTTGATATCCCATGCATTCGGCCTGCATGGCCGCCCAGGTCTGGAACGGGCATTTGCTTGGGTCGATATACTCCAGCTTGTATCGCTCGGCCAGATGGTCCAGCAGCTCGTCAGGAATCGGCATCAGGCTCGCCTCCCCCGACATCAATCTCCTTGCCAGCAATCACGATAACTACCTTGGCCTGCTTTAGCATGTGCTCCACCGAGCAACACAGAGCAGGCCCTACTTTCCAAGCTACTTGGCCGAAATAGATTTCCTGCCCGCATATCGGGCATTGGTCGATGACTTCATTAGTGCTCATCTGGTTTCATTTCCCCTTTCCAGATTTCCTTATTTTGGCTGTAATCTCTCAACCTTCCCTATTACAATAGAGTTGTCCAGACACCATTGAAGGGAGGTGAAACTATGTCTAAAACAAACAAAGAACTAGCTGTTGAACTTTATTCCGAGTTCATGAGATCGTCTTCGACGATATTTTCGAACCCGAATTTCAAAGGCACTATCAAAATGCCAGATCTTCAGGAAATGGCTGATAACGTTGAGAAATTAACAAAGCTTCTTTCAGCTATTGAAGACAAATAGTGTAAGTACTACCTAGCAACACTGGTCGCTCATCTTGGGCGGCCTTTTCCTTCTCACCAATAACAACAATTGCACCCGGTTCCAAATGTATCCCTTCGCTTCCCTGTTGCTTCATTAGTTCATTCTCCTATCTGAATTGGTTAGAATTTTCTCAACCGAAGCGTGCAACCCGGCGTATATGGACCAGCCGTATTTATCCACGCCGCTCTGATCCAAGATCCGCTTGTATGGGACGGGAACAAACTTTCCAGCATCAAACACTTCGATGCGATCGCTTGCGTTTAACTCCGTCATGCTGCCGTCATCGTGCTGCAATGAGACTTTCCCTCCCTCTACTACAAGGCGGCCAGTCAATAGCTCAACTCGGGTCATGTCATTCTCCTTTCAATAATTTCCCTTTCTGCTAGAATGGAAAGTGTCCAGCTTGTCATTCTATGTAGAAAGGAGGTGATTATATGGCACGAATCCCATATGCTGATACCAATGGGCCATTAACTGTTGAAGTTGAATTACAACACGCCGCAGATGTATTTCTTGTAGATCGCACTAACTACCAAAAATACACATCCGGTCAAAGCTTCAAATACTATGGCGGGCACTATACTCGAACACCGGTAACCATTTCAGTAAATGATGCTGGAAGATGGTATCTTATTGTTCGCGGAAGCGGACAGTACAAATACCGATTCTACTAATTTGTTAGAGTCTGGTTCTTTTGGGCAACGCCCTTCGGGCTAGACTCTTTCTCTAAAGTCGCATTATCCAACATGTGCTTCTTCACGCATTCATTGAGTTCTTCCATCATGGAAATCGTTAATTGATGTTCTTCCGCAAGTTTCAAAACAGCACTCACAACTTGCTTTTTTACACCTTCAGTAAAAATTTTTTTAGTTTCCATCTTCATATCTCCTTCCATTGCGATCGGTTCAGGCGCCCCTGCGTTTTTCTCAAATCAACGGGTTCAGCGTTTTCTAGCAAGCTCGCATCAATCTTGTGTTTACCCTCGACAGTGATAAACTCTTCAGCCTCTGAAGTCTTATTATTGATTTTGCTACCAACTGACAAGTAAAACTGACGAGCACTCATGGAAATAAAACTTAGGATTTCTTGGTAATCTTCCGGTGCTAAGTCGGCGAATTCGATAGATAGATTAATCTTCGCTTTTGTTCCACCGGGAAAGCATTGTGTGTACTCTTCAGCCTCTGTTCCAGCAGGGGCTTCTTTGTTCAATTCCTCCCGCACGATCTCCCTAATACGTTGTTCATCTAATTGGTTCATGCTGGATCTCCTTCCCAAGCTGTTTCTATTATGAAGCTGCGTTCATTAAGTCGTTCTTCTTCTGAATCATTTAAGAAACGACATTAAAAATGCGGCTGCCATCATTCCCCATGTTATACACCAGCACCAAAGAGGTACTCCTCCACTATTTTTCTTCACCTTTCTTCACCCCCCAATAGTCGAAAGCCGTGCTGGTTTATCTCCTTCACTTCATTCTGTAAAATACGAACTCAAACTCCCCATACTCCGTAAACATTTCATGAGCTACTTTCCAGCGACCAAATGCTAGGAGTTCGTTTACTTCGTGCAGTTTTCCAGTTCGATGGACTTCTTTGACGTTGTGTAGGTTCATGCTGATTCTCCTTTCAGGGGCTTGTCCTATAAGGCGACTCCGTTAGGAGCCGACACTCATTTCTGTAAGTTCATATTTCTGTCCCGTAATCATTTCGGCAAGGGCAAGTTTGCAACGATCCGGCAAATTTGTAGTGGCCGGATCAACTTCTACTCTCTTGTCGCCATCCACAAGCACATAGTGGGCGACTACTTTTAACTGAATTCTTTCGCCTTTTTGTTTACCCACTCACATCTCCTCCTCTGCTGATATGTATGTTGTTACGTTTGTCCGACTTGACGATTAATTCATATCGGTTCTAGTCTGAAAGTCCATCGCTTTTATGCGCCTTTTTGTTGGCTGGTCGCCGCTACTTGTTTTCCTACATCCATTCCAGAGATAAACGCCAATACTGTCTCGACTTCTCTTTCCGGTATTTTCTTGAGTAAGTTGATGGCTTCTGAAAGAATTGTATTTTTACTTGGCATGTTGCTTCCTCCTATTCTGATAAACTCGAATCGTTTTCTGAGATAAGATTAACATTTCTAAATTAAGGTGTCAAATGAAATTTATTGACTCAGAAAAGTTTTTTTGTTACATTTATTTCGAGGTGATGACATGGAGTTGAAAGATCGGATCAGAAAAATCATTAACGATCAGAACTTGAAGCAAAAAGATTTTGCAGAATCTATTAAAGTGACCGAAAGTTATGTGTCCAATATGCTAAGCGGGAAAAGAAGTGTTATATCCGAAGCTTTAGCGTCGTTGATACAGGAAAAGTTCGGTTACTCAATGCAATGGATTTTAACTGGCGAAGGCGAAATTTACGAAAACGCCAGCAGTGACATCACGTTATCGCCAATACGCAGAAAAGCAATAGCTAGTCTTGAAAACATGAACGACAGTGAATTAGCCGCGGTGCTTGCGTTCATAAACTCACTTGAAAGCGTGAAGAGTACTTTTAAAAATAGTAACTAAACCAAAAGCCGCCACGGCGGCTTCTCAAATACACCAAATGATGCGATAATAAACCTGTTATCCAAAGGAGCGTGTACAATGAGTGATCAATTATTAAAACAGATACTTGCAGAGCTGAAGGACATGAAAGTCGAGCAACAGGCAACCAATCAACGGCTTGATCGAATGGAAACAGAAATGAAAGAAATGAAAGACGAGCAACAACTGATTAAACGTGCTGTCATGGAAACCAACGAATCAGTAAAGCGTCTCGAAACTATCCAAGAGCAGCAACACCGTATTATTGAATTATTATCTTTCCGTTCCATCGAGCAAGAAGCCGCGCTGAAAAGAATTAAATAGCTAATGCTCCTTCTCTTCCGCCTCCTGCTTGAGTTCCTTCATCAACTCATCGGGCAGGCGGATTGTTGTTTGTTCTCGTTCCACGCCCCCATACAAGTGTATGAGTCGCCATTTTCCATTTTGGCCTTATGATGCACTATAATCCCGCACCTTTCGTGTCTCTAAATGACACGAGACTTCCAAAAAATTTTCGATACTAATCCCTAGTATTAAACTAATTTTTGCAATCTCATCAATGTAAAACCGTGTCTTCCCATTCTCTTTCCTTACATATCCGGCCTTTGATAATCCGAGTTGGGAAGCCATCTCTTCCGTCGAAAACCCCGCTGTTATTCTGGCTGCCTTAATCGAAACAAACACTTTCTCACCCCCTCGCACGTGTCTTTTTGAGACACCATTATATTACTGGGCGCAATAATGCATGTCAAGATCTTATATGACACAATTTTTTATTTTATTTGTATTTCGTGTCTTTTTGTGATTATATATATACAAATACTACTTTTGGAGGAATATTTAGAAATGCATGATTCAAAGTTATTTTATCTAGCGGTCGGAAAAAATATTAAAAGGTATCGCACTTTAAAGGATTACAGTTTACAGGATGTAGCGGTTAAGGTAGGTCTAACCAAGAAAACAATTCAAAGATATGAAAATGGAGAAATAAAAATCGACATGAGAAGGATCAGCGATATCGCAGACGCCTTAGATGTAACTGTAAAGGATCTTACAGAAGGGGCCATGTCTTATCTAGGCTTAGATGTCAGCGATCTAAGCTCCACTAATTTACCGATTGTAGGAAAAATGTCATGCGGAAATGGAGTATTGGCATATGAAGAAATTAATGGTTATGAACCAACTCCAAAACATTGGTTGCGTGGAGGAGAATATTTCTATTTACGAGCTAAAGGCGATAGTATGGCAGGAGCAAGAATAAATGATGGTGATTTGCTGCTGATTAGAAAACAGCCAGATGTTGAAAACGGAGAAATAGCAGCGGTGCAAATTAATGATGAAGCGGTATTGAAACGGGTTTTCAAAAGTAACGGCACAATTGTATTGCAATCCGAGAACGTAAATTATGAACCAATTATTTGTCAGGAAGGTACAGTTCTCATTTTAGGGAAGCTCAAAAAAATTGTGATCGATGTATGAGGAGGTCAAGATGAGAGTAGCTGCATATATCCGTGTATCCACTGACGAACAGGCAGAAAAAGGTAATTCCTTAAATGAGCAACAAGAACGACTGTCGGCGTATTGTAAAGCTATGGGCTGGCAAACTCCTTCATTTTACGTTGATGATGGCTATAGTGCTAAGGATTTGCGTCGCCCCGAAATCAAACGCCTCCTGACGGACATAGAACGTAGAAAGTTTGACGTCGTTCTTACATCAAAACTTGATCGCTTATCCCGAAGCTTGCTCGATTTGCTTCAGACTGTTAACATGCTCAGCGAACACGATTGCAGTTACGTTTCTGCATCGGAGAGTTTTGACACGTCAACCGCTGTCGGTCGCATGGTATTACAGTTGCTCGGCGTTTTTGCTGAATTTGAGCGAGAAAGAATTAGCGAGCGAGTAAAAGACAATATGACCTCTCTGGCCAAAAATACCACGAAAGCAATAACGCGACCTTGTTACGGTTATGATGTTGTAGACGGGCGCTATGTTATTAATGAGGATGAGGCTCACTTTGTCCGTATCATGTGCGACCTGGCAGAGGAAGGGGCTGGCCACCGCATGATTGCAAAAAAATTAAACGATCTCGGATCAACAACTAAGCGCGGCAAGATGTGGGATCAAGTAAATATAAAACGCCTGCTTCGCACCGAAACAATTGCCGGGATTATGGTTTACAATAAACGTGAAACCAAAAACGGTAAGGTTGTCATGCGCGAGAAGTCTGAATGGATCACAAAAAAAGAAAATCACCCCGGCATCATTACTCCTGAGCGGTTTGCACGAATTCAAACGATTATGCAGTCTCGAAAGCGAGCCCATAAGCACGCTGATAACGAAACCTATCTACTAACCGGGTTAGTTAAGTGTAAGTATTGCGGCAAAAATATGAAGGGCAGCACAAGTCGGCACAAAAGAATTAATAACGAGTATACCTATTATCGTTATATTTGTTCATCTTATGTTCTTGGTTATGGATGCAAGCACCATGCTGTGCACCGCGACGTCTTAGAAAAAATGATCCTTCAAGAAATGAAAAGAGTAGCATCATCTTCCGATAAAGAACTGAAATTAAAAATAGCATCATCAAGTAAGATCGCAGACGAAATAAAAGAAATAAGGGCTCAACTCATAAAAGTGGATAAGCGTATTCAAAAACAAATTGAAGCCTATGAAAATGATCTAATATCAGCAGAGGACTTAAAATCTGCTAGTATACGAGTTGAAATTGAACGACGCCAACTGAATGACCAACTATCCAATTTGGAAGCAAAAAAAGGAGATCCTTGCGAGGTAAAAAATAATATCACTAAACGCTTAAATGAGGCAACAGCTATAGACCGACTAACGGCGAAAAGAGCAATGCGCGATTTGATTCACGTAATCGAGCTAGGGGACGAAGAAATCAGCATTACGTGGAAGGCGTAAATCCATGTCGTGCCTTAATATACATTCGGATCGCCCTTCGCCTGAATATAGGTCGCCGTCCAAGGGACCCCGGCCGCATTTTGATAGTACAGCGCGCTGTCATGGTTGACATAATGCGCCGCCAGCCCGGCCGCTTCCAATTGCTCCGGCGTCGCGTCCTTGGTCAGCTTGTATACCATGGTGGCAATCATTTCGAGATGAGCGAATTCCTCTGTCCCGATATCGGTAAGCAAGCCGATGACCTTATCCGGAATCGAATAGCGCTGATTCAAGTAGCGAAGCGCCGCCGCCAATTCCCCATCGGCTCCGCCGTACTGCTCCAGCAGCAGCTTAGCCATGCGCGGATCGCATTTGCTGACGCGAACCGGATATTGAAGCTTTTTCTCATATACCCACAATGCCGCTTCCCTCCTAACGTTGGTTCCCCTTCTTCCCCGGGGCTTCCGTTACACCTGCCACGGCCACGGCGTGTCTGTCCAGGACCAAGGGCATTTCGAATAGAAGCCGCCCACCTGAAGGGGGCCGAACTTCTCCTGGAACTGCCTCGCCAACTTCATCCGTTCATGAACATAGTGATTGAACTGCTGGATCGCCTGATTGTCTTCGGGATGCGTATCCAGATACAGATTCAGCTCGACCAGCACAAAATCGATTTCCTGCAGCTGCAGCAGGCTGTCATAATACTCCCGAGTGTAGAAGGGGTGCGTGCCATGTGTGCTCAAGCCGTTCCCTCCTCCCGTCTGCCCTTCGGCCGATAAGGGCTGTATAATGCCGGCCACAGCGTTCCGCACCGGAGCGCCTGCGGCGGCGGGAATTGCGGCAAATTCGGGGGTTGAAACGTAATGAACAGATTGGGCGGCACGACATAGGTCTTGTAGGGCAGCGGCGGGCAAGGATCGAACGGACCACGGTACGGAATATAGACCCGTTCCTGCGAATGCGCTCCCGGCCCGCATGCGGACGGCATCGCTGCCGGTTCGGCCCAGCCAAGCGCTTGCTCGTTGTCCATGATGCTCGGTTACCTCCTTTATCAAGCGGATAAATAACGCTTCACTTCCTACTCATATGAGCTTCCCGGAATGTCCCATGACATGAAATAAGCCGCTCAGCAGCAATGGGTCTGCTGAACGGCTTGCCCGTTCATCGCTTCGTCATGGAATTGTCGCCCTGCCGGAGCAGACGGTTGATCGTCTCCCGCCGCACTCCGATCAGCTGCCCGATCTCCTCCTGCGTCAGCATGTCGGTAATGGGGGTCTGGTTCGTCATGCTGTCCAGCCACCGGGTCAGCAGCGCCAGCCGCTCGGCAGGCGATCCGATCGTCAGATGATCGAGCCGCT
Source organism: Paenibacillus melissococcoides (assembly GCA_944800085.1). Classification (GTDB taxonomy): domain Bacteria; phylum Bacillota; class Bacilli; order Paenibacillales; family Paenibacillaceae; genus Paenibacillus_B; species Paenibacillus_B melissococcoides. Next base: position 478,744 of record CALYLO010000006.1, on the reverse strand, counting down.
GCTGCATGAAGCGGAGCTTCTCCTGCAGCAGCTTGGCCACTTCGAGCGCTTTGCCGGAATTATTCCGCAGCTCCTCGTACCACGCCTCCGCTTCAATCCGCTCCACCGTGCTGGTTACCATCGCCGTCGCCGTCCCATGGCAGTCCTTCGGGGAGATAAGGGAATGATGCGGCACCATCTCGCCCGGATACAATATATTGAACAGCACGATGTTCCCGTTCTCATGCAGCCGGGTCACTTTGAACACGCCGCTCACAATCCGGTACAGGTATATGCCCGGATCGCCTTGGCGGAACAATATCTCCCCCCGATGCAGCGTCATCTTCATTCCTGCTCACTCCTTCTTCCATCCCGGCTCTTTCCTTTTCCTCTGTTCTTATTGTAAACCATTTTGCTTCCTTCCACCATCATTTACCCATTGAAACCAGAATGTTCGTTCGCTATATTGGTTATAAAATAGAACACAGGTTCGTATATGAGGTTATAAACATTTCCGCGTGCCTCCGCGATTTCAAGCGGAGCGCCGCATGGATGGACGTTACGCAAGGAGGGACCCGGTATGACTTTATTGTCCGCGACAAGCGGGCCTCCGCCTCATGACGGGGAAGACGCCCTGCTGGTGAAGCAGTATACCCTTCAGACCCTCGTCCTCGACGTGCTCGAGCGCGATATCGGCCGCATTGCCGTCTCGGGGCTGAAGATGGGAGAAATTTATATCCAGGGGCTGCGCCAGGCGCAGGACGACGCCGCCTCCGATCTGTTCCGCATCCGGAAACAATTCCGGCGCCGCGGGATTAAGATCGTGTCCGAGGAACGGCTGGAGCACGGCGTGCGCGTGCAGTACGTGTGCCGGGGGTACCACCGATCCTTCTACATGCTGCGCGGCCTGATCCGGGCCGAGGTGAAGAGCCTGCTGCAGCGCTATCTGCATATCTCCGGCAATCCGGGCGAACCGGAGGGGACAGCAGACAGCTAAGCCGCATCACAGGGCGGAACGGCACCCGCTCCGGCAAGCCGTCACGGCCATGCCGCCGCTTATCGGAACGAAGCTCCGCCAAGCCGGCGGTATTGTTTTTATCGGCGCGGACCGCCCTCCGATTCCATAAACTTCATTTGCATAGAGAATGTATGTTCGGTATATAATAAACACGAATGCACGTTCTTATTTTAGACTCGATTGGTTGAGGTGGTTACATTGAGCGGAAGCAAGGAACGGATTATCTTTTTGGCGGACTGCCAAAGCTTCTATGCCAGCGTAGAAAAAGCGGAGCACCCGGAATATAAACATATGCCGCTCGTTGTATCCGGGGATCCCGCGCGCCGATCGGGAATCATTCTGGCCGCTTGCCCGATCGCCAAAAGCTATGGCGTAACAACGGCGGAACGGCTTGGGGAAGCTCTGAACAAGTGCCCCCGCCTGATCGTGATGCGTCCCCGCATGCAGCATTATATCGACGTCTCGCTGCTCATTACCCAAATTTATGAACAATTCACCGATCTCGTCGAGACGTTCAGCGTCGATGAGCAATTTCTCGACGTGACCGGGAGCCGGACGCTGTTCGGAGACCCTGTCACCATGGCCAGAGAGATTCAGCGCAGCGTGCTCGAGCAGACCGGAGTATGGGTCCGGATCGGGATCAGCTCGAATAAAATTTTGGCCAAGATGGCCACGGATATATGGGCCAAGAAAAACAAAGAGGGCATCTTCGCCCTGGCTCCGTCCGACATCGAGACGCTGCTGTGGCCCCAGCCGGTCAACAAAATGTTCGGCGTCGGCTCCCGCATGACGGCCCATTTTGCCCGCCTGGGCATGACGACTATCGGAGATATCGCCAGAACCCCGCTGCCGCAGCTCAAGGACAAATTCCGCGCCCGCTTCGGCAAGCAGTCGGATATTCATGCGGAAGTGATGTGGCGCACCGCCAACGGCCTCGATGACAGCCCCGTCTCCCCGGATACGTTCCGCACGCCGCCGCAATCGGTCGGCCATATGATGACCTTGCCCCGGGACTACGCCACGGAATCGGAAGTGGATACGATTCTTCTCGAGCTTACCGAGGAAGTCTGCCGGGATTGCCGGCGCAAAGGATATATGGGCTCGGTCGTCACGGTCAGCTGCATGTGCAGCCCGTACGAAGCGCCGACCGGGTTCTCCCGCCAGATGACGATGCCGGATCCGACGAATAATACGAACAAAGTATTTGCCGCGGCCAAGCAGCTTTTCTATACGTTTTGGAACCGCAGGCCGGTCCGCCGCGCCGGCATCATGCTAAGCAAGCTGGTGGACGATCAACTGTATCAGCTTACCCTGTTCGAGGATCAGGAAAAAGCGAGAGCATTGGAGAGAGCGACGGACGGCATCAAAGAACGGTACGGCAATGCGGCGATCGTCCGCGCCTCCTCCGTGACCGCCGCCGGTCAGGCGGCAGACCGCGCAGCCAAAATCGGGGGGCATTATAAATGAGCAAAAAACTCCAAAAAAACGGTCTGTGGGAATCGAGCAGAATGATGCTTCCCCAGCATAAGGAAGCGCTGTTGAACCGCCGCCTCGGCCTCGATCAGGCCGCCCAGCCCGCTCGCACGGCTGAAAAACTATGTCATGCTCTCCCATTTGCAGACGATGGTAACCCGAAAAATCCGGGAGATCGAGCGCTCCTCCGAAACGCTGAAATCGCTGTATGCCCAGGCCGCCCAGGTTCTTGCGCAGCATATTGACCGGGATTTGTCCAAGACGGGACGCGCCATGCTGGACAAGAACATCCATCTGTTCGCGGGGGAGCACGACGGCCAGGCGATCACATACCCTTATACCTGCCGCGGCCATGAGGGCAGCTTCCTCATTACGCGGGAATATATGCGGGCCGACATGAGCAAGAGGCTGGGGAAATATACCGAGCATCTGGTGGCGGCTCTCCGCAAGTCCTCCATCCGGGCGTGATGGGCGGGAACCAGCCCGGTTCAGATCCGGCCGTTCCGGGCACGGGCATTGGAGACGCCGGCATCCATCGGGTATAATGAAATCGTTCCATAAAAAGGGAGGGGAGAAGCATGTGCGGGAGATATTCATTGACGGTGAGCTTGGAGGAACTGCTCGCCTATTATGCGCTGGAGGAGGATGCGGCTGCGGCCCTGCTCTCTTACGGGCCCCGCTTCAATATCGCTCCGGGCCAGCCCATCCCGGCTGTCATCCATGACGGGGCGAAGCTGAGAATCGGCCCGCTCCGCTGGGGCCTGATCCCCTCCTGGGCCAAGGACGGGAAGATCGGCTGGCGGACCGTGAACGCCCGCGCCGAGACGCTGCGCAGCAAGCCGGCGTTCCGCCTTCCGTTCGAGCGCAAGCGCTGCCTCATTCCGGCGGACGGCTTCTACGAATGGAGAACGGAGCCGGACGGCACGAAGCAGCCGATCCGGATCGTAAGGCAGGATGGCGGCCTCTTCCAGTTCGCCGGCCTGTACGACACCTGGATCGATGCCGAGGGACGCAAGGTAAGCACCTGCACGATCATCACGACCGAACCGAACGAGCTGATGGCTCCGATACATGACCGGATGCCCGTGATCGTGCCGCCCGAGCAGATGACGATGTGGCTCGACCGCAGCACGACCGACACGCTGCGGCTGGCTCCGCTTCTGCGGCCCTGCCCGGCCGATGAGCTTCGCGCCTACCCGGTCCACAAGCGGGTAGGCAATGCGAAGACGGATGATCCCGCTTGCATTGAGCCGCTCTCCTAACACGATACTCGAATCCGACAAAAGGCTGTCCCCTAGGCAGTGGACAAGGATGCGGGGCAAGACGGGATTTACACATAATATAGAGACGGCGAAGGGAAAAGCGGCGGAATATGGACGGGTTGAGACGAGGCCGTAAGACGGAGCTGGTGAAAATAAATCCTGCGTGAATGCAGGAATTAACGCTACTTGTGCCCGTATTTTATTAAATTCCTGCTAATGTGCATTATTTTGCTCGATTCTCGCTTTCTATCTATGGCACAGCCTGAAATTCCTGCAGTTTGCAGGAATCACTGTAACGGGCGAAACCTCATAATGGAAAGCTGTATTTTTGCATTATTTCGGCAAGCCGAGCTTTCAGAATTAGGGGGCTGTCTCATCACTGCAGCGAAACACTGTCGATGGGACAGCCCCTCTCGCGTTCAGGCCAGGCCCTGCCTGCCACGCCTCCGCTCGGCCGGCCTGTCCCGGCCTGTCCAGCCTGTTCGGCGGAGGCGGAGGCGTGGCAGAGGCGGATCGCCCGTCGCGCCGTCAAGAACTGCGCCGGCCGCTGCCCTGGCGCGGGTTCGGGTCCCCGCCGAGCGGCGGCGCGTCCGGCTTCGGCTGGGGCGGCGCGTCCGCCGGGCGGCGATCCGCCAGCTCGGCGTAGAGCATGCCGCCGAGAATGTGCGCGCAGCCCAGGACGGCGGACCAGCCGAGCCGCTCGCCGGCGAAGATGACGCCGGTCAAGGCGGCGAACACCGGCTCGGTGGCGAAGATAATCGCCACCCGCGCCGCGGAAGTATGCTGCTGGCACCAGGTCTGCGCCCAGTACGCGAAGCCCGTCGAGAGCAGGACGGACACGAGCAGGGCGAACAGCACCTCCGGCTTCGCGAAGCCGGCCAGCCGTTCGCCGAGCGGGGCCGCCGTCTCGGTCAAGCCCGAGAGCAGCGCGGCGAGCACGCCCACCGTAGCGAACTGAACGGTGACGAGCGGCATCGTCTCATACCGGGGCGCATACAAAGCCGTCACCGCGATATGAAGAGCGAAGCAGACCGCCCCGAAGAAGACAAGGATATCCCCGCGGTTCAAGGACAGACTGCCGCCGTCCACCGCGAGCAGATACAGTCCGGCGAAGGCCGCCCCCGCCGCCATCCAGGTGGCGGCCGACAGGCGCTGCTTCGCGATCAACAGCGAAGCGAACGGCACGAACACGACCGACATGCCGGTAATGAAGCCGGTATTCGTCGAGGTTGTATACTGGAGGCCGGCCGTCTGCAGCGAGAAGGCGCCGAACAGCCACAGGCCAAGCACACTCCCGTGAAGGAGCAGCCTGCGGTTCCACCGCGCCTTGCGCAGGCGGCCGCTCGCCAGCATCATCAGCAGGAACAGCAGAGCCGCTCCGGCGAAGCGCGCCGCGTTGAACGCCAGGGAAGATACGTCATCAAGCGCTCTCTGCACGATAAGGAAGGTCGATCCCCAGATGAGAGCCGTAATCAATAAGCATAACTCGGATAGCCGCGCCCGATTCACGCCGGATCTCCCCCTTTATATTCATATCCTTCCATGACTCAGCCTTTGATGCCGGTCGTCACAATTCCTTCAACGATGTAGCGCTGCGCCAGGAAAAAGGCCGCGAGCGGCGGCAGGCAGATGAGGAAGGTTACGGCCATGATGGAGACCATATCGACGCCGAACATGCCCCGGAATTGCGACAACCCGAGCGTCAGCGTATACTTGGTCTGATCGTTCAGGAAGATAAGCGGGCCAAGATAGTCGTTCCAGCTGCTCAGGATGTGGAACACCCCGACGAGAATGAGCGCCGGCCGCAGCAGCGGAACGATCAGCCGCAGGAAAATCTGTACCGGGTTGGCGCCGTCGATGCGGGCCGCCTCCTCCAGCTCGGTCGGGATGCCCATAATGAACTGCCGCAGCAGAAAAATAAAGAACGGCGACCCGAACCAGGCCGGCACGATGAGCGGCTTCAGCGTGTTGATCCAGCCGAGCGCATTGAATTCCATATAGAGCGGAATCATCGTGACCTCCCACGGAATCATCATCGATGCGAGCAGAATCAGGAACAGCGCATCTTTGCCGCGGAAGTGAAAGCGCGCGAAGCCGTAGGCGACCAGCGACGAAGAGAGCAACTGCCCGATAAGCGACAGCCCCGTCACGATAAGCGAATTGTTCAGATAGGTGTCGAACGGCTGCGATTGCCACGCCTTGGCGAAATTATCCCATTGGAACACGGACGGAATCCATTTCGGCGGAAACAGGTATAACTCCTCAGGCGTCTTGACCGCCGTCGTGATCATCCAATAGAAGGGCGCAAGGAACAGCAGCGAGAACAACAACAGCAGACTGTAGACGACAACCGATTTCATGCGCGTTTCTCTCATTTGTCTTTCCTCATTTCCCCTTCGTAATAGACCCAGGCCGATGAAGAGCGGAAGACAAGCGCCGTCAGCAGCAGCACGATGATGAACATGAACCATGCGTTGGCGGAAGCGTACCCCATTTTCGAATATTTGAAGGCGTTCTCATACATGTACATGGCATAGAAATAAGTGGAGTTCAACGGTCCCCCGCCCGTCATGACCAGCGCCAGCGTCAATTGCTGGAACGCCGCGATGATGGTCGTAATGAGATTGAACAAAATCGTCGGGCTGAGCATCGGCAGCGTAATGCGCACGAATTGCGTCCAGCGTCCAGCGCCATCGATGGCAGACACCTCGTACAGATCCTTCGGGATATTTTTGAGCCCGGCGAGGAAGATCAGCATCATCGTGCCTTGTCCCCACAGGCTGGCGATCACCATCGCCACCGGAGCCCACGTCGGATCATTCAGCCAATTCGGCCCTTCGATCCCGAAGATGGACAGCAAATAATTCAAAATGCCGTATTCCCCGTCGAACACCCACGACCAGATCATGGCCAGCGCCACGCCGGAGATGACCGACGGCAAATAGAAGGCGGAACGGAAAAACCCGCTTCCCCGGACCCGCTGGTTCAGCAGAATCGCCAGCAGCAGCGCCACCCCGATATTGAGCGGCACGAACAGCGCCGCGAACTTGAGCGTCACCCCGAGCGAGGTCCAGAAGAGAGGGTCGCCCCGGAACATCTCCACGTAGTTGGCTATGCCTACGAAGGTTTTCTCGCCGACAATCGGCCATTCATAGAAGCTGATGACAAGCGAGAACACGAGCGGTCCTAAGGTAAAAGCGAGAAAACCGATAATCCACGGCATTATGAACAAATAAGGAATGGCTGCCTGCCGCGGAAGAGCGGTCATCCGCCGGGTCGTTCGTTGCATCGTTCATCGTCCTTTCCGCTGAAGAGAAGCGGGAGGCCCCGGAGAACCGTCATCTGCCGGGGCCCCGCCTGTCTTATTGATTTACATATTTCGAGGCATCCCCCACCGCCCGGTCGAGGACCGTCTTCGCGTCCTGGCCGAGCATGACCGAATCAATCGCCGTCGACAAATAGCGGTTGACCAGCTTCCAGTTCTTGTTGAGCAGGAAGGACGGGGTCATGTCGGACCGTTCCAGCATCGTGTAGAACGGCGCATACAGCGGATCCTGGTCGAATTTCTTCTCCTGGACGATGCTCTTCCGGATCGGCAGGTCCGAATTGCTGCGCATATTAATCGCTTCATTCGAGATGAAGTATTTGGTGAACTCCCAGGCGAGCTCCTTCTGCTTCGACTGCTTCGCGACCGAGACGGCGCTCAGGGCGACGATGCCCTTGACCGGCTTGCCCGGAAATGCCGGCATCTCGACCGTGCCGAAATCGACCTTCGCTTCCTTGAAGCCGTCCAGAGGCCAGACGCCGCTTTCCCACATGGCGATTTTGCCGGCCTTGAACACATCTTCACCGCTCATCTGATTTTTGCCGCCGACCAGCGTAGCCGCCTTCTCCTTCAGCAGGTCGCCGAACAACTGAATCGCGCCGGCCGTCTCGGGCCCGTTCATGAACCCGCCGATCCGGCTCCCGTCCTCGCTGACGAAGCTGCCGCCGTTGCTCCAGACGATTCCCTGCAGATCGTAAGGGTCATTCGTCGCCCGCAAGCCGAAGCCATACTGCTTCTTCTCCGGATGGGACAGCTTCTTCGCGATCTCCTTGAACTCGTCCCAGGTCCATCCGTCCTTCGGATACGGAATGCCCGCCTCGTCGAACAGCTTCTTATTGTAGTACATCGCTCTCGTCGTGAACCCGCTCGGCAGTCCGTACGTCTGGCCGTCGACCTTCACATAATGGAACAGACTGTCGTAAATGTCATCCAGACCGAGATTCTCGTCCTTCTTCATATACTCGTCCAGCGGCTCCAGATTGGCATGATACGTCGGGAAATCCCACATCAGCATCACATCGGGCGGATTGCCCGCGCCGAACGAGGCCGCCAGCTTCTGGTCGAAGCCGTCGGCGTAAGGCTCCACCTGCACCTTCACGCCGGGATGCGCCTTCTCGAACGCCTTGGCGATATCCTCCTGTACCTTCAGACTGTCTCCGGTATCCCAGGTCGCGAAGCGAAGCACCTTCTGTTCACCGGCCTCCCCGCCTCCGCCGGACCCCGAAGCGCCGCATCCCCCGAGCGCAACGGCAAGCATCGCGGCCAGCACCGCTGTCAACAAGCGTTTCTTCGTCATGTGTCCTCCCCCTGATTCGATAATCTCGTCTACTAACTAGAGGTAGTTCAAAAAGTCCGCTTTTGATCACGAAGGGATACCGGCCCCTTTGAACACGCATTTAAAGCTATCTCCACTTTAGAAAAAATAAAGCGTTTTCAAAACCGCTTGCTGTCAGGCGCCAGGGGGCATTTTGTTCGGATGGCGCCCTTTCCGCCCTTCCGCGGGTCAAGATGACCTGCACGATTCGCCTTTCTGTTCGGCCCGGTATTGGGACGGCGTGACTCCGCAGCAGCGCTTGAACCATTTGCTTACATATTTGCCGTCGATCATGCCGATGCGCTCGGCGATGTCCTGCAGGGTCAGATCGGTCGATGACAGCAGATCCATCGCGGCATCGAGCCGCATCCGGTATAAAAAGGACAGGAAGCTCTCGCCGACGGTCTTTTTGAACAGCATGCTGAAATGGCTGCGGCTCAAGCCGACGCGGCGGGCGACATCGCTGGCCGACCACGGCTCGCTCAGATCGCCGGCGACGAGGCGGACCGCCTCGCCGATCGTCTCCGGCCAAGTATGCGGCTGCACCCCATAACGCCGCTCCAGCTCCGCCTCGCGGTGCAGCTTCACGAGAGCCTGCAGCCACTCGTCCAGCCCCTGGAGCGGTCCGAGGCGATGCCAATGCAGCGAGGCGTGCCGCTGCTTCTCGTCGTTCAATATCCGCTCCATCCGTTCCCCGGCCTCGGCGCAGACCGTATAGTAGCGCCGGCCGGCTCCGCACGGCAGCGCGGCGCATGGCTGCGGCAGCCGCGCCTCCAGCCCGCTCCACGGGTGGGCCGCTTCCTCCGCCTTCGCGGCATAGACCGTGCAGGGCAAGGGCAGCCGCCAGGCGGCCCAGCGCCGCTCCAGCTCGGCGCGGAAGCCGCAATCGAAGCCGGACAGCCACGCATAGAAGGCGGCCTCCCAGCCGGCGGCGTCGCTCTCGGGCTGCGGCTCCGGGTGCGCTTCCAGCTCCGTCTGGAATTTGCGCAAATAGTAGTCGAGCTCGCTGTCCTCGAACGCCGTCTTCAGCAAATAGCCGGAAGCGCCGATCCGGATGCCCTGCTGGGCGTATTCGAAATCGCGATGGCAGCTCAGCAGCAGGATTTTGGCTTGAGGCGACTCCGCCTTAATCCGCTCGGCCAAGGCAATGCCGTCCATTTCCGGCATGACGATATCGGTAATGATGACCTCCGGCCGATGCTGCAGGAAGGCTTCCCATCCCCGCGCTCCATTCGGGACATCCGCGACGACCGTCATATGGTACCGGGCCCAATCCACGGTCGCCATCAATCCTTTGCGGACAACGCGTTCGTCGTCGGCAATCAGCACTTTAATCGGCATCATCTGTTCCATGAAGCTTCTCCTCCTGTCGTTTCGGCCAGCGCAGTACCTTATCGGTTCCGCGCCCAGGCTCCGAGTGCACCGTTAATCCGTATTGCGGGCCAAAATGCAGCTTGAACTTGCGATCGACGTTGTAGACGCCAATGCCCCGCTTCTTCCGCCGATCCGGCGCTTCGCCCAGCAGAGCCAGCCTGCGCTCGTCGCTCATGCCCTTGCCGTTGTCAGACAGCGTCAGCACGAGATCGTCCCCTTGCTCGGCGATCGTCAAGCGAATGACTCCCCGCCCGTCCTCGAACGCGTGGAAAAAAATATTTTCGAACAGCGGCTGCAGCGTCATGCGCGGCATCGCATACTCAAGCAGGGACTCATTGAGATCCGTCTCATAACGGAACTCATGCTCATAGCGAAGACGCTGGATTTCCAGGAAATGATCGATGACGGTCAGCTCCCGCCGCACCGCGACCAGCTCCTGGGCGATATCGAGCCCCCCCTCCAGCACCATCGTCAGATGATAGAGCATGCGGCGAATCTCCTCATTGCCCTGCAGCCGGGCCTTCCATTGAATCGAATTCAAGGTGTTGAACAGCAGATGCGGATGGATCTGATAATGAAACGCCCGCAGCTCTGCTTCCTTTTTCAGCTTCTCCTTGACCGTAATCTGTACGACCAGCTCTTCAAGCTGTCCGGCCATCCGGTTGAAGCTGTGGGCCAGCACGCTCAGCTCGTCCTCGCCGCGCACGGGCAGGCGCGTGCCGAACTTGCCGCTGCCGGCCAGCAGCATCGACTCCTTCAGCCGCTTGATTCGCTTCGTGACGGTCGAGGAGAACAAATAACCGAGCAGCAGGGCCAGCAGCACCGACAGCACGAACCCGATCGCCGTATAGGACCGGATCACGTCCGTCGACTGATAGAACAGGCCATGCGGCATCCGGGCTTCGATCGTCCAGTCGTTCGAAGCCAGCTTCGTCTTCCATATCATATCATCCGGCTTGGCGGCATCCGCCCCCGCCGTGCGGTAGATCGTCCGTCCCGCGCCGTCCGTAATCGTCAGCATGGCATGCGTATCCTTTTCGAAGGAAGCGAACAGCGCGAACAAGTTATCCGCTTTCATTTCCAGCAGGATGCGCCCGTTCCGCAGCGGCCCGCTCTGGTTCCGGATCGGAACGACCAGGCCAAGCACCCTGTTCTCCTTGTCCGCCTTCTTGTAATGGCGGGGCGTGTACAAGCCGGGCCAGTACTCGCCGTTGTAGTCGGGCGGCATGGCCTGCCACCACGGCTCCGCGAACAGCAGGCTCGTATCGATGCTGTTCTCGCCATAAAAATAACCGGATTCGGTCACGATGAAAATGCCCTTATCCTTCACGGTCCTGAGCGCATTCAGCATATCTTCCAGCTCATATTGATCCTTCAGCTCCCCGTAAGTCGACGGAATCTCGGTATACAGCACGCGTCTGGCCGGGTTCAGCAGATAGGACTGAATGTAGCCGGCCATCAGCTGCAGATGGTTCAGCTCGGTATCCAACTGATGCTGAAGCTGGGTCACCGAGTTCGAGCCGTAGCGCCCGAATTGCTCCTGCAGCAGCTCGGACGACTTGAAATAGGACAACAGACCAAGCGTGAACAGCGGCAAGACGGCCGCCCCAAGGAACAGCCCGACCAGCTTGACGCGCAGATTGCGCCGCGGCCAAGGGATGCGGGACAGGAACGGGATACGGGCCATAGGCAATCCTCCTTCTGCGGTGTCGCGGCGATGTTGTAATGTGTGTCCTAACTATATCAAGGAAAGGACAAGAGAAAAAGACACACGATTTTCCTGGTGCAAAAGGCGTGTGTCCTTCCCAATCAAGCTTATCGAATCCTTTGTCTCAGGGACGGAAGAGCCGGATCCCGCCGCGCCGGACCTGCTGCCTTGGCCGCCCCCCTTCGCCTGGAAGGGGGCGGCCTCTTCCCCTATTCGCTGCGCGGCCGCGCATATTCATGGGCCAGCATGAGGAAGACGCTCGATGTCCACGTAAAGGCCCGGTCGCGTAGCCCTTCCCCCGTCAGCGCACCGAAGTTCTCCGCCATGCCGCTGCGGGCGGCCATATCGCAGAAGCGGCGCGCCGCCTCGGCGGCCAGCTCTGCCTCGCCGCAGCGAGCCAAGCCGTCGACGAGCAGCATCATGACCGGAGCCCAGATCGGGCCGCGCCAATAGCCGTCCGGCTCATAGGCCGGGCTTCCGATGCTCTCCGTCGCGAAGCCGTGCGGCGTGAAGAAGCGCCGCTCATCCGCCAGCGCCTGCACGAGCGCCCCTCGGATTTCCTGCGGCAGCCGGCGCCCGAGCACGAGCGGCAGGCACGCGATCAGGCTGTCCTCGCCGACCGGCTCATGCGTGCCTATGCGGACGGCCGTCATGCGCCCGTCGCGCCAGCAATGCGCCAGCATCCGCTCCAGCGTGCCATCCGCCCGGCCCCTCCAGGCCGCCGCCTCCTCCGGCCGCTCCAACCGGCGGGCGATCTCGGCCAGCGCATCGCATTGCAGCACGAGATAGGCCCCGAGATCGGGGCTCTCCACGGCGCCCGGCTCGTGGAAGATCGTGCTGTTGTCCCAGCCGCTGTCATTGCCGTGGCTGTATTGCGGCATGCCGTCTCCGTCATCGTCGCCATACCGGAACCACCACTCGGTCCACCGGGAGAGCGGCCCGTACACCTCCTGGAGCTGCTCGGAGCCGATCCACTCGCTCCGCTCCATCATCCAGCTCAGCGTCCAGCCGTGGATCGGCGGCTTGCAGCAGTTCCAGAGGGCGTATTTGTCGTTCATGAAATCCGGCAGCGCCCCGCTCTGGTCCTGGCGGTCGAAGAAGATCATGAACTGATCCCACGCCAAGACCGGCTGCTCGCGAATGAGCGCCATCGCATTGAAGCAATGATCCCAGCTCCAGATGTTGGTCATCCAGTTCTTGGACATATACATCGCCGGCCGCGGCAAATACCCGTCCGCCGGAACGACGCAGGACCAGGTAATATAAGCGGCCAGCAGACGGCCGTCCTCATAGGCGGACGGGACCGCCGGCGTCTTGCCGAGCCAAGCGGCGAACTCCGCCTCCGTGCGCGCGGCGCTGTCGGCGAACGGCGGAAGCGCGGCCGGCTTCTCCCATACCGTCCGGTACTCCTGAATGAGCAGCTCGGCCGTCTCCGTGCCGTCCGGCTCCATGGCAGCCGCGATATACTCGCAGCGGGTTCTGCGCCAGGGCGCATCCATCGAGAGCGTTCCCTGCAGCGGCGTCAGCATGAAGCGCACCTCGTTGCGGAAATCATTGACCTCCCAGCGTTCCTCCGGCCGCGCCATCGCATAGTCGTAGTCTCCTCCCGCCAAGGTCAGGCGCACGCCGAAATGCCGCGCGCGCAGACGAATCCGATCGGACGCATCGATGCACAGCTCCGCCCGGCCGCCGTCCCCGCTCTCCAGCTCCAGCAATCCCGGCGTCGCGCGGGACGTGAAGGCCAGGCTCTCCCCGTCCCGCACCAGCTCGATGCGGAATGCCGCTCCCACGGTCGTATCCCCGCCGCGCACGGTGCGGATATAGACGCCTTCCTCTTGTCCCGGACGAGCCGGCAGCCAAGAGACCGCCAAAAAGGATCCGTAACGGCTGAACGGCACGGTACGTATATCAAATGCAAGCTTCATTTTTATACCCCCCTTCTGTCTTGCCATCCCTTCCCAAGCAAACGCTTTCACAAATAGAGGCGCTCTGCTTCTTCCCTCTTCTCTTCTATTATATCGGGTCCGGCCGGGCAAGACGGCGCCGGGCTGTGCGGATTTGGGGGGCGAGATGTGCGGGCGCGCGGCCGCTTCGTTCTTTTGTTCGGAGTTAGGGGGGGATTTTGTCTTATATCATCCTGTGAGGCAACCGCGCATCCTGTCGAAGCCAGATGCGGGGCCGAATCCAGTCCTTGCGACGACAGGTCCCCTCACAAGACAGAAGCCCGGTCCTATAGAACCGGGCTTTGATGCGACAGCCTCCTGTGCCTTAGCGGAACATCCCCCACAGCTTCAGGAGATGGAACGTATTGTTCGGGTCAATCTTCTGCGCCAGCACGAAGTGCACGATCGCTTCCTCCTGCTGGGCGCTGATGTTCTCGTTCAGCGCGCTCGCTATTTTGCGCAGCAGCCGGCGGACCGTCTGGCGATTCTGGAGATCCGCCTTCGTCACGCCGTCCACAATCTGCTTGACCCGCTCCTTCAAAGCCGGCTGCTTCATCTTCAGTTTGATTCGTTCAACGAGCTGCGGGCTGATCCCGTATTTCGTATAGCTCATTTTCGTCGGCACACCTCCGGAACACAAGTTGGCCAGAGCTCATCGCAGCGAGCTCTGATGACACTCTGTTCCAATATATGTCCGAACGCTTGTCTGCTATCCGCCCGAATTGCCGAAGCCGCCGGAATGCCATCCGTCCGGCCGCCCGCGCACGGCTCGGGGCTAGTCCATCCGCTCCCCCTGGAGCAGCTGCTCGCGCTGCAGCACCTCGCGCAGACCGCCGTAATCCGGCGACGTCCAGAACGTCTCCGACCGGATCAGCGCGGCCGCATCATCGCGCGCCTGCTCCAGCACCGCGTAGTCGTTCGTCATATCGGCCAGCTTGAACTCCGGCAATCCGCTCTGCTTCGTTCCGAAAAAATCCCCCGGACCCCGCAGCTCCAGATCGCGCTGCGACAGCTCGAAGCCGTCCTCGGTCTCGGTCATGATGCGCATCCGCTCCTGGCCGACCTCCGACTTCGGATCGGCGATGAGGACGCAATACGACTGATGCCCGCCCCGGCCGACCCGGCCCCGCAGCTGATGAAGCTGCGACAGCCCGAACCGCTCCGCATCCATCACGATCATGAGCGTCGCATTCGGCACGTCCACGCCGACCTCGATGACCGTCGTCGAGACGAGCACCTTCGTCTCTCCCGCGCTGAAGGAGCGCATCGCCTCATCTTTCTCGGCCGGCGTCATCCTTCCGTGCAGCAGCCCGACAGGCAGATCGGGGAAGGCCTGCTGCATCTGCACATGCACGTCGATGGCGTTCTGCACATCCAGCTTGTCCGATTCCTCGATCAACGGACAGATGATATAAGCCTGATGCCCGGCTTCCGCTTCCCGGCGAATGAAGCCCAGCACCCGATCGAGCATGTCGTGCTTGACCCAATAGGTCTTGATCGGCTTGCGGCCCGCCGGACGTTCGCGAATCGACGACACATCAAGATCGCCGAAGACCGTAATCGCCAGCGTTCGCGGAATCGGGGTGGCCGTCATCGTCAGCACATCCGGATTCCAGCCCTTCCGGCGCAGAATGCTGCGCTGATTGACGCCGAAGCGATGCTGCTCGTCGGTGATGACGAGACCGAGCTTCCGGTAATGGACATCCTCCTGAATCAGCGCATGCGTCCCGACGAGGATGTCGATCATCCCCATCTGCAGCGCGGCAAGCACATCGCGGCGCTTCCGCTCGGTCAGGCTGCCGGTCAGCAGGCCGACCTCAATGCCGTGCGGCTCGAACAGCTTCGACAGCGATCGCATATGCTGCTCCGCCAAAATTTCCGTCGGGACCATCAACGCCCCCTGGTACCCCGCCCGGACCGCGGCGTACAAAGCGGTCGCGGCTACGACCGTCTTGCCGGATCCGACATCGCCCTGCAGCAGCCGGTTCATGCAGGCCGGCTGGCGCATATCATGCAAAATCTCGGTAATCGCCTGCTTCTGCCCGTCCGTCAGCTCGAACGGCAGGCTGCGGGTAAATTGGCGCACCGTCGCATTGTCGACCTCGAACGCGACGCCGTCGGAACGCTGGCGGGTAAGGGCGCGGAAGGCATGCAGCTTCAACTGGAACAGCAGCAGCTCCTCATAGACGAGCCGCCGCCGCGCCTGCTTGCCTTCTTCGACATCCTGCGGCAGATGCATCGCCCGCACCGCTTGCTTGCGCGGCAGAAGCTGATAGCGCCGGAGCATCTCCGGCGGCAGCGGCTCCATGATCGCTTCGCCGAACTGCTGCAGCGCCTGGGCAATCGTCTTGCGCATCCAGGCCTGCGTAATCTTGCCCCCGACCGAGTAGACCGGCTGCAACGTGCCAATCCGGCTCGTCCCCTTGTCGGGGAATTCCGATGTCGACACCGTCAGCTGCATCCGGCGCTGATCCCACTTGCCGGTCAGCACAATATCCCGCCCCTGCTCCAGCTGCTCTCGCAGATACGGGCGGTTGAACCAGGTGGCCGTAATCAGCCATTCCTCCACCAGCACACGGCAGGTCAGTCTGGACTTGCGGCCGTACCGCTGCAGGACCGGCTGGCTCATAATGCGTCCTTCGACCGTAACTTTGTCGCCATCCTTCACCTCGTTCAGGCGGCGGAGATGAAAATCTTCATAGCGGAAAGGGAAATAATCGAGCAAATCGGCAACGGTAGAAATGCCAAAGGCGTGAAGCTCGGTTTGTTTCAACGCGCTCACGCCTTTGACCATGGTTACGGGACATTGACTCAATGGAATCATGGCCGGTAACGTCCGTGTCCTGTCAGGACGATGCTTCGTCCGCAGGCCACATGAAGACGGCGGCGACGCCGGTCCCGACGTGGGTACCAATAACGGAGCCCACGATCGTGTAGTCCATGGATCGAACATCCATTGTATTCTGAATCGCTGCCGCCAAGTCATCCGCCGCCGACGGATTGCTCGTATATCCCATGACCGTATGCACCGGTCTTCCCTCGAATTCCTGCTTCAGCATCTCCAGGATGCGGGCCACCGCTTTCTTATGTCCGCGCACCTTTTCCACCGCATACACTTCCCCCTCATCATCGATAGAGAGAATCGGTTTAATATTGAGCAGTGTGCCGAACAAAGCCGCTGCTTTGCCGATGCGGCCGCCCTTTTGCAAATATTCCAATGTATCAACCAAGAAAAAAAGCTTGCGTTCCCGCTGATATCGTTCAATCATGGCCAAAATTTCTTCTTTCGAGCGGCCGGCCTCCGCCATCTTGGCGGCTTCCACCACGATGAGCCCGAAGCCGTAGGATGCCGACTTCGAATCGACAATCGTGATGTCGGCCTCTTCTTCCATCATGTTCTTCGCGAGCACGGCGGATTGATATGTTCCGCTGAATGCGGCCGACAGATGAATCGAAATGATCTGCGTGTCCGGCTCGGCATTCAACCGCTTGAACACCTCCAGGAACTCGATCGGAGAAGGTTGGGACGTCGTAGGCAGCCGCTTCGCTTCAACAAGCAGTTGATAGAACCGCTCCGCACTGATCGTCACCGCATCCTGGTACATATCGTTCCCGAAATGCACCTTGAGCGGAATCATCTCAATGCGGTAGCGTTCGCGTAATTCCTGCGGAATATCCGCCGTGCTATCCGTGACGATACGGATAGATGCCATTAACATCCCTCCTTCGCTACTCTACAGAGATAAGATATGCATAAATAGGCTGTCCGCCCTCGTGAACTTCCACTTCCGCATCCGGATAATGCTCGTTCAGCCACTCCGCCAGCGCTTCCGTATCTTCCGTCTTCGCCTCTTCGCCGGTGAGGAGCGTAATCACCTCGCCGCCGCCCTCCAGCATCTTCGCGAGCAATTGCTGCAGCGTGTCGCTCATCGATTCCGTCGTGACGACAATCTTGCCGTTCGCGATGCCCATATAGTGGCCCGCCTTAATTTCCAGCCCGTCCAGCGTCGTATCGCGCACGGCGTAGGTGACTTGTCCAGACACAATATGGCTGACCGCATCCTGCATCGCCGCCCGGTTCACCTCCAGGTCCTCGTCCTCCTGGAAGGCGAAGGCCGCCGCAATGCCTTGCGGTATCGTCTTCGTCTCGATGACCGTCACATCGCGGTCCACGAATTCCGCAGCCTGCTTCGCCGCCATCACAATATTCGAATTGTTCGGCAGGATGAAGATGTGCTGCGCCGTAATCTTGCCGATGGCATCGATGAAATCCTGCGTGCTCGGATTCATCGTCTGTCCGCCGGACAGGACAATGTCCACCCCGAGACTGGTGAAAATGTCGTGGATGCCCTGCCCCATCGCCACGGCGATAAAGCCGTAAGCAGCAATCTCGTCCGCAGGCGGCTCAATCGGAACGCTCTCCGTGGGGATATCCGCAAGCGGCATCTCCGCGAACAGCTCCGGCATCGCGGACACCTCTCCATGCTCCCCCTGCAAAATATCGCGATGCTGCTCGCGCATGTTCAATATATGGATCTGGATCAATTCCCCGTACTGCATCGCCAGATCAAGCACTTCGCCCGGCTTGCGGGAATGAACATGGACTTTGATAATATCGTCGTCTGCGATGACGATAATGGAATCCCCATTTTTTGCAAGCGCTTTCCTAAATATATCTTCATGAAACGGCATGGCTGCAGCGCGATTGCGGGTACGATCGATAAAGAATTCCATATCATATAAAAACTCGATGTCTTCCGTGTGCAGCTTGGCTTGGGCAGGCTTTGGCGCCGCGGCCGCCTTCTCGACCGGGACCGATATGACGGCTTCGGCGGCACCTTCCGCCCCTGCTTCCAGCACCGCCAGAAATCCTTCATAAATATAGACCAAGCCTTGTCCGCCAGAGTCGACGACTCCGACTTGCTTGAGCACGGGCAGCATGTCCGGCGTCTTGGCCAGCGCTTCCTTGGCTTTGTTCGTCACTTCCCGCATGAACTCAACCAAGTCCGGCGTCCGGCGCGCAATATAGACGGCATGCTTCGCCGCTTCTCTCGCGACGGTCAGAATGGTGCCTTCCACGGGCTTGACCACAGCTTTATAGGCAGTGTCCACGCCGCCTTGCAGCGCGTGGGCGAATTGGAATGCGTTCACTTCGTCAAGGCCGGCTACGGCCCGGCTGAACCCCCGGAACAATTGGGACAGAATCACTCCCGAGTTCCCCCGGGCGCCCATAAGCAGCCCTTTGGACAGCACCTCCGCCGTTTTGGCGATAGACGTGGACGGCTTCGCTTTCATTTCGGTAATGCCCGCAGTCATCGTCAAATTCATGTTCGTCCCCGTATCTCCATCCGGGACTGGAAAGACGTTCAACGTATTGACGTGTTCGGCATGGCGATTGAGCGAATCGGCCCCGCCCAGCACCATACTGGCAAATTGTGCTCCATTTAAAGAACGCTTGTTCAACGAATATTCCCCTTCCTAGCTTAGTACGCGTACGTCCTGTACAAAGATGTTCACTTGGTCCACCGCGAGACCGATGTCGTGTTCGAGTACATACTTCACCTTGGCTTGGATGTTGTGCGCCACCTCGGAGATTTTGGTTCCGTAACTCACAATAATATATAAATCGATATGTAGACTATCGGATTGTTGGCGCACTTCGACACCACGCGACAAATTCCCGCGTCCGAGCAACTCTGCAATGCCGTCCTTCAGTTGCTTGCGCGATGCCATTCCAACGAGTCCATAACATTCCATAGCCGCGGAACCGGCAATCACCGCCACGACTTCTTCCGAAATGTTCACCTTGCCGAATTCCATATCGAGTTGGATGGCCATGGTTCACTCCACTCCTTTTTTTGAGTATTATGGACTAATCAACATTGTACTATAATAGAAAAGAGAAATAAACAAAGTTTTTGATTCGGTTGACTACGGATTTTAAAATATGATATCATATTTAGGTATTTAACGTATGAAGGGTGCTTTGGGATAAGGAGGTGTAAGGCATGGCTCGCAAATGTTATGTAACGGGGAAAAAACCAGGCTCGGGTAATCACAGATCGCACGCGAACAACAAATCTCGCCGCTCTTGGGGCGTAAACGTACAAAAGGTTCGCATCTTGGTTGACGGCAAACCGAAACGCGTATACGTGAGCACGCGTGCATTGAAGGCAGGTAAAGTGACTCGCGTCTAATCCCGGCCTCCATATAGAAAGAGCACCTGAAGCGCAATCAGGTGCTTTTTTTGATCGCCAGTTCATTCGCGCTCTTTCGCTCCGAAAGACCTCGGACAGGCTTGTATCTCAACGGCCTCGGCTTGCCTTGGGGAATCGCGGCCCCGGCGCTGTCATTCCAGCGCGGCACCGCCGGCGGCTGGTTAGGGATGGTTCTTGTCCGGCATGGTGTGCGGCGGATGGCACCTCGGCAATTCTCCGCCGAACGGGCATCCTCATCCAAATGCGGCTGGCCCGCTGCCCCCATGCTTGCCGGACAGCCGTCCGGAGCTCATCACCATTACTGCCTGTTGCCCCGCTCCCGCACATGCGCTCGCGGATCGGATGGATGGATACCGACTCAGCTTCAATGCCGCCTGGAACGTCAGCTTTTTTGAAACGTATTTAAAATCGCCTTGACGAAACCTCCCAAAAACTTCGGCAGCTTAAACGTATAAAACTTCATCTTCCACCCTCCTCGTCATTCTCATCCTACCCCGCTAGTCTCTTGCAACATAAAAAAGGTTACATGAGAGATCTGTGCTCATGTAACCATCATATGCCGCAGGCCATTCATCTATGCACGGGCGACAAGCCCGATTCGCGCCCATTTATGCGGCGGGCGCCGGCATCTGCTGCATGTATAAATATACGGACATCATGAAGACAAAGATAAAATAGAACAAAATCGACAACAGGATCAAGCCGATGCGCATCCCCTTTGTCGGATTCCGCTTGAAAAAGCGAATTCCAAGCAAAATCGCGCCGAGGGAGCAAATGATATTTAACGGGAAATTCAAAAAAGCGTAAAATCCGACCAGCGTCCCGCACAAAAAGCTGTACGATGCCAGCGTCAGCGCCGTTCTCCATATAGGCCTCCCCTTTTCCGGCCCCTCCGTTCCTGTCATGCCCGCGCTCGCTCCGCGGATCCGCGGATGGACCGAATGGCCGCTTCCCGGCTGGCCGCTCCGTAGACCGCGCTGCCTGCCACGAGGACGTCCGCTCCCGCCGCAGCGACCAATGGCGCCGTCTCGGCTGTAATCCCGCCGTCGACTTCGATATGAGTCTCTGCCCGGCCCAGCTCGTCCAGCCGTTGGCGAAGCCGGCGAATTTTGTCCGTCATCGAAGCGATGAACTTCTGTCCGCCGAAGCCCGGATTCACCGTCATGATAAGGACCAGATCAACATCCGCCAGCACCTCTTCGATCGCCGTCAGGGGCGTTCCCGGATTAATCGCCACGCCCGCCCGGGCGCCGGCCTCCTTGATCTGATGGACGACCCGATGAAGATGAGGGCATGCTTCCGCGTGCACCGTAATGATATCCGCGCCGGCGGCGGCGAACGCATCGATATACTTTTCCGGCTCGACAATCATCAAATGCACGTCCAGCGGCAGCGCCGTATGCGGGCGGATCGCTTGCACAATGTTCGGCCCGAGCGTCAGATTCGGCACGAAGCGGCCGTCCATCGCGTCCACGTGAATCCAGTCGGCGCCTCCCTGCTCCACATTCCGAACCTCTTCGCCCAGCTTGGCGAAGTCGGCCGATAAGATAGAAGGGGCGATACGAATCGTTTGCAGTGCTGTCATGTCAGTACCTCCGTCGTTTGTCTTTCATTTCGTCGAAAAATAACAGGTAATGTTCATAGCGCGAATCGGCGATCAACCCTTCCTGAACCGCCTCCTTCACCCGGCAGCCCGGTTCGTGAATATGAGTGCAGCCCCGGAACTTGCAGTCGCCCGCATAGCTTCGGAATTCACGGAAGCACCAGCCGAGCTGATCCACCCCGAGCTCAAGGAAATCAAGCTGGCTGAATCCCGGCGTATCGGCAATATATCCGCCCTGCGGGAGCGGCAGCAGCTCGACGTGGCGCGTCGTATGCTTGCCCCGGCCCAGCCGCTGGCTGATCTGGTTCGTCTCCAATGACACCCCAGGGAGCATCGCGTTCAAAAGAGAGGACTTGCCGACGCCGGACTGGCCCGCGAAGACGCTGATCTGATCGGCTAACCGGTCTGCCACGCCTTGATAGCCGAATCCGCCCTTGGCGCTCGTGGCGATGACTTCGTATCCGATGCGCCGGTACAAGGCGATCAACTCTTCCATCCGCCGGCGCAGACGAGCCGACTCCTCCTCCGGAAGCCGATCGAGCAGATCCCACTTCGTCAGCAGGATGACCGCCTCCACCTCTGCATGCTCGATATGGACGAGGAACTTGTCCAGCAGCTGCATGTTCAGCTCCGGCTCCGTCACCGAGAACACGAGTGCCGCCAGCGATACATTGGCGATGGGCGGCCGAATCAGCTCGCTCTCCCGCGGCTCGATCTCGTCGACGACGCCCTCTCCGTTCTCGGTGAAGTAGTAGACGACGCGGTCGCCCACCAGCGGAGACACGCCCTTTTTCTTAAAAATGCCGCGCGCCCGGCACTGCGCCGTCCCTCCGCCGCGCTTTCCCTCTTCCTCCACATAATAATATCCGCTCAACGCCTTGACGATAAGGCCTTTAGGCATGCTTATCTACCACGAACATATCGATTCCCTCCATGTAATTCGAAGTTGTAGGGGCCCTTCCACCGGCACATCTCGATCTCAGACGCGCGATGGAAGGACGGCCGATCTCATCTTGGAAAAAGGCTTGCGACACTCACTCGCCCGGGGCTATTCCTCCCCCATCTTCTTGCCCTTCCCCTTCTCCTTCGCTCTGTCCTTGAATTTCTCCTTCGACTTCTTGCCCTTGCCTGGCCGAGGGGTCGTCTATAACCGGTATCTGCACCGTGCCCTGCTTGGCATCGGTATAGCTCACCGTGTACGTATCCAGGAATTCACCGTCCCGATACAATAGTACGACCCCGTCTTTGTTCGGAGCGAGCACGAGCTCTACGTTGAAGATTTGGCTTGATGTGATTTTCTGTGTTCCCCATTCTTTATTCTCTCCGGTTGCGTCCGTATAGACGATGCGGATCGTGCTTGTCTTGCCGTGCTCCACGGGAGCCACGGGCAGCGGGAACGTATAGCGCAGCGCCTCCGGCGGGTAGCCCGAGCTGACATAGATGCGGACCTCCGAGCCCTTGGCGACCGGATCGTTCGGCTCGAACGGCTGCTGCTTGAATACGCGGCCAGCCGGCTGCTCATAACTCGGCTCCTCGATAATGCCGTCCTTGGCCAGCTTCAGCCCGCTCGCTTCAATCTTGGCGATCGCCTCCTCCTTCGTCGCTCCGACGAGATTCGGCATGCCGAATGTTTCCTTGCCTTTGCTGACCAACAGCTTCACCGAAGCATTGCGCGGATCAACCTTCTCCCCGGCAGCCGGCGTCGTGCCGACTACCGTTCCCGGCTCGGCTTCATCGTCGAATACCGGCTCCTTCGTGATGCGGGAGCTGTCGAATCCGCTCTCGGTCAACTGCTGAATGACCAGTTCGGACGGCTGGCCGGTATAATCCGGCATATCGATATACGGCGATCCCTCGCTCACATACAGCCGGACGCTCGAGCCTTCCTTGACCTTCGTGCCTTCCGGCTTGCTCTGATCGAAGACAACGCCCTTCTCGAAGCCTTCCTTCGGCTCGTACACAATCGGCTCCTCGACCACGATTTTACGTTCGGCCAAGGCGCTCTTCGCCGCCTCCTCCGTCATTTTGATGACGTTCGGCATGACGACATCATTGACGACAAGCAGACTTTTCACATAAAAGACGACGCCAATCAGGATGCCGAGGAACAACAGCGTTGCCCCGATCCAGATCGTCGGCTTCACCCATCCCTTCTGCGCCGGCTTGGCCGGTTCCCTGCCGGCCGCCACAGGGGACGCTGCAGGTGCGGGCGCCGCTCCGGGATACGTGTCCGCAGGCTGGCGCTCCTCCCGCTCCTGCGCCCGAATGGCCGGCATGACGCGGGTTTCTTCCGGGTCCTCGTACACTTTGCGCTGGGCGAACATCACCTTGGCTTCATGCGCCCGCTCCGGGGACAGGCTGGTCTCCAGGTCGCGGAGCATTTCCGCGGCTGACTGGTACCGCTCCGCCGGATTTTTGCGCATCGACTTCAAAATAATATTTTCCACGCTTTGCGGAATATGCGGATTCACCTTCCGCGGCTCCTCGAACGGCTCCTGCAAATGCTTGAGCGCGACGCTGATCGGGCTTTCGCCCAAAAACGGCAGTCTCCCGGTCAGCATCTGGTAGAGCACGATGCCGAGAGAATACAGATCGGACTTTTCTCCCGCCGAGATTCCTTTGGCATGCTCCGGCGAGAAGTAATGCACCGATCCGACGACCGATCCCGTCTGGGTAATGGTCGACGACGTGACGGCCCGCGCGATGCCGAAGTCGGTTACTTTCACCCGGCCGTTGCGGCCGATCAGTATATTATGAGGCTTAATATCTCTATGAATAATCCGGTTCTGATGGGCATGATCGAGCGCATCGCATATTTGGGACGCGATCCGCACCGCTTCCTCGACCTGCAGCGGGGCACGCTGCTGTATAATCTCGTTCAGATTATGCCCTTCCACATATTCCATAACAATATAATGCGAGTCGTCCTCTTGGCCGACATCGTAAATGCTGACCACGTTCGGGTGGCTCAGCGAAGCGGCGGACTGGGCCTCTCGCCGAAAGCGCTGGATAAACTCCTCGTCATGCACGAACTGCTGGCGCAGCACTTTGACCGCCACATAACGGTTCAACAGATTATCCAATGCCTTATAGACGAGAGCCATGCCGCCCCCGCCGATTCGGGCGGTAATCTCATACCTTCCGGCAAGTGTTGTTCCTATCACTTACTCACTCCTCCTTCCCGGCGTCAGGGTGTTCCAGCAGGACGACCGTCACGTTATCGTCTCCGCCGGCCTCCAGCGCCTGGCTAAGCAGCCTGTCTGCCCGCGCCGACAACGGGAGCGACGGATCGATGACCGTGCTCCAGATATGCTCCTCATCCACCATGCTGGTCAACCCGTCGCTGCACAGCAGCAGCGTATCCTCTTCGCCGTACTCCACCGGGATAATATCCACCTTCACCTGCTCATCGGTGCCGAGCGCCCGCACCAGCACGTTGCGCCGCGGATGGCGCTCCGCCTCCTCCGGGCCGATCTGGCCGCTCTTGACCAGTTCATTGACGAGCGTATGGTCCTCCGTCAACTGAACGATCCCCCGCCGGCCGATGCGATAGGCTCGGCTGTCGCCGATATGGCCTATGTATCCGCTTGTCTGCCCAGACGGAAACAGCACCGCCACAATGGTCGTTCCCATGTGGTGGTACTTTTCATCCTGGGATGCAATATGGAAGATCGTATGGTTGGCGCGCAAAATCGCGTCCGCCAACGCTCCCGCCAACTGCTGCTCCTCCAGCTGCCGCGGGAGGGCCGCCAGCTCGGAGACCACGGTCTCTACCGCTAAGCGGCTCGCGATATCGCCTGCCTGATGTCCGCCCATGCCATCCGCGACGACGGCAAGATCATAGCCGTTCGCCAGCTCGGATACATAGGCCCGATCTTCATTGACTGCCCGCACGCGTCCAACATCGGAACGATGCACAGCTCTCATTCTTCCTCACCTCGCATTGGACTCCAAATGCTTGGCACGCAGCTGGCCGCAAGCGGCGGCAATATCATGCCCCTGCTCCCGCCGGATAGTCGAGTTGATGCCCCGATCCAGCAGCGTGCGATGGAACTTGAAAATATCATTGCGCGGAGTGCGGATATAATTCCGCTCCGGCACATAGTTGACCGGAATCAGATTGACGTGGGCCAGCATTTCCATCCGCTTCAGCACGTCCGCCAGCTCCTCCGCATGCTCCACCTTGTCGTTCACGCCCCCGATGAGAGCGTACTCGAACGTAATTCTGCGCCCGGTCTTCACCTGATAGTGCTTCAGCGCCTCCATCACCTCGATGAACGGATAGCGGCGGTTCACCGGCATCAGCTTCGAGCGCAGCGCGTCGTTCGGCGCATGGATCGAGATCGCGAGATTAATCTGCGTGTTCTCGTCCGCGAACCGGTAAATGCTCGGCACAATGCCGCTCGTCGACACGGTAATATGGCGCTGCCCGATATTCAGCCCTCTCTCATGAATCATCGTCCTCAGGAACGCCATCGTCGCGTCGTAATTCTCGAATGGCTCGCCTGTCCCCATAATGACGATGCTGCTGATGCGCTCGTTCGTCTCGTCGAGCATCTTCTGCGCCGTGACGACTTGCGCAACGATCTCGCCCGCCGTCAGGTTACGCTTCAGCCCGCCCAGCGTCGAGGCGCAGAACGTGCAGCCGACGCGGCAGCCGACCTGAGTCGTGACGCAGATGCTGTTCCCGTAGCTATGCCTCATGATGACCGTCTCGATCGCATGGTCGTCATGCAGCCCGAACAAAAACTTGACGGTGCCGTCCTGCGACTTCATATGCGTAATCACCTTCAAGTTCACGAAATCGAAGCTCTCATCGAGCTTGCCGCGCAGCCCCTTGGACAGATTCGTCATCTCCTCGAAGCGGGTCACCCGTTTCACATAG
Organism: Paenibacillus melissococcoides; assembly: GCA_944800085.1. Taxonomy (GTDB): domain Bacteria; phylum Bacillota; class Bacilli; order Paenibacillales; family Paenibacillaceae; genus Paenibacillus_B; species Paenibacillus_B melissococcoides. The sequence goes on along the minus strand of CALYLO010000006.1, from coordinate 452,641 downwards.
AGCCAGTCGAATATTTGCCCCGCCCGAAAAGCAGGCTCCCCCTGCTCCTTCAGCCATTGCTCAAGCTGCTCGAACGTATAGTCGTATATAAATGGTTTCATGTTATAGTTCAACCTTTCGCTTCATCACTTGTCATGCAGTCGATCTATTTTACCACAAATGGCGCCCTTGCCAAAAGCCAAGCCAAATTCGCATCCTCCGTCCTAGGCTTGCCGGTTCCGCAGACGCCCCCTCCTCCCGGCTTCCGGCCTGCCCCCCTGCTTCCAAAGCCCCGCAGACCATCTCACCGTCAACAGCCTCTAATCCGAGTATACAACCAACCCGCCCTCATATATGCGCATGTCCCCCTGAAACGTCGATTAAAAATTTGCTGCTCAGGGGTGACCCCTGAACTGTTCAGGTATGACTTCGACGGCTCTTTTGCTCGTTCTCCCGACTGTTCAGGTAGCTCTTCGACGGCTTCTTTGCTCGTTCTCCCGACTGTTCAGGTTGCTCTTCGACGGCTCTTTTGCTCGTTATCCCGACTGTTCAGGTTGCTCTTCGGCGGCTCTTTTGCTTGTTCTCCCAACTGTTCAGGTTGCTCTTCGACGGCTCTTTTGCTCGTTCTCCCAACTGTTCAGGTAGCTCTTCGACGGCTCTTTTGCTCGTTCTCCCTCCCGATCAGGTAGATCTTCGACGGCTCTTTTGCTCGTTATCCCAACTGTTCAGGTAGCTCTTCGACGGCTCTTTTGCTTGTTCTCCCAACTGTTCAGGTTGCTCTTCGACGGCTCTTTTGCTCGTTCTCCCAACTGTTCAGGTTGCTCTTCGGCGGCTCTTTTGCTCGTTCTCCCAACTGTTCAGGTTGCTCTTCGACGGCTCTTTTGCTCGTTCTCCCAACTGTTCAGGTTGCTCTTCGACGGCTCTTTTGCTCGTTCTCCCAACTGTTCAGGTTCTACATCAACCCGCAAGGTGCACTGAAACAAGCTTTTCCCATTTACCTGTCGTTAGGAATCTACCCATTGCCGTTTCTATGATACATTCAAAAACCAAAGAGCCCATTCTACCTAAGCTGATGAGATTGAATATAAAAAAGTCCTCAGTCAAACGCATCCATGATATTAGAAAAGACTGTATAAAGGAACTTGCGCGCCTATTTCCTGATCGCTTGGGATATTGCCCAAAAGGAACCTGCACTCTTCCCTCTTTCCTAACCACTTGGGATATTGCCCAAAAGGAACCTGCATACTTCCCTCTTTCCTGACCACTTGGGATACCGTCCAAAAGAACCTACACATACTTCCTCTTTCCTGACCGCTTGGGATATTGCCCAAAAGGAACCCGCATACTTCCTCTCTCCTGATTGCTTGGGATAATGTGCTAATGGAACGCCAAAAACCGCATCGTCCAGACGGGGCAACCGTATGGTCGATGCGGCTATATGTCTGCTTTATTGCCTCAGTTTCGTTCCGGGCCCGCTTCTTCCGGACCGTCCGTCCGTTGAAGACAGGCAATAAAGAAGCCATCCGATCCGGCATCTTGCGGAAGCACCTGCAGCATGCCGGCCGGGCTTCTCCGCAGCGCGGCGTCCAGCACGTCCTGCGGCAGGGCACGGGTCCACGACGCATCCAGCGCCCAGCCCGGCGTTCGTTCCAGGAAGCGGCGAACGGCGTCCTCATTCTCCTCCGGCTCGACCGTGCAGGTCGAATAGACGAGCCGGCCGCCGGGGCGCACCATCCGCGCCGCTTCCGCCAGCAGCCGCTCCTGTAAAGCGGCGATTGCGGCGACATCTTCCTCGCGCTTCGCCCACTTGATGTCCGGCTTGCGGCGAATGACGCCGAAGCCGGTGCACGGCGCGTCGAGCAACACGGCATCGAACGATGCGGGTGGCAGGGCTTGTCCCAGCTCCGCCGCATCGACGTTCAACACACGAAGGGACGTCAAGCCAAGCCGGGCGGCTTGCTCCTCGATAAGCGCCACCTTGTGGGCGTGGACGTCGTTCGCCGTGACTTCGCCCCTGTCGCCCATCCGTTCGGCGATATGGGTCGATTTGCCGCCTGGCGCGGCGCAGCAGTCGAGGACGCGCATGCCCGGTTCCGGCCGCAGCGCCTCGACGACGAGCATCGAGCTCTCGTCCTGTACCGACAGGCGGCCGTCGCGATACCAGGCGCTGTGCGCCAGATTGCCGGCGCCGGCGGCTACGATGCCGTCGGGCGAGAGCGCGGACGCTTCGGCCCGGTAGCCGTCCGCGCGCATCTCGCCCAGCAGCGCCTCGCGCGTGCCACGCAGCCGGTTCACCCGCGCGCTGCCATGGGGCGGCTGGTTGTTCGCCGCGCACATGGCGGCCGTCTCGGCTTCGCCGTAGGCCGCGATCCAGCGGGCGACGAGCCACTCCGGATGCGAATGCTCCCAGGCGATGCGGCTGACGGCGCCGTCGGCAGGCGGAGCGTCCCACAGCTCCGGCTCGCGCATGATGGCGCGCAGAACGCCGTTCACGAAGCCGCCCATCGCCTGCTGCCCGCGCCGCTTCGCGATCGCGACCGCTTCGTTCACCGCCGCATGCGGAGGCACGCGGTCAAGATAGCGAAGCTGGTAGGCAGTCATCCGGAGCAGATTGCGGACCCAGGGCTTCAGCTTCGCCAAGCCGCGCTGGACCTTCCGCGCCAAGACGCCGTCGATCGTGTTGAGGCGCTGAATCGTGCCATACACCAGTTCTGTCGCCAGCCCGGCATCCGCCCGTTCCAACTGCGCTACCTTCAGCGCCCGGTTCAGCTCCAGATTGCTGTAGGAGCCTTCCTTTTCTACCCGAACGAGCACCTCCAGCGCGACATCGCGTGCCGTCATCCGTGGGCGGACGGCGTTCTCCTCCGTTCACGACAGCACCGTCCCTTGCTCCATTTTGCCGCCGCGAAGGAACTCGGAGGCCGGCATGGCCTTCTTGCCTGCAGGCTGCACTTCAAGCAGGTTGAGAACCCCTTGTCCGGTCTGGACGCGAAGGCCGTCCGCACCGGCCATCAGGACAGTGCCCGGGGCAGCCTCGGCCCCTCCTGCCGCAGCGGGCTCCGGCCGGCATGACCACACCTTGAATACTTCGCCGTTCCAGGTGGTGAAGGCCCCGGAAAACGGCACAAGACCCCGCACCTGATTGGCGATATGCTCCGCCGGGCGGGTCCAGTCGATTCGCTCGTCCTCGCGCTTCAGATTCGGCGCGTAGGTCGCCTCGTCATGAGGCTGCGGCACCGCTTCGACCCGGCCGGCAATAATATCCGGCAACGTGCGCCGGAGCAGATCCGCTCCAGCCTCGCTCAGCTTCGCGAACATGGTGCCCGCGTTGTCGTCTGGGCCAATCGGAACCTCGACCCGGCTGATCATGTCGCCGGTATCCATGCCTTCCGCCATATACATAATGGTGACGCCCGTCACCGTCTCTCCGTTCATAATCGAACGCTGAATCGGCGCGCCGCCCCGGTACTTCGGGAGCAGCGAGCCATGCACGTTGATGCAGCCGAGCCGGGGAATATCGAGCACCGCCTTCGGCAAGATCTGCCCGTAGGCCGCCGTCACGATCAGATCGGGCTGCAGGGCGCGGATATCGTCCACCGTATCCGAGGTGCGAAGCTTTTCCGGCTGCCACACCGTCAAGCCGTGCTGCAGCGCTTCCGCCTTCACCGGCGTCGGAGTCAGCACCCGCTTGCGGCCGACGGGACGATCCGGCTGCGTCACCACAGCCGCGATCTCATACCCTTCCTGGATCAGCATACGGAGGGACGCGACGGCAAAATCCGGCGTCCCCATAAATACGATCTTCGTCATTCCGCCTTCCTGCCTTCGCGCGGAACTTCATACACGCTCTCCGCAATCTCGGTGAACAAAATGCCGTTCAAATGGTCAATCTCATGCTGGAACGCGCGGGCCAGGAAATCCGACGCTTCCAACGTGAACGTATTGCCATGGCGATCAAGCCCTTGCACCGTAATATGCTGATGGCGGCGAACATCGCCGTTCAGCCCCGGAATGCTGAGGCATCCCTCCGGGCCGAGCTGTTCCCCTTCCGCCTTGAGAATGACGGGGTTAATCATCTCGATCAAGCCGTGCTCATCTCCGACATCGACGACGATCACTCGCTTCAAAATCCCGATCTGAGGCGCGGCCAGGCCGACGCCCTCGGCGTGGTACATCGTGTCCGCCATATCATTCAGCAGCTTGTGGATATTCGGCGTCACCTTCGTGACCTCTTTAGCTACCTGATGAAGAACCGGATCCGGTTCATGCACAATAATTCGCAATGCCATAGGGCACACCATCCTTTATTTGTCTTCGTCGGCATCGTTCTGACGGAAGCCGTGCTTCACGCTTATAATGCTCGATATGAAGCGGGTCTGTATTTATCTAACAAAAACTGCAGCCCGCATTATATGATTCCTTCTATATTAGAAAGTCCGTTCAACGCCCTCTCAACCTGCCGCTCGCATGCCGGCGGAACCATCGCTCCATCTCCAACGAGCCGGCTTCATCCGCAGCGCATACACGGCATGCCCTGCAACTGTTAGCGGCCAGATCTTCCAGGCCGATCCATGCGATTCAGCCGGTTACATCATCATCTGCGGGTCGATATCGACGCTGAACCGGACGTCCTGTTCTTTGGCGATCGAATCGAACTCGCGCATCGCTTCCGCCAGCAGACCCGACAGATTCACGTCTCCCCGGCATTTGATAATGCACTGGAAGCGGTAGCGGTTCTTAATTCGCGGAATCGGAGAGGCGACCGGACCGAGAATCTCCATCGCGTCCGCATGCTCATGCAGCGGAAGCAGCCAGCCCTGGCGCTCCGCCAGCTCCTTGAGCCGCTGAGCCGCATTCTCGGCCACGCGCACGAGCAGCGGCAGCTGTTCATGCGACATCGACAGCAGCGCCAGACGGCAGAAGGGCGGAACCATCAGGTTGCGCCGATGCCGCAGCTCTTCGGAAGCGAAGCCGCCGTAATCATGTCCCGACGCATGGATAATGGAGTAATGCTCCGGCGCGTAGGTCTGCACGATGACTTCCCCCGGCAGATCATGGCGTCCGGCCCGGCCGGCGACCTGTGTCAGCAGGTGGAACGTCTTCTCGGCCGCACGGAAGTCCGGCATATGCAGCGCCGAATCGGCGGCAATAACGCCAACCAGCGTGACATGCGGAAAGTCCAGTCCCTTCGCCACCATCTGCGTGCCTAGCAGCACGTCGGCCTTCCGTTCGCGGAACTGCTGCAGCAGCCGCTCATGCGACCCTTTCTCCGAGGTCGTGTCCACGTCCATTCGGATGACGCGAATGCCGGGGAAGCGGCGGGCGAGCTGTTCCTCTACCCGCTGGGTGCCCGTGCCGAAATAACGGATATGCTCGCTCTCGCAGGACGGGCATACTTCCGGCGCCCGCTCCGCGTGGCCGCAGTAATGGCAGCGCATATGCCCCGTTTTCATATGATACGTCAGCGAGATATCGCATTCCGGACACTGAGCCACATAACCGCAGCTGCGGCACATGACGAACGTCGAGTAGCCCCTGCGGTTCAACAGCAGCACGGTCTGCTCCTGCCGCTCCAACCGCTGCTCCAGCGCCGCCTCCAGCGGCGCGCTGAACATGGAACGGTTGCCGAGCTTCAACTGCTCCCTCATATCGACGATCGTGACCGGAGGAAGCGGCCTGCCGCCGACGCGCGAAGGCATCGCCAGCGGAGTCAGCTTCCATGGGGGCGGCTCCAGCCCCCCGGGGATCTGCTCGTAGCCGTTCAGACGGGAGGCGTAATACGTCTCCATCGCAGGCGTCGCCGAACCGAGGACGACAACGGCGCCCTGCCGGCGCGCCCGTTCGATCGCGACGTCGCGGGCGTGATATTTCGGCGTCTCTTCCTGCTTGTAGGATGTCTCATGCTCTTCATCCATAATAATAAGGCCAATCCGGGGAAAAGGGGCAAACACCGCCGAGCGGGCCCCGATCGCTACCTGCACGCGGCCTTCTCGGATTTTGCGCCACTCGTCGTAACGTTCGCCCTGGGAGAGACGGCTATGCATGACCGCTACCCGGGAGCCGAATCTCCCCTTGAAGCGCTCGACCATCTGCGGAGTCAGCGAGATCTCCGGCACGAGCACGATCGCTTCGCGTCCGGAAGCGAGGCACCGCTCGATCGCCTGCAAATAGACCTCTGTCTTGCCGCTCCCGGTTACCCCGTGCAGCAAGAACGTCTGATGCTCCTGTCCGTCCACCGCGAGCGCGATCGCTTCGAAGACGCGCTGCTGCTCTTCTGTCAGCGGCAGCGGCTTCGATGGCCGGAAGCGGCGTTGAGCGTACGGATCCCGAAGCACCTCGACCTCGTCGACGGCAACATAACCTTTTGCCTCCAGCGCCTTGACCGCGGATGCGTTCAAGTTTTTGAGCGGCAGTTCACCGCCATACTCCTGCAGGAGGCGCAGCGTGTCCTGCTGTCTTCCGGCCCGGTTGCCCAGCCGGACAACCGCCTCGTCGACATCATCGACCGTCAGCGTTACCCGCTTCAACCGCTTGACTCCGATGCGATCCTTGATCCGCTCCGTCTCCTGCAGCCAGCCGTGCTGGAGCGCTTCCTTAATGAGGCGCGCTGCCTGGGGAAAGGCCTGCAGCAGCTTCGGCGCCGGCAGCGGCTCGTTGCGCTGCACATAAGCAAGCAGGCTGCGCGTCTGCGGGTCGTCCAGCAGACGATCCGGGCGCAGCGCCAATTCATCCGTTCCGCCATCGGCGCCTTGAAGGAACAGGCGGGCATCGTCGCCCAGCGAGAGCGCCTTCTCCCGCTTGCCCTTGATGGCTCCCGGAATCATCGCCTGCAGAGCGGCCGTCAGCGTGCATACATAGCGGTCGCTCATCCACATTCCGAGATCGACGAGATCGGCCGGGAGCGGCGGGACGACATCCAGGAGCTGCTGAATCGGCTTGAGCCGGGAGAGCGGCACATCCGTCCGGTCGGATAATCCGATGACGCAGCCTTGCACCGTCCGCCCGCCGAACGGGACGCCGACGCGGCTGCCCTTTTCGATCCATTCCGCCATGGAAGGAGGAACCGCATAGTCGAACGGCCGGTCCGTGTCTTTGACCGACACATCGACAATGACGCGCGCAATCGTCAAGCCGGGACGAGCGGCGACGGCCCCCGCAGGCGCTTCGTCCCGAATCCGCCCAGCTCCATTATGGCTCAAGCGACTGCACCTCGTCAGGCATGGATGGCGGTTCGCCCCCCGCGGCGATCGCCTGAGCGGCAATCTGCAGCAGCCGGCGGGCGACCTCGCTCTTGGCCGTCAGCGGGATGCGCTCGACGAGTCCATTTTTACTATATATATGCACTTCATTCCGATCGGAGCCGAAGCCCGCATCCGTGCGAGAGACATCGTTCGCAACAATATAATCGAGATTTTTGCGCGCCAGCTTGTCCAAGGCGTACTGCTCCAGTTGCTCGGTCTCGGCGGCAAACCCGATCAGAAGCTGATTTTTCTTCTTCTCGCCCAGCTCCTGCAAAATATCCGGATTCCGCTCCAGCTCGATGACAAGCCGCTCGCCTGTCTTCTTCAGCTTGTGGGCGGCCCGATGCACCGGCCGGTAATCAGCCACCGCCGCCGTCTTCACGACAATGTCCGTATCCTCGTACCGTGCCATGACGGCATTCCGCATATCCAGCGCCGTCTCGACGCGAATCAGTTCGACGCCTTCCGGAGGAACCGACTGGGTCTGCCCGGCGATAAGCGTCACGCAGGCCCCCATGTCGCGGGCGGCTTCCGCGACCGCGAAGCCCATTTTCCCGGACGAATCGTTCGTAATGTAGCGGACCGGATCGATGCGCTCGATCGTGCCGCCTGCCGTGACCAGCACCCGCTTGCCTTGAAGCAAGCCCGGCCGTGCGCTTCCTTGGTCCGCCGCGCCGGCTGGCGGCAAGGCAGGCTCTCCGCCGCCTTCCGCGAACCACCGCTTCACATATTCCACGATATGCTCCGGCCCGGCCAGCCTTCCCTTGCCGGTATAGCCGCAAGCGAGAAGACCTTCTTCCGGCTCGATGAACCGGACGCCCCGCGACCGCAAGATGTCCATATTGTGGACGACGGCCGGGTGGACATACATATGTACATTCATGGCCGGAGCGACCATGACCGGCGCCGTCGTGGCGAGCAACGTCGTCGTCAGCATATCATCCGCCAGGCCGTGCGCCATTTTGGCGATCACGTTCGCCGTAGCCGGCGCCACCAGCACCAGATCCGCATGATCCGCCAGATCGATGTGGGAGACGGCCGAAGGGTCCCGCTCGTCGAACGTATCCGTATACACCGGCTGACGCGACAATGTCTGGAACGTCAGCTCCGAAATAAACTGAGTCGCCGATGCCGTCATGATGACATGCACCTCGGCCCCCTCCTGCTTCAACTTGCTGCACAGCGCCGCAGCCTTGTAAGCCGCAATGCCGCCCGTGACGCCGAGCAATATCGATTTTCCTTGCAGCATACGCCCCCGCCTTTCCGCTCCTCTATCGCGCAAGCCTCCATCCCGGCGGCTGCCTGCCCTCCCGGATAGGGAGCATTCTCGTCATTTGAAAAAAATAACAACCTGACGGTTGTTATTTGCTTCCCTGCTCAATTAATGGGCGGCGGTCTCTCAGCCGGTTCGGCTGTCCGCTCACCGTCTATGAACCGATTCCGCAGGCGGATCGGTGTTACACCGCGTTGCCCTGCTCGACCGTAATATGATCGCCGTAGATCTCTTCCAGCGCCACGCCGACCTGCTTATATGATTTGGGATTCTGCAATTCGGTCCGTTCCCCGTCGCGCAGTTGGCGCGCCCGGCGGGCCGCCGCCACGACCAGCGAGTATTTGCTGTCGACTTTTTTCATCAATTCGTCAATGGATGGATATAGCATAGTTCCGCACTCCTTCTCCTGCTTGTCCCGATGCCCCTTGCCGCCGGGACCGCTTCTTACTCAACCTCGAATCCTGCGCAGCGCGTGACGAGGCACACTTTATGGAAAGTGCGCCCCGCTGACTGCCGTCTTACCGATTAGGCCTGATTTTACAATGTTCGGCTATAATAATGCTCTCTATACGTTTGCACGCCAAGTCGATCTCATCGTTCACGACGGCGTAATCGTAATTCGCCATCATGGCCATTTCCTCGACCGCCGCCGTCATGCGGTGATCGATGACCGTATCGTTCTCGGTGCCCCGGCCGCGTATCCGATCCTCCAGCTCGTCCAGGGACGGAGGCAGCAGGAAGATGAAGATCCCGTTCGGGAACTTCTCCTTCACCTTCAACGCGCCCTGCACCTCGATCTCCAGAATGATGTCCTGCCCTTCGTTCAGTGTCTGCTCCACGAAGTCGCGCGGGGTGCCGTAATAGTTGCCCACATATTCGGCATGCTCCAGCAGCTTGTCATTCTCGATCATATCCAGAAACTCTTCCCGCGACTTGAAGAAATAGTTCACTCCATCGACTTCCCCTTGGCGGGGCTGGCGCGTTGTGGCGGACACCGAATAAATTAGATCGGGCAGCCGCTTCAATAAAGATTTGCATACCGTGCCTTTGCCGACGCCGGAAGGGCCGGATAGCACAATCAAAAATCCTTTCTTCATGTTCATCTCCATTTTATTCGTCGTTGTCGTCATCCTTTGTTGATAAGCGATGCGCTACCGTCTCCGGCTGGACCGCGGACAAAATGACATGGTCGCTGTCCGTAATGATGACCGCGCGGGTGCGGCGGCCGTAGGTCGCGTCAATCAGCATGTGACGATCGCGCGCTTCCTGGATGATTCTTTTGATAGGAGCCGATTCCGGGCTCACGATTGAGATGATACGGTTGGCAGATACGATGTTACCAAAACCGATATTAATCAGTTTAATGGCCATTACAGGTCCTCCCTCTACTTTCGAACGCTCCATATTTATTCCATGTTCGCGGCTTGTTCGCGAATCTTTTCCAACTCTGCCTTCATGTCTACGACATGGTTGATAATCTCCAGATGGTTCGCCTTGGAACCGATGGTGTTCGCTTCCCGGTTCATCTCCTGGATGAGAAAATCGAGCTTCCTTCCGATCGGTTCCGTGCTGTCCAGCAGCTGTCTGAACTGGTTGAAATGACTCTGTAGCCGCGTCAATTCTTCATCGATGTTGGAGCGATCCGCAAACAGAGCTACCTCCATGCCGAACTTATATTCGTCCAAGGAAGACTCGGCATCCAGCAGTTGCTCTATCCGCTGTTGCAGCTTGGCGCGATACTCGGCAACGACGAGCGGAGCCCGTGTGGAAATGTCCGCATGCAACGACTCCAGGCGGTCCAGTCGTTCCTTCATATCCTGGGCGAGGTGGTTGCCTTCCATGACCCGCATCCGACATAAACCATCCATCGCCTCCAGCAGGCCGGATTCCAGCTCGCGAAGCAGCTCTTCTCCGGACAGCGGTTGCTCTTCCTGGATGGTAAATACATCTGGCAAGCGAAGCCAGTCATTGACGGTCATCTCCCCGGAGACGCCGTATCGGTCACGAAGCAGCCGGCTGGCCTCCATATAGGCCTCCACGGTCTGCTCATTGATGGCTACCGCCGTCTTCGCTTCCCCTTCACGCTCTCTGTTAATAAACACGTCTACCCGCCCGCGCTTGACGGACTGCTGAACGAGTCGGCGCAAAGGCTCCTCGCAGCTTGTCCATTCACGCGGCATGCGCAGCATGATCTCGCAATAACGATGGTTAACGGACTTCGCTTCAATCGTAATCTTGTATCCGCCGACGGTTCGGACGGACTGGCCGTAACCGGTCATGCTGTATACCATGGGTACCACATCCATTATCCTATTTTAATTCATTACGTATAACGATACAAGGGGTCGGTCGGGCGTTCCGCTTTTTGCCACACATGCTCCGTCAGCTCGACGGTCATCTCGTAGAACATGAACGGGGTCATGAAGTAGATTCCGTTGAAATGCTTCATCGCCACATCCAGCAGCTCCTTGGCGATGGCCACGCCCTCCCGGCGCCCGCTCTCCCCCTCGAGTCCCTTCATTCGTTCCCGCACCTCGTCCGAGAGATGGATGCCCGGCACTTCATTATGAAGGTATTCCGCATTCCGTCCGCTGGCCAGCGGCATGATGCCGAGGAAGACCGGCACATTCAAATGCTTCGTCCCTTCCGCAATCCGCTCGATCAAGGAAGCGTCATATACCGGCTGCGTCATAATATAGTCCGCGCCGGCCTCGATTTTGCGCTCCAAGCGCTCGATCGCCTTGTTCAGATGCTTGACGTTCGGGTTGAACGCAGCCCCGACCACAAAATTCGCGCGCTGCTTCAACGCCTTGCCCGAGAAGGCGAGTCCCGCATTCAACTGCTTGATCATGCGGATAATCTCGAAGGAGGTCAGATCATAGACCGAGCTGGAATCCGGCAGATCGCCGAACCGGGCCGGATCCCCGGTTACCGCGAGCACATGATCGATGCCGAGCGCATCCAGGCCCATCATATGGGACTGCGTGCCGATCAGGTTGCGATCCCGGCAGGCGATATGGATGAGCGGCCGGATGCCGACCTTGTCGAGCGCCAAATAACCGAGCGCCATGTTGCTCATCCGGGTGACGGCAAGCGAGTTGTCGGCCAGCGTCAGCGCGTCGGCCCCCGCGTCCTTCAGCGCCTGCGCGCCCAGCATGAACTTCGCGATGTCCAGATCGCGCGGCGGATCCAGCTCCACGATGACGGTATGGCGTTCACGGACCGTATCGACAAGCGACGGCCCGCGCGCCGCCGTCCCCTGCCCGGGCACCGGCCCGGCGCCGCGCTCTCCGATCTCGAGCGGCGGAACGGCCTGGGCCTGCGCCTCCTCCTCGGCCAGCGCAGGAAGGGCCGGAGCCTCCACGTCAGCGAGGGCAAGCGCTATCGCCTGAATATGCTCGGGCGTCGTCCCGCAGCAGCCTCCGATAATGCGCGCGCCCAATTCGGCGAAGCGCACGGCGCTCTCTGCCATATAGTCGGCCGTAGCCACGAAGTTGTACCTACCGTCCACATAATCCGGCAGACCGGCATTCGGGAAGGCCGACATCGGCAGCGCCAGCCGACCGGTGAGATCCTCCATCGCCCGCATCAGACCGTTCGGCCCCATGCGGCAGTTCAATCCGACGATGTCGGCGCCCTCTTCGCGCAGCAGGCGGAACGCATCCAACAGACGAAGGCCGTCCTTCGTCCGATGCGACTCCTCGACCGCGAATTGGCAGATGATCGGAATGCGGTCGTCCAAGGCACGCACGATCTGAACCGCCAGCTTCATTTCCTCCATATCGTAGAACGTCTCGAACATGATCCCGTCGACGCCCTCTTCCAGCAAGGCCGACAGCTGCTCGGTATAGTCGCGTTTGACTTGATCCGTCTCGATATTTTCCCGCTTGCCGGCACGGATCGACCCCAACGCCCCTACTACATAGGCTTGGCCTCCCGCCGCCTCGCGCGCCAGCCGGGCCGCGGCCCGGTTAATCGCCTTCACCTGCTTCTCCATTCCATGCTTCGACAGCTTCTCGCGGTTCGCCGTAAATGTATTCGTCTCCAGGAGCCGGGCGCCTGCGCTCACGTATTCACGGTGAATGTCCCGGATCCGTTCCGGCTCGCTGATGTTGAGCGATTCATAGGAGATCCCTACCGGGTAGCCCAATTGATATAAATAGGTGCCCATGGCCCCGTCACCGACAATAATTTCCCCTTGCAGCACTTGACGCAAGTCCTTCATCCCGTCTCCACCCTTCTCCCAATCTTCTATGTCTGCGTCATCTACCCCATTTTATCAAGAAACGGCGCTTCTTGAAATAAAAGACGCTCCGACGGGAGCGTCTTCAGTGCATCGGTGCAGTTCACAGCTTATGCGCCCGGACTGATGCCGGCACGGCGGCCGCGCAGCGTCCTCCGGTCCATTTCCTACCATCATACCGCATAATGAATAAAAATACTATGGTTATGCCGCATGACGCTTCGGATAAGCGGGTCTGCCGCCGGAAGGCTTCTTCTTCTGGCCGCTCATCACCGAGCCGATGCCGAGCAGGAAGGTCGGTATCCCGGCCATGACGAAGGTAATCGCCCATTCCCGGAAGCCGAGCGGAACCGTCTTGAATATCGGCTGAAGCGGTTCGATATACAGCACCCCGAGCAGCAGAATCAAGGAGGAGATCACGGCGAGCACCAGATATTTATTCTGGAACAGGTTGCGATGGAAAATCGACCGCGAGCTCCGGCAATCGAAGACGTGAATCAGTTGGGCAAGCACCAAAGTGGAGAAGGCGACCGTCTGCGCCTTCGTCAGCTGGGCGGCGCTGCCGGGATCGACCTGCAGCGTCAGCCAGAACGCGATCAGCGTACAGACGCCGATAAGAATGCCGCGGCTGATGATTTTCCAGCCGAGACGGCGGGCGAAGATATTCTCCTTCGCTGAACGCGGACGATGCTCCATCAGATCCTTCTCCGGCTGATCGACGCCGAGGGCCATCGCCGGCAGCCCGTCGGTCACGAGATTGACCCACAAAATCTGAATCGGCACGAGCGGCAGCGGCAGCCCCATCATCATCGCCAGGAACATGACCAAAATCTCGCCTACATTGGAAGCAAGCAAATAGCGGATGAACTTGCGGATGTTCTCGTAGATGCCGCGCCCTTCCTCAATGGCGGCGACGATGGTGGCGAAGTTGTCATCGCTCAGAATAAGCGACGAAGCTTCCTTCGACACATCCGTGCCGGCCACGCCCATCGCGATGCCGATATCCGCGGCCTTGATTGCCGGCGCGTCGTTCACTCCGTCGCCTGTCATCGCGACGACATGGCCTTGGCGCTGCAATGATTTGACGATACGCAGTTTATGCTCCGGCGACACGCGGGCATAGACATAGACGTTATCGACGACTTTGTCCAGCGCTTCGTCATCCATCCCGGCAAGTTGAGCCCCGTTCACGCTCATGCCGCCCCGGGGAATGATGCCGAGCTGATTCGCGATCGCTTCCGCCGTCGTCTGATGATCTCCCGTAATCATCACGGTCTTGATGCCGGCGCGGCGGCACAAGCTGATCGCTTCGCGCACTTCGCGGCGCGGCGGATCGATCATGCCGGCCAGTCCGACGAACACGAGTTGGGACTCGGCTTCCGCTTCATCATGAATTGTCTCATGCGGCTTCAGCTCGCGGTACGCCAGGCCGAGCACGCGCAAAGCCTGCTTCGCCATCGCCTCGTTCTCCGCCAGCACCTTCTGCCTCAGCGTTCCCGTGAACGGCACCACCTTGCCATCCCACAGCATATATTTGCAGCGGTCCAGCAGCACATCCGGCGCGCCTTTGGTCAAGATGTGGCGTCCTCCCTGATGCGTGACGACGACCGACATCCGCTTGCGCTCGGAATCGAACGGGTACTCCTGCGTCCGTTCGTACATGCCTTGCAGCGCTCTCGGCGTCATGCCCAGCTTGGCCGCGAGGACGAGCAGCGCGCCTTCCGTCGGATCGCCCGTCACGTTCCAGACGGCCTTGAGATCTTCCGGTTCGGCCGCCTTGTCCCCCTTGCGCCCCCCTCTCGCCGAACGCATCTCCTCCGGGTACGTTTCCGTCAGGCTCGCATTGTTGCAGAGCGCGCTAATCTGCAGGAAGCGGCGCAGCTCCTGATCATGCTTGAGCTCAATCGGCTTTCCCTTCTCGCACACTTGACCGTGCGGCTCGAAGCCTTCTCCGGTCACCTCCAGCAGACGTCCGCCAAGCCACATCCGGGTCACCGTCATTTTGTTCTGCGTCAGCGTCCCGGTCTTGTCGGAGCAAATGACGGAGGCGCAGCCCAGCGTCTCCACCGAAGGCAGCTTGCGCACGATCGCCTTGCGCTTGATCATGCGCTGGACTCCAAGCGACAGCGCAATCGTCACGATGGCCGGCAGCCCTTCCGGTATGGCGGCCACCGCCAGACTGACCCCGGCCAGGAACATGGCAAGGGCGGGCTGGCCGTGCATGATGCCCGCAACGACGACCATGACGGTGAGGATAAGCGCCACGATAATGAGTATCTTGCCAAGCTGCTCCAGCCGATGCTGCAGCGGCGTATCCATCGTTTCTGTATTTTCGATCAGATGAGCGATCTTCCCCATCTCGGTATCCATTCCCGTGCGAATGACGACGCCTTTCCCGGTCCCCCGCGTCACCATCGTGCCCATGAAGCCAATATTTTTCTGATCTCCGAGGGGCAGATCCGCTTCCGGAATCCGATGATGATGCTTGCTGACCGGAACCGATTCGCCCGTCAGGGTCGATTCCTCGACATAGCAGCTATTAGTCTCCACCCAGCGAATATCGGCCGGAACGCGATCGCCGCTCTCCAGCAGAACGATATCGCCGGGAACGAGCTGATTGGCAGGAATGTGGCTTACCGTGCCGGAGCGCATCACTTTGGCCGTCGGCGCGGATAGCTGCTTCAAGGCGGTCAGCGAGCGCTCGGCCCGGAACTCCTGAATGAATCCAAGCACGCCGTTCAGCAAAATAATCGCGATAATCGTAATCGAGTCCAAATATTCGCCGAGCATGCCCGAGACGAGAGTCGCCCCCGCCAAAATGAGCACCATGAAATCTTTGAATTGATTCAAAAATAACGTTATCGGCGAAACGCGCCGCCCTGCCGACAACTCGTTGGATCCGTATCGCTCCCTTCTCGCCGCCGCATCTTCCTCAGTCAAGCCTTGATCGGCGTGGACCCCCAACGTGTTCAGCAAGTCTTCGGCCGTTGACTGGTGCCATTTTAATTGATCCATTGGTACGTTCCCCTTTCCTCCCGTAAGATGGCCCTCTTTGGCGGGACAATCCGACTCGTCCAAAGAAACGGTCTTCAGGGTAACTTTATTCGGACGAGTCAGAAAATATCCCAATGTGAGCACGGAACTCTTAAGTTTTGTCCAAAAATATGGCATCATAGGGAGATAAGGCAAATGAGCGGGAGACCGACCCCGGCCCCGCAGGATAGGAGCAATCAATATGGCATTGGATGGAATCGTTACCCGCGCCCTGGCGCATGAACTGCGGCAGACCATCGGCGCGCGCATTCATAAAATTTATCAGCCGACCGAACATGACATCGTGCTTCATATCCGGACAGCGGGACGGAACCGCAAGCTGCTGCTGTCCGCGAACCCCACCTACCCGCGGGTGCATTTTACCGAAGAGAGCTTCACCAATCCGCCGGAGCCGCCCATGTTCTGCATGCTCATGCGAAAATATTGCGAGAACGGCATTATCGAGCAAGTGGAGCAGATCGGCAGCGAGCGGATCCTGCACTTCCGCGTCCGCCAACGGGACGAGCTGGGGGATGAAGCAATCAAAACGATCGTCGTGGAGCTGACGGGACGCCACAGTAATATTATTTTGCTTGATGCGGCGACCGCCGCCATCGTGGACGGCATTCACCATGTGACCCCGGCCATCAGCAGCTACCGCATCGTCATGCCGGGCTTCGCCTATACGGCTCCGCCGGAGCAGCATAAGGCCGATCCGCTCGAGACGGACGCGGAGCAGTTCCTCGCATGGTGGGAGGAAGCCGCCGCTGGAGGGCCCGCCGCGGATCAAGCTCCCGCGGCGTTGGGCGAAGCCGGGACGAGCCATGGCCTCCCGGCCAAGCAGGCTTCCAAGTGGCTCGTGAGCCGCTTTTCCGGGATCAGCCCCCGGCTCGCGGAGGAGATGGTGTACCGCGCCGGCGCGGGCCGGGCGGAAGCGGATGCGGACGCGGACAGGCTTCTTGATGGTCCGGCGCTGTGGGAAGCCTTCTCCCGCATCATGGAACAGGTGCGGGACCATCGTTACGAGCCGACGCTCGTCGAGGATGAAGCCGGCAAATCCTACTTCTCGGCGCTGCCGCTTACGCATATTGAGGGGACCCGCACGGAATATGAGTCGATGAGCGACTGCATGGAGGCCTTCTATGGCGACAAGGCCGAACGGGACATGATCAAGCAGCGCGTAGGCGACTTGGCCCGCTTCCTCCAACAGGAGCATGACAAAAACGCGAAAAAACTGGAGAAGCTTCAAGCGACATTGGAGGAAGCGAAGGATGCGGACCGCTACCGGGTGATGGGCGAGCTGCTGTTCGCCTCGCTCCATATGCTTCGCAAGGGAGACGCTTCGGTCGAGCTTCCGAATTACTATGATGAGGAGGGAGGCATGATCACGATCCCGCTTGACCCGCTGCTCTCGCCTTCCGACAACGCGCAGCGCTTTTTCAAGAAATACAACAAGGCGAAGAACAGCATCGCCGTCGTGCAGGAGCAGATGCGCGCGGCGGAGGAAGAGAACCGGTACTTCGAGATGCTGCTGCATCAGCTTGCGGGAGCCAATCTGCAGGATGCGCAGGAGATTCGGGAGGAGCTTGTTCAGGAAGGCTATTTGCGCGTTCGGGAAAGGAAGGGCAAGCGCAAGAAAAAAGACGGGCGGCCAACGGTATACTGCTACACCTCCTCCGAGGGCATACCGATCTATGTGGGTAAAAACAATTTGCAAAATGAGTATGTTACCAACCGGCTGGCCCAGCCGAACGACACCTGGCTCCACACGAAGGACATTCCCGGCTCGCATGTCGTCATCCGGAGCGAGCGGTTCGGGGACGCCACCTTGGAGGAAGCGGCCCAGTTGGCGGCCTATTTCAGCCAGGGCAAGCATTCCAGCCTCGTCCCCGTCGACTATACGCTCATCCGCCATGTCCGCAAGCCGAACGGGGCGAAGCCCGGCTTCGTCATCTACGAGCGGCAGAAGACGCTGTTCATTACGCCGGACGCGGATCGGGTCGGACAGCTTCCGGTCTCGGTCAAGACGAGCGGTTGAGCAAGCAAAGCAAGACGCCTGGGAGATGGAACCATTCGGTTCCTTCATTCCAGGCGTCTTGTTTGTTCTCGTTCATGTCTGCGTTGCGGCTCCGCATTTGGTTCCGTTTTCGGGAGAAGACGATCCTTCCGGGACGATGATCCTGCCGATCCCGAGCATGTCTGGGCCAAGTCTGCAGCAAGTTTGGAGCATGTCCGGGACAGTCATGTTAAAGAAGCGGCGGCGGTGGCGGAAATCCTGCAAAATTACATCTTTTCAAAACAGTGCAGATGCGCGGCGAACGATTCCTGCAAAACTGCATCTTTTCCCCGTCTCAACCACGCGTCAGGGCTCAATAGGCGGAGATTCCTGCACTTTAGCAGGATTTTCCTCCAAATCGGCCGTTCCCCTTGAAAAATACTGTACTTTCGCAGGATTGCCTGCTGCAGAAGATGCAACGAAGAAAGGGTCAATCCCGCCCGCTTCGCTCCCGCAAGCGCCGGACGGTATCCAGCCCGACGCGCCGGCCGCCCAGCGCGCCGTGGAACACCTTCCCCTGCCGCGCGCCATGGAAGTCCGAGCCGGCGGTCGCGATCAGGCCGTGCCGCTCCGCCAACTGCAAATACCGCTCCGCGTCCGCGGCCGAATGATCCGAATGCCATGCTTCAATGCCGTCCCATGGCGATTCATCCAGCAGCCGGGCGACCAGCTCGTCATTGCCGTAGATGCCCGGATGAGCGAGCACGGCGGCGCCTCCCGCTTCCTTAATCCAGCGCACCGCCTCGCCAGGCCGGATGCGCGGCGGATTGACGTAAGCCGCCCCGCCGACGCCGATATAGCGCTCGAACGCCTCCTGCATGTCGCGCACCGCGCCGCGGCGGACGAGAGCGTCCGCGATATGCGGGCGGCCTACCGTCTCTCCCGGCGACAGCGGACGGCGGAGGCCGGACAGAACCTCCTCCATCGTCAGCGGAATGCCCAACTCGTTCAGCTTCGCGATCAGCATCTCGTTCCGGCGGTCCCGGACCGCGCGCAGCTCGCTCAACCGCTGCAGGAACCGCTCGTCCTCCACTCGGACGAAATAACCGAGCACATGGATATCGATGCCCTCCTCCACCGTGCTGATCTCGACGCCGGGGACAATCTCGATGCCCAAGCGCCGGCCGGCGGCGAGCGCCTCGCCGATGCCGGCCACCGTGTCATGATCGGTAATGGCCAACGCTTCAAGCCCGGCCTCCTTCGCCAAGCGGACATTCTCTTCCGGCCGGGTCATTCCGTCGGAAGCCTCCGTATGGGTGTGCAGATCGGCTCCTCCTGTCCGGACCGGGGAACCGCCGGCGCCTTCCATCGCGGCCAGCCGCGGCTGCTCCGCATCCGCTGAAGCGGAGGTAACATGTTGTGAATCGGTCATGGCAACCACTCCTTTTCTTGTCGGGTACGCAAATAGGTCATAAAGGTCGTTGCCGGCAGCGACAGCAGGCCGCCTTGGGCATGCACCGCATAGAACTGCCGCTTGATGCGAAGCGACTCGATGCGGAGCACATGGACCAGGCCGAGCGCCTGTTCGTGGCGGACGACGGCAGGCGAGAGCATCGTAATGCCGATGCCCGCCTCCACGGCCGATTTGACCGCGCCGGTGCTGCCCAGCTCCATGACGACCCGCAGCTTGGCGGGATCGGCCCCGTACGCGCGCAGCGCCTCCTCCATCACGATGCGCGTTCCCGATCCGGTCTCCCGCAGCACGAACGGATACTGCATCACATCCTCGAGCCGAACCTTCTCCGCATTCGTGAGCGGATGATTGCGCGGGGTAATGAGCATAAGCTCGTCTTCCATCACCGCCTCGACATGGATGTCCGTCTCCGTCACCGGAGCCTCGACGAGCCCGAGATGCAGCTGTTGCGAACGGACGCCGGCCACAATCTGGGACGTGTTCATAATCTGAAGCTGGATATCCAGCTGCGGGTGCTGCCTCGCGAACGCGCCAAGCAGATGAGGCAGCGCATATTCGCCAATCGTCAGGCTGGCGGCCAGCTTCAATCTGCCCTGCAGATCAAGCGTATAGTTGGACATCATCTCTTCCGTCTCGCGGACGAGATCGAGACAACGCTTCGCATAGGGCAGCAGCTTCTGCCCGGCCTCGGACAGATTCAGCTTCTTCGTCGAGCGGTGCAGCAGCTTCGTGCCGAAATATTCCTCAAGCGCCTGAATCTGCATCGTCACCGCGGGCTGGGTCATATGCAGCGTCTGGGCCGCCGCGGAGAAGCTCCCTCGCGTGGCGACCGTATAGAAAATATGAAGCTGATGGAAACTCAACCCCATGCGTCCTTCATCCTCTCCCATGGACTCTCTCCCTCATTATACTCCAACGGGAGCGAACATTAGAAAGACTGCCCGCAAAGCCCCGCCCCGGGGCGGGCGACAGTCGGCGGGGCAGGCGGCTGCGCAGCGGAGGCGTCCGATAGCGCGGCGGGCAGGCGGCTGCGCGGCTCGGGCCGAGCCGTACCGTCCGCCGTTTCCGCTCTCGGCCTGCCGCCGCAATAAAATGACCGTCCCCGGACAGGGACGGCCTCCTATGGAATGGCGTATGTTGTACAGAGCTGCCTATGCGGCGCGCTTCGGAAGCGCTCCCGCTACTTGCGCTTGCGGCTGTTCTTCACGAGCGTCATGCGGCGGGAATGACGGAGCCAGGAGTAGTATGTCTTCAAATCCCGCAGTTCCATCGTCTCCGACATTTTGCCAAGAAACGTTATGACAATCATCTTCATCATCGGCTCCCCCGCCAGATCGAAATCCCGATCGGAAGGAGTGAATTCCGCGACCACGACCAAGTCTCCGTCAATCAGAAACACGTCCTGCTCGTTGCGGTAGTAAGGAGCGATTCGGTCCTGCTTCAGACAATCCCAAATAAACGCGGCGATCGATTCGGTATCGGCATCTGTCTTGGAAATCCGATCTACCCAGCGGGATCTGGCATGATGGGTGATGACGATATCAGCCACCTTGTTCTCCCCTAACAAGACATAAAAAGGTTCGTACGTGCTCCATCGTTCCATGACTTTATCTCTCACTGGTACCACTCTCCACCACGTTAGGTCTTTTTGTCTATGTATATTTACCCAATATATTACATGAAGCGCAACCCGTTCTCAAGTTCACACCAAGCTTTCCAGGCCGGTTTTAGCGCAATATTAACAAAGTGTTCCAAAAAAGACACATTCTCCAACCTTTTCTGGTGGCGTGTCCGTTTCTGTTCAACGAATCAGCCCTTCCCGGACGCGTTTGGAAAGTGATCTCGGGCGCATCTGGAGAGCGATCTCGGCCGTAGCTCGAGAGTGATCTCGGCTGCATCTCGAGGGCGATCTCGACCGCATCTCGAGAGTGATCTCGGACGCGTCTGGACAGTCGGCAGCATCAAGGTTTCGCTGCACAAGACGGGCATTCCCCCGAACGGAGCGCGCACAAGCTCGTCGGGCAGTAACAAAAAGACCTATTCCGTTAGTAGGAATAGGTCTGTATCCATCCATGCCCTCACATTCCGAAATATTGGGTCTTGTCTTGCGTCTCCCCGCTATATTCCGTCTTGATTTCGTTCCGGTACGAGCGTTCAATTCTTTTGACATAATTCAACCGGCGAATATTCTTCATCGTATCCTCGGCTCGATCCGAGTTGACATACAGAACGGCATAATGCATTTTGCGAGAAATGTAGTGGAGCGTTCCGTATTTATCCAGATTCCGGGCCGCCTTCACATCGGTGACCCATATAATATATCCCGTTCGTTCAGGAAACATAATTCTCCTCGCTTTCCCCCGAATGAAGGCTGGCTAAGAGCAGCTGCTGCAGCCGCCACTGCATCCTCCGCTTCCGCAGCCTTTTGACGGCAGCGGATCGTTGCCGGGTACTTTGATGGTATCGGAGACCGCATGGGCAATCACCTCTGAGAGTCCATGAAGCAGCTCGTCCAGCGCTTGCTCCGCCTGCTTGAAGCGGGCCACCTCGTCAATCGCGTCCAGCTGTGCCTGCACGGCCATCACTTCATCCTTCGCCCGGTGATAATCCGGATGGAAATGCCCGAAGCGCTCCGTCTCTTCGAACAGTTCCTTCTTGCGAGCGAATTCGCGAACGAGGCGCTTGACCTCCGCGTTCTGCTCCATACGTTCTTTCCAATATAGATATTCGGCTACTTCCGCCGACTGGTTAATCATATCGCCCAATTGGTAAGCGTTCGTGAGCAGAACGGCCATGTCGACAACGGATTCATACTGTCCTACTGACATGTTATCACGCTCAATTCTATCTAAAATTACCGGCTTGATCCAGGGCAACCTGCGGGAAGCACCAGCCGCTGCCGTTCCCAATCGGCCGGGGACCATGTCTTCAGCTCAGCCGCGTCTCCCTCGCCGGCATCATAAGCTTCCAACAGCCACGCTCCCTTCTCTCCGTCCCGGATGCTAACGGGAATAAGCGTGGCGCGCTGCCCCGACTGCTCCACCTCGATGGGGGTCAAGAGCCGAATGGCCATCGACACCAAATCCTTCTGTGTGGAAGCATGATAGGAACGCAGCGTTCTTGTCCATTGGCCGGGCACCTCCCGATAAGGCGCCGCCATATCTTCACCAAGCAGCGGTTCGGTTTCCATTTCATAATACTGCAACGGAGAAGGACTGTAAACCATTGCTTTCCCCGCTTCCTCCGGAGACGCTCCCAAGTCGGCGGAAGCCTCCTCCCACACCGATATCATGGAGTCCGTCTCCTCCTTCCCGGCCCATTGGCGGAGAGGCGCGATTCCCGCCTTGTCCAGCGTCTGTCCCAGCTCGCGGACGCGCTCCCGGTCGACGATGAAGTCCCGTTCCCCGATCGGCTCGATTCCGGCCAGGCCGGAAGGTTCGCGGAGCAGCGCTTCCTTCACTTCCGCCGCGGCGGCGCTGTCCTCGCAGCGAAGCAGCATCACTTCGGCGAAGCGGACGCGGCCGTATTGCAAGCTCCACAGCTCCATCGCGTCCTGAATATTTTCGGGCACGCCCGTCCAGGCATGCGCCTCCATGAAGCGCAAGACGGACGCCATCGTCCGCCCATGCTCCACCCCTTGCTCGAAATACGCTTTGGTCAACCGGTACACATCCATCTGATCGGTGCGGACGCATTCCGCGATCGCTTCCAGCTCCCATCGAAGATAGAACGGGGCCGCGGCGGGAAGCAAGATTTCGAAGTCCGGTTGAATGAAAAATCCCGGCCCCTCCGCCGCGTCCTGTGCCGCGAGCCGGTAAGCCCACTCCACGTCCCCCTGTTCCGGCCGGGCCAGATGACAGAAGCCGAGCGCGTGGAAGGTGCGCAGCCAGCTCCGAAGCTGGCGCTCCGCCCGGTCCTCCGCGTCCAGCAGGCCGAGGCGTCTCAGCCGCGCAATGACCTCCCGTTCGCCATGCCATGCCCCGTCCGCTCCGATAAGGCGCACCGCCAGCGCGAGATGGCGCAGCTGCGCATCCGCCGGCAAATAATGCTCCTCCACCACGGACATCACCGCTTCGCTCCAGACCGACGAAGGAAGGCGCAGCCACCGGACCAGCTCCGGCTCGTTCACCGCATACCGGTTCGCCTCCTTCTTCAGCAGCTCGTAGCGCAGCGCGATATCGATGACCAGGGCAAGCGGGAGCGGCAGCGCGTCGGCGAACGGATGCTGCGCTCCCATATCATTCGGAAGCTCCGCTGCGGCCCATGGATTCAGCGCCGACAGCCGGGTGACGGCACGCTTGTGAAGCGTTCCCTTCGCCGTCAGCGGCAGCCCTTCCTTCGCCGCGAAGGCGAGCAGGGAGAACAGGCCGAAGACGATGCCCCGTCCCGCTTCGGACAGATAGCCTTCCGGTTCCGGTCCCGTCGTCCTGTCCTCTGGCTCCCGCCGTCCCGGTTGAACGCTTTCCGCCTGGAGCTGTTCGTCCAGCAGGCATCCCAGCAGGTGAACGTATATATCCGACGGCAGGAAGAGCAGGCGCTCGCCCCACGCCCGCTTGACGCTTGCCACGAAGCCGCGTTCCGCGAGCGGGTCGCAAGCGGCCAGCAGCGCCGCTCCGGCCGCCTGCGGCCCATGCCAGCTCAGCAGCTTGTCCACCGTGAACGGGAGCGGGCCTGCCTGCTTCAACATAATCACCAGCGGTACCCGCAGCGGCGGCGAAAGCGACCGGAATTCGTCCCGAATCGCTTCCGGCCGCTGCGCATAACGCTCCCAGCAGCGGCGGGGCGCCGAGGCTTCATCCGGTTCCGTCCGCTTCAACAGCTGATTCGTGTTCAAGGTTCTCTTCTCCCTCCTCGATAAGATAGCGGTAGCGCTGCTCCACCAGGAACAACTGCCGCTTGAGCGCG
This sequence comes from Paenibacillus melissococcoides, assembly GCA_944800085.1. Lineage (GTDB taxonomy): Bacteria > Bacillota > Bacilli > Paenibacillales > Paenibacillaceae > Paenibacillus_B > Paenibacillus_B melissococcoides. The sequence continues at coordinate 428,497 of CALYLO010000006.1, read as the reverse complement.
TAATCCCGCTCCTTGGTCGCCTCGCTGACCACCGTATAGAAGTAGGCCATCCGCCCGTCCTTCTTCGGCCGCAGCAGCCTGCCGAGCCGCTGCGCTTCTTCCTGCCGGGAGCCGTAGCTGCCGGATACTTGAATCGCGACGGTCGCGTCCGGCAGATCGACGGCGAAGTTCGCCACCTTCGATACGATAAGCACCGGCACCTCGCCCCGCTTGAACGCCTCATACAGACGCTGCCGCTCGGCCTGCGGCGTCTGCCCTGTCAGGACCGGCGCCTGCAAGGCTGCGGCCAATGTGTCTAGCTGGGACAAGTACTGCCCGATCACCAGCGTCGGCGCGCCCGGGTGGCGCGCGATGAGCTGCCGGACGACCGGAACTTTGGCCCCGTTCTCCGCCGCGATGCGCGCCCGTTCGCGCAATCCGGACTGCTGGTAAGCGATGCGGGTCGCCGCGGGGAGCGGAACCCTTACCTCCGTGCAGGTCACCTGGGCAATCCAGCCGGCCTCCTCGAGTTGTCTCCATGGCAGCTCGAATCGCTTCGGTCCGATGAGAGAGAACACGTCCCGCTCGCAGCCATCCTCGCGGACGAGCGTCGCGGTCAGGCCGAGGCGCCGCGTCGCCTGCAGATCCGCCGTCGTCCGGAACACCGGCGCCGGCAGCAGATGGACCTCATCATAAATGATGAGCCCCCAGTCGCGCTCATGGAAGAGACGCATATGGCTCCACTCTCCGTCCTTCTGCTGGCGGTAGGTCATCATCTGATAGGTGGATATCGTCACGGGGCGCACCTGCTTGTCCGCGCCCGTATATTCGCCGACATGCTCGCTCTTCAAGGTCGTCCGCTTCAGCAGTTCTTCCTTCCACTGCTTGACCGACGTCGCGTTCGAGGTAAGAATGAGCGTCTCGCTCTGCAGCGCCGTCATCGCCGCCAGGGCGACGATCGTCTTGCCCGCTCCGCAGGGCAGCACGATGACGCCATCGCCGGCCGCCCGCGTACCCGACCCGATGAAGGCCGCGACCGCATCCTGCTGATAAGGCCGCAGGGAGAAGGATGGGCTCTCTTCCAGCCGAAATGAGAGCGGCTCTCCATCGCGGAAGCCCAAATGGTCGATGACAGGATAGCCCGCGCGCGCAAGGGCCCGCTTCAGCCGCCCGCGGTGGCGGGCATGGACGAGCACCCGGCCCTGCTGCGGCCGGCCCGAGAACAGCGTGCCGACTTCCGCGTCGTGCATGAATCGTTCGAGCGTCTTTTCATCCTCGGAGCGAAGGGTGAAGTGCGTCTCTTTATCCTCCCCTTCCAGAATGAACAGGCCGTACCTTCCCATCCACATCTCGATCTCCTGCTTGACCTTGATGGGCGTCGGGTAGGTCGCGTACCGATCCAGCGTCTCCGCGACCGACTGGGCCGTGGCGCCGTTCGCGGCCGCGTTCCACAGCGTGATCGGCGTCATCCGGAACGTATGGATGCCCGCCGGGTTTTTTATCAGTTCGGCGAACCGCTGCACGGCCGCCCGAATCTCCGGATAGTCCGGGCTCCGCTCGTTCACCAGCACCGTGCAATCCTGTTGTACCACCATTCGAAAAGATGCCTGAGCCAATCCTCTATCCCCTTTCCTGTCCTGCAACACAAAAAAGTTCATCCGTCTCGGAAGAGAGGATGAACTTGCGCCGTCCAACCTTGCCTAATGCGTATACGGCGATTGTTCGGAAATCTCGCTTAACGCCTCTCCCGCTTCATCCGCGAAATGCACGTGTACGGCAAGATCCCCAAGCGATACGATGCCGACCAGCTTGCCGTCTTGCACAACCGGCAGACGCCGAACTTGGTGGTCGGCCATCAATTCCGCCGTCTCATCAATGGTGGCCTCCGGGCCCACGGAGATCACTTCTTCCGTCATCACGTCGCGGACGGAAGTGGAGCCAGGGTGCTTCTCGGCCATCGCGCGGATGACGAGATCCCGGTCGGTAAGGACACCGATGAGGCGTTCGCCGTCTACGATCGGAATGAACCCGGTGTCGTGCTGCTTCATCTTGACTGCGGCTTCATAAATATTGTCCTGCGCCGTGCAGGTGACGATGGAATCCGTCATAATGTTCTCAATGTTTGGCATAATCATCCTCCTGTTCAACCATTAGGATAACCGTTATGCGTCTGAATTATGCCGGATTACGGATTCATGAGCGCGTCACATGCCAGCCCCGCCAACAGCTCGCCTGCCGTCAGCATCGCCGGCTCGTCGATGTCGAAGCGCGGATGATGATGCGGGTAGCGGGCCGCCTCTCCATTGCCGGCTCCGACCAGCACGAAGCAGCCCGGAACTTCCTTCATATAGTAGGCGAAGTCCTCGGCCGGCATCAGCATATCCGCCTCCTGCACGCGCTCCGCACCGAAGCAGCCTGCCGCGACGCGGCGCACCCGCTCCGCCTCGCTCTCATGGTTGACCAAGGCCGGATAACCGACGCGGTATTCCAGCTCATATTCCGCGCCATGCATCGCGCACGTATGCTGAAGGATCGTCTCGAACCGCTCGCGCAGCAGCTCGCGGACCGCCGGATCGAAGGAGCGTATCGTTCCTTTTAAAACAGCGCGGTCGGCGATGACATTTTGCGTCGATCCGGCCTGCAGCGCCCCGACGGAGACGACGGCCGGCTGCAGCGGCGACACGGTCCGGCTGACGATCGTCTGCCACTGCTGCACGAGCTGGGCGCCGATGACAACGGCATCCGCGCACAGATGCGGCATGCCGCCATGCCCGCCGCGGCCGTATACCGTCAGGTAGAAGTCATCCACCGCCGCCATCATCGGTCCCGGCCGCACCGCCACGATCCCGGAAGGGATCGGAGTCCACAGATGGACGCCGTACATCCGACCGACGCCCTGCAGCGCCCCTTCCTTAATCATCGCCTGGGCTCCGCCGGGACTGACTTCCTCGGCCGGCTGAAATACAAACCGCACTTCCCCGCTCCAGCCTTCGCGGTGCTCCGCCATCGCGCGGGCGACGGACAGCAGCGTCGCCGTATGCGCGTCATGGCCGCACGCATGCATTGCGCCAGGCACGGTCGACGCATATTCGCATGTCTTCTCGTCTTGTATGGGCAAAGCGTCCATATCGGCGCGCAAGGCGACAACCGGGCCGGCGCCGTTCTTCAGGCGGCCGACCACGCCATGACCGCCCACGCCGGCCGTTGTCTCCAGGCCGAACGATTCGAGCTTCTCCTTGACGAACAGCGCGGTCTGCCTTTCCTCATAAGACACTTCGGGATGCCGGTGCAAATGCCGCCGCCAAGCGACAGTCTCCTCATAGCGGGAGGCCAATGATGCCTTCCACACCGGTGCGGTCGTATTGATCATAAGCCATTCCCCTTATCTGTCATGATTAGATTCCGAAATCCTTATCCGTTTGTGAACGTTTTCTATATTGTACCATAAAAGCCGGATCTGCGAGGCCCCTTTTGCTCCGTTTCAAGCCGTCCGATTCGTTCGATGCCGCCTTTGCCTCAATTTTGAACAATCCGCTCCCCCGCAAGCGATGTCTTGCGCAAGCCTGGGAAACATACTATCATGAGTAAGAGGTAACCGATTGCACATGATGAAGATGAATAGGAACGATATGAAGGAGGAATAGATGCATGATTATTGACAACACCGGCCTCATCGGCCTCGAATCGGATCTGGCCTACCTGGATGAGGTAACGGAGAATCTCGGTTTTATCCGCTGGCAGTGGGAATATTACCGGTCTACATACGATTTGAAAATTGAAGATAAGAAGAACGGCGAAGACTACTTTCTGCGCATCAATACCCGCGTGAAGGAAGGGAAGCTGGAGAAGCCCGATACGATCCTCGCCATCGAGGCGGTATACATGGGCCGAGCCTCCTTCCCGCATGGACTGGATTACGAAGCTCCGATCCCGCAGCCGATCGTGAATAATGCCGCCCAGAAGCTGAATGAGCTGAAGCAAGCGCTTCTTAGCGCCTAAAGGTACATTCCCTTGAACAGACCGCACAGACCCAGTCAATCGAAGAACCCGCCAAGCACGGGCAAGGGATCGCCTGATTTTATTCTGCTGGTGCTGACCCTGCTGCTTGTCGGGTTCGGCGTCGTGATGGTATTCAGTTCAAGCTCAAGTCTGGCTGCCGTATCCTCGAGGTATGATTATGATTCCTTCTACTTCGCCAAGCGGCAGCTGATGTGGGCTGGCTTAGGCTTCGTGGCTATGCTGTTCGCCATGAACATCCGTTATACGGCCTACAAAATACTGTTCATTCCGTTATTCATAGTCACTGTCCTCATGCTAATTATCGTCCCGTTCGCGGCGGAGAATGTGAACGGAGCGCGAAGCTGGTTAAATATTGGCGGCCTAGGCATTCAGCCTACCGAATTGGCGAAGATCGCGGTCGTGCTGTATTTGTCGGCCTTGATCGCCAAGAAGGGGGAGAAATTCCGCGACTTCCGCACCGGACTGTTCCCGGTCATGATCATTGTCGGATTCGTCGTCGGCCTGATTATGCTGCAGCCCGATATGGGCGGCGCGATGATACTGACGGCATGCGCCGGAGTTATCGTCATCGCCGGAGGAGCGAACCTGAAGCATATTATGAATTGCCTGCTCGTCGGCATCGTCGGCGTGCTCGTCGTGCTCGGCTTGAGCATGCTGTTCATGCCGGACAAGCTGTCGGGCGGCTACAAGATGGCCCGGGTGCAATCCTGGCTCGATCCGTTCCACGATTCGCAGGCGGCCAGCTACAATCTGCTCCATTCCTTGAAGGCGATCGCGCATGGCGGCTGGACGGGAGCCGGCTTCGGGCAGAGCATTCAGAAGCTGTTGTACCTGCCTTATCCGTACAATGACTTTATCTTCGCGATCATCGCGGAGGAATTGGGCTTTATCGGAACCGTCATCTTTTTGCTCGTCTATATATGCTTCATCTGGCGCGGCATCCTGATTGCGCTGCGCTGCCCGGACATTTACGGCACGCTCGTAAGCATAGGCATTGTCGGCATCATCGCCGTTCAGGCCTTCATCAATATCGGCGGCGTCACGCGCACAATTCCGATTACGGGGGTCACCATGCCGTTCATTAGTTACGGAGGATCTTCCCTGTTCATTACGATGGTCAGCGTCGGAATATTGCTCAGCGTCTCGCGGGAATACAACCGCGTGCAGCAGAAGAAGGAGACCGGTCAATCGGTCCCCCGCCGTTCCAACAAAAAAGACTACCGGCCGCTTCGGTCCGTGTAGTCTTTTTTGTTCCCATGCATTGATGCCCATACCTTCATAATGACTATTTGATGCGCGGCATTTCGTCCAATTCCTCATCCTTGAATGCGACGCCTTCCACTTTGACGTTGACTTCAACCACATTCAAGCCCGTCATGTTCTGCACCGCTTCCCGCACACTCATCTGCAGCTGGCGGCATACTTCCTGTATCGGCATTCCGTACATAATGATAACTCTCAAATCTATGGCCGCTTCCACTTGGCCCACTTCCACGGAGACACCCTTTTGCACGTTGCGGCCGCTCAAGCGCTTCGCCCATCCTTCGGACAGCCCTCCGGACATAGCGGCAACACCTGGAGTTTCCAGCGCAGCGAGACCTGCGATTGTGGCGACGACATCGTCCGATATGCGAATATTCCCTTCATGGGTATTCAGTTGCTCCTCTGCCATCGTCATCCTCCTTTCTCTCTTATCTTTATTGTACCGATCCCCAATCTTGAAAGCAAACACCTGATGACAAGCAACGACAGTAATTTTTGTTTACGATCTCGATGCGGTTGGTTATATTAAATATCGGACGATTTCACGTTATTATGAATTTAGTAGGGGTGATGTTTTGGGAAAACGGTTGTTCTTCATTATCCTCTGGCTGACCTTCATCCTAAGCGCAGCCGGACATTACTTATCCTGGAACATGACGCTTCAATTCGCCCTGTCCGCCGTGGCGATTGTGTTCGTGGCCGGATTCCTCGGCCGGTCGACCGAGGCCGTCTCGCATTATGCGAGCCAGCGCCTGGGCGGATTCCTGAATGCGACCTTCGGCAATGCGGCTGAACTCATCATCGCGATTTTCCTGGTGAGGGAAGGGTTGTTCGACATGGTCAAGGCGAGCCTGACCGGCGCCATCATCGGCAACCTCCTGCTTGTGCTCGGATTGAGCGTGCTTGTCGGAGGGATCAAGTATAAGGTGCAGACGTTCAACGCCAACCTGGCCGGTATGAACGGCTCGCTGATGATATTGGCCGTGATCGCGCTGTTCGTGCCTGCCGCCTTCTTCACGACCCATTCCCTCAGCGAGACGGGTACTGTAGTCTTGAGCCTGGTCGTGGCCGGAATTCTGATCGCCGCTTATTTGCTCTGGATTCTGTTCTCCATGGTCACGCATAAGGAGATGCTGACGGAAGAATCAGAGCGGTCGGAGGAACAGGCGGAAGAGGAGCCGCAGTGGTCAAAAGGGAAATCCGTGCTCTACCTCGTCATCTCCACGGTCATGGTTGCTTTCGTCAGTGAATGGCTTGTCGGGACGCTGGATACGTTCACGGCGCAATTCGGCTTGTCGGAGCTGTTCGTCGGAGCCTTCGTTATCGCCATTGTCGGCAATGCCGCAGAGCACAGCGCCGCCGTCATGATGGCCATGAAGAACAAGATCGGGGCCGCCGTGGAGATCGCGATCGGCAGCAGTCTGCAAATCGCGCTCTTTGTCGCTCCCGTGCTCGTATTCGTGAGCACGCTGTTCGGGCAGACGATGGACATCGTGTTCACGACGCTGGAGATGATCGCGATCGGGGTAGCGGTATTCATCGCCAAATCGATCTCCCAGGACGGACGAACGAACTGGTATGAAGGTCTGCTGCTGCTCGCCGTCTATGTCATTCTGGGGGTATCCTTCTACCTTGTCTAGGCCGAGCAGAAGCGAGACTGCACTCAAAAGGCCCGGGATATAACATCCCGGGCCTTCCCGTGTTCGCGGATACCGCCGTTCCACGATAGCAATTATTGAGTAGCCTTGTTCAACGCCTCATACAAGGTAGCCAGATTGCGTTCCAGCTTGCTGACGAGCTGCTTGCCAACGCTTTCCTCCACCAGTCCGGCTCGAACGGCGAAGTCAACCTGCCGAGAAAAACCATACATTTGCGTATCCAATACTTCCTCATAGAGAGGGCAGTAACGCGTCGCCAAGTTCTCCATCTGGACCTGGATGAGTTTCTCTATTTGATGCGCATCCGCTTCTAGCAGAGTGAGCGCCCTGTCACTTAGCTGTTGCAACACATTCGACGAAGACATGCCTGGTTTCCCCCCTATGACTCGAAGTCACGATTGTTCTAACTCTAATATTAGACGATCATGACGGGTAACACAAGATGCATGACGAACTTCTGTCCATGCCGTGCAGCCTGCGCAAGCCGCTATATGTCAATCTAGATATAGAAAGAGCCGGAACATTCTGCCCCGGCTCTCGCTGTTATTCCGCTACCACGGAAACGTCCAATCCATGCTTCTTGAATACTTCCGCCATCGCTGCCTTCGCTTCATCCGCATCCGGCCCATGGACGTGAAGCTCGTACTTCTGGTTGCCCACCAAGGTCGTGAACAGGCCCAAAATGCTCTTAACATCAATGTATTTGTTGTCGGCCTGCAAGACTATCGAAGATCTGAATTTGTTCGCTGCTTGTGAGATTTCCACAATTGCCGTGTTATTGGACATCGAAATCCCTCCGTCATCAATTAGTTCGGTCGGTCTCCTTACGTTTCCATCATACCGTGAATGAGACGCTTGACGCAAGAATAAATCCGCAAAAACATGCGGCGAATCAACGAATTCCTCTTATTTGAGGTGCTCCGGATTCAAGCACTCCAGCTCAGGGATGACAAATCGGCCGTCTTTGCGCACGAGAACATCGTCGAAATACATTTCCCCTCCGCCATATTCCGGACGCTGGATCAGCACAAGGTCCCAATGGATCGAGGAACGGTTGCCGTTGTCCGCCGTCTCATAGGCTTGACCCGGCGTAAAGTGGATGCTGCCCGCAATCTTCTCATCGAACAGTGTATCCTTCATCGGATGCAAAATATACGGGTTGACGCCGATGGCGAATTCCCCGATATGGCGCGCGCCTTCGTCCGCATTGAGAATATGGTTGATCCGGGCCGTATCATTGCTCGTCGCCTCCACAATTTTGCCATTCTCGAACCGGAACGAGATATTCTCAAAGGTGAAGCCGTTATAAATCGATGGCGTATTGTAGGTCAACGTACCATTGACGGAATCGCGGACAGGCGCGGTATAGACCTCGCCATCCGGAATATTGTTCTGTCCCGAGCATTTGACTGACCCGATGCCCCGGATCGAGAACGTCAGGTCGGTTCCCGGACCGGTAAGGCGGACCTTGTCCGTGCGGTCCATCAGCGCCTTCAGCGACTCCATCGCCTTGTCCATCTTGGAGTAATCGAGATTGCACACATCGAAGTAAAAATCTTCGAACGCTTCCGTCGACGTGTTGGCCAGCTGGGCCATCGAAGCGTTCGGATAACGAAGCACGACCCACTTCGTGCGCTTGACGCGCTCTTCCATATGTACCGGATGCGAATAGATAGCATCATACAGCTTCATTTTGTCTTCCGGGATATCGGACATTTCGTTCGCGTTCTCCCCGGCGCGAATCCCGATATATCCCTGCATGTTCTGCATCCGGAGCAAATCATACTCCCGCCACGTCTTCATCTGTTCCTCAGACGCGTTCTTGATCAGCGAGCGCAGCACTTTCCGATCGGTCAGCTGCACGAACGGGCGGCCGCCCCGCGCGGCGACTTCATCTACCAGCATCGTCACCAGCTCGCGCTCGGAGCCGATCATCTCAATCAGCACATTTTCACCTGGCTGCACATTAATGGAATATCCAACCAAGTTCTGGGCGAGCTTCTGCAATCTTGGGTCTTTCATGTCATGTTCCTCCTCGGTCGGCCGATAAAATGATGAAACCTTTCCCATTGTAACATGAGCGCTTATCGAAGTCAGCGCCGACTCTCGATTGGCGGCCAGCGGATCGGCCGGGAAGCCTCGGGAGGCCGCGGCGTCACTTATAAGTGAACCGCGTCTTCGTATGAACGGTCTCCCGCCGTTCCTTGCCGTTGTCATTGTAGCCGGCCGTTAACCATCCTTCCAGGATGACAGGCAAGGAATGGCGCCGTTCCACCCAGACGACGTAACGTCCGGCGATGCTGGCGTCCTTCAGCTTTTGATCCAGGTCGGCCCGGCTGCGGTCCACGATCGATTTCAGCTCCGCATCCAATTTATTCCGTTCCTGTTCGCTCAGCGAACGGCGTATTTTCTGGTACGGCTCCGAGGGGATAATGATCCGTTTATAATCCTCCTCCAACTGGTTGATATAGATTCGCTTCGCTTCCTCGTTGGACAATGTGACTTGCAGCGGAACCAGGTCTCTCCCTTCTTGCTCCGCCTTGTTCTCCTGACCGGTTGTTCCCTTCGCCCCGACACGCGCGTCCGCTTCAGGCAGGAAGGAGACCTGCTTATTCCCCATTCGCAGCAATTGATCCATCTGCGCTACCGGATTCCAGCGTTTGGCGGTCGTCCTCTGATCCATATCGGCGCTCAGCTTCATATGGACGCCCTTGTACTGCTTCATCTCTCCTTCATACCGGAATTGCTTGGTCAGCAGCATGTCCTCGCCGACGCAGATCTCGGCCAAGCCTTCGAACCGCACTTGATCCTGGCCCCCGACTCCGCTCAGGGCACGGTTCAGCATATCATCGGGATTGGCGGTTACTCCGCACCCATGCAGCAGGATGACGAATCCGCCACACACTGCGGACAGCAAGGCGCATCTTCGCCCCCGGCCTATCTTCCCGCCCATAACGAATCCTCCCCTTCTTTTGTCGCCACAAAATTTGCAAATGCCCCTAAAAAAAAGGGGGCGATTTACCGAAATAGAAAGAGATGGGCATTGATCGCCCATCTCTTCTATCGTCTCACGCTTGAATTGGGATTATTCATCAGGAGCACCGTATGCTAGGTGCTGATGCGGATCTGATTCCGGCCGCTGTCTTTCGCTTCATAGAGCGCCATATCGGCACGATAGAACAGCGATTCGACACTGACCACATCGTCCTGCCAGCTCCAGTCGGCGATGCCGCAGGAGACGGTGACCTGCGGTTCGGTCTCGTTGGCCACCCGGGTCCGAATCCGTTCCGCAATCCGGATCGTCTGGCTGATGCTGAGCTGCGGAAAATAGACCGCCAGCTCCTCGCCGCCCCAACGGGCCGCGATATCGGATTCGCGAATCGAACTCCGAATAATTTGACTGACCTGATTCAATATTTTATCGCCCACCTGGTGGCCGTAACGGTCATTGATTTGCTTGAAGTAATCGATGTCCACGACGATAAGCGAACCGCAGAAATCGTTCTTCTGCTGGCGATGAATCTGCTTGTCCAAGTAATGGCGCGCATACAACCCGGTCAACTGATCTTTGTTGGCGAGATGCTTGACCCTGCTATGGAGCGCCGCATTGGCGATCGCCAATCCGATGTGGGTCGCCAGCATCTGCAGCAGCTTGAAATTGTCGTACGTGAAGAATTGCTTGCGCCGATCGGCAAGAACGACGATGCCTACCATCTCCCCGCTGCCGAACAAAGGCGCGGCGATGACGGAATGATAATTCAGCTTCTCGAAAAACTGCATGGACGCGGGCACGTCCACCTCAATATCGGATACGATGACCGGCTCCTTCTCCACATACATATGACCGAACAATCCTTCCTCGAAGGACAGATACGCATCATCGAATTCGTCCATGTTGCAGGACACCACTTCATAGCACTGCCGTTCCTCGTTCAATTGAAGCAACATGCAAAAGTCCGCCCGGAACACGCGCAGCAGCTCGTGGGTCGCGTCATGGAACACATCCCGCAGCCGCAAGCTCTGATTGATGCGCTTCGTCAAGTCATTGATGAATCGCAGCTCCTGTATGACTTCATTGGCCTGTTCATGAAGACGGGCATTCTCGAAGGCCGTGCCGGCCGTCTCCACAATAAGCTGAATCAGCTGCACATCGGAAGGATCCGGCGCCATTCCGGGAAAGCTGACCTTAATCACGCCATAGGCTCCCTGCTTGCCGCACAGCGCAAACCCTACTTCCGTATCGCTGTCCGCTCCGTCACGTTCATAACATACTTCTCCCTTCATGAAGGCTTGACGCACGACGCCGTCGCTTCCCGGCTGGAACAGCAAAGGCTTCACCTTCGGATTCGAGCTGGTGTGATCCTGCGACAAAAAGACCTCGATCCGCGCTTCCGGAACCAGCTGTTCGACACTGGACATAATCTGGGACAATACGGCATCGACATTGATGCGGTCATGCATATGCCGGATAGCCCCATGCAGCACGTCGCGGCGCTTCAGCTCCCGTTCCGCCGTTCTCAGCGATCGCGCCAGCTCGTCCACAAAGACCAGCTCGAATTGCCGGTAAAAAAGCGTTCGAAGTCCATAAACCCATGCATCCATGCCTGCGGAAAACGATTCATCCGGCTCCTCGTCCAATCGGCAAACGATCGCCGCGAAGCTCTCCTCGCGCTTGTTCAGCAGCGGGCAGGCGGCATAGAAGAAGCCGAATCCCGCCTGAACGGCCAGCTTGCGTTCCTGGAGCGCGGCTGCGGCTGCGCCTGTGCTTGCAGCTTCGCCGGCTAATTCGGAGTCGCCGGCCATCCACTCGCCCCCATAGTCGAATAACGCCATCCGGCCTCGCAGGACACAGGCGCGGGCAGGCAGATCATCCGTCCATTCCTTGTAGGCGGCTTGCAGGAGCGGCTGCAAATAAGGGAAGTCGTGAACGTTCACATCCCGCTGCAGCACCCAGCTGTCCCGCGATAGAGGCTGCGGATCCCAGGTTCCGTCCGGAACTGGACCGTTCGTCCCGGCAACCTTCTTGTCCGATTCGATTGGCTGGTGATGGACTAGACGTTCCGTCATGCTCTTCTCCTTCTATATAAAGGGTGGTCTCCTACTATCATACAATATTTCTCTACTAAAATGTACTACTTCCACACACTCTTCAAAAGTTTTTTGGGTCATAAGAACTATGTCGAAAGATCTACCGTTTTGTAAGCCGCAACTTGTCGAATCGTTGCCGCTTTTCTATGATAAGCAAGAAATATTGAAAAGCACGAGATTCGCCGCAGACCGTCTTGACATTCGGCCCAATGATCTTATAGAATTGTTAGATGTATAAGGGGAGAACTGTTGTGTCACCCTCACGTATTTCCATCGCCGGACGGGCAGCGGCTGGAACCCCGGGCCGGAGCTGATCCATATATCAGCATGAGGATGGGAATCGGCGCAAAGCGACCCATTATCTAACATTTCGTTTGAGAAGGAGTCAACTTTCATATGGCACGTTACACAGGTCCTAAGTTCAAATTGAGCCGCCGTCTCGGCATCTCTCTGAGCGGCACAGGCAAAGAATTGAAAAACCGCGCTTATCCTCCAGGACAACATGGTCCGGGAATGCGCAAAAAATTGAGCGGCTACGCTGTTCAATTGCAAGAGAAGCAAAAGCTTCGCCACATGTACGGCTTGGGCGAGAAGCAATTCCGCACCTTGTTCGACCGCGCAACGAAAATGCAAGGCATCGCCGGCGAGAACTTCATGTTCCTGCTGGAGAGCCGTCTGGACAACCTGGTATACCGCCTCGGGTTCTCGAATTCCCGCGCAGGCGCGCGCCAATTGGTTGCTCACGGCCACGTTACGGTGAATGGCAAGAAAGTCGATATCCCATCCTACATTGTTACTCCAGGCGACGTTATCGGTCTTCGCGAGAGAAGCCGCGGCCTGAAAGTAATCAAAGAAGCGATGGAAGGCCGTCATCACCTTCCGAACTACTTGGAATTCAACGAAGCTGCTCTTGAAGGCAAGTACATCCGCCTGCCAGAGCGCGGAGAATTGTCCCAAGAGATCGACGAGAAGCAAATCGTCGAGTTCTACAGCCGTTAAGATTCTCATCTTGAGGCAGCGAATCGCCGTTCCGAATGGACGGCGATTTTTTGTTGTCTTTTTTTCGCTGCGTACAGAACAGAGACCGCATCGAAACTGTTCAATAAGCTGCAAAGCGGCAGCATTATCGGAAGCGTATTTGTGCCGAAACGGAGTTCCTGCAAAACTGCAGCAATTTCAACTATATCACTCAAAAAATAGAAGAAAATAGGCAAAAAAAGATGTAGATTTACAGTAATTTTTTCTAAAATGAGCCCAAAAGGGAGAAATTACTGTATAAACGCACTAGCGTTGCATCGAGCGGTTAGTTCATAATCTAATTTCAATTAACATCAATATATGATATATATTTACATTTGCGATGTCCGCGCTAAGTCTAAAAAAGTCGAGCTGGAAACAGACCCTACGCGTTATCCATTATATGTAAAAATCGTTTTCGTTTGTCATTACGTCACAATCAGTCTCGGTTTCATCGACTTTGTTGCCTTTTTCGGACGTATCCCATTTCGCTTTGGTCGACCTCTAGATGTTCGAGTCGGCTTGCGGTTGAGTGCAGCGATCAAATTTTCCCATGGTTTTTCCGCATAGATGCGAATCAACTGGAGGAGGTCCCATGTCGACTTTTTACAGTCCAGTGTTAATTTAATCAGCAAACAGAGAGCATACGCGATTAAAGCAATATACATTTGGTTCCAAATCGCTTCGGCCGTATAACCGTGGGGTTTTACCAATCGAATATGCTGCTTGACCCATTTAAAAAACAACTCAATATGCCAGCGATTTCGATAAATCTCGGCAATTTGATGTGCGGATAAGTCAAATCGATTCGTTACAATTCGATAGGTACGCCCTTGGTCATCCTTAAACTCAATCAAACGCAGAACCGCTGGCAGCTCCGGCATCGTCACATCAGCATCAAGGATAAACCCATTCTGCCTTTTGGGGAGGTCTCTTTTTCTGATGATCGTTAACCGGCTCTTTTGCTTGACGCGGCAAACAAATTTAATCTTATCCTCTACCCATTTCTGAAAATGGTCGTATACCTGGTATCCTCGGTCCATCACGTAGGTCGCATCTTTATCCACTGTAAATTCCAACACGACTTCATGATCGGCTACATCTTTGGTTGAAGCGACGATCTTGTCTGGATACATCGTTTTGGAGTCCGCAACGACCAAGGAGGTGTGCATCTTCACGCCATGGCTACTTTTGGAACAATAGGACCATTTCGCGAGAATGGGAGGTAGTGTAATTCCCGATGAATCGATTAGCTTGAGTTTCCCAATACCAGGCGTAATGCCGCGTTTCCCTTTTGTAAGTTGCTTGATTCGATCAATGAGCGAGAAAAAGAGCGTCTGAAGATACTCCATAGGCAGCCGTTTCAGCTTCCGCGATAGTTGAGAAGCGCTTATGCTCTTGAGACCCAGAAGATCTTGAAATTCAGGATTAGCCGCTACATGCTCTGACATGACTTTGTATGAGTCTCGTTGCTGAAGCTGTGCCTCTACAAATAAGAGTGTCGAAGAGCCGACAAACAGCTTTTGGGCCCGGTAATCCAATGACTCGTGTCGAGTAGAATGGACATGTAACCATTTTAGGCATTGACAAATGACGTTATGATTCGGTACGTTATCCATAAGAAATCTCCTTTGTTGAGGCGTTTTATGGATAACGTTAGGGTAACTCAACAATAGGAGATTTCTTTATTTTTGTCCATGAATATAGTTCAATAAGTTACAAATATAGAGACTTATGGGATAGAAATTTTCGTAAAAAGATTGATGCAACGCTAGTGGTATAAACGCAGGATTGCGCCTAGCCCATAGAAAAAGGAAGCCGCATTCATCCCCAATCGCCGGCTCGGCATTCGGATCATCGATTTTGATTTCATGCTCCAGAATTGGAATTCAAGGTTCCGCATCGGCCGGTTCGCACCACCCGCCGGCTCTCTGGCTTATACGATGCCGGACATCTGCTGATTCTGTCTTCGCTTTATCATATTCGTGTTTTTGCAAGATAAATTAATTTATAACACAACCGGTCCCGTTCGCCCAATCATTTGCTTCGCCTTCCTCTTATTACCTACGTTCATTTTGTAAGCAGCTAAGGAAAGTAACATCTACCAAATCGACTTTTGTGGTATAATGGAAAGCGCTGCAATATAAGGAGGAAAAAATGCATGGTAGATGAGAAACTGACGGAAAAGGACGACAAGCCGAGGCCGAAAAAGTCGGTTGGACGTCGAATCTGGACCGTCACGAAGTGGCTCATGCTGCTCGGTATTCTATGTTGCTTATTCGTAGGCGGTGCTGGCATCGGCTACGTCACTTCCCTTGTGAAGGATGAACCGATTCGTTCGCGGGAATACATCGAGCAGAAGATTCAGGAAAATGCATTCACAGGTTTTGTATATTTTAATGACGGCTCTCCTATCGGCCAGCTTCGCACCGATGAAGACAGGCGGCCGGTTACGATGGACGAGATTCCGCAGACCGTTATCGACGCGCTTATCGCAACGGAAGACAACCGTTTTTTCGAGCATATGGGCATTGATATCCGGGGGCTGTCCCGGGCTGTAATGCAAAAAGTGCTGAATAAGCCGGTGCAGACAGGCGGGAGCACCCTGACCCAGCAGTTGGCGAGACAAGTGTTTTTGACCTTGGATCGTACCGACAGCCGGAAAGCCAAAGAGATCTTTCTCTCTCTGCGCATCGAGCGCATGCTGTCGAAGGAAGAAATATTGACCGCCTACTTGAACAAGGTTTCGTTCGGCAACGGCTCGAGTGGTTATAATCTGTACGGCATCAAGGCAGCGGCCAAAGGAATCTTCAATATCGACAAGCTTGATAAGCTGAATATTGCCCAATCGGCGTATTTGGCCGGTCTTCCCCAGCTCCCTTCCGCCTACTCCGCGTTCACGGGCAAAGGAGAAATCAATGAGGAAGGCATCGAGAGAGCCATCAAGCGCCAGAAGCTGGTTCTGAAACGCATGCTCGAGGAGCATAAAATTACGCAGCAGCAATATGACGAAGCATTGGCATTTGACATCCGGGGCTCCATCGCCAAGCCAAATGCGAAGGCATATGCGATCTATCCATACCTGATGCTGGAAGCCGAACGGGCTGCCGCCGAAGTGCTTGTTCTTCAGAAGTACCCGGAATTCACGCGGGCCGATCTGCGCAAGCGCGAGAATGCGGAATTGCTGCAGAATGCCCGGGAGCAGCTGCTCCACGGCGGATACAAGGTCTACACCACGATCGACAAGAAGATTTACAAGGCCATGAAAAATGTAGCCAATGACGCGAGCAACTTCTCTCCGTACAGCGAGACGAAGGGCTTGGAGCAAGTCGCCGGTATGATGATTAATCATCATACCGGGGCGATCCTCGGCATGATTGAAGGCCGCGATTTCTATGAGGAGCAGATGAACTTCGCCACGCAAATGCTGCGCCAGCCGGGCTCGACAATGAAGCCGTTGGCCGCTTATTTGCCAGCTCTGGATCAAGGCTTGATTCAGCCGGCCTCCATCCTGGACGACGCGCCGATGGTGTTGAAGGACGGCTCCAAGGGTTACCATATTCCCGGCAACGCGAATATGAGATACCAGGGGCTCGTAACCGCCAGAAAGGCGCTCAATGAATCGCTTAACTTGCCGGCGCTCAAGATCTACATAGAGAAGCTGGGCGTCAAGCAGGCGCTTGACTTCGTCCAGAAGCTCGGAATCACGACGATTCAGCCGGAGGATTATTACGCCCAGACCGGGGTCATCGGCGGCCTGCGCTATGGCGTTACCGTTGAGGAGATTACCAATGCATTCGGTGTTATCGCCAACGGCGGGAAGTATAACGATCCGTACATGATATCCAAGATCGTGGATTCGAACGGCAAAATCATATATCAGCACAAAGTCGATCCGAAGCCGGTCGTGTCCGAACAAAGCGCGTATCTGATGACGGATATGCTCAAAACCGTCATTACCGATCCGCGCGGTACCGGACGCCGGGTGCAGTCCGAGTTCGATCTGTTCGGCCAAGTGGAAGTGGCCGCCAAGACGGGTTCGACCCAGAACTACGCCGACACCTGGTTCATCGGCTATACCCCGGACGTGACGATGGGCGTATGGGTCGGGTATGACCAGCAGATTCACGTATTGAATCGGGACGCCTATTCCCGCTCAACCCAGATCTGGTCCAAAGTCATGAACGAAGTGAACAAGCTGAAGCCAGAATTGTTCGAGACGAAGAAATTCAGCCAGCCTGACGGCATCGTGCGGATGACCGTCTCCGGATTAAGCGGGAAGCTTCCGAACGAGCTGACGAAGCAGGCCGGCCGTTACGTAACGGATATCTTCAATCGCAAATTCGTGCCGACAGAGACCGAGGATGCGCTGCAAAAGATGAAGTATATTACGTATGACGGTGTTAATTATATCCCGCAGGATACGACGCCTGACGATATGACCCGCGAAAAAGTGGTCATGAAGCGCGAGAAGCCGATCCAAGAGCTGATCGAGGAGCTGAAGCAAGCGCTGAACCATCTGTCTTCCAGCAGCCAGCGGCGCTCGCTGTCCTCCTATTTGCCGGAGGACGCCAACACCGACGCGCCTGCGAAGGTCGATCCGCGCAAGGATGACGGCAAGCCGCCGGCTCCGCCGTCCGGCGTAAGCCTGGAGGAATTGGGCGACACGACGCTGCGCGTTTCGTTCTCGCGGAACGGTGAAGCGGATGTCGTCGGTTATCGTCTGTACCGTTCCTTGGATGGCGGTCCATTCAAGCGCGAAGCAGGAACGGTGCTGACGGGAGAGGAGACTCAATTCAAGACGTATTTCTCCAACTCGCATCAGTACGCTTACTATGTAACGGCTGTCGATGTGGCCGGCAATGAATCGGCCCCATCTCAGACCGTGACGCTGGGAGGGGCTAACGTGGAGCCTGATCCGGATGGTTCCGGCACTGGCGGTCCGGATGGGGAGAACCCCGGCTCAACGGGAGACGGCAGCGCGGGCGAGGACGGACAGGATCAAGGAACAGAGACGGATGCTCCGAATGAGGCGGACAGTCCGCCGAGCACGCCGGGCAATCCGCAAGCTTCCTTGACGGATATGGGCTTGAAGCTGACCTGGAGCGCCTCGTCCAACAATCCGAGCGAGTATGTGATCTACTACAGCTCCGACGGCGGTTCGTATGAACGCATCGGCACGACGCCGACGGCACAATTCGAGCTGATCACGATCTCGCCGGCAGGCTGGTACCGGGTCACGGCCGTGAACAGCGCCGGAGAATCGAGCCCGACTTCCGCCGTTCAAGTCAAAAATCCATAACGGATCGCGCGAACCCTTGCACGATGCGAATGAACAACAGCGATGGCATCCTGAGCCATCGCTGTTGTCTTCTATGATCCGGCAGCATAAGAGGAGGCCCTGAGGCCTCCTCTTCGCTATGCGGCATCAGTCTTCAATTGTCGACAAATCGCCTGTCGGCAGATTCAGCTCCCATGCCTTCAAGACACGGCGCATAATTTTCCCTGAACGCGTCTTCGGCAGCTTATCCTTGAATTCAATCTCGCGCGGCGCGGCGTGCGCGGACAAGTTCTCCTTCACGTATCTGGAAATATCGGCCTTCAACTCATCCGACGGGCTGTAGCCTTCTCGCAGAGAGATGAACGCCTTAATGATCTCGGCGCGGACCGGATCCGGCTTGCCGATGACGCCGGCTTCCGCGACAGCCGGATGCTCGACCAGCTTACTCTCGACCTCGAACGGCCCGACCCGCTCGCCGGACGTATTGATGACGTCGTCGATCCGCCCCTGGAACCAGAAATAACCATCCTCGTCCCGATAGGCCGAGTCGCCTGAAATATACCATCCGTCAACGCGGAAATACTCCTGGAACTTGGCCGGGTTGTTCCATACTTGGCGCATCATCGAAGGCCAAGGCGTGCGGATGGCCAGATTCCCCATCCGGTATGGCGGCAGCTCGTTCCCCTGATCATCGATAATCGAAGCCTCTACGCCCGGCACCGGACGTCCCATCGATCCCGGCTTCAGCGGCATCGCCGGATAATTGCAGATCAGCTGCCCGCCCGTCTCCGTCATCCACCACGTATCATGAATGCGCTGACCGTAGACCTTCATGCCCCAGCGAACGACTTCCGGATTTAGCGGCTCGCCGACGGACAAGACGTGCCGGAGGCTGGACAGGTCGTAGTGGGCAATGACATCGTTCCCCGCGCTCATCAGCATGCGGAACGCGGTCGGCGCGCTGTACCATACCGTCACTTTATATTTCTGAATCGTGCTGTACCAATCCTGCGGGCTGAACCGCCCCCCGCGGATCACATTCGTTGCGCCGTGCAGCCACGGCGCAAATATGCCGTACGATGTACCGGTAACCCAGCCTGGATCGGCCGTGCACCAATAGATGTCATCTTCCTTCAAATCCAGCACGACATTGCCTGTATGATAATGTTGGATCATTGCATTTTGAACATGGTAGACGCCCTTCGGCTTCCCGGTCGATCCGGATGTATAGTGGATAATGAGACCGTCTTCGCGGCCCAGCCATTCCATCTCCGCTTCCTCGGACGCTTCCGCCATCTCGGCGTGGAAATCGATATAGCCTTCCTGCGTATTCACGTCTTCGCCGACGAGAATGACATGCTTCAGCTTCGGAAGCTCGGCGCGCGGTACCCGGTGGGCCAGCGCCGGCGTCGTCACGATCGCGACAGCCTCGCTGTCCTGCAAGCGATCTTTGACGGCTGTCTCCATGAACGCTTCGAACAGCGGCCCCACGACCGCGCCCGCCTTCAGGATGCCGAACACGCTCACATAGAGCTCCGGCGTCCGCGGCATAAAAATAAAGACCCGCTCACCCTTCTGAATGCCGAGCGAGCGAAGCACATTGGCGAATTGGTTGGACTTGCGCTTCAGGTCCGCGAACGTGTATGACTCGTCACGCTGCGCGTCGCTATAGAGCAGAGCCAGCTTATCTCCGCGGCCTTGATCGACATGCCGGTCAATCGCCTCGTAAGCCATATTGACCCGGCCCGTCTCCGCCCAGGAGAAGTTCTGCTCGACGCTCTCCCAATTGAAGTTGGCAACCGCCTCTTCGTAATTTTTCAAGTTCGGGTTGGATGCTGATGGGGTAATGATTTCTCCTTGCACGTTACTCATTGTCGCTTCATCCTCCTGTTTCCTAACTTCATGAATGTTCATGATTGGTTGCTTGGTCATGCCGGCATTTGCCTCATTCGCAAATAAAACCGCTTTCAGGAGCTTGCAAAAAATTTTGACTTTGATGTGAATCGTGCTGTCAAGGGGAGATTTCATGAATTATTTCAAGCTTGATTTATTATAGCATATGTTTTTCTTTTAGCCTATTCTTTTCCTTTTCAAAACGGCCTTTTTTTGCTATAACCAAGGGAAGAGACGAAAGGAGCTGCTGGGTGTGGAGCATCGAAAATGTTATCACGCGCAAATCATCCCTTACGAAGATCGCGTCATCGTCGTGGAAGGGCCCGTCAAGCCGGAGCTGCTAAGCACATGGGACATGCACCCGAACCTGAATGCGTTCCGAAGGCCGAAGGAACAGCAGGAAGCGCTAATCGAGATCGCCGGGCTGCCGGAAGGACGAATTATTGTGTCCCGGGACGGCCAGACCATCGTCGGATACGTCACCTTTCACTATCCGGACGAACTGGAGCGCTGGTCGGAGGGCGGCATGGAGGATCTCATCGAGCTGGGCGCCATCGAGGTCGCCAACGAGTATCGTTCGCTGGGGCTCGGCAAAAAAATGATTACGACCGCGTTTGAAGACGATCAGATGGAGAGCTATATCGTATTTACGACAGAATATTACTGGCATTGGGATTTGGAAGGCACCCGGCTCAATGTGTGGGATTATCGGAAAATGATGGAGCGGCTGATGGAATCGGTCGACATGGTATGGTATGCGACGGACGATCCGGAGATCTGCTCGCATCCCGCCAACTGCCTGATGGTCCGCATCGGCAAGGACGTTCCGCTCGCCTCGCGGCAGCAATTCGATCGCGTGCGCTTCCGCCAGCGGTTCATGTACTGAACCAGCTTATCAATACGGCAAAAGGGAGGGATGGTGCTCGAATGGCCGACACAGCCCTATATTTCATGCATGACGATGCGCTGCGGTACCGGTTCAACGCCGATCACCCGTTCGATCAGCGCCGCCTCGTCATGACCAACGATTTATTGACGCGCATCGGCGCCCTCTCCGACGATAACATCGTTCGGCCTGCCACGTCGATGGCGGATTGGGAGGCGTGGATCCGGTACATACACAGGGAGGACTACATCGAAGCCGTGAAGCGGTTAAGCGAACCCGCTCCCGCGGAGGAATGGGTCGCCCGCTCGGATCAGTACGGCCTCCATACGGAAGACACCCCCTACTTCGCGGGCATGCACCACGCGGCCAGCGCGATCGTAGGGGGCTCGGTCGCAGCCTGCGAAGCCGTCATGAGCGGCCGCTCTCTCCACGCGCTGCATCTGGGCGGCGGGCTGCACCACGCCTTCGGCGAGAAAGGGGCCGGCTTCTGCGTATATAACGATGCCTCTGTCGCCATTTCCTGGCTGCGGAGGCACTATAATGCCCGCATTCTCTATATCGATACCGACGTCCATCACGGCGATGGCGTCCAGTGGAGCTTCTATACCGACCCGAATGTGTTCACCTATTCCATTCACGAGACGGGCAAATTCCTGTTCCCGGGAACCGGCTTCGTGAATGAGCGCGGCTCCGGGGAAGGATTCGGCTCTTGCGTGAACGTGCCTTTGGAACCGTATACAGAGGATGAATCGTGGCTGCGCTGCTTCGAGGAGACGATCGGCCAGGTCGCGCGAAGCTTCCGCCCGGACATCGTCATCAGCCAGCACGGCTGCGACGCGCATGCGTTCGATCCGCTGTCTCACATGCATTGCAGCATGCGTATCTATGCGGAGATGCCGAAAATGATCCACCGGCTCGCGCACGCGAGCTGCGAAGGAAGATGGGTGGCTCTCGGCGGGGGCGGCTATGACATCTGGAGAGTCGTGCCGCGCGCCTGGAGCATGCTGTGGCTGGAGATGAGCGAGCATCCGATGAAGGACGAGCTGGCGCGGCAGCCGCTGACCGGACTGCCAGAGGCCTGGATTGCGCGATGGTCTGGGGAGGCCCCGGTGCCGCTGCCGTCCACCTGGCTCGATGACGTGGCGCGGTGGGCTCCGATGCCCCGGCGTTCCATTATCGAAGCGAAGAACGCGCAGGTAAAGGAGGTGGCGCTGGAATATGTAAGATGAAGCAGCGGCAGGAATCCGGACGGGGGCGCGCCGCCTTCCCGCCCGGAACCTCGCCGCGGAATTACATGTTTAAGCGGATTGGCTGACCATCCGCTCGATGATTTGGTACGAGTGCAGCGCGGCTTCCACCGTAAATTCCGCGAAATTGACATGAGCCGATCCGTCCGCCTTGTCCGACATCGACCGGATAATGACGAACGGGATCGCATGGATATGGCAAACTTGCGCCACGGCCGCCCCTTCCATTTCCGTGCAGGCCGAGCCCGGGAACGTCTCGTACAGCGCCTTGACCTTGTCGCGGCTGGCGATGAATTGATCCCCGGACAGCACCCCGCCCTTCAGATACCGTCCCGGGAACAGCTCGGCGCATACCTGCTCGGCCAATTGAACCAGGGCGCCATCCGCCTCGAAGCGGGAGGTCTCCTGGAATGGAATGACCCCGGGCTCGAAGCCAAGCGCGGTCACATCCATATCATGATGCATGCAGTACGTCGAGATGACGATATCGCCGATGTTCAGATCCGGGTGGATCGCGCCGGCGACCCCGGTAAAGAGCACCTGCTTGGCCCCGAAGCGGTCAATCAGCACTTGCGTCGTGACGGCGGCATTGACTTTGCCGACGCCCGATTTGCATATGACGACCGGACGCCCCGCCAGCTGCCCCCTATAAAAGGTCGTTCCCGTTACTTTCACTTCCTCCGCTTCCTGCGCAGCCTGCAGCAGGCGCTCAATCTCTTCGTCCATCGCGCCAATAATTCCGATTACGTCTTCGTTGGCCATATCGCCTTCCTCCTTCATTCCTTCCTGATCGGATAGGTTGCACCGCGGCAGGCTCGACACACAAAAAGCCCCAAAAATAGGGGCTCTTCATATGCCGCCGGCATGCTGCGGCCTTACTCATTCACCTGGCTGACCGACAAGCGAAGAATCGTCTCGTGCGGCAGAACGACCTGAGAATTCTCGACATTCTCCTTCTTCATCAGCTTGGTCAACAAGCGCATCGCCACGGCGCCGATATCATACATCGGCTGGGCTACCGTCGTCAGCTGAGGACGAACCATCGAAGCCATGCGGATGTTGTCAACGCTGATGACGGAGAAGTCATCAGGCACTTTCAACCCGGCGTCCTGAATGCAATGAATCGCGCCAATCGCCATTTCGTCGGTTGCCGCAAAAATCGCCGTCGGGCGCTTCTTCAGACCGAGGAAATATTTCATGGCTTCCACGCCGGATTCATACCGGTAGTTCCCGATACGGACCAAGTCTTCCTTGTATTCGATGCCTGCGCCCTCCAAAGCCTTCTTATAGCCCTGGAAGCGCGCGAATCCGTTCGCCGGATCCTGAAGCGTGCCGCTAATCATCGCAATATCGCGGTGACCGTGGCGAATAAGGGTGTTGACCGCATCGAATGCGGCCCCTTCATGATCAATGTCTACCGAAGGAATGGAGCCATGCTCGTCCGTCGTCGCGCACAGCACGATCGGAACGGATGCGGTACGGAACGCCTGGATATGATCCTCCGTTACGACACCGCCCATAAATACGAGCCCGTCCACTTGCTTCTCCAGCAGCGTATTGATGACGCGAATTTCCTTCTCTTTCTTCTTGTCTGCGTTGCACAAAATGATATTGTAGTGGTACATGTTCGCAATATCTTCAATTCCTCGTGCGACCTCAGCAAAAATAGAATTGGAAATATCGGGAATGACAACCCCAACGGTGGTCGTCTTTTTGCTCGCAAGTCCGCGTGCGACTGCATTCGGGCGATAACCTAAACGCTCAATCGCTTCATACACCTTTTTTCGCGTTTGCGGCTTCACGTTCGGATTGTTGTTCACAACCCGGGAAACGGTGGCCATCGAGACGCCCGCTTCTCTCGCTACATCATAAATAGTTACCGTCACGAATCTTCTCTCCAATTACCGAAAATTTGTTACGACCCTTTTATTACATTTCATGATACGATATTTTCAGAAAATTCGCAATGTTACAACTGCAATCGTCTGAAAATGAGTCATTTAGCGGGAGGAGGACGTCAACTCCGAACTTACATTGTCAAATGTTATCGCATGATGGGAGTCGTGCCAGACGACCTCGCCCTCTTTGATCACGATGACTTGAGGCGATTCATGCCGGATGCCCAGCTTGTCCGCGCAGGCGAGCGACACATCGCGGTGCTCGACGACAAGTATTTGTCCCATGGCGATTCCCCGGGGCTCGAATTCCTCCGCCACCTTGCCCATCTCTTCGTTCGCCCGGGCGCTAATCGGACAGCGGGTGCTGTGCTTGAATAAGACGGCGGTCTGCTCTTTGGTTGAATCTATCCAGTCCTGCAGCGCTTGCTCCGTATCTATCGATCTCAATCGGGAATCCTCCTTGTTCCCGCCGGAATCTTTTTTCCGAGGGAGTGCAGTAGGCAAAGAGCCTCTTAACTTATTTTAACCCGATCCGGGTAGAAACTAAAACCGGAAATCTGTTTTAAGCGATCTTGCAGCTCGAAAATCCACTCCTCATCCTCCAGCGTCTTCGCCAGCAGGTACATGTCCAGAAGCTTATTAATCCGCTCGTTCATCACTTTCTCGGCGTGCGGAAGCAGATCGCCGGGCCCGATCGCGTCCGCGCATTCGGCCAGCACGCTGGCCGCCTCGTTCATCTCCTCGAAAAAATAGTGCTGCGGCACGGAATCGCCCTCCAGATCCCCGCCGTGCAGCTCCTTGCTCTGTCCGGCCTTGCGGCAGCGAAGCATATCCGTTATCTCCTGCTTGATCGCCGGGTACAGCTCCGAGCGTTCACAATGCGGGCAAGTCAACACAGGCACATGGTGAATGTGTATTGTCCGGTCGTGGATAACCGTGCGCAAAGCAAGCCGCATCTCATGGCCACAGTTACATTGTTTGATCATACAACCACCCCTACATCACAGTTTCTCTCTGTCTCACCCCTACGCCGGACCTGGTGCCATATCGCATGGAATACGCTCCGATATGTATCATTAGACTCTGTCCGCCCTCGCGGTTCCGTCCGGGCGCTTCGCCCCTGCTGCCGGCCTCGCGGAGAAGGCCGCTGCCGGAGGGCCGATATCATTTGACAGCTTCATCCGACTGACGTTATGGTAATGAATAGATAAGGATCTGTTCCATCCGCAGAACGAATCTCCCTGTTAAAATCGTAGGCGATCCCGTCCCAAGACTCAATAGGCTTCATTATGGAAATAGAGCCGTTAAGATGCAATCAGGACCGGATCGCGTTCGATTGCGGGGGAGGTTTATTCTTCGATAACCGTACGAAGGAGTTGAGATATTTATGCGTTTAAGCGGCAAGCGCGTCATCGCGCTCGTTGATGAGGAATTCGAGGATTTGGAATTATGGTATCCGGTTCACCGCGTCCGCGAAGAGGGTGCGGAGGTGCATCTGGTTGGCGATAAGGCCGGCAAGACGTATATCGGAAAGTACGGCGTTCCCGCCACATCCGACTTTGCCTTCGAGGATATCGATGCCGGCACGTACGACGGCGTGCTCGTGCCGGGTGGCTGGGCTCCCGACAAGCTCCGCCGCTATGAAGGCGTGCTCTCCATTATCCGCGACATGGACAAGGCGGGCAAGCCGATCGGCCATATCTGCCACGCAGGCTGGGTGCTTATCTCCGCCAAAATTCTTCAGGGCCGGACCGTGACATCGACGCCGGGCATCCGCGACGACATGGAGAACGCGGGCGCGACGTGGCTCGACCGGGAGGTCGTCGTCGACGGCCATCTCGTATCGGCCCGCAGACCGCCCGATCTTCCCGCTTACGGGAAAGCATTTTGCGACAAGCTCGCGGAAAGCTGAGCAAACGTAACAAGCAGAAAGGCATGAACCCGTATCGAGGGACCATGCTTCAGACTGTCGACAAAGTCCTGTCGACAGTCTTTTTGTTAGGAATGGCGGGGGCGGGGAAGGCAGGACAGCTTAGGTTAGGGCAAGCTGGTCTGCGCTTGCAGCGAGCTGGTCCTGCATGAGCTGGTCCCGCATGAAAATGCTGCACAGGCGCAGCATCTTTAGCCTCAAGAGGCGAAATTTCAAGAAAATCCTGCAAAACTCAGGCTGTTGGAAAACCCCTGTTTTTTACGAAGTAATATCATTGTAATATCATTTTGCTGGGAAAAAGTGGTGTTTGGTGAGAGAGAATGGAGGGGGGATGGGGTCTTTGCTTTACCCCACCCTTCTGGCGAGATGTGTGGCTATCTTTTTTATGTTCTGTGCAGTGGCTGTCATTAGCACTTGCTCCTGCACCTTGTCTCTTCCCCGAAACCGGCAATAGCGAAGTCCATGGAGCACTTTGGCATCCGCGAAACTTCGCTCAATGGTTTGGGCGCGTAGGGCATAAACGGCTTTTCCGCTCTCACTCTGGAAGTTTTGAACTACTTTCTCTTTGTGTTCTTCCCAGATATGCCGTTGTATGGTGCGTTGTTTATTTTTGTTCTCGTTACACTTGCTCAATAATGGACAGGCAGCGCATTGTTTGGGATCGGATTTATAATCTCTGAATCCTTTTCGTGTTGTGGTGCGGTACGTGAGTTCTTGCTGGTTTGGACAGATAAAAACATTCTTTTCTGCATCATAATGAAATTTCTCTTTGGGAAATACACCGTGTTCACGGGTCGAACGCTCTGGAATAACTGCCGTGATGTTTAATTTGTTCGTACGGTAACAAACATAGGCCGTCATGTAACCAGAGTCGAGTGCAACGGCCTCCAGCGACTTTTCCCAGCCAAACTTCTCTATTTGATGTAGTAGACGATCCACATAAACAACCGAATCATTCACATTTCCAGGCGTAACGTAGCAGTCCGTAATCACGTTGTATTTATGATCTACGGTGCGGTGATCTAAATAATGAAACCCTTCCGGTTTTCCATCCCGATTCAGGTTTCCGCTATCCGGATCTGTTAAGCTAACTTTTTGTTCCTTGGTTTCGGCCTCCTCTTTGGGAGGCAGTGGCTTTTTTCCAAAAGCGACCCGATCCTCATTCACGGCTTGCTCCAGCTCTTGGAGATATTCATAAGGCGTACAAGTGACTTCTCGTTTCTCGTACCGTCCGTTATTGGCATTTGCCTTGATATGCGTGGAGTCGGTAAAGAGCAGCCGCCCTCCCACCATGTTGTGCTGAATCGCCTGCTGAACGATATTATCGAAGATATCTTGGAAGACGGTAGTATCCTTAAACCGATTTTTCCGGTTCCAGCTAAAGATCGAATGGTCAGGCGCTTTGCCGGAAAGCCCGAGCCGTAAGAACCACCGAAAAGCCAGGGAATCGTTGACGACTCGCTCCAGTTCTCGCTCTGAGCGAATGTTATACAAGTAGCCGATCAGCAGCATTTTAAAGAACACAATGGGATCCACAGATGGTCGGCCGTTCGACTCGCTGTAGTAAGGACGCACAAGGTCCAAAATAAAGGTAAAATCAATATGTTTATCGATATGACGAAGCAAGTGATCAGGGGCAACCATATGCTCAAGACAAACCAGTTCATAGTCCAGTTGTGGGTTGGGATCATTCGTGTAAAGCATACAAACACCGCGCTTTCCATGGATTATGATAAGAACATTATACCAAATTAACGCGGTGAATGGGTAATTAACATAGACTTTCTCAACACTCTGACTTTTGCAGGAATTTCATCAAATAGCGGCTGAAAGAGCAGAAATTGATGCATCCACGCAGCATTTCACTGCTTCATCCATCTTCCACCGGTTTGCGCGCCGCCGTTTTTCCCGCATCCGCACTCTCTGTTACCTCGTCATCTCCATCATTTTGCAGTGGCTGTGAGACACCCCCTGCGGACAGTCACCAGGTTACAGCAAATGAAAGATCGGCTTATCTTCCAAAAACGGAGCCACCTTATCGGCGCAAAAGGAAGGCAGCCGCTCCCGCATCCAAGGATGAACCGCGGTGTTCATCATATGGAAGGAATAGTAGCCAAAAATATTCAGCAGCATGAAGCCTTCAAGCAGCTTCATCGAATCGCTGCGCGTTGAAGGGAATTCCGCCGCATAGCCTTCCATGAAATCCATCCGCCGCTCGGACGGGACGCTGAGCGCGCCGCCGGCCGCATCATACAAAAAATAACCGTGGCCGTACAGGCAATAGTCAATCAAGGTAAAGCCCCGTTCGGTCACAATGACATTGGCCCGGTTGATGTCGGCATGGATGATGCCCCATGTGCCGGGCTCCGGCTCATAGCGGCCAAGCCGCTCGTTAATAAGCTGGAAGGCCTCGCTCATCAGGCCGAAATCGCCCGGCGCAAAGATGCCGTGCTCCCGGCCATAGGTCAGCCGCTCCAGCATGGCCTCATTCTCCCCGATACCGGCGTAAGCCGGTCTGTTCGTGGCCGGATCCGGCGTATATCCGCTCGTAAACCGGTGCAGCATGCCGACCTGCCGTCCGTAGCGGATAGCGGCATCTCGCGATGCGAAATCATCCGGCTGCGAGTCACGCCCTTCCAGCCAATGCAGCATCGTGCAGTGAAGGAAGCCATCCCCGTCCGAGATCCGGGTGACGAATTCTCCTTCGCGGTTGCGGACCGGCTTCTGTACATTCAAGGCGGTATGCTCTCCCAGCGCCTGCAGCAGCTCCATCTCCCCGGTCAAGCCCGCCTTGGAATGCTGCAGGCCGTGAAGCTCGGCGTGAACCGGCTTATGAACCCGCAGCAGATAGGATGAGCCGGACTCATCGGTTATCTTATAAGTCAAATTTTCATTATGCCGTATAAACGCAATGATTGGCGATGGTATCTCATAATGCGACAACGCATCGGCCGCGATGGCTTGATGGCCCACTTTTTCGTCTCTCCCTTTAGCGAATGCAAGCGGTCTGCGGCATGGTCGCTATTCCTGCTTGCTCGTCAGCTCAATCGTCTCTTCCTCTCCGTTCCAGCCGATCGTGATAGACAGCGGCGCTTCGATCTTTAACTCTATTAGTGTGCTATATATTTCCTGTACCGTCAGCTAGACCTGGCCGATCGGAAAAATCATACTTCGCCATCATCTCGCCCCAAGGCGCGATGCCGGTCTCGACGAAGCCGGCCGAGGCATACAGCCGCCGGGCCGCTTCATTCTTCGGATTATAGCCGAGCAGACAATGCTCCGTCCGGTCCGGCTGCGCTCCGATCTCATCCAACAGAAGCTGCAATGCCCGCTTGCCGTATCCTTGCCCCTGATAAGAAGCATCCACCATGAAGCGGTAGATCCAGTACTTCCCGTCATCCGGATCGATGCCATACATGGCGAATCCGATCATACACTTGTCCAAATAGATGCCCTTGCATTGGAACCCGTCCAGAAAACGCGCTTCGGCGATGGAATACAGGTTCGAGGCGATGAAGCCTTCCTGTTCCGGGGCCACCTCCAATGCAATGCATTCCTTCCAGTTGCCGGCCGTAATTGGCTGGAGATGAATGTTCATTGAAGCTCTCCTTTCGGCTGCTCATTCCTTCTGTCCAATCCGCCGCGCTCCACCGGTTGCTCCGGTCCCGGCAGCTCGTATTGGTAGAAGCACAGGTTCAGCCATTGATTGAATTTATACCCGGCATTGCGAATCGTCCCGGCATACGTAAAGCCCAGCTTCTCATGGAGGGAAATGCTGCCCCGGTTCGACTCGTCGATGCCGGCGACGAGCGTCTTATAACCGCTGTCCGCCGCGATGCGGATCATCTCCCGCAAGAGCCGGGACCCGATCCCCAAGCTTCGGCATTCATTATGCACGTATACGGAATGCTCGATCGTGTATTGATAGGCCGGCCAAGCCCGGAACGGGCCGAAGGTGGCGAAGCCCATCACCCGGTTGTCCGCCTCATAGACCAGCACGGGAAGGTTGTCCTGCCGCTTCTGCCGGAACCACTCCATCCGCTGCTCCAGCGTGTGCGGCTCATACGAGTAGACCGCGGTAGAATGGATAATCGCATCGTTGTAAATGTCCAAAATGGAAGGTAAGTCCTGTTCAGTCGCTTCTCTAATCATGCTCCGGTCTCCTTTTCGTTCGTATCGGCGGGGCCGCGCAGCGAGGCGCCCAGTCTGGCTATGTCGTAATTATACCAGCTCTTGGCGTCACGGAAAGCCGGAAATAAAAAAGAGACGCCTCAGCGCCTCTCTTTGTCATCTTAAAATTCAGTCAGCCCTTCCAAGGACGCGCTCCGGAATCGGCCTTACACTTTGGCCGCCTGTGTCCGCGGAAGCGGAGGTTGGCCGGCGTCCGCCGCTTCGGATCGCTTCAGGAATAGACGCCCCTTCCAGCGGAACAGGACGAGGATGCCGCGAATGTATTCATCCGCGATCATGCAGGCGTAGATGCCGACGAGCCCCCAGCCCCAATGGATGCCCGTCAGGTAGGACAAGCCTGTGGCGACCAGCCACATCGAGAACACGGCCGTCAGCATGACGAAGCGGGTATCGCCTATCGCATTGAGGGCGTTGCCCATCGCCATGTTCAGCATTTTGCCCGGCTGCAGCATCAGGTTGAGCCCGAGCATCGAGACGCCGAGCGCCACAATCTCCGGATCGGCCGTGAACAGCCCCAGCAGCGCCCGGCCCGCGAACAGCAGCACGAGCGCATTGACCGTAACGAGCGGCAGTCCGTACAGCAGGGCGCGGTAGGCCCCTTTGTAGGCCTCCTCCGTCCGTCCCGCCCCGAACAGATGGGCAACCTGAATCTGCAGCGCCATCGCGATCGAGGATCCGAGCAGGAAGCAGAACGATTCCAGCGTATTCATGTACGTCCGCGCCGCCAGCTCCTGCGGCCCCAGCATCGCGATGAAGGCGAAGATGACGAGTTGGGAGAAGACCCAGCAGGACATGTTGACGCCGAGCGGCCAGCCGATATGCAGGATCTCCTTGAAGCGGGCCCCGTCGAAGCCGAGCATCTCCCGCAGGCGGATGCGATGTCCGAACGACTGGACGAATACATAAGCCAGCACCGCCGTCGCCAGCAGCCGGCTGATGACGGTCGACAGGGCGACCCCGGTCAGCCCCCACTGCGGGAAGCCGAAGGTGCCGAAGATGAAGCCGTAGTTCATGGCGACATGGATGACGTTCATCCCGATGGCGATGATCATCGGCCCCTTCGTATTGCCGGTGTTCCGGATGACCGTGCTGAGGGTCGACGTGAGCGCCGTCAGCACCATGCCGCCGCCGACAATCGAAATATACGTGTCCGCCAGCGGCAGCAGGCTGTCCGGAAGCTGCAGCACCGCCGCGATCGCGCGCGGCTTCGCGTAGAGCACGAAGCTGAGCGCCAGCCCGATCAGCGCGCTCGCGCTCACCGCCATAATGGCCACGGAACGCGCCTCCTCCTCCTTCCGCGAACCGAGCTTCTGCGCGATCAGGATGCCGGCTCCGCTCGCCACCGTCATGAAGAGGGTCGTCAGCGCCTGGAACAGTTGGTTGGAGAAGCCGACAACCGCGACCGCATCATCCGATATGCGGCTCACCATCAGCGTGTCCGCCGCCCCCAGCAAAAACTGCAGGAACAATTCTATAAAAATCGGCCAAGCCAGCACTCCCAGTGCGTACCGATTCCGTTCTTTTTTCACAAATGAAACCTCCGTTATCCTCTTGATGTGGGCTGTATGTCGTGGTGCAACGACGGATAGAACGTATTCATTATAGATGGTATACTGATCTTGATGTGTCACAATATCAACTTGAACTATCAAGATGCCAACCTGTTCAATTCGGAGAAAGGAGGCTCTTCCAATGAAAGCGCTGCAGTTCATCTTACCGCCGTTGCCCTACTACATTTACGGCGGTTCCGGCATCATGGAGGCCGGCCAGAAGCATGCCAGCCGCCGGAATATCGAAGTGTTCGACATGCTGTTCGTGACCGGAGGTTGTCTCTATATGTACGAGGAGGAGCGGGAATATGCGGTCCGTCCGGATCATGTCCTTATTTTGCGGCCGGATCAGACGCACGGGGCGACGAAGGAATGCAGGGAGGCGACCACGTACTTCTGGCTGCATTTCCAGACGGAAGGAGCGTGGGAGGCGCTTGAGGACGTGCCGCATTCTCCCGCCTTCGACGGCGGCGAAGCGGCTGTGGCCTCCCCCTTCGCCCCGCGTCCGTTCCTCGTGACCTTGCCGCAGTTCGGCAAGCCGCTGCAGCCGGAGCGGCTGCGGGAAGCGCTGCTCCAGCTCCAGGAGCTGCAGGAGGGGATACCCGATCCAAATACCCCCTGGAAGGAGCAGATGCTGTTCCATCACCTGTTCCATCTCTTGTCGGTATCGGCGGACCAGCACGACCTGTCTCCCGCCGCCGCATGCGCGGAGCGGGCAGCCGCTTACTTGCGGCGCCATTACCGGGACGATATCAAGGCCCAATCGCTCGGCGACAGCCTCAACTTCCATCCGGTCTATATCGCCCGCTGCATGCAGAAGCAGTTCGGCTGCTCCCCGCTCGAATATTTGACGCGCTACCGCATCGAGCAGGCGAAGCTGCTGCTGCACCAGACGGATCTTCCGATCTCGCGCATCGCCGAGGAGGTCGGCTTCCGCCAAGCGGCATACTTCGCCGCTTGCTTCTCCCGGTACGAAGGCATGTCGCCGCGCAGATACCGGCAGCAGTTTTTCTGCCATTGATGCCATCATGGGGTTGGCCGGGCGGCCCGTCTCCGGGCGGGCCGCCCCGCTGCGGCGCGTCACGCCTCCGCAAGCCCCTCTGGCTACGCTTGCCCAAGCCGCCCCGTGCCGTTCAGGCCCGCTTCAGTGCCCGCATTCATAGATGCGATGGCATACCGGGCACCGTTCTTCCTGGCATGCATTCTCCAGCAGCACGGCCTGCTCGATCAGCTTCTTCAGATCCCGGACGGCCATCGGTCTCGTATACTGATCGTCGTCGTCCAGCAGGCAGGCGATCTCCAGCAGTCCCGTCTTGAGCTGGCTGCAGTGCACCAAGTGATGAATGTTCATCTCTCTTCCCCACCTTCTTCATCCAATTTACGCTCTCCGCTTCTGCGTTCTTGATCATGCTGCATGCGCCAAATCCGCTACTCATGAATAGCATCGTTCTGCTGATGGTTCTCTGCCGCGCATTTGAACCGGCCCTCCTCTCTCCGCGGGAACGCAAGCTTTCCGGGCGCAGCCCTTATTTGTCTGTCCCTTCCATGCCCTGCCTCGATGCCTCTGCCGCGGCCCGGCCCATAGCAGAAGCATCAAGCCGGCGACAGAAAGGGTCAGAGACTATTCTCCACGCGCATGGTATCCAGGGATAGCGCCGCTTGCCAATACTATACCTCAATGGTATGCTGTTTGCAAGTCATGAATCGCGAAAAAAAAGCGGGAAAGGAGGTCAGGCCGTTGAGTATCGGAAAGATATTGAAGGAGCTTCGGGGCAAACGTTCGCTGCGGGAAATTGAACGTGAATCCGGAGTCAGCCATACCTATTTGAGCAGTCTGGAAAAAGGACGCGACCCGCGCACGGGCAAAGAGCGCAAGCCGACGCCCGACACGCTGAAAAAGCTGGCTCATGTCTATTCCGTTCCATACGAGCGGCTTATGAGCGCCGCCGGGTACATGGAACTGGAGGAAGGCCCTTCGGTTCCCGGACACGAGAACGGGGAGTCGCCGCACCCGGCGATGCAGACCGACGGCGCAGACGGCGCGGACGGCGCAGGCTGGAACTACCGCGCGGGCGGGAACAAGCTTGCGCCCCGCGGCGTCAAGGAGAAAAAGCCGTTCTACGAATTGACGGAGGTGTTGAACGGCGCCGTTGCCGTCCATTATTCCGGGCAGCCGTTGAGCCGGGAGGATCGGGAGCGGGTTCTTGCCATGCTGGAGGTGCTGTTCCCCGGACGGCGTCCCGCTACCGATGCGCCGAAGGAAGAGGAGCGCTAACCTGCGGCGCTTGTCCGAATGCAGCGGCGGCCCTCCCGCTCAATCCGGGAAGGGCCGCTTTTGTTAATGAATATTCGCCTTGCTGAAATTGCCGCCCAGCACGTCCGATACGGTCTCGATGGCGATGAAGGCCTTCGGATCGATATCCTGCACAATCGCCTTCAGCTTCGCCACTTCCAGACGCGTGAGCACGCAATAGATCATTTGCGTATCCTCGCGCATATAGCCGCCTTGGGCGTAGATGAACGTCGTGTTGCGGCCAAGCCGATCGATAATGGCCTGCGATATTTCTTCATACTCCGACGATATGATCGTAGCCGACTTGGATTCGTTGAGACCTTCGACGACGATATCGATCATTTTGAAGGCAATATAATACGTGAAGATGGAGTACATCGCCGAATCCCATCCGAACACGAAGCCGGCGACGATGAAAATAAAGACGTTAATGATCATGATTAACTGGCCGACGGGAACGTTGATTTTTTTGGATACCAGGATCGAGACAATCTCCGTTCCATCCAGCGATCCGCCGAAGCGGATGACGAGACCGACGCCCGCGCCGAGCATAATGCCGCCGAACATAACGGCGAGCAGCTTCTCATTGGTGAACGCATTCACATCGTGAAGAAATGCGGTCGTCAGCGACATGACGGCGATGCCGTACAGCGTGGAAAAGGCGAACGTCTTGCCGATCTGCTTGTACCCAAGCATCAGGAACGGCACGTTGAGCAGGAACAGGAACAACCCGAGCTTCAGCGAGGTCGTCTTGGACAAAATAATCGATATCCCCGCGATTCCCCCGTCGATAATGCTGTTAGGCACCAGAAACAATTCCAGGGCTACGCCCATCAAGACAGCGCCGATCGTAATAAATACAACGCGTTTGACAATATCCAGCAGATTTCTTTTCTTATGAGTGCGAGCCATAAATCTCCTCCAAACGATAAACGTAATCGGTATATCATCCCATCCAGAGAATGGCCATTCCAGGACAGGTATACGCGCAATGCCAATGTGCGGGCCGGTCACCATTCATGCGCAACCGGCAGCCGCCCTTTACTCCCCGCGTTTATACACGAGCGCTTTCGCAGCCAGCTTCTCGCTCAGATGGACCAGCTGCTCCAGATCATCTTCTTCCAGCAAGGACAAGTAGGCCGTCAGCGTCCGTCTCGACCTGTCCTGCGCCTGCCGCAGCAGTTGGAGGCCGGCTTCGGTAATCGAGACGAGCACGACCCGCCGATCGGACTTGTCGGGAAAGCGATCGACGAGCCCGCTGTCGACCAGACGGTCAATCATCACGGTCACCGCGCTTGAAGTCACGCCTAATTGTTCGGCGAGCATGGACACCTTGCCCGGTCCCTGCCGCTCAATGACGTTCAGCAGCGAGTACTGCGCAATCGTCAACCCCAACTCCTTCACGTTCGCCATATCATGCCAAAGCGTGCGTGCCAATACCGTCATCGCCTGTTCATAGCGATCCACCCACAATGACATGCGCTCCATCGTTCCACTCCTTCCCGCGGCACCGACATTATTAAAAGCTTCATTAATTAAACTATCAATTAATTAAATGATTTAATCATTATATAAACAAAAAAAGGAAGAGTCAAGTAGGTCTATTTGCCTAATATCAAGGGATTATACTTTAATTTTTCTACATAAAGCGACATAAATATAAAAATTAATTTAATAGGAATGCGAATTTTGTCGATAAATATTGTAAGCTCATTTGCACAGCAGGATCCGCTGCAAGTAAATGATGGTTGCCCATTCGAGAGCAACCATTTTCCAAAGCAAGGAGGAAGAAAGAAACTTATAAATAGGACCAAGGCATAGGTTTTTAGTCGCAAAACAAGCATCAAATTTAATTTCGGTCGTAAAGGGAGGAGTTCAACATGAAGTCGAGATTTCCATTTCGGTTCCGGCATTTAAAAACGGCAATGAAAATTTATATCTTGGTTGGGGTTGGCGTGTTGTTATTAGGAATCAGCACACTTCTCTCGTATAGTTCCATTCGTGAAATCAATCAAAGCACCGAGGATATTTTTCACCACAATCTGACATCCATCATCTGGCTGAAACAAATCCAGGTGAATAATCGCTCAACGGATGCCGCTATCTTCGAGCTCATGGCCAGTAATGATGCGGAGGACAATAAACGTCTGAAAGAAAACATTGAAAATTTTCAAAAGGATAACAAACGATTACTCGAAAACTATGCTTCTATCCTCATTCATGAAGAGGAAAAAACGTTATTCGACAAGTACAGCAAGGTTTTGCCGACCTATCATCAGCAGATCAACGATGTGGTTGGGCTGGCCGTCCAAAATAACATTCATGAACTCTCGTTCGCAAACCTAGCATGAAAATAGCGAGGGTTTAGTGGTCGGACCTATTTCCCATACTGCTACTACATGACGCGAAACACGTTCTTTTTAATGGTGGTGTAACCCCGACAAATAAACTGTTGAGGATGAGTTCTGTGTACAAACCTGTGCTGGCTCTGTATGC
Organism: Paenibacillus melissococcoides; assembly: GCA_944800085.1. GTDB lineage: Bacteria > Bacillota > Bacilli > Paenibacillales > Paenibacillaceae > Paenibacillus_B > Paenibacillus_B melissococcoides. The sequence goes on along the minus strand of CALYLO010000006.1, from coordinate 391,807 downwards.
CCAATCAGAGAACCGCGAACAGAAAAATGCTCAAGCTCGAATTCATCCGCCGTCATGTATTTCAGTTATGGAGGGAAGCCAAGATGGAAGTATTGCTTGAACGCTGTGCTGGAATGGACGTTCACCAAGAGACAATCGTCGTTTGTGTGATGACCACAGATGCTGCGGGGGAGGCCCACAGCGAGATCCGAACCTTTGGAACGATGACCAAACATCTTTTCGAACTGCTTAAGTACCTGGAGTCCCAAGGCGTTACACACATCGCAATGGAGAGCACGGGAATCTATTGGAAACCTGTCTACAACATCCTTGAAGGCTACTTCACCGTCGTACTGGCGAATGCGCAGCGCATTAAGAATGTTCCTGGCCGCAAGACGGATGTTTGTGATGCCGAATGGATCGCGAAGCTGCTTCGAGTCGGTCTAATTGAGCCCAGCTTTGTGCCATCCGAGGACTTAAGGGAGCTACGGGACCTCTGCCGACTTCGAAAAAAACGAATCGGCTCCCTAACAGCGGAGAAAAACCGAATCCAGAAGTATCTTGAAGCAGGTAACGTCAAGCTAGGCAGTGTCATCTCAGACGTATTCGGTGTATCCGGGCGCAGTTTGTTGCAACGCTTAATCGAAAAAGGTTACGTTGACGCGGAAGATGTTGAAGCGAGCGTCAAGGGTTCGATCAAGAACAAAAAAAGTGAAGTTACTGACTCTCTTTTTGGCACGATGACCCCGCATCAAATTCGATTGATTAAAGATTGTTGGGAGCATATCGAATACTTAGAGAAGTCCATTGCTCGGTTGGAAGCCGAAATTAACGATCACTTGGAGCCCTATCGGACGGAGTACGAACTGCTTCAGACCATTCCAGGTGTTAGCGAACGAACAGCTGCAGCACTCCTTGCAGAAATCGGGGCCGATATGGAGCAATTTCCATCCGCAGATCACCTTGCCTCTTGGGCTGGCGTAGCACCCGGCAACCACGAGAGTGCAGGCAAAAAAAAAGTACAAAAAGCGTAAAAGGCAATCCTCATGCAAAAGTGACACTATGCGAAGCGTCTTGGGCAATCGCTCGCTCACGAAACACGGTCTTGGCAACAAAGTTCTGGAAGATTGCTTCACGACGAGGAAAGAAAAAAGCTTGCATTGCCATTTCACGTAAGATACTTATCATTGCTTACCACATGCTGAAGAACAAACAAATTTACATCGAAGGTGGACCACAAGCACCACTCATGCAGATCAACTAACCTTACAGCATTGACGAAACATAGCGATTTTAAACAAGGCCCCTTCAAAGAAGGTGGACCGGGCATCTTATGGTCATTTCTCAGAAAACTGCAGCTTTTTAAAGACGATAATCGTTCATGAGTGCGTTTGGATTTTCACAGAAAAAATGCAGAAGCCTATGATTACTATAATAATCAGGCGAGAGGGACACGAGCGGAGCTTCAAAACCTGCTCACGGAACTGGTTGAATGGAATCAGAACCTGGCGCAGCAGGAAGCGGATACGGCGACGGCGGGGAAAAACGCTACAATGAGCAGCTTGCTGATTGGCGGACTGTCCCTGCTGGTAAGCATCGCGATTGGACTGTTCATCATCAAAGCCATTGTCACGCCACTCAAGGAGATGCAGCTGTTGATGAATAAAGCGCAGCGAGGCGATCTTACGGTCCGTGGCACCTATCATTCGAAGGACGAAGTCGGCAAGGTTATGGAGGATTTCAATCAAATGATAGACGGCCTATCCGCGATTATGAGAACGGTAAACAAGCAGGCTCAGGTTCTGCACGAAAGCTCGAGTCTCGTCGCCGATAACGCCAAGGAGACCGCCGCCGCCACCGAACAAATCGCCGCTTCCATGGAGCAAGTCGCTGCCGGAGCCAAAAACCAGCAGGCGGCGTCGAAGGAAAACGCCATCGCCCTCGAGGAATTGGCCAAAGGCATCGAAGTGATTGTGGACAGAGCGACAAGCGTAACGGAATTGTCCAGTTACTCATCCGAACAGGCGGAGCAGGGCAATGCGATTTTGAATGAAGCGGTCAGCCAAATGAAGGCCATCCATGATTCCGTAAAGATGACGGGGGCCGCGATTGGACATCTGAATGAATCCTCGGAGCAAATCGGGAAGATTATTGATGTCATCACCAGCATCGCCAGCCAGACCAATCTGCTCGCCTTGAACGCATCCATCGAAGCGGCCAGAGCGGGCGAGAGCGGCAGAGGGTTCAACGTGGTCGCAATGGAGGTGCGTAAATTAGCGGAGCAGTCGGAGGATTCGGCAAAGCAAATCGCAAGCTTAATCGAAGAAATTCAGTCCAGCATGGAGCAGACGACAAAGTCAATGGAGCTTGTGCAGAAGGATGTATTATCCGGTATGGAAATCGTGGACAAGGCCGGACAGACGTTCGAGGCGATTTTGGATACGGTCCAAAAAGTCACCTTCGAAATGCAGGAAACGTCCGCTTCTACCGAGGAAATGTCTGCGGGGACGGAAGAAATCTCGGCATCTGTAGAGGAAATGGCCTCGATCGCGGAAGAAGCATCCCATACCGTGCAAACGGTCGTGTCGGCATCGGAAACACAGCTTGCTTCCGTTCAGACGATCTCCGCTTCCACGGAGCAGTTGAGGGTTCTGTCCGAGGAATTGCAGGCCATCGTGAAGCAGTTCAAATTATAAAAGCTTCCCGTGTCCTTAAAAGAAAAGATGCTTTCCCATAGGCAGTGCGCCAAAAGGATGCGGGACAAGACGGGATAACAGAGAATATAGAAGCGGGAAGGCGGCGGCGGGAAAAGCAGCGGAAGATGGAGGAGGCAGTGAAATCCTGCGTCAATGCAGGAATTTACGCTATTTGAGACGATATTTTATGAAATTCCTGTAAAAGCGCCACTAGCGTTGCATCAATCTTTTTACGAAAATTTCTACCCCATAAGTCTCTATATTTGTAACTTATTGAACTATATTCGTGGACAAAAATAAAGAAATCTCCTATTGTTGAGTTACCCAAAGCGTTATCCATAAAAACGCCTCAACAAAGGAGATTTCTATGGATAACGTACCGAATCAAAACGTCATTTGTCAATGCCTAAAATGGTTACATGTTCATTCTACTCGACACGAGTCATTGGATTACCGGACCCAAAAGTTGTTTGTCGGCGCTTCGACACTCTTATTTGTAGAGGCACAGCTTCAGCAACGAGACTCATACAAAGTCATGTCAGAGCATGTAGCCGCTAATCCTGAATTTCAAGAACTGCTTGGACTCAAGAGCATAAGCGCTTCCCAACTATCGCGGAAGCTGAAACGGCTGCCTATGGAGTATCTTCAGACGCTCTTTTTCTCGCTCATTGATCGAATCAAGCAACTTACAAAAGGGAAACGCGGCATTACGCCTGGTATTGGGAAACTCAAGCTAATCGATTCATCGGGAATTACACTACCTCCCATTCTCGCGAAATGGTCCTATTGTTCCAAAAGTAGCCATGGCGTGAAGATGCACACCTCCTTGGTCGTTGCGGACTCCAAAACGATGTATCCAGACAAGATCGTCGCTTCAACCAAAGATGTAGCCGATCATGAAGTCGTGTTGGAATTTACAGTGGATAAAGATGCGACCTACGTGATGGACCGAGGATACCAGGTGTACGACCATTTTCAGAAATGGGTAGAGGATAAGATTAAATTTGTTTGCCGCGTCAAGCAAAAGAGCCGGTTAACGATCATCAGAAAAAGAGACCTCCCCAAAAGGCAGAATGGGTTTATCCTTGATGCTGATGTGACGATGCCTGAGCTGCCAGCGGTTCTGCGTTTGATTGAGTTTAACGATGACCAAGGGCGTACCTATCGAATTGTAACGAATCGATTTGACTTATCCGCACATCAAATTGCCGAGATTTATCGAAATCGCTGGCATATTGAGTTGTTTTTTAAATGGGTCAAGCAGCATATTCGATTGGTAAAACCCCACGGTTATACGGCCGAAGCGATTTGGAACCAAATGTATATTGCTTTAATCGCGTATGCTCTCTGTTTGCTGATTAAATTAACACTGGACTGTAAAAAGTCGACATGGGACCTCCTCCAGTTGATTCGCATCTATGCGGAAAAACCATGGGAAAATTTGATCGCTGCACTCAACCGCAAGCCGACTCGAACATCTAGAGGTCGACCAAAGCGAAATGGGAGACGTCCGAAAAAGGCAACAAAGTCGATGAAACCGAGACTGATTGTGACGTAATGACAAACGAAAACGATTTTTACATATAATGGATAACGCGTAGGGTCTGTTTCCAGCTCGACTTTTTTAGACTTAGCGCGGACATCGCAAATGTAAATATATATCATATATTGATGTTAATTGAAATTAGATTATGAACTAACCGCTCGATGCAACGCTAGTGTAAAAGCGCATCTTTTTCGCCGATTTTTGCTTTCTATCTATTGCATAGGCTGAAATTCATGCACTATTGCATAGGCTGAAATTCATGCAGTTTTGCAGGAAGTCCTGTAACGGAGTAAACGTCAGAAGGGAAAACTGCATTTTTGCAGTTTTTCAGCAAGTCGAGCGTTGAGATTCAGGGGGGCTGTCTCATTGTAGCCAAATACTACTTATGGGACAGCCCCATTGTTGTGAGGGGCACACCGCTCCCCTGCCGCGCTAGAACCGGAATGAAGCATATCTCCATTGGTTCTCCAGCGCAACCCATACATCATCGGTCTCGGCCCCCGCATACCAGTAAGCGAAGCCGGCGATATCGCGGTTCGCCGCCATCGCATATTTTGCGGCGAGAGATCGGCTGTCCTCCGCCCAGACCAGACGGCGAGCGCCGCTGGCCGTGAAGTCCGCCACATACTGGGCCGTCTCCCCGTCCCATTTTGTCTTGCGGGAGCGCAGCAGCTCTCCTTGTTCAATTAATGTCAAGTCGCGGGAAGTCAGCTTCTCCCCCTGTACGATCCACTCTCTCGTATAGAAGGGAAGCGCGGCAACCACCTTGTCCGAAGGAACCGACAGCAGCAGCTTATCCAACGCGCGCTGCACCCACGGCAGCGACGATACCGAACCGGCTGTCGGGGCGCCTCCCCAATGCTCGTCATATCCCATCAGGACGATGTAATCCGCCGCCTCTCCCAGGGCGGCATAATCGAAGGCTTCGGTCCAATCGGTCCCCAGATCCGGAGACACGTCAACAGACAGCACGACCCCCAGCCGATGCAGCTCGTCAGCCAGCTCGGTGACGAAGGCGGTGAGCGCTTCCCGGTTCTTCGGGTACACATTTTCAAAATCGAGATTCAAACCATCCAGCCCGTACTTCTTGACAAAGCCCGTCAGCTTCGAAATGACGGCGTTCTTCCATGCCGGATCGGTGAGCGCTTGATGCGTCAGATCCGCGTCATACCGGTTGCCCACCATCGCCCAGACCTGCTTGCCATGCTGCTTCGCCCAGTTGATGAGCGTCATGTCGGTATGATCAGAGACCGTCTGGGATGAATCAAGGAAATACCAGCGCGGGGTCAAGGTATTGACAGGCGAAGAAGCAACTTCCGCTATGTACTGCTGCGTCGTCAATTCATGCTGCCACCCCATCTCGATCCGATCCGGCGCGGCCGCATCCAGCGCGTTCGACCAGTCCGGCCGCTGAAGGGCGCGATGCAGTACGACAGCCGTTTCTTGGCGGGTCATCGGATCGGTCGGGTGGAACTTGCCCCCATCTCCGTTCATCAGATTCTGCTGCTGCATCATGCTGACATACGGAACGGCCCATTCCGCGATGAGGGAGGCGTCCTCGTAAGTCAGCCAGCCAGTCGGCTCCTTCGGCTGCTTGAACGCCCGCATGATGATCGCCGCCGCTTCTTGACGGGTTACCGGCCGCTGCGGCTCAAAGGAACGCTCTCCCGTTCCATCCACCAGCTGGAGCAGCAATCCCGCCTGCACCGTACCGTAGTACCACGCCTTGCGCGGCACGTCATCGAATGCGGGAATTTCGCTGGCCACAGGCTGCACCTGGAACAGACGGTTCACCATCGAAATGAACTCGGCCCGCGTCACCGCTTTCTCCGGTTCATAGGTCCGGTTGCCGAAGCCGGTGACAATGCCTTTATTATAGAGGTCGACAATATCCTCCTGCCCATAGAGGCCCTCAATGTCGTCGAACGGCAGCGGGGCGCTCTTCGATTCTCCCCATGCCAAGCTTCCTGTAATGAACATGGCGGCCGCAGCCGCCAAAATGACGAATTTGCGTCGAAAACTCAATTCGGATGTCCTTCCTTCACTAGAGATGATAGATTAATGCCCATCCTCATCCTAGCAAAAAAGAGAAAATCCGTAGATGCCAAAATATTGGCAATCTATTCTATGAAGATGTAAGTAACTGATTGCGCAGCAGCGACATCTGCCGATCCATCTGAAAGGAGGATTGCGCGAGGGCCTTCAACTGTTCTTTCGCTTCCTCGGGGATGTCTCCGCCTTGGTATTTGTAATTAAGCTTATGTTCCGTCGCCGCCCAGAAATCCATGGATGAGGTCCGCAGTTGAATCTCCGCCGGAATCCACAGTACGCCTTCCGATAGAATCACCTGGGTCTGAACAACCAAATGCAAGCTCATATAGCCGCTTGGCTTCGGGTTTTGAATATAGTCCTTGATCTGAATAACGCGAATATCCTCCCGTTGTTCAATATGCTCTTTCATCATGTATACGTCATCGATGAACGTCGTCACGATGCGAATGCCGGCGATATCCCGAATCTGCTCCTGCACGATCTGCTGGTTGAACGGGATGTTTTTTCGTTCCATCTTTTTGATGAGAGACAGCGGCTCCTTGATTCTCCCCTTGATATGCTCGATCGGAGAATAGCCATGCCTTGTCTTCCATTCCAAATCAATGATCTGAAAATCGCTTTTCAGCTCATTGAGCGCCATTTGATACTGTCGAAAAAAGCCGCCCCAATGCTTCTGCAGCGCTTCCAGTATTTCAAATCGTCCAATCGTCATGTTCATGCTGTTTCCTCCATTGCTGTTAGCCTATATATTTCAGCTTACGCTACGCGGATTGGATTTTCAAATGGCTCGCTCTTCGGCGGAGCCGATCGGCCGCTCGCGGGACCATCTCGGATGTACCAGCCCCTGGCGATAGGATGAACCCGGCACAGAGCCGAATCATCCATCGACCGTCCGAGGAGCTTCCATCCTCCGATCCGTTAGATTGAACAACGAGATCCACCACTAAATATCATTGTTAAGATCATTTTTTTTATTTTTATTGATAATATCTGCCTGTAACCTGCTACTATGAAAATCGATCCAATTGTCTAAAACAAAAGCCGCACTACCACAAACTTCTGTGAGTAAAAATTGGATAAGAGGTTCATAAAATCTTGTACTTTTAAAGCTTCCGTAGCCCCCCTTTCAACAAGATAGGCAATGGTGGGCAAGGGAAAGCCACCCGACCTCGAGGCTTACTATTGATAGGCCTTGAAGCAGGAAGCGTTTCAATTTTCTGTTGTTTTTATTTGCCCAAATACACTCTCCGGTTCGACCATTCGTCGAACGGTCAAGGCGTGTTAACTTTAGGACAGCCCCATTGTGACAGGCTTTCATTTCTTTGAAGAGGTGTGCTTAGTTTGACGCTTACGAATCGGTAAACGTACACTTTTAATTGCTCATATATTGCAATCAACGTTATGTAACTATCGTTGCAACTATTAAACTAAATCCTATCACTAGACCGACAGGGCCCCATACTCAAAAAAATTGAGATGACGCCACGTGCGGTCATGGTTAGCGATATCCCGAACTGGTTGATTGGGCTCACCACACTTTGCACATGGAAATAACGCCCGCTTTCGAAACTTGACGTATACGTCCAATTGCTTGGCTTCCAGGCTGAACTCCACCTTACGAATGTACCACGGTTCCGGAATATGAAGAAGCTCGTCCAGTCGCCCTTCCTTTAGATTGACAAACATATGAAAACAACTCATCTTCTACTGGTCTCTTTATTTCCAGTATTAACAGGTGTTTGCATTTTTAACGGCGATTAAGCCAAAAATTTAATTTCCTACCCTATCGACCCACATCACATCATTAACAACAATCCCAACATGATTTCACAACTAGCTGAATATTATTACCATCGAGCGGACTATTTCATCGCTGTTGGTGAGTTTAAAAAGGGCGTGTCCAGATTTCTCAAAGCCCCGTTTCACTTTTCTAGAGTGGACGATGTGCGTCAAGAAAAACAGTGTACCAAGAATGACGTTACATGTACAAAGAAATCGTTCCTTTCGCAGATGGCAGGTTGGTACTTCCATTTTACGAAAGAACGATTTCTTTTTGTATTGCATTTTTGAAAAATGGGGGGGCCCAGTCCAAGTTCAACCCTGATAATCAAGCCCGCTACCCTCTTGCCGAACGCGCCAGCTCGCTGACGCGGCGGCGCCCCTCCCCCTGCATCCATTCCAGAAACGGCCTTTGCCGCTCGAACTGCCGCTTCCATTTCGCGACAGGATCGGGCGCATAAGCCGTCTGACAGAGGAAGAACAAGCTTACCCGGCAGAGCGCTGCAGGAAGAGCGGAAATCTCTTCGTCGGTCAGTTCCCCATAGCCAGATAAAAAGGCGGCATCGAACGTATTCGCGTAATGGGGGAGCAGCAAATAGATCACCCATAACGCATAGGCAACGTCGAACAATTGGACGCCATGCTGCACAAAATCAAAGTCCATTACGCAGTTGACATCGTTGAACAGATACCGCTGGTTCCAAAAATGCCAGTCGCCATGAATAATGGAACGCGGCAGCAACGGTTCCGCTTCATCATACTGCTTGACCGTCCGCTCCATAAAATAGGATGTGCGGGAAATCTCCTCGGGCGGTATTCCCGGCAGCGAGCGAAGGTGACGGAACGTATCCGCCAAATAAGCGGTCGAGCGATAAAATGACCAGTCCGGAATCGGCCCCGGCTTCCCATTCCGCAGCAGGCGATGGAACTTCCTCAGCATGCCCGCGCTCGACCGCACTTGCTGCTCCCGGCATTGGAAGCTTCTCCCCCGCACAAAAGGGGTCACTTGAATTCGCTGACCCTCATGATACATTATGCTGGCCCCCTGCTCATCCTTGAGCGGCCGCAGCACGGGTATCTCTTCCTCCGGCAAGGCATCCAGCAACCTTGACACATATTGAAGATGTTCTTCGCGAACCGAAGAATTGGCGAATCGAATGACATAGTTTCCTGTGGTCGTCCTGATTTTGACATTGATATTAAAAGATCCCCGAAGTCTGATCGCTTCCCCCAACAGCTCGCCTAACGAATAGTGACGGCAAACCCGCTCCACAGTGGTTCGGAAAGCATCGTTCACACTGACATCGAGGGATGCCCCCATCTCAACCACTCCTTTTGATCAATTCATCCCAATCGCGCAGCCGTTCCGAATCGAGCGCCTCGACATGCTCCAGGAACGATTCCAGCAGGTTCATTCTTCGGAGTCCCTCGGCCAATACGATAGGAACGGCGCAAGATTGGGAATAAGCATGAACCAAGTCGATAATTTTCATCTTGCCGCCCCGATAGAAAAAGAGATGGAACAAGGCAATGTCGATTCGGGTAAACTTCCTCTCTTTCATCTCATCAAGAATGTCCAAAATCTGTGCCGCATTCTCTCTCGTCAGGCGGCCAGTGCGGCGCAGCCGGGACTGCATCGTCTCCCCGTCCAAATATTCCAAAATGATATAATCCGATCCGGCCTCATAGAGCTTCGGCAGCATCGGCGAGCCCATTGCCCGGCAGTATGCTTCGTATTCCAGTTGGGCGTACCGCGCCTTGGCATAGATTTTGACGCATCGATCAGGCGCAATCCGGTACACCGTCCCTTGCTGTCCGCTCCCTATTTTTTCGGCATGCTCGGGCAATCGGTACTCCTTCAATGAGGTCACCTCTCTATAAACAGACTCTGATGCAATATATTCAACCTCTTCTGAAAAATAGGTAGTCAATGGCGGAAAAGGAATATCATCCTCAAAAATACACGAGTGTACATGTCACTTTTGTTCCTATGACATATGTATGAAATATATGCTAACCCCTCTATAAAGGGCGTGAATCGATGCAGAAAACCAAACGGGCGCTGACTGTCAAGAAAAAAACGGGAAGAAGTGCATATTCCTCGATGAAGCGAACCCGCAAACGGACAGGAATGGCCAGCCCTGCTGCCCTTCATCCAGTACCTGCCGATATCTCACCCGTCCCTTCCCCTATATTATGGCCGCTGCGCATCTTGATGGTCATCGATCAGTTCAATATCGGAGGAACCGAGACGTATACGCTGTCGTTGACAAGAGAGCTTATTCGTCAGGGTGCGTTCGTGGCTGTTGCCGGCAAGAGAGGGAAGCTGTTGGATTCCTTTGTCGGACTCGGATGTCCGTACTATGAGATCGATTTCGTACAGGATAATTTCGAGCCTGACGCGGCGAACCAGATTCAGCATTTGAACGTGCTGAAAATGGTCATCCATGCCGAACGAATCCACGTTGTGCATGCCCATCAGACTCCTTCCGGCGAGCTGGCAAGGAAGGCGGCCGAGCACATGAATATCCCTTTTGTCTTTACCGTTCATGGATGCTATTACGATGGCCCTGCCATGGAAAAGCTGAAGTCCGGCACGACCTTCATCAGTGTCAGCCCCGTGGTGGAACGCATGCTGCGCCTTCATGGCATTGAGTCGCAGCTCATCCCCAATGGAGTCGATGTGGCCGAGTACAACGCCTACAATCCAACGTACCAGCAATACTTGCGCAGCAAGCTGGGGATACCGAATCATGCCTTTGTCGTATTATATGCCGGCCGTCTGTCCTGGGAGAAGGCGGATATATGCGAGGAATCGATTCGCACGGTGGCCGCGCTGCGCAGATCGGGGAACTCCAAATTCATTCTCATGATTGTAGGGGGCGGTCGAGACGAGCAAAAAGTAGCGGAGCTTGCAGAGCGAGAGCGGCAGTTAGCCGGAGAACCGTTTATCATTTTTCCAGGAGAAGTATTGAATATGAGAGCTTGCTACGCCATCAGTGATTGCGTAATCGGAACCGGCCGGATCGGGCTGGAAGCTATGGCCTGCCAGCGCCCTCTTATATCCGCCGGAAGCAGAGGGTTCCTCGGTGTCATCGACGCCAGCAAATATGATCAGGCGTGGGATTGCTGGTTCGGGGATCACCATTCAGAGCAGCCTGTATCGCGAGAACTGCTGATGGCTCATATTCAGCAGATTCGGCGGATGGGCAGCGAAGAGATAAGCGAGCTGGTGGAGTCCGGAAGGTCTTTCGTAACGGAGCGGTTCCATGTCTCCCAAGCTGCAAGCCGGATGCTGGATATCTACCGCCAGCTGGTTCTGCCTATGATGTGACTAATTAATGATTATGGAGGGAAAGCCGTTGGAACAATATCAAATTGGTCCTTGGGAGCATCTGATTCATACCGTCCCGCCCGGCACGGTACTCGAACAATATGTGCCCCCTGAATTGGAGGAAGTAGCACGCCATGTCATGAGCCAATATGACATGTCGGTCAGCAGCATGGTGCTGATTACGTCGAAGCCCGACAAAGGCGGGGCCATCTGGAGAATCGACACCGACAAAGGCCCCCGAAGTCTCAAGGTGCTGCACCGCATTCCTTCACGCAGTCTGTTCAGCATCGGCGCCCAGCAGTATCTGGTCGAGCAAGGAGCCCGCGTGCCTGCGTTGATTCCAACGACGGGAAATGAGAATTACGTGGAAGCCGGGGGCAAGCTCTGGATTGTAACCGACTGGATCGAGCAGATGCAGCCTGTATCCAAAATCGACTTGGAAGGCGCCGCTACGCTGTGTTATGGACTTGGGGAATTCCACCTTCTGTCCAAAGGATATGTCCCTCCTGCGCGGGCAGGCAAGTCGTCCCGTCTGTACACCTGGCCAAAATACTATGAAAAAATTATTGCCAAAATCGGGTGGTTCCGGGATATTGCCAACGCCTACAATGAATTCCCTGCGAGCCAGCAATTGCTCGGCGTCGTCGATGAATTCGAGAGACAAGCGCGCGAAGCGCTGGAAAAGCTGTATGCCTCCAAATATTTCAGCATGACGGCGATGGGAGAGCCGCATTGGGGTCTCGTTCACCAAGATTATGGATGGTCGAACGGCCAGATGGGGCCAGGCGGCATCTGGGTCATCGACTTGGACGGCGTCGCGTATGATTTTCCGTTCCGTGACCTGCGGAAGCTGATCACGAGCACGATGGACGATATGGGCGTATGGGACATGGCCTGGATTCGCGGAATGATCGGCGCCTATCACCAGGCGAATCCGATGGATCGGGAAATGTTCGAGCTCCTCTGCTTGGACATGGCCTTCCCGAATGAATTCTATAAGCATGTCAAGGAAATCGTGTTCGACCCGGTGACTTTCCTCGGCATGGAGCTGGAGCCGATATTGCAGCGGGTGCTTGCGACCGAGAACACGAAATGGCAAGCGTTGGCGGAGCTGGCCGCCGATGCCGAGCAGTACGCGCCTGGCGATTACAGCACGCCTGCTCCGGCCGCTTCGTGGCAAATGGCGCTCCCTGATTCCCTCTTCAATGGAGAGGCGCTGCCAGCCGTCGAGGTTCCCGCCTTCCCGCATCCGGAGCCTCCTCCAATGGTTGCCAGCGATGCGGCGGAAGCAAATCCGGAGGCACATGCAGGCGCGCCGGATACCGTCTCAGTCGACCCGGCCGTTCCTGTGGAAGCGCCAGCCGAACCGGCGCCTGCTGAACCGGTCCATGCTGCATCGGCGCCTGCTGCTGCGGAATCCGTTGCGGCGGAACCCGTTGCTGCAGCACCTGCTCCAGCGGCACCTGCTCCAGCGGCACCTGCTCCAGCGGCGCCTGCCGCTCATCCGGTTATCCCTGCATCGGCAGCGAAGGCTGGCGCGGCTCCCGCCGTCGATCCGATACTGCCGATACTGCCGCAGGGGACCGGAACGAGCCGCCGCCGGAGAAGAACGGCGCGCCGTATTCGCCCTTCCGCCGGCAGAAAGCGACTGTCCCGGAGAAAAGGGTATCTTCGCCGCAAGCGGCGGATCGGCGCTGAGCGTATGCGCCGCGTGAAGGCAGCCCGGTTGTCGCGCCGGCACCGTTATTCCAGCCCGAGCAAGCCGCTACGCCGCGTTCGCACCGTCCGCCGTACTTCCCGCAGGAAGTACCGGTCCGGCTACACTGCCTAAGACAGGAGGAAGCATAGAACATGAATGTATTAATGATCTGTACGGAAAAGCTCCCTGTCCCTAATATTAGAGGCGGGGCCATCCAGACTTATATTGGCGGAGTAGCTCCGCAACTGGGCCAGCATCACCGTCTGACCATCCTCGGAAGAACCGATCCCGAGCTGCCGGACGCCGAAATCGTGGACGGAATTCGGTATGTCCGCGTTCCGTCGGACGGCCTGTTCGAACAGTATGCGGAAGGAGTAATCGGCTTCCTCTCCCAACAAGGGGAGCATTACGATATCATTCATATTTTCAACAGGCCGCGCCTCGTGCTTCCGGTTCGCAGCGTAGCGCCTGCTTCCCGGATTATTCTCAGCATGCATAACGACATGTTCCACCCGGCCAAGATTCATCCGGAGGAAGGCAGCGCCGCCGTCGAACAGACGGAGCGGATCATTACGATCAGCAACTATATCGGGCAGCAAATCGTCCGCTACCATCCGCATGCCGCCCCGAAGCTGCGGACGATATACTCCGGCGTTGACCTGTCTCTCTTCGCGCCGTGGATGGAATCCGACTACGCCCGCAACGAGCGGAACAGTCTGCGCGCCCAGAACCAACTGGAATCGAAAAAAGTGATCCTGTTCGTCGGCAGACTATCGCGCAACAAAGGCCCGCATGTGCTGGTGAAGGCCATGTCCCATCTCAAGCATTCGGATGCCGCCCTGGTCGTTGTGGGCGGCGCCTGGTACAGCGATAACAAGGTCAGCGATTATATCGCCTACGTCCGCGCCTTGGCCGCCCGTTGTCCCCTGCCGGTTATCACGACCGGGTATGTGCAGTCGGGCGACATCCACCGCTGGTTCTCCGCCGCAGACGTGTTCGTGTGCACCTCGCTCTGGGATGAGCCGCTGGCAAGAGTCCATTACGAAGCGATGGCTGCCGGGCTTCCATTTCTAACGACGGCACGCGGCGGCAATCCCGAGGTATTGCTGAATGACAACGGCCTGCTCATTGCCGATCCGGAGAATCCGCTCGAATATGCCGAGAAGCTGAACCATCTCCTCTCCAATATGGAGGCCAGCCGGCAGATGGGGCTGCGGGGCCGGCGGCTTGCCGAGCAGCGGTTCATCTGGCCGCGCGTCGCCCAGGAGATACTGGAGGTATGGAACGGCCAATGACGGAGAGACAGGCGCCGAAGGAATCTCGGCGCCTGTCTTAAGGGTATAGCTGCCGGAGCGCCTCGATCTCCGCCGCCAATCCCGCTTGAAGGCTAACGCGCGGATGATAGCCCAGCAGAGACTCCGCCTTCGCGATATCGGCCCACGTATGGCGGGGTTCTCCGTACGTGTCGCCTGCGTACTGTATGGCGGCCTTCTGCTGAAGCAGTTCCTCCAGCAGCGTGATGCAGGTTTTCACGGAAGCCCGCTCCCTGCCGCCGATGTTCAGTATCTCGCCGCGAATTCCATCCGCGTACACCGCGGCGGCAATCCCTTCGACACAATCCGATACATACGTGAAATCGCGGGACTGACTTCCGTCGCCATACAGCGTTATCGGGTCTCCCTGCAGCATTTGACGGATGAAGCGGTGAAACGCCATATCCGGCCGCTGTCTCGGTCCATATACGGTAAAGAAGCGAAGCACCGTGACCGGAATGCCGTCATTGTGCAAATAGACGCGGCACAGGTGTTCTCCCGTTAATTTGCTGACGCCGTACGGGGATAACGGCTTCGTCTGGGCGCTCTCATCGACCCGCCCGCTCTGCTCGCCGTAGACGGATGAGGTCGACGCATAAATAAATTTGCGCACCGGATGCTGCTTGCAGCCTTCCAGCAGGCGCTGGGTCGCCACGATGTTATGTGCGGCATATGCCGCGAATTCGGGGCCCCAGCTCGAGCGCACCCCGGGCATCCCCGCCAGATGGCAGACCACATCAATACCATCCAGCAGTTCCATCATCGGCGCATTCAGCAGATCGAGCTCATGGAAGAGAAAGCGCGGATGATCCAGCAGCGCCTGAAGATTGAGCTGCCGATTCCGGCGGGTCGTCGATGAATCGATAAATCCGTCAACGCCGATGACACTCGCCTGCTCGTCCTGAAGCAGCCTTTCACAGAGATGGGAGCCGATGAAGCCGGCAGCTCCCGTAACTAAAATGTTCACAATACGTCCCCCTCCGATGTTATGAGACGATCTTGAGGATGTCCCTGGTTGGGCGGTTGGACCCCCACTCCTTGATAATCGTAGCCCCAGGCCGCCATTTGCGCCGCATCCAGCATATTTCTGCCGTCGAACAGGCACGGCGTTCTCATCACGTTCCGAAGCTTATCCCATTCCATTGTCGAATAGGCGGGCCATTCGGTGCAGATTACGGCAGCGTCGGCTCCTTGGAGCGCCTCCTCCGCCTCCTGGCATTGGGTTAGCCGGACCGTTCGAACAGCGTCGGGAACGCGTGCGACAGGATCATGCACCTTCACGTATGCCCCATGCTTCAGCAGATAGGAGATGACCGCCAGCGAAGGCGCTTCTCTGAGATCGTCGGTTCCCGGTTTGAACGCAAGGCCCAGCACGGCTATTTTCCGTCCTTCCAGCGTCTGCAGCTTCCGGCTCAGCCGCGTCATCAGGTATAAATATTGGGTGCGGTTAATCTGAACGACCTTCTCCAGCAGCGTTAGACGCACGCCGTATTGACGAGCCGTATGCAGCAGCGCTTTGACATCTTTCGGGAAGCAGGATCCTCCATACCCTATGCCGGCCCGCAGGAAGGATCGGCCAATGCGCGCATCGAGTCCCATCCCTTCGGCGATATCGGACACTTGCACGCCGCATTGGTCGCATAACCGGGCAAGCTCGTTCATGAAGGAGATTTTGGCGGCAAGAAATGCGTTGGAAGCATACTTGATCATTTCTGCGGTAGCCGGTTCGGTATGAATGAAGGGACAAGACATCGTATGATAGAGTTGACGGACGATGCTTGCAGCTCTATCCGATTGGCTTCCGATAATGATGCGGTCGGGATGGAGCGCATCATACAGCGCGCTTCCCTCTCTGAGAAACTCCGGGTTCGAGACGACATCAAACGGCTGCTCGGAGAGCTGGCTGCCCGCGATCCAGCCGGCCACCTTGCGGTTCGTTCCCACCGGCACGGTGCTTTTGACGACGATCACTTTATACTCCTGCATGTATTCGCCTATCTGCTGCGCGGCCTGCTGAATGTAACTCAAATCCGCGCTCCCGTCGCTCCCGGACGGGGTCCCGACACATAAAAACAAGATTTGATGATCTTGAATCGCCTGCTGCGCATCGGTATAAAAACGTAAATTTCCCGACTGAACATGCTTCAGCAGCAGCCCGTCCAATCCCGGTTCATAAAAAGGAAGCTGTCCGTTCTGCATCGAGTCCAGCTTTGCCTTGTCCGTATCTATCCCCGATACCTTCCAGCCCAGCTCCGCAAAAGCCAAGGCCGTCGTTGCGCCGACATAACCGAGCCCTATAACCAAGATGTTCATTCAATCCACCTTCCCAGATGGTGTCGCGATGAAATGACGGCTCGCGATCACGTTGTTCAGTTCGGAATGCTCCAAGCTCACATCTTCCAGCACAATACTGTTCTTGACATGACAATCGATGAGACGGGCACGCGGACCGATCGTGACATACGGACCAATCGTGCAACCGCTTAATTTACAGCTCGGATCCAATAAGACCGGCGGGATAATCCGGCATCCCGGATATTCATTCTCCCGAATCGGATTCCCCGGACTCTCCAGCCCTTCCAACACCCAACGATTCGCCTCCAGCCAACGCTCCGCCGTTCCGACATCAGAATGCTTTCCATCCGTTATCGTATACGCTACCGAATAATGGTTATCAATGAGCCATTGGATCGCATGGGTGATCTCATACTCTCCCCGGGGAGAAGGGGATATGGAGTGAACCGCGCGGAAGAGAGCGGGAGTGAAAACGTACGCCCCCAGGGACGCCAGGTTGGACTTGGGCCGCTCGGGCTTCTCCTCCAGCCCGATGACAAATTCGCCCTTCACTTCGGCAATCCCATAGTCCTGCGGATACGCCACCCGGCCCAGCAGCATTCCGGTGTCATGGCCCTGGCGTGCCACCAAGTCCCGCAGTCCGGACAGAGACTGAGCAATCAAGTTATCGCCCAGAAGAAGCATGAATGGGTCCGAAGCGATAAAGCTTTCCGCTTGCTTGACTGCGTCAGCAATTCCTAGCGGGATATCCTGGTAGAGATAGGTCACCTTCATTCCCCATGCTTCACCGTTGCCCAGCTTCGCTTTGAACAACGCTTGGTGCTCGCGTTGGATAACGATTCCAATCTCTTGAATCTTCAGCTCCGCCAGTTTGTCGAGGCAATAAAATAGAAGCGGTTTATTCGCTACGGGGAGAAGCGATTTTGGAGTATCCGAGGAGAATGGCCGAACTCTGGATCCTTTGCCGGCACAGAGGATTAATCCCTTCATGACGCTCGCTCCTTTATTCGTTTCAGGCATACACCAGATTATGCTCTCCTATTCTAGCAAGTTAGGGCTACTGTTCATTCATAGGGAAAATATACTTTTGTGCATCTGGAACCCCGCGGCCAGCAAGCGTTTTTTTCCACTATCCTCCTCTCTCATTCGTCCATACCTTATCTGCTGCGAGACATAGAATAGAGGGAAAGTAAAATATCAAATTCATTCCAAGGAGAGGGTTGAGCGCAATGAGCAAGTATGAAAATGTAAAAAAGCAACTCGAAAATCTGGGAGGGTTCGACAGTATTGAGGTGGAGTATAAGGGTGGAAAAATCGTAGAGTTCGACGCCGAAGGCGGAAGCCTCGACTCTTTCCTGGAGGATATCGATTGGGACAAGGTCACCGATATCGATGTAGAGCTGGATGGCGGGGAAAAGGTTGGATTGGATTGGAATGATGAAGACGACGAAGACGAAGACGACGAGGATGAGGAAGTAAAAGACAGCGGTGACGAAGACGACGAAGAGGATGGCGAAGAAGAAGAGGACGAGGACGGCGACGAGGATGACGAAGAGGAAGACGACGAAGACGGCGACGGCGAATACGAAGAAGAAGACGACGAAGACAGCGATGACGAAGATGAAGATGAAGATGATGAAGACGGCGATGGCGAATACGATGAAGAAGAGGAAGAGGAAGACGACGACGACGATGATGACGAAGAGGACGAAGATGATGACTAATCCTTTCTTATGATTGATCCACCCAGATAAAGCCTTTTTGAAGCGCGGCTGCTTCAGAAAGGCTTTTTTCGATTACCGGTTATTCCCATATCCGCAAGGACTCGTCGGCCGGCAAACCTTGCAGCACCATTTCATCGCAGTGCAGACAGGCGATGCCAAGACCGTCAAGCTCCGTAACGGTTCCCGCCTCGTACTTGGCCCGATCAAGAATGATCTCCCCTTCCCGGTTAATGATGATCGCCCGATCCTGGTCCGCCCCCCAATCTTGACGGGAATCTCGGCCAAGCGCAAAAAAATGCCTTGACCGCATCCCTTTCATTGCTGCAGCCAAGACATTCATGTGTTTACAGGAAGACGAAAAAAATGACCGCCGCCAGCACCAAGCGGTAAATGGCGAAGGGAACGAGCTTGATGCGGTTGATCAGCTTCAGGAAAAACCGGATCGAGATCAGGGCAAAGACGAAGGCGCTGATAAATCCGATGATAAAGAAAGGCACGGCTTCCATCGTAATGGAATCCCAGCTCTTGAGCAGCGACAGGAAGCTCGCTCCCGCCATGATCGGCACCGCCATAATGAACGTGAAATCGGCCGCCGCGCGGTGGCTCATCCCGGCCAGCACGCCGCCGGAAATGGTCGACCCGGAACGGGAAAAGCCCGGCCACAGGGACAGACATTGAATCAAGCCGACAGCGAAGGCTTGTCCATATGTAATCTGATCGACCGTGTCCGCTCTCGGACGGCGCGGCCGGAACCAATCTGCCGCGATCATGAGGATGGCCCCCAGCACGAGGCCGACGACGACAGTCTTCGTCGAGAACAGGTACTCGTCAATATAGTCATTGAAGAGAACGCCGAGCACCCCGGCAGGAATGAGCCCGACGAACACCTGCAGCAGGTTCAGTCTCGGCTCGAACGGCGACCGCTCCTTCCGGCGGCCCAATCCGAGCAGACTCATGAACCGCCCCCACATGACGACGACCACCGCCAAGATGGATCCCAACTGGATGACGATCTTGAACGTATTCGCCACCGCAGGCGAGAACAGTTCCTTCGATTGGAACAAGAAATCATCGACAATAATCATATGACCGGTGGAAGACACCGGCGCGAACTCCGTTAGACCTTCCACGAGGCCCAGTACGAAGGCCACAAATGATTCCCACAAATTCAAAACTATTCACTCTCCCCAGCCATTTCCCCAGCCGTAACAAAATAAGAAACAGCAGCTTGATACACCGTTCCGGCACAGCTTGACCGCGTATTGCGCATGAGACTGCGAACCTGCAATGATGACCGATGAGTTCCGAACCGAATCCATCCCCATGGCTGCGCGGCACGATGCCAGAATCCAAATGTACAGCAAAAATGATTCGCTTGCAAGAATGAATTCACAGCCGCTCCAGGGGCGATGCCAGTTATGGAAGGATCAGATTGCAAGTAGGGCTCTCTTCATCGAACAGCTTCAGGTCCAGCAGCAGCTTGCGGGCAAGCTCCACATGCCCATGCTGATTCGGATGAATGGCGTCATTCAGCCAAGCGGAGCGCATCCGGGCTTGATCCGGCTGCCGGGTCATCCAGTGGGCATAATGATCGACGAGCACGGCATGCTCCTCCCGCGCAATCTCCCGGATGATATGTACATAATGGATCAGATCCGATCTTCTCGCCGCCTCCGCCTCGAAGATCGGATTCGGCGTCTGCAGCACGGGAATCGCGCCGATGCCGCGGATTCGTTCCATTACCCGCACGAAGCTGCCGCGGAACTTCCCTCTTCCCGCCGGCCCGCTTGTGCAGTCATTCATCCCCAGCATCAAGAACACCGCGTCCGGCCGGAATCTTGCGATTCTCTCGGCAAATCCCCGCTCGATATCTTGAATCGTGTGGCCGCTGATTCCCGTATTGATGACGACATCGTGGAAGCGCTGCAGCTCCCACCGGATTCGTTCCTGAATATGCTCCACATAATTGCGCATGCCATTCGTATGCAATGGCCCATGGGTAATGCTGTCCCCCGTGAACAGCCACAGACGCGGCTTGTCTCCATGCAGCATCTCGAATAAGCTCTCACCGTCCGGCGTCATCTTCCGTTCCCCCTCTCCCTGGAATGCGAGTGGCAGTGCCGGTCCCGCTCCCCCGCGCTGGCGCGAATTCACTGTCATTGTACCCGTTTCCGGTCCACGTGGCAATGAGCCAGCGCGGCGCTCCGGTGCCCCGGCCCGGCGGAATGCCGGACCGGGGGGCGCTTCCTCTCCCTTCCGTCATCGGATGCGATCCCTATGCCGACAGCAGCTTCGGTTCACCACAACTGGAAGCGGTCGATATGGTCGTATACGGGAATGTCGCTGTTGACTTGTTTCCATGCCGCCTGTTCATCCTTGATCATGCGCCGCGAATATTTATATTGGCTGCTGCCTCTGCCGACCTTCTTATTGCACATCCCGAGTTGAATTTTCTCGCCGAGCATCGGCTCGATATAAATCGCGTGCTCAAATACCCAATCCTCAGCACCACATTCCTCGTGAAGCCGGGAACATACGATGCAATAAAACACAGCCATTACCTCCTTGTCTCTATAGATACCCTGAGAGCGCCATTGCTGCCACGATACAGGGCCCGTCACGCTGCTGCGCCCGCTCAACGGCCCCGTTCTAGAGTTGCGACTGGTTCGTATTGCTATATAGTACAGCAAATGTTGAGAAAGTGTGCATATTTCCCCCCTGCCCGTTACCAAAAAATCAACAAAACGATCCATTTAGGCGATTCTGTTGACGTTTGCTCAACAGCGCAAGGAAGAAGCGGCCGATAGCTGTTGCCGAATGAGCACTTGTCTTGTGCCCTCTTCGGCACGCGATGGTGTCCGGATCAACATTTTTTAATGACAAAATTCGACAATTCCATTTTGTCACAACCGAGTCGCCTTGGATACTACGGATGTCCCTGTCAATCAAGGAATAACGATTGGAAAAGGGAAGCCGGCGAACAGGCCCCCTGCCGGAAGAAATACCTTCCTCCGCTTCCTTTTCATCCCGCTTTCGGGAACTTTTTATAGAGACGATGGCACTATTCGCCGAAAAAAACGGGAATTTGGCTGCATGTCAATCCATCTGCCGGCCGCCGATATTTAGCATTGTCGTTCATCAAGAGAGAACATGAACGAACATGCATAAGGGGGATGTTGCACAGGATGAGACAACAAGCATGGATGAGATGGGCTTCGATTTTGCTGGCGGCGGCCATCGCCGCAGGAAGTCCGGCAGGCTTCGCGGCCGCCCAATCGAAGGGGACGCTCCCGGTCGAAGGAGTAACGGAGCCGAGAGCCGCCAGTGCATTGGCGATGGATGAGCTTCCGCCGTCCGCGGCGCCGTTGGGCGCAGACGGGGAGATTCCGAGCGAGGCGGTCAAGTCCGCAGATGCCGGCCTCTCTGAGCCGCAGCCTCGGGCGCTGTCAAGCGAGGCGCGCACCGACAGGCAGTACAGCATGGCGGAATTGAATTCGCTGTCGTATGAGGAGCTTACGGATCTGCTCGTCCGTATCGAATGGTCGAAGATTCCGGAGCTGTTCAAGTACAATGACGATACCCGGCGTTTTTACGCGGACGAGGATCGTTTCCAAGCGATTGTGGATCGGCTGCAGGAAAGCGGCAGACAGTTCACGCCCGAGGACGATCAAGGCATTCCGACGTTGGTGGAGGTGCTCCGTTCCGGTTATTACCTCGGATATTACAACAAGGAGCTGGCCCGGATTAATGAACCGGCATTCCGGGAAAAGATGCTCCCGGCCATCAAGGCGATTATCGATAACCCGGCCTTTGCTTGGGGCAACGACTTACAGAACAAGGTTATCGGAGCGACAGGCAGAATGATCTCCAATTCTACCACCGATCCGGATACCGTGAATCGATTGACAGGGCTTCTTCAGAGCTTCAACGACCGCGCGGATGTCTTGTCCGGTGATTACGAGGCTTCCAGAGCATTCTACGAGGTGATAAAGGGTGTCGGTTATGTGCTGATGTGGCGCATGAACGAACCGGATCAGGAAGCTGCGTTCAAGGGAAGCATCGACGGCTATTTGGAGCAGTTGTTCCGGATGGCGCAGCATGGACCTGTATCGGCGGACAAGGTGTATCTGACGAATAACGCCATTTACTACACCGGTTCGCTCGGCCGTTATTACAGCGAGCCGCAGCAGGTGAACCGGGTGCTGACCGATATCATGCAGAACGCGCCGGCGCTGGGCGAGATCTACTTCGTGGCTGCCGATCAGATTGACCAGCACTATGCGGCAACGGATGCTTCCGGCCGCCGGATCGATATGGACGACTTGAAGCAGCGCGGGAAGGAACGCTATTTGCCGCAGCGGGTCGAGTTCGATGACGGCCGGTTCGTATTCCGGACGGGGAGCCAGCTGAGCGAGGAACAGCTTCAGCGCTTATATTGGGCGGCGAAGGAGGTTCAAGCCCAGTTCCACCGCGTCATCGGCAGCGATCAGCCGCTGGAGCAGGGAAATCCGGATGACGTGCTGACGGTCGTCATTTACAACAATCCGGATGAATACCGGATGAACCGGTATTTATACGGCTTCGACACCGATAATGGGGGCATTTACATTGAACCGGACGGCACGTTCTTCACGTATGATCGGACGATCGATCAGAGCATTTATAGTCTGGAAGAGCTGTTCCGGCATGAGTTTACCCATTACCTCCAAGGCCGGTACGAGGTGCCGGGCATGTGGGGCCAGGGGCCGCTGTATAAGACCGGACGCATGCAATGGTTTGACGAAGGCGGCGCCGAGTTCTTCGCCGGATCTACGCGGACGGAGGGGATTCAGCCCCGCAAGTCGGTCGTCGGCAACCTGCGCCATGACGGTCCGGGGGAGCGGTTCACCGTGGGGGATACCGTGAATTCGAAGTACGGCACATGGAAATTTTATGATTATTCCTTTGCGTTGTACGATTACTTGTACCATCAGGATTTTAGCACGATGGATCGCATTCATCAGGCCATCCGGTTCAATGATGCGGCCGCTTATGAAGGACAGCTTGCGGCGATTAGCGGAGACGCGAACATGAATGATGCCTATCAACGCTCTATCGATTCGCAGGTCACCCGCTATGACAGCTTGACGGTTCCGCTTGTGTCGGATGATTATTTGCTGGCGCCGGAGCCGAAGCCGAATCAGGAAATTTATAGCGAAATCGCAGCTGTGGCCGGACTGAAGGATACGAGCACTAAGGAGCGGGAATCGCGCTTCTTCCGGACCTTCGAGCTTCGCGGCACCTACATCGGAAGCGCCGCTGCGGGGAAAGAGCAAGATTGGCAGACGATGAACAGCTTGACGGACGGCTTCCTGCAAGCTTTGTCGGAACAGCCATGGAACGGGTATAAGACCGTCACCGCATACTTTTCCAATTATCGCGTGGACGATGCAGGACGATTCGTCTATGATATCGTGTTCCACGGCAAGCTTCCTGCAGGCGGGGATGCTGGCGAGAATCCGGACGACAACGGCGAAAAATTGCCGGATGAAGGCACCGGGAACGAGGGCAGCGAAGGAGCCGCGGATGGCGGTCATGACGGCGGACAACCGGATGCGGACCATGAGCCGAACAATACCTGGGAGCAGGCCGTTCAACTGAATGGAACAGGCAAGCCGGTATCCGGCAAGCTGAGCGATACGGATCGGGTCGATGTGTACCGTTTTGATGCCGGGAAGGATGAACAATGGAACATCGAATTGGAGACAGAGCAGGCGCAAAGCGCCACCTGGGTGCTCTACCACGAGGCTGACCTGAATAACTATGCCGCCTATCCGACGCAAGTGGAAGGAACGAGCGTAGCCGGCTCCGTAGCGGCTAAGCCGGGGACTTATTACGTGTATGTCTATGCTGTGGCGCACGGAGAGCAGTCCTATCGCTTGATCGTCCAGCCGGGAACCGATTCCGGGCAGGAGCCGGGGCTTCCTCCGTTCGAAGAGACAGAGCCGAACGATACGCCTGATATGGCCAACGGCCCGATTCCAGCAGGCCGGCCTGTCATAGGGACCCTGAACGGCAGCGATCGGCAGGATGTGTTCATCATTGACGTGGACCAACCTTCCGAGCTTCATATCGACCTGGAGCGGCAGCTTGGTTCCGGCGTAAATTGGATCCTGTACCGGGAAGGCGATACCGATCGTCCGCTCCTGTATCCGTCCGAGCTGGACGGCAACAGAATGAGTGGCGGGTTCGCGGCAGAACCGGGACGATACCATCTGTATGTCTACAAATATGCCGATGAGGATATTCACTATACGCTGCAGGTTCGGCACTAACTGAGCTGCCGTCCCGCCTCAGCGGGTATAGATAATTCTATGAAAAAGCGTGCCTTTCTCAAAAGAGAGGCGCGCTTTTTTTCATGAATCAAAGCTCAAGCACTGGCAACGAACAAAGACTTCACCCCCGGGACATGACTTTCTCGCGCAAATCCAAGAGAGTGAAGCCGCTATGTGATATTCTCCAAGAATTTTTCTTCCATAAGAAAGGACGTTTCGGATCGTTACCCCTTTACGGCGCCTTCGGTCAACCCTTTTTGGATAAACTTCGAGATGAACAGATACACGATCAATACCGGAATGACGGTCAGCGACACGGCTGTCGCCATCAGTCCGAAGTCGGTTCCATATTGAGAGCTGATCTCATTCAGCAAGGCCACAATCGGACGGACGTTTTCTTTGTTGACAAAAATCATGGCCGAGAACAAATCGTTGTACGACCACATAAATACGAATATGCTGGCGGAGGCGAACACAGGCCGCGATATCGGCACGAACACCTTCGTGAACATTTGCCAGCGGTTGCAGCCGTCAATGAATGCGGCTTCCTCCAAATCCTTCGGGATCGTGGCCATATATCCCGCGATGACCAGCGTGGCGAAGGTCAGGTTCCCCGCGGTCTGCGGCAGAATGAGACCCCAATACGTATTGACAAGGCTTGTTTTGATCAAAATCTCATATACCGGCACCACCGTGGCAAACGCCGGAATAAGCAAGGTGGCATAAAGAATCGAATAAATCGTTCTCTTGCCGCGGAATTGGAAGCGGGATAAGATATAAGCCGCCAAGCCACCGAACAGCAGCACCAAAAATACGGTGCCGAAGGACATAATCAAGCTGTTCAAATAGCTCTTCCCGATATTGATCCGGTCAAGCGCATTGGTGTAGTTCGTCATCACCGGATTCCAGGCGATGCTGAACGAGTTGTTCATGACATCCCGCGACATTTTGAAAGAGTTGTTCACAATCCAGAATAACGGATAGATTGTCGTCAAGGCCCACGCCGTCAGTACGGCATACATCAAGGCGGCGCTGAAGCTGAACCGCTTCGACTTCGCTCGGCGGGCATTGCGTTCTACGACTAAGGTTGGCTCCATCTCTGTACACCCCTATAATGCTTAGTAAGTAATCTCGTCCCTCTTCAACAGCCGATTGGCGATGAGCGCCAGCAGAACGCCGAACACGACCATGTAAATGGCGATCGTGGAACCGTAACCGAAGTTTTGATCCACCATTGCCTTTTTGTACATGTAGGTTCCGAGCACTTCCGTGCCGTTCTGCCCCTTCGTAATGACCCAGACGAATTCGAATACTTTCAGCGTCCCCGTAATCGCCAATGTAATGACGACCTTGATATCGCTCATAATGAGAGGAATGGTCAGCATCGTTGTTTTGCGGATGCCGGAAATCCCTTCCAGCTTGGCCGCTTCATAATAGTCGGACGGAATTTTGGACATGGCGGTCAGGAACAGGACAAAGTAAAAGCCGATATAGTGCCATACCGTTGGAATGGCTACGGCTCTCAGCGCATTGTTCTCATCGAGCCATAATATTTTCTCAATGCCGAAGTTCGCCAGCAGATTGTTCAACAGACCGAAATTGTAGTTGTAGAACAGCACGAACAACAGGGAAATCGCCGTTCCCGAGATGACGACAGGGAAAAAGAAAACGGTGCGGTAAAATCCCTTCAGCTTTTGAATGTTGTCGACCAGCACCGCCAGCACGAGCGCGATACCGACCTGGAACAAAATAACATAAAGCATCAATTCCAACGTGTGCAGCGTGGCCGCGCCCAGCAGCTCATCCGTGAACAGGCGCTTGTAGTTATCCCAGCCGACAAATTTCTTGTCGAAAAAACCGCTGGTGCGATAAAAGCTGAGATAGACGCTCTTGAAGAACGGATAGTAGAGAAAGACCGACATAAACGCCGCTGCAGGCAGCAAAAACAAAACAATATACTTTCGGTCGCCCTTCATATTTATCACCTTTGATGTTTATTTTCTTCCTTGTGCGAAATGACTACGCCGCCCGAATGAGGATAGAAGGGCGGCGTTCGTCATGTTTTCAACCGTTTCCGATGATGCGATTCCTGTTATTTTTTGTTCTCATCCTCGGTTTTCTTCGCATCTTCGATCGCCTGGGTCGGCATCTTCTTGCCCGTCACGACAGGTTGAACGCTGGCGCGAAGGTTGGAGAACGTTTCTTGCGCCACCTTGCTGTCGATTGGCGAATTGATAGAAGCGGCCTTGGCTACCATAGCGAACCCGTCGAGAGCGACCTGAGGCAGCCCGGCTACTTCCACGTCGGCAGCAGGCGTGCCGCCGTTCGCCGTCGCGATTTTTTGAATGCTGTCCTTGGAAGTCAGATGCTTCATCAATGCAATCGCGGCATCTTTTTTGGCTGGATCGTCATAAGTCGACTTCGGCAGGTAGAATCCGGAGCCGAAGCCGCCTACGACATCGTTGCCGCTGCCGGCGCCGTCTGGAACCTGCGGGAACGGGATAACGGTCGAGTTGTCGCGCGTATCGTCGTTCCATCCATTGATTGCCCAGGAGCCTTCCAAAATCATCGCGGCCAGACCTTCGCTGTAATAGTTGCCGGCCATGCCGAGATCAATCGTTGCCGCATCTTTCGGGAATGCGCCGAGATCATACAGTTCTTTCATCGCCGCATAGCCTTTTTCCCAGTTCGGATCGATGCCGTCGATCAAGCCTTTATTCTGGCTCTCCGGACCTGCCGCGGACAGAATCATATGCTCAATCAAATAGTGGGACTGGTCGAACGGCACGGACAATGGAATAATGCCTTTGCCGGACAAGGTAGTGACCGCTTTTTTCAGCTTCTCCCAGTCTGTCGGAAGCTCAAGTCCGTTCTCTTCGAAGATTTTCTTGTTCACGAACAGTCCTTCATAGAATCCGGTCAGCGGCACAGCGTAAATGTTGCCGTCTTTTTGTTTTGCAAATTCGAGCGCATTCGCATTAAAGCCATTTTTCCAATCTGGATCCGCATCAAGAATTTCGTTCAGCGGAACAACCTTGCCCGCGTTCACGAAGCCTTCGGCGTCGGCGCCGATGAAGTAGAACAGCAGATCCGGCTCGTTGCCGCTGTTCATATCGGTGTTTACTTTCGTCCGGAAGCCGTCATCGTTGGCGGACATCGGATCATTTTCAATCGTGACGTGAGGATTTTTCGCCGTAAAATCATCCAGAAGCGCTTGGAACGCTTCCCGGGACGGGTCCGTTCCCCCGAAAGTCGAGAAGACGCGAAGCTTGACCGGATCGGCTATGGCTTCCGTTCCCGTCTCGGCTGGCGGCGTCGTTCCTTCAGCCGGACCGCCGGCGTTGCTGCCGCCCTTATTGCCGCATGCCGCGAGGAACATGGAGAGCAACAGCATGATGCTCATCAGTACCAATGAAGACCTTTTCATTTTGCAAATCCCCCAAGTCTTTTGGTTCACCCTGCATTGTTCTTGGTGTCTACTTAAAGTGTAGTCCACGTGGGAGCGTATTCAAAGGATACATTCCTCTGATCGAGGGATAAATACTTCCACAGATTGGGTGTAACGATAGGATGGGACGTCCTATGCCATAGGCGAAATGAGAAAGATAAGAATAGAATAGAATAGAATAAACATAGCGGACGATGAGGATTTCGAAGACTTCGAAGAGGATTAAGAATGAGGATGTAAAAGAGAGACGGGCCAGATGAACCCTATCGGACATATCTGACCCGTCCTGACCACCATCCGAATACCAGTGGCAGCCGCTCTATAATCCAATCGTGAACGTAAAGGTCGCGCCCTCATTCTCCTTGCTGTCGGCATATATTTTGCCGCCGAGCCGATCGATAATCGCTTTCGCTATCGGAAGCCCCAAGCCATACCCGCCGTTCTCCTGTGTTCTGGCGGGATCAGCCCGGTAAAAACGGTCAAACAGCTTGGATAGATGTTGGGGAGGAATGCCTTTGCCGCTATTTTTTATGGAAAAGGCAATTTGATGCCTTGTTTTTTTCAACGTAATATGAATACGGCCTTTTTTCTCCGTATACTTGATCGCATTATCCACCAGGATCGTAATGACCTGCTTCACTTTTTCGCAGTCGCTTTTGATGATCATGTTCGGTTCGACTTCCTGCAGCAGCGTAATCTCTTTCTCAAACGCTACCGCTTCCATCGCTAAGATCACATCGCTAAGATCACATCGCTTACCATTTCGCTCATATCAAAAGGCATAGCATTCAATTTAAGATTGGTGTCCTCGGTCTTCGCGAGATATAAAAGATCGTTCACCAGCTTGCCCATTCGATCGGTTTGACTCTTGATATAATCCAGCCATTTTCGCTGGCTCCGTATCGTCTCCCCCTCATTGGCAAGCAGGGCATCGGAATTGGCATTGATAATGGCGAGCGGCGTCTTCAATTCATGAGAGACGTCGGCGAAGAATTGTTTTTGCTTCTCCCAGGTCTCGGCAATCGGCGCGATCGAGCGGTTGGCAAAGAACAAACTGATAGCAAAGATGACAAAGAGCATCATGAGGCCGACAATAACTAATGTCGTCAGCAGCTCCATCAACGTGTTATAGGACTCCGTTACATCTAAAAAGGTAATCTGATCATGGTCTCCGTTTGCATTGATGATGAAGCTTTTTCCGTTTTCATGAGATATCAGCGTGCCGCTCATCGGAGAGAGTTGATATTGCCATCGTTTATCGCCGAGTGAGAGCATGCCGCCCCCCTTTTTCCCGCCCTCGACAAGCTCGGCGGCCTTATAATAGTTTGCCTCCGGCATATCAATATGGGAGATGACTTTTACGATATCTCCATGCGAATTGACGATCATATGGAAAGAAAGGGCCGATTCGGAAGGAACGACTCCGATAACTGTCTTCTCTCTTGCGGCAGCGTCCGGCAAGCTAAGATAGGCCGCGTTAGGTTTCGAGGATAACAAGTCCAATTTATTTTGATTCTCAACATAAATGTGGTTAGAAGTCGTAAAATAAATGACGGCAAAGGCGCCAATCATCACGATAGAAATGATGGACATATTCAGCAGCAGAAGCCGGTTGCGCAGTTGATTAAACATAGATTTTCCCATCTTCTGACGTTTTTATTAGATAGCCAGCGCTTCGCACCGTTTGAATCCGAACCTCGGATTGCAAATGGCTTAATTTTTTGCGTAAAAAAGAGATATATACTTCCACATGGTTATCCTCCGCATCGGTGTGGTACCCCCACAGCTTCTCGATGATAGAGTCCTTGGATACAATCTTCCCTTGTCGGCTGATTAACAGCTCCAACAATTGACTCTCCTTTAAAATGAGCTTGAGGTTTTTGTTGCCGCAGCCGAGCTGCAAAGAGAATGGATCGAGCTCAATGTCTCCATATTGCAAAACGCTGTCATATATCGGCACATTTTTGCGGCGCCCCAAGGCACGCAAGCGGGCCAGCAATTCCTCCGTCTGAAAAGGCTTGGCCAAGTAATCATCCGCCCCGCTATCAAGACCTTCGACCTTATCTTCGGTTTCGCCTTTGGCCGAGAGCAGGATCACCGGAGTTTGAATGCCGTTTTCCCGCAATTCTTTCAGCACCTGGAGGCCGTCCATTTTGGGCAGCATAATATCGAGAATGATAATATCATAAATATCGGCAAGGCCGCAGTCTAAGCCGTACTCGCCGTCAAACGCCAAATCAATGCTGTAGTTTCTTTTCTTGAGGACTTGTTCCATGGCTTCGGCCATATACTTTTCATCCTCGACCATTAAAATTCGCACATTCATCCCCCATTTTTATGACATAAACGCCGAATGGATCGGCAATCTGCAGCTCTTGGCGCGGGACCGCTCATTGCTGCGACAATATCCGCAACAATGGGGCTCTCTCCCCATCGGTTGCGGATATGTTTTCTGTGCGCTGCTTCAATAGAAGTTTATTTTATTACAGTCAGGCCCTCAGGGGCTTGTTCACTCCAAGTCTGTCCATCGTCCGTAGAAAACAGCGTCTTGCCGTTTTCCGACTTGGCCATCACCTTGGCTTTGATCCCGTCTTCCGAGGCGTCTTTCATTTTGAATTTGATATTTCCTTGTTCGCCCTTGTTCAAGGCCGGCATCCCTTCTGGCGCCGTCTCGCTCCAGGTCTTACCGTCATCCGTAGAGTACAGCGTCTTGCCGCTTTCCGACTTGGCCATCACCTTGGTTATGATCCCGTCTTCCGAGGCGTCTTTCATTTTGAATTTGATATTACCTTGTTCACCCATGGCGAAGGCCAGCATCCCTTCTGGCGCCGTCTCGCTCCAGGTCTTACCGTCATCCGTAGAGTACAGCTTCACGCCGTTCTCCACCTTAACCATCACCTTGGTTTTGATCCCGTCTTCCGAGGCGTCTTTCATTTTGAATTTGATATTACCTTGTTCACCCATGGCGAAGGCCAGCATCCCTTCTGGCGCCGTCTCGCTCCAGGTCTTACCGTCATCCGTAGAGTACAGCGTCTTGCCGTTTTCCGACTTGGCCATCACCTTGGTTATGATCCCGTCTTCGGAAGCCAGTTTATTATTGATTTTGATGTTCCCTTCGCCAACTTTGATTGCCTGCATATTTGCAGGAGCGTTCTCGCTCCAATTCTGGCCGCCGTCCGTAGAGTAGGAGACGACTCCATTTTCCTGTTTTACGAGCAAAGAATCGGTGGCCCCTTCGGCTGCAAAGGTGGTTGTTCCCGTTCCTAATGTAAGAGCAAGTGCGCCGCACAAGATGGCTGCTCCCGCTTTCTTTTTGGTTGTGTTCATCACGTTAATCATACGAATCCCTCCATGTTTTCTTTTTTTGTAGGCAGCTACCTTACGATTTCTAATTATAAGCACCTTACCTTTAACGAACCTTAAATAAAAAAAAGTGGTCAGAAGCAAGCTTGATATGCTCCCCTTTCGGTAGACAGGTGAAATAAATAAAACCTGTGTAAGGGAATAGAAGGGCATCGGTGCCGGACGATATCCAACCGGCAGCAGGTTGGAACAATCCCCCTTCGCCCTCAGTCTTGGGGAAAGATATTTCTTGATTATGCCGCTACGCGTTAGGGCGGGCCGGCCGGCATACGCGTGGCGAAAGGCAAAGCCGCAACAAATGGCGTTGTGATGGTGGAATTGATTCGGGGAGAGAAATCCTGCAAAAGTGCAGCAAATGTCACACAACCGCGGCGCACAATGAGATTCCTGCAAAAGCGCAGCATTTTCTCCTATTAATGTGCTTATTTAGTTTATTCGCCCTGAATTGATGTATTTTTGCAGGAATTCTAACGAAACACCCTATTTGGGCGGATAAATAATGTAAATTTGCAGGATTCACTCCTCAGCACAAGAATAAGCGGATAGGCCGGGGAAGCCCGGCATCGATCAAGCGTGTGAGCATATAGCCGCGCCATCCCATTTCCTCGCCAACGCTTCCGCCCAGGCCATAAAGGGTTCCTGCTGTCATGTTGACCATTAGAAATAAAATAAATTTAACGATTGGCGGAGCTGTGATATACGTGTCCGGAGAAGCAAATTGGGCAAGTCCGGTGAACCAAGCGCATCCATAGGCCGCCAGACCGACCGCTACCGGTAAGAGAAATACGAGCGGCAGCAATCGAAGGGTGCGCCGCCCGCCTAGGCGGAGCGAAATAGCAGCAATCCCTTCCCGCAATGCCGCGCGAGCGATAATCGATGCCAATCCCGGCGCCCACATTAGTAGAATGATCCATTTCCCGTTAAGGAAGGTCAGCCAATACCCCGCCGCGAGAGCGGGATCAACAGCGCAAAAAAGAGAATGAGCCCCTCCGGGCAGAGGAAATACGATGAATCACCTTGTCCGATCCTGTCGATGTCGTCATTATGGAATGCTCCTTTTTCCTGAAAATATAGCCGGTCATACTATTCCAATATATGTCAACTAAACCCTATTATAATGCCATCCCTGCAAAATAAAATGAACTTGAGTCCAGACTTCTCCTAGTCCGGAGGCCAGTCATATGTAGTCTCGTTTTCCGATTCTATCACTTTCAACCGCTGTCCGTTTCAAATCGGTAGCGACGATCATATCCATATATAAGAGCGAGCAGTCTTGCACGCATGAAGGTGGTGGTGAAATGACGAAAATTTTATATTTGGGGGAGATTGGTTATCAAAACGCAGGGGACCAAGTGATGTGGGATGTGTTCCGGCATCACTTCAAGAAGCATCTCGACGCGAGCCGCTTCCATGTCGCCGGATCATTAGCCAATGAGGCCGACCCTTTGGCATTCGATGCCGTTGTGCTTGGGGGCGGTTCTTTAATCTCCCCCATCTATCTTGCGAAACTCGAAGAGGCGTATAAAGGCAGCAAACCGTACTATATGTGGGGTTCCGGCGTGGATAAGCTCGTGCCTAAACAAATTCTGGACGCCATGCTTAACGGCGCCCCGCTGCCTGCCAAGCTTCACGTTCCAGGCATTCAAAGCGATTTATTCCGGAACGCCCGTTTCGCGGCAGTTCGAGGTCCTCTCAGTCAAGCATTTCTCCGAATGGCGGGAGTCCCTGCGGAGAACGTGGCGGTGAGCGGCGACCCTGCACTGCTCCTCACGCCCAAGGAAGCAAAGCCCGTCTCGTATGAGCCGCCTTTGCTGGGTGATAGGCCCTACATCGGAATCAACTGGGGCACGGCGAGGGATGAAATCTTCGGCAATGACGAGGCTTCCGTAGCGGACAAGTTGGTCGCGGCGGCCAAGGAATGGATCCGGCAAGGCTATTCCATTCTCATGTTCGCCATGTGGCCTAATGATATCCCCGCCAGCCGAAAACTGATGCAGAAAATAGGAATTGAAAATCGAGTGCGTCTATGTGGAACTGTAAATCCGTACGAATTGATGAGCATTATAGGCCAGTGTAAATTTACGGTCGATTTCAAATTACACGCCGCTGTGCTGTCGGCGGTCATGCGTGTCCCTTTTATCGCGCTGGGATACCGGTTCAAGGTGTTCGATTTTGCCGCTTCCATCGATGCGATCCGCTACGTCATATCGACCGATAGCCCGACCCTCGGCCAGGAGCTGATTGATTTATCAAGCCGCATCGAAGAGAGGCATAGCGAGACGGTCGCCGCACTGGATCAACAAGTCGTCCAATATCAAAACATGAATATGTTGGCCGAGCCTTTCTTCCATAGGTTAAAAAAGGAGGTTGGAACAAAATGAGTATGCAGCCGCAGCGTATTTTGATGTGTTACGGAAAAACTTCATACACGCCAGGAAGCTATTTGGAAAGAGCATTTGGCCGTATCGGTGTCGAGGTCGATGTTATCACGGATGCCGCCGATTTCTCCGCCGTGGATACCCAAAAGTATGCAGCGGTTCTGTTCGTCGAGAGTCCTACCCGCCCCCGGATTTCCATTAAACACCGGGAGCGGGTCCAAGCGCCCGTTCTCTTCTGGATCCATCACGGAGAAAATCGTCTCGCGGCAAATCTCGAGATGTGCGGCATGTATCGTCCCGATATCCTGCTGATGTCGCATTCCTTGCACCTTGCATCCCGCTTCCAGGTACCCATCCGTTTCTTTCCGTTCGGGGTAGATCCCCATTTGTTTCATTCGGACATCCCTTATGCCAAGCGCAGCATCGACGTTTCTTTCGTCGGTACGCGCGGACATGAGCTTTATAAGAACCGGAATGAAAGTCTCCGCTTCATTGAAGCGAACCTGCAAGGGAAGGCAAATCTGTCACTCCGGAAAAATATCTTTCTCGAAGATCTGAGCAAACATTACGGAAATTCGAAAATCGTCTTCAACCAAACCGCCGATACCATTAAATCCTTTAACATGAGACTGTTCGAAGGGATGGGGTGCGGCGCATTAATCCTGACGGATAATACTCCCGAACAATCGGCATTGTTCGAGAATGGAGTCCATTATGTTCTCTATGATTCGAGGGAAGATATGCTTGAGAAGCTGCGGTATTATTTAAACCATCCGGATGAAGCCGCCAAGATCGCAGCCGAGGGGCAGCGGCATGTTGTCCGGAATCATACGTATGAACACCGAGCCAGCCAAGTCCTGGACCTTATCAAATCGTTGCGGGGTTGGACGAGCCAGAATTAGGAAACCATACTTGCGGCCTCCATCTTGCTTAAAGTGAGTAAGCCTGCAGACGGTCAAAGAGGCCGCTGCAGGCTTATTTCTATTTCGAATCATAGAATCTCCCTTATAGAAAGAAATGGGTGTCTGCGCTTAGCTTGGACAGAAACGCATGATACTCACATCTGATCATATCAGCGGGAAATGCAGGTTCCATCGCGCAAATAGACAGACAATATTGGTCGGCCACATGATATTGCTTGAAAAAAAAGCGGGATACTTCATCACCCGGAGAACGGAGACAGCACTCTCCCTGGTCTGACTTGTGAACGGAAAAGGAATCGAGCGGGATGGACAGGCCCTGTCCGCGCAGCTTGACATAGCTTTCCTTGAGCGTCCACAAATCATAGAACATCTCCAGCCTGCCTTCCGGCGGCTTATTTTCAAGCAGTTCATATTCTTCAGCCGAGAAAAATCGCCTCGCGACGCTCAAATCGATAGGCTTGATCTGCTCCACATCAATGCCCACCTCTGTGTCATGAACGGCACAGGCGATCCACTCGCCGGAGTGGGAAATATTGAAGCACAGACGTTGCTCCGAAGCGAGCTCCGGCTTGCCGTAGCTGTTGTAATGAAACCGGATTTGGGAGTTGGCAAGCCCTGTCCTCTCCGCAATGATTTTGCGGACGAGCACCTCCGCCAGCAAGCTCCGGTAGGCATCGGCTTTGTGGTGGAAGCGGTTGATTTTGTCCTGCCGGTCCGGGGGGAGCAGCCGAAGCAGGTGCTGCAGCGTCGCTTGATCCATCACATCGGGAACTCTCATTGCGAATATGCCGATCTTCCATCTCTCGCTCCCCTTGGAATCGGCCAATAAGCCTTCATCCCTAACGCTGCCTGTCACTCTCATCGGCCCCTCTCTCATCATGTTCAACTCCTGCGCGCGCCGCAATTCCGTTCAGCTTGTCAATAATCGGCTGAGCACCCGCGGCCCGTTGTGTCGTAAATTGCTCCAACGCCCTCTTTGTCATTTCCTCTTCATCCCATCCCATATCCAAGACACATTCTCTTCAAAACCATCTTGATCCTCGCCTTCCCCTCCGGCAAATGAAGAATCGCAAGCATGACCATAAACTGTCTTGAAGTGATGTCGCGTAAGCATGCGTCTCCTCTGGTTTGCAGTTTGTTCGCCAGCGCGAAGAGCGTTCCGTAAATTTGCTGAATTAGACACAGTTCCTTCTCATTGTCCAAATGGAATCGCCACCTCATTACACATTTCTTCTAGGATAAAACAATCATTCACATTATACCAGTTGCTGGTATCGATGTGGTTGGAATAAATCACGATAACAAGAAAGGAAACGGAATTGGATCAATAGCTTGTCTTCTCACTTGATGAGGACTGGACATTTTTCTATAATAGTTGCCGGGGATCTCCAGTATCCCTGAACCCAATGCCGAGTATGAAAACATATGGGAATCGCTGTTTGTCATGTGCAAGCTGTTCGAGGACATCGCCGTTCAGGTTGCGGACGATTTTGGTTACAAGTATCCGGCGGACGAGAGCGAGAAAGTCACTGCTTATCTCCGGCATGTGCGATTGCTCCCTGATGATGCAGCAGAGATCTACGAAGACATCTAGGCATAAGAATAGGGGCTTCCCGGTGCGGGAAGCCTCTTCGCGTTGGAAAATGAACTTGTTCGCGCCCGCAACGGTTACGTTACCGACACTTTACCTTTAAACAACTGGTGCAGCACCATGGTGGTGACACCGATGACATAATTCCGTTTGCCCAAGCTTGCCAGAGCGACCCAGCTGGGGTCATATACACCGCCTACGGTAAAACTGCCGAGATGCGCATGTATCCTCTGCATACATTGGGGCGACTCCATGAACCAGCCGTCCAAAATGGTCTTTTCCGGACCGAGCAGATTCATCATCACCGCCAAGGCTCTGCTCAAGAACAACAAGCTCCGGTTCATTAACGGCTCGACCCAGTCCTCTCCGCGTTCATAGGCTTGGACCACGTCCTCGATCGCAAGAGGTGCAGGGAGGCCGCGCTTGGCCGCCCTCTCTTGCGCCTGCTCCAGCATATAGGCGCTGCTGAACCACCTGTCCTGGAGCAAGGATACCTCGCCCGCTCTTCCTTTATAACCGGAATACACCTGGCCATTCACGATTATTCTCGCCCCGGCGCCTTCATATACCCATACATACAGGACGTGCTTCACGCCGGGACTCGTCTCCCGGTAATATTCCGCAAACGCCGCGGCATTCGTGTCGTTCATGACGTACACAGGCAGATGATCATAGCGGGCTTGCAGCAGCTTGACAATCTCGAAGTCCTTCAACCGTAAAAAGTGCGCATAGGTTATCGTGCCGCTGCTCTCATCAACAATGCCCGGTGAAGCAATGCCGATGCCTTTAATCCGGGAAAAGTCGCTGATGCCCGCCTTCCGGACAATCTCGCTGATGCAACGCAATATCGTCTGGAGAACCTCGTCATTGCCTTTCACGGCAGGGACGGTAAGTTCAGCCACAATCTCGCTGTGGAAATTGGACAGCGTGCAATAAAACCGTTGATTGCCCAGGCCGACCGAAATGACGAATCCTTTATCTTTGCTGATCTCCAGCCGGATGGCCTTGCGCCCTGCCCTGGCCGACGCTTGGGCGCCGGATTCGACAATATAGCCTTCGTCGATCAGTTCATCGACCAGGGAGGACACCGTCGTGGCGCTCAATTTGGTCACCTTCGCCATATCGGCGCGGGACATCGCTTTTTCCCGGTGAAGCAAGCTCAATATGGTCGCCCGGTTGATTTCTTTCATGAGATGGACGTTACCTCTTACATGCTTCATCTTTGTGCCTTCCTTCTAGGTAATGTGCTCGCAATAAAAGAAACCCCCAGTTCCCATAATGCGTATCGTTACTTCATCAGTTCTTTATTCGCCTCATACGCT
This sequence comes from Paenibacillus melissococcoides, assembly GCA_944800085.1. Taxonomy (GTDB): domain Bacteria; phylum Bacillota; class Bacilli; order Paenibacillales; family Paenibacillaceae; genus Paenibacillus_B; species Paenibacillus_B melissococcoides. The sequence continues at coordinate 354,051 of CALYLO010000006.1, read as the reverse complement.
TTGTTCTGAATCGCCTCCAGCTCGTCAAAGCGCATCGCCTTTACCTTCTCCACAAATTCATCGAACTTCGACAGCGGCTCCTGTCCGATAATAAACTTGCTGATCATCTCGTTGACATACGTATCGATCTGCGTCTTGAGCTCGGTGCTGGTCTCAAAGTCGTCCTCGCTATACTTCAGGGCAGGCGCCGGATCGCGGAAATAATCCTGTTCAACGTAGTAGAACAGCTGCTTGGCCGCGTCCTCGCTGACCGCGGAAGCGATCTCATAACGCGGGTCTTGGCGGAAGCCAACCCACGGCTGCGCGCCGATTCGGTGCAGCGCCTTGGCCGCGCCGTCCGGATTTTGCATAATCTTGTCGGTATATTTGAGCGTTCCATCCGCTTCCTTCGTATAGCTATCGCCCTCGATACCGAAGTTGAACAGCAGCTGGCCTTCATCGCTGTAAGTATACTCGAATATTTCCATCGTTTTGTCGACATGTTTGTTCTGGCTGCTGATGCCCCAAGCGACCGGCACCACGATTTGCTGCTGTCTGCTCGTGAGCGGCTTATCGCCTTTGTTCATGACAGGTGGCGGCGTAACCTGGAAATGAAAGCCCTTGATCTTCTCCACTTCCGGCCTTGAATTAAAGCCGGCCACATATCCGATCCAGTGATTGGTGGCGCCAACCTTATCATTGAACACCATCGAAGTATAATCCTTATCCTGTCTAGACAGAAGCTCTTTATCCAACAAGCCTTCGCTATACCATTTATTCATTGTCGTCAAAAATTCCTTGGCGCGCGGATCGATTGGCGTATAAATCATCTTGCCATTCTCCTCCATCCAGCGGCCATCCTCGTTCAAGTCAATGCCCCAGGCATCGGCAAAGTTCAAATAAAAGGTGCCAGCCGTAGCAAACGGCACTTCATCATTCGGATCTCCGTTGCCATTGGCGTCTTGCTCCTTGAACGCTTTTAACGTATTATACCAGTCGTCAATCGTTTCTGGAACCGGCAAGTTCAGACGCTCGAGCCAATCCTGCCGAATCAGCGGGCCTTCCGATGTCCGAACCGCGGACAGCATCGGAACCGAATAGATATTGCCGTCCGCATTGACGATCTGGGACTTGGCAATTTTATCATCGACTACATATTTTTGCAGATTCGGCTTATCCTTGATCAGATCATTAAGCGGGATGAACACGCCCTGCGGGCCGTACTTCTTGAAGCTGGCAGGCGCATCCGCAATAATGTCCGGATACTCATTGGAAGAAATCATAAGCGGAAATTTGTCGCGCATCGTCTTGGCGTCACCGGTAATAAACTCAAATTCAACATTGAACTTCTTCCCGATTTCCTTCCATACCAACGTCTCATTGGAGTACATTTCATCCGTAGCCCGGCTTGCAATGAACATCGACAGCTTCACCGGCTTGTCATCAGAACCGCCGCTCTGATTGTCCGACGGCGCTTGTTCTCCTTCGGACCCTCCCCCGCAGGCCGATGCCAGAAGGGCCAGGATCATCACCATGATGATTAAAGATACCCTTTTCTTTCTCCATTGTCTGTGCATTTGTACGACCTCCACTTTACATGATTCTGTTTCTGGATTCGTCTAGCTTTTCACAGCGCCGATCATCACCCCTTTCACGAAATACTTTTGCAGAAACGGATAAGCCATAATAATCGGCAGAGCCGTCACCACGATAGCCGCATATTGAATCGTAATCGGCAGCACGCCGGAGCTATGTACGAGCGCCGCCTCCATTTCCTTATCGAACGTGCTGTCCCTAATAATCCGGACCAACAGGACCTGGACCGGCATCAGCGATTCTTTGCTCAACAGGATCAGCTCCCAGAAGAAGGAGTTCCATTTCCCGACCGCATAATACAAGCCAATGGCCGCCAGCACCGGCTTCGACAGAGGCAGGGCGATTTGCAGAAAGATTCGGATATCGCTGGCCCCGTCAATCTTCGCCGATTCCTCAATCTCCTTCGGCAGACTCTCGAAGTAGGTTCGCACGATGATGATATAGAACGTAGACAGCGCGGCATACAGCAAAATCCCGGTGCGCGTATTGAGCAGGTGCAGATCTCTCATCACCATATAGAACGGTATCATGCCGCCGCCGAACCATAATGGGACCGCCAGGAACATGGCCGCAAAATTGCGCATCTTCCAGTTTTTCCGGGATAGCGGATAGGCCGCCATCGTCGTCAGCAGCAGGCTGAGAAATGTGCCCGCCACCGTGTAGAAAATCGTGTTGGCATAGGCCACGATCATGCCCTTGTAGCTCAACACCGTCTCGTAAGCGGACCAATTCAGTCCTTTGGGCCAGAGAAGCACTTCATTGCGCATCACGCTGTCGATATCGCTGATAGAGACGGACAGGATATAAATAAACGGGTAGAGCATCACGATACAAGTGACGATAATAAACAGGTAGATGAATGCAAAATAAAGGGCATCGCTGGCGTCCACTCTTTTTTTGGTCTTAAGCATGTTCTCTCCCCCATTTACCAAAGCGAAGTCTGGTTGGCCTTTTTGCTCAAGTAATTGGCCACATAGACCAGGACGAAGCCGATGACGGCCTGGAACAGGCCAACGGCGGTGGCATAGCTGTAGTTGTTGTCAATCAGGCCTTTACGGTACACGTAAGTATTCAGCACGTCCGCGGTCTCATAAATGGTCGGATTGTACAAAAGAAGGATTTTGCCAAAATCGGCCGTCAAAATGCTTCCCAGATTCAACAGCAGCATAATGATAATCGTCGGGACCAGGCTGGGAAAGGTAATATACCGGAGCTGGCTCCATCTTCCCGCCCCATCGATCTTGGCTGCTTCATATAGCTCGGGACTGATGCCCGAGAGAGCGGCGATATAAATAATCGCGGAAAATCCGGCTCCCTGCCAAATCCCAGCAGCACATAAATCGTTCTGAAGTAGGCCGGGTCCTGGAAAAAGAAAATGCTCTCCATTCCGAGCTTGTTCAGCATAATGTTGACAACGCAGGTGCTTGGCGACAGGAAGGTGAGCGCCATCCCGCACACGACGACCGTGGAAATAAAATACGGCAAATAACTGAGCGTCTGCGTGATTTTTTTTAACATCAGATTGCGGATTTCGTTAAAGCAAAGGGCCAGAATAATTGGCACCGGAAAACCGAATATCAGACTGTAAATATTGAGCAGCAGCGTATTTTTGATCAGCCGGTAAAAGTGAGGATCCTCCAGAAATTGCTTGAAATACTTCAAACCTACCCATTCGCTTCCCGTAATCCCCTTCACCACGTTGTACTTCTGAAATGCCATTAACAAGCCATGCATCGGCCAATAGGCAAAGATGAAGTACCAAATAAACACAGGCAAAAACATAAGGTAAAGCCATTTGTTATGCGCGAGTTCTTTGGCCCATAACTGAAGCCGGAACTTCTTGTTGTTCTTCGTGTTCATTGGACGTAAAGTCGATTCTGAGCTAGCCATATTCCTACTCCCTTCTAACGAGTCTCCTCATTCGCGTATCCGTTGTGGCTCGCATGATTTGCAATCGCTTTCATGTTAGCGATTACATTTTGCTGTGAGGGAATCCTGCTCCCCTCTTTGTCGCCAGTCTTTTCGTTTGTTTGTATCCCATTATATAACTCGTTCAATTAATTTGTACAGTGTCTTTATTAATTAATTTGATCATAAATTGGCTGGGGCTGTCCTATAAGTCGTTCTCTGATGCAGTGAGACAGCCCCCCTGCTTATTACAACGCGGCTTGCCGGACCCACCCTGCTTATTACGGCGTGGCTTGCCGGAAATACTGCGAAAATACAGTTTTCCCTCGTGGCGGTTACTCCGTTACCGGAATTCCTGCAAAACTGCAGGAATGGAAGCCATCCCAGCGGATGGAAAAACAAAAATCGGCGAAAAAGATGCACTTTTGCAGGAATGGCATCAGATTGCGTCTGAAATAGCGAAAATTCCTGCATCCATGCAGGATTGGCTGCCTCACAGACACTTCCTTGCATCCGATTCCATTGACCGGCATGATCGCCCTTGCCGATCAATAGAATTTCATTGGTTCATAGTCCATCTCATGCATATACGCCTCAACGGTTTGCAGGCGCTCCCGGCTCATCCCCCGCAGACATTGAACCAATTGCAGATGCCACTCCAGCGGATACTCCTTCTCTGCCAACAGAAAAGACGGCAAATCCGGAGGCATGCCTCGCAGCTCTTCATAGAACACGATTGTCGCCAGGATAGCCAGTTCCATATCGCCAAACGCCTGGAAGAGGGCATCATATTCATCCCCGTACAAGCAGTCGGATTCAAGCATATCGAGGTAGTCATGGAAGGAATGGAAGCTGGATAAGATCAGCTTAGCCTTCACCTCCTTCCGCTCGCATGCCATGATCTCATGCAGCCGTCTTCTTAACTGGACATCGCTCATTCTATCCTCTTCGTTGAAGGAAATGACCATGGACTTCGCTTCCGCTTCCCTCTCGGTAATAATGACCGTCCGCAAGCTGCCGTGCTTGGCGGCGTTCGCCACTCGCTGAACGAGATCTTCCTTGCATCCGTCCATATACTCCATCAATTGCGAATGAAGCGCCATTTCTTGCTGAAGCCTTTCCATCGCATCGGAGATGACGGAGCGAATGCGCCCTTCCTCCAGGCTCATGAATTGCTGTTCCAGCCGTGCAAATTGATTCCCGGAAATCCTGATACTATAGGCATCTCCCCCGGATAATATCGAGAATATCGCATTGTTCAGCATGAGCTCATATATATTGAACAGCTCGATCCGGTAATTCAACCTGCATTCCCTGCCGTAGTGGACCAGCAAATCCAACAGATGCTGCCGATCGAACATCGCGCAGAATTCGGTCTCCAGCTTCAGCCGTTCCAGATACTGCTTGATATAGAAAACGCCCTGCAGCCGCATGTCATCGATAGCCAGCGGGTAATCGATACTGGCCATCGTGTTGTGGGCATCGAAGATGATGCCGTATTTCCGGAAAAACACAGGCAGGGACTCATCGATAGTCAGGTTATAGGCATCGACCGGAACCTCCAGCTTATTCGCACTGATTTCCTTATATAGCTGCTTGGTCTCTGCAAAGCATTGACTGACCTTTTCCACGCCCTTATCATAGATTCTGCGAACATCAATCGCTTTCAGATACGTAATCGCCTTCTCTGGCTCCTCGAAGCTGATCAGATACGCGTCGGCCGCATACGTGATGGAGGCCAGGATGCTCTCTGCGGTTTCCGTGGCGACCGAGGTGCTCTCACCCTGGGTATATTTCTGGAGCAACTCCTGCAAAATCTGGATGAACCCGTGCTGAATGCGCATGATTTCCTGGCTCGTCAGCATCCCCGCCCGCAACCCTTCGTTCATCAAGGAGATCGTATATTGATTTCGCCGCAGCCGGGATTTGCGAATGGCCCCCTGAGCGGTCAACTCATGCCTGTCTTTTATATGTTCTGATCCCAATCGTCATCCTCTCCTTCAAGCAAAAACTCGTGCTTCTGCAATTGTCTGCGGAACTCTTCGGCATACTCTTCGAGTCTGCTCTTCAGCAAGTCCAAAGAGCCCTCGCAATCGTCTTCGAACACTTCCTTCATCCTGTGAAGGAGCTTCCTATCGCTGATTCTGTCTTCGGTTTCATTTTTCAGATAATAAAAAATCTCATGCAGCTCATTCAAGGTATCCGCATAGCTCTCCTGCTGGATGAACGAGGATTCCGAGAACAAATCGATAAGCTCTTTGGTCACTTCAATGCTCAATTCCACCCGCCCGTAGCCGTACAGGATCTGGCTTCTAGCCGCCAACATCCGTTCGATGTCCTGCGGGGTCAGAACCAAGCCGTATCCCTTCGTCTTCTCGTTCAGTTCCAGCAATTCAGTCATAACCTGCTCCTGCGCGGACGCATTCAAGGAGTTGAAAATGCGAGCCAAATACATGCGGCTATTCTCGTACATCGCTTTCCCCCTGCCGTCAATTTTTTTGGGAAAAATCAAAAAAATAATTTGACTTCTAACTAAAAATGTGATATAATATATTTTAATTAAGTTATTTACATATTTTACTCGCAGTCTCCACCCATGTCAATTGAATCGGTGGTTTTTTGTGTTCATAGATAGAAAGGTTGGGCAGAAGATCATTCTGACCCAACCTTTTTGATGTTCACCCGAAGTCGTGTTGCTGCAAAAGAAAGAGCCCCCACTTCATGAAAAGTGAGGGCTCTTGGTTCACTTGTGAACAATATCGATTAATTGCGGATGAGATAATCGAACGCACCCAAAGCTGCCGTAGCGCCGGATCCCATCGAAATAATAATTTGCTTATACGGACTATTCGTGCAATCGCCGGCTGCAAACACGCCAGGGACGTTGGTAGCGCCATGGCTGTCTACCACGATCTCGCCGGTACGCGTGCGTTCCACCGTGTCCGCTAACCAATCCGTATTCGGAACAAGGCCGATTTGTACAAACACGCCTTGCAGTTCGATATGCTTCGTTACTCCTGTATCACGCTCGACATAGGAAATTCCGTTCACCTTGTCGGTTCCGGTAATTTCTTGCGTCTGCACGTTCTTCAGTACCGTAACATTAGGCAGGCTGTACAGGCGATCCTGCAGCACGGCATCCGCTTTGAGCTCTGGCGCGAACTCGAGAACCGTTACATGTCTCACGATACCTGCGAGATCAATCGCCGCCTCGATACCCGAGTTACCGCCGCCAATCACGGCGACATCTTTGCCCGTGAACAAAGGACCGTCGCAATGCGGACAGTAAGCGACCCCTTTGTTCTTGAACTCCGATTCCCCAGGCACGCCGATATTCCGCCAACGAGCGCCTGTCGATACGATGACCGCCTTGCTTTTCAGCACGGCGCCGTTTTCGAGCTCAAGCTCGATAAGTTCCTTTTTCTCCAACCGCTTGGCACGCTGCAGCTTCATGACATCGATGTTGTACTCTTTCACTTGCTGCTCAATATTCGCGACGAGCTGAGGACCTTCCGTATATTTCACACTGATAAAGTTCTCAATGCCCAAGGTATCGTTGACCTGGCCGCCGAAGCGTTCCGCAACGAGACCCGTGCGAATCCCTTTGCGTGCCGCGTAAATGGCCGCACTTGCGCCTGCCGGCCCGCCGCCGACCACAAGCACGTCATAAGGCTCTTTATTCTCGAACTCGGATGCGTCCGGAGCGTTGCCCAGCTTGGCAAGAATTTCTTCCACGGTCATACGGCCGCTTTCGAAAAATTCGCCATTGAGGTAAACGCTTGGCACCGACATAATGTCTTTGCTTTCTACCTCTTCCTTGAAGACGGCGCCGTCAATCATCGTATGCGTAATGCCGGGATTGAGGACGCTCATCAAGTTCAAGGCTTGCACCACATCAGGACAATTATGGCAGCTCAGGCTGACATACGTTTCAAACTGATAGTCGCCGCGAATGCTTTTGATTTGGTCAATGACACTCTGCTCCACCTTTGGAGGTCTGCCGCTCACCTGCAGCAGAGCCAATACGAGGGAAGTAAACTCGTGTCCCAAAGGCGTTCCCGCAAAGGCTATGCCCGTATCCTCGCCCGGACGATTGACGCTGAAGCTCGGTGTTCGGGATAATTGCGTTCGTTCCACCGTTATCTTGGAGGACATGCCGGCAATTTCATTGACCAGGGCCAGCATGTCTTCCGAAGCAGCGTCATCGCCTGCGCTGACTTTGAGCACGACATCGCCTTCCAGGAGCTGGAGATATTGTGCTAGCTGATTTTTGATGTCTTGGTCTAGTGTCATTTGTCACACCTTAAATCTTGCCTACGAGATCGAGGCTTGGCTTCAGCGTTTTACCGCCTTCCTGCCATTTCGCCGGGCATACTTCACCTGGATGCTGGCGAACATATTGCGCCGCCTTGATCTTGTTCACAAGAGAGCCTGCATCGCGGCCGATGCCTCCGGCATTGATCTCGGCCGCTTGGATAACCCCGTCCGGATCGATGATGAACGTACCGCGGTCCGCCAGACCTTCAGCTTCAATCAAGACATCGAAGTTGCGGGAGATCACATGGGACGGGTCGCCAATCATAATGTACTCAACCTTGCCGATGGCAGGAGAGCTTTCATGCCATGCTTTATGTGTAAAATGCGTGTCCGTCGAAACGGAGTATACTTCAACGCCAAGTTGCTTAAAGGTTTCGTAGTGGTTCTGGAGATCTTCAAGCTCCGTAGGGCATACGAACGTAAAGTCCGCCGGGTAGAAGCACACAATGCTCCATTTCCCTTTGAAATTTTCTTCGGTCACCTCGATAAATTTACCGTTGTGAAATGCGGATGCTTTGAATGGAAGTACTTCTGTTCCAATAAGTGACATGGTCATATCTCCTTTACCCTTATATTTGATAATTCAAAGTATATTCAGAACTTGCATGCTAACCTATTCCGAACACACTTTGTAATTATTATTATTAACTAATTAATTAAATTCGTCAAGCTATTTTATAATAATTATAAAATGAGATCTTTTTTCAGTGACATTTCTCACCAAATTACATTATGCCGCGAACGAAACCAAAGTATTCGTATATTGTGCATTGCACCTATATAATATGTCGTTTTTAACTCATGTTCAAGATTAAGGATGATTCATTTTATCATCAATGCCTATTACCCATTGCGTCCCAAAAATGAAACCTGCAATTTTTCATTCTGAAAACGGACACAAAATTACAGGCTTCATAAAAATATTATAGAATCAAGCTATCTAGTTATTATGGAGTGGCTGTAATGAATGTAGCGATATGTGATGATGATATAAACGTTGCGCATTTGATTCAGGATATCCTATCCAACAAGTCCGGCATGGAATTTTCAAGCGATGTGTTCTTTAGTGGCGTTGACTTGCTGAGGTGTTTACAATCCGGGGCACATTATAATATTTATCTTCTTGACATTGAAATGCCTGGCCAAAATGGAATTGAGATTGCTTCGGTTATCCGGGAGCAGGCTCGAAATGCAATCATTATCTTTATCACCAACCACAAAGAATATGTATATGAAGTTTTTGAAGTTTTGCCGTTTCGCTTTTTAAGAAAGCCAGTAACCGCACCAAAATTGTCACGCATCTTGCTGGACGCTGCGGAACACATCAAGATCTCGAAGCAGATGTTCTTTTTTCAGATCGGACATGACAAATACCAGCTTCGCTGCAGTGACATTCTTTATTTTGAGGGGGCAGGAAGAAAAGTCGTTATCCAGGCCAATCAGGATACCTAAGGCCGAAGCACTCTATACAAAAATAACGATGGATACTATCTGCTGACGGAGGAGCAAGTACTTGTACCTTCCCTTTCCCCCATCCACAAGTTGTACTCTAAAGTGCCTGCGAATACGGCAGAATATCTGCTCTCTCTGACAGGGGCGGAAAATAATTAAACGGCCGCTGTGCCTCCTCATCAATGACTTCCCCCCTGGATGTATTGATGAGGAAGGCATTCTTTTTCATCAGCCCATAACAGGATTAGGCCGGAACAATTATCTAATCATTGCCCAGCCTAATCCAATTTTTTTCAATCGCAATGCGACGTAAACTTACATATCAAACCAACGCAATTCGCCGCCCTTGAGCTCAAGTTCGAATTTGTTGCCGCCTGCGTACACTGTCGTGTTGCGTGGCTCTGCCGTGTTATTGACAACGCAATACGTGCCTGTTTCCGGATAAACATGGATTTCCGTATGAGCATCCGAACTAAACCAATTGTACAATTCGCTATCTTTGCTGCACGACCATAATATTGCACGATGCAACAAGCGGGCGTTCTCCGCACTATACGGCAGTCCACCGATATAGACACATCGGCCATGAAAGTAGTGATTGACTGCACACTGCACTTCTTTATCCTTGCAAGCTAGAATATCAGCGCTCGTCGCATATACATTTTTCTTGCCTTCACCAAAATGAATGTCACCATCCATATCGGCGGTAATAAAGTGTGACGGCGTTACATCCCAATTGTATTTATCGTAGCCAAGGGTGAAGCCGCGCTCCAGCTCTACGCCAAGAGCATCGCCTAACTGGAAGAAACGACCTTGATGTTGAGCAGCAGAAGGTTCACCTACCCCGATAAAGCCGCCTCCGCCAGCAATAAATGCACGGATTTGTTCAACAATAAACGGATCTTTCCAGTTATCGCCGCCGGAATGTGCGGTGTCAGCGTCACCGATGTTAATTATGACATCGATATCATCTAGCAGTTGCGGCTGCTCACGAATGTCGTCAAAGCTAATGAACGATACATCGAATGGAGCGCCGCTCAAAATTTCAATCATACCGGCATAGCTGTAGTTTTGTTTCTGGTATAGAGCATGATGCACCATATGGCAGCCCCATGAGCGCATTTTCCCCCAGCAGTTGAGGACGGCAACTTTAGCTAAGCACAGAGGCTTCGTGCGTGCCTTCTCATATAAATCGCGGAATTCATCGGCAACTTGCGCGACATAATCAACAAAGTCCGGGAAGTCCAGCGCCAGCTTCAAGTAACCGCCATAGCCAATGCGATCTACAGGCTTGCGCAAAATAGCTCTTCGTGCTGTTAACCAGTTCTCTTGAGCTTCTGCCGTTGGATTGCCGCCAGGATGGAACGTATCAGGGAAGAAGTATGGCAAGAAGCGCCCTTCTGTATATTTCACCTCAGGAATATCGCTTATTAAACGCAGTGTTGAACCATTGCCGACGCTGCCGACGACCGCATCGAGCCCGATGGATTGAAATTCATCCATAAAAGGCTCTATGCCAATCCAATGGTCACCTAAAAACATCATCGCTTCGCGGCCTTCTTCATGGGTAATATCGACGAGCTCTTTAGCCAGTTGGGCCACTTCGCGCCGTTGGAAGGCCATAAAGTCCAAGTATGGTTTGGATGGAATCCGATACTGGTTGTTGTAGTAACCTTCGTCAATAATATATTCCGGACGGAACTTATAGCCAACTTCACGCTCGAACTGCTCGAGAATATAAGGGCTGACGCTAGCGGAATAGCCGTACCAATCCACATATTTCTCCCGGCGCATTTCATCGAATAGGAGCGTGAACTGATGGAAGAATGTTGTGAATCGTACTACATTTACATAAGGCTTGTCCCGTAAAAATTCACGCAGTCTGCCTTTCGAAAATTCCCGTGTTTTAGGCTGACGTACGTCAAACGTAATTTGTCGTTCGAAATCCTTCCAGTCATTGACGACGGCATTATACATATGAACGGGATCCCAGATCAGATAGGCTAAGAAGCTCACGCTATATTCATGGTAAGGTATCGTGTTCGCAATGATTACCTGGCCACTTGCTTCATCATAGCGCCAGCGATTGGTCGGTACGACCTCGCCAGTGGTACGATCGATGACTTCCCACCAGCGGTAAATATCATCGCGGCTGTTGACTTGCAATAAGTCTTCGCTAATCCTCTCCAATAAACGAATGGAAAGTTCAGCATCTGTAGCGGCAACAAATTCGTTGAAATATAGCATTGCTGGACTTCGTCAGGGTTTGCTTTCGCCCAATTGTTGTCTTTGCGGGTTGTATAGTAAGTAGCGTATATTTTCGCTCCACAATCAGCTAGCTCTTGCGGAAATGTTGTGCCGTCAGCATCGCGCACAGCATCAGCGCCCCACAACTCCATCGCGGTAGGGATGGTGAGGCGCCCTCTACCTTGTTTGTTCTGGTTCTGCTCGACCATTTGTAACATGCTCCTTCCAAATAACTGATTGTTGATACCATCATACTCAGTCAGAAAGAGAGACCCAAGGACGGATTATGACCTTCCGCGGGTAAAATTTTGACCTTTGCCATAAAAAAAGATATAGACCTCCCTGCTCGCAACAGGCTCAGTTCTATATCTTTTCTTCGCTCACTTTACTTCATAGCCATAAACTTCAATTTGCGTCAGTGCAGGGAACGGTGAAGGGTCAGCGGACTTGATTAAGTTCTTTAATGTCAGTGACTCTACCTGACGCGGCGTCAGCTTAATTACCTGCTTTGCATTCGTTTTCGTCAGATGAAGCGTCTCACAATCACCATTAGAGAAGCAGACGGTTGCTTGCTCCCAATAGTTATCGTGAGGAAAGTCTGCTCGCAACGTAAGAGCGATGCAGTCAATTTCTACAGTGCGCCCAAATTGCACGCTCATTTCAGCGTCATCTTGTTGGTTAATGCCCCACGACTCAAATGGCCATGCCCCGTGACCAGCATTAAAGCAATTGCCATTAATGGCATTGCGAGCAGCAAATCGCCGCGTGTTTCCACATTCGCAATCGCATGCGGATAACAACTGTCATTCTCATGTTGGTCGAACGGATTAAGAGCTACATTTTTGTAGCTGGAGATTTCCGCTGCAGTCGCTAGACGCACGCTAAGCGCATGGATATCACCACTGTATGATTTCGGATTATAGGAAATTTTCTTCTCTCCAAATGGAATGACAAGCCGATAGCACGTTGTCGCTAAATATACGAACGTTGCCGGCATCGTATCATCAAGCTGCAACATTAAATATTGATTGGGATGCCCGCTCTTCACAACAATGTGGTCACCCTCTTGATAGGGTTGATGATATACAAGCTGGGCTTGTCCTTGATCAGAAGCAGTTGCCAATACGGTGCCATTCACATCGCGAATTTCAATCGTGAGCTGCGTTTGTAATGTCATCAGATGATCATCTCTTTCCTCATATATTTGTTGAAAGATTTACGAACATTCATTCTTATACTCACTCGGCGTTACGCCCATATACTTCTTGAACACTTTAGAGAAATAGGTACGGTCTGAGTAACCTAGTGCCAGTGCTATCTGTTCCAGCGTATGCCCGGATGTTTTCAACATTTGCGAAGCAATGTTCATTTTAAACTGATGTACATAATCAGTGAAGTTGCTGCCAGTCAAGCGTTTGAAATAGCGTGAGAAGTAACTTGGATTCAAAAACAGATGGCGCGCGATATCAATGGAAGTAATGCTATCGGCTAAATTTTCTTCGATATAATGTTGAATTTGCTGTAACTTAGGTTCATAGCTGCTAGCTAGTTTGCCTCGCCCTTGTTTCCCCTGTTTATCACTAGGCATAGCCATCGCTGTTAATGGACGTTCCACTAATGCAAGCACATCATCAAGGGTGCGTGACTGCTCCATATAATAGTAGATCGCTTCATCGAGTCTGACCGAAGCTGCAATCGTCAGCTCGCGTAAGCAAACTTGCAGCTCATGCATGAATGAAGCAGGTTCAATCATTCTCGCTTGAAAATGATGCTTCATATCCCCAATAATACGTCGTATACCATCAATATCATGAATAGCTAGTGCCCGCTTCAGTTCATCTTTATAGTTGTCCAACTCCCCTGCAGGCAATGGCAGCCATGTTGGTCTCATCGCCTGCTGCCGATCAATCAGCATCGACTCCTCAGCATAAAACTCATATTTATGGCGTAATAAGGAGTGATAACACGTACCCAGTTGCTTTAGCTGCATCTTATCACTAACCGTGACGCTTACCAGCCGTAATTTCATATATTGTGCAACTCGCGCTTTCAATTTTTGCAAATAGCTGTTGAAGTGCAGCACGTTGTTATCGGCTAAATTATCGTGATAGTTATACACAATGACAAGATGCTGTTGCTGCAAAAATGGCGTGATCCCTTCATACTTGCGTGCCAGCTCTTCCGCAATATTGTAGATGGCATAGCAAATTAACGATAACGATTGCTGTGAGTAATGTTCATCGTAGCCAGCATATTGTACATGCACAAGACTGAGCATACACCAAGGACAGTTCCACCTTATTCCAATGCCGGCAGCATATTTAAGGATCTCGTCAACATTCGTTCGATCAAGCACACTCTGTAATAAACCTTGTTTGAATAATTGTCGATTGTAGCTTGAAGGTTGTACACTTACAGACGATGATTGCTTTTTCAGTAAGCATAGCGACTTAGACAAGCTTTGTTGCAACTGCTCTGCCGTTAACTGATCTTTAATTAAATAATCGTCAGCATGAAGCTTTAGCGCCTGTCTCGCGTAGTTGAAGTCTTCATGACAGGTTAAGAAAATGACGCGCACCTCGGGTTTGATTTGGCGAAACTGTTCTGCTAGCTCAATTCCATTCGTCTGCGGCAAGCCAATATCTGTTATCACAATATCTGGAACGGTCTTCTGAAACAGGTGTACAGCTTTTACGCTGGAATAGGTGGCAGCTACAACTTTCATCTGTAATTGTTCCCAATCAATCATTTGCTGCAATAATTTGAGCATTGGCACATCATCATCAATAAGCATCACTGTGTATATCACTTGTTGTCACCCCGCTTGATGTCGCTGGAATCTGCATCCGTGCCGTTATACCCCCATACTTATTATGAGCAAAAGAAAGCGTAGCCTCTGAGCCGAAAGATAGTTGCAAGCGTTGAGCAACATTAACCAATCCGACCCGCTTATAACCAGGATCGGGTTCATCACTGCAACGTAACACATTTTCATTCAGCCGATGCAACAGGGACTCATCCATACCTGCTCCGTTGTCGGCAACCTCAATGACGATTGTATCCGCGTCATGATGGACGGAGATCCAAATTTGAGATTGCTGGCGCCTAGTATCATTGCCGTCTATACCTGCGTCAGTGTCGACAAAGCCATGTATAATTGCATTTTCAACGATCGGTTGTAGTAATAACTTTGGAAACTTAAGCAACTGTAATTGTGGCTCTACATCGACTTGCAGTTGGATGGGAATATCACTGCGCATTTGCATAATATCAATGTAGTGAGCCATTAACTCACATTCTTCTTGCAGTGTTGCCAGTTCATTGAATTTCATATAGGCACGCAGCAAGCTCATTAAAGAGTCAATCATGCCGCTATGCCGTCGATCATCCTGCAGCATTAAGCTGCACTTGATTGAGTTCAGTGTATTCAACAGAAAGTGGGGACGAATTTGCATGAACAGCGCCTCCAGCTCCATCACTCGTCTCTGCTCCTGTTGCCGTTCCATCTCATGAATGGTCTGTTGCAGCCGATCCAGCATCAAGTTAATCGTCTTGCTAACCGCGGCCAGCTCATCCTTTCCCTTCACTTGCAGCCTGACATCCAGCTTGCCGTTGCCAAATTGTCTTGCCACCTGCTGTAATTGCTCAATCGGACGATGCAATCGTTTAGAGATCAGCAGGGCAAACAAAGAGAATATAACGACAAAAAGCATGACCTCAGCAAAACCGATATAAAGTGTCCTTGAAAGGATACCTCTAAACGTGTCTCATCTCATACACAAGCTTCCATCCGTTTTTGCTCAGCACGACTTCCGAACGCATACGATCGTCCGTCTTATGTGTAGCGGATGCAAGCAATTGTGCGGAGCCAGCAATCCGGTCACCATGATCATCCAAGAGAGCAACGTCCCATGACTTGACCGATTTTAATGCATTTTCGAAATAAGACTGCTCAATTCCAATCAGCAGCACGGCCATATACTCTTTACTGGCATGATCATAGATGACACGAGCTATATAATATTTACTCTCTCCTTCGTCTTCGAGCAGTCCTAACCACTGCAGCCGTTCTGGCTGTTGGAAATTAATTTTGCTATACAATTCAGGTACATGCGGCAATAATTTAGCCGGTTCATCATCTCCTGAAGGGATAATAAACTGCTGGCGGTTAATTAAGTACATGTGCGTCTGCCGATTCAACGTTTTCGAATTGATAAGCGAAAATACAGCTTTGATTTCTGAAAAATTCTCATAATCAGCAAAACTATTTAACTGCTTCACATCCGCGAATTGACGCAAGCTAGTTTTGAAGCCTGTATCGTTTACAATATAATGGGAGGCAAACGTAGCATCATCGATCGTTTTGCTAAATTCTGCACCGATGACGTTCAACATGTTTTCGTTCGTTGCATGCAACTTATCCAGCATCGATTCCTTAATTAAATAAACATTCATGAACTCTCGTTCGCAAACCTAGCATGAAAATAGCGAGGGTTTAGTGGTCGGACCTATTTCCCATACTGCTACTACATGACGCGAAACACGTTCTTTTTAATGGTGGTGTAACCCCGACAAATAAACTGTTGAGGATGAGTTCTGTGTACAAACCTGTGCTGGCTCTGTATGCCCAATCAGAGAACCGCGAACAGAAAAATGCTCAAGCTCGAATTCATCCGCCGTCATGTATTTCAGTTATGGAGGGAAGCCAAGATGGAAGTATTGCTTGAACGCTGTGCTGGAATGGACGTTCACCAAGAGACAATCGTCGTTTGTGTGATGACCACAGATGCTGCGGGGGAGGCACACAGCGAGATCCGAACCTTTGGAACGATGACCAAACATCTTTTCGAACTGCTTAAGTACCTGGAGTCCCAAGGCGTTACACACATCGCAATGGAGAGCACGGGAATCTATTGGAAACCTGTCTACAACATCCTTGAAGGCTACTTCACCGTCGTACTGGCGAATGCGCAGCGCATTAAGAATGTTCCTGGCCGCAAGACGGATGTTTGTGATGCCGAATGGATCGCGAAGCTGCTTCGAGTCGGTCTAATTGAGCCCAGCTTTGTGCCATCCGAGGACTTAAGGGAGCTACGGGACCTCTGCCGACTTCGAAAAAAACGAATCGGCTCCCTAACAGCGGAGAAAAACCGAATCCAGAAGTATCTTGAAGCAGGTAACGTCAAGCTAGGCAGTGTCATCTCAGACGTATTCGGTGTATCCGGGCGCAGTTTGTTGCAACGCTTAATCGAAAAAGGTTACGTTGACGCGGAAGATGTTGAAGCGAGCGTCAAGGGTTCGATCAAGAACAAAAAAAGTGAAGTTACTGACTCTCTTTTTGGCACGATGACCCCGCATCAAATTCGATTGATTAAAGATTGTTGGGAGCATATCGAATACTTAGAGAAGTCCATTGCTCGGTTGGAAGCCGAAATTAACGATCACTTGGAGCCCTATCGGACGGAGTACGAACTGCTTCAGACCATTCCAGGTGTTAGCGAACGAACAGCTGCAGCACTCCTTGCAGAAATCGGGGCCGATATGGAGCAATTTCCATCCGCAGATCACCTTGCCTCTTGGGCTGGCGTAGCACCCGGCAACCACGAGAGTGCAGGCAAAAAAAAAGTACAAAAAGCGTAAAAGGCAATCCTCATGCAAAAGTGACACTATGCGAAGCGTCTTGGGCAATCGCTCGCTCACGAAACACGGTCTTGGCAACAAAGTTCTGGAAGATTGCTTCACGACGAGGAAAGAAAAAAGCTTGCATTGCCATTTCACGTAAGATACTTATCATTGCTTACCACATGCTGAAGAACAAACAAATTTACATCGAAGGTGGACCACAAGCACCACTCATGCAGATCAACTAACCTTACAGCATTGACGAAACATAGCGATTTTAAACAAGGCCCCTTCAAAGAAGGTGGACCGGGCATCTTATGGTCATTTCTCAGAAAATTGCTGCTTTTTAAAGACGATAATCGTTCATGAGTGCGTTTGGATTTTCACAGAAAAAAGAATGCATAGATACAGCAACCATCGGAACGATAATAAATAGCATGAAGGAAAGTAACATTCGTTTATAGTAAGTTAAATGGAACATGAGGTTAACGTCACTTCCCTGCCTGCATAATGTCTATTCCTGTTCAGGCCAATTCATCGGCTTTATCATCTATTTCTATTTACGCTCATACCAATAGCCAGGGATACCGCGTACAAGACGCATTAGCGCTTCCAGGTAGTAATAATCGCCCCAAATCATATAATCGTCAGGGGACAAACCGCCATGGACATAGTACGAGCCATGTTTAAGCAAACCTTCCGCTGCATCGTCACCAATCGTAGCATAGTTGGTAATCAGCGACTCCATACTGGTGGCCAGCTTCTTCTCGAAATAATGACGATTGGGGTCAGCCTCATCCATATGGGAGAGAAGCTCCGCCAGTCCGGCAGCTACAATCGCAGAAGCTGAACTATCGCGGTACGTATCGGCAGTTACAGGCGCATTGACATCCCAATAAGCAACACTGTCCTCAGGCAAATGCTCCAGGAAGTAGCGCGCCATACGCTTAGAAGTCTCCAAAAATGCCGCATTTCCCGTATAACGGTAGGAGAGTGCAAAGCCATATACGCCCCAAGCTTGCCCCCGCGTCCACGTCGAACCGTTGCTATAGCCTTGATGAGTGTCCCCGCCGATTGGAACACCCGTCTTGGCATCAAAAAAGAAAGTATGATACGAGCTATCATCACCTCTAACGATATAGCGCCGCGTTTTCGCTGCTTGGATTTCTGCAATTTCTCGGTACTTCGAATCACCAGTTTGCTCGCTTGCCCAATACAACAATGGCAAATTAAGCAAGCAATCGATAATGATTCTACCCGCTTCTTGCTCGTTATCTTGCGCTCCCCAAGCTTGAATATAGCCGCTGCCATCGCTCGTGTTTCGCCAACGTGTTAGGAGATGGTCTGCTGCAGCTAATGCCAGCTCACGAGCACGATCATCGCCTGTAATGATCCACTGCGCTTTGGCGGATAAGCTATACAGGAATCCAATATCATGATGATCCAATACAACTTTTTGCTCTAACCGCTGACGAAAGCTAGCCACCGTAGCTTCTGCTGCCTGCCGATAGCGTTCATCTTGCGAATACTCATAGCATAGCCACAATATTCCCGACCAGAAGCCATTGGTCCAGTCGTTGTTATCATTCAGTTGATATTTCCCATTCAGGCTAACATGCGGAAACTGAGTTCCAAACCTATCAATATTGATTAGGGTTTTTGCTAGAATGTCCTCAATTGCTTGGGTGTAAAGTTGATTTGCTTGCATTACCGTTGTTTGCATTCCCTCTGTAGACATCTGCATTTCAGTCCTCTCTCAGAATAACTCAACGCTAACTATATGATAGCGGATACATCTCACGTAATGTAAACGCTTATTTTGTTGATATGTGAACAATTTTTACTTTTTTCATTTGATTCGCTTTCCTTCTATTTAAGGTTCACCGTTATCGTTTGCTCGTTATCGTGCACAATCACGCGATCTTCTGTCGACTTCACCTCAGGCAACTGCGACACGCAACCAGCCGGAACCCCTGCCATCACACTTACTAATACATGGGTGCCTGGCTGAAGTTCAGCACGCAGTGCAGGCATCAATGTCCGCTCAAAGAAGAGATTGGTGTTAGGCTCTGTGCGAATCATCTCCGCTTGCGTGAATCCTGTAACCGCCTTGGCGATGGTGGTACCAGCAGGCGAATTGTAACTCGCCAAGCTTGTCTCGACTACGGCTGTGCCGTCGCTGCTAACCGTGGCGAACGGGGCTGAGAAACCGGCATCATAAGCAATTAAGGCGCGGCTAGTTTCCAACTCGTGAATGCGTACATGGCTGTCGCCGCAAGGGACAATCGTACTGCGAATCTTTACTCCCGCTTGCGGCTGCCAGTTATGTACAAGCCGATCTTCATGCAGCTCATAGCTCGTATCCAACGGCTTATCCCGATAATGCACGCCATCCTCGCTAACAGCAAGTACACTGTCAAACGCACCTTCGTAGTAGTAATAATTACTGCGCGGCACACTAAAGCCAAACACAGTCGAGTAGGCAAATTTAGAGTACTTGGCGCAAGCATGGTTCTGATAGCCAATAAATTGACCTACCGGATACATAAGCACATGCTGCGAATGATGCGTATGCTCAATCATCGCCTTCATGCTCGGCAGCGACAATCGGCCCGGCGCTACCTTTTGCTCTACTTCCTCTGCCTGCCAATATGGATGGTCATCAGGAACCGCAAGCAATAAGAAGCTTTTGAACGCCCAATAGGGGGAACCCGCTCCGTTATAGCCCTCGCCCATCACCAAGTTCTGATAATGATAGCCTACGCTTAGCACGCCATCTGCCGTAAAAATATTATGGTTCATCCAGCTTCGCATATTGCGCGCATACAAACCTTTAATGACGCCCCATGGCAGCGCTTCAACATCGGCCAGCACAAGCGCGCTCCAGAAGCTTGCTTGGGCAAAGCGGTACGCTAGACTGCGACCGAAAGGAACCGCCTCTCCCTTGCTATCGAACCAATACTGATAGCTGCGCGCAAAAAGAATAGCCCGCTCCTTCAACCTGGCTGCCCGCTCCGGGTCTTCATCCGCCATAAACGTAACGTAGATTAAGCTATAGTAATGAAACGCCCAGGGGATGTAATAATCAAACTGCTGATCCACGCCGTCAAAATACCAGCCATCGCCGACATAGCACGATTCAATCAGGGCAAAATCTTCCTCAATCATCTCCCGAGAATAAGTCTTGCCTAGCCGTTTCAGTGCCACATTTACTAAGATGCGAAAGAAGTGCCAGTTATTCGGTGCCAAACGGCGTTCATTAATTTGCCATAACCAGTCTGCCACATGCTGCTGGTCCGTCTCGGATAGAACATCCCAAGTTTTGTGCGGTGCAAGCAGCAGTGTAGCAGCGATAGATGCCATCTCGACCAGCAGTTGATCTCCGTCCATCGTCTTGCCATAATAATGCTCGCTGTGCGGGTTGCAGCCCGCCGCAAGTCCTTGCATCCATTGCAGCCGAAGCTGCTCATCATCATAATGGACGAGAAAAGGTCCTAATCCCCACAATATTCTTAAAAATCCTTCGGCATCTCGGCGGCTTGCGGTATAGATCGTGCCGTGGGTTCCTAATGCCAAGTGTCCAGGCTGTTCCGCTAACCGCGGCCTTAGCGGCTGCACTAACGTCAGTAGTGCTGCCGCTATCTCGTCACGATGATTCCACTGAATTCTGCGTATTTCCTCAATCACGATTATTCTCCCTCCCTCTATTTCGTTTCACAGCACAACAAACCTCATTGCTCCCCTAGCACAAAAGACTAACAGCTACATGCTCCTGTTAGTCTCTATTTGGGTCTTGCTATTCGAAATTAAGGCTGCTTGCCAATATAGGCAAGAATTCCGCCGTCAACATATAAAATGTGCCCATTGACAAAGTCACTGGCTGGTGAAGCCAAAAATACCGCAGGACCTGCTAAATCCTCCGTTTCGCCCCAACGCTCTGCAGGTGTCTTGGCAAGAATAAACGAATCAAAAGGATGACGGCTGCCATCAGCTTGACGTTCACGCAACGGCGCTGTTTGCGGCGTAGCAATGTATCCAGGGCCGATACCATTGCATTGGATGTTATATTTGCCATATTCAGAAGCGATATTGCGGGTTAGCATCTTTAGACCGCCTTTGGCAGCAGCATAAGCAGACACGGTCTCCCGCCCTAATTCGCTCATCATCGAGCAAATATTAATAATTTTTCCGCCACCTTTGTTCATCATCCCTGGAATAACCGCTTTGGAGACAATAAATGGTCCGTTCAAGTCAATATCAATCACTTCACGGAACTCCTCCGCACTCATTTCTGTCATTGGAATCCGCTTAATAATGCCAGCATTATTGACTAGAATATCAATGACTCCAACTTCCGCTTCAATCTGCTGCACCATCGCCTGTACGCCGGGCTCGTCGGTCACGTCGCATACATATCCGCGTGCCTCAATTCCCTGTTCCTTATAAGCAGCTATACCGCGCTCTACGCCTTCTGGCTTGCGATCATTAAATACAACTTTTGCACCCGCACGCGCCATAGCGCATGCCAATTCAAATCCGATCCCGTACACCGCACCAGTAACGAGAGCTACCTTGCCATCAAGACGGAAACGATCTACCGAAAATTGTGACATCTTACTGCTCCCCTCCCTATACCATATCTATTCCTATATCTACTTGAGATCGTCCATAGCCACCATATCCATATCGGTGTACGTGATATTCTCGCCGCACATTGCCCAAATAAACGTATAGTTGCTAGTGCCAACGCCGGTGTGAATGGACCAGCTTGGACTGATAATCGCTTGTTCATTGCCGACAACGAGATGCTTCGTCTCATCCGGTTTGCCCATGAAATGAAATACCTTGTTGTCACCTTCCAAATCGAAATATACATACGCTTCCATGCGCCGCTCATGCGTGTGGCATGGCATCGTATTCCAAGCGCTGCCTTCTTCCAGGTGCGTGTAGCCCATTTGCAACTGACATGACTGACACACATTCGGATGAATGTACTGATAAATTTTGCGCTTATTCAGTGTGTTATCAGCACCTGTCTCCATTGGCTTAATGTTATCAATGGCAATACGTACATTCGGATATTTGTGATGAGCCGGACTGGAAGCAATATAAAATTTCGCTGGATTACTGGCATCCGCACTAGCAAACAGCACTTCTTTCGTCTCTTTTCCGATATAATAGCCATCCTGATTGTTCATCGATTCACGTACACCATCAATTGTAATAAACCCAGGACCACCGATATTAATTACACCTAGTTCACGACGCTCCAGAAAATACTCAACACCTAAATCTTTACTAAGCTTTATCTCCAACGGCTCTTTCGCAGGTGTTACGCCACCAAAAATCAAACGGTCATTATGCGAGTAAGTCAAGCGAATTTCACCGGGAACAAACACCTGCTCCACTAAAAACTCCTTGCGCAATTCTTCCGTTGTCATGCGTGCGATCGATTGCGGCGCATACGCGTAGCGCGTCTCCATAGTTTGCATTTTTCTAGTCCTCCCGATTTCATAGACTTGGAATCATCACCATGAACAAGACCATCATTCAATATTGAATCTACAACCATCATAGTGAATGCAACCATCAATAGTAAGCTAATTATTTTGCTCGATCGTGAACAATTTTGACTTTTTTGCCTGACGATAGGCATTTACATAAGCGGCAGCTTTCTTCCGAATCAAAGATAAATCTTTGTTCTTTACGGCTTCATTCGTCAAATCGGAGCCGATCCCTACCGCTACCGCTCCGGCTTTTATCCATTCACCAAGGTTATCCAACGACACACCGCCGGTTGGCATAATGTTAGCCTGCGGCAATGGGCCTTTGATCGCCTTGATTACAGATGGCTCATACAGGTTGCCTGGGAACAGCTTGACGATATCGGCTCCAAGCTCAAGCGCTTCATTAATTTCCTTGATGGTCATTGTTCCTGGCATAACCGGTACGCGGTATCTGTTACACAAGGTTACTGTCTCCGCGCTAAGGAAAGGGGACACTACGAATTGGGCGCCGCTGAGAATCGCCGCGCGTGCCGTTTCAGCATCCAGCACGGTCCCTGCGCCAATAATGGCATAAGCAGATTCATCCGATGAATTCCATTTATATTTTTGAGCTAGTTTCTCAATCGCTTTCAACTCCAACGGAACGGTCATCGTAATCTCTATCACTTTCATTCCGCCGCGTATCGCTTCCTCGGCCATGGCAACAACTTCTTCTGCCGCTTCTCCGCGAAGTACTGCAACGACACCTTCCTGCACAATCTTCTGAATAAGCTGCATTTTCTTCATATCGTTCTCCTCACCCATCTCTTGTTCACCTCATCGGAAATTCATTTCCGTTCACAAAACACCCTTATCGCTCAACATGCATCTTACCGGCGAGCAATCGCTCGATTTGTGCTCCAGTAGGGAGACCTTCCCAATCACCAACCGTCTGAATTACCTGCGAACCGATCAAATTACCGAGGCGAACCGCCTCCTCAAGGCTATATTCCCGCAGCAAACCAGCTAAAAATCCGGCGCAGAAGCCATCTCCAGCTCCTACCGTATCGACTGCATGATCAACCTTATAGTAAGGAACCGCTGACAGTTTACCGCTCTCCAGAATATAGGTTTGGTCCTCGCCGCCTTTAATAATGCTTACAGCGGACAGCTCACCGAGCTTGGCAACGATCTCATCCACCGATTCCGTCTCATACAGCAGTTTCAATTCATCTAATCCAGGCAAGAAATAATCCGCTTTGAGCGCCAATGGCAAAAGAACCTTTTGGGCTGCTTTAACATCCCACAGCTTTAAGCGCAAATTCGGATCGAAGCTCACTTTGACTCCGTGCTGCCTCGCGATGTCCATAGCTGCTGCCGCCGTCTCCGCGCACGATGTGCTTAGCGCAGGTGTAATCCCGGTAATATGCAAAATCTTTGCTCCAGCAATATATTCCTCATCCAAATGCTCCGGAGTCATTTTACTGGCCGCCGATAGCTTGCGGTAATAATAAACAGAGCTTCTTCCAGCCGCATTCTCTCGAATCATGAGTCCTGTTGGAGCTTCATCTGTGAATGTAGCGCGTGTAACATCTACGCCTTCTCCCCGCACCATTTTATAAATCCGCTGCCCGAACGGATCATCTCCAAGCCGGCCGCACCAGCCTGCGGAATGTCCAAGCCTTGACAAACCGATCGCTACATTCGTCTCCGCTCCGCCAAAGGATGGCGTCAAATTCGATGCGTATTCAAGACGTTTTCCTCCCTCGGCGATCAATAGGGCCATACTTTCCCCGAAGGTGACCACTTCCGGATGAGAATTTCGATTATTCATTCACCTTCACCATCCTGACCCTGACTATTGTACACTTCGAATGCGGACAAGTTTGGCCACCATCGTGAGCCAGTGATTTGAAGACGCAAGCGCCTGCTGCTTATGGCTGGAAAATGGCAAATTCGCTTGTGACCGATAATGGTACCCTTCAAAATTGGCTGCCACGTCCCTCTGTCTGCAGGTATATCCGCGCTTGCCTCTGTAGTTGCAGCCGTATCGGCTTGCCAATACTCCAAGCTGAAACTTTCAATCCTCTGCGTATAGCGATACTCCTGCAGTACGATATGGTCGAACGTTCGCTCCATTCCTAAGTCGACAGTGATACTCGCCACCTCTGTACCTTGCTCAGGAGCCCAAAATGTATCTCGATTGCCATCCAATACATTGGCCGCTTCATGTCCAGCCATCGCTTCACTAGCCGCAGCAGATGCATCGCGCGCCACATTCGTCTCGAACGTATGGCGAATCCAAGCCCCCAACTCCTCTAACCGCTGCACATCATTCTCGTGGAGCAGACCGCGCGTATCAGCAGGAATATTAAGCAAGAGCGTGGCATTGCCTCCGACCGAACCATAGTACACCTTGCGCAGCTCATCCAGCGGCTTGACTTGATCATCTTGACTCGCATGATAGAACCATCCCGGACGAATCGACGTATCCACTTCCGCTGGGTACCAGACAAGCTCCGATACATTGGCGATAATGTCGCGGCTGCCCAAGTCTTCATCCTCTGAAGTGAAACGCTTGGCGAATTCAGCATTATCCTCCTGCTGTGAATTTTCCTGAATTCTCTCCTTATCCTGCAACTGCGCAGGTACTACGCTCCACTCCGACTTGCGGCAATGCCCCGCCTCATTGCCGCACCAGCGCACATCCGGTCCACAAACCGAAATACACGCCTCTGGCTGCAATTCACGAATCAGGGCATAATAGCCATTCCAATCATACACTTGCCGCTTGCCGTTAGGACCTTCACCACAAGCCCCATCCAACCACACACAAAAAATATCCCCATACCTTGTCAACAGCTCGCGCAGTTGATTGGTAAAGTACTCATTATAAGCTGGCGAATCCCCATAACAAGCCTCATGACGATCCCAAGGCGATAAATAAATCCCAAACTTCAACCCGCCTTCACGACAAGCGTCAGCCACCTCACGAACGACATCACCCTTGCCGTCTTTCCACGGGCTATTCTTCACCGAATGCTCTGTATACTCACTCGGCCACAAACAAAACCCGTCGTGATGCTTACAAGTCAGAATCAGCCCTTTCATTCCTGCAGCCTTACAAGCGCGCACCCACTGTCGTGCATCCAACTGCGTCGGATTAAAAATATCCGGCTGCTCCAGCCCATTGCCCCATTCCTGGTCCGTGAACGTATTTACTGAAAAATGTACAAAAGCATAAAACTCCATCTCTTGTATCGCCAACTGTCGCTCCGACGGCCGCACCAACGCCGCAGCCTTAACCTGCTCCGCACTCATTGCGTTACTTGTATTCGTCACTTTATGAACACTCCATCTCTTATTTACAGTTACTTCCGAGAACGAATGTTGCCGTATACGTCTTACCTAGCGATCCCGAAGTGTTGACTTCAATGCTAACTCCATCTTCTATCGGTGTAACTTTCATCCCGGTATCTGCAGTCAGCAGTGTCAAGTCCGGCTGACGGACTTCAATCGTCACTGTGTTCTGCTGTTGCGTTGGATCGGATATCGCAATTTTCATTTCATCACTGTCTTCCTTCATGATGACAGTGGCAGCGGATGCAGCGCTGATGCTTTCCACCGTATCTGCACTCCAGAAATTCGCCGCGGTGATGCCAAGCTGCTTGTGGCTAACAGCCTGTACTGTTGATGTGTTGCTCAGCACTTCTACTGCTGCTTGTTCACTATAAGCTTGTGTTTGTGCTGCTGTCTTCCCCGGAAGCAACACATATTCGTAACTAGCTTCTAGTGGATTATTCCCATGTTCAAAGGCGATGCTAGCATAGTTGCGCGTCAGCTTCTCTTTCGATTGACCGTGGTTAATGTCATACCAAGAGCCTGTTCTCGCCTCGCGTACGACATGCAATGTAGGCGCAGTCGGGAAGTAATAGCCCATATCTGCACCAGAGCCTGCACGATTGCCTGCCAGGTGCGCCCAGTTTACATCCTTAATCTCCGCTGCGTAATCCAATGCTGCAGGCACCGGTTCACCGTTAATCAAAAATACGTTATCACCGTTGCTATTCAACTTGCGATTATCAACAATCGTTTCTACCGTTTTTGTGGCGGCAGATGTTTTACGAATATCTGTACCGAGGGCAACAATTTCATCATCGAACATAAACCATGATTTCTTGCCGCTTAAATTACTGCCCGTTACTTTCGTTAATGAGAAATCCATGCCGCTTGCGCTATACAAATGATCTAGTGTTGCACCGCCAACATGACTTTTCGTATTGTAATAGTACGCCCATTCGCCCGGCATCTTTCCTTCTCCAGATCCGTCTGTCGTCGTGCCTGGCAAGCGGAAACTATTCACCGTTGCCCAAAATCCATCGCGATATTGCAATAAGTCTTCGTTATAGATATAGGTCATGCCAAGACCGGTATCCCAACCTTTTAAATTTTCTTTGTTGCCCATTTCAAAGGCAGAGATGCGGTCGGAGAACATACTTAGACCCAAAGCGTAGTTCGGACGATGATGGGCAACACGAGCCATACCGTTGAACATATAACTGCGCGTTAACTCGCCGCGCGCTGCAACGCTGTCATCGTTCATCACTTGCTTCAGCAAGATCACGCTATAAATCGGCAAGCCTTTATAGTAATCATCAAAGGTGGTATCCTTGCTTACCCATTCCTTTACCATACTGCGAATATTCGCGCTTATTTCTGGCGGCGCGCCCTCGGCTAACATGGCTAACGCTACAATCGTGCCGCGAGCCGTACCCGATCCGTCTCTCGAAATCCCCCGGCCGTTCACCATATCCATGTACAGCCCTTTGTAAATAACCGGTTCGAATGCATCACTTACCCACTTATAAATGTTAGCCACACGCGGGTCAGTCACAGGCCATGGTGAAGTGTTGAGCAAATACGTGATGTCCGCCGTGCGGCTGAGCCAAACTGCGCCATAGCCAGCAGTGTAAGCGATATTCGAATGCTGCACCAGTGAACCATCTTCATATACACCATCGCCATTCGTGACATAGTTAAATTCTGAACCAATCGAATCCCGTCCTTGCGTAATTTTAGCGCTATTTTTGCCAATTACGCCGCGCAAAGTGACGACAAGCGCTTTGTCCAGCAAATTGCCGCCCGTCTCGATAACGGAGCTATTTTGCACCCGCTTTGTTGGGTTAGGACAATATTTATCAATTGTCCGCATAAAATTGTCTATTTGCTGATCGTTCAACGCATCATACATAAGAACCAAACAATCATTTAACATCTGCGGCGCACCGATTTCAAATCCCCACCAACTGCTGGCGCTGCCGTAAGATAAACGCTCGTTATAGCGCTTGGCGTACATCCAATCCAGAGCGCCTATAATTGCATCCCGCAACTCTTTATTGTGATAGAAACGG
The DNA here is from genome assembly GCA_944800085.1 of Paenibacillus melissococcoides. Classification (GTDB taxonomy): domain Bacteria; phylum Bacillota; class Bacilli; order Paenibacillales; family Paenibacillaceae; genus Paenibacillus_B; species Paenibacillus_B melissococcoides. The sequence continues at coordinate 326,033 of CALYLO010000006.1, read as the reverse complement.
GAGGATTCGGTGTTGTAAGCGGTTGCCAACGTTTTAATACGGGTAAACTCACTCACTATATTGTTGGCATGCTGCTCCTTCGTATCGGCGTTATCGACAAGATCTGACCATAAGTATGTGCGGCTGCCATCATCAGCGCGAAGTGTATCGAGATAACCCGTCTTAGCGGCATTGGATACACGATTATCCATCTCAGTTACTAGTGCCTGAATAACGGGGTCAGCAGCGAGGGCAGCGTCCGGAGCTCCAACTAACTTCTGCTTCCAGCGTTCACGCAATTGGTTATAGGCCGCTGCAGTTTCTGCGGATTGTACACCAATATTACTTTGTGCCTTTATCAACTGGTCCTCTGTTGCAACAGTAACTGTTGCTGCACCCGCAGCAACTGCGGTTACATTACCGTCGTTATCAACAGTAGCTACATTCTCATCGCTAGTGCTCCATATTACGTTGGGAGGTAATAGCTCACTTGGAGTGCGGGTTAATGTAAGCGGCTTCGTCTCCCCAACCGTCATCGTCATTGCCGCCGGTTCAAGCGTCAACATCGTTATGCCGTCATACTCCTCCAGCCGAATGTTATCAAACCATACTTTGCCGGTGCAATTTTCCAAAAACAACTCGACAAAAAATTTGGCACCCCCCGCTGGCACCGTTATAAAGACTTGCTGCATTCTCCAATCGTTCGTACCATACACCTTAGTTGAAGCAGGTCCATCGATTAACTTTGTGTTAGCAGCATTCAGCACAGAAGTGCGAAAATAAGCGCCGCTGCCACCTGCAATATTTTCGGTTTTATACCACACTTGCAAGCGGTACGATTTACCTGATTCAACAGGTGCCTTTGCATGAATAGATACCCGACTTGTGCGGGAAGCATCAATCAGCATCGATTGCCGACCACTATAATAAGTAGAGGTGTCAACCGTTACATTTACTGTTTTTTTAGTTGGCTTGCCAGAACCTGCTGGAATCCACGTGTCCCAATGAACAGGTACAGGATTCGTATCCGTATATTGAATCCAAGTACCGCTCGGCGCCGCTGTCATTTCGAAATCACCATTCGGTACGAAATTATCAGCATCCGATGACATCGCCACACCTGTGCCAACAGGCAACAACGTGACTGCTATCGTAACTATTAGTAACAAACTTAGTATCCTTTTCATTTTTCATCACTCCTCCCTCCATCCCTGAGCACCTTACTGCAAAGGCGCCCCTCTTCCCACTATTTACACTTTATATAGCATGGAATATAGAGACGCCCTGTTTCATCGGATTGCTATTTATTATGTTACTTACTAATCGTTACTTGTTCTCTTTCTCATTAATAATCTTCGTTGCTTCTTCAACCATCCATGCTTGTACTTTGTCAATTGGCTCGTTGCTAAGCATAAATTTGCTGAAGCCATCGGCGATAACTTTTGTTAAATCAGCACTCGAAATGGTAAGCACCTTGGAAGCATCCAAATACTTAATATCGTCGCCAAACAGCGTGTACTTTAACGACTCTACATCGTACTTGTCCGTGTTTTTACCGATCATACGCTCCAAAAGTGCTGTTTGATCTGCTTTCTTCCAACCGGAAAACTCTTGTCTATTCATTGAATCTGCTGTAGACATAAAGCGCATCAGCTTATATGCTTCTTCCTTGTGCTTCGTTGTTGCACCCATTGCTAATTGTGAACCGCCAACAAAGTATTTACCGCCCTCATATTCTTTAGGCAAAGCATTCTGTGGAGGCAAAGGAACTGGCGCGAAAGCAGTCACAAAATCATGCGGGTACTGCTCAAGATTACCTGGATCAGGAATCGTGAAGCTGCCTGACATGATCATCGCAGCACTCCCGCCGAAAAATTCACTGCGATAGTTAAGCTTAGCCGCTAATACATCCGCGTACGTTTTCGCTGACTTATCAACACTCTCCATGTCTTTGCGCAGTTGGAAAAAGTACGGATAGGTTGGGTCAGACAGAATTGTGCTGCCATCGTCGTAGCGGAACGGATCTTTCATTACCGTTTGCGCTGGCGCATTCATATACAACTCCCATGTATGGAAGTATGTTCCGTATCGTTTATCTACGCCTTCGCCTTTTGTGAGCTTCTTCGCATAGTCACGATAGTCATCCCATGTCCAGCCGAATTTAGGAACAGGCAGTCCCGCTTCATCCAACGCATCCTTATTGAGCATTACATAGGTATAACCTGATGTATATTGCATCCCGTAATAGTTGCCGTCTACTTGCGGATTTACATAATACTCATCTTCCGCTTTCAAACCTTCTTTATCATAGAATTCATTGAGTGGCATAAATGCGCTGCGAACCGCTCTTTCAACGACCGCTGATGAACTTGGTAATTGAACGACGTCAACTTCATCTCCTGACGAAATAAGAAAGTCTAATTTCTTCAACATTTCTAATGAATTACCCGGAACGAGGACGACATGTTCAACTTTAATACCAGGGTTGGCTGCTTCAAACTCACGCAGCATTGCGTCTGTAGCCCCTTCTTGGGCCTCATTATCCCAGTTATAGTACTTGAGCGTCACTTCCTTCGCCCCCGTACCTGCAGTACCGTTCGATTGTTCCGATTCGTCAGCAGCTTTGTTTCCACAAGCGCTTGTAAACATCATGAATGCCAGCAGTATGCATGTGGAAATAAGAAAATAGCGTTTTCTTTTACTTGCCATGTGCAGCTTCCTCCTAAAATTAATTATCGTATTGTTTTAATTAATCCCTTGTTAGCGCTTACAGCAAGTATATAACGTTTGCAACTTGCTTGCGTGTATAATTTTGTGCTTGTGCGATAACGATTTTGACCTATTAGAAGACGCTAAAGATGTCTACGGATTTATCATGAGTCCGTATTGCTTACCCTTTCACGCCACCAAGGGCAATCCCGCTAATCACTTGTTTCTGCAAAACAATAAACACAATCAGCAGAGGAATAATCGCTGACAATGCCGCCATCATCATAATCGCATCGTTGGTCGTGTAATCATCCCTAAACAATGTCATCCCTAGCGGAACGGTATACAATGATTTCGATTGCAAGAAGATTAACGGATTTTGATAATCATTCCACGACCAGATGAACTTAATAATCGCCACCGTCGCTATCACAGGACGACAGAGCGGAAGCATAATCGAAGTGAAGGTACGCAGATGCCCTGCACCGTCAATTCTAGCCGCTTCCAAAATTTCATCACTCACACCGGCCATAAATTGACGCAACAAGAATGTAAAATAAATCGAAAACATACCCATCAAAATTAGTGCAGCATGGGTGTCGTATAATCCCAGCCAGCGAATAAGCATGAAGCGAGGAATGAGCGTCGCTTGATCAGGAATAATCATCATTGCCAGCAGCATGGCAAATACGAGGTTTCGACCGCGAAATTTTAGCTTCGTAAATGAATAGGCTGCCATCGTTGATATAAGCAGCGAAAGTAAAGTAACGATAATCGCCACTTTCAGCGAGTTCATATAAATTTGACCAAACGGTACCCTTTCCATCCATACGGCCTTAAAGTTATTGACAACGTTGATGGAAGATGGAATCCATTCAATCGGAAAGCGCATCACGTCTTTTTCAAATTTGAATGCCGACGAAACCATCCATAATAACGGAAAGATAAAAAAAATGGACAATATCCCCATTAACACGGTAGCGGTAATTTTAGAAATCTTATTACGTAAGGTTAGCATCCTACTCTCCCTTTCTATTAAAATGATTCTTCTTGACGCATCTTCCACGTTGCCGCTGTAATCAGACCGATAATCGCAAATAACAGCCAGGATATTGCAGATGCATAGCCCATATTGTAGTTGACAAAACCTTCTTGATAGATGCGGAATACAATTACCGTTGATGAATTATCAGGGCCGCCTTCGGTCAAGTACGAAATAATATCGAACACTTTAAATGAACCGATTAGCATCGTAATAAGCAAGAAAAACGTCGTTGGCCGGAGCATCGGGACCGTGATATTGAAAAACTTCTTCATCCCCGTCGCCCCATCAATTTCTGCCGCTTCGTACAATTCTTCGGAAATATTGGACAGTCCCGCCATGTAAATAATAATCGTATAACCGAGCCCTGCCCACGCACTAATAATGGCGACCGAGATGAGTGATGTTTTCGGATCAACGAGCCATTTCGGGGGATTCGATACACCCAGATCCATTAGAAATTGATTGATAGGGCCTAGGGCGTGTACGCAAACTATCGAAATAGCCAAATATCTGGTAAACTTATCCTATGAGAAGACGATATGAGATACGAGATGACCAATGGGAACGACTCAAAGACCTCTTGCCACCGGAACGGAAACCACAGGGTGGACGTCCGGCAATCGATAACCGAAAAATGTTCAATGCCATGCTTTGGGTGATTCGTTCTGGTGCGCCTTGGCGAGACTTGCCAGAGCATTATGGCTCCTGGAGCAGTGTCTACAGTCGTTTCCGCCGCTGGGAGAAAGCAGGCATCTTTGATCGAATGCTAGAGGTTCTGGCTGCCAATCCCGATGACGAAAGTGTTATGCTCGATGCTTCCATCGTTCGTGTTCACCAACACGGCGCGGGGGCAAAAGGGGGCAGCAATTCCAAGCCATCGGACGATCACGCGGAGGCTTAACCAGCAAGATTCATGCCGTTGTAGACGGCCTTGGCAATCCGCTACGCTTCGAAGTAACCGCAGGCAACATCAATGATTGTGTAACGGGTTATGAGATCCTGCAAACCCAAGACATACAAGGTAAACATGTTTTGGCGGATCGCGGATACGATACCGATAAAATCATTGCGCTTTTGGAAGAGAAACTGGCCCATTCCGTCATTCCCAGTAAGAAGAATCGCACGATCCAACGTACAACCGACTGGTGGTTGTATAAAGAGCGTCATCTGGTCGAATGCCTGTTCAACAAACTCAAACATAATCGTCGGCTGGCAACTCGGTACGATAAATTGGCCTGTACTTTTGTTGCCTTCTTAAAGCTGGCCTCTTCCATGATCTGGTTGGCTTAAGGTTTGCATACACGCCCTAGCGAAGGGTGGAATAAAATGCTCCACACGGCTGCCACAGCGATAATCGAGGAAATGTAAGGGATGAAGAATACGACTTTAAAGTAATCTTTAAAGTAGACTTTACTATGAATAACAACCGCTAGCACAAGCGCAATCGCAATCGGCAATGGCACGGTTAACACCGTATACACCAAGTTGTTGTATAATGCCTTCCATATCGTCGGGTCTTGAAATAAATGAATGTAGTTTTGCAAACCGGCAAATTTAATCCCTGATACCCCAGACAATAAATCCCAATCTGTAAAACTTAAATACAACGAAAACCCAAGGGCAAATACATTAAGCATCAACATGCCCACAATTTCCGGCATTAAAAACAGCCAGCCAACCAATGCTTCCTTTCTCCGTGGCGACCAAAATTTCTTCACTACGCGCTCCGCCTGTTGCTTTGGGAGCTGATAACTTGATTTTGTCTCTTCCACTTAGGATGTCACCTCAGCTTAATAATTTGTTGACTTCATCATAAGCGGCAGACAAGGGAGAACAAAGGATGGATTATGACCTTGTGTGGGTAAAATTTTGACCTTTGTCGTGTAATGAAACATGCAATCGAGTTGACTAAAGAGGAGTTATATAGGCGCTATCATTTAGATGAATGCCTTGATGGGATAAGCCGGACATGGAGAGATCTGGATCACTCGAAAAAGCGGCTGATGAAGAAGCGAGGAATTAGATATATTCACATTGGGAAGTCGTTGTCCATCTCTTTTTGCTTGATCCTCTCACTCGAAACATGAAAAAGCCTGTAGCTGGAAAACATTGCCGCTACAAGCTTAAATCGAGATGGAGCAATTGCTCGAAGAAGCCAATCTGCTAATCTACCAGCATCTAACCCCGGGAGCCACCGGATCCCTTAATGCTAAATTCATTCCAGATCGAATCCTGTTCTGTGCAGTCAAAAGAATGTGGACCAGCGAGACGAAGTCCCCAACCCGAAAATCATTATCCAGAATCGGATTATGGTCGTAACCTGCAGCGCCTGTCCTTCGTACTGGACTTCGTATGCCTGGGTCTGGCCAATAAAGACGCCCTTGTCCACCCGTTCCGACATGCGAGCTGGCTTCGGCGAGTGACACCCCTCCGGGCGGATAACGACGGTGACCCAATTCTGCGACAGAGGCTCCGTGCGTTTCACCAACAGATCGCCGGAGGCGGTCGATCATACAGCCGTCTCCACGCTCTTCACCGTGCCATCGATGAGGTTGGCGCTACCGATGAAGTCGCCGACGAACTTCGTTAAACACCCGAAAGCCCACATTTCGTCTTTAATAGATAAAATGTAAACAATTGTTTGATTCATGGTCGTTTAAATGGTAAAATATAGGTGGTAAATCATTGAAAAATGGGAGAAGGTGCGTATAGGGTGGCACAAGTATTGTCCATTGGGGAATTAATACAACGCTACAGACATAATAGGGACATGACTTTATCGCAATTAGCTGAAGTGACAGGCTTACATAAAGGAACGATATCAAAAATCGAAAACGGGGACGTTAAAAGGCCGGAATATATGACCATCCGTCCGCTTGTAGACACATTACAGATACCATTAGAGACTTTGGTCGAACTGCACATTACTGTGGAAAAGAGAGCAGACACCCTCCTTTTCGTGTTGCAGGACGTGATTCAGCATTCGGGTACTGCCGAGCTGGTTACCAAAGTAGGGAGAAAAGTTTTAGAACCCCCTCTCGACGATAGTCACGCTTTGGTGGAAAGGCTTTATGACTTCGTGGGCCACGTGGAAAATAAGGAGATTAAATTAGCCCTGTATCAAGTCATCGTTGACTACTCTCGGGATCACGGCATCATGCCTTTTTTGGCTAGGGGGTTATTCCAGGTATACTTAATCGAACGGGATGACTTTACTCGGATGCGGGATACATACGATAGTTACAAGCATATCGTAATGTATGCAGATTTTTTGAGCGCGGAAGACCGCATCATGTTCTATTACAAGCTGGGTATTCACGCATATAATTTATTTCTATATCCGAAAAGCATCGAGCTTGCCCTTCATGTGATTCAGGAAGCTAAGCCTGATAATGAATACTACGCTCACGCTCTTGGTATACTGAGAAGCGCATACTTTCGTATTGGGGATTACGAAAAAAGTGAATATTACAATCATCTCTACTCGAAATATGATGCCCCTTACATCAAAGAAAATGTTATGCTAACGAACGCATTGCTTAATGCGAAAAGGGGAAAGACAGATGTAGCGGTATCCCAGTTGAACTCACTATTAGAAACTTGCGATCAGGGTCTAGCTCTGTCAGTTTTGAATCAATTAATGGATATATATCTGCAAGAATGCCGACTGTTTGAAGCTGAAAAAACTCTTTCTTACCCTATCGACCCCCAACAAATCAGCCATAACAATCCTAACCTGATTTCACAACTGGCTGAATATTATTATCATCGAGCAGAATATTTTATTACAGTTTGCGACATCCAAAAAGGAGTATCAGATCTACAAAAAAGTGCATGGTACTTCTCTAAGGTTAATGATATTGACAATGAAAAAGAAGGCATAACAAAAATAGATAATTTACATGCTACACTGTTAGCCAAAGTCAAGGAACTTAAACAAAAATTAATCCACATTGCTAATCAAAAAGGCAAACTTACCGATGATGAAGTCGTTCAGATTAGCCAACAGTTAGATATTTACATACTTGAACTGCAAAAGTACGAAGTTAGAGTGAATAGTAGACACAGATTGTCCTATAATAGCACAAGGTGAGCTAAGTCAAAGGCACACAGTTGAAATTGGGAAGGATGAGTTTTCAAAAAAGGTGATAGAATCAATCCCAACCATGAATAATTACATTAGCATTAAAGAAGACACGTTCTTCCTTGACCCTGCTGCAAAAAATGTTGCTGAGCCTAAAATTTATGAGCATAAATCTACATTGGTTACCAGTTCCATATTACGAAGTCACAACTAATCCGTGACAACCAACGATTAGTAATTTATGTAAGTTTATGTTACCATAGGGTAAAACATAAAGGGTGAAGGGGAGTGAATTTGATTATAACTGAACAGTTAATAATAACCCTGTCCTTTCTCTTGTTTTACGCCTTGATAATTGCACTGGTGGTTCACTTTTTTCTGTGAAAATCCAAACGCACTCATGAACGATTATCGTCTTTAAAAAGCTGCAGTTTTCTGAGAAATGACCATAAGATGCCCGGTCCACCTTCTTTGAAGGGGCCTTGTTTAAAATCGCTATGTTTCGTCAATGCTGTAAGGTTAGTTGATCTGCATGAGTGGTGCTTGTGGTCCACCTTCGATGTAAATTTGTTTGTTCTTCAGCATGTGGTAAGCAATGATAAGTATCTTACGTGAAATGGCAATGCAAGCTTTTTTCTTTCCTCGTCGTGAAGCAATCTTCCAGAACTTTGTTGCCAAGACCGTGTTTCGTGAGCGAGCGATTGCCCAAGACGCTTCGCATAGTGTCACTTTTGCATGAGGATTGCCTTTTACGCTTTTTGTACTTTTTTTTTGCCTGCACTCTCGTGGTTGCCGGGTGCTACGCCAGCCCAAGAGGCAAGGTGATCTGCGGATGGAAATTGCTCCATATTGGCCCCGATTTCTGCAAGGAGTGCTGCAGCTGTTCGTTCGCTAACACCTGGAATGGTCTGAAGCAGTTCGTACTCCGTCCGATAGGGCTCCAAGTGATCGTTAATTTCGGCTTCCAACCGAGCAATGGACTTCTCTAAGTATTCGATATGCTCCCAACAATCTTTAATCAATCGAATTTGATGCGGGGTCATCGTGCCAAAAAGAGAGTCAGTAACTTCACTTTTTTTGTTCTTGATCGAACCCTTGACGCTCGCTTCAACATCTTCCGCGTCAACGTAACCTTTTTCGATTAAGCGTTGCAGCAAACTGCGCCCGGATACACCGAATACGTCTGAGATGACACTGCCTAGCTTGACGTTACCTGCTTCAAGATACTTCTGGATTCGGTTTTTCTCCGCTGTTAGGGAGCCGATTCGTTTTTTTCGAAGTCGGCAGAGGTCCCGTAGCTCCCTTAAGTCCTCGGATGGCACAAAGCTGGGCTCAATTAGACCGACTCGAAGCAGCTTCGCGATCCATTCGGCATCACAAACATCCGTCTTGCGGCCAGGAACATTCTTAATGCGCTGCGCATTCGCCAGTACGACGGTGAAGTAGCCTTCAAGTATGTTGTAGACAGGTTTCCAGTAGATTTCCGTGCTCTCCATTGCGATGTGTGTAACGCCTTGGGACTCCAGGTACTTAAGCAGTTCGAAAAGATGTTTGGTCATCGTTCCAAAGCTTCGGATCTCGCTGTGGGCCTCCCCCGCAGCATCTGTGGTCATCACACAAACGACGATTGTCTCTTGGTGAACGTCCATTCCAGCACAGCGTTCAAGCAATACTTCCATCTTGGCTTCCCTCCATAACTGAAATGCATGACGGCGGATGAATTCGAGCTTGAGCATTTTTCTGTTCGCGGTTCTCTGATTGGGCATACAGAGCCAGCACAGGTTTGTACACAGAACTCATCCTCAACAGTTTATTTGTCGGGGTTACACCACCATTAAAAAGAACGTGTTTCGCGTCATGTAGTAGCAGTATGGGAAATAGGTCCGACCACTAAACCCTCGCTATTTTCATGCTAGGTTTGCGAACGAGAGTTCATGAATGTTTATTTAGGAAGAACATTCTATTGCGAAACTATATCTTTCTAGGAATAGCAACAGCCGCAGTTTTGGTCTCTTACTATACAACATTGTTTATAGATACGGACAACATTATTCATTCTTTATTGTTAACGGTGATATTATTCGGACTTATTCTACAGCAAATAAGACTAAAGAAAAAGCTTAATAAGTAACTGGTTAACGGAACTTTAAACACTACTGACTGTATAAAGGCTGTTTATATACCACCACCAAAAAACTTATTGGCTAATTTAATCGGGAGAGTTAAAAAGAACAAAACAGTTCAGAATCATTGCGTAAGCGTGTCTTAGTTTGGGAAAAGACGGAAACAACCAATAAGACGATGAGAAGATTGAGAAGGAAAGGAACTGTCGAGGGACAAGAACATGTCTCAACAATTCAGTACCCAGCAGGCCAGCGGCAAAGCAGAAAAACAATTTAATTTATGGCTTAACACTTTAAAGCCTTAACGTAATATTTCGTAAAATCCGGTTTGGCCGTAGCGCTTATGAAGGACGATTATATCGAGCTATGAAAGACCGTATCCGTCTTCTTTGTGTACCTTCGAATGTGTCTCCTGAAGGGAGTCGTGTGAATGATGTTTTTCGAAGGGAGTACTATGACGTGTGGCGTCATCTGTAGCCGCCCAGGTTAATGTGTATGCGTTGGGTTACATCTAAGACTAGGTACAGTTCATGAAACGATCAAGTTTGAGAGAAATGTAATCTAAAATTTAAAGGCAAAGCCATATTGTGTTTTGTCTTTTTTGTTACAATCTTAAAATGGATGAAATGTAAACAAATGTTTGTCTTGTGCATAGTTATATGGTAATATATAGGTGGTCAATAATTTTGCATTGCTGAAGGAGTGAGATTGTGAGTACCGTTGCTACGAAACCAATGAGCTTGGGGGAGCTGATACAGTACCATCGGCAGAGGAAGGAAATGAGCCTTTCTAAGCTCCTAGAAGCGGTCGGCGTTGACAAGGGCAGCTTGTCGAGAATTGAAAACGGCGAGGTTAAGCGCCCTGATTTTCAATCCATTTTGTCCATTGCTGCTGTATTAGGCATTCCCCATAATGACATCGTAGAATAGTACATCGAGATTGGGCATAAGTCGGAAGTCATTTACTCTATTTTAAAGAACGAACTAAAAACACTTGAGCATCCTTCGCTGATACTTAAAATCGCCGAAAAGTTTCTTGAATCGCCAAATGAAGACAGCCTGTTCTTAGTAGGTAAGTTGTATCGCGATATCGACTCCATCGAAAATAACTCCATCAAACTCTCATTATATGACCTCATCATTGACTACTCACGTTCCCACGGAATCATGCCTTACATTGCTAAATGCATGTACCAACGATACCTGATTGAAAGAAATGATTTCAGCAGATTGAAGGAAACATACCAAAATGGAAAGCATATTATACATTATGCTGATTTCTTGTCGTCTGAAGAACGGTTGAGCTTGTACTATAAATTGGGTATCCATGCATACACTTTGAGTCATCATAACGAATGCATTGCTTATTGTAAGGAAGTGCTGAAAGCCGGGGGACATTACAAAGCAGATGCGCTTGGTGTCCTTATAGATGCGTATTTTAGCATAGGGGCATATACAGAATCAGAGTTGTATTTGCTACAATATAAAAATTTTTCTTATCCGAATACAAAAGAAAATGTCGTCATTATGGATGCTTTTTATGCGACTAGAAAGGGAGATGTAGGGAAAGCAGAAGAATTGCTTACAGCATTTCTTAGGACGTGTGATAACGCATTAATCATCCCTGCGACTAAACAACTTATTCAATTGTACTTACTCCAAAACAATCTTGAAGCGGCCAAAACTATTGTCGAGGATGGTAGAGAACTCGAAATCCTTATAGACGAAAGAAATCCACTAGCTTGTGCTGTGTACGCTGATTATCTTCGAGTCAAGGGAGAATATTATTTGGTTGCGGGTGACATAGACAAAAGTATTACAAATATAGTGGAATCTTCCTTTTGGTATTCCAAAGTAAATGATCCAAAGGAAAAAGAAGCTCTCAATACCGCTATGCATATCCATTTAACGAACCACGTTTCACCTCAGTTTACGCTAGAAAAGTTAAGCAATTACTACAAACGGAGCGTTAAAGAATTGGAGGGATTAGCGTGAGAAAAAAATTTAGTAAATTGGTTTTTAGCGCCCTTCTTGTTTCAGCTTTTATTTCCGAGGCAGTAGTCCAGTTTACGGGTGGCTCTGGAGTTATCCATCCGTGGTAGGTAGAATAAAGAGCAGCACTAAAAAGGTGTTGCTCTTTATTCATTTTCGACATTACATTGACTGACTGATTGACTACTTGTCCAGTAACAAAATAGTCCGAACTATGGCATGACGTTGAAGTCAGAACAGAAGGACGTTTATCGCAAATAGTTCGTATTGTGATGGTATAGATGGTAACACGCAACTACAAACTTTTCCGTTCTGTAACACGTCACTATGGACTTTTGCGAAAAGCGAAGTTGAAGAAAGCCTCCAATTTATCAAACGCTATTGAGCCGTTCATAACGTGCAAATACGAACTAAATCGAGTAATTCCGTAATGAATGTTATAGAGGTTCGGAATTAGGTGGAACTGGACAATTCAATTAAGCTGATTGGGGTTATTTCTTATTTTGAATGACACTATTTCACAAAAGCCGTATTGTGTACTATAGTCTTTATCAAGAATTTTGATCTTGACTGACCTTGACCTTATACGGAATACCCTCCTCTTTTAAAAGAGGGTGTTTTTTTCTAAGGTGTCGGAGAGTCCGTCCTTGCTATAAACGAAATTAGGTTAAATGTAGCATAAATTAGAAACACTATTACAATCGTCCAAACAATCTTTTTCTTTTTTGATTTCTTCTTTTTGTCTTTATCGTCCATATGAACACCTCCTGTAATCAGTATATAAAACAACGAGCGACTTTATGAATCATCGCTCGTTGTTTGATGTCTATTAGAATCTCATGAATTTATACAATTCCTTCGTTATCAGTTTTCCGATGCCTTCAAAGATAAGGTAATAGGATAAATCCCCATAAATATTAGCATGGCCGCCAGTCTTTTTATCATTCACAATCGCATGGGATTTTTTGTCGTTATGTTCCCATGATTGTCCCGGATGCACTCCGTACAAACCACTATCCGTTTTAGGCGTACCAACAATTTTATCATCCTTGTCGTATTCAGCAATAACATATGCTTTCATCCAAGAGACTTTTTGGTCATTCCATGTTGTTTCATGGACAACCGTCCTGGTCTCTGAAAATGTTTGAACAGGGTTTGTTTTTTGGGTTTCAACAATCGTGGCGTTTTGTGGAGCAGTCAAGTCATTGAAGTAGTTCAACAGCGCCGCATACTCATCGAGCGAGTTTACAATAATAGCCCCGTTGTCCGGTGAGTGCAATTTGTTTACTTCTTGCGTTGGCGCGGCTGCCGAGAAGCCCGTTGCTCGATCCACTTCTAAAGCAGAGTTGAATTTACCTGCATATTTCGTGAAATACTCAGGAGGCACGATATCACGTACAGACACCTGCTGTTGTGATAAAGAGATTGACCCCTTAGTTGGAGTCGCTGCCGCTTCTGCCCCCGCAGAGAGCGCAAATACGTTGAACATCATAGCACAAGCAAGAACAACTTTCCAAGTACGATTTTGTTTCATTTTGAAACTCCCTTCGTTATTTGAATTGTTCATCTTGCCTCAACCTGATGCCTCCAATATTGTAACATAATGCCTTGGGTCTAACAACATATATGCACCATATTATGTTATTTAGAGGTAGAATTTAAAAAATTCAAAAATAGAGAGGACGCCTCCAAGTCATGTTTCTTGATCCAATCTAGATAAACCAATCCACTCTGTCTAGCAATCAATCTCCCATATTCTTTTACAGTCTTACGATCTTCTCTGTAGCTGACTAGAGACATTCCATTCGGAACTTTACCTATAATCCACGGCGCTCTTTTAAAGTCAAAAAAGTGTGCCTCTTGGCCGATAGATATATCTATCACAGCTCCATCGAACTCAAGCCAAGCATGTAGACCAATATGTTCTTTCCCTAATACCTTCCAAATGGATTGTCTTTCGCGGCAAATATGAGTGTAGTAGCCTTGACACAAAGAAATGTTAGTTACATTAGCAATCTTATCATTATACAGTAAAGTATAGAGAAGAACAGATAGATAAATATACTGTCCTCCTTTACATTCCCATTGAAGGATTTCTTTCAGGACTACTTGGAGTGGTTACAGTCTTTACAGGCTCATTTATTAAGTTTTGAACCCGGACTGCTGCTTTTTCCCGACGTATGCGCATATTCATTCCGGGTTAGGCAGAATCTAATGAAAGGCATGAAAGCCTATTTTACTCGTTAAGAAAACAGACCATAAACACAGGCAGGTGAACGTTATGGCAGAAAAAAATATTTTGGCCTATTTTAAAAGTCCGGAAGAAGCCGAAAGTGTGTCCAAGAAGCTGCAGGCGCTGCATGTCGTGGACATGTCAATTGATCGTTTCAGCATGTATCCAGCCAGTGATTCATACGGTTCGCCGAATCTAACCGGCAGTATGGGCAGTTTAACCTCCGTGACCTTCGGGGACACGCTCGGAGGTGATTCCACCAACGTTCTAGCTGCTACAAATGTATCGGCAAGCGGAATGAGTGACGGGGGGCAGGGTGGACCCACCGGAAGGGATATTTTGCTGACTGTTGTGGTGGAGGAGGAATCTTTTGACAAAGCCATGAGAATTATTGAAGACGCGGGCGGTATGGTGTAACGGTAAACGTCAAATAAGCCCCACCTAGCGGTCAGTGAAGTGCCCCTGTCAAGTAGACAGGGGAAAAACAAAAAATTAGTCTATTTCCCTCAGTTCAATTTAACAGAACTGAGGGTTTTCTTATCGTTATACAACTCGTCGATATTGGTTGGGTGACAAGCCATTTAGACGTTCGTAAGCGTCAAGCAACTGGAGATGAACCTGTTTAACGAAGCCGAAGCAACCGCTCCGCCTGAGACGGAGCCCGAGAAGGAAGCCATCACGTATAAACGCCGCAAAACGAGCGGCAAACGTGATGCAGATCTCTCCAAGCTGCCGGTGGAAACCGTGACTACGTTTGTTCGTTGTTAAGATGCCCGAATGTTTACAACAACTTGCTTGTACAATCAAAATTCCCATATCGGGTGTATCCCTCACAAAAGTTAAAAAAGCCTGTAGCCAGCAAACATTGCCGCTACAGGCTTATATGTGACGAAATATTCTCACCTAATAAGCATTAATTCTTATCTCAAGTACCCATCCAGGGGGACTATCGTCTTCTACGAGCAGCGGCTGTAACCGCAGTTCGCGCAGGTCTTGCAGCCCTCGACGTTCAGGAGCGAGGCGGTGCCGCAGGACGGGCACAGGTCGCGCGAGGCCGATGCGCTGCCGCTCTCCTTCAGCCCGATGACCGGGGCCTCGATCGTCGCGGCGATCGGAGCCGGGTCCGCCTCGGCGCCGAGTCCGAGCGCTTCCTGCTGGTGAATCTCCAACGCCTTGGCTACCGCATCGGCAATCGACTCGACGCGGTTGGCGCCGAAGCCGATCGCGCCGGAGCCGCCGATGCCCTTCAGGTGCTTGATGAGCAGCTCGACCTTGTTGCCGTGATCGCCGTAGCGGAGGAACAGCGAGCAGACGCGGCCGAGCGCTTCCGCCATCGCGAACACATCGGAACCGGCCTTGCCCACGTTCAGGAAAATCTCGCCCGGAATGCCGTTCATATCATTAATCGTAATATAAGCCATGCCGAACGGCGTATTCACCTTATAAGTCGCGCCGCGCAGTACTTGCGGACGGCGCTTGTACACATTGCCGCCCCCGCCGTTGCTCGGCGCGACTGCCTGTGCGGTCGCCGGAGCAGCCGGCGCTTCTGCCGCCTCTTCCGCCAGAGCTCCGGCTTCGGCCTGGCAAGCTTGCCCGTCTTCCTTGTTGTCTCCCTTGTCGGTCGACAGAACCTGGACGTCGCGGCTGCCGTCGCGGTAGATCGTCACGCCCTTGCAGCCGAGATCGAAGGCCAGCTCATACAGCCGCTTCGTCTCTTCCACCGTGAAGTCGTTCGGGCAGTTCGCCGTCTTCGAGATCGAGCTGTCCACCCAGCGCTGGATCGCCGCCTGCGCACGGATATGATCCTCGGCGGACAGATCCATCGCCGTAATGAAGTAATCCGGCAGCTGCTCGCCCGGATGCGCGTCCATCCATTCCTGCGCGATCGGCACGAACTGCTCGTCGAAGCCGAGGCGGCTTTGCCGGAAATATTTGAAAGCGAAGTACGGCTCGATGCCGGTCGAGGTGCCGACCATCGTGCCAGTGCTGCCCGTCGGCGCCTGCGTAATGACGGTCACATTGCGCATGCCCTGCCGGCGAATCGCTTCGCCGACCTCCGGATACACCTCGAGCATGTTCTTCATGAAGCCGCTCTGGAGGTACGGCTCGGTCTCGAATGCCGGAAACGCGCCCTTCTCGCCCGCGATCTCCGCCGACGCGAGATACGATTCGCGCGCGATGAAGCCGAACAGCTTATCGAGGAATTCAAGCGATTCCGGGCTGCCGTAGCGGATGCCCAGCTTGATCATCAGCTCGGCCAAGCCCATCGATCCCAAGCCGACGCGGCGCTCGTTCTGCTGGTTCTCTTTATTTTTGTCGAAATGATAAGGGGTCTTGTCGATCACGTTGTCCAGGAAACGCACCGCATAGCGCGTCACGGTCGACAGTTCGTCCCACGCGACATCATGCTTCTCCTCGTCATAGAACTTGGACAGATTGAGCGCGGACAGATTGCAGACGCCCCAGGCCGGCAAGCCCTGCTCCCCGCACGGATTCGTGCAGATAATCGGGTTGAAATACCAGCTGTTCGACATCTGGTTGTAGTATTCCATGAACACGACGCCCGGCTCGGCCGATTTCCAGGCCGACTCGATAATCGTATGCCAGATTTCCCGCGCTTTCACGGTGCGGTAAGGAATGACCGCTTTTCCGGCCTGCTTCCATTTTTCGAGGTCTCCGTCCCACAGCTCGTCATACTCCGGATCGGACGTATCCGGGAAGACCAGCTCCCAGTCTAGATCTTCCTTGACCGCCTTCATGAAGGCATTGCTGACACAGACGGACAGATTGGCGTTCGTCACCTGGCCCATCGTCTGCTTTACCGTAATGAAATCGACGACGTCCGGATGCCAATCGTTCATCATTAGCATGAGCGCGCCCCGTCGGCTGCCCCCCTGCTCGATCAGTCCGGTCGTATAGCTGAACAAGCCGCCCCAGGAGACGGCGCCGCTGGAGGAGCCGTTGACCCCGCGCACGATCGCGCGCCGCGGGCGAAGCGACGACAGGTTAATGCCGACGCCCCCGCCACGGGCCATAATCTCGGTCATCTCCGACAATGTCTCCATAATGCCGCCGCGGCTGTCCTTCGGCGAAGGGATAACGTAGCAGTTGAACAGGGTCAATTCCTCGCTTGCCCCGGCCCCTGCCGCGATGCGGCCGCCAGGGACGAGCTTCCAGTCGTCCAATATATAACGGAACTTTTCCGTCCATTCCTGTTGTTTTTCCGGGGTTGGTTCTACCGATGCCATCGCAGCCGCCAGCCGATCCCACATTTCTTCCGGCGTCTTCTCTATCGTCAAGGTCAGCTTCTCAATCGTGGATTGAACCAGCTCTCCGCTTCGCAGCTTGACAGAGACGAAGCGGCCGTCGCGCGCTACCACTTCTCCGACTTCCTTCGCCGGAAATTTCGGATCGTCTTTAGTCAGTACCAGGACGACATCCCCTACTTTGGTGTTGTTCGTGTCCGCATCCTTCCATGCGTACCGATCCAGAAATATTTTCTCGCTCAAGCCTTCCAAGCGGTGCTTATGCCCCGTATTCAAAAGAACACAACCTCCTATATATTGATCGCTACTTGAATGATTACCACCGCACACGACAATTGAAGGATTGTACAATGTATGTATTTTCCACAATATATTGTGTGCGAAAATCATTGTACTATACTATATATAGAATTTCTAATAAGAAAAAAGGAAATATGGCGAATGGATGTGAACCGGGGAACACCATGCTTCGTTTTTCTCTAGCAATCTCTCTATTTTGTCTCTTGCTTTTTCCGGAGAAAGGCATTCCTCCCCCTGCTCCCGTCCCTCTTGCAGGCTCCTCGATCTCCGTCTTGCAGCGGTTATGAAAGCCTGCAATAACGTCCATACTACCTCTATAGAGGAGGTCGAGAGGATGAACAGACATCAGCAGCCGAATGATGGCCTTGCCGGTCCGCAGCCATCGGCCCTGGCCGGCCCGGTCAGCCCGGTTAGCGGCCCGATCATGCGCTCCGACGCGCATTCCTGGCCGCTGTCCTCGTCCGCGGCATCCGGATCGCTGCCTATCGTGACGGATCGCGGCTGGCTGGAGGAACTGTCGGCCCGCATCGACAAGAACGGCCCCTGGGATGACTGGACGCTGTTCCAGTTGGCCTATGAAGCGGAGCAGGCCAAGCGCATTCGCGCGTTCGACGAGCTGCAATGCCTGACCCACATTACGAACGTAGAACCGCTTCCCCATCAAGTAGAGACGGCCAAGAAGGTGCTGCACGAGATGCGCGGCCGCGCGATTCTGGCCGACGAGGTCGGACTCGGCAAGACGATCGAAGCCGGACTCGTGCTGAAGGAATATTTGATTCGCGGGCTCGTCAAGCGCGCCCTCATTCTCGTCCCCGCCTCCCTGGTGCTGCAGTGGGTGCGCGAGCTGCACCACAAGTTCGGCATCGCGGCGGTGGCCCAGAAGAAAAAATATCAATGGCAATCCGACATCGTCGTCGCCTCGATGGATACCGCCAAGCGCGATCCGCATAAATCGATCCTGATGGAGCAGGAATACGACATGCTTATCGTCGACGAGGCGCATAAGCTCAAAAACCGCAAGACGACCAACTACCAGTTCATTCAGCATTTGCGCAAAAAATATTGCCTGCTGCTGACAGCCACGCCGGTCCAGAACGATATGAACGAGCTGTACAATCTGATTACCCTGCTGAAGCCGGGACAGCTTGGCGGGCAGGGCGAATTCAGCAGCAACTTCGTCGCCGACAAGCGTCTTCCGAAGAACGAGGGCCAGCTTCAGGGCGAGCTGTCCAAGGTGATGGTGCGCAATCGGCGCGGCGAGGGCAGCGTGCAATTCACGCGGCGCATCGTCCGCAATGTGCCCTTGACGCTGTCCCCGGACGAGCAGGCATTATACGAAGGGGTCACCCGCTTCATCAAGGAGCAGTACCAGATGAACGGCCGCGATATCGGCAGCATGTTCTCGCTGATTACGCTCCAGCGGGAAGTGTGCTCCAGCCGCGACGCGGTCTTCCTGACCCTCGTCAACCTCGCCAAGAAGCTGCCCGAGGATTCCCCGATCCGCGATCATATCTGGGATCTGGTCGATCTGATCAAGGCGATTACGTCCAACACGAAGGCGGAGGCCGCCATGGACATTATCCGGCAGACGAATGAGAAGGTGATCGTGTTCACCGAATACCGGGCGACGCAGGAATATTTGCTGCAATACTTCCGCAAGGCCGGCATCGTGGCGGTGCCGTACAGCGGCGGCATGAACCGGGGCAAAAAGGACTGGATGATGGATCTGTTCCGCGGCCGCGCCCAGGTGATGATCGCGACCGAGGCCGGCGGCGAGGGCATCAATTTGCAATTTTGCCACCATATGATCAATTTCGACCTGCCCTGGAACCCGATGCGCGTCGAGCAGCGAATCGGGCGGGTGCACCGCCTCGGCCAGATGAACGACGTGCGCATTTACAATTTATCGACCCGCGGCACGATCGAGGAGCATATTTTGAACCTGCTGCATGAAAAGATCAATATGTTCGAAATGGTCATCGGCCGGCTGGATATGATATTGGAACGGTTCGAGAAGCAGGACTCCCTGGAAAAGAGCCTGACCCGCATTCTGCTGGAAGCGGGCAGCGACGAGGAGATCCGCCATCATGTCGAGCATCTCGGAGAGTCGCTGAACGCCATCCGCGCGGAAGTGGAAGCCGAAACGGACGATGAGCGGAAGGCCGCGATCGGACAACTGCTGGACCAGATCAGTACGGAAGCGGAGGCTTGACATGATGAACACCGAGCAAGTGCGCGGCTATGTGCTGCGCTATTTGGAGGCGACGGACTGCCACATTCTCGAGAAGTCGCCGGCCCATGTGACCGTGAAGCTGTCCGAGCGCGCCGATCGCGTGCTGACGAACCGCCCCTATTATTGGGGCTTCATCGATCGCACGGGAGCGGAGGCGGAGACGATGCGCTTCACGTTCGTGTTCGATCCGGCCGCGATGCCGCCGGAGCCGCCGCGCGCCGTCTCCTATGGATCGGCGCCTGCCCCGGGGCCGGCCGCGCCGGGTGGCGGGACCGGCCCGCTTGCCGCCGCCGGAGCCGCCCCGCAAGCGGCGCCCGGCGAGTCCGTGCTCGGGCGCTACTTCGGCGTGGCGCCCGCATTCACCGGCGGCGGGGGCGGCCCCGGGCGCATCCCGCGCGACGATGTCACGTACGGGAGCAAGCGCCTCGAACAAATCATGCAGGCGGCCCATTCCGAGGGCCGCTTCGTGCAGCTGTTCGTGGAGCCGCCGGCCGCCGGCGGCGTTCGCGGAGCTCGCCGCGTGAAGCAATCCGCCCCGTACGAGACGTGGCTGCTGCTCAACTTCAAGCTGGAGTTCGCCTGCGACCTGAAGCGCGAGGAGATCCATTCCTATGGCATCTCGCTCGCCAGCGGCAGGATGCGCCTCGATTACATGGAGGAGGTGCTGCGGATGGACGTGACGCCGAAGCTGCCGCCCCATGTCCATGTTCTGCCGTGGCGGCTGTCGCTGCCGGCGGCAGTGTCCCATGTGGAGGAGCACCTCGCCGAGGTCATCGCCGGCCATGACGACACGTGGGCGCGCGAAGCAAGCGTCCGGCTGGAGGAGGAATTGAGCCGCCTCGCTTCCTACTATGAGCCGCTTATCCGCGAGGCGGCCCAACAGCCGGGCCGCATGCGCCAAGAGGAAGCTCCCGCTCCGCCTCCAGGCGGGGAGGAAGAGGCGCGGCCCATGAGCATCGAGGAGCAATACGAGGTGCGCCAGGAGGAAGTGCGGTGGCAGTTCGAGCCGCGAATTCAAGTAAGTCTCATTAATGGCGGGCTCGTTCATGTGCCCATGATCCAGTAGCGAGGTGCTGAGGAGCGGCCAGCGCGAGACCGTCATGGAAGCCGTGAGTTTCTGACAAGGTACCGTGCAAAGGCAGCGGCAAGGTTCCTGTTCCTCAGCCTTCCGCTTCCCCCGGGCCTTGTCAGATTCTCGGAGCGGGATGTCCGCGGCGGTCGGCTATAATGCGCGGCCAATTGCCATTTTGCGGCAAAAATAGAACCGGCTTCGCAAGACGTGTCATTCCCTGTTCCGACAGCCTTTTTATAGCTTGTCCCTTACAATGAAATGGTTGAAACCTGGCGCTGGACGGGTAATAACGTATACATATACTGGACCGGTGCACGGCACCGCAAGAACACGGCAAGCCTATTGGAATGTCATAGCCAAGAGAGGTGTTGGAGATGCAAAATACGCCTTGGTGGACAAGATTGGCCAGTCTGATGACGACGGCGGCGCTGACCTCGCTCGCCGCGGGAGGAGTCACGTTCGCGTTGTTGGCCGCGTCGGATTCGCTGTACCCGCTTCGCGGCGAACAGCCTCCCGTCATCTTGCCGAAGGCGCAGTCCGCTTCTGTCGAACCGAAGGAAGCGCACGGACGCCGCTATTCGGTGATCCTGATTGGAATAAGAAGCGCAGCGGAACACCATCATCCAGGGGGCAGGCTCGCGAGAAGCATGCAGGCGGAATCCGTGCGGGACATCGCGGACCGTTACAAGCGGCAATTGGCGAAGAACGAACCGTTCACCGACTGGAGCGAGGCCGGACTGGAGACGGTTCCGCTCGGTCCCGGGATGCACGGATGGCTCGTGCGCGTCATAGCGGGCCAGGAGCAGATTGGATATATGATTCTGGAAGCGACTGAGCAGGGCGAGATCCGGCTCGCGGAATATGGGCGCGGCAGCGCCATGCCGTATCAGGAGACGACCTTGCATCAAGCGCTGGCCCATCGGCTGCAAGCCGAAGAGGCGGCCTCTTCGGCGGGCAAGGACGTATTGGCCGATATTGAGCCCTGCTTCTTCGACCCGCTGCTAACGGTGTGGCGTCTCGAATGGAGCAGCGGAGCGGTGGAATGGCTTGATGCGCAGACCGGAGAGCGGCTGCCTCCTTCCTTCAAGCCGGAGCGGCTGGCGTCGCCGTGGAGCAAGGAGCTTCGGGCGGTCATGGCCTCCAGCGGGGCCCCATCGACGGAGGATGCCGTACCTGCCCTCCTCCTGGAGGGCGTTCCCGGGCGGGAAGAGACCCGTTCCCTGACAAGCCGCGAAGAGGGAGATGCGGTTCCGGGCCCGAGTTCCTACCGGGATCCGTTCGACCCGTACCACAATATTTTGTGGATGGCCCGGCACCCTCAGCTTCGCAAGCCGGAATCCGGAGCACCGAACGACTACAAGACGAAGCGGTGGGTCTATGTGCAGCAGCGTGCCGGGCTCGATATGAAGATGCCGTTCGCCTATATCGGAATCCAGCGATGGGAGCCGGCCGGAGATGCTGCCGCTGAGGCTGAATCCAACTATGTTATTATATCCAGCTCCGATATGGGAGCGATGCGCTGGATTCCGGCGGAAGACGCGCTTGCGAACGGATACTTCATCCCGCAATCCTAATCCTGAATATCGGCATACAAAAAGGCACTTCTCTGCCATCAAGAGTGTGCCTTTTCATCTTGCGGAGACCGCGGTCCTTTGCGCCAGCGCATCAGCTTGAGACGGGCCGCCCGGCGCAGGAACGGCTGCCCCGCCTGCCTCCACTTCCCTGCCCACATCTGCACGCTGAACGGCACCATGCCGAACCACTTCGTCTGCCACGGCTCCTTGGCCCGGTTTTTGCGCTCCAATCTGCGTTCGCGCCGGGCCTCGACAGGGGTGTCGATATAAGTGACAAACTGCTGCGTAATATATTTGATCAGGTCCTGACCTTTGGCCATGGCGGCCACCTCCATCCTGTCCCTGATGGATGTTAGTGTGCCCCATTCCCTGCCCGGCCAAACGCGCCAGCCTCGGAATGAAGCGCTGTCATATTGCGCACGATAAGGACAATCGATTCCATACAATGAAGGTGGTTCACGCGATATGCCTAATTTCCTGTGGTCCCGTAGGACAAGGCGATGGCTGCATGCCATCATAGCGATGCTTATAGGCGTGTCATTCCTGCCCCTCCCTGCCTGCGCGCAGCAGGAGGCGGCCAGGAATGCCCATATTCCTGAACCGGTCGGCGCTTGGCCGGCTCCTGACAGGCCCCCGGTCTACAGCGGCGCGTTTCCTTCCCCGCACGTGCTGATCGATGCGGGACACGGCGGCATTGACGGGGGAACGAGCTACGGGGAGATTTTGGAGAAAAACATCAATCTCGCTATTGCCCGCAAGCTCTATTTATTGCTGAAAGCGCGGGGCGTCCAGGTCATTCTTAACCGTACCGGCGATTATGCCCTAAGCGATGACAACCGGTGGTCAGCCGTACGTTCGCGCCATTCCAAGGACTTGGCGCACCGGAAGCAGCTGAGTCAGGAAGTGCCCGTATCGATGTTCGTCAGTCTTCATGTCAATTGGTCGAAGCGCTCGAAGGCGACCGGTCCGCTTGTCCTGCATCAGAACGAAGGCCGAAGCCGCTTGCTGGCTTCCCTCATTCAAGATTCATTGAATCCGCTCTTCTCGACGAGCACTCTTCCCAAGCATGGGAAGACGTACTACCTGCTGAATCACGTCGATCGGCCGGCTGTCATCGTGGAGTTGGGCTATCTGAGCAATCCCCGGGATCGCCAAATGTTGACCGATCCGCGGTCGCAGACAGCGATTGCGGCCCGGCTCTGTGATGCGATCGTGCATTATCACGCCATATATTGACTGCAAAGCGCCGGGAGGATGATTTCCTTCCGGCGCTCGCTTTGCACAGGATATGACGTCCGCATCCGCCACTCCTCCCTGTCTCTATGCATGAGGGACGCGCTTAGCGCTGGCAAGTCTCGGACGTATGCTGGGGCGAAGCGGGAATGCCTTCCTTGGCGGCATTTAAGGACTGTGGAGGCCGTTCTTCCCCAGCCGCCCGTGCAGAGGCGTCTCCGGCATATCCGGCTGCCGGAATCATCAGTGCGAGAACGATGGCCAGCCGTCTCATCCCTCTGCCCTGAAGCAATTTTCGCAATATTTCTTTAGCCCGTTTTCCTATCCCCTTTTTCATAATCATCCCTCCATAGCTTGGGCCAAGGTTCTGTATATGTTTTACTATGCGTCATTTTCTCCAAAGCTATCCTGATGGAGGCAAATGGCCCGGCGCCCATAAAAATAACCCCTCTAGGATTTCGTTATCCTAAGGGGTTATCAGTATTCCTGAATCATGATTAAAGTTCACCCAATCGTGTAGAATGAAATGCATGAACGGAGGGCTTACCCATCCGTGAGATGACAGGTTCATATCCAATGGTTCGAAAATTCCATGTACAGTGAATGACTTGAATCGCATCCATATTCTTGTTCCAAAAGCCCGGTTGCATCATTCCGCGATCAGAAGCGATTATGCCGTGCGTTGATGAACGCGGTGCATAATGACATAGCCTTCGACGATACGGTATTGTATCGCGCCTGCTTGCTCCATCGCCGTCAAGACGCGGGTCAAGGCGTCAACCGCATCCGAGATGATATCCAGCTCGATGCCGCGCGTGTCCTGCAAATACCGTTTGTTCAATACTTCGCGGTATGGCACAGGCAGTCGGGCGCATGCTTCCTGGAATATCATTTCTTGCTCCTTCGCGCGGGAGATGGCATGGCGAATGCGCTCTTGCTCCCGGCGCGTGCCTGGACGCTTCGCGTCCTGGATGTAGGACATCCGGTAGGTCAAGCGGCGTTCGTTGATCGCGCGGCTTGCCCGGTATCCGCCCAAATGGTTCAACCAATTGTGCACGAGTTGTGTATTCATTTGTATTACCTCCAAACCTTTCAATCTGCCGGACACTCTGCTGCCAGCAGGAAATCTCAAAATAATGTCGTTGTGTACAGTCCCCTTTGCGATAGACTATATTCTTGACTTCATAATAGTAACCGTAATCGAACACGATGAAACAGACTCGCCGATCGTGAGCTTCAAGCGAGCGCAGCGGCTATCCTTACAACAAACTTGGTGGCATGACAGACGGAATGGGCAGCAGATAAGGGTGATTCCGAAGTGAGATGTGGCAAGGTGTGTAAGATTGTAAAATGCGTAGGAGAGTGAAATTTACGATTATAAGTTGTAAGTATATACCTTCATTGAGGAAATGTCAATAAAGATAAATGAAAAATAAAAAAAGGAAATCCGCTTCCTATTACGGGGATTTCCTTGTTCTCCGATCCTGCTTCAGACACATGCAGAGGCATATCCCAGCCACGACAAACAGCGCCGCCGTCATGACCTGTTGCAAAATAATCATCGTTCCACCCCGGCTTCATCCAAAATGTACGCAAACATAATTAGCAATGATAATCATTATCATCATTATACAAAGGGATTTCCCTTTTTTCAAGTGGCTTGCTCCGTTTTGATGTATTTTTCCCTGTTGTCAGTTTGACATTCGCTACGCTTCAGCATATAGTTTTATCATCGAACTATTTCATTATGAAACAATATAGACAACTCTGCCGTGCATACACTCATTGAGGAGGAAAAACATTGACTACCAATTCAAATTCAAATTCCAATTCCAAGCAATGGATTGATCGTTATATCGCGGCCTACTTCGATGTAACGAAGCATCTGTTCGCCGATATCCGGGACGCCATTCAGGAAGAATTGACGCCTGAACAATTTCAGATTCTTCTGTTCATCAGCGGATGCCGCCGCTGCAATCCCACCGAGCTGGCGGATGCTTTTCTTGTCGGCAAAAGCTCGATCACCGCGATCATTACGCGGCTTGCCGATCGCGGGCTCATCGACCGCATTCGTGATGAATCCGATCGAAGGCAGGTGTATCTGTCCCTTACCCCCCGCGGCGAATCGGTGCTGAAGGAAGCGGAGCAGAAGGTGCAGGATATGGTATCTTCCTATCTGGTTCATTTCGAAGAGCGGGAGGTGGAGGCCTTCATCAGCACCTTCGAAAAATTAGCCTATCTGATAAGGAGAGAGGAGTAACGCTTCATGAAATTTATACTGAAGGCAAGATGGGCGATCATCGCCGTCTGGATCATCGCGGCGGCAGGCCTGATGATCGCCGCCCCTTCCTTGAACGATCTGGTCAAGGAAAAAGGGACGATCACCGTTCCTGACGGGTATCCTTCGACAGAAGCCCAGGCTATCCTGGATGAAGCTGCCGCACGGAACGGCGTCAAGGAGCAATCTCAGATTGCGCTCGTGTTCCACAACCCGGACGGGCTGCAGGCCGATGAGATCGCCGAAATTAAAACGACGATACAGCGCCTGGAGCAGCATAAGGCCGAACTGGGCATCGAGTCGGTCCTGAATCCGTATGCGCAGCCGGAGCTGGAGAAGAAGCTGGTCTCCGGGGACGGCAAGGCCGTCCTGACCTCTATCGGGGTGGCGGCCGGCGAGCATTCGACCGACGACATTATCAGCCGCATGAACAAGGAGATGGAGTCCATCGGCGTCGAGCATTATATTACCGGCAGACACTCCATCGACAAGGATACGATTCAGAGCTCCCAAGACGGTCTGAAGAAGTCGGAATATATTACGGTCGCCTTTATTCTTATTATTCTCATCCTCGTCTTCCGTTCCGTCGTCGCGCCGCTCATCCCGCTGCTGGCGGTCGGCGCCAGTTATTTGATCTCGCAGTCGATCGTTGCTTTCCTGGTCGATTCGGCGAACTTCCCCGTCTCGACCTTCACGCAGATCTTCATGGTCGCCGTCATGTTCGGGATCGGAACCGATTATTGCATTCTGCTCCTCAGCCGCTTCAAGGAGGAAGTGCCGCGGCATGAACATATCGGCGATGTCATTGCCGCCACGTACCGCACGGCCGGGAAGACGGTATTGTTCTCCGGGCTGGCCGTGCTGGTCGGCTTCACCGCCATCGGTCTATCCACCTTCATTCTGTACCGGTCGGCGGTCGCCGTCGCCATCGGCATCGCCGTCATGCTGATCGCACTGGTCACGATCGTTCCGTTCTTCATGTTCGTATTGGGCACCCGCATCTTCTGGCCGAGCCGGAACAGCTCGCTCGAACATAAAGAGAGCCGCATTTGGGGAGCGGTCGGTTCCTTCTCGCTCAAGCGTCCTTGGGTCGCCCTGCTCATCGTGGCCGCGGTCACTATCCCGTTCCTGGCCACGTATAACGGACAGCTCTCCTATAACAGTCTGGAGGAGATTGGCGACAAATACGATTCAGTCAAAGCCTTCAATATTATCGCCGACAGCTTCGAGCCGGGCGAATCGCTTCCGACCCAGATTGTCGTTCATAGCGGGAAGCCGCTCGATACCGCCGAGCATATGGCCTTGGCCGAAAAGATCAGCCGGGAGGTAGAGAAGGTTCCCGGGGTCGCCAGCGTCCGGAGCCTGAGCCGGCCTTCCGGGGAGGCTATCTCCGATCTGAAGATTACGGAGCAGGCCAAGACACTGGAAAAAGGACTTGACGAAGGCAACCAGGGCCTGTCCGATATTAAGAGCGGACTGTCCCAAGCCAGCAGCGCCTTGTCCGAGAACGCGCCGAAGCTGAAGGAAGCGGCTGACAGCGCCGGAGAGCTTACCGCGGGCACGAAGGCGCTCAAGGAAGGCATCAGCGAGCTGAATGCCGGCCTGGCCCGAATTCAGCAAGGGATTACGGACGGCTCGTCCGGCGCCGGGCAACTCAAGGCCGGCTTGTCGCAAGCCAAAGCAAGCGCCCTGCAATTGGCGAACGCCAATGAAAAGCTTCTCGCTTCATACCAGAAGATCGGCGACGGCATTCAGCAGATGGACACCGGTCTGAAGCAGATGCAGCAGCAGTTGGACGGAGCCGCGAAGGCGCTGCACTCGCTGGACGGCCGCTTCAGCCGCCTGGAAGAGAACTATCCCGATCTGCTGCGCGATGAAGATTACCTGACCATTCGCGGCACCGTCACCGAGACCGGCAAGGGAACCGCCCAATTGGCGGGAGCGCTTGGCGAGCTGAGCGGCCGCTTCGGCCCATTGTCCGCCGGATTAAGCCAGGCCAATGAAGGCTACGCCCAAGCCGTTGCCGGCCAGAAGGCGCTTGCCTCCGGACTCGATGAGCTTATTAAGGGCCTGTCCGATCTGGAGAACGGGCTCACCCAGGCTGCTCATGGCCAGGGCCAGATTATCGGCAAGGTCCCATCGGTAATCGAAGGCTTGACCCGAATCGAGAATGGCCAGCAGCAGATGGGCGACGGCTTCCAGCAATTGAACACTCAATTGACGCAGCTGACCGACGGGCTTCAGCAGGGCATCGGCGGCCTGGAGCAAGTGTCCGGGGGCCTGAATTCCGCCTCTCAATACTTAAGCGAGGTCGGCAGCACGGCAGACAGCGAGTTCAGCGGCTGGTTCGTGCCGAAGGAAGTGCTGGAGAACCCGGACTTCCAGCAAGCCATCGATCTGTATGTCTCCCCGGATCGCACCGTCATGACGCTCGACGTCGTATTCTCGGTCAACCCGTACGGCATTGAGGCGATCGAGCAAGTTCCGAATGTGCAAGCGGCGGCAGAGCGCGCGGTGGCCGGCACCGCTTGGGAACAGGCGGATATCGCTATCGGCGGCGTGTCGAGCACCTTCGCCGATCTGAAGCAGATCTCAGGGGAAGACTATACCCGTACCGTCATCTTCATGATGGCAGGCATTCTGATCATTCTCATTCTTCTGCTGCGATCCATCATTATGCCGCTATATTTGATCGCCTCGCTCATCTTGACGTACTACACGTCGCTGGGCGTAACCGAGCTTATCTTCGTCGATATGCTCGGATACTCGGGCATCAGTTGGCCGACGCCGTTCTTCAGCTTCGTCATGCTCGTCGCGCTTGGCGTCGACTACAGCATCTTCTTGATGGACCGCTTCAACGAGAATAAGCATATGGATGCCGGCGCAGCCATTCTGCATGCGATGAAGAATATGGGCACCGTCATTATATCGGCCGTTATCATTCTGGGGGGAACCTTCGCCTCCTTCTATCCATCCGGCGTGCTCAGCATGCTGCAGATTGCGACCGTCGTTCTGTCCGGTCTCGTGCTCTATGCCATTCTGCTGCTGCCTTTCTTCGTGCCCGTCATGGTCAAATTGTTCGGTTCGGCCAACTGGTGGCCGTTCCGGGCAAGCCAGGCAGATGAAGCCAAGCGCGATCGGATCGCGATGTGACACCTGAAGACGTTCTTCCCTCCCCGTCCGGATGCGTTGTTCCGGACGGTTTTTTCATGCATAACCCCTCTTCCATCCGGCAATCGTAGTTCCAAGGAGGCGATATATGTGAAAATCGTACTGATCGCTGCGCTCATTGCCGTTCCCTTCGTCATGGCTTGGCTTGCCCATCGGAATCGTGCGCTTGCCACCGCGTTTCATCTATTGGCGCTGCTGAGCTTCTTTGTTGCGGGTTCAATCTTTGCTTCCGTGATGTATGAGGTGGTTAAGCAGGGCACCCAGTTAACATCGCAAATCCATGCCGTTTTTTTATACCGGTCCTTCCTGATTGCCGGAGCTTATGTGGGGCTCTATATTCCCTACCGGCTGCTCCGAGAGCTTGGACTCCATCCGGATGACAGGGGACGAATTTAAGGAAGCTTGCCCTGAACTCTTCCCTTCCTGATCAGCGTCAATTCTCTCCTCGCCGCCGCGAGAGATCCGCAAGGCACCTCCCTTGCGAATCTCTCCTGTCATTGATGCACGCTTCCCTCTACAACCGCTTCCTGTCCGGTCTTCCTTGGCGCTCGAATAAAATCGTTCCCAGTGAGCCAAACTTCTCTCATATGAACAATCGTGAGGGTGAGCAAAGATGTCAGCAAAATACGGGAAAGTGAATGAACAGATGTTCAACAATGTGCAGCAGCTGAAGTCCATCTTTTCAGAAGCTCCCGATCTGATCTTCCGGAGCGTCGATACGCCGAACGGGACTGAAGCCATGCTTGTCTATTTCGACGGCTTGGTCGATATGAATTCCATCAACAATCATGTTCTGTACCCGCTGATTGAACAACTGTCCAGTACGGAATATTCCCTGCCTGTCACGGTCGGCAATATGGAATCGACATCCGACATGAACCAGGTCGAGAAGATGCTTCTTAACGGCAAAAGCGTGCTCTTCTTGCCAGGCGCAAGCGAGGCCTATATCTTCGATACGAGCGGCTGGCCGCAGCGGTCGATTACCGATCCGTCGATCGAGGCGTCCATCAAAGGCTCTCACCAAGGCTTCGTCGAGACGGGCATTCAAAATATCGCTCTGATTCGGCGCTATATCCCGAACCGGGAGCTCCAAATCAAGCAGTTGAAGGTTGGGACAAGAGGAGAAAACACCTTGTCCATTATGTACCTTCGCGATGTGGCCGATCCGGCCGTGCTTCAGGAGCTGATCCGGCGCGTCGACGGGCTGGACATCGACTGCATCATCAATACAGGCGAGCTGTCCGAGCTGATCGAAGACGACGCTTACTCTCCATTCCCGCAGCTCTTGATGACGGAACGGCCCGATTCGGCGGCCTCTCATATATTGCAGGGCCGCTATGTTGTCGTTGTCGATCGTTCGCCGAGCGTGCTGATCGCTCCGGTATCGTTCGTGTCGTTCTTCCAGAGTGTGGATGACTACAGCATGCGCTGGATCAATGCTTCATTCATTCGGCTGCTTCGTTTTTTTGCGTTTTTTATGGCCCTATTTTTGCCTGCGCTCTATATCGCGTTCATCACATTCAATTTCGAGGTCATTCCGATCCAGCTTATTTTATCCGTGGCGGAATCAAGAGAACACGTTCCTTTCCATCCGTTCCTGGAGGCGTTCATTATGGAAGTGACCTTAGAGATGATGCGTGAGGCGGGAATCCGGCTGCCGGCGCCGATCGGACAGACGGTTGGACTCGTTGGCGGGATAATAATCGGGCAGACCGCCGTCCAGGCGGGCATCGTCAGCAACATCATGGTTATCGTCGTCGCCTCCACGGCGATCGCATCCTTCATCATTCCCAACATCGACATGGGAACGGCGATTCGCTTCCTGCGGTTTCCAATGATGCTGATTGCCTTTCTGTACGGCTTCGTCGGCATCGTATGCGCGGCTATGCTTCTTATCTCTCACCTCTGCTCGCTGACATCGCTCGGGGCCGCCTACGGAAGCCCATTCGCTCCCGTCCGCTACGCCGATCTGAAGGATACGGTCCTTCGCTTCCCGCTGTGGTCGATGAAGACGCGTCCAACCGGCCCGGGTCCGCAGCAGCTCAAACGGCAAGGAGAGAATCCACCTGAAGGAGGCAGGCCGAAGTGAACCAGTACCGCATCACCTTCATGCAGTTCGCCTTGTTGGTTCACAGCATTCAATTAGCGATAGGCGTCCTGTCCCTTCCCCGCCAGCTCGCGGAGATCGCGTCTACGGACGGGTGGATATCTCTTATCCTGTCTTGGTTAATCAATCTGTTGTTCAGCATGCTTATCGTTGTCGTCATGAGACAATACCCGGAAGATACGCTTCCGGATTTGCTGGAGCGGCTGTTCGGTCGGGTTATCGGCAAGCTCGTGCTGGCGCTCGTCGCCCTGCATTTCACATTTTTATCCTGGTCGATATATATCGCCACCATGCTGTATATTAAATCGTGGTTCCTGGTGATGACGCCAATACCATTCATCTTGCTCCTGTTCGTCATCCCCGCCTATGTGACAGCGCGAAAGCATATTACACATATCGCCAGATATTGTGAAGTTATGTTTTATTTGACGATTTGGATGGCTCCGGTACTTTTGCTCCCATTGCGAGAAGGGTATCTTCTCCACTTTCTTCCTGTTCTCAAGGAAGGCTGGGGGCCCGTATTTCAGGCGATGCCGATCACGACACCCGCCTATCTCGGATTTGAGATCGTATTTTTCGTGTATCCGTTTTTAACGCGCAAGGATCTCGCCATCCAAGGCATCCTGCTTGGCAATACATTGACCATGCTGGTTTATGTCTTTGGCACGATTGTCTGCTTCGGCTTTTTTAGCCCGGACGAGATCACGCAATACAATCAACCGATATTGAACCTGTTGAAGGTTATCGAGTTCCGGTTCCTTGAACGGTTCGACATTATTTTCCTTGCCCTCTATCTGTTTGTGATCTCGACGTCGCTAGTACCGTCTTTGTACGGAGCTTCCCTCAGCGGCGCGAAGCTGTTCGGGAAGAAGAACCACGGGCCATATGTGCTCGTTATATGCATGGGCACGTTGTTGGCAGCGACGTGGATCAGGCCTTCCTGGCTCGAGTCCCTTCGCTATTATCAATGGGCCGGCTATTCCGGGTTAATCGTCTCGTATCTGTTGCCGTTTCTGCTATACCTGTTCATCAAAATCCATCAGAAGCTGACACCGAAGGAGGCGACTCAATGATGCGGCGTGCCATCACAATTGTTATTGTGCTGCTGGTTGTGCTCCCGCTTCCCGGTTGCGCAACCTATACGACGATCGAGAATATGGCGCTGACGCTGCTGGTCGGCCTCGATCTGGATGAAGAAGGCAACCTGCTGCTTGCGGTATCGAGTCCGGTTTTTTCGAAGGAGGCTGAGGACAATGAAGAAGAATTCGAGGTCCGCTCGACCACCTTGCGCCATTCCCGCGAAGAATTCGACAAGCGGGCGCTTGGGATCGAAACGGCTGGCAAGACCCAGGCGATCATCATCGGCAAGCGGCTTGCCGCGCAAGAGAATTGGTCATCATTGCTCGATCCGTTCTATCGGGACACCAAGAGCACCGTGTCTGCACGGGTCGTCTATTTCGATGGCGCCCTTAGCGACCTGATTCAATTTTCAGCCGAGGACAAGCCTCGCCTCCCCTTATATTTGTCGAAGCTGGTGGATACGGGTCTGCTGCGGAATGAGACAACCAAGACGACTGTCCAGGAATTCCATCGGCATGTCCATGAGAAAGGGATGACCCCTAGCATAACCGGCATGCGCAAAGAGGAAGGCTTAACCTTGACAGGCACCGCGCTGCTGGATAAATCGTCCCGGTTCAAAATGATGGCCAATTCCGACGAGACGAAGCTGCTACACATATTAAGAAATAAAACAAAGGGCGAATTCCCGTTTACACTTCATCTTCCGATGACTCCAGAAAAAGGACCCGGGAATGTCGACATGAAGCAGCTCAGCATCAATCTCCAGAGTATTAAGCCGAAGATTCAAGCACGGTACGCCCAGGGCCGCTTCGTGTTCGATGTGAACATTCGCTCCATCGTCTATGTGACGGAACGTCTATTCCCGTTTGATATCATGTCGCCGTACCATGAATTGGAGCAGAAAATTGCCGCGAATCTGGAGGAGCAGTTCAACAGTCTGATTCGCAAGCTGCAAAAAGCGCGCATCGATCCGGCGGGGTTCGGCATGTATGCAAGAGCCCACGCATATCCGCAATGGAAGAAAGCCCAAGAACATTGGGAGGATTATTTCGAAGAGGCGATTGTTAATGTGAAGGTGGAAGTCAAGATCGTCGGTATGGGGGCCGTAAGATAAGCGGCGCTGAAATGATGCAGGGGGCCAAGTCGCCTCACCTTCTTAAGTTCGGCGGCGAATCGGCCCTACCTTAGATTGGTTACATATTTACACTGTTTTTTTGCTCCACTGGGAGAGCATTGTCTTTCTTGTTGAACAGCATCTTCAGCATAGGCGGCGTTACCAGCGTCGTAATAATGACCATGATGATGATCGACGTGAAGTATTCCGGCTGAAGCAGCCCGGACTGCAAGCCTGTGGCTGCAATAATGAGGGCGACTTCTCCTCGGGAGATCATCCCTGCGCCAATCGCGAGCGAGGATCGGCTGTCGAATCCGGTTGCGCGTGCGCCCAGCCAGCCCCCGGCCAGCTTCGTCACGACAGCGATGATCGTAATGACAGCGAGCAGGCCCAACTGGCTGCCGATGCCGTCGAATGACACATTCAGCCCGATGCTGACGAAGAAAACCGGAACAAAGATCGAATAAGCGATCGGCTCGACCTTATGCTCGACATCATGCTTGTATGGGGTCATCGACACCGCGATGCCGGCAGCGAAGGCGCCGATAATGCCGGCCATCTGCATCCACTCGGCAAAATAGGAAAACGCAAAGCAAATAATCAAGGCCGCGCTAATCACCGCTTCGGTCACCTTAAGCGGAGCCAGCCATTTCATCACGCGCGGCACGATAAGCCAGCCGGCCACGAAAGTAATGGCGAAGAACAAGAGTTTCTTACCGACGAGCAGTCCGATAGAGACGTCTCCCCCTTGGCCGACGATGCTCATAATGAACGCCAGCAGGATAACGACAAGCACATCGTCCACGACGGCGGCCCCAAGGATTGTCGTCCCTTCTCTGGAGTTGAGCTTGTTCATTTCTTTAAGGACCTGGACAGAAATGCTGACCGAAGTCGCGCAAAAGATAACGCCGAAGAACAGCGCATAATTCGAAGAAAAACCGAACGCGATCGCTGAACTGTAGCCGCCAATAAAAGGCAGAATGATGCCGCCAACGGCAACCGCAAACGCCGATTTCCAGTTTTTGCGGAGCTGATCGACATCGGTCTCCAGTCCGGCAATGAACATCAGCAGCAAGACACCGATTTCAGATACCTGAGTGATGAAGCTGTCCTTCTCAATCCAGCCCAGCACAGCCGGACCGAGCAGGATGCCAACGATCAGCTTCCCCAATACGGCGGGCTGCCCGAGGCGGACCGAGATGTCCCCTGCCACCTTGGTGCACAGCAGAATCAAGGCAAGATACAGAATAAATTCCATTGCGATTCCCCCATCTTTACAAAATTTAACATTTCTAAAAAAAGACAAAGAGGAGCCCTAAATTGCCAGGC
This sequence comes from Paenibacillus melissococcoides, assembly GCA_944800085.1. GTDB lineage: Bacteria > Bacillota > Bacilli > Paenibacillales > Paenibacillaceae > Paenibacillus_B > Paenibacillus_B melissococcoides. The sequence continues at coordinate 291,112 of CALYLO010000006.1, read as the reverse complement.
TCCTCCAAAATAAAACGTATTTTTTTAGACGAATTACGTCTATTATACTCCACTTTATCGTAAGTTGCAAACCATTTCTAAGTAAGGGTGCAAAAAGGTTGTCCTTCGTCTGCGGACGACAGGACAACCCCAGTACGAAAACGAAATTTGCTACTTGAACAGGGAGAGGCGTTGGGACGGGATGATGGTGGAGACAGCCGATTTGTTGATAAGGCTGTACTTGGAATCGATTTTGAGCACAATCGTGTACACATCGAATGACGTAATCATGCCCTTCATCTGGATTCCATTTTTCGTAATGAGCGTGACGGGCACTTCCTGCTGGATCGCTTCCGTAAGAAACTGCTCTTGCAAGCTTCGATCGGTCGATTTCTTCAAGTGCGATCATCCCCTTCCTTTTAAAGTCAACCTACTGCTAAGTTTACCAGATTTCAGACAGAGAGAAAAATAGTTCACAGGATGTCTTTCTGTACCGCCAAAACGTGTCTGTATTCTTACTATATCGACAAGTTTGACGAAAATTGTTTGGAGGAAATCCATATCATGATTTCCGTCTTTCCCCATACATAATCCCCATGTCCACTCCCATACTAAGTATGATCTGCTGCGCTGAGGGGGGTGAATGCAAGTGGAAACAAGAAGTCTGGGCGCGCACGAGACGTTGGAGCTTCATGAGCTCCTCACTTTTAAAAATGCATGCATGACCAAAACGGCAACGATGGTCAACCTGGTGTCCTGCCAGGAGCTGAAAGGCTTAATGCAGCAAGACATTCAACAATCGGCCCAAGCGATTAAGGATTATCAAGGACTGTTATCCAGAGCCCGCAGCTAATGATGAAAGGAGGCACACAATGAATACGATCATGGAAAATTTGACAGGCACCGCAGGCATGACCGATCAGGTCGTTGCAACGGATATGCTGATTGCAGCCAAGTCCGGGATTAAAGATCTGGCTACCGCGCTGACCGAAGCCGCGACTCCGGAGGTACGGACGGTTTTGCGCAATCACCTCGATACCGCCATTCAGGCCCATGAGCAATTAACCGCGTACATGATGAAGAATGGCTATTACCACCCGTATAACCTGCAGGAACAGCTTCAGCTTGATATGAACAATGCGAACACGGCACTGAACATGGTACAGCGGAACGGATAGCAGGCCGTTCAAGATTGGGGAACGGTCCTGTCGCTCGGATTCCTGTTCCCCTCTTTCCTTCCCTGTATTTTTGCCCCTTCATTCCCCCTGTCTTTTATCCAATTATTATACAAAAAGGCAAACATCGTCAACCTCATCGTGATGTTGGGACAGACAAAGATTGCAGTTTCTCCTGTCTTGTCTGCACTTGCTGGCACATAGAATAAGAAGAAGAGCTGCAAGTGAGGTGATGAGTGCAATGCTGTCTGTCGCAAGAGGCTGTCTATTCTTCATAATCGGAGCCGTGTGCATACTGATGCTGGCCATTCTGGCGGGCGGAGCTCTTTTCCTGTCCTTATTCTTCGTGCTTCCGATCTTGTTCCTCGCCATCTGGAAAGCGTCGCGGGGCCGAAGATGAGAAATGGGAGGCCGGAATGCGCTTGCCCATCATCGCGTCCAATCGGAATCGGGGTGCGGCTGCGGAGGGGCCGATTCTCGAAGCTGAAGGAGCGTGAACATAAAAATAAGAGGAGCTGGCGAGTTACCAGCCCCTCTATAAAGAAGCAATGTTGACGTAACCGGATAAGCGGTTGAGAGGAATGATACCCTGTGGGAATCAGGCTTGTTGGTAGGCGCCTTCTCCCGAGAAACGCTGCACAACCAAGTCGGAAGTGCCTTCTTTGACCGTAATCGTTTTTGTTTCTATCAACATTTATTTTCCTCTCCTTCAAAATAAATCATATCCGCTCCTTCCATTATAATTGATGATGATTATTATTTTCAATTCATGGATATCAAGCGCCGGCCCCGACTCGCTATACTCTTGGGTTGAATAGACACGGACGCCCCGGTTGATGCGGGACGGCCAAGCTGAGAATAAGGAGACGCGACAATGGACTGCATCTATCTCAAGACAGATGTTCCGGACATGGGCCTTACCTATTATGTTGAAGTCGACGGCGAGCGCGTCGCCCGCCGCGAAGAGCTCGCCCCCGGTACCCCGCCGGAATATTTGTATCCCGGCCACCGCGCCGACGGCATCGTGCTCGGGTACGATGAAGACAACTTCTGGCTCGTACTGGGGGATGTCCAAGTGTCGGAAGAAAACATCGCCATCGAATGGGGTTAATACCCAAGGCTCGCAACTGCCGCCATTCCACTCATGATCAGGCATCGCTCCGGTACCTTGCAAAAACGTAATGCACTCGTCACCTAATTACATTCCGCAAGGAAGCAGGATGACTTATGATGAATGTGCCGCATAAGCATACGAAATTGAAGGTGATGCATTATGAAGAAGTTTATCCTTATTATGGTCTCCATTGTCGTTATCGCATCTATCGTAGTGGCAGGCTTTCTTCTTTTCGGAGTCGATCTAGCCAAAATGAAAGCCGAGTGGGGCACAACCAAAATGTATGTGCATATTACCGAAAACGGCCAGGAAGAAAAAATCGGAGCGGACAGCGGAGATCCTTTTTCGCGTTACTACTACACACTGACCGCCTATGACGAGGAAGGCAACGAAGCGAAGGTGTCCTTCAGCGCTCATAAAAATTTGCGGCTCGATTCGTTCCTCCTCGTGTATGTCAAGGATGCCGAGAACGGCAACCCGATTCGGGACATCGGAAGATATGACGAAGTAACGAAGGAAGCGATTCCGGCTAAGGCCAGAGAGAAATTAGGAGTGGAATGAAATGTACAAAGCCCTGCCGAACCCGGCAGGGCTTACATCGTCACTCGACGTTCAGCCATTCCCCGCAATGCTGCGCCAAGCCTTCCAATTCATTGATAAAAACGCCGGCATGATATCCATCACAAACGGCATGATGGACCTGCAATGAAACGGGCAATAGCGTTTGACCATTCTGTATCGAAATATTTTCCGCTCGTAACAATGGGCAGCAAATACCGCCCATCTCCGAATGCTCAATTTTGCCTGCTTCCTCGCGGAAGGCATCGGCATTGCGGCCGTCGGCGGACTGCTGACGGAACCGTGGCTGAATGTCAGCCTATGGCCCGGGGGCGGCGGAGCCGCTTCTCTCTACAGCAATATTACGCTGCTGTGTATGACGGTCGTCGCTGCCGGAGGTTATTATAGAGCTGCGAAGTCTTTAATTGGGAGTGAATTTTACCACTACGCCATGCAATATTTGAACTACTCCAATTCCGGACTTCACTCCATCCTCTTCCTAGCAGATCGCACCGCACCAAATCGAACTCCCGGAACCGTGATATCAAGTGAATGACAGGAGGCTAGTAGATATGGAAAACCCATGGCATGAGCGTTTTCGTTCAGACGACTATTATTATGGAGAAGAAGCGAATGTATTTATTCAACAACAGGCCTTTCGGTTAGAGGCATGCAAAAAGATCATCGCATTTGCCGAAGGAGAAGGCAGGAATGCGGTGTTTTTGGCAACGAGAGGACATGATGTGACCGCCCTTGACTACGCGGAAAGCGGTCTGCTCAAAACGAAAAAGCTGGCTCAGAAGCATGCGGTCCACGTGTATGCCGAAAAAGCGGATCTCTTGACCGATCGCGTGCCCCACGAGGAATACGATGCAGCCATCATGGTATTTGGACATTTTCATCAAGAGGCCCAAAAAATAGTGCTTGCGAAGCTGAAAAATGCGGTAAAACCTGGCGGGATGATCATGCTTGAAGTATACTCCAGGGAGCAATTGCATTATGGCACAGGCGGCCCCCGGGATCCGGGCATGCTGTACGATCCGCAGGATCTGCTTGCATGGTGCGAAGGTTATCGAGTAATCCATTTCTTCTATGGAGAGCAAGAGCGGGTGGAAGGAAAGGGACATACCGGTCTAGCCCATGTCATTCAGCTTGTAGTAAGAAAATAATTGACAAAAGGCGTTGATTTCCTTTTAAGAAAGATGCTATACTGTAAATGTATGTAAAAACCTTTAGGAGGATTATTAAAAGATGCATTCGATCAGACTACGTTCCCTACCTTTGAATAAGTAATTTTATATTCAAAGGCTCTGCTTGTGTAAGCAGGGTGAACGGGATCAGTCTGCCCTCTTTTAATGATCTTCATTTTGCATAACATCATATTGCAAGGTGCAGAAAGGCGGATCATGCTGCCTTTCTTTTTTTATGCAAATTTCTCTCTTGCCAGCCAGAGATGTTTATTTGGCTATGACTGTTAAGCGCCATCCATGTAAGGGCGAGGTCTCTTCCGTTTGCTCTCGATCACAGCAGAGTGCTTGTGATTTTTTTATGAGAGGAAGAGATAACGTGACCAGAAGAACGAATAAGTACACCAGCCAAAAAATCAGCCGTGGAGAACCCCCCAATTTTTTAGGACAGCATTTCATGCACAATAAAAAGCTGCTTCATGAGATGGTGAGTCAAGCCAGGGTAAGTAAAGCGGATATGGTCTTGGAGCTGGGAGCCGGAAAAGGAGCTCTAACCGAGGTTCTGGTTCAGAAAGCGGGAAAAGTATTGGCAGTGGAGTATGATGCTCAGTTCATCGAATACCTGAGACAAAAAACGACGCATGACGCGCATGTGAAAGTCATTCACCAGGATATTTTGAAGCTGCATCTTCCTAAAGAAAACTTTATTGTCGTGTCCAATATTCCCTATGCCATCACGACACCCATTATGAAAATGCTGTTAAACAATCCGGTGAGCCCCTTCCAACGGGGCGTCCTTATTATCGAAAAGGGAGCGGCCAAAAGATTCACGGCCCCGACCGTCAAAGATGCCTATGTCGCTGCCTGGAGGATCTGGTTTGACATCCGTTATGTCAAAACGGTGCCCCGGGACTATTTTTCTCCCCCGCCTAAAGTGGATTCTGCCATGCTGTGCATTACCAGAAAAGCGAAACCGGCGATCCCGTTGAAGGAGTACCGGATGTTCCACAGACTTGCGGAGTATGTGCTTCAGGAGCCAAAGTCTTCTCTTGATATCGCGATGAAAGGGATATTTACGCCCCCTCAAATCGCGCATGTAAAACGAAGTATGCATGTACAAGACGGCCATAGGGTTGAGTCTTTAACCGAAGTCCAGTGGGGAATGATTTATGACACGATGATGAAGCATGTTCCGCCGTTCAGATGGCCGAAGACGAGAAATAAAGGACGAACGAAGTAATGCCCGTTAGGCTGAGCTCGAACCGCTGAAGGATATGGGGAGGCAAGAATGCCTGCCGATAGCTGAAAAAAGTCTGCCGGCTCTAAGCTGCCGAACGCTTGGAGCCGGTTTGTCGCTTTTCCGGAAGCGCGATGCCCATGACCTTATTTGGCTTCCCTAGCCTTCCCGCAGCGCCGGAACAGCTCGTCTTCCGTCTTGCATAACGGCAGCCCCATCCGGGCGTGCAGCTTGACGAGCCATGGCTGGGCCAGTCCGGCCTCCCGCATCAGGGCGGCGTCGGCGAACACCTCGGTCTCTACGCCTTCCAGCAGAACGCGTCCTTGCTTCAAAATATACACGTAATTGCAGATTTCATAAATCAAATCAATATCATGGCTCGAAATCAATATATTTTTCCCGGCTTCGGCCAAATCCCGGATCAGCTCCATCATCATCTGTCTGCCTTCCGGATCGAGCCCCGCCGTAGGCTCGTCAAGCAGCAGCCATTGCGTATCAAGCACGATCGCCCCGGCAATCGCTACCCGCTTCTTCTGCCCATAGCTCAAATACTGCACCGGCTTATCGCGGAAGTCCGCCGCGCCCACCGTCGCCAGCGCTTGATTGACCCGCGCCGCGATCTCCGCTTCTCCCCTCCCCAGATTCCGAAGAGCAAAAGCGACATCATCCGCCACGTTCGAATAAAAAATTTGCTGATCCGGGTCCTGAAAAACAATCCCGACTTCGGTGCGCAAGGACAGCAGATCCTTCTTGCCATAGCGGAGCGGCCGCCCATGGAACATCACTTCCCCGCTTGACGGCTTGAGCAGGCCGAGCAGCAGCTTGAACAGCGTCGATTTCCCCGAGCCATTGGCGCCGACGAGCCCGATAATATTCCCTTTCGCCAGATTAATCGAGACATCATCCAGCGCCCGCTTGCCGTCTTCATATTCAAAACAGAGATGATTCGTGGATAACATCCGTCCACCCTCTTTCGTAATCGAGGACCTCCAGTGTTCAAAAAGCCCGATTGTCAGCGCCGAGAAGGTTGCTTGAACTACCTCTTACACGTGGAAGTCGCCTTGGTACAGCTTCACCTCAAGCGCCACCGACATGTCGCGATAGCGCAGCATGACGCGCTGGAACAATACATTCACCAGCATCGCCAGCGAGTTGTAGCTGTTTGCGAGCCCGCGATAACCGAACCGGAGCTGCTGCGCCTGGCGGATGGCCGCCGCTTCTTCGATAAAAATAAAGATAAAACGGTAAATCAGAACCATAAATTCGACAAGAAGAACGGGAATATGGATGGTTCTCATCACCTTGACCAGCTGCTGCACCGGAACGGTGAGGACAAACAAGAGGGTGCAAGCGAGACAAGCCGTGCTTCTGAACAAAACATGCGCCGCAGCTTGCATGGTCGCATCTGAAATTCCGAAATACAAGGATCCGGCCTGCACCTTCCATAACAGCCCATCCGCAGACACCGATACGGACACGAGAATCGAGACGATGCTCATCAGCAAAAAAGAAAACGGCAGCATGAACCATTTTAGATACTGGCGGCCGCTCATTTTAGCGACATACATGGTTAACGGAACAAGCAGCAGACAGATGACGGCCTGCAGCGCCGCCGATCCGTTTAATGACAACATCAGCAGCAGCATATACCCGAATGTTTTGATATAGGGAGATACGCCGAGCCAGCGGTTGTGATAGGCATATTTATCAATGGTCAGCATGTTCCCGCTTCCGTCTGCCGCGCTGCACTCCGATGACGTAGGCGATAATCCCGGTGCCGATACAGCCTTGCAGCGTGAACAGCAAGCTCTCGATCTCGCCGCTCCTCGGCTCATAGACGGGAGTGAACCATGGTTCATAGTCCGGATTGAGTTCCGAGATCGCCGCTTCCGCCTCCCCGTCCGATCCTTCATATGCGGCATCCCGATTCAGCAAAAAAGGACTTACGATTAAAATAACGACCAGCAGCAAAAGAACGAGATTGAGATTGATTTTTTTCATCGCCATTGCGCCGCCTTTTCCGGGAGATTTTTATGGATCAGATTGTACATCATGGTCGTGAGCAAGCCTTCCGCAATCGCTATCGGCACTTGAGTCGTGCAGAAAATGGCCATAAACTTGAAGATCGAGGCCATCATGCCGGAGGCCGGATCCGGAAAAACAATCCCAAGCTGCACCGAAGTCACCAAATAAGTGGCAAGATCGGCGATAAATGCGCACAGGAAGACGGCCAAGCCTTGACGGCAGCCCATTTTCCGGGCCAATCGATACACGAGAAACCCGACGATGGGTCCGACGACAGCCATAGACACCGCATTGGCTCCCAGGGTGGTGATGCCTCCATGAGCAAGCAGCAGCGCCTGGAACAGCAGCACAATCGCGCCGAATACGCTGACAACCAGCGGCCCGAACAGCACGGTTGCCAGGCCCACGCCGGTGGGATGCGAGCAGGAGCCCGTCACCGACGGGATTTTCAGCGCAGATAAGACAAAAATAAAGGCGCCGCATAAGGCAAGCAGCAATTTATTATGCGGATCGGCGGCCACCAGCTTGCGAATGCGGAGCAATCCGGCAATCAGGAATGGAATAAACGCGATGCTCCAAAGGATGGACCACGCGGGCGGCAGGAAGCCCTCCATAATGTGCATCGCATGCGCCGTCTGCGGATTCGTGATGGCAAAATAAAGTACAGCAACGAGAACAAGCGGGATAAATTTGAAATAGTTAGCCGAAAACCGGTTTCGCATTTCAGGTCCCTACCTTTCTTTTTTCACAATGATCGTGGAAAAATAAGAAAGCTTTTCATCGTCATGCAGTTGGTTCAAGCCAAACGTGATCTTTTCGGAAGCCATTGATGCATCGCTGACAAGCACCGCCTGCTCCAGCAAATGGTGCTGTTCCAGAAGCTGGAGCACCAGCGGCAGATTGCTGGCTGCCTTCATGAATACAATCGTGTCAAAGCCGGTCAGCGCCTGGTGAAGCGCCTCCTCCCCGGAAGTGACCGGAATGACCGCCAGCGATTCCTCATCCATGACAAGCGGCCAGCCGACGCGCGAGGCCATATAGGAGAAGGAGGAAATCCCCGCAATCGTCTCGGTCTCGATCTCCGTCCGCAGCAGCTCCAGCAAGTAGCTGTACGTGCTGTAGACCATCGGATCACCGAGCGTAATAAATCCGGCATTTTTGCCCGCTAGCACATCCGCCTTGATCTCCGCCGCGATGCGTTCCCAGGCCTGCTCCTTTTCCTCCTTGTTGTAGGTCATGGGAAAATGGCGCTGCTTCACCGTTAACCTCTCCGGCAAATAAGGAGCCACGATCTTCAGCGCGAGACTGGCTCCGCCTTTTTTCGCTTCCGGCGTATAGAGCACATCCAGCCGCTCCAGCGTATGAACGGCTTTCATCGTCAATAGCTCGCTGTCTCCCGGACCTGTCCCGATGCCATAAAACTTAGCCATGCGCCACCATCTCCTTCTCCATCGCCATACGGATATGGTCGATAAACTGCGCCTGAATCAGCGGATTCTCGCCCAGTCCCTGCAAATAGGCGGCCGCTTCGAATCCTTGCTGCGTCAATCGCGATTTCCAGGAATCCTCTTCATCCGATGCCATATCGTTGATCGCATGATCTCCGGCCACCAGCATGAACGGCATCAAATGGACCTTGCGGACCTGCGCTGCCTTGAGTTGTTCGATGACGCGCTCCAGCGGGGGATAGCCTTCGACGGTACCCAAGTAGATGGGCTCGCCGTCCAGCATATGGTCGAGACAAGCGTAGGCGCTGAACGCATGATGCTCCGAGCCATGCCCCATCAGCACCAGCGCTTCATCCGCGGCCAGGCGCGGCGCTTGCGCCTTGACGGCCTGGATCGCTTTGCCGTAATCTTCATAGCTGTCGAGCAAAGGCTTGCTGATCAGCAATTGTTCAAATTGCTCCCGGTATGGCAGAGCCTGAGAGACGATTTTCTCGAACTCCTCGCCGTTGATGAGATGCAGGGATTGGATAATCACCTTGGCGTAGCCGGCCGCTTTCAATTTTTCGAGCGCCTGCGCGGGCGTGTCGATATACATCCCATCGCGTTCCGCCAGCTTTTTTCTAATTTTATTGGACGTAAAAGCCCGGAACACATCGTAGTCGGGAAACGTGTCCTTGATCTTGTTTTCGCAAGCTTCGATCGTTTTGGCGCGCGTCTCCGGATAGCTTGTTCCGAAGCTGACGACCAGTATCGCTTGTGTCATGACGGCATAACCTCCCCGGCTTCTTCTAACAGCACCGCAAGCAGCGATTCCGGCTGCGCCGCTTTCGCCTCGCGATAGACCTCCAGGCCCTGCTTGCGTATCGTTCGGCTCGTCATCGGGCCGATGGAGAGCAATTTCATCGAGCGGAGCCGGGCTTGTTCTTCCGCGCTCAATACGGAGAGCAGATGCTCTACCGAAGCGGAACTGGAAAAGCAGACGGCATCAAACTTGCTCAAGTCAACAGGCCGCTCCGTCTCCAACACTTCCCGATACAGCGGCAAAGAAGCAAACTCGGCAGCTCCGCCCAGTTCATCGGCCAACTGTGCCGTATGCTTCTCGCTTCCGGCCAGCAGCGCCTTCGTCCCTTGCCGCCAATTCCCGGCGCAGGCTTGACGGATGATGTCCGCCGACCGTCTCGACACGAGGATATCAGCGGCAAGTCCGTATTCGCGCAGCTTCTCCTTCGTCAGCTTGCCGATCGCCGTCAGCCGGATCCCGCTCAGCGCGCGGTTATCCTTTCCGGCTTCCAACAGCCCCTCGATGAACAGGGTTACGGCCTCCGCCGAAGCAAACACGATTTCTTCGTACTCCGGCAAGGACGCCAGAACCGCGTTCATGAGTGCACGATCAGTGAGTTTTTCAATCCGAATACCCGGATAAAGGGTGACCTCTCCGCCCAAGGCCGTTATCTGGGCGGCCAGTTCGCTTCGCCCGGCACGAGCGCGCGGAAGGAGTATATGCTTCCGGAACAGCGGCGCTTTCTCGAAAAAGTTCAATTTATCCCGCAGCTTCACCACATCGCCGACGACGATCAGCCCGGGTGCCCCGATGTTGGCTTCCGCTACCTTGGCGCAGATCGTCGTCAGATCTCCGGTCACGGTCCGCTGACGGGAGCGGGATGCCCATTCGACTACGGCCGCGGCCGTGTCGGGCCGGCGTCCATGCTGGATCAGGTTCGCGCAGATCGACGGAAGCTGGGTCATCCCCATCAGGAAGATCAAGGTGCCGTCCAGCCGGGCCAAGCTTGTCCAATCGAGCGGATCGCTGCCTTCCTTCAAGTGTCCGGTGATCACGTGGAAGCTGGAGGCGCAGTCCCGATGCGTCACCGGGATGCCGGCATACGCCAGCCCTCCGATCGCCGAGGTGACGCCGGGGACGACTTCGAAGGGAATGCCTGCCGCATGCAGGGTCTCGCCTTCCTCCCCTCCGCGCCCGAACACATAAGGATCGCCGCTTTTTAAGCGAATGACCAATTTGTTCTGTCTCGCCTGATTCACGAGAATTTGCTCGATCTCCGCTTGCGGAATCGGATGATGAGAGGGCTCTTTGCCCACGTAAATCAGCTCGCATTCTGGTCTGCGCTCCTTCAGCAGCGCCGGATTCACGAGGCGGTCGTAGACGATCACATCCGCCTGCCGTATGAACTCCAGGGCTTTCACGGTTAACAGACCGGCTTCGCCGGGTCCGGCTCCGACAAGAACCACCTTGCCGCTCATCGGTTTTCCCCCTTTATTTCATATAATTTGCGCTAGCTCGCCGATGTCTGTAATAACATTCGGGTAATCGAGCGACGGCCGCCGAATGACCACGCAAGGAATGCCGAGCTCCCGGCAAGCGGCGATTTTCTCGGCAAAGCCGCCCTTCGGCCCGCTTTCCTTCGTAATCATCACGTCCGCGCCGGTCTGGCGGAACAGCTCGGTATTCAATGCTTGGGAAAACGGTCCCTTCATCGCGATAATCTGATCAGCCAGCAGACCGAGCTGTTCACAGGCCGCGATGACGTCCGCCCCAGGCAGCACTCTCGCGATGACATGTTTGCCGGGGAGCTTGGCCACGTACTCCGGCAGGTTTTTGCTCCCGGTCGTCAGAAAAATCCGGTCGCCCAACGCGGCCGCGATGCGGCACGCTTCCTCAATGTCGCGGACGAGATGAAGATGATCGGCCTCGCCGGAGGACCTCTCATAGCGAACATAAGGAATCTTCATGCTCCCGGCGGCGTTCATCGCATTCGCGGACACCTCCACCGCGAACGGATGGGTCGCGTCGATGACCAGGGAGACCGCCTTCTCGCGCATCACCCGGCGCATGCCGGCTTCATCCAGCCGCTGGCAGATGACATGCTCGGCATGCCGCTTCGCCAGTTGTTCCCCGTATTCGGTGGCCACGGACACGATATAGTCATGCCCGCGGGCATGCAGCCAATCGCAAATGTCCAGACTATCCGAGGTTCCGCCGAACATCAGGATCATAGCGTATACCCCCGCGGCGTGATCATGCGGCCGCCGGAGACATAGGTTTCCTTGTTGCCGACGATCACCATCGTCGTCATATCTACCTCTTCATAGTCGATGTCCGCCATTGTCGTCAATATTTTTCGTTCTTCCTTGCGGCCGACATCCTTCACGATGCCGACCGGAGTGGAAGGCGATTTATAGGCCATCATCCATTCCAGGGCATGCTGCAGATGATTCGCCCGGCCTTTGCTTCTCGGATTATAGAAGCAGACGACAAAATCGGCTTCCGCCGCCAGCTTCACCCGCTTCTCGATGACCTCCCAAGGCGTCATCAGATCGCTTAAGCTGATATGGCAAAAATCATGCATCAGGGGCGCTCCCAGTCTTGCCGCCGCGCCGATGCTCGCCGTGACGCCGGCCACGATCTCGACTTCGATCGATGCTTGCTCTTTATCCACAATCTCGAGAATGAGGCCGGCCATGCCGTATATCCCGGCATCTCCGCTCGATACGACCGCCACCGTTTTGCCGGTCTTCGCGATATCGACGGCTTCCTGGCAGCGGTCGATTTCCTTTCGCATCCCCGTTTTGACGACTTCTTTCCCCTGGATCAGCTCCTCGATCAGCCGGATATACGTAATGTAGCCTACGATCACATCCGCTTTTTGAATGGCGGCGAGCGCCTCTCCGGTCATCATGTCTCTCTCGCCCGGTCCAATTCCTACCACATAAATCATGCCTTCACCCCATCCCTTCGTTTCGTTCTCTCTCCCATCGCCATCGTGATTCCATTGACGGCGAATCTTGGCGTCAACACCCGGCCCCCGCTGGCCAGATCGGCCGCGGATAACGCGACGCTGCCTACCTTCACGGTCTGTCTGACGAACTCGGATACCGGATATTTGCCCTCGACTTCACGCAGTTGATCGGCCGTATACGTGATGAAGGGGCAATTCCATTGCTCCGCCAACTGCTTGATTGCCGGTTCATCCTTTTTGACATCGATGCTGGCCATCACCGCAAAGGAATGCGGATCGGTATCATGCCGGAGGCAAAATGCAGTAAACGCCTGCCTCATCTGTGCAGGCTCGGTGTGCTTGCGGCATCCGACTCCAAGCACCCGTGTCCGGGGAACCAGCTTCACCGTGTGCACCTTCAATTCCGGCAGGCGGTACCGGTGCGTGACCCACACCAAGGCTTCGGCCTGTTCCGGAAGATTATGCGGATTCGTGACCGGCGTGAACCCCCGCTGGTCGATCTGTACCGGCACTTCCTCATACAGGCACACGGTTTTTCCGGCGGCCACCAGCCCGTTGATTCGCTTGCAATTCTCGCGAAAATCCGGGATCCATCCCGGGATGGACGGCACGATCATGTCGAGCGCCGCCACCTGCTGAACGTCCGTTGCCGTCGTAATAACGGGGGCCGCTCCCGTCAGCTCCGCCAGCTTGCGGGCCAAGTCATTGGCTCCGCCCACATGTCCGGACAACAGACTGATGGCGTGAAGTGCTTTCTCATCCATCACTACCACCGCCGGATCATATAGCTTATCCGAGATGACGGGGGCCAGCGTCCGGACGGCAATCCCTGTCGCCATAATGCAGACCAGCGCATCATATTGCTGGAAAAGGAGTCGCATCCCCGTTGCGAAATCCGGTTGAAGGGCAGCAAACCCTTCGGATTGCAGCTTCGCGGGCACATAGCAATCGGCCGCCAGCGCCTCCTTGATGGACGCGGCAAGCGCCTTGCCGGTAGCCGTGACTGCGATAATGGCGGTGTTCTTATCTGTACTCATGCGAGAAACCCTTGTCGTACAGTTTGGAATAATAATAGGTCTCGCCCAGAAAATCGCCTACCATAATCAGCGCCGTTTTCGTGATGCCCTGCTCCTTGACCTTGGCGGCAATATCGCGCAGGGTTCCGGTCACTTGCTTTTCATCCGCCCAGGTCGCTCTATAGATGACGGCGGCCGGCGTATCCTCCGGATATCCGCCTGCCACCAGCTCTGCCGCCACATCCTCGACCGCTTGCACCGACAGGAAGATAACCATCGAGGTGCGATGCGCGGCGAAGGAACGCAGCGATTCCCTGTCCGGAACCGGCGTTCTGCCTTCCATGCGCGTAATAATCACGCTTTGGCTTACTTCCGGCACGGTATACTCGACGCCGAGCTGCGAGGCGGCCCCGAGGAATGAACTTACCCCCGGGGTGCAGGTGAACTCGATATCCCGTTTTTTCATTTCCTCGATCTGTTCCCGGATCGAACCATAGATCGAAAAGTCTCCGGTCTGGAGGCGAACGACCTGCTTCCCGGCCTTCACGCTTTCTTCCATGCAATCGATAATCTCCGTCAAATCCATCATGGCGCTGTTGTAGATTTCGCAGCCTTCTTTGCAGTACTCCAGCAAATCCGGGTTCACCAGCGAGCCGGCATAAATGACGACATCCGCCTCTTTCAGGAGGTTGTACCCCCGCAAGGTAATCAGTTCTTTATGTCCGGGCCCCGCCCCGACAAAATGCACTTTCGTCATGCTGTCCCGCTCCTTTCTTTTTGGCAGGCGATGATGAAGGCCGGATTTTGGGGCTTAAAATAATGCCCTTGTCCAAGTTCTTGCCATTTCGACACCTGCATTTGAATGATCTCGACTTCATGCCAGGGCCCTTGTTCGAGATAGGCTGCCGCTTCGAGTGCATTTTCCATCAAGATAAAATTAAGCACAAGCTGGCCGCCCGGCTGCAGCAAGGCATGGCTCCAATCGATGATCTCCGTTAATTGCCCCCCGCTGCCGCCGACAAAAATAGCGTCGAACACGATATTGTGCAGGGGGACGGGAGCCTCTGCCGCCACGATCTCCACATTGTCCAGCCCGAACTGGCGCCGGTTCTGTTCGATTAGGTTCAGCGCCTCTTCGTTCCGTTCGATCGCGGTCACCGCCACATGAGGAAACATTTTCGCGACCTGAAGCGCGACGCTGCCTGTACCGGCTCCGACGTCGAGAAAACGGCGGCTTGTCTCGTCCAAAGCCAATTTGTCAATGGATACGGCGCGGACCTCCGCCTTGGTCATCGGCGTCTTGCCTCGAATAAATGCTTCATCCTTCATCCAAAATCACCACCACATTCATATGATAATGAGCCGCAACCTGTTCCGGCTTCAACCGATGCAACCGTTCCTCGGGATAGCTGAGGTTTTCTCCGATAATGAGCGTTTTATGCAGCTTCCTTTGCAGAATTTCCTCAGCGATTTCCGCAGGGCCAATCTTGCTGTCCGTGACCATCGCCACTTTCGGATGCGCGAGCAGAAAATCGAAGTCAGGCTGCTTGCCGTGGCTGCTCGTAATATACAGGTCGTTCATAGCAATGCCGCAGCGGCTGCATAAATATTGAATCGAGCTGATCCCGGGTACAATCTGAAGCTGTTCCTGTGAAAATCGGTCCAACGCCCATTTTCCGATGCCATACATCAACGGGTCTCCGGAGGCGAGCAGCACGATGTCCTGGCCGATCCTCTCGCGCAAAAAGGCTTCCAGCTCCGACAGCTTCGAGGGCAGCAGCTTGCGTTCGGCCGGGTTGTCCAGCGGAATGTCGCTGAGCTGCCGCTTCGAGCCGACAATCACGTCCGCCTTCTGTATCAGCAAGGCGCCTGCACAGGTCAGCAGCTCCGGACTGCCCGGACCAATACCGACAATATGAATCATCGCCATGCCTCCTTGATGGTTGAGATGTCGCAGGTGGAAGCCAGCATTCCGCGATCCGTCGAGAACGTAATGACGTCGATATCCACCGCCGGTTTGCTGTATTTCAAAAACTGTACTGCCCGTTCTTTCACTTTGTCCGTTATGGTCTGAAAAACCTTGCTATACCCTTCCGCCACCATAATTTCGCCCGCCGCTTCCGTCGTCGCGCAGGCCGCAATCCGCTGGAGCAGGGGCAGGGGCGCGCCGGCCAGCGCCAGGTTCGCCACCAGGATTTCGGCCCGCGCATCGGCGTCCTTGCTGTACGTGGTGAAAATACCGGCCGACACTTTAATCAACTTGCCGAAATGGCCCACCATCAGCACATGTTCGAAGGCGAGGCGCTGCGTCTCCTTGAGCATGTAGCCGACGAAATTGCTCATCGAGACCACGTATTTGCCGTCGATGCCAAGCTGCTCTTCGACGAAGCGCTCCCCGTAATTCCCGGGAACGAGAATGATTTTCCGGAAGCCCTGCGCTTTTTTCATTTCCAGCTCGATGGACAGCGACTGCCTCCACCCTTCATCGGACATCGGCGTTACGATTCCGGTCGTTCCGAGAATCGAGATTCCGCCGATAATGCCGAGGCGGCTGTTCATGGTGCGCTCGGCGCGCTCTTCGCCTTCCGGCGCGAAAATCACAACATCCGCCCCGCGGTCAGGGCCGATCTCTTCCCGGACGGCCGCGGTAATCATGCGGCGCGGCACCGGATTGATAGCCGCTTCCCCGACCGGGACCGCAATGCCCTTCTGCGTCACGCGCCCGATGCCTTGCCCGCCGTCGATGCGGATCTCCCCGCCCGCATTCAAGGTGACCTGCGCAAAAATCCACATCCCATGCGTCACATCGATATCATCGCCGCCGTCTTTTTGCACGGCGGCCGTGGCCGTATGCCGATCGAACTGCTGCTTGTCTACCGGAAGCTGCAGGGTCGTTCCGTTCGGCGTGATGATCGTCACCCCGGCGATCTTCTCCTGCTTGACGATCATGGCCGCTGCCGCTTTGGCCGCCGCTGCCGCGCAAGTGCCTGTCGTATAGCCCTTGCGCAATTTTTTCCCCTCGTAATACACGTAATCTTCCATCGGGCCACCTCTTCTTACATCGCGTACAGCACGGCGTTCATGATGGCAGCCGCCAGATTGCTCCCGCCCTTCCGCCCGCGGGCCACGACCGCCGGAATGTCGCTTTCATAGAGCGCTTCTTTCGATTCGGCGGCCCCGACAAATCCAACCGGGACACCGACGACCGCCTCCACGTCCAACTCGCCGGCAGCCGCCATTTCCAGAATTTGATAGACGGCGGTAGGCGCATTGCCGATGACAAACAATTTCTTGCCTTCTTCCTTGGCGGCAAGCTGAATCCCTGCCATGGATCGGGTGATGCCCTGCTGCCGGGCCGCCTCCGCCGTTTCCGGTTCATTGACGTAGCAGCGGTAGCGGCAGCCGTACTGCTCCAGCAGCTTTTTATTGATGCCGCTCAGGGCCATATTCGTATCGGTAAAAATAATGCCGCCCTGCCGGATCGTTTCGCGTATTTTCGTCAAGGCATTATGGGTGAAGACGAGATTGTCCAAATAGTCAAAATCCGCCGTCGTATGGATCGCCCGCTTGATGACCAGCTCCTCTTCCCGATTGCGGAACGTATAGTCCGGTCTTGTTTCCGCAATGATGTCCTGTATGATTTCAAAGCTTTTTTCTTCAATCCGCTTGGGGTTTTTGATGTAATCCATCTTTCCCTCTCCTTTTCGTGGATTTCAATACAACCTCTAAAAGGGAACAAAAAAACACGAAACCTGAAGGGTCCCGTGTCCATACGAAGAAAAGGCCGTATCCAAGTGTATTCGTCAAATGAACACACTGGTGCCTGGGTTCTCTGCAATAGACAACTGTTCCCTTAGAAGTTGCTGCAAGGCTGAACAGAGGAGGTCTCCTGACTTGACATCATTCTACTTTCCCGCCTTCCCAGAAATAATTCCAGTGACATGAATGGGATTTCGTCCGCTTCACAGTAGCTAGGGCCTGTAGAGGAATCGCACCTCTTTCCCTGATCTCCGCTCAGTTTTCTATTCAATTTTTATCAGGTTCAATTTTTTTCACTTGAATTGCGTGAATCTCTTAGATGAATCATAGCTTGGTTGATATTGCGCCGCCTGTGACGGAACTCACTGCACGCCGGTTTTCCGGACAACAAAAAGAGCGTTTCAAGCCTGCTGACGGGCTCAAACGCTCTTTATGAAATCTTTCCGATAGGAATATCCAGCCTTCGTTACATCATTTCGCTCAGGGTTTTCGCCTGCGCATCCAGATTCCCCGCTGCTTTGCCGATTTTGGCAAATTCCTCGGTAGCTTGCTTAATTTGATGCTGACATTCGACGATTCCGTTCCGGGAGTTTTTCGTCCCCCCGCCGACCTGCCCTACCTTATCGGCGATTCTCTCGATGGCGGCTTGAACATCTTTGGCTGCCTGTTGGACGTGCTCCGCCAGCTTCCGTACCTCGGCGGCCACCACCTGAAACCCGAGGCCATGCTCCCCGGCATGGGCCGCCTCAATCGCCGCGTTCAGGCCGAGCAGGTGGGTTTGCGAGGCAAAATCCCGGATCATTTGAACAATTCCTTTGATGGATTTATACTCATCTTCCAATTGCCGCAGGAGGGTTAAGTTTTCTTCGCTGTCCGTCACCGCTTGCTGAATGGCTGCCTCAACCTGCTGGTTGCGCTCCACGCCTTCTTCCGTCCGCTTCAACAAATCTTCCGCCATCAGCCGCAGCTCGTCCTTCATTCGGGAGGCGGCGTTTTCCCTTGGCGTGATGTCGGTCGCCACCTTCAAGACGGCCACTGTGCAGCCCTTATCGTCAAGGACCGGCATATACGTTGCTTCCAGCCATACCAGGTCCCCCTTCTTCGCTACCCGGGCGATTTTCTGTTGACATTTTATACCGTTCCGCAAATTGTCCCAAAACGTCTCATACTCCGAACTGCCGGCAAACTGTTTCGTGCAAAACATCCGGTGATGTTTTCCGGCAAGTTCTGACGCCGTATACCCCATCGTCTGGGCAAACAGATGGTTCGCCCAAAGCACTTCACCCTCGATGTTAAACTCGATCATGGCGACCGACTGCTCCAATGCGGCCAGCACCGCTTTCTCCTCCAGCATTTGTGTACTCTTCTGCCTCATCCCACTATTCATTCGCATCTCCCTTTTCTCATGCCCTTGCAGCAGGCATGCCATCCATACCTGCTTGCCCCCGATTCGATTTCGGCCTCTATATCCCCGCCCATGAGATGGCGCAACCTCTGGCTGATGGCCAAGCCCCATTCCGGCACCTCGATATTTACACATTGATGAATCAGCCTGTGTATGTGGACATACCGCGAACAAGATCTACCAATTTTTATGTAAAAAATCCTCTATTTTTATGAATTGGCATTACTTTCATCCTGTTTTCTAAGCTGATGTTCAATATGCCTTAGGACTTTTTTTCTGTGAAAATCCAAACGCACTCATGAACGATTATCGTCTTTAAAAAGCTGCAGTTTTCTGAGAAATGACCATAAGATGCCCGGTCCACCTTCTTTGAAGGGGCCTTGTTTAAAATCGCTATGTTTCGTCAATGCTGTAAGGTTAGTTGATCTGCATGAGTGGTGCTTGTGGTCCACCTTCGATGTAAATTTGTTTGTTCTTCAGCATGTGGTAAGCAATGATAAGTATCTTACGTGAAATGGCAATGCAAGCTTTTTTCTTTCCTCGTCGTGAAGCAATCTTCCAGAACTTTGTTGCCAAGACCGTGTTTCGTGAGCGAGCGATTGCCCAAGACGCTTCGCATAGTGTCACTTTTGCATGAGGATTGCCTTTTACGCTTTTTGTACTTTTTTTTTGCCTGCACTCTCGTGGTTGCCGGGTGCTACGCCAGCCCAAGAGGCAAGGTGATCTGCGGATGGAAATTGCTCCATATTGGCCCCGATTTCTGCAAGGAGTGCTGCAGCTGTTCGTTCGCTAACACCTGGAATGGTCTGAAGCAGTTCGTACTCCGTCCGATAGGGCTCCAAGTGATCGTTAATTTCGGCTTCCAACCGAGCAATGGACTTCTCTAAGTATTCGATATGCTCCCAACAATCTTTAATCAATCGAATTTGATGCGGGGTCATCGTGCCAAAAAGAGAGTCAGTAACTTCACTTTTTTTGTTCTTGATCGAACCCTTGACGCTCGCTTCAACATCTTCCGCGTCAACGTAACCTTTTTCGATTAAGCGTTGCAGCAAACTGCGCCCGGATACACCGAATACGTCTGAGATGACACTGCCTAGCTTGACGTTACCTGCTTCAAGATACTTCTGGATTCGGTTTTTCTCCGCTGTTAGGGAGCCGATTCGTTTTTTTCGAAGTCGGCAGAGGTCCCGTAGCTCCCTTAAGTCCTCGGATGGCACAAAGCTGGGCTCAATTAGACCGACTCGAAGCAGCTTCGCGATCCATTCGGCATCACAAACATCCGTCTTGCGGCCAGGAACATTCTTAATGCGCTGCGCATTCGCCAGTACGACGGTGAAGTAGCCTTCAAGTATGTTGTAGACAGGTTTCCAGTAGATTTCCGTGCTCTCCATTGCGATGTGTGTAACGCCTTGGGACTCCAGGTACTTAAGCAGTTCGAAAAGATGTTTGGTCATCGTTCCAAAGCTTCGGATCTCGCTGTGGGCCTCCCCCGCAGCATCTGTGGTCATCACACAAACGACGATTGTCTCTTGGTGAACGTCCATTCCAGCACAGCGTTCAAGCAATACTTCCATCTTGGCTTCCCTCCATAACTGAAATGCATGACGGCGGATGAATTCGAGCTTGAGCATTTTTCTGTTCGCGGTTCTCTGATTGGGCATACAGAGCCAGCACAGGTTTGTACACAGAACTCATCCTCAACAGTTTATTTGTCGGGGTTACACCACCATTAAAAAGAACGTGTTTCGCGTCATGTAGTAGCAGTATGGGAAATAGGTCCGACCACTAAACCCTCGCTATTTTCATGCTAGGTTTGCGAACGAGAGTTCATGAATGTTTATTATATAACATAGATCTCAACCATTTTTGAAACAAAAAGTTCCCCGCCTGCATCGCTGACGGGGAGCACAATTGGGTTTGTAATAGAGATTTGCTTTTGTAGCGTATCGCGGAACCGATTTTGAAATTACCGCAAGACCGGTCAGGAGAAACCTATGTATGCACGCATCCGCGTAGGATGCGACGGAGCTAAAAGAGCAGATCGACAACACGCGCGAAATTTCAATCCACGCATCCGCGTAGGATGCGACGTCGGCCCTGGAACAACGCCGCCAACGTCAAAAGACGATTTCAATCCACGCATCCGCGTAGGATGCGACAGGGTAGAAATAATGGAGAATCGAAAAGCTATCAAAATTTCAATCCACGCATCCGCGTAGGATGCGACAATGAGGTTACTCGGGCAGGCTATGGTTTCGAACTATTTCAATCCACGCATCCGCGTAGGATGCGACACCCGCGCAATGGTGAGCATTTCCGCGTGCAGGTATTTCAATCCACGCATCCGCGTAGGATGCGACGTGCGGTGATCTAGTAGCTCTCTTTGCTTATCCTATTTCAATCCACGCATCCGCGTAGGATGCGACGCCTGAGACTGTCCCGCCTGAAGCTGGTGAGGATATTTCAATCCACGCATCCGCGTAGGATGCGACGCAACAAGTCCGATAGTGACCGATACTGCCAGAAATTTCAATCCACGCATCCGCGTAGGATGCGACCGTTCCGGAGTGAACCGATCGGCGGGGAAGCCGGATTTCAATCCACGCATCCGCGTAGGATGCGACGACATAAACACTCCCCCTACCTTCCCTACCTTTTACATTTCAATCCACGCATCCGCGTAGGATGCGACCTATCGGTCGGGGAGCTCCCGCGCAAAATTCCCAATTTCAATCCACGCATCCGCGTAGGATGCGACGGAATGGACATGATCGGGGGGAGGTAGGGAATTATTTCAATCCACGCATCCGCGTAGGATGCGACCATGGGTGGCCGCGGCCGCGGCTGCCGCCAATGTATTTCAATCCACGCATCCGCGTAGGATGCGACTTTTGATCCCGGATCAACCTTTGGATCAACCTGAATTTCAATCCACGCATCCGCGTAGGATGCGACTCGGTGTCCGCTCTTCCTGGGGGTCTCCTGGACGATTTCAATCCACGCATCCGCGTAGGATGCGACCAGGTCATCCACCGTGCTAATGACGGCACCAGAAATTTCAATCCACGCATCCGCGTAGGATGCGACGGCAGGTGTATAATAGAGAAAAATACATATTCGATTTCAATCCACGCATCCGCGTAGGATGCGACCATACAGATGTTCCAGCGCTTCATATAACGTATCATTTCAATCCACGCATCCGCGTAGGATGCGACAGCGAAAAATTACATAAAATATAACAATGCAATTAGTTTTTTGCTAAAATTTCGGAGTAAATAAGAGTTTTTTGCTAGAAATAGCTTTAAACTAATTAACTTTCACAAACTGAATTGGATAACATTTCAATAAATATGGTGCGAATCCCCCAGGGATTTCATGTGCACTTCACATTCGCACCGATTTTTCGTTTATTTTTATTCCATTTCAAACAGGTTCTAAACTCCTTTTTTCAGTATACCACAGGAGGATCTAAATGATGGATAATTTCAGACTAACTCACGCAAAATTCGCGTTATCGAAAAATGAATCCACCAAGTCAGAAACTCCAGTGGAATAGGTATGACAGCATAGACTCGTCTATTCCCCCTGTTCCCCACCGCTTATAATCAGGTATAATAAAGGAAAAGATGGTAGGAAGGAGAGGCTTGTATGGGGACGGAAACTGATGAACACAACACGGTACATCACCGCCACGATACGTCATATCGCTTCCTGTTGTCCAGTAAAAAACTCTTTGTCGAGTTGCTTCGCTCCTTTGTTCAAAAAGAATGGGTGGAGCGCATCGATGAAACGAACGTGCAAGAAATCCCCCATTCATTTGTCCTGCAAGACTTCAAGCGGAAGGAAGCCGATTTGGTGTACCGGGTGAAGCTGAATGGACAAGATGTCGTGTTTTATCTGTTGCTGGAAATGCAGTCCACAGTGGACTTCCTGATGCCATACCGTCTTCTGCTTTATCAGGTGGAGATCTGGCGTTATCTTATGAAAGACCAGGAAAAAACAAAGGGCAAGCCGAAAGCATTCCGGTTGCCTCCCATTGTGCCGATTGTGCTGTACAATGGGAAGAGACGCTGGACCGCCAGCCGCCAATTTCGCCACCTGTTAGCCAATGAGACAATGTTCGGTTCGGAACTTCTTAATTTTGAATATGTGCTTATTGATGTTGCTCGGTATACGGAAGAAGAGTTGTTGGCTCTTTCCAATACGATTGGTTCTGTCTTTTTGCTCGATCAGACGGAGGATCAGGCGGAATTGCTGGATCGGCTCGGCAAACTGATGCAAACCATACAGCAATTGCCGGAGGATAGCCAGCAGAAATTAGTCTCCTGGATGGCGAATATTTTAAGTCAGAAATTGCCGGAAAATGAACCGCATTTGCGCGAGCTTATCCAGAACGAAAAAGGAGGCGTATCGGTTATGGGGCTTGAAAAAACCTTGGATGCCATTAAGCGCGAGGGAAGACGCGAAGGACGAAGAGAAGGTATACGAGAAGGTATACGAGAAGGTATACGAGAAGGTATGCGAGAAGGAAAACAAGAAGGCAAGCGGGAAGCAAAAGAAGAAGTTGTCCTGCAAATGATTGCCGAAAATCTGGATCCTGAATTGATCGCCAGAGTCACAGGTTTTTCCCTCGACATTATTGCACAGTTACAGGAAAAATCTAAGTCTAAGTGATTCATATTCCGGCCGTTTCATTTCGAAACGGCTCTTTTTTGTTCCACCGGCACTTGAGTGCACCTACCTGAGTAAAAATCAAAATCCTGATGGTCGAAGTCCGCAAATCTGCTTACTATGAAAGATGACACCGACACGTTACAATATTATGGTAAGGAGAGGATGTAATGACAGCCCAACGGCGGAGATGATGAAGTCTGATGACGAATTTCCTTTGCTAAATCTGGTTTATTTTGGCCTTGTCGAACGGAAACAGGGGTGAGCGGATATACGGTCGGGCTGGAGCACTTCGGCAAGGACGAAATCGAAGTGCTGGACAGTCAGGCAACCCCTGCCGAGCTGCGCAACTTCCTGATTGATATTTCCGGTTATGTCGTAGAACAGGACGTCACTTTACGAGATGGCGAAACGATCGGCTTCACCGCTGAACATAAGCTGCCGATTACCCGTTCTGAGGGCGTATATGTCAACGGAGAGAGCCTCAAAATCGAATTCTAATACATAAAGAGCAGTGAAGCGTGAGGCTTATTTCAATCCACGCATCCGCGTAGGATGCGACAGCGAAAAAACAATACAAGATATAATAAAATAACCATTTTTATACGAAATTCATAGGAACTGAGCAAATTAGATCGAAATAAGCTTCAACCAATTAGCTTCCACCAATTTAATTGTATAATATTTTTATTGGTGCGAATCCCCCTGGCAGTTCATGTGAGTTTCACATTCGCACCTGTTCAGTCGAGAAGTCCCTCACTTCAAAAACCTTACAGCGTTTAGTTTTAAGTGGGGGGTGAATCGACTTCGGACGAGGACAGGCTTTGGCCTGTTCATTTGTCCGACATTCTGGTAAAATCAACCTATGTTGTTCTTTGATAACTGGATATATGGGGTTGCATGGAGAAAATCAAAGGCGAAAACCAAGCTTATCCTTCCATGCGTAAAATATCCAAGGTAAGAAAAGAACTCCGAAACGTCGGGCATCTAGGGTTGGAACAACCCGAAGTAACGCTCAAGGAGACGATAGGATTGCTTTCGTCATGGTGTTGAGAAGCTCCCACTTCAAGGCGTTGGTCTAAGTGGTGAGTAGTTCACTATATCAATACTCCCTCGTTTGCTCATGCCACGAGTTTATGTCTTTTTCAGTATATCACAAGCAACTATTTTTAAATTATGTGGACACACAACATCCAAATCAGGAAACTGGACTTTCAGAAAAAGATAAGTAATAAAAAGGAGAGGAACGGCCCCTACCTGTCTCCGTTCCCCACTCAACGATATCCTACCGAACTCCCGTACCCTACGAAGCCAGGAACGATCCCATAATCTCCTCCATATCAAATGGGGTGATTCCACGCTGGACCGAAAATACGGTCTGCGCCTCCTCTTCCCGCTCAACAAGCTATCCGCGCGCCAGCGCATGCAGCCGGAACAACTCATACAGATTCGGCTTGGCTACCGTGGTCATCGCCTTACCCATGGCGACCATTCCCGTCTGATGTCCTTCCACATTGTTATAGAATTGAGGGTTGCGGGTCAAACCCAGATCGCACCAAATGACGGTGCGCTCCGCCAAATCCAGTATGGCCGGAATGGCTATCTGCGTTTGGCCATCAAATCAAGGCGATCAACGACGGTCGCCGGCTCGAATACTTCCCCCGAATTCGGATGCTGACGCATCATCCAGCCAGCGAAGCATTCCGGCAGCTCGCTATACACTTGCCCCGTGAAGGAATGCAGCGAGGCCACAATATAGCGTCCGCCGTACTGGAGGACAGAGGGAATGTCGATATCGATGAACTCGCAGGCGCCATGCGGTGCCGATACGATATGGGCCGCCTTATAGCGCGCGGACCTCAAATTCGTATAAGAGATATGCTCCTTGTAGTTCCAGGCGTCATCATACAAGACGGCAGAGAGATCGATATCGGTGCGGCCTGTCGCCTTTCCGTCGATCACCCCTTCTTTTCCACCACAGGAAAAAGCGAATCGTCTCCCCTGCCGGCATGGCCAGCTTGCTGCCACGCACGAGCGTACGCAAGGACTTGCTGGCGGAACGCTGGGAGAAAGGCACAATATAGTTCTGCAATTGCGGATCAAGATAGACATTCCCGAGAGCAGACAGCTTGGCGAAGCGGGCGAGCAATGTCTGTTCGCATACCTCCGCTACGGCAGCGCATGCGTCCGGCGCGACGGGAGGCCGCGTATCTGGCGAAGAGAACGCTTTGGCCACATTGCCTTTTGGGAAAAACAGCCGCAGTTCATTGGCATACTGGCGATACTTGAAATGCGTCATCACCTGCAGCAAGACCGGCGTCGCCACCCGATCCGCTACCGATGCAAAAAACGAGGCAATCCAGCCCGCCTCCGCTCCTTCCAGACGAAGCAGATGATCCAAGCGCCGGGCAAACTCACCTGGCCGCTCCAATAGCTGCTCCACGGCCTGATCGGTATCGAAATAGCGCCGGGCCTCGTCAACACGATGGCCAAAGGTCGCATAAGGCCGGTTGTTGCGCAGTACATCGAACGCTTCCTGGCTGCGCGGATAACGGCTCTTATATTCCGAAGGATGCAAGATCTCGCCCAGACGCACCCAGCGGTCGCGGTAGCGCAGCATATCTTCGGCCGGATGCGGGCATTGCTCCAGCAAGCCAAGCAGCAGCAGCCGCTCTCCCCGCGTGAACTTGCGGAAGGGCGTGCTCGCCGCCAGGCTGACATCGCCGTCCGACCAGGCCACGGCCAGACGCAGCACATCTGTCGACGTCCGCACATAGCGTTGAATGCGAGTCACGTCCGCCTTGCCGCTGCGCAGCAAGGCAGCAACGATAAAGCCGACCTGCTCCTTATGCGGGATCGCATCCGGCAATAATGCGTCAATGTCCTGGTCATGCTCCATGACCCAGGCCAGTTCCTGTTTGTCCGTGTCCGAGATGGACGTATTCGCCTGCATCAGCTCACGCATGAGCTGGCGGAAGTGCTCCTCGCTGCCGAGCTCGATAATCTCCAGCTTTGTCTTGCCCCGAAAAATTTCCCGGGTGATCGGCTCCATCTCCGGCACTTCATTCGTCACGTAGTGATACCATGCATTTAAATATAACTCGGCATCACTTGCTTCCATGACTTGCTCCGGGAAATTCGGATACATCGGCCGATAGGCAACATGCGCGCCCACGAGCTTTTTCAAGCTATGGATCAAGGCTTTGTACCATCTCAAAAACGAAACCTCCGATAGCGTGCGAAGAGCCGCAAGCAGCGCGGGGGAACAGGTGAAGCCGAGTGCCGCTATATTTTTCATTGCCGTCGCCAACTGCGTGTCCGGAAGCTTGGATTGTTCCGGTACCACGATTACTTTTCGGCTTCTGCGCAAATAAATCTTGTTCTGCATCAGGTCATACCCCTTTTCGATGGAACTGCATCGTCAGGAAAGCCGCCCCTCTAGTAACACCCAAGTTATTGTAGAAGGAAGAAAGACGATAGCCTGACGAACGCAGTCTGGTATCTTCCGGAAAGCTGCTACCCTAAGCCAGGGTAAAGAAAGTAGAAGGAAGGTTAGCAATAGCCGGAAGATGGGAGCGCCGTTCGAGCTGCTGCCCGCTCGGCCTCTTGGTTACTATCTTCGCATCATTGGGAGCTCGCGAACAGGGCGCAAGTATGGCGAACTTGGAAAAATGATGCATGGATAGGTTTTTCCTTCGTTTGCCAGCGGCGATCCGCAACTGCTATACTGTAGGCATATTGAACAAAGGAGTGAAGGAGAATGACGCAGAAGACACGCATCGGCAAGACGGACTTATGGGTTAATCCGATTGGGCTTGGCGCGAACGCGGTCGGGGGACATAACATTCACCCGAGCTTGAACGACGAGACAGGCAAGGAGGTCGTCCGTACGGCCTTCGATCAGGGCATCGACTTTGTGGACACGGCGTTCTTCTACGGACCGGAGCGCTCCGAGCAGCTTATCGGCGAAGTGATCAAGGACAGGGGCAACCGTTCGGATATCGTGATCGCCACCAAAGGGGCGCACAAGTTCGTGGACGGCAAGGTGGAGATCGACAACTCCCCCGCCTTCCTGACCGCCGCCGTAGAGAACAGCCTGCGGCGTCTTCAGACCGACTACATCGACTTGTTCTACATTCACTTTCCGGACGAACAGACGCCGAAGGACGAGGCCGTCGGCACGCTGAAGAAGCTGAAGGACGAGGGGAAAATTCGGGCCATCGGCGTATCCAACTTCACCATCGAGCAATTGCGGGAAGCGAACAAAGACGGCTATGTCGATGTCATCCAGGACGAATACAATCTGATCAAGCGCGACAAAGAGCGCGATCTTCTTCCTTATGCGGCGGAGAACGGCATTTCGTTCATCCCTTATTTCCCTCTGGCGTCAGGCTTGCTGGGCGGCAAATATACGAAGGATTCGCAGTTCACGGACGGACGCGCCAACAGCCCGATGTTCCAGGGCGAGGCGTTCGCCGCGAATCTGGAGAAAGTCGAGCAAGTCCGGCAGATAGCGGAAGCGAAGCAGGCCGAAGTGGCCCATGTCGTGCTGGCCTGGTATTTGACGCGGGACGCTATCGACGCACTCATTCCGGGCGCCAAGCGGCCGGATCAGGTGCTGAACAACCTGAAGACCTTATCTGTTCGGCTGACTCCGGAGGAGATCGAGCGGATCGATCAGATTTTCAAAGCATAATTGCATATGGAGCTCCAGGGCTGTCCCACAAGTCAGAAAAAAATGACGAAGGGCAGCCTTTTTTGGCGGGATTCACAGCGGCTCAGCTCTCATTCGTCACCAGTCTTCCATCCACCAACTGTCCTCATTGTAGAATGGTTTACATTAAATAGTTATTTTGTCATGTCATGTTTACAAAACAAGAGATGGATGGTAAATTATAGGTGATATATCATTGAATATGGGGAGAAGGTGCTTATCGGATGGCACAAATATTGTCCATTGGTGAATTAATACAATGTCACAGATACAATAAAGGCATGACATTAGCGCAATTGTCAGAGCTGACTGGCATACATAAAGGGACCATCTCCAAAATTGAAAACGGTGACGTGAAAAGACCAGAATATAAGACCATCCGTCCGCTTGCAGACACATTGCAGATCCCGCTAGAGACGTTGGTCGAACTGCACATCACCGTGGACAAAAGGGCAGACACCCTTCTCTTCGTGTTGCAGGACGTGATTCAGCATTCGGGCACTGCCGATCTGGTAACCAAAGTAGGCAGAAAATTTTTAGAATCTCCCAGTGACGATAGTCACGCCTTGGTGGAACGGCTTTATGACTTCGCGGGCAACGTGGAAAATAAGGAGATTCAATTCGCCCTGTATCAACTCATTGTGGACTATTCTCGCGATCACGGCATCATGCCCTTTCTGGCCAGGGGATTACTGCAGGTGTATCTTATCGAACGGGACGACTTCACCAGGCTCAGATCCGTTTACGAGAGCGGCAAGCATATCGTTCAGTACGCCCAATTTTTAACCAGCGAAGACAGAGTCACTTTGTATTACAAATTGGCGATTCACGCGTTCAATTTATTTCTGTACCGGCAAAGCATTGAGCTCGGCCTCCAAGTTCTTCGGGAAGCAGCGCCGGACAACTGGTATTACATCAATGCGCTCGGTATATTGCGTGACTCTTATTTTCGCATTGAGGACTACAAAAAGTCGGAGTATTACTCACGCCTCTATATTCAATATGACTACCCTCACATCAAGTCTAATTCGATGCTAATGGCAGCTTTGCTCAACGCGAAAAAGGGCAACACCGCTACTGCTGTTGCACAGCTTACATCCTTTCTGGAAACGTGCAATCAGGATGATGCCCTTCCGGCAATCAATCAATTAATGAAAATCTATTTGCCGAACAACTGTTTAAATGAAGCCAAACGATTGCTTGCTTACCCAATCCGTCCGCAATCCATCAGCACGAACAACCCCAATATCATCTCGCAGTTGGCCGAATATTTTTTTCATCGAGCGGAGTATTTCGCTGCCACTGGCGACTTTCACTGTAGCATATCCAATTTCCTGGAAAGCGCGATGCATTTCTCGAGAATTAATGATACGGATATGGAAAAAGAATGCATCAACCAGATCGTACGCTGCCATCTGCAGAAAAACGCTCCGATGACCATCCCTACATTGGAAAAACTGAGTAAGTATTATGTACGCAGTGGAGCTAAAGAAAATAAACATTCATGAACTCTCGTTCGCAAACCTAGCATGAAAATAGCGAGGGTTTAGTGGTCGGACCTATTTCCCATACTGCTACTACATGACGCGAAACACGTTCTTTTTAATGGTGGTGTAACCCCGACAAATAAACTGTTGAGGATGAGTTCTGTGTACAAACCTGTGCTGGCTCTGTATGCCCAATCAGAGAACCGCGAACAGAAAAATGCTCAAGCTCGAATTCATCCGCCGTCATGCATTTCAGTTATGGAGGGAAGCCAAGATGGAAGTATTGCTTGAACGCTGTGCTGGAATGGACGTTCACCAAGAGACAATCGTCGTTTGTGTGATGACCACAGATGCTGCGGGGGAGGCCCACAGCGAGATCCGAAGCTTTGGAACGATGACCAAACATCTTTTCGAACTGCTTAAGTACCTGGAGTCCCAAGGCGTTACACACATCGCAATGGAGAGCACGGGAATCTACTGGAAACCTGTCTACAACATACTTGAAGGCTACTTCACCGTCGTACTGGCGAATGCGCAGCGCATTAAGAATGTTCCTGGCCGCAAGACGGATGTTTGTGATGCCGAATGGATCGCGAAGCTGCTTCGAGTCGGTCTAATTGAGCCCAGCTTTGTGCCATCCGAGGACTTAAGGGAGCTACGGGACCTCTGCCGACTTCGAAAAAAACGAATCGGATCCCTAACAGCGGAGAAAAACCGAATCCAGAAGTATCTTGAAGCAGGTAACGTCAAGCTAGGCAGTGTCATCTCAGACGTATTCGGTGTATCCGGGCGCAGTTTGCTGCAACGCTTAATCGAAAAAGGTTACGTTGACGCGGAAGATGTTGAAGCGAGCGTCAAGGGTTCGATCAAGAACAAAAAAAGTGAAGTTACTGACTCTCTTTTTGGCACGATGACCCCGCATCAAATTCGATTGATTAAAGATTGTTGGGAGCATATCGAATACTTAGAGAAGTCCATTGCTCGGTTGGAAGCCGAAATTAACGATCACTTGGAGCCCTATCGGACGGAGTACGAACTGCTTCAGACCATTCCAGGTGTTAGCGAACGAACAGCTGCAGCACTCCTTGCAGAAATCGGGGCCAATATGGAGCAATTTCCATCCGCAGATCACCTTGCCTCTTGGGCTGGCGTAGCACCCGGCAACCACGAGAGTGCAGGCAAAAAAAAAGTACAAAAAGCGTAAAAGGCAATCCTCATGCAAAAGTGACACTATGCGAAGCGTCTTGGGCAATCGCTCGCTCACGAAACACGGTCTTGGCAACAAAGTTCTGGAAGATTGCTTCACGACGAGGAAAGAAAAAAGCTTGCATTGCCATTTCACGTAAGATACTTATCATTGCTTACCACATGCTGAAGAACAAACAAATTTACATCGAAGGTGGACCACAAGCACCACTCATGCAGATCAACTAACCTTACAGCATTGACGAAACATAGCGATTTTAAACAAGGCCCCTTCAAAGAAGGTGGACCGGGCATCTTATGGTCATTTCTCAGAAAACTGCATCTTTTTAAAGACGATAATCGTTCATGAGTGCGTTTGGATTTTCACAGAAAATTGGAGGGGTTCATGTGAAGCGTTTCATCACAAAGTTACTAAGTAACGGTCTTGTATACTCTATTATCACCGGTGTGACTGCGATCGCAGCAATGAGCAATGATTCCGGCTATCATCCCTGGTAAGAGTACCTGATGGGTACTCTTTTTCGTTTCTTCTTGTTTCCTGTAATTGTATTTATTGGGATTCGTTCGACACATTGTATACTCATAGTTAAGAAAGCGCCCCATTATCCAAGCTGATGTGAGGTGACGAACTATTGTGTACAGTGATGATATTCTCCATAAAATTAACGGACTTCGACAAAAATTGATCCACGTTGCCAATCAAAAAGGGAAATTTACAGACGACGAAGTCGTTCAAGTTAGCCAACAGCTAGATATTTACATACTTGAGCTGCAAAAGTATTATATAACACAACAAGAAAAAGTCGTAGCTAGAAGGAGCAGCTAGGTTCAGGGAAAGGGTTGGTAAGTATACAACTTGTGAAGTGGTCAGATGGCAAACGAATTAATCCAAGCGTTGCAACGATGGGATAGCTTGTCCTAAAACCATAAAATCAGTCATGGGTCATATCATTGAATTTGGGGAGAAGGTGCTTAACGGATGGCACAACTACTGTCCATTGGGAAGTTAATACAATGCTACAGACGCAATAGAGGCATGACATTATCGCAATTGTCAGAGTTGACTGGCATACATAAAGAAACCCTATCCAAAATTGAGAACGGTGACGTGAAAAGACCGGAGTATAAAACCATCCGTCCGCTTGCAGACATACTGCAGATCCCGCTAGAAACTTGGCTCGAACTGCACATCACCGTGGACAAAAGGGCAGACACCCTTCTCTTCGTGTTGCAGGATGTGATTCAGCATTCGGGCACTGCCGAGCTGGTAACTAAAGTTGGCAGAATTTTTTTTAGAATCCCCCAGTGATGATAGTCACGCCTTGGTGGAACGGCTTTATGACTTCGCGGGCCACGTTGAAAATAAGGAGATTCAATTCGCCCTATACCAACTCATTGTTGACTACTCTCGCGATCACGGCATTATGCCTTTTCTAGCTAGGGGGTTATTTCAGGTATATCTTATCGAACGGGACGATTTCACCAGGCTCAGATCCGTTTACGAGAGCGGCAAGCATATCGTTCAGTACGCCCAATTTTTAACCAGCGAAGACAGAGTCACTTTGTATTACAAATTGGCGATTCACGCGTTCAATTTATTTCTGTACCAGCAAAGCATTGAGCTCGGCCTCCAAGTTCTTCGGGAAGCAGCGCCAGACAATTTATATTACGTAAATGCGCTTGGCATCTTGGCTGACTCTTATTTCTATAATGAGGACTACGAAAAATCGGAATATTACTTACGCCTATATACGCAATATGATTACCCTCACATCAAGACGAACTCAGTGCTAATGGGAGCATTGCTCAGTGCAAAAAAAGGGAACACCGATGCCGCTGTGGCAATGCTTACATCCTTTCTAAAAACATGCAGCCGAGATGCCGCTCTTCCGGCAATCAATCAGTTAATGCAAATCTATTTGTGGGACAATCGGTTAGATGAAGCAGAACAAGTGCTTGCCTACCCAATATGTCCCCAATCCATCAGCACGAATAATCCTTACCTCATCTCCCGGCTAGCCGAGTATTATTTTCATCGAGCCGAATATTTCATTACAGTTGGCGACATTCAAAAAGGAGTATCAGATCTGCTAGAAAGTGCATGGTACTTCTATAAGGTGAATGATACTGACAATGAAAAGGAATGCATAAACAAATTAGAAAATTTAAATGATGCACTGTTGGCCAAAGTCAAAGAACTTAAACAAAAATTAATCCACATTGCCAGTCAAAAAGGGAAACTTACGGATGACGAAGTCGTTCAAATTAGCCAACAGCTTGATATTTACATACTTGAGCTGCAAAAGTATTATATAAAACAACAAGAAAAGGACATAGCAAGAAGGAGCAGCTAGGTTCAGTGCAAGGGACTCATAAGTAAATAAGATGAGGTGGTCAGATGGCAAACGAATTAATTCAAGCGTTGCAACGATTAAAGGAAAAGGAATGGGTCGATCTGACGCATACGTTCGGTCCGGACTCGCCTCATTTTTCCGCTTTTGCCGATGCCCGGTTCACGACCTTATTTAACCATGATGACGGATTTTTTGCGCAGAGCTTTACCTTCGCCGGACAGTACGGAACGCATTTGGATGCTCCCATTCATTTTGTGCGGAATACGCGTTATTTGGATGAGCTGGATTTGAAGGAGTTGGTCCTGCCTCTGGTCGTTATCAACAAATCCAAAGAAGCGGAAGCGAACCATGACTATGCGCTCAGCGTAGAAGACATTTTTCTATTTGAAGCGGAGCACGGCACCATCTAGGCAGGCTCCTTCGTGGCGCTGCGAACCGATTGGAGCAAGCGCTGGCCGGATAAAGACGCCTTCAATAACAAAGATGCGGATGGCAACAACCATGCACCGGGCTGGTCGCTGACCGCGCTTCAATTTTTATTCCAGGAAAGAAAAATCAAAGCAATCGGTCATGAAACGTTCGATACCGACGCGAGCATTGACTATCAAAAGAATGGTGCCCTGTTAGCCGAGTATTACGTGCTCGAACAAGACGCCTACCAAGTCGAGCTCATGAAGAATCTGGATAAAGTGCCGGCCACAGGCGCCATCATTTTTAATATTGTGCCCAAACCGGAGAAAGCCTCCGGATTTCCGGTGCGTTCCTTCGCGATCTTGCCCTAAGCGCAAAAAACACGCCGCCTTCATGCGAGCGTGTTTTTCTATTGGATGGGCTAATTAACTCCTTGTGTGAGAACGGCTGGACCGGAAGCTCCTGTCCCTCGGTTAATTCTTATTAAATAAGCCAGCTTTCCGCGTCTTCTCTCGTTTCAAAAACCCCAAACTGGTTGCTGCGATTGGATTCGGTGACCATTTCCTTGAACCTGCCTTTATTCACCGATGTATCGGGAATGACGACGGCCGTTTTTACACCGTAGTTGATAAATTTTTGCATCATTCTTCCCGCTACGCCGGTTCTCAGGTTGAAAAAGTCCTCCGACAGCGCCTCCCCATGCAGCATCAGAAAATCGATAGCATGTTCTCTGCACAACGCAACCAGATCCACGGCATCCTGCTCTGTGCTTAGCGGGGTTGGGCTAGAGATCAATTCGATATACTTTTTCGTTCCGTTCTCCACAATTTTATAGTTCATTGTCGTTCTCTCCTCCATTTGTTTTCGGCCATCAAGTTCCTTTCGAATTCCTTGCACCCATTTCAGTTCGTTCTGATAGAAGGACAGCTGGTTTTCGGCAATTTTATCCCACAAAAAGGTTTCCCGCTTGTTTCGGTTGGGTGCCTTAACTCCGCGTTTCATTTTTTCCTGCTGGTATATAAGCTGCATGTTGATTCTGCTTTCATATCGATCCAGCATTTCATGCAATTCCTCGTCGCTCAGTTGGTCCGCCCACGCCAATTGAATAAGGAACGTGTTCTTGAGCTCGGGAACGTCCGGTTCTTCAAGAACCCAATCTTTCAATCTCGCCAGCCCTTCCTCCGTAATACTGTAAATTTTCTTGGATGGAGAGCTTTCCTGATGCTTAACCTCGTTCGTCACGAAGCCATCATCCAGGAGCTGAACAAGGGACTTGTAGATCTGATTGTTGTTACCGGACCAATACATCGCGGAAGAGTCTTCAAAAATCTTTTTTAGCTCATATCCTGTAGCGGGTTTCCAGCTTAGAAGCCCCAGTATGGCATACTTGATTGACATAAAGCCACCTCATTAGGTTACTTGTAACATAGGTTAATAGTAACCTATATAACTCGTCATGTAAACATGGAATATGCAATAGTTATCGTATTCGCGCTTTGCAGGTTATGAGTATAGCTTCAATGTCTCGTAAACGGCATCTTCAAATTTTGCGAAATCCAGCTTCACCGCCACCTCTGCATTCGGTTTTTCCCCCGTAATGCCAAAGTAATCGCACAGTGTTCGCCCATAGCATGCCTCGCTTCTCAGTTCAACCGCCACATGCATAGGTTTGGTTTGAATAATGGATGGGTCCATCAGGTAGATTAATGTCGTTGGATCATGCAGGGGCGGGCCCTCCCAGCCGTATATTTCCTTCTGCCTTTCCCCCACCCAAGACATGATTTCAACGAAAAGCTTAGAGGCTTTATTATTCAGACTGGCAATGCGGTCCATCATGCTTTTTACAACCAACGCTTGGCGGGTAAGGTCAAGCCCAATCATAACGATCGGTCTGCCGCATGTAACAACAACATGTGCCGCATCCGGGTCCGCATAAATATTAAACTCTGCCGCCGGGGTTACGTTTCCAAGCTGATATGCGCCGCCCATCAATACGATTTCTTTAATTTTAGGCACGATTCTCGGTTCTCTGCGAATAGCCATTCCGATATTCGTTAACGGACCGGTCGGTACTAATGTTATATCCCCATCCGAGTTCATAAGCAGCTCAATGATAAGATCTACCGCATGCCGTGTATCCAATTCAAGAGTGGGTTCACCAAAGCTCGGACCATCTAACCCTGTTTCACCATGAATCGCATCGGCTATTACCTGCTTTCTGATCATTGGCTCAGCCATGCCGGCCGCAATCGGCACATCACTGATATCAAGATAGGAGCAGATATCTACAGCATTCCTGGCCGTTTTCTCCAGAGTTTGATTTCCCGCCACAACCGTTATAGCCAGCAAGTCAAAAATGGGGTCCTTGGCAGCCAGCATAATGGCAATCGCATCATCGTGTCCCGGATCACAGTCAAGAATAATCTTCTTTTTCATCCCTTCTGCCATAGTTTATTCACTCTCCCAATGTTTGTTTTCATAAAACCAAACCATTGTCTTGATGATAATCGTTGTAGCAACTCTACATCTTACCCTTCACGACGGTATAGTATAATATGCAGGCTTACAGATGGATATCAAGAAAGCGAGAGTGAAAATTGTGAATATTCAAGCAGCCACGGAAAGAGATTACCCTGTATATCCTGTTAGCCGAGGAGGATAATCATATCCTTGGGTTCGCTTCCTTGTACTTGCCCGGTAACTTTATTCACAATTTATTTGTTCACCCCGATTTCTTAGGCAGGGGTATTGGCCATCTGCTGCTGGATGCCTCCATAGCACAAATGAATCCCCCCGTACGCTTGAAGTGCGTATCCAAAAATCACAACGCGATGAAGTTTTATAAAAAAAAGGATGGAAAAAAGTTGTGAAAGAAGAGAGGCTGGGGGGGAAAAATATTGGGTTATGGTATATGAATGAGATAAAGCTGAAGCACGTTTCGAGAAGAGCCGTTGAGGACGAAGTCCCGCGGCTCTTTTGTTATTCATCGGCGAAATCAACGGCACCAAAACTTGGCTAAAGAACTGAAGAAAATGAGATAATTTAAATTTATTGGAATTTTTCCATGCAATTAATGATACAATAATTTACAGATAAAGTAATTTTATTCCGTTAAATGAAAACGTTCTTGATAGTCCTAACGATAGCAACAAAAAAGAAACGATGGAGAGGTGAAAAGGCGAGAACCGTATACTGTCGCTATCGTAAATGAACTATAAATTATTGAAGGAGGATGTTACAATGAAAAAAAGATTTTTTTCCTTGTCGTTAACTCTGTTTTTTGCTATTGTTTCCCTTGTCTTCCCATTCTCTGCCGCAAATGTAGAAGCTAAAGGGGTAAGCGGCACAATCACAATCAACAACGAAAAGTACAAATACATCGAAGAATCTTTTGGAAAAAATAGGGGAATCACATTCAATCCGGGGAGTCACACGTATAAAATCACTCCCAATCCACATGACAATCCGAAATACAATAAAAAGCAGGTTCAATTCTATGAAGAGATTGCAAAAGGGGTCAAAGCTCAAGTAGAAAAGTCCGGGTGGAAAGATACCTTTACGGGGATAAATGCGTTGGGCGAAACCTATACATTAAGCCCTCGTTAAGTCAAGTCCCAATCACGGTCTTAGGATGCGCCCATAACCGATTCCGTGTGCAAGGGAATCAAAAGCCCCGGAACGCTCCGGGGCTATGACTATGTTCCACCAACGCTGGCCCCCCACCCTGGCCCAATGATGAGTTCCAGCCCAAAATAAAGAAAAACCCTTATCACAAAGGGTTCAATGGTTACTAAGTATGGTGCGGTCAAGAGGACTCGAACCTCCACGGGTGTTACCCCACTAGAACCTGAATCTAGCGCGTCTGCCAATTCCGCCATGACCGCATATGCATGTTATGTAATATTCCTGTCAAAGTCGTTAACATCGCCTCAACAATCATTAGTATAGCCTATCTAACATCCGATGTCAAGCATGAAACACATGAAATATTATTCTTCTGTGAAAATATCTCCCGGTGGGAAGTAGAGAAGAACCACGCCTTGAGAACGTGGTTCTTCGTCATTTGAGCGGAAGTTCTTCATGCGCTCATCCTGCCCGCTTCTCCCCAGCGGAGAGACATCCGGTTCAATGAGGCATGGCCTTCATGCACCGGCTTCACGAAGCGGCAGCAATGGGGAATAGCGCGCCCAGAACCATGGCGCCAATAATCGCGCCGCCGGCAATCGGCTTTTTGAAGTAATAAAAAATGCCTGCGCCGATCGTCGCGCCGATCCCGACCGGAATCGAGGCCATGACGGCCGATATGACGATGAGCGGCCCCAAGTAACGGCCTGCGGCGTTGCCTGCTCCCATCATGACGTCCGCGCCGAAGGTGGAATTCGCCGCGTTAATCGTAAATTTGCGGATCATAATAATGACCGAACCGACAAGGGCGCCCAGCCCGGCTCCCGTTACGAGCGCGAGCGGAAACGAAGTTAGCGGAGCGGTAATGCCAGCCCCGAGCATCAATGCCGGGACGCCGATGCCGAGACCCGTCTGCAGCGCGCCGCCGATATCCAAAATCCCAACGAGCGGGCCCTCGAGAATGCGGGCGAACAAGAAGCTTGCGCCGAAGGCTGCGGCCGCGCCATAACTGCCGCCCTTCATGCCCGCCTCCAGCAGCGCCACAATCGCAATATCATTGAATGCGCCCACATGATAGACATAATAGAGATGCGTCCCCGCAAAAATACCGGAAGACAAGCAGGCGACAAACCAGACGAACGCCCATTCCGAATACCAAAAGCCTTGTTTTGCCGTCTCCATGTTAACGAACCTCCGATCCGAAAAATGCATGCAGATCAATGAGCCACTGCGGAATGTTCTCCACATGCAAGCTGTGGAGGAGTTG
Source organism: Paenibacillus melissococcoides (assembly GCA_944800085.1). Classification (GTDB taxonomy): domain Bacteria; phylum Bacillota; class Bacilli; order Paenibacillales; family Paenibacillaceae; genus Paenibacillus_B; species Paenibacillus_B melissococcoides. Next base: position 252,714 of record CALYLO010000006.1, on the reverse strand, counting down.
AACATCGAAGCCGCGGAAGAAAGCGCTCAATGTGAATAATAGCACAATCGCCGCGACAAGCGTCTTCGTAATGCGGTTCCAGCCGCTGTCGTCCAAGCCTTTGCCGACCAGTATCCCCAGCACAAGCCCCGGCACGGCATTGCCCATAATCATGTGAGCGAATCCGCCCAGCACTGTCGCCCATAAGCCCGGGCGCTTGCCGGCGTCCATTGCCGCCGTCCAGAACACGATCGGCATAATCGGATTAATAAGCCAATTCGCCGCCGGCACCAGCACTTGGGTCGCAACGGCTTGCAGCGATGCCGGAATGGCTGCGGCCGTGGAATTCAACAGAGGCACGAGGATAGCGCCGACCAGCGCTCCGGCATACGCCATTTTCTTCGGATTGTGCAGCGTATCCTCCACATTTTTATTGCGAATCATCAGGAGCGCGGCCGACCAGTTCGGAATGATGCGGTGATCCACATCCTGCGTCAGTCCGCCCGCGCCGACAACGGACGCCCATGCGTTGAACAGAAAGCCGAGTCCGAAAGAGAAGTGCGCCACGGGGTCGCCTTCGCATGCATTCAACTCGCCGAAAGTGCGGAACGCTCCCATGCCTTGCACCTTCGGGGCGTGGAACATGCGCGCCGCGCCAGCCCCAACGCCATACCCGACCAACAGACCGATAATGATAGATTCCACAATAATCGTAACGGTTTCCATCGGAATCCTCCCCACTCGGATGTAATGCTTGCAAGCTGCTTACCGTACTACCGCAGATGAAGAATGCGCTGGGGCGGGGACAAAGATTCGGTCTGCTGCTCGAACGCAATTTCGTCCAGCTTTACGGCGCGGATTTTCATATGGATGCGGACTCGAATCTCGTAACGCGCCCTCACTCTCGGAAAAAACAGCCCCAGAAACCGTTCCATATAGCGGGTCTCCTTCGCCGACAGCACTTCGACATTTTGCGGCTCAATCTGAAGCAGCACATCGGGAATTTCCCGCGCGAGCTTCGTCTTCATGGCGGAGAGCGCCTGCTGGAATGCTGCGGCCTTGGAATCTCCCTTCCCTTCGATCTCGATCTTCTGCTCCCATACGTCGAACATGCCGCCTCACCCCCTATATTGCTGAATATAAGCTTCTGTCAGCCTTCGGCCCAGTTCCTCCACATCCATGAAGCCGAAGCCAATCACCTTCTTGCCTTCCCGAATGGCCGTAACGCCCGCATCAATGGAACGAAGGCCGAACTCCATCGGATACTTATATTTCGTATTGGCCGTAACCGCTCCGGCTCCCCCGCTGCCGCAGAACGAGATGCCGAAGTCCGCTTGCTCCGCGTGCATCACGTCGCCGACCTTCATGTCCGCCCCGACGCCCGGGATCAGGATCGCCTCCCCGCCGGCCGCCTCTACTCCCTTCGCCACTTGCTGTCCTTTCCCCAGACGATCTCCAATCACGACTTTCACTTTGTTCTCCATCGTATTCACCTCTTCTTATTGATTCCTGGCCGCTTCGAAATGAACCGTCAAATAAAAAACTTCCGCATCATCAATCGCTTGCTCTGCGAGCTCCCCGTAACTTCGCAGCGTGCGTTGACTTAGCTGTACCAGTTCCGGAGTGACCTCGTCCAACATCGATTCCTCCAGCTCGGGCAGTGACTCTCCTTGCTTCCGTCTGCGCGCGAACCCGAGCAAATGAATGGCAATGACGAGCAGTCGGTCATCCGTCAGCGGCAAGCCAATCCCTTCACTGCCTGCCAGCAGGCAGTGAAGCATGGGCCGCAGCTCTCCCAATTCATCTTGGTCTGCCCTCGTCTTGGCAGGAATGTCATGAAGAATTCGTTCGACTCTGTCCATCTGCTGATCGCTCTCCATCATTCAAGTTGTCGTTACACGGTTCCAAATATTTGAGAATGGCAAAAATCTCTTCCTCTGAAGCGCTTACATTTCGTTCTCTAAGCATCTGTTCGATCTCTTCCTTCATCGCCCGCTGCGCTTCATCCAATATCGGAAGCTCCTTGCTGCCCGCGAAGGAGCGGCCGCATGCGGCGCGGTTCACCATGAACATAAGGTGAAGCCGCAGCCCTTCCTCCCGCTCCTCCGACAGATAGCGCTTGAAGCGCGCGATGACGGCTCTCGACAATTCATAGCCTGTATAGATCACATCGCGAATCCGGCTTTCCAGCCTCGCATCATACGAAGGATTCGCATCGCCGATGCGCTCCGTGCGTGCCGCGCCGCGATTCAACCGGCCAAGCTGCATTCGAATCGCCTCGAAATCCCTGGCTCCCGGAATCGAATGGACGACGACGACCGGAACTTCGGCCGGTACAGGCAAGTTGCTAATGATCAAATCGACTTCGATGTTCTGCAGCACCTTCTTGACATCCATCACCGAGCAAGTGGCGACGAACCGGATATGCTTCAACTCGCTCTCGATAATGGTAGTGAGCAGTTGGGCCGTTCCCCTCCCTGTGCCGCACACGGCCAGCGCTCTCCACCGGTGCTGATCGATCCGGCGCTCATACGCCGTCTGGAAATGCAGCACAATGAACGCAATATCCGCATCGGTCAGGAAAATCTGATGTTCACGGAGCACGTGCGTGCACGCCGCCTTGACATGCCGGAACATCGTCTTGTACTTCAACATCACATCCTTCGTCAGCGGATTCGGGTCGACAACCCCCAGGCTGTGCTTCGAGATGCGGCTCGACATATGTGCGAACAGACTATTCAGCAAATCCGGGTTGTCTTGAAGCGGGAATTGCATCTCTCGCTCCACATGCCGAATCAGCTCCATCGTGAGCATATACACATCGGGAAGCGGCTGTTGCTGTCCCCCTTGGGCTTGGGGAGCAGCGAGCCCTTCCGCTTGCAAGCCGATGAACCACACATCGCCGTCCGTCAAGGCCAGCGAATACCGTTCCGACAATGGCTTCAGTCTCGTTCGAATAATCGAATGAATCATCAGTCTGGTCTGCGGGGCGTCGGCACAATCCGCCGGCAGCGGGTAACCTGAACCGCTTGCCGATCGGCATCTCTGAATGGCAATGCACAGCCGGATAAAAACCCCGATCATGACGCGATCAGACAACGTTGCCCCAAGCTCCCGCTCGATATCCTGCACGATGTTCGCTACCAGCAAGAACAGCATATTCACGTCGACAACGGACTCAAGCAAGCGATCCAACATATAGACGGCGAACGTGTCCGGCTTCTTCCGCAGCGCGACGCCCTGAACGATTTGCAGCATATCGGCTTGATCCAGTTGCTCATAAATAACGTTTTCCAATACGGCACGCCGCTCCTGCTCGCCAGCCTTCAGCTTGAGGCCACGCCGCGTCCGCTCGATCGCAAGCCGGTGTTCCGAGAGAAGGTTCTCTGCCAGCGCCACATCCGACACAATCGTATTGCGGGTAACATCGTACCGCTTGCAGAACCGCCCGATAGGGATGGGTTCATTGCAGAGAAGCAAATCAAGTATGAGGCAGGCGATCCGCTCCTGCTGGCTAATGAAGACGCCTTCCCCCGCTTCGTCCAGCCTCTGAAGCAGCGCCGTCTGCGCCGCATGGCCGCATTCAAGCCATATCCCTTTGCTTGGACTTGAATGCAGCGGCATCCCCTGCTCCTTCAACCACATGCGAATCGATTCCAGATCGTACTTGATCGATCGCTCGCTCACCTCGTACATGGCGGCCAATTCTTTAATGTGGAGCGGCGTATTTGCGAACATCAACTTCTTAAGCAAGCTGCGAGAACGCGTTGACAGTGTGATACCGCATCACTCCTTATCGCCTGCTAAGGACACGAATCCATCATGCCTCCAATATCGACCCCAGCACCGCCGCGAGCACCTCCACCGCTTCCGCTTCTTGCTCGCCATTCGCTTCGACGATCACCCGATCGCCCTGCTGCAGCGATAATGACAAAATGCCGACAATGCTCTTGGCGTTCGCCGCCTTCTCGCCTTTAATGAGCCGAATATCGCATGGGAACGCTTTCGCTTCTCTCATTAACGCTCCGGCCGGCCTGGAATGAATCCCGAGCGGATTCGCGATCGTGACCTGCTTATCCATGATGTGTCCCTCCTGTGCGCAGTCTTGATCTACATCAATGAGACCGCAACCGCCGCGATATGTTCTTAGTCCCTGCTTTAACGGTATCGCAAATTCAGGGCGCTGCCAAGATACAACCTCTTGCACTGTTCATCGGGAGGCCAATTGATCATCTCCCGAGAGGCGCGGACGAAGCGCTGGAGCAACAGAAGGCAGACGCCGAGGCGGACAGCAAAAAGACAGAAGCCGCTCCGTCCGCGCTGCCCGGTGGCAGCACGAAGAGCGGCTTCTGCCTGGCCCCATCATTCACCCAAGGCGTGCAGCGCAAGCCCTGTTAGCCGTCGTAATTCACGACATAAGAATGAAGAGCCGTATAGTAATACCCTACGCTATATTCGATCAGCGTGCCGTTCACGTCATAAGAATACCGGGAGCGCCGCAAGAGCGGCACGTCCGCTCCTACGCCAAGCACCGCCCTGGCCGCGGGCGGCGCCGTCGCCACGGCGAACTCGTCCTTATACTGGCCGAGTTCGATATCCTGCTCCTCCAGCCATTCATACAGCGACTGACCGTCCAGTTCCGACAGATCGAGCGCTCCGGCCTGATGCGACAAATAATGAGTGAAGTGGATATACGGCGAACCGTCCAGATCATAGACCCGCTCGATGCACAGGCAGCTCGCCCCGAACAAGCGGCAACGAGCGGTTCCCTCCTCGGCGCGGATGACTTCCGCCCTCACGACCCGCTTATGAATCCGGTGGCCCTCCTCGACCAAGATTTCCGTAAACCGCTTCCATTTGGACAGCTTTGAGGAGGACGTATTGCGAATGACCTTGGTGCCTTTCCCGCTGCCCTTCTCTACATATCCTTCTTGCACCAGTTCAATGATGGCGTTGCGCACCGTTATTTTGCTGACCTGGAATTCTTCTTCCAACTGAGGCTCTGACGGAATATTCGTGCCGAGCGGATAGACGCCGTGCAAAATGCGCTCGCGCAAAATATTGCTTACTTGTACATACAAAGGACGTTTGTTCCGTGACCGTTTCAAGACTACGTCCCGCCTTTCCCTTACTTGCTGTGCTTCCCTTTACCTCTCGACATCGATCCCGGACTCATCCATCGCCCGCATCACTTCCTGCTCGGCCGCCATCGGCGTGTCGCCTTCGATCGTATGCGCAAGCATGCTGGAAGCGGCGGCGAACCTTACCGTCCGTTCCGGCGGGAAGCCGCGGAATTCGCCATGCAGGATGCCGCACGTATAGGCATCCCCCGCGCCAATCCGATCATGCACCGCGAACGTTAACGGTTCGGAATAATAAAAGGAGTCCCGCTTATACAAAAAGCCCTGCAGCGAATGCGTCTGACTGTCCACAATCGTGCGATGGGTGCCGGCGATGACGGAAATATTATACTGCTCGGCCACCTGGGGAATCAATTCCTCCGCCTGTTCCCGCCGTCCGGCCTTCCCGCTCTTCATGTTCAGCGTCAGCATCGCATCCTTTTCGTTCATCATGACGATATCCGCAAGCTGCAGCATCTCCTCATAATGGGGCTTGGCCTTCCCATGCCCGCCTCCCCCCCAATGCGCCGGGCGGTAGTTGCAGTCGAAGATGACGAGCCCTCCCGCAGCCTTGACGGCGGCTGCCAATGCCTTCATATGGCGGCGGACGCCATCGTTCATCGCCAGCGCAATGCCGCACAGATGAACGGCGTCGATCCCGTTCGCGATATCGGCATACGGATACGCATCTTCCGGAGCGGTATTGAAGCTGCTTCCCAGCCGATCCGTATAGGTGACCCTCCCCGGGCGCGCCCCGAACCCCTTTTCGAAGAAGTACATCCCCAAATAGTTCCCTCCGCGGACAAGATAAGCCGTGCCGATGCCAAGCTTGCGCAGGTGAGCCTCTGCCGCTTCGCCCAGCGGATTGTCCGGCAGCCTCGAGACCAGATAGGCCTCATGCCCGAAGCGGGCAAGCTGCGAACTGACATTGACGCCCGTGCCGGAGAACGAATAATCGAGCCGGCTGGCTTGGCTTAATCGCTCCACCCCAGGCACGGTCAACCGCATCATTACCTCTCCGAAGGCCGCGATCTTTTTGGGAGTCCGATCAGGCATAATAATCGACCCATTTCTTCATTGTCGCATACAGGATGCGCATATCCTCAACCTTCGTCTTCCCGGTTGCCTTATCGATGATAGAAGAGTAGACATGCGGAATGACGATCGGCACATTCGCTTCGAGGGCGATGCGAAGAATCGCTTCGAAGTTGTCCAGATCGATTCCGCCGGTCGGCTCCAGCGCAAAGCCTTCTTCGCCGCATGCCTTCGCCACGGCGCGCAGCTCGCTCTCGCAGGCGAGTCCGTCCATCGGAAAAAATTTAAGCGCATTGCCGCCCATATCGCGCACCAGAGCGATGGCGCTCTTGATCGGAACGATTGCTGGATCCGCATGTGCGGCGCTTGCGGGACCCGTTGAAATATTGACGTAACCGGCCTGGCCCGTCGGCGAAACCAGGCTGTTGATCCAGCTGTCTTTGCCAGCGAGATTGGCGTGTGTCGCGCCAACGGAAGGGAACACCTGGTTAATATGCGTCCCGCCGTAATGCTTCGCGATCTCCGCGACGACTGCCGCTTGGCGATTGTCGCCGGCGCCGAGCCCGATCGACACGGCCTCGTCAATCGCCGCGCCGTACTCCTTCATCGCCTCGACGGCCGCTTCGACCGTCGAATAGTTTTTGGACAGGACGCCGACCAGCACATGTCCTTCCGCCGCATCGAACACTTCCTTCGCATTGCCTACGCTGTTGGCAAGCACATTCAGCGCCGCGCGTCCTTTGTACAACCGTTTCTCCATCTTAGACATGAGCAGTCCCTCCCGCTAATTTACGAATTTGCGCCGCGATAACGTCGATGTCGTCCCCCATGAGCGGGCGCGGATCGATATCGAAATAGCCTTGTCTTGCCCCGTAATCGCGCGTGTAGATCGCAATCTCTCCCGACTTCAAGCCTTCGACGACCTCGGTGGCCGTCGTGCCGGCAAGCGCGGGATCAATCTGAATGCGCGCACGGTAGATAGCCCGGCCCGCTTCGTCTTGAACGATCGAACACGTGACGCCCTCGAGTTCATTCAGCGGCATCAGCTTGGCAAGCATCTCTTTCTCCTGCTCGCTCTTGTCTTCCTTCGCCATATACTCATCCAAGGCCTGCAGCAACCCGAATACCGATTCTTTGCCGACCTTCATGCTCCGCCCGATGCCGTGAAGTTGGGCTTTCACCCATTCCACGGCCTGCCGCTTGCCCGCCACGATGCCCGTCGTCGGGCCCTCGATCGCCTTCGAGCCGCTGTAGATCGCCAGATCGGATACGTTCACATATTTCTGCAAATCTTCCTCTGCAGCCGCATCGACGATGAGCGGCACCCGGTTGCGCTGCGCTACTTCCCACGCTTCTTCGACCGAGATCATATTTTTTTGCACGGCATGATGGGATTTCACATAGAGTATGGCCGCCGTCTTTTCATGAATCGCGTCCTCGATATGTTCGGCCCGGCCTTCATTCGCATAACCGGCTTCCACCACCTTGCCGCCGCCCAGATAGACCATGGTCTCTACGGGAGCGCCGTATTGCACATTGTGACCCTTCAACATAATAATCTCGTTCTTCTCGCTCGGATCCTGATGCAGGCGAAGGCTGCGGCGGCGTTCCCCTTGCGTTACGATGCCCGCGACCGACAACGCGATTCCGCTCGATGCCGAATTCACGATGACGGCCGCTTCGGAACCGATGAGCTTGGCGACATAGCTGCCTGCCTTATCGACGAGATCGGCAATTTCCACATAGCTTTGCGCACCGATCTTCATCGCCTCCATCACCGTGTCCGTCGCCGCGGACACGCCCAGGATACTCATGCGGCCGCTGGCATTAATGACGCGCTTCAGGCCGTACTTCACATGCAACGTACTTGCCATTTGCAAACACTCCCTTAGCTACAAGATGTTGATGTCCAATGCGGACATCGCCTTCCGAATCCGTCAGCTCAACCGGTTCCTTCCGCACTTCGAACAGCGTCAAATTGGCCCGATCCCCTGCCTGTATCCGGCCCAGCTCCGGTTTCTTGAGCCAATCCGCCGCATGCGTCGTCACGGACGCGATTACCTCTGCCAACGAATAACCCAGATACAGGAATTTCGACATGACGCGGGCCAAGCTGTATACTGGTCCATTCAGCCGGTTGCCCCGGTAAATGTCGGAACTGATCGTATGGAGCGGAATATGATGCCGCTTGGCGGATTCCGCTGCCTTGAACGAGAAGCTCGCTGTCCCATGCCCAACGTCAAGATGCACGCCGCGCGCAATCGCGTCGGTCAGCACGCGGAGCGGCTCTCCATTATCCCGGAACAAGTTATTCGCTTTGCCGTTCAAGTAATGGGTAATCACGTCGCGCCGCTGAAAATAGGGAACAATTTCTTCAATGCCGGGCGGGGCCGACCCGATATGTACCATGACGGGAAGCCCTGTATCGTCCGACAAGGCGCGCGCCTGCTTGAGCGGTTCGATGCCGCTCCCGCGCACGACGCTTCGGCTCATTCGCGCTTTGAGCCCGACGATGAAGTCCTGATGCTCCGCGACGGCTTCCCGCACCGCCGCCGGATCGATCCAGGCCAGGTCCGACAGCTCATCCGTGCGCATCAGCCCGATCTTGGAAATATTCAGCAGCGCCAACACGTTCGTGGCGGCTCGCTCCGCCTGCGCCCTCAGATCTCCAATCCGATCCGCCCCCATGCTTCCGGCATCGACGATAGTCGTAACGCCTTGCTCCACGCCAATCTTGTCCATCGCGTCGCCATAAGGATCGAACTCTTCGAAGGCATGGACATGCAGATCGATCCAGCCGCTGGATACATAAGTCTCCGTATTCGTATAATCCAGAATATCGCCGCCGCGACTGGCGCCCGCTTCCGTAATGCCGGTAATGATTCCGTCCTCGACGACCAGATCCATATACGTCCCATCCACGCGTTTGAGGCCGCGCAGGACGATCCGCTCGGTCAACGTGATCACCTCATTTCAAATAATGAAAGAAAAAATCCAAAGATTCCTTCTCGAAAAGCAAAACATTATAATGTTTGGTCTCATCGTAGCACTCCACTTCGCCTGCGTCAATATAACGTTATAATGTTTTCGTTTCCGTCACCTTACCGTCCTGTAACGGTCACAGGCCGCAATATCGTCAAAAAGCCCTTGCGCGGCGCGCAAGGGCTAAGGGCCGAAACGGCTTATCAAGCGAGCACCTCGACGGTGAACCCGCCCGGGGCCTTCACATAAAATGTCCAGGCATGGGATCTTTTCGGCGGCGCGACATCGAATCCGTCTTCCTTCAGCCGCTGGTTCATCTCGTTCACCTTATCTTCGCTCTCCTGGATGAAGCCGATGTGAAATGTTTTCGGGTAACTGGCTTGAGATCCTTTCATTAATGTGAGCACTAATCCGTCATCGTCAAACAGCACCCCAAAAGCATCGCCTCGCGGATCTCCGCTCGTGTCCATGGCTTGCAGGCCGAAATAAGTCGTCAAAAAATCGGAAGCCGCCGGAACATCAGTGACCGTAAGATTGAGATGATTCAGTTTCACAAGGCTACACATCCTTATCCTGGATATTTGTTCCTTATTTATCGTATCACATTAGTGCAAATGATAACCTTTGCCCGATCGGTTCGTTGCTCTGCCCGTCACAACCCGTCAAGTCGATTGAATCCCTATGCGCAACCCTGGCCGTACGGGTGCCGGCCGTACTGTGCGGCGGGCTGCTTGAGGCCTGATAAATTCCCAATCGAAGGACTCCGGGCAGCCTTCATATAAGTAAGGGCTTGTTTTGACCATTTCGTCCATCAAGCATAATATCCGCCTCGCTTGACATACTGCCCTTGAGCAGCGTAGTGCTTGTAGATTTTGGAGAACACGCGATATGCAAAAAAGTCGCTCTTCTTTTCATTCGTAAAAACAATGATCGATAGGCTCCGAACATAATTTCATGCACGCCCATCGTCATGACAAAACCTTCTTGCCATGAAAAGCTTTAATTAGAGGACATAAGCGGTTGCACTCTATCAACAGAGCCTTGAGCCTCCAAGGGTTTGACGCTAGCGTTTGAGGTTTGATAAGATGAATGTCCTGAAGAAATGGAAATCTATTCATCTAATATGAATTATGCTTGAGAGGAAGGTACGGGCGTTGGAAGACAAAGTTTCTTTTTCGGGACTATTTACAGAAACATCCCGATTTGATCCGGGAATATAGCGAGATCAAAAAGCGAACGGCCAAAATTAATGGAGTTACTATGGAGCAATATACCCGTTTTAAAACCGAATTTATCCAGAAGGTAGTCGATGCCGCAAGAATGGAGAAGGGACTTCCGCTTCAGAACGTTTGGGAAGAGGAGTAATGCAGCCGCATGAAAAATAGCATTAAAGAGGGAGCGGAAAACTCGTGAAAACGATTGGACTTATAGGTGGAATGAGTTGGGAATCAACGGTTGAATATTATCAAATCATTAACGAAGAAGTAAAAAAAAGACTGGGCGGGTTGCATTCAGCAGAATGTCTTTTATACAGCGTTGATTTCGAAGAGATTGAACGTTATCAGGCAGAAGGCAAGTGGGACAATGCTGGTATACGATTAGGCAATGTTGCCTGTTCATTAGAAAAAGCAGGAGCGAATTTTATCGTTATTTGCACAAATACGATGCATAAAGTCATTGAATATATTGAAGAAAAAATAAACATTCCAATTTTACATATCGCGGATGCTACGGCAAATAAAATTAAAAAATCAAACATAAGTACGGTAGGTTTGTTAGGAACAAAGTATACAATGGAACAAGATTTTTATAAGTCACGATTAGAGGCAAACGGAATCAAGGTTTTAATTCCAAACCATTCTGAACGAGAAATCGTCAATAAAGTGATTTATGAAGAGTTATGTTTGGGGATTATTAAACAATCATCAAGAGACGATTATAAACAAGTAATTAAACACTTGGTTAATAATGGTGCAGAAGGAATCGTCCTCGGTTGTACTGAAATTGGCTTATTGATAAAACCAGAGGATGCTGATGTACTCTTGTTTGATACAACGCTAATACAAGCAATTGAATCAGTTAACATAGCATTAGAATCAAAATAAAATTATTGAATAAAGCTCTAAATATGAAGTTCATGCCACACGCCCAGCAGAAGGGGAAAAAGCCTGATTTCAAGCTCTTTCCCCTTAACGGCCGATTTCCCGATTAGACCGATCTGGCAGCCCCGTTGCTTAAATCAGGCAGAGTCAGCCCTTGACAGACAGGACCGAAAGCGGAAGTCCTGTTGAACTTCCGCTTGTTAGGCTCGCCAAATATTACAACTCGGACTTCACGCCGAGCTGCCACGCGCTATCAAACGCGGCTTCCATTTGATCGGCTTCTCTCGAGACCGCGAAAAAGACAAAGCGCCCTTTCGTTTTCAGCACATGCTTTTCGATAAGAAAATACTCTTCCGGGCGATAGTCTTTAAACTATACTGTCTGGGCATCGATTCTCTGCAATATATTTTGCCTGACGCGTTCAACCTGATCCGCATCTCTTACCTTGATGATCGCCAATTCGTCCGCCTTCACATTCGAGGCAGCCGTATACAGAATAAAATCCTCCACTTCATCAGCCTCGATATGATACAGCTTGGCCAGCTTCTTGATGTCCCCCTGCTTCATCTCATCCAGATTCACCGCCCGTTGGATTCGCTCCCCCACCGCGGCGGCCGAGGGCTCCTCCCCGGCTTTGCCGGAACATCCGGCCAATGCGCCGATGACAACGGCGGCTAACATCATTAAGACGAAAGGCTTCCAAGCCCCTTGTCTATATCGTTTCATTCAATCAACTCCGATAGATTCTGAATAGATGGATCTTCAAAGAACGTATGGACATTATAGAGCAACAGCATGTCACGGATATCGTGCTGCCGCACGAGCGCCGTCAAGTCTTCCCCGTAATACCGGAGATCGACGACATAAATTTCGCTAAAGTGCTCCGTTAAGAAGGGCAGCAAGCTATTGGCGTATGAATCTTTGACCACCAGCAGCTTCTTCTTTCCCTCCGGGCGGGCCGTCGTGATTTTAATCAGCGCATGATTGCCGTTGAAAAACACCGTATACTTGTCCTTCTTGTTGAGATTGTTCAGCTCGTACAAGGAATCCGTCGTTCGCTGTTCATCAACGTACTCCACCTTATAGCTGGCTTCCTTCTTCGGCAGATAGAGCTCAATGCGGTCTGGCCGCATATGCCGGAATCCGCTCTTCGAATAGAGCGAGCCGTAAAATTCATTCGTTACAGGCCGAATGTGGAAATCTTCCTTGTCTTGCGGGATGATCCCCATGTGCTTGCATAGCTCCCGATAGGCGTAATAGGCGCCTGCCGTCGTCCAATGATGATCGGTCCGGTAAAAGATAGGCTGTTCCCGTTCGGCAGACAGCGCGGGATACACATCGACGAAGCGAATACCGGCAGGAAGCGCATGCCGGACCTTGTCCACATAGGCGGATTCATCGCCAGCCGCGGCATACGCCGGGAGCTTATCCTGGAGTAGCATGGCAGCGGTAGGCGCAAGCATTATATATTTGCGAACGCCGGGCGTGGCAAGGTCAAACGCGCGAATCGCCTCTGCCTTATTCTCCACATCCCTGTCTTCCGGCGGATTGAACCGTTGAATGAGGAAGCCATTCTCGCCCAAAAACACCCCGTTGCTCTCCTTCTTCCCCATCGCACGATCCGCATCGGTTTTGACCCCGATCCAGGCATCCCGGAAGACGAATTGATCGGACACATACTTTTCGTAGTTGGAAGTAAATTTTCCCGCCGCCAGCGTCTTCAGCGAAAAATCTGGCCACCGATCCAACACCCGATTTTCCGCTTCCGAAAATTCGCGATCCGGCGTCAGAAGATTCAGCACGGCGAGCGCGCCTATAAAGAGGAGCAGCAGTACGGCCATCGTATACTTATAGATTTTGTCGTACTTGTTCATGAACGCCGCCTCTTTCAAAAGCGAAAGTATAGGAATGGGTTGTACGTTTCCGTGACCAGATAAGCCGTCGACAGCAACAGGAACAGAAAATACATCGCCGGAACGAGGACAACTCCTGCCATCTTCCCTTTTTCCCTGAAGAACGATAACGCCTTCCGGGGAAGCGGCGTCGCGCAAAATCCCAGGACAATCAGCAAGACCACATTCGCGGACAGATCATAGAGCGCTTGACGGTCTGCCAATCCGTGCGCGCCGTACCCGAACATCGCCCCAATGAATTCCGCGGCGGAACCCAGATTTTCGTATTCGAACAAGACCCAGCCGACCATCACGATGAGAAGCGCATAGACATGTCCAACGAAGCGAGGACTGCGCTGCAGCCATTTCAACAGGAACAGCTTCTCGGCCGTAACGAAAACACCGAAATATAAGCCCCACAAAATAAAATTCCAGTTTGCTCCGTGCCATAAGCCGGTGGCGAGCCAGACCGCGAACAGATTGCGGAACTGGTTCAGCGGGCCCGACCGGTTGCCCCCGAGCGGAATATAGATATATTCGCAGAACCAGGCGCCTAATGAAATATGCCATCTGCGCCAGAACTCCGTAACGCTTTTCGATATATAGGGATAATTGAAGTTTTCCAAAAAATCGAACCCGAACATTTTCCCGAGACCGCGCGCCATATCCGAATATCCGCTAAAATCGAAATAGATCTGGAACGTAAAGGCGATGATGCCAAGCCAGGCCGACAGTACACTCAGCTCTCCTGCGGGGGTCGCCTTCACGCTCGTCCATAGCAAGCCGATATTGTTGGCCAGCAGCACTTTTTTGGCAAGTCCTCTGATGAATAATTCCGCCCCTTCGCCGAACCGGTCCAGCTTCATCGTTCGGGAGACCAGTTGTCTCGCGATATCGCCATACTTGACGATCGGACCCGCGACAAGCTGCGGGAACATGGTGACATAAGCGCCGAAGGAGATCAGATTCTTCTGTACGGGCACTTTGTCCCGGTATACGTCCACGATATAAGACATCGTCTGGAACGTATAGAAGGATATGCCTACCGGCAGCGGCAGATCGGCCGCCTGAATATGCAGATGGAAGAGCTGGTTAATCGTGTCGACGGCAAATCCGGCATATTTGAAGAAACAGAGAATGCCTAAGCTGCCGGAGATGGAGCCGATAAAGACCGCTCTGGCGATCGGCTTGCGGTGCCTGTACTTCTCGATCAACAGTCCGTTAACATAATCGAATACGGTCGAGAAGATCATGATGAAAATATAGACAGGCTCGCCCCACGCATAGAAGATCAGGCTTGCGGCGAGCAGAACGGCATTTCTAAGCTTCTTCGGCGATACATAGTAAACCAGAATCGTTGCCGGCAAAAAGAGGAACAGAAATAGGAGGCTGCTAAAAACCAATTTCTGTCACCTCCCGTGATTGAACGATGGGCATGTTATTTCACTTCATCCTTCAGCGCATCCAGCATGAACGGATAAAACTCGGCTTTAAAATGGATGCCGTCCTCGTCATAAAGATCGGGATGATTAGCCACGACCGGAGACAAATCGACAAATCCGGCTTGCTCCTTATCAGCCAGTTCTTTCAAGCCTTGATTATAATCGCTTATATTTTTGTAACGGGGCTCTTCCTTCTCCCGCTCGGCAGTAACCGGGGTTACCGATAAAAGCGTGATGTCGGCCTGCGGAAGCTTTTCCTTTATCGCGCCGATCAGTGCGGCGTAATGCTTCAACGAGTAGGCCTTCGGATCATCCGTAGGCCATAGGATGTCATCCGATCCCAATTGAATAAAAATATGTTTCGGATTGCGTTTCGTCAACTCGGCGATATCCTCCAGCGCGAATTCGGCTGTTTTGCCCGCGCCTGCCAGCACATTCGCCTCATCCAGCACATCATGAAAGGATAGCCCCTCGGTAATCGAATCCCCCAGAAATACGCTGTCTTGAAAAATCGATCGATATGAAGCTTCGGTTGGCTCGGCAGGTGCGCCTTCCTGTTGTTGCGCTTGAAGCGGCGGATTTTGCGATTGTTGGCCGTTGGACTCCTTTCCGCATGCGGCCAAGGTGAATACGATGCTCCCGATCAACAGTGTAGAGATTAATTTTTTTGTCATCTTCCTCTCCCTTTCTTCCTTTCAGGTAGTCTTGCTGTCATATTCCATCCATCCCCTCTCACACAAAACAGATTAATAGAGAGAGATAAAGATAAAATGCAGATGACATAAAAATTGCTTGATAAAATATCCGGCTTCATGTTGTTGAACGAAAAAAAGCGCAGAACCGAAGTTCCGCACTCTCTACCTTTTTTTATGCAAGTGGAAATAGAACATCACGCCTTCCGCCGTATTGGTTACGCCATAGGGCACCCCGTGCAGCTCCAATATCTTCTTGGAGATCGCCAGACCGAGCCCGGTTCCTCCAGTCGAGCGTTCGCGGGAAGGTTCGCCGCGATAGAAACGGTCCCATATTTTCTCCAACTGCTCATCGGGAATATGGGCTCCTTTATTTTCGATGCACATTTGTATGGTGTCCCGCTCCTCCATGGTCGAGACGATAATGCCCTGTCGTTCGGGCGTGTAGCGAATCGCGTTCGTAAGGAAATTGACGATCACCTGCTCGATCCGGCGTTGATTGGCTACGACTTCGAACGGCTGAAGATGAGTTTGCAGCTGCAATTGCTTGCCCGCGATCTCGGAAGCGAATTTCGCGCACATTCGCTCCAGGACAGCAGCGATATCGAACGATTCCATCTCCATCTTGTACGTGCCGGACTCATATTTGGCCAGCTCCAGCATATCCGCGATCAGCACATCCATCCGTCTCACTTCATCCTCCATCGCCGCAAAATAATAATCCCGCTTATGGCTGGCCACCCCGTCCTTTAGAATGGACAGGCAGCTTTGAATGACGCTCAACGGGGTTTTCAATTCATGCGATACCCCGGAAATAAACTCCTTCCGCGTATTCTCGAGCTGCTTTTCTTTCTCGATGTCCTCCTCCAGCCGGGCGATATGGGAATGCAGCCGCCCGGACAGCTCGTTGATGTTGCGGGACAGTTCGCCGATTTCATCCTTGGTCGTGACCGGAATTTTCTCGGCAAAGTCCAGGTCGGCCATTTTTTGCGTCGTCTCGTTCATGCGCAGCAGCGGCCGGGCAATGCGGCGGGAGAAATAGAACGAGGCCAGCAGCACGAGCAGCAGCGTGGCGATGATGATATACACGTAATAATCCTGCATCATCCCCGCGGCTTCGCTCACCGGCTGCAGCGACGTCATCGCGAACAGGTAGGCGGCCTTCCCGTTGCGATCTTCGATGCGATCCACGAAGATTTTGTAATTCACATGATTTTCTTCAAAATCGATGATTTGACTCGGATTCGCGCTGCTGTCATAGTCTCCGTACAGCAGATCCGCCTGAAAAGCTTTGATCCGGTCCAGAAATAAATGGTTCGTATAGCGTGACACGCCAGCTCCTTCCGGTGTCCGGATAGCCGTAATCGTGCCATTTTCAAGGAAAGAGTGATACTTTTCAAAATATTGCGCCGGATTCTCGAACCGGGGGACGACTTCATATTCCTTGTTCACCATCTGATGGTTTTCGAGACGGTTCTCCTCCCTCAGATTGGAGACACTTCGCCCCATCCGCTGCACGGCGAGCTGATTGTTCATGATTAGGCCTTCCAACGCAATCCGCTCCCCCTCTTCAATCCAGGGAACCAAAAACGGATTGTCGCTGCTGAAGTCCTCGACCTTCATGACGGTGTACAGCGGAACGGTAAGCGTGGTACCGCCTAAGCCGGAGCTGCCGCCGACACGATCCAGTCTGATCTCCATGTGAAAATCATCGGTATACAGCAAATTGCCCATGGCGTCCAAGGCCGCGATCCAGGTGCCATGCTTTTGATAAAAATCTTGTTCAAGCCTGGCCATCGCCTGTGCGTTCCCGGCATGCTTCAGGTAGTCCTGTTCATAGGCTTCCAGGGCAGACTTTACACCGGCCACCTTTTGGTGCACATACATTTGTTTGAAAAATAAGGTTTGTCCCACAAAAACGATCGCAAGGATGAACAGGCATAAGGCGGTCGTTAATAGAAACAGCTTGAATACGATGCCCTTTTTCATGGCTGATCCTCGAATTTATAGCCCGAACGAACGACGGTGACAATGGACTTGGCATGTTCCCCCAGCTTGGAACGCAGATTGCGAATATGACTGTTGACCGTGCGATCGTCCCCGACGAAGTCATAGCCCCATATTTTCGTAATCAACTGGTCTCTCGTGATGATGAGCCCTTTGTTTTTCATCAGATACGCCAATATTTCAAATTCGGTATGCGTCAAGCTGCAATTCTTCCCGTCTATCGTCACCGTTCGGGATGGGAAATGAACCGTAATGCCGCCGCCGGATAAGGAGTCGGCCTCCTTCTCGGGGGTATGCCGGCTTTCCAGCAGCCGCTTCGCCCGGGCCAGCAAGATGGGAGGACTGTACGGCTTCGTTACATAGTCATCCGCGCCGAGCTCGAACCCGAGCAGCGTATCATCCTCATCCTCACGCGCGGTCAACATAATAATCGGAACATTCGACGCCTTGCGGATGCGCTGGCATACCGACCATCCGTCCAACTCAGGCAGCATGATATCCAGAATAATCAAATGGACTTCATGCTCATGAAATAGCGCAAGCGCCTGCTTCCCGTCGCTCGCTTCCAGTACTTCATACCCTTCATTCAAAAAATAATCCTTCATAATTTCCCGCAAAATATGCTCGTCTTCCACAATCAATATCGTTCTTGACATATGATGACCTCACATCTTTTTTGGAGCAGCGCCCCCATACCAGCCTTGGGAGCCTTGCTTCAGAAGCATGTCCTACATTATTGGATATCCTAACATGTCGGGGGGAATGGAGACAAATGTGTTCGGGAGGAAATGAAAGCTATGATGGGGTCTTTCCCAAGCCTTGCCTTAACGAACCATCTTCGGCTCTCTTATAAATCTCAAAAATTCCTTTCCAAAGTCAGTTATATAGAGAACCGTTAATCCCTCTTTTTCTAAGTTCCCATATGAGTTCCCTACTGTTTTACTATCTACAAGTAATGCTTTAGATATAAGATCACAAATGTAAAATTCATACTTACCAAGAGCTTCAATAGTAGACAAGTGTGCTGATTCTTCTTTTATTTTTTCAATAATTTTATCTTTATACGATGCACTCTTTACCATAACGAGAGCACCCTCGTTTTCACCGACATCCAAGTTCCCTGTTCTTCCGGTATGCTCAAACATTCTTAAAATTTCTATTTCTAGAAAATCCAATCTCATAACCAGATCTAAAAATGTCTCATTAAAATCTGAATGATAAGTAGCAGATGTACTCGAAACCATTATATTTCTAAAGATCATTAATTTATGTTCACTTTTAGTTTCAACAACACGTTTAATTATCGCCATACACATATCATTAAAATCTTCGGACGTAAAAATATCTGTATTTAAGGTAAGTCCCACACCCTGCAAGTAATCTAAAAACCTCTCTATAAAATTATTTATTCTTCTTTGAGCGATCTTTCCTCTGATTTCCAGCAGCCCGTTGATGATTCCACCGCAGGGCAGTTCTGATACAGCAGCTTTGGTTATACCAATGATAACTTCTTTCAACTCGTCGTTCATGTAGTAAAACCTCTATTTTCAAATATTATTTTTAGAATTTTCAAAGTGGATCCTAGGGCGTGTATGCAAACCTTAAGCCAACCAGATCATGGAAGAGGCCAGCTTTAAGAAGGCAACAAAAGTACAGGCCAATTTATCGTACCGAGTTGCCAGCCGACGATTATGTTTGAGTTTGTTGAACAGGCATTCGACCAGATGACGCTCTTTATACAACCACCAGTCGGTTGTACGTTGGATCGTGCGATTCTTCTTACTGGGAATGACGGAATGGGCCAGTTTCTCTTCCAAAAGCGCAATGATTTTATCGGTATCGTATCCGCGATCCGCCAAAACATGTTTACCTTGTATGTCTTGGGTTTGCAGGATCTCATAACCCGTTACACAATCATTGATGTTGCCTGCGGTTACTTCGAAGCGTAGCGGATTGCCAAGGCCGTCTACAACGGCATGAATCTTGCTGGTTAATCCTCCGCGTGATCGTCCGATGGCTTGGAATTGCTGCCCCCTTTTGCCCCCGCGCCGTGTTGGTGAACACGAACGATGGAAGCATCGAGCATAACACTTTCGTCATCGGGATTGGCAGCCAGAACGTCTAGCATTCGATCAAAGATGCCTGCTTTCTCCCAGCGGCGGAAACGACTGTAGACACTGCTCCAGGAGCCATAATGCTCTGGCAAGTCTCGCCAAGGCGCACCAGAACGAATCACCCAAAGCATGGCATTGAACATTTTTCGGTTATCGATTGCCGGACGTCCACCCTGTGGTTTCCGTTCCGGTGGCAAGAGGTCTTTGAGTCGTTCCCATTGGTCATCTCGTATCTCATATCGTCTTCTCATAGGATAAGTTTACCAGATATTTGGCTATTTCGATAGTTTGCGTACACGCCCTAGCTACCACATGCATATTTTCTCGGATCTAAACTAACCTTAAAGTCTCTTGGCTTCCCAAAATGGAAGGTGCCCAAGAATCAATTTTTTTAAGATTCCATTTATCAAAATAAATCCTCATTCAAATGCCAATTCCCTTTCAATAGGCTCCTTACTCTTGAAAGCGTGCCTTTTCGGGTAGGCAAATAAGCCACTCTGTGAAGCAATACCCATCGTAAGCAAGCCATTGCCTCGAACAGCTCCAGCTCCTCGTGTGTATATGCAGTTTCCGCTACAATGCAGACAGATAATGGGAACTTGGCCTCATGCCTACATATATCTTGATCAGAACCATTGACCAGGCAAGATCGTATCTGGGGTCGCCAAGCTGCCCGTTTGTCCAATCGATTATGGTTTACTTCCCCTCCGCTTACATTGTAAGCGATTTAAACAAAGGCTGATTTGCTTTCTCGATAGGACTTCCGTCAAAGCTGGTTAATAATGTCGGATTCTCATCTCGATCAAGCCCCCAACCATAAGGTTGGGAAACGGGCAGCCCCCGGCGGTAAAGAGCTTCTAACAGCTTATACTGAGCATGAACATTTGGCTTGGAGTCCTGATTCCATACTTTGAGCACAAAATGAAGCCCGCCTATGCTGATTCTCGTTACCTCTGCTTCCAGACCGGACTTCATGGGAAGAATGGTGATGCATGAGTCCTCTGGCTGAAGCAGTGAATGTGCCTCGCTGCTGATTTCCATCCAATCAATATCTCGAATAAGATGAGCCAACGCTTCTCTTCCTTTCCAGGGATCTTATCATCGCAATGTGATCTCATCCGTTGTGATAATCATCCCAAGCAAAATCATGAATTTTCACAAACTTCCCTGTTTCTTGATGGCGATCATAGGCACATTGGGGTTCATCTTGGATAAACGCTAAAACGGAATCATCCATATTCAAAATGGCGCCAATGGAAATAACCTGCAGGTTATCGGGGTCATTCACATACTCGTCATCTTCATAACCACTAAATACGGTCCATCCCGTATCTTCATCGTCTCTAGGATAATCCCTTAACAAGAAATTGAATTCCTCTCTTTCGAGAACATCATTGCTTACAATGATCTTACTATCGAAATAGTAATCCCATTTATGTTCCTCCGGGTCTCTATACTCGGTATCAGAAATATGTTCTTTTGAAAAACTCACGGTTTGACCGAGCTCTAAATTGGTAAGTTTGACTGGATGGTTTAGTAATTCACCGATAAAATATTCACCCTCCAATTTTGCAATTTCGACCCACATTCGTTCGCAAGTATACTCATCTTCCTGTTCCGTCGATACAAAAATGAGTTTGACTTTGTCGCCCTTTTGAAGCATTTCAATTACGGCAGGGCTTGGAATATAGAAGGTGTAAGGGGCCTTTTTATTTCTTTCCACAGCGCTGTCGAGACACCAAGTCATCATAATCCTCGCTTTTTTTATTGTAGAGATCTGCGCAATATTGAAGTGCTCCAGATTCCTGGATACACTTCTCCCTTTTTCAGGCCTACTCATAAATCTTTCCCATATACAGGATCTGAGCACACCTCTTCCAAGGATTATCGGGTTTGTTATAGTAGGAGAGACCGTCGATTGACGTCAACCCCCATTCATAAGCGGCTTCCAGAAAGGCATCTATCGATTCATTCTCCCACTCTTCTTTGTGGTTTGACCGGTCCTTTCGAAGTTCATTCATAAAGTGCAGAAAGGATTTTTCATCTGTCACTTCATCTACCAGTTCGAAAAGTATCTTCTTCATCTTTTCACTTTCAATCCTTTGCCATTTTCCATCAGGACTTGCATATCACGTAATAGAAATGCAAATCATTTTTTTCTTATATTCATAACCTGATCCTCAAGCTTTTATAATCCTCAAACTCGGCATCTTCATCTTTCATGCAGTACTCCACACGGTTCGCCGACGATTCTTCCCCCTAAGTATATCCCCAGTTCATAATCTTGGAAATATAAAAAGACCTCCCCTCCCTATAAAAAGCAGCACCTCGCGATAAACAATCCCTTATTTTGAAAATTGTTCACAAATTTTATGTAATCCAGGAATTTATAAGCAATGTAATAGATGAAGGGTATATATCATCCTAATTCCACGAAAGAGTTAGACTTTACCCTTCGTAGAATATAAAGGCCACTATCATAAAAAGGAGCTGTTATTCAAATGTTCAAAAAAGTTGCAATCTTGTCGTTGGCAATCGCTAGTACGGCCGTTATGAGTCAAGGAGCATATGCTGCGGAGAATAAGGTTCAAGCCAATGTGAATAATCAGCATCAAGCCGTGACAGCCGAAAACGGAATTGTCCTTTTCAGTGCCACGTATGAAGTAAAGGCAGATGGGGTTAGATTGCGAACCAAGCCTTCCTTATCCGGGACAACGATCGGCTTGCTATATAAGGGCGATATGGTGAACGGGGGCCGTCAAGATCCGATATACGCGGACGGCTATTACTGGATCAATGTCTACAGCTACAAACATAATACTTCTGGTTGGGTTGCAGTCAATTATTTGACCGAAATCGGATGATTCCATGTTCAATCGCAATGGGGCTGCCCATTGCGATTGAACGATTATATCCCCTCAACAGCGGCGGATTGATGATTTGCAGGGCTCTATCAAAGATCAAGACTTACGACAAGCGTCTGAACAATGCTCCTGATTTTTTTATTAATCCGGTAAATTCTTGTCGTAATCGCGTTAGCCGAAACATTATATTTGCGAGCCAAATCCGCGATTGACATTTTCTTCATATAATAATCCGCATACAGTTCGTATTCGCTTGTACTCAAGTTCATTAACACTTCTTGATATAAATCATCCACATCGACAGCGTTTTCAATAATCTGATCGATCTCATTATTCCTCGATTCTAAGCGGTCATTGATGTCATCTGACATGAAAACTTCATACTTGTTTTTCAGGTACATCGCTCGAAATGAAAGATTAACAAAATTTCTCGCCGTAGTGAATAGCCATCCTTCCACATTCGGGTGATTTTTTAACTTGGAAATTTGCTTTCTCGCTTCCAGAAAGGTATTTTGCGTACATTCATCGGCGAAGTCCATCAGCCCTGTTTGCGAATTTGCCAATTTCCTGCAATATTTATAGACTGGCTTGAAATAGGCATCACATAATTCATGGAAGAAAAGCTCATCACGCTCGTATCTTTCCCTCAGCATAGTGCTACCCCCTGCAGATTCATTTGTTATATATTTATATAAATCCCAATTAAATCTAATTATGTCTATCATAAATAATATGTATTTTTAACCAGAAAGTAAAGTGATATTTTACATTTATAACAGGCACAGCGGTCTTCACAGCAACAAAAAAGAGCCTCAGCATTTCCGTGCTGAAGCTCTTGATCCATGGCGGGAGATTCCTCCCCTTCCCACTTAATTGCTGGCTTTCTTTTCACTTTTCGACGTATGATTGCGCAGATGCAAATACACCGTATGCTTCGTAATCTTGAGCGCGTTCGCGACAATCGTGACCGCGTCCCTCATATTGAACACGCCCCGATCATGCAAGAGGCCGATAATATGCTTGTTCCGGTTCGCATACGAGATATCGGGGGAAGCGTCAACCGCTTCAATCGTCCGTTCGATCGTTTCCTGGATCATGTCCTCGACGGAAGAGGCAAAATGCTCCTGCTGCCCCCTCGATTCCAATTCCATATCCGGATGCGGCACGAAGGCTTGCAGCACCTGGGAAAACGGTTCGTCCAGATTCATGTTGATGCAGAGCAGCCCGATAATTTTCCCGGCCTCGCCCCGTATCGCGATCGTGCTCGATTTCATCAGACGATTGTTCTTGCTTCTCGTAAAATAGCTGATCGCCTGCTTCGAGTTGGACTGTTCGATCTCTTGCAGCATTTGCAGCGCCAGATTGGTGATCGGCGCTCCCACTTCCCTTCCCGTGTGATGCCCGTTCGCAATCTTGATAACGGAATGCTGGTAATCTTCCAGACTGTGAAGCACGATTTCGGAGGCATCCCCCAAGTAATCCGCCAAACCTTCCACCATCGAATCATACGACTGCAATATAGAACGATCCTGTTCCGTAAATCTCGTATTCATGGAATCAAATCCTTCCTTGGGCAACCTGTATTTTGGCATTGCGGTCAATTAAAAAAATTTGATTATATCAACATAATTTAATTCAATTAACGATTAGTAACATCATAACGCGAAGGATGGAGGCAATCAATCCCCGATTCGCCAATTTCCCGATCAACCTTCCAAAACTGCCACAATATAGGCGATTTTAGAGGTTTATCGGCATAACATGCGGCAAATTTTAAAACTCTATCGAAAGCGGGATTGTATGTTCGAGACAAACTTGATATAATCAATTTCAGTTAATCTACTCAATTTTTTTTGATTAGATTAATAAATTCAAGATTGACTCAAACTTAATTGATTCCCTGAAGCAATGCATTAATTTTTAAATTTTGAAAGCGGTTACTAATCAACGTGCACACACAAGGAGGAACTTCGAGTATGGACATCGCAATCGGCACCTTACTGCTCTTACTGGTATTGTCCCTGTTCTCCCTCTTCAGCTTCAAAGCGCCGAATGGCATGAAGGCCATGGGCGCATTGGCCAATGCGGCGGTTGCCAGCTTTTTGGTGGAAGCGTTCCAGAGTTATGTAGGCGGAGATTTGTTCGGCTTCGAGCTGGCGAAGGAAGTCGGGCTCGCATCCGGCGGCATGGGCGGCGTAACCGCTGCCGCGCTGGTCGCGCTCGCAATGGGCGTCTCCCCCGTCTACGCGCTGCTGCTTGGCGCAGCCTGTGCCGGCACAGGCTTGCTCCCTGGCTTTATCGCCGGTTACCTCGTCTCGTTCCTTGTCAAGCTGATCGAGAAGAAGGTTCCGGACGGACTGGATCTCATCGTCTGTATTGTCGTCGCCGCACCGCTCGTCCGCTTTGCAGCGAATATGGCGGCGCCGATCGTCGACGCCACGCTGCTCAATATCGGCGGTATCATTACGACGGCAGCCAACAACAATCCGATTATTATGGGCATCGTCCTGGGCGGGGTCATTACCGTCGTCGCGACCGCGCCGCTCAGCTCCATGGCGCTTACCGCGATGCTGGGTCTGACCGGATTGCCGATGGCGATCGGGGCCCTGTCCGTCATGGGCTCGTCCTTCATGAACTTCGTGTTCTTCCATCGCATGAAGTTCGGCGACCGCCGCTCCACGATTGCCGTGGCCATCGAGCCATTAACGCAAGCGGACATCATTTCCGCCAACCCGATACCGGTCTATACAACCAACTTCCTGGGCGGGGCCATGGCGGGAATCGTCGTCGCCCTGTTCAACCTGACCAACAACGCCACCGGCACGGCGACCCCAATTGCCGGACTGATGGTCATGTATGGCTTCAACGATGCGATGACGGTCACGATCGCGGCGGTCCTGTGCGCGCTCTGCGGCATCGCGGCGGGCTTCATCGGATCGCTCGTCTTCAAAAACTTCAAGATCCGCACCGTCGCCGAAATCCGCGGAACCGCACCCGCAACCGGCAACGAAGTAGCTTGATCGAGTCACATGCATGAAGTCTTTTACGGGTAATCCCGATACATCAACACACCTGATGAGAGGAGAATCGAACCATGCCGTTTCATTCCGTTTTTGACATTATCGGCCCCGTTATGATCGGCCCGTCGAGCTCGCATACGGCCGGGGCCAACCGGATCGGCCGCGTGGCGCGCAAGCTGTTCGGGCGCCTGCCCGAATCCGTCACGGTCACCCTGTATGGATCGTTCGCCAAGACATACCGGGGCCATGGAACCGATGTGGCCATCGTAAGCGGGATTCTTGACTTCGACACGGCGGACGAGCGGATTCCCGATGCCCTCCACATCGCCGCGGAGCAAGGGCTGGACGTGAAGTTCGTGCTGTCGGATGACGCCGTGGAGCATCCCAATACCGCGCGGCTGACGCTGCGGGACAAGCGCGGCGGGCTGGAGGTCGTCGGCATCTCGATTGGCGGCGGCAGCATGGAGATCCGCGAAGTCATTCAACTGGACGACAATCCGACCCACCGCAGCCATCCAACGATGCTCGTCCTGCATGAGGACAAGCACGGGGCCGTGGCCCATGTGACGTCGCTGCTCGCCGAGCATCATATCAACATCGGATATATGGAAGTATCCCGTTCGGGTAAAGGACAAAGCGCCTTGATGGCGATCGAGCTCGACGAATCGGTCGACGACGCGGTGATCCATCATATGCATACGCTCCCCCATATTAAGGAGATATGGCAAGTGAAGACGTACCAGCGCACCAGCTCCGAAGGAGGCAGACCATGTTCCATAGCGTAGCCGAGCTGCTCCAGCTTGCCGAGGAGAGACAAATCAAAATATCTCGTGTGATGCTGGAAAGAGAAATGAAGATTCGACAGAAAACGGAAGACGAAATTATGCAAATGATGGAAGCCAACCTGACAGTGATGGAGCAGGCGATCGAGAAAGGGCTGAAAGGGGTCGTCTCCCATTCCGGCCTCACCGGTGGAGATGCCGTCCTGCTTCAGCGCTACATTGCCGGCGGACATTCCTTGGCCGGTCCGCTCATTCTCGATGCGGTCAGCAAGGCGATCGCGACCAATGAAGTGAACGCGGCCATGGGCATCATCTGCGCCAACCCTACCGCAGGAGCGGCAGGCGTCGTGCCGGGGACGCTATTCGCCGTCAAGGAGAAGCTGAAGCCGACGCGGAAGCAAATGGTGGAGTTTCTGTTCACGGCGGGAGCCTTCGGGTTCGTCATCGCCAACAATGCCTTCATCTCGGGCGCGGCTGGAGGCTGTCAAGCGGAGGTTGGCTCCGCTACGGGAATGGCCGCGGCGGCGGTTGTCGAGATGGCGGGCGGAACGCCGCGCCAGTCGGCCGAGGCAATGGCGATCGCGCTCAAAAATACGCTCGGCTTGGTATGCGATCCCGTAGCCGGTCTGGTGGAGGTTCCTTGCGTGAAGCGCAACGGAGTCGGCGCTTCGGCGGCGGTTGTGGCGGCCGATATGGCGTTGGCCGGCATCACGAGCCGAATCCCGCCCGACGATGTCATCCAGGCGATGTATGAGGTCGGCCTCTCCATGCCAAGCTCCTTGCGCGAGACCGCGGAAGGAGGGCTGGCCAACACGCCAACCGGCCGCAAGCTGGAAGCGAAGGTGCTTGGTGAAGCCCAATAAGATGAAAATGCCAAAGTCCCCGGACAGGAACCGCCGCCGCCGGGGACTTTAAACATATAGGTTCCGGCATCGGACCGGACACGCCTAAGACAAGTAAGCGCCGTTCAGCGCCCGCTGCACCCGCATGACGCCCTGGGACAGCGCATGACCGCCTCCGATAGCGGCCGCGACCGCTACGGCCTCCATAATTTCCGCATCGCCCGCTCCTTTATGTCTCGCCTCGTTCACATGGTATAACGTGCATACCTCGTTGTTCGCGAACAAGCCGATCCCAAGCGCTATCAGCTGCTTCGTCTTCGCATCCAGCGCCCCGTCGGCGAAGCAAGCGCCCGTAAACGCATGATAAGCCTGCGCGACTTCCGGCAAGGTCGATTCCAGCTCGGAAATCTCATTCTTATAAGCTTGCACTTTGTTATCCATTTCGGACATAATCGCTCCTTCTCTGCCGCCCCCGTCCGATGCAACGATCTCCTGCTCAGGGGCAGCGGCCAATCTGCTTCGTTCCCTAGGATAACCAGGACAAGCCGGCTTCATCCCTCCGGCTGATCGGGTGGACGATTCAACAGCAATCGGGATTCCCGCTTCAGCTTCTTGTACGCATGGATGAACGAAGCGGGATTATCGCGGACAAAATACGTCTCCACCCCGCGATGAGTATGCAAATACAGAAAGCCAATCGCATCCGAACCGCCATGCTTGCGATGGCAGGAAATATCATAGATCTGCGACATGGCAATCCGCTTATCCCGGATTCGGACCTCATGCGCATGCAGCTCGATATGGAACGAGGTCTCCGTTATGCGTTCCTCGTTGGAATCAATGGTCCTCGTAATCTCGATGCATGTCTGTACCGCCAATACGCTCACCGCTGCACCCCCTTGATCTGAAGAAAAGCTTTTCCCTTTCCGAACATTATAAAGGAAAAACAGGGGCGTTCGCCAATTCGCTGCCTCCTGCATCGAATACAAAAATTTTATTTTTTTGTGAACCGAAACCTCTCTTCCGCCGTCTATACTAAAGGATGAAATTACCTATTGGAAAAGGAGGCCCTGCAATGTGTTGACCAAACAGAATATGGAGCAGTTAGTCCTGCTCGCCCAGCGGGGCGACGCGGATGCTTTCAGCAGGCTGATACTCGCCTATGAGAGCGGTCTGTATCGCTTGGCCCGTTCATATCTGAAGCGGCAGGAGGATTGCGCAGATGCGGTCCAGGAAACGGTATTCAAATCGTTCAGAGCGATACGCACCTTGAAAGAACCGGCTTACTTCAAGACTTGGCTGTTCCGGATTCTTGTGCATGAATGCTGCCAACTGCTGCGAGAACGCAAGCGGAATCCGCTCGCGAAGCCGGCGGAATGGGATGCGGCCGAGGCTGGAGATTCCTTCGAAGCCATTGAACTGAGGGAAGCGGTAACGTATCTGGAGCATGATCTGCGTAAAGTTATTCAGCTTTACTATTATAAAGATATGACGATTCGGCAAATAGCCAAGGCGGCGGGCGTCCCGGAGGGGACCGTGAAATCCCGGCTGCACCGGGCTCGCGAGCTGTTGGCGGAAATATTAGAATCCCCTGAAGAAAGGAACGTGGACGATGACCCGACAGTAAGCTCGGAGCTGGGTTACAGCAACCTTGCTCCGCTGCCTTGCGTCCCGCGGAAGCGAATCAGAATCAACGAGCTGCTTTTCCTTCCCGCAGAGGCAGATTTCATCATATTTTTCTCAAAAAGAAATTGTAACCGCGGTATCAAGCACCCCTCCTGAGGAAAATGTCCAATTCGCGGTGAGCAGGTCAAAAACGACCGTTCCACTGCCCCGAAGCTAACCGCCGACAAGGCGATTGCGCTCGCTGCCGAATCGCGGAGCGTCTATTGGCATGCGGAAAACGGCGGCAAGCTGCCGGAAGGCCCTCTTGCTACGTTCGAACTGAACGGAACGCACTATTTTTACTTGGGCAAGGATATCGGAACTCCGGAGAAGTATGTCGCTTACCTGAGCAAGGCCTTTACGAAAGAGACGGCTCAGGCCTTTTTGACAAAGCGCCTGGACTCCAAGTATCTGGTGAAGCGTAACGGGCGGCTGGCTAAAGTAGACGCCGATAAAGGCAGCCTGGCCGAATGGAAAATGGCCAAAGCATGGCTGGTCAAGGAAACGTCGACGGAGAAGCAATTTAAGTTCTATGTTCCGATTGGAGAAAATTACGATTGCGAAACGTATAAGCTCACCTTCCGTTACATCAAGGGCGCCGGCTGGCGAATCGCGGACGATCCGGAAACGGAACCGGTCGGCCGGTGTCCGGTGCCGGGAGCGAAGACGATCGATGCGGCTTCCATTCGCACCCAAGCGAAGCTCGGCATGAAATACGACGAAGTGAACGCGCTTTTCGGCGCCCCGCACGACAACCTCACCAGCGCCAAAGACGATCGCGATGTCTGGCGGTATGATATTACCCAGCGCGACGACTACCGATTCCGTGCCGAATCCGATGACGTCGATCTGGAAGGAATCAAGAAAGGCAAGATTGACATTCAATTGTTCATCACCTGGTCCGAGGAAGGGGCAATCGCGGGCTGCACGTTCTACTACAAAGATAAGAACGGCAAGGTATGCGAAGAACGGCTGCAAGCCGGCGGCAATTGGCAACAGACCGTTATCCAGTAGCGGAAAGCGGCAATAAAAAAAGCAGTTCTCCCCTTACTTCCGGTAAGAGCGAGAACTGCTTCGCCGCCTGTCCGCTTACAATTTCGGAGCGAGCTCCGCGGCCTGGCGAATCGCTTCCATCAAGCTTTTCTCATCCGCGGCGCCTGTTCCGGCTATGTCGAAGGCCGTGCCGTGATCTACGCTGGTGCGGATAATCGGCAATCCGACCGTAATATTGACGCCTGCGTCCAGCCCCAACACTTTGACAGGCCCATGCCCCTGATCATGATACATGGCCACGACGATGTCGAAGTCGCCGCGCACCGCCCGGAAAAATAACGTATCGGCCGGCAGCAGATCGAGATCCAGCATATGAACCGTTCCATGGCGGAACTGGGTCTGCCCGAGTTCGTCTGCGGCGATACTTTCGATCGCGAGATCGCTGTTTACAAATTCCCGGGCACGCTCTAGTATTTTATACTTCATCTCAGACCAGTATAATACAATTTTTTATCGTATGGAGCATCGAAAAACGTTATGACGTGTAACAAGAATGGGGCAAATAACCAAAAAGGCTCGTAGCTCGCCCCAAAAAAACACGATTCCGCTTCATCCACCATAAAAATCATATCCACGTAAAACCATTGACCGTCTCCTTTGCACATGTAATTACATGTGTTCTGATATAATCAGAAGGAGGTAAACATGGTCAACCTTAATTATCAATCTCCTTAAATCCAATGGTTGGGTAGGTTGTGTTCCATCCGGGGGCGAACCGGACGAAGGCGGTTATACCGTAACGTTCCCCGACTTGCCTGGTTGCATTTCCGAGGGCGATACCCTCGACGAAGCCTTGCATATGGGGAACG
Organism: Paenibacillus melissococcoides; assembly: GCA_944800085.1. Classification (GTDB taxonomy): domain Bacteria; phylum Bacillota; class Bacilli; order Paenibacillales; family Paenibacillaceae; genus Paenibacillus_B; species Paenibacillus_B melissococcoides. The sequence continues at coordinate 222,314 of CALYLO010000006.1, read as the reverse complement.
ATGCCCTTGGTGGACATCTCTACTTGATGGAAGAGGATAAGGACGATATCCCGCTCCCAACCAAGCCGGATGCAATTCAATTAGAAGCCGGTGAATTTGTGACTCTCATCCAAGCAAATACTGAGTTCGTCCGCGAGCGCATCCGCAATAAAGCCATTAATAAGACACTTACAATTCCAAAATGGCTAAACGATGCTGCAGCTGAAGAAGGGATTAACTTTTCCCAAACGCTTCAGGATGCATTGAAACAGAAACTTGGTGTTAAAGGGGGTGTCCCAAAAGTAGTATTTCACTACTGTGAGACAGTCCCCCCTTGATTCTCAAAGCTCGACTCGCCGAAAAACTGCAAAAATTCACTTTTCCTTTATGACGCGTACTCCGTTACAGGGAATCCTGCAAAACGGCATCAATTTCTGACTATCCAATCGATAAAAGACAAAAATCGTTGGAAATAATGTACTTTTACCACTAGCCTTGCACCAAACCTGACATGAAAAATATATTTCTCATTAATTACTTTTTCTTCAATTTATTGATCGATTATATCTGGTAACTCATAAAAAAATCTCCTAATGTTGAAGGATAGGCATGTTACCCATTCCCTCACCAAAAGGAGAAAAGACCATGGGTAATATACCAGATCAGACCGTCATTTGTAAATGCCTAAATTTGATTCAGCTCTCGGACGACGAATTCCCAATCTTCAATTATCGACGAAAGTTTACACTCGTGAGAGCGATCAAACTACTCATTGATGCTCAATTGAATAAACGCACGGACCTCGAAGATATCTGCAACGCGTTGCGTGCGAACGAACAGCTGCAGCAGGCGATCCACTTGAAATCCATTAGCGCTTCCCAACTCGTACGTACACTCAGAGCGTTGCCTTTACCGGTGTTGCAGCAGCTATGGATTCAAGTGACACAACGTTTGCAACAACTTTATCCGAAGCAGGGTATCCCCGGCATCGGGAAACTGAGCATTGTCGATTCAACGGTACTTACACTCCCTGATGTCGCTGGAAAATGGGCCTACTGCTCCAAACACAGCAACGGGGTAAAGATCCACACCAAACTTGCTGTTTGCGACCCGGATACCGTCTATCCCGAAAACATTGTTTGTTCCACACGAGGCGTTGCTGACAGCGAAGTGGCTTTGGATCTGGTGATCGATAAAGATGCCATTCATGTTTTGGATCGCGGGTACATCACATATGGTCACTATAAGCAGTGGCTGGATGATAATCTACGCTTCGTGGCACGCATTAAGAAAAGCAACAAGACGGCGATCATCTGCGAGCACGAGATCGATGAAACGACGCCTGTGGTGCGTGATGCTGACGTGATCGTGAGCTACAAGGATGAAGAAGGCCATGTGATAGAAGCCCAGCTCCGGTTAGTGGAGTATACCGATGAGAAGAACCGCCAGTACCGTGTGCTTACGAATGTCTGGGATAAGTCCGCAGCCCAAATCTGCGAGATTTATCGGCGCCGCTGGATGATTGAATTATTCTTTAAATGGATGAAGCAACATATGAGCTTAGTCCATTTGTACAGTTTCCATCCAGAGGCAGTATGGAACCAGATTTTTTTAGCCTTCATCGCATATGGTTTAGTCATGTTGGTCCGGAAGGAGGCTGACACCACTCAAACGCTATGGTCATTTCTAAAGCTGCTTCGGGTCTATATGAATAAAACGTGGGATCAATTTTTGATGGCACTGCACCGCAAACCAACCAAGCACTCGAAGGGCAGGCGGAAGAAACGAAAGGGTGGTCGACCACGAAAACACCCAAAGCAATGTAAGACCGTTAAAGTGGTGATTAAATAGGTAATAATGGCATATTAACATTTGATGGTAACATGTTCCTATGGTTTAGTAGGAGATCGACTTTTGGCTTTGCTAGGAAAAAAGAAACTGTAAATATATATAAATAATGATTATTAGTTCCGTATCTGGAGTTTAAAGTCTTCTTCATGTCAGGTTCTATGCAACGCTAGTGTACTTTTACAGGAATATCATCAAATAGCGGCTGAAAGAACAGAAATTGCTGCATCCACGCAGCATTTCACTGCTTCATCCATCCTCCGCCGTTTTTCCCGCATCCACATTCTCTGTTAACTTGTCACCTCCATCATTTTGCAATGCCTATGAGACACTCCCTTTTTTTGTCCCAACTAAATAAACCCACTCGTTAGAACGACCTAATTATATCTGGCTAATTCAAAGGGAGGAGATGACGGAGAAGTGTCATTTAAGTGAATTACAATTCTGGTGTACTGCAGAAAAAAATAAAAAAAACCCTTATGCGACAAGGGTTTCAACGATTGATATGTATGGTGCGGTCAAGAGGACTCGAACCTCCACGGGTGTTACCCCACTAGAACCTGAATCTAGCGCGTCTGCCAATTCCGCCATGACCGCATATTTAGTATCTTACATTTCGTAATTTAATTTTCTTAGCGACAAGAAATATAATATCATGCATCGGGAAATGCGTCAACACTTTTTCGAAAAAAATTAAATTCCATTTACAACCGCTCCACATGGCCTACAGACTGATGCTTTGCGTGTTTCGGACAAAGAAAGGTCTGTCAAGCAGAATGACCACCACAGAAATGATGGCCGCTGTCGGGAAATTGAAGGTCCATTCTTGGAGGGGATACTTCTATTTCGATAGAAAAATTTTGAACATTTTTTTCGGTTCCAGGGAGTGGCATCTATACAGAAAAAACAAGACTGCCCGGCAATTCGGCAGTCCTTCCCTATCGGTATCCTGTTCAGGCTTCGCCTTCGGATGCATCGGCTATCGGGCCCGAGTTCCATTCCCCAAGCTCCGGCCGCGTCTCGCTGAAGGGTTGAATCCAGTAGCTTCGGCTCAGCTTCACGATGCGCCGGTTGCGCTTGCGAATCATCACCTCGTCCTCGCTCCAGGCGACGACGATGCCGATAACATCATTTGCTTCGAGCATGTCCCGCACGATGCGCACCTTCGTGCCCTCCTGGCGGAAGCGATCAAGCATCATCTCGTCCATCATGGCCGCATCTCCTTTCTCGTATCTACCGCATCCATCGCGTCTGGCACCTGCTGCAATAGGGAACAAGGCCTGCCGGCTGACGCTGACAGGCCTTGCTTCCTTCGTCACGTGATGGTTATCCGCCGACATGCTCTCTGGAATCGTTCGTCTCGAACCAATAATCCAGCACTTTCGCTGACATGACGCGCTTTTGTATATATTCGACTTGCTGCGGGGTGAATTGCTCCTGCCAAGCCACCTGCAGCTGTTCGCAAAGTTTGACGATAGTCAGTAGTTCAGACCAGGCCACGTAACGTTTGTACCAGAAAAATTGAGGGTGTTCAATCATATAGGGGTACAAATCATCGAACTCCGTATGCTTACAATCGAGAGCCCGTTCAAAATGAACCTTGGCTTCCGACACCTTCTCCTGCAAAAAACGAGCTGTTGGTTGATCAATCATCTTCGTCGCCCCCTCTCACCAACTTATCTTTATTATATGCCAAACAGGTGAATGGAGAAAAGCAGGCAATTTCATACAACGACTGCAACTTCTTGGAGCGAGTTCCGTCTATATTAGTAAGAGTGTCCAAAGTCCCGCTCTTCTTAGTTACAAGTAACCTGTTACGGTACAGATGAAAACCGATCCTATATCTATTGTCATACCCGCCGCGAGGCGGCGAAGGAGGAACCTCACCGATGACCCGTGCCCCGATAACCCGAATGCTGCATATCGTTGCAGCCACTGTCGCTCTTGGCGCTCTTCTGTCTGGCTGTACGACCCAGGCCGGCAGCGTGCCGCCGTCCAACCCGAAGACTCCGTATACGGCCAAGCCAGGCCCGGAGGAAGAGACTCCGGCTCCCGGCAAGGATAAGACGGGAGAACGCACCGAGATCGCTTCGAACAAGGATACTTCCGGTTCCGCCGCCGACGCGGCCGAGGAAGCCGAATTCAACCGGAAGCAGCCGAAGCTGAAGGGAATCGGTCTGAGCGATTCCGAGGAGCAGGTGCGGCAGCTCTGGGGGACGCCCGTCTCCCAATTCGTGATGGATGACGAGGAGCCGATTCATGTGCTGGAATATGACGGATTTTCGTTCGGCTGTCACGATGATGAAAAGGTTGTCTTTGTCGAGGTGTCGGGCGACGGCTTGTCCACCGGCATCAAGGGACTGCATATCGGGGGCAAAAGCGATGCCGCCGTGAAGGCTCTCGGCAAGCCCGATCAAGATACCGGCTATGCCTGGAGCTACCAAGCGGCCAGTGCCCTGCTTCGGCTTGATCTCGATCCGAAATCAGGCAAGATTCAATCCGTCAAGCTGTTCCCGATGGAAGAGAACCCGGCGAAGGCTTAATTGGCCGGCTTGATCATAGAACGCCTTGAATCCGCTGCGGATCAAGGCGTTTGTTTTGGCCGGACGCGGCGCCGGATAAGGACATACGCGAGCGAGCCGATGAGCAAGAGCATCGCTGCCAAGCCCGCCACATAGAGCGTTCCTTTGGTATGAATCCATAGAACGGCCGCTTCCCAATGAACTCCGACGAAATGCCCTATCGTCAAAAACGTAGCGACCCAAATCAGCGCGCCCGTTCCGGCGGCAAAAAAATAAAGAGACCAATTCATCCGTGCCATTCCGGCCAGATAACAGGTCAAGTGGCGCAGGCCGGGAACAAAATACCCAAAGACGATGGCCCATGGACCGAACCGCTGGAACCAGCGCTCGGTGCGCTCCACCCGGGCAGGCGTCAGCTTCACCCGCTTGCCGTACCGATCCAGCAGCGGCTTCCCGACCCTCCGTCCCACGATGTAGCTGACCGTCATGCCGGTCATGCTCCCGGCAAGGCATACGGCGAAGGCAGGCACGTACCCGAACGGCCCTTCCACCGTCAAGCTGCCGACGAATACCATGATCGTCTCATCCGGGATCGGCAGTCCGACGATGCCAAGCGCAAGCAGAAAAAATAAAGCAATGTACCCGAAACGGGCCAATGCCCATGTAATCTCCAGCAATCAAGGCTCCTCCTCTCAACTCCCCTACTATCTTACCACATTGAGGGAGTCATGTCCGGCCCAAGCTTGTCATACGTATAGTAATGCGAACAAGCTAGCTCATTCCTTCGCAACAAGCTTCGTCGGACAAGGAGGCGCCTAATCGTTGAGACAGTCGCTGCGGATATTACAAATTGCTTTCACATACGTTGGAACCGTCGTCGGAGCCGGATTCGCGACGGGACAGGAAATTTTGCAATTTTTCACCAAATACGGATGGATCGCTTCCTTCACGATCGGAGTGTCCAGCATCATCTTTCTCTTCCTCGGAACGAAGCTGATGCTGATATCCCATCAGATCCAGGCCCGTTCCTATGAAGATGTGAACCACTATTTGTTCGGTTCCCGAATCGGCGGCTGGGTCAGCATTTTCGCGATGATCGTCATTATGTGCGTGAACGGGGTCATGCTCGCCGGCGCGGGTTCCGTCTTCGTTCAGCAATTGAATGTTCACTACCAGACCGGAGTGCTGCTGACGCTCGTATCCGCCTATTTCATCATCAACCGGGGGATGAACGCGATATTGAGCCTCAACTCCCTTGTCGTGCCGACGATGCTCATCTTTACCGTCATCATCGTGACCCACACGCTGCATATGCCGAACGCGGGACGGATTTTCGCCATCACGACGGACAAATCGTGGTATGCCGCATGGACCGCTCCCCTGCTGTACAGCGCGTTCAATCTGGCAATGGCCCAAGCGGTGCTCGTCCCGCTGGGCGCCTCGATGCCGAACAAAAGAATTATACGCATCGGGGGCGCGATCGGGGGCGTCCTTATCGGCGTCCTGCTGCTGGCGGGCCATCTGGCTCTCTCTGTGCATATGCCCGGCATACAGCAGTTCGACATTCCGATGGGGGAGATCGCGCATGCGCTCGGCGTCACCATCCAGCTTATTTATATTCTGCTTATCTTTTCGGAAATTTTCACGACCTTCATCGCCGATCTGTACGGCATTACGCTGCAGCTTCATCAACGGATCGGAGTGCCGAAGAAGCTGATCACGGCGGCCATCATGATCATATGCTATATCATCAGCCAGTTCGGGTTCCGCAATCTGGTCTCGTTCCTGTACCCGTTGTTCGGCATGTTCAGCCTGATATGGCTCTATTTGCTGCTGCGGGCGGCCCACCCCGCGAAGCCCGGGCCCCAACCGCCCTCCGCTCCCTCACCCGCGGCAGGGAGGATCAAGCTGAAGCCGCTGCCGCGCAAAAAATGACACGCGCGCCCAATGCCTAGCAGATTGCAAAGCCAGGCCGCTTCGGGCCTCGCCCGGTATCCGCCGCCGCGTTCCGCGCTTGCGGCGGCTTATCCGATCGGCCCCAGTTCTACAATGCGCACATCCGCCGCCTCATCCCGGAACGCCATGGCCACATGCGGATGGCAGGTCGTCATCACAATCTGATGATTCGACGACAGCCGATGCAGCGCTTGTACGGCCTGTCCCAGCCTCCGGCGGTCATAATTGACGAGAATGTCATCGAGAATAAGAGGAAGGGCCGCCTTATGGGACAGCGCTTCCGCCAAAGCGAAGCGCATGGCCAGATAGAGCTGCTCGGCCGCTCCGCGGCTCAGCAGGGAACTGTCGATCATCCGCCCGTCCGCCCGTTCCACCTCCAGCCGCTTCGTGCCATACGGGGCCGTCACCCGGACATACCGCCCTTCGGTCATCGCCCGCAGATGAGCGGCCGCCCGCTTCAGCACCTCCGGCTGCTTCTCCTGCTCGTACAGCCGCCTCGTCCGCTGAATCAGCGTCCGGGCCAGCGCCAGCACCGCATAACGGGACGCCTGTTCGTCAAGCCTCGCTTCGTTCATCGCCGCCTCGTGATGATGCGCCGCTCCCTCGACCTCGGCCGTGAGCCGCTCATGCTCTTCCTTCAGCCGTCCGCGCTGCTCCTCGCCTTCGCTGATCCGCGCATCCCCCCGCTCCAGTTCCGCTTGCAATTCGGCGGCGCGCCGCTCCAGTTCGGCCTGGTCATAACGGGTCAACAGCTCCTCCAGCGGCGCCCACTGCTCCGGACTTCCGCCGCGGTACACGACCGCCTCGCTCTCCTGCAGCGTCCGCTCCCATTCCTCGCGGCGGGCTTCGGCATTCATCCGCAGGAGGAACTCCGCTTCCTCCTGCGCGCCCGCTTCCGCCAGCAGCCGTTCCTTCCGCTTGCGGGCGTCCTCCGCTTCCCGGGCCGCCGCCCGGCATGCCTCGACGGCCGCTTCATGCCGCTCTACGCCGCGCTCGTATTCCTGCTGCCGCTTCTCTTCCGCTTCCAGCCGTTCCAGCAGCCGGTACAGCTCCCCGATGGAAGCGAAGCGCCGCCGGCCATCCGCTTCATCGAGAACTCCCTGCTCCGAATCTGTTCTCTCCGCTTCCCGGCGCTCGGCCGCCGCGGCCGCTTCGCCGTCTCCTTCGCCAGCTTCCCAGGCGGCCTCCAGCAGCCGGGCGCATTCCTGCTCGACCTCCCCGATCTGGCGCCGCAGGCGGGAGGCTCGCTCCAGCAGCCGTTCCCGCTGGCTCTCCATATCGAGCGCCTGCTCCACCCGGCGGAGATGCTCCAGCGCGCCGGCGGGGCTGAGCGACTCCGGCAGCCCGCGCTCCCGCAGCCAGCCGCGCCAGCGCCCGGCCGCTCCTCTCTCCGCCGCCAGAGCCGCCTCGGCTTCCTCCGCCAAGGCGTCCGCCCGGCGCGCGGCGGCAGCGGCGGCCTCGGCCGCATGCCGGGCGCGCTCGGCGAGCTGCGCTTGCTCGCGCGCCCACTCGGCCGTATCGGCCAGCGCCTGCGCCAGCTCCTGCCGCTCCGCCGCGTCAGGCAGCGCCGCTTCGCCGGTCCCGGGCCAGAGCGGGCCAAGCAGCTCCCGCAGCGCTTCGGCCTGCAGCGCGGCCATGCGTTCGGCCGCGCTGCTCTCATCTACGGGAGCCCGGCCCGCGTGCCCGCTGCGGCTGGCATAGGCCCATGCGAGCGTCCCGGCGAGGCCGACGGCCGCCACCGCTCCCGCGGCCAGCCATTGGCCCGCCGCGAAGCCGAGCAGCGCGGCCAACAGCAGCGCGCCGCCGCCGAAGGCGTACGCGCCGGCCGCGGCCGGGCTGCGGCGCTCCGCGGCGGCCCGAGCTGCCCGGCCCGCCCGGCCGGTTGGCCGCGCCGGAGCGAGAGCCTGCCGCGACGCGAGCGCATCCTGGAGCGCCTGGCCGCGGCGCAGGGCCTCCTCGGCCTGGGCCGGCGCCGGCGCGAAGCCGGTGCCGCGCACGCCGGCCGCCGTGTGCCGCGCCAGCGCGCCCTCCGCTTCGCGGCGTTCGGCCTCGGCCGCGGCCGCCTCGCGGGCCGCCCGCTGCGCCGCGTCGGCGGCCTGGGCCTGGGCCCGGCTGACGGCGTCGGCCTCCGCTTGCGCGGCCCTGGCCTGCTCCGCCTGCGTGAAGCTCGCGTCGCAGGCAAGCAGCCGCTCCGGCGTCCAGCCGGAGTCAGTCTGGCGGGCGAGACGGCGCAGCTCCGCCGCGAGCCGCGCGGCTTCGGCCTCGGTCTCCGCGGCCGTCTCCTGCCAGTGGCGGACCGCGTCCGCCTGCCGGGCCAAGCGGCGCGCCTCGGGCGCAAGCGCCAGCAGCGCCCCCTGCGGACACAGCGCGGCGAGCCGCCGTTCCCACGCGGCCCGCTGCTCCTCCGCGCGGGCGAGCGCCGCCTCCGCTTCGGCGAGCCGGCGCTCGTTCGCCTCCCAGCGGGCGGCGGCGTCCGGCGGCCAAGCGGCGCGCGGGGGCAGCCCCGCGAGCGCTTCGCGCGCCGCGACGAGGCGCACCCATGTCTCGCTGACATGGGCGGCGCGCTCCGTCAAGGCGAGCGCCTCGCGGACGGCGCGGCGCGAAGCGGCAGCCGCTTCAAGGCCCGCGTCCGCTTCCGCCAGCCGCGCTTCCACCTCGGCCAGCCGCGCCGCCTGCGCCTGGCCCTCCCGCCGGGCCCGGTCCGCCCGATCCAGCGCCTGCAGCGTATGTGCCAGCTCCTGCGAGCGGCCGCGCGGCTTATACAGCTTGTCCGCCTCCTGCTGCAGCCACCGTTCGGCCTCGGCGACCTGGCGGCCGCCCCCGAGGCCGGTGTCGTACAGGAAGGCGCCGACCTCGTCACCCTGGAGCGCCTGCAGCTCATGCAGCTCGTCCAGCGTAATCGCGAACAGACACCGGAACAGCTCCCCGTTCAGGCCGCCCAGCAGCTCCGTCTCCAGCGCGGACTGGGTCATCCGGTCCAGGCGGCCGTCCGGCCCCCGGCGGTGGATGACCGTCTGCACGCTGCCGTTCCGCTCCAGACGCTCGATCCGCCATTCCTGTCCGCGATCGTCCTCCACGGCGAGCCGCCCGCCGTAGACGCCGCCTTCCGCGGGCTCGTAACGGCCGGCCGCGCCGCCGCGCTTCGGGAAGCCATACAGCATGCCCCGGAGAAAAGCGGCAAGCGTGCTCTTCCCCGCCTCATTCGGGCCGAGCAGCAGCGTGATCCCGCCGGGCTTCCCCGGCTCGGCCAGCTCAAGCTCCAGATCGCGCAGCTCGCCGAAGCCGTTCACATGGAGATGCAGCAGCCTCATGACGCGTTCCCTCCTTCATGCAGCGCTTCGAGCGCCAGCAGCATCGCTTCCTGCAGCCAATCCGCCTGCGCTTCTTCCGGCTGTTCGGCCAGCCATTGGCGAAGCCGGGGCTGCGCCTGGAAGGCGCGAAGCGCTTCAGCCAGCAGCTCGCCCCGCAGCTCGCTGTCCTGCCGGCTCCGGTCCGCCAGCCGGACCAGATCGCCGAGGAAGCTGTCCGACTCCAGCCAGACGGCCGGATCGAGATCCGGGCGGCACCGCACGCGAACCTCGGCGATCCATACCCCGTCCGTGGAACCGGACCGCTCCATCCGTTCCAGTTCCTGATCGTTGGCCGCAGCCGCCCACTGCTGCTCCAGCGATTGGCGCTGCAGCTCGAGGTAGAGCGCCGTGCGCCCGGCCAGCGTCAGGCGCGCGAAGACGAGCCGGCTGCCGCCCTGCTGGCGCAGCCCGGCCAGCGCCGCGTCCAGCCGTTCCATCACCTGCTGCATATCGGCGAGATCCGCGATATCGACGGCCTCATCGCACCAGCGGACCTGATCGAGCGGCGCGAAGCGCAGCGAGACGTGACGCCGATCGTCCACCTCGACGACGTAAGCGCCCTTCGCTCCGGTCTCCTTGACATGCCGTCCCTGCGTATTTCCGGGATAGACGATGTACGGGGAGGCATGGAGCACCTCCCGGAGGTGAATATGGCCGAGCGCCCAATAATCGTACCCGGAGGCGATCAGCTCCCGCTTGGAGCACGGCGCATACGGATCATGGCCCGGCCGCCCGTCGACCGTCCCGTGCAGCATGCCGATGCGGAACAAGCGCGCTCGTTCCGCCAAGCCGGCCGCCTCTTCGGCGGCCAGCGCCTTCTCCGGCTCGGACGGATAACGGGCGGCCAGATTGTCCCGCACCGCGGACTCGCCGTAAGACATCCCGGCGATCACCGCGAGCGGAGTCCCGTCGGCGCCGCGGGCCAAGGCCGCGCCGGGCGTCCCGGTGCCGAAGACGGTCACGTTGTCCGGCCACGACCACTGCACGCCATCATGGAGCGGATCGTGATTGCCGTGAATCAGATAGACCGCGATCCGGTGCCGGGCCAGCCGTTCCATTCCCCGCTGGAGACGCCATTGGGCCTTGAGCGACCGATCCTTCCCGTCATACAGGTCGCCGCTGACGACGACGAACGCGGCCTGCTCCTGTATCGCCAGATCCACGAGCGCGTCCCACGCGGCGAAGGTCGATTCGACGGCGCGCGAGCGCAGCGGCGCCGGAAGCTCCTTCAAGCCCCGGAACGGGCTGTCCACATGCAGGTCTGCCGCATGTATGAAGCGAAACGCATTCAACTTCCTCTCTCCCCTCTGATCATGCGCGAACGCCCGGCAGATGAGCGCCGGGCGTTCGCATGGCTGAATGGACATTCTCCGGCCGGCGAAGTCAATCGGCCGTGACGCGGAAGCGAAGATAGATTCGCTTCAACTCGTTCACGACGCCGCTCAGCGAGTAATCCTGCTTCGCCTTCGTCCAGGCCGTCCGGGACAGCTCATAGCGGAACGCCGGGTCCGTCATGACCCGCTCCAGCGCCGCGGCGAGCGCGTCCGGATCGTTGACCGGCACGAGCAGCCCGTTCACCCCGTCGGTGATCTGCTCGGCGATGCCGCCGACATTCGTTCCCACCAAGGCCAGCCCGCACAGCGCCGCCTCCGCGAACACCGAGCCGAACGCCTCCGCGCGGGAGGGCAGCACGAAGATGTCCGAGAATGGCATGAACTCCTCCGGATGGAGCATATAGCCATAAAATATCGTCTCGTCATAGATGCCCAGCTCCTGAGCGAGACGCTCCAGATCCTCGCGGATCGGCCCGTCGCCGATAATGTGAAGCACATAAGGACGGCCGCGCCGCTTCAGCTCGGCGCAAGCCCGGAGCAGCACGTCGAGCCCCTTCGCCGGGACAAGCCGGCATACGACAATGAGCTGGGGCACCTCATTCTCATGGGCAATCGGCCGGAACCGCTTCTCGTCGAAGCCGTTCGGCAGCACCTCGATCCGCTCCGGGCGCGCGACATAGGGCGCAAGATCATGCCGAAACGAATTCGATACCGTCATCATCAGATCGACATGCGCTTCCAGTTCCCCATACAGAGAGGTCAAGAAGCGGAACTCCGGTCCGTCCGGCTCGATTTTGCCGTTCAGAAGCAGCTCCCGCTCATAGCTGGAATGAACCGTCAGGATGACCGGCGTCTCGGGGAAGAGCCGCTTCATCACCCAGCCGGCAATCGGATGATGGGCATGGATGAGATCATAGGAGGAGGTGATCCGCCGTCTCGTCCACCATATGTAATCGCGGATCGTCTGAATATATTTGACCACGATCGGAGAATCGCGATACAAGGTCCAGTCGAAGGTCGTGAATACGATCTCCTCCTGCCCCTTGCCCCGCAGCCGCTTGGGCAGCGAGAACAGCTCCATCTCCCATCGGGGGAGCTGGAACCGGTCTTGTATATAAGGAACCATGGAGGACACGCCTCCCGGCTGTTCCGGCGGGAAAAACAACGCCTGCAATATTTTCATGCCAGCCTCCTTCATGTTGCTTTCGCTTTTCGATGTCTACCATTTATGATATATTAGAACATATGTTTCAGTAAAGACTACCAAATGGAGCTATCGATTGCGATGAACCGGCTTGTTACCCCAGAGTTCTCCGGCAGCACCGCCGTCGCGGTGACATCGGCGTGTATGATGTATATTGTGTTCATTATGCTTTTGATGACCGTTCGCCTCTATTCCAGGCAGCGCTCCGGAGCTTATATTCTATTCATCGCGGCCTTGCTGCTCATCGCGTTCGAGCGGACATTGGATCTTACCGATTATGAATGGTTTCCCGGATGGTTCGATCAGTATGGCATAGGAAGAACTGCCCTGCAAGCGTTTTCTTTTTTGCTGATGAATCTGGCGGTGCTGCGGCTGTACAAGCGCAGCAACCGGAGAATGCGGATGTACGCGCTGACCGCTCTGCTGCTGCTCTCGGGCGCCGCCGCCCTCTCCCTCATCCTGGCGGAGCAGTATGGAATGTCCGCCAAGCCGTCGTGGCCGCTCATAGTCTATCATATGACGTTCACCGTATTCTGTTATTTCTGGATTGGCCCCCGTGCGGGACAGCGGGTGAAGTATGCGTTCACCCTGCTCGTCAATTTTTTAATGAACCTGTCGTCCGGCGTGAACTCGCTATATTTCGGCGGAATGAACAAGCTCCTGTTCTACCTGGAGCACGGGCTTCCGCTCGTTTATTTTACGCTCATGTTCTTCATTCTGTTCGAGCGCGTGGTCGAGCATCTGCAGCGGACGTACCGCTCCTCGATTACCGATGGGCTGACCCAATTGTACAACCGCCGCTACCTTTTCAAGGCGATGCAGAGCTATGTGCAGAAGGAGGCCGCCGTTTCGCTTGTTTTCTGCGACATCGACAATTTCAAGCGCTTGAACGATACGCAGGGGCATGACAAGGCCGATGAGGAGCTGAAGCGGGTCTCCGCGATCATTCGGGAGGAAGTGGAGGAATCCGGCATTCCGGGGCGCTTCGGAGGCGAGGAGCTGGTGGCGCTGATCGCCGATCCGCATGCCCGCACGGATCAGTTAGCCGAGAATATCCGCCGGAGAGTGGAGGCGGAGACAAGCGTCAGCGTCGGCCACAGCACGCTGCGCAGCGGAATGACGCCCGGGGAACTGGTCAGAGAGGCGGATCAGGCGATGTACCACTCGAAGACGACAGGCAAGAATAAAGTGACCGATTATGAGACCATCGGCAGCCCCCGCCGGCGCAAGCGCGCTTCCGCGGCTGGCGGCCGCTGAGCAGAAGCGCCCCTGCCGGAACGGATTCCGGCAGGGGCGCTGTTCGTTTCTCACTGCACGTCGCGCTTCTGGAAGAAGAAGAACGAGACGGCGAGCAGCACAACAAAGTAGATGGCGTACATCATAAGGCTAAAGCCTATCGTCGCCCCTTCATAAGGCAACTGGCCTTCCCCGAAATAAGGTCCCCAGTTCAAATGAGGGAACACCAGCCATTTGTACCACACCTTCTCATGGAGCATCATCGAGACCGTTCCGCCAAGCATCTGGACAATGAGCGGCAGCGCGATGGACAAGCCCAGACTTCGGGTCAGCACCGCAATCATGAATGCCAGCGTGAGCTGAAAGGCCGCTTCCGAATAACCAAGGAAGAGCGACACGACCGAATCCATCAAGGTGGTATTCTCTGCGGATAGATTGAACAGCGCGGCCCCGATACCCAATCCAAGCAGCAAAATGACCATATAAGCCGCGAACAGCACGAGGAGCGCACTCACCCATTTCGAGGCCAGGACAAGCGCGCGGCTGGCCGGCCGGATTAACAGCTGCTTGATCGTGCCGTCCTTGAATTCGTCCGTGATCGTCTGCGCCGCGACAATGATGATGAAGATTGTGGTCAGCGGCCGGGCGACGAACACAAAGGTATTGGCAAATTCCAAATAAGGCATGGCTCCGTCCTTGAACACGAAAAACCGGATGACAACGCCGAGCAGCAACGCCATCAACGCGAGAAAAATATAATAATACGGGGCTTGCCGCTTGCTGTTCGTCTTCATCCATTCATTTTGGACGAGCGAGAAAAAATAACTCATTCGATCCGGCCTCCTTTCGTCATCGTCAGGAAGGTATCTTCCAGCGTCGGCGCCGAGGTCCGGACCTCATAGATCGCGATGCCCGCGTGGACAAGCTTCTCGACGACCTTGGGAATCTCATTCCGCATGACGTTCACGGTAATGCCGGATCGAGATTCGTCCCGGGCCGCCGGCCAATCCGCCGCAGCGACCGCCTGCAGCGCTTCCTCCGCCCGGTCCACCTCCAGATAGATCGTGGCTGGCCGCGCTTCCGCCGCGTCCACGGACAGATTCAGCTCCCGCTCCCCGACGAATTTGCCGTTCTGGATGATGACGACCCGATCGCACATCAATTCGATTTCCGAGAGCAGATGGCTCGAGACAAGTATCGAGATTTTCTCCTCGCGCGCCAACCGGCGCAAATAGTCGCGGAGCTGCCGGATGCCCGCCGGATCGAGCCCGTTCGTAGGCTCGTCCAGAATCAGAATCGAAGGATCGTGAAGCAACGCCTGCGCGATGCCGAGCCGCTGCCGCATCCCCAACGAGTAGTTCTTCACCTTTTTGTCGATCGCATTTTCGAGCTCGACGAGCCGCACGATTTCCTCGATCCGCTCCTCGCTGATCGATTTGCCGCTCAAGCGGGCGAAATGAAGCAGGTTTTTGCGCCCGCTCATAAATTTGTACAGCTCCGGATTTTCGACGACCGCCCCGACATGGGTCATCGCTTTGGCCCGGTCGGTGCGGATGTCATGACCTTCAATCCGGATTCGTCCCGACGTCATGGACATCAGTCCGACGATCATGCGGATCGTCGTCGTCTTGCCTGCGCCGTTCGGACCGAGAAAGCCATAGACTTCCCCGCGCCGCACGCGGAACGACAAATTATCGATAATCGTTTTTCCCCGAATTTTCTTGGTAACTCCTTCCAATTCTACAACGGTATCATCAGTGCCTTGCATCGAATCTCACTCCTTCCATAATACAGCTGCTCATGTTGCTGTATCCCTCTGACTTACTTTACCGGATTCTCTCCTTCATTCCAACTGCAGAATCCGATTTTCCCGATTGGCTATCGCAGAAGACATCTATTACGTACGCAGTATCGGCCAAATCGTTTCGAATTCATTGTTAAAGAACAAAGGGTGCGCTGCACCCGTTTCTATTACACAGTTAGCTTTAATTAAGTATAAAATAAGGAAATACTTTCAAGATTTATGATATTTAACCCAGTTTTTCCAGTAATTATAAGTCTACGAACTGGTTCACTGTTAACCCGCCACCAGAAGAAAAAGCCCTATGCCCGATTCGAAAAGCTCAACAATGAATTTTTTTTGACACACGCGCAGAGGAGAGTGAGTATATATATTATTATATATATTTGAGTTATTTATTGGTATTTTATTCTTTGTTGTTGGCATTATTTCTACTTTTCCTCCTCCAAAAATGCCATGGCTAATTCGAATAATAATTTTATGCATTGGTATTGCCTTTATCGTGCATTCAGTAATTGGTATGCTCGACTTGATTTTCTAACCTCAAATCATTTCCATTAAAAATCTATTTTTTAGCTTCAATGATCTCTGGAAATTGAAAAAATTTAATTTGGAGGTTTT
Source organism: Paenibacillus melissococcoides (assembly GCA_944800085.1). Lineage (GTDB taxonomy): Bacteria > Bacillota > Bacilli > Paenibacillales > Paenibacillaceae > Paenibacillus_B > Paenibacillus_B melissococcoides. The sequence goes on along the minus strand of CALYLO010000006.1, from coordinate 206,463 downwards.
AAGATGTTTAAGAAAGCGCTTTCTTTATTCTTGGTAACTTTGATGCTTGGATTAACTTTTTAACTCATCTTCCATATTATCTGCGGCTGAAAGAGAAACTAAAGAGGAGACAGTACAAATCGTACGAAGTTATATTAAAAATAATGTGAGTCAATTAAATGCTATGATGTCATCTGTACAATATCAAAAGTTAAAACTAAAGGATATTGAATCTATTATCGATAACTATTTTTCCCATAATCCTGCACCTCAAAAGCTCATTGATGTAAATACTCTAACAATTGATGACATCTTCCCGGTCAATGATACGATAGATACTACTCCAAGAAATGTGCTACATTTCGAGGAACTCGCTTCTTATGTTGCCAATAACTCGTCTGGAAATGGGGATTCAATTTATAAGTTTCCTAATGACAATGGTGTAGTTACTGTATATATTGCTGATACTGGTGAGGTAATGATTTGGGACCTAAGCAGTGTTCCCGTTAAGGAAATTCTGAAAGACATTTTTGGGGTTCTACTCTGGTCTTAAAAAAGAAAGCTGAAGGCAAGGAGCGCACAGTTAGAGTAGAAAACTATTCATATCCAGAAGTATATACTCGAGTTTATTTTGAATCCCAATTTGGTATTCGATGGGCTGGTATTACCATGAATTCTGGTACGGTTGAGGCATACGTTGGTGGAACATTTGCAGGAAATGTTTATGGCGGGGTTAAAGAAAGTTAGAGTTCAGTTTTAATTTCTACTTACAGCGTTACAGAGCTAACTCTCCGTAGGGCTAGGTTCAGGGTGATCGTTGTATAAGATCGATAGAGGAAGCGTGGTATACCGCTCATTTCCTTTTCGGGGAATGAGCGGCTTTTTATTGCCAGGGATGACGGCGTTGGGTAATAATAATGACGTACAACCGCATAATCACCAAACACTTTTTCGAAATCTATTTTATCATACAAGGAGTTAATGCGATGTCGATATCACTGCCTGATGAATTGCCTCTGGCCTATCAAGAAAGGATGAAGCGCCAATTCGAAGCGAACGGCGAACCGCTCGGGCCCTTCCTCGACAGCTACAAGGAACCCCGGACCTACGGCCTGCGCGTGCAGCCCGGGAAATGGAGCCGGCATGAGACGGCCCGCCGGAACGCGGCAGCCCTCTTCGGCCTGGAGCCTGTCCCATGGTGCCCCGAAGGATATTACTATGAGGAATCCTCCCGCCCCGGGAAGCATCCTTACCATCATGCCGGTTTGTATTATATTCAGGAGCCTTCCGCGATGTCTTCCGCCGAGCTGCTCGATCCGCAGCCGGGCGAGCTCGTGCTGGATCTGGCCGCGGCTCCGGGAGGCAAGGCGACGCAGATCGCCGGGCGGATGAAGGGCGAGGGACTGCTTATCGCCAACGAGATCCATCCGCAGCGAGCCAAAATATTGGCCGAAAATATGGAACGGATGGGCATCGTCAACTGCATCGTCACCCAGGCGGATCCGCATGCGTTGGCCGAGCGCTTCCCTTCCCGCTTCGACCGCATTATGCTGGATGCGCCCTGCTCGGGAGAAGGAATGTTCCGCAAAGATCCGGAGGCGGTCAAGGAATGGTCGCCCGAGCATGTGGAGGCTTGCGCCGCCCGCCAGCGCGATATTATTCGGGCGGCTGTCCGCATGCTTCGCCCGGGAGGAAGCCTTGTCTATTCGACATGCACCTTCAATCGCGAGGAGAACGAGGACATCATCGCTCACTGGCTGGAGACGTATCCCGAATTCGAGCTGGTGCGAATGGAACGGCTGTGGCCGCACCGCCATCGGGGGGAAGGGCATTTCGTCGCGCTGTTGAAGAAATCCTCTTCTGCGCCAGACGCGACAGACGCCGCGAACGGTTCCGCATCGGCGCAATCCGGGCGCCGCGGCGGCAGCCGCAAGGGCAAGGGGGCTTCCGGAGCGAATGCGGCGGCGGCCGCGTTCCGGCAGTACGCCGAATGGGCCCGCGAGCATCTGCCCGGTCTGGAGCTTCCGCCGGGAAGGCCGCTGCTGTTCGGGGACGAGCTGTACTACGTCCCCGATACGCATCCTGGAGCGCGGGCGCTGCTTGACGACGCTTCCGCATTCTCCGGGCTGCGCCTGCACCGCCTCGGCCTTCATCTCGCTCATTTGCGGAAGAACCGACTCGAGCCGGCCCATGCGCTGGCGATGGCCTGCACCGCAGCTGATCAGGCCGCGCTCCGCTTCGACGCCGCCGCGGACGATCCGCGCATAGCCGCTTATCTGCGCGGCGAACCGATCGCGCCGAACCCGGACCAAGCCGCCGCCAAGGGCTGGACCCTCGTCGCCATCGACGGCCTGCCGATTGGCTGGGGCAAAGCGTCCGACGGCATGATCAAAAACCATCTGCCGAAAGGCCTTCGTGCTCTCGGTTAGCAAGGGGCTTTCGGACGTTGTGTGTCATGCTGGGGATGAGCCTGGATTCTTTTCTCCGGCAACATAATAACGTCCAAGTGATTTTTCGGCACTCCATTTGGACTTGTCTCTTGGCAGAAAAATTGTAGAAAAAAATGGATGTAACACGTTCTGATCGGAGTCCCAAGTTTCGATTCGGTAAATGGACAATCTCCACTCTTCGTAAAAAAGGGGGCCAACAGCCTGAAAACTGTACAATTTCCCTGGAAACACTCTGGAAACGTCTATTCGGCAAGTGAAATCCGCATAACTGCTGCATGATATCTCCAGACACGCCGATTCGGTAAGCACAATCCTGCAAAAATACAGCAATTCGATAGGGACAACGGCAGCAGAAAAGGAATCCTGCACAACTGCAGCAATTTCACTCGTTTCCCTTCGACTTGGAGCAAAAGGGCCTAAAATGATGTAGATTTGCAGCATTTTCCTGGGATGCGAACTCTTTGAGCCGAAAATCCTGTAAAAAAGCAGCAATTTCCTCCACACGTTCAAGCCCCAGGAGGCGATGATGCCTTCAGGAGGCGATGATCCCTCCAGGAGGCGATGATGCCCCCGAGGAGCGTCGCAGTCTCTTGGAGCCTATAAATCATCCAACGCAGTCTTTTGGAGCCCGTAAATCGGGCCGTTGAGACAGTCTATGTTTGTCTCCATATTCTAGGCTGACCAAAAACAGAAACAAGGCCGAAGACCCGCTTCTACCTTAAAAATTTCAAAAAAACCGCTGACCTTGCAGATTCAAATGCTCCCCCGGGAGCCTTGCCTCTGCAAGGTTAACGGTTACCCCTGATCGTTGGATGCGCAATCCACGATCATTTCATCAATCATCTCATTATGGAACATCATCGTCAGATGGAGCCACTGCACCTGCTTATCCTTCGCCAATTGACAGACGAGCTCCTGGCCGATGCAGGCCCGGTCCGCCCCCGTTCCCGGCACGCGAAAATCGATATACCCGGACATTTCCGGCCCGTCGGTGCTGATCGTCGCCTCTCCGACGGGCAGAGAGCCGTTCTGATCGCGGTAAATATCGTAGAGCAGCGCGCTGCCGTGATCCCGTGCCAAAATCACGTGAATCCGATCATCCGCCCCTTCTGTCCCGTTTTCCACGTCCGGAGCATGCTCCAGCCTGTCCATCGGCCCGGTGCCGAGGGGCCTCGCTTGCCGCCCCGGGGCCTCCGCCCGGTATTCCGCGACGTCATCGTCATTCGTGACGATACGCTGCACTTGTCCCGTCACGAACACGACCTCCAGATCGGCGACGCCCAATGCCTCCGCCGTATGCCGGACATAGCGCTCCACCTGTTCCTCGATCGCGCTCCGATGCCGCGCCAGGACGTCGCTTTCGTCCATGACGAAGATCCCTTGAAGCCGTTCCCGCTCCCGATACAGCCAGATGAACTCCCCTGCGTACGCGCCGTTGAACAGCACATCCTGCGATTCCCCGCTTGCCGTTCGGAAGTCAGGGCGAAATTGAATCATCTGCGTGTCCTCCCTTGCCATTTCCGGTAAATCCGGTACTCCTATAAGGTTGCCCGTTCCTTACCGTTACATTCCCCGGGACGCCCCGGATATTCGTCCAATCGAAGCCGGATTCCGCTGCATAATCTGTGGATGTCGGAACAAGAGGGACACCGTCCACGGCGGGGCATCCATCCCGCTGTTCCGCTTCATCTCGAACAAGGGAGGAATGCTTCCATGGGTGCAGGATTCGGGCATTTCACATCGACAGGCGTCATTCTCGTATTGTTCATTTTGCTGGTCATCGTATCCCGGGCGTTCATCTACTAGATGACCGGCAGGAACAAGCAAGGCGGGGGTACCCCCGCCTCGTTCCGCGTTACCTGTCCATTGCGGACGCCTATCGCGCTCCCGCATCCAGACAGTGCTTGACAAGCGCATTATGCACGCCGTCTTCATTGTTCGATGCCGTAACTTCCTGTGCGGCGGCCTTCACCTCAATCGGCGAATTATCCATCGCGATGCCCATCCCCGCAAATTGAATCATCGACAGATCATTATAGTAATTGCCGATGGCGAGCACCTGCTCCGGGGCGATGCCGCGAAGCTCCGCCAGCTTCGCCAGCGCGCTGCCCTTGGATGCATCCTGATGCATAATATCGATGAAATAATCGCCGGAGCGGATATAGTGCAATTGATGCTCCCACAGGCCCAATTCCGCCTCCACCCGATCCATCTCTTCTTTTTGCCCGCTTAACGTCATTTTGACCGGCGCGTCCTCCAACGCGTCCCAGCTTGGAAGCTGCTTCGGCTCGACAAAGAACTGAGCGTACAGATCCAGCGTCTCCGGCGCCATTCCCGCTAGATCATCCACATACAGATCGAACACCGTATTAATATTGAAATGAACGCCTTGCTCGCGGCAATATTGAACATACGGCTCCAGCTCATGCGGCGGAATATCGAACCGGTGCAGAATGCGACGGCCTTGCGATGCGACGGTCGCCGCTCCGTTATGCGTAATGACAACCCCTTCCAGCCCCAGCTCGTCCAAATAAGGCAGCGTGCTCTGCGGGGCGCGCCCGGTGCAGAGCACAATCTCCGCTCCTTGGTCGGCTACGCTCCGTATCGTAGCGGCCGTCCGACCCGTAATCGCGTGTTCGTCATTCAACAGCGTCCCGTCCATATCCAAGGCAATCATTCGGTAATTCATAGGCCTTCTCTCTCCCCTTTTGTCGGTTCTATCCCTCATTGTGTCCCGAGTTCAGCCGTTCTATCTCTTCCGGACTGCATTCGCGCCATTGTCCGGGCTCCAGCTGCGGGTCCAGCTCCAGCGTTCCCATTGTAAGACGCTTCAAATAGACGACCTTCTTGCCGACCGCGGCGAACATCCGCTTCACCTGATGGAATTTACCCTCCGTTATCGTCAGCTCGATTTCCGACACGACGCTCCCTTCCCCATCCGGCCGGTGGCCGAGAATGTTCAGCCGCGCCGGAGCCGTCACATAGCCGTCATCCAGCGTGACGCCCGCGGCGAAGCTGGCGCCGTCCTCTGCGGTTACTTCGCCCGCCACCTGAGCGAAGTAGGTCTTCGGAACATGCTTCTTCGGAGACAGCAGCTGATGGGCCAGTTGCCCATCGTTGCTGATCAGAAGCAAGCCTTCCGTATCTTTATCCAGCCTGCCGACCGGGAACGGCTCGAAATGCCGCAGCGCCGCCGGAAGCAGATCCAGCACCGTCCGCTCGCGCGTATCCTCCGTCGCGGAAATAACCCCCTGCGGCTTGTTCATCATTACGTAAATATATTCGCGATACATTACGATCTCATCGTCCAGCCGGACGACATCCTGTTCCGGATCGACCTGTTGGCCGCTATCCTTCACGCTCTTGCCGTTGACGGATATCCGCCCCGCCTTGGCCCATTTTCTGATATCCGATCGGGAACCGCGGCCCATATGCGCGAGCAGCTTGTCGATCCGCATCATTTTGCCCATGACGACAGGGTCACCTCCTCTGCCTCTCACCGTTCTTGTCCCTGCGGGTGCGCATGGCCTGATACAGAACATGTCCTTATCAGCATACCATGTTGACGCCCGTTTTGGAAAAGGATCGGGTGGAGGGTTGCTTCCGCTCTTCTCGTCTATCCGGAGAACAGACTTACATTATTGTCATGTATGCCCGCAAAGAAGAAACTTTATTGTACAATATTCGTATGAAAATATTGTTTTCATAATCATCCGGAACAACAGACAATCAGAGAGAGGAGGAGACGGATGTTACGTGTTGAAAATCTGTCGCACGCCTTCAAAAACGGGCCGGAGACGACCCAGGTGCTGCACTCGGTATCGTTCAGTGTGCAGCGCGGAGAGATGGTCGCCCTGCTCGGGAGCTCCGGCTCCGGCAAGTCTACCCTGCTGAATTTGATGGCAGGGCTGATGAAGCCGACGGAAGGCAGCATATATATCGCCGGCCAGAACATCGTCGCGATGAACGAGAACCAGTTGGCCGAATTCCGGCGCGGGCATATCGGCTTTATTTTCCAAGCCTATGAGCTGATCGCCAATCTTACGGTCCGGGAGAACGTCGAGCTGCCGCTCATCTTTCAGGGCGTCGCCCCTTCGGAGCGGAAGGCCAAGGCGATGCGCCTGTTGGAGCAGGTCGGCCTTCCCGACAAGTCAGAGCTGTTCACGTCCCAGCTCTCGGGCGGACAGCAGCAGCGGGTCAGTATCGCCCGCTCGCTTATCACCGATCCGTCCGTTATTTTTGCCGACGAGCCGACGGGGAATCTCGATACGCGCACCGAGGAGGAGATTATCGCGATATTGAAGCAGTTGAACCAGACAATGGATACGACATTCATCATTGTCACCCACGAGCATGAAGTGGCTGCCCAGACGAAGCGCATTCTTACGCTGAGAGACGGCCATCTGCACGATGACAGCCCCGCTCCGGAGCAAGCTCGGGAAGAAGCGGTCCCGGCCGGAGGTGAGACCCGTTGAGAATCGCTGACTACATACGGCTGTCCTGGGATCAGTTGAAGCGGCGCAAGGTGGTCACCGGCTTGTGCGCCATCGGGATCTCGATCGGCTGCGCCTCTATCGTCGTCGCGATGAGCGTCGGGGAATCGGCCCAGGTGTTCGCGGAGAAGCAATTGAATTCCTTTCTGAAAATGGACGAGATCACCGTCACTCCGAACAAGGGCGTCTCGGACCCGAGCGCGCAGAACGCAAGCAAAAGCGATAACAGCGAAGCCGAGGAACGCGGGCAGATTACCGATCAGAAGCTCGAGGTCATCCGCAATATTCCGCACGTCACGGCGGTAGCGGCTTTTCAGCAGCTCGGCTATATGCAGATGGAGACAGCCGACGAGCGCAAGTCCGACTTGGAGATTATCGGCACCGACCTGAATACGCTGACCGATTTCGGCCATGAATTCATGCAGGGCGCGGCTTCCGATCTGACAGGGACTGTCATTCTGAATTACGGGGCCACCCTCGGACTCGTCGACGAAGAGACAATGGACAAGCTGATAAAGCAGTTGAACGAGAACCCGTACGACGATGCGTTAATGCAGCAATACCGCAATCTGAGCCGTACGCCGAGCTCGCTCTATCAGCGCCAGATCCGGCTGATTCCGTACGCGGGCGAGGACGGCAAACGGCCGCAGGCCAGTTCCCCGCTTCGCGTGTCCGGCGTGCTCAAGAAGCCGGCCGGCAGCACGGATGACATGGTCATGTACGACAAGAAAGCATATGTCTCGCTGGAGACCGCCGAATTGCTGCAGCAAGAGTTGAAAATCGAAGGGGACTCCGTTCCCAAGCGAGGTACATACAATTCGCTCATCGTCAAGGTCGACGATCAAAAGAATGTGGAGCGCGTCGAAAAGCAAATCAAAAAGCTGGTCTTGAACACGAGCACCAACCTTCACCAGATAGACCGTCTGAAGGAGCAATTCGCCATCGTGCGCACGATCGCCCTCGGCATCGGCTTGTTCGTCTTGTTCATCGCTTCCATCTCCATCGTCGTCGCGATGACGATGTCAACGTATCAGCGCCGCCGGCAAATCGGAATTATGAAGGTGCTGGGCGCCAACCTGAAGCAGATTCGCAATATGTTCATCATCGAAGCGGCGCTGCTTGGCCTGGTAGGCGGCCTGGTCGGCATTATGCTGTCCTATTGGATCGTCTGGGCGATCAACGGGGCGGCCGCAGGGGCCATGTCGGACGGCAGCGGGGAGACGATTATTTTTATTTCGTCCAACTTTATTCCGATCGGCATCGCCTTCGCTATTATGACCGGGGTCATATCGGGCCTCTATCCTGCGATAAGCGCGTCGCGCACCGATGCGCTGACGGCCATCAAGCGCGATTGATCACGGTCGCGCCACAACTATAGACTAAGGAGGTCCGCTCACCGGAATGAAGAAAAAAATAAAATGGGCAATCATTATCCTGGTACTCGCCGGAATCAGTTACGGACTCTATTCATTCGGCAATCCTCCCGCCCCGGAGACGGCGATGGAGAACAATGACGCCATCACCTTCCCCGTGACCCGAGAAACGCTGGTGAACAGCATCGAAGTCAAGGGGAAGTCAGGCTATGAGCAGGAGACGTTCGTGCATGCGCCATTCGGCGCGGAAGTAAGACAGTGGAACGTGAAGGACGGCCAGCAAATCAAAAAAGGAGACGTGCTGTTCCGGCTCGACTCGACCGCCCTGGAGAATGAAATCGCGCAGACGCAAGCGACCATCAAGAAGCAGCGCCTCGAAATGAAACTGACGGAAGTCCAGAGCGCGCTGGGCCAGGAGGACCAGGCGCTAGGCGTAACGGAGGCGGACCGCAAAAAAGTATTCGTGCAGCGGGAAACCCAGAAGCTTCAAGAGGAATTAAGCGAAGTCACCCTTGATATTCAGGAACGGGACATCGCGGACAAGCAGAAGAAGCTGAATGAAGCGAACTTTCAGGCGCCGGCGTCCGGCATTTTCCTGTTCGAGGATCCGAAGAAAATTCCTTCCCAGGTGAACAGCAATGACCGCCTCGGCAAGATCGTCGATCTGAACAAGCTCCAGCTCGTCTCGCTTGTCGGAGAGCAGGACGTATTCCGCATCGCGGAAGGAATGCCGGTCGAAGTGAAGATCAACGCCCTGAAGCAGGTTAAGCTGCAAGGAAAAGTCATCAAAGTATCCAAATTCGCCAAGGCAGGCACCGATCAGCAGAATACAAATCAGCCCGCTCAATTCGAGGTCATCATCGGGCTGGAGCCGAATAAGCAGCTCATCGCCGGACTGAGCCTGACCGGCCAGATCGAGACCGAGCGCAAGGAGAACGCCATCGTCGTTCCTACCGTGGCCGTGCTGCGCGAGAAGGATCAGTATTATGTCTTCCTCGACAAGGGCAACGGTCAGGTCGAACGGAGAGATATCAAGATCGGAATGGAGACTCCGGAAAAAACGGAAGTGCTGGAAGGCTTGAAGGAAGGCGATCAGGTCGTCCTGCAATAACAACCAGGCAGAGCAAGAGCCCCCGGCATGATGTTTTCCTTCATGCCAGGGGCTCTTCCGCTTCCTGCCGGAGCCTGTCACTGCTTCGGGGTCCGCACATCCTTCAACCGATAAGACAGCGTGACGAACACATAGTCGTCCTTCTCCGTCTGTTCGGCGTAGGGTCCCAGATCTTCTTGTTGATCCTCGACCGCATCGGAGCCGTTTTCTGCGGTTACCGCCCCCTGGATCAACGCCATTTTTTGCCCCCATTCCGCCGGAGTCATCCTGCGGTACGCGATATTCGCCTCGGCCAGCTTCTTCTCGCCGTGGCGCTCCAAGTGAATCTGCTCTTCGATGATGCCGAGCCCTTCCTGGAACAGCCTGGATAACTCTTGTACAATAAAGGCGGAATTCTCCGCGGCCAATTCGCGATCGAACGTATAGCTGTGCTGCATCGGATTCGTCTGATAATATTTCTCGATCAGATTGCCATGCTGCTTCGTCTCGACCAATTGCAGCAGATCGAGCTCCTCCAGCTTTTTGACGTGGTAGTATAAGCGGGAAGGCTTCTCGTTCAGGCGTTCCGCCAACTGCTTCACCGTCAACGGCTCTTCCCGGGCCAATCGAAGTATTTGGGTTCTTCTCGAGTCAAGCAGGGCCTTCGCCAGCTCGATGTCTTCAATAATACGGTGATTCTTCAATCCATGGCCTCCTTAACCGCTAAGAAGGCAAAACCGCTTGCGCGTCTCCTTCCGGCGGGTTCATCGTGCCTGCTGTATTCCTTTTCAAGGCTCGACTATATTTTAACAGAGGGAAAACGAGAGAGACAATAACAAGCAGCCCCCCTGCCACCGCCGTGGCCTCCAGCACCCCCAACCAGACCGCGAACACCCCGCCCAGGCCAATCCCGATCACGGTGCCCGTCTCGGCGACGGTTCCGAATACCGCCGACCCCCTGCCCCTTATCTCATCCGGCATGAGAGTAAGGAACAAGCTGCTGAGCGGAACATTCGTGCAAGAGATCGTGAACCCGATCAACAGTGCCCACGCGTAAATGCTGATGATGCTCGTATTGGCGTATATCGGCGCCAGCGGCAGAATGAAGAGGCAAGCGGCTCCAATGCCCGCTATTCCGGTCAGCAGCAGCGTGCCCGGTTGAATGCGGCGCAGCAGGTGGGGCGCCGCTATCGCGCCGATGATGCTTCCGGCGCCAATGACGCTGGAGACGAAGCCGAAATGCTCCGCCGGAATGCGGAACGTCTGGAGCAGCGCCGCATTCAGGTTCGAATTGATGACGCCGACGACCAGCATCACCGGGACGACCAGCATAAGCAGGGCGAACAGGCCTTCATGCCGGTACATTTGGATAAGCCCCTCTTTGAACGATGCCATATAGGACATCTTCGCTTCTTTCTCTCGCTGTACTTCCCTTACTTCATGCTCTTCGGTTCCTTCGGTTGCAGTCTTCCCCCCCTTCGCTTGCGCGCCGCTCAACTTCAATGGCTCCACTCCCCGCAGCGAGAAGACGAAGACGGCGGACAGGAGAAAAGTAATCGCGTTGAAGGTGAACAGCCAGCCGAAATGGCCGAGCGGAATGAGCAGGCCCGCCAGCGCGGGGCCTACCAGCCTCATCGCCATAAATGTGGCCTGCGACAGAGAGACGGCCGAGCTAATCTGCTCCTTGCCGACGAGGCGCGGGACAAGGGCGGAGCGTGCCGGCTCGAAAAAGACGGTGCCGATGCCCTGCAGCCAGATCAGCGCATAGATGAACGGCAGGCTGTCCTGCGCCAGGATGAACGCCAGCACGACGCCAGCGCGGTAGATATCGGATGCGGCCATCAGCAGCGGACGGTTGATCCGATCGACGAGCGGCCCGACGAATGCCCCGAACAGCATCTGAGGCAGCACCTGGGACAACACGACCATGCTCAGCGCCAGCGGACTGTCCGACAAGTGAGCGACCAGGAAAATAACGACCAGGCGGGTAATTCCGTCGCCGAGCTCGGAGATGAGCTGGGCCCACCATAGTCGGCGGTAGGAGGAATTGCTGAAGAGCAGTTTCATAAGGATAACCTCCAAAATAGTTTTTATCGTTAAAATATATTTTATCGAGAAAAAATGGTTTGTAAATAGTCTTTTGTATATTCACTAAAAATATTTTTAACGATAAATTATTTGCTTGTCGATGATCGCGTTGCTCTAGCTCCTCCCCTTGCCCTTCCTTGCCCGCATCCCCGATGGCAACCATTTGCGGAAACGCCAAAAAGGGCTGTCTCCCATAGAGACAACCCTTTACTCGGGAAAATACGATTGTCAGTCAAGTAAGCTTCCCATTGTAATCAGATACCCTAAAAATACGAAAAAGAGAATACCCCCATCAAGCTAACAACAAAGAATACAGAGGCGGGAATGACGGCGGCGGGACGAGCAGCGGAAGATGGTTGAGGCAGCGAATCCTGCATTTGTGCAGGATTTTACGCCAGTTCAGCCGCTCTCTTGATGCAAAACTACATCCTTTTCGCCGATTTTTCCTTCCAACCCATTGGCATGGCAGAAAATCCTGCAGTTTTCAGAGTGTTGAGAAAGTCTATGTTAATTACCCATTCACCGCGTTAATTTGGTATAATGTTCTTATCATAATCCATGGAAAGCGCGGTGTTTGTATGCTTTACACGAATGATCCCAACCCACAACTGGACTATGAACTGGTTTGTCTTGAGCATATGGTTGCCCCTGATCACTTGCTTCGTCATATCGATAAACATATTGATTTTACCTTTATTTTGGACCTTGTGCGTCCTTACTACAGCGAGTCGAACGGCCGACCATCTGTGGATCCCATTGTGTTCTTTAAAATGCTGCTGATCGGCTACTTGTATAACATTCGCTCAGAGCGAGAACTGGAGCGAGTCGTCAACGATTCCCTGGCTTTTCGGTGGTTCTTACGGCTCGGGCTTTCCGGCAAAGCGCCTGACCATTCGATCTTTAGCTGGAACCGGAAAAATCGGTTTAAGGATACTACCATCTTCCAAGATATCTTCGATAATATCGTTCAGCAGGCGATTCAGCACAACATGGTGGGAGGTCGGCTGCTCTTTACCGACTCCACGCATATCAAGGCAAATGCCAATAACGGACGGTACGAGAAACGAGAAGTCACTTGTACGCCTTATGAATATCTCCAAGAGCTGGAGCAAGCCGTGAATGAGGATCGGGTCGCTTTTGGAAAAAAGCCACTGCCTCCCAAAGAGGAGGCCGAAACCAAGGAACAAAAAGTTAGCTTAACAGATCCGGAGAGCGGAAACCTGAATCGGGATGGAAAACCGGAAGGGTTTCATTATTTAGATCACCGCACCGTAGATCATAAATACAACGTGATTACGGACTGCTACGTTACGCCTGGAAATGTGAATGATTCGGTTGTTTATGTAGATCGTCTACTACATCAAATAGAGAAGTTTGGCTGGGAAAAGTCGCTGGAGGCCGTTGCACTCGACTCTGGTTACATGACGGCCTATGTTTGTTACCGTACGAACAAATTAAACATCACGGCAGTTATTCCAGAGCGTTCGACCCGTGAACACGGTGTATTTCCCAAAGAGAAATTTCATTATGATGCAGAAAAGAATGTTTTTATCTGTCCAAACCAGCAAGAACTCACGTACCGCACCACAACACGAAAAGGATTCAGAGATTATAAATCCGATCCCAAACAATGCGCTGCCTGTACATTATTGAGCAAGTGTAACGAGAACAAAAATAAACAACGCACCATACAACGGCATATCTGGGAAGAACACAAAGAGAAAGTAGTTCAAAACTTCCAGAGTGAGAGCGGAAAAGCCGTTTATGCCCTACGCGCCCAAACCATTGAGCGAAGTTTCGCGGATGCCAAAGTGCTCCATGGACTTCGCTATTGCCGGTTTCGGGGAAGAGACAAGGTGCAGGAGCAAGTGCTAATGACAGCCACTGCACAGAACATAAAAAAGATAGCCACACATCTCGCCAGAAGGGCGGGGTAAAGCAAAGACCCCATCCCCCCTCCATTCTCTCTCATCAAACACCACTTTTTCCCAGCGAAATGATATTACATTGATATTACTTCGTAAAAAACAGGGGTTTTCCAACAGCCTGAGTTTTGCAGGAATGTCACTCACGGAGTAGACGTCAAAATGGAAAACTGTAGTTTTGCAGCTTTTCGGCATGTCGAGCTGTGAGAAGCAGAGGGACTATCTCATTGTATCTAAAAACAAAACTACTTATGGAACAGCACCTTTATAGAATCTCCATAGCGCGCTGTTTTTGCTAATTCAATATGCTGCTTCTCTTCAGGCGCCCGGCCACGATTCACGCTGCTGCTTGAGATTCGTGTCAAAAAAGAACGGCCCCTTGCGGATGCCGTTCCTATGCTTTCATCTCTTCTGTTCTTTATCCACCACGGCTTCATTCATGGCACAGTATCGTCCAGCCCGCTCATTCGCCGTCCGAGCCGGAGCGCTTCGCCTCCCGGAGCATGGCGATAATATCTTCCTCCAACTGCTTGATTCCCGCCCGGTCTTCCCGTTCCCACAGCAGGTTGAAGCGCTGCTGGAACTGGACGGCTTCCGTTACTTTATGATAAAAGTACAGCTCCTGAATCAGGGCCAGACATTGATGCACCAGACGCGACTGATCCTCGAAATCGCGCTGCGCCTCCAATATTTCCTGCCGGATGCTGGACATTTCATTATCGAGAATGAACGCGGCTTCCGCCGCCTTTTTCAGGCGCAGCCGCACATCCTCCGGCAGGCTGTCCCGGTATTTGTAATTGAGCGAATGCTCGATGGTGGCCCAGAAGTTCATCGCCAGCGTCCGGATCTGGATCTCCGCCAGCACCATCTTTTGGCCGAGCGCCGTCTGCACAGGGTATTCCACGATCATGTGGAAGCTGCGGTAGCCGCTCTCTTTATAGTTCGTAATATAATCCTTCTCGTACAGCAGGGTCATATCTTTGCGATGGCGGATGAACTCAGCGACTCTGCGGATATCATCCACGAATTGGCACATGATGCGAATGCCGGCGATATCTTCGATTCCGCGCTCCAACTGGTCCATCGGGACATCCAGCCGCTTCGCCTTGTCCAGAATACTGGAGATGCGCTTCACCCGTCCCGTTACGAACTCAATCGGCGAATACTCTTCCCGCTTCTTCAGTTCCGAGCGCATCGTCTTGAATTTGACTTTCAACTCTTCGACGGCCTGCTCATATGGCAGCAAAAACTTTCCCCAATCTCTTCCGTCCATTCAAGCGCCTCCTGTCATTCCCACCGTCCGTTACCTATGATCGTCCAAGCGGATGTCTTTAATCGTTCTACCGGTGATCCGCGCCGACGGCTTCGGATATATGCCGGTACCCGTCCCGCTCCAGCAAGCGGGCCAGACCAGCCGCCAGATCCCGGTTAACGCCCGGGCCCCGGTAGATGAAGCCGGTATAAATCTCTACCAGACTGGCGCCGGCCCGAATCTTGCGATAAGCGTCCTCTGCGCTGAATACGCCGCCGGAGCCGATAATCGGGATCGAGCCATTCGTCAGGCGGTACAGCTGGGACACGACCTGAGTCGATCGCTCCTCCAGCGGCCGCCCGCTCAAGCCGCCGGCCTCCAGCCGGTTGCTGTGCTCGGCTCCCATGCGGGACAGCGTCGTATTCGTCGCGATAATCCCGGATACGCCGCTCGCCATAATCGTATTCGTCATTTGCTCCAGTTCGGCGTCGGACACGTCGGGAGCGATTTTGACCAGTACGGCCTTGCTCCGGCCATGCTCGGCATTGAGCCGCTTCATTTCCGTGACGGCCGCTTGAAGCAGCGACTTCAATTCGTCTCCATGCTGCAGATTGCGCAGATCCGGCGTATTGGGCGAACTGATATTGATGACGAACAAGTCTGCTACCGGATAGAGTGTCCGCAGACAGGACAAATAATCATCCTGCGCCTGCTCGTTCGGGGTCGCCTTGTTCTTGCCAATGTTGACCCATACCGGAATCGGCCGCTTCGGCAGCGCCGACAGCGACTGCAGCATGCTGTCCGCTCCCTTGTTATTGAAGCCCATCCGATTGATAAGCGCCTCGTCCGGAGGCAAGCGGAACATGCGCGGCTTCTCGTTCCCCGGCTGCCCCTTGGGCGTAACGGTTCCCACTTCCATGAACCCGAAGCCGACCGCGGAGAGCCCGCTCACCGCCTCCGCGTTCTTGTCCAGGCCGGCCGCCAACCCAATCGGCGTATGGAAGGACAAGCCGAATAGCTCGGTCTTCAAGGCCGGATTCTCTCCAACCCCATATACCCCTCTCAGCAGCGCTGGCACGCCCGGAATCCGGCCTGCTGTGCTCATCCCCCCGATGACGAGGTGATGCGCCTGCTCCGGATCCATTTTAAACAGCAGAGGTTTTGCAATATATCGATACAACAACGTGTTCACTCCGTTCATCCATGCCAGACAATAAGCCTGCTTCGGTACTATTTTGGCTCGTCGCCACCCCCTTCTCCGGCACGGCAGCCGTCCCTTTGAGAGAAGCAGGCGCATTTTGGCCCTAACAAATAGTTTAAATCTTTCTTCGGCAAAAGAAAAGTCTGGATTCACTTTCAATTCGTCTGGCCTTTTGCCCGGAAAACGATTACAATAAAGGCAGTGAACAAGCGATTTCGAAGAAAGGTGATGAACTATGGCAACGAAACGGAAACCTCCCGTTATCGCGACCAAGCCGCAGGATGCCGTGAACAAGAAAGCCATTTTTTGGGCAGGAGGCATCGCGCTGGTTATTGTCATTATCGTTTCCATCTTACTAGTGATGAACGGATAACATGCCTGCCGTTCAAGGAATAAGAGCCGTGCCCCTGAGCTTCCCAGGGACATGGCTCTCTCTTTGCGCCGCGGCAGCGGTTAATCCAGCCAGCGGTAGACCTTGCCCGGGTTATCCTGCTTCGGCGTCAGATCGAGCCGGTACCGTCCTTCCGGCTCGGGGATCCGAAGCTCGCCGGGCAGCACATCCGATTCAATGCTGACTTCCGTCCCGATAGGCACCATGTCGAACAGCTCCTCGACATCATCCGGCAGCATGCGGATGCATCCCAGCGACTCGTCCCGGCCAATGCTGTCCGGCTCATTCGTGCCGTGAATCGCGTACAACGTATCCGACAGCGTCATCCCCCGGCTTCCGAAGGCGCCGGTCGAGGAGCCATTCGGATTCACCACCTTCTCCGAGATAACGAACTTCCCCTTCGGCGTGCGGCTGCCTCCGAGTCCGATCTCATAGTTGCGGAGCAGGATGCCGCCGCTGACGACCCCCAGGCGATGCCGTTTTTTGTCGACCACGATTCGAATGGGCTCACGGAACGGATCGGCCTCATCCGCCCACATGCGGGAGAGCGCCTTCTCGTTCCGCTTCCGCTTCGAGCCGCGACCCATCCCGTTGCGGTAGACCTGCAGCACCTCCGCATAAGCCTGTTCGATCGCCGCCGATGTGCCGGATACGGAATTGGCCGGATAGGCCTTCGCCATGGCCGCCCATCGATCCGGGGCACCCTTGCCCTGCTTGACGTAAGCCGTCAGGGCCGACTTGGCAATCAGCCGCTGCTCGCTCGCTACCGCCCACCCCGCCGCGCCTTGGCTCACCGCCAGCCTCTCCTCCTCGCAGCGGCAATCGGGCTCCGCCAGCGGCAGCATCTCGATCGGCCCGCCTTCGGTTGGCGTGCTGGCCAACAGGACGGGCTCAGGCTTCCGCGACCAGATGAGCCACGCTTCGTCGGCCTCCATCCGAACGACGGCATCCTTGCCGCCCGGCTTCCGCTCCTTCTCCAGGATCCGCTTCAAGGCGCGCGCATAGCCCTCGTCATCTCCAGCGGCCACCAGCCGGTAGAAGGTGCCGCCACTGGCCTCCTCTTGCGGGGTCGCCAGCGAAGGAGCCTTGTCCCGCTGAACGCGGAGACGCGTTCCGTCCGGTGCCGCCGCCTCTCCGCCGGGCAAGAGGACAAGCAGCAGAAGGAACAGAATGGCCAATAACCCGGCCCGCAGCCGGCGCGCCTTCGTCCGGCGCCGCCTCTCGCGCTCCATCTGCTCCTTCACCTGCTCCTCTACCGTCTCCTGCGGCAGAGGCTCATTCTCGAACGCTTTATAGATATCTCCTGCCTGGTTGAAGCAGTAGTTAGCTTTCCCTTGCTCCCCGGAACGCTCATATTGCTTGCCCAGCAAATACCAGGCCATCCGGTTGTCCGGATGGGATTCCAGGTACTCCTTCATATAGGCTTGGTCTTTTTTGGACCATTGAGGGGCCGGTTGGCCGGATCGAGGGGGCATTCTGATTCCTCCCTTCTCTCATCAGTCGTCTTCTGTCCCGAGTCCTGCCTTATCGTCCGGCTGCTTCGCCTGACGCGTTATGCCGTCCGAATACGGTATCGCGAAGAATGAGCGTCCGGAGCTCCGGAACCCAATTGACATGCAGCCCGAATTGATCGACCAAGCGTGCCGGGATCAGCCACTGCCCGTCTTGCCGGAAGGGCGCTTCCTCCGCGCTGAGCGTCTGCGTCCGCTTCACCCCGCTGCGCTCCACCTGCACTTGCGGCAGGTCCCGCTCCAGAATAAGAACCGATGGCCCGAACGTTACCCGCACCTTGTCTGATTCCAGCTCTTCCACACCGTATCCGATCAGGTTCTTCCAGGGCTCCAGCGGAAGGAAGGCGCGATTGTTCCGGATAACCGCAGGAACCGGCGTCTCGACCCGCCGGTCGTTATACACCGCAATGACCGCGTCCTGCGCGGACGGGCTTGCGCCGGACGGGGAACGAACCTCCTCCGGCAGCGTGTAGCGGCGGAAAAGGCGAATCGAATTATTGAATCCGTCCGCCACCGCGATCGTTCCGTTGCTGAGCACGGCCACATCTATCGGCTCGCGAAATGTCGCCTGTTCCGCCCAGCCGTTCTGATGGCCTGTCCGCCCGCCGCCGCTCAATGTATACACCTTGCCTTCATAAATATAACGGACGGCATGATTCCACCGGTCCGCGACGACGATGCCGCCCTCGGCCGTAATGGCGATGCCTGCCGGGCCGTTGAACAGCGCCTCGCCCGCCTTCCCGTCACGGTATCCTCCCGCGGCATACAGCCGCGCATCCGGGAACTTGCTGCTGTAGCTGGCCACCGATCCGGCACCGGCCAGCGTCGTCACGCGCTTCTGCTTCAGATTAATCAAGCGAAGGCGCTGATTCCCGGTGTCGCTGACCACCAGATCACCGGACGGAGTGAAGGCCAGGCCGCTCGGCTCGTTGAATTTGCACTCCGCGAGCTTGCCGTCCGCATAATCGCCTCCTGCCGCGACCGCGCCGGGCGCGTATTCGACGATCCGCTTCGATCGCGCGTTCAGCGTCGTCACATTGCCATTCGCATCGATGCGCCGAATGACATGATTCAGCGCATCCGCGACGTAGAGGGAACCGTCCTCCGCCACGGCTACATCCCGCGGCTCGTTGAAGCGCGCCTCCGTTCCTGTGCCGTCCTTCCACCCGGCCAGACCGCTGCCGGCAACCGTTGTCACCCGGCCCGACTTGTCCAGCTTGCGGATGACGTGATTCGCCGCATCGGCAATATAGAGATTGCCTTGGCGATCCTCCGCCATCCCCATCGGCCGATTGAAGCGGGCCTCCGTGCCCTTGCCGTCCGCCCAGCTCCCGTTCGGCTCCCGCGTCTCCGCGGCGAAGCGGACCTGTCCAGCCAGCGTGGCGACCCGTCCCGAAGCGTCAGCCCGGCGGATCAGATGGTTATAGGTGTCCGCGATAAGAAGCGCGCCGTTCTTGTCTGCCAGCAGTCCGGCAGGATAGCGGAACTGCGCCTGTTCGCCGCGGCCGTCAGCCGAGCCGGACACGCCAGAGCCCGCCCAATCGATCGTCTCGTACCAGATCGGCGATCGGCTCCAGGCAGCGAAGCCGAACGCAGGGGTCGACAAGCTGTCGAAGCGGCTCATTTCCTGTACCGACGGTGTCATAGGAGCTGGCGCGGACGATGCGGAAGCCGTTCCATCCGCAGTCGCCGCGCCGATGCACAGCATAAGGAGGAGCATCTTGCTAACCCAATGAAATTGCTTTACTTTTCGATTCATGCTATTCTCCTTTATGACTTATGGATTCACTTTAATTTCCAACGGCTTCTCCATCGGGACGATCGAGTGAGCCGTTCCTGCCGCATCATAGAAGCGGATGTCGGATATCGTGAAGGACATCGTTCCTCCCGATCCGGCAATATAAGGCAGCGTCAGCATCGCATCCTCGCTGTCGAGCCGGATCGCTCCGGGCGTCGTGACGAGAATCCGGTACAATACCCGGCCGCCGGTGACCGATACCGCGTCCACGCTGTTCTTTTCACTATAGTTATCCGGGTTCAGCGCAATATCGAACTTGCCACCGCCATGCCGGTATAGTGCTGCATCCTGCTCAAGCTTGTTCCGATCGAGCGTTCCGCCGCTCGCTTGGACAGCGAACTGGATGGCGACGACGTCAATCGGCTGCGTCAATCGCTTCAAGACGGCTGTAATCTCGACCGAGGCTCCCGCCTGGACCTCTGGCGCGCTTGCGCTCAGTTCCAGCACATCCTTCTTCAATTCCGGTTCGGGATCCGGGTCGGGGTCGGGGTCTGGATCAGGGTCTGGATCCGGATCGGGATCAGGGTCCGGGTTCGGCTTCTCTCCATTCCCCGAGGAGCTCCCCGAAGTCCACTCCGTTGCGCTCTCTGGCTTCGGAGCCTCGACGCACATGGCCGATGCCTTTCCGTTCTCGCATACCTCAAGCCGGGCCTTCTTCAAGTCCTCGGCGAAGCGCTCGCGATCTTTTTTCTCCAACGATGCGGCATAGTCTCGCTCCAACTGCAGCTGCCGTTCCCGCTCAAGCTTCTCCTGCTCCTGCCGGCGCGCTTCCTCCTCCTTGGAAGGAACCGGATCGGCTGCGGATACGGCCTCCTCCAGGCGGCTTCGCTGTTCCTTCACCTGGGTGAGGCGCTCCCGTTCGCCCGGAGTAAGCTGCAAGGCGGCGTCTCGCCAAGCCGTGCCGGAAGATGCCGCTTCGGCCGCCGTCAGCCTTCCCGCCTCCAGCGCCGCTCTGACGATGACGCCGTGGAACGCGGCGAGATTGCGCTGAATGCGGATTTCTTCCTCGCTCCGCGCCTCTTCCGAAGCTCCGCTGGCCACCTTCTCCGTCCCGAGCTCCAGGAAGCTGTCCAGCACGCGGCACGATGTTCCGCCCGTCGAGGACGATTGAGCCGAACAGGCCGATTCCTGCCATTCCCGCAGCAAGCGGCTGTTCTCCTCGGCCGCCTCGCGGAAGCCGCTAACCATCGCCCGCAGCACGGCAGGATCAAGCTCTGCCGCGAGCGAATCGGTATCCGCATAGGCGAACAAGGCTTCCACTCCTCCCGACTTCAACGGAACGAAGCTGGCGGCCTGCGCCGGATACACATCCCGCTCGAACAGCGGCTTAAGCGGAGTTCCCCGCTCGGCGGAGTTCATATCGATCCCCCGGTACTGCGTCCGGACCACGCCGGCGGTAACATGCAGATCCGTCCATCCGGCGCCGGGATCGACGCGCACGGCGAACTGAGTTCCGCGGACAGCCATCACGGTCGTTGGCGTTTCCAATTCGAAGCGGTCATCCGTTCCCAAAATCGACTTTACTTTGGCAAAGACGGAACCGGCCCATACTCCGATTTTCGTCTTCGCTCCTTTTTCGCCATCCAATTCCGTAAAGGCCACATCGGCCTCTTCTCCGATCGTCAGCTCATCCTCCTCGTCCCCGCCGACCAGTTGAAGCACGACGCGGGATTTCGAGCCGGTGACAATCCGGTCGCCTTGATTGATGCTCATATTTTTGAATAATTGCAGCGGCTTGCCGCCGCCTGATTTCGTAACGGTGGCCGTTCCTTTCCATTCCTTCACGAGAGCTACGCGCACCGCCTTATCGGCAGCCGCAGCCGGCGCAGGCCGGATGAGCCCGGCAACCAATAAGCAGCATGCGATGATGAACATGAGATTCCATCTGCGTCGTTGCACGTTATCCCTCCTCTCCTTTTCTATCGGATGAAATCGACTGAATTGCGAGCGTTTTTTTACTTTTTCATCCTTTTTGCGTATGAAATCCGTCCTTCGGTCCTAATTCACGGCTCTTCTTGTTCCGCCAGCAATTCGTAGACGAGCACCGGCTCCGATTTGCCCTTCAGCTTGAGAGGCCCCACCTCGGACATCTTGAACCGGCTGCCAAGGCGGCGCACCGTTGCTTCCCCTACCAGCACCTGTCCCGGCTTCGCTTGCGATTCCAGGCGGGCGGCGGTGTTGACCGTGTCGCCAATCGCCGTGTAATCGAGCCGGAGCGCTTCCGAGCCGATGTTGCCGACGACCGCTTCGCCGCTCTGAATCCCGATGCCGAACTGAACGGAGATATCTTGCGCTCCCACCGTCTGCTTCAACAGCTCCGCCCGTCTCACCAAGCTTAGCGCCGCTTGAAGCGCATGTTCTTCATGCCGTTCCAGCGGATAGGGGGCGCCGAAGATGGCCATGACGCCATCGCCGATGAACTTGTCCAGCGTCCCCTGATGGCGGAAGATGACGTCGGCGCAGGCATGCAAATATTGATTGAGCACCTGGATCGTCTCCTCCGGGGCCAGCCGTTCCGAGAGCGGAGTGAACCCTCGAATATCGATAAACATGACGGTAATATCGCAGCGCGTTCCGCCGACCCGAATCGCCTCCCTGGATCGCAGCAGCTCCGTTACGACGGCGGGCGACACATACCGGCCGAACAGCTCTTCCACCTGCTGACGCGCCCGGCCCTCCTCGCGGCTGCGATAGGCGAGAAGGAGCGTGTACGAGGCGGTCATCCCGCATATTTCGGTCAAATACGGAATGAATACCGAACCGGTCTCATAGACCCCGATCCAGATCACCGTATATATGCCGGCGAGCAGCAGGGCGTATCCTGCCCCCGGCACGCCCCGGACCCGGTTCCCGCACCAGGCGGCAGCGGCAATGCCCGCAGCGAGCGCGAACACGTTCCAGCCGAAGGGAGCTTCCTTATAGAAGCGCCCCTCCAGGAGCGATTGCACCATGTTCGCATGGATCTCCACGCCGTGGAGCGTCATCGTCCGGCTCAGCTGCGTCATATGCTTGTCGCTGAGCGAGGTCGCATACGGGCCGATAAGGACCGTCGTATCTTGGTAATACCCGGCATCGACGACGCCGGTCAGCACATCGATGAACGACTGGCGATCATACCCATTCAGCTCGCTGTCTCCATAACCGTAAGCGGAAGTGAAGAAATCCGTCGCCACCTGATGCCGGGCATCCGTCGGTAACGGCTTGTCCCCCCGCAGCCAAGCCTGCTTCTCCTCATCCCAACGGATTTGTTCCCCTTCAGGGAGCATCCGGTTCGCCAGCAGCACGTCGAGCGACGGAATCATCTCGCCGTTCTCGCCTCGCAGCCCGAGCGTCATATGACGGATGACCCCGTCCGGATCGGGCAGCACATTCACATGGCCCTGCTGCGCCTCCGGCACCTGGAGCGAAGCGGCCGGCCGATCGACGCGCTCGACGAGCAGCGATTTCGCATCAGGCTGACGGGATTGCAGGGTGACCTGCACCGGCAGAAAAACTTGCGGATAGCGCTTGAGCTGTTCGGATAGCAGCGCATCATCCTGGTTGTCCGCGGCCGGATCGATCAGGAGCAGATCCAGCGCAACCGACTTCGCTCCGGCTTCCATCAGATTTTTGATCATATCCGCATATACGCTGCGCGGCCAAGGAAACGGCCCCAACTGATTCAGGGACTCTTCGTCAATCGCAATAATTTTGATCCGATCGTCGGGAGCCTGCTCCGCCACGCTCTTGGTGCGCAGCGCATCGCGAAGGGCATGCTCCGCCATCTGGAACGAACCCCCGCTTCCGAAGCAGTACACATACACCGCAATGATGGTGACGAGGGCCGCGATCCCGAGCGGAATTCCGTAATTCTTCATCCCAGCCCTCCCCCTGGCTGTCAAAATAGAAATATGTTCATATATTCAATTCTTGCGGCGTTAACTATAACATTGTAGAACGAGGAATGCATTCTTGGCAATGACACCGGCCTCACTCGGGCTTGCTTGGGCCGCAGTATCTTTTGGCAAAGAAAAAAGCATGCAGGTCTCATGAAATTTGCCCATATTTGCGCATAACGAATTCTTTCTATAAATAAAAAAAAATCCCCGCTCTAAGCAGGGACAAGCTTACTCTATGTTGATGCCACGCAGTGTTAGTTGAAAGGCGTATCCGCGAACTTAATCGAATCCGTAGGGCAGCCGTCAGCCGCATCCTGCAGATCGTCGTACAAATCTTCCGGAATCTCGGTGATTCCTTGGTTGTTGTCGCCTTCATATATCACTTCTGCGATGCCTTCATCGTCGTAGTCGTATATATCCGGAGCGGTTGCGCCGCACGCTCCGCAAGCGATGCATGTGTCCTTATCTACCCAAGTATATTTTGCCATTGGTTCGTTCCCTCCTGTAATCAGAACAGTTCGTCATGGTTCCTCCGTAATCAATATAATACAAACAGGGTTGAAATTCAAACGAAATCCTCGATTTTATCGCGTTCCCGCGCGGATTCCCGATACCGGATCCGCATTAACCGGAACGGTTGTCCCCGTCTCCGTCGCGCAGAAAATCCGTCTGAAGGGAGGTCCCCCTTACTTTATGATTCCGCAGCAGCGCCGAAGGATCGTCTCCCAGCATGCCCAGAGTGACGAGCGCGTTCTCCCCGTACTTGTCGCGGATCCGGTTCATCGCCTGAATCAGCTGCTCCCGCTTCGGCTGCTGCTCGAAGTCGAACAGATCGAGCTGAATCGCCGCCTCCTCCTTGGCCACCATGTTCTGCCCCGTAATTCCGAGGAGCCGTATCGGCTGATCCTGCGGCCAATGCTGCTCATAGAGGCGCCACGCTTCTTCCAGCAGACGGGCCGCGTCGTCCGTGGGCGACTCCAGCGTCGCCGATCGGGTAATTGTCTTCATCTCCGGCGTGCGGATCGTAATCTGAACCGTCTGAGCCATCAGCCGCTGCCTGCGCATGCGGCGGGCCACCTGATCGGCCAGATTGAGCAGCACGCGGCGGACATCCTCCTTCCCGGTCACGTCCTGCGGCAGTGTCGTCGTATGTCCGACAGACTTGTTCGGCTCCCGTTCCGGGCGAACCGGACCTTCATCCAGCCCGTTCGCCGCCCGCTTCATCCAGTGGCCCTGGACGCCGAACAGCGAGACGAGACGTGCTTCATCCGCCTGGGCCAGTTCGCCGATCGTGCGGATGCCCGAGCGCGACAGCTTCGCGGCGGTCTTCTGTCCGATGCCGAACAGTTCGCCGCACGGCCTGTGCCAGAGCAGCTTCGGCACATCCCGGATGCGGAGCACCGTAATGCCGTTCGGCTTCTTCATATCCGAAGCCATCTTCGCCAGCAGCTTGTTCGGCGCGATCCCGATCGAGCATGGCAGCGACAGCTCGCCGCGGATGCGCTGCTGCAGTTCGTTCGCGATATCGAGCGGCGTGCCGAATAACTTCGAGCCGCTTATATCCATATAGCATTCGTCAATGGAGACGACTTCAACCAACGGGGTATAATCGCGCGCAATAGCAATAAATGCCTGTGAATAACGCCGGTAGAGATAGAAATCCGGGCGGATCAAGACAAGCTGTGGACAGAGGCGCAGCGCCTGCTTCACGAGCATGCCGGTGCGGATCCCCCTCTTCCGCGCCGCGTAGGAGCAGGTTACGATAATCCCTTTGCGCAGCTCGATGCTGCCGGCGACGGCCGTCGGCTTGCCCCTGTACGTCTCCGGGTCCTCAGCTTCATGAACGGAACAATAAAACGCGTTCATATCCACATGGAGGATGACACGGCCCTTCGGCGGATAATGCCGCTCGACCCGGTCACGCGCCTCTTCCTTACCGCCCATTTCTCTCACCTTTCTTCCCTTATGGCAGTGTTCCGCAAGAGAACAACTGTTCTAGTTCCATTTTACCGCTTTCTGGACGCCAATACAACCGGATCGATTTCCGCCGCCTCACAAATTACGGACTATACATCCTCCTTTCGAATGCTATAATAGGAAAATATAGTTTCGGTACTGTATCGTCCGTGCACTAAATGAAGGGGGTTTCGAGTATGTCGACATTCGTTTCCATTTTTGATACCACGCTGCGCGACGGCACCCAGGGCGAAGGAATCAGCCTGTCCGCGGATGATAAAATAAAAATCGCGCGCAAGCTGGACGCCTTCGGGGTATCCTATATTGAAGGCGGCATTCCGGGCAGCAACGGCAAGGACATCGAGTTCTTCAAGCGGGTCAAGTCGTATTCCTGGCAAGCGAAGTTGACAGCCTTCGGCAGCACCCGCCGCAAAATGTCACGGGCGGAGCAAGACGTGAACCTGAACCGCATCATCGAAGCGGGCGTTCCCGCAGCGACACTCGTGGGCAAGTCATGGGATTTCCACGTCCATACGGCGCTGGAGACGACGCTGGAAGAGAATCTGTCCATGATCTCGGACTCTATCGCCTACTTGAAGCGGGCCCACATGGAAGTGATGCTCGATGCGGAGCATTTCTTCGACGGCTACAAGCATAATCCCGAATACGCGCTGGCCGTGCTTCGCGCCGCCGAGGAGGCAGGAGCGGACTGGGTCGTGATGTGCGACACGAACGGAGGAACGCTGCCGCACGAGATCGCAAGCATCGTCCGGAACGTCAAGAGCCATGTCGACATCAAGCTCGGCATCCATACGCATAATGACTGCGAGCTGGCCGTCGCCAATACGCTGGCTGCCGTGGAAGCCGGAGCGACCCAGGTCCAAGGCACGATGAACGGCTACGGCGAGCGATGCGGCAATGCCAATCTGTGCTCCATCATCCCGAATCTTCAATTGAAGATGGGATACTCGTGCGTCTCCGGCGATCAGCTTAAGCAATTGACTTCAGTCGCACGGTATGTGAGCGAGATCGCCAATGTGAACATGCCGGTCAACCAGCCTTACGTCGGCAACGCCGCCTTTGCTCACAAGGGAGGCATCCACGTGTCGGCGATTATGAAGGATTCGCGCACGTACGAGCATATCGAGCCCGAGCAGGTCGGCAACAAGCAGCGGGTGCTTGTCTCGGAGCTGGCCGGTCAGAGCAATGTCTTGTCCAAGGCGCAGCAGCTCGGCTATGAGCTCGATGCCAGCAATCCGACAACCCGCGCCATTATCGAGCGCATCAAGGAGCTGGAGCACCAGGGTTACCAATTCGAAGGCGCGGACGCCTCACTCGAATTGCTGCTTCGCCAGGCGACCGGAACGCACGAGGAGCCGTTCACCTTCGCTTCCTTCAAAATGATCGTCGAGAAGGCGGCCGATCGTTCAGTCAATTCCGAAGCGATCGTGAAGCTGAATGTCGGCAATGAGACCGTGTACATGGCTGCCGAGGGCAACGGTCCGGTGAATGCGCTTGACAACGCGCTTCGCAAAGCGCTCGTCCGCCACTACCCTTTTATTGAAGATATGCATCTCACCGATTATAAAGTACGGGTATTGGACGAGAATGATACGACAGCCGCCAAGGTGCGGGTGCTTATCGAGTCGGCCGATTCTCAAAATACATGGAGCACGGTCGGCGTATCGAGCAACGTGATCGAAGCGAGCTGGGAAGCTCTTTTAGACAGCATCCGGTATGCGCTTATGGGGAAAGAGAAAGTGGATCTCGCTCCCGAACGCCGAGAACCTCTGGGGCTCGTCAACCATTAATCCTCACCGCGGACAAGACGAAGGGGGCTGTCCCATTGTAGTATTTTGCTACAGTGAGACACCCCCTGATTTTCAACGCTCGACCTGCCGGAAAATTGCGAAAATTCAGTTTTCCATTGTAACATCTACTTCGTTACCGAAATTCCTGCGAAACGGCACTAATTTCAGCCATGCCACTAGATTGAAACCGAAAATCGGCGAAAAGGATGCACTCTTGCAGGAAATTTGTAAAAAATCGGATCAAATAGCGTAAATTGCTGCATGGACGCAGGATTTCACTGCGCTCATCCCTCTTCCCGCTTTTCCCGCCTCTATATTTTCTGTTGTCCCGTCTTGCTCCGCATCCTAATGCACCCGCCTATGGAACAGCCTCTTCTTCGTTCCGGCCCGGTGTCATTCAATCACCTTTTCGATGGCCTTTTCCAATTCCTTCGGCGGTCGCAGTCCGATGAACAGCTCGCGGATGACTCCGTTTTTGTCAATCAAAATATTGGTCGGAAAGGCAATGCCGTTATACAGCTTGTATGCCTTGCCCTCCTCGTCCCACAGCACCGGGTTGACCATCCCGTACTCGTTCACGAACTCCTTCGCTTTTTCCTTCGTATCATAATTCGTCACATTGACCGACAGAAGATCGAGCTTATCCTTATATTTGGCATGCAATTTGACAAGATCGGGCGCTTCTGCCTGGCATGGCGTGCACCAGGAAGCCCAGAAATTCAAAAAGATCGGTTTATCCTGCTTGCCGCCCACCTTATATTTCGTTCCTTCGGCGGTCTCGAGCGTGAACGAAGGCGCCAGCTTTCCTACTTGGGGCCCGGTCTCTTCCGGCAGAGCGACTTCGGCGGACCCTTGCCTCATATCGGTCGAAGAGACCGAAGACTGGCTTAGATTCTGCCACACGCCGAAGAGTATGAACAGCACGCCAACGATAAGCACGCCTGCACTTTTTTTCATTTACGGCGATCTCTCCTTTATACTATCCGCATTATTATTAACTTCTTTGCCGGGGTCTGTACCCCTGCTGGCAAATCTGAACATGTGCTTTTGTATGTATTGTACCCTTTTTCTTCATAAAATACGATCCTTTCGGCCATCAGCCGCGGGTATGACTCCTTCCTCCCTTGGGAATAGTAACGACGTGCTTGCAATGATTGCTCCCCATACATTACGCAGAAAGGAACCTGATCATGGCCAAACAACGAAGCTCTTCCCTATGGCTTGAATATACTGCGATCGCCACCGTACCGCTTGTGCTCGTGTTGGGCAACTCCATGCTTGTTCCCATTTTGCCGGAGGTCAAGCGCCATCTGCATCTGACTCAGCTGCAGACCAGTCTCATCATTACGTTGTTCTCCGTATCGGCGGGCCTGATTATTCCAATCGCAGGCTATTTGTCGGATCGCTTCGGACGCAAGGCGATTATTATCCCTTCGCTTATCATTTACGGGGCGGCAGGGATCGTCACCGGGCTCGGGGCCTTATGGGAATCCTACGGCCTCCTGATCGGCTTCCGCGCGGTCCAGGGGCTGGGAGCGGCAGGAACGGCCTCGATCGCCATGGCGCTCGTCGGCGATTTGTACAAGGGCGCCCAGGAGAGCCAGGCTTTGGGCCTGATCGAAGCTTCCAACGGCACCGGCAAGGTAATCAGCCCGATACTCGGTTCAGCGCTTGCCCTGTTGACGTGGACGGCGCCCTTTTTTGCGTTTCCCGTATTTTGCGCCTTGTCGCTGGTTGCGGTCATCTTCCTCATCAAGGAACCGGAACGGAAGCAGAAGCCGCAGCCGCTCAAAACGTATATCCGGAACATCGGACAAATCTTCCAGCAGCAGGGCCGCTGGCTCGTTCCCGCCTTTTTTGCCGGAGCGCTGTCCTTGTTTATCCTGTTCGGCATCCTGTTCTATTTATCCGACATTCTGGAGGAAAAGCCGTACAATTTGAAAGGAATTGTCAAAGGTCTTGTCCTCGCCATTCCGCTGCTTGGCATGGTGACGACCGCCTATATTACCGGTTCGCTCATCAAAAAGAACGGTGTGCTGATTCGCTGGCTGATGAATATCGGCCTGCTGCTTATGGCGGTCTCGCTCGGATGCACGATTTTCTTTTACAAAAACGTGTACGGATTTATCGCGCTCATTACGGTGAGCAGCATCGGGACGGGCTTGCTGCTGCCATGTCTGAACACGATGATCACCGGCGCGGTGGAGAAGGCGCAGCGCGGCATGATTACATCGCTCTACAGCAGCCTTCGCTTCCTTGGAGTCGCCTTCGGGCCGCCGCTGTTCAGCTGGATGATGGACAAGTCCCACCGTCTCATTTTTATCGTCGTCACGGTCCTGTCCGTCATTGCGCTCATCCTCGTGTTCTTGTTCATCAAGCCGGACAAAAAAGTGCGCTAACCGGCTTTTTTCCTATGTTTTCCGGGAAAAATCGTTCCGGGCCTTCCATTGCAAATCGTTCAAAAATTGTGCCTTTTTCGCCAAACCATCACGTTTGACTGTATGGTTTGGTTTTTAGTATCATAGTAATTAAAAAGAGAGGTGAGGACGATGGGAATAAGTCGTTAATTCGGATCGGAGAGCTTGCCCGTGAGGCGAAGGTCAGCCAGCGGACAATTGATTATTATACGACAATCGGGCTAATCGAGCCGGCGGGACGGACAGATACGAACTATCGTCTGTACAGCCTTGAAACGATCGAGCGGCTCAAACGTATACATCAAATGAAGAGAGAAAAATATTCGCTGGAGGAAATCAAGCAGTATTTCGCGCAGCTGAGGCACGCGTCGGCGGAACAAGAGCTTGCCGACCGGCTGACGGAGCTGCAGCTGCACATTCAGAAGCTGGAGCGCGAGGCGAAGGAATTGAAGCCGATGCTCGACCAGCTCAAGCCGACCCAAGCCCGCAGACTGTTCAACCGTCTCGGCGCCCAGAGCGCGGCCTGCATCGAGGTGCTGCTCACCTTTATTGACAAGAACAATCATTTCATGATGTGACATCTTCGGTCCTAAATAAGCTCGCATCATCTGTACCGGATAGGAGGCAACAATATGATTTTATTTCATCCTATGGATTTTTTGATTTTTATTGCGCTCGGGATCTCGATCTGGGCCCAATTCCGAGTAAAAGGCACGTTCAACCGTTTCACGCAAGTGCAGGCCAGCAGCGGCATGACCGGCTACGAAGCGGCTCGGCGCATGCTCGATGCGAACGGACTGCATGACGTCCCGATCGAGCCTGTGCAAGGAGCCTTGACCGACCACTATGATCCGATTCATCGGGTCGTCCGTCTGTCCGAGCCGGTCTATTACGAGAGCTCGATCTCGGCTATCTCGGTCGCCTGCCACGAAGTCGGCCACGCGATTCAGCATCAGCAAGCGTATCCGATGCTCGTGCTGCGGCACCGCATGTTCCCGCTCGTCAATCTGACGTCGGGCGCGGCGCCGTTCCTCATCATTGCCGGGCTGCTGTTCCAATGGTCGAACTTGCTTCTGGTCGGGATTTTGTTCTTCTCGGCCGCCGTGCTGTTCCAACTGGTCACGCTGCCGGTCGAGTTCAACGCCAGCAACCGGGCGAGAGAACTGATGGTGTCCGAAGGCTTCATTACGAACGAAGAGGAACGCGGCGTCGCCAAAGTATTGAACGCTGCCGCCCTGACGTACGTTGCGGCCGCCTTCATCTCGCTCCTGGAACTGCTCAAGTTCATTATGATCTTCGCGAACAACCGGGAGTAATCCCTCTCGTGATAATGACAAGAGTCCCTTCTCCCTGCGATAGCAGGAGGAAGAGGCTCTTTTTTTGTGCCGTTCATATATATCAGGATTCCCGGCGACGCTACAGCTGCTCAAGCTCACCCTGCGCAGAGTCAGCCTTCCCCGGCCCGCGGGCGCTGCCTTCACGCTCCCTGAAATATTGCAACAAAAAGCCATGAAAGGTCTGCGCGACCAGGGGCAGCTTTTCGTCGATGCGGCGAATCAGCCCGATGGAACGCGTCACGACCGGATCGATCACCCTGACGCGGGCCGGCTGCAGCTCCGATGTGTGCTGGAGCGCCATATCCGGCAGCAGGCTGACTCCCATGCCGGCCGCGACGAGCCCTCGAATCGTCTCCGTCTCTTCTCCTTCGAAGCCGATATGCGGCGTGAAGCCTGCCTTCATGCAGGCATCCCATACGATGGGCCGCAGCGAATATCCGGGACTGAACATGACGAACGTCTCTTCCTTCAGCTGGTTCAGGGAGATCGTCTCCTCCTGGGCCAGCGGATGGTTCGGCGGAAGGATGGCGAGCAGCTCCTCATTCAGCACGATCTCCCCGGTCACCATATCGCTATCCTTCGGATAGGGGGAAATGAAGGCGAGGTCGACTTCGCCGGATACGATGTCCCGAATGAGGGACGGGTACATGCCCTGCTTGAAGCGGAACTTCACGTTCGGGTGCCGCTTCCGGAACTCGGCTACCAGCTTCGGGATCAGATGGATCCCCAAGCTGTGCGGAAATCCGATCCGCACCTCACCCAGCTCCGGATGCATGAATTCCTGCACCTCCTGAACCGCACGCTCCAGATCCTTGAGCACCGCTTCCGCCCGGCTGCAGAACAACTGCCCCACCGGCGTCAGCTGCAGGTTGCGTCCCTTCTGCAGGAACAGCTTGACGCCCAGTTCCTCCTCCAGCTGGTGAATCTGCCGGCTTACGGCAGACTGGGCGACATGAAGCTCTTCCGCTGCCTGCGTCACATGCTCCTTCTGGGCTACCTTCACGAAGTACAACAATTGCCTAAGTTCCACGAATGTCTCGCTCCGTTCTACTTAATAATACGGTTCTTGCAATGCGTTGACCGCCCTGACTACCGAATGCGCTGCAGTACGGCGTACAGCAGAAACCCGGCAGCCATGCCGCCCAAATGGGCGCTCCAGCTAATGCCGGTGATGACGAACGACTGCACGATCCCGATGCCAAGAATAATCATAATCGTCTTCCGGGATGCCTGATCAAGCGCCCAACGCTGAAAAATGGCGATAAACAGATAGGCTCCGTATACGCCGTAAATCGCGCCCGAGGCCCCTACGGCCAAGGTTCCCCATTCAGACAGATACAAGGCCGCCGCATTGCCGAGCAGGCCGCTCAGCAGATACAGCACGGCATATTTGAAGGAGCCGAGGATCCGTTCCATCGGCGGCGCGAACACGAATAACGCGAACATATTGAACAACAGATGCTGAAATCCCGAATGCAGGAACATCGCTGTCGCCAGCCTCCAAGTCTCGCCGGCGTACGGCTCGAGCTTCAAGACGGCGCCGAAGCGGAACAGCGTCATGTTATCCTGGCTTCCCCCATTCAGCGCGAGCACGATGAACATCGCCACATTCGCGATAATGAGAAGCGTCGTTACCGGGAACTGCTTGATATAACTGCGCCAATTTTCATATCGAATAAATATCACGGGTCTTCTCTTCCTCTCTCTCCGCCGGCCTGAACTCTCCAATCGTTCTCATGGATGCGGGGAACCTATCACGAACGGACATTGGACAATCGTACAAGCAAAGCTTTATAATGAAAAATAAGGTAAATGACTGTTCAAAAGGCGCATCTCTTCGTGATGAAAAGGCGTACTTTTTGAACGACCTCGATAAATTACCGTCACTTTATTGAAGGAGGCTAACGATATGTCTAATGAACGTCAAGCTACGCTCAAGGGCAATCCCATCACGTTGGTGGGCCCTGAATTGAAGGCTGGAGACAAGGCGCCTGAATTCCAGTTGAACAAATCGTTGACGGAGGTTGCAGGCCTGAACGATTTCGCAGGCAAGATTAAGCTCATCAGTGTCGTTCCTTCCATCGATACGGGCGTATGCGATGCGCAGACCCGCCGCTTCAATGAAGAAGCAGGCAAGCTTGGCGACAACGTCGTCGTGCTGACGGTCAGCGCCGACCTTCCGTTCGCGCAAGCCCGCTGGTGCGGCGCGGCCGGCGTCGAGAATGTCGTCATGCTGTCCGACTACAAAGGCAACACATTCGGCGAAGCCTACGGCGTCCTCATTAAGGAGCTTCAGCTTGATATGCGCTCCATCTTCGTCCTTGACGCAGACAACACGATTCGCTATGTCGAAGTGCTGGGCGAGATGACGGAACATCCGAATTACGAGAAAGCGATCGAAGCCGTCAAAAGCTTGCTGTAAGCTCGCTTTGCAGGGAGAACAAAAGCGAGAGAAGAGTTTCGGCTCTCCTCTCGCTTTATCGTCAGGCAGTGCCCCTTGCCTCTATTAGGCGGCCGCTTCCTTAACTATTTACTTTGTATGCCGCCAGCTTCTTGTCCATGACAGCGAACAAATCGAGTATTACGCGATAATTGGCGCCCAAATCACCTAATCCCCCGCGTGAAGCCGAGTAAATATCAACCGCCGTTCTCATTGGTCCCACGTTGATGACAGAGACGGTAATATCCATCGTCCGTCCGGTCATCGTCCGTTTCTCCATTGTGATTTCACCGACAGAAGGAACCTCGTGAAGTATTTTGTACCCCTGAATCTTCTTCAATGTCGATGCGATTTCTTCCCATGCTTTATCCCGGGACATTTGATAGTAATGCGTTTTCAATTTGGGGTCTTTGGCACGATCGCCGCTGGATTCAAAACTGCGAATAATGCCGACCAATACTCGTTTGAGTGACAAGAGCGTGTTCCTCCTTTTCATGACAGCCGTTGCTCACTTATCTATAGTGTATCACTGTTCCGGGGTGAACGGAAGGAAAAATGTGTCCAATAAAGAGAAACACCTTCCATGCGAAGGGTCATTTCACATGAAAGGTGGTTGAATGTCAATAGGAAAACCCGCCTATGCCGTTTGGCTCTTATGTTTCTGAACCTGCTCTAGCAGGTGGGTGTCCGCAAAAATGCTTTTGACTTCCCTTCGAGAGGGCTTGCCAGCCGCACTTCGATCTAGGACTCCCAAGAAACAAACATTGGTTCAAAACAACGAAAGCCGACACGTACATCGCAGGAAGTAATCTTATTATATAGCGGAGAGCATCAAATGTAAACCGGTACTTTATTCCCAATCATGCCAAGCCCAGGCGGAGCTTCCCGCCGCCCGCCAAGCCGTTCGGACTATGGACGGGAATAACGGTTCCCGTCTTCATGCTCCTTCACCGGCGCGTGATCGACTTCATCGAAGGGCACTTCCGTATCGGCGTCCGTCTCCGGCTCTTCTCCCGCTTCCTCCTGCTCCTGCATGCGCTGATGCTGGTCCTGCATCTTCTGGTACACCGCATAGAAGTTGAAGAAAGCGTAGTAGGCGATGACAGACCCTGCAAAGAAGATGAGCAGGAACGGCCATTTGAACAGGCTGAAGTATAAAATGGCGCCGCTGACGACGGTCGTCATAATGATGCGGAGCGGACGGAGCAGCGTCAGCAGGATGCTGTTCTTTACCAACTGAACCGTTTTCATATGATAGTGTGCCACCATCGAGAAAAAATTAAACAGTGACACGAACAAGACGATGAGCAGTCCGAGCATGACGAATCCGATAATCTGCATGGACTGGAGCTGCGTCATGTATACGGTATAATCCACATACATGATGACGAACAGCACCGTATAGAAGATGCCGCCGACCATGGCTTGCTTGTAGTTCTCCTTGTAAGACTTGAAGAAGGTTTTCAGCAATTTGACGTCGGTCTCGCCCATAACCCACTTGCGGCCTACCGAGAACATGGCGGCTGTCGCCGGGAACAGCGTGAACGGAGCGGAGATCCCCATCATCCAGTTCATCGTAATCGATTCATTCAGCATTTCTTGCTGCATAACGAGCAATTTGACCAGGACAAAAAAGAAAAACGGCGCCGAACAGAGCAGCCACAGCACGTTCGTGACCGAGAATCGCATAATCCATTCCGAAATGCGGTAAAAGCCGCCCATTATCCCTCGAAATTCCAAAGGTCATTCCCCCTCGAATACATCATCCTGTCCTATCTACTATAATACAAAGGTCCCCTGCTATGCCAGTGCCTATTTTCCAGCGCTCTGGGTACTTGCTCAGTCGCAAATGCCCCCCCGGCATATGATACTACTGTAATTCAAAACCTTTGCAAGTTCTAAAGGAGGTTGTTACATGAGCCACGTAGGAGGATACGGCGGTTTCTGGACGTCGACAGGTACGATTCTGGTATTGTTCATTCTGTTGGTTATCGTGAGCCGCGCCCTTATCATCTAATTCGGCGCATGAACACAAAGAACAAAGAGACCGCATCACTGCGGTCTCTTTGTGTTGTCTTATCCTAAGGACGCTTCTGCCGTCCCCATTTCACTTCTATTCGTCGCGCTGGCGGCGTCCTTCGTCGTTGAAGCGGCGCGGTCTGCGATCGCCGTTGCGGTCCCGGTAATCTCCGCGGCTGCCGCCCCGGTTGTCCCGGCCATATCCGCCACGGTTATCCCGGCCGTATCCTCCGCGGCGATCTCCCTGGCGTCCTCCGCGATTATACGGCGCGGACAGCTTGCGTCCGCTGGAGCGCAGGTCCGGCTTGCGGCGCTTCACGCGAATCGGCTCTTCCGGCGTGAGCGAAATCTGAACATCCTTCTTCTCGCCCGTCAGCAGCTTGAATGCCGCTGACAGCAAATGCACCGAATCGTACTGCTCAAGCAGTTGAATCGCAATACCCTTGTATTCGTTCAAATCGGTATCCTTCAGCACTTCCATCAAGCGTTCGGCGACGACGCGCTGCTTGCCCTCGATCGCATCCGCCAGCGTCGGCATCGGCTTGCGCGGAATGCGGTGGCGGGTCACCCGCTCGATGAAGTTCAAATGGTCAATCTCGCGCGGCGTAACGAACGACCAGGCGCTGCCTTCCTTGCCCGCGCGGCCGGTACGGCCGATGCGGTGCACGTAGGATTCCGGATCCTGCGGCAGGTCGAAGTTGATGACATGAGTAACTCCGGATACGTCCAGGCCGCGGGCGGCCACGTCGGTAGCGACCAGCACGTCGATGCTGCCGTCGCGGAACTTGCGCATGACGTTGTCGCGCTGGTTCTGGGACAGATCCCCGTGCAAGCCGTCAGCGGAATAGCCGCGCTTCTGCAGCGCTTCGGACAGCTCGTCGACACGGCGCTTCGTGCGGCCGAATACGATGGCCAGCTCCGGCGATTCCATGTCGAGCAAGCGGCTCAATGCATCGAACTTCGCCCGTTCAGGCACTTCGATATAGGCTTGTTCGATCAGCGGAGCGCTGACCTGCTTCGGCATGACCGAGACATGCTCCGGATCGCGCAGGAATTGATTCGCCAGCTTCTGAATGTTCGGCGGCATCGTGGCCGAGAACAGCATCGTCTGGCGCTCTTCCGGCACGAGGCTCAGGATCGACGTGATGTCTTCCATAAAGCCCATGTCGAGCATCTCGTCCGCCTCGTCCAATACGACCGTCTGCACATCGTCCAGACGAATCGTCTTGCGGTTAATGTGGTCCAGCAAGCGGCCCGGCGTTCCGATAATAATTTGCGGATGCTTCTTCAACGCGCGAATCTGCCGGCCAATATCCTGTCCGCCGTAAATCGGCAGGGAACGAACTCCTTTGAATCGGGTCAGCTTGCCGATCTCTTCGGCTACCTGAATGGCTAATTCGCGGGTAGGGGTCATTACGAGAGCGACAACTCGCTCTTCCGACGGGTCAATCTTGGAGATAAGCGGAATTCCAAATGCGGCGGTCTTACCTGTTCCTGTCTGAGCCTGTCCAATCAAGTCGCGTCCCGTCATTGCTACCGGAATCGCTTTTTCTTGAATCGGAGTGGCTTCTTCAAACCCTAATTCCGTAATCGCTTGAAGCAATTTCGGCTCCAGGCCGAATTCAACAAATGTCTTCAATATATTCATACTCCTTCATTGTGGACAATCCACAGCCTTGTCTGTATTCTTAAGTAGCGCGACAATCGTGACGAAAGGCACTTCCAGCCGCTCGTCTTCTCATATACAATGCGGAGGGGTCCTGCACGGGGGACTTCCACCATGTAATCATACTATGGTCAACGTGGGTATCATAAGCCTACTCAAGAATATCCAGCATATTATAACATAAACGATTGACAGAATACCAGTTCCGAACTGACCAATACTACCTCATGAGGTGACATCACGTTGAAGCGAATTCTCCACTGCATCATTATCATTTTCGGCGCCGCCTGCATCGCCGCCTCGTTCAATCTGTTCCTGCTCCCGCACCATCTGCTGAGCGGCGGGCTATCGGGCGTGTCGCTCGTAACGAATTACTTGACCGGCTGGAATCCAAGCGTCTTGTATTTCACCTTTAACCTTCCGATCCTGATCTGGGGCTGGTTCGTATTAGGCAAGCGGTTCATCGGGTACAGCATTCTTAGCGTCGCCACCACGACCTGGCTGCTGACGGTCATTCCCGTCCATTCGGTGACCAATGAGCCGCTGCTTGCCGCCGTCTTCGGCGGGACGCTCGTCGGGATCGGAAGCGGAATCTCGCTGCGCGTCGGCGGCTCGTCCGGCGGCTTCGACATCATCGGGTCGATCGTGACCCGGTATCGCGATTTCTCGATTCAGAGCATCCTGATCGTCTTGAACGGCGCCGTCATTTTCTCGCACGGATACATATCCCAGGAATGGGAGCTTGTCCTCTATTCCATGGTGTCCATCTTCACGACGGGTAAAGTCATCGGCACGATCTACATCAACCATTATAAGGTGACTGTCTTTATCATTACCCGGGAGAAGGAAGCGCTAATCAACAAGCTGCTCTGTCTTCCGCATGGCGTAACCGTTATCAAAACCCGGGGCGCTTTCACCGATATCGAGAAGGATATGCTCATGACCGTGACGACCCGCTACGAGCTGCCCGATCTGAAGCGCAGCATCATGGAGATCGATCCGAAGGCGTTCGTCAATATCGTGGAGACCGTCGGCGTCATCGGCAATTTCCGCCGCCCGCTGTCCAAGTAGATTTCTGCGGGGACATGCTCTCTCCAGCCCAAAAACCAAGCCCGCCCCAAGCTAGGGCGGGCTTGTTCGATACATCTTATGAGTCCATCCGGGACAACCTGCTATTTTAGAGGCTGCTCGTATTCTTCGCCAGCGCCAGGAAATAGTCCAGCGTCTTGTTCACGCGCCGCACGACTTGCTCATGCGACGGCACGCCGTCAGCCGTAAACTCCCGCTGATCTCCTCCGATCGAAATCCATTCCGGGCAGTTGATTCCATGCAGGTTCCGCACGATCGTCTGGAGATGGGACAAGGAGCTGACGCCCACCGCGCCGCCGGCCGAGCTGACCGACAGCACCACCTTATTATTGAAATCATCCCAGTTCAAATAATCAAGCGCGTTCTTCAGCACGCCCGACAGGCTGCCATGATACTCCGGCGTCGCCAGCACGATCGCGTCGCTTTCCTTGACTGCCTTCTTGAGGCGAAGCACGTTTGCATTCTCCTCGTCCACATCCGGGTTGTACAAAGGAAGCGGCAGGAGATGCAGTTCCACGACCTCCGCCTCATGACCCTTTTCTTGCAGCCGCGCCGCAAGATAATGCACCAGCCTGGAGCTGGTCGCATCCGCGTGATTGCTTCCGGCAATACATACTATGCGCACATTCTTCTCTCCTTCCGTCATGTTGCGGTTGGCAAGCGAGCATCGCCCGCGGATAAACAACCTTGCTTAACGGGAGGGGATAACATACCCGCTGCCCGAACGGCAGCGCTTCTTTTCCAGCAACGCCAGGTCTGTCCATTCTGCGCCTGGCGCTTCGCGCGTGAAATACGCTTCCGCATGCGCGAACGCTTCTGCTTCCGACTCCGCGAGCACGACACAGACGAACGGTCCCTGCGCCGATGACGCTTCCAACCGATATATGTACATGCTTTCCTCCCTCCCCTTTCGGAAATCATACATAAATAGGAAGTCACCGTCAAGAACAGCCGGGAACGATCCGGGTGCCCAGCGAGTGTGCACGGCATCGAGAAGGTTCCAGCCGCAGCACGAAGCGGCTGTTCCCTAGGGGAAGGCGGCCTTGGCCTCGTTGCTTCGGTGAATGAAACACACCGCGCCTCAGATCCGTCTTCTGAGTGCCGCGGTGCATTAAGTTCACCTAGAGCGATATTTTTTCCTGTAGGCCTCGGCTTCCGACGGAGACGCATAGACAAAATGACCCGGCCGAATCTCGGTCAGCTCCGGACGCTCCGACTTGTAATCATGGATGTCCGGATTGTAATATATCCGCTTGCGGTTCCGCTCATGATGCGGATCCGGCAGCGGTATCGCCGACAGCAGCGACTGCGTGTACGGGTGCAGCGGCTGCTTGTACAATTCATCGGCACGGGCCAGCTCCACGAGCTTGCCGTTATACATGACCCCGATTCGATCAGAGAAATATTTGACGACCGACAGATCATGCGCGATGAACAATATCGTCAGCCCCAGCTTCTTCCGCAGCCGGTTCAGCAGATTCAGCACCTGGGCCTGAATCGATACGTCCAACGCCGAAATCGGCTCATCCGCGATGATCAGATCGGGGTTCGTAATCAGCGCCCGCGCGATGCCGATCCGCTGCCGCTGTCCGCCAGAAAATTCGTGAGGGTACCGGCTCGCATGCTCTTTCGTCAAGCCGACCGTCTCCAAAATGTCATACACCATGGCAAGCATCTCTTTTTCGTTCTTGCACAGCTTGTTGATTTTCAGCCCTTCCCCGATAATTTCCTTCACCGTCATGCGCGGGTTCAGCGAAGCGATCGGATCCTGGAAAATCATCTGCATGCCGCGCGTCACTTCTTGTCTCGCTTCCTTGGTCAGCCGACCCGAAATCAGCTTCCCATTGAAATAGATCTCCCCGTCCGTAGGCTGGTACAGACGGATAATCGTCCTCCCGGTCGTCGTCTTTCCGCAGCCGGATTCGCCGACGAGACCGAACGTCTCCCCCTTGTGAATCGAGAAGCTGACATCGTCGACTGCCTTCAGCACCGTTTTCCTCCGTCCGAAGCCGCTCGTGAAGTACTGCTTCAGATTCTTCACTTCCAGCACCGGCGTTACCGTCGAATTCATCATGTTATCGCACCAGCCTTTCGGTTTGCTGCGCTATCCGCCGCTTCAGGACATCGGGAAGCTGCACGGGCGGAGCATTCGGGTGAAGGAGCCACGTAGCGGCGAAATGCGTATCGCTCACCTCATACATCGGCGGTTCTTCTTCGAAGTCGATGCGCATCGCATAGCGGTTGCGCGGCGCGAACGCGTCTCCCTTCGGCGGGTACAGCATATTCGGCGGCGTGCCCGGAATGACGAGAAGCTCATCCGATGCGCTCGTATCCAGATCGGGCATCGAGACGAGCAGGCTCCATGTATACGGATGCTTCGGATTATAGAAAATTTCATCCACCGTGCCGTACTCCACGATTTTGCCGGCATACATGACCGCTACCCGATCCGCCATATTCGCCACGACGCCCAGATCATGCGTAATAAAAATGACGGATAGCTGGCGCTCTTTCTGAATCTGTTTAATCATATCGAGAATTTGCGCCTGTATCGTCACGTCCAGCGCCGTCGTCGGCTCGTCGCAGATCAGGATTTCCGGATCGCTGACCAGCGCGATGGCGATGACGATCCGCTGCCTCATCCCGCCGGAAAATTGGAACGGATAGTGCTCGAACCGCTTCTCCGGTTCGGGAATACCGACCGCTGTCATCAGCTCCAGCGCTCTTTCCCGCGCCTTCGCCTTGCTAATGTTGTGCGCCCGCAGCGCTTCCATAATCTGCTTCCCGACCTTGATGATCGGATTCAACGAAGACATCGGATCCTGAAAGATCATCGCGATTTTGGAGCCGCGGATCTGCGTGAATTTCCGCTCGGTATATTGGACCAGATCATCTCCTTGATAGAGGATGCTCCCGCCGTCAATAGTGGCGTTCTTGGACAATATGCCCATAATCGCTTTATTCGTCACCGATTTGCCCGAGCCCGACTCGCCGACGATCGCCAGCGTCTCTCCGCGATGCAGGTCGAAGCCTACGCCGCGCACGGCATGCACCTTGCCGGCAAAAGTGTTGAACGTAATGCGCAAGTCCTTGACCTGCAATACCTTTTCCTTGTTCGTTGTCGCATTCATCTGTCCTCACCCCGCTCCTATTCTTGTCCTCTTAACGTCGGATCAAAGGCATCCCGCAATCCGTTCCCGAACAAGTTGAATGAGAGCATCAGAATCGAAATGACAATTGCCGGGAATAGCGTCAAATGAGGATGGTCCAGCAGCAATTTCTGGCCATCCGCCAGGAGAACGCCAATCGAAGGGTCGGGCGCCGCAATTCCCAATCCGAGATAGGACAGGAATGACTCGGTGAAAATAGCTCCCGGAACAGCAAGCGTTGCCTGCGTAATGATCGGGCCGATGGCATTCGGCAGGATGTGCCGGAATATAAGCACCCGATCCTTGGCCCCCATCGTTCGCGATGCCAATACATATTCCTGCCCCTTGTATTTGTAGAACTGGGCCCGAATCATGCGGCTCATCCCGATCCAGCCGGTGATGACCATCGCCAAAATGATCGGCATAATCCCCGCTCCCAAATACATGACGAATAGAATGACGAGCACAAGCTGCGGCACGCCGTTCAAAATTTCGATAATCCGCTGCATAATCATGTCTACCTTGCCTCCGTAATACCCGGATATCGAGCCGTAGGTAATGCCGATAAGCACGTTAATGGTAACGGCCATAAATCCGATCAGGAGCGAAATCCGCGTCCCTTTCCACAGCCGCGTCCACTGATCCCGCCCCAGCGAGTCCGTGCCCATCCAGAAATATTGATCCTTGGCTTCTTTCAATTGATACATGTCAACTTTCGCTTTGACCATCGGAATTTTTCGGCCGCGATAATCCATTTCGAATTCATCGATAATTTTGACGACGCTGTCTTTATATTTGACGTCCAGACTAGCCATTTGAATGTCCATCATCCTCGTGCCGTCGAAGATGCCCAGCTTCTCCAGCCCCGGCACGCGCGGCGGCAGCAAGGTCCATTCAATATTCTGCTCGCGGTATGTAAAGGAGCTGATCAGCGGCGCGATGATTGCCATCATGATGATGAAGCCGATAAAAAAGGCGGCGACGGTAGACGCTTTATTTTTGCGGAAACGGAGTATCGCGTCCTTGAAAAAGCCGATCGCCTGGCCTTCAAACTTCTGATCGGCAAGCGGCTTCTCGCGCTGCACCAGCTCGAACGGGTTCTGCCCCTGGCGTTTCTCGATTTCGATCTTCATCATTTCTTCCCTCCCATGCGGATCCGCGGATCGATGATGCCGTATGACAAATCCACGACCAAAATGCTGATCAAGCCGATCAAGGAATAAAAGAACATGATGGCAATCGTTAACGGATGATCGAGAGCGTTAATCGAGTTAACGACCAGAGATCCGAGCCCCGGCACGCCGAAAATATTTTCGATGACGATCGCTCCCGACAAGATCGAGAAAAACAGCGGAATAATAATATTCGCCAGCGGAACGAACGAGTTGCGAATCGCATGGCGCAGGGTCGCCTGCGCGAGAGTTAGTCCCTTCGTGCGGGCGAGCAGCATATAGTCCGAATTCAGCGCTTCGCATAATTCCGCCCGCAAGTAGCGGGTAATGATCGCGATTTCACCGAAGGATAAGGCCAGAACCGGCAAGATCATCGATTTCAGCTTTGTCCAGCTCAGCGATTGCTCCGCCGAGAGCAGGATGGGCAGCAGATCCCACTTGAACGCTACGATATACTGCAGCAGGGCAGCAATGACGAAGGACGGCACCGAGATGAACAGCACGACCATAATATTAAGCGTGTGATCCGTGGCGGTATTCTTCTTCAGCGCCGCCCAAATGCCGAACATGATGCCGATCGGCAGCGTAAAGATAAGCGCGAAAACATTAAGCTGAATCGTGATTGGCAGCTTGTCCTTAATGATATTGAAGACCGGAACATTCGGCTGCATCTTGATGGAGTCGCCGAAATTGAAGGTCAGGAAATCCTGCAAAAAATATACGTATTGGATAACAAGCGGCTTGTCCAAATGATATTTCGCTTCGATACGTTCCTTCACGTCCAGCGGGAGCATCGGATCGCTTACGATGCTGCCAGGCATCGAATGAATCAAGAAGAATAACAGGCTGATGATCAAAAACAAAGTGATTGCCATCGCAACCAGTCTTTGCGATATGTAACGCAGCATGGGCCTGAAGCTCCTTTTCGCAAATTCGGAGACCTCGCGCAGCGAAGGCCTTGCAAGGTCTCCAACCTTTTACTTAGTCATGAATAATCGCTTGCAGCTCTGCAAACTCAACTCCCGGGAAAAATTTCCCCTTTGCCAATAACTCAATCCGATCCTGATATAGTGCCGCATTATCATTTTGGAACAACGGAACTTGCGGAACATAGTCGAGCAGCATCTTTTCCATATCCGCCAATGCCTCGAGTCTTTCCTGCGGCTTCAGCAGCAAGTCCCCGGTCGTCGTGCGCTTTTGCAGCTCATCGAAATCAGCACTGCTGAAGCGATGCGAACGGTTCGGGAAATCGGTTCTCCATGCCTTCATGCTGGCCCATGGGTTGAACGCGTTTTGGGTGATAGAGCCGATGCCCAGATCGAAATCTCCATCCCGATATGCGTCGTAAGCGGCGCTAGGCGGCATGGCGCGCAGCTTGATGTCGAGCCGGTCTTTGCCGAACAGATTCTCGTACAGCTCTTCCGTCATTTCGGCCGTTCTCTTCATATTTTCCTGACCGTCGAAGTAAGTGATCTCGATCGTAATCTTCTTGTTGCCGTTCGCCGCATAAGCTTTGTCGAAGTATTCCTTCGCAAGCTCCGGATCAAAGCCGGTTCCTTCAGGCAATATCGCTTTGGCCGCATCCGTATCGCGATATCTTTGACCATCCTTATAGTCTGCTACCATGCACAAGGTGGAGATATAATACGGCGCAGGCTTGTAGGTTTTAAATATCCCTTTTGCTATTTTTTCGCGATCGATTCCATAGAACAATGCTTTGCGCAAATCATTGTTCGCCAAAATCGGATTTTTCTTCGACTCCGAGTTGATATAATATCCCCATACGCCTCTGGCTTCGGTATACACAACCCTAGGATCGTCGCCATATTTATCGAACTGCTCCCCGCTGATGGTGACATATTCGATATCGCCTTTTTCCCACAATTGCATGCGGGTGGAGCTCTCCGAGACGACCCGGCTCTCGATCCGATCCGGCGTATATACGTCTTTCAGCGGCGCATCCGGATTTTTCTCGAATATGCGGTACTGGTCACGCACCCAATCCGTCAGACGGTAGGTCCCGCTGGAAGGGACTTGCTCCCGCGTTGTGCCATAGGTCGTGGCGGTTCTGTCCGCATTCATTCCAGCTTCATACAGCTGTTTATGAATAGGCGATGTCGCTCCC
Organism: Paenibacillus melissococcoides; assembly: GCA_944800085.1. Lineage (GTDB taxonomy): Bacteria > Bacillota > Bacilli > Paenibacillales > Paenibacillaceae > Paenibacillus_B > Paenibacillus_B melissococcoides. The sequence continues at coordinate 161,853 of CALYLO010000006.1, read as the reverse complement.
CCGCCCGCGAAGTTAAGGAAGACATCGATTTCCGGCATTTCCGTCTCCAGCACGATTTCCAGCGTCAGATCATCCTTCGCTTTAATGCCGACCTCTTCCCATTTGGCCTCGCCCATAAAATATTTGTTAGCGCTTACAACAGGGATATTATCGAACATCACGAACGCATTGCGGTTGACCAGCTTCGGGTCCAGCAGCATCTGGTATGAATATTCGTAATCATGCGCCGTTATCGGTGTCCCGTCTGACCATTTCAGTCCTTCCTTCAGCTTGAAGGTCCATGCTTTATTATCGCTTGTCTCTGGCAAATCAACGGCGTGATTAGGAATAAATTTCACATTGTCTGTAGCTTCATCATAAATCAATTCAAGCAAATTTCCATAAATATACTCCATCAGCTGCGATGTTTCCGCACTCTCACTTGTGTGCTGGTTGAATGTCTCTGCCGACAATCCGGAGAAACGAACTACGGTTGGCTTCGCGGATGCCTCCTTCTGCCCGGCATTTTCCTTGCTCTCCCCCTCTGTGTTCTCCTGCTTCGCCGGGCTGGCGTCATTGCCGCCTCCGCTGGTGCAGCCGGCGAAGGACAGCGCCATCAACATGGCCAAAATCACCAGAAACGGTTTTTTTGGCTGTGTCATAAGATCCCCTCCTCAATATAAATATTGTTCATGTATGTCAATTTCTGCGGGTAACAATGAAAAAGGATGCATGGAAAACCGATTCCATCGACAAAATTCTTCATGGAAACAAAATGTTAATTAATGTGATTATGATCCAATTAATTTCCAGATCAAGTCTTTGGGTAAAGGATATGCATTGCATTGGTAACAAAGAAGTATACGCTCGAGGAAAATAGTGGAATGCAATTATTAAAAGCCTATCAAAGTGACAAATTGTAGTCAAGATATAAATATGTGATCCGAAAGGGGGATATTGTTAAATTCAATAAAGAAGAGAAAATTAATCCCTAAAAAAACGGTGTATGTTCCAGCAATCGGAACAGTATAAGACCTGGAACTGCAGAGGCCTGCTAAGTCTGACCGGGCAGCTCTACGTAAAAAGGGTCTGCCCTAACTGCAAACCCGAATTTGCATCCGCTTTATGTTGAAAGCTGTTTATGTAGATACTCCGTCATCCTCTACTGTATTTGTATGTTTTACCGCTGATGTCTCATCAGTCAACGTCCGTAGCGGGGTAATACAAAAAGCGCCCGCTGTGATCACCAGCAAACAAATTCCATACACGCGAACGACAGATTGAAGTTCGACGCCTAGATGCAACAGATACGACATAAGCGCCAAAGATAACGGAGTCAAAGCGGTCGATACAGATGTCATAATAGCTGTCACTTTACCCAGCATATGAGCCTCTGTCGTCTTCTGAATGTATGTAAAAATAGGAATATTGGACAGTTGAATTGAGTAGCCGATTGCAAAAAGCGCGCATACCGCCAGCGCAAACTGGTGTATGAATCCGAGTGCGCTATAGCCGAGCACGACGACGGCCAAGAAGCACAGCATCATAAGCCCGGGACGAACAAACGTTTTGCACAACGAGGTCGTAAGCGCTCCCAGTATAAACCCGATGCCCAGCGAGATCTGCAGACAAGCAAGCACGAAGGCGCTGCCCTGCAAAATATCCCGGGCCATAATCGGAATCATGACTCCCATCGGGCCGGCGATAAAAAAATTCATGAGGAAACCGATTCCGGCGGTAAACGGCAAAATGCGATGCCCCCGAATATAGGCAAGCGAAGCCCGAAAGTCCTCCCATGGGGTTGTTGAGCGTGTGGATTCAACCTGCTGCGGGGTTCGAACGCAAGTGATTAGCAATGAAGAAATAAGAAGCGTTGCTATACAAAACAAAAAAACGCCAGTGAATCCGATAGAAACAATTAATGTACTGCCTATGAGCGGCCCGATAATGAGGCTGTATTGCCCGGCCATCCGCAACAGTCCATTCGCCCGCTGCAGCGAATCTTTATCGGTAATGGAGACGATCATGGAAGAATGCGCAGGACCGGAAAACGCGTCCATAATGCCAAACAGAAAAGAAACGATGATCAGGAAAATCGGAGTAAGCGTATCGGTCAGATAACAAGCCAAAATGGACGCGATAAGAAGCAATTCCGACCACTGCGAGATAAGAACGACCCATTTCCGGTTTAACCGATCGGCAATAATTCCGCCATAGATCGTAAACAGCAGCCGGGCGAACGTAGAGGCGAACAACATCATGCCCAAATAACTGCGCGACTCGTACATCGTGAGCATCAGCCATTCCACGGCGATGATATAAATAAAATAGCCGGGACTGGAAATGAGGGCCGCTGTCAAAAAGAAGCGGTAATTGCGATTGCCCCAAATACCGGATTGGGGCGCGGCTCTCGAATCCTGCTGCATCAAACTACGCCCTTTCTTTATATAACTTCCACTACACCAAATTTGATAGAACCAATCCAATTCCATTATGCAAATGTTATCATTTTCCAATTTCACCCCCTCATCTTTGAATCAATATATTTTATTCATCTATAAAAGTCAATATAATAGTCATAAAATACTTTCGTTATGTTGATGCATTGAATGAGTAATCTCCGCTAACAAGTTTTATATATTTCTTCACATTCTTTTTTATTGAAGGGCATGGAGTTATTCCTGATTCGATACGTTTCAGCGGACAAGCGTTTCCTTGGCAAGACGGCCTAAAGAAACATTTGGTGCATGCCGGGTCTTCATTAACGCCGCCTGTAGTCCACAGAATCCATTTCTCCTGGTCGATGACTACGTCACCGTTTTCTAATATGTCGCCAACATGGTTATAAGGGTTATTAAAAGCAACAGTACATTTATATATCATTCCATCTGAGCCGATAACTAAAGAAGAAGGATTGGAAGCATAGCATTCCGAACCACCGGGATATAAAGATCGCTTGTAATAATCGAAATTAAAACCCTCTTCTTTCGCTTTATCATAAAAAGCAAATAATTCTTTCTTATCGCATAAATAGATATCAGAGGTCTGTTCTCTTTTTAAATTTTTTATAGGATGAAAATGTAGAGTAAAACGTGAGTCCTCTGCAAATAACTTTCCCATCAATGAAATATATTGATTCATCGTTGTGGCTACTTCGTCATTGATATTTGAGCGGATAATAACGTGAAAATTTTCGGGACTGTGCTTCATTTGAATAAGATTTGATAAAATCGTGTCGACAGTTTTTTCTCCAAATCTCCCCTCCCGGTAACGGTCATGCGTTTCTGCTGTTCCGTCAAGCGTGATTTGGAATGATCTCACTTCATATTCCACTAGCTGCTCAAATTTATCTTTATCAAGTAAGTATCCATTCGTCGTCATGCCCGCTCGATAATGAACATTGTATTTCTTGCAAATCTCCATGATTTGTGGCGACATTTTCTTGATTACATTAAACGATTTTAGTGGTTCTCCACCAAACCAGTTAATTACCAGACTATTATATCTCCGTAATGTTTTCTCCAAAAACTTAAGGATGCCCTTTTGCACAGTTTCCTTCATTTCCGATTTAACAAAATCCTCATAACAATAGAGACAACGAAAATTGCAGTCTTCATTTGGCATCAAGATAAGTTCGAGGGTCCTCTTAAAGGACAACAAATTATATTTTTGCGCGGTAGCCAGTTGAAACTCATCTACACTCTCACGAACAAAAAAACCTTTTTGAAATAAAAAGGTAATAATCTCAGAATTTTTCTTATCATTCTTTGATAATTCCACTGTTTTTGTTCTCAATAATCTCTTTACACGTGCTTGATCACCATCAAAAACAGCGATCTTCCCACGATAAGAATTATATAATCTGAGACTACCTTCATCTTCAGTAATTACATTAAAGCGTGATGGCTTAAGTATAGTTTGTGTAACAGCAGTATCAACTGTTTTAACCAAAGTAACACCTCCACCAAAATATAGAGATTACAGGAAGGATATATCCCCCTTCCTGTAATCGCTTTCCACAAAAGAAAAAAATGATTACCCACACTGCACATTAATGATAACATCTCCATCTTTATTGCTCATCGCAAACATATCTTCCATCTCTTTACACCTCCTTTGACTATACTTGATTTGAAATATATTCCATAAATGACTTTTTGTCAATGTATAACATTTATTTTTTCATTTTAATAAAATTATCCTAAGAATGATACAACTTAGGAGCTTAACTGCATGTGATTGGAAAATCTGTTGATAAAAGCAGGAAAATCCTCCGTATATGTCGAAAGAGAACGAACAGGCACAACTAGAAACACGTACTCAGCCGCCGAACAACCACAGATGTGCTCTGACGAAGCTGACGGCTTGCGCCGGGAAAGGAGCCGTTCTGGGCATGAAACGATTATCGCTTATCACCCTTCTGCTTATATTGGCTTATCTGGTCTATAACTCTCATGTCCCGATTCTCGTCAATCTTTCGAATTCCTTTTTCATCATCGGGCTCGTCTATTTATGCATCGCGTTGTTTTGCCATGTGCGCAACATCGGATTTTTCAAAGCAGTGAGTTACCATTTGAATCATAAAAGACAAGCCGAAGAGCAGGCAGCGAGCGTCGATGCCGCGGGCGGAGCGTCGGAACCGGTGTCCAAGCTGAAGCTGCATGAACATGCCGCCCGGATCGGCAGCGGCCCATGGCCGAACCGGCTGTTTTATCTGTTAGCGATTCCGCTGCTGCTCTGTTCATTGGCGCTTGCATACGCTTCCACGTAGCGCAATAACAAAATCCGGCCGACCGCATCGGATGCAGTCAGCCGGATTTTTATGCGAGAACCCGAGCGGCGGATTCGCGGCTCGTTCCTTTTATTGGGACAGGCGGGTTGCCAGCTCGTACAGCTCCATATTGAATTCTTTTTTCGTGTTGACGACCTTATCAATATCGGTTGCTACCAGTTCGCCGCGGATCATGCCGCATGCCTTGCCGGAGTCGCCCTCCATCAGCTTGCGGACCGCGAAGTCGCCAAGGCGGCTCGCCAGAATCCGGTCGAAAGCGGTAGGCGCTCCGCCGCGCTGGATATGTCCCAGCACCGTAACGCGAGGCTCGACAGTCGGGCAGCGCTCGATGATGCCTTGGGCCACGTCTTCGCCGCGTCCTACCCCTTCAGCGACGATGACGATGCTGTGACGCTTGCCTGCTTCGAAGTTATGCTTCATCCGCTGGGCCACTTCATCGATATCGAACGGCACTTCCGGCACCAGAATGGATTCCGCGCCGCTGGCCAGACCGGCATACAATGCGATGTCGCCGCTGTGGCGGCCCATTACTTCGACGACAGAGGAGCGCTCATGGGAGCTCATCGTGTCGCGCAGCTTGTTCACCGCATCGACTACGACGCTGACAGCCGTATCGAAGCCGATCGTATAGTCGGTATACGAGATGTCATTATCAATCGTTCCCGGAAGGCCCATCGTCTTGATTCCGAGCTTGCTAAGCTTGTTCGCGCCTTGATAGGAGCCGTCGCCGCCGATGACGATCAAGCCGTCGATGCCGTGCGCTTGCAGAATGTCCGCGCCCTTGCGCTGGCCTTCCTCCGTGCGGAACTCCTGACACCGTGCCGATTGCAGAATCGTCCCGCCGCGCTGGATAATGTCTCCGACGCTCCGCAGATCCATCGGACGGATATCCTGATTCAGGAGGCCTTGATAGCCGCGCTGAATGCCGAACACCTCGATTCCATTGAATAAGGCTGCCCGCACTACTGCGCGAATCGCCGCGTTCATACCTTGAGAGTCTCCCCCGCTCGTCAGGATAGCAATTTTTTTGACATCAGACATGTTGTTTCCTCCTAGTTTTCCTTATGCGTATGTTTACGTATCCAACGACTGTTGACCCAGAAGAACAACCGCATTAACGGACTATTCCGCATCAATCGCCGGCATACGTCCTGCACCTCAGCTTGGTCTCGTACTTTCGGATCGGACAGATACAGCGCCAGAAGCCCTTCGATAATCATCCGGTGGAACCGTTCCTCCGGCAGCTTTCTCACCTGCTCCTTCGCCGCTTCCGCGATATGGCCAATCCGGTTCACGACCGTAGATTGGTTCGGGTAGTAATGACAGAAATTCAAATCTCCGCCCACCCGGTCTTCCTCCTGATCAATCAAATAATCGAGCAGGATGTGAAGCCCGCATACATATGGAAAATAAGCTTGCCGGATGAGCGCGGCATCGTCCCTCGTAAGTCCGCCGTCCATAGAAGCGGCGAACAATTGGAACACGCTGAGAGTAGAACCCGTCGCTGCGGCGAACTCATTCCAGGTCAATTCCGGGAACTTGGCCTCATAGTCCCGCCACCAGGCGAGCAGCGCTTCTTCCCGCTTCGCCGGATCGATATGCTTGTACACCTGAAGATCGGTATACAACCCGACGAGCCAGACGATATCCGTGCGGGCGGCCTCGTAGCCGGGAAGCTGAGCGATACAGGCCCGGCACTTCTCCACCAGTCCCCGCAAATACCCGCCGTCATCCTTGTCTTCCCTTAAGGCGTAATAGTCTGCCAGCGGGCGCTCGGGCTGGACTGCATCCAGCATCGATTGATGCAGAAGCCGGAAATCATCCGGATCCAATGAGGTGCTGCGGTCGCACAGATTATCCAAATAATCGCTTATCGTCTGAAAAGCTACAATCAACGGAATCATGATGCCACGCGTCTCCGGCCGGATGGCAGCGTATACCGCGCCGCCCTGACAGTGAAACTGCTTCGTGGCGATGCTGGCCAGGGCCTGTCTCCGCAGTTCGTCGTTCGGAATATTCTCTGCCCGCGCCCGCCAGGCATCCAGTTCGGAACGTACCCCCGGCAGTATGTATTTATATACGCGGTGCATGAGCCGCAACGGCCCTCTTGGAGCCACTGAACGGCTAAGCTTGTAATGGTCCAAGAATAACCTCCCGTTCTCCAGTCCTCCACCAGTGGATGCACTCATTTTAGCCAAAACTATTATATTACGAAGTGACTCTTTGCACAAACTATTCCCGCGCCTTTTTGACCTAAAGATGGCTTTTGGCGACGGTATCCTGCTGCACACGGAACCATAGATGCAGATCGTTGATGATGCTGGCCACCTCCGCGATGTCCCAATTCAGACGGCAGGAAGCTTCAAACCGTTCTTCCTCGTCCAGTTCGCGCTGCATGGCGATAATGCGGCCCTCAAGCTGCTTCACCCGCTCCGGAATGCAGCTTCGGATGTCTTCCCAACGGGCGATCACCTCGGCTTGTTCCGCGAAGCTCAGCGATTCCCAGGGCACGAACAGCACCGGCAGCTCAATGCCAAGACGTTCATCCCGCTCGAAGCGATACCGATTCATTCACGCGACCTTCTCCTCCCGCTTCCGTGCAGAAGCGACTTTTGCAGTTACTGTACCATTACGGGGCTGGAAAGTAAATGTCATCTGCCGCGAATCCCGCCCCGCATCCCTGAAAAGCATGATATACTATAGCATGCTTTCATTGATGCAATGCTTGACTTCGTAGGGGGAACCATCATGTCGCAACCGGTTATGAAGAATCGTGACGCCCATTGGCTCCGCGCCTTTACCTTTTCCATCTTCATGGCGTCATCCGTCGTCGTATCCTATTTGCCGATTTATTATCAGGCGCTGGGGTTTACAAGCGTTCAGATCGGATTACTCTATTCCATCGGTCCGCTTATCTCCATCGTATCCAATCTGTTCTGGGGTTTAACCAGCGATCGGCTCGGCACATTGAAAAAAGTTCTGATTCTGCTGCTGTGCGCCCAAATTATCCTGTCGCTTATCCTGAGTCAATTCGCTTCATTCGGGGCGGTGATCCCGATTCTTATTCTGTTCTATTTCTTTTATTTCCCGATATTTCCGCTGAACGACAGCTTCTCTATCGTAACGGCGCAAGCTCAGGGCAAAAGCTTCATCGGCATCCGGGTGTTCGGCTCGATCGGGTTCGCCTTCGCCGCCCTGCTGTTCGGGATGGTGCTTCGCACGGCAGGCGCCATCTACACCGTATGGGTGCTCGTATTCATCGGAGTCTTGTCGCTCGGCATGGCCTTTTTCCTGACAGACAAGCGGGCATCGATGAAAAAAATGGAGTTCTCCGGACTGTGGGCGGTGCTCAGACAGCAAGAGGTGCTGTTGTTCTTCCTGTTCGTGCTGCTGCTCGCGATCGCGCACCGGTTGAACGAGGCTTTCCTCGGGGTGACGCTCACCGGACTCGGCGCGGACGAATCGCTCGTCGGCTGGGCCTGGATGCTGTCGGCCGTAAGCGAAATTCCGATCTTCTTCCTGCTCAATGCCTTCGGCGATCGCTTCAAGGAGCTCCCGCTGCTCGCTTTCTCCGGCTTGACCTATGCGTTCCGGCTGCTGCTCGTAGCCAATCTGCAGGTCCCGGGCGCCATCGTGGCGACACAGCTCATGCACAGCGTATCCTTCGGCATCTTTTATTTCGTCGCCGTCCGCTACATCAGCCGGGTTATACCCGAAGAATATCGTTCCACGGGACTCGCGCTCTATACGATCGTATGGTCGAGCATCGCCGGGCTGCTGAGCGGCACGCTCGGAGGCATGCTCCTCCAAGCGCATGGCAAGGACACCGTCTTCCATGTCGGGGCGGCATTCGCCGTCGCCGCCTGCGCGGGTTTCCTCGCGATGGCCGTTCAGTCCCGCTATGCCGAGACCGGGGCGCGATGGCCGAGGCGCCGCCGCTAAGCTCCGGCAACACGCCGCGCAGACCGTCGGCACCGGCAAGCGGCATGCTGCTGGGGGTATGGGGCTCCCAGGTCGCGGAAACCCGCTGGGAAGACGTCTTTGTCACTCCGGCCATAAAGCCGGAAATCATTGCAATCCGATTTAACGGCCCGTATAATAGGGTCAGGTCTTAGTACGTGGTACTAAAATAATTGAGCATCAAGAGATGAACTGGAAATAACATAGCTGCAGTTCGGTTCAAAAAGGCCGGTTTCAGAACCGAGCCGGACGGACTTTTTGGACTGCCTCTTATACAGCGAAGGAGACATGATACGATGACGTTATATGATACCGTGAAGGAAGTCATTCACAGCCGCCGAAGCGTCCGCCGCTTCACGGAGCAACCCGTCGCCGTCGAAGACGTGAAGGAACTGATCGACTGCGCGCGGTATGCGCCCAGCGATACCAATTCGCAAACATGGGAATTCATTGCGGTCATGAACCGGGATCGGATTCGGGAGATCGAGCGGTTGACCTGGGACGCGCTGCACGCCAAGGCGGCCGAAGCGGAAGAGCGGGGACTGGCCAAGGAAGCGCGCCTGCTCGTCAAATCGTTCGGCCCTTATGCCACCGCCTTCTCCAACGCCCCCGTCCTGATCATCGGACTGGCGACGCCTTATACCTCCAAGTTCCGCGATCGGATCTTCGATCCGATTCAACTTGTTCCGGAGTCCGTATGGGAGGAAGAGGGGATAAAGAGCAGTTGTCTCGCACTTCAAAATCTGATGCTCGCCGCCCATGCCCGCGGCTTGGCGACCTGCCCGATGACCGGGCCCGTTCTGCTCGCCGCCGAGCCGATCAAGTCGCTGCTCAACATCCCGCCGGATCGGCAGGTCAATATGGTGTTATCGCTTGGCTATGCCGCAGATACGCCGGCCAAGCTTCCACGCAAGCCGGTGGAAGAGATTCTTCGCATTATCGAATAAGCGGATGCCATGGTTCCGGCCTTCTATACAGACAAGCCCCTCCGTTCCCAATTCAGATAAATGGGCGAAGGGGCTTGTCTTTGTTTTTTCCTCCCAAATTGGCTTCCGAGTCCACTTTCCTAATCGGCCCATAACAATTACATCAATCCGGCAGCAACAGCCGTTCCTGCTCATCCGGCTTGTACGGAAGCCGCCCATACATCTGGCGGAATTGGACCGGCGTCATCTGCTCCTGCTGCTTGAAGCGCTGGATAAAATAGCTTGCATGCCGGAACCCCGCCTCCCTGCCAACATCGGCGACGGCCATGTGCGGGCAGCTGATCAGGAGCTGCTTCGACTTCCGGATGCGAAGCCGATTCACATATTGAAGCGGCCGCAAGCCGAAGGCGCGGCGGAACAGGGTGCAGACGTATTGCGGAGATACTTGCAGTCGGTCGGCCATCTGCTGCAGGGAGACATCCTCCTGGTAATGCTCGTGAATCCACTCGAGCAGCGGGGCCAGCGGCTGCGCGCCTGGCTTGCGAGGCAAGCCCCTGTCGTGCCGTCCGCATTCGGACCATGCCATCATCAGCTCATAGGCCAGGGCGGACAAGCGGGGGCCATGGCCGCCGCTCGCCCGATCCAGGCAGGAAATCGCCCGCCGAATGGGCGCCAGCGTCTGCTCCGGATCGCCGACCGTCATGGCAGCCGATTGGTGGACGTGCGCCATCGAGGTCAGCTCCTGAGCGAGCGCTCCGTGATAACCGAGCCAAAAGATGCCCCACGGCTCCTCCAGCGGCCGATATACATGCGGAACATTCGGGTACAGCAGCACCCCTTGGCCCGGACCGATCTCCACCGCTGGTCCGCCCTCCCATTGAAACAGGCCCCGGCCGCTCGTGCATTGCAGCCACTGATAATCCGGATAACCGTGCGGGCGGATCGTCTCCAGTTGGTTCTTCCAGCTTCCTACTGTCGTTACGACAAGCGGAAGCAGACGCTCTTCGTCTGTCAGAATGGGGAAATGGATGCAGTCCAATCGCTCCCCTCCTCGTCAAGGAAATATCGAGTTCTTTCATATTATTATATCCATTATAAAATCGTTAGATTGAAATGCAACGGATCAGGGTCCTATCATAAAGGGAGAACAGCTTCATATTGTGTCATTATTGTTCATTCATGTTTCCCGATAACGAGCGAGAGGATGATTTCTTTGACACTGCCCATCTGGCAAGATCCGACCAAGCTTCATCTGAACCGGCTGGATTCGAGAGCTTACTTCATTCCGCATGCCCAGGCGGACGATGCGCTGACCTATGAGAGAGGGCTGTCCCCCTTCTTTCAGCTGTTGAACGGAGAGTGGAAGTTCCATTACGCGCCTTCACCGGAGCATGCGCCGAAGAACTTCGAGCAGCCAGAATATGACGACCCGGCGTGGGAGCGCATTCCCGTGCCGTCGAATTGGCAAATGGAAGGGTACGGCGCCCCTGCCTATACCAATATTCTGTATCCGTTCCCTGTCGATCCGCCGCATGTTCCCGACGAGAATCCGACCGGCTCATACCGCCGCACGTTCTGGGTCGACGAGTCTTGGACCGGCCGGAGAATCGTGCTCCGCTTCGAAGGGGTGGACAGCGCCTATCATGTCTGGGTGAATGGCGTCCTTATCGGCTACAGCCAAGTAAGCCGCATGCCCTCCGAGTTCGATATAACCGATCATGTCCGCAGCGGAGCGAACCTGATCGCCGTTCAGGTCTATCAGTGGAGCGACGGCACCTATCTCGAAGATCAGGACATGTGGTGGCTGAGCGGTATTTTTCGGGACGTCTACTTGTTGGCCTTTCCGGAAATACATCTGTGGGACATGACCGTGCGGACAACGCTAATCGACTCCGGCAAACAAGCCCGAGTGGATGTGGAGACCCTCTTTCGCAACGCGGGCAGCTCTGCGCCCGGCGGTACCCTGTCCGTCACCCTGCTGGATCGCTCCTCGCGGCCGGCTGCGGAGACGGTGGACATCGGCATCGGCATGCTGCCCGCTGGAGAGACACGATCGATAAGCACGGCTCTCGACGTGACGGAACCGAAGCTGTGGAGTGCCGAGACGCCTCATTTATACCATCTGCTGCTGGAGCTGAAGAATGTCCGGGGCGAAGTCACGCAGACCGTCGCTCACCGGGTCGGCATCCGCGAAGTGAAGCTGGAGAACGGCAACCTGCGCGTCAACGGCCGGGCAGTCATGTTCAAAGGCGTTAACCGCCATGAATTCCATCCCGATCTTGGACGGGCCGTGCCGCTCGCCACCATGATCGAAGATGTCAAGCTGATGAAGCGCTTCAACGTGAACGCGGTGCGGACATCTCATTACCCGAACGATCCCCGCTTCTACGAGCTGTGCGATGAGTACGGGCTATACGTCATAGATGAGGCCGACCTGGAGACGCACGGGTTCCAGCCTGCCGGAGATTGGTCCCGCCTCAGCAAGGACCCGGTCTGGACCGCCGCTTATGTCGATCGGATGGAGCGAATGGTCATGCGGGACAAAAACTTCGCGAGCATCGTCATGTGGTCGCTCGGCAATGAATCCGGCTGCGGTCCGAATCATGGCGCGATGGCGGAGTGGGCGCGCAGCTGCGACCCTACCCGCCCGATCCATTACGAGGGCGACTGGGACGATCAACTGGGCATGGATATTCATTCCCATATGTACACTTCCGTTCAGGAAGTGGAAGAGATTGCCGGCAATGACGACCCGCGGCCGTTCATCCTATGCGAATTCGCCCATGCGATGGGCAACGGTCCGGGCGCATTCGAGGACTATGTCGAGCTGTTCTGCCGTTACCCGAAGCTGCAGGGGGCCTTTGTCTGGGATTGGGTCGATCAGGGCATCCGCCGGTTCAGAGAGGACGGCCGGCAAGAGATGGCTTATGGCGGAGAGTTCGGGGAGCGGATTCACGACGGCAACTTCTGCCTGAACGGACTCATCGACGGCGATCGCCAGCCATGGCCGGCGCTGCACGAATACAAGAAGGCGATTGAACCCGTAAAAGTAACCGCCATCGATGCCGCTTCCGGACAATTCGAAGTGGAGAACCGTTTTGACTTCCTGCCGTTAAATGCGCTGCAAGGCTTCTACACTGTCGTGGCCGGCGGACGCATCGCTGCCAGCGGCAGCTTCATCGCGCCGGACGTCGCTCCCCGCCGCAAGGCGGCCTGGACCTGGGACATCGGCCCGGCGCTGCGCGAGCTCGCCCCTTCCCTGCTCGGGCAAGACGTATGGCTAAAGCTGTCCTTCCGTACGCCAGTCAGCACGGCGTGGGCGGAAGCCGGCCATGAGCTGGCCTGGGCTCAGTTCCCGCTTGATCCGGCCGCCTTCCTGGCTTCGGCTCCCGCGGGGACGGCCCGTCAGCATGGCCGTACGGAACATGCCGCAGCGCCAATAGAAGTGCGGGAGGAGGAAGATGCCTATATCTTGACCGGGCGCAGCTTCCGCTTCGGCATCGATCGTCGCAGCGGCGCTCTTCTCGCCTGGCAGGCCGAAGGCGCGGATCTGCTGACATCCGGCCCGCGGCTGCAATTGTGGCGCGCCGTCATTGACAATGATATGTACAACGTGAGGGAGTGGCGCTCCTTCGGTCTCCATCAGATGGAAGAACGGGTGGACGAGGTGCAGCTCGACGCATCCCGCGCCAGCGACGGGGTCGTTCGCATTATCCGCCGCACTCGCCTTGGCGCGCCGGCCTTGTCCTGGGGACTCCGCTGCCGGCATGAATGGACGATCCGGCAGGACGGAACCGTCACCTTGCACGTTCACAGCACGCCGGAGGGGAATCATCCACAGGTGATGCCGCGCTTCGGGTATGAGCTGTCGGTTCCGGGCGCCTTCGATCGCTGCGCCTGGTACGGCCGCGGGCCGGGCGAGAGCTACGCAGACAGCAAGCAAGCAGCTGGCCATGGCTGGCACGAAGCAAGCGTAAGCGATCTGATGACCGCCTATGAGAAGCCGCAGGAGAACGGCAACCGGACCGACACGCGCTGGGCCGCCTGGACGAACCGCCGGGGATTCGGCCTGCTGGCGCTAAGCGGCGGCACGTTCGACTTCAGCGCCCATCGCTACACGATCGAAGACCTGGAGCGGGCGCCGCACCAGGCGGATCTGACGCGGCGGGAAAATATTATCGTCCATCTGGACAGAGCCCAGCACGGCCTTGGCAGCAACAGCTGCGGACCAAAAGCGCTGCCCCAGCATGAGCTCCGCGTGGACGACATCGCCTTCACGGTCACGCTCGTTCCATTCAGCCGGGACGCAATCACGCCGGATGCGCTGGCCCGCCGGATCGCTTCCCTTCAGGCCACGGAATAATGGAGACAGGAACGGTGCCGCGATTCGCAGCTCCGTTCCTCTGCTTCCCCCGAGGCATGGGCCGCAGCCCGTATTCATCGGCTCGCTCCGTGCTTTGGCGATGAATAACCTTCTCCTGTTTCTCCCTGCCCCCGGCTCGGAGCTTTGAGAATACGCCTTACGTCCGTTCGGCTGCACATGCATGGCTGAGGGGAAGGCTCTTTTTCAAATAGCGCAAAACCCAAAGGATGAAGGTTCCTGATGAGCTTATTCCTTCTTCACCTTATGACCAGTATCCCCGCCGCGCAGGAATCGCGGTGAGTACCGTGCTCTCCTGCCGCCTATAAGCGCTATCCCCATCGTGCAGGACACCGAAGGATTATACGGTCACGGGTATATAAGCTTGTTATTCCACTAACTCAGGAGCTCAAACTTATATCCCTGTAACTCAGGAGCTTAACATGCGACCTTACATCAACACTGCTTATGCTGACTATCCCTGTGATTCAGAATTACATCCGAATCATGAGTGATGGGGAGATTGAGCAAAAGGAGGTGCATAGCCGCATTATGAGCGAAGGGGACAGCGGCGTAAGACATTGCGGAGGATTCATGAGCAACGGGGATACCGGGCGTTAGGCATTGCGAAGGCTGCATGAGCGACAGGGATAACGGGCATAACGCATTGCTAAGGCTTCATGATCTGCAGGGATAACGGGCATAACGCATTGCTAAGGCTTCATGAGCTGCAGGGATAACGGGCATAAGGAGTTGCGAAGCCATCCCTGCTCATCAACACGATCAAAAAAACAGCCCTGGCCGGAGAGGTCAGGACTGTTGGGTCGTGCTATTGTACACTATTTATAAATGAAGGGCCCGTCGCGGGCATTTCATTATAATTTAATGACATTAGCAGCTTGTGGACCACGGTTTCCTTCGGAAATTTCGAATTCTACCGCTTGGCCTTCATCCAAGCTTTTGAATCCATCGCCTTGGATTGCGGAGTAGTGCACGAATACATCGTCACCGTTTTCCACTTGAATGAATCCGTAGCCTTTTTCTGCGTTGAACCATTTTACAGTACCTTTCAAAGTCAAAACCTCCTCACATAATCCACCCTTACAGGTGAATAATGTCATTATACTGGAGGTGTATGTGGAACGCAACTTTTTTTTGCCAATTCAATTTGATTTTCGTTCGCGGCCTGGGTTATCATGATCCTTACAAGGATGCGACAAGAAGGCAGGCGCTGAATGCAAGCCCTGTCCCGGCAACGCAGAAATGAGGTTTTCATTATGATAAAGAAGCATGTCATCTACAAGCATGACAAATGGAACATGATGACGGTCGAAGTGCAGGGCCGTCATATCGTATTGCGCGAGATCTCCGATCAATGGGGAGAAGAGTGCCACAATTTCCTTAGCCGCCCGTCACTGATGCAGTGGGCAGAGCAGCGCTTCCCGAAGGAAGATTTCGCAGGCAAGGAAGAAGAGTGGCAGAGAATTATGGATGCGTTCAAGCAAGTCTAGGCTTGCTTCGCTTCCACGGCATTATATCAGTTCGATGAAGGCAGGTCGCTTATGAATTCGTCAACCAATATTATTTTCATTATTTTGGCATTCTCGCTCGGAGCGATACTTGTATGGAAAAAGGATAGCGTGCCGCCTGCCCTTCGCCGCCCGATGGCTATCGCGGCGCTCCTGTTCCTCGTTTTTGCCTTTTTCCTGATTGTGTATTCCCTCTGGACCGCCGGCGCATAGATCCAGCGGCATCCAGAAGAACGTGTTAGACTCTCCCCTTGACGGCCATACTATGGAAGTATGTTCATCAAGTCACGTTACGTTGACAATATGAACAATAACGACAGGTATGAATCCGGAATAAATCAGGGGGGTTCGGATGAATCGGCAACGCATCCTTATAATGCTCACCGTCATCTCAGTTTTGGGTTCGACGTTGGTTCCGGCTTCCGCCGTTTCCCGTCAGGAGACGGTGGCCCGTTCAGCCGCGAACTCATCGAATCCGTCCACAACGCAACAACCATTTAAGAGGAGGATACATATGCAGCAATTGATGAAACGCTCGGAAGTTCCGCAGGAATACCGCTGGAAGCTGCAGGACCTGTTCGGCTCCCGGGCTGAATGGGATAAGGAATATGAACTCGTGCTTCAATTGGTCGACAAAATGAAGCAATACCACGGCAAGCTGAATGAGGCCGCCGCGCTCAAGGCATGCTTTGAGCTGGAAGACGATATTTCCCTACATACGGAACGTTTATATGTGTACGCCAATATGAGCCATCACGAGGATACCGCCGATCCGGCCTATCAGGCGCTGTCCGAGAAATCGAAGCACCTGTCCGTCAAAGTCGGCGAAGCGCTGTCCTTCATTACGCCGGAGGTTCTGTCCTTGTCCGACGAGGAACTGGATCGCTTGATTGCCGATCCTTCCCTGTCCGCCTACCGCTTCACGCTCGTCGAGATGAAGCGCCAGAAGGCCCATGTGCTGAGCAAAGGCGAAGAAGCCCTGCTCGCGCAGGTCGGCAATCTGTCGAAGGCGCCGGAGACGATCTACAGCATGCTGAACAATGCGGACATGAAGTTCCCGAAAATCAAAAATGAAAAGGGCGAGGAAGTGGAATTGACGCATGGCCGCTACATCCAATTCCTGGAGAGCCGCAACCGCAATGTGCGCCGGGCTGCCTTCGAAGGCGTCCACTCTACATACCGCAAGCAGCGCAACACGATTGCGGCGACGCTGAGCGCCAACGTAACCAAGAATCTGTTCTACGCCCGGGCGCGCAAGTATCCGTCCGCCCTGGAAATGTACTTGTTCGGCGACAATATTCCGAAAGAGGTTTACACCAATCTGATTCATACGATTCACAAGCATTTGCCGCTCATGCATCGCTACATGAAGCTTCGCAAGCAGCTGCTTCAGGTCGACGAGCTTCATATGTACGATTTGTTCGCGCCGGTCGTCGAAGAGTTCGATATGGACATTACGTTCGAGGAAGCGAAAAAGATTGTCAAGGAGAGCCTGAAGCCGCTCGGCGAGAATTACCTGGGAGCGCTCCAGGAAGGCTTCGACAACGGCTGGATCGACGTGTACGAGAACGAGGGCAAGCGGACCGGGGCTTACAGTTGGGGCGCTTACGGCACCCACCCGTACGTTCTTCTGAATCATAAAGACAACCTGAACAGCATGTTCACGCTCACCCATGAGATGGGCCATGCGCTTCACTCGTATTACTCGGACAACAATCTGCCATACCGCGACGCGCAGTACACGATCTTCCTCGCGGAAGTGGCATCGACGCTGAACGAGGCGCTGCTGATGGATTACATGCTGAAGAAGACGAACGACAAGAAAGAAAAAATGTATCTGCTCGCCTACTATATCGATCAATTCCGTACGACGGTGTTCCGCCAGACGATGTTCGCCGAGTTCGAATTGCTTATCCACGAGCACGCCGAGAAGGGCGAGGCGCTGACGCCGCAGCTCCTGTGCGAAATCTACTATGATCTGAACAAAAAATATTATGGCGACGACATGGTTGTCGATCAAGATATCGAGATGGAATGGGCGCGCATTCCGCATTTCTATACGAGCTTCTACGTATACAAATACGCGACCGGCTTCTCGGCGGCGCAAAGCTTCGCGAAGCAGATTCTCGATGAAGGGCAGCCGGCGGTTGACCGCTACCTCGGCTTCCTGAAGAGCGGCGGAAGCGATTATTCAATCAACATTCTCCAAAAGGCCGGCGTCGACATGTCCGCGCCGACGCCGATTGAGGAAGGCATGAGCCTGCTGGAATCGCTGATTGAAGAAATGGAAAAGATGGCTGCGGAAAAATAAACAGAATGGATGGCGGATTCCTGAGGCGAATCCGCCATTTCCTTTTTCGCTTGGCGGCTCGATGGACTGCCGGCGAGGCCGCTACTGCGAATCCAGCCCGTCCGTCTCCCATGAGCAGGGAGCAAGTGAGAAATCACCTTGTGACGGAAGGAGTCGAATATTATACTGGAGGATAGATACATAGAAACCATGAGGAGGATGCCTGATGCGCATTCAATGGTCCTTGATAGCAGGGCTTATCTTCGCATTGATTACCGCCATCTTTGCCGTAATCAACGTGAATCCGGTACAAGTCAATCTGTTGTTCGGCACCTTCGAAGTGCCGCTCATCTTATTGATTCTCGGCTGCACGCTGCTGGGCGCCATCATTGTCGGCTCTTACAGCATCTATTTACAGTACCGATCGCAGAAAAAAATTCAACAGTTGGAGCAGCAGCTTGCCCAACTGTCGCCGGAGGGGATCGCAGCGGAAGCGGAAATGCCCCTTCCTCCGGCCAACGAAGAGGTTCAAGGATTTACGTCCGAGAAGCGAAATCAGGAGGACTTGGCATAGCGGCTTGCCTTCGGCAAGCCGTTCCGGCTTATTTTCTTATATCGAGGAGGAATTCGTACGATGAATCAATCACACTCCCTGTCATCCCAGCCGCTGCGCGCTGACATTGACGAGAACTATGTCGCCTCCGTGCTCATGGAATTGCTGAACACCCCGTCTCCGACGGGCTACACCCATCATGTCATGAAGCGGATTGAGGTCGAAGCCACGCAGCTGGGTTACTCCTTCGAGTTGACTCGCAAAGGCTGCGGCGTCATTCGCGTTCCGGGAACGAACCGTGACAGCGGCAAGGTCATCGGTTTGTCCGCCCACGTCGATACGCTGGGCGCCATGGTCCGATCGATTCATAGCGACGGTACGCTCCGTCTCACTTCCGTAGGCGGATTCATGATGCAATCGATGGAGAATGAATACTGCCAAATTCACACCCGCAGCGGCAAAGTTTATACAGGCACGATTATGAGCAATCATCCGTCTGTGCACGTATATTCCGATGCCCGCGACTACCGCCGCGAGGAAGCGAACATGATCGTGCGCATCGACGAGCCGGTGCATTCGAAGCAGGATACGGAGCAGCTCGGCATCCGCACCGGGGATTACGTATCGTTCGACGCCCGCCCGGTGCGGCTACCGAACGGCTATATCAAATCCCGTCATCTGGATGACAAAGCGAGCGTCTCCGCCCTGTTCGGCATGCTGGAGAGCATGAAGCGCACAGGCTGGCAGCCACTTCACGATACCGTCATCTTTATTACAAATTATGAAGAAATCGGCCATGGCGCTTCGTATATTCCCCAGGAAATAACCGAAATGATCGCCGTCGACATGGGTTGCATCGGCGATGATCTCGCCTGCAAGGAAACCGACGTCTCGATCTGCGCCAAAGATTCGTCCGGCCCTTACGATTACATGATGACGAGCCGGCTGATTGCATTGGCTGAACGGGAAGGCATCGACTACGCCGTTGACGTCTATCCGCACTACGGTTCGGACGCATCCGCGGCGCTGCGCGGCGGCAACAATATTCGCGCCGCGCTCATCGGTCCGGGCGTGCATGCGTCCCATGCGATGGAGCGCACCCATTTGAAGGCCGTGCTGAACACGGCCCGGCTCGCCGCGGCGTATATTACCGAAGCATAATGCCAAGACAGGGGACGGGCGCTGCCGGCAGGCGGGCGCTCGCCCCTGTCTTCTTCGGCAAGTCCCTTCTGCTTAAGCGCTGCCCAACTATCAGGAGTGCGCGCAGATGGGACATAAGAAAGCTCTATGAAGGAGGAATATGGCATGAAAGAACAATTCTCTGCCCTGGTCGTCGACAAGACCGCAGACGGGGAGGTCCACGCCGCCGTGCGGGAACAAACGCTTGCCGATCTGCCGGAAGGAAGCGTGACGATACGCGTCGCCTATTCGGGCGTCAACTTCAAGGATGCCCTCGCCTGCTCGGCCGACGGGCATATCGTCAAGACCTACCCGTTCGTGCCGGGCATCGACCTGTCCGGCATCGTCGCCGCGAGCGACGATCCGCGCTTCACGCCGGGACAACGCGTTCTCGTCACCGGATATGAGCTTGGCGTGTCGCATTTCGGCGGACTGAGCGAATATGCCCGCGTTCCCGGCGATTGGATCGTGCCGGTGCCGGAAGGGCTAAGCCTGCGCGATGCAATGGCTTTCGGCACGGCCGGCCTGACGGCGGCGATGGCCGTCGAGCGCCTGGAGCGGCACGGCTTGCGCCCCGGCGACGGGCCGGTGCTCGTCACCGGCGCCAGCGGCGGCGTCGGCTCGCTGGCGATCGCCATGCTGGCGCAGCTTGGCTGCGAGGTCGTCGCAGCCAGCGGCAAGCCGGAGCTAGGCGATGCGCTCCGGCGCCTGGGCGCCGCCAGCGTCGTATCCCGCGACGATTGGCGGCCGGAACGCCCGCGCGCGCTGGACAAACAGCGCTGGGCTGGCGTCGTGGACGTCTGCGGAGGCGGCATTCTGGCCGCCGCAGTCGCTTCCACGAAATATGGCGGCGCCGTGGCCGCCACGGGCATGACGGCGGGCGGAGATTGGCCCGCCAGCGTATTCCCCTTCATCCTGCGCGGCATCACGCTCTACGGCATCGACTCCGTCTATGCGCCGCATGATCTGCGGTTGAAGCTGTGGAGCCGCATGGCCTCCGATTGGCGCGATGCCGTCCGCTTCGATGGCTGGGTGCGGGAGCTCCGGCTGGAGGACGTGCCGGCATATACGCGAACGATGAGAGAAGGCGGCATTTCCGGCCGCGCCATCGTCCGCCTGAGCGGAGACGGAGAATAGAACGTGAATCCCCGGGCCAATGGTCCGCGATTCTTCTGCCAACAGCAACAGACCGAGCGGATCCCCCGCTCGGTCTGTTTTCCTGTGTGCTTGCCATGGCTTTGCCCGGCCCTGGGCCCGCTTGTACTGCTCCCACCGCTCGCGCAGCTTCCGGGCCACATCATCCAGCGGCTCCGTGAACGCGATGACCGGCAGATTCACCGTCGCCTCGACCATGACGCGATTGGCGCGAAGAATCGTGCGCTTCCAGGATGGAAGATGGGCCAGCACGCGCTCAGCCTTCTCGACCTTGATGCCGATGAGGCGTTGATTCATGAATTGGTAGACGTAAATATCGGTCACTTCCTCCCAACTCACATCGCCCACGCTGCTGAGCGAGGCATTGTCCACGAACCCCTGCTCATGCAGGATAAGGGAAGGGCGAGGCGCAAGGATCCGCCACAGAGAGTAGACGAGCGTTATGGCGAAGAAGCAGGCGCAGATGGCGCCTATCGCGACCGCAAAGCCTTCCGCTGCATTCATGAGGATATCCTGCCGCGTCGAACAGCGCCGGGCCGAGCAAGATGGGAAGCATTTTGCGCTTGCTTGGATACAACTCTTCGGAACCGGAATACGAATTCGTCGATTCCAATACACATGACCTCCCGCTTAACGAATCTATAATTATATACACACCGGTTGGTGCTTTTGTAACAGCCTATTCCGCGGGCAAGTCCCTCACCTCGGAAACATCCGGATACATCTGGATAATACGATACATACGGATACAGAGCTGGACAAGCGCCCGGGAGCAAGCTGCTGCCCAACCCCAGGCGTTCGTTCGAAGCCGAAGCGGAGAAAGCCTGCCTCCCCTTACTTCTGCTTTTCCGCCTCGATCTGTTCCGCCAGCTCGCTCAAATAAGTCCACCGCTCCATCAGCGCTTCAAGCCGCTGCTGGGCCGCGCTTTCTTCCTTCATCAATTCCTGCAGCCGGGCCGAATCGCTGAACGCCAGCTCCATCTCCCGCTGGATCTGCTGAATGCGCTCCTCCGCCTCCATGATCTCGTCTTCAATTCGCTCATATTCGCGTTCTTCCTTGTAGGACATTTTCAGTCTCGGCTTCCGTTCCGGCCGCTCCGATTTGCCTGCCGGGGCCGCTTCCGCCGGCGTCTGCGCCTTCGGCTTCGGCTCGCCGGCCTCCTTCCCGTGCCGTGCCGTCCATTCCATATACTCGCTATAATTCCCGACATGCTGGCGGATGGCGCCATCTTCGAATGACCAGATCCGTTCAGCCACGCGATCAAGGAAATAGCGATCATGAGAGACCGCGATGACGACGCCCGGGAACTCGTCCAAATAATCTTCCAGCACGGCAAGCGTCTGTACGTCCAGATCGTTCGTCGGCTCATCGAGCAGCAGCACATTCGGCGCTTCCATCAGCATGCGAAGCAACTGCAAACGCCGCTTCTCTCCCCCGGACAGCTTGCCGATCACCGTCCACTGCATCGCAGGCTCGAACAGGAACCGCTCCAGCATTTGCGCCGCGGTAATGGAATGGCCGTCGGCCGTGCGAACCGTCTCTGCCGCTTCGCGGATATATTCAATGACCCGCATCGACTCATCCATCTCCGCATGCTCTTGAGTGAAGAAGCCGATGCGGACGGTCGGCCCGAGCACGATCGAACCGCCGTCCGGCTCGCGCTCGCCGGCAATGATGCGCAGCAGCGTCGACTTGCCGCTTCCGTTCGGCCCGATGATGCCGATGCGGTCCTCCGGCACGGCGATATAGCTCAGCTCCTGGAACAGCGTCCGATCCGCCAGTCTGGCCTCAAGGCCGTCTATCTCCATAATCTTTTTGCCGAGGCGGGCGGAGGCTGCAGAGATGTCCACTTGCCCGTTCTGACCCGGCCCCTCCTGCTTCTGCAGCGCCTCGAAGCGCTCGATCCGGGCCTTCTGCTTCGTCGTCCGCGCTCTTGCGCCGCGCCGGATCCAAGCCAGCTCCTGACGGAGCAAATTCTGGCGCTTATCCTCCGACGCCGCTTCCCGTGCCTCGCGGTCTGCCTTGAGCTCCAGGAAGCGCGAATAATTGGCTTCATAGAAGAACGCCCGTCCCCGATCCAGCTCCACGATCCGGTTCGCTACCCGATCCAGGAAATAGCGGTCATGCGTAATCATCAGCAGCGCGCCGCTTCGCTTCTGCAGCATCGTCTCCAGCCAAGCGACCGTGTCGTTGTCGATGTGGTTCGTCGGCTCGTCAAGCAGAAGAAGATCCGACGGATGGATCAGCGCCGCCGCGAGGGCGACGCGCTTGCGCTGTCCGCCGGACAATTCCCCCATCTTGGCTCCGAATTGGACCAGCCCGAGCCGGGACAGAATCGACTTCGCCTCGCTCTCCAACTGCCAAGCCTGCAGCCCATCCATATCATCGGTCGCCCGGATCAATGCCGCCTGCGCCGCTTCATCGTCCGGCCGCTGCGCGGCTCGTTCCAGCGCTTCCGTATATACGCGCACCGCCGTCATGTCGGGAGCGTCTCCGCCCAGCACTTGATCCAGAACGGTCGCCTCCGGATCGAATTCAGGCTCCTGCGGCACGAAGCGGATCGTAATCCGGCTGCCGGCCAGCACCTTTCCTTGCTCGGGCTGCTCCCAGCCCGCTATTGTGCGCAGGAAGGTCGATTTCCCCGTCCCGTTGACGCCGATAATGCCGAAGCGATCCCCTTCCTCTATGCCGAAGGATACGTCCCGGAACAATATTTTGTCGCCATAGCTTCTGCCCAGCTCTTCAATCGTCATGATGTGCATCTTGCGTTCCCCCATTCCAGTCCTGTCTGCTTTCCCAGGCGGCCCGGCATGCCACCGCATGCCACAGCCAAAGGGGGCGTCCCAAAAGTAGTATTTCACTACAGTGAGACAGCCCCCCTGATTCTCAAAGCTCGACTCGCCGAAAACTGCAAAACTGCAGCTTTCCTTTATGACGTGTACTCCGTTACAGGGAATCCTGCAATACGGCATCAATTTCTGACTATCCAATCGATAAAAGACAAAAATCGATGAACATCATGTACTTTTGCAGGAATTTCATCAAATAGCGGCTTAAAGAGCAGAAATTAATGCATCCACGCAGCATTTCACTGCTTCATCCATTTTCCACCGGTTTGCGCGCCGCCGTTTTTCCCGCATCCACATTCTCTTTTAACTCGTCATCTCCATCATTTTGCAGTGCCTGTGAGACACCCCCCGTAATCTCCTCGCCGCTGACCCGCATCGCGGCAGCTTCTACCGCTTCTGCCCGTTCGGCGCGCTCTCTTCCCTCGGATACCCGTTCCCGGCATCCCGATCCGATGAAGCCGTTCCCGCCGCCAGGCAGCCGCGAATGAACAAATCGGCCACAAAGCGGATGCGCTGCTCCATATCCTGCTCGGTGAATTCCGGGGCGAACAGCATGTCCATCTTCATCATGTCCAGCATCCCCGTATACGACTTCGCATGAAGCGCCGGCTCAGGCAGCTCGAAGCGCCGCATCAATCCCGACATCGCCTCGATGTAGCGATGCATGAACTTGCACAGCGCCTGCATCATATCGGGATCTTTGTTCGGCGACTTGAAGAACAGATTCGTATACTGCTTCCGTCTGAAATAATAGCGCAGATGATGATCCGCGGCGAAGCGCAGCCCATCCTCCAGCGAACCGGCCTGGTTCAAGCCGTAATCGAGCTCGCGCAAATATTGTTCAAAATCACGTACCGACATGGCCGTGAACAATTCTTCTTTGCTTTTAAAATAAATATATATCGTTCCTTTGGCGATGCCGGCCTTCTCGGCGATATCCGACATCTTCGTCTCATAGAAGCCATTGGCACCGAAAAGCTCATAGGCCGCATCCAAAATCAGATGCAGTTTATCGCTTTGCCCGTAACTCATCGGCACACCTCCTTCCAATCTGACGCAAGCCTTCCACTCCCGGCTGCTGATACGAATATATCACGAGATCGGCAAGTTGTCGATTTGGCTCCCGGGCGCCAGGCGGCGGCTTAGCCTCCCGCCAGCAACCAGATGAGACAGGAGACGGCCGCGCCGCCGCAAGAGCAGAGCAGATTCACCCGATCGTTGTTGAGCCAGCGGCAACCGCGCACGAGCCGCGTCTCGCTTCCGCAATGCGTGGTCCGTTCCGTGTCCGCCCCGCATTGCCGACAGCGGTAGCCTGCCTGCAAGGTCGCGCCCAGCAGGGAGTCGAGCAGCGCCCCGGCCAATCCGCCTGCCGTCCCGGCAATCAGCAGGACGGCCAGCGCGCGGAAGGACGTCTCCGGTCCGGTCTGCAGCGGATCGAGCAGCAGCAAGACGACCGCGGCCATCCCGATAACGAAGGCGCCCGCTGCCGACGCCGATGTGCCAAGCAGAGACACGCCGCCGGAAGTTCCCGGCGGAACGACCCGGCCGGTTACGATCGAGCGGGGCGGGCGGCGGCTCAGACTGCCGATCTCGGTCGCCCATGTATCGGCGTTCACCGAGGCCATGGCCCCGACGAAGAGGGCGACCCAAGCGGGATGGGGCGCGATGATATAAGCAAGACATAGGAGCAGGCCCAAGCCTCCATTGGCGAAGACCTGTCCTGCATCCCGGGTCCCCGATTTTTCATAATTGTCCTCGAAGCGCCCCTTCGCCTTCTTTTTCCACTTGGACCATAACGTCGACGTCACAAAAAAAGTAAGCAGCAATCCGAACCAGACAAGCGCGCCGCTCCCGCAGTAGATCGTTCCCATCACGATGGACGCCGCGGCGCCGGATCCGGTTAACGACTGCTTCCACCATGCGGCCCCGGCCACCAGCAAGCTTCCCAGCAGCCCGATAATCCAGGGGCCCCAGCTCGTATGCCACCCGATAGCTTCCTGTATCAATCGCATTCCTCCCAGCCCGCCGGTCAATTCTGCGCCGCGACGACGCAGGAGCCCAGCAATTCTCCGCCCCAGCTTAATTCCAGGCGATCCCCCGCTTGTACCGGTCCGACCCCTGCCGGCGTTCCCGTGAAGAGGAGATCTCCTGCTCCGAGTCCATAATGGCGGCCCGTATATTCGATCAGCGTATCGAGAGAGAACAGCATCTCCTCCGCGCGCCCCTCCTGCACGAGGCGGCCGTTGTTATGCATCGCGAAGTTCGTCCGTTCCAGCGTCTCCGTTCCCGGAAAAGGGAGAAAACGGGTGACCGGGGCCGAGTTCAGCACGCCCTTGGCCGCCAGCCACGGATGGCCCTTCTTCTTCAAAACGTCCTGCACGTCGCGCAGCGTAAAATCAATGCCAAGAGCAAAGGCGTCGACCGCTTCCGCCGCCGTCATGCCCGGCTCGACCCGGCTGCCGAGGCGAAGCACCAGCTCCACTTCGTGATGAACCGCCCCGCGGTCGAGCGGGAGCGGCAGCGCCGTGTCCGCCTCCATCGTTATTACCGCATGGGAAGGCTTCAAAAAGACCATCGGCTGCTCGGGAACCGCATTGCCCAATTCGGCTGCATGCAGCCGATAGTTGCGCCCGATGCAATATACATTGCGCACTTGGCGCCCGTCGCTCATCATTCCTCTATGATCGCTCATCGTTCATCTCTCCCTTTGGATCTATGGATAGCCGGCCATCCGTGCGCCGGCGGCTCACTTCTTCCCATGCGTCACGCGCCCCTCCGCGTCGATGGATACCTGCTCCGATATGTTCTCCAGCCGCTGCAGCACCGCCTGCCCTGCTTCCCCGTCAAGCGGAACGGCTTGCCCCAGTTCGGTATAGAACGGAACGACGGTCAGCTCGCATTCGCCCTGCTTCGTGCATTCCGCCTGCAAGATGGCGGTCTCCCACGTTATGGGCTGCACGGCCCGCGTAAAAATAAAGTTTCCCAGGCTATAGGCGATCCATTTGCCTTTATATTGCTCCAGACCTTGCAGGACGTGGGGATGTCCGCCCACGATCAGGTCGGCGCCCGCATCAATGTACAGACGGGCCAATTCCCGCTGGTAGTCCTCCGGGAAATCCACCTTTTCCTTCCCCCAATGCGCAATGACGACGACGAGATCGGCCTGCTCCTTCGCCTTCGCGACCGCTTCCGCCGCCTTCTCCTTCATTCCTTCATAGGTCGTCGCCAGCCCCGGCTTGTTCTTGCCCGCATACCAGCTCACTTCCGGAACGACACGCGTGAAGCCGAGGAAGGCCAGCTTGATGCCCTGGCTCTCAAGGATGACCGGCGTAAAGGCCTCCCCCGCATCATGCCCCGCCCCGACGTAAGGAAGATGAACTTCCTTCAGCGCGGCGAACGTATCCAGCAGCCCTTCTTCCCCTTGATCCATCGAATGGTTGTTGGCGAGGTTGACGAGGTCAATGCCCGCCTCGATCATCGCCTGCGCCGTCCGCGGCGATGACTTGTAGACGAATTCCTTGTCCTTCGCCGGGACGCCCCGCACCGTCAGCGGCGTCTCCAGATTGACCGCGGCGATATCCGCTTCCTGGAACCACCGCTTGGCATGCACAAAAGGAAAATCATATCCATGCTCCTTCACGACTTCCTCCACGCGTCCGGCCGTCATCACGTCGCCGGCGAAGGCGAGTCGGACGCGCGGCTCCTGCTCTGGCCCGCTCCCCGGAAGCGGCGCAGCCGCATCAGGATGTTCCGTATCCCCGCCCGCCGCTTGGCCGCCGGCAGCGCCGGGAGACTCACCGTCCGGCTCATCCGCCGGCAGCCCGCTCGCCGGCTTCTCCAGCGCTGGCGCTTCCCCTTCGGGAGAAGCAGCCGGCGGCTGGGGCCATTCCGCCTGTTTACCGGACATTAATCCCTGCTGCCAACCTGCATAGGCCGTTCCGGCCACGATAGCCGCCAGCACGATATTCAGGACAAGCAGCGGGCGGCGCCGTCTCCTTCGCACTCGCCCTTCCCGCACCTTCCGCGATTGTCTCAATGTTCCGCCCCTTCCGCCCGATTTTTGCAAATATGTCTCATTATAACGCGTTTCCGCCCTTTTTTTCCAATCGAACCATAAAGCATAGATAGCGCCAGTGGAATTCCCGCAGGCGGCAACCAGCTTGATGCCGGCATTCCGCTTACCCGCTCGCGCCGAGTCCGCCTGCCATTCAACCGATATCGTTGCCCGCAACCACAGAAGGGACATCCCCCGTGCACACGCCAAAAAAGCCGCGCTTCCGCGCGGCTTCACTATTGAAATCTGTCACGTTCCCTCTAATCCAACGGGTCTGATTACCCCGCCGTTCCGGTCGCCGCGTCATCGGCTGGCGCTTCGGCCTTCGCACTTAGGGCTTGCAGCGCGCTGACCGCCGCATCCGCCGCATCGCGGCCGCTGCGGACGCAGTCGGGCATTCCGACCCCTTCGTACGGCTGTCCGGCCAAGAATACGCCCGGCAGCACGCGCCCAACCTCGTCCCTCAGCGAGCGGATCGCCTGCACATGGCCGACCGGATACTGGGGCATCGAGTGGCGAAGGCGCGTAATCTCGACGAACTCCGGGTCGATATCGATATCAAGCAGTTCCCGAAGCTCGCTGCGCACCGTGCGCTTGAGCGCCTCATCCGGCCAATCCACCCGCTCCTCGTCGCCGGCCCGGCCAATATAGCAGCGGATGATCAGCTTGTCCCCGCAGCTCGTATGCGGCCACTTCACCGAGGTCCACGTGCAGGCGGTAATCGCCCGGCCCTCCCGGCGCGAGATGACGAACCCGGTGCCGTCGAACTTATTCTTGACCTGCTTGCGATCGAACACGCTGACGACGTTCGCGACCGATACATGACGGATCGCCTTCAAGGCGCTCGCGTCGACATGCTCCTCGAGCAAGGAAGCCGCATGATACGAAGGCGTCGTCACGATGATCGCATCCGCCTCCAGGCTGCTTCCATCGCCCAGGCGAACCCGATATTTTCCGTCCTCCCGCTTCTCCAGTCCTTCCGCGGCGACGCCGAGACGCAAATCGGCCCGTTCCCGCAGCGTCTCCTCCAGCCGTTCGACGAGCGAGATCAAGCCATTGCGGAAGGTGAGGAACATCGTACCTTTGGCGACATCCGGCAGCCCCGGAACCGATTGGCCCGCTTGGCGGCTCGCTTTCATTCCGCGTATCAGGCCGCCGTGCTTGCGCTCCACCTGCGCGAATTGCGGGAAGGTGGCTTGCAGGCTCAGCGCCTGCAAATCTCCGGCATAAATGCCGGCAAGCAGCGGCTCCGCGATATGCTCCGTCACTTCCCGTCCGAGACGTCTGTCCAGGAACGCGCCGACGGATTCATCTTCCTCCGACGGACGCGGCTTGATGAACAGATCCATAGCCGCGCGAAGCTTCCCCCACGGGGAAATGAGCCCGGTCTTCGCGAACGGCCCCAGTTCCGTCGGAATGCCGAGCACGAGGCCGGGCGGCATCCGGTACAGCTTGCCCCGGCGCAATATATATGTTTTTTTGGCATGCGGATTCGTGGCGACCAACTCCGATTCCATTCCGAGGTCGCGCGCCAAATCAATCATCGGCAGCTTCCGGGCGAGGAAGGAGTCCGGTCCTTTCTCAATGACGCACCCTTCCTTCCGCAGGGTCTCAATCTTCCCGCCGAGACGGTCCGATTGCTCTATGACGGTAACGGAGACGGGCTGCCCCTCTTCATCCGCCTGCTTCAGCGCATAGAACGCCGCGCTCAATCCGGTAATTCCTCCACCGATAACGACAAGTTTCCGCAAAGCATTCATGTTGTTACCTTCTTTCTAGTTACTCGCTTCCGACATCGCCTTCATCGTCACGTCGGCCAATGTCGCCATATACTTCGGATTATCGTTCAGCATGCGAATGCGCTTCAAGCGGATGCCCAGACGCTCGGCCTCCTGCACCGCCTCGATATCGAGATCATACAGCACTTCCAGATGATCGGATACGAATCCGATCGGCGCGGAGAGCACCCAACGGATGCCTTCCTGCTGAACCGCGGCGAGCGTGTCCAAAATATCCGGGCCCAGCCAAGGCGTTGCCGTGCGGCCCGCGCTCTGCCAGGTGAATCTCCACTGCCCTTCCTTCAGCCCGCAGCGCCCGGCTATCGCGGCCGAGGTGGCGTTCAATTCATCCACATACGGATCATTCATTTCCAGGATTCGCGCAGGCAGGCTGTGGGCGCTGAACAACACCTGGATCTCCTCCCGCTTCGCCCCTTCGGCGACGAAGGCGTCCAACTGCTCATTCACCCGTTCGGTCAACGCATCCAGCAGATCGGGGTGAAGATGATAGCTGTTGACGCAGCGAAGCTCGATCCCGTGCTTCGCCGCCGCTTCCTTCGCCCGCGCATTGTAGCCGCCGACGCTCATCGCGGAATAATGCGGCGCCAGCACGACGGACACGGATTCCTTAATGCCGTCCGCGGCCATCGCCGCGACGCCGTCCTCAATATACGGCTGCGCATGCTTCAAGCCTTGGTAGCACGCATACTGAACTTCCGTGCCTTCGGTACGGCGGTTCAGCGTCTCCTGCAGCGCTTCAACTTGGCGGTCGGTATGCTCCCGGAGCGGGAACACGCCCCCGACAATCGCTTCATACCGGTCCGTCAGTTCCTTCAACTGCTCCTCGGAAGGCGGATTGCCCCGCCGGATATGCGTGTAATAAGGCTCGATTTCTTCGAGGCTGCGGGGAGTTCCGTAGGACATCACCAGCACGCCGATTTTACGCTTGGACACTCGCTGTCCCTCCATTCCGTCTCGTTCTCGTTACACCCTGTTTCTTATTTCTTCGCCAGCAATTGGCTCGAATATTCATGCACGAACTCGGTCAGCTGCCGCAATTTGTCCAGCGAAGCTTCCGGGAACAGCCCGTGGCCGAGATTGAAAATGTAGCCCGGCTCTTGAATTCCCTGCTCTATGATATGGGCGGCTTCCCGTTCGATGACGCTCATCGGTCCCGTCAGCACATAAGGGTCCAGATTGCCTTGCACGGCGAACCGGCCGTTCAGCCGGCGGCGTCCTTCCGTTACGGACACCCGCCAGTCCAACCCGATTACATCCGCCTTCAGATCGCGGAGGGTCGGAAGCAATTCGCCGGAGCTGACGCCGGGGAAATATATTTTCGGAACGTCCAGCTCGAACAGCTCCGCAAAAATGCGCTTCATCGTCGGCAGCACGTACCGTTCGAAATCGCGCGGAGACAAGGAGCCGACCCAGCTGTCGAACAATTGGAACGCTTTGGCCCCGTTCGCCACCTGGGAACGCACATAGGCGATCACCATGTCTCCCAGCTTGCCCATCAAGGCATGCCATACGTCAGGAGTCTCATACATCATCGTTTTCGTAAGGATGTAATTTTTGGAAGGACGCCCTTCAATTAAATAACTCGCAATCGTGAACGGGGAGCCCGCGAACGTGATGAGCGGAACCTTCAGTTCCCTGTCAAGGATGCGAATCGTCTCCAGAATATGGCCCAGATCGCCTTCCGGATCGACCGGTGTCAGGCGCTCGACGTCGGCCGCGCTTCGTATCGGATTTTGAATTACCGGCCCTACATTAGCTACGATATCGAAGTCGATCCCCATCGAAGCGACCGGATTCATAATATCGGAATAGAGAATCGCCGCATCCACGCCAAGCTTGCGGACGGGCATCATCGTCACCTCGGCGGCCAGCTCCGGCTGCCGGCATATTTCAAGCAGACTGTATTTCTCTTTAATCTTGCGATAGTCGGGATCATAACGCCCGGCCTGCCGCATGTACCATACCGGCACGCGGTCTGCTTGTTCCTGTCGACACGCTTTCAGAAAACGATCATTATAAGTCATTCATATACCCCGCTTTGACGGTATTGTGCTTATAGACAAATCGTCCGTTTTGGACACGCACTTTTTTATAGCTAACGCTTCCATTATGCCCCTTTTCCCTGCTTCCCACAACCTCGCCGATCCGGGTAGCTATGACAATCTGTTGACAAAAAACGTTCGCATATGATGATTTTTCGACAATTTCACTACGCAAAACTATGAAATGACCAGAAATTGCATAACCTATCCTGACTTGCTATCAACTGCATCCATATCCCGGTTTTCATATGACAATTGATATATATCTATATGGTATAATAGAACCCGTTGCTGAACATTGTACGGACCGTGACAGAAAGTGGTGAGCATCTTATGCAGCAATGGAAACTGAATCTGATTATTCTCTGGTTCGGATCATTTCTGGTCATGTCGGGCATGACCATGGTTACGCCGTTCTTGGCGCTGTATTTGCAGCATGATATCGGTTTGAGCGATCCGCATCAAATCGCGATCTGGACGGGACTTATCTTTGCGGCGAATTTTTTGACCTCATTTATTTTTCAGCCGATCTGGGGCAAGTTTGCCGATAAGTACGGCCGCAAAGTTATGATTATCCGTTCCGGCTTAGGGATGGCCATCGTGACGGTATTAATGGGCTTCGCGCAGACGCCGGTGCATCTGCTGCTGCTTCGCCTGCTGAATGGAACGATCTCGGGCTTCAACCCGGCCGCGGTCGCGCTCGTATCGTCGACCACGCCGCGCGAACGGACCGGCTTCGCGATGGGCATCCTGCAGTCCGGCGTCGTCGCCGGCACGATTCTCGGGCCGATTATCGGCGGGGGGCTGGCGGACTGGGTTGGCTATCGGCCGATTTTCTATATTACCGGAACGTTGCTGTTCCTGGCCACGATGCTGACGCTGTTCATGGTGAAGGAATCGTTCGACCGCGAGAAAGCGGCGGAAGAGCCGCAAATCTCGGTTCTCGCCGGCTTCAAGCAGCTGTCTGGCATTCCGCAGCTGCTGTCTTTGTTCGCGGTAACCTTCCTGCTGCAATTCGCCATGCTGAGTCCGATGTCGCTGCTGCCGCTATATGTGCAGGACCTTCATGGCTCGACGCAAAATCTGGCCTTTCTCGCCGGACTCGTCAGCGCGGTCACCGGCGTGTCCAACATGATTTGTTCTCCGATCCTGGGGAAAATGAGCGACAAGCACGGCTCCCACCGGATATTGACCGTATGTCTGATCGGCGCTGCGCTGACCTTGATCCCGCAGGCCTTCGTCGGCACCGTATGGCAGCTGCTTATCGTCCGCTTCCTGCTCGGAATCTTTATGGGCGGCCTGCTCCCATCCGTCAATGCGCTGATTCGGAAATATACGCCGGACGGCATGGAAAGCCGGGCCTACAGCTTCAATACGAGCACGCTGGCGCTCGGCAATATGATCGGTCCCGTATTCGGCGGAGCGATGTCCGGACTCATCGGCATTCAAGGCATTTTTATCATCTCCGGCATTTTGCTGCTCGTGAACACGGCATGGGCCCGTTACTCCTTATATGGGAGAAGAAGTACGAGTCATTGACAGGCTTACTGCCTACAGCAGGCTTCGTTGCCTTGCTTAACGCATCTTGGGCCGGCAGACGGCTGCCGTCTGCCGCCTTGAAGATGTGCCGGGAATTCACGCCCCTTTTACCCCCCTCTGCATACTTGAGCCCCTACCTCCAACCGCTAACGATATAAGGCAACAATTGGATGAGAATATATAATTTTTGAAAAAAAGGCTTGATCTGAAAAGCATTTCATCCGCTATAGTATATATAGAGCCGCCAATCAGCCGGCGTTACCTGACGACTTGTCGGGGCGTTACGGCAGGCGGCTTTCTTTTATTTTTATTTATCATCGCCGCGAATCTGATTTAGAAAAATTATCAGCGACTTCTCCCTGTTTGGATTTCCGTTTTCGTGCGTATATATCCACTGAAAGGAGAGATTGTAAAACATGGTAAACCAATGGACATCGCGTGCCTTGGCCGTCATGCTGTGCTTCATCCTGACCTGGAGCACGGCGGGCGTACTGGGGCCGGCAGAGGCCCAGGCCAAGCCAAGCTATCCGGAATTCAACAAAGTGGCGAGCACAGGTCCCGTCATTCCGGGATTAAACGCCAAAAATGAATGGGTGCCTCAAGGATTGGCGGTCGTGCCGGGGAAAAACTGGGTCGTCGTCTCGCATTATTCAGGAAAATCCAGCAGTCAGGCAAGCGCTATCTCCATTACCGACACGAAGACAAAAAAGCGGATAAAGACGCTCTATCTGTACGAGAGCGCCAGCAAGAAGCACACCGGACATGTCGGAGGGGTCGCCGCCAGCGCCAAATACTTATGGATTGCCTCCGGCAGGAGCGTCTACCAAATTCCCATGGGCACGATCTCCGGCAAAAAGGATTACAGCAATGTCGTCATGAAAAAATTCGCTCTTGGCCATAAAGCCTCCTATGCCTCATATGCGGATGGGGTGTTGTGGATAGGTGAATATATGGATGGCCAAGATATCGGTCAAGGGATGTGCAAGCCGGGGCCGAAGGGAAAAGCGAGAGGCTATAAGCTGAATGGCAAAGGCCAACTGCCGTCCAATCCGAAGGCTTCTTATACGTGGACGACGCCTGACCGGGTGCAAGGGATGGCCCTGACGAAGAACCGTGTCTTCTACAGCCAGTCCTGCGGCCGCAACAACGACAGCACCTTGCTCGTCTACACGCGCGGAGCCTCGGGCAAGAAGGTCAGCTCCTTGAAAATGCCTCCGATGTCCGAAGGCATCTCCCTAACGGGAAGCAGCCTCTACGTTCTGTTCGAATCCGGGGCGCGCAAATACGCGAACGGGAAATACCCGCTTAAAAATATGTACATCATCAACACCAAGAAACTGAAACTATAGCGATATCCGACAACAGCCCCTCGCCGGTCGGCAATGACCGGATGAGGGGCTGCTTCGATAGGACGCCTCAGCGCTCCTTTGTCTCATTATCCCATTCCGGCAGACTGGGGATGCGCGCGACATTCCTTTACGCCGCTATCCCATTCCGTCAGACTGGTGATGCGTACGACGTTCCTTTGCAACACTATCCCATTCCGTCAGTCTGGTAATGCGTACACGTTCCTTTGCTCCACTATCCCATTCCATCAGTCTGGTAATGCGTACACGTTCCTTTGCTCCACTATCCCATTCCATCAGACTGGTGATGCGTACGATGTTCCTTTGCGCTACTATCCCGTTCCGTCAGACTGGTGATGCGTACACGCTCCTTTGTGCCACTATCCCATTCCATCAGTCTGGTGATGCGTGCGACGTTCCTTTGCTCCACTATCCCATTCCGTCAGATGGAGATTAACAGCGATTATGTCGCAGTCTTTTTCCTCGCCCTGACCGGATGGGAGAATAGTGATAAGGATTGTCAGACCCTACTCTACCTGATTCAATGGGAGATTACACAAAAGGACTGGATAGCACCCAACCCACTCCGAGCCTGACTCAATGGGAGTTTGCACAAAAGGACTGACTAGCACCCACTCCACTCCGGGCCTGATTCAATGGGAGTTTGCACAAAAGGACTAACTAGCACCCACTCCACTCCGGGCCTGATTCAATGGGAGTTTGCACAAAAGGACTGGCTAGTCCCCAATCCATTCCGGCCTGAGTCGATGGGAGTTTGCACAAAAGGACTGACTAGCACCCACTCCACTCCGGGCCTGATTCAATGGGAGTTTGCACAAAAGGACTGGCTAGCCCTCACTCCACTCCGAGCCTGAGTCTATGGGAGTTTGCACAAAAGGACTGACTGCCCCCCACTCCCTTCCTCCTGAAGGAGTGGGAGACCGCCAAAATAAAGGGACCGCGCTCCGCTTACTTGCACCTGAAGCAGCGGCGCCATCTTCGCCCTCGCGGCCTTACAGCCGCAGCAGGCCAAGCACGTGAAGAAATACGATGGCGATAACGACCGGAATGACGTAGCGCAGCAGTATGATGTAGAGGGCCAGGCTTTTGCGCCACCAAGCCGCCTCGCTCGCGAATTCCTCGTACAGCCGCTGCCGCGGGAAGCGATAGCCGACGAACAAGGCGATGAGCAGCACCCCGACGGGCATGAGCACATTTGTCACGGCGAAGTCGGCCGCGTCGAACAGGGACAGGCCGAAAATGCGCGCATCCGACCAGACGCCGAACGACAAGGCGGATGGGATGCCAACGATGAAGATAAGGATGCCGAACAGCCAGCTCATCCGGGAGCGCTGTTGATCGTTTTTGGAAAATCCCGATACCAGAATCTCCAGCATGGAGAAGGCCGAGGTCAAGGCCGCAAACAGGAACAGCGCCAAAAACAACACGATGAACAAGCCGCCGAACGGAAGCTGCTCAAACAAGGCTGGCAAGGTGCCGAACAGCAGGCCCGGGCCTTCCTGCGGCTTCATGCCCAGCGCAAATATGGCCGGGAAGATCGCAAGCCCCGCCATCAGCGAGGTCAGGACGTTCAGGCCGACGACAGAGACCGATGATTTAAGCAGCGATTCCTGGCGGCTCAAGTAGGAACTGTAGGTCACCATCACGGATACCCCGACGCTGAGACAGAAGAACGATTGCCCCAACGCATACAGCACAGCCTGTCCCGTCAGCTTGCTGAAATCTGGCTGCAGGAAATAACAAAGTCCTTCGCCCATCCCGGGAAGGGTCAGAGAACGGATAATCAGCACTAGGAATAAGATGAATAAGCCGGGCATCAAGACGCGGCTGGCCCGTTCGATTCCTCCTTTGATTCCGCGTGCGACCACCGCGATCGTAATCAGCATGAAGACGAATTGCGCCGCTACGGCGTACCACGGATTGGCGACCGTCTCCGCGAACAGCGCATCGTAGTCGCGGCCGTTCGCGAGCAAGCCGCCGACAATGCCGCGGCCTACATAGAGCACAATCCACCCGCCAACGACACTGTAGTAGGACAAGAGCAGGAAGCAGGTTCCGATGCCCAAGTATCCGATCCAGTGCCATTTCGATTGCGGCGCAATGTCCCGATATGCGGATACGGCTCCCCGCCCGGTGCTGCGCCCGATGGCGAACTCCGCCAGTAGCAGAGGGAGTCCGATACCCAGCGTAAATATTAGAAAAATAACAAAAAATGCGCCGCCGCCGCTCGTTGCAACGACATTGGGGAATTTCCAAATAGCCCCCAGCCCGATCGCCGATCCGGCCGACGCTAGTATAAATCCGAGTTTTGAAGTCCACTGCTCTCGAGTTGTCATTACTGCCTCCTGTTGTCAATCTGTGTACGAATGTTGCCCGCTCATACCGGCAGCCAGTTCATCCCGTGCAAAAACACGACCAGAACGATCACTGGCAAAATGAAGCGGAGCATGAAGACGTACACGGCCAAGCCTTTGTGCCAGCGGCTGCCGAGCGTGTCCCATTCCTCCTGCAGGCGCCGGCGCGGATACCGGAACCCAACGAATAGCGCGATCAGCAGCACGCCAAGCGGAAGCATGACGTTCGTCACCGCGAAGTCGGCCCAATCGAATATATTGCGCCCAAGCCACTGCAGATGGCTGCCCACGCCGAAGGACAGTGCCGATGGAATGCCCAAGGCGAAAATACCGCCGCCGACCAGCCAGCACATGCGCGCGCGTTGATCAGCCTTGCCCCGGGTGAATGCGGCCACGACGATTTCCAACAGAGAGAACGCCGATGTCAGGGTCGCGAATAAGAAGAGCGCCAGGAACAGCGCGATGAACAGGCTGCCGAACGGAAGCTGCTCGAAGACGGCCGGAAGCGTGATGAAGAGCAGGCCGGCGCCTTCCTGCGGCTTCATGCCGAGCGCGAACAAAGCGGGGAATATCGCGATGCCCGCCATGAACGAGGTCAGCACGTTCAAGCCGACGACCGATAGAGCCGGCTTTCCGAGAGGCTCCCCTTTCTTCAGATAGGAGCTGTACGTCACCATGCAGGAGCCGCCCACACTCAGGCAGAAGAAAGATTGTCCAAGCGCATACAGCAGCGCTTGCGGCGTCAGCTTGCCGAAGTCCGGCTTCAGGAAATAGACAAGTCCTTCGCTCATCCCAGGGAGGGTGAGCGAGCGAACGATCAGGACGAGGAACAGGATGAACAAGCCAGGCATCATAATGCGGCTTGCCTTCTCAATGCCCTGCTTCACTCCCCGGGCCACGATAACGATCGTGATAAGCATGAACAGCGCCTGTGCCAGCACGGCCGCCCAAGGGTTCGCGGCAGTCGATTCGAACAGCTCTCCGTAGTTGCGTCCATCCTGCAGCAGCGAACCGGTCAGGCCTTTGAGGAAATAGAGCACAATCCACCCGCCGACCACGCTGTAAAAAGATAGCAGCAAGGAGCACGTCGCCATGCCCAAATAACCGACGCCGTGCCATCTGCTCCCCGGCGCCAACTCACGGTAGGCGGACACCGCTTCCTTGCCCGTATTGCGGCCGATCATGAACTCGGCCAGCAGCAGCGGCAGGCCGATACCGAAGGTAAAAATAATAAAGACAAGAAAAAAAGCGCCGCCACCGCTGGTAGCGACGACATTCGGGAACTTCCAGATCGCTCCGAGCCCGATGGCCGATCCGGCCGAGGCGAGCACGAAGCCGAGTCGGGAAGTCCATTGTTCTTGCTGTGTCATCCGTTCTAATCCATCCTTCTTTTTCGATTGCTGTCATCCATTATAGCATAGCAACGGAATATAGAGTCTGCTTCCACCATATTTGGAATCTGTCCGTCTTATTTCACGATCGCAAGCGCCAGACCGTCATAGGCCGGAAGCAGCGTGCTGAGCAATCGTTCATCCTGCGCGATCGCGGCATTGAAGTCCCGCATCGCCTGCACGGACGGACCCTGCTTGTCCGGATTGAGCGTTCTGCCGCGGAGCATGAGATTGTCTCCCGCGATGAGGGCCCCCGGTCTCGCGAGCCGGATCGCGTATTCGAGATAGGCCGGATAATTTTCCTTGTCCGCGTCAATAAAGAACAAATCATAGCGGGCCCCTTCCCGCTCCAGATCCGCAAGCGAATGAAGCGCCTCGCCTACTCTGTATTCCACCTGCTCGCCGAAGCCGGCTTCCGTTAGATTGCGCTTCGCCAGATCGGCGTAATCTTGACGCAGCTCCAGCGAGACAAGGCGGCCTCCCGGTTCCAGCCCCCGCAAGATGCAATAACCGCTGTAGCCGCCCAGCGCGCCGATCTCCAGCGCATCCTTCGCATGCGCCAGGCGGGCCAGCATCGTCAACAGGCGCCCGTACCCTTCCGGCACGGAAATGTCCCGTATGCCATGAGCCCGGATACCCTCCTTGATTCGCTCCACGGCCGGATCCGCGGGATATAATTGTTCTAAATAGGATTCTACTGCTTCACTCGACATTTTCCATCCTCCTTGTATTTTATGATATGATGAATGCCATACAAGTACAAGTAAGAGAAGTAGAACGGAGTGTTGTTATCGAATGAACCGACCTTGGACGTTAATCGCGACCGCCCCAATGGGATTGGAGGCTGTCGTCGCGCGTGAATTGAAGCTGCTTGGATATGAGGATACGCGAGTGGAGAACGGCCGCGTGCTGTTCTCCGGAGGGCCTGTCGACGTGTGCCGGGCCAATCTGTGGCTCCGGACCTCGGATCGGGTGCTCGTCAAAATGGGCGAATTCCGCGCTCGTACCTTCGAGGAGCTGTTCGAGGGCACCAAAGCCATTCCATGGCCGGATTGGATCCCGATCCATGGCGAATTTCCGGTTGACGGTCGTTCTCATAAATCCCAGCTCTCCAGCGTTCCCGCCTGTCAGGGCATCGTGAAAAAGGCGGTCGTGGAGCGGATGAAGCAGCGGTACCATACCGACTGGTTCGAAGAGACCGGTCCACTGTACCGGATCGAGGTCTCCTTGCTGAACGACATGGCGACGATCACGCTGGACACGACCGGGCCCGGATTGCATAAGCGCGGCTATCGCAAGCTGACCGGAGCCGCGCCGCTCAAAGAGACGATGGCTGCCGCGATTATATTGCTGAGCCGTTGGAATCCCCAGCGTCCGCTGTATGATCCGTTCTGCGGATCGGGAACCTTGCTGATCGAAGCGGCCATGATCGGCTGGAATGTCGCTCCCGGACTCCGGCGCTCCTTCTCTGCGGAGGCATGGGGCATCATCGGGGAACAGGCTTGGGAACAAGCGCGGGAGGAAGCATTTGACGCCGTCCGCGACGACAAGGAGCTTCAATTGACCGGATCGGATATCGATCCGGAAGCGATTCGCCTCGCCCAGGCGGCAGCCAAGAGCGCCGGCTTCGGCCGCGAAATCG
Organism: Paenibacillus melissococcoides; assembly: GCA_944800085.1. Classification (GTDB taxonomy): domain Bacteria; phylum Bacillota; class Bacilli; order Paenibacillales; family Paenibacillaceae; genus Paenibacillus_B; species Paenibacillus_B melissococcoides. Next base: position 122,092 of record CALYLO010000006.1, on the reverse strand, counting down.
AGTTCCGCGTCTGCCCGGCGAACAAGGCGAAGCCGCAAGGAGAGTACGGCTGCATCGTTACGAACCCGCCATATGGCGAACGATTGAACGAGAAGGACGAAGTCGAGAGAATGGTGAGAGACCTCGGCTTTATGGCGAAGACGCTGCCGACCTGGTCGTTCTTCGCGATCAGCCCGAGCCGCCAGTTCGAGCATTACTTCGGGCGGCCGGCGGACAAGCGCCGCAAGCTGTTCAACGGCAATATCGAATGCCAGCTCTATCAATATTTCGGTCCGCTTCCGCCGCGCAGCAAGACGCCGGCTTCGCCTTCCGAATCCTAATCACGCCCTATCGAACACCATCTGCCCCTACAACGGCAGGCGGTGTTCATTTATTTTTAACATTTTATGAAAATCTGATAAGATGGGAGGTACGATTACAAGTCAAGGAAGGGACATGCAATGAATCCAATACGCCAAGCCCGGCCCGATTCCGCCGGCAGGAAAAGTTCTGCGGCCGCCCTCTTCGGATGGCTCAGCTTCGTCTTCTTCCTCGCGGCTATGATGGGGAAGCTGATCTATTTCAATCGCACGCTGGCGATTCCGAATATGGCCATGGACCGGGACGACTATTTTGTGGCCCTGGGATCGCTCCTGATTGCCGGCAGTTGGACGTTCTGGGCGAAGGAACGATGGCGCCCCCTGCTCCTGCTGCTGCTTAACTTCGTCCTGACGCTGCTCATTTTTGCCGATTTGATTTATTTCCGTTATTTTCAGGACTTCATTACGATCCCTGTCCTGCTTCAGGCCGCACAGGTCAGCTCGATCGGCGAGAGCATCGCATCCCTAATTCGCGGCAAGGATGTGCGGCTGTTCCTGGACTGGCTCGTCCTGATTCCGCTTACGATCGGGCATGTCCGCATTCGGTACCCCGAATACCGCTCCCATCGCGATATGCTGTCACGCCGGAGGAACCGGGGGCGCATGCTGCAGCGAGCAGCGGCCGGCCTGCTTGCCATCGTCGTCGGGGCCGTGTTGGTCGCCGTGCCGGTGAAGCAGGCGACCAGCACATGGGCGAAAGGGCTGTTCAGCTCGGTCTGGTGGAGCGCCTCCGTCTATAACATAACGGGCTTGCTGGGCTTTCACGGCTATGATGTGTACCGGTACGTGAAGGAAAATATGATGGGAGGGGCTTCGCTCACGGAAGCCGAGATCAAGGACGCGGAAGCATGGTTCGCCGCCCACCGCCCGGATCGGCAGGGCCCTGCATCGTCTTTCGGACGCTATGCCGGCAGCAATGTCATTATTGTGCAGGCCGAGGCCTTCGAAAACTTCGTCATCGGCGCCAAGGTGAACGGGCAGGAGATAACGCCGAACCTGAATGCGCTTCGCAAGGAGAGTCTTTATTTCACCCGGTTCTTTCATCAGACCGGTCAGGGCCGCACCTCCGATGCCGATTTCGGGGTCAACGCCGGGCTGCATCCGCTGCCGGCCGGCTCCGTCTTCATCCGCTACCCTGGCCAGACCTACGATACGCTGCCGGCCATGCTCCGCGCAAAAGGCTATCGCACCGGAGCGTTCCATGCTTATGACGCCGGATTCTGGAACCGCTATATCATGTATCAAAATATGGGCTACGACTTTTTTATGAGCAAAAAAGACTATGTTCTGGATGAGCCCGTCGGCTGGACGGTCGGGGACAAATCCTTCTTCCGCCAATCGGTCGAACGAATGTCTTCCGAGCCGCAGCCGTTCTACAGCTTCTTAATTACGCTGGCAAGCCATCATCCGTACAAGCTGCCGAAATCGGTGCAGAAGCTCGATGTCGGCCCGTACAAGGACACGATGTTCGGCGATTATTTGCAATCGATGCATTACGTCGACGAAGCGGTCGGGGAGATGATTGCCGATCTGAAGCAGCGCGGGCTGTGGGACAAGACGATCTGGGTATTTTACGGAGATCACGACAACTCGATCGGAGAGACGGAGCCTCTCTCCTGGCTGCTCGGCCATTCCGTCAGCAAGCTTGATATGCTGGAGATGAAAAATCAGGTCCCGCTCTTCATCCATCTTCCGGACGGGGCCCAGTCCGGGACGTATGATACGGTCGCGGGCCAATTGGATGTCGCCCCGACTCTGCTGCACTGGCTCGGAATCGATACGGCCGACGCCTATATGATGGGCCATAATCTGCTGCTGCCGGATCGGCGGCTCGTCGTGCTGCGGAACGGCTCGTACACGGACGGGCGCATTTTCTATGTCCCTTCGGCCGACGGACTGTTCGAGCACGGCACCTGCTTCGATTACGCGTCGCGAGAGAAGACGGACGTCGCCCGCTGCCAGCCGTACGAGGCCGAAGCAAAGCGCCGCTTGACCGTCTCGGACCATGTGATTACGCATAATCTGATCAGACGGTTCCGCCAATCCTCTTATGCAGAACCGTGACATGACTGACAGCCGCTGTCCCCGTTGACAGCGGCTGTATTGCGCCTTTCCCGGCGCCTTTCCCGGCTGCCCCTATCCGTTCGTCTGTCGCTCCTGCTCCGCCCCGCCGGTCTCCTTCTCCTGACCTACCGCTCCTGCAGCAGCTCGTCCAGCTTCCGCCGGCGCTTCTTCTCCTTCCGGCGCCGCTCGCGCTCTTCGCGCCGCAGCGCCTTGGCGAGAGACGCGCACATGCCGAGCAGGACGACCGCGAACGGCAGCGCCGTCAGGATGGAAGCCGTCTGAAGCGCATCAAGTCCTCCGCTCAGGAGGAGGACGATAGCGATCAGCGACTGGAAGATTCCCCAGGTGAGCTTGATCGGAATGCTCGGATTCGGATTGCCGTCGGAGGACATCATGCCTAGCACAAAGGTGGCGGAATCGGCCGAGGTAATGAAGAACGTCACGATGAGCAGGGTGGCCAGCACTCCGAGCACATAGCCGGCCGGCAGAGCGTCGAGCGTCACGAACAAGGCGGATGTAATATCCTGCTGCACGGCCTGGGCGAGCTGGATGCCCTCGAACATTTCCAAGTGAAGGCCCGTCGCCCCGAATACGGAAAACCAGACGAAGCTGAAGCCGCTTGGCAGCAGCAATGTCCCGAGAATGAACTCCTTAATCGTCCGCCCCCGGGATACTCGGGCGATGAACGAACCGACGAACGGCGCCCACGCGATCCACCACGCCCAGTAAAACAAGGTCCATCTCGCAATCCAGGAATTTTCGGTGAACGGCGACAGCCGGAGACTCATCTGGATAATATTTTGCAAGTAGCCGCCCAATGTTGTCGTGAATGTATCGATGATGAAAATGGTCGGTCCGACCAGCAGCGTAAAAGCGAGGAGACCGAGCGCAATGAGCAGATTCGTGTTGCTTAATATGCGTATCCCCTTGTCCAGGCCGCTAATAGCCGAGGTCAGGAATAATACCGTGACTACGATAATAATGATGATTTGAACGGTGATGTTGGACGGGATTCCGAACGTATGCTGCAATCCGCCGTTGATCTGCATAACGCCGAGTCCCAGCGATGTCGCGACACCGAAGGTAGTGGCGATAATGGCCAAAACGTCAATCAGTTTGCCGATGGATCCCTCCACCCGTTCTCCGAGCAACGGGTAGAACGTCCGGCTGATCAGGCCTTTATGCTCTTGGCGGAAAGTGAAATAAGCCATAGCGAGCGACACGAGCGAATAAATCCCCCATGGATGAAGTCCCCAATGGAAGAACGAATAACGCATCGCTTCGCGCGCCGCATCAGGTGTCATGCCAGCCGCGGCGGGCGGATTCAGGTAGTGGCTGAGCGGCTCGGCCACACCCCAGAAGACGAGACCGATCCCCATGCCCGCGCTGAACAGCATCGCGAACCAGGACAGATTCGAATATTCCGGCTCATCGTCATCCTGGCCAAGCCGAATATGTCCATGCTTTCCGAAGGCAAGCACGAAGCAGAACAAAAGCACGATCAGGGCCGTAATCAGATAGAACCAGCCGAACCGCTCCGTCGTGAAGGTGAGCGCCGCCTCGGATTGCTGCGCCATGCTGCCGGGGGACAGCAAGCCCCAGAGGACAAAGGCCAGGATGATAACGACCGATATTCCAAATACCAATATCCCCACCCCTTGGTTGTTGCTCTTGATAGCATGTAGTATGCGCAAAAAAAATCCCAGACGCTTGTCTGGGATTCCGGCATTATTTTCATAATAAATAGCGAACTTCATTCTTCACGATTTTCCCATTGCTCGCTGCTGAGAAGGGAGTTCAACCGATCTTGCTGCTCCTCGAGCATCGCTTCAGCCAGCTCCACCGGCTGCTGGTTCAAGCTCAGTCCGGCATGCTCCACGGCCCGTTCGGCATGCTGCAGCGATTGCTCGGCTTGTTCGACGGATTGCTCCGACGGATGAGACATCGCCTGGGATACCGCATTGCGTGCGGTCTTCACCGCATTTTGGGCCTGGGAAATCGGATTCTGCGACTGCAGGCTGGAGTCATACTTGTTCGGCATGCTGTAAGCCTCCTTCGTCTGTGTTAGTCATAAGCAACGTTAGGATGTGCTCGACAGCATTTTCTATACCGAAACCTAGTGCTTCACGAACGCCTTCGCCTTCTCGATCGCCTCGTCCTCCGTCGGCGCCGTTACATATCTTCCGTTAATATAAATAAATACCCGCTTCAGGCAATGGCCGCAATACGACTTGCACCCAATTTTAATTTCCGCTTCGGGATCCAGCTTCTTCACCTTCGGCAGGAACGACTTCATGCTGATATGGCGGCATTTATCACATATACGTATATCATTAGCCATGATTGCTCACTCCATCTTAATCGCTTCATCTTGTTGTAAAAAGAAAGTCCGATGTTGCTATAGTTATTGTAAGGGAATGGTCCAGGAGAAGCAACCGGTTTGACCACAACTTCTAGCGGACGGGATCGTATTTTATGACCCGTTTGGAGAACCATGGCATTAAAATCATCGTGAACAGGATATCGTCGATCGGCATAAATGGCATGACATCGGGCATGACCCAATACAACAGCGCCAGTCCGGCAAAAATTCCTTTCTCCTTCAGCGGTACCCGGGGCGAGAACAACAGCCGCGGCGCCGCTCGGAACAGCCGGATGATCCGGCGGACAGGATGTTTGCTTCCGGCCTTGGCGGACATATGATTGCGGCCCATCCGCACACCCCCTTGCTTCTAGTGTGCGCCATCCGGCCCGCGTCATACGGCCCGCCTGAGACAGTCTATTCCTGGACTTGCCCGTTCAAGGCTTCCCGCAAAATCGCCGACACTTCCTTATACATTCCGTCGAAGTCATGCAATGGAAGCGGGCTCGCGCCGAGGCCCGCCTCGACCGTGAAGCCGGGCTTGCGGAAGCGCTGAATGAACCAATCCTTGTATCCGGCGTCACTGCCCGACAGCTTGACGGCCCGGTACCCGCTGACCGCTTCGAACCGCTCCGCCCATGTGAGCGCTTCGGGCGGCTCATAATCACGGTAGTTCCAATAAATCTCCTGCCCTTGCGTATGAAAGGACAAGGCCAGCTCGAACGAATTCCGTTCCGTATAGGAAGCGAGCGCGGCGGCCTCGGGCTCGGACAACGGATGCTCCCCGCCATAATTCAGCGGCGCCGGGGAACGCATTCCGCGCCGTGCCCGCTCCTCCTCCCAGTGGGCCGGGAACTGATCATTCAGGTCAACGCCGCGGATGTTCGCTTTCCAACGTTGAAAGCGCCGGGAGCCCTGATTCCATTCCATGACCGAGGAATAGAACGGATGTCGCGGCGAGATGCCTTCCTGCACCAATTCGATGCCGTCGGGATTGACCATAGGCACGATTTTCAAGACCGTTCGCTCGTAAGCGGTACGCGCATCCCAGCCAAGCCATGGCTTTCCGCTATCGAACGACCGCGCGTAATCTTCGACGAACTGCATAAGCAGCGCCGAAGTAATCCACTCATTCGCATGGACACCGCCATTCGCATGAATCGGCACATTCCCGCGCCCGATGCTGACGGCCAGAATCGGCTTGCCGAGGACGCTATGTCCGATCGTCTCCACTTGGACGCACGAATAGCGGCGGCTTAATTGCCGAAGATCTTCCATCAGCTGGACAGGGCCATACTCCGCTTTTTTCCGAAGCGTCTCATTCGTGCACACATAGGGAATGAACACCCTCTGCCCGACCGCCAGCCGGTCCGGGGGCAAGCCTGGATTCACTGAGCGAAGCAGCGATTCTGGAAGGGCATGCCGGGCGGCAATCCGGCCAAACGTATCATTCGGCTGCACGGCATAAGTATCGTATGGACGAGCCGGTACCCTGAGAACATGCCCGGGAACCGCATATTGGCCGGGATCAAGCTGCGGATTGTATGCCAACAGCGCAGGCAGATTAATCCCATGCCGGGCGCAAATCCGCAGGTAGGTATCACCAGGCTGTATCGTATAGGGGATATGCATCGTTCGAACCTCCTTCACTTCCTCATAGATGCATATGCCCCGTACAAAGCGGACATGACTGGAGTTGTCGCATGCCAAAGAGCATGCTCTCCCGCGAAAACGCGAAAGGCATGCTCTTTGTCATAAAGAAATTCGTATAATAGCTATAAGATTTGGGACATTCGCCACACGACGGGCACGGCGCATATTTGTTCGCCCAGCCAGGCGCGGGCAATCTTCTGGAACATTTCCGGATCTCCGCTGCAAAAAAATTGGTGAACCGGCGTATCCAAACTATGGGCCAGCTCCCCTTTGTCATGCAAAATCGTACTGATTTCCCTTGCGGTCTCTTCGGCCGAGTTGATGAGTTGAACGTCCGGGCCCATGACCAGTTGAATCGCATCCGTTAAAAAAGGATAGTGCGTGCACCCCAAAATTAATGTATCTAATGGCAAAGAGCGCAATGGTTCCAGCGATTCCCGGACAACGCCGAGCGCTTCACTGGATTGGAACAAGCCTTTTTCGACGAGAGGAGCGAAGGTCGGGCAAGCCTTGCTGACAGCCTCCACATGAGGAGATAACCGCTTGAGCGCCAGCTCGTAGGCGCCGCTTCGAATCGTCCCGTCCGTGCCGATGACGCCGATATAGCCCGTCTTCGTGGCCGATAGCGCGGCCCGGGCTCCCGGGTAGATGACGCCAACGACCGGAACCGGAACATAAGCGCGAATCTCTTCTAAGGCGACCGCCGTCGCTGTATTGCAGGCGATTACGATCATCTTCGGCTGAAATTGGATAAGATAGTCCACGATTTGACGCGTAAACAATCTCACTTCATCCGAGGATCGGGGGCCGTAAGGCGAGCGGGCGGTATCGCCGAAATAAATAATTTGTTCCTGTGGAAGCTGGCGCATGACTTCTTTGACAACCGTCAAACCTCCCACACCCGAATCGAGCATTGCTATAGCTTGTTGCACGAATACACCGCTTCCTTTGTCTCTTGATTGACTGACCTGTGATACCATATGTACCGCAAAGCTAAAATGTACCTAGATCTTAACAGCAATGCGGACAAGGTTCAAGTCGGCTATCGTACCATTTTCACACAGCGCAAGAGACAGCAGCTACGGGGAAGCGCTCCGTACAAAGAAAAGATCCCTGCTCCCTCTTGGCGAGTGCCAAGAAGAACAGGGATGCTGCGATTCATGTGGCAGGGGTTCGATAGCACTATCTTCGTGTAACTTCCAATTCCTTCTCCGTCTCCTCGGAAGAGTCATCCAATGTGTCGTCAAGCACCGTCAGCTCCGCTTCGTCGTCAGCCTGACGCCACTGGTTCCATTGCTGCTGAATGCCGGACGCCTTCTCCCGCGCGGCTGCCACGAAGTTATCTTTTTGCTCTCCAATCTGCTTCGCCAGCTGCTGTGTCTTCTCATTCAACTGCTGAGCACCCTCCGCAATATCGGCGCGCAGCTCGCGGCCCGATTTGGGCGCCAGGAGCAATGCCGCTACCGAACCCACTACACCGCCGACGAGCGTCCCGATCCAGAACTTCTTGTTGCCATTTGCCATGTTATTGCTCTCCTCCTGTCGGCATTGCTCCGGGTTCATGCTGTCGTCGGGATGCCGGCGGAGATTCGTGCCGGAACGTACGCCGCTGCCATTCGTCCCATCCCGCCGCAGCCCATTCCAGCCATTGGCCGGAGGGCCGACAGGAACGGGAGTCGGCCTCGCCCCGTGACCCGTCCGCCTGTTGCCCCTTGCGCCCGAACCATCGCTCGGCCCTGCGCCCCCAGTCCGACAGTACCCTGCCGGTCTGGCGAAGCGGGCCGCTCCATTCATTCAAGGCGCCGATCACTTCCTCGGCTGCCTCTACGGTCCGCTCGGCCTTCTTGGATAGAGCCGACAACCGGCGAATCAGCCGCTTCGCTTCATACGCACACTCCTCTGCCTTAGCCAGCGTCCGGCCCAAGCGAAGCAGCACGGCTACCCCTGCACCGCACAGTGCCGTCCAGGCAACGGCAGCAAGCAGAATGCTCCACGCAATCATGGCGGTCCCTCCCTATCTCCAGCATCAACCCGGGCAAATGCCCATGTTGTAATGACAGTATAGATAGATCGGGCTTGTCTTGACACACCTTTCACGTAAAAAAAATGGCGCTTGATTGCTTGCACGGAGACATCCGAATCCTGCGCTACTGGGATAGCGATCATAAGAGGCTGACAAGGACTTCGCTTCCTGCGCAAAGGGGATAACGAGCATAAAAAGCAGACAGGGACATCCGCTTCCCGCTCAGGGGATAGCGAGCATATATGCAAAAACCGGGAGTTCCCTCCCGGCGGTTAGCTTCGCTTGCGAATCCGGTATGTGCAGCGCTTGCCCTGCTCCGCGATGCATTCGGTGCGGGTCACATCCGCGTCCAGCAGTTCGCGGAACAGCGCCAACTCGCAAGCACAAGGCTGCTTATAATGCTGGGCTACCTGCGCAATGGGGCAATTGTACTCATGCAGCAGCCAGCTTCCATCCTCTTCCCGCTCCGTCTCGACCATATATCCGTTCTTATCCTGAATGGTCCCCAGGGCTTCGACGCGTTCATCCAGGCTGGATTGGCCCAACTGCGGGGCATACTTTTCGATGAGCGACTGCTTGCGGCTCTCGAACAGCTTCCCAATTCCCTCTTCCTCCGGCCAGACCTCCATCTCCTTCAGCAAGTCCAGAATCAGCTGATGGTATTGCTTCGGGAACTGTTCATCCCCTTGGGCCGACAGCCGGTATGTACGCAGCGGGCGGCCCATCGGCTGGCGAACCATCTCGGTTTCCAACAGGCCTTCTTCCTCAAGCGAATACAAATGCCTCCGCACGCCCATTTCCGTCATGTTCAGTTCCATGGCCAATTGGGCGGCCGACATTGCTCCATTCGTCTTGAGCAGCATCAGCATCTGTTGGCGGGTCGATGTTTTCGTATCAGACTGTTTCAATAGTAACCACCTTTATTTGGGTTGTCTTGGTATCGACATTGTATCTTATCCCGGCGACCGAGACTAGATCTTTTCTTTGGCTATGAACTGGCGGGCGCCTTCGGCGAACGGCGGCAGCAGCTCCGGCAGCTCCGCCAGGGCGGGATGGAGTTCGCCTCTTTTCCAGGCAGCGTAATCCTGGACGAGCGGTTTGCGCAGCCGAACCAGGCCGAGCAGGCCGTCATGCAGCCGCTCCGGTATGGCTCCCTCTTGCGATAAAATATCCACGATATCCTCATAGCTGCTGGCGTCCCTCATCATAAATCCGTCGATCAGCAGACTGCCTACATCGGTAATCAGCTCAATGGCGATATGTAGCGCCCGTTCTTGCGCATAGGATGCGGTCAGGCTGCCATCCCATCCGTGTCGTATCGCATTCGCGGCTTCCACGATTTCGGGAACCATATTCAACCGTTCCTCGATCTGAGCGGTATTCACATAATACATCGCTAGCCTCTCCCTTCTCTGTCAGACGCTGTCACAGACAGCATATCGAAGCTGGACAGGATCCGCAAGCACAAAAAAAGGAGCCCGCCAGCCCCTTTTCCTGAAAAACTTGCTTATTCCACGATCAAATAAGATTTCATATCATCATGACCTGTACCACACATGACTGAACAGTGAATTAAATATTTCCCCGGCTTGTCGAAAACGAAGTCCCTCTCCATTTGACCGTCTTTCAAATCGATCTTGAAATCTTCAATGGCAGCACCGTGAAAACCGGACTCATTCACCAGCTTCAGGCGGACCTTTTCTCCAGCCTTGACCTTATATTCGGCCTGATCGAACGTAAAATCATTGCTCGCTACGATCTTGACAAGCTTAACGCCTTCTGGAGCTGCTTCTTCTTGCTCTGCCTTCGGCATGTTGAAGAGCAACAATCCGATGGCGAATACGCACGCGATGCTGAACAATGTGAACATTGCCCATTTTTGCATAACTGTCATACGCCCCTTTGTCAGTTACATTCGTCACCTTTTATATTACAAAATCTTTCCTGAATCTCTCAACCCTAACTTGAAATTTTCTAAATCATTTTTGAAGTTTGTGACGAATTGATGAACGAAAAGAGTATTTTCGTTATTTTTGCCGTATTTTCATGATTTCATCCGACGGATACGCTTCATTCTTTCTTGACATTTTCGTGAACACGCTTTATTGTTTATCCTCGTTATTTTTGAGGCTTGTGATAAATTTCCGAAGCTTCGGCGGGAGCGGAAGACCGAGACGCCCATAGTTTTCCACAATGGACACGAGCTCGTTCGCGAGATAAAAGCTGATGGCCCCTTCTCGTATCCACACGGTTCCGAAAACCGTATCCATATGATGGGCCAAGATGACGATAAACAGCATCAATCCTTTGCGGGTCAGGCCCCAGAACCCGACTTCACTGCTCAAGCCCTTGCCTTCCCGCAGCGATGCGGCGATGCCGGAGATATAATCAATAGCGATGGCGATGATAAAAAGCGATAACAACGGGCTCCAGTTGCCGAACAGGAAAGCGACAATTCCCCCGAGGAGCCCGCTTAAGCTGTTCAGAGCAAGCTGTCTCATAGGACCAACCTCCTCTTGCTGCGTGATACATTATCGTATGCAAGGTCTTGTCCATCCCGCCACGGCCGGATTCCGTCCTGACAAAAAAATACGGACCGCCCTCCGCCAGGAGACACGGCCCGTATAGGGTATAGATGTGATTATTGCTTGAAAAATTGCGGCAAATACGCACGATTCGCTTCCAGCATCTCATTCAGAAGCGCCTTCGCCACGCGGACAGAAGGGACAAGCGGATGATGCACCATCGCTTGCAGCGCAATTCCTCGATCTCCGGTAACCGCCGCTTCAATCGTCAGCTGCTCGTAGGTCTTCACCGCATGCAGCAGACCTTTGATATGTTCGGGAATCCAGCGCGGCGGCAGCGGAATCGGGCCTTGCTTCGTGACGACGCAATTGACCTCGATGCTGGCGTCGGCCGGCAGGAAGTCGTAAATGCTGCCGTTCAGCACGTTCAGCGTCTGGATATCATGTCTGTCATTGTAGATAGAATTCATCAGATTAACGGCCGCTTCCGAGTAATAAGCGCCGCCGCGCTGCTCCAGCTGCTTCGGCTTCTCCCGTAGGGATTCATCCTTATACAGCTCGAACAATTCGGTCTCGACGCGGCTGACGACATCGGCGCGCGTTCCGTTCTTCGCCAGCGATTCCTTCATCTCCTCGAACATCTCGTCCGTCTGGTAGTAATATTTCAAATAATACGTCGGAATCGCTCCCAAGGAGACTAAGAATTCCGGATCCCAGCCTGTCGTCGGCACGTTCTTCGCATTATACGCTTTCCCTCCGGCCAATAGCTCCGGAAGCTTCTCCTCGCCCTTGACGGCAGCCGAAGTAACCCAATGAAGATGGTTGATGCCGACGAATTCCGGCAGCACCTCGGCCTCGGATACTCCATATTCCGCAGACAGGAATTTCTTGACGTTGATCGGCGAGTTGCACAATCCGATCGATTGGACACGGCTATGCTTCGCCACTGCTTCCGTAACAATGCCTGCCGGGTTGGTGAAATTGAGCATCCAGGCATTCGGCGCCAACCGCTCTATGTCACGGCAGATCTCCAGCAGGACAGGAATCGTTCGCAGGGCCTTCATCATCCCCCCTGGGCCTGTCGTCTCCTGACCGATCACCCCATGCTGAATCGGAATATGCTCGTCCCGCTTCCGGGCTTCGAGCAGACCGACTCGCATTTGCGTCGTGACGAAATCGGCGCCTTCAATCGCGCGCTCCCGGTCCAGCGAAAGGTGGACATCGATTGGGTAGCCCGATTCCTGGACCATGCGCTTCGCCAGGTTGCCGACAATATCCAGCTTATGCTTGCCTTGTTCGATATCAACCAGCCACAATTCGCGGATTGGCATTTGCTCATAGTTGCGAATAAATCCTTCCACGATCTCCGGCGTATACGAAGAGCCGCCGCCAATCACTGCAATTTTCAACCCGTTGTTGTCTCCCATGTTCGTACCTCCTTCATTTTGAAAAGCAAATCGCTTTAACTTATGATCGAAGCTTATCCGGGAAAAGTGAAAGACTTCAACCGTGCGTCCAGCTCCGGGCTGATGATGACTCCCGCTTCATCCATCGCGCTCAGCACGGCCCCCACGACCGGATCCGATTGCAGCCGGACGCAGCGGGCTTTGGGCGCCACCCGGCTCACTTCCCGGGCGACCGCATCTTGAAGATAAGAGCCTTTGCCCCGCATTAACACGCTCCCGATAAGGACGACATCGAATTCGTCATCCGTCATGTTCAGCCGGCGAATCAACGCATTGACCGCATTGCCGAGCTCCGTTCCTTCCTCTTCCAAAATCCGCTGCGCGACGGCATCGCCCTGAGCGGCCGCTTCGAACAAGCATTTGACCAGATCCCGCGGCACCAGAACGCCGTTATCCAGCACATCGGTATACATAGCCTCCACGGTTCTGTAATTCATTTCCTTCAGTACAAGCGGCGTGAGTCCCGTCTTGTCCCCGCGGCCGTCCCACTCTCGAATGACCGCCCGGAAGGCCAATACCGCCAGGCTGGATCCTGCGCCGAATCCGTCGCCGAATAGATGGCCGTAGCCTCCATACTGCAATTCCTCGCCATGGCGGTTGCGCGCGGCGCTGTTGAAGCCCGTACCGCTGATGATAACGCCGCCGTACGGACGATCCGTGCCGGCCCGCATGCCGATCATCGTGTCGCAGGCAATCGCGTGCCTGGCGAAGCCCATCTCGGCAATCATCGGCCGCAGGATGACGTAATCCGGCTCGCGATCCGCTCCAGCCAATCCGAAGTAAGCGTAGGTGACATCCTCGTGCCTCAATCCAGCCGATGCAAGCGCGCCTTCACAAGCGGCCCGAATATTGCGGGCGGCCCCGTCCCGGTCAATCTGATGATTTCCATTGCCGGACAGGCCTGTGCCCAGCACATTCCCAACCGCATCGACCAGCAAGGCGTGCGTCTTGCTCCCTCCTGCGTCGACTCCTAAGTAGATGCTCATCGAGTTCTCTCCCATTCATCTGCAAATGCACCCCTCCGCACCTTCACGTGCGAATACATTATCTGTGCTATATCCCTACTTTACAATTTGATTTATCCCATTAACTACTACTAACCTCGTGTAAACTAATATGATCTTACTGTTTTTTCTTCGTTCGCTGGTTGCGGATTTCGCTCTGCGACACTCCGAACAGCTGCCGGAACAGACGGTTGAAATTCGATAAATTCCGAAATCCGCATTCTGATGCAATATCAATAATTTTCTCATCCGACGATTCCAATAAATGAACCGCTTGGGTCAGCCGGAGTTGGATAAGATAATCAAGCGGCGACGTGCCGACGGCCTGTTGGAACAAGGCGCTGAACCGGGACGGGCTCAAATGGGTCAGCTCGGCCAATTCCTTCAGTGTCCACGGGTATGCCAGATTGAGCTCCATCGTTACAATCAGCTCCTTCAGCGTATGAATTCCGCGGTGCTTCACCGGCGCCGGCTCCCCTTCAGAGATAGCGCCGTGGCGGTTCACAAGCGCGAGGAAGCGGGTCAATTGCGCCCGGATGACCGATGCGTAAGACGGAGCCCTCATATTCATCTCCTCCTTCATATTGAGGAGAATCGCAATCAATTCATCATATCCCGGCATGTCCCGATTGAGCAGATTGGTGAACTGTACGCCCTGTTCCCGGAACGGGCGGAGCAAATCATGGTCATAGCGCATCTCCATGGCCAGCATTCCGGGATCGAACATATGAACGTCGATGACCAGATGATCCGTCTCGAAGGCGCGATGCAGGTCCTGTCCATTGATGAGGATAATATCTCCTGCTTGAAGCTGATATTTCACACCATTGATCACATAAAATCCTGTTCCGCCCCGGATATAATTAATCTCCAGTTCCCGGTGCCAATGGAGCCGTTGAAAGCCCGGACTCACTCCTTCCGTCGTCGACACGAGATACGGCATCGGCGTAGGCCAACTGACCGGATCAGGCATGATGGCCTTCGGCTTTTCCCGGGGTTCGGTACGTACATTCCGATCCATTCAAGCTTCACCTCCGCAATGGAAACGTTCTCCTTCTATTACAGCAAAAAAAGCCAATTCCGCAAAGAAAAACATTTCGCGTCTTGTACACAAATAAATTGACAAAGGCAATACAAAGACATTAAGATGTAAAATGCAAAAAAACTAAAGGGAGCAGGTGACCTACCCGTGAACTACCAACCGATTGTAAAGGAAAAGACGTTAATTGAGCGCAATGATGAAGACAACCTGTATCAAGTCAAAGTGAAATTGCAGGACGGCACTCAATGCCGCGTCATCTACAACAAAGGAGCAATTACGATCAGCCGCTTGCTCTCCATTCCTTGTCCCGTATGCAGAAAAGACTTCATTTGCTCATGTCTGAACCGCTTCGCGGAGCAAATTGACAGCCAAGTCCATTTATCCGACATGCTTGCAGAATAATTAAATAAATCCTGTTGCAATTCGAGGCATGTGGTGGTATAATGTAACAGGTAACGGGGCATTAGTTCAGGGGGAGAACGCTTCACTGGCAGTGAAGAGGTCAGCGGTTCGAATCCGCTATGCTCCACCATCATAGCTACACTCGAGAACATCTGGATGAAGATGTTCTTTTTGTTATGTCTACAACAAAGAACCCGCAAGGGTTCTAAGATGCGGGTTCTTCATGAATGCTCCCCTAGAGAATTTTTGGACAGCAAGTGGGTAAGTTCCTTCATGAACATATTGATATCCTTGAACTGGCGGTATACGGAAGCAAATCGGACATAGGCCACTTCATCGACCGGATACAATTGCTCCATCACCCGCTCGCCGATAATGCGGCTCTCTACTTCGGCATGAGCCGTATTCCGGAGCTGCTTCTCCACTTCCGACGCTATCATCTCCAGCCGTTCCACCGAGACCGGCCTTTTCTCACAAGCCCGAATCAGGCCTCGCAGCATCTTGTCGCGGCTGAACTCCTCACGGCTTCCATCCTTCTTAATGACAATCAGCGGCGTCTCTTCGACCATTTCAAAGGTCGTGAACCGCCGGCTGCACAGCTCGCATTCCCTTCTCCTCCGGATGGACTTGTTATCATTGGCAGGCCGGGAATCCAGCACTTTCGTTCCAAGATGATCACAAAAAGGACATTTCAAATGTTGTTCCTCCTTACTTCCCGATTGAACTCGGTTAATATAGAAAATACCAGTCGTTACCTGTAATGAACTTAGCGAGAATGCACACAATACAATTACCAACCGCAAGGAGGTGAACAGATATGGCCCAAAACAACCGTTCCAGCAACAACCTGGTTGTACCTCAAGCAACTGCAGCTCTCGAGCAAATGAAGTTCGAGATCGCTCAAGAATTGGGCATTGCCATTCCGCAAGACGGATACTATGGCAACATGGCAACCCGCGACACCGGTTCGATCGGGGGATACATCACGAAGCGCCTGGTACAAATCGCGGAGCAACAACTAGCAGGACAATTCAAATAAGGCATTATGAGCATCGGAGCAAGCCGGTAACCCCCGGCTTGTCCGATGCTTATTCATTTCATCCCATAGACGTCCTTATACTTATCATAATAATGGATTACGCGCTGTACGTACAGCTTCGTTTCCCCATAAGGAATCTGCTGCTTCACGGTCTCGTACCGTCCGTCCCATGTCTTGTTGCGGAGCCATTTGCTTACATTGCCCGGACCGGCGTTATACGCCGCGATCGCCGCAATCCAGTTCCCGTTGAACTGCTTATGCAGCGATTGCAAATACCAGGTGCCGATATGAATGTTCGGGTCGATCTCGTACTTCAATTCCTCCATCGTCCAATGCGTATCCAGATTGAGCTGCTCCATCGCCCACGAGGCGGTCTCCGGCATGAGCTGCATCACCCCGATGGCGCCCTTCCGGGATTCCTGGCCAGCCTGATAATTCGTCTCTACCCGAATGATCGCCGCCACCAGCAGCGGATCCATCTTGTACTTGGCTGCGTGCTTCCGAATCTCTTCCTCATATGGAATCGGATACATCCAGCGGCCCAGCCATTGCGATTGCACGAATAGTATAAATAGAAACCCGAGAAAGAGAACGAGCAAAAAACGCTTCTTCCGCATCAGATTCATGATTCGGCTCATAGCAAGCCTTTCTGACGCAAGAACTGTTCCACCTGCTGCCGAGTCTCTTCCATTCCCTTGCTATTGTCGATGACATAATCCGCCCGTTCCCGCTTCATCTCAATGTCCCACTGAGAGAGAAGGCGTTCGGATGCCTCCGCTTCGGTTAACCCGTCCCGCCGCATCAAGCGCTCCAATTGGATTTCTTTCGGGACGTAGACGACGACGATCTCCTCGAAGCGATCAGTCAAGCCGGACTCGTACAGCAGCGGCACGTCCACGACAACAAGGGATTGCGGATGCTCTCCCTCCAGCCGGCGCATCTGCGTCATCATCTCCTGCCGGATGGCCGGATGGGTAATCTCTTCAAGCGCTTTCCGCTCGGCTGTATTGGAAAATACAACGTTGCCAAGCCGCTTGCGGTCAAGCGAGCCGTCCGGCAGCAGCATGTCCGCTCCGAACCGTTCCGCGATCTGATCTAACGCGGGACTGCCAGGAAGCACGATCTCCCTGGCAATCCGGTCAGCATCAACAAGCAGAGCGCCCCGTTCCACGAGCAGACGGGAGACGGTGCTTTTCCCCGACGCAATGCCGCCGGTTAATCCGATGTTCATGCCTTCACCTCATTTATTTGCCTGCTTACATTAGGATATCAATTTTAGCATCCCCATCAACATTAACAACAAACCTGGCAGGAATGATATTCTCTGAATCCAGCGCTGATGCGAGAACCTCATTCCCAGATGCATGCCTGCCCGCAA
Source organism: Paenibacillus melissococcoides (assembly GCA_944800085.1). Classification (GTDB taxonomy): domain Bacteria; phylum Bacillota; class Bacilli; order Paenibacillales; family Paenibacillaceae; genus Paenibacillus_B; species Paenibacillus_B melissococcoides. The sequence goes on along the minus strand of CALYLO010000006.1, from coordinate 104,775 downwards.
AAAGGCGCCGCTGAATAAAGCGATCACAAGCGCCGTCAGCAAAGACGGGTAGCCAAGCAGGGATGCCCCGATCCCTGCGCCGAACGCATCAAGCGACAGCGCGGCTCCGAGCCATGCCGCTTCGGCGGCGCTGATGCTTCCCGAGCGATCGATATCGGCAGCGGAAGGCGTCTTCAATATTTGAATGACTAAGCCGAGACGGCGCAGCTGGATGCGGATAAGCGGCTTCGATTCCGCCCGGCCGATCCATTCCTTCAGCTCCTGCGGAGGAATCGGCTTCATGCCGCCGCTCCTGCTTCGGCCCGCTTCCGGCGTATCCTCCTTCTTGCGAAGCAGTTGGATAATCGCCCAGGCCCCGATTGCAATCAGGATAACCGATCCGGTCCACTGCGCAGCGGCTGGAGATACGTACCGCACCAGGAGCCCTCCGGCCTGCATCGACAGCCAGATGAACATTCCGGAGCATATCGAAATGATTACGATCGAAAATATCGGGATACGCACGCGGCGAAGACCGTAGGTCATTCCGACTCCGAAGCTATCAAGGCTCAACGCAAAAGCCAAGACGAACATGGACGCTGCTTGGATTAGCATCGCATTTCCCTCCCTGCTCGGCGAGAACCGGCCGCGCCTAAGCGCGGGCTTCCCGCCGGTATACCCCATCATATGGGCAATAGCGGAGAGGGGTGAATGCTAATTGGCGTATTAGGCATGCTTCTGGCAGCGCGGGCAATAGTGCGTGCCCCTGCCTCCGACGACGCTCTTTTCAATGATTTGGCCGCAGCGGATGCACGGCTCGCCTTGGCGCCCGTACATTTGAAGCTGATGCTGGAACATGCCCATCTCACCCTGTCCGTTGACATAGGACTTGATAGAGGAGCCTCCGGCCTCGACCGCCTCGGTCAACGTGGCGACAATCGCTTCGTGCAAACGGGCGCATTCGGCGTCGGTCAGCTCGTCCGCCGGACGCAGCGGATGAATGCCTGCCCGGAACAACGCTTCATCCACATAGATATTCCCGATGCCTGCCACGACATGCTGATTGAGAAGCACCGGCTTAATGAAGCTGCGGCGCTTGCGCAGCAGAGCGGTCAGCACTTCGGGCGTGAACTGATCCGAGAGCGGCTCCACCCCCAGCTTCTGCAGCGGCGGCATGCCCCATTCCTCGCCGCGCCGGAACAGATGCATTGTGCCGAACTGGCGCACGTCCTTGTACCGCAGCTCGCTGCCGTCCGTCAGATGGAAGATGACGTGGGTATGCTTCTCCACCGGCTCTCCTGCCTGGAACAGGCCGTAGCGCCCTTCCATCCGCAGATGGGACACCAGCGTCAGCCCGTCCAGCAAAATGCGGAGGAACTTGCCCCGCCGCTCTACTTGTTCAATCGTATGTCCGCTCAATGCGTCGCAGAACTCTTCTATATTCGCTGGACGCTGGATGATGCGGGGGAGCGTAACGGTTACGCGCTCAATCGTCTTTCCCGCCACCAGCGTATTTAATGTCCTTTTGACAGTCTCCACTTCCGGCAATTCCGGCATGTCAATCACCTCTCGTTGTCCATTATACCGAATATTGTCCTCCTGCGGAGTACTGGTCTTGATTTACTTCGCTTCGTACCAATTGCTGCCGGAGCTGACATCGGCCCGAAGCGGCACATCGAGCTTCAAAGCCGCTTCCATGACTTCCGGCACCAGCTTCTTCATCGTGTCCACTTCATCCTCCGGCACCTCGAACACCAATTCGTCGTGCACCTGAAGCAGCATCCGGCTCTTCAAGCCCAGCTCCTTCAGCTTGGCATCCATCTGCACCATCGCCAGCTTGATAATATCGGCGGCGGTTCCCTGGATCGGCGTATTCATCGCCGTCCGTTCCGCGAACGAACGAAGATTGTAGTTCGATGCGTTGATATCTTTGAGATATCGTCTGCGTTCAAGCAGCGTCGTGACGTAGCCGTCCTGCCGCGCCTGCTTGACGATATCGTCCATATATTGGCGCACGCCGCGGAACACATGGAAGTATTGATCGATGAACGCGGCGGCTTCCTTGCGCGTAATATGCAGGTTCTGGGACAGCCCGTAGTCGCTGATTCCATAGACGATGCCGAAGTTGACGGCCTTCGCTTGGCGGCGCATATTGGAATCGACCTGGTCGGCGGCGACGCCGAAGACGTCCATCGCGGTCTTCGTATGAATGTCCATATCGTGGATGAACGCTTCTTTCAGCTTGTCGTCGCCAGAGATATGGGCCAGGACCCGAAGCTCGATCTGAGAGTAGTCGGCAGCGACAATGTGCCAGCCCGGCTCCGAAGGCACGAATGCCTGGCGGATTTGCCGCCCTTCCTCCAGCCGGATCGGAATGTTTTGAAGATTCGGATACTGGCTGCTCAGACGCCCCGTCGCCGCAATCGTCTGACGGTAATACGTATGGACCTTGCCCGTGCTCTCGCGCACTTCCTTCAGCAGCCCTTCAATATAGGTGGACTGCAGCTTCGTCATCTGCCGGTAGAGCAAGATGAGCGGAATGATATCATGGTACGGCTCCAGCTTTTCCAGCACCTCGGCATCGGTCGAATATCCCGTCTTCGTCTTCTTGATGACCGGCAAACCCAGCTTGTCGAACAGAATCTCGCCCAACTGCTTCGGCGATCCGATATTGAATTCCGTGCCGGCCAACTCGTAGATGCGCGCCATCGTCTCCTCGATCTGCTGCTTGAAGTTCGTGCCCAAGTCGTGAAGACTCTGCTTGTTCACCCGAATTCCCGTCTTCTCCATCTGTGCCAATACCTTGGAGAGAGGCAGCTCCAGATCATAATAGAGCCGGTTCATCTCCTGCTCTTCCAGCGCCTTCTCCATCACCGGCTTCAGCAGCCGGACGAGCTTCGCCTTGCGAGCCGCATGCTCCGCGACGACGGTCTTCTCCGGCACCTTGAATTTGGCGCCCTTGCCGTATACGGCGTCATTGTCCCGAGAGGACGGCAGGCCGTACTTCACCGCCACGGACTGCAGCGTAGCCGAAGCATCCTCCGGATTAAGGAGATAGGCTGCAAGATGGACGTCGAAGACGGCTCCTTCCAGCGGAACTCCCTCCCAATGAAGCACCAGCTCGTTATAGTGGAGATCATAGCCGCTTTTTGTACGCTGCCCGTCTCTGAGCCACGCACGCAGCTCGGCCGCCTCTTCGCTCTGCAGTTCATCTGCCGTCACATACCAGTTCTCTTCCTCTGTGCCGACGAGCAGGCCGATGAGCTCCGCTTGATGCGGATTGTCGCCATGGGCCTCCACAATCAGCACGTCAGCGGCGGCGAGCGTCTCATTCAGCCCGTCCCATCCGCTTTCTCCGGCCAGACGGACATTGAGACGCTCCGCAGAGAGCGATTCATCGACGGCCGCAGGCTTGGCTTCCCCACCGACACCGGCTTTTTCAAGCCGCTCGATAACGGACCTGAACTCAAGCTTGCGGAGAGCCTGAAGCGTCTCCGCCTGCAAGCCGTCGAACTTCATCTGCTCCGGCGGCAGATCAAGCGGAACCTCCCGGAAAATGGTGGCGAGCCGCTTGCTCATCCGGGCATCTTCCGCATGGTTGACCAGATTCTCCTTCATCTTGCCCTTCAGCTCGTCCACATGCTCCAGCACGCTCTCGACACTCGCATACTGATGCAGCAGCTTCAGCGCCGTCTTCTCTCCAATCCCCGGAACGCCCGGGATATTATCAGAGGTGTCTCCCATCAATCCTTTCAGATCGATAATCTGTTCCGGCTTCAACCCGTACTTCTCCTCTATCTCGCCCGGTGTGTACTTCTCCACCTCCGTCACGCCCTTGCGCGTAAGCAGCACGGACACGTGCCCGGAAGCGAGCTGAAGCATGTCCTTGTCGCCGGTGACGACATACATCGTCTGTCCCGCTTCATCCGCCTGGCGGGTCATCGTGCCAATGATATCATCCGCCTCGTAGCCCGCGAGCTCGAAATGGGCGATGCCCATCGCCGTTAACAGCTCCTTCAGCAGCGGAAACTGCTCGGACAGCTCCGGCGGGGTCTTTTCCCGGCCGCCCTTGTAATCCTGATAGTCTCCGTGACGGAACGTCTCCTTGCCCGCGTCAAACGCGACCAGCATATGAGTCGGCTGCTCCTCCTCCAGTATACGAAGCAGCATCTGCGTAAAGCCGAATACGGCATTGGTATGCAAACCTAGTGAGTTCGACAATGGCGGCATCGCAAAAAAAGCACGGTAAATAATGCTGTTGCCGTCGATTACGATCCATTTTTCCTTCATTAATAAACACCTCAATCCCGTCTCATGTTTTCATGATAGCATAGCGCGAACCCGAATAGGAAATCGAATATGAACGCGGCCCCAAGATCGGAAGCCGAACGGCATTCACTTACATTAATTGCCGCTCCCAACGGGTCAGGTTGAGTCATCACCGCCAAATGGTCATCCTCCCTACGAGTCGGTCTCGCCCATCAGTATCCTTATAAGCACTCTCCCAACGGGTTAGGCTTCCTTTCCGTGCCTTATCGGCAGATATGGAATCGTTTCGATTTCCTGCGTCGTAGGGAGAAAGAGCAAAAGGCACAGCAAGTACTTTTCTGAGCGACGGGGATAAACAGCCAAGGCGAGCAGCAACCTGAGGTTATGAAGAAGCGGATTCGGCATAAGACGGAGCAAATATGAAAACCGCCCGGATTCAGCTCCGGACGGTTCCAGCAAGAGGGCGTCAACTATTCAGATCAGGACGTTCGTTGGTGACGAGATAGACGACCGACTCGCCGATGTTGGTGGCGTGGTCGGCAATCCGTTCGATATATCTGCCGACGAAGGTGAGCAGCATCGCCTGGGAGGCGTTGTGCGGATTTTCGAGCACGTAGCTGAGCAGCTCGCGGAAGATCTGGCTGTACAGCTGGTCGACTTGATCATCGTCTTTCGCCATTTTGTAAGCCAGATCGATATCTTCCTGCACATAGGCCCGAATCGAATCGGTAATCATCTGCTGGACAATCTCGGCCATGCGCGGAAGGTCGATAAGCGGCTTCATCAGCGTCTGGCCTTCTATCCGCAGCACGACCTTGGCGATGTCGATCGACAGATCGCCCATCCGCTCCAGATCGCTAGAGATGCGGAAGGCGACAAGGATGCGCCGCAAATCTTTGGCGACCGGCTGCTGCGTCAAAATCAGCTTCGAGCCCAGTTCGATAATATTATCCTCCATCCGGTTCAGAGTCGGATCCTCGTTAATGATTGCCCGGGCGCGCTCCGCGTCCATCGTCTTCAACGATTCTATCGATTCGAACAACGCGCGCTCCACATGGCTGCCCATTTGTTCGAGCAGGCGGCTGAGCTCATCCAACCCCAGATCGAATTCCCTGCGCTTAATCATCCTGGTTTCCTCTCCTTTTTAGCCGAAGCGTCCCGTAATATAATCTTCCGTCCGCTTGTCGCTCGGATTGGAGAACAGCGTCTCCGTCTGATCGAACTCTACCACTTCCCCATTGAGGAAAAAGACGGTCTGATCCGACACGCGGGCGGCTTGGTGCATATTGTGCGTAACCATGACAATCGTATATTGATGCTTCAGTTCCTGTACCAGCTCTTCGATCTTCAGCGTCGAAATCGGATCCAGCGCGGATGTCGCTTCATCCATCAGCAGAATCTCGGGGTTCACCGCCAACGCGCGCGCGATGCAGAGGCGCTGCTGCTGCCCCCCGGACAGACTGAATGCCGAGCGTTTCAAATAATCCTTCACTTCATCCCACAGCACGGCGGAACGGAGACTCTGCTCGACGATCTCATCGAGCTTCGCCTTGTTGCGAATGCCATGGAGCCGCGGTCCATAAGCAATATTATCATAGATCGATTTCGGAAAAGGGTTCGGCTGCTGAAAGACCATGCCCACTTTTTTGCGCAGCGTCTCCACATCGACTTCATTGCTGTAAATATTGGTTCCGGCAATCTCTACCCGCCCCTCGATGCGCGTGCCTGGAATCATGTCGTTCATCCGGTTCAGCGTCCGGAGCAGCGTCGACTTGCCGCAGCCGGAAGGGCCGATGAACGCGGTGACCGCCTTCTCGGGAATCGTCATCGACACGTTCTTGAGCGCGTGGTAGGTGCCGTAATACAAATTCAGGCTGTCTATGTTAATGATAGGTTTCAAATCCGTCACGGTTCCCGGATTCGTCGTTATCGCCGCCGTCGTCATACGATCGTCTCCTTATCTGTTATTCTGATATTTGTTGCGGAGCAGCACGGCTGACAGGTTCATCACGATGAGCAGCGCCAGCAGCACGATGATGCCCGCTGCGGCCAACTCATGGAACGCCAGCTGCGGCCGCGATACCCAGTTGAAAATCTGGATCGGCATAACGGTGAACTGATCCATAATGCTGTTCGGAAGAAAGGCGACGAATGTCAGGGCGCCGATCATCACGAGCGGCGCAGTCTCGCCGATTGCCCGGGACAAGGCCAGGATAACCCCGGTCAGTATTCCGGAGATAGCCGATGGCATGACCGAGCGGGAGACCGTCTGCCATTTGGTCGCGCCGAGCGCGAACGAAGCGTCGCGCCGCGTCTTCGGAACCGCGCGAATCGCCTCTTGGGCGGATACGATAATAATCGGCAGCACGAGCAAGGTCATCGTGAGCGATCCGGAGAGCAGGCTGCGGTCCAGCGCCATGCCGCGCACGAAAATCGTGAGCCCGAGAATTCCGTACACGATCGACGGAACCCCCGCCAATGTGCTGATATTCAATTGGATGAACCGGGTAAGAGCGTTCTTTTTCGCGTATTCCTCCAAATAAATGGCCGCCCCCACGCCAAGGATGAAGGAGATGGGCGCCATGATGAGCACCATATAAATCGAACCGACAATCGCCGACTTCATCCCGGCGGCGGCAGGCCGGCGGGACGGGTAGTTCGTGAACAAATCGATATTGAGCCGGGACAAGCCGTCCATCATAATGTTCACGAGCAGCGCCATCAGCGCGGCGATCCCAATCAATGTAGCGGTAACAAAAAGAATGTGAAGGCAAAAATCGATTTTCCGCCGGGTGCTAATCTGCTTGCGGTTCGCGTCTTGTAACATCGCCATCTGTCAATATTCCTCCCTAAACCGGCGTGCAACCCAAAGCGCCAATATATTAAGCAGAAACGTAATGATGAACAGCGTCATGCCGACGGCGAAAATCGTGCCGTACTCAATCGATCCATGCGGCGTGTCGCCGAGGCTGACCTGCACGATATACGCGGTCATCGTCTGAATGCTCTCCAGCGGATTGAACGTCAACTGCGGGGTCGCCCCTGCGGCTACCGTCACGATCATCGTCTCGCCGATCGCCCGCGAGAAGGCCAGCACGGCGGAGGAGACGATGCCGGACAAAGCGGCCGGCACGACAATCTTGAGCGCCACCTCGAAGCGAGTGGCCCCGAGGGCGTAAGCCCCGTGGCGCAGGCTGCGCGGCACTGCCGTCATCGCGTCCTCGCTCAAGGAGGAGACCATCGGAATAATCATGATGCCGACGACGATTCCGGCGCTGAGCGCATTGAACACGCCTGTGCTCGGGAAGATCTCCCGAATGATCGGCGTGACGAAGGTCAGGGCGAAATAGCCGTATACAATGGTTGGCACGCCAGCCAGCACTTCCAGAACCGGCTTGACGATCTTGCGGACGCGATCCGGCGCGTATTCGCTCAGATAGATGGCGCTCGCCAGCCCGATCGGGATAGCGACCAGACAAGCGATGAGCGTAACCAGCAGCGTCCCGCCGATAAGCGGCAGAATGCCGAACTCCTTCGGCTGAATGAGCGGGCTCCATCGGGTGCCGAACAGGAAGTCGGCGATGTTGACGCGGGAGAAAAAGTTCCACGTCTCCGAGAATAACGTATAGACGATGCCTATCGTCGTCAGAACCGAGACGGCCGCGCACAAGAACAGCAGCACCGGCACGATTTTGTCCGACAAATGCATTCTGCGGTTACGGAACGTCAGCTTCGCTTCTTGTTGCGGGACATTCGCCTGCATATGCTTAACCTCACTTTTAGCTTCATTTACAATTCGTTAACAATCACGCTATGAAAATGTGATGTCCCTAATTCATAAGGAGAAGAGACATCACACGTTCATCATCGTGTATGACTGCTGCGTCCGAATTCCGGCGATTACTTCAACTGGTTCAACTGCTCGTCATATTTCTCTTGCGGCAGCGGCACATAGCCGACTTCTTCGGCGATGCTGCCTGCCGTCTGCAGGTAGTACTCGACGTAAGCCTTCACTTCCGGCTTTTCCAACTGCTTCTTGCTTACGTAAATAAGGAGCGGACGGGACAGTGGCGAGTAGCTTCCGTCTTTAATCGTCTCCAGCGTAGGAGCGACCGTCGCCGTTCCGTTATCGACAGGAACGAGCTTCAGTTTGTCTTGATTTTCCTCGAAGAAGGAGTATCCGAAGTAGCCAAGCGCATTTTTGTCTCCGGCTACGCCTTGCACGATAGCGTTCGTATCCGCGCTGAACGTAATCTGGCCGTCGTTGCGGCTTTCTTGCGCCTTGCCGTTAACCTCTTCCGTGAAATAGTCGAATGTTCCATGGTCGGCCCCCGGAGAGTAGATTTTGATCTCCTCGTTCGGCCAGCCTTCCCGCACATCGGACCACGTTTTCACCTTGGAGTTCGGCTCATAGATTTTTTTCAGCTCGTCGATCGTAATTTTGTCGACCCAAGTATTGTCTTTGTTCACGACGATGGACAAGCCGTCATAAGCAACCGTCAATTCCAAATACTCGATGCCGTTCGCCTTCGCGTCTTCCGCTTCCTTGTCCTTGATTGGACGGGATGCGTTGCTGATGGCCGTCTCGCCGGCAATGAACCGCTTGAAGCCGCCGCCGGTGCCGGACGTTCCTACGGAGACGCGGACATCGCCATGCTCCTTGCCGAATTCTTCCGCAATCGCCTCGGTCATCGGATAGACCGTGCTGGAACCGTCGATTTCGATCGTGCCGGACAATTTGTCCTCGCTGCCTTGATATTCCGTATTGTTAGCGTTGTTCGTCTGCGTTGATTCTGTTCCCGTATTGCCGGCTGCGTTCGAGGTATCTTCTTTTTTGCCGCCGCATGCCGCCAGCGCGAATGCCATGACTGCTACCACAGTCAGCAGCATGATTTGTTTGCCCCACTTTTTCAAGTGAATTCACTCCTTTGAATTGGATCTCTCATTTTCCGATAAGTTCGCTTGCTGCCTTACAATCTGAATCTTACAGCTTGTTTGTTAAGCCTGATTTGGAAGTATGTTAACGGAGTGTAAAAATTCAAAGGCTGGTACGAGCGGACGCAGATAAAACAGTTCAGCAACGTCTTCCAACGGATCCGCCATACCGCTGCCTGAAAGGCATGACTCAGCTCGACATGCTTCGTGGCGACGGTTGGAAAAATGAACATATAAACGAGAGACCATGTGCTAATCCCGAGGAGTAAGCAAAAAAATCCCCTTAATAAGAGAAAAAAGCAGTAAGTCACATTTTTCTGCAGTATGTTATAGTGTCATAGAAATTCCCAATATTGTTGATTTGTAAATTCATTTTTAGGATGAAAATCAATTTTACCGGGGCAGCACTGTATTTTTTATAATGAATTTAGGTGAGATTATGGAAGAAGTTACGATTCAAGATTTTAGATCAGAAATTTCAAATAGGGAAAATATTAGAGTGATTTTAGAAAGTGAGTTTTTAAGCACGCGGTCCCATAAAGTGGTCAACCTGTACTTCCAGTTAGGAAAAATTATCATAAACGACTGGGAAATAGATATTAAAAAATGCAAGTTTTTTTTAGAAAAAAAGAAAACCTTTTTGATAAAGGATTGGGAAATCAATGACAAGAAGTGCAAAGTTTATTTAGAAAAAAAAGAGTACGTTATAACAAGCACTGACTCTAAGACGAAACTGATTCTATATTCGGGATTACGCTTTTGATGAGGCCGCATATGTCAAGACGCCTCCACCCCCGCGCCAAAGGGGGATGGAAGCGTCTTTTTCTATCAAAGTGCCCGTCAGCGTGACGAACCGGAGCCCTGCAAGGATAAAAAGACCGGTTTATCCGTATTGATTGACAAATATTTCAATTTCATTAAAATCACGTTCTTGCAGGATAGGGGATACATGAACAATGGAATGAAAATTAATATTAAGCGGTATTGTAGTAATAATAAAGTCAATGTCCATGCTTTTTATGTCGCCTTCAATCATTTTTCTATCCACTTCGCCTATAATCTCTAGTTTTCCGTCGAACTTTTTATTAATCCAGCTCTTCATATATATTTCCCAGCTTTTCTCTTCCCCTGTAACTAGCAGCACTTTTTTCTTGTTCATATTTTGTAACCGCCCGGTTGCCGCTATCCGCATCGTTACTTTTGCGGCTTCTTCATCAGGCAAATCTAAGATTTCCAGTTTCTTCGCCCATTCGTTATATGCTTTTTTCACTGACAGAAATGTTTTTTTGTAAGTCTTCTTTATATACTTGCAAGTCTCCTTTTCCGGCATCATTATTTTCGGGAGAAACATTAATTTATAAAAGGTATGTCTACAGTAATCAACCATACCATACACAAAATCTTCGTCGCTTGCTAAATCAACCTTTACTTCTTTTTCCAATATATGAATAAATTCACTCATATAAGCATAAGCTTGTATTTTTCCCTCCTTATACAGTTTCAGTTCTTCCCGCCTTAAGTTAGCTTGATTTACGCTTATGTATCTGGATAATTTTACGATGATTACTAATAATACTTTCTCCTCAATCGTCAAAAAATGAATGGCATCCCTTTTTTCATCTGTGCCCCTTTCAAATATTTCTTTATAATACGGGGTCTCAATTGTATTTTTCATTATACATTCGTTAAATTTTACCCTATGCCCTCGCTTCCTGCGGATAAAAAGAATGGCCATAATAAAAACGAATCTTTTTCTGTCGTTCGTAAAAAATATAATACCTAATTTTTTCTCAATATAAGAAATATAACCTAGAAGCACTTCTTTCCTATATTCTTTAAACGGCCATTCTTCCTCCGTAAAAGCCTCCAAATAGCGTTCAGAAAACATTAAGATGATTTGGAACTCATCCCCTGTGATTCCTAAAGGTTTTTTCTCAAGTGATAAACCAAATTTTTCAATATATTTACTAACCCTTTTTAGGACCATATTCGTTGAAGAGACAGGAAGATATAATTTTTCGGACAAAGAGGTAATGGTAGGCGCTGTTCCTTCCAAAAACTTCTGAAGAGCTAAAAAAGTCAGGGATTTTTTAGATAACCTGGATATGACTTCGCATATGGTCTGATCTTGGGGTATGGCCAATTTGATCCCTTTTCCCTTTTTCGAATAGATAGAAGCGTTTTGCGGCAATAAATCATTGAGAACTGATATATCCTTTCGAATTGTTTTACTGGAACACTCTAGTTTTTGTTCAAGTTCAGAGAGAGTAAACCACTTCTTTTCCTCAGCAAGAATCTTCAACAATTTGATTTTACGACTAATATCCTTTTCCATCATGATTCACCTTCAGCGATTTCGTCCAGCCTATCGAATCTGCCTTCCAAGGTCAGATTATATAACAGCTCGTCTTCAATGAGTGCAACTTTTCGTTCAGAATGAATTATCCTCCGAAAGTCAATTTACAACCTCTCCGGGCCTCAACCGGTTCTCCCGTACACTCGGAACCCTATCGTAACATAGTTCCCCGTGTTCCAGCGACGTTTTTTCACAGGGTTCTGCCTTCAATCCCGTTCCGCCATTCGCTTCAATTCCGCATGCGCTGCTTGCGCCCGCTGCTCCACGCGCTGCGCGCAGGCGTCAATCTGCGCCGGCCGCTCCTGATTATGCGCGATAGCCTGCAGCAGCTGCTCGAATCGCCCGCATGCCGCCTCCACCCCCGTTGCGGTCATTCCAACCTGTTCCCGGGTGCGCTCCCCCGTATGTACCGCCTGATTCAAGGCTTGAATCATCTGGCCCAGCGTCTCCTCGATCTGGCCGGTACCCGCCTTCGTCACATGGCCAGCTTGCGATCCGCATTGCGGCGCACGCGGCTGGAGAGCTCTGACAGCTGCTTCGCGGACAGGACGCCGGCATACTGCCCTCCGTGTGTCAAAATGAGGCTGTCATACATCCCCTCATGGAACCGTTCGCGCATCACCATCCCGGTCGGCTGCCTCGTCCCGTCCACGACAATAAGACAGCGCAGCGAGGAATCGGACAGGAAGATTCGCTCCACCTCCTCGATCGGAGTCTGCGGATCAATCGCCGGTGCGTCATGAACCAAATCGTCGTACTCCCGGGCGGCGGCACGATGTTCGTTCATCGAGGAACCCGTGTTCATGCGAGATAACATAGGCATTGTCATATAGCAGCACCCTAAATGGGGAAAGCGGGAAAAGCTTGGCCATTCAACAGGAGCGGATTAAAGCCTTCGCAAAACAATAAAACGTGGAGAGGTTATCGTCAGGGAGTAACACGAAAAGCGGCATGACGGAAGCAAGGCATCGCTCATGGATGAACTACGGGGATTTCTTTCATTTGAAAGGAATATATACGCGATATCAAAAACGACTCGATATCATGAAGTGGCTTGGAAGTTGATCCTAATGATAAACAGTGAGGAATCGCAAAAAGTGAGTCAAGGACGGCGGCAGCGAAGGGATGAATTCCCTCTTCCATGAAAGAGCAAGATATGGACACCGTGTTACATAAATTGATCCAACGTCTGCAAGCTGCATTCGATAATTTATTGGAAAACTGATTTTTTCCAGCTTGAACGTCTAATTCTCAGATTTAGAAGAAATTTTTCATTTCTTCTAAATCTGTTTTTTATTGCTGCGTCTTCTTATGATGGACTAATTTATAGCCGACGCCCCGAATCGAATCAATCTGGACGGAGCGCTGGTTCATCTCCAGCTTCTTCCGCAGCGAGCTGACATGGACATCGACCGTCCGCTGTCCGCCGATGTAATCGAAGCCCCATACTGCGTTCATCAGGTCGTCGCGGGTAATGACCATGCCCGGACGCTGGACGAGATAGAGCAATACTTCGAACTCCTTCGGCCGCAGCGGGATCAGTTCATCATGCAGCGTCACTTCATACTTCTCCGGATAAATGCGCAGATCGCCGATCGTAATGACTTTGTCGTCCGCTTCCTCCGTCTCGGCCGGCTCGTCGCTCGATGCGCGGCGCAGCACGGCGCCGACGCGCGCCAGCAGCTCAGCGACGCCGAACGGCTTCGTAATGTAGTCGTCCGCCCCGCATTTCAAGCCCTGCACGACTTCTTCCTCCGCATTGCGCGCCGTCAAAATGATGACGGGCGTGCGGACGCCGGCTTGTCTCAGCTTGGACAGCACCTCGAAGCCGTTCATCCCCGGCAGCATAATATCCAGTATGATAAGATCGAACTTGCGGTGCAGCGCCACCTGCAGCCCTTGGGAGCCGTGATCGATCACCGTGGTATCGTACCCTTCCAAGGTCAGATTATATGACAATAACCGCGCCAATGTCGGTTCGTCCTCGATGACTAATACTTTTCGTTCAGACATGATTATCCTCCGAAAGTCAATTCCTATCCCTTGTGCCTATACCGATTCACGCTTATACTCGCAACCCTATCGTAACACACTTCCCCTTGCCGCTGCGACGTTTTTTTCATGGCGGCCCGCCGGTACGGCGGGCTTGACAAGGTTATGGCCCGCGCTTATTGCTCTGTCCCGCCCGGCGACCACTCCTGAAGCACGGGAAGCTCGATTGTGAACGTCGTGCCAACGCCCAACTCGCTCTCCACCCGTATCGTTCCGCCATGCGCATCGACGAGATGCTTCACGATCGACAGCCCCAGCCCGGTTCCGCCCGATACGCGGGAGCGAGCCTTGTCTACCCGGTAGAAACGCTCGAAGATCCGCGGCAGATCCTTCTTCGGAATGCCGATGCCCGTATCGGCGATCGTCAGCCGGATCCGTTCCTCCTGATCCGGGTCATGCAGCGCCACAGCCCCTATCTTCACCTGTCCGCCCTCCGGCGTATAATTAATCGCGTTGGACAGCAGATTGAGCATAATCTGGCGCAGCCGGTCCTCATCCGCCTCGACATACAGGTCCGGCTCGGTATCCAAGCGGACCTCGATACGCTTGCTTGCCGCCTCCTTGCGCAGCATCTCCACCGTCTGCTCCAGAAAGGTCCCGAGCTCCACCGGCGAAAATTGCAGGACCGCCCGCTTCGCTTCGATCTTCGACAATTCGAGAATGTCGCCGATCAGCCGATTCAGGCGCTCGCTCTCCTCCTGAATAATGTGCAGGAAGGACTTCGCAGTCTCCGGATCATGCATCGCTCCGTTCAGCAGCGTCTCGGCGAAGCCCTTGACCGCGGCGATCGGCGTCTTAAGCTCATGGGACACATTGGCCACGAATTCGGTCCGCATCCGTTCCAGCCGCCGAATCTCCGAGACGTCCTGCATCACCAGCAGAATACCCGCCCATTCCTGATCGGTGAAATACACCGGGACGACCGTCACATCCAGCAGGCGCTCCTCCGGATAGTAAATCGTCAACTCCTCATGGCGCAGCAGCTTCTTCTCCTCGACTTCGTCCATCATCTGCTGCATCTCATAAGGCGCTCTCACTTCGCTGAACGGGCGCCCGAGCCATTCCCGGCTGCGAATGCCGAGAATCTGTTCGGCCTTCCGGTTCAGGAGCGCCACCTTGCCTTCCGCATCGACCATCACGATCGCATTAATCATATGCTCCATGACCGTCTGCAGCCGGCTCTCGTTCTCGCGGATTTGCGACATCTGCACCTGGAGGCTTTCCGCCATCGCATTGATGGCCGTCCCTAACTGCCCGATCTCGTCCTTCCCCGCAGCCTGGGCTCTCGCCTTGTAGTCCATCTGGGCGATGCGCATCGCGACGCGGGTCATGTTCTCGATCGGACGGGTCAGATTGAAGGCAATCCGGTAGCTGACGATGCCGGCGATAACGAATAACCCCGCCAGGCCAAGCGCCAAATACGCCCACAGCGCCCTGACGCTGCTCTCGACATGCTCCAGACTCATCGCCAGACGGATATACCCGTCGAAATTGGCCGTATGAACGGGACTGGCGACATAGAGCATATTTTGGCCCAGCGTCTCGCTGTAACGGATATTCGAGCCAATTCCTTCCTGCCCCGCCTTCACAATCTCCTCCCGCGACAGGTGATTGTCCATCTCGGCAGCCTTATGATCCGTATCGCCGACGACCGTGCCGTCAGCCAGAATAAAGGTAACGCGCGCGTCCGCGCTGTCATGAAGCTTGCGCGCCCAGCCGCTGTAATAAGCAATCATGTCGTCCAGGCTGCCCGGCTTAATCCAGGCGAGCGTCTGCTCGATAAGCATGATTTCCCGGGACATATTCTGCTCTAATTGACGGATATGATTGTGCTTGAAGGTGGACGCCATATAAATGCCGGCTGCCGTCACGGATATCCCGATCACCAGCACAAAAATCAAAGTCAAACGCGTGCGAAACCGCGACATGCGCATCTCTCCACTTCATTCTCGAGGTTGTAGGTCTATGTTCCATCCTACCGACCGCTGCGCCGTTTGGCTAGACCGTCTTATGTAAAGGTTTGGTAAACCTTCGCCCCGAAAGGCAGCGCGCTCTCGGCTATTCTTCCCTTCCGGTGAACATTATCATTCCGCCGCCCGATAGCAGAGCAGACTCGGCGCCAAAATACACTTCTCGCGAAACGCACCCTGCTTCCGCCCGCAATGACGCTAAACAAACAAATCCCCGGTCCGCGACCAGGGATGTAAGAATAATTGCTTATACAAAGACAGGGTCCTTGAACTGGGCAAGCTTCTCGAACGAGCTGCGGTCGACGTCGGCATGCAGGCTGTTGCCGTGCGCATCCATCGTGACGATCGCCGCGAACCCTTCCACCTCGAGATGCCACATCGCTTCCGGAATGCCGAATTCGAGAAAATCGACACCTTTCACTTGCTTCATGCATTCCGCATAATATTGAGCCGCCCCGCCAATCGCATTCAAATAGACGGCGCCATGCTCCTGCAGCGCGGCCAGCGTCTTCGCTCCCATGCCGCCTTTGCCGATGACGGCGCGAATCCCGAATTTCTTAATGATATCGCCCTGGTACGGCTCCTCGCGGATGCTCGTCGTCGGTCCGGCCGCCTTGACATGCCAGCCTTCCTCATCCTTCAGCATAACCGGGCCGCAATGATAGATGACCGCCCCGTTCAGATCGACCGGCGCATCGTGGTCCATCAAATATTTGTGCAGCGCGTCGCGCCCCGTATGCATCTCCCCGTTGATCACAACGACGTCCCCCACCTTCAAGGAACGAATCTGCTCCTCGGAGATCGGCGTGTTCAGCACAATGCGGCGGCTCTCGCTCTTCGCTCCCGCTTCTTCCGCCGCTCCTGCCGCCTCATCGGCCGCGCTGTCCATCGGAAGCTCGCTGCCGCGCTCGTACACCCATTCCTTAATCTCTCCGCTCGCGCTGTCGAGCAGGACACCCTGGCGCCGGTAGGCCCAGCAGTTGTAAGCGACCGATACGAAGAAGCTGGCCGGGAGCCGATTCATGACTCCAATCTTGCAGCCAAGCAGCGTGACCTCGCCGCCGAAGCCCATCGTGCCGATGCCCAACCGATTCGCCTTGTCCATAATATATTCTTCCAATTGACGCAGCTCGTCGATCGGATTCGTATCATCGACGCGGCGGAACAACTGCTGCTTCGCCAGCTCGTAGCCCGTCGTCCGATCGCCGCCGATGCCGACACCGATGAAGCCTGCGCTGCAGCCCTGCCCCTGCGCCTGATAGACCGCATGCAGGATGCACTTGCGGATGCCGTCGAGATCGCGGCCCGCCTTGCCCAAGCCCTCCAGCTCCGCCGGCAGGCTGTACTGGATGTTCTTGTTCTCGCAGCCTCCGCCTTTCAAGATAAGGCGCACCTCGATATCATCGCGCTCCCACTGCTCGAAGTGGATGACCGGGGTTCCCGGGCCGAGGTTGTCTCCGCTGTTCGCGCCCGTCAGCGAATCGACGGAATTGGTGCGGAGCTTGCCTTCCCTCGTCGCGCGGCTCACCGCCTCCTCAATGTCCCGCTTCATGACGATCTGATTCGCTCCTACCGGAGTATGCACGATGAACGTCGGCATGCCGGTATCCTGGCAGATGGGGGATACCTTCGTCTCCGCCATCGCAATATTGCGGGCGATCGTGCCCAGAGACAGTCCGGCGCGCGTGGCGGCGTCCTCGCGCGCTTGCGCTTCCCGGATCGCCTTGCGCACATCGCCGGGCAGATTGGTTGATGTCTCCACGATCAAATCATATACGCTCTGCAAAAACGATTTCATAAGCAAACCCAAGCCCCTCTCTTCGAATATCCCGCTGTCTCTCTGCAATGATCTGGCTGTATGTCGGGTTCCTCTCTATCTTCTCTGCTTCGGCCGATTCGACATGCCGCATGCGGCGTGAATCCGCTTCCTATAGTAATATAATAGCATAATAGAAGCGTCTGTCGAAGACTTCCGGACGAAGTTATGCGGAGCTCGACGCGATGCCGGAAAGGATGAGAACCTATGGATCCAACCAAGGACGAGGCGCAAGCCGAGGGCCCGCGCGGACATCATTTTTTTGCCTACATGTATCGCTTGAAGCATATCGAGCGCTGGAGCCTGATGCGCAATACAACGAAGGAAAATGTGGCCGAGCACAGCTTCCACGTGGCGATGACGACCCATATGCTGTGCACGATCGGGAATGAGGTGTACGGCAAAGCGCTGGATACGGGCCGTGCCGTCATGATGGCGCTGTTCCACGACGCGACGGAAGTGTTCACGGGCGATATTCCGACGCCGGTCAAGCATCACAATACCCGCATTCTGGCCAATTTCCGCGAGATCGAGCAATTGGCTGCCGAGCGGCTTATCGGCATGATTCCGGCCGAGCTGCAGCCGACCTATGCGCCGCTCATCGATCAGACGCTCGATGAGGATCTGAAGCGCTATGTGAAGGCTGCCGATCTGCTCGACGCCTACTTCAAATGCGGAAGCGAAGCGGCGGCGGGCAACCGGGAATTCGATGTAGCCCGCCGGCAGACTGAACACAAATTGCGGGCGCTCGGTCTGGAGGAAGTCGACTATCTCCTTACCCATCTCGCGCCAAGCTTCGACATGACGCTGGACGAAATGTCGCTGTCCGACAGCTAGGCTTCAGTAGTTCCTTCTTCCTATCCCACGGAATGTTATGGTTTTGGAAATCATCCCGCGGTCTGTTAAAATTAAGGTAAAAATACAGCGAACATTGTCGCCGTTGGATAGGAAGAAAGGAAGAACATCATGCCATTATTCAATGTCACACTGGTTCATCGCATTTTTCGCGGCCTATGGGTAACCATCGTAACGGTCGGGACTATCCTGCTATTCTATTATGGCTTCCCGATTATTTACCCGTTCTTGATCGCCTGGCTGCTGGCCTATATGATGAACCCGCTCGTGCGGTTTTTGGAGCAAAGATGGAGGTTCCCGCGCTGGACCGCCGTAGCCTCCTCCATTCTGCTGTTCGGATCGATTATCGCGTTCGCGATCTTCGTCTTCACGACCAAAATCGTGTCGGAGTCCTGGCATATCGTCGGTCTCGTGCAGGAGCAGATTGCAGAGTGGAAGGATTGGCTGAATGACTACTATCATTCTCCTGAATTCCAAGCGCTTCTGACCGATCTGAATGCTACGCTGACATCGATCGACCTGCAATCGTCCCTTTCGAAATATACGAGCACCATCGCGACAACCGGCTCGGCCCTCGTCGCCTATTTATTCAACTTTATTAAAGCGACCGTGCTGTTCCTGCCCAAGCTGGCGGTCATCACAGTCATTATTATGGTCGCTACCTATCTGATCAGCCGGCAGTGGAATTCGCTGGCGGCGGCGAGCAAGCAGATGGTGCCCGAACGGGTGCGCGCCTCCCTTGGCGTCGTCATGGGCGATCTGCAGCATGCCATTTTCGGATATGTGAAGGGCCACATTATTTTATCCAGCATTACCGCACTCGTCTTTTTCCTCGGGCTCCTTGTTCTTGGCGTCGAGTACGCCTTCACGATCGCCATTATCGGCGGCATCGTCGATCTGATTCCGCTCATCGGCATCCCTGCCATTGTCGTCCCATGGGCGGTGTTCTCCTTCTTCGAAGGCGACCTGTTCCTGGGTACCGGTCTTCTGGTGCTGTGGCCGATTATCCTCGTCACGCGGCACGCCCTGGAACCGAAAGTGTACGGCTCCAGCATCGGATTGAACCCGCTCATGCTGCTTATCTTTTTGTTCGCGGGACTTCATCTGTTCGGGGTAATCGGCATTTTCGTCGGCATCATCGCCCTTGTCATACTGACGGCGCTGCAGCGGGCTCATGTATTCCGCGATGTCTGGCGGTATATTATGACCGGCTCCTTCTTCCCGGCCGCGCCCCCGGCACCTAAATAAGCAGCGCAGCTTCGCAAGGACAACAAAGAGAGCGCCATTCCCCCGGAATGCGCTCTTTTTGCCTGTCACAACAGCCATATCTCTTTCAAATCCGTTCTTACCGGAAGCATGGAAGTCACCAGCCCATTTTTGCAGCGTTCTAATATAATACCCGTATTCTGAAGGGCGGTTACCGCCGTCATTGGCGTCCCGTTCTTCTTCTATCTGGCGCGCAAAGAAGGGAGGAGCCTATGATGCGGTCATTCCGGATGACCTCGCATGGACGAGCTTCCCTCTTGCTGGGGCTGCTGGCCGCGATGATTATTGCGGTCTTTCTAATCAGCCTGAATTCAGGCTCGATCCCGTTGTCTCCGCTTGACGTATTGAAGACGCTGTTCGGCGGCGGAACCCAGCAGCAGGAGACACTGCTGTTCCAGTTCCGGATGCCGCGCATGGTCATCGCGCTGCTCATCGGGTGCGGACTGGCGGTATCGGGCGTCATCCTGCAAGGATTGTCGCGCAATGTGCTGAGCCGGACCGAGATTCCGGTCGGCATTGTTATCTCCATGCTGGGTGCGCCCTACTTTCTTTACCTTTTAATGAAGACCAAAACATAGGTCATAAACCTCTGGCCGATATTCAGTATCGCCAGGGAGCTTAGGAATAGGAACAACCGCTATTACGCTTGCGAGATTGCCATACATGCCAAAGGAGGCGATGCCTTGGAAAATAGCAAGATCATCATCATGGAACGGCAAAATGGGGCCACGAAATAAAAATAGAGAAGAAATGAGGAAATGCGAAATGATGAAGCGATTGATGAGCCTAACATTGGTATTCGTGTTGGCACTTATGTTTACAGGATGCGGCCAAAAGGAAGGCGCCCAGGCAACAGGCAGCCAAGAGAGCGCAGCTCTACAAAATGAGAAGGCAGCAGAGGGGGAAAAAAGAGAGGATCAAAAAATGGAGTCCACGCAAGAAGACGGCTTCAAGGTGGTCAAGACGTCACGCGGCGAAGTGAAAATTCCGGTGAACCCTCAACGCGTTGTCGACCTTGCCTATGCAACGGAAGAATTACTGATTATGGGCATCAAGCCGATTATGTCATCAGCCGGCCCGGATCTGCCCGATTACTTGAAGGACAAGCTGGAAGGGGTAACCTTGGTGGATGCCGGATCCGTGAAGGTGGAAGACGTGATGGCGCTGAATCCGGATTTGATTATTACGAGCGGCCGCACGGAGAAGCTGTATGATCAGCTCACGCAAATTGCGCCGACAGTCCAGTTGGAAGGCGAATTTTACACGTGGCGCGAACGCTTCCCCGAGATGGCCGGCATCTTGGGCAAAGAAAAGGAAATGAATGAATGGCTTGCCCAATATGAAGAGAAAGCCAAGAAAATCGGCGATGAAATTAAAGCCGTCACCGGAGATGCGACATTTGCCCTGTACGTGACGAATGCGTCGCAATACCGGATTTACGGAAAAGCTTTGCTCGGCGATGTCTTGTTCTCTGACTTGAAGCTGCCGATGGCTGAAGGAGCCCCGACGGAGTCAAGCGTGGAAATTGTTTCTCTTGAAAATCTGTTCAAGTTCGATCCGGACTATATTTTCTTGGGACTGTACGGAAACAATTTGGCCGTGGCCCAAAAAAAGCTGGATGACATGCAAAAATCCGAGCTCTGGGGCAAGCTGAAGGCAGCCAAAAACGGCCACGTCTATATGCTGGACAATCCGACATGGTCGTTGGGCACCTTCCCGCTCGGCAAAGAAAAAGCGCTTGAAATGGTCCGCGACATGGTATTGAAAAAATAAAGCATTCGGCCAGAAAAAAAGGCCGTCCCGTACGTCATGCAGCATGACATACAGGACGGCCTTCCCTGCCCCGACCGGGTTTAAATATAACGGTAGACCATCAAAATAACCATGATGATAAATAGGATGAAGACGAGCGTGGCAAACATCTGCGTCTTGTCAATCGCTGCCGTATTGCTCTGGCCGGCCTTCGCCGATTGCAGCGCAACCTTGATCTGCTTGCCCATAATTCCGCCCAGCGCGGCAATGGCGAGGAACACCACCATCGTCAAAATAATCCACAACAAGGAATAGCTGCCTTTACTAATCAAGTAGCCTCCGGTCAAAAATTGCGCGATCAGCGCGTACTGGGCTATCCGGTTCGCGGAATGTACGCCAAGCAGCAGCCCCTCCTGTCCCGGTGCCGATACGAGCTTCAGCTTATTAACGACAAACGGAATGACCGCATATATCCCCATGGCGACCGCCCCAAGGATATGCAAGAGTAAAAGAGCCGTGGTCATAAGGAACATTCCCTCCATAGTCATGTTAAGTATGTAATATTGGTTCCTATTATACTAGACTCACCCTCTGAATACAAAGAAAGATGGCCATTTTCGGGCCATCTTTCTGCATATCGCTATAATATTTGTCACAATTTCGATTTATCCCGCGACAACTTTGATAACATTCCGTACGGATTCGGCCGATTTGTCCAATGCCGCCCGCTCTTCCGGCGTCAAGTCAATCTCAATCACTTTCTCGATGCCGTCGCCGCCCAGTACGGCCAATACGCCCATGAACAGCTGGTCGTAGCCATATTCGCCTTCCAGGTAAGCGATGACCGGCAGAATGCGCTTCTTGTCCTTCACAATCGCTTCGGTCATCTGTACCAGCGAAGCCGCCGGCGCATAGTAGGCACTGCCGTTGCCAAGCAGGTTCACGATCTCGCCGCCGCCGACGCGGGTGCGCTGCACGATCGCGTCAATGCGCTCCTTCGGAATCAGCTTCTCGATCGGCACGCCGCCCACATTCGTGTACCGAACGAGCGGCACCATGTCGTCGCCATGTCCGCCCAGCACGACCCCGCGCACATCTTCCACCGACACGTTCAACTCCTGCGCGATGAACGTGCAGTATCGTGCCGTGTCGAGCACGCCGGATTGGCCAATGACGCGGTTCTTCGGGAAGCCGAGCGCCTTGAATGCGGCGTAGGTCATTGCATCGACCGGGTTGCTCAAAATGATGACGTAAGCATTCGGGCAATACTTTTTCACATTTTCGCAGACGGACTTGACGATGCCTGCATTCGTGTTGACGAGATCGTCGCGGCTCATGCCCGGCTTGCGCGCAACGCCCGCCGTAATGATGACGATATCCGAATCCTTCGTGTCTTCATAGTTGGAGGTGCCTGTAATCTGACTGTCGAACCCTTGCACCGGGCTTGCTTCCAGCATGTCAAGCGCCTTTCCCTTGGTTGGATTCTCGAGTTGGGGGATATCCACCAATACAACGTCTCCAAGCTCCTTTTGGGCAAGCATCAAGGCAGTGGTGGCGCCCGTGAATCCCGCACCTACAACCGTAATCTTGCTGCGCCGAATAGCCATTCCGTCGACCCCCTATTTCATATGGTTAATGATATGATCAGCGAATTGCGAGCATTTCACTTCCGTTGCGTCGTCCATCAGACGAGCAAAGTCATAGGTTACGGTCTTGTTGTTAATGGCCGTCTCCATGCCCTTGTAGATCAGGTCAGCAGCTTCCTGCCAGCCGAGATGCTCCAGCAGCATGACTCCGGACAGAATAACGGAGCCCGGATTGACGACATCGAGATCCGCGTACTTCGGCGCGGTTCCGTGCGTCGCTTCGAAAATGGCATGTCCGGTCACATAGTTGATGTTCGCGCCAGGCGCAATGCCGATGCCGCCAACTTGCGCAGCCAACGCGTCGGACAAGTAGTCGCCGTTCAGGTTCAGCGTAGCGATGACGTCGAAATCCTTCGGACGCGTCAGCACCTGCTGCAGCGCGATATCGGCGATGGCGTCCTTGACGATGATCTTGCCCGCAGCTTCCGCTTCGGCTTGGGCCTTGTTCGCCGCGTCTACGCCTTCCGCTTCCTTGATGCGATCGTATTGGCCCCAAGTGAACGTCTGCTCAGGGAATTCCTGCTCGGCCACTTCGTAGCCCCAGTTTTTGAACGCGCCCTCCGTGAACTTCATAATGTTGCCTTTGTGAACCAGCGTCACGCTCTTGCGCTTATGAGTGATCGCGTATTCGATCGCCGCGCGCACGAGGCGCTTCGAACCTTCGGAAGAGACCGGCTTGATGCCGATGCCGGAAGTCTCAGGGAAGCGGATCTTCTTCACGCCCATCTCCTGCTGGAGGAAGGCGATCACTTTCTTCACTTCTTCCGATCCGGAAGCGTACTCGATGCCGGCATAAATATCCTCGGTATTTTCGCGGAAAATGACCATGTCAACCAGTTCCGGACGCTTGACCGGAGACGGGACGCCGCTGAAATAGCGGACAGGCCGCAAGCAGGTGTACAGATCCAGCTCTTGGCGAAGCGCGACGTTCAGGGAACGAATGCCGCCGCCGATTGGCGTCGTCAATGGTCCCTTGATCGCGACGATATATTCACGAATCGCTGTCAGCGTGTCATTCGGCAGCCATTCGCCGTATGTGTTGTAGGCCTTCTCGCCCGCGAACACCTCGTACCAAGCCAGCTTGCGCTCGCCCTTGTAAGCCTTCTCGACCGCGGCGTCGAGCACCCGCTTCGACGCGCGCCAAATATCGCGGCCCGTTCCGTCGCCTTCGATGAACGGGATAATCGGATGATTAGGCACTTGCAGCTTGCCGTCTTGAATTGTAATTTTCTCGCCTTCAGTAGGTAACTCGAACTTTTCCAATTGAACCATGGACGTTCCTCCTTAAGTAAATTGCCGCACCATCACGCGATGCGGCCTCAATCTGCCATACGATCGGCGGGAGCCACAACTCCATTGTAGCAACCCGCCGTCTGGCAGCACAAGCCAATTCGATTATGCGCTGCTCCTTCCCGTGTCCGGCGATTATCGATCCGCAAGCGGAACGTAGCGCTGGACGGCCGGTCCGGTATACTCGGCGCGCGGACGGATAATCCGGTTGTTCTCGTACTGCTCCAAAATATGAGCCGTCCATCCGGATACCCGGCTTACCGCGAAGATAGGAGTAAACAGATCGCGCGGAATGCCAAGCAGCGTATACACCGACGCCGAATAGAAATCGACGTTCGGCTTCAGCCCCTTCTGACCGGTCACAATCTCTTCGATCCGCACCGACATGTTATACAGCTCAAGATTGCCGCTCTTGCTGCCAAGCTCGCGAGACTTCGCCTGAAGATGCTTCGCCCGCGGATCTCCGTTCTTGTAGACGCGATGTCCGAAGCCCATGATCTTTTCTCTTCGATTGAGCTTATCTTGAATGTAATCCTCAACGCGGTCGAGCGAACCGATCTCTTCAAGCATCTTCATGACGGCTTCGTTGGCTCCGCCATGAAGAGGTCCCTTCAACGCTCCGATAGCCGACACGACGCCGGCATAAATGTCGGATAGCGTCGCCACCGTGACGCGAGCGGCGAACGTGGAAGCGTTTAACTCATGATCTGCGTGAAGGACGAGCGCTTTGTCCATCGCCTTCACTGCCCTTGCCTCCGGCTCTTCCCCGGTCAGCATATACAGGAAATTGTATGCGATGGAACGGCCGGCTTGCGGAGCCACCGGCTCCTTGCCCGCGCGAAGCCGCGCATAAGCGGCGACCACGGTAGGCAGCTTCGCCTGCAGCTTCACCGCCTTGGCGATATTCGCCTCCCGGCTCATATCGTCGGCCAACTCGTCATACAGAGCCAGGGCGGAAATCGCGGAGCGGAGAACAGCCATCGTATTGGCGTTCGACGGGTACAATCTCATTTGATCGATGACGGCAGGAGAAATTGCCGCATTCTCATCGAATTGCTTCTGTAATGCAGATAATTCGTCACGGTTCGGCAGCTTGCCATGCCAGAGCAAGTACACGACCTCTTCAAAGGTTGCGTATTCAGCCAAATCGTCGATATTGTAACCGCGGTAGGTCAGCGCGCCGTCGATAATCGAGCTGATCGACGATTCCGCTGCAACAATACCTTCCAAACCTTTCGTCGCTGTCATGTGTCCTCTCTCCTTTGCATTACTAACCTATATCAATCCCAGCTTCCCTTTTCTCTGCCAATCCTGATGTTCCCTGACTATTTGGAAATAGGCAGGTTCTTTCTACTTTAAATCATAAAGGATTTTGTCGGAACTGTGAACGGTTTCATTACAGAATGTGGATAGAAATGCTTTATCACGTCTATAAATGCTTTTTGTGAAAATAAAAATGAAAGTATTGTGATTTTTAGCATAGCATTACATATAGAGGTCTGTCCCACGTTCGGATCCGGGAAGCAGGAATCCCGGTCACCCAAGCCGGAAAGGAGACGGGAAAATGAATCACATACTGTTGAAACGGCTGTGGAGAGGAAGCCTTGTCCTGGGAGGATCCGTCCTTGTCTGCGTCGCTTGCTACGTTCTCTTGCCTGTGATGTACCCGTTCTTAATCGCGTGGCTGATCGCGCTCCTGCTGAATCCGATCGTCGATTGGATGAGCGAATCGCTGCGCTTCCCCCGCTGGCTCAGCGTCACGGTGTCGCTGCTGCTGTTCCTGCTCGGAATGATGACGATAGCGGCCGCCGTCATTACGCGCATCGTCAAGGAAATATACACGGTCTCGTTAACGATGGATTACACACTGAATCAATGGAGGGAGCTGTTTGTCCGTTTTTTCGACAGCGGGGAAGTGCAGCAGTTCATCCACCTGATCAGCTCGATCTATAAGGACAATCCGAATGTCCAGGATTCGATCAACCGCAATCTCGCCGATACCGCACAGACCGTAACAACCGCGATTACGAATCTGATCACGCTCTTCCTGGACGGCATCGTCCGGCTGCTGACCAGCCTGCCCAACGTCGCGACTATCGCGATCGTCGTCCTGCTTGCCGCCTTCTTCATCAGCAAGGATTGGCTGCGGTGGCGGCGCGTGGTGCTCTCCTGGGTGCAGGAGCCGCTCCGGACGCCGGCCGGCACCATCTGGCATGATCTGAAGGGGGCCCTGTTCGGCTACTGCCGGGCGCAGTTCCTGCTCATCTCAATGACGATGGTCTTCGTCACGATCGGCCTTATTCTGCTCCGGGTCGACTACGCGATCACGATCGGGCTGCTCGTCGGCCTCGTCGATCTGCTCCCCTACCTGGGCGTCGGAGCTGTCATGGTGCCTTGGATCATATACAGCTTCGCGATCGGCAATTCCTCCTTCGGCATTGGACTTGCCGTCCTCTATGCGATTGTCCTCGTCGCCCGCCAGGTGATGGAGCCCAAAGTACTCGCCTCCAGCCTCGGGCTCGATCCGCTCATCATGCTTATGGCCACCTTTGCCGGTCTCAAGCTGCTCGGCGTGCTCGGCCTGATCGCGGGGCCCGTCGCCGTCGTCATCATCGCCGCGCTGCACCGCGCTGGAATATTCACGGACTTGCGCAACTACATTATGGCCGGGAGGCATTGAGAGGCCGCGGCAAGATTGGCGAGCAATCGCCTAGAGGGAGAGAAAACCTCGTTCTTCGCGTTTCAGAGAGCCGTGGCCGCATGCCGCATGATATCGCGGTAGAGGAATCAATTTTGCAGGGGGGAGCAGTCGGAATATGACATAGAGGTGTCAGGTTCAAGCTTGTAAAATAAAAAGAAAACCTGTAAAGGAGCGCCGCCATGGCAAGCTACGAATACACCTCAAAAAAAGAACTATCCATGCCGCATATCTGCTGCTGGATGGCGAGTTCGAAGGAATTGACGATAGCCAAAAGGACTGCAGAGTTCCGGAAGTCGATCGAACTTCCGCCGAAATCATCGCCTACCAGCTCGGTTGGCTGAACCTTGTTATGGGCTGGGACAAAGATGAACTGGCGGGAAAACCCGTTATCATGCCGGCGCCGGGGGTTGGCGTGATGGAGAGTGTCGGGTGCAATTGGCGGTTCTTGTACGAATTCATGTTTTTGTCCAAGTTCTTATTTAAGTGCTTGTTTAAATGCTTGTTCATGGGATAGTGCTTGTTTTGGTGCTCGTGTGCTTGTTCTTGTGCGGTGCCTTTGTCGAATGGAAATGTACTATCGGGAAGGCCTTATAACCAATATCCCAAGGAGTCAGGGGCCGCAGCCTGCCAACTAAGAAGACTGGATGGATAAGGGCGTAATGCCCCTTCCCCTTCGTGCGTACCTGTCCTGATAGAGTGGGATAACGCTTATAAGGCGCTGCTGCGTACCTATCCGCCCTGACGGAGTGGGATATCGTATATAAGGCGCTGCTCCACGTTCACTTGTCCTGACGCTATGGGAGATCGCTTATAAGGTGCTCATACGTGCTTGCCTGCCCCTGACGCTATGGGATAGAGTTCATAAAGCGCTCAGACGTGCTTACCTGTCATGACCGATGGGGACACCATCGCTGATATTTGCACGAAACGGTACAACGACATGATGCACGCATCATGTCGTTGTCTGCTCAGGCCGACTTCATCAATACCGCCGATAGTAGATGAAGCTGCCGTCCTTCATTTTCTTTTCAATCCATTTGAGCATGTAATGCCTGTATAGGGGCCGGGTCAGCGGAAACACGAGCGTGAAGCCCACAATATCCGTGAAAAACCCGGGGGTCAGCAGCAGCACGCCGCCCGCCAATATACAGAGCCCGTCAATGACCGCCCGCCCCGGAACCTGTCTCGCTTGAAGCTGCTTCTGGGCATCTCCCCATACCTGAGCCGCCTCGTAGCGCGCGATGATCGCGCCGATTACACTGGTCAGAAGGATCAGGAGGAAGGTGTTCCACCCTCCTATCCAGCCGCTGACGAGGAGGAAGCCGTATATCTCCAAGGCCGGAATTAAGGTCAATACGATAAGTATGCCTATCATGATCGGGTTCATGCTCGCATCTCCTTCCCACTGAAGTTCATGCTGCCGCCACGAAGCCGAGGCTTGCGCGAGCGCAGCTTGCCACGTTATCTCCTTTGCTCTCCGCCGATGCCCGAGCGGTCATCCGTATCCGCGACGCGAACATCCTCCGTAGCGATGCAGCCCCTGAAGGAGCGTCAAGGACATGCCTGCTTCAACAGCTCCCATACATCAGGCGCTTCCCGCTCGAGCCGGGCCGGCCTCCAGTCCGCGTTCAGCCATGCCAGCGTCGTCTCGCCTTCGACGAGACGCTCGCCCTCCGGCTCGGCATACCATCCGGCTTCGGCAACCCCCTCGCCTCCGCGGCAGATGCAGGAGGCGAAGGTGAGGCGCAGCGCCGTCCGTTGGATGAGCTTCGTGAACACGACAACCGTGTCGTCGTATACCGCCGGGCGCATAAAATGCAGATGCAGATCGACTACCGGCAGCAGCAATCCCCGCGCCTCCAGTTCACGGTAGGTTAAACCTTGGGCCCGAATCCATTCCGTGCGGCCCACCTCGAACCAAGTGACGTAATTGCCGTGGAAGACAACATCCATCCGGTCGGTCTCCTGATAGCGGACGCGCAGCGGAAATCCATGCCACCCAGCTTGCGGGCTCATTCCGGAATCGCTCATTCCCATTCCCCCCTATTGTATCCTATGGAGCCTCCGCTCACAAATGCAACAGAAGCAATGGCGGTTGCACCATTGCTTCTGCTTGTTTTTTATGGAATCGATGTCCGTGTCAAAATCTGCCGATTAGGAAATACGGTTTTGACCGATTTGGCTAATCTTGATCAAGTTCGTGGAACCTGCGCAGCCGGTAGGCACCCCAGCCGTAATGACAACGAGGTCGCCTTCGGATACGATGCCCGTCTTCACGCCGCCGCGAACCGCTTCATCGAACATTTCGTCTGTCGAATTAGCCGCTTCGCTCTTGACCGTAACGACGCCCCAGGACAGGCACAGTCCGCGCATCACTTGCTCCGATGGAGTGACGGCGATGATTGGCGCCTTCGGACGGTATTTGGATACCATCCGTGCCGTATAGCCTGTCTGCGTAGAGCTGATAATCGCCTTCGCATCCAGATCCAATGCAGAGTTCGCTACCGCTTGGCTGATCGCGTCGGTTACGGTTGCCTGCTGCTTCGAGCTTTGCTTCACCAGAATCTCATGATATTCGAGCGCAGACTCGGCTTTCTCCGCAATGCGGGACATCGTGAGCACCGACTCTACCGGATATTTACCTGCAGCCGTCTCGCCGGACAACATGATTGCATCGGTGCCGTCGAAGATGGCGTTCGCCACGTCGCTCGCTTCGGCGCGGGTCGGACGCGGATTGCGCTGCATGGAATCAAGCATTTGCGTTGCGGTAATGACCGGCTTGCCGGCCAGGTTGCACTTCTCAATCATTCGCTTCTGAACGAGAGGCACTTCTTCCGCCGGAATCTCGACGCCAAGGTCTCCGCGCGCAACCATCAGGCCGTCGGACACTTCCAGGATCTCGTCGAGGTTGTCCACGCCTTCTTGGTTCTCGATTTTCGAGATGATTTGGATATGGCCTGCATTGTTCTCTTCGAGCAGGTTGCGGATCTCCATGACGTCGCTTGCTTTACGCACAAAAGAAGCCGCAATGAAGTCGATACCCTGTTCAATCCCGAAGCGGATATCATTTGCGTCTTTCTCCGTAATGCCCGGCAGGGAAATCTTCACGCCTGGAACGTTTACGCCTTTTTTGCTCTTAATCGTTCCGCCGTTAACGATTTTACATTTGATCTCCGTGCCTTGAATATCAACGACAGACAGTCCGATCAGACCGTCGTCGATTAGAATCGTCGAACCGACTTCCACATCTTGCGGCAATTCTTTATATGTAACCGAGATGCGGTCCTTGTCTCCCATAATTTCTTCCGTCGTCAATGTAACATATTCGTCCTGAACGAGGTCAATCGGCTCTACGGCCAATTTTCCCGTACGGATTTCCGGGCCTTTGGTATCAAGCAAGATAGCAACTGTCTTGTTCAACTCGGCGCAAGCCTGGCGAATATTTTTGATGCGGTTGCCGTGCTCTTTGAAGTCGCCGTGCGAGAAGTTCAGTCGAGCGACGTTCATGCCGGCCATAATCAAATTCTTGATGTTTTCCAAGGATTCGCTGGAAGGACCGATCGTACAGACAATTTTCGTTTTACGCATATGAGTTTCCTCCAATGTTGTGCTCTCTTTTTATGTCTACTTTTGCATATCTTGCGTATGCTCTCATCTATCTAATTTACTATAAAACGGCAAGTTTGTATATGAAGATTATCATAATATTTAGTTTTGCCAGCATATACCGTTTTTATGATTCGGTACTTCCGACCTTGGTTTGTTCTTCAAAAACCCCGATGCGGCGGAATTTCTCATAACGGTCCTCCCGCAGTTCATCGGCGCTCATCTCCAGCAGGTCTGACAGATGGCGGACAAGCGCTGCTTTGACTTCGGCTGAAGCAGCTTCCACATCTTTGTGGGCTCCGCCACGCGGCTCGGGAATGATCTCCTCGATGACGTCCATTTCCTTCAGATCGTCTGCCGTAATCTTCATCGCTTCCGCTGCCTCTTCGGCCTTCGACGCGTCCTTCCACAGAATGGAGGCCGCCCCGTTCGGGGAGATGGCGGAATAGATCGCATTTTCGAGCATCAGCACGCGGTTGCCCACGCCCAAAGCCAAGGCTCCGCCGCTGCCGCCCTCGCCGATAACGACACATATGACCGGAACGCGGAGCAGCATCATATCCCGCAAATTGCGTGCGATCGCCTCGGATTGACCGCGCTCTTCCGCCGTATTGCCCGGATAGGCGCCCTTCGTGTCGATAAACGTAATGATCGGGCGCTTGAACTTGTCCGCTTGCTGCATCAGGCGCAGCGCCTTGCGGAAGCCTTCCGGATGGGGGCTCCCGAAAAAGCGGGCAATATTGTCCTTCGTATCCTTCCCGCGCTGATGGCCGATAACCGTGACGGGAATGCCGTTCAGACGCGCCAATCCGCCGACGATCGCAAGATCGTCGCCGAACAGGCGGTCTCCATGCAGTTCGATGAAATCGGTAAAAATATGCTGAATGAAATCAAGCGCGGTCGGACGTTGATGATGTCGTGCCAAGTGCATTTTCTGCGACGGACTGATCGTGGTGTAAATGTCCTCGGCCAGCTTGGCGTAACGCTGCTCCAACCGGGCGATCTCTTCAGTAAAGTCTATGTTCTTTTCTTCGCCGAACCGCTTTAGCTCGTCAATTTTCTTCTTCAACTCTACCAAAGGCTGCTCGAACGGAAGCTCACCCGCCATGCGTCACCTCTCCTTTCACGGTATGCAGATCAATCAGCTTGATCAATGTTTGGCGCATATCCTTGCGCGGAACGACCAGATCGATCTGTCCGTGCTTCAAGTTAAATTCCGCCGTCTGGAACTCGTCCGGCAGCTTCTGGCGAATCGTCTGCTCGATGACAATCCGCCCGGCAAAGCCAATTCGCGCGCCTGGCTCCGCCAGAATAATGTCGCCAAGCATCGCGAAGCTGGCCGATACGCCCCCCATCGTCGGATCGGTGAAGACGGAAATATACAAACCGCCGGCCTCATGGAACTTGGCCAGAGCCGCGCTCGTCTTCGCCATCTGCATCAAGCTCAGGATGCTCTCCTGCATCCGCGCTCCCCCGGAGGTGGAGAAGATGATCAGAGGATATTGCTTCTGCTGCGCCGTCTCAATCGCGCGCGTCACCTTCTCGCCGACGACCGAACCCATGCTTCCCGTGAAAAACTCAAAGCTCATGACAGCAACCACAACCGGAAAACCGCCAATGGTGCCTTCGCCGGTAATTACAGCTTCTTTCAAACCCGTCTTTGCTTTTTGAAGATTCAGCTTCTCCATATAATCCGGGAACTGAAGCGGGTCGACCGAATCCATTTCCGCGTCATATTCAAAGAAACGGCCTTCATCCAAGGTCATTTCGATGCGTTCCCACGCATTCAATCGCAGATGATGATTGCACTCCGAGCATACCTTCAGGTTTTTTTGAAATTCTTTATGATACTGAATCGTGCCGCATTTCGGGCATTTGTTCATTAACCCTTCGGGTATTTCACGCTTAGGACGATCATCGTTCATCATCGGCGAAGGTACTGTGGCGTACTTTTTCTTTTGAAATAAGTCTTTAAACACCCGTTACACCTCTTTAGGCGTGATTTCTCAGCAAGGAGCAGCGTTGCGGCTCCCCAGAGATTGTCCTAACCGCAGGCAATAAAAATCGGCTGTCTGAACAACCTAGCGTTCATCCATCAGCCGTCTCATGCATGCAAAATCGAATTGAGCACCTCTTGAACTTCCTCGACTTCCCCGGAAGGTACCAGGATTTCAAATTGTTGTTTGGAGAGATGGACAGGGCGAACCTGAACGAGAAATCCTTCCTCTGTCAATCTGATCCGGATCTTCTCTGCTAAATTGGCAGTCGGAGCGATGTAGATGACTGTCCACATGCGCGTATGACCCCCCTAACGTCCCAAGTACGGCTCATATAATGCCATAATGATAACATAATTGACATTTTCACCGCAACCAAATCCGGTGGAATCGTTAGCCGTCATGTATGTCAGGGGAGTCTTCGGAACACTCGATCAAGCTACAGCGCTTCATCTGCCGCATCATAGCTGCGCGCGTCCCGATTCCGGTGAGCGATGCGGGCGGAAGCCGCCGCCGCCAATCCGGCGACGATATCGTCGAGAAAGACATGCACCTGCTCCCGGTTATCGTTGAGTTCGCGGATGACGCCGATCTTCGCTTTGTCCAAATAGCCGAAGCTCGTTAATCCAATCATGCCGTATACGTTCGTAATCCCCATCGCGAGCGTCTCGTCCACTCCGTACAAGGATTCATCCGCTTCCATAATCGATTGCAGCGGCTCGGGCAGCCGCTTCTGCTCCGCCAGCTCATCCAGCGCAATGCCGGTGATGAGCGTATACTGCACTTCCCGCTTGCGGATGACCGTCCGCACGCTATCCAGGCACGCTTCCATCGTCAGCGACGCATTGTAAGGCGACTGAAGCTGATACACGATGTCCGCGATGCTGTCCAGGGTGACACCCCGCCGTTTGAGCCATTGCTCGGCCATATCGGTCGGCATGGCGATCCCCTCCCTTCCCAGTCCTCCGTTCGGACTTGTCTCCTGCATCTGAGACGTATCTAAAATGTATGCGGAAGGGCGAGGAAATGTTCACCGCTTCATCATTATTTTACGCGTACGCTTCCTTCGCCGAAGAGCGCCTCGATGCGCTTGAACAGGTCCGGCGAAGGCTTCAGCGCGTACGAGTCGTTCAGCGCGAGAAGCTGCTGCTCGCGCTCGTAGAACAGCACGGTCGGCAGCGGGCCGGGCTGCGTCCGGAGGAGCCGCTTCAGCTCCTCCAGCAGCTCCGGCCGCTCGCGGTCGGCCGTAATCTTGATGTAGACGCGCTGGCGCTTCGCCTCGCGCGGCGCGCTCTTGGCGCCGGAGCCTGCCGATGGCGCATCCTGCGGCCGGCGGGCCGAAGCCGGGCGCGGCGGCGAGGCGCGGTGTCCGGCGGCGCCGGCCGCTGCGGGCGCGGCGGCGTCCGGCGCGCGCATCCCTGCCGCAAGCGGCTTCCGCCGCCGGGCGGCGAGGCGCTTCGCCAGGCCGGAGATCGCGCCGGCCTCGAGCGGCACCACCTCGTGGGCGAGCAGCTTGAAGCCCTCGTCCTCAAGCTGCACCTTCGCCTGCACCGCCACGAGCGCGCCCTTGCCGACGAGCCGCTCCGCCCGCTTCCACACTTCGGGGAATAGCACGATTTCGGCCCTTTCCACGCGGTCCTCCAGCTCGGCGAAGGCCATCGGCTTGCCCTTCTTCGTCGTAATGGCGCGGAGGGACACGATCATGCCGGCGACGATGCACTCGCTCTCGTCTGGCGCTTCGTGCAGGTCGACAAGCCGGTCGGTATCGAGCTCCTCCAGCAATTGATCATATTCGTCCAGCGGATGCCCGGACAGATAGAGGCCGAGCAATTCCCGCTCCAGCTCCAGCTGCTGCGACATCGTTAGCGGCTGGACCTCGGGATAATCGATCGTCCAGTTGTTCACCTCGACGAGGTCAAGGAATTGGATCTGCAAATCCTCCCGATCCTTCCGCCACTTCGCGGCCGCCTCCAGCGTCTCGTCGATCATGGCCAGCAATTGGGCGCGGTGCCCCGGCAAGGAATCGAAGGCTCCGCCTTGGATGAGCGACTCGATGACCCGCCGGTTGCAGACCCGCAGATCGACCCGCCGGCAAAAATCGAGCAAATCCGCATAAGGCCGCTCCTGCCGCTCGCGAATAATGCTGTCGATCGCCAGCGTGCCGACGTTCTTGATCGCGCCCAGGCCGAAGCGGATGCCGCCCGCGACCGGCGTGAACGGCACGAAGCTCTCGTTGACATCCGGCGGCAGCACCTCGATGCCGAGCCGCCGGCAATCGTCGATATATTCCGCCACCTTCCGGTGGCTGCCCATATTGGCCGTCAGCATGGACGCCATGAATTCTGTCGGATAATGCGCCTTGAGATAAGCCGTCTGGAAGGCGAGCACGGCATACGCCGCCGCATGGGCGCGCGGGAAGCCGTAGTCGGCGAAGCGGACGATCATGTCGTACACCCGGTTCGCTTCCTCCGCTGAATAACCCTGCCCCAGACTGCCTTCCACGAAATGCTGGCGCTGCTGATCCAGCACTTCGCGCTTCTTCTTCGACACAGCACGCCGCAGCAAATCCGCTTCCCCCAGGCTGAAGCCCGCCATCTTGGAAGCGATGTGCATAATCTGCTCCTGATAGACGATAATTCCATAGGTGTCCCGAAGAATCGGCTCCAGATCGGGATGCGGGTATTCCACCGGCTTCAGGCCGTGCTTGCTCTGAATAAAATTCGGGATGAACTCCATCGGACCCGGCCGGTATAATGCAAGAACGGATATGATATCCTCGAACGACGATGGCTTCAATTCCCGCAGCACGCGGCGCATGCCGGCCGATTCCAACTGGAATACGCCCGTCGTATCCCCTCTGCACATAAGCGCATAGGTGGCCGGATCCGTGTCGTCGAGCACGTTCAGGCCGATCTCGTCTCCCGTATCCTTCTTCACCCAGCCAAGCGTGCGCTCGATAATCGATAACGTGCGCAGGCCGAGAAAGTCCATCTTCAGCAGCCCGACCGCTTCCAGATGCTCCATCGAATATTGCGTAAGCGCCGCGTGTTCGGTCCCGGCCTGCAGCGGCACATAATCCGTCAGCGGCTCGCGGCTGATGACGACGCCCGCCGCGTGGGTCGAAGCGTGGCGCGGCATCCGCTCCACCTTCGCCGCCATGTCCAGCAGCTCGCCGATGCGGGGCTGGCGCTCCTTCCATTCGCGCAGCTCGCTGCTTGCGTTCAGCGCCTTGGCGAGCGTCATGCCAATCTGGTTCGGGATGAGCTTAGCCGCCCGATCCGTCTCGTTATACGGCACGTTCAACACCCGGCCGACATCCCGCACGGCCGCGCGCGCGGCCATCGTGCCGAAGGTGATGATCTGCGCGACCCGGTCATGGCCATATTTGTCCGCCACATAGCGGATGACTTCGTCGCGCCGCTCGTCATTGAAATCGATGTCGATATCCGGCATCGTAATCCGTTCAGGATTGAGGAACCGCTCGAACAGCAGCCGGTATTTAAGCGGGTCCACATTTGTAATGCGCAGGCTGTAGGCAACCAGACTGCCGGCGGACGACCCCCGGCCAGGCCCGGTCATAATGCCCTGCTCATGCGCGAAGCGGATGAAATCCCACACGATGAGGAAATAATCGGAGAACCCCATCTTCTCGATCGTGTCCAGCTCGTAGTTGAGCCGCTCCTGCGCCGCCGCGCGGAACTCCTCGTCCGACCAGGCGGGCCGATCCGCATAGCGCCGTTCAAGCCCTTCCTGGCAGAGCCGGCGCAAATAATCGGGGGCGGACACCCCCGGCGGCAGCGGCTCGAAGGAAGGAAGAATCGAGGCGCCAAGGTCCAGGGTCACTTGACATTGCTCCGCAATGCGAGCCGTATTGGCAACCGCCTCCGGAACGTGGCGGAACAGCGCGTTCATCTCCTCCGCCGACTTGAAGTACATCTGGGTCGTCCCCATCTTCAGCCGATCCTCGTCTTCCTTCGTCTTGCCCGTGCCGATGCAGATGAGGACATCCTGCACCGCGGCGTCCTCTTCCTCCATATAATGAACATCATTCGTAACCGCAAGCGGAATGCCCGTCGCCTCGCTGAGCGCGACAAGGCCGAGATTGACCTTCTTCTGCTCGGGCAGCCCGTGGTCCTGCAGCTCCAGATAGAATCCGTCCTTGAATATATCGCGATAGCGTTCCGCCGCCTCCCGGGCGGCCTCTTCGCGCCCGTGGAGCACATGCCGGGACACCTCTCCTCCAAGGCAGGCGCTCAGCGCGATGATGCCGTCCGCATGCCGGCGCAGCGTGTCCATGTCCACTCGCGGCTTATAGTGAAATCCTTCCAAATGCCCGATGGACGTAATCCGCATCAGATTGCGGTAGCCTTCTTCGTTCTTCGCCAGCAGAATCAGGTGATAGATCGGCTGCTCCTTGCGCGAGCCCTTATCATGAAGCGACCCGGGCGTAACATAGGCCTCCATGCCGATAATCGGCTTGACGCCGTGCGCTAGGCAAGCTTTGTAGAAGGCGATGGTCCCGTACATGACCCCATGATCCGTAAGCGCCAGCGCTTTCATCCCATATTGAGCCGCCCGCGCGGCCAGATTCTCGATGCGGGCCGCACCGTCAAGCAGGCTGTATTCACTGTGAACGTGCAGGTGCACGAACGGTTCCATAGCCTTCCCCTCCCCTTCTTGTGCCATGCCATGTATGGGAACATATTTTCGTCTATCTTGTATTGTATCATATTTTTTCACGGAAATTCTATATATGTATAAAGGACATCTTGTCCGCCGGGCACCCGCGGGAGCAGGAAAGGAGAAACCATGCAATGGGTACGTTTCTGTCCAAAGCGCTCATCGATTTTTTCATCGCCTTCGGCGTTGTGCTGGGCGGATCAATACTGGCCGGCATCGGAGCCGTCGTCGCGCTGCAATCGCCGGTCGATACGATGCAGCATATTTCCGAGCAATTGAAAATATGGGCCGTCGTCGCCGCCGTCGGCGGAACGATCGACCCGATACGCGTCATCGAAAGCAACTTCCTGGACGGGAACCTCTCCCCGGTCTTCAAGCAGCTTCTCTACATCCTCGTCTCCTTCATCGGCGCCCATATGGGAACCGAGCTGATTCAATGGATATGCCGAAGCCGAATCTAGCCGCAGAAAAGCGCCGGCCGCGAGAGGGGGCGGGCCTATGCGGCTGAAGGCAGTACCAAGATGGCTGGGCGACATCGCGCTCGTCCTGGTCGGAACCGTCATTGGCGCGGCGGTATATCATGCGATGCACGTGCACCAGTTCAACGAGTTGATGATGATGAACATCGACCTGCAGGACAGGCTGGCCCATTATAAGGCGGAAGCGGAGGATCTGCTTCGCTACAAGAACCGGCGGACGATTGTCAAAAGCATCGAGGTTCATATTTATGAGCCCGCCACGGGCACGGCTCTTCCCCAGGCCCATGAGACCGAGATACGGCGCCGCCTGCTCAAGGATTTATCCGGCTTGAAGGGCAGGGACGTCTTCCAGATTGACGAACATTCGAAGCTGGTCGAGGGTCTCTTGGCCAACAAGATATATCCCGATGTGCAAGAGAAGGACTACACCGTGCTGCTGCGCACGATGCTTGTCACCGAGGGCGTGCTCCACGTTTGGGTCGATGTCAAACCTTATATTCCGGCAAAGGTGCCCTAAATATTGGGATGCGGCGGAATCTGTGGTACACTAGGGACAGCCATAACCTATGAAAAGCATGTGAGAAGGAGAGTTCTTCCTGATGGAATGGATTCAATGGACGCTGTTCCTGTTACTGTGCATCTCATCCGTGCTGTCCGTCTTTTTCAGCATCCGCTCCCGGCGGCAGACGGACACGGTGCTCCGCGGCCTGTTCGCGGCCAGAATGAACATCTGCATGGGACTGATGCTGCTCTGCCTGGCCGGCATTCAGGCGATCGTGTACTCCGCCTCGACAATGCGCATCATTGTCGGCGCCGTCGTCATGCTGCTCGGGCTGTTCAATCTGCTGGCCGGCGTGCGCAACCATATGCACTTCCAGCGCATTCTGGACGGGGTCGGCTCCTCGAAATAAGCCGCCGCACATCCATGCGCCCTCGCATGATGGCGCATAAATAGCCTCTGCCCACGGTGGGCAGAGGCTATTCGCCGTTGAAAGGCGGGAATCAGTCGTGATCAATCGACTGCATCGTCATCATCGCTTTGGCCGCCAGCACCTCTCCGTGCCGAATCTCAACCTCCAGCTTGCAGAACTTCCGGCTCATTTCGATCAACTGGGGCTTCAAAGTGACAACATCTTCAATCTGGAGCGGACGGACGAAATACGTGGTGATATTGTCCATCACGTGATCATAGCTCCGCATCTCCTTCACCGCCCGCAGCGCGGCTTGCGTCATCAGCGTCGTCAGTATGCCCTCCGACACCGCGCCGAAGCCGTTGACCATCTGGGGCGTAATCCCCCCGCGGAATATCGGATTTCCTTCCTCGTCCCGCTGTTCCTCGAAGCCGTTCCATATCAAATCAACGAATGTCTCGCCCAATTGCGTCTCCTGGCGCGCGTCCCGGAGCGCATTCAGCACCTCGCGGCGCGTCACGACGGCAATCAGCTTCCGGCTCCGATCGACGACAGGAAGCAGTTCCACCCCTTCCCACACCATCGTATGGGCGGCCGTCGCCAGCGTTGTCTGCAGCGTGGCCGTCAGCGGGTTTCGCGTATACAGCTTCTCGATCGTCTGCTGCGAATCCGCGCCGAGCATATCCTTATACGTCATCATCCCGATGACGCGGTTCCATTCGTCCACGACCGGGAAGCGGCTGTGCCCCGTCTCTTCCCGCATCCGCTCGAAATCATGCACTGTGCTCGAAGGACGCAGCACATACATTTTCGATTTCAACGTGACGATATCCTCGATGATCATAATCTTCTTCTTGATTAAGCGGTCGAACAGCGCGCGGTTAATGATCGAGGCGACGGTGAACGTGTCATATTTCGACGAAAAAATCGGCAGATTCAGCGCATCGGCCAGCAGCTTGACCTCGCGGCTCGTGCCGAATCCCCCGGTGATCAGGACGCCGGCGCCGTGCTGCAAGGCAAGCCGGTGCGCATCCTCCCGGTTCCCGACGATAAGCAGGCTGCCGGCATCGATATAGCGCTCCATCGCGTCGAGCTTCATCGCCCCGATGACATATTTGTTCAGCGTCTTCTCAAGACCTTTGCCGCCGCCCAGCACATGCCCGCCTAATATGTCGACCACTTCGCCGAAGGTCAGGTTGTCCGACATATTTCGCGGCTTCTTCTCGACGCGGACCGTCCCTATCCGCTCCTTCGTAATGACGATGCCGATGCTCTCGGCCTCTTTGACGGCGCGGTAAGCGGTCCCCTCGCTCACCGACATCTCCTTCGCCAGCTTGCGGACCGATATTTTCGTTCCCGGCTTCAAGCCCTCGATATGATGGAGCAACTTCTCATACTTCGTGACCGTCCCATCATTCCCTTCCATCTGTTACACCCCCGAACTCCGATCTGTTGTATGCTGTATTTATGATAGCATATCTTTAAAGAACGATGCAAAAAAATCGGTTCCGGTGGTTTGATCCCCTATCATGCAGGGGGATTCTCTCTTCATTGGCGCTGCTGCGCTGTTGGAGTACTATGTAGTGGCGCATTATATTCTGGCGGCAGTGGATTATAACAGCAGATTTATATTCTTTTGTATTCTTATTAGCAGTCTCCCAACCTCTCAGGCGCCTCGGGCAATACCGGGCGGTCAACTGCCCACCGATTATATTGCCTCCTCTAATGCTCATTCTCTCATGCGCTTAGGTCCCCTCGCTGCCTTACGCGCACTCTCCCATCCCGTCAGGCTCCTCCGCTGTCTTACTCGCACTCTCCCATCCTGTCAGAAGACTTCCATTCGCACACTTCCAACCGTTCAACCCGTCAATGCCGTCATCTTGGTTCCATCATCTATTGAACTGGTCAATGCGCCATCACCTATTCAATCCTGACTTTTCTCGCAAAAAGGGGAGTATTCCATGAAAATACTTCTACCCAAAAAAATGCACTGAACCTCTGTTCACTGTTACGTCCAGCGTGGACCACATTAGGGATGCCTGATGCTCCGTGGCGCAGACGGCCTGCAAGCGGCATGCAGACGGCAAGTTGCTGGCATGCGAGGCGGACCAAGGCGGGTGCCGGGAAAATGCAAATGCCCTTCATACAGCAGGACGAGAGCGTGGGATAAGTCATCGTATCTTTTTCTCTTATCCGTTGGGATATTGGTCATAAGAGGAAAACAAGGGTCATCTGCTAACCCGAAATAAGGGGGACTTCTTTACGTATTTACGACAGCTTGTCCTTTCTGACCTACGGGGATACTCGCCATCGCTCAAAAATAGAACCGCCCACGATAAGGGCGGCCGTTTTACATCGTTCACCTCAATGAATGATAGATATTTTCGGTATACTTCGTGATGGCTTCGTCGTAATCCGGATAGTTGTATCCGAGACTTGCGGCCACAGTCTTAGCGTATGTGCGGAATAGTTCATAGCAAGTAAATAAAGACTGCCACATTTCTTCATAACGGTTCTGCGAATAGGTGGAGAGCAGCCTTTTCCAGTCTTCCTGCGGAAGGTAGCGATCAATAAATTTATAGTTCTTCCCTACGCTGAAGTTGTATCCATGCTCGGAGCCAATCTGCCAAGCCATCATTCGCAATAGGTTCGGCCGCGCAATCTCGTTCAAATGGTCGATCGCAAACAGGAGTTCTTTTCTCGCCAAGCCTTTGACGACGTAGGTTGCCACCATCCAGAACTCATTGCAGCAATCATCAAATTCTCTTGCAGTCGGCCTTTTTATCCAATATTGACGGTCATCAGCGATCACTTCGTTCTGGATACGAGCATCCTTATCAAGCAGAACCCCCACCAACCCGTCGCTCTTGTCAAAATAATCCTCCACCTCGTTCATCGGAATAAGGGTGAGGTCTAATTTATTTCCATCCTCAAAAAGAATGATATAGGAAAACCAATTCCCTAACTCCGACGGAAAAAGCTCCATATCCTCGGGTTTTTGCATCATCAGCCGCTTCCCGAATAGGTCCAGCCACTGGTCATTTTCCTTGAACGATTCCATATCGGTTACAAAGTAAGAAATGTCATAATCTTGGAACGTATCCGGGGGAATATTGCGGTTTGTACGCGAGCCTTCCAAGGTGACCAGTCGGATTCGCTGATCCTTTCTGGCGAAATCGACAAGAAGATTCATCATTTCTTGTTCACTTCTCAATGGATAGTCCTCCGTTCTTAACCTTTTATCTTTTGTAGAAGGAAAAGCAGAGCGTCTCTATGGCCGCATCACTTGCACGAAGGCCGATGTTCGTTCCTTTCCCGCTCAGGACATGAAATCGCGAGCTTGTTTTACTTATTCGACGTAAGATTTTCATTTTCCTGGTTGTCTTCGTAACGGAACCATTGTTCGCAACTGTCGGCATATCAACATCACAGCTTAACGCAGCCAGCACGAAAAAAAGACGCCGGAACGAAATGTTCCAAGCGTCTTTTCACGATCTTTCTCTGCGCCGGTTCAGGCTGCAGCCGCAGCGTCAGCCGGTCACCGCGGTTGTATCCGTCGACTGCTCCGTCTTCGCCAGCTTCCGGTGGCTGAGAATGAAATAGATCCAGCTGCCGATAAGCGACAGGACGAGGAAGATGGACAGCTTGCCGAGATTCAACCAGACGTATTGGATGTCGCCCAGCGACACGACGCCGCGGAAGGCCCGGATGGTGTAGGTCATCGGGAACCAAGGGTGCAGCATCTGGAAAAATTTCGGCGTTAATTCAATCGGGAATGTGCCTGCCGTCGATGACAGCTGGAACACGAGCAGCAAAATGATAATGAAGCGCCCTACGTTCCCGAATGAGGTAATGAAAAATTGGATCATGGCAAAGAACGTTAAGCTGGTAACGAGACAGACGACGAAGAACATCGGCACGTTCGTGACCGGCAAATGAATCACATTGAGGACGACCAGTCCGGCAATGGCAACCTGCAGAACGCTCTCCACCGTCATGAACCCGTATTTGCTCGTCATCCAGGCCGTGCCGGAAGGCGGCCGGTTGTAGGTCTCCCGCAGCGGATAGACCATCGAGAACATCAATGCCCCGACGAAAAATCCAAGCGACAGGAAATACGGAGCCATGCCTACGCCGTAGGTCGTGACATCATGATTCGCGACTTTATCGCTGCCAACCGGAGACGTAATCATTTCATATGTCTTATCGGTCGGGTTCTGCTGCGCTTTATCCGCGCCTTCCTGCAGCTTCCGGCGAAGCTCCGCGCCGCCGGATAACAGCTGCTCCTGACCGTCCAGCAGCTGCTCGAATCCGCCGTTGATCGCATCCTTCGCTTGATCGACCTGATTCAGCATATCGCTCATCTTGACGAAGATCATGTCCTGCACCTTTTTGGCGGCTTCCTTCAGCTTCATCTCCGCCATGTCGTGCAGCATGTCACGGGCCATCGGCTCCAGACTGTTCACCTTGTCGTCGGCCGCCTGATGAATCTTGGTGAGAATCTCCGGCGTCATCCGATCCAGCTCGTCGTTCGCCTTCCGATGGAGGCCCGCCACGACCTTCGGCTCGTACTCCATCCATTTGGAATCGACCGTGTCATGAAGCTTGTCGGTGAGCTGTTTCGATTTTTCCTGATAAATATCTTCGGCAACGAGATGCGCCTTGGCCAGCAGCTTCGGCGCCAGCTCATTCGCTTTGGACATCGCCACCTGCTGGGCGAGCGAACGCACCTGCGGATAGACCTGATCGAACTTCTGGTCCGCCGCCTGATGCAGCTTGGCGAGCAGGGCCGGCTTCAACTTGTCGAGCTCCTTGTTGACCATGTTGTTCAAATCCTGCTTCACCTTGTCGCGCAGCTGCTCCAGATTGGCTTGAGTCAGGTTTTCTTCGATCTGGGATCGAACCTCTTCGAGCTGCTTCTTCGCCGCTTCCCACTGCTGCTGGAGCTCCGGAGGCAGCTTCTCGCCGATAGGCTTCAGCTTCTCTTCCAGTTGATCAAGGTTCGCCTGGATTTTACCCAACTGCTCCTTCCCGCGCTTGATGGCCTCGTCGAAGAGCTGATCCACTTTCTCATCGATGTAACGGTTCAGCGTCGAACGGAT
The DNA here is from genome assembly GCA_944800085.1 of Paenibacillus melissococcoides. Lineage (GTDB taxonomy): Bacteria > Bacillota > Bacilli > Paenibacillales > Paenibacillaceae > Paenibacillus_B > Paenibacillus_B melissococcoides. Next base: position 61,113 of record CALYLO010000006.1, on the reverse strand, counting down.
CGAGCTGTCGACATTGTCGTACTCCTTGTCAATAATGCTGTGCATCTTCACCCGGGCAGCCGGCTCCATCTCGGTAATCGACTTGTCGACCTCCCGGCTGATTTTGCCCAGCACCTGATTCAGATTGTTGTTGTACGCGTTGTCGATTTCCTGATGCAGCTTCTTGCGGATTTCCGCCCCATAGATGACGGACTGCTTATCGATTTGCTCGTGAAGCTTCTCCTTCGACAATAGCGAGTACTCATTGACCATATCGTCGATCCGCGTATGCACGGTATCATATACAACCTTGGTGTACTTCTCGGCTTCGGTATCGATGTCTTGATGGACCTTCTTGATCAGCTCCGGCTTCTTTGTATCCATCGTTTTGTCTATTTCATCATGAATCAGCCGATCGAGCTTCTTCTCGTTCTCGGCCAGCATCTTCTCGACCATCGTCTCCGCTTCCGCCGTCTTCGAGTCGACCTGCGCATTCAACTCGTCCCGGAACATCTCGATTCCGTCGCCCAACTGGCTCAGACCGTCCTCGATTTTGCCCGCCCCTTCGCTGGCGGCCCCCAATCCTTCCGCAACGGTGCCGATCGCATTGAACATCTGCTCGACATAGGTCTCCGTCACCTTTTGCGACAGCTCCGATTTGATGCTCTGCACGACCTTGTCGGAGATTTGACCGGACAAGAAATTGTAGCTGCTGTTCTCCTTATAGATCAGATTCATCGGCTTCGGATTGGGGTCGAGAATCGTGGTCGCGTTATGCGACATCTCTTCCGGCACGATAATAAGCAAATAATACTTGTTCTCGCTTAATCCGCGCTCGCCCTCCTTGCGCGACACGAAATGGAAGTCGACCGCATCATTGCTGTGCAGCTTCTCAATCAGCTCGCGCCCAATCGCGATCTCCTTGCCTTCATACATCACCGGCCGATCCTCATTCACGACTGCGACAGGCATGTTTTTCACATTGCTGTACGGATCCCAGTTCGCCACCAAGTAGACGCCGCTGTACAGCAGCGGAATAACCAGGAGACCGAGTACCGGAACCAGGACATCCTTCGAACGGACAACCCCCATAAATTCCGACCAAAAAAACCGAAGACTCTTCATGCTGTCACCTCCTCACTGACCGAATGACCATTTTGTTAAAATAGTTCTGACTTTGCAGATGTTTGATATTATACCTCCCGCCTTTTCAGAATTCAAACAGATTATTTTTGGCAAATCCCCTTAAAATGGTTCAAAAAAGGATGAAAACGGATATAAGAACAGCGTTTTTCTTTTGTTTTAAAATAATCGCGCACGGTCAGCTCGCGGCATGGAAGAAAGGGGCGCGCACCGGCGCCTGAAGCTACGAAAAATGTATGCGACGGGAAGCCCGGACATGAAAAAAGGGGGTGTCTCACAGGCACTGCGAAATGATGGAGATGACGAGGTAACAGAGAATGTGGATGCGGGAAAAACGGCGGCGCAACTGGTGGAAGATGGATGAAGCAGTGAAATGCTGCGTGGATGCATCAATTTCTGCTCTTTCAGCCGCTATTTGATGAAATTCCTGCAAAAGTACATGATGTTCATCGATTTTTGTCTTTTATCGATTGGATAGTCAGAAATTGATGCCGTTTTGCAGGATTCCCTGTAACGGAGTACACGTCATAAAGGAAAAGTGTAGTTTTGCAGTTTTTCGGCGAGTCGAGCTGAGAATCAGGGGGGGCTGTCTCACTGTAGTGAAATCCTACTTTTGGGCCCCCCCATAGGCCAGTCTATTCGCTTGCTGTCGATATTACCGCTTGCCCGGCTCATATGGCGCGCCGAGCGCAGACGGCGAATTGCTCTTGCCGGCCGTGAAGATCAGCACGAGAAGCGTCAGCACGTACGGCAGCATATAGAATACTTCCGTCGGCACCGCGTTGGCGAAGGAGTACAGCTGAACCTGATCTCGCAGCGCCTGCGCGAGGCCGAAGAACAACGCCGCGCACGTCGCGCCGATCGGATTCCAGCGGCCGAAGATAACGGCGGCCAGCGCGATATACCCCTGCCCGGAGATCGTGTTGGACGCGAAGCTGCTGTTCGCCGTCAGCGCAATCGTCGCTCCGCCCAGCGCGGCAATCGATCCGCCGACCATGACGGCCCAGCCGCGCAGCCGGTTGACCTTCACCCCGGCCGTGTCCGCCGCTCCCGGGTGCTCGCCGACCGCCCGCAGCCGCAGGCCGAGCGGCGTCTTGAACATCACGTAATAGACGATGATGACGAGCAGCAGCGCGATATACGTCGTCGGATACGACTGGAAGAACGCTCTGCCCACGAACGGAAGATCGCTCAGCCAAGGAATGTGAATCCGGTGGAACACATTGCTGATGACCGGCGTCTCGGCCGCTCCGTCGAAGATGAGCTTCACCAGGAAGAAGGTGGAGCTGGCGGCGAGCATATTGACCACGATCCCGCTAATGACCTGATTCGCCTTGAAGCGAACCGAGGCAATGACGTGAATGCCCGAGAAGATAACGGTAAAGATAAGCGCGGCCAGACAGCCCAGCCATGGAGAAGCCGCACCCAGTCCCGCCTGTTCGGCGTAATAAGCCACAACCGCGGAGGAAAACGCGCCTGACACCATGAAGCCTTCCAAGCCGAGGTTGATAACCCCCGAACGCTCCGCAATGAGTCCGCCCAGCGCGGCGAAGACGAGTGCTGTTGCAAATACGAGAGTCCCGTTGATTAAAGATCCGAGCAATTCCATCTGTTATCCCTCCCGCTTCGCCTTTTTGGAACGTGAAAACCGTGTCAACAACCAACGGATCATGCCTGGTGCCGCGGCGAAGAAGATGATGATGCTGATGACCATCTTGATGACCTCGCCAGGGACGTTCGCTCCGAAGCTCATGCCCTGCGCACCGTACATGAGCGCCCCGAACAGCGCGGCGGCCAGCACGACGCCCAGCGCGCCGTTCATGCCAAGCAGCGCGACGGCGATGCCGTCGAAGCCGATTCCGGACGTAACCGAGGAGATGGCCATATATTTGAAGACGCCCAGCACTTCCAGCGTACCGATCATGCCGCCCAGCATCCCCGAGAGGAAGAACGTCCGGGTAATGACCTTGGACACGTTCATGCCGGCATATTCCGCCGCATGTCTGTTATTCCCTACGGCGCGGGTCTCATACCCCCATTTCGTCCGGTTCATATACAGGTGATACCCGATAATGGCGATGATGACGATGAAGAATCCCCAATGGACGCGGGCCCCGCTCATCAGATCGCTCAGCCATCCGATCTGGATGCTGGCCGATTCCTGAATGTTCTGCGAGCGGGAGGTCCCCGACTCGGCCATGAACGCCTTGATGACCATATGGCTGATATAGAGCGCCGTCCAGTTCAGCATGATGCAGGAGATAACCTCGTTGATGCCCCGCTTCGTCTTGAGCAGACCGACAAGCGCGCCCCACAGACCGCCCAGAATCGTGCCCGCGATAATCGCCACGATGCCGTGCAGAATCGGCGGCAGCGATATCATATTGCCCACGACGAGCGCTCCGAGCGATCCCATGACAATCTGGCCGTCCACCCCGATGTTGAACATGCCCGCGCGGAACGCAAGCGCAACGGCCAATCCGGCGAAAATAAGCGGCACGATCGCCCGCAGCGTCTCTCCCATGTCATAGGCGGAGCCGAAGATTTTCTCCACCAGCGACTGATACGCCAGCAGCGGATCGTAGCCTCCGGCAAGCATCACGAGAGCTCCAATCACAATTCCGAGGATGATGGCCACGAGAGAGATGATAACCGATTCTTTGGCTAGCATCGATTTAAGCTTGTTCATGACGTTCCCCCCCTTGATGCTTGCCGGCCATCATAAGACCCAGCTCCTGGTCTGTCGTTGTCTCCGGCGTCGTCTCCCCGACAATGCGCCCGTCGAACATGACGAGAATGCGGTCGGCCACATTCAGTATCTCTTCCAGCTCGAACGACACAAGCAGAACGGCCTTGCCTGCGTCGCGCTGGGTGATTAATTGCTTATGCACGAATTCGATCGCGCCGACGTCCAGCCCCCGTGTCGGCTGGGCTGCGACGAGCAGCTTCGGATCTTTGTCGATCTCGCGCGCGATAATGATCTTCTGCTGGTTCCCGCCGGACATCGCCCGCACCAGCGTATGGATGCTTGGCGTCCGAATATCGAACTGCTCGACATACCGCTCCGCCACCTGCTCAACCGCCTGCTGATCCATGAAGCCATTGCGGCTGAACTTCAGGCTGTCGTACGATTTGAGCACGGCATTTTCGCTGACGTCGAAGTCAAGCACGAGTCCGTGCTTGTGCCGATCCTGAGGGATATAGGAGATACCCTTGTCCGAAGCGTCCCGCGGCGACACATCCGTCACATCCTGTCCCGCCAGCCGGATCTGCCCGCCCGCGGTCCGGCGCATGCCGGTAATCGCCTCAATCAGTTCATTCTGTCCGTTGCCGTCTACGCCGGCAATGCCGACAATCTCCCCGGCGCGCACCCGAAAGCTGACGCCGTCCACGGCATGCTGCCCGTGCTCGTCCTTCACGATCAGGTTGTCGACCTCAAGCATCACATCCTGCGGCGCAGCCGGCGACTTGTCCGTCTTGAACTCGACATGCTTGCCTACCATCTTCTCGGCCAGCATTTCCGGATCCGTCTCGGACACCAGGACAGTGTCGATGACTTTGCCCCGGCGGATGATCGTGCAGCGGTCCGCGACCTCCATAATTTCCTTCAGCTTGTGCGTGATGAGCAGAATCGATTTGCCCTCGGCAGCCAGCCGTTTCATGATGTGCAGCAGCTCCTCGATCTCCTGCGGCGTCAGCACCGCGGTCGGCTCGTCGAAAATAATAATCTCGGCGCCGCGATACAACGTTTTCATAATTTCGACGCGCTGCTGCATGCCGACGGAAATCGACTCGATGACCGCTTCCGGCTTCACATTCAGCCCGTACTGCTCGGACAGCTGCCGTATTTTCGAGGCAGCGCCCTTCAAATCCATCTTTATGCCTCGCGTCGGCTCCATGCCGAGCACGATATTTTCCGTAACCGTAAAGGGGTGAACAAGCTTGAAGTGCTGATGCACCATGCCGATGCCGCATTCAATCGCCTTGTTCGGGCCGTCCATCAAAATCGGCCGGCCGTTCAGCTCAATACTGCCTTCATCAGGCTGATATAATCCGAATACGATATTCATCAATGTCGATTTGCCGGCGCCGTTTTCGCCGAGAAGCGCGTGAATCTCGCCTTTTTTCAACTGCAGGCTGATTTGATCGTTTGCTACAATGCCGGGAAAGCGCTTTGTAATTCCTTTCAGTTCCAGTACGATATCTCCGTTGTGCATATGGCGTTCCCCTCCGTAACACATCTCCCCGCCGGTCAAGCGGGCGGGGAGAAGGTATGGTGAAATTAAGTCGTCGGCACTTCAATCTCGCCGTTTATAATCTTGGCGCGGTATTCTTCGACTTTATCCAATACGTCCTTCGGCACGTTTTTGTCGGAAGTCGGCGCAATATCGACGCCTTTTTCCTTCAGACCCATCGAGGTCACCTTGCCGCCAGGGAAGTTGCCGTCCGCCAATGCCTTGGAAATCGTGTAGACGGCTTCGTCGACCTTCTTAATCATCGAGGTCAACGTTACATCATCGCCGAACTCAAGCGACTGGTCTTTGTCTACGCCGATAACCCAGACGCGGTCACCGCGCTTCACGCGCTCTTTCGCTTCATTGAACACCCCGTTCCCCGTCAAGCCCGATGCGTGGAAAATAATATCGACGCCATCGTCATAGAGCGTGGAAGCGGCCGATTTCCCCATATCTACGCGGGTGAACTGCCCCGTGTAAATCGCTTTGAAGGAAGCATCCGGATTAACCGCCTTGACGCCTTCGCGGAAGCCGGCTTCGAAGCGCTTGATGACCGGAATTTCCATGCCGCCGACGAATCCGATTTTGTTCGACTTCGTCATCGACCCGGCGATAACGCCGACCAGGAACGCGCCTTCGTTTTCTTTAAAGGAGACGGAAGCGACGTTCGGCACGACGATTTCGGAATCGACGATGCCCAGCTTCGCGTCCGGATTTTCCTTGGCAATCTTCGTTACCGCATCGTCCAGCGTATAAGCCGTGGCCCAGGTCAAGTCGTAGCCGCCTTTGACGAACTGGTTCAAGCTCGGATTGACTTCGCCGTCATTTTTCGGCTCCAAATATTTGACTTCATAGCCGAAGTCGTCGCGCAGCTTCTGCAGACCTTCCCAAGCGCTCTGGTTGAACGATTTGTCGTTCACGCTTCCCATATCGGTAACCATCCCGACCTTCAGCTTCTTCCCGCCGTCTTCAGCGCCTTCGCCGCCGCCGGCGTTCGTCCCCCCGGACTTGTTGCCGCAGCCAGCCAGAGCGAAGGTGAACAATAGCATCGCTGATAAGACCAACAACATCGATTTTTTCATGACGAGTTCCCCCTTGAGATTAATGAATCCTGCTTCGTCTTGCATCTATCTAAAGCGAGCACGTCAGCGGGCCGTCAACAGCGATAAAAAGCTGGTCCCGTGACCTGTTCCCGTGACGCCGAAGTTTTCGGCCAGCGTAGCGGCCAAGTCGGCAAAGGTCGAGCGCACTCCGATGGACGCGGTCTTGCCCGCAAACGTCGGATTGTAAATGAGAATCGGCACATACTCGCGCGTATGATCCGTGCCGGCATGAATCGGGTCATTCCCGTGATCGGCCGTAATGATAAGCAGGTCTTTCTCGCCGACCCGTTCCATCATCTTCGGCAGCGCCCGATCGAATTCTTCCAGGCACCGAGCGTAGCCCTCCGGATCGCGGCGGTGTCCGTAGAGGGAATCGAAATCAACCAGATTGGTAAAGATCAACCCTTTCCCGGCGTCCCCTAACCGCTCGATCGTCGTCTCAATGCCGTGCGCATTGCTCTTGGTAGGATAGGAATGATTGATTCCGCTTCCGGAGAAGATGTCGTTAATTTTCCCCACGGATACCACATCATACCCGCTCTCGGAGATGGAATTGAGCACCGTCTTCGCCGGCGGAGCAAGCGCGTAATCATGCCGATTGGCGGTCCGCTTGAAGTTCCCCGGCTCGCCGACGTACGGCCGCGCGATAACGCGTCCGACCGCATACGGCGCGGTCAGCGTCATCTCCCGCGCAATTTTGCATGCCGCATACAGCTCATCCAGCGGAATGATATCCTCATGGGCCGCAATCTGGAAGACGCTGTCCGCGGACGTATATACGATCCAGGCGCCGGTGCGCATCTGCTCTTCGCCGTACTCATTCAGCACATCCGTGCCGGAAGCGGGGCGGTTGCAGAGCACCTTGCGGCCCGTCTTATCCTCGAAAGCCTTGATAAGCGGCTCCGGAAATCCCTCCGGGTAGACCTCGAACGGAATGTCGACATGCAGGCCCATCAGCTCCCAATGGCCGGTCATCGTGTCTTTGCCGACGGAAGTCTCCGCCATTTTCCCGTAGAAGGCAAGCGGAGACCCGGCCGGAGGAATATGCGGCAGGTCCGCGATATTGCCCAGACCGAGCGCCTGCAGATTCGGAAGCTGAATCGTCGGCACGCGCTCCGCGATATGGCCGAGCGTATGAGAGCCGGCATCGCCGAAGCGTTCCGCATCCGGAAGCTCTCCGATGCCTACGCTATCCATGACGACGACACATACTCGTTCAAACATGTTTACCACTCCTCTTCTGTTATCCAAGTTGTCAAATCGGACACTGACGCCGGCACTTGGTTCTCCGGCGAATGTCATGTAATATATAGATGTATAATTGTAATTATGGTTTTTGGACAGGCAATATATCCATATTCCTGCCGAGAAAGGAGAATCCATGCTCAGCAGTTTGCAGCACGTTTTTTTGTTACAGGATTTATCGCAGGAGGATTGCGACCGTATTCTTCCCCTGCTCAAAACGCGAACCTATAAGAAGAACCAGATACTCATCCATGAGGATGATGATAGTTCCGATATATATATTTTGCGGGAGGGACTAGTAAAAGTATATCGCCTTTATCACGACAAGGAAATTATTTTGAACTTCCAGTTCCCCGGCGATATCATCGGCGAGATGGAGACGATTGCCACCTACCCTCGGCGCGTCGCTACCGTAGAAACGATGGAAACCTCCCATTTCTGGATTATAAGCCGTTCCGATTTCATTACGATCATGGACAGACACCCATTGGTGCTGAAGCGAGCCTATAACCGGCTGCTCGATCATTTGAGCAATATGAACAACAAAGTCCGCTACCTCTCGTATCTTGACGTGCGGCTGAAGCTGGCGAACTTGCTCCTGGACCTGTACTACAACTTGGGCAAGCCTGCTGAATCCGCTTACAAGATCGATTGTAAAGTAACGCATCACCTCTTGGCCAATATGATTGGCGTGACCCGGGAATCGATCTCGAAGGTCATGCGCGAACTGCAGGATGAGGGCGTGCTGACGATGAATCAGAAGTACATTTACATTACCAATTTGGAAAAGCTGCAATCGATGTGCGATGACATGGACGATTCGCCCGCCTACCGCAAATGGCGCTCGCAAGATATTTCCCAACCGTAAAAAATCCATGGTGCCGTAAATGCGCCATGCATGTATGAATCTGATGGCGGCTGCCGACGATAAGGTCGGGGCCGTTTGTCATATGTCATATCTTGATTATAATTGGCGAAGAAAGGCGGATTCAGTTACCGACCCGTCAATAATTTGGTGAAATTGTTCACAGAATATAAGTGCCCGCCATTACGGTTTTGCATCCGAGTTCATGGTATCGTATAAAGACAAGTAACCGTTTTCATATTAATATATATTAATATAACGGTTCCAAATTCATTTGTGAAGGATAATGGAGGGATTCAGCATGAGTATTCATTTGGAAGCACAAGTTGGAGACATTGCACCCGTCGCCTTGATGCCCGGCGATCCGCTTCGCGCGAAATACATCGCGGAAACGTTCCTTGAGAACGCCGTCTGCTACAACCAGGTACGCGGCATGCTCGGATACACGGGAACCTATAAAGGACATAAAGTATCGATTCAAGGCTCCGGCATGGGGATTCCTTCCTTCTCCATATATGCGACGGAACTGATTAAAGATTACGGCTGCAAAACCATCATCCGCATCGGAACATGCGGGGCGATTCAAGAAGACGTGAAGCTGCGCGACGTGCTGCTGGCGCAAGCGGTATGCACCGACTCTTCCATCAACAAGCATTACTTCCCGGATGCCGAATTCGCCCCGATTGCGACCTTCGATCTGCTTCGGAGCGCCTATGACATCGGACAGGAAAAAGGGCTTCATCTCCGGGTCGGGAACATCTTCTCTTCCGATCATTTCTATGCCGACAACGTAGAGATGCAGACGAAGATGGGCAAATACGGGGTTCTCGCCGTCGAAATGGAGACGGCGGCGCTTTATATTTTAGCGGCCAAGTACGGCATCGACGCCCTGGCAATGTTCACCGTCAGCGATCATATTCTGACCGGAGAGCAGACGACGGCCCAAGAGCGGCAGACGACGTTCAACGACATGATCGAAGTCGCGCTGGAGACGGCGATTCGCGGCAAATAAGACAACCGCACAGACAGGAAGAAGGGGCAGCCTGCGGTCCATGACAAGACCGGGCTGCCCCTTTTCTCCATGCTCACTTCATCCGCACGATCTTGCGGCTCATCCGCTCCTCCCAACGCCGCATCTTCTCCTGCTTGATGCGCTTGAGTTCCTGTTCGGTCTCTTCATCCACCCCCAGGAGGCAGTGCATATGGGCGGCAATGATCAGCAGCGCGAACGCGCACCAGACGATGCCGAACCAGACGGCCGGCGTCCAGCCCGCCTTGAAAGACAGCGTCGGCAGTACGATGACAAGCATGACTAGGGCAGCTCCTATCGACAGGACATGCTTCCATGCCCTGCGCTTCGAAGAACGGAAATAAGACATTCGGTTCATCATGGGCAATCGCTCCTTCATCATCAACGATGACAGCCGGCGGCGCCATCGTTCTGTTCTCCTATAGCTTGGCTATAGTAGAGCGTATGCCGCATCAATCGATAACATGCCAGATTCGTTCAGGCCGCAGCACCTGCGGCCCTGTCTGCCGCGCCGGCCTCGCGCTTGGCACAGCCGGATCAGCCGTACAGATGGCCGAGCGCATCCGACACGATCTTGTTCACATCCTGAATCACGACCGCGAGCCGCCGTTCGGCTTCGAACAGCTTCGCGATCTCCGTATTCATGCTGATGACTTCATACAGCTTCTCCATTTTGTCCAGCTCCGACTGCTCCGGCATCTCGCCGGTCATCATCTTCTGCTGCATCTCCATCTGGCGCAGGCGGAAATCATCCAGCATCCGCTTGCTGTCCGCATCGCCTTCAATCGCCTTCATCGCCGTCTCGACGGCTTTCGCCTCGTCCGATTGCTGCAAGGCGCGGGCCAGTTCATGGGCTTGATCGTATACACTCATCAGTTCTCATCCTTTCCGTTCTTCCTCGTTGTCAGCATACCATACGGGAGCGGCCGCTGTCGCGGGCGCTACGAACCGATCGCGAGCAGAATCAACGACTGGATCAAGCCGATAATCCCCCCAAGCAGCGCCCCGAGCCATGTGATGGCGCGGAACTCCTTCCCCGATACGCTCAAAATAATCGTCTCCAGCCGCTCGATCGGGAATTGCTCCACCTGCGAACGGACCACATCCTCCAGGCGGGCGGCGCGCATCACCTTGTCCAGATTGCGGTCCAGCAGCCCAATCGCAAAATCGACGAGCCGCGGCACATAAGGCTGCCATGCCTCCTTGCTCTCCTCCAGCCAGCGGCTCGGCCGCGCGTCTCCCCACCGCTCCAGGCGGCGGCTCCACTGCAGCCATGACTTCGCCAGGCCGATGATCTGGCCGGCAGGCTCCGAATCCTCCCCCGACCAGGCGCGCAGCAGCTCGGCCGGCGGCTGGCTCACCCACTCCTCCAGCTTCCGCTCCAGCATCCGGGTCACGGTCTCATGGACCTTGTCGGAGCGAAGCTGCTCCGCCAGCAGGGGGGTGATGCGCGTCACCAGTTTGTCTTCATCGACGAAGATGGCCGCCATCACGCCCATGAAGCCCTTCGAGCGGTCGACGAACTCCTTCGCCATCCGCAGCAGCATGCGCTGCCCGCTGGACGACAGCAGCTCCCGCTCGATCGAGAGCAGGATGGCGGAAGCGGCCTTGCCTGGCAGCCGGTTCAGGCTCTCCTCCTGCCCTTCCGGCAGGAATTCGGACAGCGGGCGCTCGTCCCAGCCGCTGCCCGCCAAGCCGCGCCGGATTCCCGACTCGGTCAGCTTGTCGAGCCGCTCCCCCCACGCATCGCACAGCTCGGGCCAGCTCCGGCCGGGGAAGCCGATCGCAGCCCATTCGCGCAGCGGGCGCTCGTCCGCCAGCAGCCGGTCGGCAAAACCCGCCAAGCCGGCCGAGGCACGCTCCCGCACCTCCGGCTGGCGCAGCATCGCCCGCAGCCCGTCGCTCGTCACCAAATATTCCGCTACGACTTCCCCCAGCGAAGCCGCAATATCTGACTTCCGCTTCGGAATGAGACCGGGCGTGAACGGCACTCTCCGCCCGAACAGATGAATCGGCTGCCGCGGATGGAACAGCATCTTGATCGCAAAATGATTCGTAATGCCGCCGACGAACGCGGCCACAATCACGCTAAATAGAATAAATAACCAATTGGGCACGCCGAATGCCTCCTTTCCTGATGTAGGTCAATCACCAAGGGAAATATGTCCTCATATGATGAAATTACGTATGCGGTTCACCTGTAATAGTATCGACTCTAGCCCGGTGCATACCGTGATTCATCATGCAAGTCGTCGTTGGAAGGAGAACCAACATGTTGAAATCAAAAGTGAGGCTCCACGTTGTGAGCGCCGGCATCCTGCGGGAAGACATGATCATGTTGGGCGACAGCTATGTCAAGCAATGGAAGATTCCCGTAAACCATCCGATTACGATCCGCTTCGGTTCCTTCAGACAGAGCGTGACCGTATCCTCCGTTCCCAAATCTGACGGGCTCCGGATCAGTCACGCGCTTGCCCGCAATATGGGACTGTCGAACGGCGTTCCTCTGCGGCTGACGTATGCCCAACAGACGTTGAGAATCGGTCCGCTCATCGGCGTCCTGATCAGCCGGGATTATCCCGCTGTTCCGGATCGGCCGTTCGGCACGATTACCGCCTTCTGCCGGGAGATGGTCGATGCCTGCCATTCCCAAGGAGCCGTTGCCTGCTTCTTCACGCCGGAACATGTGAAGGACTCTCAACGGATACAGGCATGGGTTTATACCAAAGGAAGCTGGCAGCTTAGCAGCATGCCGATCCCGGATGTCGTGAACAATCGCCTGACGTCACGATCTCTGGAGAACAAACCTAGCGTACAGCATTTCATGAAAGAAGTAAAATCGCGTTACCAGTCCCATGTATTCAATGAAAAGTTTCTGGATAAGACCGAGGTATTCGACGCGTTGAAGGCCAGTTCGGAGTTGATCCGCTACTTGCCGGAATCGCATCTGCTGCGCAGCTACTCTACCCTCAAGACGATGAGCGGACGCTATCAGACCCTCTTCCTGAAGCCGGCCCGGGGAAGCCTCGGCAAAGGCATCATCTGCATCAACCGTACCTCGGATAACGGATTTCAAGCCCTCTATTCCAATATTAGCGGCACCAAGCGCCAGAACTTCAGCAGCTTAACCAAGCTGTTCTCCACCCTGTCCGGGAAGCTGAAGACGAACCGCTATCAGATTCAGCAAGGCTTGAACCTGATCGATTATGCCAAGCGCCCGATCGATTTCCGCGCGCTCGTTCAGAAAAACATTCACGGCCGCTGGAGCGTCACGTCCATCGTCGCCCGAACCGCGAGCACGCAGCATTTCGTGTCGAATGTGGCGCGCGGCGGAACGCTCAGCACCGTCAAGGAAGCGGTCGGCCGCTCGAATCTGCCGGCCGGAGCGAAGAGCGACATCGTGGGCAAGCTGCAGCGGGCGGCGCTCGATATCGCGCGCGGCATCGATACGCATATTCCTGCTCACTTCGGTGAATTGGGAATTGACCTGGCTGTGGACACGTCAGGCAAAGTGTGGCTGCTTGAAGTCAACTCCAAGCCTTCCAAAAATGACAATACTCCATTGAACGTGAACCGAGTCCGTCCCTCCGTCCGCAAAACAGTGGAATATGCCCGGTATTTGTCCGGATTTTAAGGAGGTGGCAGGTAAATGATGAAAAACCGAACCGAGCAGCCCGTCATCGGCATTCTGCAGAACGAGTCGCCCGGAACGCCTCCCTTCACCGAGCCTGAATATTGCCGCAGGCTGTGTCAGGCCGGACGCAAACACGGCGTCCGGGTCATCGTGTTCTCGCCCGCATGGGCCGACCTTGCTTCCGGCACGGTAAACGGTTATGTCTACGGCGACCACCGATGGGAACCCTGCACCGCCGCATTGCCTCCCCTTGTGTACAACCGGTGCGTATTCTCCGGCGGAAGCGCCAGCGCCAGAACATCAGCCGCCCTCGCCAAGCTGCTGCGGAGCAGACGCACCGCCCAGCTAGGGGTAGGATTGCGGGGCAAATGGGATATCTACCGGACCTTATCCGCCGAGTCCGGCCTGAGCGCGATTCTGCCGCCCACTCATCTCTACAAGGGCACACGCAGCATTACTGCCGCGATGTCCCGCTACGGCGGAAGCCTGTTCCTGAAGCCCCATGCCGGCTCCAAAGGGAAGTCTGCGCTCCGGGTTCAGTATCGCCGGACGGAACAGCGAGGAGACGGAAGCCATGCCCCCTTGCTGAACATCACGGGACGCGATCAACGCAACCGCCCGCTAACGATGCAATTTGAATGTACCGAGGATGGATACGACTGGATTGCCAGCTTTATCGGCAGACGAACCTTTGTCATGCAGCCTTGCTTGTCTCTGCTGACGGAGGCGGGCGAGCCATTCGACATTCGTGTGCTGATGCAAAAGAATGACCGGGGCCGCTGGGCGATGACCGGCATGGCCGCACGCATCGGCACCCCTGACAGCGTTACTTCCAATCTCCATGGAGGCGGGCGGGCCGTGTCTGTCCTTCCATTTTTGAAGCGCGAATACGACCCGGAGCGTGCCGAGCAGCTCATGGAGCAGCTGCAAGCCTATAGCGAGCGCATTCCCCCTCTACTTGAAGCACGACACGGGCGTCTGATGGAGGTCGGTCTGGATTACGGCATTGATCGGGAAGCCCGCATGTGGCTGCTGGAGGTCAATTCGAAGCCGGGCAGGACGGTCTTCCGTCAGACAGGCGAGCGGGAAGCCGCCGTGAAATCCGTGGAAAATCCCATCTTGTATGCGCGCTATGTATTGGGTCGACATCTTAGGAGGGTAAGTCCATGAGTTTGACGGTATGCAACGTCCACTTAACACCTAAATCCGAGAAAACAGTGTATCTCTCCAGCACCTTAATGAAGCAATTGAAGCTAACCGGCAAAAAATCAGTGCGGCTTCGGTTGGGCAAGGCGACAATCCCCGCTGCGGTGAAGCCGGTTAGGCGTCCAGGCAACCATGTCATCATACCGGCCGGCCTTCGTTCCTTCGTCCGGGTGCCGAAATCCGGTATGGTCTATCTGCGCAACGATCAGGATGGCGATCTGCAATTAGGACCGCTGATCGGCGTCTTATCGGATTCCTCGCTGCGCACGCAGTCGCATCCGTTCGGCAGCCGAACCTCGTTCATTAAACAGATTTTGCGAGCCGGCAATAAGAAAGCCTTCGTCTTTGCCTTCGCTCCACGCGATATCAATTGGCACAACGAGACCGTCCACGCCTACTTCCTATCGGAATCCGGCGGCTGGATCCGACGCACCGTGCCGCTGCCGGATGTCGTATATAACCGGCTCCCGAGCCGGCGGGCAGAGACGACGTCCTCGATCCAGATGCTGCGGGAACGGTTCGTGCGCCGGAATATCCCTTTTTTCAACTGGAGCTTCTTCAAAAAATCCGACATCTACGAGCTGCTGGAAAACGATTTTGAGGCGAACCTCCATGTTCCTGAATCGGTCATGAACCCGACGCCGGACACGATTCGCGACATGCTGGCCCGCCATCACTTCGTCTACTACAAGCCGACTTCGGGAAGCCTCGGTATCGGCATCTACCGGCTGACCTACCTGCCGAAGAAAGGCTATTTCGCACGCTACACGGTCAACGGCAAAAACACGCTGCTCCGCTTCAAGAATTTCTCCAGCCTCATCCGCATGCTGCAAGGAAGGCACGGCCGTTCGCTGCGCAACTATGTCGTGCAGCAGGGCGTTCGGCTCATCGAGATCGATGGCTGTCCGATCGACTTCCGCTTCCATATGCACAAGAACGGGGAGAATGACTGGACCGTTGTCGGGATCGGCGCCAAGAAAGCGGGCAAAGGCAGCGTTACCACCCACGTGAAAAATGGCGGCCAGCTGATGACGCCGGAGCAGGCCCTCCAGCGGATGTTCGGTGACAGAGCCGACGAAGTGCTTGCCAATATGAAAAAGGTAGCCATCGATCTGGCCTTGGCCATTGAACGGAACTATCCTCATCTGCTCGGCGAGCTCGGCTTCGACCTCGGCATCGACCAGGATGAGCATGTATGGATGTTCGAGGCCAATGCCAAGCCTGGGCGCTCGATATTCAAGCATCCATCCTTGCGCACGGAAGGTCAAGCATCCATTGAACATATTCTGGATCACTGTCTGTTCCTTAGCAAATTCCGCAGGAGGGATCCGATGTGAGTGGCACAAAGCAAGATCAGCTGCCGGTCGTCGCCATTCTGACGATCGAAGACGCCAAAGAAAAATTCCGCGGCAATCGCGACAACTTCCTGGATATTTTGCGGACGGGCAAGGATCTCGGTTTTACCGTGTATATCGTGACCGCGAGGGATTTGAAGCTCGGCGCCAATCGAATCGCGGGCTATGATTACAACGAAGATAAGAAGGCTTGGGAGCAGGAATGGTTCCCGCCTCCCCGCATCGTCTACAACCGCATACCGCTGCGGGAGGATGAGAATCTGCCTGCCGTCCGCCGGAAGATCGAGGAGATTCTGGCCCATCCGGGCATTCGCCTGTACAATCCTTACTTTTTCAACAAATGGCAATTGTTCGAATGGTTGAAAAAATCGAGGGCCACCCGGCCCTTCATTCCCGCCACGCGAAGGCTGCGCACCGCTGTCGCTCTGGCCAAAATGCTGAACAAACATCCCTATCTGTTTCTGAAGCCGGAGACGGGAAAAGCGGGCATGGGCATTATGACGCTGCGCGTCAATCATACGAAAGCGATGAAGTTTCGGCTGAAGACCCAGGATAAAAGGCGGAGCGCCCTGTTCAAGTGCGCCACGATCTCGAAGCTATGGGCCCGGATACGCAAGCAGGCCGGTACCCATGATTATATCGTTCAGCAAGGGATACCGCTGGCTACGGTGAACCGGCGGCCGTTTGATTTGCGGGTGCTGGTCCAGAAGAATAGCAAAGGCCAATGGGATATTACCGGTGTCGGCGCCCGTGTCGCCGGCTCTTCAAGCATAACGACCCATGTTCCCCGCGGCGGAAGCATCGAGGATCCCGAGAAGCTGCTGAGCGCGAATTTCGGCGTCGAACAAGCGCGGAGAACGATGGCCCGCACCAAAAACGCGGCCATCATCATCGCCCGGCAGATCGAACGCGGTTCCGGGCATACACTTGGCGAGATGTCGATGGATTTGGGCGTGGATACGAACGGCAGCATCTGGTTCTTCGAAGCCAATGCGAAGCCGATGAAATTCGATGAGCCTCATATTCGGAGACGCTCGCTGGAACGTATTTTCCAGTATTCGGCTTATTTATCCCGAACCAGCGGATAACGTCAAAGAAGGTGAAGACACTTGGATGAACCCGTTCTTGGCATTTTGACGCTTTATTTGAATGAGCAAAAGCACTTGGAAGAACGGCATATTTATCAGAAGATGATCGTGGCCGGGAAAAAGCTGGGGTTGACCGTCTTCGTGTTCACCCCGCAGGATGTCGATGAGCAGCACAAGCGAATTAACGGCATGTGGTACCACCCGGAGAGCAAGCGCTGGACACGCAAATGGACCCGCTTCCCGACCATGATCTTCGATCGGTGCCGCATTCAGAAAAGCTACCGATTCGAGCAGCTGAAGCGGTTCCGCAGCAAATACCCGAAGCTGCTTTATCTGAACCGTCCGCTTCGCAATAAATGGACGATCTACCAGGTGCTCTCCACAGTCCCATCCCTTAAGAAGTATCTTCCCGACACAAGACTGTATTCGGGAATTCAGGATGTGCAGCGCATGCTGAAGGAGCGGCCGCTGCTCTACCTGAAGCCGATTAACGGCACGGGAGGGCGCGGCATTCTTCGCATCCAGCGCATCCGCTCCTCGGACGGCGTGGTCTATGTCGAGGGAAGAGATCATCAGCGGCAGGTCATCCGGCCGCAGAAAATGACCTACTCCCAACTGGCCGCGCGGCTATCCTCCTGGAAGGCGAACGACCGCTATCTCATCCAGCAGGGCATCGCGCTCAAGCTGCCGAGCGGCCGCGTGCATGATTACCGGATGCTCGTGCAGAAGAACGGATCCGGCGCCTGGTCGGTTACCGGCTGCGCCGGCCGCGTCGGACCGGTCAACAGCATCACCTCGAATCTCCACGGGGGAGGCCAGGCTGTGCGGATGGAGGAACTGCTGTCGCAGTGGATAGGCGACAAGACGCGCATCCAGAACATCCGCAAGGAAGCCGAAGCCCTCAGTCTTGAGGTGGCCGCCTTCCTCGAGAAGCGATATGATGCCCTGTGCGAGCTGGCGCTTGATCTCGCGATCGACCAGAAAGGGCGCATTTGGCTGCTGGAGGTCAATCCGAAGCCGGCGCGGGAAGTGTTCTACCGCATCGGCGACAAGGAGACGTACCGCAACTCCATAGTGCGCCCGCTGGAATATGCATCCTGGCTGTACCGCAAAAAGGCGGGCATCAAGCTGCCGGATTCCGGCAAAGCGACGCAGGCGCCAGAAGAGAGCAAGCCGGAAGATAAAAAGGACGCTTGAATTCAGAAGCGTCCATCACATACGACAGGCGCAGACTCGGAGAGCTGCGCCTGTCTCGGTAAAGAGGCTGTCGAGTGATTAAGAGACTGTCGAGCGGTATAAGTCCAACAGCTCGTCGAATTTGCGGATGATGACGTCTGAACCCTCGAGCTCCTGCTCCTGGCCAAAGCCGGCATATTGGCAGCCGATGACGGCCAGCCCGTTCTCCTTCCCCGCTTCCACGTCAGAGGAGCGATCACCGACCATCCAGGCCGAATCAATCCCATGCTCCGACTTCAGGAGGCGGACCAGCTCCACCTTGGTCGCGGTGCCTCTTCCGCCCGCGCTGTACAAGCCGGTGAACAGCTCGTCCATGCCGAAGGTCTTCACGATCGCCTGTATATATTCCTCCAGCCCGTTGCTTGCGACGAACAGCTTCACGCCTTCGCGCCGCAGCTCAGCCAAGGTCTCCTTCACCTGCGGATACAGCTCCGCGATGCCTTCGTTCAATCCGGACAGCTCGTATTGCAGCAGAAGCTCGTCCGCGCGGCGGTGCGCCTCCGGGCTGCCTTCCGGCATAACCCGCTTCCAGATGTCCGCCAGCAGCATGCCAAGCGACCCGAGCATCAGATCTTCCGGCGGCGTCGGCCCCTCGTGCAGCTTCTCGCTCCGCAATGTATCGAATACGCGATGGTATGCCGTTATCAACAGCGATTCCGTCCGGAACAGCGTCCCGTCCATATCGAAGATCATCGCTTCCGGGCGCGGCAGTCGGTCTGCGCGCAATGTGTCCATACTCACGGCAAGTCCCTCCATTTGTCGTCAAATAAACGGTCAGTGACCCCACTATACCATATGCGGAGGCTGAACTGGAGCGTTTCCCCTTATTCTTCGCTTTAAAATTCTGTTACGGCTGCTGCCTCTTCACTTGAGGAACGGCTTCATATCGGATAACATCATAGTACAGCATGTAACACGGAGGCGAACCGATTTGGAACAAGTGATAATTGCAGGCGCCGGTCCTTGCGGGCTGTCGGCCGCGATTGAATTGCAGCGCAGCGGATGGGATCCGCTCATCATCGAGAAGCAGTGCATCGTTCATTCCATCTACCGTTATCCGACCCATCTCCAGTTCTTCAGCACGCCGGAGCTGCTGGAGATCGGCGGCATCCCGTTCGCCACCCCGAATGAGAAGCCATACCGTCACGAAGCGCTCGTCTATTACCGCAGAGTGTCGGAGCAGTATGGGCTCCGCATCCGCTCCTATGAAGAGGTCAAGGATATCGCCAAGGAGGAGGACGGCGTCTTCACGCTGCATACGGAGACCCGAAGCGGAGAAACGCTCACCTACCGCAGCCGGCATGTCGTCATTGCGACCGGCTATTTCGATTATCCGAACCTCCTGGGCATCCCGGGTGAGGATCTTCCGCACGTCACCCATTATTTCCAGGAAGCTCATCCGTATGCCGGCATGAAGGTAATCATCATCGGCGGCAGCAATTCCGCCGTCGATGCCGCGCTCGAATGCGAGCGGGTGGGCGCCCAAGTAACCATCGTCTACCGCGGGACCGAGATCTCCGGCAATATCAAGCCGTGGGTCCGCCCGATTCTGGAGAGCAAGCTCGCCAAGGAACGAATCCATATTCGCTACGACTCCCGCGTCGTCCATATTGCCCAAGACCGGGTTCGCATTGAGCGCGGCGACGGCTCGACAGAGGAACTGAGCAGTGACTTCGTTCTCGCCTTGACCGGCTTCCGCCCCGATCGCAAGCTGCTGGAATCGAGCGGCGTCCGCATGCAGGACGATCAGGACAAGCCCGTCTACGATCCGGAGACGATGGAGACGAACGTGCCCGGCCTGTATGTCGCTGGCGTTATCGCATCCGGCCGCAATGCGAACGAAGTCTTCATCGAGACCGGCCGCTACCATGGCCGGCTGATTGCCGACCATATCGGCCCCAGCCCAGAACCCCGGCCGAGCAACTAACAGCCGCTCGGCCCCGATTGGACGGAGTGCCTGCGGTCCGCCAATGGACCAGCCTCCGTCCTCATTGGACTGGTCCATCCTCCGTTACGTCCGTGAATGAACACCCGTCCTTCTCATTGAACTAGGGACCGTCTGTGAATCATGCTGTCCTCGTTCGACGACTAGGCATCGTCCGTGAATCATGCTCTCCTCGTTCGAATAGGTATCGTTCGTGAATGGACACGTGCTGTTCTCATTGACTAGGCACCTTCCCTGGGGGACCCCCCGTTTTAGCGGACATACCGCCCCCATACTTTACATCTCAGGTCGCAAGCAAACCGCCGTTCACCCATTTCCGCATATTGCACTACTCTCCCTTTTCGTCAGGGTTGGGCCTCTCTTTTTGGCTCTTTGTTCCATTATCCCATCCAGTCAGAGCGGCCCCATTTTCCGGCTCTTTACATCATCTAATATTTGTAAAATTCCTTTTGTTTTCAAGCAATAACACTTCTAGCCGTAACACTCTGTTCCAATTTTCTAGTCTGGCCGTGCACTTTTCCTGATTCATGGGGAGATTGACTAAAAGGCAGCCCGCACTTATCCAGCTTCCTGACCGATAGGGAGATTGGCTATAAGGCAGCCAACGGTCATCCACCTTCCCTGACCGACGGGGAGAATGGTTATAAGGCAAGCCAAGCTCATCCGACTTCCTGACCGATAGGGAGATTGGCGATAAGGAAGCCTTGGCTCATCCACCTTCCCTGATGGTTATAAGGCAGGCCAAGCTCATCCCAGCTTCCTGACCGACAGGGAGATCGGTTATATGCATAGTGCAGCATGCTTTCTCTTATGAAAAAAGGCGGACTGCCAACTGGCATCCGCCTACTCATATCGATTAACTCCAAGCTGTTGCTTATTCCGCCAAGGCTGGCATTTGGGCCGTTCTTGTCTTGAAGTCGATGCCCTTGTAATACATGTCAGCGACGAGCAGGTTCGGTCCGCAGCAGGCAGCCGCCGGGCAATGGCAGTCGACTGTGCGGGACAGCGGGTGGTCGTGCAGCCAGGAATTGAAAATATCGTCCAGCCGGCCCTCGTAAATGCTGCCGAAGGCCGGGATGTCCGCGAAGTCGGTCACGAAGACATCGCCGCTGAACAGGTTGACATTCAACCGGTTGCGCCCGTCCGGATCGTTCCGCAGCGTGACCATCGGCTCGGAGCGGAGGCGCTGAAGGAGCTTTTGGTCTTCTTCGTTCGTATTGCATGCGAAGAAAGGAAGCGTCCCGAACAGCATCCAGATGTCCCGATGACGGGTATCAAGCAGCCGATGTATCGACTGTCTCAGATCGGACAGCGGCAGCACCGGAAGATTCTGCGCGAACGAGCTTGGGTACATCGGGTGCACCTCATGGCGCCGGCAGCCCATCTCGACGATAAGCTGATGAATCTCGCTCAGCTTGGTGTGGGTCCGGTAGTTGATCATCGACTCGGCTGAAATATACATTCCCGCCTGGCTCAGCCGCTTCGTATTGTCGATCATCCGCTCGTACAAGCGGGACGCGGCACCGGACTTGACCTCATGGCTTGTATGAGTGAACCCGACCGCATGAAAATCTTCCATGCACGTATAGTTGAACGAAATGTGCATGACGTCCAAATAGGGAGCGACCAGTTCATAGCGGCCGATGTCGAAGGTCAAATTCGAGTTGATCTGGGTCCGTATGCCTCGTTCGCTGGCGTATTTCAAAATCGGAACGATATAGTCGGTTACGGTCTTCAGATGGAACATCGTCTCTCCGCCCGTAATGCTGAGCGTCTCCAGATGCTCGACCTCGTCCAGCCGCTTGAGCATGAGGGAGAGCGGCAGCTTCGGCGGCTCGCTCATCACAAGCGTGTGCCCGACCGCGCAATGCTCGCAGCGCATGTTGCACATCTGGGCCACCGTCATCTCGACGCTGGTCAGGACATGACGTCCGTACGCGCGCAGCGAGCGGATCGGATCCCAAGGATCATACGCGGGGCTGATCTGTTGCTTTTCCTTGACTCGTTCCATTGCTAGTTGATTCATGCTACATTCCACCTTATTTTTTCCATTACCCTGTTGTCTGCGATATCCATCTCCACCCTGCCCGAACATGGACCATCCCTCCGCCTGGCGCGGGGCCAGAGGCTAGCGCCTAGTAACTGGTGCGCATAATCCGGGCGAAGGCGGCCATTCGTCCGACCCATAAGCGATTAAGCCGCATTCTTCTCCCCGCGCCGGAACCGCTTGGGCGCCCACCAATTGGCCCGCCCCATCAGCTTCATCAGCGACGGCACGAGAAAAATGCGGATCAAGGTCGCATCGAGCAGAACCGAAGTGGCCAGCCCGAGGCCGATCGCTTTCATCATTTCATTATCCGTGAAAATAAAGGCGCCTACGACGACAATCAGAATGAAGGCGGCGCTCGTAATGATTCCGCCGGTCTTCATGAGGCCGTCGGCCGTGCTGTGCTCGTTATGCCCCGTTCGCTCGTATTCCTCGGCAATCCGCGACAACAGGAAGACTTCATAATCCATCGATATGCCGAAGACGACGCAAAATATGATGACCGGCAGCATCGCAACCACCATGCCGGTCGACGTGACCTGGAACAGATCGGCCAAATATCCGTGCTGGAAAACAAGCACGACGATGCCGAGGCTCGATCCGAGACTCAATATGTTCATCAGCACCGCCTTCAATGGAAGCAGAACGGAACGGAAGGCGATGAACAATACCAGGTAGGTCACGATGAGGATGAAGACGACGACATACGGAAGCGCCCCCGTGATTCGCTCGATAATGTCGAGCTGCACCGCCGGTCCGCCTGTTACATATTTGGCGGCCATTCCGCTCTGGAGCTCCCAGTTCCTCAGGCTGTGGACGAGATCGCGCACTTCCTGCCCTTCCGGATCGCTATCGGGAATGACTTGCATGACGATAAGGCGGTCCTTCGCCAGATGGCTGCTCTCCAACTGAGCGCGCAGAGAAGGAGCCTTCAAGGCCTCCGCCTTCGCCTCCGGGCCGGGCAGCCCGCTCATCAGGCCTACGTAACTGTCGACGCGCCGCACTCCGTCCATCCGGCTCAGCTCGGCCTGCCAGGCTTCCGCCTGCCGGATTGTCCCGGCATCGGTATAGGGCCGCTCCGTGCGCAGCGCGACGAGAATCGGGTTCAGCTCCCGCTTGTCGTATGCCTCGTTCAGCAGATCGGAGCCGGCGCGCGACTCATACTTCGGCGGCAGCATCTCCGCGTCCGGAATGCCGATGTTCATGCCGGCCATCGGCAGCGCGAGGCCAGTCAGCAGGACGAACAGGATGATGACAATCGTAATCGGCCGCTTCATGACACTATGCGCGATTCTGCGCCAGAAGGAGCTGCCTCCATCCGCGTCCCGGCTCCGGAACCGCGCCGGAATGACTGGAAAGCGATTAATGCGCTCGCCGAAGACACCCAGCAGAGCCAGCAGCAGCGAGTTGCCGACGATGACGGACATCGTGACGACGAGCACGCCGCCCAGACTCAACGAACGGAACAAAGCCAAATCGATGAACGCCATTGCCACCAGCCCGATCAGGACCGCCACCCCGGAGAAGAAGATCGAGCGCCCCGCCTTCTGGGCGGTCATCGCCACCGCCGCTTCAACCGAGGCCTGCTGCCGCAGCTCTTCCCGGAAGCGGCTTACCATAAACAGCGCATAATCGATCCCGACGGCAAGCCCGAGCATCGTCACGACATTCGGGAGAAAGTTGCTGAGCGAATCCGTCGCGAACGAGATGAAGTAGATAAGACCGAGGGTGACGGTCACACTGACGACACCGACGATGAGCGGCAGCAAGCCGGCCAGCAGCGTGCCAAAGACGGCAAGCAGGACGACGAGCGCAATCGGCAAGCCAATCAGCTCCGACTTCACAATGTCCCGTTTGCTTGCTACCTGCATATCGTAGTAGACAGGGGTCGCTCCGCTCACATAGGTGTCAGCCTGCGGAAGATCCGGTATCCGGCTGCGGATCTCCGGATATTTCTCCAACGCCTCGTTCGTATCCAGATTGAGAATGACATGGACGGCGGCGACATCCTGCCGCGCATCATCCTGCCGCCCTTCCTGGCGAATACGGACGTCGCTGACGTACGGCTCCTGCTTCAGTCCGGAAAACCTTTGTTCGATCTGCCTGAATATGTCTTCCGTCATCAAGGAGGAGCCATCCCTGCTCTCGTATACGATATCCATAGTCGTCGAAGAGAGCCCGACCTCGCTGCGCAGAACGGACAGCCCCTGCTCCGATTCGCTGCCGGCTGGCGTAAATCCGTTATCCTTAAGCATCGAAGGAACCTGCAGGGCCAACAGAGACATGGCCAAAAAGAATACCGTCCAACCGATCCACACAGCGTGTCGTCGACGGTATACCCATTGTCCCCATGTCCAAAAAAAGCCGCGGCTGTCCGTTTCCCGCACGTTTGTCGCCCCCTGACCACTCTTATTATAGCTTCATTGTAAGCATCCCGAGTGACAGGGTCAATTTTGGACGTGCGAGCTGACGATCGTCACATTCAGCGACCGGGCCAGATCGACCTCGTACGGCACGGCGAGCTCTTCTCCCTCGGGTCCGGTCAAGATTCGCACGATCGGCCGCTGAGGGTATTCCGAATGAATGCGGGCGACGACGCCGGTCTCGCCGGTGCTCAGGCGGACGGATATCCCGATCGGATAGACGGCAAGCCGATCGCGGAACACGGCGAGCATCGATGCATCATAGAGCGTATCCGCCCCCGTGTACAGCAATTCCAACGCGACATGGGGCAAGGTAGCCTCCTTATACACCCGATGCGACGTCATCGCATCATAGGAGTCGGCAATCGCGACCCATTTCGCATACTCATGAATCTCATCGGAACGAATTCCGCGCGGGTACCCGCTTCCGTTCAGACGCTCATGATGCTGGAACGCGCAATGGGCGGACAGCAGCGGAATATTCGGCTCCTCCTTCAGGATGAGGTATCCAAGCTCGGCATGCCGCTTCATCTGGGCAAATTCCTCATCCGTCAGCTTGCCGGGCTTGTTCAAAATATTCAGATCAATCTGCGTCTTGCCGATATCATGAAGCAGCGCGCCCATGCTCAATACCCGCTGCTCCTCCTTTCCATACCCGTGATGGATGCCAAGCAGCGTCGTGTAAATACATACATTCAACGAATGCTGGAACAGGTAGTGATCGGTCGCCTGCATATCGGTCAGCATGATCATCGCGTCTTCGTGACTGGACAGCTCGTCGATAATCGAATCGAGTATGCCTTCAAAAGCTTTGCCGAGCGAAGCGGACTGCCGCGCCTGCTTCCGCGATGTCGATTCATTCATCATCTGCTTGAACTGGCGCCGGATCATGACCGCCGCTTCCCTGCGCGTCTTCTCGCTCAGCAGCGAAGGAGCCTCGATGCCTTCCGTCCGGTTATCCTCAATGTACACATAAGAGATACCCATCTTCGAGAGCCGTTCAATATATGCTTCGGACAATTGTACCGCCTCGCGCAGCAGGACGAGGCCTTCTTCATTGAAAATTTTTTTCGCTAGCCGCATGCCGGGACGGCAAGCCTGAATTGGCATCCAACGCACACATGGTCAACCCCTGCTGTTTTCTGATTTGGCAATCCCCTTTTCCTCTACTCGTACGACTCTATCAGCTACTCTATCATAGCAAAAATGCCGCCGCGCGCGAAGAGGCGAAAGTTGTTTTCTGTCGTTTCCCGGAGCGTGCGGCTGGCAGAATCTGTCGGACGGTGACCGCCGGCATGGGCATCGCCGATTTATCGGATAATAAAGAACCAGAACAGCCCGGCAAGCACGAAGCGGTAGATGGCAAAATGGCGCAGCCGAATGCGCTGGATATGCTTCAGAAAGGTGACGACAACGAGATACGCCACGATAAAGGAGACGATAAAGCCGAGAGCGAAAAATCCGATAATATCGAGGCTGAGCATGCGATACCCGTCGATCAGCTCATAACCGCTCGCCAAGAACATTATGGGAATCGCCATTAAAAAGGAGAAGTCGGCAGCCGCCCGATAGCTGACCCCGCTCAGCATGCCCCCGGACATCGTCGAGCCCGAACGGGAAAAGCCCGGAAAGACGACAGAGAGAATCTGGTACAGTCCGATCAGCAGCGCCTGCAGGTATGTAATGTCGTCCATCGTCTCCGCGGACGGCTTGCGCCGGGATCCGAACCATTCCGCGACCCACATAAACACGCCTCCGCCCACAAGGGCCCACAATATGGTCGGGGTATTGTCGAATTGGCTCTTGATGTAATCCCGGGCGAAGTAAGCGACGATGAGCGCCGGCCCGATGCCAAGCGCCACATGGATCAGATTGAGCTGCCTCGTGCGGACATGCCCCTGGGCTACCGTCCGGCTTCGCCGTCCGAGCATCGCGAGAATCCGCTCCCAGTACACAACCGTAATCGCGAGAATCGCGCCCAACTGGATGACGATTTCGAACGTCTTCAGAAAGTCCTCCTGCTCGGCGATACCCATAAGCCGGGTCGTCAAAATCATATGCCCGGTAGAGGAAACCGGAATAAATTCCGTCAAGCCTTCCACGATGCCCAATATAACCGCTATCCAAATATAGACCATGAGAGGTGTCCACCTTTCCCGACTAACGATAATGGACAATCGTAAGCCGCTCCTCGCGGCAGCGGCGCAGCTCCTCCGCCTTGCGCAGCTGGACGCCAAAATATCGCGCAGCATCTCCGGCAGGAAAAATGTGATATCCTGTCCATTTGTCAAGCTCGGAAAGCCTCCGCCAAATACAAACATGTCGATCGTACCGGCGACGAGCCGGTCGTTATCGGCCACTTCCCGGCCATCGAGCCACAGTCGAATCCGCTCCTCGTCCGGGCCGCGCCTCCATTCCACCTGCAGCCCGTCCACGCACAGTGTGCCAAGCTGGCCCCCGCGGAATCCGTAGCCGCGGACGACCCGACCGTAAGCTTCCTCGTGAAGGCTCTCCCGGATTGCCTGCTTCACGTCCGCGCCGGATAGCTGCATCCGGACCGGATTGATGGGAGAGGGACATAGCTTATGCAGCATGCCCTCGGTCACCGTTCCGGCTGGCAGATCACCAAGCAATTGGACGGCATTGACGAGACCGATATCCGCCCCGGTATGATCGCGCAGCGCTTGGGCCAGCAGCTGCCCGAGAGGGGACGGCCGATCATATCGCACGGAGAGCGGCTCCGCGACCTGAGCGACAGGGACGGATAGTCGCCGGGTCGCCTCGGCTCTCGCCTGGAGCAGTTCGGCTTCCACGAGCGGATCAGGCAGTTCTTCGCTTACCGGAATGCAGCGCACCGATAGCTCCAGTTCGCCGGAAGGGGCCCGACGGCACTCGGCCACGCCCAGATGGCCGCCGTATTTCCCCGCCGCCAGCAGCCAGGTCCGGCCGACTTTATGCCCGTCCGGAAGCAAGTGATGACTGTGTCCGCCCAAAATAAGGTCGATCCCTTCCGTCTCGCCGGCCATTTTCATATCCGTCGTCAGCCCGCAGTGCGACAGGACGACGAGCAGATCGACGCGGGGACGGAGAACAGAGACCGCCTCCTGTACGGAAGATATCGATCGCCCACCTCCCAACCGAGCAGACGGTAATAGTCGACGTAAGGCGCAGTAACGCCGACGATGATAATCCGAAGCCCCCGCAATGCAAGGGGATGAGGGAGGGATGGCCGGCAATCGAGGCCGGAAGGAGCGGATGATACAAGCCCTACTACTCTGTATACGAGCGCTGGGCAGATTTCATGACCGATAATTTTTAAGTAAAATGGGAAATGCTGTTGTCACGTTCCGATGAAGTTGATATGATTACGGTACATATGTTGTCTATTTTTGGCTAGGACGGTGAATGAACGTGAAGGTTCATGTCTTAAGCGTTGCCGACGGCGATATCGTGGCGAAGGATATTTTTAATTCCCACGGTCTGCTTGTGATCTCCGCCGGAACGAGATTGAAGGAGAAGGACATTGCCCTGCTCCTGCGGCATCATCTTGATTTTATCGACATTGAAGAAAGACAAGCCGAATCGATGACAACGCTTCCACAATTAGCTTCCTCTTCCGGAGAGGAACGGCTCCAGTCTACCTACAGGGAGGCCGTCGCCGGAGTGGAGCAGCTATTCTATGAGGCGGCTGCCCATGGTCATATACAAGATGAGCAAGTGGAAAAGACCTTGACGCCGCTGATTCACCAGATTAAGGCGGAACGGGATGTCGTCTCCCTCCTCCTGAGGATGGGAGCGGAAGATGAGTGCACCTACCAGCATTCGGTGCAAGTCGGAATGCTGTCCTATTATTTGGCGAAGTGGCTCAATTATAATGAGGCGGATGCGGTACGCGTCGGCAAGGCCGGCTTCCTTCACGAGATCGGCATGGCCCTGGTGGATGCGGACAGCTCATCGCTGGCTAGTACGGGAATTCAGAGCGAGGAAGAGGCCGAGAAGTTGAAAAAGCATACCCGCTTCGGGTGCGACTTGCTTCGAGGAACTTATGAAGACGAATGGCTGTATCTGGCCGCGCTGCAGCATCACGAACGGCTGGATGGAAGCGGTTATCCGATTGGCCTGAAGGAAGACGAGATTCATCCCGTCTCCCGTATCGTCGCCATCGCCGATGTGTACAGCGAGATGACCTCGGCCTGCAGCGGCCTGCCGAAGCAGAACCTGTTCTGCGTCTTGCGGGAGCTGCACGCGATGAGCTTCGGCCAATTGGATCCTACGATGACCCATACCTTTATCCGGAACATGATTCCGAACTTCCTGCACAAGCAAGCCCGCCTCAATGACGGCCGGACGGGAGTCATCGTAATGTCGAATCAGACCGAACTGTTCCGCCCGCTCGTGCAAATCGATCAGGAGTTCGTCGATCTGGCGCAGCGGAGACAGTTGGAAATCGAGCATGTATACATGTAACTTTTATCTGCGGGGCGTGTTCACTTCTCCCTTGACCCGGTGCGCCATCAACTCGGAGACCGTGACTATGGAGAAGCCCCGCTTTTTGAGTTCCGGCAAAATCGTCTTCAACGCCTCCACCGTCTGCGAACGGCCCTCCGCGAAATCATGCATCAGCACGATGTCCCCATTCCCGGCTGAACTCAGAACTTTATTGACGATACGCTGAACACCGGGCGAGCTCCAGTCCTTCGTGTCCTGATGCCATGACCACATGACGATGCGGTAATCGTTGGCACGGGCGACATCGACGAGCTCTTGATTATAATAGCCTCCAGGCGGGCGATACAAGTGAGGGGCCGTTCCGGTCACCTTTTTGATGAGGCGGTGCGCCTTCATCATATCCTCCTCGATCTCGGCGGCCGATATCCCGCGGCGAAAATATTTATGGTAGTAGGAATGGTTCCCGATCTCATGTCCTTCACGGAGAGTGCGCTTCGCCAATTCCGGGTTATCCTTGAGCCGCCAGCCAACCAGGAAAAAGGTCGCCTTGGCGTCATACTGCTTCAGCAGATTCAGAATGGCAGGCGTATTTTTCGGATCAGGGCCATCATCGAAGGTAAGGGCAATCCTCTTGCCGGCTGACGGCACCTCCCATACGATATCTCCCCGCTCCTCGAAATAAGCCCGACCCTTGCGGACCGGCTTGTCAGCGGCGCTCATCGGCATTGGGTTCAGCTCTTCCAATATAGCTGCAGCAGCAAAGTGACTCTGCTGGCCAGCCTTATCACCGGCCGCCTTCCCCGCAGCCTCCCCTCTATGTACACTGGTCTCCGCCGTAACGAACAGCAGGGCGATTACTGCAAAGCAGATCATCCCGATTCGTGCCGCTCGTTCCAGGCGTTTCCTTACGCGATTCATGTCGCTTCCTCCTTCACAACTGCTGTCGAACATTCTCTGCGGTGCGCGATCAGGCGCAACCAGTGAAGATTCACTTATTATGCGCCAGCGGAGGGAAGACATTCATGGGGAACCGAATTTCGAAAGATTCTGGGTCGGCAGAAAGGGCTTGGGGACAGAAAGAAATGAGGAAAACTGCATATCTGGTTTCTATTGCTCAATTGACTCATTACACGAAAGCTGCCTAAAGAACTTTTCTTCAAGACAAGAATATAGGTTATATCCCGATCGATATCATTTGCAGATATATCGATATCATTAGCAGATATAATCTAGGTTCCTCTAGAGAAATCATGTTCAGGGTAACCAAAGCGGCGAAACGAGCCAATTCATCAATCGGCGGTGGTTGTGCATCCGGTTCCAGTGAGAGAGATGGCTGCGCATAGGCTACCCTCCAAAACGCGGGAATTCCAGCTATTGCTTCTACTGCACCACGTTCTGGTAAAGTTGTCTTATGCCGATCGTCCGCGGCCGGTCAGCGGCTTCCAGGATAAGATGCGTTCCAGCCGGAACGGGCGCCAGCCTCCTGCGGCAAGACAGGTTGCATGCAGGACGCCGTCCCGGATCCGGCGCACGATAATCCGCCGCTGAGTAATGGTTCCGTGCCAATCCTCATAGATGATTTCTAGCGTGCTGCCTATATAATGCTCTATCTTCACTCCACATCACCCCGAACATTCGTTTGCTTATGAGTTAGTATACACGAATATGTGTTCGGTATACAACGGTAAAAAGAAGCAGTTTTCTCTGCGGGGTAAGTTTTGTATAGGGTTCGCAGCTTGGGTTGTGATTAGCTTGTCCTGTATGTGCGATTGTTGTCCCCCGCCCGCCGCCCGCCGGAAAAGATGTAAAAATACAGGAATTCCCCAGGGTTCGATCCTTGGAAAAGGGAATCCTGCCAAAGTGCAGGAATTTCACTCGTTTTCGTTTGAATATGTGGCAGTTTGAAGAAAATGATGTATGAGCGCAGCAATTTCGTGAAATCTCCGGGGCCTTAGCATAAAATGCTGCACTTTTGCAGGCTTGGGGAGCTGTTGTGCCGCTCCGGCATGGAGCGCTATGCTGCTGCCACTTGCAGCGATATGCGACGGCCCTTGCGCGCTATGCTGCTGCTCTGGAATTGAGCGAGTCCATCCCCATTCATGTATGCGTGTCGAACCCCATCCGCGATCGTAGTGAACTGACAGGTCTCCACCTGCAAAATCTCGGGAGCCGGCGGAGGAAGCGGTTCCCCCGGAAACACCGCCGGACAGTCTGGAGGTGGAGTAATGGAACTGCTCGTGCTTGTGTCAGAAGGATCGACAATGCTGATCTTTAAGGCCGGATCCCACGGTTTTGCCGTAACACGAATCACTTGATCGTCCATGTTGATTTTTCACCCCCTACAATTGGTACCTTATTCCTATCGTATGCCGGCAACAATTTTGGGGACCTAACCAGAAGCACAAAAAAAGCTGTTCCAGAAAGCGGGCATCCCGGAACAGCCAATGAGATGCTTACTTACGAAATCGTTGATCCGTTATTAATTGACCACAAATTCGACCACGACAGGAGTGGCCTCATCCAACACATCTCCATCCGGGATCGTAATCGTCGTTGTTGTTACGGTTGACGCATCCCCCAATTGGACGACGCCATTGACGTAGAGGGTATAATATGCAAAAGATCCTGGAAAAGCCGTCGCAGCGGCGCCGGTATCGTCAGTAAATGCAGTCGCCGCTATCGCGAACGTAGCGCCTGTACCTGTACCGGCGCCAATGGTCGACTGAAATCTCCGGCCTGCTTCTCCCCCCATAATCAAGGATGCTATAGTTAATGCAAGTGGGACAAGGAGTGTTTTATACACCTGACATGAGGAAATGATAAATTTTCAAAAAGTTCCGAAAGCATATGGATAAAGGATTGCAGCTACAGGAACAAGCTATGTTCCATCATGCCGCTGTCGATAAGCTTCCACCGGTTGTTGCAAGGAAGTAAGAAAAGATTATTTCTTTTGAGAGACTTTATAAGGTTCAGGAAGCAAAAGGTTTAAAATAGCTGCTGCTACTAAAATAAAAATCGATAAGTAGAATGAAATGTTATCGCTTCCTGTCTCGCTGTAAAACAACCCTGGTAAATAGGCTCCCAATGCCGACCCGACTTGGTGACTAAAAAAAAGCCACCCTAAAATAAAACCAATGGAATATGTTTTGAAATAGTTCGTAGCTAATAATTGGGTCGGTGCTACTGTCGCAAAGTCAACCAATCCAAATATGACCGCAAAAATAAGTAATAACATGGAGTCATGACTATATAAAAGGATGCAAATGGAAACTGCCCTTATCGCGTAGAAAGCGAACAACATTTTTCGGCAGCTCCAACGATCTGCTATTACTCCAGAAATCAGAATTCCTACTATGTTAAAACCCGCAAGTCTGCTTACAGCTGCGCTGGTGACCGTTGTTGAAAAGCCATGATCATGCGAAAAGGGAATAAGGTGAGTATCCATTAATCCTGTAGTGGTAAAACCACAAATACCAAAGGGCAAGCGTTAACAAGACACCTTGGACAACAACGGTTGCTTTCCAACCGAACCAATCAATGAAGAGGAGAGAGCCTGGAACAAGAAACATTTGCCCAGCTCCGAATGAGAGGCGAACCCCCTAAACTGTTAAAAAAGTCAAAAAGGTAACAAAAATAATAACCCAAGCATAATGAAACTTTACCCTCATGATCATTACTCCTCAAAACAAGACTTTACCTTCGCAGCTCTAGATCCCAACGCTCTTCAACTAATCTTGTTCCCCACAATGTCTTTTCTTCTTGTTCCTCCGTCATTTCAAACCCGAACTTTTGATATAAAAATCTGGCATTCAACATATCACGAACGGTCCATAGAAAAATTCGTTCATAATTATGGTTTTTACAATAGTCAACAATAGAGTGAATCAACTGGCTCCCTACCCCTTGTTTTTGAAAAACGGGTTTTACCAAAAACCACCTTAATTGTCCTACACGAGGACCACTATTCACTAAACCTATGCAGCCCGCAAACTGCCTATTTCTTTCGGCTATCCATATTCTTTCGATTTCGGCGTCAAACGTCTCATAAAGATACTTTAAAAAACCTTCATCCCACTTACAGACTTTGTGGTAATATGTCCATTGCTGTTCAATGATGTTCTTAACATCTTCAGAAGTGTAGTAACTTCGAATAGAAACCGATTTTTCTTTTTTTACAAATGCGGAATCAGAGAGAATTTCTTGTATCCTATTCATAGATGAAACAAGTTTCTGTTTTTCTTCAAGATTTAAGTTTTCCAGAATATACCCTACTTGTTGATTCGCTTTCTTTTCCAATTCTTTATAAATCAGCTTCCCATGATCTGTCACGTACAAAAGATGATTACGCCCATCTTCTTTGCATTTATGTTTATCAATCATTTTCTCTTTCTCAAATCTTTTGATAATTCTGCTTACATAGCCGCCATCTAAATCTAGTCTTTCTTGAATATATTTAGCCGTGCAATTAGGAGTAGTATAAATTTCATATAAAATACGAGTTTCCGTTAGTGAAAAAGGACTGTCATAAATATGCTCATTCAAAAACCCTAAAACATCGGTGTAAAATCGATTGAACGTTCTGAATTCTGTCCCGAATTTTTCTTGTTTCCTAGTCATCTCTACACCTCTTCAGAAATTGATAAAATATTAGATATTATCATTTTTACATCGAATACTTGCCTGAGTCAACTATTTTCTCTTAACTCACATGCAGTGCCTTTTCCGTTCCGGCAGATATGCAGGAGGGGGGAACCGGAATAACCCGCTATAAAAAAACCCTTGCCACAGATTGATGTGACAAGGGTTTTCGTTTATTAACCGATAGAGCCTTCCATCTCCAATTTGATCAGGCGGTTCATCTCAACCGCATATTCCATCGGCAATTCCTTCGTGAACGGCTCGATGAAGCCCATGACAATCATTTGTGTCGCTTCGTCTTCCGTCAATCCTCGGCTCATCAGATAGAACAGCTGATCCTCCGATACCTTGGATACGGTCGCCTCATGCTCCAATTGAATGTTGTCATTCATGACTTCGTTATACGGAATCGTATCGGACGTCGATTGATTATCCATGATGAGCGTATCGCATTTGACATTGGCCTTGGATCCTTCGGAATTCCGGCCGAAGGACGCGATGCCGCGATACGTAACTTTGCCGCCGTGCTTCGAGATCGACTTGGATACGATCGTCGATGTCGTGTCCGGCGCCAGATGCAGCATTTTCGCGCCTGCATCCTGATGTTGGCCTTTGCCCGCTACCGCGATGGAGAGCACCGAGCCTTTGGCTCCGCGACCCTTCAAAATAACGGCAGGGTATTTCATTGTCAGCTTGGAGCCGATGTTGCCATCCACCCATTCCATGTTCGCGTTCTCTTCGCAGACCGCACGCTTCGTAACCAGGTTGTAAATGTTCGGCGCCCAGTTCTGAATCGTCGTATAGCGAACGCGGGCGTTCTTCTTCACGATAATCTCGACCACCGCGCTATGAAGCGAGTTCGTGCTGTAGATAGGAGCCGTGCAGCCTTCTACATAGTGCACGAAGCTGTCCTCGTCGGCGATGATGAGCGTGCGCTCGAATTGCCCCATGTTCTCGGAGTTGATGCGGAAATACGCCTGCAGCGGGATTTCGCATTTGACTCCCTTCGGTACATAGATGAAGCTCCCCCCGGACCATACGGCGCTGTTCAATGCAGCGAACTTGTTGTCCGCCGGTGGAACGACCGTGCCGAAGTGCTCCTTGAAAATTTCCGGATGCTCGCGCAGAGCCGAGTCGGTATCCATGAAGATAACGCCTTGCTCTTCGAGCTCCTTTTGCATGCTGTGGTAGACGACTTCCGATTCGTACTGCGCGGATACGCCCGCCAGGAACTTCTGCTCCGCTTCCGGAATTCCCAGCTTGTCGAACGTCTCCTTAATCTCCGCCGGCACTTCCTCCCACGTCTTGCCTTGCTTCTCGGAAGGACGAACATAATATTGAATATCGTCGAAATCCAATTCATCCAGGTCGCCGCCCCAACGCGGAAGCGGCATTTTCTCAAATTGCTTCAGCGATTTCAAGCGGAAATCGAGCATCCAGTCCGGCTCGCCCTTAATCTTGGAGATTTCCCGGACGATTTCCGGAGTCAAGCCTTTGCCGGATTGGAAAATCGACTGATGATTATCGCGAAAGCCATATTTATATTCCTCAAGTTCTGGCAATTCTTTCGCCATGGTGCATTACCTCCTCCGTACGTTATCCACGTACATTTTCGCCGTTATTTCGTCGGCTCTTCAATCCCTTTGCGCAGCGCGTTCCAGGCCAGCGTCGCACATTTGATCCGGGCCGGGAATTTACATACGCCAGACAGTGCTTCCAGATCTTCATACTCGTCGAATGTCACGTTCTCGCCTTTCACCATGGAGGAGAATCGTTCAGCCATCTCAATCGCTTCTTCCAACGTTCGGCCCTTGACCGCGTCGGTCATCATCGAGGCGCTCGACATGCTGATCGAGCAGCCCTCTCCGGTAAAGCGGGCATCGACGACTTTATTATCCTCCACCATAAGCTGCAAGGAAATGCGGTCGCCGCAGGTCGGATTGTTCAACTCGATCGTTACCGCATCGGAATCGAACGTACCGCGGTTGCGCGGCTTTTTGTAATGATCCATGATGACGCGCCGGTACAAATCATCCAATTGCATCGCTGAAATACTCCTTTGTTGCCCGCAAGGCTTCTGCCAGACGGTCGATGTCTTCCTCCGTATTATACAGATAGAAGCTTGCCCGTGCCGTCGCGCTTGCCTTCAGCCAGCGCATCAGCGGCTGGCAGCAATGGTGGCCGGCGCGAATGGCAATTCCCTTCGAATCGAGAACGGTCGCCACATCATGCGGATGAACATCATCCAGATTGAAGGTAACGAGACCGATCCGGTTCTTCTTCGGACCGTAAATCGTAATCCCTTCAATCGCGGAGAGCTGTTCGACCGCATATTGCGCCAGCTCGTGCTCATGAGCGGCAATCGCGTCGAGGCCGACCTCTTCGAGGAACTTCATCGCCGCGGCCAAGCCGACGGCTCCGGCAATGATCGGCGTGCCGCCTTCGAAGCGCCACGGGATCTCTTTCCATGTCGACTCATACAAGTCAACATGGTCAATCATTTCGCCGCCGAACTCGATCGGCTCCATCTTGTTCAGCAGCTCTTTCTTGCCATACAATGCTCCAATCCCTGTCGGACCGCACATTTTATGCCCGGACAGCGTGTAGAAATCGCAGTCCAAGTCCTGAACGTCAATCCGCATATGCGGCGTGCTCTGGGCCCCGTCGACCACCATCACGGCGCCGTGACGGTGCGCGATGGCCGCGATCTCCTTCACCGGATTGATAACGCCCAGCACGTTCGAGGCATACGTGACCGTGACAATCTTCGTCCGATCCGTCACGGTCTGTTCCACGTCCGCCAGGTCAATCGTTCCATCCTCTTGCAGAGGAATATATTTCAACGTAGCGCCGGTTGCCTTCGCAACCTGCTGCCACGGAATGAGATTGCTGTGGTGCTCCATCGGCGTCAGGACGATCTCGTCGCCTTCCTTGCACACGGAGCGGCCATACGAAGAGGCAACCAGATTCAACGCCGTCGTCGTGCCGCGGGTGAACACAATCTCTTCCGGATGCCGGGCACGAATGAACCGGGCTACTGTCTCGCGCGCTCCTTCATAAGCATCCGTTGCCCGGGAACCGAGCGTATGCACGCCGCGGTGGACGTTCGCGTTGTCCCGTTCGTAGTAGTCCTGAATAGCACGGATAACCGCTGCCGGCTTCTGCGAAGTAGCCGCATTGTCCAAATAGACGAGAGGGTGACCGTTAATCTCCTGATTCAGTATCGGAAACTGCTTACGAAGCTCGCGCCCTATCATTGTCCTAACTTCCTTTCGATGTAGCGGCGCAGCAGATCCTGCAGATGCTCGTTCGGCAGTTCGGCCACGACCGGAGCCAGGAACCCGCGAATAATCAGGTTCTCCGCTTCCTCCTTGGATACGCCGCGGGACATCAGGTAATAGACTTGCTCCGGATTCACTTGCCCGGCCGACGCGGCGTGTCCTGCCTTAACGTCATCCTCATCGATGAGAAGAATCGGGTTGGCGTCGCCGCGGGCTTTCGGGCTCAGCATCAGCACGCGTTCGGTCTGCTGTCCGTTCGCTTTGGAAGCGCCCTTCTCGATCTTCGTAATGCCGTTGATGATGGAAGAGGCGGACTCACGCATTACGGCGCGGGTAATCATGTCGCTCTCGGAACCGAGGCCGATATGAACGGCCTTCGTCGTAATGTTCAGCTTCTGCTCTCCGTTGCCGACGCAGATAACCTTCGCATCGGAAGTGGAGCCGTTCCCCTTCAGAATCGAGCAGGTATCGGAAGCTCCATTGCCGTTGTTCATCTCGCCGACGACCCACTCGATGCGGCCGTCATTCTCTACGATGGCGCGGCGGAACGAAATATCGGTCGTCGCTTCGCCAAGATGGTGGATGGAAGCGTAAGTCACCTTCGCGCCCGGCTTGACGAACACTTCGACCACACCGTTGTGCATAACCGGTTCGCTCAACGATCCGGACACGTAATTATCCACATAATTCACCCGGCTGTTCGCATCGGCCACAATCAAGACATGCGGCGCGAACGTAGCCTTGGCATCATCGGTAAAGAACAAAGCTTGCACCGGTACGTCCACTTCTACATTTCGAGGCACGTACAGGAATGCGCCGCCGTTCCACAGCGCTGCATGCAGCGCCGCAATGCGGTGCTCGTCAGCCTTGACGGCCTGCATCAGATACGGCTTCACCAATTCTTCATGCTCGCGGGCCGCCGTATGCAGATCCGTGAAAATGACGCCTTTGGCAGCCAGCTCTGCATTCAGCTTGCTGTACACAACTGCGGAATTATGCTGCACCAGCACATTCTCCGGTTCCGCGCCTTCGCCGAATACGGCGCGGGCGCCTTCCGGGAGGGCTGCGAAGCTGCCAGCCGCCGGGCCTTCCGCATACTGGCCGTATGCGTTAAGATCCCAGCGGTCGATTTTCGTTTTTTCAAATATCGGGTTATCCAGTGTTGCCGCCTTGTCCAAGGCCTGCAGCCGGAACTCGGTCAACCATGCCGGTTCGTTAGTGCGGGCGGAAAGGTTGGCTACCGCATCCCGGTTCACTGGTAAAGTTATTTGCGTGCTCATCGGTTCCATCGCTCCTCCTGTCAATCGAATTGCTGAATGTCGTTAGGCGTCTTGTCCAACCGTCTCATCGGTGATGCCAAGCTCTTCCTTAATCCAGTCGTAGCCTTCTGCTTCAAGGCGCTCTGCCAGTTCAGGTCCGCCGGATTTTACAATTCGGCCCTGCATCATAACGTGGACGAAGTCAGGCTTGATGTAGTTCAGCAACCGTTGATAGTGAGTGATAATCAAGAAGCCGCGGTCTTCGTTGCGCATGGCATTGACGCCGTTCGCGACGATTTTCAGCGCGTCGATATCCAGGCCGGAGTCGATCTCGTCAAGGACGACGATCTTCGGTTCGAGCATCATCATTTGAAGAATCTCGTTCCGCTTCTTCTCCCCGCCGGAGAAGCCTTCATTCAAATAGCGGTGAGCGAACTCTTCGTTCATCTCCAATTCCTTCATCTTCGATTCCATCTGGCGGATGAACTTGATGAGAGAGATCTCGTTGCCTTCCCCGCGGCGCGCGTTGATGGCGCTGCGAAGGAAATCGGAGTTCGTAACGCCGGCAATCTCGCTCGGATATTGCATCGCAAGGAACAGCCCCGCGCGTGCGCGCTCATCGACTTCCATTTCCAGCAAATCTTCGCCGTCGAGCGTCGCGCTGCCTTCGGTTACTTCATATTTAGGGTGGCCCATCAGAGCGGATGCCAACGTACTCTTCCCTGTTCCGTTCGGCCCCATGATGGCGTGCACTTCCCCGCCCTTCATCGAGAGGCTGATGCCTTTCAGAATCTCTTTACCTTCAATGGTCGCTTTCAAACCATTAATGACGAATTCAGTTGCCATGTGTCGTAACCTCCAGATTGATGGATTTGTTAAAAAGATGTATACTTTAAATTAAAGATTAATCTTTTGCAAGAGCTTTTATTACATAGTAATCATTATAAAGTGATTATCAGTGATTCTCAATATATAATTTTAGTACATCGGGATATATAAATCAACCTTACAAAAGACAAGCCGCGCCAGCCTGCAAGAACTCCTATCAAAGCACGGCAACCGCTCAGACGTAACAGTTGGATAACGAAACCATCTTTACTTACCCATTTTCGGGCAAACCGAAAAGATTTATGCAACAACGAGCGTTGGCCGCCTTCGGCATATGAGGCGAAACCGACTCCCGGCGCCAATATTGTTTACCCGGGAAACAAAATCATTATAGCATCATTTGAAAATGAGAATCAATATCAATATGATTATCCTTATTGAAGCCATTCCCGCCTGAATGCAATCAAGCATGAAGAAGCATCCCTCACCAATTGGCAAAGGATGCTTCACCTTCAAACTATTCTTAGTGGGACGCTGACAGATGTCTTTATGCCGCTCCTGGCTTACGCCATCTGATGAACGGCTTTGGAGGCATTTCCAAGATAAGAGCTCAGCATCCAGATATGCTTCTCCAGATCGCCCTGCATGCCGATCAGCATATCGTTAGTCACGTTGTCTCCGATGCTGTCGGCTTCCTTCAACGCTTCTCCGAATTCGGTAATCAATTGATTGAAATCCTCGATCAATTGCTTGACCATCTCTTCGGCTGTCTCATTGCCGCGCGCTTCCGGAATCGTCGCGTTCGCCGCATACTCCTTCAGCGTAGCGTAAGGCTTGCCGCCGATCGTAAGCAATCTTTCCGCCACTTCATCCATTTTCTCCGTGATTTCATTATAGAATTCTTCGAACTTCTCATGAAGCGTGAAGAACAAATCGCCCTTTACAAACCAATGGTAGTTGTGAAGCTTCACATACATCAGATTCAAGTTGGCTACTTGCTGATTCAACATTTGCTGCAATTTTTGATTCGACATAAATAAAACGCCTCCTGAGTTTTGATTTATTCCTTGTTGATAACAATTCTAATATAAGAATGAGTTAATTTCAACCCCTTGACGGAAATTTTGCATCATTTTATACCGTCCCGGAGCTCCGCATCCCTTATCCAGTAAGTACCCTTAGCCGGCGTTTTTGAATCCCGGGCCCTGAGCTGCTCATCCTCCAAATTTAAAGTTTCCACAGGAAAAAAATCCGATATACTAAATCGCAACAGTCTTGGAGCGAGTGTTTTGCACAACCTCTTCAATGGAAGATTGTTCATGTTCATTTTAGTACCGGGAGATGCCTGTCTACGATGACTTATCACACAGCTTACCGTCCTTTGAGCCTGGAGGATGCCGTGGCTCTGGCCCGCGGGATCGAAGGATTGTTCCCGCCCGATCTGCCTCTTCATTGCGAGGAAATCGGCGACGGCAACTTGAATTTGGTGTTTCGGGTAATCGGCGTTGCGGAGGGAACCGATGAATCGACTTCCCCTCGACGTATTATTATCAAGCAGGCGCTTCCGTATGCAAAAGTGGCGGGCGAATCGTGGCCGCTCACTTTGGATCGGGCCCGAATCGAAAGCGAAGCCCTTTTGAATCAAGGAAGGCTCGTCCCAGATCATATTGCGGAATTTATGGCGCATACGTTCTTCTTCACCTCGGACCTGGGCTGCAATCAGCAGGAGAAAAAGCAAATCGCTGCTTCGTTCGCCAACCCCGAGCTGTGCAAACTAACCGGGGATCTGATCTTCGACGATCCCTATACCGAGTCACCGAACAATCATTGCGAGGAAGCGCTGCCCGAGGATCACCGCAAGCTGCGGGAATATCGGGCCCTTCATCTGGAAGTGATGCTGCTGCGGGAGAAGTTCCTGACGCAAGCTCAGGCGCTGCTGCATGGCGACCACACGGGAAGCATCTTCGTCACGCCGGACTCGACCAAAGTAATTGATCCGGAGTTCGCCTTTTATGGCGATCGGCTTCGATATCGGCGCGGTCCTGGCCAATCTGCTGCTCAATGCGGCCGGCCATGAATATTGGAGTGCGGACAAAGCCGCCCGGAAGCGGCACCGCGCC
The DNA here is from genome assembly GCA_944800085.1 of Paenibacillus melissococcoides. GTDB lineage: Bacteria > Bacillota > Bacilli > Paenibacillales > Paenibacillaceae > Paenibacillus_B > Paenibacillus_B melissococcoides. The sequence continues at coordinate 20,004 of CALYLO010000006.1, read as the reverse complement.
CATTTGCTGGCGACGGCTGAGGCGGTGTGGACCGGGTTCGAGTCCCGCTTCCGCTCGCTGTGGAACGAGCATGGCCTCGATCCTTTGTCATTCACCCCTGGACATCAGGATCTATATATGGAACGAATGATGCAGGATGCGGTCGGTTATGCCGGCTGCAAAATGATTCGCCGGATTGTCGGCCTCTCCCATGTCGCCGACATCGACCGCATTGAGAATGATGCGATCCGGCTGCGGGCGCTGCGGATGGCGCTGCGGATCGGCAAGGCATTCATCCTGTCCAACCGGTCTGTGCGCTCCATTCGGGAAGCTATCGCGGCAGCCGAGTCAGCCTTCGAGGATGAGTATGCCTATGACCTGTCCTAAATAATAGAGGAATCCGGGGCCGCTTTGTCCCCTATCGTTGCCGGTTGATAGATCCGCGAAGGCGAAAAGCCGCCTGCTTTTCGCCTTCGGTACACGCGTCCTCCGGCAGGAGGCTCCGTGTCAACCTACGCCATCCGCGCGAGCGCATCTCTTCCCGTCATGCCGGCATGAATGCCCCGGCTCTCCGCCTCGACGGTCACCGACTCGAGCGGCGCTTCCAGCAGCTGCTCCAGCGTGCGCACCCCGACAGCACGCCCCGCAATAATGCGGCGATCCTTGAGCTTCTCATTCAGCAGTCCGACATCGAGCGCTCCGCACATAATGTATCCTTCCTCTGTCGTAATCGCGAGCAGCGTCGTCTTTGGAAGCTTGACTTCCATGCCTAGAACGGTCATGCCGTCCACAGTCATTGGCACCATACGCATCATCTTGAATTCCCCTTCCGCGCAAGATGATATCATGTTATGCATCCCCGCCGGGGAAGGTCTCCCAGAGAAATGAAAATCTTTTTGCCAATAATAGTACTTATGGACTATGCTATGATTTTTGTCCCGTATTATAATGGGTTCATCTAGGCTAATTGTCCAGGTTGGAGGAATCAACATGCTGTATCCCATAACATCAACATCTAACGTGTACAAATTTAATGTCGACATCCTGGTCAAAGGCGAATCCAATGCAGCCACCTTGGAGAAGCTGCTCCACCTGCTTCATGCTTCACCAGACGTGCTTGATCTCCGAATCCAATCCGGTGCGCAAATGGGATCTCTGTTGAATCTCATGGAAGCCATGCAGCAGAACAATATGGATGAGACTCCTTTCGGCAAGCCAACCGCGACGCGAGGAAGGAACCAAAGCACCTATGCGGCGGAGACCGCAGGAGAGAAGAAAGGCGAGACGGCAGCGGTACGCTCGCTTGTCCCTGAATCCCATCCGGCGCATGCTGCAGAGTCCAGTCAGACGGCTACCGAGTCCCCGGAACAAGTGATTCCCATCGCGGCGAACGCTGAATGTCGGGAGAAGAAAGGCCAAGCTCCTTCCGCCACGCGAATGAGACTGGTTTTGACAGAGCTTCAGATTAAGCGTTACATCGAGCAAAATTCCCTCGTCCGGCTGACCGTCAACAAAGGAAAAGGAAAAATGTTGAGCATTCCTTGCCGGATTCTGAATTATGACCCCGTCAATCAGCTGCTGAATGTGTACCATGTCGATGAAAAGAATGTCTACGCCTACCAACTGTTCGAAATCGAATCGATGGATGCCCATAATTAATGCAGTACAAGAACAGCCGCCACGCAAGTCCCAACGACTTCGCATGGCGGCTGTTGTATCGCAAGCCTATGTTATGTATGTCTCGCAATGTTCGCGGAATAACTGCTCGAACCGCTGGCAGGACAACGGCGGACTGAAATAGAACCCCTGAATTTCATCGCAATTATGCTTCTGCAGGAACTGGAGCTGCTCCTCCGTCTCCACCCCTTCGGCAATAACCTGCATATTCATATTGTGCCCTAAGGCGATGATCGCCGACACAATCGCCGCATCATTCGGATCCTGCTGCAGATCGCGAACGAACGATCGGTCGATCTTGAGCCGATGGATCGGGAAATTTTTGAGATAATGAAGCGAGCTGTAGCCGGTGCCGAAATCATCAATGCTGATGGCCACCCCCATATCCTTCAATTGCTGCAGCACGGGAGACGCTCTAGGCACGTCCATGGTCATGCTTTCCGTAATCTCCAGATCGAGATAGGCCGGATCGAGGCCGGTCTTGGCCAATACGTCCTGCACCGTCTTCGGCAGGTTGTCCATTTCGAACTGTCGCACGGACAGGTTGACCGATACCGGTATCGGCGGAAAGCCCTTCTGCTGCCATTCTTTATTTTGCCGGCAGGCTTCTTCCAGCACCCATGTGCCCAGGGCGACAATGAAGCCGTTCTCCTCCGCGATCGGAATAAATTCTCCCGGCGAGATCATTCCGCGCACGGGATGATTCCAGCGGACCAATGCTTCCATGCCGACGATTCGCTCCGTATTCATGTCGAACTGCGGCTGATAATACAGCTCGAATTCCTCTTCCTTCAGCCCCCGCCGCATGTCATTTTCCAGGGTCAGCCGTTCCAGCGGCCGATCGTTCATCTCCGGCACATAGAACAGGAAGCCGTTCTTCCCCTGCTCCTTGACGCGCGACAGCGCCAGATCCGCTTGCTTGATCGCCTGAGCCCCATCCATCGAGCCCGGATTGTCGACCATCGCGATGCCGATGCTCATCGTCACATGGACCGGGACATCGTTCAAGAAGAACGGTTCTTCCAAGACGGACAGCCATTGCGCGATCCGCTTGTGCACCTCGGCCTCCGATTCCACGAACGTGAAAAAGCAGGCGAATTCGTCGCCTTCCATGCGGGCCACCACGTCATTTTCTGTCATCGTCCGCAGCAGCCGCTCGGCAATCTGCATCAGCAGCATATCGCCGAAATCCGTCCCGAACGTATCATTAATCCGCTTAAACCGATCGAGGTCCATGTACAGTACGGCTATCGAGAAGCGCTCATTGACGGCCATCCCGATGGCTTCCTCCAATCGCTGCATGAACATCCGCCGGTTCGGCAGCCCAGTCATATCATCGTAATAGGACATGTACCGGATCCGCTCCGCCATATGGCGGTCCGGGCTCGGATCCTGCAGACAGACCGAATAGATCGGCCGTGCCGCTTGGGGGCAGGCCCCATCGGCCAGACGGACAACCCGGGCTATCCAATCCTGGCGGAAGCCCTCCTTATGGAACCCGGCAAGCGCAAGCTCCTTCTCGCCGCCCGGTTCGAGCTCCTTCATCGCGTCCAATAATTTCCGCTTGGAGCATTCATCCATCACCTTGGACAATGCCGGCATATCTTCTTCATATCCCGTTACGCCCCGGAATGAATGATTCACTCCCTTAACCGCGCCATCCCTCTCTATAAAAAAAATCGGAACAGGCACGTGATTAACCAAATATGCCCACTCCGAACCGGCCGGTGCTCTGTTGTCAAATATACATCGAGTCTGGCGGATTGCCGCCCGCCGAAGCGGCTTCGCCCGCCATTCCGATACCATAATATACTCCACGGCGGATCCCCACAGGATCCCGATACCGATTCGGAGAAGGCCCTCCGACAGCAAAAAGACGACCGCGCCTCCGATGCAAGTTATGGCCGCCAATAACGATGTAACGACGAACAGCGACGTTCTTCGCGGTTCCATCCTCGGTTCTTCTATCTGATTATTCACCTTGCACTCTTCCTTCCGGCCCCTAGTCTCAACCCGTCCGCTTGATGCTATCTTCGCGCCGCCAAAGCCAGCATGAGCCAGCCGATAAGGAAAGCGACGCCTCCAATCGGCGTAATCGCGCCCAGCATGGAGAATCCGGTGAAGCATAGCAAATACAAGCTTCCCGAGAAGATGATCATGCCCGTGAACAGGAGTCGGGCCGACCACTGCACCTTCTTCTGGTCTGCCAGCTTATCCGCCAGGATTGCAATCAGAATCAATCCAAGCGCGTGCGCCATATGATATTGAACCGCTGTCTCATAGGTCGCCATCCGCTCCGGCGTCAGTCTTGCCTGCATAATATGCGCACCAAACGCCCCCAGCGCAACGGACAACAACATATTCAGGCTTCCTATCATTGCGTAGCGTCGCAGCATGCTGCCACTCCTTTTATGGATCATTTGGTGATCTATACTATTTTACGATACTATCTTATCTGAATCCGCCGCCTTTTTCCACAATGAAATCAAAGGATGTCTTTATGAACCAGTGAATATATGCCAATAGTCGACAAGGCTTGATATACACGCCGGATACCTTGGGGATGACAAAATGGCCGGCCTTAAAAGGTATCGGGATATTTTTTAGGAAAAAAGGATATTCACAGGAAAATCCGCCCGCATGGAGAAATTGTAGAAAGCGTTGTCATATGAATCAAGAGAACGTTACTCTTCCATGTAAAGGTGGCATGAAACTATGGCGAATCCCGGCCTCTATCCCGATCTGCCGGCTCCCGTCGATCCCCGGGAGGGCATCGTCATCTGTCCCGGACAATGGCGGGCGCTCTGGATTACGGCCGAGATCGATGAGCGGTGGGCTTGCGGGCGAGCATCCGCTCACGGTCAGCCTGACGAGCAGCGGCGGCGAGCTGCTCGCCGAGGAGACGTTCACGCTTACCGTCCTCCCGGCCGCCCTGCCCAAGCAGAAGCTCATGCATACCGAATGGTTCCACTGTGACGGCATCGCGGACCGGGCGTCGAGCAGATGGATTCTTACCGCAATGCGGTGGAGGCCGTATCCGATCTGCTGGCGGGGTTCCCGATGATGGAAGCCTTGTCCGATTATGATTTCTATCAGAGCGGGCTCGTGCAGGTGCCGGTTCCGGCCAACAATCATATCGATCCGTTCATCGAGAACGGCGTGAAGCCGCTCTGGACCTATTACTGCTGCTCCCAGTACCGGGAGGTGTCGAACCGCTTCTTCTCGTCGATGCCTTCGGCGCGCAACCGCATTCTCAGCTGGCAGCTGTACAAATTCCAGGCCGATGGCTTCCTCCATTGGGGCTATAATTTCTACTACTCGCAATATTCGCGGAAGCCGATCGATCCGTTCCGCACGACGGACGTGGCATACGCCTTCCCGTCCGGCGACGCCTTCCTCGTCTATCCCGGCGCGGAGGGCCCGCTCGAGTCGATCCGGCTCGATGTGCTGCGGGAGGCGCTGCAGGATCTGCGCGCGCTGGAGCTGCTTGAATCCTACATCGGCCGGGAGGCGGTCATCGCGCTGATCGAGGAAGACTTGGATGAACCGCTCATCTTCCGCACCTATCCGCACAGCGCCGACTGGCTGCTGAACAAGCGGATGCTGGTGAATGAACGGATTCGGGAAGCGGCCTGCGGCAAGCTGTCCTCTCCGTCATAACGGCATGCCCGCGCCGCAGGCGAGGGCATGCTGTGCCGGAGAGAGGGCGTATTTCTTCCGAAGCGGGGGCTTACCGTGCCGTGGCAAGATCATACCGTGACACAGTGAAGGCGGGCCCCATTTCGCTATGCACGGTCCCATCTGGAGCGATGGCCTAACCGGTTCTACGGCAATCAGAAGCCGGCTCGCGTAGAGCCGGTTTTTTGAATTGCATCGGAAGGAGAATCCGAGTATCATATGTATTATCACTTAGTAACTTATATGATACTTATATTCTGAATTCAATGGAGGTGCAAACGATGGCGGCTTCAGCACCAGGGTTGAGCAGCGGGCTTCGCATTATGGAAGCGATCGCCGAATCCGAATCCGGCATCGGATTCAATCAATTGAAGGCGGCGGCGGAATTGAGCGCGGCCAGCCTGAACCGGTATTTGCAGGTGCTGCTGGAGCAGCAATATGTGGACAAGGACGGGAATCAGCAATATGTGGCCGGGCCGAAGCTGTTCGCCCTGATGCAGCGGGCGGAGCATCATCACGGGCTCCGCGGCGCGAGCGGCCCGGTGCTGGACCGCATCTCCCGGGAGGCGGGCTGCACCGCGCTCTGGATTGATTTTCGGCATGGCCGCATGATCTGCCGGGACAAGCGGGTACATCCGGAAGGCGTCGCGATGCAGCAGACGGGCGAAATCCGGACCGATTACCCGCTCCATCCTTGGGGCTTCCTGCTGCTGGCGCATGTCGATGAAGCGACGCGGCGCTTATATCTCGATCACGCGGATGACGGAGCCTTGGCGCCTTATCGTCCGGATGCGGCGGCGATGGAGCGGTATATTGCCGACGCCGCAGAGCGCGGCCTGGCGGATGACCAAGGGGCCATCCTCCCCCATATTCGCCGCATCGCCGTTCCGGTCTATGACGGGGAACGGCTAACCGCCGCGATTGCGGTCGGCATGCCGGGCACCACCTTCGAGGCCCCGTTCATTCACCGCATCAATGAGCTGCTCCAGGAGGAGGCCGCGCAGGTGATGAAGCTGCTGCAGCCTGCCATTCAGGAAGGGAGAGGGGAAGCATGAATATGGATGTGAACAAGAACATGAACCGCAGCAAGACAGTAATGAACGCCAAAAGCGCGCATCCGAATGTCATTTACATTTTGGCTGACGATATGGGATACGGCGACATTTCTTATCTGAACCCCGATTCCCGAATCGCGACGCCGCATCTGGATCGGCTCGGTCGGGAGGGCCTCATCTACACCGACGCGCATTCCTCCTCCGCCGTCTGCACCCCTTCGCGCTACAGCATCCTGACCGGCCGGTATAACTGGCGATCGGAATTGAAGGAAGGCGTCCTGTGGGGGTATTCTCCCAGCATCCTCGAAGAAGGCCGGATGACGGTCGCGTCCTTGTTCAAGCAGGCGGGCTATCGTACGGCATGCTACGGGAAATGGCATCTCGGGCTCGATTGGCACCGGACAGGCCCCGCAGCCGAGGACGTCGATTTCAGCCAGCCGATTCGGCGCGGTCCGGTCGATGCCGGGTTCGACGAATTCTACGGCATCAGCGCCTCGCTCGATATGCCGCCCTACGTCTATATCGAGAATAACGCCGTGGTACAGCTTCCCGATCGGATGACCCGAAGCGATGACCGCAAAGGATTTTGGCGGGAAGGCCCGACGGCGCCCGATTTCCGCCATGAGGAGGTGCTGCCGCGGCTGACCGAGAAAGTGCTGGAGCGGATTGAGCGGGGCAGCTTGGCGGGGGACGGCAGCCCGTTCTTCATCTACTTCCCGCTGCCCGCCCCGCATACGCCCATCTTGCCCGCGCCCGAATTCGTCGGGCGGTCGGGAACCAATCTGTACGGAGACTTCGTCCTTATGGTCGACGGCGTCGTGGGCGCGATTATGCGCAAGCTGGAGGAATGCGGGATCGCGGAAAATACGGTGGTCCTGTTCACGAGCGATAACGGCTGCTCCCCGAGCGCGGATTATGAGGAGCTGGCCCGCTGCGGCCACAACCCGAGCTGCGTCTTCCGCGGCCACAAGGCCGATATTTATGAAGGCGGCCACCGCGTTCCGCTGCTCGTCCGCTGGCCTGCGCGCATCGCGGCGGGCACCGTCTCCGACGAGCCGGTCTGCCTCGTCGACTTCATGGCGACAGCCGCCGGCTTGACGGGCCAGACGCTCCCTGACGACGCGGGCGAGGACAGCATCAGCCATCTCCCCCTCTGGCTCGGGACGGGCGGAACGGAGCCGCTTCGCGAAGCGATCGTGCACCATTCGATCGACGGCTCTTTCTCGATTCGCAAGGGCGAATGGAAGCTGGAGCTGTGCCCCGGCTCCGGCGGCTGGAGCGATCCGGCGCCTGGACAAGAGCCTCCCGGCTCCCCATCGTTCCAGTTGTACCGGTTATCCGACGACATCGGCGAGCGGCAAAATGTAATCGATCGCTTCCCTGACATCGTCCAGGAGCTGACGGCCCTGTTGACCCGCTATATCAAGGAAGGACGAAGCACGCCAGGCGCGCCGCAGCCCAATACGGGCATGCCGCGGTGGAGCCAGCTTCACTGGATGGAATAAGCCGGGCGGCCCAAGCGGCCGTCCCCGGCGCACCGCCGCCGCAGGCAAAGAATCATCGTCATCCTCCCTCATCAATCCCGGCCCTCCTGAATAAAGTGAGTAGAAAGCGATTCATCTGCTTATTCAGGGCATTTCACTTGGTTAGTAAGTCCAGCGGTATGATGTCAAGTCCCTGATTGATGAGAATTGGAAAATTTCCTTGGCGTGCAGCAGGATCAATCCCAAAAAAGGCATCACCAAACTAGACCCAGTCGAAAATTAAGTAAAATACCATAATTTAACTGGGAATTAGAGAAGAAAATTCATGAGCCAAGGCATTATTGCTCTGTCGGCTTCACCTTCCTTCTGGGCGTATAGAGTTGGTCGTTGCGTAGCAGCACATCGACCAGACGCACAAGTTTTCTTGCCGTTAAGACGAGGGCACGTTTGTGTTGATGCTTAGGGACTTCATTGAATTTCTTCCGGTAGTACTCCCCGAATTCCGGGTCGCGGTTTTTTACCGAGTTGGCAGCTTCAACAAGGTAGTAGCGAAGGAATCGGTTGCCGGAACGAATGCGCTTTGTATCTTCCGCCTCGAAGGAGCCGGATTGGTGCTTGCGCCACGTCAGACCCGCATACTTGGCCAAGGCGGCTTGATCCGTGAAGCGGTCGATGTCGCCGATCTCGGCCAGGATGCCTGCGGCATAGACCCGATCAATGCCCGGAATGGAACGGAGGCACTGGCTGCTGGAAATGCCGTCTAAAATGCGCTCAATCGCCTTGTCGAGCTCTTTAAGCTGACTCTGGATGCTCCGGATCGACTGAATTGAGGTGCCCAGCACCAAATCAATGGAATCCTCGACAACCTTCGAGAGACGGTACGAGGCCCGAGCCGCCTTTTGAATACAGCGGGCGACGTGTTCGGGATCGGGGAAACGATTTCTCCCCTTGTCCTTGAGATAGTCAGCCAAACGGGCGACATCCATATTCGCCATCTCATCCAGACTATACTTTTCCGAGAGCATTTCCATGATGGCATGGCCGAACACGGAACTGTCCACCTCCGCGCGAAAAGCATTGCACTTGTAGAACAGATTTTGCAAAAAGTATTGCTTCTCGCGGGTAAGGTTGTGTACGAGATGGAATCGCATGCGAGTGAGCCGCTGCAAGGCGATGTACTGTTCCTGCATCACGATAGTCGTCGTGAGTCTGCCAAAACGCAGGCGGTCTGCAATGATCCAGGCATCGATGCGATCGGTTTTGTCCAGGTCGGCATAAGCGTCTTTGAATTTGTTAATCAGCTTCGGATTAATGGTGAACACCTTGGCATTCAATTGTTGAAGGGCCTCATCTTCATGCAAGTACATGGCTGGATGCCAGCTGTAGACGGATGTGGCTTCAAGCCCGATATGAACCTCAGAGCAGGCTGTCTTGACCGCAGCAGAAATGATGCGATCCCGCAAGTAAGAGGCGCCGTGCAGATTGTTGGTGGTCTTGAAGGTCTCCAGGGTGTCGCCATCCGATTTCATCAAACAGGCTTCCAGTTCTTCGGAACTGACGTCAATACCGACAAAAAGCTTCAAGAGAATTCCTCCTTTCTATAAGGGATTCAGGGAACGGACTCTCCGGACTGTCTCCGGCGCACTCGCCGATCAATCACCCTCGCATATGAGAACACGCTTCGGTTCATGAGCTGCCCCGACGCTGCTACAGTCGGGCATGAGTTGCCGAAGGGAACAGCCAGCGGGTAAGAAGTGCAAGCGAGTACCGGAGAAACAGACTTAAAAAGTAGATTGGACTACAGGAGGGAGACGAATTTCCCCGAATGGAACCCTAAGTTCCATTGTCCAGAGACATTCCGGAAAGTCCAGTCCCCATATTAATTTTCAATGTGCAAGCTGGAAATTTTGAAGGCATTCTATGTTCCTATAAAGGACTGGAAAAAGACTCAAAACTGCCTTCAGGAAATACTATACGAGGAGGGCCATCTATGACCAACCCGTTGTTTATCGTGTCCCGCGAGGACTGGTCGCTCCATCGCAAAGGATATCAGGATCAAGCGCGCCACCAGCAGAAGGTTAACGATGCGATTAAGCAGAATCTCCCCGACCTCATCACCGAGGAAAACATCATCATGTCCGACGGCAAGCAAATCATTAAAGTTCCGATCCGAAGCCTGGATGAATTCCGCTTCGTCTACAATTTCAACAAGAAAAAGCATGTCGGCCAAGGAGACGGCGACAGCCAGGTCGGAGACGTCCTAGGAACCGACGGCTCCCAAGGCGCGGGCAAAGGGCAGCAGGCCGGCGATCAGGCCGGGGCAGATGTCATCGAAGCCGAGGTCAGCATCGCGGATCTCGAAAACATGCTGTTCGACGAGCTCGAACTGCCTTATTTGAAGCAGAAGGACCGGGATCGACTGGAGACGACCGACATTCGGTTCAACGATATTCGCAAAAAAGGCATCATGTCCAACATCGACAAGAAGCGGACCATTCTCGAAAACCTGCGCCGGAATGCGCTCGCCGGCAATCCGGGCATTCACCGCATCAGTCCGGACGATCTGCGCTTCAAGACGTGGGAGGAGATCGTGAAGCCCCATTCCAATGCGGTCATTATCGCCATGATGGACACGTCCGGCTCGATGGGCTCGTTCGAGAAATATTGCGCGCGCAGCTTCTTCTTCTGGATGACGCGCTTCCTGCGCCGCCAATACGAGAAGGTCGACATGGTCTTCATCGCCCATCATACCGAGGCAAAGGAAGTAAGCGAGGACGAATTTTTCACGCGCGGCGAGAGCGGGGGAACGATCTGCTCGTCGGCCTATTTGAAGGCGCTGGACATTATCGACAGCCGGTTCCCGCCTTCTTCCTACAATATTTATCCGTTCCATTTCTCGGACGGCGATAACCTGACCAGCGATAACGAGCGCTGCGTGAAGCTGATCGGCGAGCTGCTGAAGCGCGCCAACCTGTTCGGCTACGGCGAAGTGAACCAATACAATCGCAGCAGCACGCTCATGTCCGCGTACCGCCATATTCAGAACCCCCACTTTATGCACTATGTCATTAAGGAAAAGGCCGAGGTGTACCGCGCGCTCAAGCATTTTTTCAAAAAACAGCCGGAAGGGGTGCGCTCATGACAGCCGACGACATGCAGACGCTGAACTATGCCATCGACGAGATTACCGAGATCGCGGCCGGCTTCGGTCTGGACTTCTATCCGATGCGCTACGAGATCTGCCCGGCCGATATTATCTACACCTTCGGCGCGTACGGCATGCCGACCCGCTTCAGCCACTGGAGCTTCGGCAAAAGGAAACTCAATATATATGAAAACAACGCATCTAAAGAAAAAGCCCTATTATGAGGGCTTTTTTTCTTAAATCATTTATTGTTTTTTGAAATGAAGGTGATCAGGGGATATACAGTAGCACTGGCAGAGTTTCAAGATAACATCTATATACACATCACTACAGTTTTTTTCAATATCGTCGATTAGTTGTTTCTCCACCCCTGTTAAAGCAGCCACTTCACTTACTGTCATAGCACGATTTTCCCTTGCTGCTTTAAAAGTAAGTCGAGAAGATTTCTCATCTATGTATGTATACATCATTTTTTCTATTTCCTGCAACCCATCAGCAATTAAAGGATCTCTGTACCTAACTTCATCACAAAATATCTTAAACATCAAAAGAAACACGGTTGCGTTCTCATGTTGCATACACTGTATTGACATATGTACCATCTCCTTTTAGGAATATATTAGTATATTTTTGAATCCAATAATACCTGTAATTTATGACAATTAATGTATGATCATATATTCATATATGTGTATAGGCTCATATGCTCATGTATCCTATTGTTTCCTCGTTTTCAAGCTGACATAATGAAGTTATTTCTTACAAAGAGGTGACATCATGAGCAAGGAAAAAGGCAATTTGATTGTGTGGGGAACCGATAGCGCTGGAGATTGGAATGCACTGCATACAAATGTGGCAGAAGAAGAAGCTGCTGAAATCCTGTCCAAATACCCAAGTTACGATGGATTCAAATGGGCAAGTAGATTAAAGCAACCTGAATCTAACGTAATCGAATAATAAAAAAACTGCTCCCCAATTGTTAGGCTTAGACTAACGTTGGAGGTGCAGTTTTTATTTGGGCTTTTCACATATAGATTAATTCAATATCTTATCTGACTTTGACGGAAACTCGGCTGTAACAATATGATAAGCGTCATAAATCTCTTTAATCGTTTCAATCGTTTCCGCTTCTTTTCCTTGTTTTGAATCCGTAACAACCCCATCAATCAAGCCGAGAGTGTAAGCCATTAATGAGATTGGCTTGTCCTTATAGTTTTCTCTCATTCTTTGTGCTATTGCTTCCACAGTTGTCAAGTTATCACCTCGTAATCGTAATAAGTACATTATTACATAAGAGGTGTATTCTGTGTATATGAAAACCCCCCGGTGAGCAAATCCGGGGGGTTTCAAAAGGATAGGGATAGAACTTATGGCTGCATCACTGTAAACCAGAGAGGTAATACATTATATTCTCAATTGTTCTAGTTCGTTCCTCTTATATAGGGAAACAGGCGGCTGTAGAGATTAGAAGAATAATTCTAGAATAATTTGCGCCATTTTTGACAGCATGTATAGATGAATATCAAGAGGATTGTTTATAATGAAAAAAGCCCCGGATTACTCCGAGGCTTTCTGTTCTTTGCTTATTTTGTCAATGCCGCAGATAAGTTCTAGCTCCTTGAAGCTCCTATCATTGTTATTAGCCGATACCACGTTATAATTTACTTCTTTGATGTTCTGACAGAACTCATACATTTTCATCGAGTCCCGTTCCAATCTATCGTATGAGCTAACGATCAGCGTCCCATTTGGATTTTCATCCATGAATTTTCTTACATTCTCAAATTCCGGTCGCTCAGAATTAGCACTGAATCCATGGTCTAAGAAAACTTCTTCGACTTTGTAGCTGTGTTCAGTGGCATACTTTTTGCAGAGTTCCAGATGGGCGGTGATACCCTCGCGCCAATCCGTAAAGCGCTTGTGCGCCGATGCCTGATAATCACCGCCGCCCGCCGTGACCTTTAGGCCGCATGGATTTTTATAAGAGGCATCGATACCGGCAGCGCTCCGCCCGTCCCGATAGAGATAGCCCGTCTCATGACCGAACTGTACGTAGGCGACCGCCGGGTCCACTCCGCCGTGCTTCGGGGCCAGTTCCCAGTACAATTCCGCTAGATCGACAAACTCAGCCGGGGCATTCTTGCTCCGGGCCCATTCTCGGGCCTGCTCGACGGTAGCCGATGCTGGGCCAAGGATGTTGGTCGCTCCGCTCGCTGGCGGCTGCTGTGCTTTCTTCGGCTGCAACTTTAGATACTTGGCTACCCCGGCCACATGACCCGCAACAATCGCCTCAATAACTTCTGGCCGCTTGAGCCGTGCTGCATCTGCTGCAACATCGACAAATAGGTTTTCGGTCAGGACGGCCGGCATGCGTGACTCCCGGCACACATGTAGATCCTTTTTCTTCTGCCCTCTGTCAATGACTCCAAACGGTTTCAACTTTTTCATGATTTCGGAGTGCAGCACGTCTTGAAACGCTGCTGTAGCCGCGTCCTTTGTGCCGCTGTATGTGAAAGATTCGAATCCACCCTTTCCACCGCCCGCATTACAATGGATGCTGACAAGCAGATGGGCCCCGGCAGCATTCGCCTTGTCTGTCCGCTCTTTCAGGGACAAGTATGAGTCCGTGGAGCGCGACAGCAGGCATTGGACACCTTCATACTCCTGTTCGAGGCGCTTCGCGGCTTCTGTCGCCACTTGTAGCGCTATATTCTTTTCGACAACTCCGTTCCCGCTGGATCCCGGGTCCTTACCTCCGTGGCCGCCATCCCATAATACCTTTTTCACTTCCTCAATTGCCGCAACCATTACTTTTCACCACCCTTCTTCATCTGCTTTACCGCCTGGTGACCGAATACTGCGAACGCCCCCGCAAGAATGCCCTGTATGATAGCTTCAACGCTCCAGCCAAGCGTTCCAACCGTAAACACTACCGCCAACACAACAACGATGTATACGATGCTCCAATCTGGCACCGGCGGCGTTTGCTTGAGCATGTACCCAATCACCCAACAGGCTCCAACCACGACAAATAGGGCCGGATCAATCAATTCAAAAATCATTTGCCACTCCATTCGATATCATCCCTTCTATTATTCTTCCAAGCGATCAATGCGCTTATGTGCTTGTTTCGATGACTCTTCTACCCGCGTCACACGCTCCGCCAGCCCGTCCAGGCGCTGCCCTTGCATTCGTAAGTCAACACGGATATCATCTACCCCGCGCTTGATATACTCGACGTCTGTGCGCTGTACAGCGTCTGCTCCGGCCTCCTGGACAATATCATGCTTAACTGTTCTATTGCGGCCCATCCAGCCCAGCGCAATACCGCTGATAGCGGCAATCATGGCTACTACTGCCGTCAACTCCATACTGATCCCCCTATTGATAAATAAATAGCCCCCGGGTATCCCGAGGGCATAAATAAAGCGCCTGCTCTATGGCGTGGCGCTTATTCCTGTGTCGGAAATTTTATCCCAGTAATCTTCTCGTACTCTTCCGGCGTGATTTCCCCGAATCGGTTGGCCTCCGTCTTAACGGCTGCGCATAGCCCCTCTGCGTCGATCCATTCACAATCAAAAGCAAGTTTCCAGAAATTCATTCCGTTTGCCCTCCTTTAAATTCAATAATTTCAAGTTTAGCATTCGTCAATTCCGCACCCAGGCTGTCGATAGTCTGCTTTTTCTGCATGCTGTCCAGCCGCGATTGGGTCAACATTCTGCCAAGGTCATCAATGACGCTCTGCTGCTGGATATTCCTGATTTTCATTTGCGTCAATTCTTGGCCCAGCGCGTCGGTCTGTGACGGCTGCGGATCCGGATTCAGCGCTTCGATTTCCTCGTCCGTGAGTCCGTTCCGCCAGAAGCTTGGGCCGTCCACGGGTTGCGGCGGCTCCGGCAGCGGATCGTCGCTCTCCGGGTCATGCTCGGCCAGCACGGCCATGTATTCGGCGTATGCAGCCTCATAAGCCTCCTGCGCTGCTCTGTAGCCCTCGACATCGAATATAGGCTGATACAGCCCGTCAGGCATCGGCACAGCTACGGTGTAGCCTACGAGTACCGTTTCCGGTTCGTCAGGCTGCTCGTCGTCACGCTGCTCCGGTTCAGACTGCGGAAGGCTGCCGGGTTCGTCCGGTTCAACCGGTTCCCGCCGATCAAAAACGCCCGTCACGGAGTCCGCAACGAGCGTCGGTTCGATGTAGCGACCGGATAGGTCGGTTATGATTGCTTCTTTCATGTCGTGCCTCCTTATTTATTTGCAAGGAACGATATACCTTGCAATGAGAGATAATCATTTTTTGCATTAGGCGAGCCAATCTTTACAATCCCCGTTGGATCCACGTCAATGCGGACAAGAGCCTCGCCTACACCTGTTACCCATCCAAGCACAGGGAAAATAAGCGATTTGTCAGGTCTAAACCCTGTTGGAAGTATAAACAAAGATGTACCCAACGCTGCCGTTCCCCTACCTATCAAGCCCTCAATCGAAACAACATTCGAATCATCCTTATAGTAGAACGAATGTTCAAAAGGCGATCCATAATCTACCCACCCATTCAATAATGTAGGTTTAATCCGCAGAGGAGGTGGCGCATCCTTCTCCGCCTTCTGCGTCTCCACCACCGACAGCCGCCGCCCGATGTCACCTACATCCTTCACCAAGTCCGACACAGTCCCACGCAGGTTGGCCGCCACGGTGCCGCTGATTGGAGGCGCAAGAGTTGGATGAAGCATCGTATAGGTGACGTGGTAGATTGCGGTTGGGTCGTAATAACTAGGTTCAGTTTGTAAAACATTGTCGCCCTTCGCGATCCACGCCCTGTCAATTGCGTTATTTTTATAAACTATTGCACTAGCTACATGTGTCCTGTGTCGGAGCATCGTTGCAGGCAGATATGCATTGTTAATATTTCCTTCATCGCTAACACCGGGCGCTGGATTCGCCCGTTCCCGGATCACAATACCGCTGCCGACCTCGACCATGTTAGAGCCTGCGGAGAGTGTCGCGCCCAACTCGTAATTCCTGACGGGCTCGACGGTTGGCTTCGCCTTCAGGTATTGGAGGCGGTAAGGCGTCCATTCCGGATATGACGTTGTTGGCGTGTCAGCTACACTTGGATCGCTTGGCTTATTTATCTTAAACCATTGCTTTTTACCACTTGTATATGGAGTTTCGCGGCTCCCTTCTTGGTACATCCTCCAACCGTTAAAATACGCCTTAATCTCGTCGGGTTCCGGATTGTAATTTCCTCCCCATCCACTTTCATTATTGTGCACTGAAATATAAGCATTAGATGTGAAAATGCGAGTAACATCACTAAAACCCCAATTTTCTACATTTATAGGTTTATCATTTACGCTTAATAGACTGCCATTGTATTTTGTAACGAAAAGTCTGCCGTAGTCATCTTCATCTGCTGGGGAACTGTTATTTGGAACACAATCATTTGCAGAAAGGACTTTAAAGTCGTTTTGTGTAGAATGTCTTTTCCATACATGGGACCCATCCAACGTAACCTTCCCCCACGGCTCCAGCACATACGGTAGCCCATCGTCTCCCATAAAGAGCGTATCGGGATTGCTGCCGTCTACCGGATGAGCGGCGAGCTCCGTTTCGAAGGCGATCATGCTACGTTGCTGCGGTACGAAGGGCTTCGCTTCGGTTCCGACGGTGAGCATCGGGTTTTTACAGGATACGTCAATATCGGCGGAAAAGCTTTTGAGTACTAGCGCAATCTGCGTTCGACTACCAACGTTGAAGGAGCGGTAAGTATCCGTACCGTATGGGACAACGAACGTGTTGTAGTCTAGTTCCGTGATGCACCATGACACCCCGGAATTTTCGAGCGAGAATACATATGTCTGATTCGGCAGTACCGATAGATGATACGCCAGGAAGTCCCCGTCTCCACCAGCGCCAAAACGCAATTCATAAGGGGCTACCACTGTCGCTTTCGATGCGACAGTGATGCGACAGATCGGCTTCATAAAACGGCGGCAGCAGATTGCCTCCCGTTACGATGGCGTATGGGTTCTTTACGTTGGTCATGCTGTCTACGTATGGATAGCGTTTGGCAACCTGTTCCGGTGTCATGCCTTCAATTGCATTGTACTCGGCCTCGGTGATCTCATACAGCCCGATTCCATCCGCAGATATCTTTTGGCCTGCTTCTGATGCTACGCCTCGGACGTAGACTTCCACCCTGTCTTTGCCAGCGAGATCCACGGGGGAAACAGCGACATATGCATATGTGAACTGATTGGACTTGACTGTCCCATTCGACTTGAACCATGATGTTACATTGGCCTCGCTCTTCACTTCTGCAAAGGAGAGGTGTACATACTGAGCGGATATGTTTCGAATATACCCGACGGCAATATAGTATTTATCCAGGTCTTTTACAGCACCATTGGAACGAATACCAAATCCCGCCTGTTCCTCCTTCGTACTCGCCACTTCGATGGAAAAGGATCCGTATACCCGCTCGGTGCTTAGAGCCTTAACACCGGGTCCGGGTGCAGACCAATCGGCTGTATTTTCACAGTCTCCAACTCGTCCTAGTAGGTTGATGAGTGTCCGGCCCTTTATCTCCCCCATCTGGAACGGCGTATCATTCTCGACCTCCACCACCTGGAGGCCGGGTTTAATCCCCAAGGGCTTGCCTAAAACGTGATCGACAGATTGCTTTAGGTTGCGTATTTCGTCCGTATTGCTATCAACATCCGCCCTTAATACGTTGATGTTTTCATCGGTGTACTGCTTCGCCACTGTAAGGGCAGCATCCGCTTTCTCTTGGGCCCCTGTTGGCGTTTCAGCCCCGATGCTTTCGGGGGTAACCGCCTGAGCCTTCTGGTCCGTGTATTCCTTGGCATCTTTAAGTGCCTTCGATACATCATCCTTCTCCGCAGCCTTTTCCTGCAGCTCCTGCAGCGCCTCATAGGATCGATTCATGTGCCAATTGAGCCAATCAGCTGGCGGCCGATCCTCAACTTCCCAGCCCTTCACCCGTTTTGACTCAGGAGGTTGTATTCCTGCTGCCTTCCATTCGGGTAATTCTTTATTGAATGGCATTCCTATCTTCTCCCTCCCTAAATCGGTAATTCGTAGTCATTGCCCGGCATATAGACCGTTCCAAGGGTGCCGCCTGTTGTCATAGCGATATCCGCGAGCCCAAATTTGCTCTTTTCAACTTCCGCTCGCTTCGACGCCAGGAGAAAGGTTCCAGACAAATCAATTTGTGCAACCCGGACGCCTGCAGCCACTGTTTTTTGGATGATCTGCGCGAACTGGTACGGTGACATTCCCACTTCGTTCAGGCGAGCTATCGGCACACGTAGCAAAGAAAGTGCGGCCGGCTCCGGTTCGTTCGGGTCCGCATGCTTTTCCTCGATTCGAATTTCCGAAAAATCGCAATCTAGGGCCAAAGCTAAAACTTCAATGATCGTGTTAATGTCCGTCTTCGATAAGTTTCGCGCTACCTTCGACTTCAACAAAATTCTGTAAATTTCGTCGGTAGCAGCTCCACGCGGCTGCACTACGTTTTCCCCGATCCTGTCCAGGGTTGTTCCCCGGGCCCGGTCAATGTCTCGCCATTCCTGAATTTTGTCCAGCGTATCTTCCAGGCTTGTAAGCTGAGAGTGTAGGATTGACACCAGTTTTCCAAGATTGCTCTCAGGGTTTTTGTTATACGCATCGGTGAACCGACCAAGCATGTCCTTCACGCTAAACACGGCTGGTCACCTCGATATTCTGGTCCCGAATCCTCGCCACCTGATGAGGGGCGATTTCAATGTTTTTCGAATCACCGTTCAGCAGCAATTCTACATCATCCACGCCTGGAACCCTGTACACCGCGCTAATTAATTTGTTGTATATTACGGCCGCCCCCATGGACAAGCCGTTGTAATACTTACCGTCGTGCTCCCCGCCGATGTACTGCACGATTTCGGATATCACCTTTTCGTCACCGTCAGCCGGGTATTGAACAGTTCGCTTTATCTTCGCATGAACAGAAATCAAAACTTCCTCAGCACGGCTGAACTTGACCTTGTGCTTGTAACCTGCGACATCGGTAACCTCGCGAACAATATCGCCGTGTGCTTCGATACCGCCAGCCTTTGTTGCGAAAATGGCGGCTGCGATCTCTTGCTCATCGCCTCCCAACACATAGCACTGGAACGATTTCCCGGGCCTGCCTGCCGCATCTGTAGTAAGTGAGGTGTTTTCTATCACGGCCGCCGCTCGAACACCAGACAACCGTAATAGCGTCCCTCGCAAGGCATCGACAGAGGCCGCGCCGCCGCCCGCTACCGATTGCTGGAACCGGGCGCGAAATTCTTCATCCGTCTCTCGCTCCCGTCCGCCTGTTGTTGGCCTCGGATTCGTGACAGAGAGGATATTCGCATCGGGATTGAGCAAAGCCACAATTGTGCCAGTTGCAAACGTTCCATCCTGTTCCCACTTCTTGGGCCGCGATCCCCACAGAACCCTTGCCGTCATTATCGAGAGTCAGATCCTCATTTGTCACGAAATATTTTCCTGTGGCGGTGCCGACGATTGTGCCTTCCGGTATCGTATATTCTGGCGTTCCTATGAATGTTAACTCTCCGTATGCAAATTCCTCTTGGAATCGTTTAATCCCCACTTGCGGAGCGAGGCGGTCCAAACTCACGCCGGTTGCTGTGTCTCGGTACGCCGCGTAGTATACGTGCTCCACTCCCTGCCAAACATAGGCCAGAAAAAAAAGCGAATATCCGTAGGATGATCCCGAGTGGAGATAGTGCCGATGTATTCGTGGTTTCACCGTATTTTGCCCGCGCCTGTTCTTCCATCTGCTCCAGTAAATCGCTGTACCGCATCCGCTTGAATCCAGATGCATCAAGCATCCAAACTCACCTCGCTTTCTACCTTCTCCCCATTTACTGCGGTCGCAGTGAAAAAGATGTGGAGCATTCGATTCTCCTTGTCGAAACGAATGTCGATGCTA
>CALYLO010000005.1 GCA_944800085.1 Paenibacillus melissococcoides | reverse complement strand
GAGCTAATTTCAAAATAAAAGAAGTATACGAAAATATGGTTTTTTAACAATAAGCACCCTTCGCGGTGCTTTTTTCTATTTTCACTGCTTGACTATGTGAGACTATATGTGATATCATAATTACAGGAGGTGAAACATGGCTAAGATAGAAAAACTCGTCAATAAAATGATGAGGAAACCAAAGGGATAACCTTTCAAGAGGTGAAAAAAGCCCTTGAACACGCCGGATACATAGAAGTGAGAATAGTCGGTTCTCACCATCATTTCCGAAACGCGCAAGGGCTTTTAACCACCGTGAAGCGCGAGAATCCAGTCCATCCAAAGGCTGTGGGAAGATGCGCTTACGAGGTTGAACAAGCATAAGGGGGAGTAATTCCCCTA
This sequence comes from Paenibacillus melissococcoides, assembly GCA_944800085.1. GTDB lineage: Bacteria > Bacillota > Bacilli > Paenibacillales > Paenibacillaceae > Paenibacillus_B > Paenibacillus_B melissococcoides. The sequence continues at coordinate 511,503 of CALYLO010000005.1, read as the reverse complement.
TGTCCCCTATCTTAAGCCAAACATTATGGAAAAGCAAAAGGATCTCAATTATTACCTGAGCCTGCCATATACCTTTCAAGTAAAGCGTACAGAGGATGGCTATTGGGCATCGGTCAAAGAGCTGGATGGCTGTCATACGTCCGGTAACACGTGGGAAGAGGCATATAAGGATCTTCAAGAAGTATTTAAAACGCACATTGAAATAAAGCTGGAGTACGGTGATCCTATTCCGGAACCAGAAGACGAGGAATACAGCGGAAAGTTCCTTGTTCGCATGCCGAAGTCCTTACATCGACACTTGGCGGAGAAGGCAGCGGCCGAAAATGTGTCATTAAATCAATACGCGCTTTATAAATTGAGTCGCTGACAGAGTTCAGCGGCTTTTCCATATCACCGAAAGGAGTTGATAACATGGCATTGACGGCCAAGCAGAAGGCATTTGTGCAAGAGTACCTGATAGACCTCAATGCCACACAGGCGGCAATCAGGGCGGGGTATAGCGCGAAAACGGCGCGGAAGATAGGGGCGGAGAACCTGACAAAACCAGACATCCAGAAGGCGATTCAAGAGGCGATGGAACGACGAGAGAAGCGGACGGAGATAACCCAGGATAGGGTATTGCAAGAACTTGCGAAGATCGGCTTTGCGGACATTAAAAGCTATCTCTCGTTCCGGACTGAACGCGCAGTGGTTGGCTATGAAACTGTGGACGATGAGGAGGTTCCAGTGTTTGGCTATCAAGACGTGATCGAGCTGAAGCCGAGCGACCAGGTGGACGGTGCGGTTATCTCTGAGGTTAAGCACACGAGGGAAGGCATCGCCTTCAAGCTCCATGACAAGGTGTCAGCGCTGGAGAAGATTGGCCGACATCTTGGTATGTTCAAGGACAAGGTGGAGCACAGCGGTAGTATGGATGTGAACCCGCTTCAGGGCCTGACCACCGACGAACTACGGAAGTTGATTCGCAATGGTTGACTTGGAGACAATCAAACGTTATGCCCTTATTGAGCTCGCTTCCGCGAGTTTTTTACTTTTGTCAGGCGATGGCGCCGGACTTTTACCGGGATGATCGGGCATTTCTAGGCGAGCTGTGCGGCGAAATGCAGGATTTTTACGGTTCCGACGATGATATCCTAATCATTAACCTCCCGCCTCGACATGGTAAGTCCAGGACGGCCTCCATGTTCGCCCAATGGGTATACGGGAAGAATCAGCAGGAGAAGGTCATGACCGGATCGTATAACGAGACATTGTCCACGACGTTCTCGAAGGCTGTTCGGGACGGTATCAGTACCGAGAAGGCAGACAAGGACAAGATTGTTTACAGCGACATCTTCCCGGGCGTGAGAATCAAACGTGGCGATGGGGCAATGAACCTGTGGAGCCTGGAAGGTGGATATAACAACTATCTCGCCACGTCTCCGACTGGTACGGCGACCGGCTTCGGGGCTACGATCCTTATGATTGATGACCTTATCAAGAACGCCGAGGAAGCCGCTAACGAGAAAACGCTGGAGAAGCATTGGATTGGTTTACCAATACCATGCTGTCCCGTCTCGAAGAAGGCGGCAAGATCATCATTATCATGACACGGTGGGCAACCGGCGACCTGGCCGGCCGTGCGCTTGAGCACTTCAAGGAGGAGCGCAAGAAAGTCCGCCATTTGAGCATGAAGGCGCTGCAAGACGACGGTACGATGTTGTGCCCTGATATCCTTTCCCGCGAGTCGTATGACATGAAGGTTCGGGCCATGGGCGAAGATATCGCCAGCGCGAACTATCAGCAGATCCCGATCGACATCAAAGGCAAGCTGTACAGCAGCTTCAAGACATACGAGCGGCTGCCGAAGGACGCCAGCGGCAATCCGCTGTTCAGCGGCATTTACGCTTACTGTGACTCCGCCGACCAAGGAGCCGACTACCTATGCAACATCATCTGGGGCGTATACAACAAAGAGGCGTATATCCTGGATGTCATATACACGAAGGAACCAATGGAGATTACAGAGCCCGCTGTCGCGAAGGCTCTTTTTTCGTGTCAAGTCAACAAGGCCCGCATCGAGTCGAACAACGGCGGCCGGGCGTTTGCTCGGAACGTGAAGCGGCTCCTGGAGGAGGAGCACCGGAGCAACCGAACGGACGTGAGCTGGTTCCACCAGAGCAAGAACAAGATTGCTAGGATCGTGTCCAATGCAACCTGGGTTATGAATCACATTTACTATCCGGTGAACTGGCGGGACCGCTGGCCGGAGTATTACAAGGCCATGACATCGTATCAGCGGGAAGGCGAGAACAAGCATGACGATGCGCCGGATGCTACAACGGGCGTGGCCGAAACAATGTATTTGCTGAATGGGGGTTGAGATTATGGGCTTATGGACGGGGGTGAAAAACATGATCATGAAGATGCTGCGCATCAATCCGGCGCCGGAAAATAGGGTCATCACGATTACAGAGCCGCTCAGCTATCAGACCAACGTGCTGCGGAACCGGCTCTGGTACAGGGGCGATCCGTCCGAGCTGGACCAGTTTTACAAGCAGACAGCGCTGGACGCGGTGAGCAAGTCCCGATTTTGGGCGGCGGTGCCCAGCGCCGACTTGTCAATCAGAAAGATACATTCCGGGTTGCCCGCCATGGTGGCCGAGCGGCTGTCTGATATCGTGGTCGCCGACCTGGACGGCGTCGAGCTTAAGAGCCAGGAGCAAACAGACTTATGGGCCGATATCAGCGACGACAACGACTTTGACGAGCTGGTGGGTGAATCCATCATCGAGACGTTGGTCACAGGCGATGGGGCTTTTAAAATCACCGTCGACATGGACGTTACGCAGTTCCCGATCATCGAATTTTACAGCGGTGAGCGGGTGGACTACAGGCGCACCAGGGGCCGGCTGCAGGAGGTTCTTTTCTTCACGGATTACGTTCACAGGGATAAGGATTACCGCCTAGAGGAGACATTCGGCCGGGGCTATATCCGGTATCGGCTGCTCAACTCCGAAGGCAAGGAAGTTCCGCTCTCAACTGTGCCGGAGACGGCAGAGCTGGCAGATGTGACGTATGACGGCGACTTTATTATGGCCGTGCCGTTGGCTTTCTTTAGGTCGAAGAAGTGGAAGGGGCGGGGCAAGTCGATATTTGACTCGAAGGCCGATAGCTTTGACGCGCTGGACGAGGTGATCAGCCAGTGGGTTGACGCCATCCGCGCCGGGCGGGTGCAGAAATACATTCCGGAGGACCTGATCCCTAAGAATCCAAAAGACGGCTCACTAATGCGGCCGAACCCGTTTGATAATCAATTTACCAAGCTGAACAGTGTAATGGTTGAAGATGCCAAGGGACAAATAACGATGGTTCAGCCGCAGATCCTATATGAGGCATTCGTAGCGTCGTATGCCAGCGCGTTGGATATGTGCTTGCAGGGCATCATTAGCCGTCCACCCTCGGCATCGATTTAAAAAAATTGGACAACGCCGAGGCGCAGCGCGAGAAGGAAAAGGCCACGCTTTATACTCGAAACAAGATCATAGAGCGGCTGAATGAGGTTATCCCGCAGCTGGTCGATACGGTCCTGAAGGTATATGACACGATGCGAAACCGCAGCGCGGGGAATATCAGGCAGCGGTGACCTTTGGCGGAGTGTATGCCTCTCCGTCGTTTGATAGCGTCGTGGAAACGGTAGGTAAGGCTAAAACATTATGGCATCATGAGCATCGAGCAGTGGTCGAGGAATTGTATTGCGACACCTGGACCGATTGAGCAAAAGGCTGAAGAGGTGGCCCGCTGAAGGAAGAGCAGGGTCTCACAAGCTATGGATGAGCCGCAGGTCGGGGAGCACGACGATCCGCCGGAATCCTGAAGCTGGTGAGGAAAGACTATGAGCAAGAGCCCATACGATATCCGGGCCATATTCGACGAGATGACGAATCAATCTGGTCAATTCAATGCGCCGCCAAACTTGTCAGGCACAAGACGGAAGAAACAGAAAAGTCAGCGCATTCCAGATTCGAACAGTGGCAGCGTGCCAAGCTGCGGAACCCTCCGGCAGTACAGGAAGACCAAACAAGCGAATTGTTCGAGAGCACAGGCAGGGGGGCCGAGCAGCTGGTCGATGATGTGCTGGCGTCAAGCTTCGCAGAGGGTGAAAGCCGATCTCGAGCGGGTATCGGGGTCGGGTCGTCAATTTCTTTTTTAAAGCCATTCGGCAAGCAGCGCATATGTATCGACAGGGGAAATCGACTTTCCCGAGGAACTTCCGGCCGCCGCTTCCGTCGCCGGAGCCTCGTCCCAATGTGGAGCTGCCGAAGGCGCCGCCGGAGTCGGATTTTTTTCGGCGCTTAACGAGAAGAAGCTCGGCGCGCTCCAGGCGACGGTCAAGAACGACCTGAAGAAGGCCCAGCATGGTGTACTCCGCCGGATTGGATGACGTGTATCGGCAGGTGATTTACAAGGCCGAGGTGCATATGACTGCCGGGGCTATAAACACCCTCGACCAGGCGATCGATGCTGCCACAAAGGAATTTTTTGGCAGCGCGCATCGATTGCATCACCTATTCAAACGGCCGCCGCCGCTACGATACCGGCCCTATGCGGAGATGGCCCCTGCGGACGGCGTCGCAGCGAGCGACGTTCTTAGGTGAGGGTAAAAAGCGCGACGAGTGGGGCATTTATACGGTGATTATGTCGGCGCATGATAACTGCTCGCCGTGGTGTATGCCATATCAAGGTACGGTCATGATTGATGACGTGTACACGTCACTTTCCAAGGATCGGGCTGCCGAGTTGTCCCGGGATACCGGCTATTTGCTGCTGTCGTATGCAATGGAACAAGGCGCATTCCATCCCAATTGCCGGCACACCTTGGCGACATTCTTTCAAGGCATCACGCAGCTGCCGCCTCCCGTCGACGAAGAAACGGCCAAGCGCAACTACGAGGCCGAACAGCGGCAGCGTTACATCGAGCGCCAGATACGCCGATACAAGCGCCTGGAGGCCGGATCCCTTGATGACGCGAACCAGGAGAAATACGCCGCGAAGGTGGAAGAGTGGACCGAGCGGCTGAAGCAGCACCTGGCGGATCATCCTGAGCTCCGGCGTATGCGTCGTAGGGAACGTGTCGAATTACGAAACAGGGGGGATATAGGTGTGGGAAAAATTTACGCAGACATTTCATGCGGCTTATAGGATTGTAGCCTCTCCGATAGCTTTCGTCTTAGCCTTGCCATATAGAAAGTAATTGGTCGCTCAAGTGAGCGGCTTTTTCTTTGCCCTGTCGTATGGCTTTAAACTAGGCATGCTCATTGGCCGGAGCATAACGGTCAACTCCCTAAGCTGGAGAGCAGCTATAAAAATCATTGGAGGCGTTAATACATGGATTGGCTTAAAGTACTGTTGCAAAAGTTAGGCATTGCGGATACAGAGATCGAAAAAATTGACGCAGAGGTTCGTAAAGAGCTGCCGATGCACTTTGTTCCAAAGGACAAATATAACGAGGCGGCAGAGGCCAAGAAGAAAGCCGAGAAGGATGTCGCTGATCGCGATAAGCAGATCGAGGACCTGGGCAAGGCTGCGGGCCTGTCCGAGGAGTTGAAGAAGCAGATCGAGCAGTTGCAGGTTGAAAACAAGACGGCCAAGGAGAAATACGAATCCGACCTGAAGGAACTGACGTTGACCAATGCCATCAAGTCGGCGCTGTCTGGGAAAGTCCATGATGAGGCACTGGTTACAGGCCTGTTTGACAAGTCCAAGCTAGTCATTGACGGTGATAAGGTGGTCGGACTGGAGGAGCAACTGAAGGACCTGCAAGAGCATAAGGGGTTCTTGTTCAAGACTGAAGAGACCCAGCAGCAACAACAGCAGCCGGGATTTAAGGTTGGCGGGAACGGCGAAGGCACTCCACCTAATAACAAGCCTGTGTCATTGGCCGAAGCTATCGCTTCACATTTCAAACAATAATTGATAAGGATAGGTGATCAACATGGCAGTAACATTACAAGAAGCACAGAAAAATGTTCAGGACGCCCTACAAATCGGAGTTATTGATGAGTTTCGTAAAAATAACTTCCTACTCGACAATCTGACATTCGATGACGCCGTTTCCCCGACAGGCGGAGGAGCGACGCTGACATATGGCTATACACGTTTGATTACACAGCCGACAGCCGCATTCCGTGCCGTCAACGAGGAGTACACTCCACAAGAAGTTAGTAAGCAACGCTATACCGTTGATCTGAAAGTATTCGGGGGCACATTTAAGATTGACCGTATTATTGCGGGCATGGGCGGGATCGTTAATGAGGTTACGTTGCAGATGCAGCAGAAAGTGAAGGCGGCGCAAGCTTTGTTTAACGACACCGTAATCAATGGCGACAGTGCTGTCGATGCAAAGGCGTTTGACGGACTGGAAAAGGCCCTAGCTGGCTCCAGCACGGAGTACATTCCGGGGGCAGCCATCGATTTGTCAACATCTGATGCAGTAGATAAAAATTACAAGGTGTTTTTAGATCAACTGGATGAGTTTTTGATGGGGCTGGACGGCACACCGTCCGTCATCATGGGTAACCTGAAGTTGATCGCTAAAATTCGCGCATGTGCCCGCCGTGCTGGCATGTATACGATCACTCGTGATGATTTCGGCCGGCAAGTCGAAAAGTACAACGAAACACCACTTATTGACCTTGGAGAAAAGTCCGGCACCAATGATCCGGTTGTTGGCACGAATGCGTCAGGTGAGACATCGTTGTACGCGGTACGATTAGGCTTGGATGGTTTTCATGGGGTGTCGATGTCGGGGCAACCGCCTGTACGCACATGGTTGCCGGATTATACGACATCGGGAGCGGTTAAGACAGGCGAGGTCGAGATGGTGGCCGCCGTGGCGCTCAAGGCAACGAAGGCAGCCGGGGTAATGCGTAAACTCAAAGTCAAGTAAGGAGGGATAAGTCGATGAAGTATAAAGACGATCTTGCGAACGGTTATGTCAACGGCTATTACGTTGGTAAGGCGCTGGGTGCAAAAACGCCTGATGCTTTAGGTGAAAAAACAGATGATGGATACGACAACATTAGAAAAACAGAACGATTCGGGACGGTGCTGCCTGATGCTGCAAACCCCGGCGTACCTGAGCCGCTGAATGGCGGCGGGACGGAAGGCGGTGCGGAATAATGGCGAAAGTATACGCGCCTAACCAGCAATATACTGGTGTGTCCGCAAGCGTCCCGTTTGTAAATGGAGTGGGCGAGACGGACAATCCTCATTTGCTTCGATGGTTTGAGGACCGCGGGTATTTCATAGAGAGATCGGAACCGGAAAAGGAACCGGAAGGGGCGGATGACAAGACAGGCGAGCCCCCGGCCGAAACACCGGAAAAAGAGCCGGAAGCTCCTGAGAAGACGAATGGCAAGAAGCCCAAGGGCGACAAGTAGGTGATCACATGACTTATGCAACGGCAGCCGATTATGATCGGTACGGCGATGGGCTGATCCCTGCTGAACAGTTGGATAAGGCTCTTGGCCGGGCGTCTGACCAAGTTGATCGGCTGACATATAACCGCATTGTGGCGTGGGGCTTTGATAACCTCACGCCTTTTCAGCGTACCAATGTAACCAAGGCCGTATGCCAGCAGGCGGATTTTGTATTTAGGTACGGGGATTATCTGACCATGCCCATATCCGGATACAGTGCCGGCAGCACGTCCATGAGCTTCAAGGCTGCAACGGGAGCCCGTGGCGTGCATACATCGGATGAGGTAATAAACCTGCTCATGTCAACCGGCTTGACGCATAGGGGGATCTGGTGATGAGATTTCCGTTTCCAAAATGGAACCAGGTTACTCCGGTCAAAGTCTACCAAACGGAATTGTCAGAAGACGGCGAGCCTGTCGAGGATTTAATCTTCGATGGGCTCTGTTGTTATGACGAGAAGTCCAGGCAGGTTCTCGACGCGGAGCGCCGCCTGGTGCTGCTCTCCGGGTTGATTGTTATCGAAGGCGATATCCGTCCAGGCAAGACAATCGAGGGCTTTGTGGAGATCGGCACCGAGCAGAAAAACATCTTCCGCACGCGTCGCCCTCGCAATCCGGACGGCTCTGTATTTTCTACTGAGCTGGAGTTGATGTAATGAGGGTAAAAGCGAAAGTAACCATTAACCAGGGCGCCATCAAGCAGCTGGCCGAGGCGCAGAAGCAGGCCCTGGAGATGACGGCCGAAGCGGTCAAGTCGGACATCGTTACTTCCGCCGTCGTGCCGAAGCAGACCGGGGAGCTGGAGCGGAGCGGGCACGTGGACACGTCACAACTTAGCCAAGGCAAAGTGAAGATCGTCTTCGATACTCCGTATGCGCGCCGCTTGTACTGGCATCCAGAATATAACTTTAGGTCCGATAAAAATCCGAATGCCCAAGGCAAGTGGATGGAGCGGTATCATGCCGGGGACAAGCGGAAATTCGTCGAGGAAGTTTATGCGCGCTTATTGAAGACGGCAGCGAAGGGGCTGATAAAATGATTACTTTGGCCGAGGTTCGAGACTGGCTAAAGACCGTCATCGAGTGCCCCCAGTGGTACATTGGCAAGATTGACGGTAGTAAGCAGCAGTGCATTGGCCTCTACAACACAACTGGCGCGCCCGTCCGTCTGGCCGTAGGCGGCGTTGAGACGACGGGTTACCAGGTCAAGGCGGTATCCATCCTTGTGCACTGGGGCCGGAATGCCAATACGGCAGAGCAGAAGGCGCAGGAGGTTTACGCTGCACTGTTCGGCCGGACAGCCGAGATTGGGGGCAAGAGGGTCATCATGTTCCGGCTGCCGCAGGCGGAGCCAATCAGCGTAGGTACTGACAGTGAAGGTATTTACGAATATGTGATTGAAACACACATTTATTACGAAGGGTAGGTAACGGCGATGGCATTAGTAACAAGCGGGGTATTCCCCGTATTCAATATCGATTTTAAAATCGGCACGAAAGGCCGGGCGAGTACAGCCCAAGAAATGGCCATCATCAAGGACATGGAAAGCTTCAGCATCTCCATCGATGGCAACACGGAGGAGTGGACGCCGATGGATACCGAAGGCTGGACGCGGCGCCTGATGACCGGAAAGGGGTTTACCCTCTCACTCAACGGTAAAAGACATGTCGGGGATCCGGGCAACGATTACGTTGCGTCAACGGCCTGGAAGAGTGGCCTAGATTGTAGCTCAAAATTTGAGGTCAATTTCCCCGACGGCTCGAAGCTGGCGTTTGATTGCATTGTTGACGTGAAGAATCCAGGGGCCGGTGACAGTACCAACGTGGCCGCGCTGGAATGTGATGTTATGAGTGATGGCAAGCCGGAATATACACCTGGGACAGGAGGCGGTAAGTAATGGCAAAAACAATTGATATTACAAGCAGACTGACAAACGAGAGACCGGTCCTAAAACTGGGCGAAGGCAAGGAATATCGGATCGACAACCGGAAAAATACGGTCCTTGCCATTCAAGCCAAAATGGATGCCGGTGATGGATCCCTGGACGAAGTGCTGGAGCTGGCACTAGGAAAGGAAGCCGTTAAAGAAATTAACGAATCAGATATTTCATTCGGCGATTACCAGGTTATTTTAATTGCTGCGCTTGCTGGCGCAATGAACGAGGATTACGAGGTCATTGAGGCCCGATTTCTCGCAGCCAAGCAAGAGACGACCTGAACAATGGTATGACCTGTACGAAGACTGGAGCCTGATAGAGGCGTCCATTGCCGCGCAGTATGGCATTCGGCTTCGGGCAGAGTCGGATATGACCTGGGATGAGTTTTGCACGCTTCTCGCGGGTATCATGCCGGAGACGCCGCTCGGTCAGATTGTGCGTATCCGATCGGAGAATGATCGGGAAAAGTTGAAACATTTCACACCGGAGCAGAAGAAAATCCGGAACGAGTGGCGCACCAGGGGGCTGAAACAAGCCCAATGGACTGATGAGGAAGCGGCGGCCGCCGTGCAAGAATTCCAGAACATGATAAAGCAGGCATTCGGGGCATCTCCGCAATAGGACGATGCCTTTTTGCTTGTCCGGCGAGGAGGTGAACGAATGTCGGATGAAGTGGGCAAGGTCAGCCTTGGGCTGGAACTGGATGAGAAGCCGATCGGCAAGCAGATATCGAATATAGCCGGCTCGTTTGCGTCTACGATGCGGGCGTCTATCGGCAGCGTGTTCAAAGGATTGAAGAGCGCGGGGGCAGGAGCCATCGCCGCACCGAAAGTGGACACCGGAGCCGTTAAGGCAAAGATTGCGGATTTATCTTCCGTCCTCGATAACGTGAACGCGAAAATCGAAGTTCAGCAACGGAAGCTGGCCGAGCTCAACGAAGCCTATGAAAATGCGTTTTCGGATAAGCGAAAGAACAAGCTTGCGGAGAAGATCATCAACACCGAAGGCACGTTGCTGCGGCTCACGCAGACCAGTGACAAGACGGCCCAAAAGATATGGGAACTGGAAGACAAGCTCAAGGACGCGGGTAAGGCGGCGGACCAGGCCGAAAAGCCAGTAGAAAAACTCGGCAGCAAGTTGATTCAGGCCAACAAGCCCCTGAAGCCGATGCGGTCGAATCTCGATAAAGCTGCGAAAGCAGCAGCTGGAGCAGGCGGAGCATTCGGGGCCGCCGGTACCAGGGCCGGAAAGATGGGGAACCAATTTACGGCGGCATTCAGCCGTGTCCTTAAACAGGTGTTTGTTTTTGCCGCGCTATATAAAGCGGTGAGGAGTTTTACCGAGTACTTGGGATCCTCATTAAAGACAAATGCCCAATACGTTGCATCACTCAACGCAATCAAGACCAACCTGCGGGTAGCCTTTCAACCGATTTACGACGCCATCTTGCCAGCAATAAACGCCCTCATGAGTTGGCTGGCTAAGGCCACGGCATACATTGCGGCGTTTATATCGGCTCTCTTCGGGAAGACCTATCAACAGTCGTACCAGGCAGCCAAAGGGATCGAGACGGCGAAAAAGAGCCTATCCGGCTACGGAAAAGCAGCGAAGAAGGCCGGAAAGGATGCCAAGGGGGCGCTGGCATCCTTCGACGAGCTCAACACCTTAGACCTCTCTAAAGCGGACACAGGCGTAGAGGATGCAGGTGGAGGTGGCGGGGGTCCGGGTGACTTTGAAATGGCTATGCCGGATATGGATATCACGGGTATCCAGTCACAGATGGACGCGCTGGTAGCCACTATAAAGTCATCGTTCGGTGGAGCATGGGACTACATCAAGTCAGGATGGATGACGCTGGTGGAGACGTTCGGGCCGTCTTTCCAAAATGCCTGGGCGGAAATATCCCCTGTTCTGGACCGTTGGAAGATGCAGTTCGCTCAAATGTTTAACGATGTCCTGACGCTCGGTGAGCCGCTAAAAAACTGGGTGCAAACCGGGGTAGTACCGAATTGGCAGAATGGCATTGAGCTTGCCGGGCATGTCCTGGCTGGACTAGGGGACAGCGCGCAAAAGGTAGTTTCGAGTCTGTGGGATAATACATTCCCGATCATCGATAAGTTTGTAACCGAAGGGCTGCCGCGCCTTTCGGAGTTTCTCACCGGAGCAAAAGACATATTTCGTAGCCTCTTCGATCTCGTCAAACAGATATTTGATGATATTTGGCGCGATGCGGTGGATCCGGCGATGCAGATGCTATCGAAAGTGGTTCGAGATACACTCGATATCATCTTTGGTTGGTGGGATGACTGGGGCAAAAAAATAGTCGAGGGTCTAAAAGAAGCCCTGGACGGAATCAGAGAGCTATGGAACAACCTTTGGAATAGCTTCCTAAAACCCTTTGTCGACAAAATGCTTAACATGCTAACCTGGCTATGGGATAAGCATCTCAAGGGTTTAATCAAGCAGGTTGGGGATTTTGTGGGCAAGTTGGGTACAGCGGCGTTAGACATTTTTAACAAGTTTATCCTCCCAATTATCAATGGGCTTGTCAAAAAACTGGGGCCGACTTTTTCAAATATTTTCGCCCTAATCGGTGACGTCATCGGTACGGCACTGGGTGTTATCTCTGATGTCGCCAAAGGGATCATTAAGGCTCTGGGCGGCATCGTTGATTTTATTGCTGGCGTGCTCATCCTTGACTGGGAGCGCACCTGGAACGGCATGAAAGATATATTCACTGGCATCACGGATGCGATTGTCGGTGTATTTAAGGGGGCGATAAACCTCCTGATAGACGCCATAAACTTCTTTGTTCGGCAGGCGAACAAGCTCAGCTTCGACATCCCGGAATTTCTCGGGGGCGGTACTTTCGGGATAACAATCCCCGAAATCCCGAAGCTCGCGAAAGGCGGACTCGCATACGGTCCAACGCTTGCAATGGTCGGAGACAACCGCGGCGCCGCTGTCGATCCGGAGGTTGTCAGCCCGCTGAGCAAGCTGCAGGATATGATCGGGGCGAACAACCAGCCTGTTGTTGAGGCGTTGTATTTGATTCTGGAGGCGCTGAAATCCAACGACAAGCAGACTGTGCTACAAATTGGTGAAACGGAGTTCGGGCGATTGGCCGTCAAATCCATCAATAGTGCCCAGCGGCAGGCAGGGCGTACATTATTAAATGTGTAAAATCCCAAGCGCTTGGGATTATGAGGGGGGTGACCGCACTTGCGATTAAAAGTGAACGGCATGGAAATTGCCGCTTATCCTTCATCCTTCACCGTTACCACAATGGACTTGGATGACGGCGAGTCGAGCGTAAGGACAGCAGACGGAACTTTGAATCGGGATAGGATCGCCGTCAAACGGCAGATCGAAATGAGTTGGGGACCGCTCAAATGGCAGCAAATATCGGCGCTGCTCAAGTCGATGGATGGGGTGTTCTTCGATTTCACTTATCCGGATCCGATGACCGGTTCATATGAAACAAAAAAGATGTATGTCGGTAATCGCCCGGCACCATTCACGGTTGAGCAGGGTAATGAAATCATGTGGTCTGGCCTGAAGGTCACCTTGACGGAGCGGTGAGGCCATGTATCCAATATCACCGCTATATTCAGACTACTTGCGCCGGCACGACCGCGAGTTTTTGGTCAGGGCTGACATAAACGGCGAGACGTACACGAATGCGACGATCGTCGATTTTTCAATAATGAATAACCTTTCCATGTCGGAAGGGTTCGAGATTGGCACGGCCATCCCGTCGGAACTCACGTTATCCATGCGGCTCAAGGAGACCATTCCGGCCAACGCAAGGATTAAACTCTATCTGGCGCTGTCATTGGAAGGAATGACATGGAACGATGCGACATACCCGTGGGAGTCAATGAACATTCCCTGGGAGGCCGGGGCGACGGAGTGGCTGCCGCTTGGGGAGTTCTTCGTCGATTCACGCGAGAAAATCAACGACATCTGGCGCTTCACATGTTTCGACAAGTTGGTATGGGGCGATGTGCCTTATGTGTCTTCGTTAACTTATCCGGCCAGCCAGAAAGCTGTATTTGACGAGATATGCGGCCGATTGGGCTACGTCTATGATAGCAGCGTGTTCATTAATCCGTCCTATCAGATCCAAGCCGGTCCTGCAGGATTCACGATGCGGCAGGTCCTGGCATACATCGCCGGGCTCAACAGCGCCAGCATCTTCATCGACAAAGCCGGGACGCTCAAATTCAAGCGATTCGCAGCTTCGGTGCCGCCGGTATTCGAGATGCGGGTTTCTGATTACATTCGAGTCAAGCAGACCAACCCGGTCAAGACCTACACCCGTGTTGTCGTCACATACGACACTGAGGATGATCTCTCGTACTCTGCTGGCAGCGGCGATGAAAATCATACGCTCAAACTTGAAAATCCGTTCGCGACACAAGCCATGGTTAACGACCTGCTGGCCGCGCTGAATGGATTTTCTTATTTGCCGCTGACTATGGACGCGCGCGGCTTCCCGCAGCTCGAACACGGCGACGTATTGGGTTTCTCACAGTTGGAGGGGGCGAGCTGGCTCGAGACGATTACGAGCTGGCAGGATACACATTTACCGTGGGACGGCATTGTTGATTACAACTCAATTATCCTGCGTCAGACGCTGTCCTTTAAGGGAGGCTTAAAGCTTCGGATTGACGCTCCGTCTGTATCTGAGCAGCAGTCCGAGTTCCAACTGGAAGGTAGCTTATCGCAACAGGTCAACAAGCTGAACAAGGATGCGCTGAAGGAGGGCAAGGCGTATTTTGGTGTGACGGTTACACGCCGGGAAGGGCTCATTGTTGAGCGGGAGGATCACCGTAGTAAGGTCATCCTGAACAGCGATAAGCTATCCTTCCAGGCCAATGGTCAGGATCGCATATATTTTGATCCTGTTGCTGGGCGCTACAAGTTTAACGGAACCTTAGAGGCGACTGACGGCATCTTTTCCGGCACATTGGAGGCAGCCGGCGGCACATTTCGGGGGGACTTGTCAGCTGCAGGTGGCACGTTCACAGGCACGCTCCGCGGTGTAGATGGTGACTTTTCCGGCGAGCTGCGGGCTGCCCGGGGCACATTTGCCGGAAACCTCTCGGCTGCAGGCGGGACTTTTACCGGGACCTTGGTCGGTGTGGATGGTACATTTTCCGGAACCATCACGGCGGCCTCGATTATCGGCGGAACGATCAACGGGTCAACCATCATCGGATCGTCGATAAAGACCGCGGCTTCCGGCCGGCGTATTGAGATTGATTCCAGTGGATTCCGGACCTATGACAGCTACGGAAATAACCGCATCCGGATAAATACGGGTTCAGATTCTGGGGTCTCTGCAATATCGTTTTATGGCTCAAATGGCGGTTTTGCCGGGGAGATAAATTCCTACCAGGCCCAGAATCAGCTTAATATTATTTCGGATTCGCTTTTCATCGGATCCAACAGTACGAGCGGCCCCGTAAATATACAGGGGTACACGACGTTCAATGGCCGCGTTGAATTTAGATATGGCGCCAGTGGGCTTGATATGGATATTGACGATGTGAGGGGGCTAAAAGAGGAGCTTAATCGAATTTGGTATGTACTTAATAACCACACTCACAGGGTGAACATAGGCACACATAACCACGGCAACGGTCAGAATCAAAATTGGGGCGGAACCTTCACAACCTCGACCCCGTAGTGATAATATGTAGGTAAATATTGCTACGGAGGTAGACTTGATGAAAAAGTGGACTTATCTATTAACTGGAGTGGTCATTGGGGCTATTGTCGCGACAGCAGGTAGCGCGTACGCTGAGCAAATTAAATCATTGGTTGGTAAGAAGGTAACGGGAGAATATACCGTAATCGTTGACGGAAAAACGCTTGCTGACAAGGGAGCGGTTATTGAAGGGCGTACGAATGCGCCAGTGCGCGGGCTAGCCGATGCATTGGGGGTAGATATGAAGGTGGAAGGAAAGAAGATAATCATAACATCTGACGATACTGATTCCGCATCTAATACAACGCCTACTAATACTAACAATCCTTATCTCGGTAGAAGTAAAGCTGACTTGGAAAAGTCCCGAGATAGTATACAAAACGATATTCTAGCTTCAACGGAAGAAGGGCGTAGAAACATTCTCGCAAAAATTCAAGAGTTGGAGAAAAATGGGGCTCCACGAGGTGAAGGTACTTCTTTAACCGCAAAGGAAGAGCAACTCGCATCATACGATGCAGAGATTGCAAAATACACCAAAGAGCTGGAATTGATTAACGAAGCCCTGGCTGCTCTTGAAAAATAACATACCATTCATGAAGGTCTCGCCGCTGGCGGGGCCTTTTTGATTGGGAGAAAGGATGATCAAGATGGAAAAGAAAACAGTGCAAAAAATCGAAGAAACTGTGGTTAAGTTGCTTGATCGGATTCAAGAACAAATAAGCGATGACGCGGTTTGTATGGAGGAGCCGCACCCACTCCCGGGGATAGTGGAGGCTGTAGCCAAACTAATCGAGGCTCTGAAGGATATAGGGGGAAAGTATGGGCAAATCGATCTTAATGTCGACGAATTTGCGCGAACGGTGGAAGAAGCTCTCAATAAGTCGAAAGGACAGCCGCCCATCGGTGGGTTCGTAAAACCTGAATCCTTGGTAAGTGAGGCTGGCAACGCGCAGAGTCCAGAGGTCATATTACCAATAGAAAGCTTACAGAAGCTGACCCGTGGGGCGGTCCTACAGGAGAATGATATTGACGAACAACGGATACGGGAGATTGTGAAGGAGGAGTTAGCCGCTCATGAAGAGCGGCTTAACCAGACATGGAAACCATTAATTCGGAGTTCATATGAGCGGCCATACTATGGCTGTGAGCATCATAGAAACGACTAACCCATTTGGGAAGAAGGTACGTACAGTTCAACATAGCCACAATTACCGCAAATATACGGGATAACAGGAAGTGACTTACCTTCTACTAGCTCAAATTTTTCTTCGATCTGCTTTAACTCTATAAGAGCATTATAAACAGCGTGCTCTTATAGAAAATTGTTACAACGAATACACTTGAGTTTCTTTTCCAATCTCAAAACCTCCCTTCTAACTATGGTATATCCTACCATTCGACAAATAGGGAGGTTTTTCCTTGCAAACAAACGTTCCGAAAGGAGGCCCACCATGGCAAAGATACAACCGATCATCCAAGTCGAGATTGATCCAACCAAGCCCGTACCGGAGATATGCGCCGTAATCTCGGCCGTCGTCCCATACCAACCTGAGCATGAAGAGGCGATCCTAATGGGCATAAATGAGGCTATTGGCAAACGACTGGCAGCCATACGCAAGAAAGGAGCACCAAATGGCAAATAGATATTGTAACCTGGTCGGTTCAAAGAAAATCAGCGAAGACTTTCAGAACATCAACATCGGCTTTGACAAAGTTCAGCAGGACATGGACTCAAAGTCCTCGGGCGACCACCGGCACCCGAACGCCACGGATACAACGGACGGATTTATGAGCGCCCAGGACAAGGCCAAGATGGACGCCAGCACCGCATCGGCCACTCCGGGCACGCTTGCGCAGCGTGACGCGTCCGGTCGAATGAAGACGGCGGCGCCGTCAGCGAAAACGGACGTTGCGCGGAAGGCGGAGGTCGACGCCGTTCAGGCTGACTTGGATAGCCACAAGGCGGACGCCGTCATGCACGTAACGGCTGAAGACCACGAGAAGCTGGGCAGCATCGAGGAGGGGGCGGAGGTCAATCAGCCGGCTTTTTCAAAGGTCAATGATATCGAAGCCGGCGAGAAGACGGACGCTTTGACCTTTAAAGGCGGCGTCGGAATCAAGATAACGACGAATCCGAACACGAACGAAGTGACATTCACGGCCTCTGGAGACTCGACGCCTGGTGACCACGGCAGCAGCCATACGGAGCACGGAGCGGACCCTATCCCGAATGCCACGGCGAAGGAAGGCGGGCTCATGTCGGCCGTAGATAAGGCGGAGTTTGATAAGCTGGCGGCGGAGGTGCCGATGCAGGGGGCCGAGTTGGAGCGGCACGACAAGCAGCTGAAGGAGCACGCTGCGGAGCTGGAGGATCATGAGCAGCGCATCGATGGCATAGAGGCTGGCATGGCCGATGTGCCGGGTACGCCCCTTGAGCTGCGGCCCGGCCTCCAGGTAGTAGAGTCCGAACAGGACACGCCGTTCCGGATGGGGGAGATTAAGGGGCGTACACTCCTTAATCTGAACGGAAAAGACGGTAATTTCGACTATCGTGGCCTGTTACCGACCTTTTTCGGGACCGGGGAGATCATTCCCGCATCTACTCCCGTCGGAACGAAAGTCCAGAAGATCGTATGTAATCGTGCGGCAGACAGCCCGGGGCACTTTGGCGCCCGATACGAACTAAACATTGATCGCTCGAAGCATTATGTAGCGGTAGCGTACCTGGACAACATTTCGTGTGATGAACCTGTTTATTTCTCCTTCGCGGAATGGAAAAGCACTGGATACTATACGATCCGAAAATCGGGAAATGTCAAAAAGGGGGAAGGGATGGTTTTTAGGTACGTAAGCATATCTCCCACTGACATGTCCTCTATTCAAGAAAAACTAATCTTTTACTTCCGTGGAGAAGGGACGGCTGACGCAGAATTCCGGATCGGTGCATTCGCCCTCTACGAGATAACGCAAGCCGAATATGAAGCCATCGGCGGCACGAACTTTGACTATGTGGCCGAACGCTATCCATACGTAGACAGCATGACGAACGTAACCAACCCATACGCCATCGTAACGGGAGGCAATCTGCTGCCGCCGTTTTATGAAGCCGATCGGATCACTGTCGCATCGAAAGCGACAGTGGTAGCCCCTTATGAATTGCGTTTTGGCGCTGGTGGAGACGGGGACTTCCTGGCGTATCATCTATCGGTACTGCCGAATCAGACATATGTATTCTCGCTCGAAAATTCCGGGGTGTCATGGTGCATCACGGAACTAGACTACAACACGTTCGTTGTCCCATACGGTACGGATACTTACCGCTCCTTCAACGTTGGTAGTCGAACGCAGATTGCGCTAGTACTAAAAAGCTTTTCCGCCGATATTGACGTATCCTGTAAAAACCCGATGCTCACCGTCGGAACCGAAGCGAAGCCCTTCGTACCGCAGCAACGTAGCATGATCGCCTTCGAAACGGAGCTCGCCGCTCATCCGGTAGACGGCAGCAATCCCGATATTCTCTTTATGGGAGACGATGGGCTGCCTTATGTGTTGGAGGCGTGGGGGAAGGTTGCGCTAGAACCAAGTAATTTTGAAAACATAGCCCAAAATGCAAATCTCAATGGATTTAAGCAGATCGCAATGTTATTAAAGCAAAAGGATACGAGCAGCATTTCGCGACTAATAAAGTTTGATGGGACGCAACTTATTCTTGACTTAAACTCCGTCCCTCTAACCGAGCCCGACTCATACATTACAAGCAGTGAAGGGAATCTGTGGGTTACTATTCCCAACACAGACAGCGGATGGGGGCCGGATTACACTCCGACAGCCGACGAGATTAAAGCGTATTTTCTGGGTTGGAGAATGGCTGAGAATATTACAGGCTTCCCTCTGTATAACGGGACTGGAACTAAGTGCTGGTATAAAATAAACACCAACTCAGCGCCACAGACGGCACAACCTACGGAATCATATCCGGAATGGACGCCATACCGCCTCCAATACCTAAAGGCGAAGCCAACCGTCGAACCCGTCCGGAATTACGAATTGGGAGCGACACTCTCCGCAGGTTCGAACATGGTCGAGGTCGGTAGCGGTATTGTGATCCGGGAACGGGCGAATCCAGCGCCCGGTGTTAGCGATGAAGGAAATATTAACAATGCATATCTGCCTGCAACGATGCTCCGACACAGGACACGTGTAGCTAGTGCAATAGTTTATAAAAATAACGCAATTGACAGGGCGTGGATCGCGAAGGGCGACAATGTTTTACAAACTGAACCTAGTTATTACGACCCAACCGCAGTCTATCACGTCACCTATACGATGCTTGATCCAACGCTCGCGGCTCCAATCAGCGGCACAGTAGCGGCCAACCTGCGTGGGACTGTATCGGACTTGGTGCAGGATGTGGGCGACATCGGGCGGCGGCTGTCGGTGGTGGAGACGCAGAAGGCGGAGAAGGATGTGGCGGGCTGGATTCAGGCGACGTTACTAAATAATTGGACTCCATATGATCTCACGAACTATCTATCCGCTTCATACTATAAAGACTCGTCAGGAATAGTTTACGTGGACGGTATGATAAGCGGCGGCTCCGTTACACCTGGCACATTGTTATTCAGACTTCCAAAAGGTTACCGACCGCGAATGCATAAAATGTTTAGCGCAACAAGTTCTGACGGTGATATTGTGAGTCCGGCTGCGATTGTTGTATCTCCCGACGGGTCGGTTACCATAATCCGGGCGGTATCCAGTGTATATCTTGCACTTTCCGCAATTACATTCCTAGCGGAGCAATAAGGAGGCGCGACATGAAAGAAGTAATCATAACCGACATCTCCGGTCGCTACATCGAACCGACGCTCGTTGCGGACTCCGTGACGGGCGTTTTTGATCGGCGGGAAGCGCTCGAGCCGGACGAACCCGGAACACTCCCGCAGCCGGAACCGGTACAGCACGACGACGAGCAGCCAGACGAACCGGAAACGGTACTCGTGGGCTACACGGTAGCCGTGCCAATGCCCGATGGACTGTATCAGCCTATATTCGATGTCGAGGGCTACAGGGCAGCACAGGAGGCTTATGAGGCGGCCTACGTCGAATACTTGGCCGCGCTGGCCGAGCATGACCCGGAGAGCGACGATCCCCGGCCGGAGCCGCCGAAGTCCATAGATGGGGCGAGCTTCTGGCGGAACGGCCTCACGGACGAGGAAATCGAAGCGCTGAATCCGGATCCGCAGCCGTCACAGACCGACGCGCTGGGCCAAGAATTGACGCAAATGAAAATCAGGAATATCCAGCAGCAGAGCGTCATTGATGACCTTGGCAGAATGTTGACCCAATCGCGGCTGGACAGCATGCAGAAAAAGCAGACTATCGACAGCCTGGGTGCGGAATTGACGAATGCTAAACTTGAAATTATTGAATTTAAAGGAGGGCAAACGGAATGAATTTCTGGAAACTTGCTTTTGATTGTAAATGGATCGACGCAGAGGGACTATGCGCAGCCGTGAAGACGGAGGCCAACCGATTCGGAGAAATCACGCCGGAAGAGTATGAGAAAATCACAGGTCGGGAATTTCCGGTAAAAGAGTAAGCGCCTGCTCAAAGCATGGCGCTGTTTTTATGCCCTCACGGCAGCGTGGGGGCTATTTGTTTGCAAAGGGGGGGGGGCATGGCAGTGGACGAACAGACACGTATGTTAACGGATATCCGGGAACGGATGGTTCGTGTGGAAACAAAATTAGATTCAGTCACAGATGTCAGAGATACGGCGGAGGATGCGAAGAAGGTAGCGTATCAAGCTAATGAATCAACAAAGGCAGCACATCACCGACTTAACAAAATCGATAAAACAATTTTCTGGCTTGGGACAACCGTGATCGGCGCTGTCGTTCTGGCAGTCATTAAATTTACTATGGAAGGCAGGAACTGAGCATGATTGAAATTGGATTCGTTATCGCCCTGGCTATGGCTATGGGCGGCTTTCTCAAAAATGAAGAATGGTTCCCAAATAAATATATCCCGTTTGTGATCGTAATCTTTGCCGTGGCGTTCAATCTGTTGAACGCTTTTTTGTTTAATGGAGATTTACTCGAAGCTGGCAAACTGGCGCTAATTGAAGCAGCCGGCGCAATCGGTATTCATTCCGGACTAAAAAATTCGTTTCAGAAAAGAGATGAAGAATAATGACAATCGAGATTAAACAGCGGCTGCTGCCCGACGGCCGGCCCAACAAGCCAAGCCGCCCGATGAAGCCGCAATATATTACTGTTCACAATACGGACAATCCGGCCCCAGGAGCTACAGCCGAAGCGCATAGCCGTTATATTTTGAACGGGAGCGCCGGGGCTCAAAAGAGCTGGCATTATACGGTAGACGACCGTGAGGTCTACCAGCACCTGCGAGATGATGAGCAGGGCTGGCACGCGGGCGACGGCAACGGTCCCGGCAACACGACATCGATCGGCATTGAGGTCTGTATGTACCAGGGCATGGACGAACCGAAGGCATGGCAGCGGGCGGCGCAACTGGTCGCTCTGCTCTGCAAGCGGTATGGAATAGCGGTCAGCCGTGTTGTTCCGCACCGGCATTGGAGCGGGAAGGCATGTCCAAGCCAGATACTGCCGAGGTGGTCCGAATTTGTAAAAATGATTGAGAAGGAGGTACAAGCAATGGAAAAACCAAAGCAGCAGGATTATGTCGGCCATTGGGCGGAAGCATCGATTCGGCGTGTTATGGATGCGGGGATTATGAATGGCCGTAACACGGGATTCGCGCCGAACGAGCCGATTACTCGGGCAGAGATGGCGGTAATCGCTGATCGGCTGTTGAAGCAGATGGGGAAATAGATTATACTGGAATCAAATCCGGAAGCACCGGTGCAAACGAAAAGAGCCGTGATGGGAGCACTTCATATCAAAGCATCCCTCCGGCTCTTTTTTCTGTCGAACTATTAAAAATTAACGAGTAATTGTAACATAGTAAAGTATTCTGTTTCCATTCGGATCATATGCGACTACAGTAGATGATCCGGGTTTGAGTGCAATTAAATACCCCGTGCTGCTCAAGTCAATTATAGTAGAGTTATAACCTACCCAAAAACCAGTTCCAGCTAGTTGTCTCCCCTCACCCACTTTTAAATAAACATTAACCTCAATATCACTTGATGCCATAGCAGAATGTTGTTGTGCCTTATTCAGAGCATTACTAGCAGCTGATGGTGCCGCCATAGCGACTTGCGAAGAAAGTAACATCACAGAAGCAAGGGTTAAAGCAAAAATCTTTTTCGTCATGATACATGCCTCCTAAAAAAAATTATAGGTGACTGTAACAATGATGATGCTCTAAAACTAATATACCATACATTTTTATAATTACAACAATTTTACATAAATACCACAAGAATGGTTCTTGGTTGTCGATCATTCGCAAAAAGATGAGCCCCGGCATTACGCCAGGGCATTTTTATACTGTAGTTATTACCAACAAAATGCCCCCAAGAGTGCCCCCAAAATGCCCCCAAAATGATGAAATCATATGATATTATATGACGCCCCCGATTACGCAAAGCCCGTTACTACAGGTTTTTTAAAATGCCGTGCAACAGTGTGATAAGTCAAAACTTAAACCGCACACAGGTTCATCAGTGGGAACGCGATCAATATATGACCTTATATTAATTCATTAATCCCTAGAGCCGTAAGGCTTCTGGGGATTTATAATTTGTGGGTGAAATGATGCGGGGAAGGTTGGGGAGTGGAGCACTCACAAAACACCCACACTTTTATTCGAGAATGTTTTTGAGGTGATTCTCAAACTTGTCCATGTTCGTAGCCTCAAGTTTTTTGGATACGTGGGCGTACACGTCCCATGTAATTTGAATACTTCCGTGACCAAGCCGCTCCTGGACATACTTCATATCGGCGCTACTTTCATTTTAAAGATCGTGAAGACGGACATGGAAGATATGATGAAGACAGGAGTTTCGCTTGCTATTGCACAAAAAATTCCATTAATTTATTTACAAATATACCCTGATAAGGTAGTGTATTTGACAGAGGGATGATTATCTCTACTATACCAAAGAAAGGGAGAAACACTATGAAAGCAAGAAAGATCTTTGTTGCATTTCTGGTAACGGCCTTGATGGTAGTAGCATCACCTTCTGTTTTTGCAAAAACTGGTTTTGGTGACACCTATGAAGAAGCTGTAACGCTTTATAGATGGGGGTACTCATATGAAGATCAATTTACCCTGCCAATTGACAACATCAGAGATTCTGATTATTACTTGATTGATTATACGAATGGTGATCAAGATGCAATGGGGTTCCATATAAGTATGAAGGCTGAGCCAGGAGTTATTTATGATCTTCAACTAATTCACACAGACCAAAATGGGAGAATTCTTCAGGTTATAGATTACAATGATGATAGGATCCAGAAAGACATTTGGTACTCGATTTCAAATGGTCAGAAGGCATACGTGAGAGTGTCTTCACATGGTTATAATGATTACGGCCGAAACTACACTCTGAAGTTTAAAAGAATTGTATAAAAACAGAAAAAATAGTTACAACGATAAAGAGCCGTTGATGAAAGAACTACCACGGCTCTTTTTGTCTTTCACCTTTCTTTAAATGTTCTTTCGTATTTGGTTTCGTGGCAGAGCCAAAAAACAGTCGACGACAACTGGAAGCATTATAGGGTTGAGCCAATAGAATGGAAAATATAGGCTCCATATAATGGAATATGGCGATGGGTTAAGCAAGGCGGTAGGTTTGCGAAGTGTGATCGCAAAAACGTTCCTGGAGATGGAAAAAGCGAGCGAGATGTTAAACTTTGATGCAAGTAAGGGGGAAGAGAAAATCACCTTAAACTTGACGCCAAAGCATTGAAAGGGCAGGCGAGAGAAATGTCAAAGCCTCGGAGTGATCCGAGGCTATGTTGGTGTTAAACAATTTTAATTACCCACAAAACCTTGAAACGGTGTGAAAGGTCAAACACAGGTTCATCAGTTGGAACTTATATTAATTTTCCAAGACCTTGGCCTAAGCTGCGGCTCTTCTGAAAGACTTAACAATTCCCTTCGTTTTGGACTTCGGCGGTATGATATATAATTTATCCGGTATCCTTTTATTTCTTAACTTTTGAAACGGTCATTCCATCACCTATTGGAATTAGCAGTGATTCTAATTGTGGATGATTGGCCACGGTTTCATTGAATTTTCTCATTAGTTCAGTATATCGCTTCGGTTTAGCTCCCTGATCCGCTACACTGTCGCCTGCCAGTACGTTATCAGCGACGATTAAAGCGCCCGATTCAGCCAGTTTTATGCAATAGTTCAGGTAATTTTCATAATTTTGTTTGTCAGCATCAATAAAGAAAAAGTCATATCGCTTATTTTCCGCAACTAATTTTTCAAGACTTTGCAAAGCCGGTCCGGTAACATAGGTTACTTGATTGCCAAAGCCAGCTCGAGAAAGATTGCTGTATGCTAAGTTTGCGTAACTCTCTTCTAACTCAAGGGAAGTTAATTTTCCTTCTGTACCGAATCCCCTGGCAAGGCATATCCCGCTATAGCCTCCCAGAGCTCCTATTTCCAGCACATTTTTAGCCCCTGAAATGGAAACAAGCATCGTTAGGAATTTTCCAGAGGAAGGAGATACCGATATGGAGGGCATTCCGTTTTCCTGTATGGATGCAATAACTTCCTCCAAAAGTGCATCCTGGTTATAAAATACGGAATCGATATAACTGTTAATTTGTTTCATCAGATTCGCTTCCTTTCTCATCATTAGCTTTAGAATCTTTGCTTTCCGAGACAGAAATTTCGGTTTCTTCATCCTTTATCTTGGGCGTATCCATGGCTTCACTTATGTGTATTTCAAATAATTGAATAAATTCGTTGATTACCATATCGAGGGCTTTTAATTCACCGACTAGAATTTGATGGATCGATTCAAACTCTGGTTGATCTAACTGTTGTTTAATGGTGGAGCGCTTAAGATTCAACATTTCTAAAAAAGCAATTGCTCTACCTCGACGAAAGGTTTTTGGACCTCGTTGGTGTGAACTATCTTTTCCTTTATAACGTTCACCATGATGATGTCTCTCTTTCTTAAAATCCTTAAATATTTCATTTCTCATTATAAAAACCCTCCACTTGTATACATTTGAATACATATTGCTTTGTTATGAATTGTATACAAACGTATACAATGTGTCAATATAGATCCCAGGAAAACAAAAGATTTTAACACTCCATAAAAGTATCTACGTATTTTCCAGTGCTTAACTAGGGCGTGTACGCAAACTATCGAAATAGCCAAATATCTGGTAAACTTATCCTATGAGAAGACGATATGATATACGAGATGACCAATGGGAACGACTCAAAGACCTCTTGCCACCGGAACGGAAACCACAGGGTGGACGTCCGGCAATCGATAACCGAAAAATGTTCAATGCCATGCTTTGGGTGATTCGTTCTGGTGCGCCTTGGCGAGACTTGCCAGAGCATTATGGCTCCTGGAGCAGTGTCTACAGTCGTTTCCGCCGCTGGGAGAAAGCAGGCATCTTTGATCGAATGCTAGACGTTCTGGCTGCCAATCCCGATGACGAAAGTGTTATGCTCGATGCTTCCATCGTTCGTGTTCACCAACACGGCGCGGGGGCAAAAGGGGGCAGCAATTCCAAGCCATCGGACGATCACGCGGAGGATTAACCAGCAAGATTCATGCCGTTGTAGACGGCCTTGGCAATCCGCTACGCTTCGAAGTAACCGCAGGCAACATCAATGATTGTGTAACGGGTTATGAGATCCTGCAAACCCAAGACATACAAGGTAAACATGTTTTGGCGGATCGCGGATACGATACCGATAAAATCATTGCGCTTTTGGAAGAGAAACTGGCCCATTCCGTCATTCCCAGTAAGAAGAATCGCACGATCCAACGTACAACCGACTGGTGGTTGTATAAAGAGCGTCATCTGGTCGAATGCCTGTTCAACAAACTCAAACATAATCGTCGGCTGGCAACTCGGTACGATAAATTGGCCTGTACTTTTGTTGCCTTCTTAAAGCTGGCCTCTTCCATGATCTGGTTGGCTTAAGGTTTGCATACACGCCCTAGGGACGCAAGGTATTTTCTTCCGCTGCCTTCATTACATGCTATTGAGGGGGCATGATGCGGCAGAAAAAGCAAAACGAGCCGGAAACAGCGGCTCACATCTGAACTATAAGAGTGGGGCCAATACCGTGCCTTTCTTTGGAAATGGAGCACATACTGAACCGGGAGATTATGTTTCGAACTTACTCGAATCAAGAACAGGGGACAAGCACCATGAAGCAAACTGATTTCATTGCGAAGATCGCACCGGCAGCCGTTGAAGACATGAAACGGACCGGAGTGCCAGCTTCGCTTACGATTGCACAAGCGGCTCTTGAAAGTGGATGGGGGAGCAGCGGTTTAGCGCTTCGGGCTAATAACCTGTACAATACTAGTAATCTATTTAAGTCGCTATTTAAATAATTCTAAGTCGCTCAATTGAGCGCACTTGGCTTTCAAGAAAACCATTACGAACATAAACATCCTGCGTATCGAAAACAGCATTTGCCCCATGACCTGGTCATCATGAGTTATCCAAGGAGTATTACAGAAGATGAATATTCCGAATTCAATGAGTACTTGAAAAATACGATTATGAAGTCTGACTAGTCTAATGTCCCCTACAAAGTACGTTTCATGGGGAGTTGACATTAGATATATTATCTTGAATTAGGGGGGAGTAAATGGCAATTATTAAACCGTTTCTGGCAAGCCGGAGATTCAATGCTACTATCGGTGCCGGGACCGGAGCAGGTGCAACGTTTGCGATTGCGGCCACTGCATTTTCGAATGATGCCGGGGCAGCAGCCACGGCATTTTCCAGCCTCTTTTGCGTATTACAATCTATATATCCACGGCATAGCTCATATGGGAAATTCGTCAACCGTCACCGTAACAACGATAATGATTCCGGATGGCGATACGCTTGACCCTGCAACGCCAGTCCTTGTTGAGTTTGTAGTAACTTAATTTCTTCGATCCGGCATCTCGACAAAATCAAAGCCCCGGATTACTCCGAGGCTTTTTTTTCTTGCGGGCAAACCTGAGCAGGTTGTGAGAGCTGAGGGGCAGGTTTCCGGCTCAGGAAAGGAAATGGAGCACCAAAGCCAAGGCTTCGTGCTCCACTCGGTACTTACCAGCAGTGTCTTCTTCTGTGTTTTTTGCACACTACCAAAACTTTCTGACCCGGTTTAAGAATAACAGTGATTGCTTTACGATGATGTCTCATCCAAGCCACCTCCTTCCTAGATTTACTATATGAGAGATTTTACAATGTGACTGTGCTAAAGCTGCGGGGCAAATGACCAGAAAGTCATGTTATTTTTTTCGAATAACTGGCCTAACTTGTCTTGTCGTCAGCACGCCCAAAGCGTTTCTTACATTTCTGGCAAACACCAACGGCTGTTCGATTTTTTCAAAATGGATATACCACAAGTTTGGATTCGTAAATAGCCAGTGGTTGTGAAGAGCGGTTACTTTAATTCCACTTTGACGGAGCCTCGAAATGAACGGGTTTATCTCCCCCGTAAGAATAACAGTTTCACCAAGGCAGAGTGCCTTGCCGTTCCTCGACACGCTTTCAAAGGAAAAGGCTTGAGGAATCGTCAAAAATGACCTGGATCTCCTGCCAAGGATCGTCGGTTTAATGTTGTTCCTTACTCTCGAAGCAGTGCATACTCCATTAATGACCTGGGCTTGAGCGCCTAAGATTTGAGCGAATTGGCGGCATAGCGGACTCGGGGTAGCTGCCATCGTTAACCTCCTTATAGTGATTTACACTAATACCTTATGACGGATTCCCATTGCCGCCACGGCACTAGCATAGGGAAAAAGTAAAGCGCAGATCGGGCTTATCATGCTTTAAGGTAAGTTGGCCCTATAGGCAGACGCAAGGAAGCGCGCCGTTCGCAAAACGCCCAAATTGTGTACTTTTAGGTGATAGCCAAGTCAAGCCGTCCGTAATTCTAATATCATGGGAGTACCAAGAGAAAGGAGGTAACTCAAATGAGTGGAGTTGGAGGACTCTGGACCTCGACGGGTGTAATTTTGGTGTTGTTTATTCTGCTTGTCATCGTTTCCCGCGCATTTATTTATTAATTGCTCCTGTTGGGTTAGCCTTCCCCGTTAGCGTTTTTAAGAACGACTTTGTTCGAAGCCCTGTTTAGCGAGCAGGGCTGTTTTTTTATATGTATAAATCCCAATAAAAGCTAACCATGTACCGTAACTTACCACATCGGCCCCGGAATTAATCACGCGATGTGGCCCGGACACGTCAAAAAGCCGCTTCCGAATACAGAAATGCTGTATTCAAAGCGGCTTCTCCACATTTGTTCCCATAGACTGCGAGTATTAATGAAAATCACGGAACAACCCAATCACTTTGCCCAAGATCGTCACATGCTTCAACCGGATCGGCTCAAAAGTCGGATTCTCCGGCTGAAGGCGGATATGATCGCGTTCCTTGTAGAAGGTTTTCACCGTTGCCTCGTTCTCCTCGGTCATGGCCACGACAATATCGCCGTTGTTCGCGGTCTGCTGTTGGCGGACGATAACGTAGTCTCCGTTATGTATACCGGCTTCAATCATGCTGTCGCCGACAACGGATAGCATGAAGATGTTGTCATCATCTCCCACCATATGCAACGGAAGAGGGAAATAATCTTCGATGTTCTCTGTCGCCGTAATCGGTTCGCCGGCCGTTACCTTCCCGATGACGGGAACGCGCGCTACGGCGTGGCTGAACTCCGAATGGCGATCCGACTGTTCGCTAAGCAGCTCGATTGCTCTTGGCTTCGTCGGGTCCCGGCGGATAAAGCCTTTCTTCTCCAGCCGGTCCAGGTGAC
Source organism: Paenibacillus melissococcoides (assembly GCA_944800085.1). Taxonomy (GTDB): domain Bacteria; phylum Bacillota; class Bacilli; order Paenibacillales; family Paenibacillaceae; genus Paenibacillus_B; species Paenibacillus_B melissococcoides. The sequence goes on along the minus strand of CALYLO010000005.1, from coordinate 482,433 downwards.
CGTGCACCGTTGAACTCGATGCGAGGCCGACAGCTTCCCCGATCTCTCTCACGGAAGGAGGATAGCCCTTGGTGCGGACTTCATCACGTATAAAATCAAGGATCGCTTGTTGTCGACTTGATATTTTAGACAAAGATATCAACTCCAATGAATGCTCTTTTGTCAAAATTATACCATAGAACCTCCGTTCGCACAAACGTAAGTTCTAAAAAATCCTTGATTTAATGCGGTTTTTTCGTTTTTCTTTCGGTAAACGTCACTTATTGGGATTTTGGGAACAAAAAAAAGAGAACGCACGTTCCTCAAAAAGTGTTGACCTGAACGTATGTTCGTGTTACATTATTGGCAACAAGAATAGAACAAGTGTTTGGGGAGTGATCGAACATGAGCCACATGGTATATAACCCGAGACGGAATTATGCATATCGAACGGAAGCAAGATCAACGATGCATCAACCAGTAAAGCAGAAGTGTTATAATAGAAGGAAATTGATTCGAGCGATTTTGCTCTTCGGCCTGCTGTTCCTTTTGTGTGCGGGGATCGTACAAGCATGGGGGGACGACGACACGGTATCCGAGCAGCCTTCTGTAGTTACGGAGCGCGTACTTGTTCAGCCTGGGGATAGCCTGTGGGAGATCGCGACGGTATACAAACCGAACGGAATGGATACCCGAGAGTACATACACAAGATTATTCAATTGAATGAATTAAGAGGACATACGCTGCAATCCGGCATCGTCATTGTCGTGCCAATATTTTCTTGACGATATTCCCGCTTAGGCCGGGATCCTTTTCTCATAGCAGCGCTTATCTCTCCGTTGAGAGCGAACGCGCTGCTTCTTGTATTCTCTGGATGTCAGTTTGCTTGACAAGGCTGATGCAGCATGTCAAAGTAGAAGATATGCACCAGTGTATGGAGGGTACAAGATGAATATGGATAAATTAATCGCACGCATCAATGAGCTGGCCCGCAAGCATAAGAGCGTAGGGCTCAACTCGGAGGAACTTGCGGAACGGGCCGCGCTAAGAGAGCAATACCTTGTATTGTTCCGGCAGCAGGTACGCAACAAGTTGGACAGCATTCGCTATGTGGAAGACGAAGAGGGCGGACAGAACAATCAATCGGGAAGCAATACTCATTAGAGTGTTCAGCATACAGGAGGTCTGGATGGAATGTCGCGTAGTTGGGAACGTCAAGTACGGCGCAACAGCGCTCAGTTGAACAAGCAACGCAAAAAGCAGGGCAAGCCGGGGATTACTTCCCATACGGTTTCGTTCGATGAATTCAAGGGCCGGAATTTTATTCTTCCTTTGATATTGACCGGGTTCACGATCATTTATGCGCTGCTTGGCAGTGTCGGCACGAACCTGCCGTCCCCGACGCTATACTGGATAACTGTTATTTGTTATCTGGCATTGGCATTGATGCTGTTTTTGCGGCGGCCTTTTTTACGGGTCACGAAAGACGAACTAAGCACGACAAAATGGAATCGGCTGCGTACGCTCAAAGTGGAAGACATCAAGAAAATAACGTATCAGCCGGGCTTCATCGTGATTGAAAAGAACGGCAAAGGCTCGAACTGGGTATTTTCACGCATGATGAACCGCTATGATATCGAAGCGATGCATGCGCGGCTGCAGCAGTTCGCTGCTCAGAATCGCATAACGTACGAAGAGAATTCGAAAACAGACAAGAACGGCAAGTCCAATGAGACGGAGCAGTCGGACAAAGTCGTCTTCGTGAAGCCGAAGAAGTAGTTTTGCCGGAGTGAGACAAGGGGGAGACGCAATGGCCATTCGTGCCGTATTATTCGATCTGGATGACACGCTCCTGTGGGATGAGCGGTGTGTGGAGGAAGCCTTTGCCGCCGTGTGCCAATATGCACACGCGAAAGCGGGGGTTAATGCGGAACAATTGGAGACGGAAGTGCGGAACGCTGCAAGATCTTTATATGAAAGCTATGAAACCTACGCCTTCACGACCAACATTGGCATCAATCCGTTCGAGGCATTGTGGGGGCGCTTTACCGGGGGAGAGCATGAGCAATTCCGCAGCCTCCAGCAGCTGGCGCCGGCTTACCGTACCGCCTCCTGGACGACCGGTCTTCGTCAGTCGGGTTGCGAGGAGGAGTCGTTGGGAGCAGAGCTCGCGGAGCGCTTCATGCGCGAACGGCGGGCGCGTTCTTACGTATATGAGGAGACGTATGATATTTTGCGAACGTTGAAGCCTCATTATCAGTTGCTCCTGTTGACGAACGGGGCTCCGGATTTGCAGCAGGAGAAGCTTGATGGCATCCCGGATATCATTCCGTTCTTCGATCATATCGTCATCTCCGGTTATCATCCGGAAGGGAAGCCTGCGTCAAGCCTGTTCCGCCATGCGATGTCCTTGTTAGGCATCGGACCTGATGAAGGTTTAATGGTTGGGGACAAGCTGACTACAGATATATTAGGGGCCCAGAATGTCGGGATGCATCATGCCTGGATTAATCGCAAGGGCGTGACATTGACCGGCCATATCCGGCCCGAACACCAAATAACCAACTTGATGGAACTGACCGGCGTGATTGAAGCAATAAATCAAGCGGCGCTAAAATAAGCCCATAAATGAAGGAAAGTCTGCCTGAAGGGCGGGCTTTCTTGCTTGATGGGGTTAAACACTGCGGCCACGGCAATGGCTTGAGCCGGCGCTGGTGTGATGAATGTCACATAACCGTCACATAACCGTTCAGGATCTAGCCCGATCGAGTCATATCTTGCGGAGTATTGTTGTTTATAATGAATGCATAGAGAGGTTGGAAATCGCTAAGGAGTGAATGGGCATGATGAAGAAGTTAATGTTGGCGCTGTCGCTTTGCATGATGCTTATTTTCGCTGCAGGCTGCGGAAATGGCAATAGCAATGGCGGCGAGCATGCGGGCCACAATGGATCGGGCGATCATGGCGGGCACGCAGAGCACGGGCAAGATGGGGCGGTACCAGACTTGATTAAAGTAGACCTGCAGGTTCCCGCGGAAGTGAAAGTAAATGAGCCTGTTACGATAACCGCTCGCGTTACGCAGAACGACCAGGCGGTGGATGATGCGGACACAGTGGAGTTCGAATATTGGCTGGAAGGGGAAGAGCAGCACGAGCGGGCCGAGGGATCCTTCACGCAGGATGGTACATATCAATTCGAGCATACGTTTGACAAAGCGGGCGCCTACAATGTGATCTCCCATGTAACGGCACGCGATATGCATTCAATGCCGAAGAAGCAATTCGAAGTCAAATCATAAAGCAGGAAGCCCTGTCATGGCGACAGGGCTTTTTGCGTATTTATTCCACCGTTACGCCTGTTGGAAAGACGAATCCGCATACGGATGGGCGATCCAGCCTTCGGTCTCGATGAACAAGCGAACAGCTACGATTTTGCGGTTGTCCATTAAGGTAAAATAGTGCGGCTTGTTCTCCGGAACGGAGATGACATCGCCGGCCGACAGAATGACATCCATATAGCCGACATCATCGGATCCTTTAATCACAAAGATCCCATTGCCGGCGGTTATCGCTCTAACTTCATCTTCGGTATGGGTATGAACTTGCTCGAATTTTTTCAACAGCTCTTCGATATTCGGCGTCGCGTCGGATAGCGCGATAATATCCCAAGTCCGACACCCTCTGCGCGCTGCCTAGTCACGGATCTCCTCATCGAAGGTATCAAGAATCGCCTGCTTCTCGTCATCCGTCAGCACAAATTTGTCTTGCAGGGAGGCGTATAATTTGTTCGGATTCCACTGCTCATACAGCACGCCTTGCCCCTCCAGGAAATTACGAACATTTTCTTCTCCTGTAATTTTTTCATTCGTGTTTCGGATCCGAATCTCTGCCATACGCCAATCCCTACTTTCATAATCAGAATTATTGTGATTGTATTATAGTACACAGGAAATGAATGGGCAAGAGCCTAGCGAGTGACAAGATCACAAGTCTTTCCTAAACGATGCACTTCTGATAAACTAGGTTCTAAACGTTTGACAGAGGGTGGGCAGAAGGATGAAGAAACCAACATTAGAAGAACGACTTCAAGAACGCATTCTCATTCTCGACGGTGCGATGGGGACGATGATTCAGCAGGCGGATTTATCGCCGGAAGATTTCGGAGGCGAACATTTGGACGGGTGCAACGAAATGCTCGTATTGACTCGTCCCGACGTCATCTCACGAATACACGAACAATACCTTGAAGCCGGGGCAGATATTCTGGAGACGAACACCTTCGGCGCCACCAGCATTGTGCTCGCGGAGTACGATCTCCAAGAACGGGCCCGGGAATTAAATCTCGCAGCCGCGAAGCTGGCGGTAGAGGCAGCGAAGAAGTTCAGTACGCCAGAATGGCCGCGCTATGTGGCCGGAGCGATGGGCCCTACGACAAAAACGCTGTCGGTGACGGGTGGGGTGACCTTCGATCAATTGGTAGACAGCTATTACGAACAGGCGCTGGCGCTTATTGAAGCGGGTGTCGACGCGCTGCTGCTGGAGACGTCTCAAGACACATTGAACGTGAAGGCTGGTTCGGTTGCCATTCAACGCGCAATGGAGACGACGGGGCAGAAGCTGCCGTTAATGATTTCGGGCACGATCGAGCCGATGGGAACGACCCTTGCCGGCCAAAATATTGAATCCTTCTATATATCCCTTGAGCATTTGAATCCGGTGTCGATCGGCTTGAACTGCGCGACCGGGCCGGAATTCATGCGCGATCATTTGCGTTCGCTTGCCGCGATTAGCCGGGCGGCGATTAGCTGTTACCCGAATGCGGGGCTGCCTGACGAGAACGGACATTATCATGAATCCCCGGAATCGCTCGCTCGCAAAATCGCCACCTTCGCCGAGCAGGGCTGGTTGAATATAGCTGGCGGCTGCTGCGGGACGACGCCGGAGCATATTCGAGTGCTCAAAGAAGAATTGGATAAATATGAGCCTCGGCGGCAAGCCGGAAGCCATCCGCCGGCCGTATCCGGGATCGAGACGGTCTACATCGAGAATGAGAGCCGTCCGTACATGGTCGGCGAACGGACGAACGTGCTGGGTTCGCGCAAATTCAAGCGCTTAATCCGGGAAGGCAAGATCGAAGAAGCGGCAGAGATAGCGCGTGCCCAAGTGAAGAACGGAGCTCATGTCATCGATGTGTGTCTCCAGGACCCGGATCGGGATGAAGCGGAATATATGCGCGTATTTTTGCAGGAAGTGGTAAAGATGGTCAAAGTCCCGCTCGTCATTGACACGACGGATCCGGAAGTGTTGGAGCTCGCATTAAAATATACGCAAGGCAAGGCGATTATTAACTCGGTCAACCTGGAGGACGGACTGGAAAAATTCGAGAGCGTCGTTCCGTTAGTGCACCGTTATGGGGCATCGCTCGTGGTCGGTACGATCGATGAGCGCGGGCAGGCGATTACCCGGGAGGATAAGCTGGCGGTCGCGAATCGATCCTATGACATTCTCGTCAATGACTTCGGCATCGAGCCGGAAAATATCATTTTCGATCCGCTGGTATTCCCGGTCGGAACCGGGGATGAGCAATATATCGGCTCGGCGAAGGAAACGATCGAAGGCATCCGCCTCATCAAAGAGGCGCTGCCGCGCTGCCAGTCGATACTCGGCATCAGCAATATATCGTTCGGCTTGCCGGAAGCCGGCCGGGAAGTGTTGAACTCGGTCTTTCTGTATGAATGCACCAAGGCGGGGCTCGACTATGCGATTGTCAATACAGAAAAGCTGGAGCGATATGCCTCCATACCGGACCATGAGCGGAAGCTGTCCGAAGCCCTTCTCTACGACACGAATGATGAGACGCTTGCCGAGTTCGTGGCGGCGTTCCGCAACCGTACGGTAGAGAAAAAGGTGAAGACGAACGATCTTCCATTGGAGGAACGGCTTGCTTCATATATAGTGGAGGGCACGAAGGAAGGACTTATTCCGGATCTGACGCTCGCTCTGGAGAAATATCCGCCGCTTGACATTATTAACGGTCCGCTGATGAAAGGAATGGAAGAGGTAGGCCGCCTGTTCAACAACAATGAGCTGATCGTTGCCGAGGTGCTGCAAAGCGCCGAGGTGATGAAGGCGTCCGTTGCTTTCCTTGAGCCGCATATGGAGAAGAACGAATCGGCGGTCAAAGGGAAAATTTTACTCGCTACCGTAAAGGGCGACGTCCATGATATCGGGAAAAACTTGGTTGAAATCATTCTGTCTAACAACGGCTATGAAATTATTAATCTCGGGATCAAGGTTCCGCCCGAACAGTTGATTGAAGCATACCGTAAAGAAAAGCCGGATGCGATCGGCCTGTCCGGCCTGCTCGTCAAATCGGCCCAACAAATGGTGGTGACCGCGCAAGATCTGCGGAGCGCCGGGATCGATGTGCCGATCATGGTTGGCGGGGCGGCGCTGACGCGCAAATTTACGAAAACCCGGATTATTCCGGAATATGACGGCCTAGTCCTCTATGCGAAGGATGCGATGGAAGGGCTGGATCTGGCGAACAAGCTGATGAATGCCGAAGAACGGCAGCTCCTCGTAGACGAGCTGCGCGCGCATAAGGAGCGGCTGGCGAAGGAAGAGGAAGTGGAGCAGAAGCTGCCGAAGCTGACCCGTGCGGTCCGCTCGGCGATCAAGGAAGCGCCGGTCCATCTTCCTCCAGATTTGGATCGTCACGTGCTGCGCAGCATTCCTGTGCCGCAAGTCATTCCGTACGTCAATATGCAGATGCTGCTCGGGCATCATCTCGGCATGCGCGGGTCTGTCGAGCAGCGCTTGAAGGAGCGCGATCCGAAGACGGTCGAACTGAAGGAGACCGTGGACCGGATTTTGCATGAGGAAGCGGAGAGCGGCGTGCTGCAGGCGAACGCGATGTACCGTTTCTTCTCGGCCCAGTCGGAAGGGGACTCCATTCATATCTATAATCCGGAGCGGCAGGATGAAGTGCTGCATACCTTCACGTTCCCGCGGCAGCAGGTCGAGCCTTTTATGTGTCTGGCCGATTTCCTGCGCTCGAAGGAGAGCGGCGTTATGGATTACGTCGGCTTCCTGGTCGTAACGGCCGGGAAAGGAGTCCGCGAGCGTTCAGATGAATTCAAGCAGCAGGGAGAGTATTTGCGTTCACACGCGCTGCAGTCGGTAGCGCTGGAGCTGGCGGAAGGTCTGGCTGAGCGGATTCATCATATGATGCGGGAAGTGTGGGGGATCCCTGATCCCGCCGAGATGACGATGAAGGAACGGTTCGGCGCCAGATACCAGGGCATTCGGGTGTCGTTCGGTTACCCGGCCTGTCCGAACTTGGAGGATCAGGAGCCGCTGTTCCGCCTTATGCAGCCGGAGGATATTGGCGTACACTTGACGGAAGGCTTCATGATGGAGCCGGAAGCCTCTGTTACCGCGATGGTGTTCGCTCATCCGCAAGCAACATACTTCAATGTGGATAAGGCCTAACAAGGCTGTCAGAATAATAGATCCAAAATAACAACTCCGCGCCTCCGCACCGCTTCCTCTATTGGCAGGTGCGGAGGTTTTGTTTTTGTGGGAGCAAGGGCAGAATCGAACGAAGCGCAGTTGGGTATAGCTTACTACGAATGCACTATCAGTAACCGAAATTATTTTATATCATTAAGTAAAGGGGGAGACAGGGCTATGGATCTTTATTTTCTCGGCACCGGGGCCGGCATGCCGACTACCCGGCGCAATGTAAGCAGCCTCGTGCTGCGCTTGCAAGAAGAACGGGGAACGTTCTGGATGTTCGATTGCGGAGAAGGGACGCAGCATCAAGTTCTGCGTTCTCCATTGAAGCTGGGCAAGTGCGAATTCATCTTTATAACGCATTTGCATGGAGATCATTTGTTCGGGCTGCCGGGGCTGTTGTCCAGCAGAGCGTATCAAGGCGGTGTGGATCCGTTGACCGTGTTCGGGCCGGCAGGGCTGAGCGAGTTTATGGAGACCGCGTTTCGAGTGAGTGATACTCATTTGCCCTATGAGCTGCAAATCCAGGAGATCGAGCCGGGCGAGATCTGGTCCGATGACAGCTTCCGCGTCACCGCGCTGCCGCTGGATCACCGTGTGCCTTCCTATGGCTATCGGATTCAGGAGCTTGCCCGCCCGGGCAAGCTGCGCATCGAGGTGCTCGAGCGGATGGGCATCGAACCCGGTCCGGTCTACGGGAAGCTGAAGCGCGGGGAGGATGTCATGCTGCCAGACGGGCGTTGCATTGCCGCAGCGGCTGTCGCGGGAGAACCGATACCGGGGAAAGCGATCGCGATATTAGGCGATACGCGGCCATGCGAGAACGCGGTACGGTTGGCGGAAGGGGCGGATGTCCTTGTTCATGAAGCTACGTTCATGGAGGATAAACGCAGCAATGCGCATGAGTACGGCCACAGCACTGCCGCGGATGCAGCCGCCATCGCCCTGAAGGCCGGCGCTGGCAAGCTGGTGCTCACCCACTTCAGCTCGCGCTATAAAGAGGAGGAAACGCTGGCCCGTTTGCTGGCTGAGGCGAGGGCTATCTTTTCCTCCACTGTGCTCGCCGACGACCTGCTCGCTATACCGCTGGCGATGGAAACGGAGCAATAGCCTGGAGCAACTACCCGTTGGCAAGCTCGTGTCCGGGTCGCCAACCGGACGGCGGAAGCCGGCCAAGCGGGCCGATTATTTTCCGGGAAAGCGCACAAGTTGACAAAGGATGCGTCTTCCGAGGCGGTACGAGGGAAAGGGATGGGAATTCGACGCCACTCGACGCGGCGTTCCGTCGAAAATGGACGGATCATTCTAAGATCCGGCCTTGCAAGCGGAGTGGCGGTTCTTTACAATGGATCAAAGTTGAGTATTTCCCCGCAAGCTGTCGTCAGCGAAGGCCGGGAAGAAGGAAAGGTGGAATCCTCCATGCAGAAGCTTGGTTTCTCTATAGTCGGGTTCGGCACGATTGCCAAAACCCATATGATCGCACTGAGAACGCTGCCGATTGTGAAGCCGCTGCCTGTGGAGCTGTCTCTCCACGCGTTGGTCACGAGACGGCCCGAGGAAGTGGGCGATCAGGCACGGCGCATCGGATTTGCCCATATTACGAATTCGTTGGAAGAGGCGGTTCAGATCGAGGGTTCCGATGCGGTAAGCATCTGTACGCCGAATGCGCTGCACGCGGAGCAGGTCAGAACCGCCGTTGCCTACCGGCAGGCTGTATATTGCGAGAAGCCGGTAACGGACAATGCGCAGGCGACGAAACAATTGGTAGAGGAGATACCTGCACAACACCCGCAGCAGCTCGCCTTTGTCTTTCGTTATCATCCGGCTGTCATGCGCATCCGGGCCTGGCTGGAAGCGGGAATTGTCGGCGATGTCCTGCAATGCAAAATCGCTTATCTGCGCTCCGGATATTTGAGCGAATCGAGGCCTTTCAGCTGGAGGCTGAGCGACTCGCTGTCCGGCGGAGGAGCTATTACGGATATCGGCGTGCACGCGCTTGATCTGATCCGGCACTGGTTCGGCGATTTCGCGAGGGTGGATGGCCATGTACATACGTTTGTGCCGGAGCGGCCGAAGACGGCCGGCTCGGAAGAGCGCGTCCCTGTCCATGTCGATGATTGGGCCGTCATGACCTATAAGACAGAGAGCGGTATCCACGGCATGGTGGAAGTGTCCCGGATTGCTTATGGCGCTGATGCGTTCCGGATCGACATCGTCGGTACGAAGGGAAGCATCACATGCGACCTGGAACGGGATAAGATGCCGTCCCTGCACTTATTGACCGGACAACAGCCTGCGCTCCCTGAACCGGACAGCCTGTACCTGCTTCCGGACGAAAAGGCGACGATGGGCGTCTTTCAGGACAGCCACTTTGCGGCGCTTCATCATTTCATTTTGCGATTGTCCGGGGATGAACGCTGGTCGGATATCGTTCCGACCTTGGCGGACGGCAATGCGGTGGAGCAGTGGGTGGATCATGTCATCCGCACCGACCGGGAGCGGCAGGCCTAGCCGTGTCTGCTTACGGCATGCGGCAGAAAGGAATGGGGAAGCATCATGATGAAGACAAATTGGTATGCATGCATCGATCTGGATGGAACGATGTATCACGGTTCGACGATGATTGAAGGCGCGGATGCGCTGATCTTGACATTGCAGCAGCTCCAAATTCCGTATCAGTTCGTGACAAATAACTCATCGCGCACGCCGGAGGAAGTCGCGGATATGCTGAACGGGCTCGGAATCCATGCGAAAAGTCAGGATGTGCTCACGTCGGCGCAAGCTGCTGCATCGTATATTTTGAAAAAATTTCCGGGCCGCCGCGTCTTTATGATCGGGGAAAGAGGCCTGGAGCAAGCGTTGACGGATGCCGGCGTTCAATGGACGGACGATGAGGAGGCCGTATGGAATGAAGAGGTCGATATCGTCGTCCAGGGAATTGACCGGAGCTTGAGCTATGCGAAGCTGGAAGCGGCTGCAGCAGCAGTCCGCAAGGGGGCGCTCTCGATTCTGACGAATCCGGATCTGATGCTTCCTTCCGACCGGGGATTCTCCCCTGGAGCCGGCTCGATCGGGGCTGCGATCCAGGCGGCCTCGGGGGTTGAACCCGTCGTGATCGGCAAACCGAGCCGCATCATTATGGACGCCGCTCTGGAACGGCTGGGCTGCCGCGCGGAGGAAGCCATCGTCATCGGCGATAATATGATGACTGACATGATGGCGGGCCAGCAGGCGGGCTGCCGAACGGCGCTTGTCTTGACAGGCATTACGACGGCGGCCAACCGCATGGATTATCAGAAGCGCTCGGGAGTCAATCCCGATATCATATGCGAGACGCTGGAGGAAATGCGTCAGTGGTTCCTGGAACAAGCGCATAATAACGAATAAGCGCTATTAACGCCATTAATTTATAGACATAGGAAGGAAGATGCTCGATGCCGGGAATTCCCGAGATCGAAGGTTACCGGAAACGGCTGGATCAGGATACGGTAGGCCAGCGGATCCGCAGATTGGATATGCAGCGTCCAGCCGGGCTGAACGTGGAAATGGAACGTATTCACGATTTGGCTCTTGGCCGACAAATTTTATTTGTGGAACGAAGAGGAACAGATCTTATTTTTCATCTGGATAATGGCCAGCGTCTGGTACTGCGGTTGGGTCAGGAGGATGAGCTTCATATTGACAGGCTCGAAGCCGGTTCGGAGGAAGATGAACCGCAAGCGGCCGCAAGCGCCAGCAAGTCGGCATTTTCGCTGCGTGTGGATAGCATGACTGTGACCGTGCACAAGTCGCGGTCGCTTCAGCTCTTGCTGCTGTCGGCGAAGGAGCTGGATCAACAGCAGCGGGAGCAGGGGCCTGACCCGTTGTCCCGCCACTTGACGGCGGAGCGGTTCCGCCAACGGTTCGCGAAGCGGCGGTCGACTTTGAAGGCGGCCTTGATGAATCCCGCTCTGCTAGCCGGAATTGACAGCCGGTATGCGGATAACATCGCGTTTGCTGCCGGACTTCGCCCGTCTGTGCGGGTTGATCAGTTGAAGGAAGGAGAGCTTGACCGGTTGTATCTATCCATGATTCATGTGCTTCAGGAAGCGATCGAGCGGCAGGATAGGAGCGAAGCGGCAGCTGACGGCAGCGGAGCTTCACTCGAATGGGGAATCGCCGGCAAGACAGGGGAGCCTTGCCCGCGCTGCGGCACGCCGATTGAAGAAATGCTGATCCAACGGAAGCCTGCTTATTACTGTCCGCAGTGCCAGCCGCTGCCGCCAGCGGATGAATCCTAATCTCCCGGGGAGGGGAGAGGGCAGCTTCGCGCTGCAATACGGTTGTCATTTATCGCTGCGGGGCGGCTACAGCCATGCTGCGCGTGACGCCGTACGATTGCAGGAGGCGTTCGGCCTTGGCTGTTATCAATATTTCAGCAAGAACCCGAGGGGCTTGTCCGTCAAGCAAGGTTACGAGGACGAGGCGGAGGCGGCTCGGGAGCTATGTGAACGGCACGGGATTCGCACGGTCGTTCATACGCCGTATCCGACGAATTTGGCGGTGGATGCCGAGCAGACGCCAGAGCGTTTCCAAGCGACGGTTCAATCGCTGTTGAATGATTTGATGATCGCGGAAGCTTGCGGCTCAATCGGAGCCGTCGTCCATTTCGGCATGTTCAAAGGCAAGGACGGCGGGGATCAGCTTTTGCTGCGCACCTACGGGAATATTATTCGCACGATTGACACGGTGCTTGCCGTCTGGAACGGACGAGCCCTGCTACTGCTGGAGAATCAGGCGGGCAGCCATGGCGGCCTTGGAGTGACGCTGGAGGAGCTTGTCCAGATCAGACAGTTAAGCCGGTATTCGGATAAAATCGGCTATTGCTTCGATACATGCCATGCGTTCGTCAGCGGCTTATGGGATCCGTCCAAGACCGATGAATTGGTCGCCAAGGGGCATGAGCTCGGTTATTGGCGGCATATGCAGGTCATTCATTTGAACGATTCAAGAGAAGCCTATGCTTCGCGCCAGGATCGGCACGCCAATCTGGGAGACGGGCATATCGGCATTGAGGAGTTGGCCCGATTGGCCATGGCTGAAGGGATCCGCGGCAAGCCGCTCATTTTGGAGACGCCGGGAAGTAGCCAATACGGACATGTACCCGAGTGGAACAGGCTGAAGGAGGCAGTTCGGGCCGACAAGAAATGATTTATTAGGTGAAGGGAAAGAGGGAATGCGATGATTCATGTCTACCTGGACGACTGGCGGCGCTGTCCGGACGGATTCGTGCTGGCGCGGAATATGGAGGAATGTCTGCTGCTTCTGGAAGAGGAGCGGGTCGGTATTTTATCGCTGGATCATGATCTGGGGCCGGACGAGCCGACAGGAACGGAGCTTGTGTTGGAAATGGTGCGCCGCGGGCTCTATCCGGAGGAGGAAATCTATCTCCATACTTCGTGCCCGGAAGGGAGACAACGGATGTACCAGCAGCTCTATAAGCATAAGCCGGACTCCGTGAAGCTTCATAACGGGCCCATGGGCTGGGATACGCTGGAGCGGGTTAGGATGGAGAAGCAGTGAAGCCGCTTCGCGGTCAAGAACTGCAGGCATTTATGCCAGGTCGTCCGGCCGCGGCTGCGGGAAGACCGCATGCCCTCTATGTATACAGCCCCTTTTGCGGGACGTGCCGGCTTGCTGAATGGATGCTGGCTCTATTGGAGCAGTCGTATCCGCAGCTCGCCATCGGTTCGGTCAATGTGCTGGAAGCTGCCGAGCTGGTGCAGGCGCATCGCATCGAGAGCGTCCCTTGCCTTCTGCTATGGGGAGATGAGGCGCCGGAACGGGAGAACCGGCCCGAGAAAATATATGCATTTCATTCGGTAACGTATATGTTTGAACGATTGAAAGGCGGGGGATTGCTGTGATACAGCTAGAACAAATCAGGTTCCAGAGAGAAGAGCGAACCATTTTAAATGACGTCAACTGGAGCGTCAACCCGGGCGAGCACTGGGTTCTTCTCGGACGGAACGGATCCGGGAAGACGACGCTGCTTGAACTGATAACCGCCTACCAATTTCCTTCAAGCGGAACCGTCCGCGTGCTCGGTCATACATATGGTCAGTGCGACGTGAGAGAAGTCAGACAGCGGATCGGCTATATCAGCCAATCGCTCGTCGAGAAATTAACGCTGCGCGACCCGGTGTGGGAAGTGGTGGCGACCGGCGCCTTTGCTTGGCTGCGCTTTTACCAGGAGATTCCGAACGAAGTGAAGGACCGGGCTCATCAATTGCTGGAGGAATTTCAGCTCGGCCGTCTGGCGGATCAGCTGCTTGCCGTCTGCTCGCAAGGGGAGCGCAAGAAGATTATGCTTGCCCGCGCGCTGATGGGCGATCCCGAACTGCTTATTATGGATGAGCCTTGCTCGGGCCTCGACATTTATGAGCGGGAGAAGCTGCTTCAAGATATGGCGCTGCTCTCGGGGCGCGATCTCGGGATTGTCTATGTGACGCATCATTCGGAGGAAATTATCCCGTTATTCACGCATGTCGCGCTGCTGCATGAGGGGCGGATGATTGCATCAGGACCGAAGCGCGAGGTGATGACTCCGGAGCTGCTCTCGGAGACCTTCGATATGGGCGTCCAGGTAGACTGGACGAATGATCGCCCATGGATACGGGTGCCTTGAACGGGTGCCGCGAGCCACGTCATTTTGAAATGATATACCCTGAAATGATGTTCGAATAACGCGATTGATTCGCAACAAAGCTGGAGGTTTGCCCACGTGGAATCCGTACAAGAATTGATTCTGGAGTCACATTATACACCGTCATCCCATTGGATTGTCACCTCCAATCACGGTTATATCTCGTATGCGCAGGAGGAGCTGCGCAGAAGCTTCGGCCAGTTGAAGAGCCGCATGCTCGTTCCCGGCGAAATGGCCTTGATGGAGCTTCCAGCCGGTTCCGCTGAAGCGATGGAACGCTGGCAGCAGGAGCCGCCGATCTTCGGCCGGCATATTCAGCCGGTGCACCTGGCGGTCAAGCGCGCAGAGGGGCTGACGAGCGGTCCGGCGCAACAACTGGAGGCGATGTGCGCCTCGTGGCTGGAGCGGTTGAGCGCATGCACCGGTCTCCAAGCCGGCGGCGGCACGCGGGTCGCTGTCCATATTCGGTCTGGCGGCGCTCGTACAGAGGAAGACAAGGCGGTCCGGGAAGCGTTCCTCTCTCTAATCGAACGGCTTGGAGGAGAGGCGGTGCTGGCCGAACCGGACGTTATCGTTTCCATCGTGATTGGCGAGGAGGCAATCTATGCCGGCATGATGACTCCCGGGGAAGCGGGTTCTGACTGGCCGGGCGGAGCGATGCGGTTCCAGAGGGAGGAAGGGCAAATCTCCCGCGCCAAGTTCAAGCTGCTGGAAGCGGAACGGACATTCGGCCTCGATTACTCGGCTTATCGGCATGCGCTGGATGTCGGCGCCGCGCCGGGAGGCTGGACAAGCCTCTTGCTGGAGCGGGGTGTGCATGTTACCGCGATTGACCCGGCCAATATGCATCCTAGCTTGCTGGGTCATCCGCGGCTGACATATGTGAAGCGGAATGCTGCGGATGTCCCGGTGGAGCCGAACGAGTTCGATCTGCTCGTCTGCGATATGAGCTGGAGCCCCAAAGCGACGGCGGAGATGGTTATCCGATTGCTGGACGGGGTGATTGCGGGAGGAACGATTCTCGTCACCGTAAAATTGATGCACAAAAAGCCGCTGCAGACGATACGCGATGTGACTGCGATGTATGCCGAGCATGCCCAAATCATCGGGGCGAAGCAGTTGTTCCACAATCGGGACGAGATAACGCTTTATATGATGAAATCTTAACGATATTAATTTTTCGGCGGCATGACCTTTTTCAAAATAAGGCTGGACAAGCCGTCGCAAATTCGATACACTAGCATCAAAACATAGCGTGCACACAGGGAAGCACCCTGATTACGAACGATGGTTCGTTTTCAGGGTGCTTTTTTGCGTTGTCTTGGGGGGATTGCATTGCCGGAACATGGATATGGCCTGCAGCCGGGTCAACTGCTGCACGGCAGGTACCGCATTGTCCGATTGCTTGGAAAAGGAGGAATGAGCTCCGTCTATTTGGCGGAAGACGAGAGGCTCGCCCGGAAGCTGTGGGCGATTAAGGTTTCTAAGCCCGCGGCCCGGGATATGGAGCGGCTCGTGCATGAAGCAAGACTGCTGACGGCTTTGCGCCATCCGCATCTCCCTCTCATTGTTGACTTTTATCCGCCCGACGCGTCGGGAAGGGCGTATCTCGTCATGGAA
Organism: Paenibacillus melissococcoides; assembly: GCA_944800085.1. Lineage (GTDB taxonomy): Bacteria > Bacillota > Bacilli > Paenibacillales > Paenibacillaceae > Paenibacillus_B > Paenibacillus_B melissococcoides. The sequence continues at coordinate 466,630 of CALYLO010000005.1, read as the reverse complement.
TATATCGAGGGGGCGACGTTGGGAGAACGAATGCGGGAGCGGCCGATTTCTTTCGCCGAAGCGATCGGGTACGCGGGGCCGATTTGCGAAGCCTTGTCTTATTTACACAGCCGGCACCCGCCCATCGTGTTTCGCGATATGAAGCCGTCGAACATTATGCTGACCCGGCAGGGCCAAGTGAAGCTGATTGATTTCGGAATCGCCCGCAATGTCGATGCAGACAAGGAGGACGATACGGTGAAGCTGGGCACGGTCGGGTTCGCCGCGCCGGAGCAGTACGACGGCAAGCAGAGCGATGCCCGCACGGATCTGTACGGGCTAGGCGCTCTGCTGACCCATATGATGTCGGCCGGCCGCTGGAAGGGAGAGGTTCCGCTTCCGCCGCAATGTTTGGCCGATGACGTTCCGGCGGACTTCTTTCCGGTCCTCGTCAAGCTGCTGGCCGCCCATCCCGATCATCGCTATCAGTCGGCGCAGGAACTGCTTGAAGTCTTAAGGCCGTTCGCCGCGGGGAACGCCAGCTCTTCTTTGGATGAGTCGAACGCTCCTCTTACTGCAGCCGGAAGGACCGGAAGGCTAGGCGCGGGAGTCGTGATTGCTTTTCGCGGCACCTCCTCCGGAATAGGAGCGACGCATGCGGCGCTCATGTGCGCGTATCACCTGACGGCCGGGAAATGGGGCAGGGCGGCCTATGTCGATGCTCGTGAAGAGGCGGACGGTCCGGTCATTCGCGCATTGGAGGCGGATTATGAAGGCGAGGAGCCCGATGCGATGGCGAACAATCGAATACGCCGGAAGCCGGCGGGAGATACTGCCGCAGGAATCCGGCTGCATGGCGTGACCTGTTACCGCTGGACGCAGAGCAATCTGCTGCCGTATTTACTTGGCCGGTACGAATATGTCGTGCTTGATATGAGTGCGGGCGCGACGGGATACCGTGCAGAGGAGTTCGAACGGGCCCAGATTCCGGTGCTTGTCGGCAGCGCGGTTCCCTGGCGCCGGGAAGAGCTGCGCGAAGCGGTCCGAAGGTTAGAGGCCAATCAATGCACGCACTGGTACGCGGCCATTGCGCATGCGGATGCCTATCCTGTCTGGCGGCCTCCTTGGATTCGCGGGCAGTGCAGAGGCGTGATGAAGCTGCCTTATCAGCCGAATCCGTTCGAGTGGAGCGAGGACGCACTGCGATGGACGGAAGAGCTTATAGGGGCGGGGCGAACCGGCCGGGGCTGGCTGAATCGGCTCGGGCGATGGATGAAGGTGAAGAAACTTGGCAAAGGAGAGGTGTAAGTTGAGAAGATGGACACGGAGAAGCAAGCAAATGGCGTGGTCCGCACTGTGCGGCGCGGCGGCGGCAGGCCTCTTGTTCTGGTTCTGCCTGTGGTGGTCCGACCGCCACTTATTTGCGCTGCGATCATCTGTAGAAGCCGAGTATAAGCAGGAAATCGCCCGGCTGGAGCGGCTGGCTTCGGAACGGCGGAAGCGGCAGGCGGGAATATGGGTGTTCGAGCGGCCGCTCCAGGCCGGGACCCGAATCAGCATGGCCGATCTGAAGAGAGAGGAGATCGCGGAATCGGCTGCGCCGGCCGGCCGGGTGCAGGATGCCAGCGACGCCATCGGGAAAGTGCTGAAAATCGACGTATCGGCAAAAACTCCGGTCCTTGCCTCGCTGATGTATGAAGAGGGGCGGCTGGCGGATGATATGCGCTGGGTGGAGACGGCGGTCATCCAACTGCCGCTGCGGCTGAGCAAGCGCGACGCGATTGATGTGCGCATCCGCTTCCCGGATGGTCAAGACTATGTCATCCTGTCCCGCAAGGCGATTCATGATCTGCAGGAGCCTGTCGTCTGGCTGCAGATGGATGAGCGGGAACGATTGTCGTTCTCCAGCGCCTGCGTGGACGCTTATTTGCACGGAGGGCAGATTTACGCCCTGCAGTATATCGAGCCTCATCTGCAACAGGATGCGGCAGTCAACTATCCGCCCAATGAGCAGGTTCTGAAGCTGATGCAATCGAACCCGAATATCGTGAAGCAGGCCAATACGGCGCTAATGAGCCGTCTTCGTCAACAAATGGAAAAGACATGGGCCGACAAAGCCCGCGAGGGGGATGCTCACGGCGTGACAAGAATGAGCCCTGAGCAAGGGACGCAGGCCGCCCGTTATCCTGTTTCTGCCCAGGCCGCCGAAGCGTCTCCACTGACGGGAAGAGCGCCGGAGGCGGTAAGGGATTCTCCGTTCGTCGGTCCGAAGGGCGGCGCGTCCGCAGAACCGTTAGCCCAGGATACGCAGCGGCCATGGCCTGGTACGGTTCCCGAAGGCGCTGGAACTGAGAAGGACCCGGCTGGACGGCCTGCGGAGCCGATGCATCCGGATGAAGCCGATCATTTCATTCCGGCGGAAGCCTCGCAGCGAGGGTCAGGCGGATCCGGAAAACAGGCAGAAGATGCGGCGCATCATAAATCGATCTTTTCCGAGCCTGACCGCTGATAGCGGCAGAAGTGGGAGTGAAGAAGAGGGGGAATACGATTGACCAGCGCGGTATTTATCGGAAGCGTGGATAAGAGCGAACATCTCTTTGCGGTATGCACATTGCTGGCCCGGCTGGAGCGCAAGGTGCTGCTTATTGACGGGACCCGGGCGCAATGGAGCACGTACCGGGTTGCCGGCCCGGATCCGTCCATGAATCTGAACAACTGGAATGGCTTCGATGTATTGACCGGATGCTCGAATTGGATGGACGCGTTCCGGATGCTGGAGCGGGAAGATGAAGCGCCGCCGAGCTATGATGATCTCCTCGTCGATACGGACTCAGCCGCATTTTTTGCTCCCGCGCAATGGGCGGAAGCGGATTGCCGCTTCCTCTGCCAGACTGCAGAGCGATATCATATCGCGAAGAATAAAGAGTGGCTGGCTGCCTTTCAGCGCCATCAGGAAGGGGAGCCGCTCGCATTCATTCCGGTGCTGTTCCGTTCTGTGGAGCCGGAGTCCGAGCTGGCATTTGTGAAGGAACTTTATCATTCCGGATTCGAGCAGCGCTGGTCGGAGGCCGCAGTAGTCATTCCCGAAGACGAACGGGATTGGGCGGCGAAGATGGAGCAGGAGCAGGCGGGAACGCTCCGTCTTCAGGCCTTTGCGCCCGGGACGAAAAAAGCATGGCGCAAGCTGACGGAGCAGATTGCGGGTCCGCTCGGGGACAAAGAATGGAGAAGATGCCTCAAGGCCAAGACGAAAGGACGGTAATGGAAATATGCCGCTATGCAAGCATTGGATGGTACGTTCGGCGGGACGGGGAATGTGCGGAGGCACCTCATTAACGGCATGCTTGGGCATAACGCTCGCCTGGCGCTGCCAACTGCGCGTGCTCCTCATTCATGCAGAGCAGCGGGGAAGGGGGCTGGAGGCGCTCCTGCCGAAGCCGGAGGCGGCGTCTTCGATCCGCTATCGCGCCACTCCGAACGGTTGGAGCCATTTGCTTCGCATGATGGAGCACCAGCAAGCGGAGGATGATATGTTCACTTCCTTCACAGCTCCCATCATGCGCAATCTCGATATTATGCCGGGCTTCGACGCCGACCATAATCGATCGCCTGGAGGTGCCAACCTTCGCCAATGGATACCGAGGATCATGAAGCTGGCGGAGAAGCGGTATGACATCGTGCTGTGGGACCCGGGGGGAGAAAATGGTCATATGGCGCAGGCTGTTGGGGCGTTGGTCCATGGGACGCTGGTCGTCGCCAGCCAGCAGCGGTCTTCGCTGGAGGCCGCGTTCAGCGATGGGGGATCTCCTGCCTCCGCCTATATATTAGGCATGTATGATGACGATATCCGGCAAAATGAGGTTCGGATTCGCCGCCAATACAGGCCGATGGCGCCGCTGTTCATTATTCCGTACTCCGCCGGCTACCGCAACGCCGCAGACGAGGGCAAGCTGCTCGCCTGGTATATTCAGCAGCTCATGAAGCCGCAGCGGAACCGGCGGAATGGATTCGCCGATCATCACAACAAGCTGGCGGATTGGCTGATGTCGGAGTCAGGCGCGATAGCGCGTTCCGGGTCAGGGAAAGCGGGGTGAGCACATGTTCTGGAACGGGATACTCATCGCGGCTATTGCCGCGGGCACGCTTGCCGCATTGACGCTGCGCCTGCGCGGCAGGGGAAGAGAGTCGGCCAATGCGGGCAAGCGGCAGGATTGGACGTGGGAAAAGCTGGACGCCGCCGTGAAGCAGTATTTTATATCTTGGACCTCCGATATTCTGATGGATCTGCATGCGAATGAAGAGGATTTCAGGCGCGAGACGGCGCGGAGGCTGGCGCTCAAAAAAGCGCTGAAAGCATGCAGCAGCGGCGAGCCTGCGGCAAAGGAATATATAAAAGAGTGGATAATCGATATTATCGAACAGCATATCAAGCTCGCGGCTGATGAGCTGGACCGGCTTATCTCATTTAACCGCCCGGATTTGCTGACAGTGCAGGACAAGTTCGACCTGCTCCTGTATGCGTACAAGCAGCGATACGGGTACGGCGCATTGGATGTGCTGATACGGACGTATAAATGGGATGAATTAAGAGCTCATTCGTCTGCCGATGACGAGTCAGCCTATGTCGTCACGGGCGAGGATGTCGACGCGGCGTTTCGGGTGGAGGAATTGAACTTTTCGCGTCGCGATCGGATTCGGATTGTAGCTCAGCGGCTGTATCAGCGGTATAAAGGATTCTCGGTCATTGATGAGATGCGCGATATGGGCATTGACGGCGTATCCGGCGGCATTAACGGAATCCCTGACGTGTTGGCCGGCTCGCCGTACGCCGATATGGTGCAGGCGGAATCGGGGGACAAGGAGGATATCCGGGCCTGCGACAGCGTGTGGATTTTTTATAAAGGGAAATCGATTCGGTTTGCGTTTCTTTCTTTTGGCAGCGAAGCGGAACTGCGAAGAGTGTGCCACAACATATATAAATATCAATCGCCCGGCCCGCTGACCGAAGCGGACGGCTACCGGGTCAATCATATGAAGGATGGCTCGCGGGTTGTCGTTCTTCGCCCGCCGTTTGCGGAATCATGGTGCTTCTTCATCCGCAAATTCGACACGAGCCGCGTCACGCTTCCGCAGCTGATTACGGACAAGAACGCGGAGCTGCCGATCGCTCTGCTTACCTATTTAATGAAAGGGGCCCGCGTGACGGCCGTTACCGGGGCGCAAGGATCGGGAAAGACGACGCTATTGATGGCGCTTGTCCAATCCATCTATCCGTTCTATCCGCTTCGCGTGCAGGAGCAGGCTTTCGAGCTCCATTTGCGGCGCCTGTATCCGCAGCGGAATATTGTCTCGCTTCGGGAGACCGAGCGCATTTCCGGCCAGGCCGGGCTGGACGTGCAGAAGAAAACGGACGGCACGGTGCATATACTCGGTGAAGTCGCTACCGATCCGGTAGCGGCCTGGATGATTCAAATGGCGCAGGTTGCAAGCTTGTTCACCGTCTTCACGCACCATGCGAAAACGTTCCCGGACCTTATTTTCGCGCTTCGCAATTCGCTGCTTAAAAGCGGGATGTTCCATAATGAGGCGATTGCGGAGCAGCAGGTTAGCGGCGTTCTCCATTTTGATGTGCATCTGGCCCGGGATGCGGACGGCAAACGGTATATCGAGCGGATAACGGAGTGCATTCCGGTGGCGGAGCCGGAGCCGGGGGACGTGCCGCCGGCCGTGGAGAGCGGGAGTTCAGGAATATCCTGGGAACGATACATCCTGTCCTCGGAGAAGCTGCATCGCCGGCTTGGCCGCACGCGCGCATTCGAATATCGCAATATCGTCGAATACCGGCAAGGGCGGTACTGCTTGGTTCATCCGCTTTCCGCTCGGCAGGCGGAAGCAATGGAACGGGAAATGACAGCCAAGGACAAGCGGAGGTTCCGCGAATGGCTGCGCAAGGAAGGAGGGATGACGCTTGCCGGTTAGTACGGTGCTGGTGGCGCTGGCCGCCTTGTCGCTAGCCGTCGGTATTCTGCTCTGGCGAATCAGCCGGAGGCTTGAAGCTGAGCAAGCCCATATTTTCCCCCGGCAAAGCGAGTCTTGGGGGGCACATATCCAAGCGGCATGGCATGCCGCGCTGCAGCGCTTCTATGTAATCGCTGTAAAGACGCCGCTGTTGAAGGGACGGGCCCGTTCAATCCGGCAGCGGCTAAGCCCATTCTATTCGTATGATGAATGGCTGCTGCGCCGGAAAACGGCAGCCGTCTTGCTCGGCAGTGCCGTGACGGCTGCGCTGGCGGCAATCGTATTCCTGTCGTTCGATCAGGATGTGCTGTCTTGGCTTATGCTTCTGCTCGTATTGAGCGTCGCGGAAGGGCTATACCGGGATGCGTCTGTCCAGCGCGCGGAACGCAAGCTGCTGAAGATCGGGGCCGAGGCCTTCGCCAGTGTGAGGCAAGCCTATCATCGCCATCGCATGGTCGATGCGGCGATCGCCGAGGCGGCGGACGGCGGGCACCCGATGCTGCAGTCTCATATGAAGCGAATGCTCGCCATGATGGAGGAGCAGCAGCCGGAAGCGGCTCTGGCCGCATATGAAGAGGCGGCACCGAACCGTTACTTCAAGCTGTTCGCCGGCTTGTCGCGCTTCATAGTCGAATACGGGGATCCGCCTCAGCGGCAAGGTTCCTCCTATCTTCAAGGCATCTCGATGCTCGTGAGGGAGATGCATCTGGAATTGACGATGCGTTCCCGGCTGGACTATTTGCTGAGCGGGCTGCAGGCGATTGCGGTCGCGCCGGTATTGTTCGCTGACCCGCTCTCCCGCTGGGCGAAGGCCTATTTCCCGCTAATGGAGCAGTTTTATGAGAGCAAGCTCGGCTGGCTGCTTCAACTGGCGGTGTTCCTTACGGTCTTTATCTGCCATAGGCTGCTGCTTCAACTGCATTGGCGATCAGGCCGAACTGAAGCCGAAGCCCGGCGGACATGGGAGCGCCGCCTCTGGACCCGCCCTGCCGTCCAGCGTCTCGTGCGCCGTTTGATGGCCCGCACGCCGCCCGCAGCGATCCGCCGGATTCAGCGGCTGCTGAGAGAAGCGAACGATAACATGCCGGTGGATCGATTCTATGCCCGGCGCTGGACCTTGGCTGCGGTTGTGCTGTGCTGCGGCGTCTGTCTGCTGTTCCTGCTGCAGTCGACCGCGGCTTCCGGGGCGTGGAATCAACTGCAGCGGCAGATGACGGCGCTCGGACTGGAGCTGCAGCCTGTGTCAGGCAGCAGCGCCGCTGGGCTATCGCCGGAAGCACTTGAGACATGGAAGGGACAACTCCTTGCTCAGCCTTCGGCGGGCAGCGAATGGAAATCCAAGCAGGCAGCCAGCTACTTTGCCGATTATGCCGATCGGGTGCAAGGAAGCCGCATTCAGTGGTGGGAGGTGCTGCTGGTCCTTGCCGCCAGTCTTGCCGCCTATGCCTGCCCGGTCGTCTTTCTTCATCTCCGGATCCGGCTGCAGCATATCGACATGAGGACGGAGATTAGCCAATTCCAGTCGCTGACCTTGCTGATGAGAGCCTTCGACCGCATGACGGCTGAACAGATCGTGGGCTGGATGGGGCGCAGCTCGATATACTTCAGGAAGCCGCTGCACGCATGCCTCATGAATTGGGAGAGCGGGGCCGAGGAGGCGCTGCGGCAGTTGAAGCGGGATGCTCCTTATCCCGACTTTGTCCGCTTCGTCGAAAAAATCGAATTGGCCTTCGATCTGATTCCGCTTCATCAAGCCTTCGATGACGTAGAGCAGGACTGGCTTTATGAGCAAGAAATGATAAAGCAGCATTATGAAAAGAGCATCGATGCCAAAGCGGTATGGGGACAATGGTTCGGATTCGCGCCGATGTATGCGCTCGTGTTTTTATATTTGGTCATCCCGCTCGTCTGGATGAGCGCGGAGCAAATGCGCTCGTCTTTTGACCAAATTCGCCAGCTGTAGGTTGCGGCCAGGAGAGCGGCCCGCCTATAGCAAGGCATGCCAATCAGCATTTACCTAGAACAAAAATCGGGAAAAGGTGCAGGTGATTGCGATGAATAATGCTCAATCGGCGCTGAAGGTAGCGGCCGGAATCTTTTTGACCATTGCATTGATTACGATTGTCGTCTTGCTGTTCGTCAGCGCCCAGGAGGCGACGAAGACGGCGCAAAATGAGTTCTCGTCCATACAGACGGAGCTCAGCAAAGCATCGTTTACCGTCTATGATAATACCACGGTCAGCGGTTCTCAGGTCGTGAACGCGATCCGCAAATTTTATAAGCAGGATCAGTTCGGCGTCCGTGTCATCACGGGTAAAAACAAGTCGAGTGGAAATACGGACGGGACCTACTACGGGTCGGATGTGCTTGACAACGGGACCTTCTCCAGCGCGAAGCGCAACGAAAACCTGGAGCTGGCTACGCTGGAGTCGCTGGACAGCTACGTCAACCCGAGCGGCAAATTTAAAGCCCGCGTTATCGTGGATCAGAGCAATGTGACCCGCGGCATCGTGTTCGAGCAGCAGTAAGCGGGGAATTCAGGAAGCGGCGCGTGAGCCGCGCTATCTTTATTTGTTTGGTCATTGATGGCTGCCACGCGAGCCATGCAGATGGGGGAGAATTACTATGGAAAATGCCGCCCGCATGATATCCCTTTCGGTGGCCTTTATCCTTTTTGTGGCGGCGCTATCGTTCTCTCGCGATGCGGTAACCGCCCGCAATCAGCTGCTGAACGAAGCGGATCGCATTCTTGATGAGCGGGATCCGAATCTGGCGCCCCGGCTGCAAATTCCGCCAACCTATACGGTCACGGGAGCGGCCGTGCTGCAATCGATCTACCATATTCGGGCGATAGATGCCGATATTCAAGTGGGCACGACAGAATATGGGCGGGAAGTGGACAGGGAACATATAGACGCTTCGGGAATCCGGCTGAACGGATTGTATCGGATGAAGCAGATATGGCGTCCGGACGGGAGTCTGGAGAGGGTGATATTCGATCCCCTATAGGAAGGAGAGAGCGCTATGGCTAAAGGGATCATAACATTGTTCGCCGCAGTCATTTCGTGTTATTTGATGTTCCTGTATCCGCTTGGCGCTTCATATCAGCAGCAGGAGCGACTTGATTATACGCTGGCCTATTCGTCCGTTACCGGCTTTGTCGATGCTGTCCGCGACAAAGGATTTATTACGCCGGTCATGGTCAATGAACTGAACGGCCAACTGGCGCGAACCGGCCATGTATTCGATATCGAGATGGAGCATGGCATCAAGAAATATAATCCCGTTCATATGGACCCGGCTGATGCCGGAACCTTCCAAGCGCGCTTCGAGGTGTATTATGATTTTCATTATACGGATGATTTGAACCGCGTCCTGTTCCCGAATACAGCAGCGCCGCTAACCGATCCGGGCCGGGTATATTATTTGAAGGCGGGAGATATGTTTCGCGTCGTCGTCAAAAATGTGAATCAAACCAATGGTGCCCTCATCCGCAGTTTTCTTACCCGCTCGCTTCCGGATGACTTGGCGCGCATTTCTATCCCGTACGGAGGAATGGTGCGGAATGAAGACTATTAACTCCGGTTATTTCATCGGCTTGGCGCTGTTTTTCGCCGCCATTTTCTTTCCGGCGATGCTTCTTCAGGATTGGCGGATTGGGGAGCGGGATGGCGCGCTGGAACTGACGCGCATGTATGACGGCGCTGTTCATGCCGCGGTGCAGGACGCGGCGCTCGCGCTTCATAGGAATGAATATCCGCAATATGAAGCGGGCTATGACTCGTTGAAATATTTCCGTGCGAATAAAGAACGGGCACTGGCGCAATTTTACGAGACGCTGTTCACCAATTTCGATATATCCGGTGACGCCATCGGGCAGCAGGTGCTGCTCGGATATATTCACGTTATCGCCGTGGTGGATTATGACGGCTATTGGATTCATGCATACAGCGAAATTCGCAATAGCAATCGCGAGCTGGAATCCAGGCCGCTGTGGCATGCCAAGAAGCCGTATGCCTATGCGGATGCGTCGGGGAACAGCGTGTCGTTCACCCTGGATGATTACGTCCATGCGTTCGACCCGGCGACAAAGCGCTGGTACGAAGGCAAGCGGGAGCGGGTCAATGAAGCCACGGGCAAGCGCATTCCGCTTCTGGCGGATCCCAGCCAGTTCGAGCAGGTGCGCCGGACCACTATCGTGAGCACGCTTCAGGCGGATCTGGCCTACCACATCAACCTTCACAATACGCATGCCCGCAAACTGGGGATTACATATACGTTTACGCTTCCATTGATCGGACAGGAGGATTGGAACAACACGGTCGATGACATCGGGTTTATCGCATTTATCCAGGGGCTTCCGATAGGCGTACACTACTATAATAACTATGCGTTCGGCGGTGGCCGCCTGGTTAAGCGTCCTGTCGTCTATGGAGCGATTCGGGACGGCATTCGTATCTATTACCGATCGCGGTGCGGAGAGCGAGAGGCCGTTGTGGAGACCTTCGCGAGCGAAAAGGAGGCGGCGGCGCAAGGATACTTTCCGCGGCCATGCCCGAACGGGCCATAAGGGCCGTATGGCCCTATGTTAAATTGTTGTAAAGTGATTGCGCTGTATGTAAAGTGCGTGATATCAATAAAGAAACAGAAAGAGTCTGTAGAGCTGCCTCTCCATTCGCCTTATCGATCCGGCGGCAGCGTACCATGTCAACGATTCAGGAGGCAGCGATGTCAAGTCACGGACGGCTATGGGAAGTGTTTTGGACGGCGTTAAAATTAGGGCTCACCTCATTCGGAGGTCCCGCCGCGCATATTGGTTATTTCCGGGATACGTATGTCGCCAAGCTGGGATGGGTTCGAGATGAGCAGTTCGCGGATATGAACGCGTTGAGCCAGCTTCTGCCCGGCCCTTCGAGCAGTCAATTGGGCATGGCGATTGGAATGAAGCGAGCCGGCTGGCTGGGAGGGATTGCGGCGTGGGCCGGATTCACGCTGCCATCGGCTTGTCTCTTGATTTTATTCGCCTTCGGCATCGGCTGGCTGCCAGGGGACGTTCCCGGCTGGCTGCAGGGGCTGAAGCTGGTGGCGATTCCGGTCATTATTCACGCCCTGCGCGCCATGTCGGCCCAGCTTACGCCGGACCGCTGCGCAAAACGATTGCGGCGGCCGCGGCCGCCGGGGCAGTAACGATACCTGGCACCTATGGCCAGATCGCGATAATCGGGCTGTCCGCAGCCGCCGGATGGCTGCTGCTGCGCACGCCTTCTCATCCAGAGACGGAGCCTCCGGGAAGCAGAGGAGCGCCGGAAGCGCCGCTGCCGGTTCGCTTCTCGATGGCGATGTTGCTCCTGTTCGGAGCCGGCTGTATCCTGCTTCCGTGGCTTGCGGCGGCGCTGCCCGGCCCGGCCACCAAGCTGGCGGACATGATGTTCCGCACCGGTTCGCTCGTGTTCGGGGGCGGTCATGTGATGCTTCCGCTGCTGGCGGAGGAGTTGAGCGGGGGAGGCATCATGGGCGAGTCCGCTTTGCTGGCAGGATACGGAGCCGCGCAGGCCGTTCCCGGCCCGCTGTTCACCTTCGCGGGCTTCGTCGGGGCGTCGCTGGCGCCAGGCTGGCTCGGTACGGTCTATGGCATCGTGGCGCTCGTCTTCATCTTCTTGCCCGGATATTTGCTTATCGCGGCGGCGCTGCCCTTCGCCGATTGGCTGCGGACCTGGAGCGGGGTAAGGGCCGCCCTCGGCGGGATCAATGCCGCCGTGGTCGGGCTCCTGCTGGCGGCGCTGTATCAGCCGGTATGGACGACTTCCGTGCAGGGTCCGACCCACTTTGTGATTGTTCTGATCGGGTCCCTGCTGCTGATGGCATGGAAGCTCCCGCCTTGGTCGGTCGTACTGGTCTCGGCCTTATGCGGCGCGGTATTGCTCTAAGCGTGTCATAAGCGAAAAGCAAGGGACGGCAGCGGCCTGATTTTCCAGATTGGCTGCCGTCGCTATGTAGGCTTGCGAAGGGATCGGTTGTCTCCTTGCGCAGAGAACGACGCACCCGAGCCGGATGGCTCCCGCTTAGTCACGGCTGCAGATGACGAGCAGATACCCGTCCCGAATCGTGATGGTTCCTTCCTCGGCGGCGAACTGGTTGCTGATCGCGAGCGATTGCCCGACATGCAGCGTGGCATCGGTCAGAGGATAAGCGAAGCCCGTAAGCGTAATACCGGTAACCGTCATGCTGAGCGGGAGCAGCGATATATAAGGGTAGGGCTGCCGCGGCAGAGTCAGCTCGGAATTGGTGAGCCGGATAATATTATGGGCGTCGAGAATCTGGCATGGAATGCCTTGGTCAATTCCGACCCGCAGCAGATGGATATTGCCAAGCGTATGATCCAGTCTCGTGCCGGTTGCGCCCAGCAGCGTAATCTGGCCGGGTTTCCATGCGAGCGCCGTATGGAAGGCCAGCTCGGTATCGGTATAATCTTTGTCGATTGCGTCGAAATCTTGAAAATGTTTGCTGCAGCTTCGTATCCGGTTCCGTTCCTCCTCTGTGACGGAATCGAAATCCCCAATCGCCACGTCCGGACAGATTCCATGATTGGCCAAAGTCAATGCGCCCCGATCTGCGCCGATAACGACATCCGCCTCCTTACACACGGAGAGCAGGGAGGCATCGACAATGCCGCCGGCGCAAATAACGACATGCCGAGGGCGGGGAACAGGGGGAGCTATATGCATGGTTATCCTTCCTCGTATAGTATTTCCTGAAGGCAGTTTTGAGTCTTTTTCCAGTCCTTTATAGAAACATAGAATGCCTTCAAAATTTCCAGCTTGCACATTGAAAATTAATATGGGGACTGGACTTTCCGGAATGTCTCTGGACAATGGAACTTAGGGTTCCATTCGGGGAAATTCGTCTCCCTCCTGTAGTCCAATCTACTTTTTAAGTCTGTTTCTCCGGTACTCGCTTGCACTTCTTACCCGCTGGCTGTTCCCTTCGGCAACTCATGCCCGACTGTAGCAGCGTCGGGGCAGCTCGTGAACCGAAGCGTGTTCTCATATGCGAGGGTGATTGATCGGCGAGTGCGCCGGAGACAGTCCGGAGAGTCCGTTCCCTGAATCCCTTATAGAAAGGAGGAATTCTCTTGAAGCTTTTTGTCGGTATTGACGTCAGTTCCGAAGAACTGGAAGCCTGTTTGATGAAATCGGATGGCGACACCCTGGAGACCTTCAAGACCACCAACAATCTGCACGGCGCTTCTTACTTGCGGGATCGCATCATTTCTGCTGCGGTCAAGACAGCCTGCTCTGAGGTTCATATCGGGCTTGAAGCCACATCCGTCTACAGTTGGCATCCAGCCATGTACTTGCATGAGGATGAGGCCCTTCAACAATTGAATGCCAAGGTGTTCACCATTAATCCGAAGCTGATTAACAAATTCAAAGACGCTTATGCCGACCTGGACAAAACCGATCGCATCGATGCCTGGATCATTGCAGACCGCCTGCGTTTTGGCAGACTCACGACGACTATCGTGATGCAGGAACAGTACATCGCCTTGCAGCGGCTCACTCGCATGCGATTCCATCTCGTACACAACCTTACCCGCGAGAAGCAATACTTTTTGCAAAATCTGTTCTACAAGTGCAATGCTTTTCGCGCGGAGGTGGACAGTTCCGTGTTCGGCCATGCCATCATGGAAATGCTCTCGGAAAAGTATAGTCTGGATGAGATGGCGAATATGGATGTCGCCCGTTTGGCTGACTATCTCAAGGACAAGGGGAGAAATCGTTTCCCCGATCCCGAACACGTCGCCCGCTGTATTCAAAAGGCGGCTCGGGCCTCGTACCGTCTCTCGAAGGTTGTCGAGGATTCCATTGATTTGGTGCTGGGCACCTCAATTCAGTCGATCCGGAGCATCCAGAGTCAGCTTAAAGAGCTCGACAAGGCGATTGAGCGCATTTTAGACGGCATTTCCAGCAGCCAGTGCCTCCGTTCCATTCCGGGCATTGATCGGGTCTATGCCGCAGGCATCCTGGCCGAGATCGGCGACATCGACCGCTTCACGGATCAAGCCGCCTTGGCCAAGTATGCGGGTCTGACGTGGCGCAAGCACCAATCCGGCTCCTTCGAGGCGGAAGATACAAAGCGCATTCGTTCCGGCAACCGATTCCTTCGCTACTACCTTGTTGAAGCTGCCAACTCGGTAAAAAACCGCGACCCGGAATTCGGGGAGTACTACCGGAAGAAATTCAATGAAGTCCCTAAGCATCAACACAAACGTGCCCTCGTCTTAACGGCAAGAAAACTTGTGCGTCTGGTCGATGTGCTGCTACGCAACGACCAACTCTATACGCCCAGAAGGAAGGTGAAGCCGACAGAGCAATAATGCCTTGGCTCATGAATTTTCTTCTCTAATTCCCAGTTAAATTATGGTATTTTACTTAATTTTCGACTGGGTCTAGTTTGGTGATGCCTTTTTTGGGATTGATCCTGCTGCACGCCAAGGAAATTTTCCAATTCTCATCAATCAGGGACTTGACATCATACCGCTGGACTTTATAAGACCTTCTAGCGATGAAAGTCCCGAATGATAATGATGTGTGCGTTCTAAGTATATCCGATTGTCGCCGCGAGACCAATTCCTAACGGCCTTCCTGGAACCCGGGCTTGTTATTTGTTGTCGAGATAGGTATATTTACAGGTGAAGAGCCCTAACTCAACCGAAGCTGAAAGGAGGTGTACCGCAGTGGTGAACGTATTGTTCGTCTGTCTCGGCAACATTTGCCGTTCACCGATGGCAGAGGCGATATTTCGACATGAGGTGAAGCGAGCGGGCCTGGAGCACGCGATTGCCGTCGATTCCGCAGGTACGGGAGATTGGCATATTGGCCAGCCGCCCCACCAAGGCACGCGGGCGGTACTGGATGAATGCCGCATTTCATATGAAGGCATGCTGGGCAGACAAGTAAGACCTGATGATTTCAAGGAGTTTACATATATTGTATGCATGGACAGAAGCAATGAACAGAATGTATTGGCTTGGGAAGGGGCCGAAGGAAGACAGGCGCAAGTGATGCGCTTTATGACGCTGCTTCCGGAGGAACAGGCTGAAGATGTGCCTGATCCGTACTATACCGGCAATTTTGATGAAGTATATCGGCTGATTCAGACGGGCTGCGTCCGGCTGCTGGACAAGATCGTTCAGGAGCAGGGTCTGGATCATGGCAAATCGACACCAAAGTAGTGACATACCGTTCTGTATGCCACTACTTTTTTAGGTGTCCTTTTTTAACGATACATGCCAAGGGACTATTCGAGGAAAAAGCGGAGCGCATCCGGGATATGCTGCTGCCAGAAGCCCCACTGATGCTGGCCGTCATGCTCGCTGTACTGGATATGGGCGCCTCTGTCCTCCAGAAGCTGCTTCGCCGACCGGTTCAAGGCAACAAAATCGAACACGCCCCGATCCGTCTTGAAAGCGGTCTCCTGCAGTCCGACGATCATGAACAAATGCAGCCAGGACAGGTCCGACTCTCGGGCAATCAGCTCTTGCGAATAGGGATAGTACGCACCCGACAGCGAGATGACCTGACGGAAGCGTTCCGGATGGCGAAGCGCCAGATGTAGGGAGACTGTGCCGCCCAGCGAGTCGCCCGCCAAGACGGTCTCGGTCCAATCGGTCCGCACCGGATAATGCTGCTCGATGAAGGGAACAATCTCTTCGACAAACGCGCGGGTATATGATTCAAAACGTTCCCCGTCCGGGGAATATTCAGATGTACGTATTTTTTTGTCCACGTCTACGCCGACGATAATGAAAGGCTCCATATCCTCTTCAATAATGAGTTTGTTCGCATAGGTCGCGATGCGGCCGAAGTTGAAGAAATCTTCGCCATCCTGGCAGTAGACGACCGGATAGCTCAGCATCTCCTGGTAGCCTGGAGGCAGGTACACGCGAACATGGCGATCGGCGCTCAGCAGGCTGCTTGGAATGACATGCTTGTGAATCGTTCGTTTAAGAATGGATGAATCGGACATCATTTACACCCCTTGTGCAAAATTTAGCTTTTATTGGTGAATAATATCTCTGATTGGCCAAAATGTTCTACTATAAAGAGGATGTTTGAACCTGCGCGAGAAATACAGCGATCCGCTCGCTGAGGAAATAGACGTCACGTCCCGAAGGCAAAGAACCGATTTGTGCTTAAGTTCACAATTTTGTAACAGTCTGTTATAGTACGAAATAAGACCTGTTATAACAACACCATAACAAAATGTTCACTTTTTTCGCGTTTTCTTTTGACCAATTGAGTAAAACAGGTGTATAATCATTCTATAACAGCTAAACAAAATCTTCAAACTTTTATTGAGGTGAAAACAATGAGCAAGTATCCATTTGAAGTTCAGACGGAAGATGTTCAGCCATTGTCCGTCTTGTCTCCAGAAGGAGAAATCGTGAACCCGGATCTCATGCCGGAGCTTACCGACGAACAATTGAAGGAAATCATGTACCGCATGGTGTTCACGCGGACATGGGACGAGCGTGCCATCAACTTGGGCCGCCAAGGCCGCCTCGGCTTCTATGCGCCGGTATCCGGTCAGGAAGCTTCCATGGTAGGCAGCGTGTACCCGCTTGAGAAGGAAGACTTCGTTGTGCCGGCGTACCGCGACATGCCGCAAATCGTATGGCATGGATTGCCATTGTATCAAGCATTCCTCTATTCCCGCGGACATCAGCATGGCGGACAAATTCCGGAAGGCGTCAACGTATTGATGCCGCAAATCATCATCGGCGCGCAAATCCTGCACGCGATGGGGATTGCAAAAGGCTTCAAGCTGAAAAAACAACCGAACGTAGCTATTACTTACACCGGCGACGGCGGATCTTCCGAGGGCGACTTCTATGAAGGTCTTAACTTCGCTGGCGCATACAACTTGCCGGTTATTTTCTTCGTACAGAACAACGGTTATGCAATTACGACGCCGTTCACGAAGCAGACGGCAGCGAAATCGATCGCTCACAAAGCGGTAGCGGCGGGCATTCACGGCATGCAGGTGGACGGCATGGACGTGCTCGCGGTCATCAAGGCGGTGCAAATCGCGGCCGAACGCGGACGCAAGGGAGAAGGCGCAACGCTGATCGAGTCGTTGACATACCGTTTCCGTCCTCACTCCATGGCTGACGACACAACCAAATACCGCACGAAAGACGAAGAAGCGGAATGGGCAATCAAAGATCCGATCGTACGCTTCGGCAAATATTTGGAGAAAAAGGGCCTGTGGACCGAAGAAGATACAGCCCGCGTGAAAGACGAAGCAAAAGCGAAAGTGAACGAAGAAATCAAGCGTGCGGAAAAAACGGAAAAAATGACGGTTGCCGGTCTGATCGACAGCATGTTCGAGACGACGCCGAAATATTTGGAAGAGCAAAAAGCCGATTTTCAATAAATAGCAGAACGACTTTGAACCGGATAAGCAGACAAGCAATCCGGATATCGATAGAAGTCAGTATCGCATGACCATGCGAACCAGACCGAATCAGGCAGTGTGATAACGTAAGGAGGATACGATGCAATGGCACAAATGAATATGAAAGAAGCAATTCGGGACGCAATGCGCGTGGAATTGAAGCGGGATCCGAACGTGTTGGTATTTGGGGAAGACGTCGGCCATGTCGGCGGCGTGTTCCGTGCAACGGAAGGTCTGCAAAAAGAGTTTGGCGACGAGCGCGTCTTCGATACGCCGCTGGCTGAATCCGCAATCGGCGGGATGGCTGTCGGTCTCGGCATCCAAGGCTTCCGCCCTATCGCGGAAATCCAGTTCGTCGGATTCATCTATGAAGCTCTTGATCAAATCTGCGTTCAAGCGGCGCGCATGCGCTACCGCTCCGGCGGACGCTACAACGCGCCAATCGTATTCCGCACGCCGTTCGGCGGCGGGGTAAAAGCGGCTGAGCTGCATACGGACTCGCTGGAAGGCTTGCTCGTGCAGACACCGGGCATTAAAGTAGTTATTCCTTCGAATCCATATGATGCGAAAGGATTGCTCATCTCGGCGATCCGCGACAACGACCCTGTATTCTTCATGGAACACTTGAACCTGTACCATGCTTACCGCGAAGAGGTGCCTGAAGAAGATTACACGGTTCCGCTCGGCGAAGCAAAGATCGTCCGCGAAGGCAAGGACGTTACCATCATCGCTTACGGCTTGATGGTTCATACAGCGATGAAAGCGGCGGCTGAACTGGAGAAGGAAGGCATTCAAGCGGAAGTCATCGACCTGCGCACGCTGATTCCGTTGGATATCGATACAATCGTAGCTTCGATCAAGAAGACGAACCGCGCCATCATCGTTCAAGAGGCGCAAAAAACTTCCGGCGTCGCCGCAGAAGTCATTGCCCAAATCAATGAAAAGGCGATTCTTCATCTGGAAGCGCCAGTGCTGCGGGTAACCGGTCCGGACACGGTATATCCGTTTGCCCAAATCGAGGACACTTGGCTGCCAACACCGGCCCGCATCGTAGCTGGCGTCAAAAAAGTATTGGACTTCTAAGTTAGAACCGAACAGATTTGAAGGAGGTTGTTCTTGTGGCTAAATTTGAATATCGCTTCCCGGAGCTGGGGGAAGGGCTGCATGAAGGCGAAATTATTAAAATGCACATCAAACCGGGTGACAAAGTTACCGACGACGACATCATCATGGAAGTACAGAACGATAAAGCCGTCGTTGAAGTGCCTTGTCCGGTAAACGGTACGGTGCTGGAAGTGCTGGCGAAGGACGGCCAAGTATGCCATATGGGCGAAGTCGTGGCCATCATCGATGCCGAAGGGGATATTCCGGAACAAGCGGAACCGGCCGAAGAGGCTAAGGAAGAACCTGCAGCAGCACCTGCAGCGGAAGCTCCAAAAGCGGAAGCTCCAAAAGCGGAAGGTACGGCTGCAGCGCCTAACCATGAAGTGCTGGCTACGCCAAGCGTGCGCAAGCTGGCGCGCGAATTGGGCGTGAACATCGGCGAAGTGCCTCCAACCGGCAAAAACGGCAAAGTTACGCGCGAAGATGTGGAAGCATTCGCCAATGGCGGAGCGCCTGCCGCGAAGGCTGAAGCGCCTCAAGCCGCTGCGGAAGCGAAAGCAGCGCCTGCCGCTCCAGCAGCTACCGGCCGCGAAGCCGAAGAAGAGCGCGTGCCGTTCAAGGGCATCCGCAAAGCCATCTCCAATGCGATGGTCAAATCGGCTTACACGGCGCCGCATGTTACAATCATGGACGAAGTGGACGTTACGGAGCTGGTTGCATTCCGTACCCGCTTGAAGCCGATGATGGAGAAGAAAGGCACGAAAGTAACCTACCTTCCGTTCATCGTCAAAGCGCTCGTTGCCGCTTGCCGTCAGTTCCCGGCCATGAACGCAATGATCGACGAAGCGAACAACGAGATCGTGTACAAAAAGTACTACAACATCGGTATCGCTACCGACACAGACAACGGTCTGATCGTTCCGGTTATCAATGATGCGGATCGCCGCAGCATCTGGATGATCGCCGACAGCATCAAGGATCTGGCTGCTCGCGGACGCGAAGGCAAGCTCGGCCCGAACGAATTGAAAGGCAGCACGATCACGATTACGAACATCGGTTCCGCAGGCGGCATGTTCTTCACTCCAATCATCAACTTCCCGGAAGTTGCGATTTTGGGTACCGGCCGCATTACGGAAAAACCGGTCGTGAAGAACGGCGAAATCGTGGCAGCGCCAGTAATGGCCTTGTCTCTCAGCTTCGACCACCGTCTGATCGACGGGGCAACGGCACAAAACTTTATGAACTATATCAAGCAGCTGCTAGCTAATCCAGAGCTGCTTGTCATGGAGGTGTAACCGGACATGGTAGTAGGAGACGCATCTTTGAACATTGATACTCTGGTTATTGGAGCAGGACCGGGCGGTTATGTGGCAGCGATTCGCGCTGCCCAACTCGGCCAAAGCGTGCTTATCGTAGATAAATCGGCTGTCGGCGGCGTATGTCTGAACCGCGGCTGTATTCCTTCCAAGGCATTGATCAGCGCAGCTCATCAATATGAAGTGACTCAGCATGCTTCCGCCATCGGCATCACGGCTGAAAATGTAAAAGTCGACTTCAAAAAAGTGCAAGAATTCAAGGGCGGCGTCGTGAAAAAGCTGACCGGCGGCGTTGGCGCGCTGCTGAAAGCGAATAAAGTTCAAGTATTCAACGGCGAGTGCATGTTCATCAACGAAAATGAAGCGCGCGTATTCAACGATCAAGAAGCGCCTCGCTACAAGTTCAAGAACTGCATCATCGCAACGGGTTCCCGTCCAATCGAATTGAAGGCTTTCCCGTTCGGCGGACGCATTCTGTCCTCGACAGAAGCTCTGGAGTTGCAGGAAATTCCGAAGTCGATGATCGTCATCGGCGGCGGCTACATCGGCGCGGAGCTTGGCCAAATGTACTCCAAGTTCGGCACGAAAGTCACGATTATCGAGGGCGCGGACATGGTGCTCCCAGGCTTCGATAAAGATATGACGCAGCTTGTCGCGAAAAACATGAAGAAATCCAATGTGGAAATCTTCACGGGCGCGAAAGCGGAGAGCGCTACGCAAACCGATAAAGACGTTACCGTCAAATTCACGGTTAAAGGCGAAACCAAAGAAGTAACTGCAGAATACCTGCTCGTAACGGTTGGCCGCCGTCCGAACACCGATGGCGAGCTTGGCCTCGATATGATCGGCGTCAAAATGACCGACCGCGGCCTGGTCGAAGTCGACCACCAAGGACGCACCAGCATTCCTCACATCTTCGCAATTGGCGATATCGTTGCTGGTCCAGCTCTGGCGCATAAAGCTTCTTACGAAGGCAAGGTTGCGGCGGAAGCCATCGCGGGCATGCCTAGCGTGGTTGACTACAAGTGCATTCCTGCCGTATGCTTCACCGATCCGGAGTGCGCAAGCGTAGGCTTGTCTGAAGCGGAAGCGAAGGAAAAAGGCCACAACGTCAAAGCCGGCAAGTTCCCATACGCGGCGAACGGACGCGCGCTGTCCCTCGGCGGCAACGCGGAAGGCTTCGTCAAGATCGTGGCTGACGCGGATACGGGCGTCGTGCTCGGTTCCCAAATCGTCGGCGCGGAAGCATCCAACCTGATCGCGGAAATGGGCTTGGCTGTAGAAATGGCGGCAACGCTGGAAGACCTGGCGCTTACGATCCATGCTCACCCAACGCTTGGCGAAATCGTGATGGAAGCTGCGGAAGTCGTGCTTGGACATCCGATCCACACAGTAGCGAAGTAAGAGTAACGATTTCATGTTTTAATCATGCCGTACTCCTGCTCCAGGAGCGTTCTGTATTCTTTCTGTTACGGTTCTATTCGATATGAATTTGCTTTGTGCCCTCGCAGCGCGATGCTGCGGGGGATTTTTTTATGAGGAGCAAAGATTACTCTTCCCTCCCCGTAACTCCTTATTGACTAACCTTCTCCAACGTTGTAAATTAAATGTAAGCTCGATATAGTCATTAGTGAATAGAATGTAGCTTTGAATGAGGGAAGAATTTCGTTTCCTTATCGAACTGCATTCTTTTTGTTTTTTGAAAGGTAGTCACACCGCAGATTTGGGCTATAAACCAGTTGGCGGAAACAAATCTAAGAACAGGATGAAAACAATGGCGTTTAGCGATTAGTCATTAGAAGCCGTTACCGTTACTACTATTTATAGTAAAGCAGGTGCGGAAATGCAGATAGCGGAACAAAAGGAAGATCATCACGCCGTGTATGTGGGCGGCGGGACCTTAACGATCGGGCAGGTCGTTGAGGTCGCCCGCTTCCATGCCAAGGTGGAGCTGCGCGAAGAGAGCATCTGCTGCATGGCGAAGAGCAGGGCTTATGTGGAATCGCTGTTGCGGGAGAAAAAAGTGGTGTACGGCTTGACAACCGGCTTCGGGAAGTTTTGCGATATGTATATTTCCGGCGAGGATGTCAAAGCGCTGCAACTGAATCTGATTCGAAGCCACGCGTGCGGAATTGGCGAGCCGTTCTCGCTTGAAATCGCGCGAGCGATTATGCTGCTGCGAGTGAATGCGCTTGCGCTCGGCTACTCCGGTATCCGTCCGGAAGTGGTGCGATTGATGGCCGGCATGCTGAACGAGGGGGTAACGCCGGTCATCCCCGAGAAAGGCTCGCTCGGCGCAAGCGGCGATTTGGCGCCGCTGTCCCATTTGGCGCTCGTGCTCGTCGGCGAGGGCGAAGCTTATTATCAGGGCAAGCGGATGCCGGGCGGTCAGGCGATGCAGCTTGCCGGGCTTGTTCCCGTCACGCTGGAGGCGAAGGAGGGCCTAGCCCTGATCAACGGAACGCAGGCGATGACGGCGGTAGGCGCGTTGGCTTGCCACGATGCCATGAATCTGGCGAACTGGGCCGACTGCACGCTTGCATTGACTTGTGAAGCGCTCTTCGCCGTCCGGGACGCCTTCGATCCTTTGACTCACCTCATCCGCCCGCATCAAGGACAGCGTCAATCCGCCGAAAATGTTATCCGGTTGACCTCCGGCAGCAATTTCATCACAAGCCAGGGGGAGCGGAGGGTGCAGGATGCCTATTCCTTGCGCTGCGCGCCGCAGGTTCACGGGGCAAGCCGGGATGCGCTGGCCTATATTGCCGGCAAGCTGGAAATCGAAATCAATTCCGCAACGGATAATCCTCTTATTTTTGTGGATGAGGGGAGAGTGATCTCGGGCGGGAATTTTCATGGGCAGCCGATCGCTCTGGCGATGGACCATCTGTCGGTCAGCGCGGCGGAGCTGGCCAACATTTCCGAACGGCGGATCGAAAGGCTGGTCAACCCTTACTTGAATGAGCAGCTTCCGCCTTTTCTAACGAATAATGGCGGGCTTCAATCCGGGTTCATGATCGCGCAGTATGCAGCCGCGTCCGTCGTGTCCGAGAATAAGGCGCTCGCTCATCCGGCCAGCGTCGATTCCATTCCGTCCTCGGGCAACCAAGAGGATCATGTCAGCATGGGAACCATCGCCGCCCGTAAAGCGAAGCAGATCATTGAGAACGCTTACTCTGTGCTTGCCATTGAGCTGCTGTGCGGAGCGCAAGCGGCTGATTTCCGCGATCCGCGGGGGCTTGGGCTCGGGACCAAATGGCTCTATGACCAATGCCGCAAGCTTGTCCCGGCCGTCGAGACGGATCGTGCGCTTGCCGATGATTTTCAGAAGGTGGCGGACTGGATGAGGCAGACCGATGCCGCCGCGAGCCTTGCGGACGTAGTCAAGCTTCAATAGGAGGACATGGATGCAAGTTTATGCAGCGCTCCATTTCTCTAACTGGCCCGAGTTTAGCTTTTAGACGGGTATCATTTTTTCAAAATACGGGGCTATTGGTCAAGAAGGAAGGTTGGCTATGAGTAACGTGAATGAAGGTAAGCGGTTCGACTGCGGCAATTATACGATGGGCAAGCTGACCTCGCTCTTGGTCATGCTGCATAACGAAGAAGCGGGCGCGGAAATTGAGCAAGAAATGAAAAAGAGAGGCTACCGGTATACGATCGGCAAGGTCGGCGCCATGGAACTGGTCAAAGTCGTGACCGCGATGGAAACGAGCGCCAAATCGAACAAAGTGATTGACCCGAACTCCTATCGGGAAGTTCATTCCTTATATCATGCCATCATCGAGGCGCTGCAGGGGATTGGAAGAGGAACGGTCCAATTCGGGGATATTTTGCGGACGGTTGGCTTAACGTTTTGCATAACGAGAGGGACGGTCGACATTTCGGGCTATTCCGAGGAATGGTTAAGCGTCTGCGTGTACGGCACGATTGGCGCCCCGAAAAAAGGATTCGAGCACGATGTGCTCGGTTTCGGGTACAACCACATTTAAGACAGCGTCATCTTGCAGCGCTGCCTTCATATCATGCAGCTTTTGCGCACGCTGGGGGATAGTCAGTCAGACACTTTTCTCTTGAGCAGGTTTTGAGGACATGGAAGCGGGCTTTGCTATGGTTTGTCGATCCGATTAAAAAGGAGTGGCTAGTTGTGAAGCAAACGACCAAGCGTATCATCAGAGCGGCACATGGAACGGAACTGACGGCGAAAGGCTGGCAGCAGGAAGCGGTCCTGCGGATGCTTATGAACAATCTGGATCCCGACGTGGCCGAACGGCCGGACGATCTGGTCGTCTATGGCGGTATCGGCAAGGCGGCAAGGAATTGGGAATGTTTCGACAAAATCGTGGAATGTCTGACGAACCTGGAAGCGGATGAAACGCTGCTGGTGCAATCAGGCAAGCCGGTCGGCATGTTCCGGACGCACACGCATGCGCCGCGGGTTCTCATCTCCAATTCGGTGATCGTGCCTGCCTATGCCAATTGGGATACGTTCCACGAGCTGGATAAGCAGGGATTGATGATGTACGGGCAAATGACGGCCGGGAGCTGGATTTATATCGGGACGCAGGGCATTTTGCAAGGAACGTATGAGACCTTCGCCGAGGCGGCCCGCCAGCATAGAGGAGGCACCCTGCGAGGAACGCTGACGTTAACGGCCGGACTCGGCGGCATGGGAGGAGCCCAGCCGCTCGCCGTTACGATGAACGACGGCGTCATGATTGGAGTGGAGGTCGATCCGTCCCGGATCCAGCGCAGAATCGATACGAAATATTGCGACATGATGGTTCGCGATCTGGATGAAGCGTTGAAGCTGGCGGAGGCTGCGAAGGAGGAGGGAAGAGCGCTCTCGATCGGCCTGGTGGGCAATGCGGCGGAGGTGTTCCCGGAAATGGTGCGGCGGGGGATTCGACCTGATTTCGTCACCGATCAGACGTCGGCCCACGATCCGCTTAACGGCTATGTGCCGGCAGGCTATTCGCTGGAAGCGGCAGCTGAACTGCGCGCGGCCGATCCGGCGCATTATGTGAAGCTGTCCAAAAAG
Organism: Paenibacillus melissococcoides; assembly: GCA_944800085.1. Classification (GTDB taxonomy): domain Bacteria; phylum Bacillota; class Bacilli; order Paenibacillales; family Paenibacillaceae; genus Paenibacillus_B; species Paenibacillus_B melissococcoides. The sequence continues at coordinate 441,712 of CALYLO010000005.1, read as the reverse complement.
TCGATGGCGGCCCATGTCCAGGCGATGCTCGATCTTCAGAAAATGGGCGCGATTGTATTCGACTACGGCAATAATATCCGCCAAGCGGCCTTCGATGAAGGGGTGAAGGAAGCGTTTCAGTTCCCGGGCTTCGTTCCGGCCTATATTCGTCCGCTCTTCTGCGAGGGGAAGGGCCCGTTCCGCTGGGCGGCCTTGTCCGGAGATCCGGACGATATTTATAAGACGGATGAGCATATCTTGAAGCTGTTCCCGGAAAATACTCATCTCTGCAAGTGGATCAAGATGGCCAGGGAGAAGGTCGCGTTCCAGGGCTTGCCTGCCCGCATTTGCTGGCTCGGCTATGGAGAACGGGCCAAGATGGGCTTGGCCATCAACGAGATGGTGCGCCGAGGGGAAATTACCGCCCCGATCGTCATTGGCCGCGACCATCTCGATTGCGGCTCGGTCGCATCGCCGAACCGCGAGACGGAAGCGATGAAGGACGGCAGCGATGTGGTCGCCGACTGGGCGATATTGAACGCGCTGGTGAATACGGCTTCCGGCGCGAGCTGGGTATCCGTTCACCACGGCGGCGGCGTCGGCATGGGGTATTCCCTGCATGCGGGCATGGTCGTCGTCGCGGACGGTTCAGCCGAAGCGGACGAGAAGCTGGCCCGCGTCTTGAATACAGACCCGGGCATGGGCATTATCCGTCATGCCGACGCCGGTTATGAGCTTGCGATTCAGACGGCGAAGAATCGCGGAGTCCGCGTGCCGATGCTGGGCATATAACGATGACAGGCAGCAAGCCCGGCCGGGCTTGCTGCCTTTGAGAGGGGGACCCATGATGGAACAGAATCGAATAGACCTGTTGATCCACAACATTGGAACGCTTATCACAATGCAAGGGAGCCGGGGACCGCGCACAGGCCGTGAAATGTCAGAGGTCGGATCCGTGCGCGGAGGCGCCGTCGCGATCCGGGACGGCCTCATCGTTGCGGCGGGACCGGAAGACGAGGTGATGGCGCATATCGCCTGCCTGCCGATCGAGCGCAAGCATGATGCCCAGGGCTTGCTGGTTACGCCGGGGCTCATCGACCCGCATACCCATCTGGTACACGGCGGCTCACGCGAGCATGAGCTGGAGCTGAAGCTGAAGGGCGTTTCTTATTTGGAAATATTGGCTCAGGGCGGCGGGATTTTGAGCACGGTGCGAGCCACCCGCCAGGCAACGGAAGAGGAATTGTACGCGAAAGCGAAAGCGAGCCTGGATATCATGCTCTCCTTCGGCGTGACGACGGCGGAAGTGAAGAGCGGCTACGGGCTGACGCTGGAGGACGAGCTGAAGCAGCTCCGGGTCGCTCACCGGTTGAACCGGGAGCATCCGGTCGATTTGGTATCTACGTTTATGGGAGCCCATGTGGTGCCGGAAGAATATAAAGGCCGCTCCGGAGACTTTGTGAAGGTGGTTACCGAACAGATGCTGCCGGAGGTGAAGCGGCAAGGGCTGGCCGAATTTTGCGATGTGTTTTGCGAGCACGGCGTATTTTCCGTGGAAGAATCGGAGCAGATCCTGCTCGCCGCCAAGGAGCTGGGCTTCGGCCTCAAAATTCATGCCGACGAAATCGAGCCGATCGGAGGCGCGCAGTTGGCCGGCAAGCTGGGCTGCATTTCCGCCGAGCATCTGATTGCCGCCTCGGATGAAGGCTTGGAAGCGATGCGTCAGGCGGGCGTCGTGGCCGTCTGTCTGCCTGCCACTTCCTTCAATCTGAGGCTGACGCATCACGCCCGGGCCCGCGCCATGATCGAGATGGGGCTCGCCGTAGCCCTGTCCACGGACTATAATCCGGGAAGCTCGCCGACGGAATCGATCCAGCTTGTCATGACCTTGGGCTGTCTGAACTTGGGCATGACCCCCGAGGAAGTGCTGACGGCCGTAACCATCAATGCGGCTCATGCGATCGGGAGAGCCGATGCCGTAGGGAGCCTGGAACCCGGCAAGCAGGCGGACCTCGTTATTTTCAAGGCCGATAACCTGGCCTACTTGCCGTATCACTTCGGAATCAACCATGTTCATACCGTGTTCAAACGGGGGAACGTCGTCGTGTCTACAGGCAATTGATCATATCCCCGGCGATCAGCGAGCCGGGGAAGGGACGGCTTGCGGCGGCGCGGTCGCCGGCAAGGCCGTGAAGATAGACGCCGAGGGCCGCGGCAAGGCCGGCGTCGTACCCTTGCGCGAGCAGGCCGGCGATCAGGCCTGCCAGCGCGTCGCCCGCGCCTCCGGTAGCCATCCCCGGGTTGCCGGACGCGTTCACGTACACGTCCCCGGCGGGGGTGGCGGTTACGGTGCGGGCGCCCTTCAGCACGAGCGTCACGCCGTGCTGGACGGCATAGCGGCGCGCCAGGCCGGTGCGGTCGCGCTGCACTTCGCGCGTGTCGAGGCCCGTCAGGCGCGCCATCTCGCCCGGATGCGGCGTCAGGATCGCGGCGCCGTCCCGCTGCGGCCATGCATCGAGGCCGCCCGCCTCCGCGATCATGTTGAGCGCATCCGCATCGGCGACGAGCGGGCATGGCGCGGCCGCCCAGATCTCGCGCAGCCAGGCGCCGTCGCCGGCGAAGCGGCCCATTCCCGGGCCGATCGCCAGCGCCTTCTTGTCAGCCGCGAGCCGCAACACCGCCTCGGGCGGCACGGCCGCCCAGTCGCCGCGTCCGCCGTCGGGCATGCCGTGCAGCATCGCTTCCGGGAGCCGCCCAATCATCGGATCCAATAGCCGTTCCGGCAGCGCCCAGCTTACGAGTCCGGCTCCGGAACGGAGCGCCGCGGCGGAGGCCAGCAGCCCGGCGCCGCTATATTGCCGGGTGCCGGCCGCCACCAGCACGTGGCCATACGTGCCTTTATGCGTATCCGCCCTGCGCGTCAACGGCAGCGTCAGCCCGAAGCGCCGCAGGAACAACTCTTCATTGGTCCACAAGGTCCGAATGCCTTCCTTCTCGGCCAGCCCGGCGGGGATGCCGATCGAACGGACAACGACGCGGCCTGCCCGTTCCGCGCCCGGATATTGCGTCAGCCCGCGTTTGAGAAAAGCGAGGGCTACGGTCATATCCGCATGAATGGATGGATCATGAGCCTCCCCTGTATCTGCATCGATACCGCTTGGGATATCGACGGCGACGAGAGGCAGTCCGCTGGCGTTCGCTTCCCGGATTATCGAGGCGTACGGCTCGCGCGGAGCCCCGGCCGTTCCCGTGCCAAGGAGCGCGTCGACAATCCCCGCATACTCCTCCCACCGGATGCTGCCCGTCCCATAGAGGGAAGCGGCAATGCCCATCCTGACGGCAATATCGCGCTGCAGCGCGGCATCGGATGTTAGCTTCGCCGGATCCGCCGCATACAGCAGTTCGGCTGACACGCCCATTTCCTTGAGATGCCGCGCCGCGACAATGCCGTCGCCGCCGTTGTTGCCTTTGCCGACAAGGATAAGCCACGGCTTGCTCGCTCCCAGATCGCCAAGCTCGGATGATAGCTTGGCAACCTCCTCCGCAACGGCCCGGCCCGCGTTTTCCATAAGCACCGCTGCGGGAATGCCGATGGTATGAATGGCGTACTCATCGAGAGCGCGCATTTCCGCCGAAGTTACGATATACATGAACCTCACCTTTTCTCTTTCCCTCATAATCATTTTCTTCCATTATATCATTTCAGCGCTGGCTTTATTGTCTCCACTATCCCTATTGTTCTTATTATCTTGATCATCTTCGAACCGGGATTTGATTTTGCGAATCTGGATTGCCCACGATATAAGGGGATGGTACACTATGAAGGATACACATCAGCACGGTAGAAAGAGAGTGGTTGAAATGAAGTCATATCTGGCGTTATTGCAGGACATTCTGGATCACGGGGTGAAGAAGGAGGATCGGACCGGAACCGGCACCTTGTCCGTGTTCGGGCGTCAGCTTCGCTTCGATCTGGCCGAAGGCTTCCCGCTTGTCACGACGAAGCGGCTGCACCTGAAATCGATCATACATGAGCTGCTCTGGTTTTTAAGCGGAGATACGAATATTCGTTATTTGAAGGAAAACGGCGTCCGCATCTGGGACGAATGGGCGGATGAAAATGGCGACCTGGGACCGGTATACGGATCGCAGTGGCGCGCCTGGGAGACCAAGGACGGACGCACGATCGACCAGATTGCGAATGTGATCGAGCAGATTAAGACGAATCCGGATTCGCGCCGATTGCTCGTCTCCGCCTGGAATGTCGGCGAGGTCGATCAGATGAAGCTGCCGCCATGCCATTACTCGTTCCAATTTTATGTCGCCGGCGGCAAGCTGAGCTGTCTGCTCAACATGCGTTCGGTGGATACGTTCCTCGGGCTGCCGTTCAATATCGCCAGCTATTCGCTGCTTACGCATATGGTGGCCCAGCAATGCGGCCTGGAGGTCGGAGAATTTATCTGGAGCGGCGGCGACGTTCATATTTACTCGAACCATCTGGAGCAGGTGAAGACCCAGTTGGAGCGGGAGCCGCTCCCGCTTCCGAAGCTGGTTATCAAGCGCAAGCCGGATTCGATTTTCGATTACCGGTTCGACGATTTCGATTTCGTGGATTATCAGCATCATCCGACGATTAAGGCGCCGGTTGCGGTATAGGATTTGGGACAGAAGGGAGGCGCATCGCGATGCCGGTTACGATGATCTGGGCGATGGACAAGCGCCGTCTCATTGGCAAGGACAACGGGATGCCATGGCGGCTGCCAAGCGATATGGGTTATTTCAAGGCGATGACGCAGGGGAAGACGGTCGTCATGGGGCGCAAGACGTATGAATCGCTGGGGAAGGCGCTGCCGAACCGGCGCAATATTGTGCTGACCCGCAACCCGGACTGGACCGTGCCCGATGCCGAAGTCATGCACAATATCGAGTCCGTGCTGCCGCTGGCGGCGAAGGAGGAAATGATGGTGATGGGCGGCGCTCAAATTTACCGCGAATTCCTTCCATATGCGGACAAGCTGCTGGTGACGCGGATTGACGCCGAATTCGAGGGCGACGAATATTTTCCGCCGTATGACGAGTCGCTCTGGGAACTGGCGGGGGAAACCGAGGGACCGGTCGACGAGAAGAACCGGTATCCGCACCGCTTCCAGACCTACGTCCGGAAGGAAGCGTGACGCGAGACCAGCCTCGCAAGCGGGCAGCAGCCATTTCCATATGTATTGAAATGCAAATCATTCGTGATAGACTCCATATGTTCCGGGACATCGTTTAAGGTACGATCATTGGCACAAACATGCCGGAACGTCCGATGTCCGGACATGTCATCAATCGGCACAATTGCGAACAGGCTTCGCGATTGCTACGCGAACGGATGGAGGAGTCAGCATGTCAACGCCGACCGGATTTATGGAATATTCTCGACAAATACAAGCGGAACGGGACCCGGCTGAACGGGTGCTGGATTGGAAGGAATTCCATCTTCAGTTGACCGAAGAGGAGCTGCGGACCCAGGCGTCCCGCTGCATGGATTGCGGCACGCCCTATTGCCATACGGGGATGGAGCTGGCCTCCGGCACCTCCGGCTGCCCGGTGAACAATCTGATTCCGGAATGGAATCATCTCGTGTACCGCGGGCTGTGGCGGGAAGCGCTCGAACGGCTGGAGGCCACGAATAACTTCCCCGAATTTACGGGAAGGGTCTGTCCGGCGCCCTGCGAAGGATCGTGTACTGTCGGGCTCATCGGCGAGCCGGTCACGATCAAGTCGATCGAGGAAGAGATTATCGAACGCGGCTTCCGCGAAGGCTGGGTGACGGCGAAGCCTCCGCAGCGCCGGACCGGCAAGCGGGTCGCGGTCGTCGGATCGGGACCGGCGGGACAGGCTTGCGCGGATGAGCTTAATCAAGCCGGACATTCCGTCACGGTATATGAGCGCGACGATCGCATCGGCGGCCTGCTTACGTACGGCATTCCGACGATGAAGCTGGACAAGGAAGTGGTGGAGCGGCGGGTGCGGCTGCTCGCCGAGGAAGGGATCCGCTTCGTGACGAATATCGAGATCGGAACCGATATTCCGGCCCGCGAGCTGGTCGATCAGTATGATGCCGTCGTCCTGTGCGCCGGGGCGACGAAGCCGCGCGAGTTCGTCATCGAAGGCAGCGGACTGGAAGGCATTCACTATGCGATGGACTATTTGAACGGAACGATTAAGAGCTATCTCAACTCCGGCCTGGAGGACGGCAGCTACGTATCGGCGGCAGGCAAGGATGTCATCGTCATCGGCGGCGGCGACACGGGGACCGACTGTGTAGCGACCGCGCTGCGCCACGGGTGCCGCAGCATCACGCAATTCGGCACGCGTCCGCAGGCGCCGGCCGTGCGCGACGAGGCCGCCAATCCTTGGCCGCAGTTCCCGAATGTGTATACGCTCGATTATGCGCACCAGGAAGCGAAGGCCTTATACGGACGCGATCCGCGCGAGTTTTCCATCATGACGACGCGCTTTGTGGGCGACGAGGAAGGGCGCGTGAAGGAACTGCACACGGTTCAGATTGAGCGGATCGTCGACGAGCAGGGACGGAAGACGTATCGGCCGATCCCGGGAACGGAGCGGGTCTATCCGGCGCAGCTCGTGATTATTGCGGTCGGCTTCGACGGCCCGGAGGCGACGCTCATCGATCAGCTCGAGCTGGACACGGATCGCTATACCAACGTGAGGGCGGTCAGAGGCAAATACGGAACGAAGATTCGCAATGTCTTTGCCGCCGGAGATATGCGGCGCGGACAGAGCTTGGTCGTCTGGGCCATCCACGAGGGACGGGAAGCGGCCCGCGAAGTGCACAGGTATCTTGCGAATGACTTGTCATCCTGCCCGGAATGAGGAATAATAAATAGAAGAGAACGCCGCAAGAAGCTGCGCTATCCATAGCGCGGCTTTCTGTCGTTCGCCAGAGAGACGGGGGGAGCAGATGAAGACGCTGATTATTGCGGAGAAGCCGGATATGGGACGGAATATCGCTGCCGCCATAGAACCGAAAGCCAAAAATCACCGTTCCTATCTGGAAGGGGACAATTATATCATTACGTGGGCGATCGGGCATTTGGTCGGGCTCGCCGAGCCGGAAGCTTATGATATGAAGTATAAGAAATGGAATATCAACGACCTTCCGATTATACCCGGCGACTTCAAGCTGATCGCATACCGCAAGACGAAGGAGCAATTGAAGGTCATCGCCGAGCTGGCCAAGCGCAGCAATCTGCTGGTCAACGCTTGCGACGCCGGAAGGGAAGGACAATATATCTTTTCGCTCATCCAGCGTTATTTGAAATTAAAGCATCCGGTGAAGCGGCTCTGGATATCCGATCTGACCCCGGAAACGATTCGGCGGGGCTTCGCCGAACTGAAGGACGGATCGGAATATGACAATCTGACCAAAGCGGCGAGCGCCCGCAGCGAAGCGGATTGGCTGATTGGCATGAACGGGTCGCGCGCGTTCACGACGAAGCACAACGTGCTGCTGTCCGTAGGCCGAGTGCAAACGCCTGTATTGGCGCTTATCTATGAACGGCAGAAGCAAATTGAAGCCTTTACTTCGTTAACTTATTTCGAGGTCGAAGGCCATTTCTCTCAAGGGGATGGCACATACCAGGGTCTATGGCAGGGCGAGCGGATCACCGACCGGGCGCAGGCCGAGAAGCTGGCGGCGAAGGTGCAGGGGAAGCCGGGACGGATCGCCTCCTATCAGGTGAAGGAGACGAAGGAATATCCTTTTCGCCTGTATGATCTGACCTTGCTGCAGCGGGAGGCGAACAGCCGCTACGGGTTCTCCGCGAAGAAAACGTTGGATATCGCCCAGTCGCTGTACGAAAAGCACAAGGTTATTTCCTATCCGCGGACCAATTCGAACTATGTGACGGAGCAGAACATTCCGGAGATGCACAAGGCGCTGTCCATGCTGCAGGGCTCGGCATATGACGAGTGGGTGAAGGGCGCGAACCGGGCTCTCGTTCATAAAGGGAACAAGTACATATGCAATCCGGCCAAGGTCGAGGATCACCATGCGATTCTGCCGACCCGGCGGAAGGCCTCGGGCCTGTCTCCCGATGAACAGAAGCTGTACGATCTTATCGTGCGCCGCTTCCTGTCCCAGTTCTATCCGGCTGCGGAATACAAGGTCCATACGGTCATGACGGAGGTTGAACAAGAGACCTTCAAAACCTCGGTCAAAGAGCTGCTCCATATCGGCTGGAAAGCCATCTATGCCGATTTGAAGAAGGAGAAGCCCAAGTCCGGCAGAGGGAAGCGCAAGGACGAGGAAGAAGCGGAAGAGATCGAGGTCGAGGTGCCGTTCCGGGTCAATTCCGACGAGGCGGCGCATTGTGTGCGCGCCGTGGTCAAGGATAAGGAAACCCAGCCGCCCAAGCCCTATACGGAGGGCACGCTCCTCAAGGCGATGGAGAGCGCAGGCAAGCAGATTGAAGACGAGGAGCTGCGCGATGCGATGAAGGATTCCGGTCTGGGCACGCCGGCTACTCGGGCCGCCACGATTGAGCGTCTCAAAAAAGTGGGCTATATCGAGATGAAGGGCAAAACGATCCAGGTGACCCAAAAAGGCCGCACGGCGGTCGAGCTTATCCGGGCGGCAGGCATTGATCTGCTGACCTCGCCGGAAATGACCGGGCAATGGGAGCGGCGGCTGACGGAAATTTCCCGGGGCGCGGCTTCCGATGTTCAATTTATGGAAAATGTCAAGAAATTCGCAACGATGATTGTCGACAAGGTGAGGCTGCAGGCGCGGGCGGCGAAAACCTCCTTCGAAAGCGCCGAGCCGAAGCAGGGGAGCACGCGCCGGCGCAAGAGCGCAGCCGGACAAGCGTCCGCCGCGGCGCCATCCGCGCAGGAAAGTCCGGCGGCCGCCGGGACCCGGCCATCTTCGCAGCGGAGCGCCGCGGTTAAGTCGGCGGAACCGCAGCGGGGCGAGGGGCCGTCTATCGTCGGGACTTGTCCGCGCGCCGGCTGCGGAGGCGTCATCTTTATGGGGCACAAAGGGTACGGCTGCTCGAATTACAAACAGGGCTGCGGCTTCGTTATCTGGAAGGAAAGCTTCGGCCGCAAGCTTACCGATACGCAGGTGAGGGCGCTGATCGAGAAGGGCAAGACCGCGAAGATGAAGCTGGTCCTGCCGGACGGCTCCGAGACGCAAGCCCGCATCGTTCTCGCGAGCGCGGAGAGCGGGAAGTTAGCGGCAGAGGTATAGCCTGTCTTGGAATCCCATGCCGCATGCGCAGGCAGGACGAGGGTTGTCACGCCGAACCATGGGCGGCGTTATGCCGACTACAGCAGAAGGCCGGCTCTCTCGAAGCCGGCCTATCCTATTACCGCGGGGTCAATATCCAGTTGCGAATGACGCGAGGCACCTCGGTTAGCTGCTCGATGGTCTCGAAGGCGCCGTTCGGCTCGGCATCGATCTCGACGATGTTAAATGCCCATTCGTTCGCCTGCTTCAAGTAAATGGCATTCAGGCCGGACAGCAGGGCGGGAATCACGTCGGTTCGCAGCGAATTCCCGATCATCCAGGTGCTCTCGGCCGGGAAGCCTTGTTCCCGCACGATGGAGGACAAGGCGTCCGCTGTCTTGTGCCGGCGGATAAATATCCGATCTCCGAAATAGTCGAACAGCTTCATTTGCGCAATTTTGCGCTCTTGAATCACTTGTTCCCCGCCGGTATACAGGAAGAGCTCATGCCCGTCATCCCGCAGCCGATCGAGCGTGTCTATCATGCCGGGATAAGGCTCGATTTCGAACTCGTAGACGCTCATTCCCAGCTTCCAGAGCAGTTCGGACTCGTCGGCGGACGGGGTGCGGCCGGTCAGCGCAGAGAAGTGATCGTACGTCTGAATCAACGAGCGCGGGAAATGCTCGCTCTGAAAGCCGTTGTCCTGCACCCCGGCAATATCGATGCGGACCTGCACCGCGCGGATGTCCTCGGCCGGCAGCTTCCACGGCGCGAACCACGTCATCATCGTATCGAGAAATTGTTGAATGACGATGTCAAAATATTTGTTGCAATGGACGAGCGTATCGTCCAGATCGAATAATATCGTCTGTCTCGGCATCACGGTCATGCCGAATCACCTCCTTAACGCTATCAGAGCCGCAACAGCGCAAGAGGCTGCAATCAGGCTTGCTGTCATGAATGTATGTAGGCTTCGAGAAAAGCGGATAAATCCGCAAGCCCTTCCGGCCGCAGCGCGATCCGCTGCACCTTGCCGTTCCAGTACGTTCGGATATATCCCGCAGAGCGCAGGACTGCCAGATGATGCTTGAGCGCTCCCGTCGAGAGCGGAATATATTTCTGGATCTCTGCGAACGTATACGGCTTCTGTCCGACCAGACGCAAGATGCGCAGCCGCTTCTCGTCCGCCAATGCTTCGGTCATGCGGCGCAGGTTGTGCGACGGGACCATCAGATCCGGTTCCGGCTTGTCCACCGGGTATAGGACGAGAATCCGTCTTCGGAACGTACAATTATTATTAATGGGACGATAGTGCCACATCGGGGCAAGAATCACTTCGTCAACCGAATCATGCTCCGGGATGACGACGCCGTTCGTGGCCAGCTCGATGAGATCCTGCGGCTTTATTTTGTCCAATAACCGCCGCTTCTCTTCCGCGTCATGCAGAAGTATCGGTTCCCATTCCGGAAGCGAGTGACGGATATAGTGTTCATACCAGAATCGGAGCGCCGGAACATACAGCTCCAGGCAGCGTTCCAGCCGGAAGGAGGGGAGGCGCAGGCCATTCTCTTGTCTGACTCTGTCCCACTCGTCTGGTGTCAGCCGTTCCAGCTGCTCGAGATAGGAAGGAATATCGTTGTGATTCCGCTCCAGCGCCAGCGCGTAGAGCATGTCGAAGTCGCTTAACGAATGCTTCCGGATCTTCTCGCTGTACGCATTCCATTGCGGAGGGAGCTGCTGTTCGATGCTGCGCGCCCATTCCATTCCGTTGTCTACGTTGCGGATGCACTTGCGGTGAACGAACAACATAAAGCTTCCAATAAGTTCATATACCGATGAATAGCCGATACGAACATGGTAGGTCATGCCTTACGGAGCCCCCTTGGATAACATTGCGTTACTCTATCATTATGAATTGTGTTGCATCCTATTGTCTACTATAATGTTGAAATGTTGGTGTCAAATGAAGCTTGCGGGAGGCGGCCGCGCGCCGCATGCTTCAAGCGTTCAAATCATAGTTTTGTGGAGGAAAGTCCATGTCAGCAAGGCGTTTCACTACGAGTTCTCCAAGCATGCAATTTTTCATTCTTATTATTGTTGTCACATTTACCGGATTGAGTCAAGGGATGCTGCTCCCGCTCTTAACGATCTTCCTGGAGCGGATGGGCGTTCCTTCCGATCTGAATGCGCTGAATGCGACGGCTTTGTACGTCGGCGTATTCGCGATGATGTTCGCCGTCGAACGGATCCTGCTCCGGGTGGGATACAAGCGGATGCTTCTCGGCGGGCTCATCGTCGTAACGGCAGCGATCGTGCTGTTCCCGCTGCTGCCCAATATCTATGTCTGGTTCGCGCTTCGGATGATTGTCGGCCTGGGGGACAGCGCGCTCCATTACGCGACCCAGCTGTGGGCGGTCTCCGTCAGCCCGGCTCACCGGCGCGGACGGAATATTTCGCTGTACGGGATGGCCTATGGGCTGGGCTTCAGCTTCGGTCCGCTCGGCATAAATCTGCTCCGCGTGCATGATTCCGCGCCGTTCCTGGTGATGGCCGCGCTGTTCCTCGTTGTCATCGGACTGGTTATGTTCGTGCTGCCGAATCAGCCGGTGGAAGGCTTGCATGAAGGCGCCCGTCCCGAGAAGCGGTATGCCCGCTCTTATCAATGGGCTTGGTTCGCGCTGCTGCCCGCTTTCTTGTACGGCTATATGGAAGCCTCGATGAACAGCAACTTCCCGATTTATGCGCTCCGCATCGGCCTTGAGGAGCATTGGATCTCGTACCTGCTGCCGTTCTTCGGCATCGGCGGCCTTATCCTGCAGCTTCCGCTCGGCATACTGAGCGACAAGCTGGACCGCAAAAAGGTGCTGATGGCTTGCGGTCTGACCGGAGGAGCGGGATTTCTCCTCATCCCGTTCGCCGGCACGAGCGTCTGGGGAATTTTGATTCTCTTTCTGCTGGTCGGCGGGTTGGTCGGCTCCTTTTTCTCGCTTGGCCTGGCCTATGCCGCGGATATTTTGCCGAAGGCTTACCTGCCTTCCGCGAATGTGATCGCATCCGTTCACTTCAGTCTGGGCAGCATTATCGGGCCGAATCTGGCCGGCTTGGGGCTGCAGTATGTGTCGATGGGCAGCATGTTCTACTTGCTTGGCCTCTGGTACATCGGCTTCTCGCTGCTCGGCTTGATCTTCAAGCGGCAGGCAAAAACGCTTGCAAGTTAGGCCTCATCTTCCTTACACTTATAAATATATGTTCACAAGCGTGCAAGCCGATTTTTGGAACAGTCCAAAAGGAAAGACAAACGGAAAGCCTTCTACGGATAGAGAGGAGTCTATGCCATGATTAAAGTAGAACGTCTGGTCAAGCGGTATCCGCCGGCCCCCCCGATATTGGATCGGCTGAGCTTCGAGCTCGAGCCCGGCGAGTTCGTCGGCGTCATCGGCGCAAGCGGCAGCGGCAAGTCGACGCTGCTCAAATGCATCGCGATGAGGGAGAGCTGGACGAGCGGCAAGTATAACGTCGACGGCGTCAATATTTTCGAGAATCAGGTCAACGGCAAGCGCAAGGTGATGCGCGAGTTCGCTTATCTGGAACAGAATCCGGTCCTCAATCTGAATCGAAAAGTGCTGAAGAACGTGCTCATCGGGCGCTTCCATCAGACGCCGCTCTGGCGGATGGCTCTCGGCATTGTCCGTTCGGACGATTATATGGGGGCGATGGACACGCTTGAGATGCTCGGCTTATTGGACAAGGCGCATGAGCAGACAAGCAAGCTCAGCGGCGGGGAGCGCCAGCGTGTCGCCATCGCGCGCGCCCTCGTGCACGGGGCTAACGTTCTCTTGGCGGACGAGCCCGTGCTCGGCCTGGATCCGAAGGCCGCCGAGTCGGTGCTGGAGACGTTCCGCGGCTTGTGCCAGCGGGAGCGGAAGATCGTGATCGCCGTCTTCCATCAGGCCGAGCTGGCCGAGAAGTACGCGACCCGCATCTGGGGAATGAAGGAAGGGCGGATCGCGGTCGACGTGAAGGGACGCCGCCTGCTCCAATCGGAGAAGGCGCTTCTACAGTAATGCGTTTGCGGAATGCCGCTTAGGCGAATGTCACGCCGCGCCTCCCCTTGCATATATTGGGATTATGACCAAGGATGAAGCGAGGGGATAGGGATGAGCACATCAACGGAAGCGGATGCCACGACGATGTATCCGCTGCCGGTCCAGGTGGATACGTATGTCATCCGCAGACCGAAGCTGACCGTCTACGTGCCTCAGATTCGCGGCCGTGACGGGGAAGAAGCGGTATCCCGCATGAATCAGGCGATCCACCGCCAGGCGGTCCGGCTCATTCGGATGACCGGATACGGCGAAGCGCCGGACACGGAGGTAACGGGCTCCTACGAGATCAAGCTGAATGAGCGCCATTATATCAGCCTCACTCTCATCGTATACGGATATACGGCGCATGCCGCGCACGGGATGACGTATCAGGCCGGGATGACGATGGATGTCCGGAACGGGCGGGAGCTGAAGCTGGCGGATCTGTTCAAGCCGGGAGCCCCTTATGTGAAGGTGCTGTCGGAGCAGGTAGCCGCCCAGATTCAAGCGCGCTACATTCCCGTATTGGAGCCGTTCACCGAGATTCGGCCGGATCAAGATTTTTATATGACAGACAAAGCGCTCGTCCTGTTCTTCGGCCTGTATGAGCTGGCTCCATACGCCTACGGCTTTCCATATTTCCCGATATCCATTTATACGTTGGAGGATATCAAGGCAGAGAATGGAATGATCGATGCGCTCTGGTATTAGAACGGGGGTTGTCATGGTATTGTCACCTTTCGGTGACAGTTTTTTTTTATAATGATGGAGTATGTATTCTGTTAAGATATAGTTATAATCAGGATAAATCTGAACCGATGAAAGAGTGATAAGCGGAATGACAATGCGGTGGATACGGAGCGTGTCGCTTCTTCTCTTCGCCTGTGTCCTGCTCAGCGGGTGCGAGTGGCTGCAGGATCCCAAATCGTTAATGAGTCCCCCCCGGCTTCCGGAGGATAAGGCAAAGATCATGACGATTATTTCCTCGCAGATGCCGAAGGGGGCCGAAATGTTGCGGCCAGCCAATGCCGAGGATGCCAGCCGCATACGGCTCGCCGATCTGAACAATGACGGGCGGGCGGATACGGCCATCGTATTTTACGAGACGCCGGACAAGGATGTGCGCCTGCACGGACTCGTCTTCCATAGTGACGGAGAGACGTGGAACAAGGTGGTCGAGTTCGATGGGGTAGGGGTCAGCTTAGATCGGGTCGAGCTCGTGGACTTGACCCATGACAACAGGCTGGATCTCGTCGTCGGCTATGGAGGCAGCGACAAGGATCTGAATAAAGGATTGGTCGTCTACACGTTCACGCAGGACGGCATCGTCAAAATCTTCGAGCAGCCCTATTCCCAGTTCGTCATCGATGATCTGAACGGGGACGGGAAGAACCAGTTATACATCGTCAATAACCGCCGCGAGATGCCGCCGGTGCTGACCATGTATGATTTCAAGGACGGGAAAATGGCCAAGCAGAATGAATTGACGCTGGACAAAGACGTGAATACGTATACGAATATGATTTCAGGCTATATCAGCAAGAACCAAAAAGGAATTGTGCTTGATGCAATGGCTGGAGCCAATTACGGCGTAACGGATATTATCAAGTTGACACAGGATAATCAGCTCGTCTCTGTCCTGCCGGAAGAGATGGCGATCAAGCCGTATAACATCTCCAGCGGTGACATGAATGGAGACGGCATCATCGAGATCGCGATTCCCGAGAGGCCGCCGGGCTGGGATATTTATGCATCGTACGATGTTCCGTACTTCACGGGTTACTATCAGTGGGACGAGAAGAACGGGTTGAAGCTGGTCGAGAAACAGTACCGCGACTATCAGGATCGGTTCCAGCTGAAGCTGCCGACTTCATGGTATGGCCGGGTAACGATTGATACGAAGTCGAAGAAGGATGAATATATCCGGTTTATGGACATGCATACAAATGAGACGCTGGCCGAGATCAAGTTTTTCAACCCGGAATTGTGGGAGACGTACAAGGAGAAGTGGACCTATCTCAGCTCGTATGGAGATACCATTATCGGCGTATTCAGCAAGGAGCCGCTGATGCTGAACAGAGGCACCCCGAAGATTCCGGAGATCAACCGGGAAAGCAATGAATGAAAGAAGGAGACGGGAAGAGATGACGAAGATACTCATTCTGGAAGATGAAGAATCGATTCGCAGCTTTATAGTCATCAACCTGAAGCGCAACGGATTCGATGTGGTGGAGGCCGCCAACGGCAACGATGCCTACCAGATTCTTGTGAACGACAATACGATTGATATTGCGCTGCTCGACGTGATGGTTCCGGGCATTGACGGCTTTGAGGTATGCCGCCGCGTCCGCCAGTTCAATGAGCGGATGGGCATCATTTTCCTGACGGCCAAGGTTCAGGAGCAGGACAAGGTATACGCGTTGTCGGTCGGCGCCGACGATCATGTGAGCAAGCCGTTCAGTCCGACGGAGCTGGTGGCCCGCATTCAGTCTCTCCTGCGCCGGGTTAACGCCTATCAGCAGCCTACGCAGAAAGTCGTCTATCATTCGGGGCCGTTTACGCTCGATCTGATCGCGAAGCGGTTTACGAAGCATAATCAATCGATTGATCTGACTCCGACGGAGTTCTCGCTGGTGCAGTTCTTTATGGAGAAGGAAGATATGACATTGAGCCGCGATGTGCTGCTTGATTATGTATGGGGCAAAGATTATATGGGCGATCCGAAGATTGTCGATGTCAATATCCGCCGCCTGCGGCAGAAAATCGAGGATGAGCCTTCGTCGCCTAAATATTTGGAAACCGTCTGGGGACATGGATATAAATGGAAAGGTTCCTCTTCATGCTAAAGCCGGGAATACGGCGTTCCGTAGTAATGCACTATTTTATCGTCGTTTTTTTGACGATGCTTATTTTGGAGGCGATATTTCTTATCGCTGTCCGCTCCTATTATTATGATTCGATTTCTGCCCATATGTCGTCTCATTTGAGCGTGACGTCGTCGTTCTATCAGCCAGCTAACGCGGGCATCAATACAGAAGACCGAAGCTGGCTTCCCGTCCTGCTGAAGCAGTACAATCTGAAGACGGCGGAAGTGCAGATTCTGAGTCCGCAGGGCGAGGTGCTGATCTCGTCCAGTTACTTCCGGGTGGACAAGCCGGTCGCCACGGCCGACGTCATCAGCGCCCAGAGCGGCACGATGGGGCAGTGGATCGGCAAGCAGCCGGGGACGGGAGAGGCGGTCATGTCGATTGCGTCCCCGATCTATGCGAAGGGGGATATCGTCTATATCGTCCGTCTTGTCACTTCGCTGGATTTGGTCAATGCGCGCATTAACAGCATTGTGCTGCTCTCTGTTGTCATTTCGATCGCGGTTCTCATCGTCGTGCTCATCATCAGCATCGGCTTGGCGAATTCCATTGTGAAGCCGATTAATGAGATAACGAGCGCTTCCGCTCAAATGGCGAAGGGACGCTTCGATGTTCGCATCAAGGAAGAGTACAAGTATGAGATCGGCGAGCTGGCCCGGACGCTCAACTTCATGGCTCATGAGATCGTCCGCAGCAACCAGCTCAAGAACGACTTCGTCTCCTCAATCTCGCATGAGCTGCGCACGCCGCTTACCGGGATTAAGGGGTGGAGCGAGACGCTTCTCTCCGGACAGTTCGAGGAAGAAGAGAGCAAGCTGGGGATGAACGTCATCCTGAAGGAGACCGACCGGCTTATCGGGCTGGTCGAAGAGCTGCTTGACTTCTCCAAGC
Source organism: Paenibacillus melissococcoides (assembly GCA_944800085.1). Lineage (GTDB taxonomy): Bacteria > Bacillota > Bacilli > Paenibacillales > Paenibacillaceae > Paenibacillus_B > Paenibacillus_B melissococcoides. The sequence goes on along the minus strand of CALYLO010000005.1, from coordinate 424,655 downwards.
TGCAGGAGAACAAGCTGCAATTCAATTGGTCGCCGGTCTGCTTGTCGGGCGTGCTGGAGGAGACGGTGCTGCAGGTCAAAATGAAGGCAGAGCAGAAGCAGATTCATATTGAAGTGCGTTCCCGCGGCTCGGAGCAGCCTATCTCCGGCGATGCGAACCGGCTGAAGCAGGTCTTTCTCAATCTGATCGACAATGCGGTGAAGTTCTCTCCGAATGAATCGGTAATTACGGTCCATTCGACGTGGGACGAGGACAAGGTGGTCGTGCGCATCGTGGACCAGGGCATCGGCATCAGCAAGGAGCATTTGGCCAAAGTCATGGATAAGTTCTATCAGGTGAACCCGAGCCATGGCGGCACGGGCTTGGGCTTGGCCATTACGTACGAGCTGGTGAAGGCGCATCATGGCGACATGAGTATCGAGAGCAAACCGGATGTGGGCACGACGGTGATTGTGACGCTGCCGATTCATCAGCCGGCCGTAAGCGAACCGGAAGAAGAGAAACAGTAATCCTATGACTTTTTGTATAAAAGAATAAGACTTTTGTATAGATAACATATACAAAAGTCTTTTTTTATGGAAAATGGAAGATATGATATCTATGTTTGACAAAACCTACTATAATGAGATCGAACTTCATCGCAGGAAATGTCGCAAACCATCGCTTCATGTCATTGTCCAAGATTGTAATCCGTTAGTATTTTGAGACTGGGCTCTGGCGAGACAGAAATGAGAGCCGCCGAGCCAAACGGAGGCTGTTATGTTACGGACGATTCACCGGCAGATGATGGTCCGCATCATTGTGACCGTTATTGCCGCACTTGCTGTCATTTCATTTTTCTCCCATCAGGCGGTACAATCGATCATTCAGCGCAATATGACAGAGAATTATTTGAATCAGATGAAGCTGGCTGCGAACGAAGTGGATTCGGCGCTGCTTCATCATAAGAAATCGGTAGAAACGTTTTCCCGGTTTATTCGCGAGCTGTATCGGCTGTCGGATGACGTGCAGGCCGACGTCAGGAGCGCCACGAGGCTCTTTGCGGGCAGCCCTAACAAATTCGTCAACGGCTACTGGTTCATGGCGCAGTCGAATTATCGCAACCAGGGAAAGCACTTCATCTGGTACGGATATGACAAGAATGGCAGGCCTGTCGAGATCAAGAGCGGACAGCATGTCGATGCCTCGTCGCCCGTCTACGAGAGCAATTCGCGCTTCGATTACTATCATGGGGCAGTGAAGAGCGGGGGAACGCATATTACCGCCCCTTTTATCGATCCGTTTACACATCAGCCTATGCTGTCCATTAGCACCCCCGTATACGACGAGGAGGGGCTGCTGCTGGGCGTGGCCGGCATCGACATCCATTACAACGATTTGCAGCAGGTCGGCTTGCGGCTCAGTTTCCATCCTGGCAGCAAGACCTTGCTCATTACGAGAGACGGAGATCTGCTCTATGACCCGGATAAGCGGCATACGATCTTCGCCAATCTGTACCGGGATTTCGATGAAGATTTGATCCCGATTTTCGAGCAGGTCAAAAAAGATATCGAGCAGACTGCAGAGACGACATCCATGACCCGATATCAGGATACGAAAATGATTGTCTTTACAGTGGGTTTGAAAGAAGCGGACTGGATTGCGATGATTATGCTTCCGGCCGCGGTAATCGACTCCGTTCATTACCGCGTCGCTTGGGTGACGATCTGTACCTTCACGTTGGCTGCGGTTGTCGTCGCACTGCTTCTACATATGTGGATTCGCCGTCTCATTCACCGGCCTTTGTGCAGTCTGGTCGATGCCTCGTCCCGGCTTGCGAGAGGGGATTATAATGTGCGGGTGGAGCATGATCAGCACAATGAATTCCGGCTGCTCGCGGAGCATATGAACCGGATGACCGATTCGCTTCACAAGCAAGTGCAGCTCGAGCAGGAGATGAAGCGGATGGGCGCCTTGAAGGTTGTGGGCGAGATGGCGGCGGCCCTCAGCCATGAGATACGCAACCCGCTGACGACGGTCAAAGGATTTCTGCAGCTGCTCCGCAGCAAACCGGAGCATGCCAAGGAGCATGTTTATTTCGACACGATGATGGAAGAGATCGAGCGTGCGAACTCCATCATTACGGAATATTTGACATTGGCTCAGGATAAAGTCGTCGAATTCCGCAAGCAATCATTGAACGAGGTGATTACTCATATTTATCCGCTCGTGCAGGCGGCGGCGACGACGGATTGTCAGGAGATCCGGCTTGAGCTGAATCCGGTGCCGGAATTCGATATGGATGAAAAAGAAATTCGCCAACTGCTGCATAATCTGATCCGTAACGGGCTGGAGGCGATGGAAGCAAACCAGACGCTGACCGTTCGGACCTGGCATGATGAGTATGCGATACATCTTGAGGTCGAGGATGAAGGACTTGGCTTCGATACCGCGATATTGCAGTCGGCGGGAACCCCTTTCCTGACCACGAAAGCGGGCGGAACCGGCTTGGGGCTGTCCATCTGCTATCGTATCGTGCATCGTCACCGGGGAAGCATGGAAATCTCATCCGTTCCGGGGAAGACACTTATACATATCCGTTTTCCGCTTATTCCAGAGAAGCCTGATCCTGCTTAGTGAAGGGGAACGGCGGGAAGCGCGTGTTCAAAGACATGTGCTTCCCGTCATTTTATGCGTAAATATGTACATAATTATACATATTGGGGCGTTCAGACACATAAGCTTTGGAATAGGTGGAATATTCCAAAAAATAGATCGAAAATGGCGAAGGAAAGGGATGATGCTCCTCATAATCTGAGAAAACAGATGGTTGGCCTATCGAATGTGTACCAAAAAAAGGGGTGTTCATTGAAGTATTGAAGAAAAAATATGGAATTGCCGGCTCAGTCAAGCGATTGGATGAAAAACCGAAAATGTGCACATTTTAGTAATAAAGCGGTTGCCTTGCGACAATTGACTGCCGTTTATTTGTTCAATTGGTGAATTCCCCCGGAAAAGCGGCCATGCCAGCATCTTTTTTGTTCTGAACCATTGTATATCTATACATCATCATGTATAATTGGGAGCGACCGAAATCCTCCTATCATGGGAAGGAAGGATAATCAGAGAAGTGGGGATGAAGTATAGTGAGAACAATGAAGATTTTAGCGGTAAGTACGCTATTAATGGCCATCCTGGTTGGCTGCGGAGCCAAAGGAGATAGTTACGATAATATCATGAGCAAAAAGACGCTCGTTGTCGGCGTGAGCGCCGATTATCCGCCATTCGAGTTCCACAAGACGATAAACGGCAAGGATGAAATTGTCGGATTCGACATCGACTTGGCGAACGAGATTGCGAAGGATCTGGGCGTTGAACTAAAGGTCGATGATATGAAGTTCGAATCATTAATTGAAGCGCTGAATTCGGACAAGCTGGACATGGTTATCTCCGGTATGGATCCAACTCCGGAGCGGGCCAAGGCGGTAGATTTCTCTGATCCGTACTACCTGGCTGAGGCAGGCGTCATCGTGCGTGCCGCCGACAAGGACAAGTACAAGACTCCGGAAGATCTGAAAGGGATGAAGATCGGGGTTCAGAAAGGCTCGACTTTTGAGAATGTCATCTCACAGATTCCGGAAGCGCAGCCTGAATTGCTGGCCAAGGTAAGCGATCTTGTCTTGGCGCTGGAGTCGAACCGGATCGAGGCGGTCATCGTCGAGAAACCGGTCGCGAAGGCCTATGCCGCGAACCGTCCTGAACTGGAGATGTCGGATGCAGTCCTGCAGCCAGCGAGCGATGGCTATGTCATCGGCTTCCGCAAAGGCAGTCCGAAGATGGTCGAAGCCGCGAACAAGACAATTGCCCGCCTGAAATCGGAGGGCAAGCTGGACGAGTTCATTACGAAGGCGACCCAGATGGCGGAAGAGCAATAATGCCCGATACACGCGGGGAGAAAGAGGCGGCGCAAGCCGCTCTTTTTCGTTCTATCACATGACAGGCAGAGATTGGAAAGGGGAAGAGGCTGTTGTTGGACTGGCTCTCAATGCTATGGGAATATAAATGGGATTATTTATCCGGAGCCCAGATTACGGTGCTGCTCTCGCTGGTGGCGGTGCTCGCCGGCTTCGTGCTAGGCGTTATTATTGTTTTGATGAGGATTGGGCCTTTCAAGCCGTTGAATTGGTTCGCGGTCGTCTATATTGAGCTGCTTCGCGGCACGCCGCTGCTGGTGCAATTGTTTATTATTCATTTCGGACTGGCGCAGTTCGGCATCGAGTTCAGCAAATTCACATCCGGCGCGATCGCCGTCTCGATTAACAGCTCGGCTTATTTGGCGGAAATTTTCCGGTCAGGTATCCAGGCTGTGGATAGAGGGCAGGCGGAAGCGGCACGTTCGCTTGGCATGACCAAAGGCATGACGATGCGCTATATTATTTTGCCGCAGGCTTTCCGTACGGTCATTCCGGCGATTGGGAACGAGTTCGTGACCATTATCAAGGAGAGCTCGATTGTCAGCCTGATCGGAATCATGGACATTATGTTCCAGACGGATATTATCCGCAGCAAAACGTATACGGCTATGGGGCCGCTCCTTGGAGCAGCCATGATGTACCTCGTGCTGACGATTCCGTTGTCGAAGGCAATCGGCCTGCTGGAAAGGAAGTTGAAGAAGAATGATCGAAATTCGTGATCTGCATAAATCGTACGGAGAGCTGAACATTTTGAATGGCTTGAACATGACGATCGAGCAAGGGGAAGTCGTCGTTGTTATCGGGCCGAGCGGATCGGGGAAGAGCACCTTTCTCCGCTGTCTCAATCTATTGGAGACACCGACCGCGGGTGATATTTTGTTCGAAGGCATGAAAATTAATGATAAAAAGCATGATATTAATGCAACGCGCACCAAAATGGGCATGGTCTTCCAATCGTTCAACCTGTTCCCGCATATGTCGGTGATGGACAACATTACGCTGGCTCCGATTAAAGTGAAAGGGAAGAGCAAGGCGGAAGCGGAGGCGACCGCGATGGAACTCCTGAAGAAGGTCGGATTGGCCGACAAGGCATCCGCTTACCCTGACCAGCTGTCGGGCGGACAGAAGCAGCGCATTGCGATTGCGCGGGCATTGGCGATGGAGCCGCATGTCATGCTGTTCGACGAGCCGACATCCGCCCTGGATCCCGAGATGGTCGGCGAAGTGCTGGAAGTCATGAAGTCGCTCGCCCGAGACGGGATGACGATGGTTATCGTAACGCATGAGATGGGATTTGCTCGCGAGGTCGGAGATCGCATCGTATTCATGGATGGCGGGCATATCGTCGAGCAGGGAACGCCGCAGCAGTTGTTCTCGGCGCCGCAGCACCCCCGTACGCAGGAATTCCTCGGACAGGTTCTCTAATGCTCGCGAACGGGCATAACTAAAAGTAGATGGAAACGGCTAACCATTGACCGCTCCAAGGCCGCAACCAGCCGGGACTTCCGGCTGGTTTTTGTATAGGCCACCGAAAAGTGAAGAAAGTAACGTTTCCTCATCATGTGAAAAGGAAGCTTCGCACCTAATCCCCTTCTTGTTTCGGATGTAATTCCCTTGCCTTATATGCACATTATCCCAATAGAACAGATAGCGGAAAGACTCTGTGCTGGGCTCTTATAAGTATTATCCCACTGGAGCAGCAGGTAGCGGATGACTCTTTTTGGTCACTTATAAGCAGTATCCCCATCAAGCAGGAGAAATCAGGAGAATTGGCCCATGAACAATGGAATCTTATGCACTGAAGCTGCCCAATAACAGGGAAACCTGACGTATGGGGAGAGTGACCCAAAGGCTGCAAGACACCTGACGGGCAGGGCGAGAGGCTCATAGACGGCGAGACCCCTGATGGAGCGGGAGATTGCTCAAAAGCGGCGTAGCACCAGTTGATTGGGCATGTCCAATAATAGGAAGGGCCAAAACTGTTTACAAATTTGTAATCTATGATATAGTAATAATCGCTGGTTACAATTTTGTTACATACCTGTTCCCTTTTGAACCGGATGAAGCGCTTTTATACGTCGTTTTGGCCCAGTTTAAAGGCTATCGAGGCATGTTATTGTTTGATTGCCATTAACTGCATGCGCATAGGTTACAAAATTGTGATATGATGCAACTCGAGCCGAACATTGTACGGGGGATGATTGACCGGTGTTCATTTCGCAACGGGATGAGCGCCTTGGGGTGAATCAGAGCTGGTGGATCGCCAGCATGTAGGGTACTCCTTGACCCGAATCCGACAACTAACCTCGCAGGCTATCTTAAGGAGGAACATGCACTATATGCGGAAAAGAATGACACTCAAGCTTGGAGCGGCATTGCTGGGATTGAATCTTGTATTTCAAATGATGCCGGTTTATGCCGAACCCTACATCGCTCAGGAAGGTGATACCTTCTACTCGCTTGCCAAGAAGCATCAAATTGATCTGGATGTCTTGATGAAGGCGAACCCTAACATCGATCCGAAGAATATTTACGGAGGGCTGAAGCTGGAGCTTCCGAAAAAGACCTTGCAAGGTCTTGCAGTGGAAGAAGAGAGCCCTGCATTGATTGAAGCCGATATGGATGAGGCCGCATCGGAAGCGGATAAGGCTGAAGCACCAGCGGACAAGCCAGCGGCTGCCGAAAAGGCAGCGGCACCGGCAGCGAAGCCGCAAGCCCAGGTGAAAGCGAAGCAGGTTGCGACAGCGGCGAACAAGAACGTAATTACGGTCTCCGGCAAGGAGATGACATATAAAAAGAAAGTAAACATGAAAGCCACTGCATATACGGCCCATGCGAGTGAAAACGGAAAATGGGGCGCTGTCGATTACTTCGGCAACCCATTGAAGCTGGGTACGGTAGCCGTTGATCCGAAGGTCATTCCATTGGGAACGAAGCTGTTCATTACCGGCTATCAGTTCAAGCATCTGCCCCAAGGCGGATTCATCGCGGAAGCCCGCGATATCGGCGGCGCCATCAATGGCAACAAGATCGATATTTTCGTTCCGGTTAGCAAGCAGACCGGCAGCACTTTCGGCATTCAAAATGTCGAAGTGTACATTATGTCTTAATTCATATCAGCATAGGTTCACCCCCTGTCCATATAGCGGCAGGGGGTGTTTTTGCGTTCGGCGCGGTTTCAATTGTCTTTCTTATCCTTGCGATCCTGCAGCAGCTCCGGTACGGTGACGAAGCGGTAACGCTGCTTCTTCAATTCCTTTATAATGGAGGGAAGCGCTTTGACCGTTCCTTGCAAGTAATGGTTTTGCTTGCTTCCTCCCGCATGTTGAAGCACGATTGAACCGGGTCTGACACCGCTTATTACGTTGTCATATACTTCCTTGGCGTCCAAGCCGCGCCAGTCGTTGGAATCGACGTCCCAATTGACGACCAGATAGCCGTGATCCCCAGCCCATTTCAACTGCTCTTCATTGATCTCTCCGAAGGGAGGACGATAGAATCTTGGCTTGTAACCGATAATCTCTTCAATGACCCGTTCCGCATCCTTCACTTGCTGCTCGAAGGCAGGCAGCGACAGCTTCGTCATTAACGGATGGCTATAAGAATGATTGCCGATAATATGGCCTTCCCGGACAATTCGCCGAACCAGCTCGGGATGGGCTTTGGCCCGAGAGCCCACGAGGAAGAAGGTCGCGCGAATGTTATGCTCCCGCAAAATATCCAGCACAAGCGGAGTGATCCGGTTATCAGGGACATCATCGAAGGTAAGGGCAACTCGGCGAAGTCCGCGCTTGGAGCCATGAAGCTTGAAAATATGCGGGTACTTCATTCGAAGCTGGGCCAGGCTTAAATGGCGCTGGCTTATTCCGGTTTTCGTATTTTGCGAAGCGGATTGGGCTGGCTCCGGGAGCGGCGTCTCCTTTGGCTTCATGGCGGATTTCTGTTCTGCGTCCTTCTGTACCAAGGTGTCGGAACGGAGCTTTTCATTGGCGGCTTCCTTGCGGGCAGAGCCCTTCATCGTCAAGCGGAACTTGGGCAAAGGCAGAGGCTGATGAGGGCGCGGGCGCGGCTTGTCCTGCAGGACGAAGGAGATCGTGCGTTTGCCCGTCTCGGGCCGTCCTTCCAATTCATGGAGCGGCTGTCTCGATGCCATCCCCAACTCCGCAGATGGCTGGTTCGTTTCCAACGAGTTCAGCTTCGGATCCGGGGCAGCCTGATGCGAGCGCGGAAAGCAGCCGGCCACTCCTACCAGGCACACCAGCAGACAGCATATCTGTTTTGTGCGCAATGATCTTCCTCCCTTCCCGATTACACCTGTCTTCTTGTTATGTCCGTTCTGGCGCCGATTTATGCCCAACGTGACCTGCATCACAGATGAATGGCGCCGTTACAGGCATAGTAGAATTGCTAAAGGTGAACAAAGGAGCAGAGACGTGCATAAGATTCTTTCCAACAATCAGATAGCTCAAGATGTTTATCTCATGACAGTAGAAGGCGCTTTTGCAGGCCGGATGGGGCAATTCTATATGCTCCGGGCATGGAACCATTATCCGGTTCTGTCCCGCCCGATCAGTATTCACAATTTGGAGCCGGACTCTATCCAGTTTTTGTACAAAGCCGGCGGCGAAGGAACGGCCCGGTTCGCCAGTCTTCGCCCGGGCGATACGATTCAACTGGAGGGGCCTTTTGGCAACGGGTTTCCCGAAGTGGAGGGGAAGACCGCGTTAGTTGGCGGAGGCATCGGCATCGCGCCCCTGCTCTACACGGCGAGACAGCTCGACAAGCCGGATATTTATCTCGGATTCCGGGCGGCGTCCTATATGACGGAAGCGTTCGTTCCCTATGCGCGCGAGCTTGTCGTCCGAGTCGATGCGGATCTGCTGCATGATGTCGATATGAAGAAATACGACAATATTATTGTATGCGGACCGCTAGGGATGATGGAGGCGGCAGCCCGCATGGCGGAAGGGTTGGAGACGAAGCTGTTCGTGTCTCTGGAGAAAAGAATGGCTTGCGGCATCGGAGCCTGCTACGGCTGCTCCGTGCGTACGGCAAGCGGCAACCGCAAGGTCTGCTCAGACGGACCGGTATTTCAGGCACAGGAGGTGGCGTGGAATGAGAAGCTTAGCGTGTAAAGTGGCGGGGATCGAATTCAAAAACCCGCTTGTCATGGCTTCCGGCACATTCGGCTTCGGGCAGGAATATGCCCGATACTATGATATCAATCAGCTTGGCGGCATCGCCTCCAAAGGACTGACCTTGCAACCGCGTCCGGGGAACGAGGGAACGCGCATATGGGAGACCGCGAGCGGCATACTGAATAGTGTAGGCTTGGAAAATCCGGGCGTCGATGCGTTTCTTCAGGAAGAGATGAAGTTCTGGGAGAAGATAGAACCGGTCAAAATCGCGAATCTTGGCGGAAGCACGATCGAGGATTATGTGCTTGGCGCGTTGAAGATTACGAAGGATGCCGAGGAGCGCCGCAAATTGAGCCGGCCCGCGGTCGATATGATCGAATTGAATATATCATGCCCCAATGTGAAGGAGGGCGGCATGGCCTTTGGAATTCGGACCGAGGTCGCCAGGGAAGTGATTCGCGAGGTTCGCCAGGTCACTTCGCTCCCGTTGGCGGTAAAGCTGTCGCCGAATGCGGAGAATGTCGTCGATATGGCGGTCATGTGCGAGGAAGAGGGAGCGGAATGCGTGTCCCTCGTCAATACCTTTTCCGGAATGAAAATTGACATCTACCAGCGGCGCAGCGTGTTCCAGAACACGTATGCGGGGCTGTCCGGCCCGGCGATCAAGCCGATCGCGTTGCGCATGGTTCACCAAGTCGCGCAGGCGGTCACGATTCCCGTTATGGGGATGGGCGGCATTTCCTCCTCGGAAGATATCATCGAATTTATTATGGCGGGAGCCGAAGTGGTGCAGATCGGAACGTACAACTTCATGAATCTGCGGGCAGGCGAAGATCTGCTGAACGGTCTGACGGAGTTCATGGAAAAAGAGAATATTCACAGTTTGGATGAAATCCGGGGAATTATTTCATGACCGGGGCCTATAATGATGCGGCTCCCCCTGGAGAAGATATCCGGGTCGAGGCGATTCGGCAAGGCCGGGATTGGCTGTTCCTGCTGAGCGGGGGAGACGCTCATATCGGCGCCGTATCGACCTCGTGGAAGGAAGCGGGGCAGTGGAAGGTCACCACGCATGCCGTTCCCGGACATCGGGAGGACGAGCTTGCCGCCGCCATGGCCCTTCGCGCCTCGGAAGCGCTAGGGACCACCGTAACCGTCGCCGCCGGCATTCATTACGACCAATTGCGGAAGGAGCATATCGCGTTGGTCGTGGAGCAGGCGTGGCTGAGATTCACAACCGAATTGGACCGGGTTCGCCGGGAAGTCTGATTCATCATGCCGGAGCCGCTTTGGCGGCCCCGGTATTTTTTTAGATACATACCCGCTATGGCAGCTATCCTTCTCCTTCTCCGCGTAATAAAAGCATGATAAAATAGGAAGAGCAAAAAAAGTGAAACAACGTCGGATTCCATTCGTATGTATGGGTATTAAGACGGATTAACAACATGCCCAGGAATCCAAGGTTTCCAGGATATACTGAGGATAAGACTGCATAGGGAGGAACTGTCCATGTCATTATTCAAACGCTTGCGTGATGTTACCATGTCCAACATTTATGCGCTGATTGAGAAAGCCGAAGATCCGATCAAGATGACCGATCAATACTTGCGCGACATGCAAGAGGATCTGGAGGAGGCGGAACGTGCGGTAGCTCAGCAGATCGCGATCGAGAAGCGCTTCAAGCAATCGTACGAAGAGCAAGCCGCATTGGTGAAGAAGCGCGAGGAGCAGGCGCATATCGCCGTTCAGGCCGATAATCTGGACCTTGCCCGCCGGGCGCTGGAAGAGAAAAAAGCGGCCGAGGAAAAGATGAACGAATATAAGGCGAGCTACGATCAGAACAAGGCTGCCGCCGACAATCTTCGCGCGAAGCTGGACGAGATGCGGAAGCAGTATTCCGACATGAAGAACAAGCGCGAGACGCTGGTTGCACGCTATAACGCGGCGAAGGCCCAGACGGAAATCAACAAGGCGATGGCCGGATTCAGCTCCGATACGGCCATGTCCGGGTTGAAGCGGATGGAAGACAAAATGCTGGCGATGGAAGCCCAAGCAGAGGCTTCGAACGAGATGAACGGTTCTTCCAAATCGCTTGACGATGAATTTGCCAAGCTGGGCAAGAACAAGGATGTCGAGGACGAACTCGCGGCCATCATGAAAAAATACGATAAATCCGCAGAGTAAGATTAAGGACGCTTGCCGCAAGGGCAAGCGTCCTTCTTGACCAATAGGTACGGAGAACTCATCGAACGGTAAGGGGAGTGCAGGATAAACATGATTCTCGACAATATTGCCGGGATCGCGGTATGGACGGCAACAGGGGCCTTGCTCCTGTTCTTGCTCATGTTCGTGGATTCGCTGTTCACGGGTTACAATGATATTCAGGAGATGCGGGACGGGAACGTCGCCGTGACAACCCGCTTCGTGATGAAGCTGTTCTCGCAAGGATTCATCCTGTCGAGCTCGATTAAGGTTGCCTATAGTCTGGGCGAGGCGCTGTTCATGTCGGCCGTCTCCTTCGTCATCCTTCTCATTCTGGAGTTCATCCTCCGTCTGCTGTTCCGGAGCGTGTTCGCCATGAACCTGGAGGAAGGCACGAAGGAGGGGCGCATGTCGTACGCCTTGGTGGCCGGTTCGATGCATATCGTAGGCGCGCTCATCATCGCCGCTTGTCTGTAACGGACAGACGGGAACGGAAGGAGAGATACGGATGAGCTTGTGGAAACGGATCAAAAACATAGTGGCCAAGCCCGAGGCGCCTAAGCCGGAAAAAAAGCCGTCGATGCTGGAGCCGGGAGATATTTGCGAAGTATCGCTAATCAGCTATGAAGTCGTCGGCCGGACCGATTGGCGGGTTCGCCCGGGCTCCTGGGTTACCCTGCGTGACGGGGCGAATCTCCGCTACTTGCATGTGGAGCAGCGGGAACAGACTTATTACAGCTTATATCAAGTGATTGACGGACGGCTTGATTCGGTGGAGGAGGTTCCGACCGAGATCGAGCTGGACGGAAGATGGTTCTATCTGGAGGATCAATATGACGGCAGAGTGATCTGCACGGGGCAGACGCCGTTCGGCGGAGCCGGAGAGCAATATGTATGGCAATACCAGTCGGACGACCGGAAGCTGCTCCGCATCGAATGGCAGGACGGCCGCTTCCAATTGTATGAGGGCGAAGCGGTCATCGCGGCGGATGTGCGCATCATCCGCCGATCATGAGGAGCTCCGCCATGAATACACGGGGTTGGAACGCCGTCAAATGGATCATTATCGCCAGCCTTCTCTTCCCGCTGTTGGCGGCCTGCGGACAGATTGATCTGTCCGCATCGTATCCGCTGGATTCGGTGGCAAGGGACGGAAGCAGCACCTCCTATATCTATCGCGCGGAGAATACGCCGGTGCCGGAGGCGGCCGAGGCGATTGCGGAACAACGCAGGCCGGAGCAAATATCGGAAACGAGCACCGAGCGAATGTTCCTGGTCTACCGCGATCAGCTGATTCAGATTCAGCAGGACCCGGAGAAACCGGAAGACAGCCTGATCGAAGTCGATTCCAAAGAATATGTGAAGAACAATTATGATCGCAGCTTCCTGGAGATGTATATCCAATATCGGCTGCTGGATACGCTGTTCGACTCGCTCCGGGGAGCGGGGGGCTACCGGGGGTATACGGATCGGGGTGATTATAAGCCAGCGAAGCCGTACCGGGCGCCGACGACCGAGGAGAAGAAGAAGATTCCTCCACTTACCGTCGAGCGGAAGGGCTCGATTTTCCGCAGAGGCACGAACAGCAACGACTCGACGGTCGGCAGCGGGGGGAGCATCTTCAAGCGCACGCCGTCGGAGAGCAATACGCGGGGCTCGATCACAAGAAATAAAAACGAGTACGACAATTCGTCCAAGTACACCCCGCCGAGGGTGAAGAAGTACAAACCGCCGAAGACGCGAAGCCGCTCGGGCAGCATCTTCCGGCGAAGATAAGCAGCGCCGCCCCTCCCGTTGTCTTCACGGGAAGGGCGGCGTTTGCATGCGGGAGAGGGGGAGTTGTACGGCAGACCCAAGCTCGCGCCAGAGTCGTCCGCCTAATCCTCTCCCCGTCGTTCGATCGCTTCGGACATCGTCTTGTCCGTCAGATGGGCGTAGATCTCCGTCGTCTCCGTCGAAGCATGGCCGAGCTGCTCCTTCGTCTTGTAAATATCATTATGCAAATAATAGTCCGTCGCGAAGGAATGTCGCAGCTTATGTACGGTCAGAGCCGGCTTGCCGAACCGCTTCGCGTATTTGAGAATCATCTGCTGCATGGCCCGCTTCGTCATCCGCTTGCCTTCCTTCTCCCCGTTCTTGATGGCGAGGAAGAAGGCGCGTTCCTTCTTCGGGGCCGCATAGCGTTCGGATCTGAGGTCAATATAATCCTGCAGATGCTGCTTGGCGCTGTCGCGGAAATAGACCGGCGTCTTGAAGGTGTCGTCATTATGGCCTTTGCGGTAGACATTGACCAGCTTCCGGTTCATATCGACATCGTCCAGATTCAAGTTGACGACTTCGCTTACCCGCAGCCCGGAGTTCAGGATCAGACTGACGATGGCGGCATCGCGAACCGCATTGAGAGCATGGGCATGGGATGCCTGCTTATTGTCGGCGACGTCATGAGCATATCCGTTGCGGACATAGTCGACGAATTCGTCCAGTTCCTGCTCTTCCAGCAGCTTGCCCTTCAGCTTCGCTGCCGTGTCCTTCGGCTTATGTACGCGCTTGATCTCGATCTTCGCCATGACGTTCCGCTTCAACAACGGATAAAATTGCTCGTCCTCCGCAATCTGGCTTAAATAATGGAACAGCGAGCGAAGCGAGGACAGCTTGCGGGATACCGTCACTCTCGAATTGGACGCTTCTTTGTATGTCGTCAAATAGATGCGGAAGGACGTAATATGCTCCATCCGAAGCTGCTCCAGATCGGCAAGCGTCACATCCCGCGTCTGCTCCGCTTCGGTGAGGCGCTCCGCCACGAGCCATCCCAAAAAAATCTCGTAATCCCGCACATATTCCAGCAGCGATGAAGGGGACAGATCCGGCAGCTTATATTCAATAAATTGCTGAATATACCATGGCAAGCCAGGCAACTTGGCATTCAGCGCCGCCCGATCCTTCGCTTTCTGAATCGTCATCATCGGTCGAGCACTCCTTTCCTTGATCTATATTGTAACCGAACCTGCGTTCCCAAGCAAAAGATTCCGTTTGATGTTACAATGGGTGAGGTGTTCTACGCGCATGCAATCATCTCCTTGTCGCCGGGGCAGTGCGGCCGATATCGGCCTTATGCGAGCTGACACATTATGAAAGATAAGGAGCAGGCAACATCATGAAACAAACGTTTACGCTGCAACAAAAAATCGTTCAACTGCTGCATATTTTATTACCGATTTTCGTTACGCAGGTTGCCATGCAGCTGATGTCCTTTTTCGATACGGTCATGTCCGGCAACTACAGCGCAACCCATCTTGCCGGCGTCGCGATTGGCGGCAGCATCTGGGCTCCCGTCTATACCGGCATAAGCGGCATCTTCCTTGCCGTCACCCCGATCATCGCTCATCATATGGGGGCGGGCCGGAAGGGGGAAGTGTCGCCGAGCGTAACCCAGGCAGCGTATCTGTCCGTTATCGTCGGCGCCGTCGTCCTTCTGGTTGGCTCGTTCGTTCTGGAGCCGATTCTTTCGGCCATGAGATTGGAGACGGAAGTTCATCGGGTCGCGAAGGATTATCTTATCGCACTTGGCTTCGGCGTCATTCCGGCATTTCTCTATACCGTCTTCCGGGCAAGCATTGACGGACTGGGGGAGACCCGGGTTACCATGTTCATTACGCTGCTGTCCTTCCCCGTCAATGTCACTCTCAACTATTTCTTTATTTTCGGGAAATTCGGATTTCCGGAAATGGGGGGTGTTGGCGCCGGGATCGCGACAGCAATTACATATCTCATTATTGCCATTGTCGCTTTTCTGTTCCTGCGCGGCAATGCGATGATGCAGTCGATGGGCATGCTGAGGCAATGGGGGGGAATTTCCTTCTCCCGCTGGAAAGAGATTCTTCGCATCGGAACGCCGATCGGGCTGTCCATCTTTTTCGAGGTCAGCATTTTCGCGGGCGTAACGCTGTTCATGAGCGAGTATGACACGAATACGATCGCGGCGCATCAGGCGGCATTGAATTTCTCGTCGCTGCTCTATATGCTGCCGATGAGCATCGCGATGGCCTTGACGATCGTTGTCGGCTTCGAAGCAGGCGCGAAGCGGTTCACGGATGCGAAGCAGTATACCCGCATCGGCATTTTCTCTGCCGTGACCTTGGCTTCCTTGTTCGCCGTGCTGCTGTTCCTGTTCAACCATAAGGTCGCCGGCATGTACTCCGAGGAACCGGATGTGCGGCTGCTAACCGAGTCATTCCTCATTTATGCGATATTTTTTCAACTGTCCGATGCGGTGGCGGCTCCGGTCCAAGGTGTGCTGCGGGGGTATAAGGATGTGAACGCGGTATTTTTGATCGCCTTGATGTCCTACTGGATTATCGGGCTTCCGGTCGGATTTGTGCTGGCCAAGTTCACCTCGCTTGCCGCATACGGGTATTGGATCGGGCTAATTAGCGGTCTGGCCGCCGGCGCAATCTGCCTGTTCACGCGGCTCGCGATTATGGAACGCCGGTACGCGAAGGCTGGAGCAGCGGCAGCTTAGCAGAGGCATTGTACTTTGGCATTAGCCAATGGCTTGTTATGTTTTTATAACAATGAGGAGGATGAAGTCATGTACGATTTCGAGAAAACAATCGATCGGGCGGCATTGGACGCCCTCAAAGCAGTCCCTTCCAGCCAATCAAAGGAAGGGTGCATCCCGCTGTGGGTGGCGGATATGGATTTCCCGGCCGCGCCGGCGATCCAGGAGGCGCTTGTCGCCCGGATGAGCATTCCGAGCTATGGATATACCTTATGTAGGGACCGGTATTATTCGGCCGTCATCGACTGGATGAAGCGCCGGCATCAGTGGAATGTGGCCAAGGAATGGTTCGTGCTGACGCCGGGCGTGGTGCCGGCTATGGCGTTCGCCGTTCGGGCCGTGACGGCGCCCGGGGACAAGGTGATGATCCAGACGCCGGTCTATCCTCAATTCGCCAAAATGGTTCAATCCAACGGGGCGACGCTTGTTACGAACCCGCTCAAGCTGGTTGACGGCCGATATGAGATCGATTTCGAGGATTTCGAACAGAAAGTGAAGGACCCGGCCCTGAAGCTGTTCTTCCTCTGCAACCCGCACAACCCGGTAGGGCGGGTATGGAAGCGGGACGAGCTGCAGAGATTGGCTGATCTGTGCCTGGAGCATGACGTTATTATTTTCTCGGATGATATCCATCATGACTTCACTTATGGGGAGCATCAATATATTCCGATTGCGACACTGTCCCCGGATGTGGTGGCGCGGACGATTACGGCGACATCTCCGACCAAGACGTTCAGCATCGCAAGCTTCAAAGTGGGAAATATTTTCATTGAAGAAGAAAGGCTGCGCCAGAAATACCAGAAGGCGGTGGAAAGCGCCGGAGTCGCCGAGCTCGATCTGGGCGCTATTGAGGCGACGATTGCCGCATATACGAAGGGAGAGGCATGGTTCGACCAAGCTCTGAAATATATTGAAGGGAACAGCCAGTATATTGAGCAGTTTATCGCAGAGCGCATTCCGCAGGTGAAGACGTTCGCCCAGGAAGGAACGTATTTGAAATGGCTCGATTGGCGCAGCTTCGGCTTGACGGACACGGAACTGAATGATTGGGCGCTGAATGAAGCGAAAGTATGGTTAAGTGAAGGCTATGCCTACGGGAAGGAAGGCAGCGGATTTTTGCGGCTCAATATGACCTCGCGCCGGGCCCTCATCGAGGAAGCGATGGAGCGTCTGGCACGAGCGGCGCAGCGTCTGTAGCTAACCCGCACGGACAGGGGCCATCGTTCGGCCCCCTGGCCGGCCCATACCCGGGACCGCGAATTGCCGGGAACGGAACAAGGAATAAGGGGGTGTCTCACAGGCACTGCAAAATGATGGAGATGACGAGTTAACAGAGAATCTGGATGCGGGAAAAACGGCGGCGCGCAAACCGGTGGAAGATGGATGAAGCAGTGAAATGCTGCGTGGATGCATCAATTACTGCTCTTTCAGCCGCGATTTGATGAAATTCCTGCAAAATTACATTATGTTCATCGATTTTTGTATTTTACCGATTGGATAGTCAGAAATTGATGCCGTTTTGCAGGATTCCCTGTAACGGAGTACACGTCATAAAGGAAAAGTGTATTTTTACAGTTTTTCGGCGAGTCGAGCTTTGAGAATCAGGGGGGGCTGTCTCACTGTAGTGAAATACTACTTTTGGGACACCCCCTTGTGTTATGCCGGCTGTTCTCTACATGACGGTGACATTGGACAGGTCTGCTTTATAGCCTTTCAGCAGAGCATACGTTACTTTATCCATAGCGGCGCCGTCGAATATCGCTTTTTTTACATCCGTTTTGAATGAGACGTTTCGAAAAACGGCATTCCGGAACGAAGTCTTCCTCAACCCGGCATAGTCGAACACAGTCCCCTCAAATCGCTGGTTATCAAAGCATATGCCGGATAAATCGGAAGATTTGAAGCTCGTGTCGTTGAATATGCAATCCTTGAACTGTGCGCCGACCAAGTTCGATTTATGGAATTGCGCGCGGGTCAGATTCGCATCGTGAAAGATAGCGTTCTGCAGGTTGCTGCACTTGAAAGAGCTCTTCGTCAGATCCGACTCGCTGAAATCCGAGCCGTGAAGGTTGCTGTAATTGAATTGGCCGTCATGCATACGTATCCCCCGGAAATCGGAGTGGCGCAGCTCGCTCATCGACAGATTCATCTTGGACTGAAGCTGAGCCATCGCATCCCGATCGTGAATGCTGTCTATCAGCTCCGAAATATCTCCGATGGAACCGATCGTCATCTGGAACGCTTCTTCCTCACCGATTCCCTCCTGCCGCATATCCGCCAGTCTATCCTCCAGATCGCGAAGCAGCTCCTCCTTCAACTCGTTCACTTGCTCTACATCCTTATAGGGGAGAAATACACGGTCCAAATATTGCGCCAATTTTCCATTTGTCATATGCAATACCCTGCCTTTCTTAAATTAACATATCGAGAATTTGCTTGGCATGCTCCCAGTTTTGCTTATTGGTGGCATGTGTCAGCTTGCCTTTTTCCGTAATGCGGTAATACTTTCTTCGCCCGCCTTGGGATTCGTCTCCCCAGTAGGATGTAATGTTTCCTTCCTTTTCCAGACGCTTGAGGCTGGAATACATCGTTGCTTCCTTGAGCTCGTATTGACCGCCGGAACCGGCATGCACCAGCTTCGTAATCTCATACCCGTACTTGTCCCCGCTCAACAATAGCTTCAAAATAATGGTATCCGTGTGTCCTCGAAGCAAGTCGGATGAAATATGCATGTTCACCAAAGGATCGCCTCCTGAGATATAACATACAATACATTACTATGACAGTAAAGGTAATGTGGTGACAGAAGTAATTGCAATTCAATGCCGGATTGAAATTGGAACCTCTGAAGGTGATCTCTTGCAGAAATTGCGAGGATGCGGAGAATGATGACAAGAGGACAAAATTACGTAGCTTGAAAATTTCGGGCACAAACGGTGCGGGATAAGTGAAAAAGGTGAAGGAGGGGATCGGAAGATTGCAGGGGTATACTCGGTCGCCGATTCGGCCAAAGTATGTACATCGAAATCGCTTACAAAATTCTTCTTTACAGATTCCTGAGAAGAAGGTAAGATAGGAACTGCGAAAAGTTGTATACAAGTATACTTGTAGTGTAATTCAAGGAGTGAAGAGACAGCATGAATATAGGCATGATAGGACTCGGCAAGATGGGATTCAATCTGGTAAGCAACATGCTTCGGCATGGCCACCAGGTTGCGGCATATGACGTGAATCCAGAGCCGCGGCAGAAGGCGGCGGAATTGGGAGCGATTGCGGCGGACTCGATCGAAGAGCTTGTATCCAAGCTGCCTTCGCCGAAGATCGTGTGGATGATGGTCCCGGCCGGCGGAATTGTGGATAATGTCATCGCGACGCTGATTCCGCTGCTGACGGAGGGGGACATCGTAATTGACGGAGGCAATTCGCATTATAAGCAGTCGGTCGCTCGCGGCGAGAAGCTGGAGCAGCATGGCATTCATTATATGGATGTAGGAACATCGGGAGGCACGGAAGGCGCTGCCCAGGGCGGATGCTTCATGATTGGCGGCAAGGAAGAGGTATTCAAGCTGCTGGAGCCGCTATTCCGGGATATCGCGGTCGAACAAGGCTATCTGTATGCGGGCAAGAGCGGCAGCGGTCATTTTCTGAAAATGGTCCACAACGGGATTGAGTACGGAATGATGCAATCGATTGCCGAAGGATTCGAGCTGTTGGATAAGAGCGATTATGAATTCGACTATGAATCGGTAGCCCGCGTATGGTCGAACGGATCGGTCATCCGCAGTTGGCTGATGGACTTGACGCAGAACGCATTTTCCAAGGATCCCCGCCTTGAAGGTATCCGCGGCGTGATGCAGAGCTCGGGCGAAGGCAAATGGACGGTCGAGACGGCATTGGATCTGCAGGCAAGCGCTCCGGTCATCGCGATGTCACTCTTCATGAGATACCGTTCGCTGGAGTCGGATACGTTCCACGGCAAGGTAGTCGCGGCGCTGCGGAATGAATTCGGCGGGCATCAGGTGGAGAAAAACGGCTGAACAAGCCTGCGCGAGCATCAACCTAATGGAATATTCCGGTGAATGTATGATAGAATTTGAGAAGATCTGTTTTGTTCATTGGGGACATTATTTATTTCATTAGGAGAGTTGGAGCTCGATGCATTATCCACAAGAATGGCTGCAGGGCGCTTCCCTTGGGGAGTCGATTGCCTGTGAACTGCGTCTGCACATTATAAATGGAACAGTAAAACCCGGCGAGATCATCTCGGAGAACCGAGTCGCTGCCGACTTCGGGACGAGCCGATCGCCGGTTCGGGAAGCGTTGAAAACGTTATCTAACGAGGGCCTTATCCGGCTGGAACGGATGGGAGCGGTCGTGCTCGGCCTCAGCATGAAGGACGTCGAGGAGCTGTATGATGTCCGGTTCCTGATCGAGAGCTTCGTACAGCAGAGGCTGGCCAGTGCGGATCAGGAGCGGCTTATCGTGAAGCTGAATCAGATCATCGATAAGATGGAGCTGGCTGTGAAGTATCGCGATGTCACCGATTTCGCTTTTCAGGATCTGTCTTTTCACGAGGCAATTATCGCGGCGGCGGAGCATAACCGTATTATGCATCTGTGGACAAGCATCCGCCAAATTGTGATGACGGTTATGCTTATCACGACCGAGGAAATCTTCTCCGAGGGAGAGGACAAGCTCCGTACGGTCATCGAGAAGCACCGGACCATTGTGCGGGGGCTCGAATCCAAAGACGCGAACAAAATACAGCAAGTGGTTCAAGCTTATTTCGCGGATTCTCGCCGAACGCTTCATATTAGCTTGCCGCAGTAGGGAGCAGGAAGCCGATACCGGGCTTCTGCCCGCTCAATTTGTCGACAAGTATACAGTTAAATTTAGGGCATGTTAACAAGGATAGGTATGGTTAAGGGAGGGTTCTGCATCATGAGTACGATATTCGGATTAAGCCACAATGTAACCCTGCTTTTATGTACGCTGGTTGCGATCGTGTTTCTTATTCTGTTCATTGCGAAATTCAAATGGAATCCATTTGTCACCCTGCTTCTGTCCGCGCTGCTGCTCGGTCTGCTGACCGGGATGCAGCCGCTTGAAGTGGTCAACTCTATCACGAGCGGTTTGGGCGGAACGCTGGGCACGATCGCGATCGTGATCGCGCTCGGAACGATGCTCGGCAAGATGATGGCGGAATCCGGAGGCGCGGAACAGATCGCGTCCACGCTGGTTGACAAGTTCGGTGAGAAGCGCGTCCATTGGGCGATGATGTTCGTCGGATTTATTGTCGGGATCCCGGTGTTCTTTGAGGTCGGGGTCATTCTGCTGATTCCTATCGTGTTCACCGTGGCCCGCAAAACAAAAATGTCGCTTCTGCAAATCGGGATTCCGATTCTGGCCGGCCTGTCGACGGTGCATGGGCTTGTCCCGCCGCATCCGGCGCCGATGATCGCGATTGATGCCTATCAGGCCGACCTCGGAAAAACAATTCTGTACTCGCTGCTGATTGGATTGCCGACGGCGATCATTGCAGGCCCTGTATTCGGCAAATTCATCGGTAAGCGCATCCAAGTCGAGCCGCCGGCCAAGCTGGCCGAGCAGTTCGCGCTCAACAACGAACGTCAGCTCCCTGGCTTTGGCATCACGCTCTTCACTATCCTGCTGCCGGTTATTCTAATGCTGATCGGGTCGATTGCCAATATTGTCGATCCGGAAGGGGTTAGCGGCTGGACCGTATTCTGCGAGTTCATTGGCCATGAGATTATCGCCTTGCTGATTTCGGTCGTATTTTCGTTCTTCTCGCTTGGCTTCGCCAGAGGCTTCAAGAAGGAGGATATCTCCCGCTTCACGAGCGAATGTCTGGCGCCGACGGCGACAATCATTCTAATCATCGGCGGGGGCGGGGCCTTCAAGCAAGTGCTGATCAATAGCGGCGTTGGGGATGCAATCGCTGCCATTGCCACTCAGGCCAACATCAACATCATTTTGTTCGCCTGGTTCGTAGCCGCGCTTATCCGCGTCGCCACCGGGTCGGCGACCGTCGCGATGACGACAGCGGCCGGCATCGTCGCACCCGTGTTGGCGCTGAATCCGGGCGTGAACGTGGAACTGGCCGTGCTGGCGACCGGGGCAGGTTCGATTGTGCTGTCCCATGTGAATGACGCCGGCTTCTGGATGGTGAAGGAGTTCTTCAATATGTCCGTTCCGCAGACGTTGAAGTCATGGACCGTGATGGAGACCGTGCTGTCGGTGGTCGGATTGATTTTTATACTCCTCCTCAGTACAGTGGTATAAGAGCAGGAGAATGACGGGAAAGAAGGTAGTACCTATGAGCAGTAAAAAGTACATGATCGGCATCGATATGGGAACGACGAGCACCAAGGCGGTCTTGTTCGAGGAGAACGGCCAAGCGGTCGCCAGGGGCAGCGAGGAATACCCCCTGTACACGCCGAATTCCACGATCGCCGAGCAGGATCCGGAGCAAATCTTCCAGGCGGTCCTCCGTTCCGTCCGCCAAGCTATGTCGGAGAGCGGAGCCGGACCGGAAGACATTCTGTTCCTCTCCTTCAGTTCGGCGATGCACAGCGTGATCGCCGTCGATGCCGAAGGCAGACCGCTTACGCCCTGCATTACGTGGGCGGATAACCGGAGCGGCGAATATGCCGCGCGGCTGAAGCGGGAACAGGTCGGACATGACTTGTACTTGCGCACGGGAACGCCGATTCATCCGATGTCTCCGCTTACGAAGCTAATGTGGATGCGTCATGAAGAGCAGGAGCTGTTCGGCAAAACATATAAATTTATCTCCATCAAAGAGTATGTTATCGCCAAGCTGTTCGGCGAATATGTGGTCGACTATTCGATTGCATCGGCCACCGGCATGCTGAACCTGGCACGGCTAGACTGGGATGAAGAAGCGCTGGAGCTTGCCGGCATCTCCCCGGCGAAGCTGTCGACGCTCGTGCCGACAACCTATCAGTTGACGAATTTGAATGCGGCCTATGCGGATGCCATGGGAATTGCCGCCTCTACGCCCGGGATCGTGGGCGCCAGCGACGGCGTCCTCTCCAATTTGGGGGTCAATGCGATTGAGCCGGGCGTCGTCGCAGCGACGATCGGCACGAGCGGCGCGATTCGCACGGTCGTCGATCGCCCGGTAACCGATCCGAAGGGAAGAATTTTTTGTTATGCCTTAACGGACAAGCATTGGGTAATCGGAGGACCGGTGAATAATGGCGGGATGCTGTTCCGCTGGGTACGGGATGAGCTGGCGGCTTCGGAGGTCGAGGCAGCGAAGCGGCTTGGTATCGATTCCTATGATCTGCTGACGAAGATAGCGGAGCAAGTAAGACCGGGGGCGGACGGATTGCTGTTCCATCCGTATCTGACCGGGGAGCGGGCGCCGCTCTGGAACCCGAATGCGCGCGGCTCTTTCTTCGGCTTGACGATGCATCATCGGAAGGAGCATATGATCCGGGCCGTCCTCGAAGGCGTTATTTTCAATCTCTATACCGTGCTGCTGGCGATGGAGGAGCAGATGGGACGCCCGCGCAAAATCCATGCGACCGGCGGCTTCGCCCGCTCGGCCCTGTGGCGGCAGATGATGGCGGATATATTCGATCAGGAGGTCGTCGTGCCCGAGAGTTTCGAGAGTTCTTGTCTCGGCGCTGTCGTGCTCGGCTTATATGCGACCGGAAGGGCCGATTCCTTGGAGGTGGTGTCCGGCATGGTCGGGTCCACGCACAAGCATCAGCCCATCCCTGAGAATGCCGCAATTTATCACGAATTGCTGCCGATTTATATCTCCATCTTCCGCAAGCTGGAGGAAGAGTACGAGGCGATCGCCCGGCTCCAGCGAAAATGGCTTGAGGCATAATCGTTGGCCCTTATAGGCAATTGAATGATTTGGTGGGAAACAGACCCTGAATAACGGACAACCGTTGTTCAGGGTCTTTGTGCGTTTGCGAAGTGGAGTGGAGTGATCTTTTCGATGAGGAATCGTATAGGCCCAGCTTATCTTATCACGAATCTCCCCTCAGGTCAGGGAAACTGCACGGATTGCCTTGCGATCACGGTCCCCCTGGGTCAGTAAATCTGCAGGAATTGTCTTGCGATCACGTTCACTGTGTGAGTCAGGAGGCCCAATGTTCTGTGTTCCTTATAAGCAATCTCCCCGTTCGTCAGGAGGTCGGAGGCTAGTTGGTTCTTATAAGCAATCTCCCCGTGAATCAGGAAAGATTGGAACAGTCAGGTAGAAATGAATCAAATGTAGAACTGAGCCATAGAAGTGCTCTTGTTTTTGAGGTGAACAGACATGCAAATGAGGCCTCAGGACGGATGGTCAAGGACGCAGACTGATTCGAAGGGAGAGTGTCGCAAAGAACGGGCGTACCAGAATCCCCTGACTTAATGGGAGAGTGTCGCAAAGAACGGGCGCACCAGAATGCCCTGAGTTAATGGGAGAGTAGCGCAAAGAGCAGAAGCGGGAGGTTTACTCTGTATCGCAGGTACGCAGGTAGGGTGGAAAGATACGCGGATATGGGTACAGGCGAGGCGTTATTGAGTTATGATGGAAAAAGATTGGAACCGATTCGGTGATTTGGACGTATTTACCATTACGGATTTGATCTGAAATAATTGATCGGCAGGAGCAGAACAGGACGGGGAGTTGATGCAATGGGAAGAGCGATTACATTGGCGGACGGCCGTACGATCGAGGCGGAATGCTTAAGCTGCGCCCTCACGAGCGGGCAGATCGAGCCTCACGGGGGAACAATTGCGGAGGCCGAGCATTTCCATGCACATCAAGATGTCGCTTATCCGATACCGGGGCTCGTCATCGTCGCTGCCAAAAGGCATTTCTACGGATTGGATGAGATGACGGTGGAAGAGCGGTCGGATTACATCACTTTCGTCCACAATATACGAACGGTGCAGCGGCAGCGGATACAAATTGAATCGGTCTACTATTTTTATAATGAGGTTACATCTCATCACTTCCATCTATGGATGGTGCCGCGCTATGAATGGATGCAGGCCTTCGGACGCTCGGTCGAATCGCTCCGCCCCGTATTGCGGCATGCGAGAGAGAAGCGGAACGACGAAGCGAACCGGGAGCATGTGTTGAAGGGCATCGAGACTTTGCGGCAAGGCTTGCGGGAATTGGCGGGAGTCAATGGAGAGGGAGGGATGCGCATGACAAGCAGGCCGAGCAATTCGCGACAACCGGTTCTGCTGCTGATGGACGGCGAGTGTTTGCTCTGTCACGGCCTTGCCCGCTTCATGATCAAGCGGGACGCGAAGAGACGATTCCGGTTCGCGGCGCTTCAATCCGAAGCGGGGCGGTATGCGCTGGAGCGCGCGGGCAGGTCCGGCCGTCTGCCCGACAGCTTCGTCATGGTGCAGGGGGCTGCCTGCTATACGAAGTCGGAGGCCGCGCTGCGCGTCTGCCGCGATCTGGGGGGGCTGTGGGGGCTGCTGTATGGATGCATCGCCTTGCCGGCGCCGATTCGGGATCGGGCGTATGACTTTATCGCCGCGCGGCGATACCGGTGGTTCGGCAGACGGGGGAAGGATATTCTCCCTCCTGTTTGGCTCCGATCAGGCGTTGTCGCTTATTCGCAAGGGCAGGGGTTATTGGAAATATGCTCCGCTCGGAGACAAGATCTCCTTCGAGACGCTGTATGATTACGAGACACGCTTCGGCCGGCCGGGCCAATGGTTCGACCGGGCGGCATTCCGCATGCCGCCAGCATCGGGCGGGCGCCATTCATTATGCCAGCGTGCTGCTCCTGACGCAGCTCTGGTGCTGGCAGGGGCTGGTGCCGAAGCTGGTGTATCCCGAAGGCGGCGAGCTGGCGCTGCTGCAGGCTGCCGGCCTGTTCCCGGGATGGGAGAGGACGGCGCTCACCCTGCTCGGCTTCGCCGAGATCGGGATCGGCTTGATGACGGCCGCATGTCATCGGAAGACATGGATGTGGCGCGGGCAAGCCGTCCTGGTGCTGCTGCTCGCCTGCGCCGCGCTCGGCGGCTACCCGGAATGGATCAAGGCGCCCTTTAGCCCGGTGACGCTCAGCGCGGCCATGATCGGACTCGGCATTATCGCAGCGGTAAGCGAATGGCGGGCTGCGCATCCGCTCGGGCGATCAGCGTTTCTATGAAGGCCTGCTGCAGTTCCGCTTCCCGCGCCGGTGCACCGGTACGGCCGATGTATGCGAATGGTATGACGAGGATGATGGGCTGTACCGGATCTCGGTAGAGGTGACGAATCCGCTGATTGGGCCCGTGTTTTCCTACCGGGGTTCATTTCAGGCCCGGTTCATCGAGACGCGGCATGCCGCCATTCCGGCGCATATCAAACCGCTGCGCGAGGAAGCGCGCGAATAGCGGGGCACGGAGAGGAACAACTACAGGAACTTCGAGCGGGTTCGGCAGGTTCGCGTCTCGGCCCTGGCGGGAAAGGCGGTGACTGCGAATATGGCATATCGAAGGTCCAGGCCGCGCGATTCCCGCCTTATTCCCCGGATGGAAGAAGCGGCACGCGGTCTAACCGATGGAAGCCAGTTACCGCTTCGACACGCTTCTTGCTGGAGCCGTGTTGCCGTAAGAGCATACAAAGGGCTTCCATACCGAAAGCCCTTTGCCTTTGTTCCTTCCTGCATCACGGCGCCAGCCGGTTGCGATCCCGCGGGAAGGCGGAAGCTTCCCGCACATTGCCGAGGCCGAGCAGGCGCGAGGTAAGCCGCTCCAGCCCGATGGCGAAGCCGCCATGCGGCGGCATGCCGTACCGGAACAGCTCCAGGTAGCCTGACCTTCAAATGCTTCTTGTTCAGATCGAACGGCAGCGGGGACGCGGCCCGATTCAGCACTTCCACCCGATCGACATGGATTTCGATACCGTTCGCCGCCTTCGCTGCCGGGACGGCCCGGCCATGGACGGCAACGACCGATTCCAGCGTCAAGGACAGGTCAAGCCCTTTTCCCTCGAGCACACATTGAACGATGCCGCTGCGGTCGCGGACATCCATGAAGGCCACCTGCCCCAGATGACGCACGCCGTGCACCCATCCTTGAATGCTGACTTGCCGTCCTTCGCAACGGGAGACCGTGGAGCAAAGCACACGGACTTCGGATTCCTTGTTAATAGACATCGTAACATCCCCCTTATTCGATTGTTCCGTGAGTTGAAGATATTGTTGTTGTCATCGTCATCATCGCCGTCGTCCATGTGATCACCCCCTTTCCCGAAATTTTCATTGTAAAAGATGGTAAGGCAAGTTAAGATGTTGGCAAGTTCCGCAGCATCAGCATCTCCCGACAAAAGCCTGGGAAGGGATAGCTACCCATTCCGGCATCTAATGGACAGGTAAATATATCCCTGCAGCAAGAGGAATTCATCTGCCCGTCTGATATTCGTCTACCGAGGCATTGATGGATATATTGGAGCAAGTTCATTCATAGCGCATTGGGATTCAGGTGACGGCAAGCATTCTGCAGGCGATACTTCGTCGCTGTTTGCCATTGAGGTGAGAAGAGGAAAGGGGTGCAGGCAAAACTTTTCCAGAATGAAGTCATTTTTTTCGGATCCAGGTTAGACAATTCTCGTTCATGGCATCAATGGAATAGGTGAACTTGACAGCGAGCGAATGGGCTGCTTATGCCGGATGATGTCGAACGGAACGCGCCGCTCCTCCAATATTTTTCGCACGTTCTCCATACGTCCGCTTTCCCCCTTATCCTGATTATGTTCTCCTTCCATGCTGCCAGACAGAGAATATCTATACCAAATTCGAGCCGGAATGCAGCGGGTTAACGGAAGAGCCGGCATGAACGTTACCGTGTCTGCGGATGATATGGAAAATGGAAATCGGGCGATTTGAGAGGCGGCATGCGTCACATTTACTTTGATACGATGACTCATTCGTGATAGACTTTCGTATGGATATTTTCATTTTCATTAGGGGGAGCAACGGTTCATGTTCCGAAAAACAGCGGGGTTTGCCAGATTTATGGTATGGAACGGAATATTAACGATCGGTACGACCTTCATCATCGTGCTCGTCATTCGGGCCACGCTGGGCGGGGCGAATACGGAGTGGCAGCGCTATATTCCGACGTTTCTGTTCGTATTGATGATTACGACCTTGTTCTTCTTTCTGATTTACAGCCAAGGGCGCAGACTTCGTTCGGAGCAGGAACAGCTCGCCAACATGTTCAAGCATACGACGTACGGTGTCATGGTGCTTGACAGCGAGATGAACATCATCCGCATGAATCAGGCTGCGCAGGCGATATTGAAGCTGGATGACCAATCGGCGATATCCAACTTCTGCGGGATGTGCTCGAATTATCCGGGATTGAATAAGCTATGTTCTTATCAGCATTGCTTCACTCATGACTCCATATCTCAGCCGACGGAGCTGCAGCTTGTCACTCCGGACGGCGAACCGAAGTCCGTCAATGCCAGCGTGTCTCATTATATCGATCCGGTTCATGGCCGGTTAAGCATATTGCGCATGCAGGAAGTGGAGGAGTCGCGGCTGGATGAGCAGCATCAGATTGCGAAGATGATCACCCATTCGATCCTGTCGGCTCAGGAAAATGAACGGAAGCGAATATCGCGCGAGCTGCATGATGGGATCGGCCAATCGCTCTACAGTATTCTCATTCAGACGGAAATGATAAAGCAGCATCTTGAAGACGAGATGATGGGAACCGATGGGGCGGATAGCGGGAATGCGGTTGACGATCATTTGGACGCATTGCAAGAGGGGATACGCAATACGATCGAGGATATTCGCGACTTATCCGCTGAACTGCGTCCTGCCGCCTTGGATGATATCGGACTCGTCGCGGCGCTCCGCATTTATTTTCGCGCGTATGGCCAGAAATTCGGCATTCAGGTTCACTTCAAGGTAAACGGGGACAGCAGCCGCATGCCGGCCACGCAAGAGACCGCCTTCTACCGGATTGTGCAGGAGGCATTAACGAATGCGGCAAAATACGCGCATACGGACGTGGTGGACGTGCAGCTGAAGCTCGCCCCTGCAGAAGCCTGGCTGTCTATTCGCGATTATGGGGTCGGCTTCGAGATCACTCCCGAGCTGCGCAAGGGGGTAGGGTTATACAGTATGGAAGAAAGGGTCAACATCTTGGGCGGCACGTTCAACATTCAGTCTGCTCCGGGAGAGGGAACGTCCATTCACGTATGGGTGCCGCTTGACGGATGCGATCGTTCAGACACCGAGGAGGGATAATAGTGGACATTAACGTATTGATTGTCGATGATCACGCCGTCGTGCGCAGCGGACTCCGCGCGGTGCTGGATGCGAAGCCGGGCATTGCGGTGGTCGGGGAAGCGGCCGATGGCATGTCCTGCATCAAGTTGGCGCTTGAGATGAAGCCGGATATCGTCTTGATGGATCTGAGCATGCCGAACGGCCGCGACGGATTATTCACGACGAGCGAGCTCCTGCAATCCTTGCCCGATGTGAAGGTGATTATTTTGACGATGCATGATGATGAGCAATACTTATTCCGCTCGCTCAAGGCAGGGGCTTCCGGGTACATTTTGAAATCCGCCCCCGTCTCGGAGCTTGTCAAAGCCATCGAACAGGTCCATCAGGGTCTCGTATACTTGCATCCGGCCGCGACCAAAAAAGTGATTGAAGGGTATCTTCAAGGTCAAGCAGGCGAAGTGAAGGACACCTTCGATTCATTGACGGAGCGTGAGAAGGAAATTCTTACGCTGGTAGCCAAAGGCTATACGAACAAAGAGGTTGCCAGTCTGCTCTCGATTAGCGTGAAGACCGTGGAGAACCACAAGGCGAATATTATGGACAAGCTGCAATTGAACAACCGCCGTGAGCTGATGAAGTTCGCTTACAGAAGGGGGCTGCTGGACTTTGACTAACGAATCCTCCTCCCAACCGACGCTGCAGCAGCAAGTGCAGCGGGAACTGGAAGAGCTGAAGCGGGACATGGGACTTGATTTCGTGGCTGTCGCCTTGGCAGACGGCAAATATCGCGATATCTATTGGCGCTTCGCTCTTGGAGCGAACTCGGAGCGGTACAAGATGATTACGGTTCGAATGGGCAGAGGGATGGCCGGGAAGGTGCTGCAGGGGAAGCGACCTCATGTCGTCACCGCATTTCCCGAGGAAGTACGGGACGAGGTGCTCGAGTATCCGATATTTCTCGTGGAATCTCTGCGATCCGGTGTGGGCGTATCGGTCGATTCGATCGCGGATGTTCGCCGCAAAGCATACGGCGTGCTGCTGGTGGGCCAACGAAGCCCCAGAGAGTTCAGTGCACATGACATTGAACGGGTGCAGTCCTGCGCCAGGACGCTGGGGCGGTTCTATGACGAGGAAGATGCGCGGAGGTTACGCTGCGGCAGGATGGATCCGCCTGCATCGGAGAATCCGCTCCCTACGCAAGCAGAGCCTAATGGATCGCAATCGGCCGAGCGGTCTGAGACGCCAGCGGAACCAAGCGATCATGGTCAAGATCGGGAGCCTGCCCGTCAGGCGGCCGGTCCCATCCTCCGGCTGCTTAAGGCCGCAAGGTCGGCTGGCGTAGCCTGCGAACTGCTGGATCAGCGCGTCACGAGATTATCCCGGGAACGCCAGGAACAATTCGCGGCGATCCTGGAAGTGCTTGTAAACACATGCGTCTCATCGTCTCCGGTCAATGCGCAATTGGTCATCGGGCAAGAAGAGACAGGCAATACACGCGTCGAATTCAACAGTTTTCTCCTTCATGCACTATCCCAGGAGCTGTTCCTGCCGGTCATGGAGCAGATTCGGTCGCTGAAATGCGATTTCGAAATCGTCACGAAAAAGTCAACACAGTCTGTCCGCTTCATCGTTCCGACACGATTGCTGTTGGATGAGATGCATTGGAATTGAATCACATGGTTCAGATGGGGAATCTCCTTCGGTCAAATGAGGGAATTCCCCAATTTTTTTTGCCCTCGTCTCCCGCAATAATGGATCGTGATGGATTGAAGAACGGGGAGGTATGGGGATGAAGGCATCCAAATCAATCTTGTCATTGCAAACATTAAGCCTTTTATCCGGTTTTGCGGTGTGGGGCATCTTGTCTTCACTAATCGCGTTCATTAAGGAGGATATGATACTGTCTCCCGGACAAGTATCGATGGTGACAGCAGTTCCGGTCGTATTGGGTTCTCTGCTGCGAATCCCTTTCGGGTATTGGACGAACCGGTATGGCGCGCGCAACATGTTTTTCGCCAGTTTTGTTATTTTGCTGCTGCCTGTCTTTTATATCAGCGCAGCGTCCAGCTTCGCGGATCTGTTGATCGGCGGTTTATTCCTGGGAATCGCAGGCGCGACCTTTTCTATCGGCGTCACGTCGCTTCCGAAATATTACGAGCGGGAGAAACACGGCTTCGTCAATGGAATTTTCGGGCTAGGCAATCTTGGATCGGCGTTGAGCACCTTTTTCGCGCCGTTGCTGGCGACCCAATTCGGCTGGCGGACGACGGTGCAGTTCTATTTGGTGCTGCTCGCCGTATTTGCGCTGGCCAATTTTGTGATCGGAGATCGCAGGGAGCAGAGGCTAGAAGTTCCCATGATGGAGCATATCAAAGGAATCTATCGCAACGAGAAGCTGTGGCTCCTTTGTTTCTTTTATTTTATTACGTTCGGCGCTTTTGTCGCTTTTACGGTGTTTCTGCCGAATCATCTCGTCAGCCATTTCGGCATCGAGAAGGTGGATGCGGGCCTGCGCACAGCCGGGTTCGTGACGCTTGCGACGTTCATGCGGCCGGTCGGCGGCTGGTTGGCGGATAAGGTGAATCCGTTCAAGCTCCTCGTCATCGTTTTTGCAGGGTTGACGGTCGGGGGGATCGTGCTCGCTTTTTCACCGTCCATCATCCTGTATACCATAGGTTGTCTGTTGATAGGCTTTTGCGCAGGCATAGGGAATGGGGCCATTTTCAAATTAGTTCCGCTTTACTTCTCGAAGCAATCCGGGATCGCGAATGGCCTGATTTCGGCGCTGGGGGGACTGGGCGGATTTTTCCCGCCGCTTATGCTGGCGATGCTGTTCTCCATCACCGGGCATTACGCCATCGGCTTTATGGCTCTGTCGATGGTGGCCTTATGCAGTCTTCTGCTCGTGCTCTATCTGTATTGGCAGGATAAGGTGAAGCTGGCGGAGCAGATTATGGACAGCGCCTCGCAGGCGGTGCTTGTCACGAACAAGAAAGGCTATATCGTGGCGGTGAACCAGGCGTTCACGGCCGTGACGGGATACACGCCGGAGATGGCGGTCGGCCAGAAATCCGGCTTTCTGAAGTCCGGACGCCACGATCAGGCCTTCTACGCATCGATGTGGAACCAGTTAAAGGAGAAGGACACTTGGGTTGGCGAAATTTGGAATAAGAAGCGCAACGGCGACATCTATCTGGAGCATCTGACGATTAATGCGGTCAAGGATGATCTTGGCGAGACAAGCTACTATGTCGGGGTGTTCAAAGAGATTGGGCCGGATGCATGACGACATCCGAGTAAGACTAGTATAGAGCATGGGATTGAATTGTGATGTGCTGAAGTTGATGAAAAGGGGTGATGAAGACGATGAGCGGAAGGAAGGAGCAGCATACCTTCATGCGCAAGGCAATCTCGGTGGAAGAGGCGACGAAGCACGTGCTGCAGGCTGTGCGGCTCATGAATACTGAAGAGGTGCCGCTTGCGGAATGTTACGGTCGTTTTTTGGCGGCGGATCTCGTCGCGCCGCAGCCGGTGCCGCATTTCCGGCGTTCGGGCATGGACGGGTATGCTCTGGCTGCCGCGGATACCGTCAAGGCAAGCATGAACGCGCCGGTAACCTTGAATGTCGTGGACAATATCCCGGCAGGAACGGTTCCGCAGCGGGCCTTGCGCGCAGGGGAATGTGCCCGCATTATGACGGGCGCTGCCGTTCCGGACGGAGCGGATGCGGTCATCCCCTATGAGAAGACCGCCGAAGGCGGAACGAATGCAGCGGGCTTCGTTACTTGCCTCGTGAAAGCTCCGGTCGCGGCGGGGGATAATGTCTCGCCCATCGGCATGGAGATGGAGACGGGCGAGACGGTCCTGCGCGCCGGGACGCGCATCGGGCAGGGCGAGATGGCGCTGCTGGCCATGTTCGGGGCGGCTGCGGTGCAGGTGTATTGCCGGCCGCGGGTCGCTATTATTGCGACCGGATCGGAGTTGCTGGATGTCCATGATTCGCTGGAGCCGGGCCGAATACGGAACAGCAACGGCCCGATGATCGCGGCGGCCGTCACGAAGTTCGGGGGCATTCCGTGCCCGTTGGAACAGGTGGGGGATGACGCCGAACGGGCGAGCGAGGCGATAATGAAGGCGTTGGCCGACTATGATGCCGTCGTCACAACCGGCGGCGTATCGGTCGGCGATCACGATATCGTGTATGATATCACCCGATCGTGGGACGGCGATCTGAAGTTCAACAAAGTGATGATGCGGCCGGGCAGCCCGACGACGTTCGGCGTGCGGCAGGGCAAGCCGCTGTTCGCCTTGTCCGGCAATCCGGCGGCTTGCTATGTCGGCTGCCGCTTATTTCTTCGACCGGCGCTGCGCGGGATGATGGGCGCGGAACGCGCCGCGGAGCCGCGCGTGCAAGCGGTATTGGCGGCCGATTACGTGAAGTCGGATCGCTTCACCCGCTTCGTGCGCGGCGTGTTGACCAGCCGGGAAGGCCGGTTGGAGGCCGCGCCGGTCGGCCGCGATATGTCGAGCATTACCGTCTCGCTGCGGGATGCGAATTGTTTGATCTGCCTGCCCGGATCGCCGCACGGCCATAAGGCGGGCTCGCTGGTGGATGTCATCGTACTGTAGTGGAGATGAAGTCATGGAAGGAGGGAGGCAGGCATGGGATCTTCAGACGTCACAAGCACTGAAGGGGGTACAGCCGCCGAACGGCAAAGGCTTCTGCGGGAGGGCATGCAGCAGATTGCCCCGCAACCGGCTATTTTGCAAATTGTAGGATATAAGAATAGCGGCAAGACGACGCTCGCATGCAAGCTGATCGCCGCTCTGACGGAAGAGGGGTACCGGGTCGGAACGGCGAAGCGCGATGCGCATCAATTCGCGCTCGATGACGCAGGCACGGACAGCGCGTGTCATCTGGAGCATGGCGCGGTCGAGACCGTGCTCACATCCGGTACCGCGACGCGGTGGATGCGGCAGGCGCCGACATCGCTGTCTGACATCGCCGCATGGATGAGCGGCCGCGTCGATATCATGATTGCCGAAGGCTTCAAGCGGGAGCCTTTTCCGAAGATTGCGCTTGTCCGCGACCTTGGGCAGATGTCTGAACTGCTCCGGGAGACGGCCAATGTGCGTCTATGGATCAGTTGGTTCTCCCCAGAAGCCGTCATGAGCGGGGAGTCCGACGGAGCCCTTCCAAGCCTCCTCTCGCTCGGCGATGACCAAGCGGTGCTGGACCGCGCGCTATCCCTCTGCAGAGCCCTATGCTCCCACACGATGAAGTGAATCGCTTGCCGCCGGCAAAGTTGGGGAATTCCCTCGCCAGAATGGGGGAGTTCCCCTCTCTTTTGGCCGCAGGCCAGCCCTTACAATAGAGCTAGAATAACGAGCAAGGGGATGAACGCATGAAAAAGAGCAATCCGCTATTGCAGAAGCTGAAATTTTTCCGCAAGCGGGAGACGAACGCGGAAGGCTGGAGCGAAGTATCGCCGGCCGACCGGACGTGGGAAGACATGTACCGCAGCCGCTGGCAGCATGACAAGGTGGTACGCTCTACGCATGGGGTCAACTGCACCGGATCTTGCAGCTGGAAAATCTTCGTCAAGGACGGCATCGTCACGTGGGAGACGCAGCAGACGGACTATCCGTCGACCGGACCGGATATGCCGGAATTCGAACCGCGCGGCTGTCCCCGCGGCGCCAGCTTCTCCTGGTATCTATATAGTCCGCTGCGCGTGAAGTACCCCTATATTCGCGGCAAGCTGCTCCAGTTATGGCGCGAGGCCCGCAAGGAGCTGGAAGATCCGGTGAGAGCGTGGGCTTCTATCGTCGAGGACGAGCGGAAGAAGTCAGCTTACAAGTCGGCACGCGGCAAAGGCGGCATGGTGCGGACGACGTGGGAAGAGGCGGCGGAGATCATTTCTGCGTCGCTGCTGTATACGATTAAGCAATACGGACCGGATCGGATCTTCGGCTTTTCCCCCATCCCTGCCATGTCCATGGTCAGCTACGCGGCAGGTTCGCGTTTTCTGTCGCTGCTCGGCTCTCCGCTGCTCAGCTTCTATGATTGGTATGCCGACCTTCCGCCGGCTTCGCCGCAGATCTGGGGCGATCAGACAGACGTGCCGGAGAGCAGCGATTGGTATAATTCCAGTTATTTACTCGTATGGGGCTCGAACCTGCCCATGACGCGCACGCCGGACGCGCATTTCATGACGGAAGCCCGCTACCGCGGGACGAAGGTCGTATCCGTCAGTCCGGACTATGCGGAGTTCGTTCGCTTCGCGGATGAGTGGCTGCCTGCCAAGCAGGGCACGGACGGCGCATTGGCGATGGCGATGGGGCATGTCATTTTGACCGAGTTCTATGTCAAACAGCGGACCCCGTATTTCGAACACTATGTGAAAAAATATACAGATTTCCCCTTCCTCGTCATCCTGACGGAACAAGATGGGAAATACAAGGCGGATCGCTTCCTGAATGCGCATGATCTCGGCGTCGAGACGAACAATGCGGAGTGGAAGACGGTGTTGGTCGGAGAGAACACCGGACGACTGCACATTCCGAACGGCACAATCGGTTCGCGCTGGGGCGAAGAGGGCCATTGGAACCTGGAGCTCGTTGACACGATAACGGGCGAGGAGATTGTCCCGCAGCTCGGTCTCGGCGCTGACGCAGACGGCCGTATGGAGCTGATGCTGCCTTATTTCGATGATGAAGGCAAAAAAACGGTGTCCCGCATCGTGCCGTACCGGACCGTGACCTCGGCGGATGGAACCGAGTATCGCGTAACGACGGTGTATGATCTGACCTTGGCGCAATATGGCGTCGATCCGGACGGGGCGAACCGCTACGATGAGGCGGGCATCGCGTGCACCCCGGCCTGGCAAGAGGCGATTACCGGCGTAGACCGAGAGTCAGTTACGCAGATCGCCCGTGAATTCGCGCAAAATGCGATCGACAGCCAGGGGCGATCGATGATTATTGTCGGAGCGGGCATCAACCACTGGTACAACTCCGATACGATCTACCGCAGCATCCTGAACCTCGTCATCATGACCGGCTGCCAGGGCGTGAACGGCGGCGGTTGGGCGCATTATGTCGGACAGGAGAAGCTGCGTCCGGCGGAAGGCTGGGCGACGGTTGCCTTCGCCCGCGACTGGGCGATGCCGCCGCGGCAGCAGAACGGAACTTCCTTCTTCTACTTCGCGACGGATCAGTGGCGTTATGAATCGAACCCGGTGGACGGGCATACCTCGCCTCTCGTGGATAAGGCGCGTTATGCGCACTATGCCGATTATAATGTGCTCGCGGCCCGGCTTGGCTGGCTGCCTTCGTACCCGCAATTCAACGAGAATTCACTCACGTTGACGGCTCAGGCGCGGGAGCATGGCCTAAGCACGAATGAGGAGATCACGCAATATGTTGCGCAGCGGCTCAAGAATCGCACGTTATCGTTCGCGATCGAGGACCCGGACGCGGCTCCGAACCATCCCAAGGTGATGTTCGTCTGGCGCGCCAATCTGATCTCCAGCTCCGGCAAGGGGCATGAGTACTTCCTGAAGCATCTGCTAGGCACGCATAACGGCCTGCTGAATGATGATCGGGAGGCGATTCGGCCGCAGGAGATCGTCTGGCGGGAAGAAGCCTCCGAGGGCAAGCTGGACCTGATGGTCGATATCGACTTCCGCATGTCGGGAACCGCCGTCTATTCCGATATCGTGCTGCCGGCAGCGACCTGGTATGAAAAGAGTGACTTATCTTCAACCGATATGCACCCATTCATCCACCCGTTCAACCCGGCGGTGCCGCCGCTATGGGAATCGAAGTCGGACTGGGAGACGTTCAAGGCGATTGCGAAGACATTCTCCAAGATGGCGCAGGCTCAATTCGCCGGTCCCGTCGCAGACGTCGTGGCGGTGCCTTTGCAGCATGATACGCCGGATGAACTGGCCCAGCCGGAGGGCAAGATACGCGATTGGAGCAAGCAGGAGATCGATGCGGTTCCAGGCAAGACGATGCCGAAATTCGTCGTCGTGGAACGGGATTATACGCAAGTGTACGAGAAAATGATCTCGCTTGGACCGAATGTGAAGGAGAAGCCTTACGGAATCAAGGGCATGAACTGGTCTGCCGCCGGGGAATACGAGTTGCTGAAGCAAGTGAACGGCGTGACGAAGGATGCGGGAGCCGGATCGGGATGTCCGCGGCTCATCACTGATCGCCAGGTGGCGGAAGCGATCTTGACGCTGTCCTCGACGAGCAACGGGAAGATGGCGGTCAAGGCGTGGGAAGCGCTGGAGCGCAAGACGGCGCTGAAGCTGAAAGATCTGGCGGAGGATCGAATCGATGACCGGTTCACCTTCGAGGATATTACGGCGAAGCCGAAGACGGTCATCACCTCTCCGGCATTCAGCGGGTCGGAGCAGCATGGGCGGCGATATTCGCCGTTTACGACGAATATCGAACGGATGATTCCGTTCCGGACGCTGACCGGACGCCAGCATTTCTATCTCGATCATGAATTGTTGACGGAGTTCGGCGAGAATATGGCGATCTTCAAGCCGACCTTGAAGCATGCGCCGTTCCACACCGTGAAGCAGCGTCCCGGCGTGAAGGGCAAGGAAGTGGTGCTGAACTTCATGACCCCGCACAGCAAATGGTCCATTCACAGCATGTATTACGATTCGCTCCCGATGCTGACCTTATTCCGGGGCGGTCCGACGATCTGGATGAACAAGGATGATGCGGCAAGCGCGGAGATTCAGGATAATGACTGGATTGAATGCTTCAACCAGAATGGCGCTGTCGTGGCGCGGGCGGTACTGACGCACCGGATGCCGCGGGGAATGGCCTTCATGCATCATGCCCAGGATCGGACGATTAATGTGCCCGCGACCGATGTGACGCCTACACGCGGCGGAACGCACAACAGCCCGACGCGAATTCATGTGAAGCCGACCCATATGATTGGCGGGTATGCGCAATTGAGCTACGGATTCAACTATTACGGTCCAACAGGCAACCAGCGCGACTTGTACGTCGTCATTCGCAAACTGCAGGAGGTGAACTGGCTTGAAGATTAAAGCGCAGATCGGCATGGTGATGAACCTGGACAAGTGCATTGGCTGTCATACCTGCTCGGTCACATGCAAAAATACGTGGACGAACCGCACAGGGGCAGAGTACATGTGGTTCAACAATGTGGAGACGAAGCCAGGGATCGGTTATCCGAAGCAATGGGAAAATCAGGACCGCTATAAAGGAGGCTGGGTCCTCAAAAACGGCAAGCTGGAGCTTCGATCCGGCAGCCGCGCCAAGCGGCTGATGAATATTTTCCATAACCCGGATCAGCCGACGATCAATGAGTACTATGAGCCGTGGGATTATGACTATGAGAAGCTTCAGCAAAGCCCGGAACGGAAGCATCAGCCGGTCGCGCGTCCGAAGTCGCAGATAACCGGGGAATATATGGAGCTGAACTGGGGGCCGAACTGGGAAGACGATCTGGCAGGCGCCCATGACACCGGGCCGCTGGATCCGGATATGGCCGGCATTCAAGAAGCCGTGCGAATGGAGTTCGAGCAGGTGTTCATGATGTATTTGCCGCGCATTTGCGAGCATTGCGTCAATCCTCCGTGCGTATCGAGCTGTCCGTCGGGCGCCATGTACAAACGGGACGAGGACGGCATCGTGCTCGTCGATCAGAACGCCTGCCGCTCGTGGCGGTTCTGCGTGTCGAGCTGCCCGTACAAGAAAGTCTACTTCAATTGGCAGACGAACAAGGCGGAAAAGTGCACGCTATGCTTCCCGCGCATCGAGCAGGGTCTGCCGACGATTTGCTCGGAGACCTGCGTCGGCCGGATCCGTTATCTGGGCGTCATGCTCTATGATGCGGACCGCGTGGAAGAAGCGGCATCGGTTACGGATGAGAAGCAATTATATGAATCGCAGCTCGGCATATTCCTCGATCCGCACGATCCGGAAGTGATTTCGGCTGCGCGCGAAGCCGGCATTCCGGGAGATTGGATGGAGGCGGCCCGGCAGTCGCCCATTTACAAGATGGCCGTGGAATGGAAGATCGCGCTTCCTCTGCACCCGGAATACCGCACGCTGCCGATGGTATGGTATGTGCCGCCGCTTAGCCCGATTACGAATATGGTGGAGGGCAAAGGCGCGGCCGCGTCGGCAGACGATATTTTCCCGGCGATTGAGGATATGCGCATTCCGGTCCAGTATCTTGCGAACTTGTTAGCCGCTGGAGATACCGGGGTCGTCAAACGTGTGCTGAAGAAGATGGAGGTGATGCGTTCGCATATGCGGGCCCTCCATTTGCAGAAGGCGCCGGATCGGGGACTGCTCGAGGAGCTGGGTATTTGCGAGCAGGAAGTGGAAGAGATGTACCGCTTGCTGGCGATTGCCAAATATGAGGATCGATTCGTCATTCCGTCAGCGCATCGGGAACAGTTCGCGGATCTGTATAGCGAGCAGGGCGCATGCGGCTTCTCGAATATGACGGGCGGCCCGGGGCCTTGCGGAGGATAGCGCGGCGATACCTTGTACCGAATCAGTGAGGGGGGAGAGACAATGAACGAGTTGGTGCGGCGTTCGAGTTGGATGATGCTGTCGAGCTTGCTGCAATACCCGGATGACGAGTGGCATGAGGCGGCGGATGAAGTATATGTAAGCTGGTGCGAGCTGCTGCAGAAGGACAGCACGGATATGAACGAGCGGTTGATTCAATTGGCAGGTAAGTGCATTGCCGGATTCGCGGGCATGGATGCGGAAGCGGTGACGGAACAGTATGTGAACACCTTTGATTTTAGTAAAAAAACAAATCTGTACCTGACCTATAGACACCTCGGCGAGGAACGCGAGCGCGGCCCGGCGCTGTTGAAGCTGAAGCAAATCTACGAACAAGAGAATATGATCCTCGCTACCGAGGAACTGCCCGATTACTTGCCGCTCATGCTTGAATACGCGGCTGTCGCGGAGGGCGATAAAGGGGCGGGCTTATTATATTCCTTCAAGGATGCGCTGGAAGGAATACGCGAAGCGCTCGTGGCCGCGGACAGTCCGTATCAACATGTGCTTCATGCGATCATGCTGATGCTCGAACAATCCGGGGTGACCGAAGGTTCTTTCCGCTTCGAACCGCCTGCCGGCTGCGCGAGCGCCGGCGAGATCACGGGCTGCGGTCCGATGTGGGCGGCGGCAGGATACGGAGGCGCCCCGGCGTATCGGAAGGTTGACTCCGAATCTGCGAGAAGGGGGGCCACGCTATGACGTTCGGCGATCAGTTTTTCTGGGTGATTTATCCGTATATCATTCTGATCATTTTCCTGGTCGGGTTGTATTATCGTTACCAGACAGATCAGTTCGGTTGGACAGCCAAATCGAGCGAAATACTGGAGAAGAAAAAACTGAGATGGGGCAGCAATCTGTTCCATGCCGGTATCATGCTCGTCTTGTTCGGGCATATCGGCGGACTCCTTATTCCGAAGTCCTGGCTGGAATCCATCGGGATCAGCGATCATTCGTACCATACGATGGCGATTGTGCTCGGTTCCGCCGCCGGCTTGATGACGTTGGTTGGCTGTATTATCCTGCTGCTGCGGCGCTTGACGGATCCGCGCATCCGGCGTACGAGCAGCTTCGGAGATATGCTATCCATTATCCTGCTTACACTCATCGTCGTTGTTGGAATGGGGGCGACCTTATTCAATGCGGCGAGCCGCAGCGGGTTCGATTATCGGGAGACGATCGCGCCATGGATTCGCGGCGTGTTGACCTTCACTCCGGATGGCATATTAATGAAGGACGTACCATATATCTTTAAAATTCATATTATCCTCGCTCTGGGGTTATTCGGCGTGTTCCCGTTTACGAGGCTCGTTCATATGTTGAGCATGCCGATTAAATATTTGAAACGGAGTTATGTGTTGTATAGAAAGAGAAGATAGGCGGAAGCTTGCGGCCTGACGGGAGCGCAGCGTGGAAGGAGGCGGTCATGACAGTAAGCGGCGTCATTTTGGCAGGGGGGCGCAATTCGCGTATGAACGGAGTGAATAAGGCGTTGCTCCGCTTTCAGGGAGAAGCGTTCATCGAACAGCAAGTTCGCAAGATGCGCACGCTCTGCGCCTCCATCGTAGTGGTCACGCCTGATCCCGCAATGTACACCGGCCTCTTGGCCAATGTTCAGTATGTTTCTGATATCTATCCGGGCTGCGGCCCGTTGAGCGGTCTGCATGCCGCGTTCCGAATCGTGCAGACGGAGTTTGCGTGGGTTGTCGGATGCGATTACCCCGCGATCTCCGTGCAGGCTGCGGAGTGGATGCGGCGTCGCGCCCAGGAAGGCGATTATGACGCGGTGCTGCCGAACGCGGAAGGGAGCCATCAGATGCTGCATGCGATCTATCGCCCCCGTCGCCTGCTGCCGGTCATTACGGAACGGATTCAGGCAGGGCGGCATCGGCTGTCGGGACTGCTTGAGTCATGCCGTTGGCTCGGGATCGCGGAGGAGGAGTGGACCCGGGCTGACATCCCGCTTAATTTTGTCCGCGATGTGGATACGCCCGGGCAGTATGAAGCATTGCTGAACGAATGCTCGCAAGCGTCAGCGTGGAAGGAGGAGAGCAGCCGTGTGCGAAGCGAGACACAGATATAGCAGGCAGCAAAGCTTCCTCCCGATCGGCGCAGCAGGGCAGGCGGAGCTGGGGCGCAAGCATGTCTTGATCGTCGGAGCGGGGGCGCTCGGATCGGGAATCGCGGACATCTTGGCGCGGGCCGGTGTCGGGACAATGACGATCATCGATCGGGATGTGGTGGAATGGAGCAATCTGCAGCGGCAGACGCTCTATGATGAGCAAGACGCGGCGGAGCAGGCGCCGAAGGCCGTCGCGGCAGCCCGCCGCCTCAGGCAGATCAACTCGGGCATCGATATTCGGGCGCATGTGTTGGATTGCGGCGCAGCCGAACTGAAGGAGCTGTTCGATTCGTCCCCTATCGATCTGATTATGGATGCGACGGACAATTACGAGCTTCGCTTTATTTTGAATGATATTGCTTATTGCTATGATGTGCCCTGGATTCATGGAGCATGCTCCGGAAGTTATGGGGTGACCTGTAATTTCATGCCGCAGCGCACGCCGTGCCTGCACTGCTTGTTATCGCGCGTTCCGCTCGGCGCGGCCACCTGCGATCGGGATGGCGTCATCGCGCCATCCGTGCAGATGGTCGTGGCCATGCAGGCCGGAGAAGCGATCAAGTGGCTGTCAGGCAATCACGCGTGTATGTCTGACCGGTATACGGTGTTCGATCAGTGGTCCAACACCTTCCAATCGTTCCGGATTCACGCCGATAAGCGGGATGCTTCATGTCCGACTTGCGGGACGCATCGCACATATCCGTATTTGAGGAGCGAGGCGGCCTGGAAGACGGAAGTGCTGTGCGGACGGACCACGGTATCGATTCGCCCTCCGCGCCGTTCCGTCGTGAATCTCGATGAATTGGCCCGAACCTTGCGGCAAAGCGGGAAGCGGGTGTCGTCGAATCCGTATCTTGTTCAAATCGAGGACGGGGAGCATCGCCTCGTTATTTTTGCGGACGGGCGCGCTTTAGTCCATGGTACATCCGATTCGGTTACGGCCAGGAAGCTATATCATCGATATTTGGGTTGATGGGGAAAGGGTGATAACGCATGAAAATTTTATTGTTCGCGCACTTGCGCGAGCAGCTTGGCGCCTCCGAATTGACATTGGATCTGGAGCCGCTGACGGTCGCTGAATTGATGCAGCGATTACGGGAACGGTATCCGTCCCTTTCGCTGGATCATGTCATGGTGGCCGTGAA
The DNA here is from genome assembly GCA_944800085.1 of Paenibacillus melissococcoides. Taxonomy (GTDB): domain Bacteria; phylum Bacillota; class Bacilli; order Paenibacillales; family Paenibacillaceae; genus Paenibacillus_B; species Paenibacillus_B melissococcoides. The sequence continues at coordinate 381,706 of CALYLO010000005.1, read as the reverse complement.
TGAGTCCCTCGTCGACAGCGGCTATCCGATTGATATGGGGGATACGGTAGCGCTGCTTCCTCCGGTAAGCGGAGGGTAATTGCGGCGCAGAGTGCAGCTAAGGAATTGAGCCAAAAGCGGTGAGCCCCAGGCAAGCAGGAGAGGAGGCCAGGGAATGGGCCAGAACAGATTAACGCATTTCAACGGACAGGGCAGGGCGCATATGGTTGATGTGAGCGGCAAGGCCGAGACGACCCGGATCGCGGTTGCCGAGAGCCGCATCCGAATGAAGGCGGAGACGATGCGCCAACTTAGCGCAGGCACCATCGGCAAGGGAGATGTGTTGGCGGTCGCGCAAGTTGCCGGAATTATGGCAGCCAAGCGGACGGCCGAGCTTATCCCGATGTGCCACCCGCTGCCGCTGAACGGAATCGATATCACGTTTGAACAAGAAAATGAAGAGGTGTTGACGTTCCGCGTCATCGTGAAGACCACAGGCGTGACCGGCGTGGAGATGGAGGCGCTCACCGCGGCGCAGGTGACGGGCTTGACGATCTATGATATGTGCAAGGCGGCCGATAAGGACATGGTGTTGGGACCGACGTATCTGGTCAAGAAGAGCGGCGGAAAAAGCGGAGATTACGTCCGATCAGACATGGCCGAACCAGTGTCAGGGGAGGGGCATGACGCATGAACCGGGCTCGATACCGCATTACCGATCAGCCGATCGCGCCGGAAGAAGTCTCCCATCAAGTGAGACGCAGGGAGGCAGGAGCGGTCACCCTGTTCCTCGGCACGGTGCGGGAATTGACGCAGGGCAAGCGGACGCTCTACCTGGAGTACGAGGCTTATCCTGCCATGGCGGTCGCCGAGCTGGAACGAATCGGGCGGGAGGTGCGAGAACGCTGGCCGGACACAGAGACGGCGGTGACGCATCGCATCGGCCGGCTGGAGATTGGCGATATCGCGGTCGTGATTGCCGTCTCTTCGCCGCATCGCCGGGCGGCCTATGAGGCGAATGAATATATGATCGAACGAATTAAGCAGATCGTTCCGATCTGGAAGAAGGAGCATTGGGAGGACGGATCGGCTTGGATCGGGGATCAGGGCAATACGCAAGCCTATCCGGAAGGCAGGCCGCCGCGTGGATAGGGGGAGAACGGGAGTTGCACGATCCGTTGGAGCCGGAAGGGATGAAATGGAAAGGGGCGGTGAGAGCATGAGCGCGTCTATGCTGGTGGATAATTTTGGACGTCAACATGATTACTTGCGCATCTCGGTTACCGACCGATGCAATCTGCGCTGCATCTATTGCATGCCGGAAGAAGGGCTCGAGTTCGAGCCGTCAGCGAACATCCTGAGCTACGAAGAGATAGCGGAAGTGGTCAGGGTGCTGGCCGGCATGGGGGTGCGCAAGCTGCGCTTGACGGGCGGCGAACCTCTGGTGCGCAAGGAGCTGGATGTGCTTGTCTCCATGCTGTCGCATATTCCCGGAATTCAAGATATCTCGCTGACGACGAACGGCATCTTCCTCGCGCCGAAGGCGGAGCAGCTGAAGCGGGCAGGTCTCACCCGCGTGAATATCAGTCTGGATTCCTTGAAGCCGGATCGGTTCAAGATGATTACGCGCGGCGGTGACGTGAACAAGGTGCTGAAGAGCATTGCCGCCTGCCTTGCCGCCGGATTGTCCCCGGTGAAATTGAATGTGGTGCTGATGAAAGGGATAAATGAGGATGAAATTGCGGACTTCCTTCGGCTCACGATGGAACATCCGCTAATTGTGAGATTTATCGAATATATGCCCATTGGACACAATGATTCGCAATGGAAAAATCTCTATCTCCCGCTGCAGCGCGTGTTCGACGTATGCGCAGAGATACAGTGGGCCTACCTTCCGGCATCGTCCCGGGAAGGCAGCGGTCCCGCAGATGATTATCGGCTGGAAGGAGCGGCGGGCGGCTTCGGGCTCATCCATCCGGTAAGCCGGCATTTCTGCCGCTCTTGCAATCGGCTGCGCTTGACGGCCGACGGCTATATTAAGCCATGCCTGGCCTGGACAGAGGATTATCAAGTTCGCCATGTGATCGGAGATGACGAGGCGGTGCGCCAGCTCTTCTTGCGCGCCCTGGGCACGAAGCCCGAAAGCCACGAGATGTTTAAGCAATTGGCCGATGAGCAGACGACTCATACGCCGACGTCACGCCGCATGTCGCAGATTGGCGGATAGCGCGCGGCGTACGGTGCGGCGATGAGACTGTGTACTTTCAAGGAGGCATTGCGATGATGAAATCATTCCGATTTGCCGCTGCAGCGATGTTGCTGGCTCTTCTTATGCTCGTGAGCGCCGCATGCGCTCCCGGCGCCGCCAGCGAGTCCGATAAGGCATCGACCGGCATGGCGGCGGGCGATGCGAAGAAGGAACAGGCGGAGCTGACCGTGTCCGCGGCGGTAAGCTTAACAGACGCCTTGTCGGAAATCCAGACCTTATATGAATCGACCCATGCCGGAGTCCGGCTTCATTTCAACTTCGGCGGATCGGGGGCGCTGCAAAAGCAGCTGGAGCAAGGGGCTCCTGCGGATTTGTTTTTTTCCGCCGCGGTGAGTCCAATGGAGCAGCTTGTTCGCAAGCAGATTGTTAACGCGAACGACCAGATAAGCTTGCTGACGAATGAGCTGGCCGTAATCGTGCCTTCAGACAGCAAGACTGTCGTCCAGTCAGGAGCCGGCTTGCTTCAAGACGGGCTCCGTACGGTGGCGATCGGCATTCCGGAGAGCGTGCCCGCCGGCAGCTATGCCAAGGAAGCATTGACGAATGCCGGATTGTGGGATCGGCTGCAGCCGAAGCTGGTTCAGGCGAAGGATGTGCGGCAGGTGCTGCAATATGTGGCAACGGGGAACGCCGATGCGGGAATGGTATATAAGACGGATGCCATGACCACTACCGATGTCAAAATTGCCTATATCATTGACCCGTCGACGCATACGCCGATTGAGTATCCGCTCGGAATGGTGGCGGCAACGAAGCATAGAGAGGAAGCGGAGCGGTTCTACCGCTATTTGCAGACAGAAGAGGCCTTGAACATCTTCGAGAAATACGGATTCTCTATCCCGCCTTCTTCATGAGCAGCCTCGGAATCGATTGGGGACAATTCTGGCCTCCTGTCTGGCTGTCCCTGCGTGTGGCGGTGTGCTCCAGCGTGTTGGCTACCGTGTGCGGAGTCCTGCTGACATGGCGGATGTCCCGCGTTCAATTCAAAGGCAAAGTATTGGTCGAGACGGTGATTATGCTTCCGCTTGTGCTTCCGCCTACGGTAGTGGGCTTTATTTTATTGATGCTGCTGGGGAGGAAGAGCTGGATTGGTTCGCTGGCGGAGTGGCTGCTGTCTGCGCCGATCATTTTTTCATGGGGGGCGGCAGTCATCGCTTCCTTTGTCGTCTCCTTCCCTCTTATCTATCAGACGATGAAGACGGGCTTTGCTTCGGTAGACAAGCAATTGGTGGAGGCGGGACGCTCGCTCGGGGCAAGCGAATGGCAGATGTTCCGCTATATTTTGCTGCCGCTGTCGGCTCCGTCGGTCTTGACCGCCTATATTCTGGGATTCGCCCGCGGGCTCGGCGAGTTCGGAGCAACCTTAATGATTGCCGGCAATATCCCCGGCAAGACGCAGACGGTGCCGACCGCCATCTATGTCGCCGTCGATTCGGGCCATATGACGATGGCGTGGGCTTGGACCGTCTCGATGATCCTCGTCTCCTTCATGATGCTCCTGCTGACAGGGAGAGGGAAACGAACACGGGAGTAAGGTTAAGGGACAATAAAATATGGCGTCGGGTTGCGCAGCGGGACAGGCTGGCGCCCGGATATGTTGTGAAGAGGTGGGATTGGCATGCGTTGGCGAGTCGCGATACTGACCGCAAGCGATAAAGGGTCGCGCGGCGAACGAAAAGATACGAGCGCGCAGGTTATTCGTGAACTGGTGGAAGAAGAGCTGCAAGGAGACATTATCGATTACCGGATCGTTCCCGATGAATTGAATGACATCGCCGCGTCGCTTATCGAGCTGGCCGATGATCATCACGCGGACCTCATCATTACGACGGGAGGGACCGGGCTGGCTCCGCGCGATGTCACGCCGGAGGCTACGATGAAAGTCATCGGGAGAGCGGTCCCCGGATTGGCCGAGGCGATGCGCGCCGCTTCGATGCTCAAGACGCGCCGGGCGATGCTGTCACGCGGGGTTTGCGGTATCCGCAACGGTACGCTTATCGTGAATCTGCCGGGCAGTCCGCGGGGCGCATACGAGAATTTGATGGCGATTATCGATCAACTGCCGCATGCGCTTCGCATTCTGAGCGGACAGGAGAGCGAGCATCGTTAATCTCGGAAAAATCCCTGTCACTGTCAATCGTCTGTGAAAATGTCACTTTAACTGTGTTATGAAAATGTCACTTGTGTGATCAGTGGTCAGCCTTACCAGGTGACCTCTGCATAGCTATTATGTTGTGAATACATTGCATCTTGGAACGAACTGTTTTTTGTGGTACGCTTATTTTTAGTGGTATCATACGTGGTTTTCCACGGATGATTCTGGGCGGGTTTGCGTGGGGACGCAGAACTCGCCTTTTTTGATCAGGACTTCTTGCGCTGTGGCTTCTGAGTTTCTTTCCGTGCCCAGGGCTGGCCTTGGTGCCACAATAATACGTCCCCTGTTAACGTCTCCCGCACTTCAACCGTCGTTTTTGCATCTAGACGAAGGGAAGCAGGCTGGGCAAGGGTATAGCACTTTCCGTTGTACGAGAGGGTGTTTCCGGTCCCGAGTTGCCGATAATTGCGAAGCGTGAACACATGATTTAAATCGATAGACGGATCAAGCTTCAGGTAAGCCGAATCGGTCATTTTAGGCTCTATAGCAAATTTGTGATTGTGCTTCTGCAACAAGCCGGGCAGAGCCGCGTTAGCCTCTTCCATCGTCTGAATGCCAAGAAGGCGCAGTTCGATCACCAAGCGATCCTGAAACGCAGACAAAATAATACCCTCCAAGCAATCAACTCTAAATTGGATACTTTGGTTACCAAGGAGGAGTTCGATAAAAAAACCGAACAAGGTAGATTCAACACAACAACAGTTATTGCTATAATAGGCGCAAGTGCAGCAATAATTGCGGCAGTTAAGGCCTTCTTATAATGCTCCGCCATTCTTTTAAAGGCGGGGCATTACTTTTCATATAAATGACAACCATGCGTTCCTCTCCAACCCACTTGACTTTAACTCCAGCCGCCTCTGCAACCACCCGGACAAGGGCATAGATGCGCTGCCGCCGATCAACTCTCCCGGCACAGGCACGCTATTGATTGACGCCGTTTTGGTCTGTTGGTTCCAACCTGCATGGCAGCCATTTTTCCCATGTAATTTGAAATCCCACTGAATAGGTAATTATTACAAAACCTCAAAAGGATGAACGAACAGACAAAAACAGGATATAATACGGTTGTTGAATTGTTCCAGAGACAAGCAAACGAAACGTATCAAATTACGGTCAAAGGAATAACGATAACGACGATGGAAGAGCATCCGTTCTGGGTTCCTGGCCGAGGCTGGACAGAGGCAAGACACCTTAAGGCAGGTGACCTCCTTCAAAATCCCGAAGGCAAGCTCTATCCGATCGACCGTATCGAGATTAAGAATGGCATCACCACCGTGTATAACTTTCGTGTCGAAGGAGTACATAATTATTTCGTAACAGAGCTGGAAATATGGACGCATAATTGTGGAGCAGGCGCAAGACCGATAATGAAGGCCCCTACAGGGGGAGGCGGAGGCTCTAGCCAGGCGTCTGTAGGGGCTGGGAAAGGTCTTGAGTCTAGAGGGTAAACCACAATCTGCAGAAAGGACTTTTGAAGGATATGTAAAGAATAGTGTGCCGATTGATAAAGAAACAAAATTGTTCACAAATTCACCAGGATTTAGTAACGTCGGGAATCCTGGAGGAGAATTCAAGAGATTTGGAAGCGACTCGCAAGGGAGCAAAAACATGGTCAGAGTGGCAAGGTCATTCTAAACTTGGACCTGTACCGGATGAGATCAGAGAGAAGATGCTTAACGCTGAGAAAAAAGCAAAAGAGGCAATTGTAGAAGCTCTAGAGAAGAGGCTTAACAAAAAATGAGACAATATAAAAAAGTTATAGGTAATAGGAAGATTGTCGCTAACTGTGAGGAATTTTTATCAGCGCAAGCAGAATGGCTTTTAGAATTAATAAAGGAAACAAACGGCAGTAATCAGATATATAATGGAATGAAAATACAAGTTGGTTGGACGATTTTTACATTAATTGAACAAAATAAACTTCTAGAGATATTAGCTCCTAATTATGATACGAATCCCTTTACTGAAACGAGTAAGGATCTATCAGTATCTTTGTCGGTACAGCTATCTCAGAACCATGTACTCCAAAAATTAAATCTAGATGGTGAAGCATCATTGTTCCAAGATAAAATAATTATGCCTAAGGGAGCAATCGACTTTGAAAGAGTATACTTAGAGCGCTCTAAGAATTACAATGAAGGGGATTCAGGATGGTACCTTGGACCTGTAGAAGGAGAAGATGAGAATCCCGAACTAGTGGCATATTATATCTATCAATTGTTAAACCTACGACCTTCATTGCTTAAGGCGTTAGCGATCCCACGAGGTTATATCGTTGTTTTCGACAATGATAACATTGAAGCAGTATTAGATGAGAATGATAATAACATTTGGCTAGAAGTACATGAATCTTAGGTGGCTACTTATCATATACAAGACTACCAACAAACCAAAGACTAAAAATTTGACAAACACGCTTGATAAACTTTCAAGGGCTTATTCCAGTTTGAATCATGAGGAGGAATGAGCCTTTTTTGCATCAAAATCAAATGGGGAAGAAAACAAATCGCGAAGCAGGTAAAAGAAGTAGATGAAACATTGGGACTAATTACAGAAGCCCGAGTAGATTTATGAAGCATTAATGAATGGGGTTAATAGCTTAGTGCCTTCAGCTTTTTTAGAAACTCATTCTCCACCTCCAGAAGCTTGATCTTGGCCCCAGCACGTCTTAATTTCTCCTCGACTGAAAGCTCCTTACTGGAGGGTCTTCCACAGCTGCCTTTGCCTCGCCGTTCCTCAAGAAGACCTGCTTCGCCATGAGCGGCATAAATAGCTCTCCAACGCTTCAAGCTCTCCTTTGGTTTATGTGGACTAAACATCTCTAGGTCAAAGCCCGCCTCAAGAAAAATCTCCCTTGGAGTTTTTCCAGCTTTGTAGGCTTTAACAGCAGCAAGCTTAAAGACTGGAGTGAAAGATATACTCGTCTCTGATACACGCTTTACATTTGGATTTCTTCAAGTTTTTTGATCTGTGACTCGTTATACCCCATGCTCATACTCCGTTCTCTATAAATAAATTCAATTATAAACGCAAAAAAACCGAGAGAGGGCGCTTTTTTAAAGTGTCCATCTCTCAGGTCACAGTTCACCTAAGTATATCTAGTAAATCCCGTTGTTCCAATCTTTTACGGTATAGTTACCAATGTTTCTAGTTCCTTTACCGGCAGCAGACTTAATGACAACTCTGTACCAGCCAGGTCCTTTATTATGTGTAGGCTTCAACAAACACTCATCCCAATATGTCCCTGAGTTCCAGCTAGAGGCAACCGTTATCCATAAGGACCCCTTCTTTTTCTCGAGAGAGATGAGCAGGTTTGCTTCAGATTTGGTAATTGGAGTAGTCCAAACATTCACGTGCGGAGTGTTGGAGGCATATTTTTCATAGTAAATTTCTTTTTGGGATGTGAACTCATATCTCCCTTCCAAAGCTCCTTCAGCTGCAAATGCAGGTACTGCCAAAACAAACATCATGCAAAATACCATCATGAAACAACTAAAAAACTTAAATTTTTTGTTCTGTAGAATCATAGAAGTAACCTCCTTTTAAATGATTATATTGTAGACAACGGCAAATAAATAGGATAATTTACCATTGTAAACTGTGATTATCTTATCATTCGCTTAGGTAAATATCAACCATATATTAGGAGATTCTATTGAAATTGTTCTTACAAGGAGAGTTATAATGAACGTGAAAACAGCTCCGTAATTGCTTCATTCGTAGGTTAAAAGGGGAAGTAGGAGAACCACCATTTCAGAGCTACAAAGAAAAAGGAGCTGTTCTGCCGGTTGGACAAAGACCTACGTTTTCATGAAGTGCCCCCTGTCAAGTAGACAGTGTAAAAAACAAAAAAATAGTTTACTTTCCCTCAGTTCAATTAACAGAGCTGAGGGGTTTATTTTCTTTTCTTATCGTTATACAACTCGTCGATATTCGTTGGGTGACAAGCCATTTAAACGCTCTGTATAGCGGTAATTGTTGTAGTAACGAATATAATTTCTTACGTCTTTGAGGACATCTTCATAGGTATCGTGTTTCGTCGGATAAAAGCTTTCTGCCAAATGTACCCCAAAATCGTTCAATTGGTTGGTTATCCAGGCATCGGCCCACACGAGACATACTTTTAATAAATCCGTATTTCATCTGAAGTCGATTGTATGATACGAAGTATATTGAAAACCTCTGTCACTATGGAGAAGTGGAGTCACTCCCGGGTTCACTCCTGTAAGCCTTCTTCACTGTATCCATGACGAGTTTATTATTGTTGGAGTGGCTTAACACCCATGAAACTATGGAGTTATCGTATACATCAACAATAGCGCTCAGATAGGCTTTACGACCGTTCCCGTACTTCAATTCTGTGACGTCCGTACACCACTTCGAATTAGGAGAATCCGCTTGAAACTCACGGCTCATCACATTTTCAGCCACATGTATTTCGGAAGCTTTCACGTCGTTTGGCCGTTTCTTACGAATCACAGCCTTCAATCCAAGAGCACGCATGATTCGATAATAACGCTTTTTGTTGTAATTCTTTTTAAGTTTTCGATTCAATTGTGTACGGATCTGACGATAGCCAAGTACCCCCTTCCGCTTGTCATAGCGAAGTTTCACTTCCTTGGCAGCGAAAGAATTTCAAGTTCTCTGGTGGATGGTTTCCATCTCAGGCCTGATCTCTGCCAACTTTTTTGCGAGGGCGTTCTCCATTTCTAAATACTCATTTCGTGCTTCCAGTTCTTTGATCCGAAGCTTAAATCGTTCATGATCATCTAACTTTTCTACAGGCTTATTACGACCGCGATGGTCCTTGAGGGCTTCCTCACCGCCAGATTTATATTTACGAACCCATGCGTACATCTGTTGATAAGAAACATCATATTTCTCGATGGCTTTCTGATAATCTAAGTCATTCGCGATCGTATATTACGCGATTTCAATACGTTCTTCAAAAGTGGTTTTACGTCCTTTGTTCATTTGGGATTGTCCTTTTCCTTTACGAGTAGGTTTCATTTCTATCCCATTAGTATACTTGGAAATCCATCTCGTCAAAACACTAATGGTTTTTGTTTTTTCTACTGTCTACGATGATGGGAGCATATCATTATCAGAACAGTTATAGGGTGACATTATCACAGAAGAACAACACAAGAGGAGCCTTGTCGCTTGACGAGCGGAAGTGATCTTATTATACTGTTCATATACCTATACAGGTATATGTATAGAAAGATGGAGGTGTACTGAAATGTCTTGGAAGGAAATGCTTCCCGGCGAGGCGGAGCAGATGCTGAACGCGGCGAAGGCCCGGTGCGTGGATGTCCGCGAGCCGGAGGAATATGCGGACGGACATATCCCGGGTGCGGTGAATGTCCCTCAGAGTGAATTGCCGGAGCGGAGCGGCGAGCTCGATCCGGCGCAGGCATGGATTGTCGTGTGCCAAGCCGGCGGCAGAAGCGCGAGAGCGTGCCAATATTTAGCTGCGGTTGGCTATACCCGGCTGCACAATCTGTCCGGCGGCATGAATGACTGGGCGGGAGAAGTGGAGTAAGCAAAGAACATCGATTGGAGAGGTGGAACATGATGAAGGTCACGACTGTGGTGGATACGAGCGGAATGGCATGTCCGATGCCGATCGTGCAAGCGAAGAAAGCGCTCGAGGCGCTGGAAAGCGGACAGGTGATGGCGGTCATCTCGACCGATAAAGGGTCGCTGAACGATTTCCAGGCATGGGTCAAAAAGACGAACCATGAGATGGTTGGTCAGGAAGAGGAACAGGGCGTCTACAAATTTTATGTGCGGAAAAAGTAGCCGGTCCGAAGACGGGCGCAGCGGTGCCTGCCAATCGCTCCGGCTTGGCATATGTCGCAGCCTTTGCCTGCGAAGAAATGGAAAGGGGGGAGCGGGTGAATCAATCGCCACCGAAGACCACGATTGTGTTGTTCAGCGGAGAAATGGACAAGGCGATGGCCGCGTTCATCATCGCGAACGGCGCGGCGGCCTATGAGCATGAAGTGACGATCTTCTTTACGTTTTGGGGGCTGAATGCCCTGCGGCGGGATGAGGCCGTTCAGGTAAAGAAGGGATGGCTCGAAAAAGCTTTTGGCTTTCTCATGCCGAGGGGCGCGAACAAGCTGGGATTGTCCAAAATGAACTTTTTGGGCATGGGTCCGAAGATGATCCGGCATGTCATGAACAAGCACCACGCGCTGACGCTGCCTCAGCTTATCGAGCTGGCGCAGGAGCAAGGGGTGAAGCTGGTGGCCTGCACGATGACCATGGATCTGCTCGGCCTGCGGCAGGAGGAGCTGATGGATGGCGTCGAATATGGCGGAGTGGCCGCCTATCTGGGCGATGCGGCGGATGGAAGAGTGAATTTGTTTATCTGATCATGCCGAATCCGCGTCGCCGAAGACGTTTCGAAGTCGGTTCACATATCAGGGAACGGCCCTATGGTTCCCGGAAGAGTATGGGGTGTCTCAAAAGTCATTGAAAATGACGAGGGACGCTCCTTTTTTAATCTGAGAAAGTTCCATTAGAAGTTTATTTATCCAATGGAAAGGATACATTAAGTAATATAGGAATCGCCTTTTTCTCTAAATAAGCAGGAGTGAAACAACAAAAATGAACACATTGATCTCCAAAATCCAGCTTCCTCTGCAAACCACGAGCCTAATCGTCTCGTTCATGGTGTGGGTATTGATTTCGTCTTTATTGTCGTACATCGCAGCAGATATTCCTCTTACGGCAGGACAATCGGCATGGGTATCGGCCGTACCCGTCATCTTAGGTTCCGTGCTGCGTATCCCGGCGGGTTTTCTGGCCAACCGGTTCGGAGCCCGCTTTTTGTTTGCGCTGAGTTTTGCGGCTCTGCTCATTCCCGTTGCTTATCTCTCGATAGCCCGGACATTTCTGGATTTGATCCTCAGCGGCTTTTTTCTCGGAATTGCGGGGGCAACCTTCTCCATCGGGGTAACCTCTTTGCCGAAGTATTATCCCGCAGAAAAGCACGGTACGATCAACGGCATTTACGGCATCGGGAATATGGGAACGGCGATTACGACCTTTGGCGCACCCTTGCTGGCGAATGCGTTTGGGTGGAGAGGAGCGGTCCAGTCGTATCTCTTGCTGATACTCGGTTTTGCCGTATTGAATTTGTTGTTGGGAGACCGCCATGAACCGAAGGTCCGCAATTCTTGGAGAGAACAGTTTAGACATGTCTATAAGAACGAAAAGCTGTGGTTTCTAAGCCTGTTCTATTTCATCACATTCGGATCTTTTGTCGCATTCACGATCTATTTGCCTAGTTTCTTTGTTTCCCATTTTCACTTGGCCAAAGTCGACGCAGGCCTCCGCACGGCGGGGTTTATCGTACTGGCCACGCTGATAAGGCCGGTTGGCGGATATTTGTCCGACAAATTCAACCCGTTTCTCGTGCTCAAGCTCGTCTTTACAGGGTTGACCCTGTCCGGGATCCTGCTTTCCTTTAGCCTGAATATGCCGTTGTTTACTTTAGGCTGCTTGACGGTCGCCGCCTGTGCCGGCGTCGGTAACGGAGCCGTATTTAAGCTGGTTCCTCTCCATTTTGCCGGGCAGGCAGGGATTGTTAACGGCATCGTATCCGCCGCCGGCGGACTCGGGGGATTCTTCCCTCCCTTGATTCTGACCCTTTTGTACGGTTGGACAGGCCATTATTCCATCGGCTTTATGGCGCTTTCCGAGTCGGCATTGGCCAGCCTGATCCTTGTCTTTTGGATGTCGTTTCAAGCCAAAATGGAAAACTGGACGCCCGTCGAAGCGGAACCCCCGCCTCGGCAGGATTAAGTATACGGATTCCTTGCACCGGGATTCACACTTTAAAGGAGGCGAACAGCCATGAAAAAAGGGTTGACAGGCCCTGCCCTAAAACATGTAGACAGCCATTCCGCGATTCATGAGGCGGCCTTGGAAGAAGCGAAGGAACTGACCGAACTTCTCGAGAGCTGTATAAAAGCAGGCAAGACGGACGAGGCGCTTGAACTGGCCTATCTCATTGTCGAGCATTGGGAATCCCGAACCCTGCAGCATGCGCAAAGCGAGGAGGAGGGACTCTACAAAGAGGCGGTAGAAAGGAAGCCCCATTTACGTGATGCGGTCCTCATGCTGACGAGGGATCACAATCTGATGAGGTATCTTGTTGAGGAAATCAAGGCGTTGTTGGCTGAGGAGGGGGCCATCCGCGAGGCGTGGCTGCGCTTCTCTGCGCTGATTCACATCGATATGCTGCATAATCGGGACGAAGAGCGAATGATTGAAGCGGAAATCGAAGAGTCGGGGAATTCATATGAAAAAACAAGCTAACCCTGACTTTTATCCGGAAATGCTATTGATTGCAGGCCATAAGGAACTTTACCGTTTGCTGATCTCGGTGCTGCGGGAGAAGCATATTCATCCTTACGACGTAAGAGCGGGGATCATTCATGCGCCGGAAGGCGCCACCGTTACGCTTCGCTTCGGCGAGAATTTAGCGCGAAAGGCCGAACGTTTTTTTACTTGGGAAGAGATCCAGGAGGAGAATCCGGGGATCACCGAATTTTTCCGCGGTTCGGGCGATGCCATCCGGAAGTCTCTTATGGATGACTATTTCATTCGGATGAAGCCCTAGTTGTCGCTTCGATCTGCTGTGACCTTCTTGGTGCTGCAAGGCGGCTTCATTGATCAAGACTTGAGTAGGCGAAAGGAGAGACGTTATGGAGCTCTACCAGGAAGAGGCCTTCCTCCAGCAGGATAGGGCAGATCTGCTCGCGCTCTTGTCGATCCGTTTCGGAACGGTCCCGGACGAAACGGCGGACAAGATTGGACAAATCAGGGATTTCAACCGGCTCCAGAGACTGATCCTGGCCGCCTGCAACGTGCCGGAATGGAAGTTGTTCGAGGAAGAACTGGAGGAAGGCGAAGGGAGCAGTCGGTTAGTGGGGGAGCGCTTTAACCCCATAGGGAATGATTTGTAAGGAAGGGTGAGAACAATGGGCGGCAACAAAAACAAATTGTTTCAATCTCTAAAGCACTTAAAGCGGGGAGGGCGAATCAATCAGGATTGGACCGAGGAAAGTCCCCGACCCCGGGAATGGGAGGACCTATACCGCGGCCGATGGCAGCACGATAAGGTGGTCCGATCCACCCACGGCGTGAATTGCACGGGTTCCTGCAGCTGGAAAATCTTTGTGAAAGACGGCATCATCACTTGGGAAACCCAGCAGACGGATTACCCGACCACCGGCCCGGATTTTCCAGAGTACGAACCTCGGGGATGTCCTCGCGGAGCCAGCTTCTCCTGGTATACATACAGCCCGACCAGGGTGAAGTACCCCTATATCCGTAGCGATCTTCTGGAAATGTGGAAGGCGGAGCTCGCCCTTGGCCATAATCCCGTGGCGGCGTGGGCCAACATTGTCGGCGATCCGGACAAGCGCCGGCGCTACGTAGACGGCAGAGGCAAAGGAGGATTCGTCCGGGCGGACTGGGACGATGCGACTCGAATGATCGCGGCAGCGGTCATTCATACGATCAAAACCTATGGTCCCGACCGGATCGTTGGTTTTAGTCCGATCCCTGCCATGTCCATGGTTAGCTATGCGGCCGGCACCCGGTTCTTGTCCCTGATCGGAGGCACGATTCTCAGTTTTTACGATTGGTACGCCGACCTGCCGCCGGCATCCCCGCAGATCTGGGGGGAGCAGACGGATGTCCCGGAAAGCGGAGATTGGTATAACACGAAATATTTCATCATATGGGGAACCAATCTGCCGCAGACGCGGACGCCGGATGCGCACTTTATGGTCGAGGCCCGCTATAACGGAACAAAAGTGGTGGGCGTCAGCCCCGACTACGCGGAATATGAGAAATTTGCGAATATTTGGCTGCCGGCCCGCGCCGGCACGGATGGAGCGCTTGCTATGGCCATGACTCACGTCATTTTGAAGGAGTTCTACGCCGAGCGGGAAATCCCGTATTTCCAGCAGTATGTCAAGACATTTACCGATCTTCCATTCCTCGTCCTTCTCAAAGAGGATGAGCGTCTCGTCCGATCCGACCGTTTTCTGCGCGCCTCCGATTTGGGCCGCGCCGAAGAATTGGCGGAGTGGAAAACCGTGATATGGGACGCTGCAGCCGGAACGCCCTTTATTCCGAACGGAAGCCAAGGGTTTCGCTGGGATCAGGGGAGCAGATGGAATTTGGATTTGGAGCGTGAAGATGGCAAGGCTGTAGACCCGCAGTTGACCTTTCTTCATGACGCAGATGAAACGCTGTTGGTCGACTTTCCTTATTTTGCGGAAAAAGAAGGGCAGACCGTGCGCCGCGGCGTTCCGGTGAAGCACCTGAACGGGCCGGATGGAGAAATCCTCAAGGTCGCGACCGTGTTCGATCTCATGATGGCGCATGCGGGCGTCAACCGGAACCTCCCCGGCGATTATCCGGCGGATTATGACGATCCGAAGCCGTATACGCCGGCTTGGCAGGAAGAAATTACGGGCGTGAAAAAATCCCGCGTCATCCAAGTGGCGCGGGAATTTGCGGACAACGCGGCGAAAACCGGCGGCAAATCCATGATCGCCATGGGCGGGGGGACGAACCACTGGTACCACAGCGATCAGATTTACCGCTGCATTCTGAACTTGGTGCTGCTGACCGGTTCCCAGGGCGTTAACGGCGGGGGCTGGGCTCACTATGTCGGCCAGGAGAAGGTGCGCCCGTTGGAAGGCTGGCAGCAAGTCGCCTTTGCGAACGACTGGACGAAGCCGTCCCGCTTGCAGAACGGCACTTCCTTCTTTTATTTTGCGACGGAGCAGTTCCGTTACGAAGCGCAGGTGAACAAGGAGCAGGCAACGCCATGGGGCGGACGCTATAGCAAGATGCATCCGGCCGATGTCAACGCGCTGGCTGTCCGGCTCGGCTGGCTTCCGTCCTTTCCCCAGTTCTCCCAGAACTCGATTGACTTGGTGCGGGAAGCGAGGGAGAAGGGCCTGGCCACGGATCAGGAGGCGGCTCAATACATCGCCAGGCAAGCGGCCGCCGGGGAGATCCAATGGTCCATCGAGCATCCCGAAGATCCCCGCAACTTCCCGCGGGTATTCTTCAATTGGCGTTCCAACCTGCTGGGCGACAGCGGGAAAGGACATGAATATTTTGCCAAGCACTTGATGGGCTCGGAACACCAAGTGCTGACGGACACTCGG
Source organism: Paenibacillus melissococcoides (assembly GCA_944800085.1). GTDB lineage: Bacteria > Bacillota > Bacilli > Paenibacillales > Paenibacillaceae > Paenibacillus_B > Paenibacillus_B melissococcoides. The sequence continues at coordinate 366,093 of CALYLO010000005.1, read as the reverse complement.
AATTCCTGGCGGCCGCAAGATGTCCATACGAACGATGTGCCCCCGGAAGGAAAGACGGACTTGTTCGTCAGCATCGATTTCCGGATGACCAGCTCGGGGCTTTTCTCGGATATCGTGCTGCCTGCGGCGACATGGTACGAGAAGTTTGATTTGAGCAGCACGGACATGCATCCGTATGTTCACCCGTTCAATCCCGCGATTACGCCGCCCTGGCAAGCCAAAAGCGACTGGGACGCGTTCCGGGAAATCGCCAAAGTTTTCTCGGAGCTGGCGGAACAACATTTGCCTGCCTGCGAGGATGTCGTCATGTCTCCTCTGGCCCATGATACGCCGCAAGAAATCGCTCAGGCCTACGGTAAAATACGGGATTGGCGGAAAGGAGAGACGGAAGCGGTACCCGGCAAAACGATGCCGGCGTTCCAAATTGTTAAACGGGATTATCCGAATGTCTTCCGGAAAATGACGACGATCGGCCCTAACGTCAAAAGCGGATACGGCTCCAAAGGGGTAACGATTCCCGGGGAGCGAGTGTATGAGGAACTGGCGGAGCGGCTAGGCATTTCCCGCAGGGAAGGGATAGGCAAGGGGCATCCGGATTTGTACACGGACAAACAGGCCATCGAAGCGATACTGCTGATGTCCGGGGCAACCAACGGCAAGCGGGCCGTCGAAGGGTGGCGTTCCTTGGAGGCCAAAACCGGAAAGAAGCTCGCGGGGATCGCGGAGCCGAGGGAGGAGGACGCCTTTTCCCTTGCGGACATCACCGCGCAGCCGCGGACGGCTATTTCGGCTCCCGTCTGGAGCGGATTGGAGAAGGACAACAGGCGGTATTCTCCCTTTACCTTGAATACGGAATACCGCGTTCCGTGGCGGACCTTGACCGGCCGGCAGAGCTTTTATCTGGATCACGAGATGATGCTCGACTTCGGGGAAGGGCTGCCGCTTTATTTGCCGCCGCTCGCTCACATTCCTTTTCTGGAGGGAGAAAAGGAAGTACCGAACGACGGGAAGTCCCTTACTATCCGCTATTTGACCCCTCACCAGAAGTGGGGGATCCATACGATGTTCACCGAAAGCACGCAGATGGTGACGCTTTTCCGGGGCTGGCAGGTCGTGTGGCTCAACGAAAAGGATGCGGCGTCCATCGGGATCAAAGATAACGACTGGATTGAAATATATAACCGGAACGGCGCCGTCGTCGCCAGGGCGGTCACGACCTACCGTATCCCTCAGGGCATCGTGTACATGTACCATGCCCAGGACCGTACCATGGGCGTGCCGGGGACAGCCATCAATAAGCAACGGGGCGGTACCCACAACAGCGTCACCCGCGTGACGGTAAAGCCCACCCATATGATCGGAGGATATTCCCAGCTGAGCTATGGGTTCAATTATTACGGTCCGACAGGCAACCAGCGAGACACGATCACCATTATCAGACCGCTCAAGGAGGTTGACTGGCTTGAGGATTAAAGCGCAAGTTGCCATGGTGATGCATTTGGATAAATGCATCGGCTGCCATACCTGCTCGGTCACCTGCAAAAATACGTGGACCAATCGGCCCGGTATGGAGTATGTCTGGTATAACAATGTGGAAACGCGGCCGGGGCCCGGTTACCCCACGGAGTGGGAAAACACCAACCGCTATAAAGGCGGATGGGTGCTGAAAAACGGCAAGCTGACCCTCCGGGCGGGCGGACCGATCGCCAAGCTGGCAAGCATTTTCTATAACCCGGATATGGCTACGCTGGACGATTACTATGAACCGTGGACGTACGATTTCGATAACTTGATTCACAGTCCCCGGCGAAATCATGTTCCGGTCGCCCGGCCGAAATCAATGATTACCGGCGAGTTCATGGACAAGCCGGAGTGGGGGCCCAACTGGAACGACGATTTGGCGGGCGGAAGCGAGATCGTTCCCATGGATCCTAACGTGCGGAAGCTTCAGGAGCATATCGCCATGGAGTACGAGAAAACGTTCATGATGTACCTTCCGCGCATTTGCGAGCATTGTCTCAATCCGTCCTGCGTGGCGTCTTGTCCGTCCGGGGCATTATACAAGCGCGAAGAAGACGGCATCGTGCTGGTGGACCAAGAGGCTTGCCGCGGTTGGCGGTTCTGCATGAACGGGTGTCCGTACCATAAAGTGCATTATAACTGGAACTCTCACAAAGCCGAGAAGTGCAATTTTTGCTATCCGCGGACGGAGGCCGGTCTGGCCACGATTTGTTCTGAGACATGTGTCGGCAGACTGCGGTATATCGGCGTCGTCTTTTATGATGCGGACAAAGTGAAATCAGCCGCCTCGGTGGAGAACCCGCAGGATCTGTACGAGGCTCAGCTCTCCGTGTTCCTTGATCCCTTCGACCCCGAAGTGATTAAGGAAGCGCACCGGGCCGGCATCAACGATGCCTGGATTGAGGCCGCGCAGCAGTCTCCGGTGTACAAAATGGCCATAAAGTGGAAGGTGGCTCTGCCGCTGCATCCGGAGTACCGGACGCTGCCGATGGTCTGGTATGTTCCTCCGCTGAGCCCTATCATGAATCACATTGAGGAGGAAGACCTGCAGACCGACCACTACATCCCGGCGGTGGATCAAATGCGCATTCCGATGGAGTATTTGGCGTCCTTGCTGTCGGCGGGCGATACGGACGTTATCCGCCGGGTGTTGCTCAAGATGACGGCAATGCGCGTGCATATGCGCAATCGCTCAGTGGGAGGCATGGACGAACTGAAGCTCAGCCGGCTGATACAAGAGGCGGGACTGTCCGTCGAGGAGATCGAAGAGATGGCGCGTCTGTTCGCCGTAGCCAAATACAGCGAGAGATTCGTCATTCCCACCGGGCGGCGCGAGATGGACGACGATCTCCATTACAAGCAGGGAGCCTGCAGCTTGGAAGGCATTGCGCCGCAGGAGGGCGTCGTGATACGTCCTTATCGGAAGGGAGTGTAACTTGTGGAAGAACAACAGCGCTTAATTCTGTTGGCGGTATCGCGGCTCTTGGGCTACCCGCAGGATGATTTTCTGAAGGAACGGGAAGAACTGGCCGTTGCCATTCGTGTGGAACCGGAATGGGAAGGATTCCGCGATCGGCTTCTCGCGGCAATGGCTCGCTTCGATGAATTTACGTTGAGAGAACTGCAGGAACTGTACGTGCAGACCTTTGACTGGAAGGAAAATACGGGTCTATATCTGACCGCGCACGAATGGGGGGACAGCCGGGGGCGCGGGGCCGCGCTCGTTCTTCTTCGGCACATCGCGGCCGATGCCGGGTATGAGCCCGCCGAAGGCGAACTGGCGGATTACCTTCCCGCGCTATATGAGCTGCTGGCGTCGGGTCCGGATAATGCGCATCTCCAAGCCTTGAAGCGCCGTCTCGCCGTGGCGACGAAGCGGGTGCTCGATCATCTGCCGGCCGGCCACCCTTATGCGGACTTGTTCGATCTCCTGGTTCACCATGTATTTGGTCTTCCTTCCGCCGAAGACGTCTCGCTTCTTGAGCGGAAGCGGGAAGAGGCAGACTTGGATGAGCTTCCTTTTCCTATTCTGTACGGCATGGACGGAACCGCAAGACAAGACTGCTTCCTGCCCAATATGAAGATGTGCACATGAATGGAGGTTCTTCAATGGCCGATATTTTCTGGTGGGTGGTTTTCCCTTATATTACGCTGACCGTGATGATTGTGGGGCTGCTATACCGCTTCGCGTTCCATCAGGTCAGCTGGACAGCTCCCTCTACGGAACTGTTTGAGAAAAAAGCGCTAAGAATCGGTTCGCCTTTGTTTCACTATGGCATCGTGTTCGCCTTCATCGGACATATCATGGGAGTTATGATACCGCGCGGTGTATACGAGGCCTTGGGTGTCACGGACGAACTGTACCATTTCTTTGCCATTGCCGGCGGAGGCATAGCCGGACTCATGGTTGTGGCCGGATTGGTTATCCTGCTGATCCGGAAGCTGGCGAACCGCCGGGTGAGTGTTCACTCTTCGTTCGCCGATTATTTTTCAGTCATTCTCGTTCTCGTTATCGCCGCCATGGGAACGTATATGACGCTCGTGTACAATATCACCGTGACCGCTTATGAATACCGCACCACCATCGGACCCTGGTTTCGCAGCCTGCTGGCGTTCCAGCCCCGTTACCAATTGATGCGGGACGTTCCGCTTCTGTTTCAAGTTCATGTGATTGCGGCGTTTCTGCTGTTTGCGGTTATCCCTTTTACGAAGCTGGTGCATATGTTTTCCTTTCCCGCCCGCTATCCTGCTCGAGCCCCTCAGCAATACCGTTCGCGTGACGGTTATAAACGCAGAACATAGCGGGCGGCTGGACAGGGGCGCATGCCGATTTTTACGGGCTCGTGCCTGAAGCGGTGCGGTTCTGGATGATAGCGAGCTTCTACGACAGGTTCGCCTCGCGGCAGACATGACCGGGGGACATGCAAGGTCCCGGGCGCTCGCATGGAGAATGCCCGGGACCTTCGCGATCCTTATTTTGCGGAGGCTCTATATTTGTCCAAATATTCCTTTACCTTGGCCGGATCGGCTTTCAGCTCGTTGCCGGTCTGCACGATCGGGCTGACGGTCGAAGCCGCTTTGTACTTATTATTATTGTAGAACTGCAGAATCTCGTCCTGGTTAATCGAGTACAGTACGGCTTTGCGCAAATCCTCGCTCTTCGCGACGTCGCGGTTTTTCGTATTGAACAGCAGATAGGAGACGGCATTGCTCTGAATCGTCTGCAGGCTCAGCTTGCTGTCGCTCTTCACGACATCGAACTTCGTGTCCGGCACCCCGTAGTTGACGTGAACTTCGCCGCTGCGCAATGCCGCGAGGGCGCTGTCCGTATCCTTGATGAAGCGCAGCGTCACATTGGATATGTTCGGCTCATGGCCGGTGCCCTTCATGTAGGCAGGGTTTTTCTGGAATTTGGCTTCATAATCATTTTTGTACAGCAAAATATACGGTCCGCTTGCATACAGCGTATTGTTGTATTTGCTGCCTTCGGTAACCGTGTTCTGATCGCCGTAAGGAATATCCTTGTTGACATCGAAGGAGGCGACATCATACGTGTTGATGCTCTCGACCTGCTTCTTCGACACGATGCCCGCCGATTGGTGCGCCAAATAATTGAGCACCTGAGGGAACGGCTCCGTCGTCGTCAGCTTGATGACCTGATATTTGCCTTCTTTATTGTTGGCCTCATTTTTATCCGCGACGAGAGCCGATATTTTCGTATCCAGCCCTTTCTCCAGCGCTTCCTTCACCGTCTCGCTGCCGCCTGACACCTTCACTTGCTCCAGCGCGTTCACGGTCGTGACGATTTCGACCTTTTTGATATGCTCGTGAAGGCTGTACGTGCGGTGATCCGGCACCGAGTTTTTGTCCTTGGCGCGGTTCAGGGTGAAGACGACATCGTCGGCGCCGACGCGCTCGCCGGAATCGCCCGCCTTTTTGTCGGTTACTATGGCGAAGTTGATATCGTCGCGCAGGATGAAATAATATTCTGAATTGCCTCCGGCGATGCTGTATGCGCGGGACAGGGAGCCGTCCGCCGTGATTTTGTCGTCATCGGTCAGATTGATGAGCCGGACTTACATATTCGTATTGATCATGTTGATCGAGCCGTCATTCCCTTTGATCGGGTCGAGCGACGTCAAGGTCGGGTTCGTCTGCGTCAGCAGCAGCGGCTCGGTGTCCCGCTTGGACGTATCGTTGAAGTCGACATCCTCCCAGGCGAAGGAGCGGGACTTGGACAGCCGCACCGACTTCTCGTTCAGCACCTCTTTATTGAACGCTTGGCTCTTGACGGAAATGTAAAGCGGCGCAATATAAGCTTTATCGAAGACCAGCTTCTGCTCGAATTGTTTGTAGGTGTCCACATATTGATCCGGCGTCTCGGAAGCGGCCTTCTCGATCAGCTCGTCAATCTCCGGATCGGAGAGGATGCTGTAGTCGCCGCCCGATTTGAACAGGGAACGGACCGCATAGTCCGGATTGCCTGTCACCGTTGTCCAGCCGGAGAGCGAGATGTCGAAGTTGCCGGCCTCCTCCTGGGCCTTGAAGCTGCCGTAGTCGGGCTGAAGGTTGAGCTTCACGTTGAAGCCGTTCTTCGTCAGCTGATCCCGGATGATGTTGATATCGTCCTGCCCCGAGCTCATCTCGAGCAGCTCGATCTCGACGGCGCCTTCCGCAGCCGGCTTGCTGTCCCCATCCGCGGCGGGGTTGTTCTGGCCTTCCGTGTTGGACTTGGTGTTCACCGTGCATCCGGTCACCGCGAGGGCGATCGCGAGCATGACAATGCATAATGACCTTTTCTTCATGATGATTCCTCCTGGGTATGAAGTATGTGTATCGTCATCCCATCTTCGGATCGAGCGCGTCCCGCAACCCGACTCCCAAAAAGTTGAAGGACAGGACCAAGGCGATAATTGCCAGGCCGGGGTAAATCGCGAGATAGGAATGGGATTCAAGATAGGCGCTTCCCAACTTCAAAATATTGCCCCACTCGGGGATATGCGGCTCTACGCCGAGTCCAAGATAGCTTAAGCTGCTCGTGGAGATGACGGCGCCGCCGATCGTGAGCGTCGATTTGACAATCATCGGCGCCAGCGAGTTCGGCACGATATGCTTAAATATGATGGCGGCATGGCTGGAGCCGAACGCCCGCGCCGCTTCGACGTATTCGTAGGTCGACACCTGCAGAACGTTGGCCCGCATCGTTCGCGCGTAGGTCGGAATCGACCCGATGCTGAGCGCCAGGATAAGATTGACCGTGTTGGCGCCGAATGCGGCGATGATGGCAATGGCCAGCAAGATTCCCGGAATCGCGTACAGAATGTCAAGCAACCGCATGATGATGTTGTCGGTCCGCCGGCCGTAATATCCGGAGATGGCGCCGAGCGTTCCGCCGATGACAACCGGTATCGCCGTCGACAGGAAGCCGACGATGAGCGAGATGCGGGCGCCGAATATGATGCGCGAGAACAGGCACCGCCCGAAGTTGTCCGTTCCGAACGGATAGGCGAGGCTCGGAGCCTGCAGAATCGCGCCGTAATTGTTCTCGACCGCCATGCTGTAGTCGAAGGTGAAGAAGCTGCACACGCTAATCGAGAACAGGAACACGATGAAGAACAGGCCGGACATTGCCATCACATTCCCGGTCAGCCGCTCCCACACTTCCTCCCATTTCACCTCGGCCGGATTGCTGTTCCGGCGGATCTTCGCGATCAGATTCCACCCGAGCAGCAGCGCGAACAGATTGCCGGTCAGCGCGGTCAGGATGAGCGCCCCCGCAATAACTGCCATCCAGGAAGGGGCGTAATGCCGCTTCACCTTGGCGGCCGCAAGTATGAGCGCAAGCAATTGGAAGAGCGCGATTCCGATTAGCGCCAGCATCGCCAGCGGGAAGGTATCGGACACATACGGCTTGAACATATTCAATCCCGATATAGCGATAACATAGAACTGGGTAAGGAGCATATAGACAGCGATCGTATACTCTGAGCTCTTCTCCTTCCTGATCAGATGGAACGCGCAGGCTGCGACGAATACGTTGCCCGTCAAGGCGCTCAGGAGCTGGATATAGGCCAGCGCCCGCGTCCGTCCGCGAATCGATCCTTGCCGGAGCAGGTCGCTTCGAAGCATGGCCGTGAGGATCATTTGAATTAGGCCGAAGCCCAGGTAGATGACGGCCGCGGCGAGCATATACCGGTTCACCGTCTTGGCGGCCCAGTCATAGCTGTTCAGGAACAGAACGGCTGACAGGACGGCAGAGACGATCCAGGCGAAGCTTGATTGGGTATACTCCCGGGACAATCTCAGCTTGCGCTTTTTCTCCTGTCTCGGTTGTTTCAACTTGGTCATGGTTACACCTGCTTTTAAAGGTTCTTCAAGGGGCCGTTTTTGATCGCGCCTTTCAATATTGTTTCATCTTCGAACGGATGCGCGGGTCGCAGAACGCGTACAAAAGGTCAATCAGCATATTGACCAGCGAAATGGTGATCGCGGTGTAGACAACCCCGCCCATAATGCTCGGAATGTCGGGAATGAATTGTTTGTCCACGATGTAGCTGCCGATCCCGCTAATATTGAACACTTTCTCCGTTACGGCGGCTCCTCCCAGCATGCCGCCGAACTGCAGCCCGATGACGGTGATGACCGGGATGAGGGCGTTTGTCACGGCGTGCCGGAGCAGTACCTGTCGTTGGCTCAGCCCTTTGGCCCGGGCCGTCAAAATATAATCCTCGTGAATGACTTCCAGCGTGGACGAGCGGGTCATCCGGGCCACGGCGGCCGTCAAGCCCGTGCCCAGCACGACGACCGGCATAATCATGGACAGCCAATTTTGCGGATTGTAGGTCGCCGGGAGCCATTGCAGCTTGATTGAGAAGTTCAAGATGAAGATGAGTCCCTGCCAAAAGTTAGGGATGGACAAACCAATCAAAGCGATAAAAATAAACGTGTAATCAAAGAATGAGTTCGGTCTCGCCGCCGAGATGATTCCGATCGGCAAGGCGATGATCACGGCCAGCAGCAGCGAGATGACCGTCAACTGAAGCGTGATCGGGAATTTACCGGCGATGGCTGACGTCACTTCTTCGTTGCCCGCGAACGACTTGCCGAGATCGAAGGTCGCTATTCCCTTCATTGTGTTCCACAGCTGCACGAGGTACGGCTGATCCAGCCCGTACAGCTTATTGAAGGAAGCGATCTGCTCCTCGGTCGCGGTCTCGCCGAGAATATTGGCGGCCGGATGAAGCGGCGACAGATGCAGCAGCGTGAACACGAGCACGGCAACTCCGATAATCACGAACAGGCTCATGATGAGACGCTCGAAAATGTATTTAAGGTAGGAGTTGCTGTACACCAATAGGAGTAAGTACATGGGAAAGCCGAGAATTATCGATAGAGCGAAGAACAGCGGCTGGCTCAGCAACGAAGCGAAGGTGTCTGCATAAGTGATCCGCGCCGCGCCGCTCTGCCCCAGATGCGCAATCGTCCGCTCCGTCAAGGTCTTGCGGAATTCCGCCTCTGTCCATCCCTCGATTTCCCGCGCGCTTGCTCTCTTGCTTGCCTTCTGTCCGAAGAATGCCCGCTTCCGCAGCGTCTGCTCCCCGATCTCGGCGCGGAGCCGATCCTTGTAGCCGGATGCGAGAAGATCGGCCTCTATCTTCTCTCTCGCAGAGGCATATGTATCGTGCCTTCGCCGGATGAGATAGATGATGAACACGATGAGATGCACAGGCAGGCCAAGCAGAAGAACGGCATATTTATAGGAAGGATTCAATAGCATTTTATTGTAGGCGTTCCCGATTCGGGCCGCTGAACCGGAATTTCTAGCTGCTTGCGTACTCTCCATGGCGACTCTTGCTGCCTCCTTTTTTAAATTGTATAATTCCGATGGATATAGTATATTTTATTTTAAGCTTTTGTCAATAACGGGGATAGAAGTTCTTGTTCAACCCTTTAGTAGAATCGATAACGGACGTTCAGGCGGGTGAGTGAAATGGATACAATTTTACAGGTCAACAATTTATCGGTAACTTTTCTGACGCGTGACAAGGAGATTCAGGCTGTTCGCGATGTCAGCTTCGCGCTGAAGCAGGGAGAGACGCTCGGAATTGTTGGGGAGTCGGGAAGCGGCAAGAGCGTGACGGCTCGTTCGATTATGCGCTTGCTTCCTTCTTCAGTATCGTATATGAGAGAAGGCGAAGTCATATTCCTGGGAAAGAATGTGGAAAACTGCACGGATAAGGAAATGGAGAGCATTCGCGGCCGGGATATGGGCATGATCTTTCAAGATCCGATGACCTCGTTGAATCCGACGATGACGATCGGACGGCAGATCGAGGAAGGCTTGATCAAGCATCAGAAGCTGTCTGCCGCCGCCGCGAAGGAGCAGGCGATCGAGATGCTGAAGCTGGTCGGCATCCGCAACAGCGAGCGGCGCTGCCGCCAGTATCCGCATGAATTCTCGGGAGGGATGCGCCAGCGCGTCATGATCGCGATTGCGCTCGCCTGCCGGCCTGCGCTTCTCATCGCCGATGAGCCGACGACGGCGCTTGACGTGACGATTCAGGCCCAGATTTTGAATGTGATGAAGCATATGCAGCAGCAACTGGGCACTTCCATCATCTTCATCACGCATGATCTGGTCGTCGTCGCCGGCATGTGCGATCGGGTCGTCGTCATGAAGGACGGCGCTGTCGTCGAGACAGGGACGACGGAGGAGATTTTCGCCAGCCCTAGGCATCCGTATACGAAGAAGCTGCTCGGTGCGCTCCCGCGCCTGGACGAGAAGAAGAAGCCGAAGCTTGTGCCGCTCGTCGCTAAGAAAGATGCGGAAGATGCGCGCCCGCTGCTGGAGGTGCGTTCGCTCAAGCAATATTTCGATCTCGGCAAGGGGAACATTATCAAGGCGGTCAATGATATCAGCTTTCATATCCGCGAAGGGGAGACGCTCGGCGTCGTCGGCGAATCGGGCTGCGGCAAATCGACGACCGGACGGTCCATTCTGCGCCTGCATGAGCCGACGGGCGGCGATATTTTGTATCAGGGAATGGCCGTGAACCGGATGACCGCCAAGGAGATGAAGACGATGCGGCGCTATATGCAGATGATCTTTCAGGATCCGTATGCTTCGCTCAATCCAAGGTTCAAAATATTGGACATTATCGGCGAAGCGCTCGATGTCCATCGGCTGGCGGGAAGCAAGCAGGAACGGAAGAAGCGGGTCGAGGAGCTGCTCGATATGGTCGGGCTTGATCCGGCCTATGCGACGCGGTATCCGCATGAATTCTCCGGGGGCCAGCGTCAGCGCATCGGGATCGCGCGCGCCCTCGCGGTCGAGCCGAAGTTCATCGTATGCGACGAGCCGCTGTCCGCGCTCGATGTGTCCATTCAGGCGCAGATCGTGAAGCTGATGGAGGAGCTGCAGCAGCGTCTCGGCCTCACGTATCTGTTCATCGCCCATGATCTGTCGATGGTCAAGCATATCAGCGACCGGGTCGCCGTGATGTATAGGGGCAAGATCGTCGAGCTGGCCGAGAGCGAGGAGCTGTATGCGAATCCGCAGCATCCGTATACGAAATCGCTGCTGGCGGCGATACCGGTTCCCGATCCGAAGGTCGAAGCGGCCAAAAAACGGGTGCTGATGGAGGAGCAGACCGAAGCGGACAAATATCTGCTCGATCAATCCGAACTGGTCGAGGTGACGAAAGGGCATTGGGTAGCGATGCCGATAAGCGGGTAACGGCTGGCTGGGGATCGCGGGCTTGGCCGTAAGGATCGGCAACATGGCTGCTCGCAATAGAGCGTGACATTTTCGAAAGCACCGGATAGAAAATCTAAGGTCTCCTGACGTCAAATGAAGACGGAAGGCGGTTTTTTTACATTCTGAAAATGTTTAGAAAGTGTGGAGGTGGATATGGTTCAATGGATCTATGTAAAAACACACAGAATATTGTCAACTATCAATTATTTTATGAAAGCAGGAGAATGGAATTCCAAAGCCAATGCCGACGGCTGGACAGATGTGATCATGCTCGGTCACGGGGAACGGAATCTGACCATTGACGCGGGTCTGATCAAGTCCGGCGACAAGCCGGAGCCGGAACGGCCTGATCCGGAAGGGCCGGGTTCCGGCGGTGGCGGAACGACAGATCCGGGTTCCGGCGGTACAACTCCGGGCACGATTCCGCCTGATAACAGAGAGACGGTTCCCGGCACGATCGTGGAAGGACCGGACACGGTAGTCGGCAGTGAGACCGATCCTGGGGAAAACGATCCGGGAGAAACCGTTCCAGGCACACCTGGCACGGAAGAGGAGCCGGGAACGGAAGAGCAACCAGGCTCGGATGAACTCCCTGCGAACCGGCCGGAAGACCGCAAGAAGCCTGATCATTCGGCTGCACCGATGCTTCCGGCAACCGGTGAGAAATCGCCGCTGGCTCCCTGGATTGGCCTGTTGTTCTGCGCTGCCGCAGTTGTCATGCGGCTCTCGCGCAGAAGAATGAAACAATAAAATGAAACCTGGTAGCATCAGCCGCCCTTATGCTTGAGAGGGCGGCTTTTCCTTTCACATCTTTTTTTGGCGCGACCTAATTCTACTCATACCTCAGGAGAAGAAAGTATAATCCACCCAGAAGAGCGGCCCCAATGGCAATTCCGAGCAAACTGCCTATGAGCGTCAGTTTGATGCCTTCCTTAATGGACTTCTTTTTCTTTGGTTTTCTTGTATTCCGCCTGCTGTTATTTACTCAATCGAAATGCGATTGGAAACCGAAACATCATCATGCTTGATATTGGTTGAATCCAAAGGAGCCATTATGATCTCCCCCTTTAAAAAATACTGGCCCATTATATATTGGTTAACACTCTAAGATAATTTGGGTTAACAGAAAATGGACCAGGTGTAAGGGGAGTTCATATTAAAGTCAAAAATTTATCTTCAACGAACGGCGTATCTGGCGCTGGTAACGCATACCCGTAGATGAAGCGAAAGCAAAGGCTCCCTGAATAATGGAGCCTTTGCTCATTGACGCTGACTTGCCTATAGGTGAGTATCGTCATTTCCCGCTTGGCGTGAAGAAATTTTGCGTGTAATAGACTTGATACGGCCCGCCGAAGGAGACTCCGACGCCCAGACACTCGAATTCGCCTAAAATGTTTTTAGCGATGACCACTTGAATTCATCCAGTTCTCGTGCGCGAAGATGGCGCTTGTTTGTCCGGCGGCAATATTTTCTCCGGCCATCTTGTACGTGATGCCGTCTTGCTTCATCCGGTCGAACGGAGATTGGCCATCGGGATTATCATGCGAGAAGAAGCTGCGTTTCATCATATCTGCACTATGCTTCCGCGCCGTTACCGCAATCTTGTCGTTCCATTCGAGCGGTTTTTTTCCTTCGCGCGCCCGGACGGCATTGGTCAAATCCAGCACTTCGCGTTCAAAGCTTTCCCGCAAACGTTCGCTCGGCTTGCCGTAAAAGCCATTGAACGACAACTCGATCTTCTGATCGATGAGCTGGATCGAGGTGACGTATTTTTCCGGCTCAGATCGTAAAACAGAGTGGCATACGCACCGCCGACCTGGATATAACGTTGATAATTCTGATTGTATATGTACCATTCGAAATTGTATTCGCTCAAATCTTTGCGGGCGTGCTCTCCGAGAAGTCCGATCAACTCCGGCTCGCTCATCCCGATAGAGATGCCTTGCAGCTTGAATTCCGTGCCGCTAACCGTGCTGCTGAAAATATAAGATTGTCGAATGAAAGGCCGTTTGCTAGATTTCAAAACGGAAAAAAGAGCGGCAGCAGCGCCACCATGGCAATGCCAAGCAGAAGCTGAAGCGGCAATCCCACCCGGATATAGTCCATGAAGGAATATTTGCCGGCCGACATGACCAACGCGTTGGGCGGGGTCGAGAACGGGACCGCGAAGCACATGCTGGCCGCGATCGCGACGGCGAACAGATACGGATGCGGGTTGACGCCCAACTGCATCGCGGCTGTCATCGCGATCGGAGCGACCAGGACAGCGCATGCGGTATTGCTGATGAAGAGCGTAAGAATCGACGTCGTAAAATAGATGCCCGCGAGCAGGGCGAACGGGCCGATATTCCCAAGGCTCAGCACGAGCTTCTGCGAGAGCAGGGCTGCCGCGCCCGTCTTCTCGATCGCGATGGACATCGGAATCATGCCGCCAATCAGGACGATGCTCTCCCAGTTGATCGTCTTGTAGGCGGACTCCATTCCGCGAAGACACCCCGTGGCGACCATAAGGACGGCCGCGATCATGACGGAGATGACGGCCGGGAATACCTCCAGAATGAGCAGCGCGACCATGAACAGCATGATGCCGGCCGCGATCGGCGCTTTATGGTTCATAGGCATCGCGGCGGCCGTCTCCAACGGCTGGCCGACAACGACCACATCCGACTCCTCCCGTGACAGCCGGGCGATGCTTTTCCATGTCCCCTGAACGAGCAGGGCGTCGCCGAACCGGATTTTCTCGTCTTTGATCTGATGCAGCAAATACTCTCCTTTGCGCTGAATCGCCAATATATTGAGCTGGTATTTCTCGCGGAATCCCGACTGCTTCACCTGCTGATTGAGCAGCGGAGAATTGGGCGGCAGCAGCACCTCGGCGATGCCGATCTGATCCGAAGCGTACCGCTCGGTATTCGGCTCGGCGGCTTGCTCGATCTCGGCGGCCTGACGGTCAAGCAGATGAAGCCCGCACGCCTCGGCGAACGCCTGCACGCGCTCGAAAGGACCGTATACATACAAAATATCTTTGTCCTGGATGACGGTCGCTGGCCCGGCTATCTCTTGATTGAGCGTCTTGAAGAACGGGTTCTTGTTCGATGTCCGGCGGCGAATCTCGATAATATGAACCTGATACCGGTTCGGAATATCGAGCTCCTGCAGCGATCGGGACACAATCGTCGCTTCGTCTCCGGCCTGCACCCGGTACAGGTTCTGGGACAGTTGATACTGGCGGGCAAGCTCGTGAAGCGATCGCCCGTTCCGCTTGCCGCGCCCATCACCTTCTCCCTTCGGAAGCAGCCTGCTCAGAAGCAGCAGGAGACCGGTGCCGATGAGGAGGCAGACGATTCCGATCGGCGTGAAGGAGAAGAAGGACAGCTCATCGAATCCCGCTTGGGCGAGCGTCTCGCTGATGATCAGGTTGGGCGGCGTCCCGATTAAGGTCAGCATGCCGCCCATGCTGCTGGCGAACGCGATCGGCATCAACAGGCGTCCCGGGCTGATGTTGGCGCTGGCAGCCAGGCTGACGACGATGGGCAGCATGACGGCGACGGTCCCGGTGTTGCTGACGAAAGCGCCGATCAGCGACGTGGCCAGGATGACGGTGATCAATAGACGCGTCTCGCTGTGGCCCGCGAGCTGAAGCATTTTGCCGCTCGCCAGCTTGGCGAGCCCCGTCTGGAAGATCCCGCCTCCGACGATGAACAAGCCGATCATCATAATGACGACGGAATTGGAAAAGCCGGACAACGCTTCGTTCGGCGTTAATATTCCAAGCAGAACAAGCGCGATAAGGGAGCAGATCGCGACCAGATCCGAGCGTATCTTCCCAGTCATGAAGAGAATCGCTGCTGCGGCCAGTATGATAAGCGTGATGATGATGTCTGAATTCATGGGTACGGAATAAAACCCCTTTCTGTCTTACCGATGATAGTCCGGAAATCTCTTGGTTAACATACTCTATAATACTTTCAAATCTCAGCATAAGTCCAGCGGTATGATGTCAAGTCCCTGATTTATGAGAATTGGAAAATTTCCTTGGCGTGCAGCAGGATCAATCCCAAAAAAGGCATCACCAAACTAGACCCAGTCGAAAATTAAGTAAAATACCATAATTTAACTGGGAATTAGAGAAGAAAATTCTTGAGCCAAGGCATTATTGCTCTGTCGGCTTCACCTTCCTTCTGGGCGTATAGAGTTGGTCGTTGCGTAGCAGCACATCGACCAGACGCACAAGTTTTCTTGCCGTTAAGACGAGGGCACGTTTGTGTTGATGCTTAGGGACTTCATTGAATTTCTTCCGGTAATACTCCCCGAATTCCGGGTCGCGGTTTTTTACCGAGTTGGCAGCTTCAACTAGGTAATAGCGAAGGAATCGGTTGCCGGAACGAATGCGCTTTGTATCTTCCGCCTCGAAGGAGCCGGATTGGTGCTTGCGCCACGTCAGACCCGCATACTTGGCCAAGGCGGCTTGATCCGTGAAGCGGTCGATGTCGCCGATCTCGGCCAGGATGCCTGCGGCATAGACCCGATCAATGCCCGGAATGGAACGGAGGCACTGGCTGCTGGAAATGCCGTCTAAAATGCGCTCAATCGCCTTGTCGAGCTCTTTAAGCTGACGCTGGATGCTCCGGATCGACTGAATTGAGGTGCCCAGCACCAAATCAATGGAATCCTCGACAACCTTCGAGAGGCGGTACGAGGCCCGAGCCGCCTTTTGAATACAGCGGGCGACGTGTTCGGGATCGGGGAAACGATTTCTCCCCTTGTCCTTTAGATAGTCAGCCAAATGGGCGACATCCATATTCCCCATCTCATCCAGGCTATACTTTTCCGAGAGCATTTCCATGATGGCATGGCCGAACACGGAACTGTCCACTTCCGCGCGAAAAGCATTGCACTTATAGAACAGATTTTGCAAAAAGTATTGCTTCTCGCGGGTGAGGTTGTGTACGAGATGGAATCGCATGCGAGTGAGCCGCTGCAAGGCGATGTACTGTTCCTGCATCACGATAGTCGTCGTGAGTCTGCCAAAACGCAGGCGGTCTGCAATGATCCAGGCATCGATGCGATCGGTTTTGTCCAGGTCGGCATAAGCGTCTTTGAATTTGTTAATCAGCTTCGGATTAATGGTGAACACCTTGGCATTCAATTGTTGAAGGGCCTCATCTTCATGCAAGTACATGGCTGGATGCCAGCTGTAGACGGATGTGGCTTCAAGCCCGATATGAACCTCAGAGCAGGCTGTCTTGACCGCAGCAGAAATGATGCGATCCCGCAAGTAAGAGGCGCCGTGCAGATTGTTGGTGGTCTTGAAGGTCTCCAGGGTGTCGCCATCCGATTTCATCAAACAGGCTTCCAGTTCTTCGGAACTGACGTCAATACCGACAAAAAGCTTCAAGAGAATTCCTCCTTTCTATAAGGGATTCAGGGAACGGACTCTCCGGACTGTCTCCGGCGCACTCGCCGATCAATCACCCTCGCATATGAGAACACGCTTCGGTTCATGAGCTGCCCCGACGCTGCTACAGTCGGGCATGAGTTGCCGAAGGGAACAGCCAGCGGGTAAGAAGTGCAAGCGAGTACCGGAGAAACAGACTTAAAAAGTAGATTGGACTACAGGAGTGAAACGAATTTCCCCGAATGGAACCCTAAGTTCCATTGTCCGGAGACATTCCGGAAAGTCCAGTCCCCATATTAATTTTCAATGTGCAAGCTGGAAATTTTGAAGGCATTCTATGTTCCTATAAAGGACTGGAAAAAGACTCAAAACTGCCTTTAGGAAATACTATACGAGGAATGAATTTTATGGAAAAATGTCATTTACAGCAGGATGAAATAATGATACTATTAAGTATAAAAAAGGAAAATTACATAAAATTAATCAGATAATGTCGAAGGATACCGAATTATTCGCTCGATTGTCAGGATTTAGATCGCAAGTGATGTCTAGTGATGTCTATGGATGGGCATGCAGCTTGGTCGCCTATTATGGCGAAGGGTATATGATGAAGGGGAATGTGCTGGAGAGATGCAAGAGGTCTGCCGAGGTCCTCCAATGCGTGCAAGGCTATGAGAATTTGGATTGGTTTCAAGTGGTGGATGAAGCGGGGGACGGGGCGAAAAATCTGCATGTATACAATCATGGAGCGGGACTTGAAATGTAAACTCCGTTCAATTTTCATACGATACCAAGGTAAGTAGTCTTGAAGCACGATGTCACGGCACTTCCCTGCGGGGAAGTGTCTTTTTATAGCTCAAATTGCAATGAAAAGTTGGGTTTCGACGGCATGATTAACTTTTTTTAACTAGGGCGTGTATGCAAACCTTAAGCCAACCAGATCATGGAAGAGGCCAGCTTTAAGAAGGCAACAAAAGTACAGGCCAATTTATCGTACCGAGTTGCCAGCCGACGATTATGTTTGAGTTTGTTGAACAGGCATTCGACCAGATGACGCTCTTTATACAACCACCAGTCGGTTGTACGTTGGATCGTGCGATTCTTCTTACTGGGAATGACGGAATGGGCCAGTTTCTCTTCCAAAAGCGCAATGATTTTATCGGTATCGTATCCGCGATCCGCCAAAACATGTTTACCTTGTATGTCTTGGGTTTGCAGGATCTCATAACCCGTTACACAATCATTGATGTTGCCTGCGGTTACTTCGAAGCGTAGCGGATTGCCAAGGCCGTCTACAACGGCATGAATCTTGCTGGTTAAGCCTCCGCGTGATCGTCCGATGGCTTGGAATTGCTGCCCCCTTTTGCCCCCGCGCCGTGTTGGTGAACACGAACGATGGAAGCATCGAGCATAACACTTTCGTCATCGGGATTGGCAGCCAGAACCTCTAGCATTCGATCAAAGATGCCTGCTTTCTCCCAGCGGCGGAAACTACTGTAGACACTGCTCCAGGAGCCATAATGCTCTGGCAAGTCTCGCCAAGGCGCACCAGAACGAATCACCCAAAGCATGGCATTGAACATTTTTCGGTTATCGATTGCCGGACGTCCACCCTGTGGTTTCCGTTCCGGTGGCAAGAGGTCTTTGAGTCGTTCCCATTGGTCATCTCGTATCTCATATCGTCTTCTCATAGGATAAGTTTACCAGATATTTGGCTATTTCGATAGTTTGCGTACACGCCCTAGGATGGCGAAGGAATAATTACATATATCATGTTGCTTGAGGGAGGGCAATGTTAAGGAATGGAAGAAGTGAATAAGGGCGGTTCCTGCGGGATGGTTGAAAAGGAAGCGATCCCTCATCGAAATGAGCTGTCGTCTCCTGGCGGGGAATGGATGATGAGCAGGCTGCAGCTGGAAGAGGAAGAGACGGATATGAACGATCTGATGCGCAAAATCGAACAGATCCGGGCGCGAATGGTCAGCTTGGCGATGGAAAATCATGATCTGCTGAATGAAAGGGCAATCCGGGAAAGTCAGCGGCTTGATCAATACATTGTGCTCGTCCAAAAGGCAAAATACCGGCAGCCCGTCAAGCAGCAACGGGTCGGTGTGCTGCTTCGCCAGTAAGCAGGACGAAGACCGCGTTCTTCTCAGAGAGAGCGGAGGGCCGGCCTCTGGGTCAAGCTGACTGACAGGAACGGAAATGATTCGGCTGGCAAGGCTGGATAGGACATATTCGCTCATGGTACGATGGAAAGAGAAGGAAGGGATCGATACGATGGAGCGAATGCTTGTCATTAGCGATATTCATGGAGAACTGGAAAAGTTCGAGCGGCTGCTGGAGATGGCCTCCTATGACGCGAATCGCGATCAGCTTTTGCTGCTGGGTGATTATATTGACCGTGGCCCGCATTCAAGAGAAGTGCTCGCCAAGGTGCGGGAGCTGCAACAGTTGGGGGCGATCGTCCTGATGGGCAATCATGAGAAAATGATGCTCGACGCGTACCGCAATCACGAGAAGGCGGTCGAGCGCTGGTTCCGCAACGGGGCGAAGCAGACGCTGCTGAGCTACGGCTATGCGGAGGAAGAAGCAGAGGGGCGGCCGGCGGCTCTCCGCTGGACCGATGAATTGCTGGATGTCATCTCATTCTTGGACAAGCTGCCCTACTATTATGAGACGGATGTTTATATATTCGTTCATGCCGGAGTGGAGCCGGGCATACCGTTGGCGGATTGCGATCCGCATAAGCTGGTCTGGATACGCGGGGAATTTCATGAGGGATACAGCGGCCCGAAGACGGTTATATTCGGCCATTCCCCCGCGAGATTGCTGCACGGTTCGGACGAGGTTTATTTTGGATCCAATTCGATTATCGGCATCGACGGCGGCTGCGCATATGGAGGACGGCTCAACTGCCTGGAGCTGCCATCCCGGCATATTTATTATATCGAGTAAGGAGGGGATAGGGCATCAAGCATGTCCAGCGCGGCACGATGCAGCAAATCAAGTATAATTTCTTAACTCTGAGGGAGTAGACTGAACAGAGGAGGGATAATTGATGACGGACTGGATACATGCCGGAACATGGGAAGAGCTTCAGGAGCAGGGAGCCAAGGTGATTAAGGGCGGAATTGCGGTGTTTGTGCATGACGATGAAGTGTACGCCGTGGACAACCGCTGCCCGCATATGGGATTTCCGCTTCATATGGGCAGTCTGTGCGACGGCATTTTGACCTGCCACTGGCATCACGCCCGGTTCGACGTATGCAGCGGCGGCACGCTGGACCCATGGGCTGACGATGTGCCTGTGCACCGGGTCAAGGTCGAGCAGGGAAGCGTATGGGTCGATGCGAGGCCTCAGGTTGCGAGCAGCGTGGAGAAGCAGCTAAGGCGCTTGCGGGAGGGAATGGAGCAGAACCTGTCCCTTGTAATCGCAAAGAGCGTCGTCGCGCTTGTCGAGTCGGGCGTGCCTGCGGCGGATATCGCCAGGGTGGGCGTCGAATTCGGGACGGCCTACCGTTCCGCGGGCTGGAGCTCGGGCCTGACCATTTTGGCGGCGATGGTGAACGTGCTGCCGAAGCTGGATAAATACGGGCGCATTCTTGCCCTGTATCATGGTCTTGCCCGCGTGGCCCGGGACTGCGCCGGACAGCCGGCGCGCTTCCTGCAGCAGCCGCTGCCGGAGACGGAGCAGCAAGCGACAGAGCATCTGCCGGCCTGGTACCGGAGATGCATTGAAGTTCGCGATATTCGCGGCGCCGAACGGGTGCTGGCCACCGCGATTGCCAGCGGCATGGAGCCGAACGATCTCATGTCGATGATGATGACGGCGGTTACCGATCACTTCTATATGGACGGGGGGCATACGCTCGATTTCCATAACAAGGCGTTCGAAATGCTGCAGCATATTGGAAGCGATTCCGCAGTCCGTGTCCTCAGCTCGCTCGCGCCGCTCCCGGCCCGCGCCACCCGCAGCGAGGAGCTGCAGCATTGGCAAGCGCCGGTCGATCTGGTCGAGCCGCTCCGCCAAGCCTTCCGGGAGCTGGAGGGCATGGCCTGGCCCGCTGCAGAGGAGCCGGCATCGGATGCGGACGAGCAGCAGCAGGCCGAAGAGGAGCAGCAGCTTCTCGACTTGCTTCTTGGCGACCAGCCGCTGCAGACGATCGAGGCGCTCACAAATGCGCTGCGCTCCGGGCGCGCTCCCGTCCGGCTGGCCCAGCTCGTCGCTCTTGCAGCGGCGGAACGGATCACCCGCTTCCATACCCGGAACGAGTTCGGAGATTGGATTACGGTGCTCCATACGTTCACGCACGCGCATGCCGTCCATGAGACGCTGCGGCGGAGCGCCAACGTCTTCACGGTGCGCGCCATCTATTACGCCGCCGTGACCGTATACCTGGATCGCTTCCTTAACGTCCCGGCCGCCCGCCGGCCGAGCGGTGAGCACGCGGAAGCGAATCCGAATTCGACCGACCCGAGCTGGCTGCTCAAGCTGCTGGATCGGCAGCAGCAGGTGGCGGAAGCCGGCGAGTGGCTGGCCCAGTATTTGCGCCAGGAAGGGGATATCGATGCCTTGTTCAACACGCTCGGCCATGCTCTATTGAGGGAGGACGCGGAATTCCACTCGTACCAGATGTACGAGGCGGCGAGCGCGGAGTATGACCGCTGGGACACCGAGAGCGGCCCGCTGGCCGCACGGGCGAAGGAGACGATGCTGCTAGCCTTGACGCGTTATTTGGCTGCCCATTCTCCGACGGCGCGGGAGCTGCCGCATACGGCGCGCATCGCGTGGCGGCTGCACCGGGGAGAGAATCTTTTCGAAGAATAGCGGGAACGAAACTTGGGAGATGACAGGCTGGTCTTATGGAGAAGAATGATTCGTGAGGCGTGAAAGCGGCTATCCGCTGGCAGCAGGGGCAGCTTCTTTCACGCTTTTTACTATTGATTCTGAGGCTGATGTCCCGTTCCTGTCAAAGTTCGCCTTTGTCTGAAGGATGGCATCGATTCACAGCAATTGCCGCAACTTCCAGTTGACAGCGAGAATAGCCTCATACTATACTGCCTAAGTGGTACCAAAAAATATTTTATAGTTCCATCATTACCATGGGGATTTCGAGAGAATCGGGAATTCTAGACGGCCATGGCCATGTGGAAAAAAGGAGTGAGCGTTACATCATGCATTGGGTATATTTGTGCTTCGCCATTGCGCTGGAGGTCGCCGGCACCGTGTCGATGAAGCTGTCGCAAGGGTTTACCAGGCTGTGGCCTTCCGTCTTGATGATTGTGTTTTATATCCTCGCGTTCTCGAGCTTGAACTTGTCGTTGAAGCAGGTCCCGGTCAGCGTCGCCTACGCGATTTGGTCGGGTCTCGGCACGGCCGCGATCGCGGTCATCGGCTATCTCGTGTTCCAGGAGTCGATGTCCTTGCTCAAAGGCGTCTCGATTCTGCTCATTATATTGGGCGTCATCGGGCTCAATGTGGGAGGGCAGGAGAAGCCGTCCGGCAGCGCGGTTCACGAGGGCAGCCATGCTGTGGTCCATTCCCATTCCGGCTCCGAATTCGACGGAGATCGCGCCCGCACAGGAGAATAACGGAACGCTTCACCGTCTCATCCGGCTGCATTCGACAGCACGGGTGAGACGTTTTTTCTTCTGGCGTACCTGCGAGCACGGCAACGCCGCTTGCTGGAAGAGCACCCGGAAGGAGCGCGGTCGGCCCTTCTTTAGCCCAAGATCCGATCGGCTGTCTATCGCCAGACGGGGCTTCCATCAGCATCGACGTTAGGCGGCTGCTGTGGTTCTCCGCATCCCCGGCAGGTTACAATAGGGAGAGATGGCTTACATACTTGCATAGGGAAGGGACGACGATAGGTAATGAAAATTTTGATTGTAGGAGCGAGCGGGACGATCGGGCGCGCTGTTGCGGCCGAGCTGGAAGCCCGTCATGACATCATCCGCGCGGGCAGACAAGGGCTGGATGTGCAAGTGGATATTACCGACCCGGGCAGCATCCGGGCGATGTATGAGGCGACGGGCGAAGTGGATGCGGTTATCAGCGCGACCGGAAGCGCGTATTTCGGACCGCTGGCGGACATGACCCCTGAACAGAACGAGCTGTCGATCGGGAGCAAGCTCAAGGGACAAGTGAATCTGGTGCTGCTCGGTCACCGCTATGTTCGCGATCGCGGCAGCTTCACCTTGACGACGGGCATCATGATGGACGATCCGATTCTTCAAGGGGCCTCGGCCGCCATGGCCAACGGGGGCGTGAAAGCGTTCGTCAAGGCGGCGGCGATCGAAATGCCGCGAGGCATCCGCATCAACAGCGTCAGCCCGAATGTGCTGGAGGAATCTATGGATGTCTATGGCGCGTTCTTCCCCGGGTTCGATCCCGTTCCCGCGCGGCGGGTCGCGCTGGCGTACCGCAAGAGCGTGGAGGGCGCGCAGACGGGGCAAAGCTATGAGGTCTATTGACCGCGGCGCCCGCTCAGGAGACAGGAGCTTGCATAGAAGCAAGCTCCTGTTTTTGCGGGAAGCGGATTATTTTAGCGTCCACAACGCGGGAACGTTCGGCGGCTCCCATCCGTTCAGCGAAGTATGCGGCTGTCTGCACTCATAGACGGAACCGTTATAGGTCACTTGATCGCCAACCGCATAGGCAGTATTCGGCGCCCAGGCGGCAATGGCCGGGCCGTCGGCGGTCTTCGCCGTCACGGCATTGCTGTCCGCGGATACATTGCCGGCGGCGTCGAACGCGCGCACAGTGAACGTGTACTGCGTATTGGCGCTCAAGCCGGTCACGACATAGTCCGTCGTGCTGCCGGATACCGTCGCCACGAGCGTGCCGCCGCTGTAGATGCGGTAGCCTGTCACGCCGACGTTGTCAGTGGATGGATTCCACATCAGCGAGACGCTGGAGGATGTCGGCGTTCCCATGACATGCAGCCCGGTCGGGGCGGTCGGGGCTTCCGTGTCAACCGGCACGGCCGGCGTCGTCACGCTCACGGTATTGCTGGACGCCGACACGTTGCCGGCGGCATCCACCGCTCGCACCGAGAACGTATAGGAGGTGTTCGAGGTAAGCCCGCTCAACGTATAGCTCAACGTGGAGCCCGGGACGGAGGCAGCCAATGAACTGCCGCTGTAGATGCGGTAGCCCGTCACGCCTACGTTATCTGAAGAGGCGTTCCATGCGAGCGACACGCTCGTGGCGGTCGTTCCCGTTACGGCAAGGCCGGTCGGCGCCGTTGGCGGCTCGGTGTCGCCAGGATTGGTGCCGCTGAAGTTGACGTCGATGACGTTATAGAAGGCGTTGGCCGTATCGGCAATCTCCCAGACGGCGAGGATGACGTGGTAGCCCGTGCGCTCCGGAACATTGCATGTATCCGAGTAGGTGAACGGCGGGCGCGCTCCCTTATAGTCCACGGAGCAGAATGGAGTCAGCACGAATGAATCGCGAGTAAGCGGGGCATCCGGGTTCCAGCCGGGCTTCGTGATGTAGTATTTCCAGCTTGAGGTCGCATGGGGCGCAGTCAATTTCCAGTTGAACGTATTTTGCCCGCTTGAAATATTGACCTTGGTCCAACGGGTAGCCGATTGCTCATCAAGCTTCGGAAAGGCGCCGTTGGCGCTGGCAATCTTGCCGTCGGCAGGGCCTGCATTCGGGAAGCCCTTCGGAGCTTCCAGACTTTGCGGCTCCCAAATGATCGCTCCGCAATCCTGGTTCTGGCCGGATTTGCACAAGGCGGCCCGGCTCGCCGGACCTTCGACATAGCCGTGCCCGAACGCTTTATCGGCGAACAGCAGCATACAGACGACGGCGGCCAGCATGACTCCGCAGGAAAGAAGCAGCTTGGACAGAAATGGATTCGGCAGGCGCAGCTGATTCATACGATTTCCTCCTTTAATTTTGGATTGGATCACGGCATTTCGTCAAAAGTTTAACTCCTTTAACTTTATTACGCACCCTCCTTCCTTAATAGATTGCCGGTACGTTGCAAGACGATCCGACGGGAGACGGGGCATTCCCTCCTTTCTATGGAATGTTGTTATATAAACTCTATGAAAATAGAGCTTATACCGAATTGCGGCAAACAGTGAACAGCAACAACGGAATCGGCCAAAACGGTAAACGATGAAACGGTGAATAGGTAAAGCGGGTCAAATGAAAGACTTTGAAACGGAAGATAGAATGAGGTAGAAAAATAAGGAAAATGGTGTGTCTCTATCATATCGAAAAAAGAAGAACATGTGTGAATTGAATATTTTTTTACAATTGCGCAGGCTATAATTTTTATTAATTAAACCGCATTAATATTTAGCCTGATTGAGACCGGAATGCTTCGCGGAACCGCAATATTACGTATACGCCGTGGAAATTGCCCCTTAGAACATCAAAATTGATCCGATCTTCCGGAATGGATAGCCAGAATTGCAGGATTTCGTTATAATAATGAGAATGATTATCATTATGATTGACGACCGGAGGCGCACCATATGAACGGGACCGATTTTCATCTCAATTTCAACCGCTTTTTCGATGAGCTAAGGCTGACGAGCCAGAGCGCTGTCCATGCCGCGCAGATGGAGCTGCCGGCGACCGCCGGCGAAGGGGGAATCCGGCGCTTCCTCCCGCGCCACGATATGGAGGTCGTCGTATCGGAGTATGAGCTGTATCGCGATTGCGTGCTGTCGCTCGCTACGGAAGCGCCTATGGTCGAACTGAGTTACGCGGTGCAAGGGGGGCGCGGCATTCGCGTCGATGGCGAGGAATACAGCATGATGCCGGGAATGTCCTCGCTCCAATTCATCAACCAGGCGGATTATTGCTTCGAATTCGGAGGGAAGGAAGCGTTCACGATGGTAAGCATCGCTATTCCCGTGTCCAGCTTTCAGCATTTTATGGAGGCGGCTGACGGGACGAGAAGCGCCGATTTTGCGCAAATCATGGGCTGGCGATCCTTCCGGAGCTTCCAGGAGATGACGCTTCCCGCCGCAACGGTCATTCTTAATCGGCTGATGGAGTATGCCCGGAACGGCAAAGCGACAAATATCGAGATCGAATGCAGCGTATTGGAGCTGCTGTCGATGGCCTTCCGATCCTTTCTGGCCGGCGGCTTGCCCGGACGCTCCAAGCTAACCCGAACCGATATGCTGAAAATCCGGGAAGCGCGGGACATCCTGCTGGAGCGGATGGCGGAGCCGCCATCGCTGCTCGAGCTGTCCCGGCTGATCGGGCTGAACGACTACAAACTAAAGACCGGCTTCAAGGAAATGTACGGCGCTACCGTATACGGCTACCTCCGGGAACAGCGGCTGGAGAAGGCTTACCGCCTGTTGACGGAAGGGGGGATGAATGTGATCGATGTGTCCTGCGCGGTGGGCTATTCGAACTCCAGCTATTTCGCGGAAGCGTTCCGCGCGAAATACGGCATCAATCCGGGCAGCTTGGTCCGGAGGTCTTCGGCCAGCTTCATCCATGACCGTTAGCTGCTCATTTGGAGAGAGCCCGCCGCTTCATTGCCTCCCGGAGCACCGAAGCTTGCTTGTCAGGATCCGTACAACCAGCGAATGAATCCGGCTGGTGGTAGCATGCCGCCTCACCCCGATCGTATCATGGTACCGTTGAGAACGAATCTCAATGGAGCTGGAACAGCCGCATAGGCGGCTGGCACGGCCCTCGCTGCGCATGGCTCTTGCGGCAGGCCAATGCAGCGACAGGGCAGGAAAGGGGAGGCATGCTTGTGAAATTCAGAATGGGCATTATGTTTCTGATTGTATTGTGCGGGATGATATCGATCGCCGCGTTCAATCCGATTATCGGGCCGCTGTCCCGCCATCTGGGGCTGAGCGAGCTTCAATCCGGATGTCTCGTCTCCATCACGGGCTTGACCTGGCTTCTTGGAGGGTACTTCTGGGAGAAGATGACCTTCATGAGCAGGAAAAAGATGCTGGCATTGATTATGGTCATCTATGTCGCGACGCTGGTGGTATTCGCTCAGCTTGCGGATTACGCGGAGTCGCATTTTAACGGGGCCGCCAGCGCGGGACTGTTCTGGACGCTGTTGCTGCTGCGTACGGCGGCCGGCTTCTTCTTCGGCGGCATTCCGGCCATGGCGCAGGCGTATGTGATGGGCTGGACCACTGCGGAGACGCGCACGCGGGGCATGGCCCTGTTCGGAGCGGCCAACGGGCTCGGCTTCGTGCTCGGTCCGGCGATGAGCGGGGGCTTGGCGGCAATCGGCCTGACCGCGCCGATGTATGGCGCAGCCGCGTTGTTATTCGTCACGGCCCTGCTCTTCAGGGCAGCTATCGCCGAGGAGCCGGTGCGGAAGGTGCGGAAGCAAGCCGCCCGTGCTTCTTTGTCGCCAACCGACAGCCGCATTCGGCTTTATTTGTGGGTCGGGCTGCTCTTCGTCGCGCTCGGACTGCTGGGACTGCTGATGCTGCTGCGCTTCGCTTATCTCGATTTCGCGGTATTGGGCATCGGCATCGGCTTCACGCTGCTGGGGTACAGCGCCGGGGCTTCGATGGCCGTCCGGGATGAGGAGCAGCGGACTGTCGCTTCCTATATCGCGGCGCTTCAGGGCGGAGGCTCATTCCTGGGGCCCGTAACCGGCACGGCACTATATACGGCTCATCTATTGCTGCCGTATTCGTTCTGTGTGCTGCTTATCGCCATCTCGGCCGTCTTTGCCATGAGGAGAAAGGGAGCCCCGCGAGCGGAAGCGGGCATGACGAGCTAGATCATGCGGCTTGATCGTCCGCCGTGTCTTGAATCTGTGTAAGAAATCCGTCGCGAATGTGCATTGCCAGCCGATATCCCATGCGCTACAATGGATTCCGGCAGATAAAAATGAGAATCATTATTAATTAGATAGATTCTCAAGCTCATGCTGCCGGTACATATATTTTGCATGGGAGTGGTTAAGGAATGCCCACATCTCTTCGATTCACGGCCGCATAGACGGCGTTAATGCTTGTATTGATGTTCAGCGCGGCGGGATACGGCATGCAGCAGGAGGCTGGAGGCGGACGCCGGCCCCCGGGTACCAGTCGGCGCAGCTGGCGGAAAGCCAGGATAAGCGGGAAGCCGGGGCGGAGAGCGAAGCGGACGGCATGCGAACGATGACGGACGAATTCGGCGAGGTGAAGATTCCGGCCCATCCGCATTCCCAAATCGCCCCGACCTACCGGCTGAAGGCAGAAATCTTGGATGACCCGCCAAAGTATTGACCCCAATCGCGGATTTGTTTGGAATTTCCGGAAAAAAGCGAGAGCGCCGTCGCGCGGTACAAAGAAAAAATAGCCGATGCCAAGGAGAAGCTGTCACAGGCTACCAAAGGGGAGACGGTCGCTGTCATCCGCCTGAATGTCGGGGACAATTCGATGGCTTTATTCGGCATCAAAAACCGGTATACCGGCAACATTTACCGGGATATGGGGCTTACCCCGCATCCGTTCGCGCGGGATATGACCGATTATCATGCGATTATCTCCAAGGAGAAGCTGCCTGAGCTCGATGCGGATCATATCATTATCTTCCCTTCGAACGGCTCCTGGTCGGCGGAGGAGAACAAAGAAGCCGAGCAATTGCTGGACAGTCCATTGTGGAAGTCGCTGCCGGCCGTTCAGAAGGGACAGGTGTACAAGGCGGAACGGACACATTGGCAGTCCGGCGCGATACCGGCGAACATGAAGAAAATCGACGATCTTTTGCAATGGTTCGTGAAGTAAGCGGGAATGCGCTCCGTTCATCGTTGAAAGCTTTTCAGCCTCGCGCTGATTGGCTTTCTTTTTCCATCTTGTCAGATCGGTTCAGGGGGAGAAGGAATGAAGGGGAATTCAGCCGAACCATCGGCTCGCCCAGCCTGGGTATATGTAATGAAGGAAATTCGGTACTGCATGCTTACCGCGAATGGCCACAAAAAGGAAGAACAAAACGGTTCTTATTCGCTGTGGGTCGTCACCAGAGGCAGCGGCAGAATCGACATGGCCGGGACGGGATTCCGTCTCGAACGGGGGAAATGCTACAGCACGCCTCCCGGTTCGGTATCCGCCGTCGTGTCCGGGGATGCCGGCTTGTGCTGTTATCGATTGGCCTTCGATGCACTGCGGGCGGACGGGGACGACGGGGCGAACGAACCGCCTGCGGCGGGGCAGCCGTTTCCTTGCCGGGGGGAGGTATTATGCCATCCGTTCTCGCAGTGTATCGAGCATGTGGAAGCCATTTATCGATGGCGGCATGATAGTGATGCGATGGCTGTCTTCGACAACCATATCCGGTTCCAGCAATTGCTGAGGTTCATCCTGGGGCAAAACCAGGCGGCCGCGGGCGGGACAAGCCAGGCCGATGCCGTGCGCAAATCGATTCTGCATATCGAGCAGCATTATACGGAGCGGTTGACCGTGGAGCAGCTGGCGGAGCAGGCGGCTGTCGCGCGCTGGAAATATACCAGCTTATTCAAAAAAATGACGGGTCTTACCCCCCTTGATTATGTGAATAAAATCCGAATCGAGCGGGCGAAGCACTTGCTGATGACGACGCATGATCGGCTGTATGAGATCGGACAGCATGTCGGCTTCAATAATGAATATTATTTCAGCCGCCGCTTCCGGCAGGAGGTCGGGATCTCGCCTGGGCATTACCGGCGCAATCACCGCGAGCAGCCTCGCGTCTTCGCGCCGTTCCTCGAAGATTTCGTGGTGGCGCTGGGACTGACGCCCGTCATGCAGGGCACCCATCCCGGATGGGGGCAGCAGGACTATCTCGGGATCGACCATGTGCCCGCCTTCGATGTCGCGGAAGGCGATCTCGGCGCCCTTTCCCGCCGCCAACCCGATATCATTCTGCTCGATGAAGGCTTCAGCCGGTGGATTCCCGGGGAACGCTTCGGGCGGCTGGCGCCGGTGCATTTGCTGGATCACCCTGGCGAAGATTGGCGCACGACGCTGCGCATGGCGGCTGTCCTGCTGGGGAAGACGGATAGGGTCGACGATATTATCGCGAAGTATGAGAGCCAGGCGGGGGAGGCGAAGAGCCGGCTGCAGCGCTCTGTCCGGAACGGAACCGTCGCGTGTCTCCGCATCTCGGCTGCGGGCGTCAGCTTGTACGGGGGACCGGATCTGGGGTATACGGGGCCGGTTCTGTACCGCGACCTCGGCTTGACGCCGCATCCTCTCGTGCGGCAGTTGGCGAACCGGACGCGGAAGGCTGCGCTGACGGCGGAATGGCTTGCGAGGCTCGATGCCGACCATCTGTTCATTACGTTCGACAAGCGCCATTCCGAAGCGCCCGGAGAGGAAAGAGATCTATTGGATTCATCTGTGTGGCGCAAGCTTCCGGCCGTACGGAACCAGTGCGTATATGAGGTCGATTTCTGGCCGTGGATGAATTATGGCATCATCGCGCACAGCCGCAAAATCGATGACGTGCTGAACGCGCTGGCCTAGCCCGCCCATAAGCTGCAGAAAGGCTTCGACAGGCAAGGCCGCCGAAGAAGGGAATTCCTCTGCGGCGGACTTGCCGCGTTCCCGGAACAGCCGGGGCTCGATCATGTGATGAGTCGTTGACGGCCAGCCGATTCCAGTCTATATTACTTAGAGTAATATTTGGAAGGCAGCGGATGGAACGGATCATTCTATCGTTGCAAGCGTTCTCCGCGAGCATCATACTCTGTGAGGATTGGAATCTGCTTCAGATTATCGGAAGCAATGCAGATCATTACTATGTGTATCTTTGGTATACAATGGCCTGACGCGCTTATGGGCTACACGAGATGATGGAGTGAAGCGAATGATTGTATGGGTGAATGGGGCATTCGGCTCCGGCAAGACGACGACAGCCTATGAGCTGCACCGCAGAATACCGGGTTCTTTTGTCTATGATCCGGAAAACGCAGGATTTTTCATACGAAAAAACGTGCCCCATGAAATGAAGCGGAGCGACTTTCAAGATTACCCGATGTGGCGGGAGTGCAATTACTCGATGCTCCGCCATATTGACGCCGAGTATGATGGGGCAATCATTGTGCCGATGACGATCGTGAATGCCGATTATTTTAACGAGATCGCAGGGAAGCTTCGGGAAGATGGGGCGCTCGTGCATCATTTTGCCTTATGTGCGTCGAAGGAAGTCCTGCTGAAGCGCTTGAAAACCCGGGGCGAGGGAGGGCAGTCGTGGGCGGCCCAGCAGATAGACTGATGCATTGACGGCTTGTCTCAGCCGGTGTTCCGGCAGCATCTTGATACCGATTCGATGACGGTGGAAGATGTTGTGACCCGCATCGCCTCCGAATGCGGGCTGCCGTTATTGCCCGATGAGAGAGGGCCGTTCAAGAAATCGTGGGATCGGCTCGCCACCAAAGTGAAGCATATTCGATTTTTTAACTAATGGAGGTTGACCAGCGGCATGAAGCCAATACGCAATTCTGCGAAGGCGGTCATTATCGATGACCGCAACCGCATTCTGCTGACCCAGAACCGCGATCGCGACCGCCCGGAACGCGCCTGCCCATGAGCGCGTTATTACGACCTTGCGCAAGCTGGACATTCGCGTCGATGAAGCCTTCTTCCTCGGAGGAATCGACAAGGGCCGGGTGCTGCGCATCTTCAAGCCGCATATTTTCTTCGACGATCAGATGGGGCATATCGAAGGCGTGGCCCGCATCGTGCCGTCGGTTCACGTGCCGTTCGGCGTTACGAATGGACGGAGCGGCTGAGCGTGGAAGCAGCGCAATATGGGGAATACGATACATTGATTGAGGAAAGAGTGAACGACGATGGTTATATTGGTATACTATCGAAGCGATCATAAACACTGGCCGCCGATGTCAGTGTTTTTGTTCTATAATGCAGATAGTTCTCGACGAGAAAGGGAGAGGAATGTCGATGGTCGGCTCCCAATATGCAGAGAAGCGATAATAGCCAATACGGGCCAAGCTTGGGAAGAGTGGATTCAGCAGTTGGATCGGGGAGTGGATCCGGCCTGGTCCCATGAACGCATCGTCCGGCATATTGCCGGCGAATATGACGTTTCGCCGGAATGGAGCGACATGCTCGCCCTGTTGTACGGACAGAAGCTGGGCCGCGTCCCTGTCGGCCAGACGGCTTCGGCAGGCGTTCAGATTGGAGTGCGGCGGACGATGCCCGTCTCGAAGGATAAGGTATGGACCTTCCTGCTGTCACCCGAAGGGCTGCCCTGCTGGCTCGGCACGCTGCCGTCCCTGCCCTTGCAGGTTCGGCAAGGCTATGTGACGGAGGAAGGCACGCGCGGCCAGATTCGCTCCGTCATTCCGGAGCAGAAGCTGCGATTGACTTGGCAGCCGCAAGGATGGGAGCATCCGTCCACGCTGCAACTCTACGTTCTGTGCATATTGCGCGGTGTATTTCGCGCAGTCTCTTGCCTTCCTGCATACGATAATGGGAGCTATGGATGCGAACATGACAATCGATTTTCACGATGAGCCAGCCTGCGGCACGAACGATTCCGGGCTGGCTTTTGATCTCGGGGAGGAGTGGAGACAAGACATGGGACCGATACGCAATGCGGTGCGGGCGTTGATCATGGAGGATGACCGGATGTTGTTCATCAAGAAGGAGCGGCCGGAGGCGGGCGTCTATTATGTGCTGCCGGGCGGAGCCCATGAGCCGAACGAGACGCTGGAGGAGACGCTGCGGCGCGAATGCGGGGAAGAGCTGGGCGCGGCGCTGGCGGACCACCGGCTGCTCTGTGTGCGGGAGTATATATCGGGGAACCATGAATATTCCCATATCATGAAGGAGATCCATGCTGTTGAGTTCATCTATATCTGCCGGCTTCAGGAAGCAGGGGACGTTCCCGGCGGATTACATGCCGACGAAGGCCAGATCGGGATCGAATGGCTGCCGGTCCGCGATGTCATCGCAACCGTGGAGCACAGCTATTTCTCGAAGCGGCAGCGGAAATATGTATTCCCGCAGGCTTTGCATGATTTCTTGGGCGAGTATTTCGCGGCCAACCCGCTGGAGCCGGTAGCCAGCACGGTGTATGGAGAGCACGGTTGATAAGGAGCATAAGAAGAGGCTGACCCATAGGCAGTGCGCAAGGATGCGGGGACAAGACGGGACCACAGAGAATGCAGTGGCAGGAGTACAGAGGCAGGAGTAGAGAACGGGTATAAAGAGGAGGGAAATAAAGCGGCGAGAATAGCAGCGGAAGATGGATGAGGCAGTGCAATCCTGCGTTAATGCAGTAATTTACGCTATTTCAGCCGCTACTTGATGAGATTCCTGCAAAAGTACATCAAGTTCGCCGATTTTTGCTTTCAATCCATTGGTATGGCTGAAATTGAGGCGGTTTTGCAGGAATTCCTGTAACGGAGTAAACGTCATAAGGGAAAACTGCATTTTTACAGTTTTTCGGCAAGTCGAGCGTTGAGAATCAGGGGGGCTGTCTCACTGTAGCTTAAAACTACTTGTGGGCCAGCCCCCTTGCTGTCTCGATTATTTCGCCGGCTCGCCGCACAGAACGCAGCTCTCCGATTCGCCGTTCAGCAGCGCTCCGCATTGCGGACAGTTGACGGAGATCGGAGGATCGTCCCGTCTGGCGCGGGAAGCGGGGATAATCTCGGTCGGCTCCAGCGGCACGGCTTGCCCGCAGTGGTTGCAGAATCTGGATTCCATGGTGATGACGGCGCCGCAGGCGCATAGTTTCTCGCCCTTGGCCTTGTGAAGCTGCTTCTCCAGCGCGGCGATGTCTCCTTCCAGCCGCTGGATGGCTTGCGAGAGGCTCCCGATGCGATGCATCTGCTCCGTCAGCTCCTGCTTGACATACGCCTCGTGCACCAGCTCGCCGAGCAGGGCGAACTGTGCTGTTTTTTCTTTCTTTTTCCCCGCAATCTGCGCGCTGATTCGCGTAACCTCCACGGTCTGCTGCGCTTTATCCTTCACTTGATTGAGACCAAGCTTCATTTTATCCATAAAGCTCAACGCCACTACCTCCAGTCGGTTATCGTTCTGTTCTTTCCGCCGACCCGAACCATCGGCTCTCCAGCGCGAATGAGGCTATCCCTGAATAACAATGCACGGCCGCGATGAATCATCCTGCCGCTTCTATAATATAATGCGCAATCGGCTCCGATGTATAGGCTCGATACAACAAACCTCCGTCCTGCCGAATGGCGGAACGGAGGCTGTCTCTTGTACTGGCTAACTTGTTAACTCTCGTTATACGGCTGCTTCGTGCGCGGTCTCGCTCTTGTTCTTTCTCGTGAACAGACGCTTGATCCAGTTCGAGAAATCATCCAAGTACGTATACATGACAGGCACCAGCAGCAGGGTGAAGATGGTCGAGCAGGAGAGGCCGAAGATGACGACGATGGCCAGCGGCGCCTGCATCTCCGCGCCTTCCCCGATGCCAAGGGCGAGCGGCAGCAGGCCGAGCACCGTCGTTAATGTCGTCATGAAAATCGGACGCAGCCGGCTCGGGGCTCCCTGCATAATCGCTTCATGCCGTTCCAGCCCGTATCTGCGCTGGATGTTGATATAATCGACGAGAATGATCGCGTTGTTCACGACGATCCCCGCGAGCATAATGACCCCGATTAAGGCGGTCACGCTGAGCGGCGTTCCGGTAATGAACAGACCGAAGAGGACTCCGACGAATGTGGTCGGCATCGCGAACATAATAATGAACGGATACAGCAGCGATTCGAACTGCACCGCCATGACGACGTAGACGAGGAAAATGGAGAACACGAGCGCGATCGCCAGATCGGCAAAGGCACTCATCATTTCTTCCGTCTCGCCGCCCATCGAGTAGGTGTACCCTTCCGAGAAGTTCATCTTCTGCAGCGCCTGTTCGATCTCAGTCGATACGCTGCCCAAGTCTCTTCCTGCCAGATCGGCCGTGACGTTGATCTGCCGCTGCTGGTTCTCCCGTTGGATCATGACCGGTCCCTGCAGCTGCTGGAATTGGGCGACGGCGGACAGCGGCACCAGTTGGCCGGTCTGCGATTGAATCGTCAGCGCATTCAAGGCGGAGATGCTGTCCCGTTCCGCTTCCGGCAGGATCACGCGCACGTCGTACTCGCTGCCGCCTTCGCGGTACTGCGTCGCGAGCTGCCCGTTCATCGCCAGCGAGATTTCGTTCATGATCTGCTGATAGGACAAGCCATACGTGGCGGCCAGACTGCGGTCGATCGAGATGTTCAGCTCCGCATTGCCCTCCGCCGCCGAAGATTCCGCATTATAGACGCCATGTATATCGGAAATGAGCCAGACGACTTGAGAAGCGACCTCCTCCAGCACGTCCTGCTCTTGTCCATTCAGCTTGATCTGAATCGGCGAGCCCGCACCGAAGCCGGATTCCATGGCAGACACGGTAATCTCCGCTCCGGGGATATCGGTTACCGCATCCGTCAGCTCCTGCATCATCGCCGTCGTCGTCATATCTCGTTCGGTTGCCCGGATGAGCTGGATCGTGAAGGTGGCCGAATTGGCCCCGCCGCCGAACGGACCGCCTCCGCCAATCGATTCCGAGGCGGTATCGATGATGCTCTCATAAGGTTTCAACAGGGCCGCCACCTCGTCGGCGACTTTTTTCGTCTCTTCCAGGCTCGTGCCGCTCGGCGTCTGGACGCTGATCTGAATCTGTCCCTGGTCGCCGCCCGGCATGAATTCCATGCCGATGAACGGAAAGAGGAAGAAGCTGCCCACGAGCAGGAGGATCGTGGCGAACACCGTCGTCTTGCGGTGTCCCAGCGCCCATCTCAGGATGCGTTTGTAGCCGGAGACGAAAAGTCCGAAGAAGCGGACATACCAGCCCTTCTTCTCGGATTGCACGATCTTCTTCTGCGACACGATCTTGGAGGACAGCATCGGAATGAGCGTAATCGCCACGACGAGCGAGGCGATAAGCGAGAAGCAGACCGTCAAGGCGAGCGGACGGAAAATATCCGATGTCAAGCCTTGTACAAATACGATCGGCAGAAATACGACCAATGTCGTCATCGTCGAGGCGATAACGGCCGAGGCCAGCTCGGCAGCCCCCTTGATGGCGGCTTCCTTCATGGACATGCCCTTCTGCCGGTAGGTGAAGATGTTCTCCAGGATGACGATCGAGTTGTCGACCATCATGCCGATGCCAAGGGCGAGTCCGCCCATGGAGATGATGTTCAGCGTCTGGCCGGTAAAATACATCAGCGTAAACGTCGAGATGATCGCGATCGGCATCGACAACGCGATGACGAACGTGGAGCGGATGCTGCGCAAGAACAAAATCAGGATGAACACGGCCAGCAAGCCGCCGCTCAGCATATTGCTGACGACGCTGTCGATCGACTGCCGGATAAATATCGACGTATCGGATACCTTTTTCAGCTCGATGCCCTGCGGCAGATCCTGCTGCAGCCGGCTGACCGCCTTGTCGACGTTGTCGGCGACGGCCACGGTATTGGCGTCCGATTGGCGCTGCACCGACAAGACGAGCGCCTGGGCTCCGTCCACCAGCGTCAGCGAGCTCTGCTTCTTGAAGGTATCGTTAATATCGGCGATGTCGCTGACTTGAATCTGCCCGCCGCCAGGCAGGTGAATCAACGTCCGGCCGATATCTTCGACGGATGTATATTCGCCCTTGACCCGGATTTGCACATCCTGCACGCCCTTCGGCACCGAGCCGGCAACGGCGGATTTGTTCTCCGCGTTAATCGCCTGGACGACCTGCGATGTCCCGATGCCGTAGCGCGCGAGATTCGCCCGGTTCAGCTCGACGAGAATCTCCCGGGTCTTGCCGCCGGCAACGGATACCGACGCGACGCCATTCTCCCGTTCCAGGAACGGGATGATGTTCGTGTCCGCGATCTCCTGCAGCTTCTCCGGGGAAGCGCCCGTCAGCCCCAGCGTGATGATGGGCATCTGATTCGGGTCGAAGCGCAGCACGGACGGATCGGTGGCATCCTCGGGAAGCATTCCTTTAATCTGATCGACCTTCTCCCTGACGTCGATCAGGGCATTGTCCATATTGGTACCGGTCTTGAACTGCAGCATGACGAGCGAGGAGTTCGCCTGCGATTGGGAGGACACGGTGTCAATTCCCTGGATTGTGCTTAACGAAGCTTCGATCGGCCTGGATATGAGCTTCTCGATCTCTTCGGGCGCCGCTCCTTGATAGGAGGTCGCGACGACGGCGATCGGAAGGTCGATTTTGGGGAACAGGTCGATCGCGAGGTTGCGAAGACTGACCAGGCCGAGCGCGATAATCGCGAGCACGACCATCATGACGCCGATAGGACGCTTAACGGAGACGTCAATAATTTTCACGTTAGCGCGCCCCCTCGATGATTTTCACTTTATTGCCGTCGGACAAGGTCATTTGTCCCTTGATGACGATTTGATCGTTCGGCTGGAGATTGCCTTTCACCGCCGTCATTTTGGATTGGGATTCCAGCACTTCGACGGCTTCTTCGACAGCTCGTCCATTTTTCACGACAAACACATGCGATGCCCCGTTCTTCTCCACGATCGCTTCGGTAGGAACGAGGAGAGCGTCCTTCAGCACTTCCTGATCGACGATGAACTTCGCTGTCATGCCGGGCTTGATCTCGCCCTTTGCATTGTCCGCTTGCGTCTCCAGGGCGTAGAATCCGCCTTCATTGGCGACGGGGGACAGATACGTAATCCGGGCGGTGAAGGTTTTGCCCACATCCGGCACCTCGACCTTCGTCTCCTTCCGGTTCTGCAGCAGCAGCATCTGATTCGCGCTGACATTGGCCGAGAACGTCACCGGATTGGTGGATACGATCGTGAACAGCGGGGAGGTTGAGGTAACGAATTCTCCCGCTTCCGCCGCAACCCGGATGACCTGTCCGCTCATCGGGGCCTTCAAGGTCGCATCGGCCAGCCTGTTGGCGGCCTGCTTGACGCGAAGCTGAGCCTGCTCAATGCCGCGCTTCGCCTGATCCAGCTCAAGATCGGACGCTTGGGCGTTATGCAGAGTCTTGTACTGGTCCTGCGCCTGCTCCAGACTGAACTGCTCCAGCTTAAGCTGAATTTCGAGGTCATCCGCGTCGATGGTGCCGAGCGCCGCCCCCTTGGAGACCATGTCGCCCTTTTTGACATTCAAGCGAACCAGCTCGCCATTCAGCTTCGGAATGATATCGACGGTTCTGCTCGGATTGGCCGTGCCGATAATTTCATTTTGTTGGCTGAGAGAGCCTTTCTCTACTGCGGCGACCTGAACGGGGGTTTCCTTCTCCTGCTCTGCTCCTTGCGCCGGCTCTTCGTTCGGAGGACTGCTGCATCCCGCCAGCGCAGCCCCGAGCATTGCTGCGACAAGGCAACCTGCAAGCCATCGGTTTCTCACGTGTTCTTTCACTCCCTTTGTACTAACGATGTGTCAATGACCTACCTAACAATACGTGTCGATTACATCACAGTTTCATAATGATAACCTGAAAATGAACCGCGGGTCACTTTGATTATTATACGATTTCTTTCCTGTCTTTGCATCTGATCTGTGAGATAATAACGTTATGCTCATGCTAGATTGCGAAAGGGAGGACTTCGTGTGGGGCAAAAGTGGTTCGAAGAAGCGAAGCTCGGAATTTTTATCCATTATGGCATTTATGCCGTCAATGGCATTGCGGAATCATGGTCTTTCTATAATGGGAGAATCTCGTATGAAGATTATATGACAGTTGGACGGCTTCACCGCCAGCCGGTTCGATGCCGGCCAATGGGCCGAGCTGATCGAGAAATCCGGCGCCAAGTACGCCGTGCTCACAACGAAGCACCATGACGGGGTGGCGCTGTGGGACACCGAGTTCAGCGATCTGAATGTCGTCGACAAGACTCCGGCGAAGCGGGATATTGTCAAGGAGTATGCGGAAGCGATCACGAAGCGGGGCATCAAGCTCGGGCTGTACTATTCCCTGATCGACTGGTCTCACCCGGACTACCCGTCTGTCTATGAAGGCGGCCGTGTTCCGGTTGAACCAGATTATCCGCATGTTCTGTGACTGTATTACGAT
Organism: Paenibacillus melissococcoides; assembly: GCA_944800085.1. Classification (GTDB taxonomy): domain Bacteria; phylum Bacillota; class Bacilli; order Paenibacillales; family Paenibacillaceae; genus Paenibacillus_B; species Paenibacillus_B melissococcoides. Next base: position 327,407 of record CALYLO010000005.1, on the reverse strand, counting down.
GGGCGGCAACATGCTGCTTGATATCGGGCCGAGAGAGGATGGCACGATAGACAAGCGCCAGGAGGACATTTTGCTCGGATTGGGCGAGTGGATCCGCACCCATGAGGAAGCGGTGTACGGCACTCTCGAAGGCATTCATACCCGCTATTATCTGGGCGGCAGCGCGGTGTCGAAGGACCGGAAGACGTTGTATCTGTTCGTGTACGATAATCCGAAGGAGAGCGTATGCCTGAAGGGTTTATCGAACAAAATCAATAAAATAACCGTGCTTCATTCCGGCAAGGAGCTTACCCATGAGATTCATGGTGGCGTGCCGTGGTTCAACATCCCGGGGACGACCTGGATACATATGACGCCGGAGGACACTCACGAGAACGTCACCGTGCTGAAGCTGGAGCTTGACGGAGAACTTGATATGTACGGCGGTTCCGGGGCGGTCGTCACGCACAATTAAGCAGCGCCGATCCGGGAGCCCGCGCTGCGTCGTCTCGCTGGCAGGCATCGGCGTTGATGGATGCCGCGAAAATCGATAGAATAAGGGATGAATCAATCGGCAGGAGGAGCAGGGTGCGAGGGGAAGCGCATGTCTTCGGAGATCGGGCATGCCGCGACCTCTCCATTCGGCTCCTCTTTTGAAGTCATGAACAAGATGGAGGCTATACATACGTTGGAACGGTACCCCTTTGATTATGATCCGGCCCGCCCTTTTATTCCGCAGGTTAGCGACTGGGTGGCGGACGTTTTTTATGAAATATTGCCGGAGGCCGGCTTTGAAATACGGGATGAGCAGATATATATGGCCTTCCAGTTGGAGCGCGCCTTTGCCGAGAAGCAGGCCATCTTTGCCGAGGCCGGAGTAGGGACGGGCAAGACGATGGCTTATTTGCTGTATGCGATCTGTTATGCCCGCTATATGCGGAAGCCCGCGGTCATCGCTTGTGCGGATGAGTCGCTCATCGAGCAGCTGGTGAAGCCGGAAGGCGATATCGCGAAGCTGTCGGCGCATCTGAACCTGGACATCGATGCCAGACTCGGCAAATCGCCGGATCAATACCTGTGTCTGGTGAAGCTGGATCAGGCCCGCTTGCAGTGGACGGATGAGGACGCGCCGCTCTATGATGCGATCTATGAAGGGCTGCCAAGCTTCGTCCGGCGCCCGGAATCCCGGCAAGCGTTCCACGCGTACGGCGGCCGGACCGAGTATCCCGAGCTGAACGATGCCCGGTGGCAGCGGATCAACTGGGATACGTTCCAGGATTGCTTCGTGTGCGAGAAGCGGCACCGCTGCGGGCAGACGCTGTCCCGGGATGATTATCGCAAGGCTGCCGATCTGATTATTTGCTCGCATGATTATTACATGGAGCATCTGTGGACGGCGGAGAGCCGGAAGCGGGAAGGGCAATTGCCGCTGCTGCCGGACCATTGCGCGGTCGTCTTCGATGAAGGCCATCTGTTGGAGTCGGCTGCGCTGAAGGCGGTCAGCTACAAGCTCAAGCATGACGTATTCGAGGAGCTGCTGCTGCGCCTGTTGAACGGTGAGGTGCGGGAGGACCTGGCGCAGCTTATCGATCGGGCGATTGATCAGAGCGGGTATCTGTTCCGCGCGCTGGCCGACCGCAGTCAGGCTATCGCCGGCTCCGACCGCAGCCGGGTGATGCTGGACGAACCGCTGCTGCAGGAGCTGCGCCGCTTCCGGCGGATTATCGATGACATCGAGGAAGCGCTCGTCTATGAGAGCGAGCTGTACACATTGAACGCCTATGAGCTGCGCATCGTCGAAGAGCATCTCGATATGATTCAGAAGGCGCTCGTTCTGTTCGATCGGGAAGACAAGCCGATATGCTGGACGACCGAGCGCGAAGAAGGTCTCGTCTTCTCCATTATGCCGAAAACGATCAAGGAGATATTAGGGGAGCGGCTCTTCACGGCACGGATGCCGATCGTCTTTTCTTCAGCGACGCTGTCGGTGGACGGTTCCTTCAAGTACGTGGCGGACAGTCTTGGGATGGGGGACTACTTGTCGTTCTCCGTGCCGTCTCCCTATGATTATGCGAAGGTCATGGAGGCGGCGGCGCCGCTTCCTTACGGTCAGGACAGCTTCGCGGCTAGGACCGGGATGGCGATCTCCATCCTGGAGCAGACCTCCGGCGGCGCGTTGATGCTGTTCCGCACGCGGGAGGAGCTGCAGCGCTTCAAACAGGAGGTGGAGGCATCCGGCTATCCCGATGAATCCGGCACGCGCTTCCTGTATGAAGGGGATCTGGAGATCAGCCGCCTTATCTCCGCCTTCCAGACGGACACGGACAGCGTGCTCTGCGCCGTCAGCCTGTGGGAGGGTCTCGACGTGCCGGGAGAGGCGCTGACCAAGGTCATCGTCTGGTCGCTGCCTTATCCGCCGGATGATCCCGTATTTCTGGCGAAGCGCGAGGCCGCGGCGGATCCGTTCGCCGAGATCGACATGCCTTACATGCTGCTTCGTCTCCGCCAAGGCATCGGGCGGCTGATCCGCACGTCGTCTGATTATGGACGGGTCGCTATACTGGACGGAGACGTATACCGGACGGAGGCGATCCGGGCCCAGGTACAAGCGGCATTCCCTGCGGGGGTCGAATTGAAGGATAGGCTGAGCGGCTTATAAGTTGCGGGGGATACGATGGCACGAGGTTATGCAGTTCTTGTTTGCGGGTACGTGCAAGCCGTATCGATGCCTTATGGCATTCTCCCCGGTGCTCAGTTGATTCATCAACGAATCGGAGGCTCTTTTTCCCGAGTGGGGAGAAAGAGCCTTTTTTGAAATAGCCGCCATTACAGGGAGAGCGAAGGGGGAACGTCTCTTCCTCATTGCGCATCCCTACAGGGTTCGCTACTGCGCAGCCAACGTCATGCGGCGGGTCAATGCCCAGAAGAGCAGGGCCAAAGGCGCTAACCGCGGCTCCCAGCAAGCAGATGCCGCTCCAGCCCGCTTGCGCGTAGATGCGGTCAAGGCAATCGAGCCAATCGCGCTGCCGATAGAATCGATAATCATGTATCATCATGTATCCGCCAGTGAGCAGGCTGCGCGCCTCCGGACGAATATGGAATCATGCTCTGGTTCGTGACATGCACGGCAAGGTCAAGTAGAAGAATGCCAGCGACCAAGGCGGGCAGAGGTATTCGGCCATGCAATGAAAGCCCATGACACGAGCAGCAGTGTCAGGGCGAATCCGGTCGTTTTTTGCCCCAATCCACGGTCTGCGATCCGTCCCGCCCGCGCTGCTGCCAATGCACCTGCCACGCCGGCGATGCCGAACGATCCGATGATGGGGGGGGGATAGCGAGAGCGGAGGCGAACTAAGCGGCAGCACCAACGATGTCCATAGAACGCTGAATGTCCACCGTTCTCTCGACATCGCTTCATTTTCCCGGGCAATTTCAGGTATTCTTGTTGGCTTAATCATGATAGCTCCTCTAAAAAACATGTTATTTCAACTTCAACACCATATAATCCCATTTCATTGAATAAAAGGTGCCACGTCAAACTGCTCTCTTGTAAATGAATATGAAAGGTTGCGGCTCCGTCAGCACGCACCCTTTGCTCTGCAATATTTTGGGCTAAAAAAACTTGCTTCAAGTATTCTTTACTCCGAATATACTAGCATTTCAGACATAGAATAGATTGTATCTAGAAAACTTGTCTTGCGGGGGAGCCAATGAAAAATAGAGTGAGCATGATATTAAAAATTGCCGCAACCTATATCGGAACCGTTGTCGGGGCTGGCTTTGCTTCTGGTCAATCGATTATGCAGTTTTTCACCGTGTATGGAGCATTCGGAGGAGTAAGCATTGTTATAGCCACATTCTTGTTTATATGGCTTGGCATCAAAATGATGATTTTATCCCGCAGGATCCAGGCATTTTCCTACCAGGAATTCAATACTTTCCTGTTCGGCAATATGTTTGGCAAAGTCGCGAACGCACTGACTTTCCTTATCTTATTTGGCGTTACAGCCGTTATGCTGTCCGGTACGGGTTCCCTTTTCGAGGAGCAGCTTGGGCTTCCTTACCAGATTGGCATTGTTGTCAGTGTTGCGCTGAGTTATCTGGTCATGAGCAAGGAACTGAACGGGATTTTAGCCGTAAACTCTCTGGTTGTGCCCATGATGCTTGTATTTATATTGCTCATTGCCTTTCGGGCTATCGAAGCGGATGGGATATGGAGGGTGACCGGATCGTACACACAGCTATGGGACAACCTGAAATGGATGCTGAGTCCGTTTATGTATGCCGCATTGAATCTTGCTTTTGCTCAAGCCGTTATGGTGCCGCTAGTACGAGAGGTAGAGGATGAAAGCGCAATAAAGTGGGGCGGCTTCTTAGGGGGAGTTGGACTCGGGATTATGCTCTTAGTCAGCCATTTTGCGCTCAATTCCAGAATGCCGGAAATACTGCAGTTCCAACTTCCGATGGCCGAGATAATTCGAAGCTTGGGCCCATTCGTTCATGTGTTGTTCTTATTGGTGATTTATGAGGAAATCTTTACCACATTGATAGGCAATGTATTCGGGGTCACCAGACAGATTCAAAGTCTATACAACCTTCCGAAAAGCGCTATCGTATTGGCTGTGCTGCTGGCTTGCTTTATCATCAGCCAAGCGGGTTTTACGTCCCTGCTCACGTATCTTTATCCGCTATTCGGATATTTGGGAATCATTCTTCTCATTTTCTTGGCGGCAAAGCGAGTACCGGAATAGCAACGGCAAAAGCAAGAGTTTGAAGAAAGGGAACCGTCATTTGCCGACGGTTCTTTCTTATCGATTAGCGGTAGTGCCGAAGATGAAGGGAAGATGAACATGCGCAGCCAGGACAGAAATCATCGACGAAGGATGAGTCGGCGCTAGGCATGCTTAACGTCTTACCTATTATCCAAGGAGATGATGCCAACCTGCACCTTTACGGCCAATCCGCGTGGCAGAGATTGATCTTTTCACAAAAATTTGAATTTTATGCCTTGTAATATTGAAATTATTGGGATAACATACAGAGGAATGAACGTTCATTCCGTGAGAAAGGTGAGATTTGTGGCGACGACGAAGCGAGAAGACATTTTACTGGCAGCATTGCATTTGTTTACGGAGCGCGGCTTCGATGCGACAACCGTGCCGATGATTGCCGAGAGCGCCAATGTGGGAGCCGGTACTATTTACCGGTATTTCGAAAACAAAGAGGTCCTTCTGAATTCATTGTTTCAAGAATGCACGGAGCGATTTTTCCACACGGTCACCCAGGGTTTTCCCGAATCCGGAACCGTGCGGCAGCAATTTCATCACATTTTTATGCAAACGATCCATTTTGCCAAACGAAACAGAGAAGCGTTCTCGTTCATTGATTCACACTTGAATCCTCGATTACTGGACGAAAAAAGCCTGAAATCATTCCAAACGGGCATGGATTTTATTCGTCACTTCTTAGTCCAAGGACAGCAGCAAGGAATCATCTCTCCATTGCCGCCGAATGCATTGATTTCCATTTTCTATGGCGCTCTCGTCAAACTGTTCGAAACGATCAGAGCGGAGGTATTGGAGGAAACGGACGAGCTTCTTGCCGGCGTGGAGGAATGCTGTTGGAATGCGATACGGGTCCATTGACCTGGTCGCTTTTCATACCACAATGCGGAATGAATATTCATTCCGTGATGCGATTTCCAATGAGGAGGCGTAGTAGCATGACGATTGCGATTCCACAGCCTAGAACATACGGGCCGCTAGGCAACCTGCCCCAGATTGACACGGAAATGCCGATTCAGTCGTTCATGAAGCTGGCCGAAGAGTATGGCGAATTTTTTCGTGTAAAGCTGCCGTTTGGGCATTTGCACATTGTGTCGGGCTATGAATCGGTGAAGGAGCTTGCCGATCCGTCCCGTTTTGACAAAATCGTCGACAAAACCGTGCTGGAAAAGGTGCGCGCCATCTTGGGGGACGGGTTGTTCACTTCGGAGACCGAAGAGCCGAATTGGCGGAAGGCTCACAATATTTTGCTCCCGAGCTTCAGCCGGACGGCGATGCGCGGTTATTTCGACAAGATGCTGGAGATCGCGATCCAACTCGTCCAGAAGTGGTCGCGCCTTAATCCGGATGAAAGCGTGAACGTGCCGGAAGATATGACGCGGCTGGCGCTGGATACGATCGGATTATGCGGCTTCAATTACCGGTTTAACAGCTTTTACCGCGAGCAATCGCATCCGTTCGTCGCCGGCATGGTGCGGGCGCTCAGTGAAACGATGAGCCAAGCGCAGCGCCTCGGCATTCAGGATATGCTGATGGTGAAGTCGAGACGCCAGCTCCAGCAGGATCTCGAATTTATGTTTTCCTTGGTCGATAAAATTATCGCCGAACGGAAGGCCCAAGGTCAGCAGGAAGAGGATGACTTGCTGGCCCACATGCTGAAGGGCCAAGATCCGGAGACGGGAGAGGCGCTGGATGACACGAATATTCGGCATCAGATTATTACGCTCCTGATCGCCGGCCATGAGACGACGAGCGGTTTATTATCCTTTGCGCTGTACTATCTGTTGAATAATCCCGATAAGCTGCAAAAGGGATATGACGAGGTAGACCGCGTGTTAACCGATCCGGTTCCCACTTACGCCCAGGTGAAGAACTTGAAATACGTCCGCATGATTCTCGATGAAGCGCTCCGTCTATGGCCGACGGTTCCCGGATTCTCTTTGCAGGCGAAGCAGGATACGGTGCTGGCGGGAAAATATGCGGTGAACCAAGGAGACCGGATGGTTGTCCTGATTCCCCAATTGCATCGGGACGTCTCCGCATGGGGCGAGGATGCGGAGGTGTTCCGTCCGGAACGGTTCGAGGACCTGAGCCGGGTGCCGCATGATGCATACAAGCCGTTCGGTATCGGGCAGCGGGCCTGCATCGGCCAGCAATTCGCGCTGCAGGAGGCCACACTGGTGCTGGGACTGCTGCTCAAGCATTTCGAATTCATCGATCATGCCCATTACCAGTTGAAGGTGAAGGAGACGCTGACGATAAAGCCCGATGGCTTTACGATAAAAATCCGTCCCCGCCGCAGACAAACCGGCTTTATTTTCGCAGGCGCCGGAAGCGGGACGACAGCGCCGAAGAAACAGGCTGCCGAACGGGAAGCTTCGGATCCGGCGGAGCGCCATGATAGCCCGCTGCTCGTGCTGTACGGCTCCGATCTGGGCACGGCCGAGGGGATTGCCCGCGAGCTGGCGGATACGGCGCGTTACCAAGGCTTCCAGAGCAAGGTAGCGCCGCTGAACGATTATGCCGGAAAGCTGCCGACGGAGGGCGTGATCTACATCGTAACGTCGTCCTATAACGGCATGCCGCCTAATAATGCGCGCGGCTTCGTGCAGTGGCTTCGTCAAGCCCGCCCTGGCGAATTGGCAGGGATTCGCTATTGCGTCTTCGGCTGCGGCGACCGCAGCTGGGCCAGCACGTATCAGAGCGTTCCGGCATGGATTGACGAACAGATGGCGGCGAAAGGGGCGAAGCGGCTTTTACCGCTGGGCGGCGGCGATGTTAGCGGCGATTTCGAGACCGAGGTGGAAAATTGGCGCGATCAGCTCTGGCCTGCCGTGATGAGCTCGTTAGGACTGAGCTTCCAAGCGATGGAGCGTCAAACAGCCCCCGAGCTGTCCGTGGAAGTGGTTCGTGGCATGATGGAAGCGCCGCTTGCCGAAATGTACGACGCCCGCTATGCCCTGGTCGTTGAGAATCGCGAGCTTCAAAAGGAAGGAGGCGTTCGCCGCACGCGCCATATTGAAATTGCCCTTCCGGAGGAGAGCGTGTATCAAGAGGGAGATCATGTGGGCGTGTTCCCGCAAAATCGGAAGGAGCTCGTCGAACGTGTCTTGAAGCGCTTCGAATTGGATGGCAATGACCATGTCCTTCTGAAAACCTCCGGACTGAGCGTGGCGCACCTGCCGCTGGAGCGTCCGGTCAAGCTGTACGACCTGCTCGGCCGCAGCGTGGAATTGCAGGAGCCGGCGACCCGCGCGCAGATACGGGAGCTTGCCGCACGTACCGCATGCCCGCCCCATCAGCGGGAGCTGGAAGCATTGCTGGAGGAAGAGGCATACAAGTCGGATATTTTGCGGCAGCGGATATCGATGCTTGATTTGTTGGAAAAATACGCAGCCTGTGAAATGCCGTTTGAACGGTTTTTGGAGCTTCTGCCTCCGCTGAAAGCGCGATACTATTCGATTTCCAGTTCACCGCGCGTGCAGCCGCGGAAGGCCAGCATGACGGTGGGGGTCGCGCCGTTCCGCGGGTTCCTTCAGGCTCGCCGCGCGCTCAAGCGGGAAGGGGCCGAGCTTGGCGGGGCGCATCTCTATTTCGGCTGCCGCGACGAAGCGGATCATATATACCGAGAGGAGCTGGAGCAGTTCCAGCAAGAGGGGCTTGTTACGGTGCACACCGCATTTTCGCGGCTTCCGGGGCAGCCGAAAACGTATGTCCAGCATCTGATGCAGGAGCGGGACATGGAAATCATCGGCATCCTGGACCGGGGAGGCCAGTTCTATGTGTGCGGCGACGGGAGCAGGATGGCACCGGATGTAGAGGCCGCCTTGCGCCAATGCTATCAGACGGTTCACGGCGTTGGCGAAGCGGAGGCGAAAGCATGGCTCGATCGGCTCGAGGCCGAAGGACGTTACGTCAAAGACGTGTGGGCCGGCGGAAAGGATTGATTGCCGGGCTCAATGTGATTGAAGCGAAAATGGAAAGAAACAAAGTGAGATAGATTCCAAAAAAGCAGCCTTAGTCCGAAGCGCAAGCGGATTAAGGCTCTTTTCTTTGCTTATGGTTCAGGTGGAGAAAACGGATGGCTATTCTGAGCAAGAGGTGCAGGACATGTTTGGCGCTTGGCTATAGAAAAATCAGCGTGTTCTCTAACCCGTTCATGTTCCGGATCACTTATTGATGGCGGAGAAAAAACTACTGGTGGACCATAATTTGATGGTTGCTCAAAACTGATGGTGGCTCAAAGCTTTGTGGTTGCTCAAAACTGATGGTGGCTCAAAACTGATGGTGGATCTAAGCTTGATGGTGGGCCAAAACTTGATGGTGGCTGGACCAAAGCTGCAAAAGTACAGGATTTTTGGCCATTTCCGGTGGGTTAAGAGGAAATTGCTGCAGCGCTGCAGCAATTTCGTGAAATAACGGGCGGACTAAGCATTATAGAGGAAAAATGATGTAATTTTGCAGGATTGGCTTCGAGTACACTTGCCCGAAAAATCAAAACTGTAATTTTACAGGATTGGTGATGCGGCGGGGGGACATGAGCGGCTGCTGTCCTCTAGCGCGGGGTAGGGCGTTGCAGGTGGGAAGTCGCTGGTGCGGTCAGCCTTGCAAGAAGGCGCTGATGCGGCAGCCTTGCAAGAAGGCGCTGGTACGGCAGCCTTGCTAGAAGACGCCGGTGCGGCCAGCCCAGACTAGATAGCGCGGATGCCGTCAGCCTTTACTAGAAGGGCTGATCGAGTCGGTCGGCTCACAGGGCCGCCCCCTTAAAAAAGGCAGGATGATAAGCATCATCCCGCCCGATAATCATTTATTTCAGTATGATGCGTTCGGACAAGGCATCCCACTTCAAGGTTTGGCCTGTCAACTGGCTGAACGCCTCCAGATTCAGATAGAGAACATTGCCATCAAGCTCGGCCGGAAGGGCACTGGTTTTGCCGTTCACGGTCACTTTGCTTCCGCTCTGCACGTTTAAGGTCACATCGCCTTTCGTAAAGGTCGTGACCTTCGTGTCCTTGTTATCCGCGACTTTGATTTGCAGGGCTTGGGCGAGCTTGACGGCAGGGAATAGAACGTCGCCGTCGCCGTTTACTTTATATTTCGGGTACAGGTGCTTGCTTTGCAGAGCTTTTGTTGCTTTTTCCAGATCCAACCCGGCGACTTGCGCGATGCTGGTTGCGATTGCTGTATTGTCAATCTGCCCTTGCACATGCTGCACGATCGGACCGTAAGCCCACACGCCGACGTCGACGGCCGAGTGGCCGTGTCCGGACCAGCCGATCAAGTAGCGCTTGGCCATCACCTGGTTGAAGGCGCCTTCCTGCTTGTACGAGGTGCCGTCTCCCTCCATAATATACTGCGCCTCTTCTTCCGTAATATCTGTAAATCCGGTATGTTTCTTGATTAGCTCCTTGATTTCCGCTGTTGACGTTGCCTGCGCAAGCTGTGGCGCGAGCAGCTCGGAAGAGATTTTTTGTGCGTCCCATGCGGCTACGTTCAGCTCGTAAATATTGTCGCGGGCAAGCGAGAGGCCGCCCGTCTCATGGTCGGCTGTAATGACAACGGAAGTGTTGCCGTCCTTCTTCGCGAAGTCAAGCGCTACCTTCACGGCGGCGTCGAAATCGAGCGTCTCCTGGATCATGGCGCCGAAATCGTTCGCGTGGGCGGCATGGTCGATTCGTCCGCCCTCGACCATCATCGTGAACCCCTTCGGATTCGCGGACAGAGCTTCGATCGCCTTGGCCGTCATGTCGGCAAGACTCGGGGTCTCCGGCTTGCGATCCAGCATATAATCGACGTGGGAATCATGGAACAAGCCGAGAATTTTTTGATTTTTCGACGTTAGGACCTGCAAGCCTTTTTTATCGTATACGACTTTATAGCCTTTTTTCTCAAAATCGGGAATGATCGTCTTGTCGTCACGCTTGCCTTTCTCTTTCTTGCTGACGAAATGGCGCTTGCCGCCGCCTAACAGTACATCCACGCCGGACTCCAAATATTGAGAGGCGATCGCATTTTCATTGTCACGGTTGCGGACATGTGCGGCGTATACGGCCGGAGTAGCATGCGTGATGCGCGCTGTCGTAACCAGTCCAGTCGACTTTCCTGCGGCTTTGGATGCTTCCATGACGGAAGCGAATGGCTTGGAAATATCCTCGTTCGAGACGCTGATGGCTGCGTTGTATGTTTTATGTCCGGTCGCTAAGGCCGTTCCCGCAGAAGCGGAGTCCGTAACTTCGCCGGACACGACGGTGTCGCCGTCTTCGCCTTTGTCGGCAAAGGTCGTGGCTTGACCGACGTAAATGCTGTCCAGGTTCAGAGACGGCTTTTTCAGCTTATTTTTGGAGTAAATCCGTGCTGCGGATACTTGCGCGGGTCCCATGCCATCGCCGATGAGCACGATGATGTTTTTGGATTCCGGCTGCGGCTTCCCTGCTCCCGCGGCCAGTACCTCGTCGGATTGCCATGCGCCAAATGGAAGCATCAGCAGTGCCAGCGCAGCAACCAGTGATCTCCGTACGAATAAACTCAATTGGTATCCCTCCAACCAAATATGTACTTAACCTCCTTCATTATGGAAGGGAATTGTTAAAGGAATGGCAAGAATGTGTAATCGGGACGTAAATTCAATATAAATGTTTTGTAAAGGGGAGCGGCTAAACTATTTTTTTGGAGATGGGATGAACTAGGGGTTTTTTATATAGTGGAGTAATGAAGATGAATTTATCCAATGCCTGCTGCAGGTTCATAATTTGGCTGCCCTCTATTTGACAACCGATTCATAATTCACTATAATGGCTTGTAATCTTATACGGAATATACGTTGAAAGAGCGCAGTAGCAGGCAGTCACTGTTCACAGAAAGCCAGGGGTTGATGGGACCTGGCAGCATACTGTTTCCTTGCGAATTACACTCTGGAGTATCTTGGGTAATGCCAAGCGGGATAGCTCACGATAACGGGCTGAGAGCGGTATGATGATCCGGTTCTTCCGGTCGTTGTACAAGTTGGGTGGTAACGCGGTTATTCAATCGTCCCTGGATCTGGTGCAGATCAGGGGCGATTTTTTATTTTCACGTATATTCAGGCTTATAAGACAAAGAACAGGGCAGGGAGCTGAGAATGTTGAATATTATTGATGAATTGGAATGGCGCGAGGCGATTAATCAGCAGACGGATGCCGAAGGGCTGCGCAAGCTGGTGGAAGAACAGTCGATATCGTTGTACTGCGGGGTGGATCCGACCGGAGACAGCATGCATATCGGGCATCTCATTCCATTCATGATGCTGAAGCGATTCCAGTTGGCGGGGCACAAGCCCGTCATTCTGATCGGCGGCGCGACCGGAACGATCGGCGACCCGAGCGGACGGCAATCCGAGCGCTCGCTGCAGACGATGGAGCAGGTGCAGGCGAATGTGGAGGCGCTGACCGCGCAGATGAAAAAGCTGTTCCTGACCGACGGGGACAATCAACTGCGGATGGTGAACAACTATGACTGGACGCATCAGTTGAATGTGATTGACTTTTTGCGCGACTACGGGAAAAATTTCAGCATTAATACGATGCTGGCCAAAGATATTGTGGCGAACCGCCTGGAGAGCGGGATCTCCTACACTGAATTCTCCTACCAAATCTTGCAATCTATGGACTTCCTGCATCTGTACCGGGAAGAGGGCGTACAGTTGCAAATCGGCGGTTCCGATCAGTGGGGGAATATTACGAGCGGTCTGGACTTGATTCGCAAAAAGGAAGGCCCTGAGGCCAAGGCGTTCGGCCTGACGATTCCGCTGATGCTGAAAGCGGACGGCACGAAGTTCGGCAAAACGGCCGGCGGAGCGATCTGGCTCGATCCGAAGAAGACGACGCCGTATGAGTTCTACCAGTTCTGGGCGAACACCGATGACCGCGATGTCGTGAAATATTTGAAATACTTCACTTTCCTCGATAAAGAGGCGATTGAAGCGCTGGCCGAGAAAGTGCGCACCGAGCCGCATAAGCGCGAAGCGCAAATTACGCTGGCCGAAGAAATGACGAGATTCGTTCACGGAGAAGAGATGCTGGCTCAGGCGAAACGAATTACGGCCGCGCTGTTCAGCGGCGATATCCGGTCATTGACTGCGGATGAAATTGAGCAAGGCTTCAAGGAAATGCCGACGTTTGAAGCTTCCACAGAATCCAATAATATCGTGGAGTGGCTCGTCGATACAGGCATTGAGCCGTCGAAGCGCCAGGCGCGCGAGGATATTGCGAATGGCGCCATTTCGCTGAACGGCGAGCGGGTGACCGATCTGGAATTCGTCGTCGGCGCCGAGCATGCGATTGAAGGACGCTTCATCATTATCCGCAAAGGAAAGAAGAAATATCATTTGGTGAAATTGGTGTAAGTGTAAGGACGAAATGAGAGGCAAGCAAAACGAGGGTCAGGGCGATGTTGAAATCGCTGCTGCGCCCTCGTTTTTTTATCATGTAAAAGTGATGCGACTGGGGCCGGCAGATAGCCTGATAGCCGCTCGATCATGCGCGGTATTCATCACCCTGGGCGGGGCTTGCAATTGTTTCTTTTTCCAAGTACGATGAAAACAATTATATAGTTGTACGTGAAGAATGTGTGTTAGATATTTACATGGTACCATCATCTGCACTTATGACGAGGAAATGGCGAAAGGAGGAGTATTCGTATGAAGAAGAGAGCTTTGAAGTCTTTGTCTGCAGGTACAGGGTACTCTACCGCTGTTTTCTTTGATCATGCCGCAATTACGGGAGAAGTATGTCCAAAATCGGATGAAAGCGGCTATTTCCTGTAGATTCGCGTGATCTTGCCAGGATACAGTAGAGAAAAAAAGCCACAGGCCGCATCCCTGTGGTTGCATTGAATGTGATTTGCACCGCAGGGGGGGCCTGTGGTTTTTTTAATTTTAGACCCAAGGAGGAAGGTATCATGAAATTGATCGGAAGCAACGTGTACGTCAGGCCTGTCGAGGAGTCGGATGCGGATATGCTGCTCGCTCTCAAAGTAAAGAACAGGCATTTCTTTCAACAGTTCACAGGGTTGCGGGAAGCGTCTTTTTATACGCTACAAGGCCAGGCGGATCGAATTAAATAGGCGGTGGAACAAAGCAAAGAAGACAAAGCATACTTCTTTGTCATTTGCTTGCGAGCATCGGGAAATAGTCATTGGCGAAATCATGTTGACCGAAGTCGTCAGATACAACCTGCAAAGCTGTTGGCTTGGCCTTTCTGGATCAGGAACACAATGGGAAAGGCTATATGACCGAAGCGGTTAAGCTTGTTGTCCGGCATGCCTTTGACAAACTGGATTTTCACCGCATTGAAGCGGGCGTCATGCCGCATAACATAGGTTCTATCAAAGTGCTGCTCAAGGCCGGATTCCACAAGGAAGGGATTGCCAAGCAAAATGTGAAAATTCATGGCCGCTGGGAGGATCATCAGACATTAGCCATTATTAATGAAGACGATACAAGGGAAGGTTTAAGCATGGGCCGCCCGGCGGAAAATTCATATCGGAGCTAAAATCGGCAACTAGCCGCAAGCAGTGGCCTGTCCATTCGCAGTTTTTAGCTGCAGTGAGAGACAGTCCCCTTGCTTTTCAATGCGCGACTTGCCGAAAAACTGCAAATCTGCAGTTTTCCTATATGATGTTTATTCCGTTACAGGAATTGCTGCAAAACCGCATCAATGTCAGTCATGCCTACAGATGAAAAGCAAAAATCGAGGAAAATGATGCATTTTTCAGAGTGTTGAGAAAGTCTATGTTAATTACCCATTCACCGCGTTAATTTGGTATAATGTTCTTATCATAATCCATGGAAAGCGCGGTGTTTGTATGCTTTACACGAATGATCCCAACCCACAACTGGACTATGAACTGGTTTGTCTTGAGCATATGGTTGCCCCTGATCACTTGCTTCGTCATATCGATAAACATATTGATTTTACCTTTATTTTGGACCTTGTGCGTCCTTACTACAGCGAGTCGAACGGCCGACCATCTGTGGATCCCATTGTGTTCTTTAAAATGCTGCTGATCGGCTACTTGTATAACATTCGCTCAGAGCGAGAACTGGAGCGAGTCGTCAACGATTCCCTGGCTTTTCGGTGGTTCTTACGGCTCGGGCTTTCCGGCAAAGCGCCTGACCATTCGATCTTTAGCTGGAACCGGAAAAATCGGTTTAAGGATACTACCGTCTTCCAAGATATCTTCGATAATATCGTTCAGCAGGCGATTCAGCACAACATGGTGGGAGGGCGGCTGCTCTTTACCGACTCCACGCATATCAAGGCAAATGCCAATAACGGACGGTACGAGAAACGAGAAGTCACTTGTACGCCTTATGAATATCTCCAAGAGCTGGAGCAAGCCGTGAATGAGGATCGGGTCGCTTTTGGAAAAAAGCCACTGCCTCCCAAAGAGGAGGCCGAAACCAAGGAACAAAAAGTTAGCTTAACAGATCCGGATAGCGGAAACCTGAATCGGGATGGAAAACCGGAAGGGTTTCATTATTTAGATCACCGCACCGTAGATCATAAATACAACGTGATTACGGACTGCTACGTTACGCCTGGAAATGTGAATGATTCGGTTGTTTATGTGGATCGTCTACTACATCAAATAGAGAAGTTTGGCTGGGAAAAGTCGCTGGAGGCCGTTGCACTCGACTCTGGTTACATGACGGCCTATGTTTGTTACCGTACGAACAAATTAAACATCACGGCAGTTATTCCAGAGCGTTCGACCCGTGAACACGGTGTATTTCCCAAAGAGAAATTTCATTATGATGCAGAAAAGAATGTTTTTATCTGTCCAAACCAGCAAGAACTCACGTACCGCACCACAACACGAAAAGGATTCAGAGATTATAAATCCGATCCCAAACAATGCGCTGCCTGTCCATTATTGAGCAAGTGTAACGAGAACAAAAATAAACAACGCACCATACAACGGCATATCTGGGAAGAACACAAAGAGAAAGTAGTTCAAAACTTCCAGAGTGAGAGCGGAAAAGCCGTTTATGCCCTACGCGCCCAAACCATTGAGCGAAGTTTCGCGGATGCCAAAGTGCTCCATGGACTTCGCTATTGCCGGTTTCGGGGAAGAGACAAGGTGCAGGAGCAAGTGCTAATGACAGCCACTGCACAGAACATAAAAAAGATAGCCACACATCTCGCCAGAAGGGTGGGGTAAAGCAAAGACCCCATCCCCCCTCCATTCTCTCTCACCAAACACCACTTTTTCCCAGCAAAATGATATTACAATGATATTACTTCGTAAAAAACAGGGGTTTTCCAACAGCCTGATTTTTGCAGGAATTGCGTCAGATACCAGACGAAATCAAGTAAATTCCTGCCTTTACGCAGGATTTGATGGCTTCCCATCATCGGCCCCTTTTCCCGCCGCCGCTTCTCCCCTCTATATTCTTGTTCCCCGCAGTCTTGTGCGCTCCCCATGGGATAGGAGAATTCCGCACTCCCTATTGATAATGAGATGTATCCCCGTACATTTCAATGGTTGGAACACGGTTCTCTATCGATATTTTGCTGAGGCTGGCCGATTGGATATCCGGCAAGCTTCCAAGCTCATGCAATGTTTTATTTCCGTAATAGCCCATAATTGTCTTCAGAGTAATGCGGTGAGTCACAATCAGCACCGTCTCGCCCTGATGTCTGGAGATGATGCTGTCGATAGCGGGGATTACCCTGCTTATCAACTGCTCATAGGTTTCTCCGCAGCCTGTCGGCTGATACAAATCCGGGCGGTTGAAAAAATGTAAATACTGTTGGCCAAACTGGTTCTCGATGAATTCAATATGCTGTCCCTCCCAGAGCCCCAAATTGATTTCCATAAATTCATCCATCGGCCTGATGCTGACCTGCTTATGGCCCGCTGCGATCCGGGCCGTTCTCCAAGCCCGCAGGCTGGAGCTTGAATAGACCGCATCCAACCGCACCGGCTCTAATCTTTGTTGCAGCCATTCCGCTTGCAGCACGCCCAAGCTTGTAAGAGGCGAGTCTTTGTGGCCCTGCATTCTCTCTTCCACATTCCATTCCGTCTGTCCATGTCTCGTCAAGTATAATGTCGTCTTTGCCAAGGCGCAGCCCTCCATCTTTACATACCGTTCTCGTCTCGAGTATACTATTGAAAAATATAGAATAATAATATATTTTGAACGATATTCATAATGAAAATATATAATAGGGAGCGCGAAGCATGAATTTGCATGCCCTCAAAATATGTTATACCGTTGCCTTGACAGGGAGCGTAACGAAAGCGGCGGAGAAGCTGAAGATTAGCCAGCCGGCCATCACGGCCCAGATTAAGAAATTCGAGAAAGAACTGGATGTCCCCCTGTTCGAGGCGAAAGGAAGGGGAGTCGCGCTTACGGCCATTGGTCAAAAAATAATGAATCCGACAAAGCGGCTCTTCGCGCTGGAGGGGCAGATCGAAGCGATGGTGGAAGAATATCGCAGGCATCGCGGCGGCAAATTGCGCATCGTCGGAACCTACTTGGCAACGAGCTGCCTCATTCCAAGATGGGCTGCCCAATTCAAAAGCAATCACCCGGAAATTGAGGTGCAGATTACAACGGCGAACACGCAGGATGCGCTGGAGCAGCTTATGAATTACGGGGCGGATATCGCGATATGCGGAGGAGAGCCCGATAGCCATTCCGCGGAAGTGGAGCGGGAGGAGCTCTTTCGGGATGAAGTGTGGTTCGTCGTCGCCCCTGACCACAAGTATGCGAATCGGCATATCTCCTTTGGTCAAATGATGAAGGAGCCCTTTATCATGAGAGAGGAAGGAAGCGCGATCCGGGAGCGGCTGTTCGCCCTCTGCAAGACGCACCTGGTAAGCCCTCCCCAAGTCGCGCTCCAATTTAGCGGCCTGAACGAGACGATTCATGCCGTCGCTTCCGGGTATGGAGCCAGCTTCATCTCTTCTCTGGCAGCCAGGGAGCATGTCAATCGGGGAGAGCTGGCCCGAGTGCATGTGGACGAGATGCTTCCCGTCAATACGATCGCCTTATGTACGCGCAGACATCAAAAATACGAAGCTTACGTTACCGAATTTATATCGATGATTCGCAGAAATCTGCATGGCTACGCGAAGGGAAGCCAGTGAACAAAAGAGGGGAGCTGATCGAATGGACGTCCTGGCCGTATTATCTTTTCTGGGGGTGGCCGTACTTCTTACGCTGATGCCTGGCCCAGATAACGTGTTTGTCCTTGCGCAGAGCCTATCCCAGGGGAAAAAAGCCGGCATAGCAACGGCGCTTGGGCTGTGTACGGGCCTGATCGTACACGTTGCCGCCGCGACATTCGGGATTTCAGCGATTATTTATCAATCCGCGCTCGCATTTGCGGTCGTGAAGTATGCCGGAGCCGTCTATTTATTGTATTTGGCCTGGAAGTCGTTTCGTGAAAAAGGATCCGTGCTCACATGGAATGAGGAGACAGCGGTAAACTATTACGCGTTATACAAAAAAGGAATATTGATGAATCTCCTCAATCCGAAAGTATCCTTGTTTTTCTTGGCCTTGTTGCCTCAGTTTGTCGATCAAGCAGCCGGTCATGTCCCGGTGCAAATGCTTGTTTTGGGAGTCGTTTTTATACTCCAGGCCATCATTCTGTTTAGCGTGATCAGCTT
This sequence comes from Paenibacillus melissococcoides, assembly GCA_944800085.1. Lineage (GTDB taxonomy): Bacteria > Bacillota > Bacilli > Paenibacillales > Paenibacillaceae > Paenibacillus_B > Paenibacillus_B melissococcoides. Next base: position 308,985 of record CALYLO010000005.1, on the reverse strand, counting down.
TTTTGCGGAAAAGCTGCGTTCCCTTTTAGCAAAGAGCCCGTCGATTTCTCGAAAAATGAACTATATTCAAGGTACTTTGCTGGGGCTTATCGCCGCGCAAATTGCCTTCAGTGAAAAGTAATCCGTTCATTCACGAATGAAGTAAGGCGAGGGATAGGTTGAATTGCCCGTGCCGATTCGTACCGTTCCGATTGGCGAGCCGCCTCGCTCGTGAATACTCTCGAACGCCTGCACGGCGGCATTGGCCACTTCAATGTCTTGCGCGCTTGTGCCGCCGCTTACGCCGATCCCCCCGACGATGATCCCTTTTTTGACATTGTTGATAGCGATATCGATAGCGGAGATCCGGGCATTATCCATCCGGTGCAGCGCGATAAGGTTCGTCCCTTCGTCCACGATGGCGATCACCTCGGACAGACCGAGCTCGCGGGACTTCCGTTCCGCGGCGGCGATCAGCAATTTCGCGGCTTCCAATGTCAGTTTGATCAAGTTCATTCACTCCCAGATGTTCATCTGGTGTAGTGTATGGTCATTCACCCAGATTCGTGCTTGGGGATGGCGTCAAGACGAGACACAGCGATCGCTCCCCGGTTCGAACCAGGGAGCGGTCGCTGTTGATTTCATGCGGTCTGCCCGCTTATTTTCCGCTTGGATGGAAATATTCGATATCCTCTTTGTACACGCTGTACGCTTCGGAATATTCCATCACGCGGGCTACATCCGAGATGAAGGCTTCGTCATATCCGGCCCGCCGCAGCAGATGGAAGCTCATTTCCATGCCGGAGGCGATGCCTGCTCCGGTAATGATTCGGCCGGCATCGACAATGCGTGCCCGGCTGATCGTGCATGCCGGCGCGAGTTCGGCAAGCCGTTCGATAGGCACCTTGCCCATGTCGGAAGCTTCCAGCCGATCCGGTTCTTTGCGGCTGGTCGCCGGCAGCCCGTCCAGAAGTCCCATCTTCCCATAGATCCAGGAGCCGGTGCAGACGCTGGTCAGCAAGGTCGTCTCGGGCAGCGAGCGTATAAAGTGGTGCAGCCGCTTGTTGTAGGTCTCCTGCCGGGTTCCGAACCCGCCGGGGATGAGAAAGGCATCCATATCCGGCATGTCGTTGAAGCTGTAGTTGGGGTGGACCGTAAGGCCCGCTTGGGTCTGGACAGGTCTTAATGCATCGGCGACCAGAAAGGCGTCAAGCCCGGGATCCAGTCTGCGCGCTACCGAAAATACGCCGTAAGGCGCGGCATAATCGACGACTTCGGCATCTTTGAAAATATAGACACCCAATCGGAAGCCTTGTTTTTTACTCATTCTTCATCCTCTCGCTTTCCTATCGAATTTTGAAATTGATTTGTAATGTTGTTGCGGGATTTATGATATCATGGAATGAGCTATCGCAGTCATGAGGAAATGCGATTTGATGTATTTCATTTTTCGATACCAGGAGGGAGATCATATGATAGAATTGCTGGAAGGGAGAGTCATGAAAACCTTTATTGCCGTGATGGAGGAAAAAAGCTTCAGCCGCGCGGCGGATAGGCTGGGATATGTTCAATCGACGGTAACCACCCATATTCAGTCTCTGGAGCAGGCTTGCAAGCAGAAATTGTTCCATCGATTGCCGCGCGGCGTGAAGCCTACGCCCGCCGGCGAAAAATTAATGAAATACGCCTATCAATTTGTTCATCTCGGATCTTCGATCGAGGAAGCGATGAATGAGCTGGAGCAGCCGAAGGGAACGGTTTATCTTCGCATGCAGGAATCTTTTTTTCTGACGCGCTTTTCTTCCTTTATGCAGTATTTTGTGAATAAGTATCCCGAGGTGAAATTGCGGATTGAAGCGGGCTTTTATCAGGACATTCTCGATCATGTGCTGGAGCATGCGATTGATTTCGGCATGGTCCCGCGCGATCCGCAGCGGCATGACGTCGTCTTTTATCCCTTGGTTGAGGAGAAATTGATCTTTATCGCTTCCCGGGCGCTGATGAGGGAGGTGGAGACGGAGGGGCTTCAGCGGTTAAGGGAAGAGGTTTTGATCAGCTTCGGAACCGACTGTCTGTATCATACGCAAGCGAGCCAGGCGCTGCAGGAGGCGGGCATTGCCGTGAAGGAGGCGCTGGAGCTCCCAAGCCTTGACATGATTAAGCAATCCGTGAAATGCGGCTCAGGCTTTGCCCTGATTCCGGAAATTGCGGTGCAAGCCGAGCTTGAGGCTGGTGAATTCGACGTGCTTCCGATCCGTTCCGACATCCGCTCGACGCATGGAATGATCGTTCATAAAAGCAGGGAATTAAGCTTCCCGGCCCGCTTGCTGCTGTCGGAATGGACAGAGCATGCCATTGGCTGACATGGAAAAGCCTCCGCAACCAGAACGGCGAGGAGGCTTTTGGTGTTCGATGCTATGTTCCCGTGTGCCCTTGGATGAGACGGGTTCCCTTCTTGCTCGCGGCGCTGCTAATCGAGGTCATCGGCAGGCGAAGCCGGCCGGAGCGGATATGTCCGCGCTGCGCGAGCAGCCATTTCAACGGAGCGGGATTCGGTTCGGAAAAGAGAAACTGGATAAGCGGCAGCAGTTGATCGAAGATTCTGCGCGATTCATTGATGTTATCCGCCTGGTACTGTTCGTACACTTGCACGAACTGATCGCTGTCCAGATTCGCGCTCGCTACTATTCCCCCAGCCGCCCCGCAGCACAAGGAAGCAAAAAAGAGCTCATCCTCTCCGCACAGCACAGGCTTGCTCATGGAGCGGGCCAGTGCGGCGAGCCGCTTCAAATTGCCTGTGCTTTCTTTGAGGCCAATCACATGATCCATCCTCATAATCGCTTTCATTGTCTCGAATTCGAGCTGCACCCCGGTGCGGTAAGGGATATCGTACAGAATAACGGGCAATTCCGCCTCGGCCAGCGCCTGAAAATGCTGGATGATGCCTTGCTGCGAGGGACGATTGTAATAGGGCGTCAGGACGAGTGCGGCATCCGCTCCCAGCGATTTGGCCTGCGCTGTTCTTTTCACGGTAGCCAACGTATTGTTAGATCCTGTCCCTACAATAAGCGGGACGCCTTGGGTTGCCGGGATGGCTTGGCGCGCAGCCAGGATGAGGCCTTCGAGCTCGCGGGATTCGATCACCGGGGATTCCCCGGTCGTTCCATTCACGACCAGGCCGTGAATTCCTTTGCTCAGCAAGCGCGCAATCAGTTTTGTAAATGAGTCGAAGTCTACATTTCCGCTGCGATCGAAGGGCGTCACGATAGGAACCATCACGCCGCGCAATTGGTCTTCGGTAAGCACTGCTATCCACTCCATTTCTCAAAATAAGTGATGAACGATGCATGAACATGCTTCTCGTCGCATGAATGTAATCAAGAATGTAAAGCATGGCGTCCGGAAAGTAACCATCCAATTGGGAGGGAGCAGGCCAATCCGGTTAGCGCAGTCAAGCGGATGGTGCAGTAATCGTCCGATTGGATGGTTACGGGTTGCGGCATTTCCGTTATATTCAAGGCGGCATGGAAGGGGGTTAGGGGAATGAAAAAGCGTTATATCAAGGTGGCTGCCGTTCAATCCGCGCCCATGTTGTTCGATAAGCCAAGCGCCATGGGGAAGATTGACCAGATGACAAGAGAGGCTGCCGGACAAGGGGCGGCATTGATTGTATTCCCGGAAGTGTTCGTGCCCGGCTATCCGCGGGGTCTAAGCTTCGGCGCGCGCGTGGGCAGCCGGAATGCCGACGGGAGAAAAGACTGGGCGCGGTACTGGGACAGCGCCATCGATATCCCGGGGACCGAGACCGCTATCTGGGGCGAATTGGCGAAGGAATTGGGCGTATATCTGGTCATCGGCGCCGTGGAGCGGGATCGGGAATACAGCACCGGAACGCTGTACAATTCGATCGTATACATCGGGCCGGACGGCAGCCTGCTAGGGACCCATCGCAAGCTTGTCCCTACCGGTTCGGAACGGCTGTTATGGGGTCAAGGGGACGGCAGCACGCTGACCGCGATCGAGACCCCATTCGGAAGAATCGGGGGATTGATCTGCTGGGAGAACTACATGCCGCTCGCCCGCATGGCCATGTATGCGCAAGGCATCGACATTTACCTGGCGCCGACGGCAGATGCCCGCGACACGTGGCAAGCGACGATACGGCATATCGCCTGTGAAGGCCGCTGCTTCGTCATTGCCTGCAATCAGTTCGCGACCAAGGCTTCCTATCCTGACGATGTGGCCTGTCATGAGGACATCAAGGGAGATCCCGATCTGCTGTGCAGAGGGGGAAGCGCGATAGTTGGCCCGCTTGGCGAGTATGTTGTAGAGCCGTTATATAACGAGGAAGGCATTCTTATCGCCACCCTCGATCTTTCCGAGGTTGCCCAGAGCCGCTTTGACTTCGATGTGACCGGACATTACAGCCGTCCGGACGTCTTTCAATTCATCGTGAACGATAAAAAACAAGAAGTCGTACGAACTGCAGGCATGTCATAATGATAGGAAGGCGGATCCGCACCGCTGCGGATCCTCGCCTTGGCCGCCCTCGGGCGACCTAAGCCAGGGGGGTGTCCCAAAAGTAGTATTTCACTACAGTGAGATAGCCCCCCTGATTCTCAAAGCTCGACTCGCCGAAAAACTGCAAAACTACACTTTTCCTTTATGACGTGTACTCCGTTACAGGGAATCCTGCAATACGGCATCAATTTCTGACTATCCCATCGATAAAAGACAAAAATCGTTGGAAATAATGTACTTTTACAGGAATTTCATCAAATAGCGGCTTAAAGAGCAGAAATTGATGCATCCACGCAGCATTTCACTGCTTCATCCATCTTCGACCGGTTTGCGCGCCGCCGTTTTTCCCGCATCCACATTCTCTGTTACCTCGTCATCTCCATCATTTTGCAGTGCCTGTGAGACACCCCCTTTTTGCAGAAAGAGAAAAGGAGAGATTGCCATGACGCAACGAAATGTACATCAATTGCGCGAGCAATTGGACGCGATTAACGCACAACTGCTGGAGCTGCTGTCGGAACGGGCGCGCCTTACCCAGGAGATCGGGAATGAAAAAGGGAAGCAGGGCGTTCCCAAGTTCGACCCGGTGCGGGAAAAAGCGATGCTTGACCGGTTAGTCGCCAGCAATAAAGGACCGTTTGACGACAAAACGATTCGCCACCTGTTCAAGCAAATTTTTCAGGCATCTCTGAATCTGCAGCAAGAGGAACAAAAAAAGCATCTGTTGGTCAGCCGCAAAAATCAGCAGGAAGATACTATCGTCATGCTGGATTCGGTTGCGGTCGGAGGAGAAATGCCCGTCATGATCGCCGGGCCGTGCTCGGTCGAGAGCTATGAGCAGGTCCGCCAAGTCGCGGCAGCGCTCAAGGAAGCCGGCATTACGGTCATGCGCGGAGGGGCCTTCAAGCCAAGAACCTCCCCATACGATTTCCAGGGTCTCGGGGTGGAAGGCTTGAAAATTTTGAAAGAAGTCGGCACCGAGTTCGGATTGAAGACGATAAGCGAAATCGTGGATCCGTCCCATATCGAGATGGCCTGCGAATACATCGACGTGATCCAGATCGGCGCCAGAAATATGCAAAATTTCGAGCTGCTGAAGGCGGCCGGAGAGGTGCGCACGCCGATCCTGTTGAAGCGCGGTCTGGCGGCCACGATCGATGAATTCCTTCATGCGGCGGAATACATTGTCTCGCGGGGCAATACCCAAGTGATGCTGATCGAGCGCGGGATTCGGACGTATGAGAAGGCGACCCGGAACACGCTCGACATTTCCGCCGTGCCGATCCTGAAGCAGGAATGCCATCTTCCGGTGCTTGTCGATGTCACGCATTCCACCGGACGGAAGGATATTATGGCGCCTTTGCGCCAAGGCGGCGCTGGCGGCAGGGGCAGACGGCGTCATGGTCGAGGTTCATCCGGATCCCGCCACGGCATTATCCGACGCCGCACAGCAGATAAATATCGAGGAATTCAAGCAGTTCTACACGGAAGTGCGGCAGTCAGGCTTACTGCGGCAGTAGATAATACAGCACAGAGAAGAGGTCATGTCTTTTGTTATCGTTTCGTTACCGCTTGTTGGCATGGTCTTCCTTCGTCGGCATGTTTCTTGTCTTGCTTGCGGGAGCTCTCGTGACCAAGACCGGTTCCGGGCGGGGGTGCGGAGACGACTGGCCCCTGTGCAACGGGAAGTTCGTTCCGGCCTACACGCTGGAGTCCTTAATCGAGTATTCCCACCGCTTCGTTACCGGAATCGTGGGCATCATCGTCGTGGTGACGTTCTGGTATACATGGCGGTATCTGAGACATCACCGCGAGGCGATTGGGTATGCCGGGGGGACGCTGTTGTTCACGATCGTCCAAGCCTTGATGGGCGCGGCGGCGGTCAAATGGCCGCAGCAGCCGGCCGTGATGGCGCTTCACTTCGGGATATCGCTGCTTGCGGTCGCCAGCAGCATGCTGCTGGTGGCGTGGTGTTATCGGGCGGATCAAAAGACAGAGCCGGCTTCCTCCCGACAACTTCCGAAGTCGATTTATGTTGCGGCATGGGGCATCTGGGCCTACTGTTACGGCGTCGTGTATTTGGGGGCCTACATCCGCCATACGGGGACCGAAGGGGCCTGCATGGGCTGGCCGCTATGCAATGGGCAGTTGATCCCCTACCTGTCCGGAGCGGCGGGAATTGTGTTCGCGCATCGCGTCGCCGCCGCGGTCCTGCTTCTTTTGCTTGCCGGATTGCATCTCCTTGTTCGCCGCGCCCCCTTCAAGAGCCTGCGTTCCGATTCAAGGTCCGGAACCGTGATGGCCCTCGCGCTCGCCATTGCACAGATACTTAGCGGCGCACTGCTCACGGCGACGATTGCCGACGAGAATGCTTATTTATTTGCCAGCCTGCTGCACAATGTGCTGGCAACGCTGCTGTTCGGCGTGCTGACGGACATCGCCATCCGATCCTGGAAGCATCGCATGCAATAACGCTGAGCAGACTTTAAAGTCTCATTTCACAGAGACGCCTTCAACCTCGCTATCTTGCGGGGCTGAAGGCGTCTTTTGTCTATTGCGGGACTGACGGGCCTCTTGCCAGGAGGGTCAAAGAACAAGGAAAACCCATGAACCAAGGCGATCAGGCCGCGATTCATGGGCGTGCGTGTGGGGAATGGGACTAAGCTATGAAGTGCTTCAGCAAATCAATCAGGGGGGGGATTACTGCTCCTAGGAATCCGAGAACTGCTATGAAAACTGTCATATAAATCCCTCCAAGAACGGATGTCCAAGAAACTGTGTTGTTCCTTGTACTATTTATATCGGCATGCGGCCTCTGTTTTTTTAGAGATGTGAACAAAAATCGAACTAAGAAGGGACGAAATCTGCAAGGGGACGGCGCTAGAGAGGAAAACAATTGTTTCAGTTTGTTGAACATGGTCGGTATTTTCAGTTTGCGAGTGGATGGTGACACCTGCACCGTTCCCTTTTAAAGTAAGGCGTGATATAAATCACACCATTCGATAGGGAGATGAAAAAATGAAGAGATCCAACGCCTTCCGCTGGCTGGCGTTCCTATCCATGCTCGCGTCGCTGCTCTTGCTGACGACCGGATGCGCCGAGCATATCATCGTGCTCGATCCGAAAGGGCCGATTGCCGAACAACAGCGGGATCTCATGGTGATCTCCACCGTGTTGGCATCTATCGTTATCGTGCCGGTTCTCATACTTACGGCGATCATTGTGTGGCGCTACCGGGACAAGGAAGGCAGGACAGCGAAGTATGCGCCGGAGTGGGAGCACAACACCAAGCTGGAGGTCATCTGGTGGGGGATTCCGATCGTGGTGATTGCCGTGTTAGGCATTATTACCGTACAGAGCACATATGCCCTGGAGCCGTCCAAGCCCCTTGAATCGGACCGAAAAGCGCTGACCATCCAGGCGACCTCGCTGGACTGGAAATGGTTGTTCCAATATCCGGAGCAAGGCATCGCGACAGTCAATACCATCAAGATCCCGGAGGATGTGCCCATCCGGTTCGAGATTACGGCCGATTCGCCGATGAATTCCTTCTGGATTCCGCAGCTTGGCGGTCAGATGTACGCGATGTCGGGGATGGCGATGACGCTTTATTTGCAGGCGGATGAACCCGGTCAATATTGGGGCTCGGGCGCGAACTTCACCGGTAAAGATTTCGCCAAGATGCACTTTGACGTGGAGGCCGCTTCCCAGGAGGAATTCGACCAATGGGTGAGCGAGGTCAAGGCCGCGTCGCCTGCGCTTACATTGGAAGGCTACAAGCAGTTGGCGGAGCCAGCCGCATCGGACGTGAAGACCTTTTCCTCGTTCCCGGAAGGCCTGTTCTATATGACGGTCACGAAGTATGCTTCCTCGCACAACCATGGCTTGTCCTGGGAAGACATTCAGAACATCAAGATCCAAGAGTAACGGGGTTCGAATCGAAAGGGAAGGTGAGACTGCTCCATGTGGGAGAAAGTAAAGAGCTTTGCATCGGAATTTTTTGTGACGGGCGACCCGCTAATATACGGTGCCGATGTCACCATCGTTCTGACCATTATCGCGATTCTATTTGGACTGACGTATTTCAAAAAATGGGGCTGGCTGTGGCGTGAATGGCTGACGACGGTCGATCATAAAAAAATCGGCATCATGTACATCCTCTCCGCTTTCCTGATGCTGTTCCGCGGCGGAGTGGACGCGCTCCTGATGCGGGCGCAGCTGGCGATGCCGGAGCTGAGCTTTTTGACGCCGGATCATTATAATCAGATCTTTACGACCCATGGCGTCATTATGATTCTATTTATGGCGATGCCGTTCATGTTCGGTCTGTTCAACGTGGTGGTGCCGCTCCAGATCGGCGCGCGCGATGTCGCTTTTCCGTTTTTGAATGCGCTGAGCTTCTGGCTCTTTTTCTGGGGCGCGATGCTGTTCAATCTGTCCTTTGTCATCGGGGGATCGCCTGATGCGGGGTGGCTTGCGTATCCGCCTTATTCGGAGCGAATGTTCAATCCGGGCGTCGGCCAGGATTTCTATATATGGGGGATCCAGATCTCGGGGATCGGCAGCCTGATGACCGGCATCAACTTTATCGTCACGATTCTGAAAATGCGCGCTCCCGGCATGAAGCTGATGAAAATGCCGTTGTTCCCGTGGTCGGTGCTGTCGAGCTGCATCGCGATCATCTTTTCGTTCCCCATTTTGACGGCAACGTTGGCGCTGCTGTTTCTGGACCGCTATTTGGGGGCGCATTTCTTTACCCTGGACGGCGGCGGCAACCCGATGATGTACATCAATTTGATCCGGATGTGGGGTCACCCTGAAGTGTATATTATCATTCTGCCTGCCTTCGGCATTTTTTCGGAGATTGTATCCACCTTTGCGAAGAAAAAGCTGTTCGGCTATAAATCGATGGTGTATGCCATGATGATTATCAGTATTTTATCGTTTCTCGTCTGGGCGCATCATTTCTTTACGATGGGCTCCGGCGCGGATGTCAACGCCTTTTTCGCCCTCACGACGATGCTGATCGCGATCCCGACCGGCGTCAAAGTGTTCAACTGGCTGTTCACGATGTTCCGGGGAAAAATCACCTTCGAGACGCCCATGCTGTGGACGATCGGCTTTATCGTCTGCTTTATCATCGGCGGGATGACCGGGGTGCTTCTGTCCGTTGCCCCGGCCGACTTTCAATTCCACAACAGCTACTTCCTGATTGCGCATTTCCATAATACGATCATCGGCGGCGTCGTGTTCGGTTATTTCGCCGGCTTGTATTATTGGTGGCCCAAGCTGTTCGGCTTCACCCTCAACGAGCGGATCGGAAAGTGGGCGTTCTGGTTCTGGAATATCGGATTTTATGTCTGCTTCATGCCGCAATATGTGCTCGGATTAATGGGCATGACGCGCCGGCTTGTGACGTACGGCTGGGACAAAGGCTGGTGGGAGATGAATCTTGTATCCACCATCGGGGCCGCGTTGATGGGAATCGCCTTCTTGCTTCAAGTATGGCAGATCGTGTACAGCGTGAAGTACTCGCCAAAAGATACAACGGGAGATCCGTGGAACGGACGCACCTTGGAATGGTCGATTCCTTCTCCGGCGCCGCATTATAATTTTGCCACGCTGCCGCAAGTGTCTTCCCAGGATGAATGGTGGGAGGAGAAGCAGCGGCGGGCGCGCGGGGAACAGCCTTCAATACCGCCGAAGCTGGAACCGATCCATATGCCGCGCAATTCGGGCATTCCTTTTGTCATGTCGATGTTCTGGTTTACGGCCGGATTCGGGTTCGTATTTGACTGGGTCTGGATGACGGTGGCCGGTCTGGCCGGCGTGGCGCTATGCATGCTGGTTCATTCCTTCAATTACAATACCGACTATTATATCCCGGTAGAGGAGATTACACGCACAGAAGCTGCGCTAAGGGGGTAAACCAACAATGGCTCACATCAACGATTCCGTACATGCCGGCCATCCAGCGCCGCATTCGCATCATCATGACCATCCGGATATGGAGGACATGCGCACATTCGGATTCTGGATCTACCTGATGACCGATGTCGTCATTTTCGGCACGCTGTTCGCTGCCTATATTGTCCTGCAGCCGAACCGGAACGGCGGTCCGGGCCAGGAAGAGCTGTTCCAGCTCGGCGGTATAATCGCCAGCACGATCATTCTGCTGGCGAGCAGCTATACGAGCGGCCTCGCCGTGCTGGCCATGCATCGGGGGAAGCTCCGCGCCTTGATCGGGTGGCTCGGTGTCACGGCCTTGCTCGGCACCGCCTTCATTATGTTGGAGGTCAATGAATTTATTCATCTCATTCACGAGGGAGCCACGATCAGCACGAGCGCGTTCCTCTCGGCTTTCTATACCTTGGTCGGAACGCACGGGCTTCATGTGTCGATCGGATTAGTCTGGATGATTGCCTTAATGATTCAGCTGGCCAAGCATGGCATCACGCCAGTCACGAAGCGCAAGGTGAATGTCATCAGCCTGTTTTGGCATTTCCTTGACGTCGTATGGATTTTTGTCTTTACCATTGTCTATTTGATGGGGGTGAGATAGATGGCGCAGCATGATACGACAGCTCCGCAGGACACCGGGAGCCACGGCTCCTTCCGCTCGTATACGCTCGGCTTTCTGTTCTCGATCGTGCTGACGATCATTCCGATTACGGCCGTCCTGTACGGCTGGGCCGAGGGGATGGGGAACACCATCGTGCTCATGACGGCAGCCGTGCTGCAGTTCATCGTGCAATTGATATATTTCATGCATTTGCGGGAGGAGCCCAAGCCCCGGTATAACCTGGTGACATTGATTTTGGGCTTGATCATCTTGCTCGTGATCGTGGTCGGCTCCATGTGGATCATGCTCTACAATATGGTGGCGATATGAGCCGGGCATCCGCACGGGCCGCATCGTTGGGCGCTGCACTGCTTGTTGGCGCGATGGCGCTTGCCCTCGCCGCGTGCGGCGGGGGAACGGACCGTCAAGCCGGAGGAGCGGGAGCAGCCGATTCGGGGGAGGCCGCGGCGATGACGTTATATAAGAAGCAGTGCTTATCCTGTCATGCTGCCGATCTGAGCGGCAGGGTGGGGCCGAGCTTACAGGAGATTGGCTCGAAAATGTCAGAGCAGCAGCTCATCAACACGGTACAGGATGGGAGCAAAGGGATGCCGGCCTTCAAAAAAGTGCTTCGTGCCGACGAAATCGAGACATTGGCGCACTGGCTCTCTACCCACACACAAGCGGAGGGCGATGACCAATGAAAAAAGCAGTAGTCTTATCCGTCTTGCTTGGCCTGATGATGATGTTCGGCTCCGCATGCAGCGGCGGGAAGCCGAATCAGCTTCAGTACGAGGTGGCGCCTTTTGCGTTCATGAACCAAGACGGGAATCCGGTATCCTTGTCCGATTTGAAAGGGAAGGTATGGATCGCGGACATGGTGTTCACCTATTGTGCCACGGTATGTCCGTCGATGACGGCCAATATGGCGCAATTGCAGCAGCGGCTTGGTCGACCCGTCAGGCCCCGTCGTAGCCAAGTACGACGGGATGATCGATACGCCCTACGACAAAATCATTAAAGATGTGAAAGCATTGCAGCGATAACAATATGGCGGCGAGGGGGAAGTAACTTATGCACAACTCGTTGGAAATGAACACCAGTGTCATTTTGCGGCTGGAGTATGATCAAGATGCCGCAGCCTTTGGAGCGATAGCCTCATCGATAAGCGATGCCGGCGGCGACATCGTCGCGATGGACATCAATCGCGCAGGGCCTGTGCGAACGGTGAGAGACATTACGGTTCACCTGCGTTCCCCGCAGGATGTTGGACGCATGGTCTGCGCGGTTGGCCAGCTGCCAGGGGTTACGGTAATCAACGTATCGGATCAGACCTTTCTTATGCATCTGGGCGGCAAAATCGAGATTCATCCCAAGTCGCCCATTAAAAATCGGGACGATCTGTCCCGTGCCTATACGCCGGGCGTGGCGCAGATCTGCATGGCGATTCATCAAGATCCCGACCGCGCCCATACGCTGACGATCAAGCGGAACACGGTAGCCGTCGTCTCCGACGGCACCGCCGTGCTTGGCCTGGGATCGATCGGTCCGGAAGCCGCGATGCCGGTCATGGAAGGGAAGGCTGTGCTCTTTAAGCAATTGGCCGGCGTAGATGCTTTTCCGATCTCTCTAAGCACGCAGGATACGGAAGAGATGATTCGCATCATTAAAGCGATCGCCCCGGCCTACGGCGGGATCAACCTGGAGGATATTTCGGCTCCGCGCTGCTTCGAGATCGAAGCACGGCTGAAGCAGGAGCTGGATATCCCGGTCTTTCATGATGATCAGCACGGAACCGCTGTCGTCATCCTGTCAGCGTTGTACAATGCCGTGAAAGTGGTCGGAAAAAAACTGGAGCAATGCAGAGTGGTCGTATGCGGCCTGGGGGCGGCGGGGATGGCCTGCGCCAAAATATTGCTGGCCTCCGGAGTGACCGACCTGATCGTCGTAGACCGGCAAGGAGCCCTCGTGAGCGGATACAATTATTCGGATCCGCTCTGGAACGGGATCGCCGGCCAGACGAATCCGCGGAAGGTGGAAGGCAGCCTCTCCGCAGCCCTTGAAGGGGCTGACGTATTTATCGGTCTATCCGGTCCGAATATCTTGAAGGCGGAGGATGTGAAGCGGATGGCGGCAGACCCGATCGTGTTTGCGATGGCCAATCCGACTCCTGAGATTATGCCGGAGGAAGCGGAGCCGCATGCGCGCGTCATTGCGACAGGGCGCTCGGATTACCCGAATCAGATCAATAACGTATTATGCTTTCCCGGCATGTTCCGCGGCGTGCTGGACTGCAGAGCTTCCCGAATTACGGAATCGATGAAGCTTGCCGCGGCGTAAGCGATCGCTTCGGTCATTTCCGACGAGGAACGGAAGGAGCAGTATATTATTCCAAGCGTATTCCATCCCCAGGCGGCGGATAAAGTGAGCAAGGCTGTCATCGCGGCAGCCTATGAAGCCGGGGTGGCGCGGCGCAGCCGGGAGCCGCGCGATAAGTAAAGAAAAAGGTGAATGAATTGACGTGTATAGGACAGCTATACAGCGCGTTCATTCACCTTTTTTGCTTGCTCTAATCAAGAACGGCCCGAAGAGAGGCCGCGAATGCGGCTATGCCCGGAGCGATCTCTTCCGCCTTCGGCCTTGCATAAGTGAAGCGCACATAGCCGGAATCGGAGCCGTACACGCTGCCGGGCGCGAAGATGACTCCGTTGCAGATCGCTTCCTCCAGCAGCTTGCCGTCATTGACCTCGGGCAAGATTTTACACCACAGGTGCAAGCCCCCTTGCGGCACCGGGAAGCTGACCAGCCCCGGAAGCTCGCGCTGCAGCGCTTCGATTGCCGCATCCCGCTTGTAGTGCAGATTCATGCGCAAGCGGTCCAAATGCGGCCGGGTATAGGCGGACTTCAGGAACTGGGCAGCCACCTTTTGCGGAACGACGCTCAGCCCGAAGTCCATCTGCTGTCTGGCATCGGCTAGCCGATCGACGACGGAATGCGGCGCGACCATCCAGCCGACACGCAGCCCGGAGGCGGCGATTTTGGAGAACGAGCCGATATAGAGGACCGAGCCGAGCGAATCCATGGACTTGAGCGGCCGCGGCGGGCTGCCTTCATAGGCCGTCAGACTGAACGGATCATCCTCGACAATCGGCAGCCCCAGCTCGCTCGTCACATGGAGCAGTTCCGCGTCGAGGACGGCGCCTGTCGGATTCTGATAATTCGGATTCAGGAAGACCATCTTGATTCGATGCTTTTTGTAGAGCGTGCGCACATCCTCGGGCCGGATTCCATGCTGGTCGACGGGAAGGCGGAACAAGCGAAGACCTGCCGATTGGAACATGGGCAGTGAATAGCAGTACGAAGGATCTTCGATCGCAACCGCATCGCCGGGGGCCAGCAGACACTGGGTGATTAAATATAGCGATTGCTGGGAGCCGGATGTGATGAGGATGGACGATTCTGTCGTCTGAATGCCCCGATATTGGCTCAAAAAGGAGACGAGCGCTTCCCGAAGCGGCAAAAACCCTTGCGGATTGTCATACCCGAGATACCCGGTATAGTGATTTTCATCGATCAGCGCATTGATTTCTTCCACAGGAGAAAGGTCCGCCCCCAGCTCGCCGCTCGCAAAATCGATTAATGCGCTGTCCTGCTGCAGCGCTTCCCGGATACGGCGCAAAAAAGCGACGTTCGGCAGAAAGCTTCCGCCTTCGCAATACCGGTGCCAGTTCGGAGTATGCTTCGGCGTCGCTCCCCATTTATATTTGCTAACCCGGGTTCCGCTTCCCGAGCGGCTCTCGATGATTCCCAACGCGCGAAGCTCCGCGTAAACCAGAATCACGGTGCTGCGGTTCACTCCCAATTGCGCGGCTAATTTGCGTTCGGAGGGCAGCAGACTGCCTGGCGGGAACTCGCCATATGCGATTCTCCGTTCGATGTCATCCGCTATCTGTTGATAGAGAGGCTGACTGCTGCCGCGATCAGGCATCCACATCATGTTCTCCTCCTGCCTGCTGTAGTAAGGTCCCGCAGAATTCTTTTATCATACCATTTGGCTTGAGTAAAAGCTCCGCTCTTCTTTGGCGAAAAAATATCAATATTTTGAACATGGATGGGGATCCGGGAGATGAATTGGATGGTCTGTAAGCTGATCATAGCACATGAATTTCGGAATTACGAAAATCAGCCAAGATGTGGTATAGTAGCGACGTGCCCAGGAGAGTTACAACGAAGTGTCATCCTTCCTTCGAAGGTGTAAAAAAAGATATATTTAGAAACATCGAGATTGCAATTGCGCGATTGGGCAGAAACAGACAGAATTTCAGAAAGTGGAGGCAGACAGTCCACTAAAGGAACATGTTTTATTTCATATAAAGGCTTTACAGGAGGAGAATTATGACAAACAGACCTAAGCTTTTTCACAGCACACCCGAAGAATCCAAGCATGTCCTGCACAAATTGATTGAGTTCAATGCCAAATGCGTGCCCAACGCCGAGCTCGAAGAGGTTAATTTATGCTTGAAGGATGATAACGGAGAGATTGTTGCCGGTCTGAACAGCACCTTGCTATGGAATTGGATGGAAGTTGATATTTTATGGGTGGATGAAAACCATCGAGGAGAAGGATTGGGGAGACGGTTATTGGAAGAAGCCGAGCAAATAGCGAGAGCAAAAAATTGTACCTTCATTAAACTGAATACATTCAGCTTTCAAGCTCCCGAATTCTAAAAGAAATATGGCTACAAGGTCGTCGCCATTTTCGAAAATGCTCCGATTGGATGCAAGCACTATTACTATAAGAAGGACCTTACATAAATAGCGAGAGGGAAAAGATCTGGCCGTCAAGGAGGAAGCATCAGATTAAGAGCGTTGTTGAACGAAATCACGGAATTGCTTCGGGAAGAGCTGCCGGAACTGGCCGCATCACTCCACCCGCCCGCTACGGAGATGGAGCTGCGCCAGGCGGAAGAGGAACTGGGCTTTCCTTTGCCGGCCGAGCTGCGGGAGCTGTATCGGATCCATAATGGAGAAAGCGAAGCTGGTCCCGGGTTGTTTTTCGGCCTTCCGTTCCTGTCCTTGGACAGCATGTTGACCGAATGGAGAATATGGGCGGAGCTGGAGGAGGAATATGCTTGGGAAGGGGAGCACTTTTCCGTTCCCGCCGCCTGGATTAAGGAACGGTATATTAACCGTTATTGGCTGCCGATAAGCAAGGATTGGGGCGGCAACCACCTTGGCATCGACCTGGATCCCGATGAACAGGGAAGGAAGGGGCAGGTGATCAACTATGGCCGCGACAGCCGAGTCCATTTTCTCGATGCGATCCGGTCGCTGGATCTGCCGGTGCTCGAGCCGGTTCGGGCCGATGCGGATGCCCTAGACCCGCGGGAATGGTTCGGCGGACTGGATGAGGAGTGGAAGGCAAGGGTAGTGGCGGCGGGCGGATCTCCGGAAGCTTTTGTGCGCGCGAAGCAGCTTCTGTTATGTAAAAGCCTAGAATGGTGGAAGCACCCGATGAAGCGAATGCTGGAAGAACGCAGCAGCGGCAAAACATGAAGCATCCAATGCAACGGCAATCAAGTCATCACGTCCTCCAATGGCGGAAAAGAGCGGGAAAAAATGTTCGACACCCCGGAATAAGCGGTCAAGCACGTAAAAAAGGAAGTATGGAGCAGACCAAAAAAGGCTTCATTCTGAGCAACCCGGAAGCGCGGGCGGGGGAACCCGTCCTTCATCTGTATATCGGCAGCCGGGTATACCGGATTTATGCCGCTCGCGCCGTGCCGGGCACCAATACGTTTTATGCAGGTTATGTGGTCGGACAATTCGAGCGTTAACAGATTTATGTTGCATCAGCTTGTATAGAATATAAAAAATGGCAACGGCTCCATCGCTATCGGCAGCGAACGGAGCCTTTTGCGTTAACTATGTTCCTCCCTTGACTCCGTGAGGGGAGGAACGGCTGCCGGCACCGTGACGATAAACGCGCTGCCCTGTCCCTCCGCGCTGCTGACGCGGATCGATCCGCCGTGCGCCTCCACAATCGATTTCGTAATCGATAAGCCGAGGCCGGCGCCGCCATACTTGCGGGTACGGGAAGATTCGCTGCGGTAAAACCGGTCAAACAAATGGGGGAGATGCATCTTCCCGATCCCCGTGCCATTATCCCGCACCGTCAGTTCGACGCCGCCGGGCACCGATTCTGTGGAAATCCGAATCTCTCCTTTTTCCGGATCCGTATGCTGAACGGCGTTATGGAATAAATTGAGGACAACCTGCTTCATCTTGTCCGGATCATACATGCACTTCGCATTCCCCGCCAGAGCGAGCGTCACCTGCCGCCTTCCGGCCAGCAGGCGAAGCTGCGGCTCCAGCTCCTGAAGCACGCGATTCAAGTCGCCGTCGGAGAGCTCCATGACCGGAGCCCGGTCCAGCTTCGCCAGCAGCAGTAGATCCTGCACAAGCTTATTGATCCGTTCGGATTCCCCGTACATCGAGTTAAGCGCTTTGCGGAGCTGCTCCGGCTGGTTCATCGCGCCGCGGAGCAGAACCTCGAGAAAGCCGTGAATGGATGTCAACGGCGTCCGGAGCTCATGGGAGGCGTCGGCGACAAAGCGCCGCATCTGCTCTTTGGCTTCCTTTTCCGCTTCGAACGAGGATTCCAGCCTTTCCAGCATGCCGTTGAACGATAACGCAAGCCGATCGATTTCGAGCTGGCCCTGACGGGATGGAACGCGCTCCGCCAAATTCCCCGCATCGATTTTTCCGACGGTATGCACCATATTGGACAGCGGGATAAGCGTTCTTTTCAATACGGGGAGGAAAGCGATCATGCCGCCGATCAGCGCCAGGACAGCCAGCGATAGAAAGGTCAGAAGCTGACTGGCGAGCATTTCCTTCAACGGCTTGGTGCTTGTATTGATCTGAATGAGTCCGAGCATCCGCCCTTTCCATTCGAACGGCTGCAGCACGATAAGCTGCTCCTCTCCCTCGCTGTCGTTCATTACCCGGTAGTCGGCTTCCTTCTTCCTGCTCTTGATCATAGCCGCTTGGTATTCTTCCGGAGACAGTTCGGGCGGTTCGGGCATCTCATCCCCCATGGCAACGGCCTGTATGGCGCCGTTCGCATCGATAATGGCGAGCGACGCATCGGCAGGCAAAAACAGCATCGCTCGCCGCCCCGATACGCCGTCATCTCTGTCCGCCAGCAGTTGCCATGCCTCGCGCGGAAAGGATTTAATTTGGCTTTTCAAGCTTTCCGCCTTATTTTCATATACGAATTGCTGCATAACCAAATATTGAAATACGCCGATGAGCATCAACAGTGCGGCGAGAATGAGGAGAGAACGGGATAAGAGCTGAAACCGCAGCGAGCCTGGATGGATGAAGCGCCGGATCCGTTCCGCCGCCTTCATGGCAGATCGACCCGGTATCCGGCCCCGCGCAGCGTCCGAATCAGGCGATGCTCCCGATCGTTCAGCTTCTCCCGCAATGACCGGATGTACACCTCGACGATATTTTCCTCCCCGCCGAAATCGTAGCCCCATACTCTGTCCAATATCATTGCCTTGCTGAGCACAAGACCCTGGTTAAGGACCAAAAACTTCAGCAGCTCATATTCGGTAGGGGACAGCTCCAGCACCCGGCTGTCGTAAGTAATCTCCTTGCGCCGATCATCGATCCGGAACGGTCCGGCCACGACCTCGCCGAACAAATGGGGGAACTGATTGCGAATTCGCGCGTGAATGCGCGCAAGCAGCTCCTCGAAGCCTTCATTGGTCAGGCCAAGTTCGAGAAACTGCAGTATGTTCGGTTCGTCGTCGACGAGCAGTATTTTGATGCCTTTCAATTGTCCCATATGGATCCTCCTGCCTGTAAGCCGCTTGCACACGCGGACATTGCTGCAACCAGTATAGAGGACGAAGCTGAAGCCGCTCTTAAAAAAATCTGAAAACAAGCTGAGAAACAGGGAAACACAGCGATCCAAATTAAGGATTAAGCGGATGCTCAGCGGACGGACAAGCTTCCTTCAGACATGGCCGGCATAATAAACCCATGCTTCAGGCAGAAAGGCGGTATATAAGATGAAGGAAGAAATCAGAGAGACGCGCAAGGTCATCATGCCGTTGGAGATTGCTGCGGGGAGCCGGCAAGAGGCCACGCAGCGAAGCGCAGGCTTATGGCGGCCGATCTTTGCGGCTTTTATGGCCGGATCGTTGGCTATCGGGGGGCTCCTGTTCGCGGCCGGCCGGATGGATCTATTCGGCGTGAACAAGCCGCTTGCCTACGGGGTGTCTGCCGAGGCTCCAACCGGCACCGGGATTCAAACCGCTTCGTGGAACGGATCGGAGGCCGGCAGCCTCTCCAGCATCATAAGTCAAGCCAGTCCGGCGGCCGTCAAAATCGAAACGAAAACGAAAATAAGCTCGAACCGCAACAACTCGCTGTCCGGCAATCCGTTCTCCAGGGAGCGGCTTGACAATGGCGGCAGCAGAGGCGCTTCGGGTCAGGGGGACGATAGCGGCGCTTTGCAGCCTAGCGGCACAGGCTCCGGCTTTTTGTTTGAATCGGAAGGATATATTTTGACGAACGAGCATGTTATCGACGGAGCGGATGAGATCGATGTCTATGTTCAGGGCTACCATGAGCCGTTCAAGGCGAAGCTGCTGGGCAGCAGCTATGATCTGGATTTGGCCGTTATCAAGATAGAGGGGGATAAGCCGTTTCCCGCGCTGGCTCTCGGGAATTCGGATGCAAGCCATGTCGGCGATACGGTCGTGGCGATCGGCAATCCATACGAGTTGGATTCCACGGTGACCGCCGGCGTGCTCAGCGCCAAGGAGCGGCCCATCCAGATCGATGAGGAGCAAGGGACGAGGTATTATAAGCATTTGCTGCAAACCGATACCGCGATTAATCCGGGCAACTCCGGCGGACCTTTGCTTAATGTGAACGGAGAAGTCATCGGCATCAATACGGCCGTCAATGCGGATGCGCAGGGAGTCGGCTTTGCCATTCCTTCCAGCACGGTAACCTCGGTGCTGGACCGTTTGAAAAATAACGAAGCGATTCCGAAGGAGGCTTCGCCTTACATTGGCGTCAGCGCGCTCAATATTACCGACGATATGCTCGCGGACTTGAAGCTGAGCAGCGCGAACGGAGTGCTCGTGACGGACGTGCAGCAGCAATCGCCCGCCTCTGCAGCCGGCATCCGCCCTTACGATGTCATCACGGCCGTCGATGGCTCGGATGTCTCCAGTCTGCAGGAGCTGACCGAGAAAATCGAGGCTGCCCAGACCGGGGCAGAGGTGACGATAACGATTTCGCGCAATGGCCAACAACAGGCGGCACGCGTGAAGATAGGGGACAAGAACGACTCGGCCGCAGCGCAGAAATGAGAAGTGACTTTATATTTTCAGGCAGTGTAAAGTCGGCATTCAGGGTGAGTTCAGGTGAACGGTATACACTCATTCTTGCAAGACAAAAAACCATTTTGGAGGGAAATTGAATGAAAAAAATGAACAGATCGCTTGCAGTCACCGCCTTTGGAGCTATTCTTGCCGTCAGTGCAATGGGGTCCGCCTTTGCAGCGGAAGCCGATACAACCTTAACGCAAGGAGCAACCGCAAAGCCATTCGCGCTGCATAAAGATCGCGGAATCAATCTGGAACAGCTCGCAGCCGAGAAAGGAATCACCGTGGATGAGCTGAAGGCGCAAATGGAACAGGAGCGCGAAGCGAAGCTGGAGCAATTGGCCGCGGAAAAAGGCATCACGGTGGACGAGCTGAAAGCTCAAATGGAGAAAACCGACGTCGTAAGCGGAATCAAATAATTTTAAATCCAGCGAAGAACGGTCTGTTTTGTGCAGGCCGTTCTTTTTTTGTTCCGTTTCAATAGGGGCGATCACTTAGCCCTTTACCTAGTATGGGGACAAATGCCCAGGGCATAGAAATAGGATAACTGTATATTTTTATCCAAATTGACTTTTAGGAGGTTGTGAGGTCAAGTGCAACCAATGATGGCTCATCCGATGATGTTTCCGCCGTTGTTAAAAACGGTGCAGGACTGCTTGAATATGTGCGAGCATATGGTGACCGCTATGCTCGGCACACCCGATATCCATGCCAGAAGAAGGCAGATTCAACTGCTGCGGGATTGCGTGACGATATGTGCGACGATGGCATGTTATTTGGCGAGCGGCAGCATGTTCTCCAAGGCGACGGCGGGACTGTGCGCCCAGATTTGTGAAATGTGCGGGAATGAGTGCGCCCGATTCCCGGATCAAATGTCGCAAATGTGCAGCAGGATCTGTCTGAATTGCGCCCAGGAGTGCAGGGCATTTGCCATGATGCAAGGGTAAGTTCAGGAAAAACAAATTGAATAAATTACAGTCTCCTCAAGAATGCGACTTCAGCCGGCTGGCGGTTGAAGCCGCATTTTTTATTTGGTCCTCTGCAGCCTGCTCTTCACATGAGTAAACCAATACATGTATCGTCAAGCATGTTGATTGTCGGGGAGACAAAAAGGGCATCCCCCCATCAGATCCGCTGGTGTAACAAAACAGGATGACATAGTAAACATAAATGTTTGTAATGTATAATGAAAAGACCTGCATTGGTGAATCTTACGCGTCTCATTCGAAAGGGGTTTTTTCACAGCGATGAATGATCGCCATCAGCTTTTTCATACCTTGTGCAAACGTCAAGTGCGGTTAGCGGAGCATTCTTCTTATGGAATCGGAGGAGAGGCGGATTATTTTGCGATGCCAGAAACGGCGGAGCAGCTTATGACTATCTTGGATGGATGTAAATCGTACGGGATGGAATATTTCGTGTTTGGCATGGGGACGAACATTCTGTTTCCGGAGCGCCCGCGGCGGGGAACCGTCTTTATCTCCTTGAAAAACTTTGCCGAGATCAGACAGGTTGGCGGCTCCACTTGGTTTATCTCTTCCGGTTTGCCGCTGTCGATGCTGTCCGTCGCAGGCTTGATCTGGGGAACATCCGGGTTTCATTTTACCTATTTGCTTCCGGGCTGCGTGGGCGCCGGTATTTACATGAATGCGAAGTATCACGATGATCAGATGGGCGATAAAGTAGAGAAGGTTTTTTATGTGGATATAGCCGACCCGGCGCTGTCTCTGCAAGTCCTCCGTGCCGAAGATTGCCAGTTCTCCTATAAACAATCGATTTTTCAGCAGAAACCATGGATCATAGTCGGTGCGGAGATCCGGGTTCCCGAGCCGGAAGAACCGGTACAGAGCGGACTCGGCGGCATCCTGGAGAGATATAAGGAACGGAGCGGCAAGCTGTCATCGCTGTCGCAGTTTTATGCTTTCTTTTCCAATGAAGTGAAGGGGCTTCAGCATAGAACTCACGCCATACCTGGGCAATTGTCGGATATTGACCGGTACCGGACGGGGAACCGGCATTTTACGTCCCGATCTTGCGGATCTTTCTTTAAAAATAACTATGCGGCAGGCGCCTCGATCGGCGCACTCGTCGATAGGCTGAATTTAAAAGGACTCGCTCATGGCGGGGCGATGATTTCGCCGTATCATGGCAATATGATTTTGAACCATCATGATGCGACGGCGTCGGATATCCTTTATTTGAAGGATCTCATCTCTGAGGGGATTTACCGGCATTTCGGTTTTATTCCCGAACCCGAAGTGGTGATCGTTCCGGAAGATAAATAATACGACCGGATTGACCTTTACGTTACGTCATAGTCTATCCTTGAGTTATCTTGCATGTGGAGGAGGACTGTGCCGATGAATACGCTAATCAAAAATGTGATCATTGTGACGATGAAAGAGGGGGATGTTCCGTTCCATGGCGATATTCTTATCGCAGGGGATACGATTCAACAAATCGGGCCTGCCCTGGACGTGGAGGCCGACGAAGTGATCGAAGGGGAAGACATGGTTGCCATGCCCGGCCTGATCAATGCGCATCAGCATACCCCGATGAGCTTGCTGCGGGGGTTCTCGGATGATCTGAAGCTCATGGATTGGCTTGAGCGGAAAATGCTGCCCGCCGAAGCGAATATGACGCCCGAAGATATTTATTGGGGCGCCAAGCTGTCGATGGCGGAAATGATCAAATCGGGCACGACCGCCTTTGCGGATATGTACATTCATATGGATGAAGTCGCCGCCGCGGTGGACGAAGTGGGCATGCGCGCCTCTTTGTCCCGGGGAATGGTATTCCTGCAGGACGACGGGGGCCAGCGATTGACGGAAGCGCTTGGACTCATCGAGCGATGGAACGGGAAGGCGGGAGGCAGAATTACGACGATGCTCGCTCCCCACGCGCCGTATACCTGTCCGCCCGAGCCTCTGAAGCACATTGTCAGGCTTGCCGAGTCGATGCGCCTTCCGATCCATATCCACCTGGCCGAGACGCCCGAAGAAGTGATGTCCATCCGCGAAAAATATAACGAGACGCCTGCCCAATATTTGTACAATATCGGCCTGTTCGAGAAGGCGCATGTGCTGTTGGCGCATGGCGTGCATATGACGCGGGGAGACATCGGGCTGTTGAGAGGCATGCGCGGCGGCGTGGCGCATAATCCGGTCAGCAATTTGAAGCTGGGCTGCGGGATTGCGCCGGTCGCGGACATGATGAACCAGGGTATTGTGGTTGGCTTGGGAACCGACGGCGCCGGGAGTGCCGCCACGGTCGACATGTTCGAGGAGATCAAAGCGGCCGCTTGGCTGCAAAAGCTCGATTACGGCGATCCGACCGTGCTGCCTGCCGGCCAGGCGCTGCGCATGGCTACCCGCGAGAGCGCCAAGCTCTTGAATATCGATCGCGAAGCAGGGACGCTCGAAGCCGGCAAGCTCGCCGACCTGATCCTCGTGGATATGAACAAGCCGCATTTGCAGCCCATCCATCAGATCGAATCGCTGCTGGCCTACAGCGCCAACGGAGCGGATGTCGACACGACGATCGTGAATGGGAAGGTGCTGATGAGGCATCGGCAATTGGTAACGATCGACGAAGATGAGGTGCTGCGGCAGGCTTCCATCCGGGCCAAACGCATCGTAGCGGGAATATGAGTAATGAAGGATCGCCTTCTGTTCAGCATTGGCGGCTGGACAGTGGGCGATTTTGTGTTCGGAGAGGCATGAATAGATTTGACATTGAGAATCATTATCAAATAAACTGGAGGATAAGGAGTGAAGAGAGGGGAACGATGTTGAAGCTGCAAATGAATACGCGAAATTTAGACTGTGTCTTCCAGCAGTTAAGCGATATATCCCGGTCGACGGATGCGCAGGAACCGTATCAATATACCGTACCGATTCTGGGCGGCGCGGGCCATGTTCAGCGGGTTGTGCTGCGGCCCGGAATGGAGATCAATTGGTTCGAAGCGAATCTGCCCGAACCGGTGACGATGGATGTCGGGATCCATTATCCTCATTTGGAGATTACATATACATTGTCAGGCCAAGGCTGCTGGGATACCGGGGGCCGGGCTTCAAGCTACGGCTTGGCGCCCGGCGTGTCCAATTTTATCTTCATCCGGGATTCGAAGGTGCATGCGGAGCTGTATCCCCAGGAACGGTTATGGCATATGGAGCTTCGTCTGGATATCCGCCAGTTCCGAGAGCTGCATCCCGATCTGGCCCGGTTGACCGATGAATCCGCTTATTGCAGACAGACGGCCGGGTCTCCCCACATTGCTCATATCGTGGAACAAATGAAGCAATGCCCCTATAGCGGAAGCCTCCGGAAGCTGTATCTGGAAGGGAAAGCGAATGAACTGCTGGTCCATCACCTGGACGGGGCGCAAAAGGAAGAACGGGTCCGGACGACGCTATCCAAGCTGAATGCCGAGGATATCCGGTGTCTTCACGAAGCGCGGGAAATATTGAACCGCCGCTGGAGGAAGCCTCCCAGCTTGCTGGAGCTTGCCAGATTGGCGGGCTTGAATGATTACAAGCTCAAGCTCGGCTTCAAGGAATTGTTCGGCACGACCGTATTCGGTTATGTGCGTGCGCTGCGGATGAATGAAGCGCGAAAAATTTTGGAGCAAGGGAAAGGCAATGTGAGCGAAGCGGCGCTCATGGTCGGCTACCATAATATAAGCCATTTCGCCGCTCTGTTCCGCAAAACCTATGGGTATAACCCGAGCGAGCACGGGAAGGAGAGCGTGGCCGCGCAAGCCCGTCAACTCCCAAAATCCTAGCGGGATTCCTTGAAGGACAATGAACGAGTCGCGGATTGGGTTAAGTAACGAAAAGGTCGACAGGATTTTCAACCATTCCGGATGAGTTCCATGAAGTGTTCGATCGGCACGAGATTGCCGATATCCAAGCCAATGAAGCCGAAGGGGGAATTTCCGATGAGTCGCTAGATCATCTATAATGTCCGTGCCGTGCGCCTAGACAAGGTGGTTAGCCCGGCAGCCGTCTGGATTCGTGACGGTTATATTGAAAAGATAGAAGCCGACTCCGTGCCCCCGGGGGAAGTGCCGGATGGCGAGTTGGTCGACGGCCATGGCATGCTCCTTATTCCCGGAATGATCGATGTTCATATTCACGGCGCCAACGGTTACGATATGATGGACGGCACGGAAGAGAGCATTCAGCAGGTATCGCGGGCATGCGCGGGTAGCGGATGCACCTCGTTTTTGGCGACGTCGGTAAGCTCGACGATAATGGACGATGATCAAGGGGAGAAGGATAGTTTTGATTTGGACACCTGAAAAGCAGACTCCCTTCTCTTTGGACAAACTCCTGCTTATTGCTACAGTCGAGACTATTCAACGAAATTAAACAAACGCAGGGATAACCCACTCGATGGTTGGCGCCACGGGCGGGTTTTTATGATATGGATAATAATTATTTGCTGTCAACGGGTGTTTGTCTACGCTTGGCATCTGAGCAATGAATACAATAACACAGGCCTTACAGGCCCATCCCTACTCAGCGGCAGAAAGGGGCAGTTAATTCATGGCTATTCGATACAGCGTCATTATCCCGACTTTCAATCGAGCCGAACAGTTGCTGCTTACACTTGTTGCATTAGATAGAGTAACGTATCCGAAGGAGCAATACGAAATCATTGTCGTGGATGACGGTTCTACCGATGGAACCCGAAAACTTGTCGAAGGCTTCCATACAGCAAGCCCGCTTACCTATTTATCGAATGAGGTGCAAAGAGGAAGGGCTGTCACCAGAAATTTGGGGCTGCGGCATGCAAGAGGGTTATATGTGGTCTTTTGTGATGCTGATTTTGTTGTTGTCCCTGAATTTTTGCGAATCCTGGATGATGGCCATCGCAAGTTTCCAAGGAGCGTGTTATCTGGAATTCCTTATTCCTGGGACGACGTCTATACCCATGTTCACCCGGATTTCTCCCCTGAGGAAAAGCAGATGTGCCGGGAAATACTCACGCAAGCCGGCTTATGGAAGGATGAATACGAAACGATCGATCACATCGTTCCGCTCTTTACTCCGGATGATCTGGTCAATCAGAGGGATCGGCTGTCGCAGCTTATCCTTCCCGATAAAAAAGCTCCCGGTGTTAAGGAGCAATTCGCCAGGACGGATGTGGCGCCTTGGCTTCAGTTGATTACTCGTTGTGTTTCCATTAAGCGAAGTTATGTGACCCGGATTGGTGGCTTCAACGAACGATTTTTCAAATATGGGCTGGAAGACTGGGAGCTTGGATATAGACTGCATCGAAAGAAAATTCGTTTCCGCAGCATCAAGCAGGTTCTTGGGTATCATCAGAAGCATCCGGATCTTTATCGAGGAGAAGTCGGAAATAGCGATAACTTGAGAATCATGTTTCGAGCAAATGGATTCAGGGATCCCGAATTGAACTTATTCGCTCTTATGCCGGCATGGGAGGATGTGGTAACATATAAACATGCGCTGCGTGTATTACGCCGGGGAATGAAGTTAAAGGCCGAACGCCACACTGCTCTATTGATGAAACGTACGCTTCGAATTGCAGCCATACAAATGGTACAAAGAAAAGGGCCGGAAGCGTTCAGAAGGTCGCTTAGAACGATTCAAAATAAATTAAGAGCATCGAAGAAAAAAGGACAGACAGCTCAATTGTTGAGGACCCTTGTAGATAAGTGCGACAGTTTAGCTAATGGATAGCCGAAGGCTACGAAGGCGCAGATTCAGGCGATGCCCGTTCGCAGTAATCTTCTATTCGAGGTGAATCATTTGGATAAGATGTTGATAACACAGCACCAGCTATTGGATGACTATACAATTCGACGGGCAGAGCTGAATCATTATGATGTACTACTTAACCTGTTTCTTGAGGCCGCGACTTGGCTCCGCAGCAATGGCATCCGGCAATGGGGACATTTTCTGGATGGATATGGGCGGGATGATGTGATGGACAGCATTGAAGGCGGAACGGCGTTCGTCGTCGAAAAGGATGACATTGTGATCGGAACCGTAACCGTTTTATTGGAGCCGGAAGACTGGGATCGCCGTATTTGGCAGGACGAGCGTCTGGATGATTCTATTTTTATTCATCGATTGGCGGTGACGCTTCGTAAATGGAGGATGAACATGGCAAACCATATGACATCAATCGGATTTCCTGTGCACTCGCGTGAAGATTTTGAGCAGATAGCTGACGTTGCAATAGAGAAGGGAACGCTGCTGGAGGCACAGCAAGGGCAATATATATATTTTGATGCAGGCAACGGGATCGAACTGTGGCTGCAGGTTAACCAAGAAAATGAGATTATCGGATTGAATCCGCACTTCGCAGGTAACTCAAGGGTGGAGATCGGGCTCACGGCACTAATTGTTCGAGAGACGGATTCTGTGCTGGACGGCGCATGTCATGCCTGGATGGAGCCAGACGAATCTCTCGAATCCGGCTGCTGCCCCCTTGTGTTCGACATGCCGAACCTTGGACTTTTCGGCGAGGTCGCCGTACCGCAACGAATAAACATCCAGTTGACTGCTTTTTCCCATGAGGTCAGCGTATATGATAGTGAAGAGGAATATATGGAGTCCCAAGAAGGGGAGGTCAAATTCGCCGCTGAATCGTTCATCCCTTCCGGCTTGTTCGGGAATTCCGGTGAACCTGCCTCAACCGCTATGTTTACGGGAAGAGTCGTGGAGGCGTCGCTGATTCAAAATGAATATACCGGCGGCTCTTTTTCCTGGTGCAAAGTAAAAACGCTCGGCGGGGAAATCGATGTCGTTACCGATCTGGAACTGCTTGACAAGGATATTGCCGCTGGAAGTATCATATCCGGCTCGTTCTGGCTTAGCGCAAAGTTTGTGGACGAGCCAAAAGAGCGGTTAGCCGATGAAAGCAGGAGTTCTGCTATATCCATTATTTAGTGCATACGAAATTTCGGCCGCGTTATCTATATGAAAGCAAGGCAATCATCGGATTATTACAATCGGAATGGCGAGCGAAGCTATTGTAGGAGAATCGGATTTATGTGTCTGGAGGATACAACGATAGCAGAAGCAGACATCTCGACGATAAAATTCGATAGACATTAAGAATTCAAAAATGTATAATACATTTTATAAATGCTAAAAAATTCGTTCGTGAAAGGAGATGCTCACATTTGGAGGAGATCAAACCAATACTAGTTGCCATTCTGGATCGGCTGGAAACGGAATCCGCGAGAAACGATGCCTTCCGAATAGAAATGAATAAGTTTCAAGGCGAGATGAGGCAATTTAAAGGCGAAGTGTTGGACTTCAAGGATGAGATAAGGCAATTTAAAGGCGAAGTGTTGGACTTCAAGGATGAGATGAGGCAATTTAAAGGCGAAATGTTGGACTTCAAGGATGAGATGAGGCAATTTAAAGGCGAAATGTTGGACTTCAAGGATGAGATGAGGCAATTTAAAGGCGAAATGTTGGACTTCAAGGTTGAGATGACGCAGTTCCAAGGCGAAATGTTGGATTTCAAGGTTGAGATGACGCAGTTCCAAGGCGAGGTTCGCGACAATTTCCAAGACTTGCAGCAGCAACTCGATTACATCGCGGGAAAGCTGGGCGAGCATGATCGGGACTTGCACGTTCTTAATAGACAACTGGTTTGAGGGGGGGCGCGAGCCCTTTTTTTCATGGAAATTCCCCCCCGTTTGGCTCATCGCGATGATATCTTTCTTCGCTTGGGGAGTCGGTATTTTCAACTTGTGGGACAGGCAGACTAAGAAGCACCGCCAGGAGCAAGAAGTTATCTTGTTTCTCCCGCAGGAGCGGAACCGGAAGCAACGGTGAAGTCTGTTCAGGAGCATCCGGTTTTCACTACTGAACTTCCCCGTTCCCTGACTGAATAATTCATTGCGTAAATTCATAATAATAGAAAACAAACCTGGAATTACTATGCGCAATAAAGGAGAGCGAAGATGGATAATAACAACATGAACATCAGTGGGAAAAAAGACGCGAAGGAGCACGGCATTTCCGTGACGGGCTCCGGGGATGCGCTCGATATGCGTATGGCGGATGGAGAAGACGCTTCCACGTTGACGACCCGCCAGGGGCACCCTGTCCGCAATAACCAGAATATCCGGACGGTAGGGAACCGGGGACCGGCAACGCTGGAAAATTACCAATTCATCGAAAAAATCACGCACTTTGATCGCGAGCGCGTACCGGAGCGGGTGGTGCATGCACGCGGAGCGGGAGCGCATGGATATTTCGAAGCGTACGGGAAAGTCGGAGACGAGCCTGCTTCCAAATATACTCGCGCGAAATTGTTTCAAGAGGCGGGCAAGAAAACGCCTGTGTTTGTGCGCTTCTCTACGGTAATTCATGGCGGGCATTCCCCGGAGACGCTGCGCGATCCGCGAGGCTTCGCCGTCAAATTTTATACGGAGGACGGAAACTGGGATCTCGTCGGCAACAATCTGAAAATCTTTTTTATTCGCGATGCGATCAAATTCCCGGACATGATACATGCCTTCAAGCCGGATCCAGTGACAAACATCCAAGACGGCGAACGCTTCTTTGATTTCTGCTGCAATTCGCCGGAGACGATCCACATGGTCACGTTCGTATATTCCCCTTGGGGAATCCCGGCCAACTACCGTCAAATGCAGGGGTCCGGCGTCAATACATACAAGTGGGTCAACAAAGAAGGAGCAGCGGTTCTCGTCAAATATCATTGGGAACCGAAGCAGGGAATCAAAAACTTGACACAGGCGGAAGCCGAGGCGATCCAGGCCAAAAATTTCAACCATGCCACGCAGGATCTGTATGAGGCGATTGAACGCGGAGATTATCCGGAGTGGGAGCTGTTCGTGCAAATATTGAGCGACGATGAGCACCCCGAGCTGGACTTCGATCCGTTGGATGACACCAAAATATGGCCGCAGGATCAAATTCCGTGGCTTCCGGTCGGGCGGATGGTGTTGAATAAAAACCCGGAGAACTATTTTGCCGAGGTGGAGCAAGCCGCCTTCGGAACCGGAGTGCTCGTCGACGGGATGGATTTCTCGGATGACAAAATGCTGCAGGGACGGACCCTTTCTTATTCCGACACCCAGCGATACCGCATTGGCGCGAACTACTTGCAGCTTCCCATCAATGCGCCGAAAAAGCGGGTAGCCACCAATCAGCGCGATGGCCAAATGGCCTATTATGTGGATCTCGCTCCCGGCCAAAATCCGCATATCAACTATGAACCGTCCTCGTTGAACGGCCTGAAGGAAGCGCCCCGAACGAATAAGGAGCACACGCCTCATGTCGAAGGGAAGCTAATGCGGGCCAGCATCGACCGTACGAATGATTTCAAGCAAGCAGGCGAGACGTATCGGGCATTTGATGATTTCGAACGCGATGATCTCATCTTGAATCTGGTCAATACGTTGAAGACCTGCAATACTCATATTCAGGAGCGAATGATCGAGCTTTTCACGAAATGTGATGAGGAATACGGGCGACGCGTCGCGGAAGGATTGCGGAACAGCGCGAATTCATCCGATCATGGTCCGATCGGCACCACGCACACGGGTGAAGCGGTGAAGGAAGCCGAACGCAAAGGACATGAGACGGATTCGTATTAAAAGAACAGGAGAAGCCAGAGGGGCTGTCCCATAAAAAGAGGTTTTAGCTGCAGCGAGATAGCCCCGCCTCTGCTTCTCCCAGCCCAGCTTGTTGAAAAAAACTGTGAAAATGCAGTTTTCCTTAATGACGTTTACGCCGTTGGAGGAGTTCCTGCAAAACCTCCTAGGTCCCCTAATTAAACTGGAGTTTTTGGCCCCAATATTATAAGCTGTTATCAGAGGGGGCAATAAGTATGGGAAAGCACTTTAGCAAAGAAATACGCTTGCAAATCGTAAAGGAAGCACTGGCCGGCATTAAGGTGGGAACACTCGCCCGGATGTACGGTGTACATCCTGAAACTGTACGTGTTTGGGTTAGAGATCACCGTGACGAAATTAGTCAAGAGGAGATACCCGCAGCAGATGAGCATCTGCAAGAACTCCGTCGACTTCAAGAGGTGGAGGCCAAGTTCGAACAGGCAAAAAAGCTCCTGGGTGAAAAAGAACTTGAGATCGAGATCCTGCGAGAACTCGAAAAAAAGAAGAACCCCGCTTATCTGAAAGACTTGAAGTAGCAGAACGGTTTATTAAGCGGGGGCATACAACAGCTAAAGTTCTGCGCATCCTGAAAGTCCACGAATCGACGTACTATGACCGGAAGAAACGAGAGGCATCCAACACCGAAGAACGTGCTTCATGCGGCCTAAAAGGGCGTCCTGTACCTGGATTTTCCTCTACGAATACAGGCCGGAAAGTTGCAGATGAACAGATTAAAGAATGGATGCTCGAACTCTTGGAAGGAGAAGAGCACGTTTATGGGTACAAGAATTTGGCGCTGTGCCTCCGCAGACAACATGGATTGATTCTAAACAAGAAAAAGGCGTACCGCATTTGCAAGGAGTTAGGAATTCTTCAGAAACAACGGAAGAAAACAAGCAAACATCCTCGCAGAGTACCGAGAAACCGAACGGTAACCGGGGTGAACCAGCTGTGGCAAATTGACATTAAATATGGGTACGTGATTGGGCGTCGGCGATTCTTTTTCGTGCTCAGTATCATTGACGTATTTGACCGCGTTGTGGTCGGACAATATCGGGGTCCCGTGTGTGAGGCCAAGCACGTCGTGCAGACACTATGCCGGGCGTTGCAAGAACGTCTGAATCCCGGCGATGACTTACCTACCGTTCGCACCGACAACGGGCCTCAGTTTGTCAGCAAGCTGTTTGGTGATACGTGCGAGAGCTTGGAGATCGTCCATGAACGGATTCCGCCGCGTAGCCCGAATATGAACGCGTACATTGAGTCATTTCATAGCTTACTCGAACGTGATCTGTTCAGCCTGACGGAATTTATGACATTTGAAGAGGCTTATGAAGCACTTGATCGGTTATATGGATTTCTACAACAACCGCAGAATGCATGGTAGCCTAAAGAGCATGTCACCATCGGAATTCTCAAAGTGGGTCATGACGCTGGAAGACAGATCAAAATATCATCGGGCCATGTAATCACGCGAAATAGGAAGCAATTCTAAGAACGCATATTTTTTGGTGGGCATGACTCCAGATATAGGGGGCCTAGCCGCGATGTGGGAGAACCTCTATTCCACGGTGTTGAAGCCAGGCGAGACTGCTTCGGTCTACACGTTTATCCCGGCGATCGTCTGTTCGTGATGGCTCGGGCCGGCCTTCCGCAGTTATTGTATGGTCCGGGAGGGCTGAAGCCGACAGCTCCGATTCAGGAGATTCTGGAAGCGAATGAGGGGTTCAGGCTCATTTCCCCCGAATCGCTTGGCGACTTCGCGGGCGAGCGCATCTTTATCCTCGATCCGGTTGACGAGGAAGCCAAGCGTTCGACGGATGTGCTTCTAGAGAGTCCGATCTGGAAAGGCCTGTCTGCGGTGAAAAACGGACATGTGTACCGGCTGTACATCCAAGAGTCGGACTCTGATGCCTACACTCGTTCATGGCTGCTGGACAAGCTGCCGGAAATGCTGGAACATAACTGGATATTAAAAGATGCATGCATCCTTTGCTGAGGGCAAGCTTTCGATCTTCGGATTGATGGCTTGCTTTTGTTTCCTTTCTATGGACCATTTCTATTGAGTACTGGGTGGCAGTGGAGGATAATAGAATCATAGGCTGAGCCAAGTCATGAAATAGTGAGGAGAAAGTATGCTGAAATATACCTTATGCTTCATCAAGCAAGGAAGCAAAATATTGCTGTTGAATCGGGAAAATCCGGCATGGATGGGCTGTTGGAATGGAGTTGGCGGCAAGATTGAGAAGAATGAACAACCAAGGTCTTCCATGCTGCGGGAAATTAGGGAAGAAACAGGACTTGAAGATGTGGACATTGCTTTTAAGGGTTTAATAACATGGACGACCGGGGAGAAAAGAGATTTTGGCGGGCTTTATTTGTACTTGGCCGATATTCCGCAAGAGCATCCGTACCCGACACCCGTAAAAACAGCGGAAGGAATACTGGATTGGAAAGAGATCCGATGGATTATGCATCCCGCCAACGCCGGGGTGGCCTCAAACATTCGGAGTTGTCTTGAACAGGTGCTGCATGATGAGCAATGCTATAATCACCATTGCATTTTTGTGGGGGATTCGTTGCGCGAGCAAATAACGACCCCGATCGATCCGAAGATCGAATACGATGACGCGGCAAGGATAGAGTACATCATGAAGTATATAAGCAGTATCCAGGAAGCTGCGGCAACGACAATGTAAGAGGCGATCTATCCGCGTCGTCTATAAATCACAGGGCCCTCTGTTTTCTTTAGGAAAGCAAAGGGCCTTTTTCATCATATGATATTGATAATCATTATCAAGTGGGTTATAATAATTTCGTTTGCGGCATCGTCCAAATTTTTTCACTACAATCCCAGATTGTTACCTGAGTAAATAAAATTACTTCGACATGGATAAAGCGGGATATATATAGAAAAGGGGAACTGCAGAAATGGATCATTCCGATCAAGTAAAAAAGCAAATTTATGATTTTCGCTGGAAAATGGCGCATTTGATTGAGCAAGAAGAGAGCTGGGAAATCGCAACTTTTCGCAGGAAAGCAATGGAAGAGGGACTAACTGAAGGATCTTACAACTTCACCATGATTCATGTCATCGACTGCATCGGCCGTTATGAGCCAATCAATACGACTTCAATCGCAGAGAAAATGGAGCTGTCGAAGACAAGCATTACGAAGATGACAGCGAAGCTGTTCGATGAAGGATTCGTCAAGCGCACCCAGCTCAATGACAACAAAAAAGAAGTATATTTTCGCCTGACTCCCAAAGGCCGGCGGCTCTTCGACCTGCACGAGCATCTGCACCAGATGGAGGAGAAGCGCTTTCTCCGGTTTCTTGATGGATATACGCCAGAACAGTTGGATGGCATCAAGCAGTTCTCGCGAGACTTGGTCGAGTATTATGAACAGAAACTGACAGAAGGTGCAGATGGTTAGAAGGGTTTTGCAATAGACGGGTTCAAAAAGCCATCGTGGAAAGAAACGGGATACTGGCGGGGATGATTAGCCGGGGTGACATTATTCGGTATTTGGCATTCTTGATGATGAAAAAGAAAACGAGAAGAATTCACGTTCACGGAAAAGAGTACGTATATGTGTTGCATGAACCTGAATCATCCTGCATGAATCGAACAATTGATCAACTATGGAGTACGCATGGGATGGATGGGCGACACCGCATTGGGTCCATCATGATCTTGATATTATCGCAGAAATAGAATATGACGTGGCTTGGCTCAAGCCTGACGGCAATGCTTGACGGCTCGTGGCATGACGGCGCCCGGTCCGATTTGTAAATTTGGTTCGTGAATAAGATTGTGTTAGAAAAGCGGGGTCTTCATAGTTCGGCAACCCGATTAGACGACAACCCGTTGCGACCGTAAGAACAACTTTTTGGATAGGAGGAGGGAAAGGGAATGATTATGGAGCGCGTCATCCTATTGACGGAGAATCCGTTGGAAACGAAATCGTTCTATCGCGATGTGCTGGAGCTTGAGCTTGTAGAGGAGCGGGACGATTCCTTCACTGTAGAAGCGGGGGCTACCCAGGTAACGTTTCAGACGACAGCGGCATTTGCCCGTCCATTTTATCATTTTGCGATGAACATTCCAGAAAATAAATTCCGCGAAGCCAAAAGCTGGCTTCAAGCCCGAGTGACATTGATCGAAGAGGACGGTGAGGACGAAGTGTTTTTTACCTCCTGGAATGCCCACTCCGTCTATTTTGAAGACCCTTCCGGCAATATCGTCGAACTGATCGCCCGGCATAATTTATCCAATGCCATCTCGCATCCGTTCGGCAGCGGCGATATCTATGGCGTCAGTGAAATCGGTGTTGTGGCCAATGAGGTGATTCCCTTCGTCAGGGCCTTGAATGAAATGGGCCTGCCGAACTGGAGACCGGATAATGAAGGTCTCACTCCGGTTGGAGATGAGCACGGGCTGTTCATTGTCGTCAAGACAGACCGAGTATGGTTTTTCTCGAATCAGAAGCGAGCGCGAAGCTATCCGGTGAAAGTATTGGTAAGGGGGATCGGATGGATAACATTCGCAGATGCTTCGAGTATCAATGGTTAAAAGCGCGTTGAAGCGGAGCCAGAAAGATCATCGACTAGGTTGAATCGGCGTTATTAGGATACGGCATTGTGAACAAGCGCTGCGTTCATAACGAAGGTGCATCAAAACTAGCGGGTCTTTTAAATGAACATAACAGGAGAAAGCGATGGAAGTTCTTATTTTCATATCAGTGTATGGCATGCCGATATTAGGCTTCCTGTTCATCGTATCCTTATTAAGCGCAATAAAAAAGATCGTAAGAAATCAACCGTATTCTACCGAGATGTTTTGGAGCGGCCTGTTGTTTGCGATTATTGCGTGGAGCATTGCAATAGCAGCTTTGGCAGGTTGAATGGCGCCATTTTTCTAAAGATTGAAACTCTTGCAGCATGCAATTTTGGAGGAACCGCAAACATGACAGCCCTTTTTTAGAAATGGATACTTCTATGTCTTGGCAGCGGCTTTTTTCAGTTCAGCATGGGTGCTGGAAGTATATTATCAGAAAACATCCTTGTCCAACCGCGTGGCTATGGCACTTTTTGTCACGTTTATGATAGGCTGTATGGCCCTTTTTATGTGGAGGGCGAAGGGTCCCTCCATCGTTGTTAGACAGCCGAAGCAGGAAGCGCTGCTGTTTCTTGTTTATTTTGCCGTCTGGCTGATCCTCAATGTGGGGCTGATGTCGGTCTAACGGAAGACGCCCTTCTCAGCAATTTGAGAGCCGCTTTTCTGTCAGGGGCTTGCTTCGGAGGAATGATGCTGATTACGACGCCCGGCGGCAAATATTTGCTTGGATTGGAATAAAGTGCAGGTGAACTGACGGCGGGATTGGCTGTCAGTTTTCTTGCCGCTTTCTTGTTTGCCGGCTTTCATGAGGAGTTTTTCTTCCGGGCGATTCTTCAGACCCGAATTTCTCAGGCACTGAACTCGAAAATAAGCGGCTTGATGAATACGACTCTATTATTTTCCATCTACCACCTGCCATTCCGGCTCTTTGACACCGCTTTTTTGTATGTTTCAAATAGAGAATAAGCTCGATCAGAATATCATTTCCAGTAATTAGAGACAGTGGTATATTTATTTTACGCGCTTTATTTTCCAAATGGAAGGGATAAAGGAAATAGGCCTATCTCTTGCGAAGATAACAAGGAGGGAATGCGCTCATGACGACTTTGATCGTGATTATTCTGATCGTTGGACTTGCCGGAATCACAGGAAATCAATACGCTGCATTGCGAAGAATGGAGTCCATACAGCATTCGATAGATGATATGAACCGTAGGCTGGAGGAACTGAATCGAAAAAGGATAGACTAAGTATTGGTCCGACATTCATCCGTGATATGTTAGAGTTAGAATATTACTTACGTGGGATTTCACTGTTGAACGGGAGCATACCGAGACAAATACGGTTATCTGCCGAATCGGCCGAAAAAGTCCAGCGGTATGATGTCAAGTCCCTGATTGATGAGAATTGGAAAATTTCCTTGGCGTGCAGCAGAATCAATCCCAAAAAAGGCATCACCAAACTAGACCCAGTCGAAAATTAAGTAAAACACCATAATTTAACTGGGAATTAGAGAAGAAAATTCATGAGCCAAGGCATTATTGCTCTGTCGGCTTCACCTTCCTTCTGGGCGTATAGAGTTGGTCGTTGCGTAGCAGCACATCGACCAGACGCACAAGTTTTCTTGCCGTTAAGACGAGGGCACGTTTGTGTTGATGCTTAGGGACTTCATTGAATTTCTTCCGGTAATACTCCCGGAATTCGGGGTCGCGGTTTTTTACCGAGTTGGCAGCTTCAACTAGGTAATAGCGAAGGAATCGGTTGCCGGAACGAATGGCTTGGTATCTTCCGCCTCGAAGGATCCGGATTGGTGCTTGCGCCATGTCAGACCCGCATACTTGGCCAAGGCGGCTTGATCCGTGAAGCGGTCGATGTCGCCGATCTCGGCCAGAATGCCTGCGGCAGAGACCCGATCAATGCCCGGAATGGAACGGAGGCACTGGCTGCTGGAAATGCCGTCTAAAATGCGCTCAATCGCCTTGTCGAGCTCTTTAAGCTGACGCTGGATGCTCCGGATCGACTGAATTGAGGTGCCCAGCACCAAATCAATGGAATCCTCGACAACCTTCGACAGACGGTACGAGGCCCGAGCCGCCTTTTGAATACAGCGGGCGACGTGTTCGGGATCGGGGAAACGATTTCTCCCCTTGTCCTTGAGATAGTCAGCCAAATGGGCGACATCCATATTCGCCATCTCATCCAGACTATACTTTTCCGAGAGCATTTCCATGATGGCATGGCCGAACACGGAACTGTCCACCTCCGCGCGAAAAGCATTGCACTTGTAGAACAGATTTTGCAAAAAGTATTGCTTCTCGCGGGTAAGGTTGTGTACGAGATGGAATCGCATGCGAGTGAGCCGCTGCAAGGCGATGTACTGTTCCTGCATCACGATAGTCGTCGTGAGTCTGCCAAAACGCAGGCGGTCTGCAATGATCCAGGCATCGATGCGATCGGTTTTGTCCAGGTCGGCATAAGCGTCTTTGAATTTGTTAATCAGCTTCGGATTAATGGTGAACACCTTGGCATTCAATTGTTGAGCGGTTCATCAGTTGAATGCTACCTATTCCGTACTGCGCCTATTTGTCACATCCGGCAATCCGGCCGAAAAGCTGTACTCGAATTTTGGTTTTTTATCCGGCGGTGAACTGACAGATATGATATACAGCATGCATTCGAAAGGATGACAACCGTGTTATCGTTTGAGAAAACATCGGCGAAGCGAGTCGATATCGAAGAAGCTATTATTAATTCCAATCCTTTATTTAATCTGGTATCCAGAAATAAAGAGATCATACCAAGAGAAGAAGTGCTGGCAGATATCCAGCAGGCCCATCGCATCGGCGCCAGTCGGATGCTGGTAAAGGAGGATGAGAACTATATTGGCATCCTCGAATATTTGCCGATGAATCCGGCCGATCAATGCACCTGGCTGGGGCTTCTGGTGATCAGCGGCGAGCTGCAATCGCAGGGATACGGGGCGCAGGCCGTGCAATTATTTGAAGAGCTCATGGAAAGTCAGGGCATCGGCAAATACAGAATCGGAGTCGTGACGAAAAATACGCGGGCCCATCTTTTCTGGATGCGGCACGGCTTCAAAAGGATCGACTCGAAAACGAACGGCAATAATAAAGAGATATTAATCTATGAGAAAAAATTACATCTATGAACAGAGGGATGAGGATAGTGAGAGGTGTATAAATAGTTCTCCTCCCGAGACAGATATGTCATCCGGGATACACTGGAAGCGTGGCTGATGGAATTGAGCGAACAAGGCTTCCAGGCAGGCAAAAGACGATAGCTGCGGGCATGGTCCGCTTAAGATGGCGAAGGAAGGGGAGTGGCGATGACAAGATTGGGACAGAAGTTCCTGGAGCAGGAAGGCTTGCGGCTCTGTGGAAGCGGAAGCGGGGGCGCCTGAGCTGGCTGGCGGGATGCTCACCTTTTAGGCCGGCTTCAGTGTCGGAGCCACCGTAGCCTGGATGTGCAGCGGCAGCAGCGGCCTTGACGGAATTATCGGCTTCTACGGCTCAAGAATCCGAAATTACGCGGACATCGAGCCTTGTTGTCCTGCCTTGCTGTACTTTGCAAGCGAGGAACAATTTGATGTGTCCGGATTAGCGCGGCAGTTGGGAGAGACGGGGCGGACACGCGTTGAGGTCGTTCCGGCGGGACATGGCTTTATGAATCCTTTTCATTCGAGCTATCAGCGGGAGCAGGCAGAAGCGTGCATGGCAGGATGTAGCGAATTTCTGCGCCAGGAAAGTCACAAGCTTCAAATTGCAGCAAAATAGTTCAGGTAATACCGATATCATTCATGGGCAGTTCCGCCATCCCGAGATATGATAGAGGTGAATCATCTTGCAGCGTTCCAGTCGAATGCGATACAAGGATGGAGGGACGATTCATGACAAAAAAACGTGTTGGCATCGTGGGTTGCGGCAATATTTTTCCGATGCATGCCAAATCTGTGGAGTTAAATGAACTTGCTGAATTAGTGGCTGTATGCGATATCAAAGAGGAGCGGGCGCAAAAAGCGGCAAAGCAATATAACTGCGATTATTATTTGGACTATAAACAAATGATCGATGAAGCCGGCCTGGACGTTGTTCATGTATGCACGCCGCATCATATGCATGCGCCTATCGTTATCTATGCGGCAGAGAAAGGCAAGCATGTCATTACGGAGAAGCCGATGAGCATTACCGTGGAAGATGCGGAAGCGATGATTGAAGCGTGCCGCCGGAAGAACGTTACCTTTGGCGTCATCTTCCAAAACCGCTACAATCCCGGCTCGGTGCTGATTAAGGAAGCGCTTGACAGCGGCAAGCTGGGCCGCGTCCTTGGAGCCCGCTGCTCGGTTACATGGAAGCGAACGGATGAGTATTACAGCTTAAGCGACTGGAAGGGCACTTGGGACAAGGAAGGCGGCGGGGTCATCATTGACCAGGCGATTCACACGCTGGACCTGATGAGATGGTTCATTGGCGACGATATTGCGGCTATTTCCGCTCATATTGAAAACCGTACGCACGAAAAGATTGACGTCGAAGACGTGGCGGACGGGGTGATCCAGTTCAAAAGCGGGGTCATGGCTTCCTTCTACGCCATGAACTATCATAGCTATGATGCTCCTGTCGAGATTGAGCTGCATTGCGAGAAGGGGAAAGCGTATATCCGGGCAGAGAAAGGCAGCATTTTCTATGACGACGGCACGGAAATCAGCCGCGATTCGGATCGCACCAACCTGATCGATTATGGCGAAGGGGTCAAATCGTATTGGGGCATTAGCCATATTCATCAAATCGGCAATTTCTACGATGCGGTCGTCAACGGCGATCCGCTGCATATTACCGGGGAAGAGGCATTGAAGACGCAGAAAATGGTCGCGGCGATATACCAGTCCGGGAAAACGGGGCAAAAGGTTCAATTTTAAGGATGATCCCATATTGACCAAAGGCTTTGGTTACGCCAAAGCCTTTGGTTTTTTTTTTGGAAGCAGGAAAGCGGGCTTCCGCCCGCAGGAATACGCAGTCTATGTCTATTCCATTGAAAAGATTGCTAGTCTAGGAACGCGCCAACCGCCACCAGCAATAAGAGCATCCCGCTAATCAGGGTCCCGAATTGCCCGACGGTAAATTTGCCGATGCGGACATGCGTGAGCCTGATGCCGAAGGCCACTCCGGCCCATACCGTGACGAAGCTGCCGACCGCCGCCAATATCGAAATCAGCAACGGGGAAAAACCGAGCAGACCGGCTCCGACGCCATTGGTCAATGCATTGGCTGACAGTGCGACGCCGAGCACCGCGGATTCAACGAAGCCGATGCTTTTGGGACTGGCTGCTTCCGAGTGGGGGCTTGGATTTTGGTTCTTGCGCGGAACGGCCATCAGGATGATGCGCAGACCGATCACCACGAGCAGGAAGGCGCCCAGCACCACCGTAAGGATTCCGGGCAGCACGGTGGCAATGAACATCCCGAAATAGATTCCGCACATACTAAAGAGAAAACAGATTGTGGCTATAAAGAGATTGGAGAGTAAATTGATGCGAATATTTCGCACGCCATAGGACAAGCCGACTCCCAAATTATCGATGCTTGACGAAAAGGTTAACGCCGCAATCATAAGCCATGATGTCATTTTTGTTAGCTCCTTTTTTCATGTAGTCATCTTCAAAGCAAAGGTTGCTTTACGTTCTCATCTCACCACACCTTTCCTGTATCGGTCGAAACCGGATTTTACTTTATGTTCCTCAACACCTCCCAGTTGTTACCATTCAGTTATGAGCATTATAATCACCTTGTTGCAAAAAGTGCTTGCCTCCTCAAAATTTTGTTGAAGAAAATGAAACAGATGTCTCCTATCCTTCATGGCCAGCATGGGCGGGCTCAAGCACAGCTTCCTCTTCTGTTGATATTTACTCAACGGACTGATGATGAGATTGTACCTTTTCTCAACAGTTGAATAAGGTGAAGAACAAATCAAATCCAAGGAGAAAGCGGCAGTAAGAGGACCGTAGACAGGGAATTCCGGTTGTTGCCGTGCGGAAAGGAGAGGGTCAGATGATGACGGTGTTGAAGTGGATCGGGATTGGCGTAATGGGGATCGGGATGATTCCGTTCCTGTTCATTCAAAGTGTCGCAGAAGAAATGGAAATGAAGTATGATAAAACCAAGCGATGCTGGGAACAACACAAATAAACCAAGGACGATACGCATCCGTTTCCCGATGAAGCGAGTGATGAATATGATGAATAAGATGAGTATTGCCAAGGTGCAAAGGATAGGCTATGGGGCATGTGCGCTATCTATCATTCTATGGGTGCTATTAATAGGGTCAGATCCATATTTTGCGGGGATGGATCAAGTCAGCGCGGATACCCAGCTTGGCCATGCTGGCCCTTCCGGCCGTTCTCTGCGCGGCAGGCTTGATCCGGCTCCGGAGCTCGCTGCTGCTAATCGCATTCGTCTGGAGTATCACGTACAGCATGTATATGGTGCTGAATCCGGGTGTTTTTTCGTTGTTCGGCGCAACCAATCTGATGTACTTGCTGTGCCTCTGTGCCTTCCGTGCCCACGGCGTCAAATATTGAAATGACCGTACAGGAGGTGATGCAGGTTGACCTATCCGTTTGATTGTCTCACCGAGCTTGTCTTCGTTCCGGAAGAAGAGCCCCGGCCTGCCGATATTATTCTGGTGCCGGGCGGCAGTCATACGCAGCCGATGGCGATCGCCGCACAATTATATCACGAGGGATATGCTCCATTGGTGTTACCGTCCGGAGGTAATAATCCGAAGCTGGATCGGACCGAGTGGGAGCATTTGCAGCAGATTGGCGTCTCGCTGGGGGTTCCCGAGCATGCCATCCTGCGGGAAGACAAGGCGAAAAATACGTTCGACAACGCGAGAAATTCCTGGAGCATCATTAAGGAGCGCCAGTTGGAAGTGAATCGGGCCATCCTCGTATGCAAAGCTTATTTCTCGAGAAGAGCGCTGATGACGTATCAGGCTGTCTTTCCCCCGACCGTCCAGTTCTGTGTCCAGCAAGAC
Source organism: Paenibacillus melissococcoides (assembly GCA_944800085.1). GTDB lineage: Bacteria > Bacillota > Bacilli > Paenibacillales > Paenibacillaceae > Paenibacillus_B > Paenibacillus_B melissococcoides. Next base: position 266,205 of record CALYLO010000005.1, on the reverse strand, counting down.
AGCACGCGTGTGAACAGAAACGACTGGTTCAAGGAGGAGGCCGGGATCAAGCTGGTCCTGACGGAAGCGCGTAAAATTGCGACATACTTCGAACCGCATATCCCGAGATGGGTCGAGCGGCAGGAATCATCACGATAACCCGCCGCTCTTTGCCTCGTCTATATATAAGTCATGGCCACTCGCAGCCCGGCCATACAGATGAAAAGCGCCCCAAAACGTAATTTCATTTCCATAGATATAAATCGAAGAAGCAGGACCGTCAAAAAGACGGCAGACAATAAAGCGCCTTCGATCAGAATGCGCGGCAAATCCAGCATAGCGCCATCTCCTTTGTTGGCACCCTGAAGGCTCTCGCTCATAAAGTTGCATTAAGTAAAAACATTTAGATGTGTACAAAATATTTCCCTTGCTATATAATCAGAGGTGAATTCTGTTAATTGGGAAAGGAGACCAAGCGAATGGAACAATTCACTCTGCCGGAAATGTCCTATGGATATGATGAACTGGAGCCTTACCTGGATGCCAGAACCATGGAGATTCACCATAAGAAGCATCATGCGGCGTATGTCGCGAACTTGAACCAGGCGCTGAGCACTTCCCCGCAATTCAAGAACGCCACGGTCGAACAATTACTCCGTAACCTCGACGATATACCGGAAGACATACGCACCGCGGTCCGCAATCATGGCGGAGGGCATTACGGGCATAGCCTGTATTGGTCCATCATGAGCCCGACGGGCGGAGGAGAGCCTAAGGGGGATATCGCCAAGGGGATCGAGAAGCACTTTGGATGCTTTGAGCAGTTGCAGGAAGATCTGACCAAGGCCGCGATAAGCCGCTTCGGTTCGGGATGGGGCTGGCTCGTCGTCAATGGAGACAAGTTGGAAGTCATGAGCACGCCGAATCAGGATACGCCGTTGGCGGAAAACAAGACACCGATTCTGGTCGTCGATGTATGGGAGCATGCCTATTACTTGCAGTACCAGAACAGACGGCCAGACTTCGTGTCTTCCTGGTGGAATGTCGTCAACTGGGAGGAAGTGAACCGCCGCTATAACGAAGCTGTCCGCTAATTCCGCCTGCAGAAGGGAGAAACCGATGCGACAATGTCAAGCTCCTGTACGGGAACAGAAGACGAGACGGAAAATATTGCTGCTGCTGAAGAAGCATGGCTCGATCCGCGTCCAGGACATATCGCAGCGTCTCGGGTTAACGGAGATGGCGATTCGGAAGCATCTCTATGCGCTGCAGGAGGAGCGGTTCATTGAGGCTGCCGTACAGCGCCAGCCCGTCGGCAGGCCGATTCACGTATACCGGTTGACGCTCTCCGCCGAGGCGCTGTTCCCGAATCAATATGATGCGCTGGCCGCCGATTTGCTTGACGAGATGAGCGAGATGTTCGGGGAATCCGTCATTCGCGAGCTGTTCGAGCGAAGGCAGGAGAAGCTGGAGCAGAAGCATCGCGCTGCGATGTCCGGAGGCAGCCTGGAAGAACGGGTTGCCAGCCTGGCCGCCATCCAGAACCGGGAAGGCTATATGGTCACGGTCGATAAGCTGGATGACGGAGCGTTCTTGTTCGAGGAAGCGAATTGCCCCATTGCCCGTATAGCGTGCCGTTACCGCCAGGCATGCCATTGCGAGCTGAGCTTGTTCCGGGAAGTGCTGGATGCTCAGGTGGAACTATTGGAATGCATGGCGGACGGGGATGTCAAATGCTGTTACCGGATTGCGGCAAAGTCCGCAGATGCATAAGATTGTGACTACAGATACAGGCCCGGCTTGATGCCGGACCTGTTTTTTTGCGCATGACGTGATTTTTTACAATAGCAAGATCGGGAGAAGCGCCGGCATTGCTTTTTTTGTCATGAGCTGGTTCATCATGTCGGCAAAAACGCTGTCATGGCCGCGAATCTCCTGTCAATTTCTGCGGTTGCCGGGGAAATAATAAGAAGGAAATAAGCCCATTTCCCGCCAACAATTCATCTGAATTTCACATTGCGATCGTATAATGGGAGCGACACGGCGGGGCGCAGCCGACCATGCCGCTTCCCGCCGCCACTAGCATGCAGAAAGAAGGTACAGGCCATGTCACATCACATTCTTGTCGTTGAGGATGACGGATATATTCAGGAATTGATTAAGGAATTTCTCACTGCCCATTCCTACCAGGTCGATGTTGCGGATAACGGCTTGGAGGCTTGGCAGGTGATGGAGCGGACCAATTACGATCTGGTGATTCTGGACGTGATGCTTCCGAATATCGACGGCTTCTCGCTCTGCCGCATGATCCGAAGCTCGCAATCTGCGGTTCCGATTATTATGCTGACGGCATTAAGCGAGGAGCAGGATCAAGTGAAGGCGTTCGAGTTGGAGGCGGACGATTATATTTCCAATCCTTTCTCCTTCAACGTGCTAGTCAAGCGTGTCGAGGCGGTGCTGCGAAGAGCGAAGAACGGAAATCCGGCGCTTCCGGTCAACGACTTGACGTTCGAGCGGCTGCGCATCGATTTGAACAGCTATAAGGTGTATGTCGATGAGGAATGGATCGAGATGACGATGAAAGAATTCGAGATTTTGCAGGCGCTGCTGGAGAACATCGGCCGCGTGATGACGAGGGAGATGCTGCTGGAGCGAATCTGGGGCTACGACTATTATGGCGACAGCCGAATCGTGGATGCGCATATTAAGAATATTCGCAAAAAAATCGGGCTGCCCTATATTAAGACGGTGAAAGGGCTGGGCTATATGATGGAGAGGGAGAACGGATGAGGAAGCGGGGAATCGCCTTCAAAATATTCGGCATCACGTCGGCCTTGCTTATCGTGTCCGCCCTCATTTTATACTTGACCCTGTTTTTCCTCCTGCCCAGTTACTACTATAAGTATAAGGAAGCGAACGTAAGCAGCAAAGTCCAGTCCTTGATCGAGAGCCTGCATGACGTGAAGGCGGATGAGTCAGCCAATCTGCTGCTCCAATTCGAATTCGCCAACAATGTGCGCGTCGTGCTGCGCGATCCGGCGGGAGAGGTGGCGTATCCGGCCAGTCCTGACTCGATGGATCCGGCGTTCATTGATGAATTGATGCGCGGGCCGAAGCCGCCCGGGGCAGCTCCCTTTCATCCGGACGGCCCGCTCCGGCCCAGGGAGCACGGAGGCAAGGATGGCGGCGAGACGAACTTTATTTCGCTTGAGGAGACGGTGCAGTTCAATGATCAGGCGGGGGAGCACAAGCTGTTCGTCTATTCTCCCGTACAGCCGATCGATGAGGCCTCCCAGGTCATTCTGATGTTCCTGCCCTACATGTCCATTGTCATTCTCGGAATTGCAATGATCGGCGCGGCCATCTATTCGAAGCTTCTCTCGAACCCGCTGATTCATCTGAACCAGGTGGCCTCCAAAATGGCGCAGCTTGATTTCACCGTGCCCTCCACCATTCGTTCCAACGACGAGCTGGGCGAGCTGTCCTCTAATCTGAACATTCTCGCGGGCAATCTGCAGACGAGCATGAGCGAGCTGAAGCAAGCCAACGAGAAGCTGCGGGATGACATTCAGAAGGAGCGGGAGCAGGAGCAGAAGAGACGCGAATTCGTCGCGACGATTTCTCATGAGTTGAAAACGCCCATCACGGCCGTTTCCGGCCAACTGGAGGGGATGCTGCATCAGATCGGCTCGTACAAGGATCGCGATAAATATTTGCAGCAGTCGTATGAGATAATGAAGGAAATGGAGAAGCTCGTTCATGAGATTTTGAACATATCCGAGCTGGAGAGCTTTGATTTCAAGCCCCGGATCGGCAAGGTTCATTTGTCGGCTCTGATTCAGCGCAGTCTGGACCAATTCCTCTATTTCCGCGACATCAAGCAGCTCGAATTCGATATCGACATCGAGCCGGATCTGTATATTGAAGCGGACGAGAAGCTTATCTCCCGGGCGGTCGCCAATCTGTTAAGCAATGCCGTTAAATATTCCGGGGATGGAGAGACGGTCTGCGTATCGCTGCGCCGTCACGGCGCGAACGGATCGCTGCTGAGTATACTGAATACCGGGGCGCAGATTGAGCCTTCCCAGCTTGAGCGCATTTTCGAGCCCTTTTACCGGGTAGAAAAATCAAGAAACCGCAAAACCGGGGGCAGCGGCCTCGGCTTGTATATTGTCCAAAAAATACTGGATATGCACGGACTGCGCTATCAAATCCGCAATGTGCCGGAAGGCGTGCGGTTCGACATCCAATTCACGTAAAAGACTCGGATATCCGGGTCTTTTTTATCTTTCTCGCAAAATTCATGCGCCCTTCACAAGAAATTCAAACGGCCTCTCTATACTTGCCCTATACAGACAAGGAGGTGAAGGAAGTGGGAACTGCCTTGAAATTGAAATACCGCCAAGAGCAGAAGTTCTACGCCAACGCACATCAATATATGGTGATCCGGCAGCGGCTGAAAAGCTTGATGCAGACGGATCCGCATGCCGGGCCGTCAGGCGAATATCATATTCGGAGCCTCTACTTCGACGATATCAACAACAAGGCCCTCCATGACAAGCTGGGCGGCATACGGAATCGGGAGAAGTGGCGAATCCGCATCTATAACCTGGAGGGCAATCGGATTCAATTGGAAAAGAAAATCAAGAGAGACGATTATATTGCGAAGTTGAAGGAAGATCTGTCGCCCGGCCTGCTTCAATCGATCATGGATGGCGATATCGAGGCGCTCAACCAGCCGGACAGGCCGCTGCTCTATGAGATGTACCGGGAGATGAGGCACCGGCTTCTTCGGCCGAAGGTGATCGTCGATTATGTGAGAGAAGCGTACGTCGCCTGGACGGGCAATGTCCGAATCACATTCGATAAGCAGTTGAAGACAGGACTTCATGCCACGGATCTGTTGAACCGCGATGTGGCTGTCATCCCGGCTCTCGATGAGAACTTCGTCATTATGGAAGTGAAGTATGACGAGTATCTCCCGGAGTATGTGCAGGCTGCCTTGCAGCTTGAAGGCTTGAAGCGGCAGTCCGCATCCAAGTATGTGATTTGCAGGAAGGTCATCAAAACGAGTATATGGGAGGATCAATAATGGATTCAACGACGAAAATAACGTTTTCCGATATGATAAAAAACAGTGTTCTCAAAAATTTTCAATCGGATATCAGCGTAGTGCAAATGGTGATTACGCTGGCCATCGCCTTTGCGATCGGGCTATTTATTTACATGCTGTATAAGCGGACATTCAGCGGGGTGCTCTATTCCAAAAGCTTCAACATCTCCCTGATTGGCCTATCATTGATTACGTCGCTCATTATTATGGCGATTAACTCGAACCTGGTCTTGTCGCTCGGGATGGTTGGCGCCTTGAGCATCGTGCGGTTCCGGACGCCGATCAAGGATCCGACGGATCTGATCTTCCTGTTCTGGTCCGTATCGGTCGGGATTGTGACCGGGGCCGGATTCTATACGCTGGCTGTTGTCGGTTCGATCGTCATCGGTCTTGTGCTGTTCCTGTTCTCGAAGAAGACGTCGCTCGAGACGCCTTATCTGCTCGTCGTCAACTGCGATGGCGAACAGGCGGAATCCGAGCTGTACGGCTGCATGTCCAAGTCCGTGAAGAGACATAGCGTGAAGCAGAAGACCGTGACATCCGGCAATATCGAGCTGACCTTGGAATTGAGACTGGCCGGCAGCGAGCCGCGGTTCGTGAACCGCGTCACGGAAATTAATGGCGTTAAGAATGCGGTGCTGATCAGCTATAACGGAGACTATGTATCATGACCGCGGGAGGTGGATGAACATGATTCGAAGATCATTCGTTCCCCTGGGGATGGCGCTGCTCGCTTGGATGATGCTGCTCGCCGGATGCAGCACGGCATCGGATTCGAACGTGGCGGAGCTTTCGGAGGAGCTGTTCCCAAAGGACAAGGTGATCGAGGTGAACATCACCATCGATCCCGATGATTACAGCGACATGCTGGAGCATCCGACGGATAAGGAGGTGAAGGCGGCCTCCGTTCAATACAACGGCTATGAATTGGATAATATCGGCATCCGGACGAAGGGGAATTCCAGCCTGACCGGCGTCGCCTCGTCGGATTCGGACCGGTATAGTCTCAAGCTGCTGCTCGATGAATATGTCGACAGCCAGAATCTGCTCGGCGTCACGAGCATCAACCTGAACAATGGCTATAGCGATCCGTCGTTCATCAGAGAATATTTGACGTATGAATTGTTGGAGGAGATGGGGCTTCCTACGCCTGAATTCGCTTTTGCCAATGTATCGATCAACGGCGAGCCGGCCGGATTATTTCTGGCCGTCGAACAGATTAACGACTCGTTCCTGAGCCGGAACTTCGAGACGTCATACGGCGTCTTGTACAAGCCGGACGGGCAAGGCAGCGACCTGAGCTGGCGCGGAGACGACATCTCCTCCTACAGCGGGCTCAATCGCAAATCGAAATCGTCCGATGACGAGCTTACGATCAAGATGCTGAATGAGCTGAACAATGGGACGGATTACGAGAAATATCTCAATGTGGACGGCATCCTGCGCTATATGGCCGTCAATGCGGCGACCGTCAACATGGACAGCTATCAGGGGAACTTTAACCATAATTATTACCTGTACGAAGAGAACGGCGTGTTCTCGCTCATTCCTTGGGACATGAATATGGCCTTCGGGGGATTCGGCGGCAGCAAGGATAGCCTGATCGGGATGCTGATGGATGAGCCGACAATGGGCGCGGTCGCGAACTACCCGCTGGTCGACAAGCTCCTGCAGAACGACGCGTACAAGGAGCAGTATCACAATTATATCAAGCAGATTATCGAAGGATATTTGTCGCCGGAGCGGCTGAAAGCGCGGGCGCAGCAGCTCGCGGATATGATCGATACGTATGTCGAACAGGATCCGACGAAGTTCTATACGTATGAAGAATTCAAGCAATCGCTCACCAGCGACGTGAAAAATATTCCCGGTCTTCTTACCTTTGCCGAGGCTCGGGTCAACAATCTGAAGCAGCAGTTGGACGGCACGCTCCCTTCCTATGATAAAGGGGAAGGCATCCAGGGAGGAATGCCGGGCCGGGGCGGCATGAGAGAGCAGGGCAACGGCGCAGGCGAGAATCCCGGAGCAGCGGGGCAGGCGAACCCGGATGGCGGGGCACCGCCGGAGGCGGGCCAGCAGCCGCCGACCGGAGGAGAAGGGCAGGAGGCGCAGAACGGAGCGCCGGCGAATCCCGGCGGAGGCGGGCAGGCGAACCCGGACGGCGGGGCACCGCCGGAATTCGGCGGGAAGAGGCCGGATATGGGCGATGGCCAGATGCCGAACTTCGGCGGCGGCAGACCGGGAGGCAATCGCGAGCAGGACGATGCGGCAGCAATGAATGATCGGATACATGAAGCGATAACGGTCGGCGTCGTCCTGCTGCTGCTGATTGGAGCTATCTTCTTTGTCCGGAATTATAAAAAGAGAAGCATATAAAGCAGCATTGTGCAGGGGGTGTCTCACAGGCACTGCAAAATGATGGAGATGACGAGTTAGCAGAGAATGTGGATCGGGAAAAACGGCGGCGCGCAAATCGGTCGAAGATGGATGAAGCAGTGAAATGCTGCGTGGATGCATCAATTTCTGCTCTTTCAGCCGCTATTTGATGAAATTCCTGCAAAAGTACATGATGTTCATCGATTTTTGTCTTTTATCGATTGGATAGTCAGAAATTGATGCCGTTTTGCAGGATTCCCTGTAACGGAGTACACGTCATAAAGGAAAAGTGTAGTTTTGCAGTTTTTCTGCGAGTCGAGCTTTGAGAATCAAGGGGGGCTGTCTCACTGTAGTGAAATACTACTTTTGGGACACCCCCTTGCTTGTATGGAGGCGATTATCCGCCGTGGAGAAGCGATTTCGGCATGGGGGGATTGTTATAGTTTTGGTATAGCTCGGAATGGTAATCTAATGTTCGATTCAATGATCTTCTTTTTTCCAGACATCTCGCCCCTGAACGTGCACCATGTATTCCCGCGCAATCGTCTGGCAAGCGCTGACAGGCCGCGCTTCAAGCGCATTTTGACCGCATGAGCAGCAGTCAACAGCGAAGGAAGCTTCGCAATATGATACAAGGAAGATGCATCAAACTGGAGATGCACCTTAACATCTCATTAACTGAGCTAATATTTAACGATATAAAGCAAATAAATCATGCTGCAATCCCTGAAATATGGGATGGTAAATTTATCCTGATCCTGTATAATTGAGAATGTTTCTTAATAACTCAACTACAGGATATGGTGATGGAGATGCAAGCAAAAGAGGATATTGTTGTCATCGGCGGCTACGGCCATGTGGGGAGGACCATTTGCGGGATATTGGGAGAGCGCTACCCGGGCAAGGGGTATGCGGCCGGACGGAGCCGCGAACGGGCGGAGCGCATCTGCCAATCCGCCGGAGGAAAAATCAGGCCGCTGGAGATCGATATCCGGAAGCCGATACCTTCTGCCATGCTTAATGGCGTGAAGCTCGTTATCATGTGTCTGGATCAGACCGAGACGGGCTTTGTCCGCGAGTGTTTCCGAGCTGGCACGCACTATATCGATGTGTCGGCGAACGGCTCCTTTATCCGCCAAGTGGAGCAATGCCGGGAAGAGGCAGCGGCTCATGGGGCGACCGCCCTGTTGAGCGTAGGGTTGGCTCCCGGCCTGACCAATCTGGTGGCGCTGGAGGCGCATCGGCTGTTGGGCGAGACGGATCAGATCGATCTCGCGATTATGCTTGGGCTCGGTGATGTCCATGGGGAGGCGGCTATCGAATGGACGGCAGACAATATGGGCGCCCGCTTCGACATAACGCAGAACGGGAAGCAGGTGGAGGCGCTGAGCTTCACGAACCGCAAAACGTTCGATTTCGGCGCTGATATCGGCAGCCGCCAAGCCTACCGCTTTCCGTTCTCCGACCAGCAGACGCTTCCGCGGATACTGGATGTTCCTTCCGTCGCGACGCGCTTCTGCCTTGATTCCCCCCTGGTCACCGGACTGTTGGCCGGGGCCCGAAGGACGGGGGCCGTCCGTCTGCTGCAAGCGGGCTGGCTGCGCAAGCGGATAATCCGCAGCCTCGGGACGCTTCGCTTCGGCGGAGACCGGTTCGCCGTCAAGGCAGAAGCTCGGGGAAGAAGCAGGGAGGGGAAGCATGCCTTGTCGGAATGCTTCCTCCAAGGGAGGGATCACTCCGCCGTGACGGCACAAGTCGCGGCTGCGGCCGCCGTGATGCTGGTTGATTCGCCCACCCCGGCCGGGGTCTATCATATTGAGCAGTTGACCGATTTGGTTACCATGCTGAAGGAGCTGGGGCCGGACATCACGGTCGATATCCGGCAATCCGAGCTACCGCCGGAAGGGAGGGAAGCCTGTTGAGCGCTTCCGCACACGGCAAGCCCGGAACAGCCGGCAACCAGCGGGCCTGGATGATGACGGCCATTTGCCTCAGCGCATTCTTGTCTCACTTCACCGCCGGGGTCGTGAACGTATCTCTTCCCCGGTTCATCACCGTGTTCCAATCGGATATCGGGACCGTGCAATGGATGACGACGGGGTATCTGCTCGCCATTACGTCGCTTCTTCCCTTGATGGGCAAGTTAGGCGACCGCTGGGGGCATCGCCGCATTCATAACTGCGGAATTGCTCTGTTCACCATCAGCTCTATCCTGGTCGCGCTCTCGCCGAATCTCCCCGTCCTCCTCTTGATGCGGATTGTGCAAGCGACAGGCGCGGCGATGTTCCAGGCGACGAATATGGCGATCATCACGTTTCATATGCCGGGCGCGCACAGAGGGCGGGCACTCGGGTTCGTGAGCACCGCCGTGGCCCTGGGCGGCATGGCGGGACCGGTTGCCGGCAGCTTCACCGCGGCATGGCTGAGCTGGCAGTGGGCGTTCCTGATTCATGTGCCCGTGGCGGTCGCGGCAACCGGGCTGGCGGTGCGCTTTATTCCTGCGGATCAGGAGGAGGAGGCGAGGAAGTCCTCGTTGGACCTGTTCGGAGCCATCCTGTTCATGGCCGGCATCGGCACAGGAATCTACGCCATTGTGAACGGAGGCGACTTAGGGTGGGGCTACTCGAGTATGCTTATGCTATACGTTGTCTTGCTAATCGTCTGGCCGTTGAGCTGGCTATGGCAGTCCCGGCAGAAAGAGCCTTTTCTGCCGCTCGCAGCATTCCGCATCCCGGCCGTGGCCTGCGGCTTGGTTATTAGCTGCGCATCGTTCCTGATGGCCAATATCGCGTTGGTCCTCATGCCGTTATATATCTCGGAGACAACTGCGGTATCGGCGGCGGATACAGGCTATGTCATGCTGGCGTATCCGCTTCTCTTGGCCGTTATCGGTCCCGTCGCGGGGCATCTATCGGACCGGATAGGCTCACGGCGCTTGATGTGTCTTGGGCTGTGCGCCATGGCAGGCGGATTCATGCTGTTCTCCGGGTCATTTGGCGAGCTGCCGCTGTGGGGAATCATTTGCACGCTGGCGTTGATCGGTTCGGGGATGGGGTTGATCGCCTCGCCGAATAACAGCTTTATTATGAGCTATGCCGTGAAGGGTGACGCAGGCTCGATCGGGAGCATGATTGCATTGACGCGCAACGTGGGCTTGGTGCTTGGCGCCGCGCTGGGATTGGGGCTAATGGACGACGGCGATCCCGCCAAGCCGTTGGAGGCGTACGTGCACATCTTTGGTCTTGGCGCCTGGATCGGCGCTGCCAGCCTTCTGCCGCTCGGATACAGCTGGTATGCGGGGAGAAGGATGATGAAGCGGCGGCCTGGCATTAGTACAGAGAAATGACGGCAGGTCCGTGGCGCCGTTCGCTCTTGACTTCTGAGGGAAATCGCGGTATGGTCAGGAGAAATCCAATGAAGAAGACAGGAAAAGCAGGAAAAGCAAAGACCAAAGACATGAGCGCCATGGAACGCATGGACAGAGAGGGGGCCCGCGGGCTGTAAGGCTCCACTTGCGGGTGGTTGCTTCCTCCTTTGCAGCCGCGGACTCCGGCAAGCTGCCGGCGGCCGCCGGGTTACGCCGTTATGCGTAGAAGAGGAATGCCCGCTTCGGCTGGCGTTCGAATTAGGGTGGTACCACGACGCATTCGTCCCTTCGGGGGCGGATGCGTTTTTTGCGTAGCCCGGCCCGTCAACGGAGCAGCGAGGCAGGGCTGTCTCCGACCGATGATGGTTCCGATGCGCCGGAAGCGGCCAAGCATAACAAGAACAAGGCGTTATTCCGTGCTTGGGCGAAGGGGCGGGCATGCTTTTTTTGTCGAAAAGGGAGGTTATGGCATTATGCGTCAAACTCAAATATTGTCTCCAACGCTGCGGCAAGCTCCGGCGGATGCCGAGGCGGCAAGCCACCAGATGCTTGTGCGGGCAGGATACATCCGGCCGCTGGCGTCCGGCGTCTATTCGTATCTGCCGCTCGGCTGGAGGGTGGTGCGCCAGCTGGAGCGCATCATTCGGGAAGAGATGGACAGGGCCGGAGCCCAGGAGCTTCATCTCCCCGCGCTGCTCCCTGCCGAGCTGTGGAAGCAATCGGGACGATACAGCGTGTACGGGCCGGAGCTGATCCGCCTGCAGGATCGCCATGGGCGGGAATTCGCGCTCGGCCCGACGCATGAAGAAGCCATTACGGCGCTTATCCGGGACGAAGTAAAGTCCTACAAGCGCGTGCCGCTTACAGTGTACCAGATTCAGACGAAATACCGCGATGAGCGGCGTCCGCGCTTCGGCCTGCTGCGCGGCCGCGAGTTCCTGATGAAGGATGCCTATTCGTTCGATATTGATGCGGAAGGACTGGACGCCAGCTACCGCGCCATGTTCGATGCCTATCATCGGATCATGCGGCGCTTGGGCCTGCGTTATCGCGCCATCGAGGCCGATGCGGGAGCTATCGGCGGGGATGGGGCCACGCATGAGTTCACGGTGCTGGCTGATGTCGGCGAAGATACGGTCGTATCCTGCACGGGATGCGAGTACGCGGCCAATCTGGAGCGGGCGGAGAGCGGAAGCGCCGCGAGGAAGGGAGCCGGTGCGCAAGAAGCCGGCCAGGACGGGAACCGTCCTGCGCCGGAACGCTTCCCTACGCCGGGGATGCGGACGATAGATGAACTGGCCTCCGGTCTGGGGCTGCAGCCGTCCTCTTTCATCAAGACGCTTATTTATACGGCCGACGGTGCGCCGGTCGCGGTGCTCGTCCGGGGCGACCATGAAGTGAACGAGGTCAAGGTGAAGAACTGCCTTGGCGCGGCTGCGGTTGAATTGGCGGACGAGGAGACGGTCGCCGCCGTGTCGGGCGCGCCAACCGGCTTCGCCGGCCCGATCGGGCTTCGGCCGGATGTGCGGGTGCTCGTCGACCGGGACGTAGCCGCGATGAGCGAAGGCATCGCAGGCGCCAATGCCGAGGACACTCACGTGAAACATGTCGTCCCCGGCCGCGATATCCCGCTCGATACGGCCGGCGATTACCGCAACGTCATTGAAGGCGAAGCCTGTCCGCATTGCGGGGACGGCCGCCTGCAGTTCCATCGCGGCATCGAGGTCGGCCACGTGTTCAAGCTTGGCACGAAGTACAGTGCCGCGCTCGGCGCTTCCGTGCTCGACCCGAACGGCCGCGAGCAGCCGCTGCTCATGGGCTGCTACGGGATCGGGGTCTCTCGCCTGCTGGCGGCGATCGTCGAGCAGCGCCATGATGAGCGCGGCATCATCTGGCCGAGGGCCGTCGCGCCGTTCCAGGTTCACCTCATTCCGGTGGCATGGAAGGATGAGGCGCAGCGGCAGGCAGCAGAGCGGCTGTATGCGCAGCTTCGGCAGGCCGGCATCTCCGTGCTGCTCGACGACCGTGAGGAACGGGTCGGCGTGAAGCTGACCGATGCGGATCTGTTCGGCATGCCGCTGCGCATCGTCATTGGCAGGTCGATCGCCGAAGGCTTGGTGGAGTGGAAGGAACGGGCAAGTGCAGAAGCCGAGGACTTCCGGTTGAGCGGTGCTTGAACATCCTATCAAATAGGACAAAAGACCGCTGACCCCTCAGTCCCGAGAACCTAATAAACACATGATTCTCGATTCCCGATTACATCACAAGAAACTGGAAGCAGGCATCTATCCGACGGATCGGCTGGACAGCTTTTTCTGTCCAATCATATTGTGGATCCCGGATTATTCCCCGAGATGGAGTTCCTGCCGCGCTATTACGATGTGACCAAGGAGAGCTGGTGACTGCCCGTCTACACAAAAAAGAACGGAATCGATGTATCTGCCATCGATCGCAGCATATTGAGCTGGCGCTGCATACGGCGATCCTGATCTTGAAGGGCTTCCCCAAAAGCTATCAAATCAAGCTGAAATCAAAGGCGAAGCAGGCGCTGAGCGTGCCCGGACTCGCCAAATCGCATACGCACCGTTTCTTCGGAATGCGCTGGAATACAGCGAGCTGCACCCGAGGCTCGAAGCGTATGCGCGCGTGGCCATGGCCGAGCATGAATGGCATGAGGATACGGAAGGCGAGAAAAAGTGCATGCCCGGCACGTATGCCGTATTCGGCTTGGGGTTGGCCGGCATGGATGCGGCGGCTGATGTGCTGCCCTGCAACTGTAATCGGATCCAGTCTTTTCGAAGGATTCCTTCCCGGATTCATCGTCCATATTATGGATTTGGCCCGTGCGCCTTTAAGGCAACGAGCCGTCAGAGTACGCGGGGGAATGAATCGGTCTTGCAATCCAAGGTGCAAAGGAAGTGTTGTGTTGAATTTTGTGGCATGGGCAATCGTAGCCAGCGAAATCGGGTTCTGGGTCGTTATCGTGCTCGGCTTATTCGCGCGTTATGTGCTCAAGAGACAGAAGCTTGGCCTGATTCTGCTCGCTCTCACCCCGGTCATCGATCTGATCCTGTTAGTGGCGACAAGCATCGATTTATACGGCGGAGCCACGGCGACGACGGCGCATGCCCTCGCAGCGGTATATATTGGGATCTCGATCGGATTCGGGAAAAGCATGATTGCCTGGGCGGATGAACGATTCCGGTACTATGTCGCCAAGCAAGGACCAAAGCCGCTGAAACGGTATGGGATCGATTATGCGAAGCATTACTTGAAGAGCTGGATCAGGCATGTGCTGGCGTATCTGATTGGCGCCGGGCTGTTGTTCGGGCTCATCTATCTCATCAATGACGCCGCTCGAACCGAAGCATTGAGCGGGGTGCTGCGGCTGTGGACGGCCATATTGGGCATTGATCTGCTTATTACGACTTCCTATTTTATTTGGCCCAAGAAAGAAAAGGCATCGGGATCACGATAAAAGCAGTTGATGGTCCTGATGTATGGAATTCGAGGAAGGCCGTAAAATACGATCGGGCTTGCCCGGATCCCAAAAAAGCAGAAGAGAACGAAAACCGGTTCCCTTTACCGGTTTTTTGTTTTCCCCACTTTGTAGAGCAGAATCAATCACCGTTGCATCAGATTCAATTTGTATGCTTTTGATCAAGACAACTACGATATTTGTCAGGAGATATTGCGAGAGAGGAAGTCGTCTCAATGAAATCCATGGGAGGCTTCTATCCATAATCAGAATGGAGGGTAAGGGATGGAAACGCATGAGAATTTGCAGTTTCAATCTTTTTTGGAAGAGGATGTGGCCGGTCTGACAGAAATCATGACCCGCGCTTATGACACCGATACAAAGCAATTTCTCGGCCGGGATAAGGGCCGTCCTGATGGTTATGACACAGGCGAATTTATAACACGATGGGCGATAAATTCATCGGCTCAGTCTTATAAAGTATTGTTGGATGAAAAGTTGATTGGATCTGTCATTGTGTGGATCAATGAAAACAACGAAAATATTTTAGGTTGTTTATTTGTCGATCCATTAGTGGAGAATCGCGGAGCATACGGCGTTCATTCCAAATTGTGGTATAGTAGCTATATGCGTTTGCGGCAGCTTAGGGAGGCATCGGTATCACTTGTGAAGAAGGAGTTATCGCTATGAGCCTGCAGATCGAGGAAATTCATCCGGATCAAAAAGCAACCTTTTTGAATTTGTACAATCTCTATTTATACGAGCTATCCGCCTATACCGGTGAAGATATTCAGCCTGACGGGACATTCGAATTGAGCGATACGCACTTGTATATTGACCGGAATGAATTGCATCCTTATTTCATCACCTACGATGACCAATTGGCCGGATATATTTTGCTTTGTTGGCCGCCCTATGTACCGAGCGGTATCGACTACTCGATTCAAGAATTATTTGTATTGAAAAAATATCGAGGCAAAAATCTGGCATCCGAAGCGGTAAATGC
The DNA here is from genome assembly GCA_944800085.1 of Paenibacillus melissococcoides. GTDB lineage: Bacteria > Bacillota > Bacilli > Paenibacillales > Paenibacillaceae > Paenibacillus_B > Paenibacillus_B melissococcoides. The sequence continues at coordinate 250,886 of CALYLO010000005.1, read as the reverse complement.
GGTGTTGAACCGATTCCCGGGCAGCTACAGCGTGGAGCAACTAAAAAACAATATTGCCGCCGTACGCTTTTGGAAGAAATTCTATAAGGAACAGAAGATTGATTTCCGGGAAAGGGAGGACAGCATCGAATTGGAAGGCTTGCCCGGAACGTATGATATGTTGTCCCAGACCTTCGTTATTTCTAAAAAATGAAGCAGAATTCCGTACAGTTCCAGCAACAGAGAGGGAAATGTGCATATTGGAATAAGGAGCAGCCATGAAGAAAGTCCAGAGGGCAATCTGGTTGCGATGAGACGAACAAGGGACAGTATTTGAAATTGTCCGGCCACAACGACCGAAAATATAGGGAAAATCATCGCGTTCATCGACGAGAAAAAATATGAAGTCAATATCCCGGAGGGAGACTATGATTTACTGCTCACGCCGATCAAGAGCACCGAAAAAGCGTTTGCGACAGGGGTGATCGTGCTCGACCGGAATAACCGGGAGATCGAAAGAATCCATGTGAATTAGCGCAAGCTGCTAAGCAAGCCGTACGCTCAAGTCCATTGGCCCTTGCGTAACTCAAGCAATAATAAATTCGAGGAGGGATTTGGATTGGCCATGATTACCCGCTTCCATCATGCCCAGATCACGATACCACGAGGCCAGGAAGAACAGGCCAAAGCCTTCTATTGCGGCGTGCTGCAGTTGAAGGAACTCGGCAAGCCCGACTCTTTGGCCGGAAGAGGAGGATTCTGGGTTCGAGTCGGCACGCAGGAGCTGCATGTCGGGACCGAAGATGGCGTCGATCCTTCATTGACCAAAGCCCACCTGGCATATCAAGTGCAGGACATCGGGGCAATGAGAGAGCGGTTACTAAGCCATGGGATTGAAATTCTGGAATCGGTTCCGATTCCGGGGTATGAACGGTTCGAATTCAGGGATCCGTTCGGCAACCGCGTTGAGTTTATTCAACCTGACTAAATCAGAAAGTAGAGTGAAGACAAGGCGAAGACCGAGCAAGCACGGCGAGAGCCGGTAAAGTGTTCGAAATCGCCAAGCCGCGGCTCGCGAATGAGACGGAAGTGCTGGAGCGAACAGGGTATCCGGCAGGCGGGGTGCCGGCCGCAAGTGGCGGCTTGGGACGGGCTTGGCATCGAAACGAGGAATGCGGATGCGAAAAAAACAGCAGCCATCATTTTGGTTATTTTAGTCAAAGAAATCACCTCCTTTTACAAACATCTTCTACCTATAACGCTATAATCCTCTTGAATATGGAAAATATAAGAGGTAGTAGCCAGCAGGCGGAAATCTATCTTTACAACAAATACCGGAACCACTACGATGAAGAAGGCGAATCAAGATATTGGAAATGCGAAGGTTGAGGCGCAGGCTCAGTCCAGTACAGCCGACCTATCCGGGTTCGCCAATGCAAGACCGTTAGCTCCGGCAGCAGGCTCAAGGAGCTTAGTTGAAGGAAGAAGCGGTTTATGAAGAAAAAGAAGATGTTCCTGATATTGTCGAGCATGATGATCGGCCCGGCGGGATACGTATATGCCGAGTTCAATGGATATCCGTTGGAAGCATGCGGAGGTGAGGAGGGAAGCGGTCGCATATATGAAGGCCAAGTACAATATGGATGTTGCGGAAGCGCTCTGGCAGAAATTATATGCCGTCGTGCCGAACCTTGCGGCAGCGCCTTGGGAGGTGGAGAGTTATTCATTAGGAGCAGGGACAAGGAGCCGAAGGAAGGCAGCGCTGGAACCGGGGGCATCGGCAAGACGATGGTGCTGTCTCTGCCTGCGATAAGCTTGAGCATATCGCGAGCATGGAAGATATGAAGAAGGAAGTCAGAGAGTATTAACAAGGGGAGAATCGAGAATGAGTGGAGCTTTTACTTTTCAAGCGTTTCCCTGCTTGCAGACCGAATGCTTTCTCTTGCGGGCAATGGAGGAACGGGATTGCCGCGATATATTTGATCTCTACTCGCTGGAAGACGTGGTCCGATATACGCCGCTGGAGCCGTTTCAATCGATTCAGGATGTCATTCGGGAATGGAATTGGCACCAACAAATATTTGCGGAACAGAGCGGGCTGCGCTGGGTCATTGAGGAAAAGTCATCTGCTAAAGTGATCGGAACATGCGGTTTTCTCCAATATGAAAAGACGCATCGCAGAATCGAGCTTGGCTATGATCTGGCACCTCCGTATTGGGGGCGCGGAGTCATGACGGAGGCAGCGCAGCGTATCCTGTCGTTCGGCTTTCGCGACATCGGCGTGAATCGGATCGAAGCGAAAATCGATCCGGAAAATATCGCATCCGAGCGGTTATTGCTCCGGCTCGGTTTTCAAAAAGAAGGCGTGATGAGACAACAGGAGTTCGAAAAGGAAAGATACGTCGATATCGCCGTTTTCTCGATCCTGAAACGCGAATTCGATGCGCAGCGCCAAGCGCTCACTTCTGATGTCTAAACACGATCATGAACCCAAACAGTGAACGCCTGAGAAATAGTCCGACAAGGGTGCATTGACAGCTTCTGCATTGAATTGCAGGGCTTTCTTTGTTTATAATAATGATAATCATTATCAATTAATGCGATTTTATTGTATCACTAAGGCGTTGGTCCACAGTTTAATACACGGATCGATGATATCGGCACGATTGACGCCAGCAGCGTGGAGAAAATATTGTCGCTGGCACCGGATATGATTGTCACCTTATCGGATGACCCGGCCATCTATGAACAGTTAAGCAAAATCGCGCCGACCATCGTATTCCCTTACAATACCTTCGACGATGCCCGCGACGAAATAAGAACGTTCGGAGAAATGCTCGGCAAGGACAAGGAAGCCGAGGCCTGGATTGAAGACTTCAACGCGACGGTCCGGACAGCGAAGGAGAAAATAAAAGGCATTGTCCCAGAGGGCGATACCGTCTCGGTAATGGGCGGATTTAACAAAGAAATCTTTGTGTATTCCTTCGGCATATGGCGCGGGGTACAGGCGGTCTATAAGCATTTGGAGCTGACTCCGCCGCCGGCTGTTCAAAAACTGATAGACAACCGGGAGGATATCAAGTCAATCTCGCTGGAAAAGATTCCGGAATATGCGGGCGACTACATTTTCCTTGATTCGGGCCATGACGGTCAATTTGACCGTGATGGACCTTTCTGGAATTCATTGGATGCGGTGAAAAATAATCGCGTATTCGACTTGGACGGCGATTACTTCTGGCCGTACGATCCGATTGCCATCAAGGCCCAAGTGGAAAAAGTGGCCGAGATGCTCGCCGAGAGACAACAATCCTTATCCGGCAAGTGATGTCTGGCCTACGAATTGGAAAATGAGTCACGAAGAGGGAGGTTGCGGAAATGACGCAGCCTCCCTTAATTTTTACTGGAAGGTTAGTTCCTCAGAACTAGTTTTTATTAACATATTAAGGTTATCAATCTCTTTAGCCCCTTGTGACCCTTCATGATTTTCAATACAGTATGTACAATCCATTATGTGGATTCATGTCCACATCCTATGATATGAATGCAGCGCCGAAATCGAAACGATCTATGTTGAAAAAAATGATTCATGAGGCCCCGAATGGGGTAATTACTTTTGTTTGCAGCGAAGAGTAGTGTACAATCGGCAGTCCTTTCCAGGGAAAGGGCTTTTCGTATATTTCCGAAATGCCATCAGCGGTGCGATATCTGGTATAATCGTGTGGGGGAGCGGCGTTTTTTCACTTCATGATTGTCACGCTTTTCGTGAAATCTGGTATGTAACATCGTAAGGAGGTGATCTGAAGCTGTTATTATGGATGGTTGATGACTAGTGAACAGCAATCTGCGTTCTTTACTATATGATAGCGGGAGGCTCAGTAATGTCCTCGGAAGCACTGATGCAAGAAAATCAACGCTCGATGTTCGAAATGTTCTATGAACGCGTCTATACTACGGCGTACATGATTATTAAAGACAGCCATTTGGCTCAAGATATCGCACAAGAAACATTTATGAAAGCCTTTGCGCAAATACATACATTGCATGATGACAGGAAGCTCGGCTCGTGGCTGCAATCGATCGCGGCTAGAACCTCGTTCGATTATTTGCGCAAGCGCAACCGGTGGAATGATATCGCGTCCGAAGATACGGTTCTCGATATCGAGCTGGCCAAAGACTTCGATAGCCAACTATCGGTGGAACAAAAGGTAGAGCTGAAGATCATTGTCGACGAGATCTATACTTATCTGAAAAAGCTGAAGCCGGAATATCAAAAGGTCATCATTCTCAAGTATATCCATCATATGAAAAATGCTGAGATTGCCGCCGCCACCAATGCGAACGAGAGCACGGTCAAAACGCGCTTGAAGCGGGCCAAAGCGATTTTGCGGCAAAGCATGGGCAACCTGCCGTGAGGAGGAGACCGAACAGTGAGAAGGGGCATGTCTAAAGGGGAGGACCGGAATAAGATGCGATGCTATTATATTCGATGCAGTCCGATATTGTGATCGTCAGGAGAATCGATGCAATGGGAATGGAGGAGGAGAAGGACCAGCTTGTGGAATACGTAAGAGAGCGGCTGGCCCGCATCAAGGATACATAACAGAGAGAGAAATGACGGCGACAGCCTCCCGATAGCGGGAGGCATTTTTTTATGTAAGCCATGCCAATCAAGAAAGATACAAACCGACTTTTAACTGGATGACTGGGACTGGATTAACAATTTTCTTGGCATAGCGAAACCTTCCGTGACAGGGCGGGGTTTGAAGGATTCACGTGCTTCACATGATTGAAACACAAAATAACTATGCTTATTCCCAACCATCCCTACATAGATAATATAATTAGTTTGCTGGTTCAAAGAGAGGGAGGATTGGGAAGGTAGAAAGGGAAAGCTCTTTTACACCACGACAAGAAAGGATGCAGATAGGTAATGAAGAAGATCATTCAGTATTCAATTATTTTAATTTTGCTGCTGGGAGTTCATGTACAACCTGCGTCTGCACATTGGCATTCAGGATATTCTCATGACCCAACCATAGGATATCAAAATCCAAACTGGATGAGCTTGATTCGGGATGATGCCAGATTAAGTGATTTATCCATTCCAGGGACGCATGACAGCATGGCTTACCGAACCTCTCAGCCTGCAACTGACCATGTGTATACACAGTCGATGACGCTCAACACGCAATTAAATTCCGGAATTCGCTTTTTGGACATTCGCTGCCGTTATGTTGACGGTTCGTTTGCGCTTCACCATGGCTCCTACTATTTAGATGCCATGTTCGGGGACGTATTGAATGAGGTTACTGAGTTTTTGAAGCGCAATCCGAGCGAAACGGTTCTGATGCGCATCAAACAAGAACACAGTTCTATGCCTGATCGCGTGTTCAATGACACCCTTCAGGGATATATCAATAGCTATCCTGGATTTTTTTGGGACAGTAAAAACGGATCGATAACAAACCCTACACTAGGAGAAATGCGAGGAAAAATCGTGATCCTCCGCAATGTTGCCGGTTCGAATATCGGCATCGATTATGCTCATCAATTCGATATCCAGGATAATTATACCGTCTCAACGAATTGGGATTTATACCAAAAATGGCTGGATGTAAAAAAACAATTGCAGAAGGCGAATGAAAGCCGTCAAAAAGGCTCGCAAACCAAATTCATCAATTATTTGAGCGGCGGGAATATCGCGTATCCCTACTTTGTTGCAAGCGGGCACAGCAGCCCGGGAACATCGGCCCCCCGGCTTGCTACGGGATTGACTACTCCCGGCTGGTCAGATTCCTATCCGGATTTCCCCAGAACGGATTGCTTCATCGGGATATGCACCATTGCATTTGAAGGAACGAATGTACTGACAACCGATTATATAGCCAATCACAATGTGGAGTATACCGGCATTGTTGCCGCGGATTTTCCGGGAAAAGGATTGATTGAAAATATTATTCGTGCGAATAAGAGGCTATTTAAATAAGCCTGCTTTCTCCCCTGTGTGAACATGTCACTTGTGCGGCCTCCCGGCATCGGGGGGCTTTTTGGCGTTCATAGGTTGTTCATAGTTTTTTGCTACACTAATACGGCAGTGAGACTTGCGGCAAGAACGGAACGCGGCAGAAGCGCGCCGCACGCATGAGAAGGGAGACAGGAGAGGGGAATTATGCGATCCAAATGGAAGCTGCTGCTGACAGCCGTCGTTGTCATCACGCTATGTATGGCAGGATATTATTGGTTGTACAAGCAGCCGAAGACAGAACAAACCGCCGCACTGCCGTCAATGGCGAGAGTGGTGAAGGGAGATTTGGAGGTGACCGTAAGCGGCTCGGGTACGGTATCGCCCCGCAATACCGCGGAGGTGAGGTCGGGAGAAACGGGCAAGATTGATAAAATATTGTATGATGTTGGCGACCGGGTCGAGAAAGGAGCGGTCCTGGCCACAATCGAAAAAGAAGATCTGACGAACGAGATCGAGAAGCAGGAGATTCAGCTTCAGAAGAAGGAGCTGGAGTTCGAAAATCTGAAAACGAAGTATAAAGAAGCGGATGAGGAAGCCAGACCGTCCATCGCGGTCGAAATCGAGAACATGAAGCTGGATCTCGCCCTGGCGCAAAAGGAATTGGAACAAAAGCGGGCCGATCAGGCGAAAGAAAAGGCAATCAAAGCTCCGATCAGCGGCACATTGACGACGCTGAACATTAGCGAAGGCTCGCAATTGAACCAGAGCGGATCGATAGGCACGATCGTGGATTATACGCAGCTTCAGGCCGTGATTCAAGTCGATGAAATGGATATACCGAGCATCAAGCTGAAACAAAAGGCGGCGCTGACGTTCGACGCGCTGGCGGATACGTCGATCGAAGGGACAGTAAGCGCGATTGCCGATGAAGGCACGGCTTCCGGCGGGGTATCCGTATTCGACGTCACGATTCAATTATCGTCAAGCCAAGGCGTCAAAAGCGGGATGTCGGTCCAGGCCCAGATCGACGTGAACAGCAAATCGGATGTGCTGCTGGTGCCGATCGAAGCGGTGACCCAGCGCAACGGAAAGTCTTATGTCACGGTCTGGTCGGAACAAGCCGACGGCGCAGGCGAAGAAGCGCCGCAGCAGGCCCCGCCGGAACGGCAGCGCGAGCAGGGAACAGGCCAGAATCAAGCCAGTGAAGCGGATAGCGCCAATAGAGGGACACGCCCTGACGGAGATGCCGCCGCTCGGGCCGGCCGGGGACAGACGGGCGTTCCAAGTGCAGGCGCCGGGAAGTTAACCGAGGTGGAGACGGGGATCAATAATGAGTCCTATTTTGAAATCGTGAGCGGCCTGAAGGAAGGGGATATGGTCGTATTGCCTACGGTGCGCGCATCCGCGAACAGCAGCCAGCAATCCTCGTTCGGGGGAATGGGCGGCTTCGGCGGCAACGGAGGAAGAAACGGAAGCTCCCCTGGCGGCAACGTCGTATTTCCTGGCGGCGCCACCCGCATGCCTGGAGGGGGCGGCTGATGAGCAGGCAGGCTGTGATACATATCGAGAACATGTCCAAGGCTTACCGGATGGGCGGCGAAGAGATGCTGTCTCTGAACGAGGTGAATCTGACCGTCTATGCGGGCGAGATGCTGGCCATTATCGGCCCGTCCGGCTCCGGCAAGTCGACGCTCATGAATATGATGGGCTGCCTCGATACGCCGACGAGCGGAGCCTACTGGCTGGACGGTCAGGAGGTAAGCAAGCTATCCGGCAATCAACTGGCGGAAATTCGCAATCGGAAGATCGGTTTTATTTTTCAGAGCTTTTACTTGCTGCCTGCGCTTACCGCGATGGAAAATGTGGAGCTTCCGCTCATCTACCTCGGCATGCCGGCCAAAAAAAGGCATGAGCTCGCGGTGCAGGCGCTTGCCCAGGTCGGGCTGGAGAGCAAGCTGAATTATTTGCCGCGCCAGTTATCCGGCGGCCAGCAGCAGCGGGTCGCGATCGCGAGAGCGCTGGTCGGAGAACCGCCGGTCATCCTCGCGGACGAGCCGACCGGGGCATTGGATACGAAGACGGGACTTGAAGTGCTCGCCATCATGAAGGACCTGAACCGCAAAGGCCACACCATCGTCTTGATTACCCACGATCCGGATGTAGCCGAGGAAGCGGGAAGTGTCGTGCGCATACAGGATGGGCGCATTCAGGTCGTAAGGAGGTTCGCCCCGTGACATGGATGCAAGCATGGAAGATGGCCTGGCGCAGCATATTGGCCAATAAAATGCGCACGCTGCTGACGATGCTTGGCATCGTCATCGGCGTGGCCGCCGTCATTATCATGGTCTCGGTGGGCGAAGGCTCAACCAAGCAAGTCCAATCCCAGGTGGCGAGTCTTGGATCCAATCTGATCTCGGTCACGGTAACGGGAAGGGGCGCGGTATCGTCGCTCACGCTGGAGGAGGCGCTCGCCTTCGAGGACATTGACGGCGTCGAGGCGGTCTCTCCGTTCATCAACGGCAGCGTTCAGGCGAAAGCGGGCACGAATAACGCGAATCTGCAGGTGGAAGGCATTACGCCGGAATATGAAGCGGTTCGCGACTATCATGTGGAGAGCGGGCGCTTCATCCTCCCGATCGATGTCGAGCTCTATCAGCGGGTGGCTATCATCGGAGCGGACGCGGCGGAGACCCTGTTCCCGCAAGGGAATCCGCTCGGGCAGCAGCTATCGCTGAACGGAATCTCCTTCCGGATTGTTGGCGTCATGGCATCGAAGGGGAGCTCGCTGGGCGGGGCCAATGACAATAAGATCTGGGTTCCATTAACGAGAGGCGAGCGGCTGCTGCAGTCCAAAGGGATTCGAACGGTCTACGTCAAGTTCGCGGACACGGAACAGGCCGATTCGATTATGGCGGAGCTGGAGTCCCGGTTATCTAAAAAATTCCGCGGGTCCGACAACAGCTACAACGTGTTTAACCAGGCGGATATGATCGAAGCCCTTGGAAGCGTAACCCAGACCATGACGCTGCTGCTGGCGGGAATCGCCTCGATCTCCCTGCTCGTCGGCGGCATCGGCATCATGAATATTATGCTCGTGTCGGTGACGGAGCGGACGCGCGAGATCGGCATCCGCAAGTCGCTCGGCGCGAAGAAGCGCGATATTATGCAGCAGTTCCTGCTGGAAGCCGTCACGATCAGCAGCATCAGCGGCTTGCTGGGCATCGCGGCCGGGTTGGGCGGCGCATATGCGGGCAGCAGGGCGATGGGCATTCCGTTCGCGGTCGCGCCTGACATGATGTGGCTGTCATTCGCTTTCTCCGCGGCGATCGGGATCGTGTTCGGCTTATTCCCGGCGAACAAAGCCGCGAATTTGAAACCGGTCGACGCTCTGCGTTACGATTAATAGAAGAACGGCCGTTCAGGCCCGGGCAGAGTCGGAGGAGGAATGGGAGTGCAGAAGTCACCGCATATTTTAATCGTTGAGGATGATGCGTATATTTCGGAATTGATTGCCCTGTATTTGGACAAGCACGGCTATACGCATTCGATCGCGGAGGATGGAGCGGCGGCTCTGGAGCTGCTGGACGCGACGAACCCTGATCTTGTGCTGCTCGATATTATGCTTCCGGAGCTGGATGGCTGGCAGGTGTGCGAGGAAATCCGCGCCGAAGGGGATATTCCGATCATTATGGTCACCGGGAACGGCGAGAGCTATGACAAGCTGAAGGGATTTTCCAGCGGAGCGGACGACTATATTGTGAAGCCCTTCGATCCGAAGGAGCTTATCGCGCGGGTGCAAGCGGTATTGAGACGCGCCAACCCGGCCCTGTTCAAGGCTTCGATTCAATATCCGGAGCTGTGCATCACGCCGCAGGATCAGAAGGTGTCCGTCCGCGAACAGGACGTGGCGCTGGCCCCGAAGGAGCTGGAGCTCCTTCAAGTGTTGGCGGGGCATCCGAACAAGGTGTTCACGCGCGAACAGCTGCTGCGGCAGGTCTGGGGCGCCGATTATGAAGGCGATGTCCGCACGGTGGACGTGCATATCAAGCGGCTGCGGGAGAAGCTGGGCGAATCCGCCTATTGGAGCATCGTGACCGTCTGGGGCATCGGCTACAAATTCGAGGCAGCCTCATGAAGCGGGGCGGATGGCGGCATGCGAACGGCTTGTTCGTCAAGATCTTCGTGCTGCTCCTTATTATGCTCGTGTTCTCCTACGGTTTGTTCGGCTTCATTACCGGGTTATTTTTCAAGGGCGATCTAATGAAAAGACAGCGCTTGGATGACCGCATGCAGTTGGAGCGGATCGGACACTTCCTGACCGAGGCGAAGCAGAACGGCTGGAATGACGAGATGGTGATGGCCGGACTGGAGCTGACCGTGCCAAGGCATGTCCGCTCCTTGTACATCATTCACCAGGGGACCGGGAACGTCCGTTACAAGCTGGAAGACGAGAAGGGCCCCTATCGCCTGGATGAGGCCCGCATTGAAGAGGTTCTTGCCGGCATTGCGGACGGCCGGTATTTCGCCGAGGAGACATTCGTCGGCCGGGGCAAGACGGTGCTCGTCGGGCAGACGCTGCGCGTTCCCGGCGAAGGGGACTTCGTCCTGCTCACGGCCTCCAACCTGTTCCAGCGGGATGTCCGCATATGGAACGAGCCGCTCTGGATCGGGATTGGCATTATGCTCTCGTGCGGGGCATTGTTCGCGTTCATGCTCTCCAACCATCTGTCGCGAAGGGTGAAGAAGCTGGAAGCCGCCTCGCGCGCCATCGCCAAGGGACAGTTCCAGATCGAGATTCCGGTTCATTCCCGGGACGAGCTCGGACGGTTGGCGCGGGCGCTCGAACAGATGGCGCAAGACCTGGGGAGCCTGGATCGGATGCGCAAAGAATTCGTCGCCAATGTGTCCCATGATATGCGATCGCCGTTAACGTCCATGAACGGGTATTTGGAAGCCGTTCTGGACGGCACGATACCGCCCGAGCGGATGGCGAAATATATCCGGATCGTGCAGGAACAGAATAAGCGGCTCATCCGCCTCGTGAATTGATCTGCTCGATATCGCCAAAATTGAAGCGGGACAGTTCCAGATCATGCCGGTTGCCTTCAATATGACAGAGAAGGTTCGCCAGGTGCTGGCGCGAATGGATCCGCAGTTGAGCAAGCATGAAGTGGTATTCGACCAAGCGGATGCCGATTATGATCTGTGGGTTCATGCCGATCCCGATCGGATCGAGCAGGTCGTGGTCAATCTTCTGCAAAATGCAATTGAGTATTCCCGGCCGGGAAGCCGGATTACGGTGAAGATCTCCAGGGCGGACGCCAACCATGCGGTTGTCGGAATCTCTGACCAGGGCATCGGCATGGAGCCGGAAGATATCGCACGCATCTGGGAGCGATTTTACAAGACGGACAAGGCCAGGACGAGGAAGAACGGCGCGGGCATCGGCCTGTCCATCGTCAAGGCGATCCTCGATCAGCATCGCGCGCCGATCGAGGTGTACAGCATTCCGCAGCAAGGAACGACCTTCCTGTTCAGGCTTCCGCTCGCAGTGCTTGCCCCAGAGCAGGCGAAGGGGCGGCAGCGCTCCGAATGAACAAGGGGCTGTCCCATAAGCAGTAAGAAACTGCCGTGAGACAGCCCCGGCCTGTGAACAAACCGTCCCGCGTTTTGCCGGACAAGCCCATTGTTCAATATTCTCTGATTCGATGTGACGGTGGTTCGTTTTGTTTGTTCCGCTTGTCTGATGCTGTTTGCTTCCCCCAGGCTTTTTACCGCTCGACTTGCCAAAAAAGCTGCGGAAATGCAGTTTTCCCTTATAACGCGTACTCCGTTACAGGCATTCCTGCATAACCGCAGGAATTTCAGCCATGTCAATAGGTTGAAACCAATAATCGGAGAGATTAATGCGCTTTTGCAGGAATTTCATAAAATAGCGGCTCAAATACCGTTAAATCCTGCGTGTTTACGCAGGATTTTTACCGTTTCATCTATTTTCCGCCACATTGCTTATCTGTTAAAATTGATGAGGAGATTCTTCTCAAATGCTGTATATCTTCCTCAGACAGGATGTCGAACATTTGAATCAGTTCCTATTGATCCTTGATCACCTTTTTAGGCATATTAATAACTTCCTCGTAACTTTCAACAAATATATTTATAAACATCTTTTGAATTCTAAGGATCTTTTACAAAACTTGAACTTAACCGTTAAATTAAATTATTCTCTATACTAGCGATTAAAGTAATACTCCTTCATAAGTATCAAGTCAATTAATTAATGAAACCGTGATTTGGCAGATTTACTACTTCTTAAAGATAAAGTCTGCAAAGTGCGTATTGAGAAAGCATTTAGAAACAGCTACTCAAACGTTGATTGTTGTCCCCCAAACAACTAAATGCATCATCTACAGTAAATAGCTCTTGATATACTTCTAGACCAGAATAATCAAGTTGTTTTTGATGCATTTTTATACTCCTATTTATCGGTTCCGCTCTAAAAATAATCGGAGTTTTTTAATGTTAAATCCTCATGGATGTAACACTTCCTCAATTGGAAAGATGCTTTTGTTTTTCGTTACTTTACGTTACTGACGGTTATAGCTTTTATCATGTTTAAGGAACCGGCGGGATCCGCCTGAGCTCTAGTTAGAGCTGAATGCCGGAAGCGTAACGAGGAATGCTACGACAAAACAGAGTCCCGCCAGCTCATAGATGACGGGCAAGGAAAATAACGGCTTGAGAATTCCCGCCAAGCTCATGGAGAGCAGCATCGCTCCCGTCATGAGCGGGGTACGAATGCCGATCACTCTGCCGATGTACGCCTGATCGGCATGCTGCATCACGAGCGTATGATTGCCGATGAATATCGCCGGCTGAAAAAGAGCGACGAGACATTGCGCGGCCATCGTCAGCCACAGCTCGGCAGAGAGGCCGCATATTACGATTCCGGCTCCATTGACCAACAGCCCGATTATCAGGAAGTGCTTGGGCGGTACGCGGGCCGCGAGGCGGAAGGCGATGAGGCCGCCGATAATTTCTCCGGCTCCGTAAGGAATCGTAATCCACTGCAAATGCTGGGCAGTCAGCCCCAGCCGCTCGGTGACGAGAAAAATCGTCAACGGCGAGATCAGTCCGACCCCGAGGCCGACGAGCATAAAGGAGAGGCTTAGCCACCTCAGGAGGCAGACCGAGACGACGTAGCGGATGCCATCGGCAATCTCGCGCAGCACGGAGCCAGAGCCGGCGGCCTTGTCCTCAGGGAGCGGATCGGCAGGAATGCGCAGCACCGCCAGAGCGGATAGCACGAAGGCCGTGCAGGTCGCGAAGAGAGCCGGTTCAATGCCGGCCTGCTGATACACCCAAGTACCCATGATCGGACCGATGATCATGAAGACGGAAGAGAGAAGCTGCAACAAAGACATGCACTGGGGAGCTTCGGCATCGTTGACGTGAAGTTTGAACAGCTTCATGCCGGATGGCTGGGCAAATTGCGATAGAATAGAAGAACAAGCCGTGGCGGTAAATACCGCTTCCCACGAACCGGAAGCGAGCATGACCAATACGATAACAACCGAGCCGGCGCTTAACCACTCGCACCAGACGCTCGTCCGCTTGGGACGCCACCGATCGGCAAAAACGCCGCCCAGAAAAGAAAACACGAAAATAGGCGCGTATGCCGCTACGGAAATCATCGAGACGGCAATCGCATCTCCGCCGGTAACCTCCATGACATAGAACAGCACGGCGAAATTACGAATCCAGATTCCGCATTGGGAGAACAATTGGGACAGAAACAGGGCGCGGACAAACGGTTGGCGAAGCAGCGCAAATGAATGCGGGACGGAATCGGACATACAGGAAAACCTCCTTGGTTGAATTTCGGACTCATCTTACGTCCTCCTGCAAGGGAAGAGTCAACCAGGACATTGCGGATGCCTGCTTCCCCCGTTGCGGCTTCCCGGGAAGGACTTGACTCTCCTCTTAGGGGATCCTGTAGCCTGAACTCAGAAAGGAGCGAGGACATCATGCTATACACGGTGAAGGAAGTATCGTCATTGACAAATGTCACCATCAAGGCGCTTCATCATTATCACAAGATCGGCCTTCTTGAGCCGCGGAAGATTAGCGAGGCGGGATACCGTCTGTACGGGACGGAGGAGCTCGAACGGCTGCAGCATATTCTTTTCTATAAAGAATTGGATTTCCCGCTTGAAGCAATTAAAGAGCTGCTCGAGACGGAATCCGATCGATGGACGATGCTGAGCCGGCAGGAGGAGCTCTTGCTTGCCCGCAAGCGCCGGCTGGACAAGATCATTCAGACGCTGCAAGCTTCTAAGCACAGCTTGGCCGGCGGTGAACCGCTAAGTCCTTCTGAGATGTTCACGGGATTTGCCAGCGAGGAAGAATGGGAGGAAGCGCTGAGAGAGCAGCGGGAGCATGTGCAGGCGACCTATGGCTTCGACATTTTGGAGAGCGGGCCCATCGATGTGCCGCAGATGAATGAACAAGCGCGGGAAGCGGCGGCATTTATGGAAGACATGGCAGCAGCGCTGCGCGGCGGCGCGAAGCATGATGACGAGCAAGTGCAGCGCGTTATCCGGGCTCATCTCGACCATTTGAGCAGGCATGGGCATGCGGTGTCCGCGGCTGAGTTTGCCGCGCAGACCCGTTTTTTCCTTCAGGACGAGTTCCATCTCCGCATGCTCGAAGGGCAGCAGACCGGGCTGGCTTATTACCTTGCCGCCGCCGCAGCCTCCTGCGCCGCGGAATAACGATGGCAGCGCGAACGGCGGGTAGCTTGCCTTCCCGCCCTTTTGCTCTTCCGCCGTCGTAAGGAGTTAGAATTCTTTCTAAGGAAGACAAGGGAATGGGAGGGGGAGAGCTACCCGTTTGCTTATTTGAACAGCGCCATGCGCGGTTATATTGATTTGTCCATTTTCATTGATACGCCGCCCGACATTGCCTTGGCGCGACGCATCTTAAGGGATTTCTCCGATGGGTCCATCGACGAAGTGCGCGAGGATGTCAGGGGCTCCCTCCAGGAGGGGAGAATGGCCTACGCCGAAATGCTGTCCGCGGTGAAGCCGAGCTCCGACCTTATCATTGACGGTTCGCTGCCGGTGGATGGTATCGTGAAGCGAATCTTGGACGAGGCAGATTCAAGGTCGGGTGACGAATGACAAGGAACGATAGAGCCGATAATGAGACCGATGACAGGCCAGGATGAGACAGTAGTGCGCAGCGAAGCACAGCTTATGCAAGCTGCCGAACGAAAGAGGAGGAATCGCCATGGATGCGCAGGCAACCATAGAAGCAGAGAATTTGTATCATCAACTGATAGAAGCATGGAACAGCCGCTATGCTGCCGGGATGGCGGAGCTGTTCGCCGCGGACGGCAAGTTAATCGGCTTCGACGGCAGTCTGGCGAGCGGCCCGGAGGACATACTTGGGCATCTTCAGCCTATCTTCGAACATCATCCGACGGCTCCTTTTACGACTAAGGTGAAACATATCCGCTTGCTTGATTCGAATACCGCGTTATTGCGGGCGATTGCCGGCATGGTGACGCCCGGACAATCGGGGCTGAACCCGGACGTGAATACCCATCACACGCTGGTTGCGGTTCGCGCCGGAGGACAATGGCGGATTGAATTATTCCAGAATACGCCGGCTCAGTTCCATGGCCGGCCGGAGCTTGTCCGGCAAATGACGGATGAATGAACGGAAGTGCTGAACCTTACCTAACGGAGCAGACCGGCTGCAGAGTCACGCGGGCCCTGGCGTGAACTCTTGGCTTCGCTACCGCTTGTGCTTCAGCAGCTCGGCAATTCGCCGTCTGCCATCCCCCTCGTACCCTCCGCCATGAAAGCAAATAACCTGTTGAATGTCATAATCGAGCAGGGCGGCCAGAGATTGCCGCGCCAATTCGTAGTCGAGGCAGTATTGCGGATCAGGTCCGTACAGTTGACCTTTTTCTACGATTAAGGCGTCTCCCGCGATGAGGGTGCGGCTCGGTTCATGATACAGGCTGATATGTCCGGGCGTGTGTCCCGGCGTGCCGATGACAATGATTCCGCCACAGAGCGGCAAGCGCTGCTTGTCCGTTAGGGTCGAATGCACCGGACCCTTGGGCGGATTCTCCAGCGTATGCTTGAGTCCGAGCCTCCATTGCTCCGGCACGTTGGCGGGCAGAGAGCTCACCGCTTCCGCTATCGCTGCGGGAGTCAGCTTCAGCAGCTGCCGTTCTCCTTCGATGAACGGCTTTTCGATCGGGCTGGCCATCACTTCGAGCCGGGCGGCGAATCGTTCTGCCATGGCCGGCAGGTTCCCGATATGATCGAGATCCTGATGCGTAATCATGACCTTGCTCAACCGATCGAAGGAGAGGCCGGCGCGAGACACCTCGGAAGCCAACAGAGGAAGCTGACCGGGGTAGGCAGTATCCACCAGTAGCAGATCGTCCTCATCCCATAGCACGGTCGGATGAATCGTCACGGTGCGGCCCATCATGTCCGCGGACACCGTGAGCATGCGAATTCCATTCTTGCTGTGCGTCAATGATATCCCCTCCAATTCTATGTTCACCCACATCGTATTAGATGAATATCAAATTTTGTAAATGAGTAAATATAATATTATACCACAAAAAATATAATTTTGTCAATAGTAATTTTGTGGGCCAGTACTGCCTAGTATAAGCCACAAAAAAGGGGCGACGGAGAGGAAGAGACAACTCGGGCAGTTGGACCGCAAGGGCATATCCCTGCGGTTTTTTTGTGTACTAAAAAAAGATAAAATGCTCAAACTAACACCCAAAAAGTAGATTTCGATATCATACCCGGAGGGCAGTCCATGAGCAATCACACCCGCATGAGCGACGATAATCTGATATTTGACTCCTCCCGTACGGGCGAGTTCGCCGATCGGCTGACAAGCGTCCTCGGACATCCGCCCGATCTGGTCGATCATTCGTTCGTGATTCAGCAGCCGGAGTTGGAAGGACGATGCTTATTTCTCGAGACGCTGGTGGATAAGAACAAAATTGAGGACAATGTGCTTCGAATGTTTGCCGAGCAGCCGCTGCCGCCACTTTCGGACGAAGACGCCAATGTAGAGGATATGGTGAAACGGCGGATTCCCATCGCCACGATAACCGGTGCCGCAGATCTGGCAACCTGCACGCAGCGGCTGCTGGAGGGCCAATGTCTGCTTTTCATTCCTGGGGCCACGCATGTGCTTGTGCTTGACGTGGCCAAGTTCCAGCATCGCGCCGTAACGGAACCGAAGACAGAGACAACGGTTCGCGGGCCGCAGGAGGCGTTGAATGAGGATGCCGCCACCAGCATCGGATTGATTCGAAAACGAATCCGCACCTCCGACTTGTGCCTGGAGCAGATGATCATCGGCACCGCGACGGAGACGAAGGTGATCATGCTGTACATGAAATCGCTCGCCCCCGAAGGAATCGTCAACGAATTCCGCTCCAGGATAGGCAAGATTCATACCGACAGCATCCTGGAAGGCACGTATGTGGAGGAGTGGATCCAGGACAAGTGCATAACGATTTTCCCGACCATCGTAAGGACGGAACGGCCGGATGTGGTGGTATCGCATCTGCTTGAAGGGAGAGTCACCGTCATGGTGGACGGAAGTCCGCTGGTTCTCATCGGACCGTTCACGTTTATGCAGAGCTTTACATCGCCCGAAGACTATTACCAACGGGCGGATATTGCCACGTTTTTCACTAGCGTTGCATCGAGCGGTTAGTTCATAATCTAATTTCAATTAACATCAATATATGATATATATTTACATTTGCGATGTCCGCGCTAAGTCTAAAAAAGTCGAGCTGGAAACAGACCCTACGCGTTATCCATTATATGTAAAAATCGTTTTCGTTTGTCATTACGTCACAATCAGTCTCGGTTTCATCGACTTTGTTGCCTTTTTCGGACGTCTCCCATTTCGCTTTGGTCGACCTCTAGATGTTCGAGTCGGCTTGCGGTTGAGTGCAGCGATCAAATTTTCCCATGGTTTTTCCGCATAGATGCGAATCAACTGGAGGAGGTCCCATGTCGACTTTTTACAGTCCAGTGTTAATTTAATCAGCAAACAGAGAGCATACGCGATTAAAGCAATATACATTTGGTTCCAAATCGCTTCGGCCGTATAACCGTGGGGTTTTACCAATCGAATATGCTGCTTGACCCATTTAAAAAACAACTCAATATGCCAGCGATTTCGATAAATCTCGGCAATTTGATGTGCGGATAAGTCAAATCGATTCGTTACAATTCGATAGGTACGCCCTTGGTCATCCTTAAACTCAATCAAACGCAGAACCGCTGGCAGCTCAGGCATCGTCACATCAGCATCAAGGATAAACCCATTCTGCCTTTTGGGGAGGTCTCTTTTTCTGATGATCGTTAACCGGCTCTTTTGCTTGACGCGGCAAACAAATTTAATCTTATCCTCTACCCATTTCTGAAAATGGTCGTACACCTGGTATCCTCGGTCCATCACGTAGGTCGCATCTTTATCCACTGTAAATTCCAACACGACTTCATGATCGGCTACATCTTTGGTTGAAGCGACGATCTTGTCTGGATACATCGTTTTGGAGTCCGCAACGACCAAGGAGGTGTGCATCTTCACGCCATGGCTACTTTTGGAACAATAGGACCATTTCGCGAGAATGGGAGGTAGTGTAATTCCCGATGAATCGATTAGCTTGAGTTTCCCAATACCAGGCGTAATGCCGCGTTTCCCTTTTGTAAGTTGCTTGATTCGATCAATGAGCGAGAAAAAGAGCGTCTGAAGATACTCCATAGGCAGCCGTTTCAGCTTCCGCGATAGTTGGGAAGCGCTTATGCTCTTGAGTCCAAGCAGTTCTTGAAATTCAGGATTAGCGGCTACATGCTCTGACATGACTTTGTATGAGTCTCGTTGCTGAAGCTGTGCCTCTACAAATAAGAGTGTCGAAGCGCCGACAAACAACTTTTGGGTCCGGTAATCCAATGACTCGTGTCGAGTAGAATGAACATGTAACCATTTTAGGCATTGACAAATGACGTTTTGATTCGGTACGTTATCCATAGAAATCTCCTTTGTTGAGGCGTTTTTATGGATAACGCTTTGGGTAACTCAACAATAGGAGATTTCTTTATTTTTGTCCACGAATATAGTTCAATAAGTTACAAATATAGAGACTTATGGGGTAGAAATTTTCGTAAAAAGATTGATGCAACGCTAGTGCACGTTTTTGCTCTGGATCCGGTTTCTCGCGTTTTTGCTGGCCGTATTTGTTCCGGCTCTCTATATCGCTGTAACCTCCTATCATCAGGGGCTGCTTCCCCCTTCGCTTCTCATCAGCATTTCCGCGCAGCGGGAAGGCGTGCCGTTTCCGTCATTTGTGGAGGCGTTTATGATGATGACCATTTTTGAAGTGCTGCGGGAGGCGGGATTGCGGATGCCGAGGGTAGCCGGCCAAGCGATCTCGATCGTTGGAGCGCTCGTGCTCGGCGAAGCGGCCGTAACTGCAGGCCTTGTGTCCGCAGCGATGGTGATTGTGGTCGCGATCACGGCGATTGCCCATTTTGTCGCGCCATTTTACAACTTCGGCATTACGCAGAGGTTCCTGCAATACTTTTATATGATCTTGGCTGCCGTCTCCGGGGGATTCGGGATATTATGCGGCGTGCTGTTCACCCTGATCCATCTCGCTTCCCTTCGGTCGTTCGGTGTGCCTTATCTGGCTCCGGTGGCGCCGACGTTCGTCTCCGACTGGAAGGATGTGCTCTTGCGCGTCCCGCGGCCATGGATGACGACCTTCCCCCGCATGAATAAGACGAAACGGAAAAAAAGGTGAGGCGCATGAGGCTCAATACCATTTTGCAGGCAGGCAAGCAAATTATCATCGGCATCTGCTGCCTCTGTCTGGCCGGCTGCTGGGATATGATCGAGGTCGACGAGTTGGCAATCGTCAATCTGGTCGGGATGGACAAGGATCCGGATAACGGAAAGTATACGATTTATTATCAGGTTATCAACCCTGAAGGGGTCGCGACGCAAAAAGCGGGCGGCATGAAATCTCCCGTATACACCTACCGCATCGAGGCATTTAACCCGGGAGATATTACCGACAACCTGTACGACATCATCCCGAGGCGGCCGTTCTATGACCATTATCAAGGAATGATTGTTACGGAGCGGTTAGCGGAAGCGGGAATGAACGAGTTGATCAATTTTTTTGAAAAGCAGCCGGATCGCCGGTCTACCATCTATTTGTTCGTCACCGATGCGCCGCTGTCGGATATCATGAACACGTATATTCCAATCGAACGGCTGCCGGGCCGGGCCGGGCGCTCCATTCTTGAACTCAAGTCCAGATACTCGGGCCAGTCAAGCAAGCAGGCGAGAGTCAAGGATTTCGCAGAAAATATGGAAACCTTCAAGCTTACGGTCCTGCCAGTCATTCGCTTGTCCGCCTTGCCGTCCGCACCGACGGCGGAGAGATTCGACAGCATCGATGCCAACGAGGGGAATTTTCAATTAAGGGGCGGCGCCGTATTTAAGCAGGATCGGATGATCGGGAAGCTGAAGGATACGGAGATGACATGGTACTACTTGCTGAGCGGTCAGGTGGGCATTCTGTATCAATCGCTGCTCGTCAATGAACGGCGCGTCGACGTCCAGGCCCCTGAACCGAAGGTGCGCAGGCAGCTGTCGCTCGTATCCGGCCGACCCGTCCTCCATATGGAGATCAACGCGGAGATGCAGATTTTGAACAATACCCAGAATGAGCCGTTAACGCTGCAAAATATGGACGAAATCAAGCTGAAGTTCAAGCAGGCGGTGGAGAAACAGGCCTCTGATTTTTTTGATGAGACCAAGAAAAAAGGCTGGGACCTGCTCGGGATTGAAGCGCAAATCCGGAGCAGTAAAGGAAAAGAGTGGGCTGCGGCCAAGCGGGATAAGGAACTGTGGAAGAATGCGAAGCTGGAGCTGTCTGTCAAGAGCACCATCAATACGATTGGAAATACGATCAATCCTTACAAGAAGAGGGATAACGATGGAGAACGTACGCATTAGCGGGTGGCAGTTCTTTTTACTGGTGTTCAATTTTACGATCGGCACCGCTTTTTTTCTGAGCCCCGGCAGGCTCATCGTTGCGGCTCGGCAGGATGCGTGGCTCATCCCGTTGTGGACGGGAGGCGCCGCTATCCTGATCGCTTGGCTGTGGCTGATGCTGGCGAGAGGCAATCCCGGCTTAAGCATCGTGCAAATCTGCACCAAGGTCGCCGGGAATAAGATCGGAGGGCTCTTTGCCGTCCTCTATATTTTCTTCTTTATCGAGACGGCTAGCTGGGTCACGCGCAATTTGGGCGATTTCATGAAGACGGCGCTCATGCCCAGGTCCCCGATATCGATGTTCCATCTGATGTTTTTGGCTGTCGTGTGCTACGCCTCGATCAAAGGGATACAGAGCATCGCGCGCGTGAACGAGCTGTGCACTCCTCTTCTTGTGCTTCTCTTTATCGCGATCTGCTTGTTCTCGCTGGCGGAATGGAAATGGGAACGATTCGAGCCGATGTTCACCATGAACATTTGGCAGACGATGAAGGAGACAAGAGCGTTTATGGGTTTTCCTTATCTGGAGGTCGTCTGTCTCATGATGATTGTTCCTTATGTCAATACCAGGATGAGGTCGGGTCTTCTGCTTGGCCTTGTCCTGGCTACCGTCTTGTTAAGCGGGATTATTTTTGTAACGATCGGCGTGCTCGGCGTTACGCGGGCATCTCATTTTTTATATCCGCTGTATGTCATTGTGCAGGAGGTGCGCATCGCGGAATTCATTGAACGGATAGAGACGACCATCGTCATCGTATGGCTGATATGGATTTTTATTAAGCTGTGCATTGTCTATTATTGCGCCGTAGCGGGAATCTGCCAGTTATTCCGGCTGCAAGACAGAACCTGGATTGCCCTGCCGCTCTTATTGCTGATCTCAGGGCTCGCGTTTACATCCGGAGAAAATGTCGTCGAAAATATCGAATGGGGAAAGCGGTATACGTTCGAATTTGCCAGTCTATTCGGAATCATACTCCCGCTGCTGCTTCTCGTCCTGACCTGGATTCGGAAGCGGCGGGAGGGGGAGGAGGAGACGCCGGGATGATCGGATTTTTGGTCATCTTCCTGGCGGCCGGGGGCGGCGCACTAGTTATTCAACTGCGCACGCGTACGCCGCGCCGTGAGATTGGGCTGTTCGTCGTCTTGTCTGTCCTCGGATGCATCGTATGGATCAGCATATTTATGGGCCGCAAGATCAATCCAACGGATTGGATAGCCTGGGTGCTGGACCGGTTGGGGTGGTGATCTCGCCGCAGCCGGGCCGGTTGCGAAGACCGGTCCGATTGGGTACAATTTCTACATCAGCAATCTACATGCGGGAACTTCAACAGAAATGCGGTGAGCACATGAATTCGATTCGCATCCACGGCAACGCCCCTTATTCGGTGGCCTTGGTGCATGGCGGGCCCGGGGCAGCGGGAGAGATGGCTCCCGTAGCCGCTGCGTTATCCCGGGATGCCGGAATATTGGAGCTGCATCAGACGAAGTATAGCATTGAGGAACTGGTTGCGGAAATAAAGGATCAGCTATTGGCATCAGGCCATCCGCCCGTAACCGTCATCGGGTATTCCTGGGGCGCGTGGCTCGGCTTCATCTTCGCCGCCCGCCATCCCGAGCTGGTGCGCAAGCTCATTCTCGTAGGCAGCGGACCGTTCGAAGAAGCCTATGCCCAGGAGATCATGAGCACAAGAATGAAGCGCTTGTCCACCGAGGAACGGGCCGAATGGAACGGCATGATGTCGAGGCTTGGCGCAGGGGAAGCCCTGCCGGATCTGAAGCGGCTGGATGAGCTCATGACCAAGACCGATACATACGAGCCGCTGGAAGATGCGGCGAAAGCGGATCCGCTTGCCGTCAATGCGGAGCAGCATGAGCGCATCTGGGCCGAAGCGAGCGCGCTGCGGAGCTCCGGGCAGCTGCTGGAATACGGAAAGCGCATCGCCTGCCCGGTCGTCGCCATCCATGGCGAGCATGACCCGCACCCGTATCAGGGGGTAGTCGCACCGTTGACGGATGTGCTCAACGGCGTAACCTGCATCCTGCTGCCGCGATGCGGGCATACTCCGTGGAAGGAACGGTACGCTTCGCACTCCTTCTATGACATTCTCGGCGACGAAATAAACGTTTGATGCGGAGGAGCATTCACGACAATCAAATTTTGTCTTCCAATTTCCGAAGTATATGGAAGGCATTCAACGGCTTCAGGACGAGATGGCCATATTGGAGAGGCTGAACCGCAAGCTTCCGCTTCCAATTCCGTCACCGGCCTATCGGTCTGCAGACACGCGCATGGAAGCGAGCCGGCGGCCAGGCGCGGCTGGCCCGGCTACGGGGCCGGGCTCGGCTGCTGCTCCTCCGCGGACTCGCCCTGCGGCGAATGGCGCCGGATAGCGAACATCAACTCCATGGCGAAATACAATATTGCAGCAGGGAACAGCCATTGCCAAAAAGGCTCCGCCGCCCGATAGACGGAGACCAGAACGGGATGGATCCACCGCAGGCACAGGTAGGAGAGGAAGACCCAGCATAGGGAATAGGACAGGCAAATATGGCCGTGAAGCTGCAGCGGCAGGTTCGAGTAGTCCCACCATTGGCGCCGGAAAAAGGTCTGAAGCAGCCAGCCGCTCACATATTCCACTGCGGTGGGCACGAGGAAGCAGAGCAAGAGGACGACAGCCCAGTGCGTATCCGGCCCGGATAAATAGACAAGGAGCAGCGGCGCAAAACCGTACATCGGCTTGAACGGCCCCCATAGAAACCCATCCTTAAAAAAGACGCGCGTCGTAGCCAGACTATACATATTTTCCAACAACCAGCCCAACAACGAGTAGACAGAAAAAAAGAAGACAAACGCCGCCGCCTCATGCAGGAATGACGAATGCGGCACCAGCTCCCCTGCCGGATAAAACATATCCCGAAACCACCTCTCATGATCGTTTTCTCTATGCCTAGATTTCGCTCCATATGTTGGAATTATTCATTATCCGCCATATTCCTCGATTATTTATAAGGAAGCGGCGACAAGGCCGGAGACAGGCGGATGGGAAATATTGTATACTAGGGACACTAAACAAGGAAGGGAAGATGTTCATGGGCTACAAAAATGCGCTAGACCGATACATTGAGGCGACCAACAGTCATTCTTTCTCGAACGTCAGGACATGGGTCGACAGCGACGCGGTCTACTGGTTTTCGGACAAGACTTCGTTCTGCTGCATCGGTTCTATCTATGAGACGGGTGATGCGGAAGCGGAGGAAGCCGGGAAGTAAGGGCAAGGGTTCTATAGCCATCGAAGGAAGCCGCATTGTACAATAGGGCGCAGTGTGGCTTCTTTGCATGTCCCGACTGGAGGGGACACCGAGCTCCGGCTTGCGGAATTGGTATATAATGCGATTAACGTTAGCTGCCCGGGAGGTTCGATACGTGAAAAGGTTAACTATTACCGTGACCACTGTTCGTCTGGCTGATTCAACCGCGGAGGGAGGATGCGGCATTCCGGAACACCGACGGCAGCGTCGTATGGGATCAGGTTGGCGATTATTTGAGAGGGACGCTGGAGAATATCCAGAATGAGTTCCTCTCCCTGCTGGATCTGGAAGTATCCTTCTTCTTCCACCGACAGCCATTGGGATGGGACACGTGGAAGCGGGAGCTCGATTATTTGCAGCAGAAGGTGCAGCGCTGTATATCGGGAAAGGTACATCTGACGATTGCGGACGTCGGACGGCTGCGGCAGGAAGACGATACGGAACGCTGGGTACGGGAGGTGCATGAGTTCATCGCCAGCCATCTGAGCGATGATCTGTCCCTCGTCCGCATTGCCGAGAAGGTTCATATGAATCCGAGTTATCTGTCCCGGTACTACAAGCAGGTGACCGGCCGCAATTTGTCTGAATATTTTTCCGATGCCCGGCTGGAGGCCGCGAAGAGATGGATGGTGGAGGATCGTTTGAAATTCCATGAGATCGCTTTCCGTCTTGGCTTCAATTCCCCGTCTTATTTTACGACCTTCTTCAAAAAGCTGACCGGACAGACCCCCCAGGGAATACCGGGAAGCTCATCTTCGGGAATGAGGTAAACAAATCGAAATCAATGTCAACAAAGTGAAATTGAAAGCGCATACAGACGAAGCTACGCTTAATGATGCAGACATTGCGCATCGATTTTCGAAGAGGGGGATTCGCATGAGAATAACTTCGCGCAACACCATCGTTATCTGGACGCTGCTGCTCTCGCTGGCCTTCGTCTCCACACTGGCCGGCTGCGGAACCCAGCAGGGGGCCTCTCCGCCAGCAGGCGAGACGCCGGCCGCGGCGGAAGAGAATGAGATCTCGGCCGATCCGCTCTGGAAGTACCCGGAGCCCGTCAAGGTTACGCAGGTTATCGGCTATGGCGCGCCAGAGGAGCCGAAGACGCCGAAGGGGACGACACCGGCGACGAATGCGTACCTGAAGAAGCTGAAGGAGATGCTGAACATCGAGGTGGAGTTCCTCTGGCAGGTGCCGAGCGATCAGGCGCAACAGAAGTTCTCGCTCGCCCATCGCGTCAGGCGACCTGCCGGAAACGAGCGATTTCAAGTCCCGGACCGCTTATGTCTGGTTTTTCGTCATCACGATGTTTTTCGGCGGCGGGTTGATTCCGACGTACATGGTCGTCAAAGAACGCCGGCTTGCTGAACACGATCTGGGCGCTGATTATCCCCGGGGCGCTGAGCGTCTGGAATATGGTCATGCTGCTGAACTTTTTCCGCAATATTCCGAAGGATCTGGATGAAGCGGCGATTATGGACGGCGCCGGGCACGGGTCGCTCCTGTTCCGGATTTACTTGCCGGTCTCTCTGCCCGCCATCGCCACGATTCTGCTGTTCACGATTATCGGCCACTGGAATTCCTGGTTCGACGGCATTATTTACATGAATTCGCCGGACAATTATCCGCTGCAGACATATCTATCCACGCTGATCACCTCTTCGAACAAGGAGAGCATATCCGTCGATGAGCTGGCGACGATGCAGAGCTATGGCGAGAAGACGCTGCGTACTGCGCAGATCTTCCTCGGGGCGCTGCCGATTATGGCGGTCTATCCATTTTTGCAGAAGTATTTTGTCAAAGGCATCACGGTAGGCAGCGTCAAAGGGGAATGCTGCCGCGGTGAGTTGCGGAACATAGAGGAGAGAGCAGAGATGAAAAAAGTGAAGCTGGCCTTGATTGGGGCGGGTCTTCGAGGAGTCAATTATACGAATTATGCCCTCCAGCATCCCGACGAGGTCGAAGTCGTCGCGGTGGCCGAGCCGCTGGAATGCATCCGGATGGGCGAGCGGGCGAGACAATCCGGGCTCGTTTTCTCGATTTGTCACGTGCTTCGCTATACCCGCTTTTTCGGCACCATCAAGCAGATGCTGGAGGAAGGCCGCATCGGCCGGCTGATGTCGATTCAGCATAACGAGAATGTCGGTTATTGGCATCAGGCGCACAGCTTCGTGCGCGGCAATTGGCGGAATGCGGACGAGACGAGTCCGATGATTTTGGCGAAATCATGTCACGATATGGATATTTTGCTGTGGCTGGCCGGAGATTCCTGCACGAATGTCGCTTCCTTCGGCAGCTTGAGCCATTTCACGCCCGAGAATGCGCCGGCCGGCGCCCCGAAGCGATGTCTTGACGGCTGTCCGGCCGCGGAGGATTGCCTGTATTATGCGCCGAAGACGTACTTGACGGACGAGGACAACTGGATGAAGCTCGCCATCAGCGGCGATCAGAGCTATGAGGGGCGGCTGAAGGCGATCCAGGAAGGGCCGTACGGGCGCTGTGTCTATCACTGCGACAACAATGTCGTTGACCATCAGGTGGTGAGCATGGAATTCCGCAATGAAGTAACGGCCGTATTCACGATGTCCGCCTTCACGAAGGAATGCTCGCGGATGATCAAGCTGATGGGGACGGAAGGCGAGATTCGCGGCGCGATGGAAAAGAACGAAATCGAGCTGATCCGCTTTGACCGGAACGAGCCGGAGCAGATCTCCCTGGAAGCGCCCGGCGGCCATGCCGGGCATGGGGGAGGAGACGAAGGTTTGTCCGGGACTTCATTCGCCTCGTGGCGAACGGCGGCACGGCCCAAGGACTGACGTCCGCGGAGATTTCCGTGCAGAGCCACATGATGGCCTTTGCGGCGGAAGAGGCGAGAGTCACCGGCAAGGTCGTTCATATGCCAGAGTACCTGGAGCGATTCGTCTCCGCCACAACTTAAAATTGAGCTGCTATGTCCGTTTGTACTACCAGCCCGAATCGCCGAGTGCGAACGGGCTTTTTTTTTGATGAGATGGGGTATTCGGGGCAAACGAGGAAAAGCTACTATGTTCGAAGCTTCTTATAAGCAATCTTCCCGTGGCTCAGAATCACGCAGAAAGTCGGGGAAATCCCTTGAGTCAGGGAGTATTGAACGAAGTGTGAATACCTGACCAGTTGGGAGAGTAGAGCAAAGTGCAGGGAGCAAAAGCGGAGGTGTCGAAAGAATCGAATTTAACTTTGATCACGGAATAAGACTTGGACTTTCTGTGTCGAATGGAATGTGATGAGGATTTATGGCATTTTTGAGTAATAGGTCCCAAGTATGGAAGAAGAGAGGGTCCTGGATAAAATCGCCGCAACCGAAGACGAGGAAGGAGCAAGCTATGATTTCGTCTGCAACGGAAAAATATTGGCGCTTCCGAATTTCGAGGACCCGTTCATGTCCGCCCAGATCTTGTGGCTGCGCAAGGACTGGCTCGACAAGCTGAGTTTCGGCGTTCCGCAGACCATGGACGAGCTGCCTGCTGTCCGGGAATCACCATACCGTCTCCACGATGTGTTCTAGTCGCAATTGCCTACAAATCTGCTTCTTATGAGTCGTAATAACTTGACTAATGAGGAAAAAGGAGGTAAAAATATAAACAAGGCCAACGTTGGTAAAAAACAGAGACATTCCTATTAAAAACGTCATTTGAGATAATGCGGAAGTGAGGGGAGCAGCTTTAGTAGAGAAAAGCAAAGGTTAAAGGAAAGTTAATTTTTTCAGATTAGGGAAAGGATTCGCTCTCCCCCAATTAACAATTGCAGTACATGACCTGTCCGGACTCTACGGCTTCGTATACTGCTCTCCAAGCTAGAGAGATAATAAAACACTGGAAGGCTGGGAAAGGCATGGCGTTAAGTTGCCAACTTCCTAGGGGGGCGACCTGACGGGTACAAGAAAGGCTCACAGCTCTTATTCCGCGTCATTGCCGATAGTTATGAAAGTCGTAGCTGGGGAAAATTGCTCGATTTTTTTTTGGAATCATGCTTGACTAAATACAGGGTAGATCGATAGTCCTAATAACCTGAAACAGAATATCCAAAGGAGTCATGAAAATTGAGTGAGAATGCGATCAAATTGTTCCCTTTAACTCATGCGCAGCAAAGAATATGGTATACGGAATTGCTATATCCGAATACAACGACATGTATGCTCTCCGTTACAATTACGATAAGAGGGAATATAAATCGGGAGCTTTTGCAGCAAGCCATCCAGTTAGTCATTCAACAAAACGAAGCTTTTCGAATAAAAATAACGCAGAAGAATAGCGAACCAATGCAATATGTCGATCCCTATGTACATAAAGCAATCGAGTTTTTGGATTTCTCCGAATACGATGAATCGCATGTAGAGGAATGGTTGAATCTTCATAACAGAAAGCCATTAAAGCTGCTTCATTCGGACTTATATCAGTTTGTTATATTAAAAATTAACGATGAGGAATACCGATATAGCTTCAAAGTGCATCACATCGCATCTGATGGCATATCCATGAATCTCGCTATTAACCAGATTACCAAAAATTATGTAAAGCTGACAGAAGGAACTTTATCCGCAGGGGATGAAAAAAAGCCTTACACCGATTACATTGACACGGAACAGGACTATGAGAAGTCAGAGCGTTACCAAAAGGATAAAGCGTATTGGTTGGAGAAGTTCCAGTCTCTCCCTGAGATAACAGGTATGAAGTCCTATAATCCTCTGGTGACAAGTACAGCCGCAAAAAGAAAAAGCCTCACAATAAGCAGCGTTCTTTATCATAAATTGTTGGATTTTTCTCGGCAAAATAAAATCAGTGTGTTTATTTTCTTTTTATCCGCTATGTATATTTACCTGCATAAAGTAAGCAACCAGAATGACATAACGATTGGGAGCGTTTATGCAAACCGAACAACGAAGAAAGAAAAAGAAACGATTGGCATGTTCGCCAGTACAGTAGCGGGGCGGATGTCCGTGGAACCGGAACTGGAGCTGCTTTCATTTCTTCAAAGGGTGGCCAAAGAACAGAAGACGATTCTGCGTCATCAAAAATATCCCTATAATCAATTAATTCAAGATTTGAGGGAGCAGCATGGCAACAAAGATATTCAACGGCTATTCGGTATTGCAGTGGAGTATCAAAACATACGTTTTCTCGATTTTGACAACTTTAGCGTACGAAGTAAAGTTGAGTTTGGCGGACATGAAGGGAATGATTGCGTACTTCATATTAAAGAAATGTCGAATGAGCAGCAGCTTGTGCTTGATGTGCATTATCGTACGCACATATTTGAAGAAAATGAAGTACAGCAAATGCTGCAGCAGATCATAGCGATTGCCGAACATATGATTCATCGTCCATTTGAAAAAATAGTTGAGGTATCTCTAGTTAGTGAGGAAGAGAAAAATACGATACTTAACGTATTTAATGACACTTGGGCAGATTATCCGCGAGACAAGACGATTCATCAATTGGTTGAGGAACAGGCGGAGCGTACCCCGGATCATGCGGCGGTCGTCTACGAGGGAAGCCAACTGACGTACCGCGAGTTGAATACAAAAGCGAATCAATTCGCGCGAACGTTACGAGCCGAAGGGGTGCGGCCGGATCAGCCCGTCGGCCTACTAGCCGAGCGTTCGCTGGAGATGATCGTGGGCATGCTGGCGATCCTGAAAGCGGGAGGCGCCTATGTGCCGATCGACCCGGAATATCCGGAGGAACGGATTGGTTATATGCTTGAGGATTCGGGAGCCAAGCTGTTATTGACACAGAGCCATTTGCAGAAGTGTGAATCCTTTGACGGCAAACGCTTGATGCTGGATGACGAGCGAATGTACAGTGAAGCCGGATCGAACTTGGAGCCGGGTGCGGGGCCGGATCATCTGGCGTACGTGATCTATACGTCGGGAACGACGGGGAAGCCGAAAGGGGTGATGGTCGAGCATCGCGGCCTGTGCAATCTGAAGCCCCTGTTTGAGGATACGCTGCACATCGGAGAACAGGACAACGTTGTCCAATTTGCCAGCTTATCCTTTGATGCGTCGTGCTGGGAGATTTTCAAGGCGTTATTTAACGGCGCGACGTTGTATATTCCCGCGAAAGAGACGATTTTGGATCCGCGGTTATTTGAAGACTATATGAGGCGTCACCGGATTACGGCCGCTCTTTTACCGCCGGCTTATGCGGCTTCCTTAACTCCGGGCAACCTGCCGGGGTTGAAAACGTTGATCACGGGCGGCTCTGCCAGTTCCGTGGATTTGGTTCAGCAGTGGCAGGACCGCGTGTTGTATGTGAACGCCTATGGTCCGACAGAGGACTCGATTGTGACCACGATATGGCCGGCAACGACTGGCGCTCCGGCCGGAAATGCTGTCGCCGCGGAAGGGAATGTTGTCGCTCCGGCCGGAAATGTTGTCGCTCCGGCCGGGAAGCTGGTGCCGATCGGCCGTCCGATCCCGAATCATCGGGTGTATATCGTGGGGGCGAACGATCAACTGCTGCCGGTCGGTATCGCCGGGGAACTCTGCATTTCAGGCGCGGGTGTGGCGCGCGGTTACTTGAATCGTCCGGAGCTGACGGCGGAGAAGTTTGTGGACAACCCGTTCGAACCGGGCGGGCGGATGTACCGGACGGGGGATCTGGCCAAGTGGCTGCCGGACGGCACTATCGCGTATCTGGGCCGAATCGACCATCAGGTGAAGATTCGGGGGTACCGGATCGAGCTTGGCGAGGTGGAGGCGCAGCTGTTGAAGACGGCTTCTGTGCGGGAAGCGGTCGCGATCGCCCGGGAGGATGGAGACGGACAGCCGTATTTATGCGCCTATATCGTCGCGGACAAAGAGCTGACGTCAGGCGACCTGAGAAGCGCGTTATCTCAAGCGTTGCCGGGCTACATGGTGCCTTCCTGCTTTGTGCAGCTGGAGCACATGCCGCTGACGCCAAACGGGAAAATCGACCGTAAAGCCCTGCCGGCACCCGACGGAAGCATGCAAACCGGAGCCGACTACGTGGCTCCGCGCACAGCGGTGGAAGCGGAGCTGGCGCAAACCTGGCAAGAGGTGCTTGGGATTCCGCGCATTGGCGTGAAGGATAACTTCTTTGACATCGGCGGACATTCGTTGCGGGCAACGACTTTGGTGGCTAAGCTTCACAAAGAGATGGGGATCGAGATGCCGCTGAGGGAGGTCTTCCAATACCCGACGATTGAGCAAATGGCGGAAGCCATCACGGGCAAGGAACACCATGCCGTGTATAGGTCGATCCCGATCGCGGAGGAAAGCGCCTGTTACCCCCTCTCCTCCGCGCAAAAACGATTGTACATTTTGAGCCAACTGGAAGGCGGAGAGCTCAGCTACAATATGCCGGGCGTCCTGGAGATGGAAGGAGCGTTGGATCGGGAGCGGCTGGAGGAAGCGTTCCGCCAACTGATTCGTCGTCACGAGACGCTGCGGACCGGCTTCGAACTGGTCGGCGGTGAAGCGGTGCAGCGGGTACACCGGGACGTGGAATTTGCGGTGGAGCATGTACGGGTGAAGGAAGCGGAAGCGAACGCTCACCTTCGGGAGTTCATGCGCCCGTTTGATCTTCGTCAGCCGCCGCTCTTGCGAGCAAGACTCCTCGAACTGCAGCCGGATCGCCATCTGTTGCTTTTCGACATGCACCATATCATCTCCGATGGAGCTTCCATGGGCGTGTTCCTTCGAGAGTTTGCGCAGTTGTACGAGGGAGCGGAGCTGCCGCCGCTTCGCATTCAGTACAAGGATTATGCGGCATGGCAGCAGGGAGAAATGCAGCGTGAACGGATAAGCAAGCAGGAAGCGTATTGGCTGGAGGTGTTCAGCGGAGACATCCCGGTCCTCGATCTGCCCGCGGATTATGCCCGGCCGCTGGTCAGAAGCTTTACAGGAAATACGTTTCACTTTATCATC
Source organism: Paenibacillus melissococcoides (assembly GCA_944800085.1). GTDB lineage: Bacteria > Bacillota > Bacilli > Paenibacillales > Paenibacillaceae > Paenibacillus_B > Paenibacillus_B melissococcoides. The sequence goes on along the minus strand of CALYLO010000005.1, from coordinate 218,571 downwards.
GACGAGCAGAGAAGTGAGAAATTAAGGCAGCTCGCCCTGCAAACTGGAACGACGCTGTACATGGTGTTGCTTGCGGCCTATACCACCTTGCTGTCCAAGTACAGCGGACAGGAAGATATTATCGTGGGAACGCCGGTTGCGGGAAGAACGCATGCGGAGCTGGAGCCGATTCTGGGGATGTTCGTGAACACGCTGGCGATGCGCAATGCGCCGGCGGGGGAGAAGACGTTCCAGGAGTACCTGCAGGAAGTCAAAGAACATACGCTGAGAGCCTATGAGAACCAGGACTACCCATTTGAAGAGCTGGTCAGCAAGCTGGATGTGTCAAGAGATGTGAGCCGCAATCCGCTCTTTGATACGATGTTTGTTCTGCAGAATACGGAGCAAAGCGAAGTGAGCCTTGAAGGGCTGACCTGTAAGCTTTACCCGAACGAACATAATGTGGCCAAGTTCGACCTGACCTTCAGCTTGACCGAAGGAGCCGAAGGAATCGCAGGCAGCATCGAGTACGCCTGCTCGCTGTACAAGGAGGAAACGATCGAGCGGATGGCCGCGCACTTCCAGCAGGTGCTCGACATCATTCTAAGTGACCCGCAGAGGAAGCTGTCGTCGATCGAGATCATCAGCCCGGAGGAGAAAGCGCAGATCCTGGAGACCTTCAATGATACGGCTGCAGATTATCCCCGCGGCAAGACGATTCATCAGTTGGTTGAGGAACAGGCGGAGCGTACGCCGGATCGGACGGCGGTCGTCTACGAGGGAAGCCAACTGACGTACCGCGAATTGAACACCAAAGCGAATCGATTGGCGCGAACGTTACGAGCCGAAGGGGTGCGCCCGGATCAGCCCGTCGGCCTACTAGCCGAGCGTTCGCTGGAGATGATCGTGGGCATGCTGGCGATCCTGAAAGCGGGAGGGGCCTATGTCCCGATCGACCCGGAATATCCGGAGGAACGGATTGGTTATATGCTTGAGGATTCGGGAGCCAAGCTGTTATTGACACAGAGCCATTTGCAGAAGGGCCGCTCGTTTGACGGGAAACGGTTGATGCTGGATGACGAGCGAATGTACAGTGAAGCCGGATCGAACTTGGAGCCGGGTGCGGGGCCTGATCAGCTGGCCTACGTGATCTATACGTCAGGAACGACGGGGAAACCGAAAGGGGTGATGGTCGAGCATCGCGGCCTGTGCAATCTGAAGCCCCTGTTTGAAGACACGCTGCATATCGGAGAAGAGGATAACGTTGTCCAATTCGCCAGCTTATCCTTTGATGCGTCGTGCTGGGAGATTTTCAAGGCGCTCTTTACGGGAGCGACGTTGTATATTCCCGCGAAAGAGACGATTTTGGATCCGCGGTTATTTGAAGACTATATGAGCCGTCATCACATTACGGCCGCTATTTTACCGCCAGCCTATGCGGCATCCTTAACTCCGGCCAACCTGCTGGGCTTGAAAACGTTGATCACGGGCGGCTCTGCCAGCTCGGTAGATTTGGTTCAGCAGTGGCAGGACCGCGTGTTGTATGTGAACGCCTATGGGCCGACAGAAGACTCGATTGTGACCACGATATGGCCAGCAACGACTGTCGCTCCGGCCGGAAATGCTGTCGACACGGAAGGGAATGTTGTCGCTCCGGCTGGGAAGCTGGTGCCGATCGGCCGTCCGATCCCGAATCATCGGGTGTATATCGTGGGGGCGAACGATCAATTGCTGCCGGTCGGTATCGCCGGGGAACTCTTCATTTCAGGCGTAGGTGTGGCGCGCGGTTACTTGAATCGTCCGGAGCTGACGGCGGAGAAGTTCGTGGATAATCCGTTCGAACCGGGTGCGCGGATGTACCGGACGGGGGATCTGGCCAAGTGGCTGCCGGACGGCACTATCGCGTATCTGGGCCGAATCGACCATCAGGTGAAGATTCGGGGGTACCGGATCGAGCTTGGCGAGGTGGAGGCGCAGCTGTTGAAGACGCCTTCGGTTCAGGAAGCGGTCGCGATCGCCCGGGAGGATGGAGACGGAGAGCCGTATTTATGCGCCTATATCGTCGCGGACAAAGAGCTGACGTCAGGCGACCTGAGAAGCGCGTTATCTCAAGCGTTGCCGGGCTACATGGTGCCTTCTTGCTTTGTGCAGCTGAAGCACATGCCGCTGACGCCCAACGGAAAAATCGACCGTAAAGCCCTGCCGGCACCCGACGGAAGCATGCAAACCGGAGCCGACTACGTGGCTCCGCGCACACCGTTGGAAGCGCAGCTTGCGCAAATCTGGCAAGAGGTGCTTGAGCTTCCGCGCATCGGCGTGAAGGACAACTTCTTTGACATTGGGGGGCACTCTTTAAAAGTGCTGCAATTGACTCAGAAGATTCATGCAGAGATGGAAATGGATATTCCTCTTCGTGTTGTATTTGAGATGCCTACCATAGAAGAAATGGCTATTGAGCTTTTACAACGAAAGTTCAACAAGTTTGAACAGCAAAATGGAAGCAACATCATAAAACTAAATAAAAATGGATTAATGAATGTTTTCTGCTTTCCTCCTGCGCTGGGGTATGGCATTGCTTTTTCCGAAATGGCCAAACATCTTGAAGACTACTGTGTAGTCTACGCTATCGAATTTATAGAAGGCAACTATGCTCACACAGATATGCTGGATCAATATGTGGATTCTATTATAAGGATTCAAGAGAAAGGGCCTTATGTATTTTTGGGTTACTCTGCGGGAGGCAATCTGGCGTTTGAAGTTGCTAAAGCAATGGAAAAAAGAGGGTACGAAGTATCGGATATCATTATGGTAGACTCGATGAAACAAAAGAGTCGGAAAGAAGAATCGCCTGAGGAAATAGATCATCAGATCACGCAATTATTGGAGGTTGTTCCTGAGCATTTTAAACAAGTTCTAAATGCACCAGTTACAAGGGATAAAGTAAGAAATAAAATGCGTGCTTACCATATGTACTGGAATGAACTCGTAAATACAGGGGTCGTCCAAGCGAACATCTACGGCTTGGTTGCAGAAAGTTCACCAATCAGGGAAGCTGAAAATCACGATGTTCTATTATGGAAACAGGCAACCTCAAAATGTTATGTCGAGTATGAGCTGCACGGCCAACATATGGAGGTGCTTGTACCTGGTTTTGTCGAGGAGAACGCAAAGGTCATTCAACGCATCATAAATGAAATATTCGAAACAGCCCATTTGGCATATCGTTTTTAGCGGAAAATGAAACATCGCAAAATGGCGCCGAGCTGATTGTTCAGCTTTGGCGCCATTTTGTGTGGACGAAATCAAACAATGGCATGATTGCTAGGGCGTGTATGCAAACCTTAAGCCAACCAGATCATGGAAGAGGCCAGCTTTAAGAAGGCAACAAAAGTACAGGCCAATTTATCGTACCGAGTTGCCAGCCGACGATTATGTTTGAGTTTGTTGAACAGGCATTCGACCAGATGACGCTCTTTATACAACCACCAGTCGGTTGTACGTTGGATCGTGCGATTCTTCTTACTGGGAATGACGGAATGGGCCAGTTTCTCTTCCAAAAGCGCAATGATTTTATCGGTATCGTATCCGCGATCCGCCAAAACATGTTTACCTTGTATGTCTTGGGTTTGCAGGATCTCATAACCCGTTACACAATCATTGATGTTGCCTGCGGTTACTTCGAAGCGTAGCGGATTGCCAAGGCCGTCTACAACGGCATGAATCTTGCTGGTTAATCCTCCGCGTGATCGTCCGATGGCTTGGAATTGCTGCCCCCTTTTGCCCCCGCGCCGTGTTGGTGAACACGAACGATGGAAGCATCGAGCATAACACTTTCGTCATCGGGATTGGCAGCCAGAACGTCTAGCATTCGATCAAAGATGCCTGCTTTCTCCCAGCGGCGGAAACGACTGTAGACACTGCTCCAGGAGCCATAATGCTCTGGCAAGTCTCGCCAAGGCGCACCAGAACGAATCACCCAAAGCATGGCATTGAACATTTTTCGGTTATCGATTGCCGGACGTCCACCCTGTGGTTTCCGTTCCGGTGGCAAGAGGTCTTTGAGTCGTTCCCATTGGTCATCTCGTATCTCATATCGTCTTCTCATAGGATAAGTTTACCAGATATTTGGCTATTTCGATAGTTTGCGTACACGCCCTAGGGAAGCGTCAACATTATCTGGGCAGAATTAACTTTGATCGCGGAACAAGACTTGGACTTTCTGTGCCGCATGGAATGTGATCGGATTTATGGCATTTTGAAGAATCGGTTCCCAGCATGGAAGAGGCAAGGGAGACTTTTCTGGAGAAAATCGCCGCAAGCGAAGACGAGGAAGGGGAAAGCTATGATTTCGTCGTCAGGCTGGCTTCGGATTAGGCAGCCGGCCCAATCGGGATGGCTCAGATATGGAGCTATGTCGATTGGCGTAAAAGCTGGGAAATCGGGTTTGCGATATTGCCGGAATACGGGGGATGCGGATACGGACGCGAAGCGGCGGAGCTGCTGCTGGCGTTGGTGTTCTACAAGCTGGGCGCCCATAAGGTCGTCGGCATGTGCAGGGCTCATAATCATCGTTCGTCAGCGCTGATGGAGCATATCGGGATGAGAAGGGAAGGCGTGTTCAAGGAAGAGCTGTACTGGAATGAGCGTTGGACGGATCAGTTCTTCTATTCGATCCTGGATTCGGAGTACGCCGCACAAAGCTCGTTAGAGTGCACGAGGAGTAAGAAAAAATAGAGGGACTTGCTCAAACTTTTCGAGAGAAAGGACTAATGCGATGTATCGTTCATTTTTTGTAAGCCAGCATGATCAAGATTATCATCCAGAGGTTGCTTGCGGGGTTGCGAGCCTATTGATGCTGCTGCGTTATCATCAACTCGGGGATGAGCTGAAGTTTGTTGAATTGGCGCAAGAGCTGAGATTGACCGAGCCTCCGGCCATAAAGGGCTATCTAGCAAACGATCCTCCGATAGGCGTATTCCCGGAAGACGTATACCGATTTTTATTTGAACGGAAGATTTTGTTCCGGGTGTCTTTTTTCAAGCATGAATGGGAAGTCTGCCTGCTGGGCGGGCCAATCATGGTGCTGATGAGAGACGATGGGGACGAGTTTGGACCGACGGGCACTGGGTTGTCGTCGTAGATAAGGAGGGCAGACATTCACTTATTTGGATCCTTGGTATAAAGAAGACAGTGGAGAATATGTGAGGCAGATCGAGGAATCGGCATTTTTCGATTGCTTCACGGGCTGCGCATGTCAAATTATTCAGAAGGGCCGCGGCTTCACGAAGTTCATCCCGGTAGGTGAAGAAGACGGTAAGCTATGATCATTCGTACGGAGACAAGAGCGGATCAGGTTAAAGTGTATGACGTGCATCGTCAGGCTTTTGGCGGGAGGGAAGAGGAGTCAGTCGAAGCTGGTGGAGCGAATCCGCGCGAAGCGGGGCATCCGGAGCCGTTGGGTCAGCGGCTCTCCGGCTGCTCCGCGGGTGTATCGGGACTGGACTCCGGATGAACCCATGATGCTTTCGACGCATCTTGTAGGACACGGACGAGCAAGCGTAATTCATCAGTTTCGTACTTTTGCAGGAACCGGACGACACCAATTTCCAACTGCCGATGCAGTGCTTGATGAAGCTGATAAAGCTCGCTCCCCAGCGGTGTCGTGCGGAACAGAATTTCTTTTTTATTGTCGGGGAGGAACTCCTTTTGAATCAGATTTTTGGCCGCCAGTCTTCGCGTAATTTTCGATACGGTGCCTTTGAAAATTCCGAACTGCTTGGAAATGGTAATGCCATTGACCGGCCCCAGCTGCCCGATGGCATCAAGAACATGCAGCTCCATAATCGTCATATCGCGCAGATGCTCGGCAACGGCCGGATTCGAACAATTGCGCAGCATCCATTCTCTCTCCTCATCCTCCTCTGCTTCCGCCCTCTTCTGCATAGCGGCGATGAGGCGCAAAATCTCTTCAATCAATGGCTTGTCTTCCTGATAAGCGTCGGACTGAGCGTGATTATCGGCTGTATCTGTCATGGAATGATCACCTTCACCCTTGATTTCTCATTTTAGTATAGCAAGAAATTTGCGAATGACAATGTTTCCAAGAAACAATATTGACAGCACTCCTCGGCTGCAGTAATATAGTTTCCAGGAAACAAAAAAGAGAGGAGATTGCACCATGAACATGAAGGCGATACGAATCCATGCCTACGGGGGGCCCGAAGAGATGAAGCTGGAGGAGCTGCCGATGCCGGCGCCGGGCCCGGGTCAGGCGCTTGTGCGCGTGCTGGCCGCGAGCGTGAACTTCCTCGATGTACAACACCGCCGCGGCGAGCTTGTTGCGCAAGCTTTTTATAAGAAGGAGGGAGCCGTGTCTGCCGATCTGCCGGCCACGATTGGAAGCCAGTGCGTAGGGATAGTAGAAGCGCTCGGTCCCGGCGAGGGGCATGTGAAGTTGGGCGACCGGGTTATCTGCGGCGGTGGGAGCGGAACGTATGCCACGCATGTGCTCGCGCCAGCGCGCCGGCTTATCCCTGTACCTGACGGGATTGGCACCGAGCAGGCTGCGGCGGGTCTGACGCAGGGCTTTCTGGCCTATGCGCTTACCCATGCCGCCTATCCGGTCAAGCCGGGAGATTGGTGCCTTATCCATGCCGCCGCCGGAGGAATCGGGCTCCTGCTGTGCCAGATGGCGAAGCTTCGCGGTGGGAAAGTCATCGGCGTAACCTCGACGGAGGCGAAGGCGGCTGCCGTCAAGGAAGCGGGCGCCGATGAGGTCATTGTGTCGGCACAGGCGGATATAGCTATGGAAGCACGGCGCATAACCGGTGGGCGCGGGGTAAACGTCGTGTACGATGGCGTTGGGAAGGACACGTTCGAGGCCAGTCTGGACAGCCTTGCGCCTCGCGGTTATTTGGAAATTTTCGGGCAAGCGAGCGGGTATATTCCTCCCTTCGATCTGATGCGGCTGCAAGAAAAGGGCTCGTTGTATATTAATCGCTTCTCTGGCCTCTTTTATATGGAGGAATGGCCTCATTACATCCTGCAATTCCTGGAGTGGATGAAGGCGGGGCGTCTCTCCATCAAGATTGAGCGCATGTTCCCGCTGGCTGAAGCGGCCAAGGCGCATGCCGCATTTGAGCAGCGGCAAGTGACAGGCCGGCTGCTGCTGATTCCTTAAGCGCCGAAGCTTGGCGTGCTATGCATCACTTTGAACCGGACAAACGATGGACCATGCGTCGGAGCGTATTTGCGTGCCGATTCATCTGATAGAACGGGGAACGGCTTCCTGGGCCGGTTCCGCGGAAGAGCCTGCGGAGCCGAAAATGTAGTGCCATCGAGCCGCGGAGTATAGGGGAGGCCGACTGAAGCAGTTCTTGAGGTTCACCATCAGGCGGCGTATACTCGATATCGAGCATAGAGTACATGAGTTGGACGGAGGCGGTATCTATGATAGAGATCGATTGCTTGGGTGAAGTCTGTCCGGTGCCCGTGATGATGCTGAAGAAGCATCAGGAAGCGATCCGCGGCGGAGAGAAGGTGCTGCTCGTCACTGATCATAGCTGCGCCAAAGTATCGATAGACGATTACTGCCGCAGCAATAACTTGACATGCTCGGTTCACGAAGTCATCAATGGCGTGTGGGAGATTACGATACAGGCGTAAGAGAAGTCTGAATTGAATGTAGGCGTAGGCTAAGCGTTAAATTGGGGGGGCCCGAGTCATTTTCAATGACTTTTGGGACACCTCCCTATACGTTTTTTATCCATATTTACAAGTTAGGAGAGGTGCGACCGGTCTTCCAGAGCCAGGTCTCCATTTTTACAGATTGCCGGGTTCAAGCGATATGAGCCTCCATCCGCTGCAACCGCTTGTGGAGCCGGAACCAGATGAGCAGCCTCTTCGAGAACATCTTCGAAGACTTGGCTGTCATGAACATTTCCAAGTGTTACTTTAACCCCGAGTACAAACCCGTTCCGACAGAGGCAGAAGCTGCGTTAATCCCGCCGCTCTAGTCATCCCGCTCCACTAAAGCTGCAGTATCTCCCGCCACTCTAGTCATCTGAGCCGCCAAACTGCAAGAATGCAGCAATTTCATTGACACGAGGTTGCGAAAATAAGATTGCTGCAAAACTACAGCAATTAGCCTACGACAAGGCATAAATAGCGTTCAAAATGGCGAAATAATGTAATTCTGCAGGATTTTCTCGGAATTTACCCTCTTGAGGTTAAAAATGCTGCGCCTGTCAGGCTGTTGGAAAACCCCTGTTTTTTACGAAGTAATATCAATGTAATATCATTTTGCTGGGAAAAAGTGGTGTTTGGTGAGAGAGAATGGAGGGGGGATGGGGTCTTTGCTTTACCCCACCCTTCTGGCGAGATGTGTGGCTATCTTTTTTATGTTCTGTGCAGTGGCTGTCATCAGCACTTGCTCCTGCACCTTGTCTCTTCCCCGAAACCGGCAATAGCGAAGTCCATGGAGCACTTTGGCATCCGCGAAACTTCGCTCAATGGTTTGGGCGCGTAGGGCATAAACGGCTTTTCCGCTCTCACTCTGGAAGTTTTGAACTACTTTCTCTTTGTGTTCTTCCCAGATATGCCGTTGTATGGTGCGTTGTTTATTTTTGTTCTCGTTACACTTGCTCAATAATGGACAGGCAGCGCATTGTTTGGGATCGGATTTATAATCTCTGAATCCTTTTCGTGTTGTGGTGCGGTACGTGAGTTTTTGCTGGTTTGGACAGATAAAAACATTCTTTTCTGCATCATAATGAAATTTCTCTTTGGGAAATACACCGTGTTCACGGGTCGAACGCTCTGGAATAACTGCCGTGATGTTTAATTTGTTCGTACGGTAACAAACATAGGCCGTCATGTAACCAGAGTCGAGTGCAACGGCCTCCAGCGACTTTTCCCAGCCAAACTTCTCTATTTGATGTAGTAGACGATCCACATAAACAACCGAATCATTCACATTTCCAGGCGTAACGTAGCAGTCCGTAATCACGTTGTATTTATGATCTACGGTGCGGTGATCTAAATAATGAAACCCTTCCGGTTTTCCATCCCGATTCAGGTTTCCGCTATCCGGATCTGTTAAGCTAACTTTTTGTTCCTTGGTTTCGGCCTCCTCTTTGGGAGGCAGTGGCTTTTTTCCAAAAGCGACCCGATCCTCATTCACGGCTTGCTCCAGCTCTTGGAGATATTCATAAGGCGTACAAGTGACTTCTCGTTTCTCGTACCGTCCGTTATTGGCATTTGCCTTGATATGCGTGGAGTCGGTAAAGAGCAGCCGCCCTCCCACCATGTTGTGCTGAATCGCCTGCTGAACGATATTATCGAAGATATCTTGGAAGACGGTAGTATCCTTAAACCGATTTTTCCGGTTCCAGCTAAAGATCGAATGGTCAGGCGCTTTGCCGGAAAGCCCGAGCCGTAAGAACCACCGAAAAGCCAGGGAATCGTTGACGACTCGCTCCAGTTCTCGCTCTGAGCGAATGTTATACAAGTAGCCGATCAGCAGCATTTTAAAGAACACAATGGGATCCACAGATGGTCGGCCGTTCGACTCGCTGTAGTAAGGACGCACAAGGTCCAAAATAAAGGTAAAATCAATATGTTTATCGATATGACGAAGCAAGTGATCAGGGGCAACCATATGCTCAAGACAAACCAGTTCATAGTCCAGTTGTGGGTTGGGATCATTCGTGTAAAGCATACAAACACCGCGCTTTCCATGGATTATGATAAGAACATTATACCAAATTAACGCGGTGAATGGGTAATTAACATAGACTTTCTCAACACTCTGGCCTGTGCAGCAATTTCATACGGGGACTAGCTTGCTTCATGCGCGGACCAGCTTGCCCTAACCTAACCTGTCTTGCCTCCCCCGGCCCCTGCTTTTTATTTCTCTTGTGAACTCTTGACCTTCACGTATACGTTATCCTTTACAATGAACGGAGGAGGGGATGAAGGTGTAATGATGACGCCGCGTTAATGAAACTGCAGAAGATTATATTGTTGAAATCGCTCGGCTTCACGCTGGAGCAGATTAAGCAGGTGTTCCGGGATACAGGGCAAGCGGACAAAGAAAATGAAGGCTGGATCCAGGCGCTGGAAGAGCAAATCGAGTGGATACAGCGGGAGAAGGAGCTGCTGGCGTGGAAGGAATATTTGTTGCAAACGACGATTCACGCGATTCGCATCAGCGGCAAGATTGAACCTTCCGAAATCGTCACCCTGCTGCAGGCACTTGCAAGCGAGAGAACTGGAGGACGGCCGCATTCCTCCTGTTTTCTCTGGTCAGGAATATACCGGGGAGGAACTGGCGATTCTGTCCCAGCTGCCTGATCTGGGAAGCGCCGATCCGCGCGCGGAACAATATATTCAGTTTATGAGCACTATCCGGGAACAGATGGATGCCCCGCCGGATTCGCCGCAGGCGCAGCGCCTTGCCAAGCAGCTTTATGAGATGGCATTGAGCTTGTTCCAGGGGGAATGCCGCGCTGCTGGATAAATATTGGAGCCGGCTCGTTCCCGAAGAGGGACAAATGCCGGCGGTATACGGTCATGATCGGGAGCTGATGGCTTATGTGGATGCGATGATCGACTGCTACCTCCAGACTTCAGGTGTGGAAGAGCCATGAAGAGAAGCTTGGCCATTCATATTGCATGGTTCGCGGCTGCTCATGCCGCAGCCTAGGTTATCATACATTCGGATATGGCCTCACCGCTATGGCTGCTGATTCTTATCATCGATTCCTGTTATTCCTTCTCAGGCTCGAAGTCGAACGAACATGCGTCTATGGTTCCGGCGCAGCGTTCCGCCGGCCCGGCCGCCGATTGAACCGATCGAACCGCAAGCGGGCCCTGTCGGCAGGAAGCCATGCTGGGCGGCCCGCTCCTGGTCATTTTTTATTTCAGCTTCTATTGTCTGGCCAAGGCAGCCAAGTCACTCCCGGTCAGCACGGTTGCCGCTGCGTTCGCCGGCATCGGGGCAGGGGGCACGGTCACGATGGATATGCTCTTGTTCGACACCGGGGTGAACTGGGTTCGGCTCGGTCTCGTGGCTCTGCTCATCTGCTTCATACTCCTGTTGAGCTCGGAAGCGAGCCTAAGGCTAAGGCGGGAGGATAAGCGGATGGAATGGCTGTATGTAATTATCGCGGGTTGCTTTGAAGTTATCGGCTTTCTCTTCGTGAAGCGGATGTCGATACGGGACACGTGGACGAACAATTTGTTGTTGGGGGCATTTGGCGTAAGTCTCTTCCTGTTAACCTCTGCGCTAGAGCCGATCCCGTTGGGAGTCGCCTATTCGGTATGGACCGGGATAGGTACGATCGGCACGGCGTTGGCCGGCATGTTCTTTTTCAAGGAACGTGCGATTCCGCTGCGCCTCGTATGCATCGCCGGCACCGTCATCGGCTTGCGGTTAACGGTATAAGCGAAGGTCAAGCGGCAGCCTGGAATGATTTCGTTCCAGGCTGCCGTTCCTTGATTTATTCGTTCCGTGAGCTATTTTTTACGCTGCCGCCGGGGCCAGCGGTACGCTTCGACCCGTTCCAGCATCGTCTGGAACACGATGCCCCATTGGCGCTCATTCAGCGCGCAGGCCGGGATATCGCGGCTTACGCCAAGGCGTCTGACGAGATGCTTCATCTGCGGCGGCGTGAATATTCCTTGCAATGCCGCGCTCAACGGAAGAGCGGGGCGCTTCAGTGCGTACTCGGCCAATGCCCCGAACGTATGGCTGTGCTTGGGCGCAACAAGCGCTTTCCGCCGAATAAGGACCATCGCGGTATCGACGCTCGGGGGAGGGGCGAAGTGATGCCTCGGGATCACCTTAACCAGTTCAATGTCGAACCCCATTCGCCATACCAAGAGGCGAGGGCGCCGAATGAGCCGGGCGGTCAAGCCTTTGGCTGCGCCGTAATCCAGAATGAGCGCCGCTCTCTGGAAGGATCCCGCGGGCGCATCCATCAGCATTTTGAGAATCGGCGTCGTGATGGAAAACGGGATGTTGGCTACAACGCAAAAGGGCTGCTTCGGCAGGTACGCCTTCCGGATATCCCTCTCCACGATCGTAATATTGTCATGCCCCCTTGACTTGCGCCGCAGCATGTCCGCAAATTCGGCGTCATTCTCAATGGCGATCACGCTGCCGGCCTTCTCGGCCAGGGCAAAGGTGAACGCCCCGGTTCCGGCTCCGAGATCGAGAACGGTATCCGCCGGGCGAATGTTGGCCTTATCCATCATCTCGCGAACGATGCGCTCGTTCAGGAGCAGGTGCTTCCCGTAGTAATTGGCATCGGGTCCTGTGCCCCGTCTGCCGGCATGGCGCTTGTTTCTTGTCATCGCTGTCCCTCCGTTACCCGCAACTAATCAATCGATCGGCTGCTGCCGTATGCGTGCAATCGGAGAGGACTCGGCTTGGGATGGGCAAGGGGACAAGACGCCTTGCCGACAAATGGGCATGCCGCAGGAACGCTTGATCCGGGATAAATCCATCCGGATAAGCGGATCGGAACGCTTCACAACGTGGAAGCGTTCCGCGAAAAATGGGCAGACCAGTCCTGAGTCCTCTGCACGCCGGCAGAGCCTTTGGCAAAAATCCGTATGTGCGCAAAGGTTGAACTCAGTTGGACTGATCTACCACACGTAATCCTCCTTCCCTCAAAATGGCGGGCCATGGCATGGCTCGCTGAACGCAAAAAAACACAGGCGGGACATCTGCCTGTGTTGCGATTCGGAGGAGGACAAGGGAACGAACCGTAAGGAAGCGGTGCCTCCTTGCCGGTTGGTGCGCAGTCTACTTATCCGGATGGGCATGGATCGACGATGCTAACCGCAGCGAGCTTATGGCTCACCTGTCCGATCAACGCTCCTGTTCATCCTCTATAAGATTACGATTTGGGTTACCTTGAAAAAGGGCAGACCAATCCCGAGTCCTCCGCCGCAGGCAGAGTCTTTGCATATCCAATCAGATGCAAACTCGGTTGTTATCTACCACACGTAACCCTCCATTCTTGAAATTACTTCCAACTTAACATATAAATTTGGTTTTGGCAATTCTTTTTGGCGCTGTTCTCTCGGCAGGGGGCCGTGGTAAGATGAAGAAGTCCGTTCCAATATAAGCCAATCATGCCGGAATCGATAGGAGCGAGCGGATGCTCGTTCTGATTATCATAAGCGGCGTCATGGATTGCGTCACTGCCGCTATTATCGCTATTATTTCGAGAAGGAGTTGGTTTGCATTCTGCAGTGAACAAGAGAAAGGTTCATGTTCATGAAGAGAAGAGAGATGAACAAGGGAGGATGCAAATCATGATCAGCATCAGAGAAATGCAGCTTGAGGAGTACCGCAAAATTAAAGAGATTGACCGTTCGGAACAGATTAACTTGATTTATGTCAATCAGGGAGATTCGATCGTGGAGCAACCGGCGGGGCATGAATGCCCGACATGGAATCCGGCTGAATTGAAGGAGCTGGAGGAGAGATTCCAGTATGAGGTGAAGCATGGAGGTTTGGCGATTGGCGCTTTTGACGGGGACAAGCTGGCCGGATTCGGCGTATTGGCCCATCAGTTCAGGGGTCCCGACAATGATCGGCTTCAGGTCGATCTGATGTATGTATCCAGGCCATACCGCCGGCAAGGCATCGGGACCCGGATTATTCAGCTGCTATCAGAGGAGGCGAAGAGCCGCGGAGCGGAATATTTATACATTTCCTCGACGGAGACCGAGTCTGCCGTCCAGTTCTATCAATCCTGCGGCAGCAAGCTGACCCAGGAGAAGGATCCCGAGCTGTTCGAGAAAGAGCCTCATGATATTCATATGATTATTGCGCTGTAACCCTACTTGTTGGAGACGAGGTAAGGCGGATGAAGGCGGAGCCGATCGCGGCACGGAACGGGCGCTGCTTGCGATCTTCGCGGCCGTCGGCTTCCCGCTGACGATGGTGCATTATGCGCTGTCAACGTCCGCCGATCTGCCCCGTGGACCGATAAAGATGTTGAACGAGAGCCTTCTAATAGGCTCTTTTTTCTGATATGGTAAAGAAAGACAATGGTTGCAAACGAGGGGAAGGAGGGAATATGGGCGGGACAGGGAGCGGAAGGAACCATAATATTGTAATTATTTCGGGTACAGGAAAGGAGTAAATGGGATGAAGGATCGTCATCTGTTTCTATTTGGCGGAGTACCGCCATTCGGGGAAGTGCTGGGGAGAAAGTTCGCGGCAATCGCTTCGGCCAGGACCGGCAAGACAGCGATATTATTCATCGAGAGAGACGGATGGCGAGAATACATGCCGACCTGCACAGGAGTACTGGAGCGGAACGGGGTGACCGAATTTATGTATTTGGCGTTAACTACCCAACCTTCGCGCACCGCGATTGAGCAGTTGCTCTGCTGCAACGGAATTGTCATCTGCGGCGGAGATACCGAGCGGTATAGGAGTCATATCGTCGATACGGTACTGGGGAGCGTTATCCAGGACATGTACGGCAAGGGTGTCCCGGTGGCCGGCTTCTCCGCCGGCGCCTTGATCAGCCCGGCCGATTGCGTCATCCCGGCGATAGATAATGCCAGCAATACGAATCTGTTCCTCCAAGGATTGGGCTTGCTTCGCGACGCCGTTGTAAGCGTTCACTTCACGCAATGGAATGAGGAGGAGAACTTGAAGGCGGCGATTGCGCGGACCGGGGTATCCATTGGGTACGGGCTGGATGACGGCACGGGCGTTCATTTCCTGAACGAAGAGCCTGTGCATACGGAAGGCGAGGGGCTGTACCGCTTCGCCAGACAAGATCTGTAGCCGCAGGACAGCGAAGAGGGGGTGTCTCACAGGCACTGCAAAATGATGGAGATGACGAGGTAACAGAGAATGTGGATGCGGGAAAAACGGCGGCGCAAACTGGTGGAAGATGGATGAAGCAGTGAAATGCTGCGTGGATGCATCAATTTCTGCTCTTTAAGCCGCTATTTGATGAAATTCCTCACTAGCCTTGCACCAAACCTGACATGAAAAATATATTTCTCATTAATTACTTTTTCTTCAATTTATTGATCGATTATATCTGGTAACTCATAAAAAAATCTCCTAATGTTGAAGGATAGGCATGTTACCCATTCCCTCACCAAAAGGAGAAAAGACCATGGGTAATATACCAGATCAGACCGTCATTTGTAAATGCCTAAATTTGATTCAGCTCTCGGACGACGAATTCCCAATCTTCAATTATCGACGAAAGTTTACACTCGTGAGAGCGATCAAACTACTCATTGATGCTCAATTGAATAAACGCACGGACCTCGAAGATATCTGCAACGCGTTGCGTGCGAACGAACAGCTGCAGCAGGCGATCCACTTGAAATCCATTAGCGCTTCCCAACTCGTACGTACACTCAGAGCGTTGCCTTTACCGGTGTTGCAGCAGCTATGGATTCAAGTGACACAACGTTTGCAACAACTTTATCCGAAGCAGGGTATCCCCGGCATCGGGAAACTGAGCATTGTCGATTCAACGGTACTTACACTCCCTGATGTCGCTGGAAAATGGGCCTACTGCTCCAAACACAGCAACGGGGTAAAGATCCACACCAAACTTGCTGTTTGCGACCCGGATACCGTCTATCCCGAAAACATTGTTTGTTCCACACGAGGCGTTGCTGACAGCGAAGTGGCTTTGGATCTGGTGATCGATAAAGATGCCATTCATGTTTTGGATCGCGGGTACATCACATATGGTCACTATAAGCAGTGGCTGGATGATAATCTACGCTTCGTGGCACGCATTAAGAAAAGCAACAAGACGGCGATCATCTGCGAGCACGAGATCGATGAAACGACGCCTGTGGTGCGTGATGCTGACGTGATCGTGAGCTACAAGGATGAAGAAGGCCATGTGATAGAAGCCCAGCTCCGGTTAGTGGAGTATACCGATGAGAAGAACCGCCAGTACCGTGTGCTTACGAATGTCTGGGATAAGTCCGCAGCCCAAATCTGCGAGATTTATCGGCGCCGCTGGATGATTGAATTATTCTTTAAATGGATGAAGCAACATATGAGCTTAGTCCATTTGTACAGTTTCCATCCAGAGGCAGTATGGAACCAGATTTTTTTAGCCTTCATCGCATATGGTTTAGTCATGTTGGTCCGGAAGGAGGCTGACACCACTCAAACGCTATGGTCATTTCTAAAGCTGCTTCGGGTCTATATGAATAAAACGTGGGATCAATTTTTGATGGCACTGCACCGCAAACCAACCAAGCACTCGAAGGGCAGGCGGAAGAAACGAAAGGGTGGTCGACCACGAAAACACCCAAAGCAATGTAAGACCGTTAAAGTGGTGATTAAATAGGTAATAATGGCATATTAACATTTGATGGTAACATGTTCCTATGGTTTAGTAGGAGATCGACTTTTGGCTTTGCTAGGAAAAAAGAAACTGTAAATATATATAAATAATGATTATTAGTTCCGTATCTGGAGTTTAAAGTCTTCTTCATGTCAGGTTCTATGCAACGCTAGTGGAAATTCCTGCAAAATTACATGATGTTCATCGATTTTTGTCTTTTATCGATTGGATAGTCAGAAATTGATGCCGTTTTGCAGGATTCCATGTAACGGAGTACACGTCATAAAGGAAAGCTGCCGTTTTGCAGTTTTTCGGCGAGTCGAGCTTTGAGAAGCAGGGGGGCTGTCTCACTGTAGTGAAATACTACTTTTGGGACACCCCCTTCAATCGGAACACGGCCGCTGAACTAAATCAGACGCAGCAGCGCAATGACGAGCACGCCGGCGACCATCGCCCAGAGCGGGCTTTTGCTAATCCAGGCGGTCAGGCCGGTCACGACGACCGCTATATAATACATCCATTCGATCCGGCCATCGATGGTTGGATGGTAGAAAATGGCTGGGGCGACCAGCGCGGCGAAGACGCCGAGCGGCACATAACGGAAGCCGCGCTCGATTCCGGGCGACATCTTGATGTACCGGGCGAGCGCCATGCTCGGGTAACGGGTCAGGTAGGTCGCCGCCGCGGCAACGCAGATGACGATAAGGATCGGCAGCGAGATCATTTGGCATACACTCCTACGGCAAATGCGGCCGCCGCTCCGGCGAATACCGCTCCGGACGTGCCGAACCAAGGATAGGCAAGCACGGAGGCCGAAATCGCGAGTCCGGCCGCCGCGGCGTGGCTGCGTCGCTTCAGCATGACGACGAGCAGGCCGAGGAAGGCCGCCGTGAAGGCGAAGTCCAGGCCGTACCGGGCAGGATCCTGGATGAATTCGCCAATCTGGTAGCCGACAGCCGAGCTCAGAAGCCATGACAGGAAGACGATGCAGCCAGCGCCTGCGACGTAGCCGACGCTGAGCTTGCCGTGCTGCGCCTCCATCATGGACACGCTGTAGCTCTCGTCCGTAATAATGTGGCACAGCCAGAGCGGCTGTCCCCGGCGGCATGATTCAAGCTCGCGGCCGACGGACAAGGTATAGATGATATAACGGGCATTGATAAGAAAAGTGCTGAGCGCGATCGTCCACAGGGCCGCATCCTGCTGGATTAAGGACAGGATCGTGAATTGCCCCGCGCCAGACAAGACAAAAAAGGACATCGCCATCGTCTCCAACCATGTGAAATGGTTGGCGTTGTTGGCCAGCGCGCCGAACGCGAGACCGTACGTGAACACGCTCACCGCAAGCGGAAATACATCGAAAACGGCTTTCATAAACCCTTTTCGTATCGGTATATCCTTTGCTATTCTGGATGATACATAGCCCGCCATTCCGGTATGCTCCTCTAATATGTTATCGTAATTCCCGAGATATAATATAACATACCGACCGGCGGAATCAACTACTTTTCTGTCTGATTTTTTGTCATGTTACTGTGAAAGTGTTTGAATTTTGATCATCTCTGCACCTTGGGAGGAAGTTATGGAAAAAGATTTAATCTCAGACCGGATCGGCAAGCGCCTTCGTCACTACCGGCATCAGCTGATCCTGACGCTGGATGATCTGGCAGAGCTTACGGGGGTAAGCAAGCCGATGCTTGGCCAGATTGAGCGGGGCAACTCGAACCCGACGGTGGCTACGCTGTGGAAGATCGCTTCCGGCTTGCAGGTGCCGCTGACGGCGTTCATATTCGAGAATCCGTCCCTGAAGGTGCTGCGGGCGGAGGAGCAGCCCCAATTCAGAGAAGACAACAAGCGGTTCGAGGCGTACAACACGTATGCGGCGCCCGGGGTATCGCTGGAGACGTTCCGGGCCCGGCTGCATCCGGGCTGCTCGTATCAATCCGAGCCGCATGGTCTGGGGGTGATCGAATCGATCACCGTGTTCGAAGGCACGTTGACGATCGAGCTCGGGCCGGAGACGAGCACGTTAAGCAAGGGCGATGCCATCTCCTTCTCGGCGGAGACCGGACATATTTATAAAAACAACACCGATGAAATCTGCGAGATCGCCGTGTCGATTCTATACTCCAATGTCTCCAGTCCCAAGACGTCTATATAGGGCTGATTGCGCAGCGTTTCGCCTTATACACGCTGACGTATGCTCGTTCCGGCCGCCAGCAATTCATCAATAGCAAAGGAGTGTGTGCATGGGCGAACTGCAGGCCGTATTTATCGACAGGGACGGCACATTGGGAGGCACGGGACACTTTATTCATCCGAAAGACTTTACGCTGTACCCGCGCGCGATCGAAGCACCGGCTGAGGCGGGGGATCGCTGACCGAATTCAAGCACCGGTGGCCGGATGTCGAACCCGATTATATTGCCGTTGATATATGGGAGGCGGCAAATTATCTGATTGATCGATAGGCAGAGGATAACCAAGCTGCGTCTCCATTTATGCAGATATCCTATATGTTACCGTACCATTATCCGATAAGAAGGCCGAGGTGATTCCATTGTTCAATTCTGTCTCCGCAACCGCATAAAATCGAACGGAACAGGTTGGAGGATGTCGAATGGAGACGACACAAGGCAATCAAGCATCATGGAATGCCCATGCGTATCAAGCATGGCTCAACCGCTTCGGCAAGCCGGAAGAAGCGGCGGCCCGGATCAAAAAGGACCCGGCGAAACGAATCGGAGAATTATATAAATATGCAGGAGATATACGGCAGAAGAGGATTATCAATCTTCTTGGTTCAAACGGAAGCAAAGCGGCGGCCCTCGCCTTGCTGGGGGCGGAGGTCACGATCGCGGATTTCTTCGCGGATAACGAGCGCTATGCGAAAGAGCTGGCTGCGGAAGCGGACGTCCGCATTCCATACATCGTGGCCGACGTCCTGAAGCTGCCCGCATGCGAGTTAACGCAATCATACGATATTGTGCTGATGGAGCAGGGGATTCCCGGGGCAAGCAACCGGCCCGGCAGCATGCCGGGCCTTGTCGCTTTACAGCAATGCGATGGCAAGCAGGGTGAATAAGCTGAGCGTAATGATTTCGTTGTTGTAGTAGTAGGGGTAAAATGCGGAGGTCTTGACCTTGCCGCCTCTCGCTTCAGGCCGCAAATAGACATTCTCTCTATCCACATTGACTATCGTCCCCACATATTCTTTGCGGTCTATCGTCAAAATGCGGACTTTTTTATTCATGCAATATAAGCAATTATAATAAGCTTCCATTGGTGTTCCCCTCCTTTATCATTACACTATGATGCGTGTGACGGGGAGGCACGGCGAATAACACCCGGTTCATCGATATTGCCAAGGCATGATTGCGCTTGGGCACGGGATAGGAGACGAGGCAACCCGATCGACAAGATAGAAGCCGGCCTGAACTGAGGCGAGTTTTTTAATGACAATAATTATTGATTACATTAAATAAAAGCGAAGAATGACTCTGCTGCCGGATCAGCAGTTCATTCCTCGAGCAGGAGGTGCCCGATGAGAATCAGAACCGCTTTCGCAAATGATGCGGCAGCCATCGCCCGGGTCCATGTGGATAGCTGGCTGACTACCTACTCGGGCTTGGTGTCGGAAAAATATCTCCAATCCCTGAGCGTAGAGCGCCGCAAGCTGATGTGGGACAGCATACTGGAGCAATTGCCTCCCGATCAGACGCTTATCGTCGCCGAGACGGAGGAGCAGGGGATCGTTGGCTTCCTTCATGCCGGCAACAGCCGGGAGCCGGAGATGGGGTATGACTATGAAATCTACGCCGTCTATTTGTCGGCCGAAGTCCAGGGAAGAGGCTTGGGCAGGAAGCTGTTCGGCCGGATGGAGGCCGAGATGAGAGCAAGGGGGCGCACATCGCTGCATTTATGGGTGCTCGAAGGGAATCCGGCCATTGCCTTTTACGAGAAGATGGGCGCCAGGGCACGCCATACGAAGGAGATTCAGTTTGGAGACAACAGGCATACCGAGATTGGGATGGTATGGGATCAGATGGGCCAGATCGGCGATGAAGCCGTTACCGAAGCTTCCGCGGCTGAACCCGCCCGCGTGTTCCCGGACAAGCGCACGCTTGCTTCGTTCATGGCGGGCTTGAATCGGGATCCGAACCATCATGTCGGTTATTGCGGGCAGGATCCGGATGAGATCGAGCATACGCTGGAGCATGAATTCTCCGCTCTGGATGCATCATTCGCCGTGCAGGTGGAACGAGGCGAACTGGTTGGAGCGCTTGGATTCGATATCGATGATGGCGGCCGGTCAGCGGAGATATGGGGTCCGTTCCTGAGCTGCACGCAGAATGAATGGCAGCAGCGCGCGATGCAGCTATGGAACCGAATGAGGAATGAACTGGCGGCGCATCGGGTGGATACGTTTTACGGCTTTTATAATGAGATGAACGGAATGCCCAGCAATGGATTTTGCAGCTTGGGGCCGAGTTGAAGAGCACGGAGGTGGTGCTCGAGGCAGACCGTACGTTCCCGCTCGGCCATGCGAATCCCTCCGTACGGGAATTATCACCGTTCCGCCACGGACAATTCCTTCGCTTGCATGAGAGCGCATTTCCCGGAACGTACCGGAGCGGCCGGGGCATCTTGGAACGAATCGACACGAATGCTTGCGTTTTGATGTATGAAAACGAGGATGGGCTGCAAGGGTATATTTACGTGGAGCGGGAGCCTGAGTTCGGCGTAGGACAGATCGAGTTCATTGCCGTCGCTCCTTTGTCCCGAGGAAGAGGAATCGGGGCGGCGCTGCTCCAGCGGGGGTTAGGTTATTTGTTCGAAGACTCGCGGATCGAAAAGGTAACGCTGTGCCTTCGTGCGGACAACGAGCAGGCGCTGCGTTTGTATCGCAAAGCCGGCTTCCGTGAATTGCACCGGCTCCGTTTTTACAAGATTTCGGGTCAGCATTCAAAAGACGATTGAGGCGGGAGCGGCTGCAAGCCGCCAACGCGATTATGGCTACTGAAGCAAACGGGAGGAAGGAAGCATGACATTGCCTATTAGCGAAGTGCAGCTTGCGGACATGAGCGGCATTGAGGTGAAGTATTACATCGGAGCGGCGGCGAACCGTCCCTATGATAAGATCCTGCTTACTGCATATGCCGGCCAATACGGATTCGGCTATGCTGGACATCGTAATGGATATCGGAAGCGCCAAGTATGTGGAGGAGCCCTTTCCGCTGGCCGTCATTGTCGGACCGCATTGCGAGGAAGCGGTCAGAACCCTGCTGCTCGGCATTCACAGCACCGAATCCCTCGACAAGTTCAATTGGGTTCATCGGGACAGGGAGAGCGCCTGGCGCTACATCGAAGCGCGGATCGCGGCATACGCTTAGCGTTCATCGGGAGTGGCGCCAAGCTGGCGGTCCGGAGTTCCCGTCCGGGCTTTCTCCAGCGTTAATTTCTTACCGAACGAAGCCGGGAAAATAATTGGCCAGGATATGTCCCTTTTTCCTTCGCTCACGTGTTATACCAAGGTAGAGAGGAGGGTCTATTTTGTGGACGGCATCGAAGAGAAGGTCATTCAAGTTCAGGCCGGGGACGTGCGTGAGTATGCCTGCATAGTAGAGAGGTTCCAGCAGCCGCTCTACCTGTATTGCACCCGCTTGCTCGGGAACCGGCAGGAAGCGGAGGATGCGGTGCAGGAGGTGCTGGTCAAGGCCTATGAGAAAATCCATTTGTATCAGCAGAGGGTCAGCTTCTCTTCCTGGCTATATAAAATCGCCTATCATCATTGTCTAAATCTGCTGCGCCGCCGCCAGCTCCAGCGCAAGATCATGTGTCTCTTCCGTCAGGAGGGCTTCGCGCCAAGCGTGGAACAGACTATAACGGAAGAACTGTTTGACGAACCGCTGGCATCCGCCTGGCTGTCCTTGTCGGGGGAGGAGCGCAGTCTGGTCGTGCTGCGCGTATTCGAGGAGAAGTCGTTCGAAGAGATCGGAATCATCATGAATAAGAATATGGAAGCCGTAAAAAAACGATATGGCCGGGTCAGACAGAAATTAAAGAGCGTTATCGGTGAAAGCGAGGTGAGAGAGACATGCGTCAATTCCGGGGCGGCCATGAAGATGAGAAGAAGATAGCAAGTTGCGTCAAGCCGGATCCGGCCGCATCTTCCTTCGA
Source organism: Paenibacillus melissococcoides (assembly GCA_944800085.1). Lineage (GTDB taxonomy): Bacteria > Bacillota > Bacilli > Paenibacillales > Paenibacillaceae > Paenibacillus_B > Paenibacillus_B melissococcoides. The sequence continues at coordinate 196,052 of CALYLO010000005.1, read as the reverse complement.
TGTGCGCGATCAGGTAATGGAACGAGTTTACCGGATACATAAGGAGCGCCATGCCAAGAGAAACGGAGGCCGCCGCATGACTCGCAGGTCGTTCCTTGGTATGGCGGGCATTATCGTGGCGTTGAGCTCTCTTACCGGATTCGCCGCATCCCGATATTTTCAGATTGCCAATGAAAAAGGAAAAGTAATGATTAAGACCATGTCATACGAAGCGGAGGAAAAGCGGAACCGAAAATATCAGCCCTACCAAAATAAACTGTCCCGGCAGCTGGAGAAGTACAAGCCGCAAATTCAAAAATTGGAGGAGCAGCTGCGTCCGGGGGAGATCATCGCGTATTATATTGATGATGACATTATCAATACACTGGACACGTTGGGCAAAGCCAAATTTACGTATAAGCCGCTGAAATATACAGATTACGGCCAATATATCTCGCGCGTAACCGAGGAGAAGAAAACGCGACCGGTTATTCCGGAGCGGCTGACGGATAGCCTTGTCTTTGAAGAAGGAATTCTGAACCCCGATTTCATGTTTGGCAAGGATGTTCACGAGAACTTCGCGGATCAGATGAAGTTGGCCGAGGAGTTCGAGCAGGAAGCCAAAAAAGCCAAAGGCGCTCAGAAAATTTTTACAAAGAAGATGCCTTGGGTCGTGGGGGAAGAGGGAACTCTCAGCGTGGTCTATGGCGACGGGAAAAGCTCGCTGCGACTTAACATCGGCAATTTATCGGGCAATGATACGGTTCGGACGTATATGACGGCCCAAACGAAAGCAGAGAAAATCAAGATGAACGGCCGCGAAGTAATCCTCCATGATGAATCCAAATCAGAAAAAAACAACCTAAAATATATGGCGGTCTGGTATGACGAAAAGAACAAGTACTACTATTCTCTTTTGGGAAAGAACGGAAACGGACTGTCCAAAAAAGATTTCCTGCAGGCGCTGGAAGCGCTCATAATGCCATAATTTGCTTCCGAACGGCCGGGAAACGCAGTTTGCTCATAGGAATATTTTTACGGCATTTATTCGCTCGAGAATAATTGCCGTATTTTTTTGAATGTCTTTCAAATCGAATACATCGCATAAATAATGCACGCCATACGCCTTGTGATTTCCAGGGCATTGGGTTGCTGTGTAAGCGATTATTTTCCCTGTGAGCTCTGCATTATTCGTTCCTAAAAATCTTCCGCCTATGACTATATTGCTATAACTCAATGAATTTAGCCATCGCTTCTGCTGAAATATCCCTTGTGTCACCACCGGGCTTTTTTCTTTTTTATGTCCCTTTTGGGGGCTCAGCTTGGTTATACTTAATGACCAAATAAGAAAGGGCAATGCCCGAAAGGAGAAGATCGAATGAAGACCAAGAAAAACATTGCTTTGGCGATCGCAAGTCTGATGCTGTTAAGCGTGTTCTCAACCGGAGCGGCTTACGCGGCCCCCGCGGCGGCCGAGACGAACAAGACAAAGAAAGCTTCCGCCGTGAAGAAAGCGAGATGGAAAACGCTTTCTGAAGCGCTCCAATGGATGTATAAGAACAAAAAGGACGAGGAATTGCTGGCGCTCTATGATCCTTCCGACGGACTGGTGATGTTTTATGAAGGCATGTTCAAGCTGAAAACGTACAAAGAATTTACGAAGAAGCAAGCTCAATACGAGGGCCCGGCTATCCCGGAACCAGGCGGTCTGCCGGACGGCTACCGGTTCAAGTTCGGGACGGTTCACTCTCAATACCCTCGATTTATTAGTAGCAAGGAATATAAACAGCTTCAGCAACAACTTAAAGCGGAGGCCGCAGAGAAGGGAGAACTCTATTACTTCAAGAAGTTGGAGTGGGATACGTCCAATCGCTCTGAATTGACCTACGAAAAGGATAAAAACTATCTAAAGATTATCGCGGAATATATTGAAGAGCTGCCCGAGGGGGTTACCCTATTGCCTGAAAAAGGAGTAAATCGGGAAAAGCTCGAAATCGGCGGAACCGAGGCGATATATGTGACATATGCGGATAAGAAAAAGGGAGCCGATCGTCTGGAGTGGAACAGCGGCGACGGTACGGTCAAGTTCCGGATCACTTCGTTCGGAAGCGGTTCCGTCAGCAAAGAAGAGATGAGTGCGGTCGCAGAAACCATCATTGCCGCAAAGGCGAAAAAATAGGCAGCTTCATCTATTCTAGAAAATAATGACTAGAAATGCAGAAACACAAATTGATTTCGAGTCTCCAAATAAAGAGGATGACGGTTGATGAGACGCGGGAAGCTGGCCATCGTGATGCTTGTTCTTATATCTCTGCTGGGCGGTTGCCTGGCGGAGAAGCCAGTACTCGAGGAGTTGGGCAAAGACGGCAGCGGAAAAATAAAAATAATGTACGACAGCGAAGAAGCCTTTTATAACGATTACGGGAATCAATTTCTTGTAAAGTATCCCAATATCAAGATCGAGGTCGTAAGTACCCGGGACATATACGAAGGGAAGGAGGCCAAAGGCATTTCCTATCAGGAAGCAGTGCTTCATTTTGTCAAGAAGCACATGCCGGATGCACGCTATCCGAAGCAAGGCGGCTTATACGATGCCGCTGGAGCCTGAAGGAGAAGGGCCCATTGCTTTGGAGCAGGGAGAATTGTTTTTTAGCGGGAAGGCCGCAATGGTTATGGCCTCCTCCTGGTTCCAGAACGAGTTCCGCTACATGTTCGCCAATGATAAGGAATCGTCGGCATTCGATTGGGGGATGGTCACCGTGCCCATCGATCCGTCTTTTCCCGATGAGACTCCGCATACAAGCATGCCTGACATTTTCGGAATCGCGGCAGATTCCCGAACAAGCGGGCGGCGTGGGAATTCATCAAGTACGTCAATGGCCCTGAAATGGCAAGGGCAGCTTCTCGCACAGCAGGCGAGGAGATGGTCGAGAACGGCAAGCCTGCTTGAGGAAGCGGCGGCCGCCATTCAGCGAGAGGGCGAAGCGGCCCTCAAGCAAGCCCGGAGGCCGACAAGGCGAAGCGGGAAGCCGAGAAGAAGTGAGCGGCTCTTGTCCGATGAAGGGACGAGAGCGTGCTTCCGGAAGATCTGACGGACAGTATTCATTTTGTGGAAGGACTTGTGCACACCCATCAAAATTTTCACGAAAAGCCCCCATACGCTTTTGCAAGAAGGACTGTAGGCGAAATCCCACGAAGAGATGCCCGAAGGTTTTATCACCCGACTGAAGGCAAAAGGATCAAGCGAGGAGAAAATCGAAATCGACGGAATCCAGGCGCTTTATGTGACTTATCTCGACCAAAAGAATGGGATGGATATCGCCTGGAGTGGCTAAGCGGCGACGGTAAAGTCGACTTTTGGATCGACGTAACCAAAGGCAGCGGCATCGGGAAGGAACAATTGATCAAGATCGCGAAATCAATTATTTCAGCATCCTCAAGCAACTCAGAGAAGTAAAAAAGAATGCGAATAGTCAACTATCGCGGGCACCGGCATCATGCCGGTGTTTTTTTGCCTATTGTTGGAAAATGAAGGGAATACATTGGAAACGGGAGCGCAATTACGTATAATGTCTGTATGCGCACACGTAGGCAAGCGCATATTTTATATAAATACATATACTGTACAACAGCGTGTAATCGTTATAGGGAGGTCACAATGGGCAGCTATCATTTTATTGGGATAAAAGGAAGCGGAATGAGTGCGTTAGCACAATTGCTGCATGATCTTGGACATCGGGTTCAAGGGGAAGATGTCGAGGAGGCGATCTTTACACAGACCCCTTTGGAGGCACGGAATATCCCAATATACGCTTTCGGTGAGGCGCCGCTCGCGAACGAAATGATCGTCATTGCATCGAATGTCTTCGATGATGCGCATTCGAGCTTGGAGCAATGCCGAAGACAGGGGTTGACCATCCAGCGGTACCACCATTTCTTGGCGGATTGGATGAAGGACTATACAAGCATCGCGATCACCGGATCGCATGGCAAGACAACGACGACGGGGATGCTGGTGCATGCGCTCGGCTCCTCCTGGCCGACCTGCAGCCTGATCGGGGACGGGACCGGGTCCGGTACGGCCGACGCCAGATTTTTCGTCTTCGAGAGCTGCGAATATAAGCGGCATTTTCTGGCCTATAAGCCGGATATTGCGATAATTACGAATATTGATTTTGATCATCCGGATTACTTCCGGGGGGTAGACGATGTGAGACATGCCTTCGAGCAGATGACCGCGACCGTCGGCAAGCAGATCGTCGCGTGCGGAGATGACGAGCAGGTGCGCCTGCTTCAGTCCGCGAAGCCCATCCTCTATTACGGGTTCGGAGTTCATAATGAATTAAGAGCTGATTCCATCTCCGTGCATGGCGAAGGCGTCAGCTTCGATGTTATCTGGCAGGGGGCCAAGCTGGATCGGTTCACGATTCCGGTCTATGGGCGCCATAACGTGCTGAATACGCTCGCCGTCATCGGCGTCGGGCTCGTGCTCGGGCTGGACATAACGGCGATTCGCCAGCGCGTCGCTTCCTTTGGCGGTGTGAAGCGTCGTTTCACGGAAACGGGATGGAAGAGCAATATCGTCATCGACGATTACGCCCACCACCCGTCCGAGATTCGGGCGACGCTGGATGCGGCGCGCAGCAAGTATCCGGATCGGCGCATCGTCAGCGTGTTCCAGCCGCATACCTTCACCCGCCTGGAACGGTTGATCGATGACTTCGCCGCATCGCTGATCGCCGCGGACGATGTCTTCCTCTGTCCGATTTTCGGCTCGGCGCGCGAGCGGGCAGGAAGCGTATCGATTGAAAATCTGCGCGATCGGATTCCGCATGCGCAGCTTCTGTCCGAGAGCTCCATCGGCCAACTGGGATCCTATGAGGATTCGGTGCTTGTCTTCATGGGGGCGGGCGATATCCAGAAGTACCAGAGACGGCTTGTGGAACTGTGATGAAGGCAGGGCGGATAGGGAACTCCGCCCTGATTCGGTAGGGGAAGAGGGGGAGAAGAAGCATGAACGAAGAGGAAGCTTGGGAGCAGCCCGGCATCGTGTCCCTCTGGTTTGGGGGGATGCGAATCGGAAGAAGAACTGGACCGTTACTTGACGTATACATACACGGAGGACGGAGACGGCATCGAGCCTCCGTTCGCCGCTGATTTTTGCATCTTTTATTTCGACGACGATTTCCGGGAAGCGTATCTCGCGGATAGGCCCGGCGTCGCGATGGCAGATCTGCTGGCAGGCTGTTCCTATGAGGAGGAAGTGATTCCGCGGTTCATGCAGCTTCACCCTGAACCGTTCCCGGAGGAGCGGAATCGGTTATTCTGCTGTATAATTTCGCGTATCACGGTCAAGTGAGACATGCCGCGAATGAACGGTTGTCCTTCGCTTATTTAGGCTCGGTCCGGTATGAATGACCTGCTCGTATCCAGGCTCTTTTATCCCTCGTACGGGATAGAAGAGTCTTTTTTTGCCAGGAGGGCGAAAATGGGATATTGTATAGGAGAAGTGACGAATGCGGATATAGCCTGTTCAGCGCAGATTTGGAGGGACGATCATTGTAAGGTCTGATCGACGATCATAGCCGTGTCGGATCGACGATCAAAAATGGAAGGGGGAGAGCTAATGGAAGCGGCAGCGCTCGTTGAGCGGTTTTTGGCTTATGTGGAGGTTCCGCGGGGCGAGGTGGATTTGGCTCTGCTGAACAAGCTGATCGAGCGGTTCCAGCGGAAGGTGCGATGGGAGAATTTGACCAAGATCATAGATTACGAGATTGGGGCATCGAGGAAGCAGTTCATTCCTCCTATCGATATCTATATCAATCGCATGGTGACACAGGGGTATGGCGGCACCTGCTGGACGATAGCCATCGGCTTCCGCTGGCTGCTGCGGCAGTTGGGCTACAGCGCGCATTATCTGTACATGGATCCGGGGCATCTCTGCTTGCGCGTGGATCTGGATCAGCCGTACTATGTTGATCTCGGCTATGGCGCACCTTTGTTTCAAGCCTATCCGCTGCATCAATCATTCGTTGCCGCGGACGATAGGGAGACGTTCACCTATACCGCGGCGGCGGACGGAATTACGATCGTTCGGCAGCCGGGCCCAACTAAAACATTGAATCCCGAGCCAGTTGAGCTTGAGGAAATGCTTCCGATCATCAACCGTTCGAATGATTGGAACACGTCGCCGATGCTGCGGGAGCTGCTCATATTCGGTTATCTCGGAGACATCCCGACATCATTAACGAACGGAACGCTGAAGCAGCATTTCCCGGGCCGCGAATCGATTTTCATGTCCTGACCTGGCTGCTATAAATATAGGTCGAACCGAATCCGCTCCGTTGCGTATGAACTAGAAACGATGAATCTAGCCGGGACAGATAGGCGGCAGCATCAAGGCAGAGGAGCGATGCGGAAATGAAATATTTCGGATTGTCATGTATCATCAGTCTGCTAGTTACGGCACTGGCGTATGCGAAGGGAGGCTGGGAGCTGGCAGCGGAAGCGAATGCGTGGCCAGGGGGAATTCTGCTGGTTCTGGCGGCAATTTTATCCGGAACGCTGGTAAGCGGGGACCGGTCGCGAGCCAACTTCCACTCCAGCCCAACAGAAGAACTGCGCGCCCGTACTCAATGGTCTTGGGATCGCGTTCGTAAGCTCGATTCCGTTTTTGGTGGTAACCATCGTATATTTCATAACAAAATAGGCATTTCGCTATTGTGGCCTTCATTTACGGGAATGAAGGCTTTTTGCCGTTGTGGGAGCGTGGATGAAGCAGAATCGATGCATACATCTGTCACGGAATATGGGGACGAATCGATGTGTAGGCAGTGAGAAAAATAATTATTTTTATCAAAATAAGTTGGACAAAGGAAAGTTATGAACTGCTGGTTACGCGGAAAAGTGCCTGTAAGATAAGGGTTCTTCGTGAAAATAAACATGGATGCCAGTAGAAGAAAGCAGAAAACAGCAGCAAAACTGGAAAATTGGGCTCTTGACAAATAAACCATGGGAAACTAATTTTATACTTAGCATTAAAGTTGCATCAGGGAAATATAATTGCTCTTATGCATATCATTGCACCAGTGCTGCATGAAATCATTGAGGAGGAATGGGAAGTGAAACAATTTGTTACCTACTCGCGAACGAGGCTAATGGGGGTCATGATCCTGGCGCTGGCGATGATGTTGTCGGCATGCTCTTCCGGATCGGATAAGCCGTCAGAAGCGGCAAAAGAAGGAAAAATCAACATCGTAACGACCATCGCACAGATTGCGGAGCCCGTCTCAGTTATCGGCGGGGATCGGGTGAACGTGCAAAGCCTGATGGGCCCAGGGGTTGATCCGCATTTGTATAATGCGACTCAGGGAGATATTCACAAGCTGGAGAGCGGCGATATCGTGCTGTACAGCGGGCTGAATCTGGAAGGAAATATGGGAGAGGTTTTCGAGCAAATCGGGAAAAAGAGGCCTGTACGGGCCGTGGCGGAAGCGATTCCAGCCGAACGCTTGTTGAAGGACGAAGCGGGGGCGATTGATCCGCATGTCTGGTTCGATATTGAGCTGTGGAAATTGGCGCTCGGGGCGGCGACGGAGGAACTGAAGAAATATTCGCCGGATAATGCCGATTATTTCGAAGCGAACAAGGCGAAGTATTTCGAGCAGCTGGATGCGCTTCAGGAGGAATCGAAGAGCAAGCTGGCGCTCATCCCGAAGGAGAAGCGCGTCCTCGTCACGGCGCATGACGCGTTCGGCTACTTCGGGCGCATGCATGACGTGGAAGTGGTCGGTCTTCAGGGCCTCAGCACGGAGGACGAGATCGGCATCTCCGATATCGACGATACGATTGCGATTTTGCTGCAATATCAGATTCCTGCCGTCTTCGTCGAGAGCAGCATCAACCAGAGCTCAATCAAAGCCGTGATCGAAGGAGCGGCTAGCCAGGGGCTCAAGGTCAAGCTCGGCGGCGAGCTGTTCTCGGACGCAATGGGCGATGCGGGCACGCCGGAAGGTACATATATCGGAATGTACCGCCACAATGTAGAGACGATCTATCATGCATTGACGGAGAGAGGTGAGTAATATGTCCGTACTCAACGTGCAGGGCGTAACGGCATCTTACCGGAAAAATAAAGTGCTTCACGATGTCGACTTTGAAGTGAATCCAGGCTCGCTGACGGGAATTGTCGGCCCGAACGGAGCGGGGAAGTCGACCCTGCTCAAGGTGATGCTGGAACTGCATCCCAAGCTGTCCGGCAACGTCTCCTTCTTCGGATCGACCTTGGCGAGGATCAAGACGCGAGTGGGCTATGTGCCGCAGCGCGGGTCGGTGGACTGGGATTTCCCGACCAATGCGCTGGATGTGGTGCTGATGGGCTTGTACGGACGGATCGGATGGCTCCGATGGCCGGGCCGCCGCCACCGGGAGCTGGCGATGGAATCTTTGGCGAAAATGGGAATGGCCGATTATGCGGAACGCCAAATCAGTCAATTGTCCGGCGGCCAGCAGCAGCGGGTGTTCCTCGCGCGGGCGCTGGTGCAGGATGCGGATCTGTACTTCATGGATGAGCCGCTGGCCGGCGTCGACGCCGCGACGGAGACGGCGATTATGACGACGCTTAAGGAACTGAAGCTGTCCGGCAAGACCGTTATGGTCGTGCATCATGACTTGCAGACGGTAGAAGACTATTTCGACCATGTCCTGCTGCTGAACCGGACCGTAGTCGCGCACGGCAAGACCGCGAAGGTCTTTACCCGGGAAAACTTGCACCTCGCCTATGGCGGAGCGCTGCGCTGGATGAAGGAGGCATAGGCATGATGAACGCATTGTTGTCTCCGAACGCGCAGTGGGTGCTGTTCAGCACGCTGATTCTCGGCATGGCGTCGGGGATGATCGGATGCCTTGCCTATTGGAAGCGGCAGAGCCTGATGAGCGATGCGTTGTCCCATGCGGCGCTGCCCGGAGTCGTCATCGGATTCGCGATTATGGGAAGCAAAAATTTGCCGGTCATGATCGCCGGGGCGGCCGTCAGCGCGCTGCTGGGGGCGAGCCTGATTCAATGGATCCGCTCCTCCAGCCGCGTGAAGGAGGACACGGCGATGGGCATGATCCTGTCCGTATTTTTCGGATTCGGCATCATGCTTCTCACCATCGTCAATCGGACCGGGGGCGGCAACCAGAGCGGGCTGGACAATTTCATATTCGGTCAAGCGGCGTCGATGGTCCGCAAAGACGTGTACACGATGCTCGGCGTCGCTCTGCTCGTCATGCTGGTCGTCATCATTGCCTTCAAGGAATGGAAGCTGTTCCTGTTCGATGCGGATTTTGCCGCGGGATTGGGATTGTCCGGCAGGCTGATGAATGCCGTATATTTGACCGTGCTCGTGCTTGTTATCGTCATCGGCATTCAGGCCGTCGGCGTAATTCTGATGGCCGCGCTGCTTATCATTCCTTCGGTCAGCGCGCGCTACTGGACGCATTCCTTCAAGTGGATGATGATCCTGTCGGCTCTCTTCGGAGGCGGCTCCGGCCTCTTCGGAACATTCATCAGCACGCTCGGCAAGGGATGGCCAACCGGACCGTTCATCGTCGTCGCGTCCTCATCGCTGTTCATCGTATCGTTAGTGTTCGGTGCCCAAAAAGGGCTGCTCATCAAATCGCTGCAGCTGCGTGCCCAGAAGAAGCTGCTTACCCGCTCCTGGTCGGGGCAAGACAGTAAGGCACGTGCTCGAGGAGGGGAGTTAGCATGAGCTATACAGCGTGGATATTATTGACCGCCTCCTTGGTCGGCATGTCTTGCGGATTGGTCGGCGTCTTTCTCATTTTGCGCCGGATGGCGATGATGGCGGATGCCATCAGTCATACCGTCCTTCTTGGCATCGTAACGGCTTTTCTCATTACGCGGGAACTGAGCGGCATTCATATGCTGATCGGCGCGATTATTGCCGGACTGCTGACCGCCGTGCTGGTGCAGTGGTTCCATTCGCGGGGCGTGCAGCAGGACGCCTCGATCGGCGTCGTCTTCACCACGCTGTTCGCGATTGGCGTCATCCTGATTGCGACGCAGGTCGGCAATGCCCACCTGGATGTGAAGCATGCGCTGATGGGGGAGATTACGTTCGTGCCGTGGAACACGGTCGACCTCCCCGGGATCGGGACCGTCCCGGAAGCGACGGTGATTCTCGGCATCGTGCTGCTCGTTGTGCTGATTGCGATATTGGCATTCTATAAAGAGTGGAAAATTACGACCTTCGATCCGGCACTGGCCGCAAGCATCGGAATCCCGGTAGCGCTCATGCACTATGTGTTCATGGGGCTCGTCTCGGTGACGACCGTCGCCTCATTCGATGCGGTCGGAGCGATTATGGTTGTCGCCATGCTGATTACGCCGGCGGCGGCCGCATATTTGTGGACCGACCGCTTGTCCGTCATGCTCGTTCTAAGCTCTGCCTTCGGCATTCTCTCCGCCGTCGGAGGCTACTACGTTGCGGTATGGCTGGACACGTCGATTTCCGGTTCGATGGCCTTCGCCACCGGCATTGTATTCATGATTAGCTTTATCGGCTCGCCGAAGCACGGGCTGCTCTCGCGTTATGTGCGTCCCGAAGCGGTTGCTGAATCCCGGTAGAACTGGGTTTGCAACTTTGGTCCGATATCAAGCTGGAAAAAGATAAGCCAGAGGGCATCAAGCTCTCTGGCTTTGTGCGTCTTCTTGCTCCGTTCGTCCTGCTCCCAATGTCTCATAATCCGGGATTGCGGAGCGGCGTCTACTACTCTATGATGAAGACAGGGAAAAAGTGGGGAAGGCGAGAACATGCTCGAACGGCATTTTTTGGGATGCGGCCGATCTCGAATCAAAAATGCGGACTCGGGAGGGATAACATTGTATTACAAAATTTTCCGCTACTACATCGATGCGTCGCGGACGCAAGCCTATCATCAACTCATGGCGCGTGCCGATGCTGTATACCGGGCACATATCGACTATGCGCTGCATTATGCTCCCAGCGCCGATGAACCCGGCCTATGGATAGAGATTCAGATCTTTCCAAGCGAACAAGCTTACCGGGATGCCGCTGGGGATCTGTATCGGGATCCGGAACTGGACGTGCTCTATGAACAGTTCCTCACTTTGTTGGATCCGGGCCGATCGTCTATTCAGGAAGAGACCTATTCGCATGACATCGGGCGGGAGGGACGTTGATTCGGACCGTGCGGATGGAATCGCCGCCTGTCATTGAAGGAAGTTGAGGTACGGCAGATATGTTTAATCACATTAATTAATTTATTCACAGATGAAATGCGGCTCGTGTCACGGTGCGATGCGATTATCTCGTTGGCAGATTTGACGAGGTAAGGAGAGAGAAGAGAGCATGAGCAAATATTGGAGCGATCTGACCAAGAGGCTTGCCCCCTATGACTTGATCGAAGGCTTGGAGCGCGTCAAAAATTCGTTCAACTCCTATACGCTGGACCGGTTGTCGCTCGCGGGCGCGGCGGCGGCGCTGAAGGATGAGAATTACTTCCGGGAGACTTGCCGGAACGTCATCCGGACGCGGGAATGGACGGTCAAGCAGCTTGAAGAATTGGGGTGCTCCGTTATTGAATCGAAGGCGAACTTCGTCATGATGACCCATCCCGAGATTCCGGCGAAGCGGCTGTTCGAGGAGCTGCGCGAGCATGGCATATTAGTCCGGTACTTCGCTCAGCCTAGAATCGACAACTACTTGAGAGTATCAATCGGAACGGATGAAGAGATGAAGCAATTTATCGATGCGGTGCGGAAAATAGGCGGTATAATATAATTAATGGCATTAATCATAAATGTGATTAATTCATAGGCGCGGCTTGATGCCGACAGGGTGGAGCGCTTGCAGGCATCGATATGCAACGGCTTGCCGCATGCGCTGCGCAACGCCAAAATATATAAAGATAAAGGGTGGAAAATGTGGCAAAAAGCAAAATCATCGTGACCGCGGGAGCGATCATCCGCGATCGTGCCGGCAGAGTTCTGCTGCAGAAACGATCGGATTACGGCAACTGGGGGCTGCCTGGTGGCGGCATGGAGCCGGGAGAAGCGATCGAGGACACCATGATTCGGGAAGTCTACGAAGAGACCGGACTTGTAGTCGAGCAGTATGAGCTGTACTCGATCTATAGCGGCGAACGGATGCATTATACATACCCGGACGGCAATGAAGTCGTGTTCGTCATGTTCCTGTTCAATGCGGCGGTGAATCTGGAAGGGAAGCTGGAGGAAGACGGCAAGACGCTCCGCTTTCGGGACGAGGCGGGGGAATCGGCGGCGCTGGAATTCAAGCGTCTGGAGCAGATCGACACCTCGCAGATCAGCACCGTTCAGCGGCCTGTCTTCGAGGATTTGCTGCTGAAGAAGAGCATACTGCTTCGAAAATAAGGTTTAGGCCGTGAAGCTCCAGAAGGAGCAGATCGATCTGCGGGAGCTGCTGGAACAGATGCTCGTGGAATTCGAGCCGATTGCCCAGGAGTACGGGGTGCACATGAATTGGCAGCTCGAACCGGCATCTGCCCTAATTCAAGTGGACAGCGAGAAGATTATCCGGGCCCTCGACAATCTGCTGCTGAACGCCTTGAAATTTTCGATCAGCCGGGCGATATCTATGTTTCGTTCCAATCCGGGAACGGCCATTTGAGAGGGTTGCGATCGAGAACGAGGGCAAGCCGATTACGGCGGAGCAGGAGAAGCATCTGTTTGAACGCTTCTACAAGGCCGATGATTTCCGCACGGCGCATGCGATTCAATCCGGCTCCGGACTGGGGCTGTCCATTGCGAAAAACATCGTGGAGCTGCATGGCGGGACGATTACGCTTCGGCATGAGCATGGACACTTCACCTTCACGGTACGGCTGCCTGTATTCGATTGTATTTACCTTTGCGGGGAGCGGTAGAATACAATGAGGCCAATAACGAGTAAGTCACACCGCGCTATTCCTCTTTATGAGGGACATGATCCGGCGAGATCGGGTTTTGTAGTTATCATAATATATATTATGTTAACCTATGTTTCCGTGATGGTTGGCAGGCATTCGTATCTACTTTAAGTTACATAAGGAAGTTCGCATGTCTGAAGCCATTCAGCAGCGCATCTATGACCGGATAACAGGGCGCGGGATGGGGGAAGCCGATGAAGAAGAAAAAGATCGTCCTGACCGGAGGAGGCTCAGCAGGGCACGTTAGCGTCAATGCCGCCTTGATTCCGAAGCTGCTGGAGCGGAATTGGGATATCCACTATATCGGTTCGTATGAAGGAATCGAGCGCAAGATGATGTCAACTTTTTCCGAAGTGACCTATCATGGCATCTCGACCGGGAAGCTAAGGCGCTATGCGGATTGGAACAATGTGAAGGATCCGTTCAAGGTCTTAAAAGGCTGGCGAACCGTATCGCCATTCCGTTCGCAACCCGGATCTGCGCCACGTTCCCGGAGTCGCTTCAGCATAACCGCAGCGGCAAAGCGGAAGACGTCGGCGCAATCGTCCGCGAGGAGCTGCGGCAGGGGGATGCCGCCCGCGGGCGGCTGCATTGCGGATTCCCGGCGGGGAAGAAGGTCCTGCTCGTCATGGGCGGCAGCTTGGGCGCCAAAAGCATTAACGAGGCGATCCGGGGCAACCTGCGTTCTTTGCTCGCCACCTTCCGGATCGTGCATATTTGCGGCGCGGGCCAGGTGGACGAAGCTCTGCAGCTTCCGGGCTATAAGCAATTCGAATTCGTCCATGACGAGCTGCCGCATCTGATGGCGATGTCCGATATCGTCATCTCGCGGGCCGGATCGAACGCGATTTTTGAATTCCTGTCGCTGCGCAAGCCGATGCTGCTGATTCCGCTTCCGAAGGGGTCCAGCCGCGGAGATCAGATCCTGAACGCCAGATCGTTCGCGGACAGAGGCTTTGCCGAGGTGCTGGACGATGCGGACGTGTCGTCGGACGGCTTCTTGCGCATGGTTCACACCCTGGCGGACAAGCGGGAGGAGTACGTGCCCGGATGGATTCGCACTCGCACGATGCGATCGGCACGACAGAGAAGCTGGCGGACATGATCGGGCGATATGCCAGGCCGCGGTAGTTGGGGCGATTACGGAAGTTCTCCGATTCGGGGACGCCCCGGAAGACGGCTTGTGATGCGACTCCTTCCTCGCCACAGCTAAGGGCAGGTCTTGTGGCCGACCTGCCCTGTGACGGAGCCTTATTTTTTGCGGGGAATCGATAATGTGCTCCATTCCTCGGAGCGAATCTGCTTCGCGACATAGACAATCTGGCCGACGTGATACGAATAATGCGACATCTGGCGCTCGATCGCTTCGAGAACGGTATGAGGCTCGTTCCGGATGGTGATCGTCGCCAACAGATCGTCCGCCGTCAGGGAGCGAAGCGTATGCAGAAATACGTCCCAGCCCTGATTCCATACGCGCAGCAGATCGTCCTTGGAACGAATCGAATCGATGAATTCATCGTCGCGGTTGCGGTTCGGCTTCTCGCCGTCGCTTGTCAGAAAATCGGTCCAGCGTGATATCATATTGCCGCTCATATGCTGGACGATAACGGCGACGCTGTTCGAGTCCTCGTGTTCATCGCCCAATGGATATCCTGCTCCTGAAGCTGAGCCATCGCCCGTTCGGCATCCGCTTTCAGGCTCTTGAATTTGTCAATGACGACCCGTAAATAATGCGCTCCCACGCTCTCCATCGAATCTTGCGGCATGATACATGCACCTCCGGCAAAGGAATTGATTCCAGTATATCGATAATTAACACGGGAACCTATACGAACGAAGAAAAAAGTGCAGCCCGCCCCGCAAAGCGGCCTCAGGCCTGCTCCTCGCCGTACTGCGCCAGCAGCGCCTTCGCTTCCGCGATGACCGCGGCGCGCAGCTCGCCCGGCGCCATTGCCTCTATCCGCGGCCCGAAGCGGAGAAGCGTCTCGGCGGCCGATTCCAGCGTATGGAATTCGACCTCGGCCTCGGACCACCCGCCGCCTGCCGCCCGGACCGGACCGACACGGACGTGCCGGTCCTGGGACAAGCGCGCCAACACGTCGTCGCGCAGCCGTATATGCGCCGGGTAGCGCGGCAGGCTCGCGGTGAACTGGGCCGTCGATTGCGCCCAGTAGGACGCGAGGTCGAAGCCGGCGGGACGCGCGAAGGTCTCGTCCAGCAGCTCGGCATGCTTCAGCCGGGACAAGCGGTACGTGCGCAGCGCGGCATCGCCGGTCTCCGCGACGACATACCACACATTGCGCTTCGCCACGAGCCCGAGCGGATGAAGCGTCCGGGTCACGACGCCGTCCTCGCGCTCGTATTCCACGCGAACCGCCCGCTCTTCCCATACGGCCTCCTGCAGCAGGGGCAGAAAGGGCGACGAGTCCGACGTCGACTCATGCCAACCGGCCCCGTCGATATGGAGGCGTTCCCTAGCAATCTCCGCATCCCTCCGCTGCTCGGCGGACGTGGAGGCAAGCAGCTTCCGCAGGGCGCTGTCTCCCTCTTCCCGCAGACCGAGATCATCGAGCAGGGAGGAGGGGATCAGCAGCAGCGACAGAAGCTCCGTCGCCTTCATCCCCGTCAATGTCGTGCGGTATCCTTCCGCCAGCATCCAGCCGCCATTCGAACCGCGATCCGCGTACACCGGAATGCCGGCGGCGCTGAGGGCATCCATGTCGCGCATAATGGTCCGCTCGGATACCTCCAGCCGCCGGGCCAGCTCCTTCGATGTCAATTTGCCATGATTCTGCAGCAGCAGCACAATAGATAACAGCCGATCCGCGCGCATCCAATCATCCTCTTTCCCGTCCCGTGTAATCTATTTCTAAATCATTTCATTTGCAGCGTGCTCATCAAATCTCATCATATCATATCAATATGACAATAGATGTCATATAGGGTCGGATACAATAGGTTCGTAGTCAACAATTCAGAGAGGATGATGAGGAATGAAGCCATTGCATGGCAAGGTGGCCGTTGTAGCGGGAGCGACGCGGGGAGCGGGCAGAGGAATCGCCACGATGCTGGGAGAGGCCGGAGCCACCGTATACTGCACGGGGCGTTCGGTCCGCGGCCGGCAGTCCGACATGGGCCGGAGCGAGACGATCGAGGAGACGGCGGAGCTGGTGACGGCCCATGGAGGCAAGGGCATTCCGGTACGTGTCGATCATACGGTCGAGGAGGAAGTGAAGGCGCTGTTCGAGCGGATTCGGGCAGAGCAGGACGGTCAGTTGGATATATTGGTGAACGACGTATGGGGAGGCGAATCGCTGACTCAGTGGGGAGCCGCGTTCTGGGAGCATTCGCTGGCCAACGGGCTGCGGATGCAGAACCAGGCCGTCTATTCCCATATGATGACGAGCTATTACGGGGCGCCGCTCATGGCGGCCCGGCGGCAGGGCATCATCATTGAGATTACGGATGGCATCGATTATCGCTACCGCGGCAATCTGTATTACAGCCTGGCCAAAATATCCGCGATCCATCTCGCCGCCGCGATGGCGGAGGATCTGCGTCCGCATGGGGTAACCGCCGTCGCGGTTACGCCGGGCTTCCTTCGTTCCGAGGAGATGCTGGATCATTTCGGCGTGACGGAGGAGAATTGGAGAGAGGCAGGGAAGAAGGAGCCGCATTTTCTGATGTCAGAGACGCCGGTCTATATCGGCCGGGCGATTGCCGCGCTGGCCGCCGATCCGGACAAGCTCGACCTGTCGGGAAAGAGCCTCAGCACATGGGGCCTGTCGGAGCGGTACCCGTTCACCGATGCCGACGGAAGCCGTCCGCATTGGGGCAATTATGCCAAGGAGCAGGGCATCGGATAAGCGGACCAAGGAGATGCCCTGCTCCTGCCAGGCGATACGTTGGCGGACGCTCCCGCCCTTGGCCGTTTCCGACCATTTCAGTACCTCTTCGATCGTCTCCTTAATCCACAACGACAGCGGCAGTTCATCCAGCACCTGCAAGGTGCGCTCCACGTAATCCAGCACTGGATTGGAGTTGGCAAGCTGCTGCAGCGACTGGATCCGCTCCAGATTGACGATGCGCTCCTCGGCCGTAACGATATTTTGCAGCCAGCGATTGTCCCCGAGCAGCGCCGGGCCGCAGCGTCCTTCCCTGTACATGCGGATATGTTCTAATGATGTCAGCATGGCCTTCACTCATTTCCTTGGAATGCGATAAGTATCTGTTATTTTACCAGATTGAAAATAGCGCGTCTTCTTCTCATTGATTATAGTTAAGCCATCAAATTTTTTGAAGAAGAGGGAAGGAGGAACAGGGATGAAGGCTCGCTGGAGCATCCGCGCCTGGAGGGGGAGCGTGACGAGGAGGAGCGTTTTTTTGACCCTCCTGCTCTCGTATCTGGTTGTCCTGCTGCTGTCGGTGACGGTGGCAGGCGTTTTTTACTGCCGCATGGAGGAGATCATGATCAATCACGCGATCCGAACGAACACCGGCCTGCTGAAGCAGTTGAATCAGGATTACGGATTCGAGATTGAAGGAAGTGGAACAGTTGACGGCCCAGGTGGCGTTCAGTCCCAAGGTCAGATGGCTGCTGAACAATGCCGGCAGCGAAGGGCTGGAGAAGCAATTGAAGGTTATTGACGCCTTGAAGGAGCTGAGTAAATACAAAAACATCAGCAGCTTCATCCATGATTTTGCGGTCTATTTCCAAGGGAGCGATATGATTCTGACCCCCGATATGAAGACGGATGCCTCTCTTTATTTCTCGCGCTTCGCCATTTACACCGCCCGCCGCGGCGAATGGGTCCGCCATCAACTGCTGACGGGGCTTCATCCGAAGCAATATTTGCCTTCCGAACCCGTCAGGCGGGAGAATGTCCAATCCAACATGATCACCTTCGTTCAATCCCTTCCTTATGAGTATGTATCGGATATCAAAGGGCAATTGATCGTTCAGATCGACGAGCAGCAGCTTAGAGCGATGCTGACGCAGATCGAAGGCGTCAATGACGGCTCGCTCCTGATCCTGAACGAGAAGCGGGAGGTGCTGATGTCGACGGTTCACGGCGATACGGCTGCCGCTATTCATCGCCATCTGCGGCAGAATGGCGGCATTAACGAAATGCGGATTGACGGAGAACCGATGGTGCTGTCGCGCGTCAAGGGAACCAACGGCTGGGAATACGTCTCGGTTATCCCGAAGAAGGTGGTCCTGCAGGAGGTGCTCATCATCAAGCGCTGGGCGTTGATTCTCCTTACGGGTTGCCTCGCGGCGGGGATTGGCGGCTCCTATGCGATGGCTTACCGCTACTATCAGCCGATCAAGAGCGTGGTGAAGGTGTTGGCGCAGCGGGAACGGTCATCGGCGGAGATGTACCGGGACGAATTCGATCTGATTAAGCAATCGGTCGTCCGGACCTTGGAGCAAGAGGATAAGCTGCGGCATACGTTGTCCGAGCAGGCGCCCGTGCTGAGGGCGAACTTCCTGTCGCGCCTTATTCGCGGTCATGTCGACCTGTCACACGGGATGAGCGAGACGCTCGACTTTATGGATATCCGGCTGGATAACGACTACTTCGGCGTCATTCTGATCGATATCGCCGATTGCTCGCAATTCATCCAGGGGGACACCGAACGCGAATGGGGGCTGGTCCGGTTCGTGTTGACGAACCTGGGCCATGAGCTGCTGCAGGGGCGGGGCTATATCGTCGAGCTGGAACGCGATCGGCTGGCCGTGCTGCTGAATGTGCCGGAATCATCGGCCTCCGTCAGCGCAATCCGGGACGATCTGCTGGTCCCGCTGAAGGAGACGGCGCAGGTTCGCTTCAAGCTGTCCATCGCCTGCGGCGTTAGCTCGATTCACCGCGGGATCGATCGGATCGCGGCCGCCTACAGCGAGGCGCTGATGGCGCTCGATTACCGGATCGTGCACGGGACGGAATCGACGATGGTGTATGACAGATTGACGCGGGCCAATCTCCGCATTATCACTATCCGATTGAGACGGAGATTCAGTTGATGAACGTCGTCAAGAGCGGCGATGCGGAGCAGACGGCGAAGCTGCTGCAGCATATTTTCGAGATGAATTGGCAGCGGGAGCAAGTGACTCCGGATCGGATTCGCTGTTTGACAATCGAGTTGTTAACGACATTAATGAAAATCACGAACAGCATTCAAGTCGATGATCGGGAGGTGTTCGGCGCGCCGCTCGACCCGGTGGGATTGACCGCGCGGCCCATGGCCGGGGAGGAGATGCAGGAGCGGATTATGCGGCAGTACGGTACGCTCTGCCAGTACATATGGAGAGAACGCAGCGATTATCATGAGCGGCTGCTCCGCAAGATGACGACGTATATCGAGGCGAATTACCGGGATCCGAACTTCAGCCTGAACGCCATGGCGGATGAGTTCGAGATGACCTCGCCATACATCTCCGCTTTCTTCAAAAAATACGGCGGACGCAACATCACCGAATATATCGCCAAGCTGCGGGTCGAGGAGGCAAAGAAATTGCTGGCGGACAGCCGGCTGACGAGCTCGGATATCGCGCAGCGGGTCGGCTATGCGAGTGACGTCGGCTTCCTGCGATTCTTCAAAAAGCACGAGGGCGTCACGCCCGGCAAATACCGCGAGATGCTGGCGGGACAATACGATCGGAAGAACGGTTAACCGATCTTAACAACGGGATACCGGCAATCATACCATCCGCTAATCAATCTCGAAAACGTTTACTTACCGGCCGCTGCACGGATCGCTATAGTGGAAGCAGGCTTTCGCCAATCACCGAAATGGAATACCACATTCGATGGGAGGTCATGTCATGCAACAATTATTATGGCGACGAACGATTCTTGTACTGCTGTCTCTCGTGATGCTGACGGGAATGCTGGCCGGATGCAGCGGGAAGACGGAGCAGGCGGCGGAGCCTGCGGCCGATACGCCGGCGGGTGAAGTGCCGTATCCCGCTTCCTTAACGTACTGGGCCCGATCGGGAATGCCGGGACCGTGATGAAGAGCTTCAGCGAGATGGGGGCGTATCAGGAGCTGGAGAAGCGGACCGGAACGAAGGTCACGTTCCCGCATCCGCCCGCCGGGCAGGAAGCCGATCAGTTCAAACTGATGCTCGCTTCCGGCAAGCTGCCGGATGTCATCGAGTACACATGGGGCGGCGTCGCGAAGGGGCCGGATCAGGCGATAAAGGAGTAGCGCATTCTTCGCTTGAATGAGCTGATCGACCAGCATGCGCCGAATCTGAAGGCGGTGCTGGAAGCGCGGCCCGATCTGAAAAAGCTGGTCACGACCGATGAAGGCAATATTTACGTCTTTCCGTTCCTGCGCCCGGATGAAGAGCTGCTGACGTTCATGGGGCCGACGATTCGGAAGGATTGGCTCGACAAGCTCGGCCTGCAGGTGCCGGCGACGATCGAGGAATGGGAGAAGATGCTCATCGCTTTCCGGGAGGGCGATCCGAACGGCAACGGGAAGAAGGATGAAATCCCGTTCCTGCTGCGGGATATTAATGTCGCGTTCGTGGGTGCGTTCGGCATTACCGACGGCTTCTACCGGGAAGGCGACGAGATCAGGTACGGGCCGATTCAACCCGAATATAAGGACTCCTTGACGATGCTCAACCGCTGGTACAAGGAAGGATTGCTGGACAAAGATTACGCGACCACCGACGGCAAGCTGCAGGATGCGAAGATGACGAGCAATGTGCTTGGCTCACTCGTGACGTATAATGGATCGGGCATCGGGCGGTATACGAACCTGATGAAGGGCTCCCATCCGGAGTTCGAGCTGGTCGGCGCGCCTTATCCGACCGCCGTTCCGGGCAAGAAGGCGCTCGGCCAAGCCGATTCGCCGTTCGCGGGCATTGGCGCCGCCGTCTCGGCGACTGCGCCGAATCCGGAGCAGATCGTGAAATGGATGGATTATAAATACGGCGAGGAAGGGCATCTCCTGTTCAACTTCGGCGTTGAGGGCGTCAGCTATCAGATGGAGAACGGGTATCCGAAATATACGGACGAGATTATGAAAAATCCGGAAGGCTTGCCGGTCGCGGAAGCCATGGCCAAATATATGCCGGTGAACTGGTCCGGGCCGTTCGTTCAGGACAAACGCTATATCGAGCAGTATATCGAGCTGCCGGAGCAGAAGCAGGCGATGAAGAACTGGCTCGATGCGGACCGGAGCAAGCTGCTGCCTCCATTGACGAGGACGTCGGAGGAGAGCTCCACCTATGCTTCCATCATGGCGGATATCGATACGTACAAATCGGAAATGTTTAATAAATTCGTCATGGGCGCCGAGCCGCTGGACCGGTTCGATGCTTTTGTCGAGACCATTCAATCGATGGGGATAGAGCAGGCGATCCAAATTCAGCAAGCCGCGCTGGATCGGTTCAATAAGCGATAAAGCAGGCGGTTCGTGCCGGGGCGGGTGATTGACCGGCACGAGCCGTTGCAGAGAAGGAGGAATCGGCATGCCCCCCCCAAGCAAGCGGCGGCGCGTCCTCGCTCGCGCGGGACGAAGTCCGGATGCAAAAGCGGACCGGAGCTTCCTGCAGCGGGTCATCCGCGACGCCAAGCTGAATAAGTATGTTTATTTGATGCTGCTGCCTGTCGTCGCCTATTACGCGATATTCCATTACGGCCCGATGTACGGCATTCAGATTGCATTCAAGGATTATTCTCCGGCCTTGGGCTTCCTGGACAGCCCTTGGGTCGGCTTCAAATATTTCGAAGAATTTTTCAACAGCCACTTCTTCTGGCGCATCGTGCGCAACACATTGCTGCTTAGTCTCTACGAGCTGATCTTCTCGTTCCCGGCGCCGATCATCCTCGCGCTGATGCTGAAAGAGCTTCGCCATCAACTGTTCAAGCGGGCGGTGCAGACGATTACGTACATTCCGCATTTCATCTCGATTGTCGTCATCGTCGGGATGATGGTCGATTTTCTCGCCCGGGGCGGTCTGATCAACAATATCCTGAGCTGGTTCGGCGTGGAGGCGGTCGCTTATTTGCGGGAGCCAGGATGGTTCCGGACGCTTTATATCTTTTCCGGCATCTGGCAGGGCGTTGGTTGGGGGATGATTATTTATTTGGCGGCGATCTCCAACATCGATCCTTCCCTGTATGAAGCGGCGAAGGTGGACGGCGCCTCCAAATGCCGCCAGGTCATCCATATTACCATCCCGGGCATCATGCCTGTCGTAATCATTCTGCTTATTCTGCAGATGGGGAGTATCATGTCCGTCAGCACCGATAAAATATTGCTCATGTACAACTCTTCCACCTATGAGACGGCCGATGTCATTGGCACCTATGTATACCGCAAAGGGCTTCTCGAAGCGAACTACAGCTACAGCGCCGCGATCGGCCTGTTCAACTCCGTCATCAATTTCGCGCTGCTTATTCTCGCGAACACGGTCAGCCGCCGGACAAGCGACTGGAAGCTTTGGTGACGCCCGGCAGGTGACGCAGATTCGTACCGATTCAAGGAGGTAATGCGGTGAACAACATGTCGCTTAGCGAACGAATCTTTGAAATGTTCAACATTCTGTTCCTTATCTTGCTATGTCTCGTCACGCTGTATCCCTTCATCTACGTCCTGTTCGCTTCGCTCAGCGAGCCCGCATGGGTCGTCCAGCAGCGCGGCTTGATCTGGCATCCTTCCGGGCTGAACCTGGAAGCGTACCGGCTCGTGTTCGACAACCCGGTGATTACGAGCGGATATATGAACACCTTGTTCATCGTCGGGGTCGGCACCTGCCTCAACGTTTTCATGACGACGCTTTGCGCCTATGGGCTGTCCCGGCAAAACGTGATGTGGAAGAACCCGATTATGTTCTTCATCGTATTCACGATGTTTTTCTCCGGCGGGCTCATTCCGAGCTACCTGCTCGTGACGGGGCTCGTCATGCTGGACAGCTTGTGGGCGCTCATTATCCCGGGAGCCGTCAGCGCCTTCAACCTGATTATTATGAGGACGGCGTTCCAATCGATTCCGCACAGCCTGGAGGAATCGGCCAAGCTGGACGGCGCGAACGACTTCACCGTCATGATCCGCATCATCCTTCCGCTCTCGATGCCGGTCATTGCGGTCATGATTCTGTTCTATGGCGTGGGGCACTGGAATTCCTGGTTCGGCGCCATGATCTACCTTCGCGATCGCGAATTATACCCCCTGCAGCTTGTGCTGCGCGAGATTCTGATAACGAACAGCACGGACAGCATGCTGACGTCAGCGGGGACGGCCGACAAGATGCCGATAGGGGAGACGATCAAGTACGCGACCATCATCGTCGCCACCGTTCCCATTTTGCTGCTGTACCCGTTCCTGCAAAAATATTTCGTCAAAGGCGTCATGATCGGCGCCATTAAGGAATAGGAGCGAGCTGCTGTCGCTTGAACCCAGCTTGACTTGGCCCGGCTTGGCTTCCGGCCTGATGCATGCTTGTGCATCGGGCTTTTTTTTTGATGCCCGGGAGTACATATAGGTTAGGGGTAGGGCTCGTTGTCCGCATTCTCCCATTCATTCAGGAGAGTCGAGTAGATGTTGAGCTCCCTTAGCAGCACTCTCCCAATTAGTCAGGATCGTGTGGTATGTACAACAACTTATGTGCAATCTCCCATCCGGTCAGGATCGTGTAAATGTAGAGCTACTTTACACCATTCTCCCATTCGGTCAGGAAGGGAAATATGTAGAGCTACTTTACACCATTCTCCCACTTGGTCAGGAACGGACATATGCAGAGCTACTTTACACCATTCTCCCACTTGGTCAGGAACGGACATATGCAGAGCTACTTTACACCATTCTCCCATTCGGTCAGGAACGGACATATGCAGAGCTACTTTACACCATTCTCCCATTTGGTCAGGAACGGACATATGCAGAGCTACTTTACACCATTCTCCCATTCGGTCAGGAACGGACATATGCAGAGCTACTTTACACCATTCTCCCATTCGGTCAGGAACGGACATGCAGAGCTACTTTACACCATTCTCCCATTTGGTCAGGAACGGTAATATTCAGAGCTACTTTACACTATTCTCCCATTCGGTCAGGGAGCAGAGAACAGGTTCATGCGAAGCTACTTGGTATCATCCTCCCCCGCGCCTCAGTATCTTTATCTTGGTCTTGCCGTCCGGGATGAGAGCGGATTGAGTGAATGGCCGAGTTAGAGGGGAAAGGGACACTGCCTAGTCAAAGGACCGCGGTAGATTAGAACGAGCTGACGGAAGGGGATATCGGCCAAAAGAGACGGAGGGCGGCAATGCTTCTGAATGAAGGGGATATCGGCCAAAAGGAGCGGAGGACGGAGACGCTTCTGAATAAAGGGGATATTGGCCAAAAGAGACGGAGGGCGGTAACGCTTCTGAATGAAGGGGATATCGGCCAAAAGAGACGGAGGGCGGCAACGCTTCTGAATGAAGGGGATATCGGCCAAAAGGAGCGGAGGACGGAGACGCTTCTAAATAAAGGGGATATTGGCCAAAAGAGACGGAGGGCGGCAACGCTTCTGATTCGAAGGGAGAGTGAAGCAAAGGGAAGTAGAACAGCCTGACTGGGGTGGAAGAAGGTGGTATAATGTATAAGCGCGCGTCAAGTCGTGCGATATAGGATGAAAGGATGAACGACCGATGAATGATGCGCTGCAGCGTGCCATCGATCTGAGAGCGGGCGGAGGAAGCGATTCCGCTGCTGGCGGGATTGCTGGGGCATGATCCGAACAATGGGGAGATTCTATGCCAGCTCGCTTGGGCGCATGATAACCTCGGCCGGGAACGGGAGGCCGTCCCGTATTACGAACAGGCGCTGCGCTGTCCGCTCGACGATGAGCACCGCGCCGGAGCCCTGCTTGGCTTGGGCAGCACCTACCGCACGCTGGGTCGGTACGCCGAGGCGAAGGAGACGCTGGGACAGGGCATGCGACAATATCCGGAGCGCAAGGAATTTAGCGTGTTTTACGCGATGACGCTGCATAATCTCGGCGAGCATGCGGAGGCGATCCGGCTGCTGTTGACCGCGCTGGCGGAGACTTCGGAGGATGAAGGCATTCGCGCCTACAGCCGGGCGATTGGCTTCTATGCCGACAAGCTGGATCAGGTCTGGGATGAAGACGGCTAGAAATCGTCAAATTGAAGTCAGTACGCGCTTATGGCGGAACGCTTGCCCGCCGAGGGAATAGCGCGCATGCCTGCGGAAGGCATGGTCGGAGGCATTACGTCAGGAGCGCGATGCAGTGCATTCCGAGATGAATGGGAGCTGAGTTCATGAAGCGCATCATCGACAGGGACGACAATGGGATTGAGGCACTGAGGAGACAGCACCGGGTGCCGGGCGTGAGCATCGCCCTGATCTGTAACGGGAGGTTGGATTGGAGCGGCGGCTATGGGGAGCTGGAAGCCGGCTCGGGGCGCAAGGTGACGGCGAACAGTCTGTTCCATGCCTGCTCCATGAGCAAAATGGTTACGGCGGTTGGCGTGCTCCGCCTAGTGCAGGCGGGCGTGCTGGAGCTGGATGCGGAGGCGAACCGTTATTTGCGGACGTGGCGGCTTCCGGATAGCCCGTATACGTCAGACGTGAACGTCACGCTGCGTCATCTGTTCGCTCATCAGTCCGGGATCGCGGATCTGCCGGGGAGCTTCGGCATTTACCGGACGACGGATCCGCTGCCTACCGTGAAGGAGATATTGGCGGGCTCTACTCCGTATCATTCGGACCGTACATCTCCAACATGTGCCGGGGAGCCGATTCACTTATTCGGATGCCGGTTACTGAGTCATTGCACAGTTGATCGAGGATGTGACGGGGGAGTCGTTCGCCGTTGCGATGGAGCGGCTCGTCATGGCGCCGTTAGGGTTGAAGCGAACGTTTTACTGGAATTATTATGTTTCGAAAATTGGACGCGCGGAAGAAATCAAGGCGAAAGCAAGCGCCTCGGCCGGACATCACCAAGACGGTCATGTCGTTGAGGGCTCACGGGCGTATTATCCGTGTCTGGCCGCCGCTGGCCTGTGGTCGACGCCGACGGAGCTCGCTCTGCTGGCTCTGGAAGTGATGGCGGCCTGGAACGGGGACACGGCCTCGATTCTGCACCCGGAGCTGGCCCGGCAGATGATGGCGGGCAGCGGCTGCACGGAAGAGGCGGGGCTGGGGGTATTCCTTCCGTCTGCCGAAGGAGAGCCGCTTGTCGTCTCCCAAGGCTGGGGAGTCGGCTTCCAGTGCAAGCTGCTGGCGTACCCTCGCCTGCGAAGCGGATCGTCGTCATGACCAATTCCGACCCGGGCAAGCCGCAGGACAAGGCGCTGACGGGCGAGCTGATTCGCCATATCGGGAAGCCATATAACTGGCCGGGCTATAGATAATTGCACCATGCAACAGGGAGAGAGAAGAATGAACAGCAAGAAAATCAGAATGGCGGTCATCGGACTGGGCCATATGGGACAATATATGCTGCGCCTGGCGGCTCAGCCGGAATTCGCGCAAGCGGTAGAGATCGCGGCCATCTGCGAAGCGAACGAGCAGGCCCGCGAGCAATTCCGGCATACCTATCGGGACAGCTTGCCGCATGCGGTTTGGTCTTCGGACTATGCGGCGCTGCTGGAGGAGACGGACGCCGATCTGGCGTGCATCTCCGTGCCTCCCGCGTTCCATAATCACATCGTTATGGAAGCGCTGCGCAGGAAGATACATGTTTTCTGCGAGAAACCGCTGGCGAACAGCGTAGAGGAAGCGAGGGAGCTTCTGCAGCAAGCCCGAGAGGCGGAGGTCGTGCATGCCATTCATTTCTCGATGCCGCATGAACCGGCGGTGGAGCGGGTAAGGCACATGCTGGCGGAAAAGGCGATCGGCGAGATCCGAAAGCTCGATCTGATCCTCCAATTCCCGCAATGGCCGCGGGCATGGCAGCATAATTCCTGGATCGGGACACGGCAGCAGGGCGGCTTCGTGCTGGAGGTCGGCGTCCACTGGATTCATGTCATCCAGAAGCTGCTAGGCCGCATTACGAATGTGCAGAGCGAGCTCGAGCTGCCGGCCGAGAGCGGGCGCTGCGAGAAGGGAATCCGCGCAGCCTTGCGCCTGGACAGCGGAATTCCGGTTCACGTGAGCGGAATGTCCGGATTCTCGGGAGAAGAACGGGTCTCTCTCATTCTGTATGGGACAGAGGGAACGATTGCGCTGGAGAATTGGGATCACCTATATACGGGAGCGGTTGGTCAACCGCTGGAGCCGGTGCAGGTCGAGGATTCGGCCGATACGCTGCCGGTGGTAAGGCAGGTGATCCGTGCGATTCAAGGCAAGCCTGCCCGTTACTTTACGTTCCAGGACGGATATGATGCGCAGGTCGTGCTGGAAGCGCTGCGTCATCCGGCCTCTTCCGGATGGGAGGATATTTGGCCGCAGTATAGCTGAACAGATGTGTGCCGATGCACCATAGGAGGGGAGGGGTGGCGATGGATACGCGCCAGGAGTTGATCGCGCGCGCCGAAGCGTATGTGCGCGAGCAGGTGAAGACCGACAGCAGCGGCCATGATTGGTGGCATATTCATCGCGTCCGGCGAATGGCCGTTCGGCTCGCGAAGGAAGAGGGGGCGGATGCCTGGATCTGCGAGCTGGCCGCCCTGCTGCATGATGTGGCGGACGCCAAGTTCAATCCGACGAAGGAGGCTGGCTGCGCCAAGGTGAAGGAATGGCTTGTGGCGAACGGCGCCCACGCGGATGCGGTCTCCCATGTCATGGATATCGTGTCGGACCTGTCTTACAGCGGCGGGCATCATTCGCCGATGAAGACGTTGGAGGGGCAGATCGTGCAGGACGCCGATCGGCTCGATGCGATGGGCGCGATCGGGATTGCGCGCGCGTTCGCCTATGCCGGCTGGGCCGGCCATCGGATGCATGAGCCGGAGGAGCCCCCGGCTGCATTCCGGTCGGAAGAGGAGTACCGGAGCCACCAAGGCACCGCCATCAATCATTTCCATGAGAAGCTGTTAAGATTGAAAGACCTCATGAATACGGACAGCGGCAAAGCTTTGGCCATGAAGCGGCATCTCGTGATGGTCGAATACCTTCGGCAATTCCATAAAGAATGGGAAGCGGAGGATGGCTGATGAAGCGAATAAGCCCCCTGATGTGGAAGCTCGATATCTACATCGGCGATCTCCGCTATGAGGGTTATAGGTCGAAGACGTAGATGAGAAACAGCCATCCTAGCGGGGAACGCCATCTATCTTCATATAGACGAAGGAGCCATAAAGACTGCTAACAGTCATGGCTCCAGCTTTTTCAAGGCGTCTGCGGCAGAGAAGATATCCTGCTTCAGAAGCTCTCTTTTCTGTTCGTCGCGAAATACGGCGGACGGATGATAGGTGGGCATGATCCGGACTCCGTCCATCTCTGCCCACGTTCCGCGTATTTCCGTAATTTTCGCTTTGCGATCGACAAGCGCCTGCACGGCTATGCTCCCGAGGCATACGATGATGGCCGGATCGATCAATTCGATTTGCCGCAGCAAGATCGGCAGCGCTTCGGTAACCTCCGATGTTTTCGGCTTCCGGTTGCCGGGCGGCCTGACTTTGATGACGTTCGTCACATAGGCATTCTCGCGGAGAATATCCGCTTTCTGCAAATATTTATTCAGCAGTCTTCCCGAGTTGCCGACGAATGGCCGGCCGGTCTCGGCTTCCTTGGCTCCGGGGGCCTCCCCGAGCAGCAAGAGACGGGCATGCTCCGGTCCTTCCCCGAATACAAGCCGTTCTCCGGGCTCCGGCACAAATACGCGCTCACAGACGCCGCGCAACGCATCCAGATTGCCGATCGCTTGCAACTCTTCCGGCAAGGCGGTTCCGGTGATCATGTGGGAACGACCTCCTCCTTCAGCATCTCGCGCAGCATCCGTCCGTTGATGACCGCCTGCGCCCGGTAATGGTTGTTCATGCTGACGAATGTCTTTTCCGTTCTCTCGGCAAGCTTGCGAATATTCGGAACCCAATCCGCAAGTTCGTTCTCGTTGTACAAATAGTCGTACCGTTCATGCGTCTCCTTGTGATGCCACCATTTTTTATAATTCCGTCCGTGGAACCGGATATAACCGATTGGGCCAGTCGCCCTGATGATCGGCGGAACGAGCGTTTTGAACTGCGGCTCGTCCACGCACACATAGCCCAATTGCTCTTCCTCCAGCAGATCGAAGATCCGTTCGTCGATCCATTCTTCATGCCGAAACTCGATCACGACCGGAATATCGCCCATCATTTCCTTGAATTCCTTCAAATAATCCCGGTTCTCATCCCGGTTCCGGAAGCTGGTAGGAAACTGAGCCAGCACGCAGCCCAGCTTGCCAACCTCGATTAATGGCTTCAACGCTTCCTTAAAATCGTGAAAATGTTGTTCGTTATCCTCCCGTTTATGTGTCATTCCGCGGTATGCCTTGATAACGAACTGGAAGTGCTCGGGCGTTTTCTCCCGCATATGGTAGAGCATAAACCGGTTGGGCATTGCGTAAAACGATGAGTTCACCTCGGTAAACGGAAACTCCCGCGCGTAAAAAGAGAGCCGTTCCTTTTTGTCCAAGCCTTCCGGGTAATAGACCCCGTTCCAA
This sequence comes from Paenibacillus melissococcoides, assembly GCA_944800085.1. Taxonomy (GTDB): domain Bacteria; phylum Bacillota; class Bacilli; order Paenibacillales; family Paenibacillaceae; genus Paenibacillus_B; species Paenibacillus_B melissococcoides. The sequence continues at coordinate 166,486 of CALYLO010000005.1, read as the reverse complement.
TCTTCATAGCTGTAGCCAGCCGTTCCGATGAGCAGCATAATTATCCTCCAAGCGCCTTGATTTTGTCCGCCACGACGCGCGCCTGTCCGTTTTGCTTCCGGACATCGCCTTCCAATAATATGCCCTTCGGATTCAATTCGTATAAAAAAGACTTGTATGTTGTCGGATAGAGCACGACCTCGATCATATCCGTGTCATCCTGAAGGACGAGCATAAGCACGTATTCGCCGGATTGGGTCGGATACCGCCGACTGTGGATGACGGTTCCGCAGATGCGGACACGCGCGTTATCGCCGTATTCGGACAGCGCCCGGATTGGAACAATATTGAAGCGCTTTACAAACTCATGCCATTTTCTCGATGCAGATGGCTGCAAGGAAAAGCCAAGCAGCGCTTTTTCCATCTTTCTTTTTTCCGCTTGGGTAAAATCGGGAATCGCTGCGGCTGCATCGTTGATGCCGGAAGCTTGCGGGACTTCATGCACATCGGCGATCATCTCCCTGCGGTGAAGGCCAAAACGATCGCAGGCGCCCGCGGCGATCCAGGCTTCGAGAACCGGTCTTTTGATCCGGCTTGCTCTCATCCGCTCCACCCATTCGGGAAACGTGCGGAATTCCCCGCTTCGGTGGCGGGAACGAAGCAGCGCGATTACCGATTCCGGCCCCGAGCCGTGAACGGCATCAAGTCCGCAGCGTATTCCTTCCTCTTCCGCATGGAACCCGAGCCCGCTCCGGTTAATATCGGGTCCAAGCAGGGAAAGGCCCATTTTGGAGATCTCGCGCAAATATACTTTTTTGTCGTAATACCCGCCCTCCATGCTCAATAAAGAGGCCATATAATCTTTCGGAAAATGCGTTTTTAAATAAACGGTCCAGTAGGCCAGATAAGCATAGGATACGCTATGAGCTTTATTGAAGCTATACCCGGAAAACCGCACCAAAAAGTCGAAGACGCCTAGAGCTTCCTTGTCTGTTACGCCTCGTGCTGCCGCTTCCTGGAGGAACCGCTGCTGATGGCGGGACAGTGCTTCGACTGATTTGGCGGAAAGGGCGCGCCGGAGCGAGTCGGCTTCTCCCATGGAGCAGCCCGTTACCGCTTGCGCAATGGCCATCACTTGCTCCTGATACAAGATCAGGCCGTAAGTCGGCCCAAGAACGGGCTCCAATTCAGGGAGCGGCAGCTTGTATTTCTCTTCGCCCCGATGCCGCCGCAAATACGTATCAACGATTCCCTCATTCCAGGCGCCAGGCCGGTACAATGCGAGCAGATCGGCTAAATGGCTGATGCTGTGAGGCTGCATGCGGCGAAGCAAGCGGCGGATTCCCATGCTTTCAAGCTGAAAGCAGCCCAATGTATTGCCGCTGCCGATAGTCTCGAATGCAGCCGGATCGTCAAGCGGGATAACGCTCAAATCGATTTGTTCGCCTGTTCGTTCATGAATGGAAGCGAGCGTATCGTGAATGAGCGTCAGGTTGCGCAGACCGAGGAGATCGATTTTCAATAAGCCCAGCGCTTTGATATCTTCCTTCGTAAAAGGAGTCATCGGTTCACCGTTCGGACGCCGCTGCAAAGGAATGGTTCGGGCCAATTGTTCATCCCCGAGTATAATTCCCGACGGGTGAGCGGAATGCTGGTGCGGAAGTCCTTCCAGCCGTTCGGCAAGCTGGAACAGCGATTTGAACGGCTCTTTGCCTGCCGGAAGCTTGGACAGCTCCGGCAGGGTCTCCAGACTGTGGCGGATGCCGCCTCTCCCGGTAAAAGAGGGGAGCAGCTTGGCCAGCACATCGATTTGTTTTTTGGGCAAGTTCAAATAAGTCCCCGCTTCGCGGACCGCCCCGCGCGCGCCGAACGTGTTCAATACGCCGAGATGCGCAATTTGATCTTCCCCATATTTGTCCTTCAAATATTGCAGCAGCTCGTGGCGCCTTCTCTGACAGACGTCGATGTCGATATCCGGCAAATCGGCCCGATCCGGACTCAAAAATCGTTCAAAGGATAGACCGTGAAGGAGCGGATTCACCTCGGTGATGCCAAGCAGATACGCCACCAGGCTTCCGGCGGCCGAGCCTCTTCCCGGGCCTACGGGAATGTTCCGGCTCCGCGCATACCGTACGATATCCCATACGATCAGGAAATAGTCGGAGAGCCCTCGCGCCTTAATGATCTCCAGCTCTTGGTCCATTCGCTCAAGCTCAGGCGCATGAGTACCAACCGGATGATCGAGTGCTGTGCCAGATGAACCGAACCGCTTCCGCATTCCTTGCAGGCATAATTGGCGCAGCGCTTCATCCGAGCTTTGCGGCAGCTTCCCGGATTCGTTCTCTTCCGCACCGGATCGAGAGCATGAAGGGCTTTCCACGCTCCGCATTTGTGGCATGCGGAAGGCTGGCATCCGGTTCGTTCCAAGCTCAGGCTGGAACCGGCACCGCTCCGCGATTCGCGCCGTATTGGCTATAGCCTCCGGCAGATGGCTGAATTTCGCCTTCATTTCAAGGGGGGAAGGGAGATAAAACGGTCCGGCGGTATCAGGGGCAGCCGGATTCGGTTGTTTTTTTCGCTCCCGGATCATGTGAAGCAAAGGAGCGTCTTCGGGATCAAGGTAATGCACGTCATGGGTGGCCGCTAAGGGAAGCTTCATGTCCCGGGCCAGAATAACGGTCCGCGCGAGCGCCGCATCGTCGTCCGCCAGGCCGTGATGCTGTGCCTCCAGAAAGAAATTTCCGTGGCCGAACCACTGTATATATTGAAGAGCTTGCTTGGCAGCTTCATCCGCCCGTCCGCTCGCGAGCAGGCGGTGGATGCTTCCGGTTCTGCCGCCGCTCAGCGCAATAATATCGCCATGAAAGGCCGGGGGATGGAAAGGAGTGCCGTTCAATTGCTCGACGATATGCTCGTAACCGCGATGGGTGGCGGCCAATAAAATGAGTGTGTCTTCCGAATCGCCGACCTGCAATTCACAGCCGACAATCGGATGAATGCCGTATTCCGCCGCCAGCCGGCAAAAGGGAATCATCCCGTTGACTCCGCCTTTATCGGTGATGGCCAGCGCATTCATCTTCCACGCCGCCGCCCGCTGCAGCAAATCTTCCAGGCGGCAGGTCGCTTCCATCAGGCTGTATTCCGTATGAACATGAAGGTGTACGAAGCTTGTCCCCAGCTTTTCCATGACAGCACTCCTTTCCACGGGAACATTTGTTTCTATCATACGGTTAGAAGCGGTTGTTGTCCATTGGAGGTTATTTCCGATACAGGATATGTTCGGGGACCAGCATCCGGGGGCGGGATGCCTTGAACCATTGCCAGCAGAACAGCGACACGAGCATAATCTCGATCACGTCGCCGCCGTAGTACATCAGCATGCTGCCTGCCTCGGCTTGCGCCGCGGGCACGCCTGCAGGCGGACGGGCATACATATACTTGGACAAGACGGCATGCCCGCCCATCGCGGTCACCAGCACGATCGCGCGGTACATGAAGCTTGTCCGGTACGGCATCGGATCGATATAGACGATGGATACGGTGAACAGGTACCCGGCGAGAAAAAGATGAAGGTGAACGAGGGCATGCACGATGACATTGTGCTGCATCCATGAGTACATGTCTGTCGTATAGAGCGCCCATAATCCTCCCACATTGAGCACGGCGGCGACCACCGGATCATGCAGCAGTCGGATGAAGCGGGTCTTCAGGATACCGGAAATCCGGCGCGAATAGGCGACAGGCAGCGTTCTCAGGAGAAGCCGCATCGGGGAGGCGAGCGCGATCAGGAGCGGGGCCAGCATGCCCAGCAGCAAATGGCCGATCATATGCGCCGTGAAATCGTCATGGGCGCGTTCGGCGATCGGTCCGGCGACCGCTGCAGCCGCGCAGGCGAGTCCGGCATGCCAGCATTGATGACGATACAGCGGCCAAGGCTTATGCTTGTGGCCGGATACGACCGCAGCCGCACTGTACAGCAACGCCAGGAGCGCCCACAAGCCGGCCGCCCACAGTTCAAGCGTCCAGCCGCTGTCAAGATGATGATGAGAAGGCAATCGAAACCATCCTTCCTATTCTGATGTCCGGCGCGCTCGCTTAAGGAGAATGATGCCGGCGATGATCATGGCTGCCGCAATGATATTCCAGATCCAGTCATAGATATATACATTGTCTACGTACCGAATCTGGTGAAGGCTCATCAGCTTGTGTTGGATGATTCCGTCGTATAGTTGGAATGCGCCGCCGCCCAGCAGCACGCCGCCCCACCACAAGCCTGCCTGCCAAGCTCTTTGCCGGTGCAGAGCGACCAGCATGAACGAGCTCCCGATCGTAGCGAACCAACTGAAGGCATGGAACAGGCCATCCGACATTAACCCGATGCCGGTCGTGGACTTGTCATAGAAATGGTGCCAATGCAATAATTGATGAAAGACCGTGTCATCCAAAAAACCGACCAGCCCGAGACCGAACAGGATGCCCGACCAGACATTTCGTCTCGAAGCAGAAAAGAGGGGTTGGGATGAATCCGATCTGATTTGTTCCGCTTCCATACTGTCTCCTTTCTATTTTCTTGATATTGTCTTCAATATTTCCATTTTGCCGCCGGCATAACCGAAGCGGCTGCATTCCCTATCAGGAGGTGTGCAATCCATATGATTCCCGGATCGGGCGTCTTGCCGACAACTATGAGATCGGACGTTGGGACGGATCGAATCGGTGTCCAAGGTACGACCTCATGACAGACGCCGGGAAGCTGGCCGGGCAGAGAGATCGCTTTGATTTGGGACGAATGTGGGAAGAGATGTCCGCATCGCATATCGGCGGCGCTCTCATTCGGCAGCTTGAGGAGCCGGTGGAGCGGTGTCTCGGCTATGCCGGGAAGATTACCGATTATATCCATGGCGATCTGGGCGCATGGAACCTGCTTCTGCGGAAGGGACGAATCGATATCATCGATTTCGGCGAGGTGCGGTTGGGCGACCGCCATTTCTACGCTGCTGCGGCGCTTGTGTCGACGGCTGCGGGCAGTGCGAGCGAAGAGGAGACGGTCACCCGGTTGGAAGACTTCTGCCGAGGATATGAAGAGAACGCCAAACCGCTTGATCTGGTTCGTTTGCGGGAACAGATTCACCTTGGATAGTTCGCGGAATCGTTGCCGTCATTCGTCATCATGGCACGGACGATCGGACCAGCCGGTATTGCCGCCGAAGCACGGAGACGATGGAGCATTTCGACAAGGCCATCAACCGATGCCTTGGCCTCTGAATGCAGCCGCGAGTCGAGACGCGCTTTTTAGCGGACCCCGGGCGCCTCTCGTTCGGCTCCTCACACTAGCCTTTAACCGCCTGGCTCACTCAACCTCTTGTTCCGGGACTGCCTCACGACCCAATACGCGCCCCCTGCAATGATGATCAAAGCCGCGGCATAGAGGCCGTATCGGTACAGCAGTTCTCCGATGGCTTCCACCCGGCTCCCCAATGCCCGCCCCATGCTGAAGAACAGCAAGGTCCATACGAAGCCGGCCGAATAGGCATACAGGGCGTAACGCTTGTATGTCATCCTGTTCACGCCGACCAGGTACGGGACGATATGCCGGACGACGGGAAGAAAATAACTGAGGCAGATCGCGAGGCTGCCGTATTTCCGCATCAAGCTCTCGGATACCTCAAGATAACGCTCCAACCGGCTTCTGCGCCGCAGCCGCTCCAGAATCGGGACGCCGATGCCTCTCCCGATCATGAATCCAACCGACAAGCCGGACACGACGCCGAGATAGGTCAGGACGAAGGCGGGCAGCGGGAGAAGAATATTCATTCCCGAGACGGCTCCGCCCGTCATGACGATCACTTCGTCGGGAATCGGCATTCCGACGATGCCGAGCCATAGCGCGAAGAACAAGGCGGTATAGCCGAAGTGCCCGATCCAATGCAGCAGAAGATCAGCATTCATGGAGATTTCCCTTGGCTCGGCACACGTATACAAAGGCAGGCGGCAGGTTGAGCAGAACGAGCTTCATATCTTCGATCTCGAAGCGCGCAGAGAGCTGCTTTTTCATCTGAAGCGAGTATTGAAAGGCGACGAACCATCCTCCGGCAGCGAGCGAGGCTTCGATCTGGCCGAGGATCTGATCGCGCATCGTCTGCGGGAAATTGAAGAAGGGCAGGCCGCTCAAAATGCAGTCCAGATGAGTGACGCCATGCTTGCCGATGAGCGGCAGTATCTCTTCCGCGCTCGGATAGCATAAAAAAGCGGGATAGTTGCTGGCCAGCAGCTCGCGCATACTCTGATCCTGCTCGAATAAAAACACCTTCGCAGAAGGAGCCGCAACCTGCCGGATACGATCCGTAATGGCCCCCGTGCCGGCGCCGAGCTCCGCCGCATACCGCACCTGCTCCCACGGAACGGCATCGGTCATGGTGCGCGCGAGCAGCGTTGAGCTGGGAATAATGCTGCCGATTTGCTTTGGCTGATGAATGAATTTTTGCAAAAATAACTGTTTTTCGTGTATCATGATGGCTCTTGTCTCCTTTTCTTGAGTAATTCCCGGTAGTTCGCCGCTGAGGCGAGGATGATCCCGGCCATCCAGTAGGTGAAGACGGCGACGAACCAGCCGGCGAATAGATCGGCTATTACATGCTGCTTCACAAACAGCGTGGACAAAATAATGACCACGGCGGTGAAGCGGACGAAATGGCGCGTCCTCGGACGGAACACAAACGAGCTTCGGTACATAAGACAGCTCGTCAGGACATGGATGCTGGGGAAGCAGTTGTACGGCCTATCCGTCCAATAGATGATTTTGACCATTGTATCGAACAAGCCCGTGCCTTCAACGTCCGGACGCGCTACCACGGTCTGGAAGAAAAAGTAGGTCAAATAGCAAAGGACAAGTCCAAGACAGAGCGCCAGCAGCGTTCGATAATAGACCGAGGGCCGTCGGCGGAACATAAAAAACAGCGTGAGAATGATAAAGGGATACCAGCTGATATAGGGAATGATGAATGCCGGTACGAAAGGAATGCGGTCATCCCAGCCGGTAGACAGCGAGTACGTGCGCGGCCCGGGCCGATTCTGAATTCCGTAAAAAATGTTCAGCACGGGGATGGCGAGCATCCAGAGCAATGGCCTGTATGGGGTCAAAGTTGTCTTTTCTCTCATAACAATCCCTTCCTAACCTGTCTGATGTATCCTAAGGTTCCCCGAACAAGCGGGGTTCATCCAAGCAAGCATTCCCTGCTCAAAGAATGGGAAGTGAGTCCGGCCGCACTCTTCCTCCTCTTCTTGATGCTCTTATCGTATCCGATAGAGTTAAGATCCCTCTGAAGAAATTCTGAATGATTTTCTAAAGATGAAAGCCGCATCGGACGGCACCCCGATATCGTGAGCCGTAATTCTGGTTCGTCAATGTCCCGCTTGCGTTCGTTGAATTGTTATCTCTGTAGGAAAGGGATATTGGCGGAAAAGGATCCGACAGTCAGAGGGGATGTCAATGAAAGGCTTCGCAAACATGCGGCATGCCGTTCGCCGGGAGCAGTCGCGGGAAAAAGAATGGGCGAAAGTGTATTCCGGCCTTGTTCAACCCGGAGATGCATTCGTGTTCTATGACGGGGAGACGACCTTGACGCGGGACGGGTGGATCGAATTTGCCTATTATCCGATTACTTGCAATTCATGGGAGAAGCTGTGGAGCGAGCTTGCTGCTTATCCATTCGCCTATTCGATGAAGTCGCGGCTGTGTCCGAACGATTGCCGGCTTCTCTATGCCGAAATTATTCCGTGGTTCCCCGCGCCCCATTCCGCGCCGTACCTCAAGCTGCTTCGTGAGATGAAGGCGGAGGCGAGGGGGCGGCAGTTTTATGCCCGGCGACTGGAAGCAAGAACGGCTGGCAAGGTGGTATGCCACCTGAAGAAAAACAGAGATTTCGTGAGGATCAGTGCGGATCTGCAAGGTTGCAAGCTGAGGCTCTGAATCGCGGCTGATAAAGAAGAGAGGCAGGCAGATACGAAAGGCGCATCGTTGAGGATGCGCCTTCGTGGTCTGTCTGATAAGCGGGTTCGTTAATTAATGGCTCCGCAGGCGATGCGGTCTCCCGAATCCCCGGCCGGATCGGTAACATAATCATCCGCTTTCTCGTGAATGATCAAGGATGTGCCGCCCGGACGAATAAGCGAGTTGGGCTTGCCTTGCACAAGCGTAACGGCGGTCGTCGAGAGCGTAACCTGGACCTTGCCGTCTGCGCCGACCTCGATGTTCGGCAGATCGCCGGCATGGAACCCTTTTGGATTATTGAAGCCGTGGTGCGTGTGCTTCGGATTGAAGTGAGCTTCCGCGGTCTTGAAATCCGGCCCTTCGCATCGGCCAGCCGCATGGAAGTGAAAGCCATGGGGCCCTGGCGGCAGACTGTGGGCCTGGAGCGTAATCTGCACCTTGTCTCCGATCTGGACAAGCTTGGCCGTTCCGATTTGTTCGCCTTTGCCGTTGATAATGTTAACATCGGCCGATGGCGCCTTTTCTTCGGCGGATGCCGCTTGTGAGCCGCAGGCGCTGATGAGCAGAGCGCTTCCCAGCATACATACGAACGCAAGTTTTTTCATTGTGACCTCCTTGTGTGTAACCGGGGTTATATCGTTAGTGTGTCACAATAATTAGAAAAAGATAACAATCGCATGCGCATCAGCATTCCTATTTGTTCAATTGTTGATTTATTGAAAAAAAAGTAAAGGTTGATCGTAAAAAGGAAAAAAAGAGCCCGGAAGTTCATAATCCTTTGTCTTTGCCAGCCGAAGTTTGCGCTTCTGAACAGAAACTGCGTATAATAATCATTATACGCAGTTATTTGGACGCTGCGGAATGACGATAAAGGAGTAGGGATCAGCAATGAATCTGACCCGTCATGAACTAACCGCGCTGTATGAAGAGCCCCTGGAAGGATTCCGTTTGTGGATGGCCAATGCGGGGTATACCGAATACACGCAGCGCAATTACATAGGTGACGTGAGGCAATTCCTGCGCACGCTGAACGGCAAGCCCGTCGAGGAAGTGACGAAGATGCAGGTGCTGGCCTTTTTCGCGCAGGTCAAGGCTTCCGGCGTCAGCGATGCGACCCGGAACCGCAAGCATTGCGCGCTCACCAGCTTCTACCGGGCGCTGAATGAGCTGGAATGGACAACCGTCAATCCCGCGCTCGGCGTGAAGAAATCGAAGACGGAGATGAACCGGGCCCCCGTCTATTTGGAGCCGGAGCAGCTCCAGACGGTGCTGACGCATGCGAAGGGAAAATATTATAATCGGAATCTCGCCATTTTGATGCTGATGGCCTATGCCGGCCTGCGGGTAGGGGAGGTGCACCGGCTCAATGTGGGCGATTATCATCCGGAGCGGCAGACGCTGGAGGTGCTCGGGAAAGGGCGCAAATGGCGGACCGTTCCGCTTCCGGCTGCGGTAGCGGAGCAGCTCCAGCTCGCCCTGGACGAGCGGTTGACGCCGTGGCGAGCGGGCGAGGAAGCGCTGTTCATCTCACAAAAGGGACGCCGGTTGTCCATCCGCAACATTCAATATATCGCGGAGCAGGCGTTCGAAGGATTGGCTGCGGAAGAGGGCGTCATAACACCGGGGCGCGGGCGCTCCTATTCCTGCCACAAGCTGCGCCACTCGTTCGCGACCCTGCTGCTTCGAAGCGGCGCGGATATCCGCACCGTGCAGGATATGCTTGGACATGCCTCGATTCAGACGACGACGGTCTACACGCATGTCTCCGACAAGCAGAAGCAGGAAGCGGTCGAGCGTTTGCTTCCTTATATAAGAATGAAGGGAGCGCAAATCGAGCATGATGGAAATAACGGAAAAGGAACAGAGCGATGAATACTCCGCACCGGATCGGCCTCACACTTATCTAATAACATAATATATATTATGTAAACTATAATCCGGGAGGAGGAACACGATGAATTCGATCAAGCTGCGCGCGCAAGCCTTGCTGCGGAACAAAAGGCTGATGCATATCCTAAAAATTGTGTTCCCGATCGCCGTTATTGTGTTTGTCATCTTCCAGGGCCAGAAGGAATTGGCTCATTTCTCAATCAAAAAATCGCTGCATGCGATCCGTTTGTTGTCCGGGGATTATTTTACGGGATTAATTGTTGCCGGCGGCCTGGCCGTATCCTGCATGTTTTTCTATGATGTGCTGCTGCTGCGCTCCATCCGGGTGCCGTTCCGCTGGGGGAAGGTATTCCGCGTCTCCTGGATCGCCAACACGTTCAACGGCATCTTCGGCTTCGGCGGCATAGCCGGGGTCGGCGTGCGGACGATTCTTTACCGCGAGTCGGTAGGTGAAGTGGGGCGCCTGCTGCTGGCGATCGCCTGGATGGCTCCATCGATGATTAGCGGGTTGTCGATTCTTGGCATTCTCGTGATGTTTGGCGCTTTTCCCGCATACAGTCTGCTCGCCGTCAAAGGGTGGCTCTGGATCACGCTGATCGGGGTGGCGCTGTTCTTCCCGGCGTATATCCTGTTCTCGCAATGGAAGGGCCGGCGGCATGCCAATGCCAAGATTACATTGTACTATACGATCGTCTCGTTCGCCGAATGGCTGGCGGCGGGATCGGTCGCCTACCTGATCTTATATCTGCTGGGCAGCGACGTCACGTATCACGAGGTGATCGGCGTGTTCACCGTCAGCGCGATCGCCGGGCTGATCAGCATGGTTCCCGGCGGCTTCGGGACCTTCGATATTACGTATCTCATCGGGCTGCAGGCGATTGGGGTAGGTGACAGCACCGTCTTTACGGCCTTGCTGCTGTACCGGATTGTCTATTATTTCATTCCTTTTGCCTTGGGGCTTATCTTCGCCGCCTTCGAATTCGGCGGCGTGGCGGTGAAGCGGTTCGAGGATCATCCGACGATCGGTTCCTACATAGAGACCGGAAGCATCTTCTGGTTCATCCAGCGCTCGCTGTGGAATTCGCTTTCCTCCTGGTCGGTCGTCATTCTGATGTTCATGACCTCGTTTTTTCTGGCTCTCTACACGCTCACCGTGCCGGAATGGGAGCGGAGCGCGTTCCTGCTGCCGCTGATCTACGGCGATCACGGCGATTTCTATCCCCTGGTGAACGGAATCGTGCTGGGGGCGAGCATTTTGATGATGCTTATGCTCAAGGGGCTGTTCGAACGGACGATCCGCGCCTATATCGTGACACTGCTGTCGCTCGGCCTATGTACGGTCTTGACATTCCTGCTCGGAACGACGATTCGCCATACGCTGTGGCTGGCCGGGATGATTCTTGTCCTCGTGCTGCTGCGTTCGCAGTTCAACCGGTACCGCTACCCGCTCACGAAGGCGACGATCCTCGTCACCGGCATCTTGATGACCCTGTTCCTGCTCAGTTACGCGCTTATGGGCTATCTGCTCGGCGAGATTCATCTCGAGCCGGCGTATGCAAGCGTGACATTGAGCTACGCTCAATTTACGACGACGCTGCTGACGGGGCTGGCGACCGCGCTGCTCCTGTATTCGATCGCTTATTTCGCCTTCGAGCGCCATCTGCGGGAGCCGCTCGGGCGAGCCTGGATTCCGGAGGATGATGCGCTCCTCCAGGGGCCGAACGGCTGGCTGTACCGCCGCTTGCCCGGCAAGCGGGTATTCAATGCCAGCACCGGCAAGCTTCCGCTTCCGTTCCTGATCCGGAACCGGCGAGCGATTCTGTTCGGATGCCCGCCGTCGCGGCGCCATCCGGAAGCGATGCAGCTCTCGCTCGCCGAGCTGTACGAGCAGGCGGATCGCTACGGCCTGGATATCGTGTTCCTGCAGGCCGGCGTGGAAGAGATGCCGATGCTGCATGATTTCGGCAATGATTTTTTCAAGATGGGGGAGAGCGCGCGCCTCGAGATTCCTGACCGCCGCATCAGCCTGCCCAATGCCCCGCATGAGTTGCTGCCGCTGCCGCTTGATGCGCAGCGCCTCCGGGAGCTGACGCATGTCGTCCAGCATCAGTACGAGGCGGTGCCCCAGGGTTATCTGGCCTCGCTCCGGCGCCTGCTGTCGACCGAGGATCCGGATTTGCGGCTGCTGCTGCTGCATGGCGAACCGGATCGCTGCATCGGATACGCGGTCTACCGCATTCATCCGGCCGGGAAGGCGATCATCGTGGAGGATATCCGTACCCGATTCAGCGTGGCGCGGCCCGAGCATGAGGAGCCGCTCGGCCAACTCCGCGAGCTGCTGCTGCGGCAGGGGCAGCGCCATCACTGCACCCGGCTCGTATCCGGCCTCGTTCCGCTCTCCCATGTGGAGACGAACCGGGCCCCGCGCCTCTGGTCCGAGCGGGCCGCGACCGCGATATTCCGCCGCGTTCGCGATCTGTACCCGCTGTTGCAGCAGCGCGCCTTGTGGGAAGCGTTCGGGCCGGTCGTCTGGGAGCCGCAATATATCGCTTTCCTCAAGCAGCGGCAGATGAACTGGACGATATGGCGCATCACGCGATCGCTGAGCCAGGTGCGCAAGGGACCGTCCCGCGGCAGGACATGAAACCTTTATGAAAATCACTCAAAAGGACTGGGAGCGCCTCCCGGTCTTTTTTAATGGAGAAAACCGCTTACAAAGCCGCTTTCCGCCTGCATCCGGCCCTGGGCGGCACCGGCCCGCTTTGCTACAATGGTAAGGAAAAGAATATCATCGGTAAACTTTATAAGGGTGGTTTTGTATGCTTGGATTTGCGATTTTGCTTGGTTTTCATCTTGTGGGGACCGGATTGCATGCGCTGCTTCATCTGCCGCTTCCGGGGAACGTCATTGGTCTCATCTTATTTCTGATCTCGCTCGGCTTCGGCTGGGTGAAGCTCGAATGGGTGGAGCAGTCGGCCCAGTTCCTGCTTGACCATATGCTCTTGTTTTTCATTCCTTATGTCGTGGGCGTCATCGCTTTCCTTCCGGTGCTGGAATCGCATGGATGGAGCATTGCGGCAGGCATTGTCGGCAGCACGCTGCTCGTCCTGTGGGTGACCGGCTTCACCGCCGCGAAGCTGCAGAAGCCCGCCCGCAAGGAAGTCCGAGTGAACGGGAAGGGGGAGACGGCATGACCGATGTGATCTGGTCGCATCAACCGTTGTTCGGCATCGCTGCCACCATCGTCGTCTATGCGCTGGCCCGGCTGGTCCATTCGCGGGTATCCTGGGTGCATCCGATTCTGTTCTGTTCCGTCGTCCTAATCGGATTCCTCTGGATCGGCGGCATTCCGCTGACCGACTATCAGGTGGGCGCCGATATGCTGTCGCTTCTTCTCGGGCCGGCCACCGTCGCGCTCGGGGTTCCGATCTATAAGCACCGGCATATCGTGAAGCGGCAGTTCAAGGCGATTGTTCTCTCGATTACATGCGGCTCCCTTGTCGGCGTCGTCAGCGTGGCGGCGCTGATGGTCAGTCTCGATGGGGCGCGCGACGTCGTGCTCAGCATGCTTCCGAAGTCGGTAAGCTCTCCGATCGCCGTGGAGATCTCGCGCACGCTCGGCGGCATGCCGGAGCTGTCAGCGGTCTTCACCGTCTTCACGGGCGTCATCGGGAGCATGTTCGGGATGCTGTTCCTCCGGCGGACCGGAATCAAGGACAATGTCTCGCTTGGCTTGGCGATGGGAACGGCCGCGCATGGCTTCGGCACCTCCCGCAGCCTGGCCGAATCGGAGATGCAGGGCACGTTCAGCGGCTTGGCGATGGGGCTGGCCGGCCTCATTACATCGGTGCTGTTCATTCCGCTCTACTTATTTTTGTGATTCGCCCTGGTTCTCATGGCGGCTTGATTTTGACGGCCGTTGACTTATAATTGGGTGCAGCTTGCGGAAAAAGGAGACGGGGAAGAGCATTGGAAAAGGAGAGAATGGAGCAGATCGCGGGGCGGCTGCTTAGAACGTTCCGGCCTGCCGGTGACGATCTCGATTGAGCGGCGGTTCCCGGGACATCGTCTTGTCGGCGGCAAGTAAAGCCTGAATTCCGGCACGATTACGCTGTACTCTGAAGTCATCGCGGCGCAGTGCGTCCAGCTATTCGGCTCGCCTGACCGGGCCGAGAATTATTTTGCCGTCGTCGTGGCCCATGAGCTCGGCCATGCCGCGGACGCCGAACTGGAGAGGCTGTCCGCGGCGATGGATATGGGCGGCACCCCGGCGGATATCCGGCGGATCGCGCTCCGGATCGAAGAGAATGCCTGGGCATATGCGGTGTCATTGCTTCCGGAGATCGATGATGCCTTTATCCAGGCCATTATCGATGAATCGTTAAGAGCGTACCGGGAACCGGACGAGGCGCGACCCGCTTAGCATGGGTACCGGGAACCGGACGAAGCGCATACCGCTAAGCATGACAGAAAGCGTGAGAGGGAGCTTTGTCGTATCATTGAGGCTGTCCCATTATAGGCAGTGCGCAAGGATACGGGACAAGGCGGGATGTACAGATAATATAGAGGCAGGAAGACGGCGGAAGGAAAGCGGCGGAATATGGGCAGGTTGAGACGAGGCTGTGTGACGGAGCTGGTGAAATGAAATCCTGCGTGAGTGCAGGAATTTACGCTCTTTGTGGCCGTATTTGATTAAATTCCTGTAAAAGTGCCACTAGCGTTGCATAGAACCTGACATGAAGAAGACTTTAAACTCCAGATACGGAACTAATAATCATTATTTATATATATTTACAGTTTCTTTTTTCCTAGCAAAGCCAAAAGTCGATCTCCTCCTAAACCATAGGAACATGTTACCATCAAATGTTAATATGCCATTATTACCTATTTAATCACCACTTTAACGGTCTTACATTGCTTTGGGTGTTTTCGTGGTCGACCACCCTTTCGTTTCTTCCGCCTGCCCTTCGAGTGCTTGGTTGGTTTGCGGTGCAGTGCCATCAAAAATTGATCCCACGTTTTATTCATATAGACCCGAAGCAGCTTTAGAAATGACCATAGCGTTTGAGTGGTGTCAGCCTCCTTCCGGACCAACATGACTAAACCATATGCGATGAAGGCTAAAAAAATCTGGTTCCATACTGCCTCTGGATGGAAACTGTACAAATGGACTAAGCTCATATGTTGCTTCATCCATTTAAAGAATAATTCAATCATCCAGCGGCGCCGATAAGTCTCGCAGATTTGGGCTGCGGACTTATCCCAGACATTCGTAAGCACACGGTACTGGCGGTTCTTCTCATCGGTATACTCCACTAACCGGAGCTGGGCTTCTATCACATGGCCTTCTTCATCCTTGTAGCTCACGATCACGTCAGCATCACGCACCACAGGCGTCGTTTCATCGATCTCGTGCTCGCAGATGATCGCCGTCTTGTTGCTTTTCTTAATGCGTGCCACGAAGCGTAGATTATCATCCAGCCACTGCTTATAGTGACCATATGTGATGTACCCGCGATCCAAAACATGAATGGCATCTTTATCGATCACCAGATCCAAAGCCACTTCGCTGTCAGCAACGCCTCGTGTGGAACAAACAATGTTTTCGGGATAGACGGTATCGGGGTCGCAAACAGCAAGTTTGGTGTGGATCTTTACCCCGTTGCTGTGTTTCGAGCAGTAGGCCCATTTTCCAGCGACATCAGGGAGTGTAAGTACCGTTGAATCGACAATGCTCAGTTTCCCGATGCCGGGGATACCCTGCTTCGGATAAAGTTGTTGCAAACGTTGTGTCACTTGAATCCATAGCTGCTGCAACACCGGTAAAGGCAACGCTCTGAGTGTACGTACGAGTTGGGAAGCGCTAATGGATTTCAAGTGGATCGCCTGCTGCAGCTGTTCGTTCGCACGCAACGCGTTGCAGATATCTTCGAGGTCCGTGCGTTTATTCAATTGAGCATCAATGAGTAGTTTGATCGCTCTCACGAGTGTAAACTTTCGTCGATAATTGAAGATTGGGAATTCGTCGTCCGAGAGCTGAATCAAATTTAGGCATTTACAAATGACGGTCTGATCTGGTATATTACCCATGGTCTATTTCTCCTTTTGGTGAGGGATTGGGTAACATGCCTATCCTTCAACATTAGGAGATTTTTTTATGAGTTACCAGATATAATCGATCAATAAATTGAAGAAAAAGTCATTAATGAGAAATATATTTTCATGTCAGGTTTGGTGCAATGCTAGTGTAAAAGTGCATTATTCTCGCCGACTTTTGCTTTCTATCTATGGCAAAGCCTGAAATTCCTGCACTTTTCAGGCTGTTGGAAAACCCCTGTTTTTTACGAAGTAATATCAATGTAATATCATTTCGCTGGGAAAAAGTGGTGTTTGATGAGAGAGAATGGAGGGGGGATGGGGTCTTTGCTTTACCCCGCCCTTCTGGCGAGATGTGTGGCTATCTTTTTTATGTTCTGTGCAGTGGCTGTCATTAGCACTTGCTCCTGCACCTTGTCTCTTCCCCGAAACCGGAAATAGCGAAGTCCATGGAGCACTTTGGCATCCGCGAAACTTCGCTCAATGGTTTGGGCGCGTAGGGCATAAACGGCTTTTCCGCTCTCACTCTGGAAGTTTTGAACTACTTTCTCTTTGTGTTCTTCCCAGATATGCCGTTGTATGGTGCGTTGTTTATTTTTGTTCTCGTTACACTTGCTCAATAATGTACAGGCAGCGCATTGTTTGGGATCGGATTTATAATCTCTGAATCCTTTTCGTGTTGTGGTGCGGTACGTGAGTTCTTGCTGGTTTGGACAGATAAAAACATTCTTTTCTGCATCATAATGAAATTTCTCTTTGGGAAATACACCGTGTTCACGGGTCGAACGCTCTGGAATAACTGCCGTGATGTTTAATTTGTTCGTACGGTAACAAACATAGGCCGTCATGTAACCAGAGTCGAGTGCAACGGCCTCCAGCGACTTTTCCCAGCCAAACTTCTCTATTTGATGTAGTAGACGATCTACATAAACAACCGAATCATTCACATTTCCAGGCGTAACGTAGCAGTCCGTAATCACGTTGTATTTATGATCTACGGTGCGGTGATCTAAATAATGAAACCCTTCCGGTTTTCCATCCCGATTCAGGTTTCCGCTCTCCGGATCTGTTAAGCTAACTTTTTGTTCCTTGGTTTCGGCCTCCTCTTTGGGAGGCAGTGGCTTTTTTCCAAAAGCGACCCGATCCTCATTCACGGCTTGCTCCAGCTCTTGGAGATATTCATAAGGCGTACAAGTGACTTCTCGTTTCTCGTACCGTCCGTTATTGGCATTTGCCTTGATATGCGTGGAGTCGGTAAAGAGCAGCCGACCTCCCACCATGTTGTGCTGAATCGCCTGCTGAACGATATTATCGAAGATATCTTGGAAGATGGTAGTATCCTTAAACCGATTTTTCCGGTTCCAGCTAAAGATCGAATGGTCAGGCGCTTTGCCGGAAAGCCCGAGCCGTAAGAACCACCGAAAAGCCAGGGAATCGTTGACGACTCGCTCCAGTTCTCGCTCTGAGCGAATGTTATACAAGTAGCCGATCAGCAGCATTTTAAAGAACACAATGGGATCCACAGATGGTCGGCCGTTCGACTCGCTGTAGTAAGGACGCACAAGGTCCAAAATAAAGGTAAAATCAATATGTTTATCGATATGACGAAGCAAGTGATCAGGGGCAACCATATGCTCAAGACAAACCAGTTCATAGTCCAGTTGTGGGTTGGGATCATTCGTGTAAAGCATACAAACACCGCGCTTTCCATGGATTATGATAAGAACATTATACCAAATTAACGCGGTGAATGGGTAATTAACATAGACTTTCTCAACACTCTGACTTTTGCAGGATTCCCTATCACGGGCGACACCTCATAATGGAATGCTGTATTTTTGCATTATTTCTGCAAGCCAATCTTGGAGAATGAGGGGGTTGTCTCATCACTGAAGCGAAACACTGCTGATGGGACAGCCCCTATTTTTATGGGCTAGGGAGGCGGCGCCTGTATGAAGAAGCTTGATTTTTTTTGCGGGCGGATGTTTCTGTCGCGTTTGTGACGGGTAAATAGTAAATGGCGTGTCATCCTTTTTGTCAAAGATTCAGAAACTGATCGGAGGGTGACGCGTATTATTTTACATAAAGGAGCTGAAGATGGATGAAAGCAACGTTATGGGCATGGGGAATTCTGCTTGGTTTAAGCCTCCCTACGATCGCCGGGGCAGCCGGCAACTATTCTGCGGAAGAGGCGTTCCGGGATCCGAATACCGGAGCGATCTATTATAACGTAACACGGACAGACGACAAAGGCTTCGATCAGCGCGTCGTCGTCAAGACGACGGATGGGCAATGGAAGCAATGGGACGAGAAGATTCGCCGCATAGTTACGGAGGCGGAACAGAACGAGCCTCTGCTGGACACTACATATCAGGACAGTGTGCTAGGCGGCATGCAGTATGCCTTCGACCCGAATGATCAGGAAGTGGTGAAGGGCAAATGGTTCGAGCCTTCGCCGAACGGGGAATGGGGCCTGCATCAGCGCCGATATACCGTCACCGGCGAGCAGGGCGGAAGAAAAGCGGTATACAGCTATCTGTTGAAAAACAACAAAACCGGCGCAACGAAGGAATGGCTGCGGACGAATCAATACGCGCAGGCCACCTGGCTGCATGACAACCGCATCGTATACAGCCATATCAGCGAGAAAGCGAAGCAGGAAGAAATTCTCGTCTATAATCCGGCGAACGGCAAGACGGAAAGAGTGGTGCTCGGCAATCTGAAGGGGATTCATCCGGAATCCGGCCTGATCGTCTACTCGGAGAACAAGCCGGAGCGGCCGCTGTTCCTGTATGACTTAAGCAAGGGCGTATCGAAGCCGATCAAGGATTGGGCGGAAGCGGAGACGTATTTGCCGAAGCCGGCGGAAGCAAGAGATGCGACGGCCGATCTGCCCGAGGATTTCGACCTGGATGCGATTCCGGTCGAGAAGCTGCCGGTGAAGGTCCGTGCGGCTTATACGGTGGTGCTTGACGAGGCGAAGGTCGGCGTGCCTGTCGCGTTCGAGGAGCAGGGGCGGATGCGCATTCCGCTGAAGCCGCTCGCGGAGAGCCTCGGCTGGAGCATAGCGAAGCTGCAGGCGAAGGCTCCCGATTACCGGTTCAAGGTTACGAACGGAAGCAAGTCGGTCGTGCTGAACAGCGGCAATAGCCTGCTGCAAGAAGGATCGCTGTATATTACGCCGGAGATTATCGGCAAGCTCGGTTACAAGTCGGTTCAGGTCTAGGAAGTCAAATCCTGAAGCGGCATACAGAATGAGCAGAGCGTCCCAACGCGGTTGGGGCGCTTTGTGGCATGCGCGATCGGGTATACGTTTTCAGCTTCCCCTGTCTTGATAAAGAGGGCAAAAGCTTGTTGATCGGATCACCTGAGCCTGATGCCGGTGCGGGCCGCGGGGCAAAATTTACATGGGGCCAATTTACGGTATGATGAAAGGGCGGCAGAACGAAGGCTGGCCGGACTTGAAAACCACGCTGCAATAGCTTGCCGTTGTGCCGTTGACCTCCGCATGCAGTATCGAATCCGATTCAGAAATGGAGATGACTTGGGATGCAAAAAATTACGACCTTTCTTATGTTCGATGGACAGGCTGAAGAGGCGATGAGTTTCTACACCTCTTTGTTCGCAGATGGAGAGATTGTGAGCCTCGTTCGCCATGACGGCAGCGGGGGAGGTGCGGAAGGGAAAGTGCTGCACGCGGTCTTTACGCTGAGCGGACAGACGTTCATGTGCATTGACAGCGCCGTGAAGCATGAGTTTACTTTTACACCATCGATGTCGCTGTTCGTGAACTGCGAGAGCGAGCCGGAAATCGATGAGCTGTATGCCAAGCTGTCGGCAGGCGGGCAAGTGCTGATGCCGCTGGCTCCTTCGCCGGCAAGCAAGAAATTCGGGTGGGTCAATGACAAATTCGGCGTCTCCTGGCAGTTGAATCTGGCCGACAACGGATAATCATAGCGGGATCGGGGATTGGGTGACTGACTCTGATCTCTTTTCTTTCACTTTGTGATATATTTCACATATTATAATCCAAATTCATGTTATAGTAGAACCATAAAGAAGAGGGAGTGAGAATGATGAGAACCTTCAAAACATTCGACGTTCAGAATCATGCCGATAACGTAACCCGCAACTACCTCCAGCTGTGCTATATGTGCGACGACAATCACCGCTGCACGACAGAGAACGAGTGCAAGCAATGCTGGGAGGAGAACGGTGCCGTTCCGGAGCAACAAGACGACACTCGGGATTTGCTGCAAGCTTACTATGCGTAATCGAGGCTGGATCAAGAAATGATAGCTTTGCACACCCAGCTATGTGAAAAGAATAACTTTCCAATTGCGATTCACCCCTTATGAAGGCCAACCTTTGCGTTTCCGCCAGAGGATTGGCCTTTTTTACTGCTCTTGGAGCCGGAAAGGGACGAGCCGCTCGGGGCGTGGCGCACCGCTTGAAGAAAGTGATACAATAGAAGGAAATGAGCAACGAAAGGAAGGAGCCCGATGCGCCAACGGAAGCAGCTTGAAGTATACTACGATGAATGGTGTCCGTTATGTGCCGGAATCCGGCGCCGTCTGGAACGATGGGATTGGCTTCATGCGCTCCGGTTCCGATCGATCCGCGACGGGCAGGCGGTATCCGATATGGTGCCGCGGGGAATCTCGCCGGATGCGTTGGAGGCGCGGATGCATGTCCGATGCACCGAAAGCGGGAAGATTGATTCCGGAATCGCCGCCGTGCTCCGGCTGTGCTCCCGTGTGCCGCTGCTTATGGTATTATGTCCTGCGGTCTGGGTGTCGATCAAGCTTGGCTTCGGCGAACGATTGTACGATTGGATCGCGTCCCGGAGGATGATCGTGCCTGCGGGCGGGTGTCTTGAGGATGGCTGTAATCTGGAGCGGAGGACATCTTCGTAACGTCTTGCCGGCCGGCGGGAGACGAATGGGGATAGGGAAGATAAGACTGCGGCTCCAGACGCACTCCTTGCGGGAAGCAAAGAGGACGCATGGAGCCGCGCGAAGGTAAGACTAGACTCGAAGATAACGCTTTCTTTTCGTTGCAGCTTACATTTCCTTTTTTAATTGGCTGATCCTTCCTTGGCTTACGCCGAGGATTTTGGCGAGTTCCTTCTGGCTTGCTCCAGGATACTCTTCGAATGCTTCTCGGAGACGCTGGATCAGTTCGGACGTTTTGGCTCGCTTCTTGGCCTGGGGCTGAGGGGCAATAGGTGCCAAGTCTTGGGCTCCGGCGAGTTCCTTCAGGCAGGAAGAGCAAATGAATTGATCCTTGTAGTAAGTCACACTTTCCATACTCCGGCAGAAAGTGCATTCCGTCGAAGTATATTTCCGCAGTACGAGGATATGATCATCCAGCACAAAAAACTCCACTGCATCTCCAATCTCAATGTTTCGCGCGTTGCGAATTTCAACCGGAATAACAATGCGGCCAAGGCTATCTAAGCTACGAATCATACCCGTGTCCTTCATTAGGCACCCCTCTCGCTTTTGGCTATCATTTTTTAATAGTATAACAAATAAATGATGGTAAAAAAAGGCTTATTATCCTGTCAAAAAATGCTATTTATCGACAAAAAAATATAGTTCTTTATGCATCGGTCTGGCTCCATGCCCGCAAGATGAGGAGGAGCGACTGACGGGATCAGGGCATGAGAGGGGAACTGTTCGGGCAAAGTAATCCTATGCAAATAAGGAGGAGGATGGGTATGAAAGCAAAGATTACCCCTTATCTCGTGTTCCGGGGCGAGGCGGAAGAAGCGATGAACTATTATTTGGACGCGTTCGGTTCAGGCGAGATCGTCTCGATGAACCGCTATGGCGAGGCCAGAAATAATGTGGAGTGGAGCATCGCGGAGGAGGACTGCGACAAGCTCATTCACGGAGAATTTATCGTCGGCGGCCAGACGCTCTATTGTGCCGACAGCACGGAAGCCGGGCAGCTTGAGGAGGAGCAACGCGTCCATCTGACGATTGCCTGCAGCGGCGAGGAGGAAATAAACCGGCTGTACGAGCGGTTGTCTGCAGGGGGAAGCATTCTGATGCCATTGCAAATGACGTTCTGGCAATCGAAGTTCGCGGTTGTCGTGGATCGATTCGGCATTGTCTGGCAGCTGGACTTGCCGCAGCATTCCTCCTCTTGAAGGGGGAATATGGGCTGAACGGGGAGGGAAAATGGGCATATGCCGCTAATCCGCGGCACTATAGTTTACATAATATATATTACGTAATCTTATAGGGCATAAGCATGGCCGGGCAGTCGGAGCTTGCCCGGCCAATTGACCATCTTTATTGCATATGCTCAGCGATGAAGGTCAGCTCCTTCTCGGCAACCGTATCGGACGATGCGGTTATCGTATACATCACGGTTTGTTCGTCCGCGCTCTCGATCCATTGCAGCATCTTTGTCTGTCCCTTCTCGCCCAGCAGGTTCCCTGCGCTCGTGCCGTAGAACCCATCCACGCCGCGGATCGAGACCTTCTTCAGATCGTTCATGCCGCTGGTGCTGATTTTGACATTGACCTGATCGTCACCCTTGGAGAACAACTGATAACGAACTTCGATCTGATCGCCAGGCGCATTGGCGTAAAATATGAGTGCCATATGAGTGCCATAGCTGAGGTGACAAAAAGCCCGAAGAACCGCTCTCCGGGCTTGTACAGAGTTAAATCTCTCTGTGGAAGTTCAATAGGGCGCCGCCTGATAGGCGAAGAGCGGGGATACTTCTTCGTTGCTGTACGATTGGTGGAAAATATGCGTCGCCGCAGGCGACATCGGCGGTATCAGCCACGTCCAATCGCCGGTCAGGGGACGGTTCGCTTCCGCCTCCTGCTGCTCGAAGCGCTTGAACTGCTGGGCCGCCGTATGATGATCGACGATGCTGACGCCGGCTTCCTTGAAAGAGTGCAGCACGGCCGCATTCAGCTCGACCAAGGCCCGATCTTTCCATAGGGTCGCATTGGAAGCGGTGTTCAACCCCATGCGCGCCGCGATGGCAGGCAGTTGATGATAGCGCTGCTCATCCGCCAGATTGCGGGCGCCGATCTCCGTGCCCATGTACCAGCCGTTGAACGGAGCCGCTTTGTAGTCAATTCCGCCGATCTCGAGCCGCATATCCGCAATGATCGGCACCGCATACCAGCGGAGACCCAGCTCTGGGAACCAGGCGTATTCCGGATGCGTCAGCGGGACCTGCAGCACTTCCTCCGGCGCCAGCTCCACCCATTGCGGCGGTTCGCTGCCGGCCTGAACGACCAGGGGCAGGATGTCGAACGGGGTGCCCGCGCCCTGCCAGCCCAGCGATTCGCAGATCCGGGTGAAGCGGAGCGAATGCGGATCGCCCCAGCGGCGGCCGTCTTTGTCATAGCCCGCATAGCGGATTAACTGGTGGTTCCAGATCCTAATCGGCTCGCGGCCGGGCTCGTCCGCCCGGAACACCGTCACCGTCGGCCGGATCTTGCCTCCATTGGTAGCGAAGGCGATATGCCTGCGCAGCGCTTGCAGCACTTCATCGGCCGTGGACGCTTCCCGCTCGTCGATGACCTGCAGGGACGGCCAGAACAAGCGGCCGATGCACCGGTTGCTGTTGCGCCACGCCATCTTGGCGCCATGCTCCAATTCCTCGAAGGTATGCGCATAGGTGCCCCGGGAGGCGACCTCCCGCTCAATCTCGCTCATGCGCCGCTTTACCGCCGCCGCATCCTTGCCGAGCTCTTGGTAGCAGCGTGCGATGAAGCTGGCCGCCGCCTCGATAAGCTTGTCTTCCCGTGTTCGTGTGTCCGTCATATCTATTGCTGTCCTTCCTTCAATCCGTCGTCAATACCTTCAGCATATCATACCCGCTGCTTCGATCTTTCGGCCGTTTCCGACATTTTCTTTACGGCTTCCGCAGCGGCGGATGGACTGCCCAAGGCAGGCGGCGGGTGCAGGCCCAAGGGGAGCAAGCGCCCGCAGGCAGGGGAGCATGACACCGGTTCGCGTTGCTCATGGATTCAGCTTATTGGTGACGTGCAAGCTGTCACCAATGCCGTGATATAATGCAGACATCAGCAGCGAAAAGAACACCGCGAGAATCGGAAGGAGGAATCCGGCATGAAACGTTCGGACCGTCTGGCCGCCATTGTGATGGCCCTGCAAACGGGGACGGAGACCGCCCGGTCGCTGGCCGACAAGTTCGAGGTATCCAAGCGAACGATATTGCGCGACATGCAGGCTTTGAGCGAGATGGGGGTTCCCTTCTACGCCGCGAGCGGGCCGGTCGGAGGATACCGGCTGATGGATGGCTATAAGCTCCCGCCCTTGCAGTTCAGTCCGTTGGAGGCGATGACGGTCTTGTGCGCGCTCCAGGGCATGACCCAGCTTGCCGATACGCCGTTCAACGCGGAACGGTGGAGCGCCCTGGACAAAATCAAGCAGGCGCTCCCCCTTCAGGTGAGGAGCGAAATCGAGCCGGTGCTGGACAAGCTGATCTTGTCGATGCCGAGGCGGAATTACCGGGTCCCGATGCTGAACCGGCTTATGGAGTGCGCGGCTGAAGGCATCTGGATTCGGGCCCATTACCGCTCGGCCAGCCAGACGCGCTGGCTGCGGCTCCGGCCGCTGCGCATCGTGAGCGCGCACGGCTTCTGGTATTGCGAAGCCTTCTCCCTCGAACATGGAGAAGAGCGGACCTTCCGGGTCGATCGGTTCCGGGAGATCGAGGGGATGGAAGCGGCGGCGGAGCTGGAAGCGGCCCGGCTGAAGCGCAGCCGCGTCAAGAAGACGCGGGAGGCCGGCGGGGACGAGATACCTATCCGTGCCCGCTTGACGTACCGCGGCGCTCTCCTGGCCGAGCAGGACGAGCATATTGGCGATCAAGTGGTCCAGATCGGGGAAGAGGAGTGGGAGGTCGAATTTGCTTGTCCGCGAAGCGAATGGGCATGGGCGGTCCGCTTCTTCTACGGGCTGGGGCCCGACGCAGAAGTGCTTGCGCCGCCAGCGCTCCGCCGGGAAATCCGTGAGCGGGCCGGATGCATGTGCGAACGGTATGCGGCGGATGAGCCCGCCGGGGAGCGCAAGGTTGAACAGACTACGAAGGAGGAAGAAAGAGGAAGCAGCCAATGATAATAGATACATACGAAGAAGCGATCGAGGTCGTCCGCGCCTGCGGGATCCTGCCGCTGGCGCCCTTAATTCCGGACTATCCCTCTCTTTCCGGCATTACGCTGCCCGAGCGCTGGCATTCCGATACGGAACTGGATCCTTGGCGCTGGCGCGTCCGGTTCCCCGGCGACGGCGTCGCGGCCTACGGCAAGTTCGTGAAGAAGAAGGCGATCTTTGTCGCCACCGATCTGATTCCTTCCGTGAAGATGCTGCTCGGAAGCAGCCGCAGCATCGCGGAGCGGTACGGCGATGGCCTCGTGTCGAAGGCCGCCAAGGAGGTCTATGCGAAGATCGAGGAGGAGCAGGGGATCGAGACGCGCGCGCTGCGCGCCGCGGCCGGCATGAAGGCCAAGGAGAGCAAGAAGGAATTCGATCAGGCATTGGCGGAGCTGCAATCCGGACTCGATATCGTCATCTCCGGCGTCAGGGCGCCCCGGAATGAGGCAGGCGAGGTGAACGGCTGGAACAGCACCTGCTTCGAGACGCTGGAGCATTGGATGGAGGGCGCAGGGATTCCGTTGGCGCCGATGTCCGCCGATGAGGCAAGAAGCCGCCTGCAAGCGCGGTTGCAGCGGAACAGCAGTCCCCAGGCGATGGTTTACTTCGCGAAATTGTTCGGCTTTTGAACAATATTATTAATCACATTAAATATTTAAGGAGGTTTATTAAGATGGAGAAAAAATCTGGCTTGGAAGCTGCCGCCTCATTTCTTTATGCCAACGGCCGGCTGCTGGATCGGCGCCGCTTCGAGTATCATTTTGCGGGCGGCCGCGCCGAGGATGTGCTGGCAGCGCTGCGGGCATATCAGAATGAGGATGGCGGGTTCGGCCATGCGCTGGAACCCGATATCCGCTGTCCGCACAGCCAGCCGGTGCCGACGGAGATGGCGTTGGCGCTTATGGACGAGATCGGCGTCATGGATGCGGACATCATGGCGGGCATCGCGCGGTACTTGCGCAGCATCTCCGTTCCGGACACCGGCGGCTTCCCGCTCGCGTTCCGGACGGTGAATGATTATCCGCATGCCCCGTGGTGGACGATCGAGGATGACAGCCGCGCCTCGCTCAACCCGACCGGAAGGATTATCGGCCTGATTATGAAGCAGCCCGGGCTGGAAGAGGTCAGGGAAGCGGACTGGTTCCGCCAAGCCGCCGAGTTCGTATGGAGCCGCATCGGACAGCCCGATCTTCACGGCTACCATGATCTGATTCAGTGCGTCACCTTCCTGGAGCATGTCCCGGATCGGGACAGGGCGGAACCGCTGCTGGAGCAATTGAATCGCGTCCTGCAGCATCCGGGCGTCATCGAGCTGGATCCGCATGCGGAAGGCTATGTGCACAAGGCGCTGGACTGGGCTCCGGCGCCAGAGAGCTACTGCGCGCGGTGCATCAGCCCGGAGGACTTCCGCCGGCATCTGGACGCATTGGAGGAGGGGCAGCAGGAGGACGGCGGCTGGACGATGAGCTGGCCGGCGGTCAGCGCGGCCTGCGAGCTCGAATGGCGCGGCAGCGTCACGGTTGCCCGCTTGCTGACGCTTCGCAGCTTCGGCAGACTGCCCCGCTCCTCATCATAACGGCGGCGTCCCCCGCCTTGAGCGGGCAGGGGACGAACGATGCTATCGCTGCTGCGTCGCGATCCGTTCCAGCAGGACGGAACGCAGCTTGACTTTGTCCGCCTGCCAGATCCCGGTGAACTTCGGATCGCGCTCCTTGATGAGACGGGAGGTCAGCGTCAGCTCATAGGTGCCGGGAGCCGGAATGAAGACTTCCGCCAGACGGGAATGGACCTCCTTGTAAGGATGCTGGCATGCCGGGGATTCGCTCACGATCGCATCTTCCTGCGGCACCGTCTCGATCGTCTCTCCGGCGAATGTGAGCCGAATGCCATCGGCATAGGAATCGGCGAGCGCCGCGTCGATACGCTTGAAGCTGATGAGCGAGAGGGAATAGGCGCCAGGCTCGGTAACCGCGATGTCCCAGACTGCGCGCCGCGCCGCCGCGTTCCCGTCGCCGAGGCCGTCCGCCTCCGTCACGTCTCCTGTCGTAACGTCCACCTTCAGCATGCCGGACGGGAGCACCGTGAATCCGGTATCGAGATCGTTCACGTCTTCGACTTCGAGCACGATGACGGATACCGCCCGATCCGGGGCCATGTCCGGGAGGGACACGGATAACGCATGCCGTTCCGTGCCGCCATGATAGGTGTGGGTGAGGGGAAGCTCTCTTTTCAACGGATCGGCGAGCGGGTACGCCTTGATGACGCGGCTGCGCATCCCTTGCAGCTTCAACGGGCCGCGCGGCCACTTGTCATTGAATACGTGCAGGTAGAGGCGCCCCGGCTTCGCGGTCACGGCTCCCCAATCGAACTCATACGGGAAGGGGCTCGCCGATGTTCCGTAGATCGCTTCCGCATTCCGTTCCGTCCACGCCCCGATCTGGCGCAGCCGTTCCGCCGCCGGCTCCGGTATCGTTCCTTTCGGCGAAGGACCGACATTCAACAGCAGATTTCCGCCCTTGCTGACAATGGTGACCAGCTTGCGAATGAGGGAGTCGGCCGGCTTCCATGCTTGATCCTTCGGACAGTATCCCCATGACTCATTCATGGTCATCGGCGTCTCCCACGGCCGGCATTCCTCTCCGTACATGGGCGTCTCATTGTCGCCCTTGGATTGATAATCGCCCATTCCCCGGTAAGGGCTGACCCGGCTGTTAATGAGGCAATCCGGCTGAAGGCGGCGCACATGGGCAACGATGTCCTCGCTGTCTTTCTTCGACAGCCCGCCCGCCGTATCGAACCAGATGAGGCCGATCGGGCCGTATTCGGTGAGCAGCTCTTTGATTTGCGGCTTCACGAGCTCATTCCAATACATATCGAATTGCTTCTCTTCCATTTTGTAATCCCAAATGTTGTTGGCGAATTGATGCACCGAGTGCGGATGGTGCCAGTCGATGACATGCGAATAATAGAAGCAGAGGCGGAGGCCTTCCTCCTGGCAGGCCTCCGCCAGCTCCTTCATCGGATCGCGCTTGAACGGCGTCGCATCGACGATATTGAACGGTTCGGCCTGGGAACCGAACATCGCGAACCCGTCATGATGCTTGGCTGTAATCACGATATACTTCATGCCCGCCTGCCCGGCCAGCCGGACCCATTCCTTCGCGTTGAAGCGCACGGGATTGAATTGCTCTGCCAGCGATTCATATTCGGCGACCGGTATTTTCGATCCGTACATATGCCATTCGCCTTCTCCGGGAAGGGCATACAGTCCCCAATGAATGAACATGCCGAACTTCGCTTCTGTCCACCAGCTCATCCGCTCTGCCTGCTTGCGATTCGACTGTTGAACCGCCCCTGCCACATTCATTCCACCGCCTCCTTGACATTGGATTAGGCACCGTACGGGCATGAATGCCGATTGAGATGCCCTCTTTCCCTCATACCTATTAGCTCTCCGCCGGTCTCATCACTGCTGCGTCGCCAGGCCCGGACCATTTGGGTTCGATTCTCCGCACAGACTCTGCGCATTTCATCTTCTGGCCGGCCTAAGTTCCATGCGTTCCTTCGCGACAAGTTCGGCGAATTTCTGACGACACCGGAGGATACGAATACATTTCTGAGGAAAATCGAAGACGAGTACAGCGCAATCCTTAAGGAGCAGGCCGCGGCGCAATAGAGGGACGGCACGCGGCGCAGTCCCTGCGCCGGGCCCTGGCTGGTTGAGAGGAGGCGAGAGGACCGTTCCTGCTCGCCCGGCCGGGGCCGTATTACCCCTTCAGCATCGTCAGCAACATATAGGCGGCCATTCCCCATATCAAGACGGCCGATCCTTTGTTCAGCCAAGCCAGGCGCTGGCCCGTCGTATCCAGATTGCGCAGCACCCTGCCGGCGATCGCCAGGGAGATGAACCATAACCAGGATACAAGCACGGCAGCGGCGGCAAAAATAACCCGCTCCGTTCCAGCATACTGCAATGAGCTCGTGCCGATGACCCCGATCGTGTCCATAATCGCGTGCGGGTTCAACAGCGAGACCGAAGCGGTAAAGATCATTTGCCGCTTGATCGTATCCGCGCGATGCTGCTGCACGCCGTCTCCGGCCGTCTTCCACAGACTATACCCGATATAGAGGAGAAACAGAAAGCCGGCGGCGAACAGCACATTTTTCAGCCAGATCCATTGGAGGAGCAGCAGCGACACGCCTTGCACCGCCAGCACGATGAGCAGCGTATCGCACAAGGAGGCGGTAATAACGGCCGGCGCCGCCTTCCACAGCCGGGTATGCAGCGCCCCCTGATTGAAGATGAACACGTTCTGAACGCCTAACGGCAGTATCAGTCCGAATGCCAGCAATACACCATGTACAAAAGGTTCCCACATCTGTTCCATTCTCTTCCTTCCTGTTGCTTGTTGCGTCTTGCGCAGGACAAGGTCAAGCATACCTGCCCGGCTTCGGGTTGTCACCGACCATTTGGTTGTGTCCGAGCCCAACCACAAAAGCTATAATGGAAGCGATGCGCAGGCTTGCGGCCTGCGGACGGGCAGGGAAGGAGAGCGGCCGATGCCGAATGCATATAAGACGGGCTGGAAGCCGGATCCCCGGCTTCCGCTGCCCATCTACAGACAGATCGAGCAATATGTTCAAGGGAAGATTGGCAGCGGCGAATGGAGCATCGGCATGAAGCTTCCGCCGCAGCGGACGCTGGCCGAAGTCTTCGGCGTCAATCGAAGCACGGTCGTAACCGCGATGGAGGCGCTGATGGCGGATGGGTGGATTGAAGGCCGGGGCCGGGGCGGAACCCGGGTCGTCGGCATTCCCGACGAGCGTGCCCGGCGCCCGATGAACCTCCCGGATTGGAACGCCTACGTCGAAGAAGGGGCGCATTACCCGAATCTGCCGATGATCCAGACCATTAACCGGCTGGAGTTCGATCCGGATATCATCCGGCTCGGCACCGGCGAATTATCGCCCGAGCTTCTGCCGCAGGAGCAGATCCGCGAGCTGTTCGCTTCCTTGGCGGAGCGGCCCGTATCCCTCGGCTACGAGCAGCCGCAAGGGGATGAGGAGCTGAGGCGGCTGCTCAGCCGGGAGTTATCCCGCCAAGGAATCCAGGCGTCGCCGTCGTCCATTCTCATCGTCTCCGGAGCGCTGCAGCTCATCTCGGCCGGGCTGCTGGAGCGCCAATCGGCCATCCTGCTGGAGAAGCCGTCTTACTTATATTCGATTCATGCCTTCCAATCCGCGGGCATGAAGCTGATTGGCCTGCCGATAGACGAGGCGGGGGTGCGGCTGTCCGAGCTGGAGCGGTGCTGGCGGCGGCCAAAATGTGGTTCGCGTCCGCATGCATGTGCCGCATCTGAACTATATACGCACGCGGCTGCGGGAGCGGCGCGACGCCATGCTGGCGCTGCTGGAGGCCCATTGGCCGGATTTCGCCGACTGGTCGAGGCCGGAGGGGGGCTTCTATGTCTGGGTCAGCCGGAAATCGCCCATTCCGGTGCAGCGGCTGTTCAACCAGGCCTTGAAGCATGGCATCTTATTGAACCCCGGGGTACTGTATGACCGTTCCGCCGTCCGGCAGCTTCGCTTGTCCTATGCCTATGCGTCGCTGCCTGAGCTGGAGCATGCGCTCAAGCTGCTTCCGCAGTTGATTCGCAGCCGCTAAACGGAATCTTGAAGATATAAACATAATTAATATTATGTAAACTTAATGGTGTTAATAGGTGTATGATGTTAACAGGTGTTAATATTGGTCACTACTCGATACCGCCATAAGTAATCCTGAAAATTTTCAACTAATTAATGACGTTAATAGTTTTTGCTCTGTCGAATTGAACGATCCATCCGGCTCTCTCGTATCATTTATAACTTGAAAGGAAGAGAAGGAGAGAGCTAACCCATGATCATCGTCACTACAGAGCGTCCCGCGAACCGGAAAGTGAAAGAAGCGATCGGGCCCGTCTTCGGACTGACGGTCCGTTCGCGCGGCATCGGCAAAGATATTGCCGCCGCCCTCAAAGGCCTGGTCGGCGGGGAGATTCGTCAATATACCGAGATGCTGGAAGACGCGCGCAAGCAGGCGCTGGATCGGATGGTGGCCAACGCCCGGGCGATGGGCGCCAACGGCATCGTGATGGTGCGCTTCGATTCGGGGGAGGCGGGGAACCGGATGAGCGAGATTGTCGCCTATGGCACAGCGGTGATCCTGGAAGAGGAGACGCCTTGCTGAAGTGGATACTGGCGTATTTCGGCTTCCAGCTCATTCTGTTCCTCATTCTGCTGCTGGTGGCCAGGAAGAAGGACCGCAGACTGCATCAGGAACAGGCGGAGGAGCTGCCGGCCGGCTGCGTGCCGACACGGGAAATTTTCCGCGATCCGTCGACCGGGCAGCGCGTTACGGTGTATTACCATCCTGCGACAGGGAAGCGGTATTACCGGCAGGAGGCCGCGGAATCGAAGCGGTGAAGGCGGTCATCTATTCGAGAAATAACGACAGGATCAGATATTTAGAAAATTTAGAAATAAGCTGTTTCACTCCCTTCCGCAATGGGTAAGTTGATCTATAACCCTATTTATACTTCACATCTTCCTGTGAACAATAGGGAACATTGAAGGAGGTTGTTATGTCATGAGTGCACACGGCAATACTTCTCAACTTACCGCTGAACGGAGAACGGATTTCAAGCGTTCCTCCACCCGGAGCCTGCGCAAGAGCGGGCGGATTCCGGCCGTTGTCTACGGACCGTCCATGGAGGGAGTTCCCATACATCTGGATGCGAAGGAAGTCTATAAGTTCGCGCGTACGAGTCGTTCCGAATTGTTCCACCTGAAGGTCGAGGACAAGACCATTCCTGCCGTTATCAAGGAAGTGCAGGAGCGCTGGGGCAACTGGATCCATCTCGACATCCAGCAGGTGTCCGAGAACAAGCCGCTGCGCGTCAAGATCGCGCTGGATTATCAAGGGGTGGCAGCCGGCACGAAGGTGGGCGGCGTCTTGCAGACACAGGAAGTGGAGCTTGAAGTCGAAGGTCTTCCTTCCGATCTGCCGACATCGCTTCCCGTCGACATTTCTCATCTGAATGTCGGGGACAAGCTGACAGCAGGCGAAGTGAAGCTGCCGGCGGGCATCCAACTGGCCGGAACGGGCAGCGAGCTGCTGGCCTCCGTTATCCTGCCGCGCGGCGCCGGGGCGGCGGAGACGGAACAGGAGTCCGTAGAGAGCGCAGCAAAATAGCTTGCCGCATTTGGCCCTTTATCCATAAATAAGAAGAGAGCGTCTGACAGATACGGGTCAGGCGCTTTTCTATTGTCGCGGGCGCTTTCAGGGGGCCCGCTACAACCCCGGCATGAAAAGTGGATACGGCGTTTAAGGTCTTTCTAAAGAGAGCCATGTGCCAGGGGTACCGATAAGTTATTAAACAGGTCGTTATCAGCGCCAGAATCGCGCGACAACACGCAGATCATAGTACAGATCTTTTTCTCTGCGCAAGATATGTCAGCAACACCGCGGCGATACCCAGGACAAGGCAGACTGCGAATGCTGCCAGCCCATATGAAACGGGAATGCCGAACAGGTTGTATGATTTCGCTCCGCCGAAAATAGCGATAAACATCGACAGCGATCCGAAGTTGAAGTCCACAATCGGCCAAATTGTTTCTACGAGCTTACCCCCAAGATAATTGGACATTGAGCCTGCCAAAAGAATCACAATCCCCAGTCCGAAAGCGGCGCTCTGGTTTTTCGTCTTTGATGAGATAAAGGAA
Source organism: Paenibacillus melissococcoides (assembly GCA_944800085.1). GTDB lineage: Bacteria > Bacillota > Bacilli > Paenibacillales > Paenibacillaceae > Paenibacillus_B > Paenibacillus_B melissococcoides. The sequence goes on along the minus strand of CALYLO010000005.1, from coordinate 133,615 downwards.
AGCGCCAGGCCAAAGATCACGGTTGCGAAAATGAGCCATACCGCTCCGAACGCGGCAGCGCCGCCTACTGTCATATCAAGCATTGAAGACCCAAATCCCTGAAGGGAGCGGGCAGGAGCATTAGCGCCGCTCAAATCGCCATATCCAATGAACGTTCCGATAAACGAACCTGCAAGATAGACAACAGCGACAACGGCAGACGTCAGACCTCCGCATAACAGTTTGGCGGTCACAATTTCCCGGCGGCCTTTTTCGGAACTTAGCACAATGCTGTCCATTTCGGTTTTGACCTCTTGCGTAAACAAAGGCGAGATAAAGTATGTCAAAACCAGAAGGAGTAATAACACCACCATGAACCCGTCAAACCTGACAAAAAAGTGATTCCAAAAGACGACGTTCTCAAAGACCGGCTCCCCCATAGAAAGTTCGGTTTCTAAACGGTCGGAATAATGTTGTATTCGTATGTCCCAGTCTGACCGTCCGCTTCAAGCTCCTTGAGTTTTTCCTGCAGAGGATAAACGCCTTTAATGTTCCCTTTGTCCTGCTCCTGCGGACCGTTCCAGTATTCGTTCACATTCTGCCCGAACGCAGCGTATCTGTAGTGGAACTTCAGGACGGGATCGCGATTCAGCAGGTATCTAAAGCCTTCGCCGCTGCCGTGTTCGGCTATGACGGCGTCGATGATCGTCTGCGATTCGGCAAGCTGATTCGGATTAAGCTTACCGGAATTTTCCGAAACAAGCCTTGTATACTCGCTTACGGCGTTTTTCTTCTCTGAGCCGCTTAATTCGTATTCCCCCATGACGGAGGCATATGCAAATACCGCGTAAAGAATAAACAGAACGGCAAGCAGTATGAGCTTGCTTTTATTGATGAGCAGCTTTTTCATTTCATATTGAAACAATTTCATGCTACAATCCTCCGCAAATATTAATTAAATTCATAGAGATAAGCGTCTTCTAGAGTAGGTACGGCGGCGGCGGCGTCCGGCGAGGGCTTGTCGTCCGAAATCACGCGTACTTCCATACGGTTGCCCATGGGGACGACATTGCTGATGATATGGTCGTTTTGGTAATCGACCAGTTCATCCACTGTCATGTTGATGAGCCAGATCTTGCCTTCCAGTGCGTCCACAAAGCTCTGCGTGCTTTCCATTTTTCCGACCTTGCCGCCCTTGATCATCACGGTCTGTTTGGCGATCGAATCGATGTCGGAAACGATGTGCGTGGAGAGAAGCACCGTTCTGTCCCGGGAGAAGATCGAAACGAGATTTCGGAATTTAATGCGCTCATGCGGATCAAGCCCGGCCGTAGGTTCGTCGAGTATGAGTATTTCGGGGTCGTTGAGCAGTGCTTGGGCGATGCCTAGACGACGTTTCATACCGCCGGAGTAATTGACGCATTTTCGCGGCAGATCGTCAGTAAGACGCACCTGCTCGGCAAGCTCCATTATTTTCCGCTCTGCCGCCGCGCCTTGCAAGCCCTTGAGAGCGGCCGTATAGCGCAAATAATCAAGCCCTGTAAAATCGGGGTAAAAGTCCAGCGACTGAGGCAAATAGCCCAGCTTCGAACGGTACTCGCGGTCACAGTTCTTTCTGTTCTTTCCATTTATCAAAATCTCCCCTCCGCTTGCGTCCATCACCCCGGCCAATATGCGGATAAGGCTTGATTTACCAGCCCCATTCGGCCCTAGAAGGCCGTAGACACCATTTTCCATCTCGAAGCTGACGCCATTTAATGCCTGCTTTTTACCGTAGTTTTTACTGATATTTTCGATTGTCAGTTTCACTGTTTAGCCTCCTTTTGATTTGATAGACTGATTATAGGCAATATTCCTAAATTGCCGGATGAGAAAAGATAAACAGTTTATAAACAAATACAAAATAAAAAACCATGCGGGCAGGGTACGCGGAAACCGTCTGGACAACCTTTCAGAAAAATTAAACAACCGTTCCCCGGTTGAATACCGAGAAACGGCTGCTGCTTAAAGGTGTCTTTTTAGTTATGTCTACTTGACAGGGGGATGACCAGTATATTCTACATGGTTAATTATTAGCGTTCCAACGCGTAGAATTCAGCGATTCAGCCTGTACCCTGCGCCCCAGACCGTTTCAATGATTTCAGGCTTTGCCGGGTCGTCCTCAATTTTATCCCGAATGCGGTTAATATGCACCGTGACAGTCGAGCTGTCACCAGCATAATCAAAGCCCCATATCTTTTCACAAAGCGTTTCTTTTGAAAAAACAAGATTAGGATTTTCAGCAAGAAACAAGAGAAGTTCAAACTCGCGATTCGGGAACTTGATTTCCCTTTCGCCCTTGTAAGCTTTCCAACTTTTCGGCAAAATCCTTACATCGGAAACCGTGATTGCACCGTCATTGCCTGCGTTCTTAGCGGAACCTGCCAGTCGTTCATATCTGCTTAAATGGGATTTGACCCTTGCAACAAGTTCGGCGGGGTCGAACGGCTTGGCAATATAGTCGTCTGCTCCGAGTCCAAGCCCGCGGATTTTATCCACCGACTCCGTCCGCGCCGTCACCATAAGTATGGGAATGTCCGTCTTATCTCTGACTTCACGGCATATATCATAACCGCTTTGCCCAGGAAGCATCAGGTCAAGCAGTACCAAGTCATAACGATCACGAAGTAAGGCTGCAACCGCCTTTTTCCCATCCGCAATGATTTCAGTCTCAAAACCGTTTATCTCCAAATAATCCTTTTCAAGCATTGCGATTTCGGCATCATCTTCGACAATCAATATCTTACCCATGTTCCTTCTCCTCTCCGCAGGGCAGCATCATTTCGATGTTTAGTCCGTTATCGTTCTTAGCCGTCACGGCGCCGCCATGCATTTCTACAATGTATTTCACGATATAGAGGCCAAGTCCGTTGCTTTCGCCGTTTTTTATGTTTCTTGCTTTATCACCCCGCCAAAAGCGATCAAACAAAAATGGCAGATCTTCTTCCGGCACACCTTGTCCGTTGTCGGCGAACAGCAGGTGTTCCTTGTCGCGCTCACGCCATACGGAAATATGCAGAAGCAGTGGTTCCGAGTCCGCATATTTTACGGCATTTTCGATGAGATTAGTCATCACTCGGCGCATCTGCTCTTCATCGATTCGCACGGGATGACCAACCGACGTAATATCCGTAGTGATTGTAATATTTTTTTGTCCCAATTCCTCAGTGCAAGCCGCCACAAAATCGCGTACAAAGCACCCTAAATCTACATCTGCAAGTGAAAGCGGCAGGTTGCCTGTTTCAAGGTTTGAGTAATAGAACAGCTTTTGAAGCAGAACATCCATTTCACAGGACTTTTGATATGCAATCCGGAGATAATTTTCTCTTTTTTCTGGAGTATTTGCAACGCCGTCGCGCAAGCCCTTGATATAACCTTTTATAGAGGTGAGCGGTGTGCGCAGGTCGTGAGAAATTCCAGCAACTAAATCAACACGCGCTTTTTCGTAAGCGGTGTTTTTCTCACGTTCTTTAATCAGATGCTCCTGCATGTGGTTGAACGCCGCGCATACGGAAGCAAATTCGTCATTGCCAGTGTACGTTAGCGGTTTGGATAAATCGCCGCGTTCGATCCGTTTCGCGCCCTCCGACAAGGCACTAAGCGGATTAAGAATGCGCCATGCCAATTTGCGCGTGAAAAGCTGGCTAAGCAGCAGAATGACTAGGATGAGGACCAGGAATAATAACAGAAGCTGCTGCAAGAAGCCGAGAACCCCACCACTGTGATCTGCGCTGCTCTTAATGGCGTACATAGAAAAATCACCGGCTATCATAGTGACAAATGTGAAGTCCACTGATTTTCCCGCTAAAGCTCCTTGCTCTGGTTCAAGGTTTTTAAGACCATCTATCACTTCGTTTTGTAAATCACTTAGAGCGGTAAAAACGATGTTGTCATCTTTAAGAACGAGCAGATTATATCCATATATGGAAAGCTTGTCATTCAGCATTTCCCAGTCTCTTGTGGAGACGTCGAATCCACCGAGTATTTCCTCGGCATGAAAAATATCTTTGTCCAGTAATTCTTTGCCTCCATCGCCATTCAGGGTAAACAACCAGATTGTTACGCCAATGACGGAAAGCAGGGAGATAAGAGAAAGAAGCACTAAAAAAGCGCTCGAAATCATAATGCGGTTGATGATTTTCATGACTTCACTTCTTTCGGATGTTCGTGCATTGATATTTCCTGAATTGCCGGTCAATCAGGTTGAGCAGATCATCTTTACGAACTACCATGGCAGAATGAGCCTCCTGATATTAGATATCCGCTGATTAAGCTTAGCGGTCATAATGTGTTTTCTGTACATATATTTGATGTCCGCTAATGTTTCGGTTAAGGTAAAATACCATCTCCTCTAATGTAAGTCAAGATTTGGAGGCTCTGCTGACGAAGGAGACGAACGGGAGTTCGGAGCTGGGGGAGCAGACGATTCAAGACTTCATTCACGCTCTCACCACCCATGAAGATTTGAATTCCAAAACGCTGAAGGAATATGCAAGTGACCTGAAACACGAGGGTTGAACAAAGGGGAAGCAATGAACGCACTGGCCAGAGCGATTGTTTTCGGCTATAGGGTAAGAAAAAACGCCAAGCCGCACGCGATTCACGGCTTAGCGTATATTTTTCGTTAAAATGTTGGCGGGCCCCCTTTCATGGTTCTGGCAAAACCGGAGCACACTACCTAATGATATCATTTTGCTCGCATGGTAATCGCATTGCCAATGCAGGAAGGAGCCTTGAACATGTCTGGTAAAGCTTGCATATGCATCCTCTGCTGCAGTCTGTTCTGCATCGTGTGCTTCGGCTGCAAGGCTCCCTCGGTCCGAACGGAAGCAACGGAGCTGCACGTGGCCGGACAAGCCGGCATTCAAGCAGGACAGGCGTCTCCGGCGGGAACCCCGCCATCCGCGTCCGGCAAGCAGGCGAGCCGCCCCCTTCCGGATGCGGACAGTCCGGGGGTTCTCGTCAATAAGCGGCATGGACTTCCCCCGGGATATGCGCCGCCCGATCTGATCTGCCCGAAGGTGCGGACGCTTACGGGAATGAAGTCGAAGCGGTATTGGCTGCGCCGGGAAGCGGCCCAGGCGCTGGAGCGGCTGTTCGCCGCGGCCGATCGGGACCATATCTATCTGGCCAGCGTCTCGGCTTACCGTTCGTCTGCCGCGCAGACGGCGGTATACCGCCAATATGTCCATACGGAAGGGTCCCGGCGGGCAAACGCATACAGCGCCGCCCCGGGCCACAGCGAACATGAGACCGGCTTGGCCGTCGATGTGTCCGGCAGCGACGGCCGGTGCGCGGTGCAGGATTGCTTCGCGGCTACGAAGGAAGCGAAGTGGCTGGCGGCGCATGCGCACCGCTTCGGTTATATTATCCGTTATCCGCGCGGGAAGGAGGAGATAACCGGTTATCAGTATGAACCGTGGCATCTCCGCTATGTCGGCCGCGATCTGGCCGGGCGGTTGACGGCAGAGGGGTTGACGCTGGAAGAGTACTATGGAGCGGATAGCCGCGAATGAGGATGGCAGCGGTTCCGCTAGCCGCTCATCCGGCTGCAGCCAACCGCGATCAGGCTTCATTCGCTGACGTTAACGCGGGGGGTGTCCCAGAAGTAGTATTTCACTACAGTGAGACAGCCCCCCTTGATTCTCAAAGCTCGACTCGCCGAAAAACTGCAAAACTACATTTTTCCTTTATGACGTGTACTCCGTTACAGGGAATCCTGCAAAACGGCATCAATTTCTGACTATCCAATCGATAAAAGACAAAAATCGTTGGAAATAATGTACTTTTACGGGAATTTCATCAAATAGCGGCTGAAAGAACAGAAATTGATGCATCCACGCAGCATTTCACTGCTTCATCCATCTTCGACCGGTTTGCGCGCCGCCGTTTTTCCCGCGCATCCACATTCTCTGTTACCTCGTCATCTCCATCATTTTGCAGTGCCTGTGAGACACCCTCCAATGCCGCACCGCAGCCGCTCAAAAATAATCCGAGAAATAAGGCGTCTGGCGATCGATCAGCTTCTCCAACTGCTCGATCGTAGCCCGCAGCGCCTGGAAGCGGCCCGCGCGCGCCAAGTAGGCGGGACGCTTGTAGCCCATCAGCATGGTCGTCAATGTCTGAATGTCGAAGGCCGCCGCCGGGCTGCCGCCGCCCTCCGTCAACTGGCCCCGGCCCTGCTCATCCACCCTCAACGTGAATTTGCCTTGATTCCAATCCAGTATCGGATCGTGAAGCGTGAAGGTCAACTGGCATTCCGCCGCTTGGGGCAGGAACGGATAATGCTTCACGAAGCGTTGAATATCGACGATTCGCGCCATATAGTACGGGGAGATCGTCTCCTTGATGTCGCTGTCCTCAAGCAGAAAGGCAAGCGGCTCCGTCGTGTAAATATGGCCTTTGACCCGCGTAATCATCGAGAAATGTGCGCTGATGAAGTTCCAGAGCCCCGCGCGGGCCTCGCCGTCGATGAACACCATTTCCTTCATGTGGAACACTTCTTCGGCAATCCAATAGAGCAGGTAGCCCTGCGGCCGCTGATCCTCGTCATAATAGACCGCCACCGTCAGATCGTCCAGATCCCAGCGCAAATATTCTTCCCATGCGAGATCGCTGCGCAGCATCGCCCCGTGATGAGCGAGGGCGAAGCGTCTGTACACGTCGCGAATATCCGGATGCTCGATCGTGAGTCGCTCCACGTTGCCGGGCACCGTCTTGAGCTTCGGAAGCTGCGTATCCTTGACTTCGAACGAGATTTTGTCGGAAATGATCTCCCAGCCCTTGCGGCGGTAGAACGGTATCGAATACGGATACAGATACGATATGGATTGCTCGCGTTCGCGCATATTCGCGAGCGCCTGGCGCATCAATTGGCTCATTAAGCCGAGATTGGCGTATTCCGGGTAGGTGCCTACGCCGGTCAACCCGCCCATGTCATAGATCTCTCCGAAAATATTGACTTGAAACGGATAAACCGCGAGCTGGGAGATCAGCTTGTCGCCATCGAACCAGCCGAGCACATCGGCCTCCTTCAGCACGGGAAGCTTCGCCTGCGCGATCTCGCGGTTCTCCCATCCGAACGTCTGCAGATCAAGATTCGTGACTTGAAATACATAGCGGAGCAGGTCATTGAATTGGTCTCCATGTTTCGGTTCGACCTTTCTCATTTTCAGTCTGTCTTGCAGCTTCTGGCGGCTCATCGCATGTCCCTCCAAATATTGTCCTTCTTGTTATTATTCGGCGTATACGGGCAATCTTATAAGTGCGCATGCGGAATTGGGCATATCCTAAGCACGGTTGTGTCAATCGTCTGTGAAAATGTCACTTTAACTGTGCTATGAAAATGTCACTTGTGTGATCAGAGGTCAGCCTTACCAGGTGACCTCTGCATAGCTATTATGTTGCGAATACATTGCATCTTGGAACGAACTGTTTTTTGTGGTACGCTTATTTTTAGTGTTATCATACGTGGTTTTCCACGGATGATTCTGGGCGGGTTTGCGTGGCGACGCAGAACTCGCCTTTTTTGATCCAGACGTCTTGCGCTGTGGCTTCTGAGTTTCTTTGAGTGCCCAGGGCTGGCCTTGGTGCCACAACAATACATCCCCTGTTAACGTCTCCCGCACTTCAACCGTCGTTTTTGCATCCAGACGAAGGGAAGCAGGCTGGGCAAGGGTATAGCACTTTCCGTTGTACGAGAGGGTGTTTCCGGTCCCGAGTTGCCGATAATTGCGAAGCGTGAACACATGATTTAAATCGATAGACGGATCAAGCTTCAGGTAAGCCGAATCGGTCATTTTTGGCTCTATGGCAAATTTGTGATTGTGCTTCTGCAATAGGCTGGGCAGAGCCGCGTTCGCCTCTTCCAGCGTCTTGATGCCAAGAAGCCGCAGTTCGATCACCAAGCGATCCTGAAATGTTTGCCAGAGGCGTTCTACCCGTCCCTTGGCTTGCGGTGTAATTGCCTTGATGTGCTCAATATGCAAGTCAGCCATCGCTTTGCCGAAGTGGGAGAGCGGTTTGGTCTCCCCAGCGAGCTCTTGCTCGAGCGTCAGCTTTTCGTTAGGCGACCGGAAAATCGTATGCCGATCACTGTAAAGCCCAAGGGGAACCCCGTATTTTTCTATCCCTTGCTGCATGACTAGAGAGTAGGCCTCCCGGCATTCGTTCGGACGAAAGACGGCACCGACAACGGTACCTGTTGCATCGTCAATCGCAGCATGCAGCGTAAAGGATGAAGCCCGATCCTCCAACCATGCATAAGGAGTTGCGTCAATCTGCCACAGCATGCCGGCTTGCGGTTTGCGTTCCCGTGGCGGATGGGCTTTACTGCGACGCCGCTGCTTGGCTTGCTTGAGCCCACTAGCCAGAAGGATACGTCTCACGCTGGAAGCGCTCAGTGTCAACGATTCATGCTCCTCAAGAAGCTCTGCGAAGTGGCAGCAATTGCTTCCGTAATACTTGGCTGTGTACAGCTCAACGATTCGTTCCTTCACTTCATTGGGAAGGGCGTGATGAGGCTGTTTCCCCCGATTCTTGTGTATAAGTTCTTGTGCTCCTTTTCCGGATTGGTATTTCTTCTTTAGCCGAATGACTTGGCGTTCTGATAAACCCAGCGCTGCCGCTCCCTCCCTATTGGTCATCCGCCCATCTATGATTTTCTCCACAACGAGTACCTTCTTCATTTCTGCTTTCGTCAATGTCAATATCTCCTGTCCCATAGTGACATTATCTCAGAACAGTTATAGGGTGACATTATCACAGAAGAACAACATATCCTAAGCACGGTTGTTGACATGCCTGCCTGGGCACATATATAATCGGAGTAATCGAATAGCGCTTTCTTTATTGAAGGGGAGTAGCTACTACAGTAAAGTCGTCATTTCGGGTCCGTCGCGCCCCGGCTTTATTGGCAACGCCAGCGTTGTAAGCAAGACCTTTACCGCATAAGCAGGGTAGAGGTCTTTTTTGTAACCATCGAGGCCTTTACCGTCGAACGGTAGAGGCTTTTTTTCGTTGTAGATTCTGTTGGAGGGGGGGATTCGCGGAGCTTACGGTTACGGCTTATCGGCTTGATGAATGTCAACTTAGAAGATACACGGGAATACGATCGAAAAATTGTTGGAGGGATGACACATGAATTGTCCAATCTGCAATGATGTGCGGATGCGCGAGGTGGAGAAGGAAGGCGTAACGATCGATGTATGCCCGAGCTGCAAGGGCGTCTGGCTGGATCGGGGAGAGCTGGAGAAGCTGATGTCCGATGTGCGAAGAGAGCGCAAGGAATATCAGGAATGGTACGACGGGCGTGACCATCGTCCGCATAAGAGCGATTACGGCCATTACGATTCAGGCCATCGACCGCCATACTACAAGCCGCACAAGAAAAAAACGGTGCTCGACCGGTTGGGCGATTTGTTCGATTGATCGGCTTCATCGCTCCGGTTTACCGTTATGGATCGACAAAACACAGGCCTCGGGCCTGTGTTTTTGTGTCGTTCAGGCTGAATGATGCGCGTAGTCTTCTTTCAAGAGTCCCTAGATTTCTAAATCGATGACTCCTTTACCGGACCAGAAGGAAGCTTGTCTTACCAATCCTTCTTTTACAAAACCGTTTTTGAGGAGAACTTTCTTGGAGGCCTCTGTTAAAAAGAAACCGATAGTGACCATGTTCACTTTGGGATGAAAATCCATGCATTCTATAATTCCGGCCAATTCGTCGTTTTGATTCTTCGGAAAGATACCCCATTTGACTCTGCTTTTTTTCTGGTAATCCCTTTCAAAATGATCAATCCCTTTGCTTACGGTTTGCAGGTTATGCTTGGGGGTGATTCCGCAATATGTAACTACATTTTCATTGTCGTAAATCGCATATACGTCCTGCAAGTGTGCCGCTTCGATTTTTTTAAAGACCAAGTAAGTAGATTCCAACACCGGGAAAGCTCCGGGCAAGACGCATTACGCTCCGGACGAGCTGACGCTGCTTCAATCGGTCGCCTACCAGATCGGCACCGCAATCGAGCGGACGCTGCTGTACCAATCCCGCCTCAAGCAGGCCGAGCTCTTGCAGCGGATGGGGGAATTATCCGGCCAACTGGCGGGCGTTGCCGATTACCGGGACATTCCCGGGCGGATTGCCCGGGCCTTAGGCGAGCTGCTGAACTGCCGCAGCGCGGCCGTGCATATGGCGGAGAGCGAGAGCTGGCCTGCATCGCTTATTGGGAGGAGGGCCGGCTCTCGCGCAAGGCTATGGGGACGAGCGCATGCACGCGGCAGCGGATCAGGAGCGTCTATGCGGAGAAGGCCGCCCAGCGCTGGCATTCCGGCGCTGCCGCTCCCGGCAAGCGGCGGAACCGCCCCGGCCGGGCGGAGCGAATCGCGGCGGCCGCTGCGGTTCCGATTCTGCTGCGGGACCGGGTCATCGGCGTCCTCTATGCGGACAGCACGGAGGCGAAGCATTTTGACCCGGTCATGATGGACATGCTGCACCGCGCCGCCGAGCTGCTGTCGCGGGGGCATGAGGCTGCGCAGTTCCGTGAGCAGCAGCTGAAGCTGGCCATGTGGCAGGAGCGCAACCGGCTGGCGCGGGACTTGCATGATTCGGTCTCGCAGAAGCTGTTCGCGCTGCAGTTTGCCGCGCATGGCATGGAGAGCTTGCTGGCCTCCTCCCGGACAGCGGACGCGCTCGCCGCTCTGTCCGAGATGCGGGAGCTGACGAAGGATGCGGTATGCGAGATGAAATCGCTCATCTGGCAGCTCCGTCCGGCCGGCCTCGAAGAAGGCCTTCTGACCGGCCTCGTCCGCTACGGCATGACGCAAGGGATCTCCGTCGAGACCGGGGCGGGGGCAGACAGCCTGCTTGATCTGCCCCGCCACATGGAGGAGACGCTGTTCCGTATCGGACAAGAAGCGATCAACAATGTTCGCAAGCATGCGAAGACCGATGCCGTCCGAATCCGGCTGTTCAAGGAAGAGGCCTGCGTGCGAATGGAGATAGCCGATGACGGCATCGGCATGGCGAAGCTGCGGAACCATGCCGGCCTGGGCATAACCGGGATGCGGGAGCGGGCAGGGACATGCGGCGGCACGTTCGAGCTGGAGAGCGTGCCGCGCAAGGGAACCGTCATTCGCGTTCAATTGCCCTGCCGGAAGGGAGGAGAGGAAGCATGAAGATCAAGGTGCTGCTCGTGGATGATTATGCGGTCTTGCTGCGCAGGCTTCACTTTTTTTTTGAAGATGCAGCCGGACATTGACATCGTCGGCGAAGCCATGACCGGAACCGACGCGATCCGGATGGTAGAGGCGCTGCGCCCCGACGTGGTGCTGATGGATCTGATGCTGCCGCAGATGAACGGCATCGAGGCGACCCGGCATATCCGCCGGCATCATCCGGACACGAAGGTGCTCGTGCTCACGTCCTTCGTGGACAAGGATTACGTCGTGCCTGCGGTCCAGGCCGGCGCGAACGGCTACGTCATGAAGGATATTATGCCGAATGAGCTGGTTCAAGCCATCATCGACGTCCATAGGGGACAGGTCAAGCTTCATCCGAATGTGACGGAGCAGCTGATGTCGCATCTCTCGGCACAGCAGGACGAAGCGCCGAAGGACGGCGAACCGCCGCTGGAATTGCTGACAAGCCGCGAGGTGGAGGTGCTGCGGCAGATTGCCCGGGGCCGAACCAATAAGGAGATTGCGGCCGCTTTCCACATTAAGGAGAAAACCGTGAAGACGCATGTCAGCAATCTGCTGAACAAACTGGGGATGAACGCCCGGACGCAGGCGGCCGTATACGCGGTCAAGCGGGGATTGGCAGAGTGACAACTACATCCAAAGTCGTAGAAAAGCCCGATCATCGATCGGGCTTTTTTAGTAGGCTCGTCCCCGGCTTCCTGCCGACGCGCTTCGTCCGGAGTCTTGTTATGCTGAAGAGGGAAGTCCAAGGAAGTCCAAGTATGAGAGATGCGCAAAAGGAGAATGTCAAAATGAATCAAGTCTTATTCGTCAAAGCCAACTGCCGTTCCCTCGATCAATCCGTAAACGTAAAGCTATATCATGCGTTTTTGGATACTTACCGAAAAGCCAATCCGTCCGATCGGGTGATTGAGCTTGATTTGTACCAGGAGGAGCTGCCTTATTATAACGATGTGATGCTGAACGGCATGGCCAAACGGCGTAAAGGATCAGAGCTGTCCCTGGCGGAAAAGGAAGCGGTCGGCCGCGTTATGCGTATTCTGGATCCGTTCGTGGCAGCGGACAAGATCGTGTTTGCTTTTCCGATGTGGAATCTGACGGTTCCTGCCGCTCTGCATACGTATATCGACTATGTGAGCCAGCCGGGCATCGCCTATCGTTACACGCCCGAAGGTCCTGTCGGCATGCTTGGCAGCAAAAAGGCCGCGCTGCTGAATGCCCGCGGGGGAGTCTATTCCAGCGGTCCGCGGCGGAGCAGGAAATGGCCGTGAGCTGGATGAGGCATAACCTGGAGCTGTTGGGCATACAAGACATCGTTACCGTCATCGTGGAAGGGCATGATCAATATCCGGAGCATCGGGAGCGCATGATCGACCAAGGCATAGCGGCCGCAATGAAGACGGCGGCAGCCTTCTAGGAGGAGGAGTAGAGAGATGATGGCCTACCTGGACGATTCGCTGCTCTGGCTTCTGCTGAAGCTGAGCAGGGAAGATGAACCGGTGCCCGCCAACATACTGGCTGCAAGAGATGTCGCGCAGATGGGAATCTACCATCGCATGTATTCACCTGGAGAAGAGGGGCTGTCCCAAAAGTAGTATTTAGCTGCAGTGAGACAGCCCCCCCTTGATCTTAACGCTCGACTTGCCGAAAAACTGCCAAAATGCAGTTTTCCCTTATGACGTCTGCTCTGTTACAGGCATTCCTGCAAAACCGCATGAATTTCAGCTTATACAATAGATAGTAAGTGGAATTCAGCGGAAAAAGATGTACTATTGCAAGAATATTATAAAATATTGGATAGAATGGAGTAAATTCCTGCATTGACGCAGGATTTCACTGCCTCGTCCATCCTTCGCTGCTTTTCCCACCGCCGTCTTCCCGCCTCTATATTCTCTGTTGTCCCGCCTTGCCGCGCATCCTTGTGCACTGCCTATGGGTCAGCCTCTCTGTCTCCGTTAAGAAAGTCGCGCGCGTGAATGGCGGACGAACTGCTCTACAAAGTAACGCGGCTGGAGATGCTGAATCCGCTGGACAAGCTGCCACCAGCGCTCATTCAGTTTTTTCCCGCTGCCGGCATGCTCGTACCGCTCGCGCTCGAACAGGGTGAACACGAGGTACCAGCGCATGCTGACCAGCATATCCCGGCGCAGGGCCCGCTCAATCGAACCTTCCTCCTGCATGAACGCGGCATGCGGGCAATTCGCGAAAATGTACCGTTTAATCCACTCGGACTGCTTCGTCATTCTTCCGAACAGCATCGCGATCCCTTCGGTCGTCAGCGTATGGGCAGGCTTGCGCAGCAGGAACGGGAGCGACGGATCGATATATTTGTCGTAGGCCGCATGCCCGAACTCGTGCAGCATCGCGCTCAGCCAGAACTCGCTCGCATCGATGCTCATCATGATGCGGGGCTTGCCTTCCCGGCCCATGCTGTTCCAACTTCTTTAAAACACAAGCCTGTTGCCGTGTCAGAAAACTATGAGCAGGTTGACGGATGATTCGCCCGAAACACGGATGTAAAAGGCCTCTCCTTAGGTTTGTCTCGATGGAACGAAAGAGGAAAGCCGGCATTTCTGCCAAGGTACTGAGAAGCACGGGAGACAAAGGGTCAAGGCCATCGGAGGAACTGCCTCTCCATCGCGTTCTTGATTTGTCCATTCTGATTTGCCGGTCCCTGGCTCATCTTCGCGAAGCATACAAGTATGAGCATTTATATGACCCGCAGGAGCCCGTCATCGACCGGGTTGGCCTGCAAGGGGATGTCATGACCGTGGCGATATGCACTGACAATGAGAGGATAAATGAAGATTGTCGGATTGGCGTCAGGACTGACCCAACCGCTTGAGATCTTTCTTGTCATCGAGAAATTGGGGCAGGACAAACCATTTCTGCAGTGGCTGGTTATGACCAATGGGGCGGCCATGTTGGCCGGCGGAATTGCCATCATGGGGATCGCCAAAAAGGTGAAGCCGCAGTCGATGCTCATGTTAGGCTTGCTTGTCACTGCCGTCTGTACGATGGGAATAGGCGCATCTACGATGATCTGGCTGACAATGGTTCTTTATTGTACGGAACACAGAAGGGGCCTTTATGGGCCGGGTATCCGGTGCGATTATGCCTTTATTTATGGGGATGCGTCACATCAAAGAAATGAAATGATGAATACTTGGGCGTATCCGGCAAAAGGCGATACTGTTTTTACAGAGGTTGGGGATCGGCTCCCGCAGCGAAACACGACTTGTGAGGCAGTTTCTCTTGTTAACAGGATTATTTCTCCCCAACATTATGGCAAAAGCTTAAAGCTGCGTTGACGGCCTAAGGCCATTTGAACCGCAGTATGGCAGGCATCGATTTCGTTCAACTTTAGGACTTGCATGAACGTTGTCGCAAGTCCGGAATGGAGAATGAAATCAACACGCAAGGAGGAATGCATTTGCAAGGGCATATGAAAATCAAGGGCGCTAGAGAGAACAACCTGAACAACATTTCAGTGGAGATTCCGAAGTTCAAGCTTGTGGTCGTGACCGGTCCGTCGGGTTCCGGGAAGTCGACCTTGGCGATGGATACGCTGCAGCGGGAATGTCAACGCCAGTATATGGAATCGATGGGGATGGTGGCCGATTCGATCAGCAAGCCGAAGGTGGATTCCATTGAGGGCCTCTCCCCATCGATCAGCGTCGGGCAGCATGTGACGAACCGCAACCCCCGGTCAACCATCGGGACGGTAACCGATATTTATACGCTGCTGCGCATTCTGTTCGCCAAGGTTGGCGAGCGGCCGTGCCCGTCCTGCGGAGCGGTGATTTCCCCTTCCTACGCTGAAGAGGATCGGGAGCGGGAAATCGCCATGCAGGACGAGGAGGCCTACGGATCGCAGGCGGCGATTGCTTGCCGTCATTGCGGACATGCGGCCGATGCATTGACGATGTCGCACTTCTCGTTCAACAAGCCGGAAGGCGCGTGCGAAGTATGCGACGGGCTGGGCCATACGCTGACGCTTAACATGGAGGCCGTGTTCGATGAAGAACAGAGCTTGCGCGGCGGCGGGGTAAAGTTCTGGTACGATTTACTGGTCGACTACAACATGAACATTCTGAAGGCGTGCGCCTCTCATTATGGATTCGCCTTCGACGAGCATCTGCCTCTCAAGGACTATAGCGAGGTCCAAAGGGATTTGCTCTATCACGGGGCGGAGAGCCAAGCCTTCTCCAGGCATTTCCCCGGCGTGAAGCCGCCCAAGACGGTCCGGGAGGGCAAGTTCGAAGGCGTCGTCACGGGGATATGGCGGCGGTATCGGGAGAAAGGCGGCGACAGCGGCGCCGAGTTCTTCTATGAGCAGGTGTGCCCCGGCTGTGAAGGCGCCCGATTGAAGAAGGAGAGCCGGCTTGTCTTGGCCGGCGGCGCATCGATTACCGACGTGACTTCTTGGCCCCTGGCCGAGGCGTTGGCGTGGATGAACGCGCTTCGCGATCGGATCGCCCCGGATCAATTCCTCGTCGTTGAGGATATCATTCATGACATGGCCGTGCGCGTGAAGCGCATTATCGATGTCGGCCTCGGTTATATGACGCTGAACCGGCAGGTCGTCACCATGTCCGGCGGCGAAGCGCAGAGGCTGAGGCTGGCGTCGGTGCTCGGATCGGGGCTGACCGGCGTCCTCTATATTTTGGACGAGCCTACTGCGGGCCTCCATCCCCGGGATACGAGGGGATTGATTCAGGTGCTGGAGCAACTGCGGGATATGGGCAATACGGTACTTGTCATCGAGCATGACGAGGAGGTGATGCGGGCGGCCGATCATATTATCGATATGGGGCCTGGAGCCGGCCGCTTCGGCGGTCAGGTGGTCGGTCAGGGGACGCTGGAGGAATTGATGCAGAATCCCGATTCCGTCACCGGCGCTTATTTCCGCGAGGAGGGGGCCCGCATCGCCCCGATCAGACGCAGACCGGGCAATGGCGGCTGTCTGATGGTCCGCGACGCTCATTTGCGCAATCTGAAACATGTTACGGCATCGTTCCCGCTCGGCTGTCTTATTTCGGTAACGGGGGTGTCGGGCTCCGGGAAATCAACGCTGCTGTTCGAGCTGTTGGCCGCTTCCGGACCGGAAAACGTGCAGCCCTCCGGCTGCGGCGGCATCACCGGTTGGGAAACGGTCGGCCAGTTAGTTACGGTCGATCAGTCCCCGCTTGGCCGTATGCAGCGCTCCAATGTCGCCACCTATACCGATGTCTATACCCATTTGCGGAATTGGTATGCCGGATTGCCGGAAGCGAAGCGCAGCAAGCTGACCGCGAAGCACTTCTCCTTTAACACGGCGGGCGGGCGCTGTGAAGCGTGCCAAGGGCTCGGGGTCGTGCCGGTGCACATGCATTTTCTGCCGGAGCTGGAAGTGCGATGCCCCTCCTGCCGGGGGACGCGATTCAAGCCCGAGATTCTGCAAGTCACCTACAAGGGTCATTCGATCTCCGATCTGCTCGATATGACGATTCAAGAAAGCCTCGAGCTGCTTGGCGATCTTCCGAAAATCACCGCGGCGACGAAGCTGCTCTGTGACGTCGGGCTCGGGTATTTGAAGTGGGGGCAGTCGGTCCGCACGCTCTCCGGCGGCGAGGCGCAGCGCCTCAAGCTGGCGGCCCAGCTCAGCCGTCCGGCGAAGCATCATACGCTGTATGTGCTGGATGAGCCCTCCACCGGTTTGCACCCCAGGGATGTGCGGCAGCTCGAGGTGCTTCTGCACCGGCTCGTTGATGCCGGCAACACCGTCATCATCGTGGAGCATAACCTGGATCTCATATGGGGCTCCGATTGGGTCATTGATATCGGCCCGGGCGGAGGAGAGGCCGGCGGCAATATTGTGGCCGCGGGAACGCCGGATGAAATCGCAGCCTGCCCGGAATCGCATACAGGGATATTTTTACGGGCGATGCAGCGTAGAGTAGCGCCGGAATGACCGGCGGGCGGACCGGATAGGCGCTGGCAAGGAGACGTGCCGCCGGCATCTCGGGGGATGCTGGCGGTTGCGCCCTTGCGAAGCCGTTGGCTTGGGGCATTTTCCCTAAAATATGCGGCATTCCTGCAAAACCGCATGAATTACAGCCTATACAATAGATAGTAAGCAAAAATCGCCAGAAAAGTCACTAGCCTTGCACCAAACCTGACATGAAAAATATATTTCTCATTAATTACTTTTTCTTCAATTTATTGATCGATTATATCTGGTAACTCATAAAAAAATCTCCTAATGTTGAAGGATAGGCATGTTACCCATTCCCTCACCAAAAGGAGAAAAGACCATGGGTAATATACCAGATCAGACCGTCATTTGTAAATGCCTAAATTTGATTCAGCTCTCGGACGACGAATTCCCAATCTTCAATTATCGACGAAAGTTTACACTCGTGAGAGCGATCAAACTACTCATTGATGCTCAATTGAATAAACGCACGGACCTCGAAGATATCTGCAACGCGTTGCGTGCGAACGAACAGCTGCAGCAGGCGATCCACTTGAAATCCATTAGCGCTTCCCAACTCGTACGTACACTCAGAGCGTTGCCTTTACCGGTGTTGCAGCAGCTATGGATTCAAGTGACACAACGTTTGCAACAACTTTATCCGAAGCAGGGTATCCCCGGCATCGGGAAACTGAGCATTGTCGATTCAACGGTACTTACACTCCCTGATGTCGCTGGAAAATGGGCCTACTGCTCCAAACACAGCAACGGGGTAAAGATCCACACCAAACTTGCTGTTTGCGACCCGGATACCGTCTATCCCGAAAACATTGTTTGTTCCACACGAGGCGTTGCTGACAGCGAAGTGGCTTTGGATCTGGTGATCGATAAAGATGCCATTCATGTTTTGGATCGCGGGTACATCACATATGGTCACTATAAGCAGTGGCTGGATGATAATCTACGCTTCGTGGCACGCATTAAGAAAAGCAACAAGACGGCGATCATCTGCGAGCACGAGATCGATGAAACGACGCCTGTGGTGCGTGATGCTGACGTGATCGTGAGCTACAAGGATGAAGAAGGCCATGTGATAGAAGCCCAGCTCCGGTTAGTGGAGTATACCGATGAGAAGAACCGCCAGTACCGTGTGCTTACGAATGTCTGGGATAAGTCCGCAGCCCAAATCTGCGAGATTTATCGGCGCCGCTGGATGATTGAATTATTCTTTAAATGGATGAAGCAACATATGAGCTTAGTCCATTTGTACAGTTTCCATCCAGAGGCAGTATGGAACCAGATTTTTTTAGCCTTCATCGCATATGGTTTAGTCATGTTGGTCCGGAAGGAGGCTGACACCACTCAAACGCTATGGTCATTTCTAAAGCTGCTTCGGGTCTATATGAATAAAACGTGGGATCAATTTTTGATGGCACTGCACCGCAAACCAACCAAGCACTCGAAGGGCAGGCGGAAGAAACGAAAGGGTGGTCGACCACGAAAACACCCAAAGCAATGTAAGACCGTTAAAGTGGTGATTAAATAGGTAATAATGGCATATTAACATTTGATGGTAACATGTTCCTATGGTTTAGTAGGAGATCGACTTTTGGCTTTGCTAGGAAAAAAGAAACTGTAAATATATATAAATAATGATTATTAGTTCCGTATCTGGAGTTTAAAGTCTTCTTCATGTCAGGTTCTATGCAACGCTAGTGCAGAAAAGTTGTGATTTTACAGGAATTCTATAAAATATCGGTTCAAATGGCGTAAATTCCTGCATTGACGCAGGATTTCACTGCCTCCTCCATCTTCCGCTGCTTTTCCCGCCGCCGCCTTCCCGCTTCTATATTCTCTGTTGTCCCGGCTTGTCCCGCATCCTTGGCGCACTGCCTATAGGACAGCCTCTTGCCTTGTCCGCGCTTGCGGAAGGGAAGGGAGCGGAACCGCTATAGCGGGAGGGTGAAATAGATTCCCAAGCCTCCCAGCGGATTGCGGTACGCATGAATTCTGCCGCCGTGAGCTTCGATCATGCTCTTGCATGTGGCCAGACCCAGTCCGCTGCCGCCGCCGGCGCGGGAGCGGGATGGATCGACCCGGTACAGCTTGTCGAATATCCGTTCCAGCTCCTCGTCCGGCACGCCTTCGCCATTGTCCTCGAAAGCGATGCGCAGGCTGCCGTCCTGAAGATCGCAGCTCAGCCGGAGGTGAACCGGCGGACTGACGTAGATAAGCGCGTTATGCACGATGTTCGCAAACACCCGTCTTATTTTCTTGATATCCAATTCCACATGGACATCCTCAGGCACCTGACAGGTCCATTCCAGCCGGGCTTGATGCGCTTGCAGCTCTTCCTCGTACTCCGTGCAGATGCTCTGGATGAAGCTCCGCACATGAATGCGCTCCGTCGCGATTTTGAGCGTCTCATGCTCCATGTCGCTGAAGGCGGAGAAATCCTCGACCAGCTTCTCGATATCTTTCGCTTTCAGGTGAATAATCCGGTAATAGTCCTCTTTTTTGGCCTCGGTCAGCGTCTTGCTTCCGGACAGCCGTTCCACATAGCCGATAATGGAGGTGAGCGGCGTCTTGATGTCATGGGAGACGGCCGCGATCATATCGACCTGCTCGTTATGCGACGTTTCCAGGCGTTGTCCCATTTCCGCGAAATCCTTCATCAGCTCGCCGATCTCGTCCTGGCGCCGCTCCAGCTTGGGAAGCTTCATATTTTTGAAATGGAACGTCTTCATATAGGTATGAAGCATCGTGAGCGGCTTGACGATGTGGTTCTGCAAATAAAAAATGAGCCCGATTACCGAGATGACGAGCACGGCAATGACCAGCAGCAGGCTCTTCATCGGCTTCACCTGCTCGTACCAGTCCGGGTATTGGAAGTCGATCAGATAGACGGCTTCGCCCTGAATCCGAACGACTTCCTTGGTTTGGAACAGGGCGCTGCCTTCCCTTTGTTCCGCCGCAGCCGCGATGTCGCGGCCATCGAGATCGGTCATCGTCATCTGAATGCCTTGATTGTCGGCTTCCGTCCGGATCAAGGCGGCGATGGCTCTCTCGTCGGGATACAGCGCCACCACTTTCTCGATGAGCCGCTGCCGGTATTGAGCATTTTCCTTGCCGATGATCTGTGTGCTCTCCATGAACTTATCCGCCAAGTAGAATTGATAATAGCCGAAGGCGAAAGCGCCGTTAAGCAGGGCGACGATGAAAAAGGCGAGGACGATTTTCGTTTTGATGCTGAATTTCAAGGAGCCAGTCCTCCCGTAAATTTATAGCCTACACCCCAGACCGTAACAATGAGCCGGTTTTCCGGGTCGATTTTGTTGCGAATATTTTTGATATGTACGGTGACGGTATTCATATCGCCCAATTCGCTCTGCCCCCATACGGCGTCATAGATTTGCTCCCGGGACAGCACTTTATTGTGATGATCGGCAAGATAAGACAGGATTTGAAATTCTTTGGTCGACAGATCGATCTTGACGCCGTCCTTGATCACCTCGTAGGTGTCTTTATCAATGATAAGATTGCCGTAAATCCGCTCCTGCCGGCGCGCCTGGCTCCGATGGTCTCTTCGGATATGGGCCTTCACCCGGGCGACCAGTTCATCGATGCTGAACGGCTTCGTAATATAATCATCCGCGCCGATCTCGAAGCCGACGACCTTATCCAGATCGCGGCTCTTGGCCGTGATGAACACGATCGGAGCCGTTACCCGGTCCCGAATGGCGCGGCATATCTCGATCCCGCTCCCGTTCGGCATCATGATGTCAAGGAGCAGCAGCGCATAGGAGCGGTCCTTCGTCAGCTCCAATACATCCTGTCCGGAATAGGCCTTGACGGTGGCAAAGCCTTCGTCCTCCAGGCTGTCCGCAATCAAATCGACGATCTCCTTATCATCATCGGCAATTAATACGCATGGCTTGGTCATCTATTCTTCCTCACTTTGCAGCTATCCTTTCCTATACTACTGTAAGCGAAAAAACTATAAAAAGAATAAAGCGATAATGAAGAATTGTGAAACGGGGCCAGGTGGTGCCTTCATAATTTTTCACATTTCTTTTATTCGGACTTCAGAAAAAGTTGCTATTGTAGTCATTGTACCGCAAAGGGCAGGGGATAGCGACTGCCATGCGGCGCATGACCATTTCACATAAAAACGGTTCTCTTCTGGCTGCGATAATGTTATTTTTAAATAGAGCTGGCATGCCGGCCATATCAGGATCGGATCTGTGGGAAAAATCATAGTCAGTAGTCAGTATGAAGGGGAACCGCCTTCCTGATTCGTCTATTCATTCGATCGCCCCGGATCCGCGTCAGGTTACATTTGTTCCCCTTTCCATCCAAATAGAGCCAATAGAGAGGAAGGAAAGGGCGGGGAAGGATGCCAGCATAAATAAGTGGGTTTCCGGATAGGAGCAAAGTATGTTTCAGCAAATCATGGATTTCTTTATGAATTATGGAGCCTGGGGATTGTTCATCCACGCGTTCGCCGATGCGGTTATTTTTCCGATACCCGCTTTTTTCCTGCAGGTGTCGCTCAGCTTGCTCGATCCGTCCAATGCGCTATGGCTGGCGACGATCGGCTATATCGCCTGTCTTCTCGGCACGCCAATCGGGTATCTGATCGGCAAGGGGCTCGGCCATTCCATTATGTACAAATTTCTGAAAAAGGAATGGGTCGATTCCGCCACCGCGATGTTCAAGAAGAAGGGAGAGGCGGCCATTCTGATCGGTTCGTTCACGCCGATTCCGTTTAAAGTGTTCACGATATTGTCCGGCTGCCTCAACTTCCCGTTATGGCGCCTTATCGCGTATGCTGCCTTGGGAAGAGCGGTCAAGTTCTATGCTATCGGCATCTTGTTCTACCTCTATGGCCGTTCGGCGGAAGGGATGGTTCACAAGGTCTCCCTTTACATTTTCTTTATCGCCGTCCCGATTATTGTGGTATTCCTGCTGCTTCGCAAAAGGTATCTCAAAAGAAAGGAAGCGGCCGCTGCGCAAAATATCGAGCAGTCCAGCAATAACATCTGAATCAAACCTAGCCGGCACCGTGTTTGTATCGGGCAGCCGGCTTGTTTGTATAATGAGCGAGGCAGGCTCTGCCCGCATGAGTTGAAACAGCTCGGAAAAGGCCGGCTTTTGACGGTTCTTGTTCGTATGCGGATGGGGAGCATGCTCCATGCGCAGCATCAAAGTTAATCCAAATAATGCAACCATAAACCAGACGTTGGAGCTCCAAATGGCCCACATCATAAACGCGATGGAGAGCATTCGGATGATTCCGCTGAACAGCAAGATTCGCTTGGGATGAAAGCTGTCAATGATTTTGCCCGCATAGGGGGACAGAAAGATGCCGAATAGGGCTCCCGACACCAAGATGGCGGATACGTTGGAATCAAGCGCTCGTTGCGTTCATAAAATTACCCGTGAAGAAGCTCACTTTTGCGATCAAAGTGTTCCTTCACGGGCATCGCTCGGTTATGGCTGGATGAGTGTAAACGCGCATGGTATGATGGGCTTATCTTTGACAGGAATATATACGCTTTAAACTATGCGCCGAAAAGAGGGTCTGAGGTGGAATGGCCGCCTGTCATGGAAATTCGTGATCGGATTATGCCGATGGTGCGGCGTAATGAGGCGATTGGCTTCGAGCCGGCTTCAGCTTGCTGAGCAAGTAGCGATCGAGACCGAAGCGGCCGGCGTTCGTATAGGCGACCAGGATGAACATCGTTAGGAGCATCATCACCGGGTTGATGCTGATGGAGCCGCTTAGCAGAAACGACGTATTCATCACGATGCCGAAGAAAGCGGAGGTCCGGGTCAGTACGCCCAGGATAAGTCCAATGCCTACGAGAAGCTCTCCCCATTGCACCATGAGGCTGAAAATATTGGCATGGGGGAGCGCAACATGCTCCAGAAACGACGCCCACCAGCCTTCGACGACGGGGCTTTCTCCGCCGGCTTTCGCCACGGCGCTTTTCAAAAATCCGCTCGCATCAAAGCTTCCGGCGAATAGTTTGTGAATGCCTGCTGATATCCAGGTGTAGCCCACATATATGCGGATTACCAAAAGCAGCACGGATGCCCACACGTTCCTCCTTAAAAATTCGATCATCAACAAGTTCCTCCTTCAATTTTTTGGGAATATGCCATAAATAGGCTACATAAACACTTTAAAGCGCAAGTGTCAAAATTTCAAGATTCAAGGGGGCTATTTTTGCAAAAAAATGCGTTTAAATGTAATACATATTCATCGTATTTTTACAAAAATGAAGAGGTTGACTTTTTAATGGGTTGTAACTATAATGGTTACATCTAGCCGCGAATGTCGGCTGCTCTTTTTCAGTTAGTTGTAACTAATGTCGTTACATCACGGAATGTTCAGAAGGGGAGGGAACGATAATGACGGTGAAAATCAAAGCCTATTCCGATTTTATATGTCCATTTTGCTATCTGGGAAAAGGTCCGTTGGACGAGATCGTGAAAGAGAAGGATGTCGAGGTAGAGTGGATGCCATTTGAGCTGCGCCCGGCGCCTTATCCGAAGATCGATCCTTGGAACGAGCCGGATAAGCTGAGCTCATGGGACGCCTTTATTTTGCCGACTGCCGAGAAGCTTGGGCTTGACATGCGCTTGCCTCGCGTTTCTCCGCATCCTTATACTTACTTGGCATTTGAAGGATATCAATTTGCGAAAGAGCAGAGGAAAGGCAACGCCTATATGAATCGCGTGTTCGCCGCCTTTTTCCAGGAGGAGCAGAACATTGAAGATATCGACGTGCTGACGAAGCTGGCAGGGGAAGTGGAGCTGGACACCGGCGCCTTCCGCGAGGCTCTTGTCTCCCGCAAATACCGGGAAGCTCACCAGGCGGCGATCAAGCATGCCTATGAGGAAGCCCGCATTACGGCCGTGCCGACCTTCATTATCGGCGACCAGGTCATTCAGGGACTGGCCAGCAAAGAGCGGTTGGCTCAGGCCATTGAGCGGGAAGCATCCAAGGAGCCAGCTCCATCGGTCGAAGGATTGCAATGCAGTATTGATGGGCATTGTTAATCATATCAATTTTTACCTGCATTAAACTTACACCTATTACATTGGAGGAATTCACTATGACAACTGCCGCAACATTAAAAGACGCTATCATCAACCGCCGCTCCATCCGCAAAGTGACGAATAATGCCGCGATTACTTCGGAGCGCATCGCCGAGATTTTGAAGACATCGCTGCATGCTCCGTCCTCGTTCAATATGCAAAGCGGGCGCATGGTCGTTCTGATGGACGGCGAGCATGAGAAATTGTGGGATATCGTCAAGGAGACGCTTCGTTCCCGGGTACCGGCCGAGAATTTTGAAGCGACGGTCCAAAGACTCCAGGGCTTCCGCGACGGCTCGGGAACGATCTTGTTCTTCGAGGATCAAGCGACGATTCAACGGATGCAGGAAAATGCCCCTAGCTACAAGGAGCAATTCCCGTTCTGGTCCCACCAAGGCAGCGCCATGCTGCAATATGCGGTATGGATGTCGTTGGAAGCGGATGGGATCGGCGCCTCCCTGCAGCATTACAACCCGATTATCGATGAAGAAGTGAAGCGCACGTGGGGGATTCCGCAGGAATGGAGCTTGATCGCGCAAATGCCGTTCGGCGAGCCGAACGAGGAGCCGGGCGAGCGCAGCTTCCTGCCGTTCGAAGATGTCGTGAAGTTCCATCAATAAGGGAAAGCTGACTATGTCTAATCAACCGCAGAATGTCGATATTATCCGCCGTACCTATGACGGCCCCAAGCATCTCCTGGCCGCTCTGAGCGACCGCACGGAGTGGACCGAGGCCGCAGGATATCCCTATGGGGGCACTTATTATGGCGTGGACAGCATCAAGGCGAATGTATTGGAACGCCTCGGTACGGAATGGGATGGCTTTACGGCCACCGTGCATACGTATCATGAGGTGAAGGGCAAGGAAATCGTGATTGCGGAAGGCATCTATACCGGCGTCTATAAGGCAACGGGAAAATCCATCCGGGCTGACTTCGTCCATGTATGGGAGCTGGAGAACGGGAAGATCGTGAGATTCAAGCAATACGTTGACAGCCACCTCGTCGTTCAAGCGATGACAACGGAATAAATAATTGTGTGCAGCATGCCGCTCATCTATTGAGCGGCATGCTGTGCTTTTGCAAGAAACTGGATACAAAATGACTGTTCTCTTCTATCTAAACATCAGACTTGTCATGCAATGACGTTACTAGAGTTCGGGAGCTTGGTAATGGTAGCTTCCCCGTGACATTCTCGCCTTGTTGGGCATGAACCGTATAGCGTAGGCTGTTGCCATAGTTCAACCTCAAAGTCTCGTACATAAGTACGGCATTACAACATCCCATGCACAGACGAATATATTGCTTATGTCGCGCATGTTTGGTGTATCTGGTTTTCAAGGTGCCTAGCGCATCTCGCGCCTTTGCCGCGTCGTGCTTGAGTCTGTTGACTCGTCCCGAGCGGTGCGGCACTCACTTGGGACGCTCACAATGTCTCACAAGCACAAACTGTTATACCTGTGTACGGCGAAATCTGTGCGTAGAAGCGTATCGACGAAAGTACCTGTCGGAGACAGGGCGAGCGACATACCAGGACGTAACATAAAGTGAATCCTGCCGCGTCATCAAAAAGGCCTCGCAAGAGGGAAGAGAGGATGCCGAGTCCCGTGGTTATGGACGAAGGCCAAGGAAGTTGCCTGGAACTTGGAGCGGCAGCGGCCAACAAAGGGTCAGCGGGAGTGGACGGCGAAACATTGACGGACATCTAGAAGCAGGGAGAGAATCATTTCCTGCAAGAATGTCACCGCATCCTTAAGAAAGGCAACTACCATCCGCAGCCTGTTCGACGGCACTACATCCCGAAGAAAGACGGGAAGCAAAGGCCGCTCGGCATACCCACTGTCCGAGACCGCGTCATACAGATGGCAACGAAGCTGGTCATAGAACCGATCTTTGAAACGGATTTTCAGGAATCCTCATTTGGGTTCCGACCGAAGAGAAGCGCGAAGCAAGCGCTCGATCGAATCCGGAAGGCATGCAACCGTAAAGGCAATTGGGTGGTCGACGTCGACATCCAAGGCTACTTCGACAACATTAATCAAGAGAAGCTTATGAAGCTTGTGGAAATGCGAGTCAGCGACAGACGCATCTTGAAGTTAATACGGAAGTGGTTAAACGCGGGAGTAATGGAAGAAGGAAAGGTGAGGCGCTCAGATTTAGGAATACCGCAAGGCGGGGTCATTTCTCCGCTGTTAGCGAACATCTACAAACTACTTTGACATTCTGTGGGAACGACATGGCGGCGGGATTGGAGAACTTACGCGTTATGCAGACGACTTCGTGGTTGTGTGCAAAACAAAGAAGGACGCAGAGCGAGCCTACGAGCTGATCCGTGCGATTATGGAACGACTCGAACTCACCTTGCATCCGACCAAAACACGCATTGTCGGTCTTTGGACAGGAGAAGAAGGCTTCGACTTTCTAGGGATGCATCATCGCAAGACGAAGGCTGAAACCTCCAAAGGGCGGGTGTACTACATCACGCAGCAATCGTTGAACCGGAAAGCGGAAGAACGCATCCGGGAAGTCGTTAAGGAACGATTGGCTCCACCGAACATGAGACATAAGTCATTATTAGAGCATTGTGAACTGGCTGAATCCCAAGATTCAGGGATGGAGGAATTACTACTATACGGCTATTACAGTCAGCGTAAGATGGCAAAATTGGATTGGTACATCTTGCAAAGGTTTGCAAGATGGTACGCCAAGAAACGCCAACGTAGAAGATGGATCAGTTCGTTCCGCGAGATTAAAATCTTGACCAGTCAATTTGGACTCAAAACGCTCCTGTAATCTGCACGCACATGAATGACGAACATCGGAAAGCCGTATGAGGGAAAAACTCACGTACGGTTTGATGAGGAGGGGCAGAAAATTATCTGCCCTTTACTCTAGTTTCCCCTCCGTTTCCTTCAATTGAATTTAATGGTATTTCCTACGACCCCTATTATACATAACCCCATTATCAAGAACTGTGATGTGAGGTGAGAGACCATTGTGCGCTGTGATGATGCACTAAATAAAGTTAATGGACTTAGGCAAGAATTAATCAGGATCGCAAATGAAAAAGGTAAATTTACAGATGACGAATTAGTTCGAGTTAGTCAACAACTATATAAGTTGAACTATTGAACCATTCAACTAGAACCTAATACACAGGCGATCAATAATGGACCATGGAGATTTCATGATCTCGTTCATAAACTGCAGGACATTCTTGCGAATATCGGCAACCGTGTGATAGAACACATTGTTAATGACATCGGACTTCAGCCATTTCCATAGCCCTTCAACAATATTGAGTTGAGGGCTGTAAGGGGGCAGGAAAACAAGTTCAAGCCGCCTTTTCATTTCGTCCAAAAACGGCCGGAGCAGCTTGGCATGATGAATGCGAGCATTATCTAACACGATGACGATTTTGCCTGCAGGATAGTGAGCAACAACCTTTTGGAGAAAACTCAAAAAGGTCTCGGCTGTGTATTGCTCGTCTTCCTGCCAAACCACCTTGCCGGTGGAATAGTCAAGCGTGGCCAGCAGCTTGACTCCACGGTGTTTGCCTGCCGTTCGAATCATTCGCTGTTTGCCCCTAAGAAACCATGTTTTTTGAATGGCTTGGTAGTCACGGATCATGGACTCATCTTCAAATAGCAAATGGTCGATCTCATCATTCATCAGTCTTTTTTTAACGCAGGAAAAATGGTTTCCGAGAACTGGCGTTGCTTCTCCTCGTCTGCTGCAGCTAAAGTGTATGTCGGTTTGGTGTAGCTTAACCCTTGGCGGTGCATCATCTTCGAGACCCCGCGAAGCGAATACGTTTGCCCAAATTCACGCTTAATAAAGGCTGCAATCAGTTCCAGCGTCCAGTTATGGCGAGCGGTAAAGCCCACCTCATGAGGAACACAATGAGCTATGGTCTGCTTCAGCTTTTCCTGCTGCTCTTTTGTTAAGCGAACAGGCGCGCCCGGCGAATGATTCATTTGCAGTCCGGAAAGTCCGCCCTGATCATAAGCCTTGATATATGCCTTTACCGTTTGAACGCTTCGGTCCAACGTATGGGCAATCTCTTTTACCGGAGCCCCTTGGAGATGTAAATATAATGCCTGGTAGCGCTCGTACATTCGGCGATCCTTTGCTTTTCTCATGGCTTGCTTCACTTCGTCAAGCTTCGTTGGGTTTTCCATGTTCTACTCCCTACCTGTCTTTTTGTGGTCCTTTATTCATTCGACATGCAGGTATGAAATTCCTTACCATAATTCTCTAAAACTTTAATTCAATTTATATAGATACATATATACTTGAGGTTCAAAAAGAGTACATAAAAAGAAGTTTAAATAAAAGCAAATCGAAGAACATGCACCATGCAAGGGTTGCAACAAAATAAGTTTAAAATATATGAATATTTGGTCTTGCTATATTTCGTAAGATATGGTAATCTATTACTTGTGGAGATAATCTTCATTCATCAATAGAAATAGAGGGTGTGTCATTACATAATGTTTTCCTCCGCATAAAAACATGATGCGCAGTCTGCTACTTTATGAAGAGATATCTTTACCTAAAACAATTAGGAGGAGATTTGTATGAAAAAAACAGTTGTTTCCGCAATAGCAGCTTTTGCTATGGTTGCATCCGTAACAACAGTATCAGCTTCACCAATTCTCAAAGAAGAAAAAAATTTAACTCCTACGATTGAAACAAAAAGTGATAATAACAGTCAACATGAAAGACAAAAAAAATTAGCTGAAATTGGAAATAAATATGAAGTTGGTGAGTTTCTATCAGATAAAGACGCTGATTTTGTAAGAACATACGCAAGTCTAGTTCCTCAAACAAAAGAATCTGCAGCACATAATTCAGAAACTGCTCAAGCTAAATCAGCAACAACTTTACATGGCACTAAATCAGCAACTTTACATGGCAGTTTAGGCAATGTACAGTTGTCAGGAACAGTAACTGTAGATTTAGGTTTTTTCAACAATAGTATTAATGGCTTTTTCGTCGTACAAGATACAAAAGGTAAAAAACACAAAAGCTTAGGTAGTATTACTGAATTACGTTGTTTTGGCGTTTTTGGCGAAGGAGGCACTAAAATAGGACTTGTATACTCCCAAGATTACAAAAAAGAAGATACTAATACTATGGTTACCTCACATAATTTTAGCGATAATTTTTTTGCAACTGTTGCGTATTATAATGTAGATGTTCGTGGATTAGTCGATGGAGATTCCTTCAGTACTTACTAAATTAATTAGGGCTTGCTGAACATATTGCCTTTTAGGCCACAGAGGCTGACGGCACAGATTCAGCAACAGTCTGAAAATCGGCAAAAAGAGAACGCGCAGCTTGCGTTCGAGATTCATAACAAGCAGTTGTAGAGCAATGACCGTTTCGCTTGTCTCTCGAAGGCGTGCTCGAATACGCCCCAGTCCGTAGGAGCGTTTGCCTTCTCCGAATTTTCCTTCGATCGCGTTACGCGTTGAAGCATCCTGTCTGGCCTGGTTCCGTTCTGGTTCCGCTTCTTTCTTCGGACGTCCTAAGTTTGGACCACTCAGACGGATGCCGTGCTCCTTACAATAGCGAAGGTTCTCCCGGTTTCGGTAGATTTGGTCGGCTAGAATGGCTTCCGGATAACACCCATATCGCTGGACGAACGACTCCACGGAAGCTTTCAGTGTCATGCTTTCGTTGAAGTTATCCCAGGACAGCTTCTCCATCCGAGCGTAACCATCCACCAGACTGATCGCCAGCTTTGCTCCAAACTCGACGGGAGCATTCACTTTCCCGCGGACAATCGGCCGTACATGCGGTTGGGAAAGACTGACGATTCGATCTTCCACCGAGTGTGTCCGTTTGTCGTACATCTCTTGCTGTTGACGATACAGCTCGGAAATGACGAGCAATTGCCGATACTGCTGCGAACCCAGTTGATTCAAGCTGCTTTTCGCTGCCAGCATTTCGATGATGCGAAGATTACGCGAAACATAACGAAGCTGTTTGCCAACCGCTTTCCGGATGGCTTTGGCACCCGTTCGCCGTTTCTTGGCGATCTCGAGGTAGCGTTTGCGGGCGGTTTGACGATACGTTCTCGGTTTCTTGGCCTTCCCGACGAAAGGCTCGTGCAGAACATCGATGATCGCTTCGAGTTTTTCCCGCGCCTCGTTCAATAATTTCAAATCGGTCGGATACGAGATGTCGGCCGGTGCGCAGGTCGCGTCGAGCATCAAGGTGCCTTTGTTGCATGGTTTCTCTTTGCTTTTGCCGTCTTCATTAACGGATGTTCCATCAGAGCCATGGCCGCTGCCTGGAGGATCTTGAGGATCGTTCTTGTTTTGTTCCTGCTTCTTTCGCTCTGCGTCCTCTTCCAAAATCCAATCGTTGATTCGTTCAATGACATCCGCACCCAATCGCTTGCGGAAATGGGTCAACAGCGAGTGATGAAACGGAGGCTTATCTTGGAACGCCGGCAGCCCAAGGAAGTACTGGTAGTACGGATTTTCGGTGATCTGCTGGACCGTCTCTCGATCATCGAGCTGCATACGTTCCTGAATGTACAGCGCTCCCAAAGCCATACGAACAGACAAAGGGATCTGACCGCGCATTGATTTCTTGAACGACTTCGCGTAGAATTCTTCTGCCCGCCACCACGGGATGATAGCGGCCAGTTGCACCCAACGGTTCTCCTTATTTAATTTACCGCCAAACGGCAAGTAGAAATCTTCGAACAACTGAAGCTGGCTTTCGGTTCTACGATACATGTCGGCTCACTCCACGTGCACGATTTTTTGCAAGAAATTCGCATTCTCCTTGCATTTTATTTCGAGTTAGAGTCCAGAAATCCTTGTAAAACCTTTGAAAAATGATTGTTCAGCAAGCCCTAATTAATATAATAAGCGAACCTTCTCTGAAAGATTAATAGAGAAGGTTCGCTTATTATTGAAAACATGTTGATAATAAACAGGCGTGATAGAAAACGTAGAAAAGGAGAATCCAAATGAAATTACGACAAATAATTTCAATTATCATTTTACTTTTGATAGTTTGGATTATTTTAGGACATTTATTTGATTAAAAATATTATATTTATCCTCCTGAAAATTTTTAAAACACTCGCAATCCTCGACCCCTGAGGGGTCTGTGAGGGTCTGTCAAGAATTTTGAGTAAACGCATTTTGAAGGATAGAGCCCCCGAGGGGGGGGGGCGAATGAGCTCTTAGCTTAAATGTTGCCCGACCCGATCCGGAAAGAAGACGGAAGGTTGGAGGAGCATCTGTCCCCAGTTTTGGACACGACCGGCACTAGCCTTGCACCAAACCTAACATGAGAAAAATAGTTCTCGCAAATTACTTTTTATTGAATTTCTTGAATGAATAGTCTGGTAACTCATAAAAAAATCTCCTCATGTTGAAGGATAGGCATGTTACCCATTCCTTCACCAAAAGGAGAAAAGACCATGGGTAATATACCAGATCAGACCGTCATTTGTTAATGCCTAAATTTGATTCAACTCTCGGACGACGAATTCCCAATCTTTAATTATCGACGAAAGTTTACACTCGTGAGAGCGGTCAAACTACTCATTGATGCCCAATTGAACAAACGCACGGACCGCGAAGATATTTGCAATGCGTTGCGTGCGAACGAACAGCTGCAGCAGGCGATCAACCTGAAATCCATTAGCGCTTCCCAACTCGTACGTACGCTCAGAGCGTTGCCTTTACCGGTGTTGCGGGATGCTGATGTGATCGTAAGCTACAAGGATGAAGAAGGCCATGTAATAGAAGTCCAGCTCCGGTTAGTGGAGTATACCGATGAGAAGAATCGCCAGTACCGTGTGCTTACGAATGTCTGGGATAAGTCCGCAGCCCAAATCTGCGAGATCTACCGGTGCCGCTGGATGATTGAATTGTTCTTTAAGTGGATGAAGCAGCATATGAGCTTAGTCCATTTGTACAGTTCACATCCAGAGGCAGTATGGAATCAGATTTTTTTAGCCTTGATCGCGTATGGTTTGGTCATGTTGGTCCGCAAGGAGGCCGACACCACTCAAACGCTATGGTCATTTCTAAAGCTGCTTCGAGCCTACATGAACAAGACGTGGGACCAATTTCTGATGGCGCTGCACCGCAAACCGACCAAGCACTCGAAGGGCAGGCGAAAGAAACGAAGGGGTGGTCGGACGCGAAAACACCCAAAGCAGTATAAGACCGTTAAAGTGGTGGTTAAATAGCTAATAATGGCATATATACATTTGCTGGTAACACGTCCCTATGGTTTAGTGGGAGATCAACTTTTGGCCTTGCTAGGAAAAAAGAAACTGTAAATATTTATAAATAATTATTGTTCGTTCCACATCAGGAACTTGAAGTCTTCTTCATGTCAGGTTCTATGCAAGGCTAGTGCACGACCGGTCCATTTGCGAACAACATCCATCGTGGAGAGGTAGAGCATTTTGAGCAAAGCTTCGTCTGAAGGGAAAATGCTCTTGCCTTTCGTCACCTTGCGAAGTTGACGGTGATAGCGCTCGATGATATTGGTCGTATAGATCAGCTTGCGTATCTCCGGCGGGTACTTGAAAAAGGTTGCAAGCTCATCCCAGTTCCTGCGCCAGTATTGGACAATGAGCGCGTACTTGGATCCCCAGACTTCTTCAAAGCGGTCCAGTTCGACGAGCGCCGCTTCTTCCGTAGCTGCTTTGTAAATCGGCTTCAGATCGGCAGTTACTTTCTTGAGGTCCTTGTAGGACACGTAGCGCGTCGAGTTGCGAATTTGGTGGATAATACACTTCTGAATCTCGGTCTGGGGATAGCAGGCGGTGATGGCCTGAGAGAAGCCTGTCAGGTTGTCCACACAGGTAATAAGAATATCCTGAACGCCACGATTTTTCAGTTCATTCAGCACGCTGAGCCAAAACTTGGCTGACTCGTTTTCGCCAATCCAGATGCCCAGCACATCCTTGTTGCCATCCAGAGCGATGCCAATGACCATGTAAGCAGCCTTATTCACGATGGCACCATCCTGCTTCACCTTGAAATGAATGGCATCCAGAAAAACCACGGCGTAGACGCTATGCAACGGCCGATTCTGCCACTCCTTGACCAGCGGCTCAAACTCGCCTTGACGGTCGCGTGGTACGGCAATTTCCTGTTCGCCATATTCGCTGGTGATCTTCTTACGGCTCTGAAGCGTTACGAGAATTTGTAGTGGATTTATCCGATTTCTCATGCTTCTCGTAGCCCAAATGGGTATCCATCTCGGCCTCCAGCATTTCCTGGATCGTCTCGGCGAACAAATCCTTCAAGGCATTCTGAGCGTCCTGAGCGGTCACCAGCTTGTTCTCCTTAATAAAGGCTCGCAGTTGCTCTTTCGTCCACAATCCCATTGTGTTCTCCCAACCTTTCTGTTGATTCTATTTTAATAGGTTTTGGAGTTTACACAAACTATTTTACAGACTCCTTTTAGGTGTTCCTTTTAAATTGCTTTGTAACTACTGTTGTGTCCTGTCAAGGGGCACTTACCCGAGACCAGTCACCCGTTTTGTGGCTCGTCCTTTACAAATAGCCTACTTATCACTCCTAGACCCCATCCCAAGAATGCAGCCACAAGCCAACCCGTCTTTCCATTTTCCTCGTCTATTAGATATTCCATTGCTCCAAAGTATACTAATGCAACACACGACACTATGGATACCATGTGGTAGGAGACCTGAAAATGGTCCACTGTCTTACGGTAGTCATGCTGATGAGCAAGACAGTATTACACCATATCGATCCGTGTCGAACGCGCCTTCGTCATCGCTTTCGCTCCCCCTGAATGAGCTTTTAAGCTACTATGACGATGATACTCCTTAATCCAGTTGGAAATCTGCGTTCTACTCGCAATCTTTATGTTTTCGTTTTTCTAACCCCTCGTAACCATACACCTTGTCACGAAGACGCCATTTCGCCAAAGTCGTTTTGCTGATACCGTATTTCTTGGCTGCAGCCTTAACAACAATTTCGCCACTTGCGATTTCTTCAAGGATAATGAGTTTCACTGACGCATCATGATTTTTTATTAGGCATAAAAAAGCTCCCCTTACACAGGTTTTATTATTTCACCTGTTTACTGTAAGCGGGGCATATCACTTGATATAGAAAAATCAAATCCGACGATTTCTAACATTTTTAGCTATTGAATCTACCTAATAGAAATAGTAAATTGAAACTAGTAATAGTAAAATTTACTAGTTCCGAAGGTTGGTGATGATCTTGAGTAAAAAAATCATGGTTTCGATCATTCTTTTCATCGCAGCGGTTATCGCCACGGTATACTTGCAAGCTAGTAGCCCCATGTCTTCTCGATCCGAATCCGAAGATGTAACGTGCAAGAAGCCCTTGAGCTTGGAATGGCGAAAGCACTGGAATGGGATTCGTCCGCAGTGCCGTTTTATTTGACCAGCGTAGACGATGAATTCGGCACAACTAGCGGACATCAAGGCAGAAGAGAACGATGGAATTTGCAAGTTGGAACTCCGGATAACAAACGAGCGGTTATCGCGATTCGCAAGGGCGTTGTCGAAGGGGTTTATCCCGGTGTCGGTCCGTTTGTAGACACTCATGTAATCAAGAGGGAAGAGGTGGTGTTCGACAGTCCCGAACTATTGTCCAGAAGCAAGGCAGAGCATGATTTGCTGCCGGGCAAGGATTGGGCGAATGGCTATCACTTTGTATTGCAAGTGTTGGATGGGAAAGCAACGATAACGGTCATTGGCTTGGCTAAGACATTACAACAGAAAAAAATCGTATTTGAATCCTCATCAAGTATAACGATGAATTAAACGAATTTGATTGGGAGGGAATGTAATGAAAAAAAGTCTAATGGCCATTCTTCTCGCTGCTATTGTAACTTTATCGCCAACCACTTCAGCCTCCGCTGCCACGACGTATACGAATCAAGATTTCACGGCTTATATCGGTCCATCCGGCGTGAGCAAGCCCGTATTTGCCAGCGGCGCTTCCGCCTATATTGGAGGGGTTGCAGTACATCCATCCTCCTGGGGGAGCAGCAACTGGAACAAGCCCATTTATCCCTTCGGCACCATGTTGGTGTTAACAGGGAATAACCGGATTGTGACTCCGGATGGTTCTTCCTTGAACACGTTTATTGTGGAAGACACCGGGGATCTTAATAATACGAAGGGACTTTCCTACCGATGGGTGGATGTGTATTTTGGAAAATATTCTACCGCCAACTACAAGGCTGCAATTCAATTCGGCAAAAAGAAATTTAGTTATACCGTAATTGATTAGGGCACTTTGGATGCCTACAAACGCCGCTGACTTCCACGTGTGGGAGCATAGCGGCGTTTTTGGTTAAAAAATACTGTAGTCGATCTCGTCGCCGGTTGAAGTCGATAACTGAAAATAGATCGATTTACCGGGAGCCGGATTATCGATCGTAACGATTTTCAGGCCGGAATGCACGGGCTTTCCTTCAATGACAACCTGCCGATTATGAAACCTTATCTTTTTAATTTCGGTGTTCATAACCACGACGAGGATTTTATCCAGTTGCAGCGAAGATAATTGGTTATAAGCGTTCTCCATCTCTTTCACAATGCCTACGTTATGTATAAAGTCATACAGAGCGGAAGCGTTGGTGGGAGACGTAAACAATCGATGCTTGGCGAAGTGGATTCGATTGGGAACGTACGACCAGCGCCCATAGGTGCTGTGCCAATAAGGCAAATAAGACGGTCGATTCCATTGGGGAAGATCGGCAATCACGTCATAGGCGATTGGCTTTCCTTTCTTCATGACATCAGAGATTGGCAGTAAATTTTCGGGCGGCTGTGACTGCTGGAAGGGCGGATTAGGCAATGTAACGGGAGATGGCGGTTCAAGGTTGTCTAATTGTTGTTTATTATGTGGAGACAGCGCATAAGCCAGCGATTGAGGCGTGACCGCGGCGAACGTAATCATTAGGATGGACAGGAACGATTTGAGACTCGTCTTCATGGGCAGCTCCTTAATGAAATTTGCTTTTAGTTTACATATTTCAGGAAGTTTTATTCCAGGCGTAATGATGGCGGAATGGCGAGAGGGGGGATGGTTGCAGGCCGTGAAGTTTTGGACCGAAAAATTAGGCTTTCGGGTGATTTCTGAAGAAAATAACGGTCAAGGAATGAGATGGAGTGAAATTGCCCCAATAAAGGGCGCCGAAACAAGCATCATTCTGCACAATAAGGAATTCGCCGCTAAAATGTCACCTGGATTAAATCGGGGAACCCCTTCATTACTATTTTTTACGGAAAATCCAGATGAATTACATAGGGACTTTTCCAACGTAACTGAATTGTTCCATGAACAGTTCGGACGAAGCTGCCAGCATGATCGGCAGCTTCGCTTACGTTTACGGGGGGGTGCAAGAAAGGACGGAGTAGAGGAACGAAGGCAGGATTCGCTATAATGGATACAGTGATTGAGGAAAGGGACGTGTTCATGAAGAAAGTCATCGTCATCGGAGCAGGGATTCTGGGGGCATCGACAGCCTATCAGTTAGCAAAAATGGGGGCGGATGTCCTTATCGTAGACCGCAAAGATAAAGGACAGGCTACGGATGCCGCGGCCGGCATATCTGCCCCTGGCTGTCACAGCGGCGCAATCAGGCTTGGTACCGGCTGGCCAAAGCCGGCGCGCGTTTTTACCCCGGGCTGATCAAAGAACTCACCAGCGAGGGAGAAACGGAGACCGGCTATGCTCAAGTTGGCGCTCTTAGTATCCATGATGATATGGAGAAAATCAGAAAGATGGAGGAGCGGGCACAGTTGCGAAAGACGGATGCGCCGGAAATCGGTGACATTACCTGGCTAAATGAACAAGCAACCCAGGAGCTGTTTCCTCTGTTGGCGGAAGGGTATCATTCGGTTCATATTCGCGGGGCCGCCCGTGTCGACGGCCGTGCGCTGCGCGATGCGTTGGTCCGATCGGCTCAAAGAAACGGAGCCATCCTGATCAATGGGGATGCTGTGCTTCAATATCAGCCGAACCGCGTAACCGGAATCGCAGTCGGTGCCCAAAGCTTCTCGTCTGACGAAGTCATCGTGTGTGCAGGGGCGTGGGCCAATCAACTGCTGCAGCCTTTAGGCATTCACTTTAAGGTAAGTTACCAAAAAGCGCAAATCATGCATTTACAGGTTCCGGCTAGACAAGACACGGGCACCTGGCCTGTAGTGATGCCGCCTTCCGATCAATATCTGTTGGCTTTTGACCAACAAAAGATCGTGATGGGAGCGACTCACGAAGATGATATCGAAGGCTATGATACAAGGGTAACCGCAGGGGGAATCCAGGAGATTTTGAATAAAGGCTTGGGATTGGCGCCGGGCTTGGCGAACAGCACGGTTCAAGAGGTGAGAGTCGGTTTTCGTCCTTTTACGCCCGGCTTTCTTCCGGTGATAGGCGCTGTTCCTGGCTGGGATGGCTTGATCGCGGCCAACGGACTTGGAGCGTCCGGATTGACGATGGGCCCGTTTATTGGATTCCAGCTCGCCAAGCTGGCATTAGGAATGGATCCGGATATCGATATCCATGATTATGATATTCGCACAGCGATGGTATGAGCATCAACAAAAACAGACCAAAACTGTAATAATACAGTCTTGGTCTGTATTTTTCTGTTATTACGCTATCGTTTTATGTGTTGCGCAACAAAAAATCTTGTAATCTCCTCGTTTCGTTCATGCTGGAAACTCTCGCGATTAAAGCCAAGCGGATCTGGTGAGGGAGGAAATGACGCATTCGTCATGGCTTCCGGAAATGGGCTCAGAAATGAAAAATGCCCGGCAATCTCGACAATTCTGTGTTGAACCTTCTCATGGTCAGGGATCCCGTTCAAAATACTTTGTGCATGAAAAGAGGGCGTATATTGATCCTTTTCTCCAACAAGCATGAAAATGGGGATGTCCACCGCATTCAATGCTCCATCGGCTTGAAACCAGACTGAAGCCGGTGCCAACAGAACCAATGATTTGATTCTGGGATCAGGCGTAACTTGGATGAGATGAGACTGCCCGTCCGCAGACTCATAAGGGAACGAAGGGCATGCCTACGACAAACCCGTTCAATGAACCCTTATGAGTAAATACAGCATATGAACTAGAGGGAATAACTTTATACACCATCCCTTTGGGGATATTTGCCTTTCCGCTGACCTCCACGCAAGCCATATACGTAAATTCCCTCTTTACCCCTGTGGGTTCAATTACCCCATAAAATATAGGGTCGGGATTTGCTTTCTTTTCGATTTCTTCCATGCGTGGAACAAACCGCTCCCGTACGCTTCCAAATTCATAGCCTTCCGAACTATGCATCTCCATTCCAACTACTTGAAAACTCTGTTTTTCTACAAACACAGGATCCATGGTCAGTCCCTCTTGTAAATACTGCAAACGTCCATGATCTAATGGTTTTGATTCCGTCATCCGGAACAAGGTTTCTTTCATGTTGGTTTGCTTACGGAATTGTCCCGGAGTTATATAAAACTTTTTCAAATAGCATTCTTCCCAGCCCCGTTCAGGAGTTTCAACCTAAACGCCCATAATGGGCGTACTGAAACTGCCTATATTTTTTAGGCATAGTTTCTATGCACAATATATATTTCACGATGGGAATGACGGTATGTAAAATAAAGGGAACCGCAGTATGCAGCGGCACAAATGTCGGAGGGATACGGTTATGATTAAAACCGGAAATGGCCAAGTCGAGAACCGGCACCAAGCCCTAGGTTTATCGGATCAACAGGTTCTTGAAATGTATCGGAATATGGTTTTGGCGCGAAAAGTAGATGAACGGATGTGGATTCTAAATCGTGCGGGAAAGATCCCTTTTCTCGTGTCTTGCCAAGGTCATGAAGCAGCGCAGATAGGAGCGGTTTATGCGTTGGAGCGAACGAAAGATTTTCTGTGTCCGTATTATCGGGACATGGGGATGGCCATTGTTTTCGGGATGACGGCACAGGAATTGATGCTGTCTGCTTTTGCCAAGGCGGGAGATCCCAACAGCGGCGGACGTCAAATGCCAGGGCATTTCGGGAGTAAAAGACTGAATATTCTTTCCGGGTCCAGTGTCGTATCGAGTCAAGTGCCGCATGCTGTTGGAATCGCTTTATCTGGAAAAATGCAAGGAGAAAAGCTTGTCGTGTTAACGGCCTTTGGGGACGGGGGCAGCAATCAAGGGGAGTTTCACGAAGCGGCGAACTTTGCGGGGGTGCATAAGCTTCCTGTCATTTTCTTCTGCGAGAATAACAAGTATGCCATCTCTGTCCCTTTTGCAAAGCAGGCGGCTTGCGAAAGTATCGCGGATCGGGCAAAAGGTTACGGGTTTCCCGGCATCAGCGTGGATGGAAATGATCCCTTGGAAGTATATAAGGTTGTGAAAGAGGCGGCCGATCGAGCGAGAAGAGGAGAAGGGCCAACGCTTATCGAGGCGGTCGTCTATCGTTTAGTCCCTCATTCCAGCGACGACGATGATCGAACCTATCGTTCCCGTGAAGAGGTGGAAGAAGCCAAGAAGAAGGATCCGCTCGTATCCTTCAGCAATTATCTCAAAGATGTGGGGATATTAGATGAACCTACCGAGAAGGAAATCCATGACCGGATGCTCATGGAAGTCGATGAGGCCACGGATTATGCGGAGAATGCCCCGGATTCGGCTCCGGAAGATGCCCTGAAGCACGTCTATTCAGAATAGGGGGAGTGAGAAATGGCCGTAATTTCTTATGTTGATGCCGTGACCCAAGCTCTTCGGGAGGAAATGCAGCGAGATAATAGGGTATTTGTCTTAGGAGAAGACGTCGGGGTACGCGGGGGAGTGTTTCGGGTTACACAGGGATTCTATGAGGAATTTGGCGAACAACGGGTTATCGATACGCCGCTGTCGGAAGCGGCCATTGCAGGCGTGTCGGTTGGGGCAGCCGCTTATGGCTTGCGCCCTGTGGCAGAAATTCAGTTTGCCGAGTATATCATGCCTGCCATCAATCAAATCGTGAATGAAGCAGCCAAGATGAGATACCGCTCGAACGGAGATTGGAACTGCCCCTTGGTCATTCGTGCTCCTTATGGAGGCGGAGTTCGCGGCGCCCTCTATCATTCGCAAAGCGTCGAAGCTATGTTCTGCAATATTCCCGGCATAAAAGTGGTTACACCTTCCACTCCTTATGATGCCAAAGGACTGCTTAAAGCGGCCATTCGCGATGAAGATCCTGTTCTTTACTTTGAACATAAGCGATGCTATCGATCGATCAAGGGAGAAGTGCCGGACTCGGACTACATTGTTCCCATTGGGAAGTCGGATATTAAGCGGCAAGGAGAAGACCTCACGGTGATTTCTTACGGACTTGCCTTGCATTTTGCGTTGGAAGCGGCAGAAAAACTCTCCCGAGAAGGATACAGCGCTCACATTCTGGACCTGCGTACCCTCTATCCTCTGGATAAGGAATCGATTGTGGAGGCTGCTCGAAAAACCGGTAAAGTGCTCATTATTCATGAAGACAACAAAGAGGGAGGCGTTGGGGCGGAAGTAGCTGCTGTGCTTGCAGAGGAATGCCTGTTTGAATTGGATGCTCCGATCAAACGTCTGTGCGGTCCGGACGTCCCTGCAATGCCGTATAGCTCGCCGATGGAGAAATTCTTCATGCTCAATCCGGATAAAGTTTATCAGGCTATGAAAGAACTGGCCCAATTATGATCGGAACGGGAGGAGAATATGGCTGAGAAGATCGTTATGCCCCAGTTAGGGGAAAGTGTAACGGAAGGAACCATCTCCAAGTGGCTCGTAAACATCGGGGATAAAGTCAAAAAATACGATCCCGTATGCGAAGTGATTACCGATAAAGTTACTGCGGAGGTTCCTTCTACGGTGAGCGGCACGATCTCCGACATTGTCGTTCAAGAAGGCGAAACGGTGGCGGTAGGAACTCTGATTTGCTATATTGCGGCTGAAGATCAAGCGGGCGCGCCGGTTGAAGCAAAGACTGCCGCTCAAGATCAGGGAGCCGATGACGCGGCGGCACAAGCCGACGTGAACCAACGGTATTCGCCGGCCGTGCTTAAGCTGGCGCAAGAAAACAACCTGGATCTTTCCCGTATCGAAGGATCGGGCGCTGGCGGACGCATCACCAGAAAAGACATCTTGGAGATTTTGCAAGGAAATGAAGAGACGATCCCGGTTACCGCCATCCGCAAAACGATTGCCAAGCGAATGCTGGAGAGCAAGCGGGAGATCCCCCACGCCTGGCTTATGGTGGAATGCGATGTCACCAATCTGGTACGTTATCGCGACCGGATCAAAGAGGAGTTTCAGAAAAAAGAAGGCGTCCCTTTAACTTATTTGCCGTTCTTTATCAAGTCGGTTGCCGAAGCCTTGAAGGAATTCCCCGTCTTAAATTCGCAGTGGGCAGATGATCGCATTATCGTCAAGAAAGCGGTTCATATCTCGCTTGCCGTTGCCGCCGATCAAGCGCTATTCGTTCCCGTCATTAAGGACGCCGACCAACAAAGCATTTCCGGTCTTGCCAAAGCAGTCAATGAATTGGCCAAGAAGACGAGGGAGGGCAGGTTAACGGCAGAGGATACCACCGGCGGAACTTTTACCGTGAATAACACAGGCTCTTTCGGCTCCGTTCTGTCAGCCCCGATCATCAATCCTCCGCAAGTGGCCATTTTGAGTCTCGAAGCCATCGTAAAACGTCCGGTCGTCCTGGATAACCAGATTACGGTTCGCGATATGATGAACATCTGTCTTTCCCTGGATCACCGGGTGTTGGACGGTCTGGTGTGCGGCCGCTTCTTGCAGAGAGTCAAGCAAAAGATGGAAGGTTACGGCACGGACACCGGCATCGGACTCGATTAAAGGAAAGGGGCGATGAAATCATGCATTTTGATTTAACCGAAGAACAAGCGTTGATAAAGAAGACGATGCGTGATTTTGCGGAAGGCGAGGTGGCTCCGGGCGCAGATGAACGGGATCGCACAAAGCAATTTCCGGAGGAGGTTTTCGAAAAATTAACGAAGCTGGGAGTCATGGGTCTGCCTTTTCCCGAACAATACGGCGGCGGGGGAGCAGATACGATAAGCTTTGCTATCGCTGTCGAAGAGTTAAGCCGGGTATGCGCCTCCACGGGGATCACCTATTCTGCCCATATTTCGTTAGGCGGGGCGCCCATCCATTTATTCGGAACGCACGAGCAAAAGGAACAATACTTAATCCCCCTTTGTACAGGAGAATACTTGGGGGCGTTTGGGCTGACGGAACCGAATGCGGGTTCCGATGCGGGCGGAACCCGAACGACAGCGAAGCTGGATGGGGATCAATGGATCATTTCCGGTTCCAAATGCTTTATTACCAACGCAAGCTTTGCCAAAAACCTGTCGCTCACCGCCGTAACGGATCGCTCCAAAGGGACGGATGGAATCAGCGCGTTTATCGTGCCTACCGATGCGCCAGGATTTACGGTCCTTAGCAATTATGAAAAGATGGGTCTTCACGCATCGAATACGACGGAGTTGGTATTGGAAAATGTAACCGTTCCCAGAAAAAATCTCCTGGGGAAAGAAGGACATGGATACAAGCAATTTTTAGCTACGCTTGACGGAGGGAGAATCGGGATCGGGGCCATGGCGGTCGGGATCGCGCAAGGAGCTTACGAAAAATCGCTCCAATATGCCAAAGTAAGAAAACAATTTGGCCACAGCTTATCTTCCTTTCAAGCCATCCAGTTTAAACTGGCCGACATGGCCATGAATATTGAACTCGCCCGCAACATGGTGTATAAAGCGGCATGGCTTAAGGATCAAGGAAGACGATTTAAGAAGGAAGCGGCGATGGCCAAATTATTTGCTTCGGAAATCTGCATGAAGGCTTGCGATCAGGCCGTTCAGATCCATGGCGGCTATGGTTATATGAAGGAATACCAGGTGGAGCGGTTTTTCCGGGACGCCAAGCTTTTGGAGATCGGGGAAGGAACTTCGGAAGTGCAACGTATGGTAATTGCACGCCAGATCGGCTGTTAAAGGGGGTTGGTGCTATGTTCAAGAAGATTCTAATCGCGAACCGGGGGGAGATTGCGGCTCGAGTGATCCGTACTTGCCAATCGCTGGGCATTGCC
Source organism: Paenibacillus melissococcoides (assembly GCA_944800085.1). Classification (GTDB taxonomy): domain Bacteria; phylum Bacillota; class Bacilli; order Paenibacillales; family Paenibacillaceae; genus Paenibacillus_B; species Paenibacillus_B melissococcoides. The sequence continues at coordinate 90,197 of CALYLO010000005.1, read as the reverse complement.
ACCGTCAGCATATACTCGAAAGTGGATAAGGAAGCCCCTCATGTCAAAATGGCGGATGAGGCCTACGAGGTCGGAAATCCCAAAGTAACCGATAGCTATTTAAAAATCGAGAAAATTTTAGAACTCGCCCGTCTTTCAAAAGCGGATGCGATTCACCCCGGATACGGCCTTCTGTCGGAAAATGCCGAATTTGCCCGCCGCTGTGAGGAGGCCGGTATCGTATTCATCGGTCCATCGGCGGATATCATCTCCCGCATGGGCAGTAAAATCGAATCCCGGAATATCATGGAAAAAGCGGGTGTCCCTGTCGTCCCCGGCATTTCCTATCCATTAGCGGATGCGGAAGAAGCGGCACGGGCAGCCCATCGTATCGGCTATCCGGTCATGCTCAAGGCTTCGGCCGGCGGCGGCGGGATCGGCATGCAGATCGTTTATAACGAATCGGAAATGAAGCAAGCATTTGAAGGGAACCAGAAACGTGCCTCTGATTTCTTCGGAGACGGGGCCATGTATATAGAGAAGGTCCTGGCAAATCCCCGGCACATCGAAATTCAGATTTTGGCCGATTCCTATGGGAATACCGTCCACTTAGGGGAACGGGAATGTTCCATTCAACGCCGTCATCAAAAAGTAGTGGAGGAAGCCCCTTCTCCCTATTTGGATGAACTCACGAGAAGCAAAATGGGAGAAGCGGCGGTAAGGGCGGCTCAGTCCATCGGATACCGGAATGCAGGAACCATCGAGTTTTTAGTGGACGGGAATAAAAATTTCTATTTCCTTGAAATGAATACTCGTCTGCAGGTGGAGCATACGATTACAGAAGAGATTACCGGCTTGGACTTGGTTGCCGAGCAATTGCGAATTGCGGCCGGACATTCCTTGAATTTTGGGCAATCCGATGTGACACGCGAGGGCCATGCGATTGAAGTGCGGATTTATGCGGAGGATCCGAAGACGTTCTTCCCATCTCCGGGAGTGATTACGAAGTTTGCTATACCTGAAGGAGACGGAATCCGCCATGAGTTGGCTGTACATGATGGTTCCATGGTCACTCCTTTCTATGATCCGATGATTGCTAAGCTCATAGTCAAAGGGAAGGATCGCGACGAAGCGATTGACCGGATTCGACAGGCGCTGGCCGATTATCAGGTTGAGGGGATCAAAACAAACATCCCGATGCTGCAAGAAGTCATCGCGCATCCCGCATTCCGTTCAGGCGATACGACAACGAATTTCGTTGCGAAATATGTAATGGAGAAGACATGACTTGATCGGGCGGGGAGGGCCTCGGCGAGTTACCGAAAGGCTATTCGTAGAACAGGAGGTTATTCAGATGAGCAAAATCGTGGCGGTTATGGCGGGGAATGTATATAAAATTCTTGTCAAGCCTGGGGATCAAGTCGAAGCGGGACAAAACGTGGCCGTGTTGGAATCGATGAAAATGGAGATCGCGATTACGGTTGGTTCCGGCGGGACGGTAAAGGAAGTCATCGTGAACGAAGGCGACTTTGTTAATGAAGGAGATCTATTGATCGAGCTGGAGTAAACGTATGCTGGGGGTTGGAGAGATGAACTGGCCGGCGAGTGTGACGATCAAAGAGGTGGGTCCGAGGGATGGATTACAGAATGAGAAGGTCTTTGTTCCAACAGAGGATAAAATCGCTTGGATCAACCAATTGTCCGGCACCGGACTCAATTCCATTGAAATCACTTCGTTTGTGAATCCCAAGTGGATCCCGGCGCTGGCAGATGCCGCTGAAGTTGCGGCAGGAATTGAACGGATATCCGGCATCGTGTATTCGGCTCTCGTTCCGAATCGGCAGGGTCTGGAACGAGCGCTGGAAGCCGATGTGGATGAAGCAGCCGTCTTTATGTCCGTCAGCGAAACCCATAATCACAGAAACATTAACAAGTCGATTTACGCTACCTTTCCCATTCTAAGAGAAGTGGCGCACGAAGCGCTTGCAGCAGGAAAGTCAGTCCGCGGTTATGTGTCCACTGTCTTCGGTTGTCCCTATGAAGGTCCTGTGTCCATCGACGAGGTGATCCGGGTAGCGGAAACGTTGTTCGACATGGGGATTGGCGAATTATCTCTCGGGGATACGATTGGCATAGCAAATCCGAAGCAGGTGCAAGAGGTTTTGGACATTCTTTTAAAGCGGTTTGATGCCAAAAAACTGGCCCTGCACTTTCACGATACGCGCGGGACGGCCCTGGCTAATATCCTGGTGTCCATGGACATGGGGATCACGACGTTTGATGCTTCCGTTGGCGGGTTAGGCGGATGCCCGTATGCGCCTGGAGCCTCGGGCAATGTGGCTTCGGAGGATTTGCTTTACATGCTGGAGGCGATGGGGATTCACACGGGGGTAAATCGGGAAAAGCTGCTCTCCGCGGCCCGTTTTATTCGGGAAAAGATAGGAAGAGAGTTGCCAAGCCGTAATCTTCAGGCCGGCAGCTCGAACGGATAGGCAGGCTCATGATTCGGTTCAGGGAAGGAGGGGGAGCGTGGAAAAAGCCGTATTGGTGTCCAGCATGGGAAATGGTATTGTGCTCATGACGTTAAACCGGCCGGAAGCCGCCAATGCGCTTTCGATAAAGATGCTGGAACAATTGCGGGATGCTGTCGCGACATGCAAATTTGACCGCTCTGTTCGCTGTATCGTGGTCACAGGGGCTGGAGAGAAAGCCTTTTGCGCAGGCGCTGATTTAAAAGAGCGCGCAGGAATGGACATGAACCGGGTGCGCAGGACGGTTTCTTTGATTCGCCAGAGCATCAATGATCTAGAAGCCTTGCCCCAACCGGTCATTGCCGCCGTGAACGGAGCCGCATTGGGCGGGGGAATGGAATTGGCGTTGGCCTGTGATATTCGGATCGCCTCCGAAACGGCAACTTTCGCCCTTACGGAGACTTCGCTTGGGATTATTCCCGGCGCCGGCGGAACGCAGCGGTTGCCGAGGCTGATCGGGAAGGGGCGCGCCAAAGAGCTCATCTTCACGGCAAGAAAAATCGGTGCCAAAGAGGCGAGGGACATGGGGGTGGTAGAGTATGTGGCCCCGCTTGAATCCCTTCTCGATAAAGCGCTGGAAATAGCGGGCCAAATTGTTCGAAATGCTCCTATCGCCGTGGCGGAGGCCAAGTTCGCCATCGATAAGGGATGTGATGCGGATCTGAGCACCGGGCTTGCGATTGAGCAAAATGCCTATGAAGTAACGATTCCGACAAAGGATCGCCTGGAAGGACTGCAGGCGTTCAAAGATAAGCGTCCCCCCATATTTAAGGGCGAGTAACATGCATTTGGAGATAAGGAGGAATAGGGGATGTCCATGGAAATAAATCGGGAGGAGCTGCAGGAACGCAGTTCACGGATCCTCAAAGGGGGGGCGCGGGCTTATCATCAAAAGAATGCGGAGCGAGGAAAACGATTTGTTCGCGACCGTTTGAAGCTATTGTTTGATCCGGGTTTCGAGCTGGAGGATGCGTTATTTGCCAACTGCATGGCAGAAGACCTTCCGGCGGATGGCGTGGTTACGGCGATGGGAAAGATTAATGGGAGAATCGTGTGCGTGATGGCCAATGATTCCACCGTAAAAGCCGGTTCTTGGGGATCGCGTACGGTAGAGAAAATCATTCGCATCCAAGAGACGGCCGACAAAATGCGAGTGCCGTTGATTTACTTGGTGGATTCAGCAGGCGCCCGCATTACGGACCAGGTCGAGATGTTCCCCGGCAGGCGCGGGGCTGGCCGTATTTTTTACAATCAGGTCAAATTGTCGGGTAAAATTCCTCAAATCTGCCTGCTCTTTGGTCCTTCGGCTGCAGGCGGAGCATACATTCCGGCATTTTGCGATATCGTGATTATGGTGGATGGAAATGCATCCATGTATCTCGGTTCCCCGCGGATGGCGGAGATGGTGATCGGAGAAAAGGTGACGTTAGAAGAAATGGGCGGCGCGCGCATGCATTGCTCGGTATCCGGATGCGGCGATGTGCTGGCCCAAAACGAAGAAGAAGCCATTGCGATGGCACGACGATATCTCTCCTATTTTCCCGCCAATTTTTCCGAAAAACCGCCGGTCGTGGAGGCAGCGGCACCGCAATACTTTGAGAAATCATTAGAAGAGCTCATCCCGTCCAATCAGAATGCCCCGTTTAATATGTATGACCTGATTGACCGGATCATTGACGAGGGGTCATTCTTTGAGATAAAGAAGCTGTTTGCCGGCGAACTGATTACGGGATTGGCCCGAATGAACGGAAGACCGGTCGGGATCATTGCCAATCAGCCGCGGGTGAAAGGAGGCGTGCTGTTTCACGATTCGGCGGATAAGGCAGCCCGATTTATTACCCTTTGCGACGCGTTTCATATCCCGCTTCTGTTTCTCGCCGACGTTCCCGGTTTTATGATCGGCACCAAGGTGGAGCGGGCAGGAATTATCCGCCATGGCGCGAAAATGATTTCTGCCATGTCCGAAGCGACCGTGCCTAAAATCTCGGTGATCATCCGTAAAGCATACGGAGCAGGCCTCTATGCGATGGCTGGTCCTGCGTTTGAACCGGATTGCTGTCTCGCATTGCCTACGGCTCAAATTGCCGTGATGGGGCCAGAAGCTGCGGTCAACGCCGTCTATGCCAATAAAATCGCTCAACTGCCTGAACACGAGCGGGCCTCTTTTATTGAAGAACAGCGGGAGAAATATAAGCAGGATATTGATATTTACCGGCTAGCCTCCGAAATGATTATTGACGGGATCATTCCAGCCGATTCGCTGCGCGATGAGTTAGTGAATCGATTAGAGGCTTATTCATCAAAGGTTGTCGTCTTCTCTGAGCGCAAGCACCCGGTATATCCGGTTTAATTGCTGGCCTTTCCGAACAGCACCACGCGTTTAACGGCGCGCCGGTGCTGTTTTTTGCGTGGACGGCATATCATAATCTTGAGCCAGAGGATGAATGGTTTGGATACCGCTTTGCCTATAGGGGAAGGAGATCCGGATCAGATGGATATTCGACAGCTTCATTATTTTACCGAAGTGGCCAAACATAAAAATTTTACAAAAGCTTCGCAGGTCCTGTTTGTTTCTCAGCCATCCATCAGCAAGATGATCAAAAGCCTCGAAGACGAACTGGGAGTTACTTTGCTTGATCGTTCCGAGAGGGAGGTTGTGCTCACGGATACAGGAAAGCTGGTAAATGAAAAGGCTTTAACCATTTTGCAGCTGCTGGAGGAGTTATCTTCTTCTGTTAATGAGCTGGTTCAAGTGCAACGAGGAAAGGTGAAGATGGGAATCATGCCTACCATCGGCGCATTGCTATTCCCCAAAATTATTGCCGGCTTCAAGAAGAGATATCCGAGGATTGAGATTCAAATGGCAGAATACAGCGCGAAGCAGGTAGAGACGCAGATGGAGCAAGGAAATATCGATTTTGGGGTCACGGTGCTGCCGGTGAACACTCGGCTGTATGGAACGGTTTCCTTGTTAACTGAAGAGCTGGTTGTCATTGTAAGCAGTCACCATTGGCTTGTCGGAAGAAAATCCGTCAGTTTGGTTGAATTAAAGAATGAGCCGTTTATTCTGTTCACCAAGGAATTCGCCCTTCATGACGTCGTTCGGCAAGCTTGCTTGCAGGCCGGGTTCGAACCCGAGGTAGCTCATATGACCTCCCTGTGGGATATCTGTTGCGAGATGGTGGCGTCTCAATTGGGAATTTCATTGATCCCCCGATCGATGGCGAACCGTCTGCATCATCTTGCCGTTTATCCCGTTTCGATTTCCCATCCGGAGATTGCTTGGGAGTTGGCGCTTATTTATCCCCGGGATAAATACCTTTCTTATGCATCCCGTGAGTTTATTGCCTATATCCAGGCCAATCCGCCGAATCAGCCGGGATTATGAACCGCGCCTGGTTCTATCATGAATGAGAATCCCGGCATATGGAATTGGCGGAATTGGATGGATTACTAGGCAAATTTCCATTTCTCACATGTAAAAATGGAAATTTGCAATCCATTCAGTCTTCGTCTTTTTGGAAATATCATGTTTCATTTACGATTAAAAAATTATTCGGAAAGCCCGAGAATAGGCATAATTACGCCATCTTAACCAGCCTCAAAAACATTATAACTAGTGTTATAAAAGTTACGGGGCTTTGTAATTTTTCTAGAAGTCTCATAATATTATACCAAAATACCGATACAATTTTTACATAAATAAAGGAGGAGATCTTATATGAGGATATTAAAACAGAGGCAAACAAAACGCGGGAAAGGAGTAAAAGTGCTTGCAAGTCTATTAATCAGTTTAAATGTGTTCACTTATTCAAGTATTTCCTACGCTGCAGCAAACGAACTTAATGACATTGATGCCGGGATCGCAAGCCTGAATTATGATCGTAATGAAGTTTTGGCCGTAAAAGGCGATCAAATCAGTAGTTATGTTCCCAAAGAAGGCATCCATTCCAGTGATAAATTTATCGTGGTTGAACGGGAGAAAAAATCGCTCACAACCTCGCCCGTAGATATTTCAATTATTGATTCGATCACGAATCGTACTTATCCGGGCGCAATACAGCTTGCAAACCAGGATTTTGCGGATAATCAGCCTAGTCTGGTTCTGGCCGCGAGAAAACCATTAGATATTACCATTGATTTACCCGGGTTGAAGGATGAAAATACAATTACCGTTCAAAATCCAACTTACAGCAGTGTTTCCAGTGCCGTTGATAAACTCGTGTCGACTTGGAGCGAGAAGTATTCCGACACGCATACCCTGCCTGCGAGATTACAGTACGCAGAATCCATGGTTTACAGCCAAAATCAAATTGCCACTGAACTGAATGTGAATTCTAAAGTGCTTAGCGGCACGCTCGGAATCGACTTTAAAGCGGTCGCAAGCGGGGAGAAAAAAGTGATGGTAGCCGCTTATAAGCAAATCTTTTATACCGTAAGCGCAGCGCTTCCTAACAATCCGTCGGACTTGTTTGATGACAGTGTGACATTTGCTGAATTAGTCCGTAAAGGGGTAAGTAATGAGGCTCCGCCGCTGATGGTATCTAACGTAGCTTATGGCAGAACCATTTACGTGAAATTGGAGACGACCTCAAAGAGCAATGATGTACAAACCGCATTTAAATTATTGCTCAACAATCCGAGCATACAAGCTAGCGGACAGTACAAAGATATTTATGAAAACAGTTCGTTTACGGCTGTCGTATTAGGCGGCGATGCCCAAACCCATAACCAGGTCGTCACGAAAGACTTCAATGTCATCCAAGATGTAATCAAGGACAATGCAGAATTTAGCAGCAAGAATCCAGGTTACCCTATTTCCTATACAAGTGTCTTCTTGAAAGACAATTCCATTGCTGCGGTTCACAACAATACAGACTATATCGAGACGAAAACGACCGAATATACGAAAGGTAAAATAACGCTTGATCATAGCGGTGCATATGTAGCTCAGTTTGAAGTGTCTTGGGACGAGTTTACCTTTGATGAAAATGGAAAAGAAATCATTACTCATAAAAACTGGGAAGGAAATTGGCAAGATAAAACAGCGCATTTCTCGACAGAGATTCCACTTCCGCCTAATGCCAAGAACATAAAAATTTTTGCAAGAGAATGCACAGGTCTTGCCTGGGAATGGTGGAGAACAATTTTAGATGAACCTAACGTTCCGTTAACCAGCAATATAAAAGTTTCGATTTGGGGTACAACGTTAAATCCGTCAGCATCCATTAGTCACTAGTCATATCTGAAAATCTTCCCATTGATTTGGGGAGATTTTCTTTTTGATAATTGAATTTCATTACTGGATGAATAGCAAACAAAACGAAACCTGTATTCTGGATATGGAGAATTTGCAAAAGGGAGGATGCGGCTTTCCTTGCATCATTGCGAGAACGTTCCAGCCGTAAAGGCAACCATGGTATTCCAAACCTATATTCCTCATAAGCCGTTGTCAACGTTTATTGACTATTTGTGGTTCTACTCAGGTTACAACCCTCCGGGAGCCAAGGAACTAAATCTTCCGGAAGCTGCGGTCGATCTTATTATCGATCTCTGTGAAGACAAATTCCGAATACATAATCGACACCGACATGACATGAAATTTCACCCTATCGTCGTTTGCGGTCCCCAGTCTGATTATTTCGTGACGCAAAACTCGAACAAGCGGGTCATGATGGGCGCACATTTCAGATGCGGTGGTGCTGGCGCCTTTCTTAGAGTCCTTCCCATGAAGTGTATAATTTGCATATGTCTTTGCATGACTTGTGGGGCGCGGTCGCCAGCGAGTTGCGTGATGAACTATTATACGCTTCATCCATCCCTCAACGATTTCGCATTCTCGAGAAATATTTGCTCGCCCTTTCGCCTCAGCATTAATTAAAGTTGTCAGCCCCAAAAACTATATTTTCGATGCATAAAATATAAAAGGGTGGGGGCACTTACGTAAATTTCAGTTGATCTTGGAGGTTATAGTTAGCGGGTGACTTGTAAAGTAACTAATGGACGAGAAACATATTTACTTTGAGTTATACGCTGCATGAATATTTTAATTGACCGTCTTCTCAGGAAGGCGGTTTTCTTATGCCTAAAATTGTAACATTGAGTCCGAACTAACTTGTTAAGATTGCAAGATACGGTTTCTTTATTACGCAACTATACAGTTGCTTATGCTTGACATGCAACCGTATGGTTGCTTATACTCGCTATATGAATTGGGACAAAGACGCTATATTCAAAGCACTTGGCGACTCGACTCGGCGGCTTATATTAGATGAACTATCCGAACGCAACGAGCTGACGTTGTATGAACTTACGGTACGTCTCATTATGAAGCACGACCTTTCCATTTCGCGACAAGCGATAGCTAAACATCTTTCTGCATTGGAAGATGCAGGACTCGTAATATCAAAACGAAAGGGAAAATATCGAGTCGTTATATTCAACAACGAACCACTTAAAAATTTGCTGAAAGGTTGGATAGAGTAATTTTATAAAATCGGAACAGACTATGACGAATGTGTCGATTGTTTTGCTTGCAGCCAGATTGTTAGCACAGCACCATGCGTCACAATATCAAAGGAGGCAAAAACAGTATGAAAATCATTGTTACCAGTATATTCGTACAAGATCAAGACAAGGCACTGGAGTTTTATTCAGAAAAGCTGGGGTTTGTAAAAAAGGAGGACGTTCCTGTCGGAGAATTTAGGTGGATAACGCTTGTTTCTCCCGATGATCAAGACGGTACCGAGCTTTTGCTCGAACCGAATGACCATCCTGCCGCAAAGGAGTATCAAAAGAAGATATTTGCCGATGGCATCCCAGCAACAATGTTCGGCGTTGCAGATATTCGCAAAGAGTACAAACGATTAATGGAAAAAGGCGTAAAGTTTACTATGGAACCGACAGAAATGGGCAAAGTCACAATAGCTGTCTTCGACGATACATGCGGCAACCTTATTCAGATAGTGCAGAAGTAACTTCATGACGAAGTTTGAAGCGCTATTTTTGCGCTTCATGGATGGCTAACGGGGGCGTTAGTTTGAGATTAGCTAATAGAGCTAAAATCGCAGCTCCCGTTATTTCAGACCATACTGTTTCACAAAACCCGTATTTTGTACATATGTCAGTCGGTTGAATTTATCTCTATTCTACTTTGTACAGTGACACAAAGTTCCCCTTTTTATTTTGGTCTAAATTCGAAGCAACCGAGTCCCTTCAGATCCAAGTCGGCATTGCCCGGATCGACGTTCGTCCCGGTTTTGAACCCGGACTGCTTCGTGACGTTGTTGCCGCCCTTACGCCGTTATGCTGAATTTCACCGCTGCTTCACCTGTTTATCTTGCTTGCGGCGCAACAGACATGCGCAAATCGATCGACGGACTGGCCGCGATTGTACAGGAACAATTTGAGCTCAATCCGTTTTCCTCGGCCCTGTTCGTGTTTTGTAACCGCTTACGGATATTCTGGTTTTCCCGGAAACTTCGCCTATCCAAGAATATAATAAGGTCTACTCCATTAGATGAGTAGACCTTATTACATATATCTATAAGTATTTGAGTAATTGAAGGATTTCTTTTTTAAATTCTGCACTTGATGATTTTAATAGGGACGGGACCTCTAAAAAGTGCACAATAAGAGCTCTACTAACTTTGTAAGAGTAGTCTTTTTTATCTCCTGTAAGTAGATCCACGATATCTCTTTTTAATGAATTACTAACTTTCCCCCATAAAAATTCCGATTCTTCCAGGTGTTTATCAATGAATATTTTAACATGATTAATAAAGGGATCATCTTTATGCTGGATAGTAACCCGTAACTGAGTAATCGTTATTTCTTCTGCTTTAAGTGATTGGTTCACATTAACCTGGTTCTTATTTTCAGCGGCACTTACACTCGTTGCGAAGACACCAAGACTACTAAATCCAATTACACTTGCTAACGCAATTCCTGTACATTTTTTCACTAGGGCGTGTATGCAAACTATCAAAATAGCCAAATATCTGGTAAACTTATCCTATGAGAAGACGATATGAGATACGAGATGACCAATGGGAACGACTCAAAGACCTTTTGCCACCGGAACGGAAACCACAGGGTGGACGTCCGGCAATCGACAACCGAAAAATGTTCAATGCCATGCTTTGGGTGATTCGTTCTGGTGCGCCTTGGCGAGACTTGCCAGAATATTATGGCTCCTAGAGCAGTGTCTACAGCCGTTTCCGCCGCTGGGAGAAAGCAGGCATCTTTGATCGAATGCTAGACGTTCTGGCTGCCGATCCCGATGACGAAAGCGTTATGCTCGATGCTTCATCGTTCGTGTTCACCAACACGGCGCAGGGGCAAAAGGGGGCAGCAATTCGAAGCCATCGGACGATCACGCGGAGGCTTAACCAGCAAGATTCATGCCGTTGTAGACGGCCTTGGCAATCCGTTGCGCTTCGAAGTAACCGCAGGCAACATCAATGATTGCGTAACGGGTTATGAGATCTTGCAAACCCTAGACAGACAAGGGAAACAGGTTTTGGCGGATCGCGGATACGATACCGATAAAATCATTGCACTTTTGGAAGAGAAACGGGCCCATTCCGTCATTCCCAGTAAGAAGAATCGCACGATCCAACGTACAACCGACTGGTGGTTGTATAAAGAGCGTCATCTGGTCGAATGCCTATTCAACAAACTCAAACATAATCGTCGGCTGGCAACTCGCTACGATAAATTGGCCTGTACTTTTGTTGCCTTCATAAAGCTGGCCTCTTCCATGATCTGGTTGGCTTAAGGTTTGCATACACGCTCTAGCGATTTTGGTCTTTTTGTTTTCAAAACTATCCCTCCCAATTTGGATGTAATCCTTCTTTCAGGTAAATCATACCACGAAATAAAATAGGAGGAATATATAATATGTTACGATATTGTAAAGATTGGAACATTGAAGTATCCCTGAATCCGTGAAACAAAAAACTGAAAAGGTTAGAAAAAAAAGCCCCCGGTGAAGTAAACTAACGAAAAGGGAAGAATTCCCGTATGTCTTGAATTCACCTGGGAGGTGCACACATGAACCCTATACGTTTTCAACTCGATCAGTCCGTGGAGTGGCTCACCGCTCACTCCGGTTTGGCTCTCATTGGCCTGCTTCTTTCTCATACTCGAATTGCCACACGTCTCATTCGGTACTCTCTGCCCGGTGCACAGCACCCTACCGTCACTCACCCGGATGTGGTCCTGGCTTATCTTGGATTGCTGTGCCAGGGGAAAAGCGATTTCGACCAGATCGAGCCCTTTCGGGAGGACCGGTTTTTCGCGAAATCCTTAGGCCTGAAACATGTCCCGTCCTCTCCCACTCTTCGGCAGCGGCTGGATTTAGCCGCCGCCCACAGCTACGATTGGCAGACGATTCTGCTCGAAGAGTCGGCGGACTTGCTGCATGCTCTGAACGCACCGCTGACCCCTGTTCAGGTCACACTCCCTGAAGGGAAAACGTTGTCCTGGCTCCCCCTGGACCTGGACGTCTCGCCGTTCGACAATAGTCATACCCGGAAAGAAGGTGTGTCCCTGACGTACAAAAAGGTGGACGGCTATGCGCCGTTTTTTGCCTATCTAGGGCAGGAAGGCTATGGCATCAACGTCAATCTGCGCGAAGGCAGCATGCATGTGCAAAAAGAAGCGGCAGCGTTTCTATCGCACAGTCTGGACTATGCCCGCCGAATCATACGTTTCTTTTCAAGTAACATCCCTCTCTCTAAATTGAGTTATCTTTCTTTCAAAATTCGGTGGGTTATTTTTAAAAACTATGTACTCAGTATCATTACGGGAAGTATGTTATACGGTTTCATACGTTAATAAGTACTATTTCTAAACTTTGAGTAGAACGACCGTCGTGAACTCAAAGGAGATTTGCATTTTTTGGTTTTACTCTACCAAACTAAGACTCATGACAATCGGTACAAGTTCTTGTCTCGAGCAAAGGACAAGAACTTGATCCTTTAAATTAAAAAAACCGCGCGGGGCGCAGTTTCTTAAAGGACTATGTTCTTGTACTGTGACAACATTTTGATTGAAGTATTTATTACTCGCTTAAATTAACCAACCAAAAAACTTTTGTAAATTGTGGTTCTGATATACTGACACTTCTTTTAAAGCTAATGCTTAGTTTACTGACTGTAAAAAACCATTCAAAGATGGCGCACACATAACGAAGATCAGCGGATTATTCTGCACATACGTATACCGATTCAAACTCAGCGAGTTTGTCAGTTCCCCTTCATACGTATACTCCGATATAAACCGCTTTTCCTCCGGCGAGTAGAAATTAGAATGTTACGCTTGTTCTGCCCAGTTAGCCGGATATGTTACATAGATAAATCGTGCATATTCTGGCACAGAAAATTGAATCTTACTTCCTTTTGGAATCAGGATCACTTCTCCTGGACCAGCCGACACCTTTGTACCATCAATGATAACATCCAGATGTCCCTCAATCACATAATCAATTTCATCATAGTTAAGTGTCCAGTCAAAGGTTGTTTCTTTCATCTCCATGATACCGCAGCCAAGTCTTGGACTTTCCTTTAGCGAAAAAAGATCTTTACAATAGACGATATCATTAGGGTTGCCTGTATTGAGACGATCCTCTTCTGTTACTTTCATATTTGGCACTTTAACAGAAGTAATCCCTCCAGGACCTCTATGAACGTTCTGTTCAATAGCATCAGCCCCTACTTTTTCCATGATGATTTTACGAACCATCTCTTCAATCATCTTTTTATCGATACTCATGGGTATCCTCCTCTACTTCTTAGATTCAGTTTTTTGGAAGCATTTTACTTGCAATGAGCATAGCAACCATTACAGCTCTGATCCACTTTTGAACATCGATTCTGTTCTCGGCTAAAAGGAGGTATGAAACAAACTTCACTACGCTATATGACTTCTTGCTCCGTAATCACAATACGCGGAACGGAAAACGATGACGCCATATTCTGGATATAAAGTTTGGATAGGACAAGTTGTGTTGATCTTCTGCCATTTCCTCATTTCCCATACCAGAAAATAAACATAAAGAGGCCTAAAGTTATATCGCTTCCTATCAAGCAGGAATGCTATAACCTTAAGCCTCTTTGCTTTAGTAGACTACGCCTTTGTAGTCCGCTATTCCATTTTAAACGTGAATGAAACTGTTGTTCCACACGCTGTAGATTCAAATTGCATGCTCCCTTTCATTTTATCCTCTAACTAGCTATTTACAATAGATAAACCCAAACTATTTTGTGAACATTCTTCAACGTTGATGCGAATAGATGCCATACCACAGCCATTTCTAGCGGGTAGCCTGGTGTCAATTTCCAAGCCAAAGGGTAACTTTGTATTTCGACAAGATATTGAGCGTATCTATCCAAAATATAATGTACTCTTACCTCAGTATTTTGGATATACGATTCTTGTCCCCATGCTTTAAGTATATCAATTTCAGCTTGTTCTTTGAAAATATGTGGTATGAGTTTCTGATTTAGGATCGCAAGGAAAATCCCTTTTCATATCCTGCCGTTCCATGCTGGTCTTGTATAACCCACTTAAGAGTACAGTATAAGCATTCGACCGCAATCCATTAAAAAAACATGTTTGTTCTAATTTTCTCTTACCGTGCGTTTTTCGTGTTTGGTTGGCTGTACCCCGACTAACAGGGCTGCATTGGTACATTTATCGCTCATAAAAAGAACTCTCCAGAAGCGGAGGGTTCTTGCAAGTTTATCCATTTGTTCGCGGGTGGTGGCTACGCTGGTACTACCCCTATATGTGTGGAGGAAAAGATGTAAATCAACTGATCCAAGAGCAAGGCATTGATGTGGTTGTTGATTACGAGCTGTTGCTACACATACTGATTGTTGAATATATACGATTCCCAATGATTTAAGATTTCTCCAAACTCGTACGCGTAATGTGGATGGCTCAGCTGGTTGGAAAATGTAGACACCAATTTGGATACACGAACTTTTCAGCTATTTGCTTCTGTCTGCTTCTTTGCACGAAGATATCTTCGGTATTGCACGGGATCGAACTTGTTTAATCCGTGAAAGCTAGGTCTCGTGTTAGCCTCGATAAACCATACCTTTCCTTTCTTGTCGATCCCCATATCCAATCCGACGATTCGAAGGGGGAAACGAGAACCCAATTTACGTGCGATTTTGTAGGAAACACTGCTTAACTCTTTCAGAACTGTGGGTACGTTTAGCTGTTGGTCGGCTCCTCGAAGGACTTCCTTTATCTTTGCATCGCGAGCTCCTTTTGCCACATTCGTGACGATGGAATTGGATCTAGGCGCGACTTTGGCGCTCATCCAGGTAAGCAACCACTGGTTGGAGGGTTTCTGCAGCACAATCCGCAGATCAAAAGGTTTCTTTCGATAGGTCGCTAGTGGAATCCCTTGCTGGATAATGTACTTTTTTCCGCGGTGCATTCTCTTTGCTGCTTCGGATGCGATTTTTGTATTGGGGTACTTTTTGGAGGATGCCTTGAATGAAACCAGGCTTTCGGAGTTATTAAGCCTCTTGACCCGGATAATCCCCGTTCCTGAGGAACCTTTATCGGGTTTGATATATATTACAGGGAAGGATTTGAGCATCTTGGCAAGAGTCGCAGCATGATACCAATGGGTTTCCGGAACGTGACGAGATAGGACGTGATCCTGTGACAAGGGCTTTCCTTTTAGCATTTTGCTATTGATGAATTTATGTTTCATGTACTCACCTCCATCCTACATTATTCTAGCCCTTTTATCTGGATAACGGCTTATATCCATTCTGGTTTAATATTACGCGGATCATAATCTATACATGTTCTTGTCCTTCGACAATACGATGTGTCACATTTTATAAATGTAAAATGGTGGCAGCGCAACTTCCATCGTCTAACCCATCCTGAATTCTCGTCTTTAAATTGGCTTCAATCCTTAGCGCTTTAATATGGTTATACATGCATGAAGCATCTCAGGATTTTTGAGAACCACAATGTTCAAAACTCCCTTGAACCTCGTCGACATTTGATACAACATTTCCCCGCGTGTGCGTCAAACCGAACTTCGTCCCGTCCCGCAAATGTGCCTCATCCATTGATCTCATCTGCACCCGATATTGATTTCTCTATTCTATGATATGGGTAACTTGCGCAAAAAGGAGTAATTGTATGAAAATGGTACAACGATGGGTGAGCATTTTTCTGTCCGCGGCGATACTATCGACCCTCGTCGCCTGCAGCACGGCCGACGACAAGGGTCAGACTCAGCTCGCTGGGACGCAGGCGCCCGCGGGCAGCGTCCAGGAATTGTTCGGCAGCAGCTTGTTCGTAGGCGACTCCATTATCGGCGGACTGACGAACGATGACCAACTGCCTGAAGCGAACGTTATGGGAGGATTGGGCGCAACAGTCCAATCTACGCTGGACAACGTCGAAGAGATCAAGATCCGCAAGCCGTCTTATGTGTTCCTGTCAATGGGGCAAAACGATCTCGCTGAACCGCTGGAGGAAGCGAAAAAGACGTTCCTACAGCAATATAGCCGGCTGGTCGATCGTATAAAGGAACTGCTGCCGGCGACGCGCGTCTACGTGCTGTCGATTACGCCGGTAGATGCCGCATCGCCGGTCGGTGCGTTCAGGAACCCGCAGATTGAAACGTTCAACGCAGCCCTGCAGAAGATGGCAATAGAGAAGGGAGTATACTACATCGATCTTGCCCCCATTTTCCGGCAGCATAAGATTCAATACGATGAAGACGGCTCTCATTTCACGAACGCATTCTACCCAATCCTGCTGGGATATTTGAAGGAGTGGACGGATCTGGCCCATCAGCCGCGCGGTCCGGCGGTCACCGATTCGAACGAAGCCTACAAAGCAGCGTTCAGGGACAGTGTTTTCCTGGGGGATTCCATCCTGGGGGCGTTATCGTATCTGAACAAACTGGATCCGGCGAATGTCATCGCCCCGAGCGGCGCGACGCTCGATCTCGCCCTCCTGAACGTCGAGAAACTCGCCATCCAGGCGCCGGAGCATGTATTCATTCTGCTGGGCAGCAATGACATTCGGTTCTCGAACAAGCAGGAATTCGTGGAGCGGTATCGCCAACTGATCGGCAGCATCCGGAACAAGCTGCCGAAGGCCAAGCTCCACATCTTGTCGATCCCGGCAGTCGCCGAGGAAGCCCAGAAGCTAGAGCCTCGGTATGCGAACATTACGGACTTCAACCAAGCGCTTGAACAGTTGGCCGATGAAGTCAACGTCGAATACGTGGACTTGTCACCCCTCTTCGCGGCCAACAAAATCCATTACGCGGACAACGGCGTTCACTTCAAGCCGGATTTCTATCCCCTGCTCCTGGACTACTTGAAAGGGCTTGTAAAGCAGGGAGATGGCCGGTTAGTTGGCAAGCGTCAAACCGCCCCCACCTTTTAACTAGTGTAAGAGTTTGGCGGATCCATAGCTGGGATGGTCGCTCGAATAAATTTCGGGATTCATTATTTATGAATTGCTGAATCATCACTTTGCAGTCGTGCTGAGGTTCTTCCTTAGCTTTTTTATGACCCTAAAACAGGGGTTTCCTTAATGGTTTAGTAAGTTAAAACCCTGATTTTTCTACATTAAGCAGAAGAATCAGGGTTTTATATTGCCTTCTTGTTTTCAGATTTTCAATTTCTAAATGCTGTAATCTCACACTAACGCCCCCCCGTTAGCCATCCATGAAGTGCAAAAACCAGCGCTTCAAACTTCGTCATCAATTACTTCTGCACTATCTGAATTAGGTTGCCGCATGTATCGTCGAAGACAGCTATTGTGACCTTGCCCATTTCTGTCGGTTCCATAGTGAATTTTACGTCTTTTTCCATTAATCGTTTGTACTCTTTGCGAATATCTGCAACGCCAAACATTGTTACTGGGATGCCTTCGGCAAATAGCTTCTTTTGATACTCCTTTGCGGCTGGATGGTCATTCGGTTCAAGTAAAAGCTCGGTACCCTCTTGATCATCGGGAGAAACAAGCGTTATCCACCTAAATTTCCCCATGGGGACGTCCTCCTTTTTTAGAAACCCCAGTTTTTCTGAATAAAACTCCAGTGCCTTGTCTTGATTTTGTACGAATATACTGGTAACAATGATTTTCATACTGTTTTTGCCTCCTTTGATATTTATGACGATGGTACTGACAGGGTTGCTTCCAGTAAACAGCTCCCCTAACCCATGTGATGAGTTTTCGCCAAGAAGAACAATCCGCTTGTCCTTTCTAGGTCGGTCAATTCGCAGTCAAAGTCAACCTGCTGTACATCATTCCGGATAGAAATTGCTGAACTCGGCTATTATTCTGTGTAATGATTAGGGAGTGGTTCTTTTCCCAAGGCTCCAAATAACGTGAACTTGTGAAAATTCCGCTTGATAACAACAGAATGGCAAAAACTGTAACCGTCAAAGTTATTATACCCGCCTGGGGATATAAAATAAAAAACCGCGATTTACGCGGTATGAAATGTCTTTATGCTTTTGTCATCCGGGAACACGAGAAAACTGCCCAATAAGAAGACGCTGATTGACCTTATTTTATCGAACCGTTTGAAGATATTTTCTTATTTGTTCTTCGTGGTACTTGTCATGGTTAATAAACATTTCTTGCAAAAAAGTTTCCAGCGTATACGCGCTCTTATGGAATTGTCTGACGAATGCTGATTCAGACACCATATTGAGTTTTACTGTCAGTTGTTTGCGTTGGGAGATTGCTTCCTGTAGTAAATCTTGCAGTTTCATTTTTCTGCCGAAAGCCACGGATGCTTCATTAAAGGCCTGTACATCGTGATGTTCTTCCAGTTTTGCTTCTTCATTGTTTATAACCTGAGTGAGTGTCTTGCTAAAGTTTTTGTCCCAACCCATAATATGACTAATAATGTCCCGAATCGACCATGTACCAACTATTGGTGTGCATAGAACATCATCAGAGTAAGGGATTAAATTAGAAACAAAAACTGTAAATCTTTCTAAGTCCTGAGAGACCTCCGCAATCGTTGCCACATTACATTCCTCCAAATGATGGTTTTGAAAATCGGACAAGCCTTTTCATTGCTTCAAATCTAAGGAAAAATCAATCAAGATGGCGGATCGATTATAGCACGTATGTTCGCAAAAATCCATCGACCCGCAGGTTACCGTATGCCTTGCGAGCTTCAAATCGGTCTGCTGAGGGCCCTTAAGGATACCTCTTTTTAAAAGAGTATATCGATTGACCATTCATTGCGAGATCCCTTAAAGTTACTGCACAATTTTGTATGAATTTTTTATTGCGCCTCTTAACATAGCAGAAAACGGCTGCCTTCTTCACGGCAACCGTTTCTCTTAGCTGTCGCAAATGCATTGCAGCAGGCATTGTATGTTAAATTTCAAACGTCGACTATTCAGTTCGGTATAACTGACCGCATGCCGCATTAATGTCTGATCCGAATTGAGTTCGGACCGTAACGTTCACACCATTTATTTTCAATGTCCGAACGAACATTTTGATCCTTTCGGGGTCAGATGGCAAGTAGCTTTGAGGCGTCACTTCTGCCGAATTGTAGGGAATTAGGTTCACGTGGTAAAGATGTTCCCAAGATCCCCTTCCCCTCAACAGGGCGGCAACCGCTTTCGCATGCTCCGTCGAATCGTTGCACCCTCGAAGAAGAATATACTCAATATACACCTTTCTTCCCGTATTAGGTATCACCGATTAAAACAACTTCGTTCTAAGTCAAAATATTTTCTTTGGTTTGCAATCTCTCCATGCACCATCCTTCTTCTATGGACTGAAATGACAACCACCTTGTTTAACATTGATACGTCACTCCTCTTATCTTTTTCTACTTTGTAATTTGCCAGAAAATGCCAATGACCTTGACTAAAGTATGAACCCCCCCTTAGTTAAACAAAGACCTTGGAATGGCCTACTGGCTATTCCAAGGTCTGATGAGTTTAATCCAACAATCAACGGACTTCACAATGAACTCCATCAAGGATGGTGATCAACTTGCCATCTGATAAGAGACAACATTGTCTTCCTACTTCGATTGATTTTTTCTTTTATTCATGTAGTGCTTAATTAAATCCATAAGAGCAACCATAATCAACACAAAAACAGATTGCCAAAAAGGTTTAATATAGTCTGCTTTATCGTAGATATAGAAGTAAGCTACTACAAAGTTAGCTATGAAAAAAATGAAATATACCAACATTTAATCATCTCGTCTCAGAAAAACTGAAAAAGACCTTTCAGTGGAGGTGATGAATGATTTGCCTTTGTTACAGCTTCAGGCGTTATTTGCTTTAACATCAATTTACCATCTACAATTTAAAAATCGATGTTGTTTTTCTCTCGGATGCTTATAATTCTTTCATAAGGCGCAGGTGGAGCTTCTGTGCTGATCTGTGGAATATCTGGACTTGCTCATACGGCTCTTCGTTTGCTAATGATCCGGTGATCTAGTTCATTTGTGCGTACGACTTCTTAAAGTTCTTCAAAAGTGAGGTAATATATATTTTATGAAGAACGATTCTTCTGTCCTTTTTCTCGCCATAAAAATACACCCCTTAGAAATCATCGGAGTAACCACGGGTTTTATCCAATGTCCATTCTAAGGGGTGTGCTTCATTTATGCTGCCCGGTCTTTTAAGGCATCACAACCACTTTCTCTTTACAGGATGCACAGTACTTCGCATACTGGATACAAGTCTCTAATGAATCGTCCGGCTCCATCGGCCACCAGCGGATCGCTCCCGCAGGCGCTTGCGAAGCGAAAAACTCCACTTCCTTGGGGATACGGCCCACAACGATAACCTCGATGTTCTTAAAGCCCGACTTCATCCCCCTTTGGAAGGTCTTTCTTAATTGAGTATGCTCCGTTTCCGGATGAGAATAAGGAATCGGGAACAATATCGAAACTCGGGAAGTGTCTTCATGAATGACATGAGCCGTTTTGCGGGCGGGATCGTATACGGAGGTCTCCCATATACGGCTGTACGGCAGATGCTCCGGCAGATCCAGCTCGGTCAGCCTCGAATGAATTCTATCGTGGTAAACCCGTTCCAGTTCTCTGACCAAGATCTGAATCTGCTTATTTCTTAGAAAAGTGGTGTTGTTTCCTCTTTCGTTCCGATATTGGATATAGAGTAAATCGGGAATGGCCGCAAACTTGGAACATAGAAACGTCCGGATCAGCATGTCGTAATCGTCGGCCACCAGCAACTCCTCGCGATGACCCCCGACCAGATGATAACAATCCCGAGACCATGCGCGGGGATGATTCGGCAACCCGACCAAGTGGCGTACGGTATTGCCGTTGATCGTCGTATGCCTCTGCGCATTTTGCCAGCGGTTCATTTCACGCAGCCACACCCGATAAGATACGCTGTATCCAAAACCGCAATCCCAGCCGTACCAATGCGCATGAAGGTTCTCTGCGTACACCTCGGTGCAATCCCCGAAAACAAAGCCGCATTCGGGATTTTCCTGAAAAGCCCGAACGATTTTCTCCAGGCAATCGGGCATCAGATCGTCGTCATGATCCACCTCGACTAAGATTTCCCCTGTACAAAGACCTGCGGCATACCTTTTCAGCGCCCCAATATAGCCATTGCGGGAATCCTGGCGGTATCTGCGCACGCGAGGGTCTTTCAGAGGAAGCAAGTCATTCTTGTAAGTTTTCTCGTTATCTCCGGAATCGTCCACAATGACCCATTCCCAGTTCGGGTAGGTTTGATTTAATAGAGATCGATAAGGCCGTTGAATTCTTTCTTTTGACCTGTAGCTGGCCGTGAACACGGATATGAGAGGCGTATCGGAAGAAAAACGGGTAGGAGGAACGGCCTTGTTTTCAGGGAGAGGATCCGTCGCTCTGATCCAGCAATAAAACAATTTATGCGATTCGAGTTCATCCGGCGAATGGAAGTGCAGCCAACGTTTTTTTTCCTGAATAGGCAGCGATCTTAGAGTTGTAAAAGGTTCCCATTCATCTCCTATGGACACATAGACACGCGGCTTCCGGGGGCCGGCATCGACTAATGGATCATCAGGTCCATACATTTTCACGGTGATGTGGTTTTCTTTCAACCTCAAAATCGGTTCTTTCAATTTATCCTTCGAAATCTTGTCTGTCAAAAACAGATGAACCGTCAATAAAGGAATGAAGTCCGATGACAAGAGTTGATTCCCCTTTCTCAAATGTCGAACACAAGCTGGAGCCCAAGTGTCGATCCATTCTCTTCTTTCACATACGCAGTCTATTCCGCTGCTCTCCTATTTGTCCACCCAAAAGCCTTGTATAAGCCGCACAATTCGCTTGAGACCGCATAGTCTGAGAGGTAGAAATCCTATAATACAATGCGGGACACAACTCATTTTCAAGAAAGGTGGAGTTATCTTGGAATATCCGTTGGTTAGTGTCGTGATTCCTGCTTATAACCGGCCCCATACGCTAAAAATCGCCATCGACAGCGTACTTGAACAAACCTACCCGAATATCGAAATCGTCATTTGCGATGACAGCTCCAATAACGAAGTGCAACAAATGCTGGAAACAGCTTATCTGCCGTCTTACCCCCAGATCAAATACCATAAAAACGAGAAAAACCTTTTTCTTGAAAACTGGCACAAATGCTTCGACCTGGCCTCGGGGAAATATATCAATTACTTGATGGATGACGACGTATTTCATAAAGAAAAGATCTCCAAAATGCTTTACTTTTTTAACGAATTCGAAAACATCACGCTCGTCACGTCCTACCGGCAAACCATTAATGAATCGGGGAGCTTTCTTTCGCCTGTCGCCGCAACGGTCAGCCTCTACGAAGAGACAAGAGTGATGGATGGAAAAACGCTGGGTAACATCGCATTAACCCGCTGCTTAAATGTTATCGGCGAACCGACGACCGTATTGTTTAGAAAAGCGGACCTTACCGAACCGTTCGGGGTATACCGCGGGAAGCAATACTCGCTGATTAACGATATGGCTGCCTGGTTATCGCTCTTGTCCAAAGGAAAAGCGGTTTATATTTCGGAAGCGCTCAGCTACTTTCGATTACATGCCAGCCAAAACAACAGCACGCTTGGCTTTAAAGCGTTCAGCGAATGGCTCGATATCATGATCGCCTCCAGAGAAGAGGGTTTTCTGGAAACGGAGGAGTTGTACAAAACCGCCCTTCTTGCTTACCGCAAACGCGTCGAGGGATATCCGCAATTTGCAGAAGACATTCAGCGGATCGATACGATCTTGAATACGATAGAATGAGGACACGCGAAAATCGGAGAGCCAGGTATTCGCCGTTCCCCCCGTTCATGGGGTTCATACTCTAAGGTATACACATTGGTTGGAAAAAGGATTCCAGTGAGAAGGGGTTGCCTCATGTATGAAATTCCGTCTTGCGACCGAATTTAGTCAAAAAGGAGCGGTTGCTTTCTTATTTTGAAAAAATAGAAGCAAGCCGGATTTACTCCAATTACGGACCCTTAAATCATCTGTTTGAAACGCGCGTGATTGCCCGAATGTTCGGAGGCATCGGCGCAGCCGTGACGGTGCATAACGCTACTCTCGGGCTGATGCTGGCGATTTCGCAAAGCAAGCGGCCCCGGGGAAAATATGCGGTGATGCCCAGCTTTACTTTTGCAGCGACCCCTCTTGCCGCCGAGTGGTGCGGGCTTGAGCCATATTTTCTGGATATTGAACCGGACGATTGGCAAATGAACAGAGCGCAAGTGGCGGAAACGGTCGAGCGGCTGGGCGAGCAGATCGCGGTCGTCGTCCCTTACGCGACTTTCGGTTCGGCTATCGATTTATCCATATACGATAAACTGCTGCAGGAAGGAATTCCGGTCGTCATCGATGCGGCTGCCAGCTTTGGAACGACGGTTGCGGAGGATGTTGCGGAGGATGCCGCACAATTCGGCAAAGGCTTCGGTGGAGCCGTGGTGTTCAGCTTTCACGCGACCAAAACGTTTGGCGTCGGAGAAGGCGGGCTGGTGTATAGCGCGGACCAGGATCTCATTCAGCGAATCCGCCGGGCCGGCAACTTCGGCTTCTCCAGCTCCAGGGAATCCGTAATGTTAGGCTTAAACAGCAAAATATCGGAATATACCGCCGCTATCGCCTTGGCTACTCTTGAAGGGTTCCAGGCAGTACAGAAGAAAAGAAAAACGATCATTGGCTATTATCGCCGTGAACTGCAGCAGCAGGAATTAATGCAGCGGGGATGGTCTGTCCAAAAGATGCAAGGCCGGGTGCCCCTGCAATTTTTCTCTATGCTGAGCCCGGACCCTCCCGGCAACCGGGAAGTCATCCGGCGGTTAGCCTCCCATTCGATTGAAGCCCGGACTTACTTCTCCCCCGCATGCCATCAGCAGAAGCAGTTTCAAAGCTACCCCCATTCCGATCTTGAGGTGACGGAACGGATTGCAGACCGTATAATCAGTCTGCCCCTCTGGGAGGAAATGAATGAGGCCACCGTTGGGCGGATTGTGAAGGTGCTTGGAAGCATTACTGAGGGGAATGCCATATGAGAAAGATCATCATTTGGGGATCGGGCGGACACGCCCGCGAGGTCAACTGGCTTTGCGAAGAGCTGGGAGTGCGGGTGCTGGGGTTCCTGGACGAACGGCCTGAAATGAAAGGCCAACTGGTGAATGGAGTTCCCGTATTGGGAACGCTTGGTGATATCGAAGCAATGCGGCATGAGATCGAGATCGTTTGTGCAGGGGTCGGAGCCCCGGCATTAAAGAAGCGGTTCGCTTACGATACCATCCGGTCGGGATTCCGCATCGCAGAGCCGCTGATCCATCCGCGTGTCCGTTTGTCGAGGAGAAATATCGTGGGGCAAGGCAGCATGATCTGCGAAGGGGCCATCCTTACCGATAATATCCGGATCGGATGCCATGTGATCATCAATCGAAGCGCAAACATCAGTCATGATACGGTCATTGACGATTATGTCACCATCGCCCCGGGCGTGAATCTGGCGGGCAATGTGGCCGTAGGCGAAGGAGCCTACATCGGCATCGGCTCCTCGGTTCGGGAGAAATGCCGCATCGGCTGCTGGTCTATGATTGGCGGCGGAGCCTTTGTCAAAGCCGATATCCCTGACTTTACTATGGCTGCGGGGGTGCCAGCCGTCATTAAAAAACGGCTTGATACGAATTAGGAAAGGAGAAAAATCATTTGATTGACCATCTCAAATACCAGGGTCCTTACTATTGTCCTTATTGCAATAATACGATTGTACGATTTCGCCCGTGGCCGGATATTTACGATTTTCCCAAGTGCCAGTATGAAATGTGGAACAAGCAGACCGCCATGTGTCCCGTGTGCTCCTCTTTCGACAGGGAAAGGTTGTATAAATTCTATATTGAAAGAGAAACGGATTTGCTCGTAAGGCCGCAAAAATTACTGCATATTGCACCCGAGAAAAATTTAAGAGAATGGTTAAAAGGATATCCGAACATTTCCTATACATGCGGCGATTTAATGCCTCAGGATACGGAAATGGAACGGGTGGACTTAACGGCTATGCCTTACGCTGACGAAACATTCGATGCCGTTATTTGCAGCCATGTACTGGAACATATTACCAAAGATCGCAAAGCGATGGCGGAAATCTACCGCGTATTGAAACCGAACGGCTGGAGCATTCTGCAAGTGCCGATCGCTTTAAACTTCGAGGAGATTCTAGAGGACCCGGCGGTAACCTCACCGCAGGCAAGAAAAGAACACTTTGGCCAAGACGATCATGTACGCATTTATAATCGTAAAGGATTCGTTGCCCGATTGGAAGCGGCCGGGTTTCATGTCGTTCTTTTTAATTTGGCTGAAAAATACGGTGTCGAGGAAGCAAACCTGTACGGTTTGTCCGAGAAAGATACGCTGTATATCGGGACCAAGCAGACTGTTCCCGCACCATGAATCGACTGTCCCCCAAGTGCGATTAAAAGCAAAGAGCCCGGCTGCCGCTTGGGAGACGGCTTTTTTTTTGCGGGTGAACGGGCGAAGTCTTGGTTGCTTCCGGGAAGCCAAGTAATGGTGACAAGAGCCCCTTCCCGTAGCGGGACATCGAAGCCTTGATCGGGGGAATCGCCGGTAAACCATATCGCCGTGCGGATGCCCCTGACGCGCTAGAAATATAGGCGCATAGCCGGGCGGGATCTTTGGTTCCCAACCCGTCGGGCCGTCTTCTTCCCCCGTCATCCCCCCTCATCGTTCCGGCTAAATAAAGCTGTGCGGGTTGACGTCCCAACGGGCAACAAATTCATCGTAATTGCGGCGGATCGGCATCTTCCCCTGTTCCTCGCTTTCCTGGCCAAAGCTGGCGCTGCCGTATGGTATGCGAACGTATCTCCCCCGATTTTTAACTGAAATCCGGCCAATCTGGCCTAGTAGCAGTAATCGTCATCCTCAAAATGGCTTGGCGTAAACGGTTCGTCCATAAACCAGATCGACTCCATCAGCTCGCGTTTAATCAGAAAGTAAAATCCAACAACCTCGGTACGAATGGTGTCGGGAATAGCGAGTCGCTTCCCGCCACATCCTTGCGGTTTGTTACTCCGGAATGTCGGTTCAAGGCAACGCCCATCCCTTGCTCAACTGACTGGATGAACGGAATCAGCTCCCCCATTGACATGACCATGTCTCCGTCGAGGAACAGCACGATTTCCTCCCCAGGCTTCTTTGGTGAAGATGCTTTTGCAGACATTGTGACCGAGCGCTTCCCCAAACTGCTCCCTTCGTGCCAGCCTACTTTTCTCGTTAAAAACAGGTTACCCGGCAAATGAAGCTTTTACGGCCATTTCACAAATATACGATTTCACCTCTTCAAAAGCCGAGGCTCGCCACGCATTATCACATACTATATTTAATGGCTTCCCTATCTTAATTTTTTTTTTGAGAGTGGAGCTGAATCAGTATACGGAGGTGACATCCAGTTGGCCGAATCCGCATTTAGAGCTCGTGCGAGTGCAGATCAAATTATTACACAACCAGGACCGTTCAATTTATTCTTTCAAACCGTTGAGTATGATTTGAACGGCGAGTACAACCCAGCGACTTCTACCTTCGTCGCCAGCGAGGGTGGCGTGTATACGATAAGCGTCAGCCTTTTGCTTGTGGCGAACCCTCTTGTGGAATTCATTGTAGTCGTATTAGAAGGACCTAACAACTCAGGAAAGATATTAATCCGAAATACGGATCAACCTGATCTGCCTTTCACAGTAAACTTCACAGCTCAAATGAATTTCGCTCCGGGTGACAGTATGAGGGTATCTCTTGTACCCAACGCCGGAGTGGTTAGAGTAGTAGCCGATCCCATTTTTACTCATTTGGAGGCTGCACGGACAGATGGAGCAGTTGGGCCTCAAGGACCTCAAGGACCTCAAGGCGTCCAAGGGCCTCAAGGAGGAGGACCTCAGGGACCTCAGGGACCTCAAGGACAGCGCGGCGTTCAAGGCTTCCAAGGACCTCAAGGCACTCAAGGCGCTCAAGGACCTCAAGGACCTCAAGGACAGCGCGGCGTTCAAGGCTTCCAAGGGCCTCAAGGCACTCAAGGACCTCGGGGCGTTCAAGGCGCTCAAGGACCTCAAGGACCTCAAGGACAGCGCGGCGTTCAAGGCTTCCAAGGGCCTCAAGGCACTCAAGGACCTCGGGGCGTTCAAGGCGTTCAAGGGCCTCAAGGACCTCAAGGCGTTCAAGGACCTCAGGGCGACCAAGGACCTCAAGGACCTCAGGGCGAGCAAGGGCCACTAGGCGACCAAGGACCTCAAGGACCTCAGGGCGAGCAAGGGCCACTAGGCGACCAAGGACCTCAAGGACCTCAGGGCGAACAAGGGCCACAAGGCGACCAAGGACCTCAAGGACCTCAGGGCGAACAAGGGCCACAAGGCGACCAAGGACCTCAAGGACCTCAGGGCGAACAAGGGCCACAAGGCGACCAAGGACCTCAGGGCGACCAAGGACCTCAGGGCGACCAAGGACCTCAGGGCGACCAAGGGCCTCAGGGTGACCAAGGACCTCAGGGCGACCAAGGACCTCAAGGCGACCAGGGACCTCAAGGCGACCAAGGACCTCAAGGCGACCAAGGACCTCAGGGCGACCAAGGACCTCAGGGCGACCAAGGGCCTCAAGGCGACCAAGGACCTCAGGGCGACCAAGGACCTCAGGGCGACCAAGGGCCTCAGGGCGACCAAGGGCCTCAGGGTGACCAGGGACCTCAAGGCGACCAAGGACCACAAGGTGACCAGGGACCTCAAGGCGACCAGGGACCTCAAGGCGACCAAGGACCTCAAGGCGACCAAGGACCTCAAGGTGACCAAGGCGCTCAAGGACCTCAGGGCGACCAAGGACCTCAGGGCGACCAAGGACCACAAGGTGACCAAGGACCTCAAGGCGATCAGGGACCTCAAGGAGCAACTGGCGCTCAAGGGCCTCAGGGTGACCAAGGACCTCAGGGCGACCAAGGACCTCAAGGTACTCAAGGTCAGCAAGGACCTCAAGGGCCTCAAGGACCACAAGGGCTGCTTTAAGGCGAAACTGACGCGCTCGTGCCATAATGATCTTTATTTACAACAGATAAGTTCCGCCAATATAAACTGGCTGCCGAGGGCTTCTCTCGGCAGCTTCTTTTTTAACCTATAGCTGGAAACTGTTAAGCGAGGGATACATCGTGTTCAATCCTATACCTTCATCACCAAACAATCTTACCAGAGCTCGATTATCTGCTCCTGCTTGAGCAGAATATCTACCGTTCCCGTCTCCTAAGTCCTCCAGCGTCCAGGTAACCGTGTGCTTCTCCCCTGCGCTGGCCCAAGTATAGGACAAACAGTTTGGTGCGTCCACGATTAGAACTTCGCCTTCAATAATTCCATCCCACCATTCGTTCGGCTGAGTGCGAAACTGAAAACGGTATCCTACAACGGGCTTAAAATCATTTTCCATGACGTGGTGAGGCGTTTAGCCTAAATCGCGTTTCTCTGCCGGCTTTTCGGTCAAGTACCAGTCCGGCTTCTTTAAAGGATTGTCAAATGCTTGGAGACCGCTGTCCGGCCCATTTGAAACTGCGCCGTTAACTCATGAAGCGGTAACTCTTCTGCCTCTGCTAACAGACGAATCAGTCGGCGCCTAGTTGGATCTGCAATCACATTAAACACATCCCGCAACTGGTTGTTCTCGTTCACAACACCCTCTCCTAAATAGTATTACCAAGGGACAGCCGTTAATTTCATCACAAACTAGGGGTTTCAATCTCCTTAAAATAACTAACTCCTAATTGGACACCATTTGGTGTCGTGTCAACAACATTTTTAAATTCCACATGAAAACTATCAGTCAGCTATGTGTGTCAACTATTGATTTTATGTCATACTTGACGTATTCAGCCATTACAATATTTCGATATACCCTTCCGTTCCATGCACGCGAATTCGTTGCCCATCTTTTATCAGTTTGGTAGCATTCTCCACTCCGACAACTGCTGGTAAGCCATATTCACGCGCGATAACTGCTCCATGGGTCATCAGTCCACCAACTTCGGTGACTAGGCCTTTTATGGATACAAACAATGGTGTCCAGCTAGGGTCAGTAAAGGAGGTGACTAATATATCTCCATCTTCTAGATCAGCATCTTCCATGTTTAAGATGACACGTGCTCGTCCCTCTATAACTCCGGAAGAAACAGGTAGACCTACAATAGCTTCTGCTGGGAGATTTTCTCGTTTGTACTCACCTACAATGATTTCGCCATCAGACGTGATAACACGTGGTGGAGTTAGTTTTTCATATAATTTGTACTCGTCTTTTCGTTTGCTGATAATCTGGTAATCTAGTTTATTTGTGCGTACGACTTCGTGAAGTTCTTCCAAAGTGAGATAGTATATATCTTCTTTTTCATGAATAACGTTGGCTTGTACGAGTTGTTCGGCTTCTTTCAGTAAAGCCTGCTTATAAACGAAGTAGCGATTAACCATGCCGTATTTTGGATATTCCCGATAACCGATGAAATTCCGGATTAGGTCGATCATTCGTTTTGTTTCTTGGGCTTTTTGTTCACCATCCGGTAATTGCTTCAATCGATCTAATAATTCTTGTTCTTTTTTCAAAGCTTCCTGTCGGCCTTGCTCAAATTTCCGATTGCTAGCATTAGGCTCAAAGTTTTTGATATTACTAAGAATCATGGGGACAAGTGTAGTTGGTTTTTCGCTCCAACGAGTTTTAGTAATATCGATTTCTCCGGTACATCGCATTCCGTATTTGCTGAGATAATCATAGATAGCGTCTTGGGTTTCCTGTCCACCATCAAACTTAACCAGTTCATCCAAAAAGTTATCATCTTTTACATGTTGTAAATAATCAATTACTTCTGGATAAGGACGAATGACATCTGCGACATCCAATAGCGCCAGACCCATTTCCGAAGTAATATTGTTTGGTACAGATTGAGAAAGCGTATCTGCTACGTTTTTTTCACCTAGCCACTTGTTCATTTTTTCATTGATCCATGTTGAAGCATCCATAGCAGCCATAATCACACCCAAACTTTGTGGGTCAAATAAAATCTGCTTTAATTGCTGGATATCTTCTAGAATAAAATCAAATAAATCTGATCCTGACTTCGTTTGGATGTTTTGTTTTAACTCTTCTATCGATGTTTGACTTCTCTTAATCAAATCAGTAACGATTGTCGGATCGTTATCGATTTGTGCTTGAAAACCCGCAGACGACATACCTTTTTTGCTTTTACTGGGACTCAGCTCTTCTTTATCATTTGGTAACGATTTTATAAAATCTCCTCGCTCTATTATGGTCATAAGTGCGTCTTTTATGAGCGGATCGGATTGTCCCAGGGTATCTAATAAATTTTCTCTGCTAACAGGTGAAGCCAGATTATGTGTGATATCAACAAACAACCTTCCACCAGCTTTACGCATGGGTGCAGGAGTCGTTAACAGGTAAAAAGACAATCCCAGTGGTTTCATGGGATCGGTCATCATTTGTTGGTGACCAACAGATACATATACGTGATTTTCCTGATCATTTGCTTCAGGGACGGGATATAAAGTAGTGATTGGCCGAGTCTGGACAATATAAAATGTATCATCAACCAAACACCATTCGATATCTTGTGGGCAACCAAAATAAGCTTCGATCTGTCTTCCCATGCGTGCTAGTTGTAAAATTTGTTGTTCAGTAAGTGTTTGAGTCTTTTGCTGATCAGGATCGATCTGCTGGGTCTCTGTTCCGCCTTCTTTCCGTCCATAGATAGCCAATTTTTTGGTTGCTATTCTCTTATCGACGATTTTCCCTTCCTGTACTTTATAACAATCGGCAGATACCAAACCAGAGACCAGTGCTTCTCCAAGTCCAAAACTGGCATCGATTGATAGCAACTTTCGGTTGTAAGTAATTGGATCGGGGGTAAATAAAATCCCTGAAGCCTGTGGGAAAACCATCCTTTGAACGATAACGGATAAATAAACTTGACTGTGGTCAAATACATTTTGCATACGGTAGATTACTGCGCGATCCGTAAATAGGGAAGCCCAACATTTGCTGATATGCTGCAAGATTGCTTCTTTGCCGATGATATTTAAATAGGTGTCTTGTTGACCAGCAAAAGAGGCATGTGGCAAATCTTCAGCAGTCGCACTAGAACGCACTGCATAAGCATGTTCATCACCAAACTGAGAGAGATAGTGAGCAACTGCTTTCACAACATCGGAAGGAATTTCTGCTTCCATAATGGTTTGTCGAATCTTCCTGCTGATTTCACCAATTTGATCTCGATCTTCTACTTTTAGCATTGTTAGTCGATCCAACAAAGCATGATACGTTTCGTTTTGTTCGATGGCTTTTTGATATCCTACTGTTGTAACACAAAATCCTTCTGGTACTTGTATTCCTTGAATTTTTGATAATTCCCCTAAATTTAACCCTTTTCCGCCAACGAGCAAAAGCTGTGTTTTTTCCATTTCCTGAAAACCGAGAACCAAAGAACTCATTCAATATCTCTCCTAACCATCTAAATTAAGAAAAAAACATTTGACAAGAGTTTACCGGCATGGTACACTTAAATTGTAAGATGCAATAATTATGCCCGTTAAACTTGTGAAAGTCTATTTGATTATATCACCGTGTCTGATTATATGCAATATAAAAGAACCTGATAAAAAACTATCCAGGTTCTTTTTTGCTTTCCCGCTATCATTAGTCACATCAAAAACCATGGTTCGAGCAGCCGAACTCCGTCACTGCATAGTTCCCTAGCGGTTCTATGCAGCCTAAGGAAATCCTGTAGTTGCGTCGGGTTCTTATTGAGCTAATTTACACTGAACTACGTTCCCGTTTGTTCAATAACATTTAGAACTTTACAAAGGTCTTTGTTTCTTCAATCAGCTTACTCAGCTCACTCAAAGACTTTTCCAAATGTTCCCGCTCCTCTGTGACTAGACTGATTATTTTATTTACTCTCTTGGAGTATTGCCTTGGAGCCATTCGAAATGAATCTGCAATTGCAACAGCCCCTTTTTCGTTCATCAAATAACATTCGTTAACTGCAAACAAAACCTGATTCAAACAGGATAACGACCGAAAACAACATCCAGCGATGTACGCTAAATCAGTTTTATAAATGCCCTTTCTCCCTGTATCAAGTGCAAAAGTTGCTTCCCAAAAAAACTTTTGGATGATTGCCTTTTTCAGTTCAGTTGGATACGGAATCGTTCTTGTCTTCATTTCTCCAATAATACCAGAAGGATCCCATAACACTTTGCATAACGCAATCTCCGAGAAATAAATGGAGTTGATAAATCCGTGCGGATGACCAGGCTGGTAGTCAACTGTAAGTTCCCCCGAGTGACATTGCTGGATCACGGTAGATACTTTATTCAGATCGCGATATAGAAAATCAACAGAGTAATGATTAACAACCAGCCAGCCGCCACCATTAATCCATGGCCCCCACTCACCGATTTCCGTAACTAAGTTATTTCTCCCAGCATCATCCATATCGGTAGCAGCCTTTTGAAGCCCAGGAATATCTAAACCATTCCTGGAATCGTAATATATGCCAATATCGATATCTGAATTGTCATTATGAGTCCCTCTGGCTCTTGAACCGCCGAGAACTATAGCTTTCACGCCGTTTATTTGCTTTAGACTGTCAACAAGCTTAGAAATAGTATTTTCAAATTCCATAAACCCTCCGTGGTTCTGAAACAGCCAATTATTGGCTGCTTTTTTCTCTCTTCTTATAAAATTATAATAAAATAGTTGGGTTTTATATTATCATAAAAAGAATAGTTCTTTTTTTTCACATTATATAATAGTCAACTTTATTCAGCCGCAAATGATAAGAGGATAGAAAATATATAAATAAAAGGGAGTGGAAAGGCTTTGAAATTATTAAAGTATATTTTAGGTGGTATTGCTGCCCTTATTGTTATTATTGCATTAGGAGGAGTTATTGCTGTTAATGTCTCTCCTAAACCTTTTATTTTTTTCTTAAATCACATGCCTGGATTAAATGAGGTTACACCAAGGCCTGCTGATATCGAGAGTTATACGGCTCAAGTAGATATCGTGAAAGATGTGACTTATCCCTCAACATACAGTTCAAATAAGTTAGATATTTTCTTGCCTAAAGAAGATAAAAATAAAAAATATCCTACCATTATATGGACTCATGGCGGTTCATTTATAGGAGGAGATAAGTCAGGAACATCTGATTGGGCAACAATGATGGCAAGCAAAGGATATGTCGTTGTATCCATTAACTATGAAGTAGCTCCAGCTTCTCGTTATCCAGGGCCAGTAAAGCAGCTAGATGAGGCATATCGCTATTTAGAAAGAATACAAGATAGCTATTATCAAATGGATTTATCTAGAGTAGTAATTGGCGGGGATTCTGCCGGGGCACAAATTGCCTCACAATTTGTAGCCGTACAAACAAATCCAAAGCTTGCCACAGAAATGAATATGAAGCCTTCTATTCCACAACAATCGTTAAAAGCAGCTGTTCTATATTGTGGTCCATATGATATTCAAGGAATGCTAGATACAGATAATAAATTCGTTACATTCTTTGTTAATCAAATTGGTTGGGCTTATTTAGGAATGAAGGATTGGGCAACTAGCGAAGAAATCAATCAAGCTTCTACAAGTCGCCAAGTGACAGAGAACTATCCTCCAACATTTTTGAGTGATGGAAATTCAGGTTCTTTTGAAAAGAAAGCCAAAAATTTACAACATCGTTTAGAGACGAGGAACGTACCTGTTGAAACCTTGTTTTTCCCATCTACTAAGCTGGTTCCTCATGAATATCAGTTTGAATTAGATACAACAGAGGCAAAGGAATGCTTTGAAAAAACATTATCATTTTTAAAAACATATACAGGATAGCATCATGCGAAATTATTTCGCCGTTAACAATAGAAGCCGACTCAGGTTCCTCAAATGACAAGTTCCAGGTTCTATTGTGCAACGTATTTGCATGTTTCATGTCGTGCCCGGAAACAGGCTCTTGTCCACAAACAAGAGCCTGAGTTAATGCTCATTATCCAGGAATTTTTGCAGCTCCGTCCCGGAATTGCCAATTTCATTGTCTAGAAAAGTGCCCCCATTAGTACAGATGGGAGTAAGGTGACGGCGAAAAAGGCCGAAATGCATTAAATTCCGGTTGGTTATATGGAGTGAACCATTCTGTAAATAGCGTTTTATTTATCGCTTTGGCCTTCCAACTGTGCGGCCTCCTATAAGTCCTTTCTAGTGAAGAGATTTACAGTTAAGCAGCAGGAAGCAATGAATAACAGTAAGATACCGATCAGGATCAAAAATAAGGTTGGGGCACTCCCAAAGCCCCTCTCGTTTATCATATTCATAAAAATAGCCGTAGGCTGCGCCAGAGCAATTAGGACTATCAAGAATACGACATTGATAATAGAGGTTCCTTTTTTGCTAAATGCGTAAAAAAGCGGCAAATAGATGGAAGCTAGAACAAGCACGATGCCTGCTGGACCCAATATATCCATCACGGTAAAATCCGGCTTATTAAGCTCTGGGATTGCTAGTTTAACAAGCCAGTGAACTCCGTAAGAAGCAAGGACTCCAAAAAGCATATAAATGATGGCTGTTATGTATTTGGCTTGCACAATATGCTTGCGCATAATCGGAAGCGTAACCAGGAAATTATGATTATCGTTTTTGATATCGATCATCGTACCGAGACTAAGGGTGGTAAAAGCGGTATAGATACCCACCAGGTGAATAGACGATGAATGCTTTGGTATAAAAACGACACTGAATACAGCAAGATATAAGAGACTCGTCCATAGTGAGCTTTTTAAAGCGATGAAGTCTTTACGAAGCAGGTTAAGCATGAATGCGTCCTCCCTTGGCGGTGAAATACATGATGTCTTCTAAGGATGGTTTGTCAAAAACAGCATAATTACCGAACAATCGTTCAGCCTCCTGTCTATTATCTACTAAGCCCTCAAAACCGACAGCCGTTTCGCGAATCCCGACAAATACGTGCCGAATATCTGAATCGAGAAGTTGTGAGCCGCCTTTTACGATGGCGTATCTCTCGAGCACTTCATCTTTCGCTCCATTGAATACGAGCTTTCCGCGATTGATGAAAGCAATGTAGTCGGCAATGCGATCTAGATCGGTTGTGATATGAGTAGAGAAAATAATCGAGTTTCTCTCTTCCTGCATCATATCCGCAAGCAGATCGAGCATTTCCCTTCGAAACACAGGATCCAGTCCGGAGGTAGGTTCATCCATGATTAACAGCTCTGCCTCATGCGATAAGGCAACGGCAAGGGAAAACTTGACTTTCATCCCCTTGGATAACTCTTCGATCTTCTTCTTGGGAGACAACTCGAATTGTTCAAGATAACCGTTAAACTTTTTTTCGTTCCACTTCTTATAGAAAGGCGCGATCATCTTCTTCATCTCGCGAATCGTAAGATGCTCATAATAGAAGCAATCATCCGCTACAATGCCGATGCGCTGCTTAATGTCAACCTCTTGTTTAGGCATATCGCAGCCTAGTATTTTGACGCTTCCGGAGTCAGGACGGATTATGCCGAGCATCATCTTGATCAAGGTGCTTTTGCCAACGCCATTCGGACCAATGAGTCCGGTAATGTAGCCTTGTTTCACATTCAAAGATTATATTATCGAGAGTAAATTGAGGGTATGTTTTCGTTAAATTACGCAATTCTATTGCATTCATGGTGCCTCTTCCTCCTCGAACAATAAAGTCAGATGATCGACTACATCTTGTTGACTCATGCTTAATTCCTTGCTTTCCCGAATGAGTTCTATCATTTTCTCTTCTAGTCGTTTCATGCGCTGCTCCCGAATAAAATCTTTATTTGCTCCCGATACGAAACAACCCTTGCCTACGACAGAGTCGATTAGCTTCTCTTTCTCCAACTCTTCATAAGCGCGCTTGGTCGTAATTCGTTTAATACATTTTGAAGCCTTTGTGCAATTCCGGTTTTATAGATTTTTAATTGGATGATAATATAATGGTTACTGTTCCCCATATTATGGAAAGGTGGTGATGGAAGGGATTTGAAAAACCAGATATCACTGCTTATTTGAAAGCGGTACCATCATTATGATTCGGGAGGGTATTGATTGAAACTACTTCAAACAATCCAATGGAGAAAGCTGTCGCTTACACTTGCTGTCGCCTCATTGGCGGCGGCAGGATTCACGCCTGCACTTCCTGTTCCTTTCAATGCCGTGCCTTCAGTACATGCGGAGCAGGATGAAACAATTTCGCTGCAAGAAGCCTTCGAATCCGCGGCTAAGGAGTTCGGAGTTCCTGTGAATATTCTGATGTCCGTTTCCTACAATCTTACTCGGTGTGAACATCATAATGGCGAGCCAAGTACATCAGGCGGCTACGGTGTCATGCATTTGACCGACGTATCGCAGCAGAGCAAGGAAGCTCCAAGGGGTACCGATGACAAAGCCCCCCCTTCCCCTTCGGATGATTCCAGCCATCATACCCTATCTGCAGCGGCTCAACTATTGAAGCTTGATCCGAGCCGACTGAAGCAGGATCCTGCGAGCAATATTAGAGGCGGTGCTGCACTTCTGGCGAAGTACGCGAAGGAAACAGTCGGCAAACTGCCGGATTCGGAATCCGATTGGTATGGAGCTGTTGCCAAGTACAGCGGCTCTCAAGAATTGTATTACGCTCAGGATTTTGCCGACATTCCATTGGAATCGAGCATGAAGGCTATGCAATGGAAGGGGGCAACTTGGTTCTCAGAAAGGCTTTACCGCTCTTCTGCCGCACTAGTGCATTATTTGGCGGAGAAATATGATATTCCGCTTGATCGTGCCCATATCATCGGTCACAATGAAATACCGGGGCTTACTCCGAAGCGACAAGGGTAATGCATCAGGATCCCGGCCCATTCTGGGATTGGGAGCACTACATGGAGTTGGTTGGGGCACCGCTTGGCACTGTGCATCGCCTCAAGGACATCGTGACGATCAAGCCTGATTTTACATCTAATCTCCCACATGTGAAGGATGCTCCTCTTCAGCCGACTAACTTCGTTTATTTGTATAAGGAGCCTAGGTTTGACGCTGATCTGATTGATGATCCTGCCCTTGCCGCTCAAGATAAAAAAGACGGGCTCAGCGTAGGCGCTAAAGCTACCACAGGGCAGACCTTCTCGTTCGCAGGTGAGCTTGGAAATTGGACTGCAATTTGGCACGGAGGACAGAAAGCCTGGTTTTATAACCCGCAAGGAAGTAATGCGGTTGCTGGCACAGGGGAGCTAATCACCCCGAAAGCCGGCGCGGCTTCTATTCCAGTCTATGGCGCGGCATATCCGGAAGAGGCGGCATATCCTGCAGATGTGAAGCCGAATGAGCTTGTTCCGCTGCAGTACACGATTGCACAGGGACAATCGTATGTTGCCGTCGATAAGGTCAATGGAGACTATTACGAAGCCCCAGTATACACGAATGACCCATATGCGACCAATAAGCACATTAAGGGCAAGGAAACGTTCTATCGAATCTATTTCAATCACCGCTTCGCCTTTGTGAAAGCTTCTCATGTCGAGAAGGTGCGGAATCAGTCGGTGAACGAATAAGAGGATGATGACTGGACTTCGCTTGAGAACAATATGATATGAAAGAATGGGGCTCGCAGGCACATACATTGTTATCGGTAATGTCCTCAAGTTCTTATAAGCGAAGGCTGCCGGATCGATCTCTATCGGCAGCCTTCGCTTATCATTTATTAAGTTATCGTCAGACTTATTCATAATCGAGCAATGGATCTACCTTTCCGGCGTCCGTAATGTCGAGGAACGCTTGAAATAGATTAGGCGGATATTCGGCGATCCGGTGGCATAGATACAAATACCATTCACGGCCATACGTTAAATAGATGCGAACAGGATAGCCCGCCTTCTTCAATCGGCTGCTCAAATCAGGTCGAATCCCGTATAAGAGCTCGAACTCAACGCCCGGCTCATGGATCCATCCCCGCTTGATGACCTCATCAATGATAGACTCATCATGTGTGGCGATCGACACGCGATGGCCTATGCGAATGGCCTGATCCACAAGCTGAACATATCGCTCATTTAGGGCGGATGAACGCGGTATCGCGAGCTGCCCCGGTTCCTGGTACGCCCCCTTTACGATGCGGATCCGGCCAGGGGTGGGCTGTAAGCCGTTCAAGTCCTGAGCCATCCGGTTCAAGTGGGCCTGCAGCGTAATGCCGATGTTCGCATATGCGGCTATAGCTCTTTCATAGATCGAGAGTATCGCGTCGGTCTTGGCTGACTCTTCCATGCTGATAAATAGCTCGATACCGGCCTGCCGGGCTAGAGCGGCAAGTGCTGTCAGATTTTTATATGCCAGATCGCCGTCAAGCGATAAGCCGATGTGGGAAAGATCGAACGACACGCGAGCCGGTATTCCACGCTCTGCCAGCGTATGAACGAGCAGTGACAGCTCCAGTGCCGCCGCTTCGCATGCTTGGACATCTGTCGTATTTTCGCCGATATATTCAAGCGAGATGGCGTACCCTTTATCAGCCAGCTGTCGTCCTGCCTCAAGACCATCCTCCCGCTCGTCCCCCGTCACATACTTTGCCGCGGCGCGCTGCAGCAGCTGGTAGATGGCCGGCGTCTGCTCGACATAAGTCTTCACATCGGGCCGGCGGGCAATGGACTTCATCGCCTCGGCAAATTTTTTTTCCAAATTACTCGTTGTCACCATCAATCGGTCCCCTCCTCTAGTCTAATATATCCAATGGTACAAGAGGACAGGAGGAGAAAGATTGTAAAAAATTGCGCTTATCTATACGGACATGGCATAAGCTTGTGGTGGTGCCCCGACGATTTTGGCAAAAGCTTTGGCAAAATGGCTCTGATCATAGAAGCCGGTGTCCACAGCAATTTCGGCAATAGGCCGCCGATTTTTCAATTCCCTCTTGGCATGATTGATGCGCAGCAGATTTTGATACGCATGAGTCGGGCATTTCAAGATGAGCGAACCATTCCGGCTTGATGAACAGCATTTTGTACTTCCATTGCGCATCTTCCGCAGGCTGGCAGGCATGGAGCATGAGCGGTGGAAAGCTGGTCTCTACGCGCCACAAGACGCCATCATACCATGCCTGCGTCTCGCCTTCATCGATTAAACCGATGGAATACTCCTCGTGAAAATGCTTCTGATACGCCAGGTTATTTTTATGGCATCGCTTTGCCTCCAGAAAAGGCAGCGCTTCGTCCCGGTAAAAGGTCACATTAGCCATTTACAAGCCTCCAAATTAAAATAAGCTGGATCAGGCCAGGCTTAGCCTGACGTGTCGTACTAGTTTAACACAATAGTTACGGTTCGTATTGGTATCACTGTGAACGTAATAAGCACAATTTTCTCCCCTGGTACTACTTTTGTGCTTTTATCCAAGAGAAGAAAGCCGGCATGATATGAACAAAATTAAAAAAAGCACCATGAAGGTGCTTTACCAAGGATGAATGATTCCAGTATCTCCAGAGAATGCCGCTGCTGTTGTTACGAAGATAACTGTGTAGAGAAGAGATTTGAAATATAGCTTTTTAATCAAGTTCTTCATGCTTAACCCTCCATTTCTTTAGCACTTTTTATATAGTAAGTGCTTAACTTTTCAAGTGTAGGCTTATGCATAGGGATATTTTGTTCTATATGACTACGTACAATCATGTTAAGACATTCTTTCTCTTTGATAGTATCGTTAATCTTTGAGAAATATAAAGCCCCTTCCATCAAATGGCTTATATAGTTGTTATAATCACCTATAGCTAAGTAGTACTCCCCTTGAAGCCGAAGATACTCAGCGTACCCATAATAAGTCAACGGATTTGTA
The DNA here is from genome assembly GCA_944800085.1 of Paenibacillus melissococcoides. Taxonomy (GTDB): domain Bacteria; phylum Bacillota; class Bacilli; order Paenibacillales; family Paenibacillaceae; genus Paenibacillus_B; species Paenibacillus_B melissococcoides. The sequence continues at coordinate 50,266 of CALYLO010000005.1, read as the reverse complement.
TTATCTAATATGGATAAGTTTATTTTGCTATTGTCTAATACGGTTTTAACGCCTTCGATGTTGTTCTGTTCTAAGTACAATTGAATGAGATGCCTTGTTGCAGAAAGAACAAAGATATCGCTACAAGTATCGAGGAATGACCATAGCTGTTCAATGGCTTGAGCCGTATTACCCTTCACAGCATTGAGTAATGCTTCCATCAGAACAACTTGCTCTTGTGTGTTCGGATAATTAAACTGTTTGTACTGTAGTGAGTACATCTCAGCCTCTTTGTATTCCCCTAAGCCGAAATGCGCGTCTCTAAGCACAGCAAGCGAATATATTTTGTGCAGACTTTGACCACTATCTTCTGCCAGCACTCTCTTACAATGGTCAATGCTCTCATTGTAATATCTCAAATTATAAGCATGAACCCCTAATTTGTAGTGTAGCTCAAGTTGCTCGTCTTGCGGCAAGAAATCGATGTAATGCAAAATATACTTCCCGCTATAATAAGTTTCCTTCAATCTGCTGAAATCATTTCGTTCAATAAGATAACGTTGATACATGCTTTTGGCTATGTAAGGCATAATTCCATGGGAACGTGAGTAATCAAGAATGAGGTCATACAACGAAAGTTTGATGGAGTCATTTTCGATGGAGTCGATAACGCGATACAATTTCCCTACTAAATACAGACTGTCTTCATTCGGTGATTCAAGGAACTTTGCGGCTATTTTCGGTATCAGCGAAGGATGTTCAAGTGTTGTTAATTCGTTCTGTAATATAGTGTACATGACTTCAGACTTATGTCCAATTTCGATGTACTGTTCTACGATGGCGTCATGGGGAATGTCCAATACCGCAGCGATTGACAAGATGGATTGAAAATCAGGGCGTTTGACCTCGCTGTTTTCAATTCTCGACAGGCTGCCTTTATCTACGCCGACCGCTTCCTGCAGCTTCGACAGAGTCATTTTCTTCTTCTGGCGATAGTACTGTATTAGCTCCCCCAAGCTCCTGGGCTTCGCGGCAACGGTACTCACGGACTCACCCTCCTTTGACTATGTAAATCCAACACCCACATTTTACCATATCCTGATGCATATGACAAACAATGATTTACTTTTTCAACAGATGAAGATACCACTTTAATCCAGCATTGTGATTGAACAGACTAACCTTGTCCACAATATCAAAATATCCACACTGCTCTATTTCTTCGATTTTGCGTTCAATCATCGCAAAGGACGGGTCTTGCGTGTTTTTATGGGAATACAGTGATGAGACGATTACGCCATTTGGAGTAAGGAACCGGGAATATTCAATGTACTGATTGATGTCTCCGCAACGGAAAATGTCCTTGGTCATCTTGGCAGCCGCCATGTTGATGGCTTCCTGCGAAAGATCTACGCCAAGATAACCTTCCTTTTCCTCGTCAAGAAGCATATCGAACAATATGCCAGTGCCGCATCCCATATCGAGAATCCCTTCTTCGCCAAGGAATTTGCGGATGTAGCCGTACACGACCGAGTATCTGGCATATTCCGTGATGTCGGTCAAGTAGTCCCATACTTTGGAGCGGTATTCCTCATCCCATTGTTGTTGAGTGCTCTCAATATAATCTGGTACTTTCGTGGTTTCCATTCCGATTCCTCCCGAGTGCTTATTTTATGAAACGGAACTTTCATGTTACCAGTGAGCAATAGAGAAAGAATGGTTTGAAGCAGTCTGATGCAGCATGATGGCGGGTAAATGTAGAAATGAGACTTATCATGTGGAGTTCTAGATTCTATGATAGTGCCGCAGTTATACTTTGTCAAATAATGTCTTGTGAGCACATGTTTATCCTATCGCGATAAATCTTGCACATCCTGCGGGAAGGAATAACGGAGCTTATGATTCATCCCGGTTTTGTTAACGATGATGTCCGCAGGCTGTCCCCTTGGAAGATGTCCAGGGAAGAGGAAGTGCTCGTGTTCCTTGAACCGCAGATTGCCGCATTCATCGCGGAACTTCAAACCATGGCATATTTCAAATGATTCACTATGGATAGCTTCCTGCTATCCGCTCCGCCCTGAATGCCGAAGCAGAGACGATATACGTATCAATAACGGATAGTTCCCCCGTTCAACTTACCGCTGCAGACAATACGCAATTATCTATGCCGGAGCATCCTCTTATCCAGATGATTTCAGAGAACGTTCATCCCCCGCAAATGCCTCGCCGCACAAGAATGATACGGAAGCACAGAAAAAAGAAGGCGGACGAAAAAGCAATGGTCTCACAGAAAGAGAACGAGACGTTACCGTTCCCGTGTCAGGAGATGTCTGAGAGAAAATGGCGCCGATAGCAATTAAGCCGTCGTAGAACGCCGACTCATCCTGCAGCTCTCATGCATCACGCTTTCGCGATTCGCACATTAAAGATAGAAGTGCCCGTCGCACAGAAAAAATGGGGGTGTCTCACAGGCACTGCAAAATGATGGAGATGACGAGGTAACAGAGAATGTGGATGCGGGAAAAACGGCGGCGCAAACTGGTGGAAGATGGATGAAGCAGTGAAATGCTGCGTGGATACATCAATTTCTGCTCTTTATACCGCTATTTGATGAAATTCCTGCAAAATTACATGATGTTCATCCATTTTTGTCTTTTATCGATTGGATAGTCAGAAATTGATGCCGTTTTGCAGGATTCCCTGTAACGGAGTACACGTCATAAAGGAAAAGTGTAATGTTTCAGTTTTCGGCGAGTCGAGCTTTGAGAATCAAGGGGGGCTGTCTCACTGTAGTGAAATACTACTTTTGGGACACCCCCATGTATGTTTGTGTTTTTCTCTTAGTTAAATAGATTTGGAGTTTACAGAAATTATTTTGAGTCGTCAGTCAGCTTGGAAATAAATTCTACAGGAGCTACAGTTGCTTTGTAGTAACCGAAATCCATTACTTCCCACTTATCTTGATTGATAACTTTAACTTTGTCTCCTTTTGCAAAGGTCTTGTTGCTTTCATTCGGAAAATCGATTTCTACCGTCTGAATGTTTCCTTTCGAATCCTGATATTCAACCGTTGCATATAAGGTGTCTACATCTGTGACTACGCCGATAGTAGTACCAGCGAAGCTGATACCACCCGCAAAGTAGATCATGTCTTGAAAGTTTTTCACCTGCCAAACAACGTCGTAGTAGCGTTTAAGCTCCTCTTCCGTAGGGGTACATTGGAGAGCTTCTTTGCTGCTTTTGGAACCTCAACCTCCAGTTCTGCTCTAAGATGCTCGAACAAGGTTTTGAGATAGGCATAATCTGGACGTTCCCCACGGAGATATTTGGCCAACTCCTTCGCTTTGCGTTTCGGTGATATGCGCCTCTAAACTGCTGCCACTCTGATTCGAACCTCTGGGTTTGGATGCTATCCACGTACATCTTGGATTGTTCCGTTCCCCTTTATATAAGCTATGATGATTACCTTGAGCTCGGCCAGCAGAGGTTCATGATAAAATGTGTCGTTCTTCAAAAGACAAGGACATGTGCCTGCCTCTCTTCCCGGGGTCTCGATAATTGTGTCCTATAGTAATCGAATCAGGTTTGCCCCATCGCTTCCAGACTTTCTGGAATAATCTGACCGCCATCCACGATGATGGTTTGGCCCGTAATATAACCTGCCTCCTTCGAAGCCAAAAAGAGAGCGGCGTAAGCGATATCTTCGACGCTTCCGAGCCGCTTGAGCGGGATGGACGCCGTCATCGCCTGCAGATAATGGTCTCCAAGGCCTTCCAAGCCTTCCGTCATAATGTTGCCGGGCATGACCGCGTTAATTGTAATATTGTAACGCGCGAGCTCGAGCGCCGCACTGCGCATGAATCCAAGCTGAGCCGCTTTGCTTGCGCCGTAGTGCGACCATCCGGCATAGCCGGTGGCCGGCCCCGTAATAGAAGAGGTAACAATGATCCGGCCGTATTCCGCTCTCTTCAGAAAAGGCAGGCAGGCTTGAAGGGAAAACAGCGTTCCGCGCGCATTCGTGTTCATCACATGATCCCAATGCTCGCCGGTCATCTCCTCAATCGGCGTATTCGGAAAAATACCGGCATTGGCGCACAGCACGTCGATCCCCCCGAAAGTACCGGCCGTCTCGCTCGCAACGCACTTCATCGACTCCAAATCGGCGACATTGCCTTGGAAGGCATGAGCAACGCCTCCGTTCTTCCGGATTTCCACCGCGGTTTCCTCCGCTTTCGTCAGGCTCCGTGCGACGACTGCGATTTTCGCCCCCTGTGCGGCGAAGGTTCTCGCAATTCCCTTGCCGATTCCTTTGCTGGCTCCGGTCACGACGACCGTCTTATCCTTCAGTGGCGTCAGCATGTAGTAACACTCCTATCCTCTGTAAAGATGAAATGCAAATTTTCCCCTACATGGTTTCGTTGTCGTTATAATACAAATCCAAGTGTGGAGGCAACTTGATGAATCCCTCTGAATAGGTATTACTTTCCTCATTAACTGCATTATACCACCGATTTAGTGCCATAAGGATAGTTATATTCAGTTATAATTATGCGAACTCTGGCTAGTTAATCCAAACCAAGATATATCTTCACCCCCTCCCTAAGACCTATTGCCCAAACCTTTTCGGACATCTGACATATGTAAAAATGTATAACAAGGAATGCCAAGGGAATGGCGCAGTTATTGGGCTGATGCACAACATCAAACGATATGGAATCAGAATACATCCCCTTATCGCATCCGATTGTTACCATGATATGTTTCAAATGAATACTAAAATAGACTCATGTCCATTTATTCACAAATAAGTCTCATGACCCATTAAATAAACGTAAAATTACTGTATATTAAACGGTGCAAACATGCATCGTTATACAAGATACATGATAAATAGCTGTAATTAAAAGTAAAAGCGGATGCATTTTTGACCCGGTATTACTAGGCAAAGCTAGGGAAATCTAGTGACGCAAAGCTAAAGGGGCTAAGGAAGAAATTCTATGCCAGCCAGTTGCCGACCAATAGAAACCACACTCTATTCGTCGTATGCGCATCGCAAGTCCTCCCTAGCTGCCTATTAATATAATCTATTGATAGGAAGTGAATAACGGATGAAGACTAGGAGAAAGCAGAGTGCCCGAAGATTGTTCGCCATGACGGTAATGACCATCATGATGTTCGTCTCTTCATTGGCGCCGGCTTATGCAGGAACGACTGTTCCCGCAGCAAAGGAACCTGATGTCAAGCAGGACTCAGCACAGGAAATCCGGAATGTCATGTACTATGGCGATTGGTCGATCTGGGGAGGGCAAGGGAACTTTTATCCCAAGGATATTCCCGCCGATCAACTAACCCACTTGAACTATGCCTTCCTTGATTTTGATGCCCAAGGCAACCTCGTCTTTACCGACAAGGATGCGGCTGTAGGCGCGCCTGTCGGCCAGGATGGCGTACAATGGGACGCAGCCAATGCCGGCGCACTTATCGCCCTGCAGCAATTGCGCGCAGAAAACCCGAATCTGAAAGTCGGCATCTCTCTTGGCGGATGGTCGAAATCAGGCGACTTCTCTGTCGTGGCGGCCGATGCTTCGAAACGGGCGAATTTGGTTCAGAATGTTATGAAATTCATCAAGTATACGAACATGGACTTCGTCGATGTGGATTGGGAGTTCCCGGCTGAAGTTCGACAGCCTGATCTTGTCGATAATAAAAACGATGAAGGCACGAAATACGCTACGCCGGAGGATAAAAATAATTATATTTTGCTCCTGCAAGACTTCAAAAACGCACTGAATCAACAAGGAGCCGAGCTTGGCAAAACGTATGAACTGTCCGTTGCCCTTCCCGCTCCCAAAGCAAAAATTGATATCGGCATTGATGTGCCAAAGTTATTTAATATTGTGGACTTTGCCAATATCATGACTTATGACATGCGCGGCGCATGGGATGAAGTGAGCGGCCATCATACCGGCTTATATCCGAATCCTAATGACCCGCTGACCGGCAACAACCTCTCTATCGATGAGAGCGTGAACTATTTGATTCAGCAAGGTGCTGAACCGAACAAGATTGTCATCGGGGCAGCCTACTATACTCGCGGCTGGGATCAAGTGTCGCAAGGACCCGATCCGAATCATCCGGGGTTATTCGGTCAAGCCGCATTATCCGCCAAGGATGCAGATCAGACTCCATCCCGCGGCGCGGTTGGCGAATCCCCTCTCGTCCTTGGGGACGGCGGCCGCCGAACAGGGACTTGGTCTTATCGCAACCTCGACAAGCTGAAGGCCACTTACCCGAATCTCAAAGAATATTGGGATGATGCGGCTAAGGCTCCATATCTGTATGATGAGACCACCGGCGTATTCTATACGTATGACAATGAAAGATCCATTCAAGAGAAGACGAAATACGTGCTTGAGAATGGTCTGGGCGGCGTTATTGCTTGGATGGCTTCCAATGATGCTCCTACGACGGACCCTGCCAAGCGTGACAAATTAACAAAGGCAACGAAAGAAGGCCTCTTCGGAAGCCAGCCGTTGAAAACACATGAAATCCAATATGCCAAGCTCGACGTTACGGTGGATGTGAAACCGTATACAGAGCCTTGGGGCAACAATAAAGGGTATGAAATCACCCTCTTCAATAACGAGTCTTTGACCGAATCGAATCAAGTGCTGAGAGCCGTGGAAAGAGGAGCGAAAACGGTTAAGCTGCCGAAGCTTTACATCCAGGCCGACGGATCGTTCACGGCCGGCGATTACTTGGCGGGAACCGTAACCAATGAGAACGGTTATACCGTCGTCGATCTGAAATCGGTTTATGACGCCAAAACGATTGAGCCCGGCAGATCCTATACGTTCAAACTGAAGGGCGATGCCGAGATTACAAGCATGGAGCTTGTTCAGCGGGTTTCGAATAACAGCCCGGAGATGAACAGACAACTCATTCTAGGCGATGAAGCTCAAAGCAAAAATCAACCGCCCGTATTGCATGGCGTAACGGACCTGACGCTTCAAGTCGGCGACCACTTCGATAAGCTGGCCGGCGTTACCGCTACGGACGCCGAAGACGGAAATTTGACATCCCGTATTACCGTGACGGGAGAAGTCAATACGAATGTGGCCGGCAAGTATGAGCTTGCTTACTCCGTTACGGATTCACAAGGTTTAACGGCCGAGAAAAAACGCATCATTACCGTTATCGAAGCGCCAAGCAACAATCAACCGCCTGTATTGCATGGCGTAACGGACCTGACGCTTCAAGTCGGCGACGTCTTCGATAAGCTGGCCGGCGTAACCGCTACGGACGCGGAAGACGGAGATGTAACGTCGCGTATTACCGTGACGGGAGAAGTAAACACGAATGCGGCCGGGAAGTATCAGCTGACCTACTCCGTTACGGATTCACAAGGATTAACGGCCCAAAAAGAACGCATGATTACAGTTATCGAAGCGGCAGCTCCGGATCATGACTTTGGGGTTGGTCAAGGAATCGAATGGCCGAAGCAAGTCAATTCTCCGTTCATCGATATGGTGGCATGGGTTACCAAGCCGGGCTATTCCAACAACGGCGCCCCTAACCTTGCCAGAATTTCCGAGGATACGGGCGTGAAATTCTTCAATCTTGGCTTTATTCAATCCACTCCGAATAAAATCGTTGATGGTAAAGTGCAATGGGGCTGGGGAGGATATCCCGAACTGAATGAAAAGAATGCAGACAACGCCCAATATCAAGGAATTAAGCAGTCTATCCGAGAACTGCGCGAAATGGGCGGCGACGTCGCGATCTCCCTTGGCGGTTTGAACGTACGTTCTGGGAAGTGACTCAAGATACAGATACGTTGTTCAATACGTATATGGAACTTGTTCAAGGCTATGGACTGACCCGATTAGACCTCGACATTGAGGGCGGCGCTCAGAACAAAGCCCTGAATATCGCCAATGCGAAGGCGATTAAAAAGCTGCAAGACGCAACCGGAGTCGATATCGTATTAACGCTCCCTGTACTGCCAAGCGGTCTGACTTCCGTTCAATTGGATGTATTGGAGGCTTACCTGTCTGCCGGCGTGGATGTCAGAGTCGTGAACATCATGACGATGTGTTATGGCAACGGAACGCTCCTGCCAGGCGAAAACTATGGTTCCGCTTCGCTGAGAGCCGTTGATTCGACGAAGAACCAAGTGAAGCAATACTTCAAGCAATTTGCCAACATCGATCTGACCGATCAAGAGGCATATGGAATCATTGGAACGACGCCATCCATCGGTTTTGAAGGCGCGGCACATCCGGTCTTTACGACAGAGTGGTCTCAATGGGTTGTCGATCATGCGATCGAGAACGGGCTGGCGATGACCTCCTTCTGGTCGATGAACCGGGATGCGATGTTGGAAAAAAATAATGGCGTAACGGCGCAATATCAATTTACCGATATTTTCAAAGCATTCGGAAATGGAAGCATTCCGCCGGTAGCTTCAAAGCCCGTGATTCATGGCGCCACGGATAAAACGATTTTCGTTGGCGATCACTTCGATCCGAGAGAAGGGGTTACCGCTACGGACAAAGAGGACGGCGACCTGACCGATCGCATTGTCATCGATGGAACGGTAGATTCCTCTACTCCAGGAGCATATAAGCTGGTGTACACCGTAGAGAACAGCCAAGGGCAGCAAGCGGTTACTGAACGCATTATCACCGTTGCAGAAAAGATCAATCACAAGCCTGTGATTCACGGCACAACGGATAAAACGATTCTCGTTGGCGAGCAGTTCGATCCGAGAGAAGGAGTTACCGCTACGGATGAAGAGGATGGCGATCTGACCGATCGCATTGTGATCGAAGGAACGGTTGATTCCTCTACTCCGGGAACCTACAAGCTGGTGTACAGCGTAGAAGACAGTCAAGGCCTGCAAGCCTCTGCAGAGCGCCAGATTACCGTTATTGATGGACTTGCGGATACGTATGATCCGACGAAGATCTACTACGAAGGCAATTCGGTCATCTACAAAGGAGAGAAATATACGGCGAAATGGTGGGTGCAAGGCCAAGCGCCAGATACCTCGCAAGCATGGCAAAAAGAAGTGGTTCCAAATGCAGACGGCAGTGTCGATTACGTGCCGGGCAATATATATGTAGGAGGCGACTTGGTTCGCTATGAAGGCAAGCTCTATCAAGCCAAGTGGTGGACACAGAGCATTCCGGGAAGCGATGACTCCTGGAAGCTTGTAGAATAATAGCAAGACGAAGCTGTATGTACCGGGACTGGCCTGCATGGGTCGGTCCCTTCTACATGCATTTTTTCAACGCATGCTTGGCGCGATAAAGCGCATTTTTCACTTGATGCATGGATAGCTCCGTAATTTCGCATATTTCCTCGTACGTGCATTCATTCGTATACCGGAAGCAATATGACCCTTCGCTGGGTTGGCGGCAATTTGTGAATGAAGTGCTGCATTTGCTGCTGCGATTCGAGCGAAGATATAAGGTTTCCGGCATCGCCTCATCCAACAGGGTCTCCTGATCCCATTCGACGAACGTCATTTGCTTACGCTTGAATCGATCTTGATACGTACGGATGGCAATGGTATATAACCATGCGACAAAGCTCCGGCTCCGATCATGATCGGCAAGCTTCCGGTAGGCCTTGATAAACGCATCCTGCGCCGTATCCTGAGCATCTTCATGGCTGGCCCCCATTCCGCTCAGCAAGCCGTATATCTGCTGCTTGTATTTGTTGACCAGGATTGCGTATAGATCTTGGCGCCCGGTTAGAATTTGCTCGATGATGTCTTGGTCCGACTTGATGCAACCCATGGCTCTCCTCCTTCATAGTTGTCTATTCATAGATATAGACGAGCCTATTATCCATAACTTCTCAATGTTACAGAGCTATCTCCCTTATTTACGTCATTCTACGATCTGGAAAATGAACCCTTTATCATCTATTATAGAGAAAGTGCAGAAAGATTCTTGAATACCGGACCCCTCTCAAATGCTGCTATATGTAAAAAAGACTCTATCGCATCAATTGCGATAGAGTCGGCCTCGCTTCTACATTAAAATACTTTCGTCGTCCAGGATTCACAATTCCATGTCTCCGTCACGACATCGCGATAAAATTCAGGTTCGTGGGAAATGAGCAGGATGCTGCCCTTGTAAGTCTTGAGCGCGCGCTTCAATTCATCCTTCGCATCGACATCCAGATGGTTCGTTGGCTCATCGAGCACGAGCAGGTTGGTCTCTATATTGACGAGCTTGCAGAGGCGAACCTTCGCCTTCTCGCCGCCGCTGAGCACGGCGATTTTGCTCTCGATATGCTTCGTCGTCAGTCCGCACTTCGCCAGTGCCGCACGCACCTCGAATTGAGTGAAGGAAGGGAACTCGTTCCAGATCTCTTCGATGCACGTATTATAGTTCGCATCTTTGACTTCCTGTTCGAAATAACCGATATCCAGATTGTCTCCCCGTTCAACCGAGCCGGATATCGCCGGAATCTCGCCGAGAATACTGCGCAGCAGCGTCGTCTTGCCGATGCCGTTCGCACCGACCAAGGCGATCTTCTGGCCGCGCTCCATACGGAGGTTCAATGGTCGGGACAGCGGCTCATCGTAACCGATGACCAGATCTCTGGTCTCGAACACCAGCTTGCTGGAAGCCCGGGAGTCTTTGAAATGGAACTGCGGCTTCGGCTTTTCCTTCGCCAGCTCGATAATCTCCATCTTATCCAGCTTCTTCTGCCTCGACATCGCCATGTTGCGCGTGGCTACGCTCGCCTTGTTGCGTGCGACGAAGTCCTTCAGGTCGGCAATCTCTTGCTGCTGACGCTTATAAGCGGCTTCGAGCTGCTGCTTCTTCATTTCATAGACTTGCTGGAACTTGTCATAGTCGCCGACATAGCGCGTCAGTTCCTGATTCTCCATATGGTAGATCAGGTTAATCACGCTGTTCAGGAACGGAATATCGTGCGAGATGAGAATAAACGCGTTCTCATAGGCTTGCAAATATCGCTTCAACCATTCGATATGCTGTTCATCCAGATAGTTCGTAGGCTCGTCCAACAGCAGGATATCCGGCTTCTCGAGCAGCAGCTTCGCCAGCAGCACCTTCGTGCGCTGACCGCCGCTCAGATCGTTGACGTCCTTATCCAGGCCGATATCATTCAGGCCGAGTCCGCGGGCAGTCTCTTCCACCTTGGCGTCAATCATATAGAAATCTTGATTCGTCAACGTATCTTGAATCGTGCCGACTTCCTCAAGGAGCTTCTCCAGCTCTTCCGGAGACACGTCCCCCATCTTGGCATACATGTCGTTCATTTCTTGTTCCAGGTCAAATAAATATTGGAAGGCGCTCCTCAAGACATCTCGAATCGTTAAGCCCTTGCTCAGAACGGCATGCTGATCGAGATAGCCGACGCGTACGCGCTTGGACCATTCAACCTTGCCTTCATCCGGCTGAAGCTTGCCTGTAATGATATTCATAAATGTGGACTTGCCTTCTCCGTTGGCGCCGATTAGGCCAATGTGCTCGCCTTTGAGCAGGCGGAAGGATACATCCTTGAAGATTGCACGGTCACCAAAGCCGTGGCTTAGTCGTTCTACGTTTAATATGCTCATCCATGACACCTTTTCTTATATACTTTGTGCTTGATTTATTATAAACGGTATCGGGCTTAAAAGTAAGCGTAAACTTGCAAGAGTTCGACGAAAGCGCCTTAAAGCAGGGAATCGGTCCGCTTCCCGACCCGGGAGGAACCGAAAAAACCAGTTTGCGCGAATCTCGCTCACCTCTGCCCGGGATATGAAGGAATTAGATCGGGGACTTCGCTTCTTAGCAGCTTTTACAGAAAAATTTTCTTGATTTTTTTACTCGTTGTGTTAATATTTACCTCGGAGACGCCCCTTTTCTTAGGTCATTTTGTTCTTGCAAAATTATACTAAGATTCGGGGCTCTTTTCATTTATTCGAACATATTTAGCCTGGAAGCTCGGGTCAAAATCAAGGGAGGAGTGATGGAACATGAAGGTGTGAAGGTTGTACCCGCGTTTACCTTTTCCAGTTCACTGAATAATAGGTAACGGCTCTTCGCATAAAAAGGAGGTCTGCTATGAAAAGAAATGTTCTTAAACCAATCGTCGTCATGCTTGTCATGATGATCGGAACCGTTCTTATATTTCCGTTTACCGCATTCGGAGCTTTATCCCCCCCTACGCTGCAAGTCAGCGCGTCCAATGCAACCTGCACCCTGAGTTGGAATTCGATTCCCGGCGCAACAGGTTATGATATTTATCGCAACGGAAGCTGGTATCGCTGGACAAATGCTTTATCTGCCGCCGATACCGGATTGACCAACGGGACAACGTACACGTATGCCGTTGCCGCGCAGAATGACACCACCACTCCTGTTACTACTTCTCCACAAAGCGCCAGCAAAACATGCACGCCAACGGGCAGCGGTATCGGCGGCGGGTTCGTCGTTACCGAGGCGCAGTTCAACCAAATGTTTCCTGACCGCAATCCATTCTATACGTACTCCGGCTTCGTATCCGCCCTGTCCGCCTACCCCGCATTCGCCAATACAGGGAGCGACACGATCAAAAAACAAGAAGCAGCCGCTTTTCTAGGAAACGTTGCCCAAGAATCGGGACATTTGCGGTACATCGTAGAGCTGGATACATCCACCTATCCGTTCTATTGCGATAATTCGAGCGTCCTGTACCCATGCGCTCCAGGCAAGCAGTACTACGGCCGAGGTCCGCTTCAATTAAGCTGGAACTTTAATTATGGCGCGGCCGGCGCTGCGCTGGGACTCCCCCTTCTAACCAATCCGGATCTGGTGGCACAGGATTCCTCCGTAGCCTGGAAGACGGCTTTGTGGTTCTGGAATACACAGAGCGGCGCAGGGACGATGACCCCGCATAACGCAATGGTGAACGGCGCAGGATTCGGCGAGACGATCCGATCGATCAACGGCGTGAAGGAATGCAATGGGGCAAACCCTGGCGCCGTGAATAACCGAATCAGCTTCTACACGATATTCGCCAATTTGCTTGGCGTCCCTACCGGCGGCAATCTCGGCTGTTAGGTCATGTTCAATATTCCCCCCGGCGAGTCGAAATTGCCGGGAAAGACAAAATGGATAAAATCAATCATGCCTACGCCTTTGGCGGCAATATGGCAAGAAGAAGCATCATTACGACAAAGGATTCATTCAATTGGACGGGGAAAGAGCGCTGCATTATACCCGAATGCGCAAGTCGGACCCCAAAGGCGATTTGGGCCGCAATCAAATCACGACGGAGGAGATCGCCGGCTCCAACCAGATGATTAACGTCATTTATTATTATCACGCATCCGACGAAGAGCGAGAACGCATCTCCGCCATCTTAAAAGAACATGCATCGCGAGAGCCCGCAGATGCCTGATTAAAACGATAGAAAAAGCAGCTCTTGCTTTTGCAAAAGAGCTGCTTACTGCTTTTAACTGTCGCGATGGACCATATAATTCAATAAATGCTTCAAAAAAGCGATAGGGCGAGGCATCGCTCTCAACGCTTCGCTGGCAAGGGAGTAATGCTCCCACATCTCTCTTCTGGCGCCTTCGTGACCGAGGATGGTCACAAAAGTCGAAGTGTTGTTTTCCGCATCCTTGCCGACAGGCTTCCCGAGCAATTGCTGATCTCCTTCATAATCAAGCAGATCATCCTTAATCTGAAACGCAATGCCCGCATGATAGGCGAATTTTTTCATCGCCTCCATTTCCGTCTCGTTCACCTGAGCGAGAATGGCAGGCATGAGGAGAGAAGCCTCGAATGCAATCCCGGTTTTGTAAAAGCATATCATGTTCATCTGCTCCAGCGTCAACGCTTGGCCTTTGGATTGCAAGTCCATCGCCTGGCCCATGCAAATCTCGGCGGCCTTTTGGGACGAATATCGCATCAAGGCAAGCACGGTGTTCGGATCGAACCCGTCTAGGGACGCTTGTTCTTCAATGGCCTTCTGAATCAGGAACAGGCCGGTTAATTCGGCAGTGGCGCTGTTATGCGCCTGATGCAGGGTTGGACGTCCTCTCCGCGTAGCCGCATTATCCTGCGAAGGCAGATCATCAAAGATCAAGGAGGCGGTGTGCATATATTCCAATGATCGCAGCAGCGGCACAAGCGCTGAAGCCTTCAAGCCATATTCCTGCACGCCCATGACCCAGGCCAGTATCGGTCTCAACCGCTTGCCGTCGCCCTCGAGACTATAATTTGCGGCATCAATAAGCGTTTCCTTCATCGCCGGAATTCCGTGATGCTTCGGTATCGGCAACAGCTCGTTAATCTGATGGCGAACCGATTTGATTGTATCGAAAAATTGTTCCTTTTCTTTGCGCTCATTTTTTAGAGCGGTTACCATCTGGTCACGAAGCAATTTATCGAAAAAATCGACCTCATCCGCTTTGCGAACCATATGTTGGATCAGTCGATTGAATTCCGGAATTCCGGAGGCGAACATATCCATAAGTTCATTATATTTCTCGTTTCCAACGCGCTGTTTGCACCGTTTTAGACCGTTGATGGCACGATCCAGGATCACCTCGCGGGACTTGGCATCGGAGTGATATACGTTATGGATCAAATGGGAAATGACCGCCCAGTACAGTTCAAAGGGATTGATCAGATCCTTGCGCTGACCACGGTATTTTAAATAATAGGTATAGGGTGTTACGGCACCGTCTCTCATATCGTCAAACATATCCGCAAAATCATCGGCCAACTGGTTGTAGATGCCATAACAGAAGGTGCGATGATGAAAGCCTTCATCCTCAGGCGCGCGAATGACCGAGCGGACGATCAATCGGGAAGAAGCGGATTTCAGGATGATAGGCAAGTACAGTTCTTCATTGGTGTAATTCGGATTCGACAGTTCCTTTGCACGGTCCAGATCCTGGGAATGAAAAAACACATAAGACTGCTCGAAAAATGTTCTCTCCGTGTCCGGTAGCTGATAGCCTTTAATATACTCAAAAGCATCCCGAAGCTCCAAGTGGATGAAACGGAGCATATCCTTGTTCTTGCCGGCCCATTCTTCCCATTCCGGCACCGTTCCCGTGACAAGGGCGGAACGTATCATACCGGAATATTGTTCCTTCTCATGCTCTTGTAACACTTGGGAATCAAGCAGGTCGTCAATAAAGGGATAGGTCAGTCCATAAGAATAACCTAGCCTGATGGCTTCATCCAGTCTTCGGGCGCGTTCGGCCGGCACTATATCGTCATCCATCTCTTCGGCGGCATGGAGAACAACCCCGACAATGATTTTGATCAGCTTGCGCTGGGCTTGCTCCGCATCCATTCCTTCCGGAATATGGGCGGATACGCTCCTCAGCTTCCCGATCACCCATATCACGGCGTCTTCGACCCCTTCCTTCTGCGCCCACCGATACGCCTTAGCCAGACTCATAACTTCGGGCTGCCCTCCCCCGTTAGTTGCGGAGGAATGAAGCAAGTGCTTTTTGATGCCGGCAATGCAGCGTTGAATTCGGGTCTGCGTGTCAGGAGAATCCAGGGCTTTGCCCAGATCCCTCATATACATGTAGGAGACGCTTCGATCCAAGTAAGCGTCCAATTTTCCGGCATCGTTCAGCCATTGTATATATTTATCATAATCCGAAGCGTCCGGTTTTCTCCCTCTTCTCGACAAGAAGGAGAGCCATGAAGGAGAATGAATATGGTCCTGTTTCCATATTTCAAAATCTGCTGTCAGTGCAGGCGCATAAGTCTTGGCCTTGACCTGCGCAGAAAGGGAGGCAAAATAGTGAGCGGCCTTCTGCTCCGCTTGCCGATACCAACTCTCGGCTTGAACTGTCATGTCGTATTTCATCGGATGTCCCTCAGCTTCTCGTATGGATTCATTCGTGCCCCGGCCAATCGTCGGATCGGGGTTAAGACTTTATACGTGAAATCATCTTTCCGGTTACGAAATTATGACGAGACAAGTGAATGAAGGCACTCCAGAAATCTTGTGGTAAGATCAATGAGGAATCACACTTCTGTTCGAGGAGGCATATCTTCATCATGGCCGGCCAACCAATCGATGGGACTGAGAAAAAAGTATCTGATTATGCGCATGGCCGACAAGCTGACCCCGCTTTTCAAACATCTGCTGCGGCACGAGCTTGCCTGAATCAACCCGTTCGTTCTTGAAGGGCTGCAGCTTGCCCCGGTTACTAGAGCGATTTACCTTTCAGCTTACGCATTGTGGTTCACCTCCTTGTTTGGAATTCACGTTTAGTTATATCACAAGGAGAGTTTTGAAATGTTGCTCTCTCATTCGGAATCTTACAATTTCATAAGCCTCTTGAAAGCTGGATCGATTAGTGTGCAAGTATCTTCTGCTGTATATTTAAGCCATGGACAACAACGCTATTTCTTGAGGTGATAGATATGAACGGAAACAAACTAGTATCTGCTCTTTCTTACTGGAGTGTTCTCTTTGCTCCGATTTTATTCCCGATTCTCGTCTGGATTGTCGGAGACTCTGAGAGCAAGAGCCATGCCAAACGAGCACTGTGGACGCATATTCTTCCAACGGTTACAGCTATAGTAGGGTTCGCCGCGTTGGGAGTAATCAGCCTGAGCGTGCGGGAGGTAGAGGTAACCTTGGGGATTGGCTCGGTTATCACCGTAGCGCTATGCGGTATCATTAGCGTATACTTCTTTATTTGGAATATTGTCAAAGGGATTCAAGTGATTAAATCATAACCATGATCATCACATCAGAGGGGGGTGATAGCCCCCCTGATTCTCAAAGCTCGACTCGCCGAAAAACTGCAAAACTACACTTTTCCTTTATGACGTGTACTCCGTTACCGGGAATCCTGCAAAACGGCATCAATTTCTGACTATCCCATCGATAAAAGACAAAAATCGTTGGAAATAATGTACTTTTACAGGAATTTCATCAAATAGCGGCTGAAAGAGCAGAAATTGATGCATCCACGCAGCATTTCACTGCTTCATCCATCTTCGATCGGTTTGCGCGCCGCCGTTTTTCCTGCATCCACATTCTCTGTTACCTCGTCATCTCCATCATTTTGCAGTGCCTGTGAGACACCCCTCTCCTCTTCTGAAGCCACATCTTACTTTTGGTCAATCTCACTGTTCCCTTTTTTCCGTCCGCCGCAAAGTTGTAATCCAGCGCTTCCGCGTAGAAGAGAAGCGGAACATAGAGGGTTCCGTTTACGATCTCCGGCCGCGATCCCATATCCGTCTTGCGTCCATCCTTGACGAACATCGTGCTGCCTGTATTCATCGTATATTTCGCTGCGCTGCCCATCGTCAGCTTGCCTTCATGCTTGTGTAATGCGATCTGCCGCACACGTCGGAGTACACTCCCTCGCTCCTCCGAACCGTTTGGATGCGGCCGAAGCCCGCCTCTTCCAGCAGGGCGACAACCTCCTCCTCCAGGTAGCATTTATGAGGAATATATAAATCTTTGCGATCCCATGCCTGTGCCTCGTTGCGGGTAAAGTAAGCCGCCTTCATCAGTCCGAGCCGGCTGCCCTCGTCATACACCGAGTGAAAGGCGGCGACCCCTTCCTTTCAATAAAGGACAGTTGGCTTCCATTCCAATAGCGAAGATAGCCTTCCTCATTTCTCATATCAAAATAGAAAATGCCCCCTGGCTTTAACGCTTGATAAACATGAATAAAAATATTTTTCAGATCCTTCGGATCCGTCATCACATTGAAGCTGTCCAGTGTCGTAATGGCCGCGTCGAAAGGGGACTCATAGCGGAACGAGCGTGCATCCCCCACAGTGAACGTCGCTTCGGGAGCGTTGATCCGCGCGTATTCAATCACCTTGCTTGAAATATCAATCCCTTCTACCGTGAACCCTTGCTCGCACAGCTTGGCCGCGATGGTCCCCGTTCCGCAGCATACATCCAAAATTCTCGCGTTCCCCGGGAGCTTGGAGAGCACCAGTTCCTCGATGTTAGGATATTGGAACAACGTTATCTCGCGCCAATATTTATTGTATACATCGCCCAGCACATCAAATACTTCGTTCACGCACATCACCCTTTCGATTGGTTTACGCTGCCATGCCCCAGCAGCTTGCCGTTAATCAGCATGCAGATTTGCTCCCATGCTTCATGAATGAAGAAATGCCCGCCCGGAAAGGAATGATATTCAAATAATCGCTTGCTGTATTGTTCCCACTCCAAAATATCGGGCAAATTGACATGTTGATCCTCATCGCTGAGAAAAAAGATAATATCCCCATCCACCGGCTGCGGCTTACCGTTCACCCGGTACTGCTCGATCATACGGTAATCATGCCTCAGAATCGGCAGGAAGAGCTGCAGCAGCTCCTTGGACTCAAAGAACTGTGCCGGCGTTCCGCCTATCTTGCGGATTTTCTCCAAAAAGTCCGCATCAGACAGCTTGTGCATGGGCTCTTCATCATACTTCAGATGGGGAGGGATGCGGCCGGATAAAAATAGCGCCATTGGCTGCGGCAGTCCGGAAGCCCGGGCCGCCACTGCGAGCTCATAGGCTAAGCCCGTTCCCATGCTATGGCCATATATGGCATACGGACGCTGTAAAATCGAAGAACGCATCTTGTCCAAAAAGTCTTGGACCGCTTCCTCTACATTCGCGTGAAAGGGCTCTGCCATTCTTCGGCCATGCCCTGCCAATTCCAAAGGATGCAGCTTGATTCCGGGGTCAAGTTTTTCAACCCATTTGCCATAGATGGCATGCGCTGAGCCTCCGGCATAAGGAATACAGAACAGATCGATCACGCTCATACCGATCTCTCTTCACATTCAGGCTTATGCTGGTTAATTTGCTCCACAATTTCGCCCAGAGTCGAATTTTTCGTAAGCTGCAGCTCCGCTTCATACTCAACGCCAAGCAGGTGCGCCACCATCATCGCATCCAGCAAATCGAAGCCCAGCGAGAGCAAGCTGTTGTCTTCTGTTGCTCCCTGGAGCAGCTTCGCGAACCCCGCGTCCTTATTCAATACCTCCAATAGATCGGCCAATCCCGCCATGTGTGTCACTCCTCTGTTTCCGTATATTTTAAAAGACAATGTCCCCATGTAAAACCGACGCCAAACCCGCTGAGCACAATCGTGCCTTTCCCTCCCGCTCCCTGGTATTCGGACAGCAGAATAGGGAGGGAGGAAGAGACCGTATTGCCGTAGGTTCCGGAAGAAAATACGCTTCTCTCCCGATGGATTCTCATCAGCTTCACGAGCGAATCGACGACATATTTCGACCCCTGATGGAAGAGGAAGAAATCCACCTCCTCTGCCGTCAGGCCATGCTGTGCCAGCATCTCCGCGATGCTCTTCGGGATCTCCTGGGCAGCGTATTGAAATACTCTTCCTCCCTCCATCCGCAAAAATCGGTCCTGAATGATCAGGCAATCATGACTGTCAGGAACCGTCCCGAACGATGCGCCCCGAAGCTCAAATCCTTCACCGGCCGTCCGGCTCAGCAGCGTAGCCGTCGCGCCGTCCCCGAAAATCATGCTTACATTGCGATCCTCTTCATCAATCAGATTCCGGTACGAATCACAGGTGAAGATAAGCGCATGGTCCAGGTGTTGCGCTTCCATCAGCGCCTTCACAATAAAGAGCGCATGGCAATAACCGGAGCAGCCTTGCGAGATATCGAAGGTCATGCAGCCCTTGTCCATCCCAAGCTGATTATGCAGCATCGCCGAGGTGTGCGGAATTTTGAGCGTCGGGTTTTGCGTCACCACCGTCACGAGTTGAATTTCCTTCACGTCGAGCTCCGTCTTCCGCTTCAGGTCGCGGAAGGCCTGCAAGCACATATCGAGCGTCGTCTCCTCCTCCGCTCGCACGGCAATGCTGGCAAACCCCAATTTTTCATGCAAAAAATGCTGGTCATAGCCAAATTTAGCGGCTTTCCCCTCGTTGGATCGAATCTTGGCTGGCAAATAGGTGCCCACCTGGGCAATTTTTATCGGTGAACTCACATCTCACCCCCTCTCTCGTTGACGCGAAATATCGGGAACCAGCTCGCGATCTTGACATATGTACATTGGTGCCGCCGATACCGAAGGAGCTGACTCCCGCCCGCAATGGAGCATACTCGTCCCGGCCGCCGGGCAAGAGGCTCCGCTCCCAGCTCTGGGTGCGGGATACGATATAGAACGGAGTAGTCTCCAAGTCGATCTGGGGATTAATGCTCCGAAAATGAAGCGTTGCAGGAATGGTTTTATGCTGCAGCGCCAATGCGGTCTTGATAAGCGCCGATACTCCGGCGCCTGCATCCAGATGACCGATGTTGGATTTCAGGGAACCGACGCCGATCGAGCCTATGCGGGCCGGCGAATACACTTTGGTCAAGCCGGCGATCTCGATCGGATCGCCCATCATCGTCCCCGTCCCGTGCGCTTCAATATAAGACACGCTCTCGGGAGTCACGTTGGCCATTGCCACCGCCCTTCGGATCACCTCCGCCTGCCCCTCTACGCTGGGCGCGGTATAGCTTACTTTGCGGTTGCCGTCATTATTGCAGGCCGTTCCCCGAATGACGGCGTAGATGCGATCTCTGTCCCTGACAGCGTCCTCAAGCGCTTCAGCACCACCATTCCCGCCCCGTTGCCTTCGACGGTGCCCACGGCATCCCGATCGAAGGGGCGGCAGTGGCCGTCCGGGGAATTAATTCGGCCATCCTGGCCCAGGTAGCCGTTGCGGCCGGGCAGCGACAAGCCGCTTCCCCCCGCCACCGCGATCGAGCAGGCGCCGGTCAGAATATGCCTGCAGGCCATATCCACCGCATACAGCGAGGTCGAGCAGGCGCTGCTGACCGCCACGCTGGGGCCTTGAAGATTCTGGCTGTAGGAGATGCGGGTGGCCGCAAAATCCTTATCATTGAATTGAAGCGCCGTCATATGATGTCCGCCGTGCTCAACGATGGTCTGCAGGCTCTCCAGCTCCCAGGCGAAATTATTCGTCGCCCCCAGAAACAGACCGATCGTTTCCCGCGGCGGCGCGGAGGCATACCCTGCATCCTCCAGCGCATGGTATACGACTTCATGGAGGATGCGAACCTGCGGATCCATCAGCGCGGCATCCCCCGGCGTATACTGGAAAAATTCGGCGTCGAACCGCTCCAGGCTCGGCATCACGCCCTTGGCACGCACAAAATTCGGGTCCTCCAGCAGACCGTGCTCCACCCCCGCCGCGATCAATTCTTCTTTAGAGAAGAAAGTAATCGATTCCTGTCCTTCAACCATATTGCTCCACAATTGCTCCACATTCTCGGCGCCGGGAAAGCGGCCCGACATCCCGATAATCGCAATCTCCAATCCGGTGTAATCCGTTTTGACCGCCATTACCTTTCCCCCATTCTTCGAATAAGCGTCGCCGTGGCAAGCAGCGTATTCCTCTCCTTCTCCAATCGTGCCGTTACCGATTCCTCCGGCACTCGTTCCTCCTGTGCCGATTGCTGCAAATATTAAGCGAATTGGCACCAATCTCGAACAATTGGTCGTCCGCTTGAATTCCCTGCTTGTTAATGCCGAGCACAGAGGCGCAGATGGAGGCAACCAGATCCTCCAGCTCGCTGAGCGGCCGGGCCGGCGCAGGCCCGTTCCATCTTGCGTTCTCCGGATCGGGAAGCGCCTGATGATACATAATAAGCGCAGACATGACGCTCCATGCCCACTTGTCTGAACTGAACCGCCGCTTGACGCAGCCCCGGCAGCCGCATCAACGCGCGCTCGATCTCGCCGAGCTCTACCCGGTATCCCCTGACCTTGACCTCCGTATCCAGCCTGCCCAGATAATCGATCGTGCCGTCCGGCAGCCATTGCGCCAGATCGCCCGTCCGGTACATCCGGCCGCCCGGGACGAACCGGTCCTGCAGGAACTGCTGCGCTGTCTGCTCAGGCCGCTCATGATACCCCATGCCAACTCCGTCTCCGCTGACGCAGAGTTCCCCGATCGCGCCCGCCGGCAGCAGATTCATGCCCTTGTCTACGATGTAGACCCGTGAATTCCCGACCGGCTTGCCGATCGGAATGCGTTCTCTGGCCAGGTCTGCAGGGGCAATCAAATGGGTGGTGGTTAGAAAGGAGTTTTCGGCCGGGCCGTATCCGTTAATGAGTCTCAGCCCGGGATTCGCGTTCATCGCCTTGGCAATATGCGGCACGGACAGCGCCTCGCCGCCCACAATCAGATGGGACAACGCGCCAAACGTACCCGGATCCCGATCGCAAAGCCGGTTAAACAACGAAGAGGTCAGCACCATGCTCTGCACCTTCTCTTCCGCCAGCAGCCGCTTCAAGCGCCCCGCATCCAGCAGATCGCCCTCCCCGGGCAGCACCAGCGTTCCTCCGTGAAGCAGCGGTCCCCATATTTCGAAGGTAGACACATCGAACGCCGGAGATGCGGCCTGCAGGATGACCTTATGAGCGCCGAAATCGATAAAATCTTGGCCAAACACCAGATTGATTACATTTTGATGCGATATTTTGCATCCCTTGGGCTTGCCTGTGGAGCCGGAAGTGTACATGATATAAGCCTGGCTTGAAGGAGCGGAAGCTCCGGCGGCGGACAAGTCCCCGCTTCCTTCCCCGGGCTCCTTGTCCAGCAGCAGAGGGCTGTCGCCGGGAACACGGGATATATACTCCTCCCGCGTGCACAGCAGCCGAAGGTCCGCATCCTTGATCATAAAGCAAAGCCGGTCGTCAGAGTTGGCCAGATCCAGCGGGACATAGGCCGACCCCAGCTTGAGAATCGCCAGAATGCATGCCACGAGCTCCGGACTGCGGGGCATCAGAAGGCCCGCTGCCGCATCCGGTCCCAGTCCGCGGGCGCTCATCAGCGCGGCGAGCCTGTCGGACCAGGCATCCAGTTCCGAGTAGGAGATCGATTGTCCCCGGAACCGCAGCGCCGCATGATGCGGATAGGCGGAAGCTGCCCGGCGAAAACCGGCATCTGAGCGGGACGGGATTCATGAAGTGCATCCCGATCACCTTCTCCGGCTTGTCCAGCAAGGAGGCAATCTTGGTTGGCGAGATGCAGCTTGTATTCACGCCGTAAAATGTGTCTTCGCTGCACACCTCGCCCAATTCCCGGTACAGCCGGCTTTTGGCCTCCCAATCCTCGGTAATGTTTTCGATCACCCAAGAGGCATGTGAAAAATGCTCATATGTATTCGTTACGGTAATCCGGCTGAGGATGTCTTCCGCGTCCCATTCGCGCAAGGCCGAAGAAATCATGCGGTAATTTCGAATATTGCGTTCGATTTTTTGTGGTATTTGCTGCAAGGCTGTCGCATCGATATCTTTTACAATCACCTTATAGCCGTGAAAGGAGAGTGTGGACGCAACATCCACACCCATCACTCCGGCCCCCACTACGGCAATCACACTCATGCAGGCCACCCCTTACTCCATCGTAGTTACTTCCGGTTCAGAATCCAGATCGCGCCGCCGTATCCTGCTACGCACCAAATGCATAAGGTGACATAGTTCCATATCGAAGCCTCGAAGGTTGACGCGGCCAATGAAGCGCGCATGACCTCCGCCATGGAGTAGAACGGCAAAATGTGATGCACCGCCTGAAACCATTCCGGCAGCCGCTCGATCGGAAAATTAAGAGGAGAAAACATTAAGGCGCCGAATGCAATAAATTGGGATACCGCAAATGTCACGTCTTGCGGAAACAAATACGAAAATCCATACCCTACGCCGATGGATGTTAACGCAATTAACAGCAGAGCCGGAATGACTGTCCATGAGATGTCGTATCCAGGATTAAACATTAGATGCGCGAACAGGGTTGCGATGCATAATCCCGGTATCGTTACTCCCAGCCAGATTGATGTATCGGCTCCGATGATTACGGCGCGGTTAACGGGCCAGGTGCGGGTAAATTCAACATAGCCTTCTACTTTGGCGTTGCCGATCTGCATCGGCAAGATAACAAGACCGGTGAGGACGAGAATGAATGTAGGAGCCCCGGTTGCCAGAAACAGCAGACTCTGATTATCAAGATCATCAAAGAGATACCTGAATCCGATTACAATCCCCAGAGACATGAAGATTTGAATGACGGTAAAAAACATAAGCGGGCCGATACTTCGAAACAACTGCATTTGAAAGACATACTTGAAATCGTTCGCTATCTTCATGCACCGATCTCCCCCTTGCTTGTCAGCTCGACATAAACATCTTCAAGCGTAGTCGGCGATAAAGTATAGTCCATGATTTCACCTTCGTCTACTTTGTCTCTTGCCCATTCGATTACATCGGGCACGGAGTCGGGATTAACCGAAAAAACGGAACGTGAAGTGTGAGAATGCGAGGATAACGCCCACGCGGGAGTTTGCAGCTGCTGAACGCTCGTCACATGGCTGACCTCTACCCGAATCAGGTTGTTTACTGTGCTTTTGATTTCTGCAGGGGTGCCTTCCGCCAGAAACCTGCCTTTATTCAAGATAGCTACCCGGTCCACCGCTTTCTCGGCTTCAATCACGTTATGCGTCACCAAGATGACGGATGTTCCGTCTACAGTTAACTGGCGGATCAAATCCCAAAGATAGCGGCGCCGAATCGGATCCACATCGTTCGTCGGTTCATCAAGAATGACCAGCTTGCCGGGCACAACCACCGCCATGCAAAAGGCGACCAGCCGGCGAACCCCGCCTGACAGATGAACGCCTTCTTTGTTCACCCATTATCCGATATCAAGCGCTTCAAAAAGCATGTTCATCCGCTTCGCTACGTCCTGCTTCTCGCCCGATCTCATTTTTCCCATGATGGATACGGCCTGTACCGGCGTCAAGTAACCGAGAGGCAATTGAGATTGCGGCTGGACGGAGCACATGGAACGGGCAAAGGCAGGGTCTTTGATTACAGATCTGCCCAATAACGAAATTTCGCCGCTAGTCGGCTTCATCAGTCCGATAATCTGATTGACCAAGGTCGTTTTCCCTGCTCCGTTATGTCCCAGTAACCCATAAATTTCTCCTTCCTGCACACAGAAGCTAAGGTTATCGTTGGCAACGGTCTTCGTACTTTTTTTCCCGGAAAAAACTTTGGTCAGGTTCTGAACATTAAGCAGCATAACAACCTCCATTGATTAGTTTAAAAAAATGACTATGAAGCTTTGGCCAAAAAAATACTTGTCGCATTGATGGATGTGTGCGCTCTATGGAGTGGTCTGTTCGAATCTCACGATGAGCATTGGGAGGATAGATCTAGGAAGAAAAGTGATAAAAATAAAAACGGGCTGCTAATGGTTAGCGTTCTCCGTTAGTGAAGTCATTCGGATGCTGTTCTCTTCAAAATATAACACATAATAGTAGATTGTTCCGTTATTTATTTGAAATTCATATATTTTAGTATACATCTTGGGATCATCTCCCCCTCAAAGCTAATGGAGCGAAGCCCTCCTTCCGATAATAGAACCATCCCCCAATTCAATGGAAGGGGAACATCGGGACAGGAGGATTTCACATGCGTATTGATTCCAACCATCGATTTCCGTCTTCAACCCTACGGAAAAGTCAACAAAATGATTTATTATTTGAAGCCGTACTAAAAGATGCGGCGAAACAAGAAGAAGAAAAACAGGGAGACAAAAAAGGAAGACTGGTTACCGCTCGCGAAGGCGAATATATCAGGCAATATATCGTCAGACCCGATGGCAGCCGAGTGCTGCTAAGCGAGGCAAAACAAACGTTCGAGACCGAAGCCATGGGAAACGATCCGAGTGCGCCTAACGAAGCCCAACCTGTGCAAAGCGGAATGAGCCAAAACACGAAAGACATGATCGGCCTGCTAAATTTCCAGGTTGGCGCAGGCATAACGTTTACGTTCAATAAGCAGGCAGAAAAATCAGAGTAACCTGCCAGATTATATAACGCGAGAAGAGGAGCTTCCACCGCTCCTCCTCTCCCTTTTCCAAATTAATAAGGCTCCTGGTCAGTTCATGATTCCGTGATTGACGATCTCTACTTTCACTTTTGGATCAAACTCCACCTTCAGCGTCACTTTAATATTCCAGTTGCTTTGGACGTCTACTTTCATCGTCCGTCTTACTTGTTGAATGTCCATGGCCAAATATTTTTCCGGTTCGCGCTTTCCTTCCTGATCGACTTTAAGCGTCAAGCTGGCGGTCTGGGATAATTTATCGGCCATTAGCAGGTATAATAATGAATCTTCGGATTTTAACGTACTTACCATGCGATCCGCTCTAAATAAGGCGATTCCGTATACCAAAGGTTTTGGCCCGCTATTCGTTATTTACGGAAGAGCAATATCATCGCCTGGATCCAGCATTGGAGGGCAGATAAGCTGAAGGTTAACGGCAGGTACGATCGTTCTGCGCTCCGCGCTTTGGAACAGCTTGTGGAAATGCTCGCCAATCAGCCTGGAGGCAATGCGGTCGTCCTTCAGCATTTGCTGATCCCAGCATCCCGAGAGCAGCGCATAACATATTATTTTTTCAGGCTCCGGTTCTACTTCATCAGCAAAACCTTGTACCTCATCGGTAAAACCGGGACATATTTTCTCAATCATTCTTCATTCTCTTTTGTGCGGCCGCTGCTGATATATAATCCTGCCCCTCCAGTTCTATAACCGCCATCCTATTACGCCATTGCCGTCCCATAGGTTAATTGTCCATTCCTAATCGTCATCGGCATCATACATTGATATCACATCCGTTGCTAATAACCAGATAACATCAAATTCATGAAAAAGGGTGATGCTAGTTTGCCTATTCAACATGTATTCAGCAAATGGAAAAAGACGCGCATTCTGCAAAACTCATCGTTGAAGCGGTACATCCCCAAAACAGCCGTATACAATTCCAGCAGCTTGAAGGAGATGCTGAACCGCTACAACATGGTGTATGTGAAGCCGGACACGGGTACGCACGGGAAAGGAGTCATGCGCGCCAAAAAACGCTCCAAAGCATCGTTCGAGCTGAGAGAAGGAGTTTCCACCAAAGTGTTCCGCTCCATGAACGATTTGCAGTCCGGCATCAAGTCCCGAATCGGGAAGCGGAAGTATTTGGTACAACGGGGGATTCATCTGCTGAGCCACCGCGGGAGAAAATTCGATCTGCGGGTATTGGTTCAAAAGAACCTGAACAATCAATGGGAGGCAATGAACATCCTCGGCCGCAAGGCAGCCGCCAATAAGATCGTTACGAATGTCAGTAATGGCGGGAGCATGGAATCGCTGTCTACCCTATTGCGTCCTCGTATGAATCAATCCTCCATTCGCAAGCTGCGCCATGAATTGAACCAAATGGGAGTATCGGTAGGCAAGCAATTAAATAAAAACTATAAAGGTCTAAAACAGTTGGGACTCGATATCGCGCTTGATAAAAACATGCGGCCCTGGATCCTGGAAGTGAACACAAGGCCAGCCATATACGTCTACCGAACCTTAAATCCTTCCGCCTATCGCCGGATTCTGCGTTATGCCAGAGCGTACGGCCGATTCAAATAAGGAACAAAGGTAGAGGCAAGCATACAAACGAAAGCGGCCGCCCAGATGACAGTCTGAGGCGGCCTATTTTCAGAAGAGGGCGGAAAATCTATTCATGTTGTGAATTCTTCCTGCATCGGAGAGGCAGCAAGGGGCAGCATTAAAGCGAATGATGTTCCGTATTCCGAGCTTTGATGAAAGACGAGATCGCCCTTTTGGGCTTGTGCCATAAGCTTGCTGAACGGAAGGCCGAGACCTAGACCGCGGATCTCCTGTTTCTTCCTTTCCCCGCGAAAAAACCGCTCAAATATAAGGTTTTGCTCAGATTCAGGAATGCCGCAGCCATTGTCGGAAACGGTCACTTTCCGCGAACCTGTTTTTGCTTTGCAGCGTAATCTCGATCTGGAGCGGACGATCCGGATGCTTGGACTGTACGCTGTTATTATGCAAACTTCCCACCCGTCGATATGCGGGAGCATAATTTCTGGACACGGAGAACGAACTGTCCGTGCAGTTGGAGCTTGTCCTGAAAAAAGCATAAATGGGTCCGCATGATCGGGCTATCGCAGCATGTTCTCCGACCTAACTGGATATATCATAAATGGAATAACGGTATGAAGGTGCGGAAAACATGGAAATGAATATCGTAACATTTAACATTCATCATGGAAGAGGAATGGATGGGAAGCTGAACCTGGAGCGAGTCGCTCAAGTCTTAGAAGATAGCCAAGCGGATGTAATCGCTTTAAATGAAGTGGACAAACATTTTTCCCGGAGAAGCGGTTATCTGGACCAATTGGGTTGGTTATCTGAACGTTTAGGCATGCGCGATTCTTTTTTTGGCGCGTCCATTTCATCATCAACCGGATCTGTTCTTAGACAGTATGGAAATGCGGTCTTGTCCCGTTTTCCGATCGTTTCTCGGCAAAATCATGTTTTGGAAAGTTCCCCTTTCCATTTCGAAAAACGTGCTGTCTTGGAAGTCTGCATTCATATTCGGGGGCATCTCGTCAAAATGTATGTCACCCATTTAAGTCTTGTTCCATACATCCGATCGAAGCAAGTCGATTTTATTACCGATAAAATTAGGAATGAGGACCACCCCGTAATCTTAACCGGCGATTTGAATACGAGGCCGGGCACGAAATCTTGGCACAAACTGCAGCAACTCATTACAGATGCTTGCCATCATGCCGGCATGACTCCTTGTTATACCTTCCCGTCCCGCCGCCCCCTATTTCGACTGGATTATATATTTGTCAGCCGGCATTTCCATATTGCTTCAACGGAAGCCATTGCGAGCCTCCCTGCGGCCTCGGATCATTTGCCCCTAAAAGCCACGGTGAGACTGATACATACACTCTCTCCATGATTGAATTACCCACGGCACAAAGAAAATACTCTGGCGGCAATAAAGCGTCAGAGTAGTTTTGGGCCATGATGCAAGTTCGGCAGTGATTTTGTTCCGTATTTATTCATTAGTACATTTTTGGACATGAATAAATAGGCAGGGGTTTGTTTCTTTAAGTTCCTTAACGGATCGTTTGCCGAGACGAAATAGATCGGCATCATCGTTACGTACTTGATCCATTTGTACATCACGCTGCGTATCTGTATCGTTTCAAACCCTAATCCGCTGCCTCCCCTATTTAACATCGTTATCCCGATAATTCCTTTAATATCATCGTGCTTCGGATGATTTCGCACATATTCGGCAAGATCAGGCAACGATTTTTCAATAAGGCGATAGAGGAGCTTTCCTTTTTTAATCTCACTTTTTATGGAAAGCATGTTTTTCAAAAGCATGACATTATGCAAATGAATTTTCAGCAAAATGTCGCCTCTTTTAATGATGGTGCCGTCGGATAAGAGTACGTCTCCGCCCCGGAACGAAGTAAGTCTGACTCGGAACGTGCTGCCATCTTCATGTTCAATACATTTCAATCTGGTACATGCATAGTACACTGGATCAATGACACTCCAGATGGAGAGTGCAAAGGATTTGAACCACATGAACTGTTCCCCTTTATCGAATATCTAATGTTATTTTGCCTTGGGAAAATCAAATTCATGGGTGGAAAGTTTCAGTATTATTTCTAACAATTAATCATTTTTTCCCTCATCCATTAGCTCAAGAATATAAGCTTTCAAATCGACCAAACGGGGCGGTTCTTTAACGCCATGGGACGTGCCCGCTACAATGAGCGGAATGTCGGAATCGTATTTGTGCAAAGAGCCATGACTGCCGCCATTCAAATGAACCGGGTAAAAGCGGCTTTTGAATTCATAGCGCGGCCGAGCGGTGATCACGATCATCGGGACATCTTGAGAATGTAACGCCCCATATAACCGGGCAAGCACGTCAGGATAATCGCCGTACTGTATTTCTTGCTCCTGAATCCGTAAATCAACGACCGCTTCTTCTCCCGTTATGGTCCATGCGGAGCCATAACTATCGGTATACGGGCCATCAGGCTGATATTGCATGATTCTTCCCGATCCCCCCTCTTTGACGGTAACTTGCCCTTTTTCTTTCCACGCAATCAAGTCAATCCGCGATTCGCTCGATAGTATTTCGATGATCTTGGCGAGCTTATCTATGCGAAGAGGATAGACATAAGCCATGCGTTCGTTATTGCAGACCACCAGATCGTGATGGCTGCCAACCTTTTCCCCCAACTGCAGCACGCGGAATGAATCAAGCAGCAGATCCAGATCGATATTAAATCGTTCTTCGTTCCCGATTCTTGTCTGTCCATGGTCGCTGGTTACAATAAATACACACTGGTTAACCGCCTCTTCCCATGAATCAAATGCATTCAAAATCTCCTGAATATGCCGATCTACGCGAATGAGCGCTTCCTCAGCATGAGCGGGATTTTTTTTATGGACTTCATGGTCATTATCAGGAAAATAAACGAGCATAAAATCGGGCAGTTGATTCGATTGAATCATTGCTTTGACGGCATGAGCGGCATAGGCGTCATTGATTCCGCATTTTTGTTTATACCCCCGCATCGGCCTGGGGATGTTTTTATTAATTTCTGAATCAACCATGGCTCCCAACGTCATCACATCAGGTCCTAATGTACTGCTGTTGCGAAATCGAAAGCCGGTCGATACATTCATAAGTAAAGGTAGGCTGATGGCATGCCGTTTGACACTGCGGTGAACAATCGCATTGATCGAAGCCGATGTCTTTCCTCTTCGGTACAGTTCCTCGAATATCGTCGACACCTGGGTGCTTAAGTGCTTTTCATTGAGATTGAACAATACATGTTGAGCGCACTTCGATAGGCCAAGCTTTTTTATGCATTTCCATCCGTTAATGTAGTTTACGATCTCTTTCGTCTCGGGATCATACCATATAAGCCCGGGAATCCGGTGCTGGTCAGGGAAAGTACCGGTCACTAATGAACAGTCGACCGTAGCCGTCATCGTTGGAAATACAGTCACACAATTGGACCAATATTTTCCTCGATCTATCAAAAATTTTAGCGCAGGTACCGTTCGATGGCGTATGCAATCATCTAATATGTTCGGCATTAATGAATCAATCAGAAGGAAAATAATCTTTTTCATGTTACCTTACCTTTCCGTTTGATAAAAAAAAGGTACCCGGTTCTCCCGGATACTTATCGATTCGCAAGTTAAGTACCATTATTATGCTATGTCCCAACCATCGATATTCATCATCGAATTGCTTCGGACATTGTTCTTTATCCTTTCGGCTTTACGAACAAGGCGGCAAGGAAAGAGAAAATAATGGCTGAGGATATCCCTGCGCTGGTAACCTCGAATATGCCCGTTATAATCCCGATCCAGCCGTCGCTTTTCAGCTCTTGAAGTGCCCCGTGCACCAAAGAGTTGCCAAAACTTGTGATAGGGACCGTAGCCCCGGCTCCGGCGAATTTGATTAGCGGATCATATAGTCCGATTCCATCCAGAACCGCTCCCAGGACAACAAGAAGGGTCATCGTATGCGCGGGGGTCAGCTTGAATACATCAAAACAGATTTGCCCGAACACGCAAATGGCACCGCCAACAACGACCGCCC
Organism: Paenibacillus melissococcoides; assembly: GCA_944800085.1. Classification (GTDB taxonomy): domain Bacteria; phylum Bacillota; class Bacilli; order Paenibacillales; family Paenibacillaceae; genus Paenibacillus_B; species Paenibacillus_B melissococcoides. The sequence goes on along the minus strand of CALYLO010000005.1, from coordinate 18,770 downwards.
AGAAATAAATCATCGCTTAGCCCCTCCATTCTCAATCGATACGGCATGCGCAATGCATGGAATACTTTCCCCTTGCTGATAAGACAGCGGCGACAACAGCGCTCCGGTAGCGACCACAAGCAATCGGTTCAATTCGCCTTTTCGCATTCGGTTCAACAGATGGCCGTATGTGACGACAGCTGAACATGCGCATCCGCTCGCTCCGGCTTGCACCATCTGCTTATCGTAATCGTACATCATCATTCCGCAGTCCTTATAATCGGTTTGCTGAATAGGTATGTTGTGTTTTTTGAACAAATCGTTGGCAAGCTCATATCCAACCTTGGATAAATCTCCTGTCACAATCAGGTCATAATAACCAGGTTGAATTTGCAAATCGCGAAGATGCGCCTGAATGGTGTCAACGGCTGCCGGAGCCATTGCCGCTCCCATATTGAATGGGTCATTGATTCCCATGTCGACGACTCTGCCGATCGTAGCCGATGTGACGTATGGTCCTTCTCCGTGCTGCCCAACGACAGACGCCCCGGCTCCGGTGACGGTAAACTGGGCGGTTGGGGGTTTTTGCGATCCGTATTCGGTCGGATAACGGAACTGTTTTTCGGAAGAGGCGTTATGGCTGCCGGCACTGGCCAGCGCAAACTTCGCTGAACGGGAATTCACAAGCGCGGAAGCGAGAGCCAGACTTTCCATCGATGTAGAACATGCGCCGAACACGCCGATATAAGGAATGGACATTGTTCGTGCGGCGAAGCTTGTACTGATGATTTGATTCAACAAGTCTCCTCCGATAAAGAAATTGACCTGCTCTTTCGTCAAGCCTGCATTTTCGATAGCAAGCTTGGCCGCTTCTTCCACTAACGTCCTCTCCGCTTTTTCCCAGCTGTCCTGCCCCAGCATCAGGTCCCCGTGAATGATGTCGAAATCATTCGCAAGCGGTCCTTGTCCTTCAAACGGTCCAACGACGGTAGCTGTGGAAAGAATCGTCGGCCGATTTTCGAATATCCAGCTTTGATGTCCCTTGAGCATCTTCAATGACCTCCTCCAGAGGGATTGAAAATTAAGGTAAGAATCCCGATAATAAACGCGGCTACGGTTCCGAATACAATGACCGGCCCGGCCAGTTTGAACATTTTGCCTCCAACGCCCAATACAAGTCCTTCGCTCTGATGCTCGATCGCCGCCGAGGCCATCGAATTGGCGAATCCGGTTACCGGTACGGCCGACCCTGCCCCGGCCCACTGAGCAATTTTATCATATACACCGAGGCTGGTCAGAATCACGGAAGTCAGGATCAGCACGGCTACGGTCGGATTCCCCGCCTTCTTCTCGTCGAAACCTCCCCAATGAATGAACATGTCCTGTATGCATTGTCCGATGAAGCAAATAATTCCTCCAGAAATAAAGGCCCGGACACAATTTTTGAGTACCGGCCGCGCCGGTTCTCTTTTCTTGGCAAGTTCCTGGTATTCCTGCTGCACAGGGGTCAATTTTTTCTTCTGGTTATTCGCCATATCCTTTCTCCTTACCGATGCAATAATGGTTTTAGATCCGATATTACGTTTAGAAGCTGCTGCGAACACTGCTCATACATTTGTTTGGCTTCGCGGTTCTGGGTCGCCAGTCCGAACATTTCCAGATCCGCTTCGCATTTTTTTAAGGTTGCGAATAGAACAGCTCGTTTTTGGGGCTCGGGAACCTTGATTTGATTGTCGTACAGATCGACATACAATTGTCCGTGCGCATCCACTTGCCCAAGAAACACATTTTCGAGAGCAACCCCCGTTTTTTCCAGTTCCGTGTTCAGCCATTGCCGGTTCAATCCAATGGTAGCAAGCGGTTCGTCCATAATACTGCCATCCATGATTACCGTTTGCGGTTCTTGTTCCGGTGCCACCTTGATGCCAAGATGCTTGGCAGTGAGCGGCTGATTTTCCCTCTTGAGCAGGACATTGACTTCTCCGCTCGGCTCCATAATCGCGAATTCAACGTCGGCCGCTTTGAATACCTGTTTTTGGCGCAGCTGCTCCAACAGTTCATCGATGGTAAGCCGTTCTTTTTTCAGGTTGTCTTCCATTATTTTTCCGTCTTTAATTACGACCGTCGCTTTGCCCTCGATAATATCCCTCATGGTCTTACTTTTCAGCTGTACAAATTCAATACCTAATGCCACAGCTACCCATACGCCTAAAGAGACAAGCCCCAAATACCATGTGGCTTCCAAATCCATCGAAACATAGGCGGCAAGGCTCCCTATGGTAATTCCGGTTATATATTCGAATACGGAAAGCTGAGTCACTTGCCTTTTTCCCAAAAGCTTAGTCATCAGGAAAAGAACAATGACTGCCATGAATGTACGCCAAGCGATCTCCAGCCATTGCGGCACGTAGTTACCTCCTTTCATCATGTCGATCCAGATTATTTGTTAAATCAGCGTTCGAAATGCGACTATAGATTTTCCATGACAGGTCCGGCGTTGGTACTTTTGACGAACTTTCGGATATCACATGATTTTTGTCCATTGTTGGTCCCGATTGGCTTGAATGGTCAATCATTAATTTCCATGTATGATTTCAAAATCAATACGGTATGTTATAAATGGAAAATGGGTTGGGTCATTATTTTAACGCTGCACTTCAGAAAGGTGGTGACATCAATGACGGTAGGATCTCAAGTGAAAACTTGCCTGGCTTCCTTGAAAAGCGCACAAGCCAGTCTTGAACAGTTCGCATTGGCAACTGAAAATCAAGAGGCAAAGTCCCTCTACACAGACGCTGCCCAGCAGACGCAGCAAATCGTGGACCAAGTAGAAAGCCGCGTGAAGCAATTAGAAAACGAGGAACCACAATATAAAGGTTTTTAAAAATAAAGAGTTACAGCATGTCATTGGTGATGGCATGGCTGTAACTCTTCTGCTTCAGATTATTTGTTACGCTAAGGACGGAATGAACTGAGGATTGTAAATAACATGAATCGCATCCTGATAAACGGTCACTTCAAGAGGCGTCTCGCCGATCATTTCCCCATCTCCGTGTGCTATCATCGGTGATTCCGTATAGACTTCTACTTTTCTTCCTTGCAGCGTGGTTACGGCGGGGTGAAAAATGTGATTGCCGCGAAATACATTAGGAAAGATTCTCATTAAGGTCCAGCGGGATACTCCTTGAACGATGCAAATATGAAAAAAACCGTCCGTATAACAAGCTTCCGGGCAAATCTTCATTCCACCGGCATAGTTAGGTAAATTGGCGACGGCGATTAGCCAGACATCGGAATAGATCATTTCCTTACCGTCGACTTTAATGTGAACATCGACAGGCTTGTAACGCAATACGACTTGAATGAAGCTCAATACGTAAGACAAATTACCCATTTTCAAATGATTCAACCATTTTTTATAGCGTGACAGGTTAGCGGTCTGTGCGACCTTCCCATCGATCCCGATACCGATAACGGTGGTATAGCATTTTCTTCCAATCCGGGCGATGTCTATTTTTTTCGTTGTCCCCGTCAATAAATAGGGCTTGCTGAACAATCATTTTTCAAAGGTTTTACAAGGATTTCTGGACTCTAACTCGAAATAAAATGCAAGGAAAATGCGAATTTCTTGCAAAAAATCGTGCACGTGGAGTGAGCCGACATGTATCGTAGAACCGAAAGCCAGCTTCAGTTGTTCGAAGATTTCTACTTGCCGTTTGGCGGTAAATTAAATAAGGAGAACCGTTGGGTTCAACTGGCCGCTATCATCCCGTGGTGGCGGGCAGAAGAATTCTACGCGAAGTCGTTCAAGAAATCAATGCGCGGTCAGATCCCTTTGTCTGTTCGTATGGCTTTGGGAGCGCTGTACATTCAGGAACGTATGCAGCTCGATGATCGAGAGACGGTCCAGCAGATCGCCGAAAATCCGTACTACCAGTACTTCCTTGGGCTGCCGGCGTTCCAAGATAAGCCTCCGTTCCATCACTCGCTGTTGACCCATTTCCGCAAGCGATTGGGTGCGGATGTCATTGAACGAATCAACGATTGGATTTTGGAAGAGGACGCAGAGCGAAAGAAGCAGGAACAAAACAAGAGCGATCCTCAAGATCCTCCAGGCAGCGGCCATGGCTCTGATGGAACATCCGTTAATGAAGACGGCAAAAGCAAAGAGAAACCATGCAACAAAGGCACCTTGATGCTCGACGCGACCTGCGCACCGGCCGACATCTCGTATCCGACCGATTTGAAATTATTGAACGAGGCGCGGGAAAAACTCGAAGCGATCATCGATGTTCTGCACGAGCCTTTCGTCGGGAAGGCCAAGAAACCGAGAACGTATCGTCAAACCGCCCGCAAACGCTACCTCGAGATCGCCAAGAAACGGCGAACGGGTGCCAAAGCCATCCGGAAAGCGGTTGGCAAACAGCTTCGTTATGTTTCGCGTAATCTTGGCATCATCGAAATGCTGGCAGCGAAAAGCAGCTTGAATCAACTGGGTTCGCAGCAGTATCGGCAATTGCTCGTCATTTCCGAGCTGTATCGTCAACAGCAAGAGATGTACGACAAACGGACACACTCGGTGGAAGATCGAATCGTCAGTCTTTCCCAACCGCATGTACGGCCGATTGTCCGCGGGAAAGTGAATGCTCCCGTCGAGTTTGGAGCAAAGCTGGCGATCAGTCTGGTGGACGGTTACGCTCGGATGGAGAAGCTGTCCTGGGATAACTTCAACGAAAGCATGACACTGAAAGCTTCCGTGGAGTCGTTCGTCCAGCGATATGGGTGTTATCCGGAAGCCATTCTAGCCGACCAAATCTACCGAAATCGGGAGAACCTTCGCTATTGTAAGGAGCATGGAATCCGTTTGAGTGGTCCAAACTTAGGGCGTCCGAAGAAAGAAGCGGAACCCGATCGGAACCAGGCCAGACAGGATGCTTCAATGCGTAACGCAATCGAAGGAAAATTCGGAGAAGGCAAACGCTCCTACGGACTGGGGCGTATTCGAGCACGCCTTCGAGAGACAAGCGAAACGGTCATTGCCCTGCAACTGCTTGTTATGAATCTCGAACGCAAGCTGCGCGTTCTCTTTTTGCCGATTTTCAGACTGCTGCTGAATCTGTGCCGTCAGCCTCTGTGGCCTAAAAGGCAATATGTTCAGCAAGCCCTAAATACTCGAGCGCTTTTTTTGCGTTTAAAGGAATATGCAGTCCCCTGGCCAAATCATTGCCGGAGCCTGCAGGTATGATTCCCAATGGAATGTTACTTTCTGCGATTTCATGAGCTACGCTTTGAATTGTGCCGTCCCCTCCTACAATGACAAAAGCTGTCATCTTGTCATGATCTATCATATATTGCCGTACAAGAAGGGCAGCATGGGACGGGCTGTCTGAAAACTCGACTTTATAATGAACTTGTCTGTAGTGAAGTATTGGCTCGATTCTTTTCCAGGTTTTCATTCCTTTACCGTTACCGGATATTCTGTTCACAATAAATAGATACATACGAATTCCCCCTATCCATCTATCTACACTTTTTCCGAATTGCCGGTCGTGTATACCAAAAGGATAGAGCTTAACGTTCGCGCTTCGAATGAATGAATAATTTTCGCTTGATCGCACCAAAATAAATGAGAAACTTCAGGGGCGAATGAGAGGAATTATGAAAAAAAAGATATTAATCCTTTCCCAATTATTTGGGAGCGGTCATACGAAGGCGGCAGAAGCATTGGCGCAAGGCATTGCGCAGTTGGAACCGTCCATACATACGCAAATTGTTGAAATCGGTAAGATGCTTCATCCGAAGAGCACGGCTATCTTCTTTCACTCGTATAAAAAATTGATTACGATGTATCCTTGGTTATGGAAAAAAATCTATGAATCAAAACAAAGCCAGCCTATATCGGACTGGCTTCAGTTCACGATCTACCAGTTGTTTCATCGCAAGCTGGAACAAATGTTGGACCAAATCCAACCGGATTTGGTCATCTGCACACATCCCTTTAACAGTTCTTCCATAGCACGCTTAAAAAAAAGAGGCTATCCGATTAACCTCTGTACGGTGATCACCGATTTTCACGCTCACGGAATGTGGGTCCAACCCGAGGTGGACCTGTACCTGGTATCCGACGATGACGTTCATCAACAATTACGGAAGATGGGAATTCCTAAATATCGAATCGCGGTGACGGGAATACCGGTCAAGTCGAATTTCTGGAAGAAAACCGACAAGCAAGAGGCAAGAAGAAGATTACATTTGAAAGACTTACCTACCGTCATGATTATGGGTGGAGGGCTGGGACTGGGCGGAATTCAGGAGTTGGCCCATTCGCTTATTAAATGGAGGGAGTTCGTTCAGATATTGATTTGTACCGGATACAACGATTCACTAAGGTTTGCCTTGCAGCGCAACGCACATTTTCAGCATCAACATATCGTGATTCTGGGCTTCGTCGACATGATTGACACGCTATTGGATGCAGCGGATCTATTAATTACCAAACCAGGCGGACTCACCTGCTTCGAGGCCTTGAGCAAAGGAGTTCCGATGCTCATTTTCCAACCGATTTGTAGATTATCAAATAATGTGACACAAACGAGATGTCATAAAAAGATGTGGGAAAACGGGGGAAATCCCGATATTATCAAGGATTAGACGGGATGAGATGAGTAGGAAATATTCTCACGAATTTTGACACTGGATAAGATGTGGATAAAATTTCGCCGCCGCTGTTGAGTGAGTGAATGAATTGTTAGAGATCGTTAGTGAGGTGTTACAAATACGTTAGACCCGCACGAATAAAGGATTTCCCTCTCACAGTAAAGATAACTACAGCTTAGAATGCTTGAACCTGCGGTCTGGATTAATCGGAAATATGTGCTCAAGCCATTTTTTTAATGGGAAAAGTCCGCGAACCCTTGATACAATTAAGATAACGCCATTTTCGGGAGCTATAAATTAGGAATTTTAATCGGAAATACGGAAATGGAATAAAATAGATAAAAACCAAGGATCGACGAAACCCATTCGCCGATCCTTAATTGCGTTTTCTTTATCTATAATACCATAATTTCTAAGAGGCCAGTGCTCAATAAATGATATGAAATCCTATCATTCGAACCAAAAAATTAAGCAGATCTAGTGGCTGCTTCTTCTCTTCCGTCTCCATTCGTCGAGTACGATTGTTTACTAGAACTGTCAGTCTTTCGTTCTGACAGATATATCTCGATGCGTTCTTCAATTCTGCCTTGTTCTTTCTCAGTCAATTGGTGGAACTTCGCTAGTAACTCAAGGTCAGATGGAGATATTTCAAATGGTGTGCCTGACTTTGCTTCGTTCTCTTCAAGCCCTGGTTCTTCACCTTTTAAAATCCAATCAACAGACACACTGAAATAATTCGATAAATTGATCAGAGCTTTACCCCCTGGCACGCTCTTATCCTTCTCCCATTTATCCACACTCCCCCCGGCAACACCCAGGGCCTTCTCAAGCTTACCCATTGAAAGGCCTTTTAAATCTCGTAAATACTTGATTCTTTCTCCGATTGTGTTCAAAATAACCACCCTCCACATGATATTTTCGATACAATCACCATTCATCGATTATTTTCACATGAAATTTTCTATATTTCTCTTGACCTCACATGATATTTTCAGTAATATGATGATAGATAGTAAATCATATCAAAATCTTAGCACACAACTAGAGGCAAAAACAGATGAATCGCCTGCTCTTTGACAACTAAATAGCAATAAATCACTGAAAAAATTCCAAAAAGTAAGGATGGTGATTTGAAGATAATTTCAATGGTGTCCAACAGCATCATGCAATATACCCTGTAAACGCAAAATAGCGGCTGCCTTGTACAGCGACCGCAGCATGCTCCTTGACAACTGAATAGCAAAAACCTGGAAGATACCCTACAAGGAAGGGGGTGAACAGAGTTGAGCAGAACAGCAGAAGGTTTCATTGAAGACAAAAGATTACTCGCGATGTACAAGGAAGGATTTTCTCATGTTGCTGGTGCGGTTAGTCAAGTGGAATGTTTAAAACCGGAGACGGCGCAAATCTTGGTAGATGCCTATTCAGAAACTAATGGCCGCCTCTTGAAGCAAATTCGCAGCGAGCGAATTGCACTGGAAGCGGAAATCAAGCAGTTTCTGGCGCAAGCGAACAGCAAGTTGGTGTACTTGGTTGGGCTGGAACGGCATCTTAGCCAACTGCAAGAGCAACTGGAAACGATTCATCATGAAGCGATGGAAAATCAGGAGACGGCTCCAGAAGAACCATCGGTGACAGCAATAGAAGGGGGTGAACCATCATGAATAAGCGGAAGCTTAAAAAGCGGAAGCTGTCTCCTATCGGCATCATGATAAAGAAAGGGCTGGCGGAAACAGGGAAAACGCAATACGAGCTGGCTGCCGAAGTTGGAACCAGCAGCAACTACATCTACCTGATTATGATTGGAGAACGTTCCGGTAAAAGCTATCTACCTAAGATTGCGCAGGTGCTAGGCTTGAAAGACATCATAAGGGAACGTAGCGCATGACATGGATAGCTATGGGGGAGCAAGAAAAAAAGAGTACAAGCAGAGACTCGAAAAGGATGCCCCATTTCGCGATGAACGCACCCTTTTCCCGAACTCGTAAGCTTTACTCTTTCCCCCAGTATATCCGACATCAGCGGAGAAATAAAGGGGGGATTTTCGTGAGTGTGTGGCTGCCAACGAAGGATGTAGCAGACTTATATGGATTAACGGAAAGGGCAATCCGCATACGCCTTCAAAAAGGAAGTTTTCGCTTCAAGGTGGTAACAAACCACTTGAACCGGGAACAGTATTTGATTGATTTAACCTCTCTCCCAACGGAGATGCAGCAGGAATACTTGCAAAAGGTTCAGTCGGTTGAATCGGCTGAAAATGCACATTTTGAGGATGAACAAAAGCGATATACGTTAGGCGAGCTTCGGCTCATCTACGGCGAAGACAAGATGGAACGCTATTTGCTGGAAGCATTCCAGCGGATTGACTGGATAGAACAGGTCAAGGCTCTCCCTCATGGAGAGAAGGGCGAAGCCATTGAGGCACTATGCAAGGAAAAAGGGATAAGCAAGCGTTCCCTGTATCGCTGGATGGATGATTACGAGAAGGGCGGCTTAACCGCTCTCATGCGCAAGCCTCATGAAAACCGGGGGCGTTCAACCAAGCTGACCAAGCCGGAGATCATGTTCATACGCGGATTCTACAATCAATCTTTCCAGCCGAAAGGTTCGGTCGTATACGAGCAGTACCTCAAGAAGTGTAAGCAGGAAGGATGGGAGCCTATATCACAGGCAACGATGTACCGGGAGATCGCCCGGATACCGAAGCCGGAAAAAGTGCTCGCCAGAGAAGGCATGAAGGCGCTAGAGGCGAAATGCCTGCCGCAAGCCACTCGCGATCTGGAACTGCTTAAAGTCAATGAGATATGGGTCGGTGATGGTCATACCATTGCCATTCTCATTCCGCACCGCAATCGAATCAAGCGCTTTACGATGTCGGCATGGATGGACATGCGTTCGCGGGCCATGGTTGGTTGGTGCATTGGCACACATGGAAGCAGTCAAACGGTAGGACTGGCTGTCCGGCATGGCATCCTTCCGAAGGAGAACTCTCCTATCCAAGGATTGCCGGGCTTCGTATATATGGACAACGGAAAAGAGTATAAGAACAGACACTTAAATGGTGGTATACACCACTCGTCACGAATCGACTTTTCGCTTGAGCAGGAAGGATTGTTCAAGTCCTTGGACATTGGGACGCGTTTTGCCCTCCCCTATAATGCGAAGGCGAAACCGATTGAGCGGGCTTTCCAGACATTCAGTGACCGGATGAGCCGCTATGTGTTGGGATTTTGCGGCGAAAGCCCGGCGGAACGCCCCCATGATTTGAATGAGAGAGATCTCTTTATCTCCGGGCTGACTGTTGAACAAGTTGCTACCATCGTTGAGGGGTACATGAATAAGTACAACAATACGCCGCATGCTGGGCTAAAAGGAAAAACGCCGCTAGAAGTATATCAATCCGAAGCCAAATTCCGTTATGACAGTGTGCGTGAGGAAGAACTGGATTTGTTGATGATGAAATCCGACAAGGCAGCCATCTTGCCCGGCGGAGACATCAAGAAATTCGGAGTCGTATTTCACGACGAGGCACTCTACAACCTTCAGGGTGAATCGGTCACGGTACGTTATGACCCGAATCGGCTAGATGAACTGTATGTCTACCATAATGGCGAATTGCACTGTAAGGCTCAAGCGAAGGAACTGCTTCCTATGTTCGCTACGGAAGAACAGCACAAAGAGTTACAACGGCGCAAGGCCAAGGCCCGCAAGGCAACCAAGGAGGCGCTTGACGGGTATGGTATATCGGCCGCCGAGGCTCGGCGGATGGTGCTTGAAGATTATACCGATGATGAAGAGATTCTGGATATCGTATGCGGCAAGAATATCAAGGCCAAGTTGCAATCGAATAAGGTTGTACGCTTTGGCCGCGCCACGAAGTTAGCGAGTGAGAAGAAAGCCCTGGATGAACAACTGGAAGTGGCGGCAGCATCGGAAGCAAGCAGTTTCTTCGGCAAGATGGGCGAGGCGTTTTTACAAAACGTGAAGTGACAAGGAGGAACGGAACATGACTATGGCATTGGTGGATATTAATCGCTCTCAGCGAATTGAAGTATTGCAACAGTTCTTAACGGAGCTTATCGAAAAGAGAGGCATTAAGCAGCAAGACATTGCGGATGCGATCGGCAAGTCACACACCTACATATGGAGCTTCCGCAAAGAAGGAAAAGCAAGCGAAGAATTTCTTCAGCGGTTGGAGCAGTACATGGACGAAATGAATGCATCCCGTTCGAAGTCCTATGCATCATTCATGGGGAATGTGGATTTTGTTCGGACGAAGGATGCAGGAAATATTTTAGGCTTATGTGTTGCAACGGAGAAAATGAATGGCATCGGAGCTGTTCTTGGCAATGCGGGAACAGGAAAGACCCATGCGCTGAAGGAGTATGTAAAGCATAATCCGAAGGCCGTCTTCATCCGGGCCAACGGCATGATGTCGCGCTGGGGACTGCTGAAGGCAATCGGCAAGGCCATCGGAACCACGATAGAAGCACGCGGTGAAGAAATGCTGGAAGAAATCATTGAAACACTGCAACAGCAGCCGCGCGTGCTGATTGTGGATGAAATCGAGCAGCTCATGCCTGCCAAGAATATCACGAAGATCGAGATCCTCCGGACAATACATGATGAAACGAAGGAATTTGGCAACAGCCTTATCATAGCTGGCCCGGTGTGGGTGGAGCAAAAGCTCAAGAAGCGAACGGTCGGTGAAAACTACGGCCAAATCGACAGCCGCATTGATTATCTGTATAAGACGGAAGGATTAACGCAGGACGAAATAATGACCGTTATGAAAGACTTTCAAGCAACCGAAGATGCCCGAAAATATATTGCCAGCTTAATTACCCGCACGTCAAAGGGCGGCATTCGCTGGCTGTCCAAGCTGCTCCAGAAGTGTCTGGACGAAGCAAGCCTGAAGGATGGAATGATTACGCTCGACGTTGTCAGAAGTGCTACTTCCATGATGATGCTATAGGGGGCGGAGACAATGCTGACATATGAATATTCGAATCATCCGGTTGCACGCCTGTTCTCCTTTTTGCAGCATGTGACGCTCCCCGTCCCGGTTCGTCCAGCGGCCATCGTATCCGGGCTGACAGAAGACGATGTTCGCCTTGCCCTGCGTGATTCGCCGGATTATGTCGTTGACGGTGAGAGCATCCGCAGCAGGACTCCCTATGAAAAGGCATTGATGGATATGCGGCAGCGGCTCGGCGAGGAAATGACCGTTATGGAAGCGTGCTGGCTCTATCGTGAACTTGCTGGCAAGCTTGTCAATACATTTATGGAGGAGCAGCAGCATGAAGAAGCCGTCTAGACTATCGCTTTTAATCGGTGAGCTAACGCTGGAGCAGGCTGTTACATTGTATGACCTGCATCGGATTGCAATCCCCTGTGAGGACGGTACGCCAGTAGAAGACATGATTGAGGAGGATGCGTTGTATGCAGTCGTATAACAAAAAATTAAGCAAGAGTGGTTCCGTAACACTCCCGGCCGTAATACGCCGGGAGTATGGCCTATCAGGCGGCGAAAAGTTCAATATTATCGTCGATAGCGAAGACGGCACAATCCTGTTACAGCGGACGCAAGGAAGTTGCCTATTCTGCCGGAGCGATAAAGAGCTAGTTGTGTATTCCGGTCGGTTTGTGTGCTCCCAGTGCATTCAGAATCTGGAGGCCAATGTTACGGAACGGAGAGCGGCCAATGCATTTGAAGGGGGGGACGGGCGATGAATTCGGAACTGGTTCCCCTTGTTGATGAAGCACTCCGATTGGAACAGGATATGAAGCGAAGCAAGAAGCGGCTGGATGAACTGAAGGCCACCCTTACATCTGCTGGAATATTTGTCATGGACAATAAGAACCTATCTCACTATCAGATCCCTGGAAGCAAGGGCCGATTCAACCTGACATACAAGGAAAAGTTTGAAATTGATAATTATGAACGCTTGGTTGAAGTGCTTGGTGATGTGGTGGCAGCCAAAGTCAGCCGGAAGTATGAGGTTAAATTCGAGACAGAAGCACGTTTCAAGGAAGCGCTCATTGCCCTTTACAAAGGCGAATACTGCTTTGACACTTCTATTGATGACGTGCTGAGCGGCCTTGGGCTCGATAGCAACAAAGTAAAGGCAGTAAAAAAGAAGCTAAAGGGCGACTATCTGAAGGACAAGCAGCTACTCGGAAGTGTAGGCATAACTGGTGAGCTTGAAGAGGAGCTCGACGCCATTCGCCTGGCGAAGCATGGCGAATTGGTTGAACGCTTCTTCGGCCATCTCACCCCGGAAGAAATCGATACGATACGCAATTCGGTGTACGTCGAGGACAGCATTAGTGTCGGCCTAGAAGCTTTTTCTGAGTGAGGAGGGCCCTTATGGACAAAATCACCTATCCACAAATCAAGAACATATTCGGGCTTGCCAGGCAGGCCCGAATGAATAACGACGAGCTGCATGACCTGGTCTTGACTATGACCGGATCGGAGAGCATTAAGGCGCTAAGCAAGGCCCAGGGCATTAAAGTAATCGAACGATTGAATCAGATGCTGGGTAAAGCCAAGCCATCATCCCGGGCAACGCCGAATCAAATCTGGCAAATTAACAAGCTGGCCGAGGAATTAGGCTGGAAATCTGACCCTCGCCGTTTGCGTCGTTTCCTGGAGAAGCAGCAGGGCGTAAGTCATACGAGCTACCTCTCACCTGCCCAGGCCAGCAAGGTCATCGAAGCTCTGAAAGCAATGAAGCGACGGGGAGGAGTGGAGTCCAATGCCAGACGCTCTTGAACGCTACTCTCCAGCGCAACGGCAAATCATTTTTGCCTATTGGGAGACGATACGCTGGACACGAGCAACAGGGAAAATATCCGAGGGAATCAAGCAGCGTGAATACGAGTATTGGGAGCGTTATGAGCCTAGTCTTGTAATCAGAGCGCTCTCCATCCATATCGAGAAATATCCAAATATCAAAGAGAACTACACCCGGGGCATTCTCCGCAACCTTCTGAAGAAAGGCGGTGCCGCTCATGCAAGGTCTGAAAGAGGTCATGCCGGACTTGCTCGAACGCATCCAGGCAGCCAGGCAGGCAGCCAAGGCAAACGCGATATCGATATCAGCGCCGAAGCTGCCTTCCGCCGAAAACTCGGCTTATGAGTGCCCGAAATGCCGGGACGAGGGCGTCATCCACGACCCTGCTCGCAACGTGGCCTATCAATGTGCCTGCATGGAACGCAAGAAGCTGAAGCGGATCATGCAAACCACCAATATGAGCGAGGATGCGCAATTAAAGACCTTTGACAATTTCAACTTGGACGGCCTGGATCAACGCGTCATAGATGCATACGAGTTGGCGCGGGAATATTCGGATGGATTGGTCGCTCGGATCAAGAAGGGCCAAAGCTTGAAAGGCGTTCCTTGGTTCGGGCTTTTGGGCACATCCGGCAGCGGCAAGACGCACCTGGTTACGGCTACGGTCGCGCCGCTCATCGAACTGGGCATATATCCTCTGTTTTTCAATTGGGTACAAAGCTTCACGGAATGGTTTTCCTACTACAACAGCCCTGACGAGGCGTATAAGGTGGAGGAAATCCGAAAGCGAATTTACAACTGCGAGTTGCTTCTCGTCGATGATATTTGCAAAGAAAGCCAAAAAGACACTTGGATTAAGGAGTTTTATGGCATTGTTGATTATCGGTATCGAAAGCAATTACCGATCGTGTACACAAGCGAGTATTTTTCCGAATTGATTGGTTTTTTATCCGTAGCCACAGCGGGCCGCTTGTTCGAGCGAACCAAGAGCCCGAAAGGGAAAAAGTATCTCGGAAAAATGCTGTTGGATGTGGGCGAAGACCCACTGGCCTTGAACTATCGATTTAATGGACTGATTTAAGATGCAGGAGGCCTGTACAATGACCGAATACGACTATAAGAAAATAACGACTTACACACTGACGCCGCAGCAACTTGAAGCGGAGCGTAAACGGCTCGATGCGCTGAAGCCCAGGGCCAGGGATTACAAAGGAAAAACGGCTATCCTTGCCCCACAACTGGGCCATAACGGTAAATACCTGCGAAAAGGCGGCGAATGGTACTGCTAAAAATTTTAATGGGAGGAATGACCGTGCAGCAGCCTAAAAAGTTTGAATGGACAAATCGTCTCGCTTGTGTGGAAGCCTTGGCCCTAGAATGTGCCGATGGCGCAAAATTTGATTATGCCCTTCGCGTCGTCCGGCTTCGTGACTATAGTTTATATGTATCAAAAATCACGAACAAACAACTGGCAGCCCTCAAACGGGATGTTATGATACGGGTCAAAGAAATCAACATTATGCGAGAATCGGCAAATGTTGGCGACATTGTGCGCGTTCCAAAACTTGTGCCCAATCGATTCGGCGGGTACCAGCGGGACGGACGGAAGCTCGTGGAGGCCGAAGTAATTGAGAAGCATCGCCTGTCTTCAACCTTGCGTTATCGCGTTCGCCGACTACTCGATAACGAAATCCAGATCGGGAACGGCCACATGATTAAATCGATTGTGCAACGGGCGGTAAACTGATGGCAAGAAAGCCCGTCCAGAAGCCGAGCCTTGTCGCCGTACCGCCCGATCCGGATCGATGTTTTGTACTTTTCTCGACCGCTGCCCTGACGGCCAGATCAGCAGCGGTCAGCCTGGAGAGCCTTCTCCACCAATTACAAAAACAACCGGGGGAGCGTCCCGTCTCGTCTATCAACTTGGATAAAGAGTCCGGAAAAATGGAGATTCTTTTCAATCCATTATCAAAATAGTTGGCAAAGGAAGGGAGAGTTAAACGTGATTTATCGTCAAGATCATATCCCGAAAAATACAATGAAGAATCGTCGTCCTGGTTACCCGATGAATGCGACCACCATCACTATTCATAACACAGGTAATTCTGGGAGCAGCGCCAAGAACGAACGTGGTTGGCTGACGAATCCAGACAATGATCGAACGGCATCCTACCATATTGTGGTGGACGAGCACGAAGCTATTGAATGTATCCCACTCGTTGAGAATGCATGGCATGCTGGTGATGGCAGCAACGCTGCAAGCGGCAATCGTACATCTATCGCAATTGAAATATGCGAATCTGGGAACTATCAGCAAACATTACGGAATTCTGCTGAACTTGTCGCTAAGATGCTCCTTGAAAGGGGCTGGGGAGTTGAACGGCTGCGACGTCATTACGATTGGAGCGGAAAAATATGTCCCAGATTGATGTATGACAATGGCAAGTGGACTGGATGGCATCAGTTTAAAGAACTTGTGAACTCATTTCTCAGAAAGGATGAACAAGGAATGAACAAAGAAGAAAGAGAAGCCTTTGACAAATTGCTCAAGACCGTAGAGAAGCAGGATAAGAGGCTGAAGGAGCTGGAGGAGAAGCGCGACATCGAGCCTCCTTCATGGGCCAAAGAGGCGGCAGCCTATTACGCGAATGAACTGAAAACGAAAACCGGGAGTTATGATTTCTGGCGTATGCTGACCATTCAGTATCGTAAGGAGGCCGCAACGAGCAGAAATTGATTTTTTCAGCTCCTGCTATAATATGAGGAGGTGATCCGCCGGATGGAATGGCTCGATGAGCTAACGCCAGATATGCTGCCCATGCCATACCGTAAGTATGCTGAATGGATAGGATTAGATAACCTAATTACGCTGGCCAGCAAGGCCGGAGGGGATCATGTGTACATCCCCACATTGGATTTCTTCTTCCGCCGGGTACGTGACAGGCGGATCATTCAAGAGTATGATGGATATAACCATCGAGAGATCGCACAGAAGTATGAACTGAGTGAACGTAGAGTGAGAGAAATTTGTGACGGCATCCTTCCAGTTTCTCCACGGAGGGATGAGAATCAACTCCAACTTTTCGATGATGACGAGCTAAAATGAGGGGCGAAAAATCGGGGAATCCCTTCCAGACATGCAAGAAAACACTTGGTAATCTACCAGTAGAGGCTTATGCCCTACTGGTTTTTTTATTGCCTAAAAAGGAGGCTCTTACATGATGCAAGATGCAATTAACGAGATGTTATTGAATGTGGCGCTGGCGGGCCTGACTCTACTGTCTTCATTTGCGATTTACTACATACGCCGGGCTAGCGCCAAGCTGTCGGCAGAGACGGCGAAAATTGATGCGGATGCGCAACGTGCGCTGGTTCAGGCAGCTATTGAACGATTGGATGATGTTGCGACCAAGACCGTCCACCAAATTGAACAGACCGTCGCCAGTCATTTACGGGAGTCTGTCAAGGAAGGATGGTCACCCAGAGAAGAATTAATGGAACTTGCCCCTCAAGCGTATTCGGAAATTGTCCGCCAGCTCAAGCCCGAATACATGCGGGCCCTACATGACACCCTGGGCGACGCAGAGGGGTACATCATGAGCACGATTGAATCCAAGGTGCTGGAGCTCAAGGAGCGTGCTGGCTAGTGGAGTGGAATTGGATCATACAGACGGCGACGATGCTAGGCATCGGAGCAATTGGTTACTTTTTAAAAACGACGATGGCAGAACTCAAAACGCAAATCAATAAAAACGCTCAAGATGTGGATGAATTGAAAAAGAATTGGATGACTTACGTTCCGATCTCCCGTTCATCTACACGACCCGGGAGGATTTCATTAGAACGATGAACAACGTCGACAAGAAGCTCGACAAAATACACGATAGCATGCTGGGAGGACAGAGGTAGATGGATGAACAAACCTATCACGGTGTGCAACATAATAAAGCGGTTCGGGGCTATATCATGCGCTCGCTCGCAAAAGGACATAACAATTCGCTCCTATGCAGGCAATTGGTCAATGTCATGGTCAACGATGGCGTAATCATCAGCCCGGATATCTCCAAGCATCTGGATTACTTATTCAAGAAGGGCTACATCGAATATTCGAATGAGCGTGTGAATTCGTACAATGCTTATGCCAATGATGCCGTAATCCGGCTAACGGTAAAGGGCATCGATTTACTGGAGGGCTCAACTCCGGATGATCCGGGAGTCGCCATCTAATGAGCGGCAAACGAAGAAACCGCACGCGCTCTAAAGTTGACGACCTGCCTTTGCATATCAAGGATCAGGTCGACGCGATGCTTCTTGATACACGGTACACCTACTGGGAGATATCAGAGTATCTGGAGGCCCAGGGATTCGAGGTATCCAAGAGTTCCATTGGTCGCTATGCGCTCCGAGTCGGGAACGCGACGCAGCGGCTTATGGAGGCGCAAGAACAGACAAAGGCGCTAGTCGAGATGATCCGGAAAAATCCGGACGTCGATTACACCGAAGGCGGCCTACAAATTATGGCCGGAGAGCTGACGAAGAAGATGGCGCAAGCACAGGAAGAATGGGACTACATGCCGCTGGATAAGGCGGCCCCGCGTTATGGTCGCGCTCTCCAGAACAAAGGTCTATAAAGACCGCGTCCGCCAGGACATGCAGAAGAAGATCGAACTAGCATTCCAAGGGATGGAGGCAGAACTCATGGCAGCCATCAAGGCCGATCCTCAACTTGCCGGAGAACTGAAGGCGGTACTGCAAAAAGCGAAGGAAAAGATGATGGCCGATGATTAACCTGGACGAGTACCTCCGGCAACTGGAGGATGAGGCAGACAAAGAAGAACTACTCAGTCTGGAGTATCAGAAGCAGCTCTTTGAAAACTACGTCATGCGTAATGAGCAGCCACCGCGAATACCGGGAAACGTTGCTAAGGGAGTACCAAAGCGGCGCAGAACTGACAGGCCCGGATGGCTTGCGCAAGAAGCTAGGAGCCATTGACCTGGGGTATTTCGGGCGGGCTTATCTGCCCCACTACTTCGTCAGGGAATCGCCGCAATTTCACGAAGAGCTGGATAGTATATGGACTCAAGGAGTCATGAAGGGCCTGAACCCTTTGCCGGATGGGAAGAAGATATCAAGGGCGAAAGGCTGCCGCCGTGCTACAGCCGCCTCACGTGGGCATGCGAAGTCGACAAACTTCACCTTTAAGGACACTTTGCACTCGGTGGTATATGAGTACAAACATTACCCGATCATCCTCTCTGATAGTTCCGACCAGGCAGAAGGATTCCTCACGGATATTAAAACCGAGCTAGAGGATAACCCGGCCATCATTGAGG
>CALYLO010000004.1 GCA_944800085.1 Paenibacillus melissococcoides | reverse complement strand
GTCCAGCATTTATATTACTGTGCATCCACTTTAACAATTGCGTTTGCCATCGCCCAACCAAGTACAGGATCGTTTTCATGAATGACCTGCCCCATGTAGACGCGCTCCTGAAATTTTGGTCGGAGCGTTCAGCGTTTAATGCCCTGCCTAATCTCGATCATTACAAATCCTGCGTTTGCCATTGCCGTAGAGAATTGCGTTGCATTGTATGGGTCATAACATATTTCTTTGATGTTCCAGCCTCGCCGCTCTGCTTCTTGTGGGATATAGGCCATTACAAAGTCATAATCAACTACCGC
This sequence comes from Paenibacillus melissococcoides, assembly GCA_944800085.1. Classification (GTDB taxonomy): domain Bacteria; phylum Bacillota; class Bacilli; order Paenibacillales; family Paenibacillaceae; genus Paenibacillus_B; species Paenibacillus_B melissococcoides. The sequence goes on along the minus strand of CALYLO010000004.1, from coordinate 594,267 downwards.
GCCAGGCGTCACCGTTAGCCACCCTTCCTTTATCCATAGGTCATATGGCATCTTGTCCGACTGTTTACGTTCAGCCAGCTTTTCCTCTGGAATAAATGAGTGACTAAAGACGGCTAGACGTCCGTCCGGCAATTCTATGTCAAAGCTGCAACTGGTTAGGTCAGTTGTACGTGACAAATCGATTCCAACAACCGCATCTAGTCCGTTAGTGTCCGGCATCGGATTGTCCTTCGTGGTACCGCATGCTTTCCACTTGCCCATGTCCATGTAGCCGGATAGTTTGGCGTCTACCCATACGTTCATGTTCTTAATTTTGAACGCGACCATCTTTTCAGGATCTGCCAGCGCCATTTTCAACTCGCTTCGCAGCATCTTGAGTCCAGCCGGGTAGCTTGCGACAATAGGGTTTGCTTTAATCCAGTTGCGTTCATCGGTAATGTCGTCATCTTCGTCCAACTCATTGACCATAGCAAAGTATTCGTCATTTTCTAGGTCAACATTTGGATCGAGCAGCTTTGATACAAAGTTGTACTCTATTCGATAACATGGATGGTTCAGATTTCGTCCCGCGGTCGTGATAATCATGAGTAACGGCTCTTCGCGGGCTATCATACCGGATGCTAAGACGTCGTAAAACTCCGTGGTTTTGTGTAGGTGATATTCATCCACAATCCCACATTGTACGTTTGTCCCGTCACCTTCTTTGCCATCCTCTTTCGAGAGAGCTTCCATAAAGGATTCTGATTTAAGGTGCTGGATCTGCCCGTTAGCTATCTTGATGGTTCCTCGTCTAATGAGTTCAGAGCAACCTTTTAGCATTGCGGCAGCTTCGTTCCAAACAATCTTGGATTGCTTCTTTTTCGTGGCAGCACAATAAACCTCGGAGGCATATTCCCCGAAGGCGATGGTTTCATATGATCCAACGCAGGCCAGTGACTGCGACTTGGCATTTTTTCGCGCTACCTGCCAGTAGGCTTTATTAAACCGCCGATATCCAGTATCGCGATGCACCCAACCGTAGATATTTCCGAATACAAACTTCTGTATGATATGCGGTTCAATATGCTGCCTTGCTAACGCGCCTTTACGGTGTTTGAAAAGCCGCATCCAGTCCAAAAAACGCTCCGCGTACTCTTCGACAAAGACATAGGGAAAATCGCCTGTATCTTGTCGTTCAAGGTCGCGCAGGAACCGCCTACACGCCTGTTTATGCTTCTTGCACGCTACTATTTCACCGCTTATGACTTGCTCGGAATACGAAACTAGCTCATCAAGAATCATATATCACCGAAACGATCCGTCACCGGATCAGATTCTTTGGGCTTCTCGTCTTTAAGAGCTATTTTTGTTCTGTCATAAACGGTTAAACCGAACTTACTTTCATATGCTTGGAGTAGCTTGATGGTAGAATTCAAGGCCGTTAGCGCCGGATTCGTGACGTAGGTTATACCTCCGCGCGAATTTTCATTTACTAACGTATATCCCTTTTCCTCCACTTCGGTTCGAAGCTCCAGCATTCGGGCATGTAAGTCACAATATTGAGCAAGTCCATTTACATCTAAATTCGTCAGCAATTCGGTTTCTTCAAGCTGCTTTACCAAGTCTCGGAACATTTTTTTTGCCTTATCATTCAGCCAAGCAGGCGCTCGGATGCGATCCCTTCTTAAGCGGCTGCTTATTTTCTGTTCCTTGTCCTGTCGCTCAAACTTCTGCTTTTTCGTCAGATGTCCTTTTATCAAATGCAGCGGTTTCGGATTCCTCCCCATCGTCACGTCACCTCCTTGCGTACCCTAAATTTGATTTCAGGAAATTTTCGTGCGCTTGAGGGGGCAGCGCTCAACGCCTCATAGCCTCACGTTTTTGACCCTAGGGGGGCGTCATCGGAACCACGACGGACTGTATCAATCGCGGTTGGTCCCCCACACCTAGGACACCTCAAGCCATCTCGTACCTTGTGACTTCGTTCGACGTAACCACAATCCTTATCCAAGCAATAGTGAGTCGTGAGTTTTTGTTTCACAATGTCCCTCCTTCCTATAACGCTCGTCTGCTTTCCTCCCGCTTTCAGTAGCTCCTATCAAGTCAGTAACCCCTATCCTTCCATCACTACATGAATGCATCCCTATTAAGCCAACACTACCACCCCATTCTTTAGGTAGTGGCTCACCCATCGTTATGTTCACCAACGCAATCATGACATCAGGTACATGTACATTCTTTTCAACAACGCCGCACTGCCTGCACTTATATAACAAGGATCCCGAACTCAACCCCTAATCCCTCCATCCCCTCGAATAAAGAAGCTCCATTCAAAGCGCGTATGATGCTATGAGCAAGGCTGTGATCGCTGTTATTCTAGCTGCCCGCCCATAATTACGGGCATCTATTTGTTTTTCCAAATAGCGAGCATTGATTAATATAAGGATCACAATCGAAACCTTAATAGCAATCGTTGTATAGTCCATGACCGAAACCTCCGTCCTCTTTGGCCGTCTTCCTATCATGACATCGCTTGTTCATTGGTTGGTGGTTCTCTGGGTCCCAGAACAAGTTGTAATTGCCCTTGTGTGGTTTAATATGGTCCACTACATCAGCAGCCAAAGGAACCTCTTTCCCTTTGCATTCATCACATACACATAGCGGATGCAGGGCGAGGTACTGTTCCCGGTATTTTCGCCAGCGCCGTCCGTATAGTTTGGCATATGAGCGGCTTGGCATCGCTTGTGAAGCTGCTGCCTTGTGCTTCTCGCAGCAGCGTTCTGTCGTCAACTCCGGGCACCCTGGCTTGCTGCAGGGTCGCTTAGGCTTGGGCGGCATCTTCATCCCTCCAACATCTCAGCGGTATCAGGCATGTTTGTGCCACTCCATCCCACTTGCCCCACGCGCAGCGCCGACACTTGTCTGGCTGTTCCCGCTCCGATGCACAATCAGGACAGTTCAGCTTTTCAAAGAATCGGATCTTCTGCTTCTCTTCATCTTCTCCCCTGAATATCTCAGTACGGTACTTCGTGTGTCCGCAAGCGTGTGTTATTTTGACACAACGCTGCAGCCTGTCATGTCTCTCTGCCATGTCTGCGTTCACCCCGGTTCCTTGGTGGTTCCGTTTCTCGATATGCTGTTACTCGTACAAGCCATTTAAGAAACTTCATACTCCCATTCCTTTCTATGCATAATAAAAAGCCGCTGAATAATCAGCGACCACGGAATCATGTAATGCTTGTAAAACGTATTCTCATATATAAGTGGCTTTTGTATGGGGTGAAATCACCGTCTACTTATATGTGGCGATCGCACGACAAAAACACGGTTCCCGCTTCCACCACGACAACACGTGTAAAAACATTTGTTTTATTCTTTACACGTGTAATAACATGTGTTATAATATAATCAGAAAGGAGGTAAACATGGTCAACCTTGATAAAGCGTACTCATCAAGAGAAATAATCAAAATCCTAAAATCAGATGGTTGGGTACATAAGAATACAGATAAGGTGACCACTGGCACTTTGTCCATCCAACCAAAAAGGGAAAAGGTTTTCTGTACCCTCTATCCCAAGAAAGATCTAAAACCGGAGAACGACAAAAAGCATCTTCGAGCAGGCGGGGCTGATTTAAGCCTGCCTCTCCCAAGGAGGTTAATCATATATGAGTAAGTACATTTATCCCGCTGTGTTCCGCCCAGGCGAGCCAGACGAAGGCGGATATACCGTGACGTTCCCCTGACTTGCCGGGCTGCATTACCGAAGGTGATACCCTCGACGAAGCCTTGCATATGGCGAAGGATGCCCTTGGTGGACACCTTTACTTGATGGAAGAGGATGAAGACGATATCCCGCAGCCATCGAAGCCGGACTCTATCCAATTAGAAGCCGGTACATTTGTGTCTCTTATCCAAGTGAATACCGATTTCGTCCGCGAGCGTATCCGCAACAAGGCCATTAATAAGACACTCACAATTCCAAAATGGCTAAACGATGCTGCTGCCGAGGAAGGGATCAACTTCTCCCAGACACTTCAAGATGCATTGAAGGAGAAACTTGGTGTTAAGGACTTCTCTTAATGAGGAGTCCTTTTGATTGCAACAAAAAAAAACACCCTCTCAGGTGCTTAATTCATTACTATATTCAGCCGCTTACTTTCCCTTGCTGGAACAAGTCGTATTTGCTTATGAAGTCTGTCCAGTACGACTCATCACCAACGACTGATTGGTCGTGCATCCAGATACGTCTTGAGTCACTTTCAACCTTAGTTACGTTTCCGAGATTTACTATTATTTCATCTGACACCGCAACGAATCTAGGATCATTCCTCACGTACATCATTGTCATTTCTTCATCCGGAATTAGTTGAAATAATCCCATGCTGGTTACAGCCATTAGAGCGCCGTCCACATTGATTAGATCCTCTATAATCTTGCCTGCAATCTCGCAAGGCTCCCCATCTTTAGAAATGGCCAACGTGTACTCCTTATTTGTTACATGGTCTTTATAGCGTGCCATTAGCTCTTGCTCTGTCATCCCCGGCATGATCTCACCTCTGATTACTAGATAGTATCAGTATAACCAAGAATGAAAGAGTTAGCACTTTGATTTGAGGCATATCCCGCTCCATCAAGCAACCACCAGAGCGGGTACATACCGACCAGGATTGCCCAATCCTTCCACAACCGTCAGATTGACGGATTAGGTTATCCCTTCCATGCCTACATATCGGCGTTTCCGCTGCGGCCTCTTTGTTGTGGCTCGATAATGTAGGGCTTACTGATCACCGCTGATTATGGGGGCTCAGTCGGCCAGCCTTTGCATACCGCATACTATGAGTACACGGCCCGGCGGACTCCGAGAACAAAGCTCCTTCAAAAGATGCTGTCCGTTTAATGGACATCATCAATTTGGGCACCCTTGTTTTAACCTCGCGCACGTCCGCACGGGCAGCGCCTTTACGCTACTGCCATAATACAATCATACAGGCTTTTTCTCCTAATGAACTGCAAGATATCTGCAAAATATCTGCAAAAAGTCTGCAATGATTTTTTACGGCTCCTTATAGACTTCCAACCGAAGCGCGAAAGCAAGCCGGTGCATTGCTTTGGACTTGGCGAGGTAATAGCTCCGCTCTGGCATTCCCATTTCGACATATACGTTAATGTCCGTTACTCCCTCATCGGTCAGATAACGCTGTTCTATGATTTCACGTTGTGTGTCTGACAACTGCCCTACGGCCCGCATAACTTGCTCGTACTCCCGCTGCAGCTTTTCCTCCCGGTCTACGTTGTATGTGGATAGGTCGCCTGTCTGGTCGCTTGTTACATTGGTGTTGCTTCGCGGCATGTCGCTGTATGTGGCCGTTACCTTGGCCTCGCGACGAATAAAGCCAAACCGCTTATAGAGCATTGCCGACTCCAACCGTTCCTCTACTCTTCTCCAAGTCTCATTTTCATCAAGAGTGAACATAGCGAGTTGTCCCATGCTCCCCTTTTCCGTTCCTTCCCGCTCCCTATTCGGCCCACTTTTAATCTTTATCTCCTCTCCGCCCGCACATTCCATGCATTGAAAATCATGCGGAGACTGGTTCCCAAACGTATACTTTGTTGCAGGTTTGCCGCATGCACACCACAGGCGAGAAACATTGTCACGTAACTGCTTTGTCCCGCCTTCTTGAGTCTCGTATGTGATCGGGCCATGTCCCATTTCTGGAATGGCGGACGTAATGACACGATCATTTTTCATCTCGTTCATTTATCCTCTTCCTTCCCATGGTAATGTTTATTGATTGTTACGAAGTTGAATCCATTCGTCAGGAATGCAATGGCCAGAATAATCAAAGGCCACTTCAACCATTCATACATCCCTTAGGCCCTCCAATTCTTTCATCTTGTCATACCACCAGTTCTTTACCTTCCTGTTCAGCGATCTTTGTTGTTGTGTATCTATAGCTCCATGTTCCTTCATCTGCTTTATAGCCAGCAACCAATAGTCTGAGTAATTGCCGATAACTTCACTATTCTTATAGACAGGTCCATTACTCATCCCCTGTACCTCCTGCGGTAAGGCATAAAGCGAACGGGCCAATATAAAATGCATGTTGTCGTCTTGCGCCGAACCCAAGCATCCAGTATCCGATGATCCAACGGAGAAGATTAAAATCAAACTCTACTTTCATGTCCGTTTCACTTCCTCCCGTATCAACTCTATGTCGGCCCCGAATCGCTTTTTAATCGCATTCACGAAGCCTTCCAATTCATCAAATGACCAATTTTCTTCTTCACGACTATTGATTGACTCCCATTTAACGCGGGTGCCTCTGCGGTTGGGTTTCGCCCACGAGACTGGTTTCATGCCGTTGTTCAGCATTTGTAGCCAAGCGGACATCTTCAAAGCAGAGTATTGCAAATCATCAAGTGCGACCTTATCCGTCATCGAGGAAAACCGCATTTCACCGCTCATCCGCACTAAATTTAACTCTCCTGTTGCGCCCATCTTATTCACCCTTCCCCTCAATAGCCCAATCAAAATTCGTCATTCTAAGCTCGTTCTCATCGTATCTCTTTCGGGCCTCCGTGATTCTGGCCTTTATCTCATCCACTCGTTCTTGTGCCCAATTCAAGTCCGATTCAAGTTCCATGATTTCATCAGTTATGCGGCCTTCTTCTTCCTCCAACGAGGCGAACTGTTTACTTTTCTGCTCCATCTTTTGACAATGATCGCACAGGTCCAAACCTTCTAAGGATTTCATTTCTTCTGCCGGCCGCTTCTCTCCGCATCCTTCGCACTCTTTTGGTTCAACGGCTTGTTGCCTCTTTATCCGTTCGCGTTCGTGATACTCACGGTACCACTCCCGCCACTCTGGGTTTTCTGTCAATCGGCCCCGACACTTAAAACAAACTGCAAATGTGATCCCTGGTAATTTGATCGACTTGGTTTTATTGCTGATAAATCCGCAGTGTGTGCATTTATATTGCTTCGGTACTACTACCCTAGCCATTGGCTTTCCCTCCGTCCTTTTGACTCAAGAATATTTCAGGAATAATTCACGTCGTTTTTGACAAGGAGGGCGAAATATAACCCTCCCCGCCACTGCCCACAAAATTGTGGTGAGTAATTTATCCATTCACTAGGCGATCAGCAATATAGAAGTTCCCCCATTGATCCCGCTCCGGGAGCAGCGTCTTAATATCCTGATATTCGCCCGTAGCAAGCCGTACAGCCAATTTTTGACCGCACTTGCGACAGCGGATCTCTATCTCGCCCCCACGGATATAATCACTTCCCTTATCCCGGCAATTCGGATTTTTACACCAGTACCGGCAGCGGTAGTGCGGCACCCCGTTCTTATACTTGATCCCGGTCTTCCACCATTCTGGCTCGTCTGCTGGAGCCGCTACAGCTTCCCCAATCGAAACACTAAGCGTGCGTTCCGAATGAAGCAGAGGCGGCTTGCTGACTTCTATCGAATCCCCGGCCGGCTCTTGTGGTTCGCTCCTTAGAACCGGCGCTGTCCTCGGCTTCGCCTCTGCCTTTTGCAGCAGAACATCAGGTTCCCGCCGGACTGCCTTCGCCTTTGATGTTGTTGGCTCCGCTCCCCCGGCCGCTCGCCCTGGCACTAGGCTGCTGAATATTCGCATGAACCCGCGAATCAGGGCCGACTTGTGCTCATGGCTCGCGTCCTCCATTTCAATCTGTCCGCTGGCTGCTCCGTTTTGAACATTTACTTTTATCCGACTCATTCAATACCCCACCTTTTCACGAATATATGTTCGATTCGATGCATGTGCGTATGCGCGCTCTACGGCCTCGTAGAGCCTCTTTGATGTCTGGATGATGATTTACACTAGATTAATTTTATAATCGCTAGAATAGGTCGTTCCGTTCGCCTCACGCTGTATTGATGTTTCCCACACTTGATCCACAACTGCAAGGTAATCCAGCGGCACCCGCCCTGCATCCACCTCATACGCATGGACGTCGAAATCCAAAATACTCATGCTACGCTTGCCGACAGGCTTCTTGTATTCCGTCCAGTATGGCCGTAGCGCCGTGTATGGGAGTAGATATTCTTTCTTCTGTTTTTCAAAACTGACAAGTACAAAGGCTACGGCCCCATTCTTATGACACTTTTCCAAATGTTCGTATTGATGATCGGGAAGCTTGCACAAGTCAAATCTAGTAGGATTTTTGGTAGATTTCGCCTCGAACACTATCGCCCGCCCTCGATATACGCCGTCAAAGTCAACCGTTGATTGCTTTTCGAAAAACCCTGATATTACCCGGCTCCCCTGGCTGCGGGTTACCTTGACCGGAGTCGGCCGCTTGTTGATTACAGCAAGCCCCTGACTCTCATACAACCGATTAGAATATTCAATTAACTCTTCAAACGCCATACCGCGGTTACCGTATTCCATCTGGCATCCTCCTCCCTAATGCTCCTCCTGGGCGGTTTCTGATATGTCCTTTCCGTTTCTGGTCCATTACCAATAGCCCTATTTCGTCTGCATCCCGGGCGAACGCACGGGCAATATCCGTTACACAAAAGCCTTCTTTCCACATCTGCCGGAATACTTCAAGATCCCTTTGTTCCCACATAAAATCCATGTCGTCACATGCGATATATGCCATCTCTACCACCTTCCCGGATACGGGCTGGGCCGGCGCTTCTGACCATCGCGATCCCGGTATGGGCCGATCTTTTCCATCCGCTCCCGTTCCTCTGGCGTCATTTGCCGCTCTACAACGTCACTCGCCTTCCGGTCTCTGTCGTCCCTCTCGGGATCTCTGCGAGGCACAGGCTTCTTTCCTGACTTGTACGCGAATCCGTCTATCATCTCGAACCCTCTTTGCAATTGGGGCACGGTCCGAACTGCGTCATTGCCCCTATGCGCTTGATAACCACCTTACTACCGCCGCAAATAGTGCAAGTTTTCATGGATTTCTCCTCCTATTCCGTCCGTTTACATGAATCAACTTTACCCACGGTTCGATCCGTTCCATAATCCGTGCCGCCTTCTTCTTGTGCTGCTGCGGTTCCATCTTGTCGAAGTCCTTCACGTTGCTAAGGTGCCTTTCCAGCTCGGTCATTGTGAGGTTCGAAGTATATAGCGTAGGCTTTTGCTCCATACGCCGCTGCAGTACTGGCCCTAACACTTCATCCCTTGTCCAAGTCGTCAACGGCTCGGCCCCAATGTCGTCCAGTATCAGTACATCCACATCTCGTATTGCATCCAACTTCTCGCTGACTGTATTGGTCGATATAGCACCTTTCACTTCTTCCAGAAAATCCGGGACATACACCATTGCGACCGCTACACTACGGTTAGCCAACTCATGGGCGACTGCTCCAATGATTTTCGTTTTCCCGATCCCCATGCCCCCGTAAAGATACAGGCCTTTGACCGTTTCACCCTCTTTAAAATCCAAGCAGTATTTCATACATTCTGTTATGGCTGCCTGCCGCTGCGGATCGACGTCCAATTGTTCAAACGATGATTCTGTTATTGATGCTGGCATATGATGGCTTTTAATCATGTGTTTTATTTTCTGCTGCTTGTTTAAAGCCTGTTGTAAATGGCACGGCAGCAGCCGGAAGTTGAGCAGTTCCAGGTACGGCGGATCCGAATCTGGCACCAACCTATGCCCAGGAAACTCGTTTTGGCAGGTATCCAGCCCCGTACAAGCCCGGCAATTATCACAATTACGGGTATAGTTATATAGCTCGCTTTTCTTGCTCTTCTTTAGGTCGCAATCAGGAAACTTTTCCTTGAGCGCAACTATATCCGGGTGATGCTCAAGTTCTGCTTCCATACGCGCCAGACGTTCTTTGTAATTCGGCGGGATTACCTTAGCTTCACCTAAGACCGCGCCCATATCTTTCAACCGGTATCACCTCGCATTTTCTTGAGTTGCTCAAGCAAATCTATTACGTTCTCCTTGCCTTTCTCTCCGGGCGGAACGGCATCCACCTCCGGGACGGCACCCGACGCCTCTGCAGCGGGAACGGTACCTTGCTGGGCGTAAAGAGAAAATATGACTGGGGAACAGTATTTCAAGCTTTTAATCTCATCGCGGTTGTGCTTTGGCTTGAAGTTGTCAAAGGAATAATCTATGCCTTGCAGCACTACTCGTAACGGTATGCGTTCGACAATGTAACTATCTACCTCATCCTCGTCTATCTTCGTAAGGTAGAAGCCTTTGCCTCTGCGACTAAGATACTTATAAGCAACCTTCTGTCGATATTCGTGAACTGAAATCATTGGTTCAGAGTCCGTATCTGAAGTATCAGGAACGGGATCCTGTTTTTCATTCAGTCCAAAGATTGATTCGATATCATCCGAACAACAACTATCTTTCTCATCATTCTTTTCATTCTCTTTATTCTTTACATTCTTGTTTGTGCTCATTTGTTGCTCATTTGTTGCTCGTTTGTTGCTCACTTGCTGCTCGTTTTGTTGCTCATCATCGTTGTCTGAACCTTGATAAAGTGCCCAGTTATCAATGGTTACGACGCTAAATTTGTTGCTCGTTTTGATGCTCAAAAATCCGCCTTTTTCGAGCGACATCAGCCATCTCCAAACGGTATATTCTGAAACTTGATCCTTCTTCTTTAGACCGCTGTTATACTCCGAATGAAGCTCAAATCTACCGGTTACAAATTGTCCTGGCTCGAGCAAAACTGTCTGATTCCCGACAATCTGCTCGCGCCGTTTATGGGTTGCCGTAAGCAAGCAGATTGTCCATAGCCGATACAATTGATGATTGTTAAAAATGGCATTGTATCGGATCTTTCTATGAAGTTTTATCCAGCCTTGCATACCACCCACCTGCTTATAAAATAATTTCTATTGTTCGAGGACTGTTTGGCTTGCGTCTGATCTTCCCTTGTGCTTCTAAGGCATCAATATGACGTTGCACTGTGCTTGTGGATGCAAGTCCCACCTTTTGCCCAATCTCTCGCACTGTTGGTGGATACCCTTTTGCAAGTACATGTTCTTTAATAAACTCAAAAATTGCTTGTCGTTTAGGACTAATCTGACCCCGCATGTATTTCACCTTCTCCCTAATACCGTATTGATTATGTGCGCTACCAATCGTCTGAACCGTATGCCTTCTTGTGTGCCGTCCAGCCACCGGTGACAGTCTGTGCAAAGATGCAGCAGATCCGTAACCTTGGTTTTCCAATCAAGCTGTTTCCGTCCGGTCAGGTGCGCCCTCTCTGTTGCCCATGCCTTCTCACAAATTTCACATATGCCCTTGCTCCGTTCCTTTAGTTCCGCATCCACAGACGGGCTTATATCGCCCATCTGCTTCTGCGTCAACTTCATTCGCTTACTCTTGCCCGGTTTCGGAACCGGATTAAATGGTAGTGTCATCTTGCCACCAACTCCGAAAAGTGAATGATATGTTTAAGTGTCTTGGTCTCGCGGCAATAGCGGCATTTCTCACACCGTTGCGGCTCTGCCCCTCCAAACTTCACATCCAGTATCCGCGGCATGTATCGCTCTATTTCATCCAGTGCCCGTTGAATGTCATAAGCATTGATGCTAATAACTGCTTTGTCTGGTGGGTCTTCCTTAGACACTGCTATGATGTACGGCTCTATCCATCCATCTCGGCCTAACCTACGCCGTTCTACCTCTGCATATAAAGACATCTGCGTTACGTATCCCTGTGCTTCAACGAATGAGACATATCCGCCTGCAGGGTCCCATACTTCCTTGGTTATCGATTGAACAGTCTTAATATCGCTGAATCTAAAATTGTTAGGCTCATAGTTATCAATCTTGATCTTCCAACGTGTGCCAGCGAACTCCGCAGACATAATTACTTCCTTCTGACCTTGTAGTAGGAACATACACATTGGATCGTTCTCTAAGGCGGCAATCATAGCTTCTGCCTCTTTAAACTGGCTTTTTAGCTGTCCTTTTGACTGCCCCCGTGTCGAAATGATGCTCGGCGTAGCTGTTTTGAATTCCTCTAATGCTTTCGCCCCTTCAAAATAGGCATGTACATAAGAACCGACTAGGAGAGCGTCAGAAGGCGGCTCCTGCCAGCCTCCTAACTTCGCCATTGCCATTGCCTCACACGTCCGGAAGTCTTTATACTGGCTGTTGCTCATATACTCCCAATTAGCTTCAGCAGAATAGTAGTTATTGCTGTTCAGTTGCAGCATTATCCTCACCGCCAGACTCTTCCGCCGCCTTACCTTTCTTTACTGCGGACTCTTGTTGCTTCAAGAATTCCTCTTCTGCCTTCGTAGGCAGCGCAATTGGCTTGACCGTGAAATAGTCCTCTCGCTTCGCCATACCGTCACGCAGCGCCTTCCACACGTTACCTATTCGAAGATAGTCGTTCTCTGTGAAAGCCTCTTGGTTGCAGCCAATGTATTCTTCCAACATCTCTTTGCTGACACCGTATTTTTCTTGGAACTGCTGGAATGCCTTGCGAAGACGATCCGCCAAAGGTTCCGTATATCCACTGACAAGAGTCTTTTTACATTGGTCAAGTGCTGCATCAACGATGTCACCAGGAATCACACCTAGGATGCAGGCACGCATGCGCCGCGCTCCAAGGTTAGCAACTAGCTCATAAATGTCACGAGGATCATTCAACTTATCAATGTTTCCCTTTTTCTTGCGTTCGTGGCGTGCCGTGAATGTCATCTGACGCCGAGTATTCGTTTCAATATCCCATGCGTAGGCCATGACCTTGGATTCCCCTTGCCGCTGCTCGAGCTCTATTAACCCATAGTCGATATTGCCCCAGTTCTGCGCCAGAACTTCAGCAAGCCTGATAGATGGGCCACTTACTTTGCTGCCGCCCTTTGGAAATTCATATTCCGCCTCTTCCGCCAGCTTCTTACGCTGGCAAGCTTGCATGATACGATTGAATGATAATTGCTGATCCCTAGGGAATTGTTTTGCCATGAAAATAGCAGCCTTAACCTCTTCTGTTTGGCGTGTATTCGCCAGCTGCGCCGTTACTGAAGGCAATGGTGGCGGCTCAGTCGGCATCATGTAATTGGCATAATCCATTTGCTGATTATCATCGAAACTCATCTATTGATTCCTCCAGAATTTGTGATATAATGCACGTAACTATTTTTATTACTGTGTTGAATTGGTCGCGGCCCCCACCGCGGCCATTTCGCTTTCTGCTTGTAGCAAAAGATCGATGAGTTCTGTTAAGTCGTGTTGCAAGAACCAAGCTATATCTGAGAGTGCAGCAGCCGTTGATGCTCCAGTGGTGTTATTTTGCAACTTCGCTAGCAGGCATATAGCCTTTCGAAGTTCTTCCATTCTCCCAATTCCCCCAATCTAGTGGTTTTCTCACCATGATATAGACCGAACATTCTATAGCTTCTTTCATACAGGCCTCGCAATGCGGCTGTTCTTCTTCGTAGCAAAGGTATTCTGCCGGCTTTCCGCATCCACATGTTGGCCTCATCTTCCTACACCACCATCAAATCCATACTTCCGGCCGAGCTCGTCCATTTGGGCACTCAATTGCTGTCTGATTTCCGGATTTCGCTCTTCCAAAAAGCGATTGTAAAGTGGCATGTATTCTTCGTATGCACGTTCGATTTGTGCCCGTTGCTCAATGGTCATGATTGCGTGTCCTCCTCGTTCAACGCTTCATACCAAGCCTGTGCCCCGCCGATTGTTCCAAACACTAGATACCGAGATAATTGGCAAGCATTACGATCTGCATCACATGCTGCCGAAATCCAGTGACTTTCTTTGGACATTTTGCTTCCCTCCGTTCAATTTGCTTGCGAATAATTGCTTGTTGCATTGGGCTTCTCTCACCCCAGATTTCTGCAAGTTGTTCTAAAGTCATACCAGCACCCCCACATCTCCGCGTTTTCTATGTCCTACTGTCAGCAGCTTGTCCATTCTTACTGCCGCCTTCTGCCACTGATCAACAATAGAATCTTTCAAGTTGACCCAATACTCCGAATGACTTACGAGAATCGCCACAATCACACCAAGCAGGCTAACAACTGTCTTCTTACCTACGCTTCGTTTACTCATTTGTCATCCACCTTTCCTATATTTGGCTTTTATATGGTTCTATTTCCCTATACAATAGAGTTATCCAGACACTTTTGAAGGGAGGTGAAACTATGACAATACCTAAAACCGCAATTGATAAAGTCGACTTTAAGAGCTATCACATTACACGTTATGCCGATACTGTAGAAAGCTTAAAATCAGGTAAAGAAGTGCAATTCGGCCCTGATACTAAGGTGATGTTCCTAACTCATTCTGCTCAGATAACTGGAAACGTGGTAGACGCTTTATCTGATGGAGTCGATGAGTCAGAGACAAGAACAGAAATATTTCTTAAAACTTTCATGCGTACAATTACCAATTCAATCATCAAAGAATTAAGTGGTGATGAATCGGGGGCACCCGTCGAATCTGCTGCGTTCTCCAATATTTTCAAGGTTATCAACTTAAAAAACGTGGAAGTCATGATGTTCTCTAATCCAGAGAATATATTCAGCTACAATCACATGACTCTTTACACAGATCAGATTGTTGGTATTTCTTTTGGAGAGTAACTTTTAAATCCTCAACATCACCTTTGAAAGTAGGAGCTACCACGATCACGGTAGCTTCTTTTTTTACGCTAACCATTGCTACAGCATCTTCATATTCTTCAACTGCTGCTTCAAGTGATTCGATAGCCTTCTTCAATCTTTCCAAACCTTCGATTTTCACTTTCACTGATAATCCATCCATGTTCATATCCCCTTTCTTAATTGGCCTCAGTATTTTCGTTCAAATACTTTTCAACGACTTCCTGAATTTTTGATGCACCGTCAACATGGTCAATGTAACCTTTCTCAATGTCGATACAGATATCAATCACTTCGTCCCAAATAACTGGATTCAAATCTACTTTCATGCCGATTCTCCTTTCTTTCTTGGCTCGCGATCCATCAAAGGAACAATTCCCCGCCGCTGCAGCAATTCATGAATGAACAACCGTCCTTTTTGAGTCCACCGCGTGTTCATTGTTACGTCTGGATCGCCATTACTCCGGGTGATGTCGATCGTTTCAGACTTGGTGTATCCTTTATCATGATGCTGGCGGTACAAGAGCCATTGCTTGTTCTGCTTGTACTGTACTTTCTCTTCATGAAGGATTAGATTCAGTGCCTGTCCGCTCATTCCGTAGTCCTTGGCAATCTGCGTAATCGTCACAGTGCCTTTTGACTGTAATATGCGGTCAAGGTAGCTTATCTTTGGTTCATACTCTGCCACGCGCTGTTCCAGCATCAAGGACTTGGTTTCTAATGCTTGCTTCTCTCGCTGCTCGGTAATCCATTGTTCTGCCCGTTTGATTGGGTCATCGATCATATAAGATGGAACCGTCACAGAGTATGAACCTGTTTTGCGGATTGTCGGCAGCACATCCCCCGTAATCCACTTCCGGAATGCTCGGGCTTCTGGCTTGCGGCTCTCCAATATCACATCGTAAAGGCCGTCTTCGTTAATGATTGTTGTTTCTTGTTCTCTCCCTAGGGAATCTGGGATGGGGTAAGTTGAACTTACGTCATCTCCTAACCGCTCCTTGACCATGCGGCTGTTGCTTAATCCCAACACTTGGACAACATCCTTCAAAACAAACCATGGTGACCCATCCTTGATTACTGTTCTGACTTCATTACCTACATACTGGAACACTTGTAATTGGTTCATATCCTTTCCCCTTTCCTGTAATTGTCTGGATATCGTTCTCCCCCATCTGTAGAATGAAAGTGTCCAGCTTGTCACTCTATGTAGAAGGGAGGCGTAAATCTCATGATGATAAAAGCTAGTGAATTTAAAGAGTTTATAGAATTAGTTCATTCAAGCAAAAACCATAAGGATGATTGGGCAATCACTCTATATTCAAAAGAAAAGGTTGGCCCATCAGTTTCATTCCCTAATGGAGAGCCAAAGCAAGAACAGCCAGAATTTCGAGTGAAACTTGTATATTGCTGCTCATCATTTAATCTCGTTTTTGAAAAGAGATTCAGTGAAGAAGAATTCTCGAATGAAAATATGGAATTCAAAATCTCTGAATTAAGGGCGATGTCTGTTGTGAAAGAATTTGAGCGAATCAAGCTCGATTACTCAAGACAATTAGTTACTGTCCACGATGTTCATGGCGACTTATAATCATGTAACGGAATGCTTGCAATTTGAGTAGCTGAGCTGCAACCTCGGCTACTCTCGTTGTGAGTACTGTCATGTTGAAGTCCGGATTTGTACTATATTTCGCAACCTGCTCTTCTAAGCTTTCCAAGCAAACATTCAGAACATTTTCAACTCGATCGATACTCGCTGTTATTTTCTCAATGGAGTCCTTTTTCTGAAGTTCCTCCGCTAAAATCTCCCTTACACGTTGTTCCGTTAATTGGTTCATGCTGTTTTATCTCCTCTCTACTGAGCGTGCTTTTCATAAATCGTCTTGCTTACCGATAAATCAAGTTTGAAGTGATCCACCATGGACATTAAACTCACCGTATCCTCTAAGATCGGCTGCCGAGCTACCAACATGTCGGGAGTCATCTGCCCTTTCTTGAGCATCTTCGGATGACCGAACTTGGACGATACCGCCTTATCCGCTATGGTGTTGGCTTTGATAAAATCCCTACGGACTGGCTGACGCAATGAGCTGCTTAGATTACGCATTGCTTCTCGTTGATGCTCCTTGTCGAGCATGCGGAATACCTGGAAGCCTTCTAGTCCTGTGGATTGGCGAAGGGTTTTAATCAATTGCTTCACCCATCGTTTGAAGTCCTTGGCTTCGCTGCGCTTACTATTAAAAACTGCTTCGTACATTCCTGTTTCGGATATGATCGATACATATTGCTCGCCGCCATGGGTACTCAGTAAGTGAGTATCCTTTTCGTCACTATCAACCAACCGGGTTAAATTGTAAGCATCCCGGTAACCTAATGCTTTGGCTACATCGCTGGCTACCGCCCACCAGTCATTAGGTTCCTTCTCTACAAAGCGGATATCGTAACCGTTCCAGTTCTCTACTCGGACGTTCATGCTGGTTCAGCTCCTTTCTTATAATTGTCTGGATATCTCCACCTTTTCTCTATAGAATGAAAGTTGTCTAGGCTTATCAATCTATCAAGAAAGGAGACGTCAGATATGAAAAAGTTAAGTTCTTCTGATCTTGCTCAAATTCAAAACAATGCCTTAAAACGGTTCGCAGATACCTTACCCGACGATGATGGACTCGCAGCAACGGTTGGAAAAGCCGCAGCAATAGTCGCTACTCTCGTGATTGATGAGTACCATAAAAAGCTTCAGGAGGAGGAATGATAGCGGATAGTCTGCTATTGATTTCCTCTATTATTTTTTCAACATCTACCGCCGTAGCTAATTCAGCAGCGGAAGGGTTAGCATTCCTCGAAAGCAACGAAGGATAAGCAACCGTATTTGAGTGTGCTACTTTTTTGGTACACTCAAATACATACTCCATGGCATCGTAAGAAATATTGTTTCTGTTCAAGACTTCTAATATCTCGTTCGCTACTTTCTCAACGTCCACCGTTTTGTTCAATCTGTTTCATCTCCTTTCATTTCCCTTCTTTGCTGTTTGAGTAGGAATCTGACTATAAACCACTCAAGTCTTTCTCTTGCCTCATTGGATAATTTGTTTTTCCATACACCATTGTTGAATGTTGTGCTTCTTTTTTCTTCGAATTTCCGTTTATCCATCCATACTCACTCCTTGTGATTTATTTAAGAGTAAGTATGCTCATATTCACTTCGATTGGCTCATGCTGTTATATATAGGGCTTGTCCCTCAAAGCAACTCTTAAGAGTTGCCCGCTTTCAATAATTCAACTTCAGTATTATCTTGATTATCTTGTGGCTGTTTATAAGTCCCGTTTTCGATTGCTCGAAGTACCGCATTTAAGCAAACTCTATGCAGATACTCTTCGACATCAGGCGGGAAACGTTTTCTGTCCATAATCACCCCTCCCTAAAATATAGATATGTTTATGCGAATATGGGACGACCCTCTAAATTACTAGTCGTTTCATAATTTCGCTAAAAGCGGATTCCTTACCAAAAAAAATATGGTCTCGCGGGGTTCTGTATACATGCTCGATCATCTCAACCTTGCTATAAGAGATGTTTCCAGAGTCCTTTTCCCAAAGCTGTAAGGTTCTTTTGCTTATATTCAAAAGTGCCGCAGCTTCTTCCTGGGAGTAACCGAATTTAATTCGTAGCGATCGTAACGTGTCTTTCATTCGCTCAGGAATAGCACTCATGTTCGTATCACCTCCTTGATTCACATTGTATTACGCTTTAAGCGGAATTGCAAGCATTAATTTTCGTTTAAAGCGAATATTTTTTCGTTTTTGGCGTTGTATTTTTCGTTTAAAGCGGTATAATAATAGGTAAATAAAAAAACGAGGTGCGGATTGTGACGGACAGCAAACTTAAAGAAATATTCGCCAAAAACATTCATACTTTGAGAAAACAGAGGAACATGACGCAAGGTGAATTAGCCGAATTGTTAGGTGTTGGTGTATCAACTGTATCGGATTGGGAGAAGGCTAAAAAATTGCCGAGGGCAGGCGTGATCGAAAATATCTCGTCTCATTTCAACATTCCAAAAAGCAAACTCTTTGAAGAAGCTAATGGCCGGAGCTACATGGGTGTCTCAGAAGTTGCAATGGTTCCTTTGATTAAGAGTTCCCCAATTACCGACGAAATAGTTTCCCTTGAAAATGTGGAAAGGTTTGAAGCAACACCACTTACATGGGTATCAGGTGGCGAGTATTTTTATATTCGAGCAAATGGAGATGGCATGGTGAATGCTCGAATTCATGACGGCGACCTACTCTTAATACATGCCCAAGATGATGTTGAAGAAGGAGAAATAGCTGCTATTCTTTTAAGCGGGGAAATTGTTTTGAAACGTGTTTTCAAAAACGGCGGGATCGTGGTACTACATTCCGAAAATCCGAACTATAGCCCCGTCTTTGGCAATGATGAAACTTGTTCTTTTAAAATTATTGGAAAGCTCAAGAAAGTTCTTTTCGATATGTAGAGGTGAATGATATGGTTGTTGGCATTTACATTCGTGTATCTACCGAAGAACAGGCTCAACACGGTTTTTCAATTGATGCACAAAAAGAAAAAATGATTGCGTATTGTAAATCTCAAGGGTGGGAAGAGTATAAATTATACATAGACGACGGATACACAGGCACAAACATGGATAGACCAGCCCTCAACAGGCTAGTCAGACACATAGAGAACCAGAAAATCAATCTTGTTGTTGTATATAAACTGGATCGACTAAGCAGAAGGCAACGGGACGTACTGTATATCCTGGAAGAAATATTTGAAAGGAATAATGTTGGCTTCAAATCAGCCACTCAGCCTTTCGAAACGACAACGCCATTTGGAAAAGCTATGATTGGTGTCTTGGCCGTGTTCGCTCAATTAGAACGCGATATGATTGTAGAAAGAACCACAGCGGGAAGGAGGCAAAGAATCCGTATGGGAAAATGGTACGGGGGCAGAGAACCATTAGGTTATTACTGGGACAAAGAAAAAGAGCAATTGATTATTGTACCTGATGAGGCACTCCTAATTAAATCAATCTTTGATAAATACAAGGATGGTGCATCACGTCTTTCTATAGCTGAATGGGCACGGTCGCGTTGCAACAGTCGAGTAATAGACCATGCAGTTATTAGGGATATTCTAGTCAGGAGAATATATATTGGCGAATTAAACGATGGCGGAACCTGGATTAAGGGGAACCACGAACCTATTATCGATTTAAAAACATGGGAAGATGTTCAAAGGGAAATACATAACCGAGAAGAAGGCGCTACTCCAAAAGGCGAATACCTACTTACTGGTTTACTGAAATGCGGTGTGTGTGGGGAGAATGTCGTTCACGTAAAACGGATAACAAAAAGGTATGGGAAGGTATATGAATACCATTTGTACGCTTGTAGAAATCAACATGTACGAAAAAAAGAAAGAAGCAATAACTGCTCGTTGGGATATAAATCGAGGAAGAATGTTGAAAAATATGTGATTGATCAGTTGAAAACGATAACGCTTTACCCCGATGAATTCAAAGAAGCCCAACAAACATTAAAGGTCGATGACAATTCGGAGTCAGCACTGTTTTCGCTGGAAGAAAAATTAAAAAAAATTACATCAAGTCTGGATAATCTTTATGAGGCCATACAAGAAGGAGAAATAAAAGCCTCCTCAGTAAGTGGTAGAATAAGGACGCTTGAAGAACAACGGGAATCTATTGAAAACAGTATAGAGGATATATTGGTTTCAAAGCCGGTGAATAGAAGTAACGATGATTTATTCAACATTATAAAAAATGTTGGCATGGCATGGGATTACCTAACAGAGGACGAACAAAAAACCGCCATTCGAAAAGTCATTAAATCTGTTACATTACAAAAGGATAAGGATCCGATTATTGAATTGAATTTTTTATAAATTGTTTTTCATATTTATTATGATTCGATAAGACTTTTCATAAAATGAAGATGCAGTACGACTTCGGGTTGAGCAAAATCTACGAGCTCGTCATTAACTCCAACCCGTGCTATGCCTTCCTGCTCGAGGGCAACTCGCTCATTCAGAACAAGCTGATCGTCGCGCATGTGCTGGCGCATTGCGATTTTTTCAAGAACAATGCCCGCTTTTCCGCCTCGAACCGCAATATGGTCGAGAGCATGTCGGCGACGGCCGAGCGCGTCATGCAGTATGAGCTGGAATACGGGGCGCAGGCGGTGGAGAGCTTCATCGATGCCGTGCTCGCCATCCAGGAGCATATCGATCCGCAGATCGTGCGGCCGCGGACGCTCGACAAGCAGCGCTATATGGAGCTGAAAATGCGCGAGCAGCGCGAAGGGAAGCCGCCCGGACCGCCGGGGGCGTACGACGATCTGTGGGCGCTCGAGGAAATGAAGGCGGCGATGCGCTCCGCCTCATCCCGATCGGAGATGGCCGACCGCCGCTTCCCGCCGGAGCCGGAGAAGGACATCGTCTGGTTCATCCAGGAATTCTCTCCGGTGCTGGAGGATTGGCAGCGCGACATCATGACGATGCTGCGCGATGAGATGCTTTATTTCTGGCCGCAGATGGAGACCAAAATCATGAACGAGGGCTGGGCCTCGTATTGGCATCAGCGCATCCTGCGGGAGCTGGATCTGACACCGGAGGAGACGCTCGAGTACGCGAAGCTGAACGCTTCGGTCGTGCAGCCGTCGCGCCACAGCCTGAATCCCTATTATTTGGGCGTAAAAATATTCGAGGACATCGAGAAGCGGTGGGATAACCCGACGCAGGAGGAGCGAGAGCGGTTCGGCCGCGAGCCGGGGCAGGGCCGCGCCAAAATTTTCGAGGTGCGCGAATTCGACTCCGACCAATCGTTCCTGCGCAATTACTTAACGAAACAACTGACGGAAGAGCTGGACCTGTACATTTTCGAGAAAAAGGGCCCGGAATGGAGAATTACCGATAAATCATGGGAGAACATCCGCGATCAGCTCGTCTACTCGCGCGTCAACGGCGGCTTCCCCTACCTCGTCGTCGAGGACGGCGACTATCACCGGAACGGCGAGCTGTTCCTGAAGCATCATTATGAAGGGCTCGAGCTCGATCTGAAATATCTCGAACGTACGCTGCCGTATGTCTACACGCTATGGGGCAAGGCCGTCCACCTCGAGACGAAGGTCGAGGAAAAGACGGTGCTGTTCACCTATGACGGGAAAAAGGTATCGCGGAAGTTCATGTAACAGTCTAATATTTCCGTTCGCTATCAAAAGAAGCTGGCCTCCCCTTCTTCAAGGGAACCAGCTTCTTACTGCATAACTATTGGATCTCATTTCATTGTGGTAAAATAGAAATGAAGGCAGGTGATGAACATGTCCATCCCAAAAGATACTTTGGAACAAAATTTTAAACATAAATCTGTCGTCGAACTCGAAGATCTTGTACATTTCATCGAAGATCACTTCGGATATCATGTAACCCTAAGTAAAAAAGTTGACACCGTCCCATTTTCTAAGGAACAAAAACAGAAGCTGACATCCGTTATCTTCAAGGACCCAGGTGTACTTTATCAACTGAAGCAAGCCCGCGATGATCGTCAGAAAGGAATCTCAACTTACAGTGACAGCGAAGAAGAATTTGCTCAATTGTTAGATGAGGTCTCTGATGACCGATCGTAAATATCGCGTAATGTGGACAAGCTATGCGCGAGTGGCCCTAGCTCGCATGCAGCCGTACAAAGTCGATCCCATGCATGTCTTTCGTCGCTCGAAAGATGTGCTGCGTCATCTTCCACATGAAAAGGCTTATGGTGTTTCAGACTTTCCTGGTTTTGAATTCAACGGTTATTTCTGGACTTTAATCGGCAATGCCATTCTTATCTACAGAATTGATCATAGTCTTCTACATGTCTATGTCGATGCCTGCTTCTATGCCAATAATGCTGAATCACATGAAATATTTTGGGGTATTGAACCGGAAGAGGAATGATCCATTCACTTACAACAATTTTATCTTCAAGCATCAAGATTTCCCCCACAATTTCCTGCTATAATACGATTACGGGAGGAATCATGAGGCACGTATTTCAATTTGGCTCTGTCACTATTCCATACGAATTGACGCGGAGCAGCAGACGCAAGACCATGTCTATCTCCGTTAATCAACAAGGGGTTAAAGTGATTGCTCCTGAAACTGCAGAACATCAAGTCATAGAAGAGATCTTATATCGAAAGGGAGCTTGGATTCGCACTCAATTGCTGAACTTTGAGGAAATGAAGCAGACAAGTCTCCAACGAAGATTTGTATCCGGTGAAAAGTTGCCTTACCTCGGAAGACAATACCGCTTGATAGTATGTAAGAAAGCCGATGTCGAAACACCTAAGCTAAGCTTCTATCAGGGGCAATTTCGTGCCGAGCTTCATCGCGATGTTGCCGAAAGCCAGCATCGGGACCTTATCCTGCCATTATACATCGATTGGGTTAAGCATCGGGGGCTTGTAGTGGCAAAAGACCGGATGAAAAAATTCACGATAAAGTTTACTCACCAACCGAAGGCAATCATAATTAGAGATCAGGAACAACGGTGGGGCAGCTGCACACCGGCAGGCAACATCATATTGAACTGGCGCATTTTTCTGGCACCTGCGTCAGTTGTAGATTATGTGCTTGTTCACGAATTGGCGCATCTTAAATACATGAACCATTCTAAGGAATATTGGGATACGGTCCGCATGCTTCTTTCTGAATATGAAGAGAAAAAAGAATGGCTTCGATTGAACGGTACTCTCCTGAACGTATAATGAAGACCAACCCAAAAGCTTTTGCTAAAGGCTGGTCTTCTCATTTTCTTGCTCCACTATCCTCGATGCATAAACTTCTAACTTCGTACCCGGGCTCCATTATTTCTTACCGTACTGCGTTTCAGCAAGTGCAGTGAAATAACCTGTCAACATGGAAGCCTCATTGATATTCATATTCCTTTCTACAACAAGCCTTACTTTAAGTTCGCCTGTCAACTGTCGTTTAAAGTCCTTCTTGGATGTCCAGTCGCTGATTGGAGTAACACGCTCTTCAATGAACTGTTGTACCTCGATCGCAATTTCCTTCAATTCATACTCTGTGCGTTCTTCGCATACCTCGTATAACTTATTGAAATATGGCTCTTGCAAGTAGGTTAATCCGCTAGTCGTCTTGCCGCTTGCTTTCTCCACCAGTTCATCACGAACAGCATTCAGCCTCTCTAACAGTTCATCAATCGTAAGCTGCCGCTCTTTATACCGCGTGAGCAGTTCTTCAACTTTCTTCTTCAAAGACGTATAGAACACTTCGTCCTCCCCGATACGAACAGAAATCTCCTTCTTGATCGCATGCTCCATCTGGGCCGCTTTTGTCTCGGGCAGTGTATTCTTCTCTAATTCTTCTTTAAAGGACACGTCCAAAATCGATACAGGATCTCTAGCATCAATGCCTGAGGAATAGATATGGTCATATACGAGCCGTTTGACCTTCTCGCCACAATCGGAAATATCCATGCCGTCATCGATAGAGAAGCGCGATTTTGCTAATTGACGAATAGAACCTAAGCGCTTCAGATCAGGCAGGAATTTTTCAACCTTAGGACTTGGCATCACCTTATCCATACTTTGTGCAAAGCGTTTGTATGCGATCTCGAAATCAGCCCTTACATCTTCATCCACTAACCGCAAAATGCTTTCTTCCCACTGATTCGGCTTCAAACCATCAAAGAAACGCATCGCTGCACGGTGGCGCTGCTCCAATCTCGGCATTTCATCATCAATAGACTGCAAAGCTCCTTGCACATCATTAGCACTAAAAATCTCAAGTGCTTCATCCAGAAAGCGAGATACGCCAAAGTAATCGACAATCAAGCCATACGTTTTATTCGCATCGTACTTCCGATTCGTACGCGCAATCGCTTGCAGTAGATTATGTTCCTTTAAGGGCTTATCCAAATACATGACTTGTTCTATCGGTGCGTCGAATCCGGTCAATAGTTTATCGCATACAATCAACATCGCTAACTTATCTTCGGCAAACGGCTTCTTAAACCGCTCAATCAGCTTCTTCTCTTCATCTTTCGAAATATGGTATTTAGGTAAATCCCCTTTATCATTTTGCGCCGCCGAAAAAATAACCGCCGTCTCGAATTGCCCCATCGCAACCTGATCAATCAGCTTTTTGTATTCAACCGCCGCATAGCGGGATACGGCAACGACCTGAGCTTTATAACCGTTTATGAGAATATGCGATTCGAAGTGACGAACGATATCCAACGCAATTTCCTTCATTCGCTCCGGTGCGGTCAATAGAAGCTGGTCATTCACATATTTTTGCTGAATTTTTTCTCTAGCGTCGTCATCATATTCAAAAAAAGTACGAGCAAACAGTTCATCCAAGGTGTCGCCCTTCATATGCAGGTTCGGCAAACGCGATTCATAGTGTATCGGTATCGTGGCCCCATCCTCAACTGCTTGCTGGATCGTATACTTATCGATGTAGGAACCAAACTTTCCGGTAGTGGATCGGGTCTTCTTATCGATCGGCGTCCCCGTGAATCCAATAAAGGTCGCATTCGGCAGTGCCTTGCGCATGTTAAGCGCCAATCCTTTATATTGTGAACGATGCGATTCATCGGTCATGACGATAATATGCTCGGATTCGGAAATGATCGGAAATGTCTTGTCCTCATCGCCCTGAAACTTTTGAATCAGCGTCATAACAGTCGCTCCCGGCCCTTTGGCCAGTTGCCGTTTCAAGTCCGCTACAGATGCTGCTTGCGTCGGATTGGGAAATCCAGCTTGTTGGAACGTCTTCGTAATCTGATCATCCAGGTCTTGACGATCGGTTACAATGACGAGCATTGGGTTAGCCAAGGAAGCTTGCCGTCTAAGCTTCATGGCCAAATACACCATCGTTAACGATTTGCCGGAACCTTGCGTATGCCAGACAACACCGCCGCGCAGGGAAGGCTTGGTCTCGTTCATCATGCGTTCAATCGTCTTATTTACCGCACGATACTGCTGATAGCGGGCCAGCTTCTTCACCCTGCCATCGAACACGATAAAGTTGCGCATCAAGTCCAGCGCCGAATCTTTGCGCAGTATGCCAGAAACGAGCACATCCTGCGCTCGGCGGCTTCCAATTTGTTCAAAGGTGTAGGGATAGGGATCTTTCCATAGTCCATAATGCTGCGGCTTGGCAAATATCGTTCCCACGCGGGCCCGATCCCGACTCGTTACGATTAGCATCTGGTTATACCAGAACAGTTTCTCGTTCGTCTTCATATAGCGTTCGAATTGGCGCACCCCTTCGGGCAATTGCTTGTCCGTCTGCAATTTGGGGCTCTTGCATTCAATAAGTACAAGCGGTAAGCCGTTGATATATACAATCAGATCCGGACGGATGGTGCCGGAGGCATTTTCGATGACAAGTTGATTGACGACAATATAATCGTTATTGTTCACATCTTCATAATCAAACAACCGAACAGTCTGATTTTTCTTGCCCGCTCCGATATCTTGCATGACCGATATCCCTTGCCCGAACAACCACTCGAATACGGTCTTGTTCGCATGCCACAGATCATCGGCTTGCAACGATACGAACTGCTTCACAACCCGCTCTACGTTCGATTCATCGATCCACGGATTTAGCTTCCGGATCGAAGCTGCCAAGCGCCGCTCCAGCAATACGCTCGCTTTGGACATGCGGTCGTTTTCCAGCTTCGAACCTTCAATGTAGGTATAGCCGTAGCTTTGCAATTGCTCAATTAAGGGCTGCTCAACCTCGGTATATTCTACAGGATTCACGTCTAATCCACTCCCAGTAAGGAGTGACGGCTTACACCGTCACTCGCATTTTTCCTGTTAGTAATTGTTGCATTAATCCTTTTTTCAGTTGAAGGTATTTCTCTTTTTCTTGTTCGTAGCTTTCGATCTGTTCGTCTACCGACGAAAGGATCGCGGCGATTTTTTGTTGTTCTTGAAGTAAAGGGACAGGGAATTTTACATCTCTAAAAGTTGTCGCATTCAATTTAAAATTCACCTGCATTGATGTATCTTTAAGAAACGCTCCTATTTCTTTGTAGAAATTAATTAAGTAATAATAAAACTGTTTATCCGCTATCTCATTAAGCCTAATTCGTAATATGAAAGAAGCATACGTGTACTCACCTTCTAATGAAAAAATAGCAGTCTTACCAACATGATTTTGACTACCTGATCTCCAATTAGGGCTTGCTGAACATATTGCCTTTTAGGCCACAGAGGCTGACGGCACAGATTCAGCAACAGTCTGAAAATCGGCAAAAAGAGAACGCGCAGCTTGCGTTCGAGATTCATAACAAGCAGTTGCAGAGCAATGACCGTTTCGCTTGTCTCTCGAAGGCGTGCTCGAATACGCCCCAGTCCGTAGGAGCGTTTGCCTTCTCCGAATTTTCCTTCGATCGCGTTACGCGTTGAAGCATCCTGTCTGGCCTGGTTCCGTTCTGGTTCCGCTTCTTTCTTCGGACGTCCTAAGTTTGGACCACTCAGACGGATGCCGTGCTCCTTACAATAGCGAAGGTTCTCCCGGTTTCGGTAGATTTGGTCGGCTAGAATGGCTTCCGGATAACACCCATATCGCTGGACGAACGACTCCACGGAAGCTTTCAGTGTCATGCTTTCGTTGAAGTTATCCCAGGACAGCTTCTCCATCCGAGCGTAACCATCCACCAGACTGATCGCCAGCTTTGCTCCAAACTCGACGGGAGCATTCACTTTCCCGCGGACAATCGGCCGTACATGCGGTTGGGAAAGACTGACGATTCGATCTTCCACCGAGTGTGTCCGTTTGTCGTACATCTCTTGCTGTTGACGATACAGCTCGGAAATGACGAGCAATTGCCGATACTGCTGCGAACCCAGTTGATTCAAGCTGCTTTTCGCTGCCAGCATTTCGATGATGCCAAGATTACGCGAAACATAACGAAGCTGTTTGCCAACCGCTTTCCGGATGGCTTTGGCACCCGTTCGCCGTTTCTTGGCGATCTCGAGGTAGCGTTTGCGGGCGGTTTGACGATACGTTCTCGGTTTCTTGGCCTTCCCGACGAAAGGCTCGTGCAGAACATTGATGATCGCTTCGAGTTTTTCCCGCGCCTCGTTCAATAATTTCAAATCGGTCGGATACGAGATGTCGGCCGGTGCGCAGGTCGCGTCGAGCATCAAGGTGCCTTTGTTGCATGGTTTCTCTTTGCTTTTGCCGTCTTCATTAACGGATGTTCCATCAGAGCCATGGCCGCTGCCTGGAGGATCTTGAGGATCGCTCTTGTTTTGTTCCTGCTTCTTTCGCTCTGCGTCCTCTTCCAAAATCCAATCGTTGATTCGTTCAATGACATCCGCACCCAATCGCTTGCGGAAATGGGTCAACAGCGAGTGATGGAACGGAGGCTTATCTTGGAACGCCGGCAGCCCAAGGAAGTACTGGTAGTACGGATTTTCGGTGATCTGCTGGACCGTCTCTCGATCATCGAGCTGCATACGTTCCTGAATGTACAGCGCTCCCAAAGCCATACGAACAGACAAGGGGATCTGGCCGCGCATTGATTTCTTGAACGACTTCGCGTAGAATTCTTCTGCCCGCCACCACGGGATGATAGCGGCCAGTTGAACCCAACGGTTCTCCTTATTTAATTTACCGCCAAACGGCAAGTAGAAATCTTCGAACAACTGAAGCTGGCTTTCGGTTCTACGATACATGTTGGTTCACTCCACGTGCACGATTTTTTGCAAGAAATTCGCATTTTCCTTGCATTTTATTTCGAGTTAGAGTCCAGAAATCCTTGTAAAACCTTAGAAAAATGATTGTTCAGCAAGCCCCAATTAAATAATAGGTCACCTACATTCAATTTAAATCTCTCTTGGTTTTTACGCTCAATATAAACCAATTTAGATGTATCAAGTTTACCATCAAGACCAATGTTTGCACCTGTAATTATAGGTATACCTATATTATGATCTGTATTTTGAGATACTGCTTCAGAAATACCATAATCAATCATGGCTAGTTCCCCGATTTTCTTTACTTCCCACTCAACAGGAATTTCACCAAGCTCTGTCTTCTTAAATTCTCTATGCCCAATGCCCTTTGTCAGTAATTTCTGCATTAACCCTTTTTTAAGCTCTTTTGTTTTTTCAATCAGTTTTTCTGTATTCTCAATCTGCTCATCAACTTTCGAAAGAATCTCGGCGATTTTTTGTTGTTCGATAAGTGGTGGCACAGGTAGTTTAAATTCTCTTAGTTGTTCCAATCGAATGCCTTTTACTGTTGAACCAGATCCCATACTCTTAATTAAGTCTTTTTTATGCAAATACCAGTATAAGAAGTAACATTTATTTACTTTATGCTCATTTAAATAAAGTGCCTTTAAATCTTGATTTATTGTGATTTCTCGAGTATTAACAAACCCTTTTCCTAACGCAATCCTTGTTGCAATTATTACGTTGTTAGCTTCTATTAAATTCGTAGTGCTATCTTTTATAGCATTTTCATTTATATATTCTTGCGACTCCCCCATATAGAAGGATCCATCCATATCTTTTACGGTAAACCATGGTATAGTTCCTACATAATAGTCTGGAATATCTCTTGATGGGGTGCCTCCACCTACAATTTTATCTACCACTCCATCTATATAAGTTGAACTATTGAACCATTCAACTAGAACCTAATACACAGGCGATCAATAATGGACCATGGAGATTTCATGATCTCGTTCATAAACTGCAGGACATTCTTGCGAATATCGGCAACCGTGTGATAGAACACATTGTTAATGACATCGGACTTCAGCCATTTCCATAGCCCTTCAACAATATTGAGTTGAGGGCTGTAAGGGGGCAGGAAAACAAGTTCAAGCCGCCTTTTCATTTCGTCCAAAAACGGCCGGAGCAGCTTGGCATGATGAATGCGAGCATTATCTAACACGATGACGATTTTGCCTGCAGGATAGTGAGCAACAACCTTTTGGAGAAAACTCAAAAAGGTCTCGGCTGTGTATTGCTCGTCTTCCTGCCAAACCACCTTGCCGGTGGAATAGTCAAGCGTGGCCAGCAGCTTGACTCCACGGTGTTTGCCTGCCGTTCGAATCATTCGCTGTTTGCCCCTAAGAAACCATGTTTTTTGAATGGCTTGGTAGTCACGGATCATGGACTCATCTTCAAATAGCAAATGGTCGATCTCATCATTCATCAGTCTTTTTTTAACGCAGGAAAAATGGTTTCCGAGAACTGGCGTTGCTTCTCCTCGTCTGCTGCAGCTAAAGTGTATGTCGGTTTGGTGTAGCTTAACCCTTGGCGGTGCATCATCTTCGAGACCCCGCGAAGCGAATACGTTTGCCCAAATTCACGCTTAATAAAGGCTGCAATCAGTTCCAGCGTCCAGTTATGGCGAGCGGTAAAGCCCACCTCATGAGGAACACAATGAGCTATGGTCTGCTTCAGCTTTTCCTGCTGCTCTTTTGTTAAGCGAACAGGCGCGCCCGGCGAATGATTCATTTGCAGTCCGGAAAGTCCGCCCTGATCATAAGCCTTGATATATGCCTTTACCGTTTGAACGCTTCGGTCCAACGTATGGGCAATCTCTTTTACCGGAGCCCCTTGGAGATGTAAATATAATGCCTGGTAGCGCTCGTACATTCGGCGATCCTTTGCTTTTCTCATGGCTTGCTTCACTTCGTCAAGCTTCGTTGGGTTTTCCATGTTCTACTCCCTACCTGTCTTTTTGTGGTCCTTTATTCATTCGACATGCAGGTATGAAATTCCTTACCATAATTCTCTAAAACTTTAATTCAATTTATATAGTTTATCAACTTCCCACTCAACCGGAATCTCCCCAAGCTCTGTCATCTTATATCCTTCACGAACCCGTTTCATGCTCATTACACTTCACCCAACCCTAGCTCACGAAGATAGCCGTTAAGTCTAGCTTTAATTTCGGTTTGTTTGCTTTCCAATTCTGATATTTCCGCAATAACGGACCCCAAATCGACTTGCTCTTCCTCTTCGGATTTATCAATATACCGCGTAATGTTTAAGTTAAAGTCATTAGTTTTTATTTCCTCTAACGAAACCACGCGTGCGTATTTTTCAACATCTTCGTAGGCATCGAACGCAGCTACAATCTTGGAGATATCCTCATCCCGCAACGTATTCTGATTCTTGCCTTCCTGATAGCCATCCTCTGCTGCAATAAACAATACTTTACCTTTACGTTCCGTAGCCTTGTTACGATTGAAGATTAGTACACAAGCAGGAATACCTGTCCCATAGAAAAGGTTCGCAGGCAGCCCGATTACAGCTTCCAACAAATCTGACTCTAACAAGCCTTGGCGAATCTTGCCTTCTGCTCCACCGCGGAAAAGGACGCCGTGAGGCATAACAACGCCACATATGCCATCTGCTTTAAGCGAAGCAATCATATGCTGAATAAATGCGTAATCGCCTGCATTTTTGGGTGGAATGCCGTATTGGAAACGGCCATATACGTCATTCTCCGCGACTTCGCGCCCCCATTCTTTCAATGAAAACGGCGGATTGGCAATAACGCGATCAAACAACATGATTTCCCCGTCTTCTACCAACTTCGGCTCACGAATGGTATCTCCTTTTTCAATACGTGGATCTGGAAGGTTGTGCAGAAGCAGGTTCATCTTGGCAATCGCCCAAGTTCCCAGGTTCTTCTCTTGCCCATACAATGATAACGATAGGGGATTACCATTATGTTCCTTTACATAATCAACGGATTGTATAAGCATCCCGCCGGAACCGCAAGTCGGGTCATACACGCGCATGCCATCCTGCGGCTTAATGAGCTTCACGATCAGTTCTACTACTTTAGAAGGCGTATAGAACTCTCCGCCCTTCTTCCCGGCATCATCGGCGAACATTTTAATCAGGTATTCGTATGCCCGGCCGAGCATATCCGGCTCAGACAAGTTATCATTGCGGAGATTCAACTCCGAGAAGTGCTGCAATAAACGTTGCAATACGCTATCTGTCAGCACTTCTTTCCGGTTAAAGTCGATCGGTGTAAGTACGCCTTCCAATGTCACATTCTCATTTTCCAGCGCTTCAAACGCCACATTGATCGCGGAACCAATATCGCTGGCATGCTTGCGAACTTCTTCCCAGCGAGCTGCTTCCGGTACGTAGAATTGATATTGTGAGTGGTCGTCTACAAGTAGCTGTCCAATTTTTCCATGTTCTTCAATAAGCGCTTGCCGCTTTTCATCGAATACATCGCTCAATCGTTTCAAGAAAAGCAGTCCGAATATATAGTTTTTATAGTCGCTGGAATCAATCGAGCCTCGCAAAATGTCGGCGGATTTCCATAGATGGGATTCTAATTCTTGTTGTGTCAACTGACTCATTGGTTGCTATTCCCCCAGTTTGTTCTGTTTATTCATATATATATCAGTCTTCGACTTGCTTCTCAAAAGCTTGTTCGATAAGGAACATGATGTAATCCAGCTCCTCGTGTGAGGAAATCCCTATCTCTACATCCCCATTGCCCCAACGTCCAAGATTGGTCACATCCTTGCATATTCCACGCGGGTCATTAATTTCATGAAAGGCAAGATTCAGGCTTAACCGCAATCGGCTCTTCTGCGGAACAATGTCTACAAAATTAGTAGTGGCTTTATACGCAATGTACAGTTTCTTGAATTCCTCACGGATTGAATTATCCAAATTGCAAATTCTTGTTCGCAATTGTTCAAACAACTTTAACATGTCCCCCTGAAGGTATTCCGCATGATCGGCAAGCGAATAGATTTTATCTTTTTCAGTTCCTTTTTTAGTATACTTCACCAATACGTCAGCATCTAGATGAGGTAGTTTCCACACATAGCGTGCCTGTTCTGCCAATGATATTGCGCGCTTACGAATCTCTGCTTCGTTCCAGGTATGTAATTGCGCTAACTCACGATTCAATCGAAGTGGACTATCGGCGAATCCTCCTGCTTGATCACGCTTGACCTTAAACGGCTTATCGCTTAATTCTGAATTATAGCGTGTTAAGGTTAGATTACCAATCGTATGCAGATACGTTTTATGAACCTCTTCCCAATTGGAACCGAGCTCTTGTCTCCACTCGGACGAAAGGTTCTCATTTTGAGGCATGATATGTTCGATTGTGTAGCTCTCAATATTGACGATCTCTTTCCGGTTATCATTCTCCAGCTTGCGAAGCAAATAATTGCGATTCCGGAAGTTATAAATATCTTTCACAACGAATTCTCGTGTAAACTCCTCGTCGTTAGGCATTCGTTTATATGAATTTTTTAGCAAAAATGCAGCCTGTATGCTCTCGAAATAGTGATCTTCATCGATTTCCTTGCTTAACGTTGCAAAAGTCTTATTTAATGAGCTAGGCGGGACTCCGCAAATGGATCGCCGAAACACGTAGGATTCAACTAACCGAAGAATCGATATTAATTCTTGTTTGTCAATCTTATTCGCTGCATAATCATCATACACTTCAAGCAAGAACGGATAAGATACCTCTACTCGTAATGCATTGATGTCTTTTAGAGCCTCGGTAATTTCTTTGTCAGGGTCTTGTTGAAAGTTCAGAATGGCAAAATATTTAGAATATCGATAAATATCTTTTACAATTTCATGAAGACTTCTTCCCTCTTGGCTGTAGACGAATGATTTGAAATCTGCATATACATTGTTTTTGTTAGGAATACGCCCTGTCTTCAGGGTTAAATAGTCTCGTATAAAACGATCGAACACCTCAGTATCAGCCGTTCCAAAGGCCTGCTCCATGGGAAACCAGTAGTTTTCGTAAAGCTCGTTCTGCTCCTTAGGTTCCAATCCCATCAATACATAATTGCGAATCAAGTCTGCCTGTGACAGATCAAGACCGGTAGAATTCAAGCTTTCAAATATGAGTTGCGGATTATCGTGGTCACGATCAAGCGAGATATCGACAACAATTAATTTCGTAAGCCCATGGAATAAGGCGCTTAGGCTCATATTCACTTTTCTTATCTCGTCCAAAAAGTAATGATAATTCTCTATGATACGTTGTGATGGTACAGTAGGCAATTCTTTGTCCTCAATGAGGCGAATTAACGTTTCTTTGTCCGTTTGAGTCAATACTAATTTATGAAACAAATCGCCTTCTTCTTCGTTGTTAACCAAATAGTAATTGATAAGCTTCTTTTTCGTCATTTCGAAGTCTTCGTTCCGCTCTTCTAGTACCTTCGCAAAAGCTTTGAGCAATAGCGTTAGTGTAGTCAGCCGCTGTTGTCCATCGATCACAAGTAGCTGAGGGATGGAGGAGATTTGAAATATTCCTTTTTCTACATATACGACTGAGCCAATAAAATGTCCTTTCATGTTCTCATCATGTGCCGCTCTCATAATATCGTTCCACAATTGTTTGCATTGATTGATGGTCCAACTATATTTTCGTTGGTATATCGGAATGATAAATTGCTTCGTTCCTTGCAAAAACTTCAGAAAATTGGTTTCCGAAGCCTTCATGGTTACTCACCTCATCCTAGAATTGTCATCCAGATGCTCTTAGTTCAATAGTACCATAAATTAAATCCCCCACCCTAAATAAAAACTGCCGCTCAATGAGGAGCGACAGGAAATATGTGCTTCTTCAATTTATCAGATCTCCCATCACCCCAACTCCATCTCCGGCAGTTCGTCGAGAGCCGCCGGGGCCGTCTTTGGGAGGACAAGCTGGCCGTTGGCACGGACCAGGGTGTAGTATTCGTAGTCGCCGATGACGGTGAAGTCGCCGTCCATGACCCCGGGGTAGGCGCGGTTCACGGAGTAGATCTGGCTCCGGTAGGCCTGCAGGGCCCGCCCTTTGTGCTGGCGGAAGCCGCGGATATCGGCCCGCGCCGTGATCGGGCAGGTCTGGGGCGGGCCGGAGTCCGGGCAATGGTCATAGTAATGAGGGATCGAGATATAGTAGAATAATGGCTTCCTTCCCTCCGGGTAATGCGCCTCGGCCCGTTCGACCGCTGTCTCCGTAGCCCGGGAGATCGCGATATGATCGGGATGTCCTGTCACCCCGTCCGGCGGAAACGTAATAATGATCTCTGGCCTTCGTTCGACAATCGTGGACTGAATCCGATGCGCCAGCGCGAGTAAATCAAGCGACTTCAGCTCGCCGTCCGGATACCGGTACAGCACGAGCTCGGCGACACCGAGGATGGAGCAGGCGTTCCGCAGCTCCTGTTCCCGGTACCGTGCCAATTCTTCGCGTGAAGCGAATCGGAATTCGCCCGACCTCCCCTTGCATCCTGAAGTGGCGCACGCGAGAATGACGTCGTGGCCCGCACTGCTCAGCCTCGCTATCGTCCCTGCGGCGGCAAAGGATTCATCGTCGGGATGGGCGAACACGAAGAGCCATCTTGTCTTCATTTCCCTTCCGCCTCCCGCCGTTCATCGGTTGCTCGCATGAATGGAGCAGCGCTTAACGTTATCATTGGCGTTTTCCCCTCCCCTTTATCTCTAAATAAGATAATCCCATGGCAACAACGCCGTAAATCGGCTCCCGGCGTGCCTCGTTCCATTGGACATGCGGAGCGTACGCTTCGATCCGGCGCATCAGCGCTTCCCGGACGTAACTTTCATGCTGCAGCACGCCGCCCTGCATAATCGCCACAAAGGGGTCGCGGTGGAATGACAAATGACGAATCACCGCGGCTGCGGCGTAAAACAACTCCTCAGCGGCTGCCATTAATATCCGCTGCGCTTCCTTATCCCCGGCGGAGGCCGCCTGGCCGACGGCGCGGGAAAGCCGGCTAACGGTATCAATGGATTAGGCTGACCCGTATATCCAGTCGAACAACTCCTCTTCCCGCTCCATGCCTAAATACGGCAGCACCCATTCCTTAAGCCTCGTGTCTGCTCCCCTTCCGTCATAAGCCCTCAGAATCGCCAGCGCCGCCTGCTTGCCGATCCAATAGCCGCTGCCTTCGTCGCCGACACGGTGGCCCCAGCCGCCCGCCCTCGTCGTCCTTCCGTGCCCGTCGATGCCGTATATAATCGAGCCGGTTCCGGAAATCACCAATATCCCCGGCTGACCGCCGGTCGCGCCGAGGAGGGCGGCATAACCGTCGTTCTCCACGATCAGGTGCCCGGCTTGAAGGGGCAGCAGCGCGAGCGCCTCCTGCACCAATCCGGTGACGGCGCGCCTGTCGGACTCGGTATCCAGGCCGGCCAGGGCGAATACGGCACATTCGACTTCCACATTCGCTTCCCCTTCATTCGCATCCGGTATGACAGGACATCCGCTGCTCCGCTCCAGATCCGCGATCGCTTCGCGGATCGCCGCCGCCAGCTCGCGGATCGCTCCCTCTGTCCCGCTGCCATGGTAATTGGACGGGCCGCCTTGGCCCCGTCCGAGCAAATGGCCCTGCCTATCCGTAAAGACGGCAAGGGATTTCGTCCCCCCGCCGTCGACGGCCAGCAGGGGGATGCGGCGTACCGCCATCAAGTACCACTCCACTCCAGGATGACTTCGTCCAAATGCCGCATCGCCCGCCGAATCTTGTCCTGCGCCTGCCCAACCCATTTCACATGCGCCTGCTGCTCATTCATCCGAATTCCGATCATGCGCTTCACTTCCTTCGGGCTCGGCCCTCCAGGCAGCGAACGAATATCCACAAAATGCGCGGGGTCGAGCGCCTCGCCCAGCGTTTCTTCGCTAAGCGTCGTATCTCGCCCGATATGGCGCCGCGCGCTCTCGTTGACGAGAGAAAGCGTAATCTGATCGGCCGCCATTCCTTGCGCCAAGGCCTGCCGCACCACGTCGCTGACGATATGATGGGCCTTGCGGAACGACAAGCCATCCGTTCGGACAAGGGTATCCGCCAGTTCGGTCACCGTGGCGAAGCTTCCCTGGGTACGCTGGCGCAGCACCTCCTTGTTCACATCCATCGTGCCGATGACGGCGGCGAACAGGCGGTAGATGCTGTCCATCATGCCGAGGCTTTTCCAGGCATAAGGCTGCATGTCGTCCTCGGTGTCCACGATGTCGCCGAACGGCGTATTGTGGATCATCGTCAGTACCGTGTTCGTATTGCCTACGCAGCTCGACAGCAGGGCGCGCATATGCTCGAACGAGACGGGATTGCGCTTCTGCGGCATGATGGAGCTGATCTGCACATACGGGGCCGCCACATGCAGCGCGCCGAACTCCTGCGTGCACCACAGCAGCATATCTTGAACGACCCGGCCCAGATTGATCGCCGCGAGTTGCACGGCCGTCGCGATCTCGCCCAGGTAATCGGCCCCGCCGATGGCGTCATAGGAATTATCGATAAGTTCGTCAAAAGCAAGCAGCTCCATCATCTGCTCCCGGCTAATCGCGAAGCCCGATGTCGTGAGCGCCGCCGCGCCCATGCTGCTGCGGTTGCAATTGGCGTAGGACGCCATCATGCGCCGAATGTCCCGGTTGAGCGAATCGGCGACCGCCATCATGTAATGCGCAAGTGTCGTCGGCTGCGCCTGCTGCGTATGCGTGTAGCCGATCATCAGCGTGCCGGTGTGGTCGCTGGCGAACAGCAACAACTGCTCCTTCAGCTTCAGCGCGGAAGCCAGCGTCACGAGCAGCTTCTCCCGCAGCACCATCCGGTAGATCGCGATGCCCATGTCATTCCGGCTGCGCGCCAGATGCAGATTGCCGGCGATTTCGCCTGCATGCTCCAGCAGTTGATGCTCGACCTGGAAGAACAAATCCTCGAACTGCCCGGTATAACTGGCTTGGCGCAGCGCCTCCGTGTCGATGGCCCGAATCGCGCTCGCGATTCGCTTCGCTTCGTCAAGCGACACCAACTGCTGCCGCTGCAGCATGATAAGATGGGCCTTGTTGATCGCCATCATCGGACCGAGCAAATGGGTTTTCGCTTCATTAAAAGCAGGCTCCAGCACCACCTCCGCGTACGTTTTGCCAGGGAATGAAGTTCCTTCCGCTTCCATCCATTTTTCACGATATCCCATAGCGCAAATATCACTCCTTCTTCTTGTCTGTTCTCCTCGCCAGCCACTCCTGGATGAGCAAGTTCATATTGCGGCTCGCTTCCTCCACGATGATTTGCCCCGCCTCAAGGGAGCACTGCCGGATGCGGCCCGTATAGCCGTCCCAGCCTTGCGGAGTTCCTTCCACCAATACATAGGGCACAGGAGATAAGGGAGAACCTGCTTCGAATTCCAGGTCCGATTCCTGTACGGTTACCATTTCCGGGCGAAATGCCTTGACAGCGGACATTTCATACGGCCCCCCATGCCCCCGGCCAGCCGTTCCTTGAAAAAGCCCCATCCGCTGCGTGAACTCGACGCTCGCCATCTGCCACCAGTTGATCAGAAGGAAGCTGGCGTCAGGATAGGTGCCGGTTACATGCTCCGCTACGGTGCGGGCCGGCCCCATATTGGCATCGTGGGTGTTCAGCAGCACGATATGGCGGATGCCGAGCCGGCATATGCCTTCGGCGACATCGGCGAGATAGTCGATAAAGACTGTGGGGCGAACTCGAAGCGTGCCCGGATAATGCCGGGTCTTGCCGGGACAGGCCGAGTACGGAATGTCCGGATAGATCAAAGGATGCAGGGAAGGGTCAATCCTCTCCGCGAAGCTCGCCGCCAGGATCGTATCCGTTCCGAGCGGAGCGTGCGGACCATGATATTCCACTGAGCCCAACGGAACGACGGCGAACTGCGCCTTCCTTGTCACTTGCTCGATGTCCCGCCCGTGAACTTCGATTGCCTTCAATGCTTGCACCTCCTCATGCGAGCGAAAATGGGAGAGGGCCCCGAAGGGGGCGAAAAGCTGGAGCTTTTCACTTCCGCAACGAAAATTGTTCGTGATGCCGTCTTATACGGTATCCGTTCGGGTTGGCGGCTTATGCTGCCGTCTTGTCTCGGTATCCGTTCGGGTTGACGGCTCACGCTCCGTCTTTTCACGCAAATCCATTCGGGTTGACGGCTCACGCTCCGTCTTTTCACGCAAATCCATTCGGGTTGACGGCTCACGCTCCGTCCTTTCACGGTAATCCGTCCGGGGCCCTCGCCGATGATGCTATGCTGCGCAGATAGCCGTTACAGGTTGGCGACTATCAGACATTATCACGCAGCGATCGGGCAGTGTTCAGAGTAGCATATTGCGATTGCGTGTACCGCCTTCTTATTGATGCTGGCTAATCATATTGACGAACATCCGCATGGAGCCCGGAACGAGCGCCGGAATCTGGAGGTACCAGACCAGGGAGCTGTACGTATACACCCCTTTGCCGTAAGGCGCGGTCAGGAACGTGCCCGTGAACTCCTTCTCCCCCGGGTCGCCGTTCGAGATGAGCGCCGTATACTCCTTGCCCCATTTCGACGGATTGTAGGCGGAGCGGTCTTGAATCCAGCCGCGCCAATCCTGATCTGTAATCTTGTTCGGCGTGTTGAACATCGGGTGATCCGGGGCCAGCATCGTCACCTTCGAATTCTCGTCCGTGACGCGCCACTGAATGAGCGGCGTTCCGATCGTAATCGGATACGGAGCCAGCTCCGGCGACCATTTGTCCTCCGGCTTATGATATTGAACGACCAGGTTGCCGCCGTCCTTGACATAGCTGAGCAGGCGCTGATTGCTCGGAATCAATTCCGGGCGGAAGGCGTATGCGCGAATGCCGAGCACGATCGTGTCGTATTGGGACAGATCGCCGGATTCGATATCCTTCGCATCCAGGTTGACGACATCCACGCCCGCCTGGCGCAAATATTGGTCGATGTTGTCAAACCCGCTGGACACGTAGCCGACCTTTAATTGGTCCGGCACCTTCAGGTCGAAGGCCTGGATGGTGAGCTCCGCCGGCTGCACCAGGTACGTCCTGCCGATATGCGGGTATTCGATGACCTGAGCCCCATGTGTGCTGAGCACGGTGCCGTTCTTCGCGATCGCCTTCACGGAAAAGGTGCCCGGCGCCACGTTCGATGCCGCCTTGACCGTAAATGCGGCCGATTTCGTTTCGCCTTTGGCAGCGAAGCTTAGCTCTTCGACGGCCGGCTCGGCCGTCCAGCCCTCCGGCACGTTCAACGACACTGACGCCTTGGAAGCGCCCGGCGTGTAGTTGCGCACGGTCACCTTCACCGGAATCGGCTCTCCCGCCCGGAGCGTATTCAGAATCGTGGCGCTTGGGCTAAGCGTCAGCGAGTACGGCGGGAGAACAGCCACGGCGTTCTGCGGGGCAACATCCAGCGTCGTGGCCGTGCCGTACGCCTCATATTCGACCTTCCCCTGGAACACCGGACGGTCATAAGGCTTGAACAGCGGCGCGTTCGCGGGGACCGTCACCTCGAAGACGGTGGATGCCGTCTCGTTGTAGCCCAATTGCTCGAAGCGGGCCGCTCCGGCCGGAGCGGCCTTCCAGCCTGGGGGGATGCGAAGGCTCAAGTTAACGTTGCGCAGGATCGTTGATCCGCCGTTGAAGGCCGAGACAACGACCTTCGTCGTCTGGCCCGCCACCAGCTCGCTCTCGGCCGGCTTGACCTTCGCCACCACGGACGCCGCTTCCATGCTGGCCTGATTCAACTGTGCTTCCTTGACCTGAAGCCGGTGAAGCAAATCCTCCTTGGCTGCCGCCTCCAGACCGGATGCTTTGACATCAGCCAGCGCGGTCTCCACATCGGCTTTCATCTTATGAAACTGCTTCAGGACGCCGGAAAAACTTGGATAGGCGGCAACGACTTCATTCGCGTCCTTATGCAAGGCGCGCAAATCACGGGCGACCTTGCCGTCTTTGCCCTTCGCCTCGATTTGTTGTGCCAAATCCTCAAAGGTGAAGGCGATGCCATCGAAGAAGTCATTCTCTTTCACCTTCGATGCGACCGTGCTTAGCTCGAGCTTGTAATACTTGCTGAACAGCTCCCCTTGCACGGGGCCTTCGTCGTACACCCTGCCCATGCCCTGGCTTCGGTGCATGAAGCGGGATTCTTCCCCAAGCTGAAGATACGACGCGCCGTAGATTTCATCGTAGTCGCCAACCGGCGCATTCACGCTGTAATCCTTGGAATTGGCCGGCACGTACAGCTTCTTGATTTGCCAGGGTTGAAGCCCCTTTTTCAGATGTTCAGGAAAAATGTCCGGATTCGCCGCATCCTTGAACGCCCTGACGGTAAGCACGTTGATCGTGCGGTGATGTCCATGCGTGGAGGCTTCGTTCAAGAACGAAGGAATGATGACATCCGGGCGGAGCTCGCGAATTTTTCGAATCAAGCGCTCGTAGACGACGGAGTCGCCCCATTTGTCCAGCGTCTCCTCCACGCTCTTCGAAAAGCCGAAATCGTAGATCGGATCGTCCAGCTTCTCGCCAAGCATGCCTAACGTCACGTTAGTGATGCGGGATGCTTCCTGCAGCTCACGGGTCCGAATGACGCCGAGGGCCTGCCCCAGCTCGCTCCCGATCTCGTTCTGTCCGCCTTCCCCTCTGACCGCGATGACGCTGGAGGTGCTCACGCCTCGCCCCAAGGACAGGTAAGCCAAGGTCGCGCTGTGCTCATCATCGGGGTGAGCCCCCGTGTTCATGGCGCTCGCGATCGTCGTCAATGGCCGAATCGCCTTCCATAGATCGGCGACCCCGCGATCCGCAAACGCGGGTTGGGCTTGAGCGGACAGCAGGGCGCTGCCCGCCAACACCACGCTCATGACCAGGGAACAGAACTTCGAAGCTGACTTGCCTCTGATCATCAAATCCCTCCTCTAATGGTGGAATGCTTTGCAGCAGGGAATGGCCCGTTCCCCGCTGCATATCATCACGTGGATCGCGAACCCCTAGGTGTTCCCACGAAATGACCGACCGTTACATAGCTGTGCTGTCCCCCGTTATTTTGCGCGATACGAAGAGCACGATGATGATCAAGGAAATTTGCAGCACGCCGTACGCGCAAGCCGTCCCGAATTCAAATGAATACATCCGCTGAAAAATTTCGACGGATAACGGAGTGCTTTTGGCGGTAAAGAGCAAAATGGAAGATACGAATTCCCCGATGCCCTGCACGAACGCGAGCAGGGTTCCCGCCAAAATCCCGCTTAACGCCATCGGGAACACGACCCGGCGGAAGCTGTACCACCACGATGCGCCCAGATTGCGCGCCGCCTCCTCGACCGATGCGTCCATCTGGACCAAGGTGGCTGAGGTGGACCGGAACACTAACGGCAAATGGCGGACGAAATACGCCAACGGAAGTATCCAAAAGCTGCCGATGAGCACCTGATTGAAGCTGAATACGGTAGGCTCGCTGAAGGCGGCGATCAGGTTGACCGCGACGACCGTGCCGGGCAAGGCCCACGGAAGCATAATCAGCGCGTCAAGCAGCGTTTTGCCCCGGAAGGACAAGCGCACCATCGCATAAGCGGCAGCGACACCGAAGATCACATTGCCGATGGTGGCCACGAAGCTCATCTGGAAGCTGTTCGCAATCGGCCGCCACGTTTTGCTGTCGGTGAACAGCTTGACGTAATGCTCCACTGTATATTCGGGAGGCAAAATTTGCGTCGTCCACCTGCCGTCCGCCGAGAACGAACTCAGAACGAGCACGAGAATCGGAAGCAGCAGCACGATCACGCCTGCGACAGACAGGAGCATAGCGACATATTTGCCCGCGGCGCTCTTCACTTCCGTCCGATGCACGCTGACCCCCTTGCTCATGTTCTGGTAATTGCGCAGGCCCTGATACCAGCGCATGACGAGCAGGAACACGATCGACACGACTGACAGGATGGTAGACTGCGCTGCCGCCATATCGAGATTGCCGTTCGTTCGAGACAAATAAATCTGCATCGTCATCGTCCGCTCAATGCCGAAAATAAGCGGAGCCGTATAGGAAGCCATCGCGATCATGAACACGAGCAGCGACGAGGCGACCAAGGCCGGGGTCAGCATCGGCAGAATGACGCGCCGCCATATGTAGACCCTTCCCGCGCCGAGACTGGCCGCCGCCTCTTCCAGCGACGGGTCGAGATTGCGGATCGCCGACGATGCCGTCATGTAAAAGTACGTGTACATCGTGAACGTATGGACGACGAGCACGCCC
Source organism: Paenibacillus melissococcoides (assembly GCA_944800085.1). GTDB lineage: Bacteria > Bacillota > Bacilli > Paenibacillales > Paenibacillaceae > Paenibacillus_B > Paenibacillus_B melissococcoides. The sequence goes on along the minus strand of CALYLO010000004.1, from coordinate 551,601 downwards.
CAGATGCCTTTTAACGCAAACGGCACCTGTTCAAGCTGAAGCAGCTCCTTGAGCGCCCGTGGAATAATGCCGCTTTCCCCATAGAGAAACGTAAACGACAGCACGCCGACGAGCGGCGGCAAGGCCATCGGCACGAGCACGAGGACGGCCAGGATTTTGCGGCCGGGGAACTCGTAGCGTTCCAGTAAAAAGGCCATCGCAACGCCGACAATCGCGCAGGTGATTACGCTTAGCACCGAAATATAAATGCTGGTCCAGAGCGCTTCCAGATTGGAGGTATGCTCCAGGCTAAAAAAGCGGGCATAGTTTTGAAGCGAGAGTTGAGCCTCTGCCTGAATACTTTGCATAAACGTTTGGAACAGCGGATATACGACATAAGCCAACAGCACCAGAAACAAGGGCGCGACCAAGACATAGACAAAATACGGCGACTGCGTAATGGAAAAGGGTCTGAATGGAGCAGTCCCCGGTTTTATGTTCCGTTTCGGTATCATCGTTCATCCCCTCTCTATTCCAAGAAGTAGATGCTTTCTTTTGGAATGAACAAGGAAATGGCTTCCCCTCTTCCTCGCACCCGATGCCCTTGATTGACGAACATCGCCTTCAATTGCCGCCCCGCCGCTTGCGACACATAATTCACGCTCACGCCCGTAAATTCGCAGATGACCACGCTGCCGTGGACGACATTGTCCGCGGGCTCCCCTGGCAGGGACTCGCGTATCGATTCCGGACGTATGGACATCGTGACGCGCTTGCCCGCTTCCAGCTCGCAGTCCGGCGAAGCGTTCGCAGCCAGCCCCGTCAGGACCAGATCCGGAGCGACGCGAATGACCGCTTCTCCGTCTGCGATTCGTTCCACGGCGCCTTCCCACAGATTGGATTCCCCGATAAAAGACGCGACAAACCGGTTGACCGGACGATGATAAATCTCCTCCGGGCTCCCTATCTGCTGCACCACCCCGCCCTTCATCACCATAATCCGGTCCGACATCGCCATCGCTTCGGCCTGATCATGCGTGACATAGATCGTCGTAATTCCGAGTTCCAGCTGCAGTCTTTTTATTTCGATTCTCGTTTCTTCTCTCAGCTTCGCATCCAGATTCGATAACGGCTCATCAAGGAGCAGGATTTGCGGCTCGATAACAAGCGCACGGGCCAGCGCTACCCGCTGCTGCTGGCCGCCAGACAATTGATCGATGCGGCGGCTGCCGTACCCCTCCAGATGCACTTGCTTCTGCGCGCGTTCGACGCGCTGTACGATGTCGGACTTCGCGACCTTTCTCACTTGCAGCCCGAATGCGATATTTTCAAACACCGTCATATGCGGAAACAACGCATAGTTCTGAAACACCATGCCCGTATTTCGTTTGTTCGGGGGAAGTGTCGTCACATCGTTGCTGCCGAACAGGATGCGTCCCTCGCTCGGATAGTAGAAGCCCGCGATCATTCGCAGCGTCGTCGTCTTGCCGCAGCCGCTCGGCCCAAGAAAGGTGAAAAACTCCCCGGGTTGAATCCGGACATGAACGTCCGCGACTCCCTTTACGTTTCCGAATTGTTTGCTCACATGATCCAGGTTGACCTCTATCAAGTTGCTTGCCCCCTTGGTAATGTGCTCAGGCGGAGGAGCCCCCGCCCGATGCCTTAGTTGGACCCTTTGCCCTTGATGTTCTCGTCCCAATGCTGCATCCATTCCTTTTCCTTCTCCGCCATGACCGCCCAATCCAGAGGCAGCGGCTTCAAATCCAGTCCTTGGAGCCATGTCGGGAGCGTATCCTTGCTAATATCCGTACGCGTCGGAATCTGGTACAGCTTCTCCGCCAGCTCCACCCGCAGGTTGGAATCGAACAGGAATTCATAAAATTTCTTCGCTGCTTCCATGTTCTTGGCGCCCTTGACCACGCCGACCCCATCGACCAGAATCGGCGCGCCGCTGGCCGGATAGATGAAGTCGAACGGCTGCTTCTGCAATTCCTTCTGAATCATGATATCCTGCAGATTCCACAGCGACAGCGTGCCTTCCTCGCGCGCCAGCTTCAGATACAGGTTGGTTGGATCCTGAGCGTATTCCTTCGTATTGGCGTCGAGCTTCTTCAGCCATTCATAGCCTGGGGCAGGATCGTTCGCGTCTTGACGGTAGATCATGGCCGAATATATCGTTCGCATCGTTCCGGAAGCGAGCACGCCGCGAATAATGATTTTCCCCTTATATTGCGGATCCAGCAGGTCGTCCCAATCTTGAGGCGCCTCTTCTTTTTTCAACGCGGCGGAGTTGTACATGATCACTTCCGGCAGCAGCATTTCGCCGTACCATCGATCCTCGCTATCTTTGTAAAGCTCCGGAATGCTGTCCGCGAAGCTCGGCTTCACGCTGTCGAGCAGCCCTTCATCCGCCGCGGTCATCAGGGCCGATTGCGTGCCGCCCCACCAGAAATCCGCCTGTGGGTTCGCTTTTTCCCCGCGCACGCGCTCCAAAATTTGCTGCGCCCCCATCGTAAGCACTTCGACTTCGACCTCCGGATGCTTCTCTTCGAACTTCGGTATGATTTCCTCAACGACGTTCTTGTCTCGCGCCGTATAGATAACAAGCCTCTGCTTCTCAGATCCGTTCGTTCCCGCTGGCTGGCCGCCTTCGGAAGCGGTGCCGCTGCAGGCGGTCACCATCAGCATGACTACGCTGAGAACTGCCCCCATTAACCACTTGAGTGACTTTTTTGTATCTCTCATCATTGACCTCCCGTGAAATTTTTTTCTTATTTTTTTTGAAAATTCTGAAAAATCACTTTTGAGAAATATTTGATCTGTTACAAAATTACTAATAAGTTAATTAATAGCATTTTTATTAATAAACGATGCGGAGAAAAGTCATAAAAAAGTCCTGTCCTGACGCAGGATCGATACCTGATTCACCTTTCATATCAAGCTAGCCCTTCATGCTTTTTTGGAATCTTGGTGTTGTTTTTCGCTGGAGAGTTGTGTTCGGGTTGCTGCTCTTTATTTCTTGGAGGAGGTGTCTGAACCGCCTGAAAGACAAGGCGGCTGGATGAAGTGAAAAGAGCTCATCTGGCTGGTTTTGTTTATCTTACTTTTTTATATTTGCAGATGTTGAAAAAGCTTCGAGCGCGCAATGGATCGCCCCGATAAGTCCCGCCTGATCGCCAAGCGCAGCCATTTTGATCGGAGGAACGGAAGGTATCCAATCATTGAGCCATTGCCGGATGGCGGCGATCCCCTCGTCCCCGATATGCAGCATTTCTCCGCTCAGAATCAGCAGCTCCGGGTCCATGACGCTTGTAAGATTGGCAATGCCATAGGTCCAGTGCCGGCAGACGTCGTCGAGCAGTCTTCGGGCTCCTTCATTCCCGCGGCCCGCATGTTCGACGATCTGCTTCATCATGCTCGTATCCTCGTCGATCACGGGGAGGACGCCTCTGGCCTTGTCACGGATCGCCCGTATGGAATAATTCCGCTCAAATACGCCGTATTCTCCCTTGGCCTGCTTCCCGACGGGGCCGATGACCATATAACCAATCTCGCCGCTCGCTTCCCTGGCTCCCCGGTATAGCTGCCCGTCGATCATGATTCCGGCGCCGATGCCGGTGCCCGTATACATGTACACCAGATTGGAATGTCCGACCCCGATCCCCTTGTTAAATTCGCCAAGCGTCATCAGATTCACGTCATTCTCAATCGCAACGGGAAGGCCCAGGACGGCCTCGATTTCCCGCTGCACCGGCAGCCCCATCCATCCCGTGCTCGGCGCGTGGCTTACCGTCCCGGCGCTTCGCCGGGTGATGCCCGGCAATCCGAGCCCCATGCCCAGCAGCCATTCTTTGCGGAATCCGCTCTCGTCAAGCAGGGCCGCCAGCCCTTGCTCAATGCTCCGGATGGCCGCTTCCCCATTCATCGGATGCGGAAGGCATGTCGCGCGCTGGACAAGCAGTTCTCCTCGCAGATTGGCAATGGCCAATTGGAGGGTGCTGCCTTCGAACACCGTGCCGATGACGCCGTATGCTTGAAAATTATATTCCAGAAGAATCGGTTTTCTGCCGCCTGTCGATTCTCCAAACCCCACTTCGTTGATTAATCCTTCCGCAATCATCTCATCGACCAATGCGGAGACGCACGGACGGCTTAGCTCCGTTAATTTCGCCAAATCGGCTCTCGAAACACGCGGGTGTTCCCGCAGCTGATGAAGAATACCTTCCCGGTTCATTTGCTTCACCAGCTTGGCATTTCCCGTCTGGCCTTTGCCAATCATTTCACCCCCCCTTTCCGCTAGGCTGGTAGTTTGTTAAAGTAATTAACAAAGTTTGGATGCCTCCATTTTATTGTATCCGCTTACAATGTGTCAACATTAATTTTTCTTGATCAGTTACTCCGTTCATCTCCCGGCGTTCCTGTTCTCATCCGGCTGTTCGGCCGGCAGTTCAATCCTTATCCGAAAAACAGCCGATGACAGCGGTCATCGGCTGTAGCATTCTGTGAGAAGTAAACGATAGGCCAGAATTAGCGGGTTTTAGTTTTGCCCGTAATCTGAATTTTCTTGACACTGGCTTGATCGATGTAATAAATATGCTCGTTGCCTTGAGCGTCCTTGGCCAGCGTCATGAAGGCGATCTCCTGGAACGTGCTGCCGTTATCCTCGGACACCGTGACATGCTCCAGTATCTCGGATCGATGACGGTAATCCGATCCGCCAGATCGATGTACAGCAAGCCGTCCTGCCCCCAATGCGGATGGTATGGGCGCCAGAAGCCGTAATTTTTCACATGTGGATAAATGTTTTTATAATCATGAACGCGATACGTCACCGGGTCGAGCTTGAAGATGATCGTCGACGCCTCCCCAGACGTTCCCGTCCGGCCCGATCGTCAAGCCGCTAATCATCACGGGCTGATCCAGCTCGGGAATATCCAGTGTAAACTCCGTGATCTTTTCTTTTTTTGGCGACATCCCACACGAACAGTTTCGCCGTTTTCTCGGTTGCGCCGATGCCAAGTCCGCCAAAGACGGTGGTCGAACCGAATATTTTCCCGTCCTTATAGGCCAGACCGTTAATGCTCTGATTGTGGAAAATATTCCGGTACACTTCCTTCTGTCCCGTATCCGGATAGTAGAGCGTAAGCGCGCCGCCTAACTTGCCGTAATCGGGGATCGTGCCAATCATGATAAAATCATCCGCCGCCCGCATCACATAAGGGCGATCCTGTTCTGACCCGATCTGGAACACCGCCTTCGCTTGGGGAACCGGCTGTGTCGTATCCACGGAATAAATATGTCCCCCCGGATAAATGCCGAAATACATATTGGTGCCGTAAGCGACCATGCCCTCCGCCTGCCCGAGGCTGAATGTCTTGAACGTATCAATGTGCGGATCGAACTGGACGCCGATCCCGCCCGGATAACCGCTCATGTATACGCTGCCGTCAGGACCGTTCTCCATATTGTGAAGCGGATTGGCCGAGCCCTGGACGACGGAAGGAAGCGTCTTGCTCGTCTCCGCGTCCACATTGAATACAGAGGTCTTGCCGTCGCGCTGCATCGTGACGATCGACTTGCCCGGGAAGCCCGGATCATCGCGGAACTCGACCCAGGCGGCGCCGCGGAAGGAGGTGCCGTATCGCCTTGAGCCGTCGAGTACATCGTGGCCCGCCCGTCCTCTACGCCGGCGACGGCATCGTTGATCGCGACCGTGAAGACGGGAATGCCCAAATCAACCGGCGGCGCAAAAGGTTCTGCCCTTGAAGCTGATATCTCCGGCCGGCGGCTCGCCCGGCGATTTCTTCGGATAGGTCACCTCGAAGTCATCGTAATAGACTTCCGCCATCTGGTACTTGTTGACCGAGGCGAAAATGCGTGCCGTCGCCGCACCCGCAGGCGCTTTGCCCACTTGCACCTTCTGCCATTCGCCGTAGCCCGATGACACATGCTGGAGCATATCGTCGCCGGCCTGCTTCCCGCTGCCGTCATAATAGCGGAACAGCAGACTGGCGCTGCCGCTCTTCAGCAGCATCATGACCGAGCCGGTATAAGTCGTTCCCGGTTCGACAGCCAGCGGATCGCTCTGGACCGCGACGGCATGGTCGCGGCTCGTATCCGTAATCTTCAAGCTGTGCTTGCCGCGGTACGCTTCTTCCTTGCTAACTTCATGGCTGACAGCGCCTTCCACGCTGGCGAATATCGATGTCCAGCCCGGAATCGAGTCCTTCGCTGTCTGCTGCTCGAAGCCGGGATTTTTCAGAGGCAGCGCCTTCGCCTCGGAGCGGGTCTCTCCCTTGCCTTTATTCCCGGCAGCGGCTGTGGTCGCTTGATTGTTCGCATGCCCTTCTGCGTCGGCCCCGGCGACGGCAGTTCCGCATGTCAACACAACCAGCAGTACGGCCAGCACGGCGCTTACTCGGCTGAACCGCTTGCTTCTCCACGGTACCATCATCATTATCCTCCTTCATGTCTTAACACGCTGCAGCGAACGCAATCGCACGAATTGTAAGCGTTATCAAAAATGCGGTCGGCTTTGTCTTCCTTTCTCTTACCTTCACCCGCAAGCTTCGACTCCCAGTGGCCGGATTACCTCCTTTTCATCGATTCAGGTTCTTATGTAGTACACATAATGCCGGATAAAAACAGGTGATCAACGAATGAGATGGAGAACTAGATTACAACTGATTCATGTCTACTATATTACTTCGGTTGATGGCGATGTCAATTCGCAGGCGATTTATAGACAGATTAAAGACAGCGTGAGAGAAATCGGGACGATCTTCACCCCGACTGAAACAATGACGGCCGCGAGCAAGTTATAGGCCATTTGGGCTCAAATGCTTCGAAAATGCTGCAAAACTACATCTTTTCATAGACATCGATGAATGCAAAAAGGGAATCCTGCATAGATACAGGAATTCGAACCGCTATCGCCTGGATGTGAGCTACAGCAGGTAAAATAATGTATATTTGCAGGAATTCCCTTAAAAATCCCCTTTGCAGGGATAAAATGCTGCATTTTTGCATGATTGCTGGCCCGGGCACTTCATCTCCCGGTTCGCCCGAACCATAACTTTCGCCGATGACAACAAGTCACCGGCGAATTCGTCATTGCACGGCGGAGATGTGCTCCGTCTCGCCCCAGATCACGTCTCGCGCGCTTCCGCCAAAGCCGTCGATGACATGCTCTTCCTCCGTCTCGGTATGCTCCAGCACAAGCACGCAAATATGCTTGTCCTGCCGGTTGCCGCCTAATCTGGCGATGACGGGCGCTTGAGCTCGCCGCAGCGCTTCATTGACTGGCTCGATCAGCTCGGACGTAAAAAGCTCCAGCCTCGTCGCATACGTTCCTTGGGGAATGCTCGCCTCGTACTCGATACCGTCCACCTGGAAATTCAGCGTGTTATTCGTGCCCTTGATGACAATCGGTTCGGTATGCAGGGCCACTGAGCCCCATACCTGCGTTCCTCTGCTGCTCATTTGCTCATCCTTCCTTTCTGGTCATTGTCCTGTTCATACCGCCGCTGCTGCTCTTCCTTCGTTTTTAAAATCGCAATAATCTGCTTGATCTGCGGCGGCAAAGGCAGCCCAATCCGCCCGTAGTTCTCCGCAATGCTGATCACCTCATTGGAAATGTAAAACCATACCGTGCCGTACATGAGAAAATCGCTCTCCAGCGCCACATCGGCACGATGGGCGAGCAGCACGACGACGAACATCAAGCCCTTTTGGGCCAGTCCGGCAAAGCCCTTCTTGCTGCTCAACCCGGCCTGCGGCATTCCTCTGGCCGCTTCCATGACGGAGGCTGCGTAGCCGCTGATGTAATCCATGAGCGCCAACAGCGCCAGAAACTCAAGCAAGCTGCTCCCTCCCCCATACAAGTAGCTTATCAATCCGCCGATGAATCCGATACTGCTGTTCACTATTTTTTCGTACACCCGATCCCTCCTTGCTCATCGACAGCCATCTCTCCCGAAAAAGAAAGAGCCATCCGGTGAAGGACGGCTCGCGATATCAGTTCCTGCTACAAAATATAATAATATGCGCCGCCTGCGCTGCCGACGGTAATGACACCATGCAAATCTCCGGCATCCCGCTGTCGGATCAGGGCCGCCGCAGGGCAGTCCTCCTCCGCAATGACCCTTGGCGCGAGATAGCCGTGAAGCTCCGGAACGCTGACCCGAAGGACCGCCTCCGCCTCATCAATCGCGTGAACGACAAGGAAGGCCTTCAGATCCGACGGCAGCTTAATCAGGATGGTACTGTCCAGCGTGTGTTCATGCTTCACATAGAGATAGGTCTCGATCGAAGAAGCATGCTTCACGTCCAGAGCGGCTGGAACCTCTGGGCGGGACGCCGCAAGCGAGGCGCGATGATCCTCATAGTGCGGCACCTCGATCTGCCCTGCCATCTCCCGCTTTCCGAGCGCCCGAATCGTCAACATCGCATGCATATCCGGCTTGGATACGATTGCCCGGGACTCGATATCCGAATCCCGCTCTTCCCGAATGCTCAGGCTGGCTGCTTTCTCGCCGCTATGCTTATGATAGCGCGACACTTCCACATACGCAGGCAGAGCAGGGACAGAAGCCGTAATGAACGATTTCGGACCCTCGGATTCCTTCTTCGCAATCGTAAGGGAGCAAGGCAGGCTTATGTTCGGATCGACCGTGATGCAAGCGGGCTTGTCCGGACTGCTGGCCGCCATGATCACCCTCCGCCCGCTTGCCCCCTCTCTGCGAATCGTGCAACTGGCTTCCAGCTCCGGGTATTCCCGAATCGCTACCGTCAGCGTCGCCGGATGAACCGGCCTGGACACGAGGAGGAAGCCATCCTGCCATTCGAACATCGGATCGGCAGGCTGATGCACATAGAGCGTCGCTGTCCGATCATCCGCGCCGCGGTCGCTATGGACCGTAAGGCTGGCTCTCCGCTCGGAGCCTCCAACCCCGTAGACGAATACGGAGGCGTCGATCGCGCTTCTGCCGATGCTGTACACTTGGTTCGGGATATAGCGGACCTGGAGCACGGGCGGCTTGTGGGATTCCCTCGTATAGAATGTGACCGCGTAATCGTCGTGCGTTTTCACAATAAATCCGTAGTTGTCCAGTTCCCCCTGAAGCCAGCGCTCGACGATGCGAAGCACATCCACCTCAATGCAGCGCTCCGCCGGGTGAAGCGTATATTCATCCGCGAGCAGCTCTACCGAATGGGGCTTGTTCGCGTGGGTAATCCCGAGTTCTCTCCAAATGCTGTGCGGCTGATGCAGCTCAATGCTCGTCCCGTGCGGGAACGTGCCGGCATAATACAGCTTCATCGTCGCCTTTTCCAAACGGTACACATCGGGAACCAATTCATTCAATGGACCGAAATGAATAAAGGCCTCGAACGATTCATTGCTGCCCTTCCCCGTAACCATGCTCTTCATGTCGCCGTAATTCAGCGTAACCAGCTCCGCATCGCTCCGGGTCGTCGAATCGGCGATCGGAGGCAGGCTGACGTCTTTGCGCGGCGTCTCCAGGAGCTCCACCCGTCCAACCATCCGGTTATGGGGCCGAATCTCGACCGATGCGGTCAGGTAGCTGGAAGCCACCGCTTCGATCGCGGCCGTCACATCCTCATTGCCCCGGTACTTGATATCCAGGACGGCCGGCAGCTCCGCCTCTCTCGGCACTCTCGCGGAAATCGCGGCGTCTATGCCTTCCCTCACCCGGGTGGCCGTTACGAGTGCGGCTTCCACCTCGCTCCTTCCGGAGCCATACAAATAAAAAGCCCCTTTCATGCGGTTGGAAGGGGATGGATCGTCAACTATTCCGTTTGATAATCTCTCATCTTCGTGAATCGTAATCACTTCCAATCTCATTGTATTGAGACTGTCTATATCCGATTGGCATAGGCCCGAATCTCGAAGCGGCCATCCGGCGTCGGCTTGGCGTCAATCTCCGTAGCAATCCGGACATAACATTCAACCGTGTCTCCATGATGCAATACTTCACTGTACAGCAGACTATCGACGGGAATGAACGGGCTCGACTTCCGGGACATTTCGATCGCGACGCCATCCGGGAGCGACTCATTCACCGTCTTCAACGTCAGATTCGTAATCGAGTAGCCCAACTGGTTTTTGACGACGACCTTCTGATCCAGACTGGTCTGCCCGGCAATCAGCATATCGAAATCCAAGTATTTCAGAATCCCGCCGAACGTATCGGAATAATAATTCCCCGTCTCATCCATGAACATCAAGCCGGAGTAGCTGCCGATGAACTTCGTCTCCCAAGACTCGGTCTCGCCCCAATAATCCTGATATTCGACGCGAAGCTTATTCTCCCGATTGAACACAATATCCCGCTCCGAGATCGACAGATTAATATCGACCGGTGAAGCGGCCAGGCGCGTGAACTCCCCGTCGGCGGGGAAGTAAGGCTTATCATTCAGCAGCACCCTGTACTGAACCTTGCCCTTATCGGCATCATCCAGGCGGCCGGTTAATTTGTTGCCCGTCAGCTTGAGCTCAATCGATGCCTTCGTATTGAGAAGCGTTAGCGACAGGTCCCTAACCTTGACGTCGTCCAGAGCAGACCTCACCATCAACTGCGAATGATCCAGCTTCACTTCCTCATCGCGATGAATGCTGTCGTCCAAATAATAGCCAATCCGAAGCTGGCTGCCCTTATCTTGGAAGTGAGTTTCTTTGATGCGGGCGAGCGTTTTGAAGCTCATGCCCAGCTCGCGCACCTTCGCCATATCGGTTGCATTCACCGATTTCCATCGTCCATTCCGGAACACTTCCCACGTCACGCCGCCATCGAACGACAAAATAAACCGGCATCGGCCCTCATACGCCTGGACAGGAAGTTGATTCGCAATGATAGCGAGCAGACTGCCATGCAGTTCAAAATCGCTCGGCTGCACGACAAGCTGCTCGAACGGCAAAGCCTTCATATCGATGCGCAAGGGGATGTCCCTATAAGTCTCGGTAAAAGGCTTGACCTTGTTGCTCTCCGGCACGTATGTCACGATTTCGACTGTGGGAGAGAGTTGGGCCAATTCCTGCCACGCTTCCGGCGGGATGATAGAGAGCTCGGTCATGCCGTGTTGGGTGAATATTTGCGAGGATAGTGGAGGGCTTATCTCTTCCCATCCAGTGTCTCTGTATGTTCGATACTCGCCGTTGTTTAGTTGGATTAAACTTTTATTTGGAGTTATGCTTTCCGCATACCACTCGTTGAAAGCTACATAATTTCCTATGGCAGTCACTTTATACTTACCTGCTGCCAAGCTCGGGGACAATAGATACCAATCAGTAGAGGATCTAGTATTATAGATTCCAACGTCTTTATACTCCTCCCCAACCCACTTTTGCAGTTTTATTTGTTTAGGAGTACTGCCACCAGTGTCGGAATAGCTGCCGCCGACAGCCCACAAGTTACAGTCGCTACTAATTGAGAACTCTAAATATGAGTTGTGGGTCGTTGACATTAAAGCTGCATTATAAGTGCCTTGTTTAGTTGTAATACCATCAAGCAATGCAGAGGCATCGGATGCCGTACTTGTATTTACTGATGAACCCCAAAAGGAAAGAAGCTCAATTTTTACCTCATCCCCTAAATCCGGCACATTAGGTTTTGCATTACCTGCCACAAAATCAGCTCCTTTCAAATAGACATGCAAAACAAAAGAGACAGCCCTTTGTGACTGCCTCACTTAATGTTTATAGTTCCTTTGGATAAATCCACGGTTACACCGTAAAGATTGCCATCTTCAATCTTTTCTTTAAATATTGGTTTAAGCTCCTCTTGAACCTCCGCCTCTTCTTCCATTGTCCATGTCACCAATTCAAAGTCTCCATCGAATTCGTCCAGCGGTGAATAGTTATGGTTGATTTCAAGTTCGGCTTCCGTCTTATCTGGATCGTCGGTGTAGTACAGTACATCAAAACTGTCACCAACCTCATCGTAAAAGGTGAATGGTTCGGTTTCTAAAGTGATGGTTGAATCTTCTTGATCAGGGTTATCGGTATATTCGATTATTTTTATGGTCTGATCATCAAACTCTTCAGCAAGGGTAAATGGTTCGGTTTCGATGTTGAAGGAGGCTTCAGGTTTGTATAGGTCATTCGTCCAGTAGCACACTTGAACATCACCAGATAGTTCTTTCCACGCCGATTCGGGAATTATCGAAATATCATCCATACCATGATTAATATAATCTTGTTCTGTTGGTGATGAATTTGTTACTCCCTCCCACCCTATGTTGCTATATTTCAAGCAAACTCCATTCGACAAAACTAAGACTTTTTCTTGTGTTTGATAGGGTAAAAAACCAAGAGGAAGTTTGTATTTAAAAGGAGTCGCACCGAAGTTCGCTGTTATTTCCATTGAAGGTGTAGAGCCATCTGACATGCATCTAACTACTGGAGACAACGGCCCAGATACATTTGAGAAGAATCTTTCGATCACCCATCCGTTTCTCCAAAAATTCACTTTTCTATCATCTACATCTATTAATAAACTAATTACATCATTATTTGATATTGGGAAAGACCTGCTACTCTCTATTTCCCAGATAGAACCATGTGAATTAATTACACCTATCTTGCTATAACCAGTAACCCTCTTACACACTATTTCCAAATAGTATTTTCCATATGTTTTATACTCATTTGCTATCACATACCCTTTTTTACTACCTATATAAGCACTAAGACCTCCATTGCTTAAAGAGGCGTTATTTCTTTTTTCAGAATCCCACTTGACTATCATTTTTTAACCTCCTCCTTTCTCGTTAAATCAAATAATTGTTATTTGTTTAATGGGAATTTTGGAAGGGTCTATTCTTTGTTTAAACACTTTTCCGATTCCCACTGTATTAGCTTCCATTTCAATCAATACTTTTTCCTTAAACTCCTTTTCCAAATCTATAACAACCGATTTCCCCATACCAAAATGTCTAAAAATATGTTCATCCGCATATGAGATATAATTAATTGAAGCTGAATTAATAAAACTGAGGTGTACAACATCTGAAGTAAGAATTAAAGACTTTCCTTCAATTTTATCCATAATTAACTTGTTAACTTCATACTTCTTCAAATCAATCTCATGCTCAAATATCTTTCCTTCATTTAATTCGCTTTCTTTATTGGATATTAGCTGCACCTTATCATAATTATTTTTTAAAGTTTCTTGGGCTATTTTGTCCATCCCGTACGCCGTGAAGTATTTTTCACTTACTGTCGGAATATGTGAAACCACATTAACACCTCTGTACATCTTTAATTCATTTACATCTGTATATCCTGTAAATCCATTGTTAGCAGACCAATTCAAACGATACATTTTGTAGGATTTCGGAATGTCTACGTAGTAGTCCTTATCTGTATTTACGGTAGTCCACGTTTGGTTTTTCTGTGTATCTAATACATGCCACTTCTCTCCGTCGTGACTGCCTTCAAAAGTCCAGTCTCTTGGAAGTTTATTCAAATGAGAACTTCCAGCCATACTCCTGACAGCATATTTCGCAATGGCTATTGGTTTATCAAACTCATACCCTAAAAAACCAACTCCACCACTACCAGTTTTAGATGCATAACCTTCTGTATCATCAACTTGATTAAATGCTTTCCAAGCATCATAGCTTGTTGAATAAATATCCTTTGCAAATGCGCGTCCAGATGGCGTAATATTTGATGTCATTTTGGGAATTGCAGTTATAGTATTGAACTTATTATAAAATGCCATTCGATTTTCGGTACTTGTTTGAAATAGCATTCTACTATCCCAATGCCTTTGCCTACAATCAAAAGAAGAAAATCCCTTAGGCATAGGATAGACAAAAGAGGAAGCTCCGAAATTAGCTGTTACTGTACTTTCTGTTGCTCCTGATTGTGGAGCTGAAACAGCAGGAAAAACTTCCCCCATAGTTTTGATATTGGTATGAGATATACCCTGACTAACTCCATTTTTCCAAAATTCTAATGTCCCACTATCCAAGTTTAGAAGGATACTTATTACATCTCCAACAACAAAATTCTTCCCATACAGAACATTTTCAGGTAGTTTTTTTCCGTTTTCCCAATAATACCGCGCATTTTGAGTGGAACTATTACTAGAAGTTAAAACAGCATCTCTGTTCACTATTCCTATGAGCAGCCAATTATAAACACTTACGGTTATTTCCCAGTACCACTTTCCGTGGCTTTTCCCGTGCGTTGCTCTTACAGTATTATTGTAATTAGGGACTTTTGCTGTTAGGTTCGCATTACTTATAATCACACCACTACCTTTATTTACTGGATCCCAAGTAACATCTATAATTGCCACTTTCCTCACCACCCACCAATTATATTAATACACTAAAAAAACAGAACCAGTTCAGATCTACTTAACATCAATCCTGTTAATATCAAAGTATTTTTTGTAATCAACCTTTGCTTTGAACACTTTCCCTTCACCCAATACAGAGGAGGTCATAGGAAGAGAAACATTTTTTACTTTTCTGTCCAGAATAGATAAATCATTAATACAATTCATAAAAGTGTCTTTTGAGGGTAAAGTTGTTGAAATTGGTTTCCAACCATTATTATATGTTTTGTATTTATCATCATGGTAAATCAAGGAATTCGTTAGTGGAGGTAAAAGAAGTAACACCGGACGAAATCCGCATGCTGTACCCGAAATATTGGACTCTGACAAGGTAGCAGAATCACTATAATATCCTCTTAATCCACCTGACCCTCCTCCTCTTCTCACCCTTCTACTGGCAATAGTTTGAGTTGTACTCGTCCAAGATGGCGTGTCTGATTTCCAGTTCCAGATATTATCATCTCCGGGCGTGATTAAACCGTTCAACGTATCATTCACAATATATTTGTTCCATTCGTTATCTTCATCCTCAGGACTAGTACCACCAGTTAGCAGCCTAAGAACTGATTTGGTTTGGCGATTTGTTTTAATAAGCTCAATTTCTCCAATCCCTAGTGACCATCCCGAACCAAGATAACTATCTTTAAGTAAGATCGAGAAATATCTGGCACGTGCTTTTGCTTTAAAAAAGTGTTTAATTTCATTATTTGGCAGCACCGCGTTCATAATAAAATTCCAATTATTCTTATCATTTGACCAACTAAAACCAAAGTTTTTACAACGATAACCCGATGTATATAGTAAATTGGTCAGAGCTAATCCATCTATCTCTTCTTCTTTCCCCAAATCAATAATTATTCTTGTAATTTTCCCTTTATCTCCATCTGATTGCAAAAAGCCGTCAGTATGAATGTCAATGCCATCAACCACTTTGGATATTGAATAATTCTCAAAATGATTAGTATCAGCCTCGACGTGCTTGTTTAACGCGACATTCTCATAGTCCAATTCAATTGGCAATCCACTTCCATTGGCTACTCCAGCACTATTTAAGGTATCCCATGAAATGGAATGCTGTATGTTTCTATCAGCGATCAATTTCCATCTACCCAGATAATCCCTATCGACACAAATAAACATTCATGAACTCTCGTTCGCAAACCTAGCATGAAAATAGCGAGGGTTTAGTGGTCGGACCTATTTCCCATACTGCTACTACATGACGCGAAACACGTTCTTTTTAATGGTGGTGTAACCCCGACAAATAAACTGTTGAGGATGAGTTCTGTGTACAAACCTGTGCTGGCTCTGTATGCCCAATCAGAGAACCGCGAACAGAAAAATGCTCAAGCTCGAATTCATCCGCCGTCATGCATTTCAGTTATGGAGGGAAGCCAAGATGGAAGTATTGCTTGAACGCTGTGCTGGAATGGACGTTCACCAAGAGACAATCGTCGTTTGTGTGATGACCACAGATGCTGCGGGGGAGGCCCACAGCGAGATCCGAAGCTTTGGAACGATGACCAAACATCTTTTCGAACTGCTTAAGTACCTGGAGTCCCAAGGCGTTACACACATCGCAATGGAGAGCACGGGAATCTATTGGAAACCTGTCTACAACATCCTTGAAGGCTACTTCACCGTCGTACTGGCGAATGCGCAGCGCATTAAGAATGTTCCTGGCCGCAAGACGGATGTTTGTGATGCCGAATGGATCGCGAAGCTGCTTCGAGTCGGTCTAATTGAGCCCAGCTTTGTGCCATCCGAGGACTTAAGGGAGCTACGGGACCTCTGCCGACTTCGAAAAAAACGAATCGGCTCCCTAACAGCGGAGAAAAACCGATCCAGAAGTATCTTGAAGCAGGTAACGTCAAGCTAGGCAGTGTCATCTCAGACGTATTCGGTGTTTCCGGGCGCAGTTTGTTGCAACGCTTAATCGAAAAAGGTTACGTTGACGCGGAAGATTTGAAGCGAGCGTCAAGGGTTCGATCAAGAACAAAAAAAGTGAAGTTACTGACTCTCTTTTTGGCACGATGACCCCGCATCAAATTCGATTGATTAAAGATTGTTGGGAGCATATCGAATACTTAGAGAAGTCCATTGCTCGGTTGGAAGCCGAAATTAACGATCACTTGGAGCTCTATCGGACGGAGTACGAACTGCTTCAGACCATTCCAGGTGTTAGCGAACGAACAGCTGCAGCACTCCTTGCAGAAATCGCGGCCGATATGGAGCAATTTCCATCCGCAGATCACCTTGCCTCTTGGGCTGGCGTAGCACCCGGCAACCACGAGAGTGCAGGCAAAAAAAAGTACAAAAAGCGTAAAAGGCAATCCTCATGCAAAAGTGACACTATGCGAAGCGTCTTGGGCAATCGCTCGCTCACGAAACACGGTCTTGGCAACAAAGTTCTGGAAGATTGCTTCACGACGAGGAAAGAAAAAAGCTTGCATTGCCATTTCACGTAAGATACTTATCATTGCTTACCACATGCTGAAGAACAAACAAATTTACATCGAAGGTGGACCACAAGCACCACTCATGCAGATCAACTAACCTTACAGCATTGACGAAACATAGCGATTTTAAACAAGGCCCCTTCAAAGAAGGTGGACCGGGCATCTTATGGTCATTTCTCAGAAAACTGCTGCTTTTTAAAGACGATAATCGTTCATGAGTGCGTTTGGATTTTCACAGAAAAATAAAAATCACCGTTTGGTGCAGCAGATGATGTCGTAGGTGAAATGAATCCGGATGTTCCTTTCCCAAGTCCTGAAAAAGTACCTAATGTATTTGATATTGCTTTGTAGTGGCATCTTATTTTTTTTCCAATTCGTAATTGGCCGACACTTTTTACCTCTTCTAGCACTTATATTCACCTTCTTTCTATTCTTTGTATTCGAATACAGGTCGAAAACCATTAAATTCCGATGCAGACTCTGCTGCTATGTGATACAAGGCCTGAACCGTTTTATACCCTCTTCTTACTCTTTTTTTAGAGTCAGTCGTGTTAAACCCGTCAAATGTGATAACCCCAAGAGCTGGAGTCTCTTGACAAATCGTTATTTTTTCATTCCAATGGAAAACATCATCTATAGTGTGGCCTTGTTGTATCTTGTTTGAAGGAAAATTAACTATATATTTATCCCACTCATTATTAGCAGGCCACCCACCGTAGCCTTGATCGGTTAATGACTTATTTCCGTTAACATTCGCATAAGCAACACCGCCAGTAGGGGAACGAAGAATGCCTTGTACCGTGGAAATTTTCGTACTAACCCCTTCGATATATTTCACACTATTCAAATAGTCCCATGACCATTGGTTTCTAAGAACTCTGTCTGAAATAATTAATCCTTTGTCGACTTTAACTCCATACCAGTACTTACCTTTTGAGGTTTCCCCATTTGGAATTCCTTCTAATGGGCATTCTGTATATCTTGACGTGTCTGCGCCGAACTCAAAATAGCCATCAGGGTGATAACTCCAAACGATATAATCCCCAATCTTCATATCCTTCACATGTTTTCTCAATTGTCCCGTAGTCGCTGGAACTGGCATCCTTATCCCTCCACTTGTAACGAATCAATCTTCTTCATCTTCCCATTCGGTATCCTCTTCCTCAGCAAGACGCCCTCGTCTTTCCAAGACTCGTCCCTCTCTTACTTATAGCGATAGTGCTTTTTCAGCTCCAGCACGCCCTCGTCGGAGTTGACCCATTCGTTGGTGTATTTGGCTGTGTCGGTGAAGTCGTCTACGGTAAAGGCGGCGTCGTGCAGGGCGGGGATGAACTCGATTTTGAGCTGGGCGTATTTGGCGAAGGGGGCGCTGTCCAGATTACCGTCCGATGTGTCGATGGCTGTATATTCGGTCCAGGTGATGTTGTCCGACGAATAGCGGATGAATAGCTTATAGTCCGCGGCACCCTTCACGTCTACGGCCTGTGTGATCCGTTGAAAGGCGGCGAACCGGTCCTGGATGACGATCGGCAACGACTCCCAGGAGCCGGAGGGAGCGTAGACGATGTTTCCCTCATCGTCTTTTTTGAGTTCCTTCAATTGCAGCTTGCCGTCTTTGATGACGGTGTCCGTAAGCGTGCCTGCTGCCAAGTCGACAGGAATGATCACTTCATGCGTAGCGTTTGTCATCGAATCACCTCATCGTATCGTCCAATTGATTTGCCCGGCATGCTTCGCCTTCAGGGGCGCTTGCATCTCGTCCACAAGCAAGCCGTTTCTGCGAATGTGCAATGTGCCGTCCAGATCAAGGTCTGACGTTATTTTAATCTGCATGAACGCCGCATCATTATAGGGAATCGAGAGGATGCATTGAAAATCGATGTTGGCGTCGTGGAGCTGCATTTGTTTTTTGTAGCCGATATTGTACTGGGTAATCGAGTCGGAGAAGGCTCCTCCCTTCCCGCCCGCCGTGAACAGCTTGGCGTCGGAGACGGCGTTTTTGTACGTAATAATATCGTTGTACAGGAAGGTCCGCCCGGTCAGCGGATATTCCCGCGAGGAGGCCGAGTAGGACAAGGACAGTCGGTGGCCGTTCATTGTGAATACGCCGTTGCCGACATCGAAGTAGATTTGCGAGCCTTCCCCGATCAAGCCGAACCGGATCAGTTTGGTTTTGTCTATATGATAAAAGCTGTTTGCTTTTCGGTTGTCGAAGTTATATTCAGCGAGATGCGAGCCGTCGGCATATTCCGCCACCCAGATGAACGACTGGGCGACAGGCGAACGCGTTATCCTATTATGAAAAATCATGCGGAAACCTCCCATTGTATTGTGAGATGAATATTTCCATATAGCAAAACAGACGGGACCCTATCGGCCCCGCCTGCATACATCATCTTGGTGCAAAATGTTGATCTATTCAACGTTATACATAGCGATAGGATACGCGCAGCTTGAACTCTTGCCGTCCGCTCGACGCGTCCAGCGGAATTTTCGGCTGCACTGTCACGGTCACAAAGTTGCCGGCGGCGTCCATCGGGTTCCCGTTATTGTTGACCCCGAGAATCTCCTGGCTGGCCGGGGTCAACGGAATCGACAGCGGGTTGCCCTCATGATCCTTCGTCGTCTTGCCCGTCGTGCCGATCGGCTTCATGCGAATTTTGCCGACCGCCGATGTCTCTTCCTCGATATCGGTCTCGCCCAGGGAGTCCACCTGGACATGGAACCAGTTGTTCTTGACAGCTTCGACGTCGTTTTCGGGCGTATCGCCGGTACCCCCGCCCATATCGCGCGTCGTGAACGTGCAGTCCTCCATCTTCGAGACGTCGGTCTCGCCGTTGCGGTTGTTCCAAATGTTGAACGTATGCAGCGGCCCCAGATCTCCGGCATCAATGACGCCAAAATCAAACGGGGCGGCAATTTCGGCAGTATGAGCGCTGTTGAACCAGCTTACGATCGGTTTGGTCATCTTAATTCCTCTTTTCTTGTTATCGTTATATTTTGACGATGAGCTGCAGCGTGACATGCTGAATGTTCACGCCTTGCTTCACGACATGAAGCCGGAACATATCGCCGGCATTCACGATCTTGTTATCGATGGCGGCGCTGCGATCATCGACATGCTGATGGGACTTGATGCGCACCGGATGGGACATAATCCCGCTCCACTTCGCCCCGTCCAGGGATTTTTCCACCGTAATCTCGGTATCCGATTCACCGGGCACGCCGCACAACGCTTCGACGCCAATCAGTTCCCCCTGAAAAGGGAACCTCGCAATGACGCTCTGAACCCCCTGATATAAAGAATTCGGCAGGCAGAACACCATCACCCGGTCCTTCACTTCCAGCGGGATGCTTTTTAGCTTCAAATGCTCGGCGACCGTCATCAGGCCGTCCGCATGCTCGCTCACCGGCTGAATGCTGCGGCCAAAGATGTCGATGAGCACCCATTCCTTGCCGTCGAAGCGGTAGCGGTTGCCATCCTTGTACGTCTGCACGGTCCAGCCGATATGCGGATACGGATAGGTCGCGATCAACTCCTTCATATCCGCCACGGGAGGCTTGAACACCAGAAGCGTTGACTTATAAGCCAACAGCGCCTGCTCGGCAGCGAGCTTCGCCTCATCCGCGGCCTGATTCGCCTGGTCGGCGGACCGATCGGCCGCATGAGCCGCCTCCTTCGCCATCGCCACGGCCTCGTTGACCTCCGCGATGGCCAGATTCGTCTCCTGCAGCCGCTGCAGCATCTCGTCAATCATGTCCTGCAGCGTCTTGACGACATCCGGATGCCGGCTGACCATCGCATAGATGCGGGAAGCCGGATAGAGGATCAAGCCTCTGCCCTTATATTTGCACAGCAGCGTCTTGCCTTCCTGGGACGGATGGAACTGAATCGTTCCGTTCGCATAGTTGACCAGAAATTCATGCGGCGTCAAGGCCAGCTTCTTATCGAATCGTTCCGGGTCGACCTCGGTCAATCCCTCGATGCGGACCTTGTCGGTCTGCGAAGGAATCTCCAGCAGCGTAATCTGGTTGTTAATCACGGGGAGCGAATCGATATGCTCCTTGTACGGCTCCTCTGGCGTGCCTTCCCGCCAAATAATGGTCACCGGATCATGCAGTTCGAGATGCGTCCGTAATTGGGCCATCCTATCACCTCCTTAATCAAGCCATTATTACAACCCAAAAACGCCTCTCGTTGAAGAGAAGCGCTGGCATGCCTACATATTGATCAATGAATTTCCTTCGCGAATCGTCGTCCCATTCCCGAGACAGGTCGTCACGCTTGACCCCTGGACGGCAATCAGCTTGCCATTCAAATACACCCGCTTCGCGTTGCCGCCCGTTATCGTGCCCCGACCGCTGCCCGACGTTCCCGGGAAAATATTGATGTACCGCGTCCTAGCGGTATCCGAAGGAACCGGCGGGCTGGCTTGCCAGGCTTCGTTCACCCGATCCCCGACGACGGCGGCAGACACGCCGTTCACATAGAAGCGGGAGCTCGCCGCAATGCCGCGGCCGGTAATCAGCGCGCCGGTGCTGCCTGATCCGGTTGTGTGCCATTTATCGCCCCTAGGATCGTCACACTCTCCAGTGTCAGGATCCCGATGCGCGCACCACGGCTCCTCATAAGTCTGTATCGTATAAGTCACATGCCCATCCTTCACGACCGGGGCGGTTGCGCCCACATGCAAGGCGATGGCAGCCATCGCATCCCCTCCCTTCGCCGCGGAACCGGCTCGCCCGCGAACCGGCGCATTCCTTCTTTGCAATCAATCAACTGTTCACAAAATCAAACTGGACCGCATGGAAGATCATTTTGCCGTCTGCGGTCATCTCAATATAAGCGCGCTCGGTGCCGAAGCGGCCCGCGCCGCCCTTGGCGATCGCTTTGATGTCTTGGCCGTCCAGCACGATGCCGCTCTCCTTCGCGGTCACGTACACGCCTTCGTCCCTCAAGTCGAGGCTGCGTTTTTTGCCCGTGGCGCTTGCGCCGTATTCCAGCATATAGCCGCCGGAATACTTCTTCTCGATCGCCACCCCGTGGCCGTCCCCGGTGCCGTCCCCGATGCCGAGATAGCGTACGGGCTGGGCGCCGTCGCCGGGCTTGTCCCGCTCGAACGTAATTTTCTGCTTCACATTGATGCTGTCGAATTTGTACGTGTTGGCCACAATCCCGGTGTTTTCCGTCGTCAACACCTTCTTGTCCGCATCCTGCCAGTAGAGCGGACGGCCGCGCGAATCATGCGCCGGCTCGCACTTCGACACCCTGGCGGTGATGAACTGAATCGCATGCTCCTGGATCTCGATGTAGTCGACATATTCTCCTTCGTCCGCATCCTTCGGCAGCGTCTTCACCTTATTCACCGCCAGATCATTCACATACGTCTTGTCGGCCAGAATCGTGTTCACCTGGATCATTTCCGGAATGAGCTTGCCCACATTGATAATATCGAGATGGTCCATATCGATGTACCCGGCTTCCGTGTCGATCAGCACATGGCCCGCCGGACCGACGAACTTTCCTTTGTAGGCCGTCAGATTGCCCTTCATGTCGACGCGGAAGGGGGCCTTCCCGATTTCATCGTGCCCGGCCCAGATGCCCAGGCTCGGATAGACCTTGAACACATCGTTGCCCTCGCCGATGACGAGGCTGGAGCCCTCGATATGGCCGTTCTTGAACAGGGAGCTCTCAATCTCGGCGTCCTTCGCGAACAGCTTGTTCATCCAGACATTGCCCAAGTAATCGGCGTGAAAAGGTGCTAACGACCATACGGAGGAACCGAGCGCAAGCCCCTGCTTGTCAATCGTAAACACTTGATCGTCGACCCCGGCCTTGACGAACAGATCGCCGTCCAGCGAGGTGCCGAACGTCTTCTCGTACACGCCGTTGCGAATACGCTCGATCGTAAAGCCGTCATCCGCGGTCATCGAGACCCGGTTCACCTTCGTGCCGCTGCCGCAATCGCCCGAAGCATACCGATTCACGATCATGCCGATCCGATCGGGACGCTCTGCCAGCAGCCCGAGCTTCACGACCTCCCGGCCGCAGCGGTCGTCGATCATGAGGCGGGAGCCCTCGATGGTGAACACTCCGGTCGTATCGCCGATGACGACGCGCTGCCCGAGAATGATCTTGCCGAGCACCGTCTCCGCGATCAGGCCGTCCGGCGTAATCGCCGTATCATAACGCAGCCCGCCCGAGCGCGTCAGGCCCAGCGCGCCATGCGTCGCCCGCAGGAAGCGGTTCGGATCGTTCGGATCGGTAATCGTCAGCCCTTTCCGGTCCAGCGTCACGAACTCATTCGACGCCATATTGATGTCGTTCGTGACCTTGTTCCAGAAATGGTCGAACAGCCGGCTCATGTCCGACGTATCGACAACGGCCTGCCCCCATTTCTTCTTGTTGGTGTCCACGACAATCGACGTGTTCTTGCTGTCGTAGATGAATTTCTCCAGCCGCTTCTGCGCATCGGATACATCTCTGGCATTGCTGATCGTCAGGCTGATATTGCCATCCTCATAGTCGTAGGTCATCTCCGCGATGCGGGCTTCGATCTCAAGCTGAAGCCGCTCATGCTTGATCGTGACAAAATCGCCGACGACCAGCTTGTCCCAATTATGCTGCTCCTCGACGATCTCGAGGAAGTTCACGATGTCGATGCGGAACGTCGTCCGGGGGCGCTGCAGCTCCTTGAACTTCTCGAGCGCCGCCTCATACAGATCTTGCTCGTCAATGTACTTGTCATCGCTGAACTCCCGCTCGATGACATACAGGTTCAGCTCCTGCAGCAGCTCAGGAGCGAAATTGCTGTCGGCGGACAGCGTCTTCTGCAGCTCAGCAATGTTTGCCTTGACGTTGTCCAACGCCTGCTCCAAATTCTTGATCTCGATTTCCTTCGCGGCGATCTGCATTTGCTTATTATCGAGGCTGAACTTTTCAATAATGTCCGGCCCGTTGTTCGCCCCGTTCAGCTCGTCGAGGGAGATGAGCGCCACCTGGAGGAACACTTCAGCCTCGCCGCCCCGCACCTCGATGACCGCCTGGTCCGCATGATGCCGCTTGCCGAGCAGCATCCACCGGTCCGGAGCCGCGGCTTGATCCGCGCCGTCGAGCGAGACCGTGACGCCCCCTTGACTGACCTTGCACAGGACGGCGTACGGATATTCCGGATTCAGCGCGAACCTTCGCGAGCTGCTGCCGCGATGCGTATACTTCTCGAAAAACATCTTCTGCTCGAACTGCTGCGAAATCATCGTGTCGGTAATGACCGCTTCGTTTTTTTTCAGCTTATCCAGCTCGATGCTTCGTTCGTTCAGACTGTCCTCGATTTTCTTGCGTTCGGCTAGCAATTCCCGGAACTTGTCCCGCCTGCTCTCCACCAGCTCCTCATAATCGAGCAGCGCCTGGCATAATTCATCGGACATATACTGGCTGTGCCGGATCACCCGCCGCTGCGCGTCCCGCTCGAACGGATACAGAAAATAACGGAAATTCTCAATGTAATTCTGACCCGTCGGGTTGACCTTTTGAATCGTGAGCCCGTCCTGTCCGAACGCCTTCAACCGGGTGACCATCTCATCCGCTCTCGCTTCCTTGCCGATCGACTTCAGGTATTTTCCATAGGAAAAAGAAAGGCCCCTGTTGACTCCGAACAGCTCCGGCTTGAGAAGCGACACGGTTCGCCGGTGCGTGTCCCATTGGACGACCGCATTGTAGGTCTCGGCCACTTGATAGACCGCATCCAGCACCGTCGTGTTCCCGAACTCGAAGGCGCGGTACGTCAGCTTGAAGTCGGCATCGAGATAGCCGATATTCCAGATCGTGTTGCGCAGCAGATCCGTCAGCACCTGCTCGGCATGATACGACTCGACGCTGTAATCCCGAATCGATTTGTCGCTCAGCTCATAAGGAAGAGCGAAGCAGGCGACCTGCCGGTACAGCCTGTCATCCTGTCCGCTGTCCTCGATCGAGTGAATCATATACCATTCGCTTTTCGATCCAAGCGTTACCCGGATATGATACCGCTCGCGGAGCAGGCCGATATTTTTGTTCGGCACGAGCCGGTGGTTCACGTCCAGGTACAGCGGAATTTTGAAGGTCAGCTCGTTCACGGAGGACAGCGAGATGTTCTGGCTGATATCGTACGCTTCGCTGATCTTGCTGATGACGCTGCCGTTCGGCTTGGCGAGGAACAGCTGCGGCCGGTACGGTTTCCTGAGATAATCAATATCGCCCAGCAATCATCATCGCCTCCTTATTGAATTCTCCGGAATTGATAGCGGAACTGGAACGCGGCGTTCCCGCGCGCCTTCAGCACATTCCTTCCGGGCGGCAGCGATAAATACCCGTCGTTGAACTCGCTGTAGCGGTACGTGTTCACCAGACTGGTCTCGATATGCTGCCGATCATTGTTCACATACACCGTCTCCTCATCCAGCAGCTGCTCGAAGCGAAAAGCGGCGTCTCCCTGCGACGTGTTCATGATCGCGAACTCGCCGCTTCCTTCCTTCGTAATCCAGATTTCCGGGGAGCAGTTCACATCTCCCTTATTGTCGAACACGACAACCGGTTCCAGCCGGAAGGAGATGGACTGGAAGGAAGGCGTGACGCCATGCCGCCCGGACTGCAGGATAACCCGGTACCGCAGCATCGCTTCGCGAAGGGGCGTCCCGGCTTCGATATCCGGAATGCCGCCGCCGTTCACGCACGTTTTCCAATCGCTCCAGGCCCGTCCCTGATCCGGGGAGAGCGAGGTCTGGACCGTAACCCGGCAGGAGGGCGGAATCTCGCACTCCCACGCCAGCTTCGTCAGCGCTCCGTCTCCTTCGAGCGCAAGCGGCAGCGGCTCCGAGGTGTACACCCCGAGCAAATTCGATAATGCAAGCCAATTTGCCATCCCATCCACCTCTACTCGATTTTCCCGAAGGGACGGAACAGGGCGGAAATGCCGCTCTCCTTCCACTTGGCGATGCGGTAGCCGAGCCATACGGCGGCGCCGTCATAGATGCTCGTTCCGTCCGTCAACGCCCATTCCGGTTCGGTCCCTCCGGATTCGCCCGCCGTGATGCAGACATAAAAACGGCCGTTATCGACCGTCGGAAATACGATATCATGCTTCTCGTACCGCTTTGAGCGCTGCAGCGCCCCGCTCCCCGCGTATCCTGCACCTCCTGGCCGGACGCGGTAGGGAAGACCGGCTCCATCGCGCCGGAATGCCCGGCTTGAATGCACAGATAGACATGGGCGTTATCCGTCTGCGGGATGACATAGTCTCCTGTCTTGTAGGAGGTCAGTTCCATCCAGGAAGGAGCCGTGCGGCCGGTCCGCGTATTCACCCAACCGAGATAAGCCCCGATCGCCGGCTCCGCATTCCAGACGATCTCCCGCTGCTGCCACGTTCCCGCCACCGGCGGGGCCGTTGCGTAGTTAGGCGAGGCCTCATCCAGCTTGGCGAAGTTCTGGCCGAGCTGTTCGATCGTCTCGTAAATCTCATCCGCATATTCTGGAATATGCAGCGCTAGTTTTTCCGTTGTTTTTGCCATCGTTTACTCCTCTCTCCTTTCCTTCACCCAATGTCGGACCATCTC
The DNA here is from genome assembly GCA_944800085.1 of Paenibacillus melissococcoides. GTDB lineage: Bacteria > Bacillota > Bacilli > Paenibacillales > Paenibacillaceae > Paenibacillus_B > Paenibacillus_B melissococcoides. The sequence goes on along the minus strand of CALYLO010000004.1, from coordinate 525,203 downwards.
GTCCCCCGGGCGTAATCGCTCCAGCGCGGCCTGAGCGAATCGAGCCGCAGCTCTCCCTGCGGACCAAGAATCAGCGCTTCCCGGCTTCCCTTGGCGAAGTCCCGCTCCGCAATCTCCGCCACGGTCTCCTTCCATTCATACCGCGGAGAGTAATAGACCGGGGAATAAGAATATGGAGAATCGCATTTAAAGGTCACGTTGATATACCCTTCGGATAAGCCGTTATGGATCAGCATCGGCTCGTCGATGACCAGCGCGTAGAAGACCCGCTCCGGATCCGAAGAGAAGACGAGCTCCCGGTAATAGCTCTGCTCGGTCAGCCAACGCGCCGCTTCGCGAATCCGATCCGAATTCCAGGTCTCTTCGAATGCGCATGAGACCTGAAAGCGGAGCGGTTCTTTGGCGATGTTTTGAAAATAAGGACGATCCCGTCCCGCGATGCTGACCTCGCGAACCGAACGCGGGGCCGCGAAGCTCTCCTCCAGCATGCCGGAGCTGATATTGACGTTCCGGATGCCGAAATCGATGCTGGATACCCCGGCATAGACGAAATAATCCGCGTCCCTAATCGTCATGTTGCCATTCACCTGCCTTCCTATAATCGATGCCCCCGGGCCCGCAGCGCCGTGTCGAGCGATTTCGCGATATCGTCCCCATCCTTCTGAGCGAAGTTCCACGTAATGGAAATATGGAAGTTCTGGGTCGGCGCTCCCGCCATGGCAGGCTGAAGCGCGGGAACGGAAGCGAACAGCCTTTTGATGGAATCGATAATGTTTCTGGTGGTATCGACCACCTTCAGCAGATTGAACGAATCGGCTTTGTTCAGGATCAGCTCTTTTTCGTGGGCGAGCAGGAATTTGCCCTGCTTGCCGCCCCACGCCGGAGTCATGCCGCCGGATTCGGCGGAGAAGGGCTTTTTGTTTTTGAGCTGGTCATACGATCCATCCTCGAAATGATAGGTTTCGCGGTAACCGTCGTTGATTTTTCGCAACCGGTCCATCTCCACCCTCAGCCGGGCAATCTCAGGGGACTTCGGGTTGGTCCTGGACAATTCCTTAATCCGGCGGGCGTAGTCCTCGGCCTGCTTCTTATTGGCCAAATATTTGTCCCAATACTTGGCCCGCTCGTCCTGTTCCGAGGATGCTCCCGGAAGCATGGTTCCCGAGGACGTTCCAGGCTGTTTGACCGTACCTGAAATCGACGGGACTAAGCTCTTCCCGTACTGCTCCAGCTCGTCATAATCCTGCTCGAAGCCATACTTGATGTTGTCGGCGATCGTCTGGCCAAGCCGTTCGCTAGCCTTGGCCAGTTCCTCGAAGAACACGCCATACTTGCCTTTGATTTCGTCCAATGCGTTGAAGACAACAGTCTTATCATTGCTGAGCATCTGCTGCTTCAAGTTATAGAAGTACTTTTCATCCTCCAAAACCCCCCTATAATGCTGCTCGATTTTGCTCTTCGCTTCATCCAGCTTATCTAATTGATTGCGGTGCTGATTGTCCTCGAGCTCTTTTTCGTTCTCGATGATTTTGCGCCGGTCTTCCAACTGATCGGTGAGGGCCTGTTTGCGCAGCTCCCGCTCTCGATCCAGCTTGAATTTGTCAATCTCCTCATCTTTGGACTCGAGCTGCTCCTGAAGCTGCTTCTTCTTCGCCTTCGCTTCGAAGGAGTCGTCCAAGGCCAACACGTTGAGCCGATCCTGGATATCCTGCCGCTCCTTCATCAGCTTGCGGAGCTGCGAATCGTAATCCTCCTCCGCATTGGCGCGGTCCAGCCCCTTGAGCTGGGCATTGATATGCTCCTCGATCTTCTTGAGCTCCGCGTCCAGATGCTTCATCTTCTCGTCGTGGCGCTTGTTTTCCGTCCGAATCTCTTCCTCGATTGCCTGGGTGCGCAGTTCTTTTTCCCGCTGCAGCACTTTTTTCAGGTTGTCGAGCAGCTTGTTCGCATTATCCAGCCTTGCTTTTTGTTCCGCCGCCTGATTATCCGCGATTTGCTTCAGTACGGTGCGCTGGTAGTCCTGCAGCGCTTCCTTCTTCGACTCGGCCCGGCGCTTCTCGGCCAACGAGTCCGCATTAGCTGCCTTGCGCGTCAATTCAGCTATCTGGGATTCGATAGTCCGGCCCGACTCTTCGTATATGGAGATGATTTGAGCGTCGATTTCTTTGGCTCTGCGCTGTTTCTCCTCGGTGTCCAGGCTGCCAAGCAGGCTTTGCTCGAATTCGAGCTCGCCGATTCGCTCCTTGTACCCGGCAATCAAGGCTTCGGCCTGCTGTTGACCGGCATGCTCGGCTTCGGCCACGATCTCCTCTTGCTTGCTCCGATCATTGTCCCGCAGCCATTCCAGATAGATCGCGGCGGCCCGTCTCTGCTCCGGCGGCGTCTTGCTGTTCCGGATAAGCTGCTCCGTATCATCGATCTCTCCGCGGATGCGCTTGCCTTCCGTCACCAGCGCGTTCATGTTCTCGGCCGCATTCTGTGCGGCAAGCCGCTTCTCTTCGGCGGTATTGATATCGCCAAGCAGCGCCAGTTGATGCCTCAGCTTCTCCCTCTTCTTCTCGCTCGGCTGCTGCAGGCTCTCGAAGCGGCGCTTATAGGCATCGGCCAGTTGGATGACGTTCTGATCGATTTTGAGGTCGGTGTCGCCGATATTGCGGGTCAGCTCCATATATTCTTCGACGAACTTCTCATAGTCCGCAGCCGAATAGCCCGTCTTGCTCCCGCGCTTGCCTATCGACTCGAGCCGTGCACGGACATCCCCGACGACTTCGCCATTCTTGACCAGCCCGGCTGATCCGAGCAGGGATGCCAGCTCCGAGTGGCGCGATGACTGCGATTGCCGCAGCTTCCGCAGCGCCTCCCCCATGTCATTGTACAGACCGATCCGGTTCTTCAGCAGCTTGTCGTACTTGCGCCCGGACGCCATCGCCTCTTCCATTTGCTGCTGATTTTTCTCCAGGGACGCATTGACCCGCTGAATCGCTTCCTCGAATTGGTTGAACCGCAAGCTCGGCTGGTAGGAATCCTTCTTGCCGGAAGAAGCGGAGGACGTTCCTTTGCGGCTGACTCCGTAGTAGGCGTCATCGAGCATCGCTTCATATTTTTTGTAAAATTCTTCCGTATCTTTAACCTGCTGTGCTGCCTCCTTCAGCTTCTCGTCTTCCTGCTGTTGTACCTTATCGAAGAATCCCTTCGAGCTAGGGATGATACTCGAAACCAAGTTTGTGAACTGCTTCGATTTCTCCCGGTTCTCTTCGGCTTCTCCGATTCTCTTTTTGGCATCAGCCAGATCCTGAATGCTGCCCATCTCGACGCCGTAGATGCGAATCCGGCTCTTCGATTGGAAATAAGCCGCCAGCGTCGAACGTTTTTCGCTCTCCAGATCTTCCTTCGCCTTCTTCAGCTTTTCTTCCCGTAATTTTTGAATGCCTTTTTCCTCTAGCCTCCAGCCGTCGGCCGCCTTGTTGATATGCTTTTGCAGCTCCGGATATTCGGCCATCAGATCCTGCATTGCCTCGGTAGACATCGATTGGCCCGCCTCCAGATCGGCCAAAATCTGATTGAACGATTTAAGCTCATCCTGCGTGCTCTTGATCCGGTTGCGAAGCTCGTCGCCCCCCTGCTTGCTCTTCTGCAAAGAAGAAGCCAGGCCGTCCAAACCGTCGGCCGCGCCGCCGGCGCCGAACTTCATTTTGTTGAACTGTTGGTTCAAATCCGTCAAAGAGCTTCCGGCGATTTGGATGTTCCCGGGCAGCTTTGCGAATAAGTCGACAACGTCTTCGACCTGCTGAATGTCGGCTTTCTGGAAGGCTTGAAAGATCGCGGCGAACTCACTTTCGCTAATCTCCACACGATTGGCGGCGGCCCAGGAGGCCAGCACATCGGTCAAGAAGCGCGTATGCTCATTCAGTTCCTCTCCTTTGGATTCGAAGGCGTCGACATAGGACTGGAGCCGTCCTTTGATCGCGTTCTCCGCCGTGCTGACCGCTTCCGTGAATTCGGTGTTGGAGGCTTCCCATTTCTCGCGCGCTTTCTTTACTTCCTTGGCGAGCTCTTCCCCCATCATCTCAATCCATAGCGTGTGAGACAAATTATTCGGATCGAGAGTGGCGGGGAAAAAATTTTTGGTATAGTACTCATTCTCATTGCTTATTAGCTTTTTGTTATCTCTGTTTTTCTGGAACTCCGCAAACTTTTTCGATTTTTCGTTATACTCCTGCTCCGCCTTTTCCCTTTCCGTTGCCGTCTTCCCGATTTTGCGATCGATTTTCGATTTCTGGCTTTCGTATTCCAGTTGGGCCTTCTCCCGCTCGATCCGGATCTCTTCCTGGAGAAACGCGATCCGCTGCCGAATCAGCTCATTGTTCTGCTCGTACGCGTTGGCACTCCCTTCCAACGACTTCACGCTGATGCCGAACTGGGACTTCAGCGTACTCTCGATCTGAGTGAGACGCGTCTTCGTCTCGATCGTTTGCTCTTCGCTTGCGGCTAAGCGTTCATACTCGGCGGCCAGCGTCTTCAGATGATCAACCTGCGCGACGGATTCATTCATTCGCACGATGGATTTTCTGGCCTCCTCCGCGCCCTGTTCCGTGCCGTTGAACAGCCCAATCAGTTCGGATACGCCCCAAGAGATAAGTGAAATCAAGGCTCCTATCCCTGTGCTGATCATCAGGCCTTTAAAGGCCGTGCCCAACATTTTCGTGGCAGCAGCCAGTCCTCTCAGTCCGTTACCCGCCGTGCCAGCCGCCGGAGCGAGCGCGAGAAGACTGGACACCGTCTGGACACTGCTCGAGATGTAAGATTCTATCGCCGCCCGGTTCAGCTGTACCGTTTCTGTCACTGTCCCGAGCAGAAGCGGTAGCGAACCAATTCGCTCCGCGAGCCAGACGAACGCCTGTCCCAACGCTGTCGCGGCGCTGATCAGCGCGATAAGCGAATCGCTAATGAAAGCCTCGCCCATCGTGAGCGACAGCTCCTGCATGCGGTTCGCATATTCGAGAGCTGGGCCTCCAGCGACTGCATATGCGTCTCATTGTCCCTCATCGCCGCGCCTTCGGAATAGAGCGCCGCGTTCGCCGCATCCAGCACCTTCCGATAATTCGCCATCAAAGCCATGAAGCGCTGCATATGATCCTTGCCGGCGATCGTCTGCGCGATATAGCGCTGCGTCCCTTCCGAGAGCTGATTCCATTTGCCGGCCAGCTCCTCCACAATGCTCGAAGCCGATTTCAACGCCCCCGACGTATCCTGCAGCGACACCCCCGCCTCCTGCAGCGCGGCGGCCGAGAAAGCGGCCTTCATAAGGCTCTCATCTATCGCTTCCAGGCTGCTGCCGATGACAGCGCCCGATTCCTGCGTGATGCTGCCGATAGCGGCAGTATGCCCGATCAGCTCTTCCATGCTGACGCCATAGGATCGCGCCGCTGCGCCGGCTTCGGTCAAGGAGAGCGCTAAGTCCCGCGTCGAGACGGTGTAGGCTTGATCGACCGCCTTGAGCGAATCGAGGATCGTCATGCTTCGGCCCGCCTCGATCTGGAAGGCGGACATGGCGGCGGTAAGCGCCGCGATCGCTTCATCTCCGCTTAAGCCCGAAATATTCCGGGCCAATTGCACGGTCTCCGTCTGCGCCATGACCTGCTGTTCATTCCAACCCGAACGGGCCAGGCCGTGCATCGTATCGAGAACATCATTCATTGATCGGCCCAATTCGCCGGCCAGCGTGACGGAACGGTCCTGCATTCGGTCGAAGTTGGTATCCGCGTCCATTTCCCGCCGAAGAGCGGCCATTTTGGAATCGATCTCGATAACGGTCTGCACCGCCTGCCGTGCCCCTTCGATCGGGGCATTGACCAGTTGTTTCGCTACATTCTGAAGCACAGATTGTTTCGCATCCTTCAGATAGTTGCCGAAGCTTTTCTGCTCTGATGCCCCCGATTCAGGCTGAGCGGCAGCCGGTTCTACAGCCCCGATCTTGCCCTTGGCCGCTTTTTGATTGGCCTCCTCGATCTGATTGCCTAGCTTTTTATAGCTGTCGATCGCATCCTTGACCGCCTCGTTCTGCTTCACGATAGCCGTGCTGCACTCCTTGAGCGATCGGATCATGACGGGATCGATGGCGGCTCGCAGTTGAAGCGTTTGGAGCGACGGGCTCTTTTCGAGCGCCCGAATCGCTTGATTGATCGCCTTGGTCGAGCTCCTCATTTCGATCGACGCCGACAGCCGCAACGTTACATCATTCACTCTCTTCCCCACTCCTTTCCGTCCATGCCAAAAAGAGCGGTTCGCCCCGCTCCTTTGCGCACCTTTTCCTTACCGGAGATTCGCTCTCCGTCTTGTCCCGCTTCACGCTCGGTTCCCTCCGCCTTATTTCTTGGGCTCGTCTTCCTCAAGGGGCTTCGCCAGCACATACCGAATCTCGTACATCGCATCCTGCTCGGCGAAGCCCTCCACTGGCGTCCGGTTCAAAAACTGCAGCAAATTTTTCACCATATGATCCGATAATTCATACTTGGCCATCTTATTGCTCCCCCTTTGCTCCGCGTGCCGATGCCCGGGAGGATGACCGCGTTAACGGGGATGCCGCATCCGGCCCAGAGTCTCCTGTGCTTGCCGCGGTCTCCTTGCCTGCCTGATCTGCGCTGCGTGACTTGCTGCGCTTGCTTCCCTTCTCTTCCGCGATTTCCATATCGATTGCCTTATCCGTCTTCCCTGTCCTATCTGTCTTCTCTGCCTTACCTGTCTTTGTCTTACCTCTCTTATCGTCCTTTCCTGCCGCGCCCGTCTTACCGGTTGCCTTGACAGCCTTGACTGGCTTGCCCGCCTCGTCGGCGGCGTCCGCCTCTTTCGCCTTGGCCAGCTCCGCTTCCATCGCCCGGTTGAACAACTGCAGCGCGTCATTCAGCTCAGTGTACAGCGCGGCCAGTTCGTCCCGGTCGAAGGCTTCGAGGATGCGCTCGGTGTAGCCGCCGTCATGCAGCGCATGGAGCATTTCCATATAATCGTCGAGGGTCGCGGCATCCGTTACGATCGTCGTGAAGTGCTTGATCGCGAGCATCGTCTGCAGCCCGAGCAGCATGCCCGCATCCAGCGGCTTATTCTGCTCCAGCGCCTCCGTCAAGACGCGGATAAGCTCCTTCTTCACGTCGTTTTTAACAGATGGACGAAACCGCAGATCGATGTCCAGCTTCCGATTTTCCCCGAATTCAACCCGCTTCTTCTCCTTGTACCGGTCCTTCATCTCTTTTTTCACTTGCTTGATTGCTAAATTTTTCATCGCGCTCATATCGCTTCTCTCCTTATCTCTGGTAGAATAATTGATATCAAAAACTCTGACTCCGGCCAGAGTTTCTCAATCCAAGCATTCTCCAATGAAAAAGGGGAGTGCCGCCACTCCCCTGCAAAATTACAATCGATTATTCCTCGTAAATGATCATGTCCGCCAACGTATCCGTTCCATTTACCTTCACCGGGAAGATGTCGAAGGTCAGCGTAAGCGAGCTCGGATCGCCTGTCGGGCTCATCGCCAAGGTGAAGTTCGGCTGCAGCTTCGCCTTGTAATACGTCATCTGCATCGGCACCATCTCGCCCGCCGCTTCATCCGCATAGAGCGTATCGCCCACAATCTTCACGTATTTCGGGAAGCCCTTGGCCGTGAAGGAGAGCTTGTTCGCGGAAGCCGACTGGAATTGGTAGTAGACTTCGACCTCCTCGCCTGCCGCTACGGTCGCTTTGTCCGACAAGGCGATTTCGCTGCCGGTGACGGTTTTCACTTCTTGCGCCGCCCCTTTGACGCCATTGGTGAAGGCAAATACCGACACGGCCGTGCTGCCGCCCTGCGGAGCTTTGCTCAGCTTCACTTTTGTGCCGCCGGCGCCATCCTCCTGCACGGTCAGCACTTCCCGCTTATAAATGGTCTGCGGGCCAGTCACAATCTCTTCCCCCGCCAGGAGCGCAAGATGCTCCATCGTAAAGATTTGCGTCTCGATGGTCAACGTCGCTCCCTTTTCCCCATTCCACGCGATGCGCTTCGGGTTGCCGTTGCCGCCGCGGGCATAGACCGTCTCCGCCGTCCATTCATTGGTGGCCGATGTGGCATAATCCATATACATAATCGGTTCATTGGTCGCATAGTCGATAACCTGCGTATTCAAAATCGCTCTAGATCCGTAACGTCCTTGTTCCATAAATCGTTTCCTCCTCGTGGTTGAAGCCCGTGCTTCTTCCATGCTTGTTCTGATTTACAATTTGCTTTTACAATTTGCTTCTTGTCATCCATTCAGGCAGCGATTCATCGCGGCCCAAATATCCATTCGCCCATACCTTCAGCAATCGGGTATGGCGCTCGCGCACATTCAAGCGCTCAAAATGCTCATACACCTGATAAATCGTCAATTCACCCACATTAAAAATATGGATGCCATTGCCCTCCGCATGGCAGAGAATGGACAAAATATCCTTCAAATGAAGCGTATTGTCGTTATCCCGGGCGTGCTTTGCCTTGAAATGCTGAAGCTTGGCGTACAGCTCTTTTGCCTTCTCGTTCTTGAAGCGGACCGGCGGCGTCTCCGCAGCCGCAATGCCGTTCACCAGCTTCACGGCGTGAACGATGTCCCGGTAATTATGCCGATCGATCACCGCCACGTCGCTCACGAAGGCTTGATCGTCCTCATCATAGGCGAACTCCCTTCTCGTAAAAAAACGCAGCGCATCGCAAATACTAACCTGAAGCGCCGGTATCGAGCAGAGCAGCAGGAAATCATCCTCCGCTTCGAGCTGCGCCCAATTGTCATCGTCTACCGAGAATAGCCGCTTCACAACCTCCTCCTTGTCGAAGGTCGCCAGCAAAAGATACAAATTATACAGCGGCTCGCCTATCTCGCCGATCTGATCGACCGTGGGCGAATAGACGCTCACCTTGCCGGCCGCAATCGGCTTCCCGAGAAAACAACGCAGCCGTTCTGTCATCGTGTCATATCTGCACTCCTCTCTATCCCCATGCTTCGGGGAAATGGTCGGGGGGGCGGCCGCTCCAGTCCGGTTGCCTTGTTATGCCAAGGTCCGGCGATGATCCCCTGTACTATAGCTAGTGTCCGAATTCAAACCTGTTTTGCCCGTTTTTTGTGCATCCTTCTTATAGATGCAGGAATATTTGATCAATTGATTGACATGATGCTGGTTCTCCTTGAGATACTGCCTGAAAATCGTCCCGACCCGCTCCATGATTCGCTTTTTCTGCTGCGCCGTCAGAATCGAGAGCGGAGCGTCATGATGCACGATCTCGGCCACCTGCTCCCAATATGTCGCCAGCTTCTGCTGCAGCAGCCGATTCAACGATCCGTACCGCTGGTTCAACCAATTTTCGACAACCCACTCATAGGGAGAATCATCGAAGCTGTAATCCCGCTTGAAAAAGTCAATCTCCTCGTCATCCTCGTCCAGATTATCCTTCAACCAATTGACGAAGATCTGGAACAGCAGCGGATATGCTTTCGTCTCCTCGCCGATGCTGTGGTACACGGTCATATATTCATTGATTTTTTGCGGCAAAGGAACTCGCTTGACGAAGCGGTATTCCTTCCATTTCAAATACGCCTTGCGTATCGTTTCTTTAATCGCGAGCTCGTATTTGCGCACCATCTCCGCCGAGATGCGCCATTGGTACACGCTGTAGAGCTCCGCCGCGATTTGCTTGTACGGCAGCTTGTCCTGCCGCTCGAAGCTTCGGCCCCGATCCGCACCCGCAGATTTATATTCGATATTGCTTTTGATCAAAATGTAGGGATACACCCTCAGCTGCTTCTCCGTCAGCAGCGCCTCAATCTCGATTTCCCGCAAAAATTTGGCGAAGCTGCTCTCTCCCCGGATTTGCTGAAATCTTGCGAAAGCGTACGTATCGTAAGGAGAGTACGCCTGGTCTTCCAGATCCTTGCCGTTCCTCGCCGCCGCTCCATCCTCGAAGCTCCGTTCCCGGCGATCCGGCTCCTGCTCATTGCCCGGAATGATCTTGCCGAAGCTCTTCTCCGTGAACCGCTCCAACGAGTACTTCACATGATGATAGAGCCGGGCCCGCAGCTGGGATTCCGTAAACAGCAGGTTCCTGTCATTTTGGAGAAATTCGATCACGCATTCTACGAAATATCCTTTGATCTCATCGGCTCCGAAATAGTTGATATACTTGCGTTGAATCGAATGGTACATCTTGCGCACCACGCTATGCTTGATGTCCAGCCTGACCTGCACCCCTTGTTTTTGACGTATGATGTGTTGGACAAAAATCCGCTTCAGCGCCGACTCCTTGCTTCCCGCCTGATATTCGGCCACGATGAACGCGAGATCGCGCTCTTGACGAAGTGCGGGTTCATCCTGCCGGAATTGGGCATCCATCCAGCACTGGAATTGATCCGGATGCGCCTCCTCTTCTGCTACCGCCCGCGCGGCCTGCTTGTCCAGGAACAGCAGCAAGTATTCCATAAAGCGGATATCGATCTCATCGCGCTCCATACCGGGGTGTTGCTGCCTTATCGCTTGCAGCACCTCCTGCACATCCTCCAGCTCGAACCGTATGACGCGATTGCGTTCGGATACAATTCCATTGAGCACCGCCTTGTTGCCGCGGCGATATTCTTCCAGCAACCATTTCAAATTCTGTAGTTCCATCGCTCTCAACCCCTTTCTTTCTATCGTAAAGCTGTTTTCGGGATCGAACTTAAACGGGAACGATAGATTTGTTATTATTATTTAACAGAAATATTTAACGTTATTTTTAGTAACCTTATAACGCTTTTTGTCGGATTTCGGGTATACTATACCTATACGCGTATGTGTGTGAGCAGAAAGGAGGGAAATCGTATGAATCATTACTCGGATGACGTGAAAAAACGGCTGAAGCGGATTGAAGGGCAAGTGCGCGGAGTGCTGCGCCTGATGGAAGAGGGAAAACCGTGCAAGGAGGTCGTAAGTCAGTTGTCGGCTGTGCGGAACGCGTCGGACAAGGCGTTGGCCCAGATCGTGGCCGATAATTTGCAGCACTGCCTGCTGGAGGAGCAGGCTTCCGGCGGAGACACGGGGAAGATCGTGAAGGAAGCGGTAGAACTGCTGGTCAAGAGCAGATAACGAAAGGGAGGGCATCGCTGCCGCTCCCTTTCTTCTTGCGCCGAATCGCTTTACGTGCATTGAACCGGGGGCGCGTCCGGCCGGAGACTGTGGCCGCTCGCGGCCGTGTCATGGGCTTGCTTCCGTTCCCGCATGCGCCGCGCCCATTCCTTCATCTCCCGCTCGGTCATCGCGTTATAGGTGCGAATCTCGATCTGCGAACCATCCTCAATCCGCAGCAGGAACTTCGCGAATTCCGGCTTGAACAAGATGCCGACTCGCGCGCCTTCGGCCGTAATCTCCTTCACCTGCGCCCATGGCATAGGCCGATCGCCATCACTCCAGACGGCGGACTCGTCATAATGGAACAGAACATTGCGCGGCCGGAGAGCGCCAGGAACGAGAGAACGAGATTGCTGCCGAAAAATCCGATTCCGGTGAGAGCCGCAGCCCAGGCGGCGATCCGCACGGACAAGGAGAGAGAACCGAACACAGCCCCATAGATTAACCCGGCCGCCCCGGCCAGGCCCAGCATCGACACCAACAGCTAACCGCGGCCCCCCGCCGCCGGTAGCATACATATTCCATCCGCTTATCACCCTCTGCCCGCTGAACGATAAGTTGGAAATGCGTTGCCTGCTTCCGTTCTTGCTCTCTCTTACCGCCTATGTTATCTCCTTTTCCCCTCGTCCAGCAAGCCCGAACCAGCGCCGCTATGGCCTTTTTGTGTTACATTTTTGTTAACGTTCCGGAAGCTCCGCCTGGAATTAAAGCGTAGTTCCTAGGGCGTGTACGCAAACTATCGAAATAGCCAAATATCTGGTAAACTTATCCTATGAGAAGACGATATGAGATACGAGATGACCAATGGGAACGACTCAAAGACCTCTTGCCACCGGAACGGAAACCACAGGGTGGACGTCCGGCAATCGATAACCGAAAAATGTTCAATGCCATGCTTTGGGTGATTCGTTCTGGTGCGCCTTGGCGAGACTTGCCAGAGCATTATGGCTCCTGGAGCAGTGTCTACAGTCGTTTCCGCCGCTGGGAGAAAGCAGGCATCTTTGATCGAATGCTAGAGGTTCTGGCTGCCAATCCCGATGACGAAAGTGTTATGCTCGATGCTTCCATCGTTCGTGTTCACCAACACGGCGCGGGGGCAAAAGGGGGCAGCAATTCCAAGCCATCGGACGATCACGCGGAGGCTTAACCAGCAAGATTCATGCCGTTGTAGACGGCCTTGGCAATCCGCTACGCTTCGAAGTAACCGCAGGCAACATCAATGATTGTGTAACGGGTTATGAGATCCTGCAAACCCAAGACATACAAGGTAAACATGTTTTGGCGGATCGCGGATACGATACCGATAAAATCATTGCGCTTTTGGAAGAGAAACTGGCCCATTCCGTCATTCCCAGTAAGAAGAATCGCACGATCCAACGTACAACCGACTGGTGGTTGTATAAAGAGCGTCATCTGGTCGAATGCCTGTTCAACAAACTCAAACATAATCGTCGGCTGGCAACTCGGTACGATAAATTGGCCTGTACTTTTGTTGCCTTCTTAAAGCTGGCCTCTTCCATGATCTGGTTGGCTTAAGGTTTGCATACACGCCCTAGGCATGCAGCGATGATTCTACCACCTGGCTAATATGCTCATACATTTCCAGGTACAGATCCCGCAGCTCGTCATGGGCCTGCACCGCCTCCAGCACAATCTCGTCCAGCTGCCGCTGAATGGTCCAGTAGGCGCTGGCCGGATTGCCCTCGCGGAGCGGCTCCAGAATGAAGTTGAATTCCGGGAGCTCCCGGAACCATTGCTCCCTTCTCGCGGCAAGCTGATCCGCCTCCTCGTCAATCCGCGGCAGGTCATCCACATTCAGATATACTCCCTGCCGCTCCAACACCAGGCCGCCAGCGGGAACAGAGAGCTCGCAATGGGCTGCCAGCTGCATTCCCGATAAATCCCCGCTTTCTTCCTTTTCGCATTTCAGCACGACCAGCCGGAAGCCGTCCGCTTCCCATGCTCCCAACGGCACCGTCACCTGCTCCGCCCCGGGCACGGCCGGGAAGCCATAGACTTCGCGCACAGTGACCGACCGATGCGGGATGACGGTCAACTCCAGCGGCTCCCCCGCTCCCCAGCCGGCCGGGCTGCCGAAGGACATCTCATTCCCCCTGGCCCAGATGAGAATAATCATAAAAAAAGTGCGGGTCCGCCCCATAAACACATGTCCGCCGCTGCATACGATGCGCATAGAAGGGTTGACTGCCAAGTCGCATTCCTCTTTTCATCTCATAATATTTGAAAATTTAAAGAATTAGAATGAATACGCATATTTCTCTATTATGGACCATTCTCCCTGTATAGTCACCCTTATTTTCCTCCGCTGCCGAAAGTACCCGCAGTCGCGGGCGATAGGCGGGTATGAAGCGCTCCTTCCTGCGCGTGGCAGGAAGGAGCACTTGGCGTTCAGCCGCATAGCGGGGCCGCGGCTGTGCAGGCTGCCCGCTCCGCGCGGCTGCAGGTTGGAGCCGGCTGTGGGGCGGGCGCGCTGCCGCAGGGGGCCGCTCCTACTGGCGGACTGGGCATGCAGCGCAGTCGCAGCTTCCAACCGGGCAGGCCGGATATCAGCCTGATGCGGCAACTGCCCAAGGGCGGACTGGGCACGCAGCGCAGTGGCAGCTTCCCCTGTCCAGCCTGAACCTGCCGCTGCCGCAGAGCAATCCTGCATATGTGCATGATTTTCCCAGCAACCCCTTTTTACGGCAAGAAATCCTGCAAAAATACATCAATTTCACTAAATATCGCCACAACTACAGCTAAATAGTAGAATTCCTGTAGTTTTGCAATAATTTTTCAATATATAGCTATAAAAAGCAATAAAATGCTGTAAATTTGCAGGATTCGCGCTTTTATTGATGCATTCATAAAGACAATTACAGCCGTGCGACTTATCCGTATTACTCCCTCATTTGGCATTCAAGAGCACATTCGCTGTTCTTCACCAGCATCCAGCACACTGAAGCTAGTTCAAGGCAACTTATTGAGTATCCCGAAGTTATTTCAAAGTCCACGCGCTAACAGCCGACTCACCAAAACTACCCCAAGTCCCACGCTCCATTAGCCCGCTCGCCAAAGCTACTACAAGGTCCATAACCCATCATCCGGCTCACATAAACTACCCCAAGTCCCACGCTCCATCAACCGGCTCACAAAACCTACTTCAAAGACTTGGACGAGCGCTCGACGCACGGAAGCTGCTTCCAGACACGTTCCCTTCATCAAGCTTACCGCTGCATCTGCAATCCCGCCTACTCTCACCCGGCGCACCATAAAGCCGCGCCCTCAACATGGCGCATCCAAACACATAAGGTTCCCTTATGCGCACAAAAACCGGAAGCCCTCGGCTCCCGGCCTGTCCCGCGCCAGCAGCGGATTCTCCGCCGCTGGCTGCAAATTCGTCCGCGCCGGCACCTTCGCCAGCTACAGATTCGCCTTCGCCCGCGCCGGCGCGCGCCGATGCCGCTCCTGCCGCACATACGCGAGCTGCGGCAGGCAGATGCCCGCGAAGATCAACGCGATCCCCGCCCATTGGAGCCAAGAGACCTGCTCCTGCAGCACGGTGACGGACATGATGACGGCGGCGGGCAGCTCAGCCGCGCCCAGAATCGTGCCGAGGCCGGGGCCGATCTTCGGCACGCCAAGGCCGAAGAAGACGCCGGGAACGAGCACGCCCAGCAGCCCCATGACGAGGCCGTATTTCCACAAGCCGGACACAAGCGCGCCATCGGCGAGGAAGGCCGGCGGGAATACGAGGAACAGGCTGGCCGCCGCTCCGGTGGTCAGCGACAGGCTCTTGTTCAAGATGGGCATCTCGGTGGCGACACGCCCGTTCACCATAATGTAGAAGGCGAACGATACGGCGGAGATGAGGCCAAAGATCGCGCCCTTCGCGGTCAGGCCGGACAAGCCGTGGTCGGCGAGTCCCCCTGCCAGCACCGTGCCGATGAGCAGGATCAGGACGGAGAGGAGCTTGGCCCGATCCGGCCAGGACCGGTTGATCAGCGCCTCCAGCAAGACGCCGATCCATGTAAATTGGAACAGGAACACGACGGCGATCGAAGCGGGCAGCTGCTCCACCGCGATCCCGTAGGAAATCGAGGTGCAGCTCACCGACAAGCCGCATGCGAGCAGCACCAGCACCTGCTTCCCGCTGACCCGGCGCCGGGAGAACAGAAGCGCGGCGGCGGCCAGAAGCAGCCAGCCGAAGAAATACTGGCTCCCGATAATCTGGGGCACGGTATATCCCTCTCTTATCCCAAGCTTCATAATCGAGGATAATGTCCCATAGCTGCATGCGCCAATAAAGACCAGCAGCGCATAACGGAATAATTTCATATCCTATTACGCTCCCTTCTTGTTGAAAAAACCGTAAATCCACGCAAAAAACCCCCTGTCGCTTGACAGGGGGCGAACGAAACCAGATGCGCTCACGAAGCGGTAACCCATGCGCGCCTCCGCAAAATTTCGCCGCTCAATCCATTGGACTGAGTTTGGTTCATGCCGTACACACCGTACACCGTATTCCATCCGTATTGTATAAATCGGCCTGGAAGATGTCAATGCTTTTTTGCGGACAGGCATGCAAATTGCTCTGTATCCAGCGAGTCCCTTCGGTATTGCCCTCCATCTTATGATAGAATATAAGAATCCAATTTAACTCGGACACAGAATAGGGGATTACTTATGTTAGCCATCATCTATGACCTGGAAATGACCGTAAAGCGGAAAAAAGGGGAATTCGCGGAGATTATCGAGATCGGCGCGGTAAAAGTAGCGGAGCAGGACGGCAAGGCGGCCATCGTCGACACGTTCCAAGCCTTCGTCAAGCCGACGCTCTCCCCCAAGCTGTCGCAGGATACGGTCAATTTCACGGGCATCCGCCAGGAAGACGTCAACGCTTCTCCCGTCCTGCAGAATGTGCTGGATCAATTCGTCGCCTGGATCGATACAGAGGATTACGCGCTCTGTTCCTGGGGACCGGACGACAAAGCCCAATTCCTGAAGGAATGCCGCATGAAGCGCATCCCGCTCCACTGGCTGCGCAACCACAACAATTTGCAGAAGCCGGTGTCTCAGGTCATGAACCGGGGGAGCCACCAGCAGGTCGGACTGAAGACGGCGCTTGACACGCTGCAGGTTCCGTTCGTCGGCACGCAGCACCGGGCGCTCGATGACGCATACAATACGGCGCTGATCTACATCCATATGATCGATCATATCCAGCTTCAGCGGAATGAAGTTCAGGAGCATCCGAGCTATGAGAGCGCGGTCGTCTATCGGGACGAGCCGGAAGACGATACGGATGCGAATCCGTTCGCGGCGCTCGCCCGGCTGCAGCTGCCGAAGGAGTGAGCCGGGGAGAAGCGCCGGCAGCCGGCAGCCGAACGAGCCGGATCGTTCCGCCCCAGCTCTGGCTATCTGCTCCTTGTACGCCGCTTGTCGCTGATCCACGAAAACGGAATGCCCGGCAGGAGCAGCCAGCAGGAGATGACGAAGTTGCGGCTGAAGGCACGGGTTGCCGCAGCGCAGCCGCCTCACTTCCTGCATCTGACCGCCAGATGCTCCGCGAACAACTCCCGCTGCTCCGGCGGAAGGCTCGGCGGCGGCATGGGCACCCTGTTCCCCGATTCCGGCAAGCGCCGTCTCGGCCGACAGCTTCGGCGATGCCATGTTGGCTGCCGGAGCGGGAACGGCCAGCTTCTCCGCCAACTGCCCCTTAAGCGCAGCATCAAGCACCGCGCTCGCTAGCAGCGTATTGGCCGCGAGCATGCGCGCCTCTTCCAGTTCCTCCGTCATATTGGACTGCAGCATCGGGACGATCGGAGCGACGCCAAGCGCGCTGCCCGTCTCATCCGAGCGGATCAAGGCGGAGACCATCGACATGATTGCCGCTTATTTGCTTGGCGCGAAGGAGTAATGCCGCCTGTTCCGATTCCTCGTTCTCCAGGCATATGCAAGAACCGCCCGGCATCTGCCGGACGGTTCCCTGTCCTCGGGACATAGGTCCCGCATATATCAGGTTTTTTTACGCATTATTGAATTCATCCGGATTCGGACCGACGCGCTTATCCTGATTCAGCCCGTTGATATCGGCCATTTCTTCTTGCGTAAGCTCGAAGTCGAATACATCGAAGTTTTCCCGGATGCGCGATGGCGTGACCGATTTCGGAATGACGATGTTGCCCTTCTGCAGATGCCAGCGGATCACCGTCTGCGCAGGCGTCTTCCCATGCCGGCCCGCGATCGCTCCGATCGTCTCGTTCGTCAATATATCGCCGCCCTGCATCAGCGGGCTCCAGGCCTCCAACAGAATCTCGTTGCGCGTGCAGAATTCCCGCAGCTCGTTCTGAGCCAGGCGCGGATGGCATTCCACCTGGTTGACGGTCGGCTTCACGCTGCACTCCTCCAAAATCAGCTCCAGATGCGGGATATGGAAGTTCGATACCCCAATCGCCCGCACGCGGCCGTCGGCATACAATTTTTCCAACGCTTTGTATGTATCGACATATTTATCGTTCGCAGGCACCGGCCAATGAATCAGATACAGGTCGACATAGTCGGTTCCCAGCTTTTCCAGACTGGTCTCGAACGCCCGCAGCGTCTCGTCGTAGCCTTGATCGGAATTCCATACTTTAGTCGTCAGGAAAACATCTTCGCGCTTTACGCCGGACTCGCGCATTCCCTCGCCTACGCCTGCTTCATTCTGATAGATCGCTGCCGTATCAATGAGGCGGTATCCAATCTCCAGCGCCGTCTTGACCGATTCTTTGACTTGCTGCCCTTCTTCTACGCGCCATACCCCCAGGCCAAGCTGCGGCATGCGCACACCATTATTCAAAGTAACGATCACCTTAACAACCTCCTCATTCGTAAAAAAGTGAGTTCATACAGATACTGCGCGATGGCGCTCCCTCTATCCAGTATAGCCCCATTCCGAGCCCCAAATCAAACACTGCCCTATATTACCCGAACCGCGCTGCATCCAATCTTGCCCCCCTGCCGCCCCCCGGGACAAGCCCGCGTCAGAAGAATAGCCGCATCCATGGGAAGCGGCTTGGAATCACGATTATGCCTCATCCTGCAGGCGCGGCGTCACGCCCGGATATTGATACGCCAACGGCTCGTCGAAGGTCGCATAATCGAAATTGACCATCAGCATCACGATACGCTGGCCCGTATTCGGATCGCTGATAATAATATGATCGCGTCCCGCTGCCTCCAGCACGCCGCGGAACACCTTCGCGTTCCATTGGGAGTTATTTTCGTAGGTCATGTAGAAGGTGCCGATTTTTCCCAGATTCAGCCGAAAAATGTTTTCGATGTAGGACTCCTCAAAGAGCTGGGGCGGCGCGACCATCACCGTTCCGCTTGGCGTCATCATGCTGCCGCTTGGCACCGACGGCGGAACCGCGGCCCCCTGCACCTGCTGCGGCGCCATGTATACGGACGTCGTCGGGGCGCCCATATACGGGGTCGGTGTCGGAGCTCCCATGTACGGGGATATACATTTCGACCCGCCCCAAGGTTGCGGCTGATACGCCTGCGGATTGGAATATCCATACGTGGAATAGCTGTAACTCATCTTGCACTCTCTCCTTATCAGCCTTTACGGCTTTTTATTTGTTGTGTCAGAAGCGATATTCATGCTTGACAGCCACTGCAGGATGGAGACTTACCGGTACACATCCGGACAATCGTCGCCAGACGGGGCAAAGAAGCAGTGCGCCTTATACCTGCCGGCATTCGGCTGATTGTACCAGGTTGCCGGACATTCTCCCGACGGGCGGAAGAACCACAGCGCGTAAGTAGCTGGCCATGTACGCTCCCCGTTGATGACACGCCTGGCCAGACGGATTTCGGACTCACGCGGCCTTTGATAGAAATAGCTTTTCTGAACCGCTTCGTATCCTCCCGGGCTCTGATATACCATATCTCTCATCGTCCTTACATTCCTAAAATCAAGACAGTTCGCTAAGATCCGATTTACCCCTACATTGCCAACCATCAGCATGCCGAGTTCTCCTTCGCCTTCCGCTTCGGCCCGCACCAGCCGCGCCAGCAGCCTTGCGTCTTCGGAGTTTGCTTTGATGACCGCCATCTTCGTCCGCTCCCCTCCTTTCTTTCGATATCATCATATGTGCAGGCGCCTATTTGGTGACAACGGACAAGGGCCGCAAAGCAGAAAAGACCGGCTCTCGCAAGAGCCGGTCCGGTAAGACCTCTATAAATCCTATTGATAAGGTCAAATCCTCTACTATTTGTTACACAGAAGCGTACAAACGTGCTACGCTTTCTTCCGCCACGCGCTTGGCATTCTCCAGCAATTCTTCGGCACGGTCCGGAACGGCGTTCATGCCTTCCACGACAATGTTCTCATACTCCGTAATTCCGATGAATCCCATAACCGCCTTCAGATACGAATTCGCGAACTGCAAGGCCTGTGCCGGGCCTTCGGAATAGAAGCCTCCGCGCGCTTCGATATGCACGACGCGTTTGCCTTGAAGCAGGCCTTGAGGGCCTTCGGCCGTATATTTGAACGTGCGGCCAGCAATAATGACATTATCGATATAAGCTTTCAGCATCGTTGGATAGCTCAGGTTCCACATTGGCGTAATGAAGACAATCAGGTCTGCGGCAATGAATTGCTCCAAAATCTCGTTCATGCGGCCGAGCACTTCCGTTTGCTGCGGAGTCAGCGCTTCGCCTTTCGCTGCTTTGCCCCAGCTGTCCAGCACGCTGCCGTCAATGAGAGGAATCGTATCTTCATACAGGTTCACGCGTTCGATGGCAACGTCGCCCTTCGCTTGCAGCGCAGCCAGGTAATGCTCGCCCAGGCGCAGTCCATAGGACATTTCCGTCGGCTTCGGATTGGAATTCACAACGAGTACTTTTTTCATCGTTCTTTCACCTCTGTATCAAATTTGCTATCAATGATCGAGTTGTTGATGTTGACTCAGCACTGTCGCTCATTAAATAACATGAACTTACTTTATGTAAGTATAATAACGAATGTTACTTACGAATGTCAAGCTATATTTTTTAGGCGACAATGAAATAGAAAGGCGGCTCTGGAGAGCCGCCGTGTCGTTACCCCAATTGGTTGTCGGACTGGACGCTTCGCACAAGCTCCGCCGCGCTCGAAGCAGATGCGTTGGAAGACAGCGACGACGTGATGCTTTGCGTTTGACCGCTTGGCTGGAAGCTGCTTGGCACTACATTTTGCTGCGCGCCATGAGTTTGCGCTGTAATGCTTTGCGTTTGGCCGCTTGGCTGGAAGCTGCTTGGCACTACATTTTGCTGCGCGCCATGAGTTTGCGCTGTAATGCTTTGCGTTTGGCCGCTTGGCTGGAAGTTGCTTGGCACTACGTTTTGCTGCGCGCCATGGGTTTGAGCCGTAATGCTTTGCGTTTGACCGCTTGGCTGGAAGTCGCTTGGCACTACGTTTTGCTGCGCGCCATGAGTTTGCGCCGTAATGCTTTGCACTTGGCCGCTTGGCTGGAAGTTGCTTGGCACTACGTTTTGCTGCGCGCCATGAGTTTGCGCCGTAATGCTTTGCGTTTGGCCGCTTGGCTGGAAGTTGCTTGGCACTACGTTTTGCTGCGCGCCATGAGTTTGCGCCGTAATGCTTTGCGTTTGACCGCTTGGCTGGAAGTTGCTTGGCACTACGTTTTGCTGCGCGCCATGAGTTTGAGCTGTAATGCTTTGCACTTGACCGCTTGGCTGGAACGCTTGGCTTGCAAACGATGGGGCTCCATAGCTATGTAAGCCGCTTGGTTGATAAGCTCCATAGTTGGATTGAAGCCCGCTTACGATGCCGCCAGATAAGCCTTGGCCGCCCAGCGCCGAGAAGCTGCCTTGGCCGCTGAAGCGGTTGTATGCCCCTTCGTTCGCCGTGCTGCCCGATGGGCCGGAGTTATTGCCGGCATACGTGCTTGCCACGATGCCGCCGCCGGTCAGACCGCCAGCCATGCCGTAGCCGCTTGTCGGCGCGAAGCTTCCTTGACCGCTGAAGTTGTTATACGCGCCTTGATTCGCCGTGCTGCCCGATGGCCCGGAGCTATTGCCGGCATACGTGCTTGCCACGATGCCGCCGGACAGACCGCCGGTCGCGCCATAGCCGCTTGTCGGCCCGAAGCTTCCTTGACCGCTGAAGTTGTTATACGCGCCTTGATTCGCCGTGCTGCCCGATGGGCCGGAGCTATTGCCGGCATACGTGCTTGCCACGATGCCGCCGGACGGACCGCCAGCCAAGCCATAGCCGCTTGTCGGCGCGAAGCTTCCTTGACCGCTGAAGTTGTTATACGCGCCTTGATTCGCCGTGCTGCCCGATGGGCCGGAGCTATTGCCGGCATACGTGCTCGCCACGATGCCGCCGGACAGACCGCCGGTCGCGCCATAGCCGCTTGTCGGCGCGAAGCTTCCTTGACCGCTGAAGCGGTTGTATGCCCCTTCGTTCGCCGTGCTGCCCGATGGGCCGGAGTTATTGCCGACATACGTGCTTGCCACGATGCCGCCGGACGGACCGCCAGCCAAGCCATAGCCGCTTGTCGGCGCGAAGCTTCCTTGACCGCTGAAGTTGTTATACGCGCCTTGATTCGCCGTGCTGCCCGATGGGCCGGAGCTGTTGCCGCTGTACGTGCTTGCTACGATGCCGCCGGACAATCCGGCTCCGGATGACGGCGCCTGACTTTGAGGTCGAAATTGTTGAAAAGTCATGCCTTTGCCTCCTTATAGGATATGAAAGTGGGCCGAACCTGCGCTCAGCACTCGCCATTATTATGGATAGACAGGCAGGAGGTTTATGCATTTTCCTTATGAAATTGTTATTACATGAACAAGCGAACCTTTGGATTCTCGCGGCAATTGATTGTACAATGGATATGGCTTGTTTTGGGCTTATCGATATGTAAAGGAGCTTATCAATGTTCGAGTGGAAAAATATTTTTCGCGGAATTCTCATTGGCGCCAGCGATCTCATTCCTGGCGTCAGCGGCGGAACAATCGCTCTCGTCCTCGGGATATATGAGCGCCTGATCGCCGCCATCAGCGGGTTCTTCAGCCGGGAATGGAAGAAGCACCTGGGCTTTCTCGTTCCGCTGGGAATCGGTGTCGGCGCCGCCCTGCTGCTGCTCAGCCGCTTGATGAAATGGCTGCTGGCCGAGCATCCCCAGCCGACATTCTTTTTCTTTTTGGGCCTGATTGTAGGCATCCTTCCTTTTCTGTGGAAAGAAGCGGACGCCTCCCGATCCTTCAAGGCCATCCATTACGTATTGGCCATTGCCGCAGGGGCAGCCGTAGCGGCCACCGCTTTCGTCCGTCCCGAGGGACAGGCTCCGGTTATTGAATTGACCGCCTCTTCCGGCGTGTTCTTATTTCTCGCAGGGTGGCTCGGAAGCATGGCCATGATCCTGCCGGGAATCAGCGGCTCGTTCGTGCTGCTGCTGCTCGGCGCCTATCCGACGGCGATCCATGCGCTGTCGACCCTCGATATTCCGTTAATCGCCATCATCGGCAGCGGCGTTATCGTCGGCTTTATCGTCAGCAGCAAATTCATCCGCATGCTCCTCGCCCGCTTCCCTGCCGTGATGTATGCGTTAGTCATCGGGATGGTCGTCGGCTCGCTTGTCGTCGTTTACCCCGGATTGAACGGGTCTGCGGTGACGCTCGTCATCAGCATCGTCACGCTGGCGGCGGGATTTGCCGCCGCGTTCTTGCTGGGACAGCGCCCGACGCAGAAACTAGAAGCAAAAATCAACGTCCAATAACAGAAGGCACCGGCCGTCACGGCCCGTGCCTTCTTCCGCATATATGAAGTCGATCGTAGATGATGTGAGATTATTGCGCGTCGGTATAACGATGATATTCCGCATGCAGCGGGCGAAGCTCCAGCCACCGCTGGAAGGTTACTCCTTCCCGTTGTTCTCTGCTAAGGAGATGCTCCATGTCTTGGATGCGGACATCGGGCAAGGACCCTCTGCCCTGGTAATGCACGTTGACAGCCAGCGTCAACGTATCCGGATAACCGGGAATCGCGGAAGACAGCCGCCCTTCCATGGGCGCATTCCCGATTGGGTACGTACCGCGCTCGGACTTGGGTGTGCCGGTGGCTTCATCCGGGCGGATCTCCACCATACTTCCCAGCGGATATGTCCGCGGCCATTGCCGTACGGTATGCGCAGGCTTCCGCGCACATAATGATAGCGGCCGTCCATGACGATCTCGCCGCCCATGAATCGGCAGCGCTCCTCCCGCTCCCAAGGCTCGATCTCCGTCACATAGAATGGAGCCGAACAATTCGTATATACCCCGGTAGGGGCCTTTTTCTCCGGCTTGCGCAGCCGGATGCGATGGCGCCGTCTCCTCCCGGCGGCGGCTGAATTAGCGTTACCGTTCACATCATCAATCAATTTCATCTCTGTATCTCTCCCTCCAATAATAATTTACTCAAAATTTGGAAGATTGAAAGAGGGAGATTGTGAACATTTTGTAACAAAAAACTACAAAAATCAACACCAATATGTCGAATTATATCAATTTATTTTAAGAACCCGGCGTAACACCCCTGGTGAACATGAGTAAGAACCAACACCGTTTTATAATGGCTCGGATCCGATATTTGTAGTTTCTGGGGAACATCCTTTCATTCCCAGAATTCATAATTCGCTCCAACTATCCGATAAAACATTTATCGAAGAAATAGGGCAAGCTGTTCCCCGCATGAAATTGCTGCACAGGCGCAGCATTTTTAACCTCAAGAGGCTAAATTCCGAGAAAATCCTGCAAAATTACATTATTTCTCCATTTTGAACGCTATTTATGCTTCGCCGCACGGTGGTTGCTGTATTTTTGCAGTAATCGTATTTTCGCAACCTCGTGTCAATGAAATTGCTGCATTCTTGCAGTATTCGTGGAGCAGATGATAGGGATAAAAAACGTAAAGAACTCCCGCGGTTGCAGTATTCGCGGGAGTTTGTCCTTCAATCCGAAACCTGCAAGCCGCTCGCCTGCAGGTTCCCCGTCATGCCCCTATTCGCTTCCGGCCGCTTAGCGGTTCAAGAGGCTGCCCACATAACGCAGCAGCTCGTTCGCGCAGACCGGGCAATACCCGTGCTCCTCCATTAACCGGGCGGATACCTCGTTGATGCGCTTCAATTGGTTCTCATCCGGCGTCTTCGTCGAGGTTGTAATTTTCACGATATCCTTCAGGTCGGCGAACAGCTTCTTCTCCACCGCTTCCCGCAGCCGTTCATGGCTGTTGTAATCGAACTTGCGTCCTTTGCGGGAATATGAGGACAGGCGAATCAGAATTTCCTCGCGGAACGCCTTCTTCGCGTTTTCTGAGACGCCGATTTGCTCCTCGATCGATCGCATCAGCCGCTCATCCGGATCCATCTCCTCGTCTGTCAACGGATCGCGGATTTTTTTCCAATTGCAGAACGCCTCGATGTTATCCAGATAATTCTCGAACAGCGTCTTCGCCGATTCCTCGAAGGAGTAGACGAACGCTTTCTGCACTTCCTTCTTGGCCAGATTGTCGTATTCCTTGCGCGCCACCGAGATGTAATTCAGATACCGCTCCCGCTCCTCCTTCGTGATCGAAGCATGCTGATCCAGACCGTCCTTCAACGCACGCAGCACATCCAACGCGTTTATGCACTGAAGATCTTGCTTGATCAAGGCGCTTGATATCCGGTTAATGACGTAGCGCGGGTCAACCCCTGACATCCCTTCCTCGGAAAATTCGCTCTGCATCTCCTTCAGATCATTCTCTTTATAGCCTTCCACTTCTTCCCCGTCGTACATGCGCATCTTTTTGACCAGATCCATGCCCTGCTTCTTCGACTCCTTGAGCCGGGTCAGGATAGAGAAAATTGCGGCGGCCCGGAGCGCATGCGGCGCGATATGAACATGCTTCATGTCGCTCTGGTTAATCAGCTTGGCGTATATTTTTTCTTCTTCGGATACTTTGAGATTGTATGGTATCGGCATCACGATCATCCGCGATTGAAGCGCTTCATTTTTTTTGTTGGCTATGAAGGCCTTGTACTCGGATTCGTTCGTATGGGCCACGATCAGCTCATCCGCGCTGATCAACGCATATCTTCCCGCTTTGAAATTCCCCTCCTGGGTAAGCGACAGCAGATTCCAGAGGAATTTCTCGTCGCATTTGAGCATCTCCTGGAACTCCATCAAGCCGCGGTTCGCCTTGTTCAATTCCCCGTCGAAGCGGTATGCCCGCGGATCGGACTCCGATCCGTACTCCGTAATCGTCGAGAAGTCGATGCTTCCCGTCAAATCCGCAATATCCTGGGACTTCGGATCGGACGGACTGAAGGTGCCGATGCCAATACGGTTCTCCTCGGAGATCAGCACGCGTTCGACCGGAACTCGCTCGATGTCGTTCCCGTATTCGGTGCGGAGCCGCATCTGGCACGCCGGGCACAGATTGCCCTCGATGCGGACGCCCAGCTCTTGCTCCACTTCGGCTCTCAGTTCATGCGGAATCAGGTGCAAAGGCTCCTCATGCATCGGGCAGCCCTTGATCGCATAGACGGCTCCCTTCTCCGTGCGCGAGAATTGCTCCAGGCCCCGCTTCAGCATCGTGACCAACGTTGATTTGCCGCCGCTGACCGGCCCCATCAGCAGCAGGATGCGCTTGCGCACATCAAGACGCTTGGCTGCCGAATGGAAATACTCCTCTACCAGCTTGTGCACGTCACGGTCCAGACCGAAGATTTCCTTCTCGAAGAAGGCATATCGCTTATGCCCGTCAGCCTCCTCCACGCCGTGCGACGCGATCATCTCATACACGCGTGCATGAGCCGTCATCGCAGGGGTCGGGTCTCGACGCAGCAATTCCACATATTCTTTAAAGGTACCGGTCCAAGCCAATCGTTCGCTCTCGGCGCGGTGCTCCGAAATCCGCTTGAAAATATCCATACTCTATACCTCCATTGCTCCCGATTTGCAACACAGCCCTTCATCGCCGCTTCGCTTCGTATACGGTATGCACGTGTATCAACGATTGCTCATGCTTCTCACAGACTGGCCGCGCCTCGCGGGCTTCCTCAGCCCTTCCGGAGCGGATGCGTGAACAAAGTGTAATACATACTTATGCCGCCCGGACGGATTATTAGCACGATTATTTGCAGACCAACTTGGAGAAAAGCAAGCCTGCCCCGGTCATGTTATACTCGTGTTATCAACGATCCGCGGAGCCCCCTAGCGCGACACGTGACCGGGAAATGCGGGTCGGCCAAGGTTCGGAGGATGAGAGGGGTTGCGGGCAATGGAAGCTTTAGACCATCGTGAAGCAAAGCCGGCCAAAACGGCGGCACGGAAGGAATCGGAGCTGTACGCTCCGTTGAAGGCATTCTTTGAAGCAAGGGGGTACATCGTGCGCGGCGAGGTGCGCCATTGCGATCTGGTCGCGATGCGGCCGGAGGGGCCCGAGGGACAGGAGGAACCGCCGATCATCGTGGAAATGAAGCCTTCCTTCAATCTGACGCTTGTCCTGCAGGCGCTCGAACGGCAGAAGGTGTCGCCGCAGGTGTACGTCGCGGTCGAGAAGAAAAAGGGAGGCAAAGGACACTCCGTCTCTTCCCTGCGCCAGTTGTGCGGCAAGCTCGGCATCGGCTTTCTGCTCGTCACGTTCTACAAGCGCAAGGCGCCGTTCGTCGAGATCGTCTGCACGCCGGCAGGTTCGGAGGCCAGCTACATGGAGACGCGGCCCGTAAAGACCAGAACGGCCCGGCTTGTGCGCGAATTCAGCGCCCGCAGCGGGGATTACAATGTGGGAGGCACGACGAAGCAGCCGCTCGTGACGGCTTATCGGGAGAAGGCGCTGCGCGCGGCGCGCTGCCTGGCGGACGGCCCGCTCCGGGCGGCCGCCGTGCGGGACGGCAGCGGCGTCGGCGATGCGGCCGCCATCCTGCAGCGCAATTATTACGGCTGGTTCGAGCGGGTCAGCCGGGGCGTCTACGCGCTGACCGGGGAAGGGCGTGAGGCGCTGGAGCGCTACGCCCATGTCGTGCGTGAATGGCGCAAGCCCGGGGCCGGGACAGCGGAGGTCGCCGGCCTGCCGATGGCGGGCGATACATAACCCGCCGCCCGGCTGCGGGCTACTCGCCGGCATAGCGGCCGAGGAATTCGGATACGGCTTCGCTCAGCCGCTCCATGCCCGTGCGGATTACGTCCGGCTCCGCGAACGAGTAATTCAGCCGCATCGTATTGCGCTTCGGCTCTCCGGCATAGAATGACGTTCCTGGCACGAAGGCGACGCCCTTGTCGACGGCGCAAGCCAACAGCGTCTGGGAATCCAGTCCCTCCGGCAGCTCCACCCAGAAGAACATGCCGCCCTGCGGCTTGTTCCATACGGAACTGCTCCAACTGTCCCGGGACAGCTCGGCTTCCATCGTCTCCATTCTTTCCTTGTAAATGGAAGACAATTTATGGATATGATCATCAAGCTTAAACACTTCCGGCAGCAGCATTTCGCTCAAAATGAGCTGATCCAGCACACTGGTATGCAGATCAGCCGATTGCTTCACGCGCGCCATCATGCGGATAATCTGGCGATCGGCGACCGTCCACCCTGTTCTTAATCCAGGCGCAACTGTCTTGCTGAACGTGCTCGTATAAGCGACGAGACGATGATCCGTCTCGCCCTCCAGCGCGGCGATATTGGGCACGCGATCCGAAGTGAACCGCAATTCCCCATACGGGTCGTCCTCCAGGATGACCGTTCCGTGCTCCCGGCACAGATTTAGCAGCGCTTGTCTCCGCTCGACGCTCCATACCCGCCCGGTCGGATTCCCGAACGTCGGCACGACGTAGACGAATTTTGGCTTATGCCGCTTCAGCTTCTCCGCCACATCCTCGGGAATCATGCCCTGGTCGTCGCTGTCCACCGGGACGATGTTCGCTTGCTGCATCCGAAGCACCTGCAAGCAGGCCAGATAGGTCGGATTTTCCACGAGGACCGTATCCCCCGGATTCAGCAGGGCCCGCGCGAACAGATCCAACGCCTGCTGCGATCCGTTCGTAATCAGAATCTCGTCGACGCCAGCCGGAATGCTCCGTTGCGAGTGGAGACGCGCACCCAGACGCTCCCGCAGCACGGTCGTCCCTTCCGTCAGACCGTATTGAAGCGCTTGCGGGCTTTGCTGCAGGACGCGATCCGCCGCATATCGAATCGCTTCCATCGGGAAGTATTCTTCGGCCGGCAGGCCTCCTGCAAATGAAATAATCGATTTTCCTTGCGTTAATTTCAAAATATCGCGCACGGCCGAGCTTTCGACGGATGACACGCGGGTAGAGAATGAGTATTGCATTCGGCTATCGCCCTTTCCCATTTTTCAAAAATGATACACCCAATAGTTGTGTTATGCAATGGGATAGTCATTGTTCCAAGTGCGGTCTTATCGCTTGCAACCGTCTGCCCGAGCTTCTCGCGATGTCTTCCGGAAGCTGGTTTTGGCTCGCCCTTTTATTCGGAGCTAGAAAGGGGAAATCTATCGTTTTTTTGTTATATCTATGTCTATTTTGTATGTTTTTTGCAAAATTTTATCCACCAGTGATAGAATACATGCTAGAATAGTAAATGTTTTGACGAAATACGACTTCATTCGAGGTGATTAGACTATGCAGCCATCCACGAATTCTTCTCCCGAGACCTCCCGTCGCGCTCGAACGAAGACTAGCGGTTCGAATGCCAAATGGTTCCTTCTGTTCTGGGTCGTCATGATCGGGATTGGCGTGACGGCGACCTATTTCTATAGTGATTATATGAAAAAGACGATGCTGGAAGATTTGCAGAAACAGACCGAGGCCCAGCTCAAGATCGTGCAGCAGTCCTACGAGCAGCAGTTGGCCGACATGAACAAAAAGCTGGACGAAATGCAGAGCAAGGTGGACACGTTCAACCAGCTTCTCACCTTCACGAAGGACAATGCGTCGGATAAGACCGACAACAGCAACAAGCTGTACACTCAATTGAATGAAGTGAAGAAGCAGTTGAATGAGTTGAAGAAAAAAATGGATCTTTTGAAATAGCAGTGAGGCGATACGATGAATGTGCGAGTAAAACAAATAAACCGGCTGTTCATGCTGATTACCGCCCCATTCATAGGGATGATGATCTGGATGCTGGCTTCCACGCTGCACGTCACGGCGGAGGTGAATTGGTCGCCTCCTTCCGAGCCGGCGGGCTGGACGGACAAGAATGAGAAGCTATACATAAGCTTGGACGAGGCGGAGCATACCGCCTCCTTCACGGTAGAATCTATAAAGAAGACGTCGGTTCTGTATCGGCAGACCACCGAGGCGATGAATGATATCGTCAGCACCGCCGTCACGCAGGCGAAGCGTCCGGAGCAAATCTATGACCGGCGCATCTCGGCCAAGCTTGGCACCGTGCGGGAACGAATCGACAGCGACAAGCTGCGGGCCGAATTGTACCGGATTAACCAGCCGACCTACCAGGGCTATGCCATGAAGGTGAAGCTGAAGGATCCGTCCGCCATGCGCCTGACGCTGGGCAAGGACAAGTACGGCGGGGACGAGACGACCTTGCAGGCCGTCAAGCGCTACGGCGCCGTCGCCGGAGTCAATGCCGGCGGGTTCGCGGACGGAAAGGGCAACCGGTATCCGCTCGGAACGACGGTCATGAACGGCGAATATGTCAACTCGTTCGAACCGACCTACAAAGACCTGGCCTTCGTCGGGCTCGATGTCGGCGGGAAGCTGATCGGCGGCAAATTTTCGGAAAAGGAGCAATTGGATACATTGAAGCCGCAGCACGGTGCTACCTTCGTGCCGGCGCTGCTCAAGAACGGCCGCAAGCTGGCCATTCCGCAGAAATGGCAATCATCCCGGGCTCCGCGGACCGTAATCGGCAATTATAAGGATGATCAATTATTAATCCTTGTCGCGGATGGGTATGATGAGAATGGAAGCTCCGGCGCCAAGCTGGAGGAACTGCAGGCGAAGCTGTCGAACCTCGGCGTCATCGATGCCTATAATCTCGACGGCGGCGGCTCCTCGTCGCTCATTTTCAACGGCAGAGTGGTGAACAACCCTTCGGACGGAGAGCTTCGGGCACTGCCGACTCACTTTTTGTTTTTCAAATAAATAGGGGCTGCAGCACCGAGCGACAAAAAACCTAATAGAATACCACAGAATGCGTTCGTCGCGCCGTGCGATTTTTCACGTTTATCATTTCCTTTTTGGCATGTCTTGGTTATAATGAGATTAGATCAATGGAGGTGGGCGTACCATGACGACGACGTTCTGGATTATCGTGCTCGTGATGGCCATGTTCTTGACAGCTATCTTAACAGCAGGTTATAACGACGATAAGACCAAAGGCTTATAAAGACGAAGAAGCTTCCCGGACGCAGGGGAGCTTTTTCTGTAGCGGGGACAAGCTGCATTGGCCGCCGGAAGCCAATGCAAAGCCGCGGCACTTCAGCCGCGGCTTCGTTCGCTCGACAGGATTTAGCTCGCTTTTTGCCCATTTTCGTATGAGTTAATTTCAAAGGTAATAATTTTATCATAGATAATGACATCTTTGCGTTGCTTGAACGGGCCTTTATTGTTGCCGTGCTTGTCGATAAAAAATGTGACGGGTCCCGTTCCGCCAGCCCGGCCTTCATACCAACTGATGAACGCGTCGACTTCCTGCATGGACAAGTCGTATTCCTTGTCCGCCCCGTTAATCAGTGTAATCCGGAGCAATGCGCGATCCCCCGCACCGCCTGGCTCTCCAGGTTCGCCCGGCTCACCTGGTTCTCCGGGTCCCGGCCCCGGCTTGTTCCCCGCCTGCGGCGTCACGGCCACTTCATTGGATGTCGCCAACTCCTCGGCTTCATATAATGCCGTGACGACATAATAGCAGACGGTTCCGTTCACGACACTCGTATCGATATAACCGTAAGTGCTCGATGTAACGGTAGCAATCGTGGCATAAGGCCCTCCCGTCGTTTCGGAGCGTTTCACGTTGTAGCCTGTCGCGTCATTGATGGTGTTCCAGCTTAACGTCACACTCGCGTCTCCTGCCGTTCCGTTCAAGACAATCGGCTCCGCTGGCGGCACGCCGGTCGTCTTCCCGAACACATTCCACTCCGCAATGGTGGAATAGGAGCCGGTCGATTTCATTACTACCGTCTTCACGTTACTTACGGGAACGGGCAACGAATCAATGCCATCGTTAACGACAGGGTTATAGGATAACAGCAGCTGGTCGTCCGCATCATAGAACTCGATAACAGCATTCGTGCCTGCGGTTTTGTTCATAATAACAGCGGTGATTTCGGCCGGTGCGGAAAAGGTGTGCCAAACGAATTTGCCTGCGTTGATCTGATAGCGGGACGACGCGTTATTATCGGTCAATATCCGAACGGATTCTGACGGATTCGCCAACGAAGCGCCTGCCTTCAGCGTCAATCCGTCTAACAGACCTCCCGTATACTTGGTAGCGTTAGGACGGATGCTCTTCTCACCGGAATGAGCGCTCTCGCCCGCTTCGTTAAGCGCGCTCACCACATAATAGTACGTCACGCCGTTCGTCACAGCCTTGTCCGTATAAGCAGTTCCCTTTACATTCGAAGCAAGCATGGCGTATGGACCGCCGGGAGATGTTGCCCGCTTGACATGGTAGGCTTTCGCCCCCGTCGATCCCCATTCGAGCGTTACCGTCTGGTCCCCGCCGTAGATCCAGTTAATGGCCGGTACGGAAGGCGGAAAGGAAGGAGTGGCGAACACGTTCCACTCCGCTATCGTCGAATAGGAGCCTGTCGGTTTCAACACGACCGTCTTTACATTATTGACGGGAACAGGCAACGATACAATGCCGTCGTTAACGACAGGCTGATAGGATAACAGCAGATGAGCGTCTGCATCATAGAACTCGATAACGGCATTAGTGCCCGCGGTTTTATTCACAATAACTGCGGTGATTTCAGCCGGATCGGAAAAGGTGTGCCAGACGAATTTGCCTGCATTCACCTGATAGCGGGACGACGGGTTATTATCGGTCAATACCCGTACGGATTCGGTCGGATTGGCCAGAGATGTGCCTGCCTTCAGCGTTAGCCCCTCCAACAGGCCGCCGGTATACCTGGTGGCGTTCGGACGGATGCTCTTCTCGCCGGAATGGGCGCTCTCACCAGCCTCGTTGACGGAACTTACGACATAGTAATAGGTAACGCCGTTCGTGACGGACTTGTCCGTATAAGCAGGTTCCTTCACATTCGCCGCGAGCATGGCATAAGGGCCTCCCGGGGACGTTGCCCGCTTGACATGGTATGATTTCGCCCCTGTCGATCCCCATTCGAGCGTTACCGTCTTGTCGCCTGCCTGAATCCAATTGATAGCGGGAACGTAAGGCGGCGCCGAAGGCGTAGTAAACACATTCCACTCCGCAATCGTCGAATAGGAGCCTGTCGGTTTCAATACTGCCGTCTTCACATTCTTGATCGGAACAGGTAAAGATACAATGCCATCATTGACGACAGGCTGATAGGATAAGAGCAGATGGTCGTCCGCATCATAGAATTCAATAACGGTACTAGTGCCTGCGGTCTTATTCACAATAACAGCGGAAATTTCAGCCGGAGCGGAAAAGGTGTGCCAGACGAATTTGCCTGCGTTTAACTGAAATCTTGTTGCCGCATTGTTGTCCGTCAATTGCGTCACCGGACTTCCTGACGGCTGCCCTATGGCGCTTCCCGTTGGCAGCGGAACGCCGTCCAGGCCGCAGCGGCGTTTACGGGCACGGCGTGAAGCAACCCTGCAATCAACGTCAACACAATGCACAACCAGCCGATCTTGTATAACTTCATCTTGTTACCCCCTAGAAAATGAAAATTTAAGTAATAATATGTAATTACATTCCCATTATATAGCATTCTATCTGGCGGAGGTATTGTATTTTTTATGACTTTTTACAAAAAACAGAGGTGATTAGAAGAAAAAAATCATCATACAGCCTTTATTAGAATATCCGCAGATGAATGAGTCTTCGAAATGGATATAAAAAAAGAAGCATCTTGCGATGCTTCTTGGCCCGGCTAGCGAATGAGATGCGTCATCTCATTCATGCATGGAGAACATATGTATCGTTCCTTGAATTCAGCGACTCCATCCATGGACCCGCAGAATACGCACTTCGGACGGTAGCGCTCCAAAATAATATGGTCGCCTTGCACCAAAATTTCGACAGGATCCCCCTCGTTCATCTGGTAACGTTTTCTCAATGATTTGGGCAACACAATGCGTCCCAGTTGATCGACTTTACGGACTACTCCGGCAGGTTTCATCTGTTCCACCCTCTCTTGTATATACTCCTCATGACTACCCTTAGAAAACTCTGCTTCTATTACTTCTACTTCGATACTATAGACAAAATTCCTGCTGAAAAATACCAATCAATTTCGATTTTGTCTATTCTGTTCATCATTTGTCTATAAGTGCCTGGCAGGAAAGTACGCCGCATTCCGTTACAGGCGGGCGATCTCTCCGCCCATCATCTAAGTATATCGTCGCATTTTTTCTTCGAATTTTCTATGAAATTAGACTCAGGGGGGCGAAGATTGTTCCTGCCAGACCGCAGCAACAAACCTTCCCTTCGCCGCCTATTTGATCAACCCGGGAAAACCGAGCTGGCGCAGCGCTTCATAGACCATGATCGCGGCCGAATTCGACAAATTGAGCGAGCGGACCTTGTCGGTCATGGGCATGCGCATGCACGTTTCGCGGTTCGCTTCGATCAGCTCGGGAGGCAGGCCTTTCGTCTCTTTGCCGAAGACGAGGAAGTCGCCGTCCCGGAACGAGAAGTCGCTGTAGCATTTGTCCGCCTTGGTCGTGGCATAAAAAAAACGCGAACCCGCGTATTGATCCAGCACCTCTTGGAACGAATCATGATATTCGATATGGACAGCGTACCAATAATCCAGACCGGCACGCTTCAACGTCGCGTCATCCGTGCGGAAGCCCAGCGGCCGCACAAGATGCAGGTGGGTGCCTGTCGCGGCACAGGTGCGGGCGATGTTGCCGGTATTAGCCGGAATTTCCGGTTCCACAAGCACGATATGCAGTGCCATTCTGTTCACCTCACATTCTGAACTCATTATACAACATCATGCCAAAAATCGCGATTTAACATCCCGTTTACGTTTGTTTAATATAACGCTGACGATCCTATTGCATAATAGAAGCAGGATGGAATCGATGGGAGGGAAAGTTATGAAGTCCAAAATACTTGTCGTTGACGATGAGCCATCCATCTCTACCCTCATTGAATATAATCTGAAGCTGGCCGGTTACGAGGTCATGTGTGTGTGTACGATGGAGAAGCGGTCTTCGAAGTACTGCCTACCTTCCGGCCCGATCTGATTGTGCTGGATCGGATGCTGCCGAAAAGCAGCGGCCTGGAGGTCTGCCGCAAGCTGCGCGAGCGGAGCAATATGGTGCCGGTGATTATGCTGACCGCCATGCAGGAGGTCGGAGACAAGATCGACGGGCTGAACAACGGGGCCGACGATTATATGACGAAGCCCTTCTCTCCGCAGGAGCTGATCTCCCGCATTCAGGCGGTCATGCGCCGCATCCGTTCCTTGCCGCTTCATGACGATGGCCAGGTCTATCAGATCGGGCCGCTCACCGTCATGGCCGATCAGCGGGAAGTGAAGCTGGACGATCGCCCCATCGACCTGACGCCGAAGGAGTTCGAGCTGCTCGTCTTTCTGTGCCGGCACCGCGGCAAAGTGCTCAGCCGACAGCAGCTTCTGCAGGGCGTCTGGGACTATCATTTTCTCGGGGATACGCGCATCGTCGACGTCCATATCAGCCACCTGCGCGACAAGCTGGAGAAGAATGCGCGCAATCCCGAATATATTATGACGATCCGGAACGTCGGCTATAAGCTGACCGAGCCGGTGCGGCGCCATCTCGCCGCCGAAGGATAGGCCTGCCATCCTCATTCCTGAATCCGTACCCGCTTGTTCTGAAGAGCATGCGGGTATTGGTGCGCTTCCATCCTCCTAGTCCTATATACCTACGACCTAAATTCTCCCTCTACTCCTCCAGAAGAGTCGTTTCTTCAAATTTCGACAAAAATCATCCCGGAAGTTCAGGATTATCGACGGATTGATCGCTTTGCGGCGCTGCCTGTTCCGCCAGGTTTGGTAATGTGGAGGGCCTTTTAAAATAGGTTGATATGTTCATATGAATTCATACCATTGATTGATAGAATTTAACCGCTTTTATATTTACACTGGTATGGTATCGCTATCAATTACAAGCCAAGGAGTTGACACCAATGGCAAGACGAATCGGCAGCACTCTGCTGTCCAAAGTATCCCCTCTGTTCACCGCATTCGGGCTTATCGTGCTCGGACTGGCCGCGAGCGCCATCTTCGCGGATAGCGCATCGGCTCACGGCTACATCGAATCTCCGGCCAGCCGTGCCTATCAATGCAAGCTGGGCCTGAACACGGATTGCGGACGCGTCATGTATGAGCCGCAAAGCGTGGAAGCCAAAGGCAACTTCCCGCAAGGCGGACCGGCTGACGGACATATTGCCGGCGCCGGCATCTTCGCTCCGCTGGATGAGCAATCGTCCGATCGGTGGAACAAGGTGAAGATGCAAGGCGGAACGAATACGTTCCAATGGTACCTGACAAAGCCGCATAAGACAACGGAATGGAAATACTATATTACAAAAAAAGACTGGGATCCGAACAAGCCCCTTACTCGCGCGGATCTGGATCCGGTGCCGTTCTGCACGATTCAGGAAGGAGGCCAAATGCCGCCTGAGAGGGTAACGCATGAATGCATCGTGCCGACCGATCGCAGCGGCTATCATCTGATTCTCGGCGTCTGGGAGATCGCGGACACAGGCAATGCGTTCTATCAAGTGATCGACGTCGATCTCGTCAATGACGGTTCGGCAATCGAACTGCCGACGGCTCCGGGACACCTCGCGGCTTCCGCTCGGACCGAGACTTCGATCACGTTGAACTGGACATCCTCTTCCTCTTCGAACGGGATTAAGGCTTACGAAGTATTCCGCAACGGCGCTTCGCTGGGACAGACGGCCGGAACATCATATCGCGATGCGGGGCTGACTCCGGATACATCCTATACGTATACGGTGCGGGCCATCGATCAGGCGGGCAATGTCTCGCCGTTATCCGCGCCCCTTGCTGCGGCGACGCTGCCGCAGGACAATAACGGCGGAGGCGGCGACGGAGAAGACGGCGATGGAGAAGGCGGCACCGAGCTTCCGCCGACCGGCGAGACGACCTGGAAATCCGACGTCATCTACAACCGGGGCGACCGCGTACTCTACGACGGCTTGGAATACGAAGCCCAATATTGGACGCAGAACAATCGCCCTGACGTGTCGGATGCGTGGAAGCTGATCAGCAACGTCATCCTGGATTGGAGCAAGGATAGAGCCTACAATGGCGGAGACAAGGTGAAGCATAACGGCGCCGTCTACCAGGCACGCTGGTGGACCCGCGGCGAGGAGCCGGGGCGCGCCGATGTATGGCAAGCCGTGAAGTAGACATCCATAGAGCGGTTCAAGGCGATGCTTTGAACCGCTCTTTTGGCTTATTGCACGATAAGCCCGCCTCGACCACCTTTTGACCCCCGCGCATTCTTATATTCGCAGAGGGATATATTTTGGGCAAACCCAACGCCCCGCGAGAAAACCTCGCGGGGCGTCATCAACTTATATTTTAGCCGTTCTTCTGTTGGAATTGCTTCATGAACTGCGCCAACGCCTCGCAGCTCGCATAAGGGACCGCATTGTAGATTGAGGCGCGCAACCCGCCGACGCTGCGGTGTCCCTTCAGACCGACGAAGCCCGCTTCCCCGGCTTCCTTGATGAACGCTTTCTCCAGTTCCTCATCCTCGAGCCGGAAGGTGACGTTCATCATCGAGCGGCTGTCATGCGCCGCGCAGCCACGGTAGAAGCCGCCGCTCTGGTCGATGGCGCCGTACAGCAGCTCCGCCTTCGCCTGATTGTCCCGCTCGACCTGCGCCAATCCGCCGCGTTCCTTGAGCCATTGCAGCACCAGGTTCACCATATAGATGGAGAAAGAGGATGGCGTATTGTATAAAGAATTAT
Organism: Paenibacillus melissococcoides; assembly: GCA_944800085.1. GTDB lineage: Bacteria > Bacillota > Bacilli > Paenibacillales > Paenibacillaceae > Paenibacillus_B > Paenibacillus_B melissococcoides. The sequence continues at coordinate 487,906 of CALYLO010000004.1, read as the reverse complement.
TTTTATAATGAGTGCTGTAACGAAGCATGGTCGGAATCGTCGCCGGGCTGTCCGCCAGCAGTTCTTCCTTGGCGATGACGACCGTAACGCCGGACGGACCGAGATTTTTCTGCGCGCCCGCATAGATCATCCCGAACTTCGAGACATCGATCGGACGGCACAAAATGTCGCTCGACATATCGGCGATAAGAGGCACCGCCCCCGTATCCGGATAAGCGGCGAACTGCGTTCCCTCAATCGTCTCATTGGAGGTGAGGTGAACATAGGCGGCGTTCTCCGGAGCAACGATCTCCTCCGGTGCCGGCATGCGCATGAAGCGATCGGATTCGGTCGAGGCGATGACCCGGGTCTCGCCGATAAGCTCCGCTTCCTTGATCGCCTTGCTGGCCCAGCTTCCGGTATGAACGTAAGCGCCCACCTTGCCTGCGGCGAGCAGGTTCATCGGCACCATGGCGAACTGCGTGCTCGCTCCTCCCTGCAAGAACAACACATCGTAGCCGTCCGGAATCTGGAACAGCCCCTTCAATAATTGCTTCGCTTCATTATGAACCTGTTCGTAGACGGCGCCGCGGTGCGACATTTCCATGATGGACATGCCATGGCCCCGGAAATCGATGAATTCGGACTGAGCCCGCTCCAATACTTCCAATGGCAAAGCTGCCGGACCGGAATTGAAATTGTACGCGCGTTGATGTTGTTCCATCCGTTTCTCCCACCTTCGTGTTCTTGTCTATCCAATATTTTATCGATAATCATAGCAGTAATTGAAGTTCGCTTCAAGGAGGTAACGCAAAAAAGTCTGCCCTCCTCAGGCATCCTCAGCCGTAAAAAAAACCCGCATCCTTCCTGGATACGGGGCTGTACGGCCGTGCGTCCGGCCTATTATTTCTTCTGAGCCCGCTGCAGCAGATCCTGCATCAGGCGAAGCTCGCGCGTCGCGTCATACGGGTAGCGGTTCAACACTTGCAGCAGCAGCTGGCGCAAGGTCTCCTGCTTCTTCAAGCGTGGCAGCAATTGCTCCATCAAGCCGATCAGGCGCTTATATTCTTGGATATGATCCGGCGAATACACCTCGAACTCGTAAATGGAGTACCCGAAGACCGTTGCCCGCTTCACGCCCTGGAATTTGACATAGCGCGCCGTCTTCGGCTCGAAGGTCACGATGTCCAATTTCCCTTGGGACGTAATCATTCCTCCATCGCCGGAGACATTCGTCCAGTTCTTTTTGTCATCGGAGACGAGCAACTGATACTTCTCCGCGCCCGCCTGCCACTTAATAATGACTTTATTGATGTCTGTCGGCTCGCCCAAATCTACGATCAACCAGGCGTCATCCACATAGGCGCTGGACCATCTGGAGTTGATCGATACCACTCCGTCCACCGCCATATCAGGCGAGTAATACGGGAACTCGGTTGCGGAGGACTCGGCCGGTTGATGAAGCGCCTTATTGTCCGTATAGAGAAGCTCGATCGGCTTATTGTACATGATGACATTATCAAGCACGCCCCGGAACGCGTTCGTCTCGCTGCCGATGCGCAGCGCCGGAAGCACGAGGGTATGCAGCTTAGGATACGCATTCTCGAGCCGCTCCACATACTCATCCACATTGATGAACAGCGTCACGCCCTTATTGTCGCCTTTCAGTAAAATATGAGTCCACTTGTCTTCCGGCACAACGTAATTGAACGTGCTGTCATAGTGCTCCTTCGTAAACCCGAGCTTGCCTGTCTTGCCCTGCTTGAGCTTCAGCGTTCCGGCCGGAGACTCCATCAGGATCGCGTCATCCGGGTTCCCCCGATCCGGCTTCACCCATATCGAGAGCGTCCAGCCGAATCCCAACGCCTCGACCGGCGTCTCGATATAGCTGGTCCCGCCCTTCAAGCGCACGCCCTGCTCGTATTTCCCTTCCGTTATCTCCACATTGACGCCCTTCCCGTCGAAGCCATTGCCTGAACCATCCTTGAACTGGTCCTCGAACAGGTACTGAATGACCTGGTTTTCCTCGTTATCGACCTTCATCTTGTGGGGAAAATTTGCATTCGGCGCATCGCCGATGGCATCCGCCCGCTTCATATAGCGTTCAAAAGATCGGTCGTCCCGCGTGCCGGTCCACATTTTCTCGGACACGACTTGAATTCCGGGCAGCATCCGCTCATGGGAGTCATCCATAGACACCCCATTGGCGTCCGACACATCGTTCCACAAGGCGAACATGCCGCCTTTGACCTGCGGATGCCCGAGCGGCAGCGTCGTATGCTCCCACTTGATCGGCTCCCATTCATTGTACAGAAACTGGGAATTCAAATAGTCTCCATATAGGGTAGGCACGATATACATATAAATATTTTGGACGTTCAGCACGTCATACCCGAGATCGACCGCCTGCTGCGGCGCCCCATACGGCTCATACCAGATATCCATCGTCGCTTCATTGCTGACCGGCGTCGTTCCGTTGTATTGCGTCAATCCGCCCCATAAATGCGGGTGCTTGCCTTTGTCGTTGATATGCTTCACGAGCGTATCCATGTACCAACGGAAGTGCTCCACGTCCGGGCCCCAATATTCATCGGTGCCGATATGGACTTCCGGACCGACGAAGGTCGGATCGCTTCCATCCAAATATTCGTTGAACAGATTTTTCACGAACTCCACGGTTTCCGGCTTGGAAATGTCGAGGGCGTGATCGTTCCCCAGCGCAGGATTATAGGAGGTGAAGGCACGGGAATGTCCGGGCGTGTCAATCTCCGGAATCACGTTGACTCCGTAATCCATGCCCAGAAGCTGGAGTTCCTTGAATTCCTGCTTCGTATAATGTCCGTTCGGGCTGGCCAATCCGGGATACGTGGTGCTTTCCAGCCGGTAAGCCGCCCTCGTTCCGTCCGCGAACGGGGTGCCGACATCATCGTTCAGGTGAATTTGGAACATGTTCATTTTGTACCAGGACAGCAGCTTCACATAGCTTCTCAGAAAATCGATCGTGTAAAATTTGCGCGCCACGTCGATCATGAGGCCCCGCTTCTCATACTTCGGATAATCTCTCGCTTCTCCGCGGGGAATCGTCAGGTCCGGATGCTGCTTCAGAATCTGAAGCGCGGTTCTCGTGCCGAAGAACGCCCCTGTCGCCGAAGACGAGGCGATCGACACATAGTCGCCGGCCTGGAAGACATTGCCTTCCTCGCCCAGCCACGCTAACGACGGATCCAGCGACAGGTACAGATCGCCGGTCTGCGGCTGGCCATAGACAATCTCAAGCTGATATCCCGTCAGATAGGCCACATCCTCGCGCGTCAGCTCCGCCGCCTTGCGCAGCGCCGCTTCGTCCTCCGGGCGGACGACAATGCGCGACGACTCCGTCAACGTATAGCTCCCCGATCCGCCATACCATTCCCGTAAGGACGGAATGACGTCCGGCTCCGCATTGCGATCCGGGGTCTGCTTATATTGGCCCGGCACCGTAACCGCAATATTGTCCGACAGCACCTTCCGGTTCGGATCGTTCAGATCCTCCACCTGCACGATCAGATTCACTTTGGCATCGACCAGCGGCATCCGGATATGGCCTTCGCGATCGATGACAGGCAGCCGGTCGCTGCCATACACGCTGGAGCGGTACCCTTCCGGCACTTCGGCCGCGGACCAATCCAGCTCGGTCTGTCCGGCCTGCACCGTCAATGTCGCCTCAATCCGGTCTGCGATAGATTGCAAGTCATTCAATTGGTACACCTCGAATTCATAGAAGGAGTAACCGTACAGAATGCCTTCGACAGGCGCCCGCTTCACTCCCTGGAACTTCACATATCTCGCTTGAAGCGGCGCGAAATCGATAACTTCGGTGCCTCCCTTGCATGGGATGACGCCGTCGCCATCCTTCACATTGGTCCACTGCTCCCCGTCATCCGATACCAGGATCTTGTATGTATCGGCCGGCGTCTGCCAGCGGATGACGACGCGATCGATCGCGGTCCGCTCTCCCAGATCGACATAGAACCATTGATCATCCTGCTTCGCGGAAGACCATCTTGTATTGGCCTTCCCGTCCACGGCCAGATCCGGAGTCAAGTAATCGACTTCATTGCCCGACGAGTAAGCCGGCTTGTTCAGGGCGAGATTCGTACCGTCGAATGCGGCCGGGAGAAGGCGGTCCGCCCCTTCATCCGGGGAAGGCTCCGTCGGGAATGCGCTTCCATTTTTATCATAGACGGCCTCAGTCACGGTCTCCGGATCGGTCCCGTTTGTCGGAACATCCGGCGCTTCGGCCGCAAAGGCCGCCTGCCCGTTCGGTTGGGCATAGGCATGCGCAGGCGGAATGCCGGGCAGAACGCTCGCCATCGCCAATACGATACTAAGCATCCATCCAAGCGCTTTTTTGTTCATCGTCTTCTTCATTTCCCTCCATATCATCGTGGATTCTACCGCGTCCGTTGACACCAATTTTTTCGTTTATCGCCTCCTTTTTTCCAATCCTATACTGTTCAACATTACGCCGCAACAAAAAATAAGCATAAGTAAAGAGATGTATATTCCTCGCTCTAACCCAATCCATCATCAGCAAAAAGGCATGAGGGCACATGCTTTTCCATGACGAGAAGCCCTTCGCGGCTGCCCAGATCGATCCATATTTTCTTGATCGGCGGCTTGACGGAGAAGGTATGATACAGCGGCACTTCTGTCAATCAGGATATACGCAATACATGTATGGAGATAGCATGCCGAACACGTCGGGACGCCGCAGCCCGATATGATACGTAACCTGCCCGCCCCTTGAGGAGCCCATTAAGGCCGTATGCTCCGGCTCCGGTTGCGTGCGGAACAAGACGTCCACATAGGGCTTGACCTCTTCAATCAGGAAGCGCTCATACAGATGGCCGCGCGGGTGAACCGGGAACTTGTCGTCCGGATGCTCCCGCCCTTTCTGCCAAATGATAGCGCAACGTTGTCGAAGCCGTCAACAATCATTCCTTTCCCCTTCCGTGTATAAAAAAATCCTCCCCATCCAAGCTGGATGCGGAGGATCGTTAGAGCGATGTGATTAGCAGTCGAAATAAAGGCTGTATTCCTGCGGATGAATGCGTATCGCAACGGATTGGGCTTCTTTTCGCTTGATGCTGACATAGTTGTCGATAAAGGCGCGGGTGAATACGCCGCCTTCGAGCAAAAATTCATGATCCGCCATCAAAGCATCGAGCGCCTCTTCCATCGTAGCCGGGACGCGGCGAATCTCCAGCTTCTCCGCCTCGGACAGCTCATATAGATTGCGGTCATACGGACCAAAGCCGGCTGCGGTCGGGTCGATCTTGCGCTTGATTCCGTCCAGCCCTGCCATCAGCATCGCCGCGAACGCCAGGTACGGGTTCGCTGTCGAATCCGGCGTGCGGAACTCGATGCGGCAGCCCTTCGGCGTGACGGCGGCCACCGGGATCCGAATCGCGGCGGAACGGTTGCCTTTGGAGAAGACCAGATTGACCGGAGCTTCAAAGCCGGGAACGAGCCGCTTGAACGAGTTCGTGCTCGGGTTCGTCAAGGCGATAAGCGCAGGCGCGTGATGCAGAATCCCGCCGATATAATGGAGGGCCATCTGGCTCAGATTGGCATACCCGCCCTTCTCGTAGAACAGTGGCGTATCCCCGTTGAATATCGATTGATGCACGTGCATCCCGCTGCCGTTGTCGCCGAACAGCGGCTTCGGCATGAAGGTGGCCGCCTTGCCGAACTGCCGTGCCGTATTATGAACGATATATTTATATTTCATCAGATTATCGGCCGTGGCCGTCAACGTATCGAACCGGAAGTTAATCTCCCCCTGCCCCGCCGTCGCCACTTCATGATGATGGCGTTCGACGCGAATGCCGCATTCCTGAAGCAGGCGGCACATCTCGCTGCGGATGTCCTGCTGCGTATCGACCGGAGCGACCGGCACGTATCCGCCCTTGGCCGGAATTTTGCCCCCGAGGTTGCCCCCGGCTTCCTCGCGGTTCGTATTCCAGGATGCCTCCACCGAGTCGACATAGAAGGAGGAACGGTTCATCGTATTCTCATACCGCACCTCATCGAAGATGAAAAATTCCGACTCCGGAGCAAAAAATGCGGCCGTACCGATCCCGGACGTTTGCAAATACGCTTCCGCCTTCTGCGCGATGCTGCGCGGATCGCGGTCATAGCGTTCGCCATCCGGTGTAAAAATATCGCACATGATGATAAGCGTCGGATGCGCCGTGAACGGATCGACGTAGCAGGAGTTCGCGTCCGGCATCATCACCATGTCAGATTCTTCAATTCCGCGGAATCCTTTGATGGAGGAACCGTCGAATGCAACTCCGTTCGTGAACGTGCTCTCATCCACCTCTGAAGCGGGAAGGGTAATATGATGCGCCCGACCGACCAAATCAACAAAGCGAAAATCTACATACTGGATTTTTTTCTCCTGAATAACCATCAAAGCTGGATTTGTCGACATGATGATTCCTCCCATTTCCGAACAATACACGTTCATCACGCATTCATTGTTCCACTTTCAAAATTAAGTTGTTGTCATTATAATCGCTGCGGAGAAATCTCGTCAATACCCATGTCAGGTATTTTTATGTTTTATGTTAGGTATTCTAACATCAAATGTTGGGAAACGGCAGAAAATCCGCTTTTTTCCTGCGTTTGTCGCTTGCCCTCTCAGGGAGAGCGAACGAATTGGCGCCTCGGATTAAGAGTTCCTTTGACCTAGTCCTATGGGCCCGCCGATGAACTGGCCTGCGGCATCGCCTCATTTGGCTTGTAAAAGTCGCCTGTTGTCTAGCTTCGCTTGCCTCGCTCACCATGACCACTTCCTCGATTTGTAGGGGCTCGCCTTTTCCTCACTCGCCATTGCCACTTCCTCGTTGTGTAGAGCCTCGCCTCTTTTCTCGCCTTAATATGGGCTTATTTTGATTGGCATATCTTGGCTTGAAACTCGCCTCTTACGCGGTCTGGGCCTTTGCTATCCTTGGCCGCCCTTTGTCCGGGTTCGGCATTGCCCTTTCTTGGCTTGCAGATCCCGCCGTTTGCCCGGCTTCTACAATGCACCTTCTTGGCTTAGAACTCGCTATACACGTTCGGCTGCTCCGAAATGTTGCAAAACTACAGGATTTATAGAACGCTCGATTTCCGAGTAAGTGAATCCTGCAAAAGCGCAGGAATTTCTCTCGCTTTGGGTCCGATCGAACTATATAAGTTGAACTATTGAACCATTCAACTAGAACCTAATACACAGGCGATCAATAATGGACCATGGAGATTTCATGATCTCGTTCATAAACTGCAGGACATTCTTGCGAATATCGGCAACCGTGTGATAGAACACATTGTTAATGACATCGGACTTCAGCCATTTCCATAGCCCTTCAACAATATTGAGTTGAGGGCTGTAAGGGGGCAGGAAAACAAGTTCAAGCCGCCTTTTCATTTCGTCCAAAAACGGCCGGAGCAGCTTGGCATGATGAATGCGAGCATTATCTAACACGATGACGATTTTGCCTGCAGGATAGTGAGCAACAACCTTTTGGAGAAAACTCAAAAAGGTCTCGGCTGTGTATTGCTCGTCTTCCTGCCAAACCACCTTGCCGGTGGAATAGTCAAGCGTGGCCAGCAGCTTGACTCCACGGTGTTTGCCTGCCGTTCGAATCATTCGCTGTTTGCCCCTAAGAAACCATGTTTTTTGAATGGCTTGGTAGTCACGGATCATGGACTCATCTTCAAATAGCAAATGGTCGATCTCATCATTCATCAGTCTTTTTTTAACGCAGGAAAAATGGTTTCCGAGAACTGGCGTTGCTTCTCCTCGTCTGCTGCAGCTAAAGTGTATGTCGGTTTGGTGTAGCTTAACCCTTGGCGGTGCATCATCTTCGAGACCCCGCGAAGCGAATACGTTTGCCCAAATTCACGCTTAATAAAGGCTGCAATCAGTTCCAGCGTCCAGTTATGGCGAGCGGTAAAGCCCACCTCATGAGGAACACAATGAGCTATGGTCTGCTTCAGCTTTTCCTGCTGCTCTTTTGTTAAGCGAACAGGCGCGCCCGGCGAATGATTCATTTGCAGTCCGGAAAGTCCGCCCTGATCATAAGCCTTGATATATGCCTTTACCGTTTGAACGCTTCGGTCCAACGTATGGGCAATCTCTTTTACCGGAGCCCCTTGGAGATGTAAATATAATGCCTGGTAGCGCTCGTACATTCGGCGATCCTTTGCTTTTCTCATGGCTTGCTTCACTTCGTCAAGCTTCGTTGGGTTTTCCATGTTCTACTCCCTACCTGTCTTTTTGTGGTCCTTTATTCATTCGACATGCAGGTATGAAATTCCTTACCATAATTCTCTAAAACTTTAATTCAATTTATATAGAAATGGGCAAATTGATGTATTTTTTCATCATTTTCACTTAATCTTCCTAATAGAGGAATAAAATACTGTAAATTTGCAGCAATCGTTGATCACAGACCGGGAAACGATGCATTACGCGGCAGTAGGCTATCCCCACCCGTCGCGGATAGGTGTAGGCAACTTTACGTCAGCCCATAGTCACGCATAATGGCGAGCACTCGTTGCAAAACACGCTTGCCCGCTCACGCGCACATAGGCGCATGCCTCTCAACGCTTTGCCCACAGCAGCCCCTAAGACACACGGTCACAGCCGCTGAGCACCCCTGCCGCATGACCCCTGTACACGCATACCGCATGGCCCCTGAGCACGCATACGCTTGGCCCCTGAGCACGCATACGCTTGGGCCCCTGAGCACGCATACGCTTGGCCCCTGAGCACGCATACGCTTGGCCAAGACCAAGCGCATCATCGGCGCGTCCGATGCGCGGCAATACGCCAACCAGCGCCCCCGCCCTATTCCAGCCAAAGAAAAAACAGTCTTTTTCCTCACGAAAAGAGACTGTTCTTCTACAAGGTTTACTTGACCCATGTCGCGAAATGGGGCGGCTCCATTTTCTCCGTATTGAAGGTCTTGCCGCACAGCGGGGCGAGCTGCTCCAGTTCGCGCAGAAGATTGGCGAATTGATCCGGGAACAGCGACTGCACCCCGTCCCCGGTCATCGAGTTGTCCGGATCGGTATGCATCTCGATGATCAAGCCGTCCGCGCCGGCGGCCACCGATGCCTTGGACATCGTCTCCACCAGCTCGCGGCGGCCCGTGCCGTGGCTCGGATCGGAGATGACCGGCAGATGGCTTAACTGCTTCACGACCGGAATGGCGGTCAGGTCCAGCGTGTTGCGCGTGTATGTCTCGAAGGTGCGAATGCCGCGCTCGCACAGCATAACATTCGGATTGCCGCCGGCCAATATATATTCGGCCGCATTCAACCACTCATCATAGGTGGCGCTGAATCCGCGCTTGAGCAAGACCGGCTTGCCGCATTCGCCCAGCTTGCGCAGCAGATCGAAGTTCTGCATATTGCGCGTTCCGACCTGGAGAATATCCGCGTACTCCGCACAAATATCGACGTATTCCGGCGTCATGACCTCCGTAATCGTCAACAGGCCGTGCTTCCGGCCGGCCTCGGCCATCATGATCAGCCCTTCCACGCCGATCCCTTGGAAGCTGTACGGGCCTGTCCGCGGCTTGAAGGCCCCTCCGCGCAAGATTTGTCCGCCCGCCGCCTTCACCAGGCGCGCGATCTCGTCAATCTGCGCCGGCGATTCGACTGCGCACGGTCCGCCCATGACGACCAGATTGCCACCGCCGATTTCTACGCCTTTAATATGGATGACCGTATCTTCCGGATGGAAGTCACGGCTAGCCAGCTTATATGATTTCGTAATCTTAATCACGTTCTCTACGCCTTTCATTTGTCTAAGATGCTCAGCCAGTTGAGGCTCTGCTTTACCGATAATGCCAATGACGGTTCGATCTGTGCCGCGCGAGATATGGGCTTGGTTGCCCGCTTTCTCGATGATGCTTACGAGTTCGGCGACCCGCTCTTCCGGAGTCTGATTCGAGACGATAACGATCACGGGGCTACATCCTTTCTGTTCTGTCGATTCATAGCTTTCTCGTTTCAACGCTTATACGCTTTTAAGCTTTTATCCGTTAAAGCAACTATATCGAATATTGTCCCATTCGTCAATTCTTTTTTTCTTCATCCGGAGTCCCGCCTCTCATTATGTCCCGGGAAATAGAAGAAAGCCCTTTTCTGCCCCGACCGTTCGGCCGGCAGAAAAGAGCTGTGCCTTATCCGTGAGCGTGGCCTTGACGATGGCGGGGCTTCTGTCGGCGCCGCACCTGCATGACCAGCAGGATCTGCTTCATTGGGATATACAACAGAAGCGCCAACAAGACACCGTCAATCATTCCGCCTACAATCAGATTTATGTTGATGGTCAGAAGCCGGTTCAGCCAGTCCGGCAGCGCGGCCGCATGAACCGACCAATGCAGGGGCAGAATCCAATGCCCTACCCGCTCATTGACGACAGCGATCGGAATATAGATCAGCTTCCCGAATGCGAAGCCGATCAAGGCGGCGGCCAGCCGCCCCCTCATCAAGTACGCCAAAGGAAAGATGAGGAAGAACGCCGGCCCAGCCGCCGGGAGAGTGAACATTTCAAGGGCCAGTCCGATACAGAACCCTCTCGCCACCTGTGCGGCGGCGCCGCGGGTACGAATCAGCTTCAGGAACTGGCACTTCAACCATCTCTTCACAATATTCCATCTCTCGAGATGTGCCGTCAATCCGGTTGATGGCAGCCCTTGCCCTGGTTACGACTTCGACTTCTCGCGGATGACCGGAAGCAGCTTCTTCATGTTCACGGTTCGCTTCAATTCCCATGTCTCCGGATTATTCTCGTCGTACTGCTCCAAATAAGCAATGACTTCCTTCGTAATCGGCGTCGGCGTTGACGCGCCGGAGGTTACGCCGACGATCCGGACCCCATCGAGCCATTCCCGCTTCAATTCCGACAGATCGGAGATGCGATAGGCGCGCACGCCGGCGATCTCCTCCGAGACCTGGGCCAGACGATTGGAGTTATTGCTTCGCGGATCGCCCACGACGATGACGAGGTCGCAGCCTGTGGCCTGCTCGGCCACCGCCGCCTGTCTCTCCTGCGTCGCCATGCAGATCTCGTTATGAATCTCGGCCGTCGGGAACCGGGCGATAAGCCGATTCATTATGTGCTTGATATCCCACTGGCTCATCGTCGTCTGATTCGTAATGACGAGGCGATCCGTGCCCACCTTCAGATCGGCGATCTCCGCTTCCGTCTCGATCAGATGCACCTTGTCCGGGGCCACGCCGATGGCGCCCTCCGGTTCGGGATGCCCTTTTTTGCCGATATAAATAATCTCGTAGCCTTCGGCCGTCTTCTCCCGAATCAGATCATGCGTGCGCGTCACATCGGGACATGTCGCATCGACGGTGGTCAGCCCCTTCTCCCGCGCCTTCTTCCGCACTTCCGGGGATACGCCGTGCGCCGTAAAGATTACCGTCCCGGATTCGATCTGATCCAGAATATCCAAGCGGTTCGCCCCATCGAGCGTAATGATGCCCTCGTCCTCGAACGCATCCGTTACGTGACGGTTATGAACGATCATCCCTAATATATATATCGGACGGGGCAAATCCAGATTGCGCGCCGTCTGTTGTGCCAGCACCATCGCATCCACGACGCCATAGCAATAGCCACGCGGTGTAATTTTTCTGACTTCCATCGGTACACCCGCCTTCTCATTATACTGCGTCTGACTTCCGCCCCTCCATTATACCGGATAATCTCCGCTTCCGTCGACCGTAGCCAGCGGCAGCCACACGATGAACGAGGTCCCTTTCCCCGGCTTCGTGACGACCTCTACCGAACCCCGGTGCTCATCGATAATCCATTTGGCAATCGCCAGCCCGAGCCCGGTGCCCGATGTCACGCCGCGGGAGACGTCGGCGCGATAGAAGCGCTCGAAGATGTACGGCACTTCCTTCTCGTTCATGCCGATCCCCGTATCGTCCACCTTCAGTCCGATCTGATTGTCCTGCCGGATCGCCGTTAACCGAACCTTGCCTTCCGGGGTATATTTGAACGCATTCTCAATGAAAATGAACAGCATCTGCTGCAAATAATCTTTGTTGCCGTACACGTACAAATCTTCCAGCACATCGATATTGCCCAATTCCCATTCGGCCTTGCGCGGCAGGAACTGCGCCCGGCGCACGACCTCCTCGACCATCGGCTTCAGCTCGACGAGCACCTTGCTCATCACATAGCCGGCATCGGCGCGGGCGAGCGACAGCAGATCATTCACGAGATGGCTCATGCGCTCCGACTCGTCCGCGATATCGCGCAGCGCTTCCAGCGACATCTGCTCCCGCTCGCTCTGGCTCATCTGGTTCGGCTCCTGCAGCTGCATCCACATTTTCTGAAGCAGATCGACATTGCCGCGAATCGTCGTCAACGGCGTCCGCAGCTCATGAGACGCATCGGATACGAACCGCCGCTGGGCCCGATACGCCTCGTCGAGCTCGTTATAGAACGTCTCCATCCGGCCCAGCATGCTGTTGATCCGGTCGGTGAGCTGTCCGATCTCGTCGTCGGGCGGACCTTCGCGCGGAATGCGGACGCTCAGGTCAGCCCCCTTCTGAATGCGGTCCGTGGCCCGGATGATATTCTCGATCGGCCGCAGCGATTTCTGCGCCAGGAACAGACCAAGCGAGAAGGCCAGCACGATCGTGACCATCGACGCGATGATCAGGATGCTGCGCAGTTCTTTCGTGAACAGGGCTTCGCGCCCGGTGAAGGCGAATACCTGGAGTGCCCCCCCAACCTGGTCACCCAGCATAATCGCATTTTCATAGACAAGAAATTCATAGCCGCTAATTTCGATCTTGCGGTAGCCTTCTTTAATCTGCGACGCCTTTTGCGGCATCGGTATATTAAGACCTAGCTCCAACAGATTCGGCGACTTGCGCGGCGTTTTGTTGCTGAAGTTGATAATCTGAATATACAGCTCGGCATCTTCCAGCCGCTTCAAGTCGGATTTGGGAACATCGAAGTCGAAGCGATTCTGCAGATCGAGCGTCGGCAGCACCTTCAACTGGGTGACCTGGGCTTGGATGCGGGACTTAATATGCGCGTAGGTGTTGTAGTCGACAAAGGTGTAGATGGCAATTCCGAATAAGAGCAGGGTAAACGCGAGCAGGACGGAATACCATACCGTAAGCCGCAGCCGAATCGACATTAATGATCTCCTCTCAAGACGTAGCCCGTTCCCCGAATGGTCTGGATGATACGCTTGCCTCCATGTTCTTCCGTCTTCTGGCGCAGCATGGCGATATACACCTCAAGCACATTCGATTCTCCGCTGTAGTCATAGCCCCATATTTTCTCCATAATGACGTCCCGCGGCAGCACCCGCTTCGGATTCTGCATGAACAGATGGAGCAGCTCGAACTCCTTCGCCGTCAGCTCGATCGGCTTGCCGTCGCGAAGCACTTCGCGGGTATGCAGATCAAGCACGACATCCTCGAACGTCAAGCGGTGCGTCCCGCCTTCGCCCTCGGTCCGGCGGCGCAGCAAGGCGCGCACGCGGGCCAGCAGCTCCTCCAGCGCGAACGGCTTGACGAGATAATCGTCCGCTCCGAGATCAAGCCCGTGCACCCGGTCCTGCACCTCGTCCTTCGCGGTCAGCATCAGAACCGGCACGTTGCTGCCCGCTTCCCGCAGCCTGCGGCACACCTCCCAGCCGTCCACCTCCGGCATCATCACGTCCAGGATCAGCAAATCGGGCTCGCGGATCATCATCTCGCGCAAGCCCTCGCTGCCATTCGCCGCCGTCCGGACCTCATATCCTTCGAACACCAGGCCACGCCTCAGCATGGACGTAATTTTCTCATCGTCATCGACTACCATAATCGTTGAACGCGTCATCCTACCAGCCTCTCTTCACCCGTAGATTGATCCTTCTCTTCCCTGCTTCTTCCTTACGGCACTGCCATTCGCCGCCCGAATAGCGAAAAGGAAGCCAAGAACGGCGCAGGCCATCCTATGCTTCCTCTCCCGCTGCGCCCGGGCCGCAGCACCCGGATTCGTCATAAGCCGCGCGGCTTATGGCTGCTGTTGCTGCGACTGAATCTGCTTGTCGAACTTGTTCCGGTCGCCGAGCTTAATCTTCAATTCCGTCTCTTTGCCGTTGCGTACCACCTGCATCGTGACGGTATCGTCAACCTTCTTCTTCTGTATCGCTTCGATCAATTCCTCTTTGGTCGCGTACTTCGTGCCGTCCATACCTACAATAATATCATAGGCGCGCAAATCCGCCTCATAGGCCGGGGAACCGAACATCACATTGAGCACGAGAGAGCCTTCGACATTTTTGATGCCCATTTCCTGCGCAATGTCGCTGGTCATCGTCTGCAGCGTAGCGCCAATGAACGGAATCGGCTCCTTCGGTATTTCACGGTTCGCCTTCAGATCGTCAACGACCTTCTTGATCACATTCGAAGGGATGGCGAATCCGATGCCTTGCGCCTGCTTGCTCACCGCAACGTTCATGCCGATGACTTCGCCCTTCATATTCAAGAGCGGTCCGCCCGAGTTGCCGGGATTGATGGACGCGTCCGTCTGGAGCAAATGCTCGTATTCCCGAGCGCTGCCGTTATCATCGACATTGATCGAGCGCTCGCGGGCGCTCAGCACGCCGGACGTAACCGTATGGTCGAAGCCGGACGGGTTGCCGATCGCGACGACCTGCTCCCCGACCTCCGCCGCGTCGGAATCGCCCAGCGGCACCGTTGGAAAATCGCCTTCGCCGTCAATCTTGATGACCGCCAGATCCAGATCCTCGCTCTGGCCGAGCAGCGTTCCCTTGAGCGGCTTCTTGTATCCTTCCACCGTGACCTGGATGACTTCCGCTCCGGAAATCACGTGCTGGTTCGTCAAAATATAGCCCGACTTATCGAAGATGAAGCCGGTCCCGATGCCGAGCGGCTGGAGCTGCTGGCTCTGGCTCGAGCTGTTGTTCCCGCTGCCGCCGAAGGAATCGCCGAAGAACTGGCGGAAGAACGGATCGTTCATCCAAGGGTTGTTGCCATAGCCGTTCTGCGTGCTCACGCGGGCCAGCGTCTCGATCTTGACCACCGCCGGACTCGTCTTCTTCACCACCTCCGGAACGCTGCTGGCGCCATTCGGGAACGGAGCCGGCGTCCCATTGGTCACGACCGCGCTCTCCGACGAGCTGGCCGTGCTACCCAGCTCCTGTCTGCCCTTGAACAGATTGGTGCTGTCCGCGGCATACATCAGGCCGGTGATGACCAGCATCCCCGCCAGGAAGGAAGCGAATATCGCGCGGAACGAAGCGCCCCGCTTGCGCTTCGGTTCATTGAACTGCCAATTGCCCTGCGGCGGCTGGGGAGGCAGATTGCCTCCGCCTCCACCGGAATGGAAGCTTCCTTGGCCGGTCGCTCTGGAGAATGGCAGCGGCTTGACGGGAGCAGGCGGCGTCACCTCGACTTCATTCACCTTGCCGGATGCCTCCGTAGTCGTCGTGCTTGCTTCGGATTGCTTGACAGACTGATAAGGGCCGTAAGCGAAATAATACGAACCGCCATCCTCGGGCTTACGCGCCTGGGCATCGCCCGCGTGCGGGCCGTCCTGCGCGCCGCGAGTCTCATCCGGTGCTGTTGTATAAGAATCCGAATCGGAGTCGGATGTAAAAAATAATTTGCGTTGTTGTTCGTCCATAGTTCTTACCTCCCAATAAGCTGATCTTCACTCGAATCAATAAGCGTTTTAGGTATGAATGATATATTTATATATTGTACCATCAACCTTAAGCTCAGCTTAAAAAGATTATAAAACCCAATAAAAAGATAATCCTCCGGAGGCATGCCGCCACATCTTCCAAGCGGCACCCCTGGCCGGATATCGACGATATGGACGCAAAAAACAGGCCCATGGACCTGTTTTACGATTCGAACGGGCGGCGCCGCTAACTCATCCGCCCCAATACATTTTCTGCTTCATCCAGCTTCGCCCGCGCCCGGCGCAGCTCGGCCGGGGACAGCGAAGCGTCCGGATTGGATGGCGCCTGGAACTGGTTCACGACGGCGCCGAACAGCTGCACGCCGGCATCCGGATCATTGCCGACCCGATACTCGTGCTTCAGCACGAACGGCTGCTTCATCTGAACGAAGACCGATTCGTTGGCTTCCCCGTCGAACGGACCGTTCACCGCCGCGAACGGCAGACGGAGCCACAGGGTGCGCTCCTCGTTCAATGCGCAATCGAAGCTGCCCCCTTCATAATCCCAATTGCCGGAGACGGCGAAGCCAAGCGGCTCCAACACGCGCACCAGTTCATCGGTGCCGAACTTGCGGCCGGCGAACGTCCCTTCCAACTGCTGCATGGCATGCAACCTCCTTCCTCCATAGTGTGGACGAAGTCAGTCGCTTTTAACCCAACCTTTGCGGTGCGCATGGACGCCTAGCTGCGTCCGATCCTGCACCTCGCATTTCATGAGCAGATTGGACACATGCGTCTTGACCGTCTTGATGCTGATATGAAGCTCTTCCGCGATGTCCTTGTTCGTCTTCCCGTCGGCGATGAGCAGCAGCACTTCCCGCTCCCGCTCGGTCAGCGCCTCGTCATCCGACTGCGACGCCTGCTTGCGCAAGCCGCGGGTCAGCGCCTGCGACACCTCTCCGCTCATCACCGGCATGCCGCGCAAGGCGCCGCGAAGCGCATAGACCAGTTCCTCCGCGGATACGGTCTTCAGCACATAACTGATTGCCCCGGCCTGAATCGCTTCGAATACTTGGTTATCCTCCATGAAGCTCGTCAGCATGACGATCTTGAGCTCCGGGTAGCGGCGCGTCAATTCGCGCGTCGCCTCGACGCCATTCATGTCCGGCATCATCAGATCCATCAGGACGAGATCGGGCAGCCGCTCTCCCCGCTCCGCCCGGGCCGAGATCGACTGGATCGCTTCAAGCCCGCCTCCGGCTTCTCCGATGACCTCAATATCCGGATCCAGCATCAAATATGTTTTCAATCCCATTCGGACCATCTCATGATCATCCACGAGAAATACGGTCATTACCGTCTGTTCCACTATGAAATCCCTCCGTCTGCCTCCGGCTCATCCTGCTCCGGGCCGCTTCCCCTCTTCCATTCGCTTCCTGGCGGAGCTGGACCCTCCGCCTCTTCCTCTTGTTCGCGAAATAACGGGATATGAACGCGAATCGTCGTTCCCGCGCCGGGCTGGCTGATGACGTCCAGATTGCCGCCCAACTTGTCTACCCGTTCCTTCATCGTCGTCAGACCGTAGCTTCCGGTCTTATAGGACGCGCCCTTCAGATCGAAGCCCTGGCCGTCATCCGCGATGGCCAGGATGAGCTGCGCCGGCGTCGCGTGCATCGTAAGCGTAACCTGCGTCGCGTGCGCATGCTTCACGACATTGGCCATCGCCTCCTGGATCATCAGGAAGCTCTGGTGCTCGATCGCCTCGGACAGCTTGATATTCATGTCGACATCGAACTTGCCCTGAAGGCCGTTCTGCCGGCAGTAGTCGGGGAACCAATGATCGAGCGCCTCCTGCAGCGTGCGCCCGTCCAGCTCCAATGGGCGGAGCTGGGCGATCAGGCTCCGCATTTGCCGTTGGGCGATATGCGACATCTGAATCAATTGGCTGACCACCATTTCCGCCCGCTTCATATCCCGTTCCATCACTTTGGGAAGAGAAGAAGAGGCCATATGCAGGGCGAACAACTGCTGGCTGACCGTATCATGCAGATCTCTGGCCAGCCTGCGGCGCTCTTCCAGCACAACCGCCTCGCATTCCTTCTCCCGATCCATCACCTGCTGCTCCGACATCTTCTGCAGAAGGCGAAGCTTCTTCTCCATCGCGTCGACCATCGTATTGAAATCTTCATAGAGCCGATCGAAAGAGGCATCGTCGCCGAGCGGAATCCGCTCCGACCAATTGCCCTTGATCACCTGCATCATGCTCAGATGCAGCACATCGAGGCGGCGCTGCAGCCGGACGCCGGCGACGTAGCCCATAATGAGCGACACGACGATAACCGTGCTGATGCCGAACAACCACCAGTTCATGCCGTGGTACCATGCGCCGCCGTACACAATTCCAATCCAGAAGACGCTCATAATAAGGCCGCCCGAGATAAGGAAGGTAAGGAGAAGCTCCCATTTGACGCTCCGGGAACGGCGAACCCAATTCATCAGCATCCGTTATCCTACCCTTGTCACCTTCACATCACCGATGAACGTGCTGACGACGATGCGAATTTTTTTGCCAGCCTCATAGAAATAAGGAGTCTCCATCTGAACGCTGCTCATAAATCCGTCCTTCTTTTGGTCGAATATTTTGACATCGCCCAAGAAGGAGCTAGAGGTTACGATAACCCCCAAATCCATATCATTCGGAACGAAGACCTTCACATCTCCAATGAAGGAAGAGACCGTAATCTTCGTCTCCCCATAAGGGACCTGCGCCTTCGTCAAATCAATGAACGTATCGCCGATGAAATGAGAGAGATTCGTCGGTTTCAGCTCCCAATAATCGCTGCCCAGATGGGTATCGCCGATAAACGCCGCTTTGTTGAACATCTCCCGCTTCGGGTTCCCGGACATTCCTCCCATCGAAGGAGGCGGCGGAACCGACCCGGCGAAGGAGCCCGACTGGCCATGGAAATCATTGCTCTTCGTTTCTTTATTCGTATAGTTCGTGCCGAATTGCTCATCGAACTTGCTGTCGAAATCATAGTCCGTCGGCGGCGGCGGTGGCGGGGCCTGCGTATGCGCATCGAATCCCCAATCGTCCTCCTTCCAATCCTTCCGACGATGACGATCCCGGTCAGGCCGCGGATAATCCCGCTTTTTGAACAGCATCCAGAATCCGCCTACGATAAGGGCAAGCGGGAACAGCATTTTGAAGAAATCGCCCGGCGACATATAGATGTACCCCAGATTCGACAGCAGGAAGTAGCCGCCGACCCCAAGCAGAATGACTCCCCAGAAGGCGCCATGCAGGAGCGAATTCAAGCCAATGATGATCAAGATGACCGGCCAGAAAGTGCGGAACAAATCCCCGATATTCATATCGATGTAGCCCAACTGGCTGAGCATAAAGAAAGCACCGAGCGCGATGAGCACCAGACCGCCGAACCATCGTCCCCGATTATGTTGCATGTTTCATCCCTCGCTTCTATCCAAATGCGGCTCAGGCTTATGCCGCTTCTTGTATCTCTAGTGTAAGCGATGACTCGTCCGGGCGCCAGCGGCGTGAGGTTGAAATCGGCCTCGGTCTCCAGACCGAGAGGCTGGAATCTGATTCCAGCTTATCAGGCAAGGCCTGTTCATTCCCAGGGCAGGCAGAGCCGGAGGCGAATGGAACGAAGCTTGTTAGCAGCGTTGTGATTGACAACGATGTGCTATAAGTATATGATGTGTATGTAATACATACACAGTTGATTTTGATGGAGGTCCTATGAAAATTATTATTTCCAACGTATCGGATCCGCCGATTTATCAGCAAATCAAGGACCAGATCAAGGATGCCATCCTCTACGGCGAGCTGAAGGAGGGCGAATTGCTGCCGTCCATTCGGGCGCTGGCCAATGATCTCCATGTGAGCGTGCTGACGACGCGGAGAGTGTATGATGAACTGGAATCCGAAGGATTTATTACAACCAGGCCGGGGAAAGGCTCCTTTGTCGCGAAGGAGAACCTGGAGCTGCTGCTGGAATCGAAGCGGCATATGGTGGAAGTCAAGCTGACAGAAGCATGGACAACCGCCCGCGCGCTCGGCATCAGCAAGGAAGAGCTCATGGCCATGATGGAGATACTTTTCGAGGAGGAAGACCAATGAATTCGATACTCGAAGTTACAGGACTTCACAAACAAATTGGCTCATTCAGCCTGCAAGATATCAGCTTCTCTCTGCAGGAAGGCTGCATTACCGGGCTCGTCGGGATTAACGGGGCAGGCAAGACGACGACGATCAAAGCAATCCTCGGCTTGGGGGAGGCGGATGCCGGACGCATCGCCCTATTCGGCAAGGACATGGCCGGTCATGAACGGGAGCTGAAAAACCGGATCGGCATCGTGATGGATGAAGGCTACTTTTATGAGGATCTGACCTTGCAGGAAATGAAAAGCATCGTCGCGCCGGCCTATTCCAAGTGGGATGAGTCCGCATTCAAGCAATATATGAGTCGCTTCAACCTGGATCCCGGCCAAAAAATCTCGACCTTGTCGAAAGGGATGCGCATGAAATACGCCCTTTCCCTGGCGCTCTCCCATCATGCCGAGCTGTTGATTATGGATGAGCCTACCAGCGGCCTGGACCCTTTGGTGCGAAGCGAGCTGATGGATATTCTGCTCGATTTTATGAATTCCGGCGGAAAATCCGTATTCTTCTCCACCCATATCACATCCGATCTGGACAAAGTGGCCGATGCGCTCATTTTCATGGATAAAGGCAAAGTCAAATTTATGGAAGATAAGGACGCTTTGTTGGACTCGCATGCGGTCGTCAAAGGGCACAGAGCGGCGCTGAACGAGGAGACGAGAGCATTGTTTTTGAGCCTGGACGAGACCCATTACGGCTTTGCGGGCTTGACCAACAATAAGATGGCCGTGCGCCAACAAATGAACAACGTGCTGATCGAACGGCCGACGATCGAAGATGTGATGCTTGGTTATTTAAAGGGGGCAAAATAGATGCTGTTACATCTTGTGAAAAAAGACTTTCTTCTGGCAAAAAAGCATTTGGCCTTCATGCTGGCGGCGGCATTTGTGTTGCCGGTTTTTATTTCCTCGAAGCTTCCTGTCGCCGGCAGCTTTTTGGCGTTTTTTATTAGCTGGCTTTATTTTGTGTATCTGCTTTTCAACACCGTGTCTATGATGGAATACAAATATAAGGGCGCGGCCTTGCTTTGCGCTACCCCCTATACTCGCCAAGCTTTAGTCAAAGCAAAATATTTATTTATCGGCATCCTGTTTGTCGTTTGCTACTTGATTTATACGATTACAGCCCTGATTTTGCCGTCGAAGCTTGAATTATTGTCCGCGGCTTCGTTCGCCGGATCGTTTCTGCTCTTTTCCCTTATCTTCGGGATTCTGCTGCCGTTTCAATATCATTTCGGCTACGAGAAGTCCAAATATGTATTTATGATTTTTGTCTTTCTGACGCCGTTTGTATCGCCGGTCATCGCGCGGGCGGCGCATGATTCCCGCTTCAGCCTGGGCCTGGATCTTCCACTCCCGCCTGCCATGCAAGCTTGGCTTCCCGCGCTGCTCGGATTATTGATTGGATGGGTGTCGATGCGCCTGTCGCTAACCATCTATTCGCGGCAAAATCTGTGATTCCGGTATCCGGCGCTGCGAACGGAACCGATATGCCGTCTGAGCGCCAACACCAACCGGGTCCATTGGATGTAAAAAAGACCGCCTTATCGGCGGTCATTGCATCTCTTTATAACCAAGGAACAATCCGTTGCCGGCGCTCCCATGGCCGCGTAATTACAATTGTTCCGGCTGTTTTTTGTTGATACGGTTCGCTTGCGGCTTGTTCAGAGCGCCTGCAGCGCCTTCCGATTCAACCGCAAATTCCGTGTCCGCAGCTTCGTTACCAGCTGCGAATTCCGTATCCGCAAAAGCATTTCCCGCTGCAAAATTCGTGTTCGCAGCCGCGTTTCTTCCTGCAATTCCTCCCGGAACTGCACCCGCGTTTCTTGCTGCAACTCCCGTATCTGCAACCGTGTTTTCTGCTGCAAATTCAGCGTCAACATATTTCGAATTCGCTGGGGACATTCTGTTCGCTTTGTTGTTTTTCATCGCATTTCACCTCCTGAGTGTTCGCCATCGTTGGCGAGCATGTCAAGGAAACGTCGTTTCCCACGACAAATAGTATGCGATGGTCCGCCCCGCTTTATTCGCGCGGCGGGCTACTGCAGCGATTTAGGAATCGAGCCGGTTTTGAAGACGGCTTCGTTCAGTTGGTTCAGCATGTCCTCCGACACCTTGCCGCTGCCTTCCTGGATAAGCTGAACTTCCACTTCTTTCTTGCCCCACTGCTTATATACCTGCTTCGTTGTATGGAAATACAAATCGATTTTATTTCCCTTTATTTTCGAACCGATATCCGTCACGATGCCGTATCCGTAGCCGGGAATATATAATATGCTGCCGAGCGGGAAAACGGACAGATCGGCGGCGATGGTGGATACGTAATCTCTACGCACCTTCACCCCGGAGTAGGTGATGCCGTATTCCGGATGGCCCGGTTTTTTCCCGGTCGATTCCACACCTGCCGTATAGCCCGTGGAGATGACCTTCACTCTCTTGATCACCTGCTGCTTCCCCGGAGCCAGATTGATGTCGGAATACGACATCGAGGAAGTCGGCACGGCCCTGCGCGGCTCCTTCTGTGAAGATTGCGCCACTTGATCCGGACGGGCCGGCGGATTGACATATACGAGCGGAACCGGCGGAGACTGCTCGCTCCTTGCATGATACGCTTCAAGCGCGGCCAACCGATTCCAGGCCATCGAAGCCGCACCGTACACCATCGGCGGAAGAGCCGCATACCGATTCCATGCGTCCTGGGGAAGGGTTGAGCCCTCCCATACCGGCGCTGATGCCGGCAATCGTCCCTGCTGCATCGCGGCAGGCATCGATCCTTGCGCCACCATGTCCTGATAGCGGTACGGATAGGCATCCGCCTCTCCCCCGTCTGGCATCAAGGCAATGGCGATCGCGACGAGCAGAAGAATGGCCGCGAATCGAAGCCGCGAATAATTGGCAATGCCGCCAGTTGACTTCAGCATCGAGCGTTCTTCCCAATTTGGTTCCTTGTTCATTCCTGTCAACATATGGTTACCCCTCCCTTAGTGGGAAGGATGTCCACGGCTCATTTATTTTATGCATCATCGAAAAAAAAGAACCCCCTCCGCTAAAGAAGGGGTCTTTCGACATTATCCAGCGGCCAATCTATTTTGGGCCCAATAAGGCAGGTTCGGCGGGCAATGGGCCGCCAACATCCAGGATGACGTCATCCTTATGAATCTGGACGCTCAGCACCAGCCCGATCGACACCATATTCACCAATAGAGAGCTGCCGCCATAGCTGATGAACGGCAGCGACAAGCCGGTTAACGGAACCAAGCCGATATGCATGCCGATATTGACGAAGATTTGAAAGACGAGCATCCCGGCAAGTCCGATAACGAGATAGGATCCGGCCAGATCGCGGCTCGCGCGCGCGATAAGCATCATGCGATAGATCAGAAGAAAATAGATCAGCAGCAGCGTCGAGGATCCTAAAAACCCGTATTTCTCGCCGATGACCACATAGATGGAATCCGAATACGCATACGGTATGTAGCCGCGCTCGATATAGAATCCCGAATCTCCGCCCAGTCCCCCCGAGCCGATCGCATGGATGGCATTGTTGACATGCCATGATTTATCGGGATCGCTGGCCGGGTCGAGAAAGGTCTGTATTCTCGACAATTGATGCGGCTTGACCAGCTTGGCCAGCAAATCGTGATCCGCGTAATACAACCAGCAAATCGTCCCGATCGCCACCGCGATCGTGCCAAGCAGCAAGGCCATTTGGGAGGTGCGGATGTTGCCCATCCATAACATGGCGAGCAGGACCCCGACGAAGACAAGCGCAGTGCCGAGATCGGGCTGCTTCATAATCAGGATCGTCGGGACGAAGAACATGACGCCGATCGGCAGCAGATCGGGGAGCAGACGAAGCGTCCGGCCCGACCGCTTGTGCAGCAGATCGGCGGCCACCAATACCGTGGCTATTTTAATCAACTCGGAGGGCTGAAGCTGGAAGCTGCCGATGCTCAGCCACCGGACCGCTCCGTTGATATTTTCTCCAACGAACATCACGAGCAGCAGGAGAGCAATTCCGATTCCGTATAACACGTAGGCCACGGCGCCCAAGAGCATCGAATAATCGAATACCGCGACAACCAGCGTCGGAATGGTGAACAAGGCAAATAAAACGATGTTGTTCACATATAATCCGTCCAGCTTGGTTCCGGTAGTCGCTCCATGCACGGCTATTGTGCCAATGACAATGAGCGCGAGCATGAAAATGACGGTCGGTCTATCCATTTTTTTAAGCTTGCGAATATAGATCATATCAGTACCTCTTATTCCTTGGTGCGGAAGATTGCCCGCTCCTCTGCGCGCGCAGTCCGCTTGTTATCCCGAACAATCAGAATGGGAAGCATGCCCGTTCCCCCAGTACCAGCCATAAAATTAAAGCGATTAAACTTTCAACTTGGATACAGGCGCTCGCTATCCCTTTACCTCCGGAGATAACAATTCCTCGGAAGGCACCTCCGGATCGAGCCAATTGCCAATCAGCTTCCGCGCATAATCGAGGTTCTCTTCATCCAGTATGCCATACCAGATATCATCCATAATTTTTCCTTCTTCAACCAATGAATAACTGGTGAATGAAGGGAGGCTGTCCTTCAATAACATCATTTTGGCCAAGCCAATCATATCGCCGGGCAAAATATCAGTGTCCAGGTTGTCACCGGCAATCTCCAGAAGCTCGGGCAAATGGCTGATCTTGTCAAGCTGTACCATTCGCTTTATCAAGGCCTGCAAAAAGATACGGTTGCGCTCCATCCGGTTCATGTCCGAATCTTCGCGATAGCGGACATAGTTCAGCGCCTCCAGTCCGGTATAGATGGGCTTGTTCGCTTCGATCAGGAATTTGTCATGATAAGGGCTCTGGTTCCGAATGTCCTCCGTGATCGGCAATTCGACGCCGCCCAGCGCATCAACGACATCCCTGAATCCTTTAAAGTTGATGGCCGCGTAATGATTCACCGGATGCTGGAGCAGGTGTTCCACGCTCTCGACGCTCATTTTCGCGCCCCCGAAGGCATAGGCATGGGCGATTTTGTCTTGCTTGTCCTTGCCGACAATCTCAGCGTAGGAATCCCTCGGGATGGACAAGAGCAGAATCCGGTTATCCTTCGGCCTCACGACGGTATAGAGAATCGAATCGGAGCGTCCAATCTCCTTGTCGCGCTGATCGATTCCGAGCAGCAAGAGCGAGAACGGATTATCTTCAATACCGATGGTGTCCTTCGTCTCATAAATCGGTTTATAGGTCCGATCCAAGGATTGCTCCACCTTATCCGACAGGAACATATCGAAGGCAAGTACGGCTAGCTGCTTGCGAAATAAAAAGGCGCCAACGAGCACAATTCCCGCAGCAAGCGCAATAATCGCCCACTTTTTATTTAATTTCATCGTTCATCTCTCCTAAACTCATTTGGCCGCGGTATGCTTGTTTTCTCCACAATTCGATGCCATCGTCTTTCCATACATAGACATCCATGCCCTTTTCTCCGCCGCCCAGAGCCCAGCCAAGCACAATATCGGGATAGCCGTCCTGGTTCAGATCGGCCAGCCCTGCGTAATCCAGGCCATGACCGAAGCCCTTCGTATCCCACACGACCCGCCACGCTTCATCCTCCCGCTTCAGCAAGGCCGCCTTCTGCACCTTCTCGTCTTGAATATTCGCTTCATATACGACGACGACCTCATCGTTGCCGTCCCCATCCACATCCCCGACCGAGATGCCGCTGCCCTCTTCGCCGAGAGCCGGAATCAATAATCTGGAAAATCCGGGAATGTCGCTTAACACAAGGTCGCTGCGATGATGGGGCTCGGGCCGCGGCGGCTGAACCAAATCGGCCGGAGCGGAAGGCATACTGCATCCGCCTATCCACAGCAAGGAAGCCGCTGCGAGCGCTCCCCATCTCCGTATGTCTCTCATTGCATCCCCTTCTCTGCCTGTCTTCCACTCTAGTGTATTAGTTCATAACCAAAAATAGGTTATGAAAAGGTTAAAATTATGCTATCTAACGCGGAAGGAACGCCTGAATCTTTGTTCCCCGCCCCGGCTCGCTCTCTATTTTCAGATACCCGCCGTGCAGCTTCACGATCTCGTGGCAGATCGACAAGCCCAGCCCGCTGCCGGCCCCGCTGTTGCTGCCTTTATAAAATTTTTGCAGGACGTTCCCGATATCCGCCTCGGGAATCCCCGCCCCCGTATCCTCGACCGTAAGAACAATATATTCCTTCAGCGTATCCGCACGCATCGTAATGGTCCCCCCCGGCGGAGTGAACTTTATCGCATTGTCCAACAAATTGAGAAGCACCTGCTTCAAGCGATTGGCGTCCGCATCGATGACGGGCAGGTCATCTCCCGCCTTGATTTCCAGCACCAGGCCCAGTCTGGCCGCCCTTGGCGCAAGCTGTATCCCGACATGCTGCAGCAGCTCCGGAATAGGTACCGGGGCTCGGGACAACGTAATTTTTCCATTCGCCAGCTTGGAGAAGTCAAGCAGTTCATCCACCAGCTCGGTCAAGCGGTCGCTTTCCGATTCAATCACGTCCAGCCCCTCCTCCAGCAAAGCCTTGCTGTCGCCGCCCGCAGCCTTCAACGTCACCGTCCACCCCTTAATGGACGTTAACGGCGTTCGAATCTCATGGGATACCGAGGAGATAAATTCATTTTTGAGCTGATCGCTTCGCTGCAACCGGGACGCCATCGTATTTAACGTGTCTGCCAAGGCCCCCAATTCATCCTTGTACCGTTTCTCCGCTCTTGCCGAGAGATTGCCCTCCGCCATCTGGTCTGCGGCCAGCTTCAGCTCCTGAATCGATCCGGTGATCGTGCGCGACAGGAACAGACTGACCACGGCCACAATGGCGACGACCAGCAGGCCGGCCGCAATGCATAAGGCAGCAATCCAGCGGATGGTGGCAATCGTGCCCGTCAAGGACGCTACATATCTGACCACCCCAACCGTCTTGCCGTCCGTCACCAATGGATAGGATACCGCCAGCAAGGACTCCCCAGTAGAAGCGGATGTCCCCCGCCAGATGCCCATCGCTCCATCCCGCGCCTGCCGCACATCCGGATAATCAATCTGACTTCCGAGGGCCTGGACATTGACATTATCCTGAAGCAGGCGTCCCGAGGCGTCGATGATTTGCACCTGTGCCGCGCTATTCTGGGAAAATCCCCGCAGCAGCCGCTCCGATTGCCGAGCCACATCCTGCCCCGAGAAATATTGCTGAAAAAAAGCGGCCGAAATTTCCGCTTGATTGACCAGAATGCGCCTGACGCTGTAATGGTAATAGTAATCCACCGACGCGATCAGGAACACTTCCAATATCGATACCGTAATCAGGATGACCGCCAAATAGCTGCCTACTAATCTTTGTCGGATGCCCACAATGTCATTCGTCCTTTCTCCAGCGGTACCCGGTTCCCCATACCGTCTCAATCCGCTGCGGCTTCGAACAATCGTCTTCGAGCTTCTCTCTCAGCTTCCGAACATGCACATCTACCGTCTTCGGATCGCCGACGAAGTCCTCTCCCCAGACCAGGTTCAACAGATCATCCCGGGATAGAGCTTTGTCGGGATGCTCCATAAACACCTTGACCATCTGATATTCCTTCGGCGTCAACCCGATCACATCATCCTGCTTGTACAGCCGGTTCGCATCCAGGTCGAGCCGGAACGGGCCGGATTCCACAATCTTCCGCGCAGGCGCGGCCGCTTGCCGGGTCCGGCGCAGTACCGTCCGAATTCGGGCGACAAGCTCCAGCGGATTGAACGGCTTGACGATATAATCATCGGCCCCGAGCTCAAGGCCTTTGATCTTGTCCAGATCTTGCCCGCGCGCCGTGAGAAAGATGATGACAATGTCGGGATCCGCCTCTCTCATCCGCTCGCATAAGGCAAAGCCATCGATATCGGGGAGCATAATGTCCAGCACGACCGCTTCCGGATGGGTTGCCGCAAAACGATGCAGCGCCGCCTCTCCTTGCGCCGCCTCCGCGACCTGGAAGCCGTTCCGTTCCAGGTTAATCTTGACAAACCGTCTAATATTATCATCGTCTTCAACGACGAGTACTTGATTGCTGCAGGAAGTATTCATGGCTGCCTCCTTCACTCCCGTTCATGATTGTACAAGGGAGATTCATTTACTTCAGGCGGCCGGAGCGGCATAGCACCGGCTGCCGCAGCGCTGGCATGCAGACAGCGGGTCCGTTCCAGCTTTGCGTTTATCTTCTATTATAACGGGTGACGGCACGGTTCCGCGATCCCCCCTTTTTCAGCCGCTGCAGCAGACCATGCCCAGACAGGATGAACGGCAAAAAGCCCGAGAAGCCATCCGCGTTCAAGACGCAAACCGCTTCTCGGACCTTTATCTTTGCAGACGGTCTTCCTATCTTCTTAGCACGACCGGCTTCGCGGGCGAATGGCCGATCGGTTGAGGCCCCGGGGAACTTGCGGGGCGGTTGTGCTGCGCAGCGTCAAGCTGGCCCATCTGCTCCGGATAGCCGTATTCGCCGTGCTCGCTCAGATCGAGACCGATCACTTCCTCATCCTCTCGCACTCTCAGGCCCAAGATTTGCTTGATGCCATACAACAGAACATAGGAAGCGAGGAAGGCAAACGCGCCGGCTGCCGCGATTCCGTAGGCCTGCACCCCCAACTGGTGGAAGCTGCCCGTATCGAGAAGCCCTCCGGTTCCGACTCCTACCTTGGCCGCCAGCTCCGTCGTCGCGAAAATTCCGTTCGAGAGCGTGCCCCAGATTCCGGCCATTCCATGGACGGACAACGCGTAAATCGGGTCGTCAATGCGCAGTTTATCGAACAGCTTCGCACTGTAGAAAACCAGCACACCGGCGACTAGACCGATAAGCACCGCCGCCCATGGCTCGACAAACGCGCAAGACGCGGTGATTGCCACCAGCCCGGCCAGCGTGCCGTTCAATAGCGTCGGAATATCCGCTTTGCCATTGACGATCCAACTGATCGCGAGCGCCGCTATCGCGCCGGCTCCGGCGCCCAACTGCGTGTTCATCGCCACATATCCGAAAAATCCGTCATCTACGGCCAACGTGCTGCCCGCATTGAAACCGAACCATCCTATCCACAGAATAAGCACGCCAAGCGTGGTGTAAACCTGATTATGCCCCTTCATCTCCTCGGCAGCTCCTTTGCCGCCGAAGCGCCCAAGCCGCGGCTTGAGCAGCAGCGTCGCCGCCAATGCCGCCATCGCGCCTGTCAAGTGAACGACGGTCGATCCGGCAAAGTCCTGCTTCCCATGCTCCGCCAGCCAGCCGCCGCCCCAGATCCAGTGCGCCACGACCGGATAAATGACAGCCGTGAACAGGATGGTGAACAGCACATAGACGGACAGCTTCGCCCGCTCCGCGAAGCCTCCCCACGCAATCGACAGGGCCACGGCCGCGAAGGCGAACTGGAAGGTGAAGAAGACGAACGGGGGGAGGCCGTCAGCGCTCTGCGGGTTGAAGAAAAAATCCCCCCAGCCGACGAATCCGTTCCCGCTGCCGCCAAAGATGAGGCCATAGCCGACGGCCCAATACACCAGCGAGCACAAGCCGACCGTGAACACGGTCTTGCCCGCGATATGGCCCGCATTCTTCATACGGGTCGATCCCGACTCCAGCAGAATGAAGCCCGCCTGCATGAAGAGGACCAGCACGGCCGACAGCATGACCCAGAGGGCATTCATCCCCGTGTTCAACGTCTCGACCGACGGACCATCCGCTGCCCGCGCCGGAACCGGCAGGCTTACCCCCCAGCCGATGCCGAGGAGCGCAACCATCGCCCAGCGGCTCCACCCGCTTGACCTACGTGCCGCTCGAATTGATAGATTGCTCTGCATAATCTCCACTCCCTTATTGTGTCAGATAATATAACACAAATTTGATTTATTATTGGTGATTATAGGGGTGGGATCGCCTTGTTTCAATAGGTTTTCAAGATAATGTATATTTTTCAACAATTAATGTAAATGAATCTGACATAAAACTCGCACAACCGTTTCATGCCGCATGCTGGCCACGGATACATCGTGCCTCATTCCATGGTGCCTTCCCGCACTCTCCTCCACCAGGCAATCGATTCCTCGATTCCGGCCTCTAACGTATATGCGGGCTTCCATTGCACATCCCTCTGCAATCGCTCGATGTCGGCGCCAATGAATAGCGGCTCATCCTCGGGATAAGGGATTGCCCCGAATCGAATCCGGCGGCCCCCTCCGAAGCGCCGCGCAACTGCCAGAGCCAACTCCTTTACTTGAATCGGCTTGCCCGAACCGATATTGACGGTTCCCTGCACATCGCTGAAAAGCATAGCGACCAGAGCTGCGGCAACATCCTTGACATACAGAAAATCCCGATACTGCCGGCCGTGGGTGCATAAAGCCTCTTTGCCCTCGAGCAAAGCCCGGATAATCGCAGACACGAGCCTGTTCCCGGCCTCGCGCGGACCGTACAGGTGGAAGATCCGCGCCCAGCCGCTGCTTACCCCCAACTCTTCTTCATTCCCCTCTCCGATAGAGTCGAATTTCAATATAAAAGCGGGAGCCGGATAGTCCACGCACGGGAACTCACTGTATGGATGGAGAGAATAATGTCTTCCCGTCCAATAGTTGCCATGAGGAAACTTGTGAATGAACCTCCCCATAATCGGCGAAATATACCCGTGATGGCGCTGCCGAACTAACGGAACGGCCGGATGGGGAGCGGCATACCCGTACTTCGGATCATCTACCATATAGATCGATCGGATAAAATACATATTACTTCCCAGTGCCTCCAAAGCTGTGTAAAATTCTTGCTTATCCCGGAAGCATAGAAATTCCGGTCGTGTTCAACACGGTCTTCCACCCTGTGCATTCCATCTCTGCCTCCATCACTTCACGATCAACTAAGACAGCGTCGAACTCATGCACTGTAGAATCTCGAACTTCCCAATGAGGGGCAAACTGTCGGCAGATGTCGACGGAGCGGTCGGTCGATCCGCGATTCAGGAGAATTCCATGATCGAACAACGGAACATGGTGCTGCAGCCACCACGGAAGTAAATACTCTTCGTTATAAAAATGGGAAATGATGGTACTGCGCAACATTGTTTATCTTCCCTCCTTTGTCCTACTATATGAACTCCAGGCGCATTGGCTTGTTCATTTACTCTTGGTCCATCGCCTTTTTTCACGCCTTCTTGCTCCCTTCATAATGGACAAGGGCTGCCCTTGTCATCGTTGATGACAGGGGCAGCCCTTACATGCTGGAAGCAGCCGTTGCAGTGGGAGAAGAAGTCCCGTAAAGCCGCAAGGCATTGAGCGGTATTCTATTCTTTGAACAATTGGGACAGCGGATTTTCGGTAAACTTCTCTTTATAGACCGTGCCGTCCTCTTTGAATACTTGATACTGGTGGAAGTTTTGCGTCGGGAATAACGTGCTGAAGCTGGCCGTTGGCAAAAACGCCTCTGCCGCCTTGTCATTCATATGATCATCCGTCCAGAAGTAATGCACCACGAGCCGGTTCTTGTTGTATGGATGAACCGCGCCGTAAGCGCCATAGAGACCGGGCTTGCCCATGACTTCCTTCCACGGGAAGCCGGATTGCGCCGACTTCTCCACAAGCTGCGGCTTCATCGCTTGCACGAAGGCGTTCTTCGATGAATTTCCGATCGCGATAACATTGCTCTTGGCCAGCGTCGTCTCCATAGTTTTCTTGACCGCCTGCCGCTCCGTCAACACGGTAGCCTTCATGCCCCACATGTCCAGCATATTGAGAAGGCTGTCCTTCACGATGGCCTGCTGGGCCTCGGCTTCCGGACTCACGCCATCGCTCAGCACGATAACCAGCGGCTCGCCATGCAGCGTCTTGGACATGATACGGAGCATCGATGGTTGCGGAAGATCCGGATGTTGTCCCAGGATGCCGTCATACATTTGAGTCATCGTCGTCCGGGTGTAGTTCGCCTTCTCCGCTTCGGTCAACCGGAATTCCGGCTTCAGCTCATATTTCGGCTTGTTCAGATTGTCATCCATCCGCTGG
Source organism: Paenibacillus melissococcoides (assembly GCA_944800085.1). Lineage (GTDB taxonomy): Bacteria > Bacillota > Bacilli > Paenibacillales > Paenibacillaceae > Paenibacillus_B > Paenibacillus_B melissococcoides. Next base: position 455,991 of record CALYLO010000004.1, on the reverse strand, counting down.
CGAATCTCGGTCCCGAACTGATCCTCTATGGTCTGCAGGAGCCCTTCGACCGTCGCGTTCCGATAAGCGTAACGATCATAATACGCCTTCATGAACGCATCGAACTTGGCTTGTCCCACCGTACGGTACAGCTCATAGATGGCCAGGCGCCCTTTTTTGTAAAATACGGCATCGGGAGAGTCGCCCACATTGTCATTCGTGGAGTTAATCTTTTCTTCCAGCGGAAATTCATCCATCCGCACGCCGTCGAACCCGCTCATCTTGTTGCCCTGCTCTTCATAGAAATAGGCCATGGCGAAGTCGGCAAAGCCTTCATCAAGGAACGATTCATGCTCCGAATCATTGCCGATGATCGAATGGAACCACTGATGCGCAATCTCATGCACGAAGGCCGTCTTATTTTCCGGATCGTCCTGCGCGCTGACCAGCCCCATCTGGATGAGTCTGGAGAATTCGACAGCCACGCCCTCGACATGGGATTCGACGATCCGGAATTCCGGATAATCGTAAGGACCGAACTTCTCGCTGAAGAAGGTGATCGCCTTGAACGCCTGATCGATATATTGATTAATGATGTCCGTCTTCTTCGGATCATTGTCGTCATTATAATAATAATATTCCACGGTCAAGCCGTTCACCGTTTTGCTGGCCTTATGGTACTTCGGGCTGGCAAAGAATACCAACTCCCGGGTATTGTCGGCCTGGGCCGTAACCGTTTTGCGTCCGGGCTCTGCCGCCGCTTCGGACAGTTGGCCCGGCATCGCCACCTGAAGCTTTTCCGGAACATTCAGGCTGACGCGATAATCGGCCATCTCGTAATAATCGGATTCGAACGTTTTGCTGTAAGGCTTTTTCGCCCAAGAATGCGTCTTTCCGTCATAGACCGACATGACCGGGAACCAATGCGCGCCGTTTACAATATCTTTGTAATAAGACAGCCGCTGCATGCCGAACGGAATTTTGGTCTTGTATTCCAGTTCAAGCGTGACGGATTCCCCTTCCTTCAACGCCTTCGCCAACGGAACCGTCAGCGCTTGATTCTCATTCTTGAAATCGAGCGTCCGTCCCGTGCTGGCATCCTTTACGCTAATAATATCGATGCCGCCGAGAAAGTCCTCCGGCTTCTTATCGGGATTATCCTTGGCGATCTGCTCATTGTTCCGTTCGAACATGGCGGGTTGGGTCTCCTTCGAGCGATTCGCATCGGCGAACAGGCGGAAGACGACATCTTGAAGCGGGTCGGATGATGTATTGCGGTAGGTTACTGTCTGCTTTCCTGTAATCGTCATTTTTTCTGTGTCCAGCTTCGCTTGAATATCATATTGCACCTGTGCAGCAGTCTCCCGCTTCGCCTGTTCCGCCGCGGCGTTCTGAGTCAAGCCCGGCTTGCCGCTCTCCTGGGCATAGGCGGTACCGGTCCCGGCCAGAGGGGCCGCCTGCATCGTGAAGGCCATAGCTGCCGCCATGGTCATGTGCAGCAGTTGGCGTCCTGTCAGTTTCATCAATCTCCCACTCCTTATCGTTGCTGATGTCTTACTTGTCACCCCTATTGTAACGGAGACAAGTAGCGGCATACCAGCGATTTTCCTTATCGGAAGCTTACAAACTTGTCAGCCCGGCGTCCGGTTCGATTCCTCGCGCTGCCCGCTTCACTCCTGCACAAAAAAGACGCCTGTCAGCGACAGACGTCTTGTATGGCGGTATGGATTGCCAAGCGGCAATTCGCCCGCTCACCGGATTCGGCTTCCGTCTCGGCCTTTGGCGGCACGCATGCACGCTCGCTAGGTTATTATTCCTTCGGCTCTGCGATATAGCGCGTCCGAATTTCTTCCTGCATCAGGCCGATTAGCTCCGCGAGCGGCTTCATGCCGAGATCGCCTTCTCCGCGCTTCCGGACGGAGACGGCGCCTTCGTTCTTCTCATTCTCGCCGACGACGAGCATGTAAGGCATTTTCTCCAGCTGCGCTTCGCGGATTTTGTACCCGAGCTTCTCGTTCCGCACATCGGCTTCCGCGCGAATGCCCGCATCGAGCAGCTTCTCGGTCACTTCCTTGGCATACGCCTCATACGCCGGCGATACCGGAAGCACCTTCGCCTGCACCGGCGACAGCCAGAGCGGCAGCGCGCCGGCGAAGTTCTCCAGCAGGAACGCCGTCATGCGCTCCATCGTACTAATGATGCCGCGGTGAATGACGACCGGACGATGCTTCTGCCCGTCATCACCGACATATTCAAGCTGGAAGCGCTCCGGCAGCAGGAAGTCGAGCTGCGCGGTGCTCAGCGTCTCTTCCCTGCCCAACGCCGTCTTGATCTGCACATCGACCTTCGGACCATAGAAGGCCGCTTCCCCTTCGGCTTCGAAGAACGGAAGGCCCAGCTCTTCGACGACTTCGCGCAGCATACGCTGGGACATTTCCCACATCGCATCGTCCTGGAAATACTTCTCGGTATCCTGCGGATCCCGGTAGGAGAGGCGGAAGCGGTACTCCTTGATGCCGAAATCTTCGTAGACTTTGCGCAGCAGCGCTATGACCCGCGCGAACTCTTCCTTGATCTGGTCCGGACGGCAGAAAATATGAGCGTCGTTCAACGTCATCGCGCGCACGCGGTGCAGCCCCGTCAACGCGCCGGACATCTCGTAGCGGTGCATCGTGCCGAGCTCGGCAATCCGGATCGGCAAGTCGCGGTAGCTTCGCATCTCACTCTTGTACACCATCATATGATGCGGGCAGTTCATCGGTCGAAGCACAAGTTCCTCATTGTCCATCTCCATTTTCGGGAACATATCTTCTTGGTAGTGCTCCCAGTGACCCGACGTCTTGTACAGCTCGACGTTGGCCAGCACCGGCGTATAGACGTGACTGTAGCCGAGGCGCTCCTCCAAGTCCACGATATAGCGCTCCATCGTGCGGCGCAGCGTGGCCCCGTTCGGCAGCCAGAGCGGCAGCCCCTGTCCGACTTCGCGGGAGAAGGTGAACATTTTCAATTCCTTGCCGAGCTTGCGGTGATCCCGTTTTTTTCGCTTCTTCCAGGTAATGCAAGTATTCGTCGAGCTGCGCCTTCTTCGGGAAGGCGGTGCCGTAAATCCGCTGCAGCATCTTGTTATCCGAATCACCGCGCCAATAAGCGCCTGCCAGGCTGAGCAGCTTGAACACCTTGATTTTGCCGGTTGACGGAACATGCGGGCCGCGGCACAGATCGAAGAATTCGCCCTGATCATAGATCGTGATCACGGAATCCTCCGGCAGATCGCGAATCAGATCCAGCTTCAGCTCGTCGCCAATCTCCTCATAGATCGCCAACGCCTCTTCCCGCGAGACGACGCGGCGCGTAATCGGCAGATTTTCCCCGATAATCCGTTCCATTTCTTTCTCAATCTTCGGCAGATCTTCCGGCGTCAACGAAATATCGAGATCGATATCATAATAGAATCCGTCCTCGATAACCGGACCGATGCCCAGCTTCACATTCGCATCCTTGTACAGCCGTTTAATCGCCTGGGCCATCAGATGGGCGGTGCTGTGACGCATCACTTCCAGCCCTTCCTCCGAATCCGCCGTCACGATCGCCACCTCGGCGTCATGCTCAACCGGCGTCGCCAGATCGACCAGTTTGCCGTCCAACTTGCCGGCCAGCGCGTTCTTCTTCAAGCCGCTGCTGATCGAACCGGCAACCTCCTCCAATGTTGTGCCCTGCGCGTACTCCCGTACGGCGCCGTCGGGCAGAGTTACTTTGACCATAGACATGATGCTGGACCTCCTCATTTCAGCTATTGCGCTGCGATATCCGTATGCGTCATTTGTGCGTTCCCCCGCGAGCCCCCGAATAACAAAAAACACCCGTCCCTGGCAAGGGACGAGTGTTGACTGACGCAGTTAACCCGTGGTTCCACCCTCATTCAACCGGAAGCGCACGTACCCTCGCAACACCGCTGAGCGCAGTTGCTTGGTATCGTTCTCTTTCCGGTTCTTGAGCATTCGGTAACGGGAATGACTCGTTGAGCGATACTGTCCGGCCGAGCCGCATTTCGGCTTCCGGGGTTCCCGCCCAATGCTCCGAAGGGGTCAATATGCGCGGCCACCGAAGGGACTTGCAGCCAAGGTCCCTCTCTCTGGGCGGTTCCAACTCGCCATTGTTGTCTTCGTCACAGCATGTTGCATCGCGACTGATATCGCATTGTTGGATTATGCCATATTATATGGCATTTTCGGCAGGAGGTCAAGCAGGGGCCCAGCCCGTCAATAATCAGGCGCCGTCTCCTGCTTCTGCCAGAGCATCGATTGGCAGGCGTTGCAGCGGATGCAGACATGGACCCGCGATTCAAAAATTTGCTGAATCGTCTTGATGACCTGGGAATCCGGCTCCCGCGTATGAATGATGATATTTTGCGGAGAGACATTGATGAGCGTGCTCACAATCATGTCCTCCATTTCCATATCGCAATCGACCATTTCCACGATCATGCCGTCCATGACATGCTTCGGCTCCAATGGCTGCAATTCCTCATTCAGCAAAGTAAAATCATGGCCTCCGCTGTGCATCAGATGCGCGAGCGGCACCTTCGTTTCCTGAATATAGACAAAATATTTCAACAGCGCGATAAATTCCTGGTATTGCCGTTCGAGCACAAATTCATCCACGGCATAATCGACGACCTCCTGGAGCTCGGCCATATAAGGCTGCAGACGGAAGCGGATGAATCCGTCCAGATGAAGGGAGGTATGCTCCTCCAAATAGCTGCGGATGGCCCGCATCACCTTCTTTTTGCGGCGCCGCCGCGCCTCCTGCCCCCCGGTATCGTCACCGCCGCTCAATAGCAGCAGACAGTAATTTTCGATTTTGAGGCATTCCTCCGGCTCATAGCTCGTATATTTTTGAATCAAGGCGCGCAGAATCTGCTCTTCTTTGGCGGTCAGAATGAATTCGGCCAAGGCGCGGGCACTTCGATTCCGTACTTCGGCGCCATGACGCGCCAGTTGAAAATCCGGCAGCACTCCGCTGCATGCAATGGAGCTTAGCTGTTCACCGAACGTGACATCCAATTGGACAATCGTCTGTTCTTTATGTAAATCACCCAGCTCCTGCTGCAGCAATTTGCTTAAAGACAAAACCTCTTCCCGTGACGCATTCGGAAGCGTTAACGTGAACAGTTCCATATGCCCACTCCTTTCTGTTCCTTCTTCAGTATATGGGGCTGCAGAAACAGATATACGAAGCGGGTTCTGGAAATGAAGCCAAAGCCGGACAAGCTGCGGGATGGCAATTTAGACAAGCTGAGGGCCGGCATGTCAGACAGGCTGGCGGAAGGAGGTCAGACAAGGTGAGGCCATGGCTGTGAGGTGCAAAGCTCTACTGTGCCGCGGCCCGTCAGAAAAGCTCGCTTGGCATGGCGAAATGAGGTATTGCGTTGCATGGCCATACGTATGAGGATTTATGTGGTGAAATGTGTATGCAGTAACGGTGATTCCTGCGTGAGTCGCGCGTAATTCGTTCGGTGTTCGGTGTTTCGTAGGATATGCGTGGAGGGTTGCGTGGAGGGTTGCGTGCAGGGAACGTGCAGTGCAGTGAAAGGTGTTGCGGTGAAGAGGGATCCGGTGAATGCGGCGGCCTTGGCTCAAAATTGCTGCAAATATACAGTTTTCGGCTTGGTGGGGCTTCCCGAAATAGAAATTCCTGCATAAAGACAGGAATTCATACCAATTTCCGCTTATTTAGAGGTGAAACCGGCGAAATCCTGCACTTTTCAGGCTGTTGGAAAACCCCTGTTTTTTACGAAGTAATATCAATGTAATATCATTTTGCTGGGAAAAAGTGGTGTTTGGTGAGAGAGAATGGAGGGGGGATGGGGTCTTTGCTTTACCCCACCCTTCTGGCGAGATGTGTGGCTATCTTTTTTATGTTCTGTGCAGTGGCTGTCATCAGCACTTGCTCCTGCACCTTGTCTCTTCCCCGAAATCGGCAATAGCGAAGTCCATGGAGCACTTTGGCATCCGCGAAACTTCGCTCAATGGTTTGGGCGCGTAGGGCATAAACGGCTTTTCCGCTCTCACTCTGGAAGTTTTGAACTACTTTCTCTTTGTGTTCTTCCCAGATATGCCGTTGTATGGTGCGTTGTTTATTTTTGTTCTCGTTACACTTGCTCAATAATGGACAGGCAGCGCATTGTTTGGGATCGGATTTATAATCTCTGAATCCTTTTCGTGTTGTGGTGCGGTACGTGAGTTTTTGCTGGTTTGGACAGATAAAAACATTCTTTTCTGCATCATAATGAAATTTCTCTTTGGGAAATACACCGTGTTCACGGGTCGAACGCTCTGGAATAACTGCCGTGATGTTTAATTTGTTCGTACGGTAAAAAACATAGGCCGTCATGTAACCAGAGTCGAGTGCAACGGCCTCCAGCGACTTTTCCCAGCCAAACTTCTCTATTTGATGTAGTAGACGATCCACATAAACAACCGAATCATTCACATTTCCAGGCGTAACGTAGCAGTCCGTAATCACGTTGTATTTATGATCTACGGTGCGGTGATCTAAATAATGAAACCCTTCCGGTTTTCCATCCCGATTCAGGTTTCCGCTATCCGGATCTGTTAAGCTAACTTTTTGTTCCTTGGTTTCGGCCTCCTCTTTGGGAGGCAGTGGCTTTTTTCCAAAAGCGACCCGATCCTCATTCACGGCTTGCTCCAGCTCTTGGAGATATTCATAAGGCGTACAAGTGACTTCTCGTTTCTCGTACCGTCCGTTATTGGCATTTGCCTTGATATGCGTGGAGTCGGTAAAGAGCAGCCGCCCTCCCACCATGTTGTGCTGAATCGCCTGCTGAACGATATTATCGAAGATATCTTGGAAGACGGTAGTATCCTTAAACCGATTTTTCCGGTTCCAGCTAAAGATCGAATGGTCAGGCGCTTTGCCGGAAAGCCCGAGCCGTAAGAACCACCGAAAAGCCAGGGAATCGTTGACGACTCGCTCCAGTTCTCGCTCTGAGCGAATGTTATACAAGTAGCCGATCAGCAGCATTTTAAAGAACACAATGGGATCCACAGATGGTCGGCCGTTCGACTCGCTGTAGTAAGGACGCACAAGGTCCAAAATAAAGGTAAAATCAATATGTTTATCGATATGACGAAGCAAGTGATCAGGGGCAACCATATGCTCAAGACAAACCAGTTCATAGTCCAGTTGTGGGTTGGGATCATTCGTGTAAAGCATACAAACACCGCGCTTTCCATGGATTATGATAAGAACATTATACCAAATTAACGCGGTGAATGGGTAATTAACATAGACTTTCTCAACACTCTGACTTTTGCATTAATTCCCCAAATTCTACCTGTGAGAAAAAGAAAATACTGCAGTTTTGCAGAATTCTCCACACTCAAGCCCAGTCACTCTCCCGTACATAACCGGAATATTTTCCCTACGCATATCGCGCGTACTCTCCCCGTCATACCGCGAGTCTTGCGAAGCATTAGCTAGTATATTTTACCGTGTTTAATGAGGAAGCATTTCGTGCACAGTTATGGGTATGTCCGTATAATAGAAGAAGGAGCGGCCTTTTGCCAGGCTGCTTTTTTGTGCGATCAATGATAACCACACCCTAGAAGGAGGACGCGATGAATATTCTAGTTGTCGACGACGAGCAGAGCATCTTGAACCTCATCCGTCTCAATCTCGAGATCGAAGGCTACGCGGTGCACACGGCCGCGAGCGGCCAAGCGGCGCACGAACAATGGCAGGCGCAACAGATAGATTTGATTATTCTTGATGTTATGCTTCCCGATATAGATGGGTATCAATTGCTGCGCGAGTTCCGCAACAGCAATTCAGACGTTCCCGTCATCATGCTTACCGCCAAAGGACAAATCAACGACAAGCTGCTGGGACTGCAATTAGGGGCGGATGATTACCTCGTCAAGCCGTTCCACAGTACGGAGCTGCTGCTCCGAATCAAGGTGATCGAAAGACGGATGAAAAAACAAGATCAGACGAACTCCGGATCCAGCATCATGCATTGCGGACCTTTTCAAGTCGATCCGGAAAAGCGCGCGCTAGTTGTGAACGGACAGGAAATTACGCTAACGTATCGAGAGTATGATCTGCTTCTGCTGTTATTATCCAATAAGCAGCGCATCTTCACTCGCGATGATCTCCTTATGAAGGTGTGGAAGCTTGATTATCCGGAAAATACGAGAGCTGTCGATATTATGATACAGCGCCTCCGCAAAAAACTAGGAAAAGAAGGAGAGCGAATCAAAACCATTTACGGCGTCGGATACAAAATAGATTGTTGAGTTGCACGGCCATTTTGAACAAGGTGGACAACCCATGACTTTACAGAAACGCTTTCACTTGGCACTTCTTGCCCTATTCATTCCTGTCATGCTTTTTCTCTATATCGTGCTTGATATTTCTTTGCAGAATAATGTTTATCACTCCGCGGTCAATTCGCTGCAAAAGCTAAGCGTAGAAGCTCAAATCTACACGATCAATTATGTGGAACGCGAACAAAAAGGAAGACCAGACGTCACGCTTCAAAAAGGGGCGCCGCTCATTGCCTCATATCTGTCCAAGCGCATGGGCATTCGTGTTCAGCTCATTAACGCGCATCATCTCTTCCTGGCCGATACCGAGAGAGGAGCGCTGTCTTATGTGAATCAGGATATGGAACAAGCGATGCTTGGCAATAAGTCCTATATGTTCCAAAAGGCCTCTCCTTTTCCATTGCTGCTGTTCTCTAGCCCAATCTACGTCGACAATCAAGTCATCGGATTAATTCGATTCCTCCAGCCCTTGGAGGATGAATCGCAGCTTCTCAAGCGAATGAAGGTCACCTTCGGGGTGGCTTGCTTGCTTATTCTCGCTGCCGCCGTGTTGATTGCGAATCGCTTCGCCAAGTCGCTGAGCAAACCGATCGAGCAGCTTCGAGATATGGCGAAGAAGCTTGCCAACGGCCATTATGGCAGCCGTATCGAATTGAGCGGTTATGAGGAAATAAGTCAGTTGGCGCATTCCTTGCATGCAATGGCCGATGCAATCGAGCTGCATATCAAGCAGCTAAGCCGGGAGAAGGACAAGCAGCGCGATTTCCTGGATCGAGTCACTCATGAGCTGAAGACGCCTCTGACCGCGATTATGGGATATTCGAACCTTATTCCACGTCTGAAGGATCCGAAGGATGTTCAAGAAAGCCTGCGCCATATTTCCGTGGAAAGCGAGCGCATGCTTACACTTGTCGAGGAACTGCTCAGCCAGTCCAAGTATGGAGACAGCCCGTTCTCGGTATCTCCTACCATATGCGATATCGCGGCGATTGCGAGCGAAGGCGTCTATATAATGCAGCCACGACTCGACAAATATCGGATTCGGCTGCACAACGAGCTAGTACCTACGATGGTTGTCGCGGATCCGGATAAGACGAAGCAGATTTTCCTGAACCTGCTCGATAACGCAATCAAATACAGCGATGCATCCGAGCTAGTGATTCAACAGACATCAAGCGATGATGCCGAGCGAATTACGATCCGAGACGATGGAATCGGCATAAGTCATTCCCTCATTGCACGGTTCGAAAGCTCTTCATCGGACGAGAGCCTGACATCGGACGCAGGCAATGGCTTCGGATTGCTCATATGCAAGCAACTGATGGCCCTGCAAGGAGGAGAAATGTCCATACAATCCGAGGATGGGATCGGAACGACGATCACGCTCCAATTCCGCTCGCCGGCAGCATTGGATACACATCCTCTGCCAATATGCTCGAAATAATACATTTATGAAACAATTACGAGGAGATTATGAAATGATGATTGTTTATGCTGAGCAAGGAGAGTAATGCAGAATGAACAAGCTTATATGGAGTGCCTTTCTTTTTACGGGAATCATTCTATTGCTGTCTTTTGCCGGCTTCTTCCTGAATGAGCAGGTCTATCAGAAGGTCGGCATTATTGACGATAAGCATGAAGTATTGCGAAAAGTAAGCGATTCCCTTCCTGTTCAAGCAGTAATTTCTCATCAGAAATGGGGATCTGTGCATGTCAATGACGAGGTAAGTCTGCACGCGTTCGTATCCTATATGGATCGGATCAAGCAGGAGTATGAACCGAAGCTGTCTACTGAAACCGACAGTGAGCAGGCCATTCTCTCGGGACGTATCCAATATTTGAACGGAAGCGAGCAGACCTTTGAGCTTGGCAGCACCTTTACCCTAGGCAAATGGTCTTACGGCCCTGGACACGAGACTCCTCTGCTGTCTGCCCTGCAGACTCAGTTGCAAAGTCTTTATTATACGCCCGAGCATTTCGCACAATTCATACGAACTGCAAAGGGGCTCACTTTCCGCTCTGATGGCGTACAAGGAAATTTGCTTGATCATGAAAAGGGTTACTTGGTGTCCAGCATTCAACAAGCATTGGAAATCAAAGATCTGGTCGAAATTAAGCAATTGTTGCTCCGCAAGCAGAAGCCGCTCGGCTCTATTACTGCATACAAGGAGGACAAGGAGCTGAAATATGACCGCGCCAATATCCTGCATATTGTCGTGTATTCCGACTATGTCGTCATGCAGTATATGGGCGATGACAACGGAAATTCGATCTATTTGCAGGCGGGCTTGGAGAAGCTGCTTCATCGAAAGAACGCAAAGGCGGATATAAGATGACACGATTACTCTACCTTTTACTATTCGTCTGTCTAGTTGCGCAGACAGGCTGTTCCAATGATCATCATGCCATTACTGTGAATGAGCAAGGTATGCCCGACATGAAGGGGCGCCATCTGGTTGTATACGTGGCCGCTCGAGAAGAAGTCGGCAGTGCGCTGCTGTCCTCCTTCTGTCAACAAACAGGATGTACGTACGAGTACATCCGGCTGTCGACAGAGGAGATATTGCGCCGCGTGTCTCAAGAATCAACGAAGCCGCAAGCGGATCTCGTCATTGGCGGAACGATCGATGCGCACATGACGATGAAGGAAGAGGATCTATCCTCCCCGATTCACAGCGCAAATATGGATCTTATCCCGTTCCCGTTCAAGGATGAGGACGGGTATTGGGCCGGTTACGAGGTTGAGCAGTTATCCATTGCGGTTCATCGCGAACGTTGGAATCAAGAATTTGCGCCGCTCGGGTTGAAGATCCCTACAACGTGGGAAGACCTGCTTGATCCTGCATATCGCGGCAAACTTGTCATGCCAGATCCGAATTACTCCGGAACCGCGTACACGTTTATCGCCTCGTTATACGATGCATGGGGCGACCAGAGAACTTCCGATTATTTGAGACAGTTGAACCGCAATATCGGTCTGCTTACTGTAAACGGCTTCATGCCCGCACAATACGTCAGCTCGGGCGAGTATGCAATCGGTATCAACTTTCTGGGAGATCAGCGCAAGCTGCGCGAGGCCGGGTTCGATATCGTGAGCAGCGTTCCGAAAAATACGAGCCTATTCGTTAATGGCATATCGAAAATCCGGAACGCGCCCAATGAGGCCGCTGCAGACTGGTTCATCAACTACAGCTTGTCACAAGAGGCGGCCGCTGTCTTGGAACGAGTGTCTTACGGCACCCCGACCGTTCACGAGAACAAGCAGGATGCAGCGAATTCCGCTGTCTTACCTGTACACAGTTCCATGCGTAGGCATGAACAAATCATTGACCTTTGGAACAGAATGCGTGCGGACAAAAAAGGTCAAGGAGAATGAAGAATGTTAGGTTGGTTGAAAAAAGCTCCCGCCATACCTCGATTGCCGGAGCACATGATCGCGAAGATGTACCGAATTTTCCGTATGCGTACATTAATCGGTATTTTTATAGGTTACGCAGGCTACTACTTAGTACGCAGCAACTTTACGTTGTCCACACCATATTTGAAGAGTGAGTTCGGATTCACCCCTTCTCAAATCGGTATGTTGAGCGCGGCACTTGCCGTTACCTACGGAATAAGCAAATTCTTCATGGGAAATTTGGCGGACAAAGCCCATACGCAGCGATTTATCGCTGTTGGTTTGTTCTTGTCTGCCGTCGTTAACCTTATCTTAGGATCTACTTCCTCGTTCGGGCTCATCTTCATAATGCTTGTCGTGAACGGGGTGTTTCAAGGCATGGGCGCTCCTCCTTGCAGTATCGTACTGGCGAACTGGTTCTCGAAGAAAGAGCGCGGTACGTATATGGGAATCTGGAATACGTCCCATAATATCGGCGGAGGCATTATCGCGCCAATCGTCGGTGTTGCATTAGGGATTCTAGGCTCGGCTTACTGGCAAACCGGAATTTTCGTCGTTCCCTCGATTATGGCCATGATGATCGCCGTTTTCGTATGGTTCTGGGGCAAGGATACTCCGCAATCGGTTGGTCTGCCGCCAATCGATGAATATCGCAACGATTATGACGATGTGGAACGCAATCCAGACGGCGACAAGCTGTCGATGAAAGAAATCTTGATCAAATATGTACTTAAAAACAAATTCATCTGGTACCTGTGCTTGGCTAACGTATTCGTGTACTTCATTCGCTTCGGCGTCTTGAACTGGGTACCATTATACTTGACGGAAGAAAAAGGCTTCACGCAATCGCAGTATCACGTTGCATTTGCTGTATTCGAATGGGCAGCCATTCTGAGCTCGCTCGTCGTCGGTGTGCTTAGCGACAAGTTGTTCAAAGGCAACCGGATGCCACTCTGTATTATCAGCATGGTCGGCGTCGTGTTGGCTACGCTCGTGTATTGGCAGTCTACGAACGTCCTCGTAATTACTATCGCCGTATCCATTATCGGCTGTCTCATCTATGTGCCGCAGTTCCTGATTGGCCTGAGCGCAATCGACTTCGTACCGAAGTTCGCTGTAGGTACCACTGTTGGCATGACTGGTTTGTTTGCTTACTTGTTCGGCAACTTGACTGCAAGCGCACTCGTTGGATTTATCGTCGAATCCTCCGGTTGGAACGGTTGCTTCCTATTGCTTCTCGCGAGTGGGCTACTGGCAGCACTCTTCCTGACGCTGATTCAGGTCGGCCGCAAGAAGAAGCTGGCTAACGCTGCGAACCAAGCGTAAGTCGTAGCAGGATATAAAAACCCTCTGATGTCACGCTACCAGGGCTGGGCATCAGAGGGTTTGCTTTTTATCGTGCGAGATGGAGCTTCAGGGGCAAGAGCAAAAACATTAGCCATACCCGTTCATTTAGTTATGGGTTCGGAGAACATGTGCTAACGCCCCATTCGTAATATAATACATATCGTACTGCTATCACTTTTGTCATGCCCCGGCTATATCCCAGATCTTAATTAGGCATTTACCTTTGAAAGGAGTACACTTTCTTTTCTTTGCTGGGAGGATCAACGATGTCCTGGATGCTTTCACGTTGGTATGCGGTGGACGACCTTACGAGGACCCAAAAAGGGCTGTCTCCCGTAGAGACAACCCTTTACTCGGAAAAATTCGATTGTCAGTCAAGTAAGCTTCCCATTGTAAACACCAACCCTAAAAATAGCAAAAAGAGCATATCCCCATCAAGCTAACGCAAAGAATATAGAGGCGGGAAAAGGACGAGCTGCGGAAGATGGTTGAGGCACCGAATCCTGCATCTGAGCAAGATTTTATGCTATTTCAGCCACTATCTGATGCAATTCCCGTAAAAGTACCACTAGCGTTGCATCAATCTTTTTACGAAAATTTCTACCCCATAAGTCTCTATATTTGTAACTTATTGAACTATATTCGTGGACAAAAATAAAGAAATCTCCTATTGTTGAGTTACCCAAAGCGTTATCCATAAAAACGCCTCAACAAAGGAGATTTCTATGGATAACGTACCGAATCAAAACGTCATTTGTCAATGCCTAAAATGGTTACATGTTCATTCTACTCGACACGAGTCATTGGATTACCGGGCCCAAAAGTTGTTTGTCGGCGCTTCGACACTCTTATTTGTAGAGGCACAGCTTCAGCAACGAGACTCATACAAAGTCATGTCAGAGCATGTAGCCGCTAATCCTGAATTTCAAGAACTGCTTGGACTCAAGAGCATAAGCGCTTCCCAACTATCGCGGAAGCTGAAACGGCTGCCTATGGAGTATCTTCAGACGCTCTTTTTCTCGCTCATTGATCGAATCAAGCAACTTACAAAAGGGAAACGCGGCATTACGCCTGGTATTGGGAAACTCAAGCTAATCGATTCATCGGGAATTACACTACCTCCCATTCTCGCGAAATGGTCCTATTGTTCCAAAAGTAGCCATGGCGTGAAGATGCACACCTCCTTGGTCGTTGCGGACTCCAAAACGATGTATCCAGACAAGATCGTCGCTTCAACCAAAGATGTAGCCGATCATGAAGTCGTGTTGGAATTTACAGTGGATAAAGATGCGACCTACGTGATGGACCGAGGATACCAGGTGTACGACCATTTTCAGAAATGGGTAGAGGATAAGATTAAATTTGTTTGCCGCGTCAAGCAAAAGAGCCGGTTAACGATCATCAGAAAAAGAGACCTCCCCAAAAGGCAGAATGGGTTTATCCTTGATGCTGATGTGACGATGCCGGAGCTGCCAGCGGTTCTGCGTTTGATTGAGTTTAACGATGACCAAGGGCGTACCTATCGAATTGTAACGAATCGATTTGACTTATCCGCACATCAAATTGCCGAGATTTATCGAAATCGCTGGCATATTGAGTTGTTTTTTAAATGGGTCAAGCAGCATATTCGATTGGTAAAACCCCACGGTTATACGGCCGAAGCGATTTGGAACCAAATGTATATTGCTTTAATCGCGTATGCTCTCTGTTTGCTGATTAAATTAACACTGGACTGTAAAAAGTCGACATGGGACCTCCTCCAGTTGATTCGCATCTATGCGGAAAAACCATGGGAAAATTTGATCGCTGCACTCAACCGCAAGCCGACTCGAACATCTAGAGGTCGACCAAAGCGAAATGGGAGACGTCCGAAAAAGGCAACAAAGTCGATGAAACCGAGACTGATTGTGACGTAATGACAAACGAAAACGATTTTTACATATAATGGATAACGCGTAGGGTCTGTTTCCAGCTCGACTTTTTTAGACTTAGCGCGGACATCGCAAATGTAAATATATATCATATATTGATGTTAATTGAAATTAGATTATGAACTAACCGCTCGATGCAACGCTAGTGTAAAAGTACATCCTTTTCGCCGATTTTTGCTTCCAACCCATAGGCACGGAAGAAAATCCTGCCGTCTTTTACGGGATCCAAGAGACCGCGTCGGATCCTGGGGGCATCATCGCCTTCTGGAGGCATCGTTGCCTTCTGAGGCTTGAACGTTTGGAGGGAATTGCTGCTATTTTACAGGAATTTCGGCTCAATGAGTCCTCATTCCGAGGAATTGCTACATATTTACATCATTTTAGGCCCTTTCGCTCCAAGTCGACACTAGCGTTGCATAGAACCTGACATGAAGAAGACTTTAAACTCCAGATACGGAACTAATAATCATTATTTATATATATTTACAGTTTCTTTTTTCCTAGCAAAGCCAAAAGTCGATCTCCTACTAAACCATAGGAACATGTTACCATCAAATGTTAATATGCCATTATTACCTATTTAATCACCACTTTAACGGTCTTACATTGCTTTGGGTGTTTTCGTGGTCGACCACCCTTTCGTTTCTTCCGCCTGCCCTTCGAGTGCTTGGTTGGTTTGCGGTGCAGTGCCATCAAAAATTGATCCCACGTTTTATTCATATAGACCCGAAGCAGCTTTAGAAATGACCATAGCGTTTGAGTGGTGTCAGCCTCCTTCCGGACCAACATGACTAAACCATATGCGATGAAGGCTAAAAAAATCTGGTTCCATACTGCCTCTGGATGGAAACTGTACAAATGGACTAAGCTCATATGTTGCTTCATCCATTTAAAGAATAATTCAATCATCCAGCGGCGCCGATAAATCTCGCAGATTTGGGCTGCGGACTTATCCCAGACATTCGTAAGCACACGGTACTGGCGGTTCTTCTCATCGGTATACTCCACTAACCGGAGCTGGGCTTCTATCACATGGCCTTCTTCATCCTTGTAGCTCACGATCACGTCAGCATCACGCACCACAGGCGTCGTTTCATCGATCTCGTGCTCGCAGATGATCGCCGTCTTGTTGCTTTTCTTAATGCGTGCCACGAAGCGTAGATTATCATCCAGCCACTGCTTATAGTGACCATATGTGATGTACCCGCGATCCAAAACATGAATGGCATCTTTATCGATCACCAGATCCAAAGCCACTTCGCTGTCAGCAACGCCTCGTGTGGAACAAACAATGTTTTCGGGATAGACGGTATCCGGGTCGCAAACAGCAAGTTTGGTGTGGATCTTTACCCCGTTGCTGTGTTTGGAGCAGTAGGCCCATTTTCCAGCGACATCAGGGAGTGTAAGTACCGTTGAATCGACAATGCTCAGTTTCCCGATGCCGGGGATACCCTGCTTCGGATAAAGTTGTTGCAAACGTTGTGTCACTTGAATCCATAGCTGCTGCAACACCGGTAAAGGCAACGCTCTGAGTGTACGTACGAGTTGGGAAGCGCTAATGGATTTCAAGTGGATCGCCTGCTGCAGCTGTTCGTTCGCACGCAACGCGTTGCAGATATCTTCGAGGTCCGTGCGTTTATTCAATTGAGCATCAATGAGTAGTTTGATCGCTCTCACGAGTGTAAACTTTCGTCGATAATTGAAGATTGGGAATTCGTCGTCCGAGAGCTGAATCAAATTTAGGCATTTACAAATGACGGTCTGATCTGGTATATTACCCATGGTCTTTTCTCCTTTTGGTGAGGGAATGGGTAACATGCCTATCCTTCAACATTAGGAGATTTTTTTATGAGTTACCAGATATAATCGATCAATAAATTGAAGAAAAAGTAATTAATGAGAAATATATTTTTCATGTCAGGTTTGGTGCAAGGCTAGTGCCAAGTCGAAGCGAAACGGGTGAAATTCCTGCAGTTTTGCAGGATTAACTTTCTGGTGAAGTCGTCCATATCGAATTGCTGTATTTGTGCAGCATTTCTGCTACCGGATAGACGTGTCTGGACAAATCGTGTAGTTTTGCGGATTTCGCCTACCGGGATAGACGTGTCTAGGGAAATTGTGCAGTTTTCAGGCCGTTGGAAACCCCTTTTTTTACGAAGGCGTGGAGATTGTCCATTTTCCTAATCAAAACTTAGCACACAGAGCGTTTTAAAAATTTTTTCTACTGAGAGACGAGTCCAAATGAAGTCCCAAAAGAGTTATAAATTCTATAATATTAAAAAAAAGACACCGCACAAGCGATGCCCTATAAAATAACGGAATCAAGCGCATCCTAAACAATAATTAAGATGTCCGCCCTCTGGCAGAACTAATTTTGCATGACGAAGTCGCGATCCACCTTCACGTTCTCGTCGTCGAACACCTTCAAAATATTGTACTTCGTGTCCCGCTGCGCCGGAATTTTGCCGGCCTCGCGGATAAGCTGCAGCGTGCTGCTGATATTGACCTTATGCGTCGTGCCTGCCGCGGAGACGACATTTTCCTCAATCATCGTGCTGCCGAAGTCATTGCAGCCGTAGCTCAGCGTCTTCTTGCCCACTTCCGGACCCATCGTGACCCAGGAGGCTTGGAAGTTCGGAATATTATCAAGGAAGATGCGGCTGATCGCCAGCGTTTTCAAATATTCCTCCGGGCTGACCGGATCCGCCTTCATATTCGTATTCTCCGATTGGAACGTCCATGGAATGAAGGCAAGGAAGCCCTTGGACGGATACTCGTTCTCGATGCACTCGTCCTGAGCCGTGCGGACCCGCTCCAGATGAAGAGCGCGCTCCTCCAGCAGCTCGCCGAAGCCGACGACCATCGTCGCGGTCGTGTTCATGCCCACCTTGTGCGCGGTCTGCATCACATCCATCCAGTCGCGCCAGGAGCCTTTGAGCCGGCTGATCTTGCGGCGGGTGCGATCGTCCAGAATCTCGGCGCCGCCGCCCGGCAGGGAGTCGAGACCCGCCTCGTGAATCGCGCGCACCACGTCCTCCAGCGACAAGCCGTCCGACACTTCCTTCATCTTCATGATTTCCGCTGGAGAGAAGGAATGCATCGTAATGCTAGGGAAGCGCTCCTTAATCGCTTTGAGCAGATTCGTATAATAGCTGAACGGAAGCTCCGGATTGGTTCCGCCCTGCATCAAAATTTCCGTACCGCCGACATCGAGCGTCTCCTGAATCTTCTGGAAGATGACTTCATCCGGAAGCACATAGCCTTCTTTGGAGCCCGGGGCGCGGTAGAACGCGCAGAACCGGCAGTACGTATCGCAGATATTCGTATAATTCACATTGCGTCCGATGACGAACGTGGCAATCGGATCTGGATGCCATTTCAACATGATCTGGTTGGCGACATGCCCGATCTTCTCTACCTGATCGGACGCGAACAACGTCACGCACTCATCCGTGTCGATACGTTCACCGCGCAGCGCTTTATCCAAAATGCGATCAATCGGTGACATCGTCACAGTCACTTCCTCTCTCATAAGTTGCATGCTGTATGAGCGTACATGCAGCACGAAGCGGATGCATCCGGTACGATGCTCCACTATTCGTAAGTCATTCGATATCCGATCCTGACATGAAGCCGCTGCCCGTCCGGGCATAGGACCATTCATGTCAATGACTTCATAATCGTACCACAATTATGGGCGAAAAAACAGCACCCTCTCCAGCGAAACCCGACGCCTAACATAGCCGGTTCTCCGTGCTGAAGAGGGCATAATGCCGTATATATAAGAAGAAATAAAGCAGCGAACGGTCTGTCAGTCGCTCAATGCCTGATCCAAATCTTGCAGCAGATCGTCGATATGCTCCAGTCCGACGGAGAACCGCAGCAGCCCGTCCGTGATGCCGCGCTCCAGCCGGACATCCGCCGGCATCGAGGCATGCGACATCATCGCCGGATAGGACAGGATGCTTTCCACCGCGCCGAGGCTGACGGCGACCAGCGGAAGCTTCACCTGGTTCAGCACGCGCTTCGCCCGTTCGCCGGAGCCGACATCGAACGAGACGACCGCGCCGTAGCCTGCGGATTGCTTCTCGTGAACATCGCGGCGCGGATGATCCGCCAGGCCGGGATAATAGACCCGGCTGATGTCGCCTCGTTCCTCGAGCCAAGCCGCCAAGCGGCGGGCGCTCTGCTCGCCGTGGCTCATCCGCGCGCCCAGCGTCTTCATTCCGCGCATAAGCAGCCAACTGTCCTGCACGCCGAGCACCGTGCCAAGCCCGTTCTGAAGCTGCTTGATGCGCGCGCCCAGCTCCTCGGTCGCCGTCACGATCAATCCGGCCAGCACGTCGCTATGTCCGCTCAGGAACTTGGTCGCGCTGTGGAGGACAATGTCCACCCCATGGACGATCGGAAGCTGATGATACGGCGTCATGAACGTGTTGTCCAGCAGCGTCAGCAGCCCGTGCTCCTTCGCCCAGCCGCATACCTCAGCGATGTCCGTAATTTTGAGCGTCGGGTTGGACGGCGTCTCCATATAGACGGCCCTCGTATTCGGACGCAGGGCCGCTTTTACCTGATCGAGATCGGTCATATCGACGAAGGTCGATTCAATCCGAAGCCGGTTCAGAATCGTCGTGAGCAGCCGGTACGTCCCGCCGTACACATCCTCGGTTACAATAATATGATCGCCTGCGGAAAATAGCAGAAAGGCGGAGGAGATCGCCGCCATCCCGGAAGCGAACGCGTAGCCGTTCGTCCCTCCCTCCAGCAGGGCGATATAATCCTCCAAGGCCTGCCGGGTCGGATTGCCCGAGCGCGAATAATCGAATTCCGGCGGCTCGTAAATATCATGATGATGGAACGTCGTGGCCTGATAGATCGGCACGCTGGACGCGCCTGTCGTCTTGTCGATCTCCCCGCCGAAATGAATCAGCTTCGTGGCAAAATCCACTCCCTGTCCTCGCTTCGAAGCCGGATTCGCTTTATTTGACCCGGGTCCGCTCATCCCTGCTCCACCTCCAACCGGGCCGCTTCCAGCGCCTGCGCCAGATCTGCGGTCAGATCGTCGACATGCTCGATGCCGACGGAAAAGCGCAGCAGCCGATCGTCCACCCCGATCCGGTCCCGAATCTCCGCCGGAATGTCAGCGTGCGTCTGCACCGCCGGATACGTCATGAGCGACTCGACGCCGCCCAAGCTCTCGGCGAACGCGATTAGCTTCAAATGGCGCAGAATCGGATCGACATAGCGGGCATCCTTCAAGCGGAAGGAGAAGATGCCGCTGTTGCCGGAGGACTGGCGCCGCTGAATCTCGCAGCCCGGATGATCCGCCAGTCCGGGGTAATAGACCGCTTCGACCGCCGGGTGCTCCAGCAGCCATTCCGCGATGCGGGTCGCATTGTATTCATGGCGCTCCATCCGCAGGGCCAACGTCTTCATGCCCCGCATCAGCTGATAGGAATCCGACGGGCTCAGGACGGCGCCGATCGAGTTATGGAGAAAAGCCATCTCCTCCGACAGCTCGCGCCCCTTCGTCACGATAAGGCCGGCCAGCACATCGTTGTGGCCGCCGAGATACTTCGTCGCGCTATGTACGACGATGTCCGCTCCCAGCTCCAGCGGGCGCTGGAAGAACGGAGTCAGCAACGTATTGTCCACAATCGTCAGCAGGCCATGCTTCTTCGCCCAGGCCGCCACCCGCTCGATATCCGTAATCATCATCAACGGATTGGTCGGCGTCTCGATGAAGACCGCCTTCGTCTCCGGTGTGCGGGACGACTCCAGCGCATCCAGGTCGTTCGTGTCGACATACGTCGCAGTGACCCCGCAGCGGGACCATATCCGCTCCAGCAGACGGTAAGTGCCGCCGTACAGATCGAGCGATACGATCAGATGATCGCCTTGCCCGAACTTGGCGAACACCGTCTGTATCGCGGCCATGCCCGAGCTGCAGGCGAAGCCGGCATCGCCATGCTCCAGAGCGGCTGCCGCTTCCTCCAGCACCGCGCGCGTCGGATTCTTCGTACGGATATAATCGAAGCCCGTGCTCTGTCCCAATCTCGGATGACGATAAGCGGTGGCTTGGTAAATCGGATAATTAACGGCTCCTGTCGCCGGATCGTGAACCGACCCGATCTGGGCAAGCCGGCTTTCCATGCGGTAATCGGCTTCGTTGCGCTGCACCATTATACGTTGGCCCCTTTCTTACGCAATACGGCTTTGCCCAGTTCGTACGGCGTTTCCTGATAGACATAGTAGTTCAGCCAGTTCGAGAACAAAAGATTGGCATGAGCGCGCCACGACGAGCGCGGCTGGCGCGACGGATCGTTGTTCGGGAAGTAATTGACCGGCAGATCCATCTCCATCCCTTTGGCGATATCCCGATCGTATTCCCATTTCAACGTGCAAGGGTCGTATTCGGAATGTCCGGTCACGAAAATATGCTTCCCGTCCCGCGTCGCCACGATATAGACGCCCGCCTCTTCCGACTCGGCGAGAATGTCCAGCTCAGGGACGCGCTCCACGTCCTCGCGGCGAATCTCCGTATGCCGGGACTGGGGCACGAGGAACACGTCGTCGAAGCCGCGCGTCAGCTTCACATTATCCAAGGTCGTATAGTGCGGGTACACGCCGAAAATTTTGCGCTCAAGCGGATATTTCGGAATGCCGTAATGGAAGTACAAGCCGGCCTGCGAAGCCCAGCAAATATGGAACGTAGACGTCACGTTGGCGGAAGACCACTCCATAATGCGGCACAGCTCGGTCCAATATGTCACTTTCTCGAATTCCATCTGCTCGACCGGCGCCCCCGTAATAATCATGCCGTCGAATTGCTGCTCTTCGATTTCATCGAACGTCTTATAGAATGAAGACAAATGCTCCGCGGATGTATTTTTGGACGTGTGCGTCGCCGGGTGAAGCAGCGTCACATCCACTTGCAGCGGCGTATTGCCTATGAGGCGCAGCAATTGCGTCTCGGTAGTCTCTTTCGTCGGCATCAGGTTCAGGATGACAATTCGCAAGGGACGAATATCTTGGTGATACGCGCGGGTTTCGTCCATGACGAATATATTCTCCTGAGACAATATTTCTTTGGCCGGCAAATGATCGGGAATCTTGATCGGCATGACGCTCTCCTCCTTCATAAATCCATCATCGTTTGGTTGTCGCTTGCGGGAAAAGGGTACAAAAAAACCTTTCCCGACATTCGAGAAAGGTTGTGCATTGCCTGGATTCATGCGCCTCTCTCATCTGTCAGCAGCAGTCTTCTGACCGCTACCGCAAGAATTAGCACCGTGCACGCCGCAGATACGTCCTTGAATGCAAGAACGGCTCTGCGCATCTGGCCGGTTGCCGGGTTTCATCGGGCTTGTCCCTCCACCTGCTCTTGATAAGATTGCTAACATATCATATTCGATTGCAGTCCCGTGAAGCCGAGTAGGACTTGGTAATAATTTAAAGGCAAGTCGAGCCAGAAGTCAAGAGGTAAATCACCTTTTTCTCCTTCCGGCATATCGTATTCCATGTACGCCGCAGCGAACCGATTTTGTCTTGAAAAAGGGACGGGCCGAGCAGTATACTAAACAGGTGCCTGCGCGGCACCGTTGTCATAATGCGTTCGAAGATTATCGTAAATCATTTCAAATTGGGGTGAATTTCGGATGGATGGCGACCCGAGGCAATGCCGAGGTACGAACGGACAACCGAAGAAGGCGATTCGGCGGGACTCCGTGCAGCTTGACGGCTGTCGCGTTCTGTCATTATGCCCATCCCCGAGCATCATGCGCGGATAACTGCCGTGCCCGGAGACGAGGTTCAACGGCTCTCACCTGCATCTGCCCGGCCCGAATCGTCTGAACAGACGAAGCAAGCTGCCGCATCCGACATGCGGCCGAAGGGGAGATAGCATTGAAAATCCGTCTAGTAAACGAAGGCGTCTTTACGCCGGTGGATGACATACAGATGACATTGACTCCGCCGGAGAACGGCTTCTATTGGTTAGATGCCGATATGGAAGATCTGGTCGAGCTGCAGCCCTTGTTCTCCATACATGATCTCGCGGTAGAGGACTGCATGAGCGAAGAAGAGCAGCGGCCCAAAATCGAAATCTATGAAAATCATTATTTCATCGTGCTGAACAGCATCCGCTTCGACGATGAGGAGATATTCCTGCGGGCCTTGAATATATTTCTCGGCAAGCACTACATCATCACCGTGACGAAGCAGAAAATCAATGAATTGCGCATGGTCAAGCCGATGCTGTGGGAGCAGCAGGTGAGCGCGGCCGACCGCATGCTGTACCACTTGATCGATCTTCTCGTGGATAACTACTTCTCGGTAGCCGATCGGATCGAAGCCAAGATCGACACCTTGGAGGAAGAACTGATCGTCAACGCCAAGAAGGCTCATCTGAACGAGATCATCAGTCTGCGCAGCGAGATTCTATGGCTGAAAAAAGGAATGGCGCCGCAAAAAGAAGTGCTGCTGGTCCTCTACCGGAAAGATCTCCGCCTCATCGAGGATGATCTGCAGAAGTACTTCCGGGATATCTATGAAAATGCGGTCAAAGTCTCCGAGACATTCGAGACCTTCCGCGATCTGATGGGCAACCTGCGGGAATCGTATCAGCTCAGCATCGCGAACCGCGCGAACGACATCATGCGCGTATTTACCGCGATTACGACGATCTTCATGCCGCTGACGCTCATTACCGGCATCTACGGGATGAACTTCGATTATATTCCATTCATGGACTGGGCCTACGGCTCGCTTTATATTATCGGCTTTATGCTCATACTCGGAGCCCTCATGTTCTACCTGTTCCGCAAAAAAGACTGGATATAAAGATTTCCTGCAAACGGCCTTATAGGATAAAGACGCGTGAAGACGCACGTTGAAGCCCAAGCCCGCCTCCCGAAACAAGGGATGCGGGCTTGTTCATGCTTTCCCCGATTAACCGGCCTTCGCCTGCCGCGCCTCCCGGCTCTTCCGTCTCCGGTGCAGAAGCCGGAGGAAGCGTATCCGTTCATAGTTGGTCTGCAGCTCGGGTGTCGGCACCTCCAGCGCCGCTTCGCCGAATGCCTTGATATAGATCGGCTTGATATACTCGTCCCCCAATTCAATGAGGGCAGACTCGACCGCCGCGCGCTCGGCGGGAGGCATCGAAGCCAGCTCCTCCTCGGCCAGCCGCTCGAACGCGCCTCCTTCCTTCGCAATCTTCTCGATGCGCATAATCAGTTCGCGCCGATCCACCTGCAGCCGATCCATCAGCTGCTCGATCCCCATCCCTTGCTGCAGCCCTTCCATCAGCAAGCGGCGCTCCGATATTTTGGCCAGCTCATTCGCCTGCTTCGCTTCCCATTCGGCATAGACCCATCTGGCGAATTCAGGCTCGCTGACGGCAGCGGCCACCCAGTCCAGCGGGAAGTCCGTCGCGCGGGCATACTGCTTCGTCATCTGAATAATCTCTTCGCCGAAGTCGCGGACCTTCACCGCGCCGAAGCCCGGAATCTGCTCCAGCTCCTCCAGGCTCTGCGGCAAATAGGCGCTGACCATGCGAAGCATCCGGTTCGACGCGATCCAATACGGAGCGCGTCTCAGCCTCGTGGCCGCTTCCCTGCGCCATTGAGCCAGCCGATCATACACCTCCGCATTCGGATGGAGATCGGCATAGCAGGCGATCCACTCCTGCTGCTCCCGCATGCGGCGCTCATGAATATCCACCTCCGGAACGAAGCCGAGCGACAGCCGGTAGCCTGCGCTCATGAGCCGCGCCATGCCCCGCCGCAGCGATGCCCGCATCTCGGCCCAATCGCCGCCTTCGAACCAGATCTCCGGTTCCGCGCCTTCCGCCTCCCACAGCACCATCCATTGCCCCTGCTCCTCGCCTGCGGTCAGGAGCCCGAAGGGAGCGGCGGACGAATCTTCCTTCCGCTTGCCGCCGCGCTTCGGCCCCTTCTCGCTCCCTTCCTCCTCCATGCCTCGCTCCAATCGCGCCATCCATACAACCTGCATGATCTACCTTCCTCCTTCTCGCTTCTCAATGCCGCTCATACCTAGAAACGCAAAAAAGAAAGCACCTCTTCCAATGCGGCTCTGCGCATCATGAGAGGTGCTTCCTCGTCCTAGTTATGAGTTTATATAAATTATAGCATGACTACAGAATCTGTCAATTGATTATGGCCTTTTCGCAAGCGTGCGGTATAATGAGAGCGTTACCGATACAAGGAGGCTTGTCCCATGAGTGCACATGAACTCGATTTTTTGGCCGATCATACCGAAGCAACGTCAACGAGGTTCGTTACGTTTATCGGCGGCAGCATGCGCCGCTTCGATCTCGCGCTTACGGCGACTTCCCGCTTCTATGGCAAGACGCTCGTCACCGATCTGCAGAGCGGCCTGACCGCCATTCTCGGACAAGACGACCTGGAAGAGGAAGGCTATCTGGAGCATTTCTACCGCTTGACGGACGAAGAAGCCGCCGATCTTCGCCAATTCCTGTCCCTCGTCGTCGGCGCCGCGCATTTTACCGATTGATTCGGATTCCGCGACGGCCGGGAACGGGCTTACTCGGAGAACCAGAGCACATTGCTCAGCTCCCGGCCCGGTCTGGTTACGACCCGGCCGTTGGCGATCAATCCTGCGGAAGCGCCGCCGTCCAGATTCATCGCTTGCACGGCCCCCATCTTCTTCCACATCTCCGCCCACTGCTTCATCGTCGCGGATGGAACCGTGGCCAGCAGTATCGATCCGTCGGGCAGGATGCCGATACCGCTCCGCATCGCCGACTTGGACAATATTTTGTCCTCCTTGAAGCCTTCCGCCAGCGGATTCAATGCTACCTTGCCATCCTTCACGAGCCGGGGGCCCCCGCCCAGCGCAACCTGCACGTCGTCCCAGTCGATCGGACGGCCCAGCCGGTCCGTGTAACGAATCGACATCGTTACTTTATCCCCCACATGGAACCGATCGGCCATCGGCTTCTCCGTCCCCGTGAAGACAAGCACATATCCGTCCTTCGGAATGCTCACATTGCGGCCCGCCGTCACCTTCTTCACGACGCCGCCGCGAACGACGACGGCCCGCCCGTAGGCGAAGCCGAGCGAATTGCCGCGCAGCGGCGTGTACAATACGGCCGCGCTGCCGTCCCGCTTCGGCGTTCGGTTGACGAAATAGGCATGCCATGATGAAGCGCGTTCGGTGGCCGCGTCCGTCACTTGACCGCTAATCTCGATGCGCAGGCTGTCCATCACGGCCCGCCCGTCCGGACGGAAGCCGATAGCCGTGCCGTAGTTGCTCGTATGCTCGACCCGGCCGCGGTTGATAATGGTGCCATACGGCTCGGGACGGCCCCCATAGGCCTCGAAGTAGGTTCCGTTCACCGCCGCCTTCGCTCCGGTCCGGTTCGCGGTGCGGGTCAGCGTCGCGGTCGTGCCGAAGCGGTCCTTGCCGAAGGAGACATGCGGCTTCATTCCTTTCGGCACGCGTACAGTGGTTACACGGAAGACTTTGCGGCCGAGGGAGACCCGCTTCACAGAAACGCTTACCTTGTTCGCGGGCTTGGCTGCCGCGACGACTACGCCAGACGCCGCGGGGCGTCCGTCTTGGACCTCCGATCCCGGCGTCCACGCCCATAACAGACTGAATGCGATCAGGCCCGCAAGGCAGGAACGCCATCGGCCGGCACGGCGTTCCGAAGGAGCCCGGCATACATTGTCCTGATTCAACTCTCTCATTCCCCCAACAATTCGACCCCATCTCTCCCCATACAGAGTGCCGAATACAGGGAGGACAGGGTCTTCTAGTCATTCGATGCGTATCTCGCTATCTATTGTATCGGCAGCGGACAGCCGGATCGTTAGGCCGTCTCGATCAGACGAAGAATGCTTGTCATCTCAAGCTGCTCGAACATGGCCGCGACCGCATCCCGCTGCGGCCGGAACACACATTGATCCGCTTCGCATACGACCGGCGCGTCGCAATGGATGCGCGCCAGGCGCCGCGACAGATGCAGCATCTCCAGATCGGTCTCGATCTTGGCGCGGACGCCTGCAGGGAGCGAGCTCATATTGGCAAGAATCCCGTCTATCGACGAATATTGCTGAATCAGCTTAAGGGCCGTCTTCTCGCCGATTCCGCGGACGCCCGGATAGTTGTCCGACGGATCGCCCATCAGTCCCTTCACATCGATAATCTGCTCCGGCGTAAGCTGCTTCTCTTCCATCAGCGTCTGCGGGCAATAGACGGCATAATTGCCTTGTCCCTTCTTCATGATGACGACGCGGGTCCGCTCATGCACCAATTGAAGCATGTCATGGTCTCCCGTCAATACATACACTTCCATATCATCGCGGAACAGCCGCGAGAGCGTGCCGATGCAATCATCGGCCTCATAGCCCTCGGCCGACACATTCGGTATATGGAAGCTGTCCATGACGTCGCGGATCAATTGGAACTGCGGCACCAGATCGTCCGGGCAATCGGCCCGGTTCGCCTTATACTGGTCGAACTGCTCCGCCCGGAATGTTTTGCTACCCAGATCCCAGCAGCAGGCGATATGCGTCGGCTCGAACCGCTTGACCGCATCCCAGAAGTAGCGCATGAATCCATAGACGGCATTGGTCGGCGTACCGTCCTTCATGCGGCGGATCGATCCGCCGTATGCGCTGGCGTAATACGCGCGGAACAGCAGAGCCATCCCGTCCACCAGCAGCATGCGCGGCTCGGCCGGCTCGGACATCGTGTCCGTATCCCACATCATTCGCGCTCCCCTTTCCTATCTTTTCATGACAGAATTGCTATTTTTCTATATTGCTGACACTGCTCTCCATTATAGCATACATAGGCTTCCGCCAGCGCCGCACGCCCCAACCTGTCAATCCGGCCGCAGCGCTGCAAGCCATGCTCGTGGAAGCTGCCAGTCAGTCTCGTCAACGCTATCAGCCATGCTTGGCCGCGGTCGTCCACATATCGCGGTAGTCGTCTTCGCGGAAGCCGACCGTTACCCGCTTGCCGTCCGTAACGACAGGACGCTTGATAAGCTTGCCGTTCGAGGCAAGCAGCTTGATCTGCTCCTCGCGGCTCATCTGAGGCAGCTTGTCCTTCAGCTTCAACTCCTTGTAGACTTCCCCGCTCGTATTGAACCACTTTTTCAGCTCCAGACCGCTCCGCTCAATCATCTCCTCCAGCTCCCGCTCGCTTGGCGGCTGCTCAAGGATCGGCACCAGCTCCAATTCGAGCCCTTGCTCCTTCAGCCATTGAATCGCTTTGCGGCAGGTGCCGCATTTCGCATAATGATAGACCGTTACCTTCACTTGCTCCAACTCCTTCCTTGTCCTTTCAGGGCTGTGCAAGCCCGTCCTTGCCGTTTTCCCTTTTGTCCCGGCCATTCCTCCTTTGCCAGCAGCGCCGCCGTCTAAGTCCCAGCGCCACTCTGGCCCAACAGCCCCTCAATTCAATGCTGCGGCCCATGCCGCAGGCGCTCCCGCAGCGCCAGCAGATCATCCGGCAGCGGAGCCTTGAATTCCATCGGCTCCCCTGTCATCGGGTGCTTGAACCGAAGTTCGGCCGCATGCAGCGCATGCCGGGTCAACGGCTGCAGCGCTCCGGAGAGCCATGGCGATTCCGGCTGCCCGCCGCCGTAGAACTTGTCCCCCAGCAGGGGGCAGCCGATATGCTTCATATGAACGCGAATCTGATGCGTCCGCCCCGTCTCCAAGCGGCAGGATACGAGGGACGCTTCCTCTCCGTACGTCTCCAGCACCCGGTAATGGGTAATCGAATCATAGCCGGCCTCTGTCACGACACGCAAATGAGGCTCCGTCTTGTCCCGGTCGATCGGAGCCCGAATCGTCCCCTCCTGCGGCGAAGGAACGCCATAGACGAACGCCTCATAGCCTTTCCAGATGTCATCCGTCTGCATCTGATCCGCGAGCTGATGATGGGCATGGCCGTGCTTCGCGACGATGAGCAGCCCGGAGGTCTCCTGATCGAGCCGGTTCGCCGGCCGGAAGCGGGTAAGCTCCCCCTTGGCGCGCCAGTAATGCACTACCCCGTTCGCCAGCGTGCCCCCCGGATAGCCCTTCGTCGGATGGACGACGATTCCCGCCGGCTTGTTCAGCACCAGAATATCGTCGTCCTCGTACACGATATCAATCGGAATCGGCTCCGGCGGTATCGATTCGACCGTCTCCTCCTCGATCCGCACGTGAACGACATCCCCCGCATGAAGGCGCTCTCTCACGCTAAGCGGCCTGCCGCTTCGCTCCGTCAGCCCGTTCACCGTAATGGCCCCTTCCATCGTCTTCAGCCGGGTCAGCAGCCGGCGCGACAGATTGAGCCGCGAGCGCAACACGGCCCGAAGCTGAATCCCCTCGTCTCCTTCCGGCACGATATATTCGAGCTCCGCGGCAAGCTTCCGTCCGTTAGGACCCGTCATGACGGGATCTGCGGCGGAAAACTTCCGCGCTCCGCACATATTCTTCGTCCGGAACCGATGCAATCGCATTGGCCCGGCGGGCGGCGACGAAGAAGTAATCCGAGAGCCGGTTCACATATTTCATGACTTGCGGGTGCACGGTTTCTTCCCGGGCCAGCGTCACGAGGCGCCGTTCGGCGCGGCGGCACACCGTCCGGCACACGTGAAACGCCGAGGCCGCCTCGCTGCCTCCCGGCAAAATGAACTTGCGGATCGCTTCCGTATGCGCATTATGCTCGTCGATCCAGGCTTCCAACCGTTCCACCTGCTCCGCATGCACCTTATAGACGGCCTCGCCCTGCTTTTTCTCCGCATAGGCGACATCCGATCCGCAATCGAACACTTCCTGCTGAATCTCGATCAATTGGTTGCGTAGCTCCTCATAAGCTTCTTCCCGGCAGCATGCCGCCGCCCAGCCGATGAACGAATTCAATTCATCGAGCTCGCCGTAGGCCTCCACGCGCAAATGATCCTTGGATACCCGGCCTCCGATAAGCGCTGTCGTTCCTTCGTCCCCTGTCCGCGTATAGATTCTCACGTCTTTTCCTCCTTGTGTTGACGCCGCCCGGCGCAGCATGTCGTCTGTAGCCCAGCACGGCAGCGGCCGGAAAGCATCATCCTCTGAACCTCCTGGCCGATACCTCCTCCGGCATCCCTGCCTCCAGCCGGAACCATTGATGGCTGCGGCGCGCAATCTCCCGATTGAGAGCCGCATGCTCGATAATATAGCTCCGTTCCTTCGGATCCGCGAACGGCGTATAAGCCGGCGGATCGTTCGTAATAAGGAACAGCTTCCCCTGAAAGGCGAGCAAGGCCTCCTGCAGCCGCTTGCGGGCGGCCGCAATCTCTTCTATATATATGGCGTCATATTCTATATTGCCGCCGTCCGGACGTTTCTTCCATAGCTGCGCATGGACGCCTGCGAGATAGGCGGTCGCGCTGTCCACGACCACGACCCTCCGTTCCGCCCGGAACAGATTGGACTCTTCGTTGATCCGATGCAGAAGTCCCGGCAGCTCTCCTCCCGCTGGCAGATGCTGCCACCGGCAACGGGAAGAATCGGGCATACCATCGGGAAGGCGTGTATGTAATGTCGACAGGTACAGCCCTTCACGGCCGAATCCTGCCGCATAGGACAACGCGAACGCTGTCTTCCCGCTGCCATGGCCTCCGGTAATCCCGATAATCACACTGACTCCCTCCATCCGTCCGCATCATCTGCCGGCCTTCACTTCGCTTCCTCCATCAGCTTCAAAATCTGTATGGATCGCTCTACATTCGGCGTGCGCACCGGAATCGCGACAAACAAGCCCTTCTCGGTGATGCCGAGCTTGTTCAGAAGCGGCAGCTTTTCAGCCGGAAGCGCATATAGATGCTTTTCCTGATGCTCGATATAGCCCTTTTCCGCTTTTTCCAGCACCATGCCGTCAAAATAGCCTTCTTCATATGTGTCCTTGTCGAAATAATCATCCAACGGGATATGGCCGCCCTGCTTGCTCATCGTCTTCACGTCTTCCTCTGGCACGACATGCACGCCGTTATCGCCCGCTGCATATTCGACAAATAATTTCTGCAAATTGTACATCGGCGACGCGAACACGTCTACTGTGAAGTGCCCCTCCAATTTCTGACTCAATTCCGTCTTCAGCGCCTCGGTCAATTCGGATGGCACCGTTGTCGTCGACATCATGAACACGGATATGTCCGCTTTGGGCCCGCAGCCTCCCAGCACAAGCGCCAGTGCGAGCACCATCCCCATCCATCCCCATTTCCGCACGATGTGTTCCCCTTTCTCCAGCATGTCTCTCCGTCTACCCCCAACTATATCACAAACGGCATAAGCAAAAAAAGAAGACCCCTCAGGGTCTTCGGTATGTTAAGATCGCTTGCCGAGCGATTTCATGTACTCGTTAATCTTCAAGTCCAGCATGCTGCTGATTTCAATCATGCTTTCAGCCGTGAAAGACTGCTCTTCTTGAAACATCTGCTCCATTTGCTTGCGCAAAATCCTTATCTCCTGTTCCAGAGCAAGCATCTTGGACGAAACGTTTCTTGTTTTGCCCGACCATTTGGGATGAGATCCATCTTCTCTCAGTAAACTACGTGAATACGTCGTCAAGGTGTAGTTCGAACAAAACAAGCCCTTTCCTCCTTTCGCAGCTGGATCCTCGAAACCCCACCATCGCCCATCTGTGCCATTTGATGGGATAATCACGCGAGACATGTTATATTATA
Organism: Paenibacillus melissococcoides; assembly: GCA_944800085.1. Classification (GTDB taxonomy): domain Bacteria; phylum Bacillota; class Bacilli; order Paenibacillales; family Paenibacillaceae; genus Paenibacillus_B; species Paenibacillus_B melissococcoides. Next base: position 424,281 of record CALYLO010000004.1, on the reverse strand, counting down.
CCAGATGAAGGAAAAGAAAACTAGTTCATTTTAGTTCTATTTGAATTTTTTTCACAATTCCTGCTTAATCTTGTCGAGGAAACGCCCCATTCGATCCAGCGCTTCATTCAACTGCGATACCGATGTCGCGTAGGAGCAGCGGATGAAGCCTTCGCCGCCCAAGCCGAATACGTCTCCCGGCACCGCCGCCACCTTCGCCTCGAACAGGAGCCGATGCGCGAACTCCTCGGAGGTAAGCCCAGTCGATTGAATCGAAGGGAAAGCATAGAAGGCGCCCTGCGGCTCGTGGCAGTCAAGCCCGATCTCGCGCAGCCCCTTGACGATAAGGCGGCGCCGCTGGTTGTACGACTCGACCATGCGATCCTTCTCTTCATGCCCGTGCTTCAATGCTTCCAGCGCGGCGATCTGGCCCATAATCGGGGCGCACATGACCGTATATTGATGGATTTTGAGCATGGCCGAAATAAGTTCCTTGTGGCCGCATGCGTAGCCCATGCGCCAGCCGGTCATCGCAAAAGCCTTCGAAAAGCCGCTTACCAGAATCGTGCGATCCTTCATCCCCGGCACGGACGAGAAGCTGACATGCTTCTGATCATAGGTCAACTCGGCGTAGATCTCGTCGGAAATGACAATGAGATCGTTCTCCTCCACGATCTTCGCGATCGGCAGCCAGTCCTCATAGGTCATGATGCCGCCTGTCGGGTTGCTCGGATAACAGAGAATGAGCACTTTCGATTTCGGCGTAATTTTCGCCAGGAGCCCTTCGGCAGTCAGCTTAAAGTTATCCTTCGCGAACGTCTCGATTCCGACCGGTACCCCGCCGCCGATCGACACGATCGGCGAATACGAGATATAGCTTGGCTCGGGTATGAGAATCTCATCGCCCGGAGCGACAAGCGTCCGCAGCGCCAGATCGATCGCTTCCGAGCCGCCTACCGTTACAATGATTTCATCGGCAGGATCATACGTAACCTTGAATGATTCATCCAAATATTTCGCAATCTCCTCCCGCAGCTCCGGCATCCCCGCGTTGGACGTATATTTGGTCCGTCCCCGCTCCAAAGAATAGACGCAGGCTTCGCGCACATGCCAAGGCGTGCAGAAATCCGGTTCCCCTACCCCGAGGGTGATAATATCCTTGCTGGATACCGCCATGTCGAAGAACCTGCGGATGCCGGAAGGCGGAATATCCCGGACCAGCGGATTAATGTATTGATGCATGGAACGGTTCGTCCCCTGCTTCTCCTCTTCCTTAATCATGATCTGTCACCTCTCACGGGGTTACGACGAGACGTTGATCGTCCTCGCGCTCTTCATAGATGATGCCGTCTTGCTTATATTTTTTGAGAATGAAATGCGTCTTGGTCGACAACACCGATTCGATCGGCGACAGCTTATCCGAGACGAACGCCGCCACCTCGCGCAAGCTTTTGCCTTGAACCTCGACCTGCAGATCATAAGAACCCGACATCAGGTAGACCGCCTTGACCTGCGGGAACAGATAGATTCGTTCGGCGATCCCTTCAAATCCGCGGCCGCGCTCCGGCGTAATCTGGACTTCAATCAGAGCCGTGACCATCTCGTCATCGACCTTGCTCCAGTTCACCACCGTCGAATATTTAACAATAACATGCTTTCGTTCCATTTCAGCGATCGCCGATTGAACCTCTTCGACCTCAACCCCCAGCATCGTGGCGATTAGGTCCGGGGAACGGCGGGCGTCCTCTTTTAACAATTTGAGTATTTCAATATCAAGCGAGCTTAAATCTGTCATTCCCATTGCCTCCCTCGACGTGCCTGCAAATCAGCCGATATATTCTTTGATATTTCAATATGATACACCTTTTTGCCGATCCACACCAGCACAAACATATGTCAGGCGCGGTTGCCGGAACAGCAACAGCCGCCCTTCCATGGAATCGGAAAAGCGGCTGTATGGCAGCAAGCTAGGATAGATAATCGGAGTAGCGGCTGCTTGCCGACTGCGTCTGGTACGAGACTTGCTGCTCCGGATGGTATGGAGCTTGCTGCTGTGGCTGCGGCTGATATCCGCCCTGCCCGGAAAAGCCGGCGCCGTAGCCCTGCTGCGCTTGCAGCTTCTGCTGGACGAACTGGTTCGCTTTCTGCATCGTCTGCTCCTGGTCGCGCAGCCGCTTGTTGACTTCCTCCCGAAGCGCCGGGGAGGCGACGGAATACATATTTTGCTGCTGCATCAGGTTGAACAGTTGGCCTTGCATCTGAAGTGTGCTGTTCGCAAGATCGGTGAACATCTGGCGAACGGAAGGGCAAGCCGCCTCGGTTACGCCTGTCGCATATTCTCTTGAAGTGCGCTTCAAGTCATTCAGAATCGTATGTAACAAATCTTTCTCGGGCATGAACCCGCTCATCGAAGTGCCGTTCATAGTCTTAACCTCCTGTCAGTCTCGTTATTGGGACTGGTTCTGCTGTTGGGCGTGAGTCGGCGCGATCTGGGCATGCTGCTGGAGCGATTGCACCAGCACATTCAAATGCTGCTGATGCGCCGACGCCATCTGGCTCAGCGTCTGCTGGATGGCGGGATGATTCGTGCTCGCCGCCGTCGCCGCGCACTGCTTGATCAGCAAATCTTCATTGGAAATGGAATCTACGATATATTCCAATTCTTTCGCCGATAGCGGCTTCATCGAAAGCTGGCTCTGTTGTCCGTATGGCATAGTTGATTTGTGCTCCTTTCAATCGTGAAAGTGATGGTATCGTTTGTATTATGAGTCTCTGCCAAGGAAAATATGTAAATTCGTAGAAACCGAGAGAGGACGCATGAACTTGGGAGCCGGTTCGGCGGTTCGCGACCTGGCCCCATCGGAACCTGCTGATCCGGCATTTCCGAATGCAGGAGAACGTCATGACAAGGCCGTTCCTCGCATGAACAAGTGAGGGGATAGATGGCCTGTCCGTTCAAGACCGGGGATGCCGCTTTGTTCCGTTAGCTCGAGCCGCTGGACATTCCAGCCGTCCGCTGCGGGGGCAACGTGCCGCGACACGACCGCGGACGGCATCTTCGTCTCCAGGAGCGGCGCTACTGCTTGACCGCCTGCTTGACGAGCCGCTGCATGAACAGGGCGCCAATCATCGGCACGCTTCCGGTAACAGCGAGGAACCCGACAATAGCCCACTGCTCGGTCCGCCAGCTGACCAGCGCGATAAAGGCCGCGATCCCCAATATTCTTCCGGCCAACAGACCGAATTCGCGGACGACGGTCAGCTCCACCCGCTGCTTGACCGATTTGTCATCCCGTCCCAAAATATCGAAGGTGGAAGAGGTCATCGGCACGATGAACAGCGGCGAGAACAAGGAAGTGATGACGCCGAACAGGATTAGCATCGCATAATTTACCTGAATAAATAAAGGGACAATGGCCGCCGCCATCGCCACGCTTCCCGCGATCATGCCTGCGGCGCGATAGGAAGCGCGGTACAGCCGGCCCGCAAGATAGAAGCTGACAAGCGCGACAGCCGAAGTGATAAGCGTGTAGTTCCCCAGCTTCAGCTCGTTGGTTGTCGTGATATAGACGACGAGCCCGATCAGGAAGTAGAATACGCCTTCTCGCACCCCCTGGGCGCCCAGCGCGGGCAAGGCAGCGCGCCACGGGCTATGCTTCGGCTTCCAGGCGGTAAACGGCAGCGACCAGCGGTAGGCTCCTTGCGGCGGCCGCTTGTGCAGCCAGAAGCTGAATATGCCGGCTCCGACAAACACGACGAGTGAACTCGTAAATATTAGCGTATACCCCCGATCTCCCCCCAGCTTGGAGATCAGGAAGCCGGATACCCATGGGGCAATCATGGCGCAGCAGGATCCGACCAGCCCTGCCCAGCCATTGTACAAATCGCGGTTGTCCGCGTCCGTAATCTCAAAATAAATGACATTATATGCCAGCCAAAACGCTCCGCTGGCGGACCCCAGTATCAAGCCGAGCGGAAGCATGTAATGTACCGCGCCTTTGCCGAGCCATAGGACCGCTGCGTAGAACAGGGCGGACAGGGCAATCCCCAGGCGAAGGCAGTTCATTTTATTGCCTTCCTTCACCCATTTCCCGGCAAAATAGAACACGATGCCAATGGCCACTTGCTGCATCAAGGCAAACCAGCCAATAAAGGCGAATTCCGATTTCATCTTCCATAAAAAAACATTGACGAACGTCCCGGACAGGGCGTTCGCCAACGAAAATAGACCGAATACGACCAAGAGCAACAAAGACTGGCCGTCAAGACGCGCTTTCACGAAGGTGAACCCTCCCCGCTTTCAGAGCTGGTAGCCATATGGTTACAGCTTTTAACTTGCCCCAAAGCAGGCGTCTTATTTATTAAGCTTTCGCATTTCTCACATTTTCCATCATCGCTTCGCGATAAGGCGCCGCCAATAGTTTGGACACCTGGAAGCAGGACGTGCACACATAGACGTTCAGCTCGAACGGCGGCTGAAGCAGTGGCGCCCCCAGCGCTTCCGGCTTGGCCGGCTTGAAGCCCGATCCGGATACCGTCTCCGTGCCGGCAAGCAGCATATATTCACGGCAGTGCGGACATTCCGGGACTTCCTCCTGGCTGTGCAGGACCTGGTCGACGCCTTCCTGATAACGAAGCGTATCCGTATCGCTGTACAGCACGCCTCCATCATCCCAACCGAAGTTGGACCAGCCCTTTTCTTCGGGCTCTTCCTCATCCTCCCGCTCTCCGGAGGCGGTCCCTTCGTCTTCTTCCTTTTCCAGCTCGATATTGAGCGTGCGGTAATTATTCAGCTCATTATGGCAATGCGGACATTCTTCCTCCGGGCCCAGTTCCTCATCCCACATGATCTCCGTATCGCACCAAGGACATATTGTTTTGCCGGTTTCGCTCATCGGCTTCGACTCCTTTTCACCCTATATTTCTCCAATAAATAATCCCGATAATGAAAAATATCGCAGCCAGCGCAAACAGCGCGCCCCATAAATACTTCATTCCGCATCCCTCCCCAGACGTCATGGAGATCAACCCGCGGCGTCAGGCGGCATCACTTGATGCTCGCCCCGATAATATAGGACAGCGAAATGGAAATAATCATCGCCAACAGTCCGACCGCCCGGTTATCCTTCTCGATCTCTTCATCCAGCCGGAAATAAGGCATCAGGAAGCCGAATAAAAAGTAGGCGGCAAGCAACAGCACGTATCCGAGCGCAGCCCATAGCAAGGATGTGTACAAAGAATCCCTGGCCACGATTCCGAAGCGAAAAATATTGCATATCCCGAAGATTTTACCGGACGTGGCCATCGCAACGCTGAGATTCCCCTTGCGGATCTCATCCCAGCACTTGTATCTCGTCACCAGCTCGAAAATGGACAACAGCAGCACTAAAGCCAGCACGGCTACGGAAAAATAAGCAATCATGGATACGTAAGGATTGCTCAGCCATTGTTCAATCATCACTTCCACGGTGCTCCCCCTTTGGTCTCCAGATATTTTACTTCAACTCAGCTACGGTCACTCCCGTTCCGCCCTCTCCGAAGCTGCCGAGACGGAAGCTCTTGACGTGCTTGTGCTTACGTAAAAATTCCTGAATTCCGGAACGGAGGATACCGGTTCCCTTTCCGTGAATAATATAGACCTGCCCCAGATTGCCGAGCAGCGCCTCATCGAGGAAACGGTCGACTTCCATTAATGCTTCCTCCAGGTTAGCCCCCCGCAGATCGAGCTCGGAACGGACCGTTTCTCCCCGGGTCCGCTTCACATTCGCGCCTGACTGCGCGGTCTTTGCGGCGGTTTTCGCCGAAGAGAGCAGCTCCAGATCGTCAAGCGGCACCTTCATCTTCATGATGCCGAGCTGAACGACCGCTTCCTCGCCGACAAGCTCGACGACGCTGCCCTTTTGATTCAAGCTGTACACCCTGACGTCGTCCCCCGCTTCAATGCGGCGGACCGGCTTCGCGTCCCGCTTCGGCTTCGCAGCCAGCTTCGCCTCGGGCGCAGCCTCATCCAGCCGCTTCCGCGCTTCCGTCAGCATATGCTCCTTGACCTGAACTCCTTCCATCGCCAGCTGCCGCAGCTCGGCGATGATCTCCTGGGCTTCGCGGCGGGCCTTGTCCACAATGGCGCGCGCCTTCTCTTCCGCCTGCTGCTGCCGCTTCTCCCGCTCCGCCTCCTGCTTCTCCAGCTCGCGGGCCAGCTTCTGCCTCATCGCTTCCAGCTCCATGCGCAGCTTCGACGCCGTCTCCCGCTCCGCTTCGGCCTTCAGCCGGTTGTCCTCCAGCGACGCGATCATCGTCTCGACGCGCATATCCTCTTCCGTCACTTCGCCGCGCGCATGATCGATAATCGGCTTCGGCAGCCCAAGACGCTCCGCAATCGCGAACGCATTGCTTCGGCCGGGAACGCCGACCAGCAGCCGGTAGGTCGGGCGCAGCGTCTGGATATCGAATTCCATGCTGGCGTTGATGACGCCTTTGCGCTCATAGGCATACGCCTTCAGTTCGCTATAGTGCGTCGTCGCGACCATCCGGCAGCCCAACCGATGAATATGCTCCAGAATGGCAATCGCCAAGGCAGACCCTTCGGCCGGGTCCGTACCCGCTCCGACCTCGTCCAACAGCACGAGGCTCTTCGGCGTCATTTGCTCCAAAATGCGAATAATATTGGTCAAATGGCTTGAGAACGTGCTCAAGCTCTGCTCAATGCTCTGTTCATCGCCAATATCGGCATAGATGGCATCGAAGACGCACATCTGGCTTCCATCCTCCGCCGGGATGAACAGCCCCGACATCGCCATCAGGTTCAACAGCCCGATGGTTTTCAAGGTGACCGTCTTTCCGCCGGTGTTCGGACCCGTGATCAGAATCGACGTATAGGAATTCCCCAATTCCACGTCGATCGGCACGACCTGATCGGCCGGGATCAGCGGATGCCGGGCCTTCCGCAGCTTGAGGAACCCCCGGTCATTCATCCGCGGCAGGGAAGCCTTCATTTCCCGCGCAAGGCGGGCCTTGGCGAACATGAAGTCCAGCGTCTCCACGGCCCCGGTATCATACTCCAGCACATCCGCAATCCAGCCGATCTGCTCGGTCAGACGGGACAAAATGCGCTCGATCTCCCGCTCCTCCCGCAGCTTGGTCTCGCGCAGCTTATTGTTCATGGCCACGATCGCCTCCGGCTCGATGAACAGCGTCGCGCCGGAACCGGATTGATCATGGACGATGCCGCCGTAGTGGCTCCGGTACTCCTGCTTGACCGGAATCACGTACCGGTCGTTGCGGATCGTAATCAGCTGCTCCTGCAGCATTTTAGCCGCGTTCGAGGAGCGTATCATCGACTCCAGCTTCTCCCGGATGCGCGTCTCGCCGATACGGAGCTCCCGCCGGATGGCCGCCAGCTCGAAGCTGGCCTGGTCGAGAATCTCGCCCTGCTCGTCGATGCATTGGCGGATGTCTTCCTCCAACTGCTTCTGATCGCTAATCGTGTCCGCCAGATCATGCAATAACGGGATCGCTTCCTCCTCATGCACGGCGGCAATATGGCGCTTCGTTCGCCGCGCCGCGAAGAGCAGCGCCGAAATATCCCACAGCTCGGTGGAGCTGAGCATCGCTTGAATCCGCGCCCGCTTCAACGCTCCCCGAATATCCTTCACTCCCGCAAGCGGAGGTCCGCCCTTGAGGCGCTCGACCGTCATCGCTTCGTCGGTCGCCTGCAGACGCCGCTTCACTTCCTCGAAGTCCGAGCTCGGCCTCAGCTTCAGCGCGGCCTGCTCTCCCAGCCCGGTCGCCGCATGTTTGGCAAGGAAAGCTAGTATTTTATGGAAATCCATCGTATTCAATATTTTTGAATCCACAACCAGTTCGACTCCTCTCGGTGTCCATTATAACGAAACTCACTTTTGATAGCTATGATGTCTGAACCTGCCACTAATGTTTATCGAGGAAAAGGTTACACTAATTGTTGCACAACCTATACCCTTTCAAACGAGTAAGGAGGAAAGTCCATGAATTTTCTCGGCCATGTCGTTCGATTTATCGTCGCGGCAATTGTATTGATGGTCACGGGCTGGATTGTGCCGGCGTTTTCCGTAGGCGGCTTCTGGTGTGCCCTGATCCTGGCCTTGGTAATCGCATTGATCGGCTGGATTGTCGAAGGCATCTTCGGCAAAAAAGTTACGCCGTTCGGACGCGGAATTGTCGGCTTTCTGGCCAGCGCCTTGGTCATATATGTAGCCCAATTTTTCGTCGGCGGCGTAACGGTTAGCGTTCTGGGCGCCATTCTGGCCGCGCTGGTCATCGGGTTGATCGACCTGTTCATCCCGGTTGCGTCTCCGTTTGAAGCCGGTAAAGAATCGCAACCCGGACGGTAATCCTTTTCCAAGTCCATACTCTCCCCCTCGTCAGCCGGCAGGCCGGCATTGACGGAATTCCTTGCACGCATAGGCTTGGCAATCCATCAATGCATCCGCTACACTGGACTGATAAGGGGGATGAGCATGAGACGCAGCAGGCTATGGACGATAGGAGCCGCCATTTTGCTTAGCCTTGGGCTGGCCGCATGCGGGGGAACGCAAGCGGATACACCAGCGGCCGCAAGCGAAGCCGCGGATGCCGAATTGGTCATCACAGCGACCAACTACCAGTTCGATCAGCCGGAATATCATATCAAGGCGGGCGAGTCCGTTCGCATTATTTTGGAAGCGAAGGGCAATCACGGCCTTGAAGTGAAGGAACTGGGCCTGAAGCTGGACCCGAACCAGACCGAGCAAGTCATCACGCCCGACCAGCCGGGTACTTATGAATTCTTCTGCACCATCATGTGCGGGCCGGGCCACAAGGACATGCGCGCGAAGCTGATCGTCGATTAACGCACCGGCCGCGCCAGGCAGACAGAGGCCGCCGTCCTGCCCTTCGGGGAGACGGCGGCTTTTGCATGCGGCGCGCTCGGTTCGATCAGAGACGGATGCACTGTGCCCAATTACAGCCATTGCGCCCAGGTGACTGCCTGCGCCATCGCATCCGGTATCCATGCCCCGGTCCATTCCATCCAGACGGATGCTGCCGCCCAATCGCGAATCGCGCCGGCCGGCCAAGCCCGGAGCATCACGTACAAGATGCACCAGAGAAAAGCGAATTGCACCAATCCCAACAAGGCGCCGACCAGCCGATCCACGGCGCGCACCGGTTTCACCGCGGTCAGCTTCTGAATCGCGAACCGGATGAGCCACAGCCCCGCCATCGCGAAGGTAAAGAGCAGAATGAACGCGATCACCGCATGCACCGTGTCCAACAAGGCCGGGGATAGGGACGATGCTGTCCCGCCTGTTCCTGTGCCGCTTCCGGAATCGGGAGTAAACACCCGCCGGCGCACCCAAGGGACGAAATCTTCGTAATACCGCGAAGCGACAATGAACGACACGATACATCCAATGAGGGACAAAAGCTGGGATTTCATGCCCCGCCATGCCCCCCATGCTACCGATGCCGCTGCTGCCGCCGCGAGCACATAATCCAGCCCGTTCCAGGCGGCGAAAGCATTCGCGATATCGCCCCACAGTCTATGCAAAAATTCCAAGATGTCTATATCCATATTTGCTTCCTTTATCCGAATGTGCTCAAAAAGGCCGCTTTTTGAACATCACGATTAGTTAACGTCCTGCTCTATCAATTCCAGCCATTCATTGAACTCGCTCTGGAGCTTCTGATATTCGTCCTTCAGTTGAAGATAAGCCTCCTCCGTCTCCTTGGCCTGCTGCCGCTCCATATCGCGTTCCACCTGCGACAGCCGGAATTGATGGGACAGAACTTCGAATCGCTCCTGAATCTGCTTCAGCTCCTCAAGCTGCTCCTGGCCGCTCTGCTCGGCAGCCTGCAGGCTGCGCAGCTCGGCTTCCGCTTCCCTCAGCCGCCGCTGCAATTCATCCCGTTCTTCGTTCCAGGCCTTGAACGCCAAGGACCAATCCTGCTCCTGCTCCGCCCGCTCGTCGGCCTGAGCCTGCCAAGCGGCTTCGGTCCGCTTCCATTCTTGCTCCCGGGCCTGGAATTGCTCGAAATGCTCCTGCCACTGCCGCTCGCGCTGCTCCCACTTCTGCTCCAGCTCCTGCCAGTGAGCTTCGCGGGCTTGCAGCTTGTCCTGCCATTCCGCCTCCAGACGGCTGCATTCCTCTTCCCGCCGGGCGGTCTGCTCGCGCGCTTCCAACAGCTCGCGCCGGGCCGTCTCGACCGCTGCGGCAGCCTCCTGCTGCGCTTCCTGCACGGTCTCGGCAGCCGCCTTCCAAGTGAGCGCCTCCGCTTCAAGCTGCCGGTTCTTCTCCTCCAGCTCGGCGATCAGCTCATCATAGGTCTGCTGCTCCTGCGCTTCCTTCGCGCGCCATGCGCTGCGCTCCGCTTCATGCTGCTCCCGCAAGGCGGCGATAGCCTGCTCGCTCTGCGCGCGCCACGCGTCCCGCTCGGCCTCGAACTGCTCCTCCAGCCCCCGCTTGCAGCTCGCGAGCTCCGTTTCCCGCTCTTCGGCCGCCTGCTTCCGCCACGCTTCGATCTGCGCTTCGCGCTCCTCCGCATGCTCCAGCAGTTCGCGTTCGCGATCTTCCGCCTGCTGCAGCATCTCCATCGCGTCGGAGAGCGACTGCTGCAGCTCGGCCGCATTCGCATGGGCCTCGTCCCGAACCCGCATCAGGCGCTCCATCTCCACCTGGCGGGCCCGATCCAGCTCTTCCGCCCGGCTCAGGCGGCCCTCCAGCTGCTGGATGCGTGCCGCCGCTTGCGCCAGCTTCGCATCCGCTTCCTCGCGAAGCGCCTGCTCCCCGGCCAATGCTTCCGCATGCTCCTTCGCGGCCTCGGCCGCCTTCGCTTCCGCCGCCTCGCGCAGCGCTCTCTCCTCGGACAGCGCCTGCGCATGCTCCTCCGCGGCTTCGGCCGCCTTCGCTTCCGCCGCCTCGCGCAGCGCTCTCTCCTCGGACAGCGCCTGCGCATGCTTTTCCTCCGCTTCGAGCTGCAGGCTTGTCATCGCGTCCACATCTTCGGCATGGCGATTATACACCTTCTCCAGTTCCTCCGCATGAGCCGCTTGAAGACGAGTCAGCTTGTTCTGCCATTCGCCGCTGCTCTGCTCCAGCTCCTCTTGATGCGCTTCAAGCCATTGCTCGCGCTCGGCCTCATGCGCAGCCTGCAGACGGTCGATCTCGGCGTGGAGCTTCTCCAATTCGGCGGCCGCCTGTTCCTCCGCTTCGCGCTTCGCCTGCTCCAGCGAGGTGGCGTGCTCCGCGGCCCAAGCTTCTCGCTCCGCCTCCAGCTTCTCCTCGGCTTGCTTCAGTTGGAGCGCATGCGCCGACTTAAGTGCGGCCAACTGTTCCTGCTGCTGCTCCTTCAGCTTTTCCATCCGTTCATGGAAGCTGCGTTCGAGCTGCTGCCGCTCGACTACGGCCTCCTGACGCACGTCCTCTTGGGCAGCCTCATATTGCTCCGTCAGCTCGCTCAAGCGACGGTTCAATTCTTCATCATGCAGCCGCGCCTGTTCGGCGAGCTGCTGCCTTGCCTGCTCTTCCAGCTGGCGCGCCCGTTCTTCCGCTTCCGCTGCCTGCGCCGCCAACTGGCCTTCCCAAGCGGCGGTCTGCTCGGCAAGCTGTTCCTCCCAGATCGTCGCTGTCTCCTCGGCCAACTGCTCTGCCGCCGCGATCTTCTCTTTCCATTCCGCCTCCCGGGCAGCCAGCTTCCCGCTCCACGCTTGCTCGCCGGCTTCCAGCTTGGCCTGCCAGCTCTTCGCCTGAGCGGCCAGCTTCTCGCTCCAGCTCCGCTCCTGTTCGGACAGCTTCTGCTTCATCTGCTGTTCGTGCTTCGCGGCGGCTTGCTCCTTCTCCGCCACCGCCTGCTTCCACTTGCCTTCCAGCTCCTGCAGCTTGCGCTTGGTCTCTTGCTCGCGGGCCGCCGCGGACTGCAAGCTGCGTTCCGCTTCCTTCAACTGCTGGCTCAGCTTCTGAAGGCGTTCATCGGCCTGCTTCTTCTGCTCCGATAGCTGCTGATTCGACTCCTTCAGCTTGGCCGTCTCCGCGCGCAGACCCGCCGTTTGCTTCTCGGCGTTCTCCTTCTCCGCCGTCAACGCCTGCTGGAGCTCCTTAATCTGCGCTCCCGTCTCCTTCCGAAGATCCTCCAGCGCCCGTACCGATTGCGACTTCACCCGTTCCAGCTCCCGGGTCAGCTCCAGGCCGGCCTGTTCCTGCTCCTGCAGAGATTGGCTGATCCGCGCATGGTCATCCTGTATTTTCTGCACTTCTTCCGCAATATGCACGGCCGCAAGGACGGCGATGCGCGTCGTGTCCAATCGGGAATTGACGTCCGAGATGGTGCGCATGCGTTCGTCTACCATAGCGGCGATGTTTCTCATGTATTCCTTGCTCGTCGTTCCTACCAATTTATACTGCGTTCCATATATGTCAACCGTAACCCGATGCTTATTGTCCGGAGTGGTCATTCTAGCGTCCTCCTTGCCATCATGTCGCCCTGGCTTCCTGATGCTGCCAAGCGCTGACAATATCTATACTTCCTACCCTATTAGGTTCGGCGTGACAAGCATCATTTCCTTCTCGGTCTCCACAGAAATGTCTTGTTTTCCTTGCGAAAAAAGAGCCTCGAAGCAGGCATTAACGATTCGGCCTCTCAGCAAGAGGAAAGCGTTGCTGCAAGATGATGATAGAAAAGCGGACTGCCCGCTCCCCCATTAGGTCAGAGGGACGGCAATCCGCTTCCTTCATGTCATTCTATTTGCGGAGCTCCGCCTCGAAGCCGGCTTCCAGCGCGGATATGACACGTCCGTGAATCTCCGTAATCTCTTCGTCGGTGAATGTCCGTTCCGGATGGCGGTACGTGAACGAGATCGCTACGCTCTTCTTGTCCGCCGCAATCCGATCCCCGGTATAGACATCGAATACGCGGACCGATTCGAGATATTCTCCCGCCGCGTCCTTCGCCGTCTGCACGAGCTCGCCGACCGCCGTGCCGCGATCGACGACGACCGCGATGTCGCGATCGACAGCCGGGAAGCGAGGAAGCGTCTTGTAGACGATATCGGCCGAAGCCGCTTCAATCAACGGCTTCAGATGAATTTCCGCGACATAGGTGTCGCCCAGATCTTTATCCCGCTGTACCTCCGGATGCAATTGGCCGATGATGCCGAGCCGCTGCTCTTCCCCGTTCGCCTGGAGATACATCGTCGCCGATCGGCCCGGGTGCAAGCCTTGCGGGCGGTTCGCCTCATAGCGGATCTGTCCCTCGAGGCCGAAATGCGCCGCCAAGCTGTCGACAATCCCCTTCACATCATAGAAATCGACCGCTTCCGCCGCGATATTCCATTGCGGCGCCCGGCGCGCGCCCGCCAACAGCAGGCCAAGCACCGGCTCCTCCTGAGGAATCTCCGTCAGCGTTTCCTGCGGCGTCATGTACAAGCTGCCCAATTCGAAAATCTGAATGTTGTCCGATTTGCGGTTCCGGTTGTACGCCGCGACATCGAGCATGCTCGGCAGCAGGCTCGTGCGGAGCACGCTGCGTTCCTCGCTCATCGGCATCAGCAGCTTGACCGGAACGGCATCCGCCGCCACCGCTGGGAACAGCTTCGCTTCCGCCGGATGCGTGAACGAGTACGTGACGGTCTCATGCAGACCGTTGTCCGTCAGCAGTTGGCGGATAGCGCGGCGGATCCGCTGCGGCTTCGTCAGATGGCCCGGCGTCGTCACGCCTTCGATTGCCGTCGTCGGAATCCGGTTATAGCCGTAAATGCGGGCAATCTCTTCAATCAAATCGACTTCGCGCGTAATATCGCCGCGCCGGCCCGGTACCGTCACCTGGAATGCGTCCCCGGACGGTTCCGATTCGAGGCCGAGCCGGTCGAGAATCGCCTTCACTTCCTGCGGCTGGAGCGAGGTGCCAAGCAGGCGATTCGTCTTGTCCAGCGTAAGCGTGACGACAGGGCGCTCATGACGCTGCTTCATCTCTTCGACGATGCCTGCGGAGACCGTGCCGTTCGCCAATTGGCGAATCAATTCGGCCGCGCGGTTCAAGGCCGGGATGACCGCTTCCGGGTTCGCTTCCTTCTCGAAGCGGAGCGACGCTTCGGAGCGAAGTCCGAGCTGACGTGACGTTCTGCGCACGACGCTCCCCGCGAAATGGGCGGATTCCAGCAAAATGTTGACCGTCCGCTCCGTTACCTCCGAATTTTCGCCGCCCATCACGCCCGCGAGCCCGATCGGCTTCGATCCGTCCGTAATGAGGAGCATATGCGGCTCCAGCTTCCGCTCTTGCCCGTCCAGCGTCACGAGGGTCTCGCCTTCGCGCGCGTAGCGGACGTCGATCGTGCCTTCGTTCAATTGGTCGGCATCGAACGCATGCAAAGGCTGCCCGTATTCCAGCATGACGAAATTCGTCACGTCCACGATATTGTTGATCGGGCGCACGCCCGCCGCCAACAGCCGGTTCTGCAGCCACAGCGGGGATGGCTGAATCGCCACATTGCGGATATAGCGGGCCGCATAATGAGTGCAGCCGTCCGCTGCGCTGATGCTGACGCGGATCGCATCCGATGCCGGCTTGGAAGCATCCTCTACCACCTGCGTATCCGGCAAGCGTAGCGGGCGCTCGAGCAGGGCGGACGTCTCATACGCCACGCCCAGCATGCTCAGGCAGTCCGAGCGGTTCGGCGTCAGATCCAGCTCCAACACATGGTCGTTCAGACCGAGCACATCCGCGATAGGCGTTCCGACTTCGGTGCTCTCCGGAAGCACGAGAATCCCTTCCTGCATTTCCTTCGGCAGCAGCTTGTCGTTCATGCCGAGTTCTTTTGCCGAGCAGATCATGCCTTCCGACTCGACGCCGCGCAGCTTCGCCTTCTTGATTTTCATGCCGCCCGGCATGACCGTCCCGATCAGCGCGACGGGAACCTTTTGGCCGGCGTCCACATTTTTGGCTCCGCAGACGATCTGCAGCACTTCGCCTGTTCCGGCATCCACCTGGCACACGTTCAGCTTGTCCGCGTCCGGATGCTTTTCCTTGGACTGGACGTAACCGACAACGACGCCGCTTACTCCTTTGTTGCGATTTTCGATGACATCAATCTCGATGCCGGCTTGCGTCATCCGCGCCGCCAATTCCTCGGCGGTCACGCCGGTCACATCGATATATTCCGATAACCATTGGTAGGATACGTTCATGGCCGTTCTCTTCCTTTCCTGTGAGAAGTAATCCCTTCCGGCTTACATGCGAGCAAATTGCTGCAAAAACCGCAGGTCGTTCGTATAGAAATGGCGGATATCATCCACTCCGTACTTGAGCATCGCAATCCGTTCCACGCCCATGCCGAAAGCGAATCCGGTATACTTCTCCGGATCGTACCCGCTCATCTCCAACACGCGCGGATGAACCATACCCGCTCCCAAAATCTCGATCCAGCCGGTCTGCTTGCAGATTCGGCAGCCGCTGCCGCCGCATTTCACGCAGGTGACATCGACCTCCGTGCTTGGCTCGGTGAACGGGAAGAAGCTCGGACGGAGCCGGATCTGCATATGCGGGCCGAACATTTCGCGCGAGAACTGAAGAAGCGTGCCCTTCAGATCGCTCATTCGGATATTTTCGCCGATCACAAGACCCTCGATCTGATGGAACATGAACGAATGCGTCGCATCGTCATCATCGCGGCGGTATACCCGGCCCGGGCAAATGATTTTGACCGGCACCTCGCCCTTCATCTTCTCCATCGTGCGCACCTGAACCGGCGACGTCTGCGTCCGCATCAGCAGCTCCTCCGTAATGTAGAAGGAATCCTGCATATCGCGGGCCGGATGATCCTTCGGCAGGTTCAGCGCCTCGAAGTTATAGTAATCATGCTCGACCTCCGGTCCTTCCGCTACCGTATAACCCATGCCGATGAAAATGTCTTCAATCTCCTGAATGACCTTTTGCAGCGGGTGAATCGCTCCCTGCGTCATCGGACGTCCCGGCAGCGTCACGTCAATCGTCTCCGCCTGAAGACGCCGTTCCGTCTCCTCGCGCTGGAATTCCGCCTGCTTCTCTTCGATGAATTGCTCGATGGCTCCGCGCACCTCGTTCGCCACCTGGCCGATGAGCGGACGCTCTTCCGCGCTCAGACCGCCCATGCCGCGCAATATTTCAGTAAGCGCCCCTTTTTTGCCAAGAAATTTGACGCGCAGCTCGTTCAAATTGTTCGCATCCTTTACTTGCTGCAGCTTCTCCAGCGCTTCGGCGCGCAACGCCTGCAAACGCTCTTTCATGGTGTCAACCTCCCTTTCATTTTCAGCACAAATCCATATTAAAAACAAAAAAGCCTTCTCTGTCTCAAGGGACGAGAAGGCCGTGGTACCACCCTTATTAGACATCACGCGCTCCGGCATGGCCGGGGCCGCGGGCTGTCTCACTTGATACGACGATAACGGGTCGTTCGCCGGGAGCCCCTACTGGCACAGGCGGTGCCTGCCGTTCAAGGCCCTGCTCCGGAGTGAATTTCGGCAGTCCATGTCTTCAGAAGCGCTCTCAATCGCTGGCGCATCCTCCCTGGGAAGCGGTGCTGCGTACTTGTCTCCATCTTGGCAGTTGCATGGATACGTATGCGTTAGATTAAAACAATGCTGTTGACTATAGTCAACGCGTTACATTTCAAGTATTATAGTCAACTCGCCGCTGTTTTGCAAGTCTAATTCGCGGAGTTAGTTGTTCTTCTGTGATAATGTCACCCTATAACTGTTCTGAGATAATGTCACTATGGATAATGATATTGACGAAGCAGAAATGAAAAAGGTACTCGTTGTGGAGATAATCATAGATGGACGGATGACGAACAAAGAGGGAGCGGCAGCGTTGGGGTTATCAGAACGCCAAGTCATTCGGCTGAAAAGAAATACCAATCCGGAAAAGGAGCACAAGAACTTATACACAAGAATCGGGGAAAACGGCCACGCCACGCCCTACCCAATGAAGTGAAGGCACGAATCGTTGAGCTGCACACAGCCAAGTATTACGGGAGCAATTGCTGACACTTCGCAGAGCTTCTGCAGGAGCATGAATCGTTGACACTGAGCGCTTCCAGCGAAAGACGCATCCTTCTAGCTAGCGGGCTTAAGCAGGCCAAGCAACGGCGCCGCAGTAAAGCCCATCAGCCACGAGAACGTAAACCGCAAGCAGGCATGCTGTGGCAGATTGACGCAACTTCGTATGCCTGGTTGGAGGATCGGGCTTCGTCCTTTACGCTGCATGCTGCTATTGACGATGCAACAGGTACGGTTGTCGGTGCCGTCTTTCGCCCAACCGAATGCAGAGAAGCCTATTCCTTCGTCATGCAGCAAGGTATAGAGAAGTACGGCATTCCACTCGGGCTCTACAGTGATCAGCACACAATTTTCCGGTCGCCTAACGAAAAATTGACGCTAGAGCAAGAGCTCGCTGGGGAGACCAAACCGCTCTCCCACTTCGGCAAAGCGATGGCTGACTTGCATATTGAGCACATCAAGGCAATTACACCACAAGCCAAGGGACGGGTGGAACGTCTCTGGCAAACGTTCCAGGATCGCTTGGTGATCGAACTGCGGCTTCTTGGCATCAAGACGCTGGAAGAGGCGAACGCGGCTCTGCCTAGCCTATTGCAGAAGCACAATCACAAATTTGCTATAGAGCCTAAAATGACCGATTCGGCTTACCTGAAACTTGATCCATCTATCGATTTAAATCATGTGTTCACGCTTCGCCATTATCGGCAACTCGGGACCGGAAACACCCTCTCGTACAACGGAAAGTGCTATACCCTTGCCCAGCCTGCTTCCCTTCGTCTAGATGCAAAAACGACGGTTGAAGTGCGGGAGACGTTAACAGGGGACGTATTATTGTGGACCAAGGCCAGCCCTGGGCACGGAAAGAAACGCAGAAGCCACAGCGCAAAACATCTGGATCAAAAAAGGCGAGTTCTGCGTCGCCACGCAAACCCGCCCAGAATATCCGTGGAAAACCACGTATGATACAACTAAAAGTAAGCGTACCACAAAAAACAGTGCGTTCCAAGATGCAATGTATTCACAACATAATAGCTATGCAGAGGTCACCTGGTAAGGCTGACCTCTGATCACACAAGTGACATTTTCATAGCACAGTTAAAGTGACATTTTCACAGACAATTGACAGAGGCAATTGCGGTTGTCAAAACGAAGGCATTTCCCGAATCTACATAATTAGAGCCAAAAGAGATTTCTTCATTGTTCGCATTGCCACGAACTTCAGGTGTTTCTTTCCTTAAATGATAAAGCAAAAAAGATGATTGAAAGTATTAATGAAACAAGGACCAGCTTATTATCGGTAATGCTAGGGTAAGTTGGAGTAGTATCATAACCATTAGCTTGTCCTATCACAGCGAGAGATGCTGCGATTTTAGCGGCTATCCTTTCCAGAGTAAACAGAAAAACGCTGCATAGAAACAAAAGTAATCCCGTAGTTGAATATTTCATGCTGTTCCGCCTCCTCTTTACATTATTCTTCATGAACACGCCTATTTGATTCACTAAATTATATAACAAAACGAAACATGTTTTGGCTAGAAGAAGTTGAGATAGATCCGTTGCAACCCGAATCTCTCTTCATCTCCCAACAAAACATCCCACGTGATGACGCTCGTGGAACGGTATTACTTACCGAAGTGACACATAACACCTTGAACAAAATTTACGCGCTTAATCTTCATATCCCAAACACTTTGAGACTAGCATTTGCCTCGTCTTGGCTAAGAATAGATTGAAGGATGATTTTGTTTGTTCAAACGATTGAATTAGAAATGACGGTATTTTTTAAGTAATGACGTGCATACATAGGGCCCAAGCTCCTCTAATTTGACGCTTCGGCCTACTCTCATTCACTACTATTCTCATCTCAAAACTTGAAATCGGTGCTGGTGAATTCGAGCATTCCGTCCCGTGTCACATCTGGATACCGTATATTCCTTAGCTCATTCTAAGCAAGAAAGGAAGCAGGATCGCTCCCTTTTTAAGGGGGCGATCCTGCTCTTTATCGGATATCTCGACTCCATTCTATATAATGGGTTGGCTCTTGATAAGTGCCTTTGTAAGGGCCATATGAATCTCCAGAAGGCCATCCAACCCCATCCACGGAAAATTCCCCATAGTCTTTGAATCCTGTAAAATAATAATTTCTAGAAACATAAGGAGAATTTTCAGATGGACCACTCCAAGTTTGTTCTGTGGTATATGTGTTTGATTTTTCGTCCGTTATATTGGATTTCAATTCACTAGAAGCTCCGGATGGTATCGAAACTCCTCCACTCCAAGATATGCTTCTGGTTACCTTTTTTGTGACCGTGGTCGTTAATTTTTTCGTTGCTCCTCGTGCGACAGAAATAATTAATTGTGCCGAATCTGGATTGTCATGCGTGATATTACTTTTAACAACACTCCAGTCAACTCTCACATCATACCAAGTAGAAGGTTTGATTTTTTCTGCATCTTGTGAAACAGGTGATACATTGTTTTTCGGATATGCAGGAGAAACATTATATATAGTCACTTCTCCTCCCCCTGCTGCTTGTGCTTGTCTGGCGATAATCCGCATCTCTTCTTGGGTTACTTTACCAACTGCATTATCAGATAGCTTAATAATTGTGTTCACTCCATCAACTTGCAAACTTTGGACACTGAAAAGTGTAGAATCTTTTGGTGTAATTTCTTGAGCTGATGAAGCAGCAGCAAACATAGAAAATACCAGGCAGAAAGACAATGAAAAGCTAACAAGCTTCTTTTTCAAAATATCTCCCTCCAAAAGATTTTTAGTTGAATACAACATACAACAATCATAATACCATAGATACCCATCATTTCAACCATTTTTTTGGAAAATAAACATTCATGAACTCTCGTTCGCAAACCTAGCATGAAAATAGCGAGGGTTTAGTGGTCGGACCTATTTCCCATACTGCTACTACATGACGCGAAACACGTTCTTTTTAATGGTGGTGTAACCCCGACAAATAAACTGTTGAGGATGAGTTCTGTGTACAAACCTGTGCTGGCTCTGTATGCCCAATCAGAGAACCGCGAACAGAAAAATGCTCAAGCTCGAATTCATCCGCCGTCATGTATTTCAGTTATGGAGGGAAGCCAAGATGGAAGTATTGCTTGAACGCTGTGCTGGAATGGACGTTCACCAAGAGACAATCGTCGTTTGTGTGATGACCACAGATGCTGCGGGGGAGGCCCACAGCGAGATCCGAACCTTTGGAACGATGACCAAACATCTTTTCGAACTGCTTAAGTACCTGGAGTCCCAAGGCGTTACACACATCGCAATGGAGAGCACGGGAATCTATTGGAAACCTGTCTACAACATCCTTGAAGGCTACTTCACCGTCGTACTGGCGAATGCGCAGCGCATTAAGAATGTTCCTGGCCGCAAGACGGATGTTTGTGATGCCGAATGGATCGCGAAGCTGCTTCGAGTCGGTCTAATTGAGCCCAGCTTTGTGCCATCCGAGGACTTAAGGGAGCTACGGGACCTCTGCCGACTTCGAAAAAAACGAATCGGCTCCCTAACAGCGGAGAAAAACCGAATCCAGAAGTATCTTGAAGCAGGTAACGTCAAGCTAGGCAGTGTCATCTCAGACGTATTCGGTGTATCCGGGCGCAGTTTGTTGCAACGCTTAATCGAAAAAGGTTACGTTGACGCGGAAGATGTTGAAGCGAGCGTCAAGGGTTCGATCAAGAACAAAAAAAGTGAAGTTACTGACTCTCTTTTTGGCACGATGACCCCGCATCAAATTCGATTGATTAAAGATTGTTGGGAGCATATCGAATACTTAGAGAAGTCCATTGCTCGGTTGGAAGCCGAAATTAACGATCACTTGGAGCCCTATCGGACGGAGTACGAACTGCTTCAGACCATTCCAGGTGTTAGCGAACGAACAGCTGCAGCACTCCTTGCAGAAATCGGGGCCGATATGGAGCAATTTCCATCCGCAGATCACCTTTCCTCTTGGGCTGGCGTAGCACCCGGCAACCACGAGAGTGCAGGCAAAAAAAAAGTACAAAAAGCGTAAAAGGCAATCCTCATGCAAAAGTGACACTATGCGAAGCGTCTTGGGCAATCGCTCGCTCACGAAACACGGTCTTGGCAACAAAGTTCTGGAAGATTGCTTCACGACGAGGAAAGAAAAAAGCTTGCATTGCCATTTCACGTAAGATACTTATCATTGCTTACCACATGCTGAAGAACAAACAAATTTACATCGAAGGTGGACCACAAGCACCACTCATGCAGATCAACTAACCTTACAGCATTGACGAAACATAGCGATTTTAAACAAGGCCCCTTCAAAGAAGGTGGACCGGGCATCTTATGGTCATTTCTCAGAAAATTGCTGCTTTTTAAAGACGATAATCGTTCATGAGTGCGTTTGGATTTTCACAGAAAAAAATTGTTGATCATAATAAAAGAAAAACCCTAATTCAGTGATTACATTCCAGGGGTGCTATAAAAATACTTGAGATTAGCAAAGAATGTACGTACGCTTTCATCTATTATTCATCTAGCCATGGAACTCTGACCTGCCCTCGTAGATTGTTCTTGATACTCCTAAGAAGGAATATCGTCACGGTACTTGAGTAACAGCCAATATAAACGCTTTCACTCACGACTGCCCCCTTTCCCCGCCTCATTTCATCTCTATAAAATTACTACTTAAATTGAGCCAGGTAATGTAGCTTTTATCGGACTTTGTCCAACTGAGAGGCCTCGAAAAGTTTTTCTCCACCGAAAGTCACTCCCAAAACGCAAGGAGATGAGGAGGAATCAAATTTTCCGTATTTTTTATAAAATCGATTCCCAATCCCCTTCCTAATTGTAAAAAAGAACGCCCCATTTTTATTATGACGTATTATATTAAAAATATGCGATTATATATTACACATCATTTATTTATTGTGATATACTGTATCGTGAAAAAGAAACCAATTATGGATCCACTCTGAAGGAGGAATTCGACAATGGCTTTACCTGTTGCCATCAACGGCATGGGCCGCATCGGCCGTCTCGTGCTGCGCCGCGCTATGGATGAAGCGCATTCGCCGTTCGCCATCCGGGCCGTGAACACTCTTTATCCCGCCGCCACCATCGCGCATCTGCTCAAGTACGACTCCATTCACGGAAAATGGAACGCGAACATCGCCGCTGAAGGCAATACGCTCCTTATTAATGATACGCCTGTTCAGGTCGTCGCAGAAGCCGATCCGGCCCGGCTGCCCTGGCAGTCGCTCGGCATTCATACCGTCATCGATGCAACCGGCAAATTCACGGACCGCCCGGGCGCTTCCAAACATATCGAAGCCGGCGCGGAGAAAGTCGTCATCACCGCTCCAAGCAAAGAGCTCGACCTGACGATCGTGATGGGCGTCAACGAGCATATGTACGACGATAAAAGCCATCATCTTGTCTCGGCCGCATCCTGCACGACAAACTGTCTCGCGCCGCTGCTTCATCTGCTCGATCGCTCGTTCGGCGTCGCATCCGGCTGGATGACCACCATTCATTCCTACACCAATGATCAGAAGCATCTCGATAATCCGCATAAAGATTTGCGACGCGCGCGGGCATGCACGCAGTCCATCGTCCCGACGACCACCGGCGTAGGCAAGGCGCTGGCCGGCATTCTGCCGCATCTGGCGAACTCGGTGCAAGGCATCTCGGTTCGCGTGCCGACGCCGGACGTCTCGCTCGTCGATTTGACGGCCGAAGTGAAAACTTCCGTGACCGCGGACGATGTCCGGCTCGCCTTCCTGCATGCGATCCGCGACGGGCATGATCGTTATCTCGAATGGTGCGACGAGCCGCTCGTCTCCACCGACTTCATCGGCAACGACAAATCGGCCGTCGTCGACGGGATGTCGCTTATCGCCCATGATCGCCACATTAAGCTTCTCGCCTGGTATGACAACGAATGGGCCTACGCGGCCCGGGTCGTCGACTTGACCCGCCACGTTGCGCTGGAGGGAGTGAAAGGCTCATGCAAAACGGCAGCTGCCCGGTAATGCTGGGCGCTATTCTATGCGAACGCTGCGGTACCCTTTTGGAGGAAATCGATACCGAGAAAGTGATCGTGTACTATCATCGGTGCGACGACTGCGCCGTCTGTTCCAAAATCGATAAAATCGGGGGCGAATCAGAATGAAGCCGAATTGGATCTGTCACTTCCGGCATGGCGATGCCGGCATGAAAGCGCTGTTGGGCGGAAAGGGAGCCAATCTCGCGGAGATGACGCGCATCGGGCTGCCCGTGCCGCCGGGCTTCACCATTACGACGGAAGCGTGCCGATCCTACTACGCGCAGAACCGGCTGCCGGACGGCCTGATGGACGATGTGCGCGCCGCGCTGCAAGCCGTCGAGCTCATGCGCGGCCAGCGGTTCGGGGATGCCCGCAATCCGCTTCTCGTCTCCGTCCGCTCCGGTTCCGTGCATTCCATGCCCGGCATGATGGATACGATTCTCAATCTCGGACTGAACGATAAGACCGTTCAAGGCCTCGCTTCCGCTACGGGCGACGAACGCTTCGCCTATGATTGCTACCGCCGCCTCATTCATATGTTCGGCAATGTCGTGTCCGGCGTCGAATCGGGCGATTTCGAGCGCATCCTCGCCGAAGTCAAGGCGGAAAGCGACGCGCGAACGGACCAGGCTCTCTCCGCCGACGCCTTGCGTGAGGTTGTCCGGCGGTATAAGCAATATTTGGAGGAAGATGCAGGCGCACCGTTCCCGCAGGACGTGCATGTTCAGCTGAGGTTGGCCATCGAAGCCGTGTTCCGGAGCTGGAACAATCACCGCGCGCAGGTGTACCGCAAGCTGCACCAGCTCTCCGATGACGAGGGGACGGCCGTCAACATCCAGTCGATGGTGTTCGGCAACCGCGGCGCGGACAGCGGGACGGGCGTGCTGTTCACCCGTCATCCGTCGACGGGCGAGAAGCTGCTGTTCGGGGAGTATTTGACCGATGCGCAGGGGGAGGACGTCGTCGCCGGCACCCGGACGCCGCAGCCGATCGCCAAGATGGCGGAGGAAATGCCGGAGCTGTACCGGCAGCTTGTCGAAGCCGCCGGCCAGCTGGAGCGCCATTATCGAGACATGCAGGATATCGAGTTCACGGTCGAGCGCGGCAAGCTGTTCATCCTGCAGACGCGGGCCGGCAAGCGAACGGCGCAAGCGGCCGTCGCCATCGCGGTCGCGCTCGTGCAGGAAGGGCTGATCACGGCGCAGGAAGCCTTGCTGCGAATGGATGTCGCGCAGCTGGAGCATCTGCTGCACCCGTCCATTGCGCCCGATGCCGCGATTGACACCGTGGCGACCGGCCTGCCCGCCTCGCCGGGAGCCGCTTCCGGCCGCATCGTGCTTGACGCCGACGAGGCTGAGCGGATGGCCGCCGCCGGCGAACGCGTCATTCTCGTCCGGCCGGAGACGACGCCGGAGGACATTCACGGCGTGCTCGCGGCGGAAGGCGTGTTGACGAGCCGGGGCGGCATGACGAGCCACGCGGCCGTCGTCGCCCGCAGCATGGGGAAACCCTGCGTCACAGGTTGCGAGGAGGTCAGCTTCGACTTCGCCAAGAAGCAAATCGCCATTGGCGCTCGCACCTTCCGCGAAGGCGACCTGCTGTCGATCGACGGCGCGACAGGACGCGTCATTGCCGGAGCCGTGCCGGTCGTCGACGCGGAGATGTCGGATGAATTCCAGCAGGTGCTGGAATGGGCCGACCGCGAACGCGAGCTGGGCGTCTATGCGAACGCGGATACGCCCGGGGACGCCGCCAAGGCGCGTGCGCTCGGGGCCGAAGGCGTCGGCCTCTGCCGGACCGAGCATATGTTCATGTCCGCGGATCGGCTTCGCATCGTCCAGGAGATGATTCTGGCCGAATCGGAGGCGGAGCGCCGGAAGGCGCTCGCGCGGCTGCTGCCGCTCCAGCAGGAGGACTTTGAGGGCATTTTCGAGGCGATGGACGGTTATACGGTCACGATTCGGCTGCTGGACCCTCCGCTCCATGAGTTCCTGCCGAATCTGGAGGAGCTTGTCGTCCGGCAGACCGAATGGAAAGCGACCGGAGCCGGAACGGCCCGCGAACGAAAAGAACTGGAGCGCCTGATCGCCAAGGTGCGTTCGCTGCATGAGCTGAATCCGATGCTCGGCCAGCGCGGTTGCCGGCTCGGCATTCTGTTCCCGGAGATCTATGAGATGCAGACGGAGGCGCTGTTCCTCGCCGCCTCCCGCATGCTGCGGAAAGGCGTGCGCGTGCAGCCGGACATCATGGTGCCGCTGGTCGGCCACGCCGCCGAGCTGAAGCTGCTGCGCGAGCTGATCGAGCGCACGGCGGAGCGGGTGCTCGGTCCGGAACGGCGCAACTGCGCATACCGCATCGGCACGATGATCGAGGTGCCGCGCGCGGCGCTGACGGCGGGCCAGATTGCGGAGCATGCCGACTTCTTCTCGTTCGGCACGAACGATCTGACGCAAATGACGTTTGGCTGCAGCCGCGACGACGCGGAGGGCAAGTTCCTCGCCCACTACGTCGACCGCCGCGTGCTGGCGGCGAACCCGTTCCAGGTGCTCGACACGTCCGGCGTCGGCCAGTTGATTGAGCTGGCCGTGGAGCGCGGCCTTGCCGCCAATCCGCAGCTCAAGACCGGCATCTGCGGCGAGCACGGCGGCGAGCGCGATTCGATCCTGTTCTGCCATGCGACGGGGCTCGATTATGTAAGCTGCTCGACGTTCCGCGTCCCGCTCGCCCGCATCGCCGCCGCCCAGGCGAAGCTGCTGCACGGAAGCCGGAACAAAGCTTCCCTGCATTCGATATCGGTGTAGATAGGGCCTGCGGATAGGGCCTGCGCAAGCGGGGCAGCAGGCTGTCGGAATGATCCCCGGCAGCCTGTCACAGCTTCCGTCATGGGGGCTTATACAGCGGGAAGGAGCCATTCGGCCATTGAATCGAACTGAGGAGTTTGGAAGGTTGGCCAGTTCGTGAAGGATTTCTAGGAAGATGAACTGGCTATTCTGTGACTTCTACTTTCTTCGAGGCAGTGTGAATGGAGTACATTTTGCTTTTCCCATCTACATGTACCGTAAACTCAGCAAGCGCCGAGACTTCATACATACCCGGATGCTGAATCTTGTATGTATAATTTTCTGAAACAAACGCTTTGCCAGTCAAATTCCGATTCTTACCCCCATCCGTAACCGCGTACGAGTTGATCTCCTTCCCGGTTCCATCCTTAATCGTATACACAAACAATTGCTCCCGACTGGTTATGGCGAGTTTTTGTTCCGCTTCTTGCTTTAATTCCGCTTTGATTGTAAAGACCTCGTTGATTCCCACTTTTTGCGGAAGGGAGAGATGCGCCGAGAACAGTTCTACTTCCCTATTTTCCATTGTAAAAGAGCCTCCCTCCGTACCCGAGTTCGCCGATCGCTCCACATTCAAGGGCTGACATCCGAGACACGCAAAAAGAACCATAGCAACCAACCATTTTTTCAATTATTATCCACCTCCTTTAACAACAGACGTACCAGCTTCGTTTTTGTTGCAGTCCGTCAGGTCCGAGAAGGCATCCCCTTCTGACCGGACGGGAGAGTGATGCTAAGGATCTGCGGAACAGCCGCCTTCCTTGTTTCAAAAACCGTCCCCCCTCCTCTGAAAACAACAGCGACAATCGACCGCAGACTATCCTTTTATCAGGAAGTGAAATTCCTCTTGTTTATTTCCTTCCAGGATGTGATACAATAAGCGCAATAGCGGCTTTCATGCCGTCTATCTTTCATATTAATGAAAGGGTTGGGTGAGGGGCTACGATGGAAAGCAGGTATTCGATTGGTCCACCAAGAAAGAGAGAGACCATCGCATGCAAAGGAGAATGCTTCACCTAATCCAGCTGTCCGCCTGAATCCTAGCGATTGGCGGCGGGAGCTGTTAGCGGGAATCGTATCTTTTTTTGCGATTGTCTATATTATTATTGTCAATTCATCGATATTGGCGGATGCCGGGATTCCGCAGGAAGCCGGTATTATCGCCACCGTGCTCGCGTCCGCGATCGGCTGCTTCATTATGGGCTGGTGGGGCAAAGCGCCCCTGATCATCGCGCCGGGGATGGGAATCAACGCGATGTTCACGTACACGCTCGTTCAGGGCATGGGGTTGACGTGGCAGCAGGCGCTGGCCGTCACCGCGATATCCGGCATTTGCTTCATTGCCATTAGCATGACTTCGCTCGTCGAGAAGCTGAGAACGGCCATTCCCGCTTCATTGCAGGAAGCGATCTCGGTCGGAATCGGTCTCATGCTCGTCCTCATCGGATTGCAAAAGGGCGGGGTCATCGTCTCGGATCGCTCCTCTATAATTGCGGTGCAATCCTTTGCCGATCCGGGCGTGCTGGTTACGCTGTTGACCTTGGCGTTGACATGCATTCTGTACATGCGGAAGGTTCCGGGGAATCTGCTGCTGGCGATTAGCGGTGGGACCGTGCTCTCCTACCTGTTCGGAGCCGTGCCGACGAAGGCGGCGGCCGGGGGCGGAGGCTTTTCCTGGTCCACCTATGGGGATGTGTTCGGGCAGTTGACCGTGAAGGGCCTACCCGTCGCGACCTTGATTGTCGCGGTCTTCTCGCTGACGCTTGTCATCGTGTTCGAGAGCGTCGGACTGATTAACGCGCAGTTGAATATGAGCGGCCGACAGGAGCGTTTCCAGCGCGTCGTTCAGGCCAACGCGGTCACGGTCTTCCTGAGCGGGATTTTCGGCACAAGTCCGACGGTCTCGACCGTGGAAGCGGCCGCCGGCATCTCGTCCGGAGGAAGAACAGGCTGGACTTCGATCGTCACGGGAGTGCTGTTCCTGTTGACGTTCATTGCGATGCCGGTCATCACGCTCGTTCCGGATCCGGCGGTAGCGCCGATCCTGATCTTCATTGGCGGCTTGATGATTCCCGCCGTCCGGAATATTTCCTTCGAACGGCTGGAGGAAGGCCTTCCCGCCTTCTTCATCATCGCGTTCATTCCGCTGATGCACAGCATCGTGGACGGAATCGCGATCGGCTTCATCAGCTATGCGCTGTTCCACCTGGCGGTGGGCAAAGGGCGCCAAGTCAAGCCCCTGTTCTATATCATTTCGCTTCTGTTTGTTATGCATTTTGTGCTGCAGACGATATAGGCGAAGCAATGGCAGAAGCCCGCTTCGGACGCATCGGCGTTCGAGCGGGCTTTGTGAGTTCCTTCGCGAACAACGGGAGAGCATCGGTATCGGCAAGTATAGTCCCATCCGGAGCCATACGTCCCCATTGGCCGCTTGCAGTCAAGCTTGGATGGCCGCCTTCCCGCCTTGACGAAGCTTTGCTTCGAGATCCTGGATCATGCGCTGCTCGACATTTTCCAGCCGGTAGAACAGTAGCAGTCCGATACACATCAGCAGATAAACGGGATCCAGACGAAATTGAACTGAATGGCTGCCAGTCCGGATACCGCCTGCTCCTGGTTCGGCGCATATTGGCGCTCGCCAGAACCCATGCGACCAAGGCGCCGCCGATTCCCATGCTGAACCTTGACGCCGAAGGAGCTTGAGGCTGTCAGCAGCCCTTGAGCCCTGACGCCGGATCTCCACTCCCCATAAGCAACGGTGTCGGCCAGCATCATACGGTCAATCCGAGGCCGACCTTGCCGGCCACGACTGCTCCGACCAACAGCGGGATCGAGCTTGCCAGCGCCGCCCTTACATGGCCAGTTGACTAACAACCCACCGCCATCCTAAGCAAGGCCGTATTACTCTTCCCGGTCCGCTTAGCTAGCATCGGCATCAATGCGATGCCGGCCATCAGCACCACATTCAGGCTGTTCACGAGCGGAACAAGATCTTCTCGGCCAAGATTGTATTTTAGGGCGTGTATGCAAACCTTAAGCCAACCAGATCATGGAAGAGGCCAGCTTTAAGAAGGCAACAAAAGTACAGGCCAATTTATCGTACCGAGTTGCCAGCCGACGATTATGTTTGAGTTTGTTGAACAGGCATTCGACCAGATGACGCTCTTTATACAACCACCAGTCGGTTGTACGTTGGATCGTGCGATTCTTCTTACTGGGAATGACGGAATGGGCCAGTTTCTCTTCCAAAAGCGCAATGATTTTATCGGTATCGTATCCGCGATCCGCCAAAACATGTTTACCTTGTATGTCTTGGGTTTGCAGGATCTCATAACCCGTTACACAATCATTGATGTTGCCTGCGGTTACTTCGAAGCGTAGCGGATTGCCAAGGCCGTCTACAACGGCATGAATCTTGCTGGTTAATCCTCCGCGTGATCGTCCGATGGCTTGGAATTGCTGCCCCCTTTTGCCCCCGCGCCGTGTTGGTGAACACGAACGATGGAAGCATCGAGCATAACACTTTCGTCATCGGGATTGGCAGCCAGAACGTCTAGCATTCGATCAAAGATGCCTGCTTTCTCCCAGCGGCGGAAACGACTGTAGACACTGCTCCAGGAGCCATAATGCTCTGGCAAGTCTCGCCAAGGCGCACCAGAACGAATCACCCAAAGCATGGCATTGAACATTTTTCGGTTATCGATTGCCGGACGTCCACCCTGTGGTTTCCGTTCCGGTGGCAAGAGGTCTTTGAGTCGTTCCCATTGGTCATCTCGTATCTCATATCGTCTTCTCATAGGATAAGTTTACCAGATATTTGGCTATTTCGATAGTTTGCGTACACGCCCTAGGAAAAAGACGGTCGATCGCCCCTTGCTCGTGAATGCGATCCAAAAGAACACGTTCAGGAAGAGCAGCAGCCACCATAGCACATTGCCCTTCAACGCCTTGAGACTTTCCTTGAACGGGACGACCTGGCTGCCATTGGCCGTCTGCACCCGCTCGCGCGTATTCGCGAACATGATGAAGAACAAGACGACGGCAACCGAGGCGAAGAGCATCATCATCGTCCACAAAAACCCTAGCTGCTGATCGCCTTGGCCCGGCTACCAACGGCAGCGTGCCGATGCTGACAACAAGCCCTCCCAGTTGGCCGAGAATCATCCTCACGGAATTGACAGCCGTCCGTTCCTGCGAATAGACGTCATACTCGGCAAGAGCGAGGTTAGCGGCAGGTTGATTCCCGCATACAAAATGCCAAGTGTAATATACGCAATATAAGCGCATACAATTTTGCCGGTATCTCCGATATCCGGTGTCATGAACATCAGCATGGCTTAGTGTTAAGCGGATGAGAGAGATTCCTTCGCTTGAAAGGGAGAATGCGCTCGTTAACGAACATGTTTCAGTTCCCTCAACACCGAAGCAGGCAGCACAGAAAAGAGACACACTTTTATGAAAAGCGTAGAAAACATTATCACTTGAAATCTCTTGTGAATAAGTCGACGAAATTGCCCTCATCCCTTCTTGGCGTCAGCATTCTTTTGGCTGCGCCAGCCTAGGAAATTGAAGCGGGTTGCCAGCACTACCAAGCCCGTAATCAAGGATGTGCTGGGCGTCGATATCTCATCCTACTCGCAAGAGTACAATAAAAGACTGGGCGAATACCAATTCAGCAGCAAGGGCAAAAGCACCGTCAGAGTCAAACTGGCTTCACAAGGGCATGTGTATGATATTCATTTGGGTTCTGTCACGTAAGCCACAGTCAAATAGAGTCTGATTTCTGACCTGATGGTAGGGCAAGTCTTCACCGCCATATGAACAACCCTCAACACAGGACTGACTCAAACTAATGGTTAATGAGTGTTAAGGTATGGGGATAAGGTTGTACGTATTAGACCTTGCCTGAGGAGCTGTGTCTTGGGGAATGGAATGCCCCCGATATCGGTCGGGGGCGAAATAATAACGCCAGGCTCTTCGGGCGTGAGGCGCTTATTTTGTATTATAAGGTTCCCCGGTAATCGCCTCATACTGCTCCTGTGTTATCTTGCCGAACTCGCAGAACTTCCCGACATACATCGGGTCATTCGGATCCAATTTATAAATTCTCATGTCGTAGTACCGCTTAATCGTTATAAACCAATCCATAGTTAAAGTACTCCTTTCTCCGTCAATTTCTGCACCAACACCTCATGGTTCTGCGTTATTTGCCGATTCTTCGCTTCAAATTCAGCATTTTGCAGGAGTAACGCCGCCGTATCCATCGCCTGCTGTTCACCGCGGGTTTCCATCTCAGCCATTTGAAGGAGCAGTCTTGCGTTTTCCTTCTGTAACAACTCTAATTCACTCGGTTGCCTCTCCGGATTTAGCGCGTCGATTTCCTCCTGCGTGAGGCCATGCTTCCAGTAGCTCGGCCCATCCACAGGTTGTGGCGGAACGGGATGCGGCTTGTCGCTTTCTGGGTAATGCTCGGCCAGGGCAGCCATGTATTCGGAGTATGCGGCCTCATATGCCTTCTGCTCCTCCCTGTAGCCATCGACATCAAATATAGGCTGATACAGTCCATCTGGCATTGTTATGGATATGGTATAACCTATGAGTTCTTCACCCTCATATCTTTCAGAAACCATATCCCCGTTAGCAAACATCGTCGCACGTAAGAACTTGCCATCGATGTCTACAATACTTGAAGAGAACATTACAACACCTCCAATCTGTCATACTCGATTACAAGGCCGTCAAAACTAACATATTTTAAGGCGGAGCCTGCATTTATATTCATGTTGCCGTTTGGTGTCAGATTTACCTGGATATTATTCACATTATCACTTCCACTCCATGTTGCCACTTTCTCCCAAACCCCTTCCGAGGTGTTAATTGGGAGGGAGAACATTGTAGTCTTTGTTGCCGTCCCGTCCTGTAGCAAACCTCTAAGATAAAGTTTGTTACCCACCACTCTAAAACAGCATTTCTTTTTTGGGTAGTGTACCCAACCATTGAGAGGAGTTACAAATATCCATCCGGTGTCTCTTTCCCTTATATCTAAAGTTTCTACCACTGATAGCCGCTGGTCAATCGAACCTACATCTTGTACCAAATCAGATACAGTACCAGGCAGATTCTTGGCGATGGTGCCCGGTATAGTTGAAGGTAGTGTCGGGTCTAACATTGTGTAAGTAGCAAAGTAAATCGCAGTTGGGTCAAACTGCGTCTTACGTTCCTCTGGAATTTTTACTTTTTCAAATCCTTGTGAATTGGAGTTCGCTAGTTTCTCCCAAGACGGATCAAAGTTCTTGTTACGGTACATATAGTAAATATGTTTTGGTGAGTATCTTAAACAACTTTCGGGTCTCGTTTTATCCGCAACATACCAACCATAGCCTGATATATAAGCAGGATTCGCCCGTTCTCTCAGCACAATACCGCTGCCGACCTCGACCATGTTCGAGCCAGCACACAACGTTGCGCCCATTTCGTAGTTGTAGACAGGTTCGACAGTTGGCTGGGCCTTTAGGTATTGGAGACGATAGGGGTGATTAAAAGTGCCGACTGAGTCCACTCCGGCTGGATATGTTGGCGTATTATATTCAACCCAATCCTCCCTACTTAAGCTATGTGACGCATTGACGGTACACATAGAGATTTTGTACCACACTTTCCCTCCTTCTCCATTGTAGAGAACTGTGCGGGGTTGCCCTACTATGCCCATCTTCCATCCCAAGAAATATGCCTTTATCTCGTCAACTGTTGGAGAGTAATCCGGCCCCCATCCGCTGTCTGTATGAGATATTTGCATATGAACATCAGATGTACCTACTACGAATTGGTCAGCATCAGTAGCTGGTTGACCATAAACAGTGCGAGAAAGCATTTTTCCATCGTATTTAACAAGGATTCCCTCATCTTTTACAGCAATATCTTTGAGAATACACACAACAGTTCTATGTCCCACGCCTGAGAGAAAAGAAGAAACTCCTTCGATTAAATCCAAAGTAACCCTTCCCCACTTCTCCAACACATATGGCAGCCCATCGTCTCCTATATAGAGGGTGTCGGGATTGCTGCCATCTATTGGATTCGCTACTAGTTCCGTTTCGAAAGCGAGCATTGAACGTTGCTGCGGAACGAAGTTCTTCGTTTCACGACCGACGGTGAGTATTGGGTTGCGGAATGTATACATTCCGGGACCTAGCAAGACATTACTGAAAAAGAATCGTACGACCGTATTACTTCCAGAATTAAACGTGACTGTCTCTTCGCGCGTGTATGGAGCTACAGCGGTCTTTGAATCAGGCAGGAATACACCTATCCATCCATTATGCTCTGCAGAGAATGTATAATCAGTATTTGGTAACAACGTCATCTCTTTGTAAGTTGATTCATAATTGCCTGCAGCTTTAATCAATGCTGTGTAAGGCCCTGTTATCACAAATGAAGGCGGGGAATACCAGCCATCATAAAATGGCGGTAGCAAATTCCCAGCCGTTACAATCGCATACGGGTTCTTGATATTTGTCATAGAGTCAACATATGGATACCGCTCCGCAACCTGTTCAGGTGTCATGCTTCCGATTGCGTTATACTCAGCTTCGGTAATTTCGTAGAGTCGCGCAGAATCCATATATCCGTAACAATTTGTTTCTCCGGTAATAAGGACATGAAAATTAGATGTTATATCTTCAGAAGGTGATAAACGAATATGAACCGGAGTAAACTTCGAGACATCGGTAGCCAATGTACTATTGATATGATTAAAATTCAAACAGAGCTCGGCAGCATTGCTGTTTTTCAAATCAACCAATGCCACATAATACTTACCAGCTTTAAGTGAAATTTTTTGAATATGGACAAGTCCAGAGCCGGTAACCCCAGTAAATGAAACCTTCATCCCAAATAATCCCGATGTTTTATTTGTCGAATCAAGAATATGAGATGTAAAAGAATCAGCCCAGAGACTCACATCTTCGCATCCTCCAGCACGCCCCAACAAATTCACCAACGTCCGCCCCTTCACCTCCCCCATCCGGAACGGCGTGTCGTTCTCGACCTCTACCACCTGGAGGCCGGGGTTTAGCGTTAGCGGCTGGTAGGCAGGAACATGGGCGTCCTTCAGGCCCTGCTCGATGCGGTTCATGTCCTTCTCGGTGACGAGGTCGTCGTATTTCCAGTCGGTCTTTGCCTCGTATGGCATCTAGGCCACCTCCTTGATTGCGATTGGATGCTTGATGAGCGTATCGGTTGTAAGCGGAATGTATACCGGATTCGAGGTCAGAACCGTTCCGGCTTCATCCTGCAGTTCAATCAGCGTCACGGTCTCCGCCGCGCTGGCAGGGATGATGTATTCCATCAGCACTTCCTGCTCCGATACATCCTTGATCTGAAAATCCGTAATTTCCACGGATTGGTTCAGCACGACCTTGGCGATTCTACGGTTGACGTGCTGCGCCATTTCCTGCAATAAAATAGAACTAATCATTTCAATACGACCTCCTGTCCCCGTTCGGCAAACGGCGTCCGTCCCAGTCTCCAGCCCGTCGACAGCTTCGTCCGGCGGTTAAGCGGGGTACGGCTCAAATGCTCCTGAACCTCGATCCGCTCCGACAAGGATGTAGCCTGCCGATACAAGAGATTGGCCGGCTTCATGAAGCGCACCGTATGCTCCACTTCCTTGAAAATCGCCGCGTCGGTCAGCTTCGCCCGAACGGTAAGCTCGAAGCGGCCGACGTCGAGCTCCACCTTGGCCCGGTCAACGCCAAGCAGGAAGTCGAGCCGCTCCTGCAAGTACCGCACCGTGAACGGCGGCTTGGTGGAGTAACGGTTCATGACCCGTTTTTTCCGGAAATCCAACGATTCCTGTGCCGGGTCAGCCTGGATGCCGAGTTGTTCTTCCCTCCGCTTCAGTGATGCCTCGCTGGCCGTAAGCACAAATTGATCGTTCAGCCATTTCTCGGCCCCTGCCGCTACGCCCTTAAGCTCCGAATCGACGGTCTCTCCCAGCCATTCGAATTCGCGAATGCCCTCATAATAGGGAGGCAAATAGGAGCAATAGTTACGCTCCATGGAGCTTCACCTCCCGCAGCACAGGCACTTCCTCCTCGGCGAGCTCCAGATTGGCCGCGGTTCCGTTCAGCGTCGTGCCGCTCACATCCGCAACCCCCGGCACAGTGAGTATCCGGGCTTCCATCTGGCTGATGCGCACGATCAGCTTCTCCTGGTCCTTCCACGACTCCCGCAGCAGATGCATATATTGCTGCAGCACCTGTTCGACGTCGCCCTGCACTTGGCCAAGCGTCATTCCCTTGTCGAGCTGCAGCGTCGTCTCGACCTGCACCTCCACGGGACGCACAGCCGCGATCGTTACCTGATGCCCGATGGGAGCGAAGCCTCCGCCCAGTCCGGCAGCCGCCTTCGGATCAGTCTGTTCCTGAACCTCGGCAATCAGCTCCGCCGACGGAACTTGATAATCTGAGGAGATGAGCGTACACTTGACGGTTCCGCCCCCTTGCCAGGCCGGGAATACCTTCACTCCGCCTACGCCCGGCATCACGGTGAGCTTCGTTCGATAGTCGGACACATTGCCTCCGAACGGCTGCTCGTTCATCGCTTCAAGATAGCGAGCGCGCAGCGCGTCATCGGATTCCGTGTCCTCCCCGGGAACGAGAATGTCCCCCAATTCCGCCCGGGCCAACCCGGCGATATAGTCGATCGGCGTCAGTTCCCCATAGAGCCGGTTGCCGTCCGCTCCCTCCGTCTCGCAAGTCAGCTCTCTTTCCCCAGGGGTCAGCGATGCCGTTACCCGCCATGTCAAATCTTCGATCGCAAAACGGCTGCCGATCGGCACGCTCTTCGGCGAGCCGTCCGCAGCGTAAAATCTCCCTCGCCGCTTGGCGGCGACAGCGGGCAAGCGGCGCACGCCGAACTCAGCCGTGCGGCGCTCCAGATAAGCGCCTGTAGCCGTATCGGCATAGGATAGCTCACGGTTCAGGCTCATCTCTTGATACCACTGCGCCATTTCGGCCGCGACCGGCGCGAGCGCATCGTAGATGATGCTGCCTTCCCGCTTGTCCACCTCATTGGGAACCCGCTCCAGCATGCGCGCCAAAATATCCTCATAGCGCGGGGTGTCCTGCAAGCGCGCTTGTCCTCCAACTCCATTATCCATTGACGGTCACCTCCTTCATCGTCTGCACCGTCCCTTCCGTCGTCTCCACCATGAAGCTGACCAGCATGGCATCCTCCGCCGATTGGAATTCGAATGCGGTCACGCTCCGCACCCGGTCATCCTGCATCAGCGCTTCGGTAATCGCCCGTTCTAATTCAGATTGAACGAAGCCCGCGCCATATCCAAGATTCGCTCTCAGCTCGGTTCCGTAATTCGGACTATAGATGAGATGCTCATACCGTTCCGTCTGCAGCAGCTTGTCGATCGCCTGCTTCATCGCATCCAGGCCATCAGTTATGCCTGCAACCCTGCCCGCTCCGCGATCAATTCGGTACGTCCGTGTCGGCTGGCTGGCCTCGGCAACCTCAAAAGTATCTTCCATATCCAACAGCACTTGTGGAATCACATGCCCACCACCCTGTCGATGGCAATATACATCTGGCCGCCTTGCGCGCGGGCGAGCAGCACCTTGTCACCGGCCTTCAACCCATGCCGGATGACGGCCTCCTCCGTGCCGATCCTTACCTTATACTCGGTCAACTGCTCGGTTAAGGCGATGGCGCTGGCGGGAAGCGTAAACCGCTGATCCACCTGAATGCGGAGCGGAGCGGCGCTCAGCACCTCGCCGAACAGCAGCGAGACCGGACTGGAAGCCTCGACGGCGCCCACTCCGGCTTTTTTGATAATATCCAGCATCCCCATATCTAGATCACCTTCAATGTTAGTGACATTTTATGTCCCGAACCGTCCCAGTCGTGGGAGCATTCATCGATGAGCATATATTGCTGAATCTGTTGTTCGGGCAAATAAAGAGGGATGTACATTCCGGCCCGAATGCGCACATCCCCTACGGCGTCTACTTTTAATGTTTTTTTCTCGCGGTTGTGAAGCTTCATATAGGATGCGAGAAGCTCCTTGATTTGGGCGTCATTCATGCCCTCTTCGAGTTTGTCGGACAACTGCAGCCTTCCCCATCTCGCGATGTTCGCGCTGTCTTGTATAATGAACGTCTCGCGCTTGCCCGACGCCTTGTTGTCGCGGAACAGCTTCACGCGGTTGTAGGTCTCATCGTCAATCGACCGCTTGTGCGAGAATCCCCGCATCTGGCTTTCTTCGCCGATAATGATATCGGTTGTCCACGTTTTCGCATCCCGCAGCGTCAGCTTGCCGAAGTCGTCATAAAATATGAAAATATTGCGC
Organism: Paenibacillus melissococcoides; assembly: GCA_944800085.1. Lineage (GTDB taxonomy): Bacteria > Bacillota > Bacilli > Paenibacillales > Paenibacillaceae > Paenibacillus_B > Paenibacillus_B melissococcoides. The sequence continues at coordinate 387,017 of CALYLO010000004.1, read as the reverse complement.
GTCGCAATCAGCGTCTTGTCCAGCGCGCGGCAGATAATATCGAGCAGCTTCTTGTTATCCTCCATCACGAGGGGAATGACATGCTTCGTGTCGGCCAGATCGCCGATCTTCAGTTCGCAGTCCTTCGCTATTCGCTTGATGAGATCCGTGGCCGTCACATTTTCGAGCACATACGTATCGTTCGTTAGCAAGTACCGGATCTGGTCATAGGCGGTCAGCTTCACCTTATCGTCCTCACCGGTCTCGATGGTGAACACATATCCGTAAAACACCGGCTTGCCGTCGATCCTCACCCGCACGACATCGCCATTGTTGACAGTAAATTTCCGGCTCTGGAACAGCGCTCCGGATACATAAGTCAAGGACATCTTAGCCGGCTTGCCGGAACGGGACGTCGACCAGGTCATATCGGTAACCAGCTCGGAAATATCCCACATCGTCTTATTGCGGTTATCAATAATGACTTCGATCATGCCTGCACCTCCTACCGCAGCCGCAGCTTCCGGCCTTGTTCCAGATCCTTGACTTCATCGCTCCGAAGGCCGTTCAGGCGCTGAATCTCAACAGCCTTGCTCTCATCATTGAAAAATCGTTTGGCTACCGCCCATAGCGATTCGCCGGGGCCAAGCGTATAGGTGGAAGGAATCATGCGTTCATCCGGCCGCTCCGGAGGGGCCTTCTGGATCGTGACGATGCTGTTCGTATTCGCGGACTTCGTCATTTTATGCGCATGGAAAAAGCGATATTCCTTCAAACCGAGCTCATAATCGATATCCCCGACACTGCCGGACGACTCCGACCATGTGAACTTCTCGATGACCATCGCCAGATTGATGCGCATGGAAGGCGAGGTCAGCACGAACCGGATCGGGCGCTGCCGCTTCATCCAGCCGCGCAGCATCTCGACATAGTCCTTCGGCTGGAGCAGCCGCTCAGGAGGGACATGAACATATGGGGCCGGCCCTGCGGGGAACAGGCTGCTGAATTGCAGCTCGGCCAGCTTCATCGGCTGAATCGCGTTCACCTCGCCCAGTCCGATAATGTCGAACGAGGACAGATTCCCGGATTCGCTTACCTGAAGCTGCGGCGGGTTGACGGGCAGCTCCATCACCTGCTCCTGATTGTTGATGCTCAGAAAAATGCGGTACTCATTCATCAGCCGTACACCCCTTCCGCCGTAGAGACGAACTCTTCCTCCAGCTTCTGTTCGATCCGGTTGATGAGCGTATCGAAGTCAAAGCCTTGGTGGATGTCGCCCGTGGAAACCTGCACCGTCGGGGTCAGCGTCACGAAGTTCTGAATGCTGTCCATTTCCGCCAGCTCCCGCATCATCATCAGCTTCTCATCGGAAATGTCGACCTCGCCTTCAACCTTGCCGATTTTGCCGACTTCTCCTACCTTCGAGATTTGCGGCGCATTCATGCCCGTGCTGATCGGCTTGAACTGGTCTGTTCCTGTTGGGCCGGGATCGGCTGCCTTCTTCATCAAATCGCTTGTGAAGCCACTATTTTTAGTTATGAAATCCTGACCCTTTTGAAACGCATCCGCTATGTTAGGGCTTGCTGAACAATCATTTTTCAAAGGTTTTACAAGGATTTCTGGACTCTAACTCGAAATAAAATGCAAGGAAAATGCGAATTTCTTGCAAAAAATCGTGCACGTGGAGTGAGCCGACATGTATCGTAGAACCGAAAGCCAGCTTCAGTTGTTCGAAGATTTCTACTTGCCGTTTGGCGGTAAATTAAATAAGGAGAACCGTTGGGTTCAACTGGCCGCTATCATCCCGTGGTGGCGGGCAGAAGAATTCTACGCGAAGTCGTTCAAGAAATCAATGCGCGGTCAGATCCCTTTGTCTGTTCGTATGGCTTTGGGAGCGCTGTACATTCAGGAACGTATGCAGCTCGATGATCGAGAGACGGTCCAGCAGATCGCCGAAAATCCGTACTACCAGTACTTCCTTGGGCTGCGGCGTTCCAAGATAAGCCTCCGTTCCATCACTCGCTGTTGACCCATTTCCGCAAGCGATTGGGTGCGGATGTCATTGGACAAATCAACGATTGGATTTTGGAAGAGGACGCAGAGCGAAAGAAGCAGGAACAAAACAAGAGCGATCCTCAAGATCCTCCAGGCAGCGGCCATGGCTCTGATGGAACATCCGTTAATGAAGACGGCAAAAGCAAAGAGAAACCATGCAACAAAGGCACCTTGATGCTCGACGCGACCTGCGCACCGGCCGACATCTCGTATCCGACCGATTTGAAATTATTGAACGAGGCGCGGGAAAAACTCGAAGCGATCATCGATGTTCTGCACGAGCCTTTCGTCGGGAAGGCCAAGAAACCGAGAACGTATCGTCAAACCGCCCGCAAACGCTACCTCGAGATCGCCAAGAAACGGCGAACGGGTGCCAAAGCCATCCGGAAAGCGGTTGGCAAACAGCTTCGTTATGTTTCGCGTAATCTTGGCATCATCGAAATGCTGGCAGCGAAAAGCAGCTTGAATCAACTGGGTTCGCAGCAGTATCGGCAATTGCTCGTCATTTCCGAGCTGTATCGTCAACAGCAAGAGATGTACGACAAACGGACACACTCGGTGGAAGATCGAATCGTCAGTCTTTCCCAACCGCATGTACGGCCGATTGTCCGCGGGAAAGTGAATGCTCCCGTCGAGTTTGGAGCAAAGCTGGCGATCAGTCTGGTGGACGGTTACGCTCGGATGGAGAAGCTGTCCTGGGATAACTTCAACGAAAGCATGACACTGAAAGCTTCCGTGGAGTCGTTCGTCCAGCGATATGGGTGTTATCCGGAAGCCATTCTAGCCGACCAAATCTACCGAAATCGGGAGAACCTTCGCTATTGTAAGGAGCATGGAATCCGTTTGAGTGGTCCAAACTTAGGGCGTCCGAAGAAAGAAGCGGAACCCGATCGGAACCAGGCCAGACAGGATGCTTCAATGCGTAACGCAATCGAAGGAAAATTCGGAGAAGGCAAACGCTCCTACGGACTGGGGCGTATTCGAGCACGCCTTCGAGAGACAAGCGAAACGGTCATTGCCCTGCAACTGCTTGTTATGAATCTCGAACGCAAGCTGCGCGTTCTCTTTTTGCCGATTTTCAGACTGCTGCTGAATCTGTGCCGTCAGCCTCTGTGGCCTAAAAGGCAATATGTTCAGCAAGCCCTATGTTAGTCTGCTCCATGCGGTAGTCTGAAAGATCAACCAAATCATCCCCGTCCGCTGTGGGCTTCATTTTTTCTACCCAATCCGTGCTCCACTCGTTAACTGTCTCAAATGTGGAGCCAGTTAATTTATTTATAAAAGTAATGACCTTGTTGATGCCGCGAATGATCGAATTAATCGCGTTAAAAGAAAACTCTACAATGTCTTTAAACAAATCGTAGTATAGTTTTTTTACTGCATAAATGGGGTTTTTGAATATATTTGCAAAGAACTCCCCAAATGCCACTATACGATTCCATGCAAAGGCAATGACATTCATGATTGATGCGCCGAGAGCAAAAAAGTAGCCTATAATAGCACCAATTATGGTTCCTGTAGAAACACCGAAATAATTCAATATTTCCAATATTATTAAAATCGCCCCTATAATCGCAAAAATCGGCCAAGCCGCAATCAGCCACTGAACGAGCCAGATCGCAGCGACCGTGGCAACAACGATGCCGATGGCAACGAGGGCATTTTCGACCAGGCTCCAGTTTTCCAGCAGAAAGCCCACGACCGTTTCCGTGATGGATCCAAGCAAGCTTAATCCGCCATGAATCGCTTCGAAAAAGCCGTTGAACCGCCCTTCCTCAAATGCCTGATTCAATAATTGCAGCACCGGACCGAACGCCGTCATTGCCGTTTCCCCCATCAAAGCCAGCATGCCCTGGAAGCGATTGACGGCAAGCTCCCATTGCTTCACTGGACTTTCCATCAAAAGAGCAAGAGATTCCTGGCTCATCCCGGCCTTGGTCATCAGTTCATCGAAGGCTTCCAGGAAACCGTCCAGATTCCCGGTCTGGCCGAAGGACTCCATTTTTTTCTGAAGCTCCTCATTGATCGGCAGATTCAACTGCCCAAGCAGGCCGTCCGCCTTCCCGAAGTAAGCCTCCTTCATCGAGCCTGCAAGTCCGGCGGCATTTTCATTCGGCCGGAAGGCGGCCAGGCGCTGTACTATTTCATTCATTTTGGTGACGTCATTGGCATTTTTCGAAATCGACGTCAGCACAAGCCCCGACTCCAACGACTGGTTCACATCTCGCCCCGACTTGAGCGCTTGGGACCTCATGGCTTCGAAAACAGCCGCTCCCTGCTGCGCATTCCCATATTGAGCCTGGTAGCGGGAACGGAAATCTTCCGCCGCAGCCGCATTCTGAATCGCTTGGGTGCCCATCGTCTGGAGCGCGTTCAATAAGGGAAGGGCCGCGTTTTTCATTTTCTGCCCAACCGTTATCTTTTCTTCTTCCTTGCCCTTCTTCTTTTGCTGTTCCTTGCCTTCCTCATCTGTGGGCCCTCCTGCTTCCACTGCGGAGGCGCCAGCTGCTTCAACCGCTTTAGTGAAGCTGTGGGCCGCATCGCTCCATTCCTTGCCCGCGTGCGCAGCAAGCTGCTTCCATGACTCTGTCATCGAATGAAATGACTTCTTAACGACTTCATCAATCGAAGCCATGATTCTCAGATGCGTCATCCCCATCATTTTCAGCATCGGGTTGAATTCGAAGCTCCAATTGTTACGCATGCGGTTGACACGCTGGGGGAGCACGACAGGGGCCGGCGGCTGTGGCGGCTTGAAGATGATAAGCTGTTTCTCGTTCATGAACTCTCCTCCTTTCCCCGGCAGACGCCAAGCCTTCCCCTCTACTTCCTCATTGGGTAAAGAGAAGGCTCTGCCATCTGCGGTTGTTCTACCGCTTCTTCATCTTGCGCTGCGCGCGGCGTTCCTCCTCCACGCGGATGTCGATCATCGCATAGATGGCTGCCCGCTCGCGCTCGGGCAGAGCGAGCAGCTCATGCGGCAGAATGCGAAGCTTGTGGAGGGCGTAATAGGCATAGTTCGCTTCCCCGTCGCCCTCCCGGATTAGTTTTTTACTTCATCAATGAGTTCGTTCATGTCCTGATTGAAGCCATTCAGTTCCTGAACCTCTTGCAGCAGCGCCGCATATTCTCCCGGCAGGAGCATCTTGCGAAGCAGCGCTTCCGCGCCCATGACGCCATACGATTGCTGGAGCTCCGAGTTTTTCAGATCCGGAAAGACGACGCTCGCCACGATCAGCTTCGCCGTATATTCATTGAAATCAATCTCCGGCGTCACGGCGCCTCCCTTGCCCTTCTTCTGTTTGGTCGCGGCCTTGCGGCACTGCTCGTTCTCGACCTCGCTGATGCTGCGAAGCTGCCACGGCACCGGCTCACCCTGTTCATCCTTGAAGCGGGCAGAGACGACATAAGCCGTCTCCGTATTCGCCTCCGCATTTTGGGCCAAAAAATATCGCAATGAACTCATCGCTGCTTTCACCTCGCATGTTATTTATAATTATGAAATGCTATTGAAGTTATTTAAAATATCAACGTCGTCAAACGTAAACTCGACTTCCTCTTCCAGCACGTCGCTCTCCGTATCCAGCTTCGCCATGACGACACTGTTCAGATTGACGTTCTTCAAGCAGACCGTCTGCGTGCCAATCGAAGACATCGGATCTTCATTTGTAATCTGGATAATGAAGTTCGTGTCTTTGCCATTCTTGATATATTCAAGCATCATATTGCGGAAAAGCGGCGTCATATAGTAGATCGTCATGCTGCCGGTTCCTGTCCAGCCCGCTGCCTTATGCTGCACGCTGCGGCTGCCGAGCACCTTGACTTCCGCTTTCTGCTTCTCGATCTTCGCCTCCAGCGTCTTTACATAGAACATTTCCTCGTTTTTACCGTCAATTTGGGCAAATGCCCGGCCTTCGCGGCCCGAAATCGTATCCTTTGCCTGCAACAATGCCATGTTACTTCACCTTCACTTTCATATAAATTTTCTCTACGGCGTCAACGGGCTGCACCGCTAACTGAATAACGATACTGTCGCTCGTATCGCCAGGCGTGACCTGTACATCGGTCTGCGCATCAAATGGCTGAATCGCGGACAAGCGCACGAGCTGATCAAGGTAAGCGATGCATTCGCCGCGGAACAGCTGGCGGCCGTCGCCATTGTTGTTTACTTTGCCGACATAGGACGTCTCGAACAATTGCTTCATATCGTTGGCAATGCCGTCAAGCACCCGAACGACCCGGTTTTTGGAGAAAACGCGGCCCTTATCCGGAGTATGAGACGTAAAGCTGTTGATGTCCTGCTCGACGACCGCACGCCCCCGTTGATGGACAAATACGAATTCGCCCGCCTCCAGCGCGGCTTCGACCTGGCGGTTCGTCAGCCGCACATCCGCGTCGATCGCATCTTCATAAGTCGAATAGGTGAGCGACTCATTCATTGCCGCCGCAGCCGTAGCGGCAGCCACCCACACGCACGCTTCGGCTGAGCCGAGCACGGTGCCGTCCGCCAGCTTGACTCCGTTCTTCACGCTGATGACGCCTTCGCTGTCTGCCAGCGGATAGTTAGGCAGCACCGCCTGTATCTTTTTCCCTTCTTCCTCGCGCATCCGCTTGATGAAGGCGGTATAGACAGAAGCGAGCGTCTTGTCCTCCGACGGCAGGGCCACCGTATGGAAATCCTGCACCGCCAGCGCATCAAGGAAGTTCATATGGTCTTCATTTGTCGCCGCGCCGTCCTCGCCCCCAGTCAGCGGCAAGCCCGCGATCGCCTCCAGCGAGCCGCTGCCTTCGAATTCCACCCAAGCGTTGGCCTTGAGTTCCTCTGCCTGGGCGACGGTCTGAAGATCAACCTCGCGACCCGCGACCTTTGTAATGACATCCATCTTCGTATCGTCAAGGACGTTCGGACGCACGACGAGTACGATGTCGTTCCCGCGAACGCCGCCGCAGCGGGCAAACGCCTTCCATTCTTTATGCGTTGCCTGCGCCTTGGTGCCTTCGTTCAACCGGTACAACAGCACCGTCTTGGCCCGCTTGAAGGCCTCACGCACCAGCAGCAGCGCCTTGTCGGTAACCTCATAACCGAGAAGCTCGAAAGTCGCTTCCCCGGCCGGCAGTTCCAGCACCTGACGGGCTGGTCCCCAGCTCAGCTTCAGGGGCAGAGCCACAACCCCGCGCTCTCCCATCGTCCCCATCGGGCCCGCTTCCGAATCGAAGCGCACATATACGCCCGGTCTTACTTTGTTCTGCGTCATCCATGTTCCTCCAGCCATCACAATACCTCCTGAATCATAAATTGTTGCAACAGCGCAGCAACCTGCGCCTTCGTATACATGCCGTCCTCGCGGAGCAGCGCATGCAGCATGTCCCGCTCCCGTCCGCTGTCCGCCTTCGCTTCCAGCCATTGCGCCTTCGTGTAAGCCGTCTCTTGCCCATCAATGCTCATCTTGAATCCGCCCCTCCTGCTTCATTGCTTCCATCTTGCTGCCCGGCTCCCGATCCCGCAGCAGCGTGAGCGCATACTGCACCCGGAAGCGCAGTAGATGATCCGGGTACTCGTGGCCCATCTCGGCGCCGCGGCAGCGCATCGTCCCGAAATCGACGAGCTCCAGCGCATCATACAACGCATCGGCGACCTCGTCGGGATGCGGCCGCTCTCCGGCCTCTCCCGGCACGTAGTCGACCTCCACCTGCCACGCTGCCGCATAGCGGCGCTCCCCTGTGCGCTGCCTGCTGCCGCTTCGAATACGGACGGCGCAATACGGCGCCGTCGCATCCGCTGCCCCTTCGGCATCCAGCACCGGCATACCGGGGAAAATCTCCCCAAGCCGCCGGATCACGCCTGCCCGAATCTCGGCACTGTGCACGTTTTCTCCCCCTTTGTCTTCCGGCGTACGTTTCCCGTAAAGCAGCCACTGCATCTTCGCCAAAACAAAGACCATCCGGCACTCTTAACCGAATGGTCTCTATTCATGGCTTGCCCCCGTCCCGCGTTAGCCGCGGGTCCAATGGCACACCACTTCACGCTATTATCTTATCACCGGAAGCCGCCCGTCTGCGTGCCACCATCCGGCCAACGAGCGGACAAGCGGCAGGCCAGCGACAGAATGGCCGGTGCCACGGCATGTTGGCAGATTCCAAACAGTCGTTCACTTCCAGCTCAGGGAGTTTCATTGCACCAACTCATTCATGCCGATAAAAAACGCCCGTAACGGAGTCCGCAACGAGCGTCGGTTCAATCTAACGACCGGAGAGATCAATTATATACTGCTTCTTGATAACACGCCTTCTTGCCGCTACTCCGCATACACTTCCAGCCCGAGCAGGAAGGCCAGTTCCATTACCCCGCGCGCCTTTATGCGGCGGAAAGTGCGCTCGCTTACGTTCATTTCATGGCAGAGCAAATAATCCGGCGTGCTGTTCTGCGGGCTGAGATAACAGCGCTCGATCACGCCCCGCTCCGCCTCGCCTAAATGTTCAATCGCTTTCGTTACATTATCATGGACAGTCTTCATGTATTGCTCCCGCTCCAGGTTGTGGACGGCGACTTCCTCGACCGGCTTCCCGACCTTGTGCGTCGCGCCGTGATAACGGGGAATATAAGCCAGCGTCGTCCGCATCTCCCACCGAACCGCTCCGGCTTTGCGGTACAGCTTCGCCACAGCCAACACCGATTCTACCCGCTTGCGCGTCTCTGCCCGATTAATGGTTGCCAACATCCTGAACCACTCCCCAATACGTTATTTATAATATAAAAGAAATATAAAAAAACTTTAAAAAGTTATTAAAAACAACAATCAGAAAATAACGAGGGTTCATGCTGCCTGTCTAAACAAACCATCCCAAATCCCCTCAACCTCTGAAAAAGACCTCTTTCGTTATTTACAATAACGGTTTATACTAAAAGAAATTTATTTTCAGCAACATGAATCAAGCTATTGAGAACAAACGTTCGCAATGTTATACTGCAAGCATACCATACCGCCGAAGTGAGCGTCAATAATGAATTGATGCTCATATATTAAAGGACGAGGGTGATAACGATGACTGGCAAGAACAGAGAAGTGATGGGTTCACGAATCAAGCAGCTCCGCTTGAAGCACGGCCTCTCCCAGGATGACGTCGCCCATGCGCTCGGCATGAAGCGCGCCAATGTGGCCAATTATGAAGCGGGACGCACGACGCCGCCGAGCGATATTATCGGTCGCCTGGCCGATATGCTGCACACCTCTGCCGACTATCTGCTCGGGCGGACGGACAACCCGCTCGCGCTGCATGCGGCGGGCACGATACCGGAATGGGCCACTGCCAAGGATAAACGCGATTTCCGCAAAATGCTGGAGGAAGATCCGGAGGTGATGTTCGATGGCGTGCCGATGGACGAAGACGACCGCGAACGGGTCATTCAAGTGCTGGAAGCCTTGTTCTGGGATGCGAAGAAGAGGAACAAACGGAAGCCGAAGCGAACGGAATGAACATTCGAACCTTGAAACCGCGGGGTGCATGGCATGGATGTTGAGAACATCGTAAGCAAGCTGATTCGGAAATACAAAACGAACTGTCCTTTTCAACTGGCGCAGCGGCTGAACATAATCGTCAAGCAGGCGCGGCTCGGCAATTCGACGCGCGGCTTCTATTACCGCAAGCTGCGCCGACGCTATATCGTGATCAATACCGATCTGCCGTTCGAGTGGCAGCGCTTCGTCTGCGCGCATGAGCTTGCCCACGACCGGCTCCATACGGGAACCGGCCATTTCTTCATCGAGCGGAACACGCTGTTCTCCGTCGGCAAATTCGAGCGGCAGGCGAACGAGTTCGCGCTCCGGCTGCTCCTGGACAGCACCGAGGCGCTGCCCGGCGACACGAAGGAGAGCTACTGCATGCGGCATGGCATTCCGCTTGATGTCGCGAAGTTCCTTCCTGACGGCGACGCGAATGACATTGAGCGGGAGCATGACGCAGCCCTCTAGGCCAAAAAATCAGAAACCGGTACGAATGCCGTGGCCTTTTATAGGTGAATCCCATAAAATGTGGCATCTGATGATTAGGTATGTGCCGGGCGAGCGGAGCCAGTATTCTCCGCCCCCATGCCGCAACTATATGAGAGAGGTGATTCCCTTACATGAAGGCGCTGGTTACCGGTGTCTCCGGGTTTGTCGGAAGCCATATGGCGGAATATTTGCTGGATCGGGGCGTTGAGGTCGTCGGAACGATCCGCAACCGGAGCCGGATGGAGCATATCCGCCATATCGAATCCATGATTCATCTGGTCGAGTGCGAGCTGCGCGATCCGTTCTCGGTCGAAACGCTGCTGACGCAGGAAAAGCCGGATTTGATTTTCCATCTGGCGGCGCAGAGCTTTGTCCCGACCTCCTGGAATTCATTTGTGGATATATGATTACCTAGAAATAAGAACTCTGTATAACGAACAAAAAGAGCCGCTAAACAGCGGCTCCATTTAATTTCTGCTTCTGATGTTTTGAAAATCCGACTAATATTGCTGCGGCACAAGCGGAGTGGATGTCATCCATTACCTTCTCTGGGTCTTCATCGCCAATGCTGATGCAGATCGTGCCGTATTCGCCTTGAAGCTTCAGAATAGGTTCCTCCATCACTCTCACCTCGCTGCATTATATTGAGTATTTCTTGTCCTTTATGACGTCTTCCATCCAAATAAATAGCTTCTCTACCGCGGCATCCCTTCGTCTACGGTAAGTCGGATTCCCAATACCAAGTTGGTCATATACGTGATAATCACATATATAGTCCTTGTGCATATATCGCATATCAATTATTTCTCTTTCAGGCTCATCCAACATCCCAACTGCCTTTTCTACCGCTATAATAAGTTTTTTTCGCTGTTCCACAATCTCCACATCCCGTAAAACTGCATCTTCTACAGGCTTACTTATGGCGTTTGTATTCCCGTGGTACCTCGGTTCATAGGATGGTGTTATTTTCGTTTCTGGGGTAACAGAACCCATTCGTTCCAAGCGTTTGAATAATCGATACCGAGAAAAAAGGGCTTCTAATGCAGCACGCTTCTTTTTATCTGACATGCTCTCACCTCACTGTATTTGAATTGCCCCGGCGAACCGGGCGCGGTGCTGTCATTAGAACGGCAGATCGTCATCGCTTGCGAGCGGCGGGAGCTCATCGTCTGGAGCTGCTGCCAGCTGCTCTTCCTGCTTCTCGTCTTTATCCTGCTTGCGTGGCCGGCCGCGGCGCTTGCGCTCCTTGGCGATGTCAGCTACTTTGTCGGACGTCTCCCCCTGCTCGTGATCCTGTACTTCTGCCTGCTCTTGGGCTTCCTCCGCAGCAGCTGCCGCTGCCGCTTCTTCCAAAGTCATCTGGCCCTGGTCCACTTCAACGGTGCCATCCGGATTGACCGTGTATTGTACTCCTTCGTGATCGTCGTCGTAGAATTCATCGATCGACATCTGGGATGACTGCAGGGATAGCTCGACGTTCATCCCGGCCAGGCGGTACAACTCGACTGACGCCTTTTCGTTGTCGCCCTTGATATTGAATTTCAGGGCAGTTTTCTTTGAATCCCGCTGCAGCGTCGCGAACTCGGCCTGAATCTCGCCGGTTTTGAAGCTGGCAGCCTGCACGGAGAGAACCACGATTCCGCCCGCCATCTCAACGAGTTTTTGTGCCTGCGGTAACTCGTCCCCTTGCACTTGGAATACCAAAACTTCTTTCTTGTCATCCTTCTGCATTTTCTTAAAAAGAACGTTTAATTTGATCATCTTTCTACCTCCGTGATCTCTATTTACGAACTCTTATCCCACAATTCATATCCCGCAGTTCTTATCTCACAACTCTTATCTCACACTCATATCTCGCAAAGATGTAATTCAATCTCGACTTTCTATCCCAAAAAGTCACTTCATACTACAAACCTTACTTTTTTCAAGCGACACAATTAAGACAGGGAATCCACAGAGAAAGGGAGATTTCCATGTATAAGAAAAAAGTAAGCAGTGTTATGAAATTTGTTAGCAAAATTAGCGCGAAACTTGTTAGGAAAATTATTGCGAAGCTTGTTCAGTTTTTATTTTTTTATGCAATCGAGAGGATCCTAGACTTCCTGCTTAATTACTTCTTTGGAATCTAAGATCTCGTAGCCTCTCGGACTTCTCGGGAGGCTACTTCTTTCTAGCAGCTCGTAGAGCTAATAAAGAGTTGTCCAATCTGGGCTGCCTCCACCGGATCCACAACACTTCACCAGGCCCTTATTAGTTGAAGTTGCCAATTCGATAGAATTATCTCTCTGCAATTGACTTTGGTAGTTAGGGAGTTGCATTTCAATTCACGAAACCAAGTCGAAAGGGAGATGTCTATGAAAACAAAACTTAAATTGTTGCTACTTGATTTATTAATCAGAAAAGACGTAGCAGGAGAATTGATTACGGATTTGATGATTCAATTTGCCACCTCAATCAGTTTTTTGGGGGTGGCTTTTTCTTTGCTCAAATTCCTGGTCTATTGGATGTTATGGGAGGGTTAGATCCCTCTCATCACTCCTTATGACGCTGCAGTGACCATAAAAATTCATTCGCATAGTCCGTACACACTGGAGCAGAGCGGCACATCTTCCCATTCCAGCGCTTTTATGAGGTCGTATTGCTGCCCGCCGTATGCCGTTTTTGACCACTCCACTACTTCGTGGATTCCGTCTCCAGTTCCGTTTGCGGTTGGGAAAAACGACGCTCCTTGACGCTTGCTCGCCATTTTGACGAGTTGTTCCCACTTCGCGATTCGCTCTATTTCGGCCGGGAATCGGCGGGCAATCTCAAACAACTCCGCCTTGTTGCAGTTAATGCACGGCATGCATCCGACCCGGCCCATGCCCAGCTTGTACAAAGGATTCGGCTCGATCCCATGCTTACGGTGTATCGCAAACACATCATCCACCGTCCAGCGGAGCAGCGGCCGGTATATCTCATATCCTTCCGGCGTGTTCTCTCGTTTCGGTAGCTTTGCTCGGGCCGTGCTTTCCTGCGCTCTCACTCCTTGCCAACTCACGACCTTATGCCCGGCCTCCAGCAACGGAAAGTATACTTGCTGTTCTGTCGGCCTTACCTTTAATTCGACGGTACAAAATCGGCGCCGCGTTGACGGAAAACGGCCTTTCCAAAGGCACAAGTCCAAAAATGGAATTCCGGTTGGATGCAGCACGCTTAGCGCTGTTTCGACCACTTTTGCCGCTTCCTTGTCCGACATGCCTTTTTGCTCTGGGTACCATCTCCAGTGACCAATCTCTATTTGCTGACTCGGATCATCCGGTTTTTCCGGGGGCTCTTCAGCAGCCTCTCGCTCTCCCACTGGTCCGATATAGTACCAGTGTCCGGGGACGTCGACAGTAAGCTTTTGGGGCCAATGCTTTTGTACATATTCACGCTTTCGTGCGATTTGCTCCGAGAAATCAGCTTTGATCCACCGAATGGGCCCGAGTTGCTTTTCAAGGTACTCGCCGTATTCATAAGTCAGTGGGTGCTCGTTACCCGTGTCGCAAAATACGGGCATAATCTCCACGCCTTGCTCAAGCGCATATAACCACATGGCCGTGCTGTCTTTCCCGAAGGAGATGTTCATGACGTTTCTTGTCTGGCTCACTTCGTCCCCTCCCCAGAAAGCAGGCCCAACATGGAGAACGCCTGCAGCAGCTTCTCAAAGGCCCGGCTTCGAATCTTCATGTACGTAACCGCGCTGATCGACGGATCGAACGTGAATGAATAGACTTGCAAATCGGTGATCCTTTCCCGCTTCATGTATCGCTCACGAATGAGCAACTGCTCGTCCGGGTCGAGGTTCGAGACCACATCATCAATGGCTTGACACCAGCGGGCCTCTTCCGGAGTCTCGGCCAGGTTGATTTTGTTTATGAAGTTATGGAACCTGTATGTTTTGAAGACTCCCTCTATCGCCGTTTTCATTGCCTTTTGATCCATGGCTCTTCCTCCAAGATAGAAATCGATACATTGAACAAATGAGGTCTATTCCTTGTGGTGATGCTGGAACGTAGTTTGTTTCCCGTATTGTACAGCCCGGATACCAAACGATGATCGCGCTTGGAAATGGAGCCGGGTCTACTGCACCCTCAAACGTCAGCCGACCTTTCAGGAAAAAGATGTGTCCTAATGTCGCGAAGTCCTGGAACCACCTCGTATCCGTCCGGGCCGCCACCAGGCCGACCACTGTCGCGCCGTTCTGTGCTTCCTTCGCCGCCTTATTCATCCAAGCTGCTACCGCTCGGCCATACGGCGGGTTCATCCAGCAGACCCCCTCCCAGGGCTGGGCCAGGCCATCCGCATCTATGTCGAAATAGTTCGGGTGCTTGTGGTTGCCGGCATTTGCACAGACATCCACGGTGAAGCGAAATGCTTCATTGAGCTGGGCATACAGCCATAGTGGCGTTCCCCAATCGTCCCGCTTGCTGCTAAATAATGCTTCGTTCATCGTGCTCACCCCTCAGAATAAGATCGTATGTTCGATCATCCGGCCGCAGAGTGCCGCAGCCGGATGCATTTAACCGACTTATGCGCGTTTCTTTTTCTTTTCTGGATGAAGAATAGACATGATTACTTCCTGCTGATAGACCGGATAATTCTCAATCGGATAACCATTCTTGACCTTGTAAATAGCCTGAGCGATCTTCGCTAGAACAAAGGCATCAGCGATATTGTCAGTAACTGCATCGAAGCCCCAATGTTCATGAACGGATGCGATGACAAGTTTCTTAACCGTTTTACCATCCAGCCGCTTCTTGCTTCCTTTTTCGCCAATCCAGTTTGATACATTGACGAATTTCTTGAGCTGACCTGGCGTAGCCTCGATGTATTTCAGTCCTGCCCGGTCAACAGCCATCCGCGCAGCCCATCCGTTCCCGCTGGATACCTTGTTCGTATCCCTGGCATCGAGGGCGAATCCTTCGATGCATACCTCATCTTGCGAGCCAAGATGTAGATATATCTCATTTGCAAGGGATCGAATCTTTCTGACGGATGTTGACCCGGAACCGGTTATCTCCTTTGCCTTCAACACGCTGCCTGATGGATCGAGTGCTACAAACCCCGTTCGCGTTGCGGGATCGATTCCCACGAACCGCATCACAGTCTCCCTTCCGCGTGCAGCTGCCGCATGCGTTCGGCTGCCGCCGCCTTCTGTTCTTCCGTCATCTGCCGGCTGTTCGGCGCTGCGAAACGCACCTGCTTGCTGTCCAGTTCCCACTTCGCGGCGATGATGCGCATTTCTCCGTTCGAGGACACTTCTTCCTCTTTCCATGTCGGCTCGCCGGCAATCTTGTTCAACCGCTTGATATGCCCCGGAACGCATGTGTAGACGATCCATTTTCCGGTGTCATGAGAGTAGACGCATGTCGTCTCCATCTCCGTTCGAGTGTATCCCATGCAATCACCCCGTTTTGTCCGATTTTCCTTACTATTTAATAAGGGAATGTGTGTTGTTATGGCTTAATGGATGGATTGCCCTCCCGCAATGACCGTTGTCAATTTTCCTTGTTTCTGAATCACGTTTCCCGGAAAGAATGGCCCATCCGCGTTCCTCCGCGTATCTCTCCATTTTCTTCAGGTGGTCGGTATTCACTCTTTCGAAGACGTGGAAGGCCACCTTATCAACAGATTGTCCGGCGAGCGTTTCCTTTGCCCTGCTGCGTATCAAACCGGCGATCGCCTGCCCAACGTCATAATATTTCTCCAGGAGGCGAGAGACTTCCATATCCTTTGACTCGGCCTCATAGCTAAGTCTTTCGATTTCAAAATATAGCTGTGACCGTTGTTCAATTGGGCCGTATCCTTTCACCGGGTAATCAACAACCGGCAGCGCCACTACGATGTATTTCATTCCCCTGTACCTCCTGATTGCACAAATCTTCTTGCAAACCTTAACTGCTGCTTAATGTATGGATCCGATTCATCACCGCCCATTGCCAGCCAATCGCCAATACGTTGATTTATGTCTTTGAGGACTTTTTCAGGCAGCAAATGCGAAATCATCATGATTTCATGAAGAGGATTTTCCATGACTCTGCGTCCTCCTTATTCATACTTAATGGGCACCACATTCATTGCTTTACAATGCGGGCATTTTGCAACTGGATCCGGAAAGTCATCGAGATTAAAGCGACGAGAGAACCACCTTTTACAATTCCCGCATCGTATATCAAACTTAGGACTTCGACCGAAAAGCATACTCACGGACATGTTCCAACCGTCGAGCCCACTGGCTTTAACAATTTTCATTTCGTTCATAACTCCAATTCCACAGCCCTTGTTGTCCCTTGGCTGGGATTGGCTTCGGCAGTTGGCGGATTTGTATCAAGTCCCAAGCGTATCGTCCGTCGTCGTACCAGCCAAATGCCTCCTCTTGCTTACCAATTGGGTCTTCTCGCATCGTGTTTCCACCATCTTTTTCAAGCACTACGTCTCCTCGCAGACAGCGACTGACTTCCCAGCAGTCAACAATCCGACATACCGCCACCACCGCCCCGGTCGGCAGGTTGTCCGCCGTATATCCGTGGCGGGCAAGCACGCTTCGAAAAGGCTCCTGCTCGCAGGCTTCACGGTCGATCTGCTTGCCGGCATGGATAGCAAGGTCACCGCGGTGCTTTGTCGCCCAGCTGCGTGTCTCAAATTGTTTCGCTCCAAGGGCGATCAGCGTCGCCCATGGCTGAATGATTGTTATAGCTTTCATGAGTCCCCAGCCTCCTTGGCATTCAGCCAATCGCAGTATGCCTGGCATTCTTCAACTGTTTTGAACAGAGCTTTGTACGTGTCCATTTTTTCATAGTCGTTGGAAGTTGTTTCGCTAGTCACATATGAAATGGTCCTTCCTGAAAAGCTCATAATGTCTTCGTGCTTGTTGGCTTGGCACACGTAACGGAGCACCAATCCATTACAGTCACCCCAGGTTTGGACTTTAAATTCGTAGCACACTGCCATACCTGGCGTATATACTAGTTTCGCTTTCTTACACAAGCAGTCTTCTGAAAGGGGATTACCTTGCGGACTTTTAAAGTAGATACGTCTGTATGCATCACAATTCTGGCACTTTTCACCTTGAACGTATTCCCAATTGACCGTGTACATGTCCATCGACATACCTTCCATCAGCTTGCTAAGTCGTTCGTTCCGCACCTCACGAAGAATGCTTTTCTTTTTCTGTTCAAGTTCCAATTCTTTTTTTCGATATTCAGACTTGATTATTTCGAAGTTTTGCTTTACCACTTGCAGTTCCGCATTCTCTTTCCGCAACCGTTCCATTTCCGCCTTATATTCATCCTTGACGGCGTTTACCAGCGATTCCTTTAACGATTCGATCTGCTGCTCGAATTCCGATGGTTCATAGTAAAAATCATCATAGTAACTCATTTCCCCATCTCCTCCTGTATGCGGTCTATGGCCCTGATCGCTCGTGAACCAGCATCTTCTTTCAAAGCAGATATAAATTCGTTCCCTTCAAACTTCCCTTGGATCCAATTAACTGAATCAGCGTACCATTCAAGTTCACGTAATGCCTCAGATAATAAGAATTGATAGTGGGCAGCAAGCTTTTCATATTCGAAACGCTCTTCTCTCAGGCGTCTAATTTCATTGTGCGATTCGCGAAGCGCAACATCACGATCCGTTATCATGGCCGGGTAGGTTGTGTAAACTGCTTCTCGTAGTCGCACAACTTCCGCCTCAAGCCCGCATACGTAACAGTCAGCCTTGATTGGCAGCCCGTGTTTACAAGAACTCGTCTCGAGGTGTTCTAAAAGCTCTTGTAGACCTGACAACATGCAATGTGCATATGCTGATTTATTCATCTTGGCTCTCCTCCTAATAGCCCGCATTCCTCGTATCCCTTTCGCATATACGGGAATTTTGATGAATACTCGCGGGCATGGTATTTTCGTACTGCCAAACATAACGAATCGTATAATTGCATGTATTTCTTGCGATTCTCGGGCGTAGTCAATGGGTGCTCTATCATTTCAGCGCCCTTTAGAATGCGTTCCAGCGTCTCCTGATACTGCTCCTCGTTTTGGATTTCCATGTCATTTCACCTTTTTCGTCTTCGGCAGTTCTTTCGGGACCTCGACGAATTTCTGGTACCACCACTGGAATTCTAAGCGGAAGCGATTCACTCCCACATTCCGCCCCTTGGCAAAGATGGAATCGATCATCTTCTTGGTTCGGTCCGGCTGGTCGTTGTGGTTGTACCAAAGGAATTCTACAACGTCGGCATCCTGTTCGATGCTGCCGGACTCTTTCAGGTGGCGGAGCTTCGGCTCCTCGTTATCGACGGAACGGTCGAGCTGTGATAGCAGGATGAAAACCAGCTTGTTGCGGCGGGCGATGTGCTTCGCGGTCCGCGTAACTTTTCCGATAGCCTGCGCCCGCGTCTCGCTCTTTTTCTGCGGTATCTCCATGATCTGGAGATAGTCCACAATGACAGCAGCCACTTTGCCGTACCGCTTTCGAAACTGCTTGACCGTGGCGCGGATTTCGTCGATGGTAACGCCGGCGGAGTCCTGGACGTGGATTGGCAGCCGCTCGATCTTGTAGTAGGCCATCTCGATCTTTTCCCATTCCTTATCCGTGAAGCCTTCCGGACCGCCTTTGTTGATAAGGCGAGGGTAGTTCACGCCCGCAACCATTGATACCATCCGGTCTTTCACTTCGTTTTCGTCCATTTCCTGCGACCAGATGAGTATGGCGCCCGCGCCTGGATTAAATTCGGCGATGCCATAGGCCATCTGAAGGGCCTTCGCCGTCTTCCCGACACCCGGCCGTCCGGCCAGAATGTAGAGCCACCCGCGCCACAACTGAGCCCATTCGTCGTATTGTTTGAACAACCCTGTCTTGAGTTTTGCCGCCTTCTCCTTCAGGTGATTAAATAGTCCTCCCTGGACTCTTTAAAGCTTCTCATCTTCGTGAAGGTGGTCGGCCTGAGCTCCAAAATCTCTTCCTCAACCGCGGCCAAGAATTCCTCATCCGTTTCAAATTCTTCGCCAGCCATTTCAATCAGCTTATTCCCGTATTCAATTGCCCGCCGACGGATAGCTTTTGAGCGTACGATTTTTGCGTAATATTCGACGTTCGCGGCCGACGGCGCCGAGCCAGCCAGCCGTGAGAGATATGAGACGCTGCCCATATCCTTCAATCGATCGAATTTTTGAAACTCGCTTGTTAATGTCACAATGTCGATAGGAATATCATTTTTTGATAGATGAAGCATGACCTCGAAAATCAACTTATGCTGCTCATTTGCAAAGTCCCTCGGGGATAGAAACATAATGTCATTGATTGCTGCGGAATCCAGGAATATGGAGCCTAGCACCGCTTGTTCCGCCGCCAGATCATGAAGTGTCGTCATATCTGAAATCATCTGGGTTTTCACCCTGCATCACCCATTCCCGTAATTTATCATCGTAATCCAGTTGCTGCTGCCGTTCCCGCGTGGTCGGCATATGTGGCTTCTTTTTTTCCTTTTGCATAGCAAGTACAAGCTTCGGGAACTGCTCCCTAAATTTCTTTGCAGATAGAACCTTGTCCATCCAAAAGTCGTCTTGCACCACCCATTCCATTACCGCAAGAATCAGATACTTATCCTTTTGGCCGTCGCGCTCAACAAGCAACTGAAAATCCTTCGCCCAGCTTTGCATGTTTGCACGCTTGGTCAAGTGCTGCAGCCCATGTTCAGCGGCCATGGCATCCACCTTTTCCCGGAAGTAGGTGGCCATCTTGTAATAAGTGCTGTCCTCCGCGAACTTCTCCGGCTTCTTCTTCGTCGGCTTGGCGGGCGGCTGGGTGGCTTCCGGATTGTCTCCGCCTGTATCCGGTTCCGGCGCCGCCCCCGGCCCGCTCTCATCCTGGTACTCGCTCCAGTTGAGGACAGTCACAATGCTATGGCTGCGGTTGGAGCTAATCATGACCATCTCTTCGCGTTCAAGCACCTGCAGCATTCGCCAGATGGTCGCGGGGCTGCGTTGGTCTTTCTTCTGCAAACCATCGTTAAACTCTCCCGCTAATGAGGTCCGCCCTGTGGTAAACTGCCCCGCTTGTAAAGGAATTGATTTTTTTCCTATGAATTGTCGATAGGGCTTGTGAGCGGCTTTTAATAAGCAGAGCATCCATAGTTTCAGGAAGAATGGATCTTTGAATATCATGTTGTCTGCTATTTTCCTGTGAATCTTGATCCATCCCGCCTGCACCGCTCACACCCCCTAAACAACGTGTAAATAATAATGCTCCCCTGCCTTGAGTCCCTTCGCCCGCAGCGCCCGCTTCACTGTCATTTCGGCGAGCGCCGGCATATTGTTACTGCTGCTCATGTGCGTCAGATAAATATGCTCCCCCTTGCCTCGCAGCAACCGGGCCAGCGCTGCCGCCGCGGCCTGATTCGACAAGTGCCCGGTGTCGGAGAGAATCCGGGACTTGGTGATCTCCGGATACTCCCCGTTGGTCAGCATATCTACATCGTGATTGCATTCGAAAACATAGATATCGCTGTCTTCCATGGCCTTCAGCATCTGCCCCGTCACCGTGCCGGTATCCATCATGATGCTGACTTTCGTATCCTTATCCTGCACTGTAAAGCCAAACGGCTCATATGCATCATGGGAGACGGCGAAGGGACGAACTCGCATTATTGAATCATCGAACGCGTTGAACATAATCAGTGCATCCGGACGCATGGGGGAAGCCGTTTCTACGTCCCCTATGCCTTTCAATGTCCCCGCGCTGGCATGTACCGGGATCTTGTACTTTTCGGCCAGGGCGATGCCTTTGATGTGATCCCCATGCTCGTGCGTGATGAAAATTGCCTCGATCTTCGTCGGGTCGATCCCCTGCTGCAGCATGATTTTCTCGATCTTGGTCTTTGGGAGGCCTACATCAACCAGGATGTTGACCTCTCCGTTACCGAGCCAGATGCAGTTGCCGGACGAACCGGATGCGAGAACCTTGACCTGTATCATTCCAGTGGCTCCAGCCCGCTAGCGGCTGCGGCGATGTCCTGCTGCTCCTCGATCTCCAGTTCCATGATTTTAAGGAGGCCCGTAAGCTCCTGCAGCGTTGGCTTGTC
Source organism: Paenibacillus melissococcoides (assembly GCA_944800085.1). Classification (GTDB taxonomy): domain Bacteria; phylum Bacillota; class Bacilli; order Paenibacillales; family Paenibacillaceae; genus Paenibacillus_B; species Paenibacillus_B melissococcoides. Next base: position 365,888 of record CALYLO010000004.1, on the reverse strand, counting down.
GCCCTTCTGCTTCATGCGCTTCGCGGTGTACTCCGCCATTGCCTTTTCATCTGTGATGCCCAGCTTTTTGAATGCCGCTACGATCTGCCGGCGTACCTTCTTTGTCTCCGTGTCATCGGATGGCGGTTGTGGTTGCGGTTTCGGCTTCGTCAGCTTCTCCGGCTCCGATTGGCTCGCCTCGGCCGTGATGTCGCGGCGCGCTGGTGGCTCATAAGATGGCGTATTCTCAAGCGAGTTCGGCTGGACGTATTCATCTTCTGAAACCTCAATCCCGAACTGACGCTTGAACGCTCGCTTGATTGCATGCTTCACTACCATGTCATCAAAGTAATCCCGCCACATATCGCCGTTACGTCCTTTGAGCAGGTGTTCGACCTGATCCCTCCGCACAATGACCAATACATTTGGAGCATTCTCACGATATGCGATGCAGTACGCGCCGATCGTTTCCCCCGGGTTCATCACATCCGGTTCGTGCTCGACTTCTCCGGTATGAATCTTTGCCTTGAAATGATCATTTTGTCGGATTTATGCGGCGATAAATCCCTTGTATTGTGGATGTTTCTTAGCCAAAGCAACGACACCTTCTACGGCGATCTGGATGCTCATCACAGGGCCGTTCTTGCCGTTGTACACAATGCAGTAAATCTGATTCAGAAATGGATTAAGTCCGGAGCGTGCGCATGTTTGAACGAAAAGCGCAAACTGCTCATCCGTTGTGCCGCGGGCAATAGTAGATTTTAAGGTGTCGAGCTCCGACTGCGAGAAGCCGCCGACAACCGCTTGTGTATTGATTTGAACTGCTGTGGATTTGCTCATTTCTCTCATTCCCCCATTGGTATAATGCGTTCCTTGTTTGTAAATCTATGAATTAAGTGGAGCATGCCGCCGACGGACTTTGCGACAAGCCATTTTTCAGGGCTAAGCCCTGCCCACTCGATAGCGCTCTTCTGGCGACGCGTTGGCTTTTTGCCGTTTTTCAAGATATCTCGCCCCCTACTAGTTGAGATATGGAATGCCGTTCAGCAACTTCTTAAAATCAACCAGTTGACTTCGTTCGATGCCAACAACGGTTGAATCAATCTTGTCTGCCTGTCGTAGCCGTTCCCGATAACTTGCAGGCACCCGTCTACTATGCCAAAGGTTGTTCGTGACCATCACCTTACGAACTTCCCCGTATTCAAGTGGATATGTCTTAGTGACTAAAAACCAACATCCGCCGAAGCCAAGGAAGCTGCTATTGGGATCGGATACTTTCGGGCCGTCAAAATAATAAATATTGGTATCAGTAATGAGAGCTTCACAAGGCGAGCCATATCCCTTGTTGATTGTGAACTCTTCCCCTTTTGGCGCATTAAGAATGCTTTCGAAGACGTCCTCACATTTCACGCAGATGTATTCGCCGTGCTTCTTTTCCTGTTGGTCAATTTCATTTGGCGGTGTAAAACTTCTACCCCACCCACATGCGACGCAGCTTTTTATGTCTATCACTGACTACTGCACCTCCTGAACCGTAAGCGGCATGTCCGCTACACGGCATTCTATCAATTGACTGTTAGGAGCTTTGTATGAGATGATCGATTCAGCGTTATCAACGAAGACTGGTGCTGCAACACCGCTTTGTTGGCTCAAGACGCTGATAAGTTCGAGCCCTGCCAGAATCTTTTCTGCTGTGGATAGCTTCCGGTAGGGCTTCCCATCCATTTCAACCTCGAAGTGCGGCTTCTGCTCGCCGTCCGTCTTGTTCTCTTGGAATAACTTCAGCGTCAGCGTTTCGAACAACCCGCCGACCTTCTCCGCCATCAGCTCCGCTTCCTTGGCACGGAATGCCTTTATCGTATCGAGAATGAACACCGACTCCGTATAGCTGTCGTGGATAGCCTTTTCGTCCTGCTTGGCCTCTTCGATGGCGAGCGCCAGGCGATCCTGTGCTTCGAGCGCCTTCAGCTCCGCTTCGATCTCGGCGCGCCGCTGGAAGAGTTCGGATGTATCATCAACCTCTATCACCTTCAGGACCGCAAGTTCCTCTTTCATTCGGGAGTATTGATCAGATAACATCTGATATCTGCTGCGGAATTCATCCATCTGCTTCTGTTTGTTCCCCGCGGCAACGGCAGCCGCTTCCTCGGCCAGCGTCTGTCCACACACGGTGCAAGTACCCTCAACCGGTTCCGCCTTCATTTTCGTAAAGTCTTCCCGGACTTTGTTCGCTCCGTCCAGCGTCACTTGAAGTTGAGTCTTTAAGCGCTCGATCCGGCTGTTGTTCTCACGTGCTTTGGCTTGTTCACTCTTGATGTTGGCGAGTTTTTCGTCCACCTCGCGCAGCTTCTCGGCGAGCGCCGCGGAGTCGATACCGTCGATGTCCGGCATAGCATGCAGCTGCTCCTCCAGCGTTTTTGTGCGGCTCTTGGCAGCGATTAGCGCCTTGTCTTGTTTCCGGCGGTTTTCTTTGTGCTGTGCTTCGAGGTCATCAAGAGATTTCTTCTTGACCAACGCGGCTAGCTTGTCCGCCTGCGGCGCAGGCAGTTGGGCGAATACTTCCTTGTTCGATGGCGGCAGCACATACCGCAGCAGTTGTGCCCGCTGCTCTTCCCAATGTTGCGTAAAGAAATAGGTTGGCGTGAATAATGATAGGAATAATTGCTTGTCGAACAATTGCTCAACGAACGCTTCATATTCTTTTGCCTTTTTCGGAACCTCATTGATGTAGAAGCGCGCTGCCTTTCCTTTGGGAAGCACCCTGCTCAGAAGGATTCGTTTATCATCAACCGTCAGCAGCAAATGAGCCTCGACCTGCTCAAACTCATATGTAGTCGGTGATGGGTCTGTTTTGCTACCGAACGTGTCCACTCCGTAAAGAGCCCAGGGAATGGATTCGCCGATGCTGGATTTTCCTTCGCCGTTTGCGCCAGTGATGCGTGTGATAGGCCCAAAGTTGACGGTTAGGTCCCTATGGTTTTTGAAGCACACGAGGCCCAATTTATTGAATGTGATTGCCAAGCTTACCCCTCCCCTTCCGCGATCTTCGCCTTACATTTTTGACAGACCGGCTTGCCCTTGAATGAATCCATCCGCTCTAGGCTTTCGCAGAACGTGCAGCTTGGTGCATATTTGCGAACGGTTATGCTGACACCATTCGATTCAATTGAAACGGCCGTTCCCTCCGGCATGCCCAGAGTGGACCGTAATTCTGCCGGAATGACGATCCTGCCAACATTGTCAATGTGTCGGACGATGCCCGTCGTTTTGCTCATGCTTCTTCCCCCCCTGCCGCGATGGTAACGGCGCCCATTGAGTCGGCCAGGCATTCAAAACTGCAATACAGTTCTTTCCCTTTCCTTACTACATTCTGGCCGACATAAATTTCACCGCCGCATGGGCAGTAGTCGATAACCTCGGCTTCCTGCGGATCCGGTAGCCCCTGTTCAAATCGATCCATGTTTCATTCTCCTTTCTTAGCCTTGTGCTTCAGCAGCTCGTATTGCTGGCGGTAGACCCGGCGCATTTCTTGAGATTCCGCCGTTTCCTCCAGTTGTAGCAGGTTCAAGCATACGCGCATTCTTTGCAGCTTCGACATTCTCCATCACCTCCCGTTTATAATCTGAACCCCATCTTCTCTGCCTCCACCGCGGCCCATCGTCCGAATGGGTAGCGGTCCGAGTCGATGCAGGCACGTTGGTATCTCTCGGCCAGTTGGTCAAGAATTTCATCAGGAATCGGCATTGTGACCACCTCCCGGATTCTTGATGATCTTTAATAGCTCCTCAAATTTGCTGGCGTAGTAGTGAGGCTGTGTCTCTCTTGGGTTGGCCGGGCTAATGATGTTCTTCCCGTATTTCAACCCTGTCTCAGTGAGGGACTTGAACATCTTTACTCCGCCTTTGCTGGAAGGCCGCTCCCGCTCCTCCAGCAGCCCGTGTTGTATTAGCAGGGTGTTGAACCTTGCAGCCCCGAACGGTGCACCATGCTTTTTCAGCAGGACTGTCGCTGATTCCGTAACATCCTCATTGACCGCGTATGCTGGTAATGGAACATTGAGGCGATGCGCTTTAGCAAAGTCGCCCATCAGCTTGAGCTTCCCGCTTTCCGGCAGCCGGAGTATATTGCTCGCCGCCTCAAGGAACATCATCTCTTTTCGGAAATGTAGCGTGTCGGCCGATTCCCTGACCGGGTGCGACTGCTCTGCATCCAGTAAGTAGCTCCGCACCGTCTGGGCAATGGTGCTGTCCCGTAAGAGCATTCCGATGCGGAGGACTGCCCGCCGTGGGATGACAGTGAAGGCCGATGCATTCTTTCCAATTAAACCCATGTCCTTAAAGGACTTCAGTTCATTTCCCGTCAATACTCGCAACCCGTCAGACTCCAATTCTCCTCTGTTGTCTTTGATGCAAGAATTAATTGCTTCTTTTCCTACTTCGTAATACTCCGCGGCCATCTCTACGCTTACATGCAAGTCATCCGGCAGCATTGTCAGCTTCTTTACCTTTTCCAGTACGTCTGTACGGTCAATGACCGATTCCCGCAGTGTCTTGCTTTCGATTAGCGCTTGTTGATTCATCTGTTGCTCCCTCCCCCATGTCTAAATATCCGGCGACTTTCATAAGCAGTTCGTAATCCAGACCTAAGCCCTTTGATAGTTTCCAGATTGTTTCCGGACGCGGCGATCTTCGCTGTCCGGTTTCGATTCTTGAAATTTGGGCCACACTCACGCCAGATGCAAACGACAGTTTAGTCAATGTCATTTTCTTGCGCATCCGTTCCTCTCGAAGGAACTTTCCGAATGCAGTTTGTGAATCCGTGCCTGACAGAATCCAGCTTCTGCTTTCTATCATTTTTGCTTTTCGGATTCTTGCATCTATTCTGTAGTAAAGCTGAATCCATCTCTTCCAACTGACATCCCCCGGCTCCTTCGCCCAACAAGGGCTTTGCGGATGGAACTCAATTGAGGTCCCTGCCCGTTCGGCCGTCCTAAGCAGCCGCTCTTTCGAAATTTTGGTTCTGCTCATAGTGGCACCTCTGTTTCCACATCCGTCAACTCTTGCTGCTTGCTAACACCATTCTGTAAACTTTGTGCAACATCATGTGTAAAAAAAATTTCTCGTGGATCCATTTGAAAAACTTTAGAAATACGTAAAGCGATGTCAATAGATGTATTCGCCCCATTCTCAATCGATGAAATGGTCGCTCTGGAAACACCAATGAGATCCGCCAATTCATCTTGTGTTAAATCAAAGTCTTTGCTTCGCCGAAGGTATTTCACAATATTGTTCATCCTGCATAATTCACCTCTCTTTCTGTTGCACATTGTTTACAAGTTCAAGTCTATTCCAAAAAAACACGAACATCAATTCTATTTTTTTAGGAAAATTTATGTTATACTTTTCTTTTTGTAAATTTTGTTTTACAATATGTATCAGGTTTTAAGTATCATTGGGATTAAGGAGTTATGTAGATATGAATGAATTAGGCGAGTTTCTAAGGGAACTGAGAGGGAAAAGAAGCCTCAGGGATATTGCGGCTTTGACCGAGTTGAGTCACACCTACATCGCAGACATTGAGAAAGGTTACCGGCGAGGTACTAACAAGCCTATAAAACCCACCCCTGAGACATTAAAGAAACTTTCAGAGGCATATAACTACTCCTATTTTGATCTCATGGAAAAGGCCGGATACTTGGATGATTTGACTGACGAAGAAAAACACCCGTTTTTTCTTGATTCAGAGTTGAACGAAAAGTTACGTGATCGCTTCACTAAGCTCCAGAGTTTGATCAAGAGAAAACATGTAAAGTATGACGAGTTTTTTAATTCGATGGAGAAAATAATCACTAAAGAAAAAGTTAAAATGACAATTAGCATTCTTTACAGTGATGAAAACTTCAAGGCATTCTGTAGCAAAATTCAGCAAAGTAATAGTTCCCGCTTCAAGCATTCAGTTCTTGAAGCCGTGGAATCACTGATTCAACAGGCTGAAGCAAATGAACCCGTGGGCATGAACTTCTACGGTGGATCAGAAAAATATACTCCAGATGAAATTGAGGTAATGGAGGCTGCCTTGAAGGCATACCGTGAGCAGAAAAAGAAATTGATGGAGCAAATAAAAGACAAATAAGCCCTAAGCGGGCTTTTCCTTTCCTCAAAAAACCGAACACACTTTCGCATATCAAGGGGGAACATCATGGATTTGTCGCTGTATCGAGAAACAGAACTGGAACAATGGGTGTACCATCAATACCACCAACACGGATTCAGGCAGCCGTCCGATCTGGATATCGACTGCATCGCTGCGGCATTCGGCATCGACATCATTTATTACGATCATCACTCTTTTTCTTGTAATGTCTCAGGCGTCATCTTCCTGAACAAGCATTTAGACGAAATACAAATGCGAGATATTTTCTTTCATGAACTATGCCATGTGCTCCGACATGTTGGCGATCAACGAATCATGCCCAGGCTGTTCGAACAGCGCCAAGAGATGGAATCAGGGTGGTTTCAACGGTATGCAGCTATGCCGTTCTACATGATCAAGCAGTTGGGACTGCCGCCAACTCAGCGTGAAGCAATTTTTACATTAGCACAGGAGTTCAGGGTATCTCATCAACTGGCAAAAGACCGGTTGCATCAGATCGAGCGTCGCCTTTTTGAAAGTCGGCTTTGGGAAGAAAATAGAAAAATGATGGAGCCGCAGAAAGAAGAACAAAAGGCATGGTCAATAGAAACTTTGCGGATTTTAAATCAATTAAATAAGCAAATGGGGGCCAAGGCATGAGGCTAGGAGTTATATCGGATTTTTATACATACGGCATCAACCAAATGAAATTAATCATAAAACTCTCAGGAAATGAGGATTGGACACGGGTATTGTTCGTGCATCCTGTGCAGCCATTCGAGGAATTTGATCCGTTGGATCTAGGGGATGTCGTGGGTGCTTCGGTGTTGCTGGAGGATCTGATAATAAATCGAGATGCACCGGGACAGTTTGGGATCAACCTGCCTCAGATCGCTACCCGCTCCGGGACCCACGAGATCGAGCAGCTATACATACAATTGTCGGATGTTGAGGAGGTTCTTATTATGACTTCATGCAGGAAGAACAGGTAAACAAAATTACATTTATTACATAGTTATCATTTTTTCTGAATGGTACAATACCCCTGAAACCAATTTAAGGGGAGGTAATATGTTTGAAGCGAATTACAGCTTTATTTTTGGGGCTGGCTCTGATGTTGAGCGCTTGCGGCGGCACCTCGGTAGACACCGCGCAGATGTCGACATCTTCCAGAGAGGAAGACTACAAAAACACATTAATGTTAGAAGTAAAATATTACTTATTACAGGGTGAAGACGAGTCCCATGATTCTAGCGTAAAAGCAATAAGAACATTTTCTGAAGAAGTTTCTTTACCTGACAGAGAAAAGTTTTTACAGATAGCGGAGCATATCGAAAAAGGCGAGGTCGAAGAGGTAAAGAAGCTTTACGCCGAGTTGGGTGGAGAGGCTCCACCACAATCTAAAAAAACGGATACGGAAAAGCAAGCTGCCATTATGGCTCTCCACGCCATGAATTTATATTTACAAGCTGGGACTGGTTTGCCAGCAAATGATCGAGAATCGGTAACGAAGATCATAAATTCCAATGTCATTCTGATACAAAAAAGCGATTCCGAAAAGTTCATGCAAGCGGCCCGTCATATTGAAGAAGACAAATATGAGGACGTCGAGAAAGTTTTCAAAGAACTACTTCCGGAATACATAGCAGAGAAGAATAAAGAGACATTCGACAAGATGGGAGATTTGAAATCTGAATCAGAACTCAAAGATGCTATAGACCAACTGGTAAATGCAAAATAGACTAAGCCCCGGAACTATTCCCGGGGCTCTTTTTGTTCAGGGATTCGCTTGATAAATTCGTCTCTAATCAAACGCTTTTGTTCTTCGCTCAATTCTCCCTCTCCATCTAATGGAATATCGAGATCTCGGAATATACGCTTGAGATCTACCCCGCCCCATTCGTGTTGCAGGTATAATTCGGCCATAAGACGGATAATTGATGCCTGATATTCATCTTGGACTATTTTTCCGTCCTGCATTTTGTACCCAAAAGGAACGTTCGTTTCTCCCATGTTTTTTGAGCCCGCCGCATCCTGTTCTTTGTCCCATTCGATCAACTCGCTTACGTCATCGAGCTCCAATGCGATCATTAATTTCTCCAGATTCTCCGGCACCCAATGCTTCGCCGTATTTTTCACCATATCGCTGACTGTATTCCATCGAATGCCTGTCATTTCGCTAAGCTCTCTCGTGCTTTTGATTCGTTTTTCAGCCATGATTTGCTCCAATTTAAGTTTGAGCATCAGAATCACCTCAAGTCCAGTATACCCATTATCGAAAAATCAATCAACGTTTTTCGATAAATTATTCAACATATCTCGTTGACATTCAACGCATATCGTTGTATAATTGAAGTGTAGAAAGGAGGTGACCAACTTGAGTTAAAATAAAAAACAGTCCAAGCCACCAATGCCAAAACCACAGCAAAAAGACGACCGAGTCAATGCGACAAGAGAATGGGTGCTGCTTCTCACGGCCATCATCCAACTCCTAGTCGCCATCTCCACCTTAGTCCTCGTCCTTATCAAGGACAAATGACTAAGAAGCTACTCGCCCCTTCGGGGGCGGGTAGTGATTCGGTCGTCGAGAACAGTATACCATAAAAAATTTGGAGGGATACGATGAAAAAGATGCAGAATATCACTGTAGTAGTCATGGTTGCCAATACCCTCATTAACCTGGTGATTCTAGGGATTCTGCTTTTCAAATAAATGGAGGTCATCTCTATGTACGAACCTATAGAAATAATCGCAGCAATACAACGGGTCATTGCCGCCCGAAAATCACGCGGTGCCACTCCGGAAGCAATCGAGCGATACAAGTCGGAAGTACTGACAATCTGGAAAGAGCCTACAATGCAAGCTGCAATCAAGCAAATGTAACGCCGGGGGATTCGGCTCCCCTCTCAATTAAGCCGGCGGGCGTACGCGGGGAGGGTTTCGGGATGGAAAATATCTATACAGTTGAGATTATAAGCCGAGGTATGAAGCACTATACAAACCTGAGAGCTCGAAACAAGGTCGAAGCAGTTACTAGAGGGGTGGATAAGCTACTCCGAAGTTGGCGTGATAAAGACGGCATCGAGGAAATTCGCGTTATTGAGGACTCACGGAATCGCGAATTAGGTGCGGCAGATTACAACAAGGTGATGGTGGACTGACTCGTTGAGAAGTTCGTTTACTAAGAACGGGGCTTCGGCCCCTCTCAAATTACGCGGGGAGGTAATCAGATGGTCAAGGGTGATTGGGTTCGCGTGTATGGCGACGACGCCATGCATGGAGAAAAGGGCGAAGTCGTGGAAATGCTAGATGGCTTCGCACGAGTACCCTTCGTAAGATGGTCCGGTCCTTACACTGTACTCATATGGACAGGCTACCTGCGAGCAGAGCCTCAATTTCTTTGGTCGGTATGTGGGAGGGATTGAGATGAACAGATACCGTTTTACGTACTTGGAAGATGGTCGCTTCGCCGGGGTAGTTCTGGCTGACGATTTTTATGAAGCTTTGAAAAAATTCGGTGAAGCAAACTACCTTACTGAGCCTTTTTCAGATGATGGCAATCCCGATGAAGGACAAACTGCAAAGGTGGAATATATCGATGCAGATGGTTTTGGAGTCGGGTATCGTGTGAGAATCGTTGAATAACACAGTGCTTCGTCCCCCACTCATTCTTTCATACGGAGGAAAAATCATGACTCCATACGAGAAGGTGTTTCGCACATTTGTAAATGAACTCGATCGGGCCGCTCTTCAGCGGGAGGCCCACACATTCTATGTGAATCAGGTCCGAATAATATTGGGCTGGACTGATCTATCGGATTCGCGACTAATTACGGAAATTAGGCGGCTGGATCAAGCATACCGGACCGTTGTTGAACCGATGAAAAGCTGAGGGGCTGCGGCCCCTCTCAAATGGTATGTACGGGGAAAGTACCACATATTCTATCTCCGGGAGGATGATTACAATGACGCTTGATGAACTTAAGGATATCATGAGCACTGAGGACGTCCGCAGTCTCGAAATAAAGCTGCAGCAAGGCGAGATCCTAAAATCAGTCATAACAAAGTCGGAGCATTTTTATGCTTTTGAGTTTTTAGTCGAAACGAAATACGGCAGAATGATCATTGCAGGATACTACGGCCCCTATGGTCTCACCTATATGTGCGACGCGAGCATCAGACACATTGAAACGCTACTCGATTGGGCGAAGTCATAATAAAGAGAAAGCCCCGGAACGCTCCGGGGCTCATCTTTTTCCGAACGTATCATATACAGGCTTCTGACATCGGATACAGGTATAAACCCCTTGTATCCATTTCCCCTTCATTCCGGCCATGCAACTGCACAAACTTGGATCTTTCGGCTTCGCTGCCGCCGGCTTTTCTGCCGATCGTAATTCCTCTCTCCAGTCCTTCACGATAACACCCCAAATATATCCTCTACACGTATCCAGCACCTCTCATTGTCTTGCTGCAGCCGTACACGCTGCCCAATCATATCTATGTCCACTACAACGCCAGTCACTTCTCGTCGCTCGAATGGATCGAACAGTTCTAACGTAAGAGCCTTTCTGTCTTCAAGAGATTCCTGCAGGCTTCTGCTAATCTCATCCCATACCATCTCATCCAGCTGCGGCCGCTCACGTCTTACATTTTCCCGCTGCCGCCTCAATAGCGCTTCCCGGAACTCAGGGACAATGAACCGTGAGCTTTCCCAGATACCATTCCCGGATAACTTTCCGCTCACGCTGTCCGCCCCTTCCCGGCTGGCTGCCAGGACAAGATACGCTCAAGCCTAAACGGGCGCCACGCCCCCGCTGTCAGGCATGTTGCGTGCAGCACGCCGTCACGGATACGGCGCACGACGATCCGCCGCTGCGAGATGCTTCCATTGCGATCCTCATAGATAATTTCAACCTGCTGGCCTATGTAGCGGTCCAGTCTCATTGTCACCATCTCCTAGAACATTTGTTCTCATTATACGGGAATATATGTTCTTTTTTCAATAACAAAAAAACTCCCAGAAAGGGAGTTGGGTGATTTTCTTCATGCATGCGCGCTACCAATAATACGACTACCACACAGGCAGTTTATGTGTTTAAGTATTGTCACACGTATTTATTGGGTTTACACGCGCATGTTTTAGGTAACTTTAGGATACACCAGAACAAGGAAAAAGTAAAGATTTAACTGAGAAAAATTGTTTATCTGTTGATTGTTAAAACTTTACTGGTTCCAAAATATGCTCTTGGAAATAACTCACGCTGTACAACTTTATTTTCAAATAATGAATAATAATATCCATAATCATATTCATATTTTGTTTGAACAGCATTAGCAATAAAGTCCGCAGCCTGAATACCGTAAGAGTTTTGGGACTCCATGTATTTCACGTTTATTGAATACCTGCACTGAAATTCATATTGCATTTTTATTTTTATATAATCTGCAAAAGAATTAACTGATTGCACCCTTATAGTCCGGTTATCCAGGACAATATTAAGATGGTTAACATTGGGGATTCTTGCGTATGGCGTAATAAGAAAATGGAGCATATAGTTATACAAAAGATTTGAATCTTCTTTTAGTCTGCTTTTTACATTTTCTAAATCCGCCACTATATATCTTATTTCCACTTCTTTAGACGCTATCTTTCTTAGGTAATAATCTTTGATGACGGGATTTGAATCACTAGCCTTTACTTCCTGAAACCTCTTAAAATAAGGAAATTGTCTTTTTGTTTTTAATTCCGCCCTACTTAAAGCGTTATTTAATTGTTTATCATTTTTACAAGCCACACAAGCAATTGTAAAGTATCTTCCGTCTCGTCCCATGTTACCCGATTCGTCAAAAAAGAGATTCACATCATCACCCAGGAATATGTAATAGTCTAGCATGTCTATGTATTAGGATCATTATACTATATCTTTTGGAAAATATACACTTTTACAAATGTATAGTTACACCTATGTCTTTGTAAAAAAGTGTCGCTTCCGTTTGAACCGGAGCAAGAAGCAGTCTATTCCAGCTTCCCTCTCCAATCTTATTGCAGTTGACCTCGAACCCATCATTTCGGAGTTTATTACAAATCTTTAAAGTATTTTCAAAAACAAGGACACAATCCGTCATTTTTTGGTATACTCAAAAACGTCATTTTTTGACAAGGAATATACGTCATCCAGCACCATATATAGACAATTTAGCTGTGTGACGAGATAAGGGGGAAGACATTGCTTAATATCAACCGAAGCATGGACATGAAATGCATGGACGACAGTATTCCGTAACCGATGATGAATGCATCCAATTGAATTTCTTTTACAAGAAGGAGACTAACATGAAAAAGTTTATTACCTTGATATTATTTTTTATCCTTTCATTCACAAGCATTCCTCTTGCTTCTGCTCAATCCATCGCTAATTGCAATTTGCATTGTTTCTCTGCTGGTACGCCGGTGCGGACCGAGGCGGGATTTAAGCCGATTGAACAAATTAGCGTGGGAGATCTCGTTCAGACGAAAGATGAAACAACGGGAAAAACAGGGTATCATAGAGTTATCGAGTTATTCCAGAGACAGGCAGATGAGACATATCGCATTACCGTCAAAGGAATTACGATAACAACAACGGAAGAGCATCCCTTCTGGGTGCCCGGCCAAGGTTGGGTTGAGGCACAGTATCTGAAGGTCGGAGACCTGCTTCAGAATCCAGAAGGCAAGCCGTATCCTATCGACCGGATCGAGATTAAGAAAAACAGCACGACCGTATACAACTTCCGTGTCGAAGGAGTACATAATTATTTCGTAACCGAGTTAGAAATATGGACTCATAATTGTGGAGCCGGGGCAAGAAGTATACCGATGAGGGCGCCTTCAGGAGGAGGCTATAGTCAGGCGCCTAAGGGGACGGGTAACAGTGCACAAAATATAGCACAATATGAAAAGTACAAAACCCACCTCACACAAACAGAAAAATACGGAAACTCTCAAGTAAGGGAGCTACCTGACGGAAGAATAAGGTACTATGGAGAAGTAATGCCTGCTAAAAAACTTGGTGAAATGATAGGAAGAAGATTGGTTAGAGAGTGGAGTCCGCAAACAAATAATAAGAGAACATGGCATGAGACTTTAGACCAGTCTGGTAATATAAGACAGGTTAGACCCGACACTAAGTTTACTGGTGGTAATAAAGTTCATTATCGATTCGATAATAATAGAAACTACATTGGACAGTGGTGATTCACTTGAAACAACCGACAAAAGAAGAAGTTATTAGTAAATTATTGTCAATTTTACAAGGCAGTTTATCAAGGGAAGAAGTAGCTGATTGGGCTTCCGAAATTGTAATGCAAGATGAGCCCATTGTAACGGATGAAGAAGTTTGGGAGCTTTTGAAAATCACCTCAGGAGTTGATATAAAAGACTCGCCAGACGAATACTTACATGTAGAACAAGATATTATGGATTGGATAAATAAGTTCAAAAGTTAAGAATTGCTTTAACCTTGATTGGCTTCGTACCTTTCAAGGTTTCTTTTTATTTCGGTAAGTGCATACACGCTCTCATTTCGCGTTAGGTAAGAGCCGCAGGAGTGATCCCGCGGCTCTTATCATGCAACAGGGAGTAGGCTTGGCCCCAGACCTTATATTACCCCTGCTTTTTCAACAGACGATCTACTACAACAGCAATCTCTGCCCGCGTAATCGGTTCATTCGGCGCGAATCCGTTTCCCCGACCGTTCATAATTCCCGAGTCCATAACGCGCCGGATAGACGCCTCTGCCCAATGGCCGGCATAATCCGGCTGCTTTGGTTTCTCCATTCTCTCCAGCTCCTTCTCTATCATCAGTTTAAACCGCTCCCACGCCGTCCATTTTCCCCCATCATACATGAGTCGTGGACATATCTTTCCCGACCAATCATAATGTCGGCGCAGTCTGTCAATTCCCCATCCGCGTTCTTTCAGCATCTTTGCGATCAAGTCTACTGCGTTTTCTAACGTCTTGCTGTAGTTCCCGCTTTCACATATCTCAATCCCAATGGAGCGCCGATTGCCGTCCCCGTTGCCGTCCCCAGCATGCCACGCAACCTCATTGAGTGGTAAAACTTCTATGGCTTCGTATTCGTCAATAACAATGTGATAAGATGCCGTTCGATCGTTCTCTGGGTTTGTGAGCCATCCTCGTTCATTACGGGCGGATGAATCTGGATTGCCCGTCGTGTGAACCGTTAATGTATTGGCGGTCATCGCAATTCCAGGACGCCTGTTGTTGGGCGTATTGCGCGGGATATGATCAACTATATACTTATACATGCAAATTCACCTTCCCCATAATTTTAGGCTCTTGGTAATCCCACTTAGCATGGCATGGCTTACAAAGCCACTTAACTTCAAGCGGTTTTGAATAATCGTAATGCGCTGCTTCTGGTTTGCACTCAGTCCCGCACCACTCGCACTTGCTCGGTCGATACAGCTTCCCAGAAGAAATGGCGCGATACACGGATGATCGTGCACGCGCCATAATTCTCACTTCTTCCTTATGTGCATTGGTATACCGGTCCGCTCGCTGGCGGTATTCCTCGGGAACTCTCAGTCTGCGCTCCTTTTCCTTTAGCCTTTTATGCTCCCTGTTCTTATCAATCCATTTTCTTTGAATGTTAAGCCTCATATTTCTATATTGCTGGTCTGTCGCCCAACGTTCTCTTTCTCGCGCATTGTAGGAGTCACGATTAGCCTTTCGGTACTCTGAACAACACGATTTACACCATGGGTGAAGCCCGTCTGCTCTGCGTCGCTGTCTGTAAAATTCATTTGCTGGTTTGGATTCATCGCATCGTGAGCAACGTTTTTGGTCATCAACGCTCACCGCCTGCGCCTCCTTTCCCCTTTAGCACCTCGACCGCCTGCTTTATGACTGGCGGGAGTGGCACGCCAAGGCGGCCGCCGTTCTCGATGATCGACAGCAGCTCATTGGCCAAATAGAAAAAAATCGCCGCGTCGCGCAGCATGTGTTGATCGCCCAGGACCGTATCCACCTGGTGAGCCACGGCTACCACGAAGAAGATAAACACTTTCCGTGCAATGCCAATGAGTCCGATGCTGCTTTTCAATTTTCCTTCAGCACCGGCCGCCATTACGCCCGTTACGTAATCAATTGCGACGATAATCAGGAGCACTTGCAGCAGCGCCGGCCAGCCGCCGAACAAAAAAGCCGCCGCCCCGCCTGCAGCCGCGAAGGCTGATTTCAAAACTAAATCCAATCTTTCCATGAGTTGATCCCCCTCAAATGAAATAGCCCCCGGGTATCCCGAGGGCATAAATATAGCGCCTACCCTATGGTATGGCGCTTATTCCGTCGTATCTGTGGTTTTTATGATTTCTTGACACTCTTCATTCGAAATGTATTTTGGGACGTATGATTGCAGCTTCGTTTCGTCGGCAAATCCCTTTTTCCAGCAGTCCATCAGAAATCCGAAAAATAGGCTCTTCATTATGCATTACCTCCCGGCGTATCCATCATACCCATTACAGCCAACTGCAAAGCGTCAAGCTGCTTTCGTAGCTCTTCGTTCTCTGCCTTCAATTGTTCAATCGGCCCGGGCTCTTGCTGACGCTCCCGCTCGGCGTTGTATGCCGCTTCGTATTCGGCCTCCGTTACAAGGTGGATATCCTCATGTTTCGGGATATCCACCTGCGCTGTTATGACATAGCAGTCACGTGTTCCCGGAGGGTAGATTTGGGAACCCGCCACGAATAGGTTAATATCCAATCCCTTATAGTCTAAGTTCCCGCTGCGCTCTGGCACAACGTTTATAATCTTCAATCCTATCATAGCTTATTCCTCCTATTTTATCTGTATGCGTACATAGCGAGTAGTGTTGCCGGGTAGTCAAGTCCTGTGCCGACTCCAGATCGCGCAGCGCTGAATGTCGTCCCATTCCTTGTTAGCATGACAATTTCTCCAAAGACTTCAGAGGTATTATACAGCGTTAGCATTATTTTGGTCTTGCTGAGGAATGCGGAAGCGCCAAACGACGCCAATCCATTTGGGCTGTTATCAACCTGATAAAGTACGGTCTGTGTAACAGTCCTTATTTCTGTAGGGCCTCCACTTGGAGACTTATAATACAGTAAAAACGTGTTTGATCCGTCTTTGCAAGCATCTGCTACGTATGCCACGGTGTCAATATTAACTGGCTCCACTACCGCAATTTGCGTTCCGTTATGTGTGTACGCATATAGTGTGTATTCATTTCCTGGCATTTCTCGCCCGTAAACAACGATATCGTCACCGACAACACCTGGGCTTCTCCATGTACCCATATAGTACGGGAAGTCTGGTCCTAACTTTATACTACTGACAATCGTACCTGATGGTGTAACCTCTATAAGGTGTGGTTTGTAGTACGGATGCTCATAGTACGTTTTATAAAACAGGAAATTATTTTTGGTGTTGATGAATCCCTTCTTTCCATATTCAGGGCCGTTCGAACTCGCGTAATCATAACGGAAATTACGTAAGAATGTACTGGAGACATCCAAGCTTCCTGTAGCCTGTCGAATACCCCTGATTGCGGCAGCCAGAGAAGCCCATGAATCATTTGTGGACGCATTGCCTCCCTTGGAGTTGATGGCGTCCACTGTCTGTTGCTTGGCATCAACTCCAGATTGCTTTGCAGCTAGCGCCTCGTCATACGCCTTTTTCACCGCGTTTGTTGTGGCCGCCAGTGTCGTAGACGTGCTGTTCACAGCGTCCGATAACTGCACAATTCCCTTTGCCCCCGTAGTTGCAGATGGCAACCGTGCAGCAGCAATTGTACCTGAATTGATGTCGGATGCATCATGCTTATGATCCTTCGGTGCAGCTCCGACATCATCCGCAGTTAGCACAACGTCACCCGTCTTACCATTTACCGCCTTGACCGGGGCATCAATGTTGCTTGTCTTATCATCGGTGTATGCCTTTGCCTCCTCCAGCGCCTGAACGACCTTTTCCGCCGATCCGGTCGTAGTTTCTATTTGCAGAAACTCCGACCAAGCCTTTTGGGAGCTCGACCACCTACGTGTCCAGATGCGCTGTGTGGCTATGTTTGTCTCGAATACTAATTGTGATACTCTGTTTTTTCCTGTCACAAAAGTGAGAACTTGTCCATTGTTAAACGGCCACCCGCTCTGCATGCCATCCGCATCAAGGTAAAACATGGACACGCCCTTGGGGTACGCATCCCCTGAGTCTTCGGCCGTGAATGCTTTCGGAGCAAGAATTCTTGCGTTGTTTTGCTCATCCGTGTACTTCCTTGCCTCTTGCAGGGCTTCGGCTACATCATCGTGGGTTGCATATACGAGCGACTCATTGATGATCGCTGTAACATTCTGAGCCTGTCCCACCAAAACAAGCGCATCGAAATTCTTGGCGATAACATCGTTTCCACCCTTGGGAGGAATATAATCCGCTGTATCGCCCGCATTCCCGTACCAATACAAGATCTCCCCTTCATCGGGATCGAGCGCATACAATCCGAGCTCCCGAAAGTAAAACCCGGTCGTGATGTCTTGGTTGGACAAGATAAACCCAATTCGTGCCTGATTGGGAGGGGTCATTTTCAGTCGGGCAATATCTGCGGTCTTTTTGGGACTTATTACATTTGTAAGCGCGGCAATCGACTGCCCGGCAAGGTAACCATCCCCAAGAACAATCTTCGTGTACTTCAGTTCTGCCCCGGCTTGCGCCTTTGCTTGTAATGAAATTCCTTTATTCGTCAGTCCTTTGGTGAACGATGACATTGAATCACCTACTTTACTTGATTAAGATATTTTCGCTTACGAGAATGGCCGAACCGTGATATAACTGTAGTTTCTCGGTCGATTCAAGTATCACTTGTTCAAGCTTCGCGGATAATCGCTTGACCGATTCGACTGCCCTGTAAAATTCTTGAGCTCGCTCGTTTGTGGCGGACGGGTCCGATGTCGTCACGCGGAAGTAACCTGGTTGCCCGCCATACTCATACCACTCGCTCACCTGTCCGCTGCCGAATATCGTCGTAATGAGCTCGGCCACCGCCGACGGCGTGCCCTTTCGACGGTGCCAGGCAAGCGAGTTTTTTACAAGTTCCCTCTTTTGTTCAAGGGGAAGAGATGAATCGTAGAAATCGACGTGGAATTGCCATGCCAGCTCGTCTACCCACTCCTCATCCAGTGTGTCGATGTGGTGGAGGATCGCCACATTGGGCATGAGCTCCGTCACCGCGTGCAGCTCGGAATCAATTGCCTCGGCTGCTGCGCGAACATTTTCATCCTCCCGGAGGTTCGGGGGGATCAAGTCAATCAACCGGATCCGTCCGATGTCAATCATCCTCAAGCCCTCCATACGTCACCTTCGGCACGCCAGCGATGGCGACTTGCGTTTTATCAATGATGGTGTGCGCCGGTGACTTGACGGCCACACGGCGGGCCCCTGCATTCATGACTGCGCGGATGAGCTCCGAAGGGATGATATTCCGGCCAATTCGTGCCTTTTGCCATTCGACGTACCCGGTGACGGCCTGCTGTACTTTGGCCTGAATGGCTGCCGCGTCCGTCGCGTCTCGCGAGTCGATCCAGTATGTCAGGTCGACGTCGTAGCTCACCACGTCCGGAGCGAGTACAGTCACACGGTCTGTGAGCGGCCGTACTCTCTTATCGTTGCACGCCTCACTTACGGCGCTAATTATGTCCTCGGTTGGCAGCTCACCGCCTTGCATCAGCACGCGGATTTCAACCTCTACAGGAGCTGGGGACCATACAAGCACGTCCTGGATATCCTTGTGGGCGCTGCGGGCCCAATACTCGTATGCGCCGGTTGGCCCCGCCACGGAAAAGCGCTCCGGCGATGCATAGATGCGCTCGCGGTATCGGTCATCGTCTTCCCGGTCCGTTCCGCCGCTGCTCTCGGTGATGTTTTCGATCCGGTCAATCCACGGTAACGGGTCAACCAGCGTATTGATCTGGCCCGGGATAAAGTCATTTCCGGCGCGGCCGGGCGTCAGACAGTGACAAGAGACGTCCACATACAGCGCGCCGGACTTGATCTCGCCGACGGTCGTCGTGGCGAAGAACAACTCACCGCCAGGGCTCACCCGAATGCCTGCCGGGATCAGTACCGCTTCCGGCCGCGGGGAGGACAAATGAAAGCGGACCGTTGTCATCGCTGGAGCTGCTTCCAGCCGCTCCGTCTCGACCATGGCCCCAAGGTGATCGAGATAATCCCCCTGGGCGTAGCGCAGCAGATTTTGCTTCGCGGTCTGGTTGATCACGATCCGCTGTTGGACGATGATATCGGCCACTGACAACAAAAAAAGCCGCACCGGATCACCCGGAAATAGCTTCTTTTTTGCGATTGCCTCGTATACGGTTATGATGTCATTGCGGATTTTCGTGGGATCAACCGAGACGAATTCAATGTCCGGAAGCTCAAATATATTCGTCTGTGTCGTCATCTTCCTCACCTTCTTTCAAGCGGTACCTCACAATTGGAATGAGCTTCCCGCCCCGTTCTTCCTGCTTAAAATTGACTTCTAGCACCTCGGCGCGTGGCTCGTACTCCTGCAGCAGGTCGTATATTTGGGCTGTCAATTGCGCCTTCGCCCATTCAATCGGTGTATCAAGTGCCGTTATTTCCATCCCGAGCCCTCGGTCCAACGGTACCGTGCCCTGAATCGTGGTAAGGATGGTTCGGATGTTTTGAGCTACTTCATTCGGCCCTGTCGCACCAAAGTCTATAGGCTCACTTTTTCCAGCGACTTCGTTCATGCTATCACCTCGCATATTCCTGCAGCGTGATCGCCGCCTGCGCAACAAGCAAAATTCCCTTGTTGTCAATCTTCTGCCACTCCTGTTCGAGGCTCGTGATGTACCACTTATTCACGCCGATCGCTTTCCCACCGACGATCAACTTGTGGACCTCGCCTGCCCGCTCCATTCTGGTCAATCCGTTAAGTTCCTCTCGTGGGTTTATCCGGTATCGTGCATCAAAGCGGATGCTGAATGATATCTGATCCAACCCGGGGCCAATGAACTGGGATACTGGCTTCTGGCCGATTATTTCATGAGTCGCCCAACGCGGGGAGGCGGACCGCTTGAAGTCGTCGAAGGTTCGGATCTTACCGCCGCCGAGCGCTGACACCATGAAATTGATTTTCCCAAAGCTACCAATCATCATCAGGGACGCCCCCCGCCGATAGATCCCAGGCAGAACCCTTCTACACCGTCATCCAAAAATAAACAAACCACGCTATCCCCTATATCCGGGATAGTAGGCTCAACGTTCTTTAGTGCCGGCACTAGAATCGGAAGCCAGTCCGTCACCAGATCATCCTCATCCTCGCAGATCACCCGTACAGCATACTGCTCCGGCGATACCGAGGACACAACTCCAACCCGCACGCTTTTACTCATCTCAGTATCCCAACACCTTTCTGATTTCAATGTCTGTCGTGTACCCGTTTCGTCCAACGATATGCCGAGCACTTTCGATGATGTATTTTCCGTCAAAAGAATGCCATCCGCTGATGTACACTGTGATGCCAGCCGCCATCCGTGGATCGCCTGCGAGGGTGATCCGGCCCTTTCCAAATTCCTTGTTCTTTTCTCGCAATCGGTTCCGGGCAACTCGGATCGCCTCGGCCTGAGATTCTACCCGTTCGTTGATTTTGAGCATCGGGCCGCCTTTCGGCGCGCCTGGCGGCGTGTATGTGTATGAATACTTTGCCTTTTTCTTCGCGCTCTGATAGCTGACTTGGCATGCTCGATACGCTGCCCCCATCGCATTCCAGGAAAAAGAATAGGTCATCACATTGCTTTTGCCGCGAACGATATATAAACTCGGCTTTTTCTTCTCAAATTCCGCCTCGTCGAATATAACGAGTTTCCGGTTGCTCACCTTTATGCTTGCGCCTTCCTTGGCGCAGAGTTCCACCAAAAATTCGATGTCGCTCTGATCTGTCTGGTCGATCCGGTCATACTTGGGATTTTGCGTGAAATTGAATGCAAGTGTGAGCTTCGCGTTGTTCGCGATATCCTGCGCGATGCGCTTCAGCGTCGCCTTCTCCCAGGACTTTGTTTTCTTTTCGCGGCGCCCGGAGGAATCCAACGGAACGGAAGTCGCCTTGATTTCCACCACGTCCGGCGGGCCGGAGAAATTCACCTCATCGATATCAAATTTCCCGCATGGCAGCGTCAGGTTATCCCCTTCCCAACGCCAGTTTTTTGTGTGGATTTTGGCCCGGATTTCATCGCCTGTATGCGGCTTCCAATCCCCTTGCCACAGCTGCCGGCTGTCCTCCAGCGTGATCTGTAGGTCATCAAATTTCCCGCTGTAATTGTCGGTGTATGAAAACTCAGTCAGGTATTCGCCCATCAACGCCGAAGCATGTACGTCCTCATAGTGGATCTCAAGATCAACCCTTTTTCCTTTCACTCGTCGTCACCCCGCTTCCAGGGGGGAAGGCGATCAGACACATTGGCCGGCATCGGAGGGATCAGCAGGGTCACTCCTGCAGAAAAAATGACCGTGCTGATATGCGCGGGGTTCGCCCGCATCAGCTCGGCCATCTGTGACTCTGTCCCATATACCTTGTATGAGATTCCATCCCATGTATCTCCCTGGATTGTCGTGTAGGTCATCGCATAGCCACCCTCCCTTGCTGCCGCATCATGGCAGAGAATCTGCGCTCGAACTCGTCTGAGCCTGCTTGAGCAGCTGAGAAACCTCTTGCTTCACGTTGACCCCGCCTCCTTGAACCGTAATTTGCGGCGCCCAGGTGACGTTTATTTCATTTCCTTCGCCGCTGGTATGACCCATGATACGGTTCGTTTTTTCCAGTAGATCATGCGATCGCTGTTTGTTGTTGATTGGAATAGCTACTTCCCATCCTGCCTCGCCGAAAATGGATGGTTGATTTGAAAAACCACCATCGGCAAATTGCGGCAATTTAATTGCAGGTTCTGGAATACCATACCGCTCTTTTTTATGTTGTACAGTTGGAATTCCTGGCGTTTTATAATCCACATCCACATCGACTTTGATCTTCTTATGATCAGGAAGAAGAAAAAGACTATTATTCAGTTTGTTGAGAGCTTCCTGAGCCTCATAGAAATGCTTTTTACCTTTATCGGTAAGGCTGTATATCTTTTTGGACTGCTCCTCGATACTCCCCCCGAGATTTAGTTCAATTAGTTTAACTTGGGCATCGTACAACTGCTTATAACTTTCTTCAGCTGCCTTTAACTCGTCGTTTGTGGTGACGAGAGCATCCAAATTTTCTCTGTATTGCTTATAGTAATAATCCGACGAACCTCTTATTTCTCCTAAATTTGAAAACGTGTGCCCAAACTCTTTTCCAACTTCATTTGCTTGCTCAATTATTTCTGATGACTTCTGTTTCCACTCTTCACTCCATGTCTCAAGGCCTGAATTTATTAGACGGGTCCATTCGTTTTCTATTTCTTTCATAGCAACTGAAGCTTCTAGGAAGCGCTCTTTATCAATTGTCTGCTTTTCTTTAGCGTTCCGTAGATTAATTATTTCATCTTCAAGTTTGCCTTTGTTTCCCTGGTTGTCTGCGATATCTTTTTCCAGCTTTAACTTTGCCTCGTCAAGTTCCGCCTTTGATAAGCGGCCGATTAGACCGATCTTTTCTTCCAGTTTTCCATTCTCGATGTCGTGATTAGAGAGTATCTCAGGATACATTTCGATCAATTCTTTTTCTACGTCCCTGAGCTTTCGCTTTGCTTCGGTCAGTTGGGCTGCAGGCGTTTCTGAATCAGCGATCTTTCCTTTCAGCCGATCATACTCCGTGATTAGATCCTTGGTTTTTTGCGTTTGATTTTCAACCGCAGAATAGTCACCGAGTGATTTCTTGAGAGCATCCCCCATCCGTATGAGGTCTTGTCTGGCCTTTTCCTGGTGTTTACGGTACAAATACCATCCACCTGCAAGTGCACCGATCCCTGCAACTGTAAGTCCGATCGGATTAGCGAGTGCTCCGATTGCCGGGCCGATCAGACCTGTTGAGCGAGCGACGATACCCATACTCGATGCCGCACCGGTCCCCGCCTTGGTCATGCCGGCCAGGCTCTTGACGATTTTCCCCGTCCCTTTAACTACCTTCGTCGTGGGCACTGCGAGCGCCCCTGCTGCGAGGATACCTGTCGGGCTGCCGGATAGAGCACCAAGGCTCTCCTTTGCAAGCCCGCTGATGCCGCTCCAGACCATCTTGCCGATCTCTTTTGCTACTCCGGCCACCTGCTGGCGGCCGCTGCTATCCCACCATGCAGCCAGCGGTTCCCCGATGATCTTATCCCAGGCAAGCCGCATCTTGCCAAAGAGATCGGCGTTTTTCCATGCAGGCCCATCCATAAGGCTTTCGAGCTCGCCCATCGCCTGTGGGATCCGCGTTGTGATGTCATCGACTACCCGGCGGACTGTCGGAGCGAACTTCTCGCCCAGGGAGATCTTCGCGCTTTCGAAAGCCGACTCCATCAGCTTCATGCTTCCGGAGAGCGTGTCCATCTGCGTTTCCGCCATTTCCATCAGCGCGCCGCCGGAGTTCTTCACATCTTTTTTCAGCCCACCGTATTCTTTGCCCAAGCCGTCGAGTAGTCCCGTAAAGGTTTTGAGGTGTTCCTTCCCAGCTATCATAGCGATGTACTGCGATCGCTGGGAATCGGTCATCTTATCGACCTTACCCTTTACTTCCAGGAATACTTTTTCCAAACCTTGGAAACGTCCCTTTGAGTCAAAGGCCGATATTTCAAGCTCTTTCATGGCCTTACCAGCCTGACCCATACCACTCGTCAGGTTCGTTATAATCACATTCATAGCCGTTCCGGCTTCCGAACCTTTGTAACCACGATTAGCTAATGTTCCGAGTAGAGACGTCGCCTCTTCCAAAGGCACATTCAGCGTCTTGAAGGTGCCCCCAGAAACCAAGAAAGCATCCATCAACTGCTCTACGCTAGTATTCGATCTCCTGGACGCCTGCGCCACCTTGTCGAGATACGCCGGGAGATCCTTGACCTCCAGCCCGAGCGCAGCCATCGAGTCGGTTGCAAGGTCGGAAGCACGTCCCAGGTCCATTGCACCAGCCTCAGAAAGGCGGAGAACTGGCTCAATCCCTGCAAGCATTTGCTCAGTGTTCCAGCCAGCCAGGGCAAGGTATTGCAGCCCGTCGGCGGCTTCGCTAGCCGTCTTCGATGTCCGCTCTCCCATCTCCCGAGCTTTGGCCGTGAGCAGCTCAAAATCCTTGCTCGTTTTGCCGAGGCCAGACACCGCCCGGACATTTGCCATGCCTTGTTCAAAGTTCGCAAATGTCTGGACGAAATCTTTTCCGAGGTTAAGGACATTCCGCACAGCTAAAAAGCCGGCTACACCTGCACCGGCTTTCTTAATCAACCCAAACATGTTTTCTGCAGCTGATGCGGTCTTTTTCGCATCAGCCTGAGTTTGTCGCATGTTACGCCGAAATGGGTCCAAGAGGCTGCCAAGCAAACCTTTGTTGACGCCTCTGCCTCTCGAAAGATCACTGACCTGTGCCTGGAGTTGTCTGAAGTCACTTGATGCAGAAGTGAACGCCTTAGAGAAGGAGGAATCCGTTTCAGCATCAAGCCTAAATTTTATTTCATATTCCTTTCCCACGGCTATCTCTCCTTCGTCTGCATCAATTCGCTAACCACTTCGATCCACAAAAAAAGCTCCCGAATAGGGAGCGAGAGCCAATATGGAATAGGCGTGTATGTTGCGCGGGATGCGGACACGGCGGCTTGCATCATGAGTCGTCCAATACCTACTCTACCGCTAGCAAGTCCGCCCCGGTGAAAAAATTTTGAACCCGGACTGTCACCTTCGTAAAATCACGAGCTGATAACAGGTAAAAGAACTCCAGCGGCATCTTCGCCGCCCGCGCCGCTGTGATCAACTGATATTCCTTGGAAAGCTCCTTGGAAAACGTGGTTGCATTCTCTGCAGCCAGCGAATTATATTGTCGTTCGACACCGATCATGTCTCCAGCAGTTAACCCGTCCAGGTCGAGATTGATTTCGTTATATGTTACCCCATCAAATTCCACGGGCTTGAATAACTCAATTTTTGACACGGTTCATCACTCCATTCCTAATTTCGAGCGTATATCAGCGAGATAGTCCACACCGTTGAACACGCTCTTGTAATTCAGCTTGTCGATTTCGATCATGTTTTTTCCTTCGATCTCGACTTTTAGATAAATTACTTCCATTTCGTTCGTGCTATCTGTTGTGCTTGAAGGATCGAATTTACCAAGGTCGCCACTCTTTGGCATAGCTCGGACACTGACCTTAACCTGTTGATTTTTCCGGACCCCTGTGGAGGTATCAAGTATCTGCTGCACCCCTCTGAAGTCGATTGCGTGAGTCGTCGGGGCATATAGTTGAACGGCTTCCTGTGTGATTGTGCGCCAGTTGAGCATCACGGTCATGCTGCTGTACTGGCCGATTGTTGGGCTGTCGATTTCCCCGGCGATGCCCGCACCCTTGATCGTATCACTGACCATTTCCAGCGTCGGAAGAGTGATATCTGCGGTGCCGAGATATGTTGAGCCGTTGAGGTATCCCGTGTAGTTGATCAGCTTCTCTGGGATCTGTTTCATAAGTTGCTCCCCCTCCTTTTTTAGGCGGTAAATAGACCGCTCAAATAATTTGCATCGTACTCCACAACAAAGCTGATCTCTTCAGCTGGCGACGGCGGCGTAACGTAAATGTGAAAGCGCACCTTTCCATCCATCAGATCAACTTTGGAGTTTTCGGACTCGTTAAACTCCACGCGGCCGCCCAGGATGTACCCTTGCGACTGGAGTCCGTTCATCCACAGATTCAGCGAGTCGGTTACAGCCTGAACCATCCGCTTTGTCACCGGTGCGTCAAGGTACTGCCAGTAAGTCATCACTACAGTGTTTTGGATCCAATCCATCATGCGGCGGACTGGAATGAATGAATCCTTTGGATCTGTCACGGCAGGATAGGCCCCTGTGCGGTTGCCCCATGCCTTCCAGCCGCCGATGAAGTTCAGGGCTGTCACGATGCCGTTGCCGTTCAGGTACTGCGCCTGATCCGGCCCGAGGAGGACTTCCGTTCCGTCTTCAAGTGCCGCGCCGTCAGCCTGGAAGTTGTGATTCGAGGGCGAGACATACGGCACACCGCCGTTTGCCGCATCCGTTACGGCCATCACGCCGGCGAGCTGTGTGGACATATGATATTGCTTGCTCCCGAGGGTCAGTTTTGGATAACAGTTGATTTGTCCCGCCGATGTGTAATTGTTATCCGTCGACCATTTTGGCGCTGCCGTATATTGCATGTCGGCAGGGATGTCCGTGATTGCCGTGCATTTGAATACCCTGTTGATATTCCGCACCTTGGCGGTCATCACGGCTGCTACGGTCGGATCGGACGAAAATCCTGGCACCACAACCATGCCTGGGACCACCCGGAAGCGCGGGAATACCTGATTGATCAGTTCCAAACCGGTCGGCCGTCCCTCCGCATCGATGCCGCCGATGATGTCAGCCGGCTTGACGGCTGTCGGATCGAGCTTTGCATAAGACACCGTCAGTTCCTTCGTATCCGCTGGGATAATGCCGTTCGGCAGCCGCTGAATAACCAGTTCACCGCTGTCGTTGAAGTTCAACGCATAATCCTTGTCGACCTCGTAGGTGCTAGCATCCTTCTTAACCTTTACCGTATCCTTCAGCACACCCTGAGCCTTGATCGTTGCCAGGCCGTCAGCCATCGGCACGGCCTGATCCGGTATGCTCTTTTTGTGCTTCGACGGATCCAATACGTTTACCAAAACTAACGGAGACGTTTGAAAAAGGTCGAAGTATGCCTTGATCGCCTCCGATAGGGTGAAATTCCAATCTTCCGAATAACCAAAAGCGGCGACTGCCTCCGAATAGGTGAAACACATCACCGGAACATTGATAGGCGGATTTTCCTTATTGTTTAATTTGCTCAGATTAATAGGAGCCGTTCCGAACACAACCGGAACCGAGGCGGACGTAACCGACGGTGTGATCGACGTTGGAATTTCGCTCGTCGTTATACCGTGTTTGTATGCCATCTATTTCATCCCTTTCTGCAACTCTTGATATGCGCTGTGCTCCAGCGTTCCGGGTGTAGCTACCCGCGTCATGGTGGCCGACATCTCAGCCACCGGAACGATCAGGATTTTGATTGCCGGCTGCTTTTCCAGCACATCGGCGAGATAGGCGGGCACACCTTCCCGAAACACCGTGAAACGAGAAAGTCCGGCGCCAGGGAGGTTGGGGCCGACATAGATCAGTTGTTCGATTGTTTCCAGGGGGACAATGAGTTCTGGAACATCCTCCGTTCCAAAAGATGCTAATACGGACTCGGAGACAACACCGCCCGTGGCATAAAGGTTATCGGCCTTCTTCTTCGCCGGCTTCTTTTCCGGCTCTTTCTCATTCGTCCCAGTCAAATTTGTGGCCATGGAGATCAACTCCTTCATTTTGTGTTGTCGCGCTTTGTACGGTCCAGATTGTATGAGCCTGGCCCACCCAAAGCGGATATGGTTGCTCGTCGGGAATATCCCATTTGTACGGTTTTTCGATGATGTATTTATTATCAATGGCAGACTGCCGGAACAGGGCAATCCGAACATGCTCCATCAGGTTCAGGAGGTCATACGCGCCATCCGGATGTGTAAATCCGTCAATCTCTCCACTCTCCCGATAAACCCCAAAAGCAATATCAATCCTGACCGTCGAAAGCAATGGAGCATGCGAGCCCGCATCTATGTCCTCGCCGCTGATGATCCGCGGGGCGATGTATGGGAAATCTATTTTTTCCTCAGCCCTCGGGTTTTTGAACGGCAGATACCATTCAAACACCCTCGGAACTCTGTATTCCCCGTCGTCCCCCTGGGCGGCCGCATAGTCCTTGACGGTCTCCCTCAGAAATATGCAAAGGGCCTGCAGTAGCAGAAAAGCTGTCATTTCGCTCTAAACCTCCCCAGTACTCGATTCACCTCATGATCAAGGCGGACGTTCATCCGGCGGGCTGCCTCTTCCTGCAGGTGCTCAGATACGCCGGGCTCGTTCAGCATCACGGGCACCGCCGGGCCGTACAACTCGCGGATAGGCGTGCGGCGGCGGCCGACTCGTTCAAACGCTCCGATGTGCCCGCTCTTCATCCCCGCTACGAAAGCACCCGGAATAGGTTTCCTGGCGCCACTCTTCTTTACCGAAGCCGTCAATACTTTCGGCTGGCGGGCCGGAGGCTTCGATGGGCGGGTCTTGAATCGGATGAGTGGAATATTAGGACCCTTCGATGTCAGCAGCAGCTGCAGCCGGCCTACATTCGCCTTTGTAACCCTGATATTCCCGTACCGCTTCACGTCCCCCGCCTTGATGTCGTAGGTTTCGCGCACCTTTTTCGATGCTTCGGTTTTCACACCCTGGCCGACTCGGTTCAGCGCGGCGGAAAATGCCTTTGGAATATTTTTTTGAACAAACTGTAGGCCGATTGTGGCCTGCTTCAGCTGCTTACCGTCCACCGATATCATGACCGGTTCGCCTCGATCGTGACCTCCAAGATACCCATTGCCTCCGAAACGTTGGTGACAAAATACGGATATTCCCGTTTTCCAACCTCACCGTATCGCATATCCTGCCCTTCCACTGGTACGTATCCGAGATCATCCATCCGTACAAAGAAGGTGACCACAGAAAGATACACACCTTCCGCAGTCACGTTCTTTCCAATGGCAGAAGAAAGGCCCGGCCGCTCGCTGATCAAGTCCCTATCCTCAACGATCAGAATCTTCTGGCCGCCAATTGATCGGTACTCGCCGAACTCATCGAAGTTCAGGAACACACTGGCGATGTCATGGGCAACTGCATCCTTGAAGATGCTCATTGCTCGGTGTCCTTTTCGGCTTTGGCGGAGGCTTTTTGTTCTTCAGCAACTCCCAATTCAAGGAGTCGTTTCGCCTCTTCTTTTTTCAGGCCCGGGATCTCCTCGCCGGGCTCGTACATCTGTCCGTTGTGATAGATTGTGCCTTTCGCTATGATTGCCACTCAGGCCGCCTCCCTTACAACACTTTTGCCACGACCCATCCATCCACATTCGGAGGGACCGGCAGCGGGCGGGAAAGCATCTGAAGCCAACGTTGAGCCGGCTCTACAGTCACCCAGGATTGAGGCACGATTTGGCCGCGAACTTGGATGAACTGCTCCGTGCGAGGGTCCATGATCACGTTCGCGCCGTAGTGGAACGTGAACTTGTCGCGTGTTGACAGAATTGCGATCGTGCCTTCCGGAATGAATGGGACTTCTTGCCCCTCATCATTGGTATACGTACCGACATAAGAGTATACGTCCATGCCAACGTCGCGCAGTCGACCGTGGTAGGTTACGCCGTCCGGAAGCAGCGTTGTGTCGATGTTTCCAACATCAACGCCGCGGTTGTCTGCCAGTGCCAAGATTTTCGGATGGCGCATAAGTGCGACCGCCGCATCGTAGTCGGCCAGAATGATATTTGGCGTCGGAGCGTTGGCATTCATAATTTTGTGGCGCTCTGCAGCAAGGAATTTGAGCGGATCGCTTTCCGGGTTGCTCCACAAGTCTTTGCCGGACAGCGTGACGATGTTTTCAAAGTCATATTCGATGACCTGGCTCACGCCCTCACCGACTTGAGTAACCTTGCCTGTAAACATGAGTTCTGCTGCCTGCTGTACTTTTCGCCGTGTAATCGTGTCCGTCAGTTCAAGGATGTCACGCGCGAGCAGCTTCCGCGCCCGTGTCTCCGGGCTGTCCGGATTCGCCAGATCTTCACCTGCACGGCGTACTTTCAGGTCGATAGCGGTGATTGGACGTGCCGGCTTGATCAACGCTGGCTTGTACTGTTTTGCCGTGAATCCAGTGCGGGTGATGACCTTACCCGGCTGCATCTCGGACACATACGGCGCGATCGGTTTATTGCCTTTGAGCGTCTGAATCTCTACCCATTCTGTGTCAAACGGTTCGCCGTCCTGGAAAAACGTATCAAGGATATAAGTGCTTGGCGGTGGGAGCTGCCCCACAACCTTCAAAAGAGTCGGCAATGCGTAGATGTCTTTAACTGCCATGTTTATTCCACCACCCGTTTCGTGTAGATTTTCGTATCATTGAGCGCAGCTTCGAAGGCGTCGATCGTGTCGCCATCGGCGAAAATAAGCGCATCGCGGTTGAATTCTCCCTGTACATATGCAGTAGCACGTTGCTCCGCTTGCGTGGCATCAACTTCCACATCCGCCAAAATGCCGACCGGCGTTTTCCCCACGTCGTCGGCAGCCTTAGAGCTAACGATCGTACAGAGCCATGTGCCATCCGGAGCGAAGCCAGTACGTGCCAGGACGGTGCCCCGGTCGTAAACTCCACCTTTTGTGATGATGATCGACTGCGTAACAATCGGCTGCACCATGCCGGCGATCAATTTGTCATACGGTACGCTTGAATATGCTGGCATCTTATTTGCCCCCTCTCAATGCTTTGATCTCCGCTGCCAAGGCTTCCGCCTCAGCGTCATATACAGCCTGCTGGTTCGGCTTCTCCGCAGGCGCCTCGTCCGCCGGCACGCTGTTGACGCCACTGTTTTGTGCGTCATTCATGCGCTTCTGACCTTCGTTAGTGATGCGCTCCTGCGAGGCCTTTACGATCTCCATTGCGGCCTCTCCTGCCGTCAACCCGTTGTCGATCGCCTTTGCAACGATTTCACCCGCCCCCGGGGCGCCCGCCAGTGCATTCAGCTGCGTGATGCGTTCGCGCTCTTGCTTAACGCCTTGGTTCAACACCTCGTTGTACAGGTCAGGGTGTTTTGCTTTCAATTCATCCAAATTCATTGGTTCGTCACTTCCTTCCGCGCCGTCTTCCGGCGCTGTCTTTGTATTCGGAACATGGTTCATAGGCTGCTGGGTACCAGCCTTAAACAGTTCATTCCTGATTTTATCGATGACCTGCTGCGGCAACTCCACAAACGGCGTCGCACTATTGGATATGTCATCAACCGTGTCCTCCGAAAACATGATCTCGTCCGCGAACCCTAATTCAAGGGCTTGCTGGGCATTCATCCATGTTTCCGCGTCCATCAAGGCGAGCAATTCATCCTTGCTTTTCCCGGTTTTCATCCTGTACGCATTGGTAATTGCCTCGTCCACGGAATGCATCATATTCGTGCTGCGCTGATGGGCATGCTTGTCCCCTTCGGTCCCTGACGATGCATTGTGAATCATCATCTGGGCAGTAGGCGAGATTAGGGTCTTGTTTGCGGCCATAGCAATTACGGACGCGGCGCTCGCCGCGACACCGGTAATCTTGACCGTCACTTCGCCTGCATACTCTTTCAGCAGGGTGTACATCTCCGAGCCCGCAAAAACAGAGCCGCCGCCGGAGTTGATGTAAACGTCAACCGGTTCCCCATTGGCCTCTTCCAGGGCATCCGCAACCATGTTCGGACTTGCTACCTGGATTCCAAACCAGCGGTAAATAAACGAGTTGGAATCACTCGTTATCGTCCCGTTGATCTTGATCTTTTTCCTCGACATATTCTGGTTCACCCCCTTCCAAGCCGTACTGCTCGCGTATTTTTTGTTCGTATGCGAGTTGTCTAATGTTCGTTTCAAACTCGCTGCCTGTGAGCTCCGCAGCTTCGCGTTGACGTGTGCTGAATCCATGCTTAACGCGTAGCACTGCGGCGTTGACCTCTTTCACAGGGTCAAGTTGGCCTTGTGATGGTCCATGCCATTCGGCCTTTGTATATGCCTTGAACAGCGCCGGATCGTCGAATATGCCCGGAGCATCAATCCGCCCCTTAATCACAGCCTCAGCAAACCATTCCGCGTAGATGGGTTGGCAGAAGTCCGCCGCCATCCATGCTCGCCGCATGCGAAACATCTTCCAAGCCTCGATCAGGGCGGCACGAGAGGCTGAATACGACGCCGTGAAGTTTTTTAGCAGCAGCTCGTATGGAATTTCAAGCGAAGCCCCAACCTGCCGCAGTATCGCCGAGACAAACGGATCGAACCCGGCGTTCGGTCGGCCCGGGTTGGCGATCGTGGCCTTTTCTCCCGGCTGCAGGAACTGCACCGCGCCAGCTCCAAGCCGTAATTCGTCATCTGTTGGCGGTACCGGTTCACCCGTAGCATTTTCGATTGGCCCGTCAACAGGTGGCAGACTGAACTGGTCCTGATCCGGGCTCTCTGTCTCGATGAAAACCGTAAACATGGCGGAAATGACCGCAGCGGTAAGCTCGGCCTCCGTGTATCTTTCCAGTTGCTTCAACGACTCAATGACGGGGGCCAATATCGGCACCCCCCGGCGTTGCTCAGGCCGCTCTGCCTCCATCAGGTGCAAAACGTTCCGCCGACCGCTTTCGCTCCCAACCACTTCGACCCGGGTCCATTTCATCGGCATGCCGTACATAGAGCCCGGATGACGGTCAGAAAACCAGTACGCCACGATCATTCCATCCTGGTCGACCTCGACACCGGATTGAATCCTGTTTCCGGCCAGACCCTCCTGCGAATTAGGTGTGCTGCATCTGTCTGCTTCGAGCAACTTTATTCGCATGTCATAGATGGAGTGCGGCCGCGGAAGGACTGGCAGCAGCGCGAAGACATCCCCGCTCATCATCTGAGACAAAAAAGCCAACTGCTGCAACTCGTAAAAATCATGGAGCCCGGTGGCGTCGCAGTCCTTTGAATTGGCCCAGATGGAGAATTCGCGTTCGATCTGCGACCGCAGCCTGTCCGCCTGGCCGTCGGTAAGGCGTAAAAAATCGGCATCGAAAGCTGGTTTCAATCGCAGCCCCGTACCGACAATGTTTGTTCGTAATGTTTTTAGCGAGCCGTTCGGCAGCGCGCCGCCCATGTACAGATCCCGGGCACGCGGCCGCAGCTCTTCCAGGTTTTGATGAATGTCTTCGTCAGCGTCGCCGGCAGCTGGGTTCCAGTATTGCAGCGACTTCTTCCGCCGGCTGGCCCCGTGGTCGCCGTAGCCTTGGTTCAGGACCCTCTGCACCGCCTGATGCCGGACAATCTCCGTTTTGGCCCTCTCGCGCTTGGCCGCATACCCTGGTGCCACCGCCATAATGAATCGATCCACCATGCTCATGTGTCCAACGGGACATACCTGCGCACGCGGTTCTTCCTGATCCCCATCGCAAGATCCACTTGTTCCTGCCAGTATTGGATCTGCTTCATGACGTCTTTCAGATCCGCCCGGGTCAGGGAGCGCGTCCCGATTTTGTAGCTCTGCGCGCTGGATATCGCCAGCTCCGCAGCCAGCCAGGCATTCAGATGCTGCTGTGCGACTTCTAAACTGTATCGTGGTCTAATAGGCATTCCCTTTTCACCTCCCTTCAAATGCTGCTATTCGTTCCTCTTCTCCGGCGACGTGGCGCCGGCCCCGCATAAGAAGGAGGAACAGGTTTCATATCTACAGCCGCTTTTACACTACAATAAGGGTCCATATCATCCAAATTGGGCTGCAATATCTCAATGGCCGCCCGATTGTATACGGCCAGGTCAAGCGGTTCGTTCCTGGGCTTGACCTTAACCCACACTTGGTACGGGCTCCCCATTTTGTAGCGCGTGCGCAGTTCCTCCGCCGTCAGCCCCTCGAAGTATTGCCGTTCATACCCTCTGTTTCGCTCGGGCGTGGTCAGGGGGAAGTGGACATATCCCGGCATTTTGTTTCCTGCCTCGTCCGTTGGTGGCAGCGAGAGAGCGCTCATGACCTTTGACTTGCCCTCATCTACGCCGAGCCGGACCACCGTCGCCCGATATCGGTTATTCGTGCTGGTACCAATTATGAGCGGTAGCCTAGTGCCGTCTCCCGATCCTTCCCCCTTGATTGCAAAAAGGCGCTGTGCAGCGCGTTCCTTGCAGAAACGGTACACTTCATTCGTGAAGTGGCCGCCGGAGTCCATGCAGGTGATTGCAATCGGGAATCTGTTACCATAAATGTCCTCCCAGGTCCGTTTCAGGAACTTATCCAGGTCGGCCCAAACCTGTTTTTGCTTTAAATCGCCATATATGACATGGTACTGAATCCGCCAGTTCTCGTGACCAGCGCCCCAGCCCTGAACCTCTACTTCAAAACGATCGTCCTGAGTATCGACGGCAGCCGTAAGAATCTTCACGCCATCCGGAATGTCGGCGTGGTACATCTCCCGCCGGTTATATAGGACATCTTCATCCAGTTGTTCACCTTTTTCTTCCCATGTCTCTGCCAGGACAGTATTAAAAAAGGTTTTGAGCAGTTCGGGACCGCCTCTGTTTGCCTCGTACCACTTATTGACGATTTTTTTCCAGGTTACATTGATGGTGGCATAAAGGGAACTTAGTTTGAATCCTCGCCTAGTCGCATGTTTTTTTTGAGCAATCCAAACCGCATTTTTTGCGTAATCTTTTTTCCATTCGTGTTCAGCATGGAGAGCTCCGCAATATTTACAAACATGTTCGACCCTAATGCATTGACTCGTTTCTTTGTCATACTCATACTTGATTCGGTTCCATTCCAAGATCTGCAGCTCACCACATGACGGGCACGGTAAGTGTAGTTCCTCCATTGTGCTATCTTTGTAAAGAGCCTCAATCTTTGATACATCTTTGACGGTCGGAGTCGACACCCATATCAACTTTTTGTTGTAAAAAGTCTCTGTCCGAGCTGTGACCAAAGATACAGGGTCACCCTCTTTTCCAGCAGATACCGGGAAGCGATCAACCTCGTCACCAATTACCACCCGAATCGGCTTGGATGCCAGCGACGCCGGGGAATTGGCTCCGGCAATATTGATCCGGCCGCCTGGGAATGATTTATACAGGATAGTATTACGGCTGTCCCGGCTTTTGTCCTTAACGACGAGCGTGGATAATTGCGGCGAATCTCGATACATCGG
The DNA here is from genome assembly GCA_944800085.1 of Paenibacillus melissococcoides. Taxonomy (GTDB): domain Bacteria; phylum Bacillota; class Bacilli; order Paenibacillales; family Paenibacillaceae; genus Paenibacillus_B; species Paenibacillus_B melissococcoides. The sequence goes on along the minus strand of CALYLO010000004.1, from coordinate 330,814 downwards.
AGTTAAACGGTCGTTCGAAAAGTCCCTTGCAACCATCAGATCCGGTTGAATTACCATGATTGGGGACGGATCGTGACCGGTAAAATAGCCTATTGTGTTGAGTTGGATATCTGTTTTGCCGAGTTGGGCGCCCCACATCAGCACTACAGATTCAACATTGGGATCTGAAATGGCTCTCATCGGCTCTCGTTGATATGGAGCTCGGTCAGTATTCCAAGGGCCTGGCTCCGCAGATGCTTCCGGAGACAGAATCCGGTGTTCGTCCGCCCATTCATCCACACCGATAGCCGCCGGCGGTGCAACCAGATGAATGGTATCTCGGAGAAGTTCAAGCGTTCTACGTCTTTGTGCGTTCATTCCTCATCACTCAACGGATCATATTTCGCAAGTTGCTGGAGGGCGGCGTTAATCTTGTTTTCAAGGAGGATACGGATCTCCCGCGCGTCATCCATGTATGACAGTTCGTTCGCCAGCTTTGGCGGCAATCCGGCCAGACTCCGCCGGAACTCAACCAGCAGCATACCCCAGGCGTGCTCTACGTCCTCGGTGGTGTGCAGGTTCTTTCGCTTCTCCTCCAGCTCCAGCATTGCAATTTCCTTCTTGATCCGTTCGTGCTCCGCCTTCTCGTCCCGGTAGCTGATTTTTCCGTCGGATGACTCGCCCTCGATATGCCGGATGTAATCCTGTACGGCCTCGCCCAGAACGAACTTGCCGCGGCTGACCTGCTGTAGCACGCCGTCACGGGTCAGCTGCCGGATCCACTGTGGTGATTTTCCGACGACTGCACCGAGCTCACTGGTCAGGATCTCCTTTTCATGCAGCTGCTCTCCCTTCTCTTTTGGTTTCGCCATTCCAACCACCTCGACTTTCGCTTTTACGGCTCGAATAGCCGATAAGTATTTTTTATTGCTTCGAATTAAGCGATAAAAAATAGCACCCCCTCCCAGCTCCCTGCTGGGGAAAGCGCTAGTAAAATTGAAATTTAAAATCTAGCCGGATTTCGGGGTCGCCAGCACCCGCACCTCTTCACGACCTCCAGAAGGACCCGTTTGGCTGATTTTCCTTATTCGCGAATCATATCCGACGACCTTTGTCACTTCCCTAGACCAATTCCCTTCCCAACGACGTTAAGCCGTCAGAAGCTGTTTATCTTAAAGGAAATGTCGCCTATCCTTTCATTGCCCTAGTGTCGCGTTGATCTTCTTCTCCAGATCCCGGCGCTGCTTCAGCTTTTCATTGTGAGTCTGCATCATCTCCCGGGCTTCCATCACTCGCTTCGTAAGCTTTTGTTCGAGCGTTACGCCTCGGAGGCGCTCAAACCAGCCAACGGTCACCACTTCGCGGTAGTTCTCGGCGAGAATACGATTGCAGGAAAGGATAGCCTTCGTATCCCCAGTAATATGAACCTGAAGCATGTCCATGCGATACCACCCGGGAATCAACACCACATCGTCAAGCTTTGGAAGCTTCCCCCTTGGATGTTCCCTCACCGTCCTGTCCCTCCTGTTCCTTCTCAGCGCCGACTTCTATTTGTTTGCGCAACGCATCCATCTCGCTTTTCATCTGCTTCTGAAGCTTGGCGATCCTCTTCTTCAGAACTTTTTGATCATACTTCTCATTTCGAAGCTTGGGAGCAGCCTTCCGGATCTTCTTTTGCAGGTTACGAATAGATTCGTCAGTGTAATATCCAACAAACTTCTGACGACAGATCGGGCATGTGATATACACCTTCTCGATTCCCTCGCCCATGTCTTCGGTGTGGATCGCCGTGATATGAAAAGGCGTCTTACACGAACAGCATGACACCCTCATTCCAAAATCTCTCCTTTTCATGTGATTGATAGATTTATAAAAATAAACATTCATGAACTCTCGTTCGCAAACCTAGCATGAAAATAGCGAGGGTTTAGTGGTCGGACCTATTTCCCATACTGCTACTACATGACGCGAAACACGTTCTTTTTAATGGTGGTGTAACCCCGACAAATAAACTGTTGAGGATGAGTTCTGTGTACAAACCTGTGCTGGCTCTGTATGCCCAATCAGAGAACCGCGAACAGAAAAATGCTCAAGCTCGAATTCATCCGCCGTCATGTATTTCAGTTATGGAGGGAAGCCAAGATGGAAGTATTGCTTGAACGCTGTGCTGGAATGGACGTTCACCAAGAGACAATCGTCGTTTGTGTGATGACCACAGATGCTGCGGGGGAGGCCCACAGCGAGATCCGAACCTTTGGAACGATGACCAAACATCTTTTCGAACTGCTTAAGTACCTGGAGTCCCAAGGCGTTACACACATCGCAATGGAGAGCACGGGAATCTATTGGAAACCTGTCTACAACATCCTTGAAGGCTACTTCACCGTCGTACTGGCGAATGCGCAGCGCATTAAGAATGTTCCTGGCCGCAAGACGGATGTTTGTGATGCCGAATGGATCGCGAAGCTGCTTCGAGTCGGTCTAATTGAGCCCAGCTTTGTGCCATCCGAGGACTTAAGGGAGCTACGGGACCTCTGCCGACTTCGAAAAAAACGAATCGGCTCCCTAACAGCGGAGAAAAACCGAATCCAGAAGTATCTTGAAGCAGGTAACGTCAAGCTAGGCAGTGTCATCTCAGACGTATTCGGTGTATCCGGGCGCAGTTTGTTGCAACGCTTAATCGAAAAAGGTTACGTTGACGCGGAAGATGTTGAAGCGAGCGTCAAGGGTTCGATCAAGAACAAAAAAAGTGAAGTTACTGACTCTCTTTTTGGCACGATGACCCCGCATCAAATTCGATTGATTAAAGATTGTTGGGAGCATATCGAATACTTAGAGAAGTCCATTGCTCGGTTGGAAGCCGAAATTAACGATCACTTGGAGCCCTATCGGACGGAGTACGAACTGCTTCAGACCATTCCAGGTGTTAGCGAACGAACAGCTGCAGCACTCCTTGCAGAAATCGGGGCCGATATGGAGCAATTTCCATCCGCAGATCACCTTGCCTCTTGGGCTGGCGTAGCACCCGGCAACCACGAGAGTGCAGGCAAAAAAAAAGTACAAAAAGCGTAAAAGGCAATCCTCATGCAAAAGTGACACTATGCGAAGCGTCTTGGGCAATCGCTCGCTCACGAAACACGGTCTTGGCAACAAAGTTCTGGAAGATTGCTTCACGACGAGGAAAGAAAAAAGCTTGCATTGCCATTTCACGTAAGATACTTATCATTGCTTACCACATGCTGAAGAACAAACAAATTTACATCGAAGGTGGACCACAAGCACCACTCATGCAGATCAACTAACCTTACAGCATTGACGAAACATAGCGATTTTAAACAAGGCCCCTTCAAAGAAGGTGGACCGGGCATCTTATGGTCATTTCTCAGAAAATTGCTGCTTTTTAAAGACGATAATCGTTCATGAGTGCGTTTGGATTTTCACAGAAAAAAACGTCATTCTATTTTGAATGACATTTGCGACGTATCTCTTTATCTAAGTACGTATAAAGTAGATCTAAGATCTAATTATCTATATAGATCTATATATTCTTGATCGTGATCAAATCGTGGTGCAAATCGTTGTTCACGCACATGCCTCAAACCCTTGTGGCTCTAAGGGAAATACCTGCTCAAAAGGTTGATCAAAAGGTTGATCAAACGTTGTTCAAATCGCTGTTCACGGGAATAGCTTAATCCCTTACCCCGTAAGGCTTCGCGGTTGCTCAAAACGTTGTTCACGGGGTCGCTGTCTAACCTTACATGACGTGTAAGAATCTCGGGAAATAATTTTTGGTCAAAATAAAAAGCCGCTGAACTCTGTCAGCGACTCAATTTGTAAAGCACGTATTGGTTTAAGGATACGCCCTCACGCTCAGCCTGCTCCGCCAGTTGCCTGTGAAGGGTGACTTTCAGATGGTCTGCAATACCCATGTATAGTATTTACCAGGCGTCCGTCACGTTCCAGAGATATTATTGCTGTTAAGATTTCCGACCTACTATATTTATTAAAAGCAGGGTCCTCGCATAAGAGATCAAGCAAATTGTCAAGCTGTATAGCACCACGTCCGACTAAAAGCCCGTAAATTCTTCCCTCGATCGCAGACCTGATCTTTCTTTCTCTTACCGTCATATTGTTTATTTTATTCATCAGAATGACCTTCTCAATTTCCGCCATTTTAACAGATTCTTCTCCATCTTTTTGTTGAGCGACAGTCTTTAATTGGTTGAGTACGGTCTCTCTCCATTCCTGTGTGTCCGTTATTTTTTCAATGAGTTCATCCTTAAGCGAACTTACATTTATAAGTTCATCCGAAAATTTTTTCAAAGTAGCCTCTGCTTCTTCAACAGACTCTGCTAGCTTTTGTGCTGACTCCCTCATCTGTCTGGTATTTTCTTTCTGAGATGAACTGTCAATATACGTGTAAACAATCGCAAGAACTGCCAGTATAATCGAAATTAATGTTGATGCTACACTAATTCCAAGAACCGCCTTTTCGGACGTATAAAATACTATCGTGGATATTGTTACAACTCCACTTACCAAAAGCATGATAATGAATGTGTAGATTAGTTCCTTTTTTTTATTCATTTCTCCATCCTCCCCCTATCCGCCATACTTCGACACAAGGGGAGTTAAATCCTGCCAATAAGAATGCCGTCCACAAAGGGAGAAGGTTAATTACGGGCTATCGAGGCATTGGCCCACATAACCGTTTGCTCCAGGTTGGTCATTGCCAGCGACTTCTCCCGGCTGTTCGGGCATTCTGCGTCAAGCAAATAAGCCAGCTCCTTCGCCTTCTCGCGAATGGCCGTGTATTTCTCTGGCTGCTCTTCTTTCGGTGCATGGTACTTAAAATTGTTTTCAATTTGCGGATTCTGCGTCATTTTTAAACCCTTCTCTCCCAGGAATAATTGCGGCGTTTATTAACGCACGCCGCGGCGCCCAGGAGCCACACCTTAGCCGCTCTGGTCACAGCCAAAAGGAGCGCAGCAGTCTCATCTATAGCTTTCCCCCGCTTGATGATGGTCATGCATGCTGCCGCATTAGGGAGGCGTGGCGTCAACGAAAAAGGCGACCATGTAGGCCGCCGTGAATAATCTTGCTGATAATATCATCATACACCCGTTTAAGTGGTAAACGAGAAATAAACAAGAAAAGAAAATCAAATAAAATCTAAACAAACATTTATGGGTGTGTTACCATAGACAGAAGCAGGATACATATTACTAAAAAGGAGGCTGCCATGTATTTAGACGCAAAGAAACTGATTGAACTTGGTGTGGAAAATATCATCAATTATTTACGCCGTTCCCGAGCTGATATCGAGTATGAGAAGAAAACGGGCGAAGATACACTTAAAAAGCAAACTGAAATAATGGACAGAGTCCTTACTCCTTATGGCATCCCTTTCATTCAACGTACGGAGATTGGTAGCGGAGATAAGATAAGTACCAGACCTGTATTTCAAGGCATAATCGAAGAGCTGAGAGCAGGAATATATCAAGCAATTGCTGTTAAGGAAATTCCTCGTTTGGGTCGAGGCTCATATACAGACATGGGCACAATTTACGATCTTATCATCGAGAAAAATATTTACATTATTACTCAGTACCGAGTGTTTGACCCAAGCAACCCAGCTGATCTAAGACAAATACGCTTTGAACTGTTTATGAGTCGCGAAGAATTTGAAACTACAAGGGAAAGACTTATGAGCGGAAGAATTGGCAGTGCTTGGGATGGCAAGTGGGTAGCAGGTGCGCCGCCTTATGGATATGACTATGATGAAAAGTCCGGTAAGCTGGTTATCAATGAAGAGCAAGCAAAAGCAGTTCGCGACTTATTTGAGATGTATATAAACGGAATTCCGGTTCCAAATAATAACACGGGTGAAATAGAATTCAAAGACGCTGGATATTATTCATTGGCCACTCATTTCAAACGAAATACTAATTACTTGACGCCATCTGGTACCAAAGAGTGGAATACTATGGTTGTTAAGAAACTACTCTTAGCTGATCGCTTTATTGGGGTTGCTAGGTTCAAGCCACGGGGAATGGAACCAATTGTAATTGAGGATGCGCATGAGGCGATCATTGACCTAGATACTTGGGAGAAGGTTCAGGCCAAAATCCAAGACAGACGAGATAATTACTCCAAGTACCCACGCACACGATCTGGATATTCAACTTGTGAATTAGCTTCTTTAGTTGTGTGTAAAAAATGTGGTCGTCGCATGATTCGCTCTTTCTCTTCTCAACCTTACAAAAAAAAGAATGGAGAAGTCGTGTACCATGATAAAGAATCGCTCTGGTGTAGGCAAGCAGGGTGTTCATATTTAAGTTATCGCGCTATCGAAAAAGAAATACTTCGTTCTCTTGAAATATTGCAAGAACTTGACTCAAATAGGTTGGAGTCCATCATGGTTGGTCTGATAAGCGAAAGACCAACAGAAAGATTGGAAGAAGCGAAAACTAATGCACTGTCAATCTTAAAAGAGCGTCGTTTAAATCTAAAAAAGCGAATGAATTTTATATACGACAAATACGAAGATGGAAAATACGATGATGAGGTATTTATGGAGCGCAAACAGAGTATTGAAATAGAATTATCAGAAATTGATGAATTAGAACGTGCATATTCCGAAGCTGCCCCATCCAAACAATCAAATAAAGTTGATTCCGCTGTGGTGAAAAAGAATATAACCACCATACTCCAGGCCTATCAGAGTACAGACAATAAAGAAAAAAAGAACGATATTCTTCGTGCTGTATTGGATAGTGTCACCGTAGAACTAACTGAACCAAGACAGGGAAGAAGGCCGGCAAGGTTCAATCTGTACCCCAAACTTCGAGCAGATATATTAAAACCTATTTTTTAGGGTATCATATATCGTTCGATTCTCCCGTCGATACGATTACGAACAATGTGGCGGGGCAGCTTAATATTTTCGAGGCAGTCCGCCGCCACGATCTTGACTGCAAGATCCAGATCGCCTGTTCCAGCGAAGAATACGGCCATGTCGAGCCTCACGAGACGCCGATTACCGAGGACAACCCGCTGCGGCCGCTGAGTCCATATGCGGTGAGCAAGGCAGCACAAGATTATCTTGGTTACCAATATTTCAAAAGCTATGGTCTGCATGTGCTACGCACCCGTACCTTCAATCATACGGGCCCTCGCCGGGGCGAGCAGTTCGTGACGTCCAACTTCGCCAAGCAGATTGCCGAGATCGAGAAGGGGCTTCGGGCGCCGGTCGTCCATGTCGGCAACCTGAACGCGAAGCGGGACTTTACCTACGTGCGGGATGTCGTGCGCGCCTATTGGCTTGCTCTGGAAAAAGGCGAACCCGGCGAATGCTACAATATCGCCTCCGGATCCTGCGTCACGATTCGAGAGATGCTGAACATGCTGCTCTCCTTCAGCAGTGTCAACATCGGCATCGTTCCGGATCCGAGCCGGATGCGGCCGTCGGATGTGGAGATTTTGCTGGGCGATAACACCAAATTCTCCCGCCAGACGGGCTGGAAGCCGGAGATCCCGCTGGAACGGACGCTGGAGGATTTGCTGAACTACTGGCGCGAGCGGGCAGGCAAGCAAGCATTATAAGAGGAGAGGAACCGGAAGCGCCATCTCGGCGGCTCCGGCAATCATTTTGAAGCATTCAACCGTTTCCCGGCAGGTTATCGGGAAGCGGTTTTTTTCATATCATGAAGTTACTCCGCCTATGCAATGCATGCTGCCGCGATCGCCACCAATGACAAAGCGGCATTGCTGAATTATTCTAATCATACGATAAGCATAAAGCCCCGGAACTCTCCACCACAATTCATTTTCGAGAGGTATTAGAACCGATCATACCTGCCCATTTTACTTTTCAAGTTCCCATGTCCATGTTTCAAGATATTGTTCTTGGGTTACTTCAATCAGTTGTACTCATTATAAAAAATACGAATGGAGATCATATCATTCATAATGTGAAACAAAGCAGGTCCTGTTACTTTAGAGATGGTGATGGAAATATACTTGAAATCATATCGCATGATTATATTGAAGAGGGAATTATAAAGCCTGTGGGGAAGTTACAAATTTTATATCTAAGAGAAATCGGTTTCCCTGTAGACCGTGGAATCCTACATCATTACCTCCTAAAATGCATGTACCCTTTGGGAACAATTACCACTGGAAATGGAACATATGTTGCAAGTGCCGAAACTCCGGCTATGTTTACTGTAGAATAAACTGTTGATATTTTCATAAAAAACAAGTCCGTGGAATTCTCACGCGGCTCTTTATTTATTGCCTCATCAAATGGAGTTGGTTTGTAGCAGTTGGAGCTAATTTCATAACCATAAGTTATACGATATGTGACGTTTACCTGAAACCAAAAAAGGCCCCGGTCGCAGCGACCAAGGCAAAAGTAGTAAAAGGTTATGAAGAAAAAATTGGAGCGGGTGATGGGAATCGAACCCACGCTGCTGGCTTGGGAAGCCAGCGTTCTACCATTGAACTACACCCGCGGAGGCCAAAAAACACACCCAGATCCCGCAACAACTGACCGAGTGTGTCCAATCAACAACAGATGGTCGGGACGACACGATTTGAACATGCGACCCCCTGGTCCCAAACCAGGTGCTCTACCAAGCTGAGCTACGTCCCGAAACAAAGTAACTTTTGACAAGAATTAATATACCATATAGTTGAGTATCATGCAAGCCAATTTACGAAAAAATGAACCGGTAAAATGAACCATCCCGAACAGCCCCGGTCACGGAAAACGACGGCCCGCACCGCTCTTTAAGAGTCGACGAGGCCGTTCTCCAATGCGTACCGCGTCAGCTGCACGCGATTCTCCAGATGAAGCTTCTGCAAAATATTTTTCAGATGATTTTTGACCGTGTGCTCGGATAAAGAAAATTGGGCGGCAATCTCCTTGTTCGACTCGCCCCTGGCGACCCGCTCCAATATTTCGCGCTCCCGCACCGTCAACGGGGAATGCGCCGGCGCTTTGCTGTTCTTGGTGGAGAATTCCTGCAAAATGCGGAATGCCAGCTCCTTCGACATGGGCGCCTCGTCAATGGCGATCGCCCGCAAATACTCATGCCATGCCGATGGTTGCAAGTTTTTGAGAAGATAGCCTTGTGCTCCTTTTTTCAGCGCCTCGAACAAATGGGTAATATCGTCGGATACCGTCACCATGACGATTTTGACATAGGGGAACCGCTCCTTAATATGCTTGGTCGCTTCCAGCCCGTCCATCACCGGCATCGAGATATCCATCAGGATCATATCCGGCATCACCGTCTCGGTCATCGCGATCGCTTCTTCGCCATTCACCGCTTCGCCCACGATGGCGAAGGAGGGATCGATCGCCAAAATATCCCGCATCCCTTCTCGCGCATGCGCATGATCGTCCGCGATCAACACGCGGAACACCGGTTGTCCACCCATACTCATCGTCCCCTCTCCTCTCGATTCATGCCTACCGGTCCTCGGCCAGCCGTTCGGCGGCACCGCGCTTCGAGACGCGCATAATCGTCTGTCCGGCCTCCCGCCTCATCTCGAAATGCCAGCCCAGTGTCCTGGCCCGATCCCGGAGCATTTTCAATCCGTACTTCCCGGCCGCGGCGCAAGGATCGCCCGCGAACCCCGTGCCGTCATCCCGCACCTCGCATTCGAAGCCGTCCCCATTGACCCGCCCAATGACTCGCACATGCTTCGCGTCCGCATGCTTCCTCACATTGGTCAATGCTTCCCGCACGCAGGAAAACAAAGCGATCTTCTCCTTAATCGTCAGCGACTCTTCCGGGATGGACCAGGCGACATCCATCTCCCACTCCGTATCTTTATGAATATCCTCGATCATTTGCATGAACGGATGGGACCAGGTAAAATCCTTCTCCTGCGGTACGGTCCGCAGGTTCGCAATCGCTTGCCGCACATCGTCATACACATGCCGCACCGTCTGCCGGAGCTTATCCAGTTGACCCTGCTTCTCCTCCGGAGGGCATGATTCCAGCCGATCGATTTTGACCGACAGCATGAACAACGATTGCGAGATGCCGTCATGCAGCTCCTGCGCCAGCCGCTCCCGTTCCTCCAGCGCCGCCGTCATCCGCTGCTCCCGCCGGAGCGTCGCCTGCGTATCGTCCAGCTTCTTGAACAGGCGCGTCAGCAGCGTAGCCGACACGATGAACACGATGATCGGAGCCAATATATTGCCCATGTCCATCGACAAATAAGGAAGCAAGAAGGAATGTCTGACATATTCCCATAGCCCGATCGTCAATGTCGGAATCCATAATATCAACCGCTTAATCATCTTGTCGCGCATTCGCGCATCCTCCCCGCTCCTTCTGCCGCCCAGACCCTTGCAGCCGGACGATGATCATTCCGTTCCGTTCTGCCGTTCTTTTTCCGGTTGCGCTTCCCAGCAAAAAAGCATGAGATCCCGCACGGGAGCTCATGCCGCCTTCCTGCACACGATGAGACGATGGCCCTGACTGTTCTCATTGCGATTGCGGCGCTGCCGTCGATTCCCGGACGATAATCTCCGAATTGAGACGAACGGTCCGGTTCGTGAGCGAGACGCCGTTCATCTGCTTGACCAGCATGTCCACCGCCGCCTTCCCGATCTGCACGGCCGGCTGCCGCATCGTGGTCAAGCGCGGCCGCAGCTCGGAGGCAAGGACCTGATCGTCGTAGCCGACGATCGACATATGCTCCGGCACCCGCAGGCCCGCTTCCGTCAACGCGTTGATGGCGCCCAGCGCCGTGAAATCGTCCGCGGCGAACAAGGCCGTCGGCAGGTGCCCTTGATCCAGCCATTTGCGAACCGCCTGGTAACCGGATTCAATCGAGAACTCGCCCGGCTCCACCGCGAACGGCTCCAAGCCCGCTTCCGCCAACGCCTGCCTGAATCCGCGCTCCCGCTCGATCGAGCTGAGGAAGAAGTCCGGGCCCTGGATATGGGCGATGGAGCGATGCCCCAGTTCAACGAGATGGCGGGTCGCCTCATAGCCTCCGGTATAATTGTCGACGGTAACGCCGTGAACATCCGGCTGAACGGTCTGATGATCGATGAGCACGAACGGAATGTTCCGGTTCCGAAGCTCCGTCAAGTAGGACAATTCATGAATCGGCGACAGCAGAAGCAGTCCGTCCACCCGGTCCTCCTCGATAAAATCCCTCCCCACGCCTTCCTCCTGGGGATAACTCGCGACTGACAAAGCAAGATAATATCCGTGATCCTTCAACAGCGAAGACACCGTCTGCACGATGCTGTCCAGGAATGAATCCTGGAGCGTCGTGACAATCATGCCGATGACTCCGGTTTTGCCTTTCGCCAAGCTTCGTGCCGCCGCATTCGGGTGATAGTCCAGTTCCTTCATCGCCTGCAGAACCTTCTGGCGATTCTTTTCTCGAACAGTTTGGGCATTGTTCAAGACACGGGATACCGTTACGACAGACAAGCCAGCTTTTTTAGCCACATCAAAAATACTGACTTTCATATCCTTCTCTCCTCATTGTCATCGTCATCCTGTCAGCCACATTGTTGTCATCTAGTATCCATAATAACCAATTTAACGCTTCATTCCAATAAAATCTGCAGCAATCCGCGATTCATTTTGAGTATACTATGAATTAGAGTGGACTTTCGCCAATCGCCGCCTTGAAACGCAATTCAAGTTACGGCGTATTAGGTATATATAGGGTGGATGCATACATTTGCCCACGAAGGAGATGGTAAGAATGATCGTAGCAACAACCGAAAATATCCCCAACTATGAAGTCACTGAAGTGCTTGGCACCGCTTTTGGCGTGGTCGTGCGCGCCCGCGGCATCGGCGGAGACATTATGGCTTCCTTGAAAGGGCTGGTCGGCGGCGAAGTCAAGCAATACACGCAGATGATCGAGGACGCCCGGCGCCAAGCGATGGATCGGATGATCGAAAATGCGCACGCGATGGGCGGCGACGCTGTCACGATGATGCGCTTCGATAGCGGCGACGTGGCCCAGAACATGAGCGAAATCGTGGCTTACGGAACGGTCGTCAAGCTGAGACCTGTTCAGAGGTAGGCATGCCTATGTGGATCGTGATCGGTACGGCGTTAGTCGTATACGGGCTCCCTTTGCTTGCCCTTATCATCCTCATCATCGTCGGCAAAACCTATTATGACAAGCGCTACAAGCAAGTCGATAATCCTCGCGACGCGATCGGCATCAACGCCGATTATGCCCCGACCAAGGAAATTTTTATCGATCCTCGTGACGGTCATAAATATCAGGTATACTACAATGCGAAAACGGGCCAAAGACAATATATCCGTATGGATTGATGAAGGCCCCCACAGCATGGCGTCATGAAAATCAGCCCGCATCCCTGTCTTGGGAGCGGGCCATCTTCGCTTTATCTCATTATTCCGGCTTCTTCTGGGAAAAGCTGACTTCCGGCGTCGTCATGCGATCGTAGAACTCGACGTATTGGTCACGCTCGTCCGAGGCGAGCAGCGCCATGGCCGAACGGGGATGTTCATCGAGCGTTCCGGTGACCAGATAAGGAATCAGGTACCCCCACTCCCATTTTTCGCGCGTCTGCAGCATATAATTTTGGATGAAACCGAGCACCGGACGCATATGGTATCTGCTGTTCTTCAGATGCGTCAGCAGCAGCTCGGTCGGGCAGTTCCCCGCGCCGCGTCCCATGCCGTAGACGGAGGCGTCCAGAATCTCGACGCCCAGTTCGGCTGCGACGAGCGTATTGGAGAAGGCGAGCTGCATATTGTTGTGCGTGTGCACGCCCAGGCGCTTGTTCGGCAGATACTCCTTGAACTTATGCACCAGGTAATGTATATCGTTATGATCGAGGCTGCCGTAAGAATCGACAATATAGACGATGTCTACCGGGCTGTCCTTAATCATGGCGAAGGCTTCAATCAGATCGTTCTCCATCACGTTGGAGAGCGCCATAATATTAATGGTTGTCTCATAGCCCCGATCGTGGAAAAGCTGAATCAGATCAAGCGCTTTGTCGACGTCTTTGCTGTAGCAAGCGACACGGATCAGATCAAGCATGCTCTCGGAACGAGGCAAAATATCATTTTCGTCCACCCGTCCGATATCAACGAGGGCCGACAGCTTGGTTGTTCCTTTTTGCGGAATGACTTTACGCAGGAAATCGTCATCCAAAAAACGCCAAGGGCCTGCTTCATCAGCGCCTTTAAGCAATTTCGGCGAGTTTTTGTAGCCAATTTCCATATAATCGACGCCCGCTTCGTTCAATGAGGCATACAAGCTTTGCACGAACTCGACGCTGAAATCCCAGTTATTGACGAGACCGCCGTCGCGAATGGTGCAGTCGATAATTTTACAATGATTCGTTTTCATCCCGCTATCTCCTTCTCAAAATAATTTTCTCTCTATTCTAATAGAGAACGCCTCTCAAAGTAAAGGAAATCCAGCTTCTTTCTCCATCGCGATTCTACTTTTTCCAATCATTCCATAGTTAAGCGCGTGTTCAAAGAGGCCGGTGTTCGAGCACTGGGAAGATGGGTTGAATTCGATGCGGGAGCGCCGTGCAGGCAAGACTGCATGAGCAGCCACATTGTTTCCGCAGGAAACATACTTCGGAAAATGCCCGGACACTTCTTTTGTCTATGATCAAAATCACAGAGGACCCGGACATGGCTGTGATAAAATCCGATCACCAATTGATAAAGATTCTCATTACCATTTGTTAACTGAGACTATTATTCCGCTCACAGAAAGAAGGTATGAACTCGATGGGCCGTCATTATCCCCGTCCTGCTCTATCAATCACCCCGCTATGCGAACTCAAGCCTGGCCAGACAGGCTGTATTTGCGATCTGTCCGAAGCCAATCCAGCCGTCTGCCGGCGCTTGATGGAGCTCGGAGTCGAGGAAGGCACGCATGTCCAGGTCATGCACGCCGGCCTGCTCGGCGGACCGCTCACGCTCGAAGCGAACGGCCAACTGATCGGCATTCGCCGGAGCGAGGCCGGGCGTATCGGGGTGAATGCGGTATGAGCGCTCAGATTACCGCGCTGGTCGGCAATCCGAATACCGGCAAGACTTCCCTGTTCAACGCCCTGACCCGCTCCTACGAATACGTCGGCAACTGGACAGGCGTAACCGTGGAGAAAAAGGTGGGGCGGCTGCATCGTCAGGCAGGCGCCCTGATTGATCTGCCGGGCATCTACTCGCTTCATCCGATGTCCAAAGATGAGAGCGTCGCCGTGCAGTACCTGCTCGACGAATGCCCGAACGCGATTGTCAATGTCGTGGACGCCTCCCAATTGGAGCGCAACCTTATGCTGACTGTACAGCTGCTGGAGTATGGCGTGCCTGTATATGTCGCCCTCAATATGACGGATGTGGCAGCCGGAAGAGGCATCCATATCGATCCGGCGAAGCTGTCCGCCGCGCTCGGCGTCCCGGTCATTCCGGTGAACGCCCGCAAGAAGCAGGGCATCGCCAATATTTTGGAGCGCCTGCAGCCGCAGGCGGCCGAAGAAGCATCTCCGCAGGCCTCGGCTCGCGGGCCCGCATCTGGCGGCAGCGCAGCAACGCCGCCTGACGACGCCAACGAAAGGCGCAGCCCGCTCGTGCTGAATTACGGCGATGAGGCGGAGCGGGCGATCGAGCGGATCTCCGCGCTTCTTCCCGGCGATGACGCCATTCCGGTTCGGTGGACGGCGCTGCAATATATCGAGCAGAACGAGACGGTTCGCCAATCCGTACAGAAGCGGCTAGGCGCCGAACAAGCCCGCCAGATCGGGCGTATTATCGAGGAAGCCGAGCAGCGCTTACAGGACAGCGGCGCCGCGCTCCATCTTCCGCAGCGGCTGCGCAGCGTCCGGATGGAATTCATCCGTCAGGCCATCGCTTCGTCGGTCCATGCGGAGCAGCGGCCGGCCCGGACCATGACAGAGCGCCTCGACAACATTGTCACGAATCGATGGCTCGGCATTCCGATATTTATCCTGATCATGTTCCTGACCTTCAAAGTCACCTTCGATTGGCTCGGCACGCCGTTGTCGGATGCGCTGGACGCGTTCTTCTCCGGTCCGCTGACCGAAGGGATAGCGGCGCTGCTGGACGCGGCGGGAGCCTCCTCCTTCACGCATGCGCTGCTGGAGGACGGGATTATCGCCGGGGTTGGAGGCGTGCTTGTGTTCGTGCCGCAAATCTTTTTGCTCTTCCTCTTCATCTCGTTCATTGAAGATTCTGGTTATATGGCCCGGGTCACCGTCGTCATGGACCGGCTGATGGAAGCGGTCGGCCTGAACGGCAAAGCGTTCATCCCGTTCGTCATCGGCTTCGGCTGCAACGTGCCGGGCATTATGGCGGCACGCACCATCGAACAGCCGCGGGAGCGACTGGTCACGACGCTGCTCGTCTCGCTCATGTCCTGCTCCGCCCGGCTGTCGGTCTATGCGCTCTTCGCCGGCGTGTTCTTCCAGGCGCATCAGGCGATCGTCGTGCTCAGCCTGTACTTGCTCAGCATCGTGCTGTCGCTGCTGCTGGCGAAGCTGTTCACGAAGCGCTTGATGAAGGAAGAGCACAGCATCTTCGTCGTCGAGCTGCCGCCTTACCGCATGCCGCAATGGCAGACGCTGTTCCGCAGCACATGGGAGAAGGGCAAGGGCTTCGTCCGCAAAGCGGGCACGTTCATTCTCGGCGGCTCGGTCCTGATCTGGTTCCTCACCTACGCCGGCCCCGGCGGGCTCGGAGTAGAGATGGACGATAGCTTCCTGGCGATGATCGGCGGCTTCCTCGCCCCGCTGCTCGCACCGCTTGGATTCGGGACATGGCAAGCCGGGGCCGCGCTCTTGACCGGGTTCCTGGCCAAAGAAATCGTCGTCTCCACGATGAACATCATCTATCATGCGCCGGATACGGCGATGCTGCAGGCACAGATCGCCCAAGCCTTCACGCCGCTGTCCGCTTATACGTTCTGCGTGTTCTTGCTGCTGTACGTCCCTTGTCTCGCGACCGTCGGCATCCTGCGGAAGGAGACGGCTTCATGGCGGTGGACGTGGTTCTCTGTCGGCTATTCGCTCGTCCTTGCCTATGCCGCGGCGCTGGTTGTCACGATAATTGGACATTGGCTTGGCTATCTGTAAGAAAGGATGATGGTGATGCCCTGGTTCGAAATTGCCCTCGTATCCGCTATCTTCGGCTACGCCGGCTGGACGCTGATCCGGCATATCCGCAAAAGCAAGCAGGGCGCTTGCGCCTCATGCGCCCTGAATCGCTCCTGCCCTTCCGGAAGCTGCGCTTCCGCGCCGAAGCCGGAGCAGAAGGGAACTGAATAGAGCGAAGAAGGAGCGCGCCCGCCATGGACCGCTCCTTCTTCGATTCAAACAGTTCGCTCTCCGCCGCGCTGCCTGGACTTTCGTCCTCTATTCGCTGCCGCACAATCGCTTCACGCGGTTCGCCGGCTTCGAATCACTCCGATTGCTTCAATAAATCTCCGTTCCACGCTGCCCAGATAAGAGTCTCCCCGGCGGATGTAGACGACAGACACCTTGTTGAACGGGGCCGGAATCGGAAACACGTTGAGCGTGCCCTCCGCCTCCTGCTTCTTCACGGCGGCCCGCGGCACGACAGTAATGCCGAGTCCGGCCGCGACCGTGCCGATGATCGTCTCCAGCGTGCCGAACTCCATCACCTTCGTCGGCTGAATGCCTTCCTGCTGCAGCCATCGTTCGAGCTGCGCCCGGTATCCGCAGCCGCGCCGGAAGACGAGCAGCGGCAGATGCAGCAGCTCCCGGAACGGAAGCGGCTTGCCGGGCCGGCCCTCCGATGCATCCGGTCCGCAGACAAGCACCAGCTCCTCCTCGAAGACCGGAATCGTCTCGATATTGGCCGCGTTCACCGGCCCGGAGACGAACGCGCCATCCAAGTTATATTCAAGCACCTCTTCGGTCAGCTTCTCGGTCACGCCCGTCACGAGAGAAATATCGACCTTCGGATGGTTGCGGTAGAACAGACTGAGGATATCAGGCAGCCCGACGACCGTCTCGATCGATCCGATAAGCAGAGACCCGGCCGGATCGTCGGGATCCTGGAACGCCTTCTTCATCTCCGACATCAGCAAAGCCATGCGCTCCGCGTAGCGGAGCAGCTTCCGCCCCTCCGCATTCAAGGTCATGCCCCGGCGGTGGCGGTGGAACAGCGGGTATCCGATCTCCTGCTCCATCAGGCGAATCCGGGCGGTCACATTGGACTGGACGTAACCCATCTCTTCCGCCGCCCGGCTGACGCTGCCATGCTCGACGACCGCTAAAAAAATGTGTATATCGCTGATTTCCATCGCTGGCTTGTCCCTCCAATCCCGTGCTGATTCAGGTATCATTACCAGTGATATCTTAAATCACTTTCAATTGTTTTACAAGATAGCTGACCCGCACTATGATGTAGGTTAGCTGCTTTAATTCGGATAGTGAATACAGGAGTGAGTGACATCTTGAGCAAGTCCCGTTTTTGGAAAGGCGCTTTATTTTGTTTGTTCTCCGCAATCGCATGGGGAGCGATGTTCCCTGTCGCCGAGAGCGCGCTGCATCATATCGATCCGTTCTGGTTCTCCGGCATCCGCTACAGCGCCGTCGCCGTGCTGCTGGTTCTGCTTCTTGCCTGGAAGGAAGGCAAAAAGGCATTCCGGACCGAAGGCCACGGCATGAAGCTGTGGGGCTTGGGAACACTCGCTTTTATGGTATATAACTTTGGCGTCTTCTGGGGCCAGCATCACTTGGGCAAATCCGGCGTGCTGCTCGCGTCGATCATGGAATCGTTCATGCCGATGCTCGCCGTGCTGCTCGTCTGGTCGCTGACCCGCAAGCGTCCGAATATCCGGACCTTGGGCTGCGTGGCCGTCGCTTTCATCGGCGTGCTCTTCGTCGTCACGAAGGGCGATTTCACCGCCTTCGCGAACGGCAGTCTGAAGCTGCTGCCCCTCCTGTCGGTATTCGCCGGCGTTATCGGATGGGTCGTCTTCACCGTCGGCAGCGGCCAATTCTCCGGCTGGTCGGCGCTTCGCTTCTCTACGCTGACCTGCATCTACGGAGCGGCGACGACGATAGCCGCCGTCGTCGGCCTGACGCTTCTCGGCCTCATCGAGGTACCCGAAGCGTCCCAGGTGATGAGGGTCATTCCGGAGCTGCTGTTCATGATCGTCGTCGCGGGGCTGATGGCCCTGCTGAGCTGGATACAGGGGATTCAACAGCTCAATTCGGTGAACGGCATGCTGTTCATTAATTTCGTGCCTGCGACGACCTTCGTCATCTCGGTCATCCAGGGCTATGCGGTCTCCGCGGCCGAGATTATCGAATCGCTCCTTATCGTCGGCGCGCTGATCGCCAACAATCTGATTACGCGGCGGGAAGCGGCCCTTGAGGCGCGCAAGCCGGCGGCCTCCCGTCCTTCGGCAGCACGCCGGCCCGCCAAGAAGCAATCGCATGCGCCAACAGGATAAACACACTTTTCACAACATATAACCACTACGGGAAAGGGAGAGACGCCAAAGCGCCCCTCCCTTTTTTCTTCGCGCAGGCAGCCCATAAGGCTGCCCGATCGCATGTTGCCCCTCCCGTATATGTGGCTTGCCGGGATCGAGCTGGCTTTTTCCGGGCACTTAACTTCCCGTAATATTACTGTGTTAGCTTCTTACCAGCCAGGCAATTTACCTCGGCTCGCTTTCAAAGATGAAAATGCCGTTTGGTTCTCATCATCCGCTGCTGCATCATGCGGTTCGGCACTCATCCAACACTGCATAACGCAATCGGCGTTCGTCTAATGCTGCTGCATAACCCAATTCAGCACTCGTCCAGTCCTCTATAATCCGATTCTCCACTCGTTCAATGCTGCAAAACTGCAGTTTCTCCTTGCATCACTATATCCCAAAAAAGAATTCCTGCAAATCAGCATCAATTTTGCCCATTCAGCCGCGATCCGAGGCTTGAGAGACCAAAAAGCTGCGCTTTTGCCACTAGCCTTGCACCAAACCTGACATGAAAAATATATTTCTCATTAATTACTTTTTCTTCAATTTATTGATCGATTATATCTGGTAACTCATAAAAAAATCTCCTAATGTTGAAGGATAGGCATGTTACCCATTCCCTCACCAAAAGGAGAAAAGACCATGGGTAATATACCAGATCAGACCGTCATTTGTAAATGCCTAAATTTGATTCAGCTCTCGGACGACGAATTCCCAATCTTCAATTATCGACGAAAGTTTACACTCGTGAGAGCGATCAAACTACTCATTGATGCTCAATTGAATAAACGCACGGACCTCGAAGATATCTGCAACGCGTTGCGTGCGAACGAACAGCTGCAGCAGGCGATCCACTTGAAATCCATTAGCGCTTCCCAACTCGTACGTACACTCAGAGCGTTGCCTTTACCGGTGTTGCAGCAGCTATGGATTCAAGTGACACAACGTTTGCAACAACTTTATCCGAAGCAGGGTATCCCCGGCATCGGGAAACTGAGCATTGTCGATTCAACGGTACTTACACTCCCTGATGTCGCTGGAAAATGGGCCTACTGCTCCAAACACAGCAACGGGGTAAAGATCCACACCAAACTTGCTGTTTGCGACCCGGATACCGTCTATCCCGAAAACATTGTTTGTTCCACACGAGGCGTTGCTGACAGCGAAGTGGCTTTGGATCTGGTGATCGATAAAGATGCCATTCATGTTTTGGATCGCGGGTACATCACATATGGTCACTATAAGCAGTGGCTGGATGATAATCTACGCTTCGTGGCACGCATTAAGAAAAGCAACAAGACGGCGATCATCTGCGAGCACGAGATCGATGAAACGACGCCTGTGGTGCGTGATGCTGACGTGATCGTGAGCTACAAGGATGAAGAAGGCCATGTGATAGAAGCCCAGCTCCGGTTAGTGGAGTATACCGATGAGAAGAACCGCCAGTACCGTGTGCTTACGAATGTCTGGGATAAGTCCGCAGCCCAAATCTGCGAGATTTATCGGCGCCGCTGGATGATTGAATTATTCTTTAAATGGATGAAGCAACATATGAGCTTAGTCCATTTGTACAGTTTCCATCCAGAGGCAGTATGGAACCAGATTTTTTTAGCCTTCATCGCATATGGTTTAGTCATGTTGGTCCGGAAGGAGGCTGACACCACTCAAACGCTATGGTCATTTCTAAAGCTGCTTCGGGTCTATATGAATAAAACGTGGGATCAATTTTTGATGGCACTGCACCGCAAACCAACCAAGCACTCGAAGGGCAGGCGGAAGAAACGAAAGGGTGGTCGACCACGAAAACACCCAAAGCAATGTAAGACCGTTAAAGTGGTGATTAAATAGGTAATAATGGCATATTAACATTTGATGGTAACATGTTCCTATGGTTTAGTAGGAGATCGACTTTTGGCTTTGCTAGGAAAAAAGAAACTGTAAATATATATAAATAATGATTATTAGTTCCGTATCTGGAGTTTAAAGTCTTCTTCATGTCAGGTTCTATGCAACGCTAGTGCGCTTTTGCAGGAATTTCTTCATTATGCGCGAAAAACCTCGGGAAAAGCTGCATTTTTGCAGGATTCGCAGCAACCAGCGCAGCATAAGGCGAATGCCTTGCATCTGCTTGGAGTCCCCCCGCCCCCTCTCCTCCTTATCTCCCCAGACTCGCCCTGCATCGGCGAAGAGACCAACTAGTCGTCCCACACACATACCGCATCCGCCAAAAGACCAACTAATCGCCCCACTACACACATACCGCATCCGCCACGAGACCAATTAGTCGCCCCACACCTTACCGCATTTGCCAAAAGACCAACTAGTCGCCCCACTACACACCTACCGCTCCGCCACGAGACCAATTAGTCGCCCCACACCTTACCGCATTTGCCAAAAGACCAACTAGTCGCCCCACTACACACCTACCGCATCCGCCACGAGACCAATTAGTCGCCCCACACCTTACCGCATTTGCCAAAAGACCAACTAGTCGCCCCACTACACACCTACCGCTCCGCCACGAGACCAATTAGTCGCCCCACACCTTACCGCATTTGCCAAAAGACCAACTAGTCGCCCCACTACACACCTACCGCTCCGCCACGAGACCAACTATTCTTCCAACACACGTACCTCATCCGCAGAGAGAAAAACTCATCACCCCGCACCCGGCCGCGCTCGCACAGAGAGCAACTCACCGTCCCGCATTCATCCTGCACTCGACCCGGCAAAAAGCACAAAAAATAGCCGAGGCCGACTCTAGGCCGGCCCCGGCTATTATCCCGTTATGTCGAAAGGCAGACCTTTACGCCTCCGACAGTACGTATTCGGTAATGGTGCGGACCATGACCCCGGTAGCGCCCTTCGGATCGACCCCGCGGCCGCTGCTCAGGAAGGCCGTGCCCGCAATGTCGAGGTGAATCCATGGCAGACCGTCGGCGAACATGCCGATGAACAGTCCGCCCGTAATCGTGCCTGCACCGCCAGGAATGGCGTTGCGCACGTCGGCTACGTCGCTTTTCAGCATATCCCAATATTCCTGGTGGGACGGAAGCTGCCACACATATTCGTTCGTGCGCTCCGCCGCTTCCCGGAAGCGGGCAAAGAAAGCATCGTCGTTCGTGACGACACCCGTCGAGATGCTGCCGAGCGCCACGCCTACGGCCCCCGTCAAAGTTGCCGCATCGATAATCTTGCTCGCGCCCAGCTCCTTGGCGTACGTCATGCCGTCCGCCAGCACGAGGCGGCCTTCCGCATCCGTGTTCAACACTTCAATCGTGCGTCCGCTGTAGGAAGTGAGGACATCCCCCGGCTTCAGCGCGTTGCCTGCCGGCATATTTTCGGCCGAAGCGACGACGCAGACCACGTTCACCTGCGGCTTCAGACGGCCAATCGCCGCCATCGCGCCCAACACGGCCGCGGATCCGCCCATGTCGCAGATCATCTCGTCCATATTGACGGAGCGCTTCAGCGAGATACCGCCGGTGTCGAACGTAATGCCCTTGCCGACGAGACCGCATACATCCGTCCATTCCGGCTTGCCCTGGTATTTCAAGGCGATCATGCGCGGCGGGTTGGACGAGCCTTTGCCGACGCCCAGCAGGGCGCCCATGCCCTTCGCCTCGATCTCCTTCTCGTCCAGCACATGCGCCTCGAAGCCGAACTGCTTCGCCAGCTCCATCGCCGTCTCCGCGAGGCGGCTTGGGTACAGAACATTGCCAGGCAGATTCGTCAGATCGCGCGCGAAGGTCGTTCCGTAAGCATAGGCTTGTCCGCGAACCGCGCCTTCGTTCCATGCCTTCTCATCAAGACCTTCTCCGGCCAACGTCAGTGCTTCAACGCAGTGAATCGGCTTTGCGTCTTTCTTGTACGTCACGCGCTGGTATGCTCCGAGCAAGAAGCCCTCCACCATGACATGCGCCATCGCGGCGGCCTCTTCGCCGGCTGCCTTCTTCAGCTCGTCCGGCACGATAACCGCGACGCGGGACAGCTTCAGCTTGACCGCTTCGCGCGCAGCTTCCGCGAGCATCAGGCGCACCTGCTTCGTCGTAAGCGCCTCATCCTTGCGGCCGACCGCAATCAGGACGGGAGCCTTCTCCTGTCCTGTCGCCGCGACATACGTCTTGCAGCAGCCTGCCTCGAACAGCCCGGCCTTCACCGCTGCCTGGCAAGCCTCCGCTCCCGGGAATCCGGAAGCTTGCTCCAGCTCGGAGCGGGATCCGATGACGACGATGCCGTCCGCTTCCATGCCGGTTGCAGCCTTCGCTGCCGTCTGAATGGTTACCTTGTCCAGCCAAGCTACATTCGATAAGTTCACGTATGTATCATCCCTTTTACTTATAATGAAGTGCCCATAGTAATAATAGTATCATATCTTCGATGATTCGGGCATGGCCATGGCGACTTTTTCTGCCAGCAATTGACCGCTTCCGCCGCGCATCTGATTCGGGTGATTACGGTGTGACCAAAGGAAGCTTGATGAAGAATTCCGTCCACTCTTCCGCCTAGCTGTCTACGTCAATGATCCCTCCATGGTTTTTAATAATGCGGTAACTGACCGACAGTCCCAGGCCGGTTCCCTCCGCCTTCGTCGTGAAGAAGGGGTCGAATAAATGCTCCAGCGTCTTCTGCTCCATTCCGATTCCGTTGTCCCGTATCCGGATGGCGACATACCTGCCTTCCTTCTCCGATGTGATCCGAATCCGGCCCTGCCGCACTTCCTCCACGTGGCCGATCGCTTCAATCGCATTGCGGATAATATTCAAAATGACCTGCTTAATCTGCTTCACGTCAATCGAGACGTAATGCGTATCGCCGTGCGGATCCTCTTCCAGCTCGATTTCGCAGCCTTTCATCAACGCTTCGCTTTCGGTAAGGAGTACGACTTCGCGGAGCAGGGAGGAGATGGGAACTTCTGAGGTCATTGGGGCGGATGGTTTGGATGAATTCAGAAATTCAAATATGATGTCATTCGCGCGGTCGATCTCCGCGAGAATGATTCGTGCATACTCTTCCTTGCCCAGATGCATCAGATGCGGGCGCAGCAGTTGGATGAATCCTCGAATCGACGTGAGCGGGTTCCGTATCTCGTGAGCGATGGCCGCCGCAATCTTGCCCAATATCGCCAGCTTGTCGTTCTGGTACGCCGTCTGCTCGATCCGCTTGAAATCCGATACATCCTTGATGCTGAATAAAAAATCGCCGTCCATCTGATCCCCGTAAGTAACGGTAATCAAGTAATGCCTGTCATTCCGGTCAGAGAATTCATGATAGCGCTTACGCCTCAAAATGGTATCTTTGTACAATCGCAATATTTTTTTACGCTTGTCCTGTCTGAGCAGAGGATGGAACAGTAATTCCCGCAGACTGCAGCCGATGAGCGCCTTGCGGGGAATGTCGAGCAGCTTGGCGGCCTCCACATTGATGAACGAAAGAACGCCGCTGCTATCGAACAATACAATGCCGCTATCCATTTGCTGAAGCACACTTTCATATTTATTGCGCGCCATCTGGGTGGAGTACAATGCCTGTGCGGACCGAAACCAAGGTTCGCGAATCGGGTCTAGTACCAATGTGATCCCCTCCTTGCTTCCCTGTTCTGCCTTATTAGCCGTAATCCATTCCATGAAATACAGAAACGAACGATGCATCATTTTCATAGCCTCATCCGCCTCGACATGGGACAGCACGGTAAACATAGCTTCCTCGTGAAAGCTCCATACAATCTCCGGATTCAGCGGAGCGGCACGGGCAGTCTCGCGTGCAAGGTTCAACTCCCTTATTCCGCCGTACAGCATATAACGCCTGAGTCCTTTGACATATCGAAGCTTCCATTCCGACCGTTTACACTCTTCCTGTGCGCTTATCGAATTCATGCGGGACTCACCTCATTTACGGCAACCTGTTCCGTTCGGCAAGTTCAATTCCAACAGTTCCATCATAGTAAAGTTTTGGCAAAAACGTCAACCCTAGATAATGTCGAAAATGTACAAAAAAACTCGTATCCCATAAAAGTAACTTAAAGGATGGGTATCCATGGCCCCATACTAAAAAAGGCGACCCGGCCAGGTATCGATGCCCCGTCATCGCAGCTGTTCCTGCGACGGTCCCGAACGACCGCGTGTCGCCTTCCTCTATGTCGATCTCATCCATTAGACTGGCTCCTATACTGTTCTACTGCTTCATGAGCTGCGCCCTGCGCCGGCTCATCAGAGCAAGTCGCCGCTTCAGCTGCGATTCCCATTGCGTATCCTTCCACTGCTTGGCCAATGCCAGCAAATCGAGCGCATTGTCGATTTGGTTGCGGACCAGCTCGAGCGGATCGTCATTCTCGTGATTAATGCAGTTCTCGAACAGCTGACTGTCGTCCGTCGTGACGTAATCCTTGAAATTCACCTCCTCCACCCCATCGCTTTGCGCATACTCCGCCAAAATTTCGTACTCATTTTCCACGAGAAAATGGACCTCAATACGGTGGCACACCGGACACAGCAACAGGGGAACATTTTGTATGCGCGTGCGGTAATGCTGAAGCGTGCCCTTCGTTCCGATCATGCTTGCTCCACAACAGAAACTCATGTTCTCCCTCCTCGGCATCAATGCAAGGCTTCTGCATACTGTCATCTCTCCGTCGTCTTGTTAGCTTATTCGATAAGGAAGCCGTTAATTCCTTCAACCACAGCGAAGTTCCTCCTAACGTCCCACGTCCGCCCCTCACGCCTGTCACGTCTAATCATCCGCTCAGCCGGCATATAGATGTGACACTAACGTTCTGCAAGGGGAGGTTCGCCGATGAAGCCTAACATGCTGTTCATTGGTTCGAAGCAGATTGACTATGTCCAGTATGACGAAGCAAACGGGCAGCTCTATATTCATTACGCAACCGGGCGGACGGATGCTTATGACTCCGTCTCCCCGCATTGGTATGAACGGCTGCTCCGTTCGGAGAATCGCTATGACGATGTCGTCCAGTTGACGGTTCGCTCGCGCACGGAATCAAGCGGTCAAAGAGCCGTATCTGTAGATAAGGGGACCATATCAAAATAAGGCCCTTCATGTATGTATACCTTTTCGCCGCGGGAATGAAACACTTGTTTTTCCTCTTTTTTCATTTGGAATATTCTGGTTTGCAGTCGGATAGTATTAGGTGTAGTCCGATTTTCGTCCGTTTGCACCCCCCATATTACCGAAAGGAGGGCCATCTTATTTCTATCCGAAATCACCTTTTCCATTCGATCCGCGAACGCCCGTCCGCCATTCATCTGATGGTCAAGAACCCGGACACCCTGTTCGCGTACTGGCATATCTCCCCGCGCAGACGGGCTGCCGCGGAACGGCATTACGGGCGCCCCTGGAGCGAGATGATGAAGAACATCCGCCTCTACGCCGCGCCAGTTCCTGAACGGCTGCAGGCCGGCAACGGGGATGCGCCGCTTCCTTATCACGATTGCCGCGATTCCAGAGTCCAAAGGGATGAAGCGGCTTCGGCATACCTTCGTCCCGTGCTGCCCGGAGGAGCCCATGCGGCGGATTTCGGCATTCTGGATGACGACTCCCGCTTCGTGCCGCTTGTCCGCTCCTCCATTCTATGCATTCCAATGTCCGCGCATGCCTATGCCCGCTCGGCCCGGCTCCATTCCGCTTCATCCGCAATCCTGGCGCCCAAGGCCGGCGGCGGCTCTCTATTCGAGCAATTTTCCGTATATACGCTATATTCCAAGCATGAAGGAGTCCACGCATGATCACAACTGTTCCGCATTGCAAGCGTACCTCCCCCGCTCAGACAGGGCAGATCGCTCTTCTTCTCCATGCCCATCTGCCGTATGTCCGCCATCCGGACCGCAGCGGCACGCTGGAGGAGCGGTGGTACTTCGAAGCCGTGATGGAGACGTATCTTCCGCTGCTGGATCGGTTCCGGCAGCTTGAGCGGGATGGCGTCCCGTTCCGGCTGACGATCTCGCTGTCCCCCACTTTGCTCGCCATGATGGACGACCGCCGGCTTCACGAACGGTTCGAAGCGCATCTGGCTCGGTCCATCTGCCTTGCTTCCTCCGAGATCGAGCGGCTGGCGGCAGAGGATAAGCTGCGGCAAGCCGCCGCCATGTATCTGGAGCGCTGGCGGAGGTACCATGCGTTGTACCGGGATTGGGGAGGGCGTCTCATCGACGGCTTCCGCCATTATATGGAGCGAGGCCATCTGGAGTGCATCACCAGCGCCGCGACCCACGCCTTCCTGCCTTACGTGAAGCAGGAGAAGCTGGTTCGCGCCCAACTGGAGGCTGGGCTGCAGGAAGCGGAGCGCCATCTCGGCCAGCGGCCAGCGGGGCTGTGGCTGCCCGAATGCGCCTATTCGCCGGACCTCGCGCCGCAACTCCAGGCCTGCGGCATCCGTTACGTCGCCGTCGCGTACGAGACCTGGGCGAAGGCGAACCCGGCCCCGCCCGCCCTGCCGTATGCGCCTGTCATGACGACGGGGGGCATCGCGGCCTTCGCCGGGGATCCCGAGTCGTCCCGGCAAGTGTGGAGCAGCCGCGAGGGTTATCCCGGCGATGCCGACTACCGGGAATATTACCGGGATATCGGCTTCGACCTCGGCTGGCATGACGAAGCGGAATGGAAGTATATCCGCCCCTATCTGCTGGATGACGGCAGCCGGCTCAATACCGGGCTCAAATATTACCGGATAACCGGAGCGCAGGCGGCCAAGGCCCCGTATTGTCCGGACCGGGCGCTGGCGAAGGCGCGGGAGCATGCGCGGCATTTCCTCGACTGCCGGGAGCGGGAGCTCCGGGAGGCCGGGACCATCATGGACCGTCTCCCCGTCGCGGTCTGCCCTTACGATGCGGAGCTGTTCGGCCATTGGTGGTACGAAGGGCCGCTCTGGCTCGAGGCCCTCTTCCGGGAGCTGCATGACCGGCAGGCGAGGCAGGCGAGCGGCCTCGCCTTCGTCACGCTGGGGGAGGCCCTCGCCGAAGCGGAGCTGCCGCCGTCGCCCGAGGCCGAGCTTCCGTTCGGAAGCTGGGGCCGCGGAGGGTACGGCGAAGTATGGCTGCAGGAGCGCAACGATTGGATCTATCCGCTCCTGCATGAAGCGGAGGACCGATTGGTCCAGGCAGCGGAACGGCTGGGCAAGCAGGCCGATCCGCGTCCGGTGCTGGACGGCATGATGAACCGGGCGCTGAAGGAATGGATGCTTGCCGCGAGCAGCGACTGGGCCTTCATTATCGATGCCGGCACTGTGGCGGAATATGCGGCAGCGCGGACACGGGAGCATCTGCGCCGCTGCCGGACTCTGCTGGACGCCATCATGGCGGGACAGGATGAAGCCGAACTGCTCCGGCAGTGGGAAGCGGACTATCCGTGCTTTCCCGCCCTCGATTACCGGAAGCTGCTCGGCGGGCAGGCGAACGGTGAAGGGGGGAGCGCCGTTGAGCAGCGCTTCGTCTGGATGGACGCCCCGGAACCTGCCGTGCGGGTGCTGATGCTCGCCTGGGAGTTCCCGCCGCTCGTCGTCGGCGGACTGTCGCGCGCCGTCTACGACCTGTCGCGGCATCTGGCGCGCGGGGATTGCGAGGTGCACGTCCTGACCCGTGATGTCCCCGGGTCTCCGGCGTACGAACGGTTGGACGGCGTCCATGTCCACCGCGTGGCGATGCTGGCTCCGCTGACTCCTCCCGCCTTCATGGATTGGGTCTTCCAGATGAACGCCGCCCTCAGCGACGGCGCGGATGCGCTCGTGCGGGAAGGCTTGCGCTTCGATTATATGCATGCCCATGACTGGCTCGTCTATCCGGCGGCTCACGATCTGAAGGAGACCTACGGCTGGCCGCTCATCAGCACGATCCACGCGACGGAATACGGGCGCAACCACGGGCGGATCGCGAGCGGGCTGCAGCGCCGGATTCACGCCATGGAGCAGCGGCTCGCCGCGGAATCCGATCATGTCATCGTCTGCAGCTCGGCGATGCGGGACGAGGTGCAGCGGATTTTCGATCTGCCGCGCAGCCGCATCTCGATGATTCCGAACGGCGTCGCCATGGCAGAGGAGGACAGTGCAGCGCCTGAAGCGCCGGCCAGGCAGATGGAGCGGACGGCGTCCCCTCCGGCGCATGAAGCGGAAGCCTACGGGCCGATGCTGTTCTATGTCGGCCGGCTCGTCTACGAGAAAGGCATCCACGTCCTGATCGATGCAATGCCGCAGATTCGGCAAGCCGTGCCCGGAGCGGAGCTGCTTATCGCGGGAACGGGACCGATGAAGCAGGAGCTGGCCGCCCGGATCGAGGCTCGCGGGCTCGCGGGGCAGGTCCGGCTGCTCGGCTTCGTGGACGATGAGACGCGCGACGCGTACATACGGGCGGCCCGTGTCTGCGTATTTCCCAGCCTGTACGAACCGTTCGGCATCGTCGCCCTGGAAGCGATGCGCTTCGGCACCCCGGTCGTCGTCTCCGACACCGGCGGGCTCGCCGAGATCATCCGCCACGGGGTCGACGGCTACAAGGCGCTGCCCGGGCATGTCGAATCGCTGGCCTGGCATGTGACCGATCTGCTGCTTCACCCGGAACGGGCCTCCCGCATGGCCGCGGAAGCCGTCCGAACCGTGCGCCGGCATTACGACTGGCGCGCTATCGCCGCATCGACGAGAGAAGTATACGAAGGAGTGAGTCCCTCATGAAAGCCGTAATCATGGCCGGAGGCAAGGGTACCCGGCTGCGCCCGCTCACGCTGCATACCCCGAAACCGATGGTTCCGCTGTTGAACCGGCCCTGCATGGAATATGCGTTGGATCTGCTGCGGCGCTGCGATATTTACGAGATCGGCGTGACGGTGCAGTATCTTCCCGAGGTCATTCGCAATTATTTCGGCGACGGGTCTGACTTCGGCGTGAAGCTCCGCTACTTCGAGGAGGAGAGTCCGCTTGGAACCGCGGGCAGCGTCAAGCATGCCGCTTCCTTCCTCGACGAGACGTTCCTGGTCATCAGCGGAGACGCGCTGACCGACTTCGATCTGCGCGACGCGATCGCGTTCCATCGGCAGAAGCGGGCGCTCGCCACGATGGTGATGGCGCGCGTCGCCTCTCCGCTCGAATACGGGGTCGTCATGACCGACGAGGACGGGCGGGTGACCCGCTTCCTGGAGAAGCCGGGCTGGAGCGAGGTATTCAGCGATACGGTCAATACAGGCATTTATATTTTGGAGCCGGAACTGCTGGAGCGGATCCCGGACGGCGTCAGCTACGACTTCAGTCTCCAGCTCTTCCCGCGGCTGCTGGAGGAAGGCCAGCCGCTCTACGGCTATGCGGCGGAAGGCTACTGGTCCGATATCGGGACGCTCCAGCAGTACCGCCAGACACAGTACGACATGCTCGATCGCAAAGTCGCCGTCCGCATTCAGGCGGCCGAACCGATGCCGGGCCTGTTCGTCGAGCAGGGCGTGCGGCTGCCGTCCCGCATCCGGCTGATCGGCCCGTCCTACATCGGCGCGGGCTGCACCCTTCATCCTTCCTGCTCCATCGGCCCGTATACGATTCTCGGCTCGGGCAATGTCGTCTATCCGCACAGCGCCCTGGAGCGCAGCATCGTCTGGAACGGCTGCAGTATCGGCAGCCGCGCCGAGCTGCAGGAAGCGCTGCTGATGGATCGGACGCAGGTCGGGCAGGACGTCCGCATCCAGGAAGGAGCGGTGATCGGGAGCGGCTGCGCGCTCGGCGACAAGTCGGTCATCCGGCCGGAGGTCAAGCTATGGCCGGGCAAGCGCGTCGACCGCCTGCGCACCGTCAACGCCTCGCTGATCTGGAGCGAGTACGCGCCGGCCTCCCTCTTCCGCGGCAGCCGCGTCTGCGGCACGCCGAACGCGGATCTGACGCCCGCCTTCGCGGGAGAGCTGGCTGCCGCCTACGGCTCGGCGCTGCCGGCGGGGGCGTCCGTCGTGCTGGCCCGCGGCCCGCATGACTTCGATGCGCTGCTCCAGACCGCGTTCGCGGCCGGGCTCCGCTCCGCCGGCGTCCATGTCACCGATATCGGCCAAGTGTCGGCGTCCTGCGCCCGGCACGCGGTGCGGAAGCTCGGCGCAGCCGGCGCAGTGCATATCGGGCTGTGCCCGCCGGCCGCAGGGGGCGGTCCCGAGCGGGGCGTCCTCTGCTGGATGGATGCCGAGGGGCGGCCCCTCGCCAGCGCCGCCGCGCGCAAAATCGAGCAGGCCTACTTCCAGGAGGACTACGCGCGGGGCGCGGTCGATCGGCTGGGCAGACTCGAATCGTATGCCCACGCCCGGGCGGATTATATCGCGGCGCTGCAGCGCGAGCTCGATCTGGAATCGATCGCCGCGGCGAACTACGCCTTCGTCCTGCACGCCCCTGCCGCCCACGCGCCCGAGATCGAGACCTGGGCGGCCATGCTCGGCGGGACCCGGATCCATCTCCGGGCGGAGACGACATGCCCTGCCGCTGTGCTGGAGCAGGTCCGCCGCCTCGGCGCCGACTTCGGCATCGCCTGGGGCGCGGACGACCGGCTGCAGGTCATCACGCCGGACGGCGGCCTGCATGAGCCGGAAGCGCTGCTTCCGCTGATGGTGCGGGCACTGGCCTTGCGCGGCGTCCGGGCTTCCCTGGGCATGCCGGTCAGCGCGCCCGCCGCCGTCGAAGCCGCGGCAGAAGGAAGTCTGCTGCGGATCGTTCGCACGAAGGAGGAGCTCCACGCGCAGATGGAAGCCACCTCCGGCCTGCCCCTTCATCCGGGGGCCCATCCGCTGTATGCGGCCGGACTGCTCATCCAATGCGCCGCCGCCGAAGGAAGGACGCTCCGCGAGCTGCAGGAGCAGCTCCCGTCGCTGTGCATGGCGAAGGAAGAGATTCTGTGCCGCCGGGAGGAGACCGGACCGCTGCTGCGGGGGCTGACCGAATGGGTGCGGAAGGGAAAGCTTCGGGCCGAATTGCTCGACGGCATCCGGCTTCAGGCCGAGGACGGCTGGGTCCTGATTCTGCCTGACGCCGAGGAGCCCCGCTTCCAGATCGTCGCCCAGGCGGACAGCATGGATAGCGCGCGCCGCCTGGCCCGGCAGTATGCGAGCCGGCTGGCGAAGACGCAGCTTCTCATAAGGAAGTGATACGATGCCGAGACCGCTTGTCGTAGGCAACGGCAAGTTCCTTGTCAACCTGGACGATCGATGCTACATCCGGGATATCTATTATCCGTATGTCGGGCAGGTCAATCATGTCGGCGGCTACCGCTGCCGCACCGGCCTCTGGGCGGACGGCCGCTTCAGTTGGCTGGAGGACGACGGCTGGCGCGTCTTGCCGGCCTATGCCGAAGACTCCCTCGTTACCGAGGTGGAGGCCTCCCATGACGGCCTCGGCTTGACGCTGCGGATCAACGATGCCGTCCACCAGCGGGAAAACATCTTTCTGCGGCGCATTCAAGTGCGGAACGAGGCGGATAAGGCGCGGGAGATTCGGATGTTTTTCCATCAGGATCTGGCCATTAACGAGACCGAGGTGGGAGATACGGCCGCCTTCTACCCGGATAACCGGACCCTGTTCCACTACAAAAAAGACAGCTACTTCATGTTCAACGGCCTCTCCGCCCAAGCGGAGGGCACGACGGCCGGAATATACGAGTATACGACCGGGATCAAGCGGTTCCATCAGGCCGAGGGAACGTGGAAGGATGCAGAGGACGGCCATCTAATGGGCAATCCGATCGCGCAAGGCTCGGTGGACAGCACGTTCAGCCTGCGCCTGTTCGTCCCGGGCGGCGAGATGCGGGAAGCCTTTTACTGGTTCAGCGCCGGCATCCGGCTGGAAGAGGTGAAGCGTCTGGACCGCTATGTGGCCGACAGCCACCCCGGGAGACTGATCGATCGGGTGCGGACCTATTGGCAGCGCTGGACGAATAAGCGGAGCAAGCCGTTCGCCGATCTGGAGCCGGATCTCGTGCGGCTTTACAAGCAGAGCCTGCTGGCGGTCCGCAGCCAGACGGACGTGAACGGCGCGATTATCGCCGCCAATGATACGGACATCATGCAGTTCAATCGGGATCATTACAGCTACATGTGGCCGCGAGACGGCGCGCTCGTCGCACAGGCGATGTCCGCCGCGGGCTATCACGGCATGATCGCCCCCTTTTTCCGTTTCTGCGCGGATGCATTGACCGAGGACGGTTATTTGCTTCATAAATATAATCCGGACGGGACAGTCGGCTCCAGCTGGCATCCGTATTTGCATGACGGCCAGGAGCAGCTGCCCATTCAAGAGGATGAGACGGCGCTCGTCCTGCACGCGCTCTGGCAAGATTATGAGCTCCATGAAGACATCGAATTGCCGCAATCGCTGTACCGCACCTTCATCCGGAAGGCGGCGCGCTTCCTGCTCGAATATTGCGACGACCGCCTCGGCCTCCCCCGCCCGAGCTACGATCTGTGGGAAGAGCGGTACGGCATCTTCACCTTCACCTCCGCCGCCGTGTACGGGGGATTGACGGCGGCCGCCCGCTTCGCCGCCCTGTTCGGCGATGACGAGCGCTCGGACGCCTATGCGCGGGGGGCGGAGGAGATCAAGGCCGGGATGCTGCGGCATCTGTGGAACGAGGAACACGGCCGGTTCGCGCGCGGGCTGCACCGGGTCGACGGCCAATGGCGGCAGGATATGACGCCCGAGAGCAGCATCTTCGGCATCTACGCCTTCGGCGTGCTGCCGCCGGACGATCCGCGCGTCGCCTCGACGATGCGCTCCTTGAGAGAGGCCTTGTCGGTGCGCAGCGCCACAGGCGGAATCGCGCGCTATTGGGGCGACTACTATTTCCAGCGCTGCTCCGACATGGAGGTGGCTCCCGGCAATCCGTGGATCATCTGCACGCTCTGGTTCGCTTGTTATGACATCGCCACCGCGACCTCGCTCGAACAGCTCGTATCGGCGCGCCGCACGCTGCGCTGGGTCGCCGATCACAGCCTGCCGAGCGGTCTGCTGCCGGAACAGCTCGATCCGTACGACGGCAGCCCCGTGTCGGTCGCGCCGCTGACTTGGTCGCATGCGACCTATATCGATACGGTGCTCAAATATGTGGCCAAATACGAGCAGCTCCAAGCTTCGCAAACGTGACCCGGATCCGAATTATCGCATATATGAAAAAGCAGCCTGACGGCGGAGGGGTATCTTCCCTCCCGTCAGGCTGCTCTGCCAAGAAGACATGCTTGTCTCCCGCATGCTGGGGTTCCGGCCCGCCGGTTCAGTCCGTGAACTCCGATTGCAGCATGCCCATATGGATAATATGATGCCACGCTCCGTCGCGGTACAACGCTTCCCGGGAGACGCCTTCCCGGCGGAAGCCCATCTTCTCGTACAAGGCGATGGCTCTTGCATTGAAGCTGAACACCCGCAGGGACACGCGGTGAAGATTCAGCTCGCGGAAGGCGTAGGGCAGAAGCAGCGAGAGCGCCTCGCGCCCGTATCCCTTCCCCCAGTAATCCGGCTCGCCGATATCGATAATCAGCTCGGCATTCCGGTTCTTCTCATCGATCGCGATCAGCGAAGTGACGCCGAACGGCTTGTCATCCGCCGCATCCGCGATGATGTAGGTTTTTGGAAGCCGACGAGCCAAGAATGACATTCCTCACAAACCCCGCCGTCTCCTCCTCGCTATATACGTCCATCGCCGGGTTCGTCCAGTACATCGCTTCCGGCGTATTTCTCCACTTGTGATAGACGCTGATGTCCTGCTCCGTCATTTTGCGGAGCTTGATCCGTTCTGTCGCAAACATGTCCGCTCTCCTCTCATTCCTCGTAAATACTAATGGCGCAAGCCTGCCCCCTCTATTATCTCCTTTGTAAAAGCGGAAAAAAGGGTATAATCATGACTTAAATGTCCCCTTTTGCATTAGAGGTAAAACATGAACACCGATTATTTGAAGATGCGCGCCCATTTCTACCCGCGCGAGGCGGAGCGCCGCGTGCGGCTCCGGCTGGACGAGCTGGCCGAAGTCTGGAAATGCAGCAGCAAGCAGGCGAAGCGCAAATTAAAAAAACTGGACGAGGACGGCATCTGCTCCTGCGTTCCCGGCAGAGGCAGGGGCCATTGTTCCGAGATCCGGTTCCGGACCGGTTTTCAAGACGATCTGAACGCGGCGATCCGGCACAGTCTGCTTGCCAAAAATATGGAGCGGTTGATGCATATTCTCCAGCTTCCTTGCCCGAAGCAGTGGAACGGCCAACTGCTGCGGCCGGTTCAAGAGCTGCTGGGGCTTCAGGCGCCGGACCCGATCACCGACGTGCTGCAGGCGCTCGCGACCTTGCCCGTAACGAATCTTGATCCGGCCCAGGCTTCCATTACCTACGATCTGATGCTCGTCCCGCTTATCGGCGACACGCTGCTGCGGTACGATGCGGCGCGGGATCGGCTGCTTCCTCATCTGGCCGCCGCCTGAGAGACGGATGCGGACTCCCGGACGTGGACCGTCTATCTGCGGAAGCAGGTCCGCTTCCATCACCGCCGGCCGCTGGCAAGCGGCGACGTGAAGTTCAGCCTGGAGCGGTTGATGCGCCGGACTGCGCCAATCGATGGCTGGCGGAGGATATCGATGCGGTGGACTGCTTGAACCCGCTTGCCGTCCGGATTGTGCTGAAGCGCCCGAACCCGCTGTTCGGCCGCTTCCTGGCAGCGGCGCCGACGACGATCGTAGCGGCGGATGCCCCTGTTCATGAGCAGCATTTCATCGGAACCGGCCCGTATATGCTCACCGAATGCAATCGGCACAAAGCCGTGCTGGAAGCGTTCGATGATTATTTCGGGCTGCGGCCTTATATCGATACCGTCCAATTTTGGCATGTGCCTCCGGATGCCGCCCGGCAGATCGGCTACCGCCTGGCCGGGAGCGGCGAACCACCCGAAGCAATGAGAGGCGGCAATGAAGAGAAGGAGATGGAGCATGCGGCCGTGGAGGAGCGGGTCGAGCAAGGCTTCCGCTTCCTGTTGTTCAATACGAGGGACGCCGGGCGGATGCAGGACCGGGCGCTGCGGCACGCCATTCAGGAGCTGTGCGACGTGGAGGCGATGTGGCGCGATCTGGGCCGAAGCGGGCTCGTCCCGGCTTCACATTTTGTCCCGGGGAAGAGCAAGCCGTTCGCACGGAGCCTGCGGCAGGCGCGGCATTGGCTGGCCCAGAGCGGTTATAAGGGCGAGGAGGTGCATCTGTCCCTGCTCGATCTGCCTGCGGCATGGGAGGAGGGGCGCTGGCTGAAGCGGCGGGCGGCACGGATCGGGCTCGATCTGGTTCTTCATCCGTATGCCCTCGGCGAGCTGTATGACGGCTCTCGCGAAGAGCGCATGGACTTGATTTTGTCCGGATACGTCTCGTCGCATGATCCGCTTCTGTCCATGATGGGAGCCTTTCAGAATCCGGTGCTTCCTTTTCGGAAATGGATGGCTGACGAGCATATCCAACTTATCGACGGGTTGTTGGAGAAGATAAAGCAAGCGCCTCCGCTTGCGGGGGAAGCGGTTGGCGATGAGATTATCCGCTATCTTCATGACAACATGCTGCTCGTGTTTCTGTATCATCCGCGGCATCGGCATCGCTTCGATCGGATGCTGCGGGATATTCAATTCGATCCGTTCGCCTTCCCCGACGTGACGGCCTTATGGGTGCGGCCGGCGTGGACGGCGGAGGGAAGGCGGCAGCCGTAACGGCAGGATGTTCCGGGCACAAGCGCTGGAAGCGGGCATCAAGCCCCGGCGCGGGGGCTCCCGGCGGCAACGATACCCTAAGGCAACGATGAAAAAAGGCCAACCCGTAATCTCCGGCTGACCTAATAAGATAGCGGGGCTGTCCCTTTTTAATCTCCACGAGACAGCCCCATCCCCGCTTCTCACAGCTCGACTGGACCAAAAAAACGGCGAAAATGCAGTTTTTCCTTGTGACGTGTGTTCCGTTAGAGGACTTCCTGCAAAACGGCATCAATTTCCGGGTATCTGATGGATATTAGACAAAAATGGATAAAAATAATGTATTTTAGCAGGAATTCCATCCAATAGCACTAGCGTTGCATCAATCTTTTTACGAAAATTTCTATCCCATAAGTCTCTATATTTGTAACTTATTGAACTATATTCATGGACAAAAATAAAGAAATCTCCTATTGTTGAGTTACCCTAACGTTATCCATAAAACGCCTCAACAAAGGAGATTTCTTATGGATAACGTACCGAATCATAACGTCATTTGTCAATGCCTAAAATGGTTACATGTCCATTCTACTCGACACGAGTCATTGGATTACCGGGCCCAAAAGCTGTTTGTCGGCTCTTCGACACTCTTATTTGTAGAGGCACAGCTTCAGCAACGAGACTCATACAAAGTCATGTCAGAGCATGTAGCGGCTAATCCTGAATTTCAAGATCTTCTGGGTCTCAAGAGCATAAGCGCTTCTCAACTATCGCGGAAGCTGAAACGGCTGCCTATGGAGTATCTTCAGACGCTCTTTTTCTCGCTCATTGATCGAATCAAGCAACTTACAAAAGGGAAACGCGGCATTACGCCTGGTATTGGGAAACTCAAGCTAATCGATTCATCGGGAATTACACTACCTCCCATTCTCGCGAAATGGTCCTATTGTTCCAAAAGTAGCCATGGCGTGAAGATGCACACCTCCTTGGTCGTTGCGGACTCCAAAACGATGTATCCAGACAAGATCGTCGCTTCAACCAAAGATGTAGCCGATCATGAAGTCGTGTTGGAATTTACAGTGGATAAAGATGCGACCTACGTGATGGACCGAGGATACCAGGTATACGACCATTTTCAGAAATGGGTAGAGGATAAGATTAAATTTGTTTGCCGCGTCAAGCAAAAGAGCCGGTTAACGATCATCAGAAAAAGAGACCTCCCCAAAAGGCAGAATGGGTTTATCCTTGATGCTGATGTGACGATGCCGGAGCTGCCAGCGGTTCTGCGTTTGATTGAGTTTAAGGATGACCAAGGGCGTACCTATCGAATTGTAACGAATCGATTTGACTTATCCGCACATCAAATTGCCGAGATTTATCGAAATCGCTGGCATATTGAGTTGTTTTTTAAATGGGTCAAGCAGCATATTCGATTGGTAAAACCCCACGGTTATACGGCCGAAGCGATTTGGAACCAAATGTATATTGCTTTAATCGCGTATGCTCTCTGTTTGCTGATTAAATTAACACTGGACTGTAAAAAGTCGACATGGGACCTCCTCCAGTTGATTCGCATCTATGCGGAAAAACCATGGGAAAATTTGATCGCTGCACTCAACCGCAAGCCGACTCGAACATCTAGAGGTCGACCAAAGCGAAATGGGAGACGTCCGAAAAAGGCAACAAAGTCGATGAAACCGAGACTGATTGTGACGTAATGACAAACGAAAACGATTTTTACATATAATGGATAACGCGTAGGGTCTGTTTCCAGCTCGACTTTTTTAGACTTAGCGCGGACATCGCAAATGTAAATATATATCATATATTGATGTTAATTGAAATTAGATTATGAACTAACCGCTCGATGCAACGCTAGTGCTCCAATAGCGCACCAAATAACGAAAATTGCTGCATTGGCGCAGGATTTTACTGGCTCATCATCTTCTGCCGCTTTTCCGGCTTCCATTTTTTCCGCCGCCGCTTTTCCGCTTCCGCCTTCTCAGTCAGCCCCTTCGCTCCCTGCTCATCATCCCGCAAGATATCGTGCCGGGGTTCGAGATGTCCTGCAATCATCCGGAATATCGATCCGGTGTGCGCCTGCAATTCATGCGGAATATCGCTCCGGTGTGCGACACATCCTGCAATTCATACGAAATATCGCGCCGGGGCCGGGGCCGGGACGTCCTGCGGGCGTTGACGCAACCCCAACTATACGTATTGCTTCATCCAGCCGGCAATCCGGTTCAGACGCTCTACGCGCAGCTCGGGATGCCCGTTGCGCGACAGATCGTGATTCGCCCCCGGGAACCGCACCAGTTGGGTCGTCTTGCCCAGCCGCTTCAAGGCCACATAGAGCTGCTCGGCCTGCTCGATAGGGCAGCGCAGATCGTCCTCTCCGTGCAGAATAAGCAGAGGCGTCTGCACCTCGTTCACATAAGCGAGCGGCGAATGCTTCCACAGCTTCTCCGGATCCTCCCAAGGCTGGGCGCAGATCTGATACTCGGTGAAATAATAGCCGATATCGCTGACGCCATAGAAAGAGAACCAGTTCGAGATCGAGCGCTGAGTGACGGCGCCCTTGAAGCGGTTCGTATGGCCGACAATCCAGTTGGTCATGAAGCCGCCGTAGCTGCCGCCGGTGACGCCGAGCCGCCCTTCATCCACGAAATCGTAGCGGGCAACGGCCTGATCCAGCGCCTCCATAATGTCCTCGTAATCCTTCCCGCCATAATCTCCGCGGCAAGCATCGACGAACTTCTGTCCGTAGCCGTGGCTGCCGCGCGGGTTCGAATACAGAACCGCATAGCCCTGGGCGGCAAGCAGTTGGAATTCATGCATGAACGAATTCGCGTACATCGTATGCGGCCCGCCGTGAATCTCGACGATGGTCGGCACCTTCTCGCCCGCAGACACTCCTGACGGCTTCATGATCCACGCCTGCACCTTCCAGCCGTCGGAGGTCTCGACCCAGAACGATTCCGGCCGGCTCAGCTTCAGCTCCGCCAGGAAGTCTTCGTTCGGGGCGGCCAGCCGGCGCTCTTCACCCGTTCCCGTATCCCTGATGAACAGCTCTCCGGGCTGCAGCGGATCGGCCGCGATGAAGACGATTCGCTGCCCGTCCTTCGTGGCGGTGAATTGGGTAATCTCCCGGTCGCCAGAGATCAGCACCTCATATCCTCCCTCCAGCGGGAAGCGTGCGAGCTGAACACTGCCTTCCGCCGAGATGAGCGAGTATATGGCGGAGCCGTCCGGGGTGAACACGGGAGCCGAAGAGCCTCCGGCCTTCATGTCGGTCACGGCCGCATTGCCGAGATACAAATCGAGATCGGCGGTTACGCATACGGCGGCGCCCCCAGCGGCAGGTACGATATAGAGGCGGATCAAGGTCGCGTTCTCATATTGGCGGTCATGGCCGAAGAATGCGATCGTTTGCCCATCAGGCGAGAAGGCCAGCTTCCCGATGACAAGACCGGACTCCGTCACGCGGCGGCAAGCGCCGTCCTCGCAGTTCACGACGAAGATGTCTTGCGTGAAGACGAGATCCGGGTCGACCGCTTCATCCTCGACACGCTTGGCGGAGAAGGCGGCATGAACGCCGTCCGGCGACCAGGCGAAATCATGAATATCATAATCTCCGGAAGTCAATTGCACGGTCGAGCCCGATGCGGGATGAAATAAAAATAAATGCGTGCGCTTGCCGTCAAGCAATCCTTTGCCGTCCGCCTTGCATTTCAGCCGATCGACGACGAGCGCCTGCTTGCCAGGCTTCTTCTCGCCGTCTTCCTGCTGCTCCTTCTCTTCGCTCTCGGCCGGAGCGATGCTCGATGTATACAACAGGCGGGAACTGTCCGGCGACCAAGCAAATGCGCTGACGCCGAACTCCGCGTCCGTTATGGCTTCCGCTTCGCCCCCGTCGGCAGCCATCGTCCAGATCTGCTGGTGCTTCCCCTTCTTGCGCAGGAAGGCCAGCTTCGTCCCGTCCGGCGACCAGACAGGCGCGCTGTCCTGCTCCCCGTTCGTAAATGCCTTGCTCTTCGTTCCGTCTGCTGCCGTGATATGTATGCGGGAGCGGTATCCGCTCTTCTCCTCATTGACCTGTCTCGCTACATATGCAATCGTTCCGTCCTGCGGATTGACGGCCGGATCGCTTAACCATACGAACCGGTATAAATCTTCCGCTGTGATGGCACGCTGCTCCATCGTAACACCTCCCATGATTGATATACATAGTATGGCATTCCTTCCCTGCACAAGACAAGCCCAAGACGGCCAAGTTCCACGGACAGATTGCCGGGGACCGGCAGGTTTCCCTTCGATTCGTTCGCAACCGGATGCTTGCCGTCTCGCTTCCCGTTGATTGGGCGCCTTCCGGACTGAATTAGCGCCCTTTCTCCTGCCCGGATCGCGCTCTCCCCGTCGCGACCGGCCACGTCCAAATTGTGCATCTCTCCCCTCTTAGCTGCCCTTGCCGCCTCCTCTGCCCCTGCATACTCTATTCAATGACTCTACTCTTCTATAAAGGCGGTGTTTTAGGATGGATTGGCACTATCACCAGCCCGTGTTCGCCTCGGATTCGGCGCCGGAGCTGCCGCAACTGTTCATGACGAATGGAGCCTGGTCCGGCCATCGCCGGTTCGCGTATGATCTGGTCCGCTTCGCCCGGCCCCGCATCATCGCGGAACTAGGCACCTTGTACGGCACCTCGTTCTTCGCCTTCTGCCAGGCAGTGAAGGACGGACAATTGAACTCACACTGCTTCGCTATCGATTCGTGGGTGGGCGATCCGCATGTCGGCATCTATAACGATACCGTCTTCCAAGCGGTTCAGGCCGTTACGGCCCGCGAATTTCCGAATATCGGCACCTTGGTGCGGAGCGACTTCAACGGAGCGGTGAAATATTTCGCCGACGGATTCATCGATATCCTCCATATTGACGGCTATCATACCTACGACGCGGTTCGGAATGATT
Organism: Paenibacillus melissococcoides; assembly: GCA_944800085.1. Taxonomy (GTDB): domain Bacteria; phylum Bacillota; class Bacilli; order Paenibacillales; family Paenibacillaceae; genus Paenibacillus_B; species Paenibacillus_B melissococcoides. The sequence goes on along the minus strand of CALYLO010000004.1, from coordinate 289,692 downwards.
ATACAACCTGGCTTCCGAAGCTGGCCGGGAACGGAATCGTATTGTTCCATGACATCGCCATCCGCATGGGAGATTTCGGCGTATACCGGCTGTGGGAAGAGCTTCAGGGACATCCCCATATCACGTTCACTCATTCATGCGGACTCGGCGTCCTCTTCCCCAAAGGATGTCCTCCCGAATGGCTGCCGCTGATCGCGAACAAGGAAGCGCTTGTGGCGAACTATGGCGCGGGACAAGCGTAGAGAACTCTTTTTATGTTATCCGTTCCTCTGCCGCAAGACAGCAGCAAATCTGCACAAGGAGGGCTGCATTGATGAATACGATCCCTAATCTTTTCTATCACCGGACGAGAGACTGGGCTGCCGGTGTTGCCTTCGATCTTCAACTGCTGCAAGAGAGATATAAAATCATTTACCCGGAGGAAACCGTTATGTTGCCTGCGCCCAAAGGGGTGGACCTGCCTCGTTGGCCCCCGCTAAGCCGCGTCGATGAGGCCTTCGTGGCAGTCATTCCGGAAGGAAGGGTCATGACAGGGAGCGGATATATCGTAACTCCCGATCACAGGCGGCTTCTTGACGTGGAGCTTGCTTACCCTTACCCGTTCACTGAGCTTCCTCCGCCGCAATATACAACGGAGACCGTGGCCACGTTGATATGGGGCTGGAATATTCCCGGCTACGCCTATACACAGGCCATTTTCGGGCATTGGTTTTTTGATATTTTGCCCCGAATTCATCTGCTGGAGCAGAGCGGAATCGCTATCGATAAATATTTGATTGGCCAACTGACTCATCCATTTCAATATGAATCGCTGCAAATGCTCGGTTTTCCGATGGATAAGTTAATTCAAGTCGACCGCAACGACTTCCATCTGGCCGCGCGCAAGCTGGTCGTCCCTGCTGTCCCGTTCCTTCTGGGCGGATGTCCCCGCTGGGCCTGTCAGTTCATCCGCTCCCGCCTGAAAGACGCTCATGCCATTCCTCCCCGGCCTGGCTATGAACGAATCTATGTCAGCCGGCAGGATGCGCACGCCCGTCACGTCATCAATGAAGAGGAAGTTATGCAAGTACTGGCCGAGAAGGGCTTTGTCCGCATTGTGCTCACGCCGCTGTCCACGGTGGAGAAGATATCCATCTACTCCTCCGCTCAAGTTATCGTCTCTCCATTCGGTAGCGGAAGCATTAATACCGCGTTTTGCAATCCAGGCTCTACCTTGATCGAACTGACGCCTGTAACGGTTATGGATGGTTACTTCTGGAAAATAAGCAATCACGCCGGGATGAATTACTACGAGGTGCTCTGTGATATCGAGCAGCCGCCGAAGCCGCTCGCCGGCGCTGACAACCTGATCGTAGACATTGACAAGCTGAAGCGCGTGCTTCATATGGCAGGCATTTAGTCGCGCCCCCATCAGAAGTGCCGCTGCAAGGGAGCCTCTCATTCTCTCTAGCGGCACAAGCCCGATACAACAAAGTCCCGCAGGCAGATTGCCGCGGGACCGGTATATTCACATTTCGATTAATTGGCAGCCAGATGCTTGTCGCCCGGCTTCCAATCGCTCGGGCACAGACCGCCGGATTGCAGAGCTTGCAGCACACGGAGCGTCTCGTCCACAGTGCGTCCGACATTGTTGTGGTTCACGACTTGATACTTCACTTCGCCTTCCGGGTCGATGATGAAGAGACCGCGAAGCGCTACGCCCTCCTCTTCAATGAGGACACCGTAGTCGCGGGCTACCGATTTCGTGATGTCGGAAGCGAGCGGAAAATTCAGACGGCCGAGGGCTGGCGCAGGTCTGCCAACCAAACGTTCCGGCATGTCCGCTTCTCCTATGAGCTATCTCAAAATATTATGCCACTTCAATGCCGCTTTATCCTCTCCTGGAGCAAGGCCCCGGTACCCGCCCCCCGCTTCTCTCTCAAAATTGTGTGTCTCTCTTCTCTCAGTTGCCCTATTCCGCCTCTCTCCTGCCTGCATAGTCTATCTCAATCAGTCTATTATCTCTGAAGGTGGTGTGCGTTGCGATGCATTGGTACTATCATCAGCCTGTGTTTGCTGCGGATTCCGCGCCGGAGCTGCCGCGTGAGTTCATGACGCATGGAGCCTGGTCCGGCCATCGCCGCTTTGCGTATGATTTGGTTCGCTTTGCCCTGCCCCGGACGATTGTGGAGCTGGGCACGCTGTACGGCACCTCATTCTTTACCTTCTGCCAAGCGGTGAAGGACGGACAGCTTGCCGCCCGCTGCGTCGCTGTCGACACCTGGGAGGGAGACCCGCATGTCGGCAGCTATGACGATGTCGTCTATCAAGCGGTGCAAGCCGTTACCGCCCGTGAATTTCCGCAGATCGGAACCTTGGTGCGGAGCGATTTCGACGGGGCGGCGAATCTCTTCGCCGACGGGTCCATCGATGTGCTTCATATCGACGGTTATCACACCTACGAGGCCGTTCATCACGATTATACGACATGGTATCCGAAGCTGGCCGAGAATGGAATCGTACTGTTCCATGACACTGCCGTCCGCCTGTGGGATTTCGGTGTATACCGGTTGTGGGAAGAGCTCGGGGAGCATCCGCATATCACGTTCCCCCATTCGAACGGGCTCGGCGTTCTGTTCCCAAAAGGATGCCCGGCGAACTGGCTGCCTCTGATCGAGAACAAGGACGCGTTTGTGGCGAACTATGCCGCAGGACAAGTGTGATGCATGGCCTTGCCGGCTACTGCGGCACCTGACGACGATGAGCAGCAGGAGGAGGGCTTGAAATATGAATACGATACCCGTTCAGTTTTATTTGCGGACACGGGACTGGGCTGCCGGATTTGCCGCTGACCCTCATCTCGTGCGTGAAAGGTATAAAGTCATTTATCCGAAGGAAACGATTCATCTGCCTGCGCCCAACGGGGAAGATGTGAAGCGCTGGCCGTCGGCATGTCATTTCGAGGAAGCCTTCGTGGCGGTCATTCCGGAAGGGCGGATCATGACGGGGAACGGTTATGTCGTCACCCCCGATCACAAGCGGCTGCTCGATGTCGAGTATGCCTATCCTTATCCGTTCACCGAGCTTCCTCCGCCGGAATATACGGAGGAGACCGTAGCCACCCTGATATGGGGCTGGAACATTCCCGGGGTCGCTTTTACGCAGGCGATTTACGGCCATTGGTTTTTCGATATTTTGCCGCGAATTCATCTGCTGGAGCAAAGCGGCATCGCCATTGATAAATACTTGATCGGCAAGCTGACCCATTCGTTCCAATATGAATCGCTGCAAATGCTCGGCTTCCCGATGGACAAATTGATTGAAGTCGACCGCAATAATTATCATCTCGTCGCGCGCAAGCTGGTCGTGCCCGCCGTCCCGGTCATCCTCGGCAAGAGCCCGCGCTGGGCCTATCAATTCATCCGCAAGCGGTTGAGAGATGACCGCCACATCCAGCCCCGGCCAGGGTATGAGCGAGTATATGTCAGCCGGGCGGATGCACATGCCCGCGTTGTCGTCAATGAGGAGGAGGTCATGCAGGTACTGGCCGAGAAAGGCTTTACCCGCATCGTGCTCACCCCGCTGTCCATGGAAGACAAAATTTCCATCTACTCTTCCGCTCAAGCCATCGTGGCCCCGTTCGGAAGCGGCAATGTGAATGTGGCGTTCTGCAATCCGGGCACGACGATGATCGAACTGTCGCCCGTCACCGTCGTCGACGATTATTTCTGGAAAATCAGCAATCACGCCTGTATGAATTACTATGAAATCATCTGCGATATCGAGCAGCCGCCGAAGCCGGTTGGCGGGGCCGACAACCTGATCGTAGACATTGAGAAGCTGAAGCGCGTGCTTCATATGGCGGGAATCTAGACGCCCGCATGCCGTCTTCATGCTGTACTGAACATTTCCCTCCTCTATCGACAAATAACTATTTTGCCTTCCACACTACCGATGGCCTAATCTTCTGCTAGCTTGCAATCATACACATACCATATCCAAACGATTGACAGGAGGAATAAGCCTTGTCTGACAGCCAGCGGACGATCGTTATCGGGGCAGGAGGGCATGCCAAAGTCATCATTGACATTCTTCGAGCCGATCCCGCCGTCGACCTTGTCGGCTGCACTTCCGTGGCCGGAAGCGGCTCCGTGGCCGACGTTCCTGTCCTGGGCGATGATTCGATCCTGCCGGACCTGTATGCGCAAGGGATCCATCAGGCGTTCGTGGCCATCGGCGACAACCGTATTCGCAGGAAAATGGCCCGCACCGCCGCGGACATCGGCTACACCCTTATCAACGCCATCAGCCGATACGCCTATATTTCCCCATCGGCAAGCCTTGGGTCAGGCATCGCCATCATGCCCGGGGCCGTGGTCAATGCGGAAGCCTGCATCCAGGATTTCGCCATCATCAACACCGGCGCATCTGTCGATCACGAATCCGTTATCGGAGAAGCATGCCATATCGCTCCGGGAAGCCATTTATCCGGCAATGTGCGGGTCGGGGAAGGCTCCTTTCTCGGTACCGGAACCCAGGTGATTGACGGTATGGCGGTCGGAGCATGGTCCGTTCTGGGAGCTGGCGCCGTCGTCGTTCGCGATATTCCCAATCAATGCCTCGCCGTGGGGGTGCCGGCCCGCGTCATCAAACATTTTGATCGTTAAGCAGTCTTGAATGTCGGAGGGAGATACATGAAGAAATATTATCCTATAGCAGCTCCGATTCTAAACGGGAATGAAAAAAAATATGTAGCCGATTGTCTCGATTCGACGTGGATTTCTTCCCACGGTTCGTATCTGGGCATGTTCGAGCAGCAATTTGCCGCTTTTTGCCAGACGAAGCACGCGATTACTTGCAGCAGCGGTACGACCGCGCTCCATCTGGCCCTCATCGCGCACGGAGTCGGCCCGGGGGATGAAGTGATTGTTCCGACGCTGACCTTCGCCGCCACGGCGAATGCCGTCGTGTATTGCGGAGCGACACCGGTGTTCGTCGATTCCGAGCCGGAGACGTGGAACATGGATCCGGAGGCGGTCGTGCAGAAGATTACGCCCCGAACGAAGGGCATTATTGCCGTCCATCTGTACGGGCACCCCGTTCATATGGATCCGATTATGCAAGCGGCTCAAGAGCACGGCTTATTTGTCATCGAGGATGCCGCCGAAGCCATCGGCGCCGAATACAAAGGAAGAAGAGCGGGCTCTCTCGGCCATACGGCCGCCTTCAGCTTATTCGGCAATAAAATCATTACAACGGGCGAAGGCGGCATCATTACTACGGATGATGACGATATCGCCGAGAACATTCGCCTGTTCAAGGGCCAGGGCATGGATGGGTCCCGAAAATATTGGCACACAGTCATCGGCTACAATTACCGCATGACGAATATCCAGGCCGCGATCGGCTGCGCCCAGCTCGAAAAAATCGACTGGCATATCCAGCAGCGCATTCGGGTAGCGATGCATTACTACGACTGCTTGCAGTACGATGAACGAATCACGCTGCCGGTCCAGAAGGTATGGTCCAAAAACGTCTATTGGATGATGAGCGTCATATTGAACGGGTGCTCGGAAGCGAAGCGGGACCGGGTCATGGAGCGGTTGAAGGAGGATGGCATCGAGACGAGACCGTTCTTCTATCCGATGCACATTCTTCCGCCGTATCAGCATCTGCAGCCGCATACGGAGTTCCCGGTCGCGAACCGAATCGCTGCGCAAGGAATCAACTTGCCGAGCCATGGGGAATTGACCGAGGAAGACATTCATTGGATTGGCGGCAAGCTGCAGCGCGCATTAGACAAAGAATCCTAAAGCTGGAAGGGAGGGAGAAGGTTGAGCCGTCATTATCGAATCATTCATCATCTATATGAGCTGATGAGACGGGAAGGGAATGACTTTGTCAGGCAGATGTACATTCAGATGCTTCACCGGGAACCGGGCGAAGCCGAGCTGCAGCATTACGGCACGCTTCTATCCATGGGGACAGGCAAGTTCACGGTCGCGATGGGCGTTCTGTGCAGCAATGAAGCCGAACAGTTGTACCGCCGCCCGCCCATCACGCTGATTCCCCCGCAGCAAGGCACCATCGCCAGCCGGATTCAATCCTTTTATACTGCTGAACCGCTCTTTTTCCTTCACTCTTTATATGCAGAACTGCTTGGGCGTGCCCCTGATCCGATTGGGATGGAGGGGCATTCGCGCACTCTATCTTCCGGAACTCCGCGCAAGACGCTGCTGCGCACCTTCGCCTCGTCCGAGGAATGCCAGCGGCTCCTTGCCGGACCGGCTCTCCCTCCCCTTCCGCTGCAGCCGCATCCGGCTGCGGAGGGATGGAGCGGGAGCTTTCCCGTGACACAGATCGGCTTCTTCCTGGGCTACCCCCATCCCCTCGCCCTCGACGGCGAAGGGATCGGAAGATTTCTGTACCGGCTTATCGAGGGCTTGCTGACGATACGCCACGATACGGTCATTCACATTGCGGCGACGCATTACAATGAAGGTGACACCCGCAGCACGTTCGATGGATTGAATGCCCGCTTTCCGGGACGCTGCCGGATTGTCGGCTCCAATAATATGGGCTGGATCAACGATCATGTCCCCGCCGACATCTGGATCGTCCCGATCGTGTCGCTCGATCTGGCCTTGCATCTGAAGAAGCCGTACATTCTATGCCTGCATGATCTCGTCCATCATCAATTTCCGGATTTATACTATGCCTACCAGCCTGAATTCTGCCACCGGGTGAACCGCACCGCTTATTATGTGATGGATAGAGCCGCGGCCATCGTATCGAGCTCACAATATGTCCGGCTGCATCACGCCGTCGCCCTGGGAGGAATGCCTCTGGCCAAGACCCATGTCATTCGTCTGGCTCCGCCCAGCAGCGAGTACCATTCCTTCCCGCCTGTTCCCGAAGCGGCATTCCGGGCGGCGTATAAGCTCTTCGATCCTTATATGGTGTTCCCGACGGTCCTGCGTCTTCACAAAAACTTCGAACGCCTTATCGCGGCCTTTCTCCGGTACAGGCATTCGCCGGACGGATTCGCTTCCCGACTGCGTCTCGTGTTCACGGACGATTTGAGAAACAACCCGAAGCGGGCCGAAGTCATGAAGCTTCTCCAGCAGTGCCAGAATAAGGAGATTCGCAGCAGCATCCGCTTTATCGGCCGTATTCCGAAATCCCATATCCCTTCCTTGTACCAATATGCAGCCGGCACCATTGTCCCTACGCTGTTCGAGGGCAGCTGTCCGTTTCCGATACTGGAATCGTTGACGATGGGAACTCCGGCAGCGGTCAGCCAGCTTGAAGTCACGAAGGAACTGATACAGGATATGGAAGGATTTCTGGCTTTCAACCCCTATTCGCTGGAGGAAATGGAGGCCGCCATCCGCGGGCTGCGGCTGCATCGGAATCAATTGCTGCCGCGTCAGCAGTCCGCAATATTCCATGCGATGCAGCGTTCCTGGAACGAGGTCGCCGCCGAATATTACGCCCTCATCCAGCATGTCGCGGCGGCAGGCGGCTGAGGAGCGCCTTTCCATCCGCCCTTACAAACGGTGATATTTCTGGTAAGCGCGATGGAAGACAAGAATATATTTGAGGGCGATATCGTCCCATGTCTCGGTAGGATCATGAATACCGGCCATCGCGGAAGCTTTGTAATGCGCGTAATTGCCAAAAAGCTGTTCAAGCGCCCTTGCGATGGCGTCCGGCGATTCCGGGTCGAACCAGACGACCTCGGCGCTGTGCCTGGACAGATGCTCGCGCATGACAGGGATGTCGGAGCACAGCACCGGCACGCCCAGCTTCAATGCTTCTTCGACGGGATAGCTCCCGCCGCCTTCCGAGAGGCTCGGCATAATCAGGGCCTGGGCCTGGCGAACGAGCGGAATGACATCGTTATCGGGGACGAAGCCGAGCGGATAAATATGTTCGTCCAGCCTCAGACTCTTCCGGTGGATGAGCGACACCAGCGTCGGAATGTACATCTGATCCGGCCATAGCGGCGGCACGCTTCGCAGCAGCTCTGTATTATGCCCGAACAAAATGAGGGGAATCGGATACTTTTCGCGAAACCGGGAGTAAGCCAAGAGCAGATTGTAATGGTTTTTGTGCAGAGAAATATTGCTTGGGTACAAAATATATTGCTGCGGGACACGCGCAGCTACCCCCGGGCTCAATTCGCCTGCCGCCAAGGTCGGGGCAGGCACTATCGCATGCTCGATCACGGTGGCGGCTTCGCACGCAGGGCCGAAATGCTGAATCAGCCTGCCCTTGACATGATGGGAGGAGACGACGATCGATGTCATGTTGTCCAACCATTCCTTGGCGGTCCTCCAGACATGCGTCACGACGGAGCCGCTAAGAAACGGAGGCACGTAATCCAGCACCGTCGTATCGTGGAAGGTGCAGATCGTCGGCATCCCAATCGGGACATATTCGGGCCCATGCGGCCAAAAAAAATAAACGACATGCGTATCCTGAAGAAGGGCCTGCCCTTCGGCGGACTGAATGCTTCCGCTGAAATAGGCGATTTCCATATTCGGATAGCTGATGCCGTTCAATCGCTCGCGAAATCGCGTCTCGGCGGAGATAACGAGCCTGACCCGCTCGATGCCTGCTTGCCTGGCCATGGCAGGCAGCAAATTCGACAGCAGCCGGGCCCCCCCGCCTACGGAAATCAGATTAGCGCACCATATCACAATCTTCATATCGCCGGTCCTCCTCGCTGCGTATGACCCATGAACTGAATTCCATTCTCAACATCCTTAATGAATATGCGGGGCAGTGCCCGAAAATGTATGGACAGCGTCTTCCTCCATGCCGCGTGTATACAATAATAGAACTCCTGCCGCAGCTATCTCCGGCGAGGGGCTTCATCACAAAGCAAGCATGACCCATTTCGATAAAGTCAACGCATAAGGCGGACCTGATTTCAACATGATGACTGCGTCTGGAAAAGTAAGGGAGGTATCGTTCGATGGCTCAAATTGTGTGGCACGGCAATGCATTCGATTCCACCGGCTATGCGAAGGCGACAAGACAATATGTCATGGCTCTCCACGCTCGCGGCGCCGACGTGAAGCTCGTCAGCCATTCCGCTCTTCCTCCGATCGAGCTTCCGCGGGAGCAGCGGGACGTCTTGGAGCATCTGCAAGCCAAGCCGCCGTCGGCCGGCCAGCGGATCAATATTTATCACTACATTCCGGATCTGTGGCGGAGAAGAATTCGTCCCTCCTTCGGATTCACCTATTGGGAAACGTCGAAAATACCGGACTCTTGGGTTCGGCAGGCCAATCAAATGAACGGCGTATTTTTGCCAAGCACGCATAATATCGGCGTATTTCGCAATTCAGGTGTTACGGTACCCTTGATTTACATACGGCCGTGCCTGATGGAGCCGTACCGCCCGCCTTCCCCGCAGGCTGCCCCGCCCTATATTCACGCGTTGCCCCCGTTCCGCTTCCTCAGCGTCTGCTCCTGGATTGAGCGCAAGGGCATTGACGTGCTGCTGAAGGCATTCTGGAACGAGTTCACGGCGGCCGATCAAGTCTGTCTTATCATCAAAACGGCCGGCAACGCAGACGTGCTGCATGAAGTCGAGCGGCTGAAGCAGGAGCAGCGGCTTCCCCATGATCCCGCTCCGGTCTATATTGATCTGGAGCTGCGCAGCGAGCTGGAAATGGACGCATTATACCGGAGCTGTCATGCTTTCGTCCTGGCAAGCCGCGGAGAGGGCGTCGGATATCCGGTGCTGGAAGCGGCGATGAGAGGCGTTCCGGTCATTACGACCGGATGGGGCGGCCACATGGACTTTTTAAATGAATACAACAGCTACGTCATTCCCTATCATCTGGCGCCCGTCAAGCCGCAGCATTATTACAACGGGTATCAAGCCGATCAGTTATGGGCGGAGCCGTCGGGCAGCGACCTGCAGCGCATTCTGCGCCATGTCCTGTCCCACTATGACGAGGCGGCGATGAAGGGTCAGATTGCGAAGCAGCATACGATGACGCATTTCTCCCCCGACAATGCGGCCCAGGAGCTCCTTCAGGCGCTGTCGGGCTTGACGCGCCGATCATTCGCCCGTTAAGCGCGATAGAGCGGTGGCGCCATATAAAGAAAGCATGCATCCTTTGTCCTCTCCCAAAGCGTGCATGCCTCCTATTTCATATTTTCATTTCGCGCCTAGCCCCTGAACAATCCTTCCGGCACGCGGGCATCCCAGCTCTCGGAATCGGCAAGCCGAGAGCCGCTGCCACGACGGCGGCCGTATCCTTGAAGGTCAAGCCTTCCAGATTGGCGTTCGGTTTGACTCATGGTCCGGCTGCCGCCCAAAAGATCGTCCGCTCCGGGTGCCCTCCCGCGCGAGCCGGAAAAAGGACGGATACGCCGAGTCGAGCGGAAATCTCTCGGCGCCGGCGCGCTCGTTGTGGTAACCGTGCTTGTCGGGCGTAACGCCGTGCAGCATCGCCCCCCCCAGCACTCCGCGCTAATCGTCGGCAGCTTGGCATCGCGCCGAGCGTCAAGACTCCTCGCTTTTTCGCAAAGCCGGCAACCTTCGATCGGTCCAACCGCTGAAGAAAATTGACCGCTCCATCCAGCCCCAGTACGAAAACCCGCCGTGCATAGCTTGCCTGCTCCACCTGGATCCTCTCCCGTCTTAAGGATAAAATAATACCGCTATCATAGCGCAATAAGAGGATACGGTGAATCTGTAGCGAAAAAAATTCTCATTCGGATTCGTTCAAGAAGACCGATAAAAGCATGCAACGGGGGTGTCCCAAAAGTAGTATTTCACTACAGTGAGACAGCCCCCCTGCTTCTCAAAGCTCGACTCGCCGAAAAACTTTCAAAACTACACTTTTCCTTTATGACGTGTACTCCGTTCCAGGGAATCCTGCAAAACGGCATCAATTTCTGACTATCCAATCGATAAAAGACAAAAATCGATGAACATCATGTACTTTTGCAGGAATTTCATCAAATAGCTGCTTAAAGAGCAGAAATTGATGCATCCACGCAGCATTTCACTGCTTCATCCATCTTTCACCGGTTTGCGCGCCGCCGTTTTTCCCGCATCCGCATTCTCTGTTACCTCGTCATCTCCATCATTTTGCAGTGCCTGTGAGACACCCCCATCGCATGCTTCCATTGTCCCCTGTCGGAAGGCAGGCCTTCCTATGCAGTGTTCATGTCATATGCCGATCAGGCACGCTTCATGGCTGCGATGATCAAATCGCCCATCGCGGCCGTCCCGATCGCCTTGGATTTGTCGGTCGCGATATCCCCGGTGCGGTGTCCGGCATCCAGCACTTCCTTGACCGCATTCTCAATCGATTGCGCGGCATCCTCATAGCCGAACGTGAGGCGGAACATCAGCGCTACCGACAGAATGGTCGCGATCGGATTCGCCGCGCCCTGGCCCGCAATGTCAGGCGCGGAGCCGTGAACCGGCTCGTAGAGGCCGAAGCTGCCTTCCCCGAGCGAAGCGGAGGACAGCATGCCGATGGACCCCGTCAGCATGGCGGCTTCATCGCTCAAAATATCGCCGAACATATTTTCCGTCACGATGACATCGAAGCTCGACGGCCGGCGCAGCAACTGCATGGCGCAGTTGTCGACGAGCACATGCTCCAGCTCCACATCCGGATAATCCGGAGCGATGCGGTTCACCGTCTCGCGCCAGAGGCGGGATGTCTCCAGCACGTTCGCCTTGTCAACCGAAGCGAGCTTCTTGCGGCGCTTCTGCGCAATCTCGAACGCCTGGCGCACGATGCGCTCCACTTCCTGCACATTATAGACGCAGGTATCGACCGCCTCTTGCCCGTGCTCGCCCTCGCGGCGCAGCTTCTCGCCGAAATAGATGCCCCCGGTCAGCTCCCGCACCACGATGAGGTCGGTTCCCTCCAGCACTTCCGGCTTCAGGGTGGAAGCGTCCTTCAAGCAGTCGAAGATAACCGCCGGACGAATATTCGAGAACAGGCCGAGCGCCTTGCGGATGCCGAGCAGCCCGGTCTCCGGACGAAGCTCCTTCGGATTGCTGTCCCATTTCGGTCCGCCGACCGCCCCGAGCAGCACCGCGTCCGCCGCTTGGCACATCTGAAGCGTCTCCTCCGGAAGCGGGGTTCCCTTCTCGTCAATCGCAATCCCCCCGAACAAACCATGGCTTGTCTCGAAGGCATAGCCGAACAGCTCCTCCGTGCGCTTCAATACTTTTTCCGCTTCGCGGACGACTTCCGGACCGATGCCGTCCCCGGCGATTACCGCGATTTTCTTCACTTCCGCCATGCCAGTCACTCCTCGTGTCATCATCATTTCTTTAGTTGTAACATAAAGCCCGGAGATTGACCAAGATATAAAATCTATTGTTTTGATAGGAGAAACCTATAGAGACGCGGACACATGACGGCAAGCCAGGTTGAGGCGGCACGTTTAGAGCGAAAATGACGGCGATAGTCCGGCAAAGTCGCTTGTAAGGCGAGCAAGCGGCTTCCAGTAAGCGATCGCAATTCTGTAGTTCGACTCATAGGGCGCACGAGTCGATGCGACACAAATATCTTTATTTTTCAAAAGTGTTTATTTGTATAAAAAAGAGGATTTTATTGTAAAATGCCGAATTAAACAATATTTTTATAAACTTAGGCAATTAGGAGGAGGTAACATGTCCATTGATCAGACTTCAAGCAGGGAAACAAAAGGAGAGGGAACCGGAGTTGAAACCGAAGCAGAAGAAGCATTAGACGGTCCAACTGCTATTCATTTGCTTGGTGATTTCATTGAAAAATCCACAGTAAATACATTTAAAGCTATGCACAGGAAAAGCAAGATGGACAATGTAGCTATATTCGTGGATTATGATAACGTGTACTGGAGTCTGACTCAAAATCATTCACATCATCCGAATCACCTGGAACCAGAAAAGAATTTATTTGACCAGCTATGGAATAGATACGGGAAAGATAAAGTAAGAACCTTTAGGGCATATGCAGATTTTGAGAAGATAAAAACGGATTTAACTCGTCTTCAGAAAAAGCGGGTACAAATCCGGCATGTTTATTCCAATGGAAAAGATATAAATCAAAGAAAAAATTCTTCAGATATTGAACTTTGTATAGACGCTATCGAACAAACATACAAAGATCCCAATACTACATGTTACGTTATTGTAACAGCTGACAGCGACATGATTCCTCTAATAAGCAGATTAGTATACAAAGGTATCCGCGTTGAGCTCTATTACATCTCAGATTCGGCTCCAAAGCACGTCGATATAACCGCCTATCCCCATTACAGCGAGGATTTATTGACTTTCTTGAATGTCGATGTAAAGACATATGAAGTAGAAGGAAAGATTGATCATGCATTATTCATAATAAATTCTTGGCATGTTCAATATAAGGAAACTGATCGGTATTTAGGAGCCAAGTACCTAAAAGAGCAATTTGCAAAATCTTTTGGCTTGCCGCCGAAACAGGCGAGCGAGCTGCTTGAACGGCTTGAAATCGAAAAATTGATTACAACAGGTACAAAACGACTTTCGAACGGAGAAGCCAAAAAATCAATCATCCTGTCTCAGGCCGGCGAAGTTAGAATTTCACCTTTAGCTCACTGTTGTACAGACTCCATAACTTTTATGTGTCAATCGTCTGTGAAAATGTCACTTTAACTGTGCTATGAAAATGTCACTTGTGTGATCAGAGGTCAGCCTTACCAGGTGACCTCTGCATAGCTATTATGTTGCGAATACATTGCATCTTGGAACGAACTGTTTTTTGTGGTACGCTTATTTTTAGTGTTATCATACGTGGTTTTCCACGGATGATTCTGGGCGGGTTTGCGTGGCGACGCAGAACTCGCCTTTTTTGATCCAGACGTCTTGCGCTGTGGCTTCTGAGTTTCTTTGAGTGCCCAGGGCTGGCCTTGGTGCCACAACAATACATCCCCTGTTAACGTCTCCCGCACTTCAACCGTCGTTTTTGCATCCAGACGAAGGGAAGCAGGCTGGGCAAGGGTATAGCACTTTCCGTTGTACGAGAGGGTGTTTCCGGTCCCGAGTTGCCGATAATTGCGAAGCGTGAACACATGATTTAAATCGATAGACGGATCAAGCTTCAGGTAAGCCGAATCGGTCATTTTTGGCTCTATGGCAAATTTGTGATTGTGCTTCTGCAATAGGCTGGGCAGAGCCGCGTTCGCCTCTTCCAGCGTCTTGATGCCAAGAAGCCGCAGTTCGATCACCAAGCGATCCTGAAATGTTTGCCAGAGGCGTTCTACCCGTCCCTTGGCTTGCGGTGTAATTGCCTTGATGTGCTCAATATGCAAGTCAGCCATCGCTTTGCCGAAGTGGGAGAGCGGTTTGGTCTCCCCAGCGAGCTCTTGCTCGAGCGTCAGCTTTTCGTTAGGCGACCGGAAAATCGTATGCCGATCACTGTAAAGCCCAAGGGGAACCCCGTATTTTTCTATCCCTTGCTGCATGACTAGAGAGTAGGCCTCCCGGCATTCGTTCGGACGAAAGACGGCACCGACAACGGTACCTGTTGCATCGTCAATCGCAGCATGCAGCGTAAAGGATGAAGCCCGATCCTCCAACCATGCATAAGGAGTTGCGTCAATCTGCCACAGCATGCCGGCTTGCGGTTTGCGTTCCCGTGGCGGATGGGCTTTACTGCGACGCCGCTGCTTGGCTTGCTTGAGCCCACTAGCCAGAAGGATACGTCTCACGCTGGAAGCGCTCAGTGTCAACGATTCATGCTCCTCAAGAAGCTCTGCGAAGTGGCAGCAATTGCTTCCGTAATACTTGGCTGTGTACAGCTCAACGATTCGTTCCTTCACTTCATTGGGAAGGGCGTGATGAGGCTGTTTCCCCCGATTCTTGTGTATAAGTTCTTGTGCTCCTTTTCCGGATTGGTATTTCTTCTTTAGCCGAATGACTTGGCGTTCTGATAAACCCAGCGCTGCCGCTCCCTCCCTATTGGTCATCCGCCCATCTATGATTTTCTCCACAACGAGTACCTTCTTCATTTCTGCTTTCGTCAATGTCAATATCTCCTGTCCCATAGTGACATTATCTCAGAACAGTTATAGGGTGACATTATCACAGAAGAACAACAACTCCATAACTTTTATGTTGACACCGATAACCAGCGATAATATAATTATCCATAACTTTATTATTCGTTAATTAAACATACGTTACCATTTATTCGTTAGAAACGGCGGGGGCATGCCTCGTCGTTTTGCTTTTTTTATTCCCCCCTCCCGCTCAAGCAAGATCTCTAAATAGCGGTAGCGATGGTTGTACGAAGAGAGCAGCCTGAACATGCATGGGACCTCCTCCAGTTGATTCGCATCTATGCGGAAAAATCATGGGAAAATTTGATCGCTGCACTCAACCGCAAGCCGACTCGAACATCTAGAGGTCGACCAAAGCGAAATGGGAGACGTCCGAAAAAGGCAACAAAGTCGATGAAACCGAGACTGATTATGACGTAATGACAAACGAAAACGATTTTTACATATAATGGATAACGCATAGGGTCTGTTTCCAGCTCGACTTTTTTAGACTTATTCACTTAATTATCCGCACACAAAAGAGCATATAGTCCTTATGGAGGCATTATTCGCCGCAATGAAGGGAAACATCGAGCAAGCCATCGAACAGCTTTTAGCATTCCTTGAGAGTTGTAGCGATTTTGCGGCCATCTCTGCATCGAGACAATTGCTTCAATTATACTTAAAACAGAATAACCATGAGGGCATTAAAGATGTACTAAGCAAGTGCAAAAAAATCAAGCCAATTACTACTAATAATAATCCTTTAATTTGTTCTAGGTACACTGATTATTTGCAAGTTAAGGGAGAATGTTACTTAGCATTGGGCGAGTTTGAACAATGCATAGAACTTATGGTGGATGCGGCTCTATATTACTCAAAAATCAGCGATACTGCTAAAGAAAAAGAATGCCTTGACACGGTGATTCGTATACCTTTAGAGCACAATGTCTCCCCGAAATCAACTTTTAAAAAGTTAAACGCGTATTACCAAAGCACAAAAGAAATGGAGGGTCAAGTATGAAGAACTTAATTAAAAAACTATATTCAAATTCCCTTCTTTACACGGTCATCTTTGTAGCGACGGCGGCGGCTTCTCTGGAGACTCCGGAAGTATTTATCCTTGGTAAAGCACCTTAATTGGT
Source organism: Paenibacillus melissococcoides (assembly GCA_944800085.1). Classification (GTDB taxonomy): domain Bacteria; phylum Bacillota; class Bacilli; order Paenibacillales; family Paenibacillaceae; genus Paenibacillus_B; species Paenibacillus_B melissococcoides. The sequence goes on along the minus strand of CALYLO010000004.1, from coordinate 273,511 downwards.
GCTTTTTTTATACGCAACACCCGAACTTATGTTTCTATATCAAACCCTCCCCCTTAGTTATACAAAGAACTTTGAACGGCCTACTGGAAATTCCAAGGTCTGAAGAGTTTTATCACAACAATACAACGGACTTCACAATGAACTCCATCAAGGATGGTGATCAACTTGCCATCTGATACCAGAGAACATTGCTTCCTAACTCGATTGGTTTTTTCTTTTTTTCATGTAGTGTTTAATTAGGGCTTGCTGAACATATTGCCTTTTAGGCCACAGAGGCTGACGGCACAGATTCAGCAGCAGTCTGAAAATCGGCAAAAAGAGAACGCGCAGCTTGCGTTCGAGATTCATAACAAGCAGTTGCAGGGCAATGACCGTTTCGCTTGTCTCTCGAAGGCGTGCTCGAATACGCCCCAGTCCGTAGGAGCGTTTGCCTTCTCCGAATTTTCCTTCGATTGCGTTACGCATTGAAGCATCCTGTCTGGCCTGGTTCCGATCGGGTTCCGCTTCTTTCTTCGGACGCCCTAAGTTTGGACCACTCAAACGGATTCCATGCTCCTTACAATAGCGAAGGTTCTCCCGATTTCGGTAGATTTGGTCGGCTAGAATGGCTTCCGGATAACACCCATATCGCTGGACGAACGACTCCACGGAAGCTTTCAGTGTCATGCTTTCGTTGAAGTTATCCCAGGACAGCTTCTCCATCCGAGCGTAACCGTCCACCAGACTGATCGCCAGCTTTGCTCCAAACTCGACGGGAGCATTCACTTTCCCGCGGACAATCGGCCGTACATGCGGTTGGGAAAGACTGACGATTCGATCTTCCACCGAGTGTGTCCGTTTGTCGTACATCTCTTGCTGTTGACGATACAGCTCGGAAATGACGAGCAATTGCCGATACTGCTGCGAACCCAGTTGATTCAAGCTGCTTTTCGCTGCCAGCATTTCGATGATGCCAAGATTACGCGAAACATAACGAAGCTGTTTGCCAACCGCTTTCCGGATGGCTTTGGCACCCGTTCGCCGTTTCTTGGCGATCTCGAGGTAGCGTTTGCGGGCGGTTTGACGATACGTTCTCGGTTTCTTGGCCTTCCCGACGAAAGGCTCGTGCAGAACATCGATGATCGCTTCGAGTTTTTCCCGCGCCTCGTTCAATAATTTCAAATCGGTCGGATACGAGATGTCGGCCGGTGCGCAGGTCGCGTCGAGCATCAAGGTGCCTTTGTTGCATGGTTTCTCTTTGCTTTTGCCGTCTTCATTAACGGATGTTCCATCAGAGCCATGGCCGCTGCCTGGAGGATCTTGAGGATCGCTCTTGTTTTGTTCCTGCTTCTTTCGCTCTGCGTCCTCTTCCAAAATCCAATCGTTGATTTGTCCAATGACATCCGCACCCAATCGCTTGCGGAAATGGGTCAACAGCGAGTGATGGAACGGAGGCTTATCTTGGAACGCCGCAGCCCAAGGAAGTACTGGTAGTACGGATTTTCGGCGATCTGCTGGACCGTCTCTCGATCATCGAGCTGCATACGTTCCTGAATGTACAGCGCTCCCAAAGCCATACGAACAGACAAAGGGATCTGACCGCGCATTGATTTCTTGAACGACTTCGCGTAGAATTCTTCTGCCCGCCACCACGGGATGATAGCGGCCAGTTGAACCCAACGGTTCTCCTTATTTAATTTACCGCCAAACGGCAAGTAGAAATCTTCGAACAACTGAAGCTGGCTTTCGGTTCTACGATACATGTCGGCTCACTCCACGTGCACGATTTTTTGCAAGAAATTCGCATTTTCCTTGCATTTTATTTCGAGTTAGAGTCCAGAAATCCTTGTAAAACCTTTGAAAAATGATTGTTCAGCAAGCCCTAATTAAATCCATAATAACAACCATAATTAACAAAAAAACAGATTGCAAAAAAGGTTTAATGTAGTCTGATTCATCGTAGATATAGAAGTACGCTACTACAAAGTTGACTATGAAAAAAATCAAATATACCAACATTTAATTCATCTCGTCTCAGAACCAGGGATCTACAACAGTAGATTTTCTTATGTCTGTATCAAAAGAACCGCCAGTTCCATTTGAATTTTTTGTGACTCTCATTTCTTTTTTGATTTCATAATCTCCTATGAAATTACCATTCATATCAAAACGCCCCGGCCCCAATTCTCGGTAGTAATACTTGATAAAAGTATATAAGTCTTCTTTATCGGTATTTATGAAGTAATACCCACCGAATCCACCAACAGCTACCGCAAGAAGTTCTTGCCAAGATGTTGTTATCTTTTTCGCAAAAACAGCAAAAGCTGCGGAAAAAGCAGTTTTTGTTGCTGCTGTGAATTTTCTGATCTTACAATATCGTATGTTTTATGGTGCACCCATGGAGTAGGATAAGAAGCAAAAATTGAAATAGAACTTTCAGTGGAAGAGGTGATTTGTGATGCCGAGCTAAGTAAAATATTTGCCTTTGTTACAGCCTCAGGCGTTGCTTGCTTTAACATCAATTTACCATCTATAATTTGAAAATCGATGTTGTTTTTCTCTAGGATGCTTATAGCTCTTTCATATTGCGCTGGTCGACCTTCTGTGCTGTTCTGTGGAATTGCTGGACTTGCTTCATCTTCTCAAACCTCCTCTAATATGGTGCGTTTAGATAAATCTAAACGATACTAAAAATTTAACATATTAGCAGACGCTTGTCTGTCGAAAAATGGCATATATATACAAGTTTTAAGGAAGCGCTTGTATGCATATCAGAAGAATTTTGAAGGTGGAATATTCCTTGACGCCAAAAGGCAAAACGTTAATGCCGATCATTGAGGAAATGTGCATATGGGGAGTAAAAAATCAGTGATGTCCGGTTCAGCGGAAACGATATGACATATGCGGTCTGCAGCAGCCATCCTGCCGCAAGGCGCAGCTATGCTTCGGGACGGACCGGGGGAGCGGCGCATGCTAGCCGCCTGCAAGCTCCCCCTTCTCCTCTCAGTTGGGCTGCCCGCTTCCCTTCGCTAGACGGAACGCGCCTGCGGAACATTCCATCCGCGCAGCAGCGGCACCACCTTCGCATAGGCTTCATTGACATCCGCCGCGTCGATGACGATGGGCTCCCGGTCGTACTGGAGCGCCGCATGCTCATAGCGCGGATCATAGTAATACTCCAGCAGCAGCGCCGCAACATCGTCATAGCGGCCGTCTTCCAGCGCGGACTCCACCTCGCGCGCAGCAGGCGTATGCATGCGGCGGCGAATCCGCTCGAACGAGTCCTTCACCTTCTCCGCATGCTGCTCCGGCTGGTAGTCGGCCATCAGATTGCGTACGCGCTCCCGGACCGGCATGCGCACGGTGAAGACGGTGCCGGAGCGCTTCGCTTCCACCAGGAATTCCGGCAGCACGACCTTGCCGATTCGGCGGCTCTCCCCTTCGATCAGCAGATAAGGCCGGTTCTCCGCTTCCAGCTTCAGCAGCTCATCGAGCAGCAGCGCCTCGAATTTCTTCTGATTGTTCGGCTCCAGCCCGATATGCCCGAAGATCGATCCGCGGTGCCCTGCCAAGCCCTCCAGATCCAGCACGGGATATCCGTCCTCCCGCAGCCGCTGCAGGAGCTGGGTCTTGCCTGTCCCGGTATGGCCCGCCAGCACGATGCACGGGGACTGCAGCCGGTACTCGGCAAGCGTCGATTGCACCCAGCGGCGGTAAGAACGGATGCCCCCGAGAAGCCGGAATGTCTTCAGCCCCATCAGCGACATTACGGTAGCCATCGTGCGGCTCCGCATTCCGCCGCGCCAGCAGTAAATGACGACCGGGCCCTTCAACTCGCGGAACTGCGCGTACAGCGCGGGCAGCTTGGCCGAGGCGATGGCCAGGCCGCGCTCTTTGGCGGCTTCTACGCTCACCTGCTTATAAATCGTGCCGATCTCGGCCCGCTCCTCATCCGTGAACAACGGAATATTGATGCTCCCCGGTATGGTGAATTCCGCATACTCTCCCGGCGAACGAACATCAACCAGCGTCGCGCCCGCGGCGCGCTTCGCCAGGCATTGCTCCAATGATATATCTTGCATGATTTCACCTCTAGTTGTCTGTCTCGTACTTCGCCTGTAAACGTAAGGATGCTCTCAATCTACTCTACCTTATTTTATCATAGACAGCCATGCCTGATCTCATACGGCAGCGGCGCCGCTATCCGCCGGACGTTCGCCGTGCCCTTTTCCCCTTCCGGGACATATGTAGTAATAATTCTCTCGGATATCAGGTCAATCTCAAGTCCGTTCCCAGGAGGTGGTTCTCATTACGACGGTAAAAGCCTTGATTATGGCAGGAGGGAAAGGCACCCGCTTCTGGCCCTTTAGCCGTTCGACCCGCCCGAAGCAATTTTTGCCCATCCTTCACCCGCAATCCATGCTGGCCGATACACTGCAGCGCATGCTGCAACGTGTGCCGCTTGAACATATCCATATCGTGTCGCTGGCGGAATATGTTCCTCTGATTCGGGAACAGCTTCCTTATTTTCCGCCGGATCATATCATCGTGGAACCGATGGCCAAGGATACGGCCGCCTGCATCGGCCTGGCCGCGCTCCATATGCTGCTCCAAGACGAGGATCCGGTCCTTATCACCCTGCCGTCGGATCATTATGTGTCGGATCCGGAAGCGTTCCATGCCGCGCTTCAGACGGGAGTCGAACGCGCCGCGAATGAAGCTTGCGTCGTCACGCTCGGCGTGCGGCCAACCCGCCCGGAGACGGGCTATGGCTATATCCGGGTGGCGCCCGATGAAGATGCCGGGACGATCTCCGGCCTGCAAGTGACGGCAGTGGAGCAATTCATCGAGAAGCCGCCGCTGCCGGTCGCCGGGCGCATCTTCGCCGACGGCAAGCACTATTGGAACACCGGCATCTTCATCTGGAAAGCCTCCACCGTTATGCACCTTCTGGAGCAGCATTTGCCGAAGCTGCACGATATTTTGATGACAATAAAGGAAGTGCTGATGGAGCATCCTCCGGATGAATGCGCCCTCCATTCGCTCTACAGCCAGATCGAGAACCAGTCCATCGATTACGGAGTCATTGAGAAATGCGATTCCATCTACATGATTCCCGTTCACTACGGGTGGGACGATCTGGGCAATTGGAACGCGCTGGAGCGGGCCGAGCCGCAAGATTTATCCCGGAATGTCATTCACGGACTCCATCAAGGCATTGATACGAGCGGCTGCATTATTCACGGCAAGCCGGGGCAGTTGATCACGACAATCGGGGCGGAAAATCTAATCATTGTCGCAACCGATGATGTTATCCTCGTCTGCCGCAAAGACCGGACTCAGGATATCAAAGCGCTGGTCGCCCGTCTGGAGGAGCAGGACCTCCAGCGCTATCTCTAATTCCATCCTCCATCCCAAGGAGGGAAGCACATGAGTGGAGAGACTTCCATCCACAATATAGGCACCCTATTCGAGCCGACGGGATATGCTAAAGCAAACCGGCAATTGCTGCTTCAATTCATCCGCCGGGGAGTATATCCCAAATTCTCCCCTATCCATCCCGAAGCGGTCCATACGCCGATGGCGCCAGCCGTCATGGCTGAATTGGCGGCATTGAGGAATCGTTCGTTAGCGCAGCGCCATACGGTGCTGTTCCATTATCCGGCTCATGCCTTTTTCCGGGATTCGGCCCAATATTCTATCGGCATGACGATGTTCGAATGCAACCGCCTGTCGTTCACCTGGGCGCGCCGCTGCTCCATGATGGATGAAGTATGGGTGCCGTCCACCTTCAATCGGGACACCTTCATTCAATCGGGCGTGCCGGCCCATAAGCTGAGAGTTATGCCATATGGCGTCGATCCGGCGGTGTATCACCCGGGCGTCCCTCCGCTCCCGATTCCCGGCAGACGGGAGTACGCTTTCCTGTCGGTCTGCTCCTTCGACGAGCGCAAGGGCATTGATATTCTCCTGCAAGCGTTCCTGGCGGAGTTCGCTCCATCCGAGGACGTCTGCCTGATTATTAAGACGCGCGCCTCAACGGCTGAGGAGATCGGCCGGCAGCATGCCTATATCAATAACCTCGCCTCGCAATGGACGGGGCGGGCGAACGAATCGGTCATCCTGCTGTCTACGGTCCACTCCTGGTCCGAGGAAGATCTGGCCCGGCTGTATACTTGCGCGGACAGCTACGTTCTGCCGACGCGGGGAGAGGGCTGGAGCATGACCGTGATGGAAGCGATGGCCGCCGGCCTTCCTGTCATTACGACCCGCTGGTCGGCGCACCTCGATTTCGTCAATGATCAGAACGGCTATTTGATCGATGTGGAGCGGTTCACTCCGTTCCTGCCATCGCAATCCCGGCTGCTGTGGGCCTTGCCCAGCGTCGGCCACCTTCGCCGGCTGATTCGCCACGTCCATACCCATCGGCAAGAAGCCGCGGCCAAGGCCGCTCTTGGCCGGCATACCGTCATCGGAATGTATACATGGGAGGCCAGCGCCCTGCGCATGCTGCAGCGACTGCAGGAATTAGACAGCCGGTAAAAGGAGAATCCACCTGTATGATAAGTCTCATAATTCCGACGATCCATCATACGGATCTGGTTAAGCATTGCGTCAACAGCTTCATCAACACGGCCCATGAAGCATACGAGATCATTGTCGTCGATGACGGCAGCCCGCCTCCGATCCAGCAAGATCTGGCCGCCTGGGCCGCCTTGATGAACGTTCGCTTCATCCCCAAGCAGACCAACGAAGGCTTCAGCCGAACCGTGAACCTGGGCTTGCAGCACGCCGTTGGCACCTATGCGCTAATCGCGAACAACGACATCATCTTCCACGAGCCGGGCTGGTTGCAGCATATGCTGGCGGCGATGCAGCTCTCTCCGCAGGTTGGCATCGTCGGGGCGCGGCTGCTGTATCCGAATATGACGATTCAGCATGGCGGCGTCATCCAGGGGCCAAAAGGGAATTTCGATCACCGCTATCGCTTCCAGCCCGCCGATCACCCTCCCGCCCAAGCGCTGGAGGACGCGGCTTCCGTCACAGGCGCCCTGATGCTGATCCGGCGGGAAGTGTTCGGACGGATTGGCCTCTTCTCGGAGGAGTTCTTCATCGCCTATGAAGATGTCGACTTCTGCTACCGCGCCAGACAGCACGGCTTCCGCGTCATCTACTGCGGTACGGCCTGCGCCCTGCATTATGAAGGATTTACGCGCGGGACGACGCGGGCGAATAAAAATCTGTATTGGCGAGTCAAAGAAATGGAGGCCCGCAAAAAGTTCTGGGCCAAATGGGGAGGTTATCACATCCAATGAGCGCGCCGCTTGAAGTTGTCTATGTACTGGAGCTTACCGGCTTGTCCGGCGGCATTCGCAATGTGCTGGAGCAGGTGAACCGGCTGCATGAGATGGGCGTAAAGGTTCATCTGTTCGCGCTGGACGGCCAGCCTTCCTGGTTCCCGCTGCACATCCGCGTGCGCCGCTTCCCGAATTACCGGATGATGCTGCACACCCTGAAACGGATGGACTGCATCAAGGTGGCAACATGGTGGAAGACGCTGGCCGTCGTCTGGCACAGCTGCGATTGGCGCAGAGGCGGGCGCGGCATCCCGTTCTATCTCATTCAGGATATCGAAGAAAGCTATTATCCGAATTGGCCGGATATGCAGGAGCGGGTCCGCCAAACATACCGAGTCCCGGTCCATATGCTGACGATTGCCGATTGGACGACCCGACAGCTGCTGGAACGGTTCCAGCAACACGCAACCAACATCTCGATTGCCGTGGATTTCAATATTTACAAGCCGAACCGGACCCATGACTACGATGGGCAGCGCATTCTCGCCTGCAGCCGCCGCAGCCAGCATTTGAAGGGCTTTGACGTCACCGTGCACGCCGTGACGGCGGCATGCCGCCAACTGCCGCATGCTTCCTTCGTTACGTTCGGCGTCGAGCCTCCGGGCATTTCAGGCATCCCGCACCATCATTTCCCGAACCCGCAGGATCAACAGTTGGCCTACCTGTATGCCAACTGCGGAGTATTCGTGCAGACGTCCTACCACGAAGGCTTCGGGCTCCCGATTTTGGAGGCGATGGCCTGCGGGGCTCCCGTCGTCACGACGAGGGCGGAGGGCAATGAGGAATTTTGCAAGGACGGCTGGAACTGCATCCTCGTCAACAAGGGCGACGCCGATGGCGTGGCCCAGGGCATCGTCCGGGTGCTGTCCGACCCGGAATTCTCCCAATTCCTCGTCGCCAACGGATTCGAGACCGCCAAGCATTACAACTGGCCCCGCGTCATGAACAATCTGTTGAACGCGTTCCACGCCAGGCTGACGCAGCAGGCATAAGGCTTGCGTCAACATGCAAAATCGCCAGCTTCCCTTGAAGCTGGCGATTTGTGCGTTGTGCTCCGCGCAAGTTGCCGGAAGATGAGCCGGCAGGAGCCGTTCCTGCAAGCTCTCTCTTATCCCGGAATGGCCTCGTAGCGGATGCCGGCGAATAATTCATTCCATGCCTGATCGCTCTCCGCATCCCAGGCAATCGGCGCTTCCACCGCGCAAGTATGCGCCAATGGCCAATCGAGCTCCACGATTCGGCGATCGGCCCGCGGATTGACGACGAGCAGGCGGAATTGGTGCCGGACGATCGAGGCCAGCGCGGCTTCCAAGGCCGCCGCCTCCTCATGGGAGGCATGCAGCCGGAAGAAAAAGACCCATTCCGCCTGCTCGATATTGCGGAGGAAGCGGGCAATTCTTCGCTGCAGCGTCTGCTGAAATTCCGGATATTTGCGGACAATCCCCTCCAGTTGATCCGCGACCAAAAAATCATGAACCGACTGCACCCCGTAGACGCGATCCAGCAAGGAGTAGTTATGGCCGTTGAACTCCGTTCCGTCCACCTCGATTTGGTCGGAGTACATAAATCCGGCGAACCGGTTGCGAAGCAGCAGGCAGAGCCCCGGGATCGAGTTGGAGTACATCCAATCGATGACCCCGCTGTAGGGCCGCAGGCCATAGCGCTCCAGCCTCTGCGCCGGGTAACAGTTCGAGCCCAGGCTGTATACCGCCTGATATGTTCGCTTGATGTCGGTCAGGCGCACTGCTCTTGCCCTCCTTTTGATATATGCTCGTGACATCCTCTGTCACATGGCCAGATTGAACGGCGTCGAATACGTCTCCTGCGCCATCCGTCCTCCCCATTTCAGCTCGTAGTACCGCTCGTAAAGCGGCCAGGTCGAATCGATAAGGAAGTTGAGGCGCGGATCCGACTTGCGGCTGGAGCTCTCATGATGATCTACCTGCAGCCCCGTGAAAATCTCCTCATACCCTGCCAGCCGGAGCCGGCGGTGATAGTCGATATCCGCGAAATAACTGCTGAACACCGTATCCCAGGGCCCCGCCGCGCGGACCGCTTCCATATTGTAGGCCGCCAGCGCATCGAAATTCGTCAACGCCAGCCCCCACTTCCTTCCGCTCTGCTTCAGATCCGTCAAGACGCTCAGGAAGGCTTCCGGGGTTCCGGGATGGGCCTCGGCATCCGTATGCATATACATGACCGCGTCCGCCCCCTGCTCGGCGGCAATCCGCTGGAACCAGTTCATGGACTGGGTGAAGGTCAGCGGAACGGGCGGATGGATGATGTTCACCAGCCCGGACAAGGCATGGCCCTTCAGCTCGGAATTCGCCGAGTTATCCAGCACGTACGTATGCGGCCAATAAGGGCGAATGCTGGCAACCGCCCGGTTCAGCAGATCAAGTCGGTTGACATACGGGATGCCCACGATGTAACGCATTGCCGTCACTCTCCATTCATATCAATTGTATGCGGTCGGCAATATGCTGCGCGGCATGCGACCATGTCCAGCGGGACATCACTTCCTGCGCGGCGTTCAGCCCGCGCTCCCGCGCAGCTTCCCGGTTCTCGTATACATGCTTCATCAAAAACGCCAAATGCTCATAGTCCGGGTCGGCCCAGCGGAAATTGGCATAGTACGGGCATTTGGCAACCGCCGGCACGAGCTGCTTGACCCGGATCGGATATCCCGTCCGTTCGTTCAGGAAGTCGCGCTGCGCGCTCCAGTCGGTGGCAATGACGGGCAGGCCGCACGCCATCGCCTCCAGTATCGGCATACCCCATCCTTCCCCGCGGGTCGGTAATACAAAGCAATCCGCGGACCGGTACAAGCTTCCGAGCAAGTACGACGGGAGCTTCTGATTGTACAAAATCAGAATCTTCGATTCCGCATGCTTAAGATTCAGCTTGCGGATTTCGGCCAGCACGTTGATCGTCGGGTCGGCGTTCATGATTTTGCATACGAGCAGGACATTGTCGTTGGCGAATACGTTGGCGAAGGTGCGCAGCATATCCTCCGGATTTTTGCGTTCGCCCCACTCGAATACCGACAGGAACGTAAACCGGTCCGAGAAGCGGGCGGAGCGGATGCCGGGATGGAAATAGTTCGGGTCCACGCCGAGCGGCATAATGCGGATCGGCACTCTTACCCCGCTGTTGCGGAACGTCTCGGCATTGAACTGGGACGGCACCCATATCTCATCCATGCGATTGCATTGATGGACCCATTCCTCCGGAACTCCGTCCACCTCCAGCATCGTGTAGCCGATTTTGTATTTGCCCTCGTTTTTGAAAAAGACATCCCCTTGTCCATAGACGACCTCCGGCGCGTTCGGATCGGCATGGCGCATGCGAAAAATATTGATTCGGTAATCGTCGCTCATCGGCGGCTCTTCCGCGGCATGCGGAGTGCCCGGGCCATACACATAACGGTAATGCATTTTAACCCGTTTCTCGTCCAGCGCGATCATCAAATTTTTGGATGATGTCGCATAGCCGGTTGGCGCATTCACGATCGAATGCCAGTTCAGCCTTTTCTCATAGCTTCCTTCGAGCCGCGACTGCCATTTGTCCCGAAAGATCATGCGCGATTGCTCGAACAGGCCGGAGAAATCGACTTGATTCACCTTTGTCGTCGTATTTTGGGAGTGGGTCAGCGTAACGCGGCCGTCGCAGACGACCCGGTACCCCCGCTCCAGCGCCCGAAGGCAGTAGTCGGTATCCTCGAAATAAGCGAAATAATCCGTATCCAGACCGCCAAGCTCCTCCAGAACGCTCCGCTTCACGTAAGCGCAGGCGAAGACGACCCCCTGCACATCCCGCGCGGACGCATATTGGCGGATGTCCGTTTCCAGACCGCCGATCTGCTGGCCCCAGCAGGTCTCCGCAAATATATAGGTGCCTGCGTGCTGCACCAGTCCGTCGTCGCCGCGCAGCCGGCAGCCGACGACGCCGATATTCGGATCTGAATAGGCCGTCTCCTGCAGCCGTTCCACCCAGTCGGGCTCCTCAGCCACGATATCGTTGTTCAGCATCAGAATATCGCTGCCAGGATCGCAATGGGCGATGGCCAGGTTGTTGCCTGCCGTAAATCCGATGTTGGCGCCATGCTCAATCACCCGAATCCAGGGAATGCTCTGCAGGTAAGGAAGCGTGCCGTCGGTGCTGCCGTTATCGAACACCACGATCTCAATGCGGTCGTGACGGGCCGTCTTCTCCAGAGAAGCGAGGCACCGCTTCGTATGCTCCAATCCGTTCCACGTCAAGATGACAATCGAGACCTTGCGCTGCAGCGGCGGAGCGGGCAGCGCCGGGGGCTTCGTCCCGGGCTCTTCCCCCTGAGACAAGTGGAAGCTGCCGAGCTCAATCGGGCCTTTCAAGCGCGGGAACTCCGGCTGCGCGAGCAGGGCCTGGCACTCCGGGGACGTAAGGATGCCAAGCAGGACGGACATGCGGCTTCTTCCGTGGCGCAGCATATGTTGGTAATGCATGAGCGCCTGGTCTTCGGCGTCGCGGCATAGGAGCTCCACGTACACATCGCGGACGAATTCGGCGTCTCCCCTGGTCAGCATCAGGCTGGAGAAGGGATAGCACAGAGCCGCGCGCTCGTTGTAGCCCCCTCCTCCCTGCGCCAATTTCTTCTTCATCTCGCTGCTGCGAAGGAAGCTGACCAGGATCGACAGCTTGCTGTGGCCGGTTTGAAGCAGCCGGGTGAAGTGCCTGATGCCGCGCGGTTCCGGTTCCTTGTTCAACAGGTGCCTGTATAATTCTGCGATGAATTGCTCGCCTTCCAATCGGAACAACAAGTAGAGCCTTTGGATCAGTATCAATAAGAATCCCTCCAGCACTTGCGGATAATACTGGAATTAGTGTATTAGCACATTCCCCCGTTTGCCTGTGCGTATGACCTTGGCTCGCGCATCGCCTGAAGGAGCCAAGTCCGCCTTGGGGCCCGGAGAGCTAATTCTTCCTTCGGCCGAATAGAATGAATAGAAAGCAACATTTCCAGGGCAGGAGGGAACAGGTATGGAGCTTCGCTATTGGGTAGCTAACAGCAGCCATATGTCCGTCATTCGTCAGGACGGGGACGGCCTCGTCATTGATCTGCTGGAGCACAGCCGGTGCGGCCATACCGCGGAGCTGCGGCTGGCCGATGCTGCCGGCATGTATGATGTATGTCAGGACGCTCGGGACTACGTCCATATTGTATATCTCAACCGCCATCGGGAGCTGGTCCACGCCCGGGTTCATCCCGATCAGGAGGGGCTTCAGACCAGCAAGCTGCCCGGGGAATATGCCGGGCTTGCCGGCTTGAAGCTGACCTGCTGCTCGAACCGGCTCCACCTCTTGCTGCAGTATGCCTTACGCGCCGAGCACGCGGCGCTCACGGGGATCCACTGGAGCGAGCCTGCCGTGATGGCGGAAGCGGACCGCGTCATCGCCATGCAGTGGCTGACGAGCGAACAGGCTCTCTCGGCCTGCGGCCTGCTGATGAGACAGGGCAGGCTTCTTCTATGCCGCTGGAATTACGACTCCGCTTCCGGCTCGTGGAAGGCGGCGGGAGAAGGAATGAACCTGCCTCTGGCGGACGCCGGCGCCCCCTCGCGCCTCGTTCGTCTGCCTGCCGGCGCCGTTCCCGAACCGGAGCGTCCCAGATGTCTCCTCGTCCGGCTCCTGGCCGGGCAGCTCGCGTTCGCGATCTACGAATCGGAAGCGGACGGAAGCTGGCACGCGATCGCCGAAGAAGCGATCGCCATTCCTTCCTCTCCCGCTTCCGTCATCGCCTGCGGCGCCGATCAGGAACGGGTCCGCTTCAGTTGGGCGGCCGGGAATATGATCTCCCGCATTGATTACGATCTTGCCGCGAAGCTCTGGGGACGGCTGTATTCAAGCCCCTCCGCCCATCCGGTCTCGTGGTGCGCGGTCACCGAGGCAAGCTCCGGCGGGCCGGAACCGCAATCGATTACCGACGGCGCCTCGATTCGGGAGGCGATCCGCTTAAGCGGGACGGAGATCGAAGCCTATCGGGCCGATCGCGACTTCCGCTCCAGCATTCATTTCGCGAAGCGGGCCCTCGCCTCCGTCGAGCGGCTCTCTGGCCGCATCGCGCCCTTGGAGGGGGAGCGGAAGCAGTTGGAGCAGTCCCTGCAGATGGTGCAGTCCCGTGTCGCCGATCTGGAGCGGCGCCTCTCCATCCTGGATGAGGAGCTGCGGATTCGCCGCTTAATCAGGCAAGTTGGACGCGCCCGGCACGGCATTCGGCGGCTGCCTGCGGAAGGGCAGCATGGGCAGAGGGGGAAGGAGCCCGCCGAAGCCTCCTTCCGTTCGACCCTGTATGCCGCCCATTCGCGTACGGTCCCTCCGGCGCTTCACCGCCGCAGCATCGCCGCCGGGCCGTCCATACAGCCGGCGGCCGGCACGCCGCCTTTGAACTGAGCGCTCGCCGTTCTATCCTCTTCATGAATTTACGCATAAAGTGAGGTGCGTCGCATGACCGAACCGCAAGCTGCCGTCCCGGCGGCGGAATGCCTGTTCCAATCCGTCATCGACTTCGACATGGAGGCGGAACGCGTCTCCGCCTTCGTCACGATGCTCTTCCGCAACGCCGGATCGGAGCCGATCGAACAGCCTCGCATCATTCTCTCCGTCACCCCCTCCCGTTCCTGCGACATCAGCGGCAAAATCCTGTCTCCCCAGCTCATTCCCGCCTTCAGCGTCTACGGGAAGGACGGCCGGAAATCGGGCTGGTCATTCACCGAGGATGAATGGTTCGCCAACGGCAAGGCCACCGGGGAGTACGTCATTCAATCGATCGAACCGCTGACGATGCCCCCGGGCGTCTGGCTGGAAATGCCGGACTTCCATGTCTCGTGCGCCATTGAGAGGCTGCGGGACGGCCCGCTTGCCATCAACGGACTCCTGGAAGCCGGGGAATCGCGTTTCCCGGTGCTTAACCCGATTTCTATCCACTGCAGCTTCTGAGTGATCCGAATTTTTGTGCGAACGACTAGAGAACTCGCCTCCGCGCTTGCATAGAGTAATGAAGCAGCTCTAGTCCCGGGTCGATCTGCCGCCTCGGGCTAGCCGATAAGGAGGGCATCATGAGACAAATCATCAAAAATTTGGTAGGCATCTGCGCACAGATTTTGCCGTGCGAAGAGCCAATTTATGAATTCGGTTCCTATCAGGTGGAAGGGCAGGTTGGATTTGCGGATTTGCGTCCGTTTTTCCCGGGCAAAACGTATGTCGGCTGCGATATGCGGCCGGGCACCGGCGTCGATCTTATCCTCGATCTCCATCAAATCGCGCTCCCTGACGAGACGGCCGGGACGGTGCTCTCGCTCGATACGCTGGAGCATGTCGAGGATCCGCGTCTTGCGCTGACCGAGATTCATCGCATCCTGAAGCCGAACGGCATCGTCATCATCAGCTCGGTGATGAATTTCGGGATACATGATTACCCTGCCGATTATTGGCGCTTCACCCCGGAAGGCTTCGCCAGCATTTTGAAGCCGTTCGATACCGTCATTACGGATTACGCCGGGGAAGCTTTGTTCCCGCATACGGTCGTCGGCATCGGCATCAAGGGAAGCGCGGTGCCGGAGCCGGTCGTGGCGCAGCTCCGCCATGCCTTGGCCATGTGGAGAGAGAACAGCTACCACCAGCATTAACCTTCGCCATGCGCAGCGGATCCCCATGACTTGATTCACGTCGATTCAAGCCGATCCAGACCGGAAGGAGGGAGGAAATTCAGAAATGAGCGTCTATATGAACCAAAACCCGGCCTATTCCGCCTACGCTATCGGGGATTGGAGCTACGGCGAGCCCGATGTGTTCTCCTGGGGGGAAGGAGCCACCCTGACCATCGGCAAGTTCTGCTCCTTCGCCGCCCGGATCACGATTTTGCTGGGAGGGGAGCATAACGTCGACTGGATCACGACCTACCCGTTTAATCCGATTTTTCCGGCGGCCTCCTCTTTTACAGGGCATCCGAAGACCAAGGGCAACGTTGTCATCGGCCATGACGTCTGGATTGGAATGGACTCCTATGTGCTGTCGGGCGTAACGATCGGCCACGGAGCCGTCATTGCGGCCCGCAGCACCGTCTCCAAGGATATCCCGCCATATGCGATTGCAGGCGGCAACCCGGCGCGCGTCATCCGGTACCGCTTCCCGCCGCATATCATCGAGGGCCTGCTGCGCATCGCCTGGTGGGATTGGCCGATGGAGCGGATTCAAGCCGCTTGGCCGCTGCTGCTCTCGAATCGAGCAGAAGAGTTTGTCCAGCTATATTCAGCCCGATAACGATGGAGGGAGACCGACATTGATCCATTTTTGGAACGCGATTATATGCCCGGTTCTGGAGCTTGCCCGGCCCGCGACCATCGTCGAGGTCGGCTGTGCCCAAGGGTGGAATACGTTGAATCTTCTCAGCTATGTCCAGTCGGTTCCGCAAGGCCGGCTCATCGCCGTCGATCCTTCGCCTCTGTTCGATTTCGCCGCTCTGCAGCAGCAGTTCGGGAGCGCCTTCGTCATGATTCCCGATTTCAGTCTGAACGTGCTGCCTCAGATGGGCCCTTGCGACGCGGCGCTGCTGGACGGGGATCATAACTGGTACACCGTCTACCATGAACTGAAGGCATTGGAAGGACACGGGCGATACCCGATCGTGTTTTTGCATGATTTGGAGTGGCCTTACGGCAGAAGAGATATGTATTATTTTCCGGAGTCGATTCCCGAAGCTTACCGGAAGCCGAGCGCCCGCAAAGGCATGCTGCCGGGAGTGAATGGACTGGTCGAAGGCGGCCATAATTCATCCGTGCATAATGCGGAGTACGAGCACGGGGAGAGAAATGGCGTCTTGACCGCCGTAGAGGACTTCCTTCGGGATACGACTCTTCGCCTCCGGCTGCACCGGGCCCGAAGCCAGCACGGCCTCGGAATTATCGTACCCGACGAATCGGGGGCGGACCATCACCTGAATGAAGCCATTCATCATATCGTTGCCGCCTCGGGCCTGTAGCCCCTGGACGAAGCGCTGCCATGATCCGCAGAACCATCTGCGGATCATTGGCATGCGCACAAGGCGTTATTGCCGGATGATCATGTCGACGAACATCGTGCCGTTAGGACTGCCTGGCGCGATGCCGATGCCCGCCTCATTGAACGACGGACTCATCATATCGGCGCGGAGTCCTGCCAAGTTCAGCCAGGCGGGACGAGCCTGGCCCGCGGAAAGGTTCTAGCCGACGCTCCCTGTTGTCTGCGATATCCTTTGCAACCGCTGCATTTTCTGTCTCTCGAGCTTGCCGCGCCCTGCAAGATTGTGTGAATGAATCTAGTAGATTCATCCAAGCCAAGCTATTCCCTCCTTCATAAATTAGTAACGTAGGAGGACATCCCACCGTCCTTCGAACACAAGATGAAGGAGGTTTTTCACTTATGCCACTCATTCCTATTCAACGGCTCACGAGCAGCACGGCGAATGTCGTCTCTGCTCCGGATCGGGTAACAGCAGTGAACAGTCTCTTGGCTGGAGCGGCCCCCAATGTCGTCAACGTCGGCAATGCGCCAACCATCTGGCCTCAACTCGCCAAGTTCGATAATGACAATACCGCGTTCGCAGCCGCGCCAAATCTGCAATTCGTGTGGACGCAGCCAGCCTTTATTCCAGGCGAGACGCATGGCTTCGCAGCCGTCTCGCTTACGATCCCGTTACAGATCGGCGTAGTCAACGATTTCTTGATTGCGTTGACCGTCTTTGCCGACAACGCGGTTACGGCGCGCATTCAAGCCTTCTCCTCTCTCGGCATCAACTTGTTCCCGGTACCGGGGCTGGATGTCGATTTGATTGCGGGCTCTCTCGATCCGACAACCGGGTTGACGACAGATGTCGCCAACCCGTATAACTGGCAAAATGTCCGCTTCTATTCGATTCCGGCTTCTCTTGGACTGATCAATATCAATATCGGCGTTCGCTTCGTATTCTCGTTCCAGGTAACGAACTACTTTACGACCGGCGCTGTCAATACGGCCGGTCTCGCCTTTGCCGCCGATATCTATCAAAATGCGCTTCTCTAATGGAATCCCCCCCTTATTTCGATTCCATGTTGTGCTGCATAACTTCCGCCATGCTCGCGCTTGCGGGCATGGCAACCTGTTTTGAAGGAGGAGACCGTCATGCCTTTGATTCCGATTCAACGGGTCGTCAGCCACGAGCGCAGCGTCATCTCGGCAGCCGACAGCGCCGCAGCGGCGGCACAGCTGTTGTCCGGAGGCGCTCCCAACGTCGTCCATACGGCCAAGCTGGCTTGGCAAGAAAGCGTTCTCGCATCCCTCATCGATAAATACAGCGAATTCCTGCCGGGTCCGATGCCCGAGCTGATCGCCCCGCCTGCCGGTCCCAAGCGGAATGAAAACAAAGGCTTTGCCGCACAGACCTATCCGATCCGGCTGGAAGTTCCGGATCCTATTCTTATCCGCTTCTGCATATACGATCCGACCCGCACCCATTTCCAGATCGATCTCTGCAATATCGAAAAACTCAATCTGCTGGATGCTCCCGTTCCCACCATCATCGGGGGGCAGCCTTCCACGTCCCTGTTCTGTTCCCGGACAGCCGACCGGCGCAGCGGCAAGGCAACGCAGCTTATACGCTGCTACAACATTCCGATCCAGTTCGATCCGGCTTTCATCGGCCTTGATGTCCAATTTCTCTTCTCCTTCGAGCAAGCCGGCTCCTCTCCCTCCAGCGGGCCTCATATGAGCGGGTTCGCCTTTGCGGCCGAGGTCTATCAATCCGTGCAGGGCAAATAGCCGTGCCGAATTCATGCACGGCGCACCATAACCTCTTATAGGCTGACAAGCAATATCTGCTCTTCCTGTATCGACCCTTCTGCAATGCGGAAGCTGCGGACGCGAGGACGTACCCGCCTCAACGAGATGATGAGATAAGAGCACGGGAACACCGCATGCTCGACATCGAAGGGAGACGGGTAAGGAGAGCCGCTCGGATGGGAATGATACAGGCCCAGCAGCTGCTCGCCAAGGCTCTCCATGTCGCGCAGCGCCCTCGTCAGCTCCTCGCCGTCCATCGTGAATGCGACCGGGCTCTGCTCCGCATTGCGGATACGCCAGCATCGGGCGGCGATGCGATCGCGGCCGGACAACAGCCCGCATGCTTCCAGGGGCTTTTCCTTGATGCAGTGGCCTACCATGTCGCGGTAGGCTTGGGCCGTCATGTGAATCGCATCCATATTACGGCTTTCGGCTCCTTTCCCTGTCTATGGCGAGCATATGAAATGACTCCGGCTTCGTCCGCTTGTCTGCGGACTGCTGAGATTGGTTCAGTTGGCTTACATAGCTGAAAAAAGACGGCTGGGGCTGCTGTCTTCGTTCCGGATCGCGGTGCACCCGGCTGCCGGAATGCGATTGCAGCCATAAGAACATGGAGTAATTGGGTGTGCGCGGCTTGGCTTCCTGCTCCGCAGCCGGGTCCTGCTCCCCGTTCGCGGCGGCCTCCTCCGGAGAACCCGCCGCCCCCTCTTGCTCCGATTGAATAACGGAATGAACCTGTGCTTCCGGAAGCGAAGCTGCGGATTCCGCCGCTTCCCGCACTCGATCCGCCGCGTCCGCCGGGTTCCCGTCCCCTGCGGGCAGGGCTGCCCCTTCCGCCTCTTCCTCTGCAGCCTGCCCGCCGTCCGGCACTGCCGCTTCCGGCTTCAACCCTTCGGCAGATTCCCGCTGTAACGTCTCGGGCTCCGTCCCTTCCGCCTGCTGCGCTTCCGCCAGATTCCCTGCCCGAACGACTGCCGCTAACGCCTCCCGCTCCTCTGTCTGTTCCTTCCGGAGCGGCTCCAGCTCGTTCCCCTGCGCCTTCTCCGCTTCCGCCAGCTCCACCCGGATCGGCTTCAGCTTGGTTGTCTCCACCTTCAGCGCTTCTTGCCGCGGCTGCCCGGCAGACTCCTTCTCCTGTTCCGCCCCTCTCTCTTCTGCGGGCTCCTCCCCGCTCCCTTCCGGCTGCGTTGGCTCCTCCAGCCCTTCCGCTGCCGGTTCGTGGATCCGATCCGCCCCTTTCAGTCCCGTCTCTCCGCCCAGCGCCGGAGCTTCCCCATTAAGCTCGGGACTCCGGGAGCCCGCTGCCGCCTCGGACGCCGCGGGCCGAGGCAATGAGTACCCCGCCTCGATCTGGCGCTCTTCCAATAGCCGCAGCTGCTTCATCAGTTCCATAAGCGGCTTCTTGCCGAAAAAAATCGTTGCCGCGCCGACAACGCCATCGGTTAACTGCAGCCGCTCCTCTGCCGTCATGCTGTCGAAGCCGCCGTAAGCAAGCCCGACCAGATTCAGCGTCTGTCCCGGCTGGGGCAAAATATAACTTAGTCCGCTCTTCCAATGAAAGCTCACACCCTGAATCGGCATATCGCTATATCTGGCGATGTTCTGGACTAACAGGTTGGCGAGCTGCCGGCTTGCCTTCATCTGATGCAGGAAATAATAGACGACGACTTCCTTCTTCTCCTCATCGGCCGGCTGCAGCGTCAGCCACATGCTCTGCTTCCCGCTGTCCCATTCCTCGGAGCAGCGTTCGCGATCTTGTTCCGTCTCGATAATCCACACTTGGAATCCGGCATGCTTCAACGCATCGCGCATCATCTGAAGCAGCGGGGACGCACCGCTCCCTCCCTTGCTCTCCAGCACGATCTGATATTTATGGAGCGGATTGACCACGTTCAAGATTTGCTTGTTTTTATCCAGATGAAAAGTAAATGAATGCTTCCCCAGCAGTTGATACACATCGGGCAAAAACTCGTCGGCAATCGTGCACAGCGGCTTCGCATTGATTTGTATTTCCATATCGTCCTCCTCGCTTTCCGGGCACACTGGTCCTTCTATCATATGACAGTCAGCGAGATCGGTTCCGCTCCTGCCCATTTTTGCAGCTCATTAATTTCCGCCAGCACGGCCCGCTCCTTCTCCTGCAGCCGTTCGTAACAAGCGTTCAGCTCCTCCAGACGAAGCCGCCGGTTCGCCACATCCGTCTCCAAGCGGCGTACCGTATGCGCGGTAGCGTCAGCCCGGGCCATGATCCAATCGAACATCTCACTCAAATGCGAGGGCATCCAGGACAAGGACTCCCCGTCCGTCAGCAGCAGTTCCCGCTGCAGCAGCGGACATAAATCGAAGAAGGCAAGGGAACGCAGATGGGGATAGCCCGTTCCCAATAGCGGCCGCGGCGCGGCATGGCCCGGCCCCCGCTCCATTCCTTGCACGAAGCGCAGCTTCGCCTCCGGGGCGAAACGGATGTCGGCGAACCCGGACCAATCCTCCCCCATGTTCGGAGAGCGGGCGCAACTGATTCGATTGCCTTCCATAATATAGAGCAGGGAGACCTGCTTTCCCATCCACAGAAAATAAGGCTGCGGCACGCTACCCTCAAAGTGGATCTTCAACGGCGAGCAGGAGCGGACGTCGGTCCGATCATTGGCGTAGTAGCACTTGGCCGCCGCACCGCTTCCAATGGACCAGGCCGCATGAGGCCGCCCGCCGCGATCGAGCGACAGGCTGATTCGCCACCGTTGCTGCGGCTGGCGGGAGGCGAAGAGCCTCCGCCATACCGCCTCTTCCGTCCCCGGCTCCAGCTCGAGAAGGTCCAGCGTATGCATTCCGCCATCGTCCTGCAGCCGATGAAAGAGACCGAACAGCCTGCCCTCCCCGCTGACGGCATAGGCCGCGTCCCCTACTTGCATGGCCGTGGAATCGGAATCCGGGAAAGGAAACTCCACCTCCTTCCATGCTCCCTCCGCCGGATTCCGGATAACGCACCGGTTCTGTCCCTCTCCGCTGACGACGCTGCACAGGCGGAGGGCGGAACGATGCCGGAACAAATACGGAAAGGAGCTGGCGGACCGGCCATCGATGCGGACTTCCCGCCGCATTCCGGTAAGCGGATGATACTTGGCGTGGTACAGCCCGCCTTCCGTCTCCAGCAGCATATCGTACTGATCGTCCGACAGCAGCAAGCTGAAGCGGCGAACCGGATAAGGAGCGGGAAGAAGGGTCCGGAGCGGCTTCCCTTCCAGCGGGTACAAGATATGCTCCAACGCCCCGCCGCCGGTTACGCCCATCCAATGCGAACCGCTTCGATCATGGATGTAATGCGCTTTTTCCATCCGCATCCCTCCAAAAAAAACACTGGGGTTTCGTCACCTTTTTATAGGTGCCTCCATAGACTGTAATTGAATTTGAAATCTAAAAAGGAGGCCTGGAACATACATGGAGAGCAAGTTGGTTCAAGGGCAGCAGCAGCCCCCCGAATATTTGCCATTACCCTCTCTGGAATGTATAGAGGTTCCCAAAATATTCGACTGGGTACTGAAAACGACCCAAATAGTTGATGAATCCACGGTTGATTCAGATTGCTTGCCTCTGCCACTTTCGTTTCGTATTGAGGCCAGAGTTCTTGAAGTGAATTGCGAAGAAAAAGTCGGATCCACCCGCGAAAATGTGGTGGTTACGATAGGCGGCAGACCGGTTACTTTGCAGCGGGTAGTGCTGCGGAAGTTCGGTACGTATGAAGTAACAATCATTAATACAGGGGTAACGCCGAACGTCATTCATTGCCGGTTCACGAAGAGCTTCCTCCGCTTCGAGAAAGTTCTGCTGTGCGCTCCTCCGGGAACCGAAATCGATTGCCATATCGTGCCGGAAGCGAGATGTGCTGGATATCGTCAATAACACATTCGTGAACGTGGATATCGTCATTTGCCAGAGCATTCAAGTGAAGGCGATTGTCAAAATGATGGTAGAAGCCGAGTTGTGCCAGCCGCGTGCCGAAATCCCGCTTCCGGAAGGTCCTTGCGTCGTGACTTTCCCTCAACAATGCCCTGACGTCTTCCCAGGTGCACCCTATCCGTTCCCTTAATAATCGAATGCCGTTCGCTTGGGGTGGTGGGCTCAACCACCCCCTTTTTTACTCATCATGTTCCGGCTTCCATACCGTCATGCAAGGAGGGCCCATGAAGCTATATTACATCGCATCCGGCTATCGGAGACCGATTGATATATTGGATAATGCGCTTATCAAGGCCTTGACGCAGCGTTTTCAGGAGGTCTGTTTTTTTCTGTCCAACCGGACGCCGTATTCGCAATTGCTTCCCGACATCCGCCGCGCCGCCCCGGATTATGTGCTGACGATGGTCGGCCCGAAATCGTTCCTTCCGGCCGAGATCATCCGTTCGGTGCGGGCGATGGGAATCCGTACGGGAGCATGGTTCGTGGATGATCCGTATGCCATCGACAACGCCCTGCCCATTGCCCGGGAATATGACGATGTATTCACGATCGATTCGGGCTGTGTTCCTTATTATGCGCGCAGCGGCTGCGCTCGGGTCCATCACCTGCCGCTCGGGACCGATACGGATATTTTCCGCCCGTACGCGGTGCATCCGACGTACCATCATGATGTATGCTTTTTGGGTACAGGGTATGAGAACCGGCTTGTATTTATGAAGGAAATGCTCCGCTATGTCGAACGGAACGTGCGGGTGCAGTTGATCGGCCATTTCTGGGATTCGGTGGATTGGTCTTCCGGCTGCGTGCCGAGCATACGGGGCAAATGGGTGAACTTCTCGGAGACGCCCCGCTATTTCAATGGCGCCGGCATCGTGCTCAACATTCACCGGAGCGAGGACGACCCGCTCCTCGACAAGAACCGGAGCGGCGCGCCCGGACACAGCATCAATAACCGGACCT
Source organism: Paenibacillus melissococcoides (assembly GCA_944800085.1). Lineage (GTDB taxonomy): Bacteria > Bacillota > Bacilli > Paenibacillales > Paenibacillaceae > Paenibacillus_B > Paenibacillus_B melissococcoides. The sequence goes on along the minus strand of CALYLO010000004.1, from coordinate 250,427 downwards.
TCGACATTGCGGCCTGCCGGGCCTTTCAACTGACCGATTACCGGCCCGACCTGCCCTTGTTCTACCAGCCGGGAGAGGAGATCGTCTGCTTCGATTCGCCGAAGGAATGCGCCGAGCTCATCCACCGCTATCTGCATGACCGCCCCGCGCGGGACGAGATTGCCGACCGGGCCTACCGGCGGACCTTGGCCGGGCATACCTTCGCCGCTCGCCTGGATACGATGCTATCGCTGATCCGCTCGGCCTGATTCCGCTCTGGCGCCACATCGAACGATAGGCAAAAGGGCGAGCCGAAGACTCACCCTTTGACATAAGATTCAACGATGCCCGCCGCTCCGGCAATGGCCAGCAGCAGCACAAGCGGAAATATAAGGTCCGGAATGAGCAGATAAGCGGCAACCAGAAAGGCCGCCGACCAAATGCCGACGCACCAGTAGCACGTCAGCAGCTTGCGCATGAAGGTATGGAAGCGGCCGCCCTTCTCATCGACGACGGCATACATCATGCCGGATTCATCCGTCTCGAACCGCTCCTCGACGAACGGACGGCGGACGAAGGACAGAATTTCATCGAACACAATCAGACGGGTCAAACGGTAACTCGCCAAGATGAGCAATATCAGTGTTATCCATGATATGTCCCACACGAACAGACTACCCCCTCGGATGGATCGCTGCGCGGATCAGTTCCATTGTATGGCGCTTCCGCCCGGGCTAGAACCAGGTATTCCGCCGCACTGCCCCGTCATCCGATGGCCGGAACAAGGAGGAGAAGCCCCGATGTCAGGACTCCCGATCATTCAATCCGATGAGCAGCTAACCCACATGCTCCAGCTATCCGCCGAGAAGCCGCTGCTCATATATAAGCACAGCTCCCATTGCGGCTCGAGCAAGGTGGCGCATGTCGGGATCAATCATTTCGTGAACCGCTATCCGGAGGTTGCCTCCCGCTTCGCGATCGGCGTCATCCGTGTCGTGGAGGAGAAGCATTTATCCGATCGCGTGGCGCGGGAGCTCGGCATTCCGCATGTGTCTCCGCAGATTCTGCTCGTCCGCCAAGGGCGGGTCGCCTGGCATGCCGGGCATCAACAGATCAATTCGCAGCAGCTATGCCGGGCCGCGATGCTGTACGGCCAGCCTTAACGGGCCGAGCCGGCTTCCGCGCCGGTGACGCGAATCTCATTCGCGTGCTCGGCGACGACTTCGCCGATGCATGCCGCCGCGACGCCCCGCTCCCGCATGGCGGCCACGAGCGGTTCCGCATCCTCTGCCGCGACAGACAGCAGCAGCCCGCCGGAGGTGACGGCATCGCACAGAATCCACTGCGCGATCTCGTCCAGCCGTTCATCGAACCGGACGCTGTCCTGCACATGGCGGAAGTTGTTCTTCGTTCCGCCGGGAACCGCTCCGCTCTCCGCGAGCTCGCGGACGCGCGGCAGGACAGGCACCCGCTCCGCATAGATATGAAGCCCGGCGCCGCTTCCCTTGGCCATCTCCAGGCTGTGGCCCATCAAGCCGAAGCCGGTCACATCCGTGCAGGCATGAACGCGGAAATCGGCCATGACCTCGGCGGCGGTCTTGTTCAGCGTCGTCATCGTGCGGGTGACAAGCTCGATCTCCTCCGGCCGGAGCAGATCCCGCTTCAGCGACGTCGTCATAATGCCGACGCCGATCGGCTTCGTCAGGATCAGCTTGTCGCCCGGACGAGCCCCGGCATTGGTCAAGACCCGGTCCGGGTGGATAAGGCCGGTGACCGCCATGCCGAACTTCGGCTCCGGATCGTCGATCGAGTGGCCGCCCACCAGCGTCGCTCCCGCCTCCGCAACCTTGTCACCAGCCCCCCGCAAAATATCGGCGAGCACCGATTTGTCCAGCTTCGAAATCGGGAACGCGACAATATTGAGCGCCGTCAACGGCTTGCCGCCCATCGCATAGATGTCGCTAAGCGCATTGGCCGCAGCCACCTGGCCGAAGGAATACGGATCATCGACAATCGGCGTGAAAAAAACGACGGTCTGCACGAGCGCCAGATCGTCGTTCAGCCGGAAGACGCCGGCGTCATCGCTGGTATCCAATCCGACCAGAAGATCCGGGTGCTTCTCCGCCTTCGGAAGCTGGCGCAGCAATTGGGACAGATCGGCCGGACCTATTTTGCAGCCGCAGCCTCCTTTGCTTGATAAGGCCGTCAAACGGACTTGAGATTGTTGTTCCATCTCGCTTCATCTCCTCAATATGGCGTGCATGATATGTCATTATTTTACCACAAGAAATCGAACCGCAAGATAGTGGGCGTGACACAGGGACGCAGACAGCCGGGGCACAAGGCCCGCATGCAGACGGCCAGCGCACAAGGCCCGCACGCATCATTCATTTGGCATCTTTTATTTTTTCTTTGACAAAAAAACAATTCATTGATATACCATATATTAATGAAAATATGCACATTTTTGTATATAAGCGCTTCCCTTTAAAATGTAAAAATACCTTCGCTTCATTCGTGTATAGCGGATTTTCGATAAGGAGTAACTCTTTCTTATCAAATGTTCACTGATTAAATGGGAAATCCTGCAAAATTACAGGAATTACAAGTCATAAGGGATTGGATTGCGGGGAAACGGGTAAAAAGATGCCTTTTTGCAGGAATAGTGGAGAAAAGATTCATTTCAAGGGGATAATGCCACTAGCGTTGCATCAATCTTTTTACGAAAATTTCTACCCCATAAGTCTCTATATTTGTAACTTATTGAACTATATTCGTGGACAAAAATAAAGAAATCTCCTATTGTTGAGTTACCCAAAGCGTTATCCATAAAAACGCCTCAACAAAGGAGATTTCTATGGATAACGTACCGAATCAAAACGTCATTTGTCAATGCCTAAAATGGTTACATGTTCATTCTACTCGACACGAGTCATTGGATTACCGGACCCAAAAGTTGTTTGTCGGCGCTTCGACACTCTTATTTGTAGAGGCACAGCTTCAGCAACGAGACTCATACAAAGTCATGTCAGAGCATGTAGCCGCTAATCCTGAATTTCAAGAACTGCTTGGACTCAAGAGCATAAGCGCTTCCCAACTATCGCGGAAGCTGAAACGGCTGCCTATGGAGTATCTTCAGACGCTCTTTTTCTCGCTCATTGATCGAATCAAGCAACTTACAAAAGGGAAACGCGGCATTACGCCTGGTATTGGGAAACTCAAGCTAATCGATTCATCGGGAATTACACTACCTCCCATTCTCGCGAAATGGTCCTATTGTTCCAAAAGTAGCCATGGCGTGAAGATGCACACCTCCTTGGTCGTTGCGGACTCCAAAACGATGTATCCAGACAAGATCGTCGCTTCAACCAAAGATGTAGCCGATCATGAAGTCGTGTTGGAATTTACAGTGGATAAAGATGCGACCTACGTGATGGACCGAGGATACCAGGTGTACGACCATTTTCAGAAATGGGTAGAGGATAAGATTAAATTTGTTTGCCGCGTCAAGCAAAAGAGCCGGTTAACGATCATCAGAAAAAGAGACCTCCCCAAAAGGCAGAATGGGTTTATCCTTGATGCTGATGTGACGATGCCTGAGCTGCCAGCGGTTCTGCGTTTGATTGAGTTTAACGATGACCAAGGGCGTACCTATCGAATTGTAACGAATCGATTTGACTTATCCGCACATCAAATTGCCGAGATTTATCGAAATCGCTGGCATATTGAGTTGTTTTTTAAATGGGTCAAGCAGCATATTCGATTGGTAAAACCCCACGGTTATACGGCCGAAGCGATTTGGAACCAAATGTATATTGCTTTAATCGCGTATGCTCTCTGTTTGCTGATTAAATTAACACTGGACTGTAAAAAGTCGACATGGGACCTCCTCCAGTTGATTCGCATCTATGCGGAAAAACCATGGGAAAATTTGATCGCTGCACTCAACCGCAAGCCGACTCGAACATCTAGAGGTCGACCAAAGCGAAATGGGAGACGTCCGAAAAAGGCAACAAAGTCGATGAAACCGAGACTGATTGTGACGTAATGACAAACGAAAACGATTTTTACATATAATGGATAACGCGTAGGGTCTGTTTCCAGCTCGACTTTTTTAGACTTAGCGCGGACATCGCAAATGTAAATATATATCATATATTGATGTTAATTGAAATTAGATTATGAACTAACCGCTCGATGCAACGCTAGTGGGATAATGCTGTATTATTGCAGGATTCCTCTCCCATGCTCCATCCAGCGGACGCAAAGACCCGAGGCGAGATCGCGCTGGGTATGACATCTCTAACACCTCGGTTGAAGTCAATCTGGAACAGTTCTCTCCCCCAATACGCTTCCGTCCACAAATCAACAAACCCTGCGAAACCGTTTGGGATAGAATGAATCGCACCTCCTTCTCCGTTGCGGTCCATACAAAAAAGCTGTCCCTCCGATCATGTCTGATCTTCTAGGACAGCCTTGCTTACAATGTAAGTTATGATAGGTTAGCCGCTTATCGGTTCAAAAATGGCAACCTGCCGCTTCCCGACTTTGAAAGCTTCCAATCTTCTAAATTTGTCATGCCGCAGCTTCTGGCGTTTGTCCGCAATAACGGCCATGACGGAACGCTCCGGCTCGAGCCGCGCATACATATTGTCAAAAAAACGGGACAACGGATTGCCGCACTCGCTCTGCCAATGAACGATCTCCCCATAAGGGAGATCGGTAAGAACAATATCGATTACGCCTGCTTGCACGGGCAAATCCGCGGCGGCAGTTGCCGTAACATCATGATGAAACGAGCAGGTTTCTTCTATGTTGGATCGCGTTAAAAGCGGAGCTAGCTTCTCGACGCTCTCCAGCGCTTCGCGATGAGAGGGCTTATTGTATTGCCCCAGCAGATACGCCAGCTCCTTCTTACGCCGGCTCATCCCGTCCGCGGACAGCAGCGACAGGTTCTTCTCCGCGATGCCAAGCACCTCCGGGTTCACATCGGAGGCGACGACCCGCTTCATTCGGTGGCCGTGCAGCAGCCCGACGACCGTAAGCATATACGCGCCGCCGCAGCACGGATCATAGACGGCATACGGCTCATCATTCCCTTTTCCCTCCAGATGCCGGAAGCATCTCTGCATAATCTCGCTGGCGAGCCTTACCGGAAAAGCGGTCGTCCCCCGGGCATTATACAGCACCCTTCCGCTCGCAAAATCTTCATAACCGTTTTGCTTCGTTTCAAAAATATATTCCATTGCGTATTACCTTTCATCTTGTATTGAAAAACATTTTGTACTCCAATATACACCATTGAGGCGAATTGAGCTATCCTGCCACTTTGATGAGCGAGGGTAAACACATCGATTTTGTACTCCCCTAGTGGAAAAAAATCATAATTGTCCATACAAAGGTGGACATGAAGGGGTTATTCTTCTAACGAGGCAAATTTCCATATATAGTTGTCCTATTGCTAAATAAGTCTATATATAGTGTCGATTCGAATAAGCGCAAACTATCTCCTTCACAGAAATGTGTCTACTATTTGGAAGACATTCTCTCTCGATATTCCACTATAGAAGGACAAATTTATAAGATAAGCAAAATCATGCATGCCCCTCTTAACGAGCCCCGCAAGAACAGGAGGCGCTATCCGTTAACAAATTGTCTTTGCTCATCTTCACTTGTTCAATCATATGCCCAATATTGCCTTCACCCGCAAATAAGGTCATGTCAAAAAATTTTGATGTAAATCAGACCAGTATAATTCATTCTCATCCCCTGAAATCACAATATCACGCTTTAATTTGCCCACATAAACTTCAACATAGCAATCATGAACATAGTAGGTAAAATCCATAAGATGATGCAACGCAATATTTTCTCTAGAAATGTTTGTTTCTTCCAGCAGTTCTCTGTAGGCAGCTTGCAATCGTAATGATCCACTTTCTTTTCATAACTATCACTCCTCGCTATCCCGAATAGCAACCGGCTCTTCAGCCATTTTACTATAATATTTCCCATAAAAGGAGGATTACTAATAAACCGGAATGCAGAGAAAAGCGGTGGGTTGTTCAAAGTGACGGATGCACAGCATTTGTACTTCACGAGTGGAAAAACAGCATATTTGTCCATACAAAGGTGGACATACAGCGGTTATTCTTCTAACGAGGCAAATTTCTATATATAGTTGTCCTATCGCTAAATAAGTCTATATATAGTGTCGATCCGAATAAGCGCAAACTATCTCCTTCACAGAAATGTGTCTACTATTTGGAAGACATTCTCTCTCGATTTTCCACTATAGAAGGACATTATGAAGATTAGGGCCATAACTTGTGAAAAAAAAGATGACCCCTGTTCAGAGGTCATCCCAAAGGCCGGATGGGCCGAAGCAAATCAGGCTGAGAAAAGATTAGATCAGCCCGATCTTGTCGCGGCGGCTGCTTCCGCCGAGCTTGCGCTTCTCGATCAGGCGGTTGAGGGCATCCACGTAAGCGCGGGCGCTCGCCTCGAGAATGTCGGTGCTGACGCCGCGGCCCAGCGCGGGCAGGCCGTCCTGCGTCAGGACGACATGGACTTCGCCGAGGGCGTCCTTGCCGTTCGTAACCGATTTGATGGAGTAATCGGTCAGCTCGACGTCTTCCTGCGACGCCTTGTCAATCGCCATATAGATGGCGTCGACGGAGCCGTTGCCGTTCGCTTCCTCTTCCAGCACCTTCCCGTCGATGGTGACGAGGCGGACCTTCGCCGACGGAACGGACTGGTTGCCGTATTCCACATAGACGGTCTCCAGCTTGAACATTTCCGGCGTGTCGATCAGCTTCTCCTCGATCATGGCGCGAATGTCTTCGTCCGACACTTCTTTCTTCTTGTCCGCGAGGTCCTTGAACTGGGCGAAGGCGGTATTGACCTGCTCTTCGCCGAGCGTGTAGCCCAGATCGATCAGCTTCTCGCGGAACGCATGGCGGCCCGAGTGCTTGCCGAGCACGAGCTTGCTCTCCTTCAGGCCGATCGTCTCCGGAGAAATAATCTCGTACGTCGTCTTCTCCTTCAGCATGCCGTCCTGGTGAATGCCGGATTCATGAGCGAAGGCATTGGCGCCGACAATCGCCTTGTTCCCCGGCACGACCATCCCTGTCAGCTTGCTGACCAGACGGCTCGTGCGCGCAATCTCGCTCAGGACGAGCGACGTCTTCGCCTGATAGAAATCTTGCCGCGTCTCCAGCGCCAACGCTACCTCTTCCAGAGCCGTGTTGCCCGCGCGCTCGCCGATGCCGTTGATCGTGCCTTCGATCTGATCGGCCCCGTTCAGCACCGCCGCCAGCGCATTCGCCGTCGCCATGCCGAGATCGTCATGGCAATGCGCGCTAAGCTGAATCTTCTCGATGCCCGGAACGTTCTCCTTCAGCGTCTTGAAGATGTTCCCGTACTCATACGGCGTCAAGTAACCGACCGTATCCGGAATGTTGACGACCGTCGCGCCGGCGCGAATCGCCATTTCGGTCACCTGGCAGAGGAAGTCGAGCTCGGTCCGCCCGGCGTCCTCCGGGGAGAACTCCACCTTCGAGAAATATTTCTTCGCATAACGAATCGCCGCTTCGGCTGTCTCCAGCACCTGCTCCTTCTCCATGCGCAGCTTATGCTTGCGGTGAATCGGCGAAGAAGCGAGGAAGAGATGGAGGCATGGATCCTGGGCGTCCTTCAATGCTTCGTAAGCCGCATCGATGTCCTGCGTCCGCGACCGCGACAGCCCGACGATCGTCGCATTCTTCACTGCGGCGGCAACGGCTCCCACCGCGGCCAAATCACCCGGAGATGCCGCAGGAAACCCCGCTTCGATGCGGTCGACACCGAGGCGCTCCAATTGGTACACGATCTCGAGCTTCTCCTTCGTATTCAAGTTCACGCCCGGAGATTGCTCCCCGTCTCTTAACGTCGTGTCAAAAATATAAATTTTTCGCATCGCTGCACCTCCGTAAGTCTATAGCCATATTACTGCTTCTATTGTATGCACATACAAGAACAGCGCCACCCCGCCTTGACGACGGGCGGGCGCTGTGCGATATCGCCTTCCGGCTTATAAGTCCGCGGCCTGCCGCATGTCCGGGCCGGCTGGCGCAAGTCACATCCTTACTTCTTGATCCAGTGCATCATCTCGCGAAGCTGGCCGCCGACCACTTCGATCGGATGGTTCGCTTCGTTGCGGCGAGTCGCGGTCAGGAACGGACGATCCGCTTTGTTCTCCAGGATGAAGTCGCGCGCGAATTTGCCCTGCTGAATATCGGACAAGACTTCCTTCATCGCTTTCTTCGTCTCGTCGGTCACGATGCGAGGTCCGGTTACATAGTCGCCGTATTCCGCCGTGTTGCTGATGGAATCGCGCATCGTCGCCAGACCGCCTTCATAGATCAGGTCGACGATAAGCTTCATTTCATGCAAGCACTCGAAGTATGCCATTTCCGGGGAGTAACCCGCTTCCACGAGCGTCTCGAAGCCGGCTTTGATCAGCGCGCTGACGCCGCCGCACAATACCGCTTGCTCGCCGAACAGGTCCGTCTCGGTCTCTTCCTTGAAGGAAGTCTCAATGACGCCTGCGCGCGTGCAGCCAATGCCTTTGGCATAGGCCAGGCCGATGGCCTTCGCATTGCCTGTCGCATCCTGCTCGATCGCGATGAGGCCCGGAACGCCGAAGCCTTCGACGTAGGTGCGGCGAACGAGATGTCCCGGCGACTTCGGAGCCACGAGGAGCACGTCATTCTCTTTTGGCGCGACGATTTGGCCAAAGTGTACGTTGAAGCCGTGAGAGAACATCAAGGCAGCGCCTTTTTTCAGGTTCGGCGCGATTTCCGCATGGTATACGGACGCCTGCGTCTCGTCCGGCATGAGGATTTGCACGACATCCGCGCGGCTGGTCGCTTCGCCGACGCTCACCACTTCGAAGCCGTCGTTGCGCGCTTTGTCGGCCGATTTGCCTTCGCGCAGCCCGATAACCACTTGAAGTCCGCTGTCGCGCAGGTTTTGCGCTTGCGCGTGCCCTTGGCTGCCGTAACCGATAACTGCAATCGTCTTGCCCTGCAATACACTTTGATCTGCGTCTTTTTCATAATACATAGTAACTGCCATTCGTATGAGTCCTCCTCTTTCTTCCTATTAATAAAGTGAGATAATAATCAACCCCGAATGAATGAGGGTATTTCAAGGGACAATCGCTTCTTCCGGTTCTGCCTGACTTATCCCCTGAGAGACCCCCTCATTCGGGGGAATGCCCGCGGCCGGCGAAGCGCCGGCCGGAGCCTGTACACGGTACCGGTTACTTCCCGTCCGCCGCCTGACCGCGAACCATCGCGGTCACGCCGGTGCGGCTGATCTCGCGGATGCCGTATGGCTTGAGCAGCTCGATCATCGCTTCGATTTTCTGGGACTCGCCCACCACTTGGACGATGATCGTGCTCGGTCCGATATCGACCACCGTCGCGCGGAACGTCTCGACGACGCCGAGGATCTCCGGACGCTCCCGCGGCTCCGCCTTGACCTTGATCAAGGCCAGTTCGCGGGATACCATCGGTTGAGAGCTCAAATCGACGACTTTGATGACATCGATAATTTTGTACAACTGCTTCTCTACTTGCTCCAGCGTATGCTCGTCGCCGGTCGTCACGATGACCATGCGGGAGAGACCTTCTTCCTCCGAGGCTCCTACCGTAATGCTGTCAATGTTGAATCCGCGGCGGCCGAACAAGCCGGATACGCGCTGCAGTACGCCAGGCTGATCGTTGACGATGACGGCGATGGTGTGCTTCATCGGTTTCATTCGCAATCCCCCATTATCATTTGGTCAATGGTGCAGCCCTGGGTTACCATCGGGAAGACGTTCTCGTGCTTGCGTACGACGAACTCGACGACGGCCGGCCCGGGCGTGTTCAACGCCTCCGTCCAGGCTTGCTCCGCTTCTTCCTTCGTCGTCGCCCGGAAGCCGCGCACGCCGTAGGCTTCCGCCAGCTTGACGAAATCGGGGCTGCCTGCCAAATCGATATGGCTGTAGCGGTGGTCGTAGATAATCTCCTGCCATTGGCGCACCATCCCGAGCACCCGGTTGTTGATGATGGCCACCTTGACCGGGATATTGTGGATGGCGCAGATGGCGAGTTCCTGCGCGCACATTTGCATCCCGCCGTCGCCGTTGATCGAGACGACGGTCCGATCCGGGAACGCCATCTGCGCGCCGATGGCGGACGGGAACCCGAAGCCCATCGTGCCGAGGCCGCCGGATGTAATCCAGGAGCGCGGATGATTGAAGCGGTAGTACTGGGCCGCCCACATCTGATGCTGGCCTACGTCCGTCGTCACGATCGCATTGCCTTGGGTCGTGTCATTAATCATCTGAATGACCCATTGCGGCTTCAGCTCCGAATCGGAGTCGATGAATGCCAGCGGCTTCTCCGCCTTCCACATCTGCACCTGCTCGCGCCACGCGTCTGCTTTATCGTTGTGAACCGCCGTAGCATTAGCCAATTGAAGCGTCGACTTAATATCGCCCACAATCGGAATGTCTGTCGGCACATTTTTGCCAATCTCGGCCGGGTCGATGTCAATATGCACAATCTTCGCCTTCGGAGCGAATCCTTCGAGCTTCATCGTTACGCGGTCATCGAAGCGGGCGCCGATGTTGATAAGCAGGTCCGCTTGCTGAATCGCCATGTTCGACGTGTACGTCCCATGCATGCCGGGCATGCCCATCCACAATTCATGGCCGCTCGGGAAGCCGCCGAGTCCGAGCAAGGTCGTCGTCACCGGGATCTTCGTCTTCGTCACGAACTCGAACAATTCCTCATGCGCGCCGGAATGGATGACGCCGGCTCCGGCCAGAATGACGGGCGACTCCGCTTCCGCGATGGCCTTCAGCATCTTATCCACCTGATACTTGTTCGGCTGGACGGTCGGGTTATACCCGCGAATGTTCACTTCCGTCACCGGCTGGAACAAGGTCGTTGCGGCGGACACGTCCTTCGGAATATCGATGAGCACCGGCCCCTTGCGGCCCGTATTCGCGATGTGGAACGCCTCATGAATGATTCGCGGCAGGTCCTCCACTTTCCGCACCAGATAACTGTGCTTCGTAATCGGCATCGTGATGCCGGTGATGTCCGCCTCCTGGAAGGCGTCTGTTCCGATAAACGTCGTCGCTACATTGCCGGTAATGACGACGAGCGGAACCGAATCCATATATGCCGTAGCGATGCCTGTGACCAGGTTCGTTGCACCGGGACCCGATGTCGCGATGCAGACGCCGACCTTGCCGCTTGCCCGCGCATAACCGTCGGCGGCGTGAATGGCGCCTTGCTCATGCCGGGTCAGGACATGATGGAAATCCTCGCGGCCGTGCATCGCGTCGTAGATGTAGAGCACGGCGCCGCCCGGATAACCGAACACGCACTCCACACCTTCCAACAACAAGCTGCGAAGCAAAATTTCGGAGCCTGTAATCACTTCAGGCTTCATCCATTTTTCTTTTAATTCATCAGTTGAGCGCATTGCCGCTTGATGTGTGCTCATTTTGCCATCCTCCTTACGCATCCTTGTCGATTTCCAATCGGGCTTGGTTGTCATGGTGTGTCGTGCCTGGCCAGGCTTGAAATACAACAAAAAAAACCTTCCGCCCCCGCAGCTTGCCGCTGCCTAAGGGACGAAAGGTTGTGCTTCCGTGGTACCACCCATGTTCATTCCACATCTCGCGATATGAAATCTCTGCAAGTATACGCCCGTACAGTTGTCCATGACATGCATGGACAGCGCATACTCTGGACGCCTAACGCGCGCCTGACGATTCCCCCTACTGACATATCCGGGCCATGGCCTGATATCCGTTCAGGAGAACAGCTCCGAGGTGAGCTCGCCGATAAGGGATTATGGCGCCGGTCTCAGCAAGACTTCCATGCGCTCTCTGTTCATAAGGGCCCTTATGCTTCGTCCTCTTCATTGCCGTTGTAAAATATGGTCAATGTCTTTCAAATGTTTAGAAACATTATATTCCTACGATATGCAGGAGTCAAGAGGCAGTGTTAAAAAATTTTGTAAACCGGTCATCCGGAAAAAAAGGCAGCACACCTTGATAAAATGCCCGAAATCGGCAAAAACCTCGGCTTTTTTCCGTACTATAACGTTTTTGGGCAGCCGGTTTATTCGGGGTTCCACGAAAGGCCGAAAGAGCGGCGGAATCGGCACGGGGGACGAAGCCGGCACATATAATACAACATTCGCGATGCAGCAAAGGGGGAATCGGGCATGAACATCCGGCTTCGGCGCCCCGCTTCCGATGACCGCATCATCCGCCGCCTTGTTCTGGAGGAATTGCTCCCCCGTTCCAACCTCGTCTGGGAAGAGAGCCAGGTACTGAAGGATATTCCGGTTCGGCTTCGGGAGGGCGTCACCTATGTCGCCGCGAACCGCAGAAATCGGCCTGTCGGCTTCGCGCTTGTCCAAGCCAAGAACGACATCCTGCTGATCGATCTGCTCGCCGTCAGCAGCGAAGCCCAAGGCAAAGGATGCGGCTCCGCGCTCCTGGCGCGGGCGGAACGGTACGGGCGCATGCAGCGCTGCCTCCTCTCCCGCGTCTATGTAGATCAAGGCAACGCCGCCGCGCAGCGATTCTACGAGCGGCATGGTTACCGGATAAAGCGGTACATCGCGCAGATCGCCTGCCACGAGATGGAGAAGGCGCTGGACAGGCGCTGACATCCGCCCAATCCGTCCGCAGCATGAAAGCCTGGGGTTCCCCCAGGCTCTCCGCTCCCATATCCTCATGTGGCCCGCTCGTCTTGGAAGTGATGGTTTTGCCGAATTGGTTTACCAGAAATAACCGTACGGATAACCTCCATACCCGTACCCCCCATAAACCCCGTAAGGGTACCCCCCATAGGCGTAAGGGGCTGTGCCGATGGCGAGAAGATCGAATAAAACCAACGGAATGATGGCTTTTGTTTTTACTTTCTTGCCCTTCGGCTGCTCCAGCACCAGCCGGTTCCCGGAAATGCGAATCAGCTTGCCGGACACGACAGATCCGTTCTTGTGCAGCGCATAGATCCGTTTGCCGACAAGCTTGGAAGCCTGAGCTTTCGTAACACCCCGCATGCGAATCCCTCCTTCACGGTTGATTCCATACAAGGTATTCTATCCAGCCCTTTTCCGTCTGTATGATGGCCCTTCCTTCTCAAATCTGGGTCTGGCAAGCTCTGGAGCTTGCGCTGCCGCAAGCCGCGAGTCTATTCCTCCTCGTTATAGAAAACTTTATAATAATGCATGCCCCGTTCTTCATCGAAGCCCTTCTCCACGAAAGCAAAGCTGTCGCTCTTCAGCTTCAGCTCGACTCCCGTATCGGTCCGGATATTATTTTTATACGTTCGCTTCGCCTTTTTCAAGGCGGGCTGGGAAATCGGAAATTCATTCAGCGGAGGCAGCTCGTTCGCTTCCTCGTACGTCTCCTTGTACGCCTTAAAGATCGGCACGATCTCCGGCTGAACGATAACCTCCTCGGCGAAGGTCTCCTCCTCGAACTGCTCATGCTTGGCGAAGTACTCGATCGTATGGTGAATGAACTCCAGCTTCTCTTTCTTCTCCGGCGGTTCCTCCGCCGAGGCGGCGATGACATCCTCATAGAAATGCGTGCACATCTCGATATATTTATCCGTCAAATAATGCTCGTCCTCGAGCAGCCGCACGTTCAAAAAATCTTCCTGCCAATACCGCGCCGCTTCGTTGTTCTTGCCTGCCGAGGTGTCGACGATGCCGACCGAATAGCCCGCCTCCGCCCGCACGTTGAGAATAAGGCAGCCCTTGTCCAGCTTGCGGATGTTCGTTCCTTCCTGGATGCTGACCTGAAGCTCTTCCGGATTGCGCTCCTGCACCTGAAGAAAGACGTCCTTATGCTCCGATTTCATGATGCCGATGGCGTCGATGCTGAAGTTGTTGTACAAAATGTTGTTCAGATGAACGACATACAGCTCCCCCGGCTTAATCTGCGGATGGGAGGATTGCTCATACAAATGATGCAGCAAATGAACGGACTGCTCGTGAAAGGAATCGGGCTGCTGAAAGATGCGGCTCACATACGTGTATACCTCATTCAACGGCAGCTCCGCCTCGTGATGGAAGCGGTAAAAGGCATCGAATTTGAAGCCGGAAATAAAATACTTCATCAGCGTCGCCTTCACTTCGTCGCTCGGCACGTCATAGAGCGCGTGAGAGACGCGAACCCCCTCGTCGCGGGCCTTGCTTCCGACCTGATGCACAACCATTTGCTGGATTTCCGCTTTGGATAAATCAATCATAACATTCCCTCTTTTCTCGAAGTCGCATCCCTCTATTGTAGCGAAAATGAGCGCCGATGAAAACGGAAACCGAAGGCAGTTCCCGCACGCGTGCCGCCGCCTCCTTCCTTTTCCCGCCATGCCAGAGATAGCCGTGCCGCGCCTTGGATACGGGCGTCCGCCCTGGAACGGATTTGGCTTATCCCCCGCTCTGGAGTACAATAGAAGGATGAGAAGCGGCAGCCGCCCCGGCTGCCCCGCCTTCGTGCGGAAGAGCTGTTGCATGGAAAGGACGATTGATTGTGAAGAAAGAATCGGATGTTCATCAATGGAGGCTTGCGCCCAAGCTGTGCCGCGAATCCCGCGTGTTCAAGACGAGCCGCGTATTTCCGAACGATGTCAATAACCATGATTCCCTGTTCGGCGGCAAGCTGATGAGCGCCATCGACGAATTGGCCTCCATCTCGGCCGTGCGGCATTGCCGGTACAACGTGATCACCGCTTCGACCGATTCGGTTGATTTCCTCCGTCCGATACTGCAGTCCGATTCCGTCTGCCTGGAATCGTATGTCACCTGGACGGGCCGAACGAGCATGGAAGTATTCGTCAAGGTCGTCTCGGAGAATCTGTTCTCCGGCGAGCGCGCCATCGCGGCGACTTCCTTCCTGACGTTCGTGGCGGTGGATGAGCATGGCACGCCGATGATCGTGCCGCCCGTCATCCCCCACTCCGAGGAAGAGAAGCTGCTTCACGAATCGGCGCAGGAGCGGGCAGAGCTGCGGAAGAAGAGACGGGCGGGCAGCAAGCAGCTCGCCAGCCAGTTGTCGACCCGAAAATATTGGGAATAGATTGCATGGTAAAAAGGGGCTGTCCCATAAGTAGTTTCTACTGCCTGTAGGATGGCCGATTCCCTATTGCCTTGGTGCAGGCTGCTTTGAGGGAGCAATCCGAGCAGTCCTGACTTTGGTAATGCCTCAATTGAATTTCATACCCACGATCGTTTTTGCTGGCAATCTGTACACTATAAGCAGTGAGCGAATTCCAGCTCCTTTTTATGAAGCTCGCCCTCTACACCTCTTATTTACATACGATTCATCTTATGGCAAAATATAGATAGTCAAATAATGAAGCAAGGAGGGCTGATATTGGAACCCGCAGTCGTCAGAACAATCGGAGAGCTTATCCAGGATATAAGGCGAGCGTTAGATATGACGCTCACTCAGTTATCAGAATTATCAGGTGTTCCTAGAGGGACGATATCAAGAATTGAGAATGGCGAAGTAAAGCGTCCAGAATTTTCGAGTGTTCATCCATTGGCAATGACATTGAATATCCCCTTTGAGACATTGATTGATTATTACGTAGAGGTTGAGAAAAGATCGGATTCATTGCTACATATTCTGCAATCAACGATTCAGCAAGAAAGTTCTATTGGACTGATTCGAAAAGTCGCAACCAAATTTCTTGAATCTCCAAATGAAGACAGCTTTGACTTAACAGAGAAGCTTTACCAATCCATTGACTCCATTGATGATACCTCCGTTAAATTATCATTATACAACCTCATCATTGACTACTCACGATCACATGGAATTATGCCTTACATCGCCAAAGGGATGTATCAACGATACCTGATTGAACGAAATGATTTCAGCAAATTGAAGGAAACGTATTATAGCGGAAAGTATGTTCTTCATTACATCGATTTCTTATCACAACAAGATCGGATTGAGCTATACTACAAGTTAGGAATTCATGCATACAATCTGAGACTCTATACTGAGTGCATTTATCATTGTAAGATGATACTTGAAATAGATTGCGGCGCAAGCCCCTACAAAGTACATGCACTTGGCATGCTTAGAGATTCGTACTTTGCTCTTGAGGAGTATGAAGAATCTGAACTTTACTCATTACAATACAAACAATTCGACTATCCGAATACCAAAGAAAATGTTATTCTTATGGAAGCATTATTAAATGCTAAAAAAGGGAACATCGAACAGTCCATTGAACAACTCCGTTTATTCTTGAAATCATGTAGTAACAATTACACAATTTCTGCAACAAACCAACTTCTTCGATTATACTTAAATCAAAACGACCTTGAAGGCGCTAGAGCTATCCTTGAAAGCAGTAAAATAAACCCGTCCACCATAAACAAAAATAATCCTTTAATTTGTTCAAGATACGCTGATTACCTTCAAGTTCAAGGAGAATACTATTTAGCTATTGGGGATCACGAGAATTGCGTAAGTTACTTGATTGAAGGGGCACTGCACTATTCCAAAATTAACGACACAATTGAAGAGAAAAAATGTCTGAACATGGTTATACGTAATCTTTTGGAACAGAATGTTACCGTGTACAAGTCTACACTAGAAAAGTTAAGCGCATATTATGCTCATAGCATTAAAGAAACGGAGGTTTCAGCATGAAGCAGTTTTTCAAAAAATGGTACGTTAAATCCCTTCCCTGCGCAGTCATATTTGTAACAACGGCAGCAGCATTCACAGGAGATCATGGCAGCATTTATCCGTGGTAGTCGAAGAAGCACCTTGTAGGTGCTTCTTCATTTTCCGACAAAATGCACCAGTAGCACAATTATACATTTTTTTGGTGAAACGTACATTACACTCAATAGAGTTAGATGTACGTGAGGTGAACGGCCATTAAGTCTATTGAGGAAAAAATAAACGAGTTAAGGAGAAAGTTAGTTGAGGCGGTGAGAACTAAAGGGAAATTTACGGATGAAGAAGTGGTTCGGATCAGCCAACAACTGGATTCATACATAGTTGAGTTACAATCGCGTCAAGCTGCAAAAAGAAGGGATCAATAAATTCTGAAGCACCCCAATATTATACATGCCTGTTGTATTATAACAAGCGCCGCACGGCCGTTCCCGGCGATGCGGCGCTCTATATAAAGTCAGCTTACGCGTTTACTTTTTCTTTGGCTACCGCTGCAAGAGAGCTGAATGCATTGGCATCATTGACTGCCATGTCAGCCAGCATTTTGCGGTTGATGTCCACGCCTGCGAGCTTCAAGCCATGCATCATTTTGCTGTAGGACAGTCCGTTCATGCGAGCTGCCGCGTTGATGCGGGCGATCCACAGCTTGCGGAAGTCACGCTTCCGTTGACGGCGATCGCGGTATGCGTACAGCAACGATTTCATCACTTGCTCGTTCGCTGTTTTGAAGATGCGGTGTTTGGAACCGAAGTATCCTTTTGCCAGTTTCAATACTTTCTTATGACGACGACGTGTCGTAAATCCGCCTTTTACTCGTGCCATTTCGTATTAACCTCCCGATTCGATGTCTCCGAATTGCTTATTTCAAGTTTTTCAATTGCTGCTTCATGCGGTTAACGTCGCCTGCTGCCATCACTGGGCTCGTTGCCAGGTTGCGCTTTTGGCGTTGCGATTTATGGGAAAGCAAATGGTTGCGGTACGCTTTGTAGCGACGCACTTTACCAGTACCCGTAATTTTGAAGCGGCCCTTCAAGCTGCTATGCGTTTTCATCTTAGGCATAATCAATTATCCTCCTCAAGTTCGGTGTTCATCCATCCCGCCGCCTTATCCTGAGCGGCAGGTCGCTTAGGTGCTCTTTGGCGCCAAAATCATAATCATGCTGCGGCCTTCCAGCTTCGGAACGCGCTCCACGATGCACAGCTCGTTCGCTTCGGCCAGAACGCGGTCAAGAACCTTCTTGCCGATATCCGCATGGGCAATCTCGCGTCCGCGGAAGCGGACCGAGCATTTGACCTTATCGCCTTCACGCAGGAACTTCAAGACGTTGCGCAGCTTCGTCTGGAAATCATGCTCGTCAATGTTCGCGCGGAACCAGACTTCCTTGATATCCACCGTCTTCTGATTCTTGCGCGCTTCTTTCTCTTTCTTCTGCTGCTCGTAGCGGAACTTGCCGTAGTCCATAATCCGGCATACGGGCGGCTTCGCCTGCGGAGCCACATTCACCAGGTCCAAGTTCGCGTCGTAAGCCATCTGCAGCGCTTCGCGGAACGGCTTGATGCCGATCTGCTCGCCTTCCGGGCCGACCAGCCGAACTTCCTTCGCACGAATCTCCTCGTTAACCAAATGATCTTTGCTAATGGTGTGCCACCTCCATAATCGAATTCCCACTTCGCTCTTGCAAACTTATATTGTATGCAAAAAGGGATGCGGACTCAAGAGCCCACATCCCTCACATCGACCAATTATCATCATGTGAAACACCGCCAACGCGGCAAATCGTCATAACCAGCCAACCTACGTCGGTCAGGTGAGAAGCGGGCGCTCCTGCTTAATCTAAATCATATGCAATTTGAACACTCAATTACTATATCACTCTTGCGGATTCATTGTCAAGACATTCTTTTGCCCCGGGACAGCCCCGAATCAGGATACCTGCTTGCCCTGCATTTCCTCCAAGCGCACGACGCGCGTATGCTCGGTATGGCTCCATACTTTGTTGTTCTGCGTGAAGAACGCATAGAACGTAATCGGCCACCAGGACAGCAGATAGATCGGGAACGTAATGAGCGACGCGTAAATGCGCCACGACTTGACGCCCTCCAGCACGAGCGCCAGCACGAACACGCTGCAGGTCAGCACCATCGACACGACCGGCACCCAAGACGGCAAATATTGAAAGAACGTGGCCACGTTCGGCCCGTTGAATATCGCCGCGTCCACCCACAAGAAGGCGGTCATGAGAAACGTCAGCAGCACGGTGTAGACCGTAATCGTATAGAGCGCCATATCGAACTTCGCCATATTGCGCTCCTTGATGCTCTGCCACAGCAGCGGGAAGAAATAGCGGCGCGCCACCGTGAAGTGGCCCTGCATCCAGCGAAGACGCTGGCGTGCCGACGCCTTGAACGTCAACGGCTTCTCGTCGTATACGCGCGCATTGTAATTCAGCACCGGGTTGATGCCGTTCTTGACGCAGCGCGCCGTGAATTCCAGGTCCTCAACGAGGCTCGTCGCGCCCCAGCCCATATCCTTCAGCAGTTGGCTCTCGAAGCACATGCCGGTTCCGCCAAGGAAGTTCGCCAGCTTCAGATTTTTGCGGGACAGCTGCCACAGCCGGTTGCAGTACCAGTAAGTCACCCCGTAAGCAGCCGTAATCCACGAGTCATGCGGGTTCTTCGTATCGATATAGCCCTGGATGACACGCGCCCCGGAGCACAGATCGTTGTTCATTTCACGCAGGAAATCCATGCTGACCAGATTGTCTGCGTCGAGCATGACGACCGCATCGTACTGGCGCGGCATCTCCCACAGATTCTTCAGCATCCACTCAATGGCGTAGCCCTTGCCGCGCTGATGAGGATTGTGGCGCTCGCATGCCTTCACGCCATGCTCTCTTACGATGTCCGCCGTGTTGTCGGTACAGTTATCGCAAATGACAAAGATATCATACATTTCCTTCGGATAGTCGAGCTGCTTCAAGTTCTCGACAAGCGCTCCAATTACCGCTTCCTCGTTATGTGCGGCCACGATGACGGCGAACGATTTCTGCGGGTCGTAGGTTTTTCGTTTCTTTTCCCGGTAAATGCCGAACAGCGACAAGGTGAATTGATACACCCCGAGCGCGGCCAACAACACCTGCAAGCCGATAAATAACTTATCCACCATGTTGGTGTCCCCCTTTTAACCCCTGATGATATTTCACTTTTTCTGTAAGCATGCCTTTTCTTTGTTTTTCATGGCATGCCTTTGTCATGTTTACCCCGGCAGAAAACGGTCGATCCCGATTTTCTAACGTTTGCATCCGTTTGTCAAAAACCTAATATTGGCTTTCATACGTTATTTGCTTCATTTTCATGCAAGAATGATCGTGAAGTGGCAGGCGTTCGGGCTCTGACGGGGTATTTTCTTTATTTTCGTCCAAATGCTAAGAAATTATGGCTTTGGACCCCCATTTCGTCAAAAAAAGATATCGAACCCGAGCATAAAGGCATTCCGCCTTGCCTTGGACCGCATGGGCATACACCTACATCATATAATAACGTACCAACCCATGCAAAGGTTGCTGACCAAAATCAACCTGCCGAGGCTGGCTTGCAGCTATCACCAAGTTACCCGCTGCGTCCGAAAGTGAAACATTTTTCAGGCGCTCCATTTGCAATCAGGAGAAACGTCCCAGAGCCAAAAGAGAGGGCACGTTGGAATGGGACATCATTCGTCAAGCTTCGCCGCCGGTCTGCATGCGTCTTCACAATAAGATTGAAATTACGAACAAATATAAATATGATTAAGTATGCTTCTCGGTTCCAAGAAAGGGGTACATGAAAAATTCACAAATTCCTTATCTTCTGTTAATGTAAAGTTGTTACGATCGCATCAAAATCTATCGCATAACGGAGGGGTGACATGTTGACCCGTGTTATCGCGTGGCTTGGATACCGTGAACGGCAGTTGTTTCTGTGGATTAATCAGCGTCTTCATCATCACTGGATGAACATGGTGCTCTATACAATGACTCATCTCGGAGGAGCGACATTCACGATCGCATTCTCGCTTATCCTTGGCCTGTTCGCGCCTGACCCTTGGAGCCGGATTGGCTGGCAGTGTCTGGTTGCGCTGGCTGTAAGCCATATTCCCGTTTTTCTTATCAAAAAATGGTACCCGCGGGTTCGCCCCCATCTGGCGCTGCCCGGTATACGAACGTTCCGCAAGCCGCTCATCGACCACTCGTTCCCTTCGGGACATACGACGGCCATCTTTTCGATCGTAACGCCGATTATGATGGCCTTTCCGATTCTGACCTGGGCGCTGCTTCCGGTCGCCTTGATCGTGGCGATGTCCCGCATGTATCTCGGCCTGCATTATCCTTCCGATTGCCTAGCAGGGGCCTTGATCGGAACCGGGGCGGCCGTCGGCACGGTCTCCTTCTGGACATAATGGGCCGCGGATTCGTCAACCAATTAGTAACATTAATTAGGATAGAAGGGTGACCAATATGCAGGAACCTGTCACATGGTCAGTACCGGCAGGCTTCGGATTTACGAACGATAACGAAGGCAAGAAGCGGGTTCTCATCCTGTCGGAACGCTTCGGGGCCGGACACACCCAGGCGGCGCACGCTCTGGCCGTCAGTCTCCGGAAGCTGTCGCCGCATGTGCAGACGCGCGTAATCGAGCTGGGTAGCTTTTTGAATCCGCGGACGGCGCCGCTCATTATCGAGGCCTACCGCAAGACCGTCAGCGTGCAGCCCAAGCTGGTCGGCTTCATGTACAGGATCCAATATAACAAATCGTTGAACCGGCTGACCACGATGGCGCTGCATCGCGTCTTTTATACGCAGGCGATGACGGTCATGCGCCAGTTGAGGCCGGACATGATCGTTTGCACGCATCCGATTCCGAATGCCGTCATCTCGCGGCTGCGCCGGCTGGGCCTGGATGTTCCGCTCTGCACGGTCATTACCGATATGACGCGCATGCGACCTGGGTCAGCCCCGGGGTAAGCCGCTATCTCGTCTCGACGCCTGAAGTGCAAGCGAAGCTGGAATCCCATGGCGTGCCGTCCGATCGCATCCTGGTGACCGGCATCCCCGTTCATCCGAACTTCTGGGAGACGCATGACCGCAATACGAAGGCGGCCATCCGCCGGCGCTTCGGCCTGAAGGAGCTGCCGACCGTCCTCGTCATGGGCGGCGGCTGGGGACTCATTGACCCGAGCCGCTCCAGCGAGCTCCTGACCCGCTGGCGCAATGACATCCAGTTCTTGTTCTGCATCGGCGACAATGAGAAGCTCCGCCAGCGCCTGCTGGACAACCCGAGATTCCGCCATGAGAATATCCACCTCATTGGTTATACGAAGCAGATCGATCAGCTGATGGACGTATCCGACCTCCTGGTCACGAAGCCGGGCGGAATGACCTGCACCGAAGCGATGGCGAAGGGCATTCCGATGCTGTTCTACGAACCGCTGCCGGGCCAGGAAGAAGAGAACTTGCACTATTTTACGGAAAAAGGATACGGCGAGCCAATCGAGAACGCTCATACGATAACGAATTGGATGAACAAGCTGGCGTATCACTATGACGAGGTCGCCTCGCGGCGGCGCGAATTCGAGCTGAACGCCTCGCGGTATCATCCGAAGGCGTGTGCCGACGCGATTTTGAGCATGCTTTACGAGCAGCCGCCTACCGGCAGCTCCTCCGCCTGACTTATCTATTTTTAGGTACCGCCTTTCCCCGGCCCGGGTCTGGACATGCGTCCAGGACCGGGCTTTTTGCTGCGGCCTTAGCAGGACAAAGCCGCCGGTTCCGGGCATGGCCCAAGCCGGCGGCTAACCTGGCGCATTATGGCTGCGGGACGGTCTGTCCTCCGCTGCCGTATGGCAGCGAAGCCCGGTACTGCTCGTAAGCCTCGCGCCCCACCAGAACCTCCACGCGATGAATGTTCATGCCTCTGCTCGAGAACTTCTCCTCGTATTCCGTCATGACATGATCCGGATGAGGACCGTCCCGGTGAAGGTCGAGCGAGATGTTCCGCATCTGAAGACCGACCTCGGCATAGGAATTCAAGGAGTATTCGAACAGCGTCACCGAGTCCGTCTTCTGATGGATCTCTCCGCGTTCATTCAGGACGCGCTTATATTTCTCGATAAAACGGGGATGAGTCAAGCGCCGGCGCGCATGGCGCTTCTTCGGCCACGGATCGCTGAAGTTCAGAAAAATGCGCTCGATCTCGCCCTCCGCAAAAATCGATTCCAGATATTCAATATTCGCCCGCACCAGCCTCAAGTTGGCGCCGGTGTCCACGCCCAGCTCGCCGCGGATCGTCTCGGCCTTCTCGCAGGCGCGCGCGATTAATTCATCGTACATATCGATCCCGATGAAGTTCACATCCGGGTGCAGCTTGCTCATCGTGCTGATGAACTGGCCTTTGCCCATACCCAGTTCCACATAGATCGGACGGCCGTTCCCGAAGATCTCCTGCCAGCGGCCTCGCGCCGATTGCGGGTCCAGGATCGCAATCTTCGATTGCTGCAGCAGCTCCGGAGCCCCTTTTTTGCCTCGTAAACGCATCTGTTTTCCTCCAACCTCAGTATGCTCTAATCTTCTATTCTGCATGACCGGCACGCAATTGTAAAGAGCCGCCTGCCATCACCCGGCGTTGCATTTCCCAGGCGCATCAGCAAGACGCCGTCTCGTTCATACATTTACACGAAATTAACAGCCTCTCGGCTCCGCTTCGTCCCTCTTCCGGTTCCCCCCGCGGGCAGTGCCGTATCTTCGCTTTTCATACGATATCTGCTACAATAAAACCACGGCCGCCTGCCGCCAGCCCAGCGCGCTGCGGCAGGCCGGCGGCGGTTGCGCCCTGGCGCGGCCGCACGCCCCGGATCCGGAAGCAGCCGCTTCCCTCCTGGGGCGACTTCGATCAGGAAAGGGCTTGTCATCATTGAAATATCCGAAGCTTGAACGTCCGCCTGTCCCCCTCGATTGGGGAGACAAGCGGTTCCATACATGGAACGCCGAGATGCGCCGACAGTTCGGGGGCAAGGTATTCAAGGTGATGCTGGATGCCGGCTTCACCTGCCCGAACCGGGACGGACGGATCGCCATCGGCGGCTGCACCTTCTGCAGCTCCCGGGGCTCCGGCGATTTCGCGGGCTCCCGCCGCAACGATCTCGTGACCCAATTCAATACGATTCGCGACCGCCAGCACGCGAAATGGCCGGACGCCAGCTATATCGGCTACTTCCAGGCCTACACGAATACGTATGCGCCGGTCGATACGCTGCGCGACTATTTCGAGGTCATCCTGGAGCAGCCCGGGGTCGTCGGCCTGTCCATCGCGACCCGTCCCGATTGCTTGCCGGACGATGTCGTCGAGTATTTGGCCGAACTGAACGAACGCACCTATCTGTGGCTGGAGATGGGCCTGCAGACGATTCACGAATCGACCTCGAAGCTCATCAACCGGGCGCATGACACCGCTTGCTACGAGGAGGCGGTCGCGAAGCTGCGCAAACACAATATCCGCATCTGCACCCATATTATATATGGACTGCCACAGGAGACGCATGAGATGATGATGGAGACCGCGGCAGAGGTTGCCCGCATGGATGTGCAGGGCATCAAGCTCCATCTGCTCCATCTCATGCGCAAGACGCCCATGGTGAAGCAATATGAAGCGGGCCTGCTCCGCTTCCTCGAGATGGACGAATATGTGAAGCTCATCGTCGACACGCTGGAAATTCTGCCGCCCGAGATGATCGTGCACCGCGTGACGGGCGATGCCCCGCGCGACCTTTTGATCGGGCCGACGTGGAGCCTGCGCAAGTGGGAAGTGCTGAACGCGATCGACGCCGAGCTGCGCCGCCGCGACACGTGGCAGGGCAAGCTGTGGAGGGAGAGTTAACATGGGCTTCCTCTCCGTACTCAGCTTCGCGCAGCAGGCCGTGAAGGAGCGCGTGCAGCCGGGCGACCGCGCCGTCGACGCGACGATGGGCACCGGCGTGGACACGCTCTTCCTCGCCCGGCTCGTCGGGCCGCGCGGGTCTGTCGCGGCCTTCGATATCCAGGCGGCGGCGCTCGAGCTGACCCGCCGCCGCCTGGAGCACGCCTTCGGCGCGGACGGCGGCGCGCGGGTCGAGCTGCTGCGGCACAGCCATGCAGCGATGACCCGCGCGCTGCCCCCGGCATGGCACGGAACGACGGCAGCCGTCATGTTCAACCTCGGCTATCTGCCGACGGTTGACGCGGACAAGCGCGTCATGACGGAGCCGTCCACGACGCTGGCGGCGCTGGAGGACGCCCTGACGCTGCTGCGTCCGGGCGGGGTGCTGACCGCCGTCGTGTACCCGGGCCATGCCGGGGGCGACCGCGAAGCGGACGCCGTCCGCGCCTGGGCGGAGGCGCTGCCCGCCGCCAGAGGCCAGGCGGTCGTCTACCGCATGCTCCAGCGGCCGGAGGCGCCTTACGTCATCGCGGTCGAGAAGGCACGCTCCCGAAGCGCGGAGCAGTAAACATAGAAGACAGGGCGGTTCAGGCGCGGCGCGCGGACGCTGACCCATACGAATGGCGTCCTTCGCCTCGCCCTTCTCGGCTTCCCGGGAGCGGATAAATCCGAGATCGAGTTAGTCGAGGCTACCGCGATGCGCTCCCGGCCGAAGGACTCGTTCATCGTATCGCCTTCACCGTTGACGATATCGATGCCGAATTCGCCCGCATTCAGTCGCTCGGCTCCGTCGAGCATATCGATCAGGAAATCGTCACTTTGCCGAACGGCAGCCGCTACTTTTTCTTCAAGGGGCCTAACGGCGAGGGACTTGAATTTTTCCATACGACCACCAAATAGGGATAACGGGAGTGAGAACATCATGACAACACCATACCCACTGAAGTTTCAACCTGAATTCAAGGAACGCGTCTGGGGCGGCCGCGCCCTGACCCGATTCGGCCTGGATCTGCCGGAAGGGCATATCGGCGAAGGCTGGATGATCGGAGACCATCCGAACGGAACGACGAAGGTTATCAACGGCGAGCTGGCCGGCCAAGGCCTCGATCAAGTGCGCGAGCAATACGGCAAGGAGTGGTTCGGCGCGAAGGGCTTCTCCGAGAAAAACGGCCGCTTCCCGCTGCTGATCAAGCTGCTCGATTGCAACGACGATCTGTCGGTGCAGGTGCATCCGACCGACGATTATGAAGGGCTGCCGACAGGCGAGCTGGGCAAGACCGAGATGTGGTATGTGCTCGATGCCAAGCCAGGGGCCAAGATCATTTATGGCTTGAAGGATGGAATCGACCGCGAGGCACTGGCGGCAGCAATCGCGGAAGGCCGCATCATGGAGGCGCTGCAGGAGGTTCCCGTCCAAGCCGGCGATTCCTTCTACATCCCGGCCGGCACGGTGCATGCGCTGTGCGCCGGCGTCGTCGTCGCCGAGGTGCAGCAGAACTCCGACACGACATACCGCCTGTATGACTATAACCGTCCGGGCCTCGACGGCAAGCCGCGCGAGCTGCACATCGAGGATTCCTTGAATGTCATCGCCTATGAAGGCGCTGGCGCGACCCGGATGAAGACCGACAACGCGAAGCCGAATGAATGGCTGACGCTGGCGGAATCGCCATACTTCCGGGTAGAAAAAGGCATCGTCAAGCAGCCGTGGAGCCTGTCCACGACGGCGGACAGCTTCGTCATCCTCGTCGTGTGCGAAGGCACGGGCACGCTGCGCTGGGCCGATCAAGAGCTGACGCTCGCGGCCGGAGAATGCTTCCTTCTCCCGGCGAACCTCGGCGCGTACACGCTGGAAGGCGACTGCACGGTGCTTCGTTCCGTTGCCCCTTAAGTCTATAGGAACCGTTACGCTCTTCTCTTGCAAGCGGAGCGGACAATAGATGGACGTACAGCAAAAAGCCGGGGACTCCCCGGCTTTTTGTCCTATTCACGTAAGCGTCAAATTGAAAGCACCTTTTCATAAGCGTTCAAAACCGTCACAATGAATCTATCATGTCCAGGAAAGAATAGTTTCTGAATTGGAATTCTATTTGCAAACAATATGGAGCGAGCGTATCGCAGCCTATAGGCCAGTTGTCAAACGATGAAGGCTTGGTGCAAGGAACAGAAGTTAACCGTTCATCAGTTGAAATATTGGGTCTACACAGCCCTTAGACAAGGACGTGCAGCTTCCGCTCCATCTTTCTGTCCCGTCGCTGCCTCCTGCTCACCGGGAACAAACGAATGCCTTCAGGTACAAGTCGGCGTTGCCCGAATCGAAGTTCGGCCCGGCTTTGAACCGGAGTTGCTTCGCGACGTTGTTGAGGCTTTGAGGCCGTTATGTTGAGTTTCACCCACGCTTCGCTGTCTACCTGGCCTGTGACCCCACAGACATGGGCAAATCCATTGACGGGCTGGCCGCGATCGTTCAGGAACAATTCGCACTCGCTCCATTTTCCTCGGCGCTATTCGTATTTTGCAACCGTAGACTCGACCAGCTTAAAATCTTGCACTGGAATCATGCAGGTTTCTGGCTTGTACTACCGCAGACTAGAACGTGGCACGTTTCAGTGGCCTAACTGGCGGCAGCGCCCCGCTGCATCTCACCCTGCGGGAACTGTGATGGCTGCTCGACGGCTTGTCTCTTCTCCAGCGGCAGGCTCACCCTCACGTCCAGCCAGAAGCAGCCATTTAACCCTCTCAGCAGGAATTCGTAAGAGACTTGTCGAACCTTACTTACATGCAAACAGACGCGAAATCCCTTTCCGCCTTGCGCAGCAGAAGCGCTTCGACGCTTCCAGCGAGAAGACGCATCGCCGGGAGGGAAAATGGCCTTTTGGCCACTTCGCCAATCGCGGGGACGCCGGACCCGCCAGAGGCTCCGGTTCAAGCTGCCGCTCGACTGTTGCTTGACTTTGTTTTCATAGGTTACACTTTTTAATTGGCAATCTCTCCGCTGGACAAACGCAACTGTAGAAGGTCGACACAATCGTATAAAAGCTTTTTCAGAGCCTCCATTACTTCACACGAAATCACAGTCGCTATAAAGCAGGCATTCTCATCGAATGTAACCACCATCGGATGTTGGGCTAGCAGTCAAGCACTGTTTTTGAGGTTGAGCCGCCAATATACCTCAATTATCCAATTCTATTAGAGTCTTAATCTAAATCATTATCATCCCCAAAAAGCTCTTTTATCTCTTCTTCTGATAAGCCACCATCTTCAATGTGTGGATATCGCTCAAATCCATTAATGTCAATTACGTACTCGTATAAAGCTGTCTCATCTGAAACTACAATTTCGTATTCATTATCATCTTCGGGCGATAACGTTTCTATTTTTCCAATAACTAACCACGCAGTAAAACCCTTAACATTCTTTGAGAATTTTTTATAAAATCTTACTTCTCCAGTTAATTGATCATAAAACTCATAATTTATCTTTGTATTCTTGCGCAATTAAAAGTGCTTCTTTTTCTGTTAGATTTGTTTTCATTCCATTTCTCCTCGTATAATCGTTATAGAAGCTCATCTTAAGCCAATTTCCAGTTGATCCGGACAGCTGGAATTGCACTTAGATGAATTACCAGTTGGGCAACATGCTTGTGGATACAGCCGAACCCGTACCGCAGCCCGAAGGGCGAGGAACGAAGGTCGGAAAGCGTAGCTTCGCGCCATTTCCACCTGACTCCTCTTATAGGTCCGGACCGTAAGATGAGCTGCCATCCACATCGAGAAGTCTTGGCTTTCTCATCCCCATGCTTCACCCCTTGTTGTACCCGGTTCACCCCCTCGGATGGGGAAGCCGAGCTAAGCATCACGTCGTTACTCGCTTATAGAATATCACCGTGGTTCTGTTTCTTTGTCATGCGCTCTTTCCCAATTTCATAGCCTACGGTTCTTCATGCGAGAGGTCGCATGGATTCAGGAATGCCCGTAGGTATTTTCCTCTTGGACCTGCCTGTGGAACAATGGGGTCGACAAGCTTTTTCAGGAGATTTCTCCTCCTCCTTGCGGACCGAAAGGTACTGCTCCATAAGCCTGTTATCCGTGGAGTAGATAAGCTTGATTATCTAATAACAGGAGGTGATTCCATGTCACCAATGCTGATTGGTATAGACGTAAGCTTACGTCACGAGTTGCAAAGCTATGAGCCGAACGTGAAGTCCCAAGTTTATGTCTTAAATGCAAGAAAGGTGGCTCGTTTCAAGAAGGGGTACGACACCCTTCCGAAGAACGACCGCAACGATGCCTTGGTGATTGCAGACCATCTGCGATTTGGACGACTGCCCCATGAGATGAAAGATATCATCCAATACGAAGCCTTGCAGCGCCTCACCCGCACGAGATTTCACTTTAATCGGGCTTTCTTTCATTCTTTGTGTCAAAGAGGCCATAATCGGAAACAACTGATTTCTCCCTTCTTCTCTTTCCCTAACATCATCCAGTAAATCATGCGCAAAATTCATAATTTGTTGAACACTCTGCCAAAACGATTGACCTTTAAGCAACAACACGTCAAGTTCTGTACCTGTATTTACAGAAAGGAATCTCTTCGTAATCAGGTCAAATCGTACCGTGTCACTTACCTGGATTTCTTGATCTGTTGTTCCCCAAACTTCTTCGGCCACATAAGGAACGATTTCGGTCATCATTTGAATAAAGTCATCTGCTTTTTTATGGCGCTTCTTCTCCTGCTGTAAAAAGCATTCCATTTCTTCGCTCATTGTTTTCTCTTTTTTGAATACGTTGAACATCATCCATTCATCCTCTCATTTTTTATAAATGCAAAAAAGCCGACCTCTGCACAGATTAACCCATGCAAAAATCGGCTTTTAAATCACATTATCCACATTCTACGCGCATGCGTATGCGCACGTGAAACTTTTATCAGCGCCTTTCGGTACTCTTCAATCCTTATCTTCTGCAAACGGAAGTGTCGGAGTAAACTGTATTTTCCCTGTATTTTTCCTCTCTTCTGAATCCAGATTTAAACCGGCAGAAGCCTACAGGAGAGGCATTGCACTTACTTGTCCCTTTAGAACAAGAACCCTATCCCGCTACTCTGTAAAGAGTATGGTCGAAGTAGCGATCAAACTCTTATCTCCGGCAAAAAGGGAGTATAGAGGTTAAGAATATTTACAGGAATTTATGGTGCTAGACTTACGAAAATGCAATCATACGTTTGCCACAAGCGGGCGGCGGAGCTATTTGTCGTTCTGCTCCGTCTCGAAAAAGAGCCGCAGGAATGATCCTGCATGGCGACGAATCAGCAAAATAGTCTGTATTCCGAATCCACGTATATGCTACTCCGGTTCAGAGTAGTTCACGCGTAACGTACGGGCGAAATCCGTTGGAACGACCCCATTCGAAAAATGCATCGGAATGATACCCTGAAGCGCTTCATCCGCTGATCGCCAGGAATGATTAACTTGGAAGGAGTCTATTGTCCGGGTAGCCAGGACACAGAGACCATGCGTCCGATCACCCCAAATCGCCCAGTTCTTAGAAGGTGAGAGCCATACGACCACATCTGAGTTAAATAACAATGCGTCAGCGGGACTGCCTCCCGGCGCCAACTCCAATACACTCCAATAGTCGCCGCCAGACATATTCACAGGTAACTGAAACCAGTTATAACATCCGAACTCTTTACAAAAATAGTCTGTCGGGCTCGGCTCAATAACTCCCATAACAATGTAAGGATCATGAGATTTGTCTGCAATCTCTTGAAGGAAAGGCCAAAAATCAGCGCTCATTGCCCAATCAAATTCTTCAAATCTAAATTTATTGAAGCAATCCCGAAACACTTGATCAGGCATCCTCGACTCGCAAAGTACCACATCCTCAGCTAGTGCGGCAACCTCTTCAAATTGGCTTCTATATCTAATTATCACCATTTCATTTCCCACTGTTTATTGCTCCCCAATCTGATCTTGGTATCAATTTTTGGGCTACCTGCTTTATAAAAGTCGGCTGTTGGCCCGTTAGTTGATTTTGCATTTTCACGAATAGAATACCTTGATCCGTCTTTTTCATAAATCTGGACTTTTCCATCCTTACTAGAAGTTTTATTCCATCCTGCGTCAGAGAGATTTTTTTCGAATTCACTTCTATTCACATTAGTTTCTCTATTATGATATCGACTTCCTGGGCTTGTAATATTTTCATACTTTGATACATTGTTTGTACCCCTAGTGCTAGAACCGGCTCCCCCTCCTGAAGGAGCACTCATTGGGATATTTCTCATTCCCCCGGCTCCGCAATTATGCGTCCAGATTTCCAGTTCGGTTATGAAATAATTATGTACTCCTTCGACACGGAAGTTATAAACAGTCGTGTTGTCGTTCTTAATCTCGATACGATCAATCGGATAGAGTTTGCCTTCTGGATTTTGAAGCAGGTCACCTGCTTTTAGGTGTCTTGCCTCCACCCAACCTCGTCCAGGAATCCAGAACGGATGCTCTTCCGTCGTCGTTATCGTTATTCCTTTGACCGTAATTTGATACGTTTCGTTTGCTTGTCTCTGGAACAATTCAATAACTGGATTATATCCTGTTTTTCCTGTAAGTTCATCCTTCGTTAGTACAAAATCACCAATTCGGATTTCTTCAATCGGCACGGAATGCTGTCGTCCATACACTTCATGTCCATGCTCCGGTTGAGATCAAGCAAACGGACAATCATTTCTTTCCCCCCTTAGCTCGTCACACAGCAAAGTTATCTATATAAGGTGCTGGATGACGGATGGAATCTGTATTTGTCAAAAAATGACGTTTTTGAGTATAACAAAAATGGTGATTAATGTATTTAATATTTTGTAATAATTACCCAATCAGTGGGATTTCGAATGACATGGGAAAAAAGGGTGCCGTGTAATTTGGAATCAGCAGACCAAAACGGCATCAATCAATGGCGTTCCTCTTTGATCGGGGGCAACGCACCTGCCAATGTTCGGGCGGTTGCAGAGGCGGCCGGCTGCAAGGTGAGATGGGACCTAAGAATAGCCCCAATCTAACCGCCAGGTGGGGCTTATTTGACGTTCACCTCCTTTGATTTTGGGCATACAAAAAAAGCTCATTCCTACTCATGTTCAAGTGGGAAAGAGCTTTTGAAAGTTTATCAAGTCTTTGAATTATTTAGTGTTTGGTTTGTTGGTTGTATTGTACGATCTTGTTGTTTTATCATCTTCACTAAGTCCCTCAAAAAGCTCGTTAAACTTAATCTTTGCATCCTTATGACTTAAAAGAGATAGCGTAGCTATTGCAACATGTCCAAATTGCCATGGTCCAATAAACTTACTGTCTGTTAGGAGTTTTCCGAGTTCAGCCAGCCTCTCTACAGCTCCTATATCACAGTAATTTCTCTTAATCAATTTGAACATTGCCATAGCAACAACCCTTAAATTCTTAGCTTCCAAGCATACTAATAAATCTTCATTTTTTATTGTATCAGGCTTAATTTCTTCTACTAATTCAGCTATTGAGGCCATAATAACTTCCTTCCCTCACAACGCCCATAATATTGCCGCAGACGGATGCGCCGACAAGCCGGGAGTTGTAGCGCTTGCGCCGATACGCAGACTTCTTATGGCCCAGGATGTAATGATGCACAAGCAGACCCTGCTGCATCTCGGTCCGGATCTCGAAGACGTGCAGCGAATGCCCTTTGAATTGAACCTGATCCCCAAGCTGAAGCACCCGGTCACGGACCTGAACCTCATACCGGATATAATCCTCTTCATGAAGACCGCTTTCCCCCGCCTTCGCTTCTTTCTGATACTCCATCATGTCCTTATACATGCGGTAATGTAAAATGATCACGGAATGTGAACCTCCCAATCCGCCGACCGTTGACCTGCGGTATCCAATTTGTGGATGCTGCAACCTATTTCCCGCCTTGCCCGTCTACAATTTTGCATACACGAAACATCACTGCGACCTTAGACGAAAGAGGGGATCAAGATGAGAAATTGGCTGGCGGTTATCATGATACTGGCGATTGCTATCACCGGATGCACGACGAAAAAAGAAGAGGCCGTTCAAGTGCCTGTGGCCGATATTATGACGAAATTAAAGGAAAGCGCGGAATTCCCTCCCATGGCCGAAGAGATTGATCTGAAGGCCGATGCGGACATGGCCGGAAAGCTTCGTATCGATCCGGCCCAGTTGGCCGAGGGGCGGATGCTGAAGGCAATGATCAGCGTCAAAGCGGACGAAATCATCGTGCTCAAGGCCGCAGATGAGAAGTACATCGAAGATCTGAAAAAAGCGCTGGAAGAGGAAGGCGCGGCGCAGGAAAAGCAATGGAGCACCTACCTTCCCGATCAGCACGAGATTGTGAAAAACCGGATCATCAAACAGGAAGGCCTTTATCTGGCGCTGATCATTTCGGAAAAAGCCGAGGATGTCGAGCAAGCGTTCACGACAGCGCTCAATCCGGACAGCAAGTAATGTTCCTGCCTGACGGATGCCGGCAGACCCGGAGGGGAGGAACAGCAAGTGGTATTTAGCTCGATTGTCTTTCTGTTTACGTTTCTCCCCGCGGCGCTGCTGCTCTACTATGCGTCTCCCCGGCGCGGGAAGAACGCGGCGCTTTTGCTGATCAGTCTCCTTTTTTATGCGTGGGGCGAGCCGGTATATATCGTGCTGCTGCTGTTCTCCGCCGTCACGGATTATGGGAACGGACTGCTGATCGAACGGTTCCGGGGCAGAGCGGCGCTGCAGCGCCTTACGCTCATTTTCTCTCTTGCGGTGAATGTGGGCGTGCTCTGCTTTTTCAAATATGCCGATTTCCTCATTCATTCGCTGAACGGCACTTTCGGCACGTCGATCGCTCCGCTTGATCTGCCGCTTCCGATCGGGATCTCCTTCTATACGTTCCAGACGATGTCCTACACGATTGACGTCTACCGCGGCCGATGCAAGGCGCAGCGCAGCTTTATCGATTTTGCCGCCTTCGTGTCGATGTTCCCTCAGCTTGTGGCCGGGCCTATCGTGCGCTATGACGAGGTGGAGAAGCAACTGACGGATCGGAGCATCACGCTGGAGCAGTTCGGGTACGGGGTAAGGCGTTTTATTATCGGACTGGGCAAAAAGGTTCTTCTTGCCAACAATATCGGCATGCTGTGGGATGTGAGCCGCAGCGGAATCGATGATCTGACGACGGCGGGCGCATGGATAGGCATCATCGCTTTCGCGTTTCAGATTTACTTCGACTTCAGCGGGTATTCCGATATGGCCATCGGACTGGGGAGCATGCTCGGGTTTCGCTTTCCGGAGAACTTCAACTATCCGTACATCTCCGCCAGCGCTTCGGAATTTTGGCGCCGCTGGCATATGACGCTTGGCTCCTGGTTCCGGGACTATGTCTATTTCCCGTTGGGCGGAAGCCGCACCAGCAAGCCCAGACTTATGTTGAATCTGTTCGTCGTCTGGTTCCTGACCGGATTATGGCATGGCGCGAGCTGGAATTTTGTGTTGTGGGGACTCTATTTCGGCCTGCTGATTGGGTTGGAGAAGCTGTTCCTGGGAGCGTGGCTGGAACGCCTGTGGCGGCCGGTCCGGCATGCCTACCTGTTCGTGGCGGCCCTCTTCGGCTGGGTGCTGTTCGGACTCGAAGACATCGCTTCGATCGGGAACTATACGGGAACGATGCTTGGACTCGGAGACACCATTTTCCTCAACGGCACCGATTTGTACAATCTGCGGAATTACGGCTTGCTGTTGGTCATCCTTGTCATTAGCGCGACGCCTCTCGCCGCCCGGGCGACCGCTGTGCTGCAGCGCCGGCCCGCCCTGCAAGCCGCCGTCTCGGCGGCCGATTACGCGCTGCTTGCCGGAATGCTGTTCGCGAGTACCGCTTATTTGATTGACGGAACGTATAACCCCTTTCTCTATTTCCGGTTCTAACGGCGAGGCATATCCCTATCATCTCAGGAAGGAGGATGGAACATGACCAACAGACGCGCCGCCTGGCTTACGGCCGGCTTTGTCGCCTATATCGCCGTGCTGAGCCTGTGGAGCATCGCGCAGCCGGACCGCAAGCTATCCGAATTCGAGAACCGGTCGCTGCAGCAGTTCCCTTCCTTCTCTGCCGCCAAGCTCTGGGAGGGGCGCTATACGGCGCAGTTAGGGAATTACTTCGCCGATCAATTCGCTGCGCGCGACGCTTGGGTCGGCCTCAAGTCGGATTTGGAGCGCCTTAGCGGCAAGACGGAGAATCGCCAAGTCTTTTTCGGCAAAGACGATTATTTATTCGAGCGCTTCCAGACGCCCGGTGCGCAGTACGAAGCCAATCTCAACGAGATCCGGCGGTTCGCGGCCCGGCATGCGGGCACCCCGATGCATATGCTGCTCGTTCCTTATTCCCAAGCCGTATACGCCGACAAGCTTCCGCCATACGCCCAGGAGACGAGCTATGGTACCGCGGAATTCATGCGCGGCACGTATGAAGCGCTAAGCAATACGGTGACGCCCGTATCCGTGCTGGATGCTCTGAGGCAGCGCAACTCCGATTCTCTCTTCTTCCGCACCGACCATCATTGGACGATGCGCGGCGCTTATTGGGGATATGCGGAATTCGCCCGCGCGGCCGGCTTTGAACCGGTTCCGTTGGAGAGCATGTCTTCGCGCGTCATCAGCAGCAGCTTTTACGGGACCTATTACACGAAGGCGAATAACCGCCATCTGCCCCCGGACAAGCTGGAACTGCTGGAACAGCCTCTCCCGCCTTATACGGTCTGCTACTCGGACGCCTCCGCTTGCTCGGATTCCTTCTATCATATGGAGGCGCTGTCTGTCCGCGATCATTATCAGGTGTTTTTCAACGGCAACCACGCATGGACGACGATAGAGACGGGGGCCGGTACCGGGCGCAGCATTGTCATATTCAAAGATTCGTATGCCAACGCGTTCGTTCCGCTGGTCGCGAAGCACTATTCCAGCATTCATATGATTGACCTTCGTTTTTTCCATGAATCGGTAGACGGCTATCTGTCCAGGCATCACTTCGATCAGATTCTGTTCCTGTATGGCGTGAAGACAGTGGCGGAAGAGGATATTTTCAAATGGCTCAATTAATCGCGACCTTATCGTCCCGCCGGTTTTTGATTGCATCGCGGAAATGAGTTATATTGGAAACATAGGTCCATTTTTATATCGAGGAGGATTCCGATGACTGCAGCAACATTCGAACAGAATTTGAGAAAATATGCCAACCTCATCGTCAAGGTCGGCGTCAACGTGCAGCCGGGACAGGAAGTATATGTGTCGGCTTCCACCGAAGTCGCACCGCTGGCCCGCCTGGTGGCGCGCGAAGCGTATGAAGCCGGAGCTTCCAATGTCCATGTCGATTGGATCGACGAAGAGCTGTCCCGCTTGAAGTATGAAAAGGCCGCTGACGAGATGTTCACGGAATATCCGGAATACGAAGCACTCAAGCGGAATACGTTCGTCGACAAGCGGGCCGCCTTCATCGCTATCGTCTCGTCCAACCCGGATCTGCTCAAAGGAATCGATCCGAAGCGCATCGGCAACTTCCAAAAGGCTTCCGGCCAGGCGCTGGACCATTACCGCAAGGCGGTGCAATCGGACAAGGTGAGCTGGACGGTCGTCGGCGCAGCCAGCGCAGACTGGGCAGCCAAGGTATTCCCGGACGCGGGACGCGAAGAAGCGGTAGAGAAGCTGTGGGACGCGATTTTCGCTTCCGTGCGTCTCTATGCGGACGATCCGGTCCAAGCCTGGGAAGAGCATAACGCCACCTTACATAAAAAGGTCGATATCTTGAACGGCCATCATTTCCACAAGCTGCATTACCGCGCTCCGGGAACCGACCTGACCGTTGAGCTTCCGGAGAAGCATGTGTGGGTAGGCGCAGGCAGCACCAACGAGAAGGAGATTCCGTTCATGGCGAACATGCCGACGGAGGAAGTGTTCACCGTGCCGAAGAAGGACGGCGTCAACGGATATGTATCCAGCACGAAGCCGCTCAGCTACGGCGGCAATCTGATCGACAACTTCAAGCTGACCTTCGAGAACGGCCGCATCGTCAGAGTCGAAGCCGAGCAAGGCCAGGAGATTTTGCAGCATCTGGTCGATACGGACGAAGGCTCGCATTACTTGGGCGAGGTGGCGCTTGTGCCGCATCATTCGCCGATCTCGGAGTCCAATATTTTGTTCTACAATACGCTGTTCGACGAAAATGCCTCCAATCACTTGGCCATCGGCAGCGGCTATGCCTTCAACATTGAAGGCGGCAAAAAAATGTCCCGCGAAGAGCTGGATGCGAACGGCGTCAACAACAGCATCACGCATGTTGACTTCATGATCGGCTCCGCCGAGATGGACATCGACGGCATCCTGAAGGATGGCACTGTGGTTCCGGTGTTCCGCAACGGGAACTGGGCCATCTAATCGCCTCGCGAAGCGAGCGATTCACGGAACAGCGCCCCTGCGCCGGGCGGCCTGGAGATATTCTCCGGCTGCCCGCATGGAGGGGCGCTATGATTTTCTTGCTTTCTTTTAGATCGTCTGCAAATCGGCGATAAGGTGCTTCAGCCCCTCTTCATCATCCACATGACGGGCCAGCTCCTCCGCCCTCATTTTGTACCCGTCCGCGTCTTCGGCCTTGTTCATCAGACTGGCGGCTCGCGCCAGCGCCTCATAAGCATAGGCGGTGTCGAACGCCCCCAAGCTGAACTTGCGGCAAATATCCATGCAGCGTCTGGCATGATACATGGACGCATCCGCCATCCCCGCGACGGCATAGACGCGGGAGATCTGCCACTCCCCGCGGGCGAATTGGAGCTCGCGTCCAACGACGCCCCAATGGTACCGCGATGCATGCGCCGCATGGATCATCATATCGGTCTCCTCCGGCGTGCGATCCGTCTTCTCCATCCATTCCCATACCTTGTTGAATAATTGCTTTGCGCTTTGCTCATGGCTGTCCAGGTCGGTTTGCGCCGGGTAGTTCATCATGGAGGTCATGGACATTGCTCCTTCTTCTATTTAAATTGTTATGCTTATGTATTTTTCCAAAACATACTATACAGGAATGCATGAACCTTGAATATCCTCTGTTCGCAAATTGTTCCTATTGGCGCAGGTGATGTTGCTGGTTTTTTAGATGGAGCGAGACTATTTAACCATGTCTTAGGAACCATTTGTGAATCAAGGAGCAATGCTAGAGCAGAAAAGCTCAGGCAGTCCTATGCCTCTTTTCTTCTTTTATGGCATTCTCCCAACGGCTCAGATTCGTTTTTCGTTATTTGGGTGCCTTCCCCCTCCACCCCAAGTTATTCGTTTCTTGCTGCTTGCATCACTCTCCCAATGAGTCAGAATTGTTCTCTATTCACAGGAACCAGATATTTCGTGGTTGATTATGTGAGCCCCTTCCAAGACTTTCGCCGAGCAGACAACACATCAAAATACGCGCTGCACCTGATTTCTGAAAGATTGGGATATCGCTTATAGGAGGTCTCATATGCTCATTTCTGACCAAAGGGGATAATGCTTATAAAGGTCTAGCATGCAGAGCCGTATATCATCAAAATAAAGAACTCCTCTCCCAGTTCATGCAATTGATCGTGCAAAAACCAGACGACAGGGTAATCCCCGTTGTCATCCATCCGGGTGATATCAAAGCAGACCGGCCCCTGACTGTCCTCCGCTTCCGTAAAAGGGAGATAACCCGCCGAGAGCAGCGGTTCCCATGCCTGAACCATATCCCGATAGCGGGTCAGCCTGTCCTCGGATGACATCGGGGGCAGCTCGATGAACTGGCAGTCTCCTCTGTACCCGGTCTCATCCTCAATGTTATTAAGATGGAGATCCACATAATGATAGGTACGGAACAAAGCTCGCATCAAGGGCGGAAAAGAGATAGAGAATTCCTTCTCCAGTTCCTCGATTCCTCTGCGGTAATGAAGGAAGGGATGCATTTCCAGCGTACCCAGCCGTCCTCGTTAATGTCGCCGTCCCTCATATCCGCGGGAACCCCTTCGGCTACCGATTGGAACAACACCGGATGCATCTGCGCAAGATGCAGGTCCAACTGCCTTGCGATGAAATCGATATCCTCCTTCATTGAAAAACATGTCTCCTTCCTACCAGCTAGATTATGTCTTATCGATTATAGTAGGTGTTCCAGAAGACAACAAACCCAGCGCCGCATGGCACTGGGTTCGGCCGTGTTATTCGCTTGTCAGGGGCGGACCGCCTCTACTTGAGCGATGAGAAGTTTATCTGCCAATATCGTAACCGTTTCCTCAACCTGTACCTCTATCAGTTCTTCGAGGCTGTCGCTATACTGTCCGGAGATGTGAATCTCGTAGCGCCCGTCTGCCTCTGACTTGCTCGATTTCAAGCCAAAATGAATCGAGGACAGCACGCCAAACGACTCCTGCTCCTTCAAGGAATAGTTTCCTTCGGAGCCGGCCTGGAAATAGGAATCGAACAAGCGCTTGGCTTGCTCTTCGCTGTAATAACGGCCCAGCGCAGTCAAGAAAGCTTTTTTGTCCTCTTCGTTCAAGATCAGGCGCTGCGAGTAGCGAAGCAGCCCGTTCGTCCACGACTCCACATCGCGCAGCCATAGAAATAGCGGGATGGAGGAAGTCTGTTCCAGCGTTTCCTTCGTTAACGGCGGGGGCGCGGTCTCCTCCATCACCTGCAGCACGGTCTGAACCGTTACCTTCTTGCCCTCCTTCCCCGAAGAAGAAGGCGTTGTGCCGCATGCGGTTAGCAGGAAGATGACGGAAACGAGCACCAGTATCGTTTTTTTCATCGGTTAACTCCTCTGTCTATAATATGTTCTCATAGCGTATTGCTAGTCTATCGGAATGCCCTTCGATAACCGCTCCTCGGCGGTCATGTTCAGAACCTCCTCCACGCTGTAGAAGATGTCATCGAGCAAGTCATGAACATGCTCCGAGTCTGTCTCTCCAAGCACAAGCGATTTCGGTACTTTGCCCGCATATTCAGGAAAGAAATTCGTGATTGGATTAACCGGATTGGAGGAATTATCTGTCTTGCAGGCGCCCGTACATTTCCTTGTCTCGAAATGAAGATGAACGCCCGTCGCATCTCCCGTCTTGCCCATATACCCGAGCGTGGCCCCATTGCCTACCTTCTGGTTGGTGGACACGGCAGGCGTCTTATTCATATGAGCGTAGCGGGATTGATAGTTGGCGCTGTCGATGACATGATGAACATAGACGACCCAGCCATAGCTGTTGGACCAGCCGGATCGGGCTACGGTGCCGCGATAGAAGGCGGCGATCCGATCGCCGGCGACGCCGGCCTTCTTCGCCCCAATGTCGATGCCTTTGTGCGTGTTGCTTTTGAAGCCCTGAGTAATTCGCGTGGAGTCAGGTACGGGCCAGGTGTATTTACTGTTCGCGGAAGCAATCGTGGAGAGCGAGGCAATGCATAGAGCAACTACGGATAACATCGTTACCAACCTCTTCATTACTCCAATCATCCCCTTTTTTAGGTAAATACACTCTAACGATAACACACTTTTTCTACTTGTAAATATATGTAATTATTTACATTTTGATATTCTTGCTTCTCCCTATAAAAAACAGACCGCCGTATGGACAGTCTGTCGTAAGGTCAGCAAGCTTTAGGCCGCTGGCGGATAAGCCGATGCTATTCAATAAGGCCCTGGAAATGTTCAAGAAGAAACGCAAAATAACTCGGTTCATGGGGGACAAGATCGCTCATGGTCAGCTTGATCTCTGCGCCGCGTTCGCCATTTCCTCGCATGAACTCCTCTGCTTGAATGCAATCCGCGTCGCCGAGGCAAAGCTTGCGGAATGCTACCGCTTCGACCCGGACGATGGAATCGACCTCATCTTCCTGCAGCTGGAAGCGGAGATTGCTCCATCATAACGATAGAAAAAGACATGGCAGAACTCATTATCGATGATGCCCGGCTGCACGATCGAATCGCCGATGACGCCGGCATAGGCCAGCTTCCCCGGCTCTGGCTCGATGCCAAGCTCCTCGCGCAGCTCCCGCACCCCGTCCTGCGGCGTCTCGCCCGCTTGCAGACCGCGATAACGTCCCGCGATTGGCCCTGATTCAGGCTGGTATCGAAGCAGGATACCAGTTCCCATCCGTCCAGTCCAAGCCGGTTCAGCTCCTCCTCGAATTCCTGCTCGTCAACCTTTCCTCCCAGAAAACCTCCGGTTTTGATCTTGAGCGTCTTATATTCCCACTGTTCCATCATGTCTCCTCCTTGCGGTTAGCAATCTTCATGCCACTCTATGGTTTACTCCTGGATGATCGCATCTGTCCATGCCCGGCGCTCGATCTCCCGGACTGTCTCTTCCGGCGTCAGGTCGGACGTGTCGAGCCACATGCCGATCCGAGGCTACTCCTGGCGCAAAATGTGATCGAGAGCCTCCACGGTCCATATCCCGTATCCTTGCTTGGAGCGGGACAACTCCCTTGCCGCCACGACTTCCGCCCGCGGCCAGAGCACGACCACATATAACGGCCGCGTATTGATGAATTCAATGAACGTGCTTAATTCGGGGCCGACGATGACATCCTGCACGACCGTGCTGAATCCCGCCTCGACGTAAGCATCGGCCGCCGCGGCCGCCATGCGGTAACGCATACGAAGCTGCCGGATCGCTTCCTCCGACGGCTCGGGCAGCATCTGAGCCACGGCTGCGTCCGGATGCGCAACCGGGATGTCATCGAGCTGTTCGAGCTGATTCCGGTCGGCACGAAGGTGACGATTCACACGGGCATGTGTTGGGCGGGCTGAAGCATGATCCAAGACTCGTAGCCGAAGGCGACGTGGGCGGAGATGTGCAGCTGGTCCAATCCCGGTTGAAAAGCGCGGGGTACTTCAGTGGAGTCTGCAACGGAAAATTCCGCGCGGATACCACCTATGCGGTCAAGCGGTTCCAGCGCGACCGCCAATTGCCCCAGGACGGGGTCGTAACCATTAGAGTAGATGAGGAACTGGGGCTGTACGAGTAAATAAATGAAGAAGGAATCGGCCGGAGCAAGCGCTGCCACTCCGCTTGCCTGCCATTCCTTCTTCTCTTCTAAGGCCCCATGCAGGCGTTATACTCCCGCGGAAGCCAATGCATTGGCCGAGGTTAACCGATAACGCATGATCATCTCCTGAATCTCGACCGGCACGCCCTGGCTCAACCGCGATTCCTCCGCCGCGAACGCCATCATATGGCTCTGCAGAGAACCGCGGAGCGATTCGATCGCATAGGGGTTGTCCGGATCGGCGGCAAGCCGGCAGAACTCCCTCATCATCTGGGTGCAGCCTTCGCTTCCTTCGTCATGGACCCGAACTTCCCGCGCCGTCCCGCTGACAAAGTCGTAGACGGTAAACGCCTGATCGGTCATATTGCCCCGAATCTCTCCGCGCGTGCCCGAAATGTGAACGGTGCGCGTGCTGTCATGCGTGAAGGCCGACAGCGTGAACGAAGCGGTCGCTCCGTTGACGAACTCCATGCTAATGACTTGGTGGTCGACAACATCGTTGTCGCATTGGTAGACGCAGCGGCCAAAAGGCGTGCTCCGGATCGTCTCCCGGATGCTCTCGTCCGATCCGTCCCGCGTAAAGTGCAGCGCGCGGCGGCGTCCTTCTCCCAAATAAAAGCGCAGATCGGAGTAGCAGCAATTGTCCACGTGAATGCAGCCGTCCGTACAATATTCGGTCGCGCCCTCCGGCATGTTCTCCTTTTTAAAATGAAAGAGAGAACCGAATGACGTCAGCCTTCTGCAATCCTGGTTCATCAGCCACAGGATGATGTCCAGATCGTGGCATGACTTCGCCAGCACAAGCGGACTCGATTCCGCCGTATTGCGCCATGGGCCCCGCACATAGCTGTGCGCCATGTGGCCGAAGCCGATATTTTCACGAAGCTGGATATTCACGACCTTCCCGATACCGCCCTCCTCGATGACTTGACGGATTCCCGACCAGAACGGCGTATACCGGAGAACATAGCATATGGTCAGCACCCGCTGATTGCGGCGGGCGGCGGCTTCAATCTCAATGCATTCGGTCGGAGAAGGCGACATCGGCTTCTCCAGCAGCACATGGTAACCTTGCTCCAGCGCTGCCTTTGCGGCTTCGTAGTGCATCCGATCCTGCGTGCAGATCAACACCGCATCGGCAAACCGCGGCCGTTCGAACACTTCCCGCCAATCTTCATACGCTTGCCCGGGATCGATCCGATGCAAGCGCGCAAACGCCTCACGTTTCTTCACATCCGGCTCCGCGACGGCGACGAATTCCAGTTCTTCCGGGTACTGCAGCGCATGCTTGGCATATACTTCGGCGCCCCGGATTCCTGCCCCGAGCAAGATTGCCTTGATACTCATTGCGTCAACACCTCTTTGCAGGCTATCTGCGTTGTCAATTGGTATGGAACTTCGGTTGAAGTATCTCTACCATAACAAATGATTCGGATCGGTACTATAATTATCTTCCGAAATATTTGCACAAACAGCCTGCCGCCGAACTTCGTTGCGTAAGCGCATCCACGGCTGCCCCAACTGCCGGGGCGTCCCGTTAGAGCGTTTCGTTCGATTTAGGCTCACGCATCATCGCTTCCTTCACCCGTTCAAGCTGTGCGGCATCAAGCCCCGTAATGCGGCAGATAAAGGCGGTGTCCAGCCCTTCCTTCAGCATGTTTGCTGCCGTTTGATATATTCCTTGTTCAAAACCTTTTTCAAGCCCCTGCTCAATCCCTTGCTCGATCCCTTCCTGAAACCCGGCCATACGCGCATCCTGCAGGAGGCTGGCGTGATCATGCAAAGCCTTTTCCCGCAGCGCATAGCGCCGGCGCGTCTCCGCGTCGCTCGCCAAACTGGCTAGACGGTCTTCGGCTTCCTTGAATACCTTATCCAACATCATCAACTCCTCCAGTTGTTCGGCAGTCGCCTTCTGTTCCAAAAACCGCAGCCAGCGATGCAGCGGATCCCATAGTGAAGCGACTCGGTGAGCAGCTTGCCCACATAGAACAGGCTCCGGTAATCCATCCGCACAAAGCGGCGCACT
The DNA here is from genome assembly GCA_944800085.1 of Paenibacillus melissococcoides. Classification (GTDB taxonomy): domain Bacteria; phylum Bacillota; class Bacilli; order Paenibacillales; family Paenibacillaceae; genus Paenibacillus_B; species Paenibacillus_B melissococcoides. Next base: position 206,654 of record CALYLO010000004.1, on the reverse strand, counting down.
TGCATTTCGACATTCACTTTTTCACGGCCATCGACTTCACATAAAATATCGAGAACGGCTTCCTTATCTTCTACTAACTCGCGCGCGAGCTTCGTATCCTCCAGAATCGACACATCGGTGATCTGCCGAACGCCATCGCGTCGAAGAATCGCATTGAGCAAACTAATAAGCAGCGGCTTGCCTTCCTCCTCACCAAAAAGGCGCTTGAACAAAAAATCATTTTTCGGGTTAAGTCTTTCCGTTTGCTGTCTATCAGCGACTCTCACCTGATTTCCTCCTTATTGTATCATATTCGACTGCTCTTTCCATGCAAATCCAAACATGTAAAAAAGCACGCGCTATCCACAGCTCCTGGTTAAAGGAGATGCGGACAACGCGTGCTTCGCGGTTGTCGTTCAGCTACGATGTTTATATCAAAAGTCGTTTATTTCAATCGGTTTATTTCCAGTATATCACATATAAAGCGTTGAGGCGATTCCAAATATAACTGAATTCGTGTACAGACTTGTAAAATATATCCTAGTCGTTCGCCCAAGATTGGCCGCATAATGGTAGGTAAAGTCTCAATAGATGTTCAACTACCTCTAAAAGCGCTTCCAGGAAGGAGTTTCTCTCCATGCGTATTTGGCAAGATTTCAACGTGTTTGTCAAAATTCCGGGGGCTTGGCTGCTCGTGCTCACCCTCTTCCTGTATGGAATCGGAACCGGGATTCTCGCTCCGATGAATGCTGTCTATCTGCAGGAATCGGTGCAGTTGGGCAAAATCGAAATCGTTTCGATTTTCGCCATCTCGCTCTTCCTCAATATGGTGCTGACGATTACGGTCGGTATCGGAAGCGACCGCATCAAGCGGAAGAAGACGATTCCGATGATCGCTTCCCTGCTGTGCATCGGCGGGCTGCTGATCTATATGAATGCGGACGGCTACGCTACGGCCCTCGTCGGGATGGCGCTCGCCACCGCGCCTTCGGGCATGATTATGGGGCAATTATTTGCGATGGCGCGCAATCACTTCACGCGCCTCGCGCCCGACGTCGTCGAGATTGCGCAGATCTGGCTCCGCGCCACGTACAGCGTCGGCTTTTTCACCGGTCTGCTGTTCGGCGCCAATCTGTATCTGGCCGCCACGTTCCATGGCGTCCTCTGGGGCAATCTGGCGGGCTATGCCGCCTTGTTCCTGCTCCTGCTGTTCTACCGGGAGATTACGGCCTCGCCGCTGACGGCGAAGCAGTCCAGCGCGGGGGAGCCGTTCTCGCTCATCATGCTGTTCGCCATCCTGCTGCTCTCCTGCGCGGACGCGATCCGGGGCTTGTATCTCCCGCTCGTCGTGCACGAGCTGTTCGGCGATCCCCGGCTCATGTCCTACATCTGGAGCACGCAGGCCGTCTTCGAGCTGCTGTTCATGACAATGGCCGGCTACTGGGCGGCCAAATACGGCAGCAAGCGGGTTCTGCTGCTCGGCAGCGGCTTCGCGCTGATTACATATCTGACCTACAGCATGAGCGGATCGCTGCCTGTCTTTTTCCTGGTGCAGCCGCTCTATTCCTTCTTCGTCTCGGTGCTGTATGGCGTCGGGATGGGCTATGTGCAGCGCATGTTCATCCATCGGGCGGGCTTCGGGGCGAGTCTTTATGTGTTCATCTCGCAGACGGCTTCCTTGATCGGATATTTCCTGCCGCTCCTGATCGAAGGAGTGTCGCCAACCATTTTCTGGATTCCGTCGCTGCTCATCGCCGCCTCGATGGGGCTGATGATCAAGGCGCTGTATACGGATCGGAGGCTGAATCAGCAGCAGCTCACAATGTAACCCATGGAAAAAGGAGGGCCGGAGTCCGCGGGCGGGCAGTGAGCCGGCTGCCGGATACAACAACTTTAGTTCATCATCCCCATTCGATCGGTCAAAAACCGCTGCAGGACGACCGCCTGATTATACTGCTCGTCTTTGGAGGCATACAGCAGCGTCACATCGCTCTCCCGCACCCAGGAGATCAATTGCCGGATATCGTCCCGCAGCGCCGCGCTCGTCAGTTCGGCTTCATACCGGCGCTGGAATTCCGGGAATTTTGCAGGAATATGGTTGAACCATTTGCGCAGCTCGGCGCTTGGAGCAATGTCCTTCATCCACGCCGTCAGATGCGCGTTTTCTTTGGACATTCCTCGTGGCCAGATCCGATCCACCAGTACGCGGATGCCGTCGCTGCTGTCTGCCTGCTCATAGATCCGTTTGATTTTGAATGTATGCATGACCGCTACTCCTCCCTGTCCGAACCTAATCGGGTTGAACTTATAATCCAGTCCGAATACCTGTTGCCAGCTTCGTTATCAAAGCCAATAAAAGGGGCTGTCCAATAAGTCAATGAAAAATGAGGAAGGGCAAGACGGGACAGCTGCGAATTGCGGAGGTGGGGGAGGCAGCGAATCCTGCATATGTGCAGGAATTTACGCGATTTCAGCAGCGAACTGATGCCATTCCTGCAAAATTGCATCATTTTCGCCGTTTTTTGCTTTCAATCCATTGGTATAGCTGATATTCCTGCGGTTTTGCAGGACTTCCTTTAACGGAGGAAACTTCACAAGGGAAAACTGTAATTTCGCAGTTTTATTGGCAAGTCGAGCTGTAAAAAGCAAGTGGGGTTGTCTCAGTTGTAGCTAAAAACTACCTATGGGACAACCCCTACATGCATGGAACCGGCTGTTGCTCATTTGAACGGCAAACCGATATTTTCGCGTCTGGCGAAATCGACAAACCTGAATTTATCGGGCCGATGCCTCGACTCGGTATACTGCAACAAGGCGGTATCATTCAGATAAACATGGTTCCTGACGACCACGACATAGGTGTGTTCGCCTAAATCCATGTATTCGCGATCGGCCTCGGTCGCCTGCTCCACCGTGATTTCTTTTTTGGCGAAGCTGATGACAAGTCCCAACTGCGACTCGATATACTCGTAAAGCGAATGCTCCACAATATCTTTCGTAATCGTGGGGACAAATTCTTTATTGACGTAATCGATATCTAAAATAATCCGCTCGCCGGCGATTTCTCTCGATCGGACAATTTTCCATACTTCCGTTTTATGGTTGATTTTAAGCTGCTTCTGAATAAAGCTATCCGGCTTGGCAAGGACCAATTCATGTACAATCGTACGCCATTCCTTCCTTGACCGGTTGGCGATCTCCTTGAAGCTGACCAACCCCGAAATAGGAAAATTGAATTTCTCGATATCCAGGACGACAGAGCCTTTTCCTCTTACCTTGTGGATATAGCCGTTCTGTGACAATTGATTTAACGCCTTGCGAATCGTCTCGCGGGAAGCATTGTACATCTTGGCTAATTCATGCTCGGAAGGCAGCAAACTATTGGATTTCATTTCTCCGGTTTGAATTTTTGTGGCGAGATCATAATATATCCCGGAAAATTTATTGTTTTTCATTCCATTTCTCACCATTTCTCACCATTTCTCCAATAGCATACTCAACATTATAAGCATATATCCTTTTACTCCATGAAGCAACGGATGACGTGCTTGGGCGATCTGTTTGCGTCCTCTCTAAGCTAAACCTTGCTCCGGGCTGGTATTACTCTCCCCTCCAGTAATACACGATAGATTCGTAAGGCCGCAATTGAAGTGCCCGGAAATCTTCCGGCGAATCGGCATAATTGGATATGAAGATGCTGCGTTTCCCATGCTCAGGGTAAATTCCGAGCTCGTCGGCGGTTAGAGATACCGGTTCACGGTAGAAGTTGTTGATAACGAGAAGCGTTTCATTTTGCCATTGTCGCGCATAAGCGAATACCTGTTCATGGTCCGCCAGCAGCAACCGGTAATCTCCATAGGTGATAATGTCATATTGTTTGCGCAGTTGGATTAGTTTTTGATAATGGTAAAAAATCGAGTCCCGATCTTCTAACGCGGCTTCCACGTTAATCTCCGGATAATTCGGAGCCGCTTGAATCCAAGGCGTGCCCTTCGTGAATCCCCCGTGGGGACTGCGGTTCCATTGCATCGGCGTTCTCGAATTATCGCGGGATTTCTGCTTTAATATGTCCATGATCGTGTCATGACTTTTTCCCTGTTCCCGCAATAGGTTGTACATATTTAGCGATTCGACATCTCGGTAATCCGCAAGATGATGGAATTCCGGATTCGTCATCCCGATTTCTTCGCCCTGATATATAAAAGGCGTCCCTTGCATCATGTGAATCGTTGTGCCCAGCATTTTGGCGGATTCCACCCGATACTTGCCGCTGTCGCCGAATCTCGAGACAATGCGCGGCTGATCATGATTGCACCAGAACAACGCGTTCCAGCCCCCGCCCGCATGCATTCGCGCTTGCCATTCCGAGAGAATTTGCTTCAATTTGATAAAATCAAACTCGGCGTGCGTCCATTTTTCTCCGCCGGGATAATCGACTTTGAGATGATGGAAGTTAAACGCCATACTTAATTCCTGCCGCTCGGGATTCGTATACTTGATGCATTCCTCAATCGAAGTGGAGGACATCTCCCCGACCGTCATCGTGTCATGAAGGGAAAACACTTCCCGGTTCATTTCATGCAAATACTCATGAATGCGGGGTCCGTCCGTATAAAATTTGCGGCCGTCCGCCTGCGCATGCTCGCCGCTGTCGTTCGGGAAATTCTGATCTTTCGAAATTAAATTAATGACATCCAAGCGGAATCCGTTGACTCCTTTGGCAAGCCAAAACTTCATCATTTGATAGACTTCCCGCCGCACGCCAGTGTTTTCCCAATTGAGATCCGCCTGCGTAACGTCAAAAAGATGCAAATAATACTGCTTCGTCTTTTCATCGTATTTCCAGGCGCTTCCCCCGAATTTCGACTGCCAATTGTTCGGTTCCCGTCCGTTGTTCGGTTCTTTCCATATATAGTAATCCCGGTATGGAGTATCGAGGGAAGAGCATGATTGCCGGAACCACGGATGCTCCGTCGAGGTGTGGTTCACCACAATGTCCATGATGACCTTAATCCCTCTTTGATGGGCTTCGGATAACAGCTTGTCGAACTCCTCCATCGTGCCATATTGGGGGTTAATCGCATAATAATCGCTAATATCGTAGCCATTATCTTTTTCCGGCGAGGCATAAATCGGGGTTAACCAGATCACATCCACGCCCAGTTCGCGAAGATAATCCAATTTGGCGATAATCCCGTTAATATCTCCAAGACCGCTGCCTGTCGTATCCAGAAAACTTTTCGGATAAATTTGATAGACAGCCGCTCTTTTCCACCAAGGTTCTTGCATCGTTACACTCCTCTTCTGTAATCCGCTCAAATGCCTGTATGAATGGCGTGCAAACGCCCATTCTGGCCGACTCTCACTTTCCGGTTCCTTTTACTTTGGCAAAGACAAGGGTCAGCACAAACGGGACGGCAACGGCGATGCCCATCGCAATAAAGTAAATGCCCCAAAAGTCAGTAAATATGGACAAAAATGCCGGAATTCCGCCGATTCCGATCGAGGAAGCCGTTACATGCCTCCAGGCGACCAGCATTCCTGCACAAGCCGCGCCGATCATGGCGCTGATAAAAGGGAACTTGAAGCGTATATTCACGCCAAACATCGCAGGTTCCGTCACGCCCAGGAAGGCGGAAATGCCCGAGGTGAGCGCCGTTCCTCGCAATTTGTCGTCTTTGCTGGCGAACATCATCGCAAGCGCCGCCGCTCCTTGCGCGATATTGGACATGACAATCACCGGCCACAGGTAGGTGGTGCCGATGCTCGAAATCAACTGCAAATCAAGCGCCAGGAACGTATGGTGCATCCCCGTCATGACAAGCAATGCGCCGATTCCGGCATAGATAAACCCTGCCAGCCAGCCAAAGTGATGGAACATCGCGACTACGCCATCGCTAATGGCGTTGCCGATATGAAACGTAACCGGCCCGATAACGGCAAATGTAATAAAGCCGGTGACCAGCAGCGCGATGGGCGCCACCAGCAGCAATTGAATCGAGTCAGGAATGCGTTTTCTTAAAAAGAGTTCGATTCGGGCAAGTAAAAAGGATGAGAGCAAGACAGGGATGACTTGTCCTTGATAGCCGATTTTATTAATGGACCATCCAAACAGATCCCAGCGGGGAATGTCTCCGCTGCTTAACGCGTCGCTTGCTGGAGCAAGAGTCGGGTGAATGAGCATCAACCCTAAGACAATGCCGAGCAGCGGGCTTCCGCCGAAGCGCTTCACCGCGGACCACCCAATCAATCCCGGCAAAAAGGTAAAAGCCGTGCTCGCAATCAAACTGACAATGTCGGCAAATCCTTCCCAGGCCGGATGCACTTCAATCAACGACTTTTCCGCGTAAAAAATGCCCGGTCCCACCAGTAAATTATTGAGTCCAAGCAGCAAACCGGATGTGACAATGGCGGGAAGGAGCGGAATAAAAATATCTCCCAGCACCTTCACGAATCGTTGCAGCGGATTGATTTTTGTCGCTTCGCCGGCTTGGGCTGCCCCCTGTGCCGGAGCGGGAGCGGAATCGGAAGTCCCTGCCATCCCTGCGATTTGCACCAATTCCTTATGCACTTTATCCACGATTCCCTGGCCAATGACAACTTGAAATTGACCATTCGTGGAAAAGCTGCCTTTCACTAAATCATTCCGGTCGAGCGCTTCTTTATTGACTTTCCCCTCATCCCGCAAGGAAAATCGCAGTCTGGTAATGCAGTGTATAACGTCTGAAATATTGTCCGAGCCTCCAACAGCCTCAAGTATCTGTTCCACGGACTCTCTCTTTATTGCCATCGCTAGCTCCTCCAAAACTCTATGATGCGGTATATATTTTGCTGAAAAACTATCCAACTGTCCAATTGGAGCATCGTTTTTTCATCGTTATCGCTTCCGCGATGTTACGTGAATCATTTCACTTCCATGGCTTCGCTCTGTCCTCATTTTTCGCTTACATCATCTCATCTATCCCCCTAGTAACGCTTACAATCTCTTTTCTACGCAGAACTTGTATATACAAATTATAGAGAAATGATATCATGTATATACATGTTGGTCAACCGCCGAATAAGAGTCCGGGTTCAAAAAAAGCTTCCGCTATGGGAAGCTGGAAACTGGTCGCCTTTCGCCGGTCATCCGTCCCGAACCGCCGGTGGAAAAAAATTAATTGTTGTGTTCTCGTTCTATGGTTACTATAATGGTAGTAACTTTTTGATTCATGCAGATTGGAGTTGTTTCTTTTGAATTTCCGGGTATATATGTTGGCGGTCGCCGCCTTCGTCGTCGGCACGGTGGAGCTGATTATCGGGGGGCTGCTTGACCAGATCGCGTCCGACCTCGGCATTACGGTCAGTGCCGCAGGCCAGTTGATCACGATCTTCTCCGTCGCTTTTGCCGTATCCGCGCCGATATTGATGAACGTGACCGCGCGGTTCGAACGGAAGAAGCTCTACTTATTCTTTTTGCTTATCTTTCTGCTGTCTAATCTTGTCGTCTCCTTCAGCTCCGATTACGGGGAGTTGATGGCCGCCCGGGCGCTGTCCGCCGCCAGCGGATCGCTCATTATCGTCCTGTCGGTCACGATCGCGTCGAAGCTGGTGAAGCCCGAGTATAAAGGCCGGGCAATCGGAACTATCTATATGGGCGTCAGCGGCTCGCTCGTGCTGGGCGTTCCGATCGGCATGGTCATCGGCCATGCTTACGGCTGGAGAGCGCCGTTCCTGTTCGTCGTGCTGCTCACGGTCATCGCCATGATTGCGATTTTCTTCTCGCTGCAGCCCGTCGCGCCGTCGCCGGCGGCGCCGCTTCGCGCCCAGTTCGCCTCGCTGAAGAACGCCAAGCTGGTAAGCGGGCATCTGCTGGCCTATTTCATGCTGACCGGCCATTTGACCTTGTATGCGTATCTGACGCCGTACCTCCAGGCGACCTATCAATTGAGTCCGGAGATGACGAGCGTCGCCTACTTCCTGTTCGGCATCGCCGCCGTCGCCGGCGGGGGACTCGGGGGCTGGATTGCGGATAAATGGGGCACGAAGCGCTCCATCCTGACCGTCGTAGCCAGCTTCGCCTGCATCATGTTCATCCTGCCCTTCGCGGCCCATCTGCCGTTCTACCTGTTCATGGCCGTGGTCATGATGTGGAGCGCCTTGAGCTGGGCGCTCACTCCGGGACAGCAGAGCTATCTGATGCAGTGCGCGCCCGATACCGCAGACATCCAGCTGAGCCTCAGCTCCTCGGTGCTGCATATGGGCATCGCGACCGGCTCGGTCGTCGGCGGGATTGTGATCGAGAAGAGCGCCGTCACCTACAACGCCTGGGTCGGCTGCTCCATCGTCCTGGTGGCGCTAGCCGTGGCGGTCTATTCTTTGAGCCGCCCGTTCCGCGGCAAGGCGGCCGCCGCTCACCAAGCAAGCGGCGGCGCTTCCGCGCCATTAGCTGAATCGTAACCAGAAGCCGCCCCGGGGCAGTAAGCCTCGGGGCGGTGTTGTGATTAGGGGGCACATTTACTGCAGAACAATGAAACCATATTGCCCTCTTTAAATCATATATGATATGATATATGAAAACTAGAAACTGAGGCGAAGCACATGGTCAATGCAATGATTAAGCTATGCGGCATGCAGCAGTGGACGGAGGCATTGGTGTATCCGGAGAATAATACGGTCGAACTAAATGGTAAGCGCATTCATTCCTCCAAGCTGGCGTTGGATGTTCCCGTAACCGGCATGATTTACGGAACGCTGCTCAATTACAAGGGAGTGCTGGAAGCACTGGGGAATGCGGTGAATGAACCGCCTTACAACGCCCCCCCTATCGGTCCGGTCCTGTATATAAAGCCCGCGAATACACATATCAGGTACGGCTCGGCCATTCCTCTTCCCGCAGATGCCGAACAGGTAGCCATCGGCGCCGCGTTAGGCGTCGTCATCGGCCGCACCGCAACCCGGGTTAGCGAATCCGAAGCCCTTGATTATGTGGCAGGCTACACGATCGTGAATGATGTCCAGATCCCGCATCAGCATCTGTTCCGTCCCGCTATCCGCCACCTGTCGCGGGATGGCTTCTGCCCTGCAGGTCCTTGGGTCATGAAGCCGGAAGCGATCGGCGACCCGCATAATCTGAAGATCCGTGTATATGTGAATGGGGTACGGAAGCAAGAACATACGACGGCCGATCTGATTCGCATGATCCCCCGCTTGCTTGCGGAGGTTACGGATTTTATGACGTTGAACGCAGGGGATATGCTGCATGTCGGCATTCCCGAGAACGCGCCGATCGCGGCAGCGGGAGATGATGTCCGGATTGAAATCGATGGTATCGGCTGTCTGGACAATCCCGTTGTGCCTGAGCAGGGGAGAGTTGAAGGAGGAGAAGCGTTATGAGACATGCGCGCGTCGCATATTCAGGCTCGATTCATCACGCGATAGACATGGACGGACGGCTGAAGCTGGATGACGGACGAGAAGTTAGCGAATCGGACGTCGTATGGCTTCCGCCGCTGCAGCCCCGGACGATATTCGCGCTCGGCTTGAATTATGCGGATCATGCCAGAGAGCTATCCTTTGCCGCTCCGGCTGAACCGCTTGTGTTCCTGAAGGGACCGAACACATTAATCGGTCATCGCGGGCATACTCGCCGTCCCGCCGACGCCGCTTATATGCACTATGAGTGCGAACTTGCCGTCGTCATCGGCCGCACCGCACGTGCCGTGAAGCAAGAAGATGCTTACGATTATGTAGCCGGATATACGGTAGCCAATGATTATGCCATCCGCGATTATCTGGAGAACTATTATCGGCCGAATCTCAGAGTGAAGAACCGGGATACATGCACCCCGATCGGCCCTTGGCTCGTTGATGCCGGCGATGTGCCCGATCCGATGAATTTGACTCTTCGCACCTACGTGAACGGCGCCTTGACCCAGGAAGGCTCCACCGCCGACATGATCTTCGGCATTCCTGCACTAATCGAATATTTGAGCAGCTTCATGACGCTGAAGCAAGGCGATATCATCCTGACCGGCACGCCCGAGGGATTGGTCAACACCGAGATCGGGGATGAAGTGGTTACCGAGATCGAAGGCATTGGCCGCCTAGTGAATACAATAGCAGGCGATGATGTTATTCATATACGGGTCTGATCCCGATGGACAAATGATGGGAGGAGGTAGTGTATGCCGCACATTATCGTGGAATATACGAGTAATATTAAAGAGGAAGCCAATATTCCATCCCTGTTACAAACGATCCACCATGTGCTCCTCGCACGGCGCGATAGTTTCCCTATCGGAGGGATTCGTTCGCGGGCGATCGAACTGCATGATTACCTCGTTGCCGATGGCGCGGAGGATGACGCCTTCGTTCACATCACCTTAAAAATCGGCTCCGGCCGTTCGGAACAAGTCAAGCGAAACACATGCGACGCGCTGTTCGAGGCGATCAAGACTCATTTTGCCCCGTTGTTCGACCAACGATATTTGGCGCTGTCGCTGGAACTGGCGGAATTTAGCGACGGCGGCACCTACAAGCATAATAATATTCATAGAAGGTATACAACATAGACGGATCGGCCAATTAAAAGAGGCTGTCTCATAGGCATTGCATAATGATTGGGGTAACAGGTCAACAGAGAATAGAGATGGTATAAAATGGTGCGAGGCAAAGCGGCGGAGAATGGATGAAGCAGTGAAATCCTGCGTGGATGCAGCAATTTCTGTTCTTTAAGCCGTTATTTGATAAAATTACTGCGATAGTACATTATTTCCATCGTTTTTTGTCTTTTATCTATTTGATATTCTGAAATTGATGCCGTTTTGCAGGATTCCCAGTAACGGAGTACACGTCATAAAGGAAAGGTGCATTTTTGCAGTTTTTCGGCGAGTCGAGCTTTGAGAATCAGGGGGGCTGTCTCACTGTAGTGAAATACTACTTGTGGGACACCCCCTTTCTCGTTCGGATTTGGAGACTCTCATTCACCGTACCCTGTTGAGTGAGTTCACTTTACTTTTTCCAGACGACAAGCTTCATTTCTGTCATCTCTTCTATGGCATATTTAATTCCTTCACGCCCGATCCCGCTCTCCTTCACGCCGCCATATGGCATATGATCTACGCGGAAGCTCGGGATGTCGTTAATCATGACGCCGCCGACATGCAGTCGGTCAGCAGCATGCAGCGCTGTTTGCACATTTTCCGTATAAATGCCGGCTTGCAGGCCGAAGCGGGACTCATTCACCTGTTGAATCGCCTCGTCAACCGACTTCACCTGATTGATCACGACAAGCGGTCCGAACACTTCCTGGCAGCAGACCTTCAGCTTAGACCCCGCCTCCAGAATCACCGTCGGATGCAGCACATTGCCGTCGGCACAGCCGCCAGTTGCAATCGTCGCTCCGGCCTGTCTTGCTTCTTCAATCCAATCCAGCAGCCGCCGGACCTCTTCAGGCGAGATCACGGCCGATACATTCGTAGCAGGGTCAAGCGGATCCCCAATCTTCAGTTGCCGCGTTCGCTGAATGAATTTGTCCACAAATTCCTCATGCACCTCTTCATGGACATACACACGCTGCAACGAAATGCATACTTGCCCCTGATAAGCGAAAGCGCCTGTGACGGAACGCTCGATAATATCGTCTATCCGAACGCCTTTGTCGACGATAAGCGCCGAATTGGAGCCAAGCTCCAGGGTTACGCGCTTGAGACCGGCCTGGTTGCGAATCCCGATGCCAACCGCCGGACTGCCGGTGAACGTAATCATCCGAACCCTGTCGTCTGTCACGATTCGCTCGCCAATGAGGCGGCCGCTGCCGGTCACGACGTTCAAAGCACCGGCCGGCAGTCCGGCCTCCTGCAGCAATTCGGCGATGAACAGGCTCGACAGGGGCGATTGCGAGGCAGGCTTGAGCACAATCGCATTGCCCGCCGCGATCGCCGGGCCTACTTTATGAGCGACCAGGTTCATGGGGAAGTTGAACGGGGTAATCGCCCCGATCACTCCAAGAGGTTCTCGCAGCGTATAGGCCAATCTCCCCTCGCCGCTCTTCGATGCGTCCAGCGGCAGTGTCTCCCCGTGTATCCGCTTCGCCTCTTCCGCCGCGAACCGGTACGTCTCAATCGTACGCTCCACTTCAAGCATGGCGGTCCTGATCGGCTTGGCCACCTCGAGCGCGAGAAGGCGAGCTGCCTCGCCCGCGCGTTCTTCGATCAAGCTTGACAAGCGGTCAAGGATTGCCGCGCGCTGATGCGCGGGCATCCTGGCCATGACAGTACCGGCATCATAAGCAGCTTGGATAGCCTGCTCGATGTCTTCTTCCCCGGCAACGGGAATCTCCGCTATCACTTCGCCTGAATAGGGAGAGCGCAGCATACTGTAATGCCGCGTATCCACCCATGCACCGTTAATGAACAGTCTCCTCTTCATCATCGTCACCTGAATATCCTTAGATCAAGTGCTGCGGCTGCCGGGAAGGCAGCGCCGCCGTCAGCAGCTCAGCATGCTCGCCGGTCCAGATATCGACGAATGGCGTGCCTTCATTGAACCAGGATTCCGGTGTCGCGCTCCCCCAGAACGTCTGCCGTCTCGGATCGTGGATGTCCCATTTAATCGGCCCAAGATCAGGATCGCTTGTTAAATAATCTCCATTATACAGTTCAATCCGGATGCCATCCGGATCTCTCAAATAGAGGAAGAAGGCATTAGACAATCCATGCCTGCCGGGTCCGCGTTCAATGCTGCCCTGATAGCCAAGCGATGCCAGCACATCGCACGCATGAATAAGGGCCAACGGATCCGGAAGCCAGAAGCCAATATGATGCAGTCTTGGACCCGCTCCATTCATGAAGGCTTGATCATGTACGTTATGTTTGCGATGCAGCCATGCTGCGTACAAACTGTCATCTTCGAGCGCCGTATATTCGGAGCAAGCGAAACCCAGTTCATTGACGAAAAAATCATAGGCCCGGGCCACATCGGGAACAAAGCAATTGACATGGTCAATGCGCTGAATGCGCGCGCCCGTATATAGATCATACCGTTGCAGCAATCTTTCCACCTTATCCATTTCCGCGTAGAACTGCAGCGGAAGTCCGCTGACATCCTGCACATGCAAAGCCCGGCCCATCGCATGCAGCGTCCCTTGCGGTATCCATCGGGTCGGAAGGCCCCGGGACGCAAATAGCCGTTCCAGTGCGTCCAGGTCGCTTTCCCGCATGACTTTGTAGCCTAGAGCGACGATTCCGGGCTTGTCCGCTTTGATCAGATGCAAGCAGTGATGGTTATGCTCTTCCAGACCGCGGAGATATAAATTGTTTTCGTCGCTTTCCGTTTCAATGAAGCCCAATGCATCTACATAAAATTTCCTCGACTGTTCCAGATCCGTAACATTCATAATGACATTTCCGATTCGAATAATGGAGAAATCCAAATCTATCGCCTCCTCACCTGAATGGATTAATGAGTAACAAGCTGCTCGGAACGCTCCAGAAACTCCTTGACCCGATCGACATATTCCTGCTTATCGTAGCCATTGTATAACGCTCCGGCCATTCTTACCGGATCGCCGAAGAAGAACCGTTCATACAAGGTTTGGCGGCTGCCAAAGGCGCTCATGCACACATCCCATGCCAGCCGGTACAGCTTGACGCGATGGTACGCGTCCTGATTCGCAGCCTGCAAGTATTTGTCCAGATCCGGCCGAAGCACGGATTGAAAATCCGCCTCGTTCGGAAGCGCCATGAGCCCGCTTGCGCCAAGAAGCTGCATAATCTCTGAAAAACGGGGGTACATCTTCGGAAAATAGTTCCGCGCGGCATTCAGAGGCCCAAAGTCAGGGGTCATCACGCCCCAACGATCGATCTTGGCGTTGGCCTCCGAAGCGATCAAGAACGCTTTCAATGTTTCCAGGGCAATAATGACTTCCGCCATTTTCTCCTGCACATGCTGGAATTGGCCGATATTAATGGTCTCCACCATCAGCTGAAGGATGCCAAGAATGAATTCGGTTTTCGCTACATTCTTCGAGACGACCTGGTGTGTCATATGAACCGCCGCGTTGCTGTCCGCATATGCGCGGTTGCAAATATCGGTATTGCCCAGGGCAAAGATTCGATTCCATGGCACCGTCACATCATCAAAGACAACGATCGCGTCCATTTCTTCAAAACGGGAACCGAGCGGGTGATCAAAATGAGATTTGCCGTAATCGAACGATTCCCGGAATATAAATTTCAATCCAGGCGTGTTGTTCGGAATCGAGAATGCAAACGCATACGGATTCTCCTCTTCCGATTGCTTCAATACCGTTGACGGAAAGACCATAATCTCATCCGTAATCCCGCCCTGGGTCGCAAGCAGGCGGGCGCCGCGAATCACCACGCCATCGTCATTCTTCCTTACGATTCGAGCCGCGATATAAGGATCGGACAACTGATGAGTCTGGACTCCCCGGTTCACTTGCGGCTGAATTAACGTATGGGTAAGCGACAGGTCGTTTTCGCGAATATATTCAATATATTGCCGCATATTGTCGGCATACATCGTATCTTGCGCCCCGAATATATCTGCTGCCGCGCCATAGGCCATCATCCCCGAATTGATGTAGTCAGGAGAGCGTCCCATCATTCCGCCATTAAACTTGGCCCACTCCTGTATCATGTTTCTTCGCTTCTCCAGATCTTCTCTGGTGCTTGGCTGGAGGAAGGATGTTCCTACCCGCTCCCCTGTTGTTGGAGATACGTAGGTCATGATCTCGATTTTGCCAGGGTCGAATTGCATATCATACAGAGCGGCCTGACTTCTCATCACTCCCCGGAACGCCGGGTGCTCGGACACGTTCCCTTGGACTTGCTGTCCGTCGATCCAGACATTGGATTTCGCTGCATCAATACGGTCAATATATTGTTGACTGTCTTGGCTGGCATAGAATGACCTCCTTGGCTTCATTCGAATCAGGCGATCTGCCTGTCAGATAACTATCTGGCTGCCTTCTTGCCGAAAGCGGGAATATGCTGTTCATCAAGCGCGACGTGAATGATCTGGGTTTCCGTATAGAAATCGAACCCGTAATGGCCCCCTTCTCTGCCGATTCCGCTTGTTTTGGTCCCGCCGAATGGCGTACGCAAATCCCGCACATTTTGGGAGTTGAGCCATACCATCCCGCACTCAAGCTGCTGTGCCATCCGGTGTCCGCGCTTCATATCGTTCGTCCATACATAACCGGCCAGCCCGTATTTGGAATCATTGGCCATTGTGATCGCTTCCTCCTCGGTGGAGAAGGGAATGACGGTGAGCACGGGGCCGAATATTTCCTCTTGGGCAACCGTCATTTGATTGTTGGCATTCAGAATAAGGGTAGGCGCTACATAATTGCCTGCGCTCAGCCCCTGAGGGATCGAAGCGGAGATGACTTCTGCTCCCTCCTTCCGCGCTGTGTCGATATACCGGATGACATGGTTATAATGTTCGCGGTGAATCAGCGGGCCCACCTCCGTTGCCGGATCTTGCGGATCGCCGACGATAATGTTCCGCAATCTGTCCTTCAGCCTGTCAACAAACGGATCATGAATGGATTCGTGAATAAGCAGTCTCGAATTGGCGGTGCACCGCTCTCCGTTGAAGGAGAAAATCTGCCATACGACCGCGTCCAATGCCGTATCCAGATCGGAATCCTCGAATACGATGGCCGGGGACTTGCCGCCCAGTTCCATCGAGACGCGCTTAAGCGTATCGGAACCGTTCTTAATGATTGCCGAACCGGTCGTCGTCTCCCCCGTGAAAGAAATCAGTTGCACGTCAGGGTGAGCGACTAACGGCGCGCCGCAAGTCTCGCCATAGCCATGGACGACATTGAATACGCCCGGCGGCAACCCGGCTTCATGAATAATCTCGGCCAGCTTGTTCGCCGTAAGCGGAGACCACTCGGCCGGCTTCAAGACACAAGTATTTCCGGTCGCGAGGGTTGGAGCCACTTTCCAGGTGGCCAGCATGAACGGCGCATTCCACGGTGTAATCAAACCCGCTACACCGACCGGCTTATGAATCGTATAGTTGATAAACGAGTTGTCCACTTGATACGATTCGCCGACAAGACGCGTCTTGACCATCTCTGCATAGAAGCGGAAATTGGCAGCCGCGCGTTCGGCCTGCTTCTTCGTCTGGGCAATCGGCAAGCCGCTATCCAGCGATTCCAGGTACGAGAGTTCTTCCGCATATTTCTCTATCAGCTCGGCAATTTTGATGATATATTTCATTCGTTCGTTGACGCGCATCGTCCGCCATGGCCCTTCATCGAACGCTTGGCGCGCTGCCGCGACAGCAAGACCGATATCCTCGGCGAATCCTTCCGCCACTTCATTGATCGGCTCATTGTTGAACGGATTGAGGTTGCTGAATGCGCGGCCAGACACGCTCTCTACGAATTGGCCGTTAATATAATGCAATACGTTGCCGATATGAGTGTGTGACTGCTTCATGTCTTCTCTCCTTCCTCTCCGAGTCTCTCATTCTGAAGACGCATTCATTTGCTTGGTTAACATCCTGTATTGAACCAGCGTGTCCTCGATTTCCTGGCGAAGAGCTTCGGATGGCGGTCCGAGCGGAAGCCGGACGGCCGGATTGATTTTCCCCATCATGCCCAATGCCGTCTTGACCGGTACCGGATTCGTATCCTTGAATAGAACATCATTCAGCGTCAGCAAATGGTAATGAAGCTCCACCGCGCCTTCAACATCCCCGGCAGTCCAGCGGTTATACAGCTCGGCGACTTCCTTCGGCGCTACGTTCGCTGTGGCGGCAACGTGGCCTGCCCCGCCGATCGCCAGCATCGGGTAACACAACAACTCAATCCCTGAATACAGCAGGAAATCCCTTCCGCAGCGATGGAGAACCCGGTTCACATGTTCGAAATCTTTGTTGGACTCTTTGATTCCGACAATATTATTGCAATCTTCTACCAGGCGGGCCAGTGTGCTTACCTCCAAATTCACGCCTGTTCGGCCCGGGATATTATACAGAATGATCGGAATATCCACGGAATCGGCAATCGTTCTGAAATGTTGATATAATGCTTGCTGGTTCGGACGATTATAATACGGCACGATGACAAGCGCCGCATCTGCCCCCATCTCTTGAGCACGCTTCGTCAAGTGCAGCGCTTCCTCATGATTCGTTGATCCCGTGCCCGGAACAATAGGAACGCGTTGATTGACCGTACGAATGACATGCTCCATAATCATCTCGCGTTCCGCAAGCGTGAGCGAGCTTGGCTCTCCGGTCGTTCCGGTAACCGAAATTCCATGAGAACCGGATTCGAGATGCCATTCAATCAAGCCGCTCATCGCCTGCAAATCCACTTGATTGTTGCTGTCAAACGGAGTTACAATCGGCGAGATCGAACCTCTCAATCGTTGTTTCATTTCTTTTGCGTTGATCATTTTGCCAACATCCTTTCGTTCTGTATTGGGATGGTTTCCGCTTCCGCTGCCATGCTTTTGCCGAAATACGCGTGTCGAACATCGGGGTGATCCATGATCTCCGCCGCTGCTCCATGCAATGCGATCTCTCCCCGCTCAATGACGCACGCATAATCTGCAACGCCTAGCGCTGCCTTCACATTTTGTTCGACGAGAATGATCGTCGTCCCGATTTCTTGCTTGAGCTGTACAAAAATGTTCATCATATCTGTGACGATCAGCGGCGCAAGTCCAAGCGAGGGTTCGTCCAGCAACATGACAGCAGGGCGGGACATTAAGCCTCGGCCAATCGCCAGCATCTGCTGTTCGCCGCCGCTCAACAAGCCTCCCGGACGCGACAGCATCGTCTTCAGCTTCGGGAACAACTCAAGCACCTGATCATAGTCTTGCTGGATTCGGCGCTTGTCCTTCCTTCTGCGGTGATAAGCGCCTAGCAACAGATTGTCCTTTACAGACAGAGAGTCAAAGATTTGCCGCCGTTCAGGCACGAGACAAATCCCCTTCGCGACAACCTGCTCCACAGAGAGCCGCGTAATATCAGCCCCTTCGAACATCATCCTCCCTGCCCTTGGTTGGAGCATTCCTGCCAAGGTCCCCAACAGCGTGCTCTTTCCGGCTCCATTCGATCCGACGATGGCCAGCAGTTCTCCCTTCCTTACGGTGAATGAAATCCCTTTAAGAGCATGTAAATGGCCGTAATACGTATGCAAGCCCGTTACTTCCAGCATTAGAGCGCGATCTCCTCATCTCCCAAATAAGCGGCTATAACCGCAGGGTTATTGTAGATTTCTTCCGGCGTGCCTTCCGCAATCTTCTTGCCAAAATCAAGCACAACGATATGATCCGCCATCGACATCACGGTGTCCATGTCATGCTCAACGAACAGAAATGTCATCCCCTCCGCCTGCATTCGTTCGATTGTGGTTACCAGCTTCTTGGATTCTTGCGGATTTAAGCCAGCCATCGGTTCATCAAGCAATATCAGCTTGGGGGCCGATGCCGCAGCCCGGGCGATTTCAAGAAGCCGTTGATTGCCGTAAGGGAGCTTGTCTGCTTCTTCATAGGCATATTCAACCAATCCCACATTCTCCAATAGCTTCAGCGCATTATCATGTGCCCTTCGTTCCTCGCGGCTTACCGCAGGCGGCCGGAATGCCGACCGTATCATCCCCGTCTTGAGCTGCGTGTGCGCGCCTGTCATCACATTTTCGACAACGGACATATTCCCGAAGATTTGCAGGTTCTGAAATGTTCTCGTTATTCCTAACCTCGCAATTTGCGGAGCTTTCATCCCGGTAATCTCGGTATTCTCCAAAAAGATGCGGCCGCTTGTCAGCGGGAGAATGGCCGTAATCAAATTGAACAGGGTCGTCTTGCCCGCACCGTTCGGGCCAATGACCGCCGTGATTTGCCCTGGATACACATCAAAGGAAACCGCTTCGACCGCGGCGACTCCACCGAACCATTTCGTTACCTTACACATCCGAAGAAGGGGCGCTCGCGTTGCCATGTCCGCTCTCACCTCCCGAAGAACCCGCCAGATGGTCTCGTTCGACTTCCTGCTTCGCTGCCGGTCTCAGCTTCCTCGCCAGCTTCCCAATCACAGGCGCCAACCCGTCAGGCAGGTAGATTAATATCGCAACAAGGAGCATTCCGAAAAATATAATGTTGAATTCATCGCTGACGTTCGGCAGGACGAACGGCATGATATCCTTCAACGCTTCGCCGAGCGTTACATAAGCGAGCGCGCCAACAAACCCGCCCCATATGCTTGTCCCTCCTCCCAGAACCGACATGATCAGAAATTGGATAGATGCGTTGGAATGAAAGAGCATCGGGTTAATAAACGAAATATAATGGGCATATACGCTTCCGGCAATCGAGGCAAAAACGGCACTCATCACAAACACTTGCAATTTGTATTTTTGGGTATCAATGCCAATCGAGGCGGATGCAATTTCGCTGCTCTCAATCGAGCGCAGTGCGCGGCCGACACGGGAATGAATCATGTTCCGGGCAGCCAGAATACCGAGAAGCGCCAAGCACCATACGACGTAATAATATTGAACGTCCGTATCAATCCTTAGACCGAATAGGGATAATGACGGTATATTAAGAAACCCGTCCAGCCCTCCGGTGATCCCCTTGAGCTGCTTGAACAAGGCAAACATAATCATTCCGAACCCGAGCGTGGCGAGCGCCAAGTAATGACCGGTTAACCGGAGTGTAGGGATGCCGACGATATAAGCAATGAGCGCTGCCAGCACTATGCCGACCGCCATGCCTGCCAGCGGCGGCATGCCCAGCTTTACCGTAACGAAAGCAGATGAATAAGCGCCGACTCCATAAAACGCGGCGTGACTCAACGATATTTGACCTGCATACCCCATCAGCATGCCGAGACCCGTGCCCACCAAAGCATAAAGCCCGATGATGACCAAAGTGCTTAGAATATAGGCTGACGGAGAGAAGAGCGGAATGATTGCCAGCAACAAGGCAACAGCGGCAATTCCCGTCAAACTCCGATTATATACATCACCTGTTCCTGATTTGATCATGAAGGCCTCCTATACTCGCTTACCTGATATTTTGGCAAACAGGCCGTTAGGCAAAAAGAACAAGACGAGCAGCAACACCCCAAAAATGACGAGGTCCTTGTAACCGCTGGACCACAATCCCTCCGTGAACGCTTCAAGCAGACCGACGATCAAGGCGCCGACAATCGCTGCCGGAGCGTTCGTCAGTCCGCCGATCACAGCGGCGATGAACGCCTTCATCCCGAGCATGAGGCCCATCTCGTAAGAGGCGCCGGAGATAGGGGCGATAATAATGCCGCCGATCGCTCCGAGCGCGGCGCTTGCGCTGATCGACAACAGCGACATCTTCTCCGGCTTGATTCCCATTAACCGGGCTGCAAAGCGATTGATTACACAGGCGGTTACCGCCTTGCCCATAAATGTTCGCTTAAAGAAAACATACATCGCAATTAAGCTAAGCATGGCTACCCCGATGGCCCAGAGACTCTGTAACTGAACGACGGCCCCGAACAGGTTGAACGGTTCACCCGGAGTAAAAGGAGGCAGCATCTTCGGATCGGTCCCCCAGATGAGGAGCGCAATCCCGCGGACGGCAATCGCAACGCCGATCGTAATAATAATCATGGCCGAGCCCTTGGCAAGTCTGGCCGGATGAATCGCTGCCCGCTCGAACAGCGCGCCGCTAACCAGCACGATCAGAATGGCCATGATAAAGGCCGGCATGTAGGAGAGCCCTGCAGCAACGAGCGAAATGGCGATCATGGCCCCGAGCATGGCAAACTCCCCTTGAGCAAAATTCAATACACCCGTAATGTTGTACGTAATGACGAACCCTGTCGCGATTAACGCATAGATACTGCCAATCGTTAATCCCGAAATGATTAATTGAATGATTTGCTCATGGAACCCCATTCGTCATGTCCTCCCCCAAATCATGTTCGTCCCCTACTTTGTCAATTTCCATTTCTTATCTTTAATCTCGATCATCGACAGCGCATCCGGCTTCAGTCCATTATGGTTATTGGCCGACATGGTAAAGACTCCGCTCACACCTACAAGGTCCTTCGTCCCGCTTTCCAATTCATCCCGCAGTGCAACCGGGTCCGTGCCTGCCGTCTCCGCCGCTCGCTTAATCATTTCAAACGCATCCCAGACATGACCGCCAAAGGTGCTCGTTTCATACCCGAATTTGTCTTCAAACTGCTTCTTATACTGCTCCAGCACGTTCTTCTGTGCATTGTCATCCGCTAGCTGACTGGAGACGAGCAGGCTGCCTGCCGGAAACACGACGCCTTCTGCAGCATCGCCCGCAAGCTCAATGAATTGGGAATTCGCAATGCCGTGGGACTCAATAATAGGCAAGTCAATCCCCAGCTCACGCACGTTCTTCGTTACGATGGCCGACTCCTGCGCTGTGCCCCAGATGATGATGGCTTGCGGCTTGGCATTCTTCACACGTGTCAGCATCGGCTTCGCATCGTTCACTGTAGGTTCAAACACATCTTCGATGACAATCGTAATTCCTGCCTCAGACGCCATATTCTTGAATTCTTCATGCGCGCTGGAACCGAAGGAATTGTCCACATTGATCCAGGCAATCTTGGTCAGGTTATGTTCTTTGGCATATTGAATGACACGCGGGACGACCAGATCGTCACCCTGGGCTGTTTTGAAGACAAACGGTTTCGTCGGGACATTAATGTTTTTGCTCGCTGCTACGGCGATGAGGGGAACCTTTGCCTTTTCCGCGAGGGGAATGATGGCCAGCGCATTGCCGGATATGGTGCCCCCGATCACAACCGACACGTTGTCCTGCTCCAGCAATTTCTTCATATTCAGGACGGCTTCGTTCTGATCCGACTTATCATCATACGTATACAGCTCGATCATTCTGCCGCCGATGCCTCCGGACGCATTGGCTTCTTCCACTAGCATTTTGAGTGTATCCATCTGAGGCTTGCCAAGGGTGGAGGCTCCTCCCGACACGGAGAACAGACCGCCGATTTTAATCGTGTCTGCACTGTTGGCCGAGGAATGCGATGGCGAAGCGTCTGCCGAAGATGTCCGGCTGGCATCCCCTCCCCCGCAGCCTGACAGAACGAATACAAGCAGCAAGCTGATGAATATGGACCAACTCTTCTTCATAGAAATCCTCCCATATTCCGAATTGCAAGCGGATACTTTTCTCGACATCAATATCTCATCATCCGGGCGCATATCTCTGGAAGTTAGCAGCCTCCCGATAGTATAAGCTTATTGGTAGATTGCGGTTGATACGTAAGAAGCTGAACAAAGCTGTGGTTGTGGCGGTATTTCTAGATGAGGGAGTCTTACAAAGGTGGGGCGGCCATTGAGTTTAGAGCGATGAGGCCTGCAGCATTCGATAGTTGCCGCCAAAAAATAATAAGGGTTCAAGCTCATGTGTCGTTATATGATTAACCTTCCCGATAAATAAAGTGTGGTCGCCGGCGGCATGCGCATCATACACGTCGCAGACAAGCGCCGCAAGAGAATGGGGCAGGACGGGCATGTCGTTCACCCACGTAAATTCGATTTCCCGCCGCTCTTTCGCCTGACCCGCAAAATATACCGACATTTCTTTCTGTTCCTGACTCAGGACACTAACGGCAAATGCTCCGGATTCTTTCATCGTTTCAAGCATTTTGGCATTCTTGCTTATCGACACCAAAATCAACCTAGGATCCAAAGCACCGAGACGAAAGCGTTTGCAGTCATGCCGTGAACTTCCCCTTGCAAGCATGCCGTGATGACGGTAACGCCCGTGGCAAACTTGCCCATGGCCCTTCGAAAAGCTTTATCGTCCATTCCAAAACCTCCCATACGTTAGAATGAGTTCATTTTACAATAAATCATATATGATTTCAACTTATAAACTATATTTTATTTTATATTTTAATATATTATATATCCAATTGATCATATATCTCTTTAGCATGCAATGCTTAATCTCGCAGGCTTCCATACCGATCCGAATATTTGCTCCTGATAGCAAAAAAGGAGTGCTGATTAAGCACCCCAAAAGGTCCTGCGGCTACGTATCCAGTACGATATCCGAATCTGTACGCTCCTTAAAAGCTTTGACGGTATTGAGCTTATGCTGCCGCACGAATTGTTCATCAAGGTTCTGTTCCTTGATCATCGCGATCATCTGTTCATGTTCTTTTATTGATTCCTTGGCACGTTTGGGCATAAAGGGAAAACCGGATTTGCGGACTCGACCGAGGCGATCCCAGCAATCACGTATTTGTTCCTTCAAATACTTATTCTCGCAATTGTCGATAAGGACATCATGGAATTTACGATTCAATTCACTGAATTGTTCAAACTCAAATTCATACAATGCATCGCTCATGCTGTGGTTAATCTGTTCCAGAAGCCGAATGTCATCCGGGTTCATTCGATTGGCACTGAGTGAAGTCGCATATCCTTCAAGCACTGCCAATACGGCCAATGTCTCCATATATTCTTCTTCGTTGATTTTACTGACTATCGCGCCGCTGTATGGCTTGTATTGGATTAAGCCATCGGCTTCAAGCTGGCGAATCGCTTCCCGGACGGGAATAATGCTAAGTTTAAGCTCCTTGGCAATCTGATCAATCACGATGCGATAGCCGGATCCGAACACGCCGTTCACAATTTGCGAGCGAATGTAATCATAAGCTAACTGTTTCTTATTTACACTTGGTTTTGTCGTTTTCATATGATAATCATAAATAATATCATATATGATTTCAAGTGCTTTGTATAAGGTTTGCGCCAAATAACCCCCACCTTGTACCAAGATGCGGGCTGCGTTAAGCTAAGATTCGAATGAAAACACGGCTGTGCCGGGAGTATAGCGGAAGCAGTCAAGTTTTATTTAAATATAGTTGTAAACAATAGGTTTATATGGTAAATATGTATGTAGAACATAACCATAGTTGCCGCTACACCACGTTACACCGACCCGCCATGCATACTCGCACCAGGAGTACCATTTCTTCTTCCTGAATCCAGCAGCAGTGCAGCACCAGTGCAGCAGAAAATGAGACAGAAATTTGACAACAAGCTCGTTGAAAGCGATTACAATGCGAAGGAGGCTGTTTATGAACCGCAAACGGTCACTTTATGTGGCGCTCTTCTTTCTTCTTTTCTACTCTATTATTTGTCATGTTGGCTTGCCGTCTGCCCGCGCACAGGCCACACATGCCAACAATGATTACCCCATCGTGCTCGTCCATGGCTTTGGAGGCTGGGGTAGAGACGAGATGTTTGGTTTTAAATACTGGGGCGGATTCGGCGATATCCAAGAGAAGCTGCGTAAAGACGGATATTCCGTATTCACGGCCACGGTAGGAACGGTATCGAGCAATTGGGATCGGGCCTGCGAGTTATTTGCGCAGATTAAGGGAGGAACCGTGGATTACGGCAAAGCCCACTCGGAAATGTACGGTCATTCGCGATATGGACGGACGTATGAAGGTCTGTATCCGGAGTGGGGAGAGATCGATCCGGAGACGGGACAGCCGAAGAAGATTCATCTGATCGGCCATAGCATGGGGGGACAAACCGCACGGATACTGGTCCATCTGCTGGAGAACGGAGACGCCGCCGAACGCGATGTTACCGCTGCATCTGAGCTATCGCCATTATTTAGCGATCGGCCGCTGGAGCATGTAAGCAGTCTCGTGTCCATCGCCACGCCCCATGACGGCACCAGCTTCACGCATTTCGTCGAAGGAGTCGCTCCCTATACCCACCAGTTGATAGGCGTGGTTGCCGCAGCCGTCGGTAATTTTGAGCAGCCCTTATATGATTTCAAATTGGATCAATGGGGGCTGAAGCGATTGCCCGATGAATCATGGCTCCGTTATTCCAAACGCGTCCTAAACAGCGAATTCTGGACGCTATCGAAGGACAGCTCGCAGTGGGATTTAAGCCCTGACGGGGCCAAAGCATTGAACGAGCGGGTACAGGCGCAGCCCCGCGTCTACTACTTCTCGATCGCGGCCAACAAATCCTATCGGGTGCCGCTATTGGGATGGCATGTGCCGAAAACGTTCATGAATCCGTTTTTATTGCCGTCCAGCTTTTTTGTCGGCTCCTTTACCTATCATGCCCCGGGGCACGTCACCATCGATCGGACATGGTGGCCGAATGATGGTCTGATCAACACGATTTCCATGAACGGGCCGAAAAACGGTTCAACCGATCAAATCGTGACTTATCGCGGAAAGCCGCAGCGCGGAAAATGGAACTATATGGGCCTCATGGATTCCTGGGATCATCTTGATGTTGTGGGATTGGGAATGAAACCTGTGGACGATTTTTTTCACAACATAGCGAAAATGCTTGCGGGTTTGCCTGTTGGGGATTGAGGGAGCCCAAAACAAAAACCTTGACCGGCGCCAAGCCAATCAAGGTCCATGGACAAGTAACAATTAAGTCCTGCTATTCATCTTTAAATAATTCCTATAAATAGAGCAATAACGACAAGAACCATACTGATGCCCCATATCCAGAACAGCGAATAGCGGATATGGCGGCCCATCTCCAGGCCCGCTAGCCCCAGCGCCAGCCACAGGGCCGGGGACAGCGGGCTCACGAACGTGCCGACGATATTGCCGATCACCATCGCGTACGCCGTGGACAGCGAAGCGACGCCGAAGCCGGAAGCAATCTGATCGACGACGGGCAGGAGGGCGAAGTAGTACGCATCCGTGCTCAAAATTAAATCGAACGGCACGCCCAACAAGCCGACGATAATATGCAGGTAAGGCGCAATGCTTACCGGGAGTATCGTCACGGCGTCATTGGCAATGGCCGTGAGCATGCCGGTTCCGTTCAGGATGCCCAAAAATAAACCGGCCGCAAGAATAATCGAGGCCATCGTGAGCGCATTGGGCGCATGGGCGCGCAGCCGTTCCAGCTGATCATTCACCTTGAAGAAGTTAAGCGGCAGGGCGATGCTTACCCCAATCATGAAGGCGAGGCCCGCCGGGATAATTCCGGCCACGAGCACGCCAACGACCGCGATAGCCAGGCAAGCGTTGACCCACAGCAAGCCGGGGCGGGCGAGGCCGTTCGCCTGCCCGGTCTGGACGGAAGCGGAAGCATCCGGCGCGGCCGCGGTCGCTTCAAGCGCAGCCGCCACCTCCAACGAGCCATACTTTCGGATGATTCTTCGCTTCTCCCGGATGCCGAGAAGTACGGCCAATCCAAGCATGAGCACCATGCCGATGATCTGGATCGGAATGAGCGGCTGCCATAATTCCGTGACATCCGCTTCCAGGACGGTAGCCGTTCGGCCCAGCGGGCCCGCCCACGGAATCATATTCATAATGCTGGCGCTTCCCCCGACCAAGAGGAGCAGCAGATAAGGATTCATGTGCAAGCGTTTATACACGGGCAGCAGCGCGGGAATCGTAATTAAAAAGGTCGAGGCGCCCGAGCCGTCCAAATGGGCAATCGCGGCCACCAAAACCGTTCCGACACTTACCGTAATGATGCTTCCGCGCGAAAAAGCGACCATTTTATTGATTAATGGATCAAAGAGTCCCACATCCTGCATAATGCCGAAAAAGATAATCGCGAAAATAAACATAATCGCAACCTGGATAACCGAGCTGACGCCGTTTCCAAAAAAGCCGCCGATTTCCGTAAAACTATACCCCGCGAGTAATGCGCCAAGTATCGGTGGTATGACCATGGCAACAATCGGGGTCACTTTGCCGCTGATAAGCAAGGCGACAATAATTAAAATCGTAATCAGACCAATCAAGCTCAGACTCAATATGACATCCCCTTTCCGTGATCGCGGCGTTACTTGCCATTCCGAAATGGATGAATGCGTTTACAATTCGCGGTAAACAAAACATCCGTTCAGATTAGTATGAAATTTATCACGGATAAAGCGGACGATAAATATTGCAGCCATAAGAACAATATTTTTCATTTTATCGATTTTGTTCATAAGTTTCACAGAGGATATATTTTCGTTCCGGCCTTCCTACCGTGCCATAGATGAGCTTTGTCTGTACCATCTTCAAGGACACTAAATATTCTAAATAACGCCGCGCCGTGGAACGGCTGATGCCGAGCTCGGCGCTTAATTCAACAGCCGTAATCCCCCCGATCTCCTTGTGCGTGAAGACGCGGTGAATCTTGTCCAGCGTGATCGAGTCGATCCCCTTCGGGAGCACCGCATCCGCCCTGACGGAAGAGCCCGAAGCGCGATGCAGGCCGAATACAGCGTCGATGTCGCTCTGCTCCATTTCTTTGGTGGAGCGCAGCATGCTCCGGTATTCCTTATATTTTGTCAAGGTAAGGCTGAAGCGTTCCTCGTCTACCGGCTTGACGATATAATCGAACACGCCGGCGCGAAGCGCTTCCTGAACCGACCTGGCTTCCTTCTCCGCCGTGACGATAATGATATCGGTGTCATGACTGGACTGGCGAAGCTCCCACAACAGGTTCATCCCTTCCACGTCCGGGATATAGACATCCAACAGGATAAGATCCGGAACCGTTTCGCCGCTTTCCATATATTCCAGCGCTTCTTTACGGCTCTTGGCGACGTCTGGAACGGCAAAGCCGGCTGTTTTTTCGACATATTGCCGATGAATATCCGCTACTCGAAAGTCATCCTCGATAATCAGCACCGAAAACAAGTCCTTCAATGCGATCCCCTTTCATCTTTTGGCATCATGATCATAAAACAAGCTTCTCCGAGCTCCCCTTCCCCGGCTTCTAACCAAATCTCGCCGCCAACGCCATTGAGCATCAGCTTCGAGAGCGCCAGGCCCGTGCCCCGATGGCTGCCCTGCTTCGTTGAAAATCCTTGTTCAAAAAGGCGGGGGATATCCGTCTCGGCCACCCCCGGACCGGAATCTTCAATTTCAAAAATGCAATCGTCCCCGATATCCGTAAAAAAGATGGCCACCTTACGCTGGCCGTCCTCCTTCTGCTTGACCGCCTCCAGCGCATTTTCGATGACGTTGCCGAGCGCGGTTAACAGCGCATCCTGCTTCTCCTCTGTTAAGGAACATTCCAAGCGGCTGTCCGGATGGATGACCATGGAGATGCCGAGCTCATTGGCTTGATTGAACTTTCCCTGAAATAAGGCCTGAAGCAGAGGGGCCGCTACCTTTTCCGATAAAAACGTTAACCTGGCCTGCTGCATATTGCTTTCCTTTTTAATAAAATCGATCGCTTCCTTATGCCGCCGGCTCTGCACCAGCCCCAGGATGATATGCAGCTTGTTGGAGTACTCATGCGTCTGCGCCCGCTGCGCATTCGCGTATTGCTTAATGCGGGACAGCTCCTCCGTCACCGTCTCCAGCTCCGTCTTTTTGCGGAACGTATAGACGCTCCCCGTTACTGCATTTTGACGGACAATGGGCGTCCGGTTGACGAGCACGACATCTTCGCCCAGCACCATTTCCCGGTTCACCGAGCGGCTTGTCTGCTTGCCATGCGCATCCCGGTTCAAGGAAGGAACAATCTGTTGAATGGATGCGCCCGCATAATTTTTTTGCTGCCGCGCCAAATCCGTGAACAAAATCTCCTTGGCCGCTTTATTCATCGCGGTAATGGCCCCCTCATTATCCACCGCGATAATGCCTTCATGCGTGGACTGCAGAATCGCTTCCTTCTGAAGATACAGATGAGAGATCTCCTCGGGCTCCATATTATGCAATAATTTTTTGATATAAGAAGCAGTGAAGACAGCCCCCGCGATGCCGAACAGAATAATGAGACTCAAGGTCAGCCAGAGGGATTTGCTCTGGTCCGCCACGATGCGGTGCACATCATTATTGAGAAACCCGACCGAGACGACCCCTACGATCTGGCCTTCATCGAAAATGGGCACCTTCCCCCGAATCGACAACCCGAGCGTTCCTTCCTTCTTCGAGACGTACGACTCGCCATGACGCAAGGCCCTGTCATTATCGCTGCCGACCATTTTCGCTCCGATAATGCTCGAGTTGGGATGGGATTGCCGGATTTCCTGCGTATCCCCGACCACAATAAATTCCGCGCCCGTCTCCCGCTGAATCCGCTGCACGATCGGTTGAATCACCGCGGAGGGGCTGTCCAAGCGGAAAGCTCTTTGGATTTCCGGGATATTCGCGACGCTTTGCGCCAGATTCAACGCTCTTTTTCCGGTCTGATCCTCGGCCAGCTTCCATATAAAACGTTCCAGAAACACCCCGAAAATCGCGCAGATTCCAATAATCAAGAGGCTGATGAGCACAATCATCTTCAACCGTAAGTTCCATTTTAGATTCCATATCCGGGTCATTCGATTACTCCTAAAAATTGAAATCATTAGTTTTGAGCTATCCTATCGTCAAATAATTCCATTATATCATGATCCGCTTATCTGAGCAGAAGGGATAAGGCCCGTATGGAACGCAACATAAAAACACTCCCGCAGCGGCAGCGCCGTGCAAGAGTGTTTGCGATTCTAATAACGAAGCTGCATCAGCAGGGCCTTCATCTCCTCGTCCTGCATCAGCTCGTCATAATATTTTTGCGAGATGGCCGCCAGCGCGACATCATGATAGAAAAACTCCGTGAAGAAGGTGACGAACGGCTGCGCGCCCGTATGCATCGCCTGCCAGTTCCCGTGGTCGAGTCCGCCGAACATCAGCCTCTCGCCGTCGACGACGATGATCGCGAACCGCTCCAGCCGCTGATGCTCGTCCGTCGGCGTAAGGGTATGCAGCTTCGACAGCCGGGCCTGCGGCACATGGTACCCGGTCACCATCGCCTCGACGCGGACCCCCTCCCGCTCCTTCCGTTCCAACAGCGGCACATAGGCCGCGAAGTCGTCCTTCCACATCGAGATCAGAATCGATCGCTCCGCTCCCTCGATCAGATGCTTGCCGTAAGCTTGAATGCTCGTGTCCGATTTGATGGTCCACACCTGATCGTCGACATGCGCCCTGCGTTCGCTGCTTCGCCGGAGCTGGGCAATGCTGTTCTCGAATTCCTGGGCCAGCTTGTCGATGACGGCCTCCAGCGGCAGCGCCGCATACAGCTTCTTCTTGCCGGAGATGGTGTCGGACGCGACGCCCTTGTCGATAAGCCGGGCCAGCACCTCATAGATTTTCGCTTTGGGGACGCCCGAATATTTCACGACCGTCGTCGCATCCATCGGTTCGCCGCTGGAGACGAGCGCCTCGTATACTTTGCTTTCATATTGGGAAAATCCAAATTTCTGAAGCATGGCTCCTCCTTCTTCCTTCGTTCTCATCCTACGCCGTATCGTTACCTGTCATTTATTTTACCATGTTCTATGGTCGATTATCTTATCTCTTCCGTCCAAACCTGACACAGGGTTGTCAAGTTCCATGGCGTATACTAAAGCCATCACAGAATGAGGGGTGACTGTTCATGGAACAAACGATGCAACGCGAATGCCAAAGCTGCGGAATGCCGCTGCACAGCGAGGAACAGCTTGGAACGGACAAGGAGAACGGCAAAGTGCAGGATTACTGCATCTATTGCTACGAAGGGGGAGCCTTCAAGCAGCCGGATATAACGATGGAAGAGATGATCGAGGTGTGCGTCCCCTTCGTGGTCGAGAACGGGATGGAAGAGCAAGCTGCGCGAGCAATGCTGAAGAACTATCTTCCGACGCTAAAGCGATGGGCTGATCAAGCAGATTCAGCGATTCCGAAGCTGCAGCCGGTCAAAATCATCGAGCGCGGAGAGATGATGCTGGCCGGCATCTCGGCCCGTACCTCGAATATGCTCGAATACACGCCGGAAGCGGTCATTCCGCAGATGTGGGAGCGATTCTGGGAGGAGGGCCTGCTGGCGCGCATTCCGAATGCCGCCGAGCCCGGCGTCGTCTACGGCTGTTATCATGACTATGAGAACGGGGCGTCCGGAGATTATTCGATGCTGATCGGCACGAGCGTCATTACCGATGCGGCGCTGCCGGAAGGTATCGCGGCGGTCACCGTTCCCGCGGCGAAGTATGCGGTATTTACAACGGAACGCGGTCCTGTGACCAAGGTCGTGCCGCAAGCATGGGCAGCTATCTGGAAATGGGCCGCATCCTCGGGGATGACGCGCACGTTCACCGGAGATTTCGAGCGCTACGACGAGCGGAGCGCCAATCCGGAAGACGCACAGGTGGATATTTATATCGCGGTGCAATAAGGATGCGGAGCACCGGGCCAGACGGCTCGGTGCTGCTGCTGTTCCACGCAAGGGAAAAATTTTCCCCAACTTTTCTTCCGGTCGCCCGTATTACTAAGAAGAGCGGCCCAGTCTGACAACGCCTAGGTCGGTGTGATGGCTATAATAGAAGAAAGAAGGTACTCATTGCGGGCATTGACGCATGCGGATATCGGAACATCGGCCGTCAAGCCCATACTACATAATCGCTGCCGCGCTAACGCCCGCCTGACGTTGAAGGAGGAAAGCCGCTGGAACATGGAAGAGAAAAGCGGCATGTTCGCATGTCTTCCATAGTCATGAAGGGGGAAGGGTCAAGTTGAAGAAAAAAATTGTAGCGGCTGTGCTGGCCGCAGTCATGGCATGCTCCATGCCGTTGACCGTCATGGGAGCAGAGAAAGGCTCCGCCGAGCCTTGGTATGAACATGGCGTGAATTCGCTCGTCACGGCAGGAGCCGTCGATGCCAAGGCCGATTTGACTGCCAAGGTCACGGCCAATGATTTCATCCGCTATGCGGTGGCGGCGCTCACGTACAAGCATGGCGTTGATCCGATGAAGGTCGCGCAGGAGGAGGGCTGGCTCCGGGCTCGCATCCCCGGATGAGGCGATTACGCGCGGCGAGGCCGCCCGCATTCTGGTTCGCTCCTTCGGGCAAGACAGCGGAGAGAGCAGCCTGTCCGGCTATGCGGAGCAGGCAAAATCGCTCGGTCTTCTGCACGGCTATCGCGACGGCAGCCTCCGTGCCGACGAGGCGATTAGCTTAAGAGAAGCGGCCGCAGCGCTGGACAACGTGAAGAAGCTGCGCTTAGCCTCGATCGACGATAAGGGCGTCGCTCCGATCCCGGTCGAGGACTTCATGCGCAATCCGGGCAGCCTCGCCTACCAGATCTCTTCGGACGGCAATTATTTGACGTTTATGGCGCCGTGGGAGAACCGGGCCAACGTATTCGTGAAGAACATGGGAGGCAGCGGCGAGCCGGAGCGGGTCACCAGCTCCAAGGATCGGGATATCGCGGGCTTTTTCTGGAAAGGCGACACGCTCTTGTATGTCAAAGATAACGGCGGGGATGAAAACTTCCACATCTACTCGTCCAGCTTCAATGGAGCGCAGGAGAAGGACCTGACCCCGTATTCCGGGGTGCAGGCCGGCCTGGTCAGCCTGCTGTCGGGAGTCAAGGACGAGATTCTCGTCACCTTGAACAAAGAGAATAAAACCGTCTTCGATGTCTACAAGCTGAACATCAAGACAGGCGCGCTTCAGCTCGTCGCCAAAAATCCGGGCAACGTCCAGGGCTGGCTCGCGGATCGCAACGGCAATATCCGGATGGCCGTCGTATCGGACGGGGTCGTGGGCGAAATTATGTACCGCGATTCGGATAAGGAGGAATTCCGCTCCTTCCTGAAGCTGAATGCCGGAGACGAAGTGAGCCTGCTTGGCTTTACGCAGGATAATCAATCGGTCCTCGCCGTATCCAATCAAGGACGGGATAAGGCGGCCCTCGTGCGCTTCGATCTGCAAGCGAACGAGAAGGTGCTCTTCGAGCATCCCGAAGTCGATATTGCGAACGCGATGTATGATTCGAAGCGGGACCGTCTGCTCTATGCGGCTTATGTGACAGACAAGGCTCATCTGCATTTTTTCGATAGCGAATTCGAAGGGCTGTACCGCAAGCTGATGGCGAAGCTGAAGGTGAGCGAAAGCGAAATCGGCATTAACGATTACAACCAGGACATGAACAAGTTCATCGTCAGTGTGTCGAATGACAAGACCTACGGCCGGTATTACTATTACGATTCCACGACCGATCAGTTGACGGAGCTGGCCAATCTGAGCCCGTGGCTGAAGCCGGAGCTGATGGCCGATATGCATCCGATCTCTTATCAGAGCCGGGACGGTCTGACGATTCACGGATATTTGACGCTGCCGAAGAACAAGAAGCCGGAGGACTTGCCGCTTATCGTCAATCCGCATGGCGGGCCATGGGCGCGGGACATGTGGGGCTTCAATCCGGAGGTGCAGTTGCTGGCGAACCGCGGCTATGCGGTCCTGCAGGTGAACTTCCGCTCGTCTACGGGCTATGGCAAGGAATTCCTGAATGCCGGCAACAAGCAGTGGGGACGGAACATTCAAAATGATATTACCGATGGCGTGCAGTGGGCCATCAAGCAAGGCATCGCCGATCCGGATCGCATCGGCATCTACGGCGCATCCTTCGGCGGATACGCGACCTTGGCCGGCATTACCTTCACCCCGGATCTGTATGCCGCTGCCGTCGACTATGTCGGGGTCTCGAATATCTTTACGCTGCTGGAGACGCTGCCGCCGTACTGGGAGACGTTCCGCAATATGTTCTATGAACGGGTCGGCCATCCGGAGCAAGACAAGGACCTGCTGAAAGCCGTCTCGCCGGTCTTCCATGCCGACCGCATCAAGACGCCGCTCTTCGTCGCTCAGGGAGCCAACGACCCGCGCGTCAATCAGGCGGAATCGGATCAGCGCTGAAGAAGCGGGGCGTCGATGTCCAGTACATGCTGAAGGACAACGAAGGACACGGATTCAACAACGAGGAGAACCGGATCGAGTTCTATAACGCGATGATCAAGTTCCTCGACGAACATTTGAAGAAATAAGCAAGGACACTGGCCGGATTTCGCTATAAGGCTTGATTCCGAAGAAAAAGAAGCCCGGGAGGTTCCTCTGCGATGTGCAGGGGGGCTTCGCGGGCTTTTGTTCGGGTACGTCCGCCTCGGCCCTCACCGCAGATAGCGCGCAGATAGCGCAGATAGCGGCGGTTACGGCCGCTCGCCGCTCGCTAGGCACCGCCCTATCCCCAAGCCTCAGGCCGGTTCACGGCACTTAAAAAATCCCTTGGACTTTCTCAACAGCCTGATTTACGGGATCCAAGAGACGCGTCGGATCCTGGGGGCATCATCGCCTTCTGGAGGCATCGTTGCCTCCTGGGGATTGAACGTGTGGAGGGAATTGCTGCTATTTTACAGGAATTTCGGCTCACTGATTCCACATCCCGAGAAATTGCTGCATATCTACATCATTTTAGGCCCTTTTGCACCAAGTCGTAGCGAAACGGGTGAAATTCCTGCAGGTTTGCAGGATTCCCTTTCTGGTGAAGTCGTCCATATCGAATTGCTGTATTTACGCAGTATTTCGCCTACCGAATAGACGTGTCTGGACAAATCGTGCAGTTTTGCCTACCGAATAGACGTGTCTGGACAAATCGTGCAGTTTTGCCTACCGAATAGACGTGTCTGGACAAATCGTGCAGTTTTGCGGATTTCGCTTACCGAATAGGCGTGTCTAGGGAAAGTGTGCAGGTTTCAGACCGTTGGAACACTAGCGTTGCATCAATCTTTTTACGAAAATTTCTATCCCATAAGTCTCTATATTTGTAACTTATTGAACTATATTCATGGACAAAAATAAAGAAATCTCCTATTGTTGAGTTACCCTAACGTTATCCATAAAACGCCTCAACAAAGGAGATTTCTTATGGATAACGTACCGAATCATAACGTCATTTGTCAATGCCTAAAATGGTTACATGTCCATTCTACTCGACACGAGTCATTGGATTACCGGGCCCAAAAGCTGTTTGTCGGCTCTTCGACACTCTTATTTGTAGAGGCACAGCTTCAGCAACGAGACTCATACAAAGTCATGTCAGAGCATGTAGCGGCTAATCCTGAATTTCAAGATCTTCTGGGTCTCAAGAGCATAAGCGCTTCTCAACTATCGCGGAAGCTGAAACGGCTGCCTATGGAGTATCTTCAGACGCTCTTTTTCTCGCTCATTGATCGAATCAAGCAACTTACAAAAGGGAAACGCGGCATTACGCCTGGTATTGGGAAACTCAAGCTAATCGATTCATCGGGAATTACACTACCTCCCATTCTCGCGAAATGGTCCTATTGTTCCAAAAGTAGCCATGGCGTGAAGATGCACACCTCCTTGGTCGTTGCGGACTCCAAAACGATGTATCCAGACAAGATCGTCGCTTCAACCAAAGATGTAGCCGATCATGAAGTCGTGTTGGAATTTACAGTGGATAAAGATGCGACCTACGTGATGGACCGAGGATACCAGGTATACGACCATTTTCAGAAATGGGTAGAGGATAAGATTAAATTTGTTTGCCGCGTCAAGCAAAAGAGCCGGTTAACGATCATCAGAAAAAGAGACCTCCCCAAAAGGCAGAATGGGTTTATCCTTGATGCTGATGTGACGATGCCGGAGCTGCCAGCGGTTCTGCGTTTGATTGAGTTTAAGGATGACCAAGGGCGTACCTATCGAATTGTAACGAATCGATTTGACTTATCCGCACATCAAATTGCCGAGATTTATCGAAATCGCTGGCATATTGAGTTGTTTTTTAAATGGGTCAAGCAGCATATTCGATTGGTAAAACCCCACGGTTATACGGCCGAAGCGATTTGGAACCAAATGTATATTGCTTTAATCGCGTATGCTCTCTGTTTGCTGATTAAATTAACACTGGACTGTAAAAAGTCGACATGGGACCTCCTCCAGTTGATTCGCATCTATGCGGAAAAACCATGGGAAAATTTGATCGCTGCACTCAACCGCAAGCCGACTCGAACATCTAGAGGTCGACCAAAGCGAAATGGGAGACGTCCGAAAAAGGCAACAAAGTCGATGAAACCGAGACTGATTGTGACGTAATGACAAACGAAAACGATTTTTACATATAATGGATAACGCGTAGGGTCTGTTTCCAGCTCGACTTTTTTAGACTTAGCGCGGACATCGCAAATGTAAATATATATCATATATTGATGTTAATTGAAATTAGATTATGAACTAACCGCTCGATGCAACGCTAGTGCCGTTGGAAACTCTTTTTTTACGAAAGCGTGGAGATTATCCATTTTCCTAACCAAAACTTGGCACTCAGAGCGTTTTAAATCAATTTTTTCTACTGAGAGACGAGCCCAAATTAAGTGCCGAAAAATACCTTGGACTTGCAGGAATGTCGGTCACAGAGTAGACGTCAAAATAGAAAACTGTATTTTCGCAGCTTTTCGGCAAGTCAAGCTATGAGAAGCAGGGGGACTATCTCAATGTAGGTAGAAACGACTTATAGAACAGCACCTTCATAGAGTCACAATAGCGCGCTGTTTTGCTAATTCAATGTGCTGCTTCTCTTCAGCGTTCTGCTTCTTCAGCGCCGGCCACGATTCACGCTGAGGCGGAAGACCTGCTTACCCCCCAAAAAAATTATAAATTCTATAATATTGCAAAAAACGCCGGGGACGCAAATCCTCCGGCGCTGCGAAATTGTTCTCGTTACTGCCCACCTGCCCCGATGGAAAACAGCAGCGGCTTCTCGTCTTCCGTCTGCTGGTAGACGACGAGCAGATAGCTCGGGGCGTCCTCCACATCCAGCCTCCCCGCCGCCTGGACGGCATCCGCCTCCCATGCAAAGGGGAGCCGCTCGACGACGGCATGCTTGTGCAGTTCCTTCTCGCTCAAGCCGAGCGCCGCGAAGGCGGAGGACACGGTCTCCGGCCGCTCGGCCGCCTGCCGCATGACGCGGGCCGCTTCTTCCTTCGGCACGCTCGTCTCCCACCATGTCTTGCGCGGCTTGTATTTGTGATTGCGGAAGTAGTCCAGCTTCATCAGCCCGTTCGCTACGTCCGGCCGCCGCAGGCCGTGCGCGTCCAGGAAGGTTTGCAGGCGCACGAACAGATCCTCCAATTGATGCCCGATCTTCTGCCACCCGTTCTCTTCCCAGAAGTCGCCGAACGCCTGGAAGAAATCGAACGGGGAATCGAATTCCTCCCGCATCAGATGCTCCATCGTATAGTCCATCCGGTGCGCGTTCCAATATTTCTCCAGCACATCCTCCAGCCGCTTCAGGCGTACCACGTCGCTGAAGGGCAGCACATCATTGCTCAGCATTTCATAGGGCGCCTGATCCATGTATACATATCCGTACTTGTCCGCGTCGTGGCGCAGCCCGGTCCCCCGCAGCATCTTGAGGAAGCCGAGCTGCAGCTCCTCCGGCCGGAGCGCGAACACATCATTGAACGTTTTGCGGAAGGTTCCGTAGTCTTCGAGCGGCAACCCGGCGATCAGATCGAGATGCTGATCGATTTTGCCGCTGTCCTTCACCTTCGTCACGGTGCGGGTCAGCTTGGCGAAGTTCTGGCGGCGCTTCACGAGCTCGTTCGTCGGATCATTGGTCGACTGGACGCCGATCTCGAAGCGGAAAATGCCGGGCGGCGCGTTCTCCGCCAGGAAGTCAAGCACCTCCGGCCGCATGATGTCCGCCGTAATCTCGAACTGGAACACGCAGCCGCGATGATTCTCGATCAGGAAACGGAACATTTCCATCGCGTAATCCCGCTTGATGTTAAACGTGCGGTCGACGAACTTGATCAGCTTCGCCCCGTTGTCGATCAGGAACAGCAGATCCGCCTTCGTTCGCTCGATATCGAAGTAGCGGACCCCGACCTCGATGCTCGAGAGGCAGAATTGGCAGCTGAACGGACAGCCGCGGCTTGTCTCGAAGTAGACGACCCGCTTGCCCAGATGCGGCAGATCCTCCGGGAACCGGTGCGGAGACGGGATCGTGTTCAGGTCGAGCTTCGGACGGCCCGGATTGATGCGGACCTCGTCCCCTTTGCGGTACGCGAGGCCGAACACGAAATGGTACTTCTGGTCGTCGCGAATCTCGCGCAGCAGATGCAGGAAGGTCTCCTCCCCTTCCCCCATGACGATGAAGTCCACCTCCGGCAGCCGATTCATCCAGTATTCGGTGTCATAGGATACTTCCGGCCCGCCCAGGACGATCCGAAGGTCCGGCCTTACCTTCCGCAGCATGCCGATGACCCGGATCGTCTCCTCGATGTTCCAGATATAGCAGGAGAAGCCGATGACATCCGGCTCGCGGCGGAACAGATCGGAGACGATATTCATCGCCGGATCCTTGATCGTATACTCCGCCAGCTCGACGTCGAACTCGTCGCCGCAGTGCGCCTTCAGGCAGCGGATAGCGAGCGAAGTATGAATATATTTCGCGTTCAATGTGGATAGTACGACTTTCATGTTGACTCCCTTCTATCGTCGCGCAAGCACGGCCAGACCGCATCCTGTCCGGCTCGCCTCGCGCAGTGGCCTAAGCAATCGGCGTTCCGTTCGGCACCGCCTCGTCCGTCCGCAGCAGCACGACATCCCCTTCTTCCGGCACGCCGCCGAGCACGAGCACC
Organism: Paenibacillus melissococcoides; assembly: GCA_944800085.1. Lineage (GTDB taxonomy): Bacteria > Bacillota > Bacilli > Paenibacillales > Paenibacillaceae > Paenibacillus_B > Paenibacillus_B melissococcoides. The sequence continues at coordinate 168,237 of CALYLO010000004.1, read as the reverse complement.
TCCGAGGAGAAGCCCGCAATCTTCCGCGGCGGGAAATTGACCACCGCGGCAACCTGGCGTCCGATCAACGCTTCGGGCGTATAGCGGACCGTAATCTGCGCGCTCGAGCGCTTCAGGCCGAGCGGACCGAAATCGATCAGCAGCTTGATCGCGGGCTTGCGCGCCTTGTCAAATGGAGACGCCTCCACGATCGTGCCAATCCGGATATCCAGCTTCATAAAATCTTCGATGGTCGCCTGGGCAACTTGGGGCTGCCTTGCTTCCCCCGCATTCACGCTGCCCGTACCGGCGCCATTGCTATGCTTATTCGAATCCATCATACCCATTCCTCCTGTGCGTCAAGCCGGGCCGACTCGTCTTCCCTTTGACGGAAGAAGGCCATGAACGGCTCGCCGAATTGTTTTAGCTTCGCTTCCCCGACGCCCTTGACGAGCATCATCTCGGCTTCCGTCGTCGGCATCCGCTCCGCCATTTCCCGCAGCGTGCTGTCGTTGAACACAATATAAGGCGGCACGCCCGCCTTGTTCGCCAGCTCGCGGCGGATCAACCGCAGCTGCTCGAAGATCGTCTCGTCGACCGCGCCGGCGGCCTTCGGCTTCAGCGAGGTCGCGACCCGCTGCGTCACCTGGCGCTGCCCCTTCAGCACCTCTGCCGCGGGCGGCAGCAGACGGACGACCGGATACTGTCCTTCGCTCAACTGCAAATAGCCTTCCGCAATGAGCACATAAATCAGGTCGGCGATCGCCTTCTCGGTCAAATGCCGCATCTCTCCGTGCGTCGGCAGCTTCTCGAAGCCATATTGAACCACCTTTTTGTTCCGCGATCCCTTCAGCACGGAGGCGACCATCGAGACGCCGAACCGTTCCCGCATTCGGAAGATGCAGGAGAAGATTTTCTGCGCTTCCGTCGTAATGTCGATCGATTCGCGCTCGTCCTTGCAGTTCCCGCACATGCCGCAGGTCTCGTCCGACATTTCGCCGAAGTAGCGCAGCATGTACGTCTGCAGGCAGCCGGTCGTGTAGCAGTAATCGATCATCGCCTGCAGCTTCTTATATTCGTGCATCTTCCGTTCCGGCGCAGCTTCGCTCTGTTCAATAAAAAATTTCTGAGTCAAAATATCCTGCGGATGGAACAGCAGCACGCATTCGCTCGGCTCGCCGTCCCGGCCCGCGCGCCCGGCCTCCTGCACATACGCCTCCATATGCTTCGGCATATTGTAGTGCAGCACATAGCGCACGTTTGATTTGTCGATGCCCATGCCGAAGGCGTTCGTCGCCACGATGACGCGCAGGTCGTCATACAGGAACGCCTCCTGCATATGCGCGCGCTCCTCGTCCGACATGCCGGCATGGTACCGGCCGGCGGCAAGGCCCGCCTTCCGCAGCATCTCGCACAGATCCTCGACTTCCTTGCGCGTCGAGGCGTAGATGATGCCCGGCTGATGCGTCCGTTCCCTCACATATTGCAGCGTGAACGACCGGCGCTCCTCGCCGCGCAGCACGGCGAACGCCAGGTTGTCCCGCTTGAAGCCGGTGACCACCCGCTCCGGCTCTCCAAGCTCGAGCAGCCGGATCAAGTCCTCCGTCACCTCCGGCGTCGCGGTGGCCGTAAAGGCCGCCATGAGCGGGCGCGGTCGTCCCGCTTCCTCCAGTTCCTTCAGGAAAGGCGCGATCGCGCGGTAGCTCGGGCGGAAATCATGCCCCCACTGCGACACGCAGTGGGCCTCGTCTACCGCAATGAACGCGATCGGCAGCGACTTCGCCCGCTCCCGGAACCATTCGCTCTCCAGCCGCTCCGGCGCGACATAGAGCAGCTTCAGCCGCCCTTCCTCCGCCCGGCGCACAATCCGTCCCGCCTCCCCCATCTCCTGGGTGCTGTTGATGAACGCGGCCTCCACGCCCAAGCTGTGCAGCGCATCGACCTGATCCTTCATCAGCGAGATGAGCGGCGAGACGACCAGCGTAACGCCCTGCAGCATCAGCGCCGGAATCTGGTAGCAGATCGACTTCCCGCCGCCGGTCGGCATAATGCCTACCGTATTTTTTCCTTCTAATATATATTCAATTATTCGCTTCTGTCCCTCGCGGAAGTCATCGTAGCCGAACACCCGCTTCAATGTGCTCCGTGCTTGGTCCATTGATATCATATCCTCGAACTCCTTCTCGCTCTCCCTGCTATTGTTCTAGTATAACCCAACTGGAAGCCGGTTGGGAGGGCCTGGCAGGATTCTCTTGGAGCAAGGTTGAATTCGCATCCGGCTCTTCGGTCTTGATATCGCTTGCGGCCCGTCCCAGCTTGCCTGCATGCTTCGTCCTCACTGCTGATGCTCAGGCCTCGTTGCCGGAATTGGCGCCCATCCATTCTTTTTGCTATAGTGAGAGCAGTTGAATCTGAAGGCAGGAGCGAAGACCAGACATGAACGAACGAAGAACCGGTACGGACCGGAATCATAGAGGAAGCAAGCATAAGGAGCGGGCAGCTTGGAAAAAGGGTCCGCGTCCCGGTGCGGACAAAGCGGGACCGCGGGTGACCGATGCCTCTGCGGAGCAGGTGAAGGTTGGCGACCGCATCGTCGTCACGATTAAGCGGATCGGCATTAACGGGGAAGGCGTCGGCTATTACCGGAAAAAAGCCGTCTTCCTCGACGGCGCTCTTCCGGGCGAAGTCGTGCGGGCGAAGGTGACCGCGGTGCACGACAAGCATATCGTCGCCGCTGTGACGGCGTACGAGAAGGAGTCGCCGGACCGGCGCCAGCCGCCTTGCCCGGTCTACGAGCGCTGCGGCGGCTGTCAGCTGCAGCATCTCGCTTACGAGGGCCAGCTCCGGGCAAAGGAGGAGCTGGTGCGGGAGGCGTTCCGCCGCTATGCCGGCATCGAAGGGGATGCGCTGCCGCTGAAGCCGATGCTGGGCATGGACGATCCGTGGCACTACCGGAACAAAGCCCAGCTGCAGCTCGGCGCCGGACGGGACGGCCGCATCGTGGCCGGCCTGTACGAGGCCCAGTCCCACCAGCTCGTCGATATTACGGGCTGCACGATCCAGCATGACCGCATCAATCAGACGGTCGAAGAGGTCAAGGCGATTCTGGAGCGGCTGCGCATTGCGCCGTATGACGCCAAGCGCCGCACCGGCGTCGTCCGCACGATCATCGTGCGGACCGGCTTCCAGTCCGACGACCTGCAATTGACGCTCGTCACCGGCACGGAGACGCTGCCGAAGAGCGACCAGCTCGTCAGCGAGCTGCTCCGGAAGGTGCCCGACCTGACCACTATCGCGCACAATATCAACACGCGCAAGACGTCGCTCGTGTTCGGCGGCAAGACGCGCATCCTCTGGGGCAAGCCGACGATGGAAGACTCGCTCGGCGACGTGAAATTCTCGCTGTCGCCGCGCGCCTTCTTCCAGCTCAATCCGCAGCAGACGCTGAAGCTGTACGAGGCGGTGCGCGTGGCCGCGGCCTTGAGCGGGCGGGAACGGGTCGTCGACGCCTACTGCGGGACGGGCACGATCGCCCTCTGGCTCGCGCCGTATGCGGCCGAAGTGCGCGGCATCGAGATCATCCCGGAAGCCGTCGACAACGCCCGCCAGAACGCCGAGCGCAGCGGCCGCACGAACGCCGCCTTCTATGCCGGGGAAGCCGAAGCGCTGCTTCCCCGCTGGGTGAAGGACGGCTACCGCCCCGACGTCAACGTCGTCGACCCGCCGCGCACCGGCTGCGACGAGCGTCTGCTGCGGGCCATCCTCGCCGCCAAGCCGAAGCGGCTCGTCTACGTCTCCTGCAATCCGTCCACCTTGGCGAAGGATTGCAAAGCGCTGCTGGCCGGCGGCTACGAACTGGCCTCCGTCCAGCCGGTGGACATGTTCCCGCAGACGGCGCATGTGGAGTGTGTAGCGTTACTTAAATTAAGAGGGGCAAACGATTAATCCCCTCTCTTTTCCAATGCCTTGAGTGAAACGGGGCGGGGAATGTTGTTATGTAGTTCTTGCGGAGGGTCATTCCTTTACCGCAAATCGGCGCAAACGGCGATATGGGCAAATAAACTTTGATTTGCGTTGCTGTTGTTTTCCCCTTTTTGCTTCATCTTCTCTAGTGCTATTAGATGATCTTCCATCACACTATGGAAATGCATGCAAAGGATAGGTATTCACCTATGTTTGCCTATGTGAGTATCTTGTTGTTGAAGATACTTACTTAAACGGACGGGGGAATCTGAATGGGCTACTTTGTTAATGTAGAACCAGGTGTAAATTTATATGTGGAGGATATAAATCCGGGGGGGCAGCAAAATCATCGTTTTTATACATGGTTGGCCGTTAAGCCATAAACAGTTTGAGTATCAGTTTGATGTTCTTCCTGCAATGGGATACCGCTGTATAGGAATTGACTGGAGGGGGTTCGGTAAGTCGGATAAACCAAGGACCGGCTACAACTATGACCGATTGGCAGATGATATTCGCTCCGTTGTGGATGCACTTCAATTGAAAAACTTTACACTAGCGGGTCACTCTACGGGTGGGGCTATCGCTGTTCGTTATATTGCTCGACATAATGGTTATGGAGTATCTAAACTTGTCCTTATTAGCGCTGCCGCTCCTGTAGGCTTTACAACAGAGACGGCGAATAAATTTCTTAATGAAACATTAAATGACCGCCCTAAGATGATGCGGGAAGTAACAGACAGCTTTTTCTTTCAGTATATAACCGCTCCATTCTCAGAATGGTTTTTTCAATTGGGATTACAGGCAGCAGGTTGGTCAACCGCCGCAGTCGTCGTTATGCTAAGAGATGAGAAGCTTTATGCTGATTTGCCAAAAATATCAGTCCCTACTTTAATCGTTCACGGCATTCACGACAAAGTGATTCCATTTGCACAGGCTCAGGAACTAGATCAAAAAATAAGAAATTCACAGCTTTCCCCGTTTTATTACAGCGGTCATGGTCCTTTCTGGGAAGAACGCGACAAGTTTAACCACCTATTGAGGAATTTTATTGGTTAGTCCTCCTAAGCTTTCACCGTAAGGCTTCTTGAGCATCCTATAGCGGCTATGGTCTTCTCCAATTATGAATAGAAAGCATACAATTTAATGAAACCAAATTCCAAGCATGTGTCATGCGCCAATTAAGTGCGTCTCCTGAGCAAGTTTTTAACGCTTGGGTCAATCCCGAGATTGTAAAGAAATGGATGTTTCCAAATGATGAAATCGCGCGAGTTCAAATTGATGCTCGTGTTGGCGGTCATTTTTCCTTTCAAATTCTGCGAAATGGTAATGAGATCGAACATACGGGAGAGTATAAAACAATCGACTGTCCACAACGACTTGCCTTTACATGGGCGACAGTTGATGATTTACCAGACGTTGACCATGTAACTATCGACATTGTACCGGCAGAAACAGGTTCTACACTCACTCTAACCCATGAACTACACCCTAACTGGGTAGATCAAACGGAAAAAGCATGGAGCACTATGCTAGAAGCGATGGAAAAGATACTAAGTGCACGTTGAGGGTGACACCTGGCCGACCCGTAAGTAGCAAATGTCATTCCTTCGGTTCAAGTTTCTTACTCCCTGTCACCTTAACACATATCGAGAATTGCTCACTCTTTTGCCCAATTAGCCTTGAACCAAACAGAAGTGACTCACAAGCTCACGTGATTCCAATCCATTTTCAGATAATAATCCTGGCCAAACCTCTACATCCCGTACTCACCGGGCAAATTCAACATATTCAACGATGGTCCCATCCGGATGCTGAACGGTCATGTTCTATACGCCCCCTCATATCTTCTATGGTAAAATAAGTATACTCTTATGAATAAGTGAAAACAAAAGAGAACAAATGGCGCCTGATTGAACATGCCCGATAGGATGTGACGAAAATAATTCTTATAAAGGAAAGAAACGAATGTTGGCAAATAAACTGGTTACTGCGGACAGTGATATGAGGTTTGCCGGAGTCGTGGCCGGGAATAATCCGGGGCAAGTGTGGGCAGATAACGCAATGAATCCGTCATCCGCCATCGTATGGTCGAGCGGATTGGAAGGCTTCAATTTCATGGGGAGCGCTAGCAACACTTCTTTTAATCAATCTATCGCAACGTACATTGATCATGAAATCATTCCTTTTTTACGAAACAAGAAGATAAACAGCTTTGAATTCTCGGTGGATACGGATGAATGGTATCCTGCTATATATCAATTCATCGGTAACCGAAAGATAGATGAAAGTTTTCAGTATGTTTATAAATCGAATTTGAACAATCATGAGCCCCCCTGCCTAAATCACGTCGTCCCTTATCAGGCTGTGGAAATCGATCAAGCCTTCGCTCTTGAACTGATGAATGGCGAAGTGAAAAATGCCGACTATTTGCTGAATTACATTGAACAATATTGGGGCACTCTTGATAACTTTTTAGAAAAAGGCTATGGATATGCTGCGCTCACAGCTAACAAAGAGGTCGCAAGCCTAGCCATCTCCTCAGCCATGTATGGTTCCGCGCACGCCATTGGATTGGAAACACTTGAAGATTACCAACGGCAAGGATTATCGAGCTCACTCGTGAAATTATTATTACATAAATTCAGCGAAAACAAGATCATTGCCTGGTGGGACTGTATGGAGAGCAATATCGCTTCTCAAAAAAACAGCCGAGAAGGCAGGCTTAGGTAAAACGCATCGTTACAAAATAACGCAGCTTGCAAGGTATATGGGTTTTGAACGTTTGGGGTTACACAGGCTGATAAGCATCATCGCTCCCCAAAACGTAGCCTCGACACGGGTAGCTGAAAGGATCGGCTTCTCCAAGGAAAAAGAGGCTTTTATTTTCGGTAAAAATCATTATATTTCTCGGGGAGCAGGGATAATGTCTGATCGGGGAGAGATCGGCATTAAATAAATCTAGTCGAAAGCAGTCGCTGACTAGTCATCGGCTTATTTCTTTCCCATTGACAGCGAAGTTCGACTTCCGCTTTTCAATTGGCATATATATCAATGATGATTCTATACTGCAAGGCTAGTGTTTTATTAAAAAATATAGGAGGGTGTACCGATGGCACACATTGTCGAGGTACGCTTCGCTGCATTTATCCCTCAAGCATGGATAGAGCATAAGCGAACCGCGAATGCGATCATTCAGTTCAATGGCAACAACAGAAGCTTTACTTATTTCACGGAAGATCAACCCGAGCTTTCGAAAATGGCACAGCATATTGTCGTGGATTTCGAGAAAAAGGAAATAAAACATTTTTGCTCGACAGGTCCCACAATTGAAAGAACGATTGATATAAACAGCGGTAAAGTTTTGCGGGAAGTATTCGGTCATGCCTCTGATTCCGGACTCACCATCTCAAATGAGAGTATCTCAAGCACGTCGGCGTCGTTTTTCATACAAGGCAGTGCGGCCAATCCTTTGAACCCTGACGCTTCTCCGCTGGACTGGGAGTATGACGTAACGGTTGACCGTACAGGAAAAGTAACCGTTAAGGGACACCATGACGGCTTTCCGGCGCATGAAATTTATAAACGTGTAGACAAAGGCACTCCGATCACCATCTATACTCACGATCCGCGCTTGACAGGCGATACGCCCCTGTCTCTGTTTCCTCCAATGGACTGTATAGTAGACAGATTCGCTCCCTAAGCTTCCATACTGTGCTTCAGCTTCCCCTTCACCCAAACCAATCTCGATGCAGCAGAGATCCGTGAAAATACGATAAACTGCAAATACAAGCTGGCATATCTTATTGATGGAATCGGGAAGAGGATCTTGGCATCAATCACGGGAAGGAGCAGGTCTATGAATTTTAAGATGACGGAAGCGCAGCCAGCGCCTGCATTTTTTTTCAATTCAAGCAGCTATGACTCAACCGGCAGTTGAAGAAGTCCAATTATTCGGTTATCATATTTAGTATCTGATACTAATAGCATATACTAATCCACTTTTTTGGTTGCAGGGCTTACACGGGAGGGATAATTTTGGAGGACCTGAGTGCTCCACAACGCCGCGCTGAGAACCATGAGACCGCTCATCAACCGCCAACTCCATGGGCAGAAGTCAGCACACAGATCACCGGAGGCGGCGATTATGTTATCGATGTCACCCCTATTCGCCATACAATCGCTGCGCGCACGAAGCTGAGCAAAGCGGAAATTCCTTATGCCAGGATGATGATCGAAGCGGACGTTACCAACCTTGTATTGCTGCGGGACAAGCGCAAAGACGAGTTCTTGCGCCAGGAAGGGGTTAGTCTTACGTACTTGCCCTTCTTTATCCAAGCCGTGGTTAGCGCGATCAAAGATTATCCCATGATGAACGCTACCTGGGCGGCAGACAAAATTATTGTCAAACGCGACATCAACCTGTCCCTGCTCATTGGGACCGAGGATTCCGTACTCGCGCCTGTCATCCATCACGCCGATCAGAAAAGCATAGCCGGTCTCGCTCTGGCTATCGACTCCCTCACGAAAAAAGCCCGTTCCGGCAAATTGGCCCTTAACGATATGCAAGGCGGGACATTTACGGTCAACAATACCGGCTCGTTCGGTTCCGTGTCCTCCAACCCAACTAGTAATTATCCGCAAGCCGCGATCTTAACGCTGGAGTCCATCGTGAAGAAGCCCGTCGTCATCGGCGAGATGATTGCGATAGGCTCGATGGTGAACCTATGTTTATCCATTGACCACCGCCTACTCGATGGCGTCATATGCGGACGTTTTTTGCAAAGGGTAAAAGAAAATCTGGAGTGCTACGAGTTGAATACGAAGTTGTATTAAATATGAAAGACAACGACGAGCCTGATGCTGCAGTAAGGAGAGATTTCATGCTTATTCGCAAGGCAAAGCCGGATGAAGCCGGTTATTTAAGCGGCCTGGCCTTTCGTTCCAAAGCTTATTGGGGATACAGCCATGACTTCATGGAAGCCTGCCGCGATAGTTTAACGGTTTCACCTGAACGAATTGCCAGGCCGTCACGATCCATAGCGACCCGCATGCCGAAAACTTTTTATCTCCGCATGGGAGCCAGACGGATTGGGGACATCGAATCGACGGTTTTTCCGGGCCGCAAGCTGCCATTGCTGGAGATTGGAATCAGGCTCTGAGCACAGCGCGGGCAAAGCATGCTACAGTTATCCTCCTTAGGAGTTCTATACGAACTCCTATTTTCTTTTCTTCCACGGATCATCCGCAGCCCTTCCTACATGTAAATCAGTGCAAAAATTTAACGAAATTATAAGTGATATATATCACTAATACCCTATTTCCTCCTATGCTACATTCTTAAAACGACAGCATTGAAGTGGTATGCAAAATCATGAATTTCCCAGTTATTGAAATACTATGGGTGTCTTTATGTGTTTACTGCGTACCCTTTGCATGGGAGGAATCATATTGAATCAGCTTTTCCGAAAAAAAACATTGAACCTCATGCTCGCTCACAGTGAGAAAAAAGAATTAGCGCGAACGATGTCATTGATGGATTTAATCTTTCTCGGCGTAGGATGCGTGATCGGGACGGGGATTTTTGTGGTGACGGGTGTCGTCGCGGCAGAATCCGCAGGACCCGGAATCATGTTGTCCTTTGTGCTCGCAGGGATTGCCTGTGCGCTCGCTGCATTCTGTTATGCCGAGTTTTCCTCCGCCGTACCTGTCTCCGGAAGTGTGTATACGTACACGTATGCCACGTTGGGCGAATTATTCGCCTTCCTTATCGGATGGGATCTCATGCTTGAATATGTGATGGCTATTTCTGCCGTTTCGACGGGATGGTCTGCGTACTTTCAATCCTTGCTGGCGGGCTTTCATATCCACCTTCCCGCCGTTCTTACCTCCGCCCCTAGTGTTGGAAAAGGAGGATTCATTGATTTGCCTGCCGTTCTGATCATTTTGGCCATCACGGCGCTCGTCAGCAAAGGCGTAAAGGAAAGCATTAAATTTAACAATATGATGGTGTTCGTCAAATTAGCCGTTATCTTGCTGTTTATTGCAGTAGGAATTTGGTATGTAAAGCCTGATAACTGGGTACCTTTTGCGCCCTTTGGACTTCAGGGGATCGTGACCGGCGCAGCTACGGTGTTCTTTGCCTATATCGGGTTCGATGTGATCGCGACAGCCTCGGAGGAAGTGAAGAATCCGAAAAAAACAATGCCGATCGGGATTATCGCGTCCTTGCTCATTTGCACTCTTTTGTATATGGCGGTCTCTGGGGTATTAACAGGGATGATCTCGTATACCAAGCTAAACGTGGGCGCTCCTGTCGCCCTAGCCTTAGAAACGGTAGGGCAAAATTCTGTCGCCGGAATCATTTCAATCGGGGCGGTATTTGGCATTACAACCGTCATTCTTGCCTTAATCTATGCGCAAGTTCGTTTAACCTACGCCATGAGTCGTGATGGATTATTGCCGAAGCAATTCTCCAAAGTAAATGCAAAAACCAAGACCCCGTTCGCAAACACATGGTTAACCGGGTTTGTGGCCGCAGGTATCGCAGGTTTTATTGATCTCACCACTCTGGCACATTTAGTGAATATGGGCACTTTGGCTGCTTTTACCCTAATATCGATTGCCGTCATCGTCCTGCGGAAGAAATTCCCTGACATCAAAGCTTCATTCCGCGTCCCGTTCGTCCCCGTACTGCCGGCCATTAGCGCCTTGCTTTGTCTTTACCTTGCATTGAGCTTGCCGTTCATCACCTGGATTTCTTTTGTCATCTGGATTGCGATTGGCACGGTGATCTACTTTATTTATTCACGGAAGCACAGCAAGCTGAATTGATATAGTTATAACAATTACTTCCATCTATCCTATGATGTATGATGGAAATACCTTACTGTTGAAGGGAGTGATCGGCATGACACGCCGGACTAGATTGAATACTGTTGCTAATAAGGTGATTCTGAACTGAATATGATAGGCAGACGCAACCGGTCTGCCGCATCTTAAGGATATCGCTGCCCATTTTTCTGACAACCTCGAGGGTTTGTTTGCTTATGCTTTTTTCCCTCTCATATGAATAATGAAGACCGCAGGCGTTAGCCTTGCGGTCTTTTTGCGTGCAAAAAAAGCGGTACGGCAGTACACAGGAATCTCATCCAATGCCATTTATCCCTTCCAATATGAAGGACAGACCCGGCTTTTGCGATGCGTTGGGAAGGCTTCAACAGCTATCCAGCGAGTACGTCCCTGCCACGGCCAAGTGCTGGCCCTACCTCGATGTATTGGGTTGGATTGAGGGGCTGTTCATCGATTCTCCACAGGAGGAAGCAGCGTTGGCGGAGGCGGGATTGCTGCGGGAGCATTTCGCTTCTCTTCCCGTCACCAAGCACAATTTTGGGCTGGTTCATTATGATTTTGAATACGATAACGTGTTCTATGATCAGACAACGCATTCCTGCCATGTCATCGACTTCGATGACGCGATGTATCACTGGTACGCGATGGACATCGAGCAAGCGTTGGCCAGTTTGCGGGACTGCCTTTCCCCGTACAGCTTCAACTCGAAAAAACAATGCTTTTAGACGGTTACCATTCGGAATTTGACATCTCGGATGATAAGGAGGCACTCCTCCCGGCATGCCGGCGGTTCGCCGCTTTGTCCGGATATGCCCGCGTATGGAGAGCCATGGCGGAAGAATGGGCGAACGAACCGGATTGGCTCGTTCAGTTGAGAGAGAGCCTGAGAGGGCATTTAATCGAAGATTCATCCTGCTTCGGGAAGGAGCTTTAGGAAGCCGAGCGTGGCATACTCCCTTAAATTTAATAAACACACATAATCTAGTATTATATTAAATAATATCAATATTACACACAATGTTGAGATAAATTTCTTCATATAGCTAGCTTCCTTTTAATAATTATTCACTCACAAAACTCTATAGGATCACAGTAAACAATACTCCTATCTTTGTTAAGGACTACCGTAACATTCTCTTTTTTCTTTTTGTCGTAAAAAGTCAATCTAAGTTCAGAACTCGGGCTGTTTTTAAGAACTAAATCAACCTCCTTTTGTTGAATTTTGTCGCCAGTTTTTTTTCTTAAAAGAATTACAGTCCTGGTGTACTCTTTTTTTGTTTGTTTTTCACTTTCTTTCGAATCTAATATATATGGCAAATCATTTTCTTGTATAATTTTTTGAATTTCTTTTTGTAGAGACATCTGTGTTTTATGAGAGGGTGGGGTTCTAAAAAAACGACTAATGTCTGCTGAGTAAATAATAATTACTGGAGTTACAATAATAGAAATAATAAAAGTAAAGAAAGCAATCATTACTAACTCTGAGTTCTTCTTGTTCCTGTATAAAAGAAACAACAAAATACTATATCCAATGATAATCATCGATAGTAAAAAAATTTGTATCCCTCTGGGGCCTGGATCATAGACAATAAAGCCGGGCTCACGGAAACTCATCAAAATATTTAAGCCTAGAGCACAGCTAATCAACCGAGACCAATACTAACTAACACTAACAATATCTTTAGAGCAATTCTCAATTTTTATCACCTCCATAGATAATATTAATCGGATAAAATAATAGGAAAATGAATAGATTCTTCCACAGAATCATTATTTAAAATAAGATTGTAACTACTTGATTAGATTAAACTTATAGTGTCATTTTCCTTTATACATGTTATGAAATTTTACTCTGCCTGAAACTATATAAGTTGAACTATTGAACCATTCAACTAGAACCTAATACACAGGCGATCAATAATGGACCATGGAGATTTCATGATCTCGTTCATAAACTGCAGGACATTCTTGCGAATATCGGCAACCGTGTGATAGAACACATTGTTAATGACATCGGACTTCAGCCATTTCCATAGCCCTTCAACAATATTGAGTTGAGGGCTGTAAGGGGGCAGGAAAACAAGTTCAAGCCGCCTTTTCATTTCGTCCAAAAACGGCCGGAGCAGCTTGGCATGATGAATGCGAGCATTATCTAACACGATGACGATTTTGCCTGCAGGATAGTGAGCAACAACCTTTTGGAGAAAACTCAAAAAGGTCTCGGCTGTGTATTGCTCGTCTTCCTGCCAAACCACCTTGCCGGTGGAATAGTCAAGCGTGGCCAGCAGCTTGACTCCACGGTGTTTGCCTGCCGTTCGAATCATTCGCTGTTTGCCCCTAAGAAACCATGTTTTTTGAATGGCTTGGTAGTCACGGATCATGGACTCATCTTCAAATAGCAAATGGTCGATCTCATCATTCATCAGTCTTTTTTTAACGCAGGAAAAATGGTTTCCGAGAACTGGCGTTGCTTCTCCTCGTCTGCTGCAGCTAAAGTGTATGTCGGTTTGGTGTAGCTTAACCCTTGGCGGTGCATCATCTTCGAGACCCCGCGAAGCGAATACGTTTGCCCAAATTCACGCTTAATAAAGGCTGCAATCAGTTCCAGCGTCCAGTTATGGCGAGCGGTAAAGCCCACCTCATGAGGAACACAATGAGCTATGGTCTGCTTCAGCTTTTCCTGCTGCTCTTTTGTTAAGCGAACAGGCGCGCCCGGCGAATGATTCATTTGCAGTCCGGAAAGTCCGCCCTGATCATAAGCCTTGATATATGCCTTTACCGTTTGAACGCTTCGGTCCAACGTATGGGCAATCTCTTTTACCGGAGCCCCTTGGAGATGTAAATATAATGCCTGGTAGCGCTCGTACATTCGGCGATCCTTTGCTTTTCTCATGGCTTGCTTCACTTCGTCAAGCTTCGTTGGGTTTTCCATGTTCTACTCCCTACCTGTCTTTTTGTGGTCCTTTATTCATTCGACATGCAGGTATGAAATTCCTTACCATAATTCTCTAAAACTTTAATTCAATTTATATAGCATAAAAAAAGAGCAAGTTTAATATCCATTTTTTAATAAATATGACATGAAAACGGTTTGGCTGGCCAAATTAAACTTTGGTTCTTCTGGAGCTATTGTCTAGGGGGAAACTAAGCGATCATGAGGCTACTTGCGATCATTTAGTTAAATAAGAGAATGGAAAAAATATCTCGTCTGGATTCAAATCGGATAAGGCAGGCAAGGATATGCATTTAGGAGTATATAGTTGCTAAGGGTGCTCGGGCAAGGGAAAAATAGAAGCGTGGTAATCATTGCATTGTCCCTTATGTCAAGGGTTAAGGAGTTCTTCTGAAAAAATAAATAATCTAGAATATTTACTACGACTACGTATAGAAGCTGCCACTGTCTCGTCTTGTAGTTTATTTTCTCATACTTAGATTGGAGATGATATTCTAAATCCCCACCTCGTCCACGATCGAGCGCAATTGCGCATCATGCTGACAGGACATGACGATTTCGGGATTCCCCGTCACGACGTGGAACAGTTCGGATCGATCCTCGGCGACGACTTCGCCAAGCGTGTGCAGCGTCTCATCCATCGTCATCTTGGGGAACGATATTCCCATAATCTTGGCGACATTATCCATGACGAAACTCCACCTTCGACTAAGATATCCATATCGTACCATGATTCGTCGCCTGGAGCCATCACCGGACCGTCCGCATCAACAACTGCCTATTTTTTTGAAAAACAAGACTCTGCTCTCTCCCCGCCCGTCATAATTGGAATGAACGGACACGCCACCCGCTTCGCTGTCGCCCGGCTCGATACGGAACCCCAACCTCGTATGGAACGCACTCGAAGTGGTATTGATGGGAGAAGTGACACAGCGGACCGTATCGCACCCGAGTTGACATACGTTGTCTATAAATGTCTCATACAACCTTCTCGCCACACCGTTGTTGCGCTGATCGGGATGAACGCCGATAAAATGAAGGTACGCTTCCTTCGGATAAGTCTGGGACTGAAACCCGATCAGGAACCCGATAATTTCGCCTTCCTGTTCCGCAATGAAGCTGGTCGGCTGGAAATGGACAAAAAACAGCTTCGGCAGCATATCAGACATCTGCCTGCCTCCCCACCAATCATTCAGGACCGCAATCACTTCCGCATAGTACGATGCGTTCACCGTACGAATGTTCAATGTGCTGGCTCCTTTCCTTATGCATAGGATTCCATCTTTTTCTACCCGTTGCTATACTAATAACATTATATCTACAAGAGAACATTTTCCAGGTGAAAAAAATGACGCACAAGCTCTTGCCGGCTTACGCGTCATCATTTCCGTTATCCCCCTATGTTGATGCTCTCACCTGAACGGAGAACCCGATTGGCAGTACGCCTGTTACGCTGACTGCTCTATGAAGCTCGTGAAATCCGCCAGACGGTCCGCATCCACATCCTGTCTTCCATACGCGTCAAGAAACCGTTCATGATACCGGTCCGTCTTCAGATTGTAGCGCAGCGTCCACAATCCCCAATAGAGATCGAAATGCCTGTCGCCAACTCCCCCATTCCCCACATCGATAAACGAGCGAAATGAGAAGCGATCCAGAATCACATTCGGCAGGCAATAATCCCCGTGAATCAGCACATCATCATCGCCAGTGAAATTCTTCAAGCGATGCATCAGTCCAGGATCGATCCCCTTGCCGCTCGCTTCCTCTAGCATCTCTGCCGTCCGATGCGGATAAGGACAGCCGTCCACCGGAAGCGAATGCAGCATCCGCAGCGATTCGCCGAACACCGACGCCAATCTGTCCGGCTGTTCGAGATGCACGGCCTCGGCGCCATCCTGCCCGGTCACGGCCTCGGTGAGCAGATAATCCCGCTCCCCGTCCGATTCATACGCGATAACATTCGGCGCGAGGCCAAGACCGTGCATGAACCGCGTCATCCGGCATTCCCGTTCCAGACTGCCGGCGCATATTTTCAGGAACGCGCGCTCCGCCCCCTCTACGAACAAGGTCGTCGCCGCTTCCGAACAGCTGCTGTCATAGATCGTTGCCTGTTCAAGATAGGGCCGCATGGCGCAGGGCACCGTCCCGATATCAAAAGCGATTTTCGTCCTCTTCATTTCTCTTCCTCCTGCCGCCAAAGACGCTCCCTTGCCCGCTTACCCTCTCCGGGACAGCTTCAGCATCATATCCGCATTTTTCTGGAAGCGATACGGAACGCGCACCTCTTCCGCGTCCCACCCTTGGCTGTCAATATATTCGAGCAGCGGTTCGGCATGCTCATACTTGCGGTTCGCCAAGTCCGCCAGCGGGAAAATGCGAATCTCTTCGCGTGTCACCCGCATCAGTTCGCGAATGGTCCGCAGGTGAAAATCATAGTCCAGCCGATCCGCATATATGAACAGGAAATGGGCCGACAAGGTCATATCGAAAGCCGCGTCCGGGAACCGCAGCTCGGGCAGCACGGCCGGCACATAGCGCTCCGGGGCCTGCTTCATGTCTGCCGCGCAATCGCGCAGCGCCTGCATCCGAGTCCGCTTCATTCCAGCTGCCGATTGATATTCGTCCCAGATGTAGTTCGCTTGCGCCTTCTCCATATGCTCCATCGCATGCTCAATATCCTGCCGTCCTTTGCGTTCCAGCTCTTCCGCCGCATAATAGTAAGCGATATCGGCTGCCGTCACATCCGCCCCATGCCGGCTGGCGACGGCCGTGAAGGAGCATGCCCCGGACGGGACAATCCAATATCCGCTTCCCCGCCATCTGCTCCGCCGGCAGATCGAACATCTTCACATACTCTTCGAACGTCCTTCCAATAAACACGATCCGGCTCAAATCCAGCTTTGCCTCGGCTTGACTCATCTCTGCTCAGCTCACCTTTCTCCGCTAAATAATAACTCACTCGCATTGTACCATATGGTGGTGAATTTTACTGCATTTCCGCTTGCCTTGCGGCGGTCTTGCCGCCCAGGGTGCGGGAAGCGGAGGTGGCCAGGTATACCCCGGCCAGGACGACAACCATCCCCGCGGCTTGCTCCCAGGTGACGGTGCTGCCGTAGACAGCAACGGACATCAGCGTCGCCACGTCGCCACGATCGGCGTCAGGTTCAAGTACATGCTGGCCGTGTTCCCGCCCAACACCTCCACCCCTTTATTGAAAATAAGATAACCGATCAGCGTCCCGGCCGCAAGCAGGACGGAGCCCGACAGCATCATGACCGCATTTGCCGGCAATGCGGGAACGCCTTGCAGGATTGCTTTAACCTGTCAAGCCATACAGAACCCCGCATGCCAGCGCCGCCACGAACAGCAGATCCCCGTCATTCAAGCGCAGCGAGAGGAGCGCCGAGACGGAGCCGTTCACGATGACGGCAATGACGCCGACGAGCGACAACGCCACACCCAGTCCGGCACGCGCATTCCATGCCTCCTTGCGGAGGAGAACGGAACCGAACAGGGTGAAGGCCGGCATCGCCGCATTAATGAGCGCCCCATTGGTCGCAGACGTATATTTCAAAGCGGTGAAGAACAACGCATTATAACCGAATATGCCCGATCGCGCCGATAAAAAGCAGCCCCTTCCAGCGCCTTGCGATCTCGGGCCAACGCCATTCCTTCCGCACCGTCACGACGAGCGCCAGGAGAATGCCTGCGATGCCGAAGCGGATCGCCGCCGCGACAAGCGGGGGAATCTCCGTAATCACATGCTTCGCCGCCGCGAACGCCCCTCCCCAAAAGAAAGGCACGAGCAGCATCAGCCAATACATCGCTTTCGGTTTCGTTCCATCCTCTTTTCCCATCCTGGTTTCACATCTCCCATGTTCGATTCATCCTCACCATACGTTTATATGTTTAAAATCTTAAACCTACGAGTCAAAAAAAGAACAAATTAACAATCCGACTCGATCGCCAAGCACAGATCTTTAATTTGCTTCAGGAACTCCCTCGAGCTCAACGCATAATATTTTTCATTTCCTTGCTTGTCGAACCCAATCAGTCCGGCCTGTCTCAAGATTTTCAAATGATGGGACACGGCAGGGCGCGACAGCTCCATTCTCTCTGTAATCTGGTTCACATTCAAGCGCCCCTCTTCCAGCAGCAGCATAATGATCTGCTGACGGTTCTCGTCTCCCAGCGCCTGAAAAATCGGCGTCGCCAAGCGGAACTTCTCCAATACAAGCTCTTTGTTGCTGCATCCGGCGGATTCCATACACATCTCCTTGTAGGTTTAAACTTTTAAACATATATTGTTATCTTCGAGCAGGTCCCCCGTGTCAATCCCTCCCCTGCCTGCGTCCGTCCGAGCAGAGTGTCAGGCCTTATGTTATAATTAAACTTGTCAGGAGCCATGCTGCCCCTGCCTATGAGAACGTTCAGAGAGGGTGCTCCCATACATGATCCATTACATTCGGTTGCGTTAATGAGAGGTGCGGATGAAGGCTCAGCCATTTTTTTTGAGGAATGGCCTGGGTTTATTTTTCTGCGCCTTTTTTCATTCACCAATCCGAATGAATGGGGTGTTTTTGCATGTCTATTTACGACAAAAAACAAATGAGCATTCGTCTCCTTACCAAATATGAAGCGATGCTGGCCTGCCCGATCTGCTCCAGCCCGCTGCAAATGCTGCAGACGGCGAACACGGGCAGCTTGCGCTGCTCTCGCGGCCATTGCTTCGATATCGCCAAGCAGGGGTATGTGAACCTGCTTCCGCAACCTCCGCGCGGCGCTTACGACAAGTCGATGTTCGAAGCCCGCAGGAGAGTGAGCGCCAGCGGATTTTTTGAACCGCTGCTGGAGCGGATCAGCGGCCGAATCTCCCGGGAGCTCGCCTCCGAGGCGGAACCCGCGCATCTCGCGCATCTATTGGATGCCGGTTGCGGAGAAGGCTCCGCTTTAGCCCGCATTGTGCACCTGGTTCACGAACGCACAGCGGCCAAGCTGAGGGGGGCAGGCGTCGACATTTCGAAGGAAGCGATCCGCATCGCGGCAAGAGAATCCTCGCGGGCGATCTGGTGCGTTGCCGATCTGGCCCGGTGCCCGTTCGCCGATCGGACATTCGGCTTCATCCTCAACCTGTTGTCTCCGTCGAACTATTCCGAGTTCCGGCGGCTGCTCGCCGATAGCGGAATGGTCATTAAAGTCATTCCGGGCAGCGCCTATTTGCGCGAGCTCAGGGAGGTGCTGTACCGGCAGACGGACAGGCAGCACTACGATAATGAGCGCACGGCCGCGCTATTTTGCCGGCATTTTCATCTGTTGGAGACCGATTCGGTGCAGTATCGTCTCCCGGCAGCCCCCGCGTTCCTGGAGGATGTGATCCGCATGACGCCCTTGTCCTGGGGCGCGCCGGAAGAGCGGATCCGCCAGGCGCTGCGCATGGAGAACGCCAAGATTACCGCAGACTTCACGATCCTGTACGGGAAGAAAAAATAAAGTTCTGAATCAACTTCCACCCTGCCTGGCGGGTGGAAGTTTTGCTTGTTCCCAGTCTGCCTTCCAAAGGCTGACATCGTCCTGACACCTTCATCCTGTACGCTGTCGGGGAGGGGAACCGATGCCGCCAGATTAATTTTTCCTAAGGCATCGCTCCCCTGTCGCCTGTTACAATAGCCTGTACGTATGAAGCTTGAAAGGATGTCATGTAATGAAAAAAATATTGCTGATCGAAGATGAAGCGCCCATCGCCCGCTTGCTGCAGGCGTACCTGGCGCGTGAACCATATGAAGTGCGCTGGGATGCGGGAGAGGGAGATCTGGAGGGACTTTTTTTGTCATGGAGGCCGGACCTGGTGCTCCTCGATTTGACCCTGCCCGATCAGGACGGGCTGGAGATTCTGAAGCAGCTCAGGCAGTATGGAAGCTGTCCGGTTATTATTGTGACGGCGCGCGGCGCCGTGCCGGACCGGCTGCGGGGACTGCAGGAAGGAGCCGATGACTACATTCCGAAGCCGTTCGACCCGGAAGAGGTTGTCGCCCGCGTCCAAGCGGTTCTGCGGCGATCCACCTATATGGCCGATCACGAGGCCGTGCGGCTGGGGAGTCTGGTCATCGACTTCACCTCCTGCGCCGCTTACTTGAACGAACAGGCGGTGCCGCTTATCCCGCGCGATTGGAATGTGCTCGCCTTCCTTGCCCGGCATCCCAATCAATGCTTCAGCCGCGAGCAGCTCCTGGACAACGTATGGGGAATCGATTATGAAGGCGGCGATCGGGCGGTGGACACGACGATCAAGCGGCTGCGGCAGTGCCTGAAGGATTGGCCGGAATCCGAAGGCGCCATCCGGACCGTGCGGGGAATGGGGTATTCTCTCCATGTCCGCTAGACAGCCGCTCCCGATGCTGCGCGTCTGGACGTGGCGCTACGCCCTGATTCTGTTCGCCGCCCTGCTCCTCATCGGTCTCCTCGCCGGCATCTGGATCTATGCGAACGCATACCGGCACAGCTATGATGTGCTGCAGGCGCGGGCGGAGCAGTTGGCCGATTCCTATGTCCGGATCACCAGTCTGACCAGTGTGCAGGCCGATACCCAGCCTGCTGAGAACAGCCTCAAGACGGATCTGACCGTCCGGCCTATCGTTCCGCTCGCGTCTGCCGATGAGGCCACCCCGGTCCAAGCCATTAGCGCGACCGTAGTAGCAAGACCTGCGAATGGCGAGACGATGCAGATTGTTGATGCGCAAGGCAAGGTGCTCGATATGTATGCGGAAGACAGCGGGAACGCCGATTCCGGAACCGCCGCCGCGCCTTCCGATTACAAGACCGTGCTCTCCGGGCAGGCGACCCGGCAGCGCCTCGTCAAGCAGGACGTGACCTGGCTGCGCATCGGCGTGCCGCTGCAGCAGCAGTCGGGCGTGACAGGGGCGCTGTACTTGAGCGCGCCGATTCAGGAGGATATCGACAAGACGAAGCAGCTTTATGTTCTGATCGCCTTGATGGCCTTCGGCATTGCCGCGGCCGGCTGGGCGGCGATCTATCTGCTGCTGCGGAAGCTGACGCAGCCGCTGCGTCAACTGGCGGATGCCGCGCTGCAGGTCGCCGACGGGCAGTATTCCCCGGCGCTGCCCGCTGTCCACGGGATTAAGGAACAGGAGCTGAGGCAGCTTGTCTCCTCCTTCGGCGACATGACCTCTCGCCTGAAGCAATTGGAGCAGATGCGCACCGATCTGCTGGCCGGGGTGTCGCATGAGCTGCGGACGCCGCTCACCTCGATTCGCGGCATGGTTCAGGCCGTGCATGGACGAGTCGTCGCGGGGAGCGAAGCCGATGAATTCCTGCAAGTCTCGCTTGAGGAAGCGAAGCGGATGCAGGCGATGGTCGACGATCTGCTCGAATTCTCTTCTCTGGAAGCAGGGGCCGTCAAGACCGAGCCCGAGAAGGGCCCGCTCTCCCCGCTCATCCGCAGCGTCGTTCAGCAGTTGCGCTCCTTGCCGTCATTCGCCTCGATTCGGCTGAATGCCGTCCTGCCGGACCAAGAAATCGAGTGCGATGCAGATCAGGGGCAGCTCAAGCAGATAGTGACGAATCTGATCATGAACAGCTCGGCGGCCGGGGCGACGGAGATTGACTTAGAAGCCGCGGTGCTCGACGAGGACATCGTCATCGAGGTCCGGGATAACGGCGGCGGCATCCGTGAATCCGAGGTCCCGTTCATCTTCGAGCGCTATTACCGCGGGAGCAGCCGGCGCAAGAAAAAGCAAGGGCTCGGGCTCGGCTTGCCGCTCAGCCGGCTGCTGGCCCGCGCCAATGGCGGGGATCTCGTCCTCCATTCGACCTCGGAGGCCGGCACCGTGTTCCGGCTGTCCCTGCCCAAGCTGCCCGCGCCGTAGCTGCCCGCGGCTGTCCTTGTGGTGGGCGGCCCTTATGCCGGGACAGATGCGGCTCAGAGCCGCCCCGCAAGCGGAGCGGCCTTCACCTCGTGTCAGGCCTGCCGGGTCCTCCGGACGGGCCGGCCAGGCGGGACGCCTCGCGCCGCCGGGATAAAGGCGAGCCGAGGCGCCCTGCCTCTATCCCCCGATTCGGCGGCCGCATGAAGCGGAGCCGAGCCAGGTATGCGGGTTGCCCGCCCAGCACCAGCCCAGCTTCGGCCGGCCGCCGCTTATCCAGAGCGCCGTGACCCTGCGGTCTCCGCATCGGGAGGCGAGAAGGGAGAAGCCGTTATTTTTCTGCAACATGTCCGGGTAATGGGTAAGGAGCGCAATGCCCTCCTCGATCGTAAGCGGAGAGCGGCCCTGCTGCGCTATCGTCTTGAGCGCCTCATTCGGCGTCACGTCGAGCGTCTCCATCCCCCTGTCGATATCCGCCGCCACATACGCGATGCCGGCAGGAAGCTCAACGCCCTCGATGGGTTGAAAACGGCGGAGCTCTTCGGCATCCATAATGCTGAAGCCCCGCTTGCCCTGCCGCTCGACCTGCTCCATTGCCTGATCCCCGGCCACGCCATCGCTTCTCACGACGATAATGTAAGGAACACGCCCTTCCCGAGGTTCGATCTCTTCTGGCATTGGCAATGACTTAACGCGCTCCCTCAGGGGCGCAAGCTGCTCCTTGAACGCATCTTCGTCCAGCCCGACAAATTCAGGATAGCCCGCCTGAATCAAGTTCCCTACCTGCCGATCGAATTCATTCCTATCCGGTCTACTCATCCGGCCTCCTCCTCCATGCTTCTCTCGCTATTCATCTACAAATCCATCGTACAACATGAAAGCTAATTATAAGCTTGGGTGAAAACAACACCTATTGTATGAGCGTCAAGGGATTTACCCTTTTCCATAAAAAAGCAGTGGTTCTTCCCCAAGATGTACGGCTTTCGCGCAAGGCTGTATATGAAGTTGGAGACAGGCAAGGAGCCGCGTTTGCGTGCCCTGACGGCTAACGAGGAGAGACATCCGCACAGATGCCCTCCTCCCCTTCTATATGATGTTCCAATAATAGAACAGCTCCAGCATTCCTGCCGCCGCAAGCGCAAACAGCGTGTAATGAATTCGCGCCCCGAAGCGCCCGTACCGCTTCCACCAGAGCAGAAGCGTGTGGAGAACGATCAGCGCGCCGAGTCCGGCCAGCACAATGGGAATCCGGTCGATCCAGATTTGCCATGCCGGCGGCTCCATATAAGACGTTGCCGGCAGCCCATACACCGGATCGGCCTTTCCCGCGCTTGCCATGCCCGCCACGGCGAGTACCGTGAGCAGTCCATACGCGACGGCCGTCCAGCGCGCTGCGGACACGATCGCCGGATGCCGCTCGGAACGCCGCCGGATCTGCCGCACAATCGCCCCGATCAGCCAATACAGCGAGGAACCGGCAACCATGAGCACGGCGAAGAGCAGCGCCATCATGGTGAATGAGCTTGTGCCGTACCAAGGCGCCTGCGAATAAGTCATCGGTCCGTCGGACATCAGCATGATGTTGCCGTATGGATCGCGGTCAAATATGATGGTCCGGAATTCGCCGAAATAGTCCTGCGTCCGGCCTTCCCGCAAATTGTGATAGATTCCGGGTTCAACCTCCACGAAGCGGTTCGTCTCCCCGCCATGCGTCACCAGCAAATGACCGTCTTCCTCCATGTCTACCGCGATCGTCCCCATCATCAGACTGACCATGCTCTCCCCTGTCGTGAAATTGCGGCGGTTCTGGTGGTACTCGCCGACATAGGCATGCCCCCGCTCGACACTCCCTGCAAGCGTCGGCTCCAGCGCTGGGCGAGGGGAAGGATAGTAGCGATCCATGAAGGCCTGGAACAGCTCATTATGCGCCAAATAGCTTCCCCCGGTGTAAGACACGAAGATTCCCGCCCCCTGCTCCGGCAGCAGATAGAGCCCGGTATCGAACAGCATCGTATTGCCGTTCTGGAACAGGATGCGCTGGCCGTTAAGCATGCCTTCCATGAAGCCGAAGGTCATGCCGCCAAGCTTCGGATGCTGAGTGAACTGCTGACGATGCATCCGCTCGACCGTATCTTTTTGCAGGATTCGCCTCTCCCCCGCCCGGCCGCCCTGCAGATGGGCGAGCATGAACCGGGCCATATCCGATGCCGTGCTGCTCATGCTGCCGGCCGGCCCGGGCAGAAGATATTCGAACTTCCCTGCCGCATAGCCGCCATCCACGGCGTGGTACGCCTTGGCCAGATTTTGCGCCAGCGCCTCCGGCAGCGGCTGGAGGAAGGAGCTGCGCCCCATTCCGAGCGGAGCGAAAATATGCTGCTCCACATACTCGGCAAAGGGCTGGCCGGATACCCGCTCCACGATATAACCGGCCAAGGCCGCCCCGTAATTGGAATAAGCCGAGACTTTCCCGGGAGGAAAGACCCGCGCGGGAAGGTGCGCGCGGATATACTCCTGCAGCGGGAGCATCTCGTCGGCGGACAGTCTGAATATCGAATCGACGGAATCTTCGAAGCCAGGAGTATGCGTCATCAGATGCGTTAACGTGATCGGCTCGGCTTGATCCGGGGAATGGATGAGCTGCGGCGGGATCTTCACGTCCAGATACCGGTTAATATCCGCATTCAGATCCAGCTTGCCCTGCTCGACAAGCTGCATGACGGCGGTCCAGGTCAATAATTTCGAAGTCGATCCGATGCGGAACAAGGTGCGCTCGGCATCGGCCTGAACCCGCTTCTCCCGATCGGCATATCCATAGCCCTTCGCCAATCGAACCTCTCCCCCCTCGACGACACCTACCGCCGCATTGGTCATGTCGTATTTCTCCATTTGCGCCTTCACGACCTCATCGACGAAGGCTTCCAGATCCGGATATGCCGCCGACTTGGCCCCGGCAGACGAAGGAAACGCCATAAGAACGGAGCCCAAGAGCGCACATAACAGCATCAACACCATTCCTCGCCTTTTCATAGAAAAGGCCCCATCCACCATACGAATTGATATGCAGCGTGAACGACACGCCCTGCATGCTTGCGCCGCTTGTTCCCTCATCTCTTCCCGCTCCTCCTCTACGATTGGGGGCCTATTCCTTCCCAGCGCGCTTGCGCATCCGGGCCGCCGCCATCACATCATTCGCCGCGCCGGACAACAGCTCCATAGCTCGCCCTTCATCCCACGACTCCGGCAGCAGGCCGTTCGCGACCATGACCGATAAGCCAAGCTGGAATATTTTCATTTTCATCAAAATCATCATCAGCTCTTCATCGGAAAATCCTTGCAAATCCGCATCCTGCTTCATCTGTTCGAGCAGGACAGGCCCCATATCCCGCTCATACTCATGCATGTACGGGTTCGGCCTCATGACCAGCTCCCGGAACAGCTCGCTGTATTCCCTGGCGAACCGGAGGCTGGCCGCCCCGATATCATAGAACGGATTGCCGGTGCTCATCTCCTCCAGCATCTGTTGGCTCACCTGGACCGTCTTCTTAATCACCTCCTGAATCAATTCCTCCGCATCTTGAAAATTGACATAAATCGGAGCAATCGAGCTCCCCAGCCGATAATCCGGTTCGGTATAATGCGCCAATCGATATCGGTGATGACCACGGCAATCAAGACCGCGCTCAGCAGCGCGCCCGCCAAGGCTTCGGCGCTCCACGGCATGCGCCAGGCGGCGATGGCGAAGGCGGTTCCCGTCAGCAGTTCTACCGCCGGATAGCGCGCGCGGATCGGCGTGGCGCAGAAGCGGCAGCGCCCGCGCAGCAGGATATAGCTGACGACCGGAATCAGATCATACGGCCGCACCCGCTCCCCGCAGTCCGGACAGCGCGAAGGCGGAGCGACGACCGACTCTCCCCGCGGCACCCGGTAAGCGACCACATTGAGGAAGCTGCCGATGCAGAGCCCGAACAGCGCAAAGCCGCCCACCCACAAGGTCAATTCCATCCTCATCCCCCCTCTAAGGAAAAGGTAACTCTTGCGAGTTACCTTAAGACTATCAACAATGGTTTTAGCGAGATAGGCCGCCTTATACACGGTGTCATTCGTCAATTCCCTGATAGGCGGTCGAATTCCATTCCGTGAGAATCAATTCCTTGTCAGCCAGCCCTTGCTCGGCCAGCAGCCTCATCACCTGCGCAAGCATGTCCCGCAAATCATCCGGATTCGGAAGAGTCCCCATGAACTCCTCCAATATTTGGCGGTACGGATGAACGGGAGCCGCAGCGGAGAGGGCGGTTCGGCGTGAAGCACCCCTCCTCGATATGGTTATGCGGATAGAAATGAGGCGGGAGAAGTCCCGCAAACACGGACTGCTGCGGCAGAACGAAAAATAATTCATAATTCAGCCGCGGCGAGCGAATGGTGATGATCCGCCCGGGCGCGCAGCCGCTCCGAAACGCCCTTCAAGGTCCGATAGGTTCGCAAATACCTCTCTTTCTTCCATCGTTCCCGCCCAGAACGTCCGCAGCTCCGGTCATCTACTCCACTATAGCTGCAGTATCTCCCGCCACTCTAGTCATCTGCTCCGCCAATACTGCAAAAATGCAGCAATTTCAGTGAGACGATGATGCGAAAATAGGATTGCTGCAAAAATACAGCAATTACCCTACGGCAAGGCATAAATAGCATTCAAAATGGAGAAATAATGTAATTTTGCAGGATTTCCTCAGAATTTAGCCTCTTGAGGTTAAAAATGCTGCGCCTGTCAGAGTGTTGAGAAAGTCTATGTTAATTACCCATTCACCGCGTTAATTTGGTATAATGTTCTTATCATAATCCATGGAAAGCGCGGTGTTTGTATGCTTTACACGAATGATCCCAACCCACAACTGGACTATGAACTGGTTTGTCTTGAGCATATGGTTGCCCCTGATCACTTGCTTCGTCATATCGATAAACATATTGATTTTACCTTTATTTTGGACCTTGTGCGTCCTTACTACAGCGAGTCGAACGGCCGACCATCTGTGGATCCCATTGTGTTCTTTAAAATGCTGCTGATCGGCTACTTGTATAACATTCGCTCAGAGCGAGAACTGGAGCGAGTCGTCAACGATTCCCTGGCTTTTCGGTGGTTCTTACGGCTCGGGCTTTCCGGCAAAGCGCCTGACCATTCGATCTTTAGCTGGAACCGGAAAAATCGGTTTAAGGATACTACCGTCTTCCAAGATATCTTCGATAATATCGTTCAGCAGGCGATTCAGCACAACATGGTGGGAGGGCGGCTGCTCTTTACCGACTCCACGCATATCAAGGCAAATGCCAATAACGGACGGTACGAGAAACGAGAAGTCACTTGTACGCCTTATGAATATCTCCAAGAGCTGGAGCAAGCCGTGAATGAGGATCGGGTCGCTTTTGGAAAAAAGCCACTGCCTCCCAAAGAGGAGGCCGAAACCAAGGAACAAAAAGTTAGCTTAACAGATCCGGATAGCGGAAACCTGAATCGGGATGGAAAACCGGAAGGGTTTCATTATTTAGATCACCGCACCGTAGATCATAAATACAACGTGATTACGGACTGCTACGTTACGCCTGGAAATGTGAATGATTCGGTTGTTTATGTGGATCGTCTACTACATCAAATAGAGAAGTTTGGCTGGGAAAAGTCGCTGGAGGCCGTTGCACTCGACTCTGGTTACATGACGGCCTATGTTTGTTACCGTACGAACAAATTAAACATCACGGCAGTTATTCCAGAGCGTTCGACCCGTGAACACGGTGTATTTCCCAAAGAGAAATTTCATTATGATGCAGAAAAGAATGTTTTTATCTGTCCAAACCAGCAAGAACTCACGTACCGCACCACAACACGAAAAGGATTCAGAGATTATAAATCCGATCCCAAACAATGCGCTGCCTGTCCATTATTGAGCAAGTGTAACGAGAACAAAAATAAACAACGCACCATACAACGGCATATCTGGGAAGAACACAAAGAGAAAGTAGTTCAAAACTTCCAGAGTGAGAGCGGAAAAGCCGTTTATGCCCTACGCGCCCAAACCATTGAGCGAAGTTTCGCGGATGCCAAAGTGCTCCATGGACTTCGCTATTGCCGGTTTCGGGGAAGAGACAAGGTGCAGGAGCAAGTGCTGATGACAGCCACTGCACAGAACATAAAAAAGATAGCCACACATCTCGCCAGAAGGGTGGGGTAAAGCAAAGACCCCATCCCCCCTCCATTCTCTCTCACCAAACACCACTTTTTCCCAGCAAAATGATATTACATTGATATTACTTCGTAAAAAACAGGGGTTTTCCAACAGCCTGGCCTGTGCAGCATTTTCATGCGGGGAACCGCTTGCTGCATGCGCGGATCAACTTGCCCTAACCTAACCTGTTCGGCCTTCCCCGGCCCCGTCCATCCTAAGAAAATAACTATCGACGGGACTTTGTCGACAGTCTGAGGTAACACTTGCGAGTTACCTTTTGGATGTATTAGGGTTTTGCTTCCCACTTTGGATCTACTTTTAGAGTCTTGTCTGTGTCTGATTCATATCTTACTACAATAGAGTTCAGTACCTGATTTTGTGAATTCACGGGCGCTTCTTTGATATATCCTCCCTTTACTAGCTGTTCAATAGTAATTGGATGGCCTTTATCGGTAATCTTAATCGTCGGATTGTCCATGATATATCTCTGCGCCGCATCTGTCACGATCTTGAGAGATGTCTTATCCGACGTCTCCTTCGCCTTATCGAACTGCCCCACAATCACCACCGCCGCGATCGCAATAATAATCCCCAGGATGACGATAACCGCCAGCAGCTCGATGAGCGTCATCCCCTTCTCGTTCCGTGCAACCTTCAGCCGTTCCTGTGCCCATGCCATACTCATGATTTTCGTTTCCCCTTTCATGAATACAATGATTTATGTTTTACTTCCGTAAAACCGTTACCTAGGGCGGCGCTCCGGTCCGGATGACCGGATTAGCGCAAATTGTCCATCAGCTTGAAGGACGGGAGCATGACGGCCAAGACGATGAAGCCGACGATGACCGCCAAAACGACAATCATAAGCGGCTCCAGCATCGACTTCAGACGATCCGACATCGTCTTCACATCCCGCTCGTAGAAGTCGGCCACCTTTTCCATCATCTCGTCCAGATTGCCGGTCCGTTCGCCGACTCCCATCATCTGCACCAGCATCGGCGGGAACCAGGCATGATCCGCGAACGTATCCGACAGCGCCCGGCCGCTCTTGACGTCCTCCTGCGCGGCGCGGATGACGCGCCCGTAACGATCGTCAACGTATCGACGATCGGAATGGCCGCGCTGAAGAGAGAAGCGAACGTGCGGGTGAAGCGCGCCAGCGCCTGCTTCTGCTGGAGCTTCCCCAGGATCGGAAAGCGCAGCTTCGCCTTGTCCCATGGATACTGCAGGCGCGGCAGCTTCAGCAACAGCATGCACGCGAACGGAAGCAGGACAAGCCCCGGAATGACGAGATAGCTGTACTGGACCATGAAGCCGCTTATGGCCATGACGACGCGGGTCGGCAGCGGCAGCTCGATGTCCATCGAAGTGAAGCTCAGCACCAGCTTCGGAATCACGAATATCATCAATACGGTGACGACAACGACCGTCATGACCAGCATAATGATCGGGTAGATCATCGCGGACTTCACTTTCTCCCGCGTCTGATGCTCTTTCTCGTAGAAGACGGCCAGCCGCTCCAGCATCTCGTCCAGCTTCCCCGAGGCATCCCCGGCCTTCACCATATTGACGAACATCTGGCTGAATACGCCGGGTGTTCGTTCCGCAGCCTGGGATAAGGAAGTGCCGGATTCGAGATCATCGAGCACCTGATGAAGAACCGCACTGAATGACTTATTGTCGGTCTGTCCCGCCAGCACGCGAATCGATTCCGCAAGCGGAATGCCGGCACGCGCCATCGTGGCGAGCTGGCGGCAAAATACGGTCATCTCCCCGACCTTCACGCGCGGACCGCCAAACGCAATATCTCGATGCAGCCAATGGCTCTTGCGATCCTCCAGCTTCGTAACCCACCAATTCCTTGCCTGCAACTGCTCGGCCGCCTGCTTCTTCGTTGCCGCCTTCACGACACCGCGCCGGCGGGCGCCGTATTCATCCACCGCCTTGTATTGAAAGGTCGCCAACGCCATCAACCTCTTTTCCCCGTTAATATAATCGCTTTAATTCACCCTGCGATGGGAAGCGCCGTTAGAGAGGGACGGCCCCTCTACCCAGCGGATCTTCCATCGCTACGATCAGCTTCGAATCCTTGATGCGGAGGGGAAGCACCCGGTACTGCTCGGCAAGCCGATGCGAGATCAGATCGATGATCTCTTGTTCAATATGATGCCGGTACAGTTGAACATGCGGTATCCCCAACTGGTAATCCAGCACCTCGATCAATTGCTCTTCCGTAATGAGACCCTCAGACAGCAAGACATCGCCAAGCCGTCCTTTTTGCTTTGCCTGAACCGCCAACGCATGCTGCAATTGCGCGGGGGTGATGAGACCGACCTCGACCATCAATTCTCCGATACGCTTGCGCTGCTTCATGAGCTCACCCCATCTCGAATCGCGACGGCAATCCCGTCCCGAAGATATGTACAAGTGCATGAAATACGCGATTGAAAAAACATCCTTGTAAAAAATCCCGAACTTTATTAAAAAAGAACGCAAGCTTCGATGCCAAGCCGCTCCCTGATTGGGTTTCATCGATTTTAGATATTTTAAATTTTAGCGTTTAAACTATTTCTAAGGATATGTAACCACAGGCTATCACCACTATCAATATATCCCATTAGGTATGTTCCCCAAATTCCGAACGTTACCGTTAACAAAGCCGGAAATGTTCACAGTTTTGTGAATTTAGCCTCGGTTGTTCATTTTTCCGACACAAGTGAACGGTACCCGCCATCCCTCACAAAGACGCTCCTCTTTGCCAAGCACGCGTGATCAACCGCTTCCCGAAAACGCAAAAAAAGAGCGCGAACCGTCTTCCGCATCCGCACTCTTTCTGTTGGTTTGCTCCCGTTCCGAACATTGCTGCCGCTTCATCCCGCAGCCAGCTTCCCTAATGCCAGCAGCACCGCGCCATAGGCCGCATCCTTCTCAGCGGCCATGCATTGCATCCCGGGGTACCGCTCTGCGAGCAAAGCGGTCAAGCCGTTCCGCACCTCGCTGTTCTTCAGCAGCACGCTGCCGGCCATCGCCACCGTTCCCGCTTGCAGACCCAGCTTCTCCACCACCGGAACGACAAGCTCGTACAGGGAGCGGGCGCATTTGTCCGCGATGGAGAGCGCCGTCTCGTCCCCAAGCGCACAGGCCTGCGACAAAATCGGGGCCAGGGCCGCGATATCCTTTTTGTTCGTGCTCCGATCATACACGAAGCGGATAAGCTGCTCAATCGATTCCATCTGCAGCTGCCGATACACCATCCCCGTGACGGGTGTCGCGGGGATACGGCCGTCATGCGCGCGCACGACGGCCGACAGCAGCTCGCGGCCAATGCTGTAGCCGCTGCCTTCATCATCGATCAGATGGCCGTAGCCGCCCGCGCGATGGGACTGGCCCGCTTCATTTTGGCCATAGCAGATCGATCCCGTGCCAGCGATAAGGATGACGCCGACGGCCTTCCCGTGCGCGCCGCACAGCGCCGTTGCTTGATCGCCCGTAATGGTCAAGCCGCCTTCATACCCGCATTCGCGAACCCTCGCTTCCAGGCGGGGAACGACCGTTGGATTGCTGACCCCCGCCGCGCCGATACAGACCTGCACGCAGTGCTCCAGCCCTCCGCATACCTCGGCAATCGTCGCGAAAATATCCCGCAGGCTGCTTCGCACGCTCGCCTCATCCTGTCCGTTGTAGTTGATCGCCCCGGACGTGAACGTGTGCACTACCGTCCCTTTCACATCCGCAACGGTGACAGCTGTCTTCGTGCCGCCGCCGTCCACCCCTGCCACATAGTTCAACGTAAGCTCACATCCTTCTTTTGCCTTAAGCTCCGTACAGGCGCACCGCGCGTTCCGGGAAGCAGCGTATGTTCCGCCCTATGGGTACAAATGATACTGCCGCTTCATGTCCGCAAATTCCCGGCTTTCTTCCCGGAACCGCTCCAGCATCGCCGGAACGTCCGCCGGCTCCGCACGGTAGATGCTGTCCCCGCCTAACAGATCAATGAACGGCCGCGAATTTTCCTTCACCGGAGACAAAAAGGAAAACTGCTCATAATTGCGCTTGATGGCGTACAACAGTTGAACGCCCGTTTCCAGCGGCCGCAGCGCGCGGCGATCGAGCACATGAAGCTGCACCCCGCCGCATTGCTCATCCCGGAACTTCGAGAATGAAGGCTTGAAATAGACCGGACGGAAGACGACTCCCGGCAGCTTCATCCGGTTCATCTCCCCGGCCAGCTTCTCCGCTTCAATGAACGGCGCGCCGATAATCTCGAACGGAGCCGTCGTGCCCCGTCCCTCCGAAATATTGGTCCCTTCGAACAAGCAACTGCCCGCGTACAGCAATGCCGAATCGAACCGCGGCAGCCCCAGAGACGGCATGACCCATGGGATTCCGGCGTCAGGGAACTGCATCATCCGCTCCCAGCCTTCGCAGCGCACGACATGCAGCCGGGCGTTCCACTTTATCTGCTCGTTCGCCATCGCCGCCACCTCGCCGGCCGTCAGGCCGTAGCGGACGCAGAGCGGATAATTCCCGACGAAGGAGTGATAGCCCGGCTTCAATAGATTCCCTTCCACCGTCACGCCGTCGAGCGGATTGATCCGGTCCAGCACGACGAACTCCTTGCCCGCCTTCGCGCAATCCTCCAGGGCGTACAGCATCGTGTAAATAAAGGTATAATACCGGACCCCGACATCCTGAATATCGTATACGACCATATCGACTTCATCCAGCATCTCCCGGCTCAAGCGCTTGGAGTCTTTGCGGTACAAGCTGTACACGGGCACCTTCGTATACGGGTCCACATACGTCTCCACCTGGGCCCCCGCCGCCTGATCGCCGCGCACGCCGTGCTCCGGCGAGAACAGCGCGGCCAGATTGAATTTCTCGTGCATAATTTGAATCGTCGAGACGAAGTCCTTCGTCAAGCCGGTCGGCGCCGTAATGAGCCCGATGCGCTTCCCTTGGAACAGATGCGCATACTCCCCGATACAATCAATCCCGTTGCGGATCATAGCAGCCTCCTTTTCATGCGCGCATCCGCCCTTACAATTCGGACTGGCGCAGGCGCATGCTTTCTTCCGGAATCATGAACGTTTCCGCGTATTCCTTCCTCGCCTCGATGCCGCGTACCCGTGCGAGATGCTTATAGTACTCCAGATAAGGGAACGAGGCGCTCCCCGTCACGAACCAATGCAGCGACACCGCCTTCACCCACAAATCATAAGCCTCTTGCGAAAAGTCAACGTAGACGTAAGGCTTGTAGTCCACCGCGTCCTCCCAGTTCTCCGCATAATAGAGCTTGGAAGCGAAGAAGGCGGGCAGCTCCCGCTCGAACGACGGCAAGCCGGCGAAGAAGCGCGCGTCATTGACAATGCGGTGCGTCGTCATATGATCCTTGTGCATGCTGTTCTTGAAATGCGTAATGATAATATTCGGGCGCACCCGGCGAATGACATCGCACACCTTGAGGCGATTCTCTTCATTGTCCTGTAGCTCGCCGTCCGGCGTATCGAACACGATAGCCTCGCCGCCCAGCATCTCCGCGAACGCCTTCGCCTCGTTCACCTTCTGCTCGCGGTATTCCGCCATATCTCTTCCTGCCGGGACCCCGCGCTCCCCTGCGGTCAACGCCAGGGTGACGACGCGATCCCCCTTCAACGAATGGCTTGCCAATATGCCGCCCGCGGTCAGCTCCATATCCCCCACATGACCGCCGATAGCCAGAATCGTTATCTTTTGCTCGCTCATTAGACAAGCTCCTTTCTCATGACAGCGAAAGATTTGACCGTGCGGAAGCCAGCCTTCTCATAAATGCGAATCGCCGGATTCTCGCTCCCGGTATAGAGCGACATATACTCGGTTCCGATGCTTCGGAACGCCTCGCACAGCTTGAAAAACAACAATGTTCCCAAGCCATGCCCTTCATGCTCGGGATGAACGCCAATACCCGAGAAATAGCCGCGTCCGTTCTCCTGGCGAATGACCGGACCGGCGAAGCCGGCGGCCTTCCCTTCATGCGCGGTGACGACGAACGGCACGCCGTCCGCAGCCGCCTGGCCGATCTCCCGCTCCCAGAGCGGATTGTTCAATCCCCGCAGCATCTCATCCAGGCCGCTATGCTTCTCCGGGCCGAACAGCTCGACCGCATAGCCTTCGGAGACGGCTCGCGCCTCCTTGGCCCTGATGTCTTCGGGGATGGCGAACCCGGCCAGCGGCATATACATGGCGCATTCGATCGCGCGCTTGATATACCCTTGCCGCAGCAAAAATTGATGATACGCGCTGCCGACCGGCACGCCGGGCGCATTGTTATGCTCATGCTTGGGCGTATCCGGGATATACCAGGGCAGCATCATCGGATTGAAGAACAAGACCTCCGCCTGCTTCTTCCCCAATGCTTCAAAGCGGCGCTCCACCGCCTCCAGCATCACTTTATAGTTGTCATCGCTGCCGCGATCGCGGGACAGCACGATGCAGGTAATATAGCCGGCTGCCTCCCCGAGAGGCAGATCCGGTCCGGTGCAGCCGCACGCGAATCCGATAACCCGGCCGTCTTCCAGCAGCACAAACGTATTTTCCGGGTCGAAGTGGGCATTCGATAAAAAAATCGCTTCAAAGCTTGCCTCCGTCAGCTCCTTGTACCCGTCCCTCACGGCTTCTTCATTCCATAGCGCAATCACATCGCCGCTATATTTCCGATCCCAGGTTGCCAGCATATTAGGCTGCACCTCCGATTATCCTTTGACCGCGCCGACCGTTACCCCCTTCAGGAAATACTTCTGCAGGCTGAAGAAGAGAATGAACATCGGCAGCGCGGAGATCGTAGCGCCCGCCATCATCGGCGCAAAGTATGTCGTGTTGGCGAAGCGGAAGTTTTTAAGTCCTACCTGAATCGTCTGCATATCCATCGTATTCGTGACCAGGAACGGCCAGAAGAAGGTATTCCAGCTATCCATGAAGGTAAGAATCGCCATGACGGCCAAGACCGTTTTCGACAGCGGCAGGATGATCTTGAAATAGACCTGGAACTGGTTGCAGCCCTCGATCTTCGCGCATTCCAGCACCTCGGTCGGAATGCTGCTCATGAACTGCTTCGCCAGGAAAATATTATATACGGTAACGAGACCAGGCAGGATTAAGGCACTGTACGTATTTTGGATTTGAAAAATGTTGACGATCAAAATGTACAATGGCACTTGCGTTACCTGATACGGAATCATCATCGCTATTAACAGCAGGGTGAACAGCGCCGTTCTGCCCTTGAACTTAATTTTGGAGAAGGCGTATCCGGCCATGCTCGCAAAAAACACGTTCGACACCGTGACCACACTGGCCACAAACAAGGAATTTAACAGCCAGCGAAAGGAATGCTCGCTATATTCGAAAAAGAACTTGTATGATTCCAGACTGAACTTGGTCGGAAAGAGCGAGTAGCTCATCGCACCGGCTTCGACAGGATCCCCGAAGGAAGAAATAATCATAAAATAGATAGGGAAGATCGTGGCCAAAGCAAAAAGCAAAAGTACGGTAATGATGACAGCATTTCTAATATATTTGACTGCCACATTTCCATTATGTGAATGATAGAGTGACATCATCGGCTTCTCCCCTTCCCCTTAATATTCCACGTCTTTGCCCATAAATTTAAATTGAATGAACGAAATGATCGCGATAATGGCGGCCAGCACCAAAGATTGCGCCGCGGCTTTGCCGAATTCAAAGTACTTAAACGCGTTGTTGAAAATAAGCAATCCAACCATCGTCGTTGAATTGTCCGGGCCGCCGCCCGTCATCAGATAAGCGTTCTGGAACACCTGAAAGGAACCGATAACACCGGTTACGAGCAAGAACAACGTCGTTGGCTTCAAAAAAGGAATGACGATATACCACAGCTTCTTCAGGAAGGATGCCCCATCCAATTCCGCTGCCTCATAATAACTGTCGTCAATGCCGAGCAGCGCCGCCAAGTAAATAATAATGGCCGTGCCATGGCTGGCCAGCCAGGACATCAGGACGAGCGAGAACATCGACGTCGAGCTGGATCCGAGCCAGTTCAAATTGCCGATGCCGAACAGTCCAAGCAGTTGGTTCAAAATGCCCGCTTCCATCGGATCGAAGATCCACAGCCATACGACCGACATCGCCACCCCGGACGCGACGGCCGGCAAATAATATACCGCCTTGAACGTCGTCTGCAGCTTCTTATTCAGCGGCAAAATAAGAATGGCGACGACAAAGGAGATAATCAAGGCCACGGGAACCGTCAACACCGTATAGACGGCCGTATTGACGATCGATTTCCAAAACAGCGGATCCTTGAAGGAATTAATATAATTGTCAAAACCGCTAAACGTAGAGCCTAGCGGCTTATAATCCTGGAAGCTGATAATAAAGGCGCTGACAACCGGATAGGCCGTAAATACGGCGAACACAACCAGGGCTACGGCGATAAACGCATATCCCCAGCCTGAATCTCCTCTAATTTTCCGTTTCTTTAACGGCTTCGTTAATTGGGCCATAACGTGAAACCCCTTTCAATACGCAGTCATGCAATGATTTCCGGATAGCCGCACGCGGTTCCATGCGGCTATCCGAAAGTCTGCTCTGTCTAGTCTTTGACAACTCCGTCTTCGCCGAATGCGGCGACGGCAGCCGACTTCACCGCATCATAAATCTCGTTGGCAATCAAGGCCTGAAGCTTCGGAATAATCACTTCATCCTCGAGCTTAATCGCCTTCGCGCCCAGGTCCGTCGGAATATCCGGACGCGCCGGCGTCGCTTGCTTGAGCAATATTTCTACAGCCTCTTTATTGAACTCGTTTCTTTCGATCGGCATGCTTTCGGCCGCTTTTCTGCCGGACTCGGTAATATGCGCGGCGAACAGATCATTGTTCGTCGTGGCCGCTACCTTGCCGCTGGCCAAGAAGTAAGCCGCTTTGACGACATTGGCCTTATGCTCAGGCGTCGGCTCCTGCTTGCCGCGGAAGGTCACATAACCGTCAACCGCGACACTGGCCTGCTGCTTCTCGCCCAAGAAGGTAGGAACCGGCAAGACGATATAATCGACCGGGATGCTTCCTTTGACCTCGCTGCCGTCTTTTTTCTCGATCTTTTCGTTATTTTGGTTCGCGTTATTTTCGAAAGTGGCCAGACCTTTGCCTGTAATCATCGTTTGACCTGTCAGGAACATATTCCAGCGTTTCCCTGCATCGACCGAACTGAGCTCCTTCGGCATGGAACCGTCATCAATGAGCACGCGAATCGCTTTCAGCACTTCCAGGAAGTGTTTGCTCGTGTACGAATATTTCAGATCTTTGTCGAACGCGGCCGGCATGCCCGCATTTTTAAGCAGAATCGCCAAGTAGTCCTTGGACGCTACGCCCGCCGTGGCAAAGACGAAGCCGTAACGGGACGTTTTGTCGCCATCCTTCACGACGCCTTTTTTCACGTCTTCACGGAATTGCTCGAACGTCCAGCCTTCCTTCTGCACCTTCTTCCAATCGATGCCCGCCTGCTCCAGGAACTCCCGGTTGCCCCCAAGCGCGTGGACCTCCATATACGCCGGGAAGCCGTATAATCCGTCGCCGCTCTTCATATATTCCAATGGAATTTCATCGTAATCCGCAATCATTTCCGGCGTGGCAATATCGCTAATATCCATCAGCATGCCTTGCTGAATATATTTCGGAATTCCGGCCGAACCGATGAACGCAATATCCGGCGGGCTGCCCGCGTTCACTTGCGTATCCAGCTTCTGCGTCATGTCTTCCCAGCTTGCCGGCTCGATCTTCAACGTCAGGTCCGGATACAATTCATTGAATTCCTTCTCCATTTGCTTGAAATTATCTCGGAAATTGCCAGACACTGGCGGGAGCAATGCGGTTATCGTATCTTTTGCACTGTTCCCTCCGTTAGCGCCCGCATCTGGCGATTTCGCATCATTCTTCGAGCTTCCGCATGCCGTTAAAGAGGACAAAGCCAAGATTAATGCCAAAATGGATGCCAATACACGCAATTTCCTCATTGATATAAGCCCCCTCAGGTTATCGAATGAATTACACCACTTTTGTAAACATGCCGATCGCTTTCTTCAAGCTGCCCTCGCATTGTTCCAGCGCTTGCTCTGCCGCGGCCGCATCCAGACCGGTCTTAATCATCATGATGGCCAGCTTGCAGCTCATGGAAGCGCTTTCTAAATACGTGGCAGCGGTACCCGCATCAACGCCCGTAGCTGCCTGTATAATCCGTACGGACCGATCTCGCAGCTTGATATTGCTCGCCTTCAAATCGACCATTAAGTTGTTATACGTCTTGCCCAGCTTCACCATCGTGCAAGTGGTAAGCATGTTCAGAACCAGCTTCTGTGCTGTACCCGCTTTCAATCGGGTCGATCCCATGATGACTTCCGGTCCTACAACGGGTGAAATGCAGATATCGCAGACGCTCTCCAGCAAGGATTCCTTGTTATTGACGACGCCGATGGTCGTCGCCCCGATCTCTCGCGCCTTCTTCAAGGCCGCGATGACAAAGCGCGCGCTTCCGCTCGCCGTAATGCCGACAACCGCATCCTTGTCCGTCACGCCGCAATTCTCGATTAATGCAACCCCCTCCTCCGCATTGTCTTCATAGCCTTCTACGGCCCATCTCATCGCAGTATCTCCCCCGGCGATATGTCCTTGCACCAGCTCAGGGTCGGTTCCGAACGTGGGCGGACATTCCGACGTGTCGAGGACGCCCATTCTCCCTGAAGATCCAGCACCGACGTAGAACATCCTGCCACCATGTTTGAGCACTTGATGGAGTGAATTAACCGCTTTCACGATTTGCGGAATTTCAGCCGCGACCGCCTGCGGAACTTGGGCATCCTGCTCGTTCATGAGGCGGAGCATTTGCTCGGTCGTACACTCATCAATGGCCGCTGTCTCCGAATTGATCGCTTCCGTCGTTAGACCCGCTAGATACTCATCCATAGCCATCCTCCTATCCTGTGTGTAACTTACTTATACTGCCATCTTAGCCCCAAAGACAATTGTGGTCAACAGTTTTTGAAATAAAATTTTATTATAAAATAAATTGTTGTTGTTTTATTTTCTTCATTTCAACAAAAAAAGACATCGGACGCGAGCCGATGTCTGACGGTCAAGCCGCTCCCAAGCTTAACGATGCTTGCTAGCCAGTATGTTGTGCGTCTTCGTCAAATATTTCTTCACATGCTTGTATTCCGCGCTGGCCACGCCGGCGAACAAAATATCGATCACCGTCAGCATGGCAATCCGCGAGCCCATGGCGCCGCTGCGGAACGTAATCTCGGGCGTGGAAATGCTCAGCACGATATGGGCGCTTTCCGCCAACGGGCTTTTCGTATACTTCGTAATCGCGATGATGCAGGCGCCGTTCTTTTTGGCGATATCCAGCGCATCGAGAATATCGGCCGTATGGCCGGAATTCGAGATAAAAATCGCCACGTCGTTCTTCTCCAGCAGCGTCGCCGCGGTCAACTGGCTGTGGCCGTCGGTGTACGCATGGCAAATCTTGTTAATGCGCGAAAACTTCTGCTCCGCATCGATCCCGACCAGACCGGAAGCGCCGATGCCAAAAAACACGATCCGCCGGCTCTCTCTCAGCGCCTTCACCGCGCGCTCGACTTCTTTTCTATCAATCACGCAAAGCGTATCCTCGATAGACTTGCTATTATTGCGAGAAATATTCGAGATGATCGTATCCAGATCATCCCCGGGCTGAATATCCGTATACTGATCTTTTTGCTCATCCTCAATGGAGCCAAGCGAAGCGGAAATACTGACAATAAAGCTGCGATATCCGGAATAACCCATCGTCTTGCAAAAACGAAGAACGGACGCGTCACTCGTCTTCGTCAACTGCGCCAGACTCTTGATGGAGAGATGCGGAATCTCCTCCAAATTGTTCAGCACATACTCGGCGACTGTCCTTTCTACCGGCGTCAAGCTGTCCTTCATGTCGCGAATCTTAATCAAAATATTGTCGTGGATTGACATCACTTTTCCCTACTCATCTTTGAAATTTTATTTTAAAGTTTTGCTCCAATAATAAATTTTATTTTATACCGTGCCCCTGCTATTTGCAATACGATACCGCACATCCCGCGAGGACAATCTAGCGTTGGCCGCTCTTGCCCGCCATTCTCCCATCCGATCATGCCTACCCTTCACGTGCTCTTTTCAGCACTCTCCCATCGGGTCAGAACCACCCTGGCCGCTCCTTTTCAACACTCTCCCATCCGGTCAGAATAACCCCGGTCCGCTTCTTGTCAGCACTCTCCCATCCGGTCAGAATAACCCCGGTCCGCTTCTTGTCAGCACTCTCCCATCCGGTCAGAACCAACTTGCCGCGCATCATCTTCATTCCCGCGGGTTCCTGAATCAATAGCACAGAGAAATTGGACTAGCCCCGATGAAAATCATAGGTTTCTGAGCGGTGGGGAGAATGCTCATAAGAGGCGCGCCCCCCCTATTCATGCAGCACTAGCAGGCCCCTCTACCTCTAAAAGAAAAAAAAACGACATCTCTGTCGTTTTTAGCGATATTTCATCATACCGCTTCATGATTTCATCATTCTGTCCATCCCTACTCCTGCGCTACCGCCAGATCCAGGGCGAGCTCAATCATCTCGGTGAAGGTGCTCTCCCGCTCCTCGGCGGTCGTCATCTCGCCTGTCAGCACGTGGTTCGACACGGTCAAGATCGACAGCGCGTTCACTTGATGCCGGGCAGCGAGCGTATAGAGCGCCGCCGTCTCCATTTCCAGCGCCAGAATCTGATAGTCGGCCCACAGCTGAATTTCTTCGCGGTCCTCCATGTAGAACGTATCGGTCGTCATCACATTGCCGACCTTGACGGGCAGCTTTTTTTCACAGGACAGATCATAGGCCTGCTTGAGGAAGCGGAAATCGGCCGTCGGCGCGAAATCAATGCCCCGGAAGCGGCGCTGGTTCACCGCCGAGCTTGTGGAAGCGCTCATCGCGATCACGATGTCCCGCAGCCCCACGTTTTGCTGAATCGCCCCGCAGGTGCCGACGCGGATCATATGCTTGACGCCGTATTCGTGAATCAGCTCATGCGCGTAGATCGAGATGGAAGGCACCCCCATTCCCGTGCCTTGAACGGAGACCCGCTTCCCTTTGTACTTCCCCGTATAGCCGAGCATGCCGCGCACCGCGTTATAGCAATGCGCCTCTTCCAAAAAAGTATCCGCAATAAACCGGGCCCGTATCGGATCGCCGGGCAGCAGAATCGCCTCGGCGATCTCGCCTTGCGGAGCGCCAATGTGTACGCTCATATCTGTCATATCCTCCCCATTATGAAGTAACCGCCTGCTCAGTACAGAGGAATGCTAGAGAGAGGGAAGGAAGAGGAAGTCCCCTCCCGGTGAAGCAGCTCCTGCTCCTTGTCGGCAAGTGATTTGGCCGTGAACTGATCGGTAATGAGCACGTTCGCATACCCTGCCTGAAGCGCGCCGAGTATCGCCTCCACCTTGCCCGGGCCTCCGGCCACAAGGATGGAATGCTCCTTCCGGGCGAGCGAATCGAGCGAGATTCCGATCGTCCGCGCATCCAGTTCAGGCAGACAGATTCGGCCATCGGCATCATAGAACCGGGCGCCAATCTCCCCGCAAGCCGTGCTTGCCAATTCCTTCGCCTCTTCCTCGGTAAAGTATTGCACCGGTAAAACCGGAGAATTCGGCACAGGGACGCCTACGCTGTACAGGGCGATATTCGCCTGTTCTCCCATGTCCAGGACGGCGCGCATATTCCGCTCGGACTCTATCGCCTGCTTCACCAGCGGGTGATCCACGATGACGGGAAGCGGCAGGAAATAAGGAGACGTATGATAAGCGCTGCCAAATAGCTGCATAATCTCGCAGCTATACGTATTCGCTTCCGAATGGCTTACGCCGCCTTGCCACTGCACGACATTGACATTGCTTACATGTTTATGGTTCAACTTTTTCGCTACCTGATAAATCGTCTCTCCCCAAGCCAATGCAATCGTATCTCCATCGGTGACCAGTTCCTCCAGATAGCGCGCGGCATCCTCCGCCAAATACTCTCCGATCAGTTCCTCTTCATAGTGAGGCACCGGGACGACAATCGCCTTTTTCAAGCGGTATTTGTCCTTCAACTGGCAGGCAAGCCGATGCGTATCCTCCGACGGATCCAAAATACGAATCTGCACCAATCCGTCCTCCCGCGCCTGCTGCAGAAATCGGGAAACGGTAGGGCGGGACACGCCAAGCTTGTCCGCGATATCCTGCTGGCTGCAGTCCATGATATAATACATTTTCGCAGCATCAATCATTTTTTTGATTTTCTCCTGATCCATCCCAAGCCACCCATCTATCCAATGTCGAATATAGGAAAAACGGTATATATCTCCTATTATAGCATTGTCGCCGCATCTTATCATTTCGCATTCCCCGGATGGCGGGCGGCAGTCCCCGGCATGCAGAACGAGAACAAGCGCCCCCCTGCACAATCCCTGGGGAGCGCTCGTCGAATCGCGCTCAGCCTATTTAATTATGACGCGGCAGGCGAGATTAGTTAACTCTCACAATGCGGTTCTCTACTTTTGGATGAATGACCTTGTTATTTACCAAGTATTCTTCTACGATTTCATAGAAAGTATAGCCGGTATCCAGCACCTGATCCTTCTTCAGCATCGAGTATCCGTCGCCGCCGGAGGTAATGAAGTCATTCGTCGCCACCTTGTACATCTTCTCCGGATCGAGCGGCTGTCCGCCTACCTTCACCTCGGTGACCCGTTCGCCAGCCGGCTTCTTCACGTCATAGACGAAGGACATGCCGCCTACTTGAAGGAAGGAGCCCGGCAGATCGTCGGTATTCTCCGCTCCTCTCACCGACACCTCCAGCGCAGCCTTCAGATCGGCTCCGGTCGCCTCGACGATAGTCAGCGTATTCGGGAATGGAAGAATGGAGTATAGATCCTTCTTCGTCATCTCTCCCGCCTGCTTGCTGGCGCGGATGCCCCCGCCGTTGACCAGCGCCACATCGGCTTCATAGCCCTTGATCGTTTTCGTCTTGGCGATAAGCGCATCGGCAATGAAGTTGCCCAGATTGGTCTCCTTCGCCCGGACCTGCGTCCGCTCGCCGTCCAGATCGACCTCCGTCTTCCCGACAACGGCCTTCATCGATTCCTCGACCTTGGCCACGACCTCCTGCACGAGCTTCTCGATCTCCGGATCCGCCTTCACGCTCTCGTCATACTCGACCAATCCGCCGCTGAACCCGACAAGCTCCTTGTTGTAATAGAACAGATCGACGCGGCCCAATGATTTGCCGTACTCCCAGTCCTGCACGATATACGTGCCGTTCACGACTTCCGGCGTATGAATCGGCGTATGGGAATGGCCGCCGATGATGAGGTCGATGCCCGAGACGTTCTTCGCGATCTCCCGGTCTTTGTCCACGCCGATATGCGAGACGATAATGACATGATCGGCTTCCTTCTTCATTTCCGGCACCAGCTCCTTGGCGATATCAACCGGATCCTTGAAGGTCAGCCCTTTCACATTGTTCGGATGCGTTACGATCGGCGTTTCTTCCGCGACGAAGCCGATGAAGGCGAACGTCTCGCCGCCCACCTCGGTCTGGAATGTCGGCACGAGCAAGTTGGTGCCGTCCGCCTTGAAGACGTTGGCGCTAATCATCGGATACTTGAGCTGATCGCGAAGCTTGAGAAGCTGCTCGTAGCCGAAGTCAAAT
This sequence comes from Paenibacillus melissococcoides, assembly GCA_944800085.1. Taxonomy (GTDB): domain Bacteria; phylum Bacillota; class Bacilli; order Paenibacillales; family Paenibacillaceae; genus Paenibacillus_B; species Paenibacillus_B melissococcoides. Next base: position 124,645 of record CALYLO010000004.1, on the reverse strand, counting down.
TCGTGGTTCCCGGCCGCCATCGCGGTGTAGCCGAGCGCATTGAGAATCGGCAGGATCGATTCTCCCTTGAACTGGTTCGTATAAATCGTGCCCTGGAATGTATCTCCCGCATCCATCAGGAGGAAGTTGTTGTTCTCCTTCTCCCATTCCTTGACGAGCGTCGCGATTTTGGCGTAACCGAACTCCTTGCCTTGCTGATCCTCTTGAATGTGGCCGTGCACATCATTCGTATGAGCGATCGTAATATGCTCCGTCAGCGCGGCTCCCAATGCTTCCGTGAATTGCTCGCGGGTCACGGAGCTGCCGGCGGGCAGCTCAAGCGCAATGCCCAGCTTCTGCGCAATCTCGGCCAGGCGCTCGGCGGAAGGCGCCTGTCTGTCATTGGCGCTTTCCTGCTCCGTAATCGCGCCCTGTCCGGCCGCCCAATCCAGATAACCCTGCGCCCAATAGCCCTTCTGCTCCGGAATCGACGCCCCGGTCCCTCTCGCAATCAGCGCGATAGCTTCCCCCAACGATACGGGCCGCTCAAGCCGCAGATCCCCTTGCTCATAGCCTGCAATGATATGCTTCTGCTGCATCCATTCATTGTGCTCCACCGGTTGAAGCGGGGCGGCAAAGGCCGATGCCGAGAACAGCATCCCCAATGCGCCGGTCATGAGAAATGAAGCCGCTTTCATTTGGAATCTCAAAAAATTCACTCTCCCTTTCATCTTGTTGATTTGATAGAATGACGACATAAAAGTGAACAAATGTAAATATACTAAATTCCTTTTGTCAATTCATAGTATACATAGTTTATTTTTCGGCGGTCAAGACAAAGTTTCATGCCGAGATAGTATGGAAAACATAGGATTTTCATAGTTCATCGCTCCGCACAGAATGAACATTTGTAAAACTGATCGTTTCATATCGAAATAAAAACGAACTTTAGCCAAATTTCCGCCGGGCCATCCCTTTCCCCATTCGGAGTTCATACTCCGTTCATATTCGTTGCTTAGGATGAAGGTGCATACATCGAATGATCAGGAGGAATGCCGATATGAGTAACATGATATCCCGCGAACAGTATGATCGCGCCGCGAGACTGCTGAGCACCGAATGGCAGCGGCATGTGTTCAACGGCCGCGCCGTTCCGAACTGGCTTGCCGGCGGGAACCGGTTCTGGTACCGCCGCGACGTCCGGCTTGGCAGAGAGAAGGGAACCGAGTATATCCTCGTCGATCCCGAGACGAACACCTCGAAGCCGGCCTTTGATCATGAACGCCTCGCTTCTTCCTTGGGCCAGGAGCTTGACCGGACGCTGGATCGCCATCATTTGAAGCTGGAGCGGCTGGAACTGCCCGAGTCCTGCCATCTCATCCGCTTCGATATGGACGGGGAGCGCTGGGAATGCGATCTGTCCAGCTACCGGTGCACCCGCCTTCCGGCCCGGCCGCGGCCAGAGCCGTACGAACTGCCCTCCCCCGACGGGCAGTGGGGCGCCTACGCCGAGAAGCATAATCTGTTCGTCCGCCATATCGAGAGCGGGGAAGTGCGGCAGCTCACCTTCGGCGGCGAGCCTTATTATGATTATGCGGGCAGCGTGGAGGCGATGAACCTGAATCTCCGCCCCGAGGGCAAGTCCTTCCCGGCCGCCTTATGGTCGCCCGACTCGACGAAGATCATGACGATGCGGCTCGATCAGCGTTCGCTCCGCGAGCTTCATCTGCTTCAAAACGTGCCGTCCGCGACAGGCGGGGACCTGCGGCCTGTCCAGCATGCGATACGCTATGCTTGTCCGGGCGATCCCCATGTACCGCTGGCCGACATCGTTATCTGCGATATTGAGCGGCAGGACAGCATCGCCGTGGAGGCGCCCCGGATCATACTCGGTTCCGACAGCCCCTTCAATCCGCTCGCGCCGCAGGCCGGCTGGAGCAAGGACAGCAAGCAGGTCTTCTGCCTGTCGATGGCCCGCGATTACCGTTCGGCCAAGCTGATTGCCGCCGATGCGGAGACGGGAGCGGCGCGACTCGCCGTCGAGGAACAGAGCGATACGTTCCTGTTCATCGATCTGTATCATTTCGGCAATCTGGACTTATACTTGCGGCCGGATCCGAACTTCCGCCTGCTGCATGACGATACGGCTCTATGGCTCTCGGAACGCGACGGGCACGCTCATCTGTATCTGTTCGACAGCCGCTCGGGACAGATCATCCGGCAGATTACTTCCGGCGAATGGAACGTCCGGCGGCTGGCGGCCGTGGATGAGCGGCAGCAATGGATATATTTCACGGCCAGCGCCCGCGAACCGGGGCGCGATCCGTATTATCAGCACCTGTACCGCATCCGTCCCGACGGGTCGGGCCTGAGGCTGCTGACGCCGGAGGATGCGGATCATAAGATCGCCTTTGCTCCGGATATGAGCTGCTTCACGGATACGTATTCGCGTGTCGATCTGCCCCCGGTATCCGTGCTGCGCCACAACGACGGCAGCCTCGCCCGGGAACTGGAGCGGGCCGACATCGATATGCTGCTGGAACAGGGCTATCAGCTGCCGGAACGGTTCACGGTCAAGGCGGCGGATGGAGTTACGGATCTGTACGGCATTCTGGTCCCTCCCGCATCCCGCGAACCGGGGCGGAAGTATCCGCTGATTGACTATTTCTATGGCGGGCCCCAGCTTCTCAATACGCCGAAATCGTTCCTCTGGGAGTCCGCTATCGATTTCTCCGGCGGCGCCCAATCGTTCGCCCAGCTCGGCTTCGTCACGATCGTGATGGACGGGACAGGGACGCCATACCGCTCCAAGGCGTTCCATGACGCGTCCGACGGCAGGCTGGAGCATGCGGCCGGATTGGCGGATCATGCCGCCGCCATCCCGCAGCTTGCCGAACGATACCCTATCATCGATTCGAAGCGCGTCGGCATCTGGGGCGTGTCCGGAGGCGGCTACGGTTCGGCCCGGGCCATCCTGACCTATCCGGATGTCTATTCCGTCGCCGTCTCGGGGGCCGGCAATCATGAAAATAAAATTGACAACCGCAGCAATCCTGTGTATGCTTCTCACAAGACAATTTCATTTTCTTGACCTTATCAAGAGCGACTGAGGGAATAGGCCCTATGACGTCCGGCAACCTTACCCATAACGGTAAAAGGTGCTAAATCCTACAGAATGCGCGGCATTCTGAGAGATAAGTAGTTCCTAACGATGCAATGCAGCCTCTTTCTCTCATGAAAGAGGCTTTTTTTCATTCGTTTACCTGGATGCCGGCCGGACGAGACAATACAGCATGAATGTTGGAGTGTGAGAGAGACGATAGAGATAAGGGATCTCGTCAAGGAGTACCGAAGCAAGACGGGAACGGTCGTCGGTGTCGATAATGTCTCGCTGCATATAGAGAAAGGCGACATTTACGGCATCATCGGGCGAAGCGGAGCGGGCAAAAGCTCCCTGCTGCGCTGCATCAACCTGCTGGAGGACCCGACTTCGGGCAGCAGCCTCGTCGACGGCGTCGATCTGACCAAGCTGCAAGGCGAGCAGCTGCGGCAGGCCCGGTTGAAGATCGGCATGATCTTTCAACATTTTCACCTGATTCGATCCAAGACGGTGTATGAGAACATCGCCTGCAAAAGATCAACCGCGAATGGAAGCTGACCATCGTCCTGATTACCCATGAGATGGAAGTCGTCAAGGCGATCTGCGATCGGATGGCCGTCATGCAGAACGGCCGCGTCGTCGAGGAGGGGCCTGTCTATGATATCTTTTCCAATCCGCAGCATCCGATGACCCGCTCCTTCATCAGCAGCCTGTTCCAATTCGATCTGCCCGACCGCTTGCTCCGGAACAGCGCCGGCACCGTCGTCAAGATTCACTTCGTCGCGCCGCAGGCGGAGGAGGCCGTCATTACCGGCATGCTGAAGCAGTTCGAGGTCAAAGGCAATATCCTGCACGGCAAAATCGAATATATCCATGATACGCCCCTCGGCATCCTCATCCTGGAGCTGAACGGCGAACCGGCCGAAGTGCAGCGGGCCATGGATTATATCGCATCACGAACGCACCGACTGGAGGTAATCAGATAAGATGGACTCCCTGATACAGCTCCTGCCCGATCTGTACAAGGCGTTTTTTCAGACCTTGTATATGGTGGGCATCTCATTAGTTGCCGCTTTAATTCTGATTCTTCCTATTGGAATAATATTATTTGTGACGGATAAAGGACTGTTCCTGGAAAATCGCCTCACCCGCACTATCCTTGGCTTCATCGTCAATATGATCCGATCGGTTCCGTTCATCATTCTGCTCGTCACGCTGCTGCCGCTAACGAAGCTGATCGCCGGCACCACCATCGGCCCGACGGCCGCATCCGTCTCCTTGTCGGTGGCCGCCATCCCGTTCTTCGCCCGGCTCGTCGAGACCGCGCTGCGCGAGATCGACAAGGGCGTTATTGAAGCCGCGGTGTCGATCGGAGCCACGCCGTGGATGATCATCAAGGATGTGCTGCTTCCCGAAGCGAAGCCCGGCATCGTGCAGGAGATTCATATTACCGCCATCAGTCTCGCGGCCTACTCGGCCATGGCCGGGACGGTCGGCGGAGGCGGCATCGGCGATCTGGCAATCCGGTTCGGCTATTACCGCTATGACAACACGGTCATGTTCACCACCGTCATCGTCCTCATCTGCCTCGTGCAGCTCATTCAATTTGGCGGCGATTTCGCGGCCAAAAAGGTAGACAAACGCTAACGCGAGGTTACAACATCATTTCACATATATGGAGGGTATCATCAAGCCATTCTTCTCTCGCTCATCCTGACGTTCGGCCTGTTGGCCGCCTGCGGCAGCGGTTCGTCCTCCAACGGGGACACTGCGAAGCAGGAAGAGAGCAAAACCTTGAAGTTCGGGGCCACCGCCGGCCCATACAGCGATATGCTGACGAAGGCGATCAAGCCGCTTTTGGAGAAAAAGGGCTACACCATCGAAATCGTCGAATTCGGGGATTACGTGCAGCCGAATCTGGCGCTGTCCAACGGCGATCTGGACGCGAACCTGTTCCAGCATAAAATCTATATGGATAACTTCGCCAAGGAAAACAAGCTGGAACTGACCGATCTCATCGCCGTGCCGACGGCGCCGATGGGCATCTACTCCTCGAAGTACAAATCGCTCGACGAGATCGCCGACGGCAGCACCGTCGCGCTGGCGAACGATCCGACCAATCTGCCCCGTTCGCTGGGGCTGCTGCAGGATGCCGGCCTCCTGACGATGAAGGATGACATCGATCCGCTCTGCGTCTCGGAGAAGGACGTCAAGGACAGCGGTCGAGTCGCCGGAATTCGAGCAGATTATCGATGAGCAGTTCCAGGGCTTCGGCAAGCCCGAATGGATGCTGAACCGGAAATAAGGCAGAACCGATGGGGAGTGAGAGGAAATGACAACGCTGGATCAGCCGCTTAATGTCAGGGGGGCTCCCGCCATCTACCGCTGCGAAGCCGGCATCCTGGAGAAGCTGGAGTCTCTGCTCCAGCCGTACGGCTGCCGCCGGGCGCTCGTCGTGCACGGCGAACGCTCCTGGGAGGCCGCGTCTCCGTATTGGCCGCAGCAGACGGAGCTGACGCTGCTGCCCCTGGCGTACCGCGGCGAGTGCACGCTGGCAGAGGCCAGCCGGATCGCCCGCGAGTCACAGGCGGCGCAGGCCGATATTCTGCTCGGCGTCGGCGGGGGCAAAGTGATGGACCTCGTCAAGGCCGCAGGCATCGAAGCCGGACTCGACACGGTGCTCGTGCCGACGCTCGCCTCGAACTGCGCGGCCTGGACGCCGCTCAGCGTGTTCTATGATGAACAGGGCCGCTTCACGCATTATACGCTCCATCCGAAAAGTCCGCTCATGGTGCTGGTCGATCCGCAGATCGCCCTGCGCGCGCCGGCCGCTTACCTGCGGTCCGGCATCGCCGACACGCTGGCGAAATGGTACGAGGCCGACGTGCTCGTCCGCCAGTGGAGCCGGCCGCCCGCGGCGGTGCAGATCGCCCACCTCACCGCCCGCCTGTGCCAGACCGCTCTGCTGGAGCACGGCCTGCAGAGTGTTCGGGATGCGGAGCGGCAGCAATTGACGGACGCGTTCACGCTTGCCGTGGAGACGATCATCATGACGGGCGGCACGGTCGGCGGCTTCGGCGACCATGCGGGCCGGATTGCGGGAGCCCATTCCATCCATAACGGGTTGACGGCAGCTCGGGCGACGCATCATCTTCTGCACGGGGACAAGGTCGCCTATGGTATCCTCGTCCAGCTCGCGCTGGAGGGCAACCTGTCCGAAGTCGAGCGTCTGCTGCCGTTCTACCGGGATATGGGCCTTCCCCGCCGCCTGTCCGATCTCGGGCTGTGGGCGGGAGCATTATGCTTCCGCTTTTCCTCTGCCTCAGCACTGTCGAGCTCTATCCTCTATTTCCCTCTATCTCCGCAACTGCCGGGGTATCCCCTATTCGCCTCAGTCTCCACCTTTTCAATCACTTTTCTTAATCGCCTCTACAAAAAATTAGAAATATCACTTATCACCCGCCCGTTGTAAAATGGTGGAAAAAGGAAAGAGGGACTTGGTTACCATGAGCTTGTCCAACCGCTTTGTACGCTTTGCGCGCCAGGAATGCAAGGGCTCCTGCGATCTGTATGAGCATTTGGCGCTGCACATCGCCGCCGATGATGAATTGCTCCGGATCGCCTCGCATGCAAGGCCGGGGCAGCCGGTGCCGAACCTGCTCTTCGGCGCGGTTCAATACTTGCTGCTCGCCGGCGCCGATCACGAGCTGCGCCGCTATTACGACGGGCTCGTCGAGGAACCGGGAGACATCGGGCAATCGTTTCCCCCGTTCAAGGACTTCTGCCGCCGCTACGCCGACGATATCGTGCCGCTGCTGAGGACCAAGATTGTGCAGACGAACGAGATCAGCCGCTGCGCCTATCTGTACCCGAGCTTCTGCCTCATCTACGAGAAAATACGTAAACCGTTGACGCTGATCGAGATCGGCACGAGTGCGGGGCTGCAACTGATATGGGACCAATACGGCTACTCCTCCGGAGCCAGAGACGTGTACGGGAACCCGGCCGCAGAGGTAAGGATCGATGCGGCCATCCTCGGAGACGCCTCCCCGCCGCTGCTGCCGCAGAGCCCGCCTGTCACGGCCCGGATCGGCGTGGATCTGCACATCAATCGGCTGTCCGATCCGGAAGACTGCCGGTGGCTGCGGGCTCTGATCTGGCCCGGACACCGGGACAGAGTCGCACGGTTCGATAAGGCAGCCCGCACGCTCGCCGGACAGCCGCTGAAGCTGATCGAGGGAGACGGGATCGAGCTGCTGCCGCATCTCGCAGCCGGCATCCCTGGCGAGTCAGACATCTGCGTCTTCCACACCCATGTCGGCAATCAGATGCCGCCGGAAGCGAAGCGGCGCCTCGAGCGTTATATTGGAGAGATCGGCAGCAGACGCGATCTGTTCCACCTATACAATAATATGTGGGACGAGAACCTGCATCTCGACGAATATATAGGCGGGATGGAGCGCAAAACGGTGCTCGCCGAGACGGACGGACACGGACGGTGGTTCCGCTGGATCGATTCCGGTGCATAATAAAGCATTCAGCGAACGCAAGTTGAGTACGTCCGAAGTAATGACGCGTGACATGACTTGACATACCGGCACATTACTGCGTATACTTCACACTGTAAGGAATTAACTTTTAATGAGGTGGAAAGGAAAATGTTGCATTTATCGACTGTTCTTCAACGGGATTTGGCTTAAGACGGGATAGATCTGCCCATTTTTAGCTTTAAGCCAACCGAAGAGCAGAAGATAAAGAACCGATTTCCTTTCATGCATATCGATCGATATGGGTAAGGTGCGTGTTCGCCTTACCTATTTTTTTATATTTTTTACTTTCCGATAACAATCGAAAACTGTCTTTATTTTGCTGTTCTCCCGGTTGGCTTCCCATCTTGAAGCGAACAAAGGAGAGAACCGATATGAGCATTGTCACGGTTGCACAACTGTCCCATACGTACGGGGACAAGAACGTATTTCACAATATTAGCTTCCGCCTCGTGCGGGGAGAGCATGCCGGACTGGTCGGCGGCAACGGCGCGGGCAAGTCGACGCTGCTCCGCATCCTGTCAGGCGAGCTGCTTCCCGATCGCGGCACCGTCGATTGGCTGCCGGGCATCCGCGCCGGCTACCTGCAGCAGCATATCGATCTGCAGGCGGGGATGAGCATTATCGAGTATTTGCGCACCGCTTATGCGGAGCTGTATGCGATGGAGACCCGCATGAATCAGCTCGCGGCCCAGATGACCGAAGCCGGGGAAGATCTCGATTCCTTGTTGACCCGCTACGGCGAGCTGCAGCAGCGGATGGAGCATTCCGGCTTTTATCTGATCGATGCGAAGATCGAGGAGGTCGCGGCCGGACTGGGCATTCTCGCGCTCGGCCCGGATCGCGACGTGAGCGAGCTGAGCGGCGGCCAGCGCACGAAGCTGCTTCTGGGCAAGCTGCTGCTGGAGCAGCCGGATGTCCTCCTGCTTGATGAGCCGACCAACTATTTGGATGACGTGCATATCGAGTGGCTTATCGGATATTTGACCCGGTACGAGCAGGCCTACCTCGTCGTCTCCCATGACGAGCGGTTTTTGAACGCGATTACGACGACGATTTTTCACCTGGAGCACCAGTCGATCCGGCGGTACCCCGGCAATTACGAGCAGTTCAAGCGCAGCTATGAATTGAACAAAGAGCAGCTGCAGGCCGCTTATACGCGCCAGCAGCGAGAGATTGAACGGTTGGAGGAATTCATTCAGAAGAACCGCATTCGCAAGGCGAAGCAGGCCAAGAGCCGGGAAAAAATGCTGGAGCGGATGGAGCGGATCGACAGGCCGTCCTCCGGGCCGCAGCCGCGCTTCGCCTTCCGGGTGCACGCCCATCCGGCAGGCACGGTCATCGAAGCAAGGCAGCTTCAGATCGGCTATCGCGAGCCGCTGTTCGCTCCCGTCGACCTGACGGTGAAACGCGGAGAGAAGATCGCCATCGTCGGCTACAACGGAATCGGCAAGTCGACGATGCTCAAAACCTTGCTCAGCCATATTCCGGCGCTGGGCGGCACGGTGCAATTCGGCGAGCGCGTCAAGACCGCCTACTTCGCCCAGGAGGAGCAGCCTCCCGAGCATAGCCCTTTGGAGCATTTATCGGCGCTGCGCCCGGATATGACGCTGAAGGATTTCCGGCGCCTGCTCGCCCAGTCCGGACTAACCGAGAAGCATATTCGGAAGCCGATCCGCCTCCTGAGCGGCGGGGAGCAGGCCAAGGTTCGGCTGTGCGAGCTGATGCTGACGGACAGCAATGTGCTCGTGCTGGATGAGCCGACCAGCCATCTCGACGTCCGCGCGAAGGACGCCTTCCAGGACGCGCTGCAGAAGTATGGCGGCACGATCCTGCTCGTCTCCCATGAGCCGGATTTCTACCAGAATTGGGTCACGCAAGTATGGAATGTGCAGGAGTGGATCAAGAAGTAACACAGAGAGGGGCCGGCCATCATCCTCCGGATCGCGGATCGGCCCGGGCCGCTCCTTTCTTCCCACCGGCTTGCCCGCTGCCGCCCCCTTCGGTAACGGGAACCGGCGGCAAGCAGAAAAATAACAAAAACGTCAACCGCTTGCCATTGCAATCGGTTGTTGAATAGGAGAATCGATATGACTCATCTACATCCGCTCGAGATCGAGTTTGAATATAATGGGCAGCAGCGGGCCATCACCCCGGTCCTGCTTCAGGGCGGGAACGATACGATACTCGTCGACTGCGGGTATCCGGATTTCGCGCCGCTGCTCGAAGAAGCGGCCAACCGGGAGGGCCTCCCTCTCGACTCGCTGACCGCCTTGATCGTGACCCATCACGATATGGACCATATCGGCTCGCTCGCCGCCTTGAAGCGGGCATACCCGCACATTAACATCATCGCGCACGAGCTGGAGCAGCCGTACATCGAAGGCAGGCGGAATCCACGCTCGATGCCTTGCCGGAGGAAGCCAAGAAGGGGGCGGAGCAGTTCATTCGCTTCCTGCAGTCGATCGAGCCGGCCCGGTCGATCGGACGGTGGCCCACCGAGAGCGGCTGCCCTGGTGCGGCGGCATCGAAATCGTCCATACGCCCGGGCACATATCCGGACATATCTCGCTATATCTGCCCGCAAGCAAGACGCTCATCGCGGGAGACGCCGTCGTCATCGAAGACGGGCAACTGAATCTCGCCAATCCCCAGCATGCGTGGGATTTGAAGGAAGCCGTCCGCTCCGTTCAGCGCCTGCTCGACTACGACATCGAGCGAATCATCTGCTACCATGGGGGCCTATTCGATGGCGATGCCAAGCAGGCGCTCCGGCAGCTCGTTCATGCCTATACGTCTTGAGCGGGACCGGTCTCCGGGAGGAATTCAATGTTCCTGCCGGACGACTGCCCGTGGTGGAGTATCCTCCCGCCGCAATATAACGTGCTCCCAACTCACGGCAGCCATCGTTAGATTGGAATCAGATTCCAGCCAGAAAATAGGCTGTCCCATAGACAGCGCACAAGGAGGATGCGGGCAAGAATGCGGGGTAAGACGGGACAACGGAGAATATAACGGCGGGCAAAGCGGCGGAAGAGGGAACCAGGCGGTGAAATCCTGCGTGAATTCAGCAATTTACGCTAATTGAGCACTAGCGTTGCATCGAGCGGTTAGTTCATAATCTAATTTCAATTAACATCAATATATGATATATATTTACATTTGCGATGTCCGCGCTAAGTCTAAAAAAGTCGAGCTGGAAACAGACCCTACGCGTTATCCATTATATGTAAAAATCGTTTTCGTTTGTCATTACGTCACAATCAGTCTCGGTTTCATCGACTTTGTTGCCTTTTTCGGACGTCTCCCATTTCGCTTTGGTCGACCTCTAGATGTTCGAGTCGGCTTGCGGTTGAGTGCAGCGATCAAATTTTCCCATGGTTTTTCCGCATAGATGCGAATCAACTGGAGGAGGTCCCATGTCGACTTTTTACAGTCCAGTGTTAATTTAATCAGCAAACAGAGAGCATACGCGATTAAAGCAATATACATTTGGTTCCAAATCGCTTCGGCCGTATAACCGTGGGGTTTTACCAATCGAATATGCTGCTTGACCCATTTAAAAAACAACTCAATATGCCAGCGATTTCGATAAATCTCGGCAATTTGATGTGCGGATAAGTCAAATCGATTCGTTACAATTCGATAGGTACGCCCTTGGTCATCCTTAAACTCAATCAAACGCAGAACCGCTGGCAGCTCCGGCATCGTCACATCAGCATCAAGGATAAACCCATTCTGCCTTTTGGGGAGGTCTCTTTTTCTGATGATCGTTAACCGGCTCTTTTGCTTGACGCGGCAAACAAATTTAATCTTATCCTCTACCCATTTCTGAAAATGGTCGTATACCTGGTATCCTCGGTCCATCACGTAGGTCGCATCTTTATCCACTGTAAATTCCAACACGACTTCATGATCGGCTACATCTTTGGTTGAAGCGACGATCTTGTCTGGATACATCGTTTTGGAGTCCGCAACGACCAAGGAGGTGTGCATCTTCACGCCATGGCTACTTTTGGAACAATAGGACCATTTCGCGAGAATGGGAGGTAGTGTAATTCCCGATGAATCGATTAGCTTGAGTTTCCCAATACCAGGCGTAATGCCGCGTTTCCCTTTTGTAAGTTGCTTGATTCGATCAATGAGCGAGAAAAAGAGCGTCTGAAGATACTCCATAGGCAGCCGTTTCAGCTTCCGCGATAGTTGAGAAGCGCTTATGCTCTTGAGACCCAGAAGATCTTGAAATTCAGGATTAGCCGCTACATGCTCTGACATGACTTTGTATGAGTCTCGTTGCTGAAGCTGTGCCTCTACAAATAAGAGTGTCGAAGAGCCGACAAACAGCTTTTGGGCCCGGTAATCCAATGACTCGTGTCGAGTAGAATGACATGTAACCATTTTAGGCATTGACAAATGACGTTATGATTCGGTACGTTATCCATAAGAAATCTCCTTTGTTGAGGCGTTTTATGGATAACGTTAGGGTAACTCAACAATAGGAGATTTCTTTATTTTTGTCCATGAATATAGTTCAATAAGTTACAAATATAGAGACTTATGGGATAGAAATTTTCGTAAAAAGATTGATGCAACGCTAGTGCTAATTGAGTCGCTATTTGATAAGATTCCTGCAATAGTACATTATTTTCGCTGATATTTGCTTTTAATCCCTAGGCATGGCTGAAATTCCTGCCGTTTTGCAGGAACTCCTGTGACGAGATAAACGTCATAGGGGAAAACTGCATTTTTGCAGGTTTCGGCAAGGCGAGCATGAAGAAGTAAGAGTGCTGTCTCACCGCAGCCAAAAACTACTTTGATATGCTCCCCTTACACAGGTTTTGTTATTTCACCTGTCTACCGTAGGGGAGCATATCACTTGCGGGACAGCCCCTTGTTGTTTGCTTGCGCCCGGCTTCTAACGGCGGGCAATGATGAGGAAGCGCGCCGAGTTGGTCTGAATGCCCCGCTCGGTCCGGTTCGCCGCGACGAACCGCTCGAAACGTTCGGCATCCCCCTCGACTTCTCCGAATCAAGGGATAATCGGGGTATGCTTCAACAAGAACAGCAAATCCTCCGCCCCACGCAGATATTCGACCGCATCGTATTCCTCGCAATGAACCTCGGTGAAGCCCGCTTCCTTCAATTGCCCGGCGCAGCGGCGCATCAGCGTTCCGTTCGGCTCGCCATAAGCTTGGCCGCGTCCGAACGCCTCCTTCACATTCCATTTGTCGCGCTCGCTCACCTGCTGGGTGACGAATACGCCGCCTTCCGTCAGCACCCGGGCCACTTCCCCGGCGTCGAACGGAGCATGGCGGCAAATGACGGCATCAAACAGCCCGTCAGGAAACGTCAGCTCTTTCGCATCCATGCATGCAAAGCGGACATGGCACGTGGACGAGCGGGCCGCATGACGCCGAGCCGTCTCGATCATGTCCGGCGAACGGTCGATCCCGATGGCCAGCCTCTTCCGCCAGCGTCAATAACCCCTCTCCTCCACCGGTGCCGATATCGAGCAGCACATCGGTCGGCTTGCACAACTCCATTACTTTCGGACCGTAATCCCAAGCCGCTCCTTCGGTGACCGATCGCATGGAACGGAAATCCCAGCCGTTGATCGCCCCAATCCGGTCATAAAAAGCTTTTTCATCAAATGCAATCATCGTTCATTCTCCTTCCAATGGATATCGCCTGACAGGTGCTTGCCCTGCCACAATCGCTCCGGTACCGGGTACCAAGGGAAGACGGCTCCCTTGATGGCTGGCACGCGTGTCAACCCAGCCCGGAGACTAGCTACCTCGAACGATTCGGAACGGCATTCCCATCACCCCGTTGGAAAGATATAATCAGATTATAGGCATTCAGTAAGCACTTCAACAAGAGGCATCAATCAAGAGGAATTCAATCAAGAAACATTCAATCAGGCCAAACCTGTCATTGGAGAGGAGAACGCCCATGCGATCGATCGAGCACGAGACCTAACAACCTTTCCCTTATGCCCGAGGTCCGCCGGACCGTATCCGTATAGGATGACATTCGATTTTGCGGAATAACGAACGGGAGGGACCTATATATGATGGTAAAAGACAAGCCATTTGAATGGTGGATAGAGCAAGCGAATCAACCGTTCTCGGGATGGGATTTTTCCTATATTTCCGGAACGGGCCGCATGAGCAGCGGCTGCTTGGCGTGGTCCTACGCCAGCATGGCCATTCCGCTCATGCAGAGCGCGCAATCCATGCTGGACATGGGAACCGGCGGCGGCGAGCTGCTCTCGATGCTGAGGCCGTGGCCGAAGTCCGTCTGCGCCACGGAAGGCTATCCGCCGAATCTGCCCGTCGCCAAGGAACGATTGGAGCCGCTGGGCGTGACCGTCCTCCCGGTTGAGGATGACGAGCATCTTCCCTTCGCGACCGGCCAATTCGACCTGGTGCTCAACCAGCACGAATCGTACTCGCCGCGGGAGGTGCGGCGGGTGCTCAGCGATGGCGGCCGCTTCTTCACCCAGCAGGCGGGGGGCAGCGATTGCTTCGAGATCAACGAACGGTTCGGCGTGCCGCTGAATGAAGAATTTGCGGAATGGAAGCTCGACATCGCCGTCCGGGAACTGCAGGAGCATCGCTTCGAGGTCGTGAAGCAGGCGGAGCAATTCCTGAGCCAACGCTTTTATGATGTGGGCGCCCTGGTCTATTATTTGAAAGCCATTCCGTGGCAAATTCCGGATTTCGAGGTGGAGAAATATAGAGAAGAGCTGTATGACATTCATCAGCTTATCGAGCGGCAGGGCTATTTCGAGGTGACGCAGCACCGGTTCTACTTGCTGGCCAAAGCGTTGTCCTAGGCCGGCAGCTGCAGCTCCGCATCGCACAAGGGGGTGTCTCACAGGCACTGCAAAATGATGGAGATGACGAGGTAACAGAGAATGTGGATGCGGGAAAAACGGCGGCGCAAACTGGTGGAATATGGATGTAGCAGTGAAATGCTGCGTGGATGCATCAATTCCTGCTCTTTAAGCCGCTATTTGATTAAATTCCCACAAAATTACATGGTGTTCATCGATTTTTGTCTTTTATCGATTGGATAGTCAGAAATTGATGCCGTTTTGCAGTTTTCGGCGAGTCGAGCTTTGAGAAGCAGTGGGGGCGGTCTCACTGTAGTGAAATACTACTTTTGGGACACCCCCCTTTTTTACGACGAATTGCGGAGTGTCCGCTTCAGATCGAGGCTCAAGTCAGCCATATTCGGATTTCGGACAGCGCGCTGCCGTTCGCCATCGTCGAGACGCAGGCGATTCAGGTGCATGCGCACGAGGAGATCATTATCGGAGAGCATCATATCAACCCGAATCAGCGGAGTCCCCTCATCTATAATTTCCGGCACTACTTCGGTCTCGGCAGGCGCTCGGCAAGACGTTCAAGTCGGAGACATAAAGCGGGACCGCGGAACCAAGCCGAAATCCTGGAGCACCGGGGAAGGCGGAGATTGCCTTGCGGATCTTTTCGTTGATAACCGGCCGACATCGAGTATGATTAATGTATCGATACGATATATCTATTCGATATATTATAGTGCATGGCGAAGGGCTGTCGGCAGATGCTGGAATATATTATTTTAGGCCTTCTGATGGAAGGCCCGATGAGCGGCTATGAGATGAAGAAGACCATTGACAGTTCGGTTGGCCTGTTCTACCGGGCAAGCTTCGGCAGCCTCTATCCCGTGTTGAAGCGGCTGGCGGATAAGGGGGTCCTGTCGGTTGCCGAGGCCGAAGGCGGCAGGAACAAAAAAGAATATACGCTGCTCCCCGCGGGGAAGGAACAGTTTGTGAGCTGGCTGGCCGAGCCGCTTCCCGTCTCCCGCAATGAAGTGCTGCTCCGCATTTTCTTTTACGATTACTTGGACGAAGACACGCGGCAAGCGCGCCTAAGCGAGTACGAGAACAAGCTTGAATCCGAGATGAGGCGCCTTCAGGCAGTGCAGGAGATTGTAGCGGGGGAACTCGAGCATATCGAACACCCGGAGAACTACTTTACCGCGTGTCCGTGCTGACCTATGGATTGCATTATTTCGGAATGGAGAAGCAGTGGATGCAAGTCATTAAGCAGCGGGGAGAAATGAAGCCATGACCTTACAAGCTACAAGATCATTTTCGGAGAAGCGCCCGGTGTGGACGGTCGTGGTGGTCGAACTGCTCTTACTGCTTGCCGTCTTCACCGCCGGAGCGTATGCCACGATGAACCAGCTTCCTTATACATCAGCGGTGCTGATCGCTTTCATTCCGATGGCGCTTGCGCTGCTCTGTTATATGACAATGAAAAAGAGATGGGCGCACTACGGATTCCGTTCGCTCTCCACTCTCCATGCCCGCGACTGGCTCGACTACGCCCCGCTGCTTGTCGTGCTTGTCATTCTCAGCATCAAGAGCTTTCATGACACTACGCTGTCCGAAGCCGGTTTTTTCCTGTTCTTCACGCTGCTCGTCGCCTTCGTGGAGGAGACGATATACAGAGGATTGATTCTGAGGACCCTTATCCGGAAAAGCGCCGCCGCAGCCGTGATCACATCCAGTCTTCTTTTCTCCTGACCCATATGCTCAACATGCTGTCCGGGCAGAACGCGACGGATACCGCAATCCAACTGATCTATTCTCTGCTGGTCGGCCTCATGCTCGCCCTCCTGATGGTGAAGCATCACAACATCTATCCGTTGATTCTGTTTCACTTCGTTCATAACTTTACTCAGTTCATCGGGAACGAGAGCGATCAAATCTATGCTTCCCTCGTTCTCCTCGTGTTAAGCGCGCATTGTATCTGGCTGCTGATCAGCGCAAGAACTTCCGCCTCCAAGACAACCGCTTCGCTCTGACCCTTATCGCCGGAACGACTGCCGCATGGACTCGGACTTCTCCGTATCTATGCGGCTTTTTGCATATTCCTGTTCCTCCCGGGAAGACTAATTCAAAAATCGGGAAAGGCTGGGATAGCACATGATGGAGGAAACCTGGATCGTCATCGTCCGATCCATAATCGCCTTCTTCAGCCTCGTGATCTATACACGGCTATTAGGCAAGCAGCAAATGGGGTCCCTCTCCTATTTCGACTATATTAACGGCATCACGATCGGGTCGTTGGCCGGGACATTGGCGACGGATCTGTCTTCGAAGGGCTGGCTGCATTTCATCGGACTTACGGTGTTCGTAATCATTACGTTTTTATTCCAGATTTGGACAT
This sequence comes from Paenibacillus melissococcoides, assembly GCA_944800085.1. Lineage (GTDB taxonomy): Bacteria > Bacillota > Bacilli > Paenibacillales > Paenibacillaceae > Paenibacillus_B > Paenibacillus_B melissococcoides. The sequence goes on along the minus strand of CALYLO010000004.1, from coordinate 107,795 downwards.
TGAAAAGCCGATTTTTCTCCAAAGTGATCGATTCCGAACCGACCGTAGTTATTCAGCATGGCAAAATTCTGGAGCAGAACTTAAAGAAAATGCGTATCCGCTTCGATGAAATCATGATGCTGCTGCGCGAGAAAGATACATTCGATATCACCAAGGTCGAATACGCGATCCTGGAGCCGAACGGCGGACTCTCCGTCCTGCTCAAATCCGAAGATCAGCCGTTGACACCGAAGGATCTGAACCGGACCGTCACGCCTGCCCGAATAATGACGGATGTCGTGCATGAAGGCAAAATTTTGACCAAAAACCTCGAACGGAGAAACAAGACGACGAAATGGCTTCATCATGAACTAAAGAAGCAAGGGGTCGAAAATATCAAGCAAGTCAGCTTTGCTGCTATCTTGCCTGACGACACGCTATATGTTGACTTGTACAAAGATAACCTGTCCAATGAAACGGATAACCGCGAATAGTTCTTAGCGAGGTGAGCAGCATGCAAAAGAGAAAATGGCTGATGTTGGCCTTGGCCGCTCTTCTTCTCGTTTTTTTCGGCGCCATCCTGGGCTCGGGCAATTTTTTGAAGCAGCCGTTGGGCAAAGAGGATCGGCTGCTGGAAGCCGTGCAGTCCATAGAACAGCATATCGAGAAGAAGAATTGGAATCAGGCCAAGGACAAAATCGAATACGCCTCCAATGCATGGAAACGTATTGTCAATCGGATTCAATTCAGCGTCGAACGCGAGTACATGTACGATATTTCCGGCATTCTCAGCCGCATCCGGGGCGGAATCGTAGCCAAGGACGATGCCGCCGTCATGGAGGAAATCTATTTTTTCTACGAGCTATGGGATAATCTGGGCCGCTAACTTACGCTCTCCCGCGTCAGCGCTTCGTACATCCGCTCCAGCGCCGCGACCCCTTGCTCCTCCGCCGCCTTAGCCGCTTGCAGAGAGTTATCGCCTCGCCCGCGTTTGCCGGCTCGTTAGGCTCTCCGCCATGCGGGAAGGGGAACAGCCGGTGCAGCCCGCGGAGCGCCTCCGCCACGGCTCCGTAATGCTTCGCCGCTTCGGCGCCCAGCCGGCGGAGCGCTTCCTCCCGCTCGAAATCCCCCGGCCATCGTTCCGGGAATGATTCCAGGAAGCGAACCCCGAACTCGCGGGCGCAGCAGACGACCGCCGCGTTGTACGCATTGCCGAAGGATCGACGGTCCGGTGGCGGAACGCCTCGATCCAGGCATCATAACCGGCCAAGCCATGTTTGTACTCGGCCGACATCGTCGGCGCCTGTCCCCGGGCGAACTCAATAATCGACTTCAGCCCCTTCGTCCACGCCTGCAGCGGATCCACGTCATAACTGTCCGTGACCCGCAGCATATAGACGAACTTCAACGGCAGCTCGTTCAGCTTCGCGTAAGGAAGCGCCCCGTCCTGACACGGATCGGGGCAGGACAGCTCCTGCTTCTCGTCGTCATAGCCGTAGATCAGCCCGAACTCGGGAATGAACAGACTCCACCCGATAATCGGCAAACCCCGATCGATGCTCGCTTGGGCGAACTCGATCGCTTCCCTAAGCTGCTCGGGCGTTGCAGGCGTCGGGAAGCCATGCAGCGGCTCCGTTCCGAAGCCCAACAGATGAAGGCCGTGCTCCAGCAGATGTTCGGGATCGAACATCGTCGGACCGGCCGCGTTCACATCCGCAGGATGAATATTGATGCGGAAGGCATGGCCCGACACCCCCATGACATCGGTCAGGGTATAGCGGTCCTTCTAGTCGGTGTACGGCAGCAGCGCATAGATCGCCTGCGCCGCAGAGGTCCATGTCATCGTCCAATCGTTGCAAGTTGTTGTCATTTTTCCGTGCTCCCCTCGGATTATATTCGCTGTGGCGTGGCCAATACGCGGCGCGTCTGCCGTCCGGCCTGCTTCTTCTCGCAGGCGTAGCCTTGAAAATAGACCCGGATGCGTTCCGCTGCACCCGCCGCTTCCGGCTTCACCGGCGGGCCATGTCTACGGCGAAGATTCCGGCTGCGCATCCGGCGGGGGCGGGAGGCGCCTGCCTATGCGGTCGAGGATGGGCTCCCGTCCATGCGGTGCACGCACTATCCCCTAGCCTCATGTGCTGCGCCATCGCCGGGCATACGCGATAAGCGCACATCCACCGCTATTCAGCGGCAGGATGCACAACTGCCTCATTGACACGCATGCCGCACCACGATACTACACCCACATATGTCTCCGCCACAGCACCAATCCTGCAACTTCCCACCAATCCTGCAATAATACAGCTTTGTTTTTTGGAGCAGACGTACTCGATGTCAATCCTGCAAAACTACATCATTTTTCCCGAAGTCCCACTAGCGTTGCATCAATCTTTTTACGAAAATTTCTATCCCATAAGTCTCTATATTTGTAACTTATTGAACTATATTCATGGACAAAAATAAAGAAATCTCCTATTGTTGAGTTACCCTAACGTTATCCATAAAACGCCTCAACAAAGGAGATTTCTTATGGATAACGTACCGAATCATAACGTCATTTGTCAATGCCTAAAATGGTTACATGTCCATTCTACTCGACACGAGTCATTGGATTACCGGGCCCAAAAGCTGTTTGTCGGCTCTTCGACACTCTTATTTGTAGAGGCACAGCTTCAGCAACGAGACTCATACAAAGTCATGTCAGAGCATGTAGCGGCTAATCCTGAATTTCAAGATCTTCTGGGTCTCAAGAGCATAAGCGCTTCTCAACTATCGCGGAAGCTGAAACGGCTGCCTATGGAGTATCTTCAGACGCTCTTTTTCTCGCTCATTGATCGAATCAAGCAACTTACAAAAGGGAAACGCGGCATTACGCCTGGTATTGGGAAACTCAAGCTAATCGATTCATCGGGAATTACACTACCTCCCATTCTCGCGAAATGGTCCTATTGTTCCAAAAGTAGCCATGGCGTGAAGATGCACACCTCCTTGGTCGTTGCGGACTCCAAAACGATGTATCCAGACAAGATCGTCGCTTCAACCAAAGATGTAGCCGATCATGAAGTCGTGTTGGAATTTACAGTGGATAAAGATGCGACCTACGTGATGGACCGAGGATACCAGGTATACGACCATTTTCAGAAATGGGTAGAGGATAAGATTAAATTTGTTTGCCGCGTCAAGCAAAAGAGCCGGTTAACGATCATCAGAAAAAGAGACCTCCCCAAAAGGCAGAATGGGTTTATCCTTGATGCTGATGTGACGATGCCGGAGCTGCCAGCGGTTCTGCGTTTGATTGAGTTTAAGGATGACCAAGGGCGTACCTATCGAATTGTAACGAATCGATTTGACTTATCCGCACATCAAATTGCCGAGATTTATCGAAATCGCTGGCATATTGAGTTGTTTTTTAAATGGGTCAAGCAGCATATTCGATTGGTAAAACCCCACGGTTATACGGCCGAAGCGATTTGGAACCAAATGTATATTGCTTTAATCGCGTATGCTCTCTGTTTGCTGATTAAATTAACACTGGACTGTAAAAAGTCGACATGGGACCTCCTCCAGTTGATTCGCATCTATGCGGAAAAACCATGGGAAAATTTGATCGCTGCACTCAACCGCAAGCCGACTCGAACATCTAGAGGTCGACCAAAGCGAAATGGGAGACGTCCGAAAAAGGCAACAAAGTCGATGAAACCGAGACTGATTGTGACGTAATGACAAACGAAAACGATTTTTACATATAATGGATAACGCGTAGGGTCTGTTTCCAGCTCGACTTTTTTAGACTTAGCGCGGACATCGCAAATGTAAATATATATCATATATTGATGTTAATTGAAATTAGATTATGAACTAACCGCTCGATGCAACGCTAGTGCCGAAGTCCACACCATCCCCCCGTTCTTTCACGAAATTGATGCTCCTGTGCAGGAATTTCTTCTTTTCACAGCAAAAACGGCCAAAAATACTGCACTTTTGCAGCTTTCGCCCCTCCTCGCCCTCACCACGCTCCTGTCCCTCAAAACTATCGCTCCTCCTCGCCCCCACCACGCTCCTGTCCCTCGAAACTATCGCCCTTCCCTCCACACGCAACCTCTGCCCCCGATCTCGACCTCTCCCCCCGCCTGCCTCAGAGCACAACGACAACCAACCTACCTACCGAAATCCGCCAATGATGATTGACAACAGAATCTAATGTAACCATTATCTAATTTAACAAATGTATTATTAGATGATTATAAAATAGTATAAAATGTGAGGTGTGAGACAAACCATGCAATTGGAAAAAATCGTTGCGTATCATAAGGCGCTCTCCGACCCGACGCGCATCAAAATGCTCGTCCTTATCGCCCAGGAGGAATACAGCGGGCAGCGGCTGGCCGAACGTCTCGGGGTCACCCCCGCCACCATCACCCACCATGCCGCCAAGCTGAGGGAGGCCGCCCTCATTAACGAGCGCCGGGACAAAAATACAATCTACTTTTCATTGAACCATTACTTTATGAAAACAAACGCGACGGCGACCTTTGACTTCATCTATCGCCATGCCGCCCAGATGGAGGAGAGCCTTACGCAGGATCACGAAGCCCAACAGAAATACCAGCAGTCCGTTATCAACAATTTCTTCACGGCGGATGGCCGCTTGAAGACGATTCCGGCCCAGTTGAAGAAGAAGCTCATCGTGCTCGAGCATCTTGTCTCGCGCCTCGAGCACGGACGGAAATATACGGAACAGGAAATCAACGCATTCATCCGTTCCTATCACGACGATTTCGCGACCTTGCGCCGGGAATTTGTCATGCAGCATTTCATGTACCGGGAGAATGGCATATACGAACTGAATCCGCCGGAAATGTGGGCCTCCTGGAGACAGCTCAAGTAAACCGTGCCCATGCGCCTCGAACACGAGGAGGCAGAGCGGACACTAGCTGGGAACCGTCATGACATGCAAGGAATATATCCGGTATACTCAAAAAAAACGGGGAGGGGACTGGAAATGTTCATCGTTAATGTCGAAGCGGCGATTTATCGCGAGGGAAAGTGGCTGATTATCGAACGCAGCCAGCAGGAGGAGCATGCCGGCGGCACATTGGCATTCGTCGGCGGCAAAGCAGAGCGGGAGGGGACCGTGCCCGGTATATTGGAAAAGACCATCGCGCGCGAAGTGATGGAGGAGGTCGGGCTGGCCCTTACCGGGACGCCCCGTTACGTGAACAGATCCTCCTTCGTCACGGAGCGCGGAGAGGCTGTCGTCGACATTGTCTTCCTGTGCGAAGCAGAGCCCGGGGAGCCCCGCATACGCCAGTCCGGAGGAAGTGGCGGCCGTTAGCTGGATGACGGCCGAGGAAGTGCTAAGCCATCCGCTCTCCCCGCCCTGGCTGAAGAGAAATCTTCAGCAGGCAGAGCAGGTAAGGCGACAAGCGCGGCGGCAGTGACGGACAGCACGACCCGGGGACGGCGTACAATTTCACGTACATTATCGGGCAGAGCTCGTTCCTGCATTGGATTAAGAACTCGCTTGTCATCACACTGATTCCGGTGGCGACCCAGATTTTTTTCGGGGCGGTGCTCGGGTATATTTTCGCCAAAAAGCAGTTCCCCGGCAGGGAGATCGTGTTCTGGCTCATGATGGCGGTCGTCATGGTGCCCGGCCAGCTGCTCATTATTCCGAAGTATATCATGTTCAGTCAATTCGGCTGGATCAATACGTACGGGGCGATTATCGTTCCGGAGCTGTGGGCTATTATGGGGGTATTCCTCGTGAGTCAGTTCATGATGACGATCCCGAAGGATCTGGAGGAGGCGGCTTACATCGACGGCGCGGGGGATTTCACGATTTTCTTCCGCATTATGCTGCCGTTGGCGAAGCCGGCTATCGCCACAATCGGGACATTCGCGTTCATCAGCTGCTGGAACGATCGGTTCACGCCGCTGATTTTCATGACATCGGAGGAGATGTACCCGATTGCGGTCGGGCTGGCGTCCCTGCGGTATCCACCAGCACGAAATGAGGCTGGAGCACCGGCGCCTCCTTTTCCACGGTATGGACGACGCCATCTGTAGATACGACTGCTTTCATGGGTCATCTCCTCTTTCTATGGTGTTAAGACTTGATACCGTACATGCCGGTCCCTTCCGTGAAATACCGCTGGAAGAAGACGAAAATAAGGAAGGTCGGCACGAATGAGATCGCCGCCCCCGCCATTTCGATCCCGAAGTTCCCTTCCTTCGTCAGGGAGCGGGTCGTGGTGGTCGGCCTCGGCATCCTGGGGCAGATCTGCAGGGGCCGTTCGCCCTGGGTTACAGCGCCGCAGGCATCGTCAGGGAGGTCGGCGAGGGCGTCAGCCATCTCCGTCCGGGAGACCGGGTGGCCTGCTACGGGGCGCCGTTCGTCAAGCACGCTTCGCTGCTTGCCGTGCCGAAGCATCTGGCCGCGCCGCTTCCGCCGCAGGTATCGCTGCGGGAAGCGTCCTTCGCGGTGCTCGGCGCCATGCGTCGGATTCGTCGGAATCCAGAACAACGGATCGGCCGTTGCCTTCTCCACCTTTTGCAGCAAACCGAGAATCACCATCGCAAAAGGAAAAAAGAACAGGATGCCGAGAATGACGAGCAGCACATAAATGGCGGTCTTATGCTTTAAACAAATATTCATGCCAGCCCCCGCGGAATCGAAAATTTGAAAAGAACCGATCGTCGTAATAATGGCAACGTAAAAATGAATCGGCAGCAGCAGCGGGAACGTCACGCTCCAGAACGTGCGCCAGCGTCCGGCGCCGTCGATTTTGCCGCCTCGTACAAGTGATTCGGAATCGATTTGAGTCCGGCATAATAGTAGAACATCGTGCTCCCCGCTACTTTGAAAATGCTCAGGCCCGCCAGCACGGGCAGCGCCTGCGACGAATTCGAGAAGAACAGCTGCGGCTCGATGCCGAACCAGCTGAGCGCATAGTTGATCATGCCGTATCCGATCCGGTCCGTTCCCGGCCGCCAGCGCGGTCAATTTTTTGCTCCCGGTTCTTCCACGGGAGTTCCTCCAGCTTTACCTTCACGTCCGGATATTTGCTGTTATACTCCGCGATAACGCCGTCGAACACCGCTTTCATGTCGTTCTTTTTCTCCTCCGACACATAAGGATGCCCCCATACCGTAACCGTGCCGGACAGCGCTTGCTCTTGCTGCCCCTCCGCCTGGCCAGCGCCCGGCTTGGCCGCTTCCTTCCCCGGGGACTCGGAGCTTCCCGCTCCTCCCGAGCCGCAGGCCGTCAGCAGCATGGACAGCGCCAGCACAAATGCCAGCATCAACAGACTGGAACGTTTCGTCATCTTGTTAGACCATCTCTTCTATACATAACTTTTATAATCCAGATGTATACCAATCCCCTTCACTTCCGTCCCGGCATCAATTTCTTATAATTTCAAATGAAGATGATTAGGCAGCCTCCGCCTCCCTTCCCTGCTCTCTTTTTATAAAATCCTGTATTGCTCCCGATCATTATGCATTTAATTGGGGCTTGCTGAACAATCATTTTTCAAAGGTTTTACAAGGATTTCTGGACTCTAACTCGAAATAAAATGCAAGGAAAATGCGAATTTCTTGCAAAAAATCGTGCACGTGGAGTGAGCCGACATGTATCGTAGAACCGAAAGCCAGCTTCAGTTGTTCGAAGATTTCTACTTGCCGTTTGGCGGTAAATTAAATAAGGAGAACCGTTGGGTTCAACTGGCCGCTATCATCCCGTGGTGGCGGGCAGAAGAATTCTACGCGAAGTCGTTCAAGAAATCAATGCGCGGTCAGATCCCTTTGTCTGTTCGTATGGCTTTGGGAGCGCTGTACATTCAGGAACGTATGCAGCTCGATGATCGAGAGACGGTCCAGCAGATCGCCGAAAATCCGTACTACCAGTACTTCCTTGGGCTGCGGCGTTCCAAGATAAGCCTCCGTTCCATCACTCGCTGTTGACCCATTTCCGCAAGCGATTGGGTGCGGATGTCATTGGACAAATCAACGATTGGATTTTGGAAGAGGACGCAGAGCGAAAGAAGCAGGAACAAAACAAGAGCGATCCTCAAGATCCTCCAGGCAGCGGCCATGGCTCTGATGGAACATCCGTTAATGAAGACGGCAAAAGCAAAGAGAAACCATGCAACAAAGGCACCTTGATGCTCGACGCGACCTGCGCACCGGCCGACATCTCGTATCCGACCGATTTGAAATTATTGAACGAGGCGCGGGAAAAACTCGAAGCGATCATCGATGTTCTGCACGAGCCTTTCGTCGGGAAGGCCAAGAAACCGAGAACGTATCGTCAAACCGCCCGCAAACGCTACCTCGAGATCGCCAAGAAACGGCGAACGGGTGCCAAAGCCATCCGGAAAGCGGTTGGCAAACAGCTTCGTTATGTTTCGCGTAATCTTGGCATCATCGAAATGCTGGCAGCGAAAAGCAGCTTGAATCAACTGGGTTCGCAGCAGTATCGGCAATTGCTCGTCATTTCCGAGCTGTATCGTCAACAGCAAGAGATGTACGACAAACGGACACACTCGGTGGAAGATCGAATCGTCAGTCTTTCCCAACCGCATGTACGGCCGATTGTCCGCGGGAAAGTGAATGCTCCCGTCGAGTTTGGAGCAAAGCTGGCGATCAGTCTGGTGGACGGTTACGCTCGGATGGAGAAGCTGTCCTGGGATAACTTCAACGAAAGCATGACACTGAAAGCTTCCGTGGAGTCGTTCGTCCAGCGATATGGGTGTTATCCGGAAGCCATTCTAGCCGACCAAATCTACCGAAATCGGGAGAACCTTCGCTATTGTAAGGAGCATGGAATCCGTTTGAGTGGTCCAAACTTAGGGCGTCCGAAGAAAGAAGCGGAACCCGATCGGAACCAGGCCAGACAGGATGCTTCAATGCGTAACGCAATCGAAGGAAAATTCGGAGAAGGCAAACGCTCCTACGGACTGGGGCGTATTCGAGCACGCCTTCGAGAGACAAGCGAAACGGTCATTGCCCTGCAACTGCTTGTTATGAATCTCGAACGCAAGCTGCGCGTTCTCTTTTTGCCGATTTTCAGACTGCTGCTGAATCTGTGCCGTCAGCCTCTGTGGCCTAAAAGGCAATATGTTCAGCAAGCCCTAATTGCAATGACCCAGACAAGTTGTAGTTCATATCTGGTATGTAAACAATCATAGACTTCAAAGAAAGCGCTGTCAATCCTGTTTTTAACAAGACGAATTAAAGACCGTGCCCCGGGCGTCCTTCCTCATGTAGAGTAGAGAACTGAAATTTCATTGGAGGGCGAAAACCCTCTTCTTTACTTTTTCAGTTCCCCCTTCATCAAACCGTACGTGAGGTTTTCCCTCATACGGCTTTCCGATGCTCTTCTTCCTCCGGCATTACGGTACTTCCCTTAGTTGGCGAGTTTCTTTAATCCCGCAAGTTGTGCAGCAATGGCTGCTTGCCGGGAATTGCTGTGTTTGTTACGACGGCTACGTTTCTTGTTCCAGAACAGGGTGAGACGCTTACGGATGTACCAATCGATTTTGTTCAGGTACTGGTCAGCAAAGGAGTCTATACCATAGTAGTTCCTCCATCCCTGTATCTTCGGGTTGAGTTCATCTACCATCCGGTTCATCGTCCAGAATAGACGATTGCGCGGTTCTGTTGCTTCCTTTACCTTTTGCTTCATGTTCTTCATCGCCTTCTTTGACGGGTAACTGCGAAGAACATGAACTTCCTTGTTCCTTTTCATCATCCTCGGTATTTTCCGGTGATGCATCCCCAGAAAGTCGAAGCCTTCTTTGTCTCCCCAGAGGTTAACAAGTTTGGACTTCGTCTTGTTCATTTCAAGTTCCAGCTTTCCAAATACCGCTTTGAGGACATCAATCGCCCTCAGAGCTTGTTCTTTGGTTTTGCACAGGATGACCAGATCATCGGCATAACGCACCAGTGTTCCTGCTTCCGCAAACTTCTTCTCCCAGATGGTATCCAGATAGTTCAAGTAGATATTTGCCAAGAGCGGACTTATGACTCCGCCTTGCGGGCTCCCGAGGTCGGTTTCATGAAACTGATCATCTTTCACGAATCCTGCCTTGAGCCACTTGCGGATGAGTTGTAACACTCGTCGATCACTAATTCTCTGTTCCACCAGTCGCATCAGTTTCTCGTGCGGGATATTGTCAAAATATCCGGTGATATCGATGTCGACGACCCAGTATACGCCTTTCTTTACTGCTCGGCGGATATGCCGGATTGCATCATGCTGGCTTCGCTTGGGCCGGAATCCGTAGGAGCAATCCTTGAAATCCGCTTCGAAGACCGGTTCTATAACCATCTTGGTCGCCATTTGAACGACCCTATCTCGGATGACAGGGATACCAAGCGGGCGCATCTTGCCGTCCGGTTTGGGTATCTCTTTCCGTCTTGCAGGCTGTGGATGGTATTTTCCGTTCCTCAGCTTACCTTGGATTTCATCGACAAATCGCTCTTCCCCGAACTCTTTGACGATGTGGTCGATGGTTATGCCATCTACTCCACCGCTTCCGCCCTTCGCCTTGACCCGTTTCCATGCTTCCCAAAGAATGTCGCCGCGGTGTACCTTGTCGTACAGCGCATGAAATCGCCGCCTCGGATTTTCCTTGGCCGCTAGATATAGTACGTTTTGGAGTTGTTGAGCTTTTACTTTGGCGTAGTTAGCCTTTTGGGCATTCACTGACTCTTACCTCCTCCAGTACGTGAACAAAGCAGGGGCTCTTTCCTCCACAAGGTTGTGTTGTCCTTGCTTCACGGGTACTACAACCCCCTCCGCCACCCTTCTCGCAGCTCGCCACTTCACCTTTCGGGCTTATAGGGTCGCTCTTTACGGCGTTGCCGTGCGAGGTAGGGTTTCCCCAGTTCCAGACACAACTTTCTCAACATGCCGTTCCCCATACACCGGAGAGTTCTTCCGCGCTGCGTTTCCAAGAGCTTCACGCGTTCCATGGCCTTCGCTCAATGTTCCGAGGCTCGGCTCTCTCTTGTCCTTTGCAGGTTCTTTTTGACGATGCGGCAGGATTCACTTCATGTTACGGCCTGCTGATTTGCTCGCACTCTCTTGAGAGTTACTTTGTCACAGGGCTTCAACCTTAGGGTCTCTCCACCAGTTGCCTGTCAGCTACGAGGCGACTTGGCTCTTACCTCGACCGGACTCACACCGGCTAGTTGTGCCTAGCTTGGCTAGGCGAGCGAACATAAAAAACCGCCCTTAACGGGCGGCCCTATCGGACAGCAGGCCTTCCAGTCTGCTGCACATCGCTGCTTCGTCTTCGAGTCGCGACCAATACAGCTTCAACGCATTGCATACGTGCTGCAGGTCCGCGGAACGCAGCCCCAGCTCCGTGAAGAAGCGAAGGGACGGAATAATCTCGCGGTACATCGAGAAGCGGCTCGGCCGCGGGAACATTTCCTGCCCGTTCCATTCCGCCGCCTTCTTGTGCGCCGGGATGCTGAACGTATGCTGCCGGATATGAAGCTGTGCCTCGTAGGAGAGCAAGTAATCGACCAGTTCAAGCGCCGCTTCCTTCACCCGAGATGTCCGGTTCACCATCAGGCCGATGGCGAGCAGCAGCGACTTCGCCTCGTTCAAGTAGGGCAGCGGCGCCACCTCGAACGCAAACGGCGCATCCTTCAAATGGTTCAGGCTGAAATAGGTTGCGATAATGACCGATAGCTTGCCCTGCAGGAACAGCCCCTCCGCATCCATATCATTCTCCGACAGATAGGCCGGATACGCGCTCTGACTGTCAATCAGCTCGCGGGTCAGCCGGAGGCCCTCCATCAGCTTCGTTCCGCAGACAGGGACTTGTCCCGCTTCGTCGGGCTCGAACCGCCCGCCGCTCTGCAGCAGGAACACCGGCCAGCGGTTGTTCGAGAGCATATGGAAGTAGAAGCCGAACGTGCCCGGCTCCCTTCCGAGCCGCTCCGCCGCAGCCATCAGCTCCGGCCACCGCCAGCTGCTGTCCGGCTCGGGCAGATCATGCGCCAGGAAATGATCCCGGTTATAGCAGAGCATGACCGGCGAGAAGATGAGCGGCAGGCCCAGCAGCCGCCCTTCATGCCGGAAGCAGTCCGCGATGAACGGATACAGCTCCGGGCGGGGAGCCAACGGCTCCAGCAGCTCATGATGCCCTTCATCCGCGATCCAGCGGAAATCGTTATAATTGACCGTCGCCACATCCAGCATGTCATGCCCGATATAGCCGGAAACCGCATCGGGATAGTTCTCGTACGGAAGGGGAACGAGTTCTACCCGGATGTGCGGATGGGTTTGCTGGAAGCGCTCGATGAGCTGGTCCAGCGCCGCCTCCTGGATGACGGAACGGTAATATCCGAACCGCAGCTTCACCGTGCCGGACGCCCCCGGATCGGCGACCCGGTTCCCGACCCGCGGCACCTTCTCGATCAGCTTCTCCTCGACGAGACGCTCCAAGCCTTTGCGGACCGAGTTTTTGCTTAATTGGAATTGCTCCGCAAGCGCTACCTCCGAGGGCAAATAATCGCCGGCGGCCCGGCGGCCTGTAATAATATCGTCCCGCAGCACGGTAACCATTTCGTCCAATCGCTGTCTAAACGTAGTGCGGCTTGGTCTGCTCGTCATCCTGTACGCTCCTTCAATTTATCGTTAGTTGCAGCTCTCTATCGTTAGCCTCTATCGTTAATCTGTTTCTCTGTCGCCCCAATTCTAGTCTATATCTAGTATATTACTTCATGATATCGGCCGGAAGCCGAAAAGTCAATGAACGCTCTCCTTTCCTTGCCCGCCTCTTTCCCCTCACTCCCCCATACACTACAATAGAGGAAAGAGCAGACTCCCGAAGGGGAATGACGCTGTACGATAATCCATGCTGTGGAGGACGCCAATTGTGAAAATCGATCGCCTGCTCAATATCATCATTCTTCTGCTGAATCGCCCGATCGTGCAGGCCAAAGACTTGGCTGAGCGATTCGAGGTCTCGATTCGCACCATTTATCGCGATATCGATGCGATTAATCAAGCCGGCATTCCGATCGTGACCTTCCAGGGAGCGAACGGCGGCATCGGGCTCGCCGAAGGCTATCGTCTGGACCGGAACCTGCTGACGAACGAGGAACTGGCCGCGATCGTAACCGCGCTCCAGAGCGTGTCCTCCTCCTATCCGGATGAAGGGCATGCCATGCTGGTGGAAAAGATCAGCAGCATTATTCCCGCCTCGGAAGCGGAAGACTTCCAGTTCCGGACGAAGCAATTTGTCGTCGATTTATCCCCTTGGGGGAACCACGACAAGCTGGAAGCGATGATTTTGACGCTGAAAAAAGCGATTGAAGAGCGGCAGGCCGTCCGCTTCTCCTATCGCAACGCCGAAGGGGAGGGAACGGAACGAACCGTGCATCCCTACACCCTCGTGCTGAAGGGACATGCCTGGTATTTATACGCTTATTGCACCGGCAAGGTCGGGTTCCGCTTCTTCAAGCTCGTCCGCATGAAGCGGCTGGAGCCGCTGGATACCCGATTCGAGCGGGAAGACATCTCCCTGGAGGAGCGGCCCTGGGACAAGGAATGGCATGCGCCCGAGCGCCTCGTCTCCCTCAAGCTTCGCTTCGGTCCCGGCATCCGGCATGCCGCCGAGGAGTGGTTCGGAGCGGAATCGCTCCAGGAGGAGGAGACGGGGCATTCGATCGCGAACGTCTCCTTGCCCGACAATGCTTGGCTGTACGGTTTTATTCTCAGCTTCGGCCCCGAAGCCGAGGTCCTGGAGCCGGAATCGGTCCGCCTCCGCATTCGCGACCTGGCCGCCGGCATCACGGCGAACTACCGCGAATAGCGCCGCCCGCAATCACCATCGCGCATTTCAGGCATATATTTACTGTAAAGGACTCTAATCAGGTGATTGTCCGGCATGGCGGCGAGTGATTCAACCGCTCCGCGAGCCGCTGCGGCAGTTACCGATCAGACCGTTTTAGATCAGACCGCTTTCCCATAAAAAGCAGGATTCCGGGATACAGGCTTCTGTTGAAGCAAGATCTAAGGGACCAAGGACACCAATGAAGAGGTTCTGATGAAGAAGGAGAGACACGCGATGGCGAAGCTGAAGACGGCAGCGGAGATTGAGCAGATGAGACGGGCGGGGCAGCTCGTCGCGGCCTGTCACCGCGAGTTGGCGAGGCGCATCCGGCCCGGCGTCAGCACGCTGGAGCTGAACGATTTCGTGGAGCGTTATATTGAAGAGCAGGGCGGGCAGCAATATACGAAGGGCTACAAAGGATTTCCATATGCGACCTGCGCCTCGGTGAACGATGTCATCGCCCACGGATTTCCCAGCCCGGAGCCGCTGCGGAATGGCGATATCGTCAAAATCGACATCGTCGCGGTGTACGACGGATGGGTGGGTGATTCCGCATGGTGCTATGCGGTCGGCGACATTTCCGCCGCCGCGCGCCGGCTGATGCGGGTCACGAAGGAATGCCTCGATCTCGGCATTCGGCAGGCGGTCCCGGGCAACCGGATTGGCGATGTCACCCACGCCATCCAGAGCCATGCCGAGGCGAACGGCTATTCCGTCGTCCGCGACCTGCTAGGGCACGGGGTTGGCCGCGACCTGCACGAGGAGCCGAAGTTCGCCCATGTCGGCAAGCCCGGGCGGGGCTTCCGCCTGCAGGAAGGCATGGTGATCACAATCGAGCCCATGCTCAACGAAGGCACGCATGAGATGTGGATCGACGATGATGGCTGGACCGCCCGCACGTGGGACGGCCGCTTGTCGGCCCAATACGAGCACACCGTGGCCATCACGAAGCATGGCCCGGTCATACTGACAGAGCAGCGCTAAGTCACTCCGGCTGCTCTGTCTTTCTTGTATCCGGCAGGCCAGACTCGCTTCTGCAGCCGAGCCTGCCGGACCGGCGCCGCCGCCTGCATCGGCCGGGGACTGCTTACGCGCAGCCGCAGCAAGGATGCACGCGCGGCGCGAACGCCTCGCACGGGTATATATACCCGTACACTCGGCCGAAGCCGCGACGCTTCAGCAGCCGTGCCGCCTTGCGGATATGCCGCTTCCGCGCCCCGATCAGCACGACCGTATCCCCAGGGCTCAGCACCTGGCTCCACACATAAGGCAGACGGCCGACATACATCGACACCGCCTCCTCCATATGCCGGCAATAATAGTCGGCAGGCTCGCGCACATCCACCTGCTTCACCGGCGAATCCCCCTCGCGAAGCGCCTGCAGCTCATGCGGCTGCAAATATTGAAGGCCTCGCACGGGCCGATGCGTCCACACGGCAGACAGAAGACCCAATATCAACAACATGACGAGAATCCACACCGGCTTTTCCCCCCTAATATATACCCCCCATTGTATAAAGCAGGGCAAAAAAATAATCAACATCAATACCCTAATGGGTATGTATTATACACAAAACCGGCCGCTTTGTAAATGCACCCACCAAGTCTGTCCATCCGCACCTCCCCAATTGATGCGGTTGCTTGCCAATCTGCATTTGAATACAATATTTTCTGGCGCCCGGCGCATATTAAGGAGAAAAGGAGGCATTTTCATGATCAAGCAAATCGCGACCGTCGCGGTCTATGTCGAAGATCAGCAGCAAGCCAAGCGCTTTTGGACCGAACAGGTCGGCTTTACGGTGACCGCGGAGCACCCTATGGGTCCCAACTCCTTGTGGCTGGAAGTCGCTCCGGCAGGAGGCGGAAGCCGTCTCGTCCTCTATCCGCGATCGATGATGAAGAGCTGGGAGGAACAAAAAGCCTCCATCGTGTTCGAATGTGACGACATCATGTCTACATACGCAACGATGAAGGCCAACGGAGTAGAGTTCAATGGCGAACCCAATACAATGCAATGGGGAACCTACGCCAGCTTCTCCGACCCGGACGGCAACCAATTTTTGCTGAAAGGCTGACAGCTCCTCTCCAGAAAGGGACCGCTTCTCCCCGCCGGAGAAGCGGCCCCCTATCCGGCCAAGCCTACACACAGCCCGCTCCCCGCTGTACAGGCTATGGGCATGGGCAACTTCACGCCGGCCACACGCCAGCCTTGTGATTCCCCTCAACATTCCTTCGTCCTATCCAACGGCAGTCTCCTGCTACAATCCCCTACATTTATTTGGAGTCGCCGTGCCGAACCGTTCCGATAGCTTGTTCATATGGCCCTCGGCAATCTCGGATAGACCGATCCCGTATTTCTCCGACAGAATCAGCAGATTGGCCAAGACATCGCCCAACTCCTCAACCAGCTCCTGTCTGAGCTCCGCCGATGATAACTGCGTCTCATCCGGACGATCCCGGCCGATTTCCAGAGCCCGCACCACTCTGGCCACTTCCCCGACTTCTTCCATCAAAAAGCCGACTCGAATAAAAGAATTATATTGCGACCATTCCCGCTGCTTGTAAAATTCGCTTACCCACTCCTGAAATGCATTCATATCCATTTCCGTCTCTTTCCTTCCTTGTGTAAGATGTCTATACTAGAACATGCGTACTATCGAATTGAAGGAGATGCCACTTAATGAAAAAAGTATGTGTATTTGCCGGATCCAACCTGGGCAACCACCCCGAATTCGCTGCCCTGGCGAAAGAACTTGGCCAAGCATTGGCCGAACAACAATTCGAACTGGTCTACGGAGGTTCAACTGTAGGGCTTATGGGCGAAGTCTCCAACGAGATGCTCCGTCTCGGCGGCAGAGTGACCGGCGTCATGCCGCGCGGCCTGTTCCGCGGAGAGATGATGCACAGCGGCTTGACCGAATTCATCGAAGTAGCGGACATGCATGAACGCAAGGCGACCATGCACCGACTGTCCGATGCATTTATCTCCCTGCCAGGCGGGCTCGGAACATTCGAAGAACTGTTCGAGGCGCTAAGCTGGGCTCAGCTCGGCATCCACAAAAAGCCGATCGGCGTGCTCAACATCCAGGGGTACTTTACCCCGATGATCGAGATGATTCGCCACTCCATCCAAGCCGGATTTGCCAGAGCCGAGCACGAGCAGCTGCTGCTCTCCTCAACCGATCCGCGCGAACTGCTGACCATGCTGGCAAGTTATAAAACGCCCGAATTCGGCAACAAATGGAATCAACTCGACTAAACTGGTGTCCGCTATTGTTACTATGCAAGTTCATCTGTGGAGATTTCCGTGTGGTCTTCCAGGCCTCTCCACAGATAGAACGTAGCATAGGCTTCCCAACCGTCTCAACTGCCAGCATAGCGTCCTAACACCTCCCCAATCGGCTTCGCTCCAGCCCATTATCCCTCTCCCTCGACCGTAACCAAGCAGCCGTTCTCCGAACGAACCATATGCCCGCGGCATTTCCTCAACTCAAATTAATCAGGAGCCTCAATAATATTTCTGCTTCCTTCCACCGCCCCGTTAATACTGCTCCTGCCCTGCAATATTCCCCCTCCCTCTGCGCTCATACTATCTACTACTTTATCTTATTTCCCCAATAAGAACAAACGATCGCTTCTCTTTGTTGCATAGCTTTCCCCAGCCAAACCTGGTATCTTCCGTTCCTTAGCAGCATTCTCCCATCGAATCAGAATCCTACCCGAATAGGTTGGGAGCACTTCCTTTGTCGCACTATCCCTTCTCATCAGAAGTGCACATCGAAGTCCCTCCAAAAATTTGCTATTTTTTATCAATCCGGAATATTCCATTTTCATCTTGAAATAAGAACTAATGTTCGTTATAATGGGAGTAGAACAAATGTTCCGTGTTAAGGAGGTTGACGAGGGTGATGGATGATCTGGAGAACCTTACTACTCTTGAGGACTTATACCGCCGCTTCCCGACAGAGTCCGCATGCGCTGATTATCTTGTTCAATGGAAATGGCCGCATGGCTTCTCCTGCCCGCGATGCCGTCATCATAGCGCTTATATCACGAAGACCCGCCGGCTTCCTATCTATGAATGCCGCGCTTGTCGCCATCAGACCACGCCTACCGTAGGCACCGTTATGGAAGGCAGCCGCACGTCTCTGCGCAAGTGGCTCGCCGCCTTCTGGCTATTTTCCCGTGCACAGGAAGGAATCAATGCCGTTCGCCTCCGCTCCCTCATACAGGTTACATATAAGACCGCCTGGTCCATGCTTCATAAGATACGGGCTGCAGTCAGCCATGCCCACGCTGAGAAGCGGCTTTCCGGCGAAGTTCAGGGTATTGTCGTATTCTATGGCAGAGCCTACCGTCCATCTGTCGAACTCCATCCAGGGGAATGCGCTCTAATCGTTGCTGAGTCCATCGAGCCGGAAGGAGAGCCTCCTCAGCTCAAGATGACGTTGGTGGACAGGAAGCATGTTATCGAAAAACGCCTGTACCGTTCTGGCTCCGAACAGTTTATTAACGATCACGTCGAGCCAAGCTCTGCTGCTCGTGTCTCCATTATCGATCAGTATTTTCGGGTACGCAGAAATAGCCCTTTATTTCAGACATTCCGACAAGCCTGCCGTTGGCTGAATGATACATTTCACGGAATCGGTCCCAAGTACTTGCAACGCTATGTAGATGAATTTATTTTCCACAAAAATTTGGTTAAATCCGCAAGCCTGTGGTCACGGCTTCTTTCGTTATGCACATCTGTCGGTCCCCATACTTTCCATGGCAATGAACCACGTACAAGCGCGAACACATTCAACTCGAGAGCAGTAGCTGCTTAATACTTATTTTATCCGTCCATATCGATCCAGCATCACACATCATGCCTGCTAGTATTATTGGGAGGTTCAATCTGAGCCAAGGGGAGAATGCTGATAAGGACCCAGAACCTATAATTTATCCCGGGGTATCATCCTATATCATCAATCAGAAGTCATCAAACATGCCTTCCCCCTGGTTCATCATTCAATATTCATTCGTCGTGCCTATCACCCTGGTTCACCTCCCATATTGATTTATCTGGAAATACAGTTCCATTTCCCTGCTTATATTCCTTGTGAGCGGATTTCGGGTATCACTTTTCACTGGAATTCGATACCACATTCACCCAATGATATACTGGGGAATGTAAAAATGAACGTCAATTTCAATGAAGCCCGCGTGAAAGTGAACGGCAAGCTGGTGCAGAGCAACGTCCTGCTGTACAAGGACAAGGTTTACGCTACTGTCGAAGGGATGGCCAATCTGTTCCAACTCGATTATTTGTACGACAAAGACAGCAAGACCTTCTATCTTGGCATGCTTCCGGCCAGTACGGTCTCCGATGGGGTTATTGAAGCTTGGGAATCGCTCGGCAAAGAGATGAAGAAGACCGGCGAGTTGGCAGAGGTCGCTGGCGATCGCGGCGTAACCGGTATAGTGAATGAATACAAGGTAAGCATTCATGGCCTCCCGGTCGAAGACGATACCATCTCTACCGGAGGGAATCTATATGTTTCGTTCCAGTCGGCAGCCGATATTTTAGGGCTCAAAATGAAATATGACCAAGCTACGAATACAACTTATATCGGGTCGATTCCGGACTCCATTTTGAACCCTCCGAAGAAAGATTCCGCCAAGAGCAAGACGGCACAGAACAAAAAGTCAAAAATGTATGATGTGGCCGCAAGCGGAGATATGAAAGGTTGGCGTTTGTTGAAGGGTCATCCTAATGAGAAGAGCATTGCCGTTTATTACAAACAAGATGGTTCCATCTTGCAAATGGAGTTCAAAGATATCCGCAAAGTCGATTTGAAACGCAAGGTGCAATGGGTGGATGACAATGGATTCAAGCATACCAATACCGTTGGTGAAATATACGAACTATTTACGTTGAGCAACGAATACACTTCCGATTGGTTCAGCTCCAAATTTGGCAAGCTAATATACCGATTGGATGATGGTTCAGGCCTTTCATGGCGAGAAGCTCGTGGAAGATTATTTGAGCTCAAAAGGCAAGCTGAAGTAAGCGGCATCTGTGTATAAAAAATGTTGTGCTATGGCGATCCAGGCCAAAACGTTATAATAGAATCGAGTGTAAAAACACGGTCCGGTTGGTAGTCCGGGCGCATTCGCTTTCGCAATAAATATGGCTGCTGCGGATGTCAGTAACCTTCCCCCCTCGGGATGTCCCTCACTCGAAGTTCATTGAGGGGGAATGGAATGTGAAATTAACCGTTTATTTTGAGGCCCCGTTTTGGGTAGGCGTAGTTGAGGAGCAATTCGGCAATCAAGTGAAGGCTTGCCGCCATGTGTTTGGCGCCGAGCCCAAGGATGCCGAATTGATGGAATTCGTGCTTACCCGAATGAATCCGCTATTTGAGCAGGTTCAGTGCGGTGTTGGAACGGAGACCGGCTGCAAGCGTCCGGTCAATCCGAAGCGGCTTGCCCGAATCGTCGCCAGAGAGATGCAGCGGCACGGAATATCGTCGCAGTCTCAGGAAGCGCTAAGGCTGGAGCTCGAAGCGAGGAAGAAGGAAAGGACGGTACGCACTCGCGAACAACGCGAGGCTCTCAAGGAGAAAAAACGGAGCATTCGCATCCAGAAAAGAAAAGATAAACATAGAGGCAGATAGCCTCCATGCTATCTTGGAAGCCCCGAGCGCTCGCGCAGCGGGGCTTCTTTCTATTTTCGGATTGCCTTTGCAATATTACAGTTTCCTTCCCGGCTGTCGACATTCATTTCCCGGGCAATCATTCCATGTCGATTTCTCCGGGCAAAAAACGCCATCCGCAACAGCCCTTATCTTGGTGCTATACGTGACTGCGCTTGGGTGAATGCTGATCCTGGTGCTATACGTGACTGCGCTTGGGCAATTGCTGATCTAACAGCGTCCGTAGGCCATCCAGATTCTCCAGCAGCTGCGAAGACAGCTCACCCAGTTGTCGATAGCTTTGGATGGATTGCTCCGTCTGTCCGGCGTCGATCTGCCGTGCTGCCGTCTCCGCAAGAGAATGGACTCGATCATGCCGTTCGACCATCTCCCGGAACGCCGGCTGCTGTGTCAGCAACGAACCCGGATTGGCCTTTTGCGCTTCAATCCATTTGCCTAACCGGCAACGTTGCGAATTGCCGATTATCTGAATATCGCTCTTATCGTAGCCGAGCATTCGGTTATAGATCCACCATTTCCATAGCAAATGGTCGGTCTTGAGGACCCGGAGAAGCTGAGAATCGTTCAAATGATGGAACCACTGCAGCGACTCTGACCGCAGCTCTTCCACCGAACGGCTCGTATGATATAAATGTTCCCCCGTGTCTCTTGCCAGCGTGACGACCTGCCGGGTCTGATCGACGATTTCTTTCATATGCTCCGTGATTTCCACCGTGGCCGCCGCTTGCTGTTCGACGATTGAAGCTATCGACTCTTCCGACATTCCCATCTCGTCGATGGCGCGCATCATTTCCTCCAATTGTATGAATGCCCCACGGTTCTTCTCATGCTGCAGCTCCATCTTGCCGGCCATCAGGTCGGTACGTTCCTGAACGGATGTGGCCAACTGCTGGATGTTGGCGATGACTTCATAGACCTCGCTCACGGAGGTTTTGGTCTGCTCGGACAGCTTCCGAACCTCGCCCGCCACGACCGCGAAGCCGCGCCCTTCTTCGCCGGCCCGCGCCGCTTCAATCGATGCGTTCAGCGCAAGCAGATGAGTGGAATCCGCAACGGAGTTGATCATATCGACGACTCCGGACAGCTCCAGGAGCGACTGCTGAAGCTCCTCGAACCGCTCTTTGGTATCATGGAACAAGTCGGTCATCTCCTCCAATCCGTCTATCGTCTGCTCGACGATGGTACGGTTATCCTGAAGCGTGCCGAGCATTTTTTCCGTCGTGGCTGCAGCTTCGGTCGTCTGGGAGGACACTTCCTCGATAGAGGCGGTCAACTGCTCCGCGGACTCCTGGATGTGCTGGGCATCCTTCATCGACGCTTCGGCTGACATTAATAAGGTATGTATTCCGTCCATCTGAATCAGCTTCTCCATCGTCTCGCTGTTCGTACCAAGCAAGCGGAACTCGTAAGCAGACTGGTAGGCCTCCAGCACGATCTGGGCATCCAGCAGCAGGATGCGGTGCAGGGCCAGCAGCAGGTCCGACGCTTCAGCGGTGCGAAAGTCCTGCAGGATCAGCGGGACAAGGTATTCGTATATTCGTAAAAAGGAGGATACGAACCACTCCGGCGCCAGTTGGATATGACTATGCACCACGCCAATCCTCTGCCGTATCCGGATATATTCTTCGTCAAGTTGAACGTTTGGAATGGAATTCAGATAGATGATGAACGTCTTGGCCAACCGTTCGCGCGTACTGTGTCGCTCGATTAATTGCTTCATCTCGGGAATTTCGAACAGCAGCTCATAATGACGGTCGGTAATGGCCTTGGCGTACTTTTCAAAATAAGGGGTCAAACGCTTTAACAGCTTCAAGTCATGGGTCGTCATCTGCAGAAACATCAGCTTGGTCCGAAGCGACGGAAGTGGTTCCATTTGCAGGGCTTCGATATTTCCTGGCATCTTCGGCTTACGGTAAATCAAAATATCCTTCCTTTCTGCAACCAGATCATGAGTTCTGTATTCTATAAGTTTTTTCACACTTATGTAATAATACCATATTTTTCTGCGACAATAGTCCTGAATTTTTTATCGGTTGCGGATGACAAAATCGTAAGCATGGCGTAAGTCAATTCAATAGGACCCGAAATGTGCCTTCGATACAATAAATATAACATACGACAGGACCGATGACGGAAGGAAGATGGCCAATGAGGCTAACGGACGTTTCTATATACAATACACTTCTGCTGCGGCATGCCGGCATTCTCGTCTCCCTGCTGGCCCTTATGTCCGTCCTTGTAGGATGTACGGGGAAGGACAGCAGCGCACAGGCTCTGCAGGGATCATCTCCCATTCAGTATCAAGTGACCGCCGTCTGGGATGATGCTGCTCATTCGCTGAAGGTGACGACGGTCCTGCATTTTCGTAATGTATTCGATCAGGCCTTGAAAGAGCTCGTCTTCCATTGGTATGCCGATAGCTACCGGACTCCGGACACGCAGCCGATTCATGAGCGGAAGCTCAATCAGCGCCTCGCATCCGAAGGGTTACTGGGGACCGCTCTCTCCGATCTGCCTGCCAGCGGCGGAGTCACCACGACCGCCGTAACGCTGGAGAACGGCCAGCCTCTGGAGTACGAGCATGTCAATCAGTCTCTGACCGTACAACTGAAGCAGCCCCTTGCCCCGAACGGCTCCGTATCTCTCCGCATCCGCTACGAGATTCAGCTCCCGTACGGGGCCTGGCGGTTGGCTTACAACGAACAATTCGCCGGCGGCACCTACTGGACGCCGCAGCTTGCGGTATACAACCCGCTGCGCCATGCCTGGAACCGGGTGCCGAATTACCCCGGTTACCCGAGCGATTATTTTTATGCGGCCGATTACGACGTTCATCTCCAACTCCCCGCTTCCTGGATCGTCGTCACGACAGGGCAGCAATTGGATCATCGGGTGCAAGACGCTCTGCAATCCACTCATATCCGCGCCAATGGCATCCGCCAGCTCGCGTTCTACGCCAGCCCGGACTATACCGAGACGAAGCGGCCGCTCCCGGACGGGAAGTCTCTCGCGGTCTACACGTTGGACGACGGGGAGCTGCCGTCCGAGCAATGGCTTGACGCCGCAGCCGATGCGATCGCGTTCTACTCCGATGCCGTCGGGGAGCTGCCGGGAACGCATTTGGCATTCGTCGAAGCTCCGTATGCCGAGATGAGCGACAGCCTCGATGGCGTCGTCCTGTTCGGCCGGGAAGAGAAGCTGAAAGGCCCGCTCTCGCCCGACATGCTTCGCTTGATTGCGAAGCAGTGGTTCGGTTCCGCGATCGGCGTCAATTCACGGACCGACGGATTCCTAGATGAGGGGATGTCCGAATTCGCCGCACGCTTTTATCGGCATCAGCGGCTGCAGGAGCCTTGGCCTTCCGCCTCGACAACCGATTACCGGGCGCTCGCGCTCCCTGCCGCCCGGCTCGGGGAGGACGCCATGACCATCTACCGCGAGCGGGGCGCCGAGCTGCTCGCCGTCTGGACGCAGACCGTCGGAACCGATGCCGTTCCCGTGCTCTGCAAAAGCTATTACAATCGCTACCGGGGGCAATTCGCGAGCATCGAAGGCTTCCTCAATGTAGCAGAGGATGCGCTCGGGCCGGAGGCACATGACCGGCTCTGGCAATTGCTGAACAGCCCGCCCACATCATAAGAAAAAATAAGGGGGTGTCTCAGAGGCACTGCAAAATGATGGAGATGACGAGGTAACAGAGAATGTGGATGCGGGAAAAACGGCGGCGCAAACTGGTGGAAGATGGATGAAGCAGTGAAATGCTGCGTGGATGCATTAATTTCTGCTCTTAAAGCCGCGATTTGATGAAATTCCTGCAAAATTACATGATGTTCATCGATTTTTGTCTTTTATCGATTGGATAGTCAGAAATTGATGCCGTTTTGCAGGATTCCCTGTAACGGAGTACACGTCATAAAGGAAAGCTGCCGTTTTGCAGTTTTCGGCGAGTCGAGCTTTGAGAATCAGGGGGCTGTCTCACTGTAGTTAAATACTACTTTTGGGACACCCCCTTGCTTGTTTAGCCTTTATAGCGCTTAATGAATTCAACCGCTTTGCGGATGTCGGCCTCCGGAGAATCGCCGACTTCGCGTTCGATTGTCAAATAGCCGGTATAGCCGATATCGACCAAGGCTTGGAAATACGCGTCGAAGTCTACTTTGCCTTCGCCGAGCGGCACTTCCTTGAATGGCCCGTCGGTCGCCATGTCCGCAATCTTCTCATGCGACATCGGCTCGAATCCGAGCATGCCGTAGACGAGGCGCGGATCGACTTCGCGCAGACGGACGCCGTCCTTGACGT
The DNA here is from genome assembly GCA_944800085.1 of Paenibacillus melissococcoides. Lineage (GTDB taxonomy): Bacteria > Bacillota > Bacilli > Paenibacillales > Paenibacillaceae > Paenibacillus_B > Paenibacillus_B melissococcoides. The sequence continues at coordinate 82,960 of CALYLO010000004.1, read as the reverse complement.
GCGTATGAACGATGTAATCCTTCAGCGTATGAACGCCTTGCACCGGATCGTCCCCGGTCACCATCACCATGTTCGCCGGGTCGAAGTTGACGGCGACCCCTTTTCCCGACAACGTATCCAGGAACGACTTCAAATGCGCCGCCGGTTCAGGGCCGGTCTCAATCGCAAAATGCGCGCCCAGGCTGTTCGCGTACTGGCTCAGCTCTTCACAAGCCTGCTGCATCGCATAATAAATCTCGTTCTGCTCATGCGGCACGATGCCGATATGCGTCGTCACGACGTTGGTTCCCATATCCAGCGCCAGATCGAGGATGCGCTTCGACTTCTCGATTTTGGCCGGATTCGCCTCTTTGTCCTGGAAGCCGTGACCGCCCAGATCGCCGACCAGCGCCGATATTTTCAAGCCGAGCGAATCGATATACTTCGCCAGCTCTTTGCGAGCATCCTTCGACAAATTATCCGGGTCCATCTCGCCGCTGACCGCATAGATTTGCACGCCGTCCGCGCCTACTTCCTTCGCCTTGGCCAGCGCTTCCCGAAGCGGAAGACGGAAGCTGTCCGTAATGACACCGATTGGATTCGTTAACAATGGCATGTGAATCACTCCTTAAATCAGGTTTATGATAGTAATGCGCTCTTGTACATGTTCAGAATTCAATTTAGCAGGCCGAGCGTCCGGTCAGCGGTTCGGATAGCCCGTTCCCTTCCGCCGCTTCGCGGCATGCTCTTGAAAAAGGGGCGCAAGCTCATCCTTCAGTTCGCCGACCATAAGCCCGCTCGCAATCTCCGCCACCGTCCAGCCCGACTCTATCGCCCATGGGCCCCAGCCCATGTCGGACGGCGATCCGAAGACTTCGCCGAGCTCGACATCGTAAGCCCGTGCCCAGGCGCCGTCGATCTCCGGATTGGCGCTGCTGAGCTGGGCCTGGACCATGAAGTCCGAGCTCTCCGTCCACAAGTCAAGGAACATGCTGTCGCCGGTCACGAAGTAAGCCTGCATCCAAGCCATCGGCAGCCAGTTGTTGGAATACAGCAGGTCCACGACAGGGTGCCCGTTCTCGGTGACGAGCGAGTTGTCCCGCATCCCATTCTCTTCCCACATCGGCGCCTTATAGCCTTCATCCCATTCCAGGTAAGCGCCGCTCGGATGCTTGAAGCGCTGTAAATCCTCGGTTACCCGGTACAGCCACTCGCGATGCCGCTCATCCTGCGTCGACCAATAGAGCCAGCTCAGCGGCAGCACGAGACGGCACAGCTCCTGCGTCTGGCTCTGCTCCCGCACCGTATCCGGGTAGACGCGCATCAGCGCCTCCAGCCCTTTGCGCCCCGCATCGAGGAACAGCCGGATGCCGGTGAGCTGGTGCGCGAGCAGCAGCGCCGCGTAATAATAAGCGTTGTAATGCGCGCTCGGGAATTGGGCCGGCTCGCTGCGCATTCTGTGCAGCTCCTCGGGATGGCGGTCGAATATCATATTATTCGTGCGCGACACCCGCATGCCATCCGACCCGGTCGTCTTCAAGAGGAAGTTGAGCGCCAGCAGACAGTCGTCCAGATGACGTTCGCTGCCCTCCACGAAGCACTGCCACATTTGCGGCAGGATGGCGCGCGACACGTCATCCTGATAACAGATGCTCCACGCCTCTGCGTTAAAACGCATCATGCCGGACCAAAGGACATCCTCTTTGCACAGAAAATACTGGAATACATAATCATTCAGGCGATTGGCAATGGCGAGACTGCGCTCATCGTTCGTCACCTTGTAATGCATGAAATAGGCCATCGCCGTCTCGCCGATGCAATCGGCCCGCTGTTGGCGGCTCAGCCGCTGACTGCCGTCGCCGTATATCTCGGTGCCCCAGCCCTCGTGCACCCCGGTGCGGCCTTCATCATACAGCACGCCCGATCGCTCGAACCAGCGGATGGCGCGTTCCGCGGCTTCTCTGTGGGAAGCCGCCCGCCTTCCGTCAGAGCCGGTGCTGACGACTGGCTCCAGCGGAGACAGAGCCGCGACCTCGACCCGGCGATCAAGCAGCCAGCCGATGATAAAGGCGACGACATGCCGGATGCGCTGCAGAGGAGAATAGCGTGCGCGCAGCCACTGGCAGAGCCGGAAGCCGCAGACGAGCAGCGTGTCCTGCTCGAACCAGAGCGCGCGGTCGGACACTTCCCCGAAGAAGGAATCGTCCAGTTCCACGCGGTCATGCGCATGCACCCGCGCATACTGCAAAATCGGCACGTCATGCAGGCACGCCCCTGCGAAGGGACGAAGACGCAGGCCGCACTGGTCATCGAGCAGCGCGCCGAGCGGCAGTCCCGCCAGATCCGTCTCCTTGGAGCAATAAATGAGACGATGATAGCGCGTCGACTGGGGCGGCTCGCAATAAACATGGCCGATGCTGGCCACATATTCCGCGAATATCCGCTTGCCGGCCGCAATCTGCCTTTCCAGCAGCACGCGCTGATGCGCGGGGAACAGAAGAGGCGTCTCTTCCGTTCCGCCGAGCAGCGCAATCGCCTCGTATACATCCAGTACGCCTTCCCGCACCTCATCCGGATGCAGGACGGCCACATTCGGCTCAATCAGCCGAATCGCCTGCAGCATGTCATTATCATTACTGCGTGTAATTACAGCCAAAGCGGGGTATTTGCCATTCATGCTGTTCTTCCTCCCTCCCGCTTCTTCGCCATTGCATTAAGAGAAAACAATTTCGGTTCCCTTAGCGCTCGATTCGTAAATGGCGCAAAGGATTTTCATCAGCTCCACGCCGTCTTCCACCGGACAAATCGTCTCGGTGCGGCCGAGGCAGCAATCGATGAAATGATCGACTTCTTTTTGGAAGCCCCGTTCGAAATCAAAGCTGAGGTGGTCGATTTGCGGCGTCATGTTCAAGATCGTATTATGCTTCTCTCCCATAACGAGCAGCTGCGGCTCGACTTCAGCGCCGCCCTTGTCCCCGAACAAGCGGACGCTGATCTCGTCCTGCTTCAAATGCAGCGCGAAGCTGATATCGACAGCGATCGACGCTCCGTTCTCGAAGCGGATAAGCGCGTTGGCCATATCCTCGACCGTGTTCACGTTCGCGTCATAATCCGCTGCCTGGTAGAAGGACAGATTCTCGATATGGTTCCGGTTGCCGAGACGGTTGTACGCGTTGCCGCTGACCGATTTGACCTTCGGCTTGCCCATCAGATACCAGCACAGGTCGATGACATGGACGCCCAGGTCGATAAGCGGCCCGCCGCCGGAACGCTCCACATCGCTGAACCATCCGCCCGGGTTGCCCAAACGCCGCAGACAGGATGCCTTCGCATAGTAGATTTCGCCCAGGTCGCCGGCGTCGATGAATTTTTTCAACACGCGGGTATTCATGCCATAGCGGCGGACATAACCCACTTGAAGCGTCTTGCCGCTTTTCTTCTGCGCTTCTTGCACCGCCAGCGCCTGCTCGACCGTCTTGCAGAGCGGCTTCTCGACGAGGACATGCTTGCCCGCTTCCAGCGCGGCAATCGCGATCTCCGCGTGAGAGTTGTTCCATGTGCAGATGCTGACCGCCTCTACATCCGGATTCGCAAGCAGTTCATGATAATCCGTGTAGATCTTCGCGTCGGGAGCCCCGAATTTCTCTGCCTTCTCCTTTGCCCGATCCGCGTTCAGATCGCAGACCGCCACCAGTTCGGCTTCATTGTTCTTTTGATATCCTCCAAAATGCATTTCCGAGATGGAACCTGCGCCAATGACGCCTACTTTGACTTTGCTCATGTTGGACTTCCTCCCATAGATATTGATAATAAAGAGTTGCTTAACTCCGGCTATAAAATAATCGTATTATGGCGCGTTTACACTTCAGACCAGATGCGCCGCGCGTTTTCGATTCCGATTTTCGTACCTCGCAGGCAATCTTCCATGCCCTCGAATTCGATGCTGACATATCCGTCATAGCCCGCTTTCTTCACGGTGCGGATAATATCGTACATTGGCAGATCGCCTTGCCCCACGATGGCGCCGCGCAAGTAATTGCCATGCAGCGAGCGGAACCAGCCTTCGCCCGGATTGCGGTCCGCCGGACGGATGTAGAAATCCTTCAGGTGAACCATGGACGCCAGCCCGACGTTGTTGCGGACGGCATTCAGCGGATTCTCGTCCGCGCACGTGAAGTTGCCCACGTCCATCGTCGTGCGGAAGTTCTCGCGATCGACCGCCAGCACGAGACGCTTCACCCGTTCGCTTGCCTGAATGTAGAAGCCGTGGTTCTCCACGCTTGTCGTAATGCCGAAGCCCGCCGCATAGTCGGCGATTTGGCGGCATGCCTCCACGAGCGCCGGGAAATCCTGCTCGAAGTAGCTGACATCGGTCTCCGGGTAGGACCGCCATGCGACATCATGCCGCATGCGCTTCACGCCGAGACGATGAGCCACGTCCACATGCGACTTGACGCGCGCTACTTCCTTGGCGAACGCTTCGTCGTCGAGTCCGGCGAAGTTCGCCCCGATGCAGTAATTGGACAATTCCAGACCGATCTCCGCCGCCTTCTGGCGAATGGCGTCCACCCGATCGGGATGATTGGCCAAATCGAGATCCATATCCACGATCTCCGCATGATCGGCTCCTTGCGCCTTCATCCAGTCCAGCACGTCCAGTACCGTCATCCGTTTGTCCTGCAGCGCGGCATGCAAGCTGTAAATACTGACTCCTAATTTCACCCTGGCTCACTCCATTTCGTCTTGGTTCAACCGGCTTGTATCCCGCCCTGTTGCTGCAAACGGTTACAGTTCCGGCCGCTCCTCTCACCTCTATTATAGGAAATCCCGTGCAAAACACATTGAACTATAGTCCACAATTGTTGGACTTTCTTACACAAATAAACCCGGCAAGCCGGGACTCCAAGACAAATGTATAAATCAATACGCTCTTTTGGGCAGGGACGACACGGCGTGCCGTACTTAAATAGTCAGCTCTAATCATCCTCTGGCCTCTTACGACCTCTATCCCCTCGGCGCAGAAAAAAACTGGCCTTGCTCTCTTATCACCAATATCCCATCGACGCAGGAAACAAACCTCCCCATGCTCTCTTATCACCAATATCCCATCGACGCAGAAAACGAACCTGCTCATGCTCTCTTATCACCATTATCCCATCGGCACAGGAAGCTTGCATCTAATAGTATCCCTCATCGCCGAACAGTATCCCATCGGAACAGAAAAAAAATAATTCTGACTCAATGGGAGAGTACTCATAAGGACATCAAAGGGGATGAGACAACAAGCAGGCAGCGAACCTGAATCGATGGGAAAGTGAACATAAGAGCAAGGGGACAAATCACTTCGCCTCCACGCCAGGGCAAGGCAGAAGCCAAGGCGAGGCGCTGCCGGCTCTAAGGAGCATCCGCCTTGGCTCCGGCCTGCTCCAGGAGCCGCGCGATCTCGGTGAAGCCGCGCGACTGGGCATGGCTGAGGGCGGTCCCCCCGTCACGATCCGGGATGTTGACGTCCGCGCCATGCCGGATCAGCAGCTCCACCGCCCGCTGGTGCGGCTCCCCGCCGCAGCCCAGCACGACCGCCTCCATAAGGGCGGTCCAGCCGAGGTTGTTCACATGGTTCACATCCACATCCGACGACGTCAGCAAATACTCGATGACGTCAAGATGCGCGTGCTCCGCCGCCGGGATAAGCGCCGTTCCGCCGAAGCGGTTCGTGCGCTTCGTGTCCGCGCCCGCTTCAATCGTCAGCTTCAAAATATCGAGCAGCCCCTCCGCGCCCGCATATAAATACGGGTTGTCCCGGTTATCCGCCTGGATATTGACATCCGCCCCCGACTCAATCAAAAGGCGAACGATCTCCGTATGTCCGCCGAGCGTCGCCAGCATCGCCGGGGTGCGCCCGCTGCCGTCCTGCGCATTGACATCGGCGCCTTCCTTAATATATCGCCGGACGTCTTCCTCCTTGCCCTTCTTCGCCGCGTCAAGCAGCGCCGCATCGCGGGCCTTCGCTTCCCTGCTTCCGCTGTCCTTCCCCGGTTCCTCCTGCATATGGCCGCCTGCGGAGCGATCCGCCGCGTTACCGCAGGCCGATGCCAACACCAGCGACAGGCAGAGCAATACTGCGCGCAGCATCATGAATCCCCTCCTCGATTACCCAATTATCTCGCTTTACTGTATCACGTCCCCACCGATAGCTAAAATATTTTCATTGTTCGCGCTCCATATGATTCGGATCTGACGGGGCCCGCAGGCCCCGCCCGGCATCATTTCTCCGCCTCATGGACAATGCTCAAGCCTTCCACATGCTTGCGCTCCATCAGCTTCCGCTTTTTCCGGTTCTCCTTGGACTCGAACACGATGTCCATATCATAATCTTCCGGATACAATTCCTTGCCTTCGATATACAGCGACAGCCGCTTATGGTTGATTTTGACCTTCTGCCGCTGAATCATCACCCCGACATTGCCCCGTGCATCCGCTGCTTCATATACGATTCCGGTCCGCCCCAGGTACGAGATATAGACGCAATCGCCAATCTCCAGCGGGCGGTCCTGCTTCGCCTCCCCTGCAGGCGGATTCTCCGCTGCCCCATTCTCAGGCGAAGCGGCTTCCTTCACCTCCGCGGACGCCACCGAGGCGGGCATCGGCCGGGACACCGACTCCGCCGGGGAATCGCCGGCCCGCAGCAATGCGGCGTCATAGCCCGCCGCCGTCCCCGCTTCCGCCTCCACGCGCAGCCCCGGCCTTTCCTCCCGGCGCGCCGCGAGTTCCTCCGCCCTGCGGATCAGCTCCGGGTTCAGCCCGAGCTTCCGCGAGATGAGGAAGGCGTAGCTGCTGCCGGCTTCTCCGATGCAGAGCCGATAGAGCGGCCTCAGCGTATCCGGATCGAACTCCATCCGCGCGTTGCGGAAGCCCGGCGTGACGCCGGCGAAATGCTTGATCTCGTTGTAGTGGGTCGTCGCGATGACCATCGTCCCGCGCCGAGACAGCTCCTCCAGCAGCGCGATCGACAGAGCGACCCCTTCTCCCGGATCGGTGCCCGACGCCATCTCATCGATAAGCACGAGTGTCGCCTCATCCGCAAAGGTCAGCATATCGATGACCCGCGTAATATGGGCCGAGAACGTGCTAAGCGACTGCTCCAGACTCTGCCCGTCGCCGATATCGGCCGCGATATGGCGGAACACCGGGAAGCTGCTTCCTTCCCCGGCAGGTACCAGCAAGCCGGACTGCACCATCAGGCACAGCAGCCCGACCGTCTTGAGCGCCACCGTCTTGCCGCCCGTGTTCGGCCCGGTGACGATCAAGGCCCGGTACCCCCGCCCGATCTGAATATCGAGCGGCACCGTGCCGCCGCCGAGCAGCGGATGCTTCGCCTGCCGCAGATCGACGACGCCGTTCTCGTTCAACCGGACCGGCTGCCCTTCGATCGATTGCGCATACTTTCCCCGCGCGAACACATAATCATACCAGCCCACCGTCTCCGCATTGCGGCGCAGCTCCTCCGCCTTCCCTTCGAGCAACTCGGTCAAATAGCTGAGAATCTTCGCCTCTTCCTTCCCTTCCTCGATACGAAGGATCGCCAGCTCCTGCTGCAGCACGGCCAGCTCCTGCGGCTCGACATAGACCGTCTGCCCGCTGGACGATTCGTCAACGACGCTGCCTTTGATCTGCTTCCGGTACTCCTTTTTGATCGGAAAAACATAACGTCCGTTTCGCTGGCTCACGAGATTTTCCTGCATCAGCGAGCGGTACCGGCTCAACAGCGCGTCGATTTTGCCGCGGATCTTATCTTCGACGGCCGTCAATTTGCGCCGGACCTTATGCAGTTCCTTGCTCGCCTCGTCCCGAATCCGGCCGTGCGCGAGGCAGCGGTCGATCTCGGACTCCACCCCGTCCAGCGGATGCATCGAAGCGGCATAGGCGGCGACCGTCGGAGCGATTTCCGCCTTGGCCCGCATATAGGCGATGAGCTGCGAGCAGCTGTGCAGAAACTGCCGTACATGCGCAATATCCTTCTCGCCGAACAGATACCCTGACCCAAGCAGGGACAGTACCGTGTCCATCCCTTGCAGGGAAGGGATCGGAACGCTTGCCCCCTTGGCGAGCATTCGGGTCGCCTCTTCCGTCTCCAGCAGCGCATGCTGCACCGCCTTCGCATCGGTGAGCGGCTTCATCTCCTCAATATGCCGCTGCCCGGCATAGGATAGGGCATACTTCATTACTTCCTGCTTCACGCGTCCGTATTCCAGGCGCTCCATCATTTTGTCGTCCATTGATCAGCACTCCTTCTCGTATCTTTATCCCATACAGATGTCCGCATACGACAAAAAAGGCAGAAGAATGCGCAACTATCGCATCTTCTGCCTTCTGTCATAACGTATCGCGACCCGACGCTCCCGGTCCCTCCCGGGCAGCGCAATCACATGCAAGGAGTTGGAGCGCGCGCCATGAGCGTGCGCGTTTACCCACTCCTGAACACAAAAAAAACCGTGCTCTAACAACAGCACGGATCGGTGTCGCCTGCAGACGTTAATCTTGGCTTCAAATGAATATCCGCTGTTCTTAACTAATTCCGGAAGTCTGATTCGCACATGCTCAAATAAACGTCTCGCAAGACGCATTTTCGAACCTATGCCAAGCTTCCCTATGGAATTGATTAGTTAAGAACGACCGCCAACATTAACATCTCTCCCTGTATATGGATAAATTCATCGTAAACGATTGTACCCGCAAAGTCAAGCATGGCTCCCGTTACTTCCGATCTGCCGACTCCGCGCGCTCTCCCGTCCGCGCGGGACTGCGCTTCCGCCCCTTGAAAATGCGGATTATTCTTCTTACTCCAGCCGCCCGGGCGCCTTCTTCTTGTACTGAGAGGGAGACAGGCCGGTATGGCGCTTGAATATCCGCGAGAAATAAGCCAGATCATTAAACCCGACGCCGAAGCAGATTTCCGTAATCGACATATCGGATTCCAGCAGACAATCAACCGCCTTGCGCACCCGCAGATCAATCAAGTAATCATTGAAGGTCTTGCCGGTGAAGCGCTTGAACAAGTAGCAAAAATACGTCTTCGACAAGCTGAACTCGCGGCACAGCCGTTCCAGCCTCAGCTCTTCCGCATAGTGAAGATGAATATACTCGGTGACGGAGGTAATGACGTCCCGGTATTTTTCCACCCGATCGTCTTCTTCGCTTGTCTTGTCGGCCGGCTTCGTATACTCGCGGATAATAATCGCCAGCAGCCGAAGCAGATCGGCCTTCAGCACCAGTTCGTAATAACGGCGGGTATGCTGATACTCCTCCAGCATCTCCTGCAGCAGCCTCCCCACCTGGATATCGGTATCACCCGTCAGGGCCACCTTCGGCGTCGATTGCTTCTCATCCATCAGGAACTGCTCCAGATAAGAAAAGTCAACGCCCCGCTCGCCGTCGCGCTCCGCCGGATCAAGGACAAAATGCGGCAAAAACTCGCAGCCGATAATCTCAACCTCTTGCCCGGAGACCATTTCTACCCGATGGACCGCGAACGGCGGGATAATGAATAAATTCCCTTTGACCATATGATAACTGTGATGGTTAATCGTATGCTTGAACTCGCCTTTCAGCACGTACCAGATCTGAATGTAGTCATGAGTATGATCCCAGATGTTGCCGATCGACTGATCCAACCTGTACACCTTGCAAGGAAGATGGGCTTGCAGCTCCTGCTCCGAACGAAATTCGATGACGCCGCGCGCCTCAGTCTCGCAGTCATGACCGCGCCTGCCGTCATGTGACATGTACATCACCCTGTCTGTCCATTTAAGAGGTTAAGAGGTTGTTCAAAAAGTCCGTTTTGATCGCGAAGCGACATTTAGGAAACCATCTCGGAAGCGAATCTTGAATCCACAGTCTTTTTGAACACGTTTTCTGATTCCCGTCATCTCTTATTGTACAACGCTTGAATGTGTTTGCCCATCATCGATCGCACAATTCATCCACTATCTGTAGAAATTATTGACCCGCTTAAGAACGGGAAGCTTCCGAGGAAGCGGCCCGGTCAACGGAAGCCGGAAGCCGGTTCGGCGTGCGGCTGAGCAGATAGACGAGCGGGAGTCCGAGCAAGGTCAAGCCGACGCTAATCAGGTTAATATCATTGATGCTCATCGTGTAGGCCGTATCATGCAGCCGCGATGGATCGGCGATGGCGCCGCGCAGCCCGGCCTCATGCGCAATGGTGCGCGAAGCCAGAAGCGAGGTGAAGAGACTGATCGACAACGACGCCAGCCCTTGCCGCAGCCAGCTGTTGATCGAGGAGCCGTAGCCTGACCGCTCCCGCGGAATCGCCGTCATTCCCGCATTTGTCGCCGGGGTGTTCGCCAGGGCGATGCCGACGTTGCGCACAGCCATCCATGCCGTAATATACCAATGCGGCGAATCGGGATGCAGCCGGCTCATCGCATAGGTGGCAACAGCCATCAGCAGAAGCCCGACGGTAATCAGGCGGACCGGGCCGAAACGTTCGTACCAGCGCCCGGTGAAGGGCATGACGAAGGCCATCAACGCGGACGCCGGCAGCAGGACGAGACCCGAGGTCAGCGTCGAAGCGCCCTGAACCTTTTGCAGGAAGAGCGGCGTCAGCAGCGCTCCGGCGTACAAGCTTATCGTGAAAATGCACACGAGCAGCATGCTGACCGTGTACCGTTTGTACGTGAACAGCCGGAAATCGAGCAGCGGCTTCTCTTGACGCAGCGAATGGCGGACGAAGAAGGCGATGATGGCCGTCCCGCAGAGCAGGAGCCCCATCGTCTTCCCTGACAGCCATCCCCAGGCGGAGCTGTTGCCGAAGGCCAGCAGCACCGCCAGACTCCCGGCGACGACGCTCACGAATCCGATCTTGTCAAAATGCCCTTGGCGGTCCAGCCGGTAATACGGAATGAACTTCGCGACGGCAAGCAGCGCCTCCGCCCCGATCGGCACATTGAGCCAGAACAGCCAATGCCAGTCCCCCACGTGCACGATGAAGCCGGCCAGCGTCGGCCCGACGGCCGGTGCGAGCATCGCCGACAAGCCCCACAGACTGATCGCGGTCGCCTGCCGCTCCTTCGGAACGGCCTGATAGACGATCGACATCGTCGTCGGCATAATAATCCCGCTGAAGGCGCCCTGCAGCACCCGAAACGCAGTCAAGCTCCACTCGCTCCAGGACAGTGCGCACAGAATCGAGCAGAGGACGAAGCCTCCCAGGGCGATCATATAAAGCCGTTTCGTGCTGAAGCGGTTGCCGAAATAACCGACCACAGGCGCAATAACGCCCGTCGCCAGCATAAACCCGGTTAACACCCATTGAATCGTCTGGAGCTCCGCGTGAAAATGATCCATCAGCACGGGAAGAGCGATATTGATCGTGTTCGTGCTCAGTACGGCCAAAAAATTTCCAAAGAAAATGGCGAACATAATGCTCCAAAAGGAACGGTTCGTCATCGTATTCCCTTCTCCCATCCTTCCACAGCCTTTCTCGTTTGCCTGTATCGCTTAAGAACCATTCATGCGATAAGATTGCGGACAGCCAGTGCGCATTCATGCGGCCGCTCCCGGCATGGCGCCTGTACCTGTTCCTCCAAAATTGTAAAGGCAGGATCGTTATAATGTCAATATTGACATATGTAATTATTGAAAATCGGCAGTCGAAGAACCGCTGAACAGGTTTGACTTGAGCGCTTTAACCCAAGCAAAATAAGGCCCGCAGCCAGATCGGCGGATCCGGCTGCGGGCTTCAAGCCGCGTTACGTGGCGGAGCGGGTGGAATCGGCCTGAACGCCGTTCTTCCGCGACCTGCGTTCCGTGAGGTTCCATCGTTTCTGCAGGATGGCGAGCAGCACATCCGCGACGATGGCGAGCAGCGCCGCCGGGATCGCCCCGGCGTAGATGCGCAGCGGGTTCTGCGAATTGATGCCGGCATAGATTTCCCGGCCCAATCCGTCCCCGCCGACGATAGGCGCGATCGTCGCGACCCCGATCGCGATGACGGCTGCGATGCGCAGCCCGGTCAGCATATACGTCAGCGCCAGCGGGAACCGCACCTTGAACAATAGCTGCAGCGGGCTCATGCCGACGCCGCGGCCGGCTTCGACATAGCTCGCATTGACCTGCTTCAGGCCGACGTACGTATTCCGTACGATCGGATTGAGCGAATACAGGAGCAGGCCGACGACGACCGTCTTCGTGCCGAGCCCGAACGCGAGCATCAGCAGCACGAGCAGGGCCAGGCTCGGAATGACCTGGAGCGTGCTCGTCACCGCGAGAATGAGCCTGGACAAGCCCTTGTACCGGGAGCACAGCACGCCGAGCGGAACCCCGATGACGAAGGCCAGGCCGACGCCGGTGAGCACCATGATAATATGGGTCACGAAATATTCCCATAACAAATCCGTATTGCGGCCGATATACGCGAGCAAATCGGCAATGGTCCATTCATAGCTTCCCATAGCGGGCCTCCTTTCTTACTGAAGCAATCCGACTCGTTTTAAATAGTTGACGGCCACTTCCCGTTCGCTTTTCTTTTCGACATCCACTTCATAGTTCAAATCGATCATCGTCTTCTCGTCCAAGGTTCCGACGAGCAGGCCGAGCACCTCCTTCAATTCCGGATGCGCCTCCAGCACATCATTGCGCACCACGGTCGAAGCGTCATACGGCGGGAAAAATTGCTTGTCATCCTGCAGCGTCTTCAATTGGTAAGCCTTCAGACGCGAATCGGTGGAATAAGCAAGCACAATATCGACCTGGTTGTTCGCCACCGCCTCGTACACGAGGCTTTGCTCCATCGGGAACTCTTTGCCGAACCGGAAGCCGTACTCATCCTGGAAGCCCTTGTATCCGTCCAGTCCCCGCTCGAGCCAGGTCGTATCGACGCCCAGCCGCAGACTGCCGGCATCCTTCTGCACATCGGATATTTTCTTATATCCGCGCTCCTGCGCCAGATCGCTGCGCACGGTGAAGGCATACGTATTCTCGAAGCCAAGCGGATCGAACCACGTAAAATCAAAATATTTATCGAAGCCCTCCTGGGCCTGCTTCAATACCTCATCCCGCTTTTTCGTCTCGACGACCGGGAAATGGTTGTTGAAGATCTCGCCTGTATACAGCGTGGCAATCTGCATCTCGTTCTTCTTCATCGAGTTAATGACGATGCCGCTCGCCGCCAGATCTGGCAGCACCTTGGCCTTCAGGTCGGTGCGATCTTCAATGAGCGCCTTGTACATTTCGGCCAATATTTTCGCCTCGGAATAGGTCTGCGCTCCGATGACAAGCCGGTTGTCCAGCCCGCAGGAAGACAGCAATATCGTCAACGCCAGCAAGGCAATCGCGATGCCCGCCGGCCGTGTTCGTCCAGTCATACCGAATCCTCCTCCTTCATTCAATCCCGGACCGTACACCCCGTTACGGACGGCAATGTTAAGCAGACAAGCTGCTCGTCCGTCCAAAACGGCGTGTAAGTGCTTTTTCCAATAGCCCGAGAAGTCCGTCGATAACAAACGCGAGCACGATGGCCCCGACGGCTCCGGTAACGATCAGCTCCGGCTTGTTGACGCCCATCCCCGATACGATCAACTGTCCCAGGCCCCCGGCCCCGATCAAGGCGGCGAGCGTCGCCCAGCTAATAATATAGACCGTCGTCACGCGCACGCCGGACATAATATAAGGCAAGGCCAGCGGAAGCTGAATGCGCACAATTCGCTGGAACGTCCCATAGCCCATGCCGCGGGCCGATTCCAGCACGCTTCGGTCCACGGACTCGAAGCCATCGTACGTATTGCGCAGGATCGGCATAATCGAATAGAGGAACAAAGCGAATATGGCCGGCTTCATGCCGATGCCCATCAGCGGAATCATAATGGCCAGCAGGGCCAGACTCGGCACGGTCTGCAGCAGATTGGCAACGAAGAATACGATGCTGTTCAGCCAAGAGAACGTGTTGTAGATCAGCGCGATGCCGAGCGGAATCGCAACGAGGCACCCGATCAGCACCGAAGCGGCCGAGATGACCATATGTTCGGCCAACGCCGTGACGATGTCGCTCCCGCGCTCTTGCAGAAATGTCCACCATCCATCCATCGGTTATGCCTCCTCTCTGAACGTATTCGGCGCGCTCTCCATAATCGAAGGATAGACGTCCGCCAAATGCTTCACGATGCTGCCGCGGGTAATCAAGCCGATAAACTTGCTGTTCTCGTCGACCACAGCCAAAATCGTAAGCCGGTTGTCGCTCATGATCTGCACCGCTTCCGGCAGCGGCGTTCCCGGTCGGACGAAATAACCGATCGGCCGCATCACATCCTTCACCCGCTTGTTCTCCTCGCCGTGTCCAGCACCTTATAAATGGAGACGATGCCCTGCAGCTTGTCGTCACGGTCGACGATGAACAGCGAGTCTACCTTGCGGCTCTCCATCAGCTTGATCGCTTCCGCCAGCCCCCGGTTCGGATACGCCGTCACCGGCTTCGGCACCATCACTTCATCCACGACCGGAATGTCGAAGCCGGCCGCTCCTTCCAGCCGCTTCTGGCCGATGAACGTGCGGACGAAATCATTGGCCGGATGCCGAAGAATATATTCCGGCGAGCCGGTCTGGACGACCTCGCCATCCTTCATCAGCACGATCGTATCCGCGATTTTGATCGCCTCATCCATGTCATGAGTGACGAAAATAATCGTCTTGTTCAGCTCCTGCTGCAGCCGGATCAGCTCATCCTGCAGCTGCTCCCTGCTGATTGGATCGAGCGCGCTGAACGGTTCGTCCATCAAAATGATGTCCGGATCGGCGGCGAATGCGCGAATGACGCCGATGCGCTGCTGCTGGCCTCCGCTCAGCTCGGAAGGATAGCGATCGCGGTACACTTCCGGATCGAGGTGAACGAGCCGCAGCAGTTCATCCACCCGTTTTTCGATCTTGGCTTTATCCCATTTCTTTAATTGCGGGACGACGGCAACGTTTTTGCCGATGGTCATGTGGGGGAATAATCCGATGTTTTGAATGACGTAGCCGATATTGCGCCGCAGCTCGACAGCGTTCTGCTCCGCAATATCTTGGCCGTTAATGAGGATTTTTCCGCTTGAAGGGGTCATCAGACGGTTAATCATTTTCATGGTGGTCGATTTGCCGCATCCGCTCGGTCCGATCAGAACGGTGAGCTCGCCCTTCTTGAATTCCAGATTGATGTCTTTCAATGCGTGAAAGCCACCTTCGTACACCTTATTCACTTGTTGGAATTGGATCATGCGCCGTCACCTCTTTTTTTATAAATAATATTGATAGAAGCTGGTTGGCCCCTGCGGGTGCTGCCAAATATGTAAATGAATCCGGCCGGCCTGACATAGGGAGCGGTTATGTGTTATGTGTACGCGAATCAGCACAAACAATAGAACGGGCCATCGCTGAAAGCGCATTTACACATAAGCATACTTTATAATTAACCCTATCCTGACCATATGAAACAAAAGACTTATGCTTCGACAAAAACGGAGGTCTTTGGATTCATTATCTGCAATTATTGGATTCTTATGTTTACCAAAAAAACCGTCCTTCTCCAAGCGCAATAGAAAAAGGTCTCGCGTCCTAGCGGCGCGTGACCTTGGTCCAAAATCCTCCGTGAAGCTGCGTCGGCTCGGAGGTGACGATAAATGCCTTCGGTTCGATCTCCAAAATCGATTGTTGGAGCATGCCGCGGTTCTTCCGCTTCGCCAGCACCTCAAGCATGAGCCGATGGCCGTCCCGGCCGCTGCCGATCCAGGAGGTGACGCCGAAGCCATGATCCCGCAAATAATTCGGCAGCGGGCTGTCCGGATTGTTGACGATGACCTTGAAGACGACATAGCCGAGCGCGATTTTGTCCTCGATCCAGGAGCCGACCAGCACCCCGATGCCATACCCGACGGCGTACACGATCAGGCTGACCGGTTCATCCAAATATTTGAGCACCATATTCAGCCCAAGCACATAGATGATAATCTCGACCGTGCTGATCGAGGCGGCCAA
The DNA here is from genome assembly GCA_944800085.1 of Paenibacillus melissococcoides. Classification (GTDB taxonomy): domain Bacteria; phylum Bacillota; class Bacilli; order Paenibacillales; family Paenibacillaceae; genus Paenibacillus_B; species Paenibacillus_B melissococcoides. The sequence goes on along the minus strand of CALYLO010000004.1, from coordinate 66,961 downwards.
ATAACGCTGTCCCTTCAAGGTCAAGATCATGCGCAGCGTGAAAAAAGAGACATAGACGATTTGTATCGTGAAAATGGCGATGAGAATCGTAAACATGGCGTATTCCTTTCCTTCCGCCGATGCAAGTGCAACGCGAGTAATAGAGATCTTTACCCTTCTTCTCCCTTCCGGAAACGCGGACAAAAAATAAGGCCCCCGGCCGGCAGCCAGACTCCCTTGATTGTAATCTCTTTACAGCCGCAACACAAGCAGCTTCCTGGGGGACGACCCTGCCAATTCAAGGCTTCAGGGCAACTGAATTCCAATGCTCCGGCAGCCGGAAGCATCCATCTCCTTCGCCTGCCGTCCTTCCCATCGCTTTGCCCATCCTTCCAGCGCCTTGCCCGTTCTTCCCGGCGTCACTCCCGTCTTCCGTTCTGCCACGCCCGTTTTCCGTTCCGGCACGCTCGTATCCCCTGCCTGTATTTGCTTACAATGGAGTCAATGCGCCGCTTGTCTATCGTCGCGGGCAGATTCCTAATATCCCATGCAGTGTGCAAAATAAGGCCCTTCAGCCTTGGCTCGCGGACCGCGGCGTAATAAGCAACCGACGCGCCGAAGCTCGTGCCGGACAGGTATACGTCCGGCCCATATTTGCGTATCGCGGCGTCCACGACATCAAGCGCATCCTCCAGGAGCTCCTCATACGCGTGCAGCCCCCGGTCTCCCATGCTCTTGCCATGCCCGCGAAGGTCGACCGCGACAACTCGCAGTCCTTCCCTCCTCAAACGGCTCATTAGGTCCGTATAGAAGCCGGCATGACATCCGATACCATGGACAAGGACCAACGTCGCTTTAGCGTCTTCGTCGCCCGCCACGGTCAGATGAAGATCTGGAGCGCCCTCGCGCACAAGCCATTCGCTGTCTAATCTTTGATGGCTTCCTTTTTCATGAAAAGCTGCCGCGATGCCATTCTATTAGTTTATAATGATAATCATTATCAATTATGTTGTCAAACGAGACTATGCTTGGGAATATGCTGTAGGAATATGCTAGAGAAACATGCTCAGGAACATCCATGGGGAACAGGGGATAAGGAACGGTCTTTCTCCCTTACGACTACTCTCCCATCAGGTCAGAATACGGATGAACGATATATGTGGGAAGCGCGATACATCAGTAAGCACGAGACATCGAGAAAGCACAGTACATCGGGAAAGTCAGTGCATCGGGAAAGCACAGTACATCGGGAAAGCAGAATACATCGGGAAAGCAGAATACATCGGAAAAGCACGGTACGTCTCGGGTAGACGCACTTTTGAGCGGGACAGTTTCTGAGTAAAAGGGAGAATACTCCGAAGAGCCTGAGCCCCCTCCGCAAGCCCCTTGCAGCGGACGCCAAAAGCCCGGCACCTGCAGCGCAAGCGCCGGACTGTCCGCTATCCGATGACCATCAAGCGGGGAGGCGGCATAGCTGCCCCCTCAATATCACGACTGCGGTTCCGCAATCCGCAGTATTCGATAGATCCGCTCCATGTCCAAGTGGCTGCGGGCCCGATCCGCCAAGCGGTCAAAGGCAGCCTCCCGCTGGGCGGCAAAGTTCAATTCGACAGGCAGAGGCGCAAGCCCCTTGGCCTCGCGGAGCCTGTTCAACCAGCCCCTGCGGAAGGCGTCATTATGGAACAAGCCATGCAAATAGGTGCCCATGATGCGTCCATTCGGATGCAGCAGGCCGTCATGCCCGGTGGAAGCCGAATCCGCCGCGTCCGCAGCCCGCAGCTCCAGCAGCGGTTCGGCCGCGATATCCGCCGCCGTCGGCAGCGAACGGCCCATATGAATCTCGTAGCCTTCCATAGGGCAAGCTTCTAGCGGCGTCCCGCCCAGTCCGGAGGCGATGACCGTTCCCCGCACGCGCTCCGTCCGCTTGTCGGCGGCGAACACCGTCTCCATCGGCAGCAGCCCCAGGCCGTTCATGACCGCACCCGCCTCGGCCTCCGCTCCATACGGATCGCGCAGATACTCGCCCAGCATTTGATAGCCTCCGCAAATGCCCGTCACGGCCCCTTCCTTCGCATATGACACCAACGCGTCGGCCAGCCCGTTCTCCCTCATCCATTGCAGATCGGCCATCGTGCTCTTCGTCCCCGGAATAATGATGGCATCCGGCGCGCCGAGCTCTTCCGGCCGACGCACATAGCGGATGCGCACATCAGACTCCGCGGCCAGCGGATCGATGTCGGTGAAGTTGGAGATGCGCGGCAAGCCCACGACCGCAATGTCCAGGTCGTTCTCCGGGAGCACCTTGCCCTTCCACTGCTCCAGCGCGACTGAATCCTCCGCTTCAATGTCCAGATCGTCGGCATAAGGCAGCACGCCGAGCACCGGAATGCCGGTGCGCTCTTCGAGCCAGTCCAGTCCAGGCTGGAGCAGCGTGACGTCGCCGCGGAATTTGTTGATGATGAATCCTTGAACCCGCTCCCGTTCATGCGGCTCCAGCAGCTCCAAGGTGCCGACGATCGAAGCGAACACGCCGCCGCGGTCGATGTCCGCCACGAGCAGGACGGAAGCCTCCGCCCAGGCAGCCATGTTCATATTGACGATATCATTCTGCTTCAGATTGATTTCGGCCGGGCTGCCCGCTCCCTCCATGACGATGATATCGTAGGCGGCGCGCAGCCGGTTCACCGCCTCCACCACGGTCCGTTTCGCTTCGGGCAGGAAGCCGGACCGGTAATCGCGGGCGCTCAGGTTCTTATAAGGCTTGCCGTGGACCACGACCTGCGAATGCATATCCTTCGTCGGCTTAAGCAGCACCGGATTCATGTCCGTCGTCGCCGCGATACCGCAAGCTTCCGCCTGCACGCCCTGCGCGCGCCCAATCTCCTTGCCGTCCGGCGTCACATACGAATTGAGCGCCATATTTTGCGACTTGAACGGGGCTACCCGGTACCCGTCCTGCTTGAAAATGCGGCATAACGCCGTCGTCACAACGCTCTTGCCGACATCGGAGGCGGTTCCTTGGAGCATGATCGTCCGTCCCCGCGGCCGTCCTTCCGTCTCCTTCGCCTGTTCCGCGCCTTGCACGGCGCCGGATGTCTCGCTCATATCCTTCATCCTTTCCCGGTTGCCGCCAGGAGAAGCAGCAGCAAGCCGACGACCTCCGTCCATTCGTTAATCGCGCCGTACGTATCTCCGGTCAGGCCGCCCAGCTTGCGCGACAAATATTCCATTGGCAGGCAGGCCCCCGCCGTGCACAGCAGCGGCGCGGCGACGCTCATCGCGATGGCGGCGGCCGGGGACGAGAGTCCCAGTCCCGTGAGCACACTTAGGCTCGTTCCGGCATCTGCCATTCCCGATGCCGCGACGGCCAGGGCGGCAAGCCCGAAGCCGAGCAGATAGGCGATCGTGACATGCCCGGCCTTCACGCCAAGGAAATACCCGCCGAGCCCCTCTTCCGGGCGCGCCTGAGGCTTGCTCGCCAGCGCCAATACCATCGCGACGCGCGACCAGATGAACGGTACGACAACCCAGCCGTTCCACAAGCCCAGCTCCATCAGAGAGACGAGGAGCGTCCATTTGACCAGCAGCAGCAGAACGCATGCGATGACGCCCATCGCGCCGCTGCGGCTGTCCTTCATAATCTCCAGCATCCGTTCGCGGGAACGCGAGCTGAGCACGCCGTCGGCCGTGTCCATCCAGCCGTCCATATGCAGCCCACCCTGCAGCGCAACGGCAAGGGTAAGCGTCAGCGCGGCTGCCGGGAAGACGGGAAGCAGATGCAGCAATCCCCAGCCGGCCGCCCAGACCAGCCCGCCAATGCAGAAGCCCGCCAGCGGAAAGAAGAAGGTGCTTCGCTTCAGCACCTCGTTCGTGAACGGCACCGAGAACGGAACGGGGATCCTTGTCAGAAATTGCAGCGCCGCAACGAGTCCTTGCCATGTCTGCTTCATAGCTGCACCTCCCGGCTCTTCAGCTCGATCGGAATGCCCGCGGTCACGAGATACACTTCATCCGCTTTCACGGCGATGCGCTGATTCAAGCGGCCGGCCGCGTCACGGAACATCCGGCCGAGCTTGTAGACGGGAACGATGCTGTCCCCGACCTCGTTCGTCACCATCACCAGCGTGCCGCGGAAGCGGCCGGCTTCCTCCGCCAGCCGTTCGATGCGCGCCTCCAGATAGCGCTCGGCTTCCGGGCCCTCTCCCCATTGCCGCTCCGCCTGAAGCAGCTCGTTCGACAGCCAGAGCGTCAGGCAGTCGATAAGCACGGCCGGCCCTTCATGGGCGGCCTCTGCATCCGCGCTGGTGAGGGCGAGCCATTCCGGCAACTGGAGCGGCTCGTTCACCGTCTTCCAGCCGTAACCCGATTGCTCCCGATCCGACTGGTGGCGGCGAATGCGGTCGCGCATCTCGTCATCATGGGCTTCCGCGGTCGCGACATAGATGCCTCCATCCGGGATGCGCTTCATGAACAGCCGCTCCGCGAAGCCGCTTTTGCCGCTGCGCGCGCCGCCCGTGACGAGGACAAGCTTATTTTCTTCGGCAGCCATCCCCGTCATGCTTGTCCCTCGCTCTCGTCCGTGTCTTTGTTGGATACGCCCGCTTGGGCGAAGGTGGCCATCTCTTGCATAATGCGCAGCGAAGCATCGATAATCGGGAACATCAGAGCGCCGCCCGTTCCTTCGCCGAGGCGCATTTTGAAGTGCAGGCCCGGCTTTAGGCCAAGCTCGGCCAGCAAGGCGGCATGTCCGCGCTCTTCGGACAGATGCGAAGCAATCAGATAAGGCTGCGCCGCCGGAGCGAGCCGCACCGCCGCCAGCGCTGCCGCGCTGGAGATGAAGCCGTCGACGACAACCGGGAGCCGATGGGCCGCCGCGCCGAGAATAACGCCGGTCAGTCCGGCGATCTCGAGTCCGCCGACCTTCGCGAGCACATCCAGCGCATCGTCGCGATCGGGCTGGTTCACTTCAAGCGCCTGGCGCACGACGTTGCATTTGTGGGCCCATTGCGCATCGCCGATGCCGGTTCCCCGGCCTACGGCCTCCTCCGGCGCCAATCCGGTCAAGGCGCACAGAATGGCGGCGCTCGGCGTCGTGTTGCCGATGCCCATCTCCCCGGTAGAGAACATGCGAATTCCGGCCTGGACGCACTCGTTCACCGTATCGACGCCGGCCAGAATCGCCGCCACTGCCTCTTCCCGGGTCATCGCCGGACCTTGGGCCATGTTGCCGGTGCCGCGGCGCACCTTGCGCGATTGCAGCTGCGGATGGCTCAAATCGGCGTTGACGCCGACATCGACGCAGATGACCTCGGCTCCGGCCTGACGCGCCAGCACATTGACGGCCGCGCCGCCGGCAAGGAAGTTCATGACCATCTGCGGGGTCACTTCGGCCGGGAAGGCGCTGATCCCTTCCGCGCACACGCCATGATCGCCGGCCATGACAATAATCGCCTTTTGCTTGAATTCCGGTGTGACCGTACCCGTAATGCCGGCCAACTGAACCGCAAGCTCCTCCAGCAGCCCGAGGCTGCCCGGAGGCTTCGTCAGCTGATTCTGATGCGCAGCGGCCGCCTCCATCGCCGTCTTGTCCAGGGCAGGAATCCGCCCGATTACTTCGCTAAGCCGTTCATTCATCGCATTCATCTCGTTCATCTCCGTTTTCCCATTGTTGGTTGCTAGTTGTCATTGCCATCGATGTTCATCCCAATTACAGAAATGATTCTTTTCCTGCGCGTTCGTCTGTCAATCTTCCGCCATGCCGTGGAATCCGCTCGAATTCCATCCAAGGCTTCCCTTGTTACCGGCTGTCGCCGCCTTCACGCTCTCGTCTCCCTCATGCTCTTGCCGCCTCATCATCCTCTGTCCCGGCTTCCACTTCCTTCTGCGCCTGTTTTATCCCCAACTCCTCTTCCGCCTCCGTATGGGCCGGACACATCAGCAGCTGCGGACGTCCGTTCCCCGGATGCGGCACGATGGCGGCGCGGGTATCGAAATAGCGCCTGATGACATCCGGCGACATCAGCTCTTCCGGAGCGCCGTCGGCTGCGATGCGCCCCTCATGCACGACGACGAGCCGGTCGCAATACAGCGCCGCCAGGTTCAGATCATGCAGCACCGAGACGACCGTCAAGCCGCAGTCCTGCTGCCAGTCGCGGACGACATCCATGAACTGCACCTGATACCGGATGTCCAGATAGGTCGTCGGCTCGTCCAGCAACACGATAGACGGCGACTGCGCCATCAGCTTCGCCAGGGCGACCCGCTGGCGCTGGCCGCCGCTGAGCCGGTCGATCGGCCGCTCCTCCAGCTCCGTCAGCTGCAGCCGCTCCATTATCGAATCGATATAGGGGCCGCTGTCCTCCGCCTCCGAGCCGAACCAGGACTGGTACGGGAAGCGGCCCATCTCGACGACCTCGCGGACCGAGTATCCGATCGGCGGAAGCGACTCCTGCAGCAGGACCGCCATCGTTTGCGAGAGCGCTTTGCGCGAGTAAGAGCGAAGAGAGCGCCCCTTCAGCTCAATCCGCCCGCTGGCAGGAGAATCGGCGCCGGACAGCAGCGACAGCAGCGTCGACTTGCCGCTGCCGTTCGGGCCGATGATGCCGACCCACTCTCCGGCGCGGACGGTCAAGGAGACGTCGTTCAGCACCGTGCGGCTGCCATAGCTTTTGCTGATATGCTCGGCCTGAAGAATCGGCTCTCCCAAGCGGACCTGCCCGGATGATGCCCCCGGCTTCGCTGTGATTTCCCGATGCGCGCCTCCCGTCTTCATGACCATCTCCTCCGTTTCGACCGTTTATTTCGGATTAGCAGGTACGCGAAGAACGGAGCGCCGATGAAGGCGGTCACCACGCCGAGCGGTATCTCGGTCGGGGCAAGCGCCGTCCGCGCGATCGTATCCGCCCACATGACATAGATCGCTCCGCCCGCAGCCGACAACGGCACGAGCAAGCGATAATCCGGGCCGACCAGCAGGCGAATCATGTGCGGGACGACGAGCCCGACGAAGCCGATAACTCCCGATACGGAGACGGCGGCCGCCGTAATGAACGTCGACACCAGCAGAACGACCCACTTCGTGCGCTCGACATTCAGCCCGAGATGAGACGCCTGCCGTTCTCCGAGGGCCAGCAGATTGAGCGGGCGGGCATAGGCGATCAGAGCGATAAGTCCGATCGCCATATAGGGCGCCAGCACGGCCGAATAGGACCAGCCCCGCAGTGCCAGGCTTCCCATGACCCAGTACAGAATCTCGTTGATCGTCTGCTTCGACATCGCGACGAGGAAGGACACGATCGAGCCAAGGAACGCCTGCGTGACGACCCCGGCCAGAATCAGCGTCTCGATCGGGATTTTGCCGTCTTCCCTGGCCAGGCGCATGACGGCCAACAGCGTCAGCGTGCCGGTCACGAAGGCGACGATCGGAACCGTCCACTGGCCGAGCAGCGCATACTGCAGACCGAAGTAGATCAGGAACGCGGCGCCGACGGAGGCCCCGGAAGACACGCCCAGCGTGTACGGATCCGCCAGCGGATTGCGCAGCACGCCCTGGAAGCCCGTCCCCGCCAGCCCCAGCGATGCGCCGACGAGCATCGCGAGCACGACGCGCGGGAAGCGGACCTTGAGCATAATGGTCGCGGAAGTGTCGTCCCAGGTGACGGGAATAAGCGATTCCAGCCCGGGAACATGATGCAGCAATATTTTCGCAATCTCCCCCATCGGCATCTTCACCGATCCGACGGACAGGCAGCCTACAATAGATAAAAGGAGCAGCGCCAACATCGCTACTCCAAAGCCCAACCCTTTTTTCATCGATAAATCCATCCCATCATCTATTTGAACAAGTCAGGATAGATCGCTTTCGCCACATCCTGCAGCGCTTCGGCCACACGCGGACCGGGCCGGCTCAGCTTATTGTTGTCCAGTCCGACCAGCTGATTATCCTTGATCGCGGTGATGTTGTCCCAGCCGCTGCGTCCGCGGATAATGTCTTCCAGCGTCTTGTTCGTCTCGCTGTCGACGAGATCCTTCGCGAACAGAATGACGTCCGGATTCGCCTTGATGATGTTTTCCTCATTAATCTGATTCCAGCCGGTCATGTCCGCGGCCGCAATATTGACCCCGCCCGCCAGCTCGATCAGCTCGTTCATGAATTCGCCGCTGCCGACGGTCCAGCCTGGCGAGAATTCAATATAGACCTTCTTCTTCTCGGTAACGCCCTTGACCGCTTCCGCTACGTCATCGCGCACCTTTTTCATCTGATCGGTAATCTCTTTCGCTTCCTTCTGGTGATCGGTAATGAGGCCGTACAGCTCGATATTGCTGATTACGTCGTCATAGGTTTTCGGCTCGACCTTGAAAATTTCAATGCCCAGCTCGCGGAATTTGTTGACGGCTTCTTCCTTCATCGAGATGCCGGTAAATACGACATCCGGCTTCGCCGCAATGATCGCTTCCTCATTCGGTTTCGTGATGCCGCCCATTTTCGGCTTCTGGGACGCTTCTGCCGGGTAGTCGTCATAATCGGACACGCCGACGATGTTGTCGCCAAGTCCAAGGGCAAATAACGATTCCGTCTCTGCCGGCGATACGGAGATGATCCGTTCCGGCGCCTTGTCGAACGTGAATTCATGCCCGGTCGCATCCTTCACCGTCAACGGATAGGTCGTCTTCGCTGCTTCGGATGACGCATTGCCGTTCTCCTGCTGCTGCGCAGTCTCAGGAGCCTTGTCCGCCTCTTTCGCCGGCGCCGCTCCGCAAGCTGCCAGGCTCAAAGCCAGCACGGCCGCTGCCGCGACCGCTATCGTTTTGTTCCACCATTTGCTCATCATGTTTTATCTCCCTCACTTCCCTGAATATATATGCCTCATTCGTTGCCGAAGCGGTGCAAATGCCGTTCCTTCCCGCGGAAGGGCCAACTCCGATTCTTCCCCGGCACGGCATCCTGCCTGTCCGGTTCTCCAGCCGCTTCAAGGCGGGATTGTCAAAGAGCCACAAACACAAAACCCCCGATCCTGGGATCGGGGGAACGCAGTCTCCTGGATGGGATCTTCCAATCTGATCTGCCTGGCGATCACAAGCTGTTCGACAGCATGTCCGCTCAGCAGCAACGGGAAGTCCGTTCCAATGACGCCGCTCCTCTCCGCGAAGGAAATAACTCGTCCTCCTATCGGGCAGGTCTCCTGACTTAGGAGCATCTTGCCGAGCTCGCCTTCCCATCGGCGGATTCGCTTGAATCCGCGCAGACAGTGGCATTGTGAGCGCAGCACTCCATTTACAGTGGCGGGACCGTGCCGGATTCGCACCGGCTTCCCTATTATCCTTGGGCACAAGCTCAATGCTCATGCGGCGCAAGGACCCGATAGATTGCTATTCGCTTGTCTTCCAATCATAACTTGACTATTGATTATAGGGGAATTGCCCTGTCCTTGCAATAACATTCCTCACATACCGCAGGGCATCTCATACTGCAAGACATCTGTTTGTTCCGCCGCTTCAACTGCCGTTCGTTCCATCAAGGCAGCCGCTCCGCCCGCAGGAACTTCCAGCGGCGGGGAGACTTTGCAGCCGTAATCAAGATCCCCGCCCCGATCGGGACGGCCGCTTCCCAGAACGTCTTCTTCGGGAAGGCGAGCGTGTACAGCCTGCGCACCATGCCTCCATGCGTAACAACCAGCACATCGGGCCGCGCCTCATACGCGTTGCCTACCTGGCGCGGACGCTTCCGGCGCAGCCAGGCCGTTCTGCCCCGCTCGCCGCCCTGATTGGGCACGTCCCTGTCCGGCTCGCATTCCCGCCGGTGACGATTCCCGCGGAGGCCTTGACCCGCCGCCACAGCCGTCTGTCTGCCGGCCTTCTGCAGAATCTCCCACCAGACATGCGCCGTCCGCGTGCTGAAGGTCTGCCATGGCTCGCCGCGCGGCGGCTGCACGGAGGTCATATCGTCCAGCCAGCGGCGGTAGGACGGATCCTCCTTCAGATCGTTGTACGTCAAGCCTTCCCACATGCCAAAATCGTATTCGCGCAGCCTTGTGTCGACATGAGCCCGTTCCGCATCGCGCGGACGCAGCTGTGCCAGCGTCTCTCGGCAGCGGCGCATATCGCTCGTATACAGGAGCGGCGCCGGATGGGCCACCGCCCTGCGCATCGGCCGCAGCACCTCTTCCGCTTCCGGAAGCAGCGGGCTGTCCGTATAGCTGATATACCGCCGCTCCACATTCGCCTGCGTCAGCGAATGTCTAACGAGCGCGAACCGCACGATGACGCTGGACGCGCCCGCGCGGCGGCGGATATGCCGGGTGCCGCAGCGCGGAGGCCGGGCTTGTCGTCTAGCTCCTGCTTGACGCCGCCTGCGGCGAACGGGGGGAGCTTTGTATGTGCGCTTTTGTTTCATTTCATCCCATTACTCCTTCATTCGCCTTTCGTCTACAGGAGCCATCCGCCGCAGGCCCAGAGGACGCTTGCGGCCAGGATGGCGAAGAGCAGCGTGCTTCGGGTCAGCAGCCCGCACACTGCCGCAATATGTTCCCCTCCCGTCTCGACGACGGGATCGCCCATATAGGCGCGGAAGGAACATACGCCTTTGTAACAATTCAATCCGCCAAGGCGGATGCCGAGCGCCCCGGCGGCGGCCGCTTCCGGCCAGCCGCTGTTCGGGCTCGGATGCTTCGGCGCGTCGCGCAGGGCCGTCTTCCATGCCCGCTTCGCGTCATAACCGAACAGGGCGCAGATTACGATCAACAGCGCGGTCAAGCGCGCCGGTATCCAGTTCGCCAGATCGTCAAGCCGCGCGGAGGCGTAGCCGAGATTGGCGTATTTCTCATTTTTATAGCCGACCATGGAATCCAGCGTATTGATAGCCCGGTAGGCCATAGCCAGCGGCGCGCCGCCGATGGCCGCGTACAGGAGCGGCGAGATGACGGCATCCATAATATTTTCGGCCACCGTCTCGACGGCGGCGCGGGTAATTTCCGGTTCATCGAGCGTCCCGGTGTCCCTTCCCACGATCATGCCGACCTCGCGCCGCGCTCCGGGCAGATCCCCCGCCGCCAGCCGGGCATGGACGGCCATGCCGGCATCGCGGAGCCCTTTCGTAGCGACGGTCGTGCCGATCAGAAGCGCCTCCGCCGCCGCGCCCAGCCAGACGTTGACGGCATAGAGCCCTGCCAGCACCGCCCACGTCAAGCCAAATGCCCCGCCCGCCATCACCAGCGGCAGCAGAAAGCCCAGCGGCTTGAGCGCCGCTTCGGACGGAGCCGCCCTCCGGATAAGGCGTTCCAGGGCCGAGATCGCTTTCCCCATGCCGATGACCGGATGGGGAAGCCACCTCGGATCGCCAACGATCCGATCCCATAGATATGCTGCGATGATTATTAATGCCGCGATCATGATTGCTCACCTGACTCCTCTTGCCTGCAGCCCGCTCCTCCACTGCCGCTGCGGCCGCGTTCCCCGGCTGCCTGGCAAGTGGCGCGCCTGCTTCTCTTATTCGAACAGCGGCCCGTCGTCTTCCCGCTACGTGCGCACCGACTCCGCCACGGTGCCGTACACCAGCCGTCCCAAGGCGGCGCCCAGCGTCGTCGCCGTACCCGCATAGCGATGCACGGCCTCGTGGCGCCCGCTGTCGACGATCGCGATCGCCACCGCATCGGTCGTCGTCCCCGTCGCGAGGCGGCCCGTCTCCCGGTCGATCACCCTCAGGTCGTCCAGCGCGGCGCACTTGGCTTCCGTTGCGGTAATGACCGCATTCCATACCGCCGCTTCCGCGAGCCTGCCATCCAGCACGATGATCGTATTGATCGTGCCCGGCTTCAATGGCTCGTAAGCGGAGTACACCTGCCGCGGCAGCCCGGCGCGGGCGGCGTTGCCCGTTCCGGCCGTCGTCACGCACAGCAGGGAGAAGCCGTCGCCCTCCTCTTCCATGAGGGACGCATGGGTCACCTTCGCCGCCGTCATCAGGCCGACGGTCGTATCCGGAGCATACCCTTGCTGCAGGCAAATCTCCTTCATATATGCGACCGGATCGGAGCAATCGAAGCCCGACCGAACCATCCGGTTCATGATGCGCGACGCCAGCCTGGAGCCCCCTCCGTTCCATACCGCGCTGCTCCATACCGGAGCCCGGTGCGGCAGCTCCACGGTCATGGTCTCGCTCCCCCAGCTTACCGTCACGCCGGGCACGACTTCCGATGCATAGCTGCGAATGCCTTCGCGGCAAGGCTGCATCACGCTTCCCCCTTGCTTGTCCGATCCGCCCGCGCTCTGTCCTGAGAGATACCTTTCTAAAAAGGTACTGATTCCTGTCACTTCCCCGGTTATGAGTTACCGGAATTTTTCACACGAACACGCGCTTGCAGAGCGGGCTTCACCATAATAATCTATCGAGCCGAATGCCGGACATCCTTACCTCTCGTTCCTTCTATCCCGGCAACGGGCAAAGGCAATGGATGGAGGCCTCTGCACATTGCAGGATCCACATCTTATAAATGTAACACAGCTTGCAGGGCCTCGACTAGACGTTTATTTGCCTGACGGTCCTTCACCGCGATGCGGAAATGTCCGGCCCCAAGCCCTGCATACCCGTCACAATTGCGGATCAGGACGCCCCGGCGTCCAAGTTCTTCCTGTAAGCGCCGGGCGGTCCACGGCGCCGCCGCCTCCGCCAGCAGGAAGTTCGCCTGGCTCGTCCACAGCCGCAGGCCAAGCGCGGCCAACTGCCCGCTCAGCCAGTCCCGCTCGCCGGCAATCAGGCTTCGGGTCCGTTCCGCATAGTCCTCCGCCGCTTCGTCAAGGAGCAGCGCCTCGCCGGCCGCCAGCGCCAGCCCGTTCACGCTCCATGTGACCTGCTTCGAAGCAAGCGAGCGGATCATATCCGGATGGCCCGCCGCATACCCGAGGCGAAGGCCCGGAATGGCATAAAATTTCGTCAGCGACCGGATAACCAGCACGTTCCGCCTGTCCGCCGCGAACCGCAGCAGACTCGCCTCTTCCTCGTCCGGGAGAAAATCGATGAACGCCTCATCCACAATCAGCAGCGTTCCGTTCCGCTCCGCCAGCCGCCCCGCTTCCTCCAGCATCCGGCGCTCGTATACGGCGCCGGTCGGATTGTTCGGCTGGCCGAGGAAGACCATATCGGCATCCGCGACCAGCCGTTCCAGCTCCGGCCACTCCGCCCGGTAATCCCGGGAAGCCTGTCCGATGACGCGCACGACGTCCGCGCCGAATTGCCTTGACAGCGCCTCGTATTCCGAGAAGCAGGGCGCCACCACGCCGACGGTGCGCGGCGCGTGCGCCAGAATCGCCAGCGCCATGCACTCGGCCGCGCCGTTGCCGATCAATAACTGCTCGCAGCCCACCTGAAGGCGGCGGGACAGCGCCTCCTTCATCCGCCGGTGCCCCGGATCGGGATAATGAATAATGCCGGCCAGCTCCTCCCTGAGCCGCGCCATGACGGACGGCGGCGGTCCGAGCGGATTGATGTTCGCGCTGAAATCCACGAACTCGCCGCTCGATCGCCCGAATGCCTCCGCTGCCGTCCATACGTCCCCGCCATGTCCAAACCGTTCTATTATGACCATAAGCCCCTCCTTGAAGACGGACAGACGGTCGCGTACAATATCCCTATAGCGGTCGTTCCAACGGAACTCCGCCATCGTCAATCGGTCCGGTCTGCCCTGTTCTGCCGTACGCTCCGCACTCCCCGGTCCAGCCTGAAGGCAGGCGGAGGAAGCAGGACGCGCATGATTTCTCATGGTACATTATGCGTAACGCAGACCCATTCGTCAAACGGTTTTTCCTTTTCTACGAAATGCCGAAAAACATTGGCACATCGCACACTGTAACGCTGCTGTTAAATGCTGTATAATCACATTGCAGACCGGTATTGGCGCAATGCTATGTCAAGCTCAAGGAGGTTCAATTATGTCGGTGCATCACAAAACATCATGGGCATCCCTGGGCGCCGCCATTATCGTCACTACCTATTACGCGGTGATACTGTTTCGCCTCAAAGGCGACATCGGTTTGTACAGCACAGAGATGATGGCGCTGGCCCGCAACGTATTCGGCGTCGCCGCCGTCGTGCAGGCCGTTATGTACTTCGTGAACTTCATGTCCAAAGACGAGCCCGAAGACAAGGAATTGTCACGTCTGATCTCGCTGCAGGCGAACCAGATGGGATTGGTCTTCCTCGTGCTCTCGGTTGCCTGCTGCGCGGCTTATCTGATCTATGTGTCCGATACAAGCACTCTGCTGCTGTCCCCGCTCGTCAGCGCTCATTTGCTGGTCAGCGTGCTGCTGGCCGCCTGGATCATCAAGTACACGGTCGAGCTGCTGCTGTACTACCGCTATCAGAAAGCGGACTCCTCAGACCTTCCCTAATTTTGAAAACGATTACTTCGGTTCCTGACATTGACAACATGAAGCAAGCGCAGCGGCCCTGGGCCCTGCGCTTGTCAGTGATAAGTATGATTTTAAGATAGCTCGGTGAAGCGTTCCGACGCGTCCGTACGCGGGCGGGACGGCGGAATCTCATCGAAATGCCCCATGCGCAGCACCCCGACGATCTTCTCGCCCGGCTGCACCCCAGCCATTTCACGGAACTTGCGATTGTAAATATAGTCCCCGGTGTGCCACAGCATTCCGAGGCCGCGTTCCCACGCCAGCAGTTGGAAGTTCTGAATCAGGGCGCTTACGGCCGCCAGATCCTCTTCCCAAATGTTCGGCCGCGGATCCTCAGGCATGACGACGATAAGGTAAGCAGGCACGGCCAGATTCGTCCGGATGAACTTCTCCTTTTTCTCTTCGTCCCAGCCTCTCATCTTCGTTCCTTCGACCAGATCCATCACGCAGCGCACAAGCCGGTTCTTCGCCTCTCCTGCCGCATAAATGAACCGCCACGGCTCGCGAAGCCCGTGATTGGGAGCCCAGACGGCATCGTTCAGCAGGGACAGCACCAGTTCCTTGTCGACAGGGCGATCCGAAAAGCGATGAATGCTCCGGCGTTCCCGGATTGTATTCGCAATTGACATTGTTTATCCTCCTTGAATGCCTTTTTTCTCCTAATCTCTTTCTATGCATCCGATACTCCCATTATATTTGATAACGATTATCAATATCAAATACAAGTTGTGTTTTGTTCCAAATTGATTACAATTAACAGAAGAAGGAGGCGGACGAGCCATGAAGTTTATCGACAATCAAGGCATCACCGACCCTCGCGTCAACCTGGCGATCGAGGAATTTGTCCTGAAGCATTTGCCGCTGGAAGAAGACAGCTATTTGTTATTCTATATCAACGAGCCTTCCATCATTATCGGCAAAAATCAAAATACGATCGAAGAAATCAACAGCGATTACGTCAAAGCGAACAACATCCACGTTGTGCGCCGCCTGTCGGGCGGAGGCGCCGTGTATCACGATACAGGCAATTTGAATTTCAGCTTCATCACGAAGGATGACGGGCAGTCGTTCCACAATTTCCGCAAATTCACGCAGCCGGTCATCGATACGCTCCGCTCTCTCGGCGTCAATGCCGATTTGACCGGACGCAATGACATCCAGGTTGGAGAGCAGAAAATCTCCGGCAATGCCCAATTCTCCACGCGCGGGCGCATGTTCAGCCACGGCACGCTGCTGTTCAATTCGGAGATGGAGCATGTCGCCTCTGCACTCAAGGTCAAGCCGATCAAAATCGAATCCAAAGGAACGAAATCGATCCGTTCCCGCGTCGCCAACATTTCCGAGTTTCTCGCCGGACCGATGACCATCGGGCAGTTCAAGGACGCGATCCTGCGCCATATTTTCGGCATGGATCCGGATCAGGTGCCCCAGTACAAGCTGACGGAGCAGGATTGGGAGACGATTCACCGCATCTCGCGGGAACGTTATCAGAACTGGGATTGGAACTATGGCTCATCGCCGAAGTTCAACGTGGAGCACTCGAAAAAATTCCCGGCCGGAATCGTCGACGTGCGCATGGATGTCGAGGACGGATTGATTCAGCGCATGAAAATATACGGCGACTTCTTCGGGGTCGGCGAAGTCAGCGATATCGAGGCGCGCTTGCAGGGCGTCCGTTATGAGGAACAGGCCATTCGCGAAGCGCTTGCCGATATGGATATCAACCACTATCTCGGCAATATCAGCGCGGAAGACTTCATCGGACTCGTCATGCTGAACGAGTAGATCAATAGGCCCGGACTGTCTTGGATGCCAAGACGGCCCGGGTCTGTCTATGTTTTGGGGCCGCGCATGGGCGCCAGGCCGTCAATCATCAGTATACTTTGTCCTGCACGGCCTGAGCCGTCCGATGGAGAGCGCGGTGCGCCCTCTCCTTCGCTTGGAGCGCCACGGCGGCGGACAACATGTCGAGCACGTGAATTTGCGCGATTTTGGAAGAGAAAGCCCCGCCCTGAAGCGGCGTCTCCTTCGCGTGGACAAGCAGAATCGAATCCGCGTATTTCGTTATCGGCGATTTGGCGTGACTCGTGAGGCAGATGAAAAAGACGTTGTTCTCCTTCGCCAGGCGCACGGCATCGACCAGCTCCTTTGTGCTGCCCGAGGTGGAGATGCCGAACACGACATCTTGATCGGTCATCAGCGCCGCGTTCATCGCCATCACATGCGGATCCGATATCGCCTCGCCCGCGTATCCCAGCCGCATGAAGCGGTACTGCGCATCCATCGCGGTCATCGCGGACGAGCCGACGCCGAAGAAAAAGATCCGATTGGAACGGATGATTGCTTCCACCGCTGCTTGCAGGTCCTTCATATTCAGCAGGGACAGCGTATGCTCCAGCGAAGCGGCGTTCTCCAGCGTTATCTTCTGCGCCACGGCCGCCAGATCGTCCTCCTCGACGATCTCGCTCTCTTCATGCTTGAGCGGCGTCATCAGATCTTTGGCCAGGGACAGCTTGAACTCCTGGTAGCTGGTATAGCCCAGATTGCGGCAGAACCGCAGCACCGACGTCTCGCCGGCATCCGACTTCTCGGCCAGATCCGTCACCGTCGCGTACAGGACCTCGTCCGGGCTTCTCAGCACGTAGTCCGCGATTTTCTTCTCCGTTTTCGTTAATGAAGGATATAAGCTCCGCATCAGGAGAAGCGTGTTCGTATGCTCGCCAGTGGTCATCATGGATTCACTTCCATTCCTCGTTCTCCCCTCATTATATCGAACCGGAAAATAAGCCGTCCACACCGATTCCCCCCAAGGTTCGTTCGTGCGTTCCCGCCCAGCATGCAGGAAAGCGGATCGAGGCCAATTCGCTGCGTTCTTGCCAACTCGCCGCGCCTGCTGTAAAATTTGAAAATTCATGTGCACATCAAAGGAGCGTCGCTTGCGGTGAAACATCGAAAATTCACATCGGACTTATGCTTGTTGTTTGTCGCTTTCGTATGGGGAAGCACCTTCCTCGTGGTCCAGCATGCCGTATTCGTTCTGCCCCCGCTGGCCTTCAACGCCGTAAGATTCGCCGGGGCCGCGCTCCTGTTCGGCCTCGTCGCGCTGCTGGGCAGAAGGCGGCGCCAGAGCAACATCCGATCAGACACGCGAGCGCTGCTTCTGCACGGCGCGCTGCTGGGCGCGTTCCTGTTCGGGGGCTACGCCTTCCAGACCATCGGCCTCGTATACACGACGACAACCAATGCCGGCTTCATTACCGGACTGTCGGTTGTGCTCGTGCCCTTTATCAGCCTGTGGCTGGCCAAGCAGCGACTGCAGCCCCGTACCTGGATTGCGGCCGCTCTGGCGCTGGCCGGGCTCTATTTTCTCGCCTTCAATGGCGGCGCGGTTCACTTGAATGAGGGTGACGGCTACGTGCTCCTGTGTTCGTTCTGCTTCGCCCTCCATATCGCCTTCACCGGGAAATATGCGGCCACCCATAATACCGTTCTGCTCGTGACGGTGCAGTTCGCGGTCGTCGCGCTGGCCGCCGCCGGCAGCTCCTTCCTGTTCGAGCCGCAGCTTACGGGAGCGGCGCTGTGGGAAGCGCTGGCGGAGCCGAAGGTCATCGTCGCCCTGCTGATCTCCATCTGTATCTCCACCGCCTTCGCGTATTGGGCGCAGACATGGTGCCAGCAATACACCTCCGCCAGCAGAGTCGCCGTCATCTTCGCGATGGAGCCGGTCTTCGCCGCCATTACGGGCGTTACCTTCGCCGGAGAGACGGTCGGCCTGTGGGCGATAATGGGCTGCCTGTTAATTTTGGCGGGAATGCTCGTCGCTGAATTGAAATGAGGCCGGCATGCGGTACAATAGAGGGAGAGATTCTTGCAGCTATTGAATATCATCGGAGCGCCGGTCTGACATAGAGAGAGTGCCCGGGCGGCTCGGAAAAAGGAGAGACATCGACATTGTACAAGCTTATTGCCATTGATATCGACGATACGCTCATTACGGATGACAAGGAGATTACGCCCGGCACGAAGCGCGCGCTGGAGCTGGCTGTCGCCGCTGGCGCTGCGGTCACCCTCGCCACGGGCCGCATGTATGCGTCCGCCCGCAACCTGGCCATGCAGACCGGATTGAACGTTCCGCTCATCACCTATCAGGGCTCCCTCGTGAAAAACGTGATGGACGGCCATATATTGTACGAGCGGGCGGTGCCGAAGGAAGCGGCGATGCGCCTGCTCCGCTATTGCGATGAACGCGGCCTTCATCTTCAGCTCTATATCGACGATCATCTGTACGCCCGCCAGGAAAATGACAAGCTGATCGCTTATGCGCAGCTATCTGATATTCCTTATACGATCGAACCGGATTTCGATCGGCTGCTCGCTTCCCCTTCCACCAAAATGCTCATCATTGACGAGCCAGCGACGCTGGACGCGGCCGCCGCCGAATTGAAAGAGCTGCTTGGGCCGGATGTCCATATTACGAAGTCCAAACCTCACTTCCTGGAAATAACGCACCGGGAAGGCACCAAGGGCAGCGCCCTGCGCCATTTGGCGCAGCATGTCGGCTGCAGCTTGGAGGAGACGATCGCCATCGGCGATTCGTGGAACGATCATGATATGATCGAGACGGCCGGCCTCGGCGTCGCCATGGGCAATGCCGTCGACTCGCTCAAGGGGGTGGCCGATTACGTGACGCGCACCAACAATGAGGAAGGCGTGCGGCATGTCATCGAGAAATTCGTCCTGAACCAGGCGTAACGCCTGCCTTCCGCCGCCGGGCCCGTTCCCGGCGGCTTGCTTATTATTGCAGTGGAATGACCATCCCCGTGCGGGCCAGCGTTACCGAGTCCGGCAGCTGGGGATAATTCTCCCGAAGGTCGACGCCGTGAGACAAATGAGTGAACACCGTCTTGCGCGGCTTCACCTCGCGAAGGACCTCCACCGCTTCCCGCATGTCATAGACGGAGCGGGTCTCGTAAGGGGCCTCCTCATGGACGAAATTCGTCCCGAGAATCAACACATCCAGCGCCCGGAACCAGGCCAACTCCTTCTCGCCGAGCCCGATCGCATCCGAGGCATAAAGCCAGCTGTGAACCTCCGGCTTGTTCTCGCTTGCGGGCCTGCCGCTTGTCCATGGATCGAAGCGATAGGCATATGAATAGCCATTCTTGCCGTGATTGACGCGTATAGGCTGAATGCTCCACTCTTTCCAGCGCCACGGCCCTTCGATATATTGGAACTCAATATACCTTTCCAGCCAAGGGTACATCGTCCGGATCGTCTCTCCGACCTCGGCCGGCATCGTCGCCCGCCCCTTCCGCTGCAGCCAGCGGCAGGCATCCGCGTAGGCCGTCAAGCCTGCGATATGATCCTGATGGGCATGCGTAATCAAAATATCATCCAGCCAGAACAGCCCCGCTCTCTCCATCTGCCCCGTCCAGTCGGGGCCGCAATCGACGAGCAGACGTTCCTCGCCCCGTTCGAGAAGCACGGACGAACGATAGCGCCGGTTCACGCCTTCCTTCCTCGCCTCCTCGCATACCGGGCAAGCGCAGTATACTCGCGGCACGCCCATCGAGTCGCCGGTTCCCCAGAACGTGACGCTCCACCGTCTGCCGGATTTGTCGGAACTTTCGCCGGAACCCTCTTCGCCATGGAATAGTCCTGGAAGCTCCATCGATTGGTCTGTCATCTCTATTCCTCCTCTAGAACAGGCGGTGCCTTTACAATATCCATATGATTTTGTCGGCAATTCTCCATTGTTCTCCTATCATGCTTCCAGTATAATCGGTTTCAAATCGATATGCATGGCAAACAAGCGTCAGCCTTCAGATTTGCTTGCCGACGAACACACCGCCGACAGCTGGCCGCCTCGATAATTCAAGGATGCTTTTACATATCGTCAACAACCGAAGGAGGCCTACTCATGACTGTTCGCTTACAAACGAGCCGTGTGGAAATCGTCGCCCATCGCGGCTACGCTGCCCTTTTTCCCGAAAATACGATGATCGCGTTCCGGCGGGCGCTTGACATGGGCGCGGATGCGCTGGAGATCGACGTGCACCATTCGGCTGAAGGGGTCCCGGTCGTCATTCATGACGACACGCTGGACCGGACGACCGATCGCTCGGGACCTGTCCGGAGCAAGACCGTGGCCGAGCTGCAGCAGGCGGACGCCGGCATCAAATTCCATCCGGATTACGCCGGAAACGGCATCCCTCTCCTCGAAGAGGTGTTGGCGCTGCTGTCCGAGGACCAGGCCGGCCTGCAGCTGGAATTGAAGGAGCGCATTAACGAGCAGGAAGCGGCAGGGCTGCTGCATTTACTGGATACCTATAAATTGACGAAACGCACCATGATTATTTCATTCCACGTGGATAATTTGCGATTGATTCGAAGCCTGCATCCCGATATCGAGGTAGGCTGGCTCTCCGACAAATTGGTCGATCTCGACCTATTGACCGGACTCGGCCATGCGGCGCTGCTGCTGCAATATCACGCCGTCTTGAAACATCCTGACATCGTCGCCACCGCCCGGGAGAAGGGCTTCAGTCTCGCTGCATGGACGATCCGCGACGAAGCCGATGCCCGCAAGCTGTACGCTCTGGGCGTACGCCGCATAACGACCGACATTCCATTGAAGGGCGTCTTGCCCGCCTCGGAATAATCCGGGAGCGTGAGGGAGTCTTTCGCGGTGAGCCAACGCTTAGCGTATCCCCCTCGGAGCAAAATTTATCGCCTCGCTCAAGGCACGATGTGCCGACTGAGCGGGGCTTTTTTGCCTTCAACTGAACAATCCGCTCTGTGCTTGGGGCACATCCCCCTCTTCTCATCCTTATAAGCAATCTCCCATCCCCTCAGAAAACGAGCACATTTCTGACTGAAGGGGAGAGTGCGCATAGGGAACCGTACATGGCAATGCACTGATTTATGGCATACACCTTGGCACGATGCGACAGAAATTGCGTTACGCTCAGGCATACTGCGTTATTCACGCCGCCGCTTTGCAAACCTTCTTCAAGCTGTGCAAGGGCACGATTTCTATTCCCTTTTTTCGCATGCAGAACAGCGGTCACTGTTGATTTTACGTTATCTTTAATATGAGGATACGGATAAGTCATAAACTGTTTCAAATATGATTCGCTTGATACCAATAGGGATATGTAATGCGAAAACGAGGCCCACCCATAGACAATCAGATGATATTACTATCCCGCCTGACTTACCTCTTCAGAAGTTTTCGGACACGCCTCTAGCCGTGTCCTTCGCACTCTTGTAGAAAGCGCATACAATTTTAATATACATGTCCTCGTAGGACGCGACATGTTCGTGAAAATAACACAGAACGTTGCTGGGAATTTCAATCTACGCATCCACGTAGGATGCGACTATGTTACGCCGGAGCAAGCCCGGCAGATCGAACAATTTCAATCCACGCATCCGCGTAGGATGCGACAAGGCTTCGACCTGCGGGAATGATCGAGTTAGGCGTATTTCAATCCACGCATCCGCGTAGGATGCGACTGTCGGCCCACCCAGAGGCAGACTTAGAGCAGTACAGATTTCAATCCACGCATCCGCGTAGGATGCGACGGGAAAAACGCTGAAGATATTAAGACCATGTTTAATTTCAATCCACGCATCCGCGTAGGATGCGACAGCGAAAAATAACATAAAATATAACAATGCAATCAGTTTTTTGCAAAAACCTCGGAGCAAATGAGAGATTTAGCTCGAAATAGCCTTGAAACAATTAACTTTCACAAACTGAATTGGATAACATTTCAATAAATATGGTGCGAATCCCCCAGGGATTTCATGTGCACTTCACATTCGCACCGGTTTATTGAATCTTTTTTTCCATTTTATTCGGGTTTCTTTTTTCAGTATATCACAGGGATCCAAATGACGGTTAACTTAAGACTATTCTGAACAAGCACTGAGTTAGATCGCCCTCTCAATAGAGAAACCGAAAAATCGGAAACTCCGTGGAGTGGATATGAAAGCATAGACTCGGCTAGATTCCCCCCCTGTTCCCCACCGCTTATAATCAGGTATAATAAAGGAAAAGATGGTAGGAAGGAGAGGCTTGTATGGGGACGGAAACTGATGAACACAACACGGTACATCACCGCCACGATACGTCATATCGCTTCCTGTTGTCCAGTAAAAAGCTGTTTGTCGAATTGCTTCGCTCCTTTGTTCAAAAAGAATGGGTGGAGCGCATAGACGAAACGAATGTGCAGGAAATCCCCCATTCATTTGTCCTGCAAGATTTCAAGCGGAAGGAAGCCGATTTGGTGTACCGCGTGAAGCTGAATGGACAAGATGTCGTGTTTTATTTGTTGCTGGAAATGCAGTCCACAGTGGACTTCCTGATGCCATACCGTCTTCTGCTTTATCAGGTGGAGATCTGGCGTTATCTTATGAAAGACCAGGAAAAAACAAAGGGCAAGCCGAAAGCATTCCGGTTGCCTCCCATTGTGCCGATTGTGCTGTACAATGGGAAGAGACGCTGGACCGCCAGCCGCCAATTTCGCCACCTGTTAGCCAATGAGACGATGTTCGGTTCGGAACTTCTTAATTTTGAATATGTGCTTATTGATGTTGCTCGATATACGGAAGAAGAGTTGTTGGCTCTTTCCAATACGATTGGTTCTGTCTTTTTGCTCGATCAGACGGAGGATCAGGCGGAATTGCTGGATCGGCTCGGCAAACTGATGCATACCATACAGCAATTGCCGGAGGATAGCCAGCAGAAATTAGTCTCCTGGATGGCGAATATTTTAAGTCAGAAATTGCCGGAAAATGAACCGCATTTGCGCGAGCTTATCCAGAACGAAAAAGGAGGCGTGTCGGTTATGGGGCTTGAAAAAACCTTGGATGCCATTAAGCGCGAGGGAAGACGCGAAGGCCGAAGAGAAGGTCTTCGACAGGGTCTACAAGAAGGTATACGAGAAGGCAGAAGAAAAGGGCTGCAAGAAGGTATACAGGAAGGCCGAAGAGAAGGCAAGCAAGAAGGCAAGAGGGAAGCAAAAGAAGAAGTGGTCAAACAAATGCTTGCCGAAAATCTGGATCCTGAATTGATCGCGAGAGTAACAGGCTTCTCCTTAGACATGATCACACAGTTAAGAGAGAGATCCCATTAATTCATATTTCCGGCCGTTTTTCAGTTCGAAACGGCTTTTTTTATTTTCCATAACACCTGAGCAACCTTCCGAACGGAAAATCAGATTGCTGGTCTCCCTCTTAGTAAAACAGCTTACATGAAAGAAGATGTACACGCTGAAACAGATATTGGCGAGCACCCGTTTTTAAGGCAAAGATGTCAACCGAGATATCGAAAAGATCGCATACCAATCTGTCAGAGAGCGATGAAGCGTCAAGCTTACCTGCTCTCTGTCGATCCCCGGCACCTTAGGAAATGGAATAAAGGCGATTTCAATTCACTCATCTGTGTAGGATGCGACGCGCATCTTCTTACTGTCTATGGACATGTATACGAATTTCAATCCACGCATCCGCATAGGATGCGACAGCGAAAAATGACATAATATATAACAAAATAAATACTTTTTTGCTTAAATTTCACGTCAAGTGAGGATAGCGTTTAAAATAAGCCGCAACTAATTAACTTGTAAAAATTAATTTGGATAACTTTTCAATAAAGTTGGTGCGAATCCCCCGGGAATTTCATGTGCACTCCACATTCGCACTTGAAACGAAATGAGATTTTTGTGCATCAACCGGAATAAATACCATTTTATCATTGTCCTCATTTAAAGTGTATATCATGCTTCCATACCTTGCGCTAAATCCATGACAGACAGCTTTAAGCAAAAAAACAATTCAAGAGGAGTGCTTCCCCCATCTATCAAGGCTTTCCGGATACCATCTGTCCCGATGAATCTCTACCTAATCAGCAAAACAATCGCCGCCTCCCGTTTCTGGCAGGAGTGGACGAGGTCCTGAACCCATAATTTGCGTTCGCGAACAGCGCGTGCAGAAGCTTGCGGCCATCGTCGATTTCTTTCTGAGTGGAAGGGAGAATGCTCATAAAGAGCGAGCAAGGTGTATCTCCAACAGCCTCCCCAGCGACACGGGCACTTCCGTTCCCGCAGCGACACGATTAGCACCAACAGCCTCAGCATAATACTTGAACCGGAATCATCCGCACTCGTGAACCTTCCCCCTCTCCATGGCAAAAGAAAATGCGCAGGCATTACCGCCATGCGCAATTCATCCCCGTTCGCTTAATCGGGCTCTATTCTTCAATCCCTGCGAGCACCTCGTACCAGATGCCCCGCTTGCTGTACAGGGTCTCGCGGACATGCTTCCAGCCGCCCATATCTTCGATGCCGAACAATCCCGCCGGCTCGGGATAGCGGTCCGCCGTCTCCTCTCTCACGGACGGAGCGACAGGACGGAACCCGGCTTCCGCCAACAGACGCTGGGCCTTCGGCTCCCGCAAGTAATCGACGAACGCTTGGGCGAGTTCTGTGGTGCCATGCTTTTGCGCATATTGATCGACGACGACGACAGGGTTGTCGATGCGAATCGTCCGCTCCGGGCGGACCAGCTCGTAGGGGACGCCCGCCTGCATGCGGGACAAAATTTCGTTCTCGTAGGTGACGATGACATCGCCTACGCCGTATTCGAAGGCAGCCATCGACGCCCGGCCGCTTTTGTCCATCGAGATGACATTCCGGTGAACGCTCATCAGCAGCTCCTTCGCCCGGCGCGGACCGTTCTCTCCCCGCTCCTTCGCCTCCAGAAGGCCGGCTCCGTAGATCGCGTTAATATCCCATTGGGCGCCGCCCGATGTCTTCGGGTTCGGGTAGAGAACTTGAACGCCGGGCTTGGTCAGATCGATCCAGCCGCGAATCTGATGCGGGTTCCCTTCCCGCGTTCCCAGCACGACGATGGAGCCGGTGACCATGCCTCCATAAGCGTCCCGCGCTTGCCAATCGGCAGGCACCAGTCCGGCCTGTACGAGCTTATCGACATCTCCCTCCATCGAGAAGAGCGCGATATCGGCTTCCAGGCCGCCGGCAATCGATCGCGCTTGCGTCCCCGAGGCTTCATAGGATTCCTGGAATACGACCTGCTGCCCGGTCTTCGCCTTCCAATCGGCCGCGAATTCAGGCAGTATCCGCTGCATCACGTCCTTCACGACGGAATAGGCGCCAATGACGAGCGTAACGCTGTCTTGACCGGACTCCCCCGGCGAAGGAGAGACGGATGCATCCCCTGAGGGGGACTGCTGAGGGACAGATACGGCCGTTGTTGTCTCGTCCTGCCTCTCCTCCTGCACAGAGGCATCCCGGACGCCTGGACTGCAGCCGAACAAGAGGATAAAGATGATAACTGTCGCAATAAAGCCGGATAGGCCGCGTGACTCGTCCCTGTCCATCTTGCCCCTCCTCCGTTCAGCCCGTAATATGAACAGGCATCGGTTCCGTCTTCAACCGGTTCTCGACCACCCAGCTCTCGTCTCCCTCGAACATATAGACGCGATGGATCAGAACCTGGACCTGCTCGCCTGCCTGAAGCTGCGGTCTTTCCAAGGAACGGTATGTCTTCAGCACCAGATTCCCCACCTGGACCTCCACCATCCATTCACTGCCCCGGAAATGGACCGCCTTGACCCGTCCGGACTCGCTCGCCGACGCCAGCCTGACCTCGCCTTCCCTCCCGACCTCGATATATTCCGGCCGAATGAGGGCTCTCATCTCTTCCCCGACATTTAACATCTCAAATCCTTTTAAGGCATAAATATTGTTCAAAATGGTCGATTCCCCAATGAATTCCGCTACAAAAGGCGTCTCCGGCATTTTGTAAATTTCCCATGGCGTCCCTTTTTGCTCGACGCGGCCCTGGTTGATGATCATAATCTCGTCCGCCACCTCAATCGCCTCATCCTGGTCATGCGTCACAAAGATCGAGGTGATGCCTACGCGCTCGATTAACTCCCGCAGCCAGCTTCGCAGCTCCTGGCGAATCTTCGCGTCAATAGCCGCGAACGGCTCGTCGAGGAGCAGCAGCTGCGGCTCCGGGGCCAGCGCCCGGGCGAACGCCACCCGCTGCCGCTGCCCGCCGGACAGCTGATGCGGATACCTCCGTTCCACGCCGGACAGTCCGGTCAGCTCCAAGAGCTCGGCTACGCGTTCGCGAATCCGCGGCTTCGGCCATTTCTGAATATGCAGACCGAAGGCGATGTTGTCATAGACATTCATATGCTTGAATAGCGCATAGTTCTGGAACACGAAGCCGATGCCCCGCTGCTGGGGCGGCACATCATTGACGACGGTGTCCCGGAACAATATCTCGCCTTGGTCCGGATGTTCCAGCCCGGCCAGCATCCGCAGCACCGATGTCTTCCCGCCGCCGCTCGGCCCGAGCAGGCCGATGAGCTGGCCGGCTTCGACCGAGAAGCTAACATCCCGCACGGCGTGATAGCCGCCGAACCATTTATTTAACTGGCGAACCTCGATATGCATGTCAATCGACTCCTTTGTGCCCTTTATGCTTTTTCGCCCATTCCATAAGCAAAAGCAGTACGACCGATACGCATGCCAACACAAGCGCGAGGCTGCCGGCCGAACCGATATTGAAATTCTCCACGTCCTGATAGACCAGCGTCGTCGCCGTCTGGGTCTTATTCATGATATTGCCGGATACGACCAGGACGGCCCCGAATTCGCCGAGCGAACGGGCGATCGTAAGCACGATCCCGTACGTGACCGCCCACTGGATGGACGGCCAAGTGACCTTCCAGAAAATCGTCCAATCGTACGCGCCCAGCGTCGAAGCCGCCTCTTCCTGCTGCGTGCCGAGCTCCTGCAGCACGGGGGCCACTTCCCTGACCATCATCGGGAACGTCACGAATAAGGTCGCAAGCACCATGCCGGGGAAAGCATAGACGACAGGCATGCCCAACCCGGAGAACAGGGCGCCGAGCACCGTATTCGGCCCGAGCAGCAGCACGATCATGAAGCCGCCGATGACCGGCGATACGGCGAATGGAAGATCGACGATGCTGTTCAGCAGCCGCCGGGCCCGCTTGCCCAGCCAGCGCCCGCGAACGAGAAGCAGGGCGAACAGAACACCGAATATCGTGTTGAGTATCGTCACGACGATGACGACGGCTCCGGTCATGCCCAGCGCGTGCAGCGCCTCCGGCCGGGTCAGGGCGGCGGCGAAGGAGGAGAAGCCGCCGCGGAACGCTTCGGCTCCGATCTGGGCCAATGGAGCCAGCAGCAGAAGCAAAAAAACGGCATATGTCATCCCGATGAAGGCGGCTCGCGTTTTGGACGACCTCGCCGTTCTCAAATGCCGGGAAGATACGGTGAGGGATGCGGATTGCTCTGTCATGGCGATACCCTCCGCGACTGCAGCATGCCGGCCAGCCAGAGAATCAGGAACGAGATCGTGAGCAGGAGCACCGAGACGACGGCGGCTCCTTGGGGATTGTCGCTCTCGATCTCCCCGAAAATGTACACCGACGCAACGAGCGTCTTGCCTGGGATGTTGCCCGCGACGAGCACGACAGCCCCGAATTCGGCCATCGCCCGGGAAAAGGCGAGCATCGCGCCGCTGACGATGCCCGGAAGCATCTGCGGCAGCAGTACGCGCACGAAGGTCCGCAGCCGGGACGCGCCGAGCGTGTAGGACGCTTCCTCCTCGGAGCGATCCGCCTCTTCGAGCAGCGGCTGCACCGCCCGGATGACGAAAGGGAAGGTGACAAAGACCATCGAGACGACAATCGCCGGCTCGGCAAGAACAAGGCGCCAGCCGACGGCTTCGGCCGCCTGGCCCGCCAGGCTCCCGGGACCGAGCAGAAGCAGAATCATCAGCCCGCCCACCGCGGTCGGCAGCGCAAACGGAAGATCAACGAGGCTGTTCAACCATGCTCTTCCGGCGAACCGGTACCGATGAAGCACCCAGGCTGTCATCGTGCCGATGAACATATTGATTGCGGTGGCGATTAGCGCCAGCCGGAACGTCAATGCAACGGCATGCCAGGCAAGCGGCTCGGCGATGCTTTCCCGGAATGCCTGCCAGCCTCCGCTGAACGATTGCACATAGATTCCGCCGATCGGCAGCACAATGAGCAGAACAACATATAGCAGCAATGTCGAGCGGAAACCCCAGATTGCGCCTTTGTGCCGCAGAACACCATTCACCCCAGACTCCTCCTATCTGCAACAAATATAACATTAATCCTACTTGTTTACTTGGTGTTTATTGTGATTACAATACCAAAAACAAGAACAAAACGTCAATACCTAACTGATTCTTATGCAACTTATTCGAAATGCTTATGATAGGTGATTACCCAGTGCTTGGATTTTTGCGAAGGGTGGTAATCTTGGGGCGAATGCTTTGGGTAGTAAGGGAAAGAGCAGAAACGTGCTTCGGAGGCGAAGGCAGCAGAATCAGAGGGAAGACATAAGATTTCGAAGGGAAATGACGGGCCATGGAAAGCCGTGTTTATCCCGTGTTTGGATGGAAGCGGAGCGCAAGCGCTTGCGGGCGCAGATCAAAACAGGGCAGCCCCGGCAAGATGACGGGCTGCCCTGCCTGTCGGATGAGCAGGGTCTATCCGGGGAAAGGCAGGAACTACGCCGATTGCGCCGCATCCAATACCCTTCGGTACAAAAAACGAATATGGGCCAGGGCAGCCGGTTTGATCTCTTCATAGGTGACTTGATCTTGAATATAGAAGGAGATGAACCCGTGCATCGCCAAAAATAAACTAAGCGGAATATGATGACGCTCTTGCTCCGAATGCCCGCTGCCTGCCATGGACTGCCTGACGATCGTCGAGAACAACTCCAGGCAGGGGCCCTGCTCGGTCCGCGCGTAGGCGAGCAATTCCTCATCTCGCGTCATGAACATAATCTCGTAATGGTGGGGATGTTCCAGACCGAACCGGACGAACTCCAGCATGACTTGCTCCATCTTGGACAATCCTTCGGAAGGACCTGGTTGAGAACGCGTTCGAACAGCCGTTCGAGCCGATTGAAATCTTCCCGGACAAGCGCATAGAACAGTTCGGCTTTATCTTTGAAATGATAGTAGAGCGAGCCGTGGCTGTACCCCAGATGCTGGCCGATGCTTCGCATGGAGATAGCCCGGTACCCTTTGGTTACGAACAAGTGGCGCGCCACTTCCAAGATTCGCTCTCGCGACAATTCTTGATCCACTGCTTTTCTCGGCATAGCGGTTGTTCTCCTTATTCCCCTTCAATGTAATAAGCAGGATCTCCCTTCCGAATCACGGCCTGCCCTTGCGTCAGATCCGTGATCCATGCGACAAACCGGTCGGCGTCCGACGCCACGGGCAAGCACGTCAAGGTCACCTTGTCGGTAAATTGTGTCTCTCCCATCCTTGTCTCTTTATTGCGCAATTCATTTTCCAACTTGCCTAGCCATGTGTAATCAATGTCAACGAACACTTCCTGATGCAGCACTTTCTCAATGGCCTCCGCCGCTTCGATCGCGGCAACGGCCCCGTCGGTGTAGGCCCGAATCAGACCTCCGGCTCCGAGCAGAATTCCGCCGAAATACCGGGTTACGACAATCGCCGTATTTTTCAGCCCTTGGTTGCGAATGACCTCCAGAATCGGCTTGCCGGCCGTTCCGCTGGGTTCGCCGTCATCCGAGGCCTTCTGAATCTCGTCGCGCTCGCCTATCATATAGGCCGAGCAGTTGTGCGTGGCATTCCAATGTTTACGCTTAATTTCCTCTATAAATGCAATTGCCTCTTCCTCGGTCTCGACCGGGCGGCCGTATCCGATAAAGCGGGACTTTTTGATAACAATCTCCTTGCTTCCGAATTGACGAACCGTCTTGTAACGTTCTAACAGGGGTATCACCTCTCCACGCATGTTCAACAAGGCCCGGTATCCGCCCCTGTCAAACACCCTCTTCCATGAGTGCCAAGAAAGCAGTTCTCCCGTACGGAGAACTGCTTCCCGGCTTATCGCTTATCTTCGATGTATGGGCGGCCGACCCGATTAGCGGGACAGTCTCGCCTCCAGTTCAGCCTTCTCAGCCTCATAGCCTGGTTTGCCCAGCAAGGCGAACATATTTTTCTTATAGGCTTCCACACCCGGCTGATCGAAAGGATTGACGCCAAGCAGGTAGCCGCTGATCCCGCATGCCTTTTCAAAGAAGTATACCAAATACCCGAAGGAGTAAGGGGTCATGTCTGGAATCGTAACAATCAGATTCGGCACATTGCCATCCGTATGCGCAAGCATCGTTCCTTCGAACGCTTTCTTGTTGACGAAATCCATCGTCTTGCCGGCCAGGAAGTTCAGCCCGTCCAAGTCTTCCGGATCTTCCTGAATCGTCACTTGATGCGGCACTTCATCCACTTGGATAATCGTCTCGAACAGGTTCCGCGTTCCTTCTTGAATAAACTGGCCCATCGAGTGAAGATCAGTCGAGAAGTCGACCGCCGCCGGGTAGATGCCTTTATTGTCTTTGCCTTCGCTCTCCCCGTACAGCTGCTTCCACCATTCCGATACGTAGTGCAGAGACGGCTCATAGTTCACGAGAATCTCGATCGCCTTGCCTTTGCGGTACAGCGCGTTGCGGACGGCCGCATACTGATAGCTCTCGTTCTGGGCCACATCGGGATTGCTGTACGCTTCCGCCGCGGCTTGCGCCCCTTGCATCATCTCGTCGATATTGATGCCGGCTACCGCGATTGGCAGCAAGCCTACCGCCGTCAACACCGAATATCTTCCGCCCACGTCGTCCGGAATGACGAACGTCTCGTAGCCTTCCTCGGTCGCCAGCTTTTTCAGCGCGCCCTTCTCGCGGTCCGTCGTCGCAAAGATGCGCTTCTTCGCTTCTTCCTTGCCGTATTTTTTCTCCAGCGCCTCGCGGAAAATGCGGAACGCAATCGCCGGCTCTGTCGTTGTGCCGGATTTGGAGATGACATTGACGGAGAAATCCTTGCCCTCGATCAGTTCCATCAGATGGGCAATATAAGTCGAACTGATGTTGTTCCCCGCAAAATAAATCTCCGGCGTCTTGCGCTTGTCCTTCGGCAGCATGTTGTAGAAGGAGTGTCCCAGCATTTCGATGGCTGCGCGCGCTCCCAGGTAAGAGCCCCCGATGCCGATGACGATCAGCACGTCGGAGTTGGCTTGAATCCGGGCCGCCGCTTCCTTGATGCGCGCGAATTCTTCCTTGTCATATTGGGAAGGGAGGTCGATCCAGCCCAGGTAATCCGAACCGGCTCCGCTCTTGTTATGTAGTTGTTCATGCGCCAGGCGAATAGGCTCTTTGAAGTAATCAATTTCATGCTGACTTACGAATGTCAACGCCTTGCTGTAATCAAAGTGCACTTTTTTGGTCATCGTACACCCTCCTCGAGTATTGGTTGACTTTGCCACTTTAACCCGTGAAAATCAATATAGTCCTAGGATACTGGATTTCTCCTTGAAACACAAGGGAACGCCAGGCAATGAAAATGTTTACATGATAAAATTAATTACTATTATACCATGAAACGGGCGGCAACATACAGAAACGGGCGCGGACAAGAAGGTTGCTTTTCTATGTTACAATTGAGTCGAAGGACAAGACAACGTGAGAGGTGACGATGCGAATGAAAGTAGCCGTATTGGGTTTAGGAACGATGGGAGCGCCGATGGCCGCCAATCTGATTCGCCAAGGCTTCGAGGTGACGGTATACAACCGTTCCGCCGGCAAAGCGGACGAGCTGGTGGCGATGGGCGCCCGTGCAGCGCAATCGCCGCGGGAAGCGGCCCTCCATCAGGATATCGTCTTGACGATGGTAAGCGACGACCATTCGATTGAAGCGGTCTATTATGGCGAGCAGGGCCTGCTTGACAGCGTTCGCGAAGGCATAGTCGTGATAGATTCGAGCACGATCTCGCCTTCTCTGGTCAAGCGGGTGGCCGCGGATGTGGAAGCTCGCGGCGGCGCTTTCCTCGACGCCCCGGTGACGGGGAGCAAGCCGGCCGCGATCGAGGGCACGCTCGTGTTCATGGTCGGCGGGCCGCAGAAGGCGCTCCACCAGGCGATGCCGGCATTCGAGGCGATGGGAAGCCGAATCGTCCATATGGGGCCGAACGGCAGCGGATCCACTACGAAGCTGGCGCATAACGCCATCGTCGGCATCAACAATGCGGCGCTCGCCGAAGGCTTCTCGATGGTGGCGCGCGCGGGCGTCGATCCGGCGGGATTTCTCGAAGTCGTGCGCAACGGCAGCGCCGGCAGCAAGGCAGCCGAGCTGAAGGGAGAGAAAATTATCGAAGGCAACTTCGACAATCAATTCTCCTTGAAGCTGATGCTGAAGGATCTGAAGCTCGCATCCCGTCTCACCGAAGATATGCAATCCCCTTCCCCGATGCTGGATGCGGCCAAGAGCCTGTTCCAGATGGGGCAGACGGCCGGATATGGCGAGGAGGATCTGTGCGCCGTCGTGAAAATGTATGAGCAGTGGATCGGGCATCCGATCGGGAAAAACAAATAAACGCC
This sequence comes from Paenibacillus melissococcoides, assembly GCA_944800085.1. Lineage (GTDB taxonomy): Bacteria > Bacillota > Bacilli > Paenibacillales > Paenibacillaceae > Paenibacillus_B > Paenibacillus_B melissococcoides. Next base: position 34,064 of record CALYLO010000004.1, on the reverse strand, counting down.
GATAAATGACAAAGGGAGTGTCTCACAGGCACTGCAAAATGATGGAGATGACGAGGTAACAGAGAATGTGGATGCGGGAAAAACGGCGGCGCGCAAACCGGTGAAAGATGGATGAAGCAGTGAAATGCTGCGTGGATGCATCAATTTCTGCTCTTTAAGCCGCTATTTGATGAAATTCCTGCAAAAGTACATGATGTTCATCGATTTTTGTCTTTTATCGATTGGATAGTCAGAAATTGATGCCGTTTTGCAGGATTCCCTGTAACGGAGTACACATCATAAAGGAAAAGTGTAGTTTTGCAGTTTTTCGGCGAGTCGAGCTTTGAGAATCAGGGGGGCTGTCTCACTGTAGTGAAATACTACTTGTGGGACACCCCCCTTTGTGCAATTCTCACCATGATGGCCGCGGCATCGGTCTGCCCCTTGCCGGCCCGCAACCTCGGGCAGCAGCTCGCCTAGGCCTGCAGCTTGCGTGCGTCGTCAAGCTTGGCCTCGCTTGTTCTGCGCACGAACATGCCTCTTGACCGGGACCACGAAAAAATAATCAACGCGACCCAGATCAAGGCGAACGCGAACAACTGCGACGCGTCGAACGGTTCATGGAACACGAACAATCCCAAGAGCAGCATGATCGTCGGCGCGATATATTGGAGAAAGCCCACCAGCGTAAACGAGATCCGCTTCGTCCCGGCCGCGAATAAAAGCAGCGGAACCGCCGTCACGACACCGGCCCCCATTAACAGCAGCACGGTTGATGACTGCTCCTCCGCCAACGGAACCGCGCCTGAATTGAAAAAGAACAAGAAGATAAGAGCAAACGGCGCCATGATGAAGGTTTCCAAGGTCAGCCCCGTCCAGGCTCCAACCGGAATCTTCTTTTTGATGAGCCCGTACAAGCCGAAGGTCGCCGCCAGCGTCAGCGCCGCCCAAGGAAAGGTGCCGAAATAGACCGTCAGCCACAGCACGCCGGCCGCCGCGATGGCTACCGACAGCCATTCGGCCTTGCTCAAGCGCTCCTTCAGGAAGAAGGTCGCCAGAAATACATTGAACAGCGGGTTGATGTAATAGCCCAGACTTGCCTCGACGACATGATTGCTTTCGACCGCAAAAATATAGACGAGCCAATTGATGCTGATGAGCACGGAGGCGATGATGACGCCGGCGGCCTGCTTTTTGTGGCGGCAGACCGCTTTGATCTCCGCTGCGACAAGCTTCCACTTCCCCAGCAGGAGCAGGAGAAGGAGCATGAACGCGAGCGACCATAGGATGCGATGCGCCAGCACCTCTCCGGCGGGAACAGTGCCGACCGCCTTCCAGTACAGCGGCAGAAAGCCCCAAATCAGATAAGACAGCCCGGCTGCCAGCACCCCCATCACATATTGGCTTTGCTTCTGTTCCACCGTAAATCCACCTTTCTGTCTGCAACAAAGACCGCTGGCAAGGACTGAGTCTGATGCTCAAATCCGTCCGCCAGCGGCCTGTAAGCTATTGCAATCCGGCTAATGGCGCCGGATCACGGTTTATGTTATTGCCTAAGGCTTGAACTTACAGCAATGCCTTCACGCGGCTGACGACATTCTCCACCGTGAAGCCGTATTCGGCCATGACACGGTCGCCAGGCGCGGATGCGCCGAACGTCGAGATGCCCAAGATGCCGCCTTGATCGCCGACATAGCGTTCCCATCCGAATGGATGAGCCATTTCCACTGCCAGGCGGGCTTTGACATTCGGCAGCAGGACGGAATCCTTGTATTCCTGCGGCTGCTTGTCGAACAGATCCCAGCTCGGCATGCTGATGACGCGAACGTGGATGCCTTCTTCAGCCAGCGCTTGCTGCGCGCGCACAGCCAGCTGCACCTCGGAGCCCGTCGCGATAATTTGCGCCTGCGGTTGGCCGTTCGACGCCTCGCTGGCGACATACGCCCCGCGCGCCACGCCTTCGCGAGCGCGTTCCGCCGACGTCTCCAGAATCGGCAGGTTCTGGCGCGTCAGGACGAGCACGACCGGATTCGAACGGTTCTCCATCGCATACGCCCACGCAGCCGATGTCTCGTTGCCGTCAGCCGGACGGATCACCGTCAAGCCCGGAATAATGCGGACGGAAGCCAACTGTTCGATCGGCTCATGCGTAGGTCCGTCTTCGCCGACCGCGATGCTGTCATGCGTCAGCACGTAAGTGACCGGAAGCTGCATCAAGGCAGACAGACGAACCGCCGGACGGAGGTAATCCGTGAACACGAAGAAGGTGCCGCCGAATACCTTCACGCCGCCGTGCAGCGCCATGCCGTTCATGGCCGCCGCCATCGCGAACTCGCGGACGCCGAAGTAAATGTTGCGGCCGTCATATTGGCCCGGACGGTATACCGGCAAGCCTTTGAGATGCGTCATCGTGGAGCTCTCCAGATCCGCCGATCCGCCCATCAGATGCGGCACATTGCCCGCCAAGCCGTTCAGCGCGTTGCCGGAAGCGACGCGTGTCGATACCGGCTTGTCCTCTGCCGTGTAGGCCGGCAGGTTCGCATCCCAATTCGCAGGAAGCTCGCCCTTCACCGCCGTCTCGAACTGGGCGGCCAATTCCGGATACGCCTGCTTATACTGCTGGAACATCCGATCCCAAGCTTCGTTCGCCTGGATTCCCTTGTTTTTCACATTCTCTTCGAAATGTTTGTATACTTCTTCCGGCACGAAGAAATCTTCATGCTCCCATTGGTAGAACTGCTTCGTCAGCTTCGCTTCCTCCGGTCCGAGCGGGGACCCGTGGGTGCCGCCATGACCGCCCTTGCCTTGCTTGTTCGGGCTGCCGTAGCCGATCACCGTTTTCACTTCGATGAGCGTCGGCTTATCCGACACTTGCTTCGCCTGCTCCACCGCGCGCGCGATCGCGTCGAGATCGTTGCCGTCCTCGACCAGCAGGGTCTGCCAGCCGTACGCTTCATAGCGCTGGCGCACATTCTCGCTGAAGGACAAGTCCGCTTCCCCGTCCAGCGTAATATTATTGGAATCGTACAGAACGATTAATTTGCCTAATTTCAGGTGGCCGGCCAGAGATGCCGCCTCGCTTGCCACGCCTTCCATCATGTCCCCGTCGCCGCAGATGACAAAGGTATGATGATCAATGACTGAATAACCGTCACGGTTGTAAGTGGCTCCCATTTGCGCCTCGGCCATTGCCATGCCGACAGCCATGGCGATGCCTTGGCCCAGCGGACCGGTCGTCGCGTCTACCCCTGCTGTATGGCCGAACTCAGGATGCCCCGGCGTCTTGCTGCCCCATTGGCGGAACTGCTTGATTTCTTCCATCGGAAGATCATAGCCGCTCAGATGAAGCAATCCGTAGAGCAGCATCGACCCGTGGCCCGCGGACAATACAAAGCGGTCACGGTTAATCCATGTCGGATTGGCCGGGTTATGCGTCATCTCTTTCGCGAACAGATGATAACCCATCGGTGCAGCCCCCATCGGCATTCCCGGATGTCCCGACTTCGCTTTTTCGATCGCATCGATAGCCAAAGTTCGGATGGCCGCTACAGAGAGCGTGTCCAATTGCGCTTGGTTGACAGTCATTGCTGATTTCCTCCTCATATCCTTCTCTGTCCAAGGAACGAACGGCCGCGGCAAATTGCCCGCCCTCGCTCAGCTTGTCCTTTTATGCATTTGATTTATTGTACCATTACAATTCCTTCGACGCCACTTTTTACATAGCAAAAACCCGTCTGGATCCGGATCGAAATCATTCCCATGAGGGACGGAGTCCGCTTCTATTATGGTTCGCTTCCCGTCTCGGCATTCGCGCTGCCGCGGCGGCAGGCCGGGCTCAAATGCCGCAACGCCCTTCTGCAGCGAAGGGCGTTGCCGTAAATTCCCGCATTTCATGTGCATGCTCAAAAAGGCCGGTTTTCAGCACCGGGAAGGTCTGGCCTTTTGAACAAACTTTTTAATTGAATACGACCGTCTTGTTCTGGTGCACCAAAATCCGGTCTTCGATATGCCAATGGACGGCCCGCGCGAGGACGACACGCTCAATCGTGCGCCCCATCCGTTTCAGCTCATCCACGTCGGCGCGATGCGTGACCCGCTCCACGTCCTGCTCGATAATCGGCCCGCCGTCCAATTCCTCCGTCACATAATGCGCCGTCGCGCCGATCAGCTTGACGCCGCGCACGTAGGCCTGCTGATAAGGCTTGCCTCCGATAAAGGCGGGCAGGAAGGAATGGTGAATATTGATAATCCGGTTCGGATACCGTTCGATGAACTCGGGAGCGATGATCTGCATGTAGCGGGCCAAGATAATAAGGTCCGCCTTCCCTTCCACCGCTTCCAACTGCCGGCGCGCCGCTTCCGGCTTATTGTCCCGGGTGACCGGAATATGCACGTACGGAATGCCGAAGGATTCCACGTACTCCCGCATATCCCAGGCTGTTGGAAAACCCCTGTTTTTTACGAAGTAATATCAATGTAATATCATTTTGCTGGGAAAAAGTGGTGTTTGGTGAGAGAGAATGGAGGGGGGATGGGGTCTTTGCTTTACCCCACCCTTCTGGCGAGATGTGTGGCTATCTTTTTTATGTTCTGTGCAGTGGCTGTCATCAGCACTTGCTCCTGCACCTTGTCTCTTCCCCGAAACCGGCAATAGCGAAGTCCATGGAGCACTTTGGCATCCGCGAAACTTCGCTCAATGGTTTGGGCGCGTAGGGCATAAACGGCTTTTCCGCTCTCACTCTGGAAGTTTTGAACTACTTTCTCTTTGTGTTCTTCCCAGATATGCCGTTGTATGGTGCGTTGTTTATTTTTGTTCTCGTTACACTTGCTCAATAATGGACAGGCAGCGCATTGTTTGGGATCGGATTTATAATCTCTGAATCCTTTTCGTGTTGTGGTGCGGTACGTGAGTTCTTGCTGGTTTGGACAGATAAAAACATTCTTTTCTGCATCATAATGAAATTTCTCTTTGGGAAATACACCGTGTTCACGGGTCGAACGCTCTGGAATAACTGCCGTGATGTTTAATTTGTTCGTACGGTAACAAACATAGGCCGTCATGTAACCAGAGTCGAGTGCAACGGCCTCCAGCGACTTTTCCCAGCCAAACTTCTCTATTTGATGTAGTAGACGATCCACATAAACAACCGAATCATTCACATTTCCAGGCGTAACGTAGCAGTCCGTAATCACGTTGTATTTATGATCTACGGTGCGGTGATCTAAATAATGAAACCCTTCCGGTTTTCCATCCCGATTCAGGTTTCCGCTATCCGGATCTGTTAAGCTAACTTTTTGTTCCTTGGTTTCGGCCTCCTCTTTGGGAGGCAGTGGCTTTTTTCCAAAAGCGACCCGATCCTCATTCACGGCTTGCTCCAGCTCTTGGAGATATTCATAAGGCGTACAAGTGACTTCTCGTTTCTCGTACCGTCCGTTATTGGCATTTGCCTTGATATGCGTGGAGTCGGTAAAGAGCAGCCGCCCTCCCACCATGTTGTGCTGAATCGCCTGCTGAACGATATTATCGAAGATATCTTGGAAGACGGTAGTATCCTTAAACCGATTTTTCCGGTTCCAGCTAAAGATCGAATGGTCAGGCGCTTTGCCGGAAAGCCCGAGCCGTAAGAACCACCGAAAAGCCAGGGAATCGTTGACGACTCGCTCCAGTTCTCGCTCTGAGCGAATGTTATACAAGTAGCCGATCAGCAGCATTTTAAAGAACACAATGGGATCCACAGATGGTCGGCCGTTCGACTCGCTGTAGTAAGGACGCACAAGGTCCAAAATAAAGGTAAAATCAATATGTTTATCGATATGACGAAGCAAGTGATCAGGGGCAACCATATGCTCAAGACAAACCAGTTCATAGTCCAGTTGTGGGTTGGGATCATTCGTGTAAAGCATACAAACACCGCGCTTTCCATGGATTATGATAAGAACATTATACCAAATTAACGCGGTGAATGGGTAATTAACATAGACTTTCTCAACACTCTGACATCCGGATGATTGCTTACGACCATCGCAATGTCGGCATCCAGATCGCCGGCCTGCCACTGCCAGAGCAGCTCAACGAGGCAATGATCCTCCTTCGATACGAAGATCGCCAACCGCTTCTTCTGACTGACCCGCGAAAAGCGCCACTCCATCTTGAATTCATCCGCGATGACGCGGAAATCCTCCTCCATCTGCGGCAGGCGCTGCTCCAATCCGGCCATGTCGAACTCAATCCGCATGAAAAACATGCCGCCCTCCGGATCCAATGTATATTGATCCGATTGAACGATATTCGCTTCATGCTCGTACAGGAAGCGCGATACCGCCGCGACGATGCCGGCCCGATCCGGGCAGGAGATAAGCATGCGCGCGCGGTTCCTCGTGTTCTCGCCGGCCTGCTCGCGGGCGTGAACCATCGTATGCTGGTGCTTCATTAGCCTATGTCCTCCACTGCTCCAATATTTGGTCTATCCTTCTCTCTGTTCGCATTTCTATATCGGCCATCGCTATCGGCATCGCGGCCCGCGGGGGCCGATAGCGCTATTCCGCGGCTTGTCCCGTATACCATGCGGTAATACGCTGATTAATCTCTTCTTCGGTCCGATCCGGAAGCAGTTCCGCATCGACGATCATATCGTACAGCCGCTCCATCGGCTCGCGCGGATCGGCCTTCTTCGCCTTGGCGTCGTTTTTGAGCACATTCCACGTCTCCAGCACGAAATCCCGGCAGTGAACATCCTGCTTCTCGAAGAAGTGGCGCATCCGCTCGACGTCCTCCCAGAACTCCTCGCCGAAGCGCTCCTTGGCGTCGCCGCGCAGGAGCGCGATCTCCGCCTCGTACATCGGATGCTGCTGCTTCGGATCTTTGCCGATCCACGGCGTCTCCAGAATGAACGGTCTGCCAAGCAGCGCTTCATGCCGCACGACATTGCGGATCGCGTCAAAGCCGAGATAGCCCGCTCCGATAGGCGCGTGGCGGTCCTTGGCCGCCCCGATCGGGTTTTTGCTGTCATTGATATGAACGACGGCGATGCGGCCGAGGCCGATCACGCGGTCGAACTCCTCCAGCACGCCGTCCAGATCGTTGACGATGTCGTAACCGGCGTCATGGATGTGGCAGGTATCCAGACACACGGTCAGGCGCCCGTTATCTTCGACCTTGTCGATAATCGCCGCGATCTCCTCGAAGCTGCGGCCGACCTCGGTGCCTTTGCCCGCCATCGTCTCCAACGCGATGTTCACATTCGTCTCCTTCGTGTTCCGCAGCACTTCATTCAAGCCTTCCGCAATGCGGTTAATCCCGTATTCGGCATCCTTGTCCGTATAGGCGCCCGGATGAAGCACGATATTATTGACGCCGATGCAATCCGTGCGGTGAATCTCATCCTGCAGGAACGATACGGCCAATTCGAACGTCTGGGGCTTGTACGATCCAAGGTTGATAATATAAGGCGCGTGCACCACGATTTCGTCGATGCCGTGCTTGTTCATCAGTTCCTTGCCTTCCTCGATGAACAGCTTGTCTATCGGTTTGCGACGCGTATTTTGAGGCGCTCCGGTATATATCATGAACGAGCTGGATCCATAGCTTATCGCTTCCTCCGTCGCCGTCAACAGCCCTTTTTCGGAAAAGGATACATGAGAACCAATCTTCAGCATACGTTCTCTCCTCTCAAATCATTTCCCTTATTCTACAAGGATTATCGAAATAAATCTAGGAATGCGGTATAATTTCTATAGCTATCATTTATGTTCATATAAGGCCGATTTCGGTATAAAACGACGGAAAAAGACGCGCATAAAGCGAATACTTTATAATCCGGTGAGGTGAAATGGCGTGCGTTCTTTCTTCTATTTACCATTCATGGCCGACGGGCCTAACAAGTGGTTCATGAATTCTATCGCGTTCTGGACTTTCGTTCTTCTTGGACTAATGGCGATCGGCGGATTTTTCATGTTCCGGAAGTTTCTCAAAGTGCTGCCGAAGAGCGACGGCATGTCCAAGCTCGACTGGCAAAATTACTGGGTGGAGCGAAGCCGGGAGATGTGGACCGAGGATACGAAGGCGTTCCTGGACATGCTGGTCGCCCCGGTCCCGAAGCCGTTCCGCGATATCGCGCGCCACTCCATTGCCGCCAAGATCGGCGAGGTCGCCATTGAGAACGGCGCTACCGAAGTAACCCGCGAGCACTGCATCAAGGGTTATATTATGGCGACGCCCAAGCGGGACTACCGCAGCCTTGTCCGCCACCTGGACAAAAACAACATCGACTACAGACCATACCGGCATCTGTTGAACAAATAGCCGTCCGCTGGCAGGGCAGCGTTCGAGGGGGGATTGGATTGAAAATCATGATTAGCGGCGGTACCGGACTAATCGGGAAAGCGCTATACAAAGCATGGCTGGAGCAAGGACATGAGGTCATAATTTTGTCGCGCTCCGGCACCAAGCTGCGGGCGAAGGAGACGCACCCGCATGTTCATGTGGTCAGCTGGCCCGAGCTGGAGAATCATCCCCCAAGCTGCAGCGGCGTCGACGTGGTGGTCAATCTGGCCGGCGAGACGATCAGCCAGCGGTGGACCGTGACGGCAAAGAACCGGATCGTCGCTTCGCGCATCGTGCCCGCCCGCAGGCTGGCGGAGTGGGCGGAGCAGCAGCCGCGCAAGCTCCCCTTGCTCATCAATGCCTCCGGCAGCTCGGGCTACGGTTCGTCCGAAACGGAGGTGTTCGATGAAGAGAGACCGCTGGCGGGACAAGATTTTTTGTCCGATGTCATCCGGAAGTGGGAGGCCGCGGCTGACGCGATTCCCGCCGAACGGCGCGTCAAGCTCCGCATCGTCCCCGTGCTCTCCAATGACGGCGGCGTCTTTCCTCTTATGAGATTGCCTTACAAGCTCGGTTTCGGCGGCAGAATCGGCAGCGGCCGTCAGGCCTTCTCCTGGATTCATATCGACGATATGGTGCGGCTTATCGATTTTGCCGTGCAGGAACCGTCTCTGTCCGGTCCCGTCAATGCCAGCGCTCCGGATGCGGTGACGAACGATGAATTCGGCCGGAAGCTGGGGGCCGTCTATCGCCGCCCGCATTGGTTCCCTGCTCCCGCTTGGGCGCTCAAGCTGGCGCTCGGCGAGATGTCGATGCTGATATTGGAAGGGCAGCGCGTCTATCCCGCCGCCGCCTTGAACGCCGGCTTCACCTTCCGTTACGGGAAGCTGGATGAAGCGTTGCGGGCGCTCCGGGACGAGTAAGCGCAGTCCCTTCGTTCTTGCATTCCGCGATCTTCTATACGGCGGTCTATACAGCCAATACATCTATACAGCAGAACAGCGGTACGCGAAGTTGAGCTCCAACGCGATTTGGCATGCCGGCCCTTTTTCGCATGGTAAACGGTGCCTGTCCTTCAGACAGACGCCGTTTTTTTGCGTTTGCAGCTTCTCCGCTTCCTCCTGGGCGATAGACTCTTTTACCCAAAATGAAATCAACTTTTAATGTTGACTTATCAGATCGGATTAATTAAACTTTGGCTTACATTTCAATGATTTTCCATCTCATCGTTCAGGAGGTAATTCATTCATGGCCAAATTGATCCGTGCGCTCGTCCTGCTGTCCCTGATCGGAGGCTTGCTCCCCGGCTGCGGGGACCGGCCCTCTGCCGCTTCCGGCAAGGAGTCTGCCGCCGCCGCTGATGTCAGCACGAGCGTTCAACATTTGGGGACCCATATCATTCCCGCTTCGGATATCAGCAAGCTGCCGGAAGCAGCCAAGAAGCGAAGCGATACATTCGTCGCCGGCTTGATCGAGCCAAGCGGGGCGTTCACGCCGCATTTCCACCAGAGCGGCTATGACGGCAATGTCGCGTCCGTCCTGTTCGCTCCGCTGGTTACCGTCGACAAGTCGGGACTCCCTATTCCGCTGCTGGCAGAGAAGTGGGAGATATCTCCCGACCAGCTTACGTATACCTACAAGCTGCGCAAAGGCTTGAAGTTCAGCGACGGTTCGCCGCTGACGGCAGATGATGTCGCCTTTACGCTGACGATTCTGCACGACAAGTCCTATGACGGGGGCACGGATATTTTCCAGACTCATATCAGAGGCGGGCAGGCCTACAAGGAGGGCAAGACTGACAAAATCGAAGGCATTCGGGTCATCGATCCGCTAACCATCGAGATTACGACGGAGCAGGTGAACGCGACCGCTCTGCTGACCCTTGGCGGCATGGTGCTGTCGAAGGCCTACTATGGCAAAGACTACGTGCCCGGCCATCTCGACTACATTCGCGAGCTTCATGCGAAGCCGGTGGGCGCAGGCCCCTACAAGCTGGAGAAGCATCTGCCGGGGCAGGAAATCCGGTTTATTGCGAACGAGCACTACTTTGCCGGGAAGCCGCAGGTCGAGCGCTTCATTTATAAGACGACCGAGGGCGACACGTTCCAGTTCCTGGAGACGGGGGAGCAGGACTTCGCTTCCTTCTCGGCGACACAGGACAATCTGGAGAAGCTGCAGCGGCTCGGCTTCGTCAATCTGCAATTGAATACCTCCAGCGCTTACGGCTATATCGCGTTCAACCACCACAAACCGTATTTGAAGGATAAAAAGGTTCGCCAAGCGCTCATCTATGGCCTGGATCGCAAGACGATCGTCGAAGGCGTGTCGCAGGGCTCCGCTCAAGTCGCCAATGTGCCTGTCTCTCCTACCTCCTGGGCGTACACGGAAGAGGGCATCAACCCGTACGATTATGATCCGGACAAAGCGAAGCAGCTGCTGGAGGAAGCGGGCTGGAAAGCCGGGGCGCAAGGCATCCGGGAAAAAGACGGGCAAAAGCTGGTCATCCGCTATCTGTCCTCCAAAAGCAAAAACAGCGACGCCTTCATTGCCATCGCCAAAGAAAATTATGAAGCGATCGGCATCCAATTCGAGCCGGAGCAGTTCGCCGACTTCAACGCGCTGCGGGCCAAGGTTGAGGGCGGAGATTACGATCTCGCCAGCTTCTCGACGCCGATGATCATCGATCCGGCATACGGCGTGGCCGATTTCGCCACGGAGGAGGCGGAAGGCTACTCCAATCCGGCCGTCGACAAGCTCATTCAGGAAGGGCTGGGAACATTGGACACTGAGAAGCGGAAGGAAATCTACAAAAAGCTGTATCAGAAGCTGAACGAGGATCCGCCGTACATTTTTTACAGCTATTCGAAGCTGCTCTATGCCTATAACGCCCGGGTACAGGGACTCGAGCCGAATCCGTACCGGGGGATCGCCACGAGTCTGCCGTCGATCCGCATCGAATAGACTTCCTCCCGCCTGATGCCATGGCCGAGCGCCGAAGCAGGCGGGCGGGATTCATCTTTATCCAAAGGGGGCGCATCAATTGGGAACGTACTTGCTGAGAAGAACGCTGTACATGCTGCTTACGCTGCTGGGCGCATCCGTCCTTATTTTTGCGCTGTATGCGCTGACGCCAGGCGATTTCGTCGACAATGACATGAATCTGACCCAAGCCCGCAAGCTGGAGCTGAAAGAAATGTACGGTCTGAACAAGCCGATTATCGAACGTTATCTTATCTGGATGGGCAACGTGGTGAAAGGGGATTTCGGTTACTCCCTCCAGCACCAGCAGCCGATCACCGCCTTGTTCAGCCAATATATTTGGAACTCCTTCCTGCTCGCGGCCGCTTCTACGTTCCTGACCTGGTTCATCGCTGTCATTATCGGCGTCCTGAGCGCCTACAAGCAATATTCATGGTTCGATCGGATTGTCACGATCGGCATCTTCGCCGCGATGTCCGTGCCGGTATTCTTCATCGGGCTGTTCCTCATCAAGCTGCTGGCGGTCGATGCCAAGCTGCTTCCGCCGGGAGGCATGATTACGACCGGGAGCAATGCGACCGGGATCGCCTATGTTGCCGAGGTCGCCCATCATATGTTCCTGCCCGTCATGGTGATGACGCTGCTCGGGACCGGCGGGCTGACCCGATATTTCCGGACCCATATGCTCGAAGCGATGAAGCAGGACTACGTGCGCACCGCGCGGGCCAAAGGAATGAAGGAGCGGGCGATTCTGTACCGCCATGCCTTGCGGAATGCGATGCTGCCGGCCATTACGCTTATCGGCTTCGAGCTGCCGGGGCTGTTCGGCGGTTCGCTGATATTGGAGAAAATCTTCAACTGGCCGGGAATCGGGCAGTTATATATGCAGTCGTTCACCATGCGGGACTATCCCTTGCTCATGGGATTCACGATGCTGATCGCGATCCTGACCGTGATCGGGACCTTGCTGTCCGACCTGCTGTATCGTGTCGCCGATCCGCGCGTTCGGTTGTAGGAAGGAGGAATCGATCATGACCCATTTATCGATGACAGGGAAATTAGCGCGGGGGAGTTCCGTCGCACAGCCTGCGGCGAGGCCCTCGCTCTGGAGCCAGTCGATCCAGCGGCTGCGGCGCAATAAGCTGGCGCTAAGCGGGTTGGCGGTCATCGCCTTCATGTTCGCGGCCTGCTTCATCGGTCCCCTCTTCTCGCCCTACGCGGCAGGCAAAGTGAATCTGGCCGTGATGAATCAGGCGCCCAGCTCGGCGCACTGGCTCGGGACCGATCATTTGGGCCGCGATGTGCTCACCCGCCTGCTGCAGGCCGGACGCATCTCATTGACGGTCGGGCTGGCCTCGATGGTGCTGTCGGTCCTCATCGGCACCGTCCTCGGCGCGATAGCGGGCTATTACCGCGGCGTGGTCGATCAGTTGATCATGCGGACCGCGGATCTGCTGATGACCATTCCCGGCCTGCCGCTGCTGTTCATTATCGGCGCGATTCTGTCCGAATGGAAGGTGCCGACCGAGTACCGGCTCTATATCGTCATGCTGATGCTCAGCCTCGTGGGATGGCCCGGGCTCGCCCGGCTCGTGCGCGGGGAACTGCTTAGCCTGCGGGAACGGGACTTCATGCAGGCGGCGGAGGCGCTCGGCCTGAACGACCGCCGCAAGCTGTTCCGCCATCTCCTGCCGAACCTGTTCCCCCTGCTGATCGTCGTGGCGACGCTCAGCACGGGCGGGGCGATTCTGAGCGAATCGGTGCTCAGCTACTTCGGCCTTGGCGTCATGCCGCCCACCCCGACGTGGGGCAATATGATCGATGCCGCGAATTCGATCATCGATTTCGAGAAGCGGCCTTGGCTCTGGATCCCGCCGGGATTGGCCATCTTCGTCACGGTCATGTCCATCAACATCTTCGGAGACGGCTTGCGGGACGCGCTCGATCCGAAGCAAAAGCGATAAGTCCAGCGGTATGATGTCAAGTCCCTGATTGATGAGAATTGGAAAATTTCCTTGGCGTGCAGCAGGATCAATCCCAAAAAAGGCATCACCAAACTAGACCCAGTCGAAAATTAAGTAAAATACCATAATTTAACTGGGAATTAGAGAAGAAAATTCATGAGCCAAGGCATTATTGCTCTGTCGGCTTCACCTTCCTTCTGGGCGTATAGAGTTGGTCGTTGCGTAGCAGCACATCGACCAGACGCACAAGTTTTCTTGCCGTTAAGACGAGGGCACGTTTGTGTTGATGCTTAGGGACTTCATTGAATTTCTTCCGGTAGTACTCCCCGAATTCCGGGTCGCGGTTTTTTACCGAGTTGGCAGCTTCAACAAGGTAGTAGCGAAGGAATCGGTTGCCGGAACGAATGCGCTTTGTATCTTCCGCCTCGAAGGAGCCGGATTGGTGCTTGCGCCACGTCAGACCCGCATACTTGGCCAAGGCGGCTTGATCCGTGAAGCGGTCGATGTCGCCGATCTCGGCCAGGATGCCTGCGGCATAGACCCGATCAATGCCCGGAATGGAACGGAGGCACTGGCTGCTGGAAATGCCGTCTAAAATGCGCTCAATCGCCTTGTCGAGCTCTTTAAGCTGACTCTGGATGCTCCGGATCGACTGAATTGAGGTGCCCAGCACCAAATCAATGGAATCCTCGACAACCTTCGAGAGACGGTACGAGGCCCGAGCCGCCTTTTGAATACAGCGGGCGACGTGTTCGGGATCGGGGAAACGATTTCTCCCCTTGTCCTTGAGATAGTCAGCCAAACGGGCGACATCCATATTCGCCATCTCATCCAGACTATACTTTTCCGAGAGCATTTCCATGATGGCATGGCCGAACACGGAACTGTCCACCTCCGCGCGAAAAGCATTGCACTTGTAGAACAGATTTTGCAAAAAGTATTGCTTCTCGCGGGTAAGGTTGTGTACGAGATGGAATCGCATGCGAGTGAGCCGCTGCAAGGCGATGTACTGTTCCTGCATCACGATAGTCGTCGTGAGTCTGCCAAAACGCAGGCGGTCTGCAATGATCCAGGCATCGATGCGATCGGTTTTGTCCAGGTCGGCATAAGCGTCTTTGAATTTGTTAATCAGCTTCGGATTAATGGTGAACACCTTGGCATTCAATTGTTGAAGGGCCTCATCCTCATGCAAGTACATGGCTGGATGCCAACTGTAGACGGATGTGGCTTCAAGCCCGATATGAACCTCAGAGCAGGCTGTCTTGACCGCAGCAGAAATGATGCGATCCCGCAAGTAAGAAGCGCCGTGCAGATTGTTGGTGGTCTTGAAGGTCTCCAGGGTGTCGCCATCCGATTTCATCAAACAGGCTTCCAGTTCTTCGGAACTGACGTCAATACCGACAAAAAGCTTCAAGAGAATTCCTCCTTTCTATAAGGGATTCAGGGAACGGACTCTCCGGACTGTCTCCGGCGCACTCGCCGATCAATCACCCTCGCATATGAGAACACGCTTCGGTTCACGAGCTGCCCCGACGCTGCTACAGTCGGGCATGAGTTGCCGAAGGGAACAGCCAGCGGGTAAGAAGTGCAAGCGAGTACCGGAGAAACAGACTTAAAAAGTAGATTGGACTACAGGAGGGAGACGAATTTCCCCGAATGGAACCCTAAGTTCCATTGTCCAGAGACATTCCGGAAAGTCCAGTCCCCATATTAATTTTCAATGTGCAAGCTGGAAATTTTGAAGGCATTCTATGTTTCTATAAAGGACTGGAAAAAGACTCAAAACTGCCTTCAGGAAATACTATACGAGCGGAGGGTAGCTCATGAATGCACTGCTCGACATCCGGAATTTAAGTACTCATTTCTACGCTGGGGAAGGCATCGTCAAAGCCGTCGATGATGTCAGCCTGCGCATCAAGGAAGGAGAGACGGTGTGCGTCGTCGGGGAATCGGGCTGCGGCAAAAGCGTGACCGCCATGTCGGTTATGGGACTGCTTCCCGATCCGTCCGGGCGTATCGTCTCCGGCGAAATCCGCTTCAACGGCCAGGACATCAGGCAGTGGAGCAAGGAGCAGCTCCGGCGGCTGCGCGGGAACGAGATCGCAATCGTATTCCAGGAGCCCATGTCGGCCATGAATCCGGTGCTCACCATCGGCAAGCAGATGACCGAACCGCTGCGGGAGCATCTTCATCTGAAAGAGACCGCTGCAAGGGCCAGGGCGGTTGACCTGCTCAATCTGGTCGGCATTCCCCGGGCGGAAGCCATCTTGAACGCCTATCCGCATGAGCTGAGCGGCGGAATGCTGCAGCGCGTCATGATCGCGACAGCGTTGGCATGCCGCCCGCGGCTGCTCATCGCCGACGAACCGACGACGGCCCTCGATGTCACCATCCAGGCGCAAATTCTCGATATTTTGCATCAGGTGAAGGATGAGATGCAGACGGCCATCCTGCTGATTACGCATGATCTCGGCATCGTGGCCGAGATGGCGGACTATGTCGTCGTCATGTACGCCGGCAAAATCGTGGAGGAAGCCCCGGTCGAGGAGCTGTTCGATCGCCCTCAGCATCCGTACACCCAAGGGCTGCTCCGCTCCAAGCCGGTGCTGCATCAGCGGCGGAAGATGCTCTATTCCATACCGGGCCAGGTGCCCAACCCGCTGGAGCTGGGCTCATCCTGCTATTTCTATGACCGCTGCGATCAGCGGACGGGAGCATGCCGGACAGCCCATCCCGAACTGCGCCGCACTGGGCCGGATCATCATGTCGCCTGCTGGCTGTACGGGGAAGGAGAGAAACGCCATGAGCGAAGCGCTGATTGAAGTTCACCGCCTGAAAAAATATTATCCTGTTCGCGCAGGCTTGTTCAACCGCACCGTCAACCACGTCAAGGCGGTCGATGATATCAGCTTCTCGATCTACCCGGGCGAGACATTCGGCCTCGTCGGCGAATCCGGCAGCGGCAAGAGCACGGCCGGCCGGGCGATCCTGCGGCTGACCGGCAAGACCTCCGGCGACGTCCGCTATCAAGGGACCGACATCCATCAGTTGTCCCGCGCGGATATGCGCCGGCTGCGCCCCGAGCTGCAGTTCATCTTCCAGGATCCGTACAGCTCGCTGAATCCGCGGATGCGCGTCGGCGATGCGATCGGCGAGGCGCTGCTCCAGCACGGGCTGGCCGCCAAGGAAGAGATCCGGGATCGGGTGGAGGACATCCTGTCCGTCTGCGGGATGGCGGCCTATCATTATGACCGGTACCCCCATGAGTTTTCCGGGGGGCAGCGCCAGCGGATCGGCATCGCCCGGGCCATCATCCTGCAGCCCCGCTTCATTGTCGCTGACGAACCGGTATCCGCGCTGGACGTATCCATTCAGGCGCAGATAATCAATCTGTTCCGCCAGCTGCAGGAAGAGAGAGGCCTGACCTATCTGTTCATCTCGCATGATCTGAGCGTGGTCGAGCATTTATGCTCCCGGATCGGCGTCATGTATTTGGGCTCGCTTGTCGAGCTTGCGCCGCGGGACGAACTGTTCCGCCAGCCTCTCCATCCGTATACCCAGGCGCTGCTCTCGGCCATTCCGATCCCCGTTCCGAAGCGCAAGCGGTCGCGGATCGTGCTCCGCGGCGACATCCCGAGCCCGGTCAATCCTCCGTCCGGCTGCAAATTCCACACCCGCTGCCCGGTGGCCAAGGATATTTGCCGTCAGGAGGCCCCCCTCTTCCGGGAAGTGGGCAGCCGGCATTATGCGGCATGCCACCTCATCTGAGCAGATAGAGGGAAAGGCGGGTGTCTCACAGGCACTGCAAAATGATGGAGATGACAAGTTAACAGAGAATGTGGATGCGGGAAAAACGGCGGCGCGCAAATCAGTGAAAGATGGATGAAGCAGTGAAATGCTGCGTGGATGCATCAATTTCTGCTCTTTAAGCCGCTATTTGATGAAATTCCTGCAAAAGTACATGATGTTCATCCATTTTTGTCTTTTATCGATTGGATAGTCAGAAATTGATGCCGTTTTGCAGGATTCCCTGTAACGGAGTACACATCATAAAGGAAAAGTGTAGTTTTGCAGTTTTTCGGCGAGTCGAGCTTTGAGAATCAGGGGGGGGCTGACTCACTGTAGTGAAATACTACTTTTGGGACACCCCCCTCTTCTGTCCTCTAGATGTGGAAAACCAGGAAGAATGTCTTTCAAATAGTGGCCACTTTTTTTAGAGAGAGACCTATTCTAGTTTGGTCCCATACCACTATATAAGTAGTTACCATTTGTTCTAACCACTATATATGGACATCCATCCGTACGGTACAATATCCCCCTCTTTGTCCACCTTTGTATAGACAAATTCGCCTTTTATCCACTATGGGTGGACAAAGAAATCATCTAACCTTCCGTCATATCACAATAAGTTCATCAGCCCTTATATTCATTGCTCACTCCAACCTTATTGACGAAGCCGCGCCGCAGCGGCATCAGATTGATGAGTTCGATCCGGTCAGCTTATCTGAGACCGCACCAGTGTTTCTAATGATCTCACTTAAACTTTTCATAATGATCTCGCCTGTACTCTTCAGAGTGAACTCATCTGCAAAAAACGAAAATAAAATGTCTATCACCTGGTCAAGTTCAGCAATGAAACTGAAACACCGTGCCCGCCACCGAAAAGCGATCCCCGCTCTGCAATGGGTACAGCTTGTAGGGAATGATCGGCTCCCCCTCCAGCTCGGTTCCGTTGCGCGATCCGAGATCGCGTAGCGCCACTGCGCCGTCTTCGCCTTGAACCAGCTCACAGTGGTGCTTCGAGACGCCTGCTCCGGCTTCACGCCACTGCACCCCTTCTTCCGATCGGCCAATCACGAAGGGAAAGGCCAGAGGAATTCGTTCAACGGCGGCCGCCGCTTCTTCAGGAATGCCCGTCCCTCTGGCTCCCGTACTTCCTCCAATCCCGCCCAGCCTTTGCAGATAAGGCGGGCACCGCTCCCCTTCTCGAAAGTCCGTATCGGTGCCAGGCTTTTGTCCAAGGACGACTGTCGCTTCGCAGACGGAACTGTCGAGCACGGACGTATGCATAGGCAGTTCAGCATAGAAGGAATCCATCCGCGGCCCATCAGGCCTTGAAGGTCCGTTCCCTAATCCCTGCGGGAAGCTGGCATACTCCCTTGATTGGCTATCACGTTCCGCTGAGGGGCGAACGGCATCCGACACTGCTAGGTGAATGCCTTGCGCCACAGCTAGGTGCACGCCACCATGCCCCCCAGCCAGGCGAACGCCGTTCGCCGGAGCCGGTTCGCCCTCTGCCTGGAGCTCCAGCTTCATCCATTCCGGCCGCAGCAGCTCATCCCCGAAGTGAGCCTGCCCAGGGGAGAGAGCTTCCGTTCCTACCGCCGCAGATGAAGCGTCGCTCTCCCGGCGGGCGAGCATCCCAGGAATGCGGGCCAGCATTCCCGATATCCAGGCGGCCCCCAAGGCAACGGCCCCTATGCTGATTCCAACCGAGATAAGCAGCGTGTTCAAGGCCGGATTGTCTATATAGATATATCTCCAGGCCAGCGCGGCCGTTACGATAGCGGCCCCTCCCGCGGCATAATAGCTTTTGCCGAAAGGCGTTCCGTTGTTCTCCGGAACGGTACCCTCGTCCTCTCCCTGGAGCGTATCGGCTTCTCCCGGGATCGGGATGCCCGTGGCCGTCCGAACTGGCCAAGAAGCGGCTGGTTCATGAAGGGGGCCGATCCGTGGATTATCGCCCTCCTGCTTCTTCGACCCATCAGGGCCTGCTTCCGGCGGAGACATGCTTCCCATCCACTCGCTCCCCTCGGAAAGCCATAGGCTGACCGGGCGTTCTGCTTCCATAACGTTACCGTTTGTGCCGGCAATAAGGGATTGAAGCAGCTTCCGCACGTCGGCAAGGGAATGATCCTCCTGGGACAAGCATTGAACCAGCCGCTGGAATCCGTCTCCATTCCACTGGGCAACATGGGTGGACAGCAAAATGCCCAGTCTGCGCAGACCGTCCATTCCGGCCCGCGGCTGCAGCGGTTCCATCAATGGCAAGTAGGCGACATGCAATCCCCCGTCCGCGGCTTGTTCGTCGACAAAGACGCATTCCTCATGCAGAAGCACATGATCCGGATGCAGCATATAGGCCCGGCAATTTTCCAGAATGCGGACCAGCTGCAGCATCCACTCGAAATATTGGATCGAAGTCATTCTCATGCTTCTTAGAGCCTGCTTGAGCATTCGTTTGCCGCTGATATCGTAGATAAAGGAGAGCTCCAGATCGACTTCACGGATATCAAGGCGAAGGAAATTCGGCACCCGGTTATAGCCCAGCATCTTGGCTTGATGCTGATCCAGCGCTTCGGATGGAACGGGATTATCGCGGGTCAGCATCATGCCCATTCTTTCTTCCTGAATAAATTGAACCCGGTAACCGTAGATGAGACTCACGCTCCTTCCTGTTCGGATGGCTCATCATGAGGGCGATACCACGGTCAAGTAAGCGGTCAGCGCTCCCGGCAGCACGGCCCACATGAAAGGAAAGGTGGCTTGCTTTCCCGCTTCCTGCTAAACGGGCGCCAAGGAGCGGAACAGCCAACCGCTCATCAACGCAGACCACCAGCCGCGAATTGTCCCGCTGCGGCCGCCCGCCATCATGCATGCCGCAATAAGCCCGCCATACAGAATCGAAAAGATAAAGATATGCCAAGTCAAATCCATTCCCGTCAGCGCGCCAATGGCGGCAAACAGCTTCACGTCCCCGGCCCCGACGGCCTTGATGATGTACAGCAGCAGCATGATTCCGAACCCGCATCCCGCTCCGAGACCGCTAAAAGCAAGTCCCTGCCATCCATTCGCGGCACCGTGTATCATTAATCCGGCAGCAGCGGCAAACATCGTCAGCCGATTCGGTATTTTATGGGTCCGCACATCGGCAGCAAACGCAGCGAGCAGCATCACCCCGCATGTCCATATCGCACCGTTCATCCCGTTCATCGCTTTCTCCCTTCTATCATCCGCTTCAATCCGTTTCCGGTTTGAACCCGTTATTTTACCTCAAACGCCCGTTCAGCGCTTCGCCCGTCCTCCGTCTTCACGGCCAGCCGCCATGTTCCTGAGGTCGTATTGCCCGAGACATGCCATTCCCACATCACGACGCCATCCGCATCGGCGGTTGCCCAGCCAACATGCTTCGCCTGACTCTTGCCGCTCTTGTAATAGACGACCAGTTCCAGCCGTTCATACGGGTCCGCCTTGGCGGTAAGCCGCGCTTTTCTGCCGGGAAGGAGCGGATCGGGCGTCAGCTCCACCAAGGCCGGCGCCGGCTTGTCGGGCGAATCGCTGCCGGAAACAGACGGGGCCGGTCCGTCGCCGACCCAGACCCGCTCCACGGCTCGAGCGGACAACGTCAGCGTCGTATTCAGGAACGGGACCCGCATCGGCAAATCATAGGCAACCTCTATGGCGAAATAAGGATCGGTCTTCTTATCCAGATCCGGCAGCTTCACATGCGTAACCCGGATTCGCTCCTCTCTCAGCACGCCTTGAACGCCATAGCGGATGAGCAATGGCTTGATAACCGTCTCGGCGAGGCGAGCCTGGCCCGCTTCCCCTGCCGCCTCCGCCTGCCGGACAGCCCATTCCGTGCCGTCCTGCACCCATTCGCTGACAGGCTGTGGCAGCTCGCTCCCGAATGAGCGGCCGAAGTCCTGCACCGCCATCTTCATTCTCTGGGCCGGAGGCAGCCATTTGCCCGGCTTCCCCGAACGATCTCCATCCGCATCGGCGGACTGGGCGGCAATCAGACTGACAGGATACAAATGAGCGGATACCTGCTTCACCGCATTCATGGCGGCTGACTGCAGAGACGTCGTGATGACGGCGGCCTGAATCATGAACACGAAGAACATGAATACGAGCAGCACCATCGGCAGGAGTAAAGCGGCTTCAACCGTGATGCTTCCGCCCCTGTCAATCGACAGGCTCCGAGACGGGACCCGGCCCGCTCTCCTCCGAGATGTCGGGTCTCTTCCGGATTTAGATGCCGGGACTCTTACGCATTTAACCGGGTCTCTTCCGCGTTTAATAGGAGAACACGGAACGCTTGACCGCGTAGTAACGTCCATTCTCGATCTCACCGTCCCATAACCCGGCGTAACCCAGCAGCTTCATCAATCCCGGCAGGAACCAGAGCGGCGTGCTGAGACGGACTTCGGTCTCGCCATAGGTCCCCCTCGCAGCCGGATCGATTCCGGTATGATAATGAATCAACGCCAGCATCCGCTTCAGCATTCCTTCCCGGCCTCCATGAGCCAGCATGAAGAGACGAAGGTGACCTGCATAGTTCAGCTTCACCGCCGGCAAATAACGCGAGATCGGAATCTCGTTCTTCGTAACGAGCAGCAGCATATCCTGGACCGCTTGCTGAATGCCGTAAAGAATCGCTGACGCCAGAATAAGCAGCGGATGTCCGAGCTTGCCGAATTCCACGAAGCCCTCCATCGTGCGAATGGCGAGCCGCATCGTAAAAATCTCTCCATAGGCGGCCGCAATATTGCCGACCGGATTGTGAAAGCCGTACAGAATATATTCCAGCTCCTGGTTGGCAATGCCCAGCGTTTTCACGACTTCCTCTCCCGCATCCATTGAATCCAGCAATGATTTCAATTGCCGAGGGTCATAGGAGGTGAAGTACATATAGGCATATTCGTTCCGGTACAGACGATCGCGCAGCGATAATAACCCGTCTGCCGCTTGATCATACAGCGCGGTGACGGAATCCATGGACTGCCTGCTCTCCTCGACGGCATCGCCGACGACCGTTCGCTCCGCAGGCGTCTCGGTTGACGATTGGTTATAGGCATCAATCGCTTCCATCTTGCCGCGGACTTCATCAAAAGCAGCCTGGTGCTCCTGCAGCTTGCTTTTCAGCTCAGACAGCGAAGAGAGCAAGCCTTTAGCTTTTTCCAATTCCTTGTCCGCTTCCTGCTCTACCTGTTTGCGCTTCTTGTCCTTTCCTTGGTGATCGATCATTGCCGCCTCTCTCCGTTCAATATAGCTGCCGGCCGAACGGATAAACTCGGTGGCATACGTTTCGTAAGTCTCCAGCAGCTCTCTCGCCTTATTCTTCAATGTATAAGCAGAGGTGGAGTAAGCAGATATGCTATCCGCCAAGTGGTGGAAGACGGAAGCGGCGTTATCGATCCTCGACATGACCGCTTGCTGACGATCGATTTCTCCGCTCCATTCCTCGAAGAAAGAGTCTGGCATAACCAATTGCTCGGCGGAAGCATTGATTTCTTTGATGGCATCTTCAATCTGCTTGCCGTTATCCATCGTTCCCCCATCCGGAATAGCCGACTGGCCTACCTTGTCATAGCCGGCATAGTCGGGGCTGGAACGCACCTCTTCGATAACCCGCTTCATCTCTTCGTTAAAGTCCCTGGCTTCCTTCAAATGCGGTCTGGCTTCGCGGAGCCAGCGCTCATGATTCCCGTTATGGAGGGTGACGGCCCGCCGCAATCGCCATGCATGCTCGCGCGAATCCTTCTCGTAACGAGCCGTATCGTCCCGATGCTGCGGATCCTCATCGTCTCCCCTGCGGTCATCATCGCGTTTCTTCTCCGCGTAATCGGCATATTGAGCTGCAATATCGGCCGCCGATCGAATCGAGCCAACGAGACGATCCTCCATCATATCGTTCCTGTTAGCCGCGATTCCCTTGCCGATCCCCGAGCGGTCCAGCGCATCGCGGGATTTTTTCTGCAGCTTCAAGACAGCCAACAGCTCCTTATCCCTCCGATCCACCAGCTTCTGCAGCTTGGCGAGCAGCTCCGTCGTCTGAGCCGCTTCCTTCAACGCTCCCGATATCGGCTTCAGCTTGCCGGACAGCTCGAATACAAATTGCACCGGCGCCTTGTATTTCATCTCCTCCCCAATCTGGCGTTCCATCTCGTCGTAGTCCGCAAGCGGGCGGGTGACCGAGGTCGTATGACTGTCCAACAGCAGAGGAACCCACGGAAATACGCCTGCCGATCGCAGCCGATTTTGATCCTGCATCACATAGTCCAGGATCTGCGCCGGGTCGGTGGCCCCGTATGCGAATAATTGGTATCTCTCCTGCAGCGCGGGCTCATAAGCGGACATGACGGAGCGTATGCCTGCCCGGGCCAACGCCTCAATGCGCCACTCGGCCGCCGCGATACGGGCATAATCAATGAACACCGCTATGAATAAGAACATGGCGGCCACAATAAACACAAGCAATATCGACACCGATCCGTCCTTTGCCATAAAAATCCGCTTCGCCAATCGGTTCAGCCGATTGCGATTCACAGGCAGCACTCCCCTCTGCTCGTTATGACGGTCCCGAAATCTGTCCCGCCGCTTGCTTCAATATGCCTTCCGCTTCCCGTGTCGGGACGCCTTGTCCTTTCCATTCCTTCAGCTTCGCTGCCATATACCGCGCGAACTCCACCGTACGGATGAACTCTGCCGGCTCCACGATGGCCGACACAGCCTGCCCCTCATTCGAGTGCTCTCTTCCCGCTATGTTCCGGAACATCGTCTGATACAAGGGCTTGTCCAGAGCCGCGGTAATTCTGCGGTCCAGAAGGCCATTCTCGTAGCTCATCTTCCCGTGAAAAACATCAGGCACCAGTCTGGCGGCCCGGATCAGCTTCCGTTCGGGAAGAGAGCCGCCGGCAGCGGCGGCAGGCAATTTCACCATATGGTTCTCCCCGCCGAAGCCTCTACCGAGCACCTTGTCCAACATCCGGTCGTCGAGCAGGCGCCAATACAATCCATCCTGCTGCCCTGCCTCAAAGGCGCCGGTCACTGCCTCCTTGCGGCTGTTATCCCAGAAGGCCGCCGCCCGTTCCGCGGCCAGTTCCGCGGCATGCGAGCTCAGCACCGTCTGATAGATGAGCATGGCGAAGAACAGAATCGCCAGCGTACAGTAAAAAATGACGGGAAATACGAGCGAAGCTTCCACAATCATCGAGCCTTCTTCCTCCTGAACGGAACGCAGCCAGCCACGCAGCTTTGTGCTCAAGCCATATCCTCCTTTCACAAACATTGCAAACGGAACTCCTTCTATTTAAAAATCTTGTCTGTTTCCTTTGTCGCTCTGGAGATCAAATTTTCCAGGAACGTCGTGATTTGCTCTCTAAAGACAAGCGCCAACACCACGATCACCGCGATAATAATGACAATCTCCACCATGCCGAGCCCATCTTCCTCTTTCCACAGCCGTTTGAAAAACAGCAAGCCTATGTCCATGTCCCGCTTCCTTCTTTCTGATCCGTTTTTTCTTTGCGATTATTTTCCTGTTTTTTTCGGCGCTTCATCTCATCATTTCATCATGAGCAAAGCCGGAGCGCCCACGACGGCCAAGATGACCAGGAACATCAGCATCATCGGGAAAACCAGCTTCGTCGACGCTTCCTCCCCTCTCCGGCGGGCCACCGCCTTGCGTTTCTCCCAGAGCTGCCGGCCGACATCCTGCATCGCCAGCACGAATGTATCCCCGCCGCGGCGCTGATTGATCAGCACCGTCGTGACGAACACCGATACCTCCGGCAGGGAGCATCGCTTCGAGAATTGCTCCATTGCCTGCGCGAACGAGTACCCGTTATGCGCATCCTTCTGCATCCTGGCAAGCTCGGTGTAAAGCGGATGGCTCCATTCCTCCCGCTTGCGTTCGATGCAGATGGCCAGCGCCCTAGGTACCGTCTCGCCCGCCTGCACGAGCAAGGTCAGCTTGCTGATCAGTTCCGGCAGCTCCAGCTGCAGATCCTGCTTCTTCCGCTCAGCCCGATTCAGCGTATCCTTCACCTTCGCCAGCGGCAGAACGACGGCAACCAGCAGGCCGCCCGCCAGATTCGTGACGCTGCCGTCCGTCAGCGCCGGCAGCAGCAATGCCCCGCAGATGCCCGCGTACAGGTACAACGCCAGCTCAGCCAGCAGCACCCGGTACATCGTATGGCTCTGGGCCGGGCCGTGGATTTGCATTAACGCTTGGCGGACCGGAGACAGAGCCGGAGTCGTATCGAGAGCCGGCTGGACCCTCTCCAGCCAGCGCAGCGGCGCCGCAAGCCAGCGGACCGTCTTCGTCCGGGGGTTCAAGACTGCCAGCAGCGTCTCGTAGCGCGGCTGATTCCTATGATTCAGCAGCAGGAACACGAGCAGCAGAAGGGCGGAGCCGGAAGCCCATACCCACGGCGGCATCATCGCTTCCTCATCACCTCATTCCAAGAAAAATGATGTAACTGGCGGGTAACGCTACACACGGATATCCATCAGCTTGTGAATCAACCACGCGCCGAGCAGCAGAAGCAGCAGCGCCACCGTGGCGATAACGCGGCCGATGCCTTCATACAGCGCCGCCATGAAATCCGGGGAAGCCAGATTAAGAAAGGCTAAAAACAGGAACGGAGCCGCCATCATCACTTTCATCTCCAGCCGCTTCTGGGCGACAAGAACATCAATCTCCTGCTTCATATCCATCTTCTCGCCAATGACGGAAGACGTTCTGCGCACGACCTCGATCAAATCTCCTCCCGTCCGCTTGCAGGTGACCAGCACGTCGGCGAAGTTCGAGATGTCTTCATGCGCGGCCCGGCGGCTCAAATCCATTACCGCCTGCTCGATCGGCTCCCCATTATCCATCCGCATCGCAATAATTCGCAGCTCCCGCTCCATCTCCACCTCGGTTCCCGGGTAGAGCAGCTTCAAATCCGTTATCGCTTCTCGGAACGCATTTTCCATGGAGCGCCCCGCTGACAGCGATGAGGATAAGGAATAAAGCGCTTGCTTGAACTGCTGCGCGAGCCGGGTCCGCTTGCGCGCGAGCAGCGCTTGCCGGCGAATGCCGGTATAGCGCAGCCCGGCGGCAGCCAGCACGAGCATCCCCAGCCAGTGGCGATAGAACAAGTACCCGACGGCGGCCATGACAGCGGCTCCGGCACTCAGGGCCGCGATCTTCTCCCCAGGGGTCAAAATATACTCGATGTATTGCGGCAGCCGCTGTTCAGCCGACTCCGGCTGCTTCTCCATCGCTATGCACCTCCTTGTCCTCCGGCAGCCGGAACCCGGCCATCGTCAGCTTGTGCCGGTCCCGAAGCATATGCTGCGGGACAAGGCGCCCGGCCACTTGGCCTTCATCTGTGCCGGACTCCTCGAACCGGAACAGCGGCGCGAGGCACACCTCCCCGTCCTGCAGGCCGATAACCTCCGAAATCTCCATCACCTTGCGCGAGCCGTCGCGAAGACGGGCCAGATGAACGATGATATCGATCGCTGAGGCGATCTGCCGCCGAACGACCTCGATGGGGAGATTCGCGCCGCTCAGCACCATCGTCTCCAGGCGGCTGATCATATCAGCGGGTCCGTTGCTATGGCCAGTGGACAAGGCGCCGTCATGGCCGGTATTCATCGCCTGCAGCATATCGAGCGCCTCCGCCCCCCGGACTTCCCCGACGATGATGCGGTCCGGCCGCATCCGCAGCGAAGCCCGGATCAAATCCCGCATCGTGACGGCCCCCTTTCCCTCCGTATTGGCATTGCGCGTCTCCAGGGACACCAGATTCGGAACGGCCCGAATCTGGAGCTCGGCCGCATCCTCGATCGTAATAACCCGTTCCTGGTGAGGAATGTACTGCGACAATGCATTGAGAAATGTCGTCTTGCCCGAAGCCGTCCCCCCGCTGATGAAAATATTGAACTTGGCGGCGACCAGCGTCTGCAGAAGCAAAGCAGCCTGCTCGCTCAACGCGCCCAACCGGATCAGTTCGTCCATCTTCATCGGATCGGCCGGGAATTTGCGAATGGTAACCGTCGGCCCCTTGAGGGCGATCGGCGGCAGCACAACATGCACCCGCGAGCCGTCCGGCAGCCGTGCATCCACGATCGGGGACGATTCGTTAACAACCCGGTTCACCTGGGACACGACCGCCTGAATGACATCCTCCAGCTTCTCCTCGTTCTCAAAGGCGATCTCCGCTCGTTCGACCCGCCCCTTGCGCTCGATGAAGCACTCCTGATGGCTGTTGATCATAATCTCCGTAATGTCCGGATCGTCGACCAGCGGCTGGAGGGCGTCCAGACCGCGGAACGAGTAATAGACCCGCTTGACGATCTGCTCCAAAGCCTCCGACGTGAATTGTCCTGCTTGAGGGCTGGAGAACAGCGTCTGCTCAATTCTCCCCATAAACGCTTCGTCCGGAATGGGGTCCCCCCATTCGAGGCTGTCCCGAACGCGCTGCCGGGTCCAGGCATACGCTTCATCCATCGCTTGTTGGACGGAAGGAACTGCTGTGCTATCGTTCATGAGGCTTCCCTTCCGGACGGCAGCCTGTGCAGAAGCTGGCGATCCGCCCACTCGGCGACGGCAGCTTGATAAACGGCTGACTGCAGCCACTGATCGCTGCGGTGCATCTGCTTCCAGCTCGGAATATACGGCAAATATTTCGGATGTATGGACAACGGAGGACATCCGAAGACAAAATGCCGTAACAGCGCGGTTTTTCGGGGTTTCCTCGTGGTCATGGATGGACAAAGGGGGGCGTTGTTTGACAGTGTTTTTGTGGGTAACCTGTGGGTATGTGGGGAGTGTGGGCAAAAGGAAAAGCCCCGGGACTAACGCCGGGGCTTTCTTATGAATAACAAGAGTAGTATTAAAATGTTTCATTCATTAGTTCTTCAAGTTCGAGTACAGCTTCGAATAAATCAGGGCTAACGTGCCTAACTTCATGGCAAAATATGTTGAAGAGCATAAAAAACCTTTCCAGTTCTTCCTCTCGTCGCATTTTATTCTCTTCATATACTTGTTTATATGCAGCTTCCCATCTTACCATCAACTCATCCGCCCCTCTACATATTGATATCTAGTTTTCGATGTTTACCGTTAACATGATTATATACCGAACGCATGTTCCCATTCAATAGTCCTATCTATCTAATCAACTTTCAAAATGATATAATTGCGGATGTAAAGCACTTCCCTTAAATAGGTGATTCAGGTGGCTAGAATTACTCGGGGGAGATGCCTGCTAAAAGTCCGTATTAAGGAAGCCAACACAACCCAGGCTGAGTTGGCCCGCAAGTCAGGGTATTCTCCACAAAGAATATCCAACTGGGCCAATAACCGCGAACCAATGCCTTATGAGGTGGCTGTCCTTATTTCGTACATGCTCAACTGTCACGCAGAAGATATGTACGAATGGATTCTATAACGCCTTGCAGGCGTCCCTCCCGAGAAATGTATAGATATATCTATACACGCCCTA
The DNA here is from genome assembly GCA_944800085.1 of Paenibacillus melissococcoides. Taxonomy (GTDB): domain Bacteria; phylum Bacillota; class Bacilli; order Paenibacillales; family Paenibacillaceae; genus Paenibacillus_B; species Paenibacillus_B melissococcoides. The sequence goes on along the minus strand of CALYLO010000004.1, from coordinate 5,535 downwards.
AATTTATCTAACCTTCCCCTACTTCCCTCCTCGCCGTATTTGTCTTAGCAGCGGCCGCCACCTACCTATTTTGTACTACATTTTCGGCAGTATGTACACTTCAGTTCATCCTGCGAATTTTCTCATATGCTCATACATAAATCGACAAAATCCGAGTGACTTCGCGCTTAATTTATGTTATTGGGGATCTCCGGAAATTTTTTTACAAATTCTTCGCACAAATAATGTGACATCGTGCATTTCTTTGGTTTACCACCCGGTGCATAAAAAAGCGCATGTCTAGTTATTACATCAATATAGGTTACGTTTTTTACGTTGACAATAACGTTACGATCTACAATTTCGTATGTATGGCCGCTAGCGTTCAGTGCATTCACCCAGTATTTAAGCGTACCAATCATAAAATATTCTCTTCTAGGGGTATGCACGATGATTCGGTCGCTGCTACTGTCGTATAATAAAAACCACACTCGCTCCGCTGATGTCGTTAACAAGCCCGTATCCGCGTTAGGATCGAGTGATACTGTCAAAAGGGTCATAATCTATTTACCCTATATAGTAGAGTCATCATACAGCACCCCCATTAGATGCTGTATTCCCCTTTAGTTATCAACTTATTCCCGGAAAATGAAGCCAGTCGGGAATATAAGAAAAAGCCTCGGGACTACTCCCGGGGCTCCTTTTCGTCTTCTACAAATTCAATTAGATCGTGTATAGATTCGAGTTCCAACGCCTTAAATATCGTATTTAATGCTTCAGGCGACCATTGCTTTGCTTTGTTGTTTACAAGGTCGCTAACCGTGTTAGGACGGATTCCGGTCATTTGGTGGAGCTTGTACATTGATATATCCCGTTGTTTTAATATCTCGTCCAACTTTAGCCGTATCACTTCCTCCACCTCCTACACTTTAAACATAACAAAAAAAGTTTAACGAATCAAGTTAGAGTGTATTGACTCTTAACGAAATTCGTTATATACTCTATTTAACGATAAACGTTAAACGAAAAATGTTTATCGTGGGAGGTGGGGGCAAGTGAAAGATTGGGTTCAGCTTCTTACGGCAATCATCCAGAGTTTTACCGCATTACTCATTTTGATTCAAGGCCGTAAGAAAAAGAAAAAGGGCACTAAACGGCGCGGACGGCGCAATCGTTAAGTACCCACGGGAGGCCGTTCGCTACAACGGCCTCCTCCCCCAATCTTAACACGAACCCTCGCCTCACAACAATACGCGGGAGGATGGACAAGCCATGGAATACATTACTTGGACATTCATTACTTTGGCATTCATTTTCACTATTGCAGCTTTGGTAATTGCGTTGCGGTGGAATAAAAAATAAGCCGGCGGGCGTATGCGGGAGAGGAGGAGAGCAATGACTCCGTATGAAAGGGTGTTCTTGTTCCGTGCGTTTGTTTCTGAACTTGACGGGTCTGATTTAATGCAACAAGCTCATACATTTTACGTCGGCCAAGTCCGTAACATATTAGGATGGACTGATCTTACAGATTCGAGATTGCTCGCGGAGATTCGGACGCTAGATAATGCATTCCGAACAATCGTTAGAAGATAAGCATGAAATCAAGGAGTTGTATTGAGAATGACGAATTGCAACTGTTTAGGGAAGGAAGAGGAATGGCACTTTGATGATGACTTAGGCTGCTGGTATGTATGTAGAGAATGCGAAGAATGCGGGTATTATTGGGAGGGACCTTATTATCATCTGGACGATCCTGAACTACGTCCCGAATAAAACGCTAAGGGCCGCGGTATATCACCGTGGCCCTTCTTTCGGAGGCAAGGAATCTCCAATAGTGTCTCCAATCAAGTGGTAGTTATACCGACCTTTCGTTCCTTTGCATCCCATTTAACTTTGACCCCGGCAGCATCAGCAACCGCCCGGATAGGAGCGTATGCGCTGCCGCCGATAAGTTCACCTGGCACAGGCGCGCCATTGATTGATGCCGTTTTGCTCTGCTGGTTCCAGCCAATCTTGGCGCCAAGCGCTTCGCCTACGGCCCGAATCGGAGCGAGAACCGTTCCATCGACTAGTGGCCCTTCGGCAATCTTTTTACCGTTGATTTCAATTCCGGCCATTACAACCTTCTTCCCCTGCTCATCGTATTTCATTAGTCCGTATTGTTCGATTAGGCCAATCAATAGCTGCGGATACTTCGGATCGGTCGCATATCCACCACGCCAGATTTCCCGGCAAGCTGTTTTGTAATCAGCGTTCAATACGCCGTGATAACGCTTCGGCTTGTCCTTTGTCCCGTTAAGGACGAGTTTCGAATGATCTTCGATGCTCTCAGCCCAGTTATGATACGCCCGAAAAGCAGCTTCTATTTGATAAGGTGTTCGGTCCGTTCTGTACTCCGTAGTAGGCATATTTACGCTGCCTGCCGGGCCCTTTCCCTTGATGCCGAATAGATTGTTCGCTTTTTTCGTCAGGCCGCTCTCTCCCCAGCCGCTTTCCAATGCAGCCTGGGCGATTGTGAGTGATGCGGGCACCCCTGTCCGCTTCATATCTTCCACGGCTGCCGGTGCAATCTTCGCAATGAAATCCGTTTGCTTCATGCTCCCCTTATCCTTTCCTTGTCCCTGATATTTTGAGAGGTACGCCCCGGGGTCTGTATGCATGCCGTAACCAAATGAAGGCGCTGCCTTGGTCCGTACCTCATAATGCAAATGCGAGCCGGTGCTGCGGCCTGTTGTCCCCTGCTTTCCGACTTCCTGTCCTGCTACTACTCTTTGACCGACCTTCACGGTGCAGGAATCCAGATGCGCGTAACAGTGCAGTGCGCCGCGCCCGTCCCTAATGGCGACTACAATACCAAAATTACCGAAGCCTGTTCCCGCTCGTCCTTCTCGGGCATGGACCACTTCCCCGCCCATAAACGCAAAAATAGGCGCTTTATGCGCCTTCACCAAGTCGATGCCGGTATGTTCTTTTTGTTTGCCATCAATAGGATCTTTTCGCGGCCCGAAAGGGCTTGTCACACGGTATCCATGCTTTCCCCAGTCATACATTTTTCTCGCCGCCCTTTCCTTTCAAAACAGCAATAACATCTTTCAATTGACTAGGCATGTTCATTCCGACGCGGCCAAGATTCTCTGTAATTGAAAGCAATTCATTTGCAATGAAAAAGTAAATTGCTCCAGACATAATTGCGTTCGTGCCTAAAATCAAATCAACATGATGGGCGAGCCCTACGATCAAGAACATTAGTCCTTTTTTAGCGAGCCCCCAAAAACCTACTTCGCTGCTCAAACCCTTGCTTGAATCTGTTGGGTTGTCGCGACCTTCTTTATATGCCGCCGCAAATCCTGTGATGTAGTCAACAGTAACAACAACGGCCAAAGCAGTCAGAAGCGAGCTCCACCCTCCATAAAAGAATGATGTAAACCCGCCAACGGCGGCGGCTCCCCACTTAATTAGCAAATCCCATCTTTCCATGAGTTTATCCCCCTATTGACATATGAAATAGCCCCCGGGTATCCCGAGGGCATAAATAAAGCGCCTGCTCTATGGCGTGGCGCTTATTCCTGTGTCGGAAATTTTATCCCAGTAATCTTCTCGTACTCTTCCGGCGTGATTTCCCCGAATCGGTTGGCCTCCGTCTTAACGGCTGCGCATAGCCCCTCTGCGTCGATCCATTCACAATCAAAAGCAAGTTTCCAGAAATTCATTCCGTTTGCCCTCCTTTAAATTCAATAATTTCAAGTTTAGCATTCGTCAATTCCGCACCCAGGCTGTCGATAGTCTGCTTTTTCTGCATGCTGTCCAGCCGCGATTGGGTCAACATTCTGCCAAGGTCATCAATGACGCTCTGCTGCTGGATATTCCTGATTTTCATTTGCGTCAATTCTTGGCCCAGCGCGTCGGTCTGTGACGGCTGCGGATCCGGATTCAGCGCTTCGATTTCCTCGTCCGTGAGTCCGTTCCGCCAGAAGCTTGGGCCGTCCACGGGTTGCGGCGGCTCCGGCAGCGGATCGTCGCTCTCCGGGTCATGCTCGGCCAGCACGGCCATGTATTCGGCGTATGCAGCCTCATAAGCCTCCTGCGCTGCTCTGTAGCCCTCGACATCGAATATAGGCTGATACAGCCCGTCAGGCATCGGCACAGCTACGGTGTAGCCTACGAGTACCGTTTCCGGTTCGTCAGGCTGCTCGTCGTCACGCTGCTCCGGTTCAGACTGCGGAAGGCTGCCGGGTTCGTCCGGTTCAACCGGTTCCCGCCGATCAAAAACGCCCGTCACGGAGTCCGCAACGAGCGTCGGTTCGATGTAGCGACCGGATAGGTCGGTTATGATTGCTTCTTTCATGTCGTGCCTCCTTATTTATTTGCAAGGAACGATATACCTTGCAATGAGAGATAATCATTTTTTGCATTAGGCGAGCCAATCTTTACAATCCCCGTTGGATCCACGTCAATGCGGACAAGAGCCTCGCCTACACCTGTTACCCATCCAAGCACAGGGAAAATAAGCGATTTGTCAGGTCTAAACCCTGTTGGAAGTATAAACAAAGATGTACCCAACGCTGCCGTTCCCCTACCTATCAAGCCCTCAATCGAAACAACATTCGAATCATCCTTATAGTAGAACGAATGTTCAAAAGGCGATCCATAATCTACCCACCCATTCAATAATGTAGGTTTAATCCGCAGAGGAGGTGGCGCATCCTTCTCCGCCTTCTGCGTCTCCACCACCGACAGCCGCCGCCCGATGTCACCTACATCCTTCACCAAGTCCGACACAGTCCCACGCAGGTTGGCCGCCACGGTGCCGCTGATTGGAGGCGCAAGAGTTGGATGAAGCATCGTATAGGTGACGTGGTAGATTGCGGTTGGGTCGTAATAACTAGGTTCAGTTTGTAAAACATTGTCGCCCTTCGCGATCCACGCCCTGTCAATTGCGTTATTTTTATAAACTATTGCACTAGCTACATGTGTCCTGTGTCGGAGCATCGTTGCAGGCAGATATGCATTGTTAATATTTCCTTCATCGCTAACACCGGGCGCTGGATTCGCCCGTTCCCGGATCACAATACCGCTGCCGACCTCGACCATGTTAGAGCCTGCGGAGAGTGTCGCGCCCAACTCGTAATTCCTGACGGGCTCGACGGTTGGCTTCGCCTTCAGGTATTGGAGGCGGTAAGGCGTCCATTCCGGATATGACGTTGTTGGCGTGTCAGCTACACTTGGATCGCTTGGCTTATTTATCTTAAACCATTGCTTTTTACCACTTGTATATGGAGTTTCGCGGCTCCCTTCTTGGTACATCCTCCAACCGTTAAAATACGCCTTAATCTCGTCGGGTTCCGGATTGTAATTTCCTCCCCATCCACTTTCATTATTGTGCACTGAAATATAAGCATTAGATGTGAAAATGCGAGTAACATCACTAAAACCCCAATTTTCTACATTTATAGGTTTATCATTTACGCTTAATAGACTGCCATTGTATTTTGTAACGAAAAGTCTGCCGTAGTCATCTTCATCTGCTGGGGAACTGTTATTTGGAACACAATCATT
>CALYLO010000003.1 GCA_944800085.1 Paenibacillus melissococcoides | reverse complement strand
CGTGAGGAATCCTTCTGCCTGGTCGGAACTATCAGAGAGGATGATCGGGTAATGTTTGTACTCATATACCACCGAGTGCAAAGTGTCCTTAAAGGTGAAGTTTGTCGACTTCGCATGCCCACGTGAGGCGGCTGTAGCACGGCGGCAGCCTTTCGCCCTTGATATCTTCTTCCCATCCGGCAAAGGGTTCAGGCCCTTCATGACTCCTTGAGTCCATATACTATCCAGCTCTTCGTGAAATTGCGGCGATTCCCTGACGAAGTAGTGGGGCAGATAAGCCCGCCCGAAATACCCCAGGTCAATGGCTCCTAGCTTCTTGCGCAAGCCATCCGGGCCTGTCAGTTCTGCGCCGCTTTGGTACTCCCTTAGCAACGTTTCCCGGTATTCGCGGTGCTGCTCATTACGCATGACGTAGTTTTCAAAGAGCTGCTTCTGATACTCCAGACTGAGTAGTTCTTCTTTGTCTGCCTCATCCTCCAGTTGCCGGAGGTACTCGTCCAGGTTAATCATCGGCCATCATCTTTTCCTTCGCTTTTTGCAGTACCGCCTTCAGTTCTCCGGCAAGTTGAGGATCGGCCTTGATGGCTGCCATGAGTTCTGCCTCCATCCCTTGGAATGCTAGTTCGATCTTCTTCTGCATGTCCTGGCGGACGCGGTCTTTATAGACCTTTGTTCTGGAGAGCGCGACCATAACGCGGGCCGCCTTATCCAGCGGCATGTAGTCCCATTCTTCCTGTGCTTGCGCCATCTTCTTCGTCAGCTCTCCGGCCATAATTTGTAGGCCGCCTTCGGTGTAATCGACGTCCGGATTTTTCCGGATCATCTCGACTAGCGCCTTTGTCTGTTCTTGCGCCTCCATAAGCCGCTGCGTCGCGTTCCCGACTCGGAGCGCATAGCGACCAATGGAACTCTTGGATACCTCGAATCCCTGGGCCTCCAGATACTCTGATATCTCCCAGTAGGTGTACCGTGTATCAAGAAGCATCGCGTCGACCTGATCCTTGATATGCAAAGGCAGGTCGTCAACTTTAGAGCGCGTGCGGTTTCTTCGTTTGCCGCTCATTAGATGGCGACTCCCGGATCATCCGGAGTTGAGCCCTCCAGTAAATCGATGCCCTTTACCGTTAGCCGGATTACGGCATCATTGGCATAAGCATTGTACGAATTCACACGCTCATTCGAATATTCGATGTAGCCCTTCTTGAATAAGTAATCCAGATGCTTGGAGATATCCGGGCTGATGATTACGCCATCGTTGACCATGACATTGACCAATTGCCTGCATAGGAGCGAATTGTTATGTCCTTTTGCGAGCGAGCGCATGATATAGCCCCGAACCGCTTTATTATGTTGCACACCGTGATAGGTTTGTTCATCCATCTACCTCTGTCCTCCCAGCATGCTATCGTGTATTTTGTCGAGCTTCTTGTCGACGTTGTTCATCGTTCTAATGAAATCCTCCCGGGTCGTGTAGATGAACGGGAGATCGGAACGTAAGTCATCCAATTCTTTTTTCAATTCATCCACATCTTGAGCGTTTTTATTGATTTGCGTTTTGAGTTCTGCCATCGTCGTTTTTAAAAAGTAACCAATTGCTCCGATGCCTAGCATCGTCGCCGTCTGTATGATCCAATTCCACTCCACTAGCCAGCACGCTCCTTGAGCTCCAGCACCTTGGATTCAATCGTGCTCATGATGTACCCCTCTGCGTCGCCCAGGGTGTCATGTAGGGCCCGCATGTATTCGGGCTTGAGCTGGCGGACAATTTCCGAATACGCTTGAGGGGCAAGTTCCATTAATTCTTCTCTGGGTGACCATCCTTCCTTGACAGACTCCCGTAAATGACTGGCGACGGTCTGTTCAATTTGGTGGACGGTCTTGGTCGCAACATCATCCAATCGTTCAATAGCTGCCTGAACCAGCGCACGTTGCGCATCCGCATCAATTTTCGCCGTCTCTGCCGACAGCTTGGCGCTAGCCCGGCGTATGTAGTAAATCGCAAATGAAGACAGTAGAGTCAGGCCCGCCAGCGCCACATTCAATAACATCTCGTTAATTGCATCTTGCATCATGTAAGAGCCTCCTTTTTAGGCAATAAAAAAACCAGTAGGGCATAAGCCTCTACTGGTAGATTACCAAGTGTTTTCTTGCATGTCTGGAAGGGATTCCCCGATTTTTCGCCCCTCATTTTAGCTCGTCATCATCGAAAAGTTGGAGTTGATTCTCATCCCTCCGTGGAGAAACTGGAAGGATGCCGTCACAAATTTCTCTCACTCTACGTTCACTCAGTTCATACTTCTGTGCGATCTCTCGATGGTTATATCCATCATACTCTTGAATGATCCGCCTGTCACGTACCCGGCGGAAGAAGAAATCCAATGTGGGGATGTACACATGATCCCCTCCGGCCTTGCTGGCCAGCGTAATTAGGTTATCTAATCCTATCCATTCAGCATACTTACGGTATGGCATGGGCAGCATATCTGGCGTTAGCTCATCGAGCCATTCCATCCGGCGGATCACCTCCTAATTATAGCAGATAATCAAAAATGTCAATGCTCATTATGCTGAATGCCCTTTTTCCTTCCGGTATTGGATAGTTAGCAGTCGCCAAAAATCATAACTGCCTTTCAACGTTGACATTTCCTTTTCGTAGTAGGCTGCTGCTTCCTTTGCCCATGTTGGAGGATCAATTTGTTCCACTAAGTCCTTCAGACGTTTGCTTTGTTCCTCAACTGTTTTCTTCAGCTTGTCAAACTCAGCTTTTTCTTCTCTTGTCATCGGTTCTTCATCCTTTCTCGTTTCAGATTTGAGGTTCGATTTGACCATTTCAATGAATGAGTACCATCCTGTCCACTTACCGCCATCGTACATGAGCCTTGGGCATATCTTTCCAGACCAATCAAAGTGACGCCTTAATCGTTCAACACCCCATCCACGTTCTTGTAGCATGTGGGCAACGAGCTGCGCAGCATTGTTAAGAGTCTTCTGGTAATTCCCCGACTCGCATATTTCAATTCCGATACTCGTCCTATTGCCGGATTTCATGGTGCTGCCATCTCCTGCATGCCATGCATTTTCAGTCAATTGAATGCATTCTACTGCTTCATTTTCGTCGATTGCGATGTGAAAAGAAGCTACGCGATCATTCTCAGGATTTGTCAACCAACCGCGTTCATTTGCAGCGCTGCTTGTTGAATTTCCAGTGTTGTGTATGGTAATCGTTGTCGCGTCCATTGGGTATCCAGGGCGACGATTCTTCATTGTATTTTTCGGGATGTGATCCTTACGATAGATCATCCTGCGACACTTCCTTTACGGCTTGTAATCTCTATTACTTCATTGTTCTTGATCAAATGTCTCTTTAACGAACCAAAAGAATACCAACGATGATCATGATAGGTATATTTCTGTGCTGCTGCGTCCCTGTAATATTTCTTGCTTACTTTTTTAGCACTTTCTAGTTGTTTTCTAGTGAAAAGTTGCTTCGTGATAGGCCGCATGAATCTGCGTCGTTCTTCGCAATCATCAATTATCCATGAGCCCTTAACAGTTCCATCGATATACACTGCAATGCCGTTCTTGAACGGGGTAACCCTCTCAAGAACCAATGTTACTGGGTAACCATCACAATTTAATTCCACAGGGTAGTGCAGATGTCTCAAGTTCTTTTCAACGGTTTTCCAGTCTTCAATTGTCATACTGCTTGTTGGCTTCATTTTTCCACCTCCTCAAAGTTGATCTCAAAAATATGCCGATGCAATTGGATCGAGGATACCTTTCTATCCATCGGCTGCTTGCGAAGTTGATTCGCTAGACTCTCCAAGCTAACCGCCATAGTACCAGCAGTAGGAAATGCCTTGGAGAAGTGGACGAAGCATCGATTCGGATCGGGTGGGGCTGCAATTAACACTGGTACTGGCTTCGGTTTACGCTTTGTCATTCGCTTCTCCTTTGCCACTTTTCTTGATAATAACGACATGATTAGTCTATCTGTACCATTCGCCGCCCTTTTTAAGATACTTACCGTTGTATCCGATTTGAGGCGCAAGAATAGCAACGTCATTTCCTCTATAGTGTCTAGGCTTCATTGCGTCGAGTCGCTTACGCTCCGCTTCTAGTTGTTCTGGAGTCAGGGTGTAAGCATGAACTTTTTTGTAGTCAACCATAGTAAGCGCCTACCTTTCAGAAATCCTTAAATCGGTAATCCAAGGCAAGTGGGTCTTCGCCCTCATTTAACAACATCTTGCCCAGAAACTTCTTTCCTCTAAGGCTAACAGTACGCTCAAATAGCCGTCCAGCTGTCGCCTTTGACAGAAACCCGATCAGTTCTGCGAAATATTCGCTCGTGTAGACGATAGGGAGTTGCTTTCGATAACGGTAATCAACGATGCCGTAAAACTCCCGAATCCAGGTGTCTTTCTGGCTTTCCTTGCAAATGTCATCTACAACCAGCAGGTCACAATTGTATATATTTTGCCGAATTTCCTCGATCATATAAGAACTTTCTGGGTCGTTGTAATGAGAAAACCATTCTGTAAACGACTGTACCCAATTAAAGAAAAGGGGATGTATACCGTGTTCGATCAATGGCGCAACTGTTGCAGTTATTAGGTGCGTCTTGCCACTGCCAGGAGTCCCTAGTATCCCCAACCAAGGAACTCCTTTTAAATCCTTTCCCTTTAGAACTCGTGCAATCAGTCCATCAGAATATTCACGCGCCAGTTCATATGCAGCGACAATACGAGAATCCAAGCCTTCTAAATTAAAATTGTCAAATGTTTTGAGCAAGGCATCTTCACTCATGTTGGTAGTTTTCATGATCCGTTTTAGTTTCTTAGACTTCATACATTCGCATTGATAAGCCACATTGCGTTTAGGCACTAATATAACACCCTCGTCTCGACACTTTAGGCAATCATAGGCCAGAGAGTCTTCTGCGGAAGGCTTCTTCGGCGCTGATATCGCGTTTGCCCTGGCTGCTTGAAGGCTTCTGAACAGATCGGCTACGCTCTCTTTCGATTTCTGCATGAACAGCACCACCTTTCAGGAGATTACGGAGGATGCCCCGCGTGTAGTTCTCCTTGATATTTGGATACTTTTCCATGTGGATGGATAGCGCCCTAATGACAAGGGTAGGTTCATACTTCGCCCAATACTCATATTCGCGCTGCTTGATTCCATCAGAAATCTTCCCTGTTGTTCGTGTCCATCGGATCGTATCCCAATAAGCTTCAATGGTTTCCTGTTGAGCTGGAGAATACCGCTCATGATGTTCCATGGCTTCTACGACCTCCTTCCATTGTTCGCCGTTTTATGGCCTTCAATGATTCGATGACATTACTTGCTTGGGTGGGGGAAAGATAGCTGGTATGGCTAACGCCTTGCTGCTTCTCCAAGAATCCGCGAAGCCTACGAGGATCATTGTTCCACCCTAACTCTTTCGCCAGCTTGTTGATTTGCCATATCTGGTTAGGGGTCGCTCGTGTAGATGGCTTAGATTTACCGAGTAGTTGATTCAGTCTGTCAATTACTTTGATTCCTTGCGCTTTACTTAATGCCTTAATGCTATTTGAGCCTGTTACCGAGTGAACCAGATCATGCAGCTCGTCATTATTGATTTGGGCTTGCTTGGCAAGCCCAAATATGTTCTTCATCTGCGGATAGGTGATCTTATCCATGAGTGTCCGTCTCCTCACGTATCTTTGTTGATCTCTAGCCCCACACTGATGCTGTCTTCCACATATACCGCGTTCCTGATGATGTCGATTTGTTCCTTGGATAGTTGACCAAAGAAACGCTCAACAAGCTCGCCATTCTTAACCATTCTGATTGCATCAAGTTCTTCTTCAAGCTCACCAGTTACACCCACACTCTCCAGGAGCTGCTTGTCCTTCAGGTATTCACCTTTGAGCTTCTTCTTCAATGCTTTGATTACATCCTCACCGAGCCCAAGCCCACTGAGGATGCTCTCGATAGTAACGCCCGTTGTGTATTCAGCCTTGTAGAGAGCAATGAGAGCCGCCTTGAAACGTAAATCTGTTTCATACTTGACCGCTTGCTTGCGGCTGACCTTTGATAGAGCGACCTCGCCGAGAACGTCAATGAGGTTGTCATAGTTGTCAACTTCGAACTTTTCCTTGTACACAACGTTGAAACGGCCGCTCGTGCCAGTGATCTGGAAGAAGGAAAGGTTCTTGTTGTCCATCTCCGCATACGCCGCTGTGGTGAGTTCTGCCTTGATGGAATCCATCCGTTTCTTGCATTTCTTCATCTGTTGTTCCAGGGCGATTGCCTCGTCAACTTTCTGTGCAAGTGTTGAGCTCATTCAGAAGCAGCTCCTTCAAAAGCATTCGCAAATCTTCGTTCTGAGACATCTACATCCATGTTTTCTACACAGCAGGAGCAGATGAAGCGACCATAGAAAACAATCAGTTCCTTGTCAGACCTACAGAACATACAATTCCCGTGTGTTCGCTGAAGCAAGATGGTTCCGTCTTCACCATCAACCGTGATACTAAATTTTTCACCATCTGACAGCCCGTATTCCCTGCGAAGCGCTGCCGGGAACGTGATAGAACCGCTCTTGCTTAATCTCTTGCTGAATTCTTTCATTTGCGTTCCTCCTTGTATATGTAATTGACGCCCCGGTTTAAGCCAGGGCGATGCTACACCAACTCATGAAACTGCTGCATCATGCTGTACTTCATGGAATGTACTGATAAATTTGCCATCAGAGATAAGGAATCCATAATGCAATTCGTGATAGAGGCGATTCACTTCTTCTAGCGTCATCGTTTCCCCCAGCTCATCTCTCATGTCAGCTAATGCCTTTTGGTAGGAAGGTCTTGCATGAATGTATTTACTATGGATGTTATAATCTGGCGAATCATTCAATGTGATGTGAACTTCCTCTTCAGTGAGACCAGATACAATTGCTGCTGGTGTCACCGGAATGGGCAAGCATACATGTTGCAGCAGACTGAACAAGCGAACGACAGGATCGGATGGGTTCGAATATCTTTTCATCATCTGTACCTCCTACAGCATCATCATATTGCTAGCCTGGGTGATTATCTCCGAAGTAATCAGGGGAGCAGATGCTTCACCAGAAGGTTCGGAATTCCGCATATTCAATACTCGAAGAATGTTGTTTACTGTCCGGTCGAGTAATCGGAAACATCCGTTCTTATTGTTAGTCGCCCGGGTTACAAGCTCTTGAACAGCATCTTCCTCAATATTGAAGTTTCCGAGATATTTGCGTACCTCGTTGGACGATAGCCCTTTCAGAGCAACGTAGAAGTCAACACGGTTCGCAAACCGATTTATAAATCCCTTGATTAGTGCTTTCAGCTTTGGCTCCCCGGCAATGATCATTCCAACATCGGATTGATCGAATATACCGCGCAATATTTCCATCTTCTTTTGACTGTATTTGCTGACCAGTTTGTCCGCCTCATCAATGATGAGCAAGTATCCAGGATTGCAATTAAAAAATTCACGAATGCCGTTTACACGCTCCCAGATTGATCCGTATCCATTGGGTAATCCGAGAGCCTTTTCGATAGCTTTGACCAGATCGCGTTGTCCCATTGTGTCGTCGCATTCGATATAAGCAACCTTCGGGGAACGAGCATAATACTTGAGCGTATGCGTTTTTCCGTATCCTGATTTCCCTACGATGATACCTAGAGCAGTGAAGGATTGACAGGACTGACACGCTCCTATGATAGCTGTAGCGTCCCGGCTCTCGACGAATTGGGGCTTTGACAGTGTCATGATTGTCCGTTCACTAGTTGCTGCTACTTCTCCACCACGGGAAGATATGAAGCTTGATATTGCTTGTTCGATGTCAGTCGGATCAGAAGGGTACTTCCCATTGATATATTGTGAGAGTGCTGGACGGGAGTAATTGATTTCTCTAGCCAGTTCCGTGATTGTCATCCCGTTTTTATCCATCATGCCCTTTAGTTGTATCGCCAAGGTTGTCGGTGTTTCGCCTTGAATTGAATAGAGTGCTGCGGCTGCCACTTTAATTCCTCCTCATTAACCAAGTTTGCGAAGCTCTGCGAGGGCTTTCTCCGCTTGCTTCTGTAGGAAGTCGTCTGTTTCGTTACTACTTGCCTTTATCGTCTTTCGAGAACGAAGTTCGTCCTTGAACTGTTTGTCATCCGGTAATGCGACCAGCTTCGAAGAGCCTTGCTTCTGCGTTGGAGTATCGTTCTTGAAGATAAAACCAGCCACATCATTGCCATAGCCCTGATATTGCGGATCGCGTTCTTCAAGCGGCGTTGTGTAGTACGCCAGTTCGTCCTTTGTCTGCCGTAGCTGACGCTTCTGCATCTTCAAGTGATCTTCCAGTGCCTTTTGAGGCATCTTCGGGGCAATGAGCAATAATTCTTGGCTGTATGCTTCGCAAATTTTGTCCCCATCCGTTGTATATACATAGAGCTTGGTCACATCGTTCTGATCCCATTTGATATCTACCTTGTCACCGATATAATGACAGAGCTCATCAGCGCGATATTCATAACCGAACTTCTTAATTCCGATGTTCCGAACCAGCACACGCTCAGCTTTCATCATCAAGATGGTTGCGTATGACTTCGGTGGCGGCGCTTTCTCATAACGTTCTGCTTGCTGGAACACTTCAAGAGGCGTATGCCACTTGTCGCCTTGTTCCTTCAGGCCACTGTGATATGAGCGGTGATACTCGTCGCGCCACTCGCACCAGAGGGCATAGAACTCATCGAGTGTCAGCAGTTCATCCCGTTCCAGCATCTTCGGAATATCCTTATTGACCTTTGCCGCCGTCTTGGAACCTGTGAGCGTACCCGTATAGCTACCGAGCCATTTTTCAAACTTGCTGATCAGAGTACCGAAGAAGCGTTCAACTTGCGCCTTTGACCACGGTTGATATGGAAGGCTTCGCATGTCATCCTGGATGCCAATGCTACGATAGAAGCCTTTTGTTTCACTGTCGAAGCTGACTCGCTCATTGCGTTTGCGTCCAGTCATTGCTTCAGCCGTGTAATCTTTCCCGTTGTCGATTAGCAACCACTCAGGAACTCCGCCGATATCGTTGTACAACATATTGAGTAGCGATTGCTTCAGCACTTGCGAATTTGCCCTAACACAAATTACATCACCTACGATGCAGCGGCTTCGCGTGTCTAGCCACGCCACCAACTGTGGTTTTACAGCTTTTGATTTGCCGTTCGGGTGTGTATATTTCACCCAGACATCGAATGTATGCTCGTCACCCTGCACAAGCCCCATAACTGGCAATGCCTTAATGTTGCGTGATGCTTTTACCATTCGCTGATTTTTAAATTCGCGCATCCCTTTTTCGGCTAGTAACCGAGCATTCTTGCCGCGCTTTACATCCATCAAATATCCAATATAGCGGGCGACTGTCGGGTATGATGGGATGTCCCAACAGTTCATTGATCCTATCTTCATGAGTTTTCCGTATAACATTTCGATCGTTCCGTTGTTGCTTGCGAATGCTGGTTCAAACCACAGGTTTTCTATAAATGCCCTGACCTCGGATGTAAGCGAAGGAAAAGTATTCTTCTGCTTAGGCTTGCGACAAAGAGCTAACACCTTGAAAAAGTCATAGTTCTTTCCGTCTTGTTTGTTCATTTTCATTGCCCAGGCACTTGCTTCAAGATAGCTTTGAGAATGCCGGTAAAGTGTTCGTTGACTCATACAATGTGCTTTGGCAAAACTATCTGCGAATTCGGTACGGTCACGGTCACCATAGTTCAAAAATTCGTGGATGACTTTCGATAACTCAACAGCTTCGTAGTACGTTTTGCTGTTCTTTTCGATGTATTCAGCAAGATCGGTGTAGATGTACCACGGGGTTTCTTCTGTTTTCGCGCGCTGACTGATAATTACGTCCGCGCCATCGATGCCTACAGCTTTTTTGTACGCCATTCTAGCCTTTTTGCTTAACGAAACCAGAGAGACAAGAATCCGAGGCTTTCCACCGTTTTGGGACTGATCAGTCTTCGTCTTAAACTCTTCAGGATTTCTTTGGATCTTCTTCTTAATGATGTCGTAACTTACACCCTCAAATTTTGCAGCTTCCTCAAGTGAGATATACGATTCCGCCAATCGGTCTCCTCCTTCCCAAACTGAATGCAAATGTGCTATAGTGGAGGGGAATCTTCTGGATAATGATTCGATTTGAGGAGCGACTCACTTAGGGGTGGGTCGTTCCTCTTTTTTCTTGATGTCGAATCATGGAAACCCCTCCACCTATTCCGTTTCTTGCTTTTCCGACTCATCCACCTCACGCCGTTTTTCTCCAATCTGCTCAATCAGTTGGTTATGTCGTTCATAAAGTGTCCTTAAATCAATGAACATGGTATTAAATCTAGCATTCCAGCGTTCTCTCTCGATGATGGCTCTCTTCGCCTCTTCCTCCAACGTATAGATTTATGAAACAAGAATACTTCTCTGGGCAATCATTTTCTCTATCGCTAGATCATTTTGGATTTCGCTCGGTGCACCATGAATAAGCTGCGAGCGATAGCCAATATCGATAGGGCGCTCGTTGACTAACATGTCCAATTCAGGCTTTCCTTTCATCGTGGTTACACCCCCTTTCCATGAAAAATGTCATTTCGAAAGGTTACTCTGCTTTCTTTTCAGGGTAGTTGCCGATACCTAGCAATTGTTGGATTTTTTCACGATGTTTTACGGCCTTGCGCGTCCCCGTTATGATGTCTCCCAAGCGATTCTCTGGGATGTTGTGAAGCCGGCAAAACTCCCTCTGATCCAGTTGAAGTTCAGCCAATCTCTTCTTGATTTCCCATCCTAGTGCTGTGATTGGCCTTTTCCGCGCCATCCTATCCCCTTCCTTTTCCGACAATATTAGACGTAGCCATCTGCTCACAAAAGAGATATACTTTTCTTGGGTATCTACCACCCATAATTCAATAATAATCACATATGTGAGCAATGTCAATACATATGATCATATATGTGAGTAATATAATCACAATTGGGAGCGTGATTGTTGTTATGATCACAATAGGGAGCAGGATTAGGTATTTAAGAGAGCAGAAGAACCTTTCAATGAAGGCCTTAGCTGCACACATCACCGAAACTACTGGCATCAAAGTTTCTTCTGGGCAAATCAGTGACTGGGAAAACGGTAACAAGAATCCCTCTTCAGATGGCCTGATCGCAGTATCGACCTTTTTTGAGGTTTCTGCAGATTGGATTCTAACCGGGAAGGAAAGGCCGACACCTAAGATTGAGCAACAGGAGTCGCCTATTTTTTTTGCCGATAAGTGGGAAACTACTTCCCATTTTTCAGAGTTGTCCGAGGAGGAGAAAGAAAAAGTTAAAGAATATATAGAATTTCTGCGCTTTAAGAAAGAGAAGGATACCTGTAGCAAGAAAACTGCTATTTCAAAGAACGACGAATTAGCCGCTGCCCGTATTAAAGAAGAAAAGGTAGAGTATGGAACGAGTGAAATCGAGGAGGATGCTCACGCTGTACCATTGGTCGGTAAGACAGCGGCGGGTATCGAAAAAAACTACTATGAGTTCATTCTTGGCTATATGCCTGTTCCAAGCAAATACACGAAGGGGACTTGCTTTGTTATGGAAGTTGATGGCGATAGCATGACTGGCGATGGCATTGAAAATGGGGACTATGTTGTCATCCAGCAGCAGCCAATTGTAGAATGCAACGAAATTGCATTATTGAGGATTAACGACGAGGAAATCACTTTAAAACGTATCTATAATGCAGGGGATCGAGTCGTTCTCTTGTCATCAAATGCAGATTATCCAGAACGATCCCTTCCGACTGAAAAAGTTAAAATTGTAGGGAAGTTCATCTATCGAATTCCAGGCAATATAGGAAAAACAATCCTCCGTGATGAGTTGTTTTGAATTCCCATATTATAGTCTGTTTATGGTCGTTTCTTTGTCCCATTGAAGCGATAAAGTTTCCCAGTTTAAAAAAATCCGGAATCCCGCGCCACAACTGCAATGGGACAGGTTTTTTCAATTTGTTCCGAAATGTCCCTTTGCTCCACTAAAGTTTTTAGCCGTTTTTCGTTCATATTTCATCCCTTAATAACGCAACGATGACGATCGTTAATCATGATTTACCTTGATACACATGGACTTTTGCGATTTGTAATACTTCCGATTAATGTTGATTAACGCGCCGTTAAAACGTGGGATCTCTTTTTGAGACCAGTTTGGTTGTGAAGCAATGGCTAAAAAACAGAAAAAAGCGTGAAAGCCTTGATACGCAAGGGATTCACGCTTTTTCTATTAAAAATTCTGGTTTTTATAATTTCCTCTTACATTCTCATCATTTCTGTCACCGCGAAACTATGATAATCCCGTCAAATCCCTTGTAGTACCGGGCTTTCCCTCGTTTTCTCGGTTCGTTTTTTGTCATCTAATCTTTGTCATCTATTCTGAGAGAGTACAGTAATCCAGCGGCACCCGCCCTGCATCCACCTCATACGCATGGACGTCGAAATCCAAAATACTCATGCTACGCTTGCCGACAGGCTTCTTGTATTCCGTCCAGTATGGCCGTAGCGCCGTGTATGGGAGTAGATATTCTTTCTTCTGTTTTTCAAAACTGACAAGTACAAAGGCTACGGCCCCATTCTTATGACACTTTTCCAAATGTTCGTATTGATGATCGGGAAGCTTGCACAAGTCAAATCTAGTAGGATTTTTGGTAGATTTCGCCTCGAACACTATCGCCCGCCCTCGATATACGCCGTCAAAGTCAACCGTTGATTGCTTTTCGAAAAACCCTGATATTACCCGGCTCCCCTGGCTGCGGGTTACCTTGACCGGAGTCGGCCGCTTGTTGATTACAGCAAGCCCCTGACTCTCATACAACCGATTAGAATATTCAATTAACTCTTCAAACGCCATACCGCGGTTACCGTATTCCATCTGGCATCCTCCTCCCTAATGCTCCTCCTGGGCGGTTTCTGATATGTCCTTTCCGTTTCTGGTCCATTACCAATAGCCCTATTTCGTCTGCATCCCGGGCGAACGCACGGGCAATATCCGTTACACAAAAGCCTTCTTTCCACATCTGCCGGAATACTTCAAGATCCCTTTGTTCCCACATAAAATCCATGTCGTCACATGCGATATATGCCATCTCTACCACCTTCCCGGATACGGGCTGGGCCGGCGCTTCTGACCATCGCGATCCCGGTATGGGCCGATCTTTTCCATCCGCTCCCGTTCCTCTGGCGTCATTTGCCGCTCTACAACGTCACTCGCCTTCCGGTCTCTGTCGTCCCTCTCGGGATCTCTGCGAGGCACAGGCTTCTTTCCTGACTTGTACGCGAATCCGTCTATCATCTCGAACCCTCTTTGCAATTGGGGCACGGTCCGAACTGCGTCATTGCCCCTATGCGCTTGATAACCACCTTACTACCGCCGCAAATAGTGCAAGTTTTCATGGATTTCTCCTCCTATTCCGTCCGTTTACATGAATCAACTTTACCCACGGTTCGATCCGTTCCATAATCCGTGCCGCCTTCTTCTTGTGCTGCTGCGGTTCCATCTTGTCGAAGTCCTTCACGTTGCTAAGGTGCCTTTCCAGCTCGGTCATTGTGAGGTTCGAAGTATATAGCGTAGGCTTTTGCTCCATACGCCGCTGCAGTACTGGCCCTAACACTTCATCCCTTGTCCAAGTCGTCAACGGCTCGGCCCCAATGTCGTCCAGTATCAGTACATCCACATCTCGTATTGCATCCAACTTCTCGCTGACTGTATTGGTCGATATAGCACCTTTCACTTCTTCCAGAAAATCCGGGACATACACCATTGCGACCGCTACACTACGGTTAGCCAACTCATGGGCGACTGCTCCAATGATTTTCGTTTTCCCGATCCCCATGCCCCCGTAAAGATACAGGCCTTTGACCGTTTCACCCTCTTTAAAATCCAAGCAGTATTTCATACATTCTGTTATGGCTGCCTGCCGCTGCGGATCGACGTCCAATTGTTCAAACGATGATTCTGTTATTGATGCTGGCATATGATGGCTTTTAATCATGTGTTTTATTTTCTGCTGCTTGTTTAAAGCCTGTTGTAAATGGCACGGCAGCAGCCGGAAGTTGAGCAGTTCCAGGTACGGCGGATCCGAATCTGGCACCAACCTATGCCCAGGAAACTCGTTTTGGCAGGTATCCAGCCCCGTACAAGCCCGGCAATTATCACAATTACGGGTATAGTTATATAGCTCGCTTTTCTTGCTCTTCTTTAGGTCGCAATCAGGAAACTTTTCCTTGAGCGCAACTATATCCGGGTGATGCTCAAGTTCTGCTTCCATACGCGCCAGACGTTCTTTGTAATTCGGCGGGATTACCTTAGCTTCACCTAAGACCGCGCCCATATCTTTCAACCGGTATCACCTCGCATTTTCTTGAGTTGCTCAAGCAAATCTATTACGTTCTCCTTGCCTTTCTCTCCGGGCGGAACGGCATCCACCTCCGGGACGGCACCCGACGCCTCTGCAGCGGGAACGGTACCTTGCTGGGCGTAAAGAGAAAATATGACTGGGGAACAGTATTTCAAGCTTTTAATCTCATCGCGGTTGTGCTTTGGCTTGAAGTTGTCAAAGGAATAATCTATGCCTTGCAGCACTACTCGTAACGGTATGCGTTCGACAATGTAACTATCTACCTCATCCTCGTCTATCTTCGTAAGGTAGAAGCCTTTGCCTCTGCGACTAAGATACTTATAAGCAACCTTCTGTCGATATTCGTGAACTGAAATCATTGGTTCAGAGTCCGTATCTGAAGTATCAGGAACGGGATCCTGTTTTTCATTCAGTCCAAAGATTGATTCGATATCATCCGAACAACAACTATCTTTCTCATCATTCTTTTCATTCTCTTTATTCTTTACATTCTTGTTTGTGCTCATTTGTTGCTCATTTGTTGCTCGTTTGTTGCTCACTTGCTGCTCGTTTTGTTGCTCATCATCGTTGTCTGAACCTTGATAAAGTGCCCAGTTATCAATGGTTACGACGCTAAATTTGTTGCTCGTTTTGATGCTCAAAAATCCGCCTTTTTCGAGCGACATCAGCCATCTCCAAACGGTATATTCTGAAACTTGATCCTTCTTCTTTAGACCGCTGTTATACTCCGAATGAAGCTCAAATCTACCGGTTACAAATTGTCCTGGCTCGAGCAAAACTGTCTGATTCCCGACAATCTGCTCGCGCCGTTTATGGGTTGCCGTAAGCAAGCAGATTGTCCATAGCCGATACAATTGATGATTGTTAAAAATGGCATTGTATCGGATCTTTCTATGAAGTTTTATCCAGCCTTGCATACCACCCACCTGCTTATAAAATAATTTCTATTGTTCGAGGACTGTTTGGCTTGCGTCTGATCTTCCCTTGTGCTTCTAAGGCATCAATATGACGTTGCACTGTGCTTGTGGATGCAAGTCCCACCTTTTGCCCAATCTCTCGCACTGTTGGTGGATACCCTTTTGCAAGTACATGTTCTTTAATAAACTCAAAAATTGCTTGTCGTTTAGGACTAATCTGACCCCGCATGTATTTCACCTTCTCCCTAATACCGTATTGATTATGTGCGCTACCAATCGTCTGAACCGTATGCCTTCTTGTGTGCCGTCCAGCCACCGGTGACAGTCTGTGCAAAGATGCAGCAGATCCGTAACCTTGGTTTTCCAATCAAGCTGTTTCCGTCCGGTCAGGTGCGCCCTCTCTGTTGCCCATGCCTTCTCACA
Source organism: Paenibacillus melissococcoides (assembly GCA_944800085.1). Taxonomy (GTDB): domain Bacteria; phylum Bacillota; class Bacilli; order Paenibacillales; family Paenibacillaceae; genus Paenibacillus_B; species Paenibacillus_B melissococcoides. The sequence goes on along the minus strand of CALYLO010000003.1, from coordinate 583,975 downwards.
AATTTCACATATGCCCTTGCTCCGTTCCTTTAGTTCCGCATCCACAGACGGGCTTATATCGCCCATCTGCTTCTGCGTTAGTTTCATGCGCTTGCTCTTCCCCGGCTTCGGCACCGGATTGAATGATAGTGTCATCTCGCAATCAACTCCGAATAGTGGATGATCCGGTTCAACACCTTCGTTCCCCGACAATACCTGCAGCGCTCACAACGTTCTGGTTCTTCTTGGCCGGACTTTACCGTTAGGATCCGCGGCATGTACCTTTCAACCTCATCCAACGCCCGCTGTATATCATAGGCGTTAATACTGATCGCCGCCTTGTCCGGTGGGTCCTCTTTAGACACGGCCACGATGTACGGTTCTATCCAGCCGTCCCGCCCGAGTTTTCGCCGCTCTATCTCTGCGTACAAAGCCATCTGCGTCACATAACCCTGCGCCTCGACAAATGATACATAGCCGTTCTCTGGGTCCCACGTCTCCTTGCTGATGTTTTGTACTGTCTTGATGTCGCTAAAGCGCAGTCGGTCGGGAGCATAGTTGTCCATTTTGATTTTCCACCATGTTCCAGTGAACTCTGCCGACATAATTACTTCCTTCTGACCTTGAAGCAGGAACATGCATAAAGGATCGTTCTCAAGTGCCGATATCATGGCCTCAGCGTCCCGGTACTGACATTTCAATTTCCCCTTAGTCGGACCCTTACTAGATATCAGTTCTGGAGTAGCAACCTTAAATGACTCAAATGCCTCTGCCCCCTCGAAATAGGCATGCACATATGAGCCTAATAGGAGGGCGTCAGAAGGAGGCTCCTGCCAACCTCCCAACTTCGCCATTGCCATTGCTTCACATGCCCGGAAGTCCTTATACTGACTATTGCTCATATACTCCCAATTCGCTTCTGCCGAATAATAGTTACTGCTGTTCAGCTGCAGCATCGGCTTCGCCTCCAGCCTTATCCTTCTTGACCTTCTTATCTGCCTTCGCTTCCTGCTGCTTCAGGAACTCTTCCTCGGCCTTTGTAGGCTGCGCAATTGGCTTGATAGTGAAATAGTCCTCTCGCTTCGCCATACCGTCTCTGAGAGCCTTCCAGACGTTGCCCAGACGTAGATAGTCATTCTCGGTGAATGCTTCTTGATCGCAGCCGATATATTCCTCAAGCATTTCCTTCGAAACGCCATACTTCTCCTGAAATTGCTGAAAGGCTTTCCTTATCCGATCCGGCAGCGGCTCCTTGTAGCCATTAATAAGCGTTTGTTTGCACTGTTCTAACGCGGCGTCAACAATGTCTCCGGGTATGACGCCAAGGATACAGGCCCGCATCCGTCGCGCCCCAAGGTTAGCAACCAATTCGTAAATGTCGCGAGGATCATCCAGTTTATTGATACTTCCTTTGGCCTTCCTCTCATGCCGTGCTGTAAATGTCATCTGCCGGCGAGTGTTCGTCTCGATGTCCCATGCGTAGGCCATCACCTTGGATTCTCCCGGGCGCTGCTCCAACTCAATCAAGCCGTAGTCAATGTTGCCCCAGTTCTGTGCTAACACCTCGGCGAGCCGGATTGATGGCCCACTGACCTTACTGCCTCCGCGTGGGAACTCATATTCAGCCTCTTCGGCCAGCTTCTTGCGCTGGCATGCCGTCATAATTCGGTTATAAGCAAACTGTTGATCCCGTGGGAACTGCTTCGCCATGAAGATCGCGGCCTTAACCTCCTCAGTCTGTCGTGTGGTCGCCAACTGAGCCGTTACTGACGGCAGCGGCGGCGCCTCGGTCGGCATCATATAATTGGAATAGTCCATTTGCTGATTATCATCGAAACTCATATGTTGCACCCTCCCAAATTTGTGATATAATGCACGTAACTGTTTTTATTGATGACTGGAATGGTTCGCGGCCCCCACCGCGGCCATTTCGCTTTCAACTTCCTGCAGCAGTGTGATCACGTCTGACAACTCATGATTCATAAACCAAGACAATTCGTCTAAGGCGGACCATACTGCAACTCCGTTGGTACTATCCTGCAATTTCTCCAACTTCCCGATTGCTTCCCGTAGTTGCTCCATACTTGAGCCCCCAATCCACTGGTTTAAACACGCTTACTTCCTTGCCTGAACAATCGATTGCTTCAAGCAAACAATCCAAGCAATGCGGTTCCCGGTGCTTGTACACCAGATATTCAGCCGGCCGCCCGCATCCGCATGTAGGCCTCATGATGCTAACCCACCATCGAACCCATATTTCCGCCCAATCGCCACCATTTGAGCCTTCATCTCCGCCCTAGCCGCTTCGTCAGGCTCGTCTAAATACCGATCGTAGAGCGGCATGTATTCCTCGATTGCTTGTTCAATCCGCGCTTCCAGTTGCTGCGTCATGCCTCCTCTACCTCCTCTCGTAATGCTTCGTACCAAGTTTGCGCCCCGCCTACAGTTCCGAAGACGAGATACCGCGTAAGCTGGCACGTATTCCGGTCCGCATCACACGCCGTTGCGATCCATTGGCTCTCATCTGTTTTCACTTGTCATCACCCTCCATTAGCCTTGCGGCCTCCAGGATTTCGATCCATTTATCCCCGCGCTTGACATACAATTTGTTTCCTTCACGCTTTCCACCCTTGAACATGTTCGAACCCCTTTCCTTATTTTGGCTGTAACCTTCCTTCATCTCCCATTACAATAGAGTTGTCCAGACACCATTGAAGGGAGGTGATACTATGCCTAACAAGAAGCAAACATCGAAAAAAGTAGCTTCTACTGCCTCCAAAATCTTACGCGACAATAGATATAGCGCAGCTTCAAAGAAAGTCGCGGGGAGTGCTCTATCTCAGACTAAAAAGAAGTAACTACAAGGCCTTTACCTGTACACTGTACATCAGGCTCTAAAGAGACGATCATGGCAGCATTGATGTAAATTCTTGTCTTGCCGAATGAAAGTTCAACCATAGAATCCATCTCCTTCGGCAGGACACCTTTTCTAACTTCCTTTATTTCAACACCCTCGTATACATCGCCACTCACCAAAACGATAATTTTGGCTTTCAATTGTTCATTCTCCTTTCTTAATTTGATATCGCCAAGCGTTCGTTAATAGGGTTTCGCCAGTCAAACGATTAACAATTTTGTATGCTGCCTTGCTTTTTGTGGTGGCATAGAATCGGATTAGATCAGTAATGGAATCACATAATGCTGCAGGATGTTCACCTATGAATAGTTGGAATATACCAAGTGTCAGGACTTGAGAGGGCGGTACATCTGTGGTGACCTCTTTCAAATATCCCTCAACGGCCTCTTGAATCTTGGCAGTCCCGTCAATGTGGTCTATTTGGCCTTTCTCAATGTCAATACAGATATCCATGATTTCATTCCAGATGACTGGGTTTAAATCGACCTTCATGCGCTTTCCTCCTTCAAACGCTTAATAATATAGACTTGTCCTTTAGGCGTAACCCGCGGCGTCCGATATGTTTCGGCGCCTGAGCTTCTTTGGTAAACGCCCTGCACTACTTCAAACCATCCTGCATCAATTGCTCGCTGCATTGGTTCATTGGAGCCGTGCATGATTAGCCCCCACTCCCGGAGTTTTGCGAATAACCGATTCTGACCAATGTTGATCCCGTTCTTGCTCGCCAGCTTGGCCATCTCCCGCACCCGAATGCTGTTTTTGCTGCTCATGCAGGTTTCTGCAAACTGTACAAGTGGCTGCTGCTGCTTTACTTGACTTTCTGCTGCAAGTCTCGCCTGTTGCTCTTCCTTCAGCCGTGTTGCTAGGTCAATCAGGAAGTCGGGGCTTGTGAGCGCCTTTTCTAACGTTTGATCCGTCATATAGGCTCCATGCTTACGGATGCTCGGCAGTACCTCGTGAGTCACCCACCGCTTAAATTGTCGTGCTTCCGGCTTCCGACTCTTCATAATGGCGCTGTACAATCCCGATTCATTAATAATTCCGAATGATTGGGGTCCGCCAGGGGTGACCATATTGTGGGCATCCTTTTCATCCTCATCTAATAGCCGAATAACTCGATATGCACTATCGAATCCCAAAACCTCTGCAACATCTTTAGCAACCCACCAAGGATGACCGTCTTTCGTGACTACCCGAATTTCATTTCCGATGAAGTTGAATACTTGTAATTGGTTCATGCTGATTTCGTCTCCTTTTCATTTTTGTTCTTGGACTCCGCTCGCTTAACAATTGCTTTGGATAATAGGGCCAGAAACTGATATTCATAAGGTTCTCGCGTTACCCGACGTTCCATAGTACACCGCCTAAAAATGTTATAAGTTCTTCTTCGAGCGTATTGATTGCGGTATCTATGGTTTCTGGAGTGACGTTATTAGCGAGCATGTCCTGTTCGATCTCGTCTATGGTTCTCATAATTAGTCCTCCCCTCATAATCCTGCAGCCAAAGCCTCGAGCACTTCGCCCGGAATGATTTCCTTATACTTTGCGACGGCTAGCCGCTGGTACAATGTTGAGCCCGGCGCTAGGACTTCCGCTAGCGCTTTGTTGAGTTCGTCAGATGCTGGCGACATTGCGCCTGTACATAGTTTACTTAGGTATGATCGTGAGATCTTAACTCCTTTTCTGCGACACTTTTCTACTATTTGTGTGTATGTCATGTTGCTAGCAATTACCGCATCGCTCAATACATTTGCGTATTTCAAGTTCTCACCTCCCGTTTATCGTTTACTGAAACGATCTGTTAACTAGATAGTAGAACAACACTTCGTTTCAGTCAATACTTAACAACAAAATAGTGTTGACTTTTTACTGAAACATCTATATTATGGGTTTAGCCGTTAATGGAGGAGGTGAAGAACTTGAACTACCATGAGTTGCTACGTAAGTACATTGCTGACTCTGGATATACACTTGGCGAGATCGCGGAAAAGTTAAAAGGCTATGACTATAATGTTACAAAGAGTTACATTAGCCAGTTGCAAAATGGGAAAACGCCAAATCCAGCAACAGACGAATTAAATAGAGCACTTGCGGAAATCACAGGAGGTGATATCGAAAAGCTTTTGCTCGCCGCAGTGATTGAGCGAGCACCAGAAGAGATAAAAGAAAAATTTAAAAAACTTGAAAAATTGAAATCACTAAAATGCGAATACCTTGATGCGATCGTAGCTAAAGAGACTGGAGCAAAGTATGGAGCTGGGATTGATGAACAGTTCATCTCCGTGCCAATTCTCGGAGCCATTGCAGCAGGGCAACCTATAGATCGGATTGAATATCGGGATGGTGTGGTATTTGTAGAGAAGTCGGTTACGCGTGGTCGAAAAGCATTTGCTTTACGTGTAAATGGAGATTCAATGATAGGCGATCACATCAGCGATGGTGACGTAGTAATCTGTGTAGCGCAAGAAGAGGTATCACCATCTGATATTGCGGTCGTTGCAGTTGATAACGACAATGCAACTCTCAAACGCGTGAAGTGCCAACATGAAATGTGCATGCTCATGCCATCTAACCCTGTAATGCAGCCTATCCTGGTGCCTTCCGCTCAAGTGACGGTGCTAGGAAAGGTCGTAGAAGTTAGACGCACCATTTAGGCACATATATAGTGTGGCCAGAAAGGAGTTGTCTATGGTAGCACTACGAAAGGTAAAGCCGAAAGAATTAGCTATAGGTTATATACGACAATCGGACGAAAGAGAAGATAAAGAAGATATCTCTGAGCAAACACAACTAACAAAGATCAAACAGTATTGTGAATACAACGATCTGGAACTCGTGGCAGTATTCAAGGATATTGACTATTCCGGTTATCGGATCAGTTATACTAAACGCCCTGGTCTAATGGAAGCACTGCGATATCTGTACTCCCATAAACAAGTAAAAAAACTTGTTTGCTATAACTTGTCGCGTCTTACCCGTCGGAAAAAGGATTTCTCATTGATCCATGACTCCCTGGAATCCCTGCATGTCGATATTTGTTCTGCTTTAGAACAATTGGACTTTGGGACTCCCAACGGAAGGTTGTTCGCAGGCATACTAGCTGATTTCAATGAATACTTTTCCGACAACCTCTCTGATGTAACACGGGCAAATAAGCAGACCAATGCTGAAAAAGGGAGATGGAATGGCGGCCCTTTCCCATTTGGGATCGTCAGATATAAAGATGGTTCCAAGGAAGATGAAAATGGTATTTATATAAAAACAATGTTCAAGATGGCTAAAGCAGGGAATGGGCCGTTTGTAATTTCCGGGTGGGCCATAGAAAACAATATCCCATCCGAAACAGGAGTGCCTTGGACAGCTCGCCGAGTCCGCTATGTCTTAAGTAACCCAACGTATGCAAGAATGCAAAAATGGGACGGGAAATTATATCCCTTGTCTGAAAAGTATGCTCAGTTAGTAACATGGGAAGATTTTATTTACATTCAAAGCACACTTTTTGGAGAGGAAAAGGCCTGGAAAGGGAACATTAATAGACAAATGCTCACAACAGTTATGCGTTGTCCAGTATGTAATCGTAAAATGTTTTCACGCGCTACTGGTTTTGGCAACAACAGAAGATATGTATGTGTAGGTAAAAATGAACCGGGCGGCTGCCGAAGTGCAAGCTTTGATTTACACACTTTGAACACAGCCGTGATAAACCTAATTGCTGAGATTAGCTTAAAAAGATATTCAAAAACCGAAATATTAGAAGGCACCAATGACGATTCGACTGCTTCTTCCTTACAAAACATCCGCCATGAACTCGAAAGGCTGGAGCAAGCAAAACACAAAGTATTTGATGATTATTACGTCAATGGGGTACTAACCGAACAAGACTTCGAGAGAGCCATGCAGCGGTTCGAAAGAAGACAAGCAGAATTACAAAAACAACTCGAAAAACTCCCAATGCCCACAAAGAAATTTGGTGACTTCGATGATATCCTTAGCGAACTTGGAGCGGCGATCTTAGATCTAGAAGACGATGACAAGCGGAGAATCGTCGAACTCATTGTCGAAGAGATCGTCCCCGATTTAACGACCTCTATAAAATTTAGATGGGGTGAAACTTTTGAAATCAAATCCACGTCTCAAAAAAATAAAGGCAGTGGGATATACTATTTCTGAGTTTTACCCAAAAAAAAGAGCCGCCAGCTACGGGCGGCGGTGTCCAATTTAGGACACACAGTATATGGATAGGAGTGGAGAGAAACCATACTGTGCCTTTATTATAATGTATCCGTTTTCATTCCGTCAATAGGTTTTATAAAATTATTTACTTCATTTCACAGATTTTTCCGTAGCACCGCAAATCAGGGCTTTTACCCATAATTATTTGTTCCGCCCCTTCTCAAATGCAAACTGCTCCAACCGCCGAATATATTCGGGAATCCGCTCCTTCACAGCCGCCCGATCACCGACCCGCAGCCGGATTCCCTCACTCCATTCCTCGTTCAACAGGCCCGCATGATGACAGGCCAGATCAAGCACCATCAAAAATTCCTCAACCTTGACGGAATATTCAACGCTCTCGTCTTCTTCGGCATAGCCGGCAAGAAAGCCGTCGGCGAATCCGTTAAGCTGGGCCCTGTAGATGCCGAACTTGTGCTTCGCATAACGGGGAGAGCTGTCGTACGATGGATCTTCTTGAAGCGGAATGCCGGCTTGAAGGAGCCGAACTGCTCCAGGTACTCATTCGTTTCTTCCTGCCGATAGGCCTGCAGATCCCCTTGGATTTCTCCGGCGAGACCTTCCTCCTGCCAACCGAGGAATCCAAAACCGCGCAGCGGCGCCTCCGCTCTGCTCATAGCTGACATAAATTGTCCGCACTGCCGCCCGAGCCCGGCCGCATCCGCTCGGGCCGTCTCTTGCAGAGACAGCGTCGACCCGCAATACGACTCAATCGTAAGGTAAGCTCCGGCTCCATGATAGGCGAAAAATTCGGGACAGATTCCCGGCATCACCTGATTCGCTTGTTGATAATAAAGTCCCCGGGACGCGTATTCCCCCAGCATCTCCCGCTCGTTATATACAAATGGCGCACCGTAAATTTCCTGTCTCAAGCCCCAGAGATTGCCAGACGGCGGCAATCGATCTCTGATTAGACCGCAAAAGCAAACAGGCCGGTCAAGAAGATTCCTCGACTGGCCCGTTTCACCTGTTTCTGCTGCAAGCTATCCTGCCGACCATGAGAAGAATGCGCTGCCGGGACGACCTTTACACATAGATCTGATACCCGCTCCCGGTGAGCAGCTCATTGGCCCGATCCGCATCCTCCTGCTGCCGGAAGGACAGGCGCAGGACGCCCGGCACGTCTTCCCGGCTCTCAATAATTTGAAGATTGCTCAAATTAATATGATGCTTGCCGAGCTCGGTTGCGATTTTTCCGATAATGCCCGGCGTGTCCGGGACATCCATATACAGATCGTGGAGCCCGAGCAGCACGCCTTTGCGCCGCTCCGGCATCCGGCCGCGGAACTCGCCCGCCTTCGCGAATTGGCGCATAATCCCTTCGCCGTCCCGCTGCTGCAATAGATTGATGAATTGCTCCGTGTTCGCTTTCCAGTCCTGAAGCATTTGGAGAAGGATATCCCGATTATTTAACAAAATATCCCGCCAAATCACCGGATCGCTCGAAGCAATGCGCGTAATATCGCGGAATCCGCCAGCGGCCAGCACCTCGTGGAGACTGTTGTCCTCATTGTATTGTTGCACTTGATTGACCAATGCGACGGCGACGATATGCGGCAGATGGCTGATGGCGCCCACGACCGCATCATGCTCCTCCGGATTCATGCGGATAATATGGGCTTTCGTGCAGCGAAGCAAGGAGACGAGCCTGCTGTACGCATCCTCATCGACATCCTTATCCGGAGTCAAGACATAATAAGCGTTCTCGAACAGCAGCGTCGAAGCCGCCTCCACGCCGGAACGCTCCGATCCGGCCATCGGATGGCCGCCGATAAAATGCACTCCGCTCCATGCCAGCTCGCGGGCGCAGCGGGCAACCGACGCCTTCGTGCTCCCGACATCGGTTACGATGCAGCCTGGCTTCACATCCAACTGATGCAGGCTTCGGAGCATTGATTCCAACATCCCTACCGGAGAGCAGACAAAAATATAATCCGCATCCCGCACCGCATCCTGCAGCGAGGTCGTGGCTTCATCGACGACCCCGCGCTTGACATACTTTTCGGTTGAAGAAGGATTCGGCGAGTATCCGACAACATGAATCCCGGGGTTATTCTTGAAGCACAGGGCGAGCGAACCGCCAATCAGTCCTACGCCCAATATCGCGATTCTCGTGTTCATATGCCCACCTTGAGTTCAGCCAATGCCGCTTCCAATGCTTCAATCATCGCTTCGTTCTGTTCGCGGGAGCCAATCGTGATGCGGATATGTGTCGGATACTTTTTATGGCCTGCCCGCGTAATAATTCCTCTGCGCATGAGCGCCTCGAACACCTGCTGCGCCGGATGGCCGACGTCAACCATAATGAAATTGCCATGGGCCGGAAAGCTGGACAATTGCAGTCTTGCGAATTGTTCCTGCACATAGCGGATCCCTTCCGCGTTCAGACGGCGGCACTCCTCGATGAATGACTGATCCTGAACGGCAGCAAGGGCGGCCGCTTGGGCGAAGCGCGACGTGTTGAACGGTTCGCGCACCTGATTGATCAGGCGAATGACGTCCGGATGCCCGATGCCATATCCGATCCGGAGCGAGGCCAAGCCATAGATTTTGGAGAAGGTCCGCAGCGCGATCAAGTTTTTATAATGAGGCAAATAGTCGAGACCGTCCGGGTAGGACTCGTCTGTCACATACTCGCAGTAGGCTTCGTCCAGCACGACGAGCACCCGCTCCGGGACGCGCTCCATGAACCGCGCCAATTCGGCGCGGCCGATAATCGTCCCCGTCGGATTGTTCGGATTGCAGATCCAGATCAGCTTCGTCCGCTCCGTGACGGCGGCGAGCATCGCGTCCAGATCATGCGTCCCTTCCTTCAACGGAACCTCGACCGTGACCGCGCCTTCGATATCCCCGTTATGCTTATATTGCGGGAAGGTCTGGTCGGCGGTAATCTGCTCGTCGCCCGCCACCAAGAACGCCCGGCACAGCATCAGAATCACTTCGTCGGAGCCGGCGCCGAACACGATTTGATTCGTGTCGACATTGAACTTCTCGGCTACCGCGGCCGTCAGCGCCACGGCAGCCCCGTCCGGATAGATGCTGGCATTTTCGATTTCCTGTCTCATCGCTTCCTTGGCCTGAGGAGAGCATCCGAACGGATTCTCGTTGGACGCCAGCTTAATGATGCGGTCCAAGCCCAGTTCCCGCTTCACCTCATCGACCGATTTCCCCGGCTGATAGACAGGGAGATGTACAATACTGCTCTTCGGTTGCATCCGGTTACCACCTTTCCTTACATGGGAAGTCGCTGCAAAGCGTTAATTTCTTAATTGTCGCACAAAATCGCAAATTTGCAAGATCCCATCTTCAAAAGTGGCCTCATCGGACAACAATGGTTGAGCTTCTTCTATTTTCCTCACGATGGCGCTGCCGACAATAACCCCGTCGCAATACGCCGAAAATTGCTTCACGTGAGTTGGCGTCGAGATGCCGAACCCGACGCAGACAGGGAGTGGGGTCGTTGCCTTCACCTGCCGGATGAACCGCTCAACCTCTTGATCGAAGCTGTCTCTTACCCCGGTCACGCCCAACGAGGATACGCAGTATATGAAGCCCCGGCCTTGCGCCGTGATGCGGCTGATCCGCTCCTCCGAGGTCGGCGCGACGAGCGGAACGAGGTGAATGCCGCAAGCATCCGCCGCCGTCCGCACCGGCCCGCTCTCTTCGTACGGCAGATCGGGGATGATGGCCCCGCTGAAGCCGGTTTCCGCCGCGGTCCGGAAGAAGCGTTCGATTCCGTACTGCATGACCGGATTATAATAGGTGAACAGAACATAAGGGATGCTCGCTCCTTGTTCCCGGGCCTGTCTCGCTACCCGGAAGCTGTCCTCCAAGGTTACGCCGCCCCGCAGCGCCCGTTCCGCCGCCCGCTGAATGACGGGCCCGTCCGCCAGCGGGTCGGAGTACGGCACGCCCAGCTCAATCACGTCCGCGCCCGTTTCCTCCAAGCGGAGCAGCAGCTTCAAGGTCGTCCCGCAATCCGGATCGCCCAATGTAATGAACGGCATCAACGCAGCCTTTCCTTCCGCGCGGCAGCGCGCGAACATATCATCCAGCCGGTTCGTTGTCTGTGCAGCCATGTCACTCATCCTTCCTCTTCCCCCAGCGTCTCCATAATCTGATTCACGTCTTTGTCTCCGCGACCCGACAGGCAGATGACCAGAATCGAGTCCGGAGACATCGACGGCGCTTCCTTGATCGCCTGCGCTACGGCATGTGCCGATTCCAGCGCCGGAATAATTCCTTCGGTCCGGCTCAGCAATTGAAGCGCGTCCAGCGCCTCTGCATCCGTGATCGGCGCGTACTTCGCCCGCTTGCTGTCCTTCAGGTACGCGTGCTCCGGGCCGACGCCCGGATAATCCAATCCGGCCGATATCGAGTGCGCCGGCTGCACCTGGCCGAAGTCATCCTGGAGCACGTAGCTGAGCGAGCCCTGGAACACTCCGCGGGACCCCTTCGTCATCGTGGCGGCGTGGAATGGCGTGTCGATTCCTTTGCCGGCGGCTTCAACGCCGAGCAGCGCCACCGACTCATCCTGAAGGAACGGGTAGAACATGCCCATCGAATTGCTGCCCCCGCCGACGGCGGCGATAACGAGATCGGGAAGGCGGCCTTCCTTCTCCAATATCTGCTTGCGGGTCTCGTCCCCGATAATGCGTTGGAAGTCCCGCACCATCATCGGATAAGGATGCGGCCCGGTCACCGACCCGAGAATGTAGAAGGTGTCATCGACATGGCTGACCCAGTAGCGCAGCGTCTCGTTGCAGGCATCCTTCAGCGTGCGGGTTCCCGACAGGACGGGAACGACCTCCGCCCCGAGGAGCTGCATGCGGAATACGTTCAGCCGCTGACGCTTCATATCCTCTTCGCCCATGAACACCTTGCACTCCATGCCGAGCAGAGCCGCCACGGTCGCCGTCGCCACGCCATGCTGCCCCGCTCCCGTCTCGGCGATAACCTTTTTCTTGCCCATCCGCTTGGCGAGGAGCGCCTGACCGATCGTGTTGTTGATTTTGTGAGCGCCGGTATGATTGAGGTCTTCCCGTTTCAGATAAATTTTGGCTCCGCCCAGCGTCTCGCTCAACCGCCCCGCATAATAGAGCGAAGTCGGTCGGCCGGAATATTCCCGCAGAAGCTTGATCAGCTCCGCCTGGAACTCCGAATCCTTCGTAAATTTATGATAAGCTTCTTCCAGCTCAAGAAGCGCGTTCATCAACGTCTCCGGCACGTATCTCCCGCCGAAGTCGCCGAAGCGGCCGTGAACGTCAGGCAGCGCCGCCGCCGTTCCCTTCGTCTGTGTCTGTTCCATATGCTCTCACCCTTTCGATAAATGCGGATACTTTACGAATATCTTTTATCCCTTCGGTCTCGACCCCGCTCGATACATCCACGCCATCGATGCGGCCGCCCGCAAGCAGCGTTCCGACATTGTCCGGATTCAGCCCGCCCGCCGCATACAGGAGGAGGCCAAGCTCTCCCGCAAGCGAACGATAGTGCGGAATCACGGTCCAATCGAAAGTGCGGCCAGAGCCGCCCCCCTGCGACGGATCATGCGTATCCAGCAGAATGGCGTCAATGCAATGCCGCATGCGGCGCAGCATCGCTTCCGCCGCAGCCATGCGGCTCCCGCCCGGCTCCGCGCGGGCAATCGGCACTGTCAGCCAGACCTGCACCTCATGCCGGCGCTTCAGCCACGCCGGAAGATCCGGATCATGGTCGGCGATCAATTGCACCGCGTCGAGGCGAACCTCCGTCAGCACCGCGTCCACCTCCTCCCGCCGCGGGCGGGCGAACACCCCGACCGTGAGCGGAAGCTTCGCGCCCTCTTCCTCCAGGCGGGCCAACCAGCCGCGCGCATCGGCAGGCGAGACGCGCCGCCGGCTGGGCGCGAACACGAACCCGATGCAGTCCGGCCCGGCCCCAACGATCTCCCGGGCCGTCTCCAATCCGGTCACCCCGCATATTTTCACGCTCGTCGCCTGTTCATGGCCGCCTCCGGCCCGCTCCTGCCTCGCATCCTCCGTCACTTCCGTCATCACACTCACACTCCTTCCGTCATACCGCGACCCGCGGCAGGCCGCTCATCAATTGTTGTACGGCCGCTTCCACGTCCGGCTGCCGCATCAGATGCTCGCCGACGAGCGCGGCGTCGATTCCCGTCTCCGCCAGCCGCTTCATATGCTCCGGCTTATGAATTCCGCTCTCGCTGACCAGCGTCCGATCGGCTGGAACGAGCGCACGCAGCCGTTCGGTCTGCTCCAGATCCGTAACGAAGGTATGCAAATTCCGGTTGTTAATTCCGATGAGCGGCGCATCGTCGAGCGCCAGCACCCGCTTCAGCTCCTCCTCATCATGAACTTCAATCAGCGTCTCCATCCCGAGATCAAGCGCGCATCGGTTCAGCCGCGCCAGCTCGCCGTCGTTCAATATCGCCGCGATGAGCAGCACGGCATCGGCGCCGATGAGACGGGCTTCCAGCAGCTGCAGCTCATCGATGATGAATTCCTTGCGCAGCACCGGCAGCTCCGTCCGGCTGCGCACCTCGCGCAAAATATCATTGCCGCCTTGAAAATAATCGCGATCCGTCAGCACCGACAGCGCGTCGGCCCCGGCGGCTTCATAGCCGCGGGCGATGGCCGCCGGATCGAAGTTTTGGCGGATCAGCCCTTTGGAAGGGGATGCCTTCTTCACTTCCGCAATCAAGCCGACGGAACGCCGTTTCCCGGCCGTCAGCGCGTATATGAGCGAGCGGCATTGCGGCAGCTCCGCAATCGTGCGCTCCGCCTCCCGGCGGTTCAGCGCCGCAGCCAGCTCCGCTACCTCTTGACGCTTCGTCTGTACAATCCGATCAAGAAACATGACTCCATCCCCCTGTCGCTTCTCTCCATTGCTCCAGCTTGCGGAGCGTCTGTCCGCTGTCAATCGCGGCGGCCGCGATGCGGACGCCTTCGGCGATGCTCTCCGCCTGCCCGGCCACGTAGATGCAGGCGCCGGCATTCGCGAGCACGATGTCGCGGTGCGGTCCCTGCTCCCCGTGCAGGATGCGGCGGATAATGGCGGCGTTCGTCGCGGCATCGCCGCCCAGCACGCTGGCCAGCGGCTGCGTCCGCAGCCCGAGCTGCTCCGGCGTAATATCATACGTTCTCAGCTCGCCGTCCTTCAGCTCGCTAATCCGGGTCGGAGCGGACAGGCTGATCTCGTCGAGGCCGTCTTCGCTCGCGACGACGAGCGCCCGCTTCAAGCCCAGCTCGCGAAGCACCGCCGCGATCGTCTCGGTGCGGCTGCGGTCATAGATGCCCAGCACCTGGCGATCCGCTCCCGCCGGATTGGTCAGCGGGCCGAGCATATTGAACACCGTGCGCACGCCCAGCTCCCGGCGCGGCGCCGCGGCATGCTTCATCGCGGGGTGGAACACCTGCGCGAACAGGAAGCAGATGCCGACGCGCTCCAGGCATTCCGCGGCCTGGTCGCTCGTCAGATGGATATTGATGCCGAGCGCTTCAAGCACGTCGGCGCTGCCCGAGCGGCTGGAGGCGGAGCGGTTGCCGTGCTTCGCGACCCGCACGGAAGCGGAAGCCGCGATAATCGCCGATACCGTAGAAATGTTCAGCTTGTGGATGCCGGAACCGCCGGTCCCGCATGTATCAAGCAGCCGATCCTGCGCGGTGATGACGTGGCGGGCACGGCTGCGCATCGCCTCGGCGAAGCCGACAATTTCGTCCACCGTCTCACCCTTCAGACGCAAGCAGGCCAGCAAAGCGCCGATCTGGGCGGCAGAGGCATGGCCGTCCATCACGTCGGACATGACCTCCCGCGCTTCTTCGCGGCTCAGATGACCGCCGGCCAGCACATGGGCCAGCGCTTGCTTCGTCAAGACGCTGTCTGGAACCGTGTGAGTACTCATTGCGATACGCTCCTTTCTGCCATAAGCTTCTTGCCCGGTTGGACAGCCGCGTAATAGTCCCAATTGACCGGGAGCGCGGCCCGCTCCGCAGCCTGGACGGAAGGACGGCCGTCCTTCGGCGCTCCCATGGATGCAGCCGATTCCCTGCATTCGAACATCTCCTCGGCCGTCTGAATGGCGAGCAGCAGCGCCTTCGCCTTGTTGACCGTCTCCTCGTATTCCTTCTCGGGAACCGAGTCCCATACAATGCCGGCGCCGGCTTGAACATAGGCCGTGCCGCCCTTGAAAATAATCGTCCGAATCGTAATGCAGGTGTCCATATTGCCGTTGAAGCCCAAATAACCGATGGCGCCGGCGTAGGCTCCGCGCGCTTCCTGCTCCAGCTCCGCGATAATCTCCATCGCCCGCAGCTTCGGCGCGCCGGAGACCGTCCCGGCCGGGAGACATGACAGAAAGGCGTCGAAGAAATCGTTATCCCGGCGCAGCGTGCCGGAGACGTTCGATACAATGTGCATCACATGCGAGTAGCGCTCAATGCCCATATACGTGTCGCAGCGGACCGTGCCGAATTCGCAGACCCGGCCGAGATCGTTGCGCCCGAGGTCGACCAGCATCACATGCTCGGCCCGCTCCTTCTCATCCTCCAGCAGCTCTTCCTCCAGCGCCAGATCCTCTTCTTCCGTCCGTCCGCGCGGGCGGGTGCCGGCAATCGGCCGCGTCTCCACCCGCTCGCCATTGACCCGGACAAGCGCCTCGGGCGAGGTGCCGACGAGCGTTTCGTCGTCCATTTTCAGAATGTACATGTACGGGGAAGGATTCGTCATCCGCAGCACCCGGTACACATCAAGCGGATCGACCGTCGTCTGCCGCTCGAACCGCTGCGAGAGGACGACCTGGAAGATGTCGCCGCCGCGAATGTATTCCTTCGCCCGCTCCACCTTCTCCATAAAAGACGCCCGCGTCTCATTCGAACGGTACGGCTTCAGCTCGGAGGCGGTTCCTCCCGGGAGGAAGCGGCCGCTCTGCAGTTCGGTGGCCGGAGCGGCCAGCAGCTTCTCCTGCAGCCGTCTCAGCTTCTCCTTCGCCTGTGCGTACTGCGCCCGGATATGCTCCTCTGTATCGTCCCGCTCCAGATGCAGATTGACGATGAACTGCATCTGCTGCTTGACGTGATCGAAGACGATCAGCTGATCGCAGAACATGAATTGAATATCATTCATCATCAGGTCGTCCCGCCGATGGCGCGGAAGACGCTCATACTGCTGCACCAGATCATAGCCGAAAAATCCGATTGCCCCGCCCGTTAGCGGCGGCATGCCCGCCAGGGTCGGACTTTCATACTTGCGCAGCAGCTTCTTCACGGCGGTTAGCGGACGCTCTTGAATCTCGGCGACGGCGTCCCGCTCGGTAATGCGCAGCGTGCCGTTCTTGCCCTGCAAGATCAGAAAGGGATCTGTGCCGATAAAGGAGTAGCGCGCCCATTGGACTCCGCCCTCCACGCTTTCCAGCAAAAAAGCATAAGGCTCATGCTTCAGCCTTTGAAACAATCGTATCGGGGTCTCTGTATCTGCCGTAATGGTCTCGGAGACCGGAATAACCGGATAAGTGCGGGATAATCGCAATACTTCATCCACATGAGGATGCATGACATCCACTCCTTTCGAATTCGGGTGATTCGGATGGAAGCAAGAAACAAAAAACCTCTACCGCAAGGTAGAGGTTCGTTGATTCGATCATGATATTGTGGATGATCAAGCTCAGGGTATAACAAAGAATGGATCGCCAAAGAAAGATCGGCTTCGCCAAATAATCCCCGGTTGTTACCCAGAAAAAGAAGGAGGGCACTGCACCCCTGGCGATAGCTGTCGCTTGTAAAAACGTATCCATGCTCTCAGCTCGACTCAACTCAATCTCATCTCAACTAACTCTACTCAACTATGCTTCTTCACATCATACCCGCAAATGAACGATGCGTCAACACCCGAACGGAAGCAGACGGCATCTCCGTTACTTCCTTCCGTGCTGGAACGCTTATACCCGGGGACGCTTCTCCGCTATGAAGTAGCCAAGTCCGGGCGCAGCTGGGAAGCGTCGTTCAAGTACACGTGGCGCATTTCCCGCTGCGATTTATTTGTATTGACGGTCACCATCAAACGGATGCACAGCGGCAGGCTGCCCGCGACGGGCACCTCCACGGCGCACATTAACGGCACCCACTCCCAGCCCGGCATCGCGCGAATGGCCTGCGCCGGGAAGGAAGCGTTCAGATCCTGGGTCATCGTAATCCAGATGCTGACGATGTCCTCCGGAACGATCTGATTCTCTGCCACGATATGTTCAAGCAAGACGGTCGTCTCGCGCCGTATTTCATCCGCATCATTGCGCTGGACGGTGGTCGCTCCGCGTATTCCCCTTGCATGCATGCTTACTTCGTCTCCCCTTTCAACTCTTCGATGATGTTCCCCACCAGTTCCACCGGCACATCGCGCCGGATCTCCACCTTGCCGATAGCTGTCGGGAGCACAAATACCGTCCGGCCCTCCTTGAACTTCTTGTCATGCATCATCGCATCCAGAATCGCCTCGGTCGAATAGCCGGCCGGAATCGATACCGGCAGGCCGAACTGGCGCATCAACGCTTCCGTCCGCGCTGCGACATCCGCTGCCGCTCCGAGCCGCTCCGCCAGACGGGCCGAGCCGACCATTCCGATCGCGATCGCTTCGCCATGCAGCAGCTCGCCATAGCCGGCCACCGCCTCCAGGGCATGGCCGATCGTATGGCCCAGATTCAGAATCGCCCGCAGTCCGTTCTCGCGCTCGTCCTGGGATACGACGGCAGTCTTGACGGCGCAACCCTGCGCCAAGCCATAGGCCAACGCTTCCTCATCCTTGGCCAGCAGCTTCCCGGCATTCGCCTCGCACCAAGCGACGAAGCCGGCGTCCCAGATCAAGCCGTGCTTCACCATCTCCGCCAGACCGGAACGGACATCCCGATCAGGCAGCGATTGCAGGGTCGCCGTATCATAGAGCACGAACTCCGGTTGATGGAAGGCGCCGATGATGTTTTTGGCCAACGGATGATTCACCGCCACCTTGCCGCCGACGCTGCTGTCATGCGCCAGAATCGTGGTCGGCACCTGAATGAAGCGGACGCCGCGCATATACGAGGCCGCCACGAAGCCGGCCAGATCGCCGACGACGCCGCCGCCCAGCGCCACGACCGTGGACATGCGGTCGCAACCCGCTTCCAGCGCGGCGCGGACGCAGTCCTCGAACACGGCCAGCGATTTGGACTGCTCCCCTGGCGGCACGGTAAGCGACGCGGTACGGTAACCGGCCGCGTGCAGCGCTTGCTCGGCCCGGTTCAAATAACGCCGGCCCACATGCTCATCGGTGATGACGAGAATCGGGCTTCCCGCAGGGATGCCCGCCTGCCGGCTCGCCTCGCCAAGCCGGTCCAGCAGCCCGCTCCCGATCCAGATCGGGTAAGAGCGTTCGCCAAGATCGACTCTCAGCTCTACGGCTTGCATCGCTTCCTTGTTCTCCATGACGCTCCCTCCTAGTACCGGGCCACTTGCTGCAAGTATTGCTCGTAGTTGGCGCGAATCTCCTCCATCGAATCTCCGCCGAATTTCTCCAGGAACGCCTTCGCGACCTCCCAAGCGACGACATGCTCCAAGACGACGCTGGCCGCAGGCACGGCGCATGCGTCGGAACGCTCGACTTGGGCCGTGAAGGCTTCCTTCGTGTCGATATCCACGCTGCGCATCGGCTTATACAGCGTCGGAATCGGCTTCATCACGCCGCGAACGACGATCGGCATCCCGTTCGTCATGCCGCCCTCGAAGCCGCCGAGGCGGTTGAAAGCGCGCGTATAGCCTTTCTCTTCGTCATAGAGGATCTCGTCGTGCACCTGCGACCCGCGCAGGCGTCCGGCTTCGAAGCCGATGCCGATCTCGACGCCTTTGAACGCGTTGATGGACATGACCGCCTGCGCGATGCGGCCGTCCAGCTTGCGATCATACTGTACATGGCTTCCCAACCCGACAGGAACGCCTTCGACGATGCACTCCACGATGCCGCCGATCGAGTCGCCCTCTGCCTTGATTTTATCGATGTAGTCCTCTATCGCCTTCTCGGTTGCCGGATCAACGACCCGAACCGAAGACTGCTCGGTCCGTTCGATCATCTCATCCAGCGGGAGAGAATGCGGCGGCGCTTCAATCTCCCCGATGCGGATAACTTGTCCGCCGATCTTGATGCCGAACGCTTCCAGCAGTTGGCGGGCGACGGCGCCCACCGCGACGCGGGCCGCGGTCTCGCGCGCGCTGGAGCGCTCCAGCACGTTGCGCAGATCGGTCAATTGATACTTCAAGCCCCCGTTCAGATCCGCATGTCCCGGACGGGGACGATGGACCCGGCGCTTTTCTTCGTCGGAGCCTTCGATCGGCTCCACGTTCATAATATTCCGCCAATGCTTCCAATCCTTATTCTCGACTACTAACGCGATAGGAGCTCCGGTCGTATAACCATGACGCACCCCGCCGACGATCGCGGCCGTATCCGTCTCAATCTGCATCCGCCGTCCGCGGCCATACCCTTTTTGGCGGCGTTGAAGCTGAAAGTTCAACTGTTCAAAGTCAATCGCCAGGTTGCTGGGCATCCCTTCAACGATGGCGGTCAATTGCGGTCCGTGGGTCTCTCCTGCTGTCAAATAACGTAGACTCACCGTTGCTCCCCCTTTAAGCTGTATTGCTGTAAATGGCTAAAATCCTTAACTCTTTTGCTCATTATAGTATAGGAGGCAACGTTTGACAAGAAAACAAAAACACGCTCCGAAGGCGTAATGCCGCCAAGAGCGTGTCATGAACTGTGCGCATAGGTATCGCTCGCCGCCATCCGGCAGCGGATGCCAAGAACCGGAACAGACCTTCGGCTCCGCTATCTCCATACGGAGGCCCGTTTCGAGGCCGACCGCAAAGGCGCGGGAGCCGTTCCCGCCCGTTCCTCCTCCGCCAACAGAGGGAGCCAGTTTTTCAATGTCACTTCCACCCCTATAATTTGGGCGCATTCGTGGATCGTTAATTCTCCTCGCCGGTAAGCCGCGATGACCGTCCTCTTGTCCATATCGTGCTCGTCCCTCCGTCCTCGTAGTCATCCTGGAGGATGCTCGTTCCGTCTACGTAAGTCTAGTATCGGAAGAAGGGATACGGATTATACGCTAGATGCCATTTTCCGGTAAAAGAACGTCTCCATCGTCTCCAGTCCGTATTGGCCCGGATTGAAAATCTGTTCCGTGCTTCCCACAAATAGCACCCCGCCCGGTTTTAGCGCATCGGCGAATTTGCGGTACAATTGGAATTTGGCTTCCTCCGTGAAATAAATCATGACATTGCGGCAAATGATCAGGTCATGCGAGGTGTCGAACGCGTCCTCCAGCAGATTCTGCTTGCGGAACCGAATCGCGTTCTTCAACGACTCGACAACCCGGTACCCTTCCGGCGTCTGTTGAAAATATTTCTGCCGGCACACATCCGGCACATCCTTGAGCGAGCGCTCCACGTAGCACGCTTCCTTCGCCTTCATCAAGACGTTCTCGTCAATATCGGTAGCGGTAATCTGAGAGCGCTGCAGCAGGCCCGACTCATTTAATATCATGGCCAGCGTGTACGGTTCCTCTCCGGTGGAACAGGCCGCGCTCCAGCAGCGCAGCTGCTTCGTATTGGCCGCCAACGCCGGCAGCACGCTGTCTCTCAGCGTGACCCACCGGTTCGGATTGCGCCAGAATTCGGAGACATTAATCGTCATCCGGTCCAGAAATTCATCCAGCAAGCCCGGGTTCTGCCGGATCGCTTCGACAAAACTGCGGAAGGTCGTGTACCCGTTCTTCATGCGCAGCGTCGTCAACCGCCGCTTCATTTGCGCTTCCTTGTACTGCAGCAGATCAATGCCTGTCAGGCGCTTGATCTCCGTCACGAAATGCCGGTAATCCTCATCCTCATGTCCCGCAGCTCCGGAAGAGGCTCCGCTTTCGGCTGTCGCTTGACCGAAAGGATAGGACGATAGGGCAGGCTGCCGCTTCGATTCATGCATCATCATTCACTCTCCACCACTTCATCATGGGAGCCGTTCTTCAACACAGCAAAGAACACGGCTGAACAGTTTCCTATTCGCCGTGTTCCGATGTTTTTCCTGCTTTATGTAAGCTCTTTCAATAATAATTAGGCCAGTCATGCAGGAGTACCTTCAAATTGCAGGCTATGATCAGATCCAGCTCTCTACCGCCCGATCATAGCTGATAATGTCGCTGTCGGCGAACAGATTCGCGATTTCTCTGGCAGCGCTTTCTTGCGAATCGGAACCGTGCACCAGATTGAGCGGGGTGTGGGACGCATAGTCGCCGCGAATCGTTCCCGGCTGCGCCTCTCCTACCTTCGTCTTGCCAATCATCAAGCGCGACAAGCTGATAATCTCATCACCTTCCCAGATCATGGCGAACACGGGACCGGAAGTAATGAAATCAACCAATTCGCCAAAAAACGGCTTTTCTGCATGCTCTGCATAATGGCGTTCGGCTTGTTCGCGCGTAATCGTCATTAATTTCCCGGATACAAGCTTCCATCCTTTGCGTTCAAAGCGGCTTACGATTTCCCCGATGAGTCCTCTTTGCACGCCGTCAGGTTTGACCATGATGAATGTGCGTTCCATAGGTTCACTCCTCAATATATTGTGAAAGTAGTCCAGCGAACCAAGTATACCAAATATTTCATCATTTCGCACCTTGACTTTTTATATCCGGATTAATGGGATCGATTGGCAATAAAATAGGCGATATCCCGCAGGTTTTTGCGCGCGCGGATATCAGGCAGCTGCTCCAAGGCATGAATCGCTTTGTTGATGTAGCGTTCAGCGAGCTGTTCCGCGCGCCGGATCCCCGAGCTCTCCCGTATCATATGTAAGATTGAAGACACATCCGTATTTCCGTTCATGCACCGGATTCGTTCAATGTCCCGCAGCAACGCCTGCCGCCGTCCGGTCTCCTCCAATGCGTAAATGACAGGCAGCGTCAAATTGCCCTGCCGGATGTCATTGCCCGGAGGCTTGCCCAATTGCGCTTCGGTGCCGGTCAAATCAAGCACGTCGTCGCGAATCTGGAACGCCATCCCGACATTGTAGCCAAACCGGTATAACTGGCGCCCGATGGCGGCCGAAGCCCCGGAAGCGATAGCTCCCAATTGGCAGCTGATCGCGATCAGAAGCGCGGTCTTGCGGCGGATTCGCAGCAGGTACTGCCGCTCGGATTGGGACGTATTGAAGAAATCCCGAATCTGCTCCATCTCCCCGATGCACATTTGAACCATCGCTTTCGACAGGATGCGGTGAATTTGCGGGTCCTGCAGCTCGGTAGCCAGCACCAGGGCCTGCCCATAGATATAGTCTCCGGTATACATGGCAACCCGGTTGTCCCATTTGGCTTTGACGGTGAGCTGTCCCCGCCGCGTATCGGCATCGTCGATGACGTCGTCGTGAACGAGCGAAGCCATATGAATCAGTTCCAGAGGGACGGCTACGTATTTGAGTCTCTCCAGATCATAGGTCCCGAATTTGCCGGCCAACAGAACGAAGACCGGGCGAATGCGCTTGCCCCCTGCCTTGAGCAGCTGCAGCGAAGCGTCATTCAGCGTCCGGAGATCGTTTGCGATCGATCGTTCCAGTTGCTCCTCGATATACGATACATCCTGCTTCATTGTCGCGTAAATGTCCCACAATTTCATGCCTTCACCTAACCAACCGTATTTTCCGACCAGAGTTCAAGCCGAACTTCATGATCAATAAGCCCTAACTCGTACGCGTATTGGAAATAGCGTTGAAGCCCTTCCTGCTGCGGACGATCGAAATCGTAATTCAAATTGGTAAAATAATTCATCCAGTAGTCGACCGTACCGCCGATCGTGCGTACGGCCTCCTGCGCCAGCGGGCGCGGATCGAGCAGGCTCTTCCGCTTGCTGGCTTCGAACGCCTCCATAATGATCTTGATATCGTCGCCATGCTGGCGGATGACGTCCCGGTTGACCGCCCATACGGCGAAGGTCATCCAATGCCCGGTCCATTGGCGCCACAGCTCGCCGAGATCGATCACTTCATATCCGGGGTTATTCCAAGAGGCCCGGATGGCGTGATCGCCGATCAGAACGGCGCCGTCCGCTTCAGCCATCATCGCGTCCAGATCCGGATCCATCGGAATGTATTCCGGGCGGGCATGGTAGAACTTCGCGGCGATAATTTTGAACAGATTGGTCGACGTGGCCGACGTTGTCGTCAACGCGATCTTGCCCCGGAGCGCTTCCTCCAGCGGCTTTTTCAAAAAGAGAAAAATGGAATTGACCCGGCCGTACGCGCTCACCGACAAATTCGGGAACAGCGTATATTGCTCGGAGGAAATGCCGTAAGCAAACGCCGAAATCGGACCCATATCAATTCGGCCTTCGCGCATCGCTTGATTCAGCCCGGCAGGGACGGCCGGGATCATGTCCAATACAGCCCGGGTATTCTTCGGCTGAAAATGATAAAAGATCGGCCATACGTTCGTATAGTCGATGCGGCCGATGCGAATATGGGACGGGTTATTGTTCGTGTCTTGCTGCAGTACCATCAGGTTCCCCCCACCTTCTAAACAATTGATGCTCGATATCGAGCGTGTCCAGCACCTTTCCGACCAGGAAGTTCACGATGTCGTCCAACGTCTTCGGATGATAATAGAACGCCGGCATCGCAGGCACGATGCGCACGCCCATACGAGCGAGCTTGAGCATATTTTCCAGATGGATCGCATGCATCGGCGTCTCGCGCGGCACGACGATGAGCGGGCGCCCTTCCTTCATCATCACGTCGGCAGCCCGTCCCATCAGGTTATCCGAGGAGCCGTGAGCCAAGGATGACAGCGTCCCCATGGAACAAGGCATGATGATCATGCCTTGGACACGGTAGGAGCCGCTGGCGATGCTGGCCCCGATATCCTGGATCGGATGGTACACGATGCGGCCGGCTTGTTCACCGAACGCCCTCTCGATGGCCTCCTGGCGCCGGGTGACTTCCCAACCCAGCTCTTCCTTGAGCACCCGCCACCCGGCATCCGAGACGAGCAAATGCACGATGCAGCCGGCTTGCAGCAGGCATTCCGCGAGCCGGATGCCGTAGATCGCTCCGCTCGCCCCGGTAATGCCTACGACATAACGTTTGTTCTCCGCTGTCATGGGCCCAGCACCACCAAATCCAGCAAAGTGAAGGCGAATACGACAATGCTCAAAATGCCGTTCAGCGTGAAGAATGCGGTGTTCGTCCGGCTCAGATCATACGGCTTGACCAGCATATGCTCATAAATGAGCAAGCCGGAAGCGATGATCGTGCCGATAATATACCACCAGCTCAATTGCGTGAGGAACAGCAGAAGCACGAAGCCAATCGCGGTCACAATGTGAAACCCGCGCGCTATCCACAATGCCTTCGCGATGCCGAACCGGACGGGAATCGATTTCAAGCCTTCCCTGCGATCGAATTCGTAATCCTGGCAAGCATAAATGACATCAAAGCCCGTCGTCCAGCAAGCCACCGTCAAATAAAAAATAATAGAAGTCCAGTTCACCTCATTCGTGACCGCAACCCAGCCCCCTAGCGGAGCCAGCGCGATCGTCAATCCAAGAATAAAGTGGCACAGCCATGTAAACCGCTTCGTGAATGAATAAAAGACAAGCATAAAGACCGCAATAGGCAATAAATAAACAGCCAGCGGCTGCAAATTGGCGGCTGCCCAGAACAGCAGTCCGAACGATACGGCCGTGAATATGATCACTTCTCCCGCCTTGAGCAGGCCGGCCGGAATGGCGCGGTTGGCCGTGCGCGGATTTTTGGCGTCGATGGCGGCATCAATGAGCCGGTTCAAGGCCATCGCCGCGCTTCGCGCTCCGACCATCGCCATCAGAATCCATCCCCATTCGGCCAGCGTAGGGAAGCGGTTATCCATGACCATGGAGCCGAGGATGGCGCCCATGAACGCAAACGGAAGCGCGAATAATGTATGTTCGATTTTTATCATTTCCAGGAAAATACGCACTTTTTTAAACATGTCCATTCCCCTTCGTGCCGATGTGCAGCGCGGCAATTCCTCCAGTCAGCGCCTTCGCTTCCACCTGCTCCAGGCCGGCGGCGCGGAACATGTCGGCCAGTTCCTGGCTGCCAGGGAACGCAGCCAAGGATTCCGGCAGCCATTTGTACTGCTCGTAGCGCTTGGCAATCCATTTCCCCAGCATCGGAAGCAGCCGTTCGAAATAAAAATAGTACAGGCCTTTGAACGGCTGCCAGGTCGGCTTGCTCAGCTCCAGGCAGACGACCCGCCCCCCGGGCTTGACCACTCTCCGCATCTCCCGAATCACTTGATCATAGTCGGGGACATTGCGGAGCCCGAAGCCGATCGTCACATAATCGAAGCTGTTATCCGGGAACGGGAGATCCATCGCATTGCCCTCGACAAGCCGGATCTGATCCTGCAAGCCCAATTTTTCTATCTTGCGCTGCCCGACGGAAAGCATCTTCGGACTGAAGTCCAGACCGATCATCTGTCCCGTGCGGCTTGCCTGCGCGAGCTGGATCGTCCAGTCGCATGTCCCGCAGCACAAGTCGAGCGCGGTCTCCCCGGGCAGAACATTCATCCGGCGCATCGTATAATTCCGCCACGCTTTATGGCGCCGGAAGCTCATAATATCGTTCATGACATCGTATTTATGAGCAATGTTCTCGAACACATCATGCACATATTTTTCCTTGGACTTCCCCGTCTTTGGCGAGTGAGTCTCCATGTTATGCGTCACCTTGCCCTTCACCTCAATCCGGTATGTTAACTGCGTTGAGCCGCAGCATTGGCCGGAGAAGACGGCAGCACGAGCGGGCTCAGCAATTGGACGACCCGTCCTGTCGTTACGGCGTCCAGCGACATCGCGGACGTAATGGTCTGCAGCTTGTCCTGAATGACCCGAATCTGGTACGCCAACTGCTGTCTCACTTCATACTTCGCCATCATCGCGCTCCAGAACGCGCTGTCGTAGGCGCGCTGCTTCATCTTCCTTCTCTCTTCTTCCGTGCCTTGCTGCCATACATGCCAATAAGACCAACTGCCTTCGAAGCGCTGGAACTGCTCGGAGCGTTCCTCTTCCTGCTTCATCACTTCCAGTTCGGCTACTTGGTCGAGAAGCTGCTCCCATAAACCTACGTCCTGGGCAGCCATACGATGGTTGAAAGACTGGAACAGCGTCTTGCGCAGCGACACGCACGCGCGCAAATATTCCTCCGCCGTCATCGCCCACTGCTTCATCTTCTCGAGCGTGGCCACCTTGAGCTGATTGACGGCGCAGACCGCCTGGCTCAGCGCACGGATCGCATCGATCTGTCCCGCATGGGCGAGCAGATGATAGAAGCGGCTGCTGAAATAATCGCCCGCCAGCACCTTAAGCTGACGGGAACGCAGATTGCGATCGCTCTCATCTTTGGTCGCCATTTCAATCATGTCGTGGGTGTCAAGGCCCACTTGCACGAGCGAAGTCACCAGCGCAATCAGCTCGCTGTGCTCCGCACCCTTCTTGCTGCGGTTTAAAAAGGCGAACATCAGCTCCACCCGCGTGTGTGGGAACGCAGGCAGGTCAGTGTACGCCTGTATCATGTCATGTTCTACGTACCGTTTTGCCAATTGCGAAATGTGGTTTACTTCCATTATGAGTCCTCCGACAATAAGCGGGTAGTCATCCTGGCGGGATGTCGCAATCTAAATCATTATATCATAGGTTCCATATGAACGGGCATATTTTCTTGCTGCCCCATCGGGCCAGACATGCCTTCTATCTGTCTCCGGGAAAAGTCCGATCCCAAAGCGGCGTATAAATAAAGCGAAGCGCCTGCTCCGTATCGGGCGTGACAACGCCCTCGCGGATAGCCTTCATCCGTTCCGGCGTCGCTTCCTGCTTGCGCGCGTCCAGCGACAGCAGAACATAATTTTTCTTCAAGCGCTCGTCCTGTATGACGATCCGCAGCAGCAGCCGGTTCACGTTGTCCGTTCGGCTGAAGCTGTGCTGCAGCATCTCGTATATATCATGATAGATCGCATCCGGCCTCGCGATGGTGGAGGCGACCTTCATGTCAATCGTCAGCCCGTCTCCGTTCCATGCGGCCCGGCTCAGTCTGAGCTGCAGCGGAATATCCGATAAATAGTCGACCAGCCGCGCATCGGTGACGGAGACCGTCTGCGGCGATGCCGTTACGGCGGCCGCCTCCTGCGGCTTGTTCCCGTCCGCGCGGTGCGCGGAAAGCCAGCCAAGCCCCGCCGTCAGCAGGATGGTCGCCATCGCTGTCAGCATAGCCGGCCGCCATCGTTGAACCCGGTTCATTATACCCGCTCCCCTACTGTACATGGTGAAGACATCCGCTGTGAACCCCTATTTCCAGTCTCGACCCATAAGAGGATGTCCATACCTCATCATACAGTGAAAGTGTGCGGGGTATGACTGCAATTCCGACGCAGATCAGCCGCGGCAGCCTTGCCGGGCGCCGCAAAAAAACCGCCCCGCAGCATGGCGGAGCAGCTCGCCCTAATCCGTATCGGTATGCACCTCGCCGTGCTTCGTCAGGATGACGGCCTTGCCGCGCACCTTGACCGCAGACGTATGTTCGGTGAACTGCGCAATCAGCACTTCATTCTTGTCCAGCTTCTCGATATGATGGAAGCGGGTATCTTGGCCCCGTGTCAGTCCGAATACTTGAACGCCTTGATCCTTCGCCTTGATCACGATATAGTCGGTCTGGTTCTCCAACAGAACTCCCTCCTCTTCTCTCGCTATTATAACACGGTTGCGCCGCTTGCCCATAGCCCGTCTCGATTCGATGGATACGTCTTCCCGGACAAGAGAAAACCGCGACGGAATCCCGTCGCGGCTTCACTGAGCTCGCGTTCCCCATGGTCACTAGAGTATGTAAGTTCACTTATTTGATGCCGTCTTTAAGTGCTTTACCCGGTTTGAACGCAGGGATCTTGCTCGCAGGAATTTCGATTTCTTCACCCGTTTGCGGGTTCCGTCCTTTGCGGGCGGAGCGCTCGCGCACTTCGAAGTTGCCGAAGCCTACCAATTGGACCTTATCACCGTTCTGCAGTGCGTTGGAAATCGCTTCGAAGACGGCGTCTACCACTTTCGTCACGTCTTTCTTGGACAATTCCGTGGACTCTGCAACCTCGGTAATCAATTCGGATTTGTTCATTCTCAATTCACCTCCCGATGAAATATGTCCTGTTATCCCTTTTTTTCACTGTTTCCTATGAAAATATACATCATCAACCCTAAAAACGTCAGATACAGCTTGGCTCTGCCGTCTTTCATGGTCGAGGAACAAATTTATAGTAATATACCGCTATCGCAAATGCAAGGGGGTAAAATCGGCGCTGCGCCGCGAAATAAACAAAAATAGCCCAATCCGCCCCCTGTTCCCGAGAGAACAAGGAGCGCCTGAGCTACTCCGTATCCGGTATGAATGTTCCGTCACAGGATGATGGCTATCAGGCCGCCCGATCCTTCGTTGATGATCCGGCCCAGCGTCTCCTGCAGCTTGTAGCGGGCATTGTCCGGCATCATCGCGATCTTGCCCTGGATGCCTTCCCTGACGATGGAGTGGAGGGAACGGCCAAAGATATCGGATTCCCAGATCTTCGTCGGATCGTTCTCGAAGTCCTGCATCAGATAGCGCATCAATTCCTCGCTCTGCTTCTCCGTGCCGATAATCGGCGCGAATTCGGATTCCACATCGACCCGGATCATATGAATGGACGGGGCCGTCGCCTTCAACCGCACCCCGAAGCGCGATCCTTGGCGGATAAGCTCCGGCTCGTCAAGAGCCATCTCGGTTAAGGTCGGAGCCGCGATGCCGTACCCCGTCGTCTTCACCATCTCCAGCGCATCGGCGAACCGGTCATATTCCCGCTTCGCATGAGAGAATTCCTGCATCAGTTGGAGCAAATGATCCTTGCCCCGTATCTCAACGCCGACGACCTCCATCAAAATCTGATCATACAGCTCATCCGGCGCGTACAAGTCGATTTCGGCAACGCCTTGCCCCATATCCATCCCGCTAAGTCCGGCGCGGGCGATGAACTCATAGTCCATGAATTGCTGCACGACGCGGTCGACATCGCGCAGACGGCGGATATCCTTGACGGTATCGCGAACCGAGCTCTCATAGCTGGTGCGCAGCCAATGGTTGTCATGGAGCACCATGACCCAGCTCGGCAGATTGACATTGACTTCATGAACCGGGAATTCGTACAGCACTTCCCGCAGCACGCCCATCACGTCATCTTCGCTCATCGTCGCGACGCTGAGAGCCATCACCGGAATGTCGTATTTCTCCTGCAATTCGTTGCGCAGCGCTATGGTTTCTTCACTCTTCGGACGCGTCGAGTTGATGACGAGCACGAACGGCTTCCCGACTTCCTTCAGCTCGTTGATGACCCGTTCTTCGGAATCGACATACGAATAACGCGGAATCTCGGCAATCGAGCCGTCGGTCGTGACGACGACGCCGAGGGTGGAATGCTCCTGAATGACCTTCCGCGTGCCGATCTCCGCCGCTTCCTGGAACGGGATCGGATCCTCGAACCAAGGCGTATTGATCATCCTCGGCCCGTTCTCGTCTTCATAGCCTTTTGCGCCTTCCACGGCGTAACCGACGCAATCCACCAGGCGGACGTTCACTTCCAGTCCTTCCGCCACCTTAATCTGAACCGCATTGTTCGGCACGAACTTTGGCTCCGTCGTCATAATCGTCTTGCCCGCAGCGCTCTGCGGCAGTTCGTCGACGGCGCGAATGCGGTCGGATTCATTTGTAATATTTGGAAGAACGACCGTCTCCATGAAGCGTTTGATAAAAGTCGATTTCCCCGTGCGGACCGCACCGACGACCCCGAGGTAAATATCCCCGCCGGTACGCTCGGCAATGTCCTTAAAGATGTCCACTTTTTCCAATGATATCCCCTCCTCAAAATGTTCCGACGGACAAGAGGCTTTCGTCCGCCTCTCGTCCTTCTGAAACGATTGGCACCGTTGCTAGGATTGAGCTGTTGCCGTTGTCGCCAGTGTTCTCCGCCGAGACTTCACGTTGTACAAGGGCATTGCGACGCAACTCGTACATGTTTTTGGACTAGTACCATCTTATTTCGCGCCTATCGCAAATATGCCCCCTGATAACAACATTTTTCTTCGCCGGGCGCACTCACGCCTTCCAAATCAGTTATATGAAAGTCATAGAAAAGTATGACAACGCAAACAAGACCGTACGGAAAATTTCCATACGGTCTTGCTTTTTGGTCTCGCGCCTGCCGGCGCGTTGATTACTGCTCGGGTTCCGCTTGCGGCCACGGAGCCCCATCCTTCCATATGTACGGGACGGATTTGACCGGGACATAGAATGATTTCTCGGTCAGCAGCGGGCGCAAGTCGGCTCCATCCTCGGCGGGCGGCTTGTCTCCCCCCTCGATGGCCTGCATCAGCTCCATCGCGTAATCGGCATAGACGCGTCCCTGTTCATCCATCATCAGCGGCAACGGTTCTCCGCTGAACGGATTTCTGACGTTCGACGGCTTGAGACCGGCGGCGGCTTCATCAATGCGGTAGAAGCCGGGGTAGGCCTCTTCCTTCGCAGGCAGGCGTCCCTGCTTGCGCTTGTAGGAATCGACGGCACGGGCGGCATCATTCACATATTGCGCCACCGCCAAATCCATGATGCGGACCTTCGGCTCCGTCTCTTCGTCGATGATAAGATAGGCTCCGGCGCCGCCCGCCTCGAACGCGCTGGCCGGCGCGGCGCTCAGCTTGCCGCTGTGCTTCAGCGCCTCGAAGTCAACGCGGAACTTCTCATACCGGGGAACATCCGCTTCGCTGTTCTGTATCGGGAGCAGTCCGGTATCCTTCAAATAGTCATCCACCGCGCTCTGAACGACCAGCACGCCTTCGCGGGCGGACTGCTGATTCTCCTTCCGCAGTTCCTGCGGATACATGCATCCTTGCAGCAGCGCCAGCAATAGAGCGGTTACAGCGACGATGCCGGCTCCTCGTTGTCGGTTCACTCTCTTTCCCTCCAGCCTGTTTCTATTAGTCCGCTTTTGATCACGAAGTAATTCAGGAAGTAACTCGGCATCGAATCTTGCATTCACTCTTGAAAAGCGTATGCTTTCGAAGTATGTTTCCTGCGGAAACATTATAGCTGCTCATGTAGTCTGACCTATACTCCGCTGCTCCTTACAAGTTTTGACAAGCAAAACTCGCCTCGAAAGCATATGCTTCGAGTTCTGACAACCTTCCCGGTGCTGAAAACCGGCCTTATTGAACATTTATTTTGAAGCCTGCTACCACAATGTGTCCTCGCCCCGCTGTTCCTCCAGCTTGCGGCGGACGAGCGCTTTCAACGGATCTTCCGGCACCTCGACCGTGACCCTTCCCGTTCTGCCGCTCAGCCGGACCTGGCACGCCAGGCGAGAGCCCAGCGACTCCTCCATCCCCATCTTCCGCACCTCAGGCGGCGTCGGGGCCGTGACGGCATGCGCATCGCCGGACACATTCACCTTGCACAGGAGGCAGCCCGCTTTGCCGCCGCAGCGCGTGCGCACGGCAACGCCGGCCTGACGGGCGGCCGCCAGTATCGTCGTCGGACGGACGACATCAATCGTTTTCCCGGCCGGCATGAATGTCACGCGCGTTCCCACAGCGCTCCTCCTTCTAGAGGTTGTTCAAAAAGTCCGCTTTTGAACAACCATTTCTAATCTTCCTCCGATGCATGAACGGTCCGGTTCGGGATGATGCCCGCCATCACTTGCGGGCAGAGCGCGCACAGCCGCTCCGCGAAGCGCGAACTGGCCCGGCAGCGGTTCCATACGGCCCGCATCGCCTCGACATGCATGTCCGGCTCCCGCTTCATGACGCGCACGATGGCCTCCGTGCGATCCTCCCGCTCGCGCAGCAGGTTGAAGACCAGCTCATGCGCCAGCGGCATCAGCCGTATGATGTGGCTGCCGAGCGCATGCTCCGGCCCGACGGGCCATAACCCGTCGACAATCACCGTCTCATAGCGGCATTCCGGCGTCGTGATCGTGAAGCTTCCGACCAACTCGGCCGTTATCCGTTCACAACGATAATGGCTTAACAGCGAACGGTAACGGTCGGTGATGCTCCATACCGGCTCATCCGTCGACCAGTCGCCCCAGGCGCGGTGCAGGGAATTCGCCTCCGCTTCATCGGCGTACAGGTCAATGTCGCGCGGCTCGCGGTCGATGTCCACGCCTTGCAGAACCAAGCCGCAGCTTCCGCCCAGCATCCAAGGCAGCGTTCCCGGCGGGCAGGCCTCCGTCAAAAGGCCGATACTCTTCTCTAGCGAATGAGACAATGAATGTTCGTTCATGCGGCGCGCTCCATTTCTTCTGTGAATCTCGACGCGCAGGGAAGGCATGAAGCCCGTCACAACGCGCGCAAATGATGAGCCGCCCGTAATGGCGGACAGCGCCAATCGACGCAGCGGCGTCATCCAAAATACGGCTTATGTATCGCTTCTACCTGGCCATCCTTCACCACCGTCGTCTGACAGGCGAGCCGGTAGCCTTGATGGAATTCTTCCTCCTCCATCCGGGTCCATTCCGCATCGGTGACATCGCCCAGGTTGTCATAGCCGGAGACAATCTGACAACGGCAGCGGCCGCAGGTCCCCCGCGTGCAGGAATAAGACCAGTCCACCTTGGCCTGGATTGCGGCTTCAAGCAGCGTCGTTCCGGCCGGCACCGTCACGGCAGCCTCCCGTTCGCGTCCCCGTACCTTAATGTCTGCCATAACCCGTTGTTCCTCCTGAGTATGCGTATTGTGATTACATAATGGAAATCAGGCCGTACAGCATGCCGGCCAACAACATAATGAATGCGACTAACGATAGAATGCCTTTGACCCAACCCTTGGTTTTCGTCCGGGCGAACATGATTAAAAAGGCGGAAAAAGCCATCAGGCCGATTCCTATAAACGATACCCACATCTTCGTCATACCATCCATAGTCTCTGATTCTCCCATTCCTAACAAACTGCTCCCATTATACCATTCGTATCCGCAGAAGAAAACGAGAGTGGATGATTCTTCTTCGCAAGCCGAAGCTTGTCCGAGCTGATGGCAAAAATAAAGCAGCGCAAGCATCCGCTCACGCTGCCGGCCGGTTGGGGACGGTAACCGTTACTTCTTCATCATCATTTTCATCAACGCTTCCATGTTGTTCGGATTCATGCCGCTCTTCTTCACGGCGCTGACAATGTCATTCATCGTAGATTCCGTCACGGGAAGCTTTGCGACCGAAGCGACCTGCTTGATGAGCTGGCGCAGTTGGGCCTCGCTCTGAAGCGTGGAAGGCTTAACCGATCCGGCAAGCTTTTTGATTTGGTTTTCGGTTATGTTTTTGCCGGCTTTTTTGTTGATCTTGTTCAAGGCTTCCTTCGGGAATTTGTTGTTCGACATATATTCCCTCCTCAAGTCTGTTTACCTACAATGTATGAACAGACTCCATGAGAGGTGAGAGATAAGGCCGGATTTCCGCACTCTGCCTTGAACGATCAGGACCAGACTGCCACTTCTTCGATCTCATGCTTGCGGACGCGGCCCATCAAATATTCTACGGCCGTCTTCGCTTCCCTGCCTTCGAACAGGACGCGGTACAGTTGCTCGGTAATCGGCATCTGCACCTCGTATTGCTCGGAGAGACGGTAAGCGGCCTTCGTCGTGCGAATGCCTTCGACGACCATCCCCATCCGGGACAAGACCTCGTCTACAGCCATGCCTTGCCCGATCATCGAGCCGGCGCGCCAATTGCGGCTGTGCTGGCTTGTGCAAGTGACGACAAGGTCGCCGACGCCGGCCAGGCCCGCAAACGTGAGCGCATTGGCTCCCATCTTCGTTCCGAGCCGCGCTATCTCCGCCAATCCGCGCGTCAGCAAGGCCGCTTTGGCGTTATCGCCGAAGCCGAGCCCATCGGACAGTCCCGCGCCAAGCGCGATTATATTTTTCAACGATCCGGCCAATTCGACGCCAAGCACATCGGGATTCGTATAGACCCGGAAGAAGGTGTCATTCATGAACAGATCCTGGGCCTGCTCGGCCGTCTCCAATCCGGCGGAAGCGACGACGACTGTCGTCGGGCACTTCAGGACTACCTCCTCCGCATGACTCGGCCCCGACAGAACCGCGATTCGCTCCAAGCCGCATTCGAGCTCCGCAGCCAATACTTCCGACATGCGGGCGAGCGATTCGGTCTCGAAGCCTTTGGTCGCATGGACGATAATCATCTCATCCGTAATATACGGCTTCATTCGACCCGCTACTTGACGCATGGCAGAAGAAGGCGCCACGACAACGCATGCCGAGGCCCCCTCCATCGCTTCCTGCATGCTGCATGTCGCCTTCAAGCCGGGGTGAAGCACGACGTCCGGCAAATATTTTCCGTTGCGATGCTTCTCATTAATCTCTTCCGCTTGGTCGCAATGGCGTGTCCATAAATAAACGTCATGCCCATTTTGCGCAAGCACCTCACTGAGTGCCGTCCCCCAGCTTCCGGCGACGAGCACGGCAACTTTAGCGGACACGCGGCACCTCTCCTTTCTTCGAGCCGAGGCGGTTCTCCGTGCCCCGCCACAGCTTCATGATATTGCTTCGGTGACGATAAAAGGCGAACGCGCAAATCAGCAGGCTGCCCCAAAAAATCGGCCAATCATAACGATAAATCAAAATAAAGACCGGTGTCAGCAGCGTAAAAATAAGCGAGCCGAGGGACACATACCGCTTCCAGACTATCGAGGCGATGGCCAGCACGCCTGCCGTGAAGGCGGGCCAAAATGCAAGCATCGCCAGCACGCCAATCGTCGTCGCGATCCCTTTGCCGCCGCGAAAACGGAAGTACACCGGCCAATTATGGCCGGTGATCGCCGCGATGCCGCAACCGACCATCACCCAGGCATTATCGCCCAGCCACCATCCAAGCAGCACGGCAATAATCCCTTTGAGCGCATCCAGCAGCAGCACGCTGATGGCCGGTCCCTTGCCCAGCACGCGCAGTGTATTGGTCGCGCCGGCATTGCCGCTCCCATGCTGGCGGATATCGATTCCGCGCAGCCATTTGGCGAGCAGCAGACTGAAGCTGATTGAACCGATTAAATAACTTGCTGCGATGGCAATCATTGAATAGACCAACTCAGTTCTCCCCTAACCTTCATCGGATTTGCGGCGGGTGAACAGCCGTATCGGCGTGCCCTCGAAATCGAACGACGTCCGGATCCGGTTCTCCAAATAGCGCTCGTAGGAGAAATGCATCAGTTCCGGGTCGTTCACGAAGATGACAATCGTCGGCGGCTTCACCGCGACCTGCGTCGCATAATTAATGCGCAGCCGTCTGCCTTTATCCGTTGGCGGAGGATTGTAAGCGACTGCATCGCTTATCACATCGTTGAGCAGATGGGTCGGTATGCGCTTCGCATGCTGCTCTGCGACATGCTCGATAACCGGCAGCAGCTTATGAAGCCGCTGCTTCGTCTTCGCGGACAGGAAGACGATGGGCGCATAAGGCATGAACAGGAAATGATCGCGAATCTTCGTCTCGAATTCATGCATCGTGCGATCGTTCTTCTCGACGACATCCCATTTGTTGACGACAAACAGCGCCGCCTTGCCGGCCTCATGGGCATAGCCTGCAATATGCTTGTCTTGCTCGATTATGCCCTCTTCGCCGTTGATGACGATAAGGACGACATCGGCCCGCTCGATCGCTTTCATGGAGCGCATGACGCTGTACTTCTCGGTCGTCTCGTATACCTTGCCGCGCTTGCGCATTCCGGCCGTATCGATCAAGACGAACCGCTGGCCGTCCTTCTCGAACGGAGTATCGATCGCGTCGCGCGTCGTGCCGGCAATATCGCTCACAATGACGCGATCCTCGCCCAAGATGGCATTGACGAGCGATGACTTGCCTACGTTCGGTCTGCCGATCAGGGCGACCCGGATGACATCTTCATCGTACTCTTCCTCGGTCGTCTCAGGGAAGCGGTAGACCACTTCATCCAACAAATCGCCAAGTCCCGTGCCGTGCGAACCGGAGATGGGCACCGGATCGCCGAAGCCTAGACTGTAAAATTCATAAACATCGTCCATGCGTTGCAAGTTGTCTACTTTGTTAATCGCAAGAACTACCGGCTTCCCGGACCGGAACAGAATCTCAGCCACTTCCTCGTCCGCCTGGGTTACGCCGCTCTTCGCTTCACACATGAAAACAATGACAACCGCTTCTTCAATGGCCAGCTCGGCCTGCACACGGATAGAGCGGAGCATCTCGTCTTCGCCGTACACTTCGATTCCGCCCGTGTCAATAATGCTGAACGGCTTGCCGTTCCATTCGCCCGTTCCGTAAATACGGTCGCGTGTCACGCCAGGCTTGTCCTCCACTATGGCCAAACGGTCGCCGATGACTCGGTTAAAAATGGTGGACTTGCCGACATTCGGCCGCCCGACAATGGCAACAACGGGTTTTGCCATGCAGTTCACTCCTCATCTCTAATGCAACATCTACACGTAGTTCATCATATCAAAAAATCAGCACCTTGGCTAACCAATTTGCAGGAGACCTGACTAATTTGTAGCTCGCCTTTATCCGGCACTGACCATGCGCGGCCTGCTCATTGCAAGCGCGTCTGCCACCATTTGTGCCGGGACCATTCAATGACGGCGGACAGCAGCCGGACGGTCACGAACACGAGCCACCACGCATCCTGCACAGCCGCGCCGCCGAATTCCGAGGGAGAGGACAGCTTCAATTGGATCAGCCACTCCCCCGCCGTAAGCCCCAGCGTCACCATAATCCACTGATGCGTCCAGTCCCGCGAGCACAGCAGCACAATCGCGATGATCATCAGATAGGCGGCGCCGTGCGCCGGGAGAAGCGGGAGCGTCCAGACCGCTGACTGGGACAGCAGCGCCGTCCACAGCCAGACCGCGCCGATCAACACGATGCGCCCGGCCAGGACGAACATGATCCAGCCGGAGGCCTGCGCCTGCATGCCGGCCAGACATCCCGCGATCATGCACCACAGCAGCCATACCGGCTGAATCCCGCGTCCTTCCGGGAGCAGCCCGAAGCCGGCATCGTGAAAGAATAGCCAGAACAGGCCGACGAGGAGCAGAATCATTCGGGGCGCTCCGCGCAGCAGCACATCCCTCCATCCCGTCGCCATCAATATGGCACAGCACAGCCACAAAATGAATGACAGCATCCCCGGCAACAATCGCTTCAACTCCGATTCCTTTTTTGCTTATTATTTGAAGGAATCTGCAAAAATAAACGGCGGGCTCCTGGGGAACCCGCCGAAGGACGTTGATTCGATTATTTTTTGAATTTGTTGAGCATATCGCCGAAGCGCTCGCCCAAAGTGACGCTCATTCCTTGATTATTCAAGGACACGTTCGGGTTGTTGTTCAACTCTTCCTTCATGACTTTCTTCTCGGCTTTTGGCGCAGGAGCCGGCGCTTCTTCCGTCTCCTTGATGCTCAGGCTGACACGCTTCTCGGCCGGATTGAAGTCAAGCACCTTAACTTGAACGGTCTGCCCTTGCTTCAGCACCTCGGATGGCGTCGCGATGTGGCGATGCGCGATTTGGGAAATGTGAACCAATCCTTCCACCCCAGGAGCCACTTCAACGAAGGCGCCGAAGTCGACGAGGCGCTTCACTTCGCCAGTCAGGATATCGCCAGTCTTGATCTTGTCGGCAGCTTGCTCCCAAGGTCCTGGTTGAGTCGCTTTCATGCTCAGGCTGATTTTGCCGTTCGCCGGATCGACTTTCAATACTTTAACGTTGACTTTCTGTCCTTCCTGAACGAGATCCGACGGCTTGTCGACATGATGCCAAGCCATCTCGGACACGTGAACAAGACCGTCCACGCCGCCAACGTCAACGAATGCGCCGAATTGAGTCAAGCGCTGTACGGTGCCTTCCAGCTCTTGACCTTCGCTCAGGCTTTCCATGACGCGCTTCTTGTTCGCTTCGAACTCTTCGTCAAGCACTTCTTTTTGCGACAGAATGAGCTTGTTGTTCTCGCGATCGATTTCCTTGACCTTTACGCGCAGCGTGCGGCCTTTGTAATCGCTGAAGTCTTCCACGAAGTGACGTTCTACCATGGATGCAGGAATAAATGCGCGGACACCGACATCGGCTACGACGCCGCCCTTGACGACATCAACAACCGTAACTTCAAATACTTCGTTGTTGTCGAAATGCTGCTGCATGACATCCCATGCATTCTCGCTGTCTACTTGCCGCTTGGACAGAACCATGCGCTCCTTGTCATCATCGATGCTGACAACCTTGCATTCGACTTCTTGCCCTACTTGGACAACATCCGCAATATTGTCTACGGATACGGATGACAATTCGCGGACGGGAATGACACCGTCATATTTATATCCAATGCTAACGACCGCTTGGTTGTCGTCGATTTTAACAATCGTGCCTTTGACGGTATCCCCTTTTTTGACGGACACGATGTTTTCCATCACTTCCTGGTTTGCCGTTTCGGCTGTTTCGTTGACTTTTGTTTCTTCAGACATGTGAACTACCTCCTCAATTGAAACCCCATTTATTGAACCCCGCCTTAGAGGCCGGCTTCGCAAGGACTCTTCCGCGCCCTTCTGCAGCACCGCTCACGCGATGCCTTAATATGCGAATCCGTCCGCGGCCCGGCCGTTCGAATGGCCGCTCCGCATCGGGATGTCGTAACAATCTCGAATATAACCTGTAAATAATACCTGTAGTATCTGACGTTAGCGGAAAATCATGCACGCCAATCTTCCGAATCGTCAACCTTCCCGTTTAAGCCGGTTAATATGATCCATGATGCGGTCGGTTGCCTTCTCCAGAACGTCGCTTCCCTTCTGCTCCAGCAGATCCGACATCTCGATGGGCGGACCATAGACGACCCGGGTCTTGCGGAACAGCCGGTAGCTGCCGATAATCGCCACCGGAACGACAGCCGCGCCGCTGCGGAGCGCAATCATTGCCGCTCCCTTCTTCGCTGCGGCCGCTTGGTCGGTATTGCGGGTCCCTTCAGGGAATATACCCATAATATCCCCGTCCTGAAGCAATTGAAACGCCGTGCGGATAGTTTCTTTGCCGACGCCGCCCCGCTTGACGGGAAATGCGCCCAGCGCCTTGATGGCCGCTCCAAACAAAGGTATATTGAACAGCTCGGCCTTCGCCATGAAGCGGATGCGCCGCTTCAGCAATATTCCTATCGCGGGAGGGTCCAGCAGGCTGATATGGTTAGAGCAGAGGACAACGCCGCCATCCTTCGGCACATGCTCTGTCCCGGATGCCTCCAACCGGAAAAGAAGCCGGTAAATCAGGCGAAGCAGCGCCCTTATCGTCGTATAAAACATAATTGATTACCGTTCCCCATCTCTGCATAATAATTTGGCCTGATCCACGATGACGCGAACGACCTCATCAATCGTCATGCGCGTCGTATCAAGCAGAACGGCGTCTTCCGCCTGACGCAGCGGAGATACCTCCCTCGTCTCGTCCTGCTTGTCGCGAGCCGCAATCTCCCGCATGAACTGCTCTACGGTCGCGCCTTCGACGCCGCTCAATTCAGCGTAGCGCCGGCGCGCGCGCTCTTCGACGGAAGCGGTCACGAACCATTTCTGTTCGGCATCGGGAAGAACATGCGTGCCAATATCGCGGCCATCCATGACGACTCCCTTGCGGGCAGCCATGCCGCGCTGGAGGTGGACAAGCCTCTCCCTAACGGCGGATGACCGGGCATACGAGGAAGCGAGCCGGCTAATCTCCGGCGTCCGGATCTCGTCCGTGACGTCGGTTCCGTTCAACAGAACGGCTTGCCTGGAATCAAGCGGAATCAGTTCAACCGCGACATCCTTCATCGCTTCTTGAATGGCATCCTCATCCTCAGGATCAATTCCCAATCGTAACATATGTAACGCTACCGCCCGGTACATCGCACCGGTATCGATATACGTATAACCCAATTCGCGGGCGACGAGGCGGGCCACTGTGCTCTTCCCGGCTCCTGCAGGCCCGTCGATAGCGATATTCAAACGAAGCGCAGGAGCGTTGGACTGTACTGTCAACGAGTCTGACTCCTTCCTGGAACAATCACCGTATATAGAGATATCACTAAAAAAGCAGGCGTTGCCTGCGACGTCAAAATTATACCACACTTCATGTGGGGATGCAAAACAGGCAATCAGAGGAAGCTCCCGTTCCCCGAGCCGGCTTCACGGCTCCTCCGGCGCCCCGGAGGGCGGATACGGCACGCCTTCCAGCCTCTCCACCTTGCAGAGCAAGCTTCTTATCCCGCCGTGCATAAGCAGCAGCTGCACCGCTAGCAGCGCCGCGGCGAAGGCCAGCCCAATGCGGACCATCCACCTGAAAATCCATTCCCACCAATCCATAATTGCCGCTTCCCGATCGCGCACCGGCTCCCACATCCTCCTGTTTTTGAGGAATATTATGGCTTTCCTTCCAGGAAATTATGCGCTATCGATTCACAGCGAGCGACAAGACCGGTGTTCCGGTCTTATCCGTATGTAAGATACGTCCGGAGACAAGTTCGTTTCCTTGCCTCAATTTTGCGTTCGAAGCAGAACCGGATCAGCTTCTGCTGGTCCAATTCGGCAATCTGCCCGAATTTCATCATGATCAGATTCCGCTCCTCGTGAAGCGGTCGAACCCGGACGATTTGCCCGGTGAACGGAATGTGCTCGATCGTTCCGTTGCGGAACGGAACCGCAAGCCAGCATTGCAGCAGCTGTCCTTCGCGAAGGCCCCATTTCGGCGCGGCCGTGAGCGAAGACATTCAACTCTTCCCCGATGGCGAACAATCCGAATTTCCCGGTCTCTTCGCAGAGCGGAACCTCCATCCAGATTCGCTCGTCGTCCAACTCGGTCACCCTTGCTTTATAGGTCGCCTCCTCCGGAGAACGCTCCAGCTGCATATATAACATATCATTGACTTTAGGTAACATAAGCTCCCCCCTGTGGGCAATTATACCACGGGATGCCGGGGTCCAACAGCACAAAGCGCCGGAAAGCATCCTCCCGTCTCCAGGATAGACGCCCTCCGGCGCTTCTGCGGCGCAAATGTTATTCTTGCACGGCAGTCATTTCTTCAATATGCTCTTCTTCGCCATTTTCGGCGTTAATATAGATGCGGTACGTTGTGCCGTTAATTTTGCCGCCGAATTCATAGCACAGCACTTCTTCCCCTTCATCATTCTTGATCAGGGACAGCCGATCGAACAGAACCTCCATTTCCGGATGCAGCATCTTCTGGGCTTCCTGCTTCGTGAGCTTCGGCTTGCCGATGTTCCGGTCCTTGTGCTCATATACATAATCCGTAGCCTGGACCCCGGTCACTTCCCCGTTATCAAGCGCGACGCGCACGCCGACTTGCTGCGGATAGACATAGACTCCGTTCACGACCGGCACGAAGGTGAAGCTGCCGACGCGGTTTCGTCCATTGTATTTGACGGCCTCCATGTCGGGATAGCCGTTATTCTTCAAAAACTCCTTGGCGGATTGGGCGGCCTGCTTCATCGAAATTCGCTTTTCCTTAATCTCGCGCGCGTCCATATACGCCATCAGCATGCCCTGCTTCGTAAAATCCAGCGTTACGGTTCCCTTCCCGTCATTGCCGTAGTCGGCAAACGCCGTGCAGGATTCATACTCCGTTCCTTTGCCGTTCTCTCTGACTTCGATTTTATTGTAATTTTTGTTGCCCAAAAATTGTTCCGCCTTCTGGCGGATTTCCTGTACGCTTAACGGCTGCCCCTTCAGCATCTTGACGGAACGCTTCGTATAGATATTGGCGATGGTAGGTCCCCAATTCAACTCCGGATAGTCGCCGACTTTTTTGTCAACCGTCTTGAAGCCATCGATAATCGTGTTGTCCGCCGTTTGTTGCTCTGAGGCCATTGCGGTCTCGACATCCATCCAGCGTAAATTGTTGGCGATGACTTTATGCTGAACCTTCTGCAAATCTTTTGAAATATCGCCCGCGTTCTTATACAGCGTCTTCAGTGTTTTCACTTCGTCATCCGACAGCGGCTTTTTGGTCAGATCGCGAATCGAGGTGCGGTAAGCGAAATTGGAGATGCGGGACAGAAAATCCTCCGTCTTGTTGAACGGCAGCAGTGTCAACGGAAGCTGGTTAATCTCATTCTGCGCTTGGCTCGTAATGCGCCATACATTGGCGAGCCCTTTGCGGTGCATGGCCTGCGATTGCGAGTTGACCGCGAGCGTGCGTCCCAACTCGCTGTGCAGCCTGTCCACATGGTACGTCAAATCATGGAATGCCCGTTGATATTGGTTTTCCGCTTTGATCAATATTGAATTTTTCTCTTGATGCTCTTGATAGCCCCACACGATCGCTCCAATGAAAAAGAGCGTAACGATCGGAAACATAACGGCACTAAATCGTTTATACATGGTACAAACGTCTCCCTTCACAGCAACTTGTACATGGATTTGTCCATAGTTTGCTGGAACAGCGGAAGGTTTATGCATCGTTTCCTATGTTACGCTCTTCATGCTGACAGTTTGCCAGCTCAAATCGGTTCTTCTTCGACTTCAAAATTATCGCGGTTGTCGCACAGGCATTGCTTGAAGCCGGTTTCGACGCGGCCTTTTTCCCTCTTGCCGCGCAGCACGAACTTCTCGCCGCACCGGTTGCACCGAATGGTTACTTTTACCCGCACACGCTCACTCCTCCATCTGGGAACATTACTATGTGCCAGTATTGCCTGCCGGTTCACATATTAATCTCTTCCTCCCGCTTCACGAGGTGGAGAGGCGAGCGGGCATTCGCCCGGCGCACCTTGCCCATGCCGTAATACCACAGAAAAATCATCAGCGGTACGACAAACCATATCCAGTAACGTGTCACCGTCAACAATATCAGATCATAAATGCCATGCCAGAAAATAGGGAACAGCAGGGAATAGGCCAGGTAACGCCTGGTCCGTCCGCCATTGTCCTTGGTGAACTTCGCTTTGCCCATATAGTATCCCATCATCACGCCGAACATCGCGTGCCCCGATACCGGGAGCAGCGCCCGCAGTATCAAATGCGAGAAGGAAGAATGATTAATCCAGGCATACAAAACGTTCTCGATGGTGGCAAAGCCGAGAGACACGGCGACGGCATATAAAATTCCGTCGTAATGCTCGTCGAACTCAACATGATTATAGATCATATGATAAAGCACGAACCATTTAACCGCCTCTTCCACCCCGGCCGAAATGGTGAAGGAGGAGACGAGCGGGTTGTCCCCCCACCACAGCACGAGCCCATGCTGCACAATCATAATCGGGAAGACAATCAAAAATCCGAGCAGGAACACGCGCACGACCATATGAATCGGTTCATAATCATAGCGGTCCTTCAGATAGAAGTACACCAACAGCGCAATGCCGGGGGCTATCGCGTCCGTCAGCAAAGGCAGTATCGGCGTCGTTGATTCCATCGTCTGCACGGCCGTATCTGAAGTGCTGGCGGCT
Organism: Paenibacillus melissococcoides; assembly: GCA_944800085.1. GTDB lineage: Bacteria > Bacillota > Bacilli > Paenibacillales > Paenibacillaceae > Paenibacillus_B > Paenibacillus_B melissococcoides. The sequence continues at coordinate 540,281 of CALYLO010000003.1, read as the reverse complement.
ATCGCTGTGATAGCCGGAACTATGCCCACACTTACACCCACCCCCGGTAGCGCGCCGCTTCAGCCGTCTTGCGCACGCCGACCATATAAGCGGCCAGCCGCATGTCCACTTGCTTCATCTGATGCGTCTCGTATACTTTGTTGAAGCCCTGCGTCATCAGCTTTTGCAGCTTCTGCATGACTTCTTCCTCACTCCAATAGTAGCCTTGGTTGTTCTGTACCCATTCGAAATAAGACACGATGACGCCGCCGGCGCTTGCCAATACGTCCGGCACGAGCAGGATGCCCCGGTCCGTGACAATCTTGGTCGCTTCGATCGTCGTCGGACCGTTGGCCGCTTCGACGATGATGCTCGCCTGAATCTGATGGGCGTTGTCCTCGGTAATCTGATTCTCGATCGCTGCCGGAACGAGAATATCGCAAGGCTGCACGAGCAATTCTTCGTTCGTAATCGTATTCTTGAACAGATTGGTGACGGTGCCGAAGGAATCCCGGCGGTCAAGCAAATCCGGGATGTCGAGACCTTCCGGATCGTAAAGCGCGCCGTTGACGTCGGAGATGCCGACCACCTTCGCTCCCGCTTCATGCATGAACTTGGACAGATAGCTGCCGGCGTTCCCGAAGCCCTGAACGATAACCCGGGCCTCCTTGAGCGGAATCCCCCGCACCTTGAGCGCTTCGAAAATCATCATGACGACGCCCTGCGCCGTCGCGGTCTCGCGCCCCTTCGATCCTCCAAGCACGAGCGGCTTGCCCGTAATAAAGCCCGGGGAGTCGAACTCCCGAATATGGCTATATTCATCGACCATCCATGCCATCACTTGCGAGTTCGTCATGACGTCCGGCGCCGGGATATCCTTGTTCGGACCGACCATCTGGCTGATCGCGCGGACATATCCGCGGCTCAACCGCTCCAGTTCGCCGAATGACATCCGCCGCGGGTCGCAAATAATTCCGCCTTTGCCGCCGCCGTACGGCAAATCGGCAATTCCGCATTTCAAGCTCATCCAAATGGACAGGGCTTTGACCTCTTCCTCTGTCACGCCAGGATGAAAGCGCACGCCTCCCTTGGTTGGACCGACTGCATCGTTATGCTGGGCGCGGAAGCCGGTGAACACCTGAACACTGCCGTCATCCATGCGCACCGGTATCCGCACCGTCAGCATGCGAAGCGGCTCCTTCATCAAGTCCACCATATCTTGTCCATAACCCAGACGCTGCAAAGCCTGTTCAATTACGAGCTGAGTGGAAGCAAGCAGGGAGTTGTGATCATTAGCGGTCATCATTATTCACCTCATAGGTTTATAGTAGATATACTCATTGAACCCGGGTGTCTGGACATTGCTGTGTCCAATGAGAGCAAGCTTGAATATACTGACTGACATATGATGACAAATGAAAACAGGGGACTCGCTCCGTTTCAGAAGCGGGCGCTCCCTGTTAATCAACAGAAACCATTTAAGCGTGCCGAGGAGGGAAATGACTGCATATGACGGCAATCGCATTCTCCGGGAGAATGCATGTTCCGTACTCCTCCAGAACCGCGGCAGTTACGGATGCGGCTTCCCCATATTCAGCAAGAATAGAGACCAGACCCTGCAGACGGTGAGAGTCGAGATCCGCGGGTTCCGCATAGAATATCCACTGATTATTATATTGGTATAGCGCGCCAGAGACGGAGAAATTGGAATTCACCGTATGGGCGGCCTCGATGAAATGCTCAAAATCGCGGAAAGCGAAAACGATCGTGTCGCTCTCTTCGAGCGTCACTTCCATTTCATACACATCATCCAGCTCGTCTTCATCCGCGCCGCTCGCATGGTGCCCCGCGCTATCCCAGCGGGTCCGGGTTACAATGACGACCATGCCTTGCGCAGGCATTGCGAACACTTCTACGGCAAGCGGTCCCGTCGCGTCGAATCCGAGTTCAGTGTAAGCCTGGTCCATCATTTCCGCGAACAGCTCCTGCAGCTTCGTCATCTCGCGCCAGAGATCTTCGCGTTGGATCCCGCGCTCCGACAAATCGTCGAACGTAAGGAAAACACGGATTTTGTCATGGCTCAGACGTTCGATTTTCATGGACAGGACCCTCCTTTGCAACTTCGGTTATAACAGATTATGAAGCAACATATAATATGTGCTGAAAATGGTTCCTTGTAACCTCATGTTATCATTAATTCAAATGTTTTGCACTACATAAAATGGCCTGTCCGGATCTTCTTAGGTATGTATGGAAAATACCCAAAAAGCCGTCGATGAACGCTCGACGGCTCTTGTTGCCGGTTGCTCGATCAAGACGGCCCAGATCGGCTGCATGATCTTGCAGCCATTGCTAGCTATTTCATTAGTGGCGGGCCGGCTGCTGCATGTCCGCTTTGGTCTCCAGCGACTGAACCGTAGTCTTCAATGCGTCCTGAGCGCTCGTCGCAGCAGCCGTAGAATTCATGGATGAAGGCAGCGGAGCCAGTCCGTTCTCGCTCAGAATCGCATCAACCTTGCGTTTGACTTCCGGATCGCTATCGATGAGCTGCTTTACTTTGTCCAGGCTGAACTCGTTCGGGTTGGCTTGGCTGGCCGCTTTAGACAAGGCGTTGCCCACATTGGCCAGATTCGTCATCGCAGAGTCCATCACTTTGTTTTTCGCTTGGCCCATCACGTCCTGCATCACGTTTCCAGCTACCTGAAGCTTGGACTGCAGGTTCGCAAGAGAGCGGCGATCGGCCATATACATGCCCGCGATTACACCGAGAGCCGTACCGGTAAAAAATGCTCTCATATTATTCACTGCTGATCCCTCCTTGGTTATTCGGATTCAGTAGTTAGTGTGGTCGCCGTTCACCTGAAGCATGCGCAATAAATTCAGGAAACAATGGGGCATGCATCGCAGGAACTGGAAAGCCCGGTATTTGTTTTTCAGCGTGCCCGGAGCGTAATGAAATGAACCTCCGGCGGGCTGCACAGGCGAAAAGGGGCATGCGAGGTCCCATATCCCCTGCTGATGAACAGCCGCGCGCAATGTCCGTTCTTGTCGGCGAACGGATACCAGCCTGCCAAGTATTGACGGTAAAACTTTCCTGTGCGGACAGGTCCGAGGCCAGGCAAGCAGATTTGGCCGCCATGCGTATGCCCCGACAAGACCAAATCGATGCCCTCCAAACTCTCGCCCCGCAGGGACAGCGGATCGTGAGTGACGACGATGGTGCAGCCCGGCTGCACCCTGACGTCAAGCATGCTGAGCTTGGCGTTCGTCCTTCCCGTGCTGAAGTCATCCCAGCCGACCAGCCATATCCCCGCTCCGCCCCGCTCCAGCCGGACGGCTTCATTGTCCAGCACCTTCACGCCGAGTTCCCTGAGCATATCGTCAAGCCTGCGGATATCTGCCTTGTAATCATGATTGCCATGAACGGCCATGACCGGGCCAAGCCGCGACAGCATCCGTATGTTATGCCGGCAACGTTCGAGCGGAACGCCGGCTTCCGTCATATCCCCGCCAATAATGACGAGATCCGCCTTGTCATGCTTCATCAGAGCCGCAAGCTCCCGATCGGCAATGGTCCGCCGATGAATATCGGAAATAAAAAACAAGCGGGTGCCGTCGAATGATGACGGCAGCCGCCTTAACGACACTTCCTCCTCCACAATGTTACATCCGCTCGCTTCCCGCAGCATGTAGCCCGCAACGGCACAGAAGCCCAATACAACAAGACCGATAACAGCAATCATGGCGAATTATCCTCCCAACGCCATCTTATGCCGCCCCCACAAGAAGAGAGCGATTAACAGCCCGATAAACAGCAAAAACAATATATTGTAAAACCATTGCGTAAGTTTTGCGTAATTGGAAGGATACAATTCTTTGCGGGGTGGCAAATAACGATCTTCATCCTCTTCCTCATCAAGGAGAGCCGCCGCCTGTTCCCCCGGCTCCTCTCCCTGGCGCTTCGATGCTGTTGTCTTGGTGTCTGGATGGGATCCGGCCTCTTCCTTTCCATCGGCCGAAGCCTTGGACGCCGAATCTTCCCGCAGCCGGCGCAGCGCAGCGAGCGCCGGGCTGTCTTCCATGTCGGGGGCCGCGGTTCTGCGTGTGAACCCGCGAAATGACGGGTCAGGCCGCTTCTCGCTCATAATTCCCTCCGAAAGCGTAAAATAAGTCCCATAATCAAATCAATGAAAAAGTGAGCCGCAATCGGCGCCCACAATGTGCCCGTCCATTCGTAGACGGTTCCGAGCGCATAGCTGATGAGAAATACCATCAGTGTCGGCAGCCAATGGCGCAAATAGCGGACATGGATCGCGGCGAACAGAATGCTGGTCCAGTACGGACCGAAAGCATGCTGGACCGCCCCCCGGAACAACAGTTCTTCGCAGATGCCCACAATCAGACAAATCACGACAATATGCCACAACGGCCGCTTGCCGAACAGCTTCTCGTTCATGCCCCCGTCGTCGGTCATTTCCTCCGGCACGAATTGCGACACGGCGATGTCGACGAGCACGACGACGACGGCCAAGCCGGCGCTCCACCACAGCCACTGCCATCCTTCCGGCAGGGCCAGAAGGGCGAACGGATTTCTGCCCTGCAGCCATATCCATATCAATCCTGCCAGCAGAGTGAGGCCTTGCGTCAGGTACAGGTTAAGAAGCAGGAGGCGATCGTCCAGTTCGTGAACACGAACCTGCCGTTCTTTAAATTGATTCCATTTCTGTTTCATTCAATCCCTGCCTTACCGATATATACACACACATGCAAGTAAAGTTGCGATGAACCAACAGATGAATCATATCAGAAAAAATGGCTCCGATACAACCTCAGCCCGTGCAATTAGCTCGGCGCTCCCTATGGAATCAGGTCTTTTTTCTCCCTATTGACACCGATCAGGAAGCGTGATACATTAAATGAAATTTCATGATGTAATACGGTGAAGGAAAAGAACAGATGCGAAGGCCTACAGAGAGCCGATGGCAGGTGGGAATCGGCGGCGGACCATCATGTTCCAGCGTTCCGGAGTTGTTGTGCTGAAGCTTGCCGGCGGCAAGTGCGTAGGTCCAACCGGCTTGAGCCCGTTACCGCTCGGCATCTCATTGCGAGATGGTCAAGGCCTGGCGCGCAAGCGCCGGGCGAAGAAGGGTGGCACCACGGAAGAAGACTCTCGTCCCTTACTACGGTCGTAGTATGCGGACGGGAGTTTTTTTATAGATAACTATGAGTTAGATATTGGGAGGAGATATCCATGTTCAAAGTACTCGTATCGGATCCGATCAGCGATTTCGGCATCCAGCAGCTCGTCGACGCGCAGGATGTGACCGTTCTGAAAAAGACCGGATTGTCGGAAGACGAGCTGATCGGCATCATCGGCGATGTCGATGCCCTGCTTGTCCGCAGCCAGACGCGGGTAACGGCCCGTATCATGGAAGCCGCCAAGCAGCTCAAGGTCATCGGACGCGCGGGTGTCGGCGTGGACAACATCGATCTGGAAGCGGCGACGAAGCGGGGAATCATCGTTATCAACGCGCCGGACGGCAACACGATCACGACCTGCGAGCATGCCTTCGCCATGATGATGGCCCTGTCGCGCCATATTCCGCAAGCGTACATGAAGACGATTAGCGGCGTATGGGACCGCAAGTCGTACCTTGGCGTCGAATTGATGAACAAGACGCTCGGCGTGCTCGGCATGGGCCGAATCGGGAGCGAGGTCGCGAAGCGCGCCAAGGCGTTCGGCATGGAAGTCATCGGCTACGATCCGTTCATGACGGACGAACGGGCGGAGAAGCTTGGCGTCAAGCTTGGAACGGTTGACGAGATTATCCGCGCGGCCGATTTCATCACCGTCCATACACCGCTTACCGACGAGACGCGCCATATGATTTCCCGGCCGCAGTTCGAGGTGATGAAGCGGGGAATGCGCATCATCAACTGCGCCCGCGGCGGCATTATCGATGAACGGGCGCTTATCGAGGCGATTGACGCGGGCATCGTTGCCGGAGCGGCCTTCGACGTGTTCGAGGCGGAACCGCCGGCTGCCGATCATCCGTTCTTGAATCATCCGAAGATCATTGTCACCCCTCACCTCGGCGCATCGACGGTAGAAGCGCAAGAGAACGTCGCGGTCGACGTCTCCGAGCAGGTGCTGCATATTTTGCGGAACGAACCGTTCAAAAATGCGGTGAATATGCCGCCGGTCGCGCCGAGCGTGCTGAAAAAGATTCAGCCTTACTTCAAGCTCGCCGAGAAGCTCGGACAATTCGCCGGCCAAATGGCGAAAAGCCCTGTCCTGGAGATCGTCGTCAATTATTGCGGCGATCTGGCCGAGGTGGATACCCAGCCGATTACGCGCTACATCGTCAAAGGCGTGCTGTCCCGCCATCTTGGATCCGAAGTGAACGAGGTCAATTCGATGCATCTGGCCAAGGTCCGCGACATCCATATTTTGGTGGAAAAATCCCATATCGCCAAAGGCTTCACCAACCTGCTGACGGTCAAGCTGCGCACGAGCAACGAAGAACGTCTCGTGGCCGGCACGCTGCTGAACGGTTACGGGGAACGGATCGTTCAGATCGACAAATATACCGTGGATTTGGCGCCGGAAGGCTATCTCCTTCTGATCTCCCATCATGACAAGCCGGGCGTCATCGGGCTGGTCGGCTCCCTGCTTGGCAACAACGGCGTAAATATCGCGACGATGCAGGTGGGACGCAAAATCGCCGGCGGAGACGCGATTATGGTGCTGTCCGTGGATAAGTCGGTGCCGCAGGATGTGCTCGCGGAGCTGAAGGCTCATGGGGATATCCATAAAGCGAAAGTCATCGTCCTATAACGAAAAGGTGGCCCGGATCACGCAAAGCCCTGCGCCCTTGTTCCACGGGCAACAAGATTTTGGTAAAAAATCCGTCTTGCTCTGACATCATTAGCGAATCGCCGCACGACACAAAACTCCCTTCTCCGCCAAGCGGAAAAGGGAGTTTTGCCGTTTCGTCATCCGTTCTCTTTTTGCGACACCGGGATCGGGAGCTGAATGGTGAACGTCGTCCCCTCGCCCTGGACGCTGTGAACCTGGATAGATCCCTTGTGGGCCTCCACAATATTTTTGACAATAGCCAGACCCAATCCGGTCCCGCCGGTCGCTTCCCGCTTGCGGGCCTTGTCGGCCTTGTAGAAGCGGTCGAAAATATAGGGGAGATCCTCAGACGGTATGCCCTGGCCGTGGTCCTGAACGACGATGGTCAGCGTCTCGCCCCCATCGGCGGAAACGCCGCGGCTCGTACCGATGGCTATTTCCTCCCCGGCTGACGAATGCCGCAGCGCATTGTCCAGGAGATTGGTCAGCACCTGCTCCAGCCGATCCTCGTCGGCGGCGGGCAGCACCGGATCATGCGCTTCGAGCTTCAGCACGATCGGAATCTGCTGCTCCTTCGCGAGCACCGTATATTTGCGGTATACGCGGTGAATCAGTTCATTGAAGTCGGTCTCGTTCCAGTGCATCTGCATATGGCCCGATTCCATCTTTGCCAGATCGAGCAGATCTTTGACGAGACGCCCCATGCGGAGCGATTCGTCATGAATGACCTGGACAAGTTCCTGCCGTTCCTCGGGGGAGGCGGCGATATCATCCATCAGCGCCTCGCTGTATCCTTGCAGCATGGAGAGCGGGGTACGGATCTCATGGGACACATTGGCGACGAAGTCCGTCCGCAGCTTCTCCAGCTTGACTTCCTCCGAAATATCCCGCAGCACGGCGACCGCTCCGCGCACGCGGCTGTCGGCATGGAGCGGGCCCATCACGACCGACCATACTTCCTTCTGCACGTGAACCCGCGCCGTCACTTCCTTCCCTTCCTTCACGACCGTATCGAAATAAGGCTTCAACGGATCGGGAACGGCCGAAGACTCGGCTCCCTCCTCTTGAATGTTCCACTCCATCTGATTCCAGGTGTTCAGGATCGCTTCGCCCTGCGGATTCGTGAGCAGCATTTGGCCGGCCGCGTCGAACGTAATCACCGCGTCGGTCATGCTCCGCAGCACGCTGGCCAGGTGCTCCTTCTCATGCTGCAGATCCTGAATCGTCAGCTTCAGCTCCTCCGCCATATGGTTGAACGTTCGGGACAGCTCGCCGATCTCGTCGGAGGAGCGTATCGTTACCTTCGTCGAATAATCTCCTTGCCGTATCGTGTCGGCGGCCTCCTTCAGCTTGCGGAGCGGCTGCGTAATCTTCGTGAACAGGAACAGCGCGAAGAACGTCGTCAGCGAGAAGCCGGTGATGGCGGTATAGACGAACAATTGCTTAATGTCATTCGGATGCGCGAAGTTGCTGTCAATGTAAGGCAGCAGGTATACGCCCAAGGTCGCCATGACGAAGGCGACGAGGCCGATGATGGTCATCCACAGCTTTCCGACAATGCTTCGCCAAAATTTCACGTTATTTCGGCACCTCTAACTTGTAACCGACGCCCCATACGGTCGTAATCATGGCCGCTGCCTCCGGCGACACCTTGTTCAGCTTTTCGCGCAGACGCTTCACATGGGTATCCACGGTCCGCAGATCTCCGAAAAATTCGTAGTTCCATACATCCTTCAACAATTCCTCGCGCGAGAACACTTTGTCCGGAGATATCGCCAAATAGTGAAGCAGCTCATACTCCTTCGGCGTCAGACTCACTTCCTGGCCTCCCGCCGTGACGCGGTGGGCATCATGCTCGATAACCAAATGCGGGAATACGATATTGTTGCTCGTCTTCGGATCGTTGGTCAAGAACGCCGTCGCCGACGAACGGCGAAGCACCGCCTTGACCCGGTAGATCACTTCGCGCGGACTGAACGGCTTCACGACATAGTCGTCCGCCCCCACCTCGAACCCTTGGACCCGGTTCATTTCTTCGCCTTTCGCGGTCAGCATAATGATCGGCGTCGCTTTGACCTGCCGCAGCCGCGTGCACACTTCGATGCCGTCCATCCCCGGCAGCATCACGTCGAGCAGGATCAAATCATAATCCTCGCTTACCGCTTTGCGGAGCGCTACTTCTCCATCTTCCGCCTCATCAATCGCGTATCCCTCTTTTTCCAGATACATTTTGAGCAGGCGGCGAATGCGTTCTTCATCATCTACCACCAGTATGCGATTCACATGTTCAGACATATACGACTCCCCTTCCAATGGTTATACGCGTAACTGGACAGAACAAGGTCCTGTCCAGTCGCATGCGCAGCTGCCCGGATTATACTCCGGCATAGGAATGCAGCCCGGAGATAATGAGATTCACTCCGACCAAAGTAAACATAACGATCAAAAAGCCAATGACGGCAAGCCAGGACGATTTTGTCCCGATCCAGCTTCGCGACAGGCGCAAATGCAGGTAGGCGCTGTAAAACAGCCACGTAATGAGCGCCCAGACCTCCTTCGGATCCCACCCCCAGAACCGGGACCAGGCAATCTGCGCCCAGATCATCGCGAAGATCAGCCCGCCCAGCGTGAACACCGGGAAGCCCAGCGCGATCGATCGGTAGCTGATCTCATCGGCCAGCTCCGGATCGACGCCGCGGACCAGCGGTTGAATCGACTTCGCGATCGGCTTGCGGATAATCACACGAATGAGGCCGTACAGCACCAGTCCGGTCAGCAGCGACCAGATGACGGTGTTCAGCTTCCGACCCGCCTGCACGCCCTTCATCCAGCTTGGCGCTTCCATCAGCGGCAGCGATATGCCGATAAAGCTCGGCACCTTCTCCAAGGAAGCCGAGTCACTGTTGTACGGAGCGACCAGCGGCGGCATTTGATACGTAACCTTTTCCAGCCTCGTCTCGATCTGACCGTTCTTGACGCTCTCCAACTTCTGATCGATGATGACCTCGTATCCGGCTCCGCGGAAAATAAAGACGATCGAGATAAAGCCGACGACGATAACGATGCTGGCCATCGTGAATTCGAGCCAATGCTGCGGCCGGCGCGGCGCCCCGGCATCCCAGCGGATCGATCGCAGCAGATGAAGCAGGCCGGCCAGGAACCCGACCGCGAAGAACGCGTAGCCGAGCGCGACCATCGTAACATGGATATAGAGCCAGATCGAGTCCAGCTGCGGGATGAGCGGCTGAACCTCGCTCGGAAAGACAGAGGCATAGCCCATAATGATAACCGCTAGGGGCACTCCGAACACCCCGAGCACCGTCGAACGGTAGATCAAATATACCACGACGAAAGCGGCAATAATCATCATCGCCAGGAAGGACATAAATTCGTACATATTGCTGACCGGAATATGCCCCGCGCCAATCCAGCGCGTGAAGAAGTAGGCCGCCTGCGCCAAGAAGCCGATAATCGTCACGGCGAACGCAATCTTCCCCCACTTCCGTTCCCGGCGGCCGTAATCCTGGGACTTGCCGCCCCCGAGGGCGAACACGAACAGAATGAACGCGATACAGAACAAGAAAAATGCGACTAAATAGGCGTCCTGGCTAAATTGTAGCAAATTCAAGCCTTATTCCCCCCACGATCTATCATTTTGGAATCCACCTGCACATCGGCGGCCGCCAATGCGCGTGCCACTTCATTGCGCAAGCCGAACCAGTTTTTGTTCGTATGCGCTCCCAATGCGAGATTCTGTCCGTCCAGCCGCAGCCATACGCGGCGGTGCTGCCAGTAGAAGCCCATCACCAGGCCGATCATGCTGATGGCGGCCCCGACCCAGATGAACGGCATCGCCGTATCCTTGCGTACCGTCAGGTAGCTCGTGGATTCGGACATCGTCACATCCTCCATCGAGGGCACGCGCAGCTCGAACCGCTCCGCCATCTTGCCGTTAATGACATCCTGCTGGAAGCGGACCTTATCTTTTTGCAGCGGGAAATAGAGATAAGGCTCTCCTTCATCCGATAAGCCAGGTCCCTTAATCAGGAAAATAAAAGCGGGAGCATTCGGCTCCTGCGACAGATTCGTCGGCTCGCCTTTGCTGTTCAAGCCAAAGTCCATGAATTTGCTCGTTAATTCCAGCGTATACGGGCCTACCTTATACTCGCGTTCCGTCCGGTTCACTTTGAGCTCGAATTGCCCGTATATTTCGCCCGTAGCCGGATTCCGCAGCTCAGGCTTGACCGCCACGAGCTTCGGCGTCAGATCGAAATCGAATTGATACGCCGAGATGCCGTCGTATTCCAACGGCTCGTTGACCCTGATATCATGCTGGTGAACCTTCTCCAGCACCGGCTCCGCCACCGGATCGTCGCACTTGTCGACACAGCGGAACAGGGTCGCCTTCGTCTCGAACAGCTTCGCGAATACCCGGCCTTCCTTGACGAATTGCTCCGGCATCTCGTCTTCCGAATAATACTCGACCGTAAAATGATCATTTTGCAAATAGTACGGCGTATTTGGAATTTCGCGCGGCTCTCCCTGCGGAAATCCGGCGTAATACTCCATATGCCATCCCGGAATGCTTCTTGCCAGCACCGCCAGCAAGAAGATGATGAGTCCGATATGGTTGATATAAGGCCCCCAGCGGCTGAAGCGGTTCTTCTCCGCGAGCAGCGCCCCGTCGTCGCGGACGATGCGGTAGCCGCGCTTCTTGAGGGCGTCCGACATTTTGTCCAGCCATGCCTCCGGCTCCTCCTTGATATCGCCCTGATAGACGACGCGCTGCCGCGTAATGAATTGCTCATGCTTGCGAACCTTTTGCTTATGTAAAGCGCGGTACAGCGGAAGGACCCGGTCCAGACTGCAAATGACGAGCGAGGCCCCGATCATGACGAGCAGCGTAATGAACCACCATGATTCATACGTATGGGACAAGCCGAGCAAATAATAGATATGCCCGAGCGTGCCATAGGTCTGCTTGTAGTACGTCGCGGCGTCGATCGAGATGAAATTGCTTTCCTGCGGATAAATCGTTCCGAGAGAAGCCCCGATCAGCGTAATGATAATGATGATGATCGCGATTTTGACCGAAGAGAAGAAGTTCCAGATCCGGTCAATCCATGAAGGATTCGCTTTTTGCGATTTGCGGGCGACGCCGTCATATCTCATCTCGAGCACCGCATCGGACCCGGACTCCTCGTTCTGCGGTTTGCCGCAGGCTTCGCACAGCACCGTTCCTACGGCGTTCTGATGCCCGCATTCACATTTCGTGTTGACAAACGCCACGTCATTGCCCTCCTTCCATCCCGGTTAGGTGCCTGTAATCTGCTGAAGATAAGCATTCAGTTGATCACGGGATAATTCTCCGACATGGATGGCGTGGACCTTGCCGTTCGGCTTAATGAAGAACGTGGTCGGCATCGGCCCGATCCCGAACGCCTTGATCGCCTTCCTCTTTTGATCGAGCAGCATCGTGAAACCCACGTTCACTTTTTTCATATAGTTCTCGACGACCAGAGCATCTTCCCCCGCATTGACGCCGACAACCTCGACCCCGCGTTCCTTCCAGTCATCCGCCGTGCTCTGCAAGGCGGGCATTTCCCGCTCGCACGGCTCGCACCATGATCCCCAGAAATTCAGGACGACCGTCTTGTCCCGGTAATCGCTTAACTGAACCAGTTCGCCCTGTACGCTCTGCAAGGTCAGGTTCGGTATCGCATCCCCGGTTTTTGGCGTCTCCGACTTCTTGAAGGCGGAACTGACAGCGAAGCCGCCGAGCAGAAGGATGACCGCCAAAATAATGATTTGGACTGTCTTATTGCGTTTCCCCATCATCTGCGCCCCTTCCAGAGGTTGTTCATAAAACCGGTGTGCTCCCTCTTCGAGTTCAAGCAACCTTCTCGGTGCTGAAAACCGGCCCTTTTGAACACTCGTTTCTATGACATTTTTCACAATCAGGCAGAGGAGTTGCTACAATTTCCGCACACCATCCACGATCATTATAATTCATTGGTTGCGCGCCCCCTCTTCCTTAATATGAAAATTATGTGTCATAGCAACGGGAAACAAACCCCACGCCTGCCGGGTTCGTTCCAACCGATTCAGGAATCGGTTCAGGCCTCTGTGCGGTTCGCCTTGATCGCCATCTTCAATTCGTTGACCTCGGATTTGGTCAGATGCCGGAATTTGCCGCGTGGAATCCCTTGCAGGAAGATGCTGCCGAATTGTACCCGCTTCAGCTTCACGACAGGATGCCCGATCGCTTCGAACATCCGGCGCACCTGGCGGTTGCGCCCTTCGTAGATCGTAATGCTGATCGTGGCCGATTTGCGCTCCATATCGACATCATGATATTCCACCTCAGCCGGCTGCGTCATGCCGTCCTCAAGCTGAATGCCCTCTCTCAGCTTCTCCAGCAGATCGCCGTGCGGAATGCCCTTGACGGTCGCATGATATGTTTTCGCCACATGATGGCGCGGATGCATGAGCATGTTCGCCAGATCGCCGTCATTGGTTAGAAGCAGCAGCCCTTCCGTATCGTAATCGAGCCGCCCTACCGGATAGACCCGCGCCCCGATGCCCTTCACAAAATCAAGCACCGTTTTGCGACCTTCGGGGTCCGACATGCTCGTAATAACCCCTTTCGGCTTGTGGAAGGCGGCATATACTTTGTTGGCATTCGCGGTAATCGGCTTGCCGTTCACGGTAATGATGTCTGTCGCGGGATCCGCCTTGACCCCTAGCGCGGTCACGACCTCCCCGTTCACCTCCACCTTCCCGTCCAGTATCAATTGTTCACATTTGCGGCGCGACGCAACCCCTGCGTTTGCCATTATTTTTTGCAATCGTTCTTCCATTGATGTCTGTCACCTCAAACCTATGATATCCTTTTGTGAACAAGACCACAAGCCGTAGGTTCAAAATATTGTCGAAATCCATGACAAAGGGGGTGTCCCAAAAGTAGTATTCAACTACATTGAGACAGCCCCCTTATTCTTATAGCTCGACTCGCCGAAAAACTGCAATAATACACCTTTCCTTTATGAAGTGTACTCCGTTACAGGGAATCCTGCAAAACGGCATCAATTTCAGACTATCCAATAGATAATAGAAAAAAATCGATGAACATCATGTACTATTGCAGGAACTTCATCAAAAGCGGCATTAAGAGCAGAAATTGCTGCATCCTCGCAGGATTTCCCTGCTTCATCCATCTTCCGCCGTTTTGCGTGCCGCCGTTTTTCCGAACTATACAGTTTCTATCCGAGACTATCCATTTTTCCGATCTGTACAGTCTCTATGCGAGCGTTCCGTTTTGCCCGCATCCACATTCTCTGTTGACTCGTCACCTCAATCATTTTGCAATGCCTATGAGAGACTGCCTTCCCATAATTCGCTTCCGTCCTCTCACCCGAACACGAGCAGACAGACGATAACGGCGGCCACAAACCCGACCAAATCGGAAAACAGGCCCACCTTGAGCGCATAGCGTCCCTTGCGGATGCCGATCGCTCCGAAATAGACCATCAGCACATACAGTGTCGTGTCGGTGCTGCCCTGAATGGTGGAAGCCATTCGTCCGATCATGGAATCGGCGCCGTAGGTCTTAATCAGATCGGTCGTGAAAGCGAGCGAACCCGCCCCGGTTATCGGCCGCAGGAAGGCAAGCGGAAGCACTTCGCTCGGCACTCCGAACCAGCTAAGCAGCGGAGCGAACCAGCCGACGATCCACTCCATCGCCCCGGAGGCCCGGAACACGCTGATGGCAACCATCATCCCCACGAGTGTCGGAATGATGTTAATCGAGGTCTGGAAGCCTTCCTTCGCCCCTTCCACGAACGATTCATAGACGGGGATGCGCTTGAAATACGCATATAAAGGGATGAAGACGATAATGGCCGGGATGGCCCATGCAGAAATAAGCGACACTACAGCGTACATGAGCAGCCGTCCTTTCCGAACGAGTGATGAAATCCCTCTTCAGCCAATGGCGCTTGACCGCATGACCGGCCTGCCCGGTCTTAGTCGGGCATCGGCGGCACGCCAAGCCCTGCCCGGCCGCTTCCTGCCGTCTGGCTTGGCGGACGGGCCGAAGCCCGGTTGCGGTACCACCGATCGGCCGCAATCGCGGCGATCGTCGCCACCATCGTAGCGAGCAGCGTCGTGCCGACGATCTCGGCCGGATTGGCCGAGCCGAAATTCATCCGAATGGCGATGAGCGTCGTCGGAATCAGCGTGATGCTGGATGTATTGATCGCGAGCAGGGTGCACATCGCCGGCGTCGCCGTCTCCTTGTCCGGATTCAGCTTCTGCAGCTCTTGCATCGCCCGTATCCCCATCGGCGTCGCCGCGTTCCCCAGGCCGAGAAGATTCGCGCTCATATTGGACATGATGTACCCGAGCGCCGGATGATTGGGCGGCACGTCCGGGAACAAAAAACGGACGATCGGGCCAAGCGCCTTCGCGATTTTGGCCAGCAGGCCGCCGTCTTCCGCGATGCGCATCATCCCCAGCCAGAACACCATTACGCTTATCAGACCGAAGCTGACCGTCACTCCGGTCTTCGCTCCGTCAAAAACCGCTTCCGTCACCGCTTCAATCCGCCCTTGGGCGGCCGCCGCGATAAATCCGACCAGCAGCATGAACATCCAGATTGCATTGACCATCGTTCTCCCCCCTTATGACTTGCGGCGCTCCCTTCCCGTTGCGGTTAGCGCGCATGGAATAACGCGCCTGCCGCGGACCGCAGCCCGTCGAACCATCTGGCGGCGGCGGAATCCGCCTTGCCTGTCCCGGCGCCGGCCGCTGGGGCATCCTCCAGTTGGACGGCGATCAGCGGCTTGCCGTCCAGTTCATAGCGAAGCGTCCCGCGGTAGCCTAACCGGTAATCGAGACTTCCCGCCGCAACAAGGCGGACGGAAGCCTTCACCCGGCCGCGCTCATCTTCTCCAAGCGGATAGGCGACCGAGGCTGTAGCTTGCAGATGCTCATAGCCTTGGATCTTGTCGCCCTTGGCGATGAGCGGCACCGCCGGAAAGGCCGAGAACCCGTAATCAAGCAGGCGGGAATGATCGAGCCAGTCGTTGCCGTCGTTGAGCGTCACGACCGCAAGCTGCTGGCCGTGTCTCGTCGCCGAGCTGACGAGACAGCGAAGCGCTCTTGACGTATAGCCGGTCTTCACCCCGTCGGCTCCCTCGTATAGCTGCAGCATTTTGTTTTTATTGGTCCATTTATAATCCCAATTGGCATTCGGATTCGGCACGGTCTTCACCTTTGTGCGCACGATCTCCTGAAAGGTCGGATTGTGAAGCGCGTACGCGGACAACCGGGCCAGATCGTTCGCCGTCGTATAGTGCCCGTCGGCATCCAGCCCATGCGGGTTGCGGAACTGCGTCTTTTCCAAGCCAAGCATTTCCGCTTTCTCGTTCATCATGTACACGAACCCTTCTTCCGACCCGCCGACATGCTCCGCGATCGCGACGGCGGCATCATTGCCGGAGCGAAGCATCAGCCCGTACAGCAGATGATGGAGACTCATCTCCTCGCCTCTGCGCAGGTACAAGGAGGATCCTTCCTTGGCGAATGCCCGCTTGCTCGTCTTCACGACATCGCTCAGCTTGCCGGCTTCAATCGCCACGATGGCGGTCATGATCTTCGTGGTGCTTGCCATCGGAAGCGGCTCCTCGCCGTTCAGGCTGTACAGAATCCGCCCGCTGGCGACGTCGATCAGCGCGGCGGCCTTGGCATGGATGGCCGGGGGCTTTATCCGCTCGGTGAGACGTTCGGGCGCGCGTTCGGGTTCCGCCTGCGCCACCGCGCCGGAACTATCGGAAAAGCCCGCGCTTCCGTTGCTCGCCCCGCTGAACGGGCTAAGGACAAGAAGCACGGAGCTAATAAGCAGCAGCTTTTTGGTGAATCCCGCATTGGTGAATCGGATCATAAGGCCCTCCTTTTTGTGATGCGAGTCCAATTGTTACCATGTGTATGCTTGTCTTCTCCCAGGTATGCGGAAGCAGACGAGAACACATGCGAAAGAAGACGCCGTCGCCTCCACACGACAAACAGCGTCAAGCCCGCTCCTCCTTCGCACATCGCTTAGCGGATGGGGAAGGCAGGCGAACTTGACGCTTCTGCATAAGATAGCGCATGGCGATATCACGCCTCTTCTTCATTCAGTCCGTCGTACCGGTCGCGCGTGAACATCGCTTCAATCCGGTCAATGACACTCGGGGTGACGTCGATAATCCGTTCGAGCAGATGGGTCTGATTATCGAGCGACACGACATTGATGCCTTGCTGGCCGACGACAAGGAACGCAATCGGGGTCAGACAGACGCCGCCGCCGCTTCCGCCGCCAAACGGCAGGGCATGAGACGATTTCCGATCCTCATGTCCGTTCCCGCCGGAGCGCCGCGGATCAATGCGGAAGTCGCTCCCTCCCGCAGCGAAGCCGAAAGCGACGCGGCTGATCGGAAGTATAACGCTGCCGTCCGGGGTCTGAACCGGATCGCCAACGATCGCGTTTACATCGACCATTGCTTTGATATTCTCGAACGCAGCTTGCATTAATCCTTCGACAGGATGTTCTGCCATTGCCTTGAGTCCTCCTCCGCATATATAAAATAGTGCCGTTCCAAAAGCCGAAAATCGGCTTTTTCACACCTATCCCCTCATCAGGTACTGCCTGCACGTTCATAGCTTGCGCACAAATAAAGCGTAGTATGTATAAGCTATCCCTGCACCTTCCGTGCGTTGGCTTCCGCCAGCGTCCGCCGCCACATGCCGATGCCGCCTTCGGCACGGACAATCCGGAAGGCAAGCCGGATCACCGAGCGAATGACATGGCCGACTCGGATCTCGGCAATACAGACGATCCGGGTGGAGAAGTAGGGATAATGAAATTGAGGGGTAATTCCCAGTCTCGGATAATCCTGAAAGCGAAGCGAATAGCTTAACTTCCCGACTAGCCATGACTTGAGGGACCAGGTCGTTCCCGCGGCGATCGCGGTTCCGGCCGGATCGCCGACCCCGAGTTCCGTCTCCCAGATGAACAGCCAGCACTTCATATGGTCCATCGTCTCCTCGACCCATTCGACGATGCCTCTTGTATGCCGGACCAACCGCTTGATCCGTTTGGCGTACCGGGCCACGCTCTCCCGGTTTACGTTCCGCTTCGTTTTATCCTGGCTGCCCCCGCCGAAGTTCTCTTTCTTCTTCTTCTGCTTCAGATTAATGCCTTCTTCCATATTAATGAAGCGGATAGAGCGCCATTCGTACCGCCAGCGAATCCATCCGTAGAAGGCCCGGATAATAAGGGATACCCGCTCATGCTTCTCCACCTTGTGAATGACCAGCTTGCATTCGACGGTCGAGAAGAGAATCAGGAAGAGCAGCATGGCGATAACCGCCGCGACGCCTGCCATAATCCACATCCCCATAGTCTGCCTCCGATCCGAATAATTTCCTGAACTAACCGTATTATGGCCTTTTCGCCAATCAGACATGCAGGAAGTACCATCGCGGGGTTGCCGAGGCGGACGGCCAAGCACGGCAAAGCCCGCCGCAGATCGACTGGCGTCGTCCGCTGGCGGGCTTGTGTATGCCGCTTCTTTCCGTTCTTATCCATTACATTATTCGATCTGCTGCTCTCCGGATCTTTTTCCCGCCTATGCCAGCGCAGGTCAGCCCAGCTCCAATTCATCGGTGTCAAGCGAATCTCCCGGCGCCAGCTCCACGCCCTGAATGCCGATCACCATCAGTTGAGACACGAACGCCGCGCCGTCCTGTTCAATCGGCGGGAACGTATTGTAATGAATCGGGATGACGACCTTCGCCTTGACCCATTGCGCGGCCAGGATCGCGTCCTCCGGATCCATCGTGAAGAAGCTGCCGATAGGCAAAAAGGCGATATCCGGCTTATACCGCTCTCCAACCAGCTTCATATCGCTGAACAGGGCGGTATCGCCCGCGTGATACACGGTCAATCCATCCATCTGAAGCACGATTCCCGCCGGGTTGCCCAAATATTGAGCCTGACCGTTCACCGTGACCGAAGAGCTGTGGAGGGCATTGACCCATTTGATCGATCCGAAGTCGAACGTGCCTCCCCCGCCCAGATTCATGCCGATGGCGCGCGCTCCCTGCTGCTCCATATACTCGGCCAGCTCCACGATGGCCAGTATGGTGGCGTCATTCCGCTTCGCAATGTCTGCGGCGTCGGCGATATGATCGCCATGCCCGTGGGTAAGCAGCACATAATCCGCCTGAATCTGATCCGCCGTGGTCTTGGCGGCAGGATTGCCCGTAAAGAACGGATCGATGATAAGCCGATGCTTCCCGGTATCGATTTCGACGCAGGCATGCCCATGAAACTGAATTCGCATTTAACGATCTCCTCCTTCTTCATTCACATCTTCAATCGTCAGCTGCCGTCCTTCTAATTTCTCGAACAACAGCTGCGTCTCCTCCTCCAAGCCTTCACTTTGTTCGAAGGCCGCGGCTTCCGGCAGCTCGGCTAAGCTGGCGAGCCCGAAATAATCGAGAAACGCGCGTGTCGTGCCGTACAGGATCGGCCTTCCGATCGCTTCGGCCCGGCCCGTTTCTTCGATCAGGTCCTTGTTCACGAGCGTCTGAATGGCCCGATCGGACTTGACCCCGCGAATCTCCTCGATCTCCACGCGAGTGATCGGCTGGCGGTAGGCCACGATGGCCAGCGTCTCAAGCGCTGCCTGGGACAAAGACGAGCGGGAAGGCGAATAGGCCATCCGCTCGAAATAAGGCGCATGATCCGGCAAGGTCGCCAATTGATACATGCCCGCAATGGCGACGATCTGGATCCCGCGCTTCGACCGCTCCATGTCCGCCTGCAAATCATGCAGCGCCTCCATGACGATTTCCTGCCGCTGTTCCGTAATTTCTGCGATTTGCTTACTATTTAAACCTTCATCTCCCGCCATAAACAGGAGCCCTTCAATAATCGACTTCAACGTCTGAAAGTCCATCTTCTTCCACATCCCCTTGCCACTGAATCACGATTTCATCGAATACCCGATCTTGAAAACATCGAATCTGCTTCATCTTCATTAATTCCAGCACCGCAAGAAACGTCACAACCACCTCATGGCGGGTCAAATGCTCGCTCAGCAGCTTGGAGAACATCAGCTTGCCTCCTCTCCCCACCGGCCGCAGCACCGTGACGATATCGCGAATCCGATCCTTCACGGAAATCTCGTCGCGGTGAATCGTGGCAACCATCGTGCGGCGGGACGCTTTGCGCAGCGCCTTCTGGAAGGCGGCAATCAAATCCGACACATGGAGTCCTTCCACCGGATTCGACGGCTTCGATGGCATGAACGGAGTCAGATCCTCCGGCTCCTTCGTGAACAGCAGGCTTCGCTCCGCTTCCTTTTCCCGCAAATGCTCGGCGATTCCTTTATACTTCCGGTATTCTACCAGCTTGCGTATCAGTTCCGCTCGCGGATCCGGTTCCTCTTCTTCGTAGTCCATCAGGTCGTCGTCCCATTCCATGACAGGCGGCTTCGGCAAGAGCTGCTGGGACTTCATCGCTAACAGTGTCGCTGCCATCACGAGAAACTCGCTCGTAATATCCAATTCCAATTCCTTCATGCTATGTAAATAATCCATATATTGATCGGTGATCTCGCTGATCGAGATATCCTGAATGGCAATTTCCGCTTGATCGATAAGGTGAAGCAGCAGGTCAAGCGGCCCTTCGAACAGCTCCAGCTTGTAAGTGACGGACACGAACGTTCCTCCCGTAAAAAACAAATGTAGCGCCCGATATAAAGGGTGTACCTCTATAAAGGGCACTACATTAAATAAGCACTATTTCAGCTGATTCGTCAAGTTAGCCATCTCGATTGCCGTTGTCGCCGCTTCCCAGCCCTTGTTGCCGGCCTTCGTGCCTGCGCGCTCGATCGCCTGCTCGATCGAATCCGTCGTCAGCACGCCGAACACGGTCGGCACGCCTGTTTTCATATTGACTTGAGCGACCCCTTTGGCCGTCTCGCTGCACACATAATCGAAATGCGGCGTAGATCCGCGAATGACGGCGCCCAACGTGATTACCGCGTCATACTTGCCGCTTTCCGCCATTTTCTGGGCGATAAGCGGAATCTCGAATGCGCCGGGAACCCAGGCGATCGAGATCTCCTCATCCTTCACGCCGTGGCGCTTCAGCGCGTCCAGCGCCCCGGACAGCAGCTTGGAGACGATGAATTCATTGAAGCGTCCGGCAACGATGCCGTATTTTAATCCTTCCGATACTAAATGACCTTCAAATACATGTGGCATAGGTAAAACCTCCCGATGGAATATAGGTTGCTCTGTGAACGGCTAGCTTGTGATTCAGGATTCGATTTGTTCGTTCTGCTCGATATCATCGAAGACGAGCATATGTCCGAGCTTCGCCGCCTTCGTATGCAGGTAACGGGTATTGTCTTCGTTTTCCTGCATCTGAATCGGCACCCGCTCGACAATTTCCAGGCCGTAGCCTTCCAGCCCTTTGATTTTACGGGGATTGTTCGTCATGAGCCGGATGTGGCGGACGCCGAGATCCTTCAGAATCTGCGCGCCGATGCCGTAATCCCGCAGATCCGCCGGGAACCCGAGCTTCAGGTTCGCGTCGACCGTATCGAGCCCTTGTTCCTGAAGCTTGTACGCCTTCAGCTTGTTAATGAGGCCGATTCCCCGGCCTTCCTGCCGCATATAGAGGAGGACGCCGTTCCCTTCCCGCTCAATGGCGCGCAAGGCGGCCGCGAACTGAGGCCCGCAGTCGCAGCGGTGCGAATGGAATACATCGCCGGTCAGACATTCGGAATGGACCCGGACCAGCACCGGCTTCGTGCCGTCGATCTCGCCCTTCACCAAGGCGACATGCTCTTTGTTATCGACCTCGTTCGTGTAAGCGATCGCCCGGAACACCCCGAAGTCGGTCGGCATGTTCACTTCGACTTCGCGCCGGACCAGATTCTCCTTCTCGTTGCGATAATGAATCAGATCTTTGATGCAAATGAGCTTCAAGCCGTGCTTCCGCTTGATCTCGATCAGGTCTGGCAGCCGCGCCATCGTCCCGTCTTCCTTGATGACTTCGCAAATGACTCCCGCCGGGGACGCTCCGCACAGGCGGGCCAGGTCGACGGCCGCTTCGGTGTGGCCTGCGCGGCGCAGCACGCCGCCCCGCTTCGCGATAAGCGGGAAGATGTGGCCCGGACGGCGGAAATCCGCCGCTTGCGCCTTCGGATCGAGCATCTTCCGAATCGTCAGCGAGCGCTCATGCGCCGAGATGCCGGTCGACGTCTCGACGTGGTCGATCGACACCGTGAACGCCGTCCCGTGATTGTCGGTGTTGTGCGTAACCATCGGCGGCAGATCCAGCTCTTCTGCCCGCTCGGGCGTAATCGGCACACAGACGAGCCCGCGGCCCTCGGTAATCATGAAGTTGATCGCTTCCGGCGTCGCCTTGTCGGCCAGCGCCAGGAAGTCGCCTTCGTTCTCGCGATCCTCGTCATCGACGACGATGATCACTTTGCCTTCCATTAAGTCTCGGATGGCATCCTCTATCGTATCGAACTGAAATTGTTCACTCATCGCTCTTCCCCCTTTGCATGATGTCACATAAAGCCGTGTTCCGCCAAAAAGGCGCTGCTGATGCGGGAGCTTCCGCTCGCGGCGGAGCGGCTGCCGAAGGCCAGCAAATGATCGACATATTTGGCCAGCACATCGCATTCGATATTGACCGTGTCTCCCGGCTGCTTGCCGTGGAGCGCCGTCTCGGCGAGCGTATGCGGAATGATCGAGACGGCGAACATTCCCTCTTCCGCCCGGGTGAGGGTGAGGCTAATACCGTCCACGGTAACCGATCCCCGCGGGATCATATACTTGGCTATGCCAGGATCCTCGGCGAGGAACTCGAACACGACCGCGTTCTCCTGGGCCGACCGGCGAATAATGCGCGCCAGCCCGTCGACATGGCCCTGTACGATATGCCCGCCGAAGCGGCCGTCCGCCGCCATCGCCCGTTCCAGATTGACCGGAGCGCCCGGCTGCAAATCCTTCAGGTTCGTATGCCGGAACGTCTCGGGCATGACATCCGCCATGAAGGATCCGGAGTCGTGGGAGACAGCAGTCAGGCATACTCCGTTCACGGCGATGCTGTCGCCGATCTTCATCCCTTCCAGCACTTTCGCGGCCCGGATATGCAGCACCATCGCTTCTCCGCGCTTCGTTACGGCCTGGAGCCGGCCGACTTCTTCAACGAGTCCCGTGAACATCGTTGCTTCCTCCCTTCTGATCCAGCGTGGCGGCAATCCGTTCAAATACGGTGCCGAACGGATAACCGCTGATGCAAACATTATCTCCCAGAGTTTCCACCTGCGTATGCCGGAGCCGGTAAGCGTCGTTCATCCGGCTTACACCGGCGAAGGCGAAGTTGGCCGGAGCCGCCGCGCCGCCGACAATCGTCGGCGCATAGAACAGCACGACCCGATCCACCCAGCGCCCTTCCAGCATCGCCCCGTTCAGGCGGCCGCCGCCCTCTAGCAGGATGGAGCCGATCTCCTGGCTTCCGCACCATTCCATCATGAGCCGCAGATCAACCTGCGGCCCATCGCCCGCGGCAATTACCTGTACGCCGCGAGCCTCCAGCGCTTCCCGCTTCCCGGCATCCGCCCGGGAAGTCGTGAACACGATCGTCGGCGCGGAGCGGTCGGCGACGACCTTCGCCTCCAGCGGCAGCCGGAGCCTTGAATCGACGATAAGCCTCGTCGGATGAAGGCCCGGCACGGCAAGCCGCGTCGTCAGGGACGGATTATCGGCCAGCACCGTGCCGATTCCGGCCATAATCGCCTGATGGCGGTGGCGCATCGCGTGCACCCGTTCCCGGGCCTGCTCGTTGGAGATCCACCGGCTGTCGCCCGTATGCGTCGCGATGCGGCCATCCAGCGTGCTCGCCGTCTTGAGCGTGACGTACGGCAAGCCGGTCGTGATGTACTTGGCGAACATCTCGATGAGCGCCTCGGCCGCGGGCCGGAGCACGCCCGCCGCCACATCGACGCCCTGCTCGCGCAGCAGCTTGGCTCCCCGGCCGCTGACGGCCGGGTTCGGATCAAGGCAGCCGATGACGACGCGCTTGATTCCGGCTTCCAGGAGCCGAAGGCTGCAGGGAGGCGTCTTGCCGTAATGACTGCACGGCTCGAGCGTCACATAAGCGGTGGCGCCGCGCGCGGCTTCGCCGGCCATCTGCAGCGCGTGCACCTCCGCATGGCCTTCGCCGCGCCGCAGGTGGGCGCCCAGTCCGACGACCCGGCCTTCGCGGACAATGACGCAGCCGACGGCCGGATTGATGCCGGTCTGCCCCATGGCCCGTTCCGCCATATCCAGCGCAAGCTGCATGTAAAACTCATCATTGATTACCGGATGCACCAGAACGTCCCTCCTTCTTTTTACAGCTTGCCCCATCGCAGCAAAAACCCTTCGGAATCCTCCGAAGGGCTAGGTTGTTGAGCTTACAGGTATGTACTCTTTTTCATCATAGGCACAGTCAAATAAAACAGTCCGGAATCGTTGGCGAAAAAAGAGACGGAACGCAACCGCCTTCCCGCGTACGACAAATAAACCGGCTGATTATCGGCACTGAAAAAAACTATGTGAAAAAAGAACTAAAAAGAGTTAAAAAGAAAACTCTTCTCCTGACGCCCTTCTCCCATCCAGACTATACTGTCGGCTCTGGAGTTGCACCAGATCCACCGTTCGAACGAAGTTCGCCCGGGTCACGGACTAAGGAAGCCGATAGCCGTCAACAGCGCTATCGTTCCATCACCGCCGGTCGGGAATTGCACCCTGCCCTGAAGGTTCAGCAGATATCATATGGAGTAATCAACAATCGATTACGTAACGGATCTTATCACTTGTAGCGAAAAAAGGCAAGGCCATCCCTCACCTCACCTTCTCCGCCGGGCCGCAATGACGATTGCATAGGCGGCCAGTACGAGCGCCACTCCGATAGAGTCGACCGCAACGTCGGCGAGATGTCCGGTCCGCCCGGGCACAAAGGTCTGGTGCCACTCATCGGAACAGGCGTATAGGACGGCAATAAGCCCGCTCCCCGCCGCCACCAAGCCCTTCGAACGGACGCGCGCCGACAGCGTCAAGATAAGCAGCAGCGTCAGCAGGGCGAACTCGGCGATATGCCCGCATTTGCGGATAAAAAATTCGACGAAATGGTAAGGCTCCCGCCACGACACAAGACTCCCGTCATAAAAAAATTCCCAGCGCGGAACATAACGGAGCAGCTTCTCTTCGGAGACGAAAGAGCCGAGCGCCGGCTTCATATCCTGAACCGAATACGGTTCGGCCGATTTCATGAAGATAAACGCCATCCAGGCGATGGTCAAAATGAACCATAGAAGGCCTAACCGGCTTCTCTTGCGCATAAATTCGCGTGCCCCTTTCTATCTAGAGCTTCCAGCCCGTTCAATTCGCCTGTCTTGTACGCTGGATTCTCATCGTCTGAGCCGGCTTCTGCTGCTTCGGAGAAGCCATATTCGACCCCGACTTCTTTTGGGCCGTCTTGACGGCCTGCGCAGCCTTTGCCGCTTCGCGCTCATAATGGGCCTTCGCTTTCAGCACTCTTTTCGTATAGGCGCTGTCCAACGTGCCTTTGTCCTGAATCCAGCGCTTGGATCCATATCTACCACGATTATAAGCGAGGAGCATCGCTTTTTCCAGGTCATCGCCCTTATACTTGTCCTTCCAATAAGCGCGGCATTCGAGCAGTTCGGCCAGGCCGAGCAGAATATTGTCTTTCGGCTCGAACATATCGAGATTCGGGCGCCCGATCGCTTTGGACAGCCGCGATACGTTGACGGAGTTCATTTGCACGAGCCCGTAATCCTCCGTCCCGTTCGGATTGCTGTGCACCAGGTCTGTATCGAAGTTGCTTTCCACTTTGATCAAAGCCAAAAAGGTAATATAATCAATCTTCTTTTTGCGCGTTTCCTTCCAGATCATATCAAGCACTTCATCCGGCAGCTTAATCGACGGAATGTGCGGACGAATGGGCGCCTCGCTCTTTGCCGACGCTGATTGAATACGAACCTCTTTTTCTTTCCCGCTGCTCTTATGCAAGTCTACTTGCCGCGCTTGACGTTCCACTTCCAGCTCGAATACGAGCGGCACCCGATCGATATACTCCTGATACGTCGCCGTCTCTCTGTTCAGTCCGTCCAGGCTGCAGGATGTAAGAACAATTGCCGCGCCTACGACGGTTATGACACCTTTCCTCATGTTCATCTCCTCTTAATGACCCTACCCCGACTTCGTCGGTACCGATATCCGGTTGCGTTTCTCTCTATCTCTGCTTATTCAAACTTGGTCAGCTTGAAACAAATCATGGTATTTCCGATTCTCATCAGGGGACATGTGAGATATACGGGAAGGCGGAAATGATAGAAGCGATGTACTACGGATGCAATGGATTGATTGGTAAAAGAGGGGTTCATTTGGGGTAATTCAACCTGATTTGTTCTCAATAGCTTCGGGTCTGTTCTGATTTGGCGTAGGCCGCATGCTTGCGTTGCCGCTGCCGGCCGGCTGACTGCCGCAATTACCAGGGAACGCATGTTCGTTCTTTCCTAGCATTTTATCATCTTCTATGATTATACGCAATATTTTTATCTTGTCTAATGTTTCTGTATCTAAAAAAAAACCTGCTCCCCAGTTAACGGGAGCAGGTAGGCGAAAGTTAGCCTTCTAGAACGCGTACTTCCTTCATTTTATCCCCTTGCTTGATTTGGTCGACAACTTCCATTCCTTCCACAACCTTACCAAAAACCGTATGCACGCCATCCAAATGCGGGAAAGCGTCATACGTGATGTAAAATTGGGAGCCGCCGGTATCTTTGCCGGCATGCGCCATCGCGAGCACGCCGCGAACATGCTTGTGCGGATTGCCTTGCGTCTCGCACTTGATCGTATACCCCGGTCCGCCCATTCCCGTTCCTTGCGGGCATCCGCCTTGGGCGACGAATCCCGGAATGACGCGGTGGAAGGTCAACCCGTTATAGAAGCCCTCATTCGCCAGCTTCTCGAAGTTGGCTACCGTTCCCGGCGCTTCTTTCTCGTGCAATTCGATTTTGACGGTGCCGCCCTTTTCCATCTCAATTTGTGCAAATTTGCTCATTATGTATGAACTCCTCTCATATCTCGTTGTGGGATGACTATCGATAACGATTATACGTGATTTCGGCGCAAAAAGAAAACCGCCCCGCTCCGCCCAATTGCAGGCGAATGCGGGGCGCGGAATTTATCGGCCAAGCGGCTGCGATTCGCGTTTTTCCATTCGTGCCGGAATCAGATCGCAGCGGACAATATCTTCATGCGTTTCGCGGCGGACGACCAGATCGGCTTCGCCCTCCCGGACAAAGACAACAGCCGGGCGGGGAATCCGGTTATAATTGCTTGCCATCGAATAGTTATAAGCGCCGGTGCAAGAGACGGCCAGCAGATCTCCAGCCGTTACGGATGGCAGCGCCACATCCCAGATGAGCATATCGCCGCTCTCGCAGCATTTGCCCGCAATCGAGACCACTTCATCGGCCGCATCCTTCGCACGGTTGGCCACGATCGCCTCATATTTCGATTCATACAACGCCGGACGCGGATTGTCTGTCATGCCCCCATCGACGGCAACATACTTCCGAACCCCGGGGATATCCTTAATCGAACCGATGGTGTAGAGTGTCGTGCCGGCTTCCCCGACGATGCTGCGGCCCGGCTCGACCCAAATCTCAGGCAATTCGCTGTAGATCGGCCCGAAGTGCGTGCGCACCGCTTCCGTTATCGCCTTCACGTAATCCCGGACAGCCAGCGGCGTATCGCCTTCAACATAGCGAATGCCGAAGCCGCCGCCCAGATTCACGACGCGGAAGACGACATTCATCTGGCTGAGCACGTTGGCCGCGAACTCCGCGACGCGCTGTACCGCCATCTGGAATCCTTCCGTCTCGAAAATCTGCGATCCGATATGGGAGTGAATCCCGAGCAGATGCAAGCCTTCCGCATCGGATGCTTGCGCGATGGCCTGGAACGCCGTTCCGTTTCCGATATCGAAGCCGAACTTGGAATCCGTCTGCCCGGTCGAGATATATTCATGGGTATGCGCTTCGACGCCGGGCGTAACGCGCAGGAGCACCGATACTTGCTGGCGCCGCATTTTGGCGAGCGCATTCAGCAGGTGCAGCTCGGCGAAGCTGTCCACGACGAAGCATCCGATGCCGGCATCAAGCGCCATCTCGATCTCGGCCGGCGTCTTGTTGTTGCCGTGAAAATGGATCCGTTCGGCAGGAAAGCCTGCCTGCAGCGCCGTATGCAGTTCCCCTTCAGATACGACATCAAGGGACAAGCCTTCCTCGTCCGCGATGCGGCACATCGCCATCACGCAGAACGCCTTGCTCGCGTAGGCAACCTGGAAGTTCAGGCCCGATTCGCGAAACGCTTCCATATATTCGCGGGAGCGGGTACGAATGAGCGCCTCGTCCATGATGTACAACGGTGTTCCGAACTGGTTTTTCAAGGTGGTCACATCGCAGCCGCCGATTTCGAGGCGGCCGGATTCATTGATTGTACTTGTTCCATGTAAGTGCATCGTTCTATTCTCCCCATTTCCTCATCCATACACTGGATCTCCCAGCACCATGAAAAATATTACATCGAGTATACCAGTCCATTCTATATGGAAGAATGGACTTTTGTACATAACGTTTGCAATTATAGCTTTATCGCGACACCGTGTCATTCTCTACGTCTGCAGCTCGCCGTTACCCCGGCCGGAAGAGCGATCCGGCGGCATCTTCGTATTATCGCGCGTCTTGTTGAAGCTCGGCCGCGTTTTCATGTTCAGGACCGGCTGCCGGAACAGAATGTTGAACATCGCCTTCGCGTTGAAAGGAATGAACGGCCACAGATAAGACGAATTGTAGGAGCGGTTCAGCGACAGCCATAGAATGAACAGCGTAATGCCGATAACCAGTCCCGGCACCTTGAATAAGGCTACCGCCACGAGCAAAAGGAGCCGGACAACCCGGTTGGCGAGTGACAGCTCGTAGCTAGGCGTGGCGAACATCCCGACTGCGGTAACAGCCAAATACAAAATGACCTCATTGACAAAGACGCCTGTCTTCACCGCAATCTCGCCAACCATGACCGCCGCCACGAGACTAAGGGCGATCGCCAGCGGGGACGGCGTATGGACAGCCGCCATGCGCATTAGGTCGATGCCGATTTCAGCCAGCAAAAACTGCAGGAAGATAGGCAGCTTCGCCATGGTATGCGGACCGATAATCTGCAGGGCCGGCGGCTTAATCCCGGGCTCGATCACCATCAGCATCCAGAGCGGCAGCAGGAACAAGGACGCAAATATGCCGATGAAGCGAATCCATCGCATATAGGTCCCCATGAACGGCGTCTGGCGGTTCTCTTCGGCATGCTGGCACAGATCGAAGAACGTCGTCGGCAGCATCATAACGGAAGGCGACGTATCGACGAAAATGACGACATTCCCGTCAAGCAATTGTGCCGCCACCACGTCGGGCCTTTCGGAATACCGCACGAGCGGATACGGATTCCAGCCTTTGTTGATAATAACCTCCTCCAGTTGCTTATCGGCGAGCGGCAGCCCTTCCAGATTGGCAGCCTTAATCTTTTTGCGGACGGCTTCCACCTGGGTCATGTCGACGATATCATCAATATATGCAATGCAGACGTCGGTTCGCGTCCGTCTTCCGACCTGTATGATCTCATATTTTAAGCCTGGATCGCGAAGCCGCCGCCGGACCAGCGTAACGTTCGTGAGCAGCGTCTCGGTGAATCCGTCGCGAGCCCCGCGCACGACCTTTTCCAGTGAAGGCTCCTCCGGCCCCCGGGACGGGAACGTCTTCACATCCGTAACAATCGCTTCCGACTCATGCTCGATGAAGAAGGCGCTGCCGCCAGCGAGCACCTTATTGATTACTTCGCTAAGCCTGTCTACCTTTTCCACCTGAATATGCGGGATATAGCAATCAAAAAATGCCTTAAGCGCATTCGGGGTCAGCGATTTTTTTTCCAGGAAGGTAAGACGCGTCAAAATGATCGTCATAACCTCATCCTTGGCAAATCCATTCAAATAAAAGAGGCCGACACGCCGCCCGCCGAATGTCATTTCCCGAAAAATCACATCAAACGAATCGGTAAAACCGACGACCTCCTTTAACGTCTTCTTCGTATCCTCCAGCCTTTTCGGAATATCGTCATCGCAATTCCAATACGCGATTGCCTCTTCAATCGTATTCGAGACTTCGACCGGCCCCCGAACGCTGTCGCCTGCCCCCGCTTTTGCTTTCCCGCCCTTATTGCCTTTACCTTTCTGTCCGGGTCCGCTCTGCTGGCCTGCATTCGCCATGTCGCGCTGCTGCTTATGATTCCGAGCTTCGCATTCATGCGAATCGTCCGCGGAACGCGGAGGCTGCAGCTCCCCTTCCGTCTGAGCCGACTCATGCGTCTGCTGCTCCCTCATCGCAAAAAACCTCCTGTCGCCATGTTGATATGTACTCTTTAGTATGGTTGAGTTCCTTTGCATTATGAGGAAAGAACCGGGTAGGAAACATTTGCATCGGTTCCCTTGCTTAGCTCGGCCCGCCCCCAGCCTCCAATCGGACTATTCATTGGATAGCCGTTATCCTCTCCGAAGCCTTTTCGCCACTCCCCCTTCGGTCAGCAAGGATGGTTGCGGATCATATGGGGCCGTATTGCCTTATGAACGTTATCCCATTCCGTCAGAGTAGGTCGGCATGTAAGTAGTCCTTACGAGCACTATCCCGTTCAGTCATGGCAGAACGACATGCTAACCGCTCCCTTATGACCACTATCCCGTTCAATCAGAGCGGGTCGGCATTTCTGCAGGGGCTTATGGGCATTATCCCGATAATTCAGGCCAGTCATGGGGCAGGGCCTTTCCAGGGCCTTTCAGAGCTATGTACCGGTCTTTGCTGAGAGCAGAGTGCGGACTCTGAGCTAACGGGAGAATGATCTAAAGGGCTGCTCAACACTTCACACCCCATTCGACATATGTACGAACATCTAACGTTTTGAACTTATGGCAATAACAGAGCATCCGACGGAACAACCGGCATCAGCGAGTATCGAGGAGTGTCAGTAAGTATTTCCGAGTTTCATTGAGTAGCAGTGAGTAGCAGTGAGTATCAGTGAGTACTGCGAGTATCACCGAGTCTTGGCGAGTTTCGGCGAGTTTCGGCGAGTTTCGGCGAGTATTGACGAGTCTTGGCGATATTGGCCAGTTTCGGCGGGTATCGGCGGGCGTCAGTTAATCAGTTGCCTCCATCGATATCAGCGCAATAATCCAAACGCATTACAACCTTATAGCGTGGACCATGAAACAGACCCTCTCAGATCTGTCGATTCAAGCTTTGCGGACGACTGAAATCATACCCCTGAACTAATGGGATAATGTTGGCAAGGGCTTGCCCCGCTACTCCACTCCCTTTCCCAGATAAAATATGAACATCTTACGTCCTCCTGACACTGACACGCCAACATATAAAAGACACCGCAGGAATACTCCTTGCGGTGTCCGCTTTATTGTGCAATTTGCGCCTTGATGGACTGCAATATTTTTTTCTCCAGCCGGGATACCTGCACCTGGGAGATGCCGAGCCGGCCAGCTACCTCCGACTGCGTCTGGTCGCGGTAGTAGCGCAGATAGACGATAAGCCGTTCCCGTTCGCTTAAGCCTTCAATCGCTTCATTCAGCGCCAGCTTGTCGAACCAGCGGTCCTGGGAATCATCCGCGATCTGATCCATCAAGGTGATCGGGTCCCCGTCGTTCTCGAAGACGGTCTCGTGAATCGAGCTCGGCGGCTTGTTCGCCTCCTGGGCGAAGACAACATCCTCCGGCGAAATGCCCAATTCGTCCGCGACTTCCTTAATCGTAGGCAGACGATCGAGCCGCTTCGAGAGCTCGTCCTTCATTTTGCGGACCTTGTTCGCCATTTCCTTCAAGGAACGGCTCACTTTGATCGTACCGTCATCGCGCAGGAAGCGCTGAATTTCTCCGATAATCATCGGCACGGCATAGGTGGAGAATTTGACATCATAGGTCAAATCGAATTTGTCGACCGATTTGAGCAAGCCGATGCAGCCGATTTGGAACAAATCATCCGGTTCGTAGCCGCGGTTGATAAAGCGCTGCACGACCGACCATACAAGCCGGATGTTGCAATTGACCAGCGTTTCGCGAGCCACGGCGTCACCCGCTTGGCTCAGCGCTATCAGACGTTTTACTTCTGCGTCGTCCAAATAACTTTGCGACGATTGCTTCACATCAGCTTTCATGGCTTCAACCCCTAATTGTAGAGCGCTTTTTTGGATTCGATCCGCTTTTTCATGCGGATGGTGGTACCGGCGCCCAATTCGGTTGTCACTTCAAATTCATCCATGAAGTTCTCCATAATGGTGAAGCCCATGCCCGAGCGTTCCATGTCCGGCTTGGATGTAAACAGCGGCTGCCTGGCCAGTTCGACGTCTTCAATGCCACGCCCCCGGTCGGTGACCGTCAACATAATTTGGTCGCCCTCAATCTCCGCCGTAATCGATACGATGCCTTCCGGATTATTGTCATATCCATGAATGATGCTGTTCGTCACCGCCTCGGAAATTACGGTTTTCAAATCCGTCAGCTCTTCCAGGGTCGGATCCAACTGCGCAACGAAGGCCGCCACGGCGACGCGGGCGAAGGCTTCATTTTCCGAGCGGCTGGAAAATTCCAATGACATTTTGTTCGAATGTCCACTCATGATACGTCCTCCAATCCAAGGAGCGCCTGGCGCTCGTTATCGTAGACATGCATGATTTTGAACAAGCCAGACAGCTCGAACAACCGCCGTACGGCAGGGTTCAGATCACAGACGGCCATTTTTCCGCCTCTGCCCTTAATCTGCTTGTATCTGCCGAGAATGACCCCCAGACCGGAACTGTCCATGAAGGTCAATTCGCTCAAGCTCAACACCACATGGTTCACCTGTCCGCGCTGAATCGCTTCATCCAACTGCATGCGTACAATTTCCGATGTATGATGATCCAGCTCTCCCCTCAGACGGGTGATCAGTACATTGCGCCGGTGTTCCAATTCCACCTGCAAGTTCATGCGAATCACTCTCCTCCCATGTTGCCGATACCATTCGTCACCGCCAAACCCAATTCCTGCCTGGCGACAAAACTAGAAGAAGCATGCTGTTATTTGACAAAAAACAACTTTCCGCACGTCCGTTTGAACAGCGTCCACCAGCCGGCTTTCGCTATAGACTCGGTTGCTTCGACAGGGTATTCGCGGATCGCTTTATCCCCCTGATACACGATAATCTTGCCAAGCGACTGGCCCTTCTCGATCGGCGCTTTGATGGATTCCGGCGACTCCAGCTTGAAATGGACGTTATCCTTGGAACCGCCCTTTTTGAGCAACACATGGTAAGGGCGCTGGGCCACCAGATCAAGCGACTCGACCATCCCTTTTTCTACCCGGATGCTGCCAATGGCATCACCCTTCTTCAGAATCGGGACGTTCATGTATTGGGCAAATGCGTAATCGAACATTTGCGTCACTTCCGCATTGCGCGTCTTCGTATTCGGCTCGCCAAGCACGACCGCGATAACGCGCAAATTGTCCCGCTTAGCCGAGGCAGACAAGCAAAACTTCGCTTCCGAGGTATACCCCGTTTTGAGCCCATCCGCCCCCTGGTAGAACCGGACCAGCTTGTTCGTGTTGACAAGCCAGAACTTTTTAGCGGTGTTTTGGCGCAAGTAATCTTCGTAAGCCCCCGTATATTTCGTGACGTCCGGGTATTGAAGCAAGGCTTTAGACATCAGAGCGATGTCATACGCGGATGTATAATGATTTTCCGCAGGAAGACCGTTGCTGTTCTCGAAGTGGGTATCCTTCATGCCGAGTTCTTTGGCCTTCTCATTCATCATCTGCACGAATGCTTGTTCCGATCCCGCCACCTTCTCCGACATGGCGACCGAAGCATCGTTCCCTGAAGCCATTGCAATACCTTTCATCATTTCATCGACCGTCATTTCTTCCCCGGGCTCGAGGAAGATTTGAGAGCCACCCATTGATGCCGCATACTCGCTCGTCGTCACTTTATCCGTCGGCTTCAGCTTGCCTTGATCTATCGCTTCCATCACAAGCAGCATCGTCATGATTTTCGTAATGCTGGCCGGCGGGAGCCGATCATGGCTGTTTTTCTCGAAAATGACGGTACCCGTATCCGCATCCATCAGGATGGCCGAGCGTGCATGTTCCGCTAGCTTCACTTCTGCTGCGCCCGTTGATGAAGTGGCCTGACTAGGCTCTTCCGTTCCGGTCCATGGCGGCACGTCGGCGAACGCTGCAGCGGCGCCGGTTGTCATCAGGCTGGCGCTAAGCAATGCGGAACATGCCACTCTATATAGCCTATTCTTCAAAGCAGTTCCCCTCCTACAAGAGTTGTGCACAACAGAATGGACGAGTCAATCCTCTGCCAGATGTGCTTAGTTTCAGTCTTGTCTGAATGCAAGCAAAATATTCCACCTCTTTCCGGACATAAAAAAAGTTTCTAGCAAAACGAAAAGTTTCGCTAGAAACGGTAACCCTCATGGATTGCCGTTGAGGGAACGAACGGCTTTTTATGGAATTGTCAAGGCATGTCTCTGTCAGACGAATCTTTCGACGCCGTCCTTCGTGACGATGGCGTAGACGAGCGGCGCCGCCGCTTGCGCTTCGGAAGTAATCCGGTAGGCATGGATAATTTTCTGCGCCGCTTCCTGCAGACGCGAAGCATCGTTGACATGAAGCACGGCCAGCACGTCGCCTGCATTCACGGCATCTCCCACCTTGGCGCGGAGATCGATGCCGACACTCAGATCGATCACGGACTCCTTCGTCTCCCTTCCGGCTCCGAGCAGCATCGCGGCAATGCCGATCTCTTCGGCTTGAATGGCCGCTACCGTGCCGCCGGCTTCCGCCTTCACCTCGAAGCGTTCCCGGGCATGCGGCAGCCGCTCCGGATGATCCACGACCGACGCGTCTCCGCCCTGGGCCGCAATGAGCTCCTTCAGCTTCTCAAGCGCCGACCCGTCCGCAATCAATTGCTCCAGACGCGCTTCCGCTTCAGCCGCATCGCGGGCGACCCCGCCCAGCACGAGCATATGGGCGCCCAGCATGATGCAGAGACGATGCAAGTCGCGCGGACCTTCCCCCCGCAGCGTCTGTATCGCTTCCTCTACTTCTAGTGAATTGCCGATAAGATGGCCGAGCGGCTGATCCATATCCGAGATGACCGCAATCGTCTGCCGTCCCGTATCCGTGCCGATATCGACCATCGCCTTCGCGAGGGCAATCGAGTCATCCAGCGTCTTCATGAAAGCGCCGCTTCCCGTCTTCACATCGAGCACGATGGCGTCGGCACCGGCCGCAATCTTCTTGCTCATAACAGAGCTGGCAATGAGCGGGATCGATTCGACCGTGGCCGTCACGTCGCGCAGAGCGTACAGCTTTTTATCCGCCGGGGTAATATTGCCCGTCTGCCCGATTAGAGAGACGCCAATCTCGTTCACCTGCTTGAAAAATTGCTCCCGCTCCAATTCGACCTGGAAGCCTGGAATCGACTCCAGCTTGTCAATCGTTCCGCCCGTATGGCCCAGACCGCGCCCGGACATCTTCGCGACAGGCACCCCCGCCGCGGCGACGAGCGGCGCGAGAATTAAGGATGTCTTATCCCCGACGCCGCCTGTGGAATGCTTGTCTACCTTGATGCCGCTGATCGAGCTCAGGTCGATCTGATCGCCCGAACGCGCCATCTCCAGCGTGAGGCTCGCCGTCTCGCTCGCCGTCATGCCTTGGAAATAAACAGCCATCGCCCAAGCGGCGATCTGATAATCCGGCACCTCGCCGCTGCTGTAGCCCTGAATGAGAAAACGAATCTCTTCGGCGGTCAGCTCGTGACCTTCCCTTTTTTTGTGAATGATGTCGACTGCCCTCATCTTCGCTCCTCCTAACCGGATGCTGTAATCAAACTTACATTTTCGGAATCAGTGCCAGTACCAGCTTCAAGAAGGCATCCTTCACTTTATCCGCCGTCTCCATCACCTCGTCATGGGACAGGGGCTGATCGAGAATTCCCGCCGCCATATTGCTGATGCAGGAGATGCCCAGCACCTCAAGGCCCGCATGACTGGCGACAATGACTTCCGAGACGGTAGACATGCCTACCGCGTCCGCGCCCATCGTGCGCAGCATGCGGATCTCGGCCGGCGTCTCATAGTTCGGGCCGAGCAGTCCGGCATAGACCCCTTCGCGGAGCGAGAAGCCCTGCCCCTCCGCCGTGGCCTTCGCCAACTGGCGCAGCCGCGGGCTATAGGCCTGGGACATATCCGGGAAGCGGACGCCCAGACGGCTGTCGTTCGCCCCGATGAGCGGATTGCGGCCTGTCAAGTTAAGATGGTCGCTAATGACCATCAGATCGCCCGGCTCATAGCTCGTATTTATGCCGCCGGCCGCATTCGTGACGAGGAGCTTCTCCGCGCCGATCGCCTTCATGACCCGCACCGGGAATGCCGTCACTTCCGGGCCGTAGCCTTCATACATATGGAAGCGCCCTTTCATCATGACGACCGCGCGTCCTTCAATCGTGCCGATCAGCAGGTCTCCCGCATGACCTTCGACGGTGGATACCGGAAAATGCGGAATCTCGCGGTAAGGAATCGTGACCGGATTCTCGACAAGATCGGCCAGCACGCCGAGACCGGAACCGAGAATCAACCCGATCTCCGGACGAGCGCTGGTACGGCTCTGAATATAGGATGCCGCTTCTTGGATGTGTTCATAAGCGTGATTCATTGTTTTTCCTCCCCGAATGATGATGTTCTGGCGCGCGGATGCGCGTGCGTGTATACGTCCTTCATGCTCGTTCTTGACATTTGCGCGATATACCGCTGCGTAGTCGCTAATTCAGTATGGCCAAGCATCTCCTGCACCGCGCGCACGTCGGCTCCGTTCTGCAGCAGATGCACCGCGAACGAGTGGCGCAGCGTATGCGGCGTAAGCGGGAATGGGAGTTCCAGACGCTCCGCGTATTTCTTCATGGTCTTCCAAAACCCTTGGCGGGACATACGCTGTCCTCGCACATTGAGAAATAACGCCTCTTCCCGCATCTCCCCTCCGGCGCCGTTCCGTGAAGTCTCGTCTCCGTTAGCAGGCTTTCCGCCGAGAAGACGGGGCCGCGCTTCCTCCAAATACCGCTGAATCGCCTCAGCCGCAGCCTGTCCGAGCGGGATGACCCGCTCCCGGTTCGGGGAAGCGCAGCGCACGAAGCCCAATTTGGGCTGAACGTCCCCGACATTGATCGCCATCAGCTCGGACACGCGCATGCCGGTCGCATACAGCGTCTCCAGCATGGCGCGATCGCGGATGCCTTGCTCTGTCGCCAGATCCGGAAGACGGAGCAGCCGTTCGGTATCCTCCGGCGACAAAATCTCGGGAGGCTTCGCTTCCGGCTTCGGCCGCTCCAGCCCGAGCGTCGGATCCAGATCCAGCCATCCTTCGCGGATGCAGTAATGGCAGAAGGAGCGAATCGAAGCGACGAGGCGGGAAATACTCGATGCAGCCCGCCCCTCCCGCTTCAACTGAAATACATATTGATTTACGTGAAAAGGCCGGATCGCCCCAATCGAACCCAATCCGCTCATCGTATCCGCTCCCAGGAACGCGCGAATATCCCGCAGGTACGCGGCTCGGGTATGGGCAGACATTCGCCGCTCCTGTGTTAAATGCTGTTCATAACGTTCGATGCACTCTTCTATCGGATGCTCCATGTTAAATCTCCTTGCTGCGTCTTCCTCCCGCTATAGTGGCGCGTCAGACATGAATAGGTTCCTTTATACTTTCCACGCGGATTCGGCACTTTCCTGCTTCGTACCGTGTGTCTGATGCGTGAACGCAGCGGTTTATTCCCCCAGCCAATAAAACAGACGAAGCCGTTCCTTGAACGTGTGGGGCTCCATGTCCGCCATTCCCTCTGTCTGGAACACCTTCACCGCTTTGCCCTGCGGCTCTCTATATTTGTCGACAGGAGATATCCAGTCGGACACGCTTCCGAGCAGATGGGCCATCGCATACGTCAAGAGCAAAAAGAGCGCCACGAACTTGAGCCGGTCCAATACTTTGCGAAGCGACACGATCATTCTCTTCACGTCCCCCTTATCCGAATCGTCCCCTTACTCGTAACGTATGAGACAAGCGGACAGGATATGCCATCGGCATGATGGGCGCTAGGCGGACGGGAACGGCTCCGGACGCGCTTCGTAGCCAAGCGCTTCCGCCACGACCCGGTGAACGATGCCGCCCTCGTACGTCGTGAGGCCGCCTCTCAGCTCAGGCGCGCGCTGAATCGCTCCCTCGAGCCCCAAGGACGCCAGCTTCCGCACATATGGGAGCGTGGCATGCGCCAGGGCCAGCGTGGACGTGCGCGGCACGGCGCCCGGCATATTGGCGACCGCATAGTGGATGACGCCATGCTTGACGAAGGTCGGTTGCTCATGTGTTGTCACGCGATCCATCGTCGCGATCGAGCCGCCCTGATCAATGGCGACATCGACGATGACGGAGCCGGGCTTCATCTGCTTGACCATATCCTCGGACACGATACGAGGCGCCTTCGCGCCCGGCACGAGAACCGCTCCGACCAGCAGATCCGCATGGCGGACCGCTTCTTCCACATAGAACGGCTGGGAGACCACGGTCGTGACTCGCCCTTCGAACAAATCGTCCAGCTCGCGCAGCCGGTCGAGGTTCAGGTCGAGAATCGTTACCCGGGCGCCCATGCCAAGCGCGATTTTGGCCGCGTTCGTGCCGACGGCCCCGCCGCCGATAATAACAACTTCTCCCGTCGGAACGCCCGGCACGCCGCCAAGCAGCACGCCCCGTCCCCCTACATACGATTCGAGCAGATGGCTGCCGATCTGCACCGACATTTTGCCGGCGATCTCGCTCATCGGAGTGAGCAGCGGCAGCTTGCCGTTCGGAAGCTGCACGGTCTCATAAGCGAGCGAGCACATTCCGGATTGGACCAGCGCGTCGGCCAGGTAAGGAGCGGCGGCGAGATGCAGATACGTGAACAGCGTCTGATTGGACCGGAAAAAGGCCGTCTCCTCCGGCAGCGGTTCCTTGACCTTGACAATCAGATCCGATTTGCCCCATACCGCGGCAGCATCCGGCGCAATCGCTGCGCCGACCCGCACATATTCCTCATCCTCAAATCCGCTGCCAACGCCGGCTCCCCGTTCCACGATAACCTGATGACCATCCTGCACAAGCGCGTGGGCTCCCGAAGGGGTCAAGGCGACGCGGCGCTCATTCGTTTTGATTTCTTTAGGCACTCCAATCTTCATACAAAATCCTCCCTAATGAACTATATTGGCCTTTCGCGGGCAGGCGCTCCATTCGCCATCGATGCGGCAAATGCATCGCGGAGGCTCACCGTCTCACCTTCGTTCCCATACTCTAATCGTGTGCCCCTTATACGAGGCACCACGAACCTATCCTGATCGGAACGGGAGGACGGTACGGCATGCGCAACTTAACCCGCATGTTACAAGCCGTCGTGCACGGGAAGCCTGCCCGGCACACGGTACGGAAAATCATCGTGCTCAAAGATCGAAAAAGCTTCGATGTGTGCGTTCGCGTGTTGAAAAAGCAGGGTATCGTTCCCGTCAAGCAGGTGAAATCGGCCTGCATGCTATGCTGTCATGTTCATCCTCATGCCAAGCTGGCCGAATTAAGGAAGCATCCCAGCGTTCGCCGAATCGAAAACGATGCCCGCGTGCGGGCTCATGCGGTTGGTCTGGGTCAGCGTTCTTCTTTCACTAGAGTGCGTTCCATGAAGCGGGACCATTCCACAGCCAAAAGTCAAGCGGCTTCGATGCAGCAAATTCCATGGGGTATCAAACGGATTCAGGCGCCCAAAGTCTGGCAGGCAACCCGGGGCAAGGGCATTCGGATTGCGATTGTCGATACAGGTATCTCGCCCCATCCGGATCTTCGCATCTCCGGCGGGGTCAACACGATTCGCCCAGGGGCATCCTATGATGACGACAACGGCCATGGCACCCATGTGGCAGGCACCGCCGCAGCGCTCGGCAGAGGGAATCTCCCGTTCGGCACAGCTCCTGAAGCGGAGCTGTATGCAGTCAAGGCTCTGGATGAAAATGGCGAAGGGTATGTATCCGATATCGTAGAAGGCGTGGAATGGTGTATTCGGAACCGGATGGATGTCATCAATCTGAGCCTGGGTCTGAACGGTCCCAGCAAGCTGCTGCGCAGCACGATCCGCCGCGCTTACCGCCAAGGCATCGCCATCGTCGCTTCCGCCGGCAATAACGGCAAGGATGCCGAAGCCATCGATGAGCCGGCCAGCTATCCGGAAGTGATCGCGGTCGCGGCGACCGACAGGCTGAACTGCATCGCCGGATTCAGCAGCCGCGGCACAGGAATCGATGTCGCGGCCCCAGGCACAGATATTGTCTCAACGAGCGACAAGGGCGGCTTCGCCGTAGATTCGGGGACCTCGATGGCGGCCCCGCATGTCTCGGGAGCGGCGGCATTGATGCTGTCGGCTTGTCCCGGCATACCGCCGGAGCAGATTCGCTCCGCGCTGGTTCATACGTCCCGCCGATTGCGCGGGGAGCCGGTGACGGCCCAAGGCGCGGGGCTTATCAATGCGCACAGGGCGGTCGCGTATACAGCGAAGGCTAAGCACCACGCGAAGAAACCGTGCACCCCCGCCCTGCCGGCAGCGCTTACAGCAGGCCCGGCGAGACATAAACAGTCTCCTTCACGTTCGCGGAGGACCGCTCCAACCGCACCCGCCGCAGGCGTGCCGGGCCCATGCCAGAAGACGGCAAAGGCCGCCTCTCGAAAGCAACGTCCGGCAAATCTGTCAAGAAACTCCATCCGACACAGATTAAATAAGCCTCGACGTCATTGACATCGAGGCTGTATGTTATGATTCATCGTTCGATGAAGATTCCCTGCGAAGGCGCTCCTTCTCCTGGCACTCCCGGCATATGCCCTGGAAGTCAAGGCGATGGTCGACGACATGGAATTGAAATTCCTTCTCCAGTCGCTCTTCCAGCGGGCCCAGCCAGTCTTCCTGTATCTCTTGCATCGAACCGCATTGGACGCAGATCAAATGATGATGGTGATGCTTGTTGTTATCGCCGCGCAAATCATAACGGGCTACACCATCCCCGAAGTTCAATTTTTCCACCACGTGCAGCTCATTCAGCAGCTCCAATGTCCGGTACACGGTGGCAAGACCGATTTCAGGGGCCTTTTCCTTCACTAGCATGAATACATCTTCCGCGCTGAGGTGATCCTCTTCGTTCTCGAGAAGAACGCGAACGGTTGCTTCACGCTGGGGTGTCAGCTTGTACCCTTGGGATTGCAGTTGTTGTTTGATCTTCTCAATACGCGCTTCCATGATCTCCCCCCTTGCCCGCCAATCCGCAATTCTATTCGCTTCTATCATTATAGGGGGAGAATGCAATAAGTGTCAAATCATTTACGCAAATGAAAAAGGGTCTCATCCTCCGGATACCGCTCCGGCCAGCAGCGGGGCAGCCAGATTCATCAGCGAGGGGGATACCCAGGTCATGATGGCGGCCGCGACGGCCATCCCGGCGGCTGCCGTCATCTGAACGAGCACGAAGCGGCCGAGCGGCTCGCGCAGCGACTGAACCTTGGCCATGAAGACCCGGTTCTTCAATATATACGTCGCGAATGTAATCGATGCGACGCTGGCGATCAGGATAAGCGGTATGGCCAGCAGATTATGCGGGGCGACCGAAGCGAAGGCGAAGAGCATCCCCTTCCACCCGTATTGGCCAATCAGCGTGCCCACCGTGAAGCCGATGAAGATCCCTTTGGCAAAGACAAGCACCAGGACAAGCGGAAATCCGACGATCGAAAAACCAAGCAGCGCGATCAGCCCGATCCATTTGCCGTACAGCATGGCCGATTCGGCAAACATCCCTGCCCGGTCCGGCTCCGGACTATCCCCGTCCAGCGTCACGAAGAAGTGGCCCAGATGGCTGCCCAGATCCTGCTGCTGCTCCAACGTTAGAGCATTGACCAGCAGCGCCCCGAACACGACCCCGACCAAGAATAAAATCGAGACAAAAAGATACAGATGAAGTTGCGCGCGAATCGAATGTGATGCGGGCTTCATGCGGGGAACGGCTCCTTTCCCATACGATGGACTCACAGCGGCTCTGTGTCATTCCATTGTATGCGGCGGCTCGTCCGAATATGAACGCCGGAGCCGTCCCTTCTGCGCCGCAGGCTTCGTTAAGCGAGGACTTTGCCGTAGGTTCCTCCTCCGCCGCTCGCCAAGGCCAGCTCCCCGCTTCGCGCCTTGACGATATATTCCGCCGTCTTCTCGCCGATCGTCTCCGCGAGCTGCTCCAGAGTCGCCTGATGGAGCACCGCCATCTCGGTGCCGAACCGGTCGAGCAGCTTGTTCAG
The DNA here is from genome assembly GCA_944800085.1 of Paenibacillus melissococcoides. Classification (GTDB taxonomy): domain Bacteria; phylum Bacillota; class Bacilli; order Paenibacillales; family Paenibacillaceae; genus Paenibacillus_B; species Paenibacillus_B melissococcoides. The sequence continues at coordinate 497,808 of CALYLO010000003.1, read as the reverse complement.
CGTGCGGGGCCCGACGCCCGGAATGAACTCCAGCGGAACCTGCATAATATACGGCGGGCGATGTGCGGGAACTTGGCTGCGGTCCCGATCCGAGATGGCGAGAATGCGGTCGAGCACGCCCTGCACCATTTTGCCGCTGCCGCAGGCGGGGCATGCCGCGGGAGGCTGCGCTGTCTTGGGGACGGCTCCGCATTCCGTGCAGCGCGAGCGATGATACTTGCCCAGGCTCGGGTTCAGCCCGTAGTTGGCATTGACGCACCGGCCATCCCGATTCTGTAGCGCCAACGCCCACTCCTTGAAGCTGGGCTCGGTGACCGTCAATTGGTTGTACTCCCGGGCAATTTTGCGGAGCGAATGGGCATCCGAATTCGTCAGCAGCGAGTACCGGTCCAATTCGGAGATGAGACCGGCCATCTCGGTGTCGGCGCTAAGGCCCAGTTCCACCGCATCGATTAGCTCCATGTCCAATACATCCGCCATCCGATCGGAGCAGTTGCCGTAGATGCTTTTGAACGGCGTGAAAACATGCGCCGGAATGAATACGCCGCCGTGCGCCGCCGTCTGCTCCTGCAGGGCCCGTGCCGGGACGTATACCCGCTGGGAAGACAGATTCATATTGGTCACGTAAGGCGACAGCCAGGCCGAGAAATGGCGCATCGCATCGAAGCTCGGAAGATAGCACAGCACATGCGCCATCCCGAGCCCTTCCGCCCGGATTTCAAGCTCGGCGCCAAGGAGCAGCGTCGTGTTCCGGTAGCGAATGCCGCCGTCAGCCAGTTCCTCCATCTCTCCCCGCTCCAGCAGGGCGGCGATATCCTCCTGTACGCCTGGCGCGTGCGCGTCGATAATCCCAATCAGCTGCAAGCCCTTGCGCTCCGACGCTTCCTTCGCAATCGCTTCGAACGTCAGATCCCGGCTTGCGCTCATCTTGCACGGTGCGCCGCGGGACGTGCTGCCGATATGGATATGGAAATCTCCGAAGACGCGCATGCCGGTGAATTTCGAGCCTTCCCCGGGCGTGATTATACCGGCCATGAGCCCGTCAACTCGTATATTTTCCATGCATAGAGCGCTTGAATTGTCTTCGCATCGCCGATTCGGCCCTGACGCATCGCCTCGAACGCTTCGTCCATCGTCAGCGCGCTCACCTCAAGGAACTCGTCCTCGTCCGGGTTCATCGTGCCTTCTTCCAATCCGTCCGCCGCATACAGATAGATAATCTCGTCCGCGAAGCCGGGAGAGGTCGAGAACGCCCCGAGCGGAATCAAGGAAGCTGCCCGGTAGCCTGTCTCCTCCTCGAGCTCCCGCTTGGCCGCATCCTCCGGACGCTCTCCCGCGTCCAGCTTGCCTGCCGGAATCTCGACCTGCGTCCGCTCGAGCGGCTTGCGGTACTGCTCGACGACGAGCATGCGCCCGTCCTTGATCGCCAGCACCGCGACCGCGCCCGGATGGCGGACAATTTCACGAGTTGCTTTTGTCCCATCGGGTAAAGTAACAGTAACGACCTGAAGATCGATAATTTTCCCTTCGAAAAGGGTAGACGTATCGACCGTCACTTCTTCGAGCGACGGGCGGTTTTTGGCTTGATTGACATCATCGTGCACGCTCATCTCGTGGCCACTCCCTTATAACAAATGGTTGGCTCGTCCTTCCGGGGCTGTCCGGCTCCGGAGCGAGCCATCGCTATGCATACATAATTCCGTTCGATGCAACATACCCATTATACCAAAACGGCTTGTCCGAACGAAATGAGGTACTGACGTGAAACAATATTATTCCAAGCAGGATATGCTGTTCGTAGGAAAAAGCTATGAAATTCGCGCCGAACTGAGAAGGCTCATGATTCGGGAAGGACGCACCGCCACGTTGTCCATGACGCTCCAAAAGCAGCAGAGCCGGGCCAAAAAGTAGAGACGCATCCCATTGCGGCCGGCCCGGGCTCGCTGCAAACCCAAAAAGGGTACGGTCCAAGGCGTTGATTGCCTTAGCGTACCCTTGTCTTACTTGGCGGGATGATGCGCCCGTGCCGCTTCCGAACACTTCGCCACCGCTTCCCAAATGCCGTTCAAGTAGACGGCGCCGAGCGCCCGATCATACAGCCCGTAGCCGGAACGCCCCCGCTCTCCCCAGATCATGCGGCCGTGATCCGAGCGCAGCGGGCCGGTATACCCGATGTCCGCCAGCGCGCGCATCACCGCGGTCATGTCGACGGAGCCGGCGGAGGAGAGATGGGCCGTCTCCTGGAACGAGCGCTGTCCGGTCACCCGCACGTTGCGTGCGTGAACGAAATGAATCCGCCCCGCGCTGCCGAACTGCCGGATCATATGCGGCAAATCATTGGCCGGATCGGAGCCGAGCGAGCCGGTGCAGAAGCATATGCCGTGGGCGGGATGATCGAACAGCGACAAATAGCGGGCGAACTGCTCCTCGCGTCCCAGGATTCGCGGCAAGCCGAATATCGGCCACGGCGGATCGTCCGGATGGACCGCCATCCGCATCCCCAGCTCCGCCGCCTCCGGCATGACCCGCTGGACGAAATATGCGATATTCTCCCAATACTGCTCCACTCCGATCGAACGGTACCGTTCGAACAGACGTCCGACTTCCCCGTCAAGATAGCTCGTGTCCCAGCCGGGAAGACGCAGCGTTCCGTCCGCCGGATCCATCTGTTGAATGACGTCATCCTCATAGATAAGCGTCGTGGAGCCATCCGGCAGGACATGATCGAGCTTCGTTCGGGTCCAGTCGAACACCGGCATGACGTTATAGCATACCGTCCGGATCCCTTCCGCCGCCAGATTGCGCAGCGTCGCCACGTAATTGTCGATATACCGGTCCCGCCCGGCCTGCCCCAGCTTGATATCTTCATGCACCGGGACGCTTTCGATCACGGCGAGCCGCAAGCCGTGCGCCTCCACCGTCTCCTTCAGGCCGCGAATCCGTTCGCGGCTCCATACTTCGCCGACCGGAACGTCATAGACGGCCGACACGATGCCTTGCATCCCCGGAATCTGACGAATATATTCAAGCCGGACCGGGTCATCCGGGCCGTACCAGCGGAACGTTAATTCCAAGTTCTCCGCCTCCTTTTTCAGATGGATTCGGAATGACGACCGCATTCGCCTGCGCCGCCAGCGCCAGCTCGGCCGCCTTGAACGCATGCCGCTGCGTCATGGCCCGCTCCGCGCGATGAATGCAATCGGTAATGAGTTCCCCGAAAAAAGGGAATCCGACCTTGCCGGACACCGGAATATGCCGTTCTCCCTCATGATTGACGAGATAGACATGATCCGGCGTGTTGGAACGGGCGACATCGATATATTTGCGCAGCTCGATATAGCCGTCGGTGCCAAGGATGACGGTGCGGCCGTCCCCCCATGTGCCGAGTCCGTCCGGCGTGAACCAGTCGACGCGGAAATAATTGGTCGCGCCGTTGTCTCCCAGCAGCATGGCGTCCCCGAAGTCCTCGAGCTCCGGATATTCGGGATGCGCGTAATTCGCCACCTTGCTGTGCAGCACTTGCGCATCGCGGCAGCCCGCGTAGTACAGAAATTGCTCGGCCTGATGACTGCCGATGTCGCATAATATCCCGCCGTAACGCTCCTTCTCGAAAAACCAGGCCGGACGCTGCTTCGCCTGCAGCCGGTGCGGTCCCGTTCCCATCACCTGCAGCACTCTGCCGATGGCGCCCTCCTGAATCAACTGCCCCGCATACACCGCGCTTTCCGAATGCAGCCGTTCGCTGTAGTAAACCATATACTTCCGCTTCGTCCCGGCCACGGTGCGGCGCGCCGCTTCCAATTGCTCGAACGACGTGAACGGCGTCTTGTCCGTAAAGTAATCTTTGCCGTGCTCCATCGCCCGGAGCCCGAGAGCGCACCGATCCGCCGGGACGGCGGCCGCGGCGATCAGCCGCACCTCGGGATCCTCCAAAATCTCCGCCTCCGAACGGGCTGCCCGCACCCCGGGATAACGGGCCTGGAACGCTTCTACCTTGGCGGGCTCGGGATCGTAGACCCATTTCAAGGTCGCTCCCGCTTCCACCAAGCCGTTGCACATGCCATAAATATGCCCATGCTCCAGCGCCATCGCCGCAAACGCGAATTCCCCCGGCCCGCATACCGGGTTCGGCTTGCCTTCCGGAGCGTAGCGCATGCCGTCAGTGCGGTTCATCGCGTACTCCCCCCGGCGGTTCCGGCTTCCTGACGGGCTGCGGCGCCATCCGCAAGCGCCTTCATCAGCGAGACGAAGCCGCGCAGCATGTCGCCTGAGGAATGAACGCCGCTGAAATCTTCCACCCCGCAATAGCCGTCATAACCAACCGCGGTCAAGTCCTCCATCACCTGCTGCCACCGGACGAATCCCCGATCCAGCGGCGACCATTCCAGCTTCGGGCCGTTATGTTCCCGCGCTGCCGCGATATCCGCATTTTTGACATGGACATGCGCCAGGTACGGCCCCAGCATTTCCAAGCTCATGCGGTGGTTCTCATATCCCTCGAAGGCCATATTGCCCGGGTCGAACAGCACGCCGATATGCTCCGGATCGAAGGCAGACGCGATCCGGTAGGCCGCGCTTGCGCTTGGCGCGATCGTCATATGATGCGTCTCGATCAGCCCCCGGATGCCGTACTGCTTCAGCAGCGGCACGAGCTTCGCCACATAATCCATCTGCTCGTCATACAGCTCGCTGTAAGGCCGGCTCCGGTTATAGCCATGGACGCCGATCCGCATCATCGGCGCGCCCAGCGCCCGGGCGATGCGCATTACTTCTTCCGCCGCCTCCATATCCCCGACCTTCAAGTAGGGCATGACGGCCGCGCTGTCGAGGCCATGCTCTTGCATCTGCTCGTGCAGGCCCTGCAGCACTTCCAGGGCGGTTCCGGGCTCGATGGTGCACAGATTATTGCCCCAGAAGGATGGCGGCTGGCTCTTCGCTTCCGCCGGCCTTGGGGCGCAGCGCCATTCGATTCCGTGCAGCCCGGCAGCGGCTGCTTCCGGAATGACTTGTTCCACCGACAGATCGGGAACGGCTACGGTAAAGACAGACCATTTCATAGATAAGTCCTCCTTCAATATAGAAACAGTTATTTAAAGTTGAAGTGACAGTTGTTAAAAGGGCTTGCGGGCCTCTAGATCGTCATCGCCCCGAAGCCGCCATCGACGCGGATCAATGCGCCGGTCACGAAGCCCGAAGCCCGCTCGGACGCCAGCCACACCGCAGTCCCTTGCAGCTCCTCGGGGCTGCCGAACCGCCCCATCGGCGTATGCCGCATAATCGCTTCCACCCGCTCCGGGGACAGGATCGCCCGGTTCTGCTCCGCCGGGAAGAAGCCGGGGATGATCGCGTTGACCCTGACGCCGTGAGGAGCGAACTCACGGGCCAGATATTTGGTCATGCTGTTCAGGGCCGCCTTCGACATAGAGTAGGAAAACACGCGGGATAACGGCGGATCCGAGGAGACGGAGGAGATGAGTATAATTGAGCCCCCGCTGCCGCCTCCGATCATCGACTTCCCGAAATGCTGGCACATTCGGATGGCGCCCTTCACATTGACGTTCATAATATGATCCCATTCTTCCATCCCCAGCTCGAAGAACGGCGTCGCGCTGTTCACTCCGGGGCAGTACAGCAGCACATCGGCTTTTCCGTAGCGCTGCATCACTTCGGCGCGAACGCGCTCGATATCGCGCTCGTCCGTCATATCGCCCAGGAACGCCTGGGCGTCCCCTCCCGCCGCCGCCAGCCGCTCAACCACTTCGGCGGCGGCATCCGCCTTGCGCCCGATGATAGCGACCTGGGCGCCATGCGCGGCCAGCGCCTCGGCCATCGACCGGCCGAGCGTGCTTGTTCCTCCGGCAATGACCGCGGTCTTGCCGTGCAAATCAAACCACTGTGACATGTTCATCCTCCTTGCCCATCCTCACGCTCCGGCCGGCGCGATGCCGGTGAACGTCCGGAATTGACGGTTGAACCATTCATCCGCATCCCGTTCCATTTCTTCCCGCGATACCGTCCATCCGGCCCGTGCGAGGCGGATATATTGATGAGCCAGCACTTCGGCAATCGTGCGGCGCGAATAGTCCCACTTCGTAATCAACTGCTCCAGCACCCGGCAATCCGAATGCTGCGGAATGAAGGAGGTGCCAAGCAGTTCGGTCCGCATCCGGGTCATCTCCGCAATCATCGATTCGGTATGCAGGAACCACCAGCAGCCGAAAGGCAGCAAATTGCGAAATTTGCGCGCCAGCACCGCCAGCTCGTGCTGATTCTCGCGGGCAAGCAGGGTCACCATGAACCGCTGGGACGGATGGCGGACAAGCAGCCGCTCCAGCATGGCGATGTCGGTCCGCTCCTCGCGGTCTCCCGCCAACCGCAAGGCCGGATGGACCTGTCGCTTGACGCCAATCATGAGCGCCAGCGGCAGATTCAACTCCTGACAGACGGGGATGACCGCCTCGTCGAGCATGCGGCTGCTCCATCCGTTATCCGGGTACCGGAACGTTCCGGGCAAGGATGCGGCAATATAGACCGCCTTCATCCGCACCGCCCATTCCTTCAGGAACCGTCTCGCTTCGCGGACATTCTGCTCGCCGCCCGGCCCGTCCCATTCCGCCGTCACCGCACAGCCTTCCGTATGCAGCTTCGGACAGGCCGATTCCCAGTCCAGCAGCAAGGAATCGATCCGAAGCGCCGCCAGGAACCGGGAATCCCGGACTCCGCCGCTCTGCCAGACCGGCCGCTCCAACGGGTCGAACGGATCGTTGGTCATCACGACCTGCTTGACATGGGCCAAGCGGAAAATATGATCGATATGCTCCGATAAGCTTACCTTCGACCACGCTTCCCGCAGCGCCTCGATGCTGCGGCTGGCGATTGGCATGCCAAGCCGCTGGCATATCCCGACGACCGCGATCGCCGCTTCGCTGACGGGAGAACGATCGACGAATAAGGTCTGGAACACGTGATTCGCCTGCCGCTCCTTGCTCCAGCCCCAGAACGTCTCCTCCGGGACGGGGGAATGCCGGAACATTTCGGCAATCAGATAATGGTACGTCAACAGCTCGTCGATCCCCCAGAGCAGCAGGGAACCGAAGTTCTCCGCATACAGATGGGTATGCATATCGGTGACGGCGCATTGCTTCACGACCTCATGGGCCATCTGCCGAATCGCCTGTTCTTCCTGGTTCATTCGTTTCCAACCTCCTTCTCCCTGGTTTTCAGCCGCTGTACCCGGACGCGCCCGCCACAGCCTGCGGTCCGGCTGGCAGGCTGGCAGGCGGCTACGAGCCGAATGAACGGCTCATATCCGCCGGAGCCCGCGCCTCTTCCGGCGCATCGGGCGAATAGCGGGACTGGGCAATCCGCTTCTGCAGCTCCGCATGGAACAGCTCCTCATCCAGCGGGAACGTGACCCAGTTGTCCGTCCAGGTCGACAGCAGCATCGCATTCGACAGCGTCAGTCCGTGGATGCCTTCCTCACCCGGCGCAAGCAGCGGCGCCCCTGTCCGGATCGCGTCGGTCCAATTCTGAATAATGTAGCGGTGCTCGCCGCCCTGTCCATGGACCGGGATCTCGCATTTCCAGCATTCAGGCTGACCGAACATGCCTTCATATTCCCGGTTGAACTCCGGCTCGGCCACCCGCAGCCGCCAAAACGTCAGCTTCCCGTGTTCAATGACGACCTTGCCCCGATCTCCGGTTATCTCGAAGCGGTTCGTGCCCGGCGCCTCGCCGGTCGTCGTGACGAATACGCCGGTCGCTCCATTTTCATATTCCACATAAGCGGTAACATCGTCCTCGACCTCGATGTCCCGGTAATGCCCGAAGCGGCAAAACGACCGCACCCGCTTCGGGACAAGGCCGGTCGTCCACTGCCACAGATCTAGCTGGTGCGGATCCTGATTGATGAGCACGCCGCCGCCTTCGCCCGCCCAGGTCGCGCGCCAGCCGCCTGAATTATAGTAGCTCTGCGGCCGGTACCAGTTCGTAATAATCCAGTTCGTCCGCCGGATCTCGCCCAACTCTCCCGATTGAATCAGATCGCGGAGCTTCTGATAGATCGGCTGGCTGCGCTGATTGTACATAATGCCGAACACTTTGCCGCTTCGCGCCGCCCGCTCGTTCATCTCCCGCACCTGCTTCGTATAGACCCCGGCCGGCTTTTCGATCAGGACGTGCAGCCCATGCTCGAATGCGTTGATCGCCGATTGCGGGTGATGGTAATGAGGCGTCGCGATCAGCACGGCATCGATCTCCCCGGAAGCCAGCATCTCTTCCTCTGTCGAATAAAACGGGATGCGCTCCCCCAATTCGGACTTTGCCCACTCCCGGCGGCCGGGAACGCTGTCGCAGACAGCGCCCAATACCGCCCCGGTTATCTCGCCGCGCGCGATGCACTTCGCGTGGGCGCTCCCCATATTTCCTAATCCAATGACGCCGATTCGTACGGTATCCATTCGCGTTTCCCCCTTAACTGACGACTAATGAGCTGGAACGCAGCCGGTACGGTTGCATTTGTACGTAGCGTATCATAAGACGTGTTGAGTGCGCTTTCATTGGATTAAGCGTTTCAGGGACGCATTTAACTGTGGTTGGCATTCCGAAGACCCAGCCGCCGCGTCTGCCGGAAAAGACCGTCCCTTGTTCCTGCCGTACAGCCAAAAAAAGCTTCCGTTCCAGGTTACCCTGACTCGGAAGCTTGAAGCTGCTTGCGGTATTGATCCGGCGAACAGCCGACCATTTGCTTGAACAGGCGGGAGAAATGCGATAGATGCTTGAACCCCGCCCGCATCGCCACCTCGGTTACCGACCAATCCGGTTCGGTCAAAAACCAGATCTTCGCCTGATTGATGCGGCGGTGGTACAGATACGTAAAGACCGTCGTGCCGGTCACTTCTTTGAATACTTTGCTAAGATAATGCTTGTTCATATGCAGGCGGCTGGCGATATCCTCCAGTGTTATCTCCTCTTGATAGCAGCCTTCGATGACCTGTATCGCTTCCTGCACCCGAATCTCGGGCTCCCCTTCCGCCGACCGTTCCGCCAGCGGCTCCCGGCACCAATCATAGATACAGTATAGCAATTCGAGAAAAGCAAGCCGCTGCCGCTGAACGCCGACGAAATCCCCGCGTTCCCCCATCAGGCTCATACGGCCGAGCAGCCGCATCGCCTCGTCCACCTGGTCCTCGGACAGCCGCAACCGCGCGTACTTCAAGGACCGGAACGGACGCAGCAGCTCCTGCGCGGCATCGCCTGCCGCATGGATCGCCTCCACATAGCGCGGATCGAAGTGAATGATGGAGCGGATATACGGATAACGGGTGTCGATATTCGGCCGGTGGAGCGTCAAGCCGTGCATCAGAATCAAATCTCCCGGTTGAAGGAGATAGATCTGATCGCCGATCAAATAATGAACATGGCCGGAATGGAACAGATAAATCTCATAATTGGCATGAGAATGGAAATACGGCGTCTCGTAAGGCGCCGTATTGCGATATTGGAACTCGAACATCGAGGAATGATGAATGAAGGACAATCGTCTCTCCTCCTTCAGGTGGCCGGGAGCGGCCAGAAGCCTGTACAACGGTGGGGCCGCTTCCCGGCACGGTCCGCACACCTAAGCTTCCATCCGATCGCCTGCCCGCTTATGCCTTCGCCGCCTCTTCGATCAAGGCAACGACCAGCTCGCTCGTGCGTACCAGATCGGATACATGAATGCGTTCGTTCGTCGTATGAATATCTTCATAGCCTACGGCCAGATTGACCGTCGGCACGCCCATGCCGTTAAAGATATTGGCGTCGCTGCCGCCGCCGGAATGGAACAGGCGGGAGACGGAGCCGATTCGCTCGATCGCGCGCTGCGCCAGCTTCACGACTTCATCCTTTTCCGTGAAATTGAACGCCGGATAGACGATATCGCTCTTGAATTCCGCACGGGCGCCGTATTCGGCTGCCGCGCTCTCCAGCGCTTCCTTCATCTTCTGAACCTGGGCTTCGACCTTGCTCTGCACGATGCTGCGCGCTTCGGCGTCCAGCTTCACATAATCGCAGACGATATTCGTGGCGCCGCCGCCCTCGAAGCGGCCGATGTTGGCCGTCGTCTCGTGATCGATGCGTCCCAGCGGCATGCGCGCAATCGCCTTGCTGGCCACCTGAATCGCGCTGATGCCGTCCTCCGGATTCACGCCGGCATGCGCCGATTTCCCGAAAATCTCCATCGAAATCTTCGCTTGAGTAGGCGCCGCCACCGCGATTGCGCCGACCTCTCCGTTCGAGTCGAGCGCGAAGCCGAGATCGGCTTGCAGATGCTCGGCCGACATGGCCCGGGCGCCGACGAGGCCCGATTCTTCGCCGACCGTAATCACGAATTGAACCTGTCCATGCGGGCGGTTCGTCTCCGTGATGACGCGAATGGCTTCGAACATGGCCGCCAGGCCGGCCTTATCGTCCGATCCGAGAATCGTGGTGCCGTCGCTGCGTATGTAGCCGTCCTCTCCGAGCTGCGGACGGATGCCGTTGCCTGGCTTCACGGTATCCATATGGGAAGTGAAGAACAGGCGGGTGCTGCCTTCCTGTCCCGGCGTCGCCGGCCAGTTCACGATCAGGTTGCCTGCCCCATGCCCCGTCGCCGGAGCCGTATCGTCCTCGGTCACCTGCAGACCGAGCGCTTCGAACTGCTGCTTGAGCACGTCGCAGATTGCGCGCTCGTTTTTCGTCTCGCTATCCACCTGCACCAATTCCATGAAATGCTTCACTACTCTATCCTGTTGAACCATATTCGCTTTCCTCCTGACGAATTGTTCGTTACAATAGGGGTAATGATCTGAAATTCAGCATTCGCTGAAGAAAGGAGCTTACCCGTGTCATGCAATCCAAAAAGTGGTTCAAAATCATCGTCTATCTGATGCTGGCGGCCATGCTCGTGTCCACCGTGCTCGTGCTGATCGAGCCATTGTTGTACGGCTGACCGCCCCGCATCCGGAATGGGAGGGACAAGCTGTTCCCCGCAGGACGCCTGCCCTCCCGCTATTCCCGCACACTCTACGTTCCGCCGCTACGTACATGACCTTTCCGTCCATGCGGAGGCGGGAACCCCTGCAGCTGAAGCCGCTGCTATCTGCTCAACGCCTCCAATGGCTCGACGATCGCCTGATCGTACTCCAGCACCTCGGCCAAGTAAGGCAGCAGCAGCCTGCCGACGTCCTCCACCGTGAATTCCATGCCTGTGCAGTCCTCCAGGGAAGTGACTCCATACTCGCTGATTCCGCACGGCACAATGCCGCTGAAGCCGCCTGCCTGGATGCCGCTCTTGACGTTCAGGGCGAAGCCGTGGCTCGTCACGAAGCCCCGGTGCCGGCGGCATTTATTGAACTTGACGCCGATAGCCGCCAGCTTCACGTTGCCGACCCAGACGCCCGTATATTCCGGCTTGCGGCTTCCCTCGACCCCGAACGAAGCGAGAAGCCGGATGATCGCTTCCTCCAGGGAGCGCAAGTAGCCGTGAAGGTCGATCCGCTTCCCTTCGAGCAGCAGAAGCGGATAGCCGACAAGCTGCCCCGGACCGTGGTAGGTGATATCCCCGCCGCGGTCAATCTGATAGACCGCGATGCCGCGCTCCTTCAATTGCTCGGGAGAGAGCAGCAAATGCTCCGGATGCCGCTGCGATCCGACTGTATAGGTCGGCGGATGCTCCAGCAGCAGCAGCGTATCGTCGCGCTCGCCGCTATCGACCTGCTTCACGATGCTTTTTTGCAGCTCCCACGCTTCGCCATAGTCGGTGAAGCCCAGATGATGAACACGAAGTCTTCTCCCGCCTTGTGCCGATTCTGCCGTTCCATTCATCCTGATATCGCCTTCTTCTGTAAAAAGTCTTCTCTCGCGTCGCTCATGCCGTCGTTCATCTCTCAATACACTTTCGTATCGAGCGTGTATCCTTCCAGATTCTCCTTCACCCGCTGCAGGAAGCGGCCGCAAATGACGCCGTCCAAAATGCGGTGATCCAGCGATAAGCACATGTTCGCCATCGAGCGGACCGCGATCATGTCGTTGATGACGACCGGCTTCTTGACGATCGACTCGAACGTCAGAATTGCCGCCTGCGGGTAGTTGATAATCGGGTAGGACAGAATCGAGCCGAACGAGCCCGTATTGTTCACGGTGAAGGTTCCGCCCTGCATATCATCGGGTCTGAGCCGTCCTTCGCGCGTTTTGCGCGCCAGCTCGTCGATTTCCCGGGCAAGACCCGCAATGTTCTTCTGATCCGCCTGCTTGATGACCGGCGTCAGGACCGAGTCTTCCGTGCCGACCGCCAGCGACAGGTTGATATCCCGCTTGACGATAATTTTGTCGACGGCCCAGACCGAGTTCATGATCGGGTAATCCTTGATCGCGTTGACGACCGCCTTCAGCACGAACGCGAGATAGGTCAGGTTGAAGCCTTCCTTGCGCATGAATTCGTCCTTGACCTTGTTGCGCAGCAGCACGAGATTCGTTACATCGACTTCAATCGTCGTCCACGCATGCGGAATCTCGGAGACGCTTTGCCGCATCCGGCTGGCAATCGTATGGCGGATAGGCGTCACGTCAATGAACGTCTCCCCGCGGCCGGCCTCCTCTACTTCGATGGTTGGGATGCGCGGCGAATCCGCCAGATGGAGCCCCGAATGGCGCACCGGAACCTGAGCCGCATCGGGCAGCGGATTCGAAGGAGCCGCCGAAGCTGCCGTGCCGGGCTGAGCCGGCTGCTCTGCTTGGCGTGGCGTCTGCGCGCCCGCACCGGCTCCTCCAGCAGAGGCGGAAGCGCCCGACTCGACGGCCGCCAGCACGTCCTTCCGCGTAATCCGGCCGCCTAAGCCGGAACCCTTCAAGCGGGTCAGATCGACGCCATGCTCGAACGCCAGGCGCTGGACGGCAGGCGAGTAGCGCCCGCTCATATCTTGCCCGGAGGAAGCTGGCGCCTGGCCGCTGCCCTGCGCGGCGGCCGGCTTGTTCGCCTGCCCTGCGTCCGCCGGAACCGCGGCCGCTTCCCTACGGACGCGGCAGATGACGGCGCCGACGGCGACGGTCTCGCCCTCTTGCGCGATAATCTGTTCCATGACGCCCGCTTCGGTAGCCGGCAGCTCGGCGACGACTTTATCGGTAATGACCTCACAGATCGGCTCATAGGCCTCGAACGATTCCCCGGGCTGCTTCAGCCATTTGCCAATCGTGGCCTGCACGAGCGATTCGGCCAACTGCGGCATCGTGATTTCTTTCCCTTTAACATCAGACATTGAATTTCACTCCCGTTCTTGACAACCGGCCGGCCCCGGCGAATCTGCGCGGCATGCATGAGCACAGTGCCGGCGTTCCGCCTGTCCGGCCGCTTCCCGTCCTTAGAACAACGCCAGCTCGCGCATGGCATCCTTGACCTTATCCTTGCTCAACATAAAGAATTTCTCCAGCGGAGGGCTGTACGGGCCCGCCGGAATATCCGGGCCGCACAGTCTCTTGATCGGCGCGTCCAGATCGAACAATAGCTCTTCCGCAATCATGGCGGAGACCTCCGCGCCGACGCCTCCCGACTTGTTATCTTCATGAATGATCAACACTTTGCCCGTCTTCGCCGCCGCTTCGAGAATCGCTTCCCGATCTAGCGGCTGTATGGTGCGCAGATCAAGAATATGCGCGCTGATTCCTTCCTTGGCCAGTTCATCCGCAGCCTGCACCGCCATATGGACCGGCAAGCTGTAGGCGATGACGGTAATATCCGTTCCTTCCCGCACAACATTCGCTTTTCCGATCGGAACGACATAATCGCCTTCCGGCACTTCCCCGCTAATCATGCGGTAACATTTTTTATTTTCGAAGTATAAGACCGGATCCGGATCGCGGATCGCCGCGATGAGCAGGCCCTTCGCGTCGTAAGGCGTAGCCGGAGCGACGATCTTCAAGCCGGGAGTTCCGAAAAAGACCGATTCGGGACATTGCGAATGGTACAGTCCGCCGGCCACTCCGCCGCCGATCGGAGCGCGAATGACAACCGGACAGGACCAGTCATTGTTGGAGCGGTAGCGGATTCTCGCCGCTTCGCTGATAATCTGGTTCGTTGCCGGGAACATGAAGTCCGAATACTGCATTTCCGCGATCGGCTTCATCCCGACCATCGCGGCGCCGATCGCGACGCCCGCGATCGCGGATTCGGCCAGCGGCGTATCGAGCGAGCGCATTGCGCCGAATTGCTCATACAGCCCCTTTGTCGTCGTGAACACGCCGCCCTTGACGCCGACATCCTCGCCGAGGACGAATACGTCGGCATCCCGTTCCATCTCTTCCTTCATTGCCGTTCGTATTGCGTCAATATAATCGATTACCGCCATGTGCCTGCTTCCTCCTCCGCATAGACGTGCCGCAGCGCCTCTTCGGCAGCCGGGAAGGCCGCCTGCTCGGCGTAGGCGAGCTCGCGATCCATCATCGATTTGATGTCCGAGGTGAGCTTCGCGTCCTCTTCCTCCGACCAGAGGCCGCATTCCATCAAATACGCCTTATAGCGAGGCAGCGCATCGTTCTTCCAGTTCTTCTCCACTTCTTCCTTCGTCCGGTATACCATATCGTTGTCCGAAGTGGAATGCGGAGTCAGCCGGTACATGACCGCTTCGATAAGAGTAGGCCCTTCGCCCCGCAGCGCCCGCTCGCGCGCTTCCTTGACGGCGCGGTATACCTCCAGCACATCGCAGCCGTCGACGCGCACGCCCGGGAAGCCGTAGCCCAATGCCCGGTCGCTGATGCGGCCCGCCACCTGCTTGTCCAAAGGGACGGAGATGGCATACTGGTTGTTCTCGACCATCACGATCATCGGCAGCTTATGCACGCCGGCGAAGTTGCAGCCCTCGTGGAAATCCCCCTGGTTGCTCGAGCCGTCGCCCAGCGTGACGAAGGAGACCGCTTCTTCGTTGCGCATCTTCGCCGCCAGCGCAATGCCTACGGCATGCGGCACTTGCGTCGCCACCGGACTGGATCCGGTTACGATGCGAAGACGCTTGCTGCCGAAATGGCCCGGCAGCTGCCGGCCGCCGCTGTTCGGATCCTCGGCCTTCGCAAAAATGGCCAGCATCAAGTCTCGTATCGTCATACCGACGGACAGGACGAAGCCGTAATCGCGGTAGTAGGGCAAAAAATAGTCTTTTTCTTTATCCAATGCAAATGCCGCACCGATCTGGGCAGCTTCCTGACCGATACCCGACACGTGAAAATTGATTTTTCCCGCCCGCTGCAGCAGCAGCGCCCGTTCATCATACATGCGGGCAAGCCGCATCTTCCGGTACATGTCAACCGCCTGTTCATCCGAGAGCCCGAGGGACTCATGCCTCGTCTTCTGACGAGTATTCGCTTCCGGCGTCATGAAGCAGACCTCCTTCTTCATTCAAGTCTGTCGCGAGTATAATACCAGGTACTAAGACTTGACTCTAAACATATTATACTCTCATCGTTCTGAAAAAGAAAACATCAGCTATGGTCAAGCTTCCGCGGCCGGATGTGTCAGATATGAATCGCTTTGCCTTCTATGCCAAGCATCGCTTCGGTCAAGATCTCGGAGAGCGACGGATGCGGCCGGATCACCTGCCCCATCTCCCATGCGGTCGCATTCAGCAGCATGGCTGCCGAAGCTTCCCCGATCAGCTCGGTCGCATGCGGCCCGACAATATGGACGCCGAGCAGATCGCGGGACCGGGCATCCGCAATCACCTTCGCGAACCCTTCCGGCTCTCCGTGCACCAATGACTTGCCGACCGCATGCAGCGGCACGCGGCTTACCTTCACGTCATAGCCCGCGGCTCTCGCCTCCCGCTCCGTCCAGCCGATCGAGGCCGCTTCCGGACGCGAGTAGATCGCGCGCGGAATGCTCCGCGAGTCATAATCAGCCGACGTATCGCCGCATAGATGACGCACGGCGGCCAGCCCCTCGGCCGCCGCGGCATGAGCCAGCTGCAGTCCGCCGATCACGTCGCCAATCGCATAAATATGGGACTCGTTCGTCTGCATCCACTCGTTGACGCGGATGAACCCTTTCTCCGTCTCCAGGCCGACATTTTCCAAGCCGATATTCTCGATATTGGCCTGTCTCCCTATAGATACGAGCAGCTTGTCCGCTTTTATGCTTACGCTCTCTCCGTTTTCTTCAATGAGGAGATGAACTTCTCCCCGCTCTTCATCCTTATGTACTGCCTCCGGCTGAAGCGCCGCCTTCGTATGGAAGCGGACGCCCCGCTTCGCCAATTGCCGCTGAAGCTCGCGCGCCGTATCTTCCTCTTCCATCGGAACAATCCGTTCCCCCGCTTCGATCACATCGACCTCCACGCCGAAGTCGGCCAGCATCGATGCCCATTCGACGCCGATGACGCCGCCTCCCAGAATGGCGACGCGCTCCGGAAGCTGCTCCCATTCAAGCGCCTGATCCGTCGTAACGATGAGTTCTCCGTCGGCTTCCAGTCCCGGCAGCATCCGCGGACGCGATCCCGTCGCGATAATGAGATGCTTCGGCACAATCGTATCGGCCTCCTTGTCCGGATACTCGACCGCCACCGATCCGCTCTTGGGCGAAAAAATCGACGGCCCCATGACCCGTCCGGTTCCATATATCACTTCAATCGCATGCTTCCGCATCAGCAGCGAGACCCCTTGATGCAGCTTCTCGACTATGTCCCGCTTACGGGCCTGAACGCGGTCGAAGCGCAGCTTCACGCCCTCGACCTCGATGCCGTAGGCCGAGCCGTTCACCGCCTCCTGATACACTTCCGCGCTGCGCAGCAGCGCCTTGCTCGGAATGCACCCGCGGTGCAGGCAGGTCCCGCCCAGCTTCTCCCGTTCAATGACGACGACCGATTTACCGGCCTGCGCCGCGGCGATGGCCGCGACATATCCGCCCGTTCCTCCGCCCAAAATGGCCACATCGACTTGCTTTGTCATACCAAGCACTCCTCGTATAGTATTTCCTAAAGGCAGTTTTGAGTCTTTTTCCAGTCCTTTATAGGAACATAGAATGCCTTCAAAATTTCCAGCTTGCACATTGAAAATTAATATGGGGACTGGACTTTCCGGAATGTCTCCGGACAATGGAACTTAGGGTTCCATTCGGGGAAATTCGTTTCACTCCTGTAGTCCAATCTACTTTTTAAGTCTGTTTCTCCGGTACTCGCTTGCACTTCTTACCCGCTGGCTGTTCCCTTCGGCAACTCATGCCCGACTGTAGCAGCGTCGGGGCAGCTCATGAACCGAAGCGTGTTCTCATATGCGAGGGTGATTGATCGGCGAGTGCGCCGGAGACAGTCCGGAGAGTCCGTTCCCTGAATCCCTTATAGAAAGGAGGAATTCTCTTGAAGCTTTTTGTCGGTATTGACGTCAGTTCCGAAGAACTGGAAGCCTGTTTGATGAAATCGGATGGCGACACCCTGGAGACCTTCAAGACCACCAACAATCTGCACGGCGCCTCTTACTTGCGGGATCGCATCATTTCTGCTGCGGTCAAGACAGCCTGCTCTGAGGTTCATATCGGGCTTGAAGCCACATCCGTCTACAGCTGGCATCCAGCCATGTACTTGCATGAGGATGAGGCCCTTCAACAATTGAATGCCAAGGTGTTCACCATTAATCCGAAGCTGATTAACAAATTCAAAGACGCTTATGCCGACCTGGACAAAACCGATCGCATCGATGCCTGGATCATTGCAGACCGCCTGCGTTTTGGCAGACTCACGACGACTATCGTGATGCAGGAACAGTACATCGCCTTGCAGCGGCTCACTCGCATGCGATTCCATCTCGTACACAACCTCACCCGCGAGAAGCAATACTTTTTGCAAAATCTGTTCTATAAGTGCAATGCTTTTCGCGCGGAAGTGGACAGTTCCGTGTTCGGCCATGCCATCATGGAAATGCTCTCGGAAAAGTATAGCCTGGATGAGATGGGGAATATGGATGTCGCCCATTTGGCTGACTATCTAAAGGACAAGGGGAGAAATCGTTTCCCCGATCCCGAACACGTCGCCCGCTGTATTCAAAAGGCGGCTCGGGCCTCGTACCGCCTCTCGAAGGTTGTCGAGGATTCCATTGATTTGGTGCTGGGCACCTCAATTCAGTCGATCCGGAGCATCCAGCGTCAGCTTAAAGAGCTCGACAAGGCGATTGAGCGCATTTTAGACGGCATTTCCAGCAGCCAGTGCCTCCGTTCCATTCCGGGCATTGATCGGGTCTATGCCGCAGGCATCCTGGCCGAGATCGGCGACATCGACCGCTTCACGGATCAAGCCGCCTTGGCCAAGTATGCGGGTCTGACGTGGCGCAAGCACCAATCCGGCTCCTTCGAGGCGGAAGATACAAAGCGCATTCGTTCCGGCAACCGATTCCTTCGCTATTACCTAGTTGAAGCTGCCAACTCGGTAAAAAACCGCGACCCGGAATTCGGGGAGTATTACCGGAAGAAATTCAATGAAGTCCCTAAGCATCAACACAAACGTGCCCTCGTCTTAACGGCAAGAAAACTTGTGCGTCTGGTCGATGTGCTGCTACGCAACGACCAACTCTATACGCCCAGAAGGAAGGTGAAGCCGACAGAGCAATAATGCCTTGGCTCAAGAATTTTCTTCTCTAATTCCCAGTTATATTATGGTATTTTACTTAATTTTCGACTGGGTCTAGTTTGGTGATGCCTTTTTTGGGATTGATCCTGCTGCACGCCAAGGAAATTTTCCAATTCTCATAAATCAGGGACTTGACATCATACCGCTGGACTTTATCGTCCGAATCCAATGGTTCTATTGTACTCCCTTTTTCCGGCACCGCCAAACCTGAATCTGTCAAACCGCCCCCGTTCCAAGGGCGCAATCCGATTAGACAATACCCCGATTTCCAGGTAAGATAAAATGTAGTTAAGAATGAACATATTCCGACAGGTGATCAATTCATGAGACAGGATACGCATGTGATAACCCGCTTTATTGCTATATTGCTGCTCGTCATTCCGGGCCTGCTCGCGACCTTCGGCTTTCTGACGATGAAGAACGTCATCTTCGATTACATCGCCGACCATGGGAATGACAGCCTCGCCGCCCCATCCTTCGGCTGGCTTCCTTTCCTCGGGGGCTTCGCCATGTTCGCCATCGGAGTCGCCTTTATCGGCGGCTGGGTGTTCTACCGCGACCGCAAGCGGAATTATGTCGCTCCCCGCTTCCGCAAGAAGAAGGGGCCGCGGCCGGCCTCGTTCAAGCCAATGATTCAGCAGCAGGCCGATGCCCGTAACAATTCATCTTCCGAACCGCCTGCCTCTTCATAGCACAAAACGGTCTCCCCGTCCTACCGGACGGTCGGAGACCGTTTTTGCTTTTCCCTATTTATCGGACCGGTCTTGATCCAGCTTGGCGCGAAGCCGCGACAATTCCTTCTCTACCTGCTCCTCCCGGCTCCATTGCTTCGCTTCGTCTTCGCCGGACGCCTCTTCCTGCTTCGCCCCTGCATCGGGCTCGCCCGAGTGAGCATCCCGAGGCTCCACGAGTTCTTCGGAAGACTCCTCCTTCTTAGGCTCCGCCACGGCATCCGCCCGAATTATTAGCTGCGATCCGTCCTGGAACTCCATCGTGCGGCGGACTGGCGGATTCTCCTCCGCATCCTCCTTCGTCTCCTTCGGGTCGGCCGTGCCCGCGTAAGGCAGCATGCGCTCCGGGATCGTGATAGCGTTGCGGGTACCGCTTATTTTCTCATAGAAAAGACGTTTATCCCGGCGGAAAATATGCAGCAGCACATGCAGACCCACGAACGCATTGAAGACGAGCCCTAAAATGATGACGATCGGCGCGAATCCGCCCAGTTCAGCCAGATAGCCGGAATTCAGCACGTAGAAAAATACATAATTGATCCCGCCGATGCCGAAATACAGCAAGCCGTACCGGATGAGCAGACCCTTGAAAGAAAGCTTGTTCGTCCGCTCCGGATCCGCCGCCAAGCGGTCATCGATCAGATGAATGCGCGTCACCCATTTGCCGAACGTCTTCCCTTCCGTCCACAGAGGCACCAGCATGAAATAAACAAAAATCGTGGCAGCCAGCACCCATCCGTTAGTCTGCAAATAATTCAGGAACTGATCCACGTCATTGCCGTTGGCTGCGACCATAAATATGGCGATAATCCAGTAAATAAAGCCAATGCACAAATAGTCGAGCCATAGCGCAATGGCCCGGCGAATAAAGCCGACCGGCCTGCGCGTCAGATCCACGTCCGCATCCAGTTGGCTGCTGTGCGGCAGGAAATACGTAATCAAGGGAGCCAGCAAAAATCCAAGCATCCCGCCGACCGTATTGAGAAGCAAATCATCGACATCGAACAGCCGGTATGGGCATGCATACAGCCCGTACAAGCCCGTGCGCTGCGTCGTCTCGAAGAAGAGGGACACGATAAAGGCAATGAGCGTCGTCCCCAGGAACGATTTCTGGAAATAATAACGCAAATATACCCCGAGCGGCAGCGTCAGAGCCACGTTGAAAGCCGCCTGCCAGAATGACCGCTCCCCTAATATCTGCACATAGGTTGAAGGCTGTGACCAGACGACATTCGTCTCCTTCATAATGTCACGGATAAAGGTAAATGGAATCCACTGCGAAAATACCCCGCTGCCGCCAGGCACGCAATTGTCGCGATTGGCCGGCAGAGGCAGAATGACGAGATAGTATGCGGAAATAAAATACAGCAGCATCGAGTACAGCACCAACGACCGTACCTTATTCACATAGCCGTATTTGCGGTACTGCACGATTAAAAACGGGAGCGTCAGAAAAAACGCTGCGATCGGAAACGTAAACAACGCGATTTTGATCGGAAATAAATAAGCATTCATCGTTACTGGCTTACCCCTTTGTTGCACAGTCATGTTTTGTATGTATATAGCGTATGGCTGCCGCACACGGAAGTCTTATTTTCGACGCAGACGTATACGGCTATTCCTTCAACGCTCGTTTATTTTACCGTATTTCGCCGAATTCTCCAATAAAAATCGTGCAACGCACATCCCATCCCGCCGAACCGGATTGATTTCCAGAACATAACAATTTAAAATTTGTTCTTATTTTATAGCCCTTTATCGTCATGCTTTTCCCTGTGCAGCCTGATAAAATGGCGACATGCAACAGCCAAATGGGATATAGGAGGAATCAACGAGCCGTGATTCATGCAGGAATTTTGCTCTATAACGACGTAGAGGTACTTGATTTCGCAGGGCCATTTGAAGTATTCGCCGTAACCGAGCATTCGTCTGACACTACAGCCAGACCTTTTCTCGTCCAGACCGTCTCAGAAGACGGCAAGCTGGTAACCGCGCGGAACGGGTTGAAAGTACAGCCCGATTACAGCTATGACAATGCGCCTCGCTTCGATATTCTCATCGTGCCCGGCGGACCGGGTAGCCGGACGGAAATGTATAACAAGACGACGACTCAATGGGTGAAGAGCCGTATGGATGAAGTGAATATTATGGCCTCCGTCTGCACCGGGGCCTTAATCTTGGCAGAAGCCGGATTGCTCGACGGCAAGACAGTAACAACGCATTGGAACTCCTGCGACCGTTTGGAAAAGGACTACCCTAGCTTGACGGTGAAGCGGGACGTCAAATATGTCGATGAAGGCAACATCGTCACATCCGGCGGCATCTCGGCGGGCATCAATATGTCCTTCCATCTCGTCAGCCGGCTACTGGGCCGGGACGTTGCCGAACGCACGGCCAAAAGAATGGAATATGACATCGATTTATCGAATGAGCCGGGAAAAATATCGTAAAGCAGTTCTCCCTTGATCAGGGAAAACATCGCCAATGCCAGAGTCCGCTGCTTTCATCGCTGGCATTGGGGGAAGCACGTTCAACAAGCCGTAAGACTGCTAAGCTATCATGGTAAGTAATGGAAAAAGTCCCCGGCGGGATGTATCCGCTTGTGGGGCTTTGTCTTCTCAGCAGCTTATATTCATTAAAAGCAACTCCCTGGAGACCAAGTAAATGCATACGCGCCGAGCCTTATTCGCACTCTCCCCATCAGTCAGGGAACTGTAGGTGCAGTTTATCCCGCCTTATAAACATTCTCCCCATGATTCAGGAAAAGTATGACAGGCGTCGAATATCGTTAAACCCCGATTTATTCAACAGGGCCTTTTTTCGTATGACTTACGGTCGGTTAAGCCATTACGGAATGGTTAACGTTTTCTTCACAGCCTTCTCCGCCATATAGTCACGGAATGGCGGCATCCATACGTCGATGAGAACGGCGGACTCGTTAGCATCGAGTCTAAGGTCAAGCGTACGGGTTGGTTCCGGAATCTTTTCTCCGTCTTGTTCCAACCGTACAAGTGCAACGCAAGACATTCTTTTGCCATACGAAACGCCTCTTCGTCGGTCTCCCCGCAAGAAAATGCACCGGGTAAATCCGGGAACTTGACGGAAATACCATCATCCGCATAATCGAAGATCGCAGGAAAGATATATCGGTCTTTCATATTTTTCTTCAACTCCCTCAATGTTCTTCGGTCAACGTGAGAAACTGGTGTTACATGAATTTTTAAATTTTATGTTTATCCTTTACAGAGGGCCTCTTTCAGCCCCGCCTATTTCAGAATGCTATCCACTGTTTTACGCGGCCAGTCTTTATTCGGATGAGGTATTGTTACCTTGCCCATTTTAGTTGGATGTTTATATTGATGATGACTATATCGATCAGGACTTTTAGCTTATCGAACTTGCATCCAACCTTCGTGTTAGAACGCTCGGCAAAAGTTCTTACTATCCTGATTCGTACATCTTTTGAGAAGATATCTATCGCCGAAAACTGCAAAACTGCAGCTTTCCTTTATGGCGTGTACTCCGTTGCAGGGAATCCTGCAAAACGGCATCAATTTCTGACTATTCAATCGATAAAAGACAAAAAACGATGAACATCATGTACTTTTGCAGGAATTTCATCATATAGCGGCTTAAAGAGCAGTAATTGATGCATCCACGCAGCATTTCACTGCTTCATCCATCTTCCACCGGTTTGCGCGCTGCCGTTTTTCCCGCATCCACATTCTCTGTTACCTCGTCATCTCCATCATTTTGCAGTGCCTGTGAGACACTCCCTTTGGGGGAAGCTCGAACAATTTATTGCTGGGCTACTTGTATCCTTAACTGTCTTGGGGAAAATATATTTAATCCATTACAGCCGGGATAATGCCTTCCTTAATCAGTGTCCATCGATCACGCGGATTCATGCTGAATTCGGATGCAATGGCTACGACCAGGTCCTTTTCCGGAATGCAGCAAATGACATTACCGCCATCGCCTAGTGCCGAGTAGGCAAAGACTCCGTCCTCTTCGCGCAGCCACCACAGATACCCGTAATGATTGGGGTTCATCACCGTTGATTCGTCAATCCATGTCTTCGAAATCACCTGAAGATGGTCCCACTTGCCAAGGTTCAGATACAGAACGCCAAAACGGGCCATATCCCGGGGCGTTAGCGTAAGTCCCCATCCTCCCGTGGAGTTGCCGTGCGGATCCGTAACCCGTCCTTTCACGTTTTTCCCGAATAAATCGTCAAAGATTTCATTCCCATATCCGGGATTTCTCTCATCCCAATCGGCTTAAATAGATGTTCGTTGGCAAAGTCGCGGGCACTTTTTCCTGTGCTGCGAGTGATAATCGCTGACAGCAGGTGCGCCCCGGCGGTAGAATATTTGAAAGCTCCGATACTCCCTTTTTGGCCCAGCAAATCCAGTGTGTAATTTACCCAATCGGGCTGCATGCACAGCTTGTCCAACGGTTCATGCCAGTCCTCAAATGGATAGGGAGCCGTCATCGTGAGGAGATGACGTATCGTGATGTCCCGCTTCTGCCTATCAGCACCAGCGGCCGCATACTCGGGGAAAAAATCAAGGACCTTCTGATTCACATTCTGAATATATCCTGCATCTATGGCAATCCCAATGAGAGCAGATAAGACGCTTTTCGTTACAGACGCCACGTGGTGGGCGGCATCCGGGCCATAGCCATTAAAATATCTTTCATAAGCAATGTATCCTTTTTTCACTACAACAATGCCGTTAATATCGCTGTACTCCGCTTTTATCGCAGGTTCAAGCTCTAACAGCTTGTCAGCGTCCATTTCCAAAGCTGCCGGGTCTGCGGCTTGCCATTCTGTCGTTGGCCAGTAACTTCTTTGCATGATAGGTACCTCTCTACAAACGTTATTTTTTCTTTACGGGAAAATATACCTGGGTAACGATGTCTTCAGGAACGGCCGCTTGATTGGGGGCGGTGATATACACTTCATAGGGTGCCTTTATCAATTCATAGCCTTCATTTTCTATCCATTCCCTCAGTCTGGCATAGACCGACGTCAAGTCGGCGTATGAACCGTGCAGCACAGATTTCGCACAGAGGCCGCCGGGCAAATGTCTCGTTCCCTTTACCGCTTCCGCTATCGGGATGGCAAACTCTGTGTCGTTGCCGGCCGGATTGTATTCCGGGCTGTGATAAATCGTCATCGGCGCACCAAGCAGGGTAAGTTTTTCAGTCGCAATCTTTGCATAGAGCCCGCTAAAATACGTTCCATAGCCTACAGCATAGTCATCACTGCTCAGCATCTGCCGCATAGAAAGGATATTCATTGGCCCGGTTTCAACAAGCTGCACCTCTATATGGTCAAGGTGTGCCATCATTGGCATGCCCTTCTCCAAATTCGAAATATCCCGGTTCATTTGATTGAGGGCATAGGCGAAAGCATCGATCTTTTCCTGTACTTCCCTTCGCTTGCGGCAGGGCAGAACAAACCTTCTCTTCTGCTTGATCCTCTTCCCATTCCAAAATGTCTTTAATTTCTTCCAGAGAAAAAGAATAAGATTTCAGACGGTTAATCAAGAGCATCTTTTTGAGCTGACTGATGGAATAATACCGATAACCGTTTTCCGGATTAATCTCATCGGGCTGGATGAGTCCGATCTCATCATAATACCGAAGCGTTTTTGCAGATACGCCGCATATCTTCGAGAATTCTCCAATCGAAAGCAAGAGGTCACCTCCATTCTTCATTTTTTAACGGCGGAAAGGCTTTATATATCAATCTTTGTTCCCTTTCACTGTACGCTTTCCCCTACGGGCAAAGTCAACGGCAAAATAAACATTCATGAACTCTCGTTCGCAAACCTAGCATGAAAATAGCGAGGGTTTAGTGGTCGGACCTATTTCCCATACTGCTACTACATGACGCGAAACACGTTCTTTTTAATGGTGGTGTAACCCCGACAAATAAACTGTTGAGGATGAGTTCTGTGTACAAACCTGTGCTGGCTCTGTATGCCCAGAGAACCGCGAACAGAAAAATGCTCAAGCTCGAATTCATCCGCCGTCATGCATTTCAGTTATGGAGGGAAGCCAAGATGGAAGTATTGCTTGAACGCTGTGCTGGAATGGACGTTCACCAAGAGACAATCGTCGTTTGTGTGATGACCACAGATGCTGCGGGGGAGGCCCACAGCGAGATCCGAAGCTTTGGAACGATGACCAAACATCTTTTCGAACTGCTTAAGTACCTGGAGTCCCAAGGCGTTACACACATCGCAATGGAGAGCACGGGAATCTATTGGAAACCTGTCTACAACATCCTTGAAGGCTACTTCACCGTCGTACTGGCGAATGCGCAGCGCATTAAGAATGTTCCTGGCCGCAAGACGGATGTTTGTGATGCCGAATGGATCGCGAAGCTGCTTCGAGTCGGTCTAATTGAGCCCAGCTTTGTGCCATCCGAGGACTTAAGGGAGCTACGGGACCTCTGCCGACTTCGAAAAAAACGAATCGGCTCCCTAACAGCGGAGAAAAACCGATCCAGAAGTATCTTGAAGCAGGTAACGTCAAGCTAGGCAGTGTCATCTCAGACGTATTCGGTGTTTCCGGGCGCAGTTTGTTGCAACGCTTAATCGAAAAAGGTTACGTTGACGCGGAAGATTTGAAGCGAGCGTCAAGGGTTCGATCAAGAACAAAAAAAGTGAAGTTACTGACTCTCTTTTTGGCACGATGACCCCGCATCAAATTCGATTGATTAAAGATTGTTGGGAGCATATCGAATACTTAGAGAAGTCCATTGCTCGGTTGGAAGCCGAAATTAACGATCACTTGGAGCTCTATCGGACGGAGTACGAACTGCTTCAGACCATTCCAGGTGTTAGCGAACGAACAGCTGCAGCACTCCTTGCAGAAATCGCGGCCGATATGGAGCAATTTCCATCCGCAGATCACCTTGCCTCTTGGGCTGGCGTAGCACCCGGCAACCACGAGAGTGCAGGCAAAAAAAAGTACAAAAAGCGTAAAAGGCAATCCTCATGCAAAAGTGACACTATGCGAAGCGTCTTGGGCAATCGCTCGCTCACGAAACACGGTCTTGGCAACAAAGTTCTGGAAGATTGCTTCACGACGAGGAAAGAAAAAAGCTTGCATTGCCATTTCACGTAAGATACTTATCATTGCTTACCACATGCTGAAGAACAAACAAATTTACATCGAAGGTGGACCACAAGCACCACTCATGCAGATCAACTAACCTTACAGCATTGACGAAACATAGCGATTTTAAACAAGGCCCCTTCAAAGAAGGTGGACCGGGCATCTTATGGTCATTTCTCAGAAAACTGCTGCTTTTTAAAGACGATAATCGTTCATGAGTGCGTTTGGATTTTCACAGAAAAAAAGAAACCCAACGTGCTATAAACTGTCCCCCATGTAAAGGACATTTTAAAAAAGTCTAGGCAGATTGAAGAAGATGATCTCTGTATTGAACAGGGGTCATCTTTTTTAAATTCCATTGATACCTGTAGTGGTTGTAATAAGTCATATAGTCCTTGATCTCCCGTTTTAACTCGTCCAAAGTCAAACAAGGTTTAATGGAGGCCTGATCTTTAAAATGTCCAAAAAAGGACTCCTGAGGGGCGTTATCCCAGCAGTTTCCCCGCCTGGACATGGATTGTTTCAATTTCATTTTCTTAACCATTTTTTGAAATTCCGGATTTGTATAATGAGATCCCTGGTCAGAATGAATGAAGGCATCATCTGCTTTCTTAAACCTTCGGTTTTTCTTAAGCTTTAGGAGGGTATCTGTCGCAAGATCCATCGTGATTCGGTCTGACACATGATATGCCAAGATTTCATTGGTTGAACTGTCCTTGATAGTTGATAAATAGGCTTTCTTGCCTGATCCGTAAAATAAATAGGTGATGTCCGTCAGTAATATCTTACGGGGGATCTTCTGCTTAAACTCCCGGTTCAGCAGGTTAGGAACGATCCTGTGCTCTTGAGTAGCCTTCATCATCCGTCTATAGGGATTGGCCTTCCTGAAAGGGCACACAATGCCGTATTTCTTCATAATCCTCCTAATCCGTTTCAAATTGAGATAACCTTAAACTGCCCCTCCAATGTCATCTTGATGGAACGGGCCCCTTTTCTTGCGTCTTTTGAAATGGAAAGCTTTTAAGATCGTTTCTCTTAGCTGTTCATCCCGCTGTTCCTTCTGGCTTCTCTTTTGCTTCGCTTCGGAAGACCAGTACCTGTAGTATCCTCTTCTGGAAACCTCGGACACTTTACATAAATAGTTGACCATACGGTGGAGTTGATATTTCTCGATGATGGTACGGATAAAGACATATTTTTGGGTAGGTGGCAGTGCTATTCTTTGTTCTGCCCCCTTTCCGCGAAGCGAATCTTTTTTAAAAGTTCGTTCTCCGCTCTTAGCAAGGCATTCTGAGCCTCCAGCCTGGCATATTTCTCTTCCAGCGACAGCTCCCGTTTAAGGGGTCTTCCTAATGATCTACTTCTCGTATCCTGTAAACCTAAAACTCCGTTCTCCTGGTAACTCGCACGCCATCTCTTTCCCGAAGATCTGACTCTTTGGATCCCAATGATGGTTACGTCAAAACCGCATTCTTCAAATATTTCTCTCGGCAGTTTGCCCTTGTTATTCTCTGAGATGAACAATTGCTTAAACGCATCCGTATACGTGATTGCCTTTGAAGAAACGGACTTCACATAAGGATTGTTAGATAACAGCTTGATTTCTTCATCTGTAAATAATTTCTTGCTCATTATAATTCCTCATTCCCATTTTTCTGCTATAAACAAAAGTACCTATCGAGAGACTTTTTTAAAGTGTCTACTCGATAGGGTACAATTTACTAAGTCAAGGCCCTATTCAGTGATATTGAAAATGCACCCCTTAGAATTCATCGGGCTAGGGCCCAATGACTATTCTAAGAAGTGCACTACATCAACTTAGGGTTCTTTGATACGCAATTATTATTTTCTCATCCTAGAATCGCAGCGAGGTTATGGGCTGGCTAGAATCGAAAATAGAAGAAAAATTAAAATTGGCTTTCTTGCCATTCTGTCAGTAACCTTGACCTAGACTGGCTCCGTGCCTTTCAAGGTTTTGTTTCAAGAGATGTAAATACACGCGCTAACAGAGCCGCAGGAGTCACCCCGCGGCTCTTGTCGTGCAGCGGGACCCTAGATTTCCCCGAAGAATAAAAAGAGTCAAAGAGGTTAGCCTTTAGGCCAATACGTTTATCCGGGTCCCTCGAATGAAAAAAAGGTTAATCCACGCGAGTTTATCGGGTATTTTATAATAATCCCCAAACCCACACCCACTACTCCCTTCAGCTCACCTTATGCTCAATCCGCAGCTTATCAGCGACCATCGCGATGAACTCTCTATTCGTCGGCTTCGCTTTGCTAATGTTGATCGTGTAGCCGAACAAATGGCTGATGCTATCGATGTTGCCCCGCGTCCAGGCGACCTCGATCGCGTGGCGGATGGCGCGTTCGACGCGGCTTGGCGTCGTTTTGAACTGCTCGGCGATCGCAGGATACAGCGTCGTCTTCGTAATGGCAATTGAGCTGTCAAAAGTATCGAATGAGTAGTACAAATCCAAATGTTTATCGGGTTTCCGCGGGATTATTTATAGCTCAAATCCCCTTACTCAATCCATACTTCACGGCATCAATGGTGTCAACCCGATAAATATCCAAAGCTTAGAACCAATCTATATTATTGATATTCATATGTATTTGATATATTGCCCTTTCCTCCCGTCATTTCCTCGAAGTCATTAAGGGAAAGGTATTCTGTTTTGAATTTACGAATATCTAAGAAATGAAATGACATTTCATCATCATCACCGTGCCTACTGGAGAAAATATAATCGCCTATAATTTCTTGATCATAAACCAACATGTAATCTACTTCCGCCCCCCTATCTCTTTTCCACATTCTCAAGAATGGATAATGGAGCCACTTATCAATAAAAATCATCAAAACTTTTTTTTGATTTATGTTAGTCAATATTAAGTAGTCAGTGACACTTTCACTCAGCTCCGAAGAAATCTGCTCGATCTCTTCATAAGAAAGTTCATTATTATCCTTTGTGTGCCCATATCCTGTTAACATCGTTGTTACACTATTAAATGTTGAAGATGTAGCAAGAAGACCATTTCGGTTAATGACACTAATAAACCCTTCTGAGCTCTTTATAGGAGTGTATAAACAATACATTAAATCGGGGCACCAGCGTCCTCCTTTTTCATTTAGTTCAAAGCCATTAAATGTTCCACCAACTCCATGAGGTACCATGAATTTTGTCATGGCATCTGTTTGAATCAGAACAACCATTATCTCTAATAAATGATTGATTGGGAAATCAAATTCTAGCCATCTTTTTACCGAGTCACTCCATATAGCTACTTCCGAACCAGAACCAATCTCAAACATATCTGCCTCAAATATTCTACCGTGCTCAATCTTTATCAGTCGCGCTCTCCCATATTCCATAAATCCGATAACAAATTGAACTCTTTCACTACTTACAGAACTGTATACTGATGTGATTGCACTGTAAATATCTATTCCATACGAGAGACATTCCTCAAATACTCTGATCATTTCATATCCATCACCAACATCCCCAGCAAAACAAACCGCGATATCGTCTCTGATTTTAGTTATTTTGTTACTTTGTTCATACACATAATATTGATCATAACGTGCTTGTTTTTCGCCAAATGTATTGTAATCCCGAGGATCTTTCTCTCTTAATGTTTGTTCTGACTTCGACGAAACTGCTGAGTCGCTTAAGAAAAATATCGAGTCTTCCTTCTTCCAAACTAAACAATATGTCATTTTATCCTCCTTCTATTTCTGCTTAATTAAGTTGAACAGTCTGAAATCAATCTTCTTTTCTACCTAGTAACTCCCAAGCATATACTGTTCCCTGCTTGTGAATGGGATGAATTAAACTAGTAAATGTCTTTTGTATTCTTTCTCCAACCGAAAATTTACTTCTGACTAGAACTTCATAGGCTTCAATTGCTGGCAAAGACGGCATGTCAGGATAATCATATGCACATATCAATATGGCTTTCTGGCAGGACAGTCCAGATGACAATAATTTCCCACAGTCTGTATATGAATATCCATCCTGTCACTACTCGTAGAAATTTAATTGTGTTCTATTGTCTTCTCTATCTGTCTCTCTAAGATACCCTTCGTATAGTCTTCTCAGAATTGCAGCTGTACGTATCCATTTACCTTCAAAAGCATCTGCATATTCTTTATATTGCTCCGCTAATCTCCGCTCTTGTATTCCACCCTCATCTAAATCCTTGCTTATAGTTCCCATTTTATTAAAAGTTCCTGTACGAAATCCATCCTCTAAAGCCTCACTTTGAATAGCCTCAATTATATTTCTTACTTCCTCATGTGGCCACAAATCGTCAGTACCGAAAGGGGAGTAAGCCAGTATTTGTCCTATTTGGACATCGGCAACAACTCCCAACGGCACTGCAATATTCTCGTGCCGTGGTAATCCAATCTCTAAGGTATTGTCCATTCAAATTACCATCCGCGCTTACACCAGGAACAGCCTCCCATTCATTCAATAAATCATACGCTAATTGGGCTTTCATTCTCTTATTACTGCTTGTCCTGCTTCATTCTCCCCTCTATATATCGTAACAATTACTTCCCAAAAAAGTCGGATTCTCTAACAATTTTCTCGATGAGGAATTTTGGCTTCCTACCATATCTAAAAATGGGAAGATATATCCACTCTAGCGTCTCAAGTATTTCAACTGGGAGATTTATTCCTTCTAAGTAACCTAATACTTTTTCAAGCTCGTGACTGAAGCTGGACTATTTATTACTCGACTGCTATTTCCATTGCTGGTTATTATACCGTTCTTGCTGCTACATCCAGCAAGTAACCCTGTTAGCAATAATGCTGTGACGATCAATTTAGGCAATGCGGTTCCCCCACTTATTTATTTTTGTATGTAGCCTTGTCCTCATGCATCTTTCTGTTAACTACTGTCCAATCCGAACCATTATGTGCAAGACATACCCAAAGCTGAACGTAGTAGTGCTTTCTTTTTCTACTCCGTTTTCGCTCCATCCATCACGCTTATAGCAACCGTTGCCGCTTATAAACAATCTGCCGTCAGAAGCGCCTTTAAATTTGAGCAATATCTAGCCCCCATCCGTCCCCTAAGGGAAAACGCAGGGAGCACGCCCCCTGCACCCCGTCACTCGGCGTGCGCCGTCCCTCGGTCATTCGACCGAAGGAAATGGATAAGTGTCGGAGATACCAACCGCCCGTCAAGACTGAAATGAACTCGCTATCGCTCGGCCTTGACTGGCCTCTGTCCGTTAATCATTGATACTCTTTTTCTAATTCCATTTGGCGTGTATGCCAGGTCTCCCACTCTCTTTTCTCGTCATCATACGCAATTTTGTCTACGACACGTGGAATGATACTACTGATTCCATCAGTAGGATTAGAAGCAAAAATGTGACGATGCGCATTTTCCGCAATAAATCGATTTAAAGTTGTCGCTAGCTCTATGGAAACAGTATTCATTCTAGCTTTATTACCAACCTGGGTATATAACAATAGCTCGGGAGATAAAGGAAAAATGATTTCGCTGCCCTCATTTCCCCACCCGCCTTTAAAATCGTATGATCCTTCTCCGTAGTAATTTAACTTCACTACAGGATTGTCGCTTGTGATCCACTCCATCCCTTCAGGAGCCTGGAGTATACTCCATGTGTGCGTATTCAGAACCCTATAGGTGTTAAGCAGAACGTGGCGAATAGAGAACAGCCATAGTCCCCGCCCCAATAGCACTTCAGTTTTCAACTGCCCCCACTCCGAATCAGTGCTGATTTCCTTAGTTACTTTCATAGGAATCATTTTGGAATCAGGATTCGACTCATTAGCAGGATTATGACCTTGATCATTTCCAGCTTCCAACATGTTAATAGTGGCCTGCATCACTTCTTCCATGATATTCGGCATCTCCAGCTTCCAACGCTTCATATGCTCTATATAATTAGCTGGAGAGCGTATATCGTGAAGCGCAACAAATCTAAGCAAGCACTCCCACTCTTGTCCGTTTAAAGGTTTATTAGAACGTGCTTTTGATAAGGCTATTTGTGCAGGAGATTCAATTTCCTGATCCATCCACACTTCAACCTCATCGGATTCGTCTCCTACTATGGTTCGGGTAAACAAATGCTGATGATCGGCTATACTCCTTATTGACGATTGTGACCACTCTGGAACTGCATTATGGGAGACTAACGTACGGTATGTCCAAATTCTATGATGTTTATTTGCCCATGCTTTTAAATACGATTGGGATACGTAATGATGATTCTTTCTAAGGTTTTTCACCGATAACTCCCCCATTCAGAAGCCGTAATCGTTTGGAAGATTTAGTCCTGCACCAGCACTAAGTCCCCTCTATCCCTGTAGATGTAATTATAGCATGATTTCCAAATTCGCTACGTTGATCCAACTCGTACTACTATTGATAAAGTGTCAATCACCAAATTCATTTCCGCATCCAGCATCCATTGTTTTCATATTCTGTGCGGGCTACAATCAGTTCAAGAGGTGAGAACAATGTTGAAAGAAGAACTGCTCCAACGAGTTCGAGAGCACGGAATATCAATAAGCAGCAACATGATTGAGCGGTACGTGGAATATGGTCTTATCGTTGGGAATCGTGTTAGTTTAGGGTTCTCCCAGGGTGTCGTTACCCACTACGATGAGCGAACAATAAGCGCTATTATCTTAATTGATAAGCTTAAATCTAACAGGCTATGCAAGCATCAGAAGGACTATATCTTCATCCTTTATTGGAAAGGCTATCCCGTTCAGTGGGACAAGCTAAAGACTCGACTTATTGAATTCCATTCGCGGATTATGACTACATTCAAGGAAGTTGCAGGATATACTGCTCACCCTGATTATCCAGAGATCATTGATGATATCGCAACAGACGAGGCGGCAAAAGCGCCAAAGGCAATTGGTCGACCTTCAAAAGAGTTTGAAGAGAAGCAAAAGATCGAAGCACAGGAAAATGCTAAGCGGTTAATGCTTGTAAGCAAGCTTATCTCTGATATCATTTCGAAGGGAACCATCTCTCAGGAAGTATTCCGCGTCTTCAGTCAACAATCCAATATCGCATCGGAATTCGCAGGCAATACGATCCTGGAGTCTACAAATACATGGTTGCAACAGATGACCTGGAGGAATGCGGTTAGACAATCCGACGAACAGGACTATCAAGAAGCGTATGAGCTGATACATTTGCTTAAGGATTATTTGTCGGGCCTTGAAGCCCACTTTGGAAGCGTATATGACATTCCCTTCTTCGGTAACAGCATCCAGAACCTTGAGGATTATTATCAAATAAAGTTCTTTATAGACAAACCATCATTCTACAGATATGTACTACTTGTTCTGATCAGCGGCGGTTTTCGTCAGCAGCTCATGCAGTTCTTGTCCGAGCCTACAACTAGAGAGAGCTGGAATCAAATTGTCGCTTCCCTGCCCTCTCTTCTTGCTCAGATTACGGGAGAGGAGGTGACACTCAATGGGTAACGTCGGAATCGCATTAGGCGACGGCAAGGCCTTCTCAGCCCCTGCATGGTTTATCCTGGTAATTATCGGCTTAGCAGTTATCGGTCTCAATCATGTAATCCTAAGAGCAAAGAATTAAACAAATCGAGCACCTTCTCTATTGTGAGATAGGTGCTCAATGTTGTGTGATACTTTACAGCGGCATAATGAGGCTATTAAGGCTTTTAACCCGACCTATTGAAGAACGCTTACCCCTAACCATCAATGGCCTAAAAACGCCTCCTAGAGCTTCACTACACAATCAAATCCCAGCCATATGAGCTATAGGACTATGCTTCTGATACTTTCGAGCGATTTCATCATTCGTGAAAAATCCAGATAAGCTTTCTGAGTTACCTCAACCGAGCTATGCCCCAGAATGCGGCACAAGCTAAACCAGTCCCCATTATTTAGAATATAGTACTTAGCAAAATTATTCCTCAGTTGGTGAGGATGGATGGATACCCCTACCCGCTCTCCCGCTTCGCGCAATGCTCTTTCATAATTGCGTACTTCAAGCTGCGTTACTCTGGTTGTAGGAAACAAGAATGGGCTTTCCGAATACCTGTCCTTGTACTTCATCCATTGCTTCATGTCATTAGCCAGCTTGAATGAGAAGTACACATATCGTTCCTGCTTATTCTTCGGGTTCGTGATTAAGATGCTCTTATGGGTATAGTCAAAATGCTCTGGAATAAGGACAGGCATTCTCCAATTCGCATTCCCGTATCCAGCAAAAGCTTGGTAATAATATAGTTCCTGTAGCCGTGGAAGGTTGATGAATCGAACTGCTTTAACACTCGCTTGATTTCATCAGGCGTCAGTACCTTCTTCATTTTCCGTTCAGGCTTAGGGTTGTCGATACTGTCCACTGGGTTCTTTGGAATTTCCCGCTCAGCATGGTACAGATAATTGAAAAACACTTTGATGTTTCGAACGTAATTGGCTATGGTTGTCGTCGATATGTCCTTCTTATAGTCGCTTCGGTTATCAGGATGATTAATGTTCTTGCTCTCTTCCTTATTGACGACCGTGTATTTGCCCCGCTCCCGCAGATACTTGATGTATTGCCGAATATGTCCCGACTGCACTTTCTTCACATCGTCAATCCCAAAGCCCTGCTTCAAGAACAGCGTCAACTTAAGGGTTTGTTCATAGCATGCCAATGTCTTGCGGGAAAGATTCTTGGAACTGCAATAAAGCATAAAATTGTCGATGTGAAATTCCATGTCGTCATAAGAAATACCACTCCTTTATGGGGTTGTAGGGAACCCAATAAACAAGTGGTATTAGTTGGCTTACTCATTCGATATTTATTGGCTCAAAACACCCGTTTTCGGATATTTATAGCCAAAGATGCAATAGCTCTTGACACGTTCAAACCCGCACCACGCCTACGCTTAGCTCACCTTATGCTCAATCCGCAGCTTGTCGGCGACCATCGCGATGAATTCGCTGTTCGTCGGCTTCGACTTGCTGATGTTGATCGTGTAGCCGAACAGGCGGCTGATGCTGTCGATGTTGCCGCGGGTCCAGGCGACCTCGATGGCATGGCGAATCGCGCGCTCGACGCGGCTCGGTGTCGTTTTGTATTTCTCGGCAATGGCCGGATACAGCGTTTTCGTAATCGAGCCGAGAATTTCGATGTTGTTGTACACCATCGTAATCGCTTCGCGCAAGTACTGATAACCTTTAATATGCGCCGGAACGCCGATTTCATGTATGATGGACGTAATATTTGCATCCAAATTTTTCGTCTTGCCCAATTGGACGACATTCGACTTGGAGGAGGTCATGTAGCTGCCGGCACTGGAGACGCCTACGGACGGAGTCGAAGCGATGCCAGCCAGCTGCCGGATGCGGTTCGCCAGGATATCCATGTCGAACGGCTTCAGGATATAATAGGACGCGCCGAGCTGCACGGCACGCTGCGTAATGCTCTCCTGGCCGAATGCGGTCAGCATGATGATCTTCGGTTGCGGGGACAGATTCATACTGCGTAAACGTTCTAACACGCCCAGACCGTCCAGGTGAGGCATAATAATATCGAGAATGAGCACATCAGGCACCGCTCTCGTCTGTTCCAGGAATTGAAGCACCTCTTCACCATTATAGGCGACACCGGTGACAACCATATCTTCCTGTTCTGATAAAAAATCGGCTAATAAGTTCGTGAACTCTCGGTTGTCGTCCGCTAACAGTATTTCGATCTTTTGCAACTTCAGATCCTCCCTTGTCAAAGTTTAGCATTCCCGAGCATTGCTGTCGTTGGCTTTCCTCTACAAGAATAACTTATTCGACACCAAAAATGAAATTCCTTCTGTCGAAAAGTTTTTTTCTTTATTTTTTTACGAACATGATTTATAATGTATAGTTATTCATTTTTTCTACATCATTCGCATTCCTTCGACACGCAAAAGGCGAATCAGCGCATAAAAAGAAGGCTCACGCAGCATGTGAGCCTTCTTTGCCGGAGGTCGGGGGTGGCGAGAGCACCACGCCCGCATCCTGCAGCATCCATTCAATGAAGCATCCGTAGCCGGAGCTCGGATCATTGACGAACACGTGAGTGACGGCGCCAATGAGCTTGCCATTCTGTATGATGGGACTTCCGCTCATCCCTTGGACAATGCCCCCGGTCTTTTGCAGCAATCTAGGGTCTGTAATGCGGATGACCATCCCTTTGGTGGCCGGTGACGTCTGCTTCGTCACATGAACCACTTCCAGCTTGAACCGTTCCACCTGCTGGCCGTTGACGACCGTAAGCATTTCGGCGGGGCCTTCCTGCACTTCTTCGCTGAAAGCGACAGGAATCGGCTCCTTGTACAGACTGTGCTCCGGTTGATTCGTCATTTTTCCAAAAATGCCAAACGGTGTATTGCGTTCAATATTCCCCAAGACGCGGCCTTCCTTCAAGAAATGAGCCCGCTTCTCGCCAGGCTCGCCATTCTGGCTTTTGGAAATGGAGGTAACATTGGACTGAACGATTTCGCCCTGGCCTACCGTGATGGGCGTCTGTGTGTCCATGTCGGTAATGACATGGCCAAGCGCTCCGTACACCCCTTGATCGGGAGCATAAAACGTAAGCGTG
The DNA here is from genome assembly GCA_944800085.1 of Paenibacillus melissococcoides. Taxonomy (GTDB): domain Bacteria; phylum Bacillota; class Bacilli; order Paenibacillales; family Paenibacillaceae; genus Paenibacillus_B; species Paenibacillus_B melissococcoides. The sequence continues at coordinate 460,730 of CALYLO010000003.1, read as the reverse complement.
CCTACGCCCGCGGCGGAATCCCGGATATATAACCCAAGCCGCCAGGTCTTGTCCTCCACATCATAGGCCGGCTTCAGCTTCGTCTTCATCTCGGTGTCGCCCCGCTGAATGACCAGTTCAATTGTCTGCTTCTTCTCGCCGGCTTCGCGAACGATATCCGCCACCTTGGTCACATCGTTAAGGCGGGTGCCGTTCATGCTCATAATCATGTCGCCTAACCGGACGCCTGCTTCTTCACCCGGCGATATTTTGCGCTCAGGTCCGACATGAACAAGATGGTGCCCGACGACGAGAATCCCGGACGATTTAACCTTGACGCCGATCGTCTGTCCCCCGGGAACGACCCGCAGGTTGGGAACGACATTGACCTTCAACGTCTTCAACGGAATGCCGCCGAACAGCTTGAGCTTCAATTCAGCCTGCCCGGTCTGGGAGGATTCGAGCGAGATCGGCTTCTGCAGCGATAAGCGGAAGGAGGTCTCGCTCTGCCCGTTGACCTTCAGGATATCGGGCCGATCCACGGTGGCCTGCGCTTGGACAGGCATGACCAGATTCAGTTGCTTGTGTTCTCCTTCAAAAAGACGCAGATGATTCGGCAAAGCCGCGTAGGTGCGGAAAGGGGCTGTGGTGCAGCATAAACAAACAATAATGGCTAGCATAAGACCGAGCAGCCGTTTTGCGTTGGGGTTCAAAGGTGTCACACTCCTTTGTTGACGGAAGCTTTGACGAAAAAGGGCGTGCCCGTTTCGTAACATTAAGGTAACCTTGACCCCAGCGTTTTATGAGTGAAAATCATTCCTCAAGCCCTTGAATTACGCACCTTTTTGACGTTCAGCCAACTTCAGCATTTCTTGAGCATGATGCAGGGTTCTTTCCGTTACTTCCACGCCGCCCAGCATGCGCGCCAGTTCGGCAACACGTCCTTGTTCCTGCAATTCCGTTACCTGGGTCGATGTGCGCTCGTCCCGCACGAGCTTCTCTATGTAGTAATGATGATCCGCCATGCAGGCGACTTGCGGGAGATGGGTAATCGCGAACACTTGACCGCTGCGGGACACTTCGGCCAGCTTCTCGGCAATCGCCTGGGCCGCCCGTCCGCTTACTCCGGTGTCCACCTCATCGAAGACGAGCACCGGAATGCGATCCATCTCGGCAAATATCGTCTTCAACGCCAGCATTATCCGGGACAGCTCCCCGCCGGATGCGATCTTGTGCAAGGGCCGCAGCGGTTCGCCCGGATTCGGCGAAATCAAAAATTCCGCATCGTCCCACCCGTTCTTGGTGAAGCGGACGTTCACTCCGTTCACGTCGAAGCCTTGTCCATCCTGAAGCCGTTCCAGACGGACATCGAGACGGGTTCGTTCCATATGAAGATGCTGCAGCTGCTTCTCGATCCGCTTCGTCAGCTTATCGGACAGTTCCCGTCTGGCATCGCTTAAGGCCTGCGCCCGCTTGGCCAGCTTCGCCAGCCTCTCCTCGCCTTCCTTCTCCAACGCGGCAATCCGCTCATCCTTGTGCTCGATTTTGTCCGCCTCGGCCTGTATCCGTTCGCCATAAGCGATCATTTCTTCCACCGTTGCTCCATATTTCCGCTTCAATCCATTCAACTGCTCCAACCGATCCTCGATCTGCTCCAGCCGCTCCGGATTGAATTCGATGTTCTCCCGGTAGTCGCGCAGCTGGTACGCCGCATCCTCCAATTGATAGTAGGCCGTCTGGAGCTGTTCGACCATGGGCTGGAACCGCGCCGGATCATACGGCATAACGTCTTCAAGCTTCGCGATGGCCACGCTGACCGCATCCATCGCGCCTTGCCCGTATAACCGCTCATAAGCATGATTGACATGATCCATCAGCTTCTCGGCATTTGCTAGTTTGCGCTTTTCTTCCGCCAATAATTCATCCTCGCCCACCTGAAGGTTGGCATTGTGAAGCTCTTCAATCTGAAAACGGTACAGATCAAGCATCTGATAAGCTTGCTGGCTCGTCTGCTTCAACTGATTCAGCTCATGCTGCAGCGCCATGAAGCAGCCGAATTCTTCGCGATACCGCTTCTTGAGCGCAGCCAGCTCTTCTCCGCCGTACGCATCAAGCCAATCCAGATGCCGCTCTACCTTGAGCAGGGATTGATGCTCATGCTGGCCGTGGATATTGATAAGCAGCTCGCCCACTTCGCGCAGCATCGTCAGATTGACCATCTGGCCGTTAATGCGGCACATGCTCTTGCCGTTGGCCGTCAATTCCCGGCGGATAATAAGCAATTCTTCCGCATCCGCCTGAATCCCCAGCTTCGCGACCGCTTCCCAGGCCGGATGATCTGCGGGCAGATCAAAGGATGCCTCCACTTCCGCCCGATCGCAGCCATAGCGCACGAATTCCGAGGAACCGCGGGCTCCCCCGATCAATCCCAGCGCATCGATAATGATCGATTTGCCGGCGCCCGTCTCCCCGGTCAGAACGTGAAATCCTTGATGGAACCGAAGCTGAACGGATTCAATGACCGCCAGATTCGTAATGGATAATGCGATTAACATGGACTCCCCTCCCAGGATGCCGTTTACGAAATATACTCTTCAATTTGCGCTACGACTTGATCGCTTTCCTTCTTCGTCCGGCAAATGATCAGTATCGTGTCGTCTCCGCAGACGGTGCCCATAATCTCCGGCCACTCGATGTTATCCATCAGTACGGCAATGGCATTCGCCGTGCCGGGCAGACATTTAATGACGACCAGATTCTCCGTGCTATCGATGCTGATGAAATTATCCAGCAGCGCCCGCTTCAGCTTTTGGGCCGGGTTGAAGCGCTGATCGACCGGCAGCGAATATTTGTACCGCCCGTCTTTCATCGGAACTTTGATCAAATGCAGCTCCTTCATGTCCCTGGAGACGGTAGCCTGCGTCACGTGGTAGCCTGCGCTCCGTAAGGCATCGACTAATTCATCCTGGGTTTCGATCTCGTTGTTCATTATGATTTCCCTAATTTTGATATGTCGTTGACCTTTCATGTGAGCCCTCCGTTTTTGTTCCTTCTACTTTTGGCCTTTGGCCGCAGCAAGTGAGCCGATTGTTGCTTATTCTTAGAGTTGTTCTCATTCTTAGTATGGCTTTAATCGCCGTGGACATAGGCTTCCCCCCAGTCCACCCGAATCAGCCGCACCCGTCGTTCCAACATATCGACGACAAGCAGGCCGGCGCTGTCGGGATAGGCGGTGAAGTAAGGCATCCACTGCCGCTTCATGCCGCTGCCGTCCCAATCAAGCTGCATCCGTTCGCGTGCGATACGAACAATATACCATTGATTGTCGCGTTTCGCGATCATATCGATCGAGATACGGGCATCGATGTCCTCTCCGTCTACCGTAAAGTGCAGAGGCATGCAGAACTTGCCGCCGATCAGCTCGTACCCTGCATCCTCGACGAGCTGTATCGCCTCCTCATCCTCCGGAAACCGGTCGCTCAGGCAGACATCCTCCATCGGCTCGGAAGAATGGGCGTATCGCCGCACGCCGAAGCCGATCCAAATCAGTATGCCGATGAAAATCAATCCCATGACCCAGATATCGCTCAATGGAATCACCACCCCGCAATGATGGAAAACGCACCGCCGGTGCCTGCCAATACATAAAGAAAGCTCATCCGTCGGATGTCTGTCCCGGATGAGCTTCAGCGGATGGAATCGAACGAAGGATTAAGAGGTCGAGCGGAACACCGAATTGGCTTCCTGGACGACCGCGTGAATCTGATCGCGGGAGGCCGCAGGTTCCGGCGAGCCGCCTTCCGGCACGCTCCAATAGGCCAAAAACTCGATATTGCCTTCTCCTCCCGTAATCGGCGAATAGGTCAATCCTTCCAGGCGGAAGCCCAACGATGCGGCAAAATCCAATATCTCCCTAAGCACCTGTTCATGCGTCCCCGGATCGCGGACGACGCCGGATTTGCCGACCTTCTCTCTTCCCGCCTCGAATTGAGGCTTGATCAGTGCGATGACCCGGCCCGGTTTGCCGATAAGCGCCTGAAGCGGCGGCAATATCAGCTTCAGCGAGATAAAGGACACATCGATGGTCGCCGTATCCGGAACCGGTCCTTGCAGATGATCCGGCTCCGTATACCGGAAGTTGGTCCGCTCCATGACATGCACCCGCTCGTCATTGCGAAGCGACCAATCAAGCTGGTTATAGCCGACATCGATGGCATACACGCAGCGCGCGCCATGCTGAAGGGCGCAATCGGTAAATCCGCCTGTCGAAGCGCCGATATCCAGCATGACGGCATCCGTCATCGAGAGGCCGAAGTGGCGAATCGCCTTCTCCAGCTTCAGGCCGCCCCGGCTGACATAAGGATGGACCGCGCCCTTCACCGTAATCGTTCCGTCCCGGGGAACCTTCGTCCCCGCCTTCTCAATCCGTTCCTCGTTCACATATACCAAGCCGGCCATAATGGCCGCTTTCGCTTTTTCACGACTGTCGTAATAGGCCTGCTCCACGAGCAGAACATCAATCCGTTCCTTCGGTATCGACATGCTGTACTCCTGTCTGTCATTGGGTACTCGGGCTAGGCCCGGCTCATCCGGTTATCCCCATGGGCGAAGAGCATCGTATGCACTTCCTTCACCAGTTGTTCGGCCGTCAGGCCCGCCTCCTGGCGCTGCTCCTTGATGCTGCCGTGCTCCACGAAGCAATCCGGAACCCCGATAGGCTTCACCTTGACGCCGAATACATGATGCTGGGCATAATACTCCATGATGGCGCTGCCCAGGCCGCCTGCCACGGAGCCCTCCTCCAGCACGATCATCGGCAGCTGCTCTCTGGCGAGCATGGTCAGCATCGCCTCGTCAAGCGGCTTCATGAAGCGCGCATTGATGACGCGCAGTTGAATGCCTTCGCGCCGAAGCTGCTCCGCCGCTTCCTCCGCCACCTGAACCATCGGGCCGATCGCGAGCACGGCGGCATGATCGCCGGCGCGAACCACTTCCCATGTCCCGATCGGAATCGGAATCAGCTCGGCGTCCAGCTCGACGCCGACCGCGTTTACGCGGGGGTACCGGACCGCAATCGGTCCTTCATCGTATTTGAGCGCCGTCTTCAGCATATGGCGCAGCTCGTTTTCATCCTTCGGCATCATCAGCACGATATTCGGAATATGGCGCATAAAAGCGATATCGTACACGCCTTGATGCGTCTCCCCGTCCGGTCCGACGAACCCGGCCCGATCGATGGCGAAGATCACGTTCGCGTTCTGGCGGCAAATGTCATGCACCACCTGGTCGTACGCCCGCTGCAGGAAGGTGGAGTATACCGCAAATACCGGCTTCATCCCTTCCATCGCCAACGCGGCGCACATCGTGGCGGCATGCTGTTCGGCGATGCCGACATCGATCATGCGCCCCGGGAAGCGCTCCGCGAAGCCAAGCAATCCGGAGCCGCCCGGCATGGCCGGCGTCACGGCCACGACGCGATCGTCCTGCTCCGCCAGCTCCACGAGCGTCTTGCCGAATACCTCGGTGTACATCGGATTGCCTACCGCCTTCAGCACTTGCCCGGATTCAATCTTGTACGGCGAGATGCCGTGCCATTTATGCGAATCGGCTTCCGCCGGCGTATATCCTTTGCCTTTGCGGGTGACGACATGAATAAGCACCGGGCCGTTCACGCGGCTCGCTTGCTGAAAAATATCGATCAGCTTGTCAATGTCATGCCCGTCCACGGGTCCGAAATATTTCAGCCCGAACTCTTCGAACAGCATGCCCGACACGACCAAATATTTGAAGCCGTCCTTCACCCGTTCCGCCGTCTTGGCGAGCTTGCCGCCAATCGCCGGAATCTTTTTGAGCAACTGCTCCACTTCTTCTTTCGCCTTTAAATAGTTCCGGTCGGAGCGTATTTTGCACAAATAATTATGTAGCGCTCCGACATTCGGGGCAATCGACATCTCATTGTCGTTCAGCACGACCATCAGATTCTTCTTCTCATGCCCGATATGGTTGAGCGCCTCGAGCGCCATGCCTCCCGTCAACGCCCCATCGCCGATTACCGCGATGACTTTGTTGCTCTCGCCTTTGAAATCCCGCGAGAGCGCCATTCCCATCGCCGCGGACAGCGAGGTGCTGCTGTGCCCGGCTTCCCATACATCATGCTCGCTCTCCGTACGCTTGACGAAGCCGCACAGCCCCTTGTACTGGCGCAGCGTATCGAACCGGTCCTTGCGGCCGGTTAATATTTTATGAACGTATGCCTGATGGCCGACGTCGAATATCATTTTGTCCCGGGGACTGTCATATAAATAATGCAAGACAAGCGTAAGCTCGACGACGCCCAGGTTCGATGCCAGATGTCCTCCGGTCACCGCCAGCTTTTCAATGAGAAATTGTCGAATTTCTTCCGCCAGGATCGGAAGTTCTTCCTTCGTCAACCGCTTCAGATCGCTAGGTTGGTTAATCTGTTCGAGCAGCACGGGAATTCCCTCGCTTTCGTTGTTTCGATTTGCCGCGTTTTTTGGTAAACAAGCGGATATGGAGCTTGCTCTCCAAAAAATAGAAGCATTTGCCGATCAGCAACACAATCGGTGTGGAGTAATGAATCGCAAATGACTTCCCCAACGCTTTGCCTCCGACGGTTAATGCGGATACGAGGCCGGTGAAGGCAACGCTTACCGCTGTCGTCATCCATACGCTCTCCGCATTCATGGACCATAGCAAATTCGTCACTACGATCGCCGTGGCCGAACCGCTGATAACCCCTGTCATGTCACCAATCACGTCATTGCAGAAGTTCGAGAAACGATCCGCGTTGCGCACGATATAGATCGCTTGCTTGGCTCCGCGCACTCTCTCCGCCGCCATCGCATGGAACGGAGTCTCCTTCGCGGCAGCCGCAGCTAAGCCCATAATATCAAAAAACACTCCAATAAGCACGAGCATCAACACGATCACCATACCGACGCCCCAGCCCGCTTTCCCCAGCATTGATGTGGAGGCAACAGACAATATGACGGCCATCGCGAAGGTGACGAAAAAAATGAATATGCTCCACTTGACGGAATGTTTGAATGAAAACTTCATTATCGTTGTCAACTCATCCTTTTATGAGATGTTCCTACGAACGAACTCATTCTTATGTGTCTTAATAACCAAAGATGGTTGGAGTGGTAGCTTTCTGGATAAACGCTGTGGCTTAGGTCCAGTAGGTTTTCCCAGACGCCCGCCTCCCCGTCGCCGGGCAGGCCGTTTCCGATTAAGGGCGTCTTGACGCCGTCGCCGGACATCAGACTGGATTACCACTTAGACCACACTATAATCCCCACAAAGCCTCACATTGTGAACAGTCTAGGAGTTTTCCTCGAGCAGCCCTGAACCGACCCTTAGCCTCTTTTGCAAATCAGATTTCAAGCGGCATTCGATAGGCAGGTCTTTGGCCGAAGACCGTCCAATCTACACATCCGCTATCCCTGCAGACTCACTCAAGGCAGGCTACGCTATATACAAGCCACCCGCACGGAACGATCCGGCAAGCCGGAGAGCGTTCCGCGTGACTCGCAAAATAGGTTCATACCCCAAGCCGTAATGCGGCGCGCGAGGACGCCGTACCACGCACTTGGGCCTCCGCGGAAGCGGGGTCAACGCCCACATGCCATTGTGGATCGCCCCACGACCTTAACTCCCAGCATCAGCCCACGACTGGGCGTCGCAAGCCAACACCAGGAACTTCATCGATGTGCCCTTTGGCGAATTTTTAGGCCCGCCTTCGGTGTCGGGAGGCCGACTAGAATACTGCACCACTCTATGTACGCTCTATTATATCACAAAACCGGAAAGCGAATCATGAAATATCATTTCCATGGAAGAGCCGCCCTGGATTGCCGCGAGTCACGAGACCGGCGGCGGGTTCAGAATCGGCGCTCCAGCAAATAATCCGCCAGCTCGTACAGCCGCGCCGGATAAGGGAATCCGGCCTCCCGCACCGCTTGCTTCGCCTCATCGGTCAGCCGGGCGACCTCCCGCTTCGAAGCCTCGAGGCCGATAAAATACGGATATGTCACCTTCCCGCTCTTCTCATCGCTGCCCTTCGGCTTGCCGAGCAGCGCTTCTTCGCCGGTGATATCCAGAATATCGTCCTGAATCTGGAAAGCGAGGCCAAGCTTCGTCCCGAATTCGGTCAACGCGTTCAACTGCGCTTCATTCGCCCCCGCCAGATGGGCCCCGGCGCGAAGCGCGAACACGATCAGATCGCTCGTCTTGTGAAGATGAATATATTCGAGCTGGTCCAACGTCGTCATTCCCTGTTCGCCCAGCATATCCGCGGTCTGGCCGCCCACCATGCCCCGCATGCCGGCATAGACGGACAGCTCTTCGGTGATGGTCAGGGCGATGTCGGCCGGGATGCCGTGACGGCTCGCGCACTGCGCGACCGTGTAGAAGGCGTGGGTGAGGAGCGCATCCCCCGCCAATATGGCAAGAGCTTCCCCGAACACCTTATGGTTGGTCGGCTTGCCCCGGCGATAATCATCGTTATCCATCGCCGGCAGATCGTCATGAACGAGGGAATAGGTATGTATCATCTCGATGGCGCAGGCCACCGGATCGGCGGCTTCCAGCGGGCCGCCCAGGCTCTCGCATGCGATGACAACACAGAGCGGCCGCAGGCGCTTGCCCCCGGCCATCAGCGAGTACAGCATCGATTCCTTCAATTCGGCAGGAACCTGCCAGCCGGCGGGGAATTGAGCCGGCAGCAGCCGCTCAATCCGCGCGACGTGACGCTCCAGATAAGAAGCGAACCTTTCTTCCGCTCCGGCGCTACTCAATCCGATCACCCGCTTCTTCCGCCGGGAACGGCTGCCGCTTCAGTTCGCCATTCTGCTCCGACAAAACCTCGATTTTGCGCTCAACCTGCTCCAATTTGCGGGCGCACAGACCGGACAGGCCCATCCCTTCCTGGAAAAGCTCGATTGCCTGCTCCAGCGGCACATCCCCGCTCTCCAACTGCTCGACGATATGCTCCAGCTTCTCCATTGCGGTCTCGAAGCTCATTTCCTGAGTGATAGCTTTTTCTTGATTATCCATCGATCAATCGCTGTCTCCTTTCATCGACCAGACGTGGCAATCGAGCTGGCCGTCGTTCAGCTTCACACGGACGACGTCTCCCAGCTGCACATCTTTAATCGTGCGGATAATGTTCTCTTCCCGCTCATCATACACGAGGCTGTAGCCGCGCGCCATAATCTTCAACGGGCTCAGGGCGTCCAGATGCTTCAGATGCGCGCCGAGCTTCAGCCGCCGCTCATTCATCTGCATCGCCATCGCGCGGTGAAGCTGCCGTTCGATGCCGTTCAGCCGCTCCCGCGCGGAACGCACCTGATGCACCGGCGTCTGCTCCCGCAGGCGTCCGCGCAGCTCCCTCCACCGCTCGTCCGCTTCCTTGAAGCGGCTGCGCGACCGATATGCCAGCCGCTCCCGCAGCCGTTCATACCGCTCCTGATGCTTCGCCATCAGCAGCTCGGGCTTGCGAAGCACGGGCGAACGCTGGGCGCGCAGCAACCGCTCCTGGCTCTGCTGCACCGTTCGCCGCATGCCGTGACGCAACCGTTCCGCCAGATGCTGAAGATGCTGGCGCAGCTCCTCCTGATGCGTCACCGCCATTTCCGCGGCCGCCGTCGGTGTCGGCGCCCGCAGGTCGGCGACGAAGTCCGCAATCGTGAAATCCGTCTCATGCCCGACGGCCGAAATAATCGGGATGGCCGATCGGGCGATGGCGCGCGCCACGATTTCTTCGTTGAAGGCCCACAGCTCCTCCAGGGAGCCGCCACCCCGCCCCACGATCAGCACGTCGGCTTCCTGGTGGCGGTTCATCGCTTCGATGGCCGCCGCGATCGAGGCGGCCGCCTGGTTGCCCTGCACCAGCACCGGATAGAGAACGACATGGACGCCGGGCTGGCGCCGCCGCAGCGTAATGATAATATCGCGCACCGCGGCGCCCGTCTGCGACGTGATGACCCCGATCTTCTTCGGATAGCGGGGCAGCTGCCGCTTCCGCTCCGCCGCGAACAGCCCTTCGGCTCCCAAGCGCTCCTTCAGCTGCTCGAACGCCGCATACAGGCTGCCGATGCCGTCCGGCTGCATATGCTGCGCATAGAATTGATACTGGCCGTCGCGCTCATACACCGTCACGTTGCCGCGGGCGATGACGCGCGCCCCTTCCTTCGGCCGGAAAGGGAGCCGTTGATTGTAGGATGCGAACATAATCGTCCGCAGGCGGCTGTCCGCATCCTTCAGCGTAAAATACATATGGCCGCTGGAATGGTGGGTGAAGTTCGAGATTTCGCCCCGCACCCAGACATCCTGCAGCCGGGCATCCCCATCCAGCTTCATTCGTATATAACGGTTCAGATCCTTAACGGACAGAACCCGTGCCTGATTCGCCATTCCGGCAGCCTCCTCCCCCCGAGACATCCTGCCATATGAACGTTAGTAACTGCGGCCCGTGCGGCGGCTCCTGCTGCGATTCGTCCTCCGGTTCGCACCGCGACCCGCCGCACGGCTTCCGCCCTGCCGCCGGCTACGCCTGGGCCGAAGCCTCCGCCAAGCGGTGGAACCGTTCCGCCGACTTGAGCGTATTGGACATCAGCATCGTAATCGTCATCGGACCGACGCCGCGCGGCACCGGCGTAATCCAGGAGCACAGCTCCTTGACATCGTCGGTATCGACATCGCCGACGAGCTTGCCGTTCTCCAGCCGGTTCATGCCGACATCGATAACGACGGCTCCCGGCTTAATGAAGGAACGGTTGACGAAATGCGCCTTGCCGATGGCGACGACGAGAATATCCGCCATTCGGGACAGCTCTTCGATGTGCTGCGTGCGCGAGTGGCACATCGTCACCGTCGCATGCTCGCGCTGCAGCAGCAGCGAGATCGGCTTGCCGACAATATTGCTGCGGCCGATGACGACGGCATGCTTGCCGGCAATCGGAATGTCGTTGCGCTTGAGCATCTCCATAATGCCCGCCGGCGTGCAAGGCAGAAGAGACTCGTCGCCAAGCACCATGTTCCCGACGCTGACCGGATGGAAGCCGTCGACATCCTTCTCCACCGCAATCGCGTCAATGACGGCCTTCTCGTCGATATGAGACGGCAGCGGGAGCTGGACGAGAATGCCGTGAATCGCCGCTTGCGCGTTCAGGCGGCCAACCAGATCGAGAAGCTCTTCCTGGGAGGTCTGTTCCGGCAGACGGTGCACTTTCGAATAGAACCCCAATTCGAGACAGGCTTTATGCTTGCTGTTCACGTAGACATGGGAAGCCGGGTCGTCGCCCACGATGATGACCGCCAATCCGGGGCGGGTTCCTTGCTCAATCAGCCGTGCCGCCTGCTGCTTGATTTCTTCGCGTATCGTCTGTGATAATGCTTGTCCATTCAAAAGTTGCGCTGTCATGGTCTCTCCTCCATTCGTTCTTTTGAAGCTCGCCTTAGGTCGCCGGTTATCCCTGCAGTTCGTTCTCCATCGCGGTTCCATCCGCCGATTCATCGTCCTTGCGATGAGCGCGGTCGCCTGCGCCCGCCTCCGTTCCGTCCTCCTGGCCGCCGCGATCCCGCAGCATCTGGCCGAGCACGCCGTTCACGAATTTGCCCGACTCCTCGGTGCCGAAATGCTTGGCCAAAATGATCGCCTCGTTGATGGCCACCTTCGGCGGCACATCGGTGCGGAACGCCATCTCATAACAGGCGAGGCGCAGCACCTGCCGATCGACCCGCGACAGCCGGTCGACCTGCCAGCCCTTCAAATAACGGGCCAGGATCGCATCGATCTCGTCCCGCTTCTTCCAGGTGTCGCGAACCCACTCCAGCACATGCTCATGCATCGCCCGCGCATGCTCCGGCTTCAGCCCGATTTCATTCTCTTCTTGATTCGATTCCGAAACGATCATGTCCACCGCTTGTTCAGGCGTCACGTCCGTCATTTCCAGCTGATACAAGCTTTGAACTGCCATCTCTCTGGCAATGCGTCTCTTCATGAAAAAAACTCTCCTCCTGCATCTATATAGCATCCGAATCGCCACTTCGCACTGCCGTCCGAAGGTGGCTTCCTTCTCTCTAGGCTGCCATGGGCCATCCGGAATCATGCCCAGTCCAAAAAATCCTATGACCGCCCCGATTGTTGCTCCGTCGGTAAGAGACCGGCGGTCAAGCAGTCGTTCGGAGCGTCCATAGGACTACTTAAACCTATCAAACCGTTCTGACAGCCATAATCCGATACGCCGCCACGGAAACATGGGGCCCAGATTCAGATCTTTTTGCCTGCCTACATTGTATCCGATGAAGACGAGCAGCGCAAAAAATAACATATCCCAAAATCCGGCGATCAAATAAATGACGCCGAAAAAAATTCCAGCCGCGATGCCGATGATGCGATTCCTGTGACTCTCCCACCATTCATTCCACATCCGGAAAGCTCACCACCTATTCAACTCGCGCTTTGAAGGTCTGCGTCTGGACCACATTCGCCACATACACCGATACGTATGAGACCGGAATCCCCGTAATTTGCTGCACATAATCGCGAACCTGGCGCTGGACCTCCTCCGTCAGCTCGGGAATCGACGTCTCGCCGTCTACGACCGTCCGGATCACAATGTCCAGACCGGCATCGTTCGTGCGAATTCGGGCCTTCAGGTCCTTGACTCCCCGTACTCGTCCGGCCGCCTTTAGCGCTACATTCTCTATCGTCTCAATCGAGATCTTGATATCGCCAATCTCTGTCCGCTGATCGATCGAAGGCAGCGCCGCACGCTCTCTCCGGATAGACACATAGAAAAAACGGATGCTCAACAAAAACAAGACGGCGGCGGTCGTGATGACCGCCGACTGCAGCCAGAACGGCTCCGTCAGCTGTATCGGTTGGGCGATGAAGCCTGTAGCGGCAAGAATGACAGCTATGGCAATCGTGCCGATCGCGAAGCTGTATATAAACAGGAAGAACCTGTCCACAATTTTGCTCACGCTAGCCTGCCTCCTTTGAACAAATTCGTATTGAATGGCAGTAAACCCCCTCCAAGAGGGGGTTCCATATCGATCTTATTTAACTCGTGCCGGATCCGTCTCTTCGACCTTCTCTTGCGCCTTGAAATGGACGTCATGTACATGCACGTTCACTTCCACGACATGAAGCCCGGTCATCATCTCGATCGAGCGCTTCACGTTCTGCTGGATCTCGCTGGCTACGGTAGGAATGCGATGGCCGTATTCAATAATAATATTGACATCGACAGCCGCTTCGCGCTGTCCTACTTCCACCTTCACGCCTTTGGACAAGTTCTTCCGTCCGAGCATCTCCGCGATGCCGCCGGCGAAACCTCCGCTCATGCCTTCTACGCCTTCAACCTCGATCGTCGCGAGACCGGCGATAACTGCAATGACCTCCGGCGCAATCTGGATGTTGCCCAAATCCGTGCGCTCAAATTCCGATGCGATTGCCTGATTCATCCGTCACACTCTCCTCGTCTTTTTGTACTAGAGGCAGTTCCTGTCCATGATTAACCTAACTATACCATTTGCCCATGCGCAAGACAAACGGGGGCGGTCAAACCAGGACTCTAGACCTCGTGTTCTTCCAAAAACTTAATGTCAAAATCGCCCTCGATAAACTTCGGGTGCTCAAGCAGGCGGATATGGAACTGTATCGTCGTATGAATGCCCTCGATAGCGAATTCGGCCAAGGCCCGCTTCATGCGGTCGATCGCCTCTTCGCGCGTCGGCGCCCACACAATGAGCTTGGCAACCATCGAATCATAGTGCGGCGAGATCAGGCAGCCTGGATAGGCGGCGCTGTCGACGCGAACGCCAAATCCGCCCGGCGGCAGATAAAAACCGATCTGGCCGGCCGAAGGCATGAAGTTGCGTGCCGGATCCTCCGCGTTAATGCGGCACTCTATAGCCCATCCGTCAATGACGACATCCTCTTGACGGAAAGATAAAGGTTCGCCTTGAGCGACGCGAATCATCTCCTGAATGAGATCGATTCCCGTAATCATCTCCGTTACCGGATGCTCAACTTGAATCCGGGTATTCATTTCCATAAAGTAAAAATTGCCGTCCGGCCCGAGCAGAAACTCCAATGTGCCTGCGCCGGAGTAATCGACAGCCAGCGCGGCGCGAACCGCCGCTTCTCCCATCCGCTCCCGGACTTCGGGCGTCAAGACCGGACATGGCGCTTCCTCGACCAGCTTCTGGCGGCGCCGCTGCACGGAACAGTCGCGCTCGCCCAAATGAACCGCATGGCCGTGCTTGTCGGCAATAATCTGAATCTCCACGTGCTTCATTCCGGTTAAATACTTCTCCAGGTACACGCCCGCATTGCCGAACGCTTTCTCGGCTTCCTGCTGAGCGGCCGTCATCTGCTTGATCAAGGCTTCTTCGTCCTCCGCGATGCGGATTCCTTTGCCTCCGCCGCCTGCGGTAGCCTTGATAATGACAGGATATCCGATATCACGCGCTATCATAAGCGCCTGTTCCAGATCCTCGACCAGCCCGTCCGATCCGGGAATAACCGGAACGCCGGCGTCCTTCATCGTCTGCTTGGCGACGGATTTGTCGCCCATCCGCTCGATCGCGTCCGCGGACGGACCGATGAACGTAATGCCGCACGATTCGCAGATCTCCGCGAAGTCCGCGTTTTCCGCCAAGAACCCGTACCCCGGGTGCACGGCGTCGCATTCCGTCAACGTGGCGACACTCATCAGATTCGTAAAGTTCAAATAACTGTCCTTGGACGCGGTAGGGCCGATGCAATAAGCTTCGTCGGCAAGCCGCACATGCAGCGCTTCCCTGTCCGCCTCCGAATAGACGGCGACCGTCGCGATACCGAGCTCGCGGCAGGCGCGAATGATGCGAACGGCTATCTCGCCGCGGTTAGCGATCAAAATCTTATGGAACTTCATCCTTGGACCTCCTTGGCTGGGCATCGTAATGGAATGACGGAATACGTCATTCTGGCTTCACCAGGAATAAAGGCTGGCCGAATTCGACCAATTGGCCGTTCGTTGCTAGCACCTCGACAATCTCGCCCTTGACCTCGGCTTCCAGCTCGTTCATCAATTTCATCGCTTCCAGAATGCACACAACCGTCTTCTCGTTGACTTTGTCGCCAACCTTCACATACGGCGGCGATTCCGGCGAAGGCGCGCTGTAGAAGGTTCCGACCATTGGGGATACGATGCGGACCAAGCCCGCCTGCTCTTCCTTCTTCTCCGGCTGAGGCTCGGCCGCCGGCGCGACCGCTTCCGACGGGGCAGCAGCCGCTGCCGGGGCAGGCGCTGGATATGTAAGCGGCGCGGCCGATGTCTGCACATTGAACACCTCAGTCTTGCCGGGCTTCCGGATCGCGATGCGGCAGCCTTCGTTCTCTATTTCCAGTTCATGTACGGATGTCTGGTCCAGGAGCTTGATCAGTTCCTTGATTTCGCTAATTTTGAACAACTTGAATCACTCCTTGAGACGATATGTATGAGCAAGTAGATTATGTTACAAGGCGGACAATCTACGACGTATGTATTATATCATAATCGTCTCAAATGGAAAGAGCCCAGTTTTTGACCGGGCCAGTTCCGACAACGCCGCTATTCCGAGACATACTGCACGCTTACCTTATCCTGCGTGATGTTCAGCTCTTTCATCATTTTCGAGATGATATCCACCGCTTCGGACACTTCCATCTTGTCGCTCTGCACGACGACCGTGAACCGATCGTCCTCCTGCGTGATGACCGCGTTGCTGTAATCTTTCTGCAGCTCGGTTTCCAGATTGGAGATTTTGACCTCGCGTTCTTCCAACTGGTTCATATCTTCGTAGGCTTGCGCCAGCTTGTCGCCCGTCGTTTTGTCGTCATTGATCATGCCCATCAGCTTTTCGAGCTCCTGCTGGTACTGCTCGTTGCGCTCCATCTGCTTCTGCTCGATCGCGCTCCGCTTCATGACGCCTTCGGCCACAACTTGATCCAGCATCGCCTGCTCCTTGTCCTCCGGAGTCGCCTCTGGCGCCGCCGCATCCTGACGTGGCTGTCCGCTCTCGATGTTGACCGTAGGGTCGGCCCCTTGCTCCTCTGGCTCTCCTTGCGCTCCAAGCTCCGGAGCGGGCTTTCCGTTCTCTGCCGCCTTGGCCTTCGCGTCCTCCCCGACGGACACCTCGGTGACTTCCACTTGCGGAAGCTGGGCCGCTTCCGCCGCATCGCCATTCAGCTGCTGCTGCTCGGCCGCCATTTCAGGGGCTTTCGGCGTGTCTTCCGTGAACAAATAATAAGCGGACAGCACCACCATCAAGCTAAGCATCGATACCAGCCATATCGTTTGTCTTTTCGTATTCATCGTCTTTTTCTCCTCCTTCACGATTCATGCATTATGCAGGTTGATTTGCTACTCGGCGATTTTGCGCGGCACGACGGAGATTCGATAGGCCGGCACATTCAGCCCTTTCTCGACCGCATCGACGATGAGCGACTTGACGACGGCGTTTTCCGCTCCTTTGGCGACGACGACAACGCCGCGAACCTTGGGCTTGATGCGCTTGGTCACAATCGGCGTCTTGCCGTCGGAAGACTCGTACATGACAATCTCGCCGTCCCGGGTATGCTGCGTAGTATGCCGCTTGCCCCCGTTCCCATCGGTTTCGTCTGTCAGCTGCTGGTTGTCCTTGAAGTTGCGCTGGACGACAATCTCTTCCGTCGAGTCAATCGTGACCAACACATCGACTTGTCCCACCCCGACAATTTCCTCCAAAATCGACTTGACCCGGGCTTCGAATGTCATTTCCACCGACTCAAATGTGCCCGGCGCGGCCGGTGTGCCGGACGCGTTCTGCTCCGCGCCGTCAAATACGCCTACCGCCGGCGGCTCGCGGCCGACATTGCTTGAGCCCTTCGGCCATCCGCCGCCGGACTGAAACGTGCCGTACAAGAGGAGCGCCGCGCCGGTCAAGCCGAGAAGAAGCAGCCAGCGGAACGCTTTGATCCGTTTGGAACCGTTCGAGCCCTTGCCGATCCACTGTTCAATCCGCTGCAACCATTTCGCCAACGCTATCGACCGCCTTTGCGTAGTATGGACCTGCTCTCACTTGTCCTATTTTCACCTATACGCGCGGGCGGCGATTTTATGACGGTTTGTCCGCATTTTTTTTCGGCGGCTATCGGCAGCTATCGGCCGCTATCTTTTGTTGCGCCAGCCGGGAAGGCGTTCTCCGGCGACCATGACACCGTAATCTGCTCGGGCTTCACGAGCCAAGCGGAGGTCAGTGCCCCGACGGCGGCGGCCTCCATGCGCAGAAGCTCGCCGCTGCCCGCGCCGGAGACCGGCGCCTCTTCCGGCGCTTCCAACGGCGAGCTGCGGGCCGCATCGATCGGCTCGATTCGGACCGGCTCGATGGCCGCGACCGGCTTCGGCTCGGGCGGGCCGCCGCTGTCCGGAGCTGCCGCCTCCCCGGCGGCGGGGGCCTCCTCCAAGGTGAGCGCAATTCGCTCAATTGCCGGCTGCCCCTGCCTGGCGTCTTGCGTCAGCGTAACCTGGACGGCCGCCACCTGAACGGCAGGTCCCCCGCTGGAACCGTCAGCCCCCGACTGGAGCAGCGCCCGGTTAATCTGCTCCTTCATGCTCGCTTCCATCTGCGCGCCGGCCAATCGGAGCGCCTCCTGCTCCCGAGCGCGGGCCAAGCGTTCCCCTTCCCGCCGGATCTGCTCCAGCGTCTTCCCTTCGGGACTGTTGGCGGGGGAAGTGGTCAGCAGCGTATCCCATTCGCGGGCAAGCTCAGCCGTCACGTTGGAGTCGAACAGGCGCAGCACCGGAGACAGCAGCGTGAGCAGAATAATCAGGCTGAGCATCAGCTTGACGTAACGCTGCATCGAACGGTTCGGCAGCAGCAGGTCGATGAAGGCGGCCAGCAAAATCACCATGATGATCTCTTTGAGCCATTGACTGAACCATTGCATACTTCCTGCCTCCCTTCTCTCCCCAGATCTACCTCATCATGACCGCGACATTTCCTGCCGTCAGCAGTATCGTAATAGCCAGGAAGAACATCAGCCCGACGGCCGCGAGCGCCGCGAAGACGTAGATCATGCTTTTGCCGACCGTCTTGAGGCATTCGGCTGCCGGCGTGTCGCCAAGGGGCTGCATGATAGCGGAGGAGACGTTGTAGATGAGCGCCAGCGTCACGATTTTCAAGGCAGGGAACGCGCAAATAAACAGCAGGATGATGACCCCGGTCAATCCGACCGCGTTCTTGACAAGCAGCGAGGCGGATATGACCGTATCGGCGGCATCCGAGAAGACGCGGCCGACGACAGGCACGAAATTGCCCGTAATATACTTCGCCGTCCGGACCGTCACTCCGTCGGTAACCGAGCTTGTGGCGCCCTGCACGGAGATGACACCCAGGAAGACAGTCAGCAGCACGCCCAGCAGGCCGATGCTGATATTGCGCAGCAGATTGGCCAGTTGGGTCACTTTGTACTTGTCCGACAAGGCGCTTACGATATGCAGCAGCGTCGAGAAGAACAGCAGAGGAAAGACGCCGGTATAGATGAGCGTTCCGATAAGATGCACCATAAAGACGATGAGCGGGTGCATGACCGAGACGGTAACGAGATTGCCCATCGAAGCGAGCAGCGTGAACAGAAGCGGCACCATCGCCATCATGAAATGAATCATGCTCGATATCGCTTCCTTCGCATAGCCGATCGCCACATGGAAGCTGTTGATGGCCAAAATAATGATGACCATATAAGAGACGGCATAGGCGATCTTGCTGACCGCATTCCGTTCGAACGCCGATTGCAGCGTCTCCAGAACCATGCTGAATACAGCTAGAATGACGATAGTCAGAATCAGCTTGCCGTTCAGGATCACTTCCTGCAGCAGGAACTTGCCGAGCGCCTGCAGCACCGCCCCGGTTGTGAGCTTCTCTCCCCCGGGCAGCAGCAGATCGACGAAGTCGGGCAGCGAGTCTTTCGGAAAAAAGCCGCTGTATTTGCCCAGCAGTTCGTTCCAATAGCGCTCGACATCCCCCGTATCGAGCTTGTCCGCCTGCTCGCGGCCCCACTGTTCGGTCACCGCCTGCGCGCGGGAATTCCCCGCGTCCCCCTGAGGGGACTCGGGGGAGGCATACCCTGACCCGATGAAGGCGAACAGGAAGCACAGCAGAGCCGAGGTCCAGATGCGCATCCGCTTCAGCGGCGGCTTGTCTATCCGTCGTAATCGATTCATTCCCTCTCCACCTTATGTTGGCAGCAATCTCATTACGGTCTCGATAATGACGCTAATGATCGGAACCGCCAGCACCATGATGAGCACCTTGCACGCGAGCTCGATCTTCGAGGCGATCCCTTCCTGGCCGGCGTCCCGCACCACCTGGGCGCCGAATTCGGCGATATAGGCGATTCCGATAATCTTGAGAATCGTCTTCAGGTAGACCGGTTGAATTCCGGATCGATCGGCCAGATCCTCCAGCACGTGAATGACGATATCGATTTTGCCGATGAGAAAAATAAATATAATAACTCCGGTCACGGCCGAGATCAGAAAGGCGAACATCGGCTTCTGTTCTTTGACCACCAGCACAAGGATGGCGGCAATCAAGCCGAGACCGACCACCTGTATGATTTCCACGGCAACCACCTACCCGGATACTGCGGCCGCGCCGCGCTAGTCAACTTCAGTCATTGGAACAAAAATATGGTCCGAATCTCTTGAAAGAGATGATCCAGCAGACGGACGACCATGAACAGGACAACGACGAAGCCGATGACTGTCACCCAGTGCGCCATGTCCTCTTTGCCCATTTGCTTGAGCACGGTATGTATCATGGCCACGATAATGCCGATCCCGGCGATTTGGAAAATGGCGCTGACATCCACATTCATTTCCTGGCACCTCAATACATCAAGATAACGGCCAACAAGCCGCTCAATACGCCGAGACTGCGGCACATCGTGCCATACCGCTGGTATTCCTCGCGGGCCACGAATTCTTCCTGCTCCAGCTGCTTGATCGCATGGCGGATATGCTTGCGCTGATCGTCGCGATCGCTGATGCCGAGGCTGTAGCCCAATTCGAGCAGAATGCGCAGGTCTTCGTTCGCCAGCGCCGTATTTCCGCGATGCCGCTCCCAGGACAGCTGCCACGCTTCGCGGGCGGTGAGCGGGACCGCATCCGCGGCGTCCATCGCCTGCGCCGCATCGGCGAAGACGGCGCGCAGCGGAGGCGGCTGCTGACGGCTAATCTCGGCGAAGGCCGCAGCAAGCGGCGTATGGCCGTACATGATGGCCGTCTCCAGCCGCTGAAGGGCATGGTTGAGCAGGCGGAGCTGCTTCGGCCGCGCTGCGTAGGAAGCGGCCTTCAGCCAGCCGATGCTGGCTGCGGCGGCGATCAAGAGGGCCGATCCGAGGAGCTTGAGCATTCCGGACGCCTCCCTTCCAGCGGCAGCACGGGCTTCTGCAGCACTCTGCCTTTCTCGTCGTATACTTTGCGCTGCCATTCCCTTTTGGCCCGGCGGAGCGTGACGATGCGGCGGAAGGCCCCTTCCTCGAGCAGCTGCCGGATGCCGGGGCGGCGCAGCAGATCGTCCATATCCTCCGCATGCGCGGTGGCGATCAGGCGGACGCCGGCATGCATCGCCTCTCTCATGGCCAGCAAATCTTCCTCCCGTCCCATCTCGTCTACGGCAAGCACGTCAGGCGACATTGAACGGATGAACATCATCATCCCTTCCGCCTTGGGGCACCCGTCCATCACGTCGGTCCGATAGCCGAGATCATAGCTGGGCACGCCCTTGATGCAACCGGCAATCTCGGACCGCTCGTCGACGACCCCTACCTTGAGCGCCTTCCACCTCGCTTCGGGATGATGCCAGCTCCCGCTGCCGATCGCCCGCACCAGGTCGCGCAGAAGCGTCGTCTTGCCCTGCTGCGGAGGCGATACGATCAGCGTATGATGAACATGGGCATGCTTGAAATCAAGCAGCATCGGCATGACCGAACCCGCGATCCCGTGCACCTCGCGCGCAATCCTCAGATTGAAGCCGGTAATCTCCCGCAGATGGCTTACCCGGCCCTGCGCAAGCACCGTGCGGCCGACGAGGCCAATCCGGTGTCCGCCCGGAATCGTGACGAATCCGCGGCGCAATTCTTCCTCCATCGTGTACAATGAATGATTCGTTATCAGATCGAGCAGCTGATGCCCATCCTCCCGGCTTGGGCGATAGGCAGCGTTCGGATTATCCGTACGCTCCCCCCGCTCCGTCACGAGCTGGAAGTCGCCCATGACGCCGATTTCCAGCGGGCGTCCTACGCGGATACGAATCTCCTCCAGCTCCCGATATGTGCCGGCGGGCAGCCGCATCAGGATTGACTTGAGCATCGGCGGCAGCACCGCCGACCAGCTTAGCGCTTCCATTGGCATTCCCTCCCGTGTCATCATTCGACAGCCGGACAACCTTGGCTTGTATCCCTATATGTATGGCGCCGCGCCGCTTTTTATGCTTCCGCCGGGCCTGGCACCCCGAATGCCCGGTTCCTACTTCTTCAAAATACCGATAAGCAGACAGGACACCCCGGCCGCAATCCAGGCCATCTTGCTCCAGTTCAGCTTGTCTGCGATGCCGATAAGACCGATGGTCGTCGTCGCGATGAGAACGAGCGGACCGACAAGCGCAAGCAGAGAATTGACGGCCAGCGCCTTCTCCGGCTCATTCAGCTTGAGCATAATGAGTGCGGCGGTAATTTCCAGGCAACCCGATATTATGCGGAGCCCTGACATGCTGGCGACAAATTTATCGACGGACAACTTCGCACCTCCTTTCGCTGCGAGGGAAACGTAAAGCGGATACCTAAATTTCCGCTATCTCCGGCACCCGCAGGCGTAATCCGTGTGGCCTGTCCTTTTCCGTATATTGACCATTGTATGCGCGGGACCGTACCATTCATGCTCGTCCCTTCGATTCTTCGATTCCTTCGCCATCTTCTCCCCAAGCGCGGCCTTCCCGCCCCGGTAGGCACCTGTCAGCAGGCGGAAGCATATATTGCTTGCATGATTCGACTAATCTGGGGACATGAAGGGGATTATGTGATGAGTCTTTCCGAACCTCAAATCGAACAATGGCCTGGAGCCCTAGTAGATCCGAGCGAAGTACGAACCCACAAGCCGAGAACAACCGGATTGACGATGGTCATGGACAAAGGCTTGGGAGCAAACGCATTTTCCGATCTGCTCTCTTCAGCTCATGACCATATCGATATCATTAAGCTGGGCTTCGGCACAGCTGCGGTTACGCCGGCCCCGCTGTTGTTATGGAAGCTGGACATGGCGCGGCAGTATGGGGTTACGGTGATGCCCGGGGGGACATTTCTCGAATACGCCGTCGCCAAAGGCATGGTCGAACCATTTTTTCATATGATGAAAGAAATGGGCTTCACTGGAATCGAAGTATCGGATGGAACGATCACGCTGCCGCGGGAGAAGCGCAATGACCTCATCCAGCGCGCCCGCGAGGAAGGGTTCTTCGTCTGCTCCGAATACGGGAAAAAAGCGGCCGGCTCCACTTTCATTTGGGACGACGTTTTGGAAGCGTTCAATGAAGATATTGCCCATGGCGCCGAATGGATGACGCTGGAAGGCAGGGAGTCGGGAGCAGGCGTTGGCGTATACGACGAGCGCGGGGGCTGCGACACGGAGATGGTGTCGATGATTGCCGAAGCGGTGCACTCCCCGTACCGGCTCATGTGGGAGGCTCCGCGGAAGGATCAGCAGACCGCCATTCTCCGAACGCTCGGTCCGCAAGCCAATCTCGGCAATATCGCGCCGGACGACATTATCGCTTGCGAGGCGCTGCGGCGGGGACTGCGCTCCGATACGATGGTCCATTTGCTGGACACGGCGAGGCTGGATACGGTGAAGTAGAGCCGCAATTTATCGGCATCGCCAACGCGAAGTCGGCAAGGAGAGTAAGGGGGGAGCAACTATGCAGGTCGATGTCATAGCTAGCGTCAATGAGGCAAGGTCGATTGAACTGGAGAACCGGACGGTCATCGTCATCGACGTGCTTCGGGCGACGAGCACCATCATTACGGCGCTGGCGCACGGGGCATCCGGCATTCTGCCGGTCGAAACGGTGCAGCAGGCCAAGCAGGCTGCCTGTGACGGGGACATTACGGGAGGCGAACGCAACTGCAAAAAAATTCCGGGCTTCGATGCCGGCAATTCTCCGTTCGAATATATGGGCGAGAGCGTGTACGGGAAGCGTGTCGTGCTGACGACATCGAACGGGACGCGGGCGATCCACAAGGCGTCGAAGGCCGACGTCATCTTGGCCGGCGGCTTCCTGAATGCGTCGGAATGCGCGCGCACCGCCTATCAACTTCGCAAGGACATTGCGGTATTATGCGCCGGCATGCAGGATGAATTCGCCTTCGAGGACGGCCTGTGCGCCGGTCTCATCGTCGCCGAGCTGTTCCGGCTTGCCAGCCAGGAACAGGAGATTCGCACGAATGACCTCGGAAGCATTCTTGTCAGCGCCTACCGACACCATGCAGGAGAAATTACGGCTGCGCTGCTCCGCTGCTCCGGCGGGATGCGCCTTGCCAAGCTAGGATACGCCAAGGATGTCGAATACTGCGCCGGCATCGACACGGTATCGGTCGTTCCGGTGTGGACTCAGCAGATGATGCTTCCGTTTGCGACATAGGGCGCGCATGTTCATGAATGATCATTGTTCTAAACGAAGAGGGCTTGTTCATACAGTAAATAGAGGATGTTCACTGCGTCCCCTGTTGATCAATTGGACGGACAAACTTTTCTTGTCGAGGAGCAATAATCATGAATGGCGAGTTGGTACTGGTTATACTCATTGTTGTCGGACTGGTCAGCCGTTCCCCAATCATTACGACGGCGGCATGCATCCTGCTTATCGTCAAGCTCGTACATCTGGAACGGTATCTGCCTGCCATCGAGCGGAGAGGACTGGAATTGGGGCTGTTGTTCCTGACGATAGCCGTGCTTGTCCCCTTCGCCGCCGAGCGGATAACGGCCGAACATCTGTGGAGCACGCTCACATCCTGGCCGGGAATTATCGCGTTGGCCGGCGGGGCCATAGCCACGTCCATGAACGGTCGGGGCCTGGAACTGCTGAAAAATGATCCTCAGATGATCGTCGGCCTCGTTGCCGGCTCTCTGATCGGGATCGTCCTCTTGCGAGGCGTGCCTGTGGGACCGCTGATGGCGGCCGGAATAACGGCCTTGCTGTTGGCCATTAGCCGATGGATTATCGATAAGTTCTAGCCGCTTCCCCCGCCTCTTATGACGCATAACAACAAGCCGGCCCTTGCGGACCGGCTTATCTTATTCATATCTTCCCTTATTTATCTTCGTTCTTTCGGTCCGCCGACGAACGCTTCCTCGACGGCATCCAGCCCGTAGGATGTGTGAAGAGCAGTAATAATTTCATTCAGCTTGGCGTTGGACACGACGCAGGAAACTTTGATCTCGGATGTGCTTACCATTTTAATGCTGACGCCCGTCTCCGAGATGACGCGGAACATTTGCGCCGCGACGCCAGGGTGGCTGACCATGCCTGCGCCGACGATGGAGATTTTGACCAGGTCGGCTTCAGAGGTCACTTCGCGGTAAGGAACTTCGATCCGGATGTTCTCCAGAACCTGAACAGCGCGGTCACGGTCATGCAGCGCCGTCGTGAACGAGAAATCGGCTTCCCCGTTCGTTACCCCGCTCTGAACGATGATATCGACATCGATTTGCTCATCGGCGAGCGCGCCGAACATGCGGGCGAGCACCCCCGGAAGATCGGCTACGCCGAGAACACTGATGCGTGCCACATTTTTGTCATAGGCGATGCCGCTAACGACCACCCCTTGCTCCATCTTCGCTTCCTCCTTCACATAGGTCCCTTCATTGTAATTGAAGCTTGATCGGACGACGAGACAGACCTTGTTATGTTTCGCATATTCTACAGCCCGGGGATGAAGAACCGCCGCGCCAAGATTGGCCAGCTCCAGCATTTCATCGTATGAAATCTCCTTCAGTTTGCGCGCGCGGCGCACGATTCTCGGATCGGTAGAATAGATTCCGTCAACATCCGTATAGATTTCGCACACATCGGCTTCAATTGCCGCAGCCAGCGCGACCGCCGTCGTGTCGGATCCGCCGCGTCCGAGGGTCGTAATCTCTCCGTCCTCGGTCATGCCTTGGAAGCCGGCGACGATGACAATGTTCCCCGCTTGCAGCGCCGCCTGCACACGCTCCGGAGCAATGTCCTTAATTCGCGCCTTTCCATGCGTGGCGTCCGTCCGGAAACCCGCTTGCCATCCGGTCATCGAGATGGACGCATGGCCCAGCTTTTGAATGGCTATCGACAGCAGAGACACCGAGATTTGCTCGCCCGTAGTCAGCAGCATGTCCATCTCACGGGGCGGCAGTTGATCGTTTATACTTTTCGCTCGATCAATCAAATCATCCGTCGTATCCCCCATAGCGGACACAACGACAACACATTGGTGGCCTTCTAATTTTTTCTCTACGATCCGTTCGGCAACCCGCTTCATCCGTTCGACCGTCCCGACGGAGCTGCCTCCGAACTTCATAACGTATAGTGCCACGCTGACTCACTCCCACCCTAAATGGACTGTATCAATCATTAATTGCATATTATAGCACGTTTTTGGGCCGATGGAAGAAAAAAATACAACAATCACGGACGACTTGAAGCCCTGTATTCGAATTCGTTCGGATTGAGACAATTGATAAGAAACTGTGCTCACGACCTTATGAAGATGATCCCCCTCGCTCAGGAGCTTTCTTTGCTTTCAATTGTTTTCTCTGCTTACAGCAGCTTTCTATACTTTCAGTAGTTTTCTCTTATTCTAGTAGCTTTCTCTGCTTCCTGCGGCTCTCCATCTCGGCCCCTGCAATGCTGATGCTCCCATACATTCAGCTTTGGTCCGACATGCTTTCAGTGAATCTCCCCGATGCTCCCTCAGGGTGCTTGAATCTCCTTACGCGAGTCGCCCGATTGTTCAAGTAAAGCTTCAACATCCAACTCTCGCGAGCGAGTCTCCATGGTGCCCAGCAACCTCGCCTCATCCAGTACCCATCCCGTAAAGGAAGATTCCCTAATGCTCTAGGTTCATCACTTAAGGCCTTATGTTCAATATCCCAGCCACTCAGGCGTCTCAACTTCCGTACAACAAATCTCCCAAGCGGTCAGGCCGACTCCAAACTGTTAAAAATCGTTTCCTTATAATGAAGGGTCAGCATAATGACGGGATAATGAACGGAAGCATTTTTGACGGGCGCCAAAATTAGCGGGTATCCCACAATCAAATTACGAATTTATTGGAACTCTTAAGCACCTCAAATCCCACTTTCATACTTGATATGGAAACATATGTTTGGTATAATCAAAACAAGAACATTTGTTTGTATTCGTTGTATTTGGAGGAGGCTACCGGGATGAATGGCTGGTCGAATGTTGACACGTTGGAAGAGTTAATGAAGCAATTCCCTACTGAAGAATCATGCATTCCTGCCCTGTTTAGGTTGAAATGGCCCAACGGGTTTCGATGTCCGAACTGCCGGCATGCCCGCGCGTATGCGATCCGGACACGGCGGCTTCCTCTGTATGAATGTACCGACTGCCATCATCAGACGTCCCTGACTGCCGGGACGATCCTGGAAGGAAGCCGGACCTCCCTGCGGAAATGGATAGCTGCGATATGGCTCGTCTCTCATCCCGCTACAGGAATTAATGCAGTTCGGCTGAGCTCCATCATTAAGGTGACCTACAAAACAGCATGGGCGATGCTGCATAAAATTCGTATAGCGATTAGCTGTGCCGATGAACAAGAACGGCTTGATCATCGTGTGCTTGGCTTTATTGCCTATAATGGCCCGCGCAATTACCCCAATGTCGATCTCGGTCCGCGCGAGCAGCCGCTAATTGTAGCTGCCTCGCTCGATTCCAATGGAGCGGAACGGCAATATAAAATGAAGCAGGTTAAGCGGCAGCATATGTCTGGCAAACTGCTGCTTCCTTGCGGCCGCGATCACTTTATTTCAGAACATGTCTCTGCATCGGAGTCTATGATCTCCATTATCCGCCAGCGTTTTCGGGTTAAGCATAACAGTCCGCTCTATGCTGTATTCCGGCGTGCACAGCGTTGGTTATGCGATACGTTCCGCGGGATAAGCGGCAAGTATTTACAGCATTATCTGGATGAATTTTGTTACCGTGAAAATGCTGCTGCCCGCCAGACGATCGGGTGGGAACCCTTGGCGGCGATATGCTGTGCCGACAATGGGGCAAGACGCCGATACTTATGGAGAGCAGCCTCCTCTAGAAGCCGCAACGGCTATTTTATGGCTGCCTAAATAAATCGACACAGTAAGTTGAGAGGATACATGCCGGCTGGACTGATTCCGCTCTCTGCTTTTGGTACATTGTTAGGGGAACCGAAGTGTAATTAGCCTCATTTTTTTGTTGCACAGTTTTTATGTTTATAACAACATCTAGGCTTCCTAGCAACGGAAGCTTTCCTGAGTTATCGGGATAACGAGACAAAGGAGACAAAGGCGAGTGAGTGTGGCCTTCCTAACAACGGGGCTCCTGAGGGACCGGGATATTGCGCATAAAAGAAAAATGGAAAGATCCAAGTCTCCCGAGCTGGACATCGTTATTCACGATCTCAGCATCCCTCATCTCAGTAAATTTGATGGAAATGTTAGAGCGAGTTTCTGGCCATCGCAGGCCTAGGACCATCCATGGCAGACATATTTTCATGTCATCCTAGCTTAAGTTTACGGCCATGGCAGACATATTTTCATGTCATCCTAGCTTAGTTTACGGCCATGGCAGACAATATTTTCGTATCATCTCAACTAGTGTTTACGGTCACCGTGCCTCCCTTACTGAGCTACCGGGATACTTATCATAAGGCTGCGAAGGTATGTACTCCATGCGAACGGTACTCCCAAGGTACATCACTCCCCAGGCATAGAAAATAGCCCCGGAAGCGACCTGCTTCCGGGGCTATGCGGATCCGATTCGTACATCCGCTAATTAGGCGCGGGAGATGTACTTGCCTTCGCGCGTGTCGATGAGAAGGACGTCGCCTTCGTTGATGAACAGCGGCACTTGAACGTTGAGGCCGGTTTCCAGGGTCGCGTTTTTGGTTGCGCCCGTTGCTGTGTTGCCCTTAACGCCCGGCTCGGTCTCGACGACTTTCAGCTCAACGCTGTTCGGGAGATTGATGCCGATAATCTCGCCTTGGTAGCTGACGATATGAACGACCATGTTGTCTTTGAGGAAGTTCAGCTCCCATTCGAGCTGATCCTTCGACAGGTTGAACTGATCATAGGTCTCATTATCCATGAATGTATATTCATCGCCGCTGTTGTATAGGTACTGTACTTCGCGGTTATCGATTTGCGCCTTCGCAAGCGTCTCGCCCGCGCGGAACGTTTTTTCCACGGTGTTGCCGTTACGAAGGTTTTTCAGCTTGGAACGCACGAAAGCGGCGCCCTTACCCGGCTTCACATGCTGGAAATCGAGGACCGTAAAAATATCTCCGTCCACTTCAACTGTCAATCCTGTCTTAAAATCGTTAACTGATATCATTCGCTTGATTCCCTCCTACAATTATGCAACCCAGATTCCTTGGACGGAGCAGATCCTTGTGGCTCTCAATCCTGTCCGACTACATGTCCAATACGAGCAGTTCCTTGGTCGATTGAGTAATAATCTCAATACCGCTGTCCGTAATGACAATATCATCCTCAATGCGCACACCGCCGAAGCCCGGCAAATAGATGCCCGGCTCGACCGTTACCGTCATGCCCGGGGTGAGCACGTCATCGGACGATGAAGCAAGACGAGGCATTTCATGGATTTCCATGCCTACGCCGTGCCCGGTGCTGTGTCCGAACTGATCGCCATATCCATGGCGCTTGATAATATCGCGCGCCAACGCGTCGGCTTCCCGTCCCGTCATGCCTGGACGGATGTGAGCCAGCGCATTGAGCTGCGCTTCCAGTACAATATTATAAATGTCCCGGTGCTTATCCGACGGAGTGCCGAGAACGACAGTCCGTGTCAGATCGGAACAGTAGCCGTTGTACAATGCGCCGAAATCAAATTTTATGAATTCGTTGCCTTGAATGACCCGTTCGCTCGCCACGCCGTGCGGAAGCGCCGAACGCTCCCCGGAAGCGACGATCGTATCGAACGAGCTGGACGTGGCCCCATGCTTGCGCATGAAGAATTCCATTTCCAATGCGAGATCCTTCTCCCGCACGCCCGGCTTGATGAAGCCAAGAATGTGACTGAAGGTTTGGTCGGCCAGTTGGGCCGCTTCCCTCAACACGGCCAGTTCTTCCGCATCCTTGATCATCCGCAGATCTTCGACCAGTCTGCCGGCCGGAACCATCTCGATCCCTTGCAGCTGCGCGCTGTAAGCGGCATAGGTGGAATAGGTCACATGCTCCTGCTCGAAGCCGATTCGAGTCAAGCCGGCCTCCGACAGCAGCTGCTTCAGCGTGTCGGTTATTCTCGGCGCGTGCTCCACCACTTGCATATGCTTCGCCTGATCCGATGCTTGCGTCGTGTAACGGAAATCCGTCATTAAAACCGCCCGATCGGCTGTAATGAATACGTAGCCTGAAGATCCGGTAAATCCGGTCAAATAGCGCCGGTTCACCGCACTGGTCACTAGCAGTGCTTCCAAGCCGCGAGCTTCCATCGCTTCTCTCAATCGAGTAATGCGGTGTTGACTCATTCTCATCATCTCCTGACATGGACTATTGTCAATCCGTTATTCGGGCCCG
Source organism: Paenibacillus melissococcoides (assembly GCA_944800085.1). Classification (GTDB taxonomy): domain Bacteria; phylum Bacillota; class Bacilli; order Paenibacillales; family Paenibacillaceae; genus Paenibacillus_B; species Paenibacillus_B melissococcoides. Next base: position 430,869 of record CALYLO010000003.1, on the reverse strand, counting down.
CCCGATTTTTCCCGCTTCGAGTCGCTTACGGCCTGATGAAGCGCAATTAGGCCCAACTCATAGGACCTCGATCCGAATCCCGCAATCTGACCGAGGACAACCGGTGCGGTTACCGATACATGCCGGAAGGCTTCCCTTTTATGTATGTTCGACATATGGACTTCCACTGTCGGGATGTTCATGGCGCTAATCGCGTCGCGCAGCGCATAGCTGTAATGCGTCAGCGCGCCCGGATTAATGAGAATGCCGTCATGCGTGCCGTAAGCGGCATGGATCCGGTCGATCAGCTCGCCTTCATGATTACTCTGGAAGGTCTCCAGGCGGACGCCCCATTCCTCCGCCATCCTCGTCAGCCTGCCCTCTATCGCCGCCAACGACTCGTCTCCATAGACTCCGGGCTCGCGAATACCGAGCATGTTCAGATTCGGTCCGTTCAATACCAGATAGGAAGCCAAGCCGCACACCCCTTTCCCCGTACACGATTACATGAGAATCCTCACGTATTTTAACATACGAAGCGGCAAATGAGAAGCGTAACCGCAAAGGAGAAGCTCACTTTCCCCCTGCCGGCGGATTACATGACAGGCTGAGGCTGCGAGCGGTCGTCGGATGCATCCCCGCCGCCGTCATTCTCACCATTGCCCGGCGTATCCTGCCGTTCTCCAGACGCACCGGATTGATCGGTATCTTCCGGTTCGCGCTCCCGCTCTTCATTGAATTCCGTCGCCACGGTGTAGCCGATGAACAGGCCCCACAGCAGCATCGTGCATGATTCCGTCCATATCGTATTCCATGTCGTGTGCCGCACCGGCGGAACCAGGCCCAGCAGCGGTCCGGGAGCGACGAACAGAATAACCCACCACACCAGGCCGAAGATGACGCCTGCCCAAGGCCCAGGCACTTTGCGGAGCAGAAGCACATACAGCAGCGCCGCCAGAATCGAGAAGACGATGAATGAGCCCAAGCCGAGAAGCTGGCCGTCCACCGTGGTCAAATAGGCATGCTTGTAAAACGGCTCGACCAAAAATCCCGGCACGATAATGGTAAAGCTAAAAATATAGCCGAGCCAATGCAGGCTCCCCCATATCAATCCGGCAAAAAAACCGGTCATCACGCCGAACGTGAACGGATTCGTCCGCTTCTGCTGCATGCGGGTTTGGCGTTCGTTCATATCGATTGCTCTCCTTTCCTCAGACAACATATATGCGGTAGTATGCACCAATCGAGGAAGGGAGATTACAGCGTTCCGCAAAATCATGATGTGGAAAACGCTGTTGAAATTCGTTACAATAATATAACATTCCTAATACATTAGTACTGACTGCACAACTGTTTTTTCAATACATGAGGATGGTGAACGAATTTGTCTGAACAGCAAAACCGGTCAATTTATGGCGGGCAGGCCGTGATCGAAGGCGTCATGTTCGCTGGCAAGCATGTCAATGTGACAGCGGTCCGCCGTAAAAATAAGGAAATTACTTTTTATGAAGTTCCGCGCGAGGACAAGCCATGGCTTACCGCTTTGAAGAAGATTCCCTTTATCCGCGGGTTCGTCAGTCTGTTGGATGCGAGCGGCAAGGGATACCAGCATTTGACTTATGCGGCGGAAAAGTATGCCGAGGACGAGGAAGGCGAGGAGGCGGCTGAACAAATCAAAGACGATGGCAAATGGAATCTCGTCATGATTATCGGGGTCGCGGCCGTCGGCGTACTGTCGCTTATTTTCAGCAAGGTCATCTTTACCGCCGTTCCCGTGGTCATCGAGCAATTTTTATTCGGAAAAGCATTCGATAATCGGGTCATTCATACGCTGATTGAAGGAATTATTAAAATCATTTTCCTGCTTGCCTACTTGTGGCTGATCGCCAAGACGCCGATTATCCGAAGATTGTTCCAATATCATGGCGCGGAACACAAGGTGATCAGCGCCTATGAAGCAGGGCTGGAGCTGACGGTTCAGAACGTGCAGAAGTTCAGCACGCTTCATTACCGCTGCGGAAGCAGCTTTATCATTTTATCGGTCATTGTGGGTGTCGTCATTTACTCCTTCATCCCATATGATAATTTATGGGAACGGATTTATCCCCGGCTCCTGCTTATCCCTGTCGTCATGGGCGTAGCTTATGAGTTCCTCCGCCTGACCAATGCGCTGAGAGAGGTTCCCGTGCTGCGCTGGCTCGGTTACCCCGGTCTGTGGCTGCAGCTGCTGACGACGAAGCAGCCGACCGACGATCAAGTAGAAGTATCCATCGCTTCGTTCAACCGGATGCGCGAGTTGGATCAGGAGCTGACGGCGAAGAAAGCGGCCTCCTGAGCAGCATCGGCTTCTGCGGAAGAAGACAACAGGCGAAAGGAATGATAATATGGGCGCATTTCCAAGATGGGCTCTGGCTGTAATCCTGGCGTTGGCCGGGCTCGGCGTATTGTACTCTGCCCTGCAAAGAGGGATCGCATCGTTGCTCATTCCCGCCGTGCTGATTGCAGCGGTATTCCTACTCTATAAGCTGGGACCGAAGAAATCAGCCGCCCCCAAAATCAAGAAGTCGGCCCAAACGGAAGCCAAGGCGAAGGGCAACGCGAACCGGCAGCCTAAGCGGATCCGGCCCCGGTCGCAGGCCAACCTGCGGGTCATTGAAGGAAGCAAGCCGAAGGATAACAAGAAGAATACGAAGTAGCGGAACGGAAGCGCTCGCCATGGCGCTTCCTTTTTTATTTCTTAACATTTCATTAATATTCCATAAAATAATGTGTCGAATTGATGCATTGCCAATCGTCTCCCTGTACAATCAGACCGTAACGCTTCTTTTTCTCCATTCCGCACGGCTCCCCTCCTTCGCGCACAAGCGTCAGTTGGATGCGCAACTTTTTTCCTTAATTGTACGTAAAAGGCTCTGGAATAATTATTTAACAATTATCCGACACGCATTTTACCCCCTAAGAGAGAAGGAGTGTTCTTGATGAAACGCAACAAATCAGGTAGTGTGAAACTTATCGTATTCAGTACGGTTCTGGCTTGGCAGCTATTATTTCCATTCGCCGCCGCACAAGCCGCCGAAGCAAGCCATATGCTTGCTTTAACAGCCGAGAAAGCCAATATGTCTCATAATGGTCAAGAGCTCATCGCCGATCAGCCCGTTGTCGACAAGGACAATCTGGCTTATATTCCGCTGAAGAGCGTCGCGCTCCTCTATGGATTCTCGGTAACCTACGATGCCGATACCAAGGAAACGGTAGCCAGCAAAGAAGAGCTGACGCTTCGCTTCAAAGCGGGCGCGACAACGATTAGCGTAAACGGAAACGAAGTGGAAGCGGCAGGAGAGATTTTCAGCCAGAAAGGCAGCCTGATGGTGCCGCTTCGCACATGGGCCGACATCACGGAGAGCCAATTGAAGGTATCCGGCTCGAAATATACGCTGGCCTGGAAAGAAATCATCGCCGAGCCCTCCCCTCCGGCCGCCAATTTCAAAACGGACAAGTCCGTCTATCGAATGGGCGAAAATATCCGGTATGAGGATTTGAGCGAGGACGAGCACAGCGAGATCGTGAAGCGAACCTGGACAGGCAAAGCGCCCGCCTTCTTCGAACCCGGGGAGCATGAAGTGACGCTTCGGGTCGAGAACGAGCACGGCAAGAGCGATACGATAACTCAGAAGATTACCGTAACCAATGAGTCCCTGTATACACCGACGGAGCACGGGCTTCTCTACGCTGAACCCGGAAGCAAATTTCCGGTTGACCGCAACGACGTGCTTGTCTATGATGCGGTCACTTATACGACGACGACCAGTCCAATGACCTTCGTCCGCAGCAATAGCCCCGAGCATCTGTATGGGGAGGAAGGCATCGGTTACCAGGATACGCTCTCGGGAAGCTTCCGGATTAACATTCACAATCAGAACCGCTCGCAGCAAGATATATCCGTATACTTGCTGGCGACGAATCATGGCACATCCGATGCCAATGTCACGCTCAACGCCTTCGGGATGGGCGGTCCGACCAAGTATGTATCGACCAGCGGAAAAACCGCTGTGTCGCGGTTCCTGGACTCTCTCGCCAAGTCCGAACCGATCCGGACGATGAAGGTGCCGGTCGGCGAGACGGTCGTAGTCCTGCCCGAGATCAGCAAATCTCCGATGAAGGGCGGACTGACGATGACATCCTATTCCGAAATTCATACGGACCAGGAACTTGAATTCTCGGTTGTCATCCTGGATCCGGACAAGGATCCGATCGAAGCGCTGCCGGAGCTTCCCAAGCTGGCTCGGGACGGCAAGCATGTGCGCGGAACCTTCCCCGAAGGGAACCGCACGTTCCACGTCAATCAGGTGCTTGGCGCCAAGCCGCAGCGGATGATTATCGGAGACAACGATCTCGATACGTTCGTAACCGGCTCCGATCGCGTCACCGGCCTGGAGGAGACCAATATCGGGAACACCGGGGTACTCTATGATATGGAGCTCCAGGTTGCCCCGCACACCGTTGTCGGGCTGAACGCGCGCGGCGGACATTATGCAGGCGCCTTCCTCGTGAACGGCAAAGTCGTCAATATGGTGGACGGAAGCATCCTTACCAGTCCGGAAGAAGTCGGCATTCTGCACCGGACAGGCGATCGGGAGGAGACGGTTCGTCTGACCTTCGTCCTGGCCTCCGGAAGCAACCTTCCGATTCACATGCTCTTCCTGCCGATACCGGAAGCCAAAGAATAGGGTTGCGTTCTTGCGCAGTTACGCGCATCCTATATAGAGAGAATAAAATTCGGTGGATTGGCGCGATCAAGACGCTGCCGGGCGGTATGCCCGGGGCGTCTTGAAGCATGTCCCGCCGCTTCGCCGCCAGCGGGACGTGTCACAGCCCACAATCGTACCTACACTGCAAAGGAGTCAGTCTGATGCCGAAAGAGACCATTCTATTGGTAGACGATGAAAAAGAAATTATTGAGCTTATGGAAATCTATTTGAAAAACGAAGGGTATGAGCTGCTGAAAGCGCCAAACGGCCTGGCCGCGCTCGAATTGCTTCAGAACCATAAGGTCGATCTGATTATATTGGATGTCATGATGCCGAAGATGGACGGGATTCAGGCCTGCATGAAAATAAGGGAGCAGAACAATACCCCGATTATTATGCTGTCGGCCAAGAGCCAGGATATCGACAAAATCGCAGGCCTCAGCATCGGAGCGGACGATTACGTCACCAAGCCGTTCAACCCGCTCGTCCTCATTGCCCGAGTCAAGTCCCAGCTCCGCCGCTACAAGCAGTTCAATACGGCGCGCCCGGCGGATGAGAATGAGATCCAGATCGACGATCTCGTCATTAATTTTGCGACGCACTCGGTGACCGTCGATGATGTGCCCGTGAAGCTGACTCCGCGCGAATTCGCGATTCTGAAGCTGCTGGCGGTGAATCGGGGGATCGTATTGAGCATGGAGAAGATATATCAGGAAGTATGGAACGAACCGTTCATGGAATCCAAAAACACCGTCATGGTCCATATTCGTAAAATTCGCGAGAAAATCGAAAAAGACAGCCAAAATCCGAGATTCATTAAAACCGTATGGGGCATTGGCTATAAGATGGAGTCCCTGTAAAATTCGGATGCGATAGGAGTGTCATGCATGGCAAAACCGAAAAGCGCCAACCTCATCCGTACCGTCCGCTGGAAGTTCCTGCTCGTGTTCCTGGGAAGCGTGAGCCTAACCGCATTCATCATGCTGCTTGGCCGCTTGCTGGCCGGGTACTTGCTGTTAGAGCCGCCCTACAACGGACTGCTCATCTGGGCGGTGAACAATATCGGCTCCAAGCCGATTATGATCGTGACCGGTATCGTGTCGTTTATCTTGTTTTATTTTCTGTTCAGCCGTCCCATCATCCGTTATCTGAACGAGATTACAGATGGGCTTCAGGAGATTGCCAAGGGACAATTCGATTATGTCATTCCGGTCAAGTCGTCGGATGAAATCGGATCGATCGCCTATCGGATCAACGCGTTGTCTGAAGAATTGAACAGCTATTTGCAAGAAATTACGTTCGGACTGCAGGAGATCGCCAAGGGGCAATTCGAGCACGTCATTCCGGTCAAGCCTGCGAACGATCTCGGTCTGGTGGCCGAGAGCATCAATCATATGAGCGCCCAACTGTACCACTCGATCCAGGAAGAGCGCAATGCCGAGAAGACGAAGAACGACCTGATTACGGGCGTCTCGCATGACCTGCGCACCCCGCTGACATCGATTCTCGGCTTCCTTGAGCTGATCGAAAACGATAGGTATCACGATGAAGTCGAGCTGCGGTACTATGTCAATATCGCCTATGAGAAAGCAGTAAGCTTGAAGTATTTGATCGACGATCTGTTCGAATTCACGCGCATCAACAACGGACTTCCTCTCGAATTGACCGAGCTGGACATGACCAACTTCATCCGGCAGCTGGCGGAGGAATTCGTGCCGAGTCTTGAGAAAGCCGGCATGATGTGCCGCATCAACGCCCCTTCCGAGCCGCTGTACATTATGGCGGATGGAGACCGCCTCGTCCGATCCTATGAGAATCTGATCTCGAATGCGATCCAGTACGGGAAGGCCGGCAAGTATGTCGATATCGAGCTCGGCAAAGAAGAGGAGCAGATCTATGTGAAGGTGACCAATTACGGCGAGCCGATTTCGGAGAGGGATCTGCCGTATATTTTCGACCGCTTCTATCGGGCGGAGCAGTCCCGCTCCAAGGAGACCGGCGGAACCGGCTTGGGATTGGCGATTACGAAGAGCATTATCGAGGTTCACGGCGGGAAGATCTCGGCTACAAGCGATCGCAACAAGACGACATTTACGACTCGCTTCCCATGCGCCTGACCCGCCGGCGCCTTCTCTTAAGAAGATAATAAGGATTTCCGATCCGTTTTCATAAGATACATATTTTATAATCGTTGATAGGGAATGTTCCAGAGAACCTGATTTATGGGCCTGCTTGAACATCTTCTTATAGATATTTCGCATGGGAGGTATGACATCATGGCAACCGGACGTGAAAAGCTGTCCGAGGTGCAGCTAGTACGCGCGATGGCGATCATCGGAGTCCTGTCCGTCCACTCGACGTCATTTGCGACGCTGCAGATGAAGGATTCCAACTTTTACTGGATGTACAGCTTCATGAATATATTTATGAAGATTGGGACACCGACATTTTTATTTCTGAGCAGCTTCGTGCTGTTCTACAATTACTTTTCGAGGCCTTTGGACTCGCAGCTTATCGGCAATTTCTACAAAAAACGGCTGAAGTACATTATCATTCCGTATTGTTTATTTTCGGTATTTTACTTCGTCATCTTGCATTTTACTCATTACCGGGATCGTGCCCTGGACGAGACGCTTATCAAATTTTTCAGTCAGTTGGCAACAGGCAAGGCGTATACGCATCTATACTTCGTCTTCATCAGCATCCAATTCTATCTGCTGTTCCCGATTTGCCTGTGGCTGTTCAAGCGGAAGCCGTCTATCGTCAAGTGGAGCATTCCCATCGGACTGGCCATACAATGGGGCTTCATCCTGCTTAATAAATACGCGCTTCAGGTGCCGAACAAAGGGAGCTGGTCGCTCGCGTATATGTCCTACTTCATGTTGGGCGCCTTCCTGGGCATCTACTATCCGAAGCTGAAGAGCTGGCTCATCATCAGCCGGGAAAATGCGACCGCGCCGCGGATCATGTCCTGGATCGCCTTGTGGACGGTCGGGTTATGCGCCGGACTCGGACATGTGTACATCTGGCACACGACTCGGTTGTACGGCGCCAACTATAATTCGCTCTTGTATGAATTGATGTGGAATGTTCATACCTATACTTTCGCGATTATGGCATTTCAGATCGCGTTTCTGCTTCGGCGTCATGCTTGGCCGTGGCTCGTTAACGGAATGCATCGTCTCGGGGAAATCTCATTCGGCATTTATTTGATTCATCCGTTCTTTTTATTCGTCTATCGCAACTTCCCGCCGCATACATCGAAATCGCCGCTCTTGCATATGTGGTATGCCGGCGGATTCTTGTCGGCGCTTATCTTGTCCTGGATTACGGTCTCCCTGACGGTGCGCTTCGTGCCCCAATCCTGGGTTATCTTCGGGAGCACGCCTCCACGGAAAAAGAGCAAGCCAGGACAGGGAGTCGCCGCGAGCGGCTGACCCTGAATACTCCGTCCCGATCTGATGCGGGGCGGAGTTTTTTGGTTCCTTATTTGGTCCTTTATTAAGGGATCTTTAAGGAAGATGGTAAATATTTCGCGATCGATAAGCATTCGTTAAGCTTTGACTAACAAGATCATTAAGATCCTCCATCTACAATCTCGTTATGAGATGAACAAAGGAGGATTTATTGATGAAAGCCCGCTTATTATACCCTGTAAAAATCGCGCTTGCGCTTCTATCTTTATTCGTGGTGCTGCAAGGCTGCGGCCTGAACCGAAGCGTGAAGGAGGTTGCGTTTATGATAAATGGACAGAAGCTGGAGAAGCCCGTCTCTGTTGTCGTGGACGAAGGAACTCTGATGGTCCGGGCATCCTCCGATCAGATCTGGAAGGAATTGGGGATGTCAATCGAGGAATATTCCCCGCCGGCGTCATCTTCCGTCTACTATTCGAACCAGGTTGCCGTATTGATGTACCATCAGCTCGTCGACCAACCGGATAAGAAGAAGCCTCACCTGCTGCCCGTCGACCAATTCGAGGAGCAGATGAAGCTGCTTAAGGAACGGGGATTTCACGTCATCAGCATGGGTGAATATATTGACTTTATGACGGCAGGGTCCGCGATTCCGGATAATGCCGTGCTGCTTACCTTCGATGACGGCTACGAGACGTTCTATACGCACGCCTTTCCGATATTGCAGAAATTCGGCTACACCGCCACGAACTTCGTCATTGTCGCCAGCATAGACAACCAGACCGGCAAGCCGAAGCTGACGTGGGATCAGATGCGAGAAATGAAAAAAGCCGGCATGAGCTTCTATAGTCATACATACAACTCCCATCGCCAAGGACCGATCAACGCCAAAGGCAAGGAGAAACCGATGCTGAGCCGCCATCTGTACTTGAAGGACCGGGATCGAGTCGAGACCGACGAGGAATATATCGGCCGCATTACCAGAGACCTGGCCACTGCCGAGAAGCGGCTCCGGGAAGAGCTGGGCAACACGCGCAGCATCGTCGCCTTCCCATACGGAGCTTATAACCAAGATGTGCTACGTGTACTTAAAACGCTGAACATTGAGCTCTCCTTCACCATCAAACCGGGAATGACCGGCCGGGAAGATCGCAACGCCTTCCGCTTCAATGCGGGAACGACCAAGCAGACGCCCGAGGAGCTAATCAAGCTGCTTAGCGATGGCGGGTATGCGAAGAAAAAAAAGAAGAATGAGGTTTATGTCCAGATCAACGGCAAAAATGTCAATTTTAAAAAAAAACAGCCTCTATTAGAGGACGGGGAGATATTGATTCCGCTGCGGGAGCTGTGCCAAATGTATAGCATCGAGATCTACTGGAACGGCTCGCAAAATACCGTGTCGTTGAAAACCGATCCCGTGCCGGAGGAATCACCGGCAGATCCCGGCAGCGATGGCATCTCTTTCCCGTAACGCGTCCATTTATCAATAACCTGTCTTACGCCCGTTCGCTTCTTCCACGAATTCAAGACCTGCCCGAAATAGCGTTTCCGCATAAACCGCGGAGCGCTATTTGTCTATATTTTATGAACCTGGCTATGAAAAGCTTTGAACATCTCTTTATACTTTCCGAAATCCCAGTCTTTAAAGAACTCGATGCCCGCTTCCAGCCCGGAGGCGAACAACGCCATGCTCTGCTCCAGCGTGAGAGCGAAATCGGTCGTGCCGATGCCAAGCGTCGGAATTTTGATGGTCCGGTACTGGTTGTGCTTCTCGATATACCGCTGATCATGAGCGGACATCATCGTGCCGAAAATCGCTTGCAGCATCGACAGCAGGCCGCCGATCCGGTGCGGGTGATTCTCCTTCTTCCCTACCATCTGGAATCCGATCGTCGGAATGCAGTTATTGCCCCCGCCCGCCGCGTCCTCATCGAACAGCCATAGCGGAAAATTGCTCAATAAGCCTCCATCGACGATATACGAGAACTGTTTGTTGAATGGCTTGTTTTTGCGGACGGCCGATTGGAAGGATTGGCGGATGATGACGGGATCAAAAAAATACGGAATGCTGGTGCTCATCCGCACGGCTCGGCTGACGAGAAACCGGTTCGGATCGATTCCGTACTGCTTCATATCGTCGGGAAGCACGAGCAGCCGGCCGTTGGAAATATCCGAGGCGATGATGCGCAGCCGGCCGGGCTTGATGTCCCCGAAGGTGCGGACCCCTTTTTCCAGCAGCCGCTGATGGATCCAGTATTCAAGCCGTTCTCCGGAATACAAGCCTTTTTTCAGCAGCAGCCGCATGGCCGGTCCAATCCATTTGATTTGAAAAATCGGAGCGCGCTGCAAGAAGGAGGAGAATGGCATCTCCATCATGAACTGGCGCATCTCTTCCGCCGAGTAGCCTGCAGCGATGAGCGCGGCCACGACGGAACCCGAAGAAGTTCCGGCCACGCGATGGAAGGAAAACCCGTAGTTCTCGGCGGCCTGCACCGCTCCGGCCAACGAAATGCCTTTGACGCCGCCGCCTTCAAAAACAGCATTGATTTTCATAGAGGGAATACCCCCTTCCGGCGCATACGCGGATCGTATTACTGTTATGTATGCGCGGAAGAGGGCGGATATGATGGGTTATATAAGTGCGGTGTTGTTATTGCTCATAATATTGCTTCAGCCGCGCAGCCACATCCTTCGTGTTGTTCAGCAAATCCTTGGCGCTGAAGAAAATGCTGCCGGCCACGCTGTCATATTGCTTGTTGTAGTCCAGTTGGCGGATAAGCACGTCGGCGCTGGACCAATCCTTTTCCTTCGCGTCCGCCAGCTTGTAGGCGGCATGCCCGATATACAGATCGACGCCGGTGCCTGCCGTCTCCTTTACCCACCAGTCGACGAGCGTATCATAAGAAGCCGCTTTGTAGCCGATATGCCAATAGACTTGCGGAGCGATGTAATCGATCCAGCCGTTCTTGATCCAGGTGCGCACATCGGCGTACAGATCGTCGTAGCTGTTGTAGCCCGCCGTGGTTAACGAGCCCGTCGGATCGAGCGTCGAGTTGCGCCATACCCCGAACGGGCTGACCCCGAAGCGGATTTTCGCCTTGCTCGCCTTAATCTCCTCATTCAATTGTTGAATGAATTGATTGACATTGTTGCGCCGCCAATCGCCTTTGTTGTTGAATACTTTGTTATACGCTTTATAGGAAGCGTCGTCAAGGAAAGGCTCGGCATCCTGTCCGTACGGATAGAAGTAATCATCCAGATGGACCCCGTCGATATCGTATCCGTTCACCACTTCCATAATCGTATCGATAATGAACTGACGCGCTTCCGGCACGCCCGGATCATACATCAGCTTGCCGCCATGCTTGACGACCCAATCCGGATGCTGCTTCGCCGGGTGATCGGCGGCCAGCTTGGCGATGTCTCCCTGGACGCTGATCCGGAACGGATTGAACCAGGCATGGAACTCCATTCCCCGCCGGTGCGTCTCCTCGATCATATAAGCGAGCGGATCATAGCCCGGATCCTGCCCCTGCTTGCCCGTCAGCCATTCCGACCACGGAAGAAGCTTCGAAGGGAAGAAGGCGTCCGATGTCGGTCTCACCTGAACGAAGACCGCGTTTAACCCCATACCCTGAAGCTTGTCTAGCATATCGGAATATTGCTTCTTCTGCTGCTCCGGGTTCGCCCCTTTGCGGGGATCGGCCGGCCAGTCAATGTTATATACGGTGGAAATCCAAGTGCCTCTCAAGCCCTCGGTATGTATTTCTTCTTCCGCTCCAGCATTGCCTTGCGAACCTGTATTTCCTTGTGAGCCTGCCTCGCCCGTAAACAGGTTCACCCTTCGCTCCTGCTGATTCCAATTGACGGTCAGGCCCGTGTTCTCCCCGATGAAGCGCAGCGGCACCATCGTCCGGCTGTCCCGCATCTGCGCTCCCGCGTCCAGTTCCACCTTCTCCCCGTTGACGAGCGCCGTATCGCTGCCAATCGTGAGCTGGATGACGGTGTCATCCTTGCGGAACTCCACTTCCTGCTTGCTCTTGTCCCAGCCTACCGTCGCACCGACCGCTTCCCCGACGGCCCGGAACGGAAGCATCGTTACGTTCTTCCCCGGCACCAGATAAGGCGCCACGTCCGTGACCAGCCTCTTCTGATCGAGATAAATCGCAATGTCGTTCGCCGTTGCCTGCGCAGGCGCCGCCAATCCGCCCCCGAACAGCAGCGCCGCCATCGTTCCCGACAGGAGGCGTCTCCAGATTGTCATGAATCCTCTCTCTCCCTTGCATCTGATATTCCAGGCTTGGTCAATTATTCAAGTATTCAAGCCCTACTCTATTAGACGCGCAAAACAAAACATCTGTTTCTCTCGAAACAGATGTTTTTACGAAGATTCGTTCTCCAATTCGCCGCGCACGCCGGCGAGATCCTTGATACGCTCGGGGTCACGCTTGAAATATTCGACAAGCGCCTCGATGCACGTAATGGAATCCCAGCTCAAGTGATGCTCGATTCCTTCCACATCCGTGTAGATGTTCTCATGCTGCACGCCGATCATCTCCAGGAATTCCTCCAGCAGATGGTGGCGGTCCACAAGCCGTTTGCCGATTTTTTTGCCTTTGCTCGTCAGCACGAGCCCGCGGTATTTCTCATAGATCAGATATTGATCCTTATCCAGCTTCTGAATCATCTTCGTGACGGAAGATGGATGTACCTCCAGCCCTTCCGCAATATCCGATACACGGGCGTACCCTTTCTCATCAATCAGCTTATAAATGCGTTCCAAATAATCTTCCATGCTTGGCGTAGGCATCAAGCGTCCCTCATTTCATCCACGATCGCTAACAATATCCATAAGATAGTGTACCATGTTCATGTAAGCAAGTTCAACCATCGCAGGGAAATACGGCTTTTTTCCAAGCGGTTCCGCCTCAAAATGACGCATACTAACCGGGCAGCGGCCACTGCCATTATTGCTATCTGCAGATGACGCATGGCGCCAAGCCCTATATCCGGGTGTATGTCAACACGGATGACATATGGGCAACGGCCGTGCGCTGCATTGAGGAGCGGAAGCCGGAGATTACGCGCTTCGAAGCGTCCTGTACCTCGGATCCGCTGAGCATCGAGCATATTACCGGGAGCCTGTACGACCTGATCGAGCGGATGGCCGATCAACCCTTCGGCAAGCTCCGCTCCGTCATCGAAAAGCGCTATCCGAAGAGCAAGCTTCAGATGAATATCGCGGAGCGCAAATATAAGTGGGGCCGCTGGGGACAAGGGAAATATGTCTATCCGGATGAGCGGGCGAACCGGTTGAAGGAATTCATCACCGGGCGAATCGGCGAATACTTCCCTGCTTCCCGCGTTTTGAATTTCACGTAAGCCGGATTCCGGGCGCGAACAACAACAAACCGGGCATGCCCTCTCCATCGGGAGAAAGCATGCCCGGTTCTCTGATGGGCCGCATCCAGTTCCTTGAAAAGATGCCGCTCCTATGTAAGCCGCTTGAGCCAATCCGGCGTAATCTGCTGCAGCCAAATATTAATCTGGTTCAAATGATCCGTAAACAGCAGCACGCCCATGATGATCATTACCGCGCCGCCGAACTTCATCATGGCGTTCGAATAGCGGAGCAGTAAGCGCGCCGATCCGATGAAAAACGACAGAATGAAAAACGGCAGCCCGAAGCCGATGCAGTAGGCCGTCGTCATGACGATGCCCAGGCTCGGCTGAGAAGCCGACAAGGTGAAAATCGCGCCAAGAATTGGCCCCACGCAGGGGGACCATCCCGCCGAGAAGCCCATCCCGAACAAGAACGATCCGAGGTAGCCTCCCTTGCGCGCCACGTCGAACTTCCATTCTTTCATCAGGAGCTGCGGGCGGAAGACGCCCATAATGACAAGCCCCATCGCGATAATGATAATCGCCGACACTTGACGGACCGTATCCCGGTATTCGGCCAGGAATGATCCGAGGAAGGTCGCGCTCAACCCCAGCGTATAAAAAACGACGCTGACCCCAAGAATGAAAAACAGCGTATGCGTCATCGTCTTCCAGCGAACGACCCGCTTGTTGCGCTCTTCTTTCAATTGATTGACGGACATGCCCGTTATAATTGAAAGGAACGTGGGATACAACGGCAAGCAGCACGGGGAAATAAATGATATGACTCCTGCCCAAAAGGCAACCCAGACCGTTACATCCGACATGTTGACCGCCTCCTCCCTAGTTCGCGCGCCAGGGTGACGGAACGCCTGCATGCAGCGGAAGACCGCCATGCCGACAGACCTATACCTTTACCCCCCGGCGTATCACTAAGGTTAATATTAACATGGCAATCAATAGTAATACAATCGTCGCTCCGGGCGCCAGGTTCCACACGCCTGCCATGAGCAGCCCGGCGATGACGGCGGATTCCGACACGAGCACGGAGACGATGACCGCCCTTTTGAAGCTCTTGGCGAGGAGCAGGCTGGTCGCGACCGGAATCGTCAAGAGCGCCGATACGAGCAAGGCGCCGACGATCTTAATCGCCACGCTGATGACAAGCGCCGTCAGCACGGTCACGGCGATATTCAACCAGCGGACCGGAAGCCCGTTCACCGCGGCCGCATCCTCATCGAAGGTCAGCATGAACATTTCCTTGAAAAAAATAAGCATAAAAACAACGACAATGACCGTCACGGCTCCGACCACCGTCAGATCCGTGCCGTTCAGCGTATAGATGCTGCCGAATAAATAATTGGTCACGTTCGCGTTGAAGCTTCGTCCCAGCGTGAAAAAGAGCGAGGCCAACGCGACGCCGCCCGACATGATAACGGCTATCGACAGCTCCGCATACGTCTTATACGCCTTGCGAAGCCGCTCGATCGCCACCGCCCCCAGCAGGGCGAAGACGACACCCATCGCGAGCGGATAGATGCCCAGCAAAAATCCGAGCGCCACCCCGGCAATCGTGACATGGGCCAAGGTATCCCCGATCATGGACAGCCGGCGCAGCACGAGAAACATCCCCATCAGCGGTCCGGTAATCCCGATGAACAGACCGCCGATAAGGGCTCTCTGGAAAAATTCCGAAAATATAATATCCAATCTATACCGACCCCTTCACATCATTTGCTAGCCGCATGCCGCAGCGGCATTCAGACGATAACGCCATGCGTCAAACCCGGCTCCAGACATTCCGCCTCATGAGAGTGCTTCACATAGAAGTGGAAGTTCCCGCAGGTGCCGGCCGGCTCGTCGCCAAGCCACGAATTCACCAGGTCCAGATCGTGGGAGACCATGACGAAGGTCATCCGGTGATGCGCATGCAAATGCTGCAGCAGGCTGAAAAATTCCTTCTGCGTGCCGGCATCGATGCCGACGGTCGGTTCGTCCAAAATCATCAAGTCCGGCTTGTTCACCATCGCCCGGGCCAAAAAGACGCGCTGCTGCTGTCCCCCGGAGAGCTGCCCGATTTTTTTGTGAGCCAGATTCTCGATCCGCATCGCAGCCATCGCATCGACGCATTGGCTGATTTCTTGCTTCGACAGCCTGCGGAACATGCGTCTCCGGTTATACATCCCGGACTGCACCACCTCCATGACCGTGGCAGGGAACAGCGGATTGAACGAATTTTTTTGCGGAACATAGCCTACGCGTTCCCACTGCTTGAAGCGCTGAATCGGCGTGCCGAACAGCTTCACTTCCCCGGCGGTAGGCCGGAGCAAGCCTACCATTAAGCGCAGCAGCGTCGTCTTGCCTGCCCCGTTTGCTCCGATAACCCCGACGAAGTCCCGTTCTCTCACCGTGAAATTCACATTCTCGAAGACCTTCTGCCCTTCATAGTCAAAACCGACATGATCCAACGTTATGACCTGCCCGTGGCAGGGATCGGTTACGTGCATTGTTCTTGTCATCTCTCTTCCTTATCCTCCCGGCCGGCTCGCCGCCCGCGCCGGAATGTATCCTTCTTATTGTAACGCGAGAAGGAGATTTTGCAAGTTGCGTTCCATGAGCGTCAAATAATTATCGCCCGCCGCTTCCTGTTCCTGCGTCAAGCCTTCCAGCGGATTCAAGACGAGCGTGTCGACCTTCGCTTCCGAAGCCAGCGTCTGGGCCAGTTGATCGGATACCAGTTCCTCGAAAAATACATATTTCAATTGCTTCTCCTGCACCAGCTTCGCCAGATTCAGCAAATCCTGCGCGCGCGGCTCCGCATCCGGAGAAATGCCCATAATCGCATGCTGGCGAAGATCATAATCCCGCGCCAAGTAACCGAACGCCTGGTGCGATACGACGATATCGCGCTTCGCCACGTTTTTCAGCTTCGACGTATATTCCTCATCAATGGAAGCCAGCTTCGCTTTCAACTGCTCATAATTCTTCTCATAGTCGGCGCGATGCTCCGGATCGGCATCCACGAGCGCGTTCTTCACGTTCTCCACCATAATGAGCGCAGACTTGGGACTGATCCACGTATGCGGATCGATATCGCCATGGTCATGTCCATGATCGTCCTCATGTGCATGCTCGCCCTCGTGATGCGCTTCTTCCCCGTGCTCCTCTTCCTCTTCGCTCGCCTTTATCAGCGTGATTCCATCGCTGACCTCGATGGTCTTCACCTTCGAGCCGGCGTCCAGCCCCTTTTGGAAATCAGGCAGCCAGCCTTCGAATCCGGCTCCGTTCACGAGCAGCAGCTGCGCCTTGGAAGCATTCTGCAAATCCCGGCTCTTCGGCGTCCAGTCATGCGGCTCGACTCCCGTCGGGATCAGATTGGTCACCTGAATAGGTATAGGTAAGGCTTTGAATAGCTCGCCACCTTTTCCCCACCTCCACACCGTGCATGCGACTTTCACCGCACACGGCGTTCCATCTTGCTACTTGAATTAAACAACAGTGCCCAAGTTACTCATTTTGCGGTATTGGTTTACCTTTTTAATCATGCTGCCTGTTAGGCCAAGCATGTTTATGAGTTTCATAATCGTTTCCTGGTTTGTGGCATGAATAAGTGTATGGACATCTTGATGAAGGATCCTCAGGTTATTGTAGCTGTCATCTCCACCAAGGTAAGTTGGAAGATAATGATGACAGTGCACATCGTCTGCATAAAGGAATATACCTGTGATCTCGCATTTTCCCATGACCATACTGTACCTACTAATCCGATTATCCAAGTATTCTGCACTGCGTTGAGGATTGTCTGATTTCATTAATATAATGATTTCTGATTGTACAAATCCAACCAGTTTTCTAGTAATCCTCTTCCGCCCCTCGACAGTAAATGGAGTTATCTCTTGACTGAAGTTCAGATTGTTAGAGGTAGTTACATCTACTATCGGGTATAAGTAGACTCCATCCACCTTGAACGTGCGATAACTGGTTGAGTAAAACTTCCTATATGTCGGAGGTGGATTATCAGGATGTTCGTATTTACCAGCCCGTTTCAAACGATTATAAGTGAACTTTTTCAGGTCATAGGCAAGTCGTGAGAACTCAATGAACACATGCGTTGCTTTCCTAAAGTAATTGTGAATCCCGAGAACAAAACTATTGAATTTGTGCACATTACCGGCTGAGGGTGATTGTTGAATATGTTGAATAAGTTTCTTATATTGTATCTTAATCTGTTGTTTTTTCTTCTCAATCACACCGGTATGTGCAACTGCCTTTTTCCCCTTCATTGTAGCTTTAATTGTAAAGCCGAGAAATTCAGATTTCTGTTTCCTCAAATTCAGAATTTTTGATTTCTCAGGGGAAATGTCCAACTTAAGGCGATCTTTCAAATAAAGTTTTACGGCATGGAACCATTTTTGGGCCGTTTTCCAATCACGACAGAGGATTTTGAAGTCATCGGAGTATCTGACGATGAATCCTTCTTTAAGCTTTGACTTCTTAAGAGCATTATATTTATTCCTCTTCGTATATGCATGTTTTGTTTGGAAATTCTCCCATTGTCCAGCTACCCAAGTATCAAGATCGTGCAGTGCAATGTTAGAAAGTAAAGGGGATAAAATTCCTCCTTGTGGGGTTCCTTTTACAGGAGTACCTTCACCTTCTATTACAGCTTTTAGCATTCGACTGATAATCCGTAAAACCTTACGATCGTGTATTCCAAGATTCCATATCTGCTTTAGCAAGGTTGAATGATTAATGTTATCGAAGAATCCTTTGATATCGATGTCTACGATAAAGTGAAGTCCCCCGTTATTAATCAAAAATTGAACTCTAGCCAATGCATTATGGGTGGAGCGCAATGGTCTGAACCCATAACTATGTTTATAAAAGTGCGCCTCGGCGATTGGTTCAAGTACTTGCTTAAAGCACTGCTGTATTAGCCGATCTAGAATGCATGGAATTCCCAGTGGTCTCTTTCTCCCATTAGGTTTTGGAATAAAGACCCGTCTAACCTTTTTAGGTTGGTAATTCTTAAGTTTTGTTTTAACAAGGTTCACAAGATCGCTGTCTGTCATTGTTTTAAGATTCTCGATTGTTTTGCCATCTGTTCCTGCTGTTTTAGATCCCTTATTTGACTTGATTGTACGGTAAGCAAGAAGGATATTTTCTCTTGATGTGATTAGTTCATAGAGACGTTTGAATGTTTTTCCTTGCTTGGCCTGCTCGTGTAAGTCTGTAAAGGTATCTGTTAGATTATAGTAATCCCAATAACGCAGAGCCTGTATTGTGGCAACCCCCTTGCAGAGATTGTCCCCACATTCATACCCGACCGATACAGTTCACTTTTGGAAAGTTGTTGTCAAGTAACAAGACTCAGGGCTGTTCCTCCACTTCTATTACGGAAGTTTCATTGGTCGTGCCCCTACTCTCACAAGGGTAAATGCATTTCGGTGTAACCTTATAGCAACCGTCTTGGACGGCAGTCCATTGTTGCAACGTCCCTTGCTTTCCTTGTTCCTTCTATCCTAGCTATGCATACTGCCCTTAGGTGACTCCTTTGAACCTGCAAGCTTGATACCGCCATTGTTCGGTATAGCGTATTTCCTAACATGTAATTGTACTTTACGCCACTTGCCCCAACATTCATTGGTCAACATGTTTCCATGAGGTAGGCATTTAGATTCTTACATTCGGAGTTTCGTCAGTTCCCCTTTGAACATTCTCACCATAGGCAATTTTTCAGCCGTCCGGCATATCAGTAAGCATACCTTCCTTGATTGGTGGCTCCAGCTTCCTTCTGCCGACTTCACCTAGCTTCATACCTCATGCCCTGCCGAACAAGACGCATGTAGGAGTCTCAACGGAACAGTTTTGGAAAACATGGATTCCTCATTCCTGTTCTCGGATAGAAAGTTAGACTTTTCTTTATAAAGTCCTTGCTTTTCCTGAAGTTATTCAGTTATAGCAAAACAAGTCGCACACATGTTCCCCTCCAATCTCGCTCGCCATGAAATAGATCGGGTAGAAGCTTGTTATTACATTAACTTTGCCGTTGGCCGCTCCTTCCGCAGCCGAATCGTTATTTCCGCATGCATTGAGCAGCAGAAGAGCGCAAGCGAGCAGCAGCATCATGATGAACCGCAGCGACAGACGTCGTTTCCCAAGATTCATATTCCAACTCCCTTTCCTGTCCTTGTTCTTTCTATTTCGTAATCATTACTATTAAGATTATAGCAGGGTCCAAACACATGTCAATCCCCTCTTTACGGAAAAAAAACAGTTTCATGTTTTGACATCCCTCGACACCGATCATAAGATGATAGAGGGCCATCTGGCATCTGAATCCCGCGGTATACCTATACATTCCCGTCAGCTTGGGCGGCATGATTCAAGAAGGGAAGGATATGCTGAAGGATCCGACGCTCGGGCAGTTCATCGGCCCGTATTTGCTGGCCTTCTTCAGGAATCCCAGCTTATCGGGGCGATTGACCAGCAGCACCCGGTCTTCATCCTGCACAAGACACATCGTGTATAACCCGCATTCCACTTTTTGCAATCCTGACATATTGCCCTCCCCATTGTCCCATTGAATCATTTTCCAAGCTGTCTTCAACTATACCACAAACAAACGTTCGCGCGTGTAAGCACAAAAATGTCGTTCAAATTGATTTCCAATCTGAACGACATTTTGCATGCGATTCGTATCGTCAGTTAACCTACTTGACGACCGCTCCGTTCGGCATGCTGTCCGGCACGGTAGCGACCGTAAGCTGGCCGTCCTTGGACGCGGCCAAAATCATGCCTTGCGACAAGACGCCCCGCAGCTTGACCGGCTTCAGATTCGCGACCACAATCACTTTGCGGCCGATCAGCTCCTCCGGCTTGTAATACTGCGCGATGCCGGAGACGACTTGGCGCTGCTCGTAGCCGAGATCAAGCTCCAATCGAAGCAATTTGTCCGCTTTCGGCACCGGCTCGCAATGCGTCACTTGGCCAACGCGCAGCTCAACCTTGCCGAAATCGTCGATATTGATCTCTTCCTTGGCGTCGGCCGGCGGACCTGCCGCAGGCTCCGCTTCCGCCGGTGCGGACGCTGGAGGCGCAGGCGTATCGGCCGGAGCGGACGCGGCTGCTCCGCCGCTCATGCTCTCCGCGATAAATGCCGCCTCTGCGGCAGCCTCCAGGCGCGGGAAGATCGGCGCGGCCTTGACGACGCGCGTGCCTTCCGGAATGACGCCGAACGTGCGGGCCGCATCCCAGTCGGCGCATGACTCCGGCTTCAGTCCGAGCTGCTCCCAGATCAGCGCAGGCGCCTTCGTCAAGAACGGCTGCAGCAGAGTCGAAGCGACGCGCAGGCTCTCCGCCAGATGCGTCATCACCGAGGCCAGCTCGTCACGACGCGCCTCGTCCTTCGCGAGCGACCATGGCTGCGTCTCGTCGATATATTTGTTCGTGCGGCTGATGAACTGCCAGATTGCGCTGAGCGCGACGGAGAATTCCATCTTCTCCATGGCGGCTTCCACCTTATCCACCGTCTGGCCTGCCATCGAAGCCAATTCGCCGTCGAACGGAGTCACCTGCCCCTGGAACGCGGGAATGATACCGTCGAAATATTTTTCGATCATCGCCACCGTGCGGTTCAGCAAGTTGCCCAAATCATTCGCCAGATCGTAATTGATGCGCTCCACGAAGCCCTCCGGCGTAAATGTGCCGTCGGAACCGAATGGCACCTCGCGCAGCAAATAGTAGCGCAGCGCGTCCAGGCCATAGCGGTCGATCAGCATGACCGGATCGACGACATTGCCTTTCGATTTGGACATTTTGCCGTCCTTCATCAGCAGCCAGCCGTGCCCGAACACCTTCTTCGGCAGCGGGAGTCCGAGGGCCATCAGCATAATCGGCCAATATATCGTGTGGAAGCGGATAATCTCCTTCCCGACCAGATGCACATCGGCCGGCCAAAACTTCTCGTACAGCTCCGAATTGTCGGAGCCGTAGCCGAGCGCCGTAATGTAGTTCGTCAATGCATCGATCCAGACGTAGACGACATGCTTCGGATCGCCGGCTACCTTGATTCCCCAGTCGAACGACGTGCGGGAGACCGCCAGATCCTCAAGGCCCGGCTTGATGAAGTTATTGATCATCTCGTTCTTGCGCGATTCCGGCTGAATGAAGTCCGGATGCTCTTCATAGTAAGCCAGCAGTTGATCGACATACTTGCTCATGCGGAAGAAATAGCTTTCCTCCTTCACGAGCTCCACCGGACGTCCGCAGTCCGGACAGTTGCCGTTGTTCAATTGTCGCTCGGTGAAGAACGCCTCGCACGGCGTACAGTACCAGCCTTCATAGGTTCCCTTGTAAATGTCGCCTTGCTGAACCAACTGATCGAAAATTTGCTGGACGACCTTCTTGTGCCGTTCCTCGGTCGTGCGGATGAAGTCGTCGTAGGAGATATCCAGCTTCTTCCACAGCTCTTTAATTCCGACGACGATATCATCCACGAATTGCTGCGGCGTCTTCCCTGCTTCCGCCGCCTTGCGCTCAATCTTTTGCCCATGCTCGTCCGTTCCCGTCAAATAGCGGACATCGAAGCCGCGAAGCCGCTTGTAGCGGGCCATCGCATCGCCGGCTACCGTCGTATACGCATGCCCGATATGGAGCTTGTCGCTCGGGTAATAGATCGGAGTCGTGATGTAAAAGGTTTTGTTATTGTTGGCCATCATGCCCATCCTCCTTCATATTCGCTTGCAGCCGCTGGGAGTGAACCCCGGAATGCACGCAAAAAAGCTCTCATCCTCTTGGGACGAGAGCTGAACTCACGCGGTACCACCCAAATTCCTGCCGCCTTCCCTTCCTCTTCCGCAGGGCAGCGGCGACAGCTTCTTTGCGGCCGATTCAACCGGCCTGGAACATTCGTTAACGGGAATGAGCCGCCGCAGGCTTGCCTTCTCTCGCCATTCACGCACAGAAGCTCGCAAGCGGTTCCTCCGGGACCATATTCGGAAGGGTTCACATACCGGTTCGCAGCAATCCCGGCTCTCTGCGATGCTCATCGCTTCCTACTTATCCTTTCATCGGATGATATATGCAATATTGTCTCCAGCTTATCTCCAAATATATCCCAGCCCTCCGCCACATGTCAAGAGCGCTTGAGCGGAACCGGATCGTAGCCGCCCGGATGGAACGGATGGCAGCGGCCGATCCGCTTGATCGCGAGCCAGCTCCCCTTGATCGGACCGTGAACCTCGAGCGCTTCCAGCGCATAAGCCGAACAGGTCGGGTAGAAGCGGCATGTCGGAGGCTTCAACGGGGAGATGAATTTGCGGTAAAATCTCACCGGCCCCTGCAGCGTCCGCACCGCCCGCGACGGGCGTGAAGCGGTCTGCCGGCCCGCATCTTCGGGCGAGCTCATGGCCGGGCACCGTCCTTGTCCGCGCCGGTTCCCGCTTCGGAGCCGCCGGCATGCGAACAGGCTTCGCAATAGCCGAAAACTTCGAATTTATGCTTCACGACCTGGAACTTATCCGGCACATCGGTCAGCGGCATCGGACAAAAATGTATCGGGTACGTCTTCTCGCACTGCAGGCAGATCATATGATGATGGTGGTGCGACTCCGCGCAATGAACCCGGAACTTGACTCCGTCCTCGAAGACGATCTGCTCCAGCACGCCCAGCTCATGCATGACGCGGAGATTGCGGTAGACCGTATCGAAGCTTAGCCCCGAATACCGCTTCCCCATAAACTCATAGACATCCTTCGGTGTCAGGAAGCCGTCCGTATCGGCGAATAATTTGGCTAGCGTGCGACGCTGTTCCGTAATCCGCAGTCCCTGCGCCGCCATTTTGTCCAATATTTGATCTGTGGTCAGCATCGGTGTCCCTCCCGTAGATTCCGAACCTCTCCTCTAATAATGAGCTATTGTCCTTCCGTAGTCAAACCTTCTCCCCGCCAACCGCTGCCCAGTTAATCCCCCGCTCATCCAGTCGGTCACCCCGCTGCCACTCTGCCGATGCCACTCAGCATAAGAGGCTGCCCCTGCCATGCCTTCCGGCATGGGGGACAGCCTCCTTAACGTGATGCGATTATTTCTCTAAATGATACTGCTTGTACAAATCATCGAGCATCAGGTTCGCTGCGCGCACGCCGCCGGCCGTATTCCAGATGGCGTCATCGACGCGGAAGACCTGGTTGTTCTTCACCACGTTCAGGTTTTGCCACAGCTTGTCCTTCGTCCATTCTTCCTCCAGCTTCGACGCTTCCTGGTTCCCTGTCTCATAGACGAAGTAGAACATCATGTCGCCGTCCATTTCCGGTATCCGTTCCTTGGAGACGTCATCCGCGAAGGCGTCTTTTTGCTGGGCCGCCGGACGC
The DNA here is from genome assembly GCA_944800085.1 of Paenibacillus melissococcoides. Lineage (GTDB taxonomy): Bacteria > Bacillota > Bacilli > Paenibacillales > Paenibacillaceae > Paenibacillus_B > Paenibacillus_B melissococcoides. The sequence continues at coordinate 406,977 of CALYLO010000003.1, read as the reverse complement.
TTGATGCCGATCTGATCGAAAATAATGCCGGAGAACGTCTGCTTATAATAAATGCGCACCTTGCCTGGCATGAATCGGACAATCGAGACTTCCTTGTTGAGCTGATCGCCGGCCTTTGCCCGGAAATCTTCAACCCGCTTGTCGAAGTTCTGAATCAATTGCTCGCCCTCCGCCTTCTTGTTGACCGCATCGGCCCACAGCAGCAGATTCTCCTTCCATTCCCCGCGCAATGTCTCGGAAAAGACCGTTGGGGCAATATCGCTTAGCTGCTGGTAGAGCGCTTCGTGACGCATTTTCGTTCCGAGAATAAGATCCGGCTGCAGACTCAGAATCGCCTCCAGATTCGGTTGGCCTTCCTCACCGAGATCGACGACGCCTTCCATGTCCGCTTTATTATGATCATACCAAGGTTCTCCCGTCCAGGACTTCACGGCTCCGACCGGCTTGATGCCGAGCTCGAGCAGCGCTTCCGTCCCTTCGTTCGTCAGCACGACGACGCGCTTCGGTTGCGTCGGAACGTTCGATGTCCCCATCGCATGCTTGACGGCCCGGGTCTGAGCCTCGCCATCTCCTTCCGCTTTCCCGGCGCCTTCCGTCGAACCGCCTGCCCCGCCATTCGAATTACCGCCGCAGGCCGACAGCACCAGACCAATCACCAGCACGAGAGACAGCAATGATGTCCACTTCTTCATTCGAGTATTTGCCCCTTTCACATCACCAGAGCCATCAATCGGCTCTTCCTTAGAATCATTCCAAACATTAAAAAAAAGTTCAAAAATAGATATAAATTTATTGTTGCAATTGAATCGGCCAGTCCTGATAATGATTATCAGTCGCCGAACAAGCTAATCGTATAGAATGTGCTGCGATTTGTCAACAATTGATTTTTATATCATTTACGTTAAAGAAAGGAATACGCCGCATGAGAACTTCTTGGCTATCATCCTCGTCCGCCAAATGGATTGGCTGCAGCGTTGGCATCTTTGTCCTGCTCGGATGCGTCTGGGCGAGCATCGTATACGGCGTATTCGATACGAAGCTTCATCACGTATGGGAAGCGCTAACCGATTATCAGCAGTATGCGGGAAGCAATGAGCATATCGTTATCCGCGAAGTCCGGATTCCGCGGGCGCTCATTGCCGCAGCGGTCGGAGCCAGCCTCGGCATCTCCGGCGTCATTCTCCAATCGCTGACGAAGAACCCGCTTGCCGATGCCGGGATTTTTGGAATCAACGCGAGCAGTTCCCTGTTTGTCGTGATCGGATTCATCTTTTTCCAGTTGAACTCGCTGCAATCCTTCACTTGGCTCGCGTTAGCCGGCGCCTGCGCCGGCTGCCTGCTCGTCTTCCTGCTCGGTTCGTCGGGCGGAAGACAGATTCATCCGATTCGCATGACGCTCGCAGGCTCCGCCATCGCCGCGCTCAGCAGCTCGCTGACCAACGGCCTGCTTATCTCCAATCATCGGGCCTTGGAGGAAGTCCTGTTCTGGATTGCCGGCTCGGTCGAAGGCAGGAAGCTGGAGGTGCTGATTGACGTGCTCCCGTACATGGCCATCGCCTGGATCGGAGCCTGGGTGCTGGCCAAGCCGATGGATACGCTGAACCTCGGCGATGATGTCGCCGTCAGCCTCGGGCTGAAGGTCCCCTATATCAAGTGGGGCATGGGACTGCTCATCGTCATGCTTGCCGGATCTTCGGTCGCCGTTGCGGGACCGATCGGATTCCTCGGTCTCGTCGTCCCGCATATCGCCCGCAGTCTGGTCGGCATCGGCATGCGCTGGCTCGTCGTCTACAGCGGCTTGATCGGCGCGATCGTGCTTCTGCTTGCAGATATCGGCGCCCGCTTCATCGCCGAACCGAAGGAGATTCCTATCGGCGTCATGACCGCGATCATCGGGGTACCGTTCTTTGTATACGCCGCACGCAAGGGGGTTAGAGGATGAGACAGAATGGCACCCAACGGCAATTTCGCTCCCGCTCGGGCCGCGTCTCCTTCCTGATCGAACGGAAGGGATGGTTTGCGCTGGCCCTGCTCTTCCTGCTGCTGCTCATATGCATGGTAGTAAGCGCCGGCATCGGCACGCTGCGCATCGCTCCGCTCGATGCGCTCCTGGCCTCCTTCGGCTACGGCGAGCCCGTCCATGTGATGACCGTGCAGAAGCTGCGCATGCCGCGCATCGTGACGGGCGCCTTCGTCGGCGCTTCATTGGCCGCCTCCGGCGCCATCATGCAGGGGCTAATCCGCAATCCGCTCGCATCGCCGGATATCATCGGCATTACGGGCGGGGCATCGGTCGCCGCCACGGCGCTGCTGACACTGGCTCCGTCAGCCAGCATCGCCTGGCTGCCTCCGACAGCATTCGTTGGCGCGGCGCTCATGACCTTCATCGTCTACGGTCTCGCCTGGAAGCAGGGCGTGAAGCCGGCGACGCTCGTCCTAATCGGGGTCGGCGTCGGCGCCGCCGCACAGGCGGTCAACACGATGCTGGTCGTCATGAGCCCGATGTACGTGACCGCGAAGGCCTACAATTGGCTGCTCGGCAGTGTATACGGCGCCGGCTGGCCGCAAGCCAAGCAAATCTTGATCTGGTTCGCCGTCACCGGGGTGATCGCCTTCATCCTGTCGCGGCGCATCAACCTGCTCCAGCTCGGGGACGATGTCGCCCAAGCCGCCGGCAGCAGCGTGCAGCGCGACCGCTTCCTTCTGCTGGGCACCGCGGCCGTCCTTGCCGGGGCCGGAGTGGCCATCGGCGGCCCTATCGGCTTCATCGCTCTGATGGCGCCGCATATCGCCCGCCGCTTCGCCGGCGTGACCTATGGCCTGCTCATACCAATGAGCGCGCTTGTCGGCGCCATCCTGATCGTCATCGCCGATACGGCCGCCCGCACCATGATGAGTCCGCTCGATATCCCGGTCGGCGTCTTCACCGCCGCCATCGGGGCTCCCTTCTTCATCATCTTGCTGCTCCGGCGGAAGCGGAGCGACGGCTAGCCCCTCAACTGTAACGGATGGCCCGCCTGCGCGGGCCACCGAAGCCGGGGCACAAGGTCGCATATCGGACGGATACATCTCTTACTGCCGCTTACGTTCGCTACCCTCTTGACGCAGACTGGACTATTCATTTTCTGGCTCTTATGCTCGTTATCCCCGTCACGCAGGTTGGACAAGTCACTTTCTGCCTCTTATGCTCGTTATCCCCGTCACCCAGGTTGGACACGTCTCTTTCTGACTCTTATGCTCGCTCTCCCCGTCGCGCAGGTTTAGTAAGTTCTCGGTTAGCTAGTGTGCCAAAGTTCTCGGTGGGGATTCATTGTTAAATAAAATGAGCACGGAACATCAGTTGTGAGACCTGATTCGTTGGGATATTGGCTGTAAGGAGTCAGCGCGGGACATTAGCCCTGCCACCTGAGGCGGTGGGATATTGGTCATAAGGAGTCAGCGGAACATCACTCCTGACACCTGACCCGCGGGGATATTGGCTGTAAGGAGTTAGCGCGGGACATTAGCCCTGCCACCTGAGGCGGTGGGATATTGGTCATAAGGATCAGCGGAACATCACTCCTGACACCTGACCCGCAGGGATATTGGCTGTAAGGAGTGCACGGGATATCAGCCGTGACACCTGAGCCGCGGGGATATTGGCTATAAGGAGTCAAGGGCCCGTCGAGTTACGCCAAAAAGAGAGGGCACCGCGGGGGTACCCTCTCTCAATCAAGCGTTGTGATAAGTTAAGAATGATGGCTTATTCTGCTGGTTTTTCTTTTGGCAGTGGGATGAATAGCAGATTGACCGGCATATTGCTGCCCGCAGCCGGGGTGAACAGGATCTCTACCGTCTCCTCGTAAGCTCCGGTCCGGTAGACGACGCTGGCTTCGCTCGTACTGCTCAATCTTCCGTTATTCGGGGTCGTCACGGTCTGTCCGTTCACAAACAAGCCCCCGGAGTATGAGCCGCCGCGAGAGTTGAAGGCGATCAGTGTGTGCGGCGCCACATTTTCCAGCTTGACGCGGTACAATACGCCGTAGTTGCCGGCGTTCACTTGGTTCTCATAGGTCATCATATCCGAACCTTCAATGTACGTGTCATTTGTCTTGTCGGCAAATACGAGACGGGACGCAACTTCCCCTACCCGCTCGCCAATCGTGAATACGCGATCCGCATTGTTGAACGTACCCCGGATATGCTTGCCGTCAGGCTCAAGCTCCTTCAGCTTGTTCAGTTCCTTCATAATATCCTTCGAATCTTCCAGGGCCACGACCGAATATTCCAGCGTGTTGTCGCCGAAGAAATCGGCATACATCGTATAGACATCCCCTGGTCTCATCGCGCGCTCGTTCAATTCCGGTATCAGCACCCGGGTCTCATTCGGCTGGAGCACAAGCTCATTGATTTCTCCCGTCTGCTCGAACGATTCCATATATCGAACCGATGCGAGCTTCCCGGTCTGCTGCGGATACGGATTCGGTCCAGCTTGGCCGTAATGCTCCACATAGACGGTGGCCGGATCATCGGATATGTTCTTCGCCAGCACATAGAGCTTCATCTTCTTGTCGGTTCCATTCTTGTGATGGAGGAAAATACGGGCGCCGCCTGCAACGCGATCTTTGTACACGATTCCTTCCTCAAGCACGGTCTCCGGGGAATTCGTGCGGTACAGTGTCCGTCGCTCTTCCTTCACTTCCGGCTGAAGCAGCTTCATGTCCAATACGGAACGTGCGCCAAGCGGGAATATTTCCCCGTACGGAGTGTAGAGCAGGTTGAACTCATCGAAGGTGTACAGTGTTTCGTCGGAGATCATGATGGTCTGGGAATACTCATCCGTCAGCCCGAACTCATTTGTAACCTTGAGCGTAATCGTCTGTGGACCCGGTTGAAAAAACGCCGGCTCGTTGTTGGTCCATACCCGTTCCGTGATGGAATCCTCTTTATCCGTACTCAAGTCTTCGTAACGGATATATTCCCCCATTTTGTAGGTCGTCTTAGGCGTCTGGAAGTTCGCCTTCGGCGGTTCCTTCGCCGGCTGGACCGTAATATTGACAGAGTAAGGTTCGCTTATGTTGCCGCGCTCGTCGACGACACGAAGCGTGATGGTGTAAACCCCCGGCTCATCATAATACTCCTGAAGCCCTTCCCATTGCTCATCGACTATCTTCAACCCGGTTGGACTCGTCGATTCATTCTTGACCGTCACGCGGGTCTGCGTCGCGAAAATTTCCTCTTCATTTACGCTGAATTTGGCAATCGGTTGCGTGTTCAACTGAATCACGATTCGCTTGTTCTTGCTGTCCCATGTATATGGATAGCCAAAGGCCTGCATTGCGGACGTGACCGGCACCATTAACGTGTTTTTGACAATATAGGATTCCCCGCTCATCTTCGTCGGGGAACCGTTCACCCGGTATTGATCGCTGCCCGCTTTATAGCGCAGTTCCTTGTCTCCGTTCGTAATAATCGTTTCCTTGGTCTTATTGTCGAATCGGGTCTGCAATCCGAACCGATCCACCAAGGACCGGAGAGCTATATAAGAAACGCCCTTTTTGACGGTAATCGGCTGTGGGGAAGTGTATTTGACGCCGTTATGATACATCACATTGCTGTTCGCCATCAGGATGAGCTCATCCTTGCCGGCTGTGCCGGCTGTTGGATCGGGGGTAACCGTTTCCGGCTCCGTCATGTCCGGGTCCGCTGTATCGGGATTGTCCGCGCTTCCATCTCCGTCCGGCTCTTCACTTGTAATGTCGCCTTGCTGTGGGAATTCGACGGCTGCTTCCGTTCCTCCTGCCACGCTGCCGTCTCCTTCTGCCGCTGCCATGACGGGAACCATCGTGATAAGTTGTATTGCTGCCAAGCAAGTAACAAATAGCTTTTTCCAAGATTTCATTTCTGTGTGTTCTCCTCACCCATCGTAATCATTGTGCTCATAGAATCCTGACCATTGTATTGAACATAGTCTTAGACGCAAAAGATTACAAAAAGTTTCTATTTTCGTAACCCTTTTCAGAGAGAGTGAAGCATAGAGAAGGATTCAGGTGATTAACGAAGAAAAAGGGCGAAATAGAAACCAGGTAAACGATAATTCATCATTTGATCTCCCAAACGGGGCAGCAGGCGAACCTCAGGATTGCACTCTAAATAAAACAGTGTTACGATATCAACGTAACACTGTTACATCAATAATAAAGGAGGCTTCCGCTTGGCGTGGACGAACAATTGATTTCAAAAAAAGAATTGCTCGATCTGACCGGCATCTCTTATGGGCAGCTATACCGGTGGAAGCGCAAAAATCTGATACCGGAAGCGTGGTTTATCCGGAAGTCTACCCACACCGGCCAAGAGACTTTTTTTCCAAGAGAGAAAATATTGGAGCGAATCGATAAAATCATCAATATGAAAGAGGATTTGTCGCTCGATGAATTGGCGGACATGTTCTCGCCTCATGTCGCCAGCACTGCATTCAGCCGGTCCGAGATTATCGGCCGCGGTCTCGTGTCGCCGATGGCGCTTCAAGTGTACACCGAGCAAATGGGCGATGCCGAAGCTTTCTCATTCGAAAAGCTGCTGCATATTTATGTGCTCGATCGGCTGCTCCAATCCGGCGATATGAGCCTGGAGGAAGGCCTGCTGCTGCTTCAACTGCTGGTGGATCATTATGACAAGTTCGAGGGGAAGGATTGCGATCTTGTACTGATCCGCAAGATGGGCATCAGCACGCTGCTGCTCGTCTCCAGCCCGGAAGAAATCTTCGTCGACGGCGGCACGAAGCTCGTAATCCGCCTGTCGCTTGCAAGCTGCCTGCAAGAATTGAAACTCAAACTTACGTAATGGGAGGAACCTCTTATGTCTCAAGCAACGGGAGATATTATTATTTCAGGTCTCGGAAGCTCGTCCGGCGGCACGTATCAGCGCGTTCGGATAGATGGTGTCGGCAATATCGATGGAGATCTCGTCTGCTCGTCCTTTGTCTCCAACGGGAAAGGCAAAGTAACGGGCAATCTGGAGGCGGACTCAACCGAGGTTCGCGGGATGCTTACTCTCAAGGGCAACCTCCAATCGGATTATAGCCGCATCGATGGAACGGCCCGGCTGGATGGTCATTGGTCGGGCAATGAGATCGAGCTGAACGGCACCGTCACGGTCGCTTACGATTGCCAGGCCGAAAGCTTCGTCTCCCGCGGCGCCTTCCATATTGGCGGACTGCTCAACGCAGGCATGATCGATGTGAAAATGGCTGGCGGCTGCCGGGCACGCGAAATTGGCTGCGAGCGGATTCAGGTTCGGCAGGGCGCCGCGTTATCGATCTTCAACAAGCTGTTCTCCTCGTTCATCAACCGCCCTCAGTTGGAGGCGGACACGATCGAGGGGGATATTGTCGATCTGGAATATACGCGGGCCCGCGTCGTGCGCGGCAATCATGTCACCATCGGTCCCGGCTGCCAGATCGATCATGTCGAATACCGGCAATCCTTACAACTGCATGAAGAGGCTCAAGTGAACAGCCACCGGAAGCTGTAATGAACGGGATGCGGGCTGTCTGGGATTTATCCCTTGCGGCACCGACAAGCCTGAATTAGGAGGAATCAGATTCAACATGGAACAGCGGCGTAATCTGAAAATTATGGGCTCCTCACGCGCGGGCGGAGGAGTATATGACAAAGTAAGCATTATGGGTGACGGCTCCGTGCACGGCGATGTGGACTGCCGCCAGTTCAGCTGCGCGGGAAGCGCCAATATCGAAGGCAGCGTAAAGGCAGGCGAAATGAAAATTCGGGGAACCTCCCAAGTGAACGGAAACGTGAATGTGAACAAGCTCTCTATTCAGGGGCAGGGCGAGATTCGCGGCAGCCTGCGCGCCGGGGAGGCCAATATCGGCGGGATGGCAAACATCGGCCGCAATCTGCAGGGCGACCGGCTGAGCCTGAAAGGCTCCGCGACGGTTCAGGGCGATTGCGAATTCGAGTCCATCACTGCCAGCGGCTCGCTCCAAGTCGAAGGCCTGCTCAATGCGGGCAGCTTGGACCTTCGTCTTCAGTGGCCTTGCCATGCCCGCGAGATCGGCGGCGACACGATCAAGATCCGGCGCGGCAGCGGACTCGGCAATCTGCTCGGCTTGCTCCCCGGCCTGTTCCATATGGCCCCGGATTCGCGCATGAGGGCCGACCTCATCGAAGGCGATCATATTGAATTGGAGCATACGACGGCACGCATCGTCCGCGGGAACGATGTTATTATCGGCCCGGGCTGCGAGATCGGGCAGGTCGAGTACCGCCGGCAGCTGCACCGCCATCCGGATTCCAACGTTCATCATATTACTCAATTGTAGTCAGTATTAGCTGCCGAATCTTACCTATCAACAACAAAGGGGGTGTCCCAAAAGTAGTATTTCACTACAGTCAGACAGCCCCCCACTGATTCTCAAAGCTCGACTCGCCGAAAACTGCAAAACGGCAGCTTTCCTTTATGACGTGTACTCCGTTACAGGGAATCCTGCAAAACGGCATCAATTTCTGACTATCCAATCGATAAAAGACAAAAATCGATGAACATCATGTAATTTTGCACTAGCGTTGCATCGAGCGGTTAGTTCATAATCTAATTTCAATTAACATCAATATATGATATATATTTACATTTGCGATGTCCGCGCTAAGTCTAAAAAAGTCGAGCTGGAAACAGACCCTACGCGTTATCCATTATATGTAAAAATCGTTTTCGTTTGTCATTACGTCACAATCAGTCTCGGTTTCATCGACTTTGTTGCCTTTTTCGGACGTCTCCCATTTCGCTTTGGTCGACCTCTAGATGTTCGAGTCGGCTTGCGGTTGAGTGCAGCGATCAAATTTTCCCATGGTTTTTCCGCATAGATGCGAATCAACTGGAGGAGGTCCCATGTCGACTTTTTACAGTCCAGTGTTAATTTAATCAGCAAACAGAGAGCATACGCGATTAAAGCAATATACATTTGGTTCCAAATCGCTTCGGCCGTATAACCGTGGGGTTTTACCAATCGAATATGCTGCTTGACCCATTTAAAAAACAACTCAATATGCCAGCGATTTCGATAAATCTCGGCAATTTGATGTGCGGATAAGTCAAATCGATTCGTTACAATTCGATAGGTACGCCCTTGGTCATCCTTAAACTCAATCAAACGCAGAACCGCTGGCAGCTCCGGCATCGTCACATCAGCATCAAGGATAAACCCATTCTGCCTTTTGGGGAGGTCTCTTTTTCTGATGATCGTTAACCGGCTCTTTTGCTTGACGCGGCAAACAAATTTAATCTTATCCTCTACCCATTTCTGAAAATGGTCGTATACCTGGTATCCTCGGTCCATCACGTAGGTCGCATCTTTATCCACTGTAAATTCCAACACGACTTCATGATCGGCTACATCTTTGGTTGAAGCGACGATCTTGTCTGGATACATCGTTTTGGAGTCCGCAACGACCAAGGAGGTGTGCATCTTCACGCCATGGCTACTTTTGGAACAATAGGACCATTTCGCGAGAATGGGAGGTAGTGTAATTCCCGATGAATCGATTAGCTTGAGTTTCCCAATACCAGGCGTAATGCCGCGTTTCCCTTTTGTAAGTTGCTTGATTCGATCAATGAGCGAGAAAAAGAGCGTCTGAAGATACTCCATAGGCAGCCGTTTCAGCTTCCGCGATAGTTGAGAAGCGCTTATGCTCTTGAGACCCAGAAGATCTTGAAATTCAGGATTAGCCGCTACATGCTCTGACATGACTTTGTATGAGTCTCGTTGCTGAAGCTGTGCCTCTACAAATAAGAGTGTCGAAGAGCCGACAAACAGCTTTTGGGCCCGGTAATCCAATGACTCGTGTCGAGTAGAATGGACATGTAACCATTTTAGGCATTGACAAATGACGTTATGATTCGGTACGTTATCCATAAGAAATCTCCTTTGTTGAGGCGTTTTATGGATAACGTTAGGGTAACTCAACAATAGGAGATTTCTTTATTTTTGTCCATGAATATAGTTCAATAAGTTACAAATATAGAGACTTATGGGATAGAAATTTTCGTAAAAAGATTGATGCAACGCTAGTGGTAATTTTGCAGGAATTTCATCAATTAGCGGCTGAAAGAGCAGAAATTGATGCATCCACGCAGCATTTCACTGCTTCATCCATCTTCCACCGGTTTGCGCGCCGCCGTTTTTCCCGCATCCACATTCTCTGTTACCTCGTCATCTCCATCATTTTGCAGTGCCTGTGAGACACCCCCTTTGTTGACTTAGCTTCCCTGCATCCCGTACCGGCGGCGCAGTTCGGCTGCGGCCGCCCGCACCTCGTCCGGCTCCGGCAGCCGCAGCTTCGCCGCCGCGGCCGCAATACCCTGCTCCGTCTGCCGCTCGCGGATAACCCGCTTCACGGCCGCGGTGAAGGCCTCCGCCGCATCGGCTTCGCGGCCAAGCCCGGCCGCTTCCTCGAGGCTGGCCGTGCTCTCCTCCGTCACGCGCGGATAATCCCGCTCCGTGCCGCCAGCGGTCGCGCGGGCGTAGAACTCCCGCAGGAGCCCGGCGCTGTCGCGGCCGGAGCCGCCGGCAATGACGAACGCCTGCACGATGAAGGCGTTCGCCTGCCGGCGCTGGGCGATGCCGCAAAATTTGCGGCCGCCGATACTGAGGTCGAAGTCGCCGGGGCAGTAGGCCCCTTCGACCTCCCCTTTGTCGACGCGGCAGCCGGTATGCTGCAGCGCGCGCCGAATCAAGCGGTACATCCGCTCGAAATCGCCGTGAAAATACTTGTCGCCCCCCTCCTGCTTCGGCAGGATGAGCGACAGGTTGACGACGCCGGAATCGAGCGGCACCGCCGCGCCGCCGGTATTGCGCACCGCTGTCGCATAGCCGAGCGACTCCAGCCAGCGCAGCGCCTCGGCGGCGCGGGGCAGCCGGCTGTCGCGCTGCCCGAGAATAAAGGCCCGCGGATGGCGCCACAGATGGCAGAGCGGCGGGCCTCCGCGGCCGGTCTGTCTGCACAGCAGCTCATCCAGCGCGAACGAATAGAGCGGATCCGGCTCCGTCCAATCGTTCGTGCGATCCAGCAGCAGCATGTCGTTCAGCTTGCCGAGCACAAGCTCATCGAGCGCCTCGTCCTCCGGCATCTGACCGCCGCTGCCCGTCTCTGATCGGTGATTCATGTCGCCGCCTCCTGCACGGGAAGGGGGCGACAGCCGCCCCCTTCCCTCATTTCTATATTTTCCACTCGCGAAGGTTCAGATGCCGAACCCCTTCCACGACGTACGGATCGTTCTCCGCCAACTGCCGCGCTTCCTCCATGGAATCGGCCACATAAATGACCATGCCGCCCGAGCCGTCGCCGAAAGCGCCTTTGGCGAACACCTTGCCCTGCTCTTTCAGCTTGTCCAAATAGTCCAAGTGCGCTTGGCGGTACGTTTGGTTTTTGGAGGCATCCTTCATTTCCAATAAAGCCGCAAAATGAGCCATTGTCGATTATCTCCTTTTCCCTCATGAGTTAGTAAATTCGGCAGCCCCGGACGAAGCGGCCCCCGCGCCGGCAGAGAGCAGCAGCCTGAGAGTGGCAGACCCTGCGAACCTATGCCGTCTTGGCCAAGCGCCGGAAGCGAGCTTTCGCGGGGCATATGCCCGATCTTCATCTCTAGCGTACAACAGAAGGCTTCATCTGAAAAGCCGCAAACTAACGAGCGGCTTCGTCCGCAATCGCTGCCGGGACCGGGCGAGCCCTGCCGGGACAACCCGCGAAGCAGAGCGGATCGCCCGGCCGCTACCGCTTGGGCAGCAGTTGGACATACTCATCCGACAGCTTCATCAACGATAAAATATATTCATAATCGCGGCGGTAAGGCTCAAGATCATGCATCGGCTCCAGCGTTTTCAACGAGATCGCCTCGCCGTCCTCGAAGCCCGTACCCGGCACGAACAAAATATCATTCGTAAAAAACGACCCGGTCGGCAAATAATAGCGCATGCCGATGACATTGTTGTCGGTGTTCAGCAGATCGCGGCCGAACGCAGTGAACTGCTGATCCTTCAGAGAGATGCCAAGCAAATTGGCCACCGTCGGCATTATATCGACCTGGCCCCCGGTAAGCTCCACCGTCTTGCCGCTCTTCTGCCCCGGCACGTGAATAATGAGCGGGATATTGAAGCGGCTTACTTTATTATCATAAGGGATGCCCAATTGGGCGGTAATCTCCTTCCCGTCGGTCTCCGCCGGGTTGACGCCGGAATGATCCCCATAGGCGACCAGCACCGTGTTGTCCCATAGGCCGTCGGCTTTGAGCTGCTCGATGAAGCGGCCCAACGCATAATCAGTGTAATTAATGGCCGTCAAATAATGCCCAAGCTGCGTATTCTCCATCTCCGGAGGCAGCTTCAGCCGGCGCCGATCCGGCGGAACCACGAACGGAGCGTGGCTGGACGCGGTCACGAACTGGGCATAGAACGGTTGGCCGGTTGCGGCCATTTCCGCCAGCTTCTCGCTTCCGACGCGGTATAATTCCTCATCCGAAGCCCCGAAATCATTGAAATGATCATTCTCGTAAAAAGGCTGGTCGAAATAACGATCAAATCCGACGCCGGGATACAACAGATGGCGGCTCCAGAAGTGGACATCATTGACATGGAACGTCGCCGATTGATACTGAAGCTTGTTCAACAGGCGCGGCAGGCTGGGGAGCTCCCTGCCGCCGAAGCCCGTCGACATCGCGACCGTGCCGGTCGGGTAGATCGACGTATTGGACATAAATTCCGCATCCGAAGTATTGCCCTGACCGATCTGCTGATACACATAAGGAAAATAATAGCCTTCATCCGCGAGCCGATTCAGCACCGGCGTTACCTCTTGATCGCCGAGCTTCAGATGAATCGGGAAATTTTGAAAGGCCTCCATCTGCACGACAATGACGTTCATGCCCTTCGCCTCGCCGAAATGCGCCGGCTTGGCGCCCTTCTTTTCTTCCTTGCGGTAAGGATAAGTCGATTGCAGCTCATTCACCCGCCGGATCGTGTCCTGCAGGTTGCCGCTGGCAATCAGATCATTCTCCCGCTTGCTTTTGATGGCCGACGCGACCTGGTAATTCAAGAAGCCGAGGCGCTCCGCCTGCACCAGTTCATTGTCAATGCGGCTGCCGTCGGCAATGAACTGCAGGGAGACCGCCGCGCTGACGACGAGCGCGAGGGCGGCGGTGATTTTGCCCCGCAGCGTCCCGGTTCGCGGCCGCTCCCGCTGCAGCCCCGCAAGCTCCCGCTTGGACGACCGGCTGAACAAGCGCACCGCTCCGATCGCCAGGGCAATCGCCATATCCGCAAAGAAGAGAAAATGATACGGCTGAATCAAGACCGTAATGCTGCCCCGGATTTGCGGGACTTGCCCCAATCCGCCAAGCGCCGTATACGTCGGCACCGTATTGAAATGAATCCGGTACAAGGTGGCGGCGAACAGCATCAGCGAAAAAACGACGTTGATCGCCCAATAGACGCCGCGCTTCCCCCGGCGCGGCAGAGCCAGCTCCAGCAAGCTCATCATGGCGAGCAAGGACAAGGCGTCGCTGAGAAGCCCCAAGGCCTTCATCTCGCCGAAAAAGAAAACACGAAGCAAGGCCAGCTTCGCCAGCAGCAAGAGAGAGATGCCGGCGATGGGCGATATTCGAACATGTCGCTTCCGCATTTCTATTTTCATAAAAAATCACTTTCTTTCTATTCAATCTGTTCATGCGGCATCCATTCAGACACTGGCCGCTACGGTTGAAGCGGAGCCGAACCGATCTGAATATAGACTTGCTGAATCGTGTCCAGCGCAGCCGCATGGCCAATGATATTGTGAACCAAGGTTGCCGCCGCGCAGGCGATGATAACCCCGGTCAGTATCCGGCGCGCGGTCCCGCCGCAGCGGTGGACCCCCCAAGCGCTTAACAGGAACAAGGCAAATAAATAATGTCCGGCATACAGATACATATCGTATTGAAATGCCGCCAAACCGAAGCCGACGACAATATGCAGCAGAAGCGCGAACAGCGGATAGACGGCGAGAGATTGCACCTCTTTCGACCGATATCCTGTGACGAGAGCCAGCAAGGTCAGGACGATGACCACGATGCCGATGAGATGTCCATACAGCGGGAACGGGTTCGACAGATTCGTGACGAACGCCATGACCGAGTCGTCAATCATCGCCAAGTGCGGCGTCACAATCGGACTCTCGATCATCGAATACAACGCTTTCCAATGGTGGGCAAAGGAAAATGGCGCCACATAGCTGAATCCCCCGGCTTGGATATTATGCTGCCATGTCGTAATCCAGGAGCTGCCGGGAAACAGAACGAACTGCAAGCCCGTCAACAGAGCGACGAGCAGCAAGGAGGTGCCGGCGATTTTGAGACAGGCGTTCCAATATGATCTGCTCTTGCGCAGCGTACTGATGAAGAGCGAGCCGACGGCCGTTGCGACGTTGGTCACGGTCACCCCGAAGTTCAGCGTCAGCAGAATCGAGGCCGGCCATACTCCAAGGTTCTGCTGGTGCCGGCAGTGCTGCGCGTAAAGCACCGTCAGCAAAATGATCAGGACCGCGTACGGGTAAGAATCCGGGATCAGCGCCGAAAAAATCTGATACGAGCTTGCGCCGAAAAAGGCGGCCGTTCCGATAGACAAGGCGTTGCCGTAGGAATTGCGGCGCAAATAATAATACATCAGGACGACGCCACACGCGTTCATGGCGCTCTGTATCCCCAGAAACAGGCCGTTGCCCCGCGTCATGGAGGCCGCCTGCTTCAACGGCGCCGACAAATAATTAATCAGCGGATGAATCACGGAAGCTTGCGGCGCATAATAAAGCGACGGATCGAAATTGAACAGATTCAATGTGAACGGCGCCCCGTAAAACGGGCTGAGCTCCGTCAGCACCGCCTGATTCCGCTCCATATACGTAATAAACGGCAGATTCAGCAAAAAATAGAACACAAAAAAGCCCAAAAACAGCAGCAGCGCTTTGCGGTTATCCTGCTTCACGCCAAAAACCGATTTCCAAAACTGCATGACCCCATGCCTCCATACGATAATTTCTAGTCTAACCCATCATCCCGCGAGAAGCAGCATACCCGCAAAAATAAAGGCAATGCCTGCCGCCTTCGGCAAGCCTATCGATTCCTTGAATATCCATCTCGCCAGCACCATCGTCCAGATGAAGGTCAGCGCATTCGCCGGAAGGACGACGGTATAAGGCAAGAACCGCAGCAAATAAATATTGAGCAAGGCCCCGGAGCCATAGCACAGGAAGCCGAGAAGAAGCATGCTCCGCTGCTTGCGCGCGGACGATAATTTGAAGCAGGCGCTGCCGAGCGACCCGAACCAGGTCATCACCGCGAGGAGGAGCCACAGCCATTCATTTCTCATAGCTGATGCACGCGACGCCGATAATGAGCAGCAGGACGGCGATTCCTTTCTGCAGAGTAACCGTCTCGCCCAAGAGCAGGCCGCCATACAGCAGGGCAAAAATATAGCTGCATGCCATGAGCGGATAAGCGACGGACAGCTTCTCCAGCGATAGCGACTTAATCATGAGCACGGCCCCGATGCCATAGAACACAAAGCCAATCCCCAAATACGGCAGATTCGCGACGCCCCATTTCCAGAACAACTGCCCCGTCGCGGTGCACCAGGCCGACAGGATCATGAGCGCCTTGCCGGCATGCTTCGACTTCAAGAGCTCCATCTCATGACCTCCAGCCCCTCCTGCTTGATCGGGGCGTTCCGGATCAAATACCGCTGCCCCGCCAGCTCCAGCATCGGCAAATCGCTGGTGCAATCGGAATACGCGCAGGAGGCCTCGTAATCGATCTCAAGCTGATGGCGCTCCAAATAATCGCGGATGCGCCTTACCTTCTCTTCCGCTTTGCAATTCTTGCCCTCGATCAGATGCGTATAGCGGCCGTTCCGCCGCTGCAGCTCCGTTCCCAGCACCTCGTCCACGCATCCCAGCTTCTTGAAATATTTCATATAGGCAGCAGGTGAAGCCGTGACGAGAAGGACGCGATAGCCCAACTTCTTGCGGCTGCGCATCTCGGCGAGCGCATCCTGATACATTTCCGGCACCAGGATCCGGTCGTAAAAAGCCTCCAGATCGGTCTCCTCCATATAAGCAATGGATTGAAAAAAGAACTGCTTGGCCTTCTCGGCCGGCACGATGCCAAGCTTATACAGCAGCAGGTTCCAGGCCAGAGCGGGCAAATGGATGGCAGACCGCGGCTTTGCCGCAAGGCCGTACTTCAAAAACAAGAACATGGAATCGCGCCGAATAATCGTTTTATCGATATCGAAAAGCGCTACTTTGGCCAGCATGATGTTTAACCCCTTTTCCCTATTCAAACAGGATGAATATCCCCAGCACGCTAATCACGTACAAAATGACGGTAACAAAAATATGCTTGTCTTCCAACAGCAGCCGATCGGGCGCTCCGCCCTTCTTCTCCACATGGATCAAATATAGATAACGGAAGATGCCGTATATGACAAAAGGAATCGTCCACATCAAATGCGTCGTCCGTCCGGCGGTAAAGGTGAACAGCGAATAGCTGATGACGGTCGCCGTAGCCACGATGCTTATCAACTGATCCAGCAGCGCGAAGGAATAGTTGTCGAGCACCTTGCGGTGCGTCCCTTTCTGATCCGCCAGCAAAAACAGTTCATGTCTCCGCTTGCCGATCGCGAGAAAGAGAGAGAGCAACATCGTGCACAGCAGGAACCATGGCGTCAACTGAACGTGAATGGCCAGGCCGCCCGCGATGGCCCGCAGCACGAACCCGGCGGCAATCGTCATAATGTCAAGAATGACAATATGCTTCAATTTGAACGAGTAAGCCACATTCAACGCAAAGTAAATCGCCAGCACCGCCGTCAATAGCGGATGGATAAAGTAAGAAGCGGCCAGCGAGCCGGTTAGCAGCACCGCGCCGGTTCCAAGGGCGACCGCCGGATTCAACGCGCCGGACGCCATCGGCCGATGCCGCTTCACCGGATGGACGCGATCCGCTTCCCGGTCCGAATAATCATTAATGATGTAGACGCAGCCGGATACGAAGCAAAAAAGAAAAAAAACGGTGAACGAATGATATACGGCCGACAGATCCACCCGCTTCAACGAAAAGAGAAGCGCGGCGAACACGAGCAGGTTTTTGGTCCACTGCTTCGGGCGAAGCTGCCTCCACATGAGCGCGACCACATGACCGGAGCCGGCTGCGGCCGCGGCAGGCTGCGGCGTGTGCTTGAGATTGATATTCACAATGCGACATCCCCCTAGTAACCCCTAGTAACTTAGCAATCTATTTTTCTTCGAATCTATCTTCCTATCTTTCATTTCTATGATTTAACATTTCGCCGGCACTGAATCCAATAATAGATCGCCAAGGCCGTCTCGGCAAGTACCCCGCATCCATATCCGATAGCGAATGCCGGCTCCGCTCCTGCCGCCACATAGCGGACGCCCCACAATCCGAGCGTCAGCACGAGCGCATGACACAGCTCCCATCGAATCCATTTGCGGCTCCAGCGTGCCGGTATCCAGCGCATGGCTTGCAGCCTCCTCTATCATCCGGTACAGGATGACAAAAAATAGAGGCTGACGTTCAGCCTCTATTTCTCAATATATTGGACTATCTTCTGATTCACAAGTACTTCACTTATTTTTCCAATGTCCACTTCTTCGCCTAAAGAAACAATCGCTTGATAGGTTCGCTGCCGGG
Organism: Paenibacillus melissococcoides; assembly: GCA_944800085.1. GTDB lineage: Bacteria > Bacillota > Bacilli > Paenibacillales > Paenibacillaceae > Paenibacillus_B > Paenibacillus_B melissococcoides. Next base: position 389,241 of record CALYLO010000003.1, on the reverse strand, counting down.
CCGGGTTGGCCGAATCCGCGCCTGCGGCGCCATTTGCGCCTCCGGCTGGCGGTGCCGGCGGCGTATCTCCCGGTGCCGCATCCCCCGTTGGCGTGTCTCCCGGTGACGTATCTCCCGGTGACGTGTCTCCCGGTGACGTGTCTCCTTGAGAGCTCTCTCCCGCCGCCGCGTCCGGCTGCGCGCTGTCCCCTTCTCCCGGCAAGCCTGCCTTGCTCACCGAAGAATCGCCTGCTTCTCCTCTCCCGCCGCCGTTCTGATCCTGTTGCCCGGCGCTTGTGGCGGAAGAATCGGCGCCGCTTGCATCCCGCGAGCCCGCTGATCCGCCGGAGCCGCTTCCTGCTCCGGCAGAGCCGTCCGGCGGCGTGCCTTCCGCACCGGCCCCCGAAGAGCAGAGATGCTGCACGGAACGATCCGTATACGTCTGCTCGGCGCCGCCCTCCAGCTTCAATGTAATCGCGCCTGCCTGAAATGCGGCGCATTCCGCCTCCGTCCCGAACTCGAACACAAGCTCGGTCGTCGCCTTCAATTCGCCGTCCACGAAATCCTCGACTTGTCTCGCGTAGACTTGCGGTTCGAGCTTAGTCGCCTGCTCCTCTGGCCGAGGCGGCTCCGGCTCGGACGCGGTGTGATCCGCCACCGCGGGCTTGCCGCTGTCGAAGATGCCGGAGGCCGCCAATCCGCCGGCAATGCCGCCGATGACCAGGATAATGGCCGCGAACCATACCATCGCTTGCCGGTTGCGCCGCAGCCATCTGACGATGGGCGGCGACAGCTCGCTGCGGGCCTTGTCGTATACGGCCTGAAGCGGAGCGCCCGCCTGCTCGAAATAGAGCTTGCGGTTCGTCCGGTTTTTGAACGCATCCTGGTCGTATTTTTTGAAATAAGCGACCACTGCCGCGGCATATCCCGGCTCAAGCTTCCTTCCTCGCGAGAAGAAGCGCTGCTTCTCGGACCAGTTCATGAACTGATAGACGGTCTCCCGGTCCGGCGCATGCTGATGCAAATAATGGAGCAGCGCTCCATATTCGATCAAGGCTTTGTCGGCATCCCGGCAGAACGCCAGCACCAGCTTGCCGAACCGGGACGGCCCCAGATCCTTCTGCAGCCAGCGGCGCCCAAGCTGCTGCAGCCGATCCAGCTCGGCAGGCGATAAGCCGTCGAAAATCGATTCATCCGGCTCGTCGTCGCGGAACCATCGGTAGGCAGACAGCATGACATTTGCCGTGGACTGCACCTGAGGCGGATAGCGGGCGGCCCATTCCCTCACCTCGTCCGGATGCGCCAGGAATCCGATCTGCAGGAACGCTTCCTGGCGCGTCTGCTCAAGATTCAGCTCCGTCAGCAGGAACACATTCGCCGCATACGACAACTGCTCCATAAAGAGCAGCATATCTTCGGCGGGCCGCCCCTTCTCCGCGAGCAGGCGATCGCCCGTGTCCAGCACCGCGTTCACGGCGGACACCGGCTCCGCATCATGCCGCAGCTTCTCGGCGAGCTGCCCGGCGGCGAGCTCGGTGAACTCGGCCTTGCGCAGCAGTACCGGGTGCCGGCTGGACCAATGAAGAGCCAGCTTCACGAGCTCCTCGGCCCGTACGGTCTCCTGGAACTTCTGCCGTATATACGGAAAGAAGAGGTCTACCGTCTTGCCGCCCCGCAGCAGCGTCTCAAAAAAGGTCCGGCTGACGCTGTCGCTCCCCTCGATGAGCGCATAATAGGCTTCCATTCGATCGCTGCCCTTCCCCTGATGGGCTTCATGCAAGCTCCGGATCAAATACCCGATCAGATCGCTGCCGAGCGCCGCTCCGGCAAGGGCCTCATATTCCATAAAACATTTTACGATAGACGGATCGGGAATCTCTCCCTGCTTGACCCGTTCATACTCGCGCTGGAAGCACCCGCGGAATAGCTCCGCCAGCCGCTGCTTCGACTGCACAGCCCCTTCCGGCGTCAAGTAATCGAGCATCGAGCGCAGCGCGCCGACCCGGTTCTGCATATATAGAGAATCGCTGCCTTCTTCAATCTGGAACAAGACAGCCAGTTCATGGCAGCTCGCGATCGCGGTATGCCGCTGCGTGTCCATGCCCTCCAGCATCTGCTCCGCGAAGGCAAAGAAGGCTTCCGCTCGCTCCGGCTGCTCCAGATTGCTCCAGGCGAAGCTCAAGTAAGGCTGCTTCCCCAGGTCGAGATCGACATTCGTCACCCGCTTCGACGCAAGATCGAAGGTATAATCCTTGTCGATGTTCCGATCATTCGGGCGCAAGCTTCCTTGCTCCACGAACGTCAGATGAATCCCCTTCCGGTTCAGCGGCTCCTTCGAGAAAGTCAGGAAGCCAAGCGCGCGGCGATAAGCATACGGCAGACTGCCGTACAGCACGCCGACCAACTGCAAAGCGGTCTCCGACAACTCCTCCGCCGCGACATCGAGCGCGACGAACACTTTGCGTCTCGTGACAACGGACGACATGACGGCGAACAGGAGCTGCTTGAACATCTTCTCGTCGATGCCGAGACTGGCGAGCAGATTGGTCGGCGAAGCTGGACGGCCCGCTTCCGCCGCGGCCGGAATCCGCTCCAGTTCGGGCAGCTCCGTGCCCTGCTCGATATCATAGCTGCCGGCGAAGTCCGCGTTCAGCAGCGATGGATAGTCCTTCACCGCTTCGGCCGCCCGTTCGGCGGGCACGATATAGTTGTGGGTGAAGAAGGCGCTGCGCAAGCCCGTGAAATCCGCCGCCTGATAGATGCTGCGCCCGAGGACGAGCTGTCCCATATCGGCGTGGAACAGGTGCAGCGCTTGCGGATAGCGCGCTTCGTCCTTCTCCCCGCGCGAGGCCAGCTCCGCCGGTGCGTCATAGACGCAGAACGGATGCAGCACTTTTTTGATAAACCCGGGATCAAGACCTGAGGAGGCCGCGATCGTGTCAAAGCCTTCATTGGAGCGGAAAATGCCGCGCCGCTCCCGCGTATACATTTGCTGCTGGATGCGAGAGGGTCTGTTCGATGTCAATGCTGCTCTCTCCCCTCGATATAATTCAATTGATACAACAGCCAGATGAACGGCTCATCTACCCGGATCGGACTGACAACCCCCTGCAGCTTCTGATTGACCGGGTTGCTGCCCAATGCCGACACGGCGAAATAGGCCGTATTAGAGAAATAGACATCCATCGTTCCTTTGAACGGACGATCCACCTTCTCGATGAAGCGCCGTATCTCGCCGTCGATATTATGGAACTCCGTCAAATCGAGATACTTGCGATGAACCATATTATGGAAAATGTTGCTGTTCGACTTGATATAGTCGCCATCCTCATCCTTCAACGCATGCAGCATGTCGCTCTTCGTCAGCACGACCGCCGTCGGAATGTCGGTCTTGTTCTTATCCTGGTAAGCGATGAAGTCGCCGAACAGCGTCAGCACGACATCGCGCGGCTCGTCGTATTGCGGCACCCAATCGTCGGAAGCTCCTCCGTATTGCATGCGGATTTTTTCACGAATCGATCGAATTTGCAGCGGATCGATCATGAACAGAATGCCGGCCGAATTTTTGATATGCTGGCCGTGCAGGCCGAGATAATCCTGATCGACCATCCCTTCCCCCGCGACATCAAAAAAGACCAGCGTGAGCGGCGGCTTCGTCTCATCCTTGAAGACGAATTGAAAGATGAACGGCTCCTGCATCTTCTCCTTCTGCGTCGACGCGAGCAGATCGCCGCGCTCGAACAGCGGCTCCTCGTACATCGTGCGGAACTTGCGGCTGATCTCCGCGTTGAGCGGCATGCAGGCGGCATCGAAATGATCGGCCGTCGCATGCTGGAGCGTATGGATCAGCGAGGTCATGTAGACCGATTTGCCGACCTGGGAAGCCCCGATAATGGAAATGATATTGTTCGGCACCTTCCCTGCCGTCACCGGCAGCTCATTATGGCAGTGCGGACACAGCCTTCTGCGCGTGACGACGCCATAGCGGTCGTTCAGCCCGATAAGCACGTTATCCGAATACAGATGATGCTCTTCGGGAATATCGCGCGGATCGATGACCGCCTCCATATCATAGACCGTATCCAGGCCGAAGCGGTCCCGGTATTTGTTCAGCTTCTCATCCTCCTGCAGCGCATAATTCTCGTCATCCTCGCGGTGATGCGCCGCGCGGAACACGACCTCCTCGGGCGAGAATTTGCTGAAGCAGTAGGGGCATACGATATCATAGAACGGCGGCTGTTGCGCCGGCTGCGGCTTGCGCTTCAGAAAATCAAAAATCCCCAATGTCTTCCCCTCCTCATTCCGGTATCAGCTCATACAGCTGGCCGTATTGGCGGCCGTCGGTGAAGAAGAGCCGAATGTAATCGTCCTTCCCGATCTCGATCTCCGGCAGCACGTTCCGTCCCGGGGCGAACGGCTCGACGAACGGGTAGACCGTTCCGTAGTCTTTGCCGGCGGGAGAGCCGCCATGCTTCTTCACATAGCACAGCGCCTCCGCAGGCAGCGGCACCTCTGCCGTCACCTGGATTTGCGCCGTTTTGAATTTTTTGAACCAGCCGCCTTTATAGCGGACAGAGTAATAGATTCTCGCCCGGCCGGTGCTCAGCGCGATCCGGTTCCCGCCGTCCGGCTGGATGACGAGCTGCCGCTGTCCGTCCTCCTGCGGCAGACAGGCGTAGACCGTATAGACAAGCCGCCCGATCCCTTCAATCCGGTCATGGTATCCGTTGTTGGCTTTATACTCGTCTCTCGTATACAACTTCAGCTCCGCGGCCGGCGGACGCTCGGCCGCCGGGCGATCCGCAGCCGCCTTGTGCACATAGACGGCCTGGATCGCATCGGGCCACAGCCAGCGCAGCGTACACCGCTCTTCGTCAATACTATGTGTCAGTCCGCGGATGACCGGCGTCTCCGGACCCGCTTCCGTATAATGCATCTGTCATGGCCTCCCCACACTAGAATCCGCGGCTGCTCCGATCGGCATGCCGTCCGGACAGGCTGCTGCCTTCACTGTCCGCCGTTCCTCTCCGCCGGCGGCCTTCCCGCTGCCGCAGGTTCTCCTGCACAGGCACGACCAGCGGGAACAGCGCGATGATCCCCGCCAGCACCAGATCGGCGCCCAAGCGCACGGCTCCGTCCGTCAGCGGACGTCCGGACAGGCCGGCCTCCAGCAGGAGACCGGCAAGCAGCCCCGCCGCCGCGCCGCCGATGGCGAAGGTCTTGGCGAGATAGCGGTTGTCGAACACGAGGCCGAGCGACAAGCCGAGCGCCGTTCCGATAAGTACCAAGGCGATGACATGCAGCGCCATATAATAGCCGCTGTCTTGAAGCGGCCCGGAACGCTCCGTCACCAGTGTCCGATCGCCGATGCTGCTGTAAATCTTCTCGAAGATGAACGACAGCTCGTTCGCTTTGGACACATCGTAGTATTGGCCGCCGGTCTCGTCCGCGATCCGGCGCAGGAGGCCCGAGCCTTCCGCCTCGACCAGACTGAGGCCAATCGTGTGAACGGCGATATGCTGCGCCTTATAATCGGCGAGCGCTTCGTTCGTATTCACTTCGCTGAAGCCGTCCGACAGCAGGACGACCATCGTGCCGCGCGAATCATCCTGATTATCCTTGATATGCTTCATCGCTTCGGATAGAGACAGGCCGATATCCGTACCGCCCTGTGTCGGCTGCAGCGCATCGATCTTGGCGAACAGCTCATCCTTGACAGCCTGATCCTTCACTTGCACGAAAGGCTGAAGCAGGTCCACGCTGTCGTTAAATACAAACACAGCTACCCGCTTGTCCCGATCCATCTCTTCGATCATCCGCTTGGCCGCTTCATACCGATCCTGGTTCGGATCCGTCTGCTCCATGCTGCCGGAATTGTCGATCACAAGCACGATATTTTTGACTGTCTTCACGCCGCCCGCTTCGATCTGGTACACCGCTTCCAGCGCCAGGCCCGCGATGAACAGCATGACGAGCGTCGCGGGCACGAGCACCAGCCAGGATGTGCCCGCATACCGCTGCCGCCACGATGGGCCATTCAGCCGGGGCGAGATCATCTCGGCCGTCAGGCAGGCCAGGCCGATGAATAGGGCGATAACCCCGAAGTAAAGCCCGGTCACCACGACATCCGGCCATTCGCCGAACAGGCGGCCCAGCAGCCACTCCCCGGCGGCCCAGCCGACGGCGCCGCCGATCAGGCTGAACACCACCATGAGCCAATTCACTTTTCGCTGCATAAATATAGCATCCTCTCACATAGAATACGTGGCCCCGGCATCGTCCGGTCAGACGCTTACGACGCGGCGGTCCATCCGTTGTCCTTCCGTGCGGCAAGCCTTCGGTTTCCCCGCTGACCCGGGAACGGCCGTTGTCCGTACAGAACCCCGCCTTGCACGGCCGCTGTCCCCTACGCCTCCCGGCGTACATTCAACCGGCATACCGGTTTAACGGACAGGCGGCAGCCGTTCGGGATCGATGCCATGGAATGAATACCCGTTCTGCATATAGCTCTCATAGTACATTTTGCCGTTCCGGTAATACATGAGATCCTCGACGCGGAAGCCGCCCATGATGTTCAGCTTCTCCACCCCGCTGCTTCGCTTCTCATGCACGCAGCCGAGCTTGTAGATGCGGGACGTCTCCTCCTCGTTCAGCGCATACCGCATAAATTCGCTCGTCGCGTCGCCGAAGAAATATTTCTCCTCGTAACGGTGCTTATGCGTATAATCGAGCAGCCGGATATGAATGCCGGCATGCTCCTCCAGCGTCCGGTACAGCTTCTTGAACAGCTCGTCCCGCGACAGCACCTCCTGGTTGCTGTAGTCGATCGTCACGTTCGCCCGCCGCAGCAGCTCTTCCTCGAACGTCTGCTTGAACGGAGCCGCCGTCAAAATATGAGCCCGGCACACCTCGCACATCCGTGCGGCCAACGCGTCCGTTCCCTGCTCCAGCAGGCCGGAGACGCTGCCCATATACCGCTCTTCGCCGAAGGCGCCCGGCCCCCGCTTCGCCTCGATGTCCCGCATGACGTCCGCCGTCACCCGTTCGTAATATTCCATAATATTTTGGCCGATATAGTCATCGGCCTGGCGGATGCTGGCGAGAGCAGCTTCCCGAAGCGTCCGCTCCAGCGACTCCATCTGCTGCACGTACTGCTTGTAGATCGTATGCAGCCGCTCCAGCTCCGCTTCGTATTTCCGGTACAGCCGCAGCTCCGTCTCCAGCCGCAGCACCTCCAGCTTCTGGCGGTACACGGTGTCGAAGAAGGAGCGGATGAAGCTGCGCACATTATGCTTGTCCATCAGCGGCAGCCGCTGGAACGATTGCTCCTCCACCGTCTCGCCGTACTTCTGCTCCAGCTCCGCCCGCGCCGCTTCGAGCGCTCTTCCCGCCTCGCGGATGCGGCCGTGCAGAAGCGGCCAGACGCTGTCCGCTTCCTCCGCCTCGTTCGTCCAGGCGTACACCTGATAGAAGCCGGTATCCGCCTGGGCGGCCAGACGCTGCCGGACCGTATATTGCAGCTCGTCATCCGGAAGCTGCCGGATCGCGCTCTCCGCGGCCCGCTCATAATTATCCCGGAAAAAAGCGATGCATCCGCTGCCGAACAGCGCTTCCTCGGCTTCGCGCAGCGTCATGCGCTTCAATTGGCCGAAGCTGACGCCATGCGTCATGATGCCGTTCATGTCGCCGAGCCGCTCCTCATCCGGAACCGCTTGATCGACCCGGGCCTCGATCGCTTCCGGGTCCAGCCCGAACCAGGCCAGCTTCTCCGCCGCCGTCCGTTCGGGTCCGCCCTTCATCCGCTCCGTCAGCTCCCGGCAGAAATGGTACAGCACGGCGAGCGCTATCGAATGATTCGGGCGCTTCACCTTCGAGAATCCCGCCGAGACGAACCCGATCCGGCCGGATTCGGTCATCAGATTGTTGCGCAGGGAGGTGTTGTTGTAGTTGTCCATTCCATGCGCCCCGGCCGAGTCGGTCCGCTTCCGGTTTTTCAACAGGTTCATATGGCAAATGATCTCGTAATTGTCTTCCTCGTCGAAGGACGACATGCCGCGTTCATTTTTATCCGTCAGCACATAGACGAGATCGAATAGCGGCGAAGCGGGATGCGTCACCTCGATCGCAATCCCGTCTTCCGTCACATGCAGGGGGGCCGAGAACGAATAGTCCGGACTCTGCATATAATCAAGCTCGCGCAGGAACGCGACTCCCGCCGAGCTGGCATAGCCGAAGGCTTCCGCCTGCTCCCGCTCGCTGATCAGCGCGTATAAGTCCGTCTGCACCGACTTGAACGACTGCTGGAAAATCGCTTCCGCCAGCAGCGTAATTTCCGGCACCAGCACATTGAGCGGATCATCGGCCCGCGTAATGACTGCCAGATGAATCCGATCGAAGGAGGCATAGAGGCGGCCGTACTCCGCGATATCGCCGCTCACCTTCCGCAAGGTGCGGTTCAGCTCAAGCAGGCCGCTCTTCTCCTCATAGAACTGGCGGTGCGCATCGCGGCGCATCGTCTTGCGGCTGTCGCTCCCGCCGCTGCCGCCGAGCGGAAGCGCGAGCCGGGCGACTCTGCCGCCGGGTTCCGCCCCATCCCGGGCGGAAGCGGCGCCGCGGGCGGCTGAACCGTCCGCGTCAGCGCCGGAAGCTTCCGCGCCTTGGACCCGGGCCGTGGCATGCACATACATGACGCCGGCGCTGTTATCCCATTTCCGGTCGTTGATCCGGATCATCGGCTCGATGGCGTCCCCCGCCTTCTCGCCGATAAAGAGGAACACCGTCGGATAGTGAATGCTGCTCTGATTGTCGTCCCGGCCGGTGAGCCGGTCCTCGTCGCGCGCATATTCGGTTGCGAACCTTTCCACCATGGTGTGCGTCATCATCTTATTTCAACTTTCTCCGAATGGCGTTCAGCTTGGTCGTCAACTGCTTGTAGAACTGGTACGCATCCTCGCCGTTCGCCAGCTCGATTTTTTCGTATTCCAGCCGTTCGCGCGCTTCCAGGAACGCGGCATACAGCTCATCCAGCTTCGCCAGCAGCGGAGCGACATCCTCCGTCGCCGTCATCTCGGCGGCGCGGCGGGCCGATTTGCGCAGCAGCGTCCCGCGATGCTTCTCATCCAGGCCGCGGAAATGCTCGTATACCTCGTATTCGACATAATCCCGGCTCTTCATCAGATTGGCGAACGGCTCCCACGCTTCCTCTTCCTCATCGCGGTCATAGACGTAAAGCGCGCCTTTTTTGCAGATCGTTCCGGTGTAGAGCGCTTCGATGAATTGATCCTGCCACTTGTCCTCATCCTGATGCTGATTGAGGATCTGGTCGAACTCCGCCACCTTCGCCTCGATCGCTTCGTACTTGGCCAGCTCCTCGCGCAGCCGCGCGATTAGCTCCGGCGAACGGATCAGATTCTCCTTCGCCAGCCCCTCGTTGATGCTGCCGAAAATATCTTTGGTCTCCACCGGCTCCAGACCTTCTTCCAGCAGCCGCTTCAGATCCAGGTAAGCTCGCTTCACTTCCCCGAGATTCGGCTTCGCGGCCTGGAGCTGCAGATCGTAGCCTTTCAGCATCTCATCAAGGTTGAACGGCTTCGTGAAGACGACCGCATAGCGGTTGCTCGTATTCTCGTCCATCCCCTTCTCGATGACGGTCTTGAAGCGCGATCCCCGCTCGAACTCGGCGCGGACGCGGGCATTGTAATTCTGCACCCGTTCGTTCCGGTACGTATCTCCCCACGCTTGCTCCGGAATCGGGGAAGGAAGATAAGTCCAGTTCGCCTTGTCGGTCTGCACGAGATGGCGGCCGATGCCTTCCTTGTCGAGAATCGTGCGCTCGTAGCTCTCCTCATATACTTTGAGCGGCGTATAGACGAAGAGGGGCACCCCGTTATGCGTATTCAGCCAGAAGATGCGGTTCTTCACCTCGCTCTCCTTGACGGTGAAGTTCGACTTGCCGACCGCATTGTTCTGATAATTGCGGATCCCTTTGAGAATGCTCGGCGCCTTGACAGGCACCGATACGAAGCCCCAGCGCGGAAAATGCAAATTGCCCGAGCTGTTGCTCAGATGGAACACCGGAACCGCCTCGTCGTCCAGCTTGCTCGCGATCTGCCGCTCGACGAACTTGTCGATCGACTCGTCGTTGCCGAATTTCATGACGAGGAATTCCTCCATCGATTGCGTAATCAGATCGCCGAACTTGTCCGAGAGGAAGTCCGAGATCGAGCTGACGATATCGAGCTCCTGCTCCTTGATCCACTGGTTCGAGTGATTCAGCAGCTCCAGCGAGAAGTCGCGGATCAGGTCGTCGACTTCCTTCTGATCCATGATGTTGCTGATGACTTTCGAGATATCCGGCACGCTGACAATGTTCCAGTAGTAGGTCCGGTTCCCTTTGTGGTCGGCCTGCTCCTCGCCGTTGATCAGAATGTCGCCGTTCTTTTCGAAGATCGAGTTGAGCGCGTTCAATATTTCCGTAAATACGCTATAAATGCGGTTGTTCTCCTGGTTCAGCAGCTGATACAGATCCTCATAGAATTCGATCATCTGCTCGGTGCGCTCCACATCGGCATGCAGCCAATATTCCTGGATTTTGGCTTCGATGTACATATTTTTCTTTTTGTCCTTGGAAAGAAAGGCGCTCTTCGCATCGCCGAGACGCTCGTTCGCCTGTTCCTGCGCCGCTTCGATATCGCGCGGAATATGATGCAGATTCTCGCGCAGCGTCTCGATGTAGGAGAGCAGCATTTTCAGCAGGCAGAAGCCCTTCTCCGTGTAGATAAGACGGGACACATAGAATGGCCCCTGCTCCGGATGAAGGAACATCCGCCGGATCTGATCGGTGAAGCTGCCGACGATCTCGCCGGGAAGCTGCTTCTTCGCCTTGATGTATTCCTCGCGCGCCCGCGCCAAGAACGTCTGCTCCAGCTCCGTATCCATATTGACGACTTGCATTTTGATGACATTGTTATAGCTCAGGCGCTCGCTGTTCTCGTAGCCCGGCAGCGGCTCGGGCACGCGCGATTCGAACGTCTTCACCATCGTGTCGAGATCGACGCCCAGCTTGCGGGCGAACTTCTCGACCTCCTCCTGGCTCGGCGCCTTCTGGAACATCTTCTCCATCTTCTGGAACAGACGGTACCCGAGATAGGTCGTCATCTCTTCGATCGGCAGGACGGCCGACGAAGCGCCGATGATGTTGTATTCATAATTGGCCGGATACGCCCGGTTCATCTGGGCGATATTCGTGCGGATGTTGCTGATGTAATCGTGAATCGCGAATTCCTCGCCCGACTGCTTCTCCTCGCTTGCCATGAAGTTCGTGATGTTCTCGGCCGTCACGTTCATGCAGTAGTCGTAGGCGTTCTCCAGCAGATTCCCTTCCGTGTTCGTGGCCGAGATCAGATGGCACAGGTTGAATGGCGGCAGCGGGGAATTGACCGTCAAAATGTTGCCGTATTTCTGCCGGAAGCGCTCGCCGCGGCTGTCGACGTTCATCCAGTAATCGAGCTCCTTGAGCGCGGCATAGCCGTTCTTCTTGATATATTCGCGCGTATGCTCGCTCAGGCTCTTGTTCGACAGGTTCACGTCCGGCGTGAACAGATAGCCGAGCGTATTGACGCGGTCGATGCCCGCCGAGCCGTAATCCCGCTCGATAATGCCCCGCACGATGTAGGCGATGTCCAGGAAGCAGCCGCTTCCGGTTCCCCCGGACAAGCCGGACAGCAGAAACACCATCAGCTTCTTGTTCGTGCCGACGGACAGCGTCTTAATCTTCTTGTCGATCGCCTGCACGACCTGATTGATCTTGGTGAACAGCAGCAGGCGTCCCGCCTGGCGCACGCCGGCGGCGCCGTTCATTCCGTCGGTGATGCTCAGCTCGGGGGACAGCCACTCGGTAATGTACGGCTCCAGGATGCTGCGGTTCTGAAGCAGCCCGCCGATCTCGGCGTTCGACAGCAGCACGAATTCATTGAGCGGATCGAGTCCGATGCCGCGGTATTTTTTGTTGCGATCCTGTTCGTTCGTCTCGAAGGCCAGGAACTCCACATTGTCCGGCTTCTCGCGCTTCTTCTTCGAGATCGGATCCTCCGGCAGCTTGAAGCGGCGGTTGATCTGATACTTCAAGCGCAGCAGCGCGTCGATGCCGGTCCCTCCTAGGCCGATAATCAGAATCGGATTGTCGATCGTGTCGACGCGGATCTTATCGCTGACGATTCCTCCGCCCAGCGATACGTCCAATTGCTGAATATGCTCTCTGACGATTGGTTTCATAAATGGATGTTCCTCCCTATAGGTTCAAGTTCAATACGGGCGTGCGGAACGGTTCTACACGATATATTCGATCCAGACCGTCTTATCCACCTGCTGCAGCGGCACCGTAATCCGATCGCCGCTCTTCAGCTCCAGCCCTCTGCTCGCATCGACGGCGCGGCCCGATTTCTCAACCGTTCCGGCCGAGCCGTTCTTGAGCAGGATGCGGTCGTTCTTGCCCGGCATAAAGACCATCTTCTCGGTCTCCTTGAACTCAGGCGCCAACTGCAGGAGCTGGTGGAGCGTAAATTTGCCCTTGAAGGCGGTCAGTTTTTTATATTGCGGGTAGGTCTTCTCTCCCGTATTCTCATCGCGGATCTCGATGACCATCTGCCCGACGAAGCCGCGGTTCGCCTTCTTCCATGCCGCAATCAGGAACCCGGCGGCCAGCGCGAGGACAATCAGGCCGATGGCCGCGTACACGATCCACATCGGGAACGGCTTGTCCGCCTCTCCTTCGCCTGCCCCCGCTTGAGCGGTCGATCCGGCGCCCGCCGGCTTGGCGCTTACCTTGACCGGCTCCGTCTCCCGGTAGAAGCTCTTCTCCTCGGCTCTAACTTTGATCTCGTAATCATGCTTGTCCTTTACCTCGAATTCCCCTTCGAAGCGGTCTCCCGCCAGAGCGAGGGGCAGATCGGCCGTATCGCCGGTATCAAGGTCCTTGACATTCAGCACGGCGCTCATGTTCCGGTACAGCGCATCGTTCTGCAGCTGCTGGCCATTGCTGGTCAAGTAGGCCCCGATTTTGATTTTATCGCCTTTTTTATACGTTTTGGCCGGAATCGGATCCATCGTAAGCTCCAGATCGTAGTTGAAGACGAGGTTAATATCGATCTTGTCCTTGTCCGCCCCCTTGACCTGCAGCTTCCAGTCCCCCTGGCCCGGTTGAAGCAGCTTGAGGAGGGAATAGCTCTTCGAACGGGACAGCTGGACGTCATCCGAAGGAATCGCGACCTCTTTGCCGGACGGGTCGTACAGCTTCAGCTCGACCGGCTTGGAGGACATAATGGAAATATTCGCCTCCATGACGTTCGCGTTCGGCACGTTCACCGTCACGTCCTGATAGCTCCCGTTCCCGGTGATCGACTGGACCGGAACGATTTTCAGCTTCTGATGGCTGGCGAATATTTCGCTCAAAATTTGCGGCAGATCGTCCGCGGACGATGTGACGAACGATTTGCCGTTCGTCCGCTTCGACAATTCCGCCAACGCTTCCTTGTTGAGCTGACCGTCGGCGTTCAGCCCGATCGTATAGATCGGGATGCCCTTTTGCTTCGCTTCTTCTACCGCCGCGTTCAGCTCCCGATCCGACTCCTCCTGCGTGCGGCTGCCGTTCTTGTTCAAATAGTTGTTGCCGTCGGCCAGCAGCACGATCATCGGCTCATGGGCCGGGTCGGCTCCCTGCTGCAGCACCTTGACGGCTTCCTTCATCCCGACCGCGATGTCGGTATAGGGCCCGCGGCTCAATTGGTCGATGAACTGCTTTAGATCCTCCTTGTCCGCCTGGGACCGGATCTCCAGCAGCGCTTTCTCGCGTTCGATTTTATCGGTATAAGCGACGATGCCGACTTTGTCTCCCGAGGAAGACAGCATATCGACGAACATCTTCATCGCTTCGTTCCCGATCTTGTCTTTATCGCTCGTATCCATCGAATTGCTCACATCGATGACAAGCATGGCATCGATCTTCGAGGCCGCCTGGGCAGCCTGCGCCGCGGGCATCTTGCCGAGCAAGGGCAGCAAGCCGAATGCCAGAGTGAACAGCATCATGTAAGCAGCTAATTTTCTCCGAAGCATAGTTGTACTCCTTTATCATAAAATGATAGGTTAATGGCAGGCACTCAAGCGCCACGGAAGACGGCACTATATTGTTATACCTTATAGTTCTTAAGATTAGATGAAAATTTTCTGAATTTCCTTTGCTTCCCAGCCACGATATTGTCTGATATGACAATATATTTACTGATTCTACCACCGATCTGTCATTATGATATAATCAGTGACTGTAAAGTTCAACCTCATTCGACACAATGCAATAGGGACAAGGTCATCGGAATGAAGGATATCGTTGTCGAATTTGTCTAATCAGTATACGATACAAGGACACGCCGCCTGGATAGCTTGCTTGCTGCGGGTTGCGGAGCGTATCCTATTACTCTAGTTACTCTAGTTTGCAGTTAAAGGAAGGGACTCTCTATGTTAGCATACGGTTGCATCGCAGTTTTGTTTCTCTTTGTCGCCAGCCAGGCCGTCCTCTATTGGGTTCGGCGGAAGTCGACGCCTGCGCCGGCGGATATTGACGCCCGGCTTGTCTCCATCGTGAACGGCGAGAGCGGGAGAACGCCATGAAAAAAATACCTGTCTATTTCAGACCGTACCGCAAGCCGAAGCAGCTCTATCATCTCGTGCATCGATGCGCCTCGTGCCAGGCGTTCACCGCGCTGGAGGAAGAAGTGTGCCCTGTCTGCGGCAAAGCCTCGCTGCGCCCGATCGAACGGCATGCTGCCTCTCGGGTGAGACGATCGATGCAGACGAAGCGGCTGTTCGCGCTGCTGCTCGGGCTCATCGGCATCCTGCTGAGCGATACATTCGGGCAGATGGCGCTCTGCGCTGCGGCGTCCATCCTCCTGATCGGCCTCCTCTGGTTCGTCCAGCGGAAGGCGATGTCCGCCGAAGCCAGCCGCGAGCTGGACCAGCTGCTGCAGCGCGAGGAGGAACAGCTGGCCCAGGACATCTACCGCGACTGGGAGCATGCCTTCTCGCATTGGGATGAAGACAAGCAGCTCACCTACGAGCTGCTTCGCGAGCTGCGGCCGCTGATCCGCAACGATACGATTCGGCTGCAGCAGTTGGCGCTGCTTCATTACTTCGCGCTGCGCAAAGATATGGAGCTGGAGCTGGAGCCGCTTCTGCTGCAGCAATATGATCCGCTGCTGGCCGATTACATCGGCGAGATCGCCAAAATCAAGCGGGATCTGATTAAGGACCGCACGTTCCAGTACGTCATTCATTACGAGCCGGAAATTCTCGGCCTGGACAACGGCCAGGAGATTCTGGCGGGCGTGGCTGGCGCGGCCGTGCGCATGAAACGGTACGTGCTCGCCTATCCCGGATTGGTCCGGCGCTACGCCCATCGTCTGCCGAAGGAGCGCTTGCTCCGGCTGAACCGGATGATCCGGCAGCACCCGCACGAGAATTGGGACCGCGTCGCCGACGAGGTGAACCGGATTGTGCGCGAGAAATACGAATGGGATCCTGACTTTCAGGACTCGGCCGGGAGAGGCTGATGTATATGACGATCCGAGACGTCATCAACCCGCGGAATTTGTTGATCTTGTTATGCGCCGCCGCGGTGGTAATGATTGGATTCAAGGGGATGCATATTATTGAGAAAATCGATGCCGTCAAGGAGGCGGACCGGCTATATGCCGCTCATGATCTCGTCGCCGCGGAAGAAGCGTACCGTGAGGCCCGGAACAACCGCTCGATTCGCTATGAAGAAGACAAGCTTGCCGAGCGACTGCGCGAGCTGGCGCCGATTACCGAGATGAAGCGCCAACTGAACGAGGTGATGTCCGAGGCGGACGCCGCGGCGGCATCGCTTCGCTTCGATGCGTTCTTGAAGATACATAGCCGTTATCAGCAATTGCGTTCGACTTATTTGAAGTCGGGCGGCTCGTATGCCGCTGAGTTCAAGGACATGCTGGCCTCCATGCGGGCCGCAGACCGGATGCAGGAGCATTTCGGCCGGTTCAAGGCTCATTTCGAGGCGGAGCTGGAGGACGGCAAGAGGGAGGACGGAGGCGATGAATCGTTCAAGGCGAATCTGCTGGCCATTCCGGCCTCGCTCTTCGGCGGGGCGGACGAGAAGGCCGAGCAATTGACGCGCCTGTTCCGAGCCCATGACGAAGCCAAGCTGGCCCGCCTGGCCGGTCAAGGAGAGTTCCGGCTTATGCTGGACGAGGTGCTGGCCATGCGCGAAGCGTACCGGAAGCTTGACATCGAGGCCGCATGGCTGCAGAGCAAATCGGAGGAGCTTGCCGAGGCGATGCTGCGGAAGGATGTCGAGCAGAACAATGCGAAGGCGTTCGCCCTTCACGCTTCCGCCATTGCGGCCTATGTGGACGCTTCCGGCATCCCGTCACGGCTAAGCGGCTATCTGGAGCGCGAGATGGAGAACTGGATGCGGAAGGCGGACCGCCATGTGGAGGCCGGGGAGTACGAAGCGGCGATCGGCCTCTATGAGGCGCTGGCCGGCTTCCGCGACACGTCCGCGAACATCGAGGCCGTCCGCATCGCCTGGGCCGCGGCGGATCCGTCCCGTCTGCTGCCGGATGGGGACTATCCGCTCGTCAGCGGCGGCCGGGACCGGTTCGGCGCCAAAGTATACGCCCTGGCGATCGATTCGGAGCGGCGCGTGTACTATGCGGCTTGGGACGGCGAATCGCGGCCGACGGTGCTGCGCAGCCAGCCGCTCCCGATCCGGGACGCCGTGCGCAGCCTGACCGTCGAGGACCGGCTGAGCGCCGGCGGTCAGCCAGTCCTGCTCGTCGAAGCCGAATCCGATGCGCGCGCGGCCTCGTACATCGCCTACGCCGCCGCGAGCAACCGGCTGCAGCCGCTGTTCGCGTTCGAGGCGGACGGCTACGAGGTCGGGGCGGATGGCGCCTTGCTGGTGAAGAGCCCGAACGAGGCGGGAGCCGAAGGCAGGACGGCCCGCTATGTGCTGCAAGGCGGCAGTTATCAATTTGCAGGGCTCGTTCAGGATGTGGATTATGCCGATATCCGCGTGGAGCAGCTGCCGGAGCATCCGGGCGAGAAGGTCCGCTTCACCTGCGAGATCGCCGCGGTCAGCCAAGAAGGATCCTACGCCCGCATGGGAGACAGCTATGTTCTGCTGCAGGGCGCTTTCTCCTTCCAGGAAGGCCCGGTTACGGTCATCGGCGTTTTCAACAACTATACGAACGTATATATCGGCGGCGAGGTCGAGGCGATTCCGGTCGTCGAGGTCGAAGCTGTCGAATAGCGGGGGCATTACGGGTCCCTTCCCCGCTTCCCCTCCCCTGCTTGCGAAGCGGGAAGGAGGGGGACGCCCCCCTCCTGCTCCGATCAACGTACATGACCATTCGATGCCGTTCGATGCCCTTCGGTAAACGGTGTCCTTCCGCTTTCGCATTCCCTGTTCAGGCTGGGCGGGATAGCTCAGCGGGAGGGGACTTCTGTCTTGATCGGCCGAAGACGCGCAGTAAAATGCCGCAATATCGGCGGTTCGTACGTGAACTCTAATCCCTTCAACGTGCTTGCCCGGTCCTTGATTGCAATCAGGGCATCCGCAATGACATCCATATGGTTATTCGTATAGACGCGGCGCGGAATCGTCAAGCGCAGCAATTCAAGCTTGCTCTCCAACTGTTCACCCGTCGCGGCATCACGTCCCAGCAGAAAAGAACCGATTTCGACTCCTCGTATCCCCGCTTCAAGATATAACTCATTCGCCAGCACCTGGGCCGGGAACTGCGCCGCGGGAATATGCGGCAGCATCTTCTTGGCGTCAACGAATACGGCATGGCCGCCCGTCGGCGTCTGAAAAGGGATTCCGCCCTCCTCGAGCCGCCGGCCGAGATATTCGATCTGGCCGATGCGATAAGCAAGATACTGCTCGTCGATGCCTTCGCGCAGCCCGCGGGCAAGCGCTTCCATATCGCGGCCGGTCAAGCCGCCGTACGTCGGAAAGCCCTCCATCGGCACCGTCATCGAACGCGCTTGCGTAAATAACGCTTCATCCTTTTTAAAGGCCAGCAAGCCGCCGATATTGACAAGCCCGTCCTTTTTGGCGCTCATCGTGAACCCTTCGCCATAAGAGAACATTTCACGGACGATATCAATGATTTCTTTATCCTCATAGCCTGGCTCGCGCTTCTTGATGAAGTACGCATTCTCCGCATAACGCGCGGCATCGAAAAACACGCGAATCCCGTTCTGCTTCGCAATGGCGGATACCTCGCGAATATTTTCCATGGAGACCGGCTGGCCGCCAGCGCTGTTGTTCGTCACGGTGATAAGGATAAATGCGATGTTTTCCGTTCCTTTTTCCGCGATCGCATGGCGCAGCTTATCGGTATCGAAGTTCCCTTTGAACGGATAAGGCGTCGTCGTATCATAGGCTTGTTCGGTTACAAGATCAACCGCAATTCCTCCGGCCAGATCGACATGCGCGCGCGTTGTATCGAAATGCCAATTGCTCAGGACATACTGCCCTTTTTGAATAAGCAGCGGAAACAGCACCTTTTCGGCGCCCCGCCCCTGATGCATCGGAATCACATGCCGATAACCTGTAATGTGCTGCACCGTGTCGCACAGATGATAATAGTTGCGGCTGCCCGCATACGACTCGTCGCCCAGCATCATGCCGGCCCATTGGTTGTCGCTCATCGCGCTCGTGCCGCTGTCTGTCAACAGATCGATATACACTTCATCCCCGCGCAGCAAAAATGGATTGTATCCCGCCCGTTCCAGCGCCCTCTCCCGTTCTTCCCGTGAGATGATGCGCAGCGGCTCCACCATTTTGATTTTAAACGGCTCTGCAAATCGCGCCATTCCAACACCCCCGTTATTCATAGAAAAATTTTCAAACGATCAGCTTTAAAATCCTCCTTCTCGTTCCAATATTTTGAAGGAGACTTCATTATACTGGAAAAATATAACGGTTTCAATAAAAGGGCCGCTTTGATTCCCTGGCCATCCCCTTGCTCTGTACCCATGTGCAGCATCGAAGCGGACGTGCAAAAAAAGACAGGCTACTCCGGGGCAGCCTGATTCTTCACCGCTTGCAGGCGCGCGAGAATGGCCCGTTTGCGGTACAAATATTGTCCGGTCTCCGCCATATCATGGATTAAAGAGCGGTTGCTGAAGGAGCCGAATACCATGCCAAGGATCGGAATCGTCTGGAACAGCTTCTTCCAGCCGAAGCTGTCGGTGAAGGAAGCCATCGTCTCCCGCCAGCCCTGCATCTCCGACAGTCCCGCCCGTTCCCGTTCGGGATTGTCATAATCGGCCACATCCTTCAGGATCGCCTGCTTGCCCACGACATCCGAGGTCGTGAACTGCATGCATTTGACGATGAAGACCCGCTCGCGCGGATCATCCGGATCGAAGCCGTAGCAGATGGCGGTCTCCTGCAAAGCCTTCAAGGCCAAGCCGAGCACGGCCGGGATGTCCACAGCCAGCGTGAACAGTCCGCCGAAGCCCGTCGTCGCTCCTTGGGCGAACGCCACCTTCTTGTTCACCTCCATGACCTCGGCCGCAGCGGCATCGCATATGGCAAGCGGCAGCGATTGGGCGAGCGCAAGATCCGGTTCGGCCCGCTGCCCGGCCGCCGCCGGGTCCAGTTCGGCCCGCTTCGCCTGCAGCTTGTTCAGCACATGCTTTTTCTGAACCAAATATTTGCCGCCCGTTTGCAGGTAGGCTCCCAGCTCATCCAGCAGCTCGGCTATTTTGCGCTGGAGTCCTGCGGGCGTGAACCGCTCAAGCAATGTGAAGGGCAGGCGCCCGATTTTGTCGAAGAAGGATAGATCCTTCTGCTCCCGTTCCCACTTCTCTACCTCCCGCAGCGCCCGCTCCAGCTCTGCATATTGTTCCTGATTTCTCATCCGGCCGCCTCCCTTATCTGCCGCATGCCATTGATGCTGTCCTTGCTTCTGACACAGTGATGCTTTCATCGATGTTATAAAGGCTTGCCGTAAATCAGTTCCTTCAACGACTGCGCGTCTGCCTTCTCCTTCACGAAATGCTCCAGCAAAGCGCGCGCCTTCTTAACGTCGATACGGGCCTCCGCAGCTTCTCTCCTAATCGGAACGATTCTTATTCCAATATAGCCGGATCCGGCCTCATAAATCCATCGGATATTTTCACTCCGGCCGAACCGCGCGGGCAGCAAGCAAAAAGGCTGTTCCCGCCGCCATGACGACTGGGGAACAGCCTTATGTTGCAATCATCGGCCCGAATCCCTTGCCGATGTTATAGAATTCTACGCCTGATGCCCGAACGGATATTCCGGCGAGATCGTGACCGGCAGCTTGCCGCGCGCTTCCTGCTTGCCTGCCAGCACGGCCGCCAGCGCCTTCATCGTCGCCGGACGATTCTCGTAGCAGCACAGATAGACCTGCGCGTCCGGGAACTGGTTCAAATCATACGGATTGCGCGTCGAGGCCACGATAACCTGCGCATCCGGGCGGCCGATCAGGCCCTGTACAATCTCGACCTGGCCGGGATGGAGCGTGGATACCGCATTATAGGTCAGCACGACAATCTGCTTGAAGGATGCGGCCTTCTCCAAGGTCGCCTTCACTTCGTCCGCTTCCGGATACGTGCCGATCCGCCATTTCTCCACATGGTCTACGTAAGGCGAGAGCGCGGTCGCCAATGTGTAGGACTGTTCGATCGGCTCATCGACCTCCGTGCGCTGGCGCACTTCCGGCCAGATGACGAGCGTCGGCTCCTCCTTGCGCAGCGGAATGGACCCGCCTTCATTTTTGACCAGCGTAATGCTGTTCTCGCAGATGCGGTCGACGACGGCCTTGGAGGCGTCGGAACCGAACAGGGCCGCGAATCGAGGCGTCACCTCCGGCAGGGCGTCCATGCTGCGCTTCGCCTTCAGCGACAGCAGCCGATCGACCGACTCGTCGATCTGCGACTCCGGAATGCGCCCGCTGCGCACCGCCTCGACCAGCGCCGCGATCGCCGCGACCTGCTCTTCGTACGTATGGCTCACTAGCACCAGATCGGCGCCGGCTTCCACCGAGCGCACGGCCCCTTCGGGGATGCCGAATTCTTTTGAAATCGCATGCATCTCCAGACAATCGGTGACGATGACGCCGTTATAGCCGATCCGTTTGCGCAGCAGATTCGTCAGCACGTTGCGCGACAGCGTCGCCGGAATCGGATTCGGCTCGAAGGCCGGGAACATAACATGGGCCGTCATAATCAGATCGACGCCTTCGCGGATGGCGCGAATGAACGGCGCCAGCTCGATCGCGAGCAGCCGCTCCTCGTCATGATTCACCGCCGCCAGCCCGTGGTGGGAATCGACCGCCGTGTCGCCATGACCCGGGAAATGCTTTGCGGTCGCCGCGACGTTCGCTTCCTGCAGCCCGCGGATCTGAGCCGCTCCAAGCTCGGCCACGAGATCCGGGCGCTCGCCGTACGAACGCACCCCGATGACCGGGTTCAGGGCATTATTGTTCACGTCCACGCTTGGCGCGAAGTTCATATTGATGCCCATATGAAGCAGCTCTTCGCCGCAGATGCGGGCCGCTTCATATGCGTCTTCCGCGCTGCGCGCCGCCCCGATCGCCATATTGCCGGGAATGAGCGTAATATCGTCCCAATCGATGCGGGCGACCATGCCCCCTTCCTGGTCGATACAGATAAAGAGCGGAATATCGGTGTGCTTGCGCGAGATGAGCTGCAGCTCCCGGGACAGCCCGCATACCTGCTCCTTGCTCTGCACGTTGCGGCGGAAATAAATGATGCCGCCAACATGATGCTTCTCAATCAGCGTGCGGATATTGTCGTTGACAACCGGGCCGTGAAAGCCGCACATGACCATTTGGCCGATTTTCTGTTCCAATGTCAGTTGCTGTTTACCCATGCCTCTCGTTCCATCCTCTCTGTCGTAAAATGGAGCGCAGATGCCGCCGCGCGTTCTATTCGGCCATGACCCGGGACTCCCGGTAATCGGAAGGAGTCATGCCCGTATACTTCTGGAATACTCTCGAGAAGTACCGGCGCTCGGTATAGCCGACGAGCATGCCGATCTGCGCGATGCTCTTGTCCGTCATGCGCAGCATCGACATCGCGAGCTCCATGCGCTGTCTTGTGACGTATTCAACGAATGTCTCCCCGAAATAATTTTTGAACAGCATGCTGAAGTAGCTGCAGCTGATGCCGAGGTAATCGGCGAGCTCCTCGATGCCGATATCGGAGCCCAGATGCCGATGAATGTAATCCTTCGCCGAAATCATGAGCAATTCGCCCGATTTCTTGTTCATGGCGTGTTCCTTCGTATTGCCGACCAGGTCCGTGATGACGTTCATCAAGTCCTTCACGGTCAAGCTGTGCTGCAGCTTGTTCCACACTTCCTCCTCCTGCTGCGCCTGGATGAATTCCAGTTCCCGCATTTCACGCAGCAGATGGATGACGACATAATGCAGGAATTTCTCGACCCGCATGATCGACTGCTCTGACATGCAGGACAGACTCGTCTGCAAGGAATGAAGACCTTGCTCGACATTGCGCTTGTCGTTCTGCTTCATCCCGGACACGATCTCTTCGACGAGATGCCATTCCGAGACCGACGCGACTTGGCGGGCCATCGAGCCTTCATCGACCGAGAGCAGCTGCTCGTCTTCCGATGCCCATATGAGCACGCGCTGCAGCCGTTTGTATGTGTGGGAGAGCGCGGCCATCGGCACCGGACCCTGATCCCAGGCGAGGCTTACGGTCATCTTGACATGCTCCCGCACCGCCTGTTGAATATCTTGGGCCCAGCACACCATCTGCGAAGTCGTCGCCTCCGCGCGGTCCGGGCCGAACTGAATAAGAACCGCCCATTCCCCTTCCCGCATTTGCAGGACGGCATAGGTCAGTCCCTCCTCCTGGATGGCCTCCTGAAGCACATTGCGAACGGCGAAATTCCACAGCTTGCGCTCGCTATCTACCCATGATACGGTACGCTGGGCATATCCGTCCAGATCGACGAGCAGGACCGCATAGGTCAACCGCTCGGCCGGAACGTCCCCTTCCTGCATCACGAGCGGGGAAGGACCGGATGAGAAGCCCATCAGCACATCGAACAGCATTTTCTCAAAGGCAAGGCGGATGACCTTTCCCCAGCGCCGCTCCTCCTGCTTTTTCTTCTGCTTGCGGGAGCGGACCTCATCGGCCAGCTTGCCTACGGTCTGCTGCAGCTCTTCATAATTAATCGGCTTCACAATATAATCCCGCACCCCGTGCTGCAGGGCGATGCGGGCATATTCGAATTCCTGGTAGCCCGTCAGCATCAGCACCTCCGCTTCGACGCCCATTTTACGGATTTCCCGCAAAAATTCCATACCGTCCATCACAGGCATGCGGATATCGCACAAAATAATATCGGGCTCATGCGCGCGCACCGCATCGATCCCTTCGGCGCCGTTGCGCGCGGTGCCGACGATATCGATCTGCATCTCATTCCAGGGGATGACGATCTTCAGATTGTTCACAATCGGCGCTTCATCGTCAATAAGCAACACCTTCACGTTCATTTCGCTTCCCCCTGTTCATATTTTGGTATCGTTATCTGGATGACCGTTCCCATCTGCGGCGCAGAGCAAATGAACAAGCCGCAGCGCGGGCCGTACCGGATGCGGACCCGGTCGGCCACGCTGCGCACGCCGAGCCCGCGGCGCTCCGTATTGTAGCTGTCGGGCAGCTCCGGATTCGAAGGCTGACACTCATCGGATTGCATATATTGGAAGCGGCTGAGCTGCTCGTTCGACATCCCGATTCCGTTATCCTTCACCCGCAAATAAATACATTCGGCATCCTCGGAGGCGGTGATCCGGATTATCCCGGGATGCATGATGCCGTCGAAGCCGTGCTGAATGCAGTTCTCGACGAGCGGCTGCAGGGTCAGCTTCAATATTTTGGCGTTCATGATTTCATCCGGAACGCTGATCTCGAAGTTGAACACATCCTCGAAGCGGAACTTCTGGATTTCCAAATAACTGCGCGTATACTCCAATTCCTCGCGGATGGTAATCTCTTCCTTGTCCTGAATGCTCGTGCGCAGGATATTCCCCAGCCTGATCACCATCTGGCTTACTTTGCGCCCCTCGTTCTGCACGGCAAGCACATTGATCGATTCCAGCGTATTGAACAGGAAATGCGGCTTGATCTGCGCTTCGAGCACCCGCATCTCCGCCTTGTTCTTCTGTTGCTGTTCCCGCTTGACCTGCTGCAGGAGCACGCATACCTGATCGATTAGGCGGTTGAAGCCGACAGCGAGCGCCCCCAGTTCATCCCGATCCTTCTCGTCGACCCGCGCGTTCATCTCGCCGGACTCCACCCGGCGCATGAAGCGGACGATCCGGTTGATGGAATGAGTAATCCGGTTCACGAACAGCAGATTGAACAGCACGGCGGCAGCCACGCAAATGAGCAAAATAATGGCGACCCACATGCCGAAGCTGATCATCTCTTTGGTCAGCATTTTCCAGGAAGTCACCGAGACGATATGCCAATCATAATCCTTCAGCTTATACATCGAGACGATGCTCTCCTGCCCGTTGAACGACGTCTTGATGCTCTGGTAGCGCGAGCTATCCGATAGCTTGGCGGAATCGATCATCCCGGTCAACGAGTCCCCGTTAGCCAGCTTGTCGCTGTCATACAGAATCATGCCCGCATTATTGACGAGCAGGAAGCGCGTGTCATCCTCCTCTTCCCCTTGGTTGCGGCGGAAATCATTGAATATCGATTCGATCTCCCAGTTCTTGATCTGCACGACAAGAATGCCGATATTGCGCAGGCTGCTTAATTCCTTGACCATCCGAATCTGGGTAAAAACCGGTTCTTGGCCGGTCACCTCCGGGTACTCATAAGGGCCCACCCATTTCGGAGCGCCGTTCAGCTTCAGGACCTGCTCGTAGAGCGGGTGCTTTTTGAACTGATCGAACGGAAGCGCCATAAAGCCTTCTTTGTTAAAAATCGAGATGACCTGACTTTGCGGCAAAGTACTCCGGTAATTATAAAGAAATGCGTATCCGATAGACGGATGGCTGTATAACAGCAGGCGGAAATTGCGCTGATTCTCGTTCAGCTGCAAATAATTCGCGTTGGCCAGATTTTCGCTCGTTCCTGCCGTCAGCGCGTTCTGGAAAACCGAGCTGCTAATGCCGGTGTCCGTCACCCGGTTCATTTCCGAGAAGAAATAGCTGACGCTTTGCCCGATCGCTTTGAGCGAGAATTCCGCCTGCTCGCTGTACTTTTGCTCGAACAATTGAAAGGTAATATAGAACACGAGCGACCCCAGCAAAAGGAGGGGAATGATGATCAACGTTACGAATCCAGCCAACATTTTAAACCGCAAATTCATGCCCGTTCCCAGCTCCGTCCGTATATATTGAGCCAACGAAAGGAACATTCCTTATCTCATGGCCATGTTCGCTTCGTCCTGGACCTTCTGCACGGCGGCCAGCATATCGGCCGGCTTGACTTCGCCTTCCATGACGCGCTGAATGCCGATGCGCAGCTCGGTATCGACCTCGGCCTGGATGAGCGCATCGAACGCCGGCCAGCGGTAACGAACTTCATTGGTGCGCTTGATAATCTCAAGAATAAGGCCGCTGTCGACCACCTGCTCCATCTTCGCCTGCTCCATCTTAAGCGATGGCAGCACGCCGTCTTCCATCAGGCCCTGCAATTGAATCTCTTCATTATAAAAATTGAGGATGAACGACTTGACCGCCTCCAGCTTGCGCGGATCCTCCGCCACCTTGGCCGAGAACGCATACCCGTTGTTCGTGTCCACCATCGCGCTTACCCCGTCCCCCTCCTTGAGCGGAGGCATCAGGAAGAAGCCGAATTTGCTCTTGCCGTCAGCCGTCTTCTCGTCGGTCAGTCCGGAAGATCCCCAAGTTCCGTCGAACATCATGATCGCTTCTCCGGTCAGAAGCTGAGTGCGCTGGTCCGCATACTCCAATCCGAGCTCGCCACGCTTAAAATACCCTTTGTTCACCCATTCCTGATGCTTCGATATCGCTTCCACCATCCGCGGGTCGGTCCACTTCGATTCGCCGGTTTTGAAGCCTGCGGTGAAATGAGGTCCCGTATAGTAAGACCACAGATTGTTAATCGTCATGAGCGGAACCCAGGCATCCTTGGAAGCCCGGGCGAACGGGATTTTGCCGTCGGCTTTGATCTCGTCCGCGATCGCCTCCAGATCGGCCAGCGTCTTCGGCAATTCCAGCCCCTTTTCCGCAAAATACTGCTTATTATAAAAATAGCCTTCAATGGATCCGCCGTTCGGCAAGCCAAAAATCTTCCCCCCATGCGTCCACGGTTCCAGGTTGAGGAACTTGTCCTTCAAACCGAGCTCCTCCAGAATCGGCGCAATATCCAGCACAAGGCCTTCCTTGGCATACAGACCGACATCCGGGCTGCCGAATGTATCGAAAATGTCCGGCGGATTGCCGGCCGCCATCTCGCTTCTCAGCTTATCCTTGCGGTTCACCTCGCTGTCTACCCCATCCAGCCTGATCGTAAGACCCGGATGCTGCTCCTGCGTCTTCTTCACGACCGCCTCGAGACGAGCGAGGCGGTTTTTATTCGCGTCTCCGAGCTGAATATGCCGCAGCTTCAGATCGAACGGCTCGCTATTTAGTGATTGTCCGGACCTGGAACCGTCTTCGCCGCCAATCATACCGCAGGCGCCAATCACCGTCGCCGCCGCCACGATCAGCGTGAGAAGAAGAACAGCCTTTCTTCTCATGGCAAGGCCTCCCCAAGAAAAATAATAGTGTAGTCCATACATAATCAATTATAGGTCTATCGTCCGTATCCGTTAAGGACGAATATCTACGATCGGGGGATAAAATCCTCTACTCCCGATTGTACGATTGTATCCCTGCCAATTGGGGGCAAGCCTGACCCTCAGAAGATAAATCCGATCGTCGGACATCTCCGTCGCACCTCTACCTTTTGCGGTACTCTCCCATCGACTCCCTCTAGACGCATTGCTTTTCGCTCAGGAATATTTCGGATTCACCCCGTCCCAAGTCCCTTTGACCAATATCCCGGTTAGTCAGATGCTTTCCTCTGTCCACCTGCCCATTACACCATTCTCCCATTGAGTCAGGTAGAGGCACGCGGGCCGCTCACGAGTTCTTTTGACCAATTTCCCGGTTAGTCAGATGCTTTCCTCTGTCCATTTGCACATTGCACCATTCTCCCATTGAGTCAGGTAGAGGCACGCGGGCCGCTCACGAGTTCTTTTGATCAATATCTCATTTAGTCAGGCGTTTTCTCTACCGGCCTGCACATTGCACCATTCTCCCATTGAGTCAGGTAGAGGCACGCGGGCCGCTCACGAGTTCTTTTGATCAATATCCCATTCAGTCAGGCGCTTCCTCTGTCCACCTGCACATTGCACCATTCTCCCATTGCATCAGGTAGAGCCAGGCTCACCCCTTACGATCCCTTTTGGGGGTTTTCCTGCTAAACCAGCCCCTGTCATATCCAAACATACCAAAGACTCCTGAACAAATTCTTCACCCCACATGACAGTATGGGGTAGCTCTTGCATGACTCAATTTTCAAAAGAAATCATGTAAGTATACCATTCTGAGTGGTTGGGAGTTTGAACGTAAGAGGATCGGGGACATATTGGCCCTCCTGACTGACGGGGAGGTTGCTTATAAGAGACCACACATACTTATTGGCCCTCCTGACTGACGGGGAAGTTGCACATAAGCGACCCGGCATACATATTGGCCCTCCTGACTGGCTGGGAGATTGCTCATAAGCGACCCAGCATACATATTGACCCTCCTGACTGACGGGGAGATTGAACATAAGCGACCGCACATACTTATTGGCCCTCCTGATTGGCGGGGAGATTGTACATAAACGACCGCACATACTTATTGGCCCTCCTGATTGGCGGGGAGATTGTACATAAACGACCGCACATACTTATTGGCCCTCCTGATATGGCGGGGAGATTGTACATAAACGACCGCACATACTTATTGGCCCTCCTGATTGGCGGGGAGATTGTACATAAACGACCGCACATACTTATTGGCCCTCCTGATTGGCGGGGAGATTGTACATAAGAGACCACACATACTTATTGGCCCTCCTGACTGACGGGGTGATTGCTCATAAGCGACCCGGCATACTATTGCACTTCCTGACTGACGGGGAGATTGTACATAAGAGACCCAGCATACATAGTGACCCTCCTGACTGACGGGGTGATTGCTCATAAGCGACCCGGCATACTATTGGCCTTCCTGACTGACGGGGTGATTGCTCATAAGCGACCCGGCATACTATTGGCCTTCCTGACTGACGGGGAGATTGCTCATAAGAGGCCCTCCACCTGTTTTCTTTCTGGACTACTGGAGAGATTGATTGAAGAGGCACGCTCACATATGCTTGATGAGTGGCTGGATGATAGGTAAATCAAAACGGGAGGCATTATATGAAATAAACGGCTCTGAGCGTCATTGATGTCCAAAACGGGATGTTTTCGGCTGAAAATCCTGTCTTCGATTGGAAAAAAACAACGTAAAGCATCTTATTGCAAGCGCCCGCCATCATCATATTCCGATCTTTTATATTCAGCAAAATGAACCCGTGGGAGAGGCATTTGAGCAAGGAAGTGAGGTGTGGGAGTTTCATCCTGACATCACCCCGAACGAAAAGTTATCAGCGCAGCAGATAATCAATCCTCATAATGAGACGTTGCGATGGTTCGCAGAAACTAAGCAAGCCCAGGAATTACGTTCATCTAGCTTCAAAAAAAGCTACCCGGGATAACACCCCGGATAGCTTCTAATGTGATGCGGGACTGCCTGCAGTTTATTTTTTGCTGTCGTAGGCGGTCTGGTAAATCTCCAGGAAGCGGGGGAGGTTCATCCCTTCGAGGGTCTGGAGATAGGTGTCCCAGTCTTTGTTCAGATCCGCGTCGCCGATGACGAAGCGGGCCATCATTTCGTCGACATAGTCGTTGATTGTCTTCGACAGGTCCGACAGCTCGGCGGCCTGTTCATCGGTGAAGAACAGCTGCGGCACGGCCATATCCGCGCTTGGCTTGTATGGATCGTAATTATTTTTCGTTTCATTATAAAGGATCACTTCGAGACTCGGCTCGCCGTTATTTGGAACGGCCGAGCTCAAGCGAAGCTCGTTCGAACGGTTCGTCGGCGCCGTCTGCTCCCAGTGGACGTTCTGAATTTGCCCGTATTCCTTCAGCTTCGCCCACTTGGCCGGCTTGCCGTTGATGCCGATTTCGCCTTCCTTCGCTTCGCGCCATTCCTCGCCCGGACGTCCAATCGTCGTGCGCAGCGATACTTCTTCATCATAGAAGCCGTCGGCCCAACGGAAGGCGACATCCGGGTGCTTCGCGTTTTTCGTAATGAGATACGAGCCGACCGAGTACCCGAATGGGTCGTAGGCGGCATATTGCACGCCGTTCGGTCCCTTCAATGGCGGCACGGTCACATAGTCGAGCCAGCGCCCGCTCTCCCCGGCAATCTGAGTGAAGACGCCCTGGTGCCCGCCCAAGGCCGCCCCGACAACCGGATCGCCGGACGTTTCGCCCAGCTTCAGCAGTTGATCACTGTCCTGCGTGAAGATTTGCGGATCGATCAAGCCTTCCTTGTACAGCTTGTTCATATAGGCGAGACCGTCACGCCAGCCCGGCTTGTCAAAGGCGACCTGAATGCGCCCATCCTCCACGTACATATGACTGCGCGATTCGCTGAATACCGGGTTCAGCACGAAGGAGTTCATCAGGAACGCGTCGATGGAAGAATACCAGCCGCTCCCGCGCGGAGCCCCCGTCAGCGGCACTTCATCCGCCTTGCCGTTGCCGTTCGGATCCTTTTCCTTGAACGCCTTCAATACGGTATACAGCTCATCCGTCGTCGTCGGCACGTCCAGGCCCAGCTTGTCGAGCCACGGCTTGTAGATCCACATCTTCTGCGCCATCGAGCAATGGTAGCAGTCATTGATGCTCGGCAGCGCATAGATGTTGCCGTCCGGCGCCGTAATCGCGGTGGACAGCCCTTCATTGCCGTCCAGCACCTTTTTGAAGTTGTCGCCGTACTGCTCGATCAGGTCATTGAGCGGCAGGAACACGCCCTGCTTGCCGTAGATCATCTGCTGCGCCGGCGTTACGCCGAAGCGCATAATGACGTCCGGGTAGTCGCCCGAAGCGAGCATCAGATTCAGCTTCTCGCTGGCGCTCTGCTGCGGGACGACGATCCATTCCACATGCACGTTCGTCTTCTCTTCATACCATTTCGTGAACTCGTTCGTCTCGAAATTTTCGACCAGCGCCTCCGATGGAACCATGACCTTCAGCGTCACCTTCTCATCTACGATCGGGTACGTCCCCTTCGGCGTCACGATCGATTCGCTGGCCTGGCCGCCGTCATTCGTTCCGCTCGCATTACCGCCGCTTCCCGAGCAGGCGCTCAGCAGGAGCGAGAGCGTCAACACCGCCGCCAGACATCCCGTACTCCAACGCTTCCATCTCATCACGAATTCCCCCTTTTGTCCTGTTCTTAGCCATCTTACCTTCTATGCCAAATGATGCAAACGCTTCAAAAAGCCGATGCCGAAGCTTGCGCCTTTTTCATGCCTTATCCTTTGATCGAGCCAATCATCATGCCCTTCACGAAATATTTCTGCACGAACGGATAGATAGCCAACAGCGGCACGGAAGATACAACGATGAGAGAGTATTTGAGCAGCTCCCGCAACCCTTGGCGCGCGGCTGCCGTCTTCGCGTCCCCGAGCGTCTCCTGGCTGACCTGGTTCTGGACGAGAATATCCCGGAGAACGAGCTGCAGCGGGAACAATTTCTCTGATTTCAGGAAAATCAAGGCATTGAAATACTGATTCCACTGGTCCACTGCGTAGAACAAGGTTACTACGGCGATGATTGGCCCTGACAAAGGAAGCACAATGCGCAGCAGGAAGGTGAAGTCGCTGCAGCCGTCCATCTGCGCCGATTCCAGCAGCTCCAGCGGAAGGCTGGTGCGGAAATACGTCATCATAATCATTACATTCCAGACGGACAAGGCCGCCGGGACAACCATGGCCCAGGCCGTATCCAGCATGCCGAGCTCCTTCACGAGCAGATAGGTCGGAATGAGCCCGCCGTTGAACATCATCGTGAATACGAACAGCAGCGTGAAGCCTCGTCTCCCCTTGAAGTCGTTCCGGGACAGCGGGTAAGCCGCCAGCACGGTGACCAGCACGCTGATCAAGGTGCCGGCGAATGTATAGAGCAGCGTGTTCTGCAGACCGGTCCATACCATCCGGTGCCGGAATACGGCTTCATAGCCGTCCAGCGAGAACTCGACCGGCCACAGCCATACTTTGCCGGAAATGACGGCGCTCGCCGAGCTGAAGGAAGCGCTTACGACATACAGCAGCGGATACAGCACGATAAGGAGAAATACGCCAAGCGCCGCATTGTTCACCATATGGAAGAGACGGTCGCTTTTATCATGAGCCAGTGAATCCATCTATGTCCTCCCTCCCGTCACCATAAGCTCTCCTGCCCGGTCTTGCGGGCGGTATAGTTCACCATCACGATAAGCAAGAGTGAGATGACCGACTTGAACAGGCCGATCGCCGTCGCGTACGAGAAATTCATCGCTTGGGACAACAATCCGATTTTGTACACGTAGGTGTCGATCACTTCCGATGTCTTCAGGTTCAGCGGATTCTGCATCAAATAAATTTTCTCGAACCCGGTCTCCAGCAGCTGGCCCGTATTCAAGATGAGCAGAATCATGGCAATCGGGAGCACCGCCGGCATATCGATATGCCAGATTCGCTTCATCCGCCCGGCTCCGTCCAGGACGGCGGCCTCATGCAGGGCCGGATCGACGGTAGACAGCGCGGCGAGGTAGATAATGCAGGAGAACCCGATATGCTGCCAGATGCCGGACCAGACGAAGATCGACTTGAAAAACTGCATTTTCCCCATAAAATGAATCGGGTTTACTCCGAACAGGCCCAAAAACTGGTTGATCATGCCGGATCGGGGATCGAGGAACTGCAGCAGCAGGCCGACCATGACGACGGTGGAGATGAAATGGGGCGCGTAGCTGACCATTTGCACCGTATTTTTGAACCACCGAATCCGCACCGCATTGAGGCTCAGGGCGAGCAGCACAGGCAACGGCGTGCTGACCGCAAGGGAATACAGGCTGATAATAAGCGTGTTCTGCATAATGCGCCAGAAATCATAGGAGTTAAAAAAGCGCGCAAAATGCTTGAATCCCGCCCAGTCGCTCCCCCATATGCCCTTGACGACGTTGTAGTCCTTGAAGGCGATCTGGGCGCCGACCATCGGACCGTACTTAAATAAGATGACATAGAGCAGCGGAAGGGCGAACAGCGCGTACAGCTGCCATGATCGCTTCAAATAAGATACGAACACGGGCTTGCGCGCCGGTATCGCCGCCGCTGCCGGCATGGATGTTCTTGCCTCTGGCTGCCATTGTTCCGACAAAAGCACACCTCCTGTTCCCGGTCGGGACCGTTATATCGGCGCAGCGATGATGACGCTTACATCTGTCGCTGCGATGATGGCTGGCGGGCTTGCCCTCGCCAGCAGTCCGCTGTGTGCTCACAGTGTATAACGGGACTCCGCAACGGGAAAAGAAGCCGTTTTTAGCGATTGTGCGATTTTTACGAAGAGTCATTATTCCTTTTTTGTTCGCTTAACCATTTTCGATATTCGGTGGCGCTCATCCCGTGCGCCCGCTTGAAGGCCGCGGCTGAACGAGTTCAAGGAATTGTAGCCGACCCGCTCGGCAATCGAGGTCAAGGCGTCCCCCTCCAGCATTAAACGCTTGGCATGCTCCAGCCTCAGCTCCTCCACATAATCCGAGAAATTCCGGCCGGTCTGCTCCTTGAAAAAGGCGGATACATAGGCTTCCGATACCTGGAGCCGATCCGAGATGACGGTGAGAGACAGCGATGAATCTACATAGCCCTCGCGAATGCAGGCCATGATATCCTCGAGCAGCGTCGCGTTGCGGCTGTGCTTGCGTTCATGAACCGTCCGGCTCATTTGAATGAATTCGTTCCGGACGAGGGGGAACAGCTTATGCAGCTCCGACCCTTTCTTTAGTACTTTTTGCTGAAAGGCCGCGCTGTCGGTCTGCAGCGGCAGATCGAGCGACTGCGCCAGCTTCATCGCCGCGGCATACATCTCCATCAGCAGCCATCGCTCCATCGGACAGGTAAGCGGCCGCTTCTCCCAATTGTCCTGCCAGACGGTCTGGCATAATCTCGCCACCTCTTCCTCATCCCCGCCGCGGACGGCGTGGGTAAGCCGGGTCTCCATCTCGGCATTGAAGCGGTACATTCCCGCATCCGCATGCTCCTCCTCGTTCCACCAGATCCAATCTTGGCCTCCGTCGGACATTCCGTACAACTGCTGGGCCTGTTCCAGCGACCAGGGCACATCCATCCGATCGGTGACGATGCCGCCGATCGTATACATCGGCAAAATATGGGCGCTCTTCAGACGCTCGTTCAATTCCATCAATGTCTGTTCAATCAAGGCCGCGAAGCGGATGGACGCATCGCCGTCCGCTTCAGTCCCCGCCCCGGTGCCGTAGAACAGCAAGGCGACCTGATCCTGGCCTGCCTCGTGAAGATCGAAGGGAATCCGCTCCAAGCCGGACGCCTCCTCCTTCACGACCAGCATTTTCAGCCCCATCTCATCGAGGACCGGGGCGCTCCAATCGTCGCCATGCCAGCCGAGATGAAGCACCGCGACCGCATACATGGTGGCGCTCCGCTGCAATCCCGCATGCGCCAGCGAGGACTCCAGCTGCTGTTCGGTGGCGTACCCCCCGCGCAGCCAGCGATCGAACACCGCCATGCGAGCATATTCCTGCCGCTCGCTCAGCTTCTGATCCAGCGTTTTCGCCGTCTCGAGCAGTTCCGTGAATGCATCGCGCAAATAGCCGAAGATGTCGGACTTGCGGCTCCGCTGTCCCATTCCCGGCTTCGCGTTCGTATGCACGTAAGAGTACAGCCCTTCCAAGGGACGGCTGTTCCGGCGGGAGAGCCACAGCGCCAGCAGCACGATGACGATGAGCGACAGCCCAACCAGCGTGAAGGTTGTCCGCTTCATCGCATGCACGCTCTCCAGCACCTCGTCCGCCGGCTGCGCGGCGATATAAGTCCAGCCCGTTTTCGGAGACATCCTCTTCGAGACGAGCATGTCCCTCCCGTTCAGCTCGGTCCGGTAATGGGTGTTCGACCGTTCCAGGATGCCTGCCAGATCATCCTCTCCTCCCGGCTGTCCGCTCCCGGCTTCGTCTCCGGCCAAACCAATAAGCTGTCCCCTCTTGTCCAGCACGCGCACCCAGCCCCCGGCCTGCACATTGATGCCGCTGAGCAGCTTGCCCACTTCCGCATGCGGGATAAGCGCCACGACCGCTCCCTGGTAATAACCGGGATACCCGAGCGAACAGATGTACGTGATCATCTCCTCCTCGGTTGATCCGTATTTAACGGTATGAAGTCCGATGAAATCTTTGGAATGATACGTCTCCAGCGTCAGTTCCCGCCATTCGGTCATATCCCAATCCCGATAGCGGAGCACATCCCCGTAGAATGCATCCAGCCACTCCACCCGGTGCGGAGAGATGACGAGCGAGCTATTGCGGAATACGATAAAATAATTCTTCAAAAACCGGTTGCTGATGCTGTAATCATCAAGCGCCTTTTGCGTGCTCATGACCTTGTATGTGTTCGTGCCGGCAAAAGGCTTCTGCACGACCTGGAAGCCTCTGACCTTCGGGTGATCGGCTACCTGCTGCACGATGGACTCCACTTCCGCAATCCGGGTCTCCAGCAGCGTCTGGGCCTGGTGCAGCGCCTTGTCGTTCCGCTCCAGCACTTCCCGCTCCAGCACGTCGATCGTCTCCTGGTAAGCGATCCAGCCGGCGGTTAAGGTTAAGATGAGAAATAATAAATAAGGAAGGAGGAACCGGAACCAGAGCCTCCCCATCCATTTCCGGGTCCAAAAGGAAACCATCCGCTCTTTTATGAATTCGCTTACATAATGATTCGGCTTCGGTGCCGGACTATTCATTCGAGCCCCCCCTTTTTTGTCTAATGTGTGATAATAAACATACCAAAAAATAAGGCGCTCGAACATCCTATTGTCGGATTTTGTCGGTTGGAATGGCACAGGGTGCGACCTTCGGGGACAGCTACATCATGGGCTGCGACCCGGGGGTGGGGGCCGGCCAGGGATATTTATCTCCTCGCACGGCAAAAAGCTCCTGCATTCAGAACGGGCACGTTCCGGTTCAGGAGCTTTTCAACCTTATATTTATAGGCTCATTGGCCAGGATGGCGGCGACATCTTGAATCGCCTGTCTGCCTGCCATACTGATGCCGGCAAGCTGAAAGAAGCCGTGGTTCACGCCAAGATATCGCTTGCATTGCGCCTCGACGCCTGCTTCCGCCAGACGGCGATATAGCGCCTCGCCCTCGTCCACAATCCCGCATGACCGCAACTTTCAGGTTTTCATCACTGCAAATAGTTTATCATATTTTGTCTTTCTCTGGCGGATGACCCGCAGCGGCGATAGGGATCATAAAGATCTTGCGTGAGAGAAGCTCAGGAGATTGTGAGCGGACAAAAAACGTGCAGCGTCCCTGTTCGCAGGATGACACTGCACGTTCCATGTAGCAATATGCGATTATTTTTGAGCTGCGGCTTCGGCCCGGCCCTGTTCAATCAGCCGCTGCGCCCGCTCCGCTTCTTCCGCCGTCGGCGACGGAATGCCTTCCAGCGGGTATTTCTCGCCGAGCTGCTCCCATTTATAGACCCCCATCTGGTGGTATGGAAGCACATCCACCTTCTCGACGCCCTGCAGCGTGCCGATAAAGCGGCCAAGATTTAGCAAATCCTGCTCGTCATCGTTAATCGTCGGCACGAGCACATGCCGGATCCACATCTTCTTGCCGTGGTCTGACAGCCAGCGCGCCGTCTCCAGGGTGCGCGTGTTCGGCACGCCGGTCAAGGCCAAGTGCTTCTCATTGTCGATATGCTTGAGATCGAGCAGCACCAGATCGGTCAAGTCATACAGCTCGGTCAGCTTCGTCACATCGTTGACGCCGTTCGTATCGAGCGCTGTCGGCAAGTTCCAACGCGCCTTCACCTGCTTGAATAGTTCCTTCACGAAGGGAGCCTGCAATGTCGGCTCCCCGCCCGATACGGTCAAGCCGCCGCCGGAGCTGCGATAATACGGAAGGTAGGACTCGATTTCCGAGAGCGCTTCTTCTACGGACATCTCGGTGCCGCCGTGCAGATCCCAGGTATCCCGATTGTGGCAATACTTGCACTTCAGGGCGCAGCCCTGCATGAACAATATGAATCGGATACCCGGCCCATCCACCGTGCCGAATGTTTCTACGGAGTGTATGCGTCCAATCATGTCGCTCACGGTCCCTTCTCTTCCGGCTCACATGTCTGATTACATGCTGCCGTGGAATGTGCGGTTGATGACATCGAGCTGCTGCTCGCGCGTCAGCTTGATGAAGTTGACCGCATATCCGGATACGCGAATCGTCAATTGCGGATAATTTTCCGGATGTTCCATCGCGTCAAGCAGCTGCTCGCGGTCGAATACGTTAACGTTCAAGTGATGCCCCTTGCTGCTGAAGTAGCCGTCCAGCATCGACGTCAAGTTCGACTTGCGCGATTCGAGCTCCTTGCCGAGCGCCTTCGGCACGATGGAGAACGTGTTCGAGATGCCGTCAAGGCTGTGCTCATAAGGCAGCTTCGCAACGGAGCTCAGCGAAGCGAGCGCTCCTTTGCGGTCGCGGCCGTGCATTGGGTTCGCCCCAGGAGCGAACGGTTCGCCCGCTTTGCGTCCATCCGGCGTCGTACCGGTCTTCTTACCGTAGACGACGTTCGACGTAATCGTCAATACGGATTGAGTTGGGAGCGCATTGCGGTATGCATGATGCTTCCGAATCATATTCATGAACGATTCAACCAGGTCGATCGCGATGCTGTCTACGCGGTCGTCATTGTTGCCGTAGCAAGGATATTCGCCTTCCGTCTCGAAGTCCACCGCGATGCCTTGCTCGTTGCGAATCGGTTTAACCTTCGCGTATTTGATGGCGCTGAGCGAGTCGGCTGCGACCGACAGGCCCGCGATGCCGCATGCCATCGTCCGGAGAATTTCACGATCATGCAAGGCCATTTCGATCCGCTCGTAGCTGTATTTATCATGCATATAGTGGATAACATTCAGCGCGTTCATGTACAGCTTCGCCAGCCACTCCATCATCTGCTTGAACCGCTTGACGACTTCGTCGTAATCAAGCACTTCGCTCGTAATCGGAGGAAGCTCCGGTCCGACCTGCAAGCCCAGCTTCTCGTCCTTGCCGCCATTGATCGCGTACAGCAGACATTTCGCCAGGTTGGCGCGGGCGCCGAAGAACTGCATTTGCTTACCGATGCGCATGGCGGATACGCAGCAGGCGATACCGTAATCATCGCCATAGATCGGACGCATCAGGTCATCGTTTTCGTATTGAATCGAGCTCGTCTCGATCGATACTTTGGAGCAATATTTTTTGAATGCTTCCGGAAGCTTCGTCGACCACAGCACCGTCAGGTTTGGCTCTGGAGCCGGTCCGAGGTTGTACAGGGTGTGCAGGAAGCGGAAGCTGTTTTTCGTGACGCGGGTCGTGCCGTCGACAGCCATACCGCCGATCGATTCGGTTACCCATGTAGGGTCGCCGCTGAACAATTCATTGTAATCCGGCGTACGCAGGAATTTGACGATCCGCAGCTTCATGACAAAGTGGTCAACCAGTTCTTGGGCTTCTTCTTCGGTCAGCGTTCCTTCCTCCAGATCCCGTTCGATATAAATATCGAGGAAAGACGATACGCGTCCGAGGGACATTGCCGCACCGTTCTGCTCTTTGATCGCTGCCAAGTAACCGAAGTAGACCCATTGGAAAGCTTCCTTCGCATTTTGCGCCGGCTTGGAAATATCGAAGCCATGCATCTCGGCCAGCTGCTTCAACTCCGTCAGCGCCCGGATCTGCTCGGACAGCTCTTCGCGATCGCGGATAACGTCATCCGTCATCACGTCAACTTCGAGATCCTTCAGATCTTTCTGTTTCATCTTAATGAGAAAATCTACGCCGTACAATGCAACGCGGCGGTAGTCGCCGATAATGCGTCCGCGCCCGTACGCGTCCGGCAAGCCAGTAATGATGCCGGCTTTGCGGGCCATCCGCATTTCGGAAGTATATGCGTCAAATACGCCTTGGTTATGCGTCTTGCGAATATCCGTGAACATCTTGATAATTTCATCAGGCATTTCGAAGCCATACGCTTTACAGGCATCAATCATCATCCGGATGCCGCCGAACGGCTGGATGGAACGTCGGAATGGAGCGTCGGTTTGCACGCCGACCACTTTCTCCTTATCTTTGTCCAAATAGCCTGGCTTATGCGATGTAATCGTCGATGGCGTATTGACATCGACATCCCACACGCCGCCGCGTTCGCGCTCTTCTTTCGACAATTGGCTTACGATATCCCATAGATCTTTCGTGTTCTGAGTCGGTCCGACCAAGAAGGATTCATCACCATGATAAGGCAAGATGTTGTTCTCCAGGAAGTTCGGCACATCCACGTGATTTTGCCATTTTCCCGCTTTGAATCCACGCCATCCTTTTGCTTCTGTGTTATTACGTTCCATCACCGACATCGTAATCCCTCCATACCGTTTTACTTTTCGTATGTGCTTGCAACAGAAGGCGCCACCCGACATGGTTCTCTCTATTCCTTAACCTTACTAAGTTGTGATGAATTTCACGTTTAAGGGTATGCGGCCGTTATGTTCCGCCTTCTACTTCAATAACCGCCCGCTTTTTTCCTGCCTGAGTGGCTAACGCAGCGTCTCCGCTGCCCTGCAGCCTCTATCCTTGCTGCACCTTAATTGTACCTCCTTTCACGTAGTTTGGTTGTGATAAACATCACAAAAGAAGCGGGTTTTTGTGAAATGAATCACATAAAATAGATAAAAGTCCGTTTATTTTGTTCCCCCCTTCCCCGGAAATAGGAAAAGCAGCGAAGAGCCGCTGCTCTCCGCTGCCTGTTCATGTCTAGTGATGTGCTAATGAAGTGCTTATTGATGTGCTAGTTGACGCAACTTATCTTATTCGAAGCGGCCATAAAAAGCGTCGCGGTATACTTCCGCCAGCTCGGACACAAGCGGCAGCTTCGGATTGGCGGTCGTGCATTGGTCTTCGAAGGCGCGATCCGCCAGATAGTCGACGCGGGATTCGAAATCCTTCGCATCGAAGCCCAGCTCCTGGAACGACTCCGGAATGCCCAGCTCGCGGTTCAGGCCGCGGATGGCTTCGATCAGGCTCTTCACGCCTTCTTCCGTCGTGCGGGCCGGCAACCCGAGAATGCGGGCGATTTCGGCATAGCGCACATCGGCGACAAAATGGTCATATTTCGGGAAGGAAGCGAACTTCGTCGGCTTCTTCGCATTGTAGCGAATGACATGCGGCATCAAAATCGCATTCGTGCGTCCGTGCGCCGTATGATACTGCGCTCCCCACTTATGCGCCAAGCTGTGGTTGATGCCAAGGAACGCATTCGCGAACGCCATTCCCGCCAAGGTCGAGGCGTTATGCATTTTTTCACGCGCTTTCGGGCATGCTTCCCGGTAAGACTTCACCAGGTTCTCGAAGACGAGCTGGATGGCTTTAATCGCCAGTCCGTCTGTATAATCGCTCGCCATCACGGAGACGTAAGCTTCAATCGCGTGCGTCAGGACGTCCATACCGGTGTCGGCCACGGCCGTCTTCGGCAAGCTGTAGACGAATTCAGGGTCGATGATAGCCACGTCCGGCGTCAGCTCATAGTCTGCCAGCGGGTATTTCGTGTTGCCCTTCTCTTTGTCCGTGATGACCGCGAACGAGGTGACCTCGGATCCGGTACCGGACGTTGTCGGAATGGCGACGAATTTCGCCTTCTGGCCAAGGCGCGGATATTTGAATGTGCGCTTGCGGATATCCAGGAACTTCTGCTTCAGATTGTCGAAGTCGGTATCCGGATATTCGTAGAATAGCCACATGCCCTTCGCGGCATCCATCGGCGAGCCGCCGCCCAAGGCGATAATGCAGTCGGGCTCGAAGCTCCGCATCATTTCCGCCCCGCGCTCGACCGTCTTCGTGGACGGATCCGGCTCGACGTCGGAGAAGACTTCGATCGCAACCGGCGTCCGGCGCTGGCGCAGATAGTATTCCAGCTTCTCGACGTACCCGAGCTTCACCATCATGGCATCGGTGACGATCATCACCCGGTGGATGTCCGGCATTTTGGCCAAATATTGCGTTGCGCCCTTTTCAAAATAAATCTTGTTCGGCACTTTAAACCATTGCATATTCACAGTTCGCTTCGCCACCCGTTTAATATTGAGCAGATTGACGGCCGTTACGTTGGAAGACGTCGAGTTGCGTCCGTACGAGCCGCAGCCCAAGGTCAACGAAGGGATATTCGTATTGTAAATGTCCCCGATCGCGCCGTGCGTCGACGGCGAGTTGACGAGAATCCGTCCGGTCTGCAGACGGTCCGCGAAGCGGCCAATCACGTCGTCGTCGTGAGAATGAATGACGGAGGAGTGACCCATGCCGCCGAAGGCGACGACCTCGGCTGCCCGATCGATTCCTTCCTGCGCGTTCTTCACCTTGTAGCAGGCGAGCACCGGGCTCAGCTTCTCGGCGGACAGCGGGTATTTCGGTCCGACGCCATCCAGCTCGGCCACCAGAATCTTCGTATCGTCCGGCACCGAGATCCCTGCCATTTCCGCAATCTGCTTCGCCGATTGACCGACGATGGCCGGATTGACGGCGCAGGATTCGGCCTTCATCGCCATGCCCTGCAGCTTGCCGGTCTCTTCCTTCGTCAGGAAGCGGCAGCCCTTGGCCTGCATCAGCTTTTTCGCTTCGGCGAAGACCGGTTCTTCGATGATGACCGCCTGCTCGGATGCGCAGATCATACCGTTGTCGAACGTTTTGGACAGAATCAGGTCGGTAACCGCCTGCTCCAGATCCGCCGTCTTGTCAATGAAGCATGGCACGTTGCCCGGGCCTACGCCGAGCGCCGGCTTGCCGCAGCTGTACGCCGCCCGGACCATGCCCGCCCCGCCTGTCGCGAGGATGAGCGCCACATCCGGATGATTCATCAGCGCATTGGTCGCGTCCATCGACGGATATTCAATCCATTGGATACAGTGCTCGGGAGCGCCGTATTTGACCGCGGCGTCGCGCAAAATGCGGGCTGCTTCCGCGCTGCATTTCTGAGCCGACGGATGGAATCCGAAAATGATCGGGTTGCGCGTCTTAATGGAAATGAGCGCCTTGAACATCGTCGTGGACGTCGGGTTCGTGACCGGGGTAATCCCCATCACGATGCCGACCGGCTCCGCAATTTTCATATAAGCGCCATTCGGATTGTCCTCGATGACGCCGACGGTTTTCTCGTACTTAATCGAGTTGAAGATGTATTCCGTGGCAAAAATATTTTTCGTGATCTTGTCTTCATACACGCCGCGGCCCGTTTCTTCGACTGCCATTTTCGCCAAATGCATATGCTTGTCGAGACCGGCCAACGCCATTTGCTGCACAATCGTGTCAATCTGTTCCTGCGTCATGTCCATAAATGCCGCTTGAGCCTTCTTGGCGCGTGCCACCAATTGATCAATATGCTCTTGTGCATTCGGGACATTTTTCTTTTCTACTGCCGTTGCTTTTGGTTGTGCTGCCATCTTCTCCGCCTCCGCTCCGTAGACCAAGTCAACCCGGGGTTCCGCATTTCTGTCGGTTTGCTTTATTTATCTGCGGATATCATCCGATGTTCCTCGGTTATTATTTGTGAATCTTTTCACAATCTTAGTGTAGCTTATTGCTGCAAATCTGTATGTGATCCACATCACATGTTGACTCTTTTTTTCGTCTATCTTTTACAGCCCGTCCAGACTTTGTGACACTCGTCACAATCTGTCGCTAATTTGTAAAAAATTTAAACATTTCTAAATTGACAAGACTCGCTGGAACGTACATGATAGTAGTATCAAAGGATTTAGTGAAACATGTCACATGATATATCATAAAACCCAATAAATAACTTTGGAAATAGACAATTGGAGGCGAATGGAGTGGCCAACATGATGGAACAACTCGGCGAACACTGCAACTTATCGTGTTTTTCGGAGCAGAACCGACAGCGGCTGTTGGAGATTGCGAAGGATCGGACCTACCCCGAGAACTCGCATCTATTCTGGGAAGGCGACGTGTCCGATAAGCTCTTCATTCTGAAGAGCGGCCGCGTCAAAATAACGAAATCGACGGATGAAGGCAAGGAATTGATTCTCTATATGTATCAAGCCGGAGACATGATCGGGCAGGTCGACCAGTTCAACAGCACGAAGCACAGCTTCACGGCGGAAGTGATCGAGGAAGCCGAGCTCGGCCTGATCGATCAGAAGGATATTGAGATTTTAATCTGTCAATACTGCGATTTTTCGATCGACTTCATGAAATGGATGGGGATCCACCATCGTCTGACGCAGACGAAATTCCGCGATCTGATGATGTACGGCAAGCCGGGCGCGCTGTGCTCGACGCTGATCCGCCTGTCCAACACGTACGGAGAGGAGCTGGACGACGGCGGCGTGCTCATCAACAAGAAGATTACGCACACCGATTTGTCGAACATGATTGGCGCTACCCGCGAGAGCGTGAACCGGATGCTGAGCGATCTCCGCAAGAAGGGCGTGCTCGAATACGAGAGCGGCATGATTGTCATCCGCGAGCTGGATCATCTGCGGGACGTCTGCCGGTGTGAAATGTGTCCGAAGGAGATCTGCCGCATCTAGTCATTCGATTATAACGGCCCCTTCGTTCCGCATCCAATCGCATATCGAAGCCAGCAGCTTGATGTTGCTGGCTTTTTTGCAATTTCGGGCCTGCGCAAGCGCATCCCGTCCGCATTTGCCCAGTTGCAATCCTTTGTTGCTCAGTTGCAATCCGCAATTTGCTCATTTTCACCAAAATACTGCAATAATACATCAATTTTCGCCATTTAAGCTTATTTTTGTAAAAATCCCTGCGCTAGTGCATCATTTTGGCCCAATCTATCCCCTACTTCTCGCGATGTCACTAAATTGATGTACTTCTGCAGGAATTCCAGCCCGGATAAGAAGCAGCCATCCGAATGCTGCACTTTTGCAGCATTTTCGGGCAAGTCGGGCGGCAACAAGAGGCTGAAGCAGCAAGGCCCCCTTTTATTGACATCAAAAAAGCCCAAAGCCGGATGATTGCTCCCGCTTCAGGCTCTCTTGATTCATGCATTTT
Source organism: Paenibacillus melissococcoides (assembly GCA_944800085.1). Lineage (GTDB taxonomy): Bacteria > Bacillota > Bacilli > Paenibacillales > Paenibacillaceae > Paenibacillus_B > Paenibacillus_B melissococcoides. Next base: position 345,735 of record CALYLO010000003.1, on the reverse strand, counting down.
CATTGATGTGCTCTTGATGTAATGCTGATGTGCTGACTATATCCAGAGATGTGCCGCGCTGAATGCGCGTTATGACTGCTTCCGGACCGGGCTGATGAACCAATAGGCCATGCCGACGAAAATGGCTCCGCCGACGATATTGCCCAGCGTCACGGGAATCATGTTATGCAGCCATCCCGCAAGCGTCACCGTCTCCGGATGCTGAGGCAGCAGCAATGCCGTCGTCAGCAGGGACATATTGGCCACGCTGTGCTCGAACCCGGTGGCGATGAAGGCGTACAGCATCCACCAGATCAATACCAGCTTGGCGATATCTTCCTTGGCGCGCATCGCCGTCCAGATCGCCAGACAGACGAGCCAGTTGCACAGAATGCCGCGGAAGAAAAGCTGATCGATCGGCAGCTTCATCTTCGTGGCCGCTGCCGTGAACAGCAGATGATCGGCCGGCACGGCGCCGAACACGCCCGATCCTCGAATGAGCAGACTGAACAGAACCGCCCCAAGCAGATTGCCGAGGAAGACGATGCACCAGTTTGCCCATGTCGTCCGCCAAGGCGTTCTTCCCGACAAGGAGCTGACGGTGAACAGCATATTATTCCCCGTGAACAGCTCGGAGCCGGCGAATATGACCAGGGTGAGGGCAATGCCGAAGGACATGCCCATCACCAGCGGCACGGCAGGAGAGCCTGCCGCCTTGAAGCTGCCGCCGACCGTAAAAATAAGTATAATGCCGAAGCCGACATAGGCGCCTGCCAGCATCGCCGACACGATATAACGCGACAGCCCCGATTGCATCAGCTTCTTCTTCGCCTCTACCGCTTCATTGACGGCTTCCAGGGATCCCTTGAACAATCGCGTCTCCTCTCCTCTCTTCTCTATGCCGCTAACGGATCTTTTGTCTATATGCTGCCGTCACGGCCTGCCCCGCCTGCCGCAATCATCACGATGCCGTTCTCCGCCTTGATCGGATAGGTCTTTACCTGTCCGCTGTCGGGCGCCTGGACGCGGCCGTCGCGAAGATCGATCTTCCAGTCATACAGCGGATCGTACAAATAATGTCCCGATACGATTCCTTCGCTGAGCGGGCCGCCCTTCGGATGCGGGCTCCGATCCTCCAGCGCATACCATCCGCCTTCCGTCCGGAAGACTGCGACCGCGGCGCCATTCATCCGCACGACGCGCCCCACTCGCGGCAAAAACTGCTCCATCTCCCCTACCGGCACAAACGCTCCATCCACTGATTTGGCCATGCTCGTCTCCTCCTCTCCGCTATTGCTCCAACGTAACGGCTTCGAACAGCTTGCTCCGCAAATCCGGCTGATCCAATACTTGCTTCCATGGATCTTCCGCCTGGGCGAGAGCGATGTTGATCCGTTCGACGAGCCGCTTGCGCTCTTCGCTGTCTTCCACCACGGTACGCCGGATCGCATCCAATCCGATTCGTTCTACCCATTCCGACGTCCGCTCCAAATAGTTGGCCGTCTCGCGGTAATATTGAATGGCGGCCGCCGTCATCTCGACCAGCTCTTCATCCGTCTTGACCTTGCACAGCAGATCCGCCAGCCGCGGCTTGATGCCGCCGTTGCCGCCGATATAGATTTCCCAGCCGCCGTCATTGCCGACGATGCCGATATCCTTCGTGCAGGATTCGGCGCAGTTGCGCGGGCATCCGTTCACCGCCATTTTGAACTTGGCCGGGTAATCGATCCGCTCGAACTTGCGCTCCAGCAGGGCGCCCATGGCCAGCGAATCCTGGGTGCCGAAGCGGCAGTATCGGGAGCCGACGCAGGTCTTGACCGTGCGCAGCGATTTGGCGTAGGCATAGCCCGACGGCATATCGAGCGCCTCCCATACTTTCGGCACATCTTCTTTTTTGACGCCGATCAGATCGATCCGCTGTCCCCCCGTCATTTTGACGAGCTGGACGTTATACTGAAGCGACACATCCGCGATTTTTTTCAGTTCCTCCGGCGAGGTCATGCCGCCGTACATGCGCGGCACGACCGTGTAGGTGCCGTCCTTTTGAATGTTGGCGTTCATCCGCTCGTTCACGAAGCGCGACGCTTTGTCGTCCCGGTAGCTCTCCGGCCAGATCATGCCGAGATAGTAGTTCAGCGCGGGACGGCATTTCGAGCAGCCCTCCGGCTGCTTCCATTCCAGCGCAGCCATCACTTCATGTACCGTATGGAGGCCCTGCTCCCGAATCGCGGCGACAATCTCGTCGCGCGAGTGCTCGGTGCAGCCGCAGATGCCTTGCTTGACGGCGCCTGCCTCGAAGCCGTCGCCGAGGGCATGCTGGAGCAGCTGCTCCACCAGCGGCTTGCAGCCGCCGCAGGAGCGGGAAGCGCCGGTGCATGCTTTGACTTCGTCCAGCGTCGTCAGGCCGTTATTCGCGATGGCGTCCAAAATCATCTTTTTGGTCACGCCATTGCAGCCGCAGACGATATCGTCATCCGCTAACTCGGCGGCCGCATTCGCCTTCGAGCCGCAGCAGCCTCCCGTACCCGTCAATTCCTGGTACAGCTCATCGGTCATGGCCGCTCCCTGCTTCACGAGGCGTTCCAGCTTGGCGGCATCATCCGTGTCGCCGAACAGCACGGCGCCGACGATGATATTGTCCCGGAGCACGATTTTCCGGTACGTGCGCTTCCACCCGTCATGGAAGGTCAGGGTGGAGCATTCCGGCGTCTCCAGGAAGATGCCTGTCGAGAAGACATCGACGCCGGACACTTTGAGCTTGGTCGAGCAGACCGAGCCTTCATACGGCTTCGTCTCCACGCCGGCGAGCGTCTTGGCAAGCACCGCGCCCTGCTCGAACAGCGGAGCGACGAGCCCGTAGCAGATGCCGCGATGCTCCGTGCACTCCCCAACGGCGTAGACGTCCTCGGCGGATGTCCGCATCCAGTCGTCCACCACGATGCCCCGGTTCACGTTAAGGCCGCTCGCCTGGCCGATGCCGACATTCGGGCGAATGCCGACCGCCATCACGACGAACTCCGCCTGCAATTCCGTCCCGTCGATGAAGCGCAAGCCTTCCACGCGCTCGCCGCCCGTAATCTCCACCGTCTGCTTGCCGAGCGCGAACCGGATGCCTTGCCGCTCCAGTTCCTGCTCAAGCAGGCGCGCCGCGGTCATATCGAGCTGGCGCTCCATCACATAATCAGGCAGATGGACCACCGTCACGTCCATGCCCAGTTGAACCAGCCCCTTGGCCGCTTCGAGCCCGAGCAGACCGCCGCCGATGACGGCTGCCGTCTTATACGTTCCCGCTGCGGCAATCATGCGATCGCAATCCTCGATGCTGCGGAAGCCGACGACGCCCTCCTTGTCCGCGCCGGGCACAGGCAGCCGGAATGGCGTCGATCCGGTCGCGACGATGACCCGATCATACGGCACCTCGCGGCCCTTATCGGTCAGGACGACGCGGCGTTCGGTGTCGATCCGCTCCCCCTTCTCGCCCGCCAGCAGCGTAATGCCCGCTTCTTCATACCACGAATACGGATTCAATACGATGTCATCCAGCTTCTTGCTGCCCTCCAGCACGTAAGACAACAGAATCCGGTTATAGTTGGGATGCGGTTCCTCCCCGATGACCGTGATGTCGTATCGGTCGGTCAGCTTCAACAGCTGCTCCACCGTATTGATGCCTGCCATGCCGTTGCCTACGACGACCAGCCGCCATTTTCGTTCCATGGTGGTCCCTCCTCGTATAGTATTTCCTGAAGGCAGTTTTGAGTCTTTTTCCAGTCCTTTATAGGAACATAGAATGCCTTCAAAATTTCCAGCTTGCACATTGAAAATTAATATGGGGACTGGACTTTCCGGAATGTCTCTGGACAATGGAACTTAGGGTTCCATTCGGGGAAATTCGTCTCCCTCCTGTAGTCCAATCTACTTTTTAAGTCTGTTTCTCCGGTACTCGCTTGCACTTCTTACCCGCTGGCTGTTCCCTTCGGCAACTCATGCCCGACTGTAGCAGCGTCGGGGCAGCTCATGAACCGAAGCGTGTTCTCATATGCGAGGGTGATTGATCGGCGAGTGCGCCGGAGACAGTCCGGAGAGTCCGTTCCCTGAATCCCTTATAGAAAGGAGGAATTCTCTTGAAGCTTTTTGTCGGTATTGACGTCAGTTCCGAAGAACTGGAAGCCTGTTTGATGAAATCGGATGGCGACACCCTGGAGACCTTCAAGACCACCAACAATCTGCACGGCGCCTCTTACTTGCGGGATCGCATCATTTCTGCTGCGGTCAAGACAGCCTGCTCTGAGGTTCATATCGGGCTTGAAGCCACATCCGTCTACAGCTGGCATCCAGCCATGTACTTGCATGAAGATGAGGCCCTTCAACAATTGAATGCCAAGGTGTTCACCATTAATCCGAAGCTGATTAACAAATTCAAAGACGCTTATGCCGACCTGGACAAAACCGATCGCATCGATGCCTGGATCATTGCAGACCGCCTGCGTTTTGGCAGACTCACGACGACTATCGTGATGCAGGAACAGTACATCGCCTTGCAGCGGCTCACTCGCATGCGATTCCATCTCGTACACAACCTTACCCGCGAGAAGCAATACTTTTTGCAAAATCTGTTCTACAAGTGCAATGCTTTTCGCGCGGAGGTGGACAGTTCCGTGTTCGGCCATGCCATCATGGAAATGCTCTCGGAAAAGTATAGTCTGGATGAGATGGCGAATATGGATGTCGCCCGTTTGGCTGACTATCTCAAGGACAAGGGGAGAAATCGTTTCCCCGATCCCGAACACGTCGCCCGCTGTATTCAAAAGGCGGCTCGGGCCTCGTACCGTCTCTCGAAGGTTGTCGAGGATTCCATTGATTTGGTGCTGGGCACCTCAATTCAGTCGATCCGGAGCATCCAGAGTCAGCTTAAAGAGCTCGACAAGGCGATTGAGCGCATTTTAGACGGCATTTCCAGCAGCCAGTGCCTCCGTTCCATTCCGGGCATTGATCGGGTCTATGCCGCAGGCATCCTGGCCGAGATCGGCGACATCGACCGCTTCACGGATCAAGCCGCCTTGGCCAAGTATGCGGGTCTGACGTGGCGCAAGCACCAATCCGGCTCCTTCGAGGCGGAAGATACAAAGCGCATTCGTTCCGGCAACCGATTCCTTCGCTACTACCTTGTTGAAGCTGCCAACTCGGTAAAAAACCGCGACCCGGAATTCGGGGAGTACTACCGGAAGAAATTCAATGAAGTCCCTAAGCATCAACACAAACGTGCCCTCGTCTTAACGGCAAGAAAACTTGTGCGTCTGGTCGATGTGCTGCTACGCAACGACCAACTCTATACGCCCAGAAGGAAGGTGAAGCCGACAGAGCAATAATGCCTTGGCTCATGAATTTTCTTCTCTAATTCCCAGTTAAATTATGGTATTTTACTTAATTTTCGACTGGGTCTAGTTTGGTGATGCCTTTTTTGGGATTGATCCTGCTGCACGCCAAGGAAATTTTCCAATTCTCATCAATCAGGGACTTGACATCATACCGCTGGACTTGTCACAATCGAAAATCCTTATTCACGTATTGTTACTTTTTTCACATACATTTATATTTGTATTTTACCTCTAACTGGAAGCATAGCGAGTGATTACGCGCACAGCAAATGTGTCAATTTTTCTCGGGTTTGTTCACATGTGGCTCAGGCCGCTCCATTCGCCCTCCGGGGCTTTTGCCGCTGCAGTTGCCATCGAACCTCAGCACCAACCATGAGACGGGAATTTCTTATAAAGACAGTCCTGCCCGCTTCCCCTATAATGAGAACAGCGTCAACTCAAAAATTTCAATTTAAAAAGATGGTTCGAAAAGTCCGCTGCGGCCTTTTGAACACGCACTTAAAGGAGCTACTGCAATGAAGACTTCTTATGTATGCCTATATGATCCAGCCTTCCCGTCCGCCAGCGGCGCACTCCCTTCCGGCATGCGGGACCGCCTCGCCGCCGAATGGAATATCGTGCAAGCGGATCAGCTTGCCGAGGCGCTGGACGCGCAGCAGGGCGGCGTATTTATCAACCTGCACGCCCCGTACTTCCCGAAGAGCGCGTGGACGTCCATCGCCGCGTTCCTCGAACGGGGCGGACATCTGCTCAGCGCCGGCGGCTCCCCCTTCCGCATTCCCGTCTACCGCGACGGCGGCGGGTGGACGGCAGAGCCGGAGCAGACGGCCTATCACCAGCGCCTTCGCATCCACGAGTGCATGCCGGTGCAGGCGGAACGGTTCGAGCGCTTCGCCGCCAACGCGGAGCGCCCCCTGTTCGAGCAGGCGGCGCCGCTGTGGCCGGCCTCGCCGACATGCAGCTTCGTGCTCTGGGTGACCCGGCACGACGACTGCCCCGGCGAACACGGTTCCGCCGGTCCGATGGATGCCCACATCATTCCGCTCGTGATCGCGCTGGACCGCGATGGCCGGGAGGTCGGCGCCCCCGTCGTGCTGCTCGAGAACACGAAGGGCGAGTTCGCCGGCACCCGCTGGCTGTTCGTGAACCAGCCGCTGACGGCGGCGTTCCTCGAGCAGGCGGGAGCGGAGGCGCTCCTGGCATGGGCCCGCTATTGCTCGTACGGCGTCAGCGATTGGTGGCTGAAGCCGGGCCTGGCCTGCTATGAGCCGGGCGAGCGTCCGAAGCTGACCCTGCAGACGCAGCTCCTGCCCGCGGCCCGCGGCAGCTACGGCGCCGGCGGACCGTTGGCCGCTTCGCGGCGAAGCGTGGCCGACGCAGTGGAAGCGGAAATCGTCTGGCAGGCCAGCGTCGAGCTGACGGCGGACGACGGCGAGGTGCTGTGGCGCAGCGAGCTCGCCGTCCGCTGCGGGCGGGAGCTGGAGCGGCTGACCTTGACGCCGGACACTGTGCTCGCTCCGGGCATGTACCGGGTAAATGCCCGGCTCGTAAGCGGCACCGGCGAGGTCCGCCTGCTGCGGCAGGGCTTCTGGTGCCGCGACGAGGCTCTGCTGCGCAGCGGCTCCTTCCTGAAGGCGGGCCGGGATTACTTCGAACGCGACGGCGTTCCCGTCCCCATCGTCGGCATGACGTATATGTCGAGCGATGTGGCGCGCAAGTTCGTGTTCCTGCCGAACGCGGCAGTGTGGGATCGGGATATGGCCCAGATGAAGAAGGCCGGGATCAATCTGATCCGCACCGGCATCTGGACCGCCTACCGCCACATCATGTATGTGGACGGACATCCGGCGGAGGATGTGCTGTGCGCCCTGGACGCCTTCTTCCTGACCGCGAAGAAGCACGGCATCGAAGTATGTTTCAACTTCTTCTCCTTCGCGCCGGAGCTGTGGGAAGGCTCGAACCCTTATCTCGATCCGCGCAGCATCGAGGCGCAGAAGCGTTTCATCGGGGCTGTCGTCGAGCGGCACCGCCACTCGTCGTTCGTCCACTGGGATCTGATTAACGAGCCGTCCCTGTTCGATCCGAAGCGGGTCTTCGCCGGACCGCGCAGCGCGAAGGACAAGTATGAGATCGCGGCCTTCCGGGAGTGGCTTCAGGAACGCTACGCCGGCGATATCCGCCTGCTCCAGGAGCGTTGGGGCATGACGCCGGAGCAGGTGCCGGGCTTCCATGCGATTGTGCCGCCGGAGCCGCAGGAGATCAACTTCGATGCTCAGGATATGATTAAGGAGAAAAAAGGCACGCGTTGGCTGGATTATTCGCTGTTCACGATGGAGATGCTCAACCGGTGGGGGCAGGCGATGCGCGACACGATTTCGTTCCATCAGCCGGAGCAGCTCGTATGCGTCGGCCAGGATGAGGCGCTGGCGGCGCAGCGGCCAAGCCCGTTCTTCTATGAAGCGTCCGTCGACTATACGTCGAACCATTCATGGTGGCTGTACGATCGGCTTATTTGGGACGGCGTGTTCACCAAAACGCCGTACAAGCCCAATCTCATTCAGGAGACGGGCATCATGTACGGCATGACGCCGGACGGGTTCGCCCTGCGGACGGAGGAGCAGCTGCGCAACATTTTGGAACGGAAATACGCCTATGCGTTCGCGACCGGCTGCGCCGGAGCGGTGCAATGGATCTGGAACACGAATTTCTATATGAACAACGTGAATGAATCCAATATCGGCGCGCTGCGCGCGGACGGCACGGAGAAGCCGGAAGCCGATGTCTCCTATGACTTCGGCGCATTCATGCAGGCGGCAGCCCCGCTGTTCCGGGATCGCGAGCTGGAACCGATCGTCGTCGTCTACCCGGAAGCGAATGATCTGTCGAACCGGCGGATGGCGGCCGAAGCGACGTCAACGGCGGCGCGCGTGCTGGCCTATGAATTGAAGGCTCCGTTCCGGGCGATGGGAGAATACCAGCTTGAAGCGCTGGATGATATGCCGCCGCGGCTCATTATCGTGCCGTCTCCGCACCATTTGACCGATGCGGCCCTCGATCGCCTGCTCTCCTTCGCGGAGCGATCCGGCGCGACCCTGCTCATTACCGGCCCGCTCGGCCGCAACGAATATTGGCAGGCGACCGCGCGGATGGACAGCCTGCTCGGCCCGCGCCGCCTCGTCAGCGTCGTGCGCGAGGAGCGCTTCCTCCTCGAAGGGCGGGAGATTCCGCTCTCGTTCGGCGGCCGCAAGATCAAGCAAGTGTTCAAAGAAACGAATGCCGACGGCAGCGCGCCCGCGCTCGTGGAGCGGCCGATAGGACGCGGCAAGCTGCTCTGGATCGGCCTCCCGATCGAATGGAACGATCGGCATTCCTCCGTCGCCGAGCTGTACGCGCATGCCATCCAGACCGCGTCCATCGAACCTGATTTTCGCTGGGAGGAAGGCGGCTGCCGCCCGGGAGTGTACGGACGATGCCTCACCTTCGCGGAGGGCCGGCTCTATCTGTTCGTGTCCGAATCGGGGCAGGACGAGACCGTCCGCATCGTCCAGCCGGACAACGGAACAACGTACGCCTTCAAGCTGGCCAGCGAGCGCACCGTCATGTTCGCTGCCGATTGCCAAGGCCAGCTGATCGCCGTGTACCGGCCGCGGGAAGTCGAGATCGCGGTCATCAAATAAACGGACAGGCAAGACCAGACACGTCCGGATAACGTCAACAAGCCCTTGCGCCGCAATCGTGCATTGCGTCGCAAGGGCTTGTCCCGTCTGTACCCCATTTATTTATGGTGTAATCTTGAGTTCGATCTCGTCATCAGGCTCCAGCTTCCGCTTGGCATCCTGACTGTAGTTCAGCTTCTTGTCATTCAGCTTCAAGGTGAGAACCGCCGTGGCCTCCGGTTCCTTCTCGCCGATGCGAAGGACATGCTTCTGGTCCTCGTCCAGACTGATCTGGGCTAAGTTCTGAACCAGCTCCTGGAGCGTCAATTCCTCCGTCCAACGGACAAGATAGGAATTCGTAATGTTCGGCGCGACCGTACCGCCGTCGATGCGAAGCGTAACGCCGGGAGCCGCCACATGGTTCGTGCGGACCCCCAGCTTCTTGATGAAGACGCCGACGACATCGTCAGGCTTCAGCTTCTTCTCCATCGCGAATGGCAGCACATATTCCTTCCCGTTCAGCAGCAGGCCCCATTCCATCTTCGGATCGAGAGCCACGTCGCCGACCGAGACGATGGTGGACTTGTCTTCCGATACTTTGACGGTTCCGGATTGCTTCAGCGCGTCGACAAGCTTCATGGATGGCTCATAGCTGACAACGATGCGCTCCGACAAAGTTGGAACGAATGTGCCTCCGTCAATCGAGACGATGACTTCCTTGCCGGGAGGCTGCGCGTCTTCTTGCTCTCCCCGGTGGGAAACGCTTGAAGCGCATGCTGAAGACACCAAAAAGAGAACGCCCAGCAGAAGCAATTCCAAGCCGAGCCAGCTGCCCCTCCTGAAGCTGACATGATGTTTCCCCATTGCCGTCAACTCACTTTCCCGCCTTCACGTTAACCGCATTCACTTGAGACACTCTGCCTCTATTATGCATGAAAGATGGCGAGAAAAAGTATCAATCCAGTAACAATAACAACGGGGTTATCCATCATTCGACACGGATGGAAGATCGCGTCAAGCTAGACGACGGCCTCCTCCAAAATCTTGTCCATATAAGCGCGCCGCGCCATCAAAAAATAGAGCGTCTGCATCAGAACGAACAGGCCGACCACGGTAACGCCGTAGCCCATCACATTGATATTCATCAGATTGGTCAAGGTCTTCATCGCGAACAGCGTATGGATGCTGCCGACGATGCATGGGGCGTAGAAGATGAGCCCCACCTGAAAGGTCACGACGCGGCGAATCTCCGCGACCGACAGACCGATGCGGGTCAGCGCCCGGAAATGCGCCTGGTCATCCTGCAGATCCGTGAACAGCTTGAAGTAGATGACGCTGCCGCTCGCGATGAAGAACAGCAGACTGATGAACAAGCCGATGAACAGTCCGAGCGAGGAGGATTGCCGGGTATCGTTCCAATCCTCGGTCCGGCTGTACATCTCGAATTCCGAAGCCGGATCCCGCATCTCCCGAATCCGTTCCATCAGGGGCATCGCATCCTCCCAATCGGTCCAGTTCATGACATACAACGTCTGCGCCTGATCCGCCGGCGCCTGCCGGTACACTCGTTCTAACAGGGCGTCAGGAACGACGAACAAACGGTAGCTGACGCTCCTCGTCAATACGATCTGGTTCTCATGCACCTCCTGAACCTCAAGCTGAAACGGCTTCGCTTGACCTTCGACCCGAACAGAAAGGCGCTCGCCTTCCCGCATATCCTCGGAGAAATCCGCATTAAGCAGCATATCGCGCTGATTGACCAGAATCCCTTTACCTTGCTCAATCCGGACAGGGTCATACCCCAGCTCTCCGGCAAGCCGATTATAGTCGGATTCCCCAACGAGTGCCCAATAATACTCCAGCCTGCCCTCCGTCACCTTCGCATCGACGACGCGGGCCTTGTCGGAGAAGGTGACGTGATGCTCCATTTGCTCCGCCAGCCGTTCGATGCGCTCCGGCGTGACCGGAGGGTGATCCGCCTTGCCCGCGGACATCGTCAATACGAACGGATTGTTGAGTCTGATTGAGATCCGCGTCCCTTGATCGAAGGCGTATACGGTAGCGGTGGCGGTAAGCACGACGGCGCAGAGTATCGACACGTTGAACAGCACGCGGGCATTATCCTTCATTTTGAAGGCCGCTTGCGAGACATTCAGGAGATGGGTGCCCCGGTAATAGAACCGCTTATTTTTCTGCAGCCCCCGAATGATCGCCACGCTGAGCTGCGTGAACAAAAAATACGTGCCGAGCACAGTCAGCCCGATAATCGGCATCGCCGACAGAACGAACAGTCTGAAATCGGTCACATAAGCCAGACCGTACCCGCTGCCGAGCGTTAGAACCGACAGGAACACGAGGAACCAGGAAAACTTGGGAGGCGACTTCGGCTCCTTGTCCGCCCGTATCAGATGGATAATCTCGACCCGGCTCACATGGCGCACCGAGAAGAGCGTAATGAAGGCGAACAGCAGAAGGTAGCCGATGGATGTCAGACCGATCGCGGATGGGCTTATATAGAAGCTCAGCGGCGCGTCCACCCGCAGCAGCCGGGACATCGCCATCAGGAACAGCTTCAGCAGCACCATGCCGCTTCCGATGCCTACACCAATTGCCATGATGGAGATGAGCATATTTTCGTAGAATACGAGCATGCGAAGCTGTCCTTTGGTCGAGCCGAACAGCGACAGCAGGCCAAGCTCTTTTTGCCGGGATTTCAGAAAAGCGGAGCTTGAGTACAGAATGAAAAAAAACGAGAACACCATGATGAGAACTTCGCATACAATCATCAGCTGCCGCACATAGTCGCTTTCCTGGATCTTGCCGTCCGCCACCTCCGGATGGTAAATGATCGACGCGTACACGAAAAAAATCATGACGGCAAAGACGCAGCTCAGAAAATAAGCGCTGTACCGATGCCAGCTGCCTTTAATATTATTGATAGCGAGCTGTCGGTACGTCATCGAATTGGCCCCCTAACAGACTGAGCGAGTCTAATATGTGCTGGAAGAACGTCTGCCGGTTCGAACCGCGGCGCAGCTCGGAAAAGATTTGTCCGTCCTTGATGAATAAAATCCGCTTGCAGTAGCTCGCTGCGAACGGATCATGCGTCACCATGAGAATGGTGCGGTTCTGGTTCTCATTCAGATCTTGAAGGGCGTTCATCACTTCCTTCGCCGCCTTCGAATCGAGATTCCCGGTCAATTCGTCCGCCAGCAGCAGAGAAGGCTGATGAATCACCGCACGCGCAATGGCTGTCCGCTGCTTCTGTCCCCCCGATACCTCGTATGTCCGCTTGTCCAGAATCGGCTCGATCCCCAGCCAGCGAATCGTATCGGCCAGCCGCTGCTCAATATCGCGCGCCGAGATTTGATCCAGCGCCAGCGGCAAGATAATATTCTCCTTAATGCTGAGCGTATCCAGCAGATTGAAATCCTGGAACACGAACCCGAGCTCCCGGCGGCGGAAATGGGCCAGCTTCTTGTTGCTCAGCTTCGTCGGCTCCGTTCCGTTAATCCAGAGCTTGCCGGAAGTCGGCTTATCTATCGTCGCGAGAATATTGAGCAGCGTCGTCTTCCCGCTCCCCGACGGGCCCATAATGCCCACGAATTCTCCCTCATCCACATGCAGATGAATGTCTTTCAGCGCCGTGTACGTCATTTTTCCCTTGGTGCCGTATACTTTCGATAACTGCTCCGCTCTTAGAACCTCCATATTTCTATCTCCTTTCCCATCATGCAGGCGAATCATCCGTTCGTTTCTTTTCTTCAGTATAACCGTTTTCGGGCGGGCCCGACATGGAAAAGCCTTTCGCAAGCTTACAAACTTGTCATCTAAGGCAGCCTAACCGCTGCCCGCCGAGCAGCGCGGCCAACGCAAACAACGCATGTATGGCAGCCGGCTGCCATGCACGCGTTGCAAGCGGTGATTGAAATTGGCGGGTGAATGTCCCGCCCGCCTCATATGCGATGGATGCCGTCGGAATGGAAGCCAAGCGTGAAGATCGTGCCCACATGCGGCTCCGATTCTACGCTGATCGTATGACCGAGCTTCCCGCACACCTGCTTGACCAGATACAGCCCCATCCCGGTGGCATCCCCTTCCCTTCGTCCATTCTCCCCGGTGAAGAAGGCATCGAAGATGCGCGGGATATCATGCGGCTCGATGCCGACACCCTCATCCTGCACCCGGAGCTGCACGGCGCCGTCCGTCTGCTGTACCGTGAACTGGATCGACTTGGCCCCTTCCTTATCCTTCATATATTTGATCGCGTTCGTGACCAGTTGGGTCAGAATGAACGCCAGCCACTTCTCATCGCTCTCGACCATCGTGTCGCCGGGCGTGACCTTCGGATAGATCTGATAACGAATGAGTGCTTTCTTATTCTGATTGATGACCTGCCGGATGACGTGCTGCAGCGACAATCCCGTCACATGCAGATCCAGGTCGAATTTCTCCATGCGGGCCGTATGCAGCATCATGTCGAGCCCGCGCGCGAGCCGATCCGTCTCTTCCGCGATGCTGCGCAGAAGCTGCTCCGTCTCCTCGAGCGACAGCGGCTGAGGCGCCTGCTGCGAGATAAGATGCAGCACCGATACCGGCGTCTTCATATGATGGACCCATTGGTTCGTAAAATGAAGATGCTGCTCGCGGTTCTTCTGCACGGTCAGCAGCTCGTCCATATAGGCGCTGTACTGGCGGCTGATTAAGCCGTGAACCCGCTCCTGCTCCTGCGTCTGCGGATGCTGAAGGCAGAGCGTGAAATCATTGCTGCTCGCATTCTCCTCCGCGTTCTTCATCTCGCGGAACCAGCGCCGCTGCCGCGAATAGTCATAGATTAACCCAAGGAGGATAACGGCTGCGCCCAGCACGAATACGTAAGTCAGGCTCCCGCTGTACACATAGCGCTGCCCGATCCCGAGATCCAGCCAGACGACAAGCAGAGCGACGAACAGAGCGGCGAAGCAGGCCAGCACCAGGAGCAGCCGATCCTTCACGAAGCGCCAAAAGGTCATGCCCAATCCCCGTCTTCCGTCCACGAGGGCTGCAAGCGGTATCCCTGTCCGCGCATCGTCTCGATCGCTTTATGAATGCCAATCTCCTCCAGCTTCTTGCGCACGCGGGTCACATTTACGGTCAACGTGTTGTCGTCCACGAAATCGACATCATCCCACAGCGTCTCCAGCAGCGTCTCCCGGGATACGATATGTCCGGCGCGTTCCATGAGCACAGCGAGCAGCAGCGCCTCGTTCTTCGTCAGATCGACGCGGTTCCCCTTCCATTCCAGCGTATTCCGGGAGCGGTGGAGGCTCAAGCCATGCACGACCAGCTCTTCGCCGCCGTTGTTGGAAGCATATTCTCCGTAGGTCCGGCGCAGGACGCCCTTCACCTTCGCCAGCAGCACATCAAGATGGAACGGCTTCGTGATGAAATCGTCGCCCCCGTTCTCGATGGCCATCACCTGATCCATCTCTCCGGTGCGCGCGGATACGAAAATAATCGGCGCATTGGTCACCATCCGGAACTGCCTGCACCAATAGAATCCGTCATAGGCCGGCAAATGAATATCGAGCAAAATCAAATCCGGATTTATCGCAAGCAGTTCTTCCTTCAACGCCTTGAAATCGGTGGCCCGCGTTACTTTATAATCATACTTCTCCAGCGAAGATTGCAGAATGGAAGCAATCTTGTCATCATCTTCAACAATCATAATCCGATACATGGTTATCATCCCCCGAGTCTGTCTATATACCAATGCTTAGCATATTTTTCATCATATCACAAACCGTCCGCCGGACAAACAGCCGGTTTTTTTACTTGATTTTGGAAAATATTTGACAATTTGGTGAACGGCTTATATATATAGAAAACAGTCATCGCGGCCATACCAACGAACCGCTATTTCGAAAGGGGTGTAAGCGTTTACTTTTCGGGTCCTATGTGTCCTCTACGCCCGCAGAGCGGCCAAATTCGATAAGCTGATGGCCGAAATCAATCAGGAATGGAGTGGGGAACGCGAATGAGCACAACGGCGTTCATTTTGTTCTTGGCCATCGTAATGCTGACCATGGTCATTACATATATAGCGGCGAAGAAGACGCGCAGCGCATCGGATTTCTACACGGCTGGCGGCGGCCTGAAGGGCTGGCAGAACGGGCTGGCCATCGCGGGGGACTATATGTCCGCGGCTTCGTTCCTCGGCATCGCCGGATCGATCGCTCTCGTCGGCTTCGACGGCTTCTTCTATTCGATCGGCTTCCTCGTCGCCTATCTCGTCGTCCTGTATCTTGTCGCGGAGCCTCTGCGCAATCTCGGCAAATTCACCTTGGCCGACATGATTGCCGCCCGCTTCAATAATATGAAAATCCGGGGCGTCGCCGCGCTGAACACGGTGACGATCTCCACCTTCTACATGATCGCCCAGCTCGTCGGGGCCGGCGCGCTCATCAAGCTGCTGCTCGGCATGGATTATATATGGGCCGTCCTCATCGTCGGCTGCCTTATGACGCTGTATGTCGCATTCGGCGGCATTCATGCCACCTCATGGGTGCAGATCATCAAGTTCGCCCTGATCTCGGCTGTCGCGTTCGCGACCATTCTCGCTGTCGTCACCGGCCTCGTCCTCTCGGCCGCCTCCGCCTTCGCGCATGATTTCTACAACCATATCCTGCGCAAGGGCAAAGCCAATGAACGCGAGCAGATGAAGGCCGCCCGCTACGCCTCCATCGGCGTAGCGGTGCTCTCGATCGCCCTGGCGCTCCTCGCCTCGAAGCTGAATGTCGCCTTCCTCGTCGGCCTTGCCTTCGCTGTCGCGGCCAGCGCGAACCTTCCGGTCATTCTGTTCACGATTCTCTGGTGCCGCTTCAATACGGCGGGGGCCATCAGCGGCATGCTGACCGGATTGCTGTCGGCGATTGCGCTCGTCGCCGTCTCCCCAAGCATCTGGGATCCGGCCGGCAAGGCGATCTTCATCGGCGCCTGGATCGGAACGATCGTGTCATCCCGCAGTAAGGATGCGGATGCGAAGTTCGATGAGGTCCTGGTCAAAGCCAATACCGGCATTCATATGTAGCCAGCCCGGCCGCGCGGCCGCTCCACGCGAAGCAGCCCCCGGCGTCATCGATAGACGCGGTGGCTGTCCTCTGTCCTGTGTCCATTATTCGATATCTGTTAACCGGCAATGCGCGGGAACAGCACATTATTTTCCAAATGCACATGTTCAAAGGTCATCGACTCCAGCTCCTCCAGCCGCGCATAGGCGACGCGGTAGGTCGTGCAGGCGCCTTCTGGCGGCGTGAAATCCGATGTCGCCTCCCGCAGCTTCTTGAGCAGCGCCCCGGCTCCGTCATGCTCCTCGGCCAGTTCCGCTACGACGGCCCGCGCTTCCGCCGCCGTCCCTTCCGGATCGTCCTCATACCGAAGGATGAGCGGGAAATGAGACTCTTCTTCCTTCGCGATATGCGCCTCCAGCTCGGCCTTCAGCTGCATGAACGTCTCATGCACCTTGGCCAGATGGGGTTGATCTCCGCCATGCACGTGATAGACGCGCGCCACATTCGCCGTGATGGCCGGCAGCTGCTCGCGCAAGTACCGATGATGCTTGTTCACGATATATTCAATCAGCGAGCGCGAAGACATGAACTTCCAGTCGACGCCCGTTCCCGCCGCAGGAGCCGCTTCTTGCATCCGCTTCAACTCGCTGATAACCTCTTCTGCCGCATATCCCCGTTCCGCGGCGGCTTCGCGTATCGGCCGGTTGCCCCCGCAGCAGAAATCGATTTTCAACCGTTTAAATAAATCGCTCGCCGCCGGATAGCTCAACACGGCATCGCGTACCGTCATCTCCTCCGTAAACATGTGACACCTCTCCCTTCCTCGTCCAGCGCTTCGGTACGGCTTCATCGCCGCCAAGCTTGCGCTGTAACCCGATCATACGCCCGGGATAGGAACAGGAGAGTGATTGCGATCACCGGAAAATAGACAAATCTACGACAGTGCGGGCGCTTCCTGATAAGAAATGAGGACGCCGCCCTCCCCGGCGTAGGTTCCGATTACCGGCCCCATATTGACGAACAGCACCTGATCGAACGGATACTTGTCCAGCAAATCGCGGAGAAACGCTTTGGCGCGCTCCTCGCAGTTGGAATGAGCGAGCGCAATCCAGTTCTTGTCGACCTGATGCCACGCGTCGCCCACCTTGTCGATCAGCCGCCGCAGCGTCTTCTGGGTGCCGCGGATTTTTTCCAGCACTTCAATCGAGCCTTCTTCGCTTGCTTCCATGAGCAGCTTAATATTCAGCATCGAGGCGACCGTCCCCTTAATCCGGCTCAACCGGCCGCCGCGGATGACATTTTCCAGCGTATCCAATGTAAAATAAGTCCGTGTATGCTTAATAAAATGAACCATCTTCGCCATCAGGTCCTGCAGCTCTTCCCCCGCCCGGGCCAATTGGGCCGCCCGCACGGCCAGCAATCCAAGCCCCATCGACGCCGTCTTCGTATCCAGCACCTCGATCCGGTTCGGATGCCCTTCTTCCTCATACATCGTCTTGGCCATCAGCGCGTGATTGTAGGTGCTGCTCAGCTGAGAGGTCAGCGACAACACGAGAATGTCCTTCTCGGTTCCAAGCGATCGATACATATGATAAAAGTCGGCAGGCGAAGGACTCGCTGTATTCGGCAGCTCGTGCTCCTCCCGCATCCGTTCATAGAAAGAATCCGTATTCATATCGGATGTCAATACATCTTGCCCGAATCGAACGTACAGCGGAACGACGTGGATGCCGTATTGCTCTGCCAGCTCCGGCGTCAGGTCCGAGCTTCCGTCCGTGATGATGTGAATGGTCATGTCAGTCTCCTGTCTCATAGTGAAATGTGATTGTTAATCTTCTTAAATTTACCCCTGTCATTCCGCTTAATTATAAGGGCTGCAGGAAAGGTTGACAACGGTCAAAAGGGGCGCCGCCCCCCAGCGTCCCTTCCGGCATAAAAAAACGGGCACAGAACTCCTCCGGAGCCGCGCCCGCCGTGCCGCCCGGCGAGGGCGTTCGCCCGCAAGCCTACCGCTTGCCCCGCTTCCCGCTCACGCGGTCCGCAAGCCACCATAAGTACGTTGATAACCGATTGATATATTGCAATACGACCTTCGAGGCGATCTCATCACGCATCAAGGTGACGATTCGCCGTTCCGCCCGCCGGCATACGCCGCGGCACATCATCAGCTTGGCAGACAGGGGGTTATCCGGGTAGCCGGCTTGAAGCGGCTGCGCCGGGGAATGCTCCTCCATGCGCCGTTCCAGCTGTTCGACCGCCTCCGGCGCAAGCCGGTAGGGCCGGAATTCCGGAGAGACGACGGCCAGATCATGGCTGCAATCGAACAGATATTGCTGGATGCCCGTCAATTCGGCCGCAAGCCCGGCTTCCCCGTCGATCTCCGCCTGGCGGATAGCCGAGCTCATGAAGGTGTTCAATTCGTCGACCGTTCCGTAAGCTTCCACCCGCGCATGATCCTTATCGACCCGCCCGCGAATGACACTCGTCTTGCCGCCGTCTCCCATCCTTGTGTAAATACCCAATCATCATTCTCCTTTGCGTGATAAACCGTTAGTCGTTGCTTCATTCATTGCGAAATACGATGCCTTGGGCATGATGGCCATAACGCGCCTCCGGCAGCGCCCGATCTTCCGAACATTGCGAGAAACGCCGCTTCGACCCTGTCAGGAATCGTCCGAATCGGAATCCGCGGATTCATCCGGCTGTTCACAATCCGCCGGCTCGCTCACCCATGTCTCCGCCCAATGTTGGATGGCTTCCATGACCGGCTGCAGCGCCAGCCCCTTGTCGGTCAGCTCGTACTCAATGCGCACCGGCGTCTCCGGATAGACATTGCGCACGACAATGCCGGCTGCCTCCAAATCTTTCATTCGCTCGCTTAGCATCTTGTCGCTCATTGTTGGAATGAGCGCGGAAATATCTTTGAACCGCTTCGGTCCGCTGAGCAGGACCTGAATGAGAAGCCCGTTCCAGCGCTTCCCCAATATACAGAACGCGGATTCAAAACGGGGACACATCCCCAAATGATGGGATTCCATATCATCATCCCTCCTTCATAGCTTACAAAATGTAAGCAAGTTTATTTTACCATAGCGTTTTCAAAAAGAAAATGGGGAAGACTCAAGTTAAATAACAAAATTTATAGTATATTGCAAATATTTTGAAACTTATTTCCTGATGTTAACGAATATAATGAAAGCGGTGAAATTGACCTTTATACATAGGAGGTGCCCATTGAGCACAATTCGGGAATCACGCCGCGAGCGCCATCGGCGGCTGAAGCAGCGCCGCAGGCGAAAATGGACAGCGGCGCTCGCGATAGTTGCCGCCGCCCTGCTGTTCTCCGCCGGCATCCTCCTCCATGCGATGGACGGACCGCGGCAGGACCGCGGAGAGCAGGCGGCAGCCGCTCCGTACGGGCCCCCGCCAATACAGGGCAAGGCTCGCGGGAACGGCGCGATGGGGCCGCTTCCCCCGGTTAACGGGCCCACAGACGGGGCCAACGCCGCGGCAGACGGGCCGATTCGGCTCGTGTTTGCGGGCGACGCGCTCATGGACTGGTCGGTCAAGGAGACGATTCGGAAGAAAGGCCCGGACTATCCGTTCTTGCATGTGGCCGAGGAGATTCAGGAAGCCGACTTCGCTGTCGTCAACCTGGAGACCGCCGTCACCTTCCATGACCAGAAAGATACGAACCAGCTGTTCAATTTCAAATCCGACCCGATCTCGCTGGAAGGATTGAAGAATGCCGGCTTCGATCTCGTCTCGATCGCCAACAATCATACGATCGACTTCAAGCAGAAAGGCTTTCTCGATACGATCGCCAATCTGGAGCATTACGAGCTGCCCTATATGGGAGGCGGCAAAAACCGCGAAGAGGCGTATCGCGCCCATGAAGTGACTATCAAGGGAAAGCGCATCAAGTTCCTCGCCTTCTCCCGCTTCATTCCACAGACATACTGGTTCGCCGCGGATGACCGGCCGGGCATCGCGGAGGCGTACAACAAATCGAGCGTGCTGCCCGTCATTCGCCAGGAGAGCCGGGATTGCGATTATTTATTCGTCTATATGCATTGGGGCGTCGAGAAGAAAAACAAGCCCGAGCCTTGGCAGCGCGCCTATGCCCGCGAGATGATTGACGCCGGGGCCGACGGCATCGTCGGCAGCCATGTGCATGTGCTGCAAGGCTTCTAATGGCACAATGGCAAGCCGATTGCCTATTCGATAGGCAACTTTCTCTTTCCGGATTACGTGAAGGGGAAAAATGCGGATACGGGCCTGCTCACGCTGACGATCGACGACGGCGAGATTCGAATGTCCTTCCGTCCGTATCAAATCTACCGGGATCAGATCATCAAGAAGGATGATGCCTACGTGAAACGGCAATTGACGTATTTGGAGTCCATCTCCTATGACGTGGCCATTGGCGCCGGCCAGGCGATCGAGGCGGTAAAGGCGAAGCCTCCGGCTTCAGACAAGCATTAAGCAGTCTTCCGGATTACGAAAAAAAGAGCGGAGCATGTGGCGCGGGCGCATGCTCCGCTTTTTTGCTCTCACGGCCGGAGCCGTCCGATGCGAAGTCCGGCGGATTGGCCGCAGGCCGGACCGCCGTTCGCTTGTACTCGCCAAGCCCCTTCGGCATTACCGGCCATATCCAGCCTGCGCAAGCTTCCACGGCGATGCGCGGCGAAGGGGATTTATGTCTTTTTTATGTCCAATCTGCCATCAAGTAGGTATCTTGCCTCCCTCATCGAAATAAAGTAAGAGCCAGAGGCAAAAAACGGATCCATTCCGTCATGCCATTCCCGCCTCCGGAATTGACTAACCCGCAACCCGATAAGGAGGAGTACCATGGAACAAATACGAATGCTGCAGCCGCTCGATTACGAGCAGGCGGTGCAATTGTCGGACAAGGTGTTCCGGAACAGCCGGCAAATCTCAATGGAACACGGCTTCCCATACTTGTTCTCGCCCGTCTATGCCCATTCTTACGGCGTATTTCAAGACGATAAGCTTATCGCGCATATGGGGCTCCTGCCTGCCAAGCTGCGCATCGGCACAGCCCGCCTGCCCGTGTTCTCGCTCGGTTCCGTCTGCACCGAGCCGGAAGCCCGGGGCAGCGGAGTCGCGACCGAGCTGCTGCACCGCGTCATGCGCCATGTCGACGATATGGGAGCGGCGCTGCTCTTCATCTCGGGCGGCCGTTCCCTTTACCGCCGGAACCGCTGTTATTCGTTCGGCCGCGTGACAGCGTATACATTTACGGCCGAGGCGAGCCGGGACGCCGCTCTGCCGAAGGCGGAAGAGGCGGCGAACGATGCCCGCCTTCGCGAGCTCTCCAGCTTCGACTGCTTCGCCTTCCACGATCTGACGCTGCGGCATACGGCTGCCTTCGACATGAGCGTCTGGGATCTGGCCGGCCTGAAGGATGCCGCCGCCTACGCCTCGTGCCGGGAGATGAAGCCGAAGCTGTACGGGCTGGAACGCGGCGGGGCGCTAACGGCGTATGCTTACGTGCTGAAGCCCAAGCCTTCCCAGACCGATCGGCAGCCGATCGTGCTCGAATACGGCGGAGCCGACGCTCCGCAGCTCGTGCGTCTGCTGCAGGGCATGCCGGCCTATGAGCGGCTGGAGGTGATCGTTCCTTGGCAGGACGATGCCATGCGCCGCGAGCTGTCCGCCTGCCCGGCCCATGTCCGCCACAATGACGGCACGGTATATGTTCCCTCCATGGCGCGGCTCATCCGTCTGCTTCGGGACTGGTGGCAGTCGACCGGATCGCCTGCCGCCCGCATCGAAGCGGATGATCTAGGAGACGGCCAGGTCCGCCTTCGCTACCCGGACGCGGAAGCAGCCGTATTGTCCGAGGAAGAGACAATACGGCTGCTGTTCGAGCCCGAGGCGGACATTCCGCTGCCGGAATCATGGCCGCGCGATCTCCGCATGACGGTTCCGCTGCCGCCGCTGACCGGCTTATACTATATCTAAATCCGCACCGGCGCCGCTACGTGCCGGAAGATGTCACAATGACGACACCCACCACGCCCGGGCCGTGAACGCCGATCGTGAGATCATTCTCGATATCGGCGCTGCGGCTCGGCCCCGTAATCAGATTCAGCGAGGCCGGCAGGCCGCCTTCCCGGTTCGCCATCCCGTTCACCCGCTCGAATGCCTCGCCCATCCGGGCCACGATCCGCTCGGCCGGGAGTATGGCGAGGAGCATGCCCGGCAGCAGGCTGACCGAGCGGCCTTGGCGCCCGGCGGACCATACCGCCAGCGTGCCGGTGTTGGCGATCGCGGCCGCGGGAGCGACGATGCCAAGCTGGCACCGCTCGGCGGCGCGCAGCAGCGGGTTTCGCGCCTGCCACTTCGCTCCGGCGAGCGCTCCCGCTTCGCCGGGCCCGGAGAGGCCCAATCGCTCCAGCTCGGCTTCATTGTCCCGATCGTCCGCCCACGGAACCCCGCTCAGGCCCTGCTCCTGCAGCACCCGCGGCACGCCGTACCCGCGCAGCTCCTCCGTATCGGCATAGAGCACGCGCTCCAGCGGGCCGCGATGACGGAAGCGGGCAATCATCTCTTCGATGCCCGCCGCCGCTTCCTCCTGCGGCACGATGACCGCTTCCCCGGTGAGCGCCGTCCAGTTGCTGACGAACAGCTTCAGGCGCTCATCGGCGTTCAGTCTCTCCATCCGTTCCCGATATTCTCCCGGCACGCCCCGGTACAGATGGGCCGGCGCTTCCGTCAACGGTCCGGAACGGCCGAGCCGGGACGCAATCGCGGCGAGAAACGCATGACGCTCCATTACGAATCCCTCCCTTGTTCGCGGTCCGTCCGCGCCAACTCCGCCTGCAGCTCATCCCACCGGTCGCGGAACGACTGCTTCGGTATCGCCGGGAACGTCCGCGAAGCGGTCCAGCCGCCGAGCGGGCCCGGTCCTTTGCGGATCACCCCGCCCCGCACGAGCGGCTTCTGGCCGTAATAAGCGGCTTTGCCCGCCATCCGGTACCATTTCACCTGGCTGAACACCTTGCCGAACACCCGGAACCCGAGCCGCTCGGCCTGCGGCGTATAGCCTTCCTTTACTTTGCGGGCGCGCAGATGCACGAGCATGTCATGGAGCGGAATTTTGACCGGGCAGGCTTCATAGCATGCCCCGCATAGCGATGACGCGTAGGGGAGCGTCCCCGCCTCCTTCATATCCTGCTGCAGCAGCGGAGTGAGCACCGCCCCGATCGGCCCGCTGTAGACCGAGCCGTACGTATGGCCGCCCACATGCCGGTAGACCGGACATACGTTCAGGCAAGCCGCGCACCGGATGCAGTGCAGCACCTGCTGGAACTGCGGATCGCCAAGCTGCGCCGAACGCCCGTTGTCGAGAATAAGGATGTGCAGCTCCTCCGGGCCGTCCAGATCGCCCCGCTGCCTTGGTCCGGTGATGAACGACGTATAGGTCGTCAGCTTTTGCCCGGTCGCGCTGCGGGCGAGCAGGTTCAGCATCACCTCGACGTCGTCGAAGGTCGGGACGAGCCGCTCCATCCCCATGACGACGACATGCGTCTTCGGCAAGGTCGTCACCATGCGCCCATTGCCTTCGTTCGAGACGATCGTCACCGTGCCGGACTCGGCGATGCCGAAGTTGCAGCCCGACAGTCCCATATCCGCTTCCAGGAAAAATTGGCGCAGCTTCCGCTTGGCGAACGCGGCCAGCTCCTTCGTCTCCGGCGGAAGCGGCTTGCCGGCCTCCTTCGTGAACAGCTCGGCAATCTGCGACTTGTTCTTATGGATGGCCGGGATGATCAGATGGGACGGCGTCTCCTTCGCCAACTGCAAAATATATTCGCCCAGGTCGGTCTCGATCGCGTCGATGCCCTGTTCGCGCAGCCGCTCGTTCAGATGCATCTCTTCCGACACCATCGACTTGCCCTTCGCAACCAGCTTCGCCTGCTTCTCCTTCGCGATCGCCAGGAAGACCTGCACCGCTTCATCGCCCGTCGCGCAGAAATGAACCCGCGCGCCGCGCCGTTCCGCCTTCTCCGCGAATTGGCCCAAATAATAGTCCAAATGCTCGATCGTATGCTGCCGAATCGCCTGACCGCGGGTGCGCCACGTTTCCCAGTCGCCGAATTCTTCGGCAGCGCTCAAGCGGCCGGTGCGGAGCTTGTTCGTCGTGAACGCCACGGCCTGACGCAGGAACGCGTCCTGAAGCACCGCCTTCGTCCGCTGCTTCAGGCCGCTGCCGATGCCGTTTTGGGCGGAGGATGTCTCTGTGCTCATGCCCGCTTCACTCCTTCCTCCAGCAGTTGGGCCAGATGCATGACGCGAATCGGCTTGCCAGCCTGATTGAGCCGGCCGCCTATGTTCATCAGGCAGCCCATATCCGTCCCGATCAGAATCTCCGCTTGCGTCGATACGACATGCTCCGCCTTCTCCGTGACCATCGCGCCGGACATCTCCGGCATCTTCACGGCGAACGTGCCGCCGAAGCCGCAGCAGTCCTCCTGATGCGGCAGATCGACGAGCTTCAGCCCCTTCACATGGCGCAGCAGCGTCATCGGTTCGTCGCCGATGCCGAGCAGCCGCATGCCGTGGCAGGACGGATGGTAGGTCGCCGTCCCTTCGTAGGCGGCCCCGACATCAGTGCGCCGCAGCACCTTCACGATGAATTGGGACAGCTCATAGGTGCGCTGCGCCGCGCGCTCCGCCCGGGCCTGCCATGCCGGCTCCTCCCGGAACAAATCCCCGTAATAATGGCACGCCATGCCGGCGCAGGAGCCGGACGGCGTCACAATGTAGTCGCTGTGCTCGAACGCCCGCAGCCACTGCCGCGCGACCTCCCGCGCGTCGTCATGATAGCCGCTGTTGAACGCCGGCTGCCCGCAGCACGTCTGGAGCCGGGGGAAGTCAACGTCGCAGCCGAGACGGTGCAGCAGCCGGACCGTGCTCTCCGCCACGTCGGGAAAGCAAGTATCCGCCAGACAAGTGACAAATAAAGATACGCGCATCGAAGTCCCTTCTTTCTTCTCGGATCGAATCATCAACTCAATTATCCGCTTCCCGCCTGCCTAAAAAACGCTTGAAGAAGCGGCCCCCTTCAAGCGCCGTCGAATCTACCGTTCGGCCACCATCCGGTTCGTCAAAGCGCCGAGCTTCTCGATTTCAATCGTGACCAGATCGCCATCCTTCAAGTAGACGCGCTCGGCTTCCGGCAGACCGAACACGACCCCTTCCGGCGTGCCCGTCAAAATGAGATCGCCCGGAAGCAGCGTCATATGGCGCGATATATAGCTGATGATCTGCTTGCAGTTGAAGATCATGTCCGCCGTATTCGAATGCTGGCGCGTCTCCCCATTGACGATGCATCGGATATCGAGCTGGTTCGGATCGCCCACCTCATCGGCCGTAACGAGATACGGCCCGAGCGGACTGAAGCCGTCGCAGGACTTGCCAAGCATCCATTGATGCGTGCGCATCTGCAGATCGCGGGCCGACAGGTCGTTCACGTTGCAGTAGCCGAACACATAGTCGAGCGCTTCCTCCTCCGTTACATCCTTGGCAGGCTTGCCGATGACGATGACCAGCTCGGCCTCGTAGTCCACCGCTTGGCTGACCCGCGGCAGCACGACATCATGGCCGTGGCCGGCCAGCGTATTGTTGAATTTGTTGAACAGAATCGGAACTTCCGGAATCGGAGCATTCGTCTCCTCCGCATGCTTCCGATAGTTCAGTCCGACACAGATGATCTTTTGCGGGTCCGTGACGCAAGGCCCGTAGGCCAGTTCCTTCTCATCGAGTACATCGTCCGAGCCGGCGGCGTAAGCCTCGATCTCCCGCAGGACGTCCCGGCCGCCCGAGATCACCTCGCTGATTGTATATTTGCCGCCGATGTCGACGATGCCCCGATCCGTCTTGACGCCCGCGCGCAGCCGTTGATCGTGATCATAGAACGTGATAAATTTCACCGTAATTTCCTCCCTTACTGGATATAATGGGCACTAGACAGGCAGAGTCCGGTGGTGCCGGGTCCGCGTTCTTGCCGCGGATTATGCATTTTTGCCGAAGACGACGCCGCCGTCCACGTACAACGGGGAGCCCATAATGAATTTGGCTTCGTCCGAAGCCAGGAACAGCGCCGCTTCCGCCACATCCTCAGGCAGGCCGAGTTCGCCGCTCAACTGCCGTGTCTTGATGGAAGCAATTGCCTGCTCCGGATCATCATATGAATTGCGCAGATACTGCTCGACGAACGGGGTGTAGATCGTTCCCGGCAAAAGCGCATTCACCCGAATGTTGTACGGGGCGTAGTCCACCTGCATCGATTTGGTCAAGGACAGCACCGCGCCCTTCGTTGCCGCGTAGGACGCGCGGTTCGCCAACCCCATCTCGGCGATGCAAGAGGACATGTTGATAATCGTGCCGCTCTGCTGCTCGATCATGTAAGGAATGACAAATTTGCTCGGGAGGAAGACGCCGCGAATATTCACCGCAATCACGCGATCCCATGCCTCGGGTTCGATCTCATGCAGCCTTCCTACGCCGCTGACCCCCGCATTGTTGAACAGAACGTCAATGCGCCCATACTGCCGCATCACCGTGTCGGCCAAGGCCTGAGCTTGCTCCGGTACGGTGACGTCCACCTGCACGAACGAAGCGGCTCCGCCCCGTTCCGTGATCAGCTTCACGGTCTCCTGGCCTGCATCCGGCTGAATGTCGGCTACGATAACCACCGCTCCTTCGCTCGCGAAGCGCAGCGCCGAGCTGCGGCCGATGCCGGAGCCCGCGCCTGTAATGATGCATACTTTCCCTTGTAAACGCATGCCGTTGACCCCTTCCCTCAATCTCCCTTGTCACTCATTGCATTTTCATAAAAGTTCATAAAAGAAGCGTTCTTGATGGAACCTTTACAACGAATGCCGGCGCAAGCTGTACATACAAGGGAACAGGCCTGGGACGGCCCGCTCCCTCATCCTGCGTTGCAGCTGCAGAGGCCGGCGCAAAATCGGCCTCTTCGTCACGCCAATCATCCGGATACGATAATCAGATTCGCATACGGGGTCGTGTCCCCCGTCCGGATGACCGCTCTCGACTCCCTGCACAGCTGCTTGAACCGGACATGCGGCAGCACCTTCCATCGCACATCCGGCATCAATTCCTTCAGCAGGGCGACCCGCTCCGGACTGAAGGCTTGCATTTCCTCGGTAATGATAAGGCAATCGATCACGAATTCGCCGGCAATGGCCCGCAGCGCGTCCGTGACGCCCGGGAGATCATCGGTCAATGCCAGATCGACCCGCTCCACCCCGAGCGGCACCGGGAATCCCCGATCGCAGATCGTCAGCATATCGGTATGACCCGTCTCGGCCAGGATGCGGTTCAGTTGGGGGTGAAGCACTCCGCCTTTTTTCATGCCTCTTCCCCCTCCCGGCTGTGGGCTTCCGCCATCCGAGCCACTTCTTCGCGTTGGTCCAGCGTAATGAGCTCCCGGAACGTCGGGCCGGGCCGCTTAAGGTACATCTGCTCGATGCCGTCGACTACCGTCACCGCAACCAGCTCCCAGCCGGATTGGCCCAGCTCGTTCAAGGCGGCCGCATCATGCTCGATTCGATACTCCCACGTGACGAGACTCATGAGCGAGCCTCCCACTGGATCGCGACGATCCGGGCAGGCGCTCCGCTCGAATCCCGTATTTTGAGCGGCATCGCCATCACATGCCAGTCGCCCTCCCGCAGCGCGGGATCGTCGAGCTGCAGCCCTTCGGCAACCCACATATCCGCGCCGAGCACGATACGGTGCGTCTCTTCGTTCTCTTTGCCCGTGCCGCCGATGCTGAAATGATCGATGCCGACCGCCTTCACGCCGCACTCGGCCAAGTAACGGGCGCCCTCATTGGACAGATACGGAGATTCATAGATCCATTCCCTGGTCCAGCCCCGCTTCTCGCCCCAGCCGGTATATAGCAGCACGATCGCATCGCTGTTCAACTGTGCGGCGTACGGCTCCAGATCCGATCGTCCAATCGGGTAACCCTTGCCCCGATCCTGAAGCGGGATGAAGACCATCCGCCCTTGAAATGCATCTACCGGGAATTGATCCAAGGTCTTGCTATACTCGCCCAAATGGGCCGGCGCATCCATATGCGTGCCGGTATGCAGGTTCATCGTCACCTGCTCCAGCTTCCAGCCGTCGCGCGGCCCGACGCAGATATAATCCATTTTGGGCGGCTCAAAATCCGGCAGCACCGGGCACAAATGGTATAGCTCCTGCGAGAGATCCACCATCCGGGTAATGTTCAGCATCCGCCTCACCTACCGTTCCATATGATCGTCCGGCTGCGCTGCCTTCACCGTCAGGCCGCCGTCCACCATCAGCAAATGCCCGTTGACCTGCATCGCTTCCTCGGATGCGAGGAAGACGACCGCATCGCCAATCTGGCGCGCGGTGCCGAGCCGCTTCATCGGGTTGGCCTGCTCTTCCTTCTCCCGCATGCCCGGCGCAGCCAGGAATTCCGTGCACATATCGGTATCGACCGTGCTCGGGCCGACCGCATTTACGTTGATATTGAATTTGCCGAGCTCGATTGCCATCCCCTTCGTCAGCATATGCGCAGCCGCCTTGGACGACTGGTAGTGCGGAATGACCGGACTGGTCACCATCAGACTGGCCGTCGACAGCACGTTGACGATTTTGCCGAAGCGGTTCTCGATCATATGCTTCGCAGCCCGCTGCGAGCACATAAAGATGGATTTCACGTTCGTATTATAAGTGCGATCCCATGTCTCTTCCGTCACCTGCATGAACGGCTCGAACGGAGCGATGCCCGCATTGTTGACCAGCACGTCGACATGGCCCAGCTTCGCCTCGACTTCGTCGAACATGCGGTTCACTTCCTCCTTGCTGCCGACATCCGCCTGCACGACAATCGCTTTGCGCCCAAGCTGCTCCACCAGCTGCTGCACCTTAACCGCCTTGTCATAAGAAGCCTCCGACATATAGTTGATCGCGATATCCGCTCCTTCTTCCGCCAGGCGGATGACGATAGCTTCGCCGATGCCGCGGCTGCCTCCTGTCACCAGTGCGATTCGTCCTGTTAAACGACCCATGTTGGCACGTCCTTTCTCTTTTTCCCAATGTAAAATAAGTTCCCGTCCGTTAGGCGGCCCGCAGCCGTTCAGCTTGCCGGCCGGTTGCTGTCGTTCCTTACAGGCTCGGACCGATGCGGTTGATGCTGAACTCCGCATGGCCAAGCACTTCGGCTGTCATCAGCTTGCCGCTGCTGACCGCCCGAATCTCGTCCCAGATGCGCTTGCCCGCTTCCTGCAGCGAGTACTCCCCTTCAAGCAGGCCGCTGACATCGACGTCCATATTGTCGGCCATCCGCTCCGCGCACAGGCGGTTGC
Organism: Paenibacillus melissococcoides; assembly: GCA_944800085.1. Classification (GTDB taxonomy): domain Bacteria; phylum Bacillota; class Bacilli; order Paenibacillales; family Paenibacillaceae; genus Paenibacillus_B; species Paenibacillus_B melissococcoides. The sequence goes on along the minus strand of CALYLO010000003.1, from coordinate 316,282 downwards.
CGGTAATCTTGATAACCGGAATAACGGCCGACCCGGTCGGCGTGCCGCGCCCCGTCGTGAAGCAGACAAGATGCACGCCGCCCGCGGCCATGCCGGACACGCATTCGATATCGTTACCGGGAGAATCCATAAAATAAAGCCCGCCGCGCGGCACCTGCTCCGCATACTCGATAATGCCTTCGATCGGGGCGGTGCCGCATTTGCTGATGCAGCCGAGCGATTTCTCCTCGATCGTGCTGAGGCCGCCCGCGATATTGCCCGGGCTCGGGTTGCCGCCGCGCATATCCGCCCCCATCCGCTCGACCTCCTTCTCGAAGCGATCGACGATGCGGTACAGATTGTCCGCAATCTCCGGCGTCCGGCACCGTCCGGCCAGCACATGCTCGGCTCCGATGATCTCCGTCGTCTCGCCGATGACAATCGTCCCGCCTTCCCCGATAAGCGCATCCGCCGCCACGCCGAGCGCCGGGTTGGAAGCGAGGCCGCTCGTCGCATCCGAGCCGCCGCATTTGACGCCCACCTTCAACTCGGACAGCGGGATCTCCACCTTCTCCATCGCATCAAGCAGAGCCCGCATCTTGCCGGCCAGTTCGACGCCGTGCTGGATCGCCTTGACAGAGCCGCCGACGCTCTGGATGTCGAACACCTCGACCGGCTTCCCGGTCTTGCGAATCTCATCGCCGAGCTCCACCGGATCCACAACCTCGCAGCCAAGGCTGACGATGATTACTCCGCCGACGTTCTGATTTTTCCCCGTGCCGGCCAACACGTCGAACGTGCGCTCCTTGTCGGCGCCGATCTGGCTGCAGCCATGCTGATGCGGGATGGCGACCGTGTTCGGAACAAGCTGCTGAATGCGGTTGCATACCTGATTTGCGCAAATGACCGTTGGAATGATTAGCAGATGATTGCGAATGCCTACCTCGCCATTCGGGCGCCGATAGCCTTGGAATGTCATGCTCATTGATCCGATTCCCCTTCCCTAAGTTGACAAGCTGTCAGAATGACACCCGCTCAATTGGCCGATGCCGCCTGATCGCCCCGTCCGCGAATGCCTTCGATATTGTGCACATGCACATGGCTGCCGACGGGAATGCCGCAGGTCGCCCGGCCGATCACTTCTCCGTATTTGCGCACATGATCGCCTTCAGCAATCGGTACGATGGCCACCTTATGTCCGAAGGGAACCGCCTGATTCACCGCAATTGCACGAGTCGCTCCCGCAACCTCGCAAGTGACCGCTTCTCCCGGTTGCAATTCCCGCAGCGCCGTCGCCACATGATCGCGTTCATCCATGACGATAACGCTTACACCTTTTTGCATTACCTTCTCGCCCATGCCTGATCCCTCCTGATTTATCCCGATAAGATGACTTTAACTGGAAATGTTATCGTTAACACAACAATAGCATGCGGTCCCTCTTGATGTCAATGTTCTCTATAGCATAAAATATAATCGGTATAATTCGGAATAATCTATTTTTAACTTATGGCGAAAATGGTATAATTAGGATTCGTAAGGGGCAGAAGACTCGACAACGGGCCCGTTCCTATTTCGCTTCATAACCAAAAGCGGACTTCGTGAGCCGCCTCTTAACTTAATTGGAAAAAGGACATGCCTCTTCCGCCTCGCTGCGCCGTTGGTTCCCGCCGCAGCAGGCGCCCGGCTTGCGGATAGCTCCGCTGTCCCGGCTTCAGCCCCGGATGCCGCCTTCCCGCAGCGCTTCGTTCGATCAACGCCGACTGCAGCGCGTGCCGTAAGTGCCCATTAAATCATAGTAGGAGATTACGCCAATGGCTACCATTTATGATATTGCGAAGAAAGCTAATGTCTCGGCGATGACCGTATCCCGAGTCATCAACAATACCGGGAGAGTGAGCGAAAAGACCCGCGTCAAGGTCAAGCAGGTGATGGAGGAAATGCGGTACATCCCGAACTCGGTCGCCCGCTGCCTTGTCACGCAAGAGAGCAAAATCGTGTCGCTTCTTATTACGGATATTACGAACCCGTTCTTCACGACGATGGCGCGGGGCGCCGAGGATGCCGCCATGCGGCATGGCTATCGTCTCATGTTCGGAAATAGTGACGAGAGCTTCTCGAAGGAAAAGGATTACGTGGAAATGATTCTGTCGATGCGCGTGGATGGCGTGCTGTTCGCGCCGAGCGGGGATCAGTCCAAGGAGCATCTGGAGTGGCTGCAGCGCCAAAATGTGCCCTTTGTTCTGCTGGACCGCGAGGTACCCGGCATCAACTGCGACGCCGTGCTCGGCGACAGCCGCGACGGGGCGAAGCGGATGGTGGCGGAAATGATCCGCTACGGACACCGCCGCATCGCCCTCGTGAACGGCGCCCAGGACGTATCGACCGCCCGCGAGCGGCAATCCGGCTATATCGAGGCCTTGCAGGAAGCCGGCATCGAATTCGACGAATCGCTGGTCATGCAGACGAGCTATTCGCGCGTGCAGGACTTGTCCGTCGCACACTGGATGGAGCTCGCTCCGGAAACACGTCCGACAGCCATCTTCGCGGCCAATAATATGCTGGCCCTTTCCGTGCTCAAATCGGTCCGCAGCCTGGGCCTGCGCGTGCCGGAAGATCTGTCGATTGCCTGCTTCGACGACTTCGGATGGGTGGAGGAAGCAAACCAGTTCTTCTCCGTCGCCTCCCAGCCGGCTTACGAATTCGGGGAGCAAGGCATGCAGCTGCTGCTCGACCGGATTAAAAACCGGGAAGAACAGCCGCGCCAGATCGTGCTCCCTTGCGACATATTGATGCGGCAGTCCGTGGGGAGAATATAAGCTTTGTCACAAATGCGGTGCACCAACACATAGGGCGAAGGACAGAACATCACTCACCCGTTCCCCAACAAACCCAGCGCCGCCCTTGAACCGTTATTTGCACATGTCTCCCGTTATAAACGTTATATGCCGGGAAGGGACGGCCTACGTCCCTTCCTTTTCTGCATTTTAAAGGAGGCACATTCACATGGTCATAGGCCCCATGGTCAGTCATTGCCGCTAAACTACCGCGAATATACGCTGCATCTTTCACTATCCGACTAACAGCCGTGCATACTCTTCCATGATGCGTCCCTATCGTTACATTGGCACACCTTTCAGTGCTTTTTTCGTATGTACAGAACCCCCTTGCCGGTCAGATACCCTCCTGTCGCCTTATGTTCAATCTCCCATCCCGTCAGGTACTTCGACTTGCCTTATGTTTAGTCTCCATCGGGTCAGGTACTTCGACTTGCCTTATGCTGAGTCTCCCGTTCAGACTGGTGCACCGATTCGTCTTATGCTTACTTTCCCATCTAGTCAGGAAAGTAGCGTGGACTCTCTGCGAGTTATATTTGTCTACCTCTTCAATATTTTCTCAATTACAATTCATCATAATATAAGACTTTCTTCATGCCTAATTCCACTTTACAACATTACTTCAGTTTCCCGCGTCTCGTAGTTATTGCTAACAAGGACGGCAAGGAGGATATATCTCCGTCCTACGCGACGGGGATAACGCTCATAAGCAAGATGACGAGGATTCACACGCTACCTGCTCGAAGGGGATATTGCTCATAGGCGTGGGAGAGACGGATTTACCTCGGGTTTCTGTGCTACGGGGATATTGTTCCTAAGGAAGAAATGACACGGATTCGACTCCTCCGTTCCTGCTCGAAGGGGATATTACTCATAGGCGTGGGAGAGATAGATTTATCTCGGGTTTCTGTGCTACGGGGGTATTGTTCCTAAGGAAGAAATGACACGGATTCGACTCCTCCGTTCCTGCTCGAAGGGGATATTACTCATAGGCGTGGGAGAGATAGATTTATCTCGGGTTTCTGTGCTACGGGGATATTGTTCATAAGGAAGAAAAGATGCGGATTCGCCTCCGTTCCTGCTCAAAAGGGATAGTGCTCATAGGCGTGGTTGAGGATGTTTCTCATATGCGTGATAGCTACAGATTTTATTTCGGGTTCCTGTGTTACGGGGATATCGTTAATTAAGTAAGAAAAGACGCGGATTCGCCTCCGTTCCTGCTCGAAGGGGATATTGCTCATAAGGCGTTGAAGAGGAAGTTTCTCATGTGCGTGGGAGAGGATATATCTCATGTGCGTGGCAGTACGGATTTCTCGCTTTCCTGCGCTTGCGCTACGGCAATAGTTGTTCATAAGTTGGGGAGACGAAAGTTCACATCAATGATTTTAGCCGGCAACCGCGCTCAAAGGAGTTGCTTTTCTCGGTGCCGGCTTTCTTTCCTGTTGTGCTTCTGTGGCGAAGGCCTTGCTGAAGCAATCATCGGCCTCCGAACGCTTCAGTTCGTCCGTTTCTTGAGGCTATCCCGCGGTTAGTGGTTCGTTCCCGGATGTCTCGTCCTCTCGTTTTCTATCCGGTTACCCTTTGACGGCGCCTGCGGCCATCCCTTTCATGACCTGCTCCTGGAATAGAATGTAGATTGCGATCGTCGGCAGCGCGGCCATGCCGAGGGCGGCCATCGTCAGTTTGTAGTCCGTCGAGTAGCCTGTGGCGAAGACGGACAGGCTGAGCGGCAGCGTCTTCAGCCCTGGGCTGTTGATAAAGACGAGCGCGAACGCGAAGTCGTTCCAGAAGCGAAGAAAGCCGAGTATCGCGACGGTGGAGAGCGCCGGGAGCGAGACGGGGAGCATGATCCGGGCGAAAATCCCCATGTACCCGCAGCCGTCCACATGCGCCGCTTCTTCCATTTCTTTGGGCATATTGGCCAGATAGGCAGCCACGATGAAAATGGCAATCGGCAGTTCAAACGCCGTATAAGGGAATATGAGCGCCGCATGGGTGTTCAGAATGCCCAGCTTGTTCATCATGATGAAGAGCGGAACAAGCGTGCTGTGAACCGGTATCAGCATGCCGAGCACGAACAAGCCCTGCAGCAGGCTGCGCCCCTTGAACCGGAACCGGGCCAATATGTAAGCCGCCAGCGCTCCGAGGAGCAAGGTGGCCGCTAATGATATCGTCGTGACGAACAACGAGTTCCACATGGAGCGCCCCATCCCCGACACTTCCCATGCCCTAACGAAATTGTCCCACTGCCATGTGGTCGGCAGTCCGAAGGGATGGGCGAAAAACTCCTCGTTGGTCTTGAAGGCGCTGAGATAGAGCCAGATGAGCGGATACAGCGTGACGAGCGCATAGATGGCCAAGCCGGCATTCACGAGGAGCCTGAGCGCCCGCGACCCTTCGCGCGAGCCAGCGGCGCGGACCGTGTCTCCTCTTGCAGATGCGGTTATCAATGATGCCATATCGATTCCTCCTTCCTGTCCTTTGCCCGGATGCTAATGCGCTTCCCGGCGCATCAGCCGCTGTGAACCCGCGACGAGCAGCAGGCTGATGATGACGATGAGGGTAGAAACCGCGCTGCCGTATCCGAAGCGGTAGACGGTAAAGGTGCTGTTATACATGTACGATGCGAGCAGCTCCGTGGCATGAGCCGGACCTCCGTTCGTCATGACATAGATCAGGTCGAACGCCTTCAGGCTGCCGGAGATGCACAGCACGATCGCCACCTTGAGCGTGTCCCAGATCATGGGCAGCGTCAGGGATGCCAGCTTGCGCATTCCCCGCGCTCCGTCTAGTTCGGCCGCATCGTCCAGCTCGGACGGGATGCTGTGCAGAGCGGCAAGGAACATGATGAGATACGGTCCGATATAGTTCCAAATGACGGGAATGGCGATCATCCAGATGGCGATGTCCGGTTCCGACAGCCATGCCCTTTTCCAATCGGATAACCCTATCGCATCGAGCGCCGCATTCACCAGTCCGGTCTGCGGGTGATAGATATTCGTCCAAATGATCCCGATGACGACCGAGGACAGCACCATTGGCATGAATACCGCCGAGCGGACGAAGCGCTGGAACCAGGTTCCCCGCTTCAGCAGCAGGGCGAGCAGCAATGCGATTGGGACCTGGCCGAAGACGGAAGCTCCTACAATAATCATGTTGTTGCGAAACGAGAGCCAGAACACCGGATCCCGCAGCACTTCGATGAAGTTGGCGAAGCCAGTGAAACGCATCTCGCCGATTCCTTTCCAATCAAAGAATCCGTAGTAAGCGGACCAGAATATCGGCACAATGACGAACAAGGCGTAAATGAGAAGCGACGGCGCCAGCCCCGCCGCAATAAATATCCGCTTGCTTGCCCCTGCGTGCGCGCGCATTCGGCTCAGCCTCCTCTCTGTAATGTTGAGGCCGCCGCCCTGCCTGGCCTGAACGGTCAGGGGCAGAGCGATGCGGCAGCATACGGCATGTCAGCGGCCGAGCGATTTCGCCTGAGCCTCTTGAATCTTTCGTGCGATCTCCTCCGGATTGCCTCCCATCAGCAATTCCTGCAGCCCGTTATTGACGGCGTCGGCGCCTGCGCTCGTCATGACGGCGTCATAGACCGGCGTCCGCTTCACTTCATTCACGAGCTGATATACCTTGGCGAACAGCGGTGATACGGTGCCCTCATCGAGATCCAGCTTGTAGCTGACCAGTTGATTCGCTTCCAATGTGCGCTTTTGCGCCTCCGGTCCGGACAAGGCGTAGATTAGCTCATAGGCGGCATCTTTGCGCTTGCCGTCGACCTTGGCGCTCAGACCGAGCCCGACGCCGACGACCCCGGAGGTCGAATTCGGATCGCCCTTGCCATCGGGAACCGAAGGCAACACTGTCGCGCCCATGCTCTTCAGCGCTTCCGGCGACGCATTGGCCGACAGATTCGTCAGGGCCCAGCCGCCGTCGATCATCATCGCGGCCTGGCCTTGCGCGAACATCATTTCCATCTGTGTATTGTCGATGCTGTTGAAGCCGATCTGGAACGCCCCTGCCTGCTGAAGCTGTTGCAGCAGCTCCAGGGCCCGCACGAATTCCGGATCCGTGAACTTGGCTCCGTCCTGATTCGCGGCCTTCAGGAACCATTCCGTTCCGGTCACCCGATCCGCGAACGAGCTGAGAATGCTCGACTGGGCGAGCCAGGCGGCCTTGTTGCCGAGCGCAATCGGCGTTACCTTGTTCTCATTCAGCGTCTTCACGGCGGCAAGCAGCTCATCCCACGTTTTCGGCACCTGCAGGCCGTAGCGGCTCAATATTTCCTCGTTATAATAAAGTATCGAAGTCGGCGACAATCCCATCGGAGCACTGTATATGCGGCCATCGATGGTAAAGTCGTCGAAAGACCCCGGCAGGAAGCCGCCCTTCCACTCCGCCTTGCTGTCCAGCAGATCGTCAATCGGCTGAATCAAGCCTCCGCCATGGAATTCCTTGGTCATCATGCCCGGCCACATCAGGAACACATCCGGCATCTCATTGGCGGCCGCCACCGTTTTGAGGCGCGTTTTGTAGCCGTCCGGCGGAATGGCTTGGATATCGAGCGTGATATCCGGGTGCTCCCGCTGGTATGTCTCGATGATGTCGCGTATCGCTTTGGCGCGAAGATCGTCCCCCGTGAAGTTATGCCATAAAGAGAGCTTCACCCTCTCCGCCTCGCCCTCTTCCTTCGCTTCGCCCCCAGGCCAGCTCTGCCCGGCATCCGTGCCTCCTGAACCGCATGCGGAGAGCAGGGAGACAGCCAGCAGCACAACGAGCATCGTCATCCATCGTGTACGCATAGAACAACCCCTCCATTTATCTATCGTGTTGAGTAATTCAATCGCAATAAGGCCGGCAGAGAGAGCGGGCTTCCACCCGGACCGCTCTGCGTACGTCCAGTATACGAAAGCGCTTCCTTCTTGAGTTAGGGAAGAAATTAAGCGGCAGGGGGGAATGTTTTCGCCGATTGCCATGAATCCAGGCGCTTGGCCGCGCCGGCGGGATAGTTCACCTGTCCGGGTGCTCCCCCGCTCGCGCGTCCTTCCCGCTCCTCAACGCGTGGAGAGGTTGTCCAAGCCGTGTGGAGACGCTGTCCGGGCCGCCTGCCGCTCCGCCGCTCCGGCTGCTCCGGTATTCGGAGGGAGTGCAGCCCATATGCTTTTTGAACAGCTGAGAAAAATATTTCAAATCCTCGTACCCTACCATCCGGGCGATATCCGACACCAGCGCCGCTCCGTCCTGCAGCAGGCGGCATGCCCGGGCGATGCGGGCCTGGGTAACGTACTCGATATAGTTCATGCCTGTCTCCTGCTTGAACTTATCGCTCAGATGATTCGGGTGGACGTTCACCACGCTGGCGACATGCTGCAGCGTCAGGCTTCCGTCGGCGGTCTCCCGGATATAGCGCATCGCCCGGGAGATATAAGCGACCGCGTCGTCTGCATACCGGTCCCGGTAGATTTGCATCGCCTCCTGCAGCGCGGCGAAAAGCGAGCCTTCCCATTGCTCCGGCTCGGCAGCCGCCGGGTCGGCGAGCGCATGCGGCTGCCAGCTCCAGCCGTCCCACGCCTCCGCTGCCGGCCGGTTCAGCGGTGCAGCGGCTTGCGCGCACCGCTCCAGCCAACGCTCCGCCGCGATCAAGGCGGATTGCCCATAGGAGCGGACGGAATCCGGCGTGGCGTGCGGATGCGCGATCAGTTCCTTCACCCGCTCCCCAATCCAGCAGCGCAATCGCTCCGGCCGGCCGGAGGACAGCGCCTGCAGCAGGCCGTCCTCCTCCTGCGCCGAGCAGATCGACGGACGGCCTTCGCGCGCCGCCGTCTCGCCATAATGAAGCAGGCGGCGGCCGGCCGCGAACCAGCGGAAGCGCCCGGCGCTGCAAGCTTCCCGGCAGGAGCGGCCGATGACCGCGGCATCCGCGGCGGCTCTGCCGATCCCGGCGAAGAGCCGGCACTTGAGGAGCTGCTCCGTCCGGCGGAGCGCCTCGTCCCAGCCGCACGGCAGACGGCCGGGAACCGGATCCGTCCGGCGAAGCGCCAGCAGCCGCTGCTCGTGCCGGACGACCGGGCCGCCAAGCAGCTCGGCCAACAGATTGGCGGCCGCGAAAAGCAGCAGCCCGTGCCGGGCTTCGCCCCAGCCGTCGGCCTCGATGACGGCCGCCTCATACGAAGCCGCATCGCTTCCGCTTCCCTGCGGGGCGCCGTCGCGGCGGAACAATTCGGCGGCGATCCGGCGGCAATCTTCCGCAGGCAGCGGCTCGGTCAGCAGCTTCAGCACCTGGCGCTCCCGGTGGGACGCCTCCTTCGCCGAAGCATGCACCGCCGCGTCCTGCTTCTCCAAGATGCGCGCCTTCGCCCGCAGCGCCGCCTTCACGATGTCGTCCGGGCGGCTCGTTTTCAGCAAATAATCGCATACCCCTTCCCGCAGCGCCCGCTGGGCGTAATGGAAATCGTCGTAGCCGGTCAAAATCAGCGTCTCCGTCCTTGGGCTGACCTCGCGGATATAGGCCGCCAGGGCGATCCCGTCGGCGCCGGTCATCCGGATGTCCGTCAGCACGAGATGCGGCTTCTCCGTCCCGATCACCTCCATCGCCTCCTCGGCGGAGGCGCAGGGCGGCAGCACCTCGAAGCCAAGCTCGTTCCACGGAATGACCTGGGCCAGCCCCGTCCGGATGATGACCTCATCGTCAACAATCAATACTTTCACGGATATCTCCCCTTTGCGCGTACTTCATCTGGTGCTTCGGTCCGCCGGAATGGAAAAGGAGACCGCTGTCCCTTCCCCTGGCCGGCTCTCCATGTGCAGCTCCGATCCGGTTCCGTAATGGAGAAGCAGGCGGCGCTGAACGTTGAACAGACCGTAACCGCTGCCTCCCGAGCAGGATGCTTCGCCATTCGCTGCGGCCGGCTCCGGGGCGCTCAGCCGCTCCCTGACCAGCTCCAGCTCTTCCGGGCCGAGACCGCCCCCGTTATCCAGTACCGTAAAGCGGATTCGGCCGTTGTCGATCATGGCAATCTCGATGAGCAGACGGCCTCCCGATGCCGGATAAGCCGGAAGCAGCCCATGCGTGATAGCGTTTTCAACAAGCGGCTGCAGCAGCAGCTTCAGCATCGTAAATTCCTTCAGCTCCTCCGGCAAATGAATGCGGTAATCGAACCGGCCGGGATAGCGCACCGATTGAATCTCCAAGTAATTCGCGACATGCTCGGTCTCCTGCTCCAGCGAACAGGTCTCCAGGCCCCGGTTCAGGCTAAAGCGCAGGAAATCGCCCAGCGCGCCGACGAGGCTGGCAATGCGGCTGTTCCCTTCCATATAGGCCATCCATTGAACCGATGATAGTGTGTTGTACAAAAAATGAGGATGGATTTGCGCCTGAAGGGCCAGCAGATCCGCTTCCTTTTTCCGCGCCTCGTTCTCCTTCACCTGCTCCGTCAGGCTGCGGATATTGTCGCTTAACTGGTTGTAGCTGTGCACGAGCATTCCGATCTCGTCGCTGGACGTGATCGGCAGCGGCCGGAACGGCCGTTCCGGCTCCACGGCGCCGATCGATCGGGCGAGCCGGATAATCGGCTTCGTCACCCGCTTGACGACATAGGCGGCCACGGCGGCAATCACCGCAATGACGATCGCGACCGTCACGGCCGTGAATTGGAGCAGATAGCCGTTCTGGGCGCTGAATGTCTGATAGGGAATAAGCGCATATACGCTCCACGGGGCAATCGGCACGGACATCGACACGACAAAGTGGCGATCGCGGCCCTCCCCAATCTCCGAGAAGCGCGCGACGCCGGGAGGCGCCTCTGGCCCGGCAAGGGCCCTCAGCTTCGCGGGCCACTGCTCAGCCGCGTCCGGATCGGCGTTGGCGGCGACGATATTGCCGTCCGCATCCAGCAAGAACAGACTGCCGCCGCCATCCACCGCCGCCTCGCGCAGCCTCTCGGCAAGCGCGTCGCCGTCAATCCCGATCGACAGCATGCCGAGCTTGTCGAAATTATTCAAATTGCGAATCGGACGCACGAGCGAGACCGTCCGCTTCTGGCCCAGCGTCGTGTCGCTGAGCGTCGGCGGCGACCACCAGACCGGGTGTTCCTCCCAATACGCCTCGTCGGATGGGGCCTGTCCGAACAGATGAGAGGACAGCACCGTCGTATTGGACAGCTCCGGGTTGCCGTTCAGCGGGATGATGCGGATGTCTGCGATGTAGCTTTTGGAAAAGGCAAGGTTCGTCAAAAAACCGACCATGCGCAAATAATCGTTCGCGCTTGCCCGGTCCTTGGCCAAATATTGCTGGACATCATGCTGTCCGATCAGAAATACCGACATGTTCTCCACGTCCTGGGCGATCGTCTCCAAAATGGCGCTGATCTGACGCAGCGTATTGTGGCTGGCCTGCTTGCTCTTCTCTTCGCTAATCGACCATGCCGTCCGGTAGGAGACGTAGCCGAGCAGCAGCACAGGGATGATGATGCAGGCGATCAGCAGGATCGATAGTTTGCGGTGCAGCGATCGGGTCATCCAGCGCATAGCGCTCCCCCTCACTCGAGTCAATTTATCCATATTATGCAATAATAATTTTTGTTTGGTCAACAAACTTTTTGTTTTGAACATGAAATAAATTGTGCTACGATAAAAGCACCCTCGTGAACCTTTTCAGCGGGGCGATGCTTGGAAGGAGGAGCGATGTGGAGTCGGTACAAGACGAATTTCCTTTTTTGCAAATGCTGGTCAAGGGCCTCGCCGCCCAATTCGGCGATCAATGCGAGGTCGTGCTGCACGATCTGACGCTGCCCTATGACCGGACCATCGTCGCCAACGAGAACGGGCACATCACCGGACGGAAGATCGGCGATCCCGGGACCAACCTCGGGCTGGAGCTGCTGCGCGGCAGCACGGAGGACGGCCATAAGATCAATTACATTACGCAGACCCGGGACGGCCGCCTGCTGCGGTCAACATCGCTGTATATGCGCAACCGCGAAGGGCGCGTCATCGGGTCGCTGTGCATCAATTATGATATTACGGATCTGACATTGGCGGAGAAAGCGCTGAAGTCGCTCACGATGACTGGAATGCAGGCGAAAGTGAAGGAGTCGTTCGTCTCCAATGTGAATGATCTGCTCGATACGCTGATTCAGGAGGCGCAGGAACGAATCGACAAGCCGGTCGCCGTCATGACGAAGGAGGACAAAATGCGCATGATCGCCCTGCTGGACGAAAAGGGGGCCTTCCTCATCAAAAAGTCGGGCGAGAAAATTTGCGCTTATTTGGGCATCTCGAAGTATACGCTGTATAACTATTTAGATGAAGTGAAGAAGTCATCGAACTAACGTGCCGTAAGGAGGCTAGCACGCATGTCCAACGAGATTACACGCCGCGAACGGCGAATCGCGTCCGCCTGGAGCGACCGTGCCGGAGAGCTTCGGGAGGCGGAAACTCCCTTCTTGCTCATCGACGCGGAGCGGACGGAGCAGAACATCCGCCATATGGCGGACATCGCCGCCAAGAGCGGGGTCCAGCTTCGCCCCCATGCGAAAACGCACAAACTGCCGCACATCGCCCGTCTGCAGCAGCAGCATGGCGCCGTCGGCATTACGGTCGCCAAGGTATCCGAGGCCGAAGTGATGGTGAAGAACGGCATTCGCGATATTTTTATCGCCTATCCACTCGTCGTGCCGTCCAAGATTCGGCACGCGCTCGCCTTGACGGCCGACGCCCGCATTATCGTGGGCGTGGACAGCGCGGCCGGCGCGCGTGTCCTGGAGGCGGAGGCGCAGCAATTCGGCGGCGTCCTGGAGGTGCGGCTGGAGATTGATACCGGGCTCAAGCGGTCCGGGGTGCGCACGGCGGACGTCAAGGCGGTGGCGGAAGCGATCGCCGGCTGTCCGCACTTGCGCTTGACCGGCATTTATACGTTCCGCGGCGCGCTGATCGACGGGGAGGCGACCCTGGATGTCCGCAGCGCCGGACTCGACGAAGGCATGCGGATGGCCGGCATCGCCGAAGGGCTGCGCGAAGCCGGCTGCGACATTCAGGATGTCAGCGTCGGATCGACCCCGACGGGCGCGTATGCGGCTGCCGTTCCGGGCGTGACGGAGATTCGGCCGGGCACGTACGTGTTCCAGGACCGGATGCAGGTCGCCTTCGGCGGCTGCAGTCTCAAGGATTGTGCGGGAGCCGTCGTCGTCACGGTCGTGAGCTGCCCCGAGGAGGACACCGTCATCGTCGACGGCGGCAGCAAAGCGTTCGCGACCGACGTGCAGCCGAACACCGCGCCCCTCTATCTGCGCGGCTTCGGGCATGTGCTCGAAGCGCCCGAGGCGGTGCTGGAGCGGCTGTCGGAAGAGCATGGCATGATCCGGATCGCGCCGGGACACGGCCTGGAGGTCGGGGATCGGCTGCACATCGTGCCGAATCATATTTGCAGCACGTTGAACTTATACAATTCGGTCCAGTATCTCACTCCGGACGGGGTGATGCCGGTGTCTGTCGCGGCGCGCGGATGCAGTTGGTAGCGGGAGAAAACTGGGGCCAGGTCATGGATGCGATCGACCGCATCAAGCATCCCCGGGCACGCGGCATGGACGTGCGGCTGCCATCATTACCATTTTATCAATGAAGGAGAAATGAACATATGGGACAAATCGAAGAACGCTTGCAGCAATTGGGGATTGAACTGCCGGAAGTCGGAGAACCGAAGTTCTCCTATATTCCATCCCGGCGCACGGGGAACCTCGTCTATACGTCCGGCATGGACTGCCGGATTAACGGCGTCTTGATGTATGAAGGCAAGCTCGGATCGGACTTGACGATCGAGCAGGGCCAGGAAGCGGCGCGCCAAGTCATTATCAATGCGCTGGCCGTCATCAAGCATGAGCTGGGCACGCTGGACAATGTCTCGAAGGTGATCAAAATGCTCGCCTTCGTGAACAGTGCCCCGGGCTTCGCGGATCAGCCCTATGTCATCAACGGCGCTTCCGACCTGCTGATCGAAGTATTCGGCGATGCGGGCCGCCATGCCCGCTCCGCTATCGGAACGAGCGATTTGCCGTTCCATACGCCGGTGGAGATTGAGCTAATCGTCGAGGTGAAGGAAGGAGCATAAGCGGGATAGAGACCTAAGATAAGACAGCGCGTTCCACGGAACGGGCTGTTTGTCTTTTGACGGGCCGCACACCCTCGTTCTTGTCCCTGGCAGCCCGCAGTCTAACTCTCTCGTTCTTGTCACTAAATCGGGCCTCCGTCGAGCAATCACTCATTTCTGCCTCTGGCAGTATCTTCACTTGACCATCCGGATAACCCCCGATAAAGTAGATTATGTATTATTATTTTGCTTTATCGCAGTCAAGCGGGTAAGCGTCCATGCAAAAATGCGTTCTTGCGCGACAATTCCGCGAGGCTTGCATGCTGCCGACGGTCTTGCGCCCGGCTTATTCCGCCTATCAATTAAGGAGATGTCAGTCATGAATTCATCAACAAGCCCTGCCGGGGAGAACATGCTCCGGTTCGGGCAGAGCATTACGATTTTCATTGCCATCCTGCTTATTCTTATCGTTCCGATTCTCGGGTGGCGGGTGGAGCCGCATATTCCGCTGATTGCCGCTTCGGCTGCGGCCAGCGGACTCCTGCTGCTGTTCGGCCGATCCTGGAACGAGGTGGAGCAAGCCTTCGTGCGCGGATTGCAGGCATCGGTCCAGCCTGCGCTCCTGCTGACGCTGATCGGCATTCTCATCGGGGTATGGATGATGAGCGGAACGGTGGCGACCTTGCTCTTTTACGGCACGTCCCTGTTCCAGCCGCAGTGGTTCACCCTGAGCGCGCTGGTGCTCACCGTAATTGTCTCGATGTTCGTCGGAAGCTCGATTACGACCGTCGGCACATTCGGAGTCGCCCTTGTCGGCATGGCCGCCTCCATGGGCGTCCATCCCGCGATCGCGGCGGGAGCGGTCGTATCGGGCGCCTGCTTCGGAGACAAAATGTCCCCGTTGTCCGACACCACCAACTTCGCCTCAGCCGTGGCCCGGGTATCGATCCCCGATCATATCCGCAACATGACGAAGACGACTGTGCCGGCGTTCATTCTGACCTGCGTCGCCTTCGCCCTGATCGGCTCCTCTTCCGCGCCCGATATGGAGGCGTTGAAAGCATTGCAGCGCGATATCGGGCAGAGCTTCCATATTACGCCGTGGGCGCTGCTCCCGCTGGCCGTCGTGCTCATCGCCGCGTTCAAGCGGCTGCCTGTCGCGCTGACGATGCTGCTTGGCATCGGCTCCGGCCTGGCGGTGGCGGCGCTGCTTCAGGGCGCGCATGATATCCGGCAGTGGATCAGCGTGATGCACTATGGATTCTCGGGCAGCTTCGCCCTGGAGGATACTGCCCGCATTATGAATCGGGGCGGCCTGCAGTCGATGGCCGGCACGATCGCGCTTATCGCCATCGCGTTCGGCATGGGCGGGCTGCTGCAGCATGGCGGCGTCATTCCGGCCTTGTTCCGGCGCCTCATCGCTCCTATCCGGAAGAAGGAATCGCTCGTCGTCGCCAGCGGCCTGAGCTCCATCGGCGTGAATATCATTACCGGAGAGCAGTACATGTCCATCCTGCTTCCCGGCCAGTTGTTCGCCGACGAGTATGACAAGCGGAGCATTCCGCGCAAGACGCTGTCGCGGACGCTGGAGGACTGCGGCACGCTGGTCAACCCGTTAATCCCGTGGGGCGTCAGCGGCGCGATGATGACCGGCGCCATCGGCTTGCCGGTCCTGGACTACGCGCCCTATGCCTTCTTCCTCTGGCTGTCGCCGCTTGTTACCTTCGCCTTCGTGCTGCTGCCGGGGCTGAAGCGCGGCGCGCTCGGCCTCGGGTCCGCCGCATCGGAACGCGGAGATGCGAAGAATACCGGACTGTAGGCCGCATGTTGTCCCTTTCCTGACAATATGGTAATCTCATAGCAGAGATCGGCCCGGAGCCATACGATGGCGGCGGGGCAAGGAAAGGAGGACGGCAGTGATTCAGCATAAGTATCCATCATGGATCCGCTACGCGGTTATCCTCATCTCGGTAATCGCCCTGCTCGCCTCTTCCTTGCTGCCCTCCGCGCCCGAGGAACCGTTGCGGCTGGACGAAGGCAGCGCCTATTATCAGCATGATCACCATTACCAGTCCGTTGTGGGCTCCCTTCATCAATATGTGGTGAAGATCCACACGTTCGTGACGTGGAAGCTCCTGTTCATGCTGTACCTGCTTCTGCTTCTCGCCAGAAGCGCCGTTCCGCGCTTCCGGTTTCGCGCGCCGTATCTGATTTTGCGCCGCAGGCTTCTCTTGCGGCCGTTGAAATACACCTCGCGCTTCGTCTTCGCCGAATAGATTGCGAGCGTCCGAATCCGGACCTGCAGTCTAAGCGGCGAGGAGGTGTGACAGATGAAGGCAACCGGTTCAGAGCAAGCCAAGCCTGCGGCGAACAGCGGCAAGCAAGGCTCGCAAATGAAGACCGATATAAAGGTCATTAACCGGGATATCCGCAATATCCTATGGTTCACGGCGGCATCGATCGCGATCATTGCCGCCCTATACTTTTTGATGTAGCGGGCCGCATCGGCCGAATGCCTTTGCCTGCAAGGGATTCATCCCCTGCGGGCAAAGGTTTTTTTATGCCTGCGTTCTATTCAAGGTTCATTTTTTCCTAAAACGCACATATAATCTGTTATAAAATAAACTAATATGAACATTTAATTGAACACAAATGAACATTGAGCTATACTATGCACGAGAGATTTCATCATTTACTCATCCGAAGGAGGAAATCGTATCATGGAAATCCGTTACGCTTGTCATCCCGAGAGCGCGAAGAGCTATGACACTTCCCGTCTCCGCGAGGAATTTCTGATCGAGAAGCTGTTTATCGACAATGAGATTCAAATGGTGTACAGTCATGTCGACCGGTACATTACCGGAGGCGTCCTGCCGATGACGAAGACGGTGAAGCTGGAAGCGGACGCGAAAGAAATGGGCGCCGAATATTTCCTGGAACGGCGGGAGATCGGAATTATTAATGTCGGCGGAGAAGGCGTCGTCACCGTGGACGGGGTCGCCTATGAGATGGAGCCGCGCGACTGTCTCTATATCGGGATGGGGAGCAAGGATGTGACGTTCGCCAGCAAAGAGGCTGCCCGACCTGCGCGCTTCTATTTCAACTCCACGCCGGCGCACAAGACGTATCCGACGGAGAAGGTGGCCATCAGCAAAGCTGCGCCGCAGCATCTCGGCAGTCTGTCCAGCTCCAACGAGCGTACGATTTATAAATATATCCATAAAGGCGGCGTGCAAAGCTGCCAGCTCGTCATGGGCATGACGCTGCTGAAGCCGAACAATATGTGGAATACGATGCCTTGCCATACCCATAACCGCCGCTCTGAAGTCTACTTCTATTTCGACATGCCGGAGGACGGCGTCGTCTTCCATCTGATGGGCGAGCCGCAAGAGACGCGCCACGTCGTCGTCCGGAACGAGCAGGCGATTATTTCCCCTAGCTGGTCGATACATAGCGGCGTCGGCACGAGCAATTATACGTTCATCTGGGGCATGGCCGGAGAGAACCAGACCTTCGAAGATATGGATATGGTCGATATGAAGGATTTGAAGTAGAGGAATTGAAGTAAAGGATTTGAACAATATGTCCAATGTAAAACGCCATCAACAAATTATGGAGCTTCTCATTCAACAGGGGGAAGTCAAAGTGAACAAGCTGAGCGAGCGGCTGGAAGTGACCGGCAAGACGATACGCGCCGATCTGGAAGCGCTCGAAGCGCAAGGCCTGCTTACCCGCGTTCACGGCGGCGCCGTGTTGAAAAATATGTCCGATCTCGGAATGCTCCCCGTGCAGGCGCCGAACAGCCGGAACCTGAACGAGAAAGCCGAGATCGCGGAGAAAGCCGTACGCCTCATCGAGCCTGACGACATCATTGCGCTTGATGGCGGAAGCACGACGCTGGAAATGGCGAAGCGTCTGGATCATGAGTCGTTGACGGTCGTAACCAACGACCTGTTCATCATCGCCGAGCTGATACGGAAGCCGCACATCCGCCTCGTCGTTCCCGGCGGGTACCGCAACCGCAATCTGCTCGTCAGCAGCGAGGCGGTGCAGCTCGTGCGCAAGCTCAATATCCAGAAGGCGTTCGTCTCTTCCACCGGAATTCATACCGAGAACGGCCTGACGATCTATACGAGCGAGCTGTATGATCTGAAGCGCGCCTGGATAGAGACGGCCAAGCATTCCTACGGAGTCGTCGACCATACCAAGTTCGGCAAATCGGCGCTGTTGACCTTCGCCTCCTTGTCCGAGATGACCGCCGTCATCACCGACAGCGGCTTGAGCGAGGAAGCGAGATCGACTTATATCGCGGCAGGAGTCCCGGCCATCTTGTAAGCCGGCGTCCGGGATCTGCCCTCTATTCAACCATCGAATATGATAGCTACCAAGGAGGAAGGGTTATGCAATCCATCTTCGATTTGCGGGGCCGCACCGCCGTCGTGACGGGCGGGGGCGTCGGTCTCGGCTACGGCATCGCCGAGGGTCTGGCCCGGGCAGGGGCCGACCTGATTCTCGTCTCTCACAACGTTCACCAGGAGTCGCTGCAGAAGCTGCAGGCTCTCGGCATCAAGGCTGACTTTATCCGGGCCGATCTGAAAGATTTGGACGGAATTGAAAGCGTTGTCGGGCAATCCCTGGAAGCCGCCGGAGGCCAGGTTGATATCTTGGTGAACAATTCCGGCATCATCCGCCGTACGCCCGCGGCGGACCATCCTTTGCCGGACTGGCATGAGGTGCTGCAATTGAATCTGCATGCCGTCTTCTACTTGTGCCAGTCCTTCGGCAAGCGGATGATTCAGCGCGGATCCGGCAAAATCATCAATATCGCCTCGATGCTCTCCTTCCAGGGCGGCATCAATGTGCCCGGCTATACCGCAGCGAAGCATGGGGTCGCCGGCATCACGAAGGCGCTCGCGAATGAATGGGCGAAGCACGGCGTCAATGTCAACGCGATCGCGCCAGGTTATATGGCGACCGACAACACGCAGCAGCTCCGCGACGACGAGAAGCGCAGCGCGGAGATTCTGGGCCGGATTCCGGCGGGGCGCTGGGGGACGCCGGAGGACTTGGCCGGTCCTGCCGTGTTCCTCGCCTCTTCCGCCTCGGATTACGTGAATGGTCATATTTTGTGCGTGGACGGCGGCTGGATGAACCGCTAATAGAGGTTGTTCAAAAAGCCCGCTTGTGATCACGTTCCAATACGGGAAAGGGGCTGTGAACGATGAAAACGCTATGGGCGCAAGCCATTGAAGACGCGGTATCGAAGACGAGAGCCAACATTGAGCGCTTCGGGGATCGGTTTCCCCATGTCGGCCGGGATGGCGGGGCATATCTTCTGAACGACAATACGGACTGGACCGACGGCTTCTGGAGCGGTATCTTATGGCTTTGCTATGAGTATACGAAAGAGGAAGCCTTCGCCGAGGCGGCCCGCCGAACGGTGCGAAGCTTCGATGAGCGGCTGCGGAGGGATATCGCGCTTGATCATCACGATATCGGCTTTCTGTATTCGCTCTCTTCCAAGGCGCAGTGGATTATCGAGCAGGATTCGGCGGCGCGCGACTTGACGATCCGCGCGGCGGATAAGCTCATGAACCGCTGGAGAGAAAAGGGACGCTATATTCAGGCGTGGGGCCCGAAGGGCGATCCGAAGAACGGCGGCCGCATCATCATCGACTGCCTGATGAACCTGCCGCTGCTGTTCTGGGCGACGGAAATGACCGGAGACAACCGTTATGCCGAAGTAGCGCGCATTCATGCCGAGCTGAGCAGACGCTATCTCGTGCGCGGCGATGATTCCTCGTACCATACGTTTCATTTCGAGCCCGAAAGCGGCCAGCCGATTGGCGGGTCGACGCATCAAGGGTATACGAACGGATCGACCTGGACGCGCGGCCAGGCCTGGGGCATATACGGGTTCGCCCTCGCCTACCGTTACACGCGCGACGATCATTTCCTGGAGACGTCCCGGCCCATGGCCCGCTACTTCCTGGAACGGCTGCCGGAGGATCACGTCGTCTACTGGGATTTCGATGTGGCCGCCGAAGACTCGACCCCGAGGGACAGCTCCGCCTCCGCGATTACCGCCGCCGGGCTGCAGGAGCTGCTGGCGCATCTGCCGGCCGATCATCCGGAGCGCGGTTGGCTGACGAGCGGCATGGAGAAGATGATGGAAGCGCTCGTCCGCCGCTACTCGACGATGCAGCTCCCGGAAGAGGACGGCTTGCTGCGGCGCGGCTCCTATGCCGTGCGGCTCGGCCACAGCCCGGACGACTATGTCATCTGGGGCGACTATTATTACTTGGAGGCCTTGATGCGCCTCGAACGAGGCGTGCCCGGTTACTGGTATAACCGCGCCTGACGGGATTATATGATTACTCCTGCCCCAGTGTTTCAAAAATCGTCTTGTATCCGGGGCAGGAGCTTTAAGATTCA
This sequence comes from Paenibacillus melissococcoides, assembly GCA_944800085.1. Taxonomy (GTDB): domain Bacteria; phylum Bacillota; class Bacilli; order Paenibacillales; family Paenibacillaceae; genus Paenibacillus_B; species Paenibacillus_B melissococcoides. Next base: position 295,945 of record CALYLO010000003.1, on the reverse strand, counting down.
TTTCTATGGCTTTCCGATAGAATAATAACCTGCCTGACCAAATGAATATAGATGTTCACCGTTATAGTTCCCAGACACCCGATGTTACTCCTTAGCTGAGCTTCCGTGCTCGCCTGCATGCTTCATCCATCCAAACGCGGTCGTCCTTTCGCGTCTAAAAATCAGAAAAGCCGTATACCACCAAACATCATCGGAAGAAACCGTTCAGGACAAAATGAAAAAAGAACGGAAACTTATTATCAAAAGTTCCCTCAAGAAGAGATTATCAGTGACTACCTTTAATACAATATCCATCCAACAAGGCCCACCAAAAACAATTATGTAAATATTTTTCTTTATTTAAAAAATATATTGTGTATAATTAAAATAAAACAATTAAGGAGGTAATTGAAAGATATTCGATTTTAATTTAAATAAGGAGGACTGAAAATGCTATTTAAAAGTAATTCAAGCAAGCTTATTGTTCTATTCTTGACGTTTGTATTGATTTTCATAAGTCCTGTTAATCTTTCTCTCATTCAGGCAGACGGCCTCAAGAAACTTGATGGAGTAGAAGTTCTCGTAAACAATGAGAACGAGATCAGATTAAAGACAGAAGTTGACGGTTTAGTTGGAATCTTGGTACAAGACAAATCAACAAAAGAGCTATCTTTGACTACATATAAAGCGAGTAAAGTCAATCCAAATCTTTTTTTCATAAACACTTCAAGCCACGAGGAAATAAAACACTATTCTCTTAGCTTGAATGATTTTACTGATTCTGGAGCTCATATAACATTTCAAGATCTTGAAACAGGACAAGAAACTACGTTGAACCCCGACGAAATAACTCCAAGATTTGTGTGGGTTGTTCCTCTTGTAGAAGTAATAGGAACAAAATTGATCGAAGCTTTACTTTTAACGGCAGCCGTAGTAGCTATAAATGAGATCGAATTTGCTAAAACAGACTCTGTTGTGGAAACTCTTAGGAATAATAACAGATATGATCACTATTATGCTAAAATAATGCAAGGAGACGTATGGATTGGGCCAGCTATTTCAGAAAGTGTCGCTGTTGCAAGACTCGTATCTTTTAACGGTGACAAGGATGTCTCAGGAAATGATGTTTGGTCAAGAACTATGTCCAAGGCTGCTCTTGTAGCTAAGAAAGCAGGAGGAGGAAAAGAGCCTGTAGGACCGGAGATCGAAGGTCCTGGCTTAGGGTTCGGTTTCTATTATCATTATCACACTTGGAATCGCGTTGGCGGACACTCTTTCTTTTAAACAAGCGGAGGTGCAGTCAAGTGGAGGAACTTCACAGGAAATTCATTGCACGCCGGCTTCCATTTAAAAACACAATTCATGAAGTTGAAAAAATGCTAAAAGTGAAGTATTTGGCCGAGGAAATTCCTAAATCATCATTGACTGACTTACACTATGAGATGAAGGAGACTTACAACAAGATAGTCAAGTGTTTCAAGATTGAGGACGAAAAGATTTTACAGCGTGTATGTAGTAATGCAGATAAAAAGTTGCATGAAGAATATACAGATGGCAGATCGTCAAACTCACTAGAGACCGAATGGAGTAAAATCAATTCCGGTAAATTACTCCGCGTCATTCTGATAAGCGATGATGGCAAGACGATGAGCAATTACAAAGTGCAAGGCATTTGTACCGCCTTGGTTCAAGATCTTACCATTATGCTCGGGATTTCCCCTGAAAATTGCTCACTCGACAACAGTTATTATGTGAAATATCTTCAATTGCTCCAGTTGCGCGGCTATTTGTAGAATTATGGGGTGGCAAGGATAGTGCTCAAGTACAAGCACTATCCTTTTTGTCATTGCGGTATCCGGCCATCGGCGGTATCGCCTTGAACCTTAAAGGGGTCCCGCCCCATCGCCGCCTTGGCACCGGTAACTCCGGTTAAGCTGTGCGGAGCATGCTCTTTACCGATAAGCGCATTCGGTGACCTGGTTCCTCTGCATTTCCGCACGGTGGGCGGTTGGGGAGCGCTTATACCATTTTTTATACAGCTTCGAAAAATACAATGCATCCTCATAGCCGACGGAAGCGGCTATCTGCTCCATCGTCAGCTTCGTCGTCAGCAGCAGCGTCCGCGCCCGCTCCATCCGGATGCGCAGCAGAAATTGCATCGGGGATTCCCCCATCTGCTTGCGGAACATTTTCGATAAATAGGTCCGGTGGTAGCCGAGCTTCTGCGCCAGCTCGTCGATCGAGATCGATTTGTCATGCTGCAGCGTCAGCCATCTGGCCGCCTGTTCCACCTGCCGCTCGATATCGGTTCGGGTGTCTTCCTTCCCCGAGCGCAGCGCTGCGCCTGCGGCCCGCGCATATTCAGACAGGATCAGCCGAAAATAACCCTCCGCCTCCATATCCCCCGCATGGCCGCCGCGGTGAAGCGCTTTCGTTACATTGCGAAGCAGCGCGTTCAATCGATGGTGGCGGTAGCCCTGCAAGACGGGCACATGCGGCCCGACCCCGATCTCGGCCAGTATCCGGTCGGCGTCTTGTCCGCGGAATCCGACCCAGCTATACTGCCACGGCTCCTCGCCGTCGGATTCATAGCGCACCATTTCCCCCGGGAATATAAAGAAGCTGTCGCCGCTGCGAAGCTGGTACTCCTGCCCGCGAATGACGAAGGTGCCCTTGCCGGACAAAATGCTGTGCACCAAATAATAATCATGCACCGTGGGCCCGATGCGGTGTTGGGGTTCGGTCTTCGCCTGACCGCTGAAAAGAATCGTCAATTCCCCGCGGGACGGGTACTCGTTAATCGCGATATGCGCTGTCTCCGCCATCGGCATATCCTCCTCATCAGGATACAATATTCCATACTGTCGACCAAAATAACCATACTCTTCTCTTGTCAAATCAGATACATTGATTGTAACGCATCTGCGTGCAAGTTGCATCAGACCATGCAAAATATTTTTTGCGATTTTATTCCTGTCCGTCGAAAGGATGATCTTGCTATGGGTAAAATTACGTTTCTCGGTGCCGGAAGCACGGTGTTCGCCAAAAATGTGTTGGGCGACTGCATGCTGACGCCTGCGCTGCAATCGTTCGAGCTGGCGCTGTTCGACATCGATCACGAGCGCCTCCGCGATTCCGAGCGGATGTTGAATAATCTGGTCGCATCGACCGGCAGCAAGTGCCGGGTCGTCGCTTACCACGACCGCAAGGAGGCGCTGCGCGGCGCCAAGTATATCGTCAACGCGATTCAAGTCGGCGGGTATGATCCGTGCACGATTACCGATTTCGAGATTCCGAAAAAATACGGCTTGCGCCAAACGATTGCCGATACGGTCGGCATCGGCGGAATTTTCCGCAATCTGCGCACCATCCCGGTCATGCTCGACTTCGCGAGAGATATCCAGGAGGTCTGCCCGGATGCGTGGTTCCTCAATTATACGAATCCGATGGCGGTATTGACCAACGTCATGATTACGCATGGCGGCGTGAAGACAGTCGGATTGTGCCACAGCGTGCAGGTATGCATGCCTTGGCTGTTCGACCATCTCGGCATGGATTCTACGGGCGTGCAGACGAAAATCGCTGGCATCAACCATATGGCCTGGCTGCTCGAAGTGACGAAGGACGGTCAAGATCTCTATCCGGAGATTAAGCGCCGGGCGGCGGAGAAGCAGAAGGAGAAGCACTATGATATGGTGCGCTACGAGCTGATGTTCAAATTCGGCTATTATGTCACCGAGTCGTCCGAGCATAATGCCGAGTATCATCCTTATTTCATCAAGCGGGCCTATCCGGAATTGATCGACGAGCTGAACATTCCGCTGGATGAATATCCGCGCCGCTGCGTGAATCAGATCGCCTCTTGGAAGGAGATGCGCGAGAAGCTGGTGAACGATAGCCGGCTGGAGCATTCCCGCTCGCATGAGTATGCTTCCTATATTTTCGAGGCAATGGAGACGGGGGTGCCGTTCAAGCTTGGCGGCAACGTCATGAATACGGGGCTGATTCCGAATCTTCCGGCGGAAGCCTGCGTCGAGGTGCCATGTCTCGTCGACCGCAGCGGCGTGACGCCAACCTATGTCGGCAATCTGCCGCCGCAGTTGGCCGCGCTGAACCGGACCAATATCAACACGCAGCTCCTGACGATCGAAGCGGCCATCACCGGCAAAAAAGAGCATATCTACCATGCGGCGATGCTTGATCCGCATACATCCGCCGAGCTCAGCCTCGACGATATCGTATCGCTGTGCGACGATATGATTGAAGCGCATGGCAGCTGGCTCCCGGCGTTCCGATAAGCTGCGGCCCGTCTGAATGACGCAGACGAACAGAGAGACCGTATCTCCTGCCACATGAGGAGATACGGTCTGTCTTCGTCCGATGAGGGCCAACGCGTTCATTTGGAGGCCAAGCTAAGCTTGTCCGAACCGCTTCCGAACCGCTTCGGCCGAGTTCATCAAATCTTCCCGCTCCTGAGGGAGCAGATCCAATTCCACAATCTTCTCGACGCCGAAGCGTTTCCGCTCAAGCGGCATTAGGCCAGCCCGAGCAGATGGACCAGGGCGAAGCCAAGGCCGGACAGCAGCACCGAACCGATAAGCCCCGCTGCGAACGAGGTCAGGCCGAGCCGGCGGAAGGCGACCAGATCGACGTTCAGGCCAAGACCGGCCATCGCCATCGCGATCAGCATGTAAGCCAGCGTCACAATCGCGGAAGCGATATCGCCAGAGATGGTGCCCAACGAATTGATGCCGCTCACGACCAGGAAGCCGAGAATGAACCACGGAATCGGTATCGTGCGCCAGGACAGCTTCGAGCTGGTCCCCTTCTCCCGCTGCTCGGCCCGGCTTGCCCAAATGCCGATAAGGATCGCTACCGGAACGAGAAGCGCCACCCGGGTCAGCTTCACGATGACCGCCATATCGACCGCGCCGTCCCCTCCGGGGGCTGCGGCCGCAATGACGTGCGCAATCTCATGCAGCGTTGCGCCCGCGAAGATGCCGTACCCGTTCTGCGTCAATCCGAGCACCGGATACAAAAAGGTATATAACAAAGTAAAGATTGTGCCCAATATCGCGACCATGGCTGCGCCAATGGCCGTCTCTTCGTCCTTGGCCTTGATCTGCGGCGAGATGGCGACAACCGCAGCCGCGCCGCAAATCGCCGTGCCGCATGCCGTCAGAATGCCAAGCCGCTTCTCCACCTTGAACAGCCGTGACAAACCATAGACGACACTAATGGCGAAAATAATGACGATGACCGCAATCAGGAATACTTTCGGCCCCGCATTCACAATATCCATCAAATTCAGCCTCATCCCGAGCAGGATAATCCCGAGCCGAAGCAGCTTCTTGCTAGAAAAGTTCGTGCCTGCCACTATCTGATCGGGCACGCCGATCGTGGCACGCCACAGAATGCCGATCAAGATAGCGATAACAAGCTGACCCATAATGCTAAGGAACGGAAGCCCGGCCAAATACTTGGCAGCCAGCGCGATGACAAGCGTCAATCCGATTCCAAGCGCAAAGCCAAGACCGTTCCGCTGCTTGCGGGCCTTGCTTGCGCCAAGTCCTTCTCCCTGACTCATGTTTTTCCCCCAATTCTGTCTGGTGCATTCCCACATTGCAGCATTGCGGCGATAAAGCATCGAACGCGCAGCGCATTCCGGCAACTTCCGGCACCTCCCATCAGTTCCCGATGTCAGGATCACGCCGCTTGTTGCACTTTGCTCCCCTTCTCCATCCCGGCAGCTTCCGGGCTCTTTCTCCCAACCTGCATGTGAATCCTGATTCCATAATCAACTATAAGCCGAATGGAACGGAATGTGAAATACCAATATGCTATCCGGACGATTAGGAAAACTTATGCTTGCCCGAACGGCCCGGATTGTTCCAGTGGGAAGAAAGGGATACAATGGGAGGGGATAAAAGCAAGCGATTCCATCAGCGGGATTGACTGTGCAGCTTGATGGATACCGGAGGATTCGAACATGATTGTCGACACGTTGAAAGTGTATGTTACCGTCGTAGAGCAGTGCAATTTTTCGAGAGCAGCCAAATTACTGAATCTGTCCCAGCCGGGCGTAAGCATGCACATCCGGAACCTGGAGAACGAATTCGGGATCAAGCTGATTCACCGTTCTCCCCGGCATGTGAAGACGACGGACGCGGGGCATATCCTGTACCAGCGGGCCAAGCAAATGCTTGCTCTGTACGAGAACGCCAAAGAGGAAATTCATCTGCTGCGGGATGAAGTGACCGGTTCGCTGAAAGTAGGGGCCAGCTTCACGATCGGGGAATATATTTTGCCGCGGCTGATCGCGGATTTTGCCCGTCAATATCCGCAGGTCGATATCCAGGTGATGATCGCCAACACGGAAGAAATCGCGCAAGCCGTGCGGGCGAATGAGCTCGATGTCGGGCTCGTCGAAGGCAAGGTCGAGTATGCCGATATTTTGGTGGACCACCCGTTCATGGAGGACGAGATGATTCTCGTCGCTCCCGCGGATCACGAGCTGACGGCGCTGCCGAAGCTGGAGCCGTCCATGCTTCAGGATCAGATATGGATTTTGCGCGAGAGCGGTTCGGGGACCCGTTCCTACAGCGAGCAATTTATCCGCGATCTCGGCGTCGAGCCGAAGCGCACCTATGTGTTCAACAGCAGCCAAGGGGTGAAGGAGGCCGTGCTCGCCGGTCTTGGCATCGCTCTGCTCTCCCGTTGGGTCATCCACAAGGAATTGGAAGCGGGCGATCTGCGCCGCATTCATGTGAAGGGAGGCCGCGTCATTCGGCCGTTCTTCATTTTGCAGGATACGAAGGCAGCGTCGACCATGGCGATGAAAATGCTAATACAGCAGGTCCGGCAGCTCTCTTGAACGATTCGTACGGAAAAAATGGCACCAATCGGCCGCTCCCTTCATAGGATGATACCAATGGACACTCTGTATGGGGAAAGAGCATCGCTCCCTATCGCGGATCTCCGTGTATGTTCCTTCATGGCAAAAGCCGAAGGCGATGCCTTCGGCTGGAGTCATGCCCGGACGGTTACTCGCCCTGCGCACGATGGTGATGAAGTTCCGCATGATCGTCCGCTTCCTGTGCCCGCTGCGCCCGTTTCCGCTTCAGGAGAATTCCGGTGGCAAGGGCACCCAGCACGACGATCGCCTCGAACCCGTATTTGATGAACGGATTGGCGAAGTACGGAGCGACAAATTTTTCGGCCACGAGCATTTTCGAGGCGGTCCAGGCAAGCACGGCGGAGCCGAGCACGATAATCACCGGATACTTCTCGATAAACTTGAGCACAATCGTGCTTCCCCAGACGACGATCGGAAGCGAGATCATCAATCCGAGAATGACCAGGAACGGATGTCCCTTGGCGGCGCCCGCCACAGCCAGCACGTTATCGAGCCCCATGGCAGCGTCAGCGACGATGATAGTGCCGACGGCCGCACCGATGCTGGTGCCGGCCTTGATGTTATGCTCCTTCTCTTCAATCATCAGCTTCACTGCGATCCAGAGCAATAGAAGACCGCCGAACAATTGAAGTCCGGGAACCATCAGCAGGTAGACGACGAGCAAGGTGGCGATCGCACGGATGACAATCGCTCCGCCAGTCCCCAAAATAATGACTTTTTTCTGGTCCTGCTTCGGAACATTGCGTGCGGCAAGGCCAATGACGATCGCATTGTCTCCTGCCAGCACCAGGTCGATAACCACGATCGACAACAATGCCGTCCAGAATTCAATTGAAAATAGTTCCACAATGACTTCCTCCCATACGGTAGTATGCTTGATACTACGAAAAATAAAACAAGCCGTCACCACGAGGCGACGGCTCTATACGATCAAAAAAGACCTTCACCATCGCAACCCGTGGCAAAGGTCTCGCAAACAACGTGTACGTTGCCAGTACCGCCGGGGACGAGGCGACTCGATCCCGTAATGACGACGAATACTGTGCTAGCTACTCCGAGTATCGTTTTCGATATATTCATACTAGCACGGATCGGCAGCATATACAACCCTCATCTTTCAGCGGGGCCGCCCATTTTTGTAGCGGCCTTTGTTGTCTCGCGGCCTCCATTTGGTTATGATATGGCTATGCAAAGGAGTTGATATCCAATGAGCGAACATCCCCAACCTTCTCTGGAAAAAGCGACATTCGCGGGCGGCTGCTTCTGGTGCATGGTGACCCCGTTCGAGGAGTTGCCCGGCATCCGCTCGATCGTCTCCGGCTACACCGGCGGGCATACGGAAAATCCGACCTATGAAGAGGTATGCACTGACCGGACCGGACACGCGGAGGCCGTGCAGATTACGTTCGATCCCGCCGTATTTCCTTATAAGAAGCTGCTGGAGCTGTTCTGGCAACAGATCGATCCGACCGATCCGGGCGGACAATTCCACGATCGGGGCTCTTCCTACCGGACAGCGATCTTCTATCATAACGAGAAGCAGCGGAAGGAAGCGGAGGAATCCAAGCGGGAGCTGGAGCGCAGCGGGCGCTTCGACAAGCCGATCGCGACCGAGATTGTCCCGGCGGCGGCCTTCTACCCGGCGGAGGAATACCACCAGGACTATCATCGCAAGCAGCCGGCCCATTACAAGCGGTACCGCACCGGCTCCGGGCGCGACGCCTTTATCGCCAAGCATTGGGGCGTAACCGAGCAGGATAAAGCCCGGCTGAAGGAACGGCTCACCCCCATGCAGCTGCATGTCACGCAAAATAACGGAACAGAGCCTCCGTTCCAGAATGAATTCTGGGATCATGCGGGAGATGGCATTTATGTCGACATCGTCTCGGGCGAACCTCTGTTCAGCTCGCGCGACAAATATGATGCGGGCTGCGGATGGCCAAGCTTCACGAGACCGCTTCGGTCTTATCATATTGAAGAGAAGCTTGACCTGTCCCACGGCATGGTGCGCACCGAAGTGCGCAGCCGCTATGGCGATTCTCACCTCGGGCATGTGTTCGACGACGGTCCCGGCCCGAACGGACTGCGCTACTGCATCAACTCCGCCGCTCTTCGCTTCATTCCGAAGGAGAAGCTGGAGGAGGAAGGCTACGGCGAGTATGCCGTCCTATTTGCCGATTGATGGTCTGACCGGCCCTTGGTCCAGCGCCGCCGCGCGCTTCGGATCAAGGGCCGGCTGCCGTGTGGCCCGCAATCGGCATCCGCCGGTCTGAAGTCATTGCGGCACTTTGATGAAAGCCATGCTATTCGGGACGCTGATCCTGGCCATGATGCTAGATGCCCGCGTAGTGCTCCGGCCCGGGATTCAGATCGAGCACATGCCGCATCGGCGCCGCCAAAGCAAGCTGATGCTCGCATTGCCAGCGAATCTCCTCCGAGCCGACCGTCTCGCCGTCCCGGATAATATCCCCGTGCTCGTACAAGTAGTACGCGATATCGCCAACCCACGAGGCCACTTCATTCGGCTCCATCCCGCGGAAATGACACTGCACATCCGGCAAGCCGAGCGCCGCCAGGCCGCATGTATCCAGAATCATCTCGTCTCTGCCGTGCACGTTATAGAAGCGGAGATTCATCGCCCCGTATAAGCGCTGGCCGGCTTCGATCGCGGCCGCATAGGCTTGGGGATGGACGATCTTGTCGCTGGCCTGGAAATAGACGGCTTCGCAAGGCGCCGTCTCCAGCAGAGCCCGAAGCGCGCCGCTGATGAGCTGCAGACGCTGCTTGTAGTCCAGGCCGCGCGCGCAGAAATCGGTCAGCAGCAGGGAATGGCGGCAGCCCGCCACGGCCGCTCTCGCTTCCGGCCAATGCCAGGCTTGCTGCAGCGCCGCCGCGAAGGCTTCTTCTTCCACCGGCTTATCCGAAGCCATGATGCATGTCTGTGCCGGCAGCGCCCCCTCCTGGTACTCAATCATATGATTGAGATGGAAGAAGTGCATCATCTCGCCCGCTTCCGCAGCTTCGCTCTCCCATACCGCCAGCGACTCGCCGGGCTCTTCTGCTTCCTTCTCGTCCTCAGCGCAATGAATCTCTCCGGTATACTGCTGCATTTTGCCATACAGCGTCTCCCGGTCCAGCTCCGGCTTGTCCTTGTACAGCAATTGAATGACGTACACATTGGCGAATCCGGATTGATCTTGCTCATGCTCATCTTGATCTTTTTGCTCATCTCGCTCATGTTGCTCTTCTTGCTTATGCTGGTCTTCTTGCTTATGTTGCTCTCCTTGCTTATGTTGATCTTCTTGCTTATGTTGATCATAATTCTCTTGTTGTTCAGATTGCTTTCCAAGCCCATTCATGGCTTCTTCGTTCCCATTCTCTCCCTTGTTTGTCATGCTCCACTCTCCCTATGTATTTGAAGCGAGCTTTGGCAAGCTTCCCTTTATCGGCTCCACCGGGATGTCCCGTGTTCCGGGACATCCCCATTACGTCTCCCGACAGGATGCGTATTCCTGGAGCAGCGGGGCAATCCGCACCGTCGCTTGACGGCGGGAGCTCTCCATGGCCCCGAATACCATCGCCATGCTCTTCACGTTGTCGGCCGCGCAAGTCTCCGCCGGCCGCCCTTCCGCCATCGCGGCGAAGATCTCATCGAGGCAGCCGGCATGCCCCTCCCGGCCGTACCAATCCATCGGGGCCTCCGTCCGTACCGCTTCCCCAGCGCCATTGAACGATTCGGCTTCGACCTGGTCTTCGCCATCCCATATCGCGGTGCCTTGGCTACCGGCGACGCGCCAAGCCGCCTCCCATGATGTCGGGAAGCCCTGAGCGCTCCAGGAGCCGCGGTAATTGAAGACCGACCCGTCATTCATCTCAAAGGTGCATACGGCGCTGGCATGGCCTTTATACCAGGAACCGGGAAGATTCCACTCCTGGCAGGTCACGGATACCGGATCCGCCCCAGTGATGAAGCGCGCCTGATCGAACGTATGAATGGCCATGTCCAGAATGAGCGGGCTGGCCATCTGCTCGCGGAAGCCCCCGAACCGGGGCGCCAGGAAGAAATCGGCCCCGACGAAGCCGATCGGGCCGATGACGCCCGACTGCACCAGGTCGCGGAACGCCCGAACCCGGCGCAAGTAACGGCGGTTCTGCATAATGGACAGGGACAACCCTGTCTTGCGCGACAGCTCCGCCAACTCTATCGCCGCGGACAAGCTGGATGCCATCGGCTTTTCCGCAATCACATGACAGCCCATCTCCAACGCCGTCCCCGAGGTTGCGCGATGCGCGCTCGGCGTCGTCACGTCGAAGACGAGATTGGCCCCGCTGCGCCGAATCGCTTCCCGCAGATCGGAATAGAGCCCGCATGACAGGCCGTGCCTATCCGCCATCTGCAAGGCGGCTTCCGGCCGGATATCGACGAGGCCGACGATCGCCGTATCCTCCCGCTCCCTGGCATACTCGATCCACGTATTGGCCATTTGGCCGCATCCGGCCACGACGACTTTCCATGTTGTCATGATGCGACACGCTCCTTGTTTTCATAGGATTTGTTACGATTATACCCCAATCCCGTTCCGTAGCGAATAGATTCATGGATCCGTTACGTCAAAATGTGCAAACCGCCCTGGCGCGGCAGACGTTCAAACGCTTCTGAACGGACTGGTCCTGCCATGCTGAGCGCGGTAGGGAGCTTTGGGTACAGCGCAGCGGAGCACTTGGAGCTTTGATATCTCTTTGTCGTCGACGCGATGCGGCAGGCTTCCGCCTGAGCGCGGGCCTGTGTGACCTGTCCTGCGAGGGTTCCGATCCTCCCGCATGATGAGCGCATTGTTCCGCCCAGCGCCGAAGATTACTGCTAATATGCAGTATTTGTCCAGAGCTGCTTATGGCGGAAAGCCAATCCTGCAAACATGCAGGAATTTCGCGCTTGATTGGCCGAAAAAAGGCAAAATAGGCGAAAAAGCTGCACTTTTGCAGGATTCATGCGACAAATCCGTGCACACATCGAAAATTACTGCTCGTGTGCAGGATTTTATAAATGAGGGCGCCCCGGTGCCACTTGCGCCTCCGCCTGCTGCGTGGAGCCAGGCGCGCAGCAGGCGCTTCTGCCGGCCCGAAGCCCGCCGGCGGCCAGAGGGCCCCGCGAGCCTTGGGCACATCGCCGGGCCCAGGCCTCCCGCAGGCCAAGGGCACAGCGGCCGCCCAGGCCCCTCCGCGGCCCGCTTGATTCTCGCGGGCCAATGTTGGCCCGCCATGGCGCAGCGCGCACCCATGTGCTTGCTCCTGCCAGCGAGGCTTGCCGCCGCCCTCCACTAACAGCAAAAGACAGGCGAGCTCTTCGCCTGTCTTCTGCCTGCCGCGCCCCGGCCTCATTCCATTGTTATGCCATGCTTCCGCCCATCGCATCCGTTCGCTTCGCCGCCTGCCCGAACAAGCCCATCAACATGATGACGACAATAATATAGAGCAGGAAGAACGGCACGGCCATCGCGTCGAACAGCATCGGCGATGCCAGGGCAAAGCCGATCATGCTCAACGAGCATCCGAGCGCGACAATGAAATAGATGAGCCGACGGCGGGCCATGTGCGCGAGCGCGGGCTGTCCGTTCCGCAGCATGAACGAGCGCAGCCCGCCGCACAGCAGGGCCATCAGCGCGATATTCAATCCGGTCTCCAGCACGGATCGCCCGACTCCGTACCATGCCAATATCCCCCGCGGGATGGCTTGAATGAAGAACGGCTGCAAAATCTCAATGACAGCCAGCGCCATCAGCGGGATAACCACGGCCTTCGCACGCCGGAATGGGGGCTCGACCCCTTCCAGATCGCGAATCGCCGTAAAGATGAGGAACAAGCCGACGATATCCGGCAGCAGATCTACGCCTCCCACCGAGTAATCAATAAAAAACAGCAGTCCCCATTGGATTCGTCTAAACGCTTTCTTCTCTGTCAACATCGTGGTGTATTCGAGTCCTTTCGTGCTCTGTCCTGGAAGGGACAACGCCTTAGTTCATCGTGTTCAAGTATAGCGCGCCTCCTTCCGGCATGCAACTTGAGGGGAACGGGCGGGCATACAACTGCGGGGGATATTACGCTTACTGCCATGCTCGCGCAGGCATGAAGAAGCGGGCTCCATTACACTTACTACCGCGAGCGCGCGGACACGCCGAAGCGGGCTTCCCGGCGCTTACTGACGTGCTCGCGCAGACATCAAAAAGCGGGGAACGATACCGCTCCCCGCTTCTGCTGCCTGCTACCACCATGGCCAGACTTTGAATTCGACCTTGCCTTCCAGGTACTCCAGCGGAACAGGGCCGTATGTCCGGCTGTCTATGCTGACGGCCCGGTTGTCTCCCATGACGAATACGTGCCCTTCCGGCACGACAATCGGCAAGTCAAGCTGCTTCGGCAGCGTGCTTCCCTCTGCGAACGGCTCGTCGACGACCTGGCCGTTCACTTCCAGCTTCCCGTCGCGGGCATCGATCGTATCGCCCGCCACGCCGACGACGCGCTTAATATACCGTTCTCCCTGGAACGCCGGATCGATGATGACGACATCGCCGTAGGCAGGCTCGAACCAATGGTACACCCATTTGTTCTCGATGAGCCGATCCCCGGGATTATACGTATGCTGCATGGAATGCTGCTGCACGACGACTTGCGCATAGGCGACCTGCTGAATCAACAGACTGATGCCGAACGCGATGATCATCGGAATAACATAACCCTTGATAATGTGAGACATTCGCATCGTTCAATTCCTCCTTCGAAGGCGTTACATTCGCCATTGTCGGCGCTGTCCCCGGTCACGATGAGGACGAGCGCGTGAAGTACCGGGTCAATCCGCCGGCCCCAATCGCCAGAGAGAGACCGAGCAGCATCTTCACGATGACTTGCACGAAGTTCGCGCTTAATTCGCGCTGCATATGATCCGGGTACATGTGCGTATCGACATAGGTGATCGTCATCAACATATGTATGAAGTCCGGGATGCCATTAATGAGCAGAATCAGGCCGGAAATGCCGAGTCCCGTCTGCAGCAGGGGCTTGGTCAGTGACGCCAGCTCCTGCGATCTCGAGCGCCGCGGAAGCTCTTCCCTCCCCGACGCTTCTGCTGCCGCAGCTTCCTCCCGCGGCGGGACGGCCGGGGACAGCAGTCCGGAGATGCGGTAGGCCGCCGTCCATAATACGAAGGCGCTAAGCAGCATAATGATGGACGGGAGCAGGACCACCAACAACAACACAATCTGATCCGGCCTGCTGGCGGCTGCATCCTTGATTGACATCAGATTCGGCAAGCTGACCTGCACCACGTTAGACACATGGACGATGGCGGTAATGAAAAAATACAGCGCCAGCAACCGCACCGCCACATAGGCCAGCGATCGGGTATTCAATCCAGTTCCCCCCACTCCGATTCAGAAATACAAACTCTATGAATGCGTATAGTGCAACCTCTATTATACAAGATTAGGGGGTTCGTGGGAATCAGCTATGCTTCGGCGGGATCCGGATGGATACCGAGGTCCCGATCCCGAGCCGGCTGTGGATGCTCACGCCGTACTCCGGTCCGTATTGCAGCTTGATGCGCTGATCGACGTTGCGTATGCCATAGCCCGCATTGACATGATCCCGGCCGTGGAAAATATCGCTCACGCGCTCCGGAGTCATTCCGACCCCGTCATCGATGACGCGGAACAACAGATTATCTCCTTCCTTGGACGCCACGACGCGAATGTGAATCCGATCACCGCACCAGGCATGCTCCAGGACATTTTCAATAAATGGCTGCAAAATCAGCTTGACAGTGCTGTATGGCCAAATGACGGGGTCGATATCGAACATGACATCCAGCCGATCGCCGTATTTGATCTTCTGGATATCGACATACGCCTGCGCCTGCTCCAGCTCTTGCGGGACCCGGATCATCAGCTTGCCGTTGTTCAAGGCCAAGCGGTAAAATTTGGCCAGTCCCATTACCATTTGCTGCAGCTTCTCATTTTCCCCGAATTTGGCGAGGCGGCTGATCGAGGACAGCGTGTTATAGAGAAAATGCGGATTTATTTGCGACTGAAGCATTTCCAGCTCGGCTTCCTTCTTCTGCAGTTGCGTCAAGTACACTTCCTTGATTAAAGACTCGATATTCTCGCCCATATTGTTGAGCGCGGTCGCAATCTGCGAGAATTCGTCATTGCCCCGATAGGAGATGCGCTTATGCAGATCTCCTTCGCGAAATGCATTCAGCACGGAGACAAACTTATGTATCCGAATCGAGAAGAACCGGGAGATAAACCCGCCTGCGAAAGACAGGACGACAACGCAAATCAGGCAAGCGAAAAAAATAAACAGCCTGACCTTCAGCGCGTCCTGCTGGATCAGCGCGACCGGCACGAGCGCGCTTCCTTGTCCGTAATCCGGCTAAGATGATAAATATCGTACGACCAGTTGCTGTCCTCGATCCTATTTTTATATACTTCATAAATCGATTCATTGCGGAAGTAGACCGAGGTCCACAGCTTCATGCCGGTTGACTTGGTCGCGGCTTCGATTTTGGGCACGACGTCCTTCGTCATGCGATCGTAGTTCTCCCACCCCTCCTCATAGCTTCGCAGATGCCGGTACAATTCATAATCGTCATAGAGAAGGGAGGAAATACGGACGACATCCTGCATCTTATATTCGATATTATCGCGTATCTGCAGCAACGTTCCCTGAACATTCATCCTGGTGTGCTTCCGGATCGATTCATCGTACATGGAGTGGGACACATAGCCGATGACAGACACGGCACTCACGATGAACAGCATATAAGTAAGCATTAATTTGTATCCAATCGGCAAATACCTCTGCCTCGCCCCCGGCGCGTTCATATCAGCCATCCCCTGTCACGTTTCTCGCTTGCGGTACTCCATCGGCGTCATGCCGTAGGCTTCCTTGAATTGTCTGCTGAAATACGGCAGGTAGCGGTAGCCGACCTGATTCGCTATTTCATAGATCTTTATCGAAGGATCATGCAGCAATTCGCGGGCCCGCTCCATCCGCAGTTGAATCAACACTTCGCTGAACGATTTGCCCGTTTCTTCCTTGAACATATAGCCGAGATAGTTGGGAGAAAAAGAAAATTGATGCGCCACATCCTTAAGGGTGATATTGTCATTCATCCGATCCTTCATCATTTGAATCATTTCCCGAATCAGCTTATTGTTCTTGGAGCTTGATTTGCTTCGCAATTGTTCGGATATTTCGAACGTTTTCCGCACGAGCCAAGAACGAATATCGCTAATCGTATCGAACTGCAGCAAGATATCCAGATTATGAAGCTCCATCCCGAGCATATCAAACAAGTTCTCGCCTCTTGCCTTCAACTGCTGATCCAGCTTCCATATAATAAACATGGCCAGATTATGCACCGTGAATTTCGATCTCAGCATGCTTACGGATTCGAACAATAGCTCGATCTCGTCGTAGATACGGACGAGATCGTATTCGGTCAGCGCATGAAATAAGGCTTCCACGCGGGCATCGAGCGTCCGGGCATCGACCATTTCCGGTTCCCGGCTCACTTCTTCGTACATAATCAGTTTGCCTTTGCCCAAAAACATTTTGCCGTCCACGGCCTCCATCGCCTGCTTGCACGAGATGTGAAGCTGCTCGAGCGTATAGACCGGCTCTCCGATCCCAACCGTCATCGTAAACGGAAAGTTGGCTTGAATCGCCTCGTACAAGTCATGAATCAGCGCTTCCATCCGCTGGCCGTCAATCAACAGCGCGATCCGGTGCGAGGACAGCTTGCAGACATGGCGCATGCCGTGCTTGTGCCCAATTTCGCTCACTTCATAGAGGAAGTTCTTCGACATCATCTGCTCGGACAGGCTGACGGCCTCTTGCGTCCAATTCATGTCATCCAGTTCCATGACGGCGGCACGCACGGGCCATTCCAGCTGATCCAGCCCATTGGACTGAATCAGCTTCCTCATGTCTTGCAAATAGTCCTGATCGCATTCCCCTTCCAGCAGCCTGACCAACAGGTCGTTTTTGGCCATCGGAACCATGCGCTGGTACGCCTCTTCCACGTCACGGCGCTTCCGCTCGTTCTCCAGATCCTGCTTCACCTTCTGCAGCGCCGCGATCAGCTCATTATCATCCATCGGCTTCAGCACATAGCTATAAGCCTTCAATGACAATGCCTGCTTCACATAGCTGAAGTCCTGGTAACCGCTTACAAAAATGACACGAATATTAGAATTTTTCTCTATCGCTCTTCGCGCCAGTTCCAGCCCCGACATATTAGGCATATTGATGTCGCTAACCATAATGTCTATCGGAAGCTGTTCGAGAATCTCGCATGCGTCAAAGGCGTTGTTCACCGCCGCGGCCACTTTCATGCCTAAAGCTTCCCATGGGATAAATTGCTTCATCCCTTCGAGATCAAGCATCTCGTCATCCACCAATAACACGTTGTACATGAAAGATCTCCCTTCAGGACATGCGGTCCATCGTTACCTGCAGCCTAATCATTTCCATCCCAAGTATAGCAATGAACCGTCCCGTTTGAACAGTATGCGGCTGCCAGTTCCGCCCCGCGGCAGCGAACAAAAAACGAAGGCCCGCCGGTACAGCGAGCCTTCGTTGCGCTTTCCTTATTTGCCCAACTCTTTCTTGTTTTCCGTCCACACGTTGGTTACATGCTCAAGAAATTTGTCATAGCCCAGCTTCATCGAATCTTCGTGAGCCTTATCCAGAATCTGCAATGCTTCCTCGTCGGACTTGGCATACATCGCTTTCGCTCTCGCGGTCAGCCAGATATCTCTGATGCTCTGTCTAATGATGCCGACTTCGCTGTCGGGAGCGGGTTCCCAACCGAGGAACTCCGTGAAATCGCCCTGCGTGCCCCATGTAATTTCCATTTGCCAACGGTTGCTGAAGTCGATTTGATCAGCCGGAACGTTGGACAACATCTCCTTTTTCGTGTTATCGAGGAACATTGTGTTGCCCACCCATACCAGGTCGCCGGCTTTTCCGTTAATTTCCGCAAGCGTATCCGGATCATTCAAATACTTCTCTTCATTGAACTTCGGCGTCACGCCGTCCGCCTCGAAGCCGTCCCAATATCCGTCCGGTCCGGGAGGACCCCAGTTCAGCACCATGCTGCCTTCCGGTCCTGTCATCCAATCGAGAAGCGCGAACACGGCTTCCGGATTTTTCGAGTTCTTCGTAATGAGAGCCACGTTCCAGCCTAACTGATTATAGGTTCCCGGGTAGATTTTGGTCCGATCGAGCCCCTCCTTGGCGATCGGCTGGATGAACATGTATCCGTCTTCCGGATCCTTCTTCTTCAGTTCGGAGTCAGCGGTCGCCAGCATCTTCATCGGGTCAAAGGTGGCAATAACGGCAAATTTGCCATTCATCGCTTTTTCTCTTACTTGGTCCTCGGTCTGCGTATTCGCATCCTGCGTCATCAGCTTCTCGCGCATCAGCTTCGCCGTGAAGACGACGGATTCGCGGAATCCCGGATCTTTATAGATCGATACGATTTTGTCGCCGTCAGGGACGCCGAAGAAGCGCGTGAAGGAGAAATTGTTTTCCTTGAAGGAAGAGAATATCTGGTCAATGCCATGACCGTCTTTGGCCAATCCCGTCTCGAACGGAATGACATCCGGGAATTTTTCTTTGACCGCTTTCAGATAAGTGTACAAGTCGTCGGTCGTCTCCAGCTTCGGAGAGCCGAGCGCTTTATAGATCTTTTTATTGATTGCATATCCGGCGTTGCCGTTCGGCTGCTGCGTATAATAGTTCGGAAGCTGGTAGATTTTGCCGTCCGGGGACCGGAGCAGCGCCAGATGCTGTTCGGACAGAGACTTTTTGAAATTTGGATATTTCTCGATGTACTCGTCCATCGGCACGAGCATGCCTGCTTCGCGGAGCCGCTCAACGTCCGGGCCTCTGTCTGTCCAGATAATATCCGGCAGCTCATCGCCGGCGATCATCGTCTGCAGCTTCTGCGCATTGTTCCCGCCCGAGCTGACAGCCGTAACCGTGACCTTCAGATTGTCCTGAACCCATTTGGAAGCGGGATCCTTGCCCCATTTCGGCATCTGGTACCAGCCATAGTTGCCGTAGAACGAGACATTCAGCTCTTCCTTGCCCAATTCGTACAGATCGCTCTTCGGTGATTCACCGGAAGCTTCTTGCCCTTCGCTCCCTTCCTGCTTTGCCGGATCATTGGCTGGAGGCGCGCTTGTGTTCCCGCCGCCGCTGCACCCGACCACCAAGGTGAACACCATAAAGACAGAGAGCACGCTAAGAAGGAGGTTTCTCTTGTTCTTCACTGGATATTTTCCCCTTTCAATTTGTAATCTATGTTTAAAGCAGAGATGCTCTAAACGCCAGCGAATCTTCCCGTATTGCTCCAGGTAACTACTCTTTCAGCGATCCAATCAATACGCCCTTGACGAAATATTTCTGCAGGAACGGATAGACGCATACGATAGGAACCGTCGCAACCATAATCGTCGCCATCGTCAAGGCCTTGGACGTGATTTTTTTCGCGGCATTCATATGCGCAATCGCGCTCATATCGACATTGGCCATCTGTTCCGAGGCGATATTCGAGAACAGAATTTGCCGCAGCACCGTCTGGATAGGCAGCAGATCTTCATTCGTGATATAAATGCTGGCCACGAACCATTCGTTCCAGTGCGCCACGGCCGTGAACAGCGACAGCGTGGCCACGACGGGGCCGGATAATGGCAGCACAATCCGGAAGAACGTTCCCCAGTTGCCGCAGCCATCGATCTTCGCCGATTCCTCCAAGCCTGCCGGGAGCCCCTGGAAGAACGTCCGGAATATAATCATGTTCCATACGCTGATCAGGGCCGGAATAATGAACACCCAGAACGAGTTGAACAAGCCAAGGCTGCGGATAAGCATATAGGTCGGAATGAGCCCGCCGCCGAAATACATCGTAATAATGCACATGATCATGTAATATTTGCGGCCCATCAGCTCTCGCTTCGACATGCCATAGGCAAATATCGAGGTGGCCAATATCGCGGATACGGTGCCGATGACCGTCCGCAGGGCGGCAATGACGAAGCCGTTCATCAACCGCGAGTCCTCGAATACGATGCGGTAGTTCTCGAGCGTGAATTCCCGCGGCCAGAACGTAATCCCGCCCTTCGCGGTATCCAGCCCTTCATTGAAGGAAATGACGAGCGAGTTCCAAAACGGATAAAAGGTGGAAAACGCCAGCAACGTTAAAAATACATAGATAAAGGCGACAAAGATGCGGTCTCCTATACTGTCTCGTATCATCGTTCAGTCCTCCTGTCTCTGGAAAGATTCATCACCACAAGCTATTGCCCGTTTTTCTGGCAATGAAGTTCGCAAATGTAAGCAGCGTGACGCTGACCACCGCCTTGAACAGGCCGATTGCCGTCGCATAGGAGTACCTGTAGTTGTCGATACCGACCCGAACCACGTAGACATCCAGTGAATCCGACACCTCGCGCAATGCCGGGTTGGAGGCCAGAATCAAAATATCTTCGAAGCCGGCATTCGTCAGATTGCCGATAGCCAATATCATAAAAATGATGACGACAGGCATAATGCACGGGAGCGTAATCAGCCACATCTGCTTGAACCGGCTGGCGCCGTCGATGGAGGCCGCCTCATATAAATGAGGATCGATCCCGGCAATCGCCGCCAAATAGACAATGGAAGCGAATCCAATTTCTTTCCACACATTGGTCGTGACGAGTATCGTCCAGAAATATTCCGACATGGACAGGAAATTGATAGGCTCGTCGATAAGTTTCAATTTCTCGAGCAGCATATTTACACTGCCGTTGTCCACGGACAGCAGCGATGTCACCATCGACCCGATGACGACCCAGGACAGGAAGTGCGGCAGATACGTCACGGTCTGTACCACCCGTTTGAAGAACATTTTGCGCACTTCATTCAGCATGAGCGCCAAAAGAATCGGCGCCGGGAACCCGAAAATAAACTTCAAAAAGCTGATGACAATCGTGTTGCGCATGACGGGATAAAATTCCGGAGCATTGAAAAATGCGACAAAGTGCTTAAATCCAACCCAATTGTTGTTCAATAAGTTCGAACCCATCTTGTAGTCCTGAAAAGCGATCAGAACGCCATACATGGGAATATAGGAAAAAATAAAGATAAACACGAGCGCAGGCAGTACCATCAGTTGAATATCTATTTGCATGAAAAACCGTTTAAACGCGCTTTTGCGATGCTTATCGAGATTCATGCGTGATTCCGTGTCCAGCCCGGCAGATGCTTTCGCCATATGTGAATCCCTCCTCCTTACCTGATGCCGCTGAATGTAAAGCGGTTTAATTTACAGCGGCAGAGCGGTTGCTCCGCCTCGCATCAGCTCTCTATATCTGGCTTGATGCCGTGTCTTCTTCCATGTTCTCCCTCCATAATTGTGTTTTCCTTCATTCTACATTCGAAAACGCTTTCACGAATATATGACAAAACAACGATTATTGATACTTTAAGATGTTCTTGTGAGAAAACTCCCTCAAAGCGGCCCTATACCGCATTTAGCGCCAAACCGTCTAATCCACAAAAAACCTTGAATGGCGTAAGCCAATCAAGGAAAGGTGTCGTATTATTCTCGTAAAAAATAGAGTATGGAATCCCCCTTTATCATAAATAGATATTTCCTTGAACTTCAATATGTCTTGCTTAGGACTTTGTAATCAATACTTTAGTCAGATTAATTGCGGAAAATGTCGAATAGCGGTAAAAGAAGAGGAAAAAAAGAAAGAAGAGAGAAGTCTGTCCGGGTACTTCCGCTCGCCAAGCCCGTATCGTCCCGCGCGTGACATGAGCGGGCAAACTGCCGTTTACCCGCTCAAGCTCACACCTGCACTCACTCCGAGCGCCGGTATCCATCAGGCCAATGGAAAAAGCGACGCAGTTCGGCCAGAGGCCTGGAGCGCTTGTTCACTCACATTGCCGAAGGCATCTATCGCGTGAACGTCTATGCAATAGCCGCGATCCGGCTCCAGCTCCGTCAATGTCAGTTCAAGCTTCTCCGGCATCGGGTGAAGATAAAATTCGGAATAAGCGAAGTACTGCATCAGCTCTGTTCCGGTCTCCGCATCCGACAGCGTAATCCGGTAGGAATGCACCAGTTCATTATCTTGCGCCTGGTCGAACACGATCGCGATCGAATCCGAGGCCGCAAGCTCCTCTTTGACGTGAATTTCCGCATGCGCCGGGAAACGGGGTGCTTCCCGATCGCGCTCATCCGTATAGACGAAAGCCTCGGGAGTTACCGGTACCGGCACCATCCAAGCGTCCCCGATCTCCCGTTGATGCGCAAAGTCGATCCGCGTAATCGCAACCTTGTCCTCGCACACTTCAACAAGACAGCCTTGGCTGAACTTCTCATGCCCCGGCGGCAAATTGCCTTGAAGCTTTCCGCGCTCTACTTCCATATAGCTAAGCGAAGCCGTGCCTACGGACGTGAAGCGCTTCTGATGAATGCTGCGCGGATCGTTCAGCGGGTAATGGGAATGTCCGGAGAACGTTATTACTTGCGGGTATGGATCCAGGGCGGCCATCAGCTCGCCGATATTCTCCTGGATGCCCCATTCTTGGCTGCCGTACACCGTATCCTTCAAATGCTGATGAAGGAAGACGAAGATCGGCTGCTCCGGCGCATCGGCGGCCGCTTCCTCCAACTGCCGCTTCAGCCATTCGATCTGTTCCAGAGAGAAGTAGCCGTGGACCGGCTTATCCTCTGTCGCCAGCACAATAAAATGATAGCCATGGATGACGCGATGATAATACATCGCCTTCATGCCCGTCATGTCCAGAAAGCGCGCTTGCGCATCCTTCGCCGGCAGATCGTTCCAGTAATCATGATTCCCGATCGCAATAAGCAGCTCCGCTCCGTCCTGCTTATGCTTGCGAAGCGTAGCCATGTGGCGCTCATATTCCTCAATGGTGCCATTGTTCGTCAGGTCGCCCACGATGACGAAGGCGTCCTGCCGCGGCGCGCGCGCATTCAAGTACCGCAGCGCTTGCTCGTACTTATGGATAGACTCGTCGCCCGTCGGCGCGATATGCACATCGCTTATGACCGGGAAGACGAGACGGGGGGTAGATTGAACAGCTCCCATCAGACGCTCAGCTCCTTTTTGTTCAACGCTGGTTCAGCTTCAGTCTACTCCTTTCTTGTCCCGTTGAATATGGATTTTTGCTGCCTAACGCATAGAAAATTCGGAACTCCGTTTGCCGTCTGGCAGCAAAAAGGAGGCTGCCCCATAGGCAGTGCGAAAAGATGAGGGGGAAAGACGGACGACAGAGAATATAAAGCCGGGAAAAGCGGCGGTATATGGACAAGGCAGTGAAACAAGGCACTGAAAGGAGGCAGTGAAACAAGGCACTGAAAGGAGGCAGTGAAACGAGGCAGTGAAACGAGGCAGTGAAACGAGGCAGTGAAACGAGGCGCTGCGACAGCTAGTGAAATAAAATCCTGCGTGAATGCAGTAATTTACGCTAATTGATCCGATATTTTATTAAATTGCTGCAATAGCGCATTATTTTCGCCGATTTTTGCTTTACCTCCATTGTAAAGGAGAAAATTGATGCCGTTGTGCAGGATTTCCTGTAACGGAAAAAACGCCGTAAGGGAATACTGCATTTTTTCAGTTTTCCGGCAAGTCTAGCTTGGAGAATGAGAGGGACTGTCTCACTATAGCTAAAAAATGCTTCGGAGACAGCCCCTTGCGGATAGGATTAGATCACTTTTTTGAGCTTGCGCACGTAATTCGCGCGGATAAAGATGAAATAGATAACCTGAATCGCCAGGAACGATCCAAGGACAATCGCGGATTCCTTCACCAGACTCATGCTGAATGTGTTCTGCAGCGAGTTCAGCGCGACCGCGCCGTGTACGATAGCGACGACAATCGGAACAAAGAATAACAGCCCGATCTGGGTGGACACAATCTTCGACAGTTCCCCTTCCGTCAGCCCCAGCTTACTGATGGCCCGGTACTGCACCGTATCCTGATCCAGATCGGAGTACAAGCGCAGGTACAGGAAGCTGCCGGCGGCGACGAAAAATACCGCGCCGATGAACAGTCCGGACAAATAAATCTGGCCGAAGCCCTGATTCACATCGTTCAGCATCAGCGCTCGGGAACCGAATAAATAATTGCCGTCCGGGTCGCCCAATTGCTTGTTCAGCTGCTTCGCCACGGCGAGCGTCGACTTCCAGTCCTCGATCAAATACGTATAGATCATGTCGTCTCTCTCGGAGGCAGGCAAGCTCTGGAACGCTGCGTCGGACAACACGATGACTTTGTGCCCGCCCACATTCTGGGTGATCGCTTCCGGCATCGCTTCATTGGCCGTCACCGCGAACGTCTTGTCCGCAGCGAAAGCAACCGACGTCTCCTCGCTTTTCTCCTGCTCGATGTTCATCGGATTGACCTGATAGAACAGATGCGCTTCCTCATCGCGCAGGGCCAGATTTGTCTTCGTGAGCTGATTGTAGTCAGACACGCTAATCACCTGATAGAGCTTCTCCGTTTTCATATCCTCGACGAACTTCACCGGGAAGACGACGGCCTCATAGCTGATTCCCGCCTTGTTCAACGACTGCTCGATCAGCTCGGCATGCTTCGCCTCCAGCTTGTTGCCCATATGGGATTCGTATCTCATGACCGCAGCGCCGGATGTCGCCATATTGGTGAATATCGCCTTCAATCCGACGAGCGTCCCGATCGCCGTGAACGCGACCGTCGAGATAATGGCGACGAGGAAGAACATGCGGGCATTGTCCTTCATTCGGTAAGCCAGATCCGACAAGGTAATCAGATTGGTGCCGCGGCGGTACAATTTCTTGGTCTTCAATCGGTTAATAATGTATACGCTAAGCTGCGTGAACAGGAAGTAAGTCCCGATACTGACGACCGTGGCGACAGGCAGCAGCGCGAAAATGACGAGTGCTCCTTTGACCCACATGGCAACGCCGTAGCCTAACGCCAGCAGGAAGACCGCCAGGAAGGCAAGCCAGCGGGAAGCCTTCGGCTCCGGCTTCGGCTTCATCGTTCCCTTCAGCAGGTCGATAAGCGAGCTGCTGCGCAGAATCGTCGCGGTGAACAGCGAGATGAGCAGGAACAGCAGCACGAACGCTCCGCCAGACAGCGCGATCGCCTTCACAGGGAAGTAGAACGGAAGCGGCTGCTCCAGATTCAGAACCGAGGAGCTCATCAAGAGCAGCCATTTCGACAAGGCGAGGCCCGCTCCGATGCCGGATAGGGTCGCGGCCAGGCCGATGACAATATTCTCCGTAAAGACGAGCCGTCTCAGCTGCATAACGGACATGCCGTGCATAATGCAGATGCCGAATTCTTTTTTGCGGGATTTCAGGAACGAACTCATCGAATATAAAATGAAGAAAAACGTAAACAGATAGATGATATATTGAGCGACATCCATGCCCGCTTGCGCGCCTCGGCCATAACTGCCGTTGCCGCTGAAGTCGAGCGCCGGATGCAGCGCCAGCATCGAATAGACGAAAAAGATCATGACGGAGAACGCGCAGCTGAAGAAATAGCCCGCATATAACCGTTTGTTGCGAAATACGTTTTTAAGCGCGAACTGGCGAATATTCATCCCGCGTGCCTCCTATTGACGACAAGATATCCATGATGCCCTGGAAAAAGATCTGGCGGCTTCCCGTCTTGTGCAGTTCCTGATACAGCGTGCCGTCCTTGATGAAGATGACCCGGTCGCAGTAGCTTGCCGCCTGCGCGTCATGCGTAACCATCATCATTGTCACGCCCTCTTCCTTGTTCAATCTTTCCAGCGTCTGCAGCACATCCTGGGCGGATTTGGAGTCGAGGTTCCCTGTCGGCTCGTCGGCCAGAATCAGCTTCGGCTGGTGGATGACCGCCCGCGCGATCGCCGTGCGCTGGCATTGGCCGCCGGAGATCTCGTAGGTCCGCTTGTTGAGGATGCTTGTAATCCCCAGCTTCTCGGCAATCGCGTTCACCCGCGCATCCTGCTCCTTGATGCCGATGCCGTCCAGGGCGAGCGGGAAAATAATGTTCTCCTTGACCGTCAGCGTCTGCAGCAGGTTGAAATCCTGGAACACGAAGCCGAGCTCCCGCCGGCGGAACAGCGCCAGCTTCCGCTTGCTCAGCTTATTCATCTGCTCGTTCCCGACATAGACTTCGCCGGAGGTCGGCTTGTCTATCGTGGAGACGACATTCATCAGCGTCGTCTTGCCGCTGCCGGACGGTCCCATCACGCCCACGAATTCCCCCGTGTTCACCTTCAGATTCAAATTGGTCAGCGCCTGATAGGACTGCTTGCCTTCATATACTTTGGATACGTTCCGTACTTCCAGCATGTGTAACTTGCACGCTCCTTCGCAATCGTTTTGTTGCTTTTACTGTAAGCCGAAATGGGGGATTGAGCCATTCTTCTTCCTTACGCCAAGCTTTCGTTATTGTAACAATTGGTGACAGAGAGCCAACAAGGGGTTGTAGCACGCTTCTCCTTCTTTTGTCGTTGTTTGCTTCCTCACAGCGGCTATAGAGACAAGAAGGCGACGTTTCCTCACCTAATTTATGTAAATAGGTCTTCATCCAATTAGTTACTTACACTTACACTGTAAACATCGTTACAATCATCAGATCGTTGCGAACAATGTTCGTTTAAGTCCTGACAAGATAATATAGAGCTACCTTCCAGTTTGTTATGAAAATACAATGAGGAGTTGACCTTCGCACAGCCACTATCGGGGTGGGTTATATACCAGACGCACTCATTTTTTGAGAATCCGCAAGAAAACGAACACAACAAAAAACAGGTCAATCATGGTGGTAACTCACCATAATCGACCTGTCCAATATAATGTAGCAGTGTTGTTTAACGATAAAAATTCAGTAGTGCTCATCTTTTTTCTTTGTTAAATGCTCATACTCTAATTTAAATTTACCGTTTTGAAAAGTATATCTTTTCGATGAAACCTTTGCTTCAATTTCATCCATGTATAAAGGGAAAATATACGAAAGGTTGTCACAGAGAAAGAACAATATCTGTTCAGGTTCATTTATCCGATTAAATTCAAGTAATAATGGGTATTCTTTAAATTCCTCTTCTTGCCAATCATCGTCAATATAGTAATAAATAAGCCTGATACTCTCCGTTTCAGATAATTGAGCAAGACAGTACTCCCCCCAGTAGCTACTTTCATGCTCTTCAAAACGTATGTTTAAAAGATTTTGCAAATCTCTACTCACAAGTTCCATATCATCTATACTTATACCAAACTTTAAATATCTATTTGTCATGGTGTCACCATTAAACTTGGTCGTTTAAGAGCTTGTTCTACGCTTTCATAAAGCATAAAACTTACAGGCAGACCAGCTTCCTTTGATTTCTTTTCTATAATTTCCAACAATCCGAGTCTATCTAGTTGTTTCTCATCCAGTGGTCCAATTCTATTGGGGTCAGTTTTCATTTTAAACCTACCACCTCTTCCAATCTCTAATGCCTCCAGAAATAAATCATCATTAACTAATGCAACATCGAAATCACTTTTTCTACCTTGGTCAAATGGTAAACCTTTTTTATGACTAATTCCCGTCACTGAACTTCCTTGGAATAGAATTTGCGTTCCTTATGGGAGGTCTTCTTTTAAAGATTTTACAAAATCGTTATATTGCTGCACATTTGAAAAACCATAAGGAAGGGGATTACCATGTTCATCGTATATGCAATTTGGTAGTTTACCCGCCCCCTCAGACCGCAAATGACTCCCACCAGAACTGCTCTTCATTACATTAAGCTTACTCTTCAACCCTTCCAGGCTTTCCTTCAATCCATTGCCTGCGTTCTCATGCGGTATACCCGCAAATTGGGTACTTGGTGGAAGACTCAAGCTATTTCTCAGCTTCTCCAGTTGCTCTCTTGCATTGCTGCCAAGGTGGATCAGATCTTTCTGTAACGCTTCCCCGAGCTCCTTTGCGATACCGGCCAGCCCTTTTTGTTCGTGTTCTACATAGATGCGGGCTAACGTGTTGCCGTTCTCGTTAAGGCCATCCATATAGTTGCTGAATCTTCGGGAAATGTCTCCTGCACCGTCCGAGATCCATCGGGTCGTAGTGCCGACTTGCGTCTTGATCAGTCCGCCTGCCGTCTTGAGCACCTTTGGATCAAGGAGTCCTGCGGTTCCAAAGCTTATCGCCGCATCCAACAACGTCGTTTTCCAGCTTAATTCTTTCCCGTCCATCGCTTGTCTCATGATGCTTTCGGCGGTGCCGACTATTCCTTGAAACGTCATGCGGCCGCCCATGGAAGCCCAAATCCCGCTATAGGGACCAAATATGGCGCCGGATACGGCTCCTATCGTCGTATCTCGAAACGCATCCCACATATAAGCCGAAGTGTCGCTGACATGCCAGCCGTACATCCTCGATTCGTTGCAGCCGGTACGGCGATTGAATCCGGATGTGATCGAATCCTTTCATCATCGTCAGCCTCCGCTTGGATTACTCGTCGTGCTGCCCGTCGGTCAGGAAATAAATCACGCCGCCCCAGTTGCACACGAGCAAAGAATCGGTCGTCAGCGCCGGCTGACCTTCCACCTTCGTATTCTCCTTCGTGTAGACCCATGTCTCCAAAAATTCAGGCATACATGGCTTGCCCGCGATCGTTTCTCCATTCTCCGCAATAAAATACACGGTTTCACCGCTCGGATTACGTTCTCCCTGACAGGCTCCAAAATGCGGGATATTCTCATGCGGCTTGCAATCCGTCTCATTCATCATCGGCTTGCCGTTTACAAACGACCCATGGCTCCTGGGCAGATTGATCCGCCGCGGGTTGCTGCCGCAGGCGCATTGCATGCGCGCCCCTCTGACCACATACCTCGGCGGAGTCCCGGCCCCTTCCGGCGTCGTCATCTCCATATTCAACATGAATCCCCCCTCTCTATTGCTTCTCCCTGCTTGCATCATTTCGCATACCGGTGGAACAGGACAGGCACTCATCTCCCACCCTCTGCGTGCTTCTGTCTTGTGCCCGGTTTTTCGGCCATCCGCTGCCCCGTCTTATTCCACAATCGCTTTCTCCAGCCGCACTCCGGTGAAATTCCGGCGCAAGATGCTCTCCGCCACGTCCAGACGAACCGCTACAAGGGGCGAATCGCTCTCCTGGACGCGGACGATCTTTTTGCCCTTTAGCTTCTCTTCCGCTAACACCGGCTTTTTGACGAAGCGCCTGTCGGGAGACCATTCGCTGCTCGGACTGAGCACCATGTCCTCCGGAAAGATCGGAAGGAAATAGCGTTTCTGCCGCTGCCCTTTCAGGTCGAGCAGCGGCGTAAATATAAACCACGCCTCCGGCTCATATATCAGTTCCTCGGACACGAGATAAAGCTGCCGCTCCATCACATCGAGGAACTCGCTCTCCGGCCCTGCCGTCACGTAGAATACAATCGGGTCCGGAATCTTATGCGCGCTCCGCCATCGGATGTCTCTGCGATCGATTTTGCTTCGCACCTGCTCCACCACCGGCACGTCCGTATGACGATCATCTTGCTTCAACCAGAAATAGTCCATGTTCCTATACCGCCCCATCGTTAGTTGCTTCTACATCTCTCTCATCGTCCCCGCCGGATGTTTCATACAGCAGCTCACATCGATCCTTGTATTCGCCAATGAATAATTGCAGGTTCACAGACTTGTCCATCCGGCGATAAGCTTCACTTTCAATGAGCGAAGGGATGAAGCCTCTTAGCCATTCCACCGTCAACAGGTGGTACTTGTAGGCTTCGATCAGCTTGATCTTCTCGATATCCATCCGGGTGATCTTTCTCGCATACGCTTTTCGCTTCTCCTCCAACTCCCCCATCCGACGGAACAGCGGGGCGAAAATAAAATCAGCAGACCAAGAAGATGCGCATTCCTCCACATCGAGAAACCAATTATCGTCGTAGGCGTCGATCCGATAAAGAGCCGTGTTCGCCATGATGCTTGTCCGCAAAAAGGAGAAATACACGTAACGAATGCTCCCCTTGCGCCCCTCTGCCTGCAGCTTGGCGGCTTGCTTGCATACCGCTTCGAAGGCCGCCAAAAAACGGCGTTCGATCTGCTCCTTCTCCTGCCGGTATCGTTCGTCGAGCTCCGGGAGATCGAACTGCCAACGGTCGAACACATGCTGCTCCAGCAAATCTTGCAGCGCCTCCTCTTTACTCATCACCCGGATCATTCGATATTGACCTTCCCGCCGCTTAACGTCACGTGTTCGGCAATGTTCAGATTCGCGTCCGCTTGCTTCAAGTCGATCCCGGCTTCGCCCTGCAGCAAGATGCGCGCTCCTCCGGTAATTTCGATGTCATCCTCGGCGGACAGCACGATTTTTTTGTCACTGTTAATTTCAATGCCGCCGTCATCCGTCAGGCGCATCAGCAGATTGCCGTTGCCGATAATTTCAATCGCCCCCGGTTGGAATACGACTTGCTTGCCGTATTTGGTACTAATGCTTTTGACCGCCGGATCGCTGCGCTTCACCGGGTCGGAGGAGGCCAAGTCGACCGAGCTTGCGGCAAATGCGTTAGGCTCCCTCTCATCGGGAAAATAGAGCCGAACCTCGTCACCGGCTTCCGGCATGCAATACCAGCCGCTTCCGTCCGGGGAAGAATAGACGGTCGAGTAGGGAAACCACATGGCCCCGGCATCATGTCCGCTGTCGATATGCAGGCTGACCTTCACTTGGTCCTTGAACACGTCCAGCACCTTGCCGAACAGCGAGGCCCCTGACAAGGCATGGGCATAGGTTGTGAGGCAGCTTACGCCTTCCTTTTCCCGCAGCTCGTAATGACTGACAAGAATACCGCCTTCAAGGTTCGTCTCCGCGCGCGCGACAAAAAGCGTCCGTTGCCGAAACTCAACAGGGAAGCCGAGCTCAATCAGCTTATGGCTTGTCACTTCATAACAGATACCGCTCTCACCGTCCGCTCCCGACAAGCCGTTCGCGGCATGGTGCTTGGTGTCCTTCAAATTGCAGCTTGAGCGGCTCGCCCACATCGGGAAGCCCGACATAATAGTGCGGCCCCTCATGCGCGCTTATCGGCGTGAGCGGAGCGTGAAAATGGGAAGCGAGCCGCTTGGCAAACTGCCAGTCGGTTTCCTGATACTGCACGATAAACTGTCCGATGCTTTGGCCCCCGGAAGCCCCATCGATGACATCGCCGTTCGCATACGCCTTGGTCAGTTGCGCGAACAGATCGCGGTAAGCCACACCGGCGTTTTGAAAAGAACGGCTCTTTTTCCGAAGATCCATCAAGATGGTGGCGCTTGTCGCCTCGATCGTTAACGTGCGGACGTTGCGGTTCGCCTGCACGGCCATGTGGGTAACGACGCCTTGAAACAAGACGATTTTGCGTTCGCCGTCTTGCACATACACTTCCAGCTGCTCTTGATCGTCGGCCTCGTCGACGTATTGATCGAGCCTCTCTTCCGGTACAATCCCGCTTACCGATAACTTGACATGCTCGTTCAGTTGCTTGATCAGTCTCAAGTCGAGCAGCCGTTCCAATTGGTAAGGGGCAACGACAACGTTGGCACTTGTATACACCGTCTGCTTCCGGCTCATTCTTGCTCCTCTCCCTCATCCAGCGGCAGCACGTGTACGGTCCGCATGACTTGGAACGCGATGTCCCTCCACAGCTCGTAATCTTGATAGCGGCAACTGAAGGTCCCCATCCCGGTTTTGCCGTGGAAGACGAAGAAAAAGAAAAGCTGATCCATAAACCCGTCCAACGCGGAGCTCTTGAATTCGAAATACCCGACCTTATTGCCGTTCGCCTCTTCCACACCGTCGGAAAAGAACAGATGGGCCGGGTTCGTCCGCCGGATGCCGGCTTTCATGCCGCGGGTTAATTCCTCCACCCATTCCTCCTCCAGATCGTGGTCAATCCGGTTCAAGGTGAACGCGATACTGCCGGTCTCGTCGGATTTCACGATCGGCGGACGCGCTTCATACGGGTATTTCACGTTCCGCACTTGCTCCGGCATGTCCGTAAAATCCTGCGGGATATACATCGTCAGCTTGCCGTCGAAGAACGGTTGCTCCTCGAACGTGCAGCAGCGCTTTCCAACCCGTACCGGTCCCGTGCGAATGTCATGCGGCTCCTTCGCTTTCTCCGCTTCGTTCAGGAGCGCCTGAATTTTTTCGTCCATAAATTCCATTCGACTCACCGTCCCTTCGCTCGAATAAACACACCAAATATCCCGTTTTTTGTCTACATCATAAAAAAATGCCTATCAGGCGTCAATGAGTCTTCTCCGCAGGTCTATCGCACCGAATTATAGGCAGTTGATAGCGAAGTCTGTCGAATTACAACCAGATGTTTGCATCCAGTGTTTCTCCTCCTGCCACAGATTCCGTCATCACGAAGAGACCGCATTGGGCATCCGCGGAGCCGCTCCCTCTGCCGCTTCGGCAATCATCCTTCTGTCATTGCTTTTGCTCCTAGCGTATGGTATGCTAGGTTCCCATTTTCCAGCAATATGATCATTCTTAGGAGGTAACTGAAAGTGACTGACACGTTTCAAAGTGCCTATCAAGAAGAGCAGCACCATCTTGATTCGACACTCCGGGAAATCTGGAAGCAGTATGAAGCACTGCGGCAAATTCCCGTCTATAAGGGAGATGACTTTACCGAGCAAGTATTGGAAGACAATCGCGAGCAGCGGCGGCAGAAGCTGCAGCGGGCGGCGAAGGAGCCTTATTTCGGCCGCCTCGATGTCCGGGAAGGAAGCCGCGAACAGGTGATTCCGATCTACATCGGGAAGCAGGGCGTCGACGCCAGCGAGAGAAGGGAGCAGGCAGCCTCCAAGCCGGGCGCGGATCCGTACCCGCTCGTCATCGATTGGCGCGCCCCCGTCGCCAGCCTGTTCTACTCTTTCACGGGCGGATTAGAGCCCGCATCCTATGAGGCGCCGGAGGGGACGATGACGGCGGAGGTTCACTTGAAGCGGAACCTCGTCATCCGCAACGAACAGCTCCTGCGGGTGGTCGATACGTTCGACCGCGAGCAGGGAGAGGAGAGCGTAACCGACGAATTCCTCATCTATCGCTTGGGGGAGAACAAAGACAACAAGCTGCGCGACATTGTCTCGACCATTCAATCCGAGCAGGATGCGATCATCCGCGCGCCGAAGAACAAGGCGCTGTTCATCCAAGGGGTCGCCGGCAGCGGCAAGACGACCGTCGCCCTGCATCGGCTCGCCTACTTGCTCTATCAATATCAGGATCAGATTCATGCCGAGCGCATGATTATTTTTGCGCCGAACCGCATGTTCCTCGACTATATTGGAGAAGTGCTGCCCGAGCTGGGCGTCGGCAATATCCAGCAGCGCACCTTCGCCGATTGGGCGTTGGAGCTGACCGGGCTGGAGGAGCGCGTGCAGCTCGCCTCGCCGATGGACGAGATCGAGCAATGGTACGGCTCCCTCGCGGAGAGGCCGCTCGATAGCAGCGGCAGCCCGGGACGCTTCAAGGGCTCGCTGGAATGGATGCGCCTGCTGGACGAGTTCGTCCAGCATTGGGTGGAGCGCGCGATACCGGAAGAAGATTTCGTCCCGTGGGAAGGCGGCTTGCTTCCGCACGCGACGATCGCGCACTGGTTCCGGCAGGAGTACCGCTCCTATGAGCCGGCCAAGCGGCTGGAGCGCGTGGCGGCCCGGATGCAGCGCTGGCTGGAGATGGAGCTGAAGCAGGAGCTGAGCAAGTCCCGCCAGCAGGAGAAGAAGCGCAAAGGCTCCGCCAAATTGAAATCGTATCTGAAGCGCTGGGCCAAGGCGGAGGTCATGGAAGTGTACAAGCAGCTGCTGCAGGACGATGCCTATGCCGGGCACCTCCCGGCATCCGTGAGGAAGCAGACGCTGGCGAGCTTGAAGCGCGGCACCGTGAGGCAGGAGGATGTGGCCACGCTCGTCTATCTGCACCTGCTGCTTCATGGCGTGACTTCCGCCCACCGGTTCGATCACGTCGTCATCGACGAAGCGCAGGACTTCTCCCCGCTTCAAGTCGCCCTGCTCGACCGGCTCGCGAAGAGCCACTCGTTCACGATCTTGGGCGACCTGTCCCAGGGCATTCATGCCTATGCCGGCATCGAAGACTGGCAGGAGATGCGCAACGCCTTCGCCGGCGAAGAGACGGCCTATCACGCCTTGACGCGAAGCTACCGTTCCACGATGGAGATTATCCACTTCGCCAACGCCATCCTGAAGCGCGGCGTGAAGACGACCATGGTCGCCGAGCCGGTATTCCGCAGCGGGAACAAGGTCCGCATACGGCATATGGCGCCCGAGCAGACCGCTTCCTGGGCGGCCAGCGAACTGGAGCGCCACCGGGAGCAGGGCTATCAGACGACAGCGATTCTGACCCGCACGACGGAGGAAGCGCGCGAATGGCATGAGCGGCTGCGGGCGCTGGGCGCCGAAGCGCATCTCATTGACGGCCGGCAGCAGCAATATTCGGGCGGCATCTCGGTTCTTCCGGTCTATCTGTCGAAAGGGCTTGAGTTCGATGCCGTCATTCTGCTCCATGCCAATGAGACGCATTACGGCATGAGCCCGCTGGAAGCGCGGCTGATGTATGTCGGCTGCACGCGCGCGCTCCATCATCTTACCCTGTGCGCAGACGGCGCCCTCAGCCCGCTGCTCCCGCAGTCGGATGATGAATGGACCGTGCATGAGCATTCGTAAGCCAGCATAAAAGCCGTCCCGACAGGAGGCTGATTCTCTCCTCGGGACGGCCTCAAACAGCCAAGAGCTATCCAACGCTCTTGGCTGTTCTGCATTAAGCGGAGCCGGCATAATCGGGGGCTACCGGAACAGCCTCACCTGCTTGAACTGCAGCACGCAGGTCGTCCCTTCATCCGGCCGGCTGTAGTAGGATACCTTGCCGTTCATCGCCTTCATCAATCCGATGACGACCATCAGGCCCAAGCCGGTCCCCTTCTCCTTTGTCGTGTAGAACGGCATGCCGATGCGTTTGATCTGACTCTCGCTCATACCGACTCCAGTATCCTTGATATGGATATGAACGCCCTCGTTGTCGGACCATGTCGTCACGGTCAGCTCGCCGCCGCTTGGCATCGACTCGACCGCGTTCTTCATAATGTTCAGCAGACATTGCTGCAGCTTCTTCGATTCCCCCGACACATAGCGCGGAGATTTGGTCAGATGCTGGGTGTTCACCTTGACCTCGGACAAGGCGCACAGCGGCGCGATCATGGCGACGACATCATCCACCTCCTTCTGAACGTGAAGCGGCCGGGCCAGCTCGACGACAGGCTTGGCATAGTTCAAATAATCCGTGATGATCGCATTTGCCTGCTCGATTCCCGCTACGGCATGGCGGTGATAGTTCTCGAATTGCTCGGGGGTGAGATTCTCCTTCGTCATCAGTTGAAGAAAGCCTTGGGATGTGGTAAGAGGGTTGCGAATCTCATGGGAGATGGATGCGGCCAGTTGGCCCACGACCTGATACTTCTCGGCGCGGAACAGCTCTTCCCGCATTTTTTCCTGATTTTTGACATGATGATAAATATAACTGACGTACATCGCCGACAAATACGTGCCGACCACCGCCACTCCCGCATCGACGCCGGTCAGGTGCTGCCATTGCGTGAAGCACAGCAAATACCCGAGCAAATAGGTCGTCGTCAAGGTAACGGCCAGCAGGCAAATCTGCCAATAGGTGCTCTGAAGCACATGCCGGTAGTGGAAATAAAGGCCCATCACGAGCAGCAGCGTCGAGCCGACAGCGGTCGCCAGCACATTCTCTCCCAGCAGCAGCACGGTGCACAGATTGAAGGCAAGCCAGGTGACGATCCCCGGCAAAAAGCCTTCAAACATCGCCGCCAGCGTCAGCGAGATCGGCGTGAGATGAACGCCGTACACGAACGGATGAATCTTCTCATAGCGAATATAGAAATACGTAAGCACCAAAAGGATACCGATGAACAGCATCTTTCTCCGGTAATTGGCGAACATGAACTGCGGCGTGATCAACAAAAACATCAGACAAGCGGACATAATATACAGCAGTCCCTTGAATTCCTGGGATAGTATAGAATCGATCAAAGTTAACCGTTCCTTTCCGAACGTATTAGCCATTCGCCGTACGCGAAAAGCGAGTTAACCGATTATTTTCCCGTTCCAGGGCAGGCCTTTGTGGAAACGGGCCCGATCGTTGGAACGCCAAGCCGACAGGATCGGATAATCATACATGTCCCATATTTTGCATGGGGGCCCATCGGAGCCGGCGCGCTCCAGAATGCAGTTGACGGCCCGGCGGGCGGCTTCGTTCGCGCTTTCCATCGTAGCCAGATCCGTATTCGTCCGGACATAGTCGGAAGCCAGGAACAAATTCGGAATCGCCGTGTAGGCGTTCGGCCGCAGATTCCAGGTGTTCACGTGGTTCACGAGCAGCGGCTCCGCATTGGTCGCCCGCCCCTCTTCAAATTGAATGTCTTCATCCAGATTCCACTCCACGAGCATCTCGTCGGACAGCACGATCTTGTCCTGATTCAGGCTGCGCTTGATCTGTTCCCACACCTCGGCCTTAATCTCTTCCCGCGTGCATTCCATCGCCGGCTTCCCGTACAAGATGCCCGGAACCTTCCAATCGGACACGTCAATCGAGATAATCCCCCTCACCTGACCGTTGCCATAATCGCTTAACCGGAATTCGGGCCAGAACTGGGCTTGCGATACCGAGGTCAACGCCCAAGGACTGTCCATATAGATGACATGTCCATGAATGATCGGCACATCCTCCTTCAAATAAAATTGGACACCGTTCATCCACTCGACACTCTTGGCCAGCTCAATTAACCCGCCCAGCAGCGGATCGCCGGCAAGCAGACCGTCATTCAGCAATTCGGCCATCACTTCCACCGGCAGCGCCGCAAGGTAATAGTCCGCGGTCAGCCGACTGGACTGGCCGTTCTCGGTTACCGTTACCCCTTGGATCCGGCCGTCCTCGCAGTGAATATGCTCGACCTTGGCGCCGAAGCGGTAATCGACGCCCCCCTGCCGCAAGTAGTTCAGCCACGGGTTAATCCATACATCGTTCGTCGGCCCGTTCAAAAGCCGATCGGCGCTGCCTCCCGGCAGCACCATGTCCAGCATGATCGTCGCTCCGACCGTGCCGACCGTGCAAGCGTTTACTTCTCTGGCTCTGGCTGCGACAAGAATGCGCGTCAAGCCGGTAAAGATGTGCCGGAATTCGGGGGACTGCTTCTCCGCCTGCAGGAAATCCCACCAGGAGACGCGCTGATAGTCGAGCAATCTGCGCTCGTCACAGCTCGTCAGCACCTTCCATAGCGCAGACACATAGTGGTCGATATCATGCTCGCTGAGTCTGAGATTGTTCCTGAAGAGAGATTTGAGCAAGGTTCTCCATCCGCTGATGGATTGGGGGAATTCGGTCAGAAAAGGCTGCATCGGCCGGTCGAAAAACGCAAGTCCCAGATTCGTTCCCTCGATGAGGTTATCATAGACGCTGCGGCGCCCCCCTAGATAAGGGATGCGCTTCATCGTGTCCGTGACATGCTTGTAGAACTTTGGGAAAAAGCGGAATCCGTGTTCAGCCGGCAAATCCCGGCGTCCCCCTATTCCCGTTCCCGGCACGGGCATGCTGCGCGCCTTCCCTCCGGGAATGCGTCGCGACTCCAATACCGTAACGTGGAATCCGCGCTCCATGAGCTCCTGCGCGGCACTCATGCCGGCGATCCCGCCGCCCTAAAACGGCAATTCTTTCCTCTTGTCAACCCGGCGGTTCACCCCGCCATCAACTGCATCATCTTCGAACGCGCCCCCTTCCCGTCCGCCATCCCGCCTATATCCAATCCTCTGCTGCCTGAATCATAAGTCTCCGTTCCGGGTAAATACCGGGCATGTAATGCCGTTCGATGCCCTGAAGACGACATTTTTTTTGAGAAAGGCAAGAAAATTGAAGAAACATGTAACTTTTTCGGGTTATCCGCGTTATAAACTAGTAGTAAAGGAGGTTGTCGGTTCAATGCAAGCTACTCTTCGTACATTGGGCATGATTATATTAATAGGAGCTCTGGTGGCATCGATCAGCCTTCCGGCATCGGCCGCCAAGGAGGAAGACAAGTCCGGGGCCGCGAAGCTCACGCCCGAACCCGTCAGCGTTCTGGTCGTCGACAAGGACGGCGAACCGATAACAGAGAACGGACTTCTGATCGACAGCAAGACCTATGTGCCCATCATGGATATCAGTGAAGCGTTTCAGTTCAAGGTCCGGTGGGAAGCTATCAGCCACACCGTATATATCGATGGCCCCGAGGATGATATCGCCTGGAACTCGCTTACCAATAAGATGAAAGTCAATGGCAAGGATACGAAGCTGACCACGCTTCCCAAAGTGCTCAAAGGGAAGACCTATGTGCCGATTCAACTGCTGCATGACGTATTTCTGTTCGACTTTACTTGGGAAGGCAAGTCAAGAACCGTTACGCTCTGGTATGAGCCGCAGCCTTATTATTCCGAATAATCCGTATGCCGCCCTCAGCAGGACGGCGGACGCCGAACGGGACCGGACTCTTCCGGTCCCGTTTTCTTCGCGCTCTTCGCCTGACCTGAACCGAGAGGCCCGCTTCTCCCCCCGCTCCACGCCGAGAATCCTCGCTTTCCATGACATTCTTCATGAAAATTTATCGCAAATGGGAATAAATAGAGACGAGTTGGCATGTTTATAGAATGATAGGTATACACCGATGGCCGCATCGCTGCCGCTTCATCGTCTTGCCCCCGGCCAGGTGGACCACTTCAAACCAAGAGAGGGGTACGCTATGCGAATGAGACGTAAATCCATGCTGGCCGTGCTGACACTATTACTGTCTGTAAGCGCTTTTATGTGTGCTTGCAGCGGCAGCGGCCAAGGCACCAACTCTTCCTCGCCTCCGTCGGCGAACAATGAAACGCCCGCTGATCCGGCGCCCGGGGGCAAGACCGAAGCGCCGAAGGAGCAGGTCTTCCGCTTCAATCTGCATTCGAACCCGCCGACGCTCGATCCCGGACTGGCGCAAGACACGGTGGCGCACGCCGTGCTTAACGGACTGTTCGAAGGGTTGACGCGGAGCAGCGAGGGCGGAGAAGCCGTCCCGGGCACCGCCGAGAAGTGGGAAATATCCCCGGACGGCACCAAGTACACCTTCCATTTGCGGAAGGACGCGAAATGGTCGAACGGAGATCCCGTGACCGCGGAAGACTTCGAGTTCTCTTGGAAACGGGTGCTCGATCCGAAGACCGAGCCGGCGCCGCCGTACGCTTATCAGCTGTACTATATTAAGGGCGCGGAAGCATACAACACCGGTCAGAACGCCGATCCGAATTCCGTCGCCATCAAGGCGGTTGATGCCAACACGCTCGAAGTCGAGCTGGAGCATTCCACTCCGTATTTTTTAAGCCTGCTTTCTTTCCAGACCTATTTCCCGGTACATTCCTCCGTCAAAGACAATCCGAAATGGGCCTCCGAGGCGAGCACCATTATTTCGAACGGACCGTTCAAAATCAGCGAATGGAAGCAGCAAAGCTCGCTGGAGATGGTGAAGAATGAGCATTACTACGGCAAGGATGAAATTAAATTCACCAAGGTGCAAATGTCCATGGTCGCCGATTCGGGATCGGAGCTGAATATGTACGAGACCGACCAAATCGACTACGCCGGCATGCCGACCGGACGCGTTCCGAACGAGCAAATTCCGATCTTGAAGGAGACGAAGCCGGACGAACTAGAGATTAAGGGCATCGCCTCCAGCTACTACTATTTATTCAACAATATGCAGGAGCCGTTCAATAACGTCAACATCCGCAAAGCGCTGTCGATGGCGATCGACCGCCAGCTCATTGCCGACAAGGTGACTCTCGGCGGACAGCTGCCCGCGTTCGGCATCGTTCCTCCGGGAATCGCAGGCGAGAAAGCAGAATACCGCTCCGAGCACAAGGATGATTATTTCAAGGAAGATATAGAGGAAGCGAAGGCGCTGCTGCAGAAGGGGCTCAGCGAGCTGGGTCTGTCCGCCATGCCTGAGATCAC
The DNA here is from genome assembly GCA_944800085.1 of Paenibacillus melissococcoides. GTDB lineage: Bacteria > Bacillota > Bacilli > Paenibacillales > Paenibacillaceae > Paenibacillus_B > Paenibacillus_B melissococcoides. The sequence goes on along the minus strand of CALYLO010000003.1, from coordinate 255,897 downwards.
GCTCGCCTACAATACCGATGAGAGCCACAAAAAAGTAGCCGAGGCCGTCGCCGACATGTGGAGCAAAAATCTCGGCATCAAAGTGAAAATCGAGAACCAGGAATGGGGCGTCTTCCTGAAGAACCGGACCGCGCTCAACTATCAGATGGCCCGGGCCGGATGGTCGACCGACTACAACGACCCGATGTCCTTCATCGATCTGTACATGACCGGAAGCGGCAACAACGATATCGGGTACAGCAATCCGGAATTCGACAAGCTCGTCCGGGACGCGAAGCAATCGTTGGATAACAAGGAAAGGATGGAATTGATGGCAAAGGCGGAGCGCCTGCTGATCGAGCAGGATCAGGCCATTCTTCCGCTGTACTACTACACGAATGTCGGGTTGAAGAAGCCGAATCTCAAAAACGTGTTTATCGACTATCAAGGAATGATTAACTACAGCCGGGGTTACTTCGAATAACGGCGCAGCTCGCGCTTGCCCGGTATGAGGTCCGTCCGGGATGCACTTGGCCCAGTAGCCGGTGCGTCCCGCTTCTTCATATCCGTGGCGGAATGAACCTGACCAGAAGGAGGATGCATCCATGATACGGTACTCCTTGACCAAGCTGTTCTATCTCATCCTGTCGCTGTGGGTGCTGGCTTCCGTCACCTTTTTGCTCATGAAGGCCATTCCCGGCGACCCGTTCATGTCCGAAAAAGCGGTTCCGCCGGAAATTCGCGCCCGTCTCATGGCCCAATACGGACTGGATAAACCGCTGTATGAGCAATATTTCGTCTACTTGTCCAACTTGGCGAAAGGCGATCTCGGGATTTCGATGAAAATGCAGGACCGCGAAGTCGGCCAGACCATTCGCGATGCCTTCCCCTACTCCCTGAAGCTCGGCGTCGTCTCGATCATCGTCTCCGTCGTCGTCGGCGTCAGCCTAGGCATGGTGGCGGCGCTGCGGCATCGCAAGCTGCTCGACTCCGCCTCGATGGTCATCGCCGTTCTGGGCGTATCGGTCCCCAGCTTCGTCCTGGCCTCCTTCTTCCAATATATTTTCGGCGTGAAGCTGAAATGGCTGCATGTCGTAGGCCTGAGCGGGCCGCTTGATTACATTATGCCGACCCTGGCGCTCTCCGCCTTGCCTATCGCCTTCATCGCGCGCCTGACGCGCTCGAACATGCTGGAAGTGTTGACGGCCGATTATATTAAGACCGCCAAGGCCAAAGGCTTGTCCCGCGGCGCCATCATCCGCCGGCATGTGCTTCGCAACGGCATTCTGCCCGTTGTCACCTATCTTGGGCCGCTCACGGCCAACGTCGTGACAGGCTCCTTCATCATCGAGCAAATTTTCGGAATCGGGGGGCTCGGCAAAATATTCGTGACGAGCATCAGCAACCGCGACTACTCGCTTATTATGGGCATCACCCTATTTTACGGGCTGATTCTGATGTGCGCCCGCTTCATCACCGACATCGCGTACGGATTGATCGATCCCCGCATCACTCTTGTCTCGAGAAAGGAGAAGGCCGCATGACCATGTTCCATTCCTCCCCTGCCGAAGAACGCCCTCTCGCCCCGGAAGACTTCCGGAAGGCGAACGTCAGCGAACATGCGGCGGAAGCGATCGAACAGGAAAGCGTATCCGCATGGCGCGACGCCTGGCTGCGGCTGCGCGGCAACCGGGTTGCCATGACGGGCCTTGTCTTCTTGCTGCTCATCATCGTCATGGCGATTATCGGCCCGATGCTGACGCCTTACGATTACTACTCCAATAATCTGGAGAAGACGAACCATCCGCCTTCCGCCGAGCATTGGTTCGGCACGGACGATCTCGGCCGCGACATGTTCGCCCGCACGTGGATGGGGGCCCGTATCTCGCTTACCGTCGGCTTCTCCGCCGCGGCCATCAACCTCGTCATCGGCGTCATCTACGGCGGCATCATGGGCTATATCGGCGGACGTCTCGACGAGGTGATGAACAAAATCTCCGAAGTCATCTACTCCATTCCGGATCTGCTGGTGGCGATTCTGCTCGGCGTCGTCTTCGAGCCGAGCCTGAGCACGATTATAATGGCGCTGTGCGTAACCGGCTGGATCAATATGTCCTGGATCGTGCGCGGGCAGATGATGCAGCTCAAAAATCAGGAATATGCCCTCGCCTCCCGTTCCCTGGGCTCGTCGGGCATGCGCATTCTGTTCCGGCATCTCCTGCCGAACGCCATGGGCCCGATTATCGTCACCTTGACCTTGGCGGTGCCGGCCGCCATCTTCAGCGAAGCGGTGCTGAGCTTCCTCGGGCTGGGCGTGCAATCGCCGGCCGCATCGTGGGGGACGATGATTAACGACGCGCTCAAGGCCATGATCATTCATCCTTGGCGCCTTGCCTTCCCTGCGCTGTTCATCAGCTTGATGATGCTGTGCTTCAATCTGTTCGGCGACGGGCTGCGCGATGCGCTCGATCCGAAGATGAAAAAATAAGGACAAGGAGGGTTCGCCCATGCAGCGATTGCTAGAAGTCCAAGATCTCCGTGTCTCCTTCCATGTCCGCGGCGGCGAGGTGCAAGCCGTGCGCGGCATCGGATTCCATATCCAGCCCGGCGAGGCCGTCGCCATCGTCGGCGAATCCGGCTGCGGCAAGAGCGTGACCGCCCAAGCGATCATGCGTCTTCTGCCGCATCCTCCCGCCCGCATTCATCAAGGGGAGATCCGGTTCCAGGGAAAAGATCTGCTTCGTATGAAGGAGCGGGAAATGCAGTCCATCCGGGGCAAGGATATCGGGATGATCTTCCAGGATCCGATGACATCGCTCAATCCGACGATGACGATCGGCCGCCAGATTACCGAAGTGCTGATGAAGCATCAGCGCCTGACATCGCAGGAAGCCAAGCGCCGGACGATAGAGATGCTGGAGATGGTCGGCATCCCCCATCCGGCCACGCGCTTCTCCCAATATCCGCATGAGTTCTCCGGAGGGATGAGGCAGCGGGCCATGATCGCCATTGCCTTGGCCTGCCGCCCGGCGCTGCTCATCGCGGACGAGCCGACGACGGCGCTTGACGTGACGATACAGGCCCAGATTCTGCGCGTGCTCAAGCAGCTGCAGCGCGACTTCGGGACATCGATCATTCTGATCACGCACGATCTTGGCATCGTGGCGGATCTATGCGAACGCGTCATCGTCATGTATGCGGGCCAGATCGTCGAGACCGGCACGAAGAGGGAAATATTCAGGCAGCCGCGGCATCCCTATACCAGAGGTCTGCTGCGGTCCCTCCCGCGAATCGATCAGAGCAAGGATGAGCTGCTCGTGCCGATTTACGGCACGCCGCCCGATCTGGCCAAGCCGCCGGCCGGCTGCCCGTTCTGGGCCCGCTGCAGCGATGCGATGCGCGTCTGCCAGGAACGGCAGCCGGAAGCGACCTCCATCAGCGGAACCCACGGCGCGAGCTGCTGGCTGCTGGATACGCTGGCACGGGAGGTGGCCAGATGAGCATAGAGCCATTGCTCCGGATCAACCGGCTGAGCAAGCATTTCCACCTTGGACGGGGCCAGACGCTGAAGGCCGTCCATGACATCAGCTTTACCGTACGTAGAGGAGAAACGCTCGGGATGGTGGGCGAATCGGGATGCGGCAAATCGACGGCGGGGCGGACGATCCTCCGCCTGTACGAGCCAACGGAGGGGGAAGCCTGGTATGGAGGAACGAATATTTACCGGCTGAAGCCGCGCCAGCTCAAGGCGTTCCGCCGCGAGATGCAGATGATCTTCCAGGACCCGTACGCATCGCTCAATCCGCGCATGACCATCATGGACGTTATCGGGGAGGCGCTGGACATTCACCGTCTCGCCGACAGCCGTTCAGCGCGCAGGAAGCAGGTCGAGGCTCTGCTTCACCTGGTCGGGCTCAATCCCGATCATGCCACCCGCTATCCCCATGAGTTCTCGGGCGGCCAGCGCCAGCGCATCGGAATCGCCCGCGCGCTGGCCGTCGATCCGAAGTTTATCATTTGCGACGAGCCGATCTCGGCCTTGGACGTATCGATTCAGGCCCAGGTCGTCAATCTGCTGCAGGATCTGCAGAAGCGGCTTGGACTGACCTACCTGTTCATCGCGCATGATCTGTCCATGGTCAAGCATATCAGCGATCGGGTGGCCGTCATGTACTTGGGCCGGATCGTGGAGCTGGCCGATAGCGGGACGCTGTATGCGGAGCCGCTTCACCCGTATACGCGGGCGCTCATGTCCGCCATTCCCGTCCCCGATCCCGACGTCGAGGCCGACAAGGAGCGCATCGTGCTGAGCGGCGAGCTGCCGAGTCCGCTGCGTCCGCCGAGCGGCTGCTCCTTCCGGACGCGATGCCCGTACGCGAACGGGACCTGCGCCGAGCGCAAGCCGGAGTTCCGGGAAGCGAAGCCGGGACATTATGTCGCCTGCCATCTGGCCTAAGCCGTCCGCGAGCCGCCACGGAGAGACAGCAGAAGAAGATATGGCAGAAGATACGGCAGGAGGCCGAACGCATTCCATTCAGCCTCCTGGTTACCTAAATTAGATAGAGCAATGAACCTTCCGGAGGAAAGATAATAGCAGCGATGCAAGACAGTATGCTTACAGCAAATGAGCGGACAACTGACACAGATCGCTGCAGATGAACCGGATATGCGGGAAGCTGCCCAGCTTGTTTTTCCGGTTCAGCCAGACCGTATCGATTCCGACGTTCGTCGCGCCCCCCACATCGCCGCTCAAGGAATCTCCGATATGAAGCACATCCTCCCGCTTTACCCCGAACTGCTCCAGAGCACAGCGGAATATCTCCGGCCGCGGCTTGTAAGCGCGGACATCCTCGCTCGTCATGACCCCGTCCACCTCCAAACCGTGCAGGCGCAGAGCCGCCTCGATATCGGCCCGATCCGTATTCGACAAAATATAGACCGGATAGGATTGGCGGGCCTGCTCCACGAACCGTCTCGCATCCTTGTAAAGATTCGGCTGTTCCCAATTGGCGTACTGCAGCGCGAGCAGATCATCCGGCCGGCTGAACGAATCGAAATAAACGAGCGTCTCGGCCAGGCATTCCCACGCGAGCTGGCGCTGGCTCTGATAAGCGCGGCCGTAGCTCTCGAGAAGCAGCCTGGATAAGCTCTGCCACCAGTAATTTCCAATCTCCTGCAGGCTGCATTCCCGGCGGGAATTCACCTGGATATTGCGGAACACAATCTGCAAAATGTTCTCATCTTCCCATGCCAACGTTCCATAGAAGTTAATAAACAGGGACTTGTACTTCGCCATGACGTCCCATCCCCTTATCCGTGTGGCTTCCGGCCGATGTTCCGTATGAATGCGCCGCGCCTGTGCCCGCCCGCACGGGTCCGGGCCGGCTGCCGGCTGCACAATCCCGTCGAGAAGCGTCGAGAATACTTCCAGTATAGCAAACCTGTTTCGCAAGAAGAGAGTCATTTCCTGAAAAAGGGACTTGGGGGGCCTCCCGGATAGGCTTGCTGAACTAGGCAAGCATAGCTGCCCTTGATTCAAAGAAATCGCTTCGTTCCACCGCGAAGCTGAGCCGGCACGCGGCATGCAAGCCGCATGGCAAATAATGATTTTCCAAGGCAAAGGGCGAGGGCGGAATCTCGATTCTATCAATCTCGCATATGGTAGAGAGGAAGGCTGCAAGCGGCTGGTTCATTTTGAAGCAGAGGAGGTGCATTGATGAATATTGCCGTATGCGGATATTACGGGATGGGGAACTTCGGCGACGATTTATGCTTGCGGACGCTGCAGAAGCGTTTCGACGGACATGCCGTCTACCCCTGGCTGCCGCATATGAATCCGGATGAGACCGATGCCGTCATCATCGGCGGCGGAGATCTGATCACGCCGCACTACTTCAACCCTTATTACTTTCCGGCGGCGCTGCGCAATCATCCCACCTGGGTATATGGTGTTGGCATTGCCGATGACGGGCCGGAAGAGACCTGGCCGCAAGACCAAGTGAAGCTGTACCGGGAACGGATACGGCGGGCCAACAAGGCCGTATTCCGCGATGCCCATTCGCTTGCTGCCGCTTCCCGGGCCCGATTCCACCCTTATCCGACGATGGCTCCGGACATCGCTTTCGGCTATCAGGAGTCCCGGTTCCCCGTGAAGCGATTATCCGACAGGCCCACGATCGGCATCGTCGTCTCCGCCTGTTCCGCCTTCCCGTTCGAAGCAATGCTCCGGCTCTTCCTCCGGTTGACAAGCGAAGGCTTCCATCTTGCCCTTATCCCCGTCATGAATCATCCGATGAACGGCTTCTCCGACTTCGACATGTGCAATCGGCTGTACCGAGCCCTGAAGGCTCGCCATCCCCGCGCCTCCGCCGAACCGCTTCCGCTGCTTATGGAGCTCGACGTCACCTACAGCATCATCCAATCGATGGACATGCTGATCTCAAGCAAACTCCATCCGTCGCTTGTGGCGCTGCGCGCCGGAAAACCCGTGTTCGCCTTCAGCAAGATGAATAAGCTCCGCAGCCTGCTCAGACCGTTCGGGATGGAGAAATATGTCTGCTCCGATGAGGAGCAGGGAGAAGACGATTGGCAGAGAATCGAGGATTTCCTTGAACACGGCCAGACCAAGGCGCAGGCGGCCCTGCCCCGCATCCGCCAGGCCGAACGCGAGAGCGTGCGCCAGCTTCGCCGCCTGAAGGCGGATATCGAGCAGCGATGCCGGCGGCATCGCTGGTTGTGATGGCTGTCGGAACAGATTGACCAGATGGATCGTAAGAGAGGAGGAAGCAAGATGGGCTTCTGGTTCGGGTACGGCCGGCTTGTTAACAAGCTTCGCCAACTGGAGGAAAAAGTCGAGGAATTGGCTCGCGGCGCAGATGAAGCGGCTTCGGGCCCTAATGAAGAATTAAAACGGTTCCTGGAGTTCAAGGTGGGAACGGAGATCATGGTCTGCACCCCAAGCGCTGCGGTGCGGGGCGTGCTCCTCAGCGTAGGCGCCGGCGTTCTGCAGCTAAGGGAGACAACCGGCGATCGCGCCCTCATACCGTTTTCCAAAGTGACCTATGTCCAATCATCGGCAAGCAGAGAGGAGATCTCGCGATGATTTTTCGCCAACTGCTGCGAAGTTATATCGGGACTGCGGTCGAGATCATGACCGCTCATGGCGTGACAGAGGGGACGCTGCAATCCGTCGGCAGCTCCACTCTCACCCTTAAGGTTTCCCCGATTCTGAACGGGCCTTCCGGGCACATCGCCGCCATTCCGCTGCAAGCCATCGAAGTCATCCGCATTCCCGCAAAATGATGATGACGCCGGGGCGCACCGCAAACGTGCGCCCCGGCGCTTCAGTAAACTCTCGGACCATCCCCCGGCCCATCCGGTTGTTCCGGCTCTCCTTCTCCCGAATGGACAAGTCCAGCCAGCGGATGGTCCGGTGCAGCGCGCGGATGGTCCGGTGCAGCGCGCGGATGAACAAAATACTGATGTAGATGCCAAGGACGATGACCGACGTATAAATCAAAAGCGGAATAAATCCAAAAAATGAAACGAATCCGATATCCATCGGAGACACCACCGCCTGTCATGATTCAGTACGTGCTTCCCCGCCGACCACTAAGACACAAGTTGCTCCGCCTTATCCGTTCGGATAAGGGCGAAGCAGCGGCTTCAGCTTGCGGAAATCATGCATGCCGTTCCGCACGGCGGCCAGCTCCGTTATATGCTCCATCAAAGCATGCGCTTCCTCGGACGCCAACCGGTACTGTTCCTCCGAAATGCGTCTCAGGCGAAGCGCCTCGGCCAATTCCTCTTCATCCAGCAAAAAGACCTTCCCTGACGGCAGCAGGACGACGTCCAGGTATAGATCGTCATAATACGGAATTCCGCGTTCGTCCAGTTCGGAAGGCTCGCAGATGTCCACATACCACTGGACCACTTCTTCCTTGTCATTCAGCATTGTCGTCACGGAATAGCGCTTGCCTTGCGGGAAATGCTGCATCCAATAATAGCCGGCGTCCGCCAGCACGAGCTTCCGGCCGTCCATTTTTTTGACAAGCGGCGCACGCACCGCATGGAAATGGATCAGCGTCACATAACCCGAGAAATCTTCGGTTTCCTGATGCATCATAGCAAAATCACGCGATTCAATCCGTTTCCAATCGCTGCGGTCAGCATGTTTTCGTTTCATGAAGTCAACCTTTCTTCTCTCTTCTCCAAATGCGCGTTCTCCGTAAATCTCCTCCATTATACCGTTATTTAACCCGAAAATCTGCAAAAAAAAAGAACATCGCTTCCGATGTCCTTCCTTGGCGTATGATAAACAGAGCGGCCTGCTCACCACGACACCTCGATAAAGGAGGCGTCATCCGTCAGCGCGCCGCCCTGCGGCTGATCCAGCATCCGCTGCAGCTCCGCATCCGATGGCGTTCCGCTGCATCCGTCGAGCTCGCGCAAGCCGTCCGTGTAACAGAGCAGCCGGTACGTCCCGGAGCGGGGCAGGTCCATCGTGAACAAATGCGGCGCACCGCCGACCGGGCCGGTTAACGTGGACCAGCGCTCGCCGATGCGTATCTTGTCCTGGAACGGCGCCTTCACTTCCGTGCCGTTCACCCACAGGCGCAGACGGCAGTCGCCCTGCCAGGCGAGCCACAGCCTGCCCTTGCGAAGCCCGCTGCGGCTGGCGCGCTCGATGCGGCCGCAGATGAACATCGATTCGCTGCCGCGGCGCCGCTTCTCTTCGAGCACTTCCCTCAGCAGCTGCGGCGTGCCACGGGGTATCGGCAGACCTTCTACCGCCTTCGTCGCCGGGAGGGTCAGCCCTCCGATATAGGCATGGAAGGCTTGCTCGCTTGGCGGCGCGCCCAGGTCTGCCAGCCAGCCGAGCAGCCGCTCGCCGAGGAACCGGGCGGCGAAGTCGCCCTGATAGCTCATGCTGACTCCATCGCACAGCACGAAGCTGCAGCCGTGGCCCTGCAGATGCAGTCCGAGGTAGTCCTGCCCGTTCTCGCGCTGTTGGACCGTCTCCTCCGCCCGCGCATAGCCGTACCTGCACCGGTACGGGTGTTCAATGGTCGTTACGGGATGCTCGCTATGCTGGGAGCACAGGATTCGCTGCACCGCGGTGTCATGTCGGGACGATTTTCTTCGGCCAATTCGCATGCCCAATCTCCCCATCCCTACCGAACCGGCGTAGCTGCCGACATCTGGAACCCGATGGACACGAGCTCCGCGCAGCTTCCGGGGAGCATCATGCGCGCGCCGGGAGCGAGATGATAATCCGCTTCGACCAGCATCTCCCGGTAACTCTCCGGCAGGACGGAGGACATGTTGCGCAGCTTCTCGGCATGCTCATCCTTGAATGGCGTATCCGCCATAATCCCTTTCCAGCGGCGCGGCTCCGCAATCGGCGAGCCCATAATATGATCCGATATGAAAATATTCTCCACCAGCACATTGCCGTCCGGCACGCTCATTTGCATAATCCGCTTCGCGATCGGCTCCGGGTCCTCCCCGGTCGCGACCCCGTCGGTCATATGGCAGACAAGCGGAGCCGGGCAGTCCTGCATATTCGGCAGCTCCGCCTCCAGGATCCGTTCCGCCTGCCGGAACGCCTTGGCCGAATCGGAGAACCGGATCGGCGTCAGATCCGGCAGCGAGCCAAGGCTGGCGATCTCGTCGATGCCCTTGATTCCGTTCAGCAGGTCGTATACATCATCGCTGTAGGCCAGGATGGCCAGGCGGTACCGGGGCGTGAGCCGGTTGCCCTTGGTGGACCGGAATACCATCTGCCGAATGGCCAAGGACAACGCTTCGTATACAATGTCAATCCGGCGCTTGCCGTCCATCAGCATATTCATCGAAGCGCTGATGTCAATGAGATAAATAATGAGCGCCGGCGTCCGTTGGGAAGCTTGAATCGTGTAGTTCATCCGCTTCGGTGTCACCTCTGTTCTCTCATGCTTTCCGGATTAAATATCGGGAAGCTCATGCTCCCGATTTTTCAAATATTTATAAATATGTCCCGCCCGGGCGGACATGTCAGGCTTCTTATTGAAATAATCGGGATCCTTCTCGTAGCGCTTGGCGAATTCCAGCGCACTCTTGCGGGCCTTCTCGTGATTATCCCGCTTGGCGGAATTATAGGTCATGTTATAGGAGGCCACGAGCAGGACCGCATCCCGCTCCCGAATCCGCTTCAATTCCTCCTGCTCCTTGCGCTTGCGGGCCTCTTCCTCCTGCTTGCGCTTCTGCGCCTCGGCCTGCTGCTGCTTCCACTGGAGGTACTTCTCATATTTCGCCTGCTTATCATACTTCTCCTGAAGCTTCTTCCGCTCTTCTTCCTTCTTCTTCTGCTCGGCCCGCTTTTTCTCAGCCAGCTTCTGCTGCTCCAGCTTCTTCCGTTCCTGCTCCTTCTTCGCCTGTTCCTCCCGCTGGGCCGCCAGCCGCGCCTCTACCTCCTGCTTGCGGCGGGCTTCCTCCTCCGCCTGCTTGCGGGCCAGCTCCGCCTCCTCCCGCTGCTTCGCGGCCAGCGCCTCCTGCTGATCCTTCGCCTTCAGCGCGTCGGCCTGCAGCATGTTATACACAAGCGGACTCGCGCCCAGCAGCAGGACGACGATACCCGCCGCCAGCAGCGCGGCGGTTCTGCGGCGCATGCCCGGACGCTTCCCCGGCGGGGCTTGCGCCGCGCGCAGCCGCTCCTCCAAGCCTGCGATGGCCGCTGCCAATTCGACCTCCATCGGGCTTCCGGCAGAGACGAAATGATGTGCCGAACGATACACCTCAAGCGCGCTCTGCCATTGCTTCTTCTGTTCCAGCTCCCTGGCCTGGTTGAACAGCCGATCCACCACATTCGGATCGGAACGGCCGGCCGCTTGCGAAGCGGCCAACGGCGGAACCGGGTCTTGCCCGGCCGGTTCGGAATCCGGCTTGCCCGCCGGCGTTCCCCCAGCAGACTGAGACGGCTGCACCTCGACCGGCTCGTCAGCGGACACGCCGGACAAAATAATGAGCCATTCCCCGAAGGTCGGGCAGCTGCTCAAGTCCTGGCTCTCCCACGCCCGGACGAACAGCTCGGCAACCTTCGTCCCCCAGCGCTCCTCCAGCGAGCGCTTCATTAACCCGTACCGCTCGCAGGCGGTCTGCATTTCATGCTGATCGAAAAAGCTCTCTCCCCATGCGCGCCCGATAACTCTGTCGTCGGACCAGCCGAGCATCTCGGCGAGAATGATCGCCCCGGCGAACCGATCCGCATACGCGCTCCACAATCCGCTCTGAACGGTGCGGTGCGCCGCATATCCCGGCGAACCGGCGAGAAGCACGTCCGGCCGGTCCAGCTTCGGGCTGTACATCTGCTCCACGTCGACGAGCTCGATCTTGGATCCGCTGCGATGCCTGTTAACTTCCGAAAAAAACGGAAGCAATACGTTCGGCGCAGACAAATCGCAGTGAGCCAATCCCTTTTGCTCCATCCCCGAGCAGATCTCCGCGAGGGAGGTCGCCAGCTCAAGGCTTTCCCGCCGGGTTAGGGCCCGCTGGGCTGCGATCATATCCAACCAGGTAGGGCCATGTACCCATGGCATCAGCACCGCGTACAACAGGTCGGTATGCGCCTGGATGATTCCTCCGTTTTTTTCAGGAGTCAAGATGTGCCGCTTGCATACGCTCAGACCGGGCAAGGCGCTGTACGCATCCAGCTGCTCCGACTGATAGACCATGGCCGGTATGCGGTATTTCGGAAAGAACACCTTGAGCGCCTTCATCTCCTGCATGTCGCCGTCATGCGGGATCAATTGGTATACGATTCCTTGCCTTCCGGCCTGCGCATAAGCCAGACCGGGAGCAGCCGGGTGCTCTCCAATGAGATAATCGGTTCCGTACAGCCGGATCGAATCTCCCGGATTCGGCTGAAATGACATTCCCATCCCCCAGTGGTGATTCAGGTTACCTAATGCGGCATACTGCAAGAAAACCGGGAGTCGCTACAACGCCCGGTTTTCTTATCAGGTTCATACGCAGCGGCGGCACAGCCCCGCATTCCGTATTATCGCTGTTGGTCGATTGTGCGGAACTTGTTCGCAATCGCGCGCAGTTCTTCGCTGATGCCGTTCAGCGTCTGAACGAAAGCCTGCATCTGTCTGCCGGCTTCCTGGAACTCCTGGAAGAAGCGTTGCTTCGTCATCCCTTCCCATTGACCTTCCATGCCTTGAATCGCTTGCGTCAGGCTGGAGACCACCTGTTGGCTTTGCTCTCCGCCCTGCTTGAATTGATTTGCGACCTGGTCCACTTGTTCAGGTGTAATTAAGATACGGCCTGCCATTATTAACTTCCTCCTTTGGAAATGGATAGGATAAATGCTAGGTCAATTGTACATGAATTCCATTCCTACTCGGTAAGAGGCCCTGGACCTAATTTCCATATTACCTTTTACTTAGCTGGTGAAACTTCCTTAAGTATTTTTTGAAACGCTTCTTCTTCATAGTTCGAAAAACCTACATGGGCGACAACGTCGATATCCTCATGATTGAATAAAAAGGAAAAGTTCTCGTCTATGTACCCTTCCGGATAGACGACGCCCAAATAATCAAACAGACGATTCGTCTTGATTTGCAGCTGCTTGCGGCCATATATCATCAATTTCTTGCTTCCGTCGCGCAGCAACACGACCGAGCCGAGCGGCAGTAACGTCTTTTCATGCGCAGGACGGAGTTGTTCTGCTTGATTCTTCAAATCGCACCCTTCCCTTCTCTGATCAATTGCGCCTCTGACCTGTTAAGTGCCGGTGCCCGGGAACCATTTTCCGAGCCCCCCGAACGTGTCCGAGACGGAATCGGCGATGCGCTTCGCTGTCTTTGTCGTTCCGCTCTTGACCGCCTTCACTCCGTCAGCTACCGTGTCCGAGGCAGATTGCGCTTTTGTTGAGAGCGACTTCGCCCCTCCTGACACCGAGTCGGATACGTTGTTCACCGCGCTGTCTGCCGCGTTCACCGCGTAGGTTTTCAATGACTTGCCGTTAATCGTAACTTCCGAGGCCATGGAAATGACCGCGCCCGCGGCCAATCCGACGCCTGCCCCGACGATGGTCCCTCCCACCGGGACGACGGAGCCGACATAAGCGCCCACGGCCGCGCTGGCCGCCATCGTGCCCAGGCCGAGCGAACCGTTCACGACGCCGCTGGCCACCGCCCGGCTGGCTCCTCCTGCTTCGTAATCCGTCATGACGGAGGTGCCTGTGTCGTAGGCGAGGCCGGCATAGCCGAGCTTCGCGCTCCATCCCTTGAGCGAGAAGGCTTCCTTCATCGCGATGCCCGGGTCGACGAACTTCCATACGTTGTGATGATTGGACGCGTTCGAAGCGGTATACCGTGTGCCGCGAATCCCTTCGGACAGCGCATAATCGGAGCGGGCTCCGCTAATGGTGACATAGCCGTCTCCCCGCACATTCACGTTGAATTTGTCGCGGTGCATGCCCACCATGTCATAGGCGCCCTTGGCGAAACCGTATAATTGGGCTTCCGTCGGCTTCCAGCTTAACCCGATGGCGGTTCCTCCTCCGTTCATCGCGCGAACGGCCGAATTCGGATTCGAGATCGTGCCAAGCCCTGGCGCAACCCCGGGAAGGATGAGAGACGTCCCTCCCATCATGATGCCGCTGAATATGGCCGTCGCCGATCCGATTTTAGCCCCTGGCGGCAATATGCTGTTCGTCTGCTGATCCGCCGTCTGGAATTGCTCCGCTTTCGTACTGATATGCTTGCCCAGCTCGAACAGCAGCAAGTGAATCTGGGAAGACAGACGCGACGCCTGCTGCCATTCTTCCATGACGGAGGTCTTGATCGAAGACTCCCACGTCAACGTGTGCAGCGCCTGACTCAGAGACGATTGTATAGATTGCATTTGTTCCGCCGCAATTTGAAGCTGACGGCCCAAATCACGGAGCGCATCCGGATATACGAGAATACGCATCGTTGTCACCTTCCCTCATCTTTTGCGAGCTGCCGGTCCCACTGCACGAACATTCGGGCAAATTGCTCCTTTGTCGTCGGCGTGGCCGTCAACCAATCTTCGTCACCTTTAGAGCTTTTGCGGATCAGCCAGTTGCATGAAGCGCCAATGATGAACGCCAGCCCCTGGACGTCCCAATCCTGCTCATTCCAGACCAGGAAGAGGAACTCTCCTTCCGCCACTTTATTTTTCATGGAGCGGGCCAGGGCGAGCGCCCCTTCTTCCTCTCCGTCGAACGTCATCAATTGGCAGGTCATTTGCTCGACCGTCAACTGGGGTGCCTGCTCATACAGCTTGTGAAAATGCCTTTTGGACAAAATCACCGAGGTCATATCCGTCTCCGGCTGGTCTGCCCAGCCCATCCTCTCGATAAGCTCATGGCAGGCCTCTTCCACCGATCCGATCTCATAGAGCGTATACCTATCCGGATCTTCATTGCACCGCACGCGCTGGATGACCATATCGTCCGTCATGTGGAGGTACCCTTCGAACGCTTCGCCCGCATGGGAGTACCTGACCCAGCACGACCGCTTGGCCAACCCGGTAACGGCTACGCTGGAAAACACATGCGGGGGCATGGACAGCTCCACCCCGTTCGGCTCTTCCATCAAATATCCCTTTTTCAGCAGAGCTGACTTGGCCCGGTCCCATTCTTCCGCGATCTCGTCCGTCAAATATCCGCGAAACGGATCTTCGATGCCCAATAAACGGTCAGAACCGATAATACCGGTCAGAAAGTACAACTCTTTCGCATCCAGCGTAATGCTATCTCTCATCTTTTTCTCTTTTTTTTCAACATCATCTGTCGTCATCAATTCATGCACCCCCCATCAGACCGGTACATTCCATTGTTCGCGAATTCGTTCTGACCATTCATTTGGAGTCCACGACTCGGTATATGGAAAAGCGGCTTTCAATTTGGTAAATTTGCGTCGCATAAAATATCCTTGTCCCGGCGGCAGCATCTTCGTTCCGGAGCTCCCGCTGTTCGATTCGGATATCGGCAGGCGCAGGAAGGACAGGTCGTTCGCGTCGATCGTTCCGAACAGGAATCCCGATTGGGACGCCTTCACATCGTTGAACCAATCGACGCCGAAGGTCGGGAATTCCGACGGAACTCCCGCCAGCACGACATGAACATTCCGATCCCGGCCCTGCCGCACGATGGCAGACAGCTGATCCTTTACAGAAAAATCAGTCAACTGTTTGCATAAATCATCGGCATCGTCCATCACAAGCAAGAGGGCCGGTTCATGCGCTTCCTTCGTCCGGTTCTGTACTTGATCATATATCATCTGCACGAGGAATGGAATCTCTTCTTCCCGCGCAGCGACTCCTTTGACATGGGGAAGACTGGACAACCGGCTGATTCCTTCCCCGCCGAACCGGGTATCGACCGCATAGATATGAAGCCGCTCCGGCGAGACATGATAAGCCAGCGACAGCACCCAGCTCGACAGGAACGATGTCTTGCCGCTCTCCATCGGGCTGGCTACCACGAAATGAGGGCCTTCCTTCAAATCGATAAGGAACGGTTCCAGATCGTCCGAACGGAGGCCGACCGGCACCCGGTACAAGCCTTCGCTGCCTTCCGGCGCCCGTCTCTCGGGCTCCTGAAGCAGCTCCGGCAGCCGGACAATCTCCGGCAGCGGCCGAATCGGCGGCGCTTCCTCGCCGCTCCACGCCTCCTTGATCGACTTCATCTCGGCGCGAAGCCGCAGGATCCGCTCGGTCTCGTCCGGTCCGCTGGACGGCAGCGCCGTCTGGAATTCAAGCGGCGGGACGGCTCCCTTCACCAGCCCGCGCCCCGGCGGAAGCTGCGCCGGCGCCTTCGTCGGCCGTCCGACCGCAAAATAGTAGTCGCTCGGATCGGCAAGCTCGAACGACACCGCCTGCGGAATATTGCTGCGCACCTTCTCGAAAATATCGGTTACGCGGTTCGCCGTAATGACGAACGTGATGGCGAGGCTTCCGCCTTCGCGCAGCAAGTATTCCAACAGCTCGTTCTCCTCCGGATAGGTCGTCCGGAAGTTCAAATACCCGTCGATGACGACGACGATATGCGGCACCTGTTCGCGAGCCGCTCTCCGGTAGGAGGCAATCGTCTTGACGCCCGCTTCCGATATCATTTCTTTGCGTTCGGCCAGCTGCTGCGAGAGGTAGCGGAACAGCCGCTTGATGCGGTCTTCCTCCTCCGCCAGCATGACCGAACCGACTTGAGGCAGCTGGGCGGCGTCCTTCATCATCCGCCCCATGTCCACGACATAGCCATGCCACCGATCCGGCGTGAATTGCTTCGCCAGCGACATCAGCAGCGACTGAACGAAGGTCGTCTTCCCTGTGCCCGGCATGCCGTATACAGCGAGATGTCCCTGCTCCATGCTTATATGGAGCGGCTCCTGCCGCTGCTGCATCAGATCGTCGACCAAGCCGACCACAGCCCGCAGCCCGGTCTCCGGATGCTCCGTCTGCCACGGTTCTGCTGGTTCTTCCCGTCGCAGCGCCAGAACTTCATCCAATTCCAGATGCTCCGGCAGCGGGGGCAGCCAAGGGCCCGGAAGCTGCTCAATCCCCTCGCGGCGGGCCGTCTTGGCCACATGGTCGATGAATACTTGAAGCTGCTTCGGCGGTTCCTTCTCCATCAGCGCGGAGGAGAGTTCCTCTCCGGTCAGCAGCGGTTCCCGCTTGCCGTTCAGCCGGACCTCATATATCTGGACAGGCGAGGCGTCCTCGTCCTTGCGCTTCACTAGATAAGGCGCGCCGCTCCAAGCGAACTGCATCTCTTCGAACACTTCATCGCTGCCAACCTGGAAATAGCCTCGCCCGGGATTGGTTATCCAGGCGGCATTCGGTATTTTGAGCATATCCCGGCTGTCCCCTTCGCTCTGAACCCGGAGGCAGATGCGGAAGCGGGTATTGCTCCAAATTTTCTCGTCCACGACGCCCGCCGGCTTCTGCGTTGCCAGGATGAGGTGGACGCCGAGCGTCCGGCCGATCGTGGCGATGCTGATCAGCTCATCCATGAACTCCGGCTGATCCTTTTTCAACTGGGCGAATTCATCGATAATGATGACCAGATGCGGAAGCGGATGCTCCGCACGCCGGTCCGATCGGTAATACTCGTCGATATGCTGCAAATTCCCGGCATCGTTCAAGATGCGCTGCCGGCGGATCAGCTCCGCCCGGAGCGACACCTTGGCCCGTTCGATCAAGCTGTCGTCCAGATTCGTTATCGTCCCTACGACATGCGGCAGATCGACGAACGTGTTCGACATGCCGCCGCCCTTGTAGTCAATCAGCATGAACGCAAGCTCATGCGGATGGAACTCGGCGGCAAGCGAAGCGATGAGCGACTGAATGACCTCGCTCTTCCCCGAACCGGTCGTGCCCGCGATGAGGCCGTGCGGCCCATGTCCCTTGCGCTCGATCTTGTCATGCAGATTAAGCATGATCTTCTTGCTTCCCGCGCGCACGCCGACCGGAACGGGCAGCGTATCGGGATAGCGGTTTTTCCGCCAGCGGGAAGCTGCGTCCAGTTGGCCGATCTCCTTCACGCCCAGCATCTCGAACAGCGGCAGCACGGTAGGGATGTCGGACGCGGCCGATCGCTTCAGGCGAATGGGCGCCATATAGCGGGCCAGCGTGTCCGTCCCTTCCAGCGACATAAGATCGGCGGAAAAGGCATGCCGAACGATGCCTTCTTCTTCCGTCTTATGCGTATAGGTTCCTTCGGATTCGCTCACTTCCACGATAAGCTGGCACTGCATCGGCAGGCGCTCCTTGCTCTCCGAGAGCACAATCGTGCAGGCGTCGATTCGGCCCGCATCCTCGAGAAGAAGGGGATACAGCGGCTCCTCTTCCACCAGCTGCGTGTCGGACAGCAGAACGACATAACAAGGAAGATGCTGCTTCTTCTGACCGGACGTGCGGAAGCTTTTCCTCCGGTTCAGCAGGCTGAACAGCTGGTCCGCCAGCTGATGCGCTCCGCTGCGGCGATCCGCCAAATACCGCTGCGTCCGCTCGTCATCCCACGTATGGGGCAGCCAGCGAAGCCAGCTCCATTCCTCGGCTTCGCGCTCGTCATAGAAGGCGGCCAGCTTCACTTCATCCGGCGAATGCCGGGTAGACAACTGGGCCGTGATGACGCGAATTGCATTCATTACCGCTTCCCGTCCTCCGACGATGCCGATGACCTTGGCCGGATACAAGGGGAGCGCGATAGGCGCCTGCTCCACCCGCTCGAACTCTTCGGCGACTTCGCGGGCAGCGTCGATCAACGGATCGCGCTCATAGCCATCCGCGCGAGGCACTTCAATCTCCATATAGAATGGCACCGCGCCGGTGCCGATTCGCACATGCATGAAATCGTCATCCGCCGGGCCGCGCTCCCACAGATTGCTGCTCCGGTTCTTGACGATCTGATAGCATACTTCGGGATCGCCATGGATCGCCTGCATCGCCTCCAATTGCTCCCTTGTCTTCTCCTGCAGTTCTTCCCGATGCTTATCCAATTGGGCGCGGTACATCCGATCGCGCTCCACCTTGCGGCGCTCGTACACCTTCTTATTGTTCAAATACATAAAAAAAGGAAGAGTATACGACGTAAGCATCATAAAAATGGTCAACATCTGGAACATCATATAATTGCTGTTGCCCATCTTGCCTGACATCGACATATATATGTAAAAACCGACACTGACCAACGTCATAATAATCGGAATGATAATCGTAATAATCGAAAATGTAGGACGGGTCGGTTCCGCCGGCGGGCGCAAAATCTCAAGCCTATCCTTGCGCAGCGTCGGCTTGATTCTAGGTGATCTCTGGTACAGTACGTTCACGGCGAACAACTCCTCGTCTGAATCGCTACTTATTCGCTACCCTGTCCTTCTCTGGTTGAAACAGCATTCGTCTGCCATATGCAGGAAGCGAGTCGGTTGTCGTGGAGTAAGCCCGTTGGATGCGGATATGCGCCCCTTCGCGCAGCCCGGCCTCCGCAAGCCGCTGTTGTTCCTGTACGACGAACCACAACCCTTCCGGTTGCTTCGCCTCGAGTATATATTGCACATCATTGCGCGGCGGCTCGCCGAACAATTTCAATCCGAGAATAGCTTTCAATTGCAGGCCCGTGCAATCCTCCGACACATCAATGTCGAACCACTCCTGGCCCTGTCTTCCTGACGATACGGTAAGCATCATCGCAAGCGCCCTCCTTCGGATCAGAGCCGCTCCGGCTCCGCCTGTCTCATTTTACTCTACACCCGCGGCGGATAGCGGTCAATGCAAGGCTATGCGGCGCCGATTGCCGGGGGCGGACAGGACTGCTTCTACGACAGACTAGTATACATGATTATACCATATCCGTACTTAGTATATATTGGAATTGCCCGGTTGCAATGAGCCATAAGAACGGAATTCGTGACAGAACTCCAAAAACAATGTCAAAGCCATCCTCGGATCTGGCATTCGCTATTTCCCGGTTCCCGCCCGAACGGGCTGGGGGCCGGGAGCTGAGTAGCCGGGAGACTGGCCTGTTCAGATTTCAGATCCGGTTCCTGCCCAAGTCTGCTTCCATTCCTTATCCCACTAAGTCAGGTCCTTGTTTTGGTTCATCACAATTGCCCATTCCGGAGCTTCCTTCCATCGCCCTCCCAATAGACTAGTCGGAACACCTCTTTTTACCATTCTCCCGATAACTCATTCCATACCTTCTTATATTCGCTATCCCAACTAATCAGTCCGTCTCTACTTATCTCCACTATCCCAATCAGTCAGGTTTAGCAGTAGTCCTTCTGCTTCACTCTCCCCTTCGTTCAGAATGCCTCTCACTATATTAGCTAGCCCTATTTAAGAAATTACTAATTCCACCACCCGATTCCTTCCTCGATCGCTCGTGAGTCTGAACCGTTCCTTGTCCTTGAATCGGGTCCATCATACAACACAAATAAACTGCAACCTTGCTTACTGACTGGACGGGAGACTGGGCAAAAGGAGCTTACCTTCATACTCTTCCTGGCAAGATGGGATATTGCGCAAAGGAGTGTTCCCTTCTTACTCTTCCTGACGAGTTGGGATTTCGAACAAAAGGAGTTCCCCTTCTTACTCTTCCTGACAAGATGGGATTTTGGACAAAAGGAATTTTCTGCGCATATTCTTTTTCCTGACTGCATGGGAGATTGGGCATAAGGAATCGCAGCCCCCCCCGAACCGATTAAAAAAAGCTCCCGGCTGGCGGAAGCCCCAACATCCAATTATTCCCATTTCGTCCGCTGCGCCCGTATGTTTTCTTTCGTAATTGTTCCTTTTGGCAGCAGCGCATTCGGAACCATTGAGTTGTAAGTCCGGATGCTCCGGTTCAGCTCCTCGATCGCCTGATCTTGAGGCTCGCTTCCAAGCTCCTCCATCTGACGAAGCATCTGCTCAAGCTGATTGCGAATCTTTTTTTGAAGCTCCAGCCAGGAAGGGAGCACATGAGCCTCCTTCATGACGCTGTGAAGCGCATCCCCGCTAGCCACATCCAGCGGCTTGCCCTTGCCGGGAAGTTCGTTCATGCCGCCGGATTTCGCATAATTCGAGAAAATCTCATCCATCCAGTCCCCGTGCCGCTCACTCATTTCCGCTCCCCCTCTGCTCTGCTTTCAATCCGATATGTATGCCGCTCCGGCTTCACTGCAGAAGCCAGGCCAGGCAAACGCCTTATACATGGGCGGCTCCGCTCAGGATATCCTCCCGCATGCGGGCCAAAATCGCCTGCTCCTGATCGCTCCATTCCTCCGGCGCTTGCTCGTCCGATGATACAGATACGAGTAGATGCTTCGATATCGGAGGAAGAAGGGAATCCGCTCCCATTCCTCGACAGGCAGCTTGTCCGCTTCCGGCCAAGGGGGACAGCGCCGGCTCGATGACCCGGAAGCGCTTGCGATCGGGCGCAGCCGCCTGCTGCAGCCGCTCGGTGACGATGCGGCGGATGTACGGATCGCGAATGACGCTGCCGACGAACGCAACGGATAGGGTCGCCTCGCTGAAGCGCGAGCCGACAATGCGTATCCCCTCTTCGAGTGCGGAGGCAGCCTCGTCGCAGACGAGCCGGGCCAGCGGGACCCCTGCCCCGGCCGCCCTCGTAACATAGGGCGCCATCTCGCCGAAGCGCCGCATTCGTTCATGCTCGTCGCGAACGAACCCGACGGCTCCGATCTCGCTCAGCTCAGCGACGCTTGCCGCTCCCCAGTAGCGCAGGATCTCGCCTGCCCAGACTTGATCCGCCTCAACCGCGTACCCGGCAATGATTTTATATACGGCTTCATAGGCTAAAAAGCGGGCGGCCGTCGCATAGTGGTGAAAATCCTGATTGCGCACGATGCTGCCCGCCTCATTCACCCCAAACACGACGGAACCCGTTCCGGACACAGCCATAATCCCCGGCTCTCCAAGAAAGGCGCCCGCATGCGCCACCATCCCGTCATTGACATGCCGACGCACGATTGACGCGGTTGCAGCGCCGAACGCATCCGTGAACTCCTCGGCCCATGCCATATCCTGTTCCGATTCGAGTCCGGACAGGCCGGCGCAGAGTGCGGCAATCGGGGCGCCGCCGGAACGCGCCGCCGCCTCCTGCAGCGCATCTCTGACATGCTGCTTCGCCAGCACATCCTTGTTCGGATTGCAGCAGCCATTCTCGGCGTAGGCGATGACCGTGCCGTCCAAGGAAGCCGTCATGACCCGCGTCGTCGTTCCTCCTCCATCGATGCCGATGACCATGTTGCCCATTCATGCATCCCCCATATTCATATGATGAAGCCGAAGGACCGCTTATTTGGCCAGATAGCCACGCTCGACCGCCTGCTGGACCAGCTTTTCGGCGAATCTGCCCAATTGCTGCGAGCCCTCCTTGATTCCGGCGATGCGGGCCAGCACCCGTTCGCTGGTGACCCCATGCTCCCGCCACGATTTCCCTTCGGTCGTATAGTTATGAATCAGCGGCTGCAGCCGGTCCAACGCGGCCGCATACTGCGCCTCCGGCGTCTGGCGCTGCTCGAATTCCATCCAGAGCTGCATCATCTCATCCTTTTGCTCCTCCGGCAGCATGCCGAACAGCCTTTTCGCGGCCTTCGACTCCCGGGCGAATTTGTCTTCCTGTCCTTGCGCATCATAGGCAAACGTGTCGCCCGCGTCAATCTCCACGATATCGTGAATGATGAGCATCTTGAGCACGCGCAGCAGGTTCAGGTTCCGCTCGTTGGCGTACTCGTGGAGCAATAACGCCATCACTGTCAGATGCCAAGTGTGCTCGGCGTCATTCTCATGCCGGCTCCGATCCAGCAAATACGATTGCCGTAAGACCGATTTCAATTTATCCACTTCTTTGATGAATTCGATTTGCATTTCCAGTCTATCCTGCATGGATGCCATGGTCGTTCAATCTCCTTCAATGGCTGTATTTCCCGAGAGAGCACGACCGCGCTCCTCCCCTTGGGGGCGGCTGGCCCCCGCGTCCCGTGCTCCTCGGCCCTTACCGTTCGTCCCGGTGAATGACAGCAACGCTGGTCTGGCGGTTGTTGAACGGATCATAGCCGTTCAGTATCCGGCCATGAATGATGCCGTAGCGGCCCAGACGCTTATGGAGCCACACTTCCGGCTCTTCGTAAGCTCCGGTCTTCAGCAAAAGCAGCTTGCCTTGCGGGGCCACATGGTTCTCCAGCAGAAAATGAATATACTCTTCTTCGTACTTCTCCGGCACAATATCGAGCATTGTCGCCACATAATCGAAGCGCCGCTCCGGTATCCAGGCGAAGGCGTTGCCGACAAAGAAATGATCCGCGTAGGCCGGCAGACGTTCCTTCGCCAGCTCAATCAGCTTCTCGGAAATATCGAGTCCGTACGGATCAACGGCAATGCCCCGCTCCTTCGTCCATTCGATGACAGATTCCAGCAAATAACCGTTGGCGCACCCGATATCCAGGAAGGATCCGGAATGCTCGACGGCATCGGCCACCGGCTTGCGCAGCGCCTTCCAGCGCTGTTCCGGTCCTGACATTCCCGATTGCTTCCAAGGCTCATCCGCACCATACGACAAATAAGCCGCTTCCGTATCCGCCTTCACCTGCTCGCACCATTGTTCCAATTCTTCGGGAATCGCTCTGTTGGGCATATGCAGTCCTCCTCTAATTAAAAATAACGGCGGCTGCGCCTCGCATAAATCCATAATGGCCGGATAAGGAGCAGCCGCCCAACCTGCACGACCTGCACGACGGACAATATATCGTTTCTTGACAAGAAGCATCGCATATTTCATCCCCTGGCGTCAACTAACGCCCTGCTGTCGTTCGAAAAGGCGCACCGAATGCGGCGGACAGCGGCAATGCGGGACAAGGCGATGATCGGGATAGAGAAGAGATGAGAAGGGAAGCTTCCGCTCCGATTGAGCTGAGCGGCAAGCGGCAGGGCAACAGCGTGCAGCAAGCCAATGCGCTCGAAGCCGCATATGGCCGTTCGGGAACAGGGCCCCGTTGAGGTGACGACCGGGCCGTAATCAGCAGGCCGCTGTGACCGTTCATCCGCTGTATCCGCGGGAGATCGTGGAACGGTCTGAATGGTCGCTTCGCTGCCAGACGGAGCCATGCGGCCGGGAATCTCAGCCTTCCACCGCGGCCGCGCTCTCCGGCAGCCGTCCCCGGCGCTCTTGCTCCCGCACCTCGGCGAGGAATTGGCGCACAGCCTCCCGGTACCCCTCCGGATCGGTGGGATAGGCCGCCGCATGCACGGCATCATCGACAATATGCAGCCGTCGGATGCCCTTCGTCTTCGCGTGATACAATTCGACGCTCATCGAGGTGGGCACGAAATCATCCTTGCCGCCATGGATGAGCAGCAGCGGAATTTCCTGCTCCCGAATCCGGTCTACAGGCTTGACGTCGCGCATGGAGAAGGCCGCCCGGCGCCGCAGCCTCCGATCGAGCATGCCCATGAAGGGAAACAGCGGCACCCGGTTCAAATCCTTCAGTTGGTACCGGATCAGCTTCTCCAGGTCCGAGTACGGACAGTCGGCAATGATGAAGCGGATGTCCGGGTCCATCCCGGCATGCATCAGCACGGTGCCCCCGCCCATCGATTGCCCGTGCAAGCCGATATAGGCGTCCTCGCCCACGCGGCGCCGGACCCATTCGATCCAGGCGTCAAGATCTTCCCGTTCAAAATAGCCGTAGGTGGCGTAACGTCCTTCACTCCGTCCATGGCTGCGCTGATCGATGAGCAGCACGTTGAAGCCCTCGTCTGCGAACAGACGGATGAATTGGGACGAATAGCCGTGATTCGCCGTATATCCGTGCACGATAATGACAACCTTCCGGCCTTCGGGGTGCGGTTCGATATAATATCCTCGCAGCCGGAAACCGTCCTTCGATATAATGGAGGCTTCTTCCTTCGGCAGCGCTTCGAATTCGTCCCGCGACATCAATCCCATCCCTTCTACCGTGGCGAACGATTCATCGGGAAGAGAGCGCCTGCCCAGCGTCATGCGCCGGAACACATGGCTTCCCAGCAGATTCGCACTCACGATTACGATAAGCAGGACGCATCCCGCCGCCACATAACTCCACATACGATCATCCCTTTTTTTGCAACGATATCATGAACTCAAACTCATTCATATTGGATTGCCTTTACTCCATATTATAACCGGAGCTCGGCGGCTATGAGCGACCAATTTTTCCACTTTTACCCAGATGACGGCAGAAAATCCCGTCCTTGCGGCACTCACGATCTAATATGCTCAGAGGACAATCCAGTATTTGCAGATGCCGTCCGCAGACCCGGCCAACCGGCCGCCGTTCTTCTCGATTACGCGTCTGGAAGCCGTATTGTCTTCATCGCAGGTAAGAAGCACTTCCCGCAAGCCAATCCGTCTCGCCTCGGCCAGCAGCAGTCGCAGCATGATCGTGCCGTACCCGCGCTGGCGCGCTTCAGGGCGAATCGCGTAGCCGATATGCCCGCCCCGCTCCCGCAGCGCATCGGTCAGCGCATGCCGCAGCTTGCCGATGCCGACCGGCCAGCCTTGGACATACAGCCAGTACACGTTCTGGGGAACGAGATGCGCGGGAAGCCGGCGCCCCTGCGACATCTGTATATAGGATTTCAAGTAGGAGCGGAACCGTGTCGGGCGGAGGCCGTATCCGCTGTTGGAGAACCCGTTCTCCCCGGGCCCCATCTTCTGCAGCATCTCATAAATATCGCTGCCGTCCGTCAGCGCGAGCGGCCGGAGCTCGATGCCGGAGGCTTCCTTGAATTGGGGATACAGCCGCATGATCATGCGCATCGATTCGGACTCGGGCACATGCAGCCGGGTATCCCGAGGCAGCGGGACCGCTTCCGTTACGGCGCAGCCGTGCGCCAGCGCTTCGGACAAGGTCACCCCCTGCTCTATCACATCCCAGCCCCCGATCGGAATGGACAGCAGCGCCGCGACATCGTCTCCAGGAGCGAGCGGCTCCGATTCATCCGCTTCGGCCGCATATATGCCGTAATAGATGTAGGGGCCGACAGGCAGACCCGGCTTATAAGGCTGGTCCGGCGCCGGATTGGCGGCTCGCTGAAGCAGGAACGGCGCCAGTTCGTCGCGCACCGTAATCGTTCGGATGTCTCCGGTGTCCATATCATGAAAATACGTTACGGGCGAGGACTTCAACCGTACCCGTTCGGCTGCGAGCTCCTCCCTCGCCTCCCGCAGCGCGCAGGCGGGCATCGTCTCGCCCGGCTCCTGCCCTCCTCCGATGCCGCCGATGCGCAGGACGCGATCCGAGTTAGCGGCCTGGCCGTCGCCGGCATCCATGTCCGCATTGAGCGTCATGACGACGCGACCTTCCCGTTCGAGGATGACGCCTGCGCAGAACGGCTGGTTGAAGGTTAGCGCTTCGATTTGGAGAGGCTCAATCAACAGGTTAGACATTGTCAGTCCCCCCTTGGCCGCGCCGTGCTAATGGACGAAGGTCGCCTTGACGCGCTTCGATCGGATGAAATACATAATCCAGATGACGCCGACGACGGAGCTGCGCACCAATTGGGTGAGGGTGCCCGCGCCATCGGCATCCTGAACTGCCGGAATCAGGCTGCCCAAATAATAGTCCGCAAAGGACGATAAAATGTTCCATATGTACAACACGATAATCATCGTCGGCAGCAGCTTCTTTTTCCGGTAGAACAGAAGGAAGACCATAACCAGGAGCATCAGCGTCAGCAGGTTGGCTACTGTCTCGAAAATAATAAGCACCGACCACATGGAGTGATAGTATTCCGAATCGGGCGTCGTAAGCAGGCTCCAAGTATTCGATTGGTAGATCGGAAAAAGTTCCGAGAACAGCAGGTGAAGAATCATAACTAAAGATAGCCACAGCCCGATCTGGACAATGATCAACCAGCCTGACAGCCCTTCATACGAAGGCGCCAGCGGCTGCAGCGGGCGGGGCGGCTCGCCGGGAGAACCGGCGCGAGGATTCGCGTTCATTCCTTTCCTTCCTTTCGCTCATGATAGGAATTGGACCAGCAGTTCAGCCTTGTCTAGTCCAATCCGTACTGCTTCATTTTATAGTAGAGCGCGCCGCGGGATATCCGCAGCATCCGGGCCGCCTTGGCCTTGTTCCCGTTCGTTCGTTCGAGCGTCTCGGCGATGCGGGCCCGCTCCCACTCCCCGGAGTGGACACTCAGGGGAAGATCCGGCTCGGTTAATTCATTCAAGGTGGTCAAGCGGGCATAGTCCGGCAACTGGGCGGATGTCACGGCGCCGGATCCGGCCGCGGCCGCCGCGGCGTATTCCATCGCGTTCCTGAGCTGCGACAGATTGCCCGGCCAATCGCAGGCCAATACGGCCGTCAGCGCGTCAGGCGCGAGTTCCGGGGCGGTGATGCCTGCCTTGGCGGCCGCCTGCTGCAGGAAGACCCGGCACAGCTCCGGCAGATCCTGCTTCCGATCGCGCAGCGGCGGAACCGTGTAGAGCTGGAAGGCGTACCGCAAGGAAGGCAGCAGGCGGTCCGATCCCTCCACGGCGGCTTCGGACCCGATGGAGCCGCAGATTCGGCACTGCAGCGGGACGGATGCCGTGCCGCCCAGCCGCTCGAAGCGGGACAGGCGCAGCATGGCCGCCAGCTTCTCCTGCATCGACGGAGGAAGCGCGTCGATATCTCTCAGATAGAGCGTGCCGTCGGCCGCCAGTTCCACCTTCCCTGGCCGCTCTTCTCCTCCCTGATAGCCGAACAATTCGGCCTCCAGCATCCCTTCCGGAACGGTGCTGCAGCTGACCATCACGAACCGTCCGGAGCGTCCGGCGCTCCGATGCAGCCATTCGGCCATCGATGTGCGGCCGACTCCCGCCTCGCCTGCGAGCAGCAGCGGCTGCCCGAGGGAGAATGCCGTCTGGAGCCGCTGCAGCATGGCGGAGGGGAAGACCGCAGGCAGCAGCGGCTGGCCTGCCGGATGATGATACATCTCCGCGCTTAATTTCACATAGGACGACACATCCCGTTCGATGGACAAGGCGCCGAGCGGCTGCCCCGCCTCATCCGTGATCGGGGCCGCGTTAATCATGACGTGCATGCCCGGCCGCGGCTCATGATACACCTGATGGACCGCGCGGCCGCTTTCCATTACCTGAAAGAGCATAATCGATTCTCTCTGAAAAAAATCTCCTATTTTATGACCGATTATATCGGCGCCGTTGATCCCATAGGTCTCTTCCGCGACCCGATTCCAGTACAGTACCGTTCCCTCGCTGTCAATGACGGTAACGGCATCGCTCATCGCGCCGAGCAGAACGCCCAGCACGGCTTCCATGATTTCTGACCGACTCATCGTTCATCTCCAAGCAATCAATTTTATTAGATTATGGCAAAACCTCAATCAGAATGCAATGAAAAAGCATTCATTCCCAAGCTTCCGTTCGGCCTAATTTCCATTCGATTCAAAAGAATGTGTTTACATTTCCAATAATTTGTGATTATATTTAATCATAAATAGAATATGTGTCTATTTTTTGAACACTTTTTCGTCAGAAGAAGGGAAGAATCGCGGATGGAAAGCTTACTGAGAAATGGTCTATTATTTCTGTCGAAGAATCGCATGGCCAACCGCACCGCGAAGAAGTACGGCCTGCGCTTCGGCGCCCGCCGCTTCGTCGCCGGCGAGCAGATTGCGGATGCCATCGCGGCGGTCCGGGAACTGAATGAAGCCGGCATCGTGGCGACCTTGGATCATCTGGGCGAATTCATTCTTACGGAGGAAGAGGCCCTGGAATCCACCCAATTCTGCATTCGCACGCTGCAGGAGATAGAGAAGAGCGGCGTCCGCTCGAATCTCTCGCTCAAGATGACCCAGCTCGGACTGGATCTGTCCCGAGAGCTGTGCATGCGCAACATGCGGGCCATCCTGGACACCGCCGCCGCATGCGGCAATTTCGTCCGCATCGACATGGAGGATTACGCGCATAACGAAGCCTCCATCGATATTTTCTGCGAGCTGCGCGAGGAATACGGCGACACGGTCGGCCTCGTCATTCAAGCTTATCTGTACAAGAGCGCCGACGATATCGACAACCTGCACCGGTTCCGGCCGAATCTGCGGCTCGTGAAGGGCGCCTACAAGGAATCTCCCGAAGTCGCTTATCCGAATAAGGAAGACGTTGACCGCAACTTCATTCGCATCATCGAACAACACCTCAGAAATGGCGACTATGCCGCCATCGCCACCCATGACGATAAAATCATCCAGCATGTCAAGCAATTCGTAATCAAGCACAATATCCCGCGCAGCCAGTTCGAATTCCAGATGCTCTACGGCATTCGCACCCAGGCGCAGCGCGATCTGGCCAAGGAAGGCTATACGATGCGGATTTATGTTCCGTTCGGCAATGATTGGTATGGCTACTTCATGCGCCGCCTGGCGGAACGGCCGGCAAATGTCGGATTTGTGCTGAAATCTCTTTTCAAGTCGTAGGAGTTATATCACTTCATATTTATATATAGGAGGCGTTATTATGACGATGGTGGAATACCGCAATGAGCCGTTTACCGATTTCAAGCAGGAGCATAACCGCCAAGCGATGCTGTCAGCGCTGGAGCGCGTCCGTGCCCAATTGGGGCGCACCTACCCGCTCAAGATCAACGGTCAGGAGATCATGACCGACAGACGCTCCGCTTCCATTAATCCCGGGGAAGTGAAGCAGGTCGTCGGGTATGCCGCCCAGGCCGATGCCAACTTGGCCCATGAAGCGATTGCCGCTGCGGATGCCGCATTCCGGGATTGGCAGCATGTCGATCCCGAAGTCCGGGCGGGCTACCTGTTCAAAGCTGCGGCCATCATCCGCCGGCGCAAGTTCGAGTTCTCGGCCTGGCTCGTCTATGAAGTCGGGAAGAACTGGACCGAAGCGGATGCCGATGTCGCCGAGGCGATCGACTTCCTTGAATTCTATGGCCGGGAAATGATCCGGCTCGCGGGACCGCAGCCGCTGACTCCGCTGCCGGGCGAAGACAACCGGCTGACGTATATCCCGCTCGGCGTCGGCGTCGTCATCCCGCCGTGGAACTTCCCGTTCGCCATCATGGCCGGCATGACCTGCGCCGCCCTCGTCTCCGGGAACACGGTCGTACTCAAGCCGGCCTCGACTTCGCCGGTCATCGCCGCGCGATTCGTCGAGCTGATGGATGAGGCCGGACTGCCGGCCGGCGTGCTGAACTTCGTGTCCGGCTCGGGCAGCGAGATTGGCGACCTGCTCATCGATCATCCGCGCACCCGCTTCGTGTCGTTCACGGGCTCCCGCGATGTCGGACTCCGGATCAACGAACGGATCGCGCGTCCGGCGAAGGGGCAGATCTGGATTAAGCGTCTTATCGCCGAGATGGGCGGCAAGGACGGCATCGTCGTGGACAGCAGCGCCGATCCGGCCGAGGCGGCAGAGGCGATAGTCGCGTCCGCCTTCGGCTTCCAGGGGCAGAAATGCTCCGCCGGCTCCCGCGCCATCATTCATCAGGACATCTATGAGGAAGTGCTCGGCCATATCATCGAGAAGACGAAGCAGCTCACGGTTGGCCTCCCGGAAGAAAACTATCCGATCGGACCGGTAATCGATGAGAGCGCATACAACAAAATTCGCGAGTATATGGCGATCGGCGCGTCGGAAGGGCGCCTCGTGGCCGGAGGAGATATCGCCGAAGGCGACGGCTATTACTTGCAGCCGACCGTATTCGCGGATGTCATGCCGGAAGCGCGCATCATGCTCGAGGAAATATTCGGCCCGGTGCTTGCCGTCTGCAAGGCGGAGAATTTCAAGCAGGCGATCGATATTTTCAACAACACGGAATACGGGCTGACCGGATCGGTGTTCAGCCGGAACCGCGAGCATCTGGAGTATGCCCGCCGCCATATGCACTGCGGCAATCTGTACTTCAACCGCAAATGCACCGGCGCGCTCGTCGGAGTGCACCCGTTCGGCGGCTTCAACATGTCGGGCACCGACTCCAAGGCGGGCGGACGCGATTATTTGCTCTTGTTCACCCAAGCGAAGCTCGTATCGGAGAAATGGTAATATAAACAACGGGAGTGTCTCATAGTCATGGCAAAATGATGGAGATGACGAGTCAACAGAGAATGTGGATACGGGAAAAACGGCGGCGCAAACTGGTGGAAGATGGATGATGCAGTGAAATGCTGCGTGGATGCATCAATTTCTGCTCTTTCAGCCGCGATTTGATGAAATTCCTGCAAAATTACATGATGTTCATCGATTTTGTCTTTTATCGATTGGATAGTCAGAAATTGATGCCGTTTTACAGGATTCCCTGTAACGGAGTACACGTCATAAAGGAAGGCTGCCGTTTTGCAGTTTTCAGCGAGTTGAGCTTTGAGTATCAGGGGGGCTGTCTCACTGTAGTGAAATACTGCTTTTGGGACACCCCCACTTCGGAAGCAAGCGCTCTTCGAAGGTGAACGCAAGATTCGATGCGGAGATACTTTCTTGTTCGTCTTCGTGATCAATAGCGGAAGTTTTGAACTTCCTCTAGTAGTCGACGTCATGCCGGCGGTTCGTGCGGAAAATCAGCACCGTCAAAATAAGGATGACGAGAAACAGCAAGTACGAGGCGGCCGTCGCCAGCCCCATCTGGTGCCCGATGAAGGACGTGCGGTAAATATAGAGAACAGAGGTCAGCAGCGTGCCGTCCGGGTTGCCCGCCGTGCCGCCGATGAGCCATACATCGGTGAAGCGCTTCATGCCGCCTATCGTCCCCATCACGACCATGAACACGAAGACGGGACGAAGGTACGGGATCGTGATATAGAGCCATTTGCGCAAGCCGTTCGCTCCACGACTTCCGCCGCCTCGTACAAGTCGCGCGGCACGCTCTGCAAGGCGGCGAGGAAAATAATCGTGTTGTATCCGAGAGCGCCCCACATGCTCATCAAGACGATGCTGAACCGGGAAAAGGTCGGGTCGGTGAACCAGCCGACCGGTCCCCATCCGAACTGGGCGAGCCCAAAATTAAGCAGCCCCTCTTCTCCCGGATAGAAGAGGAAAGAGAACAGAATGCTCGTCGCTACCGCAGACACGACATTGGGAAGGAAGAAGACGCTTTTGAAAAAGTTTTTGCCGCCCGTCCACGGCAGGCTGTTGATTAAGCTGGCCAGCACGAAGGAGGAGGCTATGCCAAGGACGACGGACAGCACTCCCATGAACAGCGTGTTGTAGAGCGACTGCCAGAACACCGGATCGGTCAGTACGATCCGGTAATTGTGCACTCCATTGAAGCGGCCCTCGATTCCGTTCGTATGCTGGAAGCTCATATAAAGCGCAGCCAGAATCGGAGACAACGAGAAGGCAAGCACGCCGATAAGCAGCGGCGCGGCAAATAAATATCCGGTTGTATCTCTACGGCTCCATTTGCTTCGGGAGGCCGGACCTTGGCGACGGGAAGCGGAGTTCGCGTTCACAGACATGAGAATCACCCCTTGCGTCAATATCGTACGACAGTACAAGGCACCCCCTTCCGGGTTCAATCACAGGTTGTTCGCCTCCTCTTGTAAGCGGATACAAAAAATTATAGGCAGGTCTGAGCCGAGGTGAAATGACACGGATGATCAACTTCCTGGATTATATGGTCAAGGAGGCGCGGATTTGTTATGCCGCTCCGCGCGCTGCTGGAGGCCGGTTCGGATTATTTGCTGGATCGGGCCGGACTGCTGTTCGAATTGCTCGTATTCGATCGTGGAAGCCGGTTGGAACGGCGGCCGGCTCACGGGAAGGAACAATCGCAGGCCGAGCTGCTGGCGCTGCTCGACGATGCGGTATACGAGCCGATTGAGGATGAACGGCTGGCTGGCATGGCGAAGATGTCCCTGCCCACGCTTCGCCGCAAAGTCAAAAAATATACCGGCTACACCCTGCATGACTGGGTACACCGGCTGAAAATGGAAGAAGCAAAGCGGCTGCTGCGCGGGAACGATGCCCCGGTCAAACAAATTGCCGCCTTGCTCCGGTATGAGGATGCCTGTTATTTTTCCCGCTTGTTCAAAAAATGGACGGGCCTCTCCCCTCAGCAGTACCGTACCCGGGACTGAGGGCCTTCCCGGGCTTCCGTGCATGCGGATGCCAAGGGACCCTGCGCTCATTTAGCGAAGGGACGGAGGCGCTACGCTTCTTCCGGCAGCGTCCGCCATGCGGCTTCCAGCAGCTCTTCGAACAAGTCGTCATCTTCCTCGAGCCTGTCGTCCAACGCCAAAATTTCTTCCTCGCTGCCGGAATCGCCGGCGAAGCTCAGACTGTAATCCCATTCCTTGCCCTTCTTGCTGAACAAGGTCACCTCATAGGCGGATTGGAACCCTTCCGGATGGAACGCCACATGCCCCAGGTAGGATCCTTCCTCATCCTTCTTCATATCTGCCCGCACAATCGTTACGTTCATATCTTTCTCCCCTTTGTCGTATCGTTTTCTTCGCGCTCCCGCACGCTGACTCCGCCGCTGCCGTGCCCGATGATCAGCTTGTCCGCCATGCCGATGAACAGCCCGTGATCCACGACGCCGGTAATCCGCTTCAACCGATGCTGCAGCTCCTCCGGGTGTTCGATGCGCCCGAATGCGCAGTCCGCGATGTAGTTGCCGTTGTCCGTCACGAACGGGCGCCCCTCCCTCTCGCGAAGAACGGGACGGCAGCCGAGCCGGCCGATCTGGCGCATCGTCAGCTCCGCTCCGAACGGGACGACCTCGACCGGAAGCGGGAAGCCGCCGAGCCCATCGACGCACTTGCTGTCGTCCACGATGAGAATCAGCTCGCGGCTGGCGGCCGCGACCAGCTTCTCGCGCAGCAGCGCGCCGCCTCCTCCCTTGATCGCATTCAACCGGCCATCGACCTCGTCCGCTCCGTCAATCGTTATGTCAAGCTCGGTCAGCTTGTCCAGCAGCGGAATGCCGCATTCCCGCGCCAACCGCTCCGTCGCCTCCGAGGTAGCGACCGCTTGGATGCGCAGCCCTTCCGCCACCCGGGCGCCGATGGCCCGAATCGCCCAATAGGCCGTGCTGCCGGTGCCGAGTCCAACGGTCATCCCCTCCCGGATGAACTTCACCGCCTCTTCGGCGGCGGTTCGCTTCGCTTCCATGGCTTCCGCCCCTTCCTGTCCGCTGCGCCCAAGCCGCCTTTGCGGCTGGCACAGCCCGTTGCAGATATTGCTTCTTCCATTATAGAACGAATTCATCCTTGAATGCCATTCCACAGCCGCCGCGCAAGGCAGACGAGAAGCGAAGGATGAAGAATGGCCTGCTTTTTTACTCCAGAGAGAACGGAGCATCATCCGCTACATCCACTTCTCCCCATCTTATCCATTAATGAAGCGGTTCTATTCCTTCCTTCCGTCTTCTCGCGAAGAAATCAGGCTCTCTGGGGAGCTACTCCTCTCAAGAAGCTTGCTTTGAAGTATGAGGTATCATATCCTTGAATAGGATAGTCGTAGAGCAGACAGTTTCATAGCATACATTAAAGGAGCCATACATTGGATGCAGATGTGGAAAGATTTTTTCAAAGGACCGGGCGTAAGAAGGATTGTGACTCTTCTCTTTCTTATCGTCCTGCTATTTTCGGTGAGAAGCATTCTGAATCTTATTTTGCTCACCTTTATTTTAACCTTCCTGATCGACAGGCTTCATACCTTTCTTTATTCGCGGCTCCGGAAATATGTCAACATCGATTTCCGCGTCACCGTTCTTCTTCTCTATGCGGCGCTGTTATCCATTTTGGGGGCGGGAACCTATAACTTTTTGCCCAAGGTCATCACCCAGATCAACCAGCTGGTTCAAATTATTATCCGGTTCTACAATGAAGCGGATGTCTACGACAATGGAATCATGGACTACATTATGGAGTCGCTGCAGAAGATTGATTTGGCCAGCTACCTGAATCAGGGCTTCGGCTTCCTCGTCAAGTCGATTACGGACATCAGCCAATGGGGAACCCATCTGATTATCGCGCTTGTGTTGAGCTTGTTCTTCAATCTGGACAAGAAGCGGGTGCATGAGTTCACCAATAAATTCAGAGAAAGCAAGGTCGGCCCGTTCTACAACGAATTGGAGTACTTCGGCAGAAAGTTCCTCTACTCCTTCGGCAAAGTGATTGAAGCGCAATTCCTGATCGCGATCGTCAATAGCATTTTGTCCACGCTGGCCCTCTGGATGATGGGCTTCCCGCAATTGTTCGGACTGGCGATTATGATCTTCCTGCTCGGCCTGATCCCGGTTATGGGCGTGATTATCTCGCTGATTCCGCTCTGCGCGATCGCCTTCAGCGTCGGCGGGCTGAGCAAGGTGGTTATGGTCATCATCATGATTATTGTCATCCATGCCATTGAAACGTATATTTTGAATCCGAAGCTGATGTCCTCGAAGGTGCATCTGCCGATATTCTATACTTTTGCCATCCTTATCGTGTCCGAGCATTTCATGGGCGTATGGGGGCTGATTCTCGGCATTCCGATCTTCATGTTCCTGCTGGATCTGCTGGAGGTCAACGTGTTCTCCAAGCAGCCGAAGGCGAAGGGCGATCCGGATCAGGCGTAGATTCGAGGCATGACAACAAGTCTCCGGCCAGACAAGCTCTGACCGGGGATATGTTATCCATAGGAAAAGAACAAGGTTATGAAAAATCCCCTGGCGGCTTGAACCGTCAGGGGATTCGTCCATTCGGAGATAGGAACGCCTCATGTCAGGCCACTGCCGGCCTGCTCAGGCATCGGCTTCTGAAGCGGATCGATGGGCCCGCTTCCGCAGACAAGCGTCCTACCGGTATGTACAGCCTCGATTCGGCATACGTATTGCCGGTGCGCCGGAACTCATAGACGACATGGCGGCCGTTCGGGAGGACAGCTTCCGGCAGGGCCAGCCCCTCCATCGGCTTTCCCTCCGTATCCGCAGCATCCGCTTCTAACGGAGAGACCCGATAAATACCTCCCTGGAACGAATGGAATGTGAGCTGCTTCGCTTGTTCCGGGTGAAATAACGATTGCGCATAGGGAAGGCCTGCAAAATAGAGGCCGTTCATCCCAAGGCCGATGCTGTACCTGTGCGCTTCCGGCGGAAGCAGACCGGAACCGGGCAGAAAGGGCAAGGTCCGGCATGCCCGCCGCATCTCTTCCGGCGACTCGCAATATTCCCCTACCAGCATAAATGAAGGCAAACGAACGGTACGGCTAAACAGCATATAGAAATCCTCCTTCAGTTTTCAACCTGGCCGAGCCAAGGATTTTATGGAAAGCACGGCCGAAAAGTAGTTAAAAATACCCACAAATATAAGGAGACAACAATCCTTTTTTACTATATCGGAATATTTGATCAATACTTTAAGATTATTTACATAGTTCCAATTATAGGCATTAAAAACTATTCATTCTGATTGCACTCCCCTTCTGACGCATGAACACGGACCGGTGCTTGTATTCCGGCCATTCGCCGAGACAGGCCGCGGGGTGCCGGACTCGGATAATATTTGCAGAATGAGGGATAATTTTCTGTATATGACCGTCATCAAGAAATGGTTATGACATGACAAGGAGCTGTAGGAAACATGAAGCGACTCATCCGTATCGGGCTCGCCCTCGCTCTGCTGGTTCAGATTCATCCCTGGCCGGCTGCCGCAGACGGGCCTGCCTTTCATTTTGGATTCAAGAGAAGCGTGAACGGCCAACTGCCGTCCATTAACGAGGAAGGATTCAAGGATATCGTCGATAAGCACGGCGCCATCTTCCTTGGGGATACGAGCCAAAAAGTGCTGTATCTTACCTTCGACAACGGCTATGAGAACGGGTATACCCCACTTATCCTCGATACGCTGAAGGAAAAGAAAGTGCCGGCCGTTTTTTTCGTAACCGGACACTATGTAAAGAGCCAGCCGGAGCTGCTGAAGCGCATGGTCAATGAAGGGCATATCATCGGGAACCATTCCTGGAGCCACCCGGATATGACGACGGTGTCCAACGAACAAATCCAGGAGGAACTGGATAAAGTAAAATCGGAAGTTACCCGTGTTACCGGCCAAAAGGAAATGGCATACTTGCGGCCTCCGCGCGGCATTTTCAGCGACCGGACGCTGAAGGTGACCCGCGACATGGGCTACACGAATGTCTTCTGGTCGCTTGCTTACAAGGACTGGGATGTGAATGCCCAGAAGGGGGCGCGCTACGCCTATGACAAAGTAACGAGCCAGCTTCACCCGGGAGCGGTCATTCTGCTGCACGCGATCTCGAAGGACAATGCGGAGGCGCTTGGCTCGATCATCGATGCGGCCAGGCAACAGGGATACGAATTCCTCGCGCTGGATCGGCTCCAGCGCCAGCCGGCTCCGGCTCCAGGTCCGCAGCCAAAGCCGGGAACATAGGAACGGACCAACGAAGGCCAATGCACGCCGGTTTCACGGGCGGGCATCGGCTTTTTCTATGCGGGCAGCCCTGGTCCGAAGCTGGCAATCCCGGTCCGCCTTATCCTGCCGCCGATCGAATTCGGCATTGGCGGCCTTGTCCAATATTTGATAAGGTAAGGGTGTAGTTCTAGATTGCTCTTATCCTTACGACAGGGAAGGAATGGTGACGATGATTAGAGTAGCGATGGTCAGCTTCTGGCACGTGCATGCCAACGATTATGCCCATCAGGCGGAGGAGCATCCGGATACGGAGATCGCGGCCGTATGGGACGAGATTCCCGAACGGGGCCGGAAGGAAGCGGAGGCGCGCGGCGTCCCGTTCTACGAATCGCTGGATGAACTGCTGAAGCAGGACGGCATCGACGCCGTGATCGTGGACGCGCCGACCAATATGCACCGCGAGGTGATGGTGAAGGCGGCTGCGGCCGGCAAGCATATTTTCACGGAAAAGGTCGTGGCGGCGACGCTCCATGAAGCGAATGAAGTCGTGGACGCGGCGAAGAAGGCCGGTATCGTCCTGACCGTCTCGCTCCCGCGGCTGAATGACGGCTATACCGAAGCGATTCAACAGGTGCTGGCGGAGGGGCTGCTCGGGAAGCTGACGCTCGTTCGAGTCCGCCTGTCCCATAACGGAGCGCTTGCCGGCTGGCTGCCGGAGCATTTTTTCAATGCCGAGCAATGTCAGGGCGGAGCGCTGATTGATCTGGGCTGCCATCCGATGTACTTGACGCGGCTGTTCCTGGGCGAGCCGGATCGGGTCAGCGCCCATTACGGCTATGTCACCGGGAAGGACGTCGAAGATAATGCCGTCGCCGTCCTCCAGTATGATAACGGCGCCCTCGGGCTCGTGGAAGCGGGCTTCGTGAACAGCTACTCGCCGTTCACGATCGAGCTGCAGGGCACCGACGGAACGCTGCTGTACGGCACGCCGGAGAGCCGGCTGCTCGTGCGCAGCAGCCGCTTGGAAGAACAGGACGGCAGCGGCTGGGTGGAACGCGACATTCCCGCCAACCGGCCGAGCGCCTTCCATCAATGGGTAAGCCATATCCAGCAAGGGACGACCGCCGATGCCAACATACATATGGCCCTTGAGCTGACGCGGTTGATGGAAGCCGCCAATCTGTCGGCCTGGCATCGCCGGCCGATCCGTCTGGACGAGCTTCAGCCCTGATTCCCGATCGGATCATCGATTTCCATATCCATAATAATCTATTCACGCACGAGGAGGCGAGACGCATGTTGGTCGTTACCAATACGATT
Source organism: Paenibacillus melissococcoides (assembly GCA_944800085.1). Taxonomy (GTDB): domain Bacteria; phylum Bacillota; class Bacilli; order Paenibacillales; family Paenibacillaceae; genus Paenibacillus_B; species Paenibacillus_B melissococcoides. The sequence goes on along the minus strand of CALYLO010000003.1, from coordinate 217,728 downwards.
CGCATTAAGGCAGGTCATGGCAAGCAGGTCGCCGCACGGTTCGCGGAAGCGAAGGGCGTGCAGGAGATGCCCGGGTTCATCCGTCTGGAAGTATGGCTCGGCGAAGGCAAGGAAGGCGAAGAAGAACTGAAGGTGTGCACCGTATGGGAGAATGAAGAGGCGTTCCGCGGCTGGACATCCAGCGACGCTTTCCGCGAATCCCACCGCGGCGGCGGCGAAGTCAAGGAGTATATGCTGGGCGCTTCGTTGAACAAATATGAGATGGTCGTCAGCCATAAAGCTTGACGGCGATATGCTTACCTGCAATATATAGACTGCGATAACGACAGGGCAGCGCGCTTTCGGGCGCCTGCCCTGTTTGCGCTGTCCCGGTGTTGCGCCGGAGGCGTCATCGGCATATATGGGGCTGCTGCCGGGTACACATAAGTAGCCGCATATCAGCAAGGAGGTGGACCGATGTCCGTCAAGAAGAGATATGCCCTCTATGCTTCGGCGCTGCTCGCGTCGCTGCTGCTGACCGCCGTCGGCTACGCCTGGAAAAACGCCGCCGTGTTCGAGCCGGTCACCCGCGCGGAGCTGGGGACTGTCCAGGCGCAGATCGAGCTGGGAGGGAATCCCGCTTCCGTCCTGCAGCGCAATGAGCTGCGGATTACGCTGCAGACGGCGGATGGCTCTCCTGTCCGCGATGCCCGCATCGAGGCGGCGCTCGTCATGCCCGATATGCTCTGCGGCACGTACCAGGTGAAGCTGGAGCAGATGGAGCCGGGCATCTATACGGGCGAAGCGGTTCCGCTTATGCCGGGAACCTGGCAGGCGGAAGCGGCATTCGAGCTGGATGGCGGAACGTTCACGGCCGTGCACCGGTTCGAGGCGGTGCGCTAGGCTGCGCTCTGGCCGCGGCGGCTCGGCCATCGGCCGTTCGGCTGCGGAACGCCCAGCCTGCGCGCTTACCACAGCCATGGATGGAGAGAAGGAATCCAGCCGTTCGCCGACAGCCCGCGCAGAATGCAGAGCACGCCGATAACGGCGGCCACGAGCTGCCCGGCCTTCACGAGCCGGGCGCGAATGGAGCGCTTTATCGCGGCCGCGAACAAGCCGACCGCCAGCAGGGACGGGAAGGTCGCGAGGCCAAAGACGGCCATAATCGTTCCGCCGCCGAGGGCGCTGCCGCTCGCCGCGGCGTTGATCTGCATCGCGTAGGTCAAGCCGCACGGGATGAAGCCGAACAGCAGCCCGCTCCCCAGCACGGCCCGGAGCTCTCCGCTTCCCCGCAGCCGCTCCATCCAGCCGCGGACGAGCGGAATCCGGGCCGGGCTTAGCCGCTCCAAGGGAAGCGCCACGCGGCGGAAGGCCCAGAGCAGGATGAGTATGCCGCCCAGCAGGCTGGCCAACCCCTGCAGCCCCGCCCAGCTCCCCGTCAATTCGAGGAAGCTGCCGGCGGCCCCCATCGCCGCTCCCATGGCCGTATAGGTCAACACCCGCCCCGCATTATAAGCCAGCACCGCCGCCAAGGCCGAACCCTTCGCATTCCAGGCGAAGTTCGTCACGATGCCGCCGCACATGCCGATGCAGTGCGGAGCGCTCAGCAGGCCGGTGACGGCGACCAGCCAGAGGCTCTCTCCGCTCACGAGACCGCCCCGCTGCGGCCCGATCGCTGCAGACGCAGAGCGTTACCGACGACGGAGACCGAGCTGAGCGCCATCGCCGTTCCGGCCATCCACGGCTCGAGCCAGCCCATGACCGCGAAGGGAATGGCGATGACGTTGTAGATGAGAGCGAAGGACAGATTTTGGCGAATATTGGCCATCGTCCGGCGGCTAATGTGCATCGCCTCCGGGATGCCGCGCAGGTCGCCGCGCAGCAGATGGAGGTCCGCGGCTTCGCCGGCAATGTCGCTCCCTTGCCCCATCGCGATGCCGATATCGGCGGCGGCCAGCGCGGGCGCGTCATTGATGCCGTCTCCCACCATCGCCACCTTCCGCCCTTCCCGCTGCAGCCGCCTCACCGATTCGACCTTCTCCTCCGGCAGCACTCCGGCGGCGATATGCTCGATCCCGGCCTCTCTCGCAATCGCCTCGGCCGTCATGCGCTGATCGCCGGTCACCATCATCACCTCCAGGCCAAGCCGCTTCATCTGCCGCACTGCCTCGGCCGAGGTCGGGCGCAGCGAATCGCGGATGACGAGCAAGCCGGCGAGCCGGTTATCGACCGCTATCCCGATGACCGTCTTCCCTTCCCGCTCCAGCTCCGCGATGACGCCCGCATCCGCGCCCTCGGCCCGAATCCCCTGCGGCTTCAGCCTCGCGTACGCGCCGAGAAAGAGGCGCTTCCCTTCCACCTCCGCCCGAATCCCGCACCCGGGAATAGTGGCGAAGCGCTTCGCCTCGGGGACGATCAGCCGCTGCCGTTCGGCCGCCGCCGTGATCGCGCGCGATATCGGATGCTCCGAGGGCTGCTCGGCAGCGGCCGCCCAGCGGAGCAGACTCCGTGCCGAATGTCCGCCCAGCGGAATGACATCGGTCAGCTCCGGCCTCCCCTCGGTCAATGTGCCCGTCTTGTCCAGCAGCACGGCGTCCGTCTGATGGAGCTGTTCCATGAATCGGCCCTCCTTGAACAGAATTCCCCGCTGGGCCGCCCTCCCGGAGCCGACCAGAATCGAGATCGGGGTCGCCAGCCCGATGGCGCACGGACAGGCGATGACCAGCACCGAGACCGCGCATCCGAGCGCTTGGCCGAAGTCGCCGGGCTGGAGCAGCGCATACCAGACGGCGAACGTGAGGCAAGCAATGGCGACGACGGCCGGGACGAAGTAGCTCGCGATCGTGTCCGCAAGGCGCTGAATCGGCGGCTTCGAATATTGGGCGTCCTCCATCAAGCGGATTAGCTGCGCCAGCGTGGAATCGGAACCGATCCGCTGCGCCTCCACAGTGAGGGTCCCGTTCAAGTTCATCGTCCCGCTCATCACCTGGCCCCCGGCGCTCTTGTCTGCCGGCATTCCCTCCCCGGTGATCATCGACTCGTCGACCGCCGAATGTCCGCGCATGATGACGCCGTCCACCGGGATCCGCTCCCCGGGGCGAATGACGACCTGATCGCCGACCTGCATCTCCTCAATCGGAATCCGTGTCTCCCGCTGCATCCGAATGACATGGACATAGTCCGCCTGCATCTCTTGAAGGCCGCGCATTGCGTGCATCGTCCGTTGGCGGGCCATCCCTTCGAGCAGCTTGCCAAGCAGCACGACCGTAATGATCATCGAGCCGGTCTCGAAATAGAGCGGAACATGCTGGCCTGCGGCAGCGGGGGACTGGAGTGCCTTCATGGCCAAGTAATGGCTGTAGAAATAGGACGCCGAGGTGCCGAGCGCCACCAGCACATCCATGTTCGCTCCCCGGTTCCGCAGCGCGTGGAAAGCGCCGAAGTAGAACGGCATGCCGATGATGAACTGCACCGGCGTAGCCAGGGCCAACTGGAACCAGGGCTGGAAGAACACCTCCGGAACCCATACCGATGAGGTAAGCGGGTAGTGGGAGAACATCGTCCAGAGCAGGGGCAGCGTGAGCACGGCCGAAGCGATAAAGCGGATCCACAGCCCTTTCACGTCCGTCCCCAGACAGGAGCCGGAATCCGTATCCTTCCGTATGCCGAATCCGAGCTGAACGACTTTGTCCTCGATCTGCCGCAGCTCCAGCCGGGCCGGATCCAGCTCCACCGAAGCCCGTCCGACCGCGAAATTGACGGACACTCCGCCGGTCCCCTCCATTCGCCGCAATGCCTTTTCGATTCGAACCGCACAGGCGGCGCAGTTCATGCCCGTAATATACAGCGTATGCCGATTCCATGTCCCGGAGGAACGATTCGCCAACGAGTTCACCCCATTCCCTATATGCATTACATTTCCGGCTTGCGCCTGCCGCCAGCCGCTCCCGCTCCTTAGCCGCGAGAGCCGCAAGCTGCTGTGCCGGGGCGGGCGCAAGCCATTGTCCCATTACTAGAACCTATGCACGTCCCGTCCAAAATAGGATGGCCCGAAGGTGCTATCCGCGAACTTCGGCCTGACGGAAGGCGGCCCCATCGGGGTAGAGGGCGGAGGATCGGTTCAAGGCGCAAAGAAGGGAGCCTGAGACGAACGAATGGCAAAGAAGCCGGTCAGGCTGACCGGCTTCCGCGAGTGCAATATAAGGTTGAACGATGTCTTAGGCAAGCAATCGGAACGCATGCGCGATCGGCGCCGGTCCAGCCGCCGCCGCTTCCGGCAGCCGGATGGCAATGCCTTCCGCCGTGCGGGTGAATTCCAACGCACCGTCCGTGCCGATCAATTCGACAGCCGAGACCGGCTCAGTATACGGCAGGAATACTTCCGGCTCGACCTGCGCATTCTCGTGCGGGTACAAATAGAATCCGTACGCGGTGTCCCCTTTGCGGGTGAATGCGGTCCGGCCCGTGAAATACGGCGCGCAAATGCGCGTGCCGTATACGGCTTCCCCGTTCACCTTCATCCAGGCGCCAAGCTCCTTCATCGAGCGGATCGCTCCCTCCGGAAGCCGGCCGTCCGGCTGCGGTCCGACGTTCAGCGCCAGATTGCCTCCTTTGGCCACGACCTCCAGCAGGATGTGCACCAGCTGCCGCCCTGTCTTGTACTTGTCCTCATAGCGGAACGAGAACGACGTGCCGAGCGTAATGCAGCTCTCCCACGGCACCGTCATCGGTCCGGACGGAATCGTCTGCTCCGGCGTAATAATATTTTCATAAGGCCCCCCGATCGTGCGATCGGCGGACAACAGCCACGGCTGGTGCTGACGGGCGCGTTCGACCACCTCGCCGAGGCGGATATCCTGCCCTCGCGCCCCTTCGTAGACCCAGCCTGCATCCAGCCACAGCACATCGATGCGGCCATAGCGGGTCAGCAGCTCCATGATCTGCTCGTGGGTGAACTTCACGAATTGCTCCCACAGCCACGGATATTCCCTCGGATCGTAGGAAGGCCCCCGCGCTGTCGACGTCCCGCGCTCCATTCCCGGCGCCCAATAATACGGGGAATGCCAGTCGGCCTTGGAGAAATAAGCCGCAACGGCCATCCCCTTTTCCCGGAACGCTTCGAACAGATGCTTGCAAATATCCGCCTTCGGATGGCGGTGGAACGGGGTGTCCGGTCCCGTAATCCGGTAGTCCGTCGTATGGGTGTCCCACATGCAGAAGCCGTCATGATGCTTCGTCGTGAAGAGAAGATATTTGAATCCGTTATCCGCAGCCAGCTCCGCCCACAGTTCAGGCTGGAACCGAATCGGGTTGAAGGTTTTGTTCAAATCGAAATATTGGCGCTTTAGCTCTTCGCTGTCCACATCCCAGTCGATGCCGTCGCGCGACCAGTCCGCATCGGCGTCGCTGAGCGCCCATGATTCCACGATCCCCAATTGGGAATAAGGCCCCCAGTGCATCATGAAGCCGAGCTTCTGGTCCTTGAACCACTCCAGACGCTCCAGCAGCAGCGGATCGGCCGGCTTCACCCACTCCTCTTCCGCGCTGAAATTATGCACGCCCTGCTGCACGACTTGCTCTTCGTGTTCTTCACTTAAGGTATCTTGCGGCTGTCCAGCCTGTTCACTCATTTGTCTTGACCTCCCGCATATCATCTCTGCTTTTTGGATTGCCCTATCTGCCTCTCATATATATTACAAACGCTTACAAAGTTCAATTGGTCAAATTCGCAGCGCTTGACCATTTTCGTCTCCCGGGCCGTTCCGCCCTTATGCGACGCGGATTCCGATGTGATCCTGTCCGCATTTGACGTTCATAATCGACATATTGCCGCCACACGGAGCAAATTGGGAAGGAAGCCGAAAACGATTGTCTTCTACTTGAATAAGAGGTAATATATGGATCAATGCTATAGTGTGAAATAGTTCACAATTGTTCTATTTTCGAGGGAGGGGGGATGTATGGGAGTGCAAAAGAAGAAGGTTGCGGTCATCGGCGGCGGGCCTGCGGGAATGGAAGCGGCATTAACCACTGCCCGGTATGGCTGCGAAGTGACGCTGATTACCGGCAGTCATCCGGGAGACTGGAAAATGACCGGAACCGCCACATGGCTTCAGGCCATCGCCAGCCTGTCGCCTTATGACGGGATCGAGTCCTTGTCTCCCCGTCGCATCAATGAAGCGGCGCAGGACGTGATAAGGCGCAGCAGGGTTTCCGCGGCGGAGCAGGGTTTCCGCGGCGGAGCAGCTGCGCGCGGCTGGCGTGGCCGTTCAATACGGGCGAGCCCGCTTCCAGTCCGCGCAAGTCTTGACGGTTGCAAGGGAGCAGGGGGAGCCAGTGGACACCCATGCCGATCTCATCTTTATCGCCAATGGTGCCCAGCCGTTCTTCCCCGAAGCGATGAAGCCCGACGGGAAGCAAATCTACTCCTATCCGACCCTTACGGACATGGAGCGGCTTCCCGCATCTATCGTCGTCATCGGTGACGGGCCGATCGGCTATGAAGCGGTCAATCTGTTCTCCCGCTTCGGCGCTCAAGTCGACTGGCTGGTCAAGGCCAACGGGCCGCGTTGCTTTTTCGATCCGGATATCGACGCTTGGCTCACTGGCATATTCCAACGGCGGCAGGTGAACATTCGCCCTGGGGAACGGGTCAAGGCCATTCACAAGGAGGACGGCCAGGTGACAGCCATTCGGGAGGTCGGAAAGGAGCAGGAAGCGGAAGCCGCCTTCGTCACCTTGGGATTCCAGCCGAATGTGGATCAGTTGAATATCGAAGCCACCGGGTTGACCGCAATCCCGTCCATCTATATTGCCGGGGATGCGCAGCGGACGATTGCGGGCGTCTATTCGATCGCCATGGCGAGAACGGCTGCGCTTCATGCCGCCGGACGTTCGCCGGAACCGGCCGATGTCCGGACGATTCCGTTCGCCTTCAATGATGCGCCCGAAGTCGCCACGGTCGGCATGACAGATGCGGACGCCACTGGCATTCATAACCGGGTAGTGAACTATAATACGGAACGGAACGGCAAGGCGTTCCTGCAGGGAGAGACGGAAGGCTTCCTCAAGCTGCTGTGGAATGATGAGGGCCGCATCGTCGGGGGAACGGCGGTCGGCCTGCAGGCCAAGGACATCATCTCCACCGTCGCTATGATGATCCGGTTCAAGCTGGGCATCGGCGACTGCCAATTGTTGATTGGGGCGCATCCGAGCGCCAGCGAATTCCTCGTCCACACCCTTCATGCCATTCATGATCAGCACGCTGGCGTCCAATCGTGAATGAGGAGCCCCACATCCTGCCTATCGTATTCGTGTACGGCTTCCGAGCGTACATATCGATATCGCAGATCGTCATCGCATGGCGCTGAAAATCGTAGAGCAAGCTGCCGTCATAAAAAATCGATGGCGACATACCCGCAAGCCTCTACGTGGGCATGGAACGCCAGAATCTACTCCATCGCTGCCAGCTTCCGCTCGATCGGGAGCTGCCGGAACCGGTAGAAAGAAGATTCCGGGTGAGTATATTTGGCGGGCGGCGGGAACGATTCATGCGGATGGAGACTCTCCCCCTCCATCCAATCGAATACGGCCGCATAGCCGTCTCCCGCCCCGAAATGCTCCCGCAGCGCAATCAGATGCGGATGCCGCAATTGATCATATAGCGGCATCGCCTGCTCCAGCCGGGCGATCGCATCCCGCGGATCCCCCTCATACCGGACATATTGAGAGGTGAACCATCCGATAGTCCGCGATATATTCAGTCCCTTGATGATGTCTTCCCGTCCGTGTGCCTCCACATGAACCTGAAACTGAATTTCCCCCGTCAACGAACGAAAGGTTAGACCGAGCGCCGCCAAGAGGATATCGTTCATTTCCGTGTGGAACGCCTGATGCGCCTCCTGAAGCAGCAGTCGGGTATGCTCCTGATCCACACGCAATCGAATCACTCTCTTATCCTTGAAATACTTCCTCTTCACCTGCCGCTTGCTTGGCAATGGGACTTGCCGCGCCTTGCGTGCCATCTCGATCCAAAATGGAATTTCGTTGAGCAGTTCAGGCGAAGCGGCATATCGATGCAGCTCGTTAGTCCAGGCTTGATAGGAATCGCTCTTGTTCGGAAGCTTTATTTCAGTACCGCGGACAGCCTGCTCATATGCTTTGGCCAAATCCTCGAGCAGTATTCGGAACGAGACACCATCGATCACCAGATGATGAACGGCCGGGAATAAATGCTCTCCTCGGCTTGAACGGAAAAGTGCCGCCCGAATGATCAATGTCATTAAGATAAGGCGCGGAAACCATAATCAAGCACAAGAGCAGGTTATCGAAAAGATTGCCCGCTCTTTTTTTTGTTTCAAAAGAAAATCAAGACTTAACAGGGGAGATGGATATGTGTGGCGAAGACCGAAGGGCGCTGGCGACCATGGTCGACCGTTCCCCGATCAAGGGAAAAACCATTGTGCTTGCCGATCCAGGTTATGAAAGTTACAACAATTCGCGCATCTGGAATTCAAAGGGTGGAGCTATGTCATCCGGGTAAAGGATTTGAATTCGAATGGTATTCTTTCGGGATTGCATTTGCCCGTTGACGGAGAGTTTGATCGGGACGTTCATCTGACACTCACCAAAAAACAAACCAAAGCGGTCAAGGCTCACCCAGAGATGTACAAGTTCGTCCCTTCCACGTCAACCTTTGATGTTTTGGATTTGCACGAGAACTTGTTTTACCCGATTTCCTTTCGGGTGGTTCGTTTCGTCCTGCCGAGTGGCGCTTTTGAGACCGACATTAGGAATCTTACCGCCACGGATTTCCCACCGGGTGAAATCATGTCTATGTATAACATGCGATGGGGCATTGAAACCTCATTCCGGGCATTAAAGTACACCGTCGGTCTGACGAATTTTCATGCAAAGAAACGAGAGTCCATCACCCAGGAGATTTTCGCAGGAATGATCCTGTACATTTTCGCTGAAATGATGACCTCGCACGTCGTCATTTCCCAAATGGATAAACGGCACCCATTATCAAGTCAACTTCACGGTTGCCGTTCACGTGTGTAGACACTTCCTGCGCTCAAGGGACGATGAACCCTCGCCCGATGTTGAAGCACTGATCCGCAAAAACATTTTGCCGATTCGACCCGTTCGCCCAGGGCAGCAGAATACGCGCAAAGCCCGCTGGAAATCAGTGGTTAGCTTCGTCTATAGAGTAGCATAATTCGTTTCATATGAACATTTTTTTAAGCGGATCTTCCCTCCGCTTTGTTTGCTGTACACTTTTTTCCTTGCTTGCATACAAAAAAAGAAACGGCACAGGGTCTTTTCCCATGCCGTTTCAGATTCCTATGTTTTCGGCTCTTGTCTTTGAGCTAAACTTAATGACATTCCCCGCAAGGTCCCTTCATTCTCTCCCTCGTTCCATATACACTTCCAGCCAGCCGGCGATTCCTTGCTTTGCTTGCCCCGCCTACTATTGAACCGTCACGTTGCCCTTGTACATATTGCCTGCAGGGGTTCTTGTGTTCTGAATGGCGGTCGCCGCCGCGTTGCCGTAGGCCCCGATGACATAGACGGAAGGATCGGTCAGATAGAGCGTATTATGGGCAAATTCGTTGTTCAGGCCCCAGCCCGATACCACCTGGTGAACCTGAAAAGCGTCGGCGATGTTGCCGTTGCCGTTCTGGTAGCCGATATTGCTGCGGATGACGGCGTTGTTGCCTTTCACGTCGATGAAGCTGTCGGCATAGTTCGCCCCGCTGATGCCTTGGCCGTAAAAGGTGCAGTTCTCTACCACCGTGCCGATCGTTCTCTCCTTGATGTCAATATGCTCCGCGGCGACGTTAGGTCCGAAGACGACATTGCGGATCGTATTGTAATGCGTGTTCTGGTTGTAGCTGGCCCCTTCCGCCGAGCCGACATAGACGCCCTCGCCGTAGCCGGGCCCGGTCTTGCCCGTGTCGTGAATGCGGGAGTTCTGAATGGTGCTGTAGGACGATCCGTCACGGAAATGAACGGCTTCCATTCCCGTGTCGTAAACCTCCACATCGGTGATAAGCGTATGATTCGAATGATCCAAGATGATTCCTTTCTGCGCATTGGTGAATTTGAGATTGCTGATGATCCAATAATCCCCGCGAATGCGCAGACTGTAGCCGGAGCCGACGGCATAACCGGACAGAACCGCCGGGTTCTCGGGATCCTCGCTCTCCATCCGGATCGGCTGGCTTGAGGTCCCGTTCACATCAGAGGAGAAGCTCCCCGTATAGGTGCCCGGAGCCAGCACGATCCGCTGGCCGGGAGCAACCTTCTTCAAGGCGCTCTGCAGGCAGGAAGCGGTTCCGCAGGCGATCACCTCATCGGCGGCCTTCCCGGCCGGCACGCTGCGCGATTCGGCGTGAGCGACACCCATCGCGGCGAACACGCTCACGAGAAGCAGGATGGCCAATCCGGCACTTCTTCCCCTTTTCGGCTTGCGCCCGCATCCGCTGCTTGTCATCGTCATCATTGAACATCCTCCTTTTTACAAGTGACCGTAGTCTCACGATATAGTTTAACCGCTTTAATTATATAATGTTCAACCACCGGAAATCATTCCTGAGGATGCGATTTTGTCAATTTTCTTTTGGCGCGATGTTCATGCCGCATTCATCTCTTCGACAGACAGCCCAAAAAAACCAGATGGACAGGTCTGGTCTTTTTGGGCTTCCGCTTCTGGCCTCACTTGCGCTCCCGCCGGGAACCAATTAAGGAACCGTTACATAGCATATGGTATACGGACATCTCTCCATAGGGACAGAATCTTATTTGTGCCAATGAGCTTGCGGGCTCGCCACGCCTTCGATCTTGCGCGCCGTAACGACAATTTGCTGCGGCGGAGACGATACTCTCGTGTTATTCACGACCTCTATCGTTCTGCCTGGCTTGGAATTGAGCCGATTCACCGAATTGCAGAAACACATCAGCGGTCACCTCCATTTCTCTTACCTCGCTCTATGATATGCAATTGGAAGAGAGAAGGATTGGACAGGCTGGTATCACGCATTTATGAAGGAGGACCTGGCATGGAGGAATTGACCTGGATTCACCTGGTCATTCTGGCGCTGGCATCGTTCCGCCTGACCCACCTCATCGTCTACGACGAGATCACCTGGCCGCTGCGGGCGCCCTTTATGGCCGTCACATACGTGCCCCAAGACGATGGAACCGTCATCCGGAAAGTCGATATCCGGGGCACAGGCTTCCGCCACTGGATGGGAACGCTGCTGAGCTGTCATTGGTGCACCGGCATATGGTGCGCCGCTTTCCTGACCGCCCTGTACTGGTACGTGCCAGCTTCGTTCCCTCTGCTGCTGTTGTTGGCCGTCGCCGGAATCGCCGCCCTAATCGAGCAGTTCGTGCTTAATCGATTGTAGATGGCGGCAAGCCGGCCCGCTGGGCGCATCAACCGGTCAAATGGACCGGTTTTTTTGCATGCCAACGAGCCGGATCGAGCTCGTCTTCAAGCTCCATCCGGCTCCTGCGGCGCCTTCGGTTCCAGGCAACAGACGGAATCAATCCGCATCAGCAAGGGTATACTCCGGGCTCGTAAGCTTAATCTTCCCCTGCAATCCCGAAGTCACGTGCACCTTGTTATCCTCCATAATGAACATGCCTTCCACATCAGGCGTCTGCTCCAAAAATGCCAGCCCCTCCTGCAACCCTTTCACAATCGCTGCCGTAGAGAGCGCATCGCCTGCTGTGGCGGTCCCGCCGATAATGGTCACGCTTTTGATCCCGTTCTGTGTCGGCGCTCCCGTGTTCGGATCCAGGATATGATGATATCGGATCCCGTTGTCTATAAAGTAGCGCTCATAGACGCCGGATGTGCCGATCGTCTCATCTCGAAGCTGAACGATGGCAATTTGCTCCCCTCGCTCCCGGTCCGGGTCTTGGAGCCCGATGCGCCATACATCTCCCCCAGGCTTGCTGCCAATCGCCATAATCGTGCTGCCGCCCAGATCGATAATCGCGCTGCTTACCTTCTCCTGACGCAGGTAGGCAGACACCAGATCTCCCGCGTACCCTTTGCCGATCGCTCCAAGATCAATAGACATGCCTGCCTGTGCCAGCTTGATCGTCTTATTTTTCTCATCCAATTCAATGTCCCTATAGTTAACTAGCGACTTGGCCTGCTCAATGAGATGGTCAGCAGGGGGATGCTGCCCGCCAGCTCCGATCCTCCACAGCTTCACCAGCGATCCGATACTCGGATCGAAAGTCCCCTCCGTAGCTTGGGCGTACTCTACGGACTTTTTCACCAGATCGAAGGTCTCTTGCGAGACTTTAATCGCTTCTTTTCCTGCGGCTGAATTCACCCGGGAGATTTCACTCTCCGGATTGCTCATATTGATTTGCTGATCGATTCGATCCAGAAGCTTTTCGATGTCGCCAAGATGCTTCTCCGCCGCTTCATCACCGTACAGCTTCAACTGAATCACCGTATCGAATTTTAGAAAGGTCTTGGTCACAAGCGAATCTTTCGTGCTTGAACCGGAAGCGCTGGACCACACAAAATATCCAACCCCGGAAATGACGAACAAAAGAATTGCCGCCCCGATGATCTTTACCTTTGTCATGTTCGTCATATCAATGTCCCCCCACTAGATGCTGTCAAGAAAATCATGAAAAATTATCGTCGATGTTGCATATGGATGTAAGTGATCTATATCATGTCACATGCGCATTTCGCCTGTCGACATCCTCGCAATGCTTTAGAATCGACTCCTTCATATTCTTTTGTATTTCCAAGAAACTTCGATTACTATTCCCCGTATATATATGCATTGTCACATTATACCAATCTAGCAGGAGAGCAAGGAGGGCGTGGAATGAATCCGATGGCGATCGTCCGCTACCGGCCGGAGTATGCGGCTGGTATAGCAGAAATGTGGAACCGCAGCCAGGAGGGCTGGGGCGGTGGAGATACGATACGTACGGCGGAACGGGTGCGAACGGAGGAAGAAGGATCGGACGCGCTGGAAGTCTATCTGGCCATCGATGAGGATGCTGTGGTCGGCTACTGCAGCCTGTTCGAATATCGCGAGGATACCGGAGCGCTCTATATCGGACTGCTGAACGTGAGGCCGGATTATCACGGACGCGGCATCGGCAAGATGCTTGTTCGCGAAGCGCTGGATGCGACGGTGCGGCTAGGCTGGCCCCGCCTCGATCTCTATACATGGGCAAGCAACACGAAGGCCGTTCCGCTGTATAAGCGATGCGGTTTTTTCTGGGAGGATCGGGAAGATGTGACCCACCTGATGAACTTCATGCCGGCCGTCTTGAATACGGAAGCGCTCTCCGCCTATTTCGATGACATCGACTGGTACGAGGACTCGACCCGGGAGATCGAGATTAAGCCGGATGGCCGCAAGGAGAACGGCTTTGATTATTTCGCGTATACATGGGAAAAGAACGGCGCCTCGCTGCGCGTCGAATTCGAACGCACCGGAAGAGGGATCCGGCTCATCGAGACCGACGATTATCTCATCAGCGCCCAAGCGGAGCAGGCGAAGCCGGTCTTCGGCCGCTCTTATGCGATGGAGTACCGGGTCATGAACAAATCGGGCCGCCCGCTTCAACTCGATCTGCGGGGAGAGAACGATCGCAATATTCAATTTGAGTGGGAGCATCGGGCCGAAGTGGAAGGCGAAGCGACGATCCGTCCGAGCTTCTTCGTCGGTCCTGTCGAAGAAGAGCAAAGCACATGGCGGACATGCCCCCGCGTGACGACGCGGATGCGCATTAACGGCAAAGAAGCCCTGTTCCAGATCGGCATCATTCCCCGGTTCCCTGCCCAGCTCGAGTGGAAGACGCCGAGCGAGAGCGCCTACCCGGCTGTAGGCGGCACCTTCTATGTGGACATCGAGAACAACTTCGCGGAAGCGGCTGTATTTCGCTTCACGCTCCCTGACAGCCCGGTGCTGGCCTTGGGGCGACATGAATTCGAGATCCCCCTGGAGGCGAACGAACGGACTTCCATCCCCGTCCCTTATCAGGTGCGCCAATATGGCTTCTATTCGCAGCAGGCCGAAGCCGAGTCCCGGTTGTCCGACGGAAGCGCCATTCCGTTCACGAGAACGATCAGAGCCGGCTTCAGCGGTCCCGGCGCCGCCTTCGCCGGCGAGACGGAGAAGCATTGGCAGTTGTTCCACGGACATTTCTCCATCAGGTTCAACAAGGAATGGAACGGCTTCGCGCTTCTCTGTCCCGGGATGACAACCTACGCCGAATTGGGCTTCCCGAAGCTGGGCAAGCCGTTCTCCACGGAATTCTCGAAGAAGAAGCCGGTATCGATACATCCGATCCGGGAGGAAGGGGCCGTCGGATTGTCGCTGCGCTATCAATCGGCATCGTTTCCGTCGGTCTTCTTGACCGTGAACGTCCTTCTGTATGGGGAAGGAACCGTCGCCTATTGGCATGAAGCCGAGAATACCGGCGCCCATCCTGTCGCCGACCTGTATGTGAGCCAACTGGTGCGCTTCGGACTGCAAGGCGCCGTCCTGCCTTACAACGGCAAATATATCGCGCTGAACGATATCACGGCCAGCGAATTCAGCTACTGGGAAAGCCGCAATATGACGGAACCGTGGATATTCATCCAGCACAGCAGCGTCCCGCTCGGCATCTGCTGGCCGAAGACGCATCGCGTGCATATCGAGGGATGGTGCATCAGCCTCGAAGCTTCTCTCGGAAGTCTGGGGCCGGGAGAGAAGGCGGTCTCGGACCCCCTCCATCTGACGATGGGCGGATACACAGACTGGACCCGCTTCCGCGCCTTCGCGATGCAGGAGCCGGACATCCGTTCCGATCTCCGGCTTACCGATCCGATCGAGCTGATCCTGAACGGAAATAATCCGGTGCTCCGCTCGAAGCTGAACGTGACGATCCAGGATCACCGGCTGGTGCAGAGCGAGGGGACGATCTCGGTACAACTGCGCCGGGAGCCCCATGCGGCCGCACTTGAGTTGGACATCGACGACTCCGGGATCACAAGCTGCACCCTTCCGGCGCCGAAGCACCGCATCGAGGTCGTCGATGCGGCGGTTCATCTGCCGACGCATGACGTGAAGCGAAGCTCCGTCGTGCTGATGCCGTCGGACGAGCCGATCCGATGCGAGCGGCAGGAAGGACAAGCCGGACCGACCTATGCCGCGGACAATGGCGTACTGCGAGTGGCGGCGTCCCCTTCCTTCTACCCCGGTCTTCACTCGATGCGAGCAGGCGGCGAGGAATGGCTGTCCAGCGGCTATCCGCTGCACGGGCCGCGATCATGGTGGAATCCGTATATCGGAGGTCTGATGTACGACATCGGCGGCCTGAGCCCGCTCTCGATCCTGAAGGAGCGCGGCACGGCGGAATTCGTGACCCTACGGGACAGCTTCGAGAATGAATGGCAGGGCTTGAAGCTGACGCTGGACATCCGCCAGCATGACAACTACAAAGGCTTGAAGCTGCATCAATATTTTCTGATGCTGTCCCGCGTGCCAGTCCTGTGCGCCTTCTCCGAGATCGAGCAGAAGACGGGCCTCAGCCTCGATCATCTGGACTGGAGCACATCAATATTCATCCAGGCCGGCGATTCGCTGGAGGGCTTGCGGGTCTCCATGAAGGACCCGGACGGATCCCGCCGTATATTCCGGCCCGGCAAGGGGGAGCTCGAAATTCCGGAAGCGCGGCATCTCGTCTTCGAAGCGGATAACCGGGAGCAGCAGCTTCATGTCTTGATGGATGGGATCGAGCGCCACTCGCTCGTCTATGCCAATAATGAGATTTGTCAGGTGGAGTACGATCGCGAACGCCGGATCCCGAACGGAGTCTGCGTCCGAACGGATCCGTTGTTCCTGCTGTTCTCCCCTGACCGCATCGAATTCGAAGCCTTGGCTTCACTGCAGCAGATCCGGTTCCCGGACGAGAAAGGAAGGGATGCGAATGAAGATCATTGACGCCCATATGCATCTGTCCCATATCCAGGAGTTCAAATCGACCGCCGCGGAGAAATCATTCGTTGATTATAGCCTGGACGGGATTCTGAAGGAATACCGCGACAACGATGTCGTGCTCGGCATTGGCATGGGGCTGACCGAGACGAAGCCGGGAGGGTTCCCGGACGAGGACGCCGCGACCCCGATGGGGCTCGACCTGGTGGAGGCGCTGCCGCCCCAGCTCGTCTATTGCCTGGGCATCAATCCTTATCGCCTCGGCACGCAAGAGCTGGAAGCGCTGGAGCGCGATCTGCAGAAGCCGGAAGCCGTGGGCCTCAAAATCTATCTGGGTTATTACCCCTTCTATGCCTGCGATAGCGTCTATCAGCCGGTCTATGAGCTGGCCGCCGCCTATCGCGTCCCGGTCGTGTTCCATACGGGCGATACGTACTCGGAGCGCGGGCTGCTCAAATATTCGCATCCGTTGACGATCGACGAGGTGGCCGTCACGCACCGGAACGTCAACTTCATGATGGCGCACTTCGGCGATCCCTGGGTGCTGGACGGAGCGGAAGTCGTCTACAAGAACCGGAACGTCTTCGCCGATCTGTCCGGCCTCATGGTCGGCGACACCGCCAATTGCGACCGGCTCAAGGACTCGCCGCTGTTCTTCGCTCATCTGCGGCATGCCGTAACCTATTGCGATCATTACGACAAGCTGCTGTTCGGCACCTACTGGCCGCTCGCTCCCCTGGAGGCTTACATCCGGTTCGTGCGGGAGCTGATCCCGGCGGAGCATCACGAAGATGTATTCTACCGGACGGCGCTGAACGTATTCCCGAAGATTCAGCCATTTCTGGAACACGGAGGGCAAGGGCCGCGCTAGCCATGGAACAGATAGCAGGAGGGATGCGCTCCGATACCGCTTCGGGGGCGCGGCTTCCACCGGGATGAGGGATCTCCCAAAAATGCTGCGTAGCTGCAGCAATTTCAGGCGTTTGAGCTTATATTTTATGAAATTCCTGTGTAGATGCATCTTTTTCGCACTAGCCTTGCACCAAACCTGACATGAAAAATATATTTCTCATTAATTACTTTTTCTTCAATTTATTGATCGATTATATCTGGTAACTCATAAAAAAATCTCCTAATGTTGAAGGATAGGCATGTTACCCATTCCCTCACCAAAAGGAGAAAAGACCATGGGTAATATACCAGATCAGACCGTCATTTGTAAATGCCTAAATTTGATTCAGCTCTCGGACGACGAATTCCCAATCTTCAATTATCGACGAAAGTTTACACTCGTGAGAGCGATCAAACTACTCATTGATGCTCAATTGAATAAACGCACGGACCTCGAAGATATCTGCAACGCGTTGCGTGCGAACGAACAGCTGCAGCAGGCGATCCACTTGAAATCCATTAGCGCTTCCCAACTCGTACGTACACTCAGAGCGTTGCCTTTACCGGTGTTGCAGCAGCTATGGATTCAAGTGACACAACGTTTGCAACAACTTTATCCGAAGCAGGGTATCCCCGGCATCGGGAAACTGAGCATTGTCGATTCAACGGTACTTACACTCCCTGATGTCGCTGGAAAATGGGCCTACTGCTCCAAACACAGCAACGGGGTAAAGATCCACACCAAACTTGCTGTTTGCGACCCGGATACCGTCTATCCCGAAAACATTGTTTGTTCCACACGAGGCGTTGCTGACAGCGAAGTGGCTTTGGATCTGGTGATCGATAAAGATGCCATTCATGTTTTGGATCGCGGGTACATCACATATGGTCACTATAAGCAGTGGCTGGATGATAATCTACGCTTCGTGGCACGCATTAAGAAAAGCAACAAGACGGCGATCATCTGCGAGCACGAGATCGATGAAACGACGCCTGTGGTGCGTGATGCTGACGTGATCGTGAGCTACAAGGATGAAGAAGGCCATGTGATAGAAGCCCAGCTCCGGTTAGTGGAGTATACCGATGAGAAGAACCGCCAGTACCGTGTGCTTACGAATGTCTGGGATAAGTCCGCAGCCCAAATCTGCGAGATTTATCGGCGCCGCTGGATGATTGAATTATTCTTTAAATGGATGAAGCAACATATGAGCTTAGTCCATTTGTACAGTTTCCATCCAGAGGCAGTATGGAACCAGATTTTTTTAGCCTTCATCGCATATGGTTTAGTCATGTTGGTCCGGAAGGAGGCTGACACCACTCAAACGCTATGGTCATTTCTAAAGCTGCTTCGGGTCTATATGAATAAAACGTGGGATCAATTTTTGATGGCACTGCACCGCAAACCAACCAAGCACTCGAAGGGCAGGCGGAAGAAACGAAAGGGTGGTCGACCACGAAAACACCCAAAGCAATGTAAGACCGTTAAAGTGGTGATTAAATAGGTAATAATGGCATATTAACATTTGATGGTAACATGTTCCTATGGTTTAGTAGGAGATCGACTTTTGGCTTTGCTAGGAAAAAAGAAACTGTAAATATATATAAATAATGATTATTAGTTCCGTATCTGGAGTTTAAAGTCTTCTTCATGTCAGGTTCTATGCAACGCTAGTGTCTTTTTCGCTGAATTTCTCTTATTTTTAATCGATAAGACTAAAATTCCTGCAGTTTTCAGAGTGTTGAGAAAGTCTATGTTAATCACCCATTCACCGCGTTAATTTGGTATAATATTCTTATCATAATCCATGGAAAGCGCGGTGTTTGTATGCTTTACACGAATGATCCCAACCCACAACTGGACTATGAACTGGTTTGTCTTGAGCATATGGTTGCCCCTGATCACTTGCTTCGTCATATCGATAAACATATTGATTTTACCTTTATTTTGGACCTTGTGCGTCCTTACTACAGCGAGTCGAACGGCCGACCATCTGTGGATCCCATTGTGTTCTTTAAAATGCTGCTGATCGGCTACTTGTATAACATTCGCTCAGAGCGAGAACTGGAGCGAGTCGTCAACGATTCCCTGGCTTTTCGGTGGTTCTTACGGCTCGGGCTTTCCGGCAAAGCGCCTGACCATTCGATCTTTAGCTGGAACCGGAAAAATCGGTTTAAGGATACTACCGTCTTCCAAGATATCTTCGATAATATCGTTCAGCAGGCGATTCAGCACAACATGGTGGGAGGGCGGCTGCTCTTTACCGACTCCACGCATATCAAGGCAAATGCCAATAACGGACGGTACGAGAAACGAGAAGTCACTTGTACGCCTTATGAATATCTCCAAGAGCTGGAGCAAGCCGTGAATGAGGATCGGGTCGCTTTTGGAAAAAAGCCACTGCCTCCCAAAGAGGAGGCCGAAACCAAGGAACAAAAAGTTAGCTTAACAGATCCGGATAGCGGAAACCTGAATCGGGATGGAAAACCGGAAGGGTTTCATTATTTAGATCACCGCACCGTAGATCATAAATACAACGTGATTACGGACTGCTACGTTACGCCTGGAAATGTGAATGATTCGGTTGTTTATGTGGATCGTCTACTACATCAAATAGAGGAGTTTGGCTGGGAAAAGTCGCTGGAGGCCGTTGCACTCGACTCTGGTTACATGACGGCCTATGTTTGTTACCGTACGAACAAATTAAACATCACGGCAGTTATTCCAGAGCGTTCGACCCGTGAACACGGTGTATTTCCCAAAGAGAAATTTCATTATGATGCAGAAAAGAATGTTTTTATCTGTCCAAACCAGCAAGAACTCACGTACCGCACCACAACACGAAAAGGATTCAGAGATTATAAATCCGATCCCAAACAATGCGCTGCCTGTCCATTATTGAGCAAGTGTAACGAGAACAAAAATAAACAACGCACCATACAACGGCATATCTGGGAAGAACACAAAGAGAAAGTAGTTCAAAACTTCCAGAGTGAGAGCGGAAAAGCCGTTTATGCCCTACGCGCCCAAACCATTGAGCGAAGTTTCGCGGATGCCAAAGTGCTCCATGGACTTCGCTATTGCCGGTTTCGGGGAAGAGACAAGGTGCAGGAGCAAGTGCTAATGACAGCCACTGCACAGAACATAAAAAAGATAGCCACACATCTCGCCAGAAGGGCGGGGTAAAGCAAAGACCCCATCCCCCCTCCATTCTCTCTCATCAAACACCACTTTTTCCCAGCGAAATGATATTACATTGATATTACTTCGTAAAAAACAGGGGTTTTCCAACAGCCTGAGTTTTGCAGGAATCCCATTTCGGCATTGACTCGGGTATCCTAATCCTGCAGTTTTACAGTATTATTGGGCATGCCAAGAGATGAACTCCCGTTAAACCAGATGAACCAGATGAACCAGATGAGTCTGATAGATCAGATGAGTCAGGTACCCTGATGGGGGTGTCCCAAAAGTAGTATTTCACTACAGTGAGACAGCCCCCCCCTGATTCTCAAAGCTCGACTCGCCGAAGACTGCAAAACTGCAGCTTTCCTTTATGACGTGTACTCCGTTACAGGGAATCCTGCAAAACGGCATCAATTTCTGGCTATCCAATCGATAAAAGACAAAAATCGATGAACATCATGTAATTTTGCAGGAATTTCATCAAGTAGCGGCTTAAAGAGCAGAAATTGATGCATCCACGCAGCATTTCACTGCTTCATCCATCTTCCACCAGTTTGCACCGCCGTTTTTCCCGCATCCGCATTCTCTGTTACCTCGTCATCTCCATCATTTTGCAGTGCCTGTGAGACACCCCCATCCTCACGCTATAGCTAGCTCACCCTCTTGCTCTCAGTGTCTGCTCCGTAGAGCTATGTCGTCTCTCTTGCTCTCATATCTCGGCCTTTTGCTTAATATTCTATGCGGTCAGGCATACACGGGGCCTTTTGCTCAATATCCCATATAGATGACCCGCCATCGCTGCCCCAGGAACTCGACAACTCCTCCATCCCTCCGTACAGCTATGTCATCTCTCTTGCTCATCTCTGCTCCGGATGGCGGAGCTTCCTGGCGTACTCCTCCGGCGACACGCCGACGAATGCCTTGAAATCCTTGATGAAATGGGCCTGATCGTGATAGCCCAGATCCGCCGCCAGGGCAGCCCAATCCGGCACGGCGCCGGCGGCCGCCATCCCTGCCGCCTCGTGAATGCGGCTGCGCTGGATGACCCATTTCGGCGATACGCCGACATAGTGCAGGAACAAGCGCTGCAGCGAGCGCGTATGAAGCGAGAACCGCTCCGCCAGCTCCTGGACGCGGGTAATGTCCCGGCTGTCCACGACCGTCTCGATGATCCGGTTGACGAGCTTCACGTTGTCATCCGCTTCCGGCAGCCGTTCGCGCAGGAACCCGTCAATGATGCGGCTCATCGCCTCTCCGTCCTCTAGCGTGAACAACGCTTGCTCCATCGGGCCGCTGTCCGTCCCGAACACGTCGCGGAAGGGCAGCGTTCGTCCGGCGAGGCGGGACATCGGCTCGCGGTACAAGGGATAAAATCCCCCAGGCTGGAAGAGCACCCCGGCTACCCGTCCCTGCCCTTCAAGCACACGCTGGGATCTTCCGCTCACAATGCCGTACACGGCCGTGTTATCCCGCTCGAACACCAGGTTCACCCCGGGATGCTGAAGCACCTCCTGCACATAGGGCGGCTGGCCTCGCAAATCCCAGGCAATCATCCAATAGTGCTTGACGGCATGACGAAGATCAGGCGCCGGCAGATGGCGGGTAATGCGGAATTTCTGTTCGCCGGCTGCGGCATACAGCATGCCTCTGACGTCCGGCTCGCGGTTCGGCTTCGTATCCATCGTTCACGCTCCCGTTGCAAAATAAAACTCGGTATTCGCGCATCGCATTTGTCGAATTTGTCGCATTTTTACAAGACCAATTCATGATATTCTGCTATAGTTCCCATGTTAGCAAGTGATAGAATAGGTCGCAAATCAAATGATTATGGAGGGTGAATGAGAATGCAGCAGACGGAAGCATTGCTGGAGGCGTGGATGAAGCAGCGGACGATACTGGAAAAGCTGTTGCTGGCCATTCCGGACCAACACGCCAACTTCGCGCCGTGGGACGGGGCGATGACGGTAAGCGCACTGGCTCAGCATATCGGCGCTTCCGCCGATATGTTTATCAGGCTGGCCAAGACGGGAGAGGGACAGATCGGCATGCCGCCGACCGTCGAGTGCCCATCGATGAAGGAAGTGCGCCGCATCGTGCAAGAGTGGACCGCGAGCACGGCCGGGATATTCAGGACCTTGACCGCTGAAGATCTGGAGACGGTCTACCATTCGCCATTCCCGAATCTGGACGGGCCGCGCAGCAAGCTCGTCCGGCTCGTCATCGATCACGAGATTCATCACAAAGGACAGCTCTTCGTGTACGCCCGCATGCTCAGGGTGAAGGAACTGCCATTTCCCCTGTAAAAACAAAAAGGAAGGATCGGGGGAAGAGGGACCAGCCGCTCTCCATTTTGCCCGATATCCTTCCTTTTGCTTAGTCTAACGATTCCTCCGCTTCCATCCACTCGCGGTACAGCTCATCCAGCTTCTGCCGCAGCCGGGACTGCTCACTCAGCAGCTTGGGACATTCCGCCTCCTCCGCCGGGCTTGCGGACAGCCGGGCCATCTCCTCCTCCAGCAGGCGCAGCCGCTCCTCGGCCGCCGCAATCTCCTCCTCCCACCGCCTTGCCGGCTTGGGAGGCTTGGAGCCTGCCTTCCGTTCCGCCGGCTTCCGATCAACCTGCGGCCGCTCCGGCTCTGCCGGGATCGCCGCCGCGGCGGAGCTCTGCAGCAGCGCCTGCAGCTTCTCCCGGCATTCCTCGTAATTGCCGAGATGAACGGTCAGCTCCGCCTGCTCCAGCAGCCACAGCTTCTGCACGACACGATTCATGAAGTAGCGGTCATGCGAGATGACAAGCAGCGTGCCGGGGAACGAATCCAAGGCTTCCTCCAGCGCCTCCCGCGAGTCGATATCCAAATGGTTGGTCGGCTCGTCAAGGAGCAGCAGGTTCGGCTTCCGGTACATCAGCAGCGCCAGGCGCAGCCGGCTCCATTCGCCGCCGGACAACTGGGACACCCGCTTGAACACGTCGGAGCCATAGAACAGGAAGCGGGCCAGTTCGCCCCGCGCTTCCCCTTCTTCCATCGCCAAGGCGTCGCAGAAATAACGCAGCACAGTGGAATCGTCTGGCGGCGGGGCTTCCTCCTGGGCCAGATAGCCGATGTCCACGCGGGAGCCAAGCCGAATCTCGCCCTCGTCGTAAGGAATCCCGCCGATAATCATCTTCATCAGCGTGCTTTTGCCCGCGCCGTTGCCGCCCATCAAGGCGACGCGCTCGCCGTACAGCAGCAGCGCGCTCGTCGCGCGCAGCAGCTTCCGCTCGCCGAACGATTTGGAGACGCGATCCAGCAGGATCACCTGCTTGCCGGAGCGGTCCTCCTGCGTCAGCGTCAGGTCCATCGCGCGCCGTTCCAGAATCGGGCGCTTAATCTTGACCATACGGTCCAGCGCTTTCTGCATCGAGGCCGCCCGGCGGTGGAAGCCAGGGTTCGGCGGATTGGCGCGGTTGCCCCATTCGATCAGCTGCTTGATCGTCTCCTGCATCTTTTTGATCTTCTTCTGCTGCTCCTGATAATCGGCAAATTGCTGGAGCAGACGCTCCTCTTTTTCCTTCTGGTAGCCGGAATAATCCGTATGGTAGACGAAGGCTTCGCCGTCTTCGATCTCGATAATCTTGCCGACGACCCGATCGAGGAAATACCGGTCATGGGACACGACGACCACGACGCCGGGATAAGACCCGAGGAACGTCTCCAGCCATTCGATCGCCGCCATATCGAGATGGTTCGTCGGCTCGTCAAGCAGCAGAATATCCGGCCGCTTCAGCAGCAGAGCCGCGAGGCCGACCTTCGTCTTCTCTCCGCCCGAGAGCGAGGCGAACGGCCGCCCGAACTGCCCGGCGCCAATCCCCATGCCAGCGGCCACCCGCCGAATCGAAGCCTCCATCTCATAGCCCCCCGCTTGCTCGAACCGCTCCATAATCTGTCCGTACTGGTTCAGCAGGAGCTGCATGGCCCGTTCGTCCGCGCAGACGGAAGGATCGGACATCTTCACCTCCAGCTCCTTCATCTCGCGTTCCCAGCACCTCACCTGTTCAAAGCCTTCGGCCAGCGCATCATAGACGGTCGCTCCGTCCCCGGCCGACGGCACCTGGGCGAGCAGGCCGACCGTCGCGCCTTTGCGGATGAACAGTTCTCCCTCGTCAGGAACCGAAGCTCTGTCCAGCAGCCGCAGTACCGTCGTCTTGCCCGTGCCGTTCCGTCCGATCAGGCCGACCTTCTCCGTTTCCCCAATCTCGAACGACACATCAGAGAGCACCAGCTCGGCCCCATAATATTTCTTCACATGCCACAAATGAATTACCATGGTCAACGTCCTCCTCCGGGCGCGCGCTCTTCCCGGACCGGAACAAAAAAAGACTGCAGGGAAACATCCCCGCAGCCTTAGGTCAAATCATACCCGTTCAGGTCAAGGCAGGAGAGTCTTCACGCCAATTCGTCACATTCGTATTCGCAAAAATGGACACACCTATCCCGTTGACCACTGCAGCATGGGTAATGCCAAATAATGCCATAGGCAATTGGCTAATGCGAATCGTTGCGACGCTGCGGTTCATCTCCTGCCTCACCTCCTGTTCATGCTCTGCGATGAGAGCGTAATTATTCCATATTATACCCGAAATTGACGATGCAGTAAAGTACCGTCTGCCGGACACCCATCGCCAGGTTCGCCAGGTTCCTCCGAGCCCCATCCGCAAGCATCACCGCTTCGTCCCCAAGGCGGATACGGCAATCTCCATACCGGATTCCGGCATAAAGCCAATCCGGTATTCCCGCTCCTCATCCGCGATCATGACCGACGCGAAGCCGGCCGGCCCCTTCTTCTGCGGCAACAGGCGAATCATTCCCCGGGCGAGCTCCCATTCATAGGCGGACGCTCCGATGGAAGCAGGCTCCGGCAGCCGGTACGCCTGACGGTATTGGCTCACCTGCGCAAGCGGATCGGCGGCGGCCACATCCACTCCGCATAACCGCAGCGGGCTGTCCCATGTCCGGGACCGTTCATATTCAATCAGCCACGGCATATCCTGGCGGATGAAGGCCGTTCCGAATGGGATGAACGAGCCGTCCGCCAATGGAGCTTGCTGCCGCCAAGGTCCCACGTAAGCGACGCCTCGCTTTTTCGCTTCCTCAACGAAGGCGGCCATGCCGCCGGTGATCTCCAGCGCTACGCCAAAAATGCCTTCCCGGCTCTCGGCGAACGCCGCAAGGCGCGTCCCAACTGCGTCGTCCGCAGCTTGTCCGGCTCCGTTCCCGCGATCACTTCAAGAAATCCGGCGCCAAAATAGGCGACCTGCGCCTTCGCGCCGGGAAATGCCTCCACCTTGCCGGTAAACCGTGCTCCGGTTGTGCTGCTTATCTGTTCGACTGCCTCATCCACATCGCGAACAGCCAAAGTCACATGATCAAGCCTCAACATGGGCTCTGTTCCCCTCCGTCCGACGGGGCGTACGTCCGGGCGGACGCCCAATGTGCAAGCATGCCGCGGATGTCTCGCTCCGCCTTATCCAGAAGCTGCTTCTGACGGCGAATATACGAAGCTTACGCTCATAAAAAGCGATGGCTTCCTCCGCGCATGCCGGATCCCCGCTGCCGGGAAAGCCGGCGCATAGCTGAAACAAACGGGCCAATTCCTCCGCACATGGTGTGAGAGTCAAGACTGCGCCAGCATTCCATTTGCCGTTCAGAAAGAGTGACACTTCTGCCTATCCCGATGCCGTTATGTATATCTACTCAGACCGGAGCAACCTTCCCGGGAGCATCGCCGGCGATCGATTCACGCCCAGACGCTACCCCTTGTCCCGATAGGAGGAGATAAACCCATACCACCAATAGATCGAGAAAAGGGCGCTGATCAGCACATAGATCGCCCATAACGCGCCTTCCTTCAGACCATTCCAGAAATAATGCAGCTCTGTCATGCCTTCGCCTCGGCCCATCGCATTCAGGAAGAATACCGTAAATCCCGTCACCAAAATGACGATATGCGCCAGCGATATCCCGACCCTTTTGCGGATGATCAGGCTGAAGGCACTGGCCGCCAGACTAATCCCGAACACCGAATAAAAGCTTAGCCATACCCAACTTGCATTGGTCGCCCACATAGACTACTTCTCCCTATTCATAATGATGTATCCATTCCAGGTTACGGCGCATACAGCAGCGCAACCCCAATAATCGACAGCACCACGGCAAGCAAGAACACCACGTAGGCAGGCTTGCTCAGATGCGCTGTCTGTTTGCCATAATAACCGCTCCTGCGAAAAGGGCCGATCCACAACTCCCCGATCAGATTCAACACGACGGCCAGCAGACTTCCGCAGATCTCTTCTTCGACATCTCCCTCTACCAAATGGCCCTTCATATTCGCATTATATTCCGACAGGGGGTGTCAGTATGCCCCGTCGTACGCGACAGCAAAAGCGCGACCCGCTCATAGATTGCGTCCAACTCCTCCATGCTCGCCAGTTCGGCCCGATGCTCGAAGGTCACATGGAACGCAGGATTGCGGCTTGCCAGCGCTTCCAAATACCCAAAGGCTTCACCGTAACGGCCGTCGCCATTCTGCTCAGGCAGCACCGGCAAATGATGGTGGAAGTTCCCTTCTTCGGGGAACACCCGCTTCGATACATCAAGCCGCGCCGTATCGGGAAGCCAGTTCAACCTCCGCCTCCATCCGCGCCATCGCCTCCGCCCGCTCCTCCGGGCAGACCGCGTTCAGCTTCGGCAATGGATAGCCAAGGGAATCGAGGATGGGCCCATGCACGCCATAGTGAAGCTGATGGCGGGCGCAGAAATCCTGAACCGCTTGCACTTCCTGCTCATCACGCAGCATGCAGACCTCCATGCCGTTAATCGGCCCGCGCGCCGGCTCGTGCCAACGCTTGGCCGCAAATGGTCCCCACATCCCCGCCTGCAGTCGTCTCATCTTATCTCTCCTCACCTATCGCCGTTATGATGCCATATACAAAATATATAGGGAGAAACTTCTTTTTCAACATTATACCAGAAAAAATCTGACATGCTTCTACAAATGCAGACAGAAACGGAGTTTTTTTCCGAGATTCGCAGTAAAGAAAAAAGGGGTGTCCCAAAAGTAGTATTTCACTACAGTGAGACAGCCCCCCTTGATTCTCAAAGCTCGACTCGCCGAAAAACTGCAAAACTACACTTTTCCTTTATGACGTGTACTCCGTTACAGGGAATCCTGCAAAACAGCATCAATTTCTGACTATCCAATCGATAAAAGACAAAAATCGATGAACATCATGTACTTTTCAGGCTGTTGGAAAACCCCTGTTTTTTACGAAGTAATATCATTGTAATATCATTTTGCTGGGAAAAAGTGGTGTTTGGTGAGAGAGAATGGAGGGGGGATGGGGTCTTTGCTTTACCCCACCCTTCTGGCGAGATGTGTGGCTATCTTTTTTATGTTCTGTGCAGTGGCTGTCATTAGCACTTGCTCCTGCACCTTGTCTCTTCCCCGAAACCGGCAATAGCGAAGTCCATGGAGCACTTTGGCATCCGCGAAACTTCGCTCAATGGTTTGGGCGCGTAGGGCATAAACGGCTTTTCCGCTCTCACTCTGGAAGTTTTGAACTACTTTCTCTTTGTGTTCTTCCCAGATATGCCGTTGTATGGTGCGTTGTTTATTTTTGTTCTCGTTACACTTGCTCAATAATGGACAGGCAGCGCATTGTTTGGGATCGGATTTATAATCTCTGAATCCTTTTCGTGTTGTGGTGCGGTACGTGAGTTCTTGCTGGTTTGGACAGATAAAAACATTCTTTTCTGCATCATAATGAAATTTCTCTTTGGGAAATACACCGTGTTCACGGGTCGAACGCTCTGGAATAACTGCCGTGATGTTTAATTTGTTCGTACGGTAACAAACATAGGCCGTCATGTAACCAGAGTCGAGTGCAACGGCCTCCAGCGACTTTTCCCAGCCAAACTTCTCTATTTGATGTAGTAGACGATCCACATAAACAACCGAATCATTCACATTTCCAGGCGTAACGTAGCAGTCCGTAATCACGTTGTATTTATGATCTACGGTGCGGTGATCTAAATAATGAAACCCTTCCGGTTTTCCATCCCGATTCAGGTTTCCGCTATCCGGATCTGTTAAGCTAACTTTTTGTTCCTTGGTTTCGGCCTCCTCTTTGGGAGGCAGTGGCTTTTTTCCAAAAGCGACCCGATCCTCATTCACGGCTTGCTCCAGCTCTTGGAGATATTCATAAGGCGTACAAGTGACTTCTCGTTTCTCGTACCGTCCGTTATTGGCATTTGCCTTGATATGCGTGGAGTCGGTAAAGAGCAGCCGCCCTCCCACCATGTTGTGCTGAATCGCCTGCTGAACGATATTATCGAAGATATCTTGGAAGACGGTAGTATCCTTAAACCGATTTTTCCGGTTCCAGCTAAAGATCGAATGGTCAGGCGCTTTGCCGGAAAGCCCGAGCCGTAAGAACCACCGAAAAGCCAGGGAATCGTTGACGACTCGCTCCAGTTCTCGCTCTGAGCGAATGTTATACAAGTAGCCGATCAGCAGCATTTTAAAGAACACAATGGGATCCACAGATGGTCGGCCGTTCGACTCGCTGTAGTAAGGACGCACAAGGTCCAAAATAAAGGTAAAATCAATATGTTTATCGATATGACGAAGCAAGTGATCAGGGGCAACCATATGCTCAAGACAAACCAGTTCATAGTCCAGTTGTGGGTTGGGATCATTCGTGTAAAGCATACAAACACCGCGCTTTCCATGGATTATGATAAGAACATTATACCAAATTAACGCGGTGAATGGGTAATTAACATAGACTTTCTCAACACTCTGAAAACTGCAGCATTTCGCCACTTTAAACGCTCTCTACGCCTTGCCGTAGAGGAATTGCTGTATTTTTGCAGCAATCCTATTTTTCGCAACCTCGTGTCAATAGAATTGCTGCATTCTTGCAGGATTGGTAGAGTAAGATAATCAGTGGTGCGAGAAATGTTGCAGCTTTTGTGGAGCAAGGAACGAGAGTGGTGGGTGATACTGCAGCTTAGGCGGAGTGAATGACCCGGAGCTTCAGACGTTCTGGCCGGGAACGACAGAAGAATATAGAAAGACGTATTGGCGAACCGAGCCTATCAGACCTTGAACGGCGTCTTGGAGCGTCTGCGCATCGGCGCGCCCGGGCGGATCATCGCCATTGGCTCGCTGCGGTTGAATGCTGAATTATTTGGGTTCTCCGCAGCACCGTCTTTGCCGGACTTCATTCCGCTTCATTTCTATCCGCATGACTATATCGAGAAGGTGCTTCACGCCGAACTGGCCGCTCCGCTACGGCTCCCGTTGTAACCGTACCACCGAATTTTGGCGGGGTTCATGCGGATCTCTCCGAATCCGGATGATTTGCGGGACATGGAAAACCGGCCGCCCATCTCCTAATTTGTAAATGTGGATAAAAATGAAAGGTACGCCCTCGGTTGCAGTATTTCGCCGGAGTTTGTCTTCAATCTCAGGCATGGCCCCGTTATCCGGGGACCATGCCTGTTCTGGTTTGGAGACAGATCCTCTCCATAGGAAGAGGCCGGGAGGCCTTACCGAATTGAGGTCACGACGTAAAATGCCGTTCGATCAGCTCATCGATCTCGGCCTTGGAGCGGGCCGCGAAAATGCGTTCCGCCAGCTGCTCGCTCCCGGTTCGGGTCGCGCGGTGGATCGCCGCCTTCACCCGCGGAATGAAGCGCGAGGACATGCTCAGCTTGGTGACGCCCAGCGCGATCCAGAGCGGCACCGCCCGCGTGTCCCCCGCCATCTCGCCGCAGACGCTGATGCCGATGCCGCGCGCCTTGGCCGCCTCGATCGTATGGCGGATGAGACGCAGCACCGCCGGATGGAACGGATCATACATATGCGCAATCTGTTCGTTCATCCGGTCGACGGCAAGGGTATACTGCACCAGATCGTTCGTGCCGATGCTGAAGAAGTCCACCTCTTCCGCCAGGCGATCGGCGATCAGGGCCGCAGCCGGAACCTCTATCATAATGCCTACAGGCAGCTTCTCGTCAAATGGCAGCCCTTCGTCCCGCAGCTCCGCCTTCGCCTCTTCCAGCACCGCCTTGGCCGCGATAATCTCCTCCACGGACGAGATCATCGGGATCATAATCGCGATCGGTCCTGACGCGCTCGCCCGGAGAATGGCGCGGAGCTGAGACTTGAACAGCTCCTGCTGGTCGAGGCAGATGCGAATCGCCCGGTAGCCGAGGAACGGATTATCCTCTTCCGGAAGATTCAAATATTCCATCGGCTTGTCGCCGCCGATATCGAGCGTGCGGATAATGACCTGCGAGTCTTTGTAATGCTCGGCCGCATCCCGGTAGACCGTCAATTGCTCGGCTTCGGACGGCGGATACGAACGATCCATATACATGAATTCCGTCCGGAACAGCCCGACGCCCTCTGCCCCGTTCTGATCGGCGATCTCCAGCTCGCGCGTGGAGCTGATATTGGCCGACAAGCTGATGGTCAGGCCATCCTGAGTGACGGCAGGAAGCTTGACCAGCTTCTTCAGCTCGTCCATCTCCCGCGCATACGCTTCATGCCGGGCCTCGTACTGCTTCACGACCTGCTCCGGCGGCTCGATATGGACGATGCCATGCTCCCCGTCCACGATGACCAGATCGCCGGTCTGGACCGGCCTTGTAATTTTGCCCTCCAGTCCGAGCACGAGCGGAATGCCGAGCGCCCGGGCCATAATCGCCGAATGGGACGTCTTTCCCCCCAACAGCATGACGATCCCGAGCACATTTTTCGGATTGAGATGGACGAGCTGCGACGGCGACAGCTCCTTCGCGACCAGAATATACGGCTGCGTGTCGGTCGGCAGCGTTATCTCCGGCGCGCCCAGCAAATGCTTGAGCAGGCGGTTGCCGACATCCTTGATATCCAGCGCCCGCTCCTTCATATATTCATCGTCCAGCAAGTCGAACATCGTGACGAAGTGATCGATTGCCTCCTTGACCGCCACTTCGGCCGCCTTGTACTGCCGCTGGATGATGCCTTGAATCTCATTCATAAAAATCGGATCGTCCAATATGGCCAGATGCGCGTCAAATATGGAGGACTCTTCATTTCCGACCATCTCGCGAATCTCGCTCTTAATGAACTCGATCTCATCCTTCGACGAACGGATCCCTTCATACAGCCGCTCGAATTCGCGGGCCAGATCGGACGGATCCATCTTTTCCTCAGGCACGTCCCATTCCCATGTCGGAAGCACGAACGCCTTGCCGATGGCGATCCCGCTGGAAGCCCCGATTCCCTGCACCTTCTGCGTCATCGTCTACCACCCCCGTTAGCATGCTCCTTCAGGACCACCGACATGACGGAAGTCTGCCCCCTTTTGACCGCCGCGAACGGCGCGAAGCTCCAGGAAGCGACCGCATCCGAATTCGTAATGACCATCGGGGTCGCCACCGATGCGCAGCGCTTCTTCACTTCGTTGTAGTCGAATTTAATCATAAGCTGTCCCGGTCTCACTTCATCACCTTCCTGTACAACTGCCTGAAAACCGGCGCCATTCAACGATGACGTCTCGATTCCGATGTGAAGGAGGACTTCCAACCCTTCCGGCGTCTCGATGCCTAGCGCGTGCATAGTAGGATAGACATGGCGCACTCGGCCATGTACGGGCGAGACGAGCTCGCCTTTGTCGGGCAAGAAGGCGACTCCTTGTCCGACAAGCTTTTGCGCGAAAATGCGATCCGGCACTTCTTCAATCGGGATCATCTTCCCTTGCACCGGAGCGACAAACCAGACTTGCTTCGAGTTGCGCTGCAGCCGCTTGACCATCTCATCCTTGATCAGCTCCGAATAGGTGCCGAAGACGACCTGCAGATGCCCCCCGCCCAGACGAATGACGCCCGCCGCTCCAAGCTTGCGGAGCGTATGGCGATCGACCAGCTTGTCATTGTTGACGCGAAGCCTGAGCCGGGTAATGCAGGCCTGAATGTCGGCAATATTATCCTTTCCGCCGAGCGCCTGCATGATGAGCGGCACCCGGTGCAGCAGGTCGCTTGCCATATCGTCAAGCAGGGAGCCTTCGACCCGGCCTGGGGTCGGAATCTGGAACTTCTGGATGGCGAAGCGGAATACGACGTAATAGATGAGCGCGAACGCGATGCCGATCGGGATAATCCACAGCGCTCCCTTCGACTGGTGAAAATTGACGACATAATCGATCGCTCCGGCCGAGAACGAGAAGCCGTGCCGCACGCCAATTTCAGCCGTAATCCACATCGCGGCCCCGCTCAACAGCGCATGGACGATGAACAGGTACGGCGCCGCGAACAGGAACGCGAACTCAATCGGCTCGGTAATTCCCGTCAACAGCGAGACCAAGGCCGCCGTCATATACGTCTTGCGCACCTTGGGGCGCAGGTCCTCCCGCGATTCATGGACAATGGCCAGCGCCACGGCGGGCAGCGCGAACATCATAATCGGATACAGACCGGCCATATATACGCCCGCCGCCGGATCTCCCGCAAAAAAACGGGGCAAATCGCCGCTGTACGTCATCCCTTCGGCATCGGTAAATGTGCCTACCTGGAACCAATACAGATTATTCAGGAGGTGATGAAGGCCGAATGCGACCAGAAGCCGATGCAGAACGCCATACAAAAAGACGCCGAATCCGCCCATAGCTAATATTTCCTGCCCCAAAAACTGTATGCCTTGCTGCATGAAGGGAGCCAGCATAATCATCACCCAGGAAAGGGCGATCGAGCACAGGGTCGTAAGGAGCACCGTAAATCGCTGGCCTCCGAAAAATTGCAAATATTCCGGAAAGCGCACATCCTTGAAGCGTTGATGGACGAGTCCCGCCAATATCCCGAAGATGATGCCGTTCAATACGGTCGGCTCGAAGGCCGAGCCGCTCCATTGATTCAGCAGCTGGCGGAAAATAAAGATGCCGAGCAGCGCCGACAAGGCGGCGACTCCGGCATTATTGGCCAGGCCAAGCGCAACCCCGAGCGCGAAAATGTAGGGCAGCACATAAAAAATCGTCCGGCCGGTCAGCTCGAACAGCGCGGCCGTATCCTGGAAGCCCGCGCCCGTCAGAAGATGGCCGAACGCCAGCGCCAGCGCCGCCGCAGGCAGCGCGATCAGCGGCTGCATAAGCGCCCGCGATAACTGCTGAAGAATCCCTAACTGATTCAAGGACATCCTCTCCTTCTACCAAGAATGGTAAGGGCTTCGCGGAGCTTTGTCAAAATAAACATTCATGAACTCTCGTTCGCAAACCTAGCATGAAAATAGCGAGGGTTTAGTGGTCGGACCTATTTCCCATACTGCTACTACATGACGCGAAACACGTTCTTTTTAATGGTGGTGTAACCCCGACAAATAAACTGTTGAGGATGAGTTCTGTGTACAAACCTGTGCTGGCTCTGTATGCCCAATCAGAGAACCGCGAACAGAAAAATGCTCAAGCTCGAATTCATCCGCCGTCATGTATTTCAGTTATGGAGGGAAGCCAAGATGGAAGTATTGCTTGAACGCTGTGCTGGAATGGACGTTCACCAAGAGACAATCGTCGTTTGTGTGATGACCACAGATGCTGCGGGGGAGGCCCACAGCGAGATCCGAACCTTTGGAACGATGACCAAACATCTTTTCGAACTGCTTAAGTACCTGGAGTCCCAAGGCGTTACACACATCGCAATGGAGAGCACGGGAATCTATTGGAAACCTGTCTACAACATCCTTGAAGGCTACTTCACCGTCGTACTGGCGAATGCGCAGCGCATTAAGAATGTTCCTGGCCGCAAGACGGATGTTTGTGATGCCGAATGGATCGCGAAGCTGCTTCGAGTCGGTCTAATTGAGCCCAGCTTTGTGCCATCCGAGGACTTAAGGGAGCTACGGGACCTCTGCCGACTTCGAAAAAAACGAATCGGCTCCCTAACAGCGGAGAAAAACCGAATCCAGAAGTATCTTGAAGCAGGTAACGTCAAGCTAGGCAGTGTCATCTCAGACGTATTCGGTGTATCCGGGCGCAGTTTGTTGCAACGCTTAATCGAAAAAGGTTACGTTGACGCGGAAGATGTTGAAGCGAGCGTCAAGGGTTCGATCAAGAACAAAAAAAGTGAAGTTACTGACTCTCTTTTTGGCACGATGACCCCGCATCAAATTCGATTGATTAAAGATTGTTGGGAGCATATCGAATACTTAGAGAAGTCCATTGCTCGGTTGGAAGCCGAAATTAACGATCACTTGGAGCCCTATCGGACGGAGTACGAACTGCTTCAGACCATTCCAGGTGTTAGCGAACGAACAGCTGCAGCACTCCTTGCAGAAATCGGGGCCGATATGGAGCAATTTCCATCCGCAGATCACCTTGCCTCTTGGGCTGGCGTAGCACCCGGCAGCCACGAGAGTGCAGGCAAAAAAAAAGTACAAAAAGCGTAAAAGGCAATCCTCATGCAAAAGTGACACTATGCGAAGCGTCTTGGGCAATCGCTCGCTCACGAAACACGGTCTTGGCAACAAAGTTCTGGAAGATTGCTTCACGACGAGGAAAGAAAAAAGCTTGCATTGCCATTTCACGTAAGATACTTATCATTGCTTACCACATGCTGAAGAACAAACAAATTTACATCGAAGGTGGACCACAAGCACCACTCATGCAGATCAACTAACCTTACAGCATTGACGAAACATAGCGATTTTAAACAAGGCCCCTTCAAAGAAGGTGGACCGGGCATCTTATGGTCATTTCTCAGAAAATTGCTGCTTTTTAAAGACGATAATCGTTCATGAGTGCGTTTGGATTTTCACAGAAAAAAAAGGCAGAAGCCGGGAGTTCCCGTTCGTCATCAGACGAGAACCCCCGGCGCCGCTGCCCGGTATGGGCTAAGATTCGGTCTTCCCATGCGGGAGCAGAATCGAATCCAGCACTTTGATGCACAAGTCCATGACACAGAACATGCCGTTGTCCGCGGCGATACGCGCTGCTTCTTCATTGACGATCCCCTGCTGCAGCCATAGGGCCTTCGCCTTGACCTCCGCCGCCTCCCGCGCAACGTCGGCGCAATATTCGCTGCGGCGGAACACGTTCACGATATCGATCGGAACCGGCACGTCCTTCAGCGAGGGGTTGCAAGTCTCGCCAAGAATCTTGTCCGCCTTCGGGTTAACCGGAATGATCCGATAGCCCTTCTTTTGCATCGCTTCGGCGACCATATAGGATACCCGTGTCGGGTCATCGGACAGACCGACCACGGCTATCGTGCTGCTCTCGTTCAGCAGCTTGCGGATCTCTTCTTGGGGCGGGTGCTCATAGCTCATTTGCATACACTCCTTTTACTGTCCTAAGCGGGATGGGAGCAATTATCCTTCCACCCATTCCACCTGCGCGCCCAATGCCCGCAAATGGTCAAAATATCGAGGATACGATTTGGCGACATGATGGGCGTCGCGAATGCGAAGCGGCTGCTGCGCACGCAGCCCGACCACCGTGAGCGCCATAATGACCCGGTGATCGTAATGCGCGTTGATCTCGACGCCGCCGGCTACGCCTTGCGGCTTCCCGTGCACGATAATCTCCGCCTGCCGCTCCTCCACATCCGCGCCGGCCTTGCGCAGCTCGGCCACATAGTCGGTGATGCGGTCGCATTCCTTGTACCGCAAGTTCTCTACATTGTAGAAGCGCGAGGTTCCATCGGCGAAGACGGCGGCCGCCACCATCGCGAGCACGGCATCGGTCGCCGCGTCTCCGTCGAACTCCACCGCCTTCAACGGACCGCCGCCCTGAATGCGAACCGTCGCGTCCGCATGCTCCAGCGGCACGTTCATCATGCGCAGCACGTCGACAATCGCGCGCTCTCCCTGCTTGCTGTCCTCGGTCAAGCCTTTGACGACGATGTCGGAAGGAACGACGGCCGCCGCCGCCAGCACCGCGGCCGAGCCCGGATAATCCCCCTGCACGACATAGGTCTTCGCTTCATAGCTTTGGTTGCCCGGCACCCGGAAATACATCAAATCTTCGCGGGCGTCGATGCGAATGCCCGCCTGAGCCAGCACCTCCAGCGTCTGGCCGACGACAACCTTGGATTTGAGATCGTCCACGACCTCGATGACGCTGTCCTCGCTCAGCAGCGGAGTGAGGAAGAGCAGAGCGCTAAGGAACTGCGAGCTGACGCTTCCCGATACGCGGATATGTCCGCCCTTCGGCTCGCCTCCGCGAATGGTGATCGGCAGCTTGCCCTCCCGATGCGACACTTCCACGCCCATCTGCGTAAGCGCCGCAATCAGATCGTCATGCGGCCGCTTCCCAAGCGAGTCCGGATAAGCATTGATGAAATTCACCTCCGGCAGCAAGGCGGCGACGGCCATCAAAAACCGCAGCACCGCTCCGGCATTGCCCACATTCAGTTCATGTGCCGGATCCGCCAGCTGCGGACGGCGTCCGAAGCCCGTAATGACCAGCTTCTCGTCGTCCTCCTCCAGCACCGCGCCAAGATCGCGCAGACAGCGGCGCATGGCATCGCTATCTTCACTGTGGGCCGGATAATATATCGTGCTCGTCCCTTCCGCCAATCCGGCGGCAAGCAAATACCGGGTCGTATAATTTTTGGATGACAATGCCTGAATTTCACCTTGCAGCCGGGATGTCGGCCTTACGATAACGTCCATGCGCTTCCACTCCTTTAAATTTAAACGTATAATAATGATAATATTCACTGAGCGCCTGGCTCCATGAGCCGGGACGACTCAAAAAATCCCATGGTGAAAGGATGCTTGTTCCCGAATGACACCCATCAAGACGATTGATGCCGCGGAGCTGAAAATCCGGCTGCAGCGCGGCGAAGCGTTAAACATGATCGATGTGCGCGAGAATGAGGAAGTTGCCCTAGGCATGATTCCCGGCGCCAAGCATATTCCGATGAACGAGATTCCGGAACGGCTTCAAGAGATCGATCCGGCAGAAGAGACCATCTTCATCTGCCGCAGCGGCTACCGCAGCGAGCGTGTGTGCGAATATGTGCAGCACCTTGGCAGGGACAATGCCGTGAACCTGGAAGGCGGCATGCTCTCCTGGGCCGAGCTGGAATCCGAGGACTAATTCCGTTCCATATAAGCGAGGATTCGGGCGCACAATTGTTCCACGGACTCGCTGTCCGTCGGCACGCACAGATGAGCGAAATCGTACAGCCCGCGGCGCTCCGCCATCAAGCGCCGAACCCGCTCCTCCACATCGCCCTGCAGCAGCGGACGGTTGCGGTCCTGGCGGACCCGCTCCACGATCGTCGCCTCCTCTGCCGTCAGATGAATCACGGTGGCCTGCTCCTTCATAAGCTTCCGGTTCTCTTCCCTCAAGACGGCCCCGCCGCCGGTAGCGATAATCTGAGGAACCTCCTCTTCCAGCAGCAGAGAGAGAATTCGTCCCTCCTGTTCCCGGAAATAAGCCTCCCCCCGCGCCGCGAAAATCTCGGGAATCGACTGTCCCGTCTGGCAGACAATCTCCTCGTCCAGATCGCGGAAGCGAAGCTTTAACCGTTCGGCCAACCGTGCCCCGACGGTTGATTTGCCGGTTCCCATAAATCCGATAAGTACAATCGAGCGGTTGCTCATGCTGGTATCCCCCGTCCTGCTGGCGTAAACTTCCCATATGATAGCATACGAGTCTTCCGTTCGACAATGGCGCCATGTATAAAAACGCCGCCTTCGACATAAAGATGATGATTATAAGAATGTTGTGCGCCTTGAGCGGGTGCGATGCCTGTTGCCTGATAAGAAGGTACAAGCATCGCCGGCAGCGATGAGGCCGCGTAGGAGTGAATCGGCATGTCCACCTTGCCCTCCCCGGATTCCCATTCCGCACAGCGCAGCGTATCCGCCCGTATGGCACGAATTATGGACACGCAGCATCCTCTGTGCAGAGAAGACATCGTGTGGGTATTGAACGTCGTCAAAAGCAAGCTTACCGAGAAGGATGAAGCCTGGGCCCGTCTCGGACCGGAACGGATTCTGCAAAATTTCCGCTATTTCGCTGAAATCTCCCTGCTTCTCATTCGCGGTGCAAGCTTCAGCGAGAAATCGGAACATATCCGCCAATATTTGGCCGAAGCCACATACGGGCTTCTGGACCAGGAAGGCCATCCGTAAATAACGCCGGGCCCACGCGGGCCCGGCGTTATGATGCCTTATTCGGACAACCAGTTATAGTGGAAGGTGCCTTCCTTATCGACGCGCTTGAACGTATGGGCGCCGAAGTAATCGCGCTGGGCTTGAAGCAGGTTCGCAGGCAGCCGCTCTGTGCGGTAGCTGTCGAAGTAAGCGAGCGCGCTCGCGAAGCCCGGCACCGGCACGCCGTAAGCGACAGCCGTGGCAACCACTTGACGCCAAGCATCCTGATAGGTTTCCACAATATTTTTGAAATAAGGATCGAGCAGCAGATTTTTCAGCTCCGGCTCCCGGTCATACGCTTCCTTGATGTTATGCAGGAAGCGGGAGCGGATGATGCAGCCGCCGCGGAAGATCATGGCGATATCGCCGTAACGCAAGTTCCAGCCGAACTCGTCGGATGCGGCGCGCATTTGGGCGAAGCCCTGCGCGTACGATACGATCTTGCTCGCATAGAGCGCCTTGCGCACATTCTCGATAAATTCGGCCTTGTCGCCCGCGAACGGCTTGGTCGCCGGACCTTGCAGCACCTTGCTCGCGGCGACGCGCTCTTCCTTCAAGGCGGACAGGAAGCGGGAAAATACCGATTCCGTAATCATCGACAGCGGCACGCCAAGATCGAGCGCGCTTTGGCTTGTCCATTTGCCCGTGCCCTTTTGCCCGGCGGAGTCAAGAATGACGTCCACCATCGGCTTGCCAGTCTCTTCATCATACTTCGAGAAGATGTCGGCCGTAATCTCAATCAGGTAGCTGTCAAGCTCCCCGTTATTCCACTCGGTGAAGATCGAATGAAGCTCCTTCGTATCGACGCCAAGCACCGTCGTCAACAGATGGTAAGCTTCGCAGATCAGCTGCATGTCGCCGTACTCGATGCCGTTGTGAACCATCTTCACATAGTGGCCCGCTCCGTCCGGACCGATATACGTGCAGCAAGGATCTCCGTTCACCTTGGCCGAGATGGAGGTCAGAATCGGCTCTACCAGCTTGTAAGCACTCTCCTGGCCGCCTGGCATAATCGCAGGCCCCTTGAGCGCGCCTTCTTCCCCGCCGGATACGCCCGCTCCGATGAAGCGGATGCCTTTTTCTTCTAAATATTTGCTGCGGCGCTGAGTGTCCGGGAAGTGGGCATTCCCGCCGTCAATAATAATATCCCCTTGATCCAGATGAGGCAGAAGCTGTTCGATCGTCGCATCCGTAGCTTGTCCCGCTTGAACCATAATCAGGATCTTGCGCGGCACAGCCAGGGAGTCCACGAATTCTTCAATGGTATATGTACCCGTCAACTGCTTGCCTGCCGCCTCTTGCAGAAGCGCATCCGTCTTCTCGCGCGAACGGTTGTAGACAGATACGGCGAACCCGCGGCTTTCGATATTAAGCGCCAAGTTTTTGCCCATTACGGCAAGGCCGATGACACCGATTTGATTCTTCGTCATATGGTCCTTCCACCCTTTATCTATAATTTGATATTGCGTAACATTACGCCTATTGTACCGCACAGGAATACACCCTGCAACATTCCGCCCGACATAAATCTTGCGGAAGGAAGGGTGTATATGGGTATTGGGTTTCCGGCCGCCGAAGGCTCCAGCGCATCCTTACCATTCGAGCTGAATCATTTCCCGGCGCAGAAGCTCGAGTCTATTATTGCACTCTGCCGCCTTCTCCGCATCATTCGTTCGCATCGCCTCATGCAATTCCGTCAGGGCATAATCAATCTCAAGCCGAAGCTCGCCTATCCGCTCCTCCGCCTGCGTGGACGCGAAGGCCTCCGCCATCTCCTCTATTGTTATAATGGGCCGCTTCTGATACAGCACCCGCTGCTCGGGTCCGCATATTTCCACGAGGCGAATCCGTTCCCCGAACATAATATTTTCGACCAGCACCTGTCTGTCCTTGCACCGGCGCACGACCGCATGGCCGCGGACATGCCCGATCATTCGCTCCATGAACTCCGATAATTTCTCGTCGCGTATCGTATAGTCGCCCACCAGCTTGAACCGATCCTGCAAGCGTTGAAAACGCAATTTGACCAGCTTCCGCCCCGTTCGGATAGACACGATAAACAATGTCTCATTCTCGCTCCAATACAAGGAATATCCCTCCTGTATCAGATCCCGAATGAGGTTTTGGATTTGCCGGCGGTCAAAGCGCAGCTCCAGATTGCGGTATTCGACCTCATCACTGCGGTTAACGGCAATCCCTCCTCGTATAGTATTTCCTGAAGGCAGTTTTGAGTCTTTTTCCAGTCCTTTATAGGAACATAGAATGCCTTCAAAATTTCCAGCTTGCACATTGAAAATTAATATGGGGACTGGACTTTCCGGAATGTCTCTGGACAATGGAACTTAGGGTTCCATTCGGGGAAATTCGTCTCCCTCCTGTAGTCCAATCTACTTTTTAAGTCTGTTTCTCCGGTACTCGCTTGCACTTCTTACCCGCTGGCTGTTCCCTTCGGCAACTCATGCCCGACTGTAGCAGCGTCGGGGCAGCTCATGAACCGAAGCGTGTTCTCATATGCGAGGGTGATTGATCGGCGAGTGCGCCGGAGACAGTCCGGAGAGTCCGTTCCCTGAATCCCTTATAGAAAGGAGGAATTC
Source organism: Paenibacillus melissococcoides (assembly GCA_944800085.1). Taxonomy (GTDB): domain Bacteria; phylum Bacillota; class Bacilli; order Paenibacillales; family Paenibacillaceae; genus Paenibacillus_B; species Paenibacillus_B melissococcoides. The sequence goes on along the minus strand of CALYLO010000003.1, from coordinate 176,920 downwards.
TCTTGAAGCTTTTTGTCGGTATTGACGTCAGTTCCGAAGAACTGGAAGCCTGTTTGATGAAATCGGATGGCGACACCCTGGAGACCTTCAAGACCACCAACAATCTGCACGGCGCCTCTTACTTGCGGGATCGCATCATTTCTGCTGCGGTCAAGACAGCCTGCTCTGAGGTTCATATCGGGCTTGAAGCCACATCCGTCTACAGCTGGCATCCAGCCATGTACTTGCATGAAGATGAGGCCCTTCAACAATTGAATGCCAAGGTGTTCACCATTAATCCGAAGCTGATTAACAAATTCAAAGACGCTTATGCCGACCTGGACAAAACCGATCGCATCGATGCCTGGATCATTGCAGACCGCCTGCGTTTTGGCAGACTCACGACGACTATCGTGATGCAGGAACAGTACATCGCCTTGCAGCGGCTCACTCGCATGCGATTCCATCTCGTACACAACCTTACCCGCGAGAAGCAATACTTTTTGCAAAATCTGTTCTACAAGTGCAATGCTTTTCGCGCGGAGGTGGACAGTTCCGTGTTCGGCCATGCCATCATGGAAATGCTCTCGGAAAAGTATAGTCTGGATGAGATGGCGAATATGGATGTCGCCCGTTTGGCTGACTATCTCAAGGACAAGGGGAGAAATCGTTTCCCCGATCCCGAACACGTCGCCCGCTGTATTCAAAAGGCGGCTCGGGCCTCGTACCGTCTCTCGAAGGTTGTCGAGGATTCCATTGATTTGGTGCTGGGCACCTCAATTCAGTCGATCCGGAGCATCCAGAGTCAGCTTAAAGAGCTCGACAAGGCGATTGAGCGCATTTTAGACGGCATTTCCAGCAGCCAGTGCCTCCGTTCCATTCCGGGCATTGATCGGGTCTATGCCGCAGGCATCCTGGCCGAGATCGGCGACATCGACCGCTTCACGGATCAAGCCGCCTTGGCCAAGTATGCGGGTCTGACGTGGCGCAAGCACCAATCCGGCTCCTTCGAGGCGGAAGATACAAAGCGCATTCGTTCCGGCAACCGATTCCTTCGCTACTACCTTGTTGAAGCTGCCAACTCGGTAAAAAACCGCGACCCGGAATTCGGGGAGTACTACCGGAAGAAATTCAATGAAGTCCCTAAGCATCAACACAAACGTGCCCTCGTCTTAACGGCAAGAAAACTTGTGCGTCTGGTCGATGTGCTGCTACGCAACGACCAACTCTATACGCCCAGAAGGAAGGTGAAGCCGACAGAGCAATAATGCCTTGGCTCAAGAATTTTCTTCTCTAATTCCCAGTTAAATTATGGTATTTTACTTAATTTTCGACTGGGTCTAGTTTGGTGATGCCTTTTTTGGGATTGATCCTGCTGCACGCCAAGGAAATTTTCCAATTCTCATCAATCAGGGACTTGACATCATACCGCTGGACTTACGATATCGTATACTCCATCATATGATTCGGTAACTTGGTTATTGACTCGAATTGCTCGCGCCGCTCAAGTTGGTGCGGATTATGGTATAATCGGCTTACAACGGCACGAAAGGAACGATAACGATGAGCATTTCATTTACCGGATTTAACGCAACCGACTTCCAGGTTTTCCTTATCGAAGGACTGGAAGCCCGCATGGAAGGAATCCGCGAACAGATCCAGCCCAAGTTCCGAGCGATAGGCGAAGAGCTTGTCGGCGATGCCGCTGTGCAGAGCGGTCAAGAGATGTTTTTACATATTGCGAAGCATGCCCGGCGCACTGTGAATCCGCCGAAGGACACGTGGCTTGCCATCGGTCCGAACAAGTGCGGCTACAAGTCGCTGCCCCATTTCCAGGTCGGATTGTTCGATGACCATGTGTTCATCTGGCTGGCCTTCATCTATGAAGTGGCGAACAAGCGCAATATCGCGAGCATGATGCTGAACGATACGAAGCGGTTCCGCTCGCTTGTGCCGGCCGATTTCGTGATCTCGATGGATCATATGAAAAAAGATAATGTCCGTCTTGGCGATATCACCGATGAGGAATTGAAGAAGATGCTTGTCCGCTTCCGCGACGTCAAGCAGGCGGAATGGCTCGTTGGGCGGAACATCGCAGCCCGCGATCCGATGCTGTCCGACGGCGAAGCGTTCATGGCGCTGGCCCGCCGCACGCTGACGGCGCTAATGCCGCTGTACAAGCTGGCCCTGGAAGCGTAGCTTCAGCCCGACTTCGCCAGCTCGGCGCCACGGCGAACCGGATAGACAAAAGGGTGATTCGCCCGCGCTTCTGCGGGAGAATCACCCTTATTTTATCCTTGCGTCCAAGCTTATGAGCCGTCCAGGATAGAGGGACTAAATGGAAGTTCCGGCCGTAGCCTTCGCCCGTTCCGCCACCGAGAAGCGAACGAGCAGGCCGATGGCCGCCAGGCATAGAATGCCGCCAACAATATAAGGCAGATTGGCGTTCCATTTGAAGATGGCCACGGCCAGCAGCGGACCGGCGATGCGGCCGAAGCTGTCCATCGATGAATTGAGGCCCGAAGCGACCCCCTGGCTGACTGTCGTCTTCTGTGTGATGAGGGATGTGACGCATGGCCGGATCAGCGCGTTGCCGATTCCGAAGACGCATAAAAATATCGTCGCGTTCACCATATTCGATGACAGCAGCAGGAGAAAAAAGCCGAGCGCGGAAATGACCAGCCCGGCGCCGATCGTCTTCTTTTCCGCTCCGTTCTTAATATAACGTCTGACGATTCCGCCCTGCACAAGCGCGCCGGCGAGGCCGCAGTAGAAGAACATGAAGCCGATGTCCACAGCCGTAATATCCGGAATGCGAACCGCCTGGAAATAGAGCAAGGTGGACTCCAGCCCGGCAAGCGTAAAGGTCACGAAGAAGGACAGCACATACAAATATTTCATCATGCCGGTAAAGGCCGTCCAGCGGGAAGGCGCCGCCTCCCGCGGCTGCATCCGCTTCTCCTTCGGCAGCGATTCCTGCAGCAGAGCAAAGCCGAGCAAGCAGGTCAGCAGCGTCAAGGCCGATGCGGCAAAAAAGGGCGCGTTATGTCCGAGCTTGCTGATGATGCCGCCGAATGCAGGCCCGAACGTGAAGCCAAGGCCAATCGCCATGCCGACCATCGCCATTCCCTTCGTCCGCCGCTCCGGCGGCGTAATGTCGGCAACGTATGCGACGATGACGGCCGTCACCGCACCGGAGAACAAGCCTCCGAGCAAGCGCGAGGCATACATCATCCACAGCAAGCCGTCGGCCAATCCGAACAGTGCGTAACTGGCGCTGAAGCCGAGCGTTCCGATGAGGATGATCGGGCGTCTTCCTACTTTTTCTGATAGCGCTCCCCAGAATGGGGACAGAATAAAGGATACGAGCGAATACAGCGAGAGCATCAGCCCCAGATGCACTTCGTTCGCGCCTGCATCGGTAATCATCATCGGCAGAACCGGAATGACGATGCCGAATCCGATAAATACCATCATCAGCATGAGCACGACGACAGTCATTTGTTTTTTCATGACACAGTTCCCTCCTATGTATACGTTCATCCTAACATAATTGGATATCACCGAAAATGACTAAAATGCGACAAATGTCACACTCTTGCGAGGTCCCGAAAAACTGCTTGCATTCCGAAACGTTTTTGTTAAACTTATCATTGTTTGCGTCAAGGTGCGCAGACATGTCTGCATTTTCAGCAAGAAAGGTTGTGATTACGGCGATGAACCACCATCGGACGCCTCTTTTTACCGCTTTGAAGGAGCATGCCGCCCGGAATCCGGTTCAATTTCATATTCCGGGACACAAAAAAGGCGCCGGCAGCGATGCCGAATTCCGGGATTTCCTCGGAGAAAATGCCTTCTCCATAGATTTGATCAACATTGCTCCGCTGGACGATCTGCACCAGCCGACAGCCGTCATCGCCGAAGCGCAAGCCTTGGCTGCGGATGCCTTTGGCGCAGATTATACGTTTTTCAGCGTACAGGGCACAAGCGGGGCCATCATGACGATGATTATGTCCGTCTGTTCACCCGGCGACAAAATTATCGTGCCTCGCAATATCCATAAATCGATTATGACGGCCATTATTTTCGCCGGGGCGCGCCCGGTGTTCGTATCGCCGGCAAGGGACGCCAATCTCGGCATCGATCACGGCATCACGACCCGATCGGTCCGCCGGGCGCTGGAGAAGCACCCGGATGCGAAGGCGGTCCTGGTCATCAATCCAACCTATTTTGGCATTTGCGCCAATTTGAAGGAGATTGTCGATCTGGCCCATTCCTACGGCGTGCCGGTGCTGGTCGATGAAGCCCACGGCGTCCTGATCCACTTCCATGAGAAGCTGCCGATATCGGCGATGGAAGCGGGCGCGGATATGGCGGCGACCAGCGTCCACAAGCTGGGAGGCTCCATGACCCAGAGCTCGGTTCTCAATGTCAATGTCAAGAACGGGCTCGTCAATCCGTACCGGGTCCAGACCATATTCAGCATGCTCACAACGACCTCGACTTCTTACTTGCTGCTCGCTTCACTGGATACGTCCCGCCGCAATCTGGCCCTGAACGGCCACGCGATCGCGGAGCACACCATTGAACTGGCCGAGGAAGCGAGAGTGAAGATCAACGGGATTCCGGGCTTGTACTGCTTCGGGGAGGACATTCTTGGGGGCGAAGCGACCTATGACTTCGATCCGACCAAGCTGACCATTCACGTGCGCCACCTTGGCATCACGGGCTACGAGACCGAAAATTGGCTCCGGGATCATTACCAGCTCGAAGTCGAGCTCAGCGATATGTACAATATTTTGTGCCTCGTGACGCCGGGCGATTCCAGGGAAACGATAGAGACGCTTCTAGAAGCTCTGCGGGAGCTGTCCGCAACGCATTTCGAGAAGAACGAGGTGCAAGAGCTTATCGTTAAAATACCGGAAATCCCGCAGCTCTCGCTCATTCCGCGGGATGCGTTCTACGCCGACACGGAAGTCGTCCCGTTCAAGGAGTCTGCTGGACGCATTATTGCCGAGTTTATTTATGTTTATCCGCCCGGAATTCCGATTCTCCTGCCGGGCGAGGTCATTTCGCAGCAAAATATCGATTACATTCGGGACCACGTCGACATCGGATTGCCGGTCAAGGGTCCGGAAGATCGGAATATAGAATACGTCAAAGTCATCGTGGAAGAAACCGCGATCTTTTAAAGGAGCAGCCGCCCAGCTATGGGCGGCTTGTCCTGTATCTACAGGAGCAGATCGGCTGTCTCTGATGCGTCATGAAAATATTGCCAACGGATGGGCGCGATGATATGATGAGGATGATCCGAGGTTGCATGGAGGTGGAAGGATGAGCCAAAGCGCATTCATTACATTTGTGGAAGGATCGGCCGTACCATCCGTCACACTGGATGAACTGAAAGAACAGCTCCTCAGTTACCAACACCAGACCAGCTTGACCGGAGAGCAATTGGGATGGGAATACGCCGACGCCGCGTTCCCGTATACGATCGAGACGAAGCCCGAACAGGAAGAGCATTGGTTCTACCTGAAGGGGACCTCTCCCCAATATCATTATATCGTGTTCGGCACCGGGACGAAGGAGGGAGATCCGCCCCGTTCCCGCGTGCAGGTGGTCCTCCCGGAAGGAGCGACCCATGGCGACAAAGCAAAAGGCAACGAGCTGTGCAAATATTTAGCGAAGAAATGGAAGGCTGAGTTGACCTTGTTCAACGGCCGGACCATGTACTTCAATCCGCGGAAATAATTCCGAGCAACAACGGCAGATTACAAACGTGATAGCAGCAAAAAGCTCCGAGCGGCCGCTCGGAGCTTCATGGTCTTCACCGGGCCTGCCGATGAAGACCTGCATTGCTCAGATTAGTCTTCCTGGGAAGCAACCAGTTGATCGTAGGCTTGCTGGACGCGCTCCCATTCCTCGTCGTCTTCAATCGGATTCAGAACCATATCTTCATCCTCTTCGTCCACGCGCACAATGATGCCATCCGCTTCCGGATTGTTGCGTTCCAGCAACAGAGCGTATACTTGCTCGCCTACATTGAACGTCTCAACGAGAGCCATATCGATCTCATTTCCTTCTTCATCTACGAGTGTGACGACCAATTCGTCATGTTCGTGATCATGTCCGCAGCCACAGTCATGGTCATGGTTATGTTGATGTTCGCTCATGCGTGAATCTCCTTTGTTTTCAGGTAATGTGTTGGTTACACTTCCGTATCGTACCACTTTCTGAAGGGCAGGTCAACGAAGCAGGAGCGATGTCACGTATGTAGGCGGCGGATGATCCGTTCATAAGTTCACATATTAGTGAAACGAATGGGATGTGCGCAATCAGATGGCCGGCAGTTTCTTCTGCGACACCAGTGTAAATTCCCCATCCTTTTGCTTGAGATAGCAAGAGATCAGGTAGTCGCCCTTCGACTTGAAATCATACTTGAAATCGTCCGTACGCAGCCAGAGAGGGTCATCTTTTTTGTCCTCGACGTTAAACTGCTGAATCTCCGTCGCATTCCCTTTCGGGTCGGTAATCGTAAATTTTACGGCCTCTAAGGAAGAAGGAAAATTATCGACTTGCGCAAATATGGAAAACGAAGCTTTACCCGTCTGAACTTTTCCGAACGGGGAATTGTCTTTGGATAAAAGGATATCTACGTTAGGCTTCTCGATAATGACTTTTTTATTGGCATCATCCCATGTGACGAACGCCTGCAGCGTGTCACTCAATTGGCGAACGGACAAAAACGCTCGTCCATCGACCATAAGCCCCCCGTCCTGAACCGTGCTCCCGTTGACGACGACCTGTACTTTTTCTCCTACTGTAGCCGTCGATGCTGCCTCTTGCGCCGAGACTTGTACCGTTGCGAACATTCCGCTCATGATGGTACCGAGCAGAGCCAGTGCTGCGATTCTTCTTCTGCTTGTCATCGCGATACCTCCAACTGCTTAGTTGTTAAGTTATACTCAGCTAAGCATAGAGAGTTGCGGAAAAAACCTTTCGCTTCCGGTGTTTTTTGCGGCGCGGCGTTTCCGCATGCTCTGTCTCCGCCCGCTCGTTGACTTGTGAATTCCCGATGCAGGTGTTAGAGTAAAAGCAAAATCATGCCGACAATTTGTTGATGAACCGTGACGGAGGGATTGGATGACACTGCGCATACAAATGATTGGCACAGGAAGTGCCTTCGCCAAAAAATATTTCAATAATAATGCGTTAATATATACGAACATCGGCAAGCTGCTCGTGGACTGCGGCATCACTGCCCCCCATGCGCTATACCAATTGGGCGTATCCTTCGATGAATTGGACGGCGTCCTGATCAGCCATATACATGGCGATCACGTGGGCGGGCTGGAGGAATACGCTTTCCAGATGAAATTCCGATACCATCGCAAGCCGAAGATGTTCATCGCCGCCCCGCTCGTTGCTCCGCTCTGGGAGCATACGCTCAAGGGCGGGTTGACGCAAGAAGGCTTGACTTGCCTGGAGGATGCCTTCGAGGTGCAACCGTTAGAGCCTGGGCAGACTTCGGAGCTGCTGCCCGGCTTGAAGGTGAAGCTGCTGGAGACCCCGCATATTCCCGGGAAACGAAGCTTTTCGTTTTTATTCAATGACACATTCTTCTACAGCGCAGACATGCAGTTCCAGCCAGATCTGCTCCGTTGGCTCGTTCAAGAGCAAGGCGTAACGACCATCTTCCACGATTGCCAATTGCGCGGTAAAGCCGAAGTACACGCGGGGCTTGACGATCTGCTCACCCTGCCGGATTTCATTCAGGAGAGATTGTGGCTGATGCATTATGGGGACGAACGGGAGGACTTCGATGGCCGGACCGGGCGAATGAGGTTCGTGAAGCAGCAAGAACAGATGGAGGTTCACTAGCAGACACAGCAACGGCAAGCAGCGCTACCGCGCACCGCTTGCCGGTGATCTATTGCCGGGCCATTCCTCCTGTCAGAACAGCGGCAGATTATCCAAATTATTCGTCGGGTCTCCGTCTGCGTCCCCGCGCAGATACATCCCTCCGTCTCTGCCTTTGAAGACATTGACTCCGGCAATATTCCCCGCCTGAACCTCATTCAGAGCTTGTTCGTAGGACAGCTGTCTTCCCGTGCTTGTCTGGAATGCGGTCAAATCGCCATCCCCATTTTTCTGCACTGCCACGATCGTCTCTCGGTTGTCCATTCGCTCGCCTCCTGAAGAAGATGTTCTGCATCAAGCAGACTATCTTAGCTTGCCCGGAGAACTGGGGAATATTATAACTTCTTCTCCATACGGACATGCAGAATGCCGGCATCGTAGAATGGCTCTTCCGACACAGTCGTATAGCCAAGCGAGTGGTAAAATCCTTCTGCCTGGCACTGCCCGTCCAGCACGCTCTTCTCCGCTCCCATGGAACGGGCAAGCTGCTCGAGCGCAACCATGAGCGAACGGCCGATCCCGCTCCCCCGGAACGGCTTCAATACAGCGATGCGCTGCATTTTCGCTGTCGTCTCGTCCAACCATTTAATACGACCGGTCGCCGCGACTTGTCCGTCTACCGTGATAAGAATATGATTGCTTTCCGCGTCCAGGTTATCCAACTCATCAATTTCTTCTTCTAGCGGCACCTGCTGCTCTTCCACAAATACTTCCTTGCGAATCTCCAAACATTGCTGAAGCTGTCCTTCGGTTTTCACTTCAATCACTTCTGCTGCCATTGCTGCACCTTCCTTGTCAACCATTTGTCAAAATTGTGCACAATTTTTCGGTTTTAGATAAGATATCATTATACAAAAAATTAGATTTCATGTATAGTTAGATGTGATCCATCTCACAGTGATTTGAAGGAGGGAACGCATTGAATTCAATAATGGTCACCATTATTGTATCGGTCATTTTCTTCATTCTAACCATTTGGCTATGTCTGTTCGTCACCAAGAAGGCTTACTCCCGCAGATGGGAAGAGGAGACGACATTCCTTGATACCGATCAAGCCCGTGAAGAAGAGCAGGGAGGCGGCGCCGTCGCGAAGCCCTAATCATCACAATAACGGCCTTGTTCCAGCGCCGCAGAAAGTGAATTTCTGGACCGGAACAAGGCCTTCTGTCAAGTTATGGCGAGTATACACGGGCCGGGACGCCGGTACCGTACACATCCAGTTGAATCACGGGTGAAGACGGTCCTAGACGATCCGGCTGCGGCAAGGGAGCGGCGCCGCGAGCCCACGCGGTACAGCCGACAGCAACCAATAGGATACTCACCATCGCAGCCATAAAGACCAGCCACTGCATGCGATTATTCATCCGTAATCCCTCCGAATGCTCCGCAACGTGAAAAATCACTATTGGCATTTTCCCCTGAACCCTGTGCTTTTAAACCTGAACACCCGAATACCGCCCCGTTCCATTCGCTCTCGAACGGCCTAGTATCTGAACCCATCTTTACTTACCCTCGCCGTGTTCAAAAGCCGCTCTCCGTCTTTTTTAAATATTCTCCCCTTCGCTTATGTTTTCTGATTACGTCTTCCCAGACCCATAACCCTGGTGCATGATTTTGGAGAGAACTATTGCAGTAAGGCGGTCTTTTAGTTCTTTCGCTCGCCCCGTTTCCCGTTCCTTTTGTTCATCCTCCCGTCGACACAGCAGGCCCTTCTCCAGTTCTTTTGTATATTCTCCCTTTGGCTCAGTACGACCGTTTCTAGCAAATTACTAATTCCCCATTGCCTCTGGACAACATCCTTACATTAATTGATTTAAGCTCATTCTCCCAATGAGTCAGGTTTCCACGGAGCCTTACACCGAACCATTCGTCCCAGCTATACGCCCAACAACCACCTTCCTTTGCAGTGGATAAGGGCAGATGGTGTATTCCACTTTCCTGCGTTATTGGGATACTGAGCATAAGAGACAGACCCAAGGATTTCACTTTCCTGCGTTGTTGAAGAAACCCCACCTTAAAATATCACTGCTAATATATGAGTATTACCGGGAGGCTTGAGCGCGGCTAGAAGGATAGAAAATATAAAAAAGCCCTTGAAAATTCAAGGACGTCGTCAGTAACAGTATGGTGTTCTGAGACGGGCTCGAACCGCCGACCCCCACCCTGTCAAGATGGTGCTCTCCCTACTGAGCTATCAGAACACATCGATAGACATATCTTATCATCGGGAAGTGCTCTTGTCAACAAATTATTCGTACCTGCCCCGTCAGTTCCTTCCATAAGGCCGCTGAGCCCCGGCCGGTATGGAGGGAAGCCGCTCTGTCCGTTGGGTTTCGGGACCTGCACAGACAGAGGGCTTCCGTCAACTCTAGGCGTTCTTATCCATTTGCGGCAATTCTTCCACAGCCATATCGGAAACGGGAGGAAGCTGCCAATTGATCTCGGTTTCTCCGCATGAGCGCAGCCATTCATTAACTTGCGAGAACGGGCGGCTCCCAAAAAAGCCGCGGTGCGCCGACAGCGGGCTTGGATGCGGGCCTTTGACGATGCCGTGCCGTCTCGTATCGATCATGGATTGCTTCGCTTGGGCAAAGGATCCCCACAGCACGAAGACAACCGGCTGCTCCCGCTCATTCAACAGCTGAATAATGCGATCGGTGAATCGCTCCCACCCCATGCCGCGATGGGATGCCGCTTGCCCCTGGCGCACGGTCAGCACCGTATTTAGCATCAGCACGCCCTGCTTCGCCCAAGGTATGAGGCAGCCATGCTGCGGCATCGTCGTGCCGATATCGCTTGCGCTCTCCTTCAGCATGTTCACGAGCGAGGGCGGAATGCGGACGCCCGGCTGCACAGAGAAGCTCAGTCCATGCGCCTGTCCAGGTCCATGATACGGGTCTTGTCCAACGATAACCACTTTTGTGTCCGCATACGAAGTATAATGGAGCGCAGAGAAGATAAGATCGAATGGCGGATATACCACCGTACGCTCATACTCCTGCTTCAGCCATCCCCATAGCTGCTTGAAATAGGGCTGCCTAATCTCGTCATGCAGCAATGCTGCCCAATCCTCTTGAATCTTTATCGCCATAACCGCTTCCTCCCCTTTCGTCACATTAATAAGCAATATAACAGCGTACGGCAGCTTCCTTGCCATATCGATGAAAATAAACATTCATGAACTCTCGTTCGCAAACCTAGCATGAAAATAGCGAGGGTTTAGTGGTCGGACCTATTTCCCATACTGCTACTACATGACGCGAAACACGTTCTTTTTAATGGTGGTGTAACCCCGACAAATAAACTGTTGAGGATGAGTTCTGTGTACAAACCTGTGCTGGCTCTGTATGCCCAATCAGAGAACCGCGAACAGAAAAATGCTCAAGCTCGAATTCATCCGCCGTCATGTATTTCAGTTATGGAGGGAAGCCAAGATGGAAGTATTGCTTGAACGCTGTGCTGGAATGGACGTTCACCAAGAGACAATCGTCGTTTGTGTGATGACCACAGATGCTGCGGGGGAGGCCCACAGCGAGATCCGAACCTTTGGAACGATGACCAAACATCTTTTCGAACTGCTTAAGTACCTGGAGTCCCAAGGCGTTACACACATCGCAATGGAGAGCACGGGAATCTATTGGAAACCTGTCTACAACATCCTTGAAGGCTACTTCACCGTCGTACTGGCGAATGCGCAGCGCATTAAGAATGTTCCTGGCCGCAAGACGGATGTTTGTGATGCCGAATGGATCGCGAAGCTGCTTCGAGTCGGTCTAATTGAGCCCAGCTTTGTGCCATCCGAGGACTTAAGGGAGCTACGGGACCTCTGCCGACTTCGAAAAAAACGAATCGGCTCCCTAACAGCGGAGAAAAACCGAATCCAGAAGTATCTTGAAGCAGGTAACGTCAAGCTAGGCAGTGTCATCTCAGACGTATTCGGTGTATCCGGGCGCAGTTTGTTGCAACGCTTAATCGAAAAAGGTTACGTTGACGCGGAAGATGTTGAAGCGAGCGTCAAGGGTTCGATCAAGAACAAAAAAAGTGAAGTTACTGACTCTCTTTTTGGCACGATGACCCCGCATCAAATTCGATTGATTAAAGATTGTTGGGAGCATATCGAATACTTAGAGAAGTCCATTGCTCGGTTGGAAGCCGAAATTAACGATCACTTGGAGCCCTATCGTACGGAGTACGAACTGCTTCAGACCATTCCAGGTGTTAGCGAACGAACAGCTGCAGCACTCCTTGCAGAAATCGGGGCCGATATGGAGCAATTTCCATCCGCAGATCACCTTGCCTCTTGGGCTGGCGTAGCACCCGGCAACCACGAGAGTGCAGGCAAAAAAAAAGTACAAAAAGCGTAAAAGGCAATCCTCATGCAAAAGTGACACTATGCGAAGCGTCTTGGGCAATCGCTCGCTCACGAAACACGGTCTTGGCAACAAAGTTCTGGAAGATTGCTTCACGACGAGGAAAGAAAAAAGCTTGCATTGCCATTTCACGTAAGATACTTATCATTGCTTACCACATGCTGAAGAACAAACAAATTTACATCGAAGGTGGACCACAAGCACCACTCATGCAGATCAACTAACCTTACAGCATTGACGAAACATAGCGATTTTAAACAAGGCCCCTTCAAAGAAGGTGGACCGGGCATCTTATGGTCATTTCTCAGAAAACTGCAGCTTTTTAAAGACGATAATCGTTCATGAGTGCGTTTGGATTTTCACAGAAAAAAAAGCTCTGCCAATGACCGCTGTCATCCAGAACTCTCTATGTACAGGCATTTCAATTAATGGTGCCGAGGACCGGGATCGAACCGGTACGGTAGTCACCTACCGCAGGATTTTAAGTCCTGTGCGTCTGCCAATTCCGCCACCCCGGCACATCAGTGTGCGAACACTATGAATCTTTGAAAACAACGGTTTTGGTGGGCCCTGAGGGACTCGAACCCACGACCAATCGGTTATGAGCCGACCGCTCTGACCAACTGAGCTAAGGGCCCCTACGCCATTGCTTATTGCAAAATATTGGTTGCGGGGGCAGGATTTGAACCTACGACCTTCGGGTTATGAGCCCGACGAGCTACCGGACTGCTCCACCCCGCGACATTTTATTACGGTCTTTCTTTCGCAGCGACAAGTATTAGTATACTATATCATTACATGAACAGTCAAGAAAAATGTATAAAAAATGTTGTTCTTCTGTGATAATGTCACCCTATAACTGTTCTGAGATAATGTCACTATGGGACAGGAGATATTGACATTGACGAAAGCAGAAATGAAGAAGGTACTCGTTGTGGAGAAAATCATAGATGGGCGGATGACCAATAGGGAGGGAGCGGCAGCGCTGGGTTTATCAGAACGCCAAGTCATTCGGCTAAAGAAGAAATACCAATCCGGAAAAGGAGCACAAGAACTTATACACAAGAATCGGGGGAAACAGCCTCATCACGCCCTTCCCAATGAAGTGAAGGAACGAATCGTTGAGCTGTACACAGCCAAGTATTACGGAAGCAATTGCTGCCACTTCGCAGAGCTTCTTGAGGAGCATGAATCGTTGACACTGAGCGCTTCCAGCGTGAGACGTATCCTTCTGGCTAGTGGGCTCAAGCAAGCCAAGCAGCGGCGTCGCAGTAAAGCCCATCCGCCACGGGAACGCAAACCGCAAGCCGGCATGCTGTGGCAGATTGACGCAACTCCTTATGCATGGTTGGAGGATCGGGCTTCATCCTTTACGCTGCATGCTGCGATTGACGATGCAACAGGTACCGTTGTCGGTGCCGTCTTTCGTCCGAACGAATGCCGGGAGGCCTACTCTCTAGTCATGCAGCAAGGGATAGAAAAATACGGGGTTCCCCTTGGGCTTTACAGTGATCGGCATACGATTTTCCGGTCGCCTAACGAAAAGCTGACGCTCGAGCAAGAGCTCGCTGGGGAGACCAAACCGCTCTCCCACTTCGGCAAAGCGATGGCTGACTTGCATATTGAGCACATCAAGGCAATTACACCGCAAGCCAAGGGACGGGTAGAACGCCTCTGGCAAACATTTCAGGATCGCTTGGTGATCGAACTGCGGCTTCTTGGCATCAAGACGCTGGAAGAGGCGAACGCGGCTCTGCCCAGCCTATTGCAGAAGCACAATCACAAATTTGCCATAGAGCCAAAAATGACCGATTCGGCTTACCTGAAGCTTGATCCGTCTATCGATTTAAATCATGTGTTCACGCTTCGCAATTATCGGCAACTCGGGACCGGAAACACCCTCTCGTACAACGGAAAGTGCTATACCCTTGCCCAGCCTGCTTCCCTTCGTCTGGATGCAAAAACGACGGTTGAAGTGCGGGAGACGTTAACAGGGGATGTATTGTTGTGGCACCAAGGCCAGCCCTGGGCACTCAAAGAAACTCAGAAGCCACAGCGCAAGACGTCTGGATCAAAAAAGGCGAGTTCTGCGTCGCCACGCAAACCCGCCCAGAATCATCCGTGGAAAACCACGTATGATAACACTAAAAATAAGCGTACCACAAAAAACAGTTCGTTCCAAGATGCAATGTATTCGCAACATAATAGCTATGCAGAGGTCACCTGGTAAGGCTGACCTCTGATCACACAAGTGACATTTTCATAGCACAGTTAAAGTGACATTTTCACAGACGATTGACAGAAAAATGTATAAAAAAATGATATTTTCTTACCTTTCCGCTTCAGAGAACGAAGCGGACTCCGTACTTTCCTTTGCGGGAGCGGAAGACCTCAACTTCATACGGCGTGTCATATCCATAAATCCATGCATCCTGCTCCAGCCGTTCCTGCAGGCAGCGGGCCTGGAACTTCGTGTTATACAGCTTGCCCCAATAAATCCAATGCATTGCCATCCTGGCTCCTTTCTTCATCAGTCGCTACTATTGTGTTCGATATGCTCGACAATCATGCAGCCATGTTGGGCGGACGGGGCAGCTGCGGTGGACGGCCAATGGCGGACGGCCAGCGGCGGCTGCAGATCGGCAGTAGAGGCTGCCGCAACGGAAAAAGACCGGCGATGCCTATACAGGCATGCCGGTCCTTGTGAAGTTCTTTATTTGCTGTAGACGGGATTGGCCTGTTTCTTTTTCAAGACCTGATTTCCCTTCGTCTCCCATTCCTTCAGTGCTTCGCTTACGCCCTTCTTGTTGTCCATCACTTCCTGGAACAAGTTGCGCCCGATCTCGTACAATTCGTATAAACTATACTTTCCAAATAATTCGTCCTCATCGTGCGTTGAAGGCAGAATTGGCTTCACGGTGTAGAAAGCGGAAATATTAAAGTCAATCCCATCCTTGGGCTGAATATACTTCTGGCGCGCTACGAGCTCATAGCTGCTGCGGGAGCGGAGCTTCGCCCATTCTTCGCTTGACACAAATTTTACGAAATCCCAGGCATCCTCCGGATTCGGAGCCTTCTGGTTGATCGAAAAAATATTGTTCAGAGAGACTAACCCGGATACGCCAGGGGCTTCCGCATGGGAAGGAAGCGTGACGACATCCCAATCGAATTTCGTAAACCCTTTGATTTTGTCCGCGTTCTTCATCGCGTCCGACAGATCGGAATTGATGAACGAGTAATCGCCGAGCACCATCGCGACTCGTCCGGACAGGAAGCTATCATACTGGAATGGATTGAATTGGCCATCCGGGGTCTCCGGCATTTCCGCATTGGGACCTGGAATTGTTTTTTCAGCGACCAGTTTGGAGATCGTCGTCCAGACGTTCTCCCACTTCGGACTATTGACTGTCATATTATCCGCCTTGTCATCGATCAACCGGAGATTAAGCGGATCAACATAGGTATTTACCATATCCCAGAACGGGTCGCTGCCGAAATAATGATTGAAGGAGAAGCCATAGACGCGATCCTTGCCTTCGCCCTTGGATACAAGCTTAGCCTTGTCGAACACTTGATCCCATGTCATATTGTCGGTCGGAGGCTCGACCCCTGCTTCATTGAATAATGTTCTATTATAGAATAAAGCCTGAGAGCTGAATGTAGGGGCTAAGCCGTACAAGTTATTGTCTCCCATCGCCTTCAACCCGTCAATGACCGTCGGCACGAATTCGTTCGTATCGATTTTATCCTGTTGAATGAGCGGATCGAGCTGCTTAAGCAGGCCGTCCCGGGCAAGCTGGAGATACTGGCTGGCATCGACAACCACCACATCCACCGGGTTGGCTCCGGTCATAATCTTCTTCAATGCCTCTACATAATCCGGCTGCTTATACTCCCCATTCGACCCCCATCGGTCGGATTGATCCACAGCAGGGACGATCTCAATGCGAACGGCCCCCTGCTTCGAAAACTCGTACACGTCGGTATACTGAGAACGGAAATAAGTGTCGTCATTCCCGCCGTATAAGACGCCGATGCGAAGCACGCGCTCTTGGCCCGGCTTCACTTCATCTGTCTTCGTGCAAGCTGCCAGCATCGGAATAATCATCGCCATGGCCATGGTCGCCAATAACAGCTTTCGTACCCATTTTTTTGAACCCACTGGTTACCCCTCCAACTCTTTCGGTGTGCGGATAATAATTTTATCTCCGTCTATCTCCATGGATGCCTTATCTGTAATTTGGAGAGCCTCCAGGTACTCCTTCGGCACCTGCAGGCGTCCAACGCGGTCGACGACGACATACGCTTCATGATGATCCTGCAGTCCTTGCCCTGCAAACCCTTGCTCCTCCTCCCCGTTCAGGTTCGGATTCCGCTTGATGAACTCGGTGCTGGTCAAGCCGTCGCGAATCGCAACGACCCGATCGACCTTGCCCGCCAGCGCCAGATCGTGGGTGACAATGACAACCGTGACTCCCATCTCCCGGTTCATGCGGCGGAAAATATCCATGATCATATCGGAAGTCTGCGTGTCTACCGACCCCGTCGGTTCGTCCGCCAATAATAATTGAGGACGATTCGCCAGCGAGATGGCGATGGCCACCCGCTGCTGTTCCCCGCCCGAGAGCTGGTGCAGCTTGTTGTTCATCCGATGGCCCAGGCCGACCGCCTCCAGCAGCTCCTTCGCATAGGCCCGGTCCATCTTCCCTGCGAGCATCATCGGCACTTCCACATTTTCCAGTGCGGTCAAATAAGGAAGCAGATTCCGGGCATTGTTCTGCCAAATGAATCCGACCGTATCCCGCTTGTATTCGACCAACTGCTCATCGGTTATCTTCAGCAGATCCCATTTATCGACCCGCACGGTACCGGCAGAAGGGCGGTCCAAGCCGCCCAACGTATTCAGCAATGTCGATTTGCCGCTGCCGCTGTTCCCGATGATCGCCATCAGCTCTCCTTGCTTGACGGTCAAGTTCAAGCCTTGCAGGGCTACGACTTCGATTTCGTCTGTCTTGTAAATTTTGACAAGACCTTCACAATGAATCATCGCTTAACGCTCCTCTCCCATCTTCACGGCTTGATGCACCCGCAGCCTGCGAATCTGCATGAACAGCAGCGTCGCGCCAGTCAGAATCATGACCCCGACAACGGCATATAGCTGCATCGTATCTTTCGCATCGAAAATGATTCGGAACGGCGGCACCTGCATCTTCGCATTTTCGGCAGATTGCAGGAACGGAAGGAACAGGCGGCTAGCCAGCTTCCCAAGCAAAATACCTATTCCGATCGATAAACCCGCGGTGAAGATTTGTTCCAGCAGCAGCATCCCTGTCAACTGCCGGCGCGACAGACCCATCGCCCGCAAAATCCCGAACTGCACGACACGGCTCGATAAGTTGAAGAACCAGTACAGCAAATAACCGATAAGCGAAATGATTACCGAAATCAGGAAGCCCATGCTCAGGATGCCGAAGATGCCTCCGCGAGTCGGATGCTTGCTCAGTCTCGCCAGTTCGCTCCGCACATCCTTGTAGGAGACGATCTCGATGTTTGCTTTCTGAAGCTCTTCAAGCGCTGGCGCAAGCGGCGCTTTCTCCTTCATCTTGAGCCATACATCGTATTTCATAAGAGGCACCTGATCATAAATATATTCCAGATTCGTAATAAAAAACGGCGTCTGATCCGGATATTGACTCGGCCAGTACGGGAGTATCGCCGCGACAACGAACTCTACCATCTGATCCTGAAGGGAGATAGAAATGACATCCCCCGGCTTCAACTCATACGTCTTCGCGACATTGGTCGGAATAATGACGGCCGCGCCCTCATAATACTTCCCTAATGCATCCAAATATTTAAACGGATGCTGCGGGAATAAATCGTTCCGGAACCAGGCCACCTTCGCGAACTCGTCATTATCGATGCCGACGACCATCCCCTGGCCGATAGAACGTCCGGAGACAACGACATTGGCCTTCGTCTGCATGACTCTGGCTGCCGCCTCGACGCCCGGCAGCTTGCGGAACACTTCAAATGGAGGTTCGTTCAAAATCTGCTTCCCTTTCGGAGGCTGCTGCCCGCCAGGTCCGCCTGGACTTCCCGGTCCTCCGGCACCGCCTCCTCCATTGTTGCCTCCATTGTTACCGCCTTGATTGCCCCCCTGATCCTTCCGATCGACGACGAGCGTGCTTTCCCATACCGTCTCGATGACGGCATCGGCGCCATATTGATACAGCGTGCGTTCCGTTGAATTCGTGTCGATCGTCCGTGCAGCCGATGCATTATATACGCCAAGCCCGAGCGTCAGAATAAGCAAAATCATAAGCGGATAATATGATTTGGCGGAGCGGGACAATTGGGTCAGCGTCAAGTACAGCGGAACCGGCAGCAGCTTGCCGCCAATCCATTGGAACAGGCGCAGCAGCAGCGGAAACAGCCGCAAAAAGAACAGGCCGCAAGCGAATATCGCGAGCGCCGGGATAAAGAACAGGAACGGCTGCACTTGCAGCTGATCCGAGGTCATTCCCGTCTTGAAGGACAGGAGCTGCTGCTGGTTCAGCATATAATATCCATATCCTGCTGCGGCAAGAAGCAGAACATCAAGGAACCATTTTTGCCAGACCGGACTCTTGTCTTTGCGTGCCAGCTTCTGCTTCAGATTGACGATGGACTGGCGCGCGAACACGACGGCCGGGATGACGCTGGCCATGAGCGCGATCAGGACCGCAGCCGTACCGAAGATGACCGCGTCGGTCGTGAATCCGACCGGAATCGATTTGCGGTTGACGAATTCAAGAAATCCGTTGGCGGAGCCGATCGATTTGGCCATGAACCAGCCTATGAGCGGCGCTACCGCCAGCGCTACCGCTCCAAGAATAAGGCCCTCCAGCAAATAGAGCCATATAATTTGCCTTGTGCTGGCACCGCGGCTCCGCAGAACCGCAATGTCGCTCTGCTGCTTCTCCAATGCCTGATTGGCATTCATCGCTATGTAATAGAAGACCATGGCGATCATTGGCGCCGCCAGCGTGAACAGCATCATCTGCAGTTGGATGCTCTGGCTGCGGAATTCCTCCAGCACCTTCGCGAACGAGATCTCCACCTGCGTTCCGGGCAGCTTCTGGTACAGTTCGATGCCGAGACGATTCAGTGTCCGCTCCAACGGCGACAAGTGACTGGTCTGCACCTCGCGCAGATCGAAAGCATAATACCAGCTTGACTGCTGAAGAGCGACTTTGTGATCGCCCATAATCGTCTTGTCGAAGGTATCCGGCGAGACGATGAGCGAGCTCATCAATCCTTCCAGCCCCTGGAACCAATACGGGCTCGTCTCGTCCTTCGGCTTGAAGGTCCCGACGATCTTGATGCGCAGCGTCGTCGGATTAGAACCACTGATCGGATATTCCAGCTCTGCGCCGACATGAAGGTCGTTCCGGTACATCGCTTCCTCGAGCATCACCGCTTCGATGACGCCTCCGGATTCTCCGTCTCCATACAGCTTGCCGTTCGTCCATTCAACCTTGTCATCCAGATCTGACAGGGATCCTAACGTCATCGAACGGACCCGGCTCGCATCGACCTTCGTCGGATCGACCGGATAGACTTCCGTCGTGCGGAGAATGCGCAGGTTGACGAATTCCTGAACCGGGAAGCCGATCTGCTCCTTCACGTCCTCCCGGATATACCGGTCGACTTCCTGCAGCGCGTTCGGATCAAGCTTCGATCCGCTCGAGCCTTGATACCTCATCAACAGCGAACCCGCCGGCAATCCCCCGCTGTTCTCCTGCAGCGTCTTCGTTACGACACGCTTTAACGCCCCGTCGGAGTACATCGGGATGCTGACCGTAAAAGATACCGCGACGATAAGCCCTACCAAGGTGCTCACCGTCAGCCAGCGGGTATTCCACATTTTACGGAACAAAAAACGCAGTAACGGAATTCCCATATTATCGGCCCACTACTTTCTGACCCGGTTCAAGTCCGGCTATTATTTGAATCTCGGTCGGCCGCTGCACTCCAACCTCGACATCCACTTCCCGCTTCCCGTTCTCATCGACGACCTGGACATAGGTACGCGAGCCGATCGTGCGAAGAGCGGAAGGAGGAATGACGAGAGCATCCTTGATCTTGTTCGTCACGACGGTGACGCTAAGCATCGTGCCTCGGGTGACTCCCTTCGGCAGCTTCTCCACCTCGATCGTCATATACTTGTCGATCCGGTCCTGCTCCGGCTGCTCGCCCTGGCCGCCCCCATTATTATCGTTCGATGGCAGCGGAAGCGCCTTGACCTTGCCCTTAATGACGCCTTCAACCGAGTTGATGCTGACCTCGGCTTCCATCCCCGGCGTAATTTTCTTCAGATCGTCCTTCGACGGCTGCGCGGCTACGGTTAACCGGGTCGTATCGGCCACAATCGCCACCGGATCGTATTTCTTCGACATCGCGCCCTTCTTCGCCGTCAACGACACGATCGTGCCCGTGAACGGAGCGGTGAGCGTCGCCTTGTCGATATCCGTCTGCAGATCGGCCAGCTCCTGCTGCTTCTGTTCGAACAAAATTTGGGCTTCCTCGAACTCCACCGGATCCATCTCGTCTTTTTTGCGCAGCGTTTCCTTCATCTTCACTTCTTCGGCCCGCAGCTGCAGACGCTTCTGACGAAGATCCTTTTTCAGGTCATCCACGTCAAGCTCCGCGATGACCTGGCCTTTTTTCACCGAATCGCCGTTCTTGACATAAATGTCCTTAATCGGTTTATTATCCAGCGTGAAGAACAAGATATCTTCCTGATCGGACATCAACTTGCCCGTCATGGAGACAGGAACAATCATATCCTTCCGAACCACTTCATATTCCGGCTTCTTCGATACCGAAGGCGGTGTGATGGTCGGCAACACTTCCTCTTCCTCTTCATCCGGCAGAAGCGAGCAGGCGGACGTGAACAGCAGCATTCCGCACATCAGTGCCAGAGCGGCACGGCGCCATTTGCGCCCGCGTCTAGGTGATGAATCTTCCGTCGACCATTTCATAAACATGATCAGCTACCTCCAAAATTGTGGGATCGTGGGTGGTCATACAGATGGCGATTTTCTCCGAACGAATGATTTGCCGAAATACGCCCATGACCTGAGCCCCCATTTGTGAATCCAATTCCGCTGTCGGCTCATCGGCCAATAAGAGCAGCGGCTTATGAGCAATCGATTTGGCTATCGCAACCCGCTGCTGCTCTCCCCCCGACATTTCGAAGGGACGGTGGCTCATGCGCTTGCCCAAACCAACCATCTCCAGGCAATATTGGACCCGCTCCTTCCACAAATGGCGGGGCACGTTAGCCATCCGCAGCGACAATTCAACGTTCTCATAAGCGGACAATAGCGGCATCAGCGCATAAGCTTGGAAAATGAACCCGATTTCACTGCGCCGCGTCACGGTGCGCTTGTCATCGCTCCATGTCGAGAACGGTTCTCCGCGGAACCGGATCTCTCCCTTCGTGGGCAGATCGAGCCCTCCAAGCATGTTCAGCAGTGTCGTCTTCCCTGACCCGGATCGGCCCTTCAGCATGACCAGTTGACCCGGGTGCACTTCCATCTCGATTCCTTTGAGCACATGCAGCTTCTGGCTGCCGACCTGGAACGTCCTCTCCACACCGCGAACTTCAAGGAGCGGTTCATCCGGAGAGATCGGATGGGCCCGGGCAGGCCATGCTGCAGCTTGTGTCTTGTCCAGTATGTATTCCGTCTTCTCTTGCGCCACTTCTTCCTGCTCGTTCGCCGCGAGAGCCGGGGATGCCTCGGCACGGTCTGACTTCTTCCGTTTGCGAAGCCATTTCATTCCATTATTCGCCCCTTTCTCGGACATATCGTCAAAAACTAATTCTAAGTATAAACGATAGGAAAGAAAGAAAAGTTACAATCTTTGTAATGCTATTCCGTCATTTCCCTTAAAAATAAGGTTTCCCGGCTTCCGTTCATTTCCTGTTTATACTACTACGTTATACTAGATTTTCTGTTAAATGTTTGTCATAAAAGAAAAAAAACCTAACCGTTATGTCGGTTAGGCTCGACTGATGCTCTCCTCCGCTAATTGCCCCAGCCAGCCGGGTTGACGAGCCAGGATGCCAGTACATCGAGGTCCGCCGCTTGAATGACGCCTCTGTCCAGAGCCGTCTCAATGAGGGCGGTATAGCGGGACAGCGTGTGCAGCGGGATTCCGGCATCCCGGAACGCCTGCTCCGCTTTTTCCAGCTCATAGCTGAAGATGGCGAATACGGCAAGCGGCTCCGCACCCGCTTCCCGGACAGCCATCGCCGCCTTGAGCGAGCTGCCCCCGGTCGAGATCAGATCCTCGATGACGACGACCTTCTGCCCCGGCCGAATCAAGCCTTCGATCTGATTCTGCTTCCCGTGTCCCTTCGCCTTGTCGCGAATGTAAGCCATCGGGAGCCCCAGCTTGTCCGCCACCCAGGCCGCGTGCGGTATGCCGGCGGTCGCTGTCCCGGCGATGACTTCCGCATCCGGCGCATATTCCTTGACCAGGGAAGCGAAGCCTTCCGCGATAGCCCCCCGAATCTCAGGGTAAGACATCGTCAAGCGGTTATCGCAGTAGATAGGGGACTTGATTCCGGACGTCCAGGTGAACGGCTCATGCGGCCGCAGCGCCACCGCTTCTATGGATAACAAATGTCCGGCAATCTCGCGTTCTCTCTTCGTCGTGGTCATCATGACATCAACTCCTCGATAATGGATAGTAAGGCTGCCCTAGGCTCCTCCGCTTCCGTAACCGGCCGGCCGACGACGATATAATCCGTGCCATGGCGCATTGCTTCCGCCGGCGTCATGACGCGGGACTGATCCTGCAGCGGAGCGCCCTTCGGCCGGATGCCCGGAGTCACCGTGCGGAACGAATCGCCGCATGCCGCCTTGATGCTCTTCACTTCATGCGGAGAAGCGACGACGCCGTCAAGCCCGGCTTCCTGCGTCAGCTTCGCATAGCGGACGACGGTCTCCTCGACTGTCCCGGGAATTCCGATCTCGACATTCATGACTTCGTTATTGGTGCTCGTGAGCTGCGTGACGGCGATAACAACGGGACGCGGCAGCGAAGGGTCGGCCGCGCGCGCCGCCTCGACGCCTTCGATGGCCGCCTGCATCATCTTCTTGCCCCCGGCCGCATGGACATTGAACATGTCGACGCCCAGCTTCGCGATGCTGTTCGCTCCGCCCTTTACCGTATTCGGAATGTCATGCATTTTCACATCCAAGAACACACTGTACCCGCGCTCCTTGAGCTCGCGGATGAAGGAAGGGCCGCCCGCGTAAAACAGCTGCATGCCTACCTTCATATAACAAGGAATGCCCTCCAGCCGCTCAATGAGGCGCCGTGCCTCCGCCGTCCCGGCATAATCCAGCGCGACCATTACCCGGCCTGCCGCCTGTTCAAATGATACTGTATGACTCATTTTCTTCCTCCCGATCTCGTTCATGCTTTCCGTCCCATGCGCATCCCGCCAATCGGGGAGGCCCGCAGGCCTCCCCGATTGCTTGTCGCGCATCTTGTCTATCTCGGTTATTTCCGGATGGCCGGCATCGGACGCGAGGAGAAGTTAATCTGCTCCAGCATCTCGAGCAGCGCCCGCACCGTATCCAGCGAGGTCATGCAGACGACGCCGTTCTCCACCGCCTCGCGGCGGATGCGGAAGCCGTCCCGTTCCGGGGTCTTGCCCTTCGTCAGCGTATTGACGACGAAGTGCGCTTCCCCGTTCCGGATAAGGTCGAGAATATTCGGAGTCCCTTCCGTCAGCTTGTTGACGCGCTTGACGTTCAGCCCCGCTTCCTCCAGCGCCGTGGCGGTGCCGCCTGTCGCTATCAGCTTATAGCCGAGACCGGCGAAGCCCTTCATCAATTGCACCGCTTCTTCCTTGTCTTTATCCGCCACCGTGCAAATAATCGCGCCGGTTGCCGGTATTTTCATGCCTGAACCGATGAGGCCCTTGTACAGCGCCTTGGCATACTGCTTGTCGCGCCCCATCACTTCCCCGGTCGACTTCATCTCCGGTCCGAGCGTCGGCTCGACCCGGAGCAGCTTGGCGAAGGAGAAGACAGGAACCTTCACCGATACATGGTCGTCTTCCGGCCACAGTCCTTCCTGATATCCAAGGTCGCTCAGCTTCGCGCCAAGAATTAGCTTGGTCGCCACGTTGGCCATCGGAATGTTGGTTACCTTGCTCAGGAACGGCACCGTGCGGGACGAGCGCGGATTGACCTCGATGACATAGACTTGATTTTGATAGATGACGAACTGGATATTAATAAGTCCAACGGTCTTCAATTCCTTGGCGATGCGAATCGTAATGTCGACCACCTGCTGCTGCAGCTCCCTGGACAGATGCTGCGGCGGATAGACCGCAATCGAGTCGCCCGAGTGCACCCCGGCCCGCTCGATATGCTCCATAATGCCCGGAATGAGCACCGTCTCGCCGTCGCAAATCGCGTCGACCTCGACTTCCTTGCCCAGCATGTAGCGGTCGATAAGGACCGGATGCTCCGGATTGATTTTCACGGCATATTCCATATAGTTGAGCAGCTCGGTATCCGAGTAGACGATTTCCATCGCGCGTCCGCCGAGGACGTAGGACGGGCGGACAAGCACCGGATATCCGATGCGCTGTGCCGTGCCGACCGCTTCGTCGATCGAAGTGACGGTGCTTCCGGTCGGCTGCGCGATGCCGAGACGCGACAAGAGCGCTTCGAACTTTTTGCGGTCTTCCGCTTCATCGATGCTCTCGAGGCTGGAGCCGAGAATCCGCACCCCTGCCTTGGCCAGCGGAGCCGCCAAATTAATCGCGGTCTGGCCGCCGAACTGGACGATGACCCCGACCGGCTTCTCCTGCTCGATGACATTCATTACGTCTTCGAAGAAGAGCGGCTCGAAGTAGAGGCGATCCGATGTGTTGAAGTCCGTCGAGACCGTCTCCGGATTATTATTGATGATGACCGCCTCGTAGCCTGCGTCCTGGATAGCCCATACCGCATGCACGGTCGAATAGTCGAATTCAATGCCTTGCCCAATCCGAATCGGGCCGGAGCCGAGGACGAGAATCTTCTCCTTCTCGGTAGACAAGACTTCATTCTCCGTCTCGTAGGTCGAGTAATAGTAAGGAGTGGAAGCTTCGAATTCCGCCGCGCACGTATCTACCATTTTATAGACCGGCCGGAGACCGAGCTCCTTGCGGAGCGCGGACACCTCCGCTTCCGTCGTATGCGCCGCGCCATGATGGGCGGCCTGGCGGAGCTCCGCAATGGCGCGGTCCGTGAAGCCCATGCGCTTCGCTTCATACAGCGTCTGCTCGCTTAGAGCGGACTCTCCCTGAATCCGCGCTTCAAAGGCGATCATGCCTTCGATTTTATCCAGGAACCACCAGTCAATCTTCGTGATATCATGCAGACGCTGCAGCTCATAGCCGCGGCGGAACGCTTCCGCCAGCAGGAACAGCCGCTCATCGTCCGGCGATTTGAGGCGCGCTTCCAGCTCGTCATTCTCGAGCTGAGCCGCTTCCGGCAGGCAGAGGCGATGGAGGCCGATTTCGAGCGATCGCACTGCTTTGTGTATCGACTCCTCGAACGTGCGGCCTATCACCATCACTTCCCCGGTCGCCTTCATCTGGGTGCCAAGCTTCCGGTTCGCTTGCGTGAATTTATCGAACGGCCAGCGCGGGATTTTGGATACGATATAGTCCAGCGTTGGCTCGAAGCATGCATAAGTCTGTCCCGTCACCGGGTTCACAATCTCATCCAGCGTGTAGCCGACCGCGATTTTGGCCGCCATCTTCGCAATCGGGTAGCCCGTCGCCTTGGACGCAAGCGCCGACGAACGGCTTACCCGCGGATTCACTTCGATGACATAGTATTGATAGCTGTGCGGGTCCAGTGCGAACTGCACGTTGCATCCGCCCTCGATGTTGAGCGCGCGGATGATTTTGAGCGAGGCGGAACGTAGCATCTGGTACTCCCGATCCGACAGCGTCTGGCTTGGCGCCACGACGATGCTGTCGCCCGTGTGGACGCCCACCGGGTCGAAGTTCTCCATATTGCAGACGACAATGCAGTTGTCATTGGCGTCGCGCATGACTTCGTACTCGATTTCCTTCATGCCGGCGATGCTTTTCTCAATCAGACATTGCCCGATTGGGCTGTAGCGGATGCCGGAGGCGACGATGTCGCGCAGTTCCTCCTCATTGTCGCAGATGCCTCCGCCTGTGCCGCCGAGCGTGTAGGCAGGGCGCACAATAATCGGATAGCCGATGCTGTTCGCGAACTCGACCGCTTCCTCCACCGACGTCACGATCGTGCTCTCCGGCACCGGCTGCTCCAGCTCGCGCATGAGGTCGCGGAACATATCCCGGTCCTCGGCGCGTTCAATCGCATCGAGCTGCGTGCCGAGCAGTTTCACGTTTTCCTGCTCCAGCACGCCTGCTCGCGCCAGCTCGACCGCCATGTTGAGGCCGGTCTGCCCGCCGAGCGTCGGCAGCAAGCCGTCCGGACGCTCCTGGCGGATGATTTGCGTGACGAAATCAAGCGTAATCGGCTCGATATATACTTTATCCGCCATATTGGTATCGGTCATAATCGTAGCCGGGTTGCTGTTGATGAGCACCACCTCGATGCCCTCTTCCTTCAACGCCTGGCATGCCTGCGTTCCGGCATAGTCGAACTCTGCCGCCTGGCCGATGACGATCGGTCCGGAACCGATGACGAGAATCTTTTTGAGGTCTGTGTTCTTCGGCATATTAACGCGCTCCTTTCAGCTGTGCGGCCAGCTCCGCCTGTCGCGGTACCGATGTCCGATTGCTCTGATGCTCGCGAATCATATCGAGGAATTGGTCGAACAGATAGCTGCTGTCATACGGTCCCGGCGAAGCTTCCGGATGATACTGCACCGAGAAGGCAGGCGCCGTCGCATGCTTCAATCCTTCGATCGTCTTGTCGTTATTATTGATATGGGTAACCTGCAGGTCCGTGCCCTTGACGGAATCCTCCAATACGGTATAGCCATGATTTTGCGATGTAATATAGCAGCGGTTCGTCGCCAGTTCTTTGACCGGGTGGTTGCCCCCGCGGTGTCCGAACTTCAGCCGGCCGGTATCCGCTCCGCAAGCGAGCGCGAAGATTTGATGCCCGAGGCAGATGCCGAACAACGGGAATTCGCCGATAAGCTCGCGGACGGTAGCGACCGCATGCGGCACATTTTTCGGATCCCCAGGCCCGTTCGACAATTGAATGCCGTCCGGACGAAGGCGCCGAATCTCATCGGCCGTCGTATCATGCGGCACGACGACGACATCGCAGCCGCGCTTCGTCAGCTCTCTGAGAATTCCGGTCTTCGCGCCATAGTCTACCAGCACGATGCGCGGGCCATGGCCGGGGCTGGAGTAAATATGCTTCGTGGAAGTCAGCGCGACCTGGTCCGTGCGCGATTCCGTGCCGGCAAGCCGTTCCATCAGCGCTTCGACCGGCTCGCTTCCGGTCGTCAGGATTCCCTTCATCGTCCCGTAGTGGCGCAGCTTGCGGGTAAGCATCCGCGTATCGATGCCGCTGATGCCGACGACGCCGTATTCCTTCAGCAGGCGGTCGACCGAATATTCGGCGCGCCAGTTGCTGGGCACCAGCTCATGTCGGCGGACGACGAAGCCGTGCACATGCGGGCGGATCGCTTCGAAGTCGTCCCGGGTAATGCCGTAATTGCCGATAAGCGGGTAGGTCATCGTCACGATTTGACCGCAGTAGGACGGGTCGGACAGCACCTCCTGGTATCCTGTCATCCCGGTGCTGAACACGACCTCTCCCGTCGTCTCGCCGTCGGCGCCGAATCCGGACCCCGTGAACAGCGTGCCATCCTCCAATAATAATCTAGTCTGCATATCTCTCACTCCTCGCTCTCTGTCGGTCCTTGCGGGACGGTCATTCTATTATGTCGGTATCCTGACAGCCAGAATACGATGGTATCAAAAGAAATCGTTGAGATGTATAATCGTGCTTTTGAGATGTATAAGATATAGTCCGAGGCCGCTTTATGACTTGCTCCATACGACGCGTCCCTCTACCAGCGTCATGACCGGCCATCCCTTCAGCTTCCATCCGGAGAACGGCGTGTTCCGTCCTTTGGACAGGAATTCTTCCGGGTTCACCTCATGCTCCGCCTCCAGGTCAATGACCGTAATATCGGCAGGCGCTCCCGGCTTCAACCGTCCGGCCGAGAGTCCGAATACATTGGCCGGATCCGTCGTCATCCGCCGGATGAGGAAGGACAGCGTCCATTTCCCGGTGGCCACGAAGCGGGTGTAGAGCAGCGGGAATGCCGTCTCCAGTCCGACGATCCCGAAAGGCGCCAGCTCCATTCCTTTGGCCTTCTCTTCTTCGCTATGCGGCGCATGGTCAGTGACGAGAATATCAATCGTTCCGTCCTCCAGCGCTTCGATGCAGGCTGCGACGTCGCGAGGCGAGCGCAGCGGCGGGTTCATCTTCCAGTTCGCGTCCATTCCCGGAATATCTTCATCGGAGAGCAGCAGATGATGCGGGCATACTTCCGCAGTGACCCGGATGCCCAACTGCTTCGCCTGCCGGATAAGGCGAATCGATTGCTCCGTGCTCACATGGCACACATGATAATGGACACCGGTCGCTTCCGCGAGCAGAATGTCCCGCCCGACATGAATCGCTTCCGATTCATTCGGAATTCCCTTCAATCCGTGCTTGCGGGCGAACTCTCCTTCGGTGACCGCCCGCCCCTTGACGAGCGAATCATCCTCGCAATGAGCGATGATGGGCATGTCCAGCTCCTTGGCCAAGGTCATGGCGTCCTTCATCATCTGCGCATTCTGGACACCGACTCCGTCATCGGTGAAGCCAATCGCGCCGGCCTCCTTCAAGGCCGCGAAGTCTGTCAGCTCCCGGCCCAGCTCATTGACCGTGATGGAGCCGTACGGAAGCACCTTCACGACGCCCTCCGTCTCCGCTTTGTCATAGATGGAGCGAATCGTCTCGGCAGTCCCCAGGACCGGGCGGGTATTCGGCATGCAGGCAATCGTCGTAAAGCCGCCTTTGGCAGCCGAACGCGTCCCGGTAGCGATCGTTTCCTTATGTTCGAAGCCGGGCTCGCGCAAATGCACATGCATATCGATGAAGCCCGCCGAGACGAATTTCCCCTGCACATCGCGTACTTCCGCCGTTCCGGCCGGTTCCGAGCCGGCCGGAACGATTTTTTTAATTTGTCCATCCTCTATCCATAAGTCCGCAAGCTGAAGTTCGCCTGCTTCATTTAATATGTTCGCATTCGCAATCACTAACATGAAGACGATCCCCTCTCATCTCTGTACTTGACTCCGACTATCTCAGCAACCTGCCCGCGCCGCGGCAGGGTTACGCCATAGCTCGCTCCATTACCGCCATCCGCACCGGCACTCCATTTGCCATCTGGTCAAAGATGCGCGCCTGTTCGCATTCCACCACCGCGTCGTCGATTTCGACATTGCGGTTCACCGGAGCCGGATGCATAATGATGCTATGCGGCTTCATTCCTGCAACGCGTTCAAGTGTCAATCCATACTGGGCCCGATATTGCTCCGCCGGCCCCACCTTATCCCCTTCGTGCCGCTCCAGTTGAAGGCGCAGCATCATGACGACATCGGCCTGCACCGCTTCTTCTATTGGGATATACGGGGCATCCAGGTCGTTCGCCCGCATATGCTCCGGCGCGCAGAAGCTGACGTTCGCTCCGAACTTCCGCAGCGCCCACAGATTCGAGCGCGCCACCCGGCTATGCTGAATATCGCCCACGATAGCGACGTTCAGCCCCGACAGCTCTCCGAAATGCTTCCGCATCGTGTACATATCCAGGAGCGCCTGCGTCGGATGCTCGTTGTTGCCGTCTCCGGCATTGACCAGCGGCATTTTGACCCGCTCCGCAATTTGTTCCAAGAGACCTACCGGCTTCAGGCGGATAACGCCCGCATCCATCCCCATCGATTCGAGCGTCCGCACCGTATCATAGATGGATTCTCCCTTTTCCACACTGGAAGCCTGGGCCGTGAAATTAATGACTTCCGCGCCGAGCCGCTTCTCGGCCACTTCGAACGAACAGCGGGTTCGGGTGCTGCTCTCGAAGAACAGATTCGTGGCGAATTTGTCCTTGAGCACATGGCTTACTTTGTTGGGCTGACGATTCCAGTAATCGGCACGGTCCAAAATGGACTCCATTTCCTGCTTGCTCATCTCCTTCAAACCAAGCAAGCTCCGTTCTTTCAGAGAACGCTCCAGTTGAACTACCGCCATGTTGATTACCCCCTGTGATGTATGATTTTCACTTCATCTGAACCATCGACTTCCTTCAAGGCCACTACAATCTCTTCGGTTCTAGAGGTAGGAACGTTCTTGCCCACATAATCCGGTCGTATCGGCAGCTCGCGGTGGCCGCGGTCTGCCAGGACAGCCAATTGAATCATTTGCGGCCGGCCTTGGTCCATCAAGGCGTCCATCGCCGCCCGAATGGTGCGACCCGTATACAGGACATCATCACACAGAATGATTTTCTTGTCGTGAATCGGAAAGGATGCGCTCAGCTCGCCGTTCTGCTCCGGCTCGCGCTTGGCGTCGTCGCGGTAGCGCGTAATATCCAGCTCGCCGACCGGGATATCCACATTCTCAATCTGCCGGATTCGTTCGGCAATCCGGTGCGCCAAGTAAATGCCGCGCGTGCGAATCCCAACCAGCACACAGTTGTCTATCCCCTTGTTCCGTTCCAGAATCTCATGTGTGATGCGGGTCAAGGCTCTTCGTATCGCTATCTCATCCATAATGATGTTCCACTCCGCC
This sequence comes from Paenibacillus melissococcoides, assembly GCA_944800085.1. Lineage (GTDB taxonomy): Bacteria > Bacillota > Bacilli > Paenibacillales > Paenibacillaceae > Paenibacillus_B > Paenibacillus_B melissococcoides. The sequence continues at coordinate 145,788 of CALYLO010000003.1, read as the reverse complement.
GTACTCATGAATGCATAACTCCCTTCGCTTATACGTTGCATTTGGCATGTTCCACAGAGGCGTTATTATTACCATTCACATCGCGGGGCACAAAAAAACTCCTTGCCCACAGGCAAGGAGTCCATTACTTGATGACAGCGCAGAAGGCCGCGACATCCAGCAAGAGATAGGTTGACGAAGAGTACTCTGCTCACGGGCAGACCATACCCCTCCGTTCTCTCGCGTCACGAATCTTCTCGTTACGAACGTTACCTTGCCAGCCTCTCGGGACTGATTTAAAGGTTCAATATTTGGTTCGCTATGAATTATCCCACTTTGCTCGCGACTTGTCAATACGTTTTCTTGAACCGGGAGAAGATCGTCTTCGGTTCCGTCTTACCGGTTGCGCAGCATGTACAGCAGATGCTCCATATCGTCCGGCAGCGGAGCCTCGAACTGCAGCAATTGACCGCTGGCAGGATGAATGAACCCTAAGGTGGCCGCATGCAGGGCTTGGCCGTCCATCGTGATGCCGCGCACGCCGCGCGTATACATCGGATCACCGACGAGCGGATGGCCGATATATTTCATATGGACGCGAATCTGGTGGGTTCTCCCCGTCTCCAATTGCAGCTCCACCAACGTGACATCCCCGAACCTCTCGGCCACCTGGAAATGGGTCACCGCCCGCTTGCTGTTGCGGTCGGTCACCGCGAACATTTTCCGGTCATGCGGATCCCGGCCGATCGGCGCGTCAATCGTGCCTTGATCATGCGCCAGATTGCCGTGAACGAGCGCCTTATATTTCCGCAGCACCGTGTGCGCCTTTAACTGAGCCGCCAGCTCCGCATGGGCGCGGTCGTTCTTGGCTGCCATCAGGAGGCCGGACGTATCCTTGTCAATGCGATGCACGATGCCGGGACGAAGCTCGCCGTTAATGCCGGACAGATCGCTGCAGTGGTGCATAAGGGCGTTCACCACCGTTCCCGACAGATGACCCGGCGCGGGATGAACCACCATTCCCCGCGGTTTGTTGATGACGATGACATCGGCATCCTCATAATAAATATCGAGCGGAATCGCCTCCGGCACAATATCCGTCGAAGCCGGCTCCGGAATCCGCAGCTTGATCCCGTCGCCGGAGCTGACCTTGTAATTCGGCTTGACGCTCCGCCCGTTCACAAGCAAATGAGCGTCCCGAATCCAGAGCTGCACCTGCGAACGGGATACCGGTTCCTCCAACGATTCGGTTATGTATTTATCGATGCGCTCCCCGGCTTCCGCCTCGGTTACCGTCCAATGCAGCGCATCTTGTTCCAAGCCTTCTTGATTTTCTTCCTCTGACGATGGTGTTCGTAAGTCTGTCATTGCGCCGATCCTTCCTTCGATTGTCCGTCTTCTGGACGGCCTTGCTCGGCTTCATGCCGCTGAATCTCCGCCTCGAGCGCCTTTTCCCGCTTCACGGACAGCATCGCGTCAAGCAATACCAAGCCGACGCCGATCGTAATGCCCATATCGGCGACATTGAAGATCGGGAACGTATACGTTCCGAAATTAAATTGAAGAAAATCGACAACCTCGCCCGTCAGCAGCCGATCAAGGAAATTGCCGAGCGCTCCTCCAAGGATAAGACTCAGGCCGATGGGCAAAATATGCCCTTGCTGATGCCGGATTTTGTACATATACCAAATGATTCCGATAGCGACAACGATCGTGACAATGACGAAAAACCAGCGCTGATCTTCAAGGATGCTGAAAGCGGCTCCTGTATTGCGATGCGACGTGATTAAGAAAAAATTGCCGATTACCGGAATTTGCTCATATAGCGTCAATCGGGTCGCGATAACCCATTTCGTGCCTTGATCGATGAGGAACACGATCAAAGCGATAAGGTAGTACCACACAGACAATTGTCACCTCATTTACAGGATGTAAGCTGAACTCAAAATGGGGGCCGAACGGCACGGACTCCCCGCTCATTGTATCACAGGTTGAAAAATAACGTCCAATACAACCCAATCCGTCACCGTTTTTCCACGTAGTTTTTCCGCCCGATCGCACATGCTATAAAGCAGACGACACCTTAAGGAAGGAGTACGGCTGCCATGAATTCGTTAACATCACAGCAATTGGAGTCGCTCAAGCAGATGCTGCGCGACAAAGAGGCTCAACTTAGCCGCAAGCTGGCCGACAACAACCATTACGGACTATCCGGTTCGCTCCGCGAAAATACCGGAGAATTGTCCAATGTCGACAATCACCCGGGGGATGTCGCCACCGAACTGTACGAACGGGGCAAGGACATCGCCTTGAACGAGCATGATGAATTTCTGCTCAACCGCATTCACGACGCCCTGGAGCAGATCGATAAGGGCACTTACGGCATTTGCGCCGTCTGCGGGCGCCCGATTCCTTTCGAGCGGTTAGAAGCCGTGCCTTTTACGATGTACTGCATCGAGCATGAGCCGCAGCGCCAAGTGTCCGATCGCCGGCCGGTGGAGGAGCAATTCCTGATGCCTCCCTTCGGGCGCACCAGTCTGGATGAATTGGATACCCAGAACGGCTTCGACGGGGAGGACGCCTGGCAGATTGTCGAATCGTGGGGCACGTCGAACACTCCGGCGATGCAGGAAGATGGCAATATCGATGACTATGACAATATGTACATCGAAGCGTCCGACGATGTCGACGGCTTCGTCGAATCGTTCGAGAGCTTCCTCGCCACGGATATGACCGGAAGCGATGTGTACATCGTTCGCAATCGGCGGTACCGTCACTATATGGACAGCGGGGAAGGAGAGCCGCTGCTCGAGCCCGATGAGACAGGTTATTCGCAGGACGGCTCCGATGATACCGGCGATGCTTATCATTAAAAGTTCGCTCGCCCGGCTCAATACATCTTCGTATCCAGCTGGCGCTGCACGATGTGGACGAGATCCGCAATGAAATCGCCGATAATCGGCAAGTTCAAGGCGCCGAGGAGCTGTAAAATATAGGCAATCAGAGCGGTGAACAACGTGACTCCGATGGCGATACCGACTCCCCGCGCGATGCCGCCCATCAGATTGACCCAGATCAGCTTGCGCGGATTGAAGAGCAATGCCGTATACTCGTCCAGGCGGGATTTCTCCATTTTTTGCGCCAGACTGACCGTATAATCATGAATCGTCTTCATCATTTTTCGTTCTTCCCACTCAGTTTGCGGCACATCGGCAGGAAGTTCCGTACAAATTTTTTCCTTCTCGGTTCGAATGTCCCGCTTATCCTTCTCATCTTGTTTGCGCATGCCAATATTACGCCTCCCTCGTACAAGCCGAATGACAAAAAAGAGCGTGACCTTCCGGTTCCCCCAAGGTCCACGCTCTTCTTCCATGCCACATTCCGGATTCAAGCGCCTGTCTTATTGTTGCCACGAGTCAGGCTGCTCATTCCGCACAGAATCGATCCGCCCGAAGGGCATTACGATATCCGCACCCGGATCGTCTTGGAACCGACTTCGATCGTATCCATGCCTTCGACTGCGCCGAAGGTGACCGAATTGACCAGCACATTATCGCGCAGCGTCCCATCGAACGCCTGAATGGCGGCGGTAAGCTCCGCGTCGGCGTCAATGACGAGATCGACCCGCTTCTCAATCGGAAGATCCAGCTTCTTCCGCGTATCCTGAATGCCGCGGACGACCTCCCGCACCCAGCCTTCTTGCTCCAGCTCCGGCGTAATCTCGGTGTTGAGCGCCACCGTCATCTGATAGCCCGAAGCCGATGCAAAGCCGGCCTTCGCCTGCTTCTCCACGAGCAGCTCATCGCGCGTTACGGTCAATTCCTCGCCATCCGCTGCCGTAAATGTCCACTGTCCCTGCTCCACGATGCGACGCGTCTCGTCAGCCGGCATCGACTTCAGGGCGTTCTGCATCGGGCCAACGTTTTTGCCGTACTTCTTGCCCGCCACCTTCAGGTTCAGCTTCAAGACGAAGTCGACAAATCCGCTGTCGCTCGTCTCCAGACGAATCTGCTTCACATTGATCTCGTCCTGGATGACAGCCTCATAGTCCGCCAGATGGAACGGGCGGTCAAGGGAGATGATCAGCTCGGAGAGCGGCTGTCTCGTCTTGATTCCGGTCTCGTTGCGCACGTTGCGGGCCAGCTCGACAATCTGGCGGGCCGTCTCCATATCCTGCTCCAGCTCCGTATCAATGAGCGACGCGTCTGCCCGCGGATAGTCGTCCAGGTGCACGCTCTCGCGTTCCCCGCCCAGATTGACGTAGATATCGTCGGCCACCATCGGCGCATAAGGCGCCACCAGCTTCGCCAAGGTCAGGAGCACCTTGCGCAGCGTCTGGTAAGCCGACAGCTTGTCGTCGGTCATGCCGCTGCCCCAGAAGCGGTCGCGGGAACGGCGGATGTACCAGTTGCTCAGCTCGTCCACATAAGCTTCAATCGCTCTGGCCGGATTCAGGAAGTCGTTCGCCTCCAGCCCCTTCGTCACCGTCCCGATAAGCGAGTGCAGCCGGGACAGAATCCAGCGATCCAGCTTGTTGGCGGATGTGCGCTCTTCATAAGCTTGCGCATCGTACTGATCGATATTGGCATAGAGCACATAGAACGCATGCGTATTGACAAGCGTGTCGATCACCTTGGACTTCGCTTCCGCGACAATCTGCTTCGAGAAGCGCTTCGAGTTCCAAGGCGCGCTGTCCGACAGGAGCGCCCAACGGAAGGCATCCGTGCCGTACTCATTAATAATTTCCCACGGATCGATGACATTGCCTTTCGATTTGGACATTTTCTGGCCGTTCTCATCCAAAATATGCCCTGTCGCAATGACGGCCTTGTATGGGGCCTGACCCGTGAACAGCGTCGATACGGCCAGCAGGCTGAAGAACCAGCCGCGCGTCTGGTCGATCCCTTCGCTGATCATATCGGCCGGATACTGCTCGCGGAACGCCTGTTCATTGCCGAACGGATAATGGAATTGGGCAAACGGCATGGAGCCGCTGTCGAACCATACGTCGATGACTTCCGGCGTACGCTCCATCACGCCATGCTCGCAGTGCGGGCAGCGCAGCTTCACTTCGTCGACATACGGCTTATGAAGCTCGATATCCTCCGATACAGGCCCGGCCGCGCGCGCGATCATATCTTGGCGGCTGCCAGGCGAATATTCTTCCTTACAGGAGGAGCATACCCATACATTGAGCGGCGTACCCCAATAGCGGTTCCGGCTGATGTTCCAATCGACGAGATCTTCAAGGAAATTGCCGAAGCGGCCTTCGCGAATATGAGATGGATACCAGTCCACCTTGCTGTTATTTTCAATTAATTGATCTTTAACCGCTGTCGTCTTAATGAACCAGGATTCCGTCGCATAATAGAGCAGCGGCGATTTGCAGCGCCAGCAGAACGGATAGCTGTGCTCGTATTTTTCTTTGCTGTAGAGCGTCTTCTGCTCCGACAGCGCCTTGACGATGTCAATATCGCAATCTTTGACGAAGCGGCCCGCGAAGTCGGTCACTTCCGGCGTATAGCGCCCGTGGGTGTCCACGACGCTGACGAAGCTGATGCCGTTGTCGCGGCAGCTCTTGTAGTCGTCTTCCCCGTGCGCCGGCGCCATATGGACGATCCCGGTTCCGCTCGCATCCGTGACGAACCCGGCCGCGACGATAAGATGGCCTTTCTCCGGCTTGATGTAGGTGAATGGCGCATCATAGGTCTTGCCGATAAATTCGGCCCCTTTATGCTCCGACAGGATCGTGTACTCGCCCTGCATGACGTCGTCCACGAGATTTTTGGCCACGATATAGACGCCGTCCTCCTGCTGCGCCCGCACATAATCCATGTCCGGGTTCATCGCCAGCGCCGCATGGGCCGGCAGCGTCCATGGCGTCGTCGTCCAGGCCAGCACATACTCCCCGCTGTCCTTCAGCTTGAACTTGACGGTGGCCGACAGATCCTTGACCGTCTCATATCCTTGCGCCACCTCATGCGAGCTGAGGGTCGTCTGGCAGCACGGACAGTACGGGCTGACGCGATGGCCGCGATACAGCAGGCCTTTGTTGTGAATCGTGGACAAAATATGCCATACGCTTTCGATATAGCGATTATCCAGCGTAATATACGGATCGTCCATATTGGTCCAATAGCCGATGGCTTCCGTCAGCTCCCGCCACTGCTTTTCATACTCGAAGACGCTGGCCTTGCATTTCTTGACGAATTTTTCGACACCATAGTTCTCGATCTCCTGCTTGCCGGAGATCCCCAACTGCTTCTCCACGCCCAGCTCGACAGGCAAGCCGTGCGTATCCCAGCCGGCTTTGCGGAGGACGCGATAACCGGTCATCGTCTTGTAACGGCCGACGAAGTCCTTGATAACCCGGCCCAGCATATGCCCGATATGCGGCGCTCCATTCGCCGTCGGCGGTCCTTCATAGAACACATAGTTCGGCTTGCCTTCGCGCTGTTCGATCGATTTCTGGAACGTATTCTGTTCATTCCATCTCTGCAGCACCCGCAGCTCCCGCTCGCGGGCCCGCTCTTTTACATCTACTTTTTTCACGCTTCCTCTTCCTTTCTCATGCAAATGCATCTCGGATTGTAGAGTAGAGAACTGAAATTTCATTGGAGGGCGAAAACCCTCTTCTTTACTTTTTCAGTTCCCCCTTCATCAAACCGTACGTGAGGTTTTCCCTCATACGGCTTTCCGATGCTCTTCTTCCTCCGGCATTACGGTACTTCCCTTAGCTGGCGAGTTTCTTTAATCCCGCAAGTTGTGCAGCAATGGCTGCTTGCCGGGAATTGCTGTGTTTGTTACGACGGCTACGTTTCTTGTTCCAGAACAGGGTGAGACGCTTACGGATGTACCAATCGATTTTGTTCAGGTACTGGTCAGTAAAGGAGTCTATACCATAGTAGTTCCTCCATCCCTGTATCTTCGGGTTGAGTTCATCTACCATCCGGTTCATCGTCCAGAATAGACGATTGCGCGGTTCTGTTGCTTCCTTTACCTTTTGCTTCATGTTCTTCATCGCCTTCTTTGACGGGTAACTGCGAAGAACATGAACTTCCTTGTTCCTTTTCATCATCCTCGGTATTTTCCGGTGATGCATCCCCAGAAAGTCGAAGCCTTCTTTGTCTCCCCAGAGGTTAACAAGTTTGGACTTCGTCTTGTTCATTTCAAGTTCCAGCTTTCCAAATACCGCTTTGAGGACATCAATCGCCCTCAGAGCTTGTTCTTTGGTTTTGCACAGGATGACCAGATCATCGGCATAACGCACCAGTGTTCCTGCTTCCGCAAACTTCTTCTCCCAGATGGTATCCAGATAGTTCAAGTAGATATTTGCCAAGAGCGGACTTATGACTCCGCCTTGCGGGCTCCCGAGGTCGGTTTCATGAAACTGATCATCTTTCACGAATCCTGCCTTGAGCCACTTGCGGATGAGTTGTAACACTCGTCGATCACTAATTCTCTGTTCCACCAGTCGCATCAGTTTCTCGTGCGGGATATTGTCAAAATATCCGGTGATATCGATGTCGACGACCCAGTATACGCCTTTCTTTACTGCTCGGCGGATATGCCGGATTGCATCATGCTGGCTTCGCTTGGGCCGGAATCCGTAGGAGCAATCCTTGAAATCCGCTTCGAAGATCGGTTCTATAACCATCTTGGTCGCCATTTGAACGACCCTATCTCGGATGACAGGGATACCAAGCGGGCGCATCTTGCCGTCCGGTTTGGGTATCTCTTTCCGTCTTGCAGGCTGTGGATGGTATTTTCCGTTCCTCAGCTTACCTTGGATTTCATCGACAAATCGCTCTTCCCCGAACTCTTTGACGATGTGGTCGATGGTTATGCCATCTACTCCACCGCTTCCGCCCTTCGCCTTGACCCGTTTCCATGCTTCCCAAAGAATGTCGCCGCGGTGTACCTTGTCGTACAGCGCATGAAATCGCCGCCTCGGATTTTCCTTGGCCGCTAGATATAGTACGTTTTGGAGTTGTTGAGCTTTTACTTTGGCGTAGTTAGCCTTTTGGGCATTCACTGACTCTTACCTCCTCCAGTACGTGAACAAAGCAGGGGCTCTTTCCTCCACAAGGTTATGTTGTCCTTGCTTCACGGGTACTACAACCCCCTCCGCCACCCTTCTCGCAGCTCGCCACTTCACCTTTCGGGCTTATAGGGTCGCTCTTTACGGCGTTGCCGTGCGAGGTAGGGTTTCCCCAGTTCCAGACACAACTTTCTCAACATGCCGTTCCCCATACACCGGAGAGTTCTTCCGCGCTGCATTTCCAAGAGCTTCACGCGTTCCATGGCCTTCGCCCAATGTTCCGAGGCTCGGCTCTCTCTTGTCCTTTGCAGGTTCTTTTTGACGATGCGGCAGGATTCACTTCATGTTACGGCCTGCTGATTTGCTCGCACTCTCTTGAGAGTTACTTTGTCACAGGGCTTCAACCTTAGGGTCTCTCCACCAGTTGCCTGTCAGCTACGAGGCGACTTGGCTCTTACCTCGACCGGACTCACACCGGCTAGTTGTGCCTAGCTTGGCTAGGCGCGCCAACATAAAAAACCTCATCCCAAAAGGGACGAGGTCTCTCGCGTTACCACCCTTGTTCCATTACCGCCCCTGAATCGGGCGCAATGGCACTCTGTGCGCGCAGCAGGCTGCTGGCGCTCCCGGATAACGGCCGGCTGCCGGACAAGCTTAACTCCGCCGCGATGCCGCGCACCGCCGGGTTCTCGGCTTGCCTTCTCCGGGATGATGTCCGGTCACGTTGTGTTCATCGGTTCCCACCCATCCCGATTCTCTGGTCGAACAACAGTCGTGACGGCGCGTTCCCGTCATTGAATATGAGATATACGATGCGGCCGGAAATCGGCCCGGGCCGTATCGAACATATAACGTATCGAATAATACATAGTTATATCGCGTTTTGGGCGAAATGTCAAACGATTTGGGCAGACGCTCAATAGAGCTCCTTCACTTCGGTCCGTTCCGCGTGTTCCAGTCCGTCCCAGCCGTCCTGGCTCAGCAGCTCGAGCTGCGCTTCGACCAGCGTGCGGAAGCGCGTGCGGTAGATGGAAGCCTGCTTCTTCAGCTCCTCGATCTCGATTGCGACCTTCCGCGATTTGGCCAGCGAATCGTTGATAATGCGATCGGCATTCTTCTCCGCTTCCTTCAGGATAAGCTGAGCTTCCTTCTTCGCGTTGTTCTTCACTTCATCGGCCGCTTCCTGAGCGACAATGATCGTCTTGCTGAGCGTCTCCTCCAGGTTGGCGAAGTGATCCAGCTTCTCCTGCAGATTGAGCGCATGGTTCTGCAGTTCCTTGTTCTCCCGGATAAGCGCTTCGAAATCTTTAATAATCTGATCGAGAAATTCATTTACCTCATCTTCATCGTAACCGCGCAGCTTGCGGCTAAATTCCTTGTTATGTATATCGAGCGGTGTCAATGGCATGCTGTGCACCTCCTAATAATTACAAGCCTTGCAGCGATTAATATGCAATTCGACATCCCTTGCCAAAATTCCTGCACAAGCGTGCCGCAAGATCATCAGGTGAACGTCCCGACCGTAACCCAATAGCGGCCCTTCTTCGTCAACCCTTCCACATCGATCACCTTGAACCGGCCGAAGCCCTGCAAGGAGACGACGTCGCCCGCTTGAAGCGGGGCGGAAGGGTTCTCTTCCACCTTCCAATTCACTTTGCAGCGGCCCGCCTTAATGGGCGCCACGATCTTCGTGCGGCTCAAGCGGAACACGTCGCTAGCAATTCCGTCCAGGCGCAAAGAAGCGACGCTCAGCTTCGCCGTCTTCATCTCCGCGTGCGCCGCTCGCAAATCAGACAGAGGAAGGATATCCGTCAAGACGATCACCCGGTGAACCTGGCGCAGATGCGTATTGATGAACGGCGCCATCTCCTCCGTTACCAGGACATGGCAACGATCGGAGGAGACATGAATATCCCCAATCTTCTCCCGCTTGATGCCCAAGCCAAGGAGCGCGCCAAGAAAATCACCATGCTCCAGCTCGTCCCACTTCCGGTCGGGTGAGGTGATCTGGAGTACGGAGATTCCCATATCTTCCCCTTCGGCATAGACATAGTCGGGCGCGATCAAGGCCCGCTTGCGCTCTGCCCGCTCGGAGCCGCCGTCCAGCCGGAGCTGTACATCCCGGCTCCGGTTAACCAGCGTCGCCGTAATATAAGCCTGTCTCGGATCCAGAAAGTCCGTCCGCTTTATCTCATGTCCTTCGGACGCGCGCCGTACCCACTCCCACGCGCGATCGACGAACTCCCGCTCGTCCGGATGGAAGTGGACATACAGCTTCTCGTTACCCTTCATTCCTCATTCCGCCTTCTGCCATTCTCCTGTGCCGAGCGCATCATCATGTCTAGAACAGGTACTGCACGACAGCGACCAGTCCCATATACACGAAGCGGAGCGCGAAAAGGGCGATGATCGGGGAAATATCGAGCATGCCGCCAATCGGCGGAATAATGCGCCGGAACAGGCTCAAATACGGTTCGACGATCTTGCCCAAAATCTCGCCGACAAAGCTCTCGCGGACATTCGGGAGCCAGGACATCAACACATAAATAATGATGAGCCACGTATAGATTTCATACAGATAGCCCAAATATTGAATAATCGTATATTCCAGCAACAGCAGGTCACCTCGTTTGTGTGTATTCGAAATCCTCCGCAAACATCTCCGTTATCGAACCTTGGATCTCGATATTGTCCGGAGTGCAGATAAAAATATTGCTTCCAAGCTTGGAAATGTTGCCGCTCAGCGCATACACCGTTCCGCTCAGGAAATCAATGATGCGCAGCGCCTGATCATTGCGGACGCGCTGCAGATTAATGATGACAGACCGCCGGGAACGCAAATGATCGGCGATCTCCTGAGCTTCATCATAGGATCGCGGCTCGTACAGGACGACCTTGGAAGCCTTCTGCGAATGGATGCTCACGATGTTGGACCCTCTTGCGCCCTTGCGCTGATCGAAGGCAGGCGCTTCCAGCTCCTGGTCATCCGTATGGGTGATCTGCTCTCGTTCGATGACTTCTTCCTCTTCCTGCAATCCGAGAAAACTCATGAAACGGTTCATTACGCCCATCATTCATCCCTCTCTTTCCCTACCAGAATGGAGCCAAGCCGAATCCACGTCGCTCCTTCCTCAATGGCGATCTCGAAGTCGTTCGACATGCCCATCGAGAGATGGGCAAGAGGTTCAGCCCGCGTCCCGTTCAATTCATCCCGCAATTGGCGCAGACCGCGAAATACCGGTCTCGTCTCCTCCGGCTCCGCTTCATACGGGGCCATCGTCATCAGCCCGATCGGCTGAATGTGCGGGAATGCCTTCAACTCTTCGAGGAAAGGCGCGACGTCCTGCGGCGGCAACCCTTGCTTCGAAGCTTCTCCTGATATATTAACCTGAATGAAGCAGCGGACGAATTGATTCAATTCGGCAGCGCGCTTCTCTATCGCCTTCGCCAGAGAGAGGCGGTCCAGCGAATGGATGTATGCGAACTTGCCGACCACGTCCTTCGCCTTGTTCGACTGCAGCGTTCCGATAAAATGCCAGGTCGTCTGATTGCCGTACCGCATCCACTTCGCTTCCGCATCCTGCCACCGGTTCTCCCCGACGTCCTTCAAACCGGCCGCAATCGCCTCTCCTGTCCGATCCAGCGACACATACTTGGTCACCGCGATCGTCCGGACGTCCTCCCGGTTGCGCCCCGATCGGGCGCATGCTTCCTGTATCCGTCGTTCCACAGCTTCGATTCTCTGCTGCAGCGTCATGTCGTCATCCCTTCTTCCAACCAATAAAGCTCATCATGCGGCCAGTTGCTCCCCCCTCCTTGCGGTGGGAAAAAAACATGCCGGTATCGCAGCCGGTGCACAAAGTAGTACATTCGATATTTGTTGGCAAAATTCCTGCTTGCTTCAACAATTGTCGATTCAATTCTCTCAAATCGAGCCATGCATGTCCCGGCCTGGAAGATCGAATGACAGGGCGCTCCGCTTCGCCTTCCTGTTCGTTCCATACCGCCCGGACCTGCTCCAGCACCCGGTTGTCCACCTCATAGCAGCACGGACCGATCGAAGGTCCGATGGCCGCTCTTATATGATCGATCGAACTGTGATAACGCTCCTGCATTATATGTACCGTCTCCGGGCCAATCCGGGTTACCGTTCCCTTCCAGCCCGCATGCGCCAACGCCACGACCCGCTTCACCGGATCCAGAAAAATAAGCGGCACGAAATCGGCGTAAAAGGAAGCCAGCATCACTCCTTCCGCATCGGTCACGAGCGCGTCCGCATCTTGAATCGCGCTGGCCCGGTCGAACCAGCCCCGGCCCCGGTCTTCCTCGGTAACGGCGTGCACGCGATTGCCGTGCACCTGCTCTCCGCATACCCAGTTCTCGAACGGAATGCCGGCAGCCTCGGCGACTCGCCGGCGGTTCGCGATGACATCCTCCTCCGCATCGCGCACATGAAGCGCGCAATTGAGCGAATCGAAGCAGCCCTGGCTCACCCCGCCCAGCCGGGTCGTGAACCCGGCCGCCAGCCCGGGCGTGTCGGCCATCCAGCCCGCCAATTCGAGCACGCCCGGTTCATCCGGCTTCTCGCCTAGACGTCGTACAAAAGGTTCCATACCGTTCACCTCAACCTCCAGTGTACCACAAACTCCGGCCGGAAGCCTACGGTCTCGGAAGCATAACCGTTGTCTCGTATTCCTCCGCCCGCTGGGAGGCCTTGGCCTCTTCCATCTTGACGAGCACGACATCGGCGCCGATTTTGACAATATTCCGCCACGGAATGACCAGCTCGGTGCCGCCGCCGAAGAAGCCGAGGAACTTGCTGTAGCTGGGCACGACGATCGCGTCGATGCGCCCTTGCTTCAAATCCAGCTCGACATCACTAACTTGCCCTAATTTTTTCCCGTCTACAATATTGACAACGTCTTTCGTTTGAAAATCGGATATTTTCATCGGGATCCCCACTATGCATTTATTTTGGAGGAACATCCTCTTTTATATAGATATATGTCCGAAGCCGCCAAAATGTCCTCTCCCCGGCGCTCCGGCACAAAAAAAGCCGCCGCTTCAAGGCGGACGGCTGTAAAATGGTCGTAACCGGATTATGTTCGCACATGCTTTTGCATTTGATTGATAGCCGATTTCTCCAACCGGGATACCTGAGCTTGAGAGATGCCGATTTCATCCGCTACCTCCATCTGGGTTTTCCCTTCAAAAAAACGCATCGATAAAATCATTTTCTCTCTCTCGTTCAATTTCCGCATCGCCTCCCGGAGCACAATCTCCTCGATCCAGGACACGTCCTTATTCTTATCGTCGCTTATCTGATCCATGACGTATATCGGATCGCCGCCGTCATGATAAATCGGTTCAAAGAGCGACACCGGATCCTGAATGGCGTCCAATGCGAAGACGACATCCTCCTTGGGAACGTTCAACGCTTCCGAGATTTCCATAATCGTAGGTTCCCGCGAATTTTGATTGGTCAAGGAATCACGAACCTGCAGCGCCTTGTAGGCAATGTCCCGCAAGCTGCGGGATACGCGGATCGGGTTGTTGTCCCGCAAATATCTCCGGATCTCGCCGATAATCATCGGTACCGCATAGGTGGAAAACTTAACGTTCTGCCCCAGATCGAAGTTGTCGATGGCCTTCATCAGGCCAATGCATCCGACTTGGAACAAATCATCGACGAATTCGCCGCGATTGTTGAAGCGTTGAATCACGCTAAGGACAAGACGCAAGTTGCCGTTGACCAGCTTCTCCCGTGCGGAACGTTCATTCCGCTCCTGCAGAGCCACGAACAATTCTCTCATTTCGGCGTTCGTGAGGACGGGCAACTTCGATGTATTGACACCGCAAATTTCGACTTTGTTTCGGGTCATTCGTGACTACCTCCCAGGGTGAAACATTAATGTACATTATCTCCCCGGGGTGCAATTTTATTCCTTCGCCGTCTCCCCGCAAGCGGGGGATGAGCCCAAATTCGCTATGGATCAAGCAAAAATTACGGTCACACCATTTTATTGAATTCCTTGCGCAAACGCTTTATGATTCGTTTCTCTAACCGGGAAATATAGGACTGGGAAATGCCGAGCAAATCGGCCACATCCTTTTGCGTTTTCTCCTCTCCGTCGGACAAGCCGAACCGCAGCTCCATAATGAGCCGCTCCCGCTCGCTCAGCTTGTCAAGCGCCTTGTGAAGCAGCTTCCGGTCGACCTGCTCCTCGATATTTTTATATATCGTATCGTTCTCGGTGCCAAGCACATCGCTCAGCAGCAGCTCGTTGCCGTCCCAGTCTATGTTCAGCGGCTCATCGAAGGACACTTCCGTTCTCGTCTTGCTGTTGCGGCGCAAATACATCAGAATCTCATTTTCGATGCAGCGCGACGCATACGTGGCCAGCTTGATTTTCTTCTCCGGATCGAATGTGTTGACCGCTTTGATCAGCCCGATGGCCCCAATGGAGACGAGATCCTCGATGTGGATGCCTGTATTCTCGAATTTGCGGGCAATGTAGACGACCAACCGCAAATTGCGTTCGATCAGCATCGCTCTCACGGCGGCTTCCCCGCTGCTCAGCTTCGAGAGCAGGTACTCCTCCTCTTCTCTTGTCAGCGGGGGAGGAAGCGCTTCGCTGCCGCCAATATAATAGATTTCATCGCGCTTCAACCCCAATAAGAACAAGAGTCGGTAATAATAGAGCTGCATGATCAATTTCCATTTCAAGCGCATGGCTACTCCTCCTATATACGTTGTAATCACCGAACGCATTTGCTGCAAAGGCTTTCCTTCTTCCCGGGAATCCGATAGCTGCCCAAGGCGCCGCATGGCCCAAGTGTAGCGTCACGATGCCCGGTGGGCCGGCGGAACCGGATCAGACGGCTTCTGCTTCCCGGTCTCGAGCATATCGGGATGGACAATCGCCTGGAAGGCGCCGTCCCGTGACAGGACGCCTCCGTCGAGCCCGATAATCGCCCGGTCGCAGAGAAGCGTCTCCGTCTCTGTCGCAATCCGGATCTCATCCGGCTTGAAGCCAATCATCCATTGCATTCCTTGATTCACGCCGCGATAGGGCAGCAGCCGGAGCTTCGATACATCGATGACGCCGCTAAGCGATTCCAGCATATCGAGCGATTGCGAGGCGCCGAGCCGCTGCAGCCAATCCGCCGGCAGCCAGCCCTCCCATATCCTCGCTTCCGTCACCATCACCGGCGCCCCGCTCAGCGGATCATTAAGATGATTGCCCGTATCGACCAATCCGGTCACCTGGCGGCGAATGTCACCGATGCGAATATCGACGGTTACTAACTGCCGCGCCACTTGCTGCTGCCGCTTGCTCCATTTCCAGACGAGGCGGAACAGCCCATACGAGGCGGGGAGGGCCGCCATGACCAGCCCCATGCCGGCCTGCATCCGCTGGCCGTTGGCAGACAGCCACTCCGAGGTGCGGTGGGCGATCGACCATAGCCTGGCATCCTGCAGCATATATTGAATTCCAATGGCGCCGCCGGCGAGCACAAAGGCGGAAAAATAAAAAACGGCGACATTTTTAAAAAAATATCCGGGATTGCGAAATCCAAAAGCAATGAGCAGCATAAATATGGATATCAGTATCTTTCCCGCATAGGTATACAGCAGCGGAAAAGCCGGAATAAACAAGACGAGGGCATAGAGCGTTCCAAGTCCCGCTCCGGCCGCTACCTTCCAGCGGGAATGAGAGAGTCCGCGCATCCAGGCAGTCATCGTCAGCAGCGTCCAATCCAGTGCTAGATTCAGCCCGAATACGAGATCGGCATAGATGACGGTCACAGCGCTCCCTCCTTTTGTACCGCCAATCTATCGTGAGATAAGGATAAGTATATAGAGGCGGATATCCGAAGTCTGTCTAAAGGTGGGTGGGGGATTGTTACTTTTTTTGTCGAGGAGCAGCGAACCATGATCATGGACAAGCATGCAAAAAGACGCCTGCCTCGGAAGGCAGACGTCTCGCGTCTATCATCATTCGTTATTATTGTTGCGCGGACGGTTCCGCAGGAACGTCGGGATGTCCAGCTGATCTCCGCCGGATGGCGCATTGCCGAACGGACGAAGCGGCGCTTGAGCGCGGGAATCTCCACTCGTCTCGCTGCCGCTGCTCGCAGGGCGGCGCCCTGGCATCATCGGAGCCGGCTTATGCTCGAATCCTGTCGCAATAACGGTCACCTTAATGTCATCGTTCATGTTCTCGTCGATGATCGCGCCGAAGATCATGTTCACTTCCGGATCCGAGGCAGCGGTCACAATCTCGGCCGCTTCATTGACCTCGTAGAGCGACAAATTCGCTCCGCCGGTAATGTTCATGATAACGCCGCGCGCGCCATCGATCGACGTCTCCAGCAGCGGGCTCATAATCGCCTTGCGCGCGGCCTCTGCCGCCCGGTTCTCCCCGTTGGCGATGCCGATTCCCATCAGGGCCGAGCCCCGTTCGGTCATAATCGTCTTCACGTCCGCGAAGTCGAGGTTAATCAATCCCGGCACGGCAATCAAGTCGGAGATGCCTTGGACCGCCTGCCGCAGCACGTTGTCAGCCGCCCGGAACGCTTCCAGCATCGGCGTCTTCTTGTCCACAATCTCCAAGAGGCGATCATTCGGGATGACGATAAGCGTATCCACCTTCTCCTTCAAGGCTTCAATGCCCATCTCCGCCTGCGTCAGACGCTTGCGGCCTTCGAACGTAAATGGCCTCGTAACGACTCCTACCGTCAGCGCCCCGCATTCCTTCGCGATCTCGGCGATAACCGGAGCCGCACCGGTTCCCGTGCCTCCGCCCATGCCGGCGGTGACAAAGACCATGTCAGCCCCCTTCAGGGTGTTCATAATCAGCTCGCGGGACTCCTCGGCCGCCTTCTTCCCCACTTCGGGATTCGCGCCCGCCCCGAGGCCGCGCGTCAGCTTGTCGCCGATCTGCAGCTTGTGCTCGGATTTCGCAAAGTGAAGCGCCTGCGCATCCGTGTTTACCGTAATAAATTCAACGCCCTTGACACCGTTGTCGATCATGCGGTTGACCGCGTTGCTCCCCCCGCCGCCGACGCCGATTACCTTAATCTGGGCTAATGCTTCCATTTCGAATTCAAATTCCAACATGAGCTCTCCATCTCCCCTTCATTGTGCATGGATGGCATGAAGTCAAAGACCCTTTAAATAAATTCGCTAAACATATTTTTTAACCGTTCGATAAAACCAGGCTTGTTCGATGATTCTGCAGGAGCCGGCTTTCGTGCGGCTGCTTTCTTGGTGCCACCTGCACTGCGTGGTCGGACGGAGCGCATCACATGATGCAGCACTCCAACACCGCTTACGAATCCTGGATCGCGCACTCCGATGTAATCAGGTACCGCAATCCGAACCGATGTCTGCAGCTCGGCCTGTGCGGCATTCAACACACCAGCCATAGAGACGGTGCCTCCCGAAAGAATGTACCCGCCAGGAAGCTCTGTGAAACCTAGACGCTTCACTTCATTCTTCACAAGGTGAAAAATCTCTTGAACGCGTGGTTCAATAATATTCGCGAGGAACACTTGATTGAATTCCTTCTCCACGTTGCTGCCGATGCGGACGACTTTGAACACTTGGTCCTCCAACGCATCGTCCACCCAGGCGCAGCCGAACTTGAGCTTGACCTTCTCCGCCTGATCGGACATCGTCCGCAAGCCGTAGGCGATATCGTTCGTGACGAAGTCGCCCCCGATCGGCAGGGTCGAAGTAGCTGCTAGCGTCCCGTCTTGGAACACGGCAATCGTCGTGGCGCCGGCACCTACATCGACCAATACCGAACCCATTAGCTTCTCATCCTTGGACAGCGCCAGATGGCCCCCGGCCAAAGACATCAGGACCAGCTCCTTGACCTGCAGCCCCGCTCTCTCCACGCATCGGGTCAAATTATGTATCGCGGTCTTCGCCCCTGTAATAATGGTCGCATCCGCCTCGAGGCGGACACCGATCATGCCGCGCGGATCATGGATGTCCTCCAGTCCGTCGACCACATATTGCTTCGCAACGACGTCGATGATCTCCCGTTCAGGCGGGAGCGCAATGACTTCGGCCGCCTTCAGGACCCGTTCGATGTCTTCTTCGCCAATCTCTCTATCCTCGTTCGAGACCGCGACGACGCCATGACTGGACTGAAGTCCGATATGATTGCCCGATATGCCAACGTACACTTCCGTAATCTCTATACCGACCATGCGTTCCGCATGCTCCACAGCATTACGAATGGATTGCACAGTCTGATCAATATCTACAATCGCACCTTTGCGAATACCTTCTGAATCAGCAGATCCAACGCCGATGATTTGCAGCGTTCCGTTGTTAATTTCTCCAATGATAGCACGCACTTTGGATGTACCGATGTCCAAACTCACAATGATGTCATTGCTGCTCAACCCGTGGCACCTCCTACTTCCCAGTCAATTGGTATGTTTGTATCCCCGGACACTCACTATGTATTCAACAAAGGATTGGTCATTCCCTCTTTTTTCTACACTTTTTTTAAAAGACAAAATCCTTCCATTTGTCATGTGCCACTTCCGGTCCGTCTTGTCTTCCACACTCTGAAAAATGCAGATCAAAAAGAAGGGGAGTTCAGGAAATACCATAAACTTTATTCTAGCATTTATTCCGTTTATTGAGTAGAGTTTTTTTCTTCATCCACATTTTGTTGATCTTGTTCATTCTGCATGTTTTTCTCATTTTTTTTCCACTTCCTGCTCATTTGCATCCGTTTGTTCCTCGACTGCGCCTATCTCGTCCGGTTCCTCCGGGAGGCTGGAATACGGAATATACGAATCGGCCTTGAGCATCGTGATGCGGCCGGGCTCCTGCGTCTCCACCACGCCGCTTAAATAGGTGATCTTGTCGGGCAGCGCCGTTACCGTCGTGACGACCTCGAATCCGGAGCGCGTATACATCTTGATCCGGTCCGGGTACGAGGGAGACGGATAGAAGCTAATCTCGGAAATGTCGGCCAGCAGCCCCTTCGGAATCTTGGCCAACTGTTGGCTCAACTGCCCTCTCATCTCGGCCTGTCCATCCCATTTGGTCAGAACCGGCTTCTCCATGACGGTCTTCAGCTCCGCGCTCGGCTTCACTACGGTTCCGTTCTCCAGACAGGCCAGAATCTGCCCGTCGGCGCTCAATTCGTAGGCGACGGCGGCATACTCATGAACATATACTTCGACCACGCCAGGGAAATGCTTGACCATCTTCACCGATTTGACATAAGGGAATTTGTCTTGAATTCGCGCGCTGACCGTTGCCTCGCTCGTCCCGAAGAACGGTTCGCCGGGCTTCAGCCCGCTGACTTCGCCCAATTCGGCTTTCGTCACGAAGTGCTCTCCGATCCAACGCACTTCCGTCACCTTGCTTATCGGCGAACGGAAGAACAGCACGACCAGAAGCACGATGCATAGAATGGACAGCAGCCAAATGAGCTTCGCAGCTGCGCGCTTCTTCTTCGGCGGCTTCCCTGGAAGCGGGGGAATACTACGTAAATGCAACCGCTCACCCCCTCCATTCTTTCTCCTTAAATGTTAGTTCGCCGCAAGACCCACAATCCCCTCCTTGTTAGGGGAGGGGACTCGCTGTAGCTTTATCCATTGGCAAGGTCAAGCTTGGGTACCGCGGCGAACCTCTCGATGTTCGCGCCAAGTCGGCTGAATATATGCTCAATCCGGTCATAGCCACGATCAATATGATGGACATTTTCAATAATCGTTCGGCCCTGCGCGGCCAATCCCGCGATAACGAGAGCGGCTCCCGCGCGGAGGTCGGTCGCTTCCACCGTCGTGCCGTACAGCGTAGTCACGCCGCGCACGAACGCCGTGCTCAGATCGACGCGGATATCGGCACCCATGCGGGACAATTCATCCACATGCTTGAAGCGGCCCTCGAATATCGTCTCCTTCAGCACGCTGACCCCGTCGGCAAGCGCCATCAACACCATCAGCTGCGACTGCAGATCGGTCGGGAATGCCGGATACGGCGATGTGACGATCCGATCAACGGCCTTCGCCCTGCCGAAGCTGGTTACATTGATTATACCATCACTCGTGGCGATCTGAACACCGGCGCGGCGAAGAATATGAATCAATGAGGTCAAATGTCCCGCATGCGCGTTGGTCAGCGTCACCGCCCCCCTGGTCGCGGCCGCCGCAATCATCAGCGTGCCGGCCACGATCCGGTCCGGGATGATCGAATATTGGCAGCCGTACAGATTGCTGACGCCTTCAACCACGATCGTTCCGCTGCCCGCTCCGCTTACATTGGCCCCCATCTGATTCAAGAAGTTCTGCAGGTCGGTTATTTCCGGCTCCCGGGCGGCATTCGTGATGACGGTCGTGCCTTCCGCCAGCACGGCGGCCATCATCACGTTCTCCGTCGCCCCCACGCTCGGGAAATCAAGATGAACATCCGTTCCGACGAGCCGCGTTGCGCGGCATGTGACGCGGTGGCCGCACTGCTCCACTTCCGCTCCAAGCGCCTGCAGGCCCCGCAGATGCAAATCGATCTTGCGTTCGCCGATGGCGCAGCCGCCCGGCTGATAAATATGAACTTCCTTAAAACGCGCAAGGAGCGGTCCCATTAAAAAAATGGATGAGCGCATCTGTCGCATCAAATCTTCCGGCACATGGACCGAATGAGTACCGGCTGCATCCATTGTGACCGTATAACCGTCTTGAACGGCCCGACAGCCCAAGCGGCGCAAAATGTGCAGCATTACTTCAATGTCGAGTAATTGCGGAACATTATCGAGCTTGACGACACCGTCGGCCAGGATCGCGGCTGCTAAAATCGGTAAAGCGGCATTTTTGGCTCCATGGATACGAATGGTTCCCGATAGAGGCTTCCCACCCTCAATCACCAATTTGTCCAATGTATCACCTCCGTGATTACCGCTCACCCACCACCAACACTTCCGGCACCAACTCGACACCATATCGGTCTTTTATCGTTTGTTGG
The DNA here is from genome assembly GCA_944800085.1 of Paenibacillus melissococcoides. Classification (GTDB taxonomy): domain Bacteria; phylum Bacillota; class Bacilli; order Paenibacillales; family Paenibacillaceae; genus Paenibacillus_B; species Paenibacillus_B melissococcoides. Next base: position 124,771 of record CALYLO010000003.1, on the reverse strand, counting down.
ATGCGCTCCATCAGGGTGAGCACGTCTGACGCTGTTGCTTGCCCGGTGTTTACAATGAAATTGGCGTGTAACGTGGATACTTCGGCTCCGCCGATTCGGAATCCCTTCAGTCCGGCTTCTTCAACCAGCCGGGCCGAGAAATCTCCCGGCGGGTTGCGGAACACGCTCCCCGCGCATGCGGCTTGCAGGGGCTGCGTCCGCAGACGCCGTTCCTTATTGGCTGCGTTCAAGGCTTTAATCTCATGCCGGTCTCCGTGCTCCAGCCGGAACGTCGCCTCCAGTACGATGCCCCTGATCTCGTGCAGCACGGAATGGCGGTACGCGAACTTCATATCTTCCGTTCTGTATCGCACCAATTCCCCTGTCTCCAGTACAATCTCAGCAGATTCAAATATTCGTGACACGTCAGACCCGTGCGCGCCGGCATTCATATAGACGGCTCCGCCGACCGTGCCGGGAATGCCGCCCGCGTATTCCAGCCCCGACAACCCCATATTGCCGGTGAGCACGGACAGCTTGATGAAGGAAAGCCCGGCTCCGGCATGCACCAGATTGTCTTCCTGCCGGACATAATCAAGCGCATGCCCGGTATGAATGACAACGCCTCGCACCCCTTTGTCGGATACGAGCATATTGGAGCCGCGCCCTATAGCCATCCATGGCAGTTGCATGTCATGAAGCAGCCGGACAGTCTGAACGATCTGCTCTTTGCCGGCAGGCTCGACGAGCACATCCGCCGGACCTCCGATTTTCCAGGTCGTATACGGTGCAAGCGGCTCATTTACCTTGTACTTGCCTAAGTTCAAATCCGAATAACGGGATATAAATTGCTGCAGCATATGATGAACCTCCTTAAACCCACTCATCCTGTCGTCCGCGATAGAACGATGCAACGTCCGTGTCCGGCAACCGGCACTGGCTGTCACGATGTATAGGGTATCTTATGTAGCCGTAACACGTTGTGTGACAGGTGCCCAGACGGAAAGGGCGCGTCGCTTCGCCATACCGGCCGCCCCTGCCCTTCGACGGACGGCCCCCGGCTAACCCCGCTCGCCGCAGCCCTGCAACGTGGTGGAAGCACCTGTGCGCAGCGAGAGCGGACGCCCTCCCTGCATCTGGTCCGAGACGCACAAATCGGGCAAGGTTCACTTGCCCGTCAATCGTTCCAATTCAATTGCGACGCGCTCCGCGGCGTCCGGCTGGCCGAACGCTTTGGCCCGGGCCGACATTCGGCTTCGCGCCTCCTCGTCGGTCATCAACCGCTTGATCGTATCGAAGAGCGCGGTCGAGCTGAGCTCCCGCTCCAGCATCATGATGGCCGCTCCGGCGTCGGCCAACGATCGCGCGTTAGCCTCCTGGTGATTATTCGTCACATTGGGCGAAGGAATGAGCACCGACGGGATGCCAAGCGATGTCAGCTCCGCCAGCGAGGAGGCCCCCGCCCGGCTTACCGCGAGCGTCGTCGCGGCCAGCACCTCCGGCATATTGCCGATATAGGGAAGCACATGGAGATGATTGCGCACGGACGCGCTCGATTTGAGGACGGCTGCCCGCGTATGCTCATAATAATGCTGGCCGGTAACATAGACGAAATGAACGTCCGGCAGCCGCTTCAGCAGCGGGACCATTCCAATCATCGCCTGGTTGACCGCCTGTGCGCCGCGGCTGCCGCCGACGATCAGCACCACGCGGCTGTCCATCGGCAGGCCGAGCGAGGCGAAGCCCCGCTCCCGGTTCGCTTGCGCGACCGCGGTCGCCCGCGGGTTGCCGGTGCAGACGACCTGCTTCGCCTTCTTGAAATAGGCGGCCGATTGCTCGAAGCTGACCGCCACCAGGCTGACATATCGGCTGAGGAACTTGTTGGTCAGCCCGGGAATGACATTCTGTTCATGGATGACCGTCGGGATGCCCATCTTGGCGGCCGCGTAGACGACCGGCCCGCATACATACCCTCCGGTTCCGATGACGACATCCGGCTTGAATTCGGCCAGCATCGCCTTAGCCTTGCTCACGCCCTTCAGGAAGCGCATAACCGTCTTGACGTTGTCAAACGAGAGCTTGCGGCGAAATCCGGTGATGTCGATAGAGGCAAAAGGGAGACCTTCCTCGGGAACAAGCCGGCTCTCCAGGCCTCTATCGGTTCCAATATATAAAAAAGTGCAGTCGGGATAGCGTTTCTCGCATTCCCTCGCGATGGCGACAGCCGGATAAATATGACCACCCGTGCCGCCGCCGCTCAGCACGACGCGCATCTCGTTCACCTCGCATAACGTGATATGTTCAACAAGATGCCCAGTGAAGTCAGCATCAATGTCAAGGAAGAGCCGCCATAGCTTATTAATGGCAGCGTAATGCCTGTCACCGGCATCAAGCCGATGACAACGCCAATATTGATAAGAACCTGCACGGCCACGATGCCGACGATCCCGACGGCCAACAGGCTGCCGAACGTGTCCGGGGCCGTCATCGCCGCCCGCATGCCGCGCCATACTAGAATCAAGAATAACATTACTACGGTAACGCCGCCAATGAACCCAAGCTCTTCCGCCAAGATGGAGAAGATAAAATCGGTCTGCGGCTCGGGCACATAATTGTATTTCTGGCGGCTTGCCCCCAATCCGAGGCCGACCAATCCGCCCGGTCCGATCGCATACAGCGACTGGATCGACTGATACCCCGCGCCGAGCGGGTCCTGCCACGGATCGAGAAACGCGGTGATGCGCTGCAAACGGTAAGGCGCCGCGAGAATCAGGCCGACGAACCCGGCCGCCCCGACGAGGGCCAGCGAGGCCAGATGCTTGATCTGGGCCCCTCCCGTGAAGATGAGCAGCAGCGAAGCGCCCATCATGACCGTGCCTGTCCCAAGATCGGGCTGAAGCATAATAAGCCCGAACGCCGCCCCCATCACCCCGAGCGGCGGCAGCAGCCCGGTCATGAACCGATCGATTTTTATCTGCTCGTCGGACAGCATTTTAGCCAGAAAAATAACCATGCCGAGCTTCATGAATTCCGAAGGCTGGATGCCGAACGATCCGATGCCAAGCCAACTGCGCGCGCCGCCCCGGACGTCTCCGATGCCCGGAATAAGCACGATGATCAGCAGCCCGAAGCAGATCAGCAAGCCGACCTTCGCATACCGGGCCCATATCCGGTAATCGGTGTTCATCGTGACGAACATGGCAGCCAGTCCCAGTACGGCGAACAGCAGCTGCCGCTTGACGAAATAGAACGAGTCGCCGTAATCGTGAAAGGCGATGACGGCGCCGGCACTGTACACCATGACAATGCCTATCGCCAGCAAAGAGAGAATAGAGCCGATAAGCCACAAATCGGGAGCGGTCCGTGCTTTGACCATTGCGGTACACCTCATTGGACAATGTAGGGGCTTGAACACCCCCCTACTTAAAGACTATGCACCGCCGCCTTAAACATTCGTCCGCGCTCTTCATAGGAAGGGAACATATCCCAGCTCGCGCAAGCCGGCGACAGCAGCACGACATCGCCCGGCTTGGCATAGCCGGCCGCCAGGCGCACCGCTTCCGAGACGGCTTCCGATGCATTATCTACATTGTCGACGACCGCTACGTTCGTTAAACCCGCCTTCGCGGCGATGGCGGCCAAACTCTTTCTCGTCTCGCCCATCGTGACGACGGCCGCGGCCCGCTCCTTCAGCACCGGAACGAGCTCCAGGAAATCAAGCCCGCGGTCCAGGCCGCCGGCGATCAGGACGACCGGCGCTTCGAACGCCTCCAGCGCCATCAGCGTCGCCTTGGTATTCGTCGCCTTGGAGTTGTTATAGTACGATGCGCCGTTCACCTCGCCCACGTACTCGAGCCGGTGCTCCACGCCCCGGAACGAACGGAGCGGCTCCGCCAGCGCCGCAGGTTCGGCGCCCGCCGCAATCGAGATGGCCACGGCCGCCAAGGCGTTGTCCACATTGTAACGCCCGGGAACGCCGATCTCCCGCACGCCGATGATCGGATGCAAGCGCCCGGCTTCATCCGCGTACACCAATTGACGTTCTTCCTCCTTCCCTTCCCCGGCCCCTGCCGGATAGGGAGGCTCGACGTATACGCCGCATTCGACGCGCTGCGTGGATGACACCCACCAGATTCGGGCGCCGATCTCCGGAGCGAGCGCCCGGCAGGTCGCATCGTCCGCATGGAGCACGGCGACATCCCCGTTCGCCATATTGCGGAACAAGCGGGCCTTGGACTGGACATAATCCTCCATCGTCCCATGATAATCCAAATGGGTCTCCGACATGTTCAGCAAGCTGGCGACACGCGGACGGAAGGCGAATGTCCCCTTGAGCTGGAAGCTGCTCAGCTCGGCGACCAGCACGTTGTCCGCGCTCGCTTCTGCGGCCGCCTGGCAGAGCGGCGTGCCGATATTGCCGGCGACGATCGGACGAAGCCCTGCCGCTTCGAGCATATTGCCGACCCAGGTCGTCGTCGTCGTCTTGCCGTTGCTGCCCGTGATGCCGATGATCGGCGCCGTACTGAGATGGTAAGCGACCTCCACCTCGGTCACGACCTCGATGCCGAGCTCAAGCGCCTGGCGCACAGGCGGCGCCGTATACGGAATGCCCGGATTTTTGACGACGAGCTGGACGCCGGCATCGAGCAGATCATCCGGGTGATGGCCGCATACAACACAAATGCCCAAAGCTTCCAGCTCCGAAGCTTCAGGGCATTTGTGGCGCTCTTTCTTATCATTGACGGTAACGAGGGCACCGCGTTCATGAAACGTCTTAGCCACACTGACGCCGCTCTTGGCCAGGCCGAGAACGACGACGCGCTTTCCTTGGTACGTATCTGGATGTTCCATCTGCTACAACCCCTTGTTGATCCATAATCCGAGTCCGGCGAGCACGATGCCCGCGAGCCAGAAGGTGATGACGACGCGCCATTCCGACCAGCCGGACAACTCGAAATGATGATGAATCGGACTCATTTTGAATACGCGCTTGCCTCGCGTCTTGAAGGAGACGACTTGAATCACGACCGACAGCATCTCGATAACGAATATGCCGCCGATAACGAGAAACAGCAGCTCCGTCTTCGTCAAAATGGCAATCGCCCCGATGGCGCCTCCGATGCCGAGCGAACCGGTATCGCCCATGAACACCTTGGCCGGATGCGCATTGAAGACGAGGAAACCGAGCACGGCGCCGATCATGGCTGCCGCGCACACCGCGGCCGCGATCTCGGACAGCTGCATCGCGATCAGCGCGAAGGCCGCCAGCGCGATCGCGCTTGTGCCGGAGAGCAGGCCGTCCAGGCCGTCCGTGAAATTGACCGCATTGCTGATCGCCAGCATCATCAAAATGATGAACGGATAATAGAACCAACCGAGGTCAAGGCCCCACGACGTGCCCGGAACCGCCAGCACGGTGCTGTGATCCGACTGCCACAGCAGCACGCAAATCACGGCGGAGCACGCCAGCTGCCCGATCAGCTTCTGTCTCGCGGTCAGGCCGAGAGAACGCTTGAACACGATTTTGATATAATCGTCAAGAAATCCAATCAGTCCGAAGCCGAGCGTCGCGATGAGCAGCACATAAAAATCAATGTCGGTTACCGAAAATTTCAAAAAAGCAAGCGTGAAGGCGAGCAAAATAATGGCGCCGCCCATCGTAGGGGTGCCTGCTTTTTTCAAATGGCCTTGCGGGCCGTCATCGCGGACCTGCTGTCCGAACTTGAGTCTGCGAAGCAGCGGAATGGTTAGCGGACCGAGGATGACAGCCAAGATGAAAGATACGCCCATTGTCATTAACATCAATTTGATGTCCAATCCCTACACCTCCCGTGGCCCCACAGACGAATCCGTGTTACGGATCCAGTCATTTACAACTTCTTCAAGTTTCATTCCCCGGGATGCCTTGACGAGCACGATATCGCCGGGTCTCACTTCTTGCTTCAAATATGCTTTCAAAGACATTTTATCTTGGAACGGGCGCACGGCCTCGGCAGGCAGCGAGCCGCGGGCTCCTTCGGCGATATGTCTGCCCAATTCGCCGTACGTGAGCAGCAGATCGACCGTATCCGGGGTAAGCTCCGCTCCGATCTCGTAATGGAGCGCCGCTTCCTGCGGTCCCAGCTCCAGCATGTCGGCCAGCACGGCGATGCGCCGCCCGCCCTTCATGTCGGCCAGCACGTACAAGGCCGCCCGCATCGAGGTCGGGTTCGCATTGTACGCGTCATTCAGCACGATCCAGCCCTGCGGCGTGACATGACGCTCGAAGCGCATGCCGCTGATGCGCGCCCCGGCCAGTCCGGCGGCAATCTGTTCGTCCGTCAGGCCGAAGCGGCGTCCAACCGCCAGAGCGGCCATGGCGTTCATCACATTATGCTGCCCCAGCAGCGGGATGCGGAAGACAGCCTCGCCTTGTCCGCCAGCGGAAGGCACGGCGAATGCGGTGCCGCTGCCGTCGCCGCTCATGCGCGACAGCCGCAGCTCGCATCGTTCGCCCACACCGAAGCGGAGCAAGCGGATGCGCTCCCCCGGCTCCCGTTCGGACAGCGCCAGATCGACAAGCGGTTCGTCCCCGTGGCAGACGAGCAAGCCGCCGTCGCGCAGCCCGGCCGTAATCTCCAGCTTCGCCCGGGCGATCTCCTCCCTGCTGCCGAGCTGGAGCAGATGAGCGTCCCCGATATTGGTGATGACGGCCAGGTCCGGTCTCGCCAGCTTCGAGAGCAGCTCGATCTCTCCCCGGCCGCTCATGCCCATCTCGAGCACCGCAATCTCCGTCTCCGGCGGCATCGAGAGCACCGTCAGCGGAAGCCCGATATGATTGTTGAAGTTCCCATCGGTCTTATGTACCCGATATCGTTGCGACAAGACGGACGCAACCAGATCCTTGGTCGTCGTCTTGCCGTTGCTCCCGGTAACGGCGACCACCTGGACCCAGGCTTCCGCGAGATAAGCGGCGGCCAGCCGCTGCAGCGCTGCATACGTGTCCTCCACGATAATCAGCGGCGCGGAAGCGCCGGGAAGCGCCCGATCATCCTGCCAGAGCGATCCGGCCGCCCCGGCGCTTAGCGTCTCCTCCATATAAGCATGGCCGTCGAATCGTTCGCCGGCGAGAGGAACGAACAGCCCTCCGGGCAGCACGGAGCGGGAATCGGTAAATACGCCGCGCACCTTCGCCGAGCCTGCGGACGGATCCGCCAACGTCCCGCCGCACAGCTCCGCTATATGTTCCAAGGTTGTCTCTATCACTGCACTTTTCCCCTTATCGCTTCTTTTGCTACCAAGCGGTCATCGAAATCAAAGGTTTCGCGGCCGATAATCTGATAGGTCTCATGCCCTTTCCCCGCAATCAATACTACATCGATCGGGCTTGCCATATCAATAGCCTTCGCAATGGCGGCTCTTCGGTCAACGATGCATTCATAACGGTCACGGCTGACCTTCATCTCCGTCAGCCCCCGTTCGATATCCTCGAGAATCCGGTCCGGATTCTCGGTGCGCGGATTGTCGGACGTAATAATAGAGTAGTCGGCATATCGGGCCGAAATCTGGCCCATAATCGGCCGCTTCGTCCGATCGCGGTCCCCGCCGCAGCCGAATACGGATATGATGCGGCCTTCGGCGAATTCCTTGACGCTCTGCAGCACGTTCTCAAGGCCGTCCGGCGTATGCGCGTAATCGACGATGACCGTATACGGCTGTCCGGCCTCCACGGCCTCGACACGCCCGGCCACGCCCGGCACCGCTTCGAGGCTGGCGCAAATGTCGTCCAGCGCGATGCCTTCAATCAGCCCGACCGCGATGGCGGCGAGCGCGTTGCAGACATTGAACTTGCCGACCATGCGAAGCTGCACGTCGGCCGATCCGCGGAACGTATGGACGCGGAAGCTCGTTCCCTTGCCGTTCATGCGGATGTCCTCCGCCCGAATATCGGCGGACGCCGACAAGCCGTACGTCAGCGTCTCTGCGGCGGTCAGCTTGGCGAAATGCGCCGATGCCGGATCGTCCGCGTTCAACACGGCATAGGAACGCTCCGCCTCTTGCTCGGCGAACGTGTTCCCGAGCCGGGAGAACAGCAAGCCCTTGGCGTCGCGGTACGACTCCATCGTCTCATGGTAATCGAGATGATCCTGAGTCAGGTTCGTAAATACGGCTGTCCGGAAGCGGCAGCCTTCCACGCGGCCTTGGTCGAGCGCATGAGAAGACACCTCCATCGCGACCGCCCCCACGCCGCAGTCGGCCATATCCCGCAGCGAACGCTGGAGCTCAAGCGCATTCGGCGTCGTGCCCGACATCGGCAGCTTGCGCCCGTCATAGCGCATCTCGATCGTGCCGATCACGCCGCTTTTGCGGCCTGCATCGGTCAATATCCGCTCTATCAGATAAGTCGTCGTCGTCTTGCCGTTCGTTCCCGTCACGCCGATCAGCTTCAAGTCCCGGCTCGGCGAACGGTAGAAGGCATCAGCCAGCACCGCTAACGCATGGCGGGCCTGGCGGACGATAATCTGGGGAACGGCAAGCGGCAGCTCCCGCTCCACGACAAGCGCCGCCGCTCCCTTGTCCACGGCCTGCTCCGCATAACGGTGGCCGTCATCCGCCGTGCCCGAGACGCAGAAGAACAGATCGCCCGGCCGGACCTGGCGTGAATCGACCGCCAATCCGGTCACCACCGTAGCTTCGTCTCCTGTACATTTCACATTCAGCATTCGCTTGCATGCTTCGGACAATCGCATTTCCTGCATAGTTATTCCTCCGTCTCCGTGCCCATGTAGATGCGGATCGTCGATCCCCGCTCCACACGGGTTCCCGGCTTGGGCGCCTGGTGTATGACCGTATTGCCCGTGCCGGATTTGGCTAGTTGAAAATTCATGTTCATGTCTTCGTAAATATCGGTCAACGTCTTGCCGACCAGATTGGGAACCGCCACAATCGGCGTCTCATTGTATCTATATTCGCGGGGTACTTGTTTCTGACGCGGTTCCACTCCCATATAATGGAGCGCGTCCTCCATGATGCGCTTGACGATAGGAGCGGCAATCAGCCCCCCGAACTGAATCCCTTGCGGATCGTCCACCGCCGTATAGATGACGATCTTCGGATCGTCCGCCGGCGCGAACCCGACAAAAGATACGATATGCTCATTCGGCGAATAACGTCCGTTCACAACCTTTTGCGCCGTGCCCGTTTTTCCTCCGACCCGGTAGCCGTCGATGAACGCGTTGCGTCCCGAGCCTTGGGCGACGACATGCTCCAGCGCGTCCCGCACCTTCGCCGACGTCTCCGGAGAGATGACCTGCCGGACCAGTTCCGGCTCGACTTCGTCGATGATCATCCCCGTCTCGGGATGCTCGAACGACTTCGCCACATGCGGACGGTACAGCTTCCCTCCGTTAATCGTCGCCGAGACGGCCGCAATCTGCTGGATCGGCGTCACCGATACGCCCTGTCCGAACGAGGTCGTCGCCAATTCGACCGGGCCGACCCGGTTCAGCTTGAACAAAATCCCCGTCGCTTCCCCGCTCAGGTCAATGCCCGATTTTTGGCCGAAGCCAAAATTCCGTATGTACTCAAACAGCGTCTCCTTGCCTAACCGCTGTCCCAGCGTCACAAAGCCGGGGTTGCATGAATTGCCGACCACCTCGAGGAAGGTCTGGCTGCCGTGGCCGCCTCTCTTCCAGCAGCGGAGCCGAGCTCCCCCGACCTCGATGCTCCCGGGGTCAAAGAAATGCTCGTTGTACAAATCGACCTTGCCTTCCTCGAGCGCCGCGGCGAGCGTAATGATCTTGAAAGTAGACCCTGGCTCGTACGTCATCCAGATCGGCAGGTTGCGGTTATACACCTCCGAGGAATACTCCTTGTACCGCGCCGGTTCATAATTCGGGCGGCTCGCCATCGCCAATATCTCGCCGTTGTTCGGATCCATCGCAATCGAGATGACATGCTTCGGCTTCAATTCGAGCATCGCCTGATCAAGTTCCCGCTCCATTATTGTCTGTATTTGCTTGTCAATCGTCAATTGCAAATTTAATCCATCTCGCGGCGGGGCGTACGTCTCCGAGGAATTCGGCATCTGGCGGCCCTTCGCGTCGGACAGGTAAGACACGCTTCCCTGCAGCCCGCTAAGGGCGTCATTGTACCTCTGCTCGATGCCCGTCAGCCCTTGATTGTCGATGCCGGTAAAGCCGAGAATATGGGAGGCCAGATCCCCAAAGGGATAATATCTTTTATTATCCTCTGCCACAACAATGCCGGGCAAGTTCATTTCCCGGACCTGCTGGGCCGTTTCCAGCGATATTTTGCGGCCTCCCGGCTTAATATGGACGATAGACCTGCGTACCTTAATCATTTGTTCGACATCTTCCGTTTTCATTTGCAGCACCGGTGCCAGCCGGGCAGCCGTCGCCGCGGCATCCTGAATCTGGGCGGGAACGGCCATAATCGTCGGCGAAGTCACGTTATAGGCCAGACGCACCCCGTTCCGATCGAGCACTTCCCCGCGCTTGGCCGTAACCGGGATGTCTCTGCGCCACAGCTCCTCCGCCTTGGCCGTAATTTCCCCGCCCTCCCACAGCTGGACATAGGCAAGACGAACGACGAGCGCTAGAAAGCCAAGAGACACGAGTCCGGTGCCGATGAACAGCCGCTTGCGGACCGTGACACTGGATAATTTCACGGTAACCCCTCCTTTGTCCCACTTGGGTTCATAACCAACCTATTCGGGACAACCAGGGGATAGAACAAGCTATGGCCTTCTAGGCTCCAATTTTATGTCGACGACGCGCTTGCCGTTGTCGGTCGAGGCTTTCTGCTCGGTCACGTAGCCTTCGCCCTCGATCCGCACCTCGATGCCCAGCAGCGAGGCGATTTCCATGACATCGCGCAGCGATTTGCCTTTCATATCCGGCATTTTCAGATTTTCCGGCTCGTCGGTCAGCAGGTAGACCCGCTGTCCGGAGCCCAAATATTCGCCCGGCGCCGGGAACTGGCGCTTCACTTCCTTGCCTGCGCCGACCGTCTGGAAGACGATACCCTGCTCGGCCAGCCGCTTCTTCGCTTCATGCGGCTTCAGCCCCTGGATGTTCGGCGCCTTGACCAGCCGGGTCGCGCCTTCGGATTTGCCCTCCTCGCCCTGCTTCATCTCATGGGATGTCGGCACGCCCATATAGCGCAGCGATTTGGAGACGATATTTTTGAAAATAATCGGCGAGACGAAGCCGCCGCCTTCCCAATATTTCTGCGGATCGTCGACGACGACGATGACGGCGATGCGGGGATCCTCCACCGGAGCGAAGCCGACGAAGGACACGACCGCGCGCGTCGTATCGTACTCCCCGTTAATAACCTTGAGCGCGGTTCCCGTCTTGCCCGCGACCCGGTAGCCTTCGATATAAGCGTTCTTCCCGGTGCCGATCTCCTGATCTGCGACGACCTGCTCCAGATATTCGCTGACCTGCTTTGCAATCTCCGGATCGATCACTTGCCGCACCACTTCCGGCTCCCGCTCGGTCACTTCGCCAGTCACCGGGTCCTCGATCTTCTTCACGATATGCGGCTTCATCAGCTTGCCGCCGTTCGCCACCGCCGAGACGGCCATAATCTGCTGAATCGGCGTCACTTTAATCTGGCCGTGGCCGTACGAAGCCGCCACGACGTCTGCCGGATATTGGAACTGAACGAAGCCCTCGTATTCCCATGGAATCTCGACGCCCGTCTTTTGCCCGAAGCCGAACTTGTCGATATAGGACTTGAACCGCTCCTCCTTCAGCATCTCGAAGCCGAGCTTGATGAAGGCGACGTTACTGGAACGCTTCAAGCCTTCCAGATAGGTGATCGTGCCCCATGACGTACTGACGTCGTGAACCTCGCGTCCGCCCGCATAAATTTTCCCCGATTGGAAATAGGCATCCGGATCGAACAAGCCTTCCTGAACCGCCGCCGCGAGCGTCACGATCTTGAACGTCGATCCCGGCTCATAGCCGCCCTGCACCGCCGGGTTGAAAAAGGCGCGCTCATTGTCAAAATCCCAATACGAATTCGGATTGAACGACGGCCTGTTCGCCAGGCCTAAAATGTCGCCGGTCTTCGGATCCGCGGCGATAACCGTAATCGTATGCGGGGAATATTCATTGTACACCTTCCGGATCTCTTCCTCGATATACTGCTGGATCGTGCGATCGATCGTCAAATAGAGATTGTCCCCGTCCCGGGCCGGCGTGTATACCTCTGACGCCTTGGGGAGCTTGTTGCCCATCCGGTCCTTCTCGTACTGGATTGACCCGGCTATGCCGGCCAATTGCTCATTATACAGCTCCTCGATGCCGCCGACCGGTTTTCCGTTTTTGTCGGTATAACCTAGGACGTGCGCGGCCAGATTGTTTTTGGCATAGAACCGCTTTACCTCCGGCATCAGATACAGCCCGATATCCTGCAGCTTGGTCTTTTCCTTGAGCGACTCCGTGAAGTCGCGCAGCTTCTGCGCGGTCTCCTCCTCGATCTTCCAGCCCTCGTTCCGCACCTCGCGATGAACCAAATACTTTCCGGTCTCCGGGCTCTTTTTGCGGACAATGTCATAGAGCTCGTTCTCCGGCTTGCCCAGCACCTTGTGGAGCTCTTGGACGATAAGCCGCTCCACGTCAATATCATCCTCGACCAGTTTATCCTCTGTTTTTAACTCCTGAATCAAGCTCGGATTGACCGCGACCGTATACGCAGGGGCATCCATGGCGAGCACTTCCCCGTTCTGATCATAGATCGTCCCGCGGACCGGCTCGAGGGTCTGCTCCGTCGACCACGAATTTTTCGCCAGCTCCATCCAAAAATCTTGATTCCACACTTGATACCAAAACAGTCGGGTCACGATGACAATAAAAAAGAGGGTGAATAAGCCCCCGATTGTCAACGTGCGCAACTTGATTCGTTTGACCATCTTCATCCCTCGATTCAATCCCCTATGGCTTGTTTGTATACTTGGATCTCTAGCGGCGTGTCCGGAAATACCAGCCCGTTCTTCCGCGCGATCTCTTCAACCCGTTTCCAGTCCGACAGCTTCTCGACTTCTACTCTCAATACGGAGGTCTGATCCTGCAGCGATACCGTTTCCCGCTTCAAATTCTGGATATTCCGGTTCATGTCGTAGATCTGGGCATATCGCCCGATAAGCACGAGCGCTACGGCCGTGCACAATAGAATGGTCAGCAGATACAACAGCTTCTCCCTCGTCGGCAATGTGTTCTTGCGGACGACGGTCTTCGTTGTCTGGCGAACCTTGGGCCTCGGCTGCTGCTGTCTCTCCGGCCGGACGGCCAAATTACCGCGAGTATAAGCCATCTTCTGCTCTCCCCCTCATTACAATTTCTCGGCAACCCGTAATCTCGCGGAGCGAGAACGCGGGTTGCGCTCCAACTCTTCCGCGCCCGGAACAATCGGCTTGCGCTTAGGCAAAGTCAAAAAATCCTCCTTGCCGCAGGCGCACATCGGCAGATCCGGCGGACAAGTGCAGCGGTTCATATACTGGTTGAATGTCTGCTTGCATATCCGATCCTCCAAGGAATGGAAGGTAATGACAGCGACCCTTCCGCCCGGCTTCAAGCAACGGATGGCTTGATGGAGCGCCTGCTCGAACGCGCCCAGCTCGTCGTTGACGGCGATGCGGAGCGCCTGGAAGCTGCGCTTGGCCGGATGGCCTCCGGTCCTTCGGGCTGCCGCCGGAATCCCGGCCTTGACCAGCTCGGCCAGCTCGCCGGTCGTCTCGATCGGATGATCCGCCCTCGCCTCCGCGATGCGGCGGGCGATGCGGCGCGAAAATTTCTCTTCCCCATACTCGAACAGGATGCGGGCGATCTTCTCTTCGGACCACTCGTTCACAATCTCGCGGGCCGTCAGCGAAGTGCTCCGATCCATCCGCATGTCCAGCGGCGCGTCATGCTGATAGCTGAAGCCGCGCTCTCCTTCATCAAGCTGCGGCGACGATACCCCGAGATCGAACAGAATGCCGTCTACCTGCGGCACCCCATCAAGAAGCGGCGCCTCTGCCTGACGCAGCGCGTCCTCGATATGGCGGAAATTCGTCTTGATCAACGTCACCCGATCGAGGTAGGGAGCCAGCACGTTCGCGGCATTGTCCAGAGCCCAATCGTCCTGATCGAGCGCGATCAGCCGGCCGTCCGCGGACAGCATGGATGCAATGGCCGAGCTATGCCCTGCCCCTCCCAGCGTGCAATCGACATAGATGCCGTCAGGGCGCACATTCAGCCCGTTCACAGCCTCCTCTTTTAACACCGTTATATGGTGAAACACATGTTATTCCTCCTAGTTTTTCCTGTTCCCGTCTAAGTTGTCTTTCATCTTGTCACGGTTCGCTACCCCTAGAAATAGAAGTTCAAAAGGCCGGTTTTCAGCACCGAGAAGGTTGCAAGAACTCGAAGCCTAGGCTTTCGAAGCGAGTTTTGCTGCGCAAAACTTGTGAGGAGCAGCGCAGTGTAGGCAAGACTACATGAGCAGCTACAATGTTTCCGTAGGAAACATACTTCGGAAGCATATGCTTTTCAAGAGTGAATGCAAGATTCGATGCCGAGATACTGCCTGCATCACTTCGTGATCAAAAGCGGACTTTTTGAACAACCACTCAAAAATCAAAGTCAACCAATGTCTCGGCTATTTCTTCAAAGGTGGACGCGGACTGCTGCATATATTGTTCCCAAGCGTCCTTGCTCCAAATCTCCACCCGGCTCTGCACGCCGATAATCATGCATTCCTTGTCCAGCTTGGCATGCTGGCGCAGGTGGGCGGGAATGTTGATCCGGCCCTGCTTGTCCCACTCGCATTCGGTGGCGCCGGAGAAGAAAAAGCGGGTAAACGCCCGCGCGTCCGCCTTCATCAAGGGAAGGGCCTTCAATTTCGCTTCGAGCAGCCCCCATTCTTCCATCGGGTAGACGAACAGACATTGATCCAGGCCGCGCGTGAGTATGAAGGTGGAGCCCAAGGAGTCACGCAGCTTGGCGGGAATGATCAGGCGGCCTTTGTCATCGATGCTATGTTGATATTCACCCATGAACATCTGCCACCACTCCTCCCCCTAAATCCACCACGATGCCCCACTTTCCCCCACAACAAAAGAATACTTCGCCGTAAATATAAAAAATCCTGCTTGTCAGCAGGATTTTTATTTCTGTTACTTTTTGTTCCCGGTATCGGCTTCAGCGCTTATTGCTTCATCCTGCGGGTGCCGCCGCCGGCCTCTTCTCCGCTTCACAAGCAGCACAGTCTCATAGGGATGGGTCGACATGGCCGCATGATTATCGAAATACCGCTTGCGCCCGACGAGCTGCTCGATTTCCGACTGCACGGAACCGAGCTCGCTGGAGAACTGTACCTTCCCTGCGGAAGTGCGGGCGGGCTTTGACTGATATAAAAAAAGGGGCCAACAGCCTGAAAACTGCACGATTTCTCAAAACACGTCGATTCGGTAGGCGAAATCCGCAAAACTGCCTTCCAGACACTCCTATCCGGTAGGCTAATCCACAAAACCGCTTTCCAGACACTCCTATCCGGTAGGCGAAATAGGCAAAACTGCATGATTTCTCAAGACACGCCTATTCGGGAAGCAAAATCCTGCTTAAATAAAGCAATTCGATAGGGACGACTTCAGCAGAAAGGGAATCCTGCAAAACTGCAGCAATTTCACCCGTTTCCCTTCGACTTGGAGCAAAAGGGCCTAAAATGATGTAGATGTGCAGCATTTCCTCGGGATGTGGACTCATTGAGCTGAAATTTCTGTAAATAGCAGTAATTCCCTCCACATGTTCAAGCCCCAGGAGGCAACGATGTCTCTGGAAGGCAATGATACCTCCAGGAGGCGACGATGTCTCCAGAAAGCGATGATGCCCCAGGATCCGACGCAGTCTCTTGGTTCCCGTAAATCGGGCTGTTGAGAAAGTCATGGGGATTTTCGGCACTTCATTTTTATGGGATGGATCTCGTCTCTCAATAGAAAAAATCGCGATTGAAAACGCTCAGAGTGCCAAGTTTTGATCCAAAAATGATTCGTTTCAAGATGTTCCTCTTCATATTCTAACCTGACCAAAAACAGAAACAAGGCGGAAGACCTGCTTCCTCCCCCAAAAAATTTATAAATTCTATAATATCCAAAAAACCGCCCTGTTCTTCGCTTTGAATGAAGCAAAGAAAAGGGCGGCCCGTAACGCGGCTATTACTGCTCTTGCCAGCTCGCTAAATACGATTGCTGTTCAGCAGACAGCGTGTCGATCGAAATGCCGAGCGACTCCAGCTTGAAGCGGGCGACCTGCTCATCCAGTTCGTACGGCACATTGACAACCTTGCTGCCGATGCGCTCGTAGTGCTCGTTCACATATTTCAGCGACAGCGCCTGCAGGGCAAATGTCATATCCATAATCTCTGCCGGGTGCCCGTCCCCCGCTGCCAGGTTGACGAGGCGGCCTTCCGCCAGCAGATAAATGCTGCGTCCGTCCTTCAGCTTGTATTCTTCGATATTTTTGCGGACCGTGCGCACATTCTGCGCGCGCGCTTCCAGCTCCGGCTTGTTCACTTCCACATCGAAATGGCCGGCGTTGGACAAAATCGCGCCATCCTTCATCACGTCGTAATGCTCGCCGCGAATGACATCGCGGTTCCCCGTGACCGTCACGAAAATATCGCCTGCGCGAGCCGCTTCGCTCATCGGAAGCACGGTGAATCCGTCCATGTACGCTTCGACGGCCTTAATGGCGTCGATCTCCGTCACGACGACGTTCGCGCCGAGGCCTTTCGCGCGCATCGCCACGCCCTTGCCGCACCAGCCATAACCGACGACGACGACCGTCTTGCCGGCCACGACGAGATTCGTTGTCCGGTTGATGCCGTCCCACACCGATTGGCCTGTGCCGTACCGGTTGTCGAACAAGTATTTGCAGAAGGCGTCATTGACGGCGACCATCGGGAATTGGAGCGTGCCCTCCTTCTCCATCGCCTTCAGACGGAGAATGCCTGTCGTCGTCTCCTCGGCGCCGCCGCGCACCCGCTCGCGCAGATCCGGACGCTCCGAATGCAGAATCGAGATCAGATCGCCGCCGTCGTCGATAATCAGGTCCGGCTTCGTCTCCAGCGTGCGCAGAAGCAGCTGCTTGTATTCTTCCGGTTCCGGATTGTACTTCGCATAGACAGTAATACCGTCTTCAACCAGCGCGGCACAGACATCGTCCTGCGTCGACAACGGGTTGCTGCCGGTAATCGTCACATCCGCGCCGCCGGCCTGAACGACCTTGGCCAGGTAGGCCGTCTTCGCTTCCAGATGGAGCGAGATCGCCACCTTCAAGCCCTTGAACGGCTGCTCCGCTTCGAATTGCTTGCGAATCCGGTTCAGCACCGGCATATGGGCTTGCACCCAATCGATCTTCAACTGCCCTTCAGGGGCCAATGCAATGTTGCGGATAATGCTTTGGTCCGCTGCTTTTGTCTGACTCATCCTCTACACCCTTCCCTTCTTGTTATAGCTATCGTATTCAGCAGATGCGCACCCGTTGACCCGGATAGGCGGCCATGGTTACAACGCAACCAAGCGGTTCTCCCCGTTCCACAGCACGGGAGCTTCCATGAGCGGCTTGAACCAGCCGTCCCCGTAGCGGCAGGCATACATCAGCATATTGTAGACGCGCTCCTGCGGCCGATCCTGCGGATAGAGCGTCAGCCTCATCCGCTCCCATTGGCGAAGACCCGATTCATGCTGCTTCTGGAGCGCATCCTTCGCCCGGTGGTGCAGGAAGTCGATCTGCTCCAGCACCTTCGTCCGGTTCGTGTCCCCCAGGCGGCCGAGCGCGGGGAGCGCCTCGTTCAGCCGGGCAAGCAGCTCTTCATAGCGGGCATCGACATCATGGCGAAGCGAAGCGAACTGTTCATCGAGCCCCAGTTCATCCTGAGCCGTCAGCCACGCTTCCTTCCTCTCCTCATAATGCCCGATGATGTCTTCGGCCGTCAATTCATATTTCCCGAGCAGCTTGTTCACGGTCCCTTCCAGGCAGGTGAAGCCCATGCGCGGCCAGAGCAGCGGCATCCGCATGCCGAGCGCGCGGAAAGCCTCCTTCGTCTGCGCCCAGTACGCAATCTCGCCGGGACCGAGGACGGTGGCCAGCACCGGGAACAAATATTCCTGCATCAACGGGCGGGTCAGCACATTATTGCTCAACAGATGGGGCGCCGCTTCGGCGGCAGCCATCAGCTCATCCTCGCTGCGGAGCAGCGTCCGGTGCCGGTCGGTAAAGCCTCCCTCTTCCTTGAACAGCAGATGCCGCTCTCCCTCGTGAATCAGGAACAGATTCGCTCCGTTCTCGGCGCGGTCCGCCTGAGTCGGGAAGCCGCGCGAAGCCAGCTCGCGCTCGCTCTGGCCATAGGCCTGTCTCAGCCGGTCATTCTGCGCGATGAGGCTGCGGAACATCGGGCCTTCGACCTCGCGCAGCTCCGGATCGGCCGAATCGAGGAACACGAGGCCGTAGGATCCGAACATGCTTCCGAGCAGCACGGCGCACGCATCGGTAAGCGACGCGCCCCCGGCCGAAGCTTCCCGCACCCGCTCCATCAGCCCCGGCTTGAACTCCGTAGGGGGAAGCAAGGCGTCCACCTCGTTCAATACCGCTTCCCATTGCTCCTCATCCAGCCGAATGCTGCTGACCGGCGCTCGCGTTCCCTCCCTCTTCTCCACCCGGACCCGGGCGACAGAAGGCTCCGGCGTGAGGAAGCACGCATGATTCACTTCATCGAAGTCATGATCCTCTCCCGCGATCCAGAAGATCGGAATGACCGGACGGCCCAGTCTCGCCTCCGCCTCCTGGGCCATGCGGATCATCGATACCGCCTTGTAGACGACGAGCAGCGGGCCGGTAAACAACCCGCCCTGCTGTCCGCCGACGACGACGAGCGCGTCGTCCCGCTCCAGCCGATCCAGCGATGCCGCCACGGCCGGATGATCGTTCCTTGCCTTGTTATATCGGCGCAGGACGGAGACAAGCCGCTTGCGATCCGCCCGCGGATGCGCCGCTTCATCCACCCAGCGGACGCGCGCCTCCCAATCGCGATCCGGATGGTATTCATATAGCGATTCGATAATCGCTTCGTCCCGATCTATGTATCGTCTTGCCAATGATTGCTGTATAGGTATGTTCAATATAGGCCAAGTCATGTAAGCCGCCTCCTCTGTCTATCGTCTCGATTGTACACAACGCGGCTTGGGTACGTCAAAGGAGACTCTGCTTGGGCAGGCGCTTCCCGAAGGGGCTACACGCTCGCGACATATGCGATAATGCCGATGAGGAGCAGAATGATGTATAGGATGCTGAGAATGAAGAAGGCCAGTCTCCAGATTGTCCTCGCCATCCGCTGGACATGAATTTTGCCGTATTTGCGGTGCTGAAGACCGCCAAGCAAGCCGATGGCAAGGAGCAGCATGAGACAGATCCAATAAAATCCGGCGGAAGAGCCTGTTACCGTATTATAGAGGCCCCCAACCGATGCGATAAGGAAGAATGTCGTCACGTCCATCGCCAGCATGAACGCTTTTTTCTTGGGCCTGACCCAGTAGGAGCCGGCAATCCACACGATGATGAACGGAAAAAACGGCAGTGCCGATAAAAATACGAAAATGGTATACATGGGCGGTGTGACTCACTCCTTTGGACAGAAGAAGTAGATGCTAGCGGTGTCTTGGCTCGGCAGCCCGGATCAAGCGGTATATCGTCCGATGCAGCGGGGTTCCGGCTCCATGGCGCTTGCCGAGCCGGATAACCGCGCCCGTTATCGCCTCGCATTCCGTCGGCCGGCCGGCCAATATATCTTGCAGCATGGAAGAGGTGTTGCCGGCCGTAAGGCGGCACACGTCCATAATCCGCTTCCATGCGTCCTCTTCATTCACCGGGATGCCGGCGGCATGATAGACCCTGGCCGCTTCCCCCAACAAATCCCGCATAAGCTCGATCCGTTCCGCCTTGTCCAGCAATTCGCCGTTTTTGACGCGCAGCAGCGCGGTCAGCGGATTGATGACGGCGTTGACGAGCAGCTTTTGATAGACCATGTCTTCGATGTTGTTCGACACAAACGCCTCAATTCCTGCCTTTTCCAACAAGTTCTTCGCAGAAATGCAGGAAAAATTCAAGGCATGAGCCCGCGCGTCCTCCTCGGCCGCTGCCGGGCCGATCCAGGTTGCCCCGGATCCGGTATGACGTATCCGGTTCGCGCCCTCTCTGGCGGCGGCCTCCGTCGTAACCGCGACCGCAAGCGAGCGGGAAGGCCATACCCCCGCCAACGCTTCGGCATGGCCGACCCCGTTCTGGAAGCAGACGAGGGTGGCGTTAGCCTGGCGCGGCATCTCCCCCAGCGCCGCGAGCAGCTCGGGTCCGATATGCGTCTGCTTCACGAACAGCCATACCATCCCGGCCTCCAAGCCATGGCGGCTCAGCCGGGTTGGCGCCAACGGAAGCGGGAACGCTTCTATCCCTTGATAATGGGATCGCTCCCCTGACATCTCCGCCACCTCGAAGCCTTCGGCGCGGATCTTCTCCGCCTGCTCCTCCGTTCTCGTCCACAGCCGGACCCCGGCCTGCCTGCCGGCCAGCAGCCGCCCCGCGAACAAGAGGCCGAGCGCGCCTCCCCCGATAATATCGACAATCATGTTCGTCTCTCTCCTTCTTCCGATCTTCTATCGGCTCGTTCTCGTTATATATGAATGATTGAGCACGCACTATCAGTGTTCTTGTTATATCAAAGAATCCGCAAAAACACAAAAAAAGCGCCAAGTGAGAGAATTCTCTCGCCAGGTGCTTTCCTTGCGCCGTCCTGCCTATGCCGGGGACGGAAGCCGGATCCTATTCGATTCGCTCCAAATTGCCGTTGGCGTCCATCCGGAACCGCGTCTTCACATCATCGTCTTCCTCGCTCAGGATAGCCAGCCGGCGGGCACGGTCCATAATTTGAATGAGCGCTTTATAATCATCGTTCACCGTACGGTAGTCGGTCTCTACCACGTTCACTTGCTTGGAGAGCTCCTCATTTTCCCGCTGCAGTCGAGCGCAATATTCTTCCTTTTCTTGCAGCTCTTTTTCCATGTGCTTGATTTGGCGGGTCATTTCCTGCACATTGTTGCGCATCTGGCGCAAATAGCGGATAACCATGTCCATCGACAATGATTCTTCCGTCAACATCTCGCCTTTCAAATCGGCGTCTTCTCCCTCTTGCAGCGTAAGAGAGGCGACCTGAGCGCCCAGCGGCTGCTTTTTCAAATAATTGCGCTTCTGCCGCTGCGCTTTGGCGAGCTGTATCGCCGCCTCGTACTTTTTGCGGACGCAGCTGTTCCAACGGAATCCGCACGCTGCGGACGTGCGTCCAATCTTTTCTCCCACTTCCTCAAAAGCGGCCAACTGGGTACTGCCTTCCCGGATGTGCCGAAGTGTAACTTCCGCTAAAATCAAATCATCATCTGCGGTCCATGCATCTTGCCTTATTGCTGTCATGAAATAACCTCCTAACGACTTCCATCATTCATATCGGTCGCAAGCAGCTACGCCGCGTTCGCCATCCGATTATCGGAGCGGAGTATACTGCCCTTGAAATAACCGCTTATTCCATCTCTATGCCCATGCTAGATTTCATAGAATCTATCGGATACTAAAATGTATATCCATTTTTCCTAGGAAACATACGTGCGGGTGTCCATGCTTTATATCACATTTATGAAGATCTGAACAAATTATTTGGTTTTTCGTCACGGTTAATCGTTTACATAACCAATTGCGAACGCTATAATATCATTAGAAAAGTGGGACCGATCGTAACGAGAGGAGGATGAATCGTGGCACGAATGTATCGCGTACTCGGCTTCTGGACATTAGTCATCGGTCTAATGGCGTTTGCTGGAGACATGATCGAGATGGCTCTGCTCTTCTTCATGCAGACCGCCTTCTTTGTGTTGTTGGGATATCTGAAATTGTCCGAGCGTACATATATACTTCTGTTCTGGGGGTACATGCTTGTATGCTTCACCGGCTTCTCTTACTGGACCGTATTCGTAATGGGCAAGCCATTCTAAGGCGGCTACGCCGAGGTGACGATTCAGGATCTGCTGATGAGCAGCACATAACAGATACGGCCGAAGCCTTCGGGCTTCGGCCGTTCTTTATTTTCAGGCAATCTCCGCTTGCCGTCCGCGGCGCCGGCGGCTAAGCGGAAGCATCCCGCGCCAGCAGCAGCACGCGGAACCGTTCGCTCAAGTGATCGCTCAGGAGCAGCTGCCGGATCGCCCGGTTGCGGCGCGCTTCCGGACTGAACGGATCGGGCTGCGCATGATCGACCAGTTCCTGCAGCAGACCTTGCTCCAGCAGGAAGGCTTGCTGCGTCATGTAATTCCGGATCAGCGCCCCGGCTTCGAGGGCGGCCTGTTGACAGACGCTGAAATCGACCATAGCCGTTATATCCTGCTCGCCGATATGTATCCACGGGTTGTCATGGGCACGGTGCCGGTGATAGCACAGCAGCGTCCCGTCGGCGCGATGCTCCGCCGTCAATTCCTCCGTTACATCGCCATAATCGATGAAGATGAATTCCGCCTCGGATGCCTGACGGAGCATCGTGCCGAGCCAGCCGCTCATGGCGATGCCGGCGTCGCAGATCCGGCCCTCCGGCAGCTCGATCCGATATCGGTTCAGCCACCGCTTCACTTCCGGTTCTGCCGGAAGCCAGACAGGAAGGAAGCTCTGCTCCGCTTCCTCCCAGACAACGAAGCATTGCTCGATCTGTCCGCCGGATGCGCGGATGCGCTCGACCGGGAATGCATCGAGCAGCTCGTTCGCGAGGACGAAGAGCCGGCTCCCCCCCGCCTCGCGCCGATAATCGGCCTCGGTCCACCAGGAGACGGGGAGGTCTTCGCCGCTCAGCCGCTCCTTGGCCAACTGCGCATGATAGGGACTCGCTTCCACGATGGCATACCTGCAGCCGTTGCAGCGATCGCGGCGCAGGCGCTCGTTGATGTGTCCGGCCAAGCGGCCGTTGCCCGCTCCCCACTCGACGATCGTGAACGTGTCCGGCGCCCAGCCTCTCTCTGCGGCCTGGCGCTGAATATAGACCGCGATCATCTCTCCCATCGCGCTCCCCACGTTCGAGCTCGTATAGAAATCGCCCGCCTTGCCGATTTTGGGGCGGCTTGACATGTAATAGCCGCCTTCCGGATGGTACAGGCAGCTTTCCATCAAGGCCGAAAAGGGAATGGCTGCCTTGGCGGAATCGCGGATGCGATCAATTAGATATTGAATGAGAATGGAATTAGAAGGATAATGAGACATGGCAACCATCCTTTCTATTCTTGCGAAAAATAGACCATGCTCGACCGGGACTTGGCGCCTTCCGTGCCCTGCCGGCGGCCCGATGCCGGGTCACGCAGCGGCGGAATGGCCGTGTGCCCTTTCCCGGTCCCGCCCCGCATACGGAGCCGGGAAAAAGGTCATATCCCGTCTGGACAAGACATACGATGAGTTGTGCATATCGTTTGTAAGGGGGGAACCCGATGTCACTGGCACAGCGTGCGCGCTATGCGCTGTTGGGACTCGCATTCATACTTCTCTTCTCCATTGCGGTGCCCGGTGCCACTCGTGCGGAATCGACGGTTCATACAGGCTGGAGCAAGGAACCGACCGAAGCGGAGCGCAAGCTGCTCCAGCAGAGCTTGTCGGTCACCGAGCTTAACAAAGAGATCGAGCGTATCGCCGCGAAGGAGTCGGCCGCGGCGGGAGAGCGCCGCCAGACGGAAGACGCCCTGCGCAAGCAGGCGGCCGCCTTCGATCAGAAGCGGGAGCAGGCGGGCCGCGTGCTCCGCGCCTACTATATGGGAGAGCGCGACATGTTGCTTCAGGCTCTGCTCTCCGCCCGCGACGAACACTCTATCTGGCTGCTGTTCGATTACTATCAGTTCCTGTTCAAGACCGATCAAGAACTATTGGAGACGTATTCCGAGCAATTGCAAAATCTGAACCGGCTTCGCGATACGTTAGCCCGCACGGAACGGGAATTGTCGCAGGTCAAGGAACAGCTTATCCGGCAGCGCGACAGAGTGAACGCCCTGCAGCGGGAGCTTGATTCCAATCTGGCGAACAGCAGCGATCCGGAAGCGATGAGCCGGCTTATCCAGGAGTTCACCTCCTATTGGCAGAACATCGGCATGTATGAGGTGCGCCGCCATTTCCGCGCCCTCGCCGATGCGATGCAGAAGCTGCCGGAATTCGTGAAGAAGAGCGGCAATCTGCAAATCGATGGTACTAAGTATACCATTACGATCCAGGAGGAAGAACTGAATCAGTTTTTGCGCGAGCAGGATCCGATTTTCGAGCAGTTCTTCTTCCGCTTCCAGGAAGGTTCGGTATCCGCCGAAGGGGAGAGCGCCGGACTGAGCGTATTCGTTCAAGGCCATTATACGCTGGAGAGCAAGCCTGAGAATATGATGCTGTTCCATGTCGACCGCCTGATGTTCAATGGCCTGGAGCTGCCGGATACGACCCGCTCGCAATTGGAAGAGGAATTCGATCTCGGCTTCTATCCGCAGCGGCTGGTCTCGTTCATCGAAGCCACCGATGTGATCGTGGAAGACAAGCGGATGACGGTCAATCTGTCCATGAAATGGTAAGCAACGCAAACAACCATCAATCGAGGCTTCATTGCCGGTTGATGGTTGTTGTGTTCTCCGTCTCTGCGTTCATATGCTGCATCCATTCCAACTGCAGTTGCTTCGTCGTGAGCCGCCCGGCCATCCAGCGGCCGGCGGCCCCGGACCATCGCTCCAGCCCTTCCGCCTCCTTGTATACATGGCGCTTCCCTTCCTGCTTCGGCCGAAACGGCTCCGGCAGCAGCCGCTCGCCGCTCTGCGAGAGATACGCTTGCTCATGAACGGGAAGGACGGACAGCGTATCAAGCCATTCCTGCTGGACAGGCCATTGGGTCATATAAGCGATCCAGCGTTTTGCCTCCTGCTCCGCTTCCGTATGCGACGCCAGGACATAGCTGCGGCTCGTCACCCATTGTCCCGCCGGCGGCGAAGCCTCCCCGGCCGGCTCGACGGCCAGCGGAGCGCTCGCTTCCAGCGCCGCTTCCGAATACGGGACGATCGCGAAGGCGATCTCTCCCGCCTTCAGCTTCTCCCACGTATCCATGTGGCTCGATTCCGCGCTCCAGGGCTGGAAATGCGCCAGATACGGCTCGAGCTCCGGCAGCGTCTGCTTCCACCGGACCTCAGAGGCCTCGGTGCTGTCTTCCTGCCTCCCGGCCCATTCCGGACCCCGGGGAGCTGCCGCAAAGTCCGGATGAAGCAAGCCAAGCCTCCAGAAGAGCGAGAGCAAGGCCCGGTTATCTTCCTCATGCCACGCGAACCATTGCTGCGGCAGCCGATCGCCCGCCTCCGGAGGGATAGCCGGCGGCGGAATGATGGCGGACGTAGGCTGGTTGTCCGGCGCTTCCGGCAGCGCCTCGGCCTTTGCCGGCGCATTCTCGTCGAACAGCCGCTTCCACCCGCTCCAATCGCTGGGCAGAACGGAGGAGCCCCCGGCGGATTTCACTATATTTTTGTTCCACACGAGCACATAAGGATCCAGTTGAACCGGCATGCCCCAGGCATAACCGTTCCACCGCACCCGGTCGCTTAACCATGCCGGCACCGCGTCCCCCCCGCTCATCGACGGATCCAGCGGCAGAATCCAGCCTTTTCGCGCATACGGGATGACCGATTCACTGTCAAGCAGTAAAATATCGGCTCTCTGCTCCATCTGCATCGCCTTCGGCCACTCTTCCTCTACCTGCTGAGCGGAACTGTTCACCAGCTCGACGTAAATGCCGGTCTCGTCCATGAACATCTGGTTCAAGCGCCGAAGCTGGATGAAGGACATCGGCGTGAGCTGCACCGTCACCTTCAATTGCTTCAACGGCTTGGGGCCCGCGCTGTCCGGCGACGGTTTCACGTCGGTGTCCGGAGAGGCAGCCTGCTCGGCCTGCTGCGGGACGCTGCCGCTGAACTGGAACAACAACAGCAGCGATACGAAGACCATCATGATCGTAACCAGCGTTTTTTTGAATTGCGGCATCGCCCTCTCCCTTCCGTCCGTACCTCACTTCTCCTGATATCTATTGTAGCACCGTTGGCCTACGTTGTCCTTACCCTGGAATCCGATCATGGCAAAATAATAAGCCCGGAGCACTATTTCGCCCCGGGCCGTTCCTGTCCAGCCTGTGACGCGCCGGCTGCGTCTGTCGTGAAGATTTACAGCAAATCGGCCGCAATCTGGGCAAGGCGAGATCGCTCCCCCTTCTCAAGCGTCACATGGCCGCTGATCGCCTCGGCTTTGAAGCGTTCCACCAGATGAGTCAGGCCATTGCTCGCCGCATCGAGATACGGATGGTCAATCTGTGCCGGATCGCCCATCAGTATAATTTTACTGCCTTCTCCCACCCGGGAGACAATCGTCTTGACCTCATGCTTGGATAAATTTTGCGCCTCGTCGATAATAATGAATTGTCCCGGAATGGAGCGGCCACGAATGTAGGTCAGCGCCTCCACCTGAATGTTGTTCATGCCGACCAGGATTTTGTCGATATCCCCGGATTTTTTCGTATCGAACAGGAACTCCAGATTATCGTAAATCGGCTGCATCCACGGGCGCAGCTTCTCCTCCTTCTCGCCGGGCAAATATCCGATATCCTTGCCCATGGGCACGACCGGCCGCGCAATCAGCAGCTTCTTGTACCTCCGCTCATCTTCCACCTTCATCAGCCCGGCGGCCAACGCCAGAAGCGTCTTCCCCGTGCCCGCTTTCCCGGTCAGCGTCACCAGAGGAATGTCGTCGTTGAACAGCAGTTCGAGCGCCATCCGCTGCTGGGCGTTGCGCGCCGTAATTCCCCATACCGGATCATTGCTCAAATAGAGCGGCTCCAGCTTGGTGGCCTCGGCATTGACCTTGAGCAAGGCCGATTTGCTCGTGCCGATCTCGTCCTTCAAAATGACGAATTGATGCGGATGCAGCCGCAGACCGAGCTGCTTCAACTGGAGCATCCGGCAAGAGTAGAATTCATCGATAATGCCGGGGTGAACATGAACGGAGAACAGCCCGCTGTATAATTCATCTTCCGATTGAACCGTCCGGTCGGACAAATAGTCTTCGGTATGCAATCCAAGCACATCGGCCTTAATCCGGACAAGCACATCCTTGCTGACGAGAATGACCTCCGCCGGATGCTCGGCATGCTTTTGCTCCAATTGATAATTCAGGGCGACGGCCAGGATGCGGTTATCGTTGGATACCTCTCCGAACATTTCCTGCACCTTGACGAAGCTGCGATGATTCAATTCCACCTTCAGCGTGCCTCCGTTGGGGAGCCGGACGCCATGATGCAGATGACCGTGTTCCCGCAAGCCGTCCAGCAGCCGCGAGACGGTTCTCGCATTGCGTCCGAGTTCATCGGCATTGCGTTTTTTGGAATCCATTTCTTCGAGCACGACAGCAGGAATGATCACTTCATTGTCTTGAAAAGCAAACAGCGCATTCGGATCATGCAGCAGCACGTTCGTATCCAATACAAATATTTTGCTCATTGGATTCTCCTTTCGCCGAACAGACCGTTCCAAGAGGGAGGGCATGGCGATTCATTTTTGCATTACATAAAAAATGCCGCGGCCGTTCACACTATACTCAATCGGAAGTCTCATTTTTTAGGGTCAAACAAAAGGAAAGGTTGATACGTGATGCATAGATTGCTGGTTGCTATCGTGATCGTAGGAATGCTCGCCGGATGCGGCAATGCGAACAGGCAAGCGACACCGGGAGGTTACGCGGGAGGTCAGGCTCAGCCGATCCAGGACGGCAAGGGCAACATTCAAGACGCGGGGGCGGTAAGCCAACATCTGGCCAATCTGGCCCGCAAAGTTCCCGGCGTCAAAAACGCAAACTGCGTCGTCTTCGGAAATACGGCGATCGTCGGCATTGATGTCGATTCCGGGATGGAACGCTCCCGCGTAGGAACAGTAAAATATTCCGTGGCCGAGGCCTTGAGCAAGGATAAGTATGGAGCCAACGCGCTTGTGACGGCCGATATGGACATTAATGCAAGACTTCGCGAGATGGCCGCCGATATTCGGCAGGGCCGGCCGATATCCGGCTTCGCGAACGAGCTCGCCGATATTGTGGGACGCATCGTTCCGCAAATTCCGAATGACGTCAAGCAGATCGAGTCGAATGTGCCGGAACCGGCCCCGACGGACGGAGCCCGCTCCCAGCAGGCGCGGTAACGCCAGCCGTCAGCCGCAGCGGCCAAGGCAAGATAAGGACGCGGCTGCAGCCGTTCCAGACAGGACAATAGCCAACGTTCCTAAATACAGCAAAAAGCCTAGTATGCACTAGGCTTTTTGCATGGGCGCCGATCTCGTCCCATCCATAGGCGCGCGCCGGCTGGAGGCCTCGTCGGCGTCGTGCGGCAGCAGGCCGCTGCCCGGCAAGTTCAGCATTCTATCCTGCTGTCCATCGTGCATCGCGGCTGGCTGCTTCGGCATGGCTTCGACCTCCTACACAAGTTCGCTCCCTGTCACTCTATTGTATTAATCGGTGAAGCAAAAATTGCATACAACTTGTATAACTAGGCCGCAGGGGAAGGGGAGGCAGGCGTCTCCGCCGGATCCGTGGTCCCCTCCGGAACGGCCGGCTCCTTCAGCGATTTGCCTGCCAGAACGTCCTTAAGCGCCTGCTTGGCCTCTTCCAATTTATCCTCGAACGGATAAATATAAGGACTCTTCCAGTCTCCGTCGACCGAGATGTAATGAATATTATCCTTATCAATCGTAATATACGTTGTCAGGGCGCTGCGAATCTGGGACGGCATCATATCGATCGTGAAATTGTCCGCCAAGGCGTCAATGACATCCGTCGCCTTCGTCAGGCCGCCCAGAGACTGCATATTGCTGACAATCTCCTTCAGCACGGCATTCTGGCGCTTATTCCGGTCGAAATCGGTCGTTCCCGGCGTCTGAGGACTGCATCGCCAGTTCGATTTGCGGTAACGGACGAAGTCGAGCGCGTTTTTGCCGTCCAGATGTTGAAAACCCTTGCTCAAATTAATATTGGTGCCGTCTTCCTTGTCAACGTAGCACATGTCTTGATCGACATTGACATCAACGCCGCCGACCGCATCGACCAGGTCGACGAAGCCTTTGAAGTTAATGACGGCCGTATAGTCCAGATCGATGCCTAAATATTGGCCGAGCATCACCCGCATCTCGTCTTCCGGCGTCTCGCTGTCCAAGGTGCCCCGCTCTTTCATCACATAGAAGTTAGGATAAAAATGATTCAGCTTATCCGGCCCGTAACCCGGAATATTGAAGTACGTGTCCCGCGGCAGCGACACAAGGACCGCTTCCTGCGTGTCGGGATGAATCGCTCCGACCATGATGACATCCGTCCGCTTCCCCGGAAGCTCCGGCCGGTAATCCAGCCCGAGCAGCACGAACGAGAAGGGTTCGCTCTTCGGCGTCAGCGTGGCCTGAACCGTGCTTGCTCCCTCTCCTCCGACCTTGGCGGTGGAGATGTCATCCAGCTTGTTGTTGGCATACAGCAATATGTATCCGGCGTAACTGATAACGCCGAGAGATAGAATGATAATCGCAATGAGAATGCCCTTGACCCATTTCGGCATGCCTTTGCGTGCCGAAGCTGCTTTTACGCTCTGTTGTTTTCTCGGCGGCAATGGTGTCGATGAATTCATAATTCCTCCCACATCATGTTACTCGTTGTATTTCGGATTCGCTTCAATGTCTTTCCACAGCCGTTCGGCTTCTTCCCGCTCGAACCGCTCGGAATGCGCGGCCCCGTCCCGTTCATAGGTCACGACATAGCGGTCTTCCGCCTCGTTCCATTCCGCGGCGACGGATCCCAGCCGATGATCTTCGCGCAAAATATCTTCAAAAAAAGCAACCGTCTCCTTGGCCGCCCCATCCTCGGGGCGGGCATCTGCCACGATCTTCATCTGCAGCCAATTGAACAGCGCAACCGGCAGCTTCATCATATGCGCCCTCGTCCCTTCTGTTCAGATGCCCGCTGCCTTCCGGCAGCGGGTCAATCCTAATCAGCCTTGATTATTCGCTTCTTTTTTGCGCCGCCGCTCTTCCACGAAGTAGCGGATGCGCACCATGAACATTAAGATGACAGCCACGGACAGACACTGCACGATCGGCAGCTTGTCGATCTGGAAAATAAGAAGAATGAACGCCCCGACCGCCATAAACAGATACACCAAAATTTCTTTGAGCAAGGGCAGCTTCTGCTGCGTACGGAACACTTTATTGAAGATGTACACCATGAACGCAAAAATAAGCACGTAGCTTATATATGGATGGGATGCCAACCACGCTTGCATCGAGGGTCACTCCTTTTCCAACGTTGTCCAAATTTCATTATACATGGGATTCGGACATTTTGCGCACTTTTTCTGCCCGTTCGCGTTCGCTCTTGTTCAGAATTTTTTTGCGAAGCCGGACCGTGGATGGAGTAATCTCGCAGTATTCATCATCGTTCAAATATTCCAGAGCCTGCTCCAGCGAGAACAGGCGCGGCGTCTTCATGCGGACCGTCTCGTCCTTCGTCGCCGACCGGACGTTCGTCAAGGCCTTCTCTTTGCAGATGTTGACGACGATATCGTTGTCGCGATTATGCTCGCCGACGATCATGCCCTCATACACTTCGGTGCCCGGCTGAAGGAACAGCACGCCGCGATCCTCGACCGACAGCATGCCGTACATCGTGCTTGTGCCCGTCTCGGTCGAGACCAGCACCCCTTGGTGCCGTCCGCCTACCTGGCCGCCGACATAAGGACCGTAATGGTCGAAGGCATGGTTCATAATGCCGTAGCCGCGAGTCAGCGTCAGGAAAGTGGTCCGGTACCCGATCAGCCCGCGGGCCGGAATCAGAAATTCCAGGCGGACCTGGCCGTTCCCATGATTGATCATATTGACCATCTCGGCCCGCCGGGTGCCCAAGCTCTCCATGACCGGACCGGTGCTATCCTCCGGAATGTCGATCACGAGCCGCTCGATCGGCTCCATTTTTTTGCCGTCGATCACTTTGACGATGACCTCCGGCTTCGACACCTGGAGTTCATAGCCTTCACGGCGCATATTCTCGATCAGAATGCCCAGGTGAAGCTCGCCCCGCCCGGAGACGATGAAGGCATCCGGACTATCGGTATCCTCCACCCGCAAGCTGACATCGGTCTCCAGTTCCTTCATCAGCCGTTCGCGCAGCTTGCGGGACGTAATCCATTTTCCTTCTCTTCCGGCGAACGGACTGTTGTTCACGAGGAAGGTCATCTGCAGCGTAGGCTCGTCGATATGAAGGACAGGCAGTGCCTCCGGATGCGCCGGATCGGCCAGCGTCTCGCCGATATTGATGTCCTTGATTCCGGCAATGGCCACGATATCTCCGGCCCCGGCCTCGTCGCGCTCGATCCGCTTCAATCCTTGGAAGCCGAACAACTTCTCAATCCGCGCCTGCTTCACTTGACCCTCGCGGTTGATGACGGCGACGGCCTGCCCCTGGCGGATGCGGCCCCGGTTCACGCGTCCGATCGCAATCCGGCCCATATATTCATTGTAGTCCAGCAGCGTAACGAGGAACTGGAGCGGCTCATCCGGGTTCTCCGCCGGAGCGGGGATATGCTCCACGATCGTGTCATAGAGCGATTGCATGTTGCTGTCCTGCTGCTCTGGCGACAAGCTCGACGTCCCGTTCAGAGCGGACGCGTAGACGACCGGGAAGTCGAGCTGGTCGTCATTGGCCTCGAGCTCGATGAACAATTCAAGCACTTCGTCAATGACTTCATGCGGCCGGGCATTCGGACGGTCGATTTTATTGACGACGACGATCGGCGTCAGATTATGCTCCAGGGCTTTGCGGAGCACGAACTTCGTCTGCGGCATGCAGCCTTCGAAGGCATCGACGACCAGCAGCACCCCGTCGACCATTTTCATAATGCGCTCGACTTCTCCGCCGAAGTCGGCGTGACCCGGAGTATCCACAATATTAATCAGGTAATCTTTATACGTAATCGCCGTATTTTTGGCCAAAATCGTAATGCCGCGTTCACGCTCCAGATCGTTGGAGTCCATGACGCGTTCCTGAACCATTTCATTCTCGCGGTACGTTCCGGACTGCTGGAGAAGCTTGTCCACGAGCGTCGTCTTGCCATGGTCAACGTGGGCGATAATAGCGATATTGCGAATGTTTTGTCGATCTTGCATACTTGAACCTTTCCCTTCTGGATGTGAATGACAAGCATTGGAATCTCCTCGTCCGCGGCAAGGCGAACAAGGCGATTCATCAAGAAAAACGCCGGAATGAAGCGGCGTTTCTACTCGGACGGAATGATGTCTCCATGTTGCGGCAAGCCTCTTAATATCTTCGGCCCAAGCGGCCGAACACGAGGGCGGCTCCAACCACGATGAGCGCAATCGCAATCATGTAGAGGCTGATTGTAATCATGAGCATCAGGATAAAAATGCCGATCCCTGCCCCGCCGAACAACAGCGAACCGAGCCATGCGTTGCGCGGATGGAGCGGATCTTCCACATAATAGCCGTACAGGCCAACCCCGACCCCAATCAGAAGCAGAGGCCACAGCCATGCGAACAGACCGGCGCTAATCCAATGCGTCAGCATGAACAGAACGCCATAGACAGTCAGCATGCCCGCAGGCACCATCGTCACGGGCGGGGCGATTCTGGCCCGAACGAGAGCGTAAGCGCCCAATCCGGCAAGAAACATAATGAGCGGCCACAAGGCGCCGCCGATAAAAGCAAAGACTCCCCATTTCCCCAACAATATAAATAAGCCTGCTGCGAGGATAACGATGCCGATTACTTGTTGATTTTTGCCCATTCGACAATACCTCCATGCATCATGGTTACGATTTGACAGACAGCGTGCGGCTTTCGGTGCGTCATTTTTATCTTTTCTAGTGTATATGAAAGTGCGGAAAAATACCACCATCACCTGAAAATTTGCAAATTCCGCAAATGGCGCAAAAAAACAGCCGTTCCCCAAAGGGGGCAGCGGCTGTGTGCAGGACCGCATCATCGCACCGCACGGGTGTTATTCTGTTCCGATCTTGCCCCTGCCGCGAAAAAATACACTGAGAAGCAATGCCAGTCCGACCATTACCCAAGGAAGGCTCTCTTCGAGGCGAAGACCCGGCCGGTCTAACCAGGCGATGATCTTCGTATCGGACGCAATCATCTCCCCGGCGGTGTATGCCAGAATCCCGGCTCCCGCATACATGAGCAGCGGCAGCCGCTCCAGCCAGCGGCTGATGATCGCGCTGCCCCATACGATAAGCGGAATACTGAGCGCAATGCCGAGGATGATGAATTCCATTCGTCCCTTCGCAATGGCCGCGATAGCCAGCACGTTATCCAGACTCATCACGAAATCCGCGATCAGAACGGTGCGAATCGCCGTCCATAAGGAGCCGGCCTCTCTCATCGCTTCCGGCTCTTGCCGGGGCGAGGCGGTCAATTGGACGGCGATGGCGAAGAGCATGGCTCCGCCTGCCGCTTGGAGCAGCGGGATTCGCAGCAGCGTGACGGCCGCCACCGTAAGCACGCAGCGCATCAGCACGGCGCCTCCCACGCCCCACCATACCGCTTGGCGGCGGTAATGTTCGGGAAGGTGGCGGGAAGCCATGGCGATAATGACCGCATTGTCCCCGCTCAGCACCGTGTTGATCAACAGTATTTCCCCTATAATCCATATCGAGTCCACAGTCCGTCCCCCCTGTCTACTACATGTATGAGCAGAGGAGACAGGCTATGACGTTTATTTTCGCATGAACCGCATAAGAATCCTGTATTGCCTGTTAGAACCAGTCATCCGTCCGGGCGGGCTCGCCGTCCGGCTTGCCCGATGCTGCCGCTTCGGACGAATCTTGCCGTTCCCCGGACAGGACAATCGCCTGGTCCGGACTTCCCCCGGCCCGCAGGACGAGGGACTCTGTCTGCGCCACCGCCGCTTCGAGCAGCGCTTCATAATCCTTCAAGGAATGCTCGGCATATTCGACGACGCGCAGATTCGGATTCGTGGAAGGCGATTTCGGCACGAACAAGGTGCAGCAATCCTCATACGGCAGGATGGACAGGTCATAGGTTCCGATCTGCTCCGCAATGCGGATAATTTCATTCTTGTCCATCGTGACGAGCGGACGCAGAAGCGGCAGATCGGTCACGCGCCCGATGACGTTCATGCTCCCGAGCGTCTGGCTCGCCACTTGCCCGAGGCTGTCCCCCGAGATGAGGGCCCCGGCTTTGCGCTGTTCGGCCAAGCGGGTCGAGATGCGCATCATCGCCCGCCGCATCAGCGTGATCATCAAATTATCCGGCGCTTCCTGATGCAGCCGCGTCTGAATCTCGGTGAACGGGACGAGGTGCACCCGCATCCGTCCGGCGTAGTTGGCCAGCACCTGGGCCAGATCCAGCACCTTTTGCTTAGCGCGTTCGCTCGTGAACGGATAGCTGTGGAAATGAATCGCCTCGATTTCCAGACCTTTGCGCAGCGCCTGGTACCCGGCTACGGGGCTGTCAATTCCGCCGGACAGCAGCAGCATGGCCCGCCCGTTGGATGCCAGCGGGAAGCCCCCCGCGCCCAGAATGACCTCATTGAACAGATAGGTCCCTTCCTCGCGCACCTCGACATGCAGCTCGATATCCGGCTGGCGGACATCGACGGTAAGCTGCGGATATTTGCGCAGAATCGGGGCGCCGACCAGATGGTTCATTTCCTGCGATCCATGCGGGAAGGCTTTCCAGGCTCTCCGGGCCGTGACCTTGAAGGTCGTGTTTTCCCCCGGATTCATCTCGGCCATAAGCTGCAGCGCCGTCTCCACAATCGGTTCCAGCTCCGAAGGAGCCCGCTTTACCGGGCTTAGCGACACGATGCCGAACACCCGGCGAAGGGCGCCAACCACCTCATCTATCGGTTCTCCGTTCAATTCCACGTACATTCGGCCGTATACCCGGATAATTTTGGCCTGCGGGAAGGGCGCCAGCACGAACTTGACATGCTGGTAAGCGGCTTTTTCAAATCTGCTGCGGTTCTTTCCTTTGATGGCCAATTCCCCGTAACGGAGAAGTATCATATCGTATTTCATAGCTGGTTCGGTCCTTTCCCCTGTTTATCTTCGGCTTGTCCGCATGGGAGCGAGCCGCTTCGTCACTTGCGCCAATGCGTCGGCCAGCCGTTCGATGCTTGCCGTATCGGTATCGGCGCCCATGCTGATGCGAAGCCCGCTCGCCGCGCGTTCCGCATCGTTCGTCATCGCCATCAGCACCCGGCTCGGCTGGTGCAGCTTGGAAGAGCATGCCGATTGGGTGGAGACAACAACGCCCAGTTCTTCCAGCGCGTGCACCACCACTTCGGACTTCATGCCGGGGAACGACAGATTGACGATGTGCGGCGCGGCAAGGGGAAGCGGCGGACTGTTCACCACAAGCGGATCCAACTGCTCCAACCGGCGAAGCAGCAGTCCGCGCAGCTCGGACCAGCGCTCGTAATTCGCCTGCTGCTCTTCGACGGCGAGACGGACCGCCTTGGACAGGGCGATGACGCCCGGCACATTGACGGTGCCCGGACGGAGACGGTGCTCCTGCGCTCCTCCCGCGAACAAGGGCTTCAACGGAGCTTGTCCCCGCCGCAGCAAGGCGCCGACTCCTTTCGGCCCCCGGATTTTATGCCCGGAGAGGCTGTACAAATGCACGCCCCAACCCTCCAGATCGATCGGCAGCTTGCCCAGGCCCTGCACGCCGTCCACGTGGAACACGATGCCTGGATGCGCGCGCACGATGCGGCCTGCCTCGGCAAGAGGCTGCACCGATCCGGTCTCGTTATTGACATGCATCAGCGAAATGAGCGCCGTGTCCGGCCGGATCGCCGCTTCCAGCTCCTCCGGACGGATGCGCCCATGATCATCTACGGGCAAATACGTGACGGCGACGCCCTCCCGCTCCAGCTCCCGGAAGCATTCGTAGACGGAGGCATGCTCGACTGCCGACGTGATTACATGCCGCGAGCGCCCCCCGGCAAGAGCGCGCACCGTACCCAATATGGCGAGGTTGTTGCTCTCGGTCGCCCCGGACGTGAAAATGACGCTGTTCGGGGAGGCGTTCAACGCGCCGGCCACGACTTCGCGCGCCCGCCGGACCAACTGCTCCGCCTGGCCTCCCATTTGATGAATCGAAGAGGGATTGGCATATATTTGCTCCATCACTTCCGTCATCGTCCGAATGACGTCCGGATGCGGAGGCGTGGATGCGCTATGATCAAAATATAGCATTGACGCCGTTGATGTTTTCAAGCTAATCCTCCTTTAAAAAAAAAGATCAAAACAGCATGGGAAGCGCAGCCACTATCCCCGCTTCCGCCGTTGTTGATCCCCTGCAACTTCGACATTACTTGTTATTTTACACGTTTTCTTCGGATCGCACCATCTTTTTTGAAGAGGATGTTCGGAACGGCGACCTTTCTTCTATATTATAAAAGAGCTTGTCCCCGCCGCGGCGGTTACAAGCCCTGAACAGAGTGTGATTACATGGATGCCAGCAGCAGCAGGCGAAGCACGATGGCGAAACTGCCAACGATGATGGCGATCATCCCCAAGGAACGGCTCCCTTGCAAATACGACAGGCCTCCAAGCGCGATGCCGCTCAGGCCAAGCACATATGGAAACATGATGACCGATACAATAGAAAACCCTACGGCAACGGCGCCCACTCCGCAAATATGATCGATTTTTCCCCGTTCCTTCTCAGCCTCAGCGTCGGCGTTCATCGCCTCCCAAGGCGACAGAGTTCCGGCTTCGGCAGCAAATTCGGTATCCCGCGCGATCGACTCGCGCTGGCGGTTCTTTTTGTGGCGGCGGCCTTTCGCTTTCATCCCTTTGTCCCTCCCGTACCGTAGGTTATTTCGGTTCAAACGTTTGGCAGCAGGTTACGGATGATTTGGAAGCTATATCTTTGTGGGGGCCATACTCTTCACCGAATTCCGACTTCAAATTCGCGGCTGCATGCTTATCGATTTCAATCATAATCTCGCTGGCTTGACAGCGGTAATCGCCCCAGAACTTGCAGTTGGATACACTGCAATTCACCAATGGCTTGTCACTCATGTCAGTCACCTCCGTTACACAGGATGTCCTGCCGCCGCCGCCCCTATGCCGTGCCGCCATACCATTTCCAACACAAAAAGACGCTCCGTTCCAACCCGAAGCGTCATTGACTCTAATTCCGTTATTTGTGCGGCCGGCCGCCGCCCAAGCTTCGCCCATTCATTGGGTAAGCTGCATGCGCCGCTCTGACATATAATCGCTTTCGTAATAGCTTAGCTCCTCCCGAAGCTCTTCGAACAGCCGGGACAACTCCCGAACCAGCCGCTTCACCTCAGGATCGGGGGCCATGCGGAAGCGGATCGCTTCCCGGCCGGTATAAGCATACCGCCCATCCTCGGTGTACGCTTCATGCTTCGGATTGAAGAAGGCATGGACGCAATGATGATACAGCTCATACAGCGCTTTCTCCGCAAACGGCTGCTCGAAATTCGCCCGCCGCAGCGCTACGCCGATCCGCTCGTAACTGACCTCGGAAAAAACGAGCAAATGCCGGAAATCTGCCAGTAGTCCTTTGTAAAAAGCCAACGTTTCTTCATCTGTCTGCCCGCCGGCCAGTTGGGCCAGCGTATGCCCGTTCAAAAACTGCTCCAGTTGGTCTGCTGCTTGCCCCACATGGCCCCGGGCCAACTCGCATTGCTGTCTTACCGTGGATGCTGACATGGAAAAAGCTCCTCCCTTAATCGCGTCATTGCATACCTGAACGCTCCAAACGAATACGATTTTGCCATTTTATCCTACCATAAATATAAGCAAAAAGGTACTGTCCGCAACCAATGTTTGGCTTCCTTTTGCCGTCCGAATAATTTGGCCCGCAACGTCTCAAGCTAAAGCCAAATCTTCCATGCCCCGCGCTCCGCACACCACAATATTGAGTATGCCGGAGCGGATGGATACGGCCCGGACAAGGAGGAACATCATATGTTGAAACCCCGCCATTGGGTAGGCATTGCCGCTCTGGGAACGGCAGTTCTGGCCATACCGTTACTGTGGTCCGCGAACCGCGCTCCGGTGGAGAACGGACGTACTGCCGCGATGCAGGAACTTCAAATCAAAAATCAGGTCCTTCAACAGGATATGCATTTTACGGAGCGCTTGTTCGCCATGGATGCCCGCAGAGACATCGATTCGGCGCTTGAAGAGTGGCACGGGCAGACAGCGAAGCAGATGAATACGCTCGCCGAGGAATTCATTCAAGCACATCCTCATTTCATTTATATGAGATGGATCGATTTCGGCAAAGGATCGGAATGGGTCAAAGGGAAACTGCCGCAGGATACGACGCGGACCGGCAATCAAAAACTGAACGAGCAGTTGAAAATCGCGGAATCATCCGTCAAAAAGCAGCAATCGTACATGTCCCCGCAAATTACGATACAAGGCAAGCATCATATCGTTATGGGGATACCGGCCCCCGGGAAGAAGCATGCGATCGTGGCCCTCGTGAATCAGCATGTCGTTCAGAACGTGCGCAAGCTTCAGCAGAAAAATTTGCGCCTCGTCCCTTATCCGCCGGAGTCCAAGTTCCGGGTCAAATCCGTAGATGCGGATTCGATGCGGGACGTGAAGGTGAAGGACGGAGAAGACAATGCCGGAACGAGCCATTACTATGAGAACGAAGTCGTGGTGCGGTTCCGGGACGAGCCGACGGCGGATGCGTTGAAGCGCATGATGCGGGAGACCGGAAGCGAACAGCCGCGCAAGCATAGGATCGGATCTACCTATGTGTTCCGCTCCCATTGGATGACGGCGGAACAAATGACCCAATATTTCGCCCAATATGACCCGCTGTATGTCGAGCCCCATTTTTTGTACCTGACGAACGGGGAGAACCGCCCAACCAGCGTATTGCCGTTTGTCGGCAACGACCCGGCCGGCGTGGCGGTCGAAGAACCGAACGACGTCTTGTACAAGCCCTATCAATGGAACTTGCCCAGCATTCAGACGAACCGGGGCTGGTCCATCAGCAAAGGGGCGGACAATGTCATTATCGGGATCGTCGACACCGGAGTCGACTTGAAGCATCATGATCTGAAGGGCCGGCTCCTGGACGGGTATAATGTGTTCGATCCGGGAGCTCCGCCGCAGGACGATGTCGGCCACGGCACCCATGTAGCCGGCATTATCGGAGCCAATGTGAACAATCGCGAAGGCGTCGCAGGCATGACCTGGACGAATCCGATCCTGCCGGTCAAGGCGCTGGACAGCACCGGATCGGGAACGACCTATTCGGTCGCGGAAGGGATTATTTGGGCCACCGATAACGGAGCCAAGGTCATTAACCTGAGCCTTGGCAACTATGTGGATGGGGCATTCCTCCATGATGCCGTCAAATACGCCTTCGAGCGCGATGTCGTGCTCATCGCCGCGACCGGCAACGACAATACGAAGCGCCCGGGCTACCCGGCAGCTTATCCCGAAGTCTTCGCCGTCTCTGCGACTGACGCCGATGACACGCGCGCCTCTTATTCCAATTACGGCAATTACGTCGATGTCGTGGCGCCCGGAACCTCGATCGCCAGCACCTACCCGAACAATCAATATGCCGCCTTGTCAGGCACGTCCATGGCCTCTCCGCATGTGACGGCGCTGGCGGCGCTTATTCGTTCGATCAACCCTGGGCTCAAAAATACCGAGGTGTACGAGATTATGCGCCAGAGCGCGACGGACCTGGGCACGCCAGGCAAGGACATCGATTTCGGCTATGGCAAAATCGATGTCGCCCGCGCGTTGAGCATGGCCGACCAGGGCAACTTCTCCCTGTCCCTGTACCCGCAAAACATCGAGCGGAAGCTGAACCGCTTCATCTCCCGCTTCATCGGCATGTAAAAATGTAAAACACCCGCAGGATATCCCTGCGGGTGTCAGATTGAAGACAAGGGGACTCCCGCGTAATAGCGGGAGTTCTTTACGCTTTTTATCCATATTTACAAGTTAGGAGAGGTGCGACCGGTCTTCCAGAGCCAGGTCTCCATTTTTACAGATTGCCGGGTTCGAGCGATACATTTTATAACCATCACGGTTCGTTGTTTCGTAAGACAGTACCGCATTTCCTTGACATAAGTTACAGTCGTAATGCTCATCGTACACGTATTCATGCTTTTTAAAGAAGCCTTCTTTCGTTTGAGGACGGGTATAGGGCAGGACAGGACGAATCTCTCGTTCTTGCAGCGTTTTGCAAATAGCTGGCATCTTGTAGTCTGCATCCGCCGCAACCGCTTGTGGAGCCGGAACCAGATGAGCAGCCTCTTCAAGAACATCTTCGAAGACTTGGCTGTCATGAACATTTCCAAGTGTTACTTTAACCCCGAGTACAAACCCGTTCCGACAGAGGCAGAAGCTGCGTTAATCCCGCCGCTCTAGTCATCCCGCTCCACTAAAGCTGCAGTATCTCCCGCCACTCTAGTCATCTGATCCACTAAAGCTGCAGAATCTCCCGCCACTCTAGTCATTTGCTCCGCCAATACTGCAAGAATGCACCAATTTCATTAACACGAGGTTGCGAAAATTAGATTGCTGCAAAAATGCAGCAATTAGCCCACTAGCGTTGCATAGAACCTGACATGAAGAAGACTTTAAACTCCAGATACGGAACTAATAATCATTATTTATATATATTTACAGTTTCTTTTTTCCTAGCAAAGCCAAAAGTCGATCTCCTACTAAACCATAGGAACATGTTACCATCAAATGTTAATATGCCATTATTACCTATTTAATCACCACTTTAACGGTCTTACATTGCTTTGGGTGTTTTCGTGGTCGACCACCCTTTCGTTTCTTCCGCCTGCCCTTCGAGTGCTTGGTTGGTTTGCGGTGCAGTGCCATCAAAAATTGATCCCACGTTTTATTCATATAGACCCGAAGCAGCTTTAGAAATGACCATAGCGTTTGAGTGGTGTCAGCCTCCTTCCGGACCAACATGACTAAACCATATGCGATGAAGGCTAAAAAAATCTGGTTCCATACTGCCTCTGGATGGAAACTGTACAAATGGACTAAGCTCATATGTTGCTTCATCCATTTAAAGAATAATTCAATCATCCAGCGGCGCCGATAAATCTCGCAGATTTGGGCTGCGGACTTATCCCAGACATTCGTAAGCACACGGTACTGGCGGTTCTTCTCATCGGTATACTCCACTAACCGGAGCTGGGCTTCTATCACATGGCCTTCTTCATCCTTGTAGCTCACGATCACGTCAGCATCACGCACCACAGGCGTCGTTTCATCGATCTCGTGCTCGCAGATGATCGCCGTCTTGTTGCTTTTCTTAATGCGTGCCACGAAGCGTAGATTATCATCCAGCCACTGCTTATAGTGACCATATGTGATGTACCCGCGATCCAAAACATGAATGGCATCTTTATCGATCACCAGATCCAAAGCCACTTCGCTGTCAGCAACGCCTCGTGTGGAACAAACAATGTTTTCGGGATAGACGGTATCCGGGTCGCAAACAGCAAGTTTGGTGTGGATCTTTACCCCGTTGCTGTGTTTGGAGCAGTAGGCCCATTTTCCAGCGACATCAGGGAGTGTAAGTACCGTTGAATCGACAATGCTCAGTTTCCCGATGCCGGGGATACCCTGCTTCGGATAAAGTTGTTGCAAACGTTGTGTCACTTGAATCCATAGCTGCTGCAACACCGGTAAAGGCAACGCTCTGAGTGTACGTACGAGTTGGGAAGCGCTAATGGATTTCAAGTGGATCGCCTGCTGCAGCTGTTCGTTCGCACGCAACGCGTTGCAGATATCTTCGAGGTCCGTGCGTTTATTCAATTGAGCATCAATGAGTAGTTTGATCGCTCTCACGAGTGTAAACTTTCGTCGATAATTGAAGATTGGGAATTCGTCGTCCGAGAGCTGAATCAAATTTAGGCATTTACAAATGACGGTCTGATCTGGTATAGTACCCATGGTCTTTTCTCCTTTTGGTGAGGGATTGGGTAACATGCCTATCCTTCAACATTAGGAGATTTTTTTATGAGTTACCAGATATAATCGATCAATAAATTGAAGAAAAAGTAATTAATGAGAAATATATTTTTCATGTCAGGTTTGGTGCAAGGCTAGTGCAATTAGCCTACGGCAAAGTACAAAGAGCGTTCAAAATGGCGAAATAATGTAATTTTGCAGGATTTTCTCGGAATTTAGCCTCTTGAGGTTAAAAATGCTGCGCCTGTGCAGCAATTTCATACGGGGACTAGCTTGCTTCATGCGCGGAGCAGCTTGCCCTAACCTGTCCTGCCTCCCCCGGCCCCACCCTTCATTAGAAAAAAAGACTGTCGACAGGACTTTGTCGACAGTCTGATACCCGCAGGATATCCCTGCGGGTGTGTTCGTGTATTGGATAACATAGAAAGTTGCAGCTTCGGAAAGCTTGCCATAAGCCGGGTTCTGTACTCATCGTGGTATCGCGGGGGCAACCCTTCCACTACTAAGCGACAATCATCTATCTAGGCCGTGCATTGCTGCACCGCTCAAGCGACCAACCCAGACGCGCCTCGGGCCGAGGTGCCTGTACAGACAGGCGTGCGTCCCATTAGGTCTTGCTCCAGATGGGGTTTACCAGGAACGAAGTCACCAGCGTTCCTCGTGGTCTCTTACACCACGGTTCCACCCTTGCCTGTGCCGTCATGAAGACGGCCATCGGCGGTCCATTTCTGTGGCACTATCCTTCAGCTTGCGCTGACTGGACGTTATCCAGCATCCTTGCCCTATGGAGCCCGGACTTTCCTCTCGTGACGCAAGTCACCAGCGATTGTCTGTCAAACTTTCCGTCAACAATCGTTAGTATACTAGGTTCCGGCCAGAAACTCAACCAGTAACTTTTACATAAATTGAAACGGTTCGGTAATTACGGAGGAAGCATGGAACACCGTCTTCACGCCCTGCTTGTCAGCCGCCTGCTGCAGGCGCGAAGCGACATCCTCCTTCATCATCTTCTCGGCGTTATGCCCCGGATCGACGATGGCGAGACCCGCAGCCAGGGCATCATGCGCCGTATGATAGTCGATATCGCCGGTGACGAGGACGTCGGCGCCGTGGAACAGCGCATGCCGGACATAGCGGGAGCCTGAGCCGCCCAGCACGGCGATCTTCTTCACTTCGCGCTCCGGGCTTCCTACGACGCGGACATGCGGCACGTCGAAAGCCTTCTTCACCTGCTCGGCAAAGGCTTGCAGGGTCATAGGAGCCGGCAGCTTGCCCACCCGGCCGAGTCCATAGACCGTCCCTTCCAGATCGACCGGATACAGATCATAGGCCACCTCCTCATAGGGATGGGCCTTGAACATCGCCTGCAGCACCCGGCTGCGGCGCGACTTCGGAACGATCGTCTCGATCCGCACTTCCTCGACGGACTCCAGCTTCCCGGATTCGCCGATGAACGGATTGGTTCCCTCCTGCGGCCGGAACGTTCCCGTGCCCGGCTGTGAGAAGCTGCAATGGCTGTACGCCCCGATATGACCGGCCCCGGCATCCAGGATCGCCATCCGCACCGAATCGGCATGGGTGGTCGGCAC
Organism: Paenibacillus melissococcoides; assembly: GCA_944800085.1. Taxonomy (GTDB): domain Bacteria; phylum Bacillota; class Bacilli; order Paenibacillales; family Paenibacillaceae; genus Paenibacillus_B; species Paenibacillus_B melissococcoides. Next base: position 81,053 of record CALYLO010000003.1, on the reverse strand, counting down.
GAAGACGACCAGCTTCTGCAGTGGCTCCTCGTGCAGCTTCTCCAGCACCTCCACCTCGGCCAGTTGGAGCCGATCCGCCATCAGATCGTTCATCCCGCCCGGAGCAACGTCATAGTTCGTATGAGAAATGTAGACCGCGATATCATGCTTGATCAGCTTCTCCATCAGTTTGCCGGCCGGCGTGTCGGTCTGCAGATGGGGAAGCGGCCGATAAATAATGGCGTGATGGGCAATAATCAGCTCCGCCTCCAGCCGGATCGCTTCATCCACGACCTCTTCGGTCACGTCCAGGGCGACAAGCACCCGGGACACCTTTTTGTTCAACGTGCCCAATTGCAGGCCGATGCGGTCATCGGGAACCGCCATCGATTTGGGAGCGAGCTGCTCCATCCATTGAATTACGGTTTGCGCGTGTGCATACATGCCAATATCGCCTCCAATTGTGCCAGACTGTCCGCGAACATCGCGCGGCGCTGTCTGGCTTCTTCGGTCGCAGCCTGCTCCATCGTGCGCAGAATGCGCTCTCTTTTGCGAACTTCAAGCTGCCACTTCTTCATGAACTCCGGCGTTGGCGCAGCCGACAGCATCGGGCCGAGCTGCACCAGCCATTCCTCCGTCAACGTCACCTGCGCGTTCAACTCGCGGGGAGCGTACAAGCGGCGATCATGCTGTACGGCCTCTTCCTTGCTGCGCGCGCGTTCGGCCAGCAGCACCTCATACAGCTTGCCGTCTTCCTCGATCAAGGCTTCCTCCATCAGATTCCAGCCTTCCCGGCGCAGCCAGGCTCTCACATGGGCCTCGCCGACATTCGGCTGCAGGACCAAGCGGGTCACTCCCGCCAGCTTGCCCGGATCGGCCGCTAAAATCTGGACGATAAGCCCCCCGCCCATCCCCGCGATCGATATGACATCGACTTCGCCGGGCGAGATGACGGCCAATCCGTCTCCCCGCCGCACGCTTACCCGATCACTTAACCGGGCGCCTTCAATCTGGCGGCAGGCCGCCTCATACGGCCCTTGATTCACCTCTCCGGCCACCGCCATCTCAATTCGTTGTTGTTCCGCCAAATAGGCCGGCAGCAATGCATGATCCGAGCCGATATCGGCCAGACGGCTTCCAGCCGGCACCCAATCAGCGATCTGCTGCAGCCGCTTGGACAGTTTGATGTTCACGTATCCATTTCACCCACTGTTTTCTGAAATAAAAAGCACTACACCATAAGATGATCCATTTTCCCAACAGGAAGGAGAGCAGTTCTTGTTCCGCTTCCGGCTGACTCCATGAGCGAGCCGCCAGCCAGGCCGCCTCCGGCATGAACCAGAGTCCGGCGGAGGCGATAAGAAGGCCTGCCGCGACCCGCGGAGACAGGCGGTGAACCGTCCATGCCATCCAGACGAACAAGCCGCTCTCCGGCAGCCACAGCCATTGGCTCTCGCCGAGGGTCAGATCCGGCATCGCGATCTGGAGGATGCAGCCGTAAGCGGCCGCGGCATGCAGCCAGCCCGCTCCCTGCATCAGTCCGGAACGCGCCAGCATGCCGCACAGCAGCCAGAGGAGCGCGGAGACAACGAGCCAGACCGCGTTCGGCAGCCACCAGGCTGTCCATCCCTGGACCTGCAGCACAAGCCAGCCGCCTCCGGATAGAGTCAGGCAAGCCATCAGCGCCCGGCCGCGGGACCTCCGCAGATTCGTCTTCCGGCCCGACCAGGCCAAGGCGGCCAGCACAAGCGCAGGGGCCGCAATGACGCTAATTTGCATTGGGGCCGCAAAAGCGGTAAAATGAAATCCGATAATACAAAACAATACAAAAATGATAAAAACAACCATCCAGGTCGTTGGCCGCAAGGAGGCGATGCGATCCGCCCAGGAACGGACGGTCTCATTCGAACCTTCCTCCTGCGCATCCAGGGGCACATCGTACAGCTGCGCCAGGAAATTGCAATAGGCTGCAGGCAGCAGCCGGTTTTTCCGCCAGCGGGCGATCTCCTGGGCCATCCATTGGCGTTGCTGAGGATCCATTGCCTGTACACCTCCAGGAACGTCATGCCGCCGTCCTGCCATGTAGGCCGATCGGCCGAGGACAGCGGCTCCTTCGCTGCTTCCTCTATGCAAAAGACCTTCATCACGCCGGCAAGGGCATCAGAAGGTCTCTTGCACACCATTATTCTAGGAAGTCTTTTAACCGCTTGCTGCGGCTTGGGTGACGCAGCTTGCGGAGAGCCTTCGCCTCGATTTGACGAATCCGCTCGCGGGTAACGCCAAATACCTTGCCGACTTCTTCCAACGTTCTCGTCCGGCCGTCGTCCAGGCCGAAGCGCAGGCGAAGCACATTCTCCTCACGCTCGGTGAGCGTGTCAAGCACATCCTCCAACTGCTCCTTCAGCAGCTCGTACGCGGCGGCATCCGCCGGAGCCAGAGCTTCCTGATCCTCGATGAAATCGCCCAGATGCGAGTCGTCCTCTTCGCCGATTGGCGTCTCCAAGGATACCGGCTCCTGCGCAATCTTCATAATCTCGCGCACCTTCTCTACGCTCAATTCCATCTCGGCCGCAATCTCTTCCGGCGTCGGTTCGCGCCCCAGCTCCTGAAGCAGTTGACGGGATACGCGAACCAGCTTGTTGATCGTCTCGACCATATGAACCGGAATCCGGATCGTGCGCGCCTGATCCGCGATCGCCCGCGTAATCGCTTGGCGAATCCACCAGGTCGCATAGGTGCTGAATTTATATCCTTTGCTGTGGTCGAATTTCTCGACCGCTTTGATAAGCCCCATATTTCCTTCTTGTATCAGATCGAGGAACAGCATGCCTCTCCCGACATAACGCTTGGCAATGCTGACGACCAACCGCAGATTGGCCTCGGTCAAGCGCTTCTTCGCTTCCGAATCGCCCTGCTCAATCCGCTTCGCAAGTTCAATTTCTTCTTCGGCCGACAAGAGCGGAACACGGCCGATCTCTTTAAGATACATCCGCACCGGGTCATTGATTTTGATGCCCGGCGGCAGTGACAGATCATCATCAAAATGAAAATCGTCCGAATCATCATTATCACGGTCGTTGGCACGAACGCCCATTTCATCATCGGCTTCACTTACTTCAATACCCAGATCGGAGAGCTGCTCGTAGAACTCATCCATTTGTTCCGGGTCTTGGTCGAACGTCGCCATTTTCTCGGCTATCTCTTTGTAGCTGAGCGATCCTCGCTTTTTGCCGAGTTCAATCAACTGGTCCTTCGCATGTTCCAGCGCCGTTTCCGTTTCAAGTCCAGTATGTTGATCATTCGCCATTTTCCGACTCCCTCCTCCCTAGAATCCTCCGCCTGCTACCGCTTCAGTTCTTGCTCTAGGGCTATAATTTCTTGTGCGATTTGCGCCGCGCGCAATACTTCGCCGGAACGTTCCGCTTGCACCATTTCTTCTCTTTTGCGCTCGATCTCGCGCTGTCTGGGCACTTTAAGAATCTGCATAATATAATCATCCAGCAGCTCGGTATCATAACGAAGAGATACTTCGGAGAGCGATATGGAGGCAGCGACTTTCTCCAAGCGTTCGTCATGCAATGTTGCCAGGAACCGGCTGAAATCCGGCTCCTTGCCTTGCGCGTAATAAGCATATAGATAAGCGGCGAGTGCCGCATGATCATCTGCGTTAAACCGATCACCAAGATGCCGCTCCACGTAATCGGCAACCTCGATATCCTGGAACATGAGAGCCAGCAGGCTCCGCTCCGCATAGACATAGGCCGGGCGCAGCGCAGGCTGGGCAATGGTACGCTTATCATTTCTACCATTATTCCACCAATTGTCGTGATTATCCCCGTGCCCGTTCATTTTTTGCCGCTGTCTTATCGTGGCGCACTCCTGCTTGAGCGCGTCGAACGACGATTCGCCCTGCAAATCAAGCTGCTGCGCCAGCTCCTTCAAATGAAGCTCGCGTTCCACCGGCGATTCAACCGCCGCGATGACGCGCATCGCTTCATCCTTGAAGCGCCGCTTCCCGTCATCCTCTAGCAGTATATGATTCCTCCGCAAAGAAATAAGCTTGAATTTCGTAGGAGTGACTGCCGCTGCCGTTACGGTATGACGGAATCGTTCGCCGCCATGCGCCTTAATGAAGTCGTCGGGATCCATCCGGTCGGGTATCAAGGCTACCGCAACGTGAAGCCCTGCCTCCTCCAGCATCGGGATCGCCTTCATCGCCGCGGCTTGTCCGGCATCATCGCCGTCGTAGCACAAGGTCACGCTGTCCGCCATCCGCTTCATCAGGGTAATATGATCGGGCGTCAGCGCCGTCCCCATGGTCGCCACCGCATGATGCACTTCGGCGTCCCAGGCTTGGATGACATCCGCATACCCTTCGAACAAAATGATATGGCCGGTTCGCTTAATATAAGGCCGCGCATGATGCAAGTTGTACAGCACTTTGGATTTGTTGAACAGCATCGTCTCGGGCGAGTTCAAATATTTGGGTTGTCCTTCCCCCAATATTCGGCCGGCAAAAGCGATGGATTGGCCATTCCGGTTCCAGATCGGGAACATAATCCGGTCCCGGAAGCGATCCACGTAACCGCTGCCGTTCTGCCGCTTCGAGACAAGACCGCCCTTCTCCATGGCTTCCAGGTCGAATTCGCGCTTCCCGAGCAGCTGCACAAGCGTATCCCACTGCGGAGGGGCATACCCGATCTGAAACTGCTCGATCAGCTTGTCATGAATTCCCCGGTTCCGCAAATATTGGAGGGCAGCCTGGCCATGCGTCGTATACATTAAAATATAATGATACAGCTTCGCCGCAAGCTCATGAGCCTCGATCAACCGCTCCTTCGCCTCATGGTAAGGATCCCGTTCCGCCTTCGCGTATCCCGTCCCCCAAGTCACCGGCATGTTCGCCGCTTCGGCGAGCCGCCGAACCGCCTCCGGAAAAGAATATCCTTCAATGCCCATCATGAAGTGAATGACATTGCCGCTCTTGCCGCAGCCGTAGCAATGGAAAATCTGCTTCTCCGGCGTAACGGTGAAGGAGGGCGTCTTCTCCGAATGGAACGGACACAATCCCTTCAAATACTTACCGTGCTTCGACAAATGGACATATTGGCCGACGACATCCACAATGTCATTGCGCTTCAGCACTTCATCCAGCACTTCGTCGGGAATCAGTCCGTAATTGCTCACTGTTCGTCCAACCACCTTCATCTAAACACGTATTACTATTTCGCTACGGGCTCAATTTCTCCTGCTCCCGTTGCAAAAGTTTTGTCAACTTATGTTGGAAGTTGATCCGGTCCTGTTCGCTCATCGCCCGGGGCCCCTTCGTGCGAAGTCCCGCCCTGCGGGCCTTGGCCGAAAAATGCCGCCTCGACAAATATTCATCCACATTATCGGCGGTCAATTCGCCGCCCCGCGGCATCAATACGGAAGCTCCGCGCGGCAGACAGAGCGCGGCCAACCCATAGTCGCTTGTCACGACTATGTCTCCTGACCGCGCTGCATTCGCGATATAGATATCCGCCGCCTGGAACGCCTGATCGACAAATACGGTATGAATGTCGTAGTTCGCCAACTGCCAATCCGGGGCAAAGGCCGCATAAGAAGCGACGAACAAAACGGCGGCCTCCTGCTCCAGCGCAGCGGCGATAATCTCGTTTTTGACCGGGCAGGCATCCGCATCCACCAAAATACGAAGCTTGTCAGACATGCGACTCACCCATTTCATAAAGAAGGCGTCAACGGAAACTTATATTTTCACCGTTACTATTATATACGCTGCAAGCCGTAAAAATCCTGCTTCGCAAACGTGAATTTCCGAAGGGAATTCGCCGTTTTTTGTCGAAGCCCGGACAAAAAGGAAGGAACATGTCGAAGAAGATCTTCTTCATGTTCCAGCCATGCCGGCGCATGTCGCTGCGCCGGCCGCGTTGCATGTTCAGGATGCCCAGACGAGCTTCGAGAAATCGGCATACCGCCGGATATCGGCCGCGATGTTGGCGAGCAGAGCCAGCCGGTTCGCCCGGACCGCCTCATCCTCCGCCATGACCATCACCTGGTCGAAAAAGCGGTTGACCGGATCTTGAAGCCGTCCCAGCACGGCAAGCGCTTCGGCCGCATCCGCGAACGCCGCTTCATAGGCCTCGTGCACTTCGGTCCAGCGCGCGAACAGCTCTCGCTCCGCATCATGCTCGAACCGTTCGGCATCGATCGCTTCCGATTCCGCCTTGGCCGCCAGATTGCATACCCGGTTGAACGATTCGGCCGTCAGCTTGAACTCCTCGGCGGTGACTGCCTGCATCAGCGCCTCGGCTCGGGCCACCGTCTGCTTCACATCGTCATAGCCCGAGGCCATGATCGCGTCGACGACATCGTACCGGACGGAGTCCGCGAGCACATTTTTCACGCGCAAGCCGAAAAATTCAACGAGATCCCGCCGAACCTCCTCGCTGCTCCGCTTCAGCAATTGCGCCTTCTCATGCACGTCCAGCGCGATATCGAGCATCATATGAAGCGTCAGCGGCAGGCCGCGCTCCAACAGCACCTGGACAATCCCGGTCGCTTGGCGGCGCAGGCCGTACGGATCCTGCGATCCTGTCGGAATGATGCCGATGGCGAAGCAGCCGACGAGCGTATCCAGCTTATCCGCGAGGCTGATAATGCAGCCCACCAGCGTGTCCGGCGCCGGATCCCCGGAATACCGCGGCTTGTAATGCTCATTGATGGCGCGGGCGACCGCTTCCGGCTCCCCGGCCTTGCGGGCATAATCCTCTCCCATCATGCCCTGCAGCTCCGGAAATTCATAGACCATTTGCGTGACGAGGTCGAACTTGCAAATATCCGCCGCCCGGCTCACCCACAGCGCCGTCTCCCGATCGGTCTCCACCGCCAGGGCGAGCGCGTCGGCAATCGCATGCAGCCGGCGGATTTTGTCGCCGATGGTGCCAAGCTCCTCGTGGAACACGATCGAATCAAGCTTATGCACGCAATCGATAATGCGCAGCTTCTGATCTTCCTCGTAGAAGAATTTGGCGTCCGACAAGCGGGCGCGAAGCACCTTCTCGTTGCCTTTGACGACTTGATCCAGTCCGGCCGCATCGCCGTTCCGGACGGTCACGAAGTATGGCAGCAGCTGCCCCTCCGCATTCAGTACCGGGAAGTAACGCTGATGCTCGCGCATCGACGTAATCAGGACATCCTGCGGAATGTGCAGGAACGCTTCATCGAATGTGCCGTACAGCACGGTCGGATACTCGACCAGGAACAGCACCTCTTCCAGCAGATCGTCCTTGACGGCGATGTGCCAGCCCTTCTCCGCGGCCAACGCGTCAATCTGGCGCGTAATCTCCGCCACCCGCTCATCGGCGTCCGCGATCACATACTGCCCGCGCAAGCGTTCCACATAGCGAGCCGGCTCGTCAATCGTCACCTCTCCGCCGAGGAAGCGGTGGCCGCGGGATACGTTCCCTGCCTGCACGCCGGCAATCTCCAATGGAATCGTATCGGTTCCATGCAGCGCCACGATCCAGCGGATCGGGCGAACGTAGCGCATTTCCTTGTCTCCCCAACGCATGTTTTTCGGGAAGGTCATCGCCTGAATAAGCGAAGCGAGGCCTTCGCCCAGCACGGCGGATGTCTCCGTCCCGATGCTGCTCTTGTTGGCGTACACGTATTCAACGCCGTTCAGCTCCCGGAAAAAGAGCTGCTCCGGCTCAATGCCCTGACTGCGGGCGAAGCCAAGCGCGGCCTTGGTCCAGGCGCCGTTCTCGTCAAGCGCGATCTTGCGGGCCGGGCCCTTCACTTCCTCGTGAATATCCGTCTGCTTATCGGCCGCCTCGCGAACGATGACAGCCAGGCGGCGAGGCGTCCCATACACTTGAATGCCGGCGAATCCGATCCGCGATTCGGTCAGCCAGCGTTCCATCCGGCTCTGCAGCTGCTCCATCGCAGGGCGCATGAAGCGTGCCGGCACTTCTTCCAGTCCAAGCTCCAACAATATATCTTTAGGCATGGCGTTCCTCTCCCTTCTTCAACAGCGGGAAGCCGAGCTTCTCCCGTTCCTCCAAATACGTGGCCGCAACCTGGCGGGCCAGATTGCGCACCCGGACAATATATCCGGTGCGTTCGGTCACGCTGATGGCTCCGCGCGCATCCAGCAAATTAAAGGTGTGCGAGCATTTGAGCACATAATCGTAGGCCGGGAACACGAGATGCTGCTCCATTGCCCGGTTCGCTTCCTGCTCATACATCGTGAATAGCGAGAACAGCATCGCCGTGTCGCTCACTTCAAACGTATATTTCGAATGCTCGTATTCCGGCTGGTGGAAGACGTCGCCGTAAGTGACTCCATCGACCCATTCCAGATCGAACACATTCTCTTTTTCTTGAATATAAGAAGCCAGGCGCTCCAGCCCGTACGTAATCTCGACCGATACCGGGTGCGCGTCGATGCCCCCGACCTGCTGGAAATAAGTGAACTGCGTAATCTCCATTCCGTCGAGCCATACTTCCCAGCCGAGACCCCACGCGCCCAGCGTCGGAGCTTCCCAGTTATCCTCGACGAACCGGATGTCGTGCTGGAGCGGATCGATGCCGAGGCGGCGCAAGCTGTCGAGATAGAGCTCCTGAATATTGTCCGGCGAAGGCTTCAGAATCACCTGGAATTGATGATGCTGATACAGCCGGTTCGGGTTCTCCCCATAGCGGCCGTCCGCCGGGCGGCGGGATGGCTCCACGTAGGCGACATTCCACGGCTCGGGCCCGATGGAGCGCAAAAACGTCATCGGATTCATCGTGCCGGCGCCCTTTTCGACGTCATAAGGCTGCACGAGGATGCAGTTCTGCTCGGACCAGAATTGTTGAAGCGTCAAAATCATTTGCTGAAAATTCATGGCTTTCTCTCCTTTGCCTATACATTCGCGGCATGCCCGACGAGCGCGCAAAAAAACTCCCGCCCTACGTCTGCTGCCAGACGTAGGGACGAGAGTTAACTTCCCGCGGTTCCACCCTACTTGAACGATTGCCTCAGCCATTGCGCATAAGTGCGTGCGCGCAAGCCGCAATCATTCCACTTTCTCCGTTCCTTGCTCCAAAGTGCCTGTTCATTCGCCCGTTCGTCCGGGCTCCCACCATCCCCGGATCGCTAATGTCTCGAAGCTTGGACGAACTACTTCCTTCTTCAACGCAAGCCAATCTATCTACAGCTTGGATTCATTATAACGAATGGCATCCTACTCGTCAAGATTGGCCAAATCATACTTCTCCATCTGATCGAGGAACTGCTGAGACTTCAAGCGGACGCCGACATGCGTGTCCATATAGCCGCGCATGAAAGCGCGCAGCCGCAGCTTCGTCTCCGGCTTCAGAGTCACATTCCCCAGCCGGCGAAGATCCGTCTTCTCGAACTGGCGGAGCAGGGTCAGCATCGCGGGACCCGCCTTATATTGGTCATGCTCCCGCATCAGGCAGGCACGGCAGAGCGCGCCGCCGAGACGCCAGCCGACTCCGGTCAGCTCGTCCTCCCTGCCGCAGCTGACGCAGGCGTAGAGCTGCGGCGCGACGCCGGTGCGCTGCCATAGCTTCATCTCCAGCAGATGCGTCGTCACCTGCGCATCCTTGCCGGCCTCCAACGCCTCCAAATACGCATGCAGCTGATCGAACATGGCGCCGCCGGCCTCCTCGTCCTGCAAGGCCCGGTCCACCAATTCGGCTGCGTAAGAAGCGTAGGCGGCCAGGTGAAGCTGCTCGCGCACCGTATGATGCCCCTCCAGAATCTCGCATGAATTCAAGGTGCCGATATGCCCCATCCCGCGGAAAAAGACATATTCCCCATATGTAAAGAGCTGAGTGGCAGCCGCATGACGGCTGCGCACCTTCTTGGCTCCCCGCACCAGGACGCCGACTTTGCCGTGCGACTTGGTGCATAGCGTGATGATCTTGTTCCCTTCCCCGTAATCCATACTGCGGATGACGATTCCTTCCACCCGATATAGCACGCTCGTCCTCCCATGCGCATTCCATTTCCTGAATTCTGTGTTAATAAGCGTTCAAAAAGGCCGGTTGTCAGCACCGAGAAGGTTGCTTGCACTCGAAAGCGGACGTTTTGAACAACCTCTATAAATCTATGATTCCGCTGAATTCTCCAACGGCGGTACGTCTAGCGAAGATTCTTCCGTTTCCGACAGCTGTCTGGACTGCTTATACAACAAATAAGCATCAACATCTCCCGTCATGGCAAATACGTTCCACGAGAAATCATGCATCCGTATATCCCCTTTCGTTGGAAATGACTATGCGTTCCATCCTTAGGTTGCGCTGCGGTATCAAGATTATCCCATGCAATATTTGGTCACGATCGGCACGGATTTATGCGCGAAGAATCCGCCTGCCGCCGTTGTTACGCATCGTGGCGGAAGCCGAGATCGCGAAGAATCCGCTCTTGATTGCGCCAGTCCTTCTTCACTTTGACCCATAGCTCCATGAACGTTTTCGAGCCGAGCAAATGCTCAATATCGTGGCGGGCAAGCTTGCCAATCTCCTTCAGGAGCGCTCCTTGCTTGCCGATGACGATGCCCTTCTGCGAATCGCGCTCCACATAAATAACGGCGGAAATATAGACGACGCCGTTGTCCTGCACTCTCATATCCTCGATGGCGACCGCAATCGAGTGCGGGATCTCCTCCCGGGTCAAGTGCAAGATTTTCTCCCGGATCAGCTCCGCCACGACGAACTGCTCCGGATGATCGGTAATCTGATCGTCCGGATAGTACTTCGGACCTTCCGGCATGTAGGAGCCGAGCACTTCCAACAGCCGGTTGACATTATTGCCGTGAAGCGCAGAGACAGGCACGATCTCCGCGAACTCGAACAATTCATTATACGACGTAATCATTGCAGGCAGCTCATCGGGATGCACCTGGTCAATTTTGTTCATCACGAGAATGACCGGCGTCTTCACCTTCGCCAGCTGCTCCATAACAAATTTATCCCCACTGCCTAGACCCGCTGAAACATCGACAAGAAACAAAATGACCTCGACCTCGTTCAAGGTGTTGTAGGCCACCTGGTTCATATAGTCGCCCAGCTTCGATTTGCGCTTGTGAATGCCCGGCGTATCCAGAAAGACGATTTGCGTGTCCTCTGTCGTATAGACGCCGTGGATTTTATTCCGCGTGGTCTGCGGCTTATCGGACATAATGGCGATTTTCTGCCCGATCACATGATTCATTAGCGTCGATTTGCCGACATTGGGCCGGCCGACGATGGCTACAAAGCCGGATTTGAATGAAGTTCGGTTCGATCTCGGTTCGTCTTGAAATGTGTTCAACGCAAGTTGCCTCCCGTTTATTTTATCATATATGTAAGCAAGCGGTGACCGCCGCTGCAAAATAATGCAATTCCGGCAGTCACCGCTTGCGATGCGTTCCATCGGTTCGCTGCGATTCGATTCGGGTTCTGCCGGGGGGCAGCTAATGCGGGTAACTTCCCGCATCGCTTCGCAATCACAAGCCAATGCGGGAACTCCCTTAAAAGAAGCTCCGCAGCAGCTGCAGCAGACGTCCGGCGAACAAGACCGCCCCGACAATAACGGCAAATACCGCCGTCACGAACACGGCTCCCGCGGCGGTATCCTTCGCAATTTTAGCAAGAGGATGCGGGTCGGGCATCGTGAGATCGACCGCCGATTCCACCGCGGTATTCATCAATTCGGCCGACACCACCAGCGTGATCGCGAGCGCAAGCCACAGCCATTCGCCGGCCGATATCCCGAAGCCCGCTCCCAACAGACAGGCGGCCACGGCGGCGGCCGCATGAACGCGCATATTCCGCTGGGTGCGGAAGGCATAGAGAATGCCTTCCGCACCCAGCGGAATGTATCCGCCCACGGCCGTCTCATTAGCGGATCAGCCCAACCCGGCCAAGAACCGCCTCCTGCTTGTCCATCATCTCGCGCTCGCTCTTCTCGTCCTGATGATCATAGCCGAGCAGATGAAGGAAGCCGTGCACGAACAAAAATCCGATTTCCCGTTCAAACGAATGCCCGTATTCCTCGGCCTGGGACTGCGCGCGTTCCGTGGAAATAATAATATCCCCGAGCAAATCATCGTTCAGGCCTTCCAGCTCAGCATCCTCTTCCACTTCGTATAAGATGTCCATCTCTTCATCGGTCGATTCGCGCATGGCGAAGGACAGCACGTCCGTCGGACGATCGATGCCGCGATACTCGCGGTTCAGCTCGTGGATGGCCGCGTCGTCGACGAAGGTGAGGGCAACCTCTCCTCCATCCACGCCTTCCGCTCGGGCCGCTTCCTGCAATATCCTCTCCAACAGCTCGATGAGGGGCGGTTCAATCGGAAGCTTCTCCTGATCATTGTTCCATTCCAGCTTCACTGTGTGCATGTTCCGTACTCTCCTTCATCACGCTTTACGATTTATCGTCCGGTTGCGAACCCGGTTCGCTGCTTGACGCTTCCGGCTTCGGCTCGGCTCCCGGCCTTGGCGCCTGGTCGGACTGCGCCTCGACAACCGCCTCGTCCGCCTGCCGCTCCTTCTTCTCGCCGGAGGCGCCCTCCGCAGTCGTTTCCGGCTTGGCTCCGTCCTGCTTGGCCTTCGGATCGTCCGGATATTCGATGCGGGAATGGAATATCCCCATGACGGTCTGCTTCAGCGACTGACCGATAATGTCCAGCTCGCGCAGGGTCAGATCGCATTCATTGAATTGATTGTCATCCAGACGGTCTTTAATGATTTTTTGAATCATCGATTCAATCTGCTCCACGGTCGGGTGGCGGAGCGAACGGACCGCCGCTTCCACGCAATCGGCGATGCCGACGACGGCCGCTTCCTTCGATTGCGCCTTCGGTCCCGGATAACGGAAGTCATCTTCCGTGAAATCGGGCTCCTTGCCCTGCTCCTTGGCCAGCTTCAGCGCCTTGTAATAGAAGTACTTCAAAAATGTCGTGCCATGGTGCTGCTCGGCGATATCCCGTATCGGCTTCGGCAGCTTGTAGTCCTTGAGCATCTCGGCGCCGTCGCGGGCATGCGCGACAATAATCGAGGTGCTCAGCTTCGGATCGATGAAATCATGCGGATTGTCCATATTCGTCTGATTCTCGATGAAATAGCTCGGACGCTTCGTCTTGCCGATGTCGTGATAGAACGCGCCCACGCGGCAGAGCAGCCCGTTGGCGCCGATCGCTTCGGCCGCCTGCTCGGCCAGATTGCCGACCATGACGCTGTGATGATACGTGCCCGGCGTCTCGGTCAGGAGCTTCCGCAGCAGCGGATGGTTCGGGTTCGACAGCTCGACCAGCTTCAGCGCGGACAAAATGCCGAAGGTCACTTCGAAAAACGGCATCAATCCCATGACCAGCACCGCATTCAACAGCCCGCTCGCAAAGGCGAACGCCGCGGCGAGCATCGTCTCGCGCTGATTGAGCGCGTCCCCGTTCAGCATGGACAGCGTCAGCACCGTCAAGCTGCCGAAGATGCATACCATAATGCCCGCCTTCAATATCGTCGAGCGCTGGCTCGCCCGGTGAATCGCGAATATCGCCGCATAGGATGTGACGAGGGCGAAAAATCCGAAATGGAAATCGAACACCGCGCCCTGATGCGTGTTCAAAATAATGCTGGAGACGACGCTCAGCACGACCGCGCTGATATAGGCGAGCGGCAGATCGATCAGGAGCGTAATCAGCATGACGCCCATGGCGACCGGCGCCGCGTAGCCGATAAATACCGCGTCCTCCGTCTGCGAGTACGCGATAATATGGACGGCAATGATATTGATCGTGAAAATAAGCAGCAGCATCAGCAGCTGGACATTGTTGAATTTGAAATGCGTATGGCTCGCCTGGCGCATGAACATGAACAAGACGAGCGAGAACAGCGCCGACAGAAGCAGCAGGCCGAATTGCGGCCAATAGTTGACCTCGGTCTTCAGCAGATCGTTCTCACGCAGCAAATCATACATTTCTTGCGTAATCAGTTGGCCCTTTTTGACGAAAATATCGCCCTGCTTAATAAATACCGGCGGCGTATTCTCGCGCGCCTGAACCTTCGCTTCCTTCGTCGCTTCATCGTCGTAGAACTTGTTCGGCGTAATGACAAGCCGGACCAGTTCCTGCACGACTTCGCGCGCCGAGCGCTTGTTCAGCGAGCTGGCGTTGACGTATTCGGGCACCTTCGCCCGGGCGATCGCCGCTTCGGGCACCGCATCGCTCATCAGCTTCGATACGAGCTCCCGCGCCACCGCTTTCATCTCCGTAATATCTTCCTTGGTCAGTCTCGCGATCTTGATGTACGTTTCCTCGGGAATACGATAAGTCTGCTCTTCGAGACGCTTGCTTATTTCCTCCAGCATCACGCTGGAATAGGTGTTGGTATTCCGTCCCGTCGTCAGGAACTGGCGCATATGATCCTTCACCATCTCCGGAATCTCCCGGCGGAACACGTCCACCTTCTGGGAATAAGAGATCGTCTCGTCCGAGTTCAGTTGCTCGATCCGATCGAATATGCTGTCTGACAGACGCTCGTTGCGCAAAGCAACGATATCGTAAATCGGCTGCACCCGTTCGGCCGCCTGATCCTGGGCTTTGAGCGTCGCCTTCTTGTCCGGTATCTGAATCGGCGCGATAATGTCCTTCTCGCTCCGGACGTTGACCTCGATATCGAATTTCTCCGGCAGCACGCTCGGAGCCAAGCTGATATAGAACAGCAGCGTGATGAGAAAAAACAAAAGAAAGCGCACGCCCACGCTGTATTTCCAACCGGACATATTCACTTGCCGGGCCGGCTTGCTTCCGTCGCCGGAACGATTTGTCTTTAGCATAGAGAACAACCCTCTCTATCCTTGGTTTTCGCTATCCTTCTGATAAGCTGTAATAATTTTCTGCACTAAGGAATGACGAACGACATCCTGCTCGGCAAAGTGCACAAAGCCGATTTCTTCAATCTCATGCAAAATATGAGAAGCCTCCACCAGGCCCGAGCGCTTGCCGCGCGGCAGATCGATCTGGGTGATGTCTCCGGTGATGACCATCTTCGAGCCGAATCCGAGCCGTGTCAGGAACATCTTCATCTGCTCGGGCGTCGTATTCTGGGCTTCGTCCAAAATAATGAACGCGTCATCAAGCGTGCGGCCGCGCATGTAAGCTAGCGGCGCGACCTCGATCAGTCCCCGTTCCAATGCTTTCCCGACTTGATCAAGGCCCATGACGTCATACAGCGCATCATACAGCGGCCGCAAATACGGATCTACCTTTTCCTGCAGATCCCCCGGAAGGAAGCCCAGATTCTCGCCGGCCTCTACGGCCGGGCGGGTCAATACAATCCGCTTGACCGCTCCTTCCTTCAGCGCCATCACCGCCAGGACGACGGCCAAATACGTCTTGCCTGTCCCGGCCGGACCGATGCCGAACACGATGTCCTTCTTCTTAATGGTGGATACATAATGCCGCTGCCCGATCGTCTTCACCCGTATCGGCTTGCCCCGGTATGTGTGGGCGATCTCGCCTCTGAACAGATCGAGCAGTTCGTGGACTTTCCAATCCTGCGCCAAATCGATGGCGTACTGAATGTCGCGTTCGGACAGAGCAATGTTGTTCCGAACAAGCTCCAGCAGAACTTCAAACAGCTGCTGCAGCTTCTCAACCTCCATCGCCTCTCCCGAAATGGAAATCTCCGCATCCCGCGACATCACGTTCGCGTCCGTGCCGCTCTGAATCATGCGCAGGTACTTGTCCTGCGGGCCGAAGAGAGCCAGTCCCTCGGCAACGTTCTGCAGTGTAAGCTTGACAATTGTTGGTTGCGTCAAAAACTCTCAGTCTCCTTAAACGTTCATTATCCTCTCGCTTGTGGAGGCGCCGCTTCTTCATCCTGCGCACCCGGATCCGGCTGTGCCTCCGGCACAATCGGCAATTCTTCCGCAATCGACTGCTCCACTTCAAAAAGCACCTTCATGACCACTTTACCATTGTCCGCCTTCTGATGCAAAATTTTTTCCTCATGAATGCGCGCATCGGGACCGTTCTTGGCCAACACATCGGCGCGGGCCTCCTGCAGCCCCGCGGCAGCCGCCTCCTGCTCGCTTCGCTCCTCCGAGATGATATGAGCTTCCTTCAGGACCTCCGTCTGCCAACCGAACGGCAGCACCCATTGCCTCCATTGGAGCCGCTTCGCTTCCACGATCGTCTCGTAGCTGTCGAACGGAATGCCCCCGTAGCCGGCGATCTGCAGCCGTCTGTCTCCTGCCGTCACATAGCGGAGCTCCTTTTCCTCCCCGGTATATACTTTGCGCTTGGTGACAAGAGGAACGGCAACGTCATATTCATGCCATACGAGCGCCCGCACCTCTCCCTTGGCCGCCACCGTGCTCGGCAGCTCCTCGGTTCCGATTCGTCCCGAGATGAGAATATCGCCCTTCTTCACCCGAGAATGCTGTCTCACGGCCGGACGGCCCCGCTCTGCGATAATATGCGTAATAATCCCGTCCGTCTTGGCCACAAGATGGCGCGGGTTAACGAGCCCCTTATTTTCAGGCAGGGTCGATTCCACGACATGAATCCGGATTCTTGTCCCGTTCCGCTCAATGCCAATCCACGAGACGCCCTTGAGCTGCGTATTCATCGCCTTGGAGACGGCGTCCGGATCGCGCAGCCGGAAGGTCCATTGGAACGGGTAGATGCCCTGCTGCCTCGCCTGCTTCAGCACTTCCTCCGTCGGAATGCGGACATTGCCCGTGACTTCGATGCTCCAGACGAGGGAAGACAGCATGTACAATCCGAGCAAAAAAAGAATTCCGCCCATGACAAAAAACTTCCGCCGGCGGATGCGCACGATAGAGAATGGCAGGCCGAACCGCTGCTCCACATGGATGCGGCAGCCTGTCTTCTTCAACAGCGAACGAAGGCGCCAAAAATCACTGATCAGCAAATTACATTCCGCCTGGCCGTCCGGGAGACGCCGGACATCCCAAACTCTGATTTGTTGCACCGCGGCTGCATTGATAAAGGCTTCGATTTTGTCGCCGCGCAGACTGGCACGGACATAGCCGCGCAGGCGGGCAAATGAAGGAGCTTTCACGACGTTCCCCCCGTTCCGTGATACTTGATATCGTTAATAACGCCCTCGATACAGATTTCCTCGGTATAGATGGCGCGAATCGTCAAGTCGGTTCCGTACACTTCCAGTTGGCCCGCTGCCAAGGCGAGTCGCATATGCTGATCGGAGAAGTGAAGAATGCCCTGATGGTTCTCTACGACCAGCTTGCGATTGCCGGTCATGACCAGACGGGGCATATCCGTGATCATATCCTGCGGCAGATCGAACCAATTTACGGACCACTGGCGCAATTTGCGGGCAATGCGGCTCATTGTGGCAAAGGCCCCCTTCCTGTACTTTACAACCTATGCGGAACAAGGCCGGATTATGAAATATGGGAGAACGGATGAAAGGGAGACGGCGAAAGCTCGACGCGGGAACGCGGGACGACGAAAGCTCCTGCCGTCACGGGGAACGCGGGACCACGAAAGCTCGCTGCCGTCACGCGGGAACGCGGGACCACGAAAGCTCGCTGCCGTCATGCGGGAACGCGGGAACGTAGGAGCGTGGGACGACGAGGGCGCATCGCCGGGCAAGGGGTGTTTCTTCATTGGAGGGAGTGAGTCGTTTAGAGGGGCATCGAATTTCAAGGGCGCGTTGCGGCAGCATCATTACGGCTTGGCATCGCTTTTCCGCCGGCGGCCTGGAAGCAGGCCAATGGCCCCTCGCTCGAGATTTGGCCATCGCCCGCGAAAAGTGGTTACAGGGGCCTTGGCTAGGTCTGGGGCTGGTTAGCGGGTTGGGGGACAACGGGCTGAATGGAGGCTATCGGTTACGTAATAAACCCTGTCGAGCTATCTGGTTAAAAAGGGACCTGGTTGGCGCGGATGAATGCTGAAAACTGCAATTTTACAGCATTTTCTGGACATCGAGTCACCGAACAAGAAATCCTGCACATCTGCAGGAAAATCACTCGTTATCGGGTTGCTGAGCCCAAATCAGGCCAAAATGCTGCTGTTTCGCCACTAGCGTTGCATAGAACCTGACATGAAGAAGACTTTAAACTCCAGATACGGAACTAATAATCATTATTTATATATATTTACAGTTTCTTTTTTCCTAGCAAAGCCAAAAGTCGATCTCCTACTAAACCATAGGAACATGTTACCATCAAATGTTAATATGCCATTATTACCTATTTAATCACCACTTTAACGGTCTTACATTGCTTTGGGTGTTTTCGTGGTCGACCACCCTTTCGTTTCTTCCGCCTGCCCTTCGAGTGCTTGGTTGGTTTGCGGTGCAGTGCCATCAAAAATTGATCCCACGTTTTATTCATATAGACCCGAAGCAGCTTTAGAAATGACCATAGCGTTTGAGTGGTGTCAGCCTCCTTCCGGACCAACATGACTAAACCATATGCGATGAAGGCTAAAAAAATCTGGTTCCATACTGCCTCTGGATGGAAACTGTACAAATGGACTAAGCTCATATGTTGCTTCATCCATTTAAAGAATAATTCAATCATCCAGCGGCGCCGATAAATCTCGCAGATTTGGGCTGCGGACTTATCCCAGACATTCGTAAGCACACGGTACTGGCGGTTCTTCTCATCGGTATACTCCACTAACCGGAGCTGGGCTTCTATCACATGGCCTTCTTCATCCTTGTAGCTCACGATCACGTCAGCATCACGCACCACAGGCGTCGTTTCATCGATCTCGTGCTCGCAGATGATCGCCGTCTTGTTGCTTTTCTTAATGCGTGCCACGAAGCGTAGATTATCATCCAGCCACTGCTTATAGTGACCATATGTGATGTACCCGCGATCCAAAACATGAATGGCATCTTTATCGATCACCAGATCCAAAGCCACTTCGCTGTCAGCAACGCCTCGTGTGGAACAAACAATGTTTTCGGGATAGACGGTATCCGGGTCGCAAACAGCAAGTTTGGTGTGGATCTTTACCCCGTTGCTGTGTTTGGAGCAGTAGGCCCATTTTCCAGCGACATCAGGGAGTGTAAGTACCGTTGAATCGACAATGCTCAGTTTCCCGATGCCGGGGATACCCTGCTTCGGATAAAGTTGTTGCAAACGTTGTGTCACTTGAATCCATAGCTGCTGCAACACCGGTAAAGGCAACGCTCTGAGTGTACGTACGAGTTGGGAAGCGCTAATGGATTTCAAGTGGATCGCCTGCTGCAGCTGTTCGTTCGCACGCAACGCGTTGCAGATATCTTCGAGGTCCGTGCGTTTATTCAATTGAGCATCAATGAGTAGTTTGATCGCTCTCACGAGTGTAAACTTTCGTCGATAATTGAAGATTGGGAATTCGTCGTCCGAGAGCTGAATCAAATTTAGGCATTTACAAATGACGGTCTGATCTGGTATAGTACCCATGGTCTTTTCTCCTTTTGGTGAGGGAATGGGTAACATGCCTATCCTTCAACATTAGGAGATTTTTTTATGAGTTACCAGATATAATCGATCAATAAATTGAAGAAAAAGTAATTAATGAGAAATATATTTTTCATGTCAGGTTTGGTGCAAGGCTAGTGCTGTTTCGCAGCAATTTTCACCCAAATCGCTTCAACAAGAGAAAAATCCTGCATTTGAGCAGGATTCAAGCAGTATACCAGCCAATAGAGAAGTCCCTAACGCCATTCCCTGCCCACGCAACGAAAAAAGCCAGACCCGCGAAGCGTACGGTACCCCGTAACATCATTCCCGCGCGGGCCTAGCTTGCGGCGCTCAGAGCCGACTCAACAAAAACATAGTCACCGCTGAACAGGCGAGCATCCCGAACAGGCGAGAAGCCGCTTCGTACCGAGTAGATCCGCTCAGGAAGAGCGGCGGCCATATGGCCGCTTTGCCCGCGGCGGTTCCAAAATCTCGGACCAGAGCACGCCCTTCAGCGCCTCCTCCGGGCGAATCGCGGCGTGGGCGGCAGCGGCGGATTCCTTCTTGCTTGAATTCTCATGCCGCGCAGCGCCGGCCGGACGCACCGCAGGCTTCATCGCGGCAACTCTCTCTTCCAGCGTAATGCTGTCCTCCGAAGAATATCCTTGCGGCATCCCGGCCAGGGAGCCGCGCTCCTCCTCCCTATAGACCGGGTAGACCGGATAGGACCGCTCCTCTTCGTGCATGTCATCTGGCTCAGCATCGCGATCGTCCGGTTCGGAGCCCGGCCGCTGCCCCGCCGTATCGCCGCCGAAGCTCGGCATCCGATTGGCCGGCTTGTTGCCCTTCCGTAAGATGGAGAACACAAAGCCGATCAGAATGACAGCCAGAAATGGATTGTTCAACAGAAAACGCAATACCTTTTCAAAGATATCCATGGCTCATCGCCTAGCTTTCCGATTTGTTGCCGCTGCCGTTTTCGCCCATTTTGCCGAGCGTGCCGCGCATATGGGTGTCGGCTTCGATGTTTTTCAGGTTCATGTAATCCATGACCCCGAGCTTGCCTGTGCGAAGAGCATCCGCCATCGCGATCGGAACCTCGGATTCGGACTGAACGACGCGAGCGCGCATCTCGACGACGCGGGCCTTCATCTCCTGCTCTTCCGCGACCGCCATCGCGCGGCGCTCCTCGGCCTTCGCCTGAGCGATGCGCTTGTCTGCTTCCGCTTGCTCGGTCTGCAGATGCGCACCGATGTTCTTGCCTACGTCGACATCGGCGATATCGATGGACAGAATTTCGAACGCGGTTCCGGCATCAAGACCTTTGCCAAGCACAGTGCGGGAAATAAGGTCGGGATTCTCCAAAACATCCTTGTGCGTGGAGCTCGAACCGACCGTCGTAACGATACCTTCGCCGACACGGGCGATAATCGTCTCTTCCCCGGCGCCCCCGACGAGACGGTCGATATTGGCCCGAACCGTCACGCGGGCGCGAACCTTGACCTCGATCCCGTCCTTCGCCACCGCAGCGACGATCGGCGTCTCGATGACGCGCGGGTTAACGCTCATTTGCACCGCCTGCAGAACGTCGCGGCCCGCCAAATCGATCGCGGCGGCACGCTCGAATTCGAGGCTGATGTTGGCCCGCTGCGCCGCGATAAGGGCATTGACAACACGGTCAACATTACCTCCGGCAAGGTAATGGCTCTCCAGTTGGTTGATGGACAAGCCAAGTCCCGCCTTCGTCGCCTTGATCATCGGATTGACGATCCGGCTCGGGGTGACCCGGCGCAGTCGCATCGCCACCAACGTAATAATGCCGATGCGGACTCCGGATGCAATGGCGGATATCCAGAGCATGACCGGGAAAAAGCTGAAAAACACACTTAGAGCGATAACAATAATCGCCCCGATAAGCAGGGTGCTAACAAGTGGATCCATACGCAGTCAAACCTCCATTTGTAATATGTAAATGCGGGACTGCCGTATCGGCAGTCGATTCTTTTCAACGATACAATGAAAGCGTTCCAGGGTCAATGAATCATCTGGAGACACTAAAATGTATGCAGCCTCCTCTCTCTCAAGAGCCTTCATGCGGGCTGACGACAATGCGCGCCCCCTCCGTCATCACGACGACGACCTGCTCATCTTTTCCGACAAAAGCGCCGTCCGTGACAACGTCATATTTATGGCCGTCGAGCAGGATGGTCCCCGCCGGACGAAGCGGCGTAAGCGCCTTTCCTACCTTGCCGATCAGCTCCGTGTGATCGGTGGTCGATACAAAGCCTTGCTCCGTCGTAAGCGCATCCTTGAGGATGAACCGGTTCCAGATGCCGCGATGCTTGAAGATGCGGGCAATAATGACGACGACGACAACGGCTGCGACGAAGGCGGTGCCCAGGGACATGAGCGCGTTCCCCGTATCGTAGGCCGCGCGGACGACCCCGGAAATCAAGCTGATCGCACCCAGGATGCCCAGAATTCCGAAGCTTGGAATAAACATCTCCAGCGCCAGCAGCAATAACCCAATCACCAGCAATACGATGGTCTCCACCCCCGCTAGTCCGGCAATAAAATGCCCAAAAAAGTATAAACCGAATCCGATGACGCCCAGTACGCCCGGAACGCCAAAGCCTGGGACGATCAGTTCAATCGCCACGCCCGCGATGCCGAGGAACAGCAGCAGCGTCGCAACCGCCGGAGTGACGACATAGGAAGCGACTCGTTCCGCTGCCGAGGGCTCGATGTGAACGATTTGAGCGCCGTCGAGCTTCAATTGGGACAGCAAATCTTGCACGGAAGAAGCCTCATATTCCAAATATCCTGCCTGCTTCGCCTCATGGACGCTCAGGGACAGAACCTCTCCCGGCTGCTTCGTGCGGTTCAACTGCGGTAGCTCCACCTTGGCCTGCAGATCCGCCATCGCCGCAGCGACGCCGGCATCCCGGCCGTTCTTCTCCGCGGCGGATACCATCTGGCTGACCCACAGCGCGACGGCCTTCGGATCGTCCACATACTTGTGAGACGAATCGACGAGCGCCGCAGAGCCGATAGCGCTTCCCGGGGTCATCGCGATCTCGTTCGCGCTGAGCGCCAGGAAGCTCCCCGCCGAAGCCGCCTTGCCGTGAACGAGCACGACCGTGCGCGCAGGGCTCTCGATAATCCGCTGGCTCAGCTCCATCGATACATCTACATATCCTCCGGGAGTGTCCATATCGAAAATGACCGCTTCCGGCTGAAGCTGCTCCGCCTCCTCAAGCGCACGGAACAGGAAAGACTTCATGACCGGATCGACCGTCCCCTTGATTGGAATCACGACCGCGCTGCCCTTGCCCGCCTCTCCCTCGGCCTGAACCGGCGAGACAGCGGTTCCCAGCATGCCGAACAGAACGGATGCGGTCATCAGCCATAGGATGCTTATCGCCGCAAATCGATGCTTGAACGGGTGTTTCATCTCTCTAGTGTACCCCCTTCCCTATTCAGACAGTCTATGCAGTAATACGTTACAATCCTCATGTCCGTTCCAGGAAATTCGCTAGAAAAAAACACTCCCTTTCGTGAAAAGGAGTGTTTTTGTTCGTTCATAAGGCTGTCAAAGACGCTTACTGCAGATATTGTTGAACTATCGTATTGACCAGCTTTCCGTCGGCGCGCCCTTTTACCTTCGGCATCAGGGCACCCATCAATTTCCCCATGTCGGCTTTCGAAGAAGCACCGGTCTCTTGGATAGCCTTCTGTACAATCTCTTTAATCTCTTCTTCGGAAAGTTGGGCAGGAAGATACTGCGTCAAAATCTCGATTTCGTCTTTCAATGAATCAGCTAAATCGTCTCGACCTGCGCTTTCAAATTGTTGGAGGGCATCTTTCCGCTGTTTGATTTCACGACCTAGAATCTCAAGCACTTCATCGTCATTCAAAGTTCTCTTAACATCTATCTCAACATTCTTGATCGCCGAACGTACCATCCGGATGGTGGAGAGTTTGAACTTGTCTTGACTTTTCATCGCTTGCTTCATATCTTCGTTCAATCGTTGGCTAAGATCCATTGGTGCTAATTCCTCCTAGAACTTTCTCTTGCGGGCAGCCTCGGACTTCTTCTTGCGCTTAACGCTTGGCTTTTCATAGTGCTTACGCTTTTTAACTTCAGCCAACACGCCATCTTTTGCAATGGAGCGCTTAAAGCGACGAAGTGCAGCATCGATTGTCTCGTTTTTGCGAACTTTCGTTTCAGACACCAGTTTTCCCTCCCTCCGACCAGACCGTCCAAGAACAACAACACGGTTATCAACCTACATTATATGTGATTGTAAAAGTGAGTGTCAACCTTGACGGCGCAATCTGTCTAGATTTATGCATCGGACAGCAGGAATAGGGATCCGGTCGCTGCAAATCCCCTTCCTGTCCGCTACGCTTTCGGCCCTATCAGAGCGCCCAGCGGCTCTCCTCCCAGCAGGTGAAAGTGAAGATGGAACACAACCTGTCCGCTGTCCTTCCCGCAATTGTTGATCAGGCGGTAACCCGTATCGGCAATGCCCATATCCCGGGCGATCTGCTGGGCGGCCAGGTGGATTTCCCCCATCAGGGAAGCATCCTCTGCTTGTACATCGTTCATGGTTGCGATATGCTTTTTAGGGATAATAAGAATATGTACAGGCGCTTGGGGAGTAATGTCGTGAAAGGCGACGACATGATCATTTTCCAGTACCTTTTTGGAAGGGATCGAACCTTCGATAATTTTGCAAAAAATACAGTCCATTTGAACGGCCTCCTTCTATTTTCTCACCATCTGATAGCGGATCAGTCGGTTATTCTCGGATACTGTTATCATATCAAAAACTGAGGGCTCGTCCAACTGAAAGGAGGTTATCCCGATGTCTTCACCTCATAACCGGCCGAGGCGCCGCAGAGGGACGCGCATCCTTATCGGGGCCATTGCCGTCCTGCTTGTGCTCGCCGGCGCTCTCGCCATCTATTTGCGCCCCTATCCCGCGGGCACGAAGGCGGAGCAGGCCATGGCTCCCGGCGAAGATGTCACCGTGACGAAGGAAGACGGCGTGCTGCGGTTCGAGACGACCGCCGAGCCGGCGGCCAATTTTATTTTCTATCCGGGCGGATTGGTCCAGCCGGAAAGCTACGCGGTGTTGGCTCGCTCCTTGGCCTCCAAAGGGGTCAATACGTATATTATCGAGATGCCGCTCAATCTGGCGGTGCTCGATATCCAGGGCGCCAAGCGCGCGCTTCCGCTGTTGAATCCCCGCGGGATCAATATTATCGGCGGGCATTCGCTCGGCGGTACGATGGCGGCTGAATTTGTGAAGAACAGCACGATCAACGTTCAGGGCATCGTGTTTCTGGCCTCATACCCTAACAGCGACATCAGCCAACTGAACATCCCGGTTTTGTCCATCTACGGCTCCCAGGATGGGGTGCTCAATCTGGAGCGGTATACGAACAGTAAATCCTATATGCCGGCTTCCTTCGAGGAGGATGTCATCGAGGGTGGCAATCACGCGCAGTTCGGGGATTACGGCATGCAAAAGAAGGACAAGGGCGCGACCATATCGGACGATGAGCAAATTCGGGAAACGGTCGGCACGATCGTCGATTGGATCGCATCGCTCCATGGATCGGGAACGTAACAGAAGGCCCGTCTGCATCGGTCGTTCGACCGAAGCAGACAAAGCCTTTCCCCGCTCAATAATACGGCAGCAGCGCCAAGGCCGTCAGCGCAGCCAGCGGCAAAATCAAGCGGTTGAACGGCCGGTAGTATCCGTACGGGGAATACCCCGGATAATAGCCGCCATAATAATAACCCGGGTAATAGCCGGGATAGCCTCCGCCATAGTAGCCGTACGGCACAAAGGCGCGATCCATCGAAGCCGCCGCTCCCCCGTAATGCATCCATTGCCCCGCCGGAACCGCAAGGTAAAGATACTCGTCGTCCACATGCTCCACAATCCCGTGATAACAGCAGCCGTCATGGGTGTGAACCTTCACATACCGGTGCATATGCTTCAGGCACAGTTCATACATCGGGTGCTTCTCTCCCGCCGCGCACCCCTTCTTCTCGACGGGAGCCGGTTTGACAATCGGCTTCACGCCCGTAACCTTCTTCTCCATCACGCTCTCCCACTTTCTGCACGAAAAGTTGATATACGTTACTGTATTCGCCCAATCGCCCAGAGGTGCAGAGGAGGGAACGGCTCCTGTGGCGTCGGCTCAAAAAAAAACGGTTCTCCCCGCCAGGAGAGCCGCATGAACGCACTACCGGATCCTCTTGAAGACAAAAAAAAGAGCACCTCGTCCCCCGCTCGCAAGCGGGCAGCGTCACGGACGCTATGAACGTAGTGCACCTGCAAGCGAAATGCGGCTGGATAGAGCCTGCGCCGCTTGCAGAAGCAGTACGGTCATCGAGGTGCATTAAATAAGATGTCGGCTATCTGTATTATAACAGCGGGTCACAACTGTTACTGTGACGAAGCTCACACTCCGTTCGTTCGCGCCGCTTCAATCCGCTTCATCCATCCGGATGCGGGAACCGGAACCGGTCAGCTCCGCCGGCAGCACGGTCAGCTTGCGCGCCAAGCGGGCCCGCAGCTCCGGCACATGGCTGATAACCCCGACCGCCAGCCGATCGTGATGAAGCTTTTCCAGCGCGGTGACGACAGTGTCAAGCAGCTCGGGATCGAGCGTGCCGAACCCTTCGTCCAAGAAGAAAAATTCGAGCGGATACATTCCCCGCAATTGAATCTGGGCCGACAAGGCCAGCGCGAGCGCCAAGGAGGTCAGGAAGGTCTCGCCTCCGGACAGCGTGGATACCGGCCGCCGGATGCCTCCGTTGCCGTCGTCCCGGATGACGAAGCCGCCGCCGGAATCGACTTCGAGCGCATACCGCTGCTTGGTCAAGTTTTTCAGCCGTTCCGACGCGGCTCGGCTTACCTGCATCAACTGCTCCTCCGCGATGAATTCGACGAAGGCGTTGCCGCGGAATATGCTCTGCAGCTGCTGAAGTCTTCCCAGCTGCTCCTCCATGCGCAGCCGCTCGCGCTCGAGCTCCATCCAGCGCTCATGCTTGCTGCGGATATACTCGGCGTCGCGTTCGGCCCGGGCACGGCTTCCAAGCGCCGCTTCGTCCCGTTCGACCGCCAGCTCCCACCGCTCCTTCGCTTCCTGCCACTCCGCTGCCGACACGGCGCGGCCGCCGAGCTGCTCCGCCAAGCGGGCCAGCCGCGCTTGAAGGTCGCGCAGCTCCTCGTCATAGGCCGCCAGCCCCTCTTCCAGCTCCAGGCAGCGATCCGGACTGCGGCGCGCCGCCATTACTTCACCGGCAGCCTCGAACGGGGAAGCGGCCAGCTTCACGGCTAGACGCTCTCGCGCACCGTCCGCGCGCTCGCCGAGGTCGGCGCGCTGCTGCTCCGCCAGGGCCGCGCTCCGTTCCGCCTCCCCCTGAGCCTGGCGCGCCGCTTCCGCTTCTCTGGCGGTACGGGCGGCTTGTTCCCGCAGCGCATTCAACTGCGCTTCCGTCTCGGCGGCCTGCCGTTCGATCGGCGGACCGCCTGCCCACGGCTCGAGCCGCTGCCGGTACTCGGACAGCAGCCGGTTCACGCCATTGAGCTCGGATTCCGCCTGGACGCGCTGCATCTCCGCCTGCTGGATGTCCGCTTCAAGCTGGCGCAGCCGCTGCTGCATCTCCTCGACATAGACGGCCCCTTTGTCCAGCCGGGCCCGGCAATCGTTCACGAACGCTTCATCCTCGCGCCACCGCTCGGCGATCGCATCCATCTCCCCCAAGCTCCAGCCGGCCGGCTCATACCGGGCTGCCCATCGCCCCGCTGAACGGGCATATTCGGCTCCGGCCCGCTTCCATTCGGCCTCGCCTTCCCGCCGGGCCGCCTCGGCCGACTCATATGCCGACCATGCCTGCTGCAGCTCCCATTGGCTGTCGGTCATCCGCTGCACGCTCTGGTCTATGCCGCGCTCCCAGGCGGCGGTCCGCTCCTGCAGGCTCGATATCGCCGCCTCCAAGGAGACATCCGCTTCTTGGCCGCCTGGGCCCGTACCGTCCGGATCGCCCGGAACCGGAACGCCTTCCTCCAAGGCGGCCGCCATCTGCGCCGCCGCTGACGGCAAGGAGGCAGCGCCCTCTTCCCAGAGGCGCAGCATCGGACGCAGCCGGCTGTTCAGCTCCGCCAACCGCTCGCTCCATTGGCGCACCGCCCCGGCGCAGCGCTCCTTGCCCTGCTCGGCCAGCCTCACGGCCTCCCGCCGCTTGTCTCTCGCTTCCTCCCATTCCGGCCAGCCTTCGCGGACCGCTTCGGAAGCGGCCGGCATCCGCGCCGGATGAGCATGGCACGTCGAGCCGCAGACCGGGCACGGCTGGCCGTCCTGCAGCCGGGAGGCCAGCTTGGCCGCCATCTCCTCGGCGGCCTGCTGCCACTGGCGTTCCCTCGCGGCCGCCAGCTCGCGTTCCGCTTCCTCCAGCGCATCGCTTGCCTGCGCATGGAGCCGCTGCCACGCCGACTCAAGACGCCGGCCCTCCAGCGCCGCCGCTTGTCCGGCCAACACATCGCCCGTTAACGCCTGCAGCAGCTCGAGCCATGTCTGCCCGGCCTGCTCCGTCCGGGCGGCCAGCTTGCCGCAGCTCTCCTCCAGCTCCCGGCACCGGCCGTGCTGCACGGCCAGCAGCTGCCGCTCGCTCACCGCCTGCTGGAACCGCTCGCGCTCCTCGGCCGGCTTCTCGCGCGCCTGCATCGCTTCGCGCAGCTCCGCCTGCCGGTCAGCCGCCTTCCGCAGCATCTCGCGGGCCCGCGCCGCTTCCGCTTCCGCCCGCTCCGCCCGGCCGGCGGCCCCGGTCCGCTTCGCGGTCCACTGCTCCGCCTCTTCCCGCAGCCGCAGGCTGTCCTGATACAGGCGGACCACTTCCTGCAGGCGGGCATGGCGGCTCATCAGCTCCGGCTCCTCCGCTTCCTTGCGCCGGAGCGCATCGTCGGCCGCCCGAAGCGCCTGCGCTGCCCGCTCCGCGGCCGCGGCTGCGGCGCCCCGGGCCGCCTCGTGCCCGGCGGCCGCCTTCTCCAGCCGCGCTTCCAGCTCTTCCAGCTCGGTAACATACGGAAGCAGCGCCTCTGCTTCCCGCGCCCGCTCCAGCTCCGTCCGCTCCGCCGCGCGCTTCGGCGCCTCCCGCTCCAACTCGCCCCTTCTCGCAAGCAGCCGCTCCCGCTCCTGAAGGCGTTCCCGCAGCTCGGTCAGCTCCCGGTGAACCCGTTCCGCTTCCAGACGGGCAGCTCTCGCCTCCTCGGCGTGGCGCACCGCCGCGGCCAGCGCCGTCTCCGCCTCGCGGACCGCCTCTTCGGAGGCGTCGCCCAGCCCTTGCCGCTCGGCCAGGCACGTCTTCAAGCGGACATCGGTTTCCTTCACGCGGCGAGCCAGCCGGGCAGCCAGCTCATCGCCGTATTTCTCCAGCGAGAACAGCCGCTGCAGCATCTGACGGCGCTCGCTTCCCTTCAAGGAGAGGAACTCGGCGAATTTGCCCTGAGGCAGCACGACCGCCCGCGTGAAATCGTCCATCTTCAGCCCGATCTGCTCTTCCACGCAGCGGTTCACATCCGCCAGCTTGTCCGCCAGCACGATATCCCCTTCCGGCCGGAGCTCGATGAAGCGGGTCAAGGTGCTGCCCACCGTCACGTCGCCGGTGCGCTTGAAGCGCCGCTCGACCCGGAACGTGCGCTTGCTGCCCGCGCCGTGCAGAGCGAAGGTGAAGGAGACCGATACCGTATTCTCCATCTGGTTCAAAATTCCCTGAGTTCCGCCCGCCGCACGCTCGACCTTGCCGTACAGCGCCAATGTCATTGCGTCGAGGATGGAGGATTTGCCGCTTCCCGTCGGGCCGAAGATGCCGAACAACCCGGTCTCGCACAGCTTCTCGAAGTCGATCCGCTGTTCTTCGCGGTAGCTCTGCAGTCCGGCCAGCCTCAATTCGATCGGCTTCATGCGCTCTCCTCCTTCTCTTCGGCTTCAGGCTCAATCAGCTCAAGGAAGCAGGCCACGAGCGCATCATCCGGTTGAGCGCCGCCGGTCTGCCGCTCATAGAAACGGCGGAACATCTCCTGCACAGGCAGCTCGCTCAGCCGCACCTCGTCCTCCGCCTCCCGTTCCGCTTCCGCATATACCGGCCGGATATGAACGATGCCGTCATGGGCGCGGCGCAGCTTCTGAATCTGATCCATCGTCAAGGCCTCGGTCAGCGTCAGGCTCACATCCAGCCAGGCGCGGCTGTCCCGCCCTTCCTCGATCCAGCGCATCACTTCCTCATAGCCTCCGCGGGCATTCCATTCCGCAAGCGGACGGCCGGAAGACAGATAGCGCTCCTCGGGGACCGCTTCCGCGCCAGGCGCCAGATCGAGCAGCGTCACCGACTTCGCCTGCCCGGCCTCCGAGAAGCTGTAGGCGAGCGGCGAGCCGCTGTAGCGGATAACGCCCGGCCCCTTGACGTACTGGGGCCGGTGCAAATGCCCCAGCGCCGTATATTGGGGCGCGGCCGGCGCGCCCTGGCAGGCGAAGGCGGATGGATCGACCGTATAAGCGCCGCCGACCTGAATCGGGCGCTCCGAGTCGGACTCCGCTCCGCCCAGCACATACAGATGGCTCATCGCGAGATTGACCGCCGTCGGCCGGAACCGCTGCGCCTGCCGCGCCAGCAATTGCGACACGCGGGCGCTGTAGGCCCGGCGCACCGCCTGCTCCTCGGCCTCATCCGACAGCAGCTCGCCCAGCCGCGCTTCCGACGGGTAGGGCAGGGCGGCGATAACCGCCTCTTCCCCCGTCCGGGCGCACGGCACGACGACCGCCTCCAGCGTCGGCTGGCCGATAAGGAAGACGCCCCGCTCCCCGACGAGCGGGGCGGAAGCGGATAACCGTTCCGGATGATCATGATTGCCGGAAATAATGACAATCGGGCGTCTGCCCCCGTCCGACAAGCGGGCCGCCGCCTCATAGAATAGCTGCTCCGCGGCAGCCGGAGGATTGACGGAATCGTAGACATCCCCCGCGATCAGAACGAGATCGACCCGCTCCTCCTCGGTCAGCGCAACCAGCTCGTCGACGAACGCCGCCTGCTCCTGCAGGCGGCTCCGCCCTTCCAGCGTCCGCCCGAAATGCCAATCCGCGGTATGTAAAATACGCATGAATCTATCACCATCCTCGCCAAACGAAATCAAACCAACCATAGAAGCGCCAGAAGCGCCGCCCGGCTTTGGCGGCTCTGTCGCCAACCGCAGCCTTACCCCAGGCCCGAACAAAGACAGGGGTAGAACACAAGCAAGCGGGCGCCATACCAGGACGCGAACGAAAGCCCGGACACACGCATACGATCCCCCGCTCCACGCCTGGACGAACGACCGAACACGTGTTAACGGCTTCGGACCCGGACGACGCGCTGAACGGGAAGCCCGGAACGCGAACCCTGTCCCCGTTAACCTCGAAAGGACTTCCGCCGATTGGAGCGCAGACGGCCGGCCACTGGCAGGCGGCCGCAGCCCGCACTCATCTTTACAGCTCGCAAGCCTGCTTCGCGTCGAAGAAGTACAGCACCTTCCGCTTGACCGGCCGTTTCCATATATCTTCAATCGCCCGCGCATACAGCTCCAGCTGGAACCGGTAATGCTCCGTCAGCCCGCGGAGACCGCCCCGATGGGCCAACACTTTGTCCGTCTTGTAGTCGAGCAGAATCAGCTCGCCGTTCCATTCGAACAGGCAATCGATAATCCCTTGCACGAGCACCGTCTCCCGATCGAGCTGCCCGGATGAATCCATCGCGGCGAAGGCCGGGGTCGCGACGAAGCGCGGCTCGTTCCCCGATACGGAAGCGCTCCCGCTTCCCAGCGCTTCGGCGGCGGCCGTCATCGATTCGCGCCGGCGCAGGCCCTCGATCGTGTATGCTTCCGTTGCCGTCAGACCGTAGCTGAACGGCAGCTCCCGCTTCACCCACGACGCTTCGGCCAACTGCCGGCCGACCTCGCTGTCGAAGAAAGCGGCGACGCTCTCCGCATCCAGCGCATCCGCCTGCGTCCGGGTCATAATGAGCCGGGCTACCAGATCGTCGAGAGTATGCTTCACCTCGTACGCCGTCAGGCGGCGATCCAGCGGAAGATGCTGCATCAGCAGATGGTAGGCCGTCCCCCGTTCGACCGGCGTGATGCCGCGCCGTTCCATGAACCTCGGCCGCCGCAGATACAAGGTGCGGGACGGATCGGCATACGGTCCGCACCCTGCCTGATCGCCGCCTGAAGCCGCTCCGGGCGCTGCGCCCGGTTCATTGCCGCCCATTGCCGCCTCCGCCGCCTCTTTCTCACCGTGCTCCGTCACTGCTACCGTCTCTGCTCCCTCCGCTTCTTCTTCCAGCCCGGCCGGAGCGCCAATCCAGTCCTCCGGCGGCCAATCATCAGAAGCGGCCAGCCGCTTCATCTCGGTGACGGATGTCTTCGACGGCAGCAGCGTCACGATGCGGTGCGGATCACGCCAGGATAGCCGCTCCCCGATCTGCTCCGCCCAAGCGGAACGGGGGAACGCGTCATCCGTCTCCAGCCGGCGCAGCGCCTTCATGCGGCGCAGACGCTCTTCGTCATCCGGCATGTCCGCCAGCCGTTCGCCCGCCGCAAGGACGGATGCCGGCACCATCGCCAGCTGCCACCGGGACGGATCATCCAGCAGGCATTCCCCGTTCCGGTTCGGCAGGCCGGCATACCGGCGCCACTCGGCCGCGGCCGGGTGCCGGATGATCGCGGGCCCGATCCAGTCGAGATACGACCGGGCCTCCGCCACCAAATAATCCGGCAGCAGCAGCCGCTCGACATCAAGCGCCTCGCCCCATTTCCGAATCGACTTCTCCGCGTCCTGCACCGTGCCGATCAGAATCAGCTTCTCCTTCGGCCGGGTCAAGGCAACGTAGAGCACGCGCTGCTCCTCGGCCAGCAGCTCCAGCCTCATCTGCCGGCGAATGGCCAGATTCGGCAGCGTCGGATAAGCGACCCGCTTCTCCTCGTCGACATACTTCGGACCGAAGCCGAGCTGCTTATGCATCAGGAAGGACGCGTTCAGATCCTGCTGATTGAACCGCTTCGACAGCCCCGCGACGATGACGACCGGGAATTCGAGCCCCTTGCTCTTGTGAATCGTCATCATGCGGACGACGTCCTCCCTCTCGCCGAGCGCGCGGGCCGTCCCGAGATCCCCGCCGGTATCCCGCATCTGGTCGATGAACCGCAGGAAGCGGAACAGTCCCCGGATCGAGGACGATTCATACTGCCGGGCGCGATCATACAGGGCGCGCAGGTTCGCCTGGCGCTGCAGGCCGCCGGCCAGTCCCCCGACCCACTCGTAGTAGCCGGTCTCCCGGTACACTCTCCAGATGAGGTCGGACAGCCGCCCTTGCCGCGCGGCATTCCGCCACTGCTCCAGCCGATCGAGGAAGCGGTTCAGCTTCGCCTGCCAGTCCCCGCCGCCCTGCCGAGGGGCCGAATCGGCGCCCTCATCTGCTGGGAGAGGGAACTCCAGCTCCAACTGCATCGCCGCCGGAGAACCGTCCTCCGCTTCCGCCCGTGCCGCTTCCATGACCGCGTAATAGAACGGCTTGCCCTTCCCGTACAGCCGAATCCGGGCCAGCTCCTCCTCCTTCAAGCTGACGATCGGCGAACGCAGCACCGCGGCGAGCGGAATATCCTGCTGCGGATTGTCGATGACGCGCAGCAGGGACAGCACGATCTCCACTTCCGTCGCCGTAAAATAACCGGTGCTGAACTCGGCATAAGCCGGAATTCCTTCCCGTCTCAGCTCCTCCATCATCAGCGGCGCCCAGGCTTGAGTCGCCCGCAGCAGAATGACCATATCCCGGTACGTGACCGGGCGCATCCGTTCCTGTTCCTTATCGTACACGAGATAAGGGGGCTCCCCTTCGTCCCCCGTCATGCGGCGGATGCGCAAAGCGATCGCCCTTGCCTCCAGCCGCGCAGTCTCCAGCTCGGCGGCATCCAATGCCGCCCGTTCCGTCTCGCCGTCCTCATCCTCCGCCGTCTCATCCGCGGGTGCTGGCACGCCCTTGTCAATCAGCAGCAGCTCGGTCGCGAAATACGGCATGCCGAACTCGTCCCGATCGCGGCGGCTTCCCGCCGCAATCTCCTCGGCGGACGGGTAGGACGCTCCGCATACGAGCTCTGCCGCGGAATCATAGGTCAGCTCCGCCACGTCGGCGTTCATAATCTGGCGGAACACCATATTGACCGTATCGACGATACCTTGGCGGCTGCGGAAGTTGCGGGCCAGATCGATGCGGATGCCATCCCCGCGGCCTTTCTTCCCGTAAGAGGTATACTTGCTCTGGAACAAGCCCGGCTCCGCCAGGCGGAAGCGGTAAATACTCTGCTTCACGTCGCCCACCATGAACCGGTTGCCCTGTCCGGGCCGGGTAATCAAGTCCACGATCGCTTCCTGGACCATATTCGTATCCTGATACTCGTCCAGCAATATCTCGGCGAATTGCTCTTGATACAACATCGCCGCGGCGGACGGCACCGGCCGTTCCGGCGTGGAGGAAGGATCGCGCAAAATGCGCAGGCAGTAATGCTCCAAATCGGCAAAATCAAGCCATCCCTTCGCCCGCTTGGCCGCCTCGAACCGGGCGCCGAATTCGCGCACGACCGAGGTCAGCGCTTCGAGCACCGGCCGGATCGCATGGAGCTCCTGCAGGAACTGCTCCGGCGTCCGCCGGAAGAGCTCGTCGCGCACCTGCTGCAGGCGTTTCTTCGCCTGATCGCGCAGACGCTTCACTTGCTCCTGCAGCTCTTTGTCATATTGATCCCCGCGGCAGGCCGCCAGCCGTCCGAAGCTCAGCAGTCCGAACGACTCCTGCATCCGTTCCCACGGGACGGACGCGGCTGCGTCCGCCAGCGCGGCCGCTCCGGCCAGCTCCTGCTCCAGCGCGGCGCGGTACGGCTCCGGACCGCCGGGAGCCGTCGTCAGGGCGATCGCCTGGCGCAGCAGCTCGACGATGCCGTTCAGCGTCAGCCGCGCCGCCGCCATAATGCTCTCCGCCCACGGGGAGCGGCCCAGCTCGGCGATGTCCGCCGGGCTGAACGAAGCCGTCATGCTGCCCAGCCATTCCTCCGGCCATGGATGGCTCCGGGAGAAATCATAAAGCCGTTGGACGAGCCGGAAAGCCGCTTCGTCATTGCGCTCTCCGCTGAACCAATCGACCATCCGCGCGAAGGACGGATCCTTGCCGGCATAGCGCTCTTCAAAAAGCTCCTCCAGCACGTCCTGGCGCAGCAGCTCGATCTCGGTCTCGTTCGCGACCCGGAAAGCCGGGTCCAACTGGACCGCCTGGAAATGCCGCTGAATCACCTCCAGACAGAAGGAGTGCAGCGTCGTGATCGAGGCGCGGTTCAGCAGGGCGAGCTGGCGGCGCAAATGCTCCGAATCCGGATTCTCCTCAAGCTTGCGCTCCAGCGCCAGCCGGATGCGCTCGCGCATCTCGGCCGCGGCGGCCTTGGTGAAGGTGGCGACGAGCAGCTGATCGACATGCAGCATCGCCGACTCGTCGCTGATGCGGCGGATAATGCGCTCGACCAATACGGCCGTCTTTCCGGATCCGGCTGCCGCCGCGACCAAAATGTTCTCGCCGCCGTCGACGATGGCTTGCCACTGCTCCTCGGTCCACGTGCTCTCGGCCGGCCTCGGCGGCAGCTTCGCAGGCCTTTCGCCCACGGACGCCGCTTCGGCTGTCAGGACGCGCGCTTCGCCATCCTCCCCAGGGGCAGCGGCGGACGGCAAGCCGGAAGTCACGCCGGCCTCGCCGCCGCTCTCATATTCGCGGCTATTCCGTTCATCGCGGTTCATGTCCATCGTCCGCTTCTCCTCCCTTCAGCTTCGCCCATACTTCGTCTCTGCCCAGACGCGGCAGCAGATGATATTGATTGCCGTCAACCAATTCGTCGAATTGGCAGACCGGCTTGTAGGAACAAAAATCGCATGCCGTCGCCGTGCCGCTCCGGTATGGTTCGATCACCACATCGCCGTTCGTGATGCGCGTGCCGATATCCCGGATGACCGAGCGGACGGTCCCCCGAAGCAGCTCCCACTGCTCCTCCGTCGCGACGGAGGAATTGCTGTAGAACGATCCGTCCGCCTTCACCGCCAGCGGAAGCACCTGGGAATGCCCTTGCTCGACCGATCCGTCCATCAGGCGGACGGTCTCGCGGTCGGCCAGGACGAGCCCCTTCATTTTGAATCGCTTGAGCAGCTGCTCGTAAGCCTGCTCCTCATTCAAGCCGTTGGCCGCCTGAAGGAGCGGATTATGCACATGGAAATAAAGCGTTCCGGCGGCTGCCGCCTCCGTGCCGAGCCACTCCTCCGCATAGGTGAGGAGCACGTCCAAATAGGTCAGCATCTGCAGCGACAGCCCGTAGTACACTTCATGGAGCGCCAGGTCCGTCTGGCTCGACTTGTAATCGATCACCCGCAGCAGGACGCCCCGCTCGCTCTCCGCCTTGTCGACGCGGTCGATGCGGCCGATAATCTCCATCGTGCAGCCGTTGTCCAGCGTGAAGCGGAGCGGCGGCAGCGGCTTGTCGGGACCGAAATCCATCTCCAGCGCCACCGGCTCGAATTGCCCCCGCTTGGCATGCTCGCCCATTACGGCGGCAGCCCGTCCGACGATGCGCTTCAGCTTGCCCGATATATGGCCGTACCGCTCGGAGCTGAGCAAAATCTCCCCCTGAAGCCGGGGCGCCAGCAGATCGACGATGCGATCCGCTTCCGCCTCGCATTCCCGGGGCGTCAGCTCCGCCCAGGAGCGCTGCTGGGCCTGCAGCTCGCCGGCGAAGCGGCTTAGCGCCGCATGGAAGAGCTGGCCGATATCCGGCGCCTCCAGCCGATACAGCCTTCGTTCCTTCAGCTTCAATCCATGGGAGGCAAAATGCGAGAACGGGCAGGCGACGAACCGCTCCATGCGGGAGACGCTCGTCCGCAATAGCTGTCCGTACAGCTTCCGGCTCGTGTCGGCCGTCAGCCCCTGCGCCTGGTTGCGGTAAGCGAGCGATCCGAGCACCGTCTTCAGCCGATCCCGCCAAGCCGGCTGCGCGGCGAACCACCGGTACACATCCCACCACAGATCCGCGATCGGGCGGCCTTGCCGCCATTCCCTTAACTGGGCGATCAATTGTCTAAGCGCCGCTTCCGGATAGGCGATGAAATCGGCCTGCTCCGCTTCCGGCACAAATTCATTCGGCTCGGCCAACAGAAGCTCCTCCTGCATGCCCGGGAACAGCCCCCGAATCTGCCGCACCGTCTCCGAAGGGAGCAGCGAGCGGCCCTCCTCGTCGGCCAGCGCGTAGCTGAGCCACAAGCTCTCGCTCGGCGAAGTGAAGGCATGATAGATGACGAAGCGCTCGTCCAGCAGCTTGCGCCGGATGCCGGGCGCCAGCTCCATCCCGATCGTGAGCAGCAGATCCCGCTCATACTCGGTCAGCAGCCCATCCTCTATCGGACGCGCAGGCATAACCCCGTCGTTGACTCCAAGCACGTACAGATGCTTGATCTGGCTCGAACGCGTCCGATCCATGGACGCGATCAGCACCTGATCGAGCGCGGGAGGCACGAGCGCCAGCTTCACGCTCTCGAAGCCGGTCTCCAGCATCCCGGCGAACAGCTCGAGCGGCATCTTCTCGCCGCCCAGCATCTCCACCATCTGATCCAAAATATCCAGCATCTCGCCCCAGATCTGGCGATGCTCCCGGGAACGCTGCACGTCGCCGTCCAGCAGCGCCTCCTGGCTCATCCGCTCCAGCTTGTCCGGAACCCCGAGGCGGATCCAGAACGTGTACAGCGCCTCGCACATGTCCTGCACATGCCGGCTTCGCGCGAGCGAGCGCTGCAGGGCGGAGAGCGGCTCGACAATCCGGCGGCGGCACCGCTCCGCCCATTCCGGCGCCTGCTCCGGCACGCTCTCGGCCTTCTCTTCGGCCGCCGGATCGTCAGGATCCAGCGACTGCCGCGGTTCGGCAGGCCACGGGAGTCCGTTCGTCCATTTCGAGCCCTCGATGCCGCAGGCCAGCACATAGTTCTCGAGCCGATCGAATGACTCCCTCGTCACGCTCCCGTCTTCCGGCAGGACGAAGTCCGTCTTCACGAAGCGGAACACCGCGTCATAGCGCCAGCGGCCGATCAGAATGTCCAGCGCGGCGCGCGTCATCTCGACGAACGGATGATGGAGCACCGCCTGCTTCTGATCCGCGAAATAAGGAATGCCCGCATCGCCGAAGACCGTGCCGATCAATTCCGCGTAATCCGGCAAGTTCCTGACCATGACGGCCATCTCCCGCCAGCGGACGCCCTCTCTCTGCGCCCGGCGCAAAATGTCGCGCGCCGCCCCTTCCACTTCCGCGCGGCGGTTCACCGCGGCATGAACGCGAATCTCCGCCCGCTCCCCGGCGGGGGAGGCAGGGCGATAAGCCGAACGCCGGTCGAAATGGCGCTCCAGATGGGCGAGCATCGGCGAGGAAGCGAATCTTGGCAATCTGCCCTGTCCGCCCAACCGTACGACTTCTCCCATATCGACGCCGAGCGTATCGGCGATGCTGCTCAATTTGAGAAAGGTCGTCGCCGTAGGATGGAACAGGTTCAGCTCATGAGGCTCCTCCCCCAAGGCGTAAGGCCGATCCAGGCAGAGCGCTACGGTGACGCGGCGGGCATGCAGAAGCAGCGATGCCAGCACGGCATATTCCTGGGGCGTGAAGCCGTTGAACCCGTCAATCCATATCTCCGCCTGACGGACAAAGTCCGAGTGCGGAATGCCTTCCGCCAACCGGACAAGCACATCCTCGCCGTCCAAATAATGCTGCTCCAGCTCGGTCTCGAACTCGTGCAGCACGGCGGACAAATCGTGCAGCTTGGCCGACAGGAGCGGCTGCCCGTCCACATGCTCCTGGACGAACGACGCATGCTCATCCAGCTCGGAAGCCTGGATCCGGTACCGCTTCATCTCGTCGAACAGATCATTCAACTTTTCGATGAAGCCGAATTGCTCCGCCGCTCCGGCGAACAGGGGCAGATCCGACTTGCGCCGCTGCAAAATTTTGTACAGCAGCATCTTCTTGCCTTCCTCCCCAATCGGCGTGAGCGCCGTGCCGCCAGTCTCCTGCATCACGCGGTACGCCAAGCGCCGGAAGCTCAGGACTTGCGTCCGAAGCATCCCTGACAGGCGCTCCGAGGTGACGAGCGCATGCTCCGCCTGGAACGTTCCCTGCTCGGGCACGAGCAGAATCATGGGCGGACCTTCCGGCTGATTCTCCAGCCTCTGCCGGATCTCATTCAGCAGATGCGCCGACTTGCCGCTCCCCGAGCGTCCGATTACGAAATGCAAAGCCAATGTATATCCCCCGCTTTCCCGTACAACTGACCAATAGATATGTACGCTGCCATGCCGTCTGCTGGCTTTTTCCACAAATGCCGTGTGCAAAAGTGTATTTACAAATCGCAAGAAAGGATTAAAAATAAGAATAAGTCCAAAAAGGCCGGATTCCCGGTATTTCCTCATTAGACAGAGACTGCGCAAATCGTCTCTTATACGGAAACCTTGCTTTATTATAGCATATTATCGCGAGCAGACTGGAACACACGTTTGGAATGTGCAGGAAGGAATTCAATCCCCTGGCTGAAGATACCGCCGGAGAGAAAAGGAGGCACACCGCGTGATTCATATCGTGAATGGAGATATTGTGGCAGAGCGGCTTCGTCCGATCGCCCGGGAGCGCTGGGACGAAGAAGTATGGGTCTATCGCGAGCTGCTGACCGAAGGACCCGTCTATCCCATCTTTGAACGTTATCTGGCCTATCGCGCGCTTCAATTGGAAAAAATGTGCGGCCTGCCCGCATCCCTCTACCTTCAAATGAGCAACGAGCAGGAGCGGTCCTGGAAAGCGGACGTGCTGCGGCAACCGGACATCGCTCTCTGGTTCGAACATGATCTGTTCGATGTCGCGATGCTGCTGCGGCTAACGGAGCGCCTGTCCCGTGAGCACCCGGAAGCGGCCGTCTACTGGATCGATATTTCCGCCTTGCCCGGGCACGACCGCTGCCACGGCTTCGGGGCCCTCGACGCGGACCAATTGGCGCGCTATCGCGAGCACGGCATTCGGCTGAACGTGGAAGCGATCTCATGGATGAACCATGCCTGGCTTGCCTATACGAGCCCGAATCCGCGCAAGTTGGTGCGCTGGATCGACGAATCCGGCTCAGTGGAAGCTCCTTATGATGCCATCGTGGATGCGATGCGCTTCCATCTCCGCCGCTTCCCTTCGCGCGGCGACGGTCTGGGCGTCGTGGAGCGGCTTACGCTGGATGCCGTCGCCGATGGCGCCAGCTCCTTCCTGGAGCTGTATGGGCATATCCGCCCGCATGTGCCGGAGTACGGACTCGGCGACATGCAGTATTGGGGATATTTGCGCCGGTTGACTTCCGGAGAAGCCCCGCTATTGTCCCTGTCCGCGGCTTCCGATCCGCTGCCGGAGCCGCTGCGGCCGGTCGAGCCGTCCGCCGGACGGCTGCTGCTTACCGAGGCGGGCCGGAGAGTGCGCAGCGGCGAGATCAATCGGGCCCGCGAACGGGGATATGCGCGCTGGCTTGGCGGCGCGTTCGTAACCAATCCGGGTCCATAAGCTCCGCTTGTCCATTGCACTTTCATACCGCAACCGCAAGAAGCACCTCGCGGCGATGTCGCCATGAGGTGCTTCTTCGTCATCCTATCGTCTGGAGCGGACTTCGAAAATGCCGAATTTCAAGTAATGCCCTTCTTCGACCCCGGCCACCTGCGGATGATCCTTCCCCGCCGTGCGCCAATCGATGAGGCGCAGCACCTTGCCCGCGTCATGGGCCGCATCCTGGATCGCCTGCAGGAAGCGCTCCGGCTTCATATGATAGGAGCAGCTCGCCGTCACCAGATATCCGCCCTCATTCACGAGCTTCATCCCGTGAAGGTTGATGTCCTTGTAGCCGCGGTACGCCCCTTCCGCCGCCTGCCTCGTCTTGGCGAACGCGGGCGGATCGAGAATGACGACGTCCCAGGTGCGGCCGCCGCCCGCGGTCATCGGCTTCGACGTATCCGTCTTCGCCTTGCTCGTCCCGCGCTCCAGGCGCTCCTCTCTTCCCTGCACTTGCTCCCGCAAATACGCAAACGCGTCCGCCACCACGAATTCCACCCGATCCGCAAATCCGTTCAGCTCCACATTGCGCTTCGCGCTCTCGATCGCATGCTCGGAAATATCGAGACAAGTCACCTTCTTGGCTCCATATTTGCAAGCATGCAGCGTGAAGCTTCCCGTGTGAGAGAAGCATTCCAGCACCGTGGCTCCATTCCACCACGGATAGGTTACTTCCTTGCCGTTCGCGTTGACCGGCACGGTGCGTACGCCTGCCTCCGTCTCGATATCGGCCAGCGTAATCCCGCTGCGCGCTCCCCAACCGGTCATCAGCGGCGCGATCGCCGCCCGGTTCTCGCGCTGGTCGAAGAAATAGCCTGTCTTCTGCCCTTCGACTATATCGATTTCAAGCTCCAGTCCGTTCTCGGTAATCCGCACATGGCGCGGGCATTCCCCGTACAGCGCGCCCGTTCTCTGTTCGAGGCCTTCCTTTTCCCGAATCGGCACATCGCTTCGTTCGTAAATGCCGCGCGGATTCATCACCTCGGCCAAGGCCTGCACAATCGCATCGCGCGCCAGGTCCATTCCGAGCGTCAATATTTGCACGACGAGCACTTCGCCGAACCGATCAACGATCAGTCCCGGCAGAAAATCGGCTTCGCCATAGACGAGCCGGTAGGCCGTCGCTCCGGGCAGGAACCGGTTGCGATGCTCCAGGCACTGCCGGAGCCGCTCCTTGAAAAAGCCGGCATCCATCGCGTCGGCAGGCTGATAGCCAATGACCCGCACAATGATTTTGGAAGCCGGGTTATAGTATCCGGTCGCCACATATTGGCCTTGGGCGTTCAGGACGTCGACCAGCGCCCCCGGCTGCGGGTTGCCTTCCACGCGCTCGACTTCGGATTGGAACACCCACGGGTGCCCATGCTCCGTCCGTTTTTTGCGATTCCGGCTCAAGATTACGGTTGCTGTCGTAGATTGCTTCAATTGCATGTCCCCTCTCGGCTTCAGCCGGGCTTGTCATTGTTGTCCATCCGCAAGCATACAGTGACAGTATAGGCTGTTCACTTCTTTCCTCTCAAGCTGTTCCAGCTCGAATGATAGAACCGCATTTTGTGTGGAATGACGAAGGAGTCCGGCATATGTTCGCAGAAATCTGGTATCCGCTATTAGGCGGAATGGCTGTGTTTCTTTCTGGCATGAAGACGATGGAGCTCGCCCTTCACGCCTGGGCAGGGCCTTATTTGAACCGCTTCCTGCACCGTTCCACGCGGACGCCGCTGCACGGCATGCTGTTCAGCTCCGGCATGACGGCGCTGCTGCAGAGCAGCACCGCCATCACGGTCATCACCATCGGGCTGGTGAACGCCGGGCTGATGAGCTTCTCGCGCTCGCTAGGCATCATCCTCGGCACGAATGTCGGCACCTGCCTGACGACCGAGCTGATCGGCCTCAACATCAGCCGCTACGCGCTGCCGCTGCTCATCGGCTCGCTCGCCTGCTGGAGCGCGGCGATTCTGGGCGGCGAGTACCGACTGCCCCTGCCGAAGCGGCTCGCCTCCCTGCTGCATCCGCTGCAGTTCGGCTCGCTGGCCGCCGCCGGGTTCGCCCTCATTCTGCTCGGCATCGAATGGATGAAGCAGATTGGGGGGCCGCTGCAGCACCGCGGCATGTTCACCTGGTTCCTCGAGCGGTCCAACGACAATCTGCTCTGGGCGCTGGCGGCCGGCATGATCATTACGGCCGCCGTTCACAGCAGCGCGGCCATCATCGTCATGGCGATGGGCTTGTCCGCTACCGGCGCCCTGCCGGTCGAGATCGGCATCGCCATCGTCATCGGCTCCAATGTCGGCACCTGCTTCACCGCGCTCATCGCATCGCTCGGCGGAAGCCGTCACGGCCAATTCGTCGCATGGAGCCATATCGTCCTTAATGTGGGCGGAGCGATCCTGTTCTATCCGCTAATCGGCCAGCTCCATGCGCTGTCCGCCTGGTTCACCGACGATCCGGCCGCCCAGATCGCCCGCGCCCAGACGGTATTCAATATTGCGAGCTCTGTCCTGGCGCTCCCGCTGTGCTATCTGAAGCTGTGGGACCGGCTCCGGTAACGATCGCGATTCCCGAGCTCGTTCCGATTCGGGTCGCGCCGGCCTCGATCATGGCGAGCGCCGTCGCCGTATCCCTTACGCCGCCCGAAGCCTTCACGCCGATATGCGGCGACACGTTCCCGCGCATAAGCCGAATATCCTCGACGGTCGCCCCGCCGCGGCCGAACCCGGTCGACGTCTTGACGAAATGCGCCCCTGCGGCTTCCGAGGCTTTGCACGCCTCGATCTTTTGCCCGGTCGTCAGCATTCCCGTCTCCAGGATGACTTTGACGATAGCCTTCCCTTCCACCATGCGGACCACTTGGGCGATATCGGCTTCCACCGCCTTCACGTCGCCGTCTAGGAGGCGGCCGATCTGGAGCACCATATCGATCTCCGACGCTCCGTCCTCCACGGCTCTTGCCGCTTCGAACGCCTTGGCGGAGGATGCGCCGGCTCCGAGCGGGAACCCGCATACGGCCGCGATGCGCACGTCGGATCCGGCAAGCCGCTCGCGGCAGAGCGGAACCCAGGTCCCATTTACGCAGACGCTGTAAAAGCCGTGCCGCCGCGCCTCGTCGCACAATTTCTCAATATCGCTCCGCACCGCTTCCGGCTTCAGGAAGGTGTGGTCAATCAGGCTGGCCAAATGGATTTGTTCGTTCATCTGAAATCCCCCTTCGCAATCAGATTAGAGTTAAAGCGTACGGTTACTGCACGTATTCACCTGCGTGTACCTGTTACCGACGTCCGCCATGGCACTTGCGCTCTGGGGCCGGCAAGCCGAACAACGGCCGTTT
This sequence comes from Paenibacillus melissococcoides, assembly GCA_944800085.1. Classification (GTDB taxonomy): domain Bacteria; phylum Bacillota; class Bacilli; order Paenibacillales; family Paenibacillaceae; genus Paenibacillus_B; species Paenibacillus_B melissococcoides. The sequence goes on along the minus strand of CALYLO010000003.1, from coordinate 37,561 downwards.
ACAAGGCAATCCCCATTTGCACAAACGCCTTGCTCAGAATGACGTCATTGTTATCATACCCGGATTCGGTCTGCTTCGCCCATGCCGCTTGGGGCTCGTACCATTCGACGCTCCGGATCTCCTCCACCTGGGGCGTGAGCTGCCCGGCCTTCGCCTCGACCAGAAAATAATGAACCTCTTTGTCCACCGTGCCGGCTTCCGGCGATGTGTATTGATAGCGGATCGTGTCCAGTTTGCCAACGATGCTTCCTTCAATCCCGGTCTCCTCCCGGATTTCCCGCAGAGCCGTCTGCTCGATGGTCTCCCCGGGCTCCATTTTTCCCTTGGCCAAAGAAGTCTTGCCGTAACGATCCTGGATCAACTGGAACTCGATCCGCTCTCCGCGCCGCCGGTAGACGACGCCTCCCGCTGATATTTCTTTCATAGCGAACATCCTCCAACATAAAAAGTGTGCGGCGCGCTCCTGTCCACTTACTGCCCGCCGAATTGCAACTGCTGAATAGGTATATCGTAACCGAAAGGAAAGAGGATTTCACCTGCTCCTTGCACACGAAGCGACAGTGGAATCCTCTGTGTTCTACCTCATTACATATTGGCTGCCTGCGGGCCCGTCTCTTCCCCGAGCACCCGAGTCAGCACGCCGAAGCATTCGTTCACGCCTGCCTTCGTCACCTTGACGCGGCAGAGCCGGCCGATCAGCGACTCGTCGCCGTCGAACACGATCTGCAGGTAGTTGTCGGAATAGCCCATCACTTGGCCGCTTCCCGGCGCCCCTTTATAATCGCGTTCCGGAATGACGTCAAGCACTTGCCCGACGAACTTCTCGGCGTATGCGAGCTGCATCTGCTCCGACAGATCGATCAGATCGTGAACGCGGGCATGCTTCACTTCCTCGTCCACCTGATCCTCCATGCGCGCCGCTGGCGTTCCGGTACGCTTGGAGTACGGGAAGACGTGCATCTCGGAGAATCCGACCCGCTTCATGAATTCGTAGCCTTCCCGGAACTGCTCGTCCGTCTCCCCCGGGAAGCCGACGATCACGTCCGTCGTAATCGCCACGTTCGGCATCGCCTCGCGGATGCGGGCGATTTTGTCGCCGAACTCCTCGACCGTATATTTGCGCCGCATGCGCTTCAGCACTTCATTGTTGCCCGCCTGCAGCGGAATATGAAGATGGCGGCACATTTTCGACGAACGGTTCAGCACGTCGATCATCCGATCGTCGATCTGGCTCGCTTCGATCGAGCTGATGCGCACCCGTTCCAATCCTTCGATGCGGTCCAGATCCCAGAGCAGATCGGTCAGATCATAGTTCTCGAGATCGTCGCCGTAGCCTCCGGTATGGATGCCGGTCAACACAATCTCCTTGTAGCCTGCCGCCACGAGCTGGCAAGCCTGGTTCAGGACGCTTTGCGGGCCGCGGCTGCGGGACAGCCCGCGGGACCACGGAATGATGCAGAAGGTGCAGAAATTGTTGCAGCCTTCCTGAATCTTCAAAAATGCGCGTGTCCGCTCCGCGAAATCCGGCACGTCCAGCTCCTCGAACGCGCGCGTCTTCATAATGTTGCGCACGGCGTTAATCGGCTGGCGCTCGGCTTGAAGCTGGGCGATGTAATCCATCAGCTTGTCCCGATCCTGCGTGCCGATGACGAGATCGACGCCCGGAATGTCGAGAATCTCCGCCGGAGAGGTCTGCGCATAGCAGCCGGTCACCGCAATGATGGCGTCCGGATTGCGGCGGACGGCCCGCCGGATAATCTGGCGGCTCTTCTTGTCGCCGGTATTTGTAACGGTACATGTATTGATCAAATAGACGTCAGCCGTCGCTTCAAAGTCGACTTGCTCATAACCTTCTTGCTTGAACAGCTGCCAAATGGCTTCCGTATCATAGAAGTTCACCTTGCAGCCCAACGTATAAAACGCTACCGATGGCATTGTTCAACTTCCTCCCATTTCTCCGAATTGATACATGATGCAGGCACAGGCCGCCAGGCCCGCCGTCTCCGTCCGCAGGATGCGGCGCCCGAGACTGACACAGACCGCGCCCGCCGCCGCGGCCGCTTCCACCTCACGCAGCGAAAACCCGCCTTCCGGTCCGATTACGACCAGAATGCGGGCTGCCTCCCGGGCGCCCTGCGCTTCGCAGAAAGGCTCGAGCACGTCGCGGAGGCGCGTACCCTGCTCGTCCTCATAGCAAATCAGCACGAGATCATAGTCCGCGAACTGCCCGGTCAGCTTCGCCCAGGCCGCAGGCGACGCAATGGCGGGAACGCGGTTGCGATGCGACTGCTCGGCCGCTTCCTTCGCAATCTTGGTCCAGCGCTCCAGCCGCTTGGCTTCCTTCCTCGCGTCATACTGCACGACCGTGCGTTCCGACAGGAACGGAAGGAATCCCGCCGCTCCCAGCTCCGTGCATTTCTGTATAATCAGTTCCATCTTGTCGCCCTTCGGCAGACTCTGGGCGATAGTCACCTCGACTGCGGCTTCCCGATCGGCAGCGACCAGCTCCTCCAGCCGGGCGATGGCCGTCTCGCCGTCGCCGCTCTCGAACACGGCTACGGCCTCGCGGCCGGCCCCGTCGCTCACCAGAAAAGTGAAGCCCGGCTTGGCCCGCATCACATTGACGATATGATGCGCATCCGCGCCGGTAATCCGTATGTGCTGATCCCCGAACGCTTCGGGGCTGACAAAGTATTTTTGCATCGTAATCAACATTCCTCATCATACACGTTTTGCGCGCAATGCGCTAGATTTGCAGCGATATTTCCAGAAAGTCCACGCCATTCATCCGCCTGCCGGGACGGCAGTCTACATGCCGACCAGATAAGCGGCGGTCCGCGAAAAGTTAAAGACGATCGGCTCGATCAAACTGAAGAGCGGCGTAAGCGTCATATTCCGCAGCGGCGGAATGAATACAAGCATGAAGAAAATAAGAATCGACCATTGCTCGAACTGCTGCAATCGCAGACGCAGGCTGCGCGGCGCCAGATCCTCGACAATGCGGTACCCGTCCAGCGGCGGCAGCGGAATGAGATTGAACAGGAACAGCAGCACGTTATAAGTGATGAAATAATTCAAAAAGTAATAGACGGCCAGATGGACGCGATCCGGAGATCCTAACTGGACGAAGCCAAACTTGAGACCGAGATGAATCACGATGGTCCCGATAAAGGCCAGCAGCAGGTTGCTGATCGGTCCGGCGGCCGACACGACGATGCCCATCAGCCGCGGATGCTTGAAGTTATCCCGGTTGACCGGCACCGGCTTCGCCCAGCCGAAGCCGGCGATGACGAAGAACAGCATGCCGAGGAAGTCGACATGCTTCGCCGGATTCAGACTGACGCGGCCCAGCATCTTTGCGGTCGGATCCCCGAATTTCCAGGCAAAATAGGCATGCGCGAATTCATGGACCGTAAAGGCGATCAGCAGAACCGACACGAGAAACGGCAGCATCTCCAGCTTGACGGCGAACAAGTTGTTCAAAAAATCCATATCTTCCCTCGCTTTCTTCTATTGCATGTGATCTCTATTACATTGGTTTTTTGGCGACGAAAGCAACCCAGTCCTCCTCGCGATGCTTCGCATCGATGAGGAAGCCGCGGCGGATCAGCTCCCGCTCTACCGCCTCTTCTTTGTTCTTGTAAATCCCCGAGGCAATGTAGATTCCGCCCGGCTGCAGCGCCGCGAACACATCCTCCACGAACAGCAGAATCACCTCGGCCAAAATGTTGGCGACCGCGATCTGGACAGGAAGCGTGACGCCAAGCGCCGGGGCTTCTTCCGTTCCGCTCGCCTTCAGCATGTGGAGGAGATCTCCCTCCCGTACGGTAACCGCGTCATTGAGCCCGTTCATTGCCGCATTTTCCCGGGCGCTCTTGACCGCTACCGGGTCCAGGTCAATGGCAAGCACATGCCGGGCGCCGAGCTTGCACGCCCCGATCGCCAGAATGCCGGAGCCGGTTCCGACATCGATGATGTCTTCCCCGCCCTGAATCACGCTTTCCAGCGCCTGGAGACAGAGCGAGGTCGTCGGATGGGTTCCGGTGCCGAAGGCCATGCCGGGATCGAGCTCGATGACCATCTCCTCCGCCGTCGGCGTATAGGGCTCCCAGGACGGCTTGATCGTGAGCTTGCTCGTAATGCGCGCCGGCTTGAAATATTGCTTCCAGGCATCCGCCCAATCGTCTTCATGAACGGAACGCCAGGACATGGAAGCCTCGCCCGGATCGATTCCGTACGTCCGAAGTTCCCGAATGCGGCCGGCCACCTCGCCCTCGATAGCCGCCAGATCCGTTCCTTCGGCGAAGTAGCCTTGAATCTTCGCCTCGCCTTCGGGAATATCGTTCAGCGGGGCGATATACAGCTCGCCATAGGTCGTGTCCCGCTCCTTGTTCAGCGTTCCGGATTCCTCGATCGAGACGCCTCCCGCTCCCGCCTCATGCAGGAAGTTCGAGATCATCTCGACCGCTTCTTCCTTTGTATGTATCGTTAATTCATGCCAGCGCACGATGGTATTCCCCCTATGAATAAGATCGGTGCCGACAAGTTTGACGGTGTGCCCCGTACGATTGATAACCGTCCGCACATTCTATTTATTGTACACAAAAATAAAACTCCACACAACGAGCGGTCTTACCCGCTCGCCGCAGGAGTTCTGTTGCCTTACAAGAGCGTGCCCTCGGAATCGCGCATCACGGCATACGCCTGATCAAGCACGGCATGGTTCACATCGGCCGTGACGATATATCCGTCTTCCCGGGGAACGACCTGAATCGCATGCGCCCGCAGCGCGTTCAGCTTGCGCCTGCAAGCTTCGGCCTTCGATTCGTCCTGGAACTTTGCTTCGATATGTCTCATGGACGTTCCGCCCGTTCATCCGCTTGTCTGGCCCGCTCAAGCGCCTCCAGATCGTCGGCATCCGCCTGCTCGATCGAGAATTCCACGTCTTCGTTCTTGCCGGCAGACGCATTGGTCTTGCCGACGGCGAGATCCGGCTGCTCCTCGAAGCCGTTGAGATGGTTCTTCCGGCGGCTGTCCCGGTAATTGGTCATGGCCCTTCCTCCTTTGCCTCATCATTTCATAGATGGTCATCTATAACATGAGTCGGAAGCGGGGACTTTATACGATGGCCTCAGCCGCCCTTGCCGCTGATTACTGACGCGATCCCGCGGCAGCGTACTGCTTCCAGAGCGTCTGGCTGGAGGTCGTGACCGCCACGGCGCCCGCTTGAAGCGCCCTGTTCACATCGTCCTCGGTCCGGATGAAGCCGCCGGCGAGAAGCGGAATGTCGCGTCCGGTCTTCAACTGCTTCAAATAAGGCAGCATCGGGCTCGGCAGCACCTCGATATAGTCGGGATTCGTCTTTTCCAGCAAGGCGCCGCTCTTCTCGAACGAACTGTTGTCGATCAGGAAAATGCGCTGGATGGCGACGACGCCCTTTTGCTTCGCGCGGATAATGACGCTCGCCTTCGTCGACAGAAGCCCGTACGGCGTAAATTCCTGACACAAATATTCCGCCGCGTAGCTGTCGTTCTGCAGTCCCTGAATCAGATCCACATGCAGCAGCAGCTTCTTGTTATGCGGACGAATCATCTGAAAAATAGGCTTCAGCTGCGCGATATGAACATCCAACAGCACAATGTATTCGAACGGACTGACCAGCAGCTTTTCCATATCCTTCATCTGCCTTACGGCCGGCAGGATGGCCTGGTTGGCGAAGTGCATCGCTCGCTCTCCCTTCGGTCTGTAGCTCAGTTTTTCTCTGATGCGGCTATCTTGCTGCTTCTACCGCTATCGTAATGCCCTCGCGCCGCCCCGTCAACATGATCTCCAATTCGTCAAGCGCAAGCATCACAACAAATACCCATAATTTGTATTGATTTTTAATATTGTGTGAATTATACTGGGATGCAAGTTAATAGTCCGGTTTCGGGAAACGGAGAAGACCACGCTTGTTCCAATTGGCTGCCGCCATTTGGTCGTTCTGTGGTCTTCTTTTTTTCTGACCGTTGCGCTGGTTAAGAAAGGGGAATCGTCAAATGTATCCATCTGCCACAACCCTCCGCAAGAAAGATTCGCCGCTGCGCCTCCTGGCAGCGGGCCTGCTCTATTTAAGTCCGATGCTCATCATTTTATCGGCCTTTACGTTCTACCCCATGTTGAAAACGCTTTATTACAGCTTCTTCTCCACGAACGCGCGCGGCGTTCCGGTCATGTTCGTCGGCTTGGATAATTATGCCGGCCTGTTCCAGTCCGACAGCTTCCTGACAAGCATGACCGGCACGTTCCTGTTCGTGCTTTACACGGTGCCGCCGGGTGTCGCCTTCGCCTTCTTTCTGGCTGTCATCTCAAGCGAGAAGCTGCGGGGAATCGAGTTTTTTCGCGTGATCTTCTCTTCCACGGTCGGCGTGTCGGTGGCCGCAGGCTCAATGATCTTCCTGTTCCTGTTCCACCCCAGCATCGGGTTCCTGAATCATATGCTTGGTTGGGTCGGACTGCCGCCGATCCATTGGCTGACCGATCCGAAGTGGGCGCTCATCTCCATCGCAGCGACCAGCATCTGGATGGGCGTCGGCTTCAATTACATCATCCTCCTCGGCGGCCTGCAGAGCATACCCGAGGACATTTACGAGAGCGCCCGCATTGACGGCGCCGGCTACTGGTCCCGCTTGTTCCGCATTACGCTGCCGATGGTCTCGCCGACGCTGTTTTTTGTCATCATCGTGACCGTCATCCATTCCTTTCAATCGTTCGGACAGATCGATATCCTGACCAAGGGCGGACCTGCGGAATCAACCAATCTCATTGTGTATTCCATCTATCAGAACGCCTTTATTCACTACAAATTCGGCATCGCGAGCGCGCAAGCGATTATTCTGTTCCTGATCGTGCTGCTGGCGACGCTGATTCAGTTCAAAGTCGGCGAAAAGAAGGTGCATTATCAATGAGAATGGCGCTGTACCAGAAATGGGTGTTTTACATATTGCTGCTGGCGGCGGCCGGCCTCATGTTCTTCCCGATCATTTATGCTCTCCTGGCCAGCCTGATGACGACCGAGGAGATTATGACGGGCAAGCTGTTCCCTGCCAGCTTCGTATTCGACAATTTCACGATCGCGCTCAAGAGCGTGCCGCTGCTCAAGTTCATGGTGAACAGCCTGATCGTCTCGCTCACCGTCATGATCGGCCAGCTTATCGTATGCAGCCTCGCGGCCTACGCCATCGTCTTTATTCCGTTCAAAGGGCGCAACTTCGTGTTCTTCCTGTTGATCTCGACGATGATGATCCCGTGGGAAGCGACGATGATTCCGAACTATTTGACCATCGTCGGGCTGAATTGGGTCAATACGTACCAAGGATTGTCGATGCCGTTCTTCGCGCTCGCTTTCGGCGTCTTTCTGCTCCGCCAGCATTTCCTGACGCTGCCGCAGGAGCTGCATGAATCGGCCCAATTGGAAGGCTGCGGCCGGCTGCGGTATCTGGTGTCGTTCGTCGTCCCGCTTTCTCTGCCGATGCTGAGCGCGCTCGGCGTATACGGATTTTTGACGACCTGGAATATGTATTTGTGGCCGCTGCTGACGACCACCAACAATTCGGTCCGCACCGTGCAGATTGGCTTGAAAATGATGCAGGCCCAGGAGACGAACACGAATTGGCCCGGCGTCATGGCCGGCGTCGTCATCGTGCTCGTGCCAACCTTGCTTTTCTTGTTCCTCAGTCTCAAGCAGCTCAAGCGCGGCTTGATGTCCGGGGCATTAAAAGGATAAATCAGCATGATTAGCCGGCATGATCAAAATTTCGCGAGGGGGATATGGAAGTGAAAAAAGCAAGCGTACTGATGCTGCTGCTGGCGGTGCTGTCGCTGTCCGCTATCGGCTGCACGAATTCGTCCGGCTCGGAAGCGAGAAAATCGGATGACGGACGAATCAAGGTCACCTTCTGGCATGCCATGAGCGGCAATGCCGGGGAACTGATCGCCAAGATGGCGAACGACTACAATGCATCGCAGGATAAATACTTCGTCGATGCGATTTTCCAAGGCTCGTACGAGGAATCGTTGACGAAGCTGAAGGCGGTGGGCGGCACGTCCGAGGCGCCGACGCTGATGCAGGTGCAGGAGATCGGAACGAAGTATATGGTTAACAGCGGTTATATCCAGCCGGTTCAGGACCTGATTGACCAAGACAAATTCGACTTGTCCCAATGGGAGGAGAATATCCTCAGCTATTATCAAATCGACGGCAAGCTCTACTCGCTGCCGTTCAACACTTCGAACGCTATCTTAATCTACAACAAGGACAAATTCAAAGCGGCCGGACTCGATCCGGATTCGCCGCCGAAGACGTTCGGGGAAATCCGGGAAATGGCCAAGAAGCTGACCGACAACGGGAAAAATGAAAAAGGGTTCGCACTGCTCATCTATGGCTGGTTCATCGAGCAGTTGCTGGCGAATCAAGGAGCCGATTTCGTGGATAACGGCAACGGGCGCGACAGTCTCGCAACCAAGTCGCTGCTCAATTCCCCGGAAAGCCTCGGCATCTTCCAATGGCTCGACGATATGAACAAGGAGGGCACGCTCGGCAACTACGGGCGGCAGTGGGATGATATCCGGGCTGCCTTCAGCGCCGGGAAGGTCGCCATGTATATGGATTCGACCGCGGGCATCGCCGGCGTCATGCAGGCTTCGCCCTTCGAAGTCGGCACGGGCTTCCTTCCGGCGCCGGACGGCAAGGAGGCCAATGGCGTCATCGTGGGCGGCGCCTCGCTCTGGCTGATGAACAGCGTCGCCGAAGAAGAGAAGGAAGCGGCCTGGGACTTCATGAAATATGGAACGACCCCTGCCGTTCAGGCCGAATGGGCGGCGGGCACCGGCTACTTCCCGATTACGAAGGCCGCGCATGAGGAGCCCGTCCTGAAGGAGAAATACGAGCAAGCGCCGCAATTCCTGACGACCGTGAAGCAGCTTCAGAATACGAAGGCCGGCTCGGCTACCCGCGGCGCGCTGATCTCCGTCTTCCCGGAGACGCGCAACGAAGTCGCGACGGCGATCGAGAAGCTCTACCAGGGAGACGCTCCGCAGAAGGTCGTTGACGACTTGACCGCGAAAATCGACAAGCTCATCGAAGAGGACAACAATGTGAACGCGCCGAAATAAGCAGGAGCACGGCGGGCAAGGATGCGGCGGATCACGCCGTTTCCCTGTCCGCCCCCATCATGAAGCTGGAGGTTGGCGACATGTTCATATTTGCCCACCGGGGCGCATCGGGGTATGCGCCGGAAAATACGATGGCCGCTTTTCGGGCGGCACTCGATCGCGGCTGCGCCGGCATCGAGCTTGATATTCAACAGACGAAGGACGGCCGGCTCGTCATCATCCATGACGAAAATGTCGCCCGCACGACATCAGGCCAAGGCTACATTGCGGACCTGACTTGGGAGGAGCTGGGCGGGCTTGACGCGGGAAGCTGGTTCCACACGGACTTCAAGGAGGAACGGATCCCGCTGCTCGATGACTATCTCGATCTGGTGCAGGATCAGGATCTCATTACCAACATCGAGATTAAGAACATCCCTTTCTTCTATGACGGAATCGAACAAAAGCTTCTTGACGCCGCCAAGAAGCGCGGCCTGCTGGATCGGATTATCGTCTCCTCCTTCGACCATCAGGCACTGGATAAGCTCGCCCGCCTGGAGCCCGGCGTGAAGCTCGGCGTGCTCATGGCCGATCGCCTCTGCCGTCCGGGGCAATATATCCAGTCGCTGCCCTTCCCGGTCTACAGCGTCCATCCCCATTTCTCGTTCGCGGACGCGGACTTCATCGCGGAATGCCATGGGGCAGGCTCCAAGGTGTACGCCTACACCGTCGACCGGCCGGAGTGGGCCGCCATGCTCCGGCAAGCCGGCATCGACGGCATCTTCTCCAACGTGCCGGATCGGCTGGGATAGCAGGCCGGCACCTTGTTCCTCATGACCATGCCCGATCCGGACTGCCGAATCGGGCATGGTTATGCTGCATTTCGCTGCCTTATTCCGGAAACATATCCGCGTTCGCCGTGAGCGCAAGAGGAATACGACGGTCAAGCTAAGCCTTGTTCGCTCGAACCATGGGCGCTTCTTTGTCAACATGATAATTGTGGTCCGGCATGCGCAGCGGGAGCTTCACGCGAAAGACAGACCCCTTTCCTCTCTCGCTGCTTACGGCAATCGTTCCCTGATGGAGCTGAACAATCTTCTGCACGATGGATAGCCCCAATCCGCTGCCTCCTTGCATCCGGTTGCGGGACGCGTCGGCCTTGAAGAAGCGCTCGAACAGATGCGGGATATGCTCCTTATCGATTCCAATGCCGCTATCTTCAATCCTCACTTCAACATGGGGCTCGTGCACCGTCAGCCCAATGTGAATGAAGCCCCTCTCCGGCGTGAACTTGATGGCATTATGAATCAGATTGACCCACACCTGGCTCAGCATATCCTCATCTGCCGTAATATGAACCTTATCCAGGTTCAACTCGATATCCAATGCTTTGGCCGCCCACTGCGGTTCACTCGCCAATACAAGATTGCGCAACTGCTGATCCAGGCGATACGATTGGGGCTTGATCGGATGATGCTCCGATTCCAAGGACGTCAGCCTCAGCAAATTGTCGCTTAACTTTGACAGTCTTGTCGTTTCCATCTCGATAATCTGCAAGTAATGCCGGCGCTCCTTCTCGCTCAATTCGTCATTTTGCAAGGCATGGGCAAATCCGCGAATCGACGTAAGCGGCGATTGAATCTCATGGGACACATTCGAAATAAATTCCTGGCGCATCTTCTCCATTACTCCCAGCTCGCCAGCCATCTTGTTGATGCTCTCGATCAGCATGCCGTATTCACGTTCAAAATCTTCATTCATCTTGATCGTCACATCGAAATCTCCCTTGGAAATCCGGTTGACGGCTTCGATGATGGAATGATAGAAGAGGAGATGCTTATTGCGCGCAAAAGGCATAAAGATCCCGATTATGGCCCACAGAATCAGGAGACCTACCGTCCCTGTCATGATAAAGGCCCCGTATGCCGTCAATTCCCATCCGAACCACCTTAGCAGTGTCGGATTGATGAGATAGGCAATCGACCATGACGCGAACATGAACAACAGGAAGACGCCAATGCTGCCTATGAACTTAATCCTTCTCCACGTCTTCGTTGTCTTGAACCTGTTGAATCGTTCGGGCAGCCTCATTCGAGCACCTCTAGCCGATAACCGAGCCCGCGAATGGTCTTGATCCGGAATCCATGCTCGCTTGGGGAGAATCGCTCGCGCAGGCGGTTAATGTGCACGTCCAGCGTCCGCTCGTTCCCCTCATAATCATAACCCCATATCTCCTCAATTAACTGCTCTCTGGAGCATGTCCTCCCGGGAACTGCGCCGAGCTTGAAGAGCAGCTCGAATTCCTTCAGCGGCAAAGAGAACGTATCGCTGCCCGAGGTGATCTCGAATGTCTGACGATTCACCGTCACCCGGCCGATGTGAACAATCTGCGATGCGGCAATCTGATACCTTCTCAGCAGCGCCCTGACCCGCACGACCAATTCCATAGGCTCGAACGGCTTCACTAAATAATCGTCGGTTCCCAGATTGAAGCCTTTCACCTTCTGCGACGTGTCTCCCTTGGCGGTCAGCATCAACAACGGAATATCATGCAGCGCTTTCAGCTCGCGGCATAATTCCCATCCATCCATATTCGGCATCATGATATCGAGCACGACCAGATCGGCTCTGTCCGACTCCATCAGACGGAGCGCCTCCACGCCGTCAGAGGCTTCCATCGTCCGGAAGCCCTCCTTCTGCAATAATACGGTGACAAATTCCCGAATATGAGGATCGTCATCTACGACAAGAATGGTTGCCATCCTGCACAATACCGCCTTTCTCGCCGTTGGGCGCGTTATCGCTCTAAGCTCCGTACTGTTCCTGAATTTTAAGCTGCTGCATTGCGAACTCCCGATACATGGAATGGCTCTCCAGCAATTGTTCATGCGTGCCGCATCCTGTCAGCTTGCCTTTGTCGATGAACAGAATCTGATCCGCGTCTACGACAGTAGACAGCCGGTGGGCAATGACCAGCGTCGTCCGTCCCTTCATCAGATTGTTCAGCGCCTTCTGAACGACAATCTCGGACTTGCTGTCCAAGCTCGACGTCGCCTCGTCCAGCATCAGGATGCGCGGATTGCGAAGCAGCGCCCGCGCGATAGCAATCCGCTGGCGCTGTCCGCCTGACAGCTTCATGCCGCGCTCGCCCACTTCCGTATCGTATCCGTCGGTCAGCTCTTCAATGAAGCCGTCCGCATAAGCCATTGCGGCCGCCTGCTTCAGATCCTCTTCCGTCACATCCCGATTCATCCCATAACAAATATTGTCCCGAATCGTCCCGTCAATCAGCGGACTCTCTTGCGACACATAACCAATCAGAGCGCGCCAGGAATGCAGCGAGAAGTCATTAATGTCTTCCTTCCCCAGCTTGATGACACCGGAGGTCGGCAGGTAGAAGCGCTCGAAGAGGGAGAACAGCGTCGTCTTGCCGCTCCCGCTAGGCCCGACAATAGCCGTTACCTTGCCCGGACTGATAGTGAAGCTTACGTCTTCAAGTATAGGCTCTCCTTCGGCATATGCAAAGTGCACATGCTCCGCATGAATCGGTAAATTCGCCTGCCCGGCCTCTTTCCCATGCATAGGCTCTTCTTCCGGCGCCTGTAAAATCGCAATCATATGGCCGGTTGCTCCAATCGCCTTCTGGAGCTGCGTGAAAAACATGGACAACTGGCTCATCGGCATCACAATCTGAATCAGGTACAAAATGAAGGCGACCAGCTCGCCTGCGGTCAGCGCCCCTGACGATACGCGCATGCCGCCGTAGCCAATAATGACGACCAGCAGCACCATTAGCACGAACGAGATAATGGGCGAAATCAACGCCTGCACGACGCCTTCCTTAATGCCGAAGCGAAGCAGACGAGTAATGGCCTTGCGCCCGTTCTCGTATTCCCTCGCTTCGGCATTGGATGCTTTCACCAATCGAATTCCCGACAGCACTTGACTTAATACGGCCGTGAAGGAAGCCGTCTCATCCTGCAGTCCTTTGGATATATTGAACATTTGCTTGCCAAGCGGGAACAGCACCAAGGCGGCGAGCGGTATCACGAGGAGCATAATGACCGTCATTTGCCAATCAAGATACAACAATACAATGAGCGAGCCAATGACAGAGATGATGCCGGTGAAGAAGCTCGACAGATGCTCCGTTATGAATCCTTTTACAATCCCCGTGTCATTCGTTATGCGGCTGACCGTCTCGCCCGTCTTGTTCTGGTCATAGTAGGACACCGGGAGCACCAGCATCTTCTTCCACAGCCGGTCTCGCAAGACGGCGACGACGCGTTGTCCGATAAGATTGAGCATATAGATGGACAAGCCGGCGGCCACCGTCTGGACAATGAACGCGATCGCCAACGCCGCAATCTGCATCGTATCCAGCTGCGACATGGCGAAGTTGTCGACCATCCCCTTGGTGAACATCGGAATGACAAGCGATACGGCCGCCCCGCCGATGCTCATCAGCAAAGCGACGAATAACATGAGCCTGGACGGCTTGGTCTCATTTATGAGATTCAGAAATTGCCTCCAATTGCCTAACGAGCCTTTCGTCTGATCGAATTCGTTTCTCATTACATCCGCTCCTTCTTTACACACCAACTAAGCTATGGAGTCCATCATAGATGACGAATGTAAACGGAATGTAAACCGTACAGGCCATTCTCCTGGCGCCGGTAGCCAGTGGTCTCTGATGGCAAAAAAGGACCACAACCATCGCATAGAGTGTCCTCTATGCGCCGTTGTGGTCCTGATCCGTATCTCCGACCGATAGGATGAACTTATATTTGGATGAGGAAAAATATGGACCATGTGATCAAGAGGGGCCGGGGTCTAGTCTCCCCGGAACGCCCGCTTCATCCGATCGAAGAACGTCTCCTCGTGCCCGCCGTGCGTCTGCTCGCCGCCGCTGGCCGCGAACTGCCGGAGCAGCTCCTTCTGTTCGTCATTCAGCTTCGTCGGCGTCACGATGACCACCTTGACATGCTGATCGCCTTGACCGTGGCCCCGGAGGCGCGGAACGCCTTTGCCGCGCAGCCGGAAGAAGGTCCCTGTCTGCGTGCCGGCCGGAATTTTGAGCTTGACCTTCTCGGTCAGCGTCGGGATTTCAATCTCGTCGCCCAGCGCCGCCTGCGCAAAGGTGAGCGGCACCTCGCAGTAGATGTCGTCGCCGTCGCGCTCGAAAAATTCATGCGGCTTCACGCGAATGACAATGTACAAGTCGCCGTTCGGACCGCCGCGCAATCCGCTCTCGCCTTCTCCGCTCATGCGCAGTTGGGCGCCATCGTCTACCCCTGCCGGAATGCGCACATGAATGACGCGCTGCTTTTTCACGGTTCCATTGCCATGGCAGGTGCCGCATTTCTCGCGGATAATCTTTCCCTTGCCTTGACATACCGTACAAGTGCGCCGGTTGACCATACGGCCGAACGCCGTATTTTGCACGACTTCCTGCTGTCCCGTTCCGCGGCAGGCCGAGCAGGTATCCGGCTTCGTGCCAGGCTTGGCCCCGGTTCCGAAGCAGGTGTCGCATTGCTCTGTCCGCGGAATCGTAATATCCGTCTCTTTGCCGAAGACGGCTTCCTTGAATTCAATCTGCATCGTATACTGCAGATCGCTGCCTCGCTGCGGCGCATTCGGATCGCGTGTGCGTCCTCCTCCGCCGAAGAACATATCGAATATGTCGCCGAATCCGCCGAAATCGCCGGAGAACCCGCCTCCGCCCATGCCTTGATTCGGATCTACATGCCCGTACTGGTCATACATCGCCCGCTTCTGATCGTCGCCAAGCACATCGTACGCTTCCTTCACTTCCTTGAACTTCTCTTCCGCGTCCGCTGCCTTGTTCACGTCAGGGTGATATTCACGCGCAAGCTTCCGGTAGGCTTTTTTGATTTCATCCTCGCTAGCCCCTTTGCTTACGCCGAGCACTTCATAATAATCTCGCTTTTGCGCCACTCTTCCACCCCCATTGCAACTTAAAAGCCCGGTGTTCCGTCCCCGTCCCGCCGTAACCTGCGGAAGGGGACGCGCCGCCGGACAGGTGCCGCATGGCGCAAACGCCATGCCGTTCCGCATTCTTCATTGTAAACAGGCAAAGCCAAAGCCGGGCGAAACCCGGCTTTGACCCTGTCCATCCGCGCTTATTTCTTGTCTTCGTCCACGACTTCGTAATCGGCATCGACTACATTATCTTTTGGGGCCGCGCCGTCATTCGCTTGCTGTTGGCCGGCCTGCTGCGCTTGCGCCGCCTGTTCATACAGCTTCACGGACAGCTGCTGCACGACTTCGGACAGCTTGTCGGTCGCCGCTTTGATTTCGTCGATATTGTCGCTTTCGAGCGCCTTTTTCACATTTTCCTTGGCTTCGTTCGCCTTGTCGATTTCGGCTTGGTCGACCTTGTCGCCCAAGTCCTTCAACGTTTTCTCTGTCGTATATACCAATTGGTCGGCGTTGTTCTTCACCTCGACCATTTCTTTGCGCTTCTTGTCTTCTTCCGCATGCAATTCCGCTTCCTTCATCATGCGGTCGATTTCCTCGTCATTCAAGCCGCTGGAGGAGGTAATCGTAATGTTCTGCATCTTGCCGGTTCCTTTATCCTGAGCGGATACTTTGACGATGCCGTTCGCATCGATATCGAACGTAACTTCGATCTGCGGCACGCCGCGCGGCGCCGGCGGGATGTCTCCCAGCATGAAGCGTCCCAGCGTCTTGTTGTCCGCCGCCATGGAGCGCTCCCCTTGCAGGACATGGATCTCGACGCTCGTCTGATTGTCCGCATAGGTCGAGAAAATCTGCGACTTGCTCGTCGGGATCGTCGTATTGCGCTCGATCATCTTCGTGAATACGCCGCCTGCCGTCTCGATACCGAGGGAAAGCGGAGTGACGTCAAGCAGGACGACGTCCTTCACGTCGCCGGTCAGTA
Source organism: Paenibacillus melissococcoides (assembly GCA_944800085.1). Lineage (GTDB taxonomy): Bacteria > Bacillota > Bacilli > Paenibacillales > Paenibacillaceae > Paenibacillus_B > Paenibacillus_B melissococcoides. Next base: position 21,504 of record CALYLO010000003.1, on the reverse strand, counting down.
CGCCCGCCTGTACGGCTGCGCCCAGAGCGACGACTTCATCCGGATTCACGCCTTTATGCGGCTCTTTGCCGGTCAGTTTTTTGATCGCTTCCTGGACGGCCGGGATCCGGGTCGATCCGCCGACGAGGACGACTTTGTCGATATCGGACGGCGTCATGCCCGCATCCTGCATCGCTTGGCGCGTCGGTCCGAGCGTGCGCTCCACGAGGTGCGCGGACAGTTCCTCGAACTTGGCGCGCGTCAGGTTCAGCTCCAAGTGCTGAGGAACGCCGTCGACGACCGTGATGAACGGCAGGCTGATCGTGGTCGTCAAGACGCCGGACAGCTCTTTTTTCGCTTTTTCCGCCGCATCCTTCAGACGCTGCACAGCCGCTTTATCTTTGCTCAGGTCAATGCCCTGGTCTTTCTTGAACTCCGCTACCAAGTAGTCGATAATCACTTGGTCGAAGTCATCTCCGCCCAACTGGTTATCGCCGCTCGTCGCTTTGACTTCGAAGAAGCCGTCGCCCAACTCGAGAATCGAGACGTCAAATGTGCCTCCGCCCAAGTCGTAGACGAGAATGGTATGGTCGCCTTCTTTGTCGGCGCCGTAAGCAAGCGCAGCCGCTGTCGGCTCGTTCACGATGCGGAGCACTTCCAGACCCGCGATCTTGCCGGCATCCTTCGTCGCCTGGCGTTGGGAATCGTTGAAGTACGCCGGTACGGTAATAACCGCCTGGGTTACCGTTTGGCCCAAATATGCCTCTGCGTCGGATTTGAGCTTCTGCAAAATCATGGCAGAAATTTCTTGCGGTGTATACGATTTGTCGTCGATCGTCGTCTTATGCGCCGAGCCCATATGACGCTTAATCGAGCTGATCGTGCGATCCGGGTTCGTAATCGCCTGGCGCTTCGCCGTCTCCCCGACGATGCGCTCCCCGTCTTTTTTGAAGCCGACAACCGATGGGGTTGTGCGGGCGCCTTCCGGATTCGGAATGACGACGGCTTCGCCGCCCTCCATTACCGCAACACAAGAGTTGGTCGTTCCCAAGTCAATACCGATAACTTTACTCATTGCAAATGTAACCTCCTCAACTGGCTCTCAATCTATTTCATATTAACCAAGCGGATAGCATGTGACCGCCATCTCTTAGCCGCTTACCTTGACCATCGCCGGGCGAAGCACCCTATCCTTGAGCATGTAGCCCTTTTGGACTTCTTCCACGACGATGCCTTCCTCATGCTCTTCCGACTCCACCTGCATAATCGCCTGATGGAATTCCGGGTTGAACGGCTCGCCCACGGCGTTCATCGCCTTCACGCCTTCCTGCTCCAGCACCTGCATGAATTGGCGGAAGATCATGTCCACGCCTTTGACGAACGATTGCTCTTCGCTGCCCGTCTGGGCTGCGGCCAAGGCGCGCTCGAAGTTGTCGAGCACCGGCAGCAGTTGGGTCACCAGCTTGGACGATGCGTACTGAGCCAGTTCCTCCTTCTCCTTCACCGTGCGGCGGCGGAAATTATCGAAATCCGCCTGGGCGCGGAGCAGGCGCTGCTGCAGCTCCTCGGCTTGCGCGCGGGCCTCCTTCAGCTCTGCCGGCTCTCCCTGTGCTTCCTCCGCTGCCTTGCCTTCTGCTTCGGATGCCTCCTCGGCCTCCTGCTTATGTTCAACGTCGGCTGCTTCCACAGCCTCCGAGTCCACCTGATCGTTCCTGTCGATCTTCTCTTCTTGTTCCGGGTTCAATCCTTGCACCTCCCTTATGTAGTCAAGCTTCTATCTTCCTGCTCCGGGAAGCCGGAGCCTTACGCTTCCGGCTTCATCTTAATGACCGTGTGAATCCGCAGCACGGCGGCGGCCACTTCGCCGGCCGCCCGCAGCGCATGGAGCTTCACGGCGGCCGGGTCGACGATGCCAGCCTCGACATAATCCAGCAGCGCCCCGCTGTCACAGTCAATGCCGATGGCATCGGATGCCGACGCGGTCTGTGCCGCCCGCGCTTCCTCCAGCTTCTCCAGCGGATTGAAGCCGGCGTTCAGCACAATCTGGGCCATCGGCTTGCGCAGCGCCTGCGCCACCGCGGCCACGCCGAAGGCTTCCATGCCGCGGACGGTCTCCCGGTAGCGCTCCAGCATGTAAGAGAGCGCCAGCTCCGTCGTGCCGCCGCCCGGCAGGACGCCGCTCTGGATCGCGGCTTGCAGCGCCGCCGCGGCATCCTGGGCGATGCGCGCCCGCTCGCCCACGACCTCGCGCGTGCTCGCGCCCACGATGAGCGTCACCTGCGCGCGGCGCATGCCCGCCGGCTCCGTCGTGCCGCCCGAGCTGAGGGCCGCCTGCGGGGCGTACAACCGCACGCGCTCCAGGCGCTCATCGTAGCGCACGCAGGCGGTGCGGCCGAGCAGCGGCTCCAGCACCGCCGCATCCTTGGCCAGGGCGGCCCGCTTCAGCGGCTTGCCGCCCGTAAGGCGGCAGACGCGCATAATATCTTCGCGGCTGACACGCTGCACGACCATCATATCATGGTCGAGGCAAAATTGCTCCGCTTCCGGATGAAGCCCTCGCTCCAGCACAAGGAAGCCGACCCCCAGCTCGTGAAGACGCTGCAGCCGCTCCATGAATGCCGAGCGGTGAGCCATATACTGCTGGAAGCCGGCTTCGGTCGTCAGCAGCTGCTCGTCGAGCGTGTCCGGTTCGAGCGCATCCTGCAGGATGAGGACCCGGCAGCCGGCCCGCTCCCGCAGCCAATCCCGCTGCAGCGGCTTCTGCTTCAGGAGCACGCCGTGGAACCATTCATTGCCCGCCTTCTCGTGCGCGACAATCTGCTCGGCGAGCCGGTAGGCCGGATCCTGCAGCTGCTCCCAGCCTACCGCCTGTCCCGCCTCCAGCACGAGGCGGACGATGTCGCTCTGCTCCCGGCCCGCGATATATACCGCTCGGTGCAGCTTCGGGTCGTCCCAGCCGTCGAGCCGAAGCGCGCGTTCCGCCAGCCGGCCGGCCGCGACGCGGATGCCCTCGAGCATCCCGGTCACGACTTTCGCCGCGGGGACGCCTCTCGTCACCTGGGCCACGCCTTCCTGCACCAACGCGCCGGCCAGTACCGTCGCCGTCGTCGTGCCGTCGCCGACCTCGCTCTGCTGGGCGCGCGCCACCTGGATGAGCAGCCGGGCTGCCGGATGGCTCACATCCATTTTCTCCAAAATGGTGACGCCGTCATTGGTAATGACGACGTCGCCATTCGCGCCGACCAGCATGACGTCCAGCCCCTTCGGGCCAAGCGTGCCCTCGACAGCCGAGGCGAGCGCCCGGACGGCATTGGCATTATTCAGGAGCGTCGCATAGCGCTCATCGGTCTCCTGTACTTGTCCTTGTCCTTGAGTCACAAGCCGCCCCCTCCCGATTATTTATACCATTGCTGCATGAATAACGCCATTTGGCCGGACAGATGGTTCATCAGCGTGATGACCTTCGCATACTCCATCCGGGTCGGCCCCAGGATACCGACCGTACCCAGCGTCTGTCCGTCGACCGAATAGGTTGCGGTAATCATGCTGCAGTTCGTAATCGCGGCATGCGCATTCTCTTGGCCGATGCGGACCTGGATGCCGGAAGGGGCGGAGCCCACGACCTTGATCAGGGCCGGCGTCTCCTCGAGCAGCTCCCAGATCGTCTTGATCTTGTCGACATCCTGGAATTCCGGCTGAGTCAGCATGTTGGTCGCCCCGCTCAAGTAGACTTGCCGATGATCGCTATTGTCGGCCAAAACGCCTTCCACGAGAGCCATCAGCTCCTGGACATGCGATACATATTGGTTCATTTCGTATCCAATTTCGCTATACAGCCGCGAGCGCAGCTTATATAGAGGAACGCCGACAAGCTTCGCGTTCAGCAGGTTGACCACGGTCTCCAGTTCGGAGGCGGAGACGCCCTCAGGCAGCGTCACCGTCTTGTTCTCGACATGGCCTGTGCTTGTCACGACAATCGCGACCCCCGTATTCTCGTTCAGCGGCAGAAGCTGAAAATGACGAAGCGAGGCGTCGAAAACTTCCGGCCCCAGCGCGATTGACGTATAATTGGTCAATTGAGACAAAATCGATGCCGTATGCTGCACAATCTCTTCCATTGCTGTTATCTTCTCCGCGAAGGCGGATTTCAACCGCGTGACATCTTCGCTGGACAGACGATCAAGGCGAACGAGATGATCGACATAATAACGGTACCCTTTATGAGATGGAATGCGCCCTGCTGACGTATGCGGCTGCTCCAGATAACCGAGCTCTTCCAGATCGGCCATCTCGTTGCGAATCGTGGCCGGGCTGAAATTCACGTCGCCCCGCTTCGATATGCTGCGAGATCCGACAGGCTCCGCAGAACGGATGTAATCATCAATGATGGCATTCAAAATCATACGCTGGCGTTCCGTCAACATGCGCATCCCTCCTCGTATAGTATTTCCTGAAGGCAGTTTTGAGTCTTTTTCCAGTCCTTTATAGGAACATAGAATGCCTTCAAAATTTCCAGCTTGCACATTGAAAATTAATATGGGGACTGGACTTTCCGGAATGTCTCTGGACAATGGAACTTAGGGTTCCATTCGGGGAAATTCGTCTCCCTCCTGTAGTCCAATCTACTTTTTAAGTCTGTTTCTCCGGTACTCGCTTGCACTTCTTACCCGCTGGCTGTTCCCTTCGGCAACTCATGCCCGACTGTAGCAGCGTCGGGGCAGCTCATGAACCGAAGCGTGTTCTCATATGCGAGGGTGATTGATCGGCGAGTCCGCCGGAGACAGTCCGGAGAGTCCGTTCCCTGAATCCCTTATAGAAAGGAGGAATTCTCTTGAAGCTTTTTGTCGGTATTGACGTCAGTTCCGAAGAACTGGAAGCCTGTTTGATGAAATCGGATGGCGACACCCTGGAGACCTTCAAGACCACCAACAATCTGCACGGCGCCTCTTACTTGCGGGATCGCATCATTTCTGCTGCGGTCAAGACAGCCTGCTCTGAGGTTCATATCGGGCTTGAAGCCACATCCGTCTACAGCTGGCATCCAGCCATGTACTTGCATGAAGATGAGGCCCTTCAACAATTGAATGCCAAGGTGTTCACCATTAATCCGAAGCTGATTAACAAATTCAAAGACGCTTATGCCGACCTGGACAAAACCGATCGCATCGATGCCTGGATCATTGCAGACCGCCTGCGTTTTGGCAGACTCACGACGACTATCGTGATGCAGGAACAGTACATCGCCTTGCAGCGGCTCACTCGCATGCGATTCCATCTCGTACACAACCTTACCCGCGAGAAGCAATACTTTTTGCAAAATCTGTTCTACAAGTGCAATGCTTTTCGCGCGGAGGTGGACAGTTCCGTGTTCGGCCATGCCATCATGGAAATGCTCTCGGAAAAGTATAGTCTGGATGAGATGGCGAATATGGATGTCGCCCGTTTGGCTGACTATCTCAAGGACAAGGGGAGAAATCGTTTCCCCGATCCCGAACACGTCGCCCGCTGTATTCAAAAGGCGGCTCGGGCCTCGTACCGTCTCTCGAAGGTTGTCGAGGATTCCATTGATTTGGTGCTGGGCACCTCAATTCAGTCGATCCGGAGCATCCAGAGTCAGCTTAAAGAGCTCGACAAGGCGATTGAGCGCATTTTAGACGGCATTTCCAGCAGCCAGTGCCTCCGTTCCATTCCGGGCATTGATCGGGTCTATGCCGCAGGCATCCTGGCCGAGATCGGCGACATCGACCGCTTCACGGATCAAGCCGCCTTGGCCAAGTATGCGGGTCTGACGTGGCGCAAGCACCAATCCGGCTCCTTCGAGGCGGAAGATACAAAGCGCATTCGTTCCGGCAACCGATTCCTTCGCTACTACCTTGTTGAAGCTGCCAACTCGGTAAAAAACCGCGACCCGGAATTCGGGGAGTACTACCGGAAGAAATTCAATGAAGTCCCTAAGCATCAACACAAACGTGCCCTCGTCTTAACGGCAAGAAAACTTGTGCGTCTGGTCGATGTGCTGCTACGCAACGACCAACTCTATACGCCCAGAAGGAAGGTGAAGCCGACAGAGCAATAATGCCTTGGCTCATGAATTTTCTTCTCTAATTCCCAGTTAAATTATGGTATTTTACTTAATTTTCGACTGGGTCTAGTTTGGTGATGCCTTTTTTGGGATTGATCCTGCTGCACGCCAAGGAAATTTTCCAATTCTCATCAATCAGGGACTTGACATCATACCGCTGGACTTAGATGTAGTAGGATATCCGTTAGCACTCATCATCGTCGAGTGCTAACCGTCACTACAAAAATACCAAACGGACAAGACGATTGTCAAGTCAGTTCGGTACTTTGGGCATGCATTGATATTTCATTAATTTCGCGGCTTGCTGTCTCTCCATTTTTTATAGTTATAACGAAAAATCACCACAAATAGCACCAGCACGATAATCGGAATAAAGATGAGATCGAGACCGTTCTTCTGTTATCAAAAAATAAATAATTACTCCAATACAAAGCACGATATATACAAGATCGGACACTACTCTTCTCTTCAGAATCTTGGTGTCGATTGGTTTTTTCATATATTCACCTCCGCCAAGTCAGTTGAGTACTTTCAAGACAGCTATCTCATCGCAGCAGTGCCGCTTTTTGCAGTGGACGCAGTCGGTCCATACCTTTTCCGGGAAAATCTCCTTCTCCACGATCTCGAATCCGTTCTTCTGAAAAAAACGCGCTTCATATGTCAAGGCCATCACCTTCGGTATCGAACGGGCCTCGGCTTCTTCCAGGAGCTTGTCAACCAGGAGCGAGCCGATGCCCCGGCCCTTGCATTCCGGCACGATGCCCAGCGAGCGGATCTCGACCAGATCGGTACCGAGCTGGCACAGCGAGCCGCAGCCGACCAGGCGCTCATCGAGCTCGGCCACCACGAAGTGCTCCAATTGCGCCTCCAGCACCTTGCGGGAACGAGGAAGCATGATCCCTTGCTCTGCATAAAAACGAATAAGTTCCGTTAAAGCGTCAATGTCTTCCGATACAGCTTTTCTTACGATGGGTAACATGTTGAGTCCCTCCGAGTGTGACCTGCCTCACATTGTGGTGTATGTATGAATATACAATATGATGCATAGATTTTCAAGGAGAATTTCCCCTTCGCTCAAGCTGCTCCCCTATCGCCTCCTGCACGCTTATCAATCCATTTTTCCGCCAAAGACGGGCCGCCGCCGCGAAACCTGTTCATGAAGTACATGACTCGCCTTGCCCGGGACATACTAGCAATAACGCATCGTGTCATAAGAAGGCAGGTGAGTAAGCGCAGTATGACAAAAAGAGTATTATTCATTACCGTCTTTTTCGCGGTCATCGGCTCCATGTTCGTTATTCCGCAAATGATCGAGCCTTCGATGGGCGACATCGTGTTCACCTTCGCAGGTGTGCTTATCGGTTCGCTGTTCATGGGCTTCGCCGTTGCCCTCTTCATGCGTTTGCTGCTGAAGCGCTAGCCCCGGCTTCCGCCGTAAAATAGAACAAAACCGCCGCAACCTGATTCGATCAAGCTGCGGCGGTCACGGTCTGCTGCGGACCTATGCCTATCGTTATTGCTCCGTTCCTGGCGCCAGCGCGCCGACAAAGGCGGCGAACACATCATTGCCGAACAACAAGCCCTGCTCTGTCAACCGATAGCCCGCTTCCGTCGGCTCCAGCAGCCCCTTCTTCAGCAGCCGCTTAATCGGCTGAGCGAACACTTTGTCGAGCAGCGCGCCGTTGAATTGCTCCGCGAAGCGCTCGCTGCTTACTCCTTCCAGCATCCGCAGGCCGACCATCATGTAATCTTCCATCGCTTCCGCTTCCTCGACCCGGAATGAATCCAGGCGCGGCAAGCCTTGCTTGCAGGCTTCGTTATATGGAGTGACGCCCTTGATGTTCAGATGCCGCTGTCGGCCGACATAGCCGTGCGCGCCGGCGCCGAGGCCATAGTAGTCCTCATTGCGCCAATAAGTCGTATTATGCCGGCTCGCGTAGCCCGGCCGCGCGAAGTTGCTGATCTCGTACTGCTCGTAGCCGGCCGCCTTCATCCGATCCATGATGAGCATATACATGTCGAGCTCTTCCTCTTCGCTCGGAAGCGGCAGCTCATTGCGGTGGTACATCGCATGGAACATCGTGTTCTCTTCCACCTTCAGACTGTAAATCGACAGATGCGGGAGGTCGAGCTCCAACGCTTTCTTGACGCTATGCTCTACCATCTCTACCGTCTGGTTCGGCAGGCCGAACATCAGGTCGATGGACATATTAGCGAATCCGGCCCGCTTCGCGTTGTCGATGCTCCGGTAGACGTCGTCCGTTTTATGAATGCGGCCGATGCCGGTCAACAGATCATTGTTGAAGGATTGGACTCCGAAGCTGATCCGGTTCACGCCGCCCTCCCGCATGACCTCCAGCTTGTCCTCATCGGTCGTGCCGGGGTTGGCTTCCATCGTGAACTCGATATCCGGGCTCCACTGCGGAAAGGCGCGCCGGACCGAGGCCAGAAAATACTCCATCTGCTCCGGCGTCAAGACGGTCGGCGTTCCTCCGCCGACGAATATCGAATCAATCATCCCGGGGGGATGCTGCTGAACGGTATGCTCCATTTCTTGCTCCAGCGCTCTCAGGTAGTCCATCACCGGCTGTCCCTTAAGCACATAGGAATTAAAATCGCAATAATGGCATTTATTCGTGCAGAACGGGATGTGGATATAGACCGCGCGCGGAGCGCGGCCTTCAGACGAAGGAGGGGATCCTTCGCTTCGTTCGTTCCGTGTCATGCATATTCCCTCCCATTTCCTGCTTCTATCTTACGTGTTGTCTCTGAAAAAAGAGGGAGCATCCGCCCCCTCCCCGCTACTTATTATCATCAATTTTAAGCACGGCCATGAACGCTTCTTATGGAAATCTGTTTATTCTGTTGTATCTACTTGAATCTTATCATAGTCTGTGAACGTTGATATAACAAGCATTTATAAGGGTTTAATTAGGGCTTGCTGAACAATCATTTTTCTAAGGTTTTACAAGGATTTCTGGACTCTAACTCGAAATAAAATGCAAGGAAAATGCGAATTTCTTGCAAAAAATCGTGCACGTGGAGTGAACCAACATGTATCGTAGAACCGAAAGCCAGCTTCAGTTGTTCGAAGATTTCTACTTGCCGTTTGGCGGTAAATTAAATAAGGAGAACCGTTGGGTTCAACTGGCCGCTATCATCCCGTGGTGGCGGGCAGAAGAATTCTACGCGAAGTCGTTCAAGAAATCAATGCGCGGTCAGATCCCTTTGTCTGTTCGTATGGCTTTGGGAGCGCTGTACATTCAGGAACGTATGCAGCTCGATGATCGAGAGACGGTCCAGCAGATCGCCGAAAATCCGTACTACCAGTACTTCCTTGGGCTGCCGGCGTTCCAAGATAAGCCTCCGTTCCATCACTCGCTGTTGACCCATTTCCGCAAGCGATTGGGTGCGGATGTCATTGAACGAATCAACGATTGGATTTTGGAAGAGGACGCAGAGCGAAAGAAACAGGAACAAAACAAGAGCGATCCTCAAGATCCTCCAGGCAGCGGCCATGGCTCTGATGGAACATCCGTTAATGAAGACGGCAAAAGCAAAGAGAAACCATGCAACAAAGGCACCTTGATGCTCGACGCGACCTGCGCACCGGCCGACATCTCGTATCCGACCGATTTGAAATTATTGAACGAGGCGCGGGAAAAACTCGAAGCGATCATCGATGTTCTGCACGAGCCTTTCGTCGGGAAGGCCAAGAAACCGAGAACGTATCGTCAAACCGCCCGCAAATGCTACCTCGAGATCGCCAAGAAACGGCGAACGGGTGCCAAATCCATCCGGAAAGCGGTTGGCAAACAGCTTCGTTATGTTTCGCGTAATCTTGGCATCATCGAAATGCTGGCAGCGAAAAGCAGCTTGAATCAACTGGGTTCGCAGCAGTATCGGCAATTGCTCGTCATTTCCGAGCTGTATCGTCAACAGCAAGAGATGTACGACAAACGGACACACTCGGTGGAAGATCGAATCGTCAGTCTTTCCCAACCGCATGTACGGCCGATTGTCCGCGGGAAAGTGAATGCTCCCGTCGAGTTTGGAGCAAAGCTGGCGATCAGTCTGGTGGATGGTTACGCTCGGATGGAGAAGCTGTCCTGGGATAACTTCAACGAAAGCATGACACTGAAAGCTTCCGTGGAGTCGTTCGTCCAGCGATATGGATGTTATCCGGAAGCCATTCTAGCCGACCAAATCTACCGAAACCGGGAGAACCTTCGCTATTGTAAGGAGCACGGCATCCGTCTGAGTGGTCCAAACTTAGGACGTCCGAAGAAAGAAGCGGAACCAGAACGGAACCAGGCCAGACAGGATGCTTCAATGCGTAACGCGATCGAAGGAAAATTCGGAGAAGGCAAACGCTCCTACGGACTGGGGCGTATTCGAGCACGCCTTCGAGAGACAAGCGAAACGGTCATTGCTCTGCAACTGCTTGTTATGAATCTCGAACGCAAGCTGCGCGTTCTCTTTTTGCCGATTTTCAGACTGCTGCTGAATCTGTGCCGTCAGCCTCTGTGGCCTAAAAGGCAATATGTTCAGCAAGCCCTAATTATCATAATGTATTTTATCATATCGAGTCAAACGCGACGTTCATCCACCGAAAACGGTGGCTAATCGGTGGATGAACTATAGAGGCAAGAAACGATATATATAATGGAGGAAAAAATCGATGAACAAGAAAACATTCGAATCGCAGCGAGCGGCTTGCGGCAGACAAAGCGGAATTGAACAAGCGTTGCCGAAAAAGAGGGGGGCGATGGTCATGACCATTGATGAACTAAAGGATGTAATGAAAAATGAGGACGTTCGCCGTCTTGAAATAAAGCTTCATCAGGGCGAGATCCGTAAATCAATCATAACAAAGTCGGAGCATTTTTATTCTTTTGAGTTTTTAGTCGAAACGAAATACGGCAGAATGCTCATTGCAGGATACTACGGACCTTACGGTATCACCTATATATGTGACGCTAGCATCGGACACATTGAAACGCTACTCGATTGGGCGAAATCATAGCGCGGAACCGCCCCATGATGTATGCTGGATGTAACATCATAATTCGACTGATAAAGGATGAAAGGATGAAAGAGGATGGAAATACCACGAATCAAACGACGCGGGGATCGCTGGTACTTTGATTATAACATCGGAGAAGGGAAGAACAGACGGGTAAGGCGGGAAAGCTTCCTATCTGAAGAAAAAGCCCGGGAAGCAGCACGAGAAGTGGCGGAGCGTCGCGTAAAAGAGCAATTAAAAATGCTGGAAGAATATGAACAGATGGCAAGGGTAGAATGGAGGAAGGAACAATGACGAACGAAGGGAAGAAGTCGGAGTTCCAGAAGCGATTGGAGAATCTGCAGGTTGAGGCATACAGACGGAATCAGGGCGCGAAGGAGATGGAGATGGAGATGGCCGATATGGGGTTAGGCTTCGTAAAAATGAAGAAAGAACGGATTTATATTAAGTCGAGACCGAAAAAATGAAACTGTTCACCCCGGAGCGATCCGGGGTTTTCTCTATTTAGTCCAATTCAAGGTATAGAATATATGGGCATATAGTCATATAATTGAAGAAAAGTCCAGCGGTATGATGTCAAGTCCCTGATTGATGAGAATTGGAAAATTTCCTTGGCGTGCAGCAGGATCAATCCCAAAAAAGGCATCACCAAACTAGACCCAGTCGAAAATTAAGTAAAATACCATAATTTAACTGGGAATTAGAGAAGAAAATTCATGAGCCAAGGCATTATTGCTCTGTCGGCTTCACCTTCCTTCTGGGCGTATAGAGTTGGTCGTTGCGTAGCAGCACATCGACCAGACGCACAAGTTTTCTTGCCGTTAAGACGAGGGCACGTTTGTGTTGATGCTTAGGGACTTCATTGAATTTCTTCCGGTAGTACTCACCGAATTCCGGGTCGCGGTTTTTTACCGAGTTGGCAGCTTCAACAAGGTAGTAGCGAAGGAATCGGTTGCCGGAACGAATGCGCTTTGTATCTTCCGCCTCGAAGGAGCCGGATTGGTGCTTGCGCCACGTCAGACCCGCATACTTGGCCAAGGCGGCTTGATCCGTGAAGCGGTCGATGTCGCCGATCTCGGCCAGGATGCCTGCGGCATAGACCCGATCAATGCCCGGAATGGAACGGAGGCACTGGCTGCTGGAAATGCCGTCTAAAATGCGCTCAATCGCCTTGTCGAGCTCTTTAAGCTGACTCTGGATGCTCCGGATCGACTGAATTGAGGTGCCCAGCACCAAATCAATGGAATCCTCGACAACCTTCGAGAGACGGTACGAGGCCCGAGCCGCCTTTTGAATACAGCGGGCGACGTGTTCGGGATCGGGGAAACGATTTCTCCCCTTGTCCTTGAGATAGTCAGCCAAACGGGCGACATCCATATTCGCCATCTCATCCAGACTATACTTTTCCGAGAGCATTTCCATGATGGCATGGCCGAACACGGAACTGTCCACCTCCGCGCGAAAAGCATTGCACTTGTAGAACAGATTTTGCAAAAAGTATTGCTTCTCGCGGGTAAGGTTGTGTACGAGATGGAATCGCATGCGAGTGAGCCGCTGCAAGGCGATGTACTGTTCCTGCATCACGATAGTCGTCGTGAGTCTGCCAAAACGCAGGCGGTCTGCAATGATCCAGGCATCGATGCGATCGGTTTTGTCCAGGTCGGCATAAGCGTCTTTGAATTTGTTAATCAGCTTCGGATTAATGGTGAACACCTTGGCATTCAATTGTTGAAGGGCCTCATCCTCATGCAAGTACATGGCTGGATGCCAACTGTAGACGGATGTGGCTTCAAGCCCGATATGAACCTCAGAGCAGGCTGTCTTGACCGCAGCAGAAATGATGCGATCCCGCAAGTAAGAAGCGCCGTGCAGATTGTTGGTGGTCTTGAAGGTCTCCAGGGTGTCGCCATCCGATTTCATCAAACAGGCTTCCAGTTCTTCGGAACTGACGTCAATACCGACAAAAAGCTTCAAGAGAATTCCTCCTTTCTATAAGGGATTCAGGGAACGGACTCTCCGGACTGTCTCCGGCGCACTCGCCGATCAATCACCCTCGCATATGAGAACACGCTTCGGTTCACGAGCTGCCCCGACGCTGCTACAGTCGGGCATGAGTTGCCGAAGGGAACAGCCAGCGGGTAAGAAGTGCAAGCGAGTACCGGAGAAACAGACTTAAAAAGTAGATTGGACTACAGGAGGGAGACGAATTTCCCCGAATGGAACCCTAAGTTCCATTGTCCAGAGACATTCCGGAAAGTCCAGTCCCCATATTAATTTTCAATGTGCAAGCTGGAAATTTTGAAGGCATTCTATGTTTCTATAAAGGACTGGAAAAAGACTCAAAACTGCCTTCAGGAAATACTATACGAGGAGGGGGAATTTTGAAGAAATTAAGTGCAATATTCCTAATGTGTGTTTTAGTCTTGGTAGGCTGCGGGGGCGGCAAAAACATCTCTGCCGATGAAATGGTCCAGAAGTTCAAGGATGCAGGGCTAGAGATTGAAGCGAGAGACTTAGAAGCTAAAGAATACGGGATGGCTCCTAAGTTGGACAAGGAGTCCAAGCGTATCCTCGTTCTGGCCATGGGGGAAGATAAAGGCGGACGGCTATTTATTTTCGATAAGAATTCCGATCTTGAGAAGGTAAAAACCTATTACGATGAACTAGGAAAGGCAACAGCGGCGGCATTCTCGCATACGCATGCAGCTGGTAATGTACTGCTGCAAATGAACGGCAATATGGATAAAGCTGAATTTGAGAAGTATGCTAAAGCTATGGATGAAGCAGTTAAATAAATGAGTAAGAGCCTCGGGACCTCCCGGGGCTTTTTAATTCGGTTGGAGAGGTAATTCTTAAAAACTGCGCAGATGAAAAGAGGCCCCGCCCATATCCCCGGCGAGGCCAGAATGCTTATTTCCCCATCTGCTTCAACATACGATCCACGACAACAGCAATCTCTGCCCGCGTAATCGGCTCGTTCGGCGCGAATCCAGTGTTACGGCCATTCATGATCCCCGCTTCCATCACACGCCGAATAGACGCTTCGGCCCAGTGTCCCACGTAGTCCGGCTGTTTCGGTTTCTCCATTGCTTGTACCTCCTTTAAATACTGCACTAATTTCTGCCCATATGATGTTGATGGTGCCCATTTACCACCCAACGACTCCACTGTCTTGGCGGTCCCTAACAGATACGCAAAATGCCGAGGGTCAGGCGTGCCCGCGCGCGGGTAACCAGCAGCTCCGGCATAAAGCGCAAGGTGATCCAGATGGGCGGTGATACCCTCGCGCCAATCCGTAAAGCGCTTGTGCGCCGATGCCTGATAATCACCGCCGCCCGCCGTGACCTTTAGGCCGCATGGATTTTTATAAGAGGCATCGATACCGGCAGCGCTCCGCCCGTCCCGATAGAGATAGCCCGTCTCATGACCGAACTGTACGTAGGCGACCGCCGGGTCCACTCCGCCGTGCTTCGGGGCCAGTTCCCAGTACAATTCCGCTAGATCGACAAACTCAGCCGGGGCATTCTTGCTCCGGGCCCATTCTCGGGCCTGCTCGACGGTAGCCGATGCTGGGCCAAGGATGTTGGTCGCTCCGCTCGCTGGCGGCTGCTGTGCTTTCTTCGGCTGCAACTTTAGATACTTGGCTACCCCGGCCACATGACCCGCAACAATCGCCTCAATAACTTCTGGCCGCTTGAGCCGTGCTGCATCTGCTGCAACATCGACAAATAGGTTTTCGGTCAGGACGGCCGGCATGCGTGACTCCCGGCACACATGTAGATCCTTTTTCTTCTGCCCTCTGTCAATGACTCCAAACGGTTTCAACTTTTTCATGATTTCGGAGTGCAGCACGTCTTGAAACGCTGCTGTAGCCGCGTCCTTTGTGCCGCTGTATGTGAACGATTCGAATCCACCCTTTCCACCGCCAGCATTACAATGGATGCTGACAAGCAAATGTGCTCCTGCAGCATTGGCCTTGTCCGTCCGCTCTTTCAATGTCAAGTAAACATCAGAAGAACGGGAAAGAAGGCATTTAACACCTTCGTAGTCCCGCTCCAATCGCTTCGCCGCTTCTGTAGCAACTTGTAGCGCTATATTCTTTTCGACAACTCCGTTCCCGCTGGATCCCGGGTCCTTACCTCCGTGGCCGCCATCCCATAATACCTTTTTCACTTCCTCAATTGCCGCAACCATTACTTTTCACCACCCTTCTTCATCTGCTTTACCGCCTGGTGACCGAATACTGCGAACGCCCCCGCAAGAATGCCCTGTATGATAGCTTCAACGCTCCAGCCAAGCGTTCCAACCGTAAACACTACCGCCAACACAACAACGATGTATACGATGCTCCAATCTGGCACCGGCGGCGTTTGCTTGAGCATGTACCCAATCACCCAACAGGCTCCAACCACGACAAATAGGGCCGGATCAATCAATTCAAAAATCATTTGCCACTCCATTCGATATCATCCCTTCTATTATTCTTCCAAGCGATCAATGCGCTTATGTGCTTGTTTCGATGACTCTTCTACCCGCGTCACACGCTCCGCCAGCCCGTCCAGGCGCTGCCCTTGCATTCGTAAGTCAACACGGATATCATCTACCCCGCGCTTGATATACTCGACGTCTGTGCGCTGTACAGCGTCTGCTCCGGCCTCCTGGACAATATCATGCTTAACTGTTCTATTGCGGCCCATCCAGCCCAGCGCAATACCGCTGATAGCGGCAATCATGGCTACTACTGCCGTCAACTCCATACTGATCCCCCTATTGATAAATAAATAGCCCCCGGGTATCCCGAGGGCATAAATAAAGCGCCTGCTCTATGGCGTGGCGCTTATTCCTGTGTCGGAAATTTTATCCCAGTAATCTTCTCGTACTCTTCCGGCGTGATTTCCCCGAATCGGTTGGCCTCCGTCTTAACGGCTGCGCATAGCCCCTCTGCGTCGATCCATTCACAATCAAAAGCAAGTTTCCAGAAATTCATTCCGTTTGCCCTCCTTTAAATTCAATAATTTCAAGTTTAGCATTCGTCAATTCCGCACCCAGGCTGTCGATAGTCTGCTTTTTCTGCATGCTGTCCAGCCGCGATTGGGTCAACATTCTGCCAAGGTCATCAATGACGCTCTGCTGCTGGATATTCCTGATTTTCATTTGCGTCAATTCTTGGCCCAGCGCGTCGGTCTGTGACGGCTGCGGATCCGGATTCAGCGCTTCGATTTCCTCGTCCGTGAGTCCGTTCCGCCAGAAGCTTGGGCCGTCCACGGGTTGCGGCGGCTCCGGCAGCGGATCGTCGCTCTCCGGGTCATGCTCGGCCAGCACGGCCATGTATTCGGCGTATGCAGCCTCATAAGCCTCCTGCGCTGCTCTGTAGCCCTCGACATCGAATATAGGCTGATACAGCCCGTCAGGCATCGGCACAGCTACGGTGTAGCCTACGAGTACCGTTTCCGGTTCATCCTCTTGACCGTCGTCGCGCTGCTCCGGTTCCGGCTGCCGAAGTGTGCCGGGTTCGTCTGGCTCAATCGGTTCACGCCGATCAAAAACGCCCGTTACGGAGTCCGCAACGAGCGTCGGTTCGATGTATCGGCCGGATAGGTCGGTTATGATTGCTTCTTTCATCTTACGTCCTCCTTATTTATTTGCAAGGAACGATATACCTTGCAATGAGAGATAATCATTTTTTGCATTAGGCGAGCCAATCTTTACAATCCCCGTTGGATCCACGTCAATGCGGACAAGAGCCTCGCCTACACCTGTTACCCATCCAAGCACAGGGAAAATAAGCGATTTGTCAGGTCTAAACCCTGTTGGAAGTATAAACAAAGATGTACCCAACGCTGCCGTTCCCCTACCTATCAAGCCCTCAATCGAAACAACATTCGAATCATCCTTATAGTAGAACGAATGTTCAAAAGGCGATCCATAATCTACCCACCCATTCAATAATGTAGGTTTAATCCGCAGAGGAGGTGGCGCATCCTTCTCCGCCTTCTGCGTCTCCACCACCGACAGCCGCCGCCCGATGTCGCCCACATCCTGCACCAAGTCCGATACAGTCCCACGCAGGTTGGCCGCCACGGTGCCGCTGATTCCAGCCGCAAGTGTTGGATCGAGCATCGTATAGGTGACGTGGTAGATTGCATTCGCAAGCGCAGGGATCGGGTTCTCGGCGTACTGGTACGGCTCACCGTCCCAAATGTTATCCTTGAAAGTCCAGCCGAAATCTCTGGTTTGAAACCGGTATACTGCAAGGAGATTCGTTGTTCTATGTTGCAAACGTCCACCAGGTGCATTTATCGCGTTGATGTAATTACCGTAAGGAGTTGTCTTCTCCCGAATCACAATACCGCTGCCGACCTCAACCATGTTTGAGCCTCCGGAGAGTGTCGCGCCCAACTCGTAATTCCGGACGGGTTCGACGGTTGGCTTAGCTTTCAGGTATTGGAGGCGGTATGGTGTCCATTGGCTGTGAGGTTGTGTGGGCAATACAGTCGTGTACTGGCCCGGAGCAACAGAACCATCGGGATTAATGACATTCCAGTATCTTTGTCCGTTCCCATCGTACAGACTACCGTCAGCTTTCAAAAGGCGATACCCGTAGAAATACGCCCTAATCTCATCTTGCGTCGGAGTGTAATCCGGCCCCCATCCGCTGTCTGTGTTGGAGATTGAAACCCACAAGTGCGTTTCTGTCTCACCTGAATTTGCTGGAGATACGCGGTAAAAGTCAGGTTCAGTCCATGTAACCACAGGGGTGGACGAATATTCCAGGGGGCTCCCTGTGTATTTTGTCATAAATGATGTAGGGTGATTAATATTTACATCTACATTTCTTACATTCACGATTTTAAATGTTGTGCTTGTGTTTGAGGATATTCTATATTCGCCGAAATCGTTGAAGTTTGAAATCTTCCTCCACTTCTCCAACACATACGGCAGCCCATCGTCTCTCATAAATAGCGTATCGGGATTGCTGCCGTTTACGGGATGAGCGGCGAGCTCCGTCTCAAAGGCGAGCATGCTGCGTTGCTGCGGCGTGAAGGGCTTCGGTTTGGTGCCAACGGTCAGCATCGGGTTGCGGAAAATAAATTCCCCTGCTGCGGGCGCAGACGTCCAAGCATTCATATATGCTGTCCCTTGTGGCGCGGTTGCGATTATATTATCTTGCTTGACAAATTCAGATGTCCATAACACGTTGTTATGATCATCCCGAAAATCAAGCCCGATTTCGCCGTCGCCCTCGCGTTCTATACGCAACGTGTACGTTTTGCCTTCTACCGCTGGCATTTGCGTAGCACTGTTCATCCGGTCGCCTGTAGACACTACTTTTTGTGTGTACGGCTCCAAAAATATTCCGGATGTTCCACCGTTCCACTCATAAAACGGCGGCAGCAGATTGCCTCCCGTTACGATGGCGTATGGGTTGGTTACGTTCGTCATGCTGTCTACGTATGGATAGCGTTTGGCCACCTGTTCCGGTGTCATGCCTTCAATTGCATTGTACTCGGCCTCGGTGATCTCATACAGCCCGATTCCATCCGCAGATATCTTTTGGCCTGCTTCTGATGCTACGCCTCGGACGTAGACTTCCACCCTGTCTTTGCCAGCGAGATCCACGGGGGAAACAGCGACATATGCATATGTGAACTGATTGGACTTGACTGTCCCATTCGACTTGAACCATGATGTTACATTGGCCTCGCTCTTCACTTCTGCAAAGGAGAGGTGTACATACTGAGCGGATATGTTTCGAATATACCCGACGGCAATATAGTATTTATCCAGGTCTTTTACAGCACCATTGGAACGAATACCAAATCCCGCCTGTTCCTCCTTCGTACTCGCCACTTCGATGGAAAAGGATCCGTATACCCGCTCGGTGCTTAGAGCCTTAACACCGGGTCCGGGTGCAGACCAATCGGCTGTATTTTCACAGTCTCCAACTCGTCCTAGTAGGTTGATGAGTGTCCGGCCCTTTATCTCCCCCATCTGGAACGGCGTATCATTCTCGACCTCCACCACCTGGAGGCCGGGTTTAATCCCCAAGGGCTTGCCTAAAACGTGATCGACAGATTGCTTTAGGTTGCGTATTTCGTCCGTATTGCTATCAACATCCGCCCTTAATACGTTGATGTTTTCATCGGTGTACTGCTTCGCCACTGTAAGGGCAGCATCCGCTTTCTCTTGGGCCCCTGTTGGCGTTTCAGCCCCGATGCTTTCGGGGGTAACCGCCTGAGCCTTCTGGTCCGTGTATTCCTTGGCATCTTTAAGTGCCTTCGATACATCATCCTTCTCCGCAGCCTTTTCCTGCAGCTCCTGCAGCGCCTCATAGGATCGATTCATGTGCCAATTGAGCCAATCAGCTGGCGGCCGATCCTCAACTTCCCAGCCCTTCACCCGTTTTGACTCAGGAGGTTGTATTCCTGCTGCCTTCCATTCGGGTAATTCTTTATTGAATGGCATTCCTATCTTCTCCCTCCCTAAATCGGTAATTCGTAGTCATTGCCCGGCATATAGACCGTTCCAAGGGTGCCGCCTGTTGTCATAGCGATATCCGCGAGCCCAAATTTGCTCTTTTCAACTTCCGCTCGCTTCGACGCCAGGAGAAAGGTTCCAGACAAATCAATTTGTGCAACCCGGACGCCTGCAGCCACTGTTTTTTGGATGATCTGCGCGAACTGGTACGGTGACATTCCCACTTCGTTCAGGCGAGCTATCGGCACACGTAGCAAAGAAAGTGCGGCCGGCTCCGGTTCGTTCGGGTCCGCATGCTTTTCCTCGATTCGAATTTCCGAAAAATCGCAATCTAGGGCCAAAGCTAAAACTTCAATGATCGTGTTAATGTCCGTCTTCGATAAGTTTCGCGCTACCTTCGACTTCAACAAAATTCTGTAAATTTCGTCGGTAGCAGCTCCACGCGGCTGCACTACGTTTTCCCCGATCCTGTCCAGGGTTGTTCCCCGGGCCCGGTCAATGTCTCGCCATTCCTGAATTTTGTCCAGCGTATCTTCCAGGCTTGTAAGCTGAGAGTGTAGGATTGACACCAGTTTTCCAAGATTGCTCTCAGGGTTTTTGTTATACGCATCGGTGAACCGACCAAGCATGTCCTTCACGCTAAACACGGCTGGTCACCTCGATATTCTGGTCCCGAATCCTCGCCACCTGATGAGGGGGCGATTTCAATGTTTTTCGAATCACCGTTCAGGCAGCAATTCTACATCATCCACGCCTGGAACCCTGTACACCGCGCTAATTAATTTGTTTGTATATTACGGCCGCCCCCCATGGACAAGCCGTTGTAATACTTACCGTCGTGCTCCCCGCCGATGTACTGCACGATTTCGGATATCACCTTTTCGTCACCGTCAGCCGGGTATTTGAACAGTTCGCTTTATCCTTCGCATGAACAGAAATCAAAACTTCCTCAGCACGGCTGAACTTGACCTTGTTGCTTAGTAACCTAGCGACATCCCGGGTAACCTCGCGAATCAATATCGCCGTAGTGCTTCGATAACTCGTCCAGCGCCTTTGTTGCGAAAATGGCGGCTGCGATCTCTTGCTCCATACGCCTCCCAACCACATAGCACTGGAACGTATTATCCCGGGCCTAGCTGCCGCATCTTGTAGTATAGTGAGGTGTTTTCTAATCACGGCCGCGCCTCGCTCGAACACCAGACAACCGTAATAGCGTCCCCTTCGACACCCAAGGGCATCGACAGAGGTCCGCGCCGCCGCCCGCTACCGATTGCTGGAACCGGGCGCGAAATTCTTCATCCGTCTCTCGCTCCCGTCCGCCTGTTGTTGGCCTCGGATTCGTGACAGAGAGGATATTCGCATCGGGATTGAGCAAAGCCACAATTGTGCCAGTTGCAACGTTCCATCCTGTTCCCACTTCTTGGCGCGCCCCCCACAGAACCCTTGCCGTCATTATCGAGAGTCAGATCCTCATTTGTCACGAAATATTTTCCTGTGGCGGTGCCGACGATTGTGCCTTCCGGTATCGTATATTCTGGCGTTCCTATGAATGTTAACTCTCCGTATGCAAATTCCTCTTGGAATCGTTTAATCCCCACTTGCGGAGCGAGGCGGTCCAAACTCACGCCGGTTGCTGTGTCTCGGTACGCCGCGTAGTATACGTGCTCCACTCCCTGCCAAACATAGGCCAGAAAAAAAGCGAATATCCGTAGGATGATCCCGAGTGGAGATAGTGCCGATGTATTCGTGGTTTCACCGTATTTTGCCCGCGCCTGTTCTTCCATCTGCTCCAGTAAATCGCTGTACCGCATCCGCTTGAATCCAGATGCATCAAGCATCCAAACTCACCTCGCTTTCTACCTTCTCCCCATTTACTGCGGTCGCAGTGAAAAAGATGTGGAGCATTCGATTCTCCTTGTCGAAACGAATGTCGATGCTA
>CALYLO010000002.1 GCA_944800085.1 Paenibacillus melissococcoides | reverse complement strand
GCCCGATCATCCCGGTAAAAGTCCGGCGCCATCGCCTGACAAAAGTAAAAAAACTCGCGGGAAGCGAGCTCAATAAGGGCATAACGTTTGATTGTCTCCAAGTCAACCATTGCGAATCAACTTCCGTAGTTCGTCGGTGGTCAGGCCCTGAAGCGGGTTCACATCCATACTACCGCTGTGCTCCACCTTGTCCTTGAACATACCAAGATGTCGGCCAATCTTCTCCAGCGCTGACACCTTGTCATGGAGCTTGAAGGCGATGCCTTCCCTCGTGTGCTTAACCTCAGAGATAACCGCACCGTCCACCTGGTCGCTCGGCTTCAGCTCGATCACGTCTTGATAGCCAAACACTGGAACCTCCTCATCGTCCACAGTTTCATAGCCAACCACTGCGCGTTCAGTCCGGAACGAGAGATAGCTTTTAATGTCCGCAAAGCCGATCTTCGCAAGTTCTTGCAATACCCTATCCTGGGTTATCTCCGTCCGCTTCTCTCGTCGTTCCATCGCCTCTTGAATCGCCTTCTGGATGTCTGGTTTTGTCAGGTTCTCCGCCCCTATCTTCCGCGCCGTTTTCGCGCTATACCCCGCCCTGATTGCCGCCTGTGTGGCATTGAGGTCTATCAGGTACTCTTGCACAAATGCCTTCTGCTTGGCCGTCAATGCCATGTTATCAACTCCTTTCGGTGATATGGAAAAGCCGCTGAACTCTGTCAGCGACTCAATTTATAAAGCGCGTATTGATTTAATGACACATTTTCGGCCGCTGCCTTCTCCGCCAAGTGTCGATGTAAGGACTTCGGCATGCGAACAAGGAACTTTCCGCTGTATTCCTCGTCTTCTGGTTCCGGAATAGGATCACCGTACTCCAGCTTTATTTCAATGTGCGTTTTAAATACTTCTTGAAGATCCTTATATGCCTCTTCCCACGTGTTACCGGACGTATGACAGCCATCCAGCTCTTTGACCGATGCCCAATAGCCATCCTCTGTACGCTTTACTTGAAAGGTATATGGCAGGCTCAGGTAATAATTGAGATCCTTTTGCTTTTCCATAATGTTTGGCTTAAGATAGGGGACATAAGGGGAATTACTCCCCCTTATGCTTGTTCAACCTCGTAAGCGCATCTTCCACAGCCTTTGGATGGACTGGATTCTCGCGCTTCACGGTGGTTAAAAGCCCTTGCGCGTTTCGGAAATGATGGTGAGAACCGACTATTCTCACTTCTATGTATCCGGCGTGTTCAAGGGCTTTTTTCACCTCTTGAAAGGTTATCCCTTTTGGTTTCCTCATCATTTTATTGACGAGTTTTTCTATCTTAGCCATGTTTCACCTCCTGTAATTATGATATCACATATAGTATCACATAGTCAAGCAGTGAAAATAGAAAAAGCACCGCGAAGGGTGCTTATTGTTAAAAAACCATATTTTCGTATACTTCTTTTATTTTTGAAATTAGCTCTTCATCACTTTCGACAGGAGGGTAGTCCCTATATACCTCGTCATGTGATTCCAAATGGCTAAGCCACCCTGCCAAAAGTGTGGAGTAGGTACTTGATAAATGGTTTAACCTACTCTTTGCGCCCACATAGCTATTGCCAGCTAGGTAACTTTCTAACCTGACTGCGTATCCATCGCGCAATTCTGCAACCGATCTGAAAGGGATAAGTTTTACTGTTCCATCCCAATCTATTATCAGAACGTTATTCTTGCTATCGTCCCCACTTTTTAATATGTCTCTTAGTTCATCCTTAGTAAACAGCATATTCTTAGGCTTTGTCACACGATGTGCTCTTATATGTATGCTGGGATCTGTTAACCCCTTAGCTCCTCCTACCTTTACCGTTATTCCATCGTCAACTACCCATTCTTCTTTTCTGTGGATATATTCCTCTGCTTCCAGTTTCGAGTTAAAAGTCATATCGTCTTCTTCTAAAATTTTATAAGGTTTTGGGATTGGCCCGAACTTTCCATCTTTCTTAAGCCGATGTGTTTCAATTATTGCTCTTGCAACATTAATAGTAAATTTCATTGTCTCGCCTCCCTTCTTCATTCTTCGACAAAAGAAATGAAAATCCTGCCAATAAGAATACCGCCCCCACAAAGGAGGCGGCTATGGTGAAAGGAGACAATAACGTTAGGTACAATTATTTCACACTACCATAATACCACGGGTAAAACGGGGTTGTCGTCTCGTTCTACTATCGATTTTTTATCATTATTTTCTCATATTTTTATTGGTACAAGGCCGCTAATCAATTTACCATATGCCGCAAGGGCCTGCCGACGCCACTTGTACAGGGTTGGGAGTGATATCCCCATCTCATCTGCGATATCCATCGGCTCTTTAAACTCAATGTACTGAAGGCGAAGTATTCGACCGAACTTACCGCCTAACGTTTCCACAGTGGATTCAAAATACTGCTTCTGTGCTTCGAGCTCCTGCAGCTCGCTTATGCGCTCCAGAACCCCCTCGAAATCGTCCACCTGCCCGCCGCCGCGTGCGTCGATTACCTTTTGGATCTTCCCAGCAAGTTCTTTCAGCAATTTGTCATCCTCCACGTCATTCCCTACGCATTGTCTGACTTCGTTTAGCTGTGCTTGGGTCCCGGCAGGATACCGAGTCAAATAAGCGTGCGCTGTTTGCTCTATTCGCTGTTCATGTTTTGTCAAATACATGTATGACGGTAGCCCTCGTAATTTTTTGTGAAGCTCTTGAAGGCGATCGTCTCCCGCAATGGTCCTTAACAAAATCCCCCCTGTTACGGGGTACGTCTCCAAGACCTTGATCCGCGTTAATAGCCGCTTATATGCAAGCAGCTGCTCTAATGCGTGTTGGTCGGCCGTTTCCTGCTTCGCTAAATTTGTCATTATGAGTCACCCCTGTAATTGAAATTCCCAAGCGCTTGGGATTATGCACTTTTAATCCGCTCTATTCTCGCTTTGACTGCCTGCATAAGGGCCTCCTGGCCGTCTGCCTTTCGCTCCAAGGCTGCTACAGCTTCCTCGTCCATCGTGCCCTCTGCCACCAGCCGCATGACGACGATGCTCCGAGTCTGACCCTGCCGATGGACACGGGCGTTCGCCTGCTGGTCCTCCTCGAGGCTCCATATCTGGTCGTACCAGACCACGGTCTGACAGCTCGACTCCTGCAAGTTGAGGCCATGGCCGGCGCTCTTCGGATGCAGAAGCAGAAGCGGGATCTCGTCGTTGTTCCAGGCCCGGATGTCCTCGTTTCCGTCTTTCCCTTTACGCAATACCCGGGCTTGCGGGAACCGCTCTTGAATCCGGGATAGACTGTGCTGGTAGTTGTAAAACACCATGACCGGCTTGCCCTGCGCCGCCTCGATGATATCCTCCAGTGCCTCCAGCTTGGCGTCATGGATCATCTTAACGCCGCGCTCCTCGTCATAGACGGCACCGGAAGCCATTTGCAGCAGCTTGTTACTCAGCACGGCTGCGGTGCTTGCTACCACGTCAGCGTCGACGTACTCCAGCAGCAGGTCCTCCTCAAGCTTCTCGTAAAGTTCCCTAGCCTTAACCGTCATCTTAACCGGTACGGTCCGGTCGATGCGTTCCGGTAGCTTCAGCCAGTCCTCGGCCTTCATGCTTACTGCGATATCGCTAATTGCCTCGTATATGTGCTGTTCTGACTCCTTTTTCTGCTTCCAGTTGTACACGACATGGCCGCTCCTTTCGCCGGGTGTAAAATACCGTTCGCGATAGCCCGTTATCGTCTTACCAAGGCGCTCACCTTGGTCGAGTAGATAAACCGGGGCCCACAAATCCATAAGGCTGTTCGGTGCCGGTGTTCCAGTCAGGCCGATGACTCGCTTCATCAGCGGCCGGACGCGTCGAAGGGCTTTAAACCTCTTGGCCTGTGGATTTTTAAAACTCGACACCTCGTCAATGACCACCGTATCGAACGGCCACTTGCTGCCATATTCCCCGACCAGCCACTCCACATTCTCGCGATTGATGACGTAGATATCAGCTTCGGCCTTTAATGCCTTCCTCCGTTGCAATGCGGAGCCAAGAACTTTGCTAATGCGTAGGTGTCGAAGATGATCCCACTTCTCAATCTCTCGCGCCCAGGTATCGTCAGCCACGCGCAACGGCGCAATGACCAACACGCGGGCGGCGTCGAAGTAGTCGTTCAACAGCAGGTCGATCGCCGTCAAAGTCGATACCGTTTTCCCAAGACCCATCTCTAGGAACAACGCGATATAAGGTGTATCAAGGATGCGGGACGTCGCATACTCCTGGTACTGGTGCGGCTTATACTTCACTCTCTGCTCACCTCGGCGATGAATCTATCTATGTCATCGTTAGAATCAATCTTGTAAACCTCATGGCCCAACTTCCGCAGCGTCTTTGCCCATTTCTGCTGTAAGGGCTGCAATGGCTTCCCCGGCGCTTTCATTTCGACATATACGGTTCTGCCGCCTGGCAGGATAACAAGCCGGTCAGGCACACCTCGATTCCCGGGACTTACCCATTTCGGGGCCCTCCCGCCTATGCGCTTTACCTCCCGCTCCAGTCGGCGTTCCAGTGTTGACTCTCTCATATCAAACCTCCTAAAATCCGTTGCCGTTTTGCCCTTCACGCACGCGTACTGTTAGAATCGCTATATAGCATAGGGGGCATAGGATCCATATAACCATTAGCCCCTATGCTATTAATAACTCCTTTACTATTAAGGAGATTACGGCAACTTCGGCAACTGTCGCCCGGAACCCTTGGTATGGCTGGTGTCTGGCGGTTGCCGTAATCCGATTTTCCCGGCAACCTATTGGCAACCTCGGCAAATGCTGACGGCAACCTTGGCAACCCCTCGGCAACCATTTACGGCAACCGCTCAAAAACACGCTGGACACCGTATCCTGGAACTTTCGCCTTTCCCGGACGTTCAGCCCATCCTGGGATGCGACGCATGATATCCATGATGTCCTTGCCGTCCCACGGCTTCATATCCCCTCTGCGCTTCCCCAGGCACTCGGTCCATATCTGGGCCGCGCACACACGATCCCGCAGTTGCTCCGTTGGCTCATCCTCCCATTCATCTTCGATAGGAGACTCCAGCCATTCCTGAATGAGTCCTTCACGCGGATCAGACTCCATATGTGCCGCTTGCTGCCGCTCTGCCTCCATGCGGGCCTCGCTGTCCAGCTCCAAGGATTCCCCCGCCTTGAACCAGCTCAAAACCTCCGCCCATATTTGCCGTACCACCTCGTCGGTCAAGTGGTCCCAGTGGCTGTACTCCGCCCGTTCCGGGACAACCTCCACCGGCCAGAAGCGGCGGTTCCCGGTCGCGTCCCTCAGAAAGTCCCGCGTGTTCGTGGTCCCGAAGAAGACGCATTTCCGTGGGAACTCCGACACCTGCCGATCATAGGCCACCCGATACCGGTCTTCTGTCTTGGACAAAAACGCCTTGACCTCTTCGACTTCCGTCCTCTTCATGGCCGACAGCTCGCCAATCTCAAATATCCAGCCGTTCTGCAGATGCTCGCCGGCTTCCTTATTTTCGAACGTCCGCAGGCTGTCGCTAAACCATTCCCGTCCCAGCTTCGCCAGCAGAGAGCTCTTCCCAGCTCCTTGGGGGCCAACAAGCACAAGCATCTGATCAAACTTGCAGCCTGGCCGATACAGCCGGGCCACGGCCGCCAGCAGCATCTTGCGCGTAACCTGCCGCGTGTAATGCGAATCGGCGGCGCCGAGATATGTCACGAATATACGTTCCGCACGCGGCACGCCGTCCCACTCCGTGCTCTCCACGTAAGCCTTGATCGGGTGAAAGGTATTTTTATGAACAACCTCCGTAAAGGCGTTTTGTATGGTCCGGGTTGAATTTATAGTAAATACTTTTGCGAACCAATGCTGGAGCCGCTTATCATCGGCCCCTAGCCACGGCTCATAGAGACGTCCCGGGCGCTCCAGGTTCCGCCACGGCAGCGGCCGCCGGATAACTTCCGAATTGCCGAACGCATCATAAGCGAGCACACCCTTCCAAACGCCGTGAGTCAGGATAAGCTCGACGTTCCCAGCAGTAGGGAGCGGGAAGCCGGTCTTTGGATGACATTCCAACTCGTCTTTCCAGCTGTCGTCCTCCGGCTCCTCTTCCTCCTCGTCAGTACTCGCGAAGTCCTCCGACAGTTCCGCCAGCCGCTCCCGCTTCACTTTCGGATCCTGCGTGGCAAAGGACAGCATGGCCGTATAGCTCGGCAGCTTCGTGACATTCGTCTTCTCGCTGGCCCGATCGTCCAACTGGCCAAACTTGTGCAGCCGGACCAAGTCGAACGCGTTGACCTCCCGTCCGCTTACCGGATCACTCTCATGATGGGAGTAAGCGAACGTGTCATCGTCATAGATGACAAGGCCGCCGTGGCTCGTCGAGCCGACATGTGTATATCGCGATAGGCTATCATCGACCGGCTCATATACGTCTGGCAGAAACGTGGCTATCGCTTCGCTGATGGAGTAGCACCGGCAGAACGCCCCTACTACCCCCTGCTTGGCTCTTGGATCTTCCATCCGCTTGGCCGTCTGCCGCAGCGCCTTATCGCCCTCATGCCGAGGCCACTGAAGCGGGTCATGCCAGTCCTCATATTGCTCCAGAACGCCATCGACACCCAACGGCTCGCCCTCGTAGACCCCCAGCACCGGCTCCGCGTCCTTCGAACATGATGGTAAATACATGAGCCGATGAACGTCGAAGGTCGTCTTGTCAAAGTAATCCATGCCGATATTGTCAGCCAGCTTGCGGCTGACAGCGGCGTATTCGTCCGGGCTCATGGTACGATCAGCAGGCACAATGAGCCTATATTTTGGGTTGTCCGGGCGGTGGCTATGCGTGGAATAGATCACATAGGCAGTCCCGCCCAGGACAAGCTCCACGGCGAAAAGGAAGTCGTCGTCAGCATGGTCAACGTCCAACGTTATCAGGCTGCGAGTGTCGACGTTCTCTTTTTTTCGGCGCCCGCCACGGACGAGGCCGCCGACGAAAGCAGGCCCGTCCTTGACTTTGCCGCGGCCGATATTGTGCATCTTGTCGTATTCCGCCATCGTCTCCCCGGTCCGCCGCACCTTCCGCAGCCGATCGACGAACTCCTCCCACGTCAGATATTCCGGCTTCCAATTCGTATCCGCGCGGTGCTTGCCGAATGATATATCTAGTTCCATGATGCCACCTCAGTCCTTTACAGCCGTTCTTCCATCTTTTTAATGAGGCCACTTACGGCTCCTGTGTACTTCTCGCCTTGTTCTGGCTCCGCTGCTTTTACCTCATCGAGCGCCACGAGCAGCCCCTTAAAGCACTCCACCAGTGCCTCGAAGCGTACCCGGAACTTCATCGTCCCCTCGCTGCTTGACTGAACCGCCTTCTTCCGCAGCTCCTCGAGCTCCTTCTCGACGGCTTCCGGTACCTTCTCCGTCACGGCCACGTCGATCGGCTTCTCCTTCAACTCTTTCTCCAACTGTTTAATCCGGAGTCTGGCCTCCTGAATTTCAGCCTTCAGGCGCGCCTCTTCTTCCTCATCAAAATCCGCCTGCGCTTCCTTCAGCTTCTCGTTGAGCTCCTGCAGGGCTGCGCGCTCCTTCTCCGCCGCCTTCAACTGCTTCTCAAGCTGCTTTTTCTCTTTGATAACCTTCTGTAATTCTCGTGCTGATTTATCCTCATTCTCGGCAGCGACCTGCTCCCGTTCCTCTGCCGGCACTCCGAGTAACGCAAGCGCCTTTGTATAGCTCAAATTTCCAAGCGCTTGCGAATTTGAACCATATTCGTCAGCCAAGCGCATGAAGTTGTTCGCAGTGGACTGGCTGTAGTCAACATTCTCTTTGAGCCAGTTCCCCCATTCTCCATGGGGCACCAGCTCCTTAGCTTCATTCAGTCGCTTGCCGATCTCAACCGCACTACGGAGCACGAGCTCCCTAGCCTGCGCATCGATGCCGCGTATCTCCGCAGCAATGATGGCAGCCGTTCTCGTCGATAGCTGCGTCATACGGCTACCCCCCTGACTTTAATTGCCTTTTTCTTTTTAAGCTTCTCGGAAATGAACCGCTCGACGAAATCCCTTACTTCCGGTGTCATTGAGCAATTTTTACAGCCGCGACACTGAAAAACTTGTCCTCCTGAAACCTCCATCGTATAAAAAGGCTTATCCGGTTCAGAGACCCGGCGTATAAAGAGCAGATCACATTTTCCGTCTGCATAGTTCTTGGCGTAACCTCCGACACAATGGCTTAGTTCTTTCCCTTCTCGGAACAGCTCCACGCTAGTTATTGCTGGCCGAATAACTAACCCGTTATATTCAAATTGATATAACTTATTAAGCTTTTCCAGTCGATTGGCGATCTGGATGTTCAGAGCCCTGTCCTCTTTATACTTCACTTTCTCGAGCGTCTTCTGATGCGCCGAATGAAGGTCATTCGGGTAACATACCGCTTGAGATGCCATATCCATCCCAAGCTTCTTGCAGTCGGAAAGATAATCTTTCCAGTCACGCAATACAGAAGATGCGCTGGAGTAATATTTACTAGCTCCCGGCCGTTCCAATTGCTTGAGTATATATTTAATGGCTTGATTGACAGTATGGGAAATACCCAATGACTTGAGGCTGTCCTGATTCTCTTCGAATGTAAGGTCTCTAAGCTTGTTTGCTTGGTCAAATGAAACATTTATACCTTTCTTTCTATAAAATCGGTAGCTATGAAGCATCAAAGGTATGTTTGTAGCGTTGACGGTTCGCATCTCCCGAATCTCTTGCTTAGAGAGCTTGAGCACTTTCTCCATTGTTGCACCCCGCCAGTTAATGGCCTTGTAGGTATAGTGACCGTTAATTTTCGTCTCAATAAGACTCGATAGACCCGACTTAACAAGATACTCTGTGCATGGATATTTCGCGGCCAGCGCAAAAAATTTCACAAGATCCGTTCTCGGCTCGCCTGCACGGCGTTCATAATAAAACAATCCACAATAGTCCACCTCACCTTCACGCCGGTGAGTCAACATTTCCTCCCAACCGCTGTATTGAAACGGTGTCCCGTGAACGGCCTCGCGAACATTTTCCTTATCTAAATAGAATGGGGGCCGCCTCATAGCATTTGACAGTTCAGTGATGATAGAGCTCGGGCTATAAAAATGATTGCCCCAAGGATGGCGTCGCCTCATATGAGCTTCGCCGAAGCGAGCCTTTCCTTTTGCTTTTGGATCCCCAGGAATAAAAAGATATTCCGCTTGCACATAAAACTGCGTATTGACTTCCCTATAATCTCCTGTGTAATCCCGCTTTACATATATGCCGTGAGCTACTAGTGCCTTGGAATTAATAAGTGACTTGTCATACCAGACTAAATAAGCATCATCAACTAACCGGCTTCTTCCTCTACCGCTGGCCTTAACCGTACAGAACGATCCGCACTTCTCGCACATCTCCGTTTTACCGTGGCGAAAACCTTTGGTCAGGTACTCCTTCCTGCAATGTGTACAATATCCGTATTGGAAACCGCCCACTCGACGAGTGAAGATATATCGGCTATCTCGTAAAGCCACATCAACAACATAAGTGTTTAACTCATCGCTAATCTGCTTAGGTAGGTGGGCTTCAAAATCTTTTGACATGTCCGCCCCTCCTTACTTCAAGAGCTCATCAAGATCGACATCGAAGTCATCAACGACAGGCGTCTCCACTTTTGCCGGGGCCACTGGCACGACCGAGGCCGCGTCTGTCGACTTAATGCCGTAATACTCGAACACAACGGCGAAGCCTTCCTGCGGTGTAAGCATGGCGACGTTGCCTTTACGCTTCTTCTCGGCAGCTTTGCGCATGGCTTCCAGACTCTTCGCGATCGTCTTATCCTTGACCATGACCTTCTCCGCATCGCCAGGGTGCGCCTCGATATGGTCAAGCAGGTATTGGCCGACAAATTGCACATAATCGTTATCCTTGGTTCCGTCCATCTCGGCCCTGAGCTTCGCTTTCGCTTGTTCTAGCATCCCGAGTCCTCCTCTAATGCAAATTCCAGATATTTGGCCGCCTTCTGCAGGTCTTCCTTGCCGTTCTTCCAGCGGGCCCGGCTGACATATTTCAACACGTTCCCCTTGCAATACCCCTGAAACTCCTCCGGAGTCAGCTTGGCCCGAATATAGTCGATCGTTTCAATTCCACCTGATGTGTAGTGCGATGGGTGATTCACCGGGTCGTTATCGCCGCCGAATATCTTTTCAGCAGCACCAGCCAACTGCCGCTCCAGTTCTTCCGCTCGCCGCTTCCAGTTGAATACATCCTCTTCAACCTCAGCAACACGCCGTTTATCTTCGTTCATTGCTCCTCCCCCTAGTCCTTTTTTTGATAGAAGTCACATTCAAAGCCGGCTGCCTTGAGCGGCAGTCCTGGCGCCCAATCAATCGGCCGCCCCATTATCTCCGTAACATGCTCCACCGAACCTGTCCCGATCGGCACTTCTAGCACAACCTCGTCATGTACATGTAGCGAAATAACATAATTTTCACTGTCCAGCCGCAGCAAACTTTCGGCGAGGCAGTCGCGCGCAATGGCCTGCACCAGATTCTCCACCAGCGTTCCGCCCCAGGTCCGCTGGGTGACCATCTTTCCCTGTTTATCTGGCGCCTTAAACGTAAGTCCTTCTTTCCCGTCAAATTTCGGATCAGGTTTAATAGCTGGTGAAGGGTAAGCCAAACTGTGCCCGCTTGGCAAATCGGCAAACAGAACTCCTGACTTATAGCGATACTGAACGCCGTGAGCTAACTTGACAGTGGATTTCGTCCGCACCGCCTCCATTGCGGCCTCCTCAGCTCTATACCAAAGCTTCCGGATGTTTGGATTGGCCTCCCGCCACTGCCTCACCAGTCTCGGATATTCTTCTGCAGGGATCTCCCTCTTTTTGTCCATACTGGCCAGAGCAGGCGCGCCGCCGCCGAATCCACAGGCCAGCGTCGCCACCTTCCCTGGCGGCCGATATTTGTAATTCTCATGGCCTTTGACAATCGTCTCGAAAGGGATGCCAAACATTCGGGCCGCCGTTGCTTCGTATATCTTGCCGTGCCCTTTAAATACTTCAAGCACCCAGTCCTCGTCCGCCAACCAGGCGATTACGCGTGCCTCAATCGCAGAAAAGTCCGAAACAATAAACCGGCACCCTTCTGCGGGGAGCAATGCCGTCCGGATAAGTTCAGATAGCACGAACGGTATTCGGCCATACATCAATTCCATCCACTCGTAGTCCCCGGCTTTTAATGCCTCGCGCGCTTCGGCTAAATCCGCCAAATGGTTTTGGGGCAGATTATGCATTTGCACGCGACGTCCTGCCCACCGCCAGGTCCGACTGGCACCGCAGTATTGCAGGATCCCCCGCACCCGTTCGTCAACACACATACTGAGCTCCATCGCATTGTATTTGCCGACGGACGTCTTACCCATCTCTTGGCGAACTTTCAGCATTCTCTTCGTGCTTTCGTTTGGCGCCGCCTTGAGTAGATCGGGCATATAATCCTTGTTCATCGACTCAATCTGCATGCCTTGGCTTGCAAACCAAGTTTTCAACTGCACCAAACTATTCGGATTTTCGAGCCCCGTCAGCTCCTTTGCTTCCTGCAGTAGCTGCTCCGTATATTGCACCGAGCACTCAATAGCCCGACTGACAAGCTGCGAGTCGATGCGAACCCCACGGTCATTGATTACCTGGTCCAGTGCCCAGATGCGCCACTCGCGTTCTGGAACCGGGAAGCGCTCCAGTCTGCGGCGCACCTCGCGTTCAACAACAACATCTTGCTGGTTGTATTCGATATATTGCTGCCACTTCTCCGGATCATGATGCGGATGATTACGCAGCCGGCCGCCGTTCACTTTCGTAGGTTTACATGGAGAACTGAAATACCTAATCAGGCTTTTGCCTCGACTATCCTTCTGCTCATCCAACCCTAATGCAATCGAAGCTTTTTCGAGAGTCCCAGGGAGTCCAAGCGTGTAAGCATGCGCCATCGAACACCGCCACCAATGAGGATCGCAATCGATGCCGATGTGCTTCGCTATGGCCGTGCGCTCGAATGCGGCATTCCAAGCGGTTTTTATCACGTCCGATTGAAGCGCTTGAATGACATCCTTGGGTAAATCCTCGAAGTCCGTTAAATCAATGACGGTGACAGGGTCATCGTCAAAGGCAAAAGCGAACAACAAGATTTCAAAGTCTGGAGCCTCAACATACCGATGCACGCCGGATTTTTTTAGATCAATGGAAGAGTAGGTCTCGACATCTATCTGAAGAACAGTCATGGCTGACTCCTCCCAAAAATATTGATAGGAAAGGGGATCCATTGCTGAATCCCCTAAAAATGCGCTAGCCCAAAAAATCCTCGTCATCATCAATGTCATCATCGATGTCGAAATCCTCATCACCGAAATCATCATTAACGCTGCTGCGGCCGCCCAAGAAGTCGCCGTCTTGCACCTTCACGATGTTGTTCAAGCCAGCAGCGATCCCCTTATTCCCTTTCGTGTCGAAAAGATAGAAGTTGACAGACACCTTAGCGTAGCAGCCGCTATAAACCTCTGTTGTGTCAGTAATCTCCTGAAACTTCGTTTTTCCATCGGAGCCTTTCCCGAGCGGCTTGGCAATACCCGGTTTGTTCTTGCTAGATGCGTTGAAGAAATAATGGCCAGCATAAGCCTCGTCATCCGGGCGTTCCTCATCCCCATCCCGAAGCGGTGTATGGAATTTAGCCGGAAGTTTCCCGTTATACTTCGCTTTTGCCTGCTCTTTCAGCAGGTCGGTAGCGGCCTTAATTTTGCGCAGTGTCTCCTTATCATCTTTTGGGATCAAAATCGAAACGCTATATTTCGGGTCTCCCCCGTCAACAGATTGCGGTTCCCAAACATTCGCATAGCTCAGACGTACCTTGCCCGTAATTACCTTTGTTGATTGGTTATCAATTGTCATTTGCACATTTCCCCTTTTCATTGATTTGAAAGTTGCTACAGGCCATTTGCCTGAAGTCATCATGTCTACGTGGTAATCCGCTATTTCACCCATTAGCTACACCTCAAACCCCACGTCGGCAAACTCATCTTCCAAGCTGTTCAACTCCGCGCGTGGGTCCGTCTCCGGAACAAGCACTGGTTTACCGGGCGGCTTAATAATCAGTTCGTCCAGGAGCTTTGCCAGCTCTTTCTTGCCGATCCGTTTCTCCAGCTCGCCGATGCCGCGAAGCTCCCGCGGTTTGAGATATTTGTCCGGCTCCAAGTTCGCCTCTTCAAGAGTCTTCCAAGCTACGTCTTTGTCAGAAATGACCCTATTGCTCCGGCCTTCAACAAGCTTCCATTGCGGGATCCGCTTCCCAACTTTCGCCTGTTCGAAGGCATAGTCAGCGACATCCTTCGCCCACGCTTGCAACTGCTCGGCAACAAAAAGAATCGATCCGATTTCTTCATTAGAAAGCAATGCCGGATCCTGAAACTCGTAAACCAACGCCTTCATGTTCTCATCAGCACGGGCTCGGCAGTTCCCTTTCACCTTGCACCAGCGGCAGTGGCTGCCTGCCTTAAATCCCCCCTCGCCGGCGTAGGCCAGCGCCGCAGCAGGCTTGACCACAATCTCCGCCCACTCTATTAGTTCATCAATAGGCATGGTATCCGTGCTGACGCTATCCAGGCGCGGCTGCACAATGGTCATGCAGACCTCTTTAATGTCATAGAGCCAGCTGTGAGCAGACCAGGCGCCAAGGCCGTACAGTCGAAGCTGCGCGTTACCGACTGCGCTGACGGGCACCCCTTTGCCGTATTTTAGGTCAATAACTTCAAGTACACCATCCGATATCAGGACCACGTCACCTGTGCCGTAGCCCATCGGTACCCACTCGGTGAAGTCTAGGCGTTCCTCCAACAGCACAACGGCGTCGGAGCTACGGGCCTTCGCCTCCATGAAGCGTTCCTCTACAAGCTCAATGTAATCCTGGACAGCATTCTCCATCTCTGGCCCGTAATACTCGTTCGTCTTGAATTTCTCTATCGCTGCATCGAGCCGCCGCCGCTCCGCCGAGTTACAAGGGATGATGCGGCGGCGCAGCTTCAATTCTGAAAGCTCATGCGCCGCTGTCCCCTCGTCCGCGTACTCGCTGCGCTTATCGGGAATCTTCTCGCACAGCCGGGCACTCGGCGGGCAGTTGATCCATCGCTCCGCTCCGGATGCACTCAGCAGAGCGTGGGCCCGTTCAACATGCGCCGGCTGTGTCATAGTGCTTTCAATCGTGCCAGGAACGCCGCCCGCTGCTCTTCCGGCACTGCGGTAATGTTCTTACTGCCGAACTCGTCAAGCAGAGCCTTTACGGCTTTCTTCCCTTCTGCCGTCTTGCCCTTAGCAGCAGCGACCTCTCGCAGTTCCTCTACAGTAGGGATCCCTTCTTCCCCATCGATGCCTTCCTCTTCGGTGACATCCGGCTTTTCTGGTTCCTCTTGCTTCTTCGCCGCCTCCGCTTTTGCGGTGCGCTGGCGCTTTGGCTTCTCCTCTTGAACCGGGACCGCTTCGAAGGTGGATACCTTTTGTCCCGAGATAGCTGCAGCTAAGACAGACAACTCCTGAATGGATTCGGCAGCATCGGCGCCGTTGATTGTGATTTGTACAGGCATGATAAGTCCTCCTATGATAAAATGATGAAGTGTGATACAATGGCGGTGAAAAATGTGTTTCGTGTGCAGCTCCGCGCGGCTCCTACCCCGCAAGGAGCTGTTTTCATTTTCTAGAATGTCTTTAGCCCGTAGGTATTGCCGGCGGTACATCTCGCGAGCCTGGCTGCATTGTGC
The DNA here is from genome assembly GCA_944800085.1 of Paenibacillus melissococcoides. Classification (GTDB taxonomy): domain Bacteria; phylum Bacillota; class Bacilli; order Paenibacillales; family Paenibacillaceae; genus Paenibacillus_B; species Paenibacillus_B melissococcoides. Next base: position 740,263 of record CALYLO010000002.1, on the reverse strand, counting down.
CGTATCCCGCAGCTGTAGCAAGTTGCCCAGACTACGAAGGCGTTGCTTTCTCGACATGTCCTCTTACCTCCTTATCAGAATTAGAAGGATAACCGCACTCCTTTGTCGAATAATGGAAGTTGTCGAGACTACCAATATTAAGAAGGAGGTTTTTTGCGTTGGAAAAGAATGTCGTCACACCAAAAGACTTTGCTTTGGCTGTCGTCAGTGCAAACCCCGTAGACGGGGATACGCCTGAAGAGAAGGCCAAAAATGCGTTGGAATTGTATCTTGCAGCTAAAGCAGTTGTAAATGAACACAATTCACAAGTAAAAAATCGTCAAGCCAAGGCATATTTAGATTCCAATTAATCAAACATCGCTTGAGTGAGCTTTACTACAAAGTAGAGCTCCTCATCCGTCCATCCTTTTTCCTGAACAAATTTAAAGAACTCCTCAATGTTCTTTAAGGTCTTCTCAGGATGAACATAAGCTTCTACATCACGGTTGAACATGCCCCATCTCACCTCCTTATCAGAATCTGAAGCCCATTTCCTAGGCCTCAACTGTTGCCCAGGTCAAAAATGGGCATTTGCTTGGGTCGATATACTCCAGCATGTATCTTTCAGAGCCAGGTGGTCCAGCAGCTCGTCAGGAATCGGCATCAGGCTCGCCTCCTCCGACATCAATCTCCTTGCCAGCAATCACGATGGTTACCTTGGTACGCTGGATCATGTGATCCACCGAGCAACACAGGTCAGATCCTACTTTCCAAGCTACCTGGCCGTAATAGATTTCCTGTCCACATATTGGACAATGGTCGATGACTTCCTTATTAGTGCTCAAGTCCAATCCTCCCCTCAAAAAATGTCCATTTTGGACTGGAGCTTATCGATCCGGCTGCATATATCATGCTGCCAATCGGTATCGCCCATTTCATATGCATGCAGGCTCAACTGCTTGAGGCCGTCCAACTGCTGAATCAGGTCATAATTGGCCTGCATGCAGTTGATCATCTCCAGCTTTTCAAGGTCAGTCCATGGACGCCGCTTCTGTGCCAGGTGGAGCTCCGCCATCCGGCGGTGTACCGGGTGGATACCGATTTTGATGTCGGTCATGGTAATTCTCCTTTCTCTATGCACCGCTGCTCATACTCCAGCACCCATTCACGGCGGTAACGATACTCCTGACCTTCTTTGTAAAAGCGGATATCTCCGTTTTTAGACCGTCGCCGTATCGTCCATGTGCTGCGCTGAAAATACGCTGCAACGTCCTTGAGTTTAAGGACGGCCGGTAAGCTTGTCGGTAGCTCTGTCACTGTGCATACCTCCTCTCATGATGCGCTAATGAGCTGTAACAGATCGTCAAACTTGCTCGCATAGTAGTGCGGTTGAGTCTCTCGCGGGTTAACCGGGCTAATGATGTTCTTCCCATAAATCAATCCGTCATCGGTCAACGATTTAAATGTCTTGACTCTGCCATTGCTTGATGGCCGTTCCCTCTCTTCCAACAAGCCACGCTGAATTAATAAGGTGTTGAACTTGGCGGCCCCAAACGGTGCACCGTGCTTTTTCAGTAAAACCGTAGCCGATTCCGTGACATCCTCATTGACCGCATAGGCAGGTAATGGGACGTTGAGATGATGCACTTTAGCAAAGTCGCCCATCAGCTTCAGTTTCCCGCTTTCCGGCAGCCGGAGTATATTGGCGGCTGCCTCAAGGAACATCATCTCCTTCCGGAAGTGCAGCGTATCTACTGTTTCCCTAGCCGGGTGGGACTGCTCTGCATCCAGTAGGTAGCTCCTTACTGTCTGCGCAATGATGCTGTCCCGTAAGAGCATTCCGATGCGGAGGACTGCCCGCCGTGGGATGACAGTGAAGGCCGATGCCGTTTTTCCAATTAAACCCATGTCCTTGTAGGACTTCAGTTCATTTCCCATCAATACCCGCAACCCGTCAGACTCCAATTCACTTCTGTTATCTTTGATACAAGAATTTATTGCTTCTTTGCCTACTTCGTAATACTCCGCTGCCATGTCTATGCTTACGTTCATGTCGTCCGGCAACATGGCCAACTTCTTCACCTTGTCCAATACGTCTGTACGGTCAATGACTGATTCCCGCAGTGTCTTGCTTTCGATTAATGCCAGTTGATTCATTTGCCCGTCTCTTCCTTTCTTTCTTTTGTGCATACCGCATTCTCGAATCCATTTTTTTATAAAGCTGTCTCCATCTCTTCCAACTGACATCCCCCGGCTCTTTTACCCAAGCAGGATTTTGTGGATGGAATACTATCGAGGTGCCAGCCCTTTCAGCCATTCTAAGTAAACATTCCTTTTTAACTTTCATACTTGCCTCCCTTTTTTACTTTAAGTTAAACTATGCCGATGATGGGACGCGGATAACATCTAGGTCTACATCATATAACTTAGCTAGAGCGTAAATAACCAACTCTTTTGGTTCAGCGTGCCCGCCCTCCCATTTCATAACGGTTTGGCGCGAAACACCGAGTTTATCGGCTACATCTTGCTGAGTCATTCCCGCGTTGATCCTCAATGCCTCCAGCGATAATTGCAAGGACATTGTTTCACCTCCATTCGCCTTACCTGTAGCACCACTATATTTCACTTTAAGTTAATTGTCAATACTTATAAAGTAATAATTTTCCCTATAGTTAAGTTCTCATGTTTACTTTTTTTACTTTTGGTATATACTATATATAAAATCGGAGGGGATTATATTGAAAAGTGCAAGAGAAATCTTAGCCGAAAATTTACAGCGGCTCATAGACAGTAAAAGAATTGATCAAAGGGTTTTAGCGGAACACCTTGGAGTTAGCGACTCTGCTGTATCCCAATGGCTGAGCGGTGATAAGTATCCACGTATAGACAAGATCCAGAAGATTGCCGATTTCTTCAATGTCCCAAAGTCTAGATTAACAGAGGAACAGCCATCTAACCTCATCCATGCGACCCCTAAGACCGTACGCATTCCTCTTTTGGGGGTGATCGCATGTGGAGTGCCGATCTTGGCCGAGGAAAACGTTGCCGAATACATATACGAATCACCTGACCGGCTCCCAAGTGGAAATTTATTTTATCTGCGAGCTAAAGGTACGAGCATGGAGCCGACCATCCCCGACGGTTCTCTTGTACTTATCAGAGAGCAGCCGGAAGTTGAACCTGGTGAGATCGCCGCTGTGCTTGTCAACGGCGATACTGAAGCGACACTCAAGCGCATCAAGCGCCAGGGAGAGATAGTGATTTTGATGCCAGACAACCTAGAGCACGAGCCGATTATAATTACACCGGACAACCCGATCCGAATTATCGGGCGTGCTATCCAGTTCACGCAGACCCTGTGATCAGCGCTTTCCAGCCGCAAGGCTGTTTACATATACCTATCAATAGAACATAAGTTCGTAAAGGAGGGAAAGATATGCCAAAGGAAAAGAAGAAGAAGCTACCGCCTGGGGTTCGCGAGCGGAACGGCCGGTATACTTATCGGTACAGCGTTCCCGTCATCGTAAATGGAAAAAAGAAACGGAAACAGAAGGAGACAGAATCCTATCCAACGGCACAGGAGGCGTATGAGGCTGGAATACAAATAAAAGCAGACCAGATACGCGGGAAACTGGTCGATGAGAAGGATATCACTTTAGAGAAGTGGGGAGAGCGTTGGCTTGAGGATTACACACTCCTAAATGATCCAAGTAAGCACACAATACGTAACAAAAAAACTACAATTAATTCGTTAAAAAAACATCTCGGGGAACATACAAAAATCAAGGATATATCGGGCGATGATTATCAACGATGGCTAAACAATCTTAAAAAAGATGGACGAAAAGAAGGGACGCTTAAAGATTACCACAGTGATGCATGCATGATTTTTGGCGATGCGGTACGAAAGAAAATAATAACTAATGATCCGACGGAAGAAGCGAAGGTACCAGCATATAAACAGACGCTGGAGGAAATCGAAGCCGGGGAAACCATGTTACCGAAATACTTAGAGAAAGAGCAATTAAAGCACTTTTTGAACTTTGTACGATTTCGGGGGAATCCCCAGGATTACAACATTTTCGTTGTCCTTGCCTACACTGGCTTGCGTATCGGTGAGTTGTTAGCATTGAAAGTAAGCGATTTCCACGAAAAGGAGCGATATCTTTCAATCACTAAAACACTTACCGTTTTAACCAGTGTAAAAAAATACGAACTCGGGCCGCCTAAAAATCCATCGTCCATCCGAAAGGTGACCATAGGAGACACAGTTATTAAAGTCATAAAGTCACAATTGGCCTGGCGAGAACAGAAGGAGAAAGACGGGGAAGTTATCCATGACGGAGGCTTCATATTTTGGAGTATAAAATATCCGGGGTATCCTGGTAGCGTAAATGCGATAGAGTATCGATTTTCGCGCCTGCTTGAAGCTGCTGGGCTGCCGTCATCTCTCACTCCACACAGTTTACGGCATACCCATGTCACGTTGCTTGCCGAAGCAGGGGAGCAACTGGCAGTAATCCAGGAGAGGTTAGGCCATAAAAATGACGACATTACAAGACGGGTTTACTTGCATGTAACCGAGGGGCAGAAAAAACTTGTTCCGGACAGGTTCGAGCTGGTTATGAATTCATAAGGAGGACGGTTGTGGGTAACTTGTGGGTAACCCTTCATCCGTCCCTCCTCGAAATCCGCGCCATTTCAACGTTTTTTCTCATATTCTTGAATTTGCATACGGAATTGAACTCGGTCTGAAATCCCATCCGTCCCCGCTCCTTTGCGTTATAGTCTCTCTATTATTGAACCATGATGGAAGGGGATGCAGCAACCGGGCAATCACCGGCCGTCCCGAGGAGATCCCTACATGATGTTCGCCATGGCAGCGAAAGAGCTGGCCAAATTCGCAAATCCATGGATGAACCAGCTTGGAAGGATCGAGCCGCCCGGCATGAATGAATTGACTTCATCGTAAACCCTCCTCTCTTACTTATGTCCGTATGCACCAGATTCATCAGGTGCGGCAGAGTCCTCTTGTCCGTGCTTGAAGGGGCCTGCCCCGCAGCCGGGACAATAGTCCCAGGAAGGATGAAGCGGGTTCCGGCACCGCTCGCAAAGCCGTCCGCGTTCCGTTCCGCAGCGGGGACAATAGAGTTGATCGTCAGTCAACAAGCGGCCGCAGTTGCGGCATGGAATGGAAGCGTGATCCGCGGCTTCGCTCCGGCTGCGGGCCACAAAATATAAGATGACTCCGATCAGGTTCGGCACGTATACCGCAATCGTCATCCACAGCCACGGATCCATGCCGTGCCGGGCGGCATCTTTATATATGAATCTTCCAATAATGAGCACCAGCGCCGCCATGGCCAGAATCGCTCCCGGGAACAGGACATAGGCCAACAAATGTTCACCGGCCCGCGACATCTCCGCAATGCCGAACGCGCCGAGGCCGATTGGCAAATATCGCGACGATCGCCGTGATCGCAATAAATAAGCGCTTCGTTCTCATGAGCAATCCCTCCTTGTTCCAGAGCGATTTACAGAAGGGTTCAGCATGCCTGCCCCCCATATCACCACCGCATTGATCGCGGTAATCATGGCGTACCCCAGCATTCCCCACTCGATCCAGTGCCACTGAGGCATGAGGTGCGCGAGATAAACCCCATAACCAAGCACGCTTAACAGCAGAGACGCGATAAGAACCGGCGTCACGGATCCAGCTCGAATCCGCTCCCGCGTGCGCAACATTACATGCGGAGGAACCTGCGCTTGTTCTCGCCCCATTTCCCGGAGAATATTCTCAATCTCCGTCTCTTTCACGTTCTGCCGCCTCCACTTCTCTTTTCAATGCTTTCTTCGCCGAATTCACCCGGGATTTGACTGTCCCCTCCGGGATGCGCAATATCTCGGCCGCTTCCTGGTAAGTGCACTCCTCGAAACAGTACAGCACGAGGAGAATGCGATGCTCATCCATTACGCCTGACCTCCTCTTTCGTTCGCCGCAACGTACTGATTTATGATAAATAAAAATCCCCTTGCCAATCACGCTCCGTGACCGCAAAGGGACTTACTATCCTGGGAACTCTTAAATATTTTGCGCGTAACGCTCGTCGGGCGTTTTCGTCAAAACTACATACAGGCTGGATACCCCGTCTGCTCCGTTGCGAAAAGAGAAGCTCTCATCGCCAGTGATATGAATGACATCCCCTGCCGCTGCCGCCGTTTCCGTCCCATCGCAGATTACGGTGCCCGCCCCGTCAACAACGAGAATATAGACGTTGGCGCCCGGATGATTATGCGTCGGAAGCTCGGCTCCCGGACTAAAATTCAACATGAAAATGACATTTTCCGCTTCCTTGTGAATAATGCGCTTCGTAAATTTATGGTCCTGATATTCTTGATACTGGGCCAGATTACTCTTTTGCATCTCCTATCACTCTCCTGTTAAGTTGTTTTTTAAATTCCTGTTCAAAAAGGCCGGTTTCCTCTCAAAAACGAATTTCATACTCGCAGCAATCGTCGCCCGCCTTCCAGATCACAGACCATATGGCCTTCCATTTCCGGCAGCCCTTCGCAAAAACAGTCCTTCACGGCAACGTGCATTTTGTGCTCGTCCTCCAGCACGATTTGCGGATCTCCGATTTTTAATTCGCGAAACAAAGCAAACAGCTCCTCCAACGAATGAACGGGTAAGCTTTCGTCAAACGAAAACTCTTGCACAACACGTGCTTTATCCATAACGACACCGCCTCTTCATAACTGGTGGATGTGAATTTACTTCTAGTATATTGAACTGGTATTTTCAACTTGTGATTACAATCACATATTAAAAAATCACCATCTTTATCGGAATTATTTTTTCAGAAAATTTGATTTCAATCCTCTTTTTTGAAGCCCGGCAGGCATAGAATCAGGGTGTCGTCCAAATTGAAACCGCAGGAGGTTAGTCAAATGCACACGGAATATAAGCTGTCCAAGGATATTTATTGGGTAGGAAAAATCGATAGCCGCGAGGTTCCCTTTCATCGTCTTCTGTTAGCAAAAGGGACAACCTATAATTCCTATTTGCTCAAAACCGGCAAACCAACGGTGATTGATACGGTAGATATCGCGTTCGGAAGAGAGTTTGTCGAAAAAATAACGGAAATGATCGATCCACTTGATATCCAATATATTGTCATCAACCATACCGAACCCGATCATTCAGGCGGTCTGGCGGCGCTGGCTTCCAAGGCAACCAATGCCACGATTGTCTGCACGGAAATAGCCGTACCGGAAATTCAACAAATGTACAAGCTTCACCACCGCAATTACCTGGTGGTCAAGGATGGAGATCAGCTCGATATCGGAGGCAAGACGCTTCTCTTCAAAGAAACGCCTTATCTGCATACGGAAGAAACCATGATCACGTATTGCATGGAGGATAAAATATTGTTTCCCTGCGATATTTTCAGCACCCATGTCGCCGTGGAGCATCTCTTTGCCGATGAAGCGGGATTGGATATCACGGAGGATTTCATCGGATATTACCAGGCCATTATCCATCCGCACCGCAGATACGTCCGGACACTGATGGAAGCCATCCGGGATCTGGAGATCGACATCATCGCCCCCTCCCATGGCTTTATACTGCGGCGCGACATTGCCAAGTACATCGGCCTGTATGACGAACTCAGCACCGACACGAAGGACGGCAAACAAGTAGCCATCGTCTATGCAACGCTCAAAAATAACACCAAAAAAATGGCTCATATATTGAGGGATTGTTTTCTTGAAAACAATATCGCCGTCGAACTGTGGGACGTGGACAAGGCTGACGAGGCTGACATCCTGCACAGCATCGGGACTGCGGACGCCGTCTTGGTCGGCAGCTCGACGAAATATGCGGATATGACCGGAAACTTGGAGACCCTGCTGCAGAAAATGCAGAAGATGGACCTTACAGGGAAGCTTGCGGCGGCCTTCGGCTCCTACGGTTGGAGCGGCGAAGCGATTGAAGTGGTGCAGGATTATTTGAATCAGACGAATATGACCGTTCAAAGCACCTCCAGCGTAATCAAGTCAACCGGCATGACGCATGTCGAATTCCCTGTGCGCGTGCGCTTCTCTCCACAGGAGGAAGACAAAATCAAAAAAATCAGAAATGCTGCCGAATTCATCTCGGACTTGCTGCTTAGCGCGGTCTAATGAGATCAGGCAAGGAAAGGAAGACGAATATGGCCGAGAACCGCCATTATGTTATTGTGGGCAGCGGAGTTGCCTCCGTACATGCCGCCAAAGCGATCAGAGACCATGATGACGAAGCGCAGATTTCCATTTTCGGGGAAGAACCGGCCCTTCCGTATAACAGGGTAAAGCTGTCGAAAGGCTTGTTTACCGATTTGCACAGTGAAAAAATAGTAATCAAGAAAGAAAAATGGTTTCGCGAAAACCGAATTACCGTGCATGACAATACCCGGATCTCTTCTATTCATACCGGGAAAAAAGCGGTTATGACCGCTGACGGCCGGGAAATAGCGTATCATAAGCTTCTTCTGTGTACAGGAGCCACGAATCGCAAGCTGAGCCTGGAGGGCGCCTCCCTTCCCAACGTGCATAACATTCGGGACAAGCGTGATGCGGACCAGTTCAAGGAAGCTTTGCGGACCGGGGATCGGGTCTGTGTGATCGGGGGCGGGATTCAAGGGTTGGAGACGGCCTGGTCCCTTATCCAAGCCGGATATTCCGTCACGATTATTGAGGCCGGATCACGTCTTATGCCCCGGCAGTTGGACGCCCCATCTGCGGCGAAATTGAGGAAATATGCCGTTGAATGCGGAGCGGAGGTCAGGCTGGGTCAAGGCGTCACCCGCATCATTGGCGAAGGCGCAGGCCGTGCAGACGGGATAGAGCTTGAAGACGGATCGATTCTCGCTTGCGAGCATATCGTCTATTCGATCGGAATCATTCCGAACATAGCGCTTGCCCGCGAGGCAGGCCTTGAAACCGGGACGGGCATTATCGTCAACGAGCGGATGCAGACCAATGATTGTCATATTTATGCCGCGGGAGACTGCGCCGAATTCCAGGGCAAGGTGGACGGCCTGTGGGGATGCGCCATCGAGCAGGGACGAGTGGCCGGGGCCAATATGGCCAACCAGAATGCGGTCTACCGGCGGCCGGTTCCGATGACCTTGTCCAACACATTCAACACCCCCTTATTTTCCATCGGTCTGGTGGATGAACAGCAGTGCGATGCCAGCATAACCGATTCGGCGCAGGGGCGTTATAGACGGATTTTTATCAAAGGCGGCTCCCTCTGCGGGGCGATTGCCTTCGAGAACGCAGCCGCTTCCTTGCCGTATCAAGCCGCTATTGAACAAAAGCTTCCTCTGGATGGAATCGATGCTGCAAGCTGCGGCATGGAGGAAGTCATGAATGAAATCGCCAGAAGATTGCAATGACAAGGAGAGAGTAGTGTGAAAAAATATATATGTCAGCCTTGCGGATATATTTACGATCCAAGCGTTGGCGATCCTGATGAAGATATTTTACCCGGCACCGCATTTGAGGAGCTTCCCGAGGATTGGGTGTGCCCGGTGTGCGGGGAAGACAAGAGCCAATTCGCGCCTATTGAAAACTGACAGCATGAAATGACGTGCGGTCATATCGTGCTCACTATATGGAGCAGATAGAGGGAATGGAGTGGAGACGATGACAGAAGATTCCTGCCAATATGCCAAGGAGCCTTGCACCCGCAAGGTTCCTATTTTCGCCTCTCTTTCTGATGAGGAATTGGCTAAAGTCAGCGCCATGATTAAACATCGAAAGTATGAGAAAGGCGAAGCGCTGGTTCTGGAGGAGCAACCTTCGGACACCTTGTTCATTATTAAGCAAGGCCATGTCAAGCTGTTGAAAGTGACGCCTCAAGGAAAAGAACAAATTTTGCATATCCTGTCCAACGGCGATTTTTTTGGCGAGCTGAATATATTCAATAGCGATGAATTGAGTAATTTTAGTGCCTATGCGCTGAAAAAGACCGACATTTGCATGTTCACCAGAGATGATATGGAGCATCTTGTGCGCAACAACCCGGATATTTCGTGGAAGCTGCTCAAAACGGTAACCAAACGTTTGGCGCATACGGAAAACCTGGCCCAAAGCCTGGCTACCAAGGACCCTGAAATCCGTATTGCCTATATGATCCTGGAGCTCGGGAATAAATACGGCAAACCGGTTCAAGGAGCGCAGGATCGGATAAAGCTAGAACTCCCCCTGTCACGGGAAGAATTGGCCAACTATGTCGGCGTTACACGGGAAACGATCAGCCGCAAATTCAGCAAGTTTGAACGGCTGGGTATCATTGAAATCAAAGGTACCCGGGAAATCACGATCCTGAATGTGCAAAAGCTTAACGAATATATTGATTAGGTCATGAACGGAGCTGTAATCCCCCTGTTCACGAACATCTAAAGCCAAGCACCCCCTTGGCACTTAACGGCAGCCCGCAGGACAGAGGCACTTGCGAAGTGTCCGGCCTGCAGTGCATTGCCATAAATGTCCGCTCACCTTGCAGCGGCCGCACCAGAATAGGCAGACGATCCCGCCGCTGCCCCACATCCATTTCTGGCCGTCCGCCAGCGGCATAATCAAAAAAAGCCTTGGCGGCACCTGCTCCCGCCAAGGCTCCAATTTATTTGCTTCATTCCGCCCCATAAATCTTGTCGTACCATGCGCGCAGATGATGGATGGCGACGCCGGCGAAGGACGGATGTCGTCCTCCCTGCTGCTCCACGGCCCGCAGATGGTAATCAAAATAATGCTCCGACTGGCCATGGAACGATACGCTCTCGCCTTCGTCGGTCTGGCCCAGCTCGACGCCGATGAGGACCGGGCGGTTCAGCCGCTCCCCGATGCTCAGATCGGCGGCGGCCACGTCATAGATCGCATTGACGTGGTTGCGGTACGCCATAATCGTAATGGCGTCGAACCGCTCCTGCACCCAGACGCTCATCGAGGCGTCCTCCCCTGGCGCCGGAATCTTGTCCAGCCAGAAGGGCACGTCGGCCGCGATGAACAGTCCCGCCTCCCGGGCCTCGCGGATCCAGCGGTCCATGCTGTCCGTCCATTCCTTCACGATGCGAGCCTGCTCCTCCTTCCAGCCCGGAAGGAGATAAGGCTCGACATCGAAATGGACGCCGCTGAACCGCTCCTCCTCCGGAACGGCCTCATTATAATCGCGGACCCAGCGGATGAAGCCGACGCCTTCCTCGAGGCGGTCGGGCTTGGCCCACTCGGGCTTCCCTTCCAGGGCGTGCACCTGGATGCCGGCCTCGCGGGCCATGCGGATGAAGCGGCGATAAGACTTCGCTTCCCGCTCCTGATCAATCTGCAGATAGATCAGATTGATTCGCTGCGCCTGCGCGAAGGAGACGATCTCGGCCGGCGCTTCCGCCATCCACTGCGTCTCCCACAGCCAGGTCGCCCGCGTATTTTCCGTTCCGGCCTGGCTGAGCAGCAGAGAAGCGACCACCAAATAGCAGAGCAGCACGGCCACCTTCAGCCCGTGCTGCCCGGTAAGGAACGAGGGCCGCCAACTGCCTTCCTCGCTCCGGCGGAACAGCCACAGAAGCGGTCTAGACCAGAACAACCTGATCCCACTCGCTCTGAATTTGCTGCACCGAATTGCCCAGCTTGAAAATATTCGGCCGCTCAATGCCCTTGAAGGCGTTGCGGGTATCCAGAATCGGAATCCCCAGATCCGCCAGCTGTTCATAGTCGAACGACTGGTGATTCGTGATCAGCACCATGCAATCATAGGTCCCGAAGTCAGGCAGACTGTAGTCGATGGTGCGCACCATTTTGCCGGACTTGCTGACGAAGTGAGTGGCGTGCGGATCGTAATAGTCGACATTGGCGCCGCTCGCCTTGAACAGCTCGTACACTTCCAGTCCCGGCGATTCCCGCAGATCGTCGATGTCGGGCTTGTACGCCATCCCGAGGATAAGGATTTTGGAATGATTGAGCGATTTGGCGCTCTGATTCAAAATCCGTCCGGCCTTCTCCACGACATAATACGGCATGTTCGCGTTGATCGATTGGGCAATATCGATGAATTTGCTGTAGAAGCGGAAGCCCTTCGCCTTCCAGGACAGATACATCGGATCCAGCGGAATGCAGTGGCCGCCGATGCCCGGTCCCGGGTAGAACGGCATGAATCCGAACGGCTTCGTCGAAGCGGCCTCGATTACTTCCCAGATGTCGATGCTCATCCGGTCGCACATCATCGCCATCTCGTTGATGAAGGCAATATTGATGCTGCGGAACGTGTTCTCCAGCAGCTTGGACATTTCAGCGACCTTCGTGGACGAGACCGGCACGACCTTCATGACGACGCGGCTGTAGAGCGCCGCCCCCAGCTCCAGGCAGGCCGGGGTGGCGCCGCCGATGACCTTCGGCGTGTTGAACGTATTGTACTTTGTGTTGGAAGGATCGACCCGCTCCGGCGAGAAGCAGAGGAAGAAATCCTCGCCCGCACGGTAGCCGAGCTTCTCGATCTCCCGTTGAATGAGCTCCTCCGTCGTGCCTGGATAAGTCGTGCTCTCCAGCGTAATGAGGGTCCCCTTCTTCATATACTGCTTCAATTGATCCACGACTTGCGTAATGTACGACGTGTCCGGATCCTGATTTTCGCTCAGCGGCGTCGGCACGCAAATGCTGACCGCATCCATCTCCCGGATATGCTCGTACTCGTTCGTAGCCATGAACCGTCCTGTGTCCATGCATTGTTGCAGCGTCTCATCGCTGACGTCCTTGATGTAGGAGTGCCCTTTGCGGATGCTGGCGATCTTGGAAGGATTCAGGTCAATTCCGATGACGCGGAACCCTTGCTTGCACATCTCGACCGCGAGCGGCAGACCGACATATCCGAGACCGATAACTCCGACGACAGACGATTGATTTTCGATGTTGTGTTTCAAATTGGCGGCATACATGTTCACAGGTTTCACCTTCCATAGAAGAATTGGATTATAGAGGCTGTTCCCGTTGTCCGCTTGCCGGCTCTGCGGGAACGCGCACTTCTATCTATCTAAAAACAGTTTCTGATTCTGGCGTCCAAATCCGCCGGCGAGAACGGCTTCGTAATATAATCGCTGACGCCCTGCTGGAAACAGTGCTCGATGGTGCTTCCTACGCGCTGCTCCGACAGAATGACGATTTTGGGCTCCTTGGCCAGGTCCATCTTCTGAATCTGGGAAATGAACGGCAAGCCGTTCAACCCGTACAGATTCAGCTCGGTGACGATCAGGTCGTAGCTTTCCTTCCGGATCATATCCAGGGCGGTGATTGCATCGGTAGCCGCATGCACCTTATAGCCCTGGAGCTTGAGCTGAATCTGGAGGAACTCGCGCACGCTGTCGTCATGGTCGACGATGAGAATTTTCTTCGCGTCAGGCGCCTCCAGCTCATCGTGCAGGACGCGGATGCCGGCGGTGCCGTCCATCATCTTCAGCTCCGACCAGCGGTCGAAGAGGAGCGCTTCCGCTTCCGCCGGGTTGTCCAAGGCGGCTATCGCGCATACGATCGGCTTGCCGACATGGCTCTGCTCGAGCAGCATCTTCAGCTGCAGCGCATGATAGTGGGTCATGTCGAGCGCGCAGTCCGGCAGCAGGACGGCCAGAATGTCATGCGCCGCATCGCGCAGCAGCTCGAAGCGGAGATTCCGGTCAGCCGAGAGCCACTCCCGCGCCTGCGCTTCCCAGTTCGAACCGAACGGTTGAGCGTGAAGAAGAATCACCCCCAGGCGGCCGCTGTCATTGGCGCACAAGCGATGGACCTTTTCTTTGACAGACGTTGCAGCTTCCGGTTTCATTACCGTGTTCAGCATTTTCGGAAATACCACCTTTCCCAACTGTTATCGTCAAGCCGATTTGACCGGCTTGCTGTCCTCTTGCCAGCTCTGGCGGGTCATCGCCCCCCACGAGTTGTTGTTCTGGAAATATTGAATATGGCCTTGAATCCGCCATAGACCTCCCAACTGACGATAGCCGAAGAACATGAGCACGCTGAACGCGAGCATGCGCAGCAGGTCGCTAATCCGCGGATATCGATTGAAGGCGATCTCCTCCAGCAGCAGCGAGCCGATGGCAAGCAGCATGCCGGACAGGAAATTAATCAGCATGAAGATAAGCACGATCGGCCACTGCGTCATGTCCAGGAAGGCATAGCCGATCAGGGCGAGCAAGCCCGTGACTTTGAAATACGGATTCAGCGCCTCGAACAGAATCGTATACGGCATCGAGAGCAAGCCGAATACTTTGTACTTCGGACGGAACGCCATGTCGTAGTTCTCGATCATGTTTTTCAGATTGCCTCGTCCCCAGCGCTTCCGCTGATTGGACAAAATATGATACGTATCCGGCGCCTGGGTCCAGCAGACCGCTTCCGGGCAGAACGCGACGCGGTACGGCAGTTTATTTTCCAGCATATAGCGGTGCAGCTTGATAATGATGTTCATGTCCTCGCCCGGATACCCCTCGCGGTACCCGCCGACCTTGATGACATAATCCTTGCGGAACAGCCCGAACGCGCCCGAGACGATGATCAGCCCGTTGATCGCGCCCCAGCCGATGCGGCCGCCGAGGAACGCCTTCAAATACTCCAGCGTCTGGAACATCGGCCACCACTTCTTCGGCAGTCTCACCTCGGTGACGGTGCCGTTCTCGATCTTGCAGCCATTGGCGATCCGCACATTGCCTCCGATGGCGACATACTCCTCCGGATTGGACATGTACAGGTTCGCCATTTGGATAAGCGAATCTTTCTCCAGCAGCGAGTCGGCGTCAATCGACGAGATGAGCGGATAGTGGGAGAAGTTGATCCCCGCGTTGAGCGAGTCGGCCTTCCCGCCATTCGCCTTGTCGATAAGATACAGATTCGGGTATTCCGGATTGTAATAGACGCCCCGGAACTTCGTGCAATTTACCGCGTAGCGCACGGCCAGATTGTCCATGCGGTACATCCCGAACTCCTCGATCATCACCTGCAGCGTATTGTCGCTGGAGCCGTCATTGACGACGATAATCTCGTAGGTCGGATAGTTGAGCGTCATGAGCGACTTCACATTCTCGATAATCGTCAATTCTTCGTTATAGGCAGGCACGAGCAGCGATACCGGCGGTACATGCTCCGAGCCTGCAAGATTGCTGCGCAGCGCGTAGCGCTTGCGGCGAACAATCGAGAAAATGCTCTTAAAAGAACACAGCATTATGCCGAAATAAATAGAGTTGACAATAATGACGTAGTACATGACGACGATGCCATAGACAAGCAGCAGATCTCTAAGCAGAATAATCGCCTCCTACCCTGCCAAGTAGCGGAGCGATCGCGGCCTCGCCGAAATACTGCTCATAGATGATCCGCTTCGGCTGATATCCAGCACCCTGCTCTCGCCGGCTAGCAAAGAAGTGTTCGCGCAGAAGCTCCTTGTGTATGCGATCCTTCGCCATGTCCGACTTGAAGTGATCGTCGGTCTCCAGCGCTGCTTCGCACAGCGCATGGAAGCCCTCATCTCCCATATTGGCCAGGCTGTCCGCGCTGTAGTAGCGGACCCACCAATTGGAATCGGTCAATGCTTGCTTGAGCACCGGGATTCGATCCGTGTTCTTGGAATGTCCGAGCGCTTCTGCCACAGCGGCCCGGATTTCCCATTCCGGATCCTTCATCCATTCGCGGATGTTGTTCTCGGTCAGCGCATGTCCGGCGCGAACGAGCATTTTGACCGCGAGGGCCCGGATCTCTTTGTCATGGCTGTCAACAAGCGGAAGCAGGGCGGGCGTCAGCGCGACGTCTGTCTGTCCGCTTAACGCGAGCAATGCCGCCTTGACCATATTGTCCGATTCGTCCTTGAGACAGCGGACCAGCATCGGGGTCGCGTTCACCCGCGTCTCTTCCAACACCTCCGCAGCCAGCAAATAATGGCTTTGGCGGTGGCGCGTCAACTGCTGCAGCATGGTGTACAGCTGCTCTGCATCATTCGCGCATTTGGCTACGGAACGCGCCAGCACCTGCAGGAGCGGACCGTCCTTCTCCTGCATCATCGCCTTCGTCAGATGGGGCACCGCCCGCTCGGAGCGCATTCCGCCCAGCCGGAACGCCGCCTTCATCTGCCTGGAATAGAACAGGCTGCCCAACTCCTTAATGTCGCGTTCGACCAGACCCATCTCTTCACAGAGCGCCGTCAGCTTCTGCTGCTGCTCCCCGCTGAATTTGTCCATCCATTCCATCAGCTTATCCTGAATCACTCGCATCTCCAGCGGGCGAATAGGCCCCTTGGGAGGCTGGAACGGATCCGGGTCCAGCATATGTCTCTGCAAATACACGAAATAAGGCTGATGCTTCTCCAAATAAATCTCTTGATGCTTGGCTAGCCGGTTATTGCGTGCTTTCATCAATAACAAAATGAGTACACCGATTCCAATCAAGCCAAGACAAACGTAAATGAAGCCGAGGGCGACTCCCAAACTGGAAAACATGTACGCGTGCCTCCTTTGTCGGTATCAAGCGAAGCTGTGGGCCGCTACTCTGCACCCAACTGCTCGAATATATTTTTCATGTCGGTATAGCTTTGCTTCAATCGCTCCGTATAGCCAACCTGCTCCCAGTCATCCCATTGGTATACTGGGATATTCAGGAAAGCGTAAGATGCGGCCTTCTTCCCGGCTGAAGCCTGTCCCCGTTCCGAGAGCCAAGGCAGGAACCGGATGCCTTCCGTCTTCACAGTCGTGAAGGTCCGCTTGTCCTTGACCGGATCGTAGCTGATGACCTGCTTCGAGCTCGGGTCGGCGAAGCCGAGCAGCATCCAAGGGATGCGCAGCTCGATGAAGTCTCCCTTGTACTGCCAGGCGGCAAGCGATTGATATTGTTCGTCCTGCGGATTGTTCGTCCCCCGGATCAGCTTGCCTACCGTCACATCCTGGAACGGATGCGCCGTTCGCGTATCCGGCGGCTCCATCTTCAGGCTGACGGCCAATTTCCACGGATTGAAAATCCCTGAATTATCTTTAAGCTCTTTATTGTCCGGCTCCACCATCCAATAACCCGACGGACCGTACAGCCGGTTGTTAAAGTCATAGTTGGACGCGATGCGAATCTCGCTCTCCTGATCCGTGCCGAGCGTGATGAGCGTCTCCAGCCCTTCATCCAGCTTCAGGCCCGGGAGCTCCGGCATGGTGCGGTTGCCCCCCTCCAGCACGCTGGAGCCGATATGGAGCTTCTGCGTCTTCGGATCGAACGGCTTGTCCAGCTTGAGCGCCAGATAGACGTAAGCTTCATCATGGGTGGCCCACATCTCCCGGATGCCCGGAAGCTCGGTCTTCAATTGAACCTTATCCTCCAGGGCCTCCCAGTCGCTCCATTCGCCGTCGAGCACGATCTGCTCTTCCTTGCTCGGGTACATGCCGAGGATGCCGAACAATTGCTCATTCGTCAGCACGTTCAGCCAGTAGGAGCGGCGATCATCCGGAATTTCGAAGCGCATCGTATTCCAGGTCTTCTTGAACCATTCATCCTGCCACATGAACAGAATCGCGCCTGCGAACTGCTCGTCATAAATATCCTTCGTCAAGGAGGCGTTGATGCGGCCCTGCTCCCGCTCGTCATGTCCTCCCTGATTGCGGCCGCCCATGCCTAGATGGGAGATGCCGATGGACGACGGCACCCCGTATTCGGTAATCATAACCGGCATATCGGGATACTCCTCCTTCAACAGGCGCAAATACGCCTTGTACGTGTTGAACTGGCCATTCTCGTCCTTGATCGTCCGCAGCGTCTTGTCCAGATGGAAAAAGTCCGGGTAATACGGATACACGTGGTATGCCGCGAAGTATCCGGCCTTCCAGTCCACCGGCTGAATATGGCGCGCGTCGACGCTGGCCATATCTTCCTGGAACAGCGGTTCGCCGGGATGCGTCAGCACGTCGGTCGTCACCCAGTTGGTGAACGTCATCGGGTGCTGCCAGCCGTAGCGGTTCTCCAGCTCTGCCGCATGATCAATCATTTCTGCCAGCCAGCTCTCGAATGGCGATGCCTTCTCCGTCGCCTGGAACCGGCTTCCTTGGTAGGGCTTCACATCCTTATGCAGGCGGTTCGTATTATCGACCATCGTCGGGTCCCACTCGGTCCCGAGATGCCAGGCCATCAAATACTGACCCGCACTCTGCTTGTACTTTCCCCCTGCTGTTCCCGGATTGACCGGGATATCCAGATCCCCATAGACGGCCTTGACCGCCTTCTCGATTTCCTGCTTGAACTCCTGCTGGATCTCCGGAAGATACGCATCCTGCTTCTCGATGAGCTGCTCCTCCGGGGACCAGATTCCTTGTATAAAATAAAGCGGGCGTTCCGCTTCCTCCCGATTGAATTTCACTAACGCCTCGTAAAAAACCGGCTGGTGCACCGTATAGACGCGGATGACATTGGCGCCCATATCATGAATTTGGCGGAACCAGCGCAAATACGTCTCCTCATCGACCGGAAATTCACCCGGGAAGTGTCCCGGAACGGTCGCCCCAAGATTGACTCCTTTCACAAATAACGGTTCGAACTGCTCATTCCTGTATTCGAGGAACTGATCTCCTTCCGTCTTGAACTTCAACTTTATGCCGCTCGCATCAGCGTAGGCTATCTGCTTCGGATACAGCAGACCGGGTAAATAATACCCCGCCAGCCCGCCGGCAGCGAGAAGCAAGACAACAACTGTGATGAGATTCCACTTCGTTCTCCGGCTCATGGATCGTAGTATTGTTCACCCTTTCCTGCACAACGTATTTCCTGTGACTCATCCCGTGCCGAGGGAATCAGCCGCAGCACCTAACAATAACTATAACCAAGAAAACCAATGGTTTAACATGGTTATTTAGACTCTTTTTGTTCAGGACCCTTGAGTCAAAAAAATGGTTCTATGCGGGCGGAAGGCAGCGGCCCGTGATCAGACGGTCTACTCGGTTAGTCCCGTCTATCAGTGAGGAGAAAAGCAGGAGTCAGGTTCTGGTTTTCTTTTATTTGACATGGTTAGACGCATTCCTCCTTTAAAAGTTTCGGCATTGTAACCATTTTACCAATAATACCTAGTTTTTTCGTTCTTTAGTCATATTTATATTAACATTCATTGCATTAAAATGTTTTTAGCAATTTCTAGTTAATTTCTAGTTAATTCCTACTAACTTCATACCAAATTAATCCTAAAAATGGATAAACCAAAATGGAGAAAAAAGGACTACTTCTCTTTCCTTTCTCCAGACAAGAAAAAGGGGGTGTCCCAAAAGTAGTATTTCACTACAGTAAGACAGTCCCCCCTGATTCTCAAAGCTCGACTCGCCGAAAAACTGCAAAACTACACTTTTCCTTTATGACATGTACTCCGTTACAGCAATCCTGCAAAACGGCATCAATTTCTGACTATTGACTCGATAAAATACAAAAATCGATGAACATCATGTACTTTTACACTAGCGTTGCATCAATCTTTTTACGAAAATTTCTATCCCATAAGTCTCTATATTTGTAACTTATTGAACTATATTCATGGACAAAAATAAAGAAATCTCCTATTGTTGAGTTACCCTAACGTTATCCATAAAACGCCTCAACAAAGGAGATTTCTTATGGATAACGTACCGAATCATAACGTCATTTGTCAATGCCTAAAATGGTTACATGTCCATTCTACTCGACACGAGTCATTGGAGTACCGGGCCCAAAAGCTGTTTGTCGGCTCTTCGACACTCTTATTTGTAGAGGCACAGCTTCAGCAACGAGACTCATACAAAGTCATGTCAGAGCATGTAGCGGCTAATCCTGAATTTCAAGATCTTCTGGGTCTCAAGAGCATAAGCGCTTCTCAACTATCGCGGAAGCTGAAACGGCTGCCTATGGAGTATCTTCAGACGCTCTTTTTCTCGCTCATTGATCGAATCAAGCAACTTACAAAAGGGAAACGCGGCATTACGCCTGGTATTGGGAAACTCAAGCTAATCGATTCATCGGGAATTACACTACCTCCCATTCTCGCGAAATGGTCCTATTGTTCCAAAAGTAGCCATGGCGTGAAGATGCACACCTCCTTGGTCGTTGCGGACTCCAAAACGATGTATCCAGACAAGATCGTCGCTTCAACCAAAGATGTAGCCGATCATGAAGTCGTGTTGGAATTTACAGTGGATAAAGATGCGACCTACGTGATGGACCGAGGATACCAGGTATACGACCATTTTCAGAAATGGGTAGAGGATAAGATTAAATTTGTTTGCCGCGTCAAGCAAAAGAGCCGGTTAACGATCATCAGAAAAAGAGACCTCCCCAAAAGGCAGAATGGGTTTATCCTTGATGCTGATGTGACGATGCCGGAGCTGCCAGCGGTTCTGCGTTTGATTGAGTTTAAGGATGACCAAGGGCGTACCTATCGAATTGTAACGAATCGATTTGACTTATCCGCACATCAAATTGCCGAGATTTATCGAAATCGCTGGCATATTGAGTTGTTTTTTAAATGGGTCAAGCAGCATATTCGATTGGTAAAACCCCACGGTTATACGGCCGAAGCGATTTGGAACCAAATGTATATTGCTTTAATCGCGTATGCTCTCTGTTTGCTGATTAAATTAACACTGGACTGTAAAAAGTCGACATGGGACCTCCTCCAGTTGATTCGCATCTATGCGGAAAAACCATGGGAAAATTTGATCGCTGCACTCAACCGCAAGCCGACTCGAACATCTAGAGGTCGACCAAAGCGAAATGGGAGACGTCCGAAAAAGGCAACAAAGTCGATGAAACCGAGACTGATTGTGACGTAATGACAAACGAAAACGATTTTTACATATAATGGATAACGCGTAGGGTCTGTTTCCAGCTCGACTTTTTTAGACTTAGCGCGGACATCGCAAATGTAAATATATATCATATATTGATGTTAATTGAAATTAGATTATGAACTAACCGCTCGATGCAACGCTAGTGGTACTTTTACAGGAATTTCATCAAATAGCGGCTTAAAGAGCTGAAATTGATGCATCCACGCAGCATTTCACTGCTTGTGAGACACCCCCTTTGGGAATAAATCCGCTACATTCAGCAGGATTACGTATAAAGCAGCGTGATGACCAGCAGCTCGTACAGAACAAGCGGCAGAATGACATTGCTGTAATACGCCCCTGCCAATGACCGCTGCTCCATAAGCGGCCTCGTGTACAAATAAAGGTGACATCTGTCGACGTTAACGATAATGCCGTCATAGACCTGCCCGTCTATCGTCTGAACCCGCACATGCCGATCCTTATACATACGCCCCATATGCTGAACCCGGTCCCGTATAGAATGCAGGGCTTGAACCGTTCCCGGCTCCATCTGATAGATAACTTGTTGTTGATGCGGATTCGGGTAATGATGAGCGGAATATGGCTGATACAAGGGCCTGAACCTCCGTTCGGATTGAAATAGTATATTTCACCTTATGCGCATTCTTCAGGCATCAGCACCGAAAATTACCGTTGCTCGTCCGCCGCCCTCCGGCAACCCGCACTCCAATATATAACAAAAGCGGGCCAGCGCATGATGGCCAGCCCGCCCGGCAGGGAAGAAAGTGGATGTTATTCGATTCGATTACTCCTTGCTGCGGTAGTAGACATGGCGAAGCCGGAGAGACTGATCCTCTTCGATATCCAACAGGCCGTACGAATACTTCGGTTGAAACCGTTTGTCCGTCGGAGAGCCCGGATTGAAGAGAAGAATCCCCTCCCTTTCTTCCATATACGGGATGTGCGAATGGCCGAAGACAATGATATCGACACCTTGATTACGGAAAGTATGGAAGGCGGTATCCTTCGTCGATCGGCCTGCCCCGTCCCCATGAACGAGTCCGATCCGGAGCCCGCCAGCCTCAATGACTTTACGGCGGCCGAAGCGCTTTACAATATCCGCACCGTCATTATTCCCGGCGACACTGTCAACCGGGGCCAACGACTCGAACATCAGGATAACGCTTGCCGATGTCCAGTCTCCCGCGTGGAGGATAAGGTCAACGCCGCGCAGTCCTTTGACCAGAGCGCGAGGCAGCTTCTGTCCCCGATGAGGCATATGGGTATCCGACACGATTCCGATGCGCATAGGCTCTCCTTCCTCCTTTTCTTTTCCTAGAATAGGATACTCACTCGCCGCCTTCTTCTTTGTTTGAGTTCTATTGTGACACAACTTCCGCCTTACGTCGATCCCTTTGCCCCGCCGTTGTCCCGCCCGCGCAGGACGAGGATTGGCCAGGGCTGCGGGCTCTTACGGGCACTATCCCTTCCGCTCAGCGCGAGATGGGACACGGCGTACCGGTCCTACGAGCACTATCCCCCCCGCTCAGCACGGGATGGGACGCGGGCTGCTAGGCCCTTACGAGCACTATCCCTTCCGCTCAGCGCGAGATGGGGCGCGGGGGCCGGCCCCGAAGGGATAGTACGCTGGCCCCCCGAAGGGGCCGGGTAGGGGTGAGCAGCAGCCAGGTACATGTTCATACGCAGAGCAACAGCCGAATGTGGCCCCGGGTTCATTCCTATTGGCGTGCATGATGTTCAGCGGACGCTGTATTTATTTCTTTTATGAAGCGAAGGGATAGTGCCCGTAAGGGGTTCGAAAGGCATATCCCCGCATTCGAAATTCCCTTTCCACCGATTTCACCGCATGCCAGTGTTCTCCTCGACGGGTGTCATTTTCCGTTTTTCTTCCTATTATATGCATCGCTCTCCTACAACACGCCCAGAAGAAAAAGAAACCCGAAGTCTTCACCAAGACCGGGTTTCTCGACAAGCCGCCCGACACATGCTGTCCATATCCGGCAGGCCCTCTACCATTGCTTTTATTCAGCCTTCCAGCGGTCAAACACCTGACTGCGGGAAGCAAGCTCTGAAGCTATATCAGGCTATACGTTCTCATAGTGCAGCTTCTGCTTCGTCTCGAAGCGCTCCAGAGCGAGCTGAATGAGACGATCGAGCAGAGCCGGATACGTGATGCCCATCTCCTGCCACAGGATCGGGTACATGCTGATCGGAGTGAAGCCAGGCATCGTATTGACTTCATTAATCAGGACAGCCATGTCGGAACGGCGGACGAAGAAGTCCACGCGCGACAGACCGGAGCCGTCAATGGCACGGTAGGACTGCAGCGCCATCTCGCGGATTCGCTCCAGCAATTCCTCGTCCAACGGCGCGGGGATGGTGATTTGCGATTTGCCGTCGATATATTTTGCCTTATAATCATAGAATTCGTTGGATGAGATAATCTCGCCCGGTATGGATGCTTGCGGCTCGTCATTGCCCAGAACGCTCACTTCGACTTCCCGCGCGTCAACGAACTCCTCTACGATAATCTTCCGATCGTATTGCAGCGCGAGTTCAATCGCCCGCTTCAATTCCGCTGTATTGCGCGCTTTGGAGATGCCGACCGAGGAACCAAGGTTCGCAGGCTTGACGAAGCAAGGATAGCCCAGTTCGGTCTGCACCCGATCCATAATCTCCGCTTGATTCTGATCCCATTCCCAGCGGAGAAACTGCTCATATTTGCACTGCGGCAAACCGGCGTGAGCAAAGACCTGCTTCATGACGGCTTTGTCCATTCCGACGGAAGAGGCGAGCACCCCCGCTCCGACATACGGGATGCCGGCCATCTCCAGCAGTCCCTGGATGGTGCCGTCTTCGCCGTTCGTGCCGTGCAGCAGGGGGAATGCGACATCGATCTGGCGCCGGTTCACGCCGTCCTCCGATGTTCCTTCCGCGCTGTCCATGCCGGCGAACAGCATCTCCATCGCTGTTACGGTTCCCCCTCTGAACGATTCCAGCGTCAGCTCCTCCTGGTTCGTGAACGGCTGGTCCCGCCATGTGCCGACCCGCCACTCTCCCCTTTTCGTAATATAAAAAGGAAGGATCTCATACTTGCCGTAATCCATCGCTCCCATCACCGCATAAGCTGTAGACAACGATACTTCGTGTTCCCCTGATTTGCCGCCGTAGATGAGACCGACGCGCAATTTGCGTTCTTGTTCCATGTTCCCCTCCGGTCAGCGCCTGATGCGCCTGTTGTCTTCTCCCAGAATGCCCGTCACGCCTCGCACATCGGGCCACGCCGCAATAAGCGGGAACGGATTGTCTCCTTCCCAGCCTGGCAACCTAGAATGCATCGACAATATGGAAAAAGCGGTACTTCGTCGCTTCCGTCCATGCATACGAGTCCTGGTAATCCCAGTACCGGTGGCGGCTGCTTACCGTGTGAGCGTTCACCAGCGGCATGCCGTTCGCATCGAATGCGGTGACAATCGTCGTATGCTGATAATGACCGTTGCCGTCCCAATCATACGCAATGACGTCACCAAGCTGCAGATCACCGGGATGATCGACCAGCTCGGCCCGCAGACCGTGCGTGCTGTTCGTCAAATGCCGCTCCAAGCTGTTGGCTACCGCCCAGCTGTAGCTCCACGCTTCCTGGCCGTTAACCATGCCTTTGTACCACCAGCCCGAATCTCTTCTACCAGTATAGTTCATCGGTGCGCCGCCTGCAAAGAGACATTGCGAGATATAATTGGTGCAGTCGACCTCGAAGCTGAGGAAGCGCGGGTTCGGTTCATTCCACCATTCGTCCGCGTAAGCGACCGCTTTGTCGCGGCGGTACGGAATGGCCCGGAGGGAGCCGGGCGGCCCAAGCACATTCCGATTCAACAGCGGCAGCGAGCGGCTCGAACGCGATGCCCGCTCCTGCTCGGCCCCGGCGAATTGCTGTCCCCGCCGCTCCGGCACCGGAACCTCCACCTTGGCGACGACCCAACCGCTTCCTTCTTTAAGCAAAGTGAGCCGCTCTCTCTCAATTCTCTCATCCTTCAGAGGCAGTCCCTTCTGCTCATAGCCTCTCCGGATATGGAATTCGAGGTCTACCGTAACCTCCTGGTCGGCCTCGTAGGTGCGCAGGAGCTTCGCCTG
This sequence comes from Paenibacillus melissococcoides, assembly GCA_944800085.1. Lineage (GTDB taxonomy): Bacteria > Bacillota > Bacilli > Paenibacillales > Paenibacillaceae > Paenibacillus_B > Paenibacillus_B melissococcoides. The sequence continues at coordinate 715,301 of CALYLO010000002.1, read as the reverse complement.
CGTCTCGCTCTTGGTCGGGCTTGCCCCTCTGCTCTCATACCACGAAATCATCCTCCGTGCCCGCTCGCTCGCGAGGAGCGCATGCTCCATGTCGGTCACCGGCGCCTGGATAGCCCGGGGCCGATCGTCAATTTCAGAACGATTATGCTGATCCACGTACAAATAAAGGGTTGTCTTCCAATCATGACGCATCTCCTCTCTCCACCTCCTTCACTCACGTTTGCCGCTTCAGCCGCGGACGGAGCCTGTCGCTCTTTTCTCTCCGCCGGCCCGGTATTTTGCTATTCATTGTATGCAGAAATGCCGCTTCGCATGTCGAAGCGGCAGATTTAGGCACGTTTGTACGGGAAAAGCTCTTTACGGTGTCTCGCGAACACGATATACTAAAGATGTGAAGCAATTATGAAATCGGGTTTCATCAGATGAAACGAACAATGTAAAGCAAACGAAACATGACAGCGTGAAGCTCCATGACGGGCTTCGGATGAACAGAATCTAGAAGGAGGTAATTTTCAATGGCAAGAACAGATGCTTTCTCTACGGCCCGCGAGCTGACAGTCGGCGGCAAGTCGTACCGCTACTACAGCCTGGAAGCATTGGGCGCGCAAGGCTACGAAGGAATTGATCGCCTTCCGTTCTCGATCAAGGTCCTGCTCGAGGCTGCCGTTCGCCAATTCGATGGCCGCGCGATTACGAAGGATCACGTCAATCAAATTGCAAAATGGGCGGAAGGTCAAGATGAGAATAAAGAAATTCCGTTCATTCCGTCCCGCATCGTCCTTCAGGATTTCACCGGCGTTCCGGTGGTCGTCGACCTGGCGGCTATGCGCGATACGGTGAAAAAAGCGGGCGGCGATCCGAAGCGCATCAATCCGCTCGTTCCGGTCGATCTCGTGATTGACCACTCGGTAATGGTCGACGCTTTCGGTTCGGAGCAAGCTTTGGAATATAACATGAACGTGGAATTCGAGCGCAACGAAGAACGCTACCGCTTCCTGCGCTGGGCCCAGACCGCATTCGATAACTTCCGTGCGGTGCCGCCGGCTACCGGTATCGTTCACCAGGTGAACCTGGAATATCTGGCTTCCGTGGCCGCGACCAAGGAAGTCGACGGGGTGACCGAAGTCTTCCCTGACTCCCTCGTCGGTACCGATTCCCACACGACGATGATCAACGGTCTCGGCGTAGTCGGCTGGGGCGTTGGCGGGATCGAGGCCGAAGCGGGCATGCTCGGCCAGCCGCTCTATTTCATTACGCCGGAGGTTATCGGCTTCAAATTAACGGGAACGCTTGCAGAGGGCGCGACCGCGACCGACCTGGCGCTCACCGTGACGCAGATGCTGCGCAAAAAAGGCGTCGTCGGCAAATTCGTCGAGTTCTTCGGACCGGGTCTTGAGTCGATCAGCCTGGCGGACCGGGCGACCGTCGCCAACATGGCTCCGGAATACGGCGCGACGATCGGATTTTTCCCGGTAGACCATGAGACGCTGAACTACCTTCGCCTGACCGGCCGCACCGAGGAGCAAGTCGCTCTCGTGGAAGCCTACTACAAGGCGCAAGGCATGTTCCGCCATGCGGACACGCCGGACCCTGTATTCACCGACATCATTGAGCTCGACCTGGGTTCGGTCGTGCCGAGCCTGGCCGGACCGAAGCGTCCGCAAGACCGCGTGGAACTGTCGAATATGAAGCAATCCTTCCTCGATATCGTCCGCACGCCGGTCGACAAAGGCGGATACGGCTTGTCCGACAGCAAAATCGAGCAGAAAGTGCCAGTTGCTCATCCGAACGGCGAGACAAGCCAATTGTCGACAGGCGCTGTCGTCATCGCCGCGATTACGAGCTGCACGAACACCTCCAACCCAAGCGTGATGCTCGGTGCGGGCCTGGTGGCGAAGAAGGCTGTCGAGCGTGGACTGCACAAGCCGGCTTACGTGAAGAGCAGCTTGACGCCAGGTTCTCTGGTCGTTACGGAATATTTGAAGAAATCCGGTCTGATGGATTCGCTGGAGCAGCTCGGCTTCCATGTCGCCGGCTACGGCTGCGCAACGTGCATCGGGAACTCCGGTCCGCTGCCGGATGAAGTGAGCCAGGCGATTGCCGAGCATGACATGACGGTCGCGGCGGTCCTGTCCGGGAACCGGAACTTCGAAGGCCGCATTCACGCGCAAGTGAAAGCGAACTACCTGGCTTCGCCTCCGCTCGTCGTCGCCTACGCGCTCGCGGGCACGGTCAATATCGACCTGGATAACGAGCCAATCGGATACGACAAGAATAACCAGCCTGTATATTTGAAAGATATCTGGCCTTCCTCGGAAGAGATCAAGCAGGCGATGGCGCAAGCGATCAACGCTTCGATGTTCCGCGAAAAATACGAGCATGTCTTCACGCAGAACGAGCGCTGGAATGCGATTCCGGTTCCGGAAGGCGAGCTGTATGAATGGGATGCGAAGTCAACCTATATTCAGAACCCGCCATTCTTCGAGAATCTGGGCACCCAGCTCGGAGACATCGCCGATATCGAGAATGCCCGCGTCCTGGCGCTGCTTGGCGATTCCGTGACCACGGACCACATCTCGCCGGCCGGCAACATCAAGGTGGACAGCCCGGCAGGGGAATACCTGATCGCGCGCGGCGTTCAGCGCAAAGACTTCAACTCTTACGGTTCCCGCCGCGGCAACCACGAGGTGATGATGCGCGGTACGTTCGCGAACATCCGCATCCGCAACCAGGTGGCTCCGGGCACCGAGGGCGGCGTGACGAAGTATTTGCCGAACGACGAGATGATGTCCATTTACGATGCATCCATGAAATATCAAGGAGAGAACACGAACCTGGTCGTCATTGCCGGCAAGGAATACGGCACAGGCAGCTCCCGCGACTGGGCGGCGAAGGGAACGTACCTCCTCGGCGTGAAAGCAGTCATCGCCGAAAGCTTCGAGCGTATCCACCGCAGCAATCTGGTCGGCATGGGCGTGCTTCCGCTGCAATTCCAGGAAGGCCACGGCTGGAAGACGCTCGGCATCGACGGTACGGAAGTGTTCAGCATCAACGGCTTGTCGAACGACATTCAACCGGGACAGACGCTGCAAGTCACAGCGACCCGCCAAGACGGCACGACGTTCGACTTCCCGGTTACAGTCCGCTTGGACAGCATGGTCGACGTCGACTACTACCGCAACGGCGGCATTCTGCAAACCGTATTGCGGCAAATGATCGCCAGTGAAAAGGCGAACGCGTAAGCCGAATTGCTTGAGGGCGTAACGGTGAAAAAATAAAAACGGGGCTGTTCCCAAAAGGATAAGCTCCCCTCGTAGTTCTACTATAAGGGGAGAATCTCGACCGGGAGCAGCCCCTTTTTGCGTCTTCGGCCTCCAGGATTTGTCCCAATTATTTTCCTCCTGCCCCCGATGCGAACCGCTTCCCAATAACTAGGCTACCGCATAGGATGAACTATCTTGAGACCAAGGCATATCCAACGGAGGCGATTCTGTAATGACAGTCGTATTAACCGGCATTCACGCCGTCTATTTGCTGTTCGTCGCCCTCATCATTCTGTGCCTCGTCCTGCGGCGGGACACCACGGTCGTCTGCCTGATCGGCATCTTTGCGTTAGGATTGCTCGCCACCTCGTCGGCCAGCTCGGCGGTGAGCGGCATGTTCACAAGCTTCATTTATGCGCTTGAGCAATTGCTCGGGACGATACTCATCATCTCCATCATCGTCGCGATGAGCCGCGTAATGCTCGCGTCCGGCGTGAACGAGACCATAGTCTCCCCGTTCACGCGGCTGATGCGGGGGCCTGGCCCGGCTTATTGGACCGTCGGGCTCCTGATGTTCCTCATCAGCCTGTTCTTCTGGCCTTCCCCGGCCGTCGCTCTCATCGGCGCCGTCCTGCTGCCGGCTGCGGTCCGCGCCGGCCTTCCGCCGCTGGCGGTCGCCATGGCCATGAATCTGTTCGGCCACGGCATCGCGCTGTCCGGCGACTTCGTCATCCAGGGCGCGCCGAAGCTGACCGCCGACGCCGCGGGCCTGCCTGTGCAGCAGGTGCTTCAGGCCAGCGTGCCGCTCGTCCTCGTCATGGGCGCGGTCACGGTCGCCGTCTCCTACTGGATGATGCGCCGCGACATGCGGACCGGCCGGCTGACGATGGCGACCGGTCTGGCGAACAATGCCGCGGTTAGCGAGCCGCCGCGCCTGCCTCTGTCCGCCCGGACGAAGACGGCGGCGGCGCTGCTTATCCCGCTGCTGTTCGCCTTCGATGTCATTCTCCTGTTCCGCCTCGATCTGCAAGGCGGAGAGGCGACCGCCCTTATCGGCGGGACGGCCATCGCGATTCTCGTGCTCCTGGCCGGGCTTACTCATCGGAAGCAGGCGCTGGAGGCGACGACCGCCTATCTGATTGAAGGCTTGCAGTTCGGCTTCAAAGTGTTCGGCCCGGTTATTCCGATCGCCGCCTTCTTCTATCTCGGCGATGCGGCCTTTCTCGATCTGTTCCATCAGGGACTGCCGGAGGGGTCCCAAGGGATCGTCAATGATCTGGGCGTCGCGCTGGCCCATAGCGTGCCGCTCCATCCGGCCGCCGGAGCCGGGACGCTGGCGGTGGTCGGCGCCATTACGGGCCTGGACGGCTCCGGCTTCTCCGGCATTTCGCTCGCCGGATCGGTCGCCTCCCTGTTCGGAACCGCCAGCGGCGGCGGAACGGCGACCTTGACGGCGCTCGGGCAGATTGCGGGCATCTGGGTCGGCGGCGGCACGCTTATTCCGTGGGCGCTCATCCCCGCGGCCGCCATCTGCGGCGTGAGCCCGTTCGAGCTGGCCCGCCGCAATCTGACTCCCGTCGTCATCGGGCTGGCGGCAACCACGTTCGCCGCCATTCTTCTGTTGGCGCTGCACTGAGAGCGGGAGGAGGGCATGCCATGCCCGAGCGAGAAATGACTGGCGCCTGCGGTAAAATGAGAGTACGATAGTAGGAGCAATTATCCAAAATATAGCTAGGAGGCAGCATAGTGCTCCGAATCGGAATTATCGGACTCGACACATCCCACGTCACGGCCTTCACCGCGCTGCTCAATGACCGCACTCATCCCTATCATGTGCCGGGCGGGAAGGTCGTCGCCGCCTATCAAGGCGGGACGCCCGGGCTGGAGCTGAGCATGCCCCGTTTGAAAGCGTATACAGACGCGCTTGTCGGTCAATACGGCGTCACCCTCGTGCCGGATCTCCCGTCATTGGCGGAGCAATGCGATGTCCTGCTGCTGGAAGGCTGTTCTACTACGGCATCCACTGTGCGGAGATGCTGTATTCGGCTATGGGGCCCGGCTGCCGGGAAGTCCGGGGGGAAGCGATCCCCGGCGGGGAGTGCATTGCCGCCCGCTGGGAGGATGGGCGCGTCGCAACGAGCCGCGGCCGCCAGGGCGGGACGTTCGGCGCGCTCGTTCATGGCGAGCGCCAATCGCGCTATGCGGATGTGGCGGCCGATGCCAAGCCGTTCTACGCGAGCCTGCTGGAACGGGTCATGGCTTTCTTCCAGACCCGGGAGCCGGACGTCCCGCTTGCGGAGACGCTGGAGCTTATCGCCTTCCTGGAAGCGGCCAATGCGAGCCTCGCCGGGAATCGTACGGTAAGGCTGCGTTAAGCGAGGCAATAAGAAACGCCCCCTGACGCCGCGTTCCCTTCCCAGGGGAGCAACCAGGGGGCGGCGACTGCCGGATATTCCATTCGACAAGGCGAGCAGGCGGATCTGTGGCGGGCTGATCCTCTGGAGCCTCTCCGCTCGGCCCCGCTACCTTCTCTGAGGCTCGGTGGTCCTTTCCTCGATTATACGACAAGGATTGTTAAATTGTTCCTCCCGGCGACAATAATGATTCCAATTACCAGCTATCCTATCTTCAACAAAACAGGGCATAGCAGATATCACTCTGCCTGCCCTGTATTGTTGGTCCCGGATGATTAATCGGTCCAGTAAATTATAAATGGCTTGCGCGGCTTCCGCGCGAGTCGCGGCTGCTTCGGGGATGAACCGCCCGGTCGTCCGCCCCTTCATCAAGCCAAACCCGGCCGCGGCGTTCACATAATCGGCGGCCCAGCGCGAGATCCGGTCCGCGTCGCTGAACGCCCCCTTCGTGTTGGCGGGAAGCTTCTTGCCTGTCTTCGCTTCATAAGCTTTGACCAGCAAGACCGCCATCTCTTCCCGGGTAACCGCGCCCGCGGGATCGAAGCGGTTCGCGTTCTTGCCGCTGACGATTCCCGCCTCATGGGCCGCCGCGACCGGCGCGGCATACCAGGCATCCGCGTCGACGTCGGCAAATGCCTTGCCGCCCGTCCCGGCCAGGTGCAATGCTTGCGCCAGCAGCGCGGTGAATTCCGCCCGGGTAATGGCCCGCGCCGGCTCGAACTTCGTAGCGCTGGTGCCGCTAATGATCCGCTTCAGCGCCAGCTCTTGAATGACGCCGTAGGCCCAATGGCCGGAAGGCAGATCGGCGAACGGCTTCGTCATTTCCAGCACCGCATAGGTGCCGAACTGGCGGATCAGCGCAGCCATCTCGGCGCGAGCGTAGTCTCCCTCTGCCTGCGCCACCGCTCCGCTGCCGGCGATCGCAAATATCCCCGCGAAGTCCAGGCAGATGTCCGAGTCGGCGGTGAGCCGAAGCACAACGGGCTGTTCGAAGGAGGTCAGCTTCTCCGTCGTTCCGTTCGCGAGCGTGATCATCAGGCCAAGTTCGTACATATCGCCGGACAGCCTCACCTTCATGCCGGTTGCCCTTTCGGCCTTGGCGATCATCTCGTTCGCCGCCTTCTTCGCGAGCGGCGCCAGCTTCAAGGAGATGACGGCTCCCTGCTTCTCGCTGTCCGTCCATGGATTAATCAACTGCTTCATCAATTCGGAAGGGATCTCAAGCGTAATATGCTCCGAATTCACTTCCAGCTTATTCTGAAGCAGCAGCCCGTACGTATTGGACGGGAACTTCACTTCGCTCGTCCCGGCCGGCATCTCGAAGACGAGGCTGCCGCGTCCGTTCGCGGCCAGTTTTTCCGGTGTCGCCGTTACGGTTCCGGGCTTATCTTCGGCAGGCTTCGGTGTTGGCTTCGGACTTGGGGTGGAGCGGGAATCCGAGCTGGAGCTTGATCCGGAGCCTGATCCTGTCCCCGGGCCCGGATTCGGATTCGGGCCGGGCTCTTCCGGCTGCTTGCCGCCCTTCAGATCGGTAATCCGCCCTTCCACGCCGGCGTTGATGATGCCGACGCGCTCAAGATGCTCGATGAACACTTCATAATCAACAATGTTCAGTTCATAGAAGCGGCCGTCGTTCTTCGCCTGCTTCATCGAGCGGTAGAAATCTCCCCCGTCCGCCATGAACGAGTTCGTCGCCACGATGTAATAGCCCCGCGGATCGATATCGGCATAGGTGCCGTCGTCATTTTTCACCTGGACCTTGATGATCCGCTCGCCTTTCTGCGTCGCCTCGCCGGTCACGGCGTCGATCGTCTCGCCCTTCTTCGTGGAGTCGTAATAGAAGCGCATACCCGACACTTGCGGGAAGCGGCCCTGCCCCGTCTCCACGCCGCTGACGCCGTTCTCCAGGGCAGCGATAATTTCCTCGCCCGTCATCTTCACGGCGGACAGATTGTTGCCGAACGGCATGACCGTCAGCAGATCGCCCAGCGTAATATCGCCCGCCTGAATCGACGCCCGAATGCCGCCGCCGTTTTGTATCGTTACATAGCCTTTGACGTCTGTCTCGTTCAACAGGCGCTGCACCTTCGCGCGCATGCTGTCGGCGATCAGATTGCCCAGATTGGTCTCCTGCCTGCGCACGCTGCCGCGCTCGCCGTCCAGGAACACCTTCGTCTTGCCGATGACCTGCTTCTTGAATTCCTCCAGCGGCCCCGCGTACTCGGCCAGCTTCGCCGCGGCCTCCGCATCGTCGGCCAAGATATATTGGCCGGAGGCATCCTTCGCATCGATATCGGTCAGCTTGCCGTTCCAGTCCGTCAATGCGCCGTTGCGGTCGAAGGTGACATCCAGCTCGCCGAGGCAGCGCCCGTATTCCCCGGTCTGAACGATCAAGGTCCGTTGGCCGTCTGCCCGCTCGATGACGACCGGCTCCGTTAATTTCGTATGGGAATGGCCGCCTATAATGATGTCAATGCCTTCTACGCTCTCCGCAGCGCCCGGTCGACTTCATACCCGAGATGGGTGAGCGCAATAATTTTGTCGATTCCTTCTTCGCGCAGCATGGCCACCGTTGCCCGGGCGCTGTCCGCGTAATTGCGGAAGGCGATATGCTCGCCCGGAGAAGCCAGAAATGCCGTATCCTCCGTCGTCAACCCGAATACGCCGACCTTCTCGGCGTCCACATCAAGGATAATCGCCGGATAAATGCTCGCTTCCGCTCCCGGATGGCCGATCTCATGATGGAACAGGCCGCGGAGCTCCGGCTCCCGGTCGAAATCGATATTGGCGCTGAGGAACGGGAACCTCGCCTGCTTGATGAAGTTCGCCAGCTTCGCCGGCCCGGCATCGAATTCATGGTTGCCGAAGGTCATCACATCGTAGCCGATCAGGTTCATGAAGTCCAGATCCGCCAGGCCTTCATACTTATTGAAGTACAGCGTGCCGGAGAAGACGTCGCCCGCATCGAGCAGAAGGGAATGTTCCGCGCCCGCGCGCGCTTCCTTGATCGCCGTAATGCGGCGCGGCACACTGTCCAGATGCGCATGCGTATCATTCGTGTGAAGCAGCCTCAACTGGAACTCCTCGTCATCCGGCTCGCCGAACGGAAGCTGAACGAGCAGCGGATCGTGGTCGCTCACCCGTCCATGCGCTTCCATGAAATCGGCATTGATATGCACGATGTCCAGTTCCGCTCGCTTGGCCAGCTTTTTATCGGCCAAAATATGATCCAGCGTCTGCGAATTGCCTTCATAAATATAAGAGTAGCGCTCGGCTTCCGGCAGGCCGTCCACCAGATTGATTAGTTCATTCCCCGCTACAATCCGCAAGGTGCCGGAGAATTGGAAATCGTTCAAATCCCCGATCAGCACGACGTTCGTCTGCGGATTATGGGTCAGCGCTTCACTTACGAAGCCGTGCACGAGCGCCGCTTGCTTCACCCGCTGCACTTCGCTCGAGCGCTGCGGAGGCTGAATGCCTCCATACGGCGCATGGTCCCCGCCCTTCGAATTGAAGTGGTTGGCGATGACCAGCACGCGCTCGCCCCGGAACAGGAACTCTGCGGCCAGCGGCTTGCGCGAACTCTCGAACGCTTCGTTCGCCGGCTCAATCCGCCCCGGATTGAAGGACAATCCGTCCGGGCCGTAGCGAACGGCGGTCTTCGCGTCGCCCTTCGCATGCTGTTGGCTGTCAGCCAGCGCGACCCGTTCCGGATTGTACAGGAACCCGACGCGAATATTTCCTCCCGGCGCGCCCCCGTCCATTTTATCCTCCGGAGCGATATCCGTATATTGATAGACCGGCCCGCCCGCCGCTTGAATCGCCCCGATAATCGCTTCATAGTTGCGGCTTGCATCGACGGCGCCATTATCCGTTTCCCCGTTATTGTCCTGCACTTCCATCAACCCGATAATATCCGGTGATTTCAGATTCGTCACAATAATCTCCCCGATCTTCCGGGTTTTCTCTTTCCCCTTCGTACTCGGATCGTTCCAATAATTTTCGACATTGAAGGAAGCAATGGTCAATTTCTCGCTGTCCGCCACGATGCTCGTCACCGCAGGTTCCCCCTTGCCGTTCTCCACCTCCGGCAGCCGTTCCGGCAGCAGCTTATAATTGCTGAAGGAGTAGGCGATGACGCCGGTGAGCGGTTCTGTAAACCGATCGCCCGTCTTGACGACCGGATTCGGCTTCGGCGCAAGATAATCAAGGGATACCAGCACGCGCTGCGGATTGAGGCTGTCCTCGGTCAGGACGAGGCCGCCCGCCGGAGACGCGACGGGATGGCTGCCCTCCTGCCGCACGCTGACCGGAATCTCATATTTATAAGGGCCGATAATGTCCGGGTTCTCGATCATGACGCGCATCCCTTCCAGACTCTCGTACAGATCAAGCGCATTGCGCCCCGGATCGTAATAAGCATCCGTCAATTGATAACCGTCCGTAATGATCGATGGCGGAATCACCCGATCCTTGCCCAGCACAACGGGCGGAGGCAGATCCTGATCATGCGAAATAATATCCACGCTCGAAGCCGCGATTTCCGTCGTCGTCAGATCGACCGGATTGCTGGAATACGTCTTTTCCTTATATTCCTTGACGACGCCGGATACCTTCACTTTGTCCCCGACCTTCACCGGGCTGTCCTTGTGATAGACGAGAATGGCGTCCGAAGCGCGGCTATCCTTGCTGTACCGGTCCGGATTGCTTTCCTGGATATAGAAGTTACTCTTATCCCGCTTGAACGTCACGATGCCTTCCACGCCCGTCACGGCTTGATCCGCGTACGGAGAGCGATGGCCTTCGCCCTGAATATCGTGGATCAGGAGATGGCCGGTATCCTTCAGCACCTTGTACGTGAACGTACAGATCCCGCTGGCCGCTCCGTCCTTCACGACGATGGCCTTAATCGTCGCATCCTCCTGGATCGCAATCGGCGCTGCGTAGCGGGAGCTCGCCTGCGTCGGCTCCGTTCCATCCAGCGTATAGTATATGACGCCGCCGGAAGCCGGCGTGCTGAGCGCAATCTCGCTGCCCTTCGCGACATTCCCGGACGGCAGGCTTGCCGTTACGGACAGCTCGGTCTCCACCACATCCTCGTAGGCTCGCGGAATCAACTGGTACCCGTATGAGCTGTGGTAGGACAGGACGCCGGCAATCCTCTCGTAGGTGCGGCTGACCGCGAACGCTGCGGGAACGTTTTTGGCGTAAATGACAATGCCTGCGCCAAGCTTGTCAGCGGCATAGCAGGTAGATCCGCTGCTGCGGTCTATCGTTGCCGCGGTGACTTCCACCAACTGGCCTTCATACTGCTTCCCGGCATTCTGGGCAAAATCCGCCGAAGTGATTGGCTTCGACGCCGGCAGAGGCAAGCCCGGCTCCACGATCCGAAGGCTGCCTCCCGGCTCCTTGTTCAACTGCAGCAGACCGTTGTACAGCTCCAGCTTGCCCTGCACCTCGATCTTATCCCCTTGCTCGGCCGTGATATTCTGGCCGCGGACGACAATGCCCGCCGTATCGTCCTGAATATACAGATTGGAGAAGCCGCTGCCCGTATCTTCCCTGTAGGTGACGATGCCTTGCACCAAGGCGGAATCTCCCGCATTCATCCCTCTGGCTGCCCCAATGCTGGAGGCCGTTACAACCGAATAGGTGAATTCGGAAACATCGCTATCCTTCAGCCCATCCTGCTTGGCATAGGAATACTCTTCCAGCGTTCCGGTGACCCGAATCCGGGAGCCGATCAGGCCTGGATTCGATTGCAAACCGAACTCTTGTCTGAACGGAGACGCGATCTGGACGTTCAGCGTCCTGTCCTCTGCCGTCTCCTCTGCGCGGTCTGCGATGACCAGATTCGTATCGGAGTTGAATTTCGCGCTATCCCGCGTAAATGCGGTGCTGCTGATGGCAAACCCGACAACATGCCCTTCCACCGTGTAGGACTTGCCGTCATTGTTCTTCGCGATCGCATCGGCGACGGTGAGCACCGCCTCCGCGGCAGCAGCAGTTCCTGCGGTCCAGCCCGCAGGCGCGATCGAAGACAGCAGCAACACGGCCGCCACAATGACACGGATTGACTTGGTCCAGATCCGATATACCATTTTGTCGCTCCCTTCCCAATATGGGTTATTATTATAAATCGTAGCTTGTCTGTATAATCTTGGTGTTAGCGGACTGTAAAGAATATATGAATAAGCTCGGCTCGTTCATGCCGGAATGAACTTAAGCTCACCCCTTTATCATGCTTCCCGCAAAAAGAAACCTTGAAGGACATGGAGTCAATCAAGGTAAGTAACGCGATGCTATTCTTATTTTCTCTCGCTTATTGCCGCTCACCCCTTCGCTCCCTCTACAATCAGCATTTATCTCTTGTATACCCGCTTATTCAGAAGGTATTGGCTTATCTCGTCAACGTTGCTGCAGCCCCATCGAATATCCTCTTTTTGTGGAAAATACGAAGAAATGTGTTTCAAATAGTGGACACTTTTCTGCGGAAGAGATAGATGCTCCCCGCTCCTTCAAACTCTATATGTGGGGCTATGGGGCGAGTTCATGCACGATATATAGACTCATCTCTGTACATCAGCCAATCCCCCTTCGTGTCCACCTTTATATGGACAATTCCGCAATCTGTCTACCTAGAGAGAACAAAGCTTCATTCAATGCGCTTCCTGATCATCCAATCCTTCGGCTCATTCTCTGGAGATATACTGGGGAGGAATAAAGTCCGCCAGCCATATCGTATGATTGCCCGGATAAAACATAACCCCCTCGTTCCGGGCCATCCCGGCACCACCTTCAACAACACCGGGGCAGCGTCTCTTCGTTTCCCGACCAGCATGGCCGTCTCTTTGTCGGCGGATAAATGAACATATTGTCTCCCCATCGGCCGTAGTCCCTCCTTCAAGATTTGCGCCGCAAAGCGCCGCGCCGTTCCATGGTACACGACCGGGGGAGGAGTCTCCGCCTGCTTGACGATTTTGCGGGGCACGGAATGCCCGTATAACGCTCTAATTTTCCCGTCCGCTGCCTCAAACCGCCGCTTGTCCGCGGCCTCCATCATGCTGCAGATATCCTGCTCATTGAGAGATTCCCATCGTTGGTCGAGGCGAAGCGCCTGCAGCAGCTGCTCCAGGCTTACCCAGCCTTCCTCATCCAGCTCCAATTCATACTCCCAAGGCGCATGCCTCAGCGCATAAGATATTTCCTTGCTTAATTTGAACATATCTATATTCTGTCTGGTCATAAATAGCGCCTCCATAAATCTAATCTACTATTCCTATACGGCGCTGTCCCGGCAATCGATTCATCGGGAATGGACGCACGCACCTGGCTTGTATCCTACGCTCGCATTCGCTCGCCTTGCTCGGCCGCTCCTGGCAAGGGAACACACTATTTCGATTCCGATACCTCCCAAAAGATGAAAAAATGCAGTTTTTTGATCGACGCCGATATGCAAAAAAGCGAATCCTGCAAATTTACAGGAATTTCATCCATTATAGCTTGAAATAGAGATAAATTGAGTAAAAAGATGCACATTTGCAGGAATACAAACAAATATACCCTAAATTAGCACAAAATGATGTATTATTGCAGGATTGGCGGCCGACGTCGATGGCGCAAGCGGGGAAAACAAAAAACGATCACCCCCGTACTAACTTCAGGGGTGATCGCTTATACAATTTCACTTCGCCTCGCTATGCTATTCCGCCTTCCCTGCCGGGACCGCACCCGCCAGCTCGTCGTACATCGCTTGCAGGTCGATGACCTGGCCGCCCTGAAGGCGGGACTGCTCGGCCGCGAAGGCCATCAGATGGCTGCGCACGGATACCGAGGCGGAGGACAGGCTCTCTGTGCCGGAACTGGAGCCGAATGCGCGCACTTCCTTCAGGAACGAGCGCACGATGCCCGAATCGCCGCCGCCGTGGCCCGTGATGGACGGAGCGAGCTGCACGACGCGCTTCTCCTTCGTCACGAAGTCGGTGATCGTGAACGAGTCATCCTCCATATTGCCGCGGATGTCGCCCTTCGTGCCCATCACCTGCACGATGCGCGTGTTGTCGTGCGTGAACCCGCACATGCTGAACATCGCGGTCGCTCCGCTCGCGAATTCAAGATTGACGACCTGATGGTCGACGACGTTGTTGTCCGTCTGATAGACGCAGCGCCCGTACGGACCTTCCCAGAGCGCCTTCAGGATCCCTTCCTTCGTGTAGTCATCCGTAATCTTGCGCGCCCAGTCGATGCCCTCGCCGAGATAATAGCGCGGCGCATGGTACTGGCAGGCCATCTCCGCCGGACAGCCCTCGATGCAGCGGGCCGGTGCCCCTTCCGGCTTATGCCCTGCATGGAAATGCATTAGCGAGCCGAACGAGCTGACCCGCACGCAGGGCTCATTCATCAGATACGCCAAAATATCCATGTCATGGCATGATTTCTGCAATATCATCGGGCTCGATTCGTCGCTGTTGCGCCAATTGCCGCGGACGAAGCTGTGCGACATATGCATATTGCCCACATTCTCGTTCAATTGAATGGACACGATATCTCCGATCGCGCCGCGATCGATCTCCCGCTTCATCGCCGACCAGAACGACGTGTAGCGCAGCACATGGCATATCGTCAACAGCCGGTTATGCTTCTTCGCCGCCAGCTCCATCTCGACGCATTCCCGCGGCTCCGGCGACATCGGCTTCTCCAGCAGCACATGATAGCCGAGCTCTAGCGCCCGCAGCGTCGGCTCATAGTGCATGCGGTCCATCGTGCAGATGATGGCCGCATCGGCACGCCGGCCCCCTTCCAGGATCGCTTCCCATGTCTCGAACTGCTGCGCTTCGCTGAGGCCGAACTGCTCGGCGAAGGCTTGCCGCCGCTCAACATTCGGATCGGCGACGCCGACAAGCTGCAGCTCGTGCGGATTATCCAGGGCATACGGCGAATAAGCGCGCGCCCCCCGGTCGCCTGCGCCAATGACAATGGCTGTAATCGGATTCATGTGACATCTCTCCTTTGGACGGCGCAGAGAAACGCCGGCACGAAGCGGCGTTTCCCCGGCATACTCTGCTTATTTTGCTTGGGCGGCTTGGTAAGCCTGATTCATTTCATCAATAACTTTGAGTAAATCATTATCTTTTTTGATTGTTTCGATAAATTTATCATACTCCTCAATCGTCATTTTGCCAATAATTACTTTTGTGCGCATATCGTCAACTTTTTTCTTGATCTCCGGAAAATAGCGATTATACGCTTCCGAGTAGAGGCCGCGCTCCGGTTCCGGCACGACATGCTTCTTCCGTTCGTTCACGATCTCGACGTTGCGCTCGTACAGGTCATCCGGCATGCCGACGGCCCCGATCGCCATATCGTCGCTGATCAGATGGAAAAGGCTCGACATGTTGCCGTCTCCCGTCAAATCCGTTTTCGCCTGCTCCGTAGTCACGATTTTCCCGTTCTCTTCCTTATAATGGATGTCCTTGAGGCCGTAATAGGCCAAAATATTCCCTTCCGGACTGTTCCCGTAATCGAACAGCTCGAGAATTTTCTTCACTTTATCTTCCGGTACCTTCTTCGGAATCAAATATACGCCGTAGTACGAGGCGCCGGATGGCGCATATTTATAGCCATTCGGATTCTCCAGATATGGCAGCGGGTACAGATCCGCCTTCGAGTCGATGTCGCGCAGCATCTTGCAGGTTACCCAGACATGGTTCATGGACAGGCCCGTGCCGCCGACCTTGCCGCTGCGGAACGCATCCAGTATTTGTGAAAATTTCAAGATGGCGAAATCTTTCGGGAACAAGCCTGCATCATATGCTTTCTTAATCCACAGCAACGCGTCGCGCGAGTCGTCTTCCGTAATAATCGGCACGAGCTTGCCGTCCTTCAGCTTCCAGTTGCCCTGCGTCTCGTTGTAAATATTGTAAACGAAGGCCATCGAGCTTGGGGAGGCCGCATACGGAATCTCATCCGCCTGTCCGTTGCCGTTCGGATCCTTCTCCTTGAACGCCTTCAGCACATCGAACAGGGAGTCGAGCGACGTCGGCGCCTCCAGGTTCAGCACATCGAGCCAGTCTTTGCGGAGCATCGCGAAGGCGCCGCCTCCGAAGCTGGGATAATAGCGCGGAATGACGTAATTTTTGCCATCCACCTTCGTCTCGTCCCACATCGACGCCTTGACCCCGTCCGTCAGGTTCGGGTAATCCTTGATGAATGGCGTCAAATCCCAGAAGACGCCCTGCTTGATCATTTTTTGGAGCTGCGCGTTGTTGAGCGACTCCACAAAGACGACATCCGGCATATCGCCGGAAGCAAGCATAACATTGACCTTGTCCTCGATCGTCGTCGGCGTGAGCCAAGTGATGTCCAGCTTCGTATTGGTGCGCTTCTCGAGCTCTTTCCAGATCGGGCTGCTGTTGTTGACCATGTCGGTCGCATAGTTCAACGTCTGCATCGAGATCTTCGTCGGACCGTCTCCTCCTGATGAAGCGTTCTTGCCTCCGCCGCCGCATGCCGTCAGCAGCAGCGAGCAGGCGAGCAGAATGAGCATCGATGTTTTCAGCGCGGAAGCCAGCTTTCGTGGTTGCTTGTGAATCATCGTGGACCCTCCTTTTTTACGTGAACATGCTTCTTTTTTGTGTATCCTTATTTCGTCATTCTTTGACAGAGCCAACCATCGCGCCCTTGGCGAAATGCTTCTGCAAGAATGGATACACCATCATAATCGGCAGCGTCGCAATGACGACCGCGGCCATCTTGAGCGTCTCGGTCGGCATCTGGCGGTTCACATGGAAGTCCATGCCGCCGCCCGTGCCCCCGCCCATCGCCGTCGGATCGACCAGCATGTTCTGCAGGAGCACCTGCAGCGGCCATTTGCTCTGGTCGTTGATGAACATGAGCGCATTGAAGTACGTGTTCCAGTAGCCTACCGCGAAAAAAAGTCCGAAGGCGACCAGCGCCGGCAAAGACAGCGGAAGCATAATGCGCCAGAACACCCCGATCTCGTTGCAGCCGTCGATGCGGCCGGCTTCCTCCAGGCTGTCCGGGATGCTGTCGAAGAACCCCTTCATCAGCAGCACATACCAGGCGCTCGTCAAGCTTGGCAAAATCAGCGACCAGACGCTGTCGATCAGGCCGAGATGGCGGACGACCAGGTACAGCGGCACCAGCCCCGGCTGGAACAAAAAAGTAATTAAAATCATCATCATAATGGCTTTGCGGAAGCGCAGCCGCTTGCGGGACAGCGCATAAGCGAGTCCTCCCGATACGATGAGGCTGCACGCCGTGCCCGCGGTCGCCAGGAAGGCGCTGATTCCGAGCGAGCTCATGAACAGCCCGTTGGACAGCAAATATTTATAGGCGTCCAGCGTCCACTGCTGCGGGAAAAGAATTAACGGCCGCGTATAATATTCCGTCGGATCCGTGAACGACAGCACAATCGTATAGTAAATGGGGAACACGGCGGCGATACTGAACAGAATCAGCACCGTCGCGTTGCCCGCCTGGAACAACCGATCCCGCCACTGCTCTCTCATGGCATTCGGCCCCTTTCCTGCTTTTCTCATGGAAGATGTTGAACAAGCTAGTACAGACTGTCCTGACCGAACCGCTTCGCCGCCTTGTTCGCCGTGATGACGAGAATGACGCCGACAACCGACTTGAACAGCCCGATGGCCGTGCTGTAGCTGAATTCGCCCTGCTTGATCCCGATGCGGTACACATACGTATCGAACACATCGGCGACATGGGTTACCGCCGAATTCATCATCAGATAAATTTGCTCGAAGCCGGTATCCATAATCGTGCCCAGGCGAAGAATGAACAGAATCATGATGACGTTGCGCATGCCCGGCAGCGTAATATGCCAGATGCGGCGCATCCGCCCCGCTCCGTCCATGACGGCTGCTTCATAGAGCTGCGGATCGATGCCGGCGATCGCCGCCAGGAAGATAATCGTGCCCCAGCCGACTTCCTTCCAGATCGATTGCGCCGTCAGCAGGCCCCAGAAATAATTCGGATTGGACAAAATGTCGACCGTCTCCTTGCCCATCGAGACGAGCAGCTTGTTCATGAGCCCCTCCGATTGGGAGAACATGAGGAACGTCAAGCCGTAAATAAGTACCCAGGACAGAAAATGCGGAATATAAATAAGCGACTGCACCGTGCGCTTCAAGAGCGAGTTCCGCACCTCGTTCAGCATGAGGGACAGAATGATCGGCGCCGGAAAAAAGAAGAGAAGATTCAGGAAGCTGATGGCCAGCGTATTCCGCAGCAATATATAGAAATCTTCATTGGCGAAAAAGCGGCTGAAATGCTCGAACCCGACCCAAGGACTGCCCGTGACGCCGAAGTACGGAGAGTAATCCTGGAAGGCAATGACCAGATTCGTAATCGGAATGTACTTGAAAATCAGAAAAAACAGCAGTCCCGGCAGGGCTAACAAATATAAATACTTGTCGCGCTTCAGATCGGACCATAGCTTACGCTTGCCGGCGCGAGCATGGGCACGGGGCGCAGGGCCTGCTGTTCGCTCGGCGGCGATATTCGTTGGCTGTGAGCTCATCGGTCATCCTCGCTTTCTATTCGAATCGAAGCTTCATGGCTTGGTAGTGATAATGTAAACGCTGTCATCATTCCGTGCAATTTGACTTTTTTTCCAGACTGGCTTTATCCCTTTGCCGTTATGAAGGACAAGGCCGAAAAAGCCTCGTCCTGCCTGGACGGAGCGCCGGCGCAGCGTCTTTTTGGACCGTTCCGATTTCCTGCCGTTGCACTTTTTTTCCGGCCCTCTCCGGGGCTTGTTCTCTCCTTTTCCTACGGGACAATTTCGATTGGAAGCCTTTTCAATCCGCAGGTCATTCAGTATGATGAAGACAACGGCATCCGGACTTCCGCGATCCGAATCCGCTGCATGATGGGAGGATAACCGTTGAGACGGCAATGGATAAGCCTGTTGTCTTCGAAAGGCGTGTTTTATTGGAAGACCGTCGCGATGGCTGTGCTGTTGACCTGTCTTCCGCTGACGGTCATCAGCGCGGCTTATTTATATATCGGGAACCAGCATATGGTGAACCAGTTCCAGCAGAAGAATGAGGACGCGCTCCGGGATGCGGCGAAGCAGATTGACGAGCAATTCTCCCAGCTTGTCCAATATGCGCTGAACATGGTTGTGAAGCCGCATTTCAAGCCGTCCGTGTCGGATATGGATTTCGGGCTTCAATTCGAGGAGACGCTCCAGTTGCTTGATACGCTGACCTTGATTGAAAATGCCGATCCGCTGATCGACCAGGTGTACCTCTACGTGCAAAAGCAAAACAAAGTGCTGCAGCCTGCTCTCGGCCTTCGCACGCTGGAGGATCCGCAGGATGCCGAGCGCTGGGGCCGGCTGCTGCAGGAGGAGAAGGGGATCTACTGGGTGCATGATCTCGTGCGCCCGTTCGCCAAGGGCGGCGCGCCGCACGCAATTGTTCTCAAGCTCCCGTTCAACGGATCGGCATCCTTCGGCGCGATCGTCATCTATAGCAATCCGTCGAAGCTGCATATCTTCGCCAATACGGACAACCTCTCGTATGTGCTGGATGCCGAGGGACATGTGATCGGCCATTCCGCGAAGACCGCGGAGCATCCGGAGGCGCTGCCGCTCATTCTTGAGCATCTGCGGGAAGAGCCTGCCCCGGCCGAACCGGGACGCCTCCCTCCGCCGCGAACATGGCAGATGCCGATCGAAGGCGGGGACTCGCTGCTCGTCAATGCCGTCTTCTTCGAGAAAATGGGCGGAACGTGGACCTACATCGCGGGAACCCCGCTGTCGGTCATTACGGCCCCTACCCGGCCGTATACCCATGTCGTGCTCGTCCTGTGGGGCTGCGCCCTGCTGGCCGCGCTCGCGCTGAGCTGGTTCGCTTCGCGCCGGATGTACCGGCCGATTCGCCGGGTCGTCACGATGCTCGGCGGCTGGCGGACGCCGGAGTCGGCGGTCCACAATGAACTCGACTATATCGAGAAGGAATGGAAGCAGTACCGGTTCGCGAACGAGACGCTGCAGAGCCGCCTCGATCAATCCGTTCCTTCCGTGCGCGAAGCGTTCATCAACCAGTTCGTGACCGGTCAGGCTTCGCACCTGAGCGAGCGGGAGATTCGCGAGAAGCTGAAGCTGCTGCAGGTGAATATCGAGGGGAAGCGCTTCGCGGCCGTCGTCGTGCAGCCGCATGCGTTGGGGGATGGCCGGGAGCCGTTCTCCGACCGGGATGAGCATCTGATGGCGTACGCGGCCATCAACATCGTGCAGGAGCTGTCCGAGCAGGCGGCCGATTACGTCCACCTGATTAACTTCCTCGACGGCTCCTTCGGCGCCGTGCTTATCCTGCCGGGGCCGGGGCCGGGAACGGAGCCGGACGAATCCAGGCTCCGGATCGAGCAGCTCTGCGATCAATGTCTGCGCGCCCTGCGCGATGTGCTCCGCCTGGAGGCGACGATCGTCGTCAGCGTGCCGACTTCGTCCTGGCTTGACGTGCCGTATGCGGTCGAGCAAGCGCGGCGGGCCCTGCGGCACCGCGCCTTCGATTCCGGCAGCCAGCTGCTGGAGGCGGAGCATGTCCTGTCCCGGACGGCAGGCAGCGTCGAATTCCCGCTGGAGCTGGAGCAGGACATCATTCACGCCCTCAATATGGGCCTGGAAGAGGAAGCCGTGCAAGGGGTGGAGCAGTTCGTCACCGCCCTCCATGCCGGCGGAGCGGCCGAATGGCTGATCCACCAGGCCTTGATGCCGCTCGTCGGCAACATTCACCGGGCCATGCTCCAGGCCGGGCACAACCCGTATGCGGTGTTCGACGCGGCGGGCTTGCAGGAGGAGCTGAACGGGCTGCGCGACACGCGCGCCTGCCTGACCTGGTTCCATGCTCGCATCATCCAGCCGTACATCGCCTCGCTGAACAAGAGCTACAGCGCGACTATGAAGCGGCTGGTCGAAGAGATGCTGGAACGCATCGGCCAAGATTATATGAGCGACCTGTCGCTCGACACCGTCTCCGCGGAGGCCGGCGTGAGCGCATCCCAGCTCAGCAAGGCCTTCAAGCAGATGACCGGCTCCAACTATGTCGATTACTTGACGTCGCTCAAGATGAACAAATGCAAGGAGCTGCTCCTGACGACCGATATGAAAATCAACGAGATCGCGGAATCGGTCGGCTATCAGCCCTCTTACTTCAACCGGATGTTCAAGAAGCTGGAAGGGATGACGCCTGGCCAATACCGGCACCGGCATGCCGGATAAGGTCATCACCGGGCGGAGCAGAGGCTGCTCCCTCCACTCGTGGTTCCCGGTACGGAGAACCGGCCAGTGCCTGCCTTTGGATTCATAGACAAAAACGAGGCTGTCCCCATAAGTAGTTTTTACTACAGTGAGACAGCCTACTCTGATTCTCAAAGCTCGACTCGCCGAAAAACTGGAAAAATACACTTTTCCTTTTTGACGTGTACTCCGTTACAGGGAATCCTGCAAAGCAGCATCAATTTCTGACTATTCAATCAATAATAGACAAAAATAGATGAAAATAATGTACTTTTGCAGGAATTTCATCAAATAGCGGCTTAATGAGCAGAAATTGCTGCATCCACGCAGCATTTCACTGCTTCATCCATCTTCCACCGGTTTGCGTGCCGCCGTTTTTACCGCCTTCACACTCTCTGTTAACTCCTCCACATTTTGCAGTGCCTGTGAGACACCCCCGTGTGCTTGTGCAGTTCGCCGTACACTACGGCATAGGAAGCAATTAACGCAACATCGCCATTTGTTGATATCATTTAGCAGGTTAGCCGATCGAGCGCAGCATCGTCGCCATCCGGCTGGCAGCCTCCGTCAGCTGCGGCGCATACGCCTCCAGCGTCTCGAGCGACATCCGGCTGACCGGGCCGGAGACCGACAGGGCCGCCGCCAGCTTGCCGTGGCGGTCGAATATCGGCACCGAGACCGCGGCCGCGCCCGGCTCGCGCTCCTCGATGCTTACCGCGTACCCTTTGCGGCGCACCTCATCGAGCTGCCGCATACACGCTTCGCTGTCCACGCTGGGCGGCCAGAAGGCATCCCGAAGCGCCGCTTCGCGCTCGGCCGGATCGGCGAAGGCGAGCAGCACCTTGCTCGACGCGCCGACGAACAGCGGCAGCCGCGCCCCGACCGGGGCCACCCGCCGAATCGCCTGATTGCTCTGGACCGCCTGAATGCGAATCCGGTCCGAGCCGTCGCGCACATACAGACTGACCGTCTCACCCAGCCGGTCTCGCAGCGCCTCCATCTCGGGAAGCAGCAGTTGAGCGGCATCGCCGACCTGCGTCAGGTGCGCGGACAGCTCCCATATCCGGTAACCGAGGCGGTACTTGTCGCCGTTGCGCAGCACGAAGCCGCGTTCCTCCAGCGTCGTGAGCAGCCGGTGCACGGTGCTCTTATTCAAGTTGACCCGCGCGGCCAGCTCGGTCAAGCTCATCTCATACTGCTCCGTGAAGCACATCAAAATATCGAGCGCCCGTTCCACGGCACGGACGGTTAATTTCCCTCGTTCCTCCACGTCATCTCCCTCTTTCCGTTCCATTGAGTGAAACTACGTTACATCTAGTATAACCCGCTTTTCCGATGCCGTAAAGGGACGGACCGCCGATCGCCTCCCCGACCAACGTCCCTAATTTCGACATTTTTTACACCCGGATTGCAATATTACGGGACGATTACAAACACCTTACAAATCACGCACTTTTATTGACGTTATGCGGATCGCGGCATACGATAGTAGTACATTTCAGAGCAAATGAAACGCTTTCACTATCAAGCTATCATTTGACCCTAACCAAGACTTTCGTTCTAGTTAATGTCAGTTTATGTCGATACCTCGCTTTGCGAGTTTTTCTCCCTTTTCCCGCACATCCAGAAGGAGGTCATGCCCATGAGCACACCTGTCGTCACATCACCCGCGCTTCAACCGGAATGGATCGGGCCCTCGGGTCTGGCGCCTGCGGCCGCACGCCGCATCCGCCTGAAGCATATTGTGATCGCCCTGGCCTTGTCGACGGTGTTCGCCGCATCGGTCATCTTCCTCGCTCTGCACGGCTTTATCGCCTGGATGTTCGCGAATCCGCAGGTGCCTCCGCTCTTCTCCACTCCGATGGAGGCCAAGGGAATGCCTTACGAGACGGTGACCTTTCCGGCGGCCGACGGCCATACGCTCGTCGACGGCTGGTATATTCCTTCGGACACCGCTTCGTCACGCACGATCATTTTCAGCCACGGCTATGGCGCGAACCGCGAGGAATATTGGGTGCCGATGTACGATCTGGCCCAGTTCGCCCACCGGCTTGACTATAACGTCATCATGTTCGATTACGGCTTCGCCTCGGAGCAGCACAAGACCACCGCCACCGGGGGCAAGCTGGAGAAGGAGCAGCTGCTTGGCGCCGTGAACCTAGCCAAGGAACGGGGGGCCTCCCACATCGTCGTCTGGGGCTTCTCGATGGGAGCCGGCACCGCCCTCCAGGCCGCGCTGTTGACCGAGGACATCGACGCGATGATTTTGGACAGCACCTTCCTGCTGGAGCCGGATACGCTGTACCACAATCTGAAGCAGTACGTGCCGCTGCCGAAGCATCCGTCGCTCGATCTGCTTCGCTTCTTCTTCCCGGCGCTGAACGGCACCAGCCTGGCGCAGATTCCGTACAACGAAGTGAAGGCCACCAGCTACGAGATGCCGACGCTTATCATTCACGGAACCGCGGATACGAAGGCGCCGTACGAGATTGCCGAGCAGATTGCGGCTCGTCAGAGCAACAAGCTGTCGGAATCCTGGATCGTCCCTAATGTGCAGCATGAGCTTATCTACCGCACGCACCGCAAAGACTACCTCGGCAAGGCCGCCGCATTTCTGAGCGCAGCCTACCGCGCCGATGCCGCATCGATCATCGCCCGCCCGTAAGCCTTATGGCTTGCGGGTTTTTTGCGCTTCGCCGGGGCAGCGGGAGAAGCATAGGCCAACCTGTCGGCGGAATAGGCTATATAAGTTGAACTATTGAACCATTCAACTAGAACCTAATACACAGGCGATCAATAATGGACCATGGAGATTTCATGATCTCGTTCATAAACTGCAGGACATTCTTGCGAATATCGGCAACCGTGTGATAGAACACATTGTTAATGACATCGGACTTCAGCCATTTCCATAGCCCTTCAACAATATTGAGTTGAGGGCTGTAAGGGGGCAGGAAAACAAGTTCAAGCCGCCTTTTCATTTCGTCCAAAAACGGCCGGAGCAGCTTGGCATGATGAATGCGAGCATTATCTAACACGATGACGATTTTGCCTGCAGGATAGTGAGCAACAACCTTTTGGAGAAAACTCAAAAAGGTCTCGGCTGTGTATTGCTCGTCTTCCTGCCAAACCACCTTGCCGGTGGAATAGTCAAGCGTGGCCAGCAGCTTGACTCCACGGTGTTTGCCTGCCGTTCGAATCATTCGCTGTTTGCCCCTAAGAAACCATGTTTTTTGAATGGCTTGGTAGTCACGGATCATGGACTCATCTTCAAATAGCAAATGGTCGATCTCATCATTCATCAGTCTTTTTTTAACGCAGGAAAAATGGTTTCCGAGAACTGGCGTTGCTTCTCCTCGTCTGCTGCAGCTAAAGTGTATGTCGGTTTGGTGTAGCTTAACCCTTGGCGGTGCATCATCTTCGAGACCCCGCGAAGCGAATACGTTTGCCCAAATTCACGCTTAATAAAGGCTGCAATCAGTTCCAGCGTCCAGTTATGGCGAGCGGTAAAGCCCACCTCATGAGGAACACAATGAGCTATGGTCTGCTTCAGCTTTTCCTGCTGCTCTTTTGTTAAGCGAACAGGCGCGCCCGGCGAATGATTCATTTGCAGTCCGGAAAGTCCGCCCTGATCATAAGCCTTGATATATGCCTTTACCGTTTGAACGCTTCGGTCCAACGTATGGGCAATCTCTTTTACCGGAGCCCCTTGGAGATGTAAATATAATGCCTGGTAGCGCTCGTACATTCGGCGATCCTTTGCTTTTCTCATGGCTTGCTTCACTTCGTCAAGCTTCGTTGGGTTTTCCATGTTCTACTCCCTACCTGTCTTTTTGTGGTCCTTTATTCATTCGACATGCAGGTATGAAATTCCTTACCATAATTCTCTAAAACTTTAATTCAATTTATATAGATACAAGAGGTTATGGATGCGAGTCTGCATTGACATGTAAAGGAGGGACGCTCGTTGGAATACATATATGGGGCACTGATGCCCGTCCGCGTGCTCGAAGAGATCGTATTTTGGAAAAAACAAGAGCGCGAGCACATCGAGGTCATTCTTGCCATCGTGCCGCAGCTTGAGCCGGAATATGTTCAAGTGCTCCGGGAATGGCAGCCGGTCTTCACCAAGACCGAGGAAGCGGCCTCGGCCTGGCTCCAGTTCATTCTGTCGCAAGGAGGAAGCACCTCTCCCGATACGATGCACAAGATCGAGCTGCTGCTCAAGGCATCCGTCTATCAATCCGAGCAGTTCGTGAAGCATCTGGAGACGATGAAGCAGTACAGCCGCGCGGTGCAGACCGTGCCGCTAGCCCCGATCGTATTCGATCATATCGCCGATGAATCAATCTATTTCCTGAACGTCGTGCACGCCCTGAAAGAGAAACCGCTGTCTTCCTTCACTTCGCCGGACGTTCCGGGCGGGCATGCCGCGCAACCCGGGCACGCCGTGCAGCCGAAGGCGTTCATCCACGAAGCCCTATCCTTCGATAGCGGCAGCAGCTCCGATGCGCCGGCGGAAGCGGAATATCCCTTGACAGCCTATGACAGGGAACCCGAGGAGAGCTCCCACGGTCCGGAGGCAACCGCACCGCCATCGCCAGCTTCGGGCATTCTGGCTTACATCGGTACGGCTCAGACGCCCCAGACGGCCCAAGCACCGCAAGCGTCTCATGGGGTTCAGCAGGTTGAGTCGGTCCAGGAGCAGGGCGAAGCCCGGACCGGACCGGAAGACGCCTCCTTCGGCAGCGCATCGTGCCGGGATCTGCCGTATGCCCCGACGGGCGGATGGCCGCCCGGCCACCCTCAGCATCAGCCGCCGGTGCCGGAGTACTATCTGCGGGCGGAGCCCGACTCCGTCCCGATCGGCGGCCATACGCTGCCGCCATTGCCGTATCCGTATGATGCATTGGAGCCGTATATCGACGAGACGACGATGCGGGTGCATCACGACAAGCACCATCAGAGCTATGTCGACGGCTTGAACCAGGCCGAGCGCGCATTGGCGGAAGCGCGGCGCACCGGCCGCTTCGATCTGGTGAAGCACTGGGAGAGAGAGCTTGCGTTCCACGGAGCGGGCCACTATTTGCACACGATTTTCTGGAATACGATGAATCCGGTTGGCGGCGGCCAGCCGACCGGGGAGCTGCTCGACCAGATTACGCGGGATTTCGGAAGCTTCAAGGCGTTCAAAATGCATTTCTCCAAAGCCGCAGAGAAGGTGGAGGGCGGCGGCTGGACGATTCTGGTCTGGAGCCCGCGCAGCCGCCGCTTGGAGATTTTGCAGGCGGAGAAGCATCAGAATCTGTCGCAGTGGGACGTCATCCCGCTCCTGCCGATCGATGTATGGGAGCACGCCTACTATTTGAAACACAAGGACGAGCGGGCCAAATATATCGAGGATTGGTGGCATGTCGTCAATTGGCCCGCGGTCGATGAGCGGTTCCAGGCGGCGCGCACCCTGGTATGGAAGCCCTATTAATGCAGGCGCGCTTTCCTAATTCCCCGGGAAGCCGTATACGGCCGCATTTTCGATATTGCGTCTTCTCCCTCCCGTTGAGTACAATAGAAGAGGATACGCGAACTTACGTGCGGCCTTCAGGCCGCCTTTTTTTTGCGTGAGGAGAGACTGCCCCGCCTGCGGGCGAGCAAGTCCTCACGACGCAGATAACCGACAGGGGTGAAGGGCAATGTTGAAACCGATACTCAAATGGGCGGGAGGCAAGCGCCAACTGCTCCCCGACATCCGCCGCCGTCTGCCGCGCCTCGACTGGTCGCAGGCGGCCTATTTCGAGCCGTTCATCGGGGGCGCCGCGCTGCTGTTCGATCTGATGCCGCCGCGCGCCTTCATCAACGACGTGAACGGCGAGCTGATCAATCTGTACGAGACGATTCGCCGCGACCAGGAAGCGCTTATCGATGCGCTCCGGGTTCACCGGAACGAAGAGAGCTATTACTATGAAGTCCGCTCCTGGGATCGGAATCCGGAGGAATACGCGCAGATGGACGCCGTTACCCGGGCCGCCCGTCTCGTCTATTTGAACCGGACATGCTATAACGGCCTGTACCGGGTCAACGCCAAGGGACAGAACAACGTTCCCTTCGGGCGCTACAAGCAGCCGGATATCGTCCAGGAAGAGACGATCCGCTCCTTGGCGTCCTATTTCCAATCGGCGGATATCGCCATGACCGTCGGCGACTTCGAGCAGGCCGTGGAATCAGCGCAACCGGGAGACTTCGTCTACTTCGATCCGCCATACGACGTCTTGACCAAGACGGCTGCCTTCACCTCCTATGCGAAGGACGGCTTCGGGCGGGACGAGCAGCTGCGGCTGGCCAACCTGTTCCGCGAGCTGGACGGACGCGGCGTCTATGTGATGCTGTCGAACCATGCGACAGACTATATTCGCGAGCTGTACGACGGCTTCCCGCTCCATATCGTGCAGGCCCGGCGCAATATCAACTCCAAGGCGACCGCCCGCGGCGCGGTGGACGAGGTGCTGGTCATGAATTATCAACTCGAAGAATAAGGCCGGAACGGGGATGATTCCGTGAACACAGGAAGCTCCAGGGGGAATGAAGGAGATGGCGGCGGGCCGGCTGCGGAAAAAAGATGTCACCGGGGAGGCCCCGGCCATCGCAGAGCCGGAAGGCGGGCCGTTCCCGCAAGCGAACTCGTTCGTGCGTATCATCCCTCTGCTGGAGCCGCTGGCGGAGACCTGCCGCACACCGATAGGAACGGCGCGCCGCCCCTCTCCCTTAATCCAGATTGTAGCGTTCCTTGGCCCGCTTCACCGCCTCCTCCACCTTGTCCCTCCGGGGAAGCTTCGATTCGAGTTGATCCGCAGCAGAAGCAGCAGACTGCACACCAGCAGCACGATGATAATCAGCCCCATCACTAGCCTTCCCCCCTCCTTCCCTATGTACAAAAAAAGCTGCCGCCCGCGCCGCATGGACCTGCTACGTCGATCCCATGCAGCGCAAGGCAGCTTCTATTTTCTTCCGAATCGATCGCCAATCCGGCTCCCGACTCAGGCCTGTTCCTGCCCTTCGTCCGCTTCCGCAAGCGCGGCTTCCAGCCAAGGACTCGGCCGCCCCGTATAGTAGACATGGAGCTCATGCATCGCCCGCGTGCACGCCACATACAGCAGCTTGCGCTCGCTCTCCCGGCCGTACCCTTCGTCAGATGCATTATACAGCACGACGGCATCGAACTCGACGCCCTTGGCCAGATACGACGGAATAACCAGCGCGCCGGCTTCGAAGGTGACCGTCTCCTGGTGAACGAGCCGCAGCGGCACAAGATCCTTCAAGGCCTCGTACGCCTCGCGGCTCTCCCGAGCGGTCGTGCAGAGCAGAGCGACATTGCGGTGCCCGGCGGCGAGCAGCTCGCGCATCCGCGCGGCAACCTGAGCATGCAATTCCTCCCTGTCCTGCAATCCCGTCAGCGTCGGCGCCGGACCTTCGCGCACGAACGTATCGATCCGCTCGCCGCCCGGAATGATGCGGCGGGCCAGCTCCATGATCGGCCGGGTCGATCGATAGCTTCGGGTCAATTGGAACGACTCCGTCTCCTCGGCCGGGAACACTTCCGCCAACGCCGGCAGCGGCACCGCCGCCGCTCCTTCGGCATGCGGGTAAATCGCCTGATCCTCATCCCCCAGCACCGTGAACCGGGCCCGAGGGAACAGGCGCTTGAGGAAATGGAGCTGGAAGACCCCGTAATCCTGGCCTTCGTCCACGAAGACATGCCGGATCGACGTATTCGTATGGAAGCCTTCCAGACATTCATTCAAATACAAGTAAGGCGTGGCATCCTCTACGGACATCTCGCCCCGGCGCACCCGTTCGGCCGTCAGGGCGCAGATGTCGGCCCAGCGCTCAGGCAGCCCTTCTTTTCCGGCCAGGCTGGCCGCTATGTCCGGACTGGCGAATAATTGCGTGTAGATGGCTGGCATATCGACGAAGCGGAATCGCTTGATGTCCGCGCGAAGCGGCTTGAAGCGCTCATTCACGATCTGGCGGGCCAGCCATTCGCGTTCGCGATCGAAGTCATCGAATGTCTCCTCCGTATATCTTTGCCGGCGCTGCAGCTCCTGGAACGCCCTCACATAATCCTCATTGTCGAGCAGCTCGATCTCTTCCTCCACCCAGTCCGCCTTCCGCTCCCGGCGCGCGGCGGCGACCAGCTCGCCCCGCAGCCATTCCGCCAGCTGGCTCAGCCGGTTCGGGATCGACAGGGACGCATCCAGCTCATAAAAATGCCGCAGCATCGCTTCCCCCGATACGAGCGTCCGATCCTGGAAGCGAAGATCGCGGAACCGCATGCCTTCCTGTCCGAGCCGCTCCACATAGCGCCCGAGCAGCCGGAAGAAAGCCGCCCCCGCTTTATAACGAATCCCTTCCATCCGCGCCGCGTATTCCGGTTCATCCCCGGCGCTCAGCGCATATTCCATCTGTTCTGCCGGGTGCTCCAGACGGAAGGAGTCGGCCAACCGGTGCTCCACGTACTCCTGATACGTCGTCTGCCGCATGTTCCGTTCCCCCAATTCCGGCAGGACGGTCGAGACATAGCGGTTGAACATCGGATTCGGCGAGAACAGCACGATCTCATCGGCCTGCAGCGTATCCCGATACCGGTACAGCAAGTACGCAATCCGCTGGAGAGCGGTCGACGTCTTGCCGCTGCCCGCCGGGCCGGTGACGATCATGAGCCGCTTCTGCTCGTTGCGGATGATGCGGTTCTGCTCCCGCTGGATCGTCGCGACGATGCTCTTCATATGGGCGCTGGACGGGCGGCTGAGAATCTCCCGCAGCAGCTCGTCGCCAATCGTAAGCCCCGTATCGAACATGCCCCGGAAGCGGCCGTCCGTGATGATGAATTGGCGCTTGAGCCCCATCTCCCCCGACAGGCGGCCGATCGGCGTCTCATAGTGGGCCGGGCCCGGCGAATAGTCATAATACAGGCTGGACACGGGCGCCCGCCAGTCATAGACGAGGAAGTTGTCGTCCTTGTCCCGGAACGAGCCGATCCCGATATACACTCGCTCTGCCTCCGCTTCCCCCTCTTCCCGGAAATCAATCCGCGCAAAATAAGGGGACCGCGCCATCCGCCTCCACACATCAAGCTGCTGGGCGGCATGAAGATGCCTGCGCTCACGCTCCGCCAATACCTCCGCCTGCTGCTTCAAGCTGGCATGCGTCTCGATGGCCTCATTCGCGTCATCCAGATTGACCTTGACGTCGTCCCAGAACTCGCGCCGGATATCCACGACTTCCCGCTTGACCGCGCCCATCTCTTCCTGCAGCGGAACGATGCGCTGCTCAATTTTCTCCATTACCTCGACAGCCCGAGCTTCCTCCAACTGCCACTCCCGATGTTTCGGGTCCATCTTATCACCCGCTTTGATATAGATTACGATTTTGCGGCACCGGGTTGCTTAACCAGTTGACAACACCCCGTGCGTTATGATATTATATATTTGGATAAGAATATATTTGTTCATCATAAACTTATGCCGCACCTGATATCGTACCATAGGATGGATGCGGCTGCAAGCGTTGGACAAGGTGCTAAGCATGCTTTATATTACATAGATAACCTAATTTTGGTGATGTTTTCAAGAAGAGAACGACCGGAGGAGAGAATTTCCCCCGGTCTTTTTTATTGCGGTGAATTCGGAGCTTCCGAACTTATTACGAAGTTTTCCTTATGATCGATGAAGGGAGGTTGGAGCCTGCAGTATCCTCAACGCGCTGCGGATTCCGCGGCGCGGCTCTCCTCCGCGACCGGAATATGCTTGAAGGCGGCGAATTCGAATAAGCCCATATCCGTCAGCTTCAGTTCGGGTATCACAGGCAAGCATAGGAACGACAGCGTAACGAAAGAATTGAACTCGCTGGATGCGCCAATCCGCGCCATAGCCTGGCGGATCTGTTCCATATGACGGAGCACCTCGGCATAATCGCCGGTCGACATTAAGCCTGCCACCCGAAGCTCGATCGCCGCGAGCACGGCTCCATCGCTTGCGACGACCAATCCGCCCTCCATGTCGCGCAGCGCTTGGATGGCGGTCAGCATATCCCGATCATTGCTGCCGGCCACGACGAGGTTGTGCGAATCATGCGCCACGGTGGAGGCGATCGCTCCGCATTGAATGCCGAATCCCTTGACGATACCCAGTCCGATGCATCCGGTATGATGATGCCGCTCCAACACGGCGATCTTCAAATGGTCCTTGGCCACGGAAGGACGGAAGCAGCCATCCTCCACATCGACCTCCTCCACGAGACGCGTCGTGATGAGGCTGTTCGGATTGATGCCGATAATATGGCAGCGGCGCTCCCCCTGCAGCCGGATTTGCAGATCCCGCTCCGTTATCTCGGGCAGGTTGACCGTCTTCAACAGCTTGGCCGGGATTTCGGCGGCTTGCGGCTGCGGTCCGGTATATTGGCCGTTCTCGCCCACCAGCCTGCCGGCTTTGTACACTTGGGCAATCGTCAGGCGCTCCAGATCGTCGAGCAGCAAGAAGTCCGCCTCGTACCCGGGAGCGATCGCGCCTTTGGCCGGCAATCCGTAGCATTCGGCGGCATTCAGGGATGCCATCTGGATCGACTGCAGCGGATCAAGCCCGCAGCGAATGGCCAGACGCGCGTTATGATCGACGCTGCCCTCCTGCAGCAGCTCGTCCAAATGCTTGTCATCGGTGCAGAACACGCAGCGGCGCGCGTTGCTGGCGGTCACGGCCGGGATGAGCGCTTCGACATCCTTGGCGACCGAGCCTTCGCGAATCATGACATACATGCCGCGCCGCAGCCGCGCCTTGGCTTCCTCGGCCGTGACGCACTCATGATCGTTGCGAATGCCGACCGCCCGGTACACATTGATGGCCTCTTCATCCAACCCGGCGCCGTGACCGTCAATCCGTCCGCCGTGCCGATGCGAGGACACCAATTTATCCAGCATGCCGTCATCGCCGCGCCGCACGGAAGGGTAATCCATCACCTCGGCCAAGCCCAATACCCGGGGGTGGGGATAGAATGCCTCCAGGCTGGCCGCATCGAGCGTCGCTCCGGCATGCTCGAACGGCGTGCACGGAACGCAGGACGGGAGCATGACGTATACGTCCAGCGGCAAATTCTCGGAAGCGTCCAGCATATATTGAATGCCGTCCGCCCCTGACACATTCGCGATCTCATGCGGATCGGCGATGACGGACGTGACGCCGTGAGGAAGGACGACGCGAGCGAATTCGGCCGGCGTAACCATGGCGGATTCGATATGAACATGCGTGTCGATGAAGGACGGGGCGATGTAGCGTCCCTCCGCATCGATGACGCGGGCGCCTTCATAGCTGCCGCCAATGCCTGCGATGATGCCGTCCACAATCGCGACATCCCCTTCGATAATCTCGAGATTGAAGACATCGACGATTTTCCCGTTCGTGATGACGAGGTCGGCAGGCGCCGTTCTGGCGGCTGCGGCAATCCGCTTGCTCAAATGTTGCTTGCTCCAATTCATACGATTTCACATTCCTTTGCTTTTTGTAGGATACTAGCGCGATCCGAGTACAACAAAAAAACTCTAGTCCAGCAACTAGAGTTTGACGGCAAGGATCAAGAACAGCCTGTCCCAGCGGGGATCCATCCTCCGCGGCAGGCATTCTCTTCCTCGTAGTCAAACTATTTACGGTAGTTTGGTAGAGACGGTTGGACCATATTTCCAAAATTATACGAAGACTATCCTATTCAATTCTCTACATTGTAGCGACTGGGCCTATTTCCGTCAATGGATGTATGCGAAGTAAAAAGATGCCTGGCCCAATATCCCGCCTCAACCAAAAAAACGGGGATGTCCCAAAAGTAGTATTTCACTACAGTGAGACAGTCCCCCCTTGATTCTCAAAGCTCGACTCGCCGAAAAACTGCAAAAATTCACCTTTCCTTTATGACGTGGACTCCGTTACAGGGAATCCTGCAAAACGGCATCAATTTCTGACTATCCAATCGATAAAAGAAAAAATCGTTGAAAATAACACTAGCGTTGCATCAATCTTTTTACGAAAATTTCTATCCCATAAGTCTCTATATTTGTAACTTATTGAACTATATTCATGGACAAAAATAAAGAAATCTCCTATTGTTGAGTTACCCTAACGTTATCCATAAAACGCCTCAACAAAGGAGATTTCTTATGGATAACGTACCGAATCATAACGTCATTTGTCAATGCCTAAAATGGTTACATGTCCATTCTACTCGACACGAGTCATTGGATTACCGGGCCCAAAAGCTGTTTGTCGGCTCTTCGACACTCTTATTTGTAGAGGCACAGCTTCAGCAACGAGACTCATACAAAGTCATGTCAGAGCATGTAGCGGCTAATCCTGAATTTCAAGATCTTCTGGGTCTCAAGAGCATAAGCGCTTCTCAACTATCGCGGAAGCTGAAACGGCTGCCTATGGAGTATCTTCAGACGCTCTTTTTCTCGCTCATTGATCGAATCAAGCAACTTACAAAAGGGAAACGCGGCATTACGCCTGGTATTGGGAAACTCAAGCTAATCGATTCATCGGGAATTACACTACCTCCCATTCTCGCGAAATGGTCCTATTGTTCCAAAAGTAGCCATGGCGTGAAGATGCACACCTCCTTGGTCGTTGCGGACTCCAAAACGATGTATCCAGACAAGATCGTCGCTTCAACCAAAGATGTAGCCGATCATGAAGTCGTGTTGGAATTTACAGTGGATAAAGATGCGACCTACGTGATGGACCGAGGATACCAGGTATACGACCATTTTCAGAAATGGGTAGAGGATAAGATTAAATTTGTTTGCCGCGTCAAGCAAAAGAGCCGGTTAACGATCATCAGAAAAAGAGACCTCCCCAAAAGGCAGAATGGGTTTATCCTTGATGCTGATGTGACGATGCCGGAGCTGCCAGCGGTTCTGCGTTTGATTGAGTTTAAGGATGACCAAGGGCGTACCTATCGAATTGTAACGAATCGATTTGACTTATCCGCACATCAAATTGCCGAGATTTATCGAAATCGCTGGCATATTGAGTTGTTTTTTAAATGGGTCAAGCAGCATATTCGATTGGTAAAACCCCACGGTTATACGGCCGAAGCGATTTGGAACCAAATGTATATTGCTTTAATCGCGTATGCTCTCTGTTTGCTGATTAAATTAGGGCTTGCTGAACATATTGCCTTTTAGGCCACAGAGGCTGACGGCACAGATTCAGCAGCAGTCTGAAAATCGGCAAAAAGAGAACGCGCAGCTTGCGTTCGAGATTCATAACAAGCAGTTGCAGAGCAATGACCGTTTCGCTTGTCTCTCGAAGGCGTGCTCGAATACGCCCCAGTCCGTAGGAGCGTTTGCCTTCTCCGAATTTTCCTTCGATCGCGTTACGCATTGAAGCATCCTGTCTGGCCTGGTTCCGTTCTGGTTCCGCTTCTTTCTTCGGACGTCCTAAGTTTGGACCACTCAGACGGATGCCGTGCTCCTTACAATAGCGAAGGTTCTCCCGGTTTCGGTAGATTTGGTCGGCTAGAATGGCTTCCGGATAACATCCATATCGCTGGACGAACGACTCCACGGAAGCTTTCAGTGTCATGCTTTCGTTGAAGTTATCCCAGGACAGCTTCTCCATCCGAGCGTAACCATCCACCAGACTGATCGCCAGCTTTGCTCCAAACTCGACGGGAGCATTCACTTTCCCGCGGACAATCGGCCGTACATGCGGTTGGGAAAGACTGACGATTCGATCTTCCACCGAGTGTGTCCGTTTGTCGTACATCTCTTGCTGTTGACGATACAGCTCGGAAATGACGAGCAATTGCCGATACTGCTGCGAACCCAGTTGATTCAAGCTGCTTTTCGCTGCCAGCATTTCGATGATGCCAAGATTACGCGAAACATAACGAAGCTGTTTGCCAACCGCTTTCCGGATGGATTTGGCACCCGTTCGCCGTTTCTTGGCGATCTCGAGGTAGCATTTGCGGGCGGTTTGACGATACGTTCTCGGTTTCTTGGCCTTCCCGACGAAAGGCTCGTGCAGAACATCGATGATCGCTTCGAGTTTTTCCCGCGCCTCGTTCAATAATTTCAAATCGGTCGGATACGAGATGTCGGCCGGTGCGCAGGTCGCGTCGAGCATCAAGGTGCCTTTGTTGCATGGTTTCTCTTTGCTTTTGCCGTCTTCATTAACGGATGTTCCATCAGAGCCATGGCCGCTGCCTGGAGGATCTTGAGGATCGCTCTTGTTTTGTTCCTGTTTCTTTCGCTCTGCGTCCTCTTCCAAAATCCAATCGTTGATTCGTTCAATGACATCCGCACCCAATCGCTTGCGGAAATGGGTCAACAGCGAGTGATGGAACGGAGGCTTATCTTGGAACGCCGGCAGCCCAAGGAAGTACTGGTAGTACGGATTTTCGGCGATCTGCTGGACCGTCTCTCGATCATCGAGCTGCATACGTTCCTGAATGTACAGCGCTCCCAAAGCCATACGAACAGACAAAGGGATCTGACCGCGCATTGATTTCTTGAACGACTTCGCGTAGAATTCTTCTGCCCGCCACCACGGGATGATAGCGGCCAGTTGAACCCAACGGTTCTCCTTATTTAATTTACCGCCAAACGGCAAGTAGAAATCTTCGAACAACTGAAGCTGGCTTTCGGTTCTACGATACATGTTGGTTCACTCCACGTGCACGATTTTTTGCAAGAAATTCGCATTTTCCTTGCATTTTATTTCGAGTTAGAGTCCAGAAATCCTTGTAAAACCTTAGAAAAATGATTGTTCAGCAAGCCCTAAATTAACACTGGACTGTAAAAAGTCGACATGGGACCTCCTCCAGTTGATTCGCATCTATGCGGAAAAACCATGGGAAAATTTGATCGCTGCACTCAACCGCAAGCCGACTCGAACATCTAGAGGTCGACCAAAGCGAAATGGGAGACGTCCGAAAAAGGCAACAAAGTCGATGAAACCGAGACTGATTGTGACGTAATGACAAACGAAAACGATTTTTACATATAATGGATAACGCGTAGGGTCTGTTTCCAGCTCGACTTTTTTAGACTTAGCGCGGACATCGCAAATGTAAATATATATCATATATTGATGTTAATTGAAATTAGATTATGAACTAACCGCTCGATGCAACGCTAGTGTGAAAATAATGTATTTTTGCAGGAATTTCATCAAATAGCGGCTGAAAGAGCAGAAATTGCTGTATCCACGCAGCATTTCACTGCTTCATCCTCCTCCGCCGTTTTTCCCGCATCCACATTCTCTGTTAACTCGTCACCTCAATCATTTTGCAATGCCTATGAGACACTCCCATTGGGTGCCGAGCATCCTGCAAGAACGCCCGGTATGGCAATCAAGCTTCGTGCTGCGCGAAATAATCGAACAGATCCGCCTGGGCCTCCTCCAGATAGATGAGGCGCGGCTCGCGTTCGATTTTGATTTTCAGGCGCTGCGCCGTCTTCTCGAACAGATCCAGGCCTTCGTTCGACCGGATAATGAGCTTTTGCGGGCGCGCCCCTTTCTCCTCGATTAGCTTAATCATATGATCAATGAATTCCTGCTCGTAATTCCCTTCATAAGCGACATGGAAGCCGACCGCGCTGCGGGTCTGCCGATCCACCCACAGGCAGAGCCGCGGGTAATACGGCCGCTCCGCCTCGCCCTGCACCGCGACGGGAGCGAAGAAATAATCGGTCTCCCACTGCCCCCGCTTCTCCGGAATGCGGCGCACCAGGTCCGTCAGCTTCGCATCGTCGCTGTATTCATACTTCGCCGGGCGCTTCAGGACGAATTCGGGATCGCGCCAGCCTTCGCTCCATTCCCCGTTCTCCTGCGCGCGGACCAACAGTTGGCCGGAGACCGGCGGCACGAGCAGCCGCTCGTCCTTCTTGCATCGGGCGGCCAGCTCCACCGCTTGCTCCAAGGCGTTCGTCAGGAAGCGGACCTGCTTCCGGTCAAGCGTCCATGGTACAAGCCCCGGGTCATAGGCCCGGAACAGCGGCCAGGCGTTGCGGCCGCGGAAGCGGAAGCCAAGCTCTTTGATTTGCGCCAGATCCTGCTTGTCCAGATCGGTCCGGTCCTCGAACGTCACCATCATGCATTTTTGCCGGTTCAGCCAAGCATAATGATCGTCCTGCTCCAGCATCATGTCCCGCAGGCTCTCCAGCCCTTCGCCGCCGCGGAAAACGGCCAGGCCGAACAGCTCTTCGTTCGATCCCATAATGGTGCAGTAGCCGACCTCTCCATCCTCCGGGTTGCATACGCCGAAGATTTCGGAGTCGGACACCCACTTCCAGCTTCCTTGCTTCTTGAAAGCCGCCGCCGCTTCATAGAGGCGATGCCATTCCGCCTGCTCTTCGGTTAACTCCACCGCTTCTTCGTTGCGTTCCGTCTGTTCTACATCCGTCTTTGCCATAGAATTTCCTTCGTCCTCCTCTTCCATGCTGCGCTCTGCCGCAAGCGCGCCTTAATCCAAAAAACGCCTCGTCCCTCTCAACCTTTGCTACAAGCCAAGCAAAAAACCCGCCCCTTTGCCCGGAACGGGTTCCATTGGTTCTGCTCAAACCCTAAAGCACCAATTTACTGCTTAATCAGTGACAAAAATTCCGCGCGCTGCGCCGCATCGCTCTTGAAGCTGCCCCGCGTCGACATCGTAACCGTCTTGCTGCCAGGCTTCTTGACGCCGCGGGAACACATGCACAAATGCTCGCCCTCGACGACCACCATCACGCCGTGCGGCTTCAACACTTCTTCCATAATATCCGCGATTTCCGATGTGACCCGTTCCTGCACCTGCAGACGGCGCGTGACCGCTTCGACCAGCCGCGCCAGCTTGCTCAGGCCGGCCACCTGTCCGCTTGGAATATAGCCGATATGCACCTTGCCGAAGAACGGCGCCATATGATGCTCGCACAAGCTGTAATACGTAATGTCCTTGACGATGACGAGCTCCTCATGGGCTTCGTCGAAGGTCACCCCGAGCACGTCGCGCGGGTCGACCTCATACCCGCCGAAGATCTCTTCGTACATGCGGGTGACACGCGCCGGCGTCTCCTTCAGGCCTTCCCGATCGACATCCTCGCCGATCAGCCTTAAAATTTCTTTTACGTGATGTTCGATCTTCTCGCGATTCTCCCCGACTTTTGAATTGACATAGTCTTTCAAGCCAGCCATAATCGTGCCTCCTCCCGCCTAACGTGCCCATGGACGCGGGCCGTTCCGTTATTTCATTTTCTCTTATTTTTTTGCATCATTTTCTGAGCTTGCTGCATCTGCTTCGCATTCAAATTGTAGCCCATTTGCTTTGCCATCTTTTGAAGCATTTGCGGATCCGATTGCATCTTCTCCATCTGTTTGCGCAGGTAGAACACCCCTCCGGCAAAGCCGATAATGACACCCACAATGAGTGCGATAATCCCTACAACCCAAATCATCTGCTTATGGTCACCCCAACAAAAAATTAGTTAGATGAGGTCATTCAAAAACCGACTTTCGAGGAAGCCCGGCTTTTGAACACTCACTTCGATCTATCCGTGAGAAGGCATGGCTTCGCGGAACTCGTCCGCCATTATGATAGCATGTCCCTTCCAATATGACAAACGAATGGAATCTGTCCTGGATTCGCCCTGCGGCTCATGGCCCGCAAGGAATGCCCTCGAGACGGAGCAGGGTGATTTTCTTGTCCATGCCGCCGCCATACCCGACCAGCTTGCCGTCGGCTCCGATCACGCGGTGGCAGGGCACGATAATGGAGAGCGGATTGCGATTATTCGCTCCGCCGACGGCCCGCACCGCCCCCGGATTCCCGATCGCTTCCGCAATCTGCTTGTAGGACCGGGTCTCCCCGTATGGGATCTCGGCCAAGGCTTGCCATACCTGCCGCTGGAACGGCGTCCCTTGGATATCGAGCGTCAGATCGAACTCGCGGCGCGTTCCCGCGAAATACTCCTCCAACTGCCGCTTGGCCTCCTGCAGCCGCTCCGGATGGCGCTGCAGGACGGCGCGGCCGTAGCTGCGGGCGGCCCGCCGCTGGAGCCCTTCCGCCGCCGACAGCGCGTCCCCGAACTCGATCGCGAACAATCCGGTCGCGGTCGCGGCCAATGTCAACGGCCCGAGCGGGCTCTCCATCTCCTGCACATACAGCGGCTCTTGCTGAGCTTCGGCGCGCTCCTGCGCTTGCATCACAGCTTCCTTCACCTTCGGTTCCTCCTCGCGGCTTAGCGCCGCCTTCAATATGCGCTTGGCGTCCGGCCCGCCGATCTGGCCGAGCGCCCAAGCCGCGGCGGCGCGGATATCCGGCCGCTCATCCGCGCGCAGCAGCCCTTCCAAGGCCGGGACGGCCTGGCGGTCGCGGAAATTGCCGAGCGCCGCGATCGCGTTGCGCTGGATCGGCTTCTTCCCGCGCCACGCCGCCGCGCTGCTGCCGAACTGCGACTTGAATTCCCGGTTCGACAGCGACAGCAGCGGCACGAGCAGCGGCTTCGCCTGCTCCGGATCGGGCTGCATCTCGGCATGATGGGTCCAATTCAGACCACGGTTCTTCGGGCATACGATCTGGCAAGTATCGCAGCCGTACAGCCGGTTGCCTATCTTGACCATCATCTCATGCGGCAGCATCTCCTTCGACTGCGTCT
Source organism: Paenibacillus melissococcoides (assembly GCA_944800085.1). Taxonomy (GTDB): domain Bacteria; phylum Bacillota; class Bacilli; order Paenibacillales; family Paenibacillaceae; genus Paenibacillus_B; species Paenibacillus_B melissococcoides. Next base: position 675,668 of record CALYLO010000002.1, on the reverse strand, counting down.
GGAACGAGATGCAGCGCTGCGCATTGAGCTGCCCGGGACCGACGAAGGCTCCCGTCGGGCAGGCATCGAGGCAGCGCGTGCATTCCCCGCAATCTTCGGTCAGCGGGTGATCCGGCGGCAGCGGCAGATTCGTAATCATTTCCCCTAAGTAGATCCACGAGCCCCATTTCGGGGAAATAATCGAGCAGTTTTTGCCGCTGAAGCCGATGCCGGATCGCTCGGCGACCGCCCGGTCGCACAGCTCGCCCGTGTCGACCATGCTCTTCACCCGCACCTCCGGCACCCGCTCGCGCAGGAACTGCTCCAGCCGCTGCAGCCGGTCCCTCAGCACCTGGTGGTAGTCCAATCCCCATGCGGTCCGGGCGAACATTCCCCGGTACGCGCCCGGCTCCGACTTCGGACCGCCCTCCAGCTTGGACGGATAAGCGACCGCGATCGCGATAATGGAGCGCGCCCCGTCGAGCAGCAGCGCAGGCTGTGTCCGCTTGTCGAGGTCCGGCTCCTCGAACCCGGACGCATAGCCTTGATCGATGGAATGCTGCAGGCGCGCCTTCAATTCGGTGAACGGGTCTGCCGTCGTGAAGCCGACCTGGTCGATGCCCAGGGAAGGGGACGCGTCCATAATCTCCTGCTTGAGCCGCTGCCAGCGTTCCGCTTCCCGGATCGCCTCGGCCCCGGCCGCTTGGTCTGTTCCGTGTGGTGTCCATCCTACCGTTTGCTTCTGTTCCGTCATCCCGTTCACCTCCTTCGATTGATGTCACGGCGCGGTTCCGCGCCGCTCTAAATACATACAGAACGGCCCCCTAGCTCCGGGTACCGGATTCCCCAGAGCAGGCGCCGCTCCTGTTAAGGTCTGACTTCCCTGCATTTCCATTCATCCCCTGCCGCATTCCTGGCTCCGCCAGTCTGCTGCTTGCAGATGAATCCCCTCATTCCGGCTGGATCGCCTGCTTCCAGTCGTCGTAGTACCGGCGCACCTCATCGTCCCAGAACGGAGGCCGGCGATGCCGAATCCGTTCCAGCACCGCTTCGAGGCCGGCACTGATCTTCCGCTCCACCAGATCAGGATAGTGGTATATATGCCGGTTCTGTTCATACTCGTCCTGGTCCACCACATTCACCTGGCCTCCGGGCATTTGAATGACGTCCAGATCGTAATCGATATAGGTGAAAATGTTGTCCGTACGGTATGGGGGCGAGGCAATATTGCAGTAGTAGCGAATGCCGTGATCTTCAATCAGCGCCACCACATTGAACCACTGCTTCGGAATGAGGAACGTAACGGCAGGAATTTTGCTGTTCCATTGCTTCCCGTCCGCTTCCCTGATCGGAGTCTGGCTGTTAATCAGCACGAACATTCCTTCAGCGGCATGCTCGGGATGCACGAGCGAGGAGGGCACGATCCAGTTCTCCAGCCACATCCGGTGCAAATGGCCATCGTGTTTGAAACTTTTCACAAGGGCTTTCTCATAACGTTCCATGCGTTTTCCTCGGCTTTACTTCATTTCTCTTCACTTATTATTAATAGAAAAGCATATCTTCACCCCGATTGCAACGGTTGTAAAGATATGCCTTCCCATTCGGCGACAAATGTTCAATTCAGAGACAGCTAGCCGGCAACAATCCGAAGCTGCTTCAATGAACGCAAGACATGCTGGGCCCCGTATCCCAATGCCTCGAACCAAGGCAGCACGAATTCCGTATGCTCATCCGCAGCAATCATAATGTTGCGGACCTTGCGCTGCTGGAATTTCTGCTCCATTCCGGCCACAAGCGCCTTGCCTACGCCTTGGTTGCGGAATTCCGGGTGCACGGCCAGACGATAGTAGTACCCGTTGTTGCGATCGATGGTGCCGATAGCCAATCCGACCATGATCGTTTCCCCGTCCGGGTTCTCCTGTTCCGCGATGAGCACAAGCTCTCCATCCAAGGACAACTGGCGCGCGAAGGCATCCAGCGTCTTCTCGCAGCATTCCTCGGACAGCGATTCCTTCAATAACTGAGTAGCCGGCAAATAATCCGCCAAACGAAAGGATCGAACGTTCATGTCTTACTCTCCCTCATCCTGAGCTTGGTGTAAAATATACGGTTCTCTTCTCTATCTGTGAACAAACAGTCTGCGCCAACGGACATCCATTTTGCTCTCATATCATTATATATAGTATTTACAAATACGACAAAAATCGCGAAATTCCTTCTTTATCATTCAGATTCGCGTAAAAACGCCGAAAAAACACGGTTTTTCTCGTGTAAGCGTTTTAAATAAAGCGTTTACATTACTATTGGGTCCATAGGTATAAATAATTGGCAATTGTGCCAATTTTGTGACGAACTTTGTGAGCGCCTGCGCTACGTTTGAAAGCATCTTATATTGGGTAAGGATATAAAGTCAGGCCCTATGACAAACCTTTGACTTTTGAAACATTTATGTTGATTTATTAGCCCGACTCATGGTTAAATGAGAATATATCACTTACATATTTTTTGGGAGGAATGAACGAATGGCACATCAATTACCAGCTCTTCCGTATGCGAACAATGCACTGGAGCCTCACATCGACGAGACGACGATGATGATTCACCATGACCGTCACCACAACACATATGTGACGAACCTGAATGCGGCATTGGAGTCTGCCCCAGAATTGCAGTCCAAATCCGTTGAAGAACTCATCTCCGATCTGAACAGCGTGCCTGAGAGCATCCGCACGGCAGTCCGCAACAACGGCGGCGGCCATGCGAACCACTCCCTGTTCTGGGAGACCATCGGACCGAACGGCGGCGGTCAACCGTCCGGCAAGCTGGCGGAAGCAATCGACAAGGAGCTTGGCGGATTCGACAAGTTCAAGGAAGATTTTGCAAAAGCGGCTGCGACTCGCTTCGGCTCCGGCTGGGCTTGGCTGGCAGTCGACAAAGACGGCAAGCTGTCCGTTTCCAGCACGCCGAACCAAGACAGCCCGCTGATGGAAGGGAAAACTCCGATTCTCGGCCTGGACGTATGGGAGCATGCCTACTACCTGAAATATCAGAACAAGCGCCCGGACTACATCGCTGCGTTCTGGAACGTTGTCAACTGGCCGGCAGTTGAAAAGAAATACGAAGAAGCCGCAAAATAAGAAATGAAAATAAGGGACCGTCCCCCGGGTCTTGCCAGACCTTGGGGACGGTCCCTTTTTGCATGTCCATATCAGAACCGTTCCGTCTGCTCCTTCCGTCTCCGGCCCGCGCGATAACGGTATACCGCATATAATCCGCCCGCCAATGCCGCATAGAGGAGCAGCACGGCCGGAATCTTCAGGCCGTCTTCCAACAGCTGCTCCCCGATGAAGGCAAAGACGAGCATCACCGGGAGCTTGCCTGCGGCCGTAGCCAGCAAAAAAGAGACGAACGGCACCGACACGAGCGCCGCATACACATTGATCGCGATCGCAGGAAGCACCGGAATCGTTCGGGCGATGAAGATCGATGTCACCGGGCGATGTTCCATCGCGGCGTTCAGCTCGTGCAGCGGGGAGACCCGATCCAGATAGCGCCTGCCCTGCTCCTGCCAGCCGTGGCGGACAGCGAGGAACATGACGGCCGCCCCGAGCGTCGAAGCGGCTGCATTCATCAACCCGCCCAGCCATAGTCCGTACGCGGCTCCCATAATGCCCCCGACGACCCCGAACGGGATGACGGGAAAAAGAGAAGCAAGCGCCGCCATGATGAACATTTGCGCGGCGGCGGCCGCATCGCGGGAGGACTTCAAGCTCTCTATCCAATGAAGGAGCTCCTCGCGGCAGAACCAGATTCCGGCCATAGCCAGCATATAGACGGCCGCGGTGGCCCATTTCCCCATGCCTTCACCTCGTTTTCCTCTAACGGTACAAGCCCTTGTCCATTCTAGTGTAAAATGTCCGCACAATCATTGCTCTCGACTTGAATGCCCCCTCTTACAGCCGCTATCCCCTTCGCTCATTCGCTTGCGTTCCTGCACATTGCAGCTGCCTGCTACGACTGCCCCTCCGGCTTGCCGAGCGTCCCGTACTGCTGCAGCATGTCCCACATCGCCTTCACCGGCGGCGATATCCACCGTTCCTTGTGATAACAGCGGTAAATGAACCGCTTCAACCCCCGCTCCGGCAGGCGGATGGCGATCAGCGTCCCATTCGCCGCCTCCTGGCTCACGGCCCGTTCCGACAGCAGCGTCACGCCTTGCCCATGGATAACGGCCCGCTTGATCGCCTCGATCGAGTTCATGTGCAGCCGCGAGGTCAGCTTGATACCGTGAGCGTTCGCCCATTCGAGCATGATGCGCCGCGTCGCCGATTGGGTATCGTGGAAAAATAAACGGCTCCTCGCCGATCCGCTCCGCCGTCGGCGCTCCTTCCTGCGCCAGCGGATGCCCGGGCGGCACGACGAGCACCAGCTCGTCCTCGAGCCAGACTTGCTGATGGAGATCGTCGGCCTCGAACGGATGCGACGAGATAATCCGATATCGAGCTCATGCTGCCGCAGCCGCTCTTCGATGGCCGGGGCCGTCTGAATCTCGAGATGCACCGTAACGTCGGGGTAGCGCGTGTCGAAGGCGTTCAGCACATCCGGCAGCAAATACGCCCCCGGCACATGGCTGGCGCCGATCCGCACCGTGCCCCGGCCGCCCTCCGTGAAGTCTCCCATGACGTGATAAGTCTCCTCCATCAAGGCATGGATGCGGCGCGCATAATGATGCAGCGCCTCGCCCGCTTCCGTCAGCACCAGCTTCCCGCTTCGCGGCTCGCCCTCGTCGGCAGCGATGACGAGCGGATGCGGGTGCTGGAGGGACCGCCACGGGTCATCCTCGTCACCGACGGCATGATGCATACACCCGCAGCCCGCTTCTATTACGAGCAGCTCAACACCCGGAAGATCGGGATCGTCGCGATCCTTATCGCGTTCGCTTCCTTCGCAGCGTCCGCGGAGCCCGCTTCCTCCGCCGCGGCGCCGCAGCCGATGACGCCCGATTATGAAGTCAAACTGTTCCTGGATCCGAGCCTTGTGCTCGATGCCAATCACGAGCTGACTCCCGCTCTCCGGAACTTTTTCCAGACAAGGGCTGCCGAGAAGATCCGGGTCCAGTTCCTGGACACGAATGATCAGCGCATCAATCAAGAAGGCTGGTATGTCCGCCTCCGCAAAAAAGAAAACGACGCCAGCAACAAATTCGAGATTGTGTACAAGAAGCGCTATCCCGTCGAGAATGGCAATCTGAATGCGGCTCTCGCCCAGGCGGCCCGGGACGGCTTTACCGCAGACGACACCAATTACGAAGCGCAGGTCGATTGGGGGTACGCCAAGCAGACGCTGAGCATTTCCCGCAAGAAAAAAGTGAAACAAGACGCCTTCAGCGGCATGGCCTTGCCTGACCTGCCGACCACCCGAAGCTGGGCAATCGATGAAGCGCCCGGCAAATTCGTCAATTGGAGCGCGCCGCAATGGGGCGTGAACCGGCTTCAAGCCGTTCAGAAGCTGTACGGCCCGTGAACGCCACCCGTTCCAGCGGTCTGTGGGACGGCCGCAAAATCGACATTGAAGTATGGGAGATAAAAAATGAAGCCGGCACCGGCTTTGATTACATCGTAGAGGCCTCCTTCAAGGAAGCGGACGGCGCTGCGGCCGCCGCCAAAAAAGCGGCCCTGGAAGCCGATCTGGCCCAAGCGGGCTGGCTGCTCCCGGTCGACCAATTGAAATATGGGACAAGCACGTGATCGGCGTACGCCCCGTAATCAGCTTTTCCCCGTCGCTGTAACCTTCTTCCCTGTCCTTCAGCTCCCGCACGAGCACCTGCCGCCAATACGCCACCCGCTCCTGGACGGCGGCATCCCCGATCGCATTGTGAAGCTCCTGCGGATCATGAACGAGATCAAAATATTGCTCCACGCCGGTCTGGGAATACCAGATGAGCTTCTCCTTGCCGTTCGTCACCCAGTGCGTCGAAGCCATTCCCTGGGCATGCTCGCCGTGCAAATATTCGCGCCATTCCCGCTTCCGGCCGCGCGCCGCCGCAAGCATGCTCTTCCCGTCCACGCCCGCCGGCACCGGCACGCCTGTACGGGCCAGCTCATCCAGGTTCGGCGCCAACTATAAAAAATAAGTTCGATTGTAAGCCCTATCATTCCGCAACCATTTTATCATAACGAACGAAAGATTGGTTAGATTTCTCCGAATTCTTCTTACGCCCCGCTCCAACACAAGCTTTTTTCAGGAAATCCCCCCTCTCACTCTTGACTTTATTCCATTTTGGATAAAAGTCAGTTATACTAGCAGAAGAGACATAGCAAAGTATGTCAGTCACAAGAATGGGGATGAAGCGATGAGCGACACTCCGAACGCCAGAAAATCACCGGGTTATCCCGCTCTTCTTTTGCAATTATTTACTACGTTTCTCAAAATCGGCCCGACGACCTTCGGCGGCGGGTATGCGATCCTGCCGGTCATCGATCGGGAAGTGACTCAGAAGCGCCGGTGGCTCGACGAACAGGAAATGGGGGAAATCACCGCCTTGTCCGGCGCCGCCCCCGGGGGTATCGGCCTGAATGTTGCCGCTCTTGTCGGCTTCCGGATTGCAGGCCTTCCCGGCCTGATCGCAGCCATTATGGGGATTGCCTTGCCCACCGTCCTCATCATGCTTGCGCTCGGGGTGGCTGCCGCCTGGTTCCGCGCCAATCCTTACGTGCAGGGAGCAATTGCGGGCATTAAGCCGGCGGTCATCGCCCTGATCGTATACGCCGCCTTCGGCATGGGAAGAGACGCCTTGCGTCACGTTTTCGGCTGGACGGTCTCCTTATTGTCCGTTGCCCTGCTGCTGTGGACCCCGTTCAATCCGATTGCCGTGCTTGCCATCGGAGCGGCTGCCGGCCTCGTGGCGGAATGGTTCCGGCACCGCAGACTGCGGCGCCATGAGGGCCCTTATTCCGCCTCTTCCCCCCACCCGCCTTCCTCCTCCCGGCAGGTCAAGCAGGAACAAGGATAGACGATGAATCCTATTGAATCGCCCGGAAAGAAGGATGCAGCACATGCTATGGGACTTATTTTGGACGTTTTTCAAGCTGGGCTTCGTCTCGTTCGGCGGCGGCTATGCCATGCTGCCGGCGATCGAGCATGAAGCGCTGAGCCATCGATGGCTGACCGCCTCGCAATATACGGAAGCCGTCGCCTTGGCCGGCATGGCTCCCGGGCCTATCGCGATGAACAGCGCCGTATACGTCGGCTATACCGCGGCGGGCTGGCCGGGCAGCCTCATGGCCGCGTTCGGCATCGCGCTGCCGTCGGCCATCATCATGTTCGCCGTTGCCACATTTTTCTATCGCGTGTATGATAATCAGTGGGTGCAGTCCGCATTGGATGGAATGAAGCCTGCCGTCGTGGCGCTGATTGCCTTGGCGGCCGTCAACATGACGCGCAACGCAGGCTACCTGGACGGCTGGACCATCAGCTCGGCCTGGCCGATCATTTTGTTCATCGCAGCCTTGTTCGCACTGATTCGGCTTCGATTGCATCCGATCACGGTCATCATATTGTCTGGAATAGCGGGGATGGTAATCTATGGGTAACGCATTGGAGCAACGCATCCCTTCCAAAAAGGGAAAAGAACTGTTTCAACGAATCCGCCGGGCGCCGGAAATATCGAAAAATGATCTGGTCAGCGAGAGCGGCCTTACCGTCAGCACGCTGACCCGTGTACTGGAGGAACTGACGGCGCTCGGCCTTATCGTGGAGAGCGGCTTCGGCGCCTCCACGGGCGGACGGCGTCCGATTCTGTACCGTGTCCGCGCGGAATACGGCTATGCCTTCGGGCTTGATATCTCCCGGACCTCATCCCGGCTCGTCCTGCTGGACACGGCCGGACAGTTGAAGGCGGCCCACGTCATCGAGATGAACGACCAGATGACGCCGGAGCGGCTTGTGGAGCGCGTAACGGCCCATATTCATACATGGATGGACGAGTACCGGCTGAATTCGGATACGGCACTCGGTCTTGGCATTGGCGCTGTCGGACCGCTCAACCGGTTTGACGGCGTCATTTTGCAGCCGGAGTATTTCCCTGCGCCCGGGTGGGAGAACGTGCCTATCGTCGCCGAGCTGGAGCGGCGGCTGCACCTGCCTGTGCTGCTGGACAATGGCGCGAATACGGCCATCCGCGCCGAGGCCTGGGCGAACCGCTCCATGGACGTGCGCCACATGCTGTACTTTCATGTCGGGATCGGTCTCCGCTCGGCGATGATGTCCGACGGCAAGCTCATTTACGGAGCCGTCGACATGGAGGGGGCGCTCGGCCAAATGATCATTCAGGCCGACGGCATCCCTAACCGCTCCGCGAACGGCAATTACGGCTGCCTTGACTCTTATGCCACCATCTACGCGCTGGAGCGCGAAGCGAACGCGATGCTGCGCATCGGACGGCGCAGCCTGCTGGAGCATATCGTGCCCCGCGGGGAGCCTGCCGCATTCCCGCATATTATCGAGGCGATGAAGAAGCACGATCCGCTCGTCACCGAGCTGGTTACCCAAGCAGCAACCTACTTCGGCGTCGGGCTTGCCAACCTGCTCAATGTGCTCCATCCGGAGCGCGTCGTGCTGGGCGGACCGTTCATGAATATTAACGATCTCTATTTCTATACCGCGACGCAGACAGCGATTCGCAAAACCTATCATTACCCGCAATATCAGGTCGTCTTCAGCAAGGGCAGCTACGGCGAAGACGCCCTGGCGGTCGGCGGAGCGCTCATGGTGCTGGATCAGCTGACGGCGCCCGTCTCGCCGTCCCCGGCGATGCACATGTAATACAATACACTTAAGTACAATACCCTTAAGCATGACACTGCCTTCCCGGGCTCGCTAGGGAAGCCGCGGCATGATTATCTAGCACACAGCCGCATGACGAAAAAGTACAGCAACTTAAGCACAACAATGCCAAGGAGGCGATCACGATGACCCAAAGCAACCAACATCCGGACGGTTCTCCGCGGCCTTGCTGCGCGGCAGCGCGCGGCACCTCCCTCTCGGCAGAACCGGCGGCCGGAGATCGCCTGAACGGACAAGCCGGCCCCGATTGCTCCGGACTCCATGCCTCTACTTCTTCGACGGGCCTAGACAATACTGCCGCTGCCCTCCCGCCGGATGAGTCTGTCCAGGCCGCACGGAAGCTGCTGGCCAACGTGGACGGAGGCGCTGCGTCGCGTCCGTCCCTTGACAGCTTCATCCTCCTGGAAGGCGGCACATTCGCCATGGGCTCCGAGGATGCCGAAGCGTTCCCGGCGGACGGGGAAGGGCCGATCCGGGAGGTAACGGTTGGCCCCTTCCGGATTGCTCCTTATGCCGTCACCAATAAAGACTTCGCCCGCTTCGTCGCGGCGACAGGCTATGTAACTGAAGCGGAGCGCTTCGGCTGGTCCTACGTCTTCCATTTGCTTGCTCCCGCTCTGGAAGAGGAGCACATCATCGGCCGCCCGCAGGGAACCCCCTGGTGGCTTGGCGTCCGCCAGGCCTGCTGGCATCGCCCGGAAGGCCCCGGGAGCAGCGTCGCCCAACGGATGAACCATCCCGTCATCCACGTGTCATGGCATGATGCCCGGGCCTACTGCGAATGGGCCGGCACGCGCCTCCCCAGCGAGAGCGAGTGGGAGTTCGTCGCCCGCGGCGGACTGGAGCGCAGACGCTATCCTTGGGGCGATCTGCTGAAGCCGGATGGCGAGCATCGCTGCAACATATGGCAGGGCAAATTCCCCGTCAAAAACAACGCCAGCGACGGATACATCGGCACCGCTCCCGTCGACGCCTTCGAGCCGAACGGCTACGGACTGTACAACGTCGCCGGCAACGTCTGGGAATGGTGCGCGGATTGGTTCACCGCCAACCCGAACGAGCGCGGCCCGGCCGTTCAACCGCGCGGACCGCAGACAGGGACGGAACGCGTCATGAAGGGCGGTTCCTACCTGTGCCACAAATCATACTGCAACCGCTACCGCGTCGGCGCACGCAGCAAAAACACTCCCGACAGCTCCACCGGCAACCTCGGCTTCCGCTGCGCAGCCGACGCCAACTAGCCAACGCCATCCAATGCCTCTCCACGCAAGAGACCTTGCCATCGCGGAGAGTCACACCAATTGCCAATAGCCGGAGGCCTCCTTGCCTCCGGTTTTTTATGCCCCCTACTCGGGGAGTCTTCGTCCCCTCGGGACCGTTACTTTACTCCCGCTATCCTGCCTGTTTCTTATTTCACACTCCTGTCTGGCGCTCACCTCGGCTATCTGACTAATGCCTATCTATGCTCTCCTGTCTAGTTCTCACCTTTGCTGCCTAGACTCTTGCCCACTTCCGCTCCCTCTGTCTAGTGCTCGCCTCGGCTATCTAGACTAATGCCTATCCATGCTCTCCTGTCTAGTTCTCACCTTTGCTGCCTAGATTATTGCCCACTTTCGCTCCCTCTGTCTAGTGCTCGCCTCGGCTATCTAGACTAATGCCTATCCATGCTCTCCCGTCTAGTTCTCACCTTTGCTGCCTAGATTATTGCCCACTTTCGCTCCCTCTGTCTAGTGTTCACCTCGGCTATCCTCACTCCTGCTCACCTCCATTCTACGCCTTGTTCACTTCCGTCGTCCTGTCTATGTGCCCATTACCGACAGCGCCCTTCTCTTGTCGAATCTAGCAGCCTCTGTGTTTAGGTCCTTTTCATCAATATCCCCTCCACTTAAGCTGATTCAATGGGATAGTGACGCAAAGCTAATAGAGAGCCATTTGTTTCAAAAAAGCATGGTTGTTATCCAATAAAAGCACTCTACACCTTTTAGCTAGCTCCTGAAGGCTATATATTAAGTGTTTGAAATTCTTTGCAAATTTCTGAGGATAATGGAGGACTGGACAACGGAAAGTTTATGGATTAATTTTCAAATAAACACTTGAAACAAGAACATTAGTTCGTTATAATAAAAACAGAATGTATGTTCCTATATTTTCTTTTCGAGGAGGGAAACGGCATGAGCGCCTGGGAGTCGATTGATAGGGTGGAAGAACTGCTGCAGCTGTTACATAACGAAGCTGAGTGCCACTCTTTCTTGTTTCGTATGAAATGGCCTGATGGCTTTACTTGCCCACGCTGCCATCATGGCGAGGCCTATGTCATTAAAACGCGTCGGCTGCCGCTATATGATTGCCGCGCTTGCCGCCATCAGACCTCGCTAATTGCAGGAACGATAATGGAGGGAAGCCGTACGGCGCTATGGAAATGGATTACGGCAATCTGGCTCGTTTCCCGTACCGACATTTCATTGAATGCTGTTGAACTTCGTGCACTCATTCAAGTGACATATAAGACGGCTTGGTCCATGCTCCATAAGATACGAAAAGCCATTAACCGTGCCGACAGCGCTCAGCCGCTGGAAGGAGAGGTTCATGGCATCGTAGCTTTCTATGGCCGTCCCTATTACTCCCCTATTCTTCTCCATGAACGGGAGTGCCCGATCATTGTTGCTGAGTCGAACAGTGCGGAGTCCGCCGGTTCAGATGCAGTCAATCCAGCTTCTGATATCGAAATGGAAGAACAAACCGCCCATACCCGGAGGATCAAAATGAAGATCGTTGACCGTTCGCATTGCTCCGGCAAGTCTCTCTTGCGCACAGGTTCTGACGAATTCGCCAAGCTTCACGCTCATAGCGATTCTACCGTCTCGATTATTCGCTATTACTTCTAGGTCAAGCGCAACAGATACCTGTGCCAGACATTCAAGCGTGCCTGGCAGTGGATGAATAGTACGTTTCACGGCATCGGGTCTACATACCTTCAGTTGTACCTGGATGAGTTCTGTTTCCGCCATAATGCAGCAACCCGAGGATCATCATCGTGGGGCTATTTATTGCGTTTATGCCTGTCGTTCAATGATGCGCGTGTATCGAACGCCTCTTATGTATTTTCCGCTGCATAGGCAGATGCCAACGCAGGAAAATATGCAAATGGGTGTAACGTCCGTCTATTATTCACTGACAATAGGCCTTTCATGAGGATGCACTTAGCACCTATTTTCTGCAATGCCCTCAACGCGCCCCTCTCCTGATGAGCGTTGAGCATAGCTGGGGTGCGAATAACTTAGGCTTAGAGAGACTGGTAGGCTGCAGTTTTGTTTTTCAGAAAACTTTTCAGTTGGTTACTTGTGAGGGAGCAAGAACTGCAGTACTGCTACTATGCCCTTTTTATGAGTGGATGGGATAATGGCCAAAAGAACTTTAAACCCCACTGTCCTGTAAAGCATCCTTCCATTCAGGATATTCAACGATCCGAGCACTTCTTGGTATCTACTATACTATCTTGTCCTATTATCGTCTTCTGGGCCGCCTGCTCCATGTCAAAATATCCGCGCCCTTCCTGAATATAAAGGTATTCCAGAATCATCTAATCGCATTACTCGTCGCCACACAAGGATGCCGGGAATATTACAATGCCGAACAGAACAGTCTGCTGGACGAAAATATGACTATAATCGATTATTTCGAGAGGCGGATCACGTCGAGCAGCGGGACATATTGATGAGTGGCTTCGTGGACAAGATGGCTGTCGGTCACATGGTCAATGAACAGCTTGCCGTCCAGATGGTCCATCTCATGCTGGATGCAGCGGGCGAGGAGGTTTTCTCCCTCCAGCGTGAATGTCTTCCCGTTGCGATCCATGCTGCTGATTTTGACGTATTGGTATCGCTTGACGCGGCCGTAATATCCCGGGTAGGACAGGCACGCTTCCATCCCATCTTCTTCCCCCTCGGCCGCCAGCAGCTGCGGGTTAATCAGTTCTATCAGGCCTTCTCCGCAGTCCATGACGAGCACGCGCCGCAGCACGCCGATTTGCGGCGCCGCCAAGCCGGCTCTGCCGGGGCGGGCATAGAGGGTATCTTTCAAATCCTCGAGCAAGGCCAAGATCCGGTTATTCACTTCGGTAACAGGACGGCATATTTTGCGCAGTATCGGATCTCCAAAAGGAAGGATTTCTCGTTGAGCCATGAACACACTCACCCTCATTTCAAATCGAAAAGGCAGGATGACGTCTGCCGTCGGCCTGCCTTTTCGTAATGGTGTCTATTATATCATAGGAACGCCGCAGAAGTGTTATCCGTGCTGCCATTGCTCGGCGAAATAAGCATGCAATAGTCGTAAAAATAAGTTCGGGAACGCCAGCCGCTCCATCTCTTCCGGCCCGATCCAGGCATATTTGCCGCCGGCAATCGCCTTCGAGGCATCCTCTATTCCGCAGCGGTACACACGCATCTGCCAATGGATGTGGCTGAACGTATGCTCGGCATCGGTCCAATGCTCGAGCGGCTTCAGCCATACGCCCTCCGACTGCATCCCTTGCCGCAGCGCATCCATCGCTTCTTCCTCCCGCAAGTCAAGCAGCCCTCCCGTCTTCGGCGCCAGCAAATGGGGCAGCTCCCACATGCGCGCCAATAGTCCGGCGTCCGGGCGCTGGCGCACCAGCACCTTGCCCGCATGCTCCCCTGCGCCTTCCACGAGGGCTGCATAGCGGAGCTCCCGCTTCGGCGGCTTCGCCTTGGTCTTTACCGGCAGCATCAGCTCCTCGCCGGCAATCCGCCCGGCACAATGCTCCATGACCGGGCATGGCAGGCACGCCGGGGATTTGGGCGTGCAGACGAGCGCGCCCAGCTCCATCAGCGCCTGGTTGAATTCCGAGGCACAGCCCTCCGGAATCAATTCCTGCGCCAGATGCTCCATGTGCGCGCGGGTGCCGGCCTTGGCGATGTCGTCATGCAGGCGGAAGTAGCGCGACAGCACCCGCATGACATTGCCATCGACGGCCGGCTCGGGCCGGTTGAACGCGATGCTCATAATCGCGCCCGCGGTATACGGCCCGATGCCCTTCAAGGCCGAGACCTTGGCCTTGTCGTCCGGGATGCTGCCGCCGTATTGCGCCTTCACTTCACGCGCGGCAGCTTGAAGATTGCGGGCTCGCGAATAATAGCCGAGCCCTTCCCACGCCTTCAGCACCTCTTCTTCCGGTGCTTCGGCCAGCGCCTCGACCGTCGGAAAAAGAGCGATGAAGCGCTCGAAGTAAGGCTTGACGGTCTCGACGCGAGTCTGCTGGAGCATAATTTCCGATACCCATCACTAGCGTTGCATCAATCTTTTTACGAAAATTTCTATCCCATAAGTCTCTATATTTGTAACTTATTGAACTATATTCATGGACAAAAATAAAGAAATCTCCTATTGTTGAGTTACCCTAACGTTATCCATAAAACGCCTCAACAAAGGAGATTTCTTATGGATAACGTACCGAATCATAACGTCATTTGTCAATGCCTAAAATGGTTACATGTCCATTCTACTCGACACGAGTCATTGGATTACCGGGCCCAAAAGCTGTTTGTCGGCTCTTCGACACTCTTATTTGTAGAGGCACAGCTTCAGCAACGAGACTCATACAAAGTCATGTCAGAGCATGTAGCGGCTAATCCTGAATTTCAAGATCTTCTGGGTCTCAAGAGCATAAGCGCTTCTCAACTATCGCGGAAGCTGAAACGGCTGCCTATGGAGTATCTTCAGACGCTCTTTTTCTCGCTCATTGATCGAATCAAGCAACTTACAAAAGGGAAACGCGGCATTACGCCTGGTATTGGGAAACTCAAGCTAATCGATTCATCGGGAATTACACTACCTCCCATTCTCGCGAAATGGTCCTATTGTTCCAAAAGTAGCCATGGCGTGAAGATGCACACCTCCTTGGTCGTTGCGGACTCCAAAACGATGTATCCAGACAAGATCGTCGCTTCAACCAAAGATGTAGCCGATCATGAAGTCGTGTTGGAATTTACAGTGGATAAAGATGCGACCTACGTGATGGACCGAGGATACCAGGTATACGACCATTTTCAGAAATGGGTAGAGGATAAGATTAAATTTGTTTGCCGCGTCAAGCAAAAGAGCCGGTTAACGATCATCAGAAAAAGAGACCTCCCCAAAAGGCAGAATGGGTTTATCCTTGATGCTGATGTGACGATGCCGGAGCTGCCAGCGGTTCTGCGTTTGATTGAGTTTAAGGATGACCAAGGGCGTACCTATCGAATTGTAACGAATCGATTTGACTTATCCGCACATCAAATTGCCGAGATTTATCGAAATCGCTGGCATATTGAGTTGTTTTTTAAATGGGTCAAGCAGCATATTCGATTGGTAAAACCCCACGGTTATACGGCCGAAGCGATTTGGAACCAAATGTATATTGCTTTAATCGCGTATGCTCTCTGTTTGCTGATTAAATTAACACTGGACTGTAAAAAGTCGACATGGGACCTCCTCCAGTTGATTCGCATCTATGCGGAAAAACCATGGGAAAATTTGATCGCTGCACTCAACCGCAAGCCGACTCGAACATCTAGAGGTCGACCAAAGCGAAATGGGAGACGTCCGAAAAAGGCAACAAAGTCGATGAAACCGAGACTGATTGTGACGTAATGACAAACGAAAACGATTTTTACATATAATGGATAACGCGTAGGGTCTGTTTCCAGCTCGACTTTTTTAGACTTAGCGCGGACATCGCAAATGTAAATATATATCATATATTGATGTTAATTGAAATTAGATTATGAACTAACCGCTCGATGCAACGCTAGTGGATACCCATGTATAATACGGATTCGAATGGCGCCGCCAAGGCAGATCCCGCCGGTTCGCACGGTACCAACTCAGCAGCTCCCGGCTGAAATAACGCTTTTGTTCGTTCATGACGGCCTCCCGTTCACGTTTGTTAAAATTAAGGATATTACTTTTTAACGATCTTAACGATAAACAACCTTACGTATTTGTTCAATCCCTTCCCCCGTTTTTTTGCAGCCCCCCGCTGGAACCGCGGACAAGTCTCAGACAAAATAGAAAGTATTTTTTCAAAATCACAAACAAATCGAAGTCATTATATGATATATTTGTACACATTGAAACCTATTCAAGGAGTTATTATTTCGAAATGATGTAATTACGCAAGTCTCAACAAAATAATTCTCCTTGGCCTTCGTTTATACTTTCTTAGAAAGGAGATGCGTTCGTGACTCTCTTTGCTTTTGAAATGCTGCTGATTTCCGTCCTGGCCGGCATCGTCGGATCCGTGCTTGGGCTTGGCGGCGGCATTATCGTCACTCCCGCATTGACGCTGCTCTTCGGTATCGACATCAATCATGCCATCGGAGCCAGCATTATCTCCGTCATCGCGACGTCCAGCGGCTCTGCCATCGCTTATATCAGGGACCGGATTACGAACCTCCGCGTCGGCATGTTCCTTGAAATTGCGACAACGGTAGGCGCTATTACCGGAGCTTTCCTCGGAGCGATTATCGCGCCAGACTGGCTCTATGTTATCTTCGGCTTGCTGCTGCTGTACTCTGCCCTGGCCATGCTGAAGAAGGCCAAATCCGACCTGCCGGCCGAAGTCGAACCCCATCCGTTGGCGACGAAGCTGAATCTGCACAGCCATTATTATGACAAGGCGATTCAGCAGGAAGTGCACTATACCGTGGCCAACCCATACGGCGGGTTCGGCGTCATGTATGGCGCAGGCGTCATCTCTGGCCTGCTTGGCATCGGCAGCGGCAGCTTCAAGGTGATGGCCATGGATCTGTTCATGAAGCTGCCGCTCAAAGTATCCAGCGCGACCAGCAACCTGATGATGGGGGTCACGGCGGCTGCCAGCGCCGGCGTCTACCTGTTCCGCGGCGATATCGATCCCGTCATCTCCGCACCGGTCGCACTCGGCGTCTTGATCGGAGCCACCCTGGGCACGCGCATTATGCAGCGTTTGAAAAACAAAACGATACGCAAGCTGTTCGTACCGATACTGGCCTACGTTGCCATCCAAATGATTATACAAGGGATAGGTGGTCAAGGATGAACGAACCGAAGAATAAAGAGAAGCAAATGCTTGATGTCGAAGCCGCGGTCAGCTCGTTTTTGCGAATCGGCGTCCTGACGAGCGCGGCCGTCATTGTGACCGGACTCATCATGTTCCTTGTTACGGGAGTGAGCGGCTATCCGGAGGGCGAATATCCGACCACCGTCACGGCGATTATACAAGGTATCGCCGCCGGCAGAGCCTATGCGATTATGATGGGCGGCTTGCTGCTTCTCATTATGACCCCGGTCGTAAGGGTTTTTATTTCGATTTTCGTCTTTGCCAAAGAGAAAGACGATATTTATGTCGCTATTACATCGCTCGTCTTCGTCATTCTGATGATAAGTCTGGCGTTGGGCAGAGCTGGTTAACGAACTTCAGGAGGTGTCCGCATGTTCTCCTTTGACGATATTCCCGCTTCATCGCTCGATGAGATTGATAAGATGATTTTGTCGGCGCTGCACAGCAACAGCCGGATCTCGTATACCGATCTGGCCAAGAAGGTCAACCTGTCCCGCGTAGCCGTTCAAGCCCGGGTACAGGCGATGATGGAAGACGGGTTGCTGGAGAAGTTCACGATCGTCATCAATCCGGAAAAATTGGGCATCCGGGTCTCTGCTTTTTTCAATGTCGAGGTGGAGCCCCAATACTTGATGAAGGTCGCAGAGCAATTAGCGAATGAGCCCTGCGTGACGAGCCTGTATCATATGACGGGCCCGAGCAAGCTGCATATGCATGGACTGTTCGCTTCGAACCGGGAGATGGAGCAATTTCTGCAAGAGAAGCTGTATCCCCTTCCCGGCATTATGAGCGTGGAAACGCAAATTTTGATCAAGCGGTACAAGAGCCGGATGGGCATGAAGTTGTAACTCAGTTGTGAACCTTCTGCAACATTGCGGCGGAAAGCTTGCTTTTCGAGGAATTCCTTTCCTATACTGAGTACAAGATCATAGACAAATCGGAAAGTACGGGAAAGGAAGGGTTCCATGCGCACACGCAACTTATCGGCGCGCGCCGCGGCAGGCGGAGCGCTGCTGCTCGCAATCGGCATGCTGCTGGCCGCTTGCGGCGGATCGTCGTCCGCTTCGACGCTGGAAGGGCCGGAGGAAGCCGTCGCCGTCTACAAGCAGCGCTGCATGCAATGTCACGGCGATGCACTGCAAGGCTTGATGGGGCCGGAATCGAACCTGCAAAAGATCGGGGAACGGCTGTCGAAGGAAGACATCGTGAATACGATCAATAACGGGGGCAGCCGCATGCCTGCGCAGCGCAATATCGATCCGGATGACATTGACAAGGTCGCCGAATGGCTGGCCGGCAAGAAGTAGCGGGACACGGCTCAAGCCGCGGGTCGAGGCACGGCTGCCTCCACCAGAGATCGAAGCGCCCGCTCTCCAGTTGGGACAGATCCAGCAGATCCTTCACGAGGCGGGACATCCGCTCCGCTTCGTTCACGATGACCGAGGCGTACTTATGCCGCTTCGCCCCTTGGCCCACATTGTCGCGAAGCGCTTCCGCGTAGCCTTGGATCAGACTGACCGGCGTCTTCAGCTCGTGAGATACGTTGGCGACGAACCGCTTGGGCAACAGCTCCTGCTGCTTCTCCTTCTCGATATCCCGTTGCAGCTGCTCATTCGCCGCCTGCAGCTCTCCCATCATGCCGTTCAGCTCGGTAGCCAAATAGTCGAAGGTCGCGGCCAATTCTCCAATCTCATCCTGGCGCCTCATCTCGGTCCGCACGGAGAAATCAAGCCGGGCCAGCCGCTTCGCCATCTCGTTCAGCTTGACAAGCGGATGGGAGATCAGGCGCGGGAATAGGGCTCGAAAAACATCAATTGCATCACCATGAACAATGCCGTGAATAAGAAAAAACCGACCGCCGTCGTCCAATACACTTTTTTCGCGAGGCTCCAAGTGCGTTTTTGTTTTGTCATCGGTATTTGTATTCATTTCCTCCCACGGTGATCATCCGTCGCCACGCATTGGAATTTACTCCCATTATGGAGGAAGCCCCATGAGATTGCAATATACGCATGTTTACATCAAAGAGCCCCGCCCCCTGAACGGGGAACGGGGCTTCGCCGTGCGGATGCAAGGTTATACAACAACCGGGCAGTCCGCCAAGGGCGGTGTCTGTCAGCGGCCCTTATTCCGGCAGCCGCTCCACGATCGCCTGCGCCGAGGCGAGGCTTGGCTGATGGGAGATGCTGACGTGAATGCGGCAGGAGGCGCGGGACAGGCCGAGCCGGCTCCAGGCCGCCTCGCTGAGACGGGCATGCGGCTTGCCGAGCGCATCGGAGAGCACTTCGATATCCTGGAAGCCGATCAGCGGGCCGATTCCGGTGCCGAACGCCTTCACGACGGCTTCCTTGGCCGCGAACCGGCCGGCTACCCATTCCGTCCGGCGCGCTTCCCGCTGCGCCAGCGCCTCCCGCTCGCCCGCAGTCAAGATCCGCTGCAGGAAGCGCTCTCCGCTGGAGCCATTCAACAGGCGGGCAACCCGCTCCAGCTCCAATATGTCATGCCCGATACCGTAGATCACGAACCTCTTTCCTTTCTTTTCGGTTACGCTCCATTTTATTCGGTTACGCTCCATTTTATATAGAGAGCATACAACTGAGAAGCCGTAAGAAGCAAGTTAGCCTCCGGCAAAGCGGGCTGGTGTTGTTGCATCCGATTCCGCATGGCCCGTTCGGCTCCCGTGAGGTTAGTTCCCGTCAGATTGCTTTCCTGCGGGGCAGCCTCCCCACGTGCTGCCGTCTACTCGCTCACCCGCCATTTCACCAGCTTGTTAATGACGAACAAGGTGACAATGCTGCAGGCGAGCAACACGAGACAGTTCCACATGACGCTGTCGGTCCAGCCAATCAGCAGCACCGTGCGCATCGCATCGGCGGCATAGGTGGTCGGGAACAGATACGACACCCACTGCAGAGGCAGCGGAAGCTGTTGAATGTCCATCATGACCGGGGACAAGAAGGTGATGAACATCATGAGCACCTGGCAGATCATGTTCGTCAGCTGGTGATTCGGCGACCAGAAGCCGATGCACACCCCGATGCCGACGACGCTGGCAAGCGATAAAATAATGACGACCGGCAGTCCCCATGACAAGTGGAAGGCGATACCGCAGCCAAGGCTTCCGATGACGGCCAAAATAACCGTAGACGGCAGCGTGCTCATCAAGCCGCGCAGCAGATTGGCGATGACGAAGCTCATTTTGGAGATCGGAAGCGAAGCGTAGTACGTAAAGTGCCCTTGATGCTTTTGCCATGAAATCTCCTGGCCCATGCTGTTCATCCCCATCACGATGACCCCGAAAATCAGGTTGCCCGCAATGATGCGAGTAATCATCTCTTCGCTTGGATTGTCCGTGAAGAAGGTCATGAACATCATCGTCGTTAACGGAAACATCGTCGCCATCAGCAGCACCCATGCCCAACTGTCCCGGATGATAGCGAATTGAATGCGGAACAGGACGGACAGCTCGGTCAGCGCGCGGCCCGGACCTTGCAGCGGAGCGGATGCCGCTTCCGAATTCGGATGTGGAGTAATCGCCGGATTCATGCTCCCGCCACCTCCTTCTCTACCTCTTGATCAATATGAAAATAGACATCCTCCAGGCTTGGCGGCCTTACAGCATATTCCTCAATCGGCAATTCCGGAGAATGGACGATATAATCGAGCACTTGACTGGCGTCCTCCTTGTTCACCAGCAGGATGAGCCGGTTCTCTCCGTTGCTGTGCAGCTTCCCCCAGCGCTCCATCGCCCGCATCGTATCCTCGCGGCGCCCGAATTCCGTCGTCAGCTCGAACTTGAGGCGGTGATCGGCCTTCTGCTTCAGCTTCGCGACCGTATCGTTCGCCAGCAGCCGGCCGTGATTGATCACCGCGACCCGATCGACGACCTGCTCCGCTTCGAGCACATTATGCGTGACGAGAATGACGGTAGCGCCCTGCTTATTGCGCTCCTTGATCAGAGTCCAGACCAGCCGCCGATTGGCCGGGTCGAGCTCATTCGTGGGCTCATCCAATATCATCACCGGCAGCCGGCCGATCATGACCGTCCCGATGCCAACCATCCGCCGCTGGCCGCCGGATAACTGCCGCAGCAGCTTCCCTCCCTTATCGGCCAGCCCCATAAGTTCCAGCAGCTCCTCAGCCTGCCGCTCGGCCTCCGCCTTGGCCATCCCCCGCAGCCGCCCGGTGAATACGAGCGCTTCGCGCGCCCGGAGCGAGGACAGCACATGCGGCTCCTGTGAATAATAGGCAACCTGCTGCGCGACCCTTTTCGACTGCTGGCTGACGTCGATTCCTTCGTACCGCACGGAGCCCGACGTCGGCTTCAAATGTCCGATCATTTGCTTGATCAAGGTAGATTTGCCCGCGCCGTTCGGGCCGAGAACACCCAAAATCTCGCCCTCCTGCACCTGGAGCGAAATGTCGATATTCGCTTTGACCTTTCCCTTTTTATAGAGCTGGTTCACTTGTTCGACCTCATACACTACCCGATTCACCGCTTCTCCCTCCTCCTTCTTCTATCTATGAGCATACATGGCGCTCCTCTTCCCCTGAAGCGTCCGCCGCCTGAAAACGGATTCATGCTGCAGAAGAATTTATTTCTCGGTCTGAAGACCGAGGAGGGAGCCGGCCAAGAAGGTCCGATTCCACGGTGCCTAAACCTATCCACCGCGAGAGCAGCCCCTGCCGTTTGCCGATAGGTATTGTCTCTATCTTTATCATTTGTTAACCTTATATTGATATAAAATAGTTAACGTTTAAGATGAAGGGAAGTTAACGGACATACCGAACACGAAGGAGATGGAGTTCCATGGATGAGAACCGGAAGCGGCAATTGCTGGATAAGGATCGGGCGTTTGTGTGGCATCCGTTTACGCAAATGAAGGATTACGCCGATCGCGATCATGTGCTGATCGAAAAGGCCGAGGGCCTCTTCCTCTATGACGCGGACGGACGGCGGTATTATGATACGGTATCCTCCTGGTGGTGCAATCTGCATGGGCATGGCCATCCGCGCATCAAGGGGCGATTCGCGATCAGCTTGACACGTTCGACCACATTATGTTCAGCGGGCTGACGCATGCGCCGGGCATCGAACTGGCCGAGCAGCTCGTGCGTCTGACCCCCGAAGGGCTGACGCGGGTATTTTACTCCGACAACGGTTCAACGGCGGTCGAGGTGGCGCTCAAAATGTCGTTCCAATATTGGCAGCACCGCGGGCGAACGGAGAAGACGACGTTCGCTTACCTGGACGGGAGCTATCATGGCGACACGTTGGGCGCGGTGAGCGTGGGCGGGGTCGATCGCTACCACGCGCTGTTCCGGCCGCTGCTGTTCCACGGCCACCGCCTGCCGGCGCCCGATCTGCGGCAGGCGCGCGCCGCGGGAGCCGAGGGCGAACGCGAGGTGGCGGCTCGGGCGCTCGCGGCTGTGCTCGAGCTGTTCGAGCGGAAGGGCTCCACGATCGCGGGCTTGATCGTGGAGCCGATGCTGCAGGGAGCCGGCGGCATGATTATGACGCCGTCCGCCTATTTGCAGGGCGTGCGCGAGCTCTGCAGCCGCTACGGCGTCCACCTCATCGCCGACGAGGTGGCGACGGGCTTCGGGCGAACGGGCGTCATGTTCGCCTGCGAGCATGCCGGGGTCAGCCCCGATATCCTGTGCCTCAGCAAGGGGCTGACCGCCGGCATCATGCCGCTCGCGGCGACGCTGTGCCGCGAGGAGCTGTACGCCGCGTTCTATGACGAGGACGCGGCGAAGACCTTTTTCCACGGCCACAGCTTCACCGGCAATCCGGTGGCGTGCGCCGTGGCGTTGGCCTCGCTGCGCCTGTTCGAGGAGGAACGCGTCCTCGAACGGGCGCAGGACACCATAGCCGCGCTGGCGGACGCCCTGCGCGGCCTGGCCCGCCTGCCGCATGTCGCCCATGTGCGGCAGCTTGGGCTCGTGGCGGCGTTCGACCTGTACCTGGATGCCGAACGCCGCCAGCCCTTCCCGCCCGAGCGGCGCATCGGGGCGGCCATGTACGAGGCGGGCTTCGAGGAAGGACTCATCCTCCGCCCGCTCGGCGACACCCTCTACTATTGGCTTCCATTGTCCGCCACGCCGGACGATGTCCGCGACATCGCCGCCCGCACCGAGCGGGCGCTCCGCCGCGTCCTCGGCTAAACGCCGAAGCGGGCGGGCGCTTGATTCATCAGCTCCCGCCCGCTCTATTATCCCTGCTCGCTACAGCCTCATCCGAGTCAGGGTCCGGATGATCAGATACCCGAGCAGAAAACAGAACCCGGCTCCAATCAAATATCCCAAGCGGCCCGGGTAGACAAGACCATAACCGATATTGCCGCCGAGCAGAGCCGCGCACAGGACGAAGCCCCCAATCAGCACCTTTTCTCCCGCAGGAAACAGAATCAGCTTGCCGTTATTCTCCAGCGGATTGCGGTTATACAGGACAAGACCCGCGACAAGCAGCAGCAGAGCGGATACGCCGACGAATCCGTACGGATACCGATCGATTTCTTCCGTAATCCAGCCCAGGAGATTGAGTTTTTCCCATACGGTCCCGCGCAAATCCATATGCTGGTAGATCGGAACTAGAAAGAAAACATAGGAAAGCTGCTGCAGCATCGAAGCCATAAACTCATAAATGCAGAAAAGAATGAAGGTCAGCACCGCCTGGGCGGTCCAGCTGCCTGTGAAGGAACCCATGAACAGCATAAACGTATACACCGACAGGACGGCAAAAATAACATGGAACGCGTACTTGATGAAAACCATGACGTGAAAATGAGAGCCGACTGGAGAAGCCCACAGCATGACGGCGTACAGCACGGTGATGACAAACACGGACGAGATGATATAAGCGGCGCCGACCATCCATTTCGTGCCATAGATAAGCCATCGCGGATAAGGCAAGGCGAACCCCAGCTCGCTGATGTGGCTGCGCCGTTCATAGCCCATTTGCCACAAAGCCAGCAAAAAGCAGATCAGCGCAAGACCGAACTGGAAAATGGCATACTTCTCGGAAAACGCCCAACTCACTGCAATATCCGGGTCGCGGTCGAATATCGAGGCGTTATGCTGGATATACTCCGGCGTCTGGAACCACCATTGCTGCATGTGCGTGAACAAGACGGCAAAGAACCCAAGCAGCAGCATCAACCCGAGCAAGCCCCATGTCTGGCGAATCTCCTTCCGCCACAGCGGCCGGACAAACCAATTATGCAGCACCCCCGTCACCTCCCGACTTCCATGTAAACCAATCTTCCAGCGAGAGCGGGAGCTCGTCGATCAGCATCAGTTCCTCCCGCTTCAATGCCTCCAAGGCCGCTTCCGCTTCCACAATCACCGTGTACACGCGGCCAACCTGCTGGAGGACGAACACCCCCGGCTCATAGAGCCAGGCTGGCGGCTCCGCCTTGCCGAACACGATCTGCAGCTTCTTGATCTGCTCCCGGAGCCGATCCAGCTCCCACACCTCCTCCGTCCGTCCTTCCCGGAGCAGGACGACCGTATCGGCGATGCGGTCCAACTCGTGAAGCATATGCGATGAAATAAGGATGGAAGATTCTTCATCCATCGATTCGACAATCAGACTTAAGAGCTGCTTCTTCGCTACCGCGTCTATCCCGTTCGTCGGCTCATCGAATAGAATCAGCCGCGCTTTCGTAGCCAACCCGAGGGCCGTGCTGAACAGCATCTTCATCCCCTTCGACAGCGACCGCACCCGCTTGTGCAGCGGGAGCTTGAAGTTATCCATGGCCTCCGTAAAATAAAAAAGATCAAAATTCGGGTAAATTTGCGCGTACCAGCTGGCGCATTCCTTAATCGTATACGATTCCAGCGCCGTCGGCGCGTCCGGGACAAAGACGATATCCCGCTTCAGCTCCGGATAGCGGTGCACGCTAATCCCGTCAAAAGCGACGCTCCCCTGATCCGGGCTATAGATGCCGACCATCGTCCGCATCAGTGTCGTCTTGCCGGTGCCGTTCCGGCCCACGAGCCCGACGATGCGCCCCGGCTCGATGCCGAAGGTGACGCCTCGCAGGACGGGCTTGCCGTCAATCGATTTATGTACAGCCTCCACTTGCATCATGATTCTTCCCTCCACCATTCATGACATGCCTGCTCGACAATGTCCAGCAGACCGGACGGTTCCAGTCCGAGATGCTTCGCTTCCAGGGCGACGCGCTTGATGTCCTCTCTCAGCTTCTTCATCCGTTCCTCCGCCATGCCGGGAGACGCCGCTTCCGCGACAAACGTGCCTTTGCCCCGCATCGTCACAATCACCCCTTGCCGTTCGAGCTCCTGATAAGCCTTGCTGACCGTATTCGGGTTAACCAGCAGCATCGCGGACAGCTCGCGCACCGAGGGCACCTTCTCTCCCGCTTCCAGCGCTCCCGTGGCGACGAGCGCTTTCATCTGGTCCACGATCTGCTCATATATCGGCGAAGCGCTCTGCTCTTGCAGACGAAACATGGAAACCCTCCCTTTTTGCTATCGAACCATTAGTGTATTATCAGGACTAGTACACATGGTACATAAGAATAGACATTCCTGTCAAGATGAAAAGGACATTCTGCTCCCATTCAGGGGTGTGGTACAATGAGTGAAAATAAGCTGGAAGGCAAGGAGGTTGGCTTAGATTGAAGTATGCATTCACTTATTCAGGGCAGGATGGCCGCATCCTGCGCGGGGACGTGTTTCTGCCTGCGCAGCCGCAGCGCCCGGCAGTGCTCCTCATTGCTCACGGGTACAAAGGGTTCAAGGATTGGGGAATGTTCCCTTATGCGGCGGAGCAAATCGCAAACCGCAGCGGACTGCTTACGATGACGTTTAATTTTTCGCATAATGGCGTCGGCCCCTCGCTTGACCGCTTCGATCAGCCGGAGCGATTCGCAATCAATACGTACGGAGAGGAGCAGACTGACCTTGCCACGCTGCTCGATTGGTTGCGCTCCTCCGAATTCCCGCAATGGCTGGCTGCCCAAGGAGGAAGCTTCCCTTGGTCGAAGGAGATGCCGCTCTATCTGCTCGGCCACAGCCGGGGCGGGGCAAGCTGCCTGCTGTATGCGCTGGAGCATCCGGATCATATCGCAGGCGTGCTTACGTGGAATGGCGTGACGAATATGGATTTATTCTCCGCGGAGCAGAAGCAGGAAATGCGGGACAAGGGGCAATCCAAGGTCATTAACGCCCGCACGGGCGAAGCTCTTCCGTTGTCCCGTCTGCTGCTGGACGACCTGGAAGCCAATCGCGAGAAATATGACCTGATTCACCGCGTCCGCGATGCCCGCTTCCCTCTCGCGCTGATTCAAGGCTCGGACGATTTGCCGGGCTTTCGCGACGGATCGGCACGTCTGGTAGCCAACTATCCCCAAGCGGAGTGGATTACGATCGAAGGGGGCGGCCATACGTTCAACACGGTTCACCCGTTTCAAGGCACGACACCGGAGCTGGAGGCCGCCATTGAAGCAACCGTTCAGTGGCTGCAGGCCCGCTAATCTTCGCACATAGACAGGAGTTGCTGTGTACTTATGTTGACCCCGCGCCAGCTCGCTGTATCGGTCCTGACGACGATAGGCGGCCTTACCGCCGCCTATCTGCTCGGTCTGCCGCATATTGCCGGCTTTGCCGCCGGCTTCCTTGTGCTCGCTCTCTGCTCGCGCAAGCAGGGCCATCCCTGGCCAGACCTGCTTCGCTATATGCGTGCGGGCGCCCTCCATACGATGGAAGTCGTCTGGATTCTGCTTATGGTCGGCCTGATGATTCCGGCCTGGACGATCAGCGGAACGATCCCTTACTTAATCGAGCAGGGACTGTCCTGGATTCATCCGGCATGGATGACCACGCTCACCTTCTGGTTGTCCGCGCTATTTTCCATGCTGCTGGGCACCTCGACGGGAACATTGAGCGCGGTAGGCATCCCGATGATGGGTGCCGCGGCGATGGCTGGCGTGCCGCTGCCTCTCATGGCCGGCGCTCTCGTATCCGGCGCGTTCATCGGCGATCGCACCTCCCCCTTCTCAAGCGCCCGCCGCTTGGTCGCCGATTCGACGGGAACCTCCGTCAGACTCCAAGCCCGGGCGATGCTGCCTACCACTCTGCTCGGCCTCGGCGCGGCTACGGCCGTCTTTGCCTTATTCGACTGGGCGGGAGCATGGGTCGTACCGGCCAAGGCATTGCAGATGGAAGCCTATCGCGACGCCTTTGCATTTCACCCGCTGCTGATCCTGCCCGCTCTCGTTCTGGTCGCAGCGATCCTGTTCCGGGTCAAAACGCGTTACGCCTTCCTGCTCTCCATCGTAACGTCAATCATTCTCGGAACCTGGCTCCAAGGCGCCGGCGCGATGACATGTTGGAATGGCCTGCTGTGGGGCTATGACCATGCCTCGCTTCCCTCGCTGCATACGAAGGGCGTGCTGAATATGGTCGACCTCGTCCTGCTGATAGCGATGGCCGGCGCCTTCAACGGCATACTGGAGTCGACGCGCACCCTGGAGCCTTATATGGCCTCCTTATTGGGCGCGAAGCCGTCCCTGCCCGGGGCCACCGCGCGCATCGGCTTATTCGGCTTCATCCTGGCGCTTGTCTCCTGCACGCAGACCCTGCCCATCATGATGTCAGGACGGAGCGTGCTGCCGCTGTGGACCGCCCGCTTCCCGCCGGAGCAGCTCTCCCGCATCGTCGCCGATACGGCTCTCGTTTTCGCTGCCCTGATCCCGTGGAATATGCTGGCTGTCCTCTGCGCCACGATTCTAAATATGCCTGTTCATCAATACGCGCTCTTTGCCGTCTTTCTATGGATACTGCCGCTGTGCACGTGGCTCGTCTCCTTCCTGAGGGGGCGGAAGCAAAGTGCCGCTCATTACAGCAAAACATTATCAGGCTGAACATATCACCGCTCGCTTCAAGCTCCTTTACGCCGCTATCCCCTCTGCTCATATTGGATGCCTGTTGCCGGTTCGCCAGCTTCCCGGGAGATATTCTCCAGAGGTATTCTCCGGAGGTATGCTGCGGTGGTATTTGCTCCTTATCGATATTTCAGTGCGGCCCGGTTCGGTTAACAGCTTCTTTGAATGTTGGACGATATAAGCAAGTCAGTTCGTTTTTTCTTCTTTATGAATCAATGGGATATTGAGTAAAAGGCCTTGAAGATATACTGTTCTCCTGGCGCGGAAGAGAGGTCATCCAGTTCAAATCACACAGCGAACACGGTATCCGACAGATAATGCGAGATTCATCAAATAACACGGTATTCATTCTAAAAACACGAGTTTCGTCAACTAATGCGGAATCCTCTAAAAAGATGACATCAGTCAAAAAAACGCTGCATTTTTCCCCTTATGCTGTAAAAGTTGCAAATGTACGGCTGAGTTGTTGGGATCGTACGAAAAGAAACGCAGCCTCGACTTGCCGATGAATGCCGGTATCCTTCATCAAGGGCGAGCCCTGGGTTCAGCATGGCTTGCATAGGCATGGTTGTTAGGCATAAAAAAAGACAAGCACGGTTCATGTGCTTGTCTTCCTCGAAGAAAAGAGAATAGGGCAGGCGAAGGCCTGGTCTATTTCGCCTATCGCTCAGATGCCGGGAATCGGGGCGCGCTTGTGCTCGGTTTTGCGGTAATGCTGCTCGAGCTTCGCTTGAACGTCGGCGGGAACCGGCTTGCCCTCCAGGTAATCGCTGTTGTGCTCGTAGGAGACACCCAGCTCTTTCTCGTCGGTCTGCCCCTCCCACAGGCCGGCGGTCGGCACTTTATCGATGACGCTGCGCGGCACGCCAAGCCGTTCGGCAAGCTGGCGAATCTGGCGCTTGTTCAGAGAGGAGAGCGGAGTAATGTCTACGGCTCCGTCGCCCCATTTGGTGTAGAAGCCGGTCAACGCTTCGGACGCATGGTCCGTGCCGACCACGATCAGGTTGAGGTCGAACGCCAGGGCATATTGGGCGACCATCCGTATCCGCGCTTTGATGTTCCCTTTTCCGGGAACGCTTAAATGGCGCGGTTGACCAAGCCGCTTGAAGCCTTGCTCGACCTCAAGCGCCACCTCGTTCACCGCCTCTTCGATGTTGGTCTCGACGGTATGCTTCAACTCGAACGCTTCGGCGACGGCATAGCTGTCGGCAATGTCAACCTGGTCCCCGTAGGGTTGGAACACGCCGAGCGTCATGTACTCCTGCCCGGATTCCGCAGACAGCTCGTCGGTGGCCTGCTTGCATAAGCCGGCGGTGACAGCGCTGTCGATTCCGCCGCTAATGGCGATCAGCAGCCCTTTCGCGCCTGCGTTGGTCACATACTTCTTCAAAAAATCAACCCGTTTGCGGATTTCGGCATCTACATCGATTTGGGGCTTGACTCCGAACCGACTGATGATTTCCTCTTGTAGGCTCATCTGGATATCTCCCTTCGATCCATCCTGTTCACATCTGGTCGTATTTATGGAAACATCCCCGCATCGGACAAACGCGGGGATGAGTTGCTCCTTAGCGGCAGTGGCGATCAAACGCCGCTGTCAGATCCGCCGCAATCTGCTCGGCAGAGCGGTCTTCTACGCTATGGCGTTCGATAAAATGCACCAATTTGCCATCCTTCATCAAGGCAATCGATGGGGAAGACGGCGGATACGGCGCAAAGTATTCGCGCGCTTGTGCCGTGGCTTCTTTGTCCTGGCCCGCAAAGACGGTGAATAAATGATCCGGCGTCGCTTCATGCTCCAGCGCCTTGCGCACGCCTGGGCGGCATTGTCCCGCGGCACAGCCGCAGACGGAGTTCACGACCACAAGCGCGGTTCCCTTCGCCGTCGGCAGCTTCGCTTCCACCTCTTCCGGCGTCCGCAATTCTTCGAATCCGATCGATGTCAATTCGTTGCGCATCGGCTGCACCATATCGCGCATATATTGCTCAAAAGACATAGACATTCTTTCACTTCACTCCTAACCCGTTAAATAATTACCCCGATAGATGTCACCAGATAGTGCTATCGTTAATATTTTAACCATTTGCACAGGAGTAAAGCAAGGGAAAGCCGTTCCTTCCGGAAACGGCTTTCCCTTATCTTGCGCCGTGAGCGCTTATGTGGAAGGACGGTTTGGTCCTTCCAGCTTTTTGTCAACCGGTATTTTGCCGCGTGTGTCGGCTGTACGGTTGGCTTGTTCCTGCTGCTTTTGCTCCTTGGAATGACTTTCTTGCATCTCCATAGACCTCCTTCATGCAGTCTCGCGTCTAGTATGCGCACCTGCACTAGAGCCTATCCTTCCTCCCTATCCGCGGAACGCTCCGGCGATGAATCCGTCCGTGTCTCCGTCTGTTCCCGGTGCCGAACAACCATGTATCCCGCTGCCAGCAGGACAACGCACAGCCATTGCTCCGGGGCGAGTCCCACCCATACGGTCTCGTGAGACTTCAGGAAGCTGGCAAGCATGCCGAAGGCGCCGACGGGGACGAAGGTCCACTGCGCATCCGACAGATTGCCCAATGGCCGCCGTCTCATCCAGATTCCCGCCAGCCATAGCAGGGCGAGCATCGACTCGACCGGCGGCAGGCCTCTTGGCGAGATGCCGCTGGGCATCGGCAGCGCCGTATATCCCGGCGCCGCGCCATCCTGCACCGCGTACAGCCAGCCATAAGCCGCGAGAGATGCCAGCAGCCCGTAGGCGAGCAAGTCGGACAGCACCGGATACGACAAGCCGTGCCGTCTCATGTATACGGTCGTCCACACGATGAGGCCGAGTACGAGCAGCACATTGCCGTTCGTGGACGTTCCGCTCAAAAACAAGAGCGTCCGCGGCTGTTCCCACAGAATCGACGGTCCGTCCCATAAAAAGCCGAACTTCGCATTTAACATACAGATAAAGGCAACTCCGTAGGCCCAGTCTGCATAGCGCCGATTCAATCCTTTGTCCATACGGGCCCGGAGCGAGATGATGAGCGCCGCGATCAGGAAGGATGCGAAGCTTGCCAGTAAATCGCCGTTGATGGTCAAGCTGCCAATCTGGATTACGTTCACACGCTCACCTCCCTCATCTATGATAGCGGACGATCAGAGCGCGTTCAACGCATCGAGCGGATTGTGATCCTGCCCCTGATGCGGTTCTCCCCGCCGCTTCGGATCGATATGGAAGGTGACGATGAACGTCGTCCCTCGCTCCGACGTGTCGATCTCGATGGTTCCTTCGTGCCGTTCGACGATGCTCAAGCAGAGCGGCAAGCCAAGTCCGGTCCCTTTCGACTTGGTCGTATAGAACGGCTCGAACAGCTTTTCCATGACAGAGTTCGGTATACCCGTCCCGGTATCGCTTACAAGGAGCTGCACGCCTTGCGGCACGGCACGCGTCGAAAGCGTTAAGGTCCCCCGCTTCTCCATCGACTCCATCGATTCCAGCGCATTGCGCGACAGGTTCAGAATAAGCTGCTTCATTTCCTTCGTATCCAGGTACATCTCCGGAATATTCTCGCCCAACTGATAGATGATCTCCTGGCCACGGAGATTGGCATCCGCCCACAGCAGCGGCGACAACTGCTTCATAATATCGTGGAGATGGACCATTTCCTTCTCTACGATGCGGTTTTGCGCCAGCGCCAGGAAATCGTTGATGATTCCGTTGGCCCGGTCGATCTCGTCCATAACAATCCGGTAATAGTCCTTCATATTGTCGGGACTCTTCTCCTGGATCAATTGCATAAACCCGCGAATGACCGCCATCGGATTGCGGATCTCGTGCGTAATGCTGGCAGCCATCTGGCCGACCAGATGCAGCCGTTCCATGTTGCCGATCTCGGCGCGCAGCTTGGACAGCTCGGTCACATCATGGGCCATGCCGACTGCTCCGACAATCTCCCCGGTCTCTTGACTGTAGATGGACTTCGCCAGAATGTAGTAATCCCGTTCACCAATACGCGTGACTTCCCCTTCGACAGCCCCTTTTTGCAAAGCCCATTGCAGGATGATAAACTTATTCGGCTCATCCCCCATCTTTTTCAGCAGATCCCGGAGAGGACGGCCCATTAATTGAGCCCTGGTCATGCCTGGGACCTGCAGTTGGATCCCTTCAATCATCATATCGTTGATGGCGGTGATGCGGGTATCCGCATCGATGGCGATGACGCAGAGCGGAGCCGTATTGAGAATCTGCTTGAGCTTCTCGACTTCCTCCCGGTATTGACGGGAAACAATCCGGTATCCCTGCTGCAGGAACGTCTTCTCCCTCGTGCCTTCCATCATATACAGTACCAGACACGCGGTAAGCAGAAATACGATCCCGAATAAGACGAGACAGGACAAGCCTAAAGCCCCCGCATCTCTTTCGACCGGAACCGTCCAGAGATACGTTGCATAGACAATGCTGTAGACGAGCATGCCGAGCAGCGAGAAGGAAATAATGATGGCAAGCCGCATTTGCAAGCCGGACTGACGGAATTTGTTGATGGTAAGAAACAATAGCGGGGTTAAATAAATCAGGGCATCGCCCCATTGGTTCCCCGCCGGTTGATATAGTGGAAAAGCGATAATAAAAACGGTATAGAGGGCCACCATAACCAATCCGATGCGGTATCCGCCGTATAGCACGCCCAGCATAAAAGGGATCAGCCGGAAATCAAATGGCTGCGAAGCCTCCGCATGATGAAAGGAGAACAGGATGCACAGAAACACGGAAATCACGGAAGCCGCTCCAACAGCAAGCCGAGTCAGCAGCGGCCGCGCCGACCGAATGGAACATAGCTGGCAGGAGAACGCCGGTATACAAGCAATCAGAACTTGCAGAAGGGTTTCCTTCAAAGCGATGTACATGATTTCTCTCCTCTGGCATGTTGTGGAATGCATTGATTAAAACATAAATGCCCAAGTTTGACAATGGAGCAAACCAATTTTTTAGGCATTTTTCTACATATTGCGATACAATAAGGGACGAAACGACGGTGAAGGAGCATACGACATGAAAGAGACCGATATTATAATTATCGGCGGCGGGCCGTCAGGATTGATGGCCTGTATTGCTGCCGCGGGGGAAGGCGCGCGCGTGCTGCTGATCGACAAAGGGGATAAATTGGGCCGCAAGCTCGGCATTTCGGGCGGCGGGCGCTGCAACGTAACGAATAATAAAGATTTGGATGAGCTGATTCGTCATATTCCGGGAAACGGGAGATTTTTATACAGCGCGTTTTCTCATTTCAATAATCGGGATATTATCCGCTTCTTCGAAGGACTCGGCATCGCGCTGAAGGAGGAGGACAACGGCCGGATGTTCCCGGTGTCGGACAAGGCAAAGACCGTGGTCGAAGCGCTTATCGGGGAAGTCCGCAAGCGGGGCGTCACGATAATGACGAACCGGACCGTGTCGGAGGTGCTCTACGCAGACGGCGCCGTGGAAGGCGTCCGCCTGTCGGATGGCACTATTATCCGAGCCAAGTCGGTCATCATTGCGACGGGAGGAAAGTCCGTTCCGCGCACAGGCTCTACCGGCGATGGCTATCCTTGGGCCGAGGCTGCCGGGCATACGATCACCGAGCTGTATCCGACAGAGGTTCCGCTGACCTCGCAAGCTTATTTTATCCGCGAGAAGCTGCTGCAGGGGCTGTCGCTTCAAGATATCCGTCTTGCGGTGTGGAACGCCAAGGGCAAAAAGATCATTGAGCACGATGGAGATCTCCTCTTTACGCATTTTGGGCTGTCCGGGCCGGCCGCGCTGCGCTGCAGCCAGTTCGTCGTCAAGGAGCGGAAGCGGACCGGGCAAGAGACCGTGCTGCTGACCATTAACATGAAGCCGGAGCTCAGTCCGGAGGAACTGGAGCGGCATCTGATGGACCGGTGGAGCCAGGAACCGAAGAAGGCGATCAAAAATGTGCTCAGGCACCTCGTCCCCGAGCGGATGGTGCCCATCCTGCTCCAGCAGGCCGGCATCGAGGAGAGCATAACCCGCGATCATATCCGCAAGCAGCCGCTGCAAGAGCTGTGCCGGCTGATTACGGCCTTCCCCGTCAAGGTGAACGGAACCTTGTCTCTGGAGGAAGCATTCGTCACGGGAGGCGGCGTCAATTTGAAGGAGATTGACCCGCGCACGATGGAGTCGAAGCTGATGCGGGGGCTCTTTTTCTGCGGGGAGATTCTTGATGTGCACGGGTATACGGGCGGCTATAACATTACGGCCGCATTCGCGACCGGATATACAGCCGGCAAGCATGCCGCGGCCCTTCCATAACAAGGCGAAGCGGCTTCGCTCCCTGTTGCCGCCGGGGAGCGAAGCCGCTTCTTGCGTTGCCCTAGATATGAATCCCTCCAGGGAACTGGTTCGTATCGTCATTCCAGCCCATCGCGTCCTCTTCCCGCGCCGCGAGATCATCATGACTCGATGCGGCCAAGGCATACCGGTCGTCGTCTGCCCAATCCTCATTGATCACATGCGCCGGAATCGGAATGAGATCGATATTATAGGCATCATTCACGATTGCGGATTTGGTCATATCTCCCTCTTCCACAAGCGTGCCGCCGTGAGCCTCGGCAATCTCCATCGCCGAGGTCAGATCTCTTTTCTCCACATGAATATGAAGCTCCGTACGGTGATCGCCGTCATACACCGGCTCATAGCCGAGCTCTTCCAAGGTGTCGAAGGCCAATCGGGCACTCGCGGCATCCGAGAACCGGAACCGGATAGCGGCTGCTTCCATGTCTTGCCCTCCTCTTTCTCCGCTTTGGACATAATATGCCCGCAAGACCGGAATCTCATCCGTTCATCGGTTCACGCGCCGAATTGGCTCTCCTTCTCTTCCTTCTCTTCCTTCGTCTTCTGCTTCCAGCCCTTGATCTGCACGATGACGGTTCCAATCGCGCCGGCGGCCAGTCCTCCTACAAGCCCCATGCCGACTGCCAGCAGCGGCGGCGCAATGAACAGCCCGCCTGCCAGTGCCCAGAGGATCCGGGAACAGACGCCAGCACCTGGACCATGTGAGCCGCCGCTTGCTGCAGATGCGACGAGCGGAACGAGAACATCGAAGGCACGTCTCCCTCAATGAACTCCCTCCAATATAAGCTCAGCCAGTAACTTAGCACGCCGCACAAGACAGGAACGATTAAGTAGTACAAGGTTGACAGGGAAATGACGGAGGCAACGACTGCGGACAAGCCAACCCCCACGAACTGCAGATAAAACATAACATGATTGCGGCTGCGAAGCAGCGACTTGACGGCCAAAGATCCGATGACCTGCCCGCCGTTCTTCCGCTTCATGAAATAGCCCGAGCGCGGGAAGAGCAAGCCCCGCTTCCGCTTGCGCCGCACAGGCCGGTCCATGCTCTGCGACAGCAGCAGCGCGGTCAGTCTCATCCGTGCCTGGCTCTCCAGCTCGACATCGCGCTCTAATCAACATCAGCTTCTGCTGCATTCCTTTGGAGTAGCTGGCCGGCAAATGATGCTTCACCTAGGTTAATTGAAAGATGCCCAGCAGCTCCTCCGCCCGCTCCCGGAACTCGGCTTCCGGCAGCTCATGGGCGGCGGCAGCCAGCTCCAGATGCTCCCACAGCGTCATCGAATCATACAGAACGGGCTGCTCCGGCACATAGGCGTACGTCCCCGTTCCGTCCCCGATGCGAATGGCTCCCTTAACCTCGCGCATAATGCCCAGGATGGACTTGATGGTCGTGCTCTTGCCGGCCCCGTTCGGCCCGATGAGTCCGACAAGCTCCCCTGCGTTCACTTGAAAGGATATATTGCGAATCGTCGGCTCTCCTTTGTCGTAGCCCGCCTCTTCGATTCGTGTATCCAATACAATCATGCCGACACCTTCTTCTGCTTGTTCGTTCTCTTGCGGCTTAAGGCACCAAGAGAACGATTTTTCCTACATTTTCATTACGTTCCATCCGCTGATGCGCTTCATTTATTTGCTCGGGCCGCCATACCGAATCGATGACCGGCAGACACTCGCCCCGCTCCAGCCATTCTCCGGCGAAGCTCCAGAACGCCTTCGTCAGATCGCTCTTGCGCTTCGGAGGCAAGCCGCGCAGCGTGCTCCCGATGACTTGCAAGCGGCGCAGCATGACGGACATGAAGTCCACCTCCGCCTTCGAGCCGCCCAGCGTTCCGATCAGGACCAGCCTGCCGTCCATCGCCATGCAGCGCACATGATCGTTCCAATACGTGGCGCATACCGGATCCAGCACGACATTCACGCCGGCGCCCTCCGTCCAGGACAGCACCGTCTCGGCCAACGGCTCGGTCTTATAGTTCAAGACGAGCTCGGCCCCCAACGCCTTCAGCCGCTCGCATTTCTCCTCTGTGCCGGCCGTGGCGGCGACTCTCGCCCCCGCAGCCCGTGCGAGCTGAATCGCGGCCGTCCCGACGCCGCTTGCCCCGGCATGGATGAGCACCGATTCCCCGGCTGCCAGCTTCCCGAGTTGGAACAGGTTCAAATAGGCGGTCAAATAAGCCTCCGGCAGCGCCGCCGCCTGTTCCAAGGTGAGAGCCGCCGGGACGGGCATGGCCATATCGGCCGGGATGACCGCATACTGGGCATAGCCTCCTCCCGGAAGCAGCGCCGCACCCGGTCTCCCGCCTTCCAACCTGTCACTCCCGGGCCTACGGCCTCCACCGTCCCTGCCATTTCGAGGCCGAGGACGGGAGACGCTCCTTCCGGCACCGGATAATTCCCGCGCTTCTGCAGCAGATCGGCCCGATTCAGCGCCGTGGCATGCACCCGGACAAGCAATTCTCCCTCATCCCAGGGCGGCGCCTCCATCTCTTTCCAGGTCAATTGAAGATCCGGTTCCACATGACAAGCCAGCATGTTTTTCGCATAGGTCATTCTTTTCCGCCTCCTTGCGTATCTCCTCTCCATTATTCACCGAATGGAGCCGAAAGATCGCGATCAAATTTAATATTCAAAATTTTCTGCACTTTTTAGCCGAAAGTGTGATCTATGACATGTTGGACATCATCTTAAGCTTATACGATGAAGAGGTAACCAGTAAAGCGAGGTGGAAAGGACTATGTCTGAACGGGCGCAACGCGACACCGACGAAGCCCTGCATTTGTTCCGCGTATTCTCCAAAGCTTTCAAGAGCGTCTCCGATCATGCCGCTGCAGGCTGCAAAAAACAAGGCTACAATCCGACCGACTTTGCCGTACTCGAAATGCTCTATCATAAAGGACCACAGCCGATACAACAAATCGGGGCGAAGCTGCTGCTGCAGAGCGGCAACGTAACCTATGTCATCGACAAGCTCGTGCGCAACGGCCTGGTGCAGCGCCACCCTTGCTCCAAGGATCGGCGCGTCATTTTCGCCGAATTGACGGAACAGGGCCGGGCAGAGATGCAGAATATTTTGCCGAAGCAGGCCCAGACCCTGCGCCGGGCATTAAGCGGACTGACTTTGGAAGAGAAGGCGCAAGCGATCAATCTGCTCAAAAAGCTGGGCATCCAGGCGGAAAAGCTCAGCCTTGTCACAAAAAAAGAGGGGTAAAACGAGAAAGAAACGGCCGCGGTTGCGAATGCCGTTTCTTTGCTTGTTACCCCGTATATTACGCCTCCCCTCCCGCCGCTTCCGCGCTGGCTCTCCCGTCCGCATAGTGGGAGAATTGACGGAAGCGCGCCGCGAATTCCTCCGCAGGCAGCGGATGGCTGATATAATAGCCTTGGAAATGGTTGCAGCCCAATGCCTCCAAGTAATGGAACTCCTCGGCCGTCTCCACCCCTTCCGCTATGACGGTGAGATTCAAGCTGTGGCCGAGCTGGATGACGGCCTGCACAATCGAGGCGTTGACCGGATCCGCGGACAGATGCCGGACGAAGGAACGATCGATCTTCAACGTATGCACCGGCAATGTCTTCAACCGCTCCAGCGAGGAATAGCCGGTCCCGAAGTCGTCGATGGCGATGTTCATGCCGCGCCGATTCAGCTGCCGCAGGACATGGTTGGCTTGTCCGACATGCTTGTGAACATAACCTTCCGTAATCTCAAGCACCAATTGCTCCGGTTCGAACCGGGTCTCCTGCACGATACGCTCCACCATCGCCACGAAATCCTGATTCAAAAACTGCCTCAGCGACACGTTCACCGAAAGGCGAAGCGGCGGCATGCCCTGCTCCCTCCATTGGCGATGCTGCATGCATGCGCTGCGCAGCACCCATTCGCCAATCGGAATGACTAAACCGGTTTCTTCCGCGACCGGAATGAACTGCGAAGGCGATATATAGCCTTGCTGCGGGTGCAGCCAACGCAGCAGCACCTCGGCGGCGACGACTTTCCCTGCCCGATCGACAATCGGCTGGTAATGAAGCGTCAGCTCGTCCCGCTCCATCGCCCTATACAGCAAGCTTTCCAGCAGCATGCGGCCGGAAGCCAGATCCGGATGAATCTGATCGAAGAACATGTAGGACTGCCCGCCCCGCTCCTTCGCCGCATACATCGCCGTGTCGGCCTGCTTGAACAGGGCGGTCAGCGTATTCCCGTCATCGGGATAGAGCGCGATCCCGATCGATGCCGAGACGAACAGTTCATGCGCTTGAATGCAGAAGCGCTCGCGGAAATGCTGGAGGATGCGCTGCGCCAATTTTTTGGCCTCCTCGCGCGTTCCCTTTTCCAGCAAAATGACGAATTCATCGCCGCCCAGCCTGGCGCACAGATGCGCTCCTTCCGGCTTCGACAGGCAATGGAGCAGGCGCTGTCCGGCTCGAACGAGCAGCATGTCGCCGACCTTGTGGCCGAGCGAATCGTTAATGTGTTTGAAGCGGTCGAGATCGATGAACAGCAGCGCCAGAGGCGCGGCGTCCACCTCGGCCCGCTCCAGCGCCTTATCCATCTCTATCGTAAAATAATGGCGGTTCGGCAGCTTGGTGAGCGGATCGTAATAGGCTAGCCGCTGCAAGTGCTCTTCCGATTTTTCCAGCAGCTTCGTCTGCTGCACGAGATGCTCGTTCATGCGGTGAAGCTCGCGGAACTGCGCGGCAACCCTCTCGGCCATAGCGCGGAAATTCAGCATCAGGGAGCGAATCTCTCTGACGCGGCTATGCGGCCATGCCTGCCTCTCCCAATCCGTTCCCGCCGGATCAACGCTCGTCATCCGGTTCAACCCGTCAAGGGAACGAACGAGAGAACGGCTGGCGGTAACCGCGATCCCCGATACAATGCCCCATACGGCCAGCATCAGGGCCAACTCCCGGACATAAAAATGGAAGATCGTCGGCAGGAACGTATCATTCGGGAGAAAGGCGGTAACCGCCCCCGCCCTTCCGGCCTCGCCATAGCGTTCCAGCACATAGTAGCCGTCTCTCCAGCGGCAGGTTCCGTAAGGGTACTGCTTCGCCCCCGGCAGCACGCGGTAGAAGCCGGCCACCCGGCTCCGCTCCACTCCATCTCCGGACGTTAACGTTTTGGGCAGCGGAAGGTCGGTTCGGACCACTCCCGCTTCTGCGAACAACTGCTGCCGGGACTCCGCCCACATCCGGTCGCTCCACGCGAACATATTGCCGCGCTCGTCCGACAACGCGAACTTGAGCACGCCCTCCAGCGATTCCTCCTTCAGCAGATTCTCCGCCAGCGATACGTTTGCCCATACGTCCGGAACGCTCCACGGGTGCCTCCGGTTCGCTCCTTCCACCTCCCGAAGCGCTTCCTCGGCCCGGATCGACTGCTCCTCCAAATGGGCATACGCCTCGCGCTCGACTTCCGTTAATACGCCCGCGCTGCCTAGCCTCATCTGCGCGAGGAAGGAGAGCAAGACAGCGCACAGCGCCAGATGAACGATAACGCGATGGAGAGAAATCGGCCGATCCGCCCTGCGGGCGAGGAGCCGCTGCCATGGCACATAAGCAAGCAGCATATCGGCGAGAAGCGCGTTGGCGATGCCATTCACAGCGAACATCAAATATTGGAGCATGGCCTCTGTCCCGAACACGCCGGTTCGCGCCAAGAACAGCAGCACGAATGCCGGAGCTCCGACCGCAAGCCAGAACAAGCTGTCCCAGAACAACAGCCGCCGTCTCCGGCGACAGAGGAAGCCCACGACGGCAAGCTCCAGTCCGATGAACGCCAGCATATCGACAGAATATCCGGCGAAATAGAGGATCAGTGCGGCCAGGCCGGCGAACGCCATCGTTCGGACGGCACCGAATAAGACCAAAGCCACAAGGAAGAAAGCCCCGCTCAGTGCAAATTCCACACCGAACGGGAACTTGATTTCGATTTGGGAGCCGATGACCCCCAGCAGTATAAGCGAGATGTAAGCAAGCCCCGTACGGCTTGAGTTCGGCAGTACCGAGGTATACGGCATAGAGGACGACTCCTTTGGCTGAAGGTAGTTCGACATTTCCCCTATAACCATTCGACACAAATCCATATTTTCCTACTTTATGCATAAAAAAACCGCCCCGCACGCAGGGGGCAGTGGAATACGCCCTTCTTCTGGTTATAGTTGGCTCACAATAGTTGTATCCGATGTTTAGGATGCGAGCGAGTTTGTAAGCAGACCCTGCAGCAAAAATCAGAGGCTATCCCATAAGTAGTTTTACTACAGTGAGACAGCCCCCCTGATTCTTAAAGCTCGACTCGCCGAAAAACTGCAAAACTACACTTTTCCTTTATGACGTGTACTCCGTTACAGGGAATCCTGCAAAACAGCATCAATTTCTGACTATTCAATCAATAATAGACAAAAATCGATGAAAATAATGTACTTTTGCAGGAATTTAATCAAGTAGCGGCTTAATGAGCAAAAATTGATGCATCCACGCAGCATTTCACTGCTTCATCCATCTTCCACCGGTTGCAAGCGGCGCCATATTTTCGAACATAACGGCGTGGAGTTAACATATCGCCGCTTTGAGAATAGGAGTCAAATCCAGAGTTCCATCGCGGGCTGAGCCGAGTTGCATTGCCTTGCTTGGTAAGGTTCATCGTCGGGGCAATCGGGTAAAAAAGCTCCTGTAATGTTGTTGTTAATTCATCCGTTGTTTTTGCAGCCCTTACTTTGCCCACCCCATAAATGGCAAAACGATTCCAGTCGATTTGCGTGTTCTCATCACTTGGGTGAAAAAACCTTACATACCCATACAGCTTGGCAAACGCCTGAACGTTCCTAAGCTCTTGATTAGCGGTTTCCTTCGTTTCCTTTGCAAAAACGGGTACCACTGACATGAGAAAAACGATTGCGGTGAAAACAATAAGACTAGCCTTTTTCACTTGCCATTCTCCTTGTCCAATGTTTTGATCGGCCAGGTATGTATACGTTGCATTAATTTAGCCGACTATTTGTTTACACACCAACTACCTCCTCAGGTCCCATTATAATGAGTAATATTCTTCCAAGTAATGTCCGCCAGGCCAGTATATGATTTGACCCAGGCCCAGTATTTGGGCTAGACCTTCACCCAAAACACCGCCTTTTGTAGAGTAGAGAACTGAAATTTCATTGGAGGGCGAAAACCCTCTTCTTTACTTTTTCAGTTCCCCCTTCATCAAACCGTACGTGAGGTTTTCCCTCATACGGCTTTCCGATGCTCTTCTTCCTCCGGCATTACGGTACTTCCCTTAGCTGGCGAGTTTCTTTAATCCCGCAAGTTGTGCAGCAATGGCTGCTTGCCGGGAATTGCTGTGTTTGTTACGACGGCTACGTTTCTTGTTCCAGAACAGGGTGAGACGCTTACGGATGTACCAATCGATTTTGTTCAGGTACTGGTCAGCAAAGGAGTCTATACCATAGTAGTTCCTCCATCCCTGTATCTTCGGGTTGAGTTCATCTACCATCCGGTTCATCGTCCAGAATAGACGATTGCGCGGTTCTGTTGCTTCCTTTACCTTTTGCTTCATGTTCTTCATCGCCTTCTTGACGGGTAACTGCGAAGAACATGAACTTCCTTGTTCCTTTTCATCATCCTCGGTATTTTCCGGTGATGCATCCCCAGAAAGTCGAAGCCTTCTTTGTCTCCCCAGAGGTTAACAAGTTTGGACTTCGTCTTGTTCATTTCAAGTTCCAGCTTTCCAAATACCGCTTTGAGGACATCAATCGCCCTCAGAGCTTGTTCTTTGGTTTTGCACAGGATGACCAGATCATCGGCATAACGCACCAGTGTTCCTGCTTCCGCAAACTTCTTCTCCCAGATGGTATCCAGATAGTTCAAGTAGATATTTGCCAAGAGCGGACTTATGACTCCGCCTTGCGGGCTCCCGAGGTCGGTTTCATGAAACTGATCATCTTTCACGAATCCTGCCTTGAGCCACTTGCGGATGAGTTGTAACACTCGTCGATCACTAATTCTCTGTTCCACCAGTCGCATCAGTTTCTCGTGCGGGATATTGTCAAAATATCCGGTGATATCGATGTCGACGACCCAGTATACGCCTTTCTTTACTGCTCGGCGGATATGCCGGATTGCATCATGCTGGCTTCGCTTGGGCCGGAATCCGTAGGAGCAATCCTTGAAATCCGCTTCGAAGACCGGTTCTATAACCATCTTGGTCGCCATTTGAACGACCCTATCTCGGATGACAGGGATACCAAGCGGGCGCATCTTGCCGTCCGGTTTGGGTATCTCTTTCCGTCTTGCAGGCT
The DNA here is from genome assembly GCA_944800085.1 of Paenibacillus melissococcoides. Taxonomy (GTDB): domain Bacteria; phylum Bacillota; class Bacilli; order Paenibacillales; family Paenibacillaceae; genus Paenibacillus_B; species Paenibacillus_B melissococcoides. Next base: position 633,211 of record CALYLO010000002.1, on the reverse strand, counting down.
GTGGATGGTATTTTCCGTTCCTCAGCTTACCTTGGATTTCATCGACAAATCGCTCTTCCCCGAACTCTTTGACGATGTGGTCGATGGTTATGCCATCTACTCCACCGCTTCCGCCCTTCGCCTTGACCCGTTTCCATGCTTCCCAAAGAATGTCGCCGCGGTGTACCTTGTCGTACAGCGCATGAAATCGCCGCCTCGGATTTTCCTTGGCCGCTAGATATAGTACGTTTTGGAGTTGTTGAGCTTTTACTTTGGCGTAGTTAGCCTTTTGGGCATTCACTGACTCTTACCTCCTCCAGTACGTGAACAAAGCAGGGGCTCTTTCCTCCACAAGGTTGTGTTGTCCTTGCTTCACGGGTACTACAACCCCCTCCGCCACCCTTCTCGCAGCTCGCCACTTCACCTTTCGGGCTTATAGGGTCGCTCTTTACGGCGTTGCCGTGCGAGGTAGGGTTTCCCCAGTTCCAGACACAACTTTCTCAACATGCCGTTCCCCATACACCGGAGAGTTCTTCCGCGCTGCGTTTCCAAGAGCTTCACGCGTTCCATGGCCTTCGCCCAATGTTCCGAGGCTCGGCTCTCTCTTGTCCTTTGCAGGTTCTTTTTGACGATGCGGCAGGATTCACTTCATGTTACGGCCTGCTGATTTGCTCGCACTCTCTTGAGAGTTACTTTGTCACAGGGCTTCAACCTTAGGGTCTCTCCACCAGTTGCCTGTCAGCTACGAGGCGACTTGGCTCTTACCTCGACCGGACTCACACCGGCTAGTTGTGCCTAGCTTGGCTAGGCGCGCGGACACAAAAAACCGCCCCCTAAGGGACGGTCTAATGTATTCTATTTGCTGTTGAGCTTGCCCTTCGGCATCAGCAATGTGCACCCGAGGCAGATGACGGCAACAGCCGCCATCACGAGGAACACATTTTCGAGCCCGGTCTCCAGAAACGTGCGCAGGCTGTTCATGATATCCGGCGCCAGTTGGCTGGCGCTCTCCGGGTTCAACAGCTTGTTCAGATCATCGTCCGAAATGCGCGAAGCGACGTCCGGACCGGCTTGTCTGACCATGGACGCGATGCGTTCATTCAGGAAGGTGCCGAGCGCCGCGATGCCGATGGTCTGTCCGAGCGTCCGCACGAACGTATTCAGCGCCGTGGAAGCGCCGCGCATATTCCATTCGACCGACGATTGGACGATAATCGTGAATACGGTAATCGAAAAACCGAAGCCGAGTCCGGACACCGTCATCAGCGCGACGATGACCCACATCGACGTGGCGCCCGTAATGGCGGCCAGCCATATCGATCCGGCGGCAATCAGCGTCATGCCGAGGGAAGAGGTCAGCCGCGGCCCGCTCTTGATCAGCATTCGGCCTCCGATAATCGAGCCGATAAGCCAGCCGATAGACATCGGCGTCAGCGCCATGCCGGAGCTGGTGGCGCTATGACCCATGACTCCCTGAATCCAGAGCGGCATGTACGAATTGATGCCAATCAGCACGCTGCTCACGAGGAAGCCGACGAGATTGGAGATGGCGATGTCCTTAATGCGGAACAGTTGGAACGGAACCATTGGTTCCTGCGCCGTTTTTTCGATACGGTAGAACCAGATGAGGAACACCGCCGCCAAGCCGAGCAGCGCGAACATCCAGGGGGATGTCCATGCAATATTCTGCCCGCCGGTAATGATGGCGAACAATAAGGCCGTCATCCCAATCGAGAAGGTCGCCGCTCCGGCGTAATCGATCGGCTTGTCCTTCTTCTCCACCTTCTCATGGAACAGCTTGGCGATCATCCATACCGAGATTATACCGAATGGGACGTTGAAGAAAAAGATCCAGTGCCAGGAGAGCGAATCGACAAAAAATCCGCCGACCAACGGGCCGACCAGGCCGGCTATGCCCCAGATGGAGCTGAACAGCCCCTGGATTTTGGCGCGTTCCTCCAGGGTGAAGATGTCCGCCACGATGGTGAAGGTGGCGGGCATGACCGCGCCAGCCCCAATCCCTTGGATGGCCCGGAACACGATCATTTGCGTCATATTGGAAGATAGGCCGCACAGCATGGAGCCGCCGACGAATAAAATAGAGCCGAAAATAAAGATCTTTTTGCGGCCGAACAGATCGGCCAGCTTGCCGAACAAGGGTGTCGAGATGGCCGTCGTCAGCAAGTAGGCGGAATAGACCCAGCTGATCAGCTTGAGTCCGCCCAGATCGGAGACGATCTGCGGCATCGCGGTGCTGACGACCGTAACCTCAATCGCCGCCAAAAATGTAGATAATAGCAGGGCCAGCGTCACGAGCTTCCGTTCGCGCCCGGCCTGCATCGTTGCAGTGCTTCCCATTGCTTCATTCCCCTTCTCTCTCGCTTGCTCTCCGCTTCCATTCAAATTGGTGCTGTATCTTGTAACGCATGCTGCCGCTATAGGCTATCTTATCATGCCCTTGTCCGGGCTGCGAACCGCTCGGATCCCTAATGTTGTTCCGGCCCTGCGCTCCGCCGCCCGTCCGCGCCATACCAGCATCCCGCTTCCATATAGGCCGTGACCAACTGCGAATGAGCGCCCTCATCCCAAATGTCATCATGGGTGATAACCATTAAGCCGCAGCCCCGCCCGGTCTGCGCAAGGCACCAGTCGCGTATCAGCGCGGCGCTCCGGGCATCGAGACCCGCTGTCGGCTCATCGAGCAGCAGCACGGCGGGCCGGTGCAGGCCGGCCAGCGCGACGCAGAGCAGCCGGATCGCCCCGGCAGGCAGATCATGAGGATGACGGCGGCGGTAACGGGACAGGCCCGTGGCGCGAAGCAGCTCCTCTGCCATCGCCGCAACCGCGTCCTCCCGCTTGGCCTGCCCCGGCGGGACCGGAGCGTTCAAGCGGGTGCTCCGCCAAGCCATGGCCGCCGCGTCAAGCACTTCCTCTTCCACCGTACCGGCGAACAGTCCGGCTTCCGGCTGCTGGGGCACATACCCGATCAAGCGGCCCAATTCATAGACGGAGAAGCGCGGCAGCGGTTGTCCGGCCAGCCGAATCTCTCCGGACATCCGTCCCGCTTGCCGCGGGATGCCCTTCGTCAGCAGCTTGAACAAGGTTGATTTGCCTGCTCCGTTCGGTCCGCGAAGAAGCATGCATCGGCCCGGATACAGCTCGAACGAGACCTCGTCTAGCGCCCGTTCCCGGCCGTTCGAGCCGGCGTTATCCTTTCGCCTTTTCCCGTACCGGAACGACAGGTCCTTCACTTCCAGTACGGGGGCGTCCTCTGGATGCTTACCAGGCAGCCGTCCTTTCCTGTATGCGGTGACTGCGGCTGTCGTCTCATCCGGTACGGCGATTGGCGGCGAGGACGGCAGTACCGCGGTGGACGTCCTCAGCTTGTCCAGGGCGGCCGCCGCTTCCGCTTCGTGGAGGCTGCCATCATAGATAATGCGGCCTTCCTCGAGCAGAAGCAGCCGCACAGCGGGCAACTGCCCGATCCAATCCTCCAGCCGGGCGCCAGCCAGCACCGTCGTTCTCCCGGCCTGCCGGCCTGCGCGAAGCGTCTGCAGGAGACGCTCCCGCGAAGCCGAATCCAGATGGCTCCAGGCCTGGTCCAGGATGAGCAGCTCCGGCTCCATCGCCATCACCGCAGCGATAGCCGTCCGCTGCTTCTCCCCCCCTGACAGATCCGTGATCGGCGCCTCCCGCAGCGATTCAAGCCCGAACGCATCAAGCTGCTCCTCCACCCGGCGCATCACTTCATCCGCAGGCAGCCCCATATTTTCCGGGGCGAAGGCCAGCTCGTCCTCCACCGTGCCGAGGATGAGCTGAGAATCGGCATCCTGCAAGGCCAAGCCGGCCAATACGGGCGGCGGGCCCTCCGGCGGCGCCGCCTTCCCTTGCAGGGTGCCTTCATGGGGCTGCATTACGCCGGCCAGCAGCTTGCACAGCGTCGTCTTGCCGCTGCCGTTCGCTCCGGCGATATAGACGATATCTCCCCGGCGCAGCGTGAAGCTGCAATCGCGGAGAGCCGGCTCGTCCGCGCCCAAATAGGTAAAGGTCACGCGCTCGATGCGCATGACCTCTTCACGCAGAAATCCCATCGTCGAAGCCCCCTATCCCCGCCGCTCGCGGCAGGCCTTCCCCAGAGCGAACGGGCTGACCGCCCGCGCGGGCGCCAGCCGGTCGCCAATCAGCTTCGTCAAGGCGCCGCAGAGCAGAAGACCGCTGAGACAGCGAATCACAAGCGTCGCTATCAATACCCACGTCTCATAATAAATGTAGCCGAACATGAAAGCCGAGACGACGAACCAGAGCGGGACCGCCGCCAAGCCGATAAAGAGCATGGCCCCCCAGTCGTAGCGCCGGTAACGGAACAGATACAGCAACGGCTCGATGACGATGCCGTAGCATAGCGCGGCCGCAATCGCCGACCAGGCGCCGTAGGCGGTGCCGACCAGAATCTGCACGACGGCGCCGAGCGCATAGGTCAGCATCGCCGCGCCCGGCTTGCGAATAATGTAGGCGGCCAGCAGGCCGTAAATCATATATAACCCTACGATGGATGATGTCAGCATCGGTCCGCCCAACGAGTGCAGCAGCTTGTTCAACCAGGACAAGCCGCTCGTCAGCACCCCGTTCGCCGCGGCCAGCAGCGCCATGAGCACCCATTCGCTCAAGGTCAGCGAACGCCATATTCGCGTATTGGATGATGTCATCTGTGGTTATCTCTCCCTTATGTTCTCCCTTATGCGGAAGGATGGATGATACGGCATCCCTTTTCCTCTATACACGTTACAAGCCATGCGCTGGAAATGCAAGTAAAAAAGCGGAGCCCGCCTGCGCCCGGACCGTGATGCCCGTGGCCGGCAAGGCAAGGACTCCGGACGCTTAGCCGCACCACCAGGTGGCGGCGGCTCCGAGCGCCGAGGCCACGGCCAGTCCGATACCCGGCGCCGCGAACACGAGCCGGCGCCGATACGTGCGCGGGGCGGCGCCGAACCGCTTCGCCTCCATCGCCGTCGCGACGTCCTGCACCCGGCGGAGCGTATGGGCAGCCGCGCCGGCAAGGACGCGCTGCAGCCGTTCAAGCCGTTCCGCCGCGCTATGCGGCGGAACGAGGCGGCGCAGGCGCTCGGCGTGCCGGATGCGGGCCGTCTCGGCCAGCAAAATCGGCACGAAGCGCAGCGCGATTGCCGCCGCGTACGCGAAGCGGTCCGGCAGCCGCAAGTAGCGCGACATAGCGAGGACGACATCGCGCGGCGCCGTCGTCCCCGCATAGACGAGCGATGACAGGAACAACGTCATCGCCCTGAGCGTCAGCGCGGCTGACTGGAGGCCGGCTTCCCGCGTCAAGGTCAGCCCCCCCGCCGTTAGCCACGGCGTGTCGCCAGGCAGGACCAGCCACTGGAACAGCAGAAGCGGAAGGGCGAATCCGCCGATCCATAAGCTCACCAGCTTCCAGCGCTGTGCCGTCCACCCGCTTCCGGTCAGCGCGATCAGCAGGACAGCAAGGAACCAGCCGGCCTGCCACTCCACCTTCATGCTGATCATGACAGCCAGTCCGGTGCTAAGCAGCCAGACCCCCTTCGTCAAGGGGTCGATGCGGTGCAGCCAGCTCATGAGTCTTCCCCCCTTATCTTGCAAGCGCCCGCCGGGACAAGCTTCCCGCTTCCGAACCGCCATGGACGCATAAAATCGTACGGCGCAAACCAACTTAATACAGATCGGGAAGAGCTTGCGCTTTTCTTGCCGGTACACCGAAAAATTCAATTAGCATCATACCGCTTAACCTGAAGAAAGTAAAGACGGAGCAAGCGCGGCGAAGCCCGCTTCGAAGACGCCGCAGCGTACGGAAAGGAGGCCAGTGATGGCGGTGGAAGATATAGCGAAATCTCGGCGCAACATGGTTCTCATCGGTCTTATTATGGGGATGTTTTTCAGCTCGCTCGAACAGACCGTCGTAGGTACGGCCATGCCGACCATTATCAAGGAATTAAGCGGGTTTGCCATCTTCGCCTGGGTGACGACCGCGTACATGATCTGTTCGACCACCGTCATCCCGCTCTCCGGCAAGCTGGCGGATCTGTTCGGAAGCCGGTTTATTTATTTGACCGGATGGATCATTTTCGTCATCGGTTCATTTCTGTGCGCCACCGCGGTCAACATGGGGCAGTTGATTGGCTACCGCGCCATCCAGGGGATCGGGGGCGGGCTGCTTATGCCGATGTCCCAGACGATTATCGGGATGCTGTTCACCCCGGCCCAGCGGGCGAAGTGGCAGGGCGTGTTCGGGGCCATCTTCGGGCTGAGTTCCATCGTCGGCCCTTTTCTCGGGGGCTTGATCGTCGATCATATTAGCTGGCACTGGATTTTTCTCATCAACGTCCCCTTCGGCCTGGTCTCGACCGCGCTCATTTTCATCGGGATGAAATCGATGGGCAGCCCGCGCGGCAAGAACAAAAAGGTACACATCGACTGGCTCGGCATTTTCACGCTCATTCCGGGTATCGTGCTGCTGCTGTACGGCCTGTCGCTCGATCATGCGAAGTATGCCTGGACATCCTCTTACAGCCTGTTTATTTTCGGCGTGGCCCTGGCGTTGTTCCTCGTGTTCATTCCGATCGAGCACCGTGCGGCCGATCCGATTATCGACATGTCGCTATTTCGCAGCCGCGTCTTCAATGTCGCCGTCGGACTCGGCTTCCTGGTCGGACTCGGGATGTTCGGCGCCATCATGTTCGTGCCGATGTTCATGCAAGGCGTCCTCGGAGTAACGCCGACCCAGGCGGGCTCCACCATGACACCGATGATGATCGCGCTCATCATCGCCAGCGTGCTCGGCGGCCGGCTTGTGCTCAAGCTCCCCTACCGCACCGTGATGGCTACTGGAATGGTAATCAGCGCCCTGGGCTTCTCGCTCATGTCCACGATGGGTATCCGTACGTCTCCATTTACGGCCTACGGCTTCATGATGGTGCTCGGCTTCGGCATGGGTCTGGTCATGCCGCTTATTACCATCGTCGTCCAAAACGCGTTCCCCCGCGAGAAGCTGGGAACCGTCACCTCGGCGACGACCTTCTTTCGTTCCATCGGCAGCACCATCGGCACGACGCTGTTCAACGTCATTATGAACGCCGACATCGCAAGGAACATCACCGCGGCCATGCAGACTGCCGATCCGGTAACGAAGGCCGTCCTCGACAGGATCGGGACGGATTCGAACGCGCTCTATCAGCTTCTGATCAATCCGGCAATGCTGCCGCTTGAAGGGGAAGCCAAAGTCGCCGTGCTCGACACGCTGAAGGAAGCGTGGTCGGCTTCCTTTTCGTCCGTCTTCTTGACGGAACTCGGGTTCATCGTCGCCGGCATCGTTATTTCTTTGCTCATCGGCAACGGCCGCATCTCCCGCGACGACCCGGGCCGAAGACGCCATCCGGACCCCGCCCAGGAAGGGTCGGACCGGAATTCCGCCCAGCCCGCCTAAAGACAACAAGCTGCAAGCCATATCTCATTTTCTATAATATCCGTATCATTCACTATAAAGTGATTGAACTATACGATAACCCCGCCCTTCACACCCAACGTGACCGGCGTCATTGCTTGTCCCTGGCAATATCGGCATGATAAGAGAGGCTTTTTCAAGTCTCAAGCACGCAAAAGGATGGGGAACGTACGATGTCAGACCAAGCAGAACAGCAGTCTTCAAATGTAACAACGCAACTTGGATCCCGGCAAACGGAGGAGCAACGGTCCGCTGCCGCACAGGGGTGTTGGCGTCCTTCCCGCTTCAACGCCCAGGCGCAGGTGGATGACGGCGGCCTTGTTCTCTATAACAGCTACACGGGAGCAATCGCCTCCTTCTCGGCAGAAGAACGAACGGAAGTCCTGTCATGGCTGCGACCGGGCCGAGCGGATCAAGAGCCGGATCATCCATTATATAAGGAACTGCGGGAACATGGCTTCCTCGTTCCGGCCGATACGGATGAGCTGCGGCGGGCGCAATTTCTGCATCAGACCATGCACCGGCTCGATGCCATGCATCTCGTGCTGCTCGTGACTGAAGCATGCAATTTCCGGTGCCAATATTGCTATGAATCCTTCCCTCGCGGGAATATGCGCGATGAAGTCATGGAAGGACTGGCCGCTTATATCGCCCAGCGGGCCAAGACGCTGAATGCCTTGACCATCAGTTGGCATGGCGGGGAGCCGCTGCTGGCGCCGCATGTCATTGAGCGGCTGTCCGGCGCATTCATCGAAGCGTGCAGCCGGAATGACGCAGCCTACAACGCGGAAATCTCAACGAACGGCTATTACTTGACGCGCGAGCGGTTCGAGCAGCTTCTGGATTGGCATGTCGATCGCTATATGATTACGCTGGATGGCCCTGCAGACGTGCATAACGCCCGGCGCGGATTAGCCGGAGGCGGAGCGACCTATGAACGCATCATCTCGAACCTGCTCTCGCTCAAGCAGGTGGAGCGTCCATTCGAGATCAATATTCGGGTCAACTTCGACAACAGCAATCTGGAAGCCGTCCACTCCTTTATACCGGCATTGCATGACATGTTCGGCGATGACGAGCGGTTTGCGGTTTATTTTCGTCCGGTTGGCTGTATGGGCGGGGAAAATGATCTTACGCTCCCGGTATGCGACGCTCGCACCAAGGATAAGGAAATATGGGCGCTGAACGAGGAAGCCATTAACGAAGGGCTTAACGTCAGTTCCTTCCTCCATGATATTTTGCTGCCGACGGGAGCGATCTGTTACGCCGCCAAGCCGAATTCCATGATTGTCGGCTCGGATGGCCGCCTCTATAAATGCTCGGTCGCGCTGGAGCAGGAGAACAATCAATTGGGACGCATTCATCCAGACGGCACGCTCGACCTCGATATGGACAAGCTGGCGCTCTGGACGACGTCCGGAGAAGATACCGATGCGAACTGCCAAGCCTGCTTCTTCCGTCCGGCCTGCCAAGGGAACCATTGCCCGCTGTACCGGATGCGAACAGGGAACCGCCCTTGTTCCTATGAGAAGCGCCAGATCAAGAAAGTCCTGCGCACCATATGGCTTCAATGCCGGAATCATGAGCCCGCCGCCCGCTGAACGTGCGCGAGAGGGGCTACCCGTCCGTTAATACGGCTGCAACATGCCGGCATCATTCTGCAAAGGAGGTGGCCTCAATGAAAATTATTCGTCCCGCAGCTCAGCCTGCATCCGTCAAAACCGGACGCTTATCCAAATCGGTTCCGGGCAACCTGAGCTAATCTGAACATCTATTCAAGAGCCCTGATACATACGATGGCTCACCAAAAAAAGGCGCCTCTCCAAAGGAGAAGCGCCTTTCAACTCATTATATTCTTTATACCGGCACCGGATTATTGCTTGCGCATATACGTCCGGTACCAGAGGCCGAACACATACAACACCCAGATTTTGCGGGAGTAATCGCCCTGGCCGTTGCGGTGGCGGCTGAACATCTCTTCCACCGCGCTCAGGTTGACGAGCGGATCGATGCCGCTTGCGGCCAGTTCCTCCCACATGATGCCGGCCCGCTCTGTGCGCAGCCAATCGCGCATCGGAACAGGGAAGCCGAGCTTCGGCCGGTGGAGCACCGAATCCGGAATAATGCCCTCCATCGCTTTGCGCAGCGCGTACTTCGTCGTCTTCTCGGCAATCCGGCAGGAAGCAGGGATCGTACGGGCCACGTCGAACACTTTGCGATCCAGGAACGGGACGCGCAGCTCCAGCGAATGCGCCATCGTCAGCTTGTCCGCCTTCATCAGAATGTCGCCCGGCATCCACAGATTCATATCGATATATTGCATCCGCGATACCGGATCGAGATGGCGGGTGCGTTCATAATAACGGCGCGCGATATCGAACGGCTTCTGATAGGCCGCTATCTCTTCCGCGCCGACGCGCAGCAGCTCCGCCTTCGCATCGTCGGTCATAATATTGGCATTGCCCAGGAAGCGCTCCTCCAGCGGAGTCGTCCCCCGCAATAAGTAGTTTTTCCCGTAGAAAGTGAACGGGATGGCGCGCACCATCTTGTTCACCATGCGCTGCATTCCTTCCGGCATCCAGGACAGATAGCGCAGCGAATGCGGCTCGCGGTAGATGCGATAGCCGCCGAACAGCTCGTCCGCGCCTTCTCCGGACAGCACAACCGTTACATGCTCCTTCGCCAGCCGCGCGACCTCGTACAGCGCGATCGCGGACGGATCGGCCACAGGCTCGTCCAGATGCCAGATCGCGCGCGGCACTGCATCGAAATACATCTCCTGCGTAATGATCCGATCATAGTGCTCGGTATCGATCTGCCGGGCCGTATCGCGGGCGATAATCGTCTCATTGTTCGCCCCCTCGAAGCCGACGCTGAACGTCTTGATCGGCTCGATGGAACGCATGAGCGTGGACGTAATCGTCGAGTCGATGCCGCTCGACAGGAAGCATCCGCGTTCGACCTCACTGTGCAGATGATGCTCTACCGAATCGCGCATGACGTGGCGAATCTCGTCGATAACCTGCGTAAGCGGGCGATCGACCGGTTCGAACATCGGGTCCCAATATTTCTCGATAACCGGCTGCCCGCCCAGCGGAATCGTCATCGAATGAGCCGGCGGCAGCTTGTAGATGCCGGCGTACATCGTCTCCGGATCGGGGACGTATTGGAAGGTCAAATAGTTGTAAAAGCCATTCATATTGACCTGACGGGCCACGCCCGGAACGGCCAAAATGCTCTTGATCTCCGAGCCGAAGGCGAGCATCTCGTCGTTCATGTAATAGTACAGCGGCTTGATGCCGAAATGATCGCGGGCCAGGAACAGCTCCTGCTTGTTCCGATCCCAGATCGCGAAGCCGAACATCCCCCGGAGATGGTTCACGCACTTGGTTCCGTATTCTTCATACAGGTGCAGGATACATTCCGTATCTGTATTGGTTTTGAACTGATGGCCGCGGCTGAGCAGATCCTCACGCAGCTCCAAATAGTTATAAATCTCGCCATTAAAAATAATCCATACCGAATCATCCTCGTTGCTCAGCGGCTGCGCTCCCTCGGCAACGTCAATGATGGACAGGCGGCGGAAGCCCAAGCCGACCCGGTCGCCGATCCACAGCTTCGCATCGTCCGGTCCCCGGTGATGGATCAAATCCATCATGCTGCGAATGAGATGTTCGGATGGTTGTTGATCATGAAAATGATAGATTCCGGCAATGCCACACATCGGTTCCAAATCCTTTCGATCATTGCATACGTATATGCATGAAGTATGTCAACATAAAGTTGGCGCTAGTCGGCACTTGCCGCAATCGCGGCATAGCTAGCTGGATATCGTATACAGGCCTTGACATTTTTAGACCCGTACTGATTCATTATATACGTTTTTGACGAAATGCGACACAGGCCTCGCGCCAATTCGCCACAATCTCCGGATTCGACGCGAAATGCAGATGCGTATACCCTGCAACGAGCGGAAGCCCGGCCGGATGAACCGCTCCTTCCGGTTTCTCTCCGGCCCTTCCCCGGGACAGATAGGCCGGAGGGTAAGCTTGCTTCGGCCCCGCCTTGGGCTCCTCGATCGTCGAATAATGGAACTCATGTCCTCTCGCCGTGCCGCCCCGAAGCAGGAAGTTGCCGTCCGTGCCGCTCACCTCCCGATAGCCCAGCGCGGCCAGCTTCGTGCCCATCCGCGTCTCGCCCGGAAGCAGACCGGCCAGCGGGCAGACTTCGCCGTCGACGGTGACGAGCCGATCCATCAGCAGCATGTACCCGCCGCATTCGGCGAATGTCGGCATGCCCGCCTCCACGGCTTCCCGGATCGAACCGAGCGTCCGGCCGCATCGCGCCAACTGCTCGGCAAACGCCTCCGGGAACCCTCCACCGATATAGAGCCCGTCGGCATCCTCCGGCACCGGCTCGTCCAGGAGCGGCGAGAAGCGCACCAGTTCGAAGCCTGCCTCTTCGAGCATCTCAAGATTATCCGCGTAATAGAAATGAAACGCGGCATCATAAGCGAGCGCCAGCCGCAGCCGCCGCTCCGCCCCGGCGATCGGCGCCTCCGTTCCGGCACCTCCCGCCGCAGCCGCTTCCTTCGCGGACAGGGGAGCCGCGTCCGGCGGCTCCATGGTCTCGCCGCCTTTGGCCGTCTCTTCCCGTTCCGCTGCACCGACCGCCGCGATGCGCAGCAGCGCCTCCATATCCGTATGCGCCTCGACGGCGTCGGCCATCCGGTCGAACAGCGTCTCCAGCCCGCCTCGCTCCACGGCCGGGACGAGACCGAGATGCCGCTCCGGCACCTGCAACCCGTCTTCCCGCAGCACGTAGCCTACCAACGGCACGCCGCATACCTGCTCTACCGCTTCGCGGATCAGCTTGCCATGGCCCTCGCTGCCAACCCGGTTCGCGATGACGCCTGCCAGGCGCACCTCGGGATCAAGCTGCTGGAAGCCGAGCACGATCGCCGCGGCGCTTCGTCCCATGCCTGACGCATCAATGACGAGCAGCACCGGGCAGTCGAGATGCTTCGCAATCGAAGCCGCGCTCCCCTCCTCGCTGTCGGCGCGCCGCCCGTCGTACATCCCCATCACGCCTTCGATGAGCGCGATATCCGCCGCCGCCGAATGGCGGAAGAAGGTCGACCTCATCGCTTCCGCCCCGCACATCCATTCGTCCAGATTGCGAGAGCTTACTCCGCATACGGCCGTATGATAAGTAGGATCGATATAATCCGGCCCGCATTTGAACGGTTGGACCTTCCAGCCTCGACGGGTAAGCGCCCGCATTAGTCCAAGGGTGACCGTCGTCTTTCCGGTCCCGCTTCCGGTTCCGGCGATAAGCAGTCGGCGCGGCCCCTTTTTCGGATTACGATCGATAAATGTCGAATGATTTGAATGAAGTTCGGACATGGTGTCTTATCCTTTCGCATCTCTTTTTCCCCATTGTACAGAACCTCTACCGCGAACGCCAATCATGAACGGCTAGGCGAAATGGCAGCATCCTTGCCCGGGGATGTGTAAATTGCTACTTCCCTGCACAACCTAGGAACATCGTATCGACAATAACTGACAAGGGGAACTCGCGGATATGATCTACATCCTCCTGGCCTGCACGCTCATCATTATCTTGGTTCTAATCGCATGGATTGTTCCGCGATATGCCGTCTACCAGATGACCCGCAGAAAACCGGCCACCTACGATAATTGCTTCGAGCTGTTGGAGCAGTATCGCGTCTTCAGCAAAAAGGAATTCGACGATTGCGACAAAGAAGAAATTTTTATTCGCAGCCACGACGGATTGAAGCTTCACGGCACTTACATTGAAAAGCATCCCTATTCCGATCGAATCGTCATGATCGTACATGGATACACATCCGCCCTTCCGTGGTCGGCCCAATTCATGAACATGTTCTTCCAGCTCGGGTACAATGCCCTTCTGATCGATCAGCGGCGGCACGGACAGAGCGAAGGGATCCGCACGACCTTCGGATTGAAGGAAAAGCGCGACATTGAAGCCTGGGTAGACTGGATTATCGCGAATAAAGGAAAGGACTGCACCATCGGGCTGCATGGACAGTCATTTGGCGGGGGCACCGTGCTGGAGTACGCAGCCAATCCTCATCCGCACGTGAAATTCATCGTGGCCGACTGTCCCTATTCCGATCTGACAGAGCTCATACGCCATCAGGTCACCGTCCTGAATCGCCTTCCGGCCTGGCCCTTCATGAAGCTGATCGACATCCTGCTGGAAAGCAAAGCCGGCTTCCGTTTGGGAGATGTCAGCCCGATCAAGGTCATGCGGACCTGCAAGCTTCCAATCCTGTTCATCCACGGAGCAGCGGATATATTTGTCCCTACCCAGATGAGCATCGATATGTACGAGGCTAAGCCCGAGCCCAAGGAACTGCTGCTGATAGACGAAGCTACCCATGGGGTTGCCTATTGCTACGACAAAGAACGGTATGCCGACAAGGTGACCCAGTTCGTCATCCAACATACCGGCCTCCCAACCGCCCGCGAAATGGAGGAGATCGATCCGAGCAAGCATCAAGACGCCGCCTCGGATCAGCAGCCGTATCCCGCCTACCAGGCGCATCATGAATCCCATGCTTCCATGCAACGCGCTACATGATGAAGCACAGTCAAGCAAGCCGGGGAGTGCATGCCCGACATGCACTCGTCCCCGGAACCGGAAGCCTCGGGGACGTTCCTCCGTTCTCGCCTTGTCTCAATGACGGAGACATGCTCACCCCATCTACCCGTACAGAAAAGGCCCCTTATCCAAGTAACTCGACCCGGACCTGCGCCTTAACCAGGCTATTTGTTCCTGAACTGCCATCAGATTGCCCATAAGCACCTTCTCTCCGTCTACCTCCCTATCAACGATTACGGCTCCACAGATCTCCCCTCTCAAGTCCTTGTGGTCAATATCCCATTAACTCATAACTTGGGCCAAGGCGGTACATCAACAAGGCACCCCCATGGCCATTTTGTTCTTGCAAAACTGCTCAACTATCGCCGGCATACGTCCTTTACAACATATGATCGAAGACCCGTTTTCACGAAAAAACGGCGAATAAGAATAAGCTGCATCTGCATTTTACCGAAAAGGTCATTTCTGAGCCATTGGGAGATTGCTTATAAGGGGCAAACACCCGCTTCTCTTTCTGAGCCGGGGGAAGATTATGCATAAGGCCACTCGCACCATGTTCCCCTTTTTGAACCATAGGGATAATGTCCATAAGTTTCGAACGCCCCGACTTCTTTTCTGACCCGAGGGGAGATTGACCATAAGCATCGCACGCCCCTACTCTTTTCGCCGCTCCTCCTCCAAAATTAAAAGCGGCATCCGCAAGTTCGGGTGCCGCTGCATATTCAATCTGTTACGCCTGAGCCGGGGCTGATGCAAGCTGGAACAGCAGGCTGTCGTAATCTTCGGCCTTGAGGCTGTAGATGGCTTCGGGAGAAGCTCCGCGCTCCGGATCGCATTCCTGTATGTCTCCATAACGGAAGACGCAATCGAGGGCGGCCTGCACCTGGGCGGATTTGCCCCCTGCCTTCATGATCTGCATCAGTTCATAGTCGCGGATGCCGCGCTGCAGCCATTTGTAACGCAGGGACAACAGCGGCTTGCCGAGCGGGCCCGGGTAGACGAAGTTCGTATCTCCGGCCTTCCATATTTCAGAGCGGTAAGCGATCCGCTCCAGCGGCTTATCGGGCCATACGGTGTAGTTCCAGCGCAAGAAGCCGTCCGTCCCGAGACGCTCCGCGAACCAGGCGATGAGCCGGCTCTCGAGCGGCGGAGAAGACAGAAACGTATTCGGACGGGCCGGGCTGCAGCAGACGTAATAGAGCAGCTTGCCCTCGATCGACGAACGCTGATCCATCAGCCGTTCATGCTCCTTCACGACACAATTGAACAAGGGCACATAATCGGATACGCCCTCCAAGCCTTTTTCCACAAATTCCACATGGTTGATCGCGACCTTGTAACGGAAGGAAGGAGCCGCGCTGCGCAGCCATGTGAGGCGGCGATGGAACAGATCATACTCAGCCGGCTCGTCTGCCAAAATGCGGACGCGCTCGATCCGGCCGGCCGCCACAAAATGCTGCTCCAACGCCTGAACATACGCCTTCAAGTCCTGCTCTTCCCGTATAAAGCGGTATGTTCCGCTCGCTTCGTCGTAGTATCGGACCCGCACTCCGTCTGGAGCCCCCTCGACAATGGCGCCATATCCCGATTCGGCTTCCTGCCAAATGTTCAACAGCCCGAAGACCTCAATCTCCTCGCGAATGCCATGCTTCTCTCCGAGCGCAATGTACCGGTCCAGCGCGGAAAAATCATAATGGAAGACGCCGTCCGCGCTTCTGCTGACGCCGACGATGCTGTACTCGAACAGATCGGACGGCTCGCGGTCGTTATGCGAGAACTGTCCGGACCACGGAATCTCGGATACAATGACGGTCAATGCCTTCTGCCCCAGCCCGGCCATGCTCTCCAGGTACGCATCCAGCACGGAGAAATGCTCTTCCGTCCAGTAACCGGTATGGTATTTGCGCGCAATATTGGAGCTATGCTGCCACAAATCGAGATAAAACCGGTAATCGCGCGGCTCGGGCAGCGTCTCCGGCAAGACGGTCCATCGGAAGCCGCATTCTCCTGCCAGTTGTTCGTCCTCGAACAACGTATGCGTGCAGATGCGCACCTTGCCTTCGTACGTTCCCGGTTTCATTTTCTCGTCCGCATGCCATTCCACCCATACCGGCTGCACCTGCCGGGCATGCACATGAATATGGGCATCCTCCAGCAGCAGATCGGCCTTCGGCGTGCCGTCGTCATCCTCGATGAAGCCGACAAGCTTGATCTCCGGCCGAACGTGAACGCCCTCGGCCAACACTTCGATTCGGGCGATGCGAAGCGCGCCTCCCTTCCAGAACAGCGCATCCGGCCGCGCCGTCAGCAGGAAAGGCTGTTCGTCCGCCACAAGCACCTGGAACGCGGCGCTGTCCCGCCGGCCACTGGCTATCTCATACGGGGCATTGCCGTCCGCCGCGTGCTGGGTGTAATGGGCCCATCCCTTCCATGTGCGCGTTTCCTTATGGAACATATTTTTCAAGCCAATATACATCGAGCTCTCACTCCTCTGCCGCTCGCATGGTTCACGGCGCTGGCGAACCGCTGCTGCTTGAACTTGAATTGCAGGTGAACAACAAAGCTAGTCCCTTCCTAGCGATTTTACGAGAAATGAACATGCACTATTTTTGCCATCTATATGAACGAAAGCCTATTTATTTCGACAGCGACGGAGCTTCTTCAAAGCGCAGCGGCTCCCCTTCCCGATGGAGCTCGAAGACGATGATTTCATTCTCGCCCTGGCGCAGCAGCGGCGCCGGAACATAGAGCGTTTGCTGCGGGCCTACTTCCCAATAACGCCCCAGATTGAAGCCGTTCACGAAGACCACGCCCTTCGTCCATCCGTTCAGCCGAAGGAAGGTGTCCTTCGGTTCTTCCTCAATAACGAGCTTCGCTTCATAGAATCCGGGCTGCTCCTCTTCCCATGCCGCAGCGCCGGCATCGAAGCTCAAGCCGGCAAGCGTCTCCAGCTCCAGCGAACGGACCTGCCAGTGGAACAGGAACTGTCCGTTCAGGCGCACGCCATGCGTAATGCCTTTGCGATCGTACAGTTGAGGCCCGTAGTTGACCCGGCCCATATTCTCGACCAGGATGTCTAACTGGGCTCCGCCTTTCGGAACCGTGACCGGAATCGATTGCGGATTCCAGCGCTCCACGACGCCGATCAGCTTGCGATCAAGAAAGACGAGCGCCCGATCCCGCACATCCTGAATCGTTAACCGGCTCTCCGGACGCGGTCCGCTGACGCGAGTCGAATATACGATGAAGCCGTTGTTCTGACCGTACTTCTCCATCGGCTCCGGGCAGATGCTGTCCCGGACCTCCGTCATCGGCTCCAGCGTATCGAACAGCTTCACGCGGCGAGTGACCGGGACGGAGCCATAGTCCGCCTTCGGCGTATTTGCCGGCAGCTCCCCTTCCGGAAGAGAAACGTACTTACCGATAACTTCGCGGAACGCATGGAACTTCGGCGTCAAATCCCCGGCCTCGCTAATCGCGGCATCATAATCATAGCTTGTTACGGTCGGCTCATATTTCTCGCTGTGGTTGGCGCCGCTGCCGAACCCGAAGTTCGTTCCCCCGTGCACCATATAGAAATTGAGGGAGGCGCCCATGCCGAGCATGTCGTCAAGCACGCGGGCCGCATCCTCAGCATCGCGGGTATGATGCGGTTCGAACCAATGGTCGAACCAGCCGTTCCAATATTCCATACACATGAGCGGCCCATCCGGCTGGTACTCTCGCAGCTTGTCGAACGCTTCCTTCGGGCGGGAACCGAAGTTGACGGTCGCGAGCACCCCTTCGGCCATGCCTCCCTGCAGCATATCATCCTGAGGGCCGTCCGAGGTGAACAGCAGCACGTCGACTCCGCGCTCGATCAGCATCGCACGCTGCGCTTGCAGATAAGCCTGGTCGTTGCCGTAGCTTCCATATTCATTCTCGATCTGAACGGCAATAATCGGCCCCCCCTTGGTCGCCAACAGCGGCGTCAATTGAGGAAGCAGCGCATCATAATATGCCGCCACCTTCTCCAAGAAGCGCGGATCGTTGCAGCGCAATCTCATGTCATCCTTCAACAGCCAGGCCGGCAGACCGCCGAATTCCCACTCGGCGCAAATATACGGGCTTGGACGGACAATCACATACAAGCCAAGCTCGCCGGCGAGGCGGACGAATTTCGCCACATCCGCCATGCCTTCGAACTGGAACTCGCCCTCGCGCGGCTCATGCACATTCCAGGCTACGTACGTCTCGATGCAGTTGCAGCCCATCGCCTTGATTTTGCGCAGGCGATCCTCCCAATAGGACGGCACTACGCGAAAATAATGCATCGCACCGGAAATAAGCTGAATGGGACGGTCCCCCATCGTAAATTGCCCTTTGTCATAAGAAAGCGTTGTCATTGTCTTCTCTCCTTCGCCGATATCATCCTGTATCCTACCTGCTCCTTCAATTCTGCAGCAGATCTTACCTTCATGATAGCGGTTTTCGGGCAAATGAACATGCAATTTTTTTACCACCTGCATGCACAAATGTTGCAAAAAAAGACTTGCCTCGCTCACGGCGGTGCAAGTCTCGTTCAATTCCCTTATTCCATTCGGCTTGCGGCTCAGCCCCGGAACACTTCCGTCTGCCGCTTCAAGCGCGCTGCCTGCTCGCGCAGCACCTCCGAGGATGCGGCGATTTCCTGCATCATCGCGGTCTGCTCCTGCGTGGCGCTCGCCACCTGCCTCGTGCCTGACGCCATTTCTCCCACGACGACGGCCATCTGCTTCGTCTGCCCCAGGGTAGCTGCAAATTGCTCGGTCTGCCGTCCGACCGCCGACGCGATATCGCGCATCGAGGAGGAGGCCCGCCGGGTCACTTCCGCAATCGTGTGAAGCGCTTCTGCGGCATCGTCTTTTTTACCCGCTTCGACGCTGACCATCTCCACCTGGGCGGTAATCAGGCGAACCGCTTCTTCAACCTGGGCCTGCATATGTACGATGCGCTCGTTAATGCTGCCGACGGCTTCGGCGCTCTGCTCGGCAAGCTTGCGCACCTGGGAGGCGATAACCGCGAAGCCGGCGCCCTGCTCTCCGGCCCGGGCCGCTTCGATGGACGCATTCAGGGCGAGAAGATGCGTCTGATCCGCAATCTCGCGTACGGCAATGGAAATATCCCCAATCTGGGCAGCCTGATCATTCAGGCGCTCCACCGTCTGAATGGAGGCTTGGCCGGATTCGGCGGCATGAAGCATGCCGTCGATGATCGACTTGAGCATGTCCTCGCTGGCGGCCAGCGCTCCCAGCATGTCGGAGGTCATCCGCTCGGTGTCGCTGGCCTGGCGCTGCACGTCCAACGCGGATTCATGGATCCGCTCGACCGTGGCCGCCGATTCGGCCGTCCATTCAGCCTGCTGCTCGGCCCCCCGGTTCATCTCCTCCGCCGTTCGTGAAATATGCTCAATCTGCTCGGCTGCCGACGTCATCGCATCCCCCAGCATCTCCGTATTGCGCGTCGCAATCTCCACGCTCTGCTTAATCTCCGCAATCATGCTCCGCAGGTTGCAGATCATCGTCCCGAACGATTCGACGAGAATGCGAATCTCATCATGGAAATGGTAGTCCGGAATGTCGACATTCAGATTGCCCTGCGCCGCTTCGTCAGCCGCCTTCGCCAACTGGGTCAGCGGCTTGACGACGAAGCGGGCGGCCAGCCAGCCGAGAAAGCATGTCCAGAAGATGCCAAGCGCAAAAATAATGGCATCATAGACTACGGTGTTCATATCCGGCGCCAATACCGGCTTCAAAATAAAGATGAAAAAACCGCTGGTCGCATACGTGACCGCTGATACGATCAGCAAACCCAACACCATTTTCGTCTGAAATCCGAATTTCATCTTGTCATCTCCCCATGATTGATGAACGGTTGGCTTGTCTCTACTCTTCGGATTCGTCCTTACTCGCGGTGAACAACAGGATCGTAATCAAGACAAAAGCAACGAGTGCCAGCAACGGAATCGTAATCCAACCGAATAAATCAAGGTAATCGGAACCGCAAGGCACGCCGGTCCGGCAAGGCGAAATTTCCTCCATGCCGGGAACTTTTTGCACCATGTAATGATAAATGGACACCGAGCCCCCGATTATCGACAGCGGCAAGGTATAGCGGAAAATCCCCCGGTCGCCGCGGTAAGCGGCAATCCCCAGCAGCAGAACGAGCGAGTACATAAAGATACGCTGTACCCAGCACAGCTTGCAGGGCTCCCAGAGGAGAATTTCACTCATATATAAGCTTCCGCCCGTCGCGATGACGGCGACGAGCCAAGCAAGATGCAAAGCATATCGTCGAATGCTCGACATAACGGTTCCCCCAGTTCCGTTTATTTCGCCTGCTCCAAAGCTTTATCGATCATTGCTTTGAGGCCTTCATAATCCTGGATATGGCCGGTGAACTCCACGCCGTTCACGAACAGCGTCGGCGTGCTGTTGACCCGGGCCTGGGCCGCCTGCTGCTCGTCCTTCGTCACTTCATCCCGCATCGTGCGATCCTGAAGCGCCTTCTCAAGTTGGGCCGTATCGAGATCCGGCACCGTCCGCTGGGCGAAATCGACGAGGAACGGCGCGGTCGCCCAGTCCTTGCCTTCGTCCTGCTGCGCGCGGTACAGCTCGTGATGGAACGACCAGAATGCTTCCGGCTGCTGGCGATACACCTCTTCGGCCGCCTCGGCCGCCAAGTCGGAGCGCGCTATGACAAGCTTATTCAAAAACGTGAACTTCACTTTGCCGGTATCGATATAGTCCGCTTTCAATTGAGGGAAAATGGTCTCGTTCCATATTTTGCAGGCCGGGCACTTATAATCGCCGAATTCCACAATCGATACGGCGGCATCGGCATTCCCGAGCGTAGGCTGTCCCTCGATGTTGAATTCAACCGGAGGCTGGTTCGCCATCTCTTCCTGCTTCATTTTCTCCCCTTGCTGATTCAAGACATAAATAAGAACGCCCAAGACGACAATCGCAATGGGGATCATTAACAAAAAGGCGCGATCATTCCCTTTTTTTCCTTTGCGCGAGCTTGAAGCCGGTCGGTGTTTCGTAGTTTTTGCCAATGGATTCACCCTTTTCTACTTGTTTCTTCCTTTCTTAACTGTAATAGATATACGGGCAATTTTCCATTTGTTTTAAAAAATTTCTCTTCAAATCTATGAGGTATGTCACTGTTTGTTAACATAATAAATTCGGTTATTGTATCTGATTATAAAGATAATAGGATTTATATATTTAATCAATAAAAAGGTCTGTGCCATAATCAAGCCATCCCGAAGCCGAAAAGGAGTGAGCGAGTAATGGCAGACGAGTGGCGTCCTGAACTGTATGACAGCAAGCTGGGGTTCGTGTCCGTCCATGGGCAAAATGTGATTGGGCTGCTCCAGCCAAAGGCAGGGGAAGCGGTGCTGGATATCGGCTGCGGCACCGGAGATCTCACGGCCCGCATCCGGGAGAGCGGGGCTCATGTCGTCGGCATCGACAAGTCGGAGGCGATGATTGCACAGGCGCGCAGCAAATACCCGGAGCTGCGGTTCATTGTCGCGGGTTCCTTCATTGTACAGCGGAGACAAATGGACCTTGGAGTACGCCAGGCTGCGGTTCGCGGCGCATAAGCCGCGGCGCGGGTGAAGAGAGCGCGAGCGGATCATCCGCGGCGCGCTCTTCTCTTAGGCGTGCAGCTAGCAGCGGCAACGAACCGAGGCTTAATGGCCGTGGCTGCCATGCCCTGCTCCCGACTGCGCCTCGATTTCCAGGAGCGCGTCCAGGGCGCTCTGCACGCTCGGCATCACCGCCTCCGCCGCTCCGGTAAGCCAGGCCGCATTGAACGGCCCTTCCACCGGCGTCTGCTTATAGCGGGGGCGAACGGATTCCAGATACGCCTCCACCTGCGGCGGGACCTTGCCTCCGCTCGTCCACAGCAGCGGGGCGTGCTTGCCCAGATGGGCGAACGGCGCCTGAATGACTGCCAGTTCCTCATCTCCTTCACGCACGAAGGAGAAGTTGTGCCCCGGCGTCCTAATCCTCCATCCGAAGCCTGTCTGCGGATCGTAGTACTTGGCGAAGGCAATCGCCAGATCGATCGGATTGTCCGCCGCTATCCGCTCCACTCTGCCAAAAGCCTTTAATTGCTCCAACACTTCCTCGGGAATGAGCTCCTTCGGGCCTAACACGTACATTACCGCTTTTTTGCGCCGCTTGGAGAGGGCGTCGGCGGTCGCCTGCGGAATGCCTCGCTTGGACACGTAGAGCACCGGTTCCGGCATATGGGCAATCCAGTTGACAGCCGGCATCGCGTAGGCTGCCTCTTCGCTGGAAGCGATAATGACCGAGGACGGCTGCTCCTTGCTTACGCGTGTATAATAGGCGTCGATAGCCGAGGCCACGCGGGCAGGATCGTCGCCCGGAATCGCATCGACCTTCAGGTCCAGCCCGCGAAGCTCCTTCAGGACGTCATCACTCACCTTGCCGACGACAAGAGCCTGGATGCCGTTATTGTCGGGAGAGCCGACAGGCTTCAGCCGCTTCAGCTCGGCCAACGTGTCGTCGGGAATGCCATCGGCATCGAGATAGAGCAAGGGCCCGTTATTCGGGAAGTGAATTAAATCGGCCGCCGCCATTGCAACGGCCCAGTCCTCCTTCGGCGCCAGCACGACGGCGTTCGGCCGCTGATTATCCGTGCCGGCCGGCCATACCGTGCGCGATACGTAGACCGCGGCCTTCACCGGATCGTTTGTATTGATGCGAACCATATTTTTCATGGCAATCCAAGGGGCATCGTGCGCCCGCTCCTCCGCCAGCGGCTCCCCGGCATGGAACGCGGCCTCTCCGGACACCGGCTCGCTCTTCTCGCAGCCCGCAGCAAGCAGCAGGACGCCGGCAAGCAGGACGGCTGTCAAAGGCAGACGGGCAGTCCGCCTGAAGGGCTGTCCCTGTCCCCGCATCGCATGAAGCGCCCGCCTCCATGCCGCCCCCCGGGCTCTGCAGCGGCTTGGGCGATCGCCCTGTTCGATTGTTGTCATTACACAGCCACTCCTTCCTTCATACATTCTGTAAAGTTATTTCCATAGTTGGTTCCATTTACACGATCCCGCCTCCGCCTGCTTGTTCGGTCACCGTTCAGCCTGTCCTTCCTTACCCTTGTGCTCCGCCATCCCAACCACGTGCGCCCTAACAGCAAAAAAAGACCTCCCCTCGCGTCTCCTCCGGAGACATCAAGGGAAGGTCTCAATATCGTTAAGGCAAGCTCCGTTTTAGCAAGCTCCGTTTTATTTGGCGCCGGCCACGTCTTTATCTTTGCCGAGCAGAATGGTCAAGCCCAACAGCGTGACCAGGATCGTCGCTCCCATATCCGACAGAATCGCGATCCAGAGCGTAAGCAGTCCTGGAATGGTGAGCAGCAGCGCCGCAATCTTCAAGCCGAGCGCGATGCCGATATTCCAGCGGATAATCCGGTTGACGTGCTTCGAGATCCGGATCGCGTTCGGCAGCTTGCCGAGGTGATCCTGCATCAGCACGATATCGGCCGTCTCGACGGCGCTGTCCGTCCCTTTGCCCATGGCGATGCCGAGCTGGGCAGAGGCGAGCGCCGGCGCATCGTTGATGCCATCGCCGACCATGGCGACCTTGTACTTCGCGGCCAGCTCCTTAATCTTGCCGACCTTCTGCTGCGGCAGCAGCTGCGCGAACCAGTCGGTCACCCCGACCTCATCCGCGACCTGCTTGGCCGATTGGGCGTGGTCGCCCGTCAGCATCACCGTATGCTTCACGCCGGCTTCATGCAGCGCGGCCACGGTAGCGCGGCTCTCCGGACGAATCTCGTCGGCGAGCCCGAACAGGCCCAGCGGCTCCCCGTCCCGCTCGGAGACGACGGCGACCAGGGTCAAGCCCTTCGCCTTCATGCGCTCCGCTTCGTCCCGGGCGTTCCGGATGCGCTCGGCGGCCGCTCCGCTCGCCTGGACGATGTCCAGCACGCGCTCGCTGCCCACCCAATACACGGAACCGCCCACAACCGCCCGGATGCCTTCCCCGGGCACGGTCTCGCTCTCCGACGGCTCTTCGAACGCCGCCTCTTGCTTCGCTTCCAGATGACGTATAATCGCCTTCGCCAGCGGATGAAGCGAAGCCTGCTCGACCGCGCCGGCAATCCGGTAGAAGCGGCCGGCATCATAGACGGCTTCCTCGTGAACGGCCGGCTCGCCTTTGGTCAGCGTCCCGGTCTTGTCGAAGGCCAGCGCCTCGATTTTGCCGAGCTGCTCCAGATGAACGCCGCCTTTGACGAGAATCCCGTTGCGGGCGTTCCGGGTGATGCCGCTGACAATGGCGATCGGCGACGACAGCACCAGGGCGCAAGGACAGCCGACAATCAGCACCGCCAATCCTTGATACAGCCATTTATACCAATCCCCGTCAAAGAACAGGGGCGGGATAAGGATGACAAGCGCCGCGACGGCCATAATAATCGGGGTGTACACCTTGGCGAAGCGATCGATGAACAGCTCCGTCGGCGTCTTCGTGTCCTGCGCCTCCTGCACGAGGTGCAAAATCTTGGCGAGCGACGAATCCTCGTACGCTTTATCGATCCGAACCTTCAGTACCCCGTCCGTATTCACGCTGCCGCCGAAGACGGCGTCCTGGACTTCCTTGGCGACGGGAAGCGATTCCCCCGTAATCGCCGCTTCATCGACAGCGCTGCGCCCTTCCATGACCGTCCCGTCGGACGGAATCTTCTCGCCCGGGCGGACGAGTACGATATCGCCAACGGCCAACTGCTCGATCGGAATCGATACCGTCTGCTCACTCCGGATGACGGTCGCTTCCTTCGGAGCGACGGCAAGCAGCGACTCCATC
The DNA here is from genome assembly GCA_944800085.1 of Paenibacillus melissococcoides. Lineage (GTDB taxonomy): Bacteria > Bacillota > Bacilli > Paenibacillales > Paenibacillaceae > Paenibacillus_B > Paenibacillus_B melissococcoides. Next base: position 608,230 of record CALYLO010000002.1, on the reverse strand, counting down.
GAACGGCGGGCCCGTTCCATGCCGTAGCCTTCCAGCATCTCATTCAGCCCGAACAGAATCGCGACCAGCGTCGCTTCCTTCCATTCCCCGATGAGTACCGCTCCGGTCAGCGCAACCGTCATCAGCGTATCCATCGTAAAGCGCAACCGCAGCAGATTGCGGGCGCCCTTCAAAAACGTCACATAGCCGCTAAGCGCCATCGCAGCCAGATAGATGACAATGAGGACGGGGCCCGGCAGGCGGCCGTCCAGTACGAAGGTCGATAAGTACAAGACGCCGGAAATGCCGAGAAACCATTTCATCCGATTCATATTGCCATGGCTGTGATCATGGCCATGGCCGTGTCCTTCCGCATCGTGATGCCCGTGATCATGGCTGTGCCCTCCTTCGGAGCAGCAGCCGTCTCCGTGCGAATGACCGTGGGCATGGCCGCCGGCGGCCGCCGCTCCGGCCGCTTGCGAAGCTTCCACCAATCGCGCCCCGTCCGAGCGGAGGATGCGCCGCACTTTATCCATATCGATCTGGCGGTGCATTTTCAAGGTTGAACTGTTATAGCTGAGCACGGTATCTTCCCCGAACTCCAGCTTGCGGATCTCCTCCTGCAGCCCGGCCGCGCAATTGGCGCAGGACAGGCCTTGCACTTTATAGACAACGCGTTCGTCAGCTTCTGTTCTCTCCCGCTCCTGTGTCTTCATGGCAATGTTCCTCCCTCATATGCTCCAATGTCATGCGAATCAAGGTCCGAATATGGTGGTCGGCCAGGGAATAGAAGACATTCTTCCCTTCCTTGCGCGAGGTCGCGATCCCCAGCGACTTCATCAGGCGCAAATGATGCGACGCGGTCGCAATCGACTGCTTCGTCAGGATGGACATGTCGCATACGCACAGCTCGCCGCCCTCGTCCAGCAGCCACGCCATCTTCATCCGCGTCGGATCGGACAGCGCCTTGAACATCTGCGCCATCCCTTGAACCTCTTCCTCCTGCACCCGTCCTTGCAGCTTCCGAATCTTCTCCGCGTCATAGCACACAATATCGCACACGTCTTCTTTGCTTGTTCCGGAGCCGTTCATATCGGCTTGCTGCCGTTTCTCTTCCAACAAGGTCACCACTCCATTCCATTTCGTAATGTGGGGCTCAATATAGAACATGAAATCGTAAAAGAATAAGTATAATGGAACACTCTTCAAACAATCAAACGAATGATTGAATATGTCCTTGTCTGTACTATATCCGATCTCCCTCTAATATTCAAGCGAACGTTTGACTATAAATTTATTTTTATGCGAGATGCTTTACATCCGCACCAAGCAGAGCTTGTCTTCATTATCTCCCAGTTTCCCATTTATCTTGTTATACAGCACAAAACCGCCAGGAACGAGGGATTCTCTCCTGACGGTTCTATTCCATATGATTCTGACGTCCCGGCGTCTTCGTCCGGCGGACAAACCGCCGTTCCCGGGCCCCTGCCCGGCGGGCGGCTTCTTCCCCGCAGGCTCTCTACCGCTCTGCCTGCATCGCCTTCCACAGCGGCACGGCCTCCTTGTCAACGACGGAGACATAGGGATCGCCCTGTATGTAAAAACGCCACAGCTTGTCTACGAACTCTTCCGCATACGGAATATTGATGCGCGGGGCAGAGACGATGCGATCCGCGCCCGGGTATACTCCCGCTTCGAGCCACAGCTCCTCGCTGACCGTCAAATCCACGGCATTGCACCGCTTGTCGATATCCAGCGCCATACAGAGCTTGCCGGGGCCATTGCACAGATCCGCCGGCTTGCGGGAGCGGATCGCGCGGAACGAGCGCATCCTCGCTTCGTCTTCGGGCGTGCAGGGGGCCACGGCCCGAATGAGGACCGCCTCCGGCTTGTCCTTCTGCTCCGCGACCACATTCAGGCAGTGATACATGCCATAAATAAAATAGACATACGAAGTTCCGCCGTCCGCGAACATCGGCTCCGTCCGGGCGGTGCGCAGCCCGCCGTAAGCATGGCAGCCCTTGTCCTCGGGGCCCACGTAGGCCTCCGTCTCCACAATCCGGCTGCGAATGATGCCCGCCGCCGTGCGCCGGACGAGCACCATGCCGAGCAAGGCCTGCGCCAGCGACACCGCATCCATCCGGTATACGGTCCGGGGCAGCCGTTCCCCCGGCTCCAGCGGGCGAAATATCGTATACCCGCTCTTCCCCGCCTCGGCCTCACTTCTGATGTCCTCTTCTCGCTCCATGCTTCCGCTCCTCTCCTGCTCTTTTTCCTGACGCTATGATAGCATATCCATGCCATCGGATAGGGAGTCATCCGGAAGCGCGCCTGAACAAGCACCGGACGGAGCAGCCGAGGGCGGCCGGACCGCTCCCGCTGAGCGGTACCGGCTCGGAAGGCGGCGGTACTCCTCCCGTCAAGCGGAGCCGGGTCCGATGCTACGGCTTGACGTAGGCGTAGGTCAAATCGGTCGCTTCCTTAATGCAATCCGATGTATCATACTCATCGTTGTTGACGAGGACGGTGACCGGATAGGATCTCATGCGCGCGGGATCATGCGGCACCAGGAGCCGGGCCAGCGCCTCGACCTCGGTTATGGCCGGATCGAGCCACGCGCCGATCGCCTCCCGCTCCAGAATCGCCGGCATTCGCCCGTCGAACTCCGCCACCAGATCGTTCGCACGGGTCATGACGAGCGTGCAGGTGGAATGGGCCCGCCCCTTGGCATCCTTCCACTGCTCGTACAGCCCGGCTACGCCGAAGACGTCCTTGCCGCCGAGCACTAACCGGACAGGAAAGCTTTTTTTCCCTTCCCGCCGCCAATAATAGAAGCCGCTGCACGGAATAATACAGCGTTGGCGCTCGACAACCTTCCAATAGGCCGGATTGCCCTGCACGGAATAAATGTCCGCATTCAGGGAGTCTTTGCCCCAGAACGGAACCATTCCCCAGCGGTACTCGTCTAGTACCCGCATACCATGGCGCTGCAGCACGACGGGAATGGTCTGGGTGGGGCTAATATTATAGCGGTGTCGATAATGAATCATGACCTTTTCGACCTCAAAATGCTGAATGATATCCGGCAAATCGGCCGTGAGCGAGAACCTTCTGCACATCCTGCATCCTCCTTTTACTCGACCCTCTCATCTTGTCCCCTTCCTGCTTGTCCCTTGAGGGCGTTCCCAAGCCGGCTTCCCTTTGGGCGACTGCATCGGCGGCCCTTACGGCAGCGGCAACTTCGGCAGCGGCAACTTCGGCATTGGCAACTCCGAGAGCGGCAGATCCGGCAGCGGCAACTTCGGTACCGACAGCTCCGGCATCGGGATCTACGGAATCGGCAGATCCGGGATCAGCAGCTACGGCAGCGGCAACTCCGGCAGCAGCAGCTACGGCACCGGCAGCTTCGGCAACGGGAGGCACGGGATCGTGAACAAGAACTGTGCTTAGGTTTTGTAAAAAAAGGAAAGTTATGCAGACCAACAGAGGAAAACAACACTCTGCTCTATCGCGCCAAGGCAAACAGCTATATCATGGGCGGCCATACACAGAAGCGTCTGCGTTTTTCCCGGGCAATCACGCTTGGATCACGCCCCCTGCTCCGTTCCGCCCCCACCAATGCTGCAAAAGTGCAATAATTTTTCGGCGACCAAAATCCCTGAAAAGCAATCCTGCAAAAATACATCAATTTCACCCCGCTTCACTTCCGGCAGCGCTAAAATGGGCGAAATCCTGCAATCCGGCAGCAATTTTCGTGAAAAGGGCCGACGTGGCCATAAATTACTGTAAAATTGCAGGATTGGCCCCAATGGCCATCATATGAAGTATGGAGAGCAAGGCCATTCGCAGCATGCCAAAAAGGCGCCCCCGGTCCTAAAGCGGGGACGCCTCCTTTATTCCATCCAATGACTCCGCAGGGCGAACAGCTCGCGCAGCTCCGTCGTGGACATTTCCGTAATCCATTTGTCGCCGCTGCTCATCACCTGCTCGCTCAGCTGCAGCTTCTGCTCGATCATATCATCGATCCGCTCCTCCAGCGTGCCGAGCGCAATGAGCTTGTGCACCTGAACGTTGCGGGTCTGGCCGATGCGGTAAGCCCGGTCGGACGCCTGATTCTCGACCGCCGGATTCCACCAGCGATCATAGTGGAACACATGATTCGCCGCCGTCAGATTCAATCCCGTGCCCCCGGCCTTCAGCGAGAGGATGAAGGCCGATGCGCGCTCGGAGCCCGGGGCCCGCGCCTCCTGGAACTCCTCGACCATCCGGTCCCGCTCCTTCTTCGGCACGCCGCCGTGAAGGAACGGCACCCGTTCGCCGGTCTCCCGCTCCAGAACCGCCTGCAGCAGGCGCCCCGTCTCCGCATACTGGGTGAAGATGAGGCAGCGTTCGCCTTCCGAGCGAAGCTCCTCCAGCATCTCCAGCAGGAGGACCAGCTTGCCCGAGCGTTCCGGCCTCCATCCGGCCGGCCCTTCCTTGCTCAGCATCGCGGGATGATTGCACACCTGCTTCAGCTTCGTGAGGGCGGCGAGAATATGAGCGCGCCGCTCCAACATCTCCATCCGCTCGATCGGCGCGAACAGATCCTGCAGCGTCTGCTCGTACAAGGACGCCTGCTCCGCCGTCAACGGAACATACACCTTCGCCTCGTGCTTCTCCGGCAGATTGAGCTGGATGTCCGGGTCGCTCTTCATGCGCCGCAGCAGGAACGGCTGCACCAGCCGCTGCACCAGCTGCATCCATTCCTTGTCGCGAGTCCGCTCGATCGGCAGAATGTAGGTCCGGCGGAAATGGGAAAGCGACCCCAGATAGCCCGGGTTCAAGAAATCGAAGATGGACCACAGCTCGGTCAAATGATTCTCGATCGGCGTTCCCGTCAAGGCGATCCGGTGTCTGGCCTGCAGCTTGCGAATGGCCACCGATTGCTTGGCATACGGGTTCTTGATATTTTGCGCTTCGTCGAGACAGAGCGAGCTCCAGACGATCTGCCGCAGCTCCTCTCGATCCTTGAGCGCAAGTGTATACGTTGTAATGACAACATCCGCCTGCCGGACCGCAGCGGCAAAGCCTTCTCCCTTGGCCCGTTCCAGCCCGTAATGCAAATGCACCTTCAAGCTTGGCGCAAAGCGCTCCAGCTCCTTCTGCCAATTCCCCATCAGCGAGGTCGGGCAGATGAGCAGAGACGGAACCTTCTCCGGCTCCTCCTCTTGAATGCGGAGCATATAGGCAATCCATTGAATCGTCTTGCCCAGCCCCATATCGTCGGCGAGACACGCGCCCAACCCGAAGCGCCGCATGAAGGCAAGCCAGGAGAAGCCCTGGAGCTGATAGCTGCGCAGCTCGCCGCGCAGGCCGGCAGGCGGTTCGCATAGCGGAATAGAGTCGTGATGCTTCAGCTTGTCGATGAACGTCTGGAGGTAGCTGCTCAGCTCCAGCTCGAGGCGAACCGCGTCCTCCCGCTGCAGAGGCTGATCCTCTTCCAGCCCTTCCCGCTCGGCGGCCAACTGCAGCTCCAGCACTTCGCCCAGCGACAAGCCGTCCCGCTCGGCCTTCATCATAATGCGCCGAATCCGCGCGGCTTCCTCCGGGTTCAGCGCCACCCATTGTCCATTCTGATAAATTAACCGCCGGTCTTCTTCCAGCAGGGCGCGGAATTGCTCCTCCGTGAACTGGGAGTCGCCGATAGCGAGCTTCCAATCGAACTGCATCATCTGCTCCAGTCCGATATAGGACGTCCCGGTGAAGCCGTTCCCGGACAGCTTCGCCTTCAGCCGCGTCTGCAAGCGGCGCGCGCGCTGCCACCAGGCCGGCACCGCGACCAGAATGCCCGCGTCGGTCAGAATAAGGCTGCCCTCCGCCAGGAACTGCCACGCCTCCGCCTCGGTGAGCAGCGTCTTCAGCCCGCCGCCCGCTACTTCCGGGGCGAGCCAGGGAAGGAGACGGACGATTTTGTCCGTCTCATGATGCACGCGGCTGTCGACATAGGGCTGCCACGCTTCCGGGAATTGGCCTTCCGCGGCGGCGGCCCGGTAGCCCCGGGCTTCGGGAATATACGCGCAGGCCAACTGCACGGCAGGCTGCTGCTTGTCTTGCAGCAGCACGCGCAGCCGCCACGGAGCGCGCTCCTCCTCCGGCTCGTCCAGCCGCAGCATGAGGCGGAACGGCGTCTCGTCCTTCACCCAGCCGATCGCCTCCAGCCAGTCGGCCTCCTCCCACCAGGCCGCAGACCGTTCGGGAAGGCGCAGCGTCTCGATGCCCGGCCTCACGGACGCGATCATCCGCCAGACCCCTCGATGATCGTCACGGCGGGCCTGGGCGTCAGCCATCAGCTCGTCGAACCAGCGGGCCAGGCCCGGATCCCCAAGGGCGGCCGCCTCTTGCTCCAACGCTTCCAGAGCCAGGCGCTCCTCCATCATCAACTGCAAATCCCAGCCGCGCTTCCCCTGCTTCCATAAGTCGAATGACGGCCGATACCGGCCGTCCCGCAGCACTTTCGCATAGATCCGGGCGGCCGACGCCGCGATGCGGAAGCTGTCTCCCCAGGCAATCCCCGCCCACCGGACGGAGATCGGCTCTTCCGCCAGCTCCAGGAGCATGACGGGAGAGACGGCAATGCCCGAGACGCGGCCTTCCTCCGCCTCGTCCAGCATCGTGCCGTAAAAGGAAGGCCGGTGCCAGCCGAACAGCGTATGCTTGAACGTCCGGAGGGTACGTCTGAACTCCCCGTGATGGAGCAGAAATCCGCCCTGGCGGCGGGAGAGGCATTCCACCTTCCAAGCTCCCTGTTCCTTCATGTCAAGAGCGCTCCTTCTCGTAACTCTTTGTGCAGCGCCCGCAAGCGGGCGTAACGGGCCGCGAACCGTTCCATGAACAGCTCCCATGTCCCGGCCGAGCCGCAGGCTTCATAGAGCGGCTTCAACCGCTGAAGCAAGCGGGCGGCCTCGCGGTAATGCTCCTTCGTCCGTTCCTCGATATGGCGCTCAATCGCCTGGTGGAACAACGGCAGCAGCAGCTCCGGGGCGTCGCGCTCCACCTCTTCCAGTTCCCCAGCCGCGATATCTGCCGGCGAGATGCTTTGCATCAATTGAATTTCCGCCCAATCCCGATACCGTCCCTGTTCCAGCAAAAAGGAAGACAAGTGCGGAGAAATGCCAGGCAGCAGAGATAGGACGAGCGCTTCCAGGCCGTCCTTGTCCGGCATCCGTTCATAGACCCGCTTCCAAAACTCCCAATATTGCTCCAAATCGGAGTTCTGGCCGGACTGGCGGATCAACGGAGCGAGAGGGCCGAGCCAATAGACAATCCGATCGTAGCGTCCGGAGCGCTCATGCTCGCGCAAATAACCCCAGTACCGCCCGGGATCGTTGTGGTAGGTCAGCTCGCTCAGCCGCTTCACCGCCTCGGCTTCGCGTCCAAGCAGCACCTCCAAATGAACCAGCGCCACCCGGATCGCGTCCCGGCGCCGCGGACGGAGCGACGAGACGGGAACGAGCATCCGTTCCAGCCTGCGGTGCGCCTCCTCCATCCAGTCCGGCCGGTTCAGCACCGTCGACCAGAGCAAGGCGAGCACGTCCAGTCCGTCGACCGCCGATTCTTCCTCGGACAAGGCCACCGCTTCCGCGATCTCGCCCAGGGCGGCTACATGCGGCTCATAAGCGGCAGGGATGGCGGAAGGGTCGTAAGACTCCGCCAGCCGCCGCAGCTCCTCCATATAGGGCCGGACCGTCTCCGCGGCCGGAGCGTCCCGCCCCGGATAGCTCCGGGAGCCGCCTTGGTAACGAATGGATAACTGCCGCAGCAGGAAGAGCAGGACATGCATGCGGTACAACGGAACGGCCTGCTCGGGAAAGCGTTCTCCCTCGCGGTACAATTCATAATGAGCCCACGCCGCGATATCGGTCACCGGAGAATGGTAATCGGTGAAGGGCTTGCTGTATTTTCGATGAAAAAAATCATGCCATTCTTGAGCCGGGGCCGACGGGGACAGACTCATCTGCCAAGCCTTCTTGCGCCGCTCGAGCTCCGCCTTATGCTCCGCGCGCTTGCGCAGCACCATGCGTTGGCGTTCCTCTTCGATATAGACCTGACGGAATTCCGCCAGATACAATTCCGGCTTCTTCCCCAGCTCGTCACACAGCTGAAAATAGACGGCGGCCATATGCTTGCAGCCGCCCTCCTCCGAACAGGTGCACTGGCTCCGCTTGACGGCGGTGCAGTTGAACCGGACGCGGTAGCGCTTCGTCTCATACACCTCGGCCGCTATGCACTGATCCGGCTTTTCCTCGCCGCCGGCCTGCTCCTCCGCCGCCAAATCCAGCACGGCTTGCTTGCGGTAATAGCGCCAGCCCTGTTCCAAAGTCGCGTAGCGAAAACGGCGCTTCATCTGCTCGGTTACACGGTTGAATGTCTTGACGGATAATCCCAGTTGTGACAAGCGCACGTACCTCCACTTTCACGGCTTCTCAAGGAGAAGGCCGCATTCTGTATCCTTTCAGTTTACACAAAATCAACGAAAGATAGAAGAAAAGAGAGCAAAAAACGGCCTGCAGGCCGCAATGGAGTCCTCCCTGAACCAGCGAGAGGGAGCTGGCCACAGTCGGAGGCTACGCCAAAAAAGAGGGCGCGGGAACATCCCGATCCGCCCTCTTCCGCCGCCGTTATCTCGTCTGGGCACTCGTCGTGCCGAACTCCTTCACGTTGAGCTTGACGCTATAACGGATCGTGGCGTCTGCGAAGATATCGTCCCAATTCTTCTTGATGCGCGCCCACTGGCGCGGGTAATGGATGCGGACATGATCGCCCAAGCCGAGAACATCGGCACGGTATTCCTTCTGCACCTTCTGCAGCATGCCGGAGATTCGGGCCTCCACCTGCTTGGCTGCGGCCGCCTCGACCTCCCGGATAAAGCGGGGGTCGAAATCATTGCCTTCCGTAGTCCATTGCTCCCCAAGCCGTCCATCCGACACAATCTGGATATCGAACGAGAACTTGCCCCTATTCAGGCGGGAACGAATATTATTTTTGACTGAGGTAATTTCATAAGCGATGACATTCCCAGTCCGCTCATCATAGGACTTCACAATGCCGCCTATTGCTTTTGCAGTCAACCAGGTGACAGCCTCAAGGTCCTCCTCATCGAGAAATCCGATCAACTTCCCTGTCTTGCCATAGATGACCGCAGCGCCGGCCAGCTTCACTTGCCCTTCTGTTGTAATTACGTTCTGCAGCAGGAAGCTGGATGAAGCATAAATCGCTGACAGTGCTTTCGTCAACGACATCTTCGGCAGCAGCCGGCTGCTTCGGTACTGGTTGTCAATGATGCCAATCAACTTCATGGCCGGAAATTCAGACTTGTCTGCCAGCTCTAGCGTCTTGCGTGCCTCTCCCTTGCTAATCAACACAGGACAGCTCGGCCGGAACTCCTGTTCCCGCACGAAGAAATCCAGCAGTTGTCGCAGGCCGTATGTACGCACCAGCTTGTCGCTAAGTACGATGACCTTATGATGCTGCCCGAATATGGGACGGGCCCACTTCAATGAAATTTCCCGCGTCATCTCATAAATGGAATCACCCGTCACGGAAAGGTTGCGGTAATTTTCCTTATTCCCGGAGCCCCCTTTCCCTGTGCTTATCTTGTATCCGGAATCGACGACCTGATAAGTCATCGTCAGCACATTTTTTTTCGGATAATCGCCCCCTGCTTCTTCAAGCTCCTGTTGCAGCTTCGTCTCTCCGGCAAAATCCACCGCCGTGCCTATCGCTATGCCCAGCTCCTCGATCTCCCTGGCGCTCCAGCAGCCTGTCACCAGAACAAGCAGCGCCACCATCGCACATATCAACGGCAGCTTCCCAATATACCGTTTATCCTGTTTTTCACTCACTTTTTTCCACCCCGCAGCTTTGCGATTCCAAGCAGGACGGCAGGCAGCACGCCGAACAATACCATTCCGGCATTGCCGATTTGGTCTGCGAACCGGAACAACTCATTAATATCCTTCGGCAGCATAGCGATAATGAATACGAGGGGGAGCAGCAAATACAGAAACTGACGAATATCTTTTTTCATCATACTCGCCAGCCCATGGGCGGCCGCATAGTGCGTAATGACATACGTTGCAAAAATCTGCATAATCCAGATAACAAGCAGCAGCGAATCATAACGCTCGAAAAAAATGCCTGGGAATTCAAAGCTCCGGATTAAACCAATTGTCGCACAGGCACGGCTAATGACGCTTTCCACCGACATAGCCCCAATCACCATGACGACGGTCGTGACATAGAAGAAGAGTGGAATGGCCAACCCGAGCAGCACCGCTTTGGTCGCGGACTTCGAACGGTGCATATAAGCCTGCAGAATGATCATGATTTCAAATCCGGTAAACGAGAACACCGTCGCCTTTACGCCGTTCAGCACAGGCATGATGCCAAGTCCCAGCACGGGACGCAAGTTATTAAGATCGAATATTTTTAGGCTCATGACGGCGATCAGCACGAAAATAATGACTGTAATGGGGAAAATCAACTCAAACAAGCGGGCTATGGCGTTCAGGCCCCCCAGTACCAGGTATAGTCCGACCCACAAGAAGGACAGCATAATCGCCCAATGCGGAGTTCCTTCGAGCAGAAACAAGGTCGTTACTTCCGCCAACGCACGGACGACATGCCCGGACATGGCTATGAAGTATCCAACGATAAAAATATTAACTGCATAACTTAGCCATCTGCCGACAATCAGTTCGCAGTACTCATAGAAGGTCTTTCCCGGGAACTGCTGTCCCAGCTTGACAAGAATAACTCCGGCTATCATCGCCAACAAGCCGCCAATGATGACGGAGAGCCAAATATCCGGCGTCTGCACCTTCTGAGCCGCCGTCCGGGGCAGCGTCAATATACCGACTCCAAGAATGTAATTGACTACGAACACAGCCGCTCGCTGCATCGTAATACCCTGAACCGGTTCCATCTTCACGACTCTTCATTCCTCCTGCTGCTTGTGGCGTATCTGATTCTGGACGTTCAACATCTTCGGCCGGCGGTTCATCCGTCTAAGCGGCCCCCGCACCAAAAAGTCCTTCCAATCCCGGAACCGATATGGGGCCGCCGGACTGAGGTAAGGAGTTCCGAAGCTCTTCAGCTTCGCCAGATGGCTGCAGATTGCCAGGAAGAACAGCACGAGGCCGTACAGACCGAATATGGCGGCAAAGATCATGGCAGCGAAGCGGAGCATCCTCAACGCGATGCCGGCGTTATATTGCGGAATCGCGAAGGAAGATATCGCGGTAATGGCCACGACGATAATCATGATCGGGCTGACGATGCCGGCTTGGACGGCCGCTTCGCCAATGACCAGACCGCCGACGATGCCGATCGTCTGGCCGATTGGCTTCGGCAGACGGAGACCCGCTTCCCGCAATATTTCCAGAGACACTTCCATAATCAACACCTCTATCAGTGAAGGAAACGGCACCCCAGCCCGTGATTGGGCGATGGAGAGCGCTAACTTGGTCGGAATCAAACCTTGGTGGAAAGAAATGAACGAAATGTACAACGATGGACCGAACAGTGAGATAAATGCGGCGAAGTAGCGAAGGATTCGGAGCAGCGTCCCTGGAATCCAACGATCGTAATAATCCTCCGGGCTCTGAAGCAGCATGTTGAAGGTAACCGGAACGATCAGGGCGAACGGAGTTCCATCCATGATGAGCGCCACCCGCCCTTCCAATAAGGCGCCGAGCACGCGGTCGACCCGCTCCGTGCTCTGCACTTGCGGGAACGGGGACAGGAAGTTGTCCTCCATGAGCTGCTCAATATAACCGCTTTCAAGAATATCGTCCAGATTCAAGCGGCCGATTCTGGCCTGAACCTCACGGACGAGACTTGGATTGGCAATATCGGCAATATAGGTGAGCAGCAGTTCTCTTTTTACCCGCTTGCCGACACTTATCCGAGCGATGACCAGATTTTCATTTTTTCCATGCTGCCGCAGCAAAGCGGTATTTTCATCAATGCTTTCATTGAAGCCAAGGCGCGGTCCCCGCACCAATGCTTCCGACGGCGGTTCCTGTATGTTTCGCGTTATTTCTTTTCTCGTCGAGAGAATGAGGGCTCCCGGACACTGATCAATCAGCAGCACGGTATTGCCCAGCATCAGTTCGGAAGCAACCTCACCCAATGTGTCCGCTTCCTTCACCTTACTGACCGTCAACGCATGTTGTAGAATAAATGGCTTGGAGTACGGCGGTTTTGCAGCGTCCGCTCCCCCCTCTATCTGTGGCAATTCTCCCATGAGCGATTTCAATATGTGAGTTTCAATCAATTTCTTATCGGAAATGCTGCTTATGAAAAAAACGGCTGCCTGCTGACTCGTCTTCCCCAGACAAAACGTGCGCAAGGATACATCGCTCTGGTGATTAAACTTATTCTGAATCAGCGTTATATCGGCCTGCAGATTTCCTGTAAAATCGGAAGGCTGGGCAACTACTCCGCCCTCCTGTGCGGATTTTTCCTGATTCGGCTGCTTGTTCTTGCTTAGGGCCAAAGAGACTCCATAGGGTACGCACAGCCCCATAACCGCCTGCAGCCATACGTCCCATTTTGGAAAATAGGACACGATTACATTCCACATTCATGATCACCTGCAAATACTATGCATCGTTGTCAATCATCCTATTCATCCGGCCCGGTCTGAATTGGTCCGTCTTCAATGCAAAAAAGCCGACGCCGGCAATACGCCGATGTCAGCCTTCCATGCACGTTTTCATGTGGTCATCGTCGAGCTCGGGCCTGGAACGGATCTCATTCCTTGATCATCCGCAAAGAAGATTCGCGTACAATCAGCCGATGAGGAATGATGAGCCGATTCTGCATCGGCTCGCCCTTGATCGACCGGATCAAGGTCTGGGATGCGGTATAGCCCAGTTGATAGATGCCGATATCGACCGAGGTAATCGGCGGCGTCGCCAGCTCGGACAGCGGGACATTGTTGAAGCTGACGAGGCTCAGATCGTGAGGCACCCGGTAGCCGAGCTCGACCAAGCCCCGCAGCACGCCGAAGGCGACCGCGTCGTCGATAGCGACCAGCGCGGTCGGGCGCTCCGGCAGGCTCATAAAGAACGACATCGCCCGGTAGCCGCTCTCCTGCAGGAACTCGCCTTCCACAATCCATTCCGGCCGGCCTTCAATGCCCGCCTCCCTGAGCGCGAACCGATACCCTTCCATTCGATCCTTCGAAATCATGAGATTCGAAGGACCGCTTACGAAGCCGATGCGGCGGTGCCCCTGATCGATCAGATGGCAGGTCGCGTCATAGGCAGCCTGCACATTATCATTATTGACGGATAAAATATCCGGGTGCTCCTCGCTGCGCCCGATGAGCACGAACGGAAATTGCTGCTCCTTCAGGAACGACACGATCGGGTCCTTGCGGCGGGAGTAGAGCAGGATGACCCCGTCGACCCGCTTGCCCTTGACCAGCCGGGTAACGGCCTCAAGCTCCTCCTGCTCCGTCGAGCCCGTCGTCATCAGCAGATCGAAGCCCGGGCGGCTCGCTTGCGTGACCAAGCCGCGCATCACTTCGGAGAAGAACAGGTTCAGAAATAATTCCTCCGCCGGGCGGTGAAGCAGCACGGCGATCGTGTTGCTCACTTTGGAGACCAGGCTCTTCGCTATCACGTTCGGATGATAGCCGAGATCGGCCATCACTTCGCGAACCCGCTGCGCGGTCTTGGCACTGATCCGAGGGTGGTTGGATAATACTCGCGATACCGTCGAAGGAGAGACTCCCGCTTGCTTGGCGACATCGATGATCGTTACGGACATAACAGCTTCCTCCTTCGTCTTGCATCCACAATCCTTCCATTCCCTTCTTGGTATGATAGAAGATCTTCGAAAAGTCCGCTTTGTTCCGCTTTATTTCAACAGCAAGGAGCTGTACGGGGGCACCGTCACGACGCCGTCGCGCAGCGCCGCCTCCTCCTTCGTCGAGCGGGCGATCTCCCGAAACGGCAGATCCGGGCGAGCGCTGACGTCGACGCTCTGTTCGCGGGCGGACAAGTTATGAAGGACGAGCACCTGATTGTCCTCATTCAAGCGAATGAAGGCCAGCACTTCATTCGGCACGCCCGCATACGGCAGGATCGCGCCATCGGCCAGCAGCAGTTCCTCGTTGCGCCACGCAATCATCGTCTGGTAATGACGAAGCAGCGAGTCCGGATCCTTCAACTGCTCCTCGACCGGCGCGACGCCGTCCGCATGCTTCGCCGGCTGCCATCGGGTCTGCCCCTCCGCCTTGCTGCCGGAGGACCAGAGCATCGGCTCGCGAATCCGCTCATCGGGCTTCACCCCGCGCATCCCGATCTCTTCTCCATAATAAATAAACGGATTGCCCGGCATCGTCAACAAGAGCGAGGCCGCCATCTTCGCCCGTTCCCCATGGCCATCCAGTTCGCTCATGACCCGGTTCTGATCGTGATTGGTCAGGAACGGGGCATCGACAAAAGCGCCGTCCGATTGCTTGCTGAAGAAGGAATACGTCTTGCTCAGCACCGACGGAATCGTGGAGGCGCGCTCCAGCTTGGCGGCGTTGACCAGCATCTTCGCCAGATCGAAGTTGAAGCCCGAATCGAGCGCGCGATCCAGATACGGCCCGACGACGCTCGCGGCATCCCATATCTCCCCGATCAGGTACGCTTCGGGGTCGACTTCGTCGAGACCGCGGCGGAATTCCTGCCACCAGGCCTGGTTCTTCTTCACCACATCGGGATTGGTAACCGATGATTGGAAGTCTTCATAGATATGCTTCGCCGCATCAAGCCGGAACCCGTCCGCGCCCTGCTTCAGCCAGAATTGTCCGATCTTGATCATCTCGGCGCGAACATCGGGATGATCCAGATTCAGATCCGGCATTCCTTCCCAGAAAATCCCCACATATTTGTTATCGCCCGTTCCGTGCCATGCCTGCTGCCCCCAGGCCCCCAATTGGGATTCCTCCGGGCGGGTGCCGTCTGCAAAAGTATACCATTCCCGGTACGGGCTTTTCTTGTCCTCCAGTGCGGACTTGAACCACGGGTGATCGCTGCTCGAATGGTTGAGGACCAGGTCGATAATCACTTCGATGCCGCGCTCATGCGCCGCTTCCGTCAGCGCCCGGAAATCATCCAGCGTTCCGTAATCCGGATTCACCTCATAGTAGTCGGTCACATCATATCCGTGATAGCTCGGTGACGGATGGATCGGCATGAGCCAGATGCCCTTAATGCCGAGATCCTGCAAATAATCGAGCCGTTCGATGACACCGCGCAGATCGCCGATGCCGTCGCCATCGGAGTCATGGAAGGAGCGGACGAAGATTTCGTAATAGACGCCCCGGCTCTGTCCCATCGCCGGCTGAGCGCGATCCAGGGCGAAGGCGGCCGTGCCTGCTGCGCTATCCCCCGGCTGGCCCGGCGCGCTGTCAGCCGGCGGAACGCGTTCCGGCTCCGTGGACGTGCACCCGGCGGCCAGCACCGCTACCAGGCAGATTGCAGCCAAGGCGCCGAGCATCCGCCGGACGAAGGCGGACGTTCGCTGTCGATGCCCGCATGGTCGGTTCCCTGTCTTCATCCCTTATCCGCTCCCGCCGTCAGACCTTCGACCAGGAAGCGCTGCATCGACATGAACAGAATCGTGATCGGCAGCGCGACGAGCACGCAGCCCGCGGCGAAGACGGTGAACTGCGTCGCGAACTGATCGCTGACCATGCTGTAGAGCCCGACCGCCAGCGTCTGCTTCTCCTTCGTGCGCAGCACCATCTGCGCGAAGATGAAGTCATTGAACGCGCCGGCGAACGAGGTCACGCTGAGGAAGACGATCAGCGGGCGGGACAGCGGCAGGAAGATGCGGAAGAACACGGTAAGATGGTTGGCGCCATCGATCCGCGCCGCTTCTTCCAAGCTTTTTGGAATCGTGTCGAAGTAGCCTTTGACCAGCAAATACCCCATCGCCGCGCCCGCAGAGTAGACGAGCATCAAGGCCGAATGCTTGTTCAGCAGGTTCATGTTCAACAGCAAAATGTACACGGCAATCATGCTCATGAAGGAAGGGAACATGCCGAGTATGAACAGAAAGCTCATGATTCCTTTGCGTCCGTAGAAGCGGAAGCGCGAGAAGGCATAACCCGTCAGCAGGACGAACAAGGTGCTGAATACCATCGAGACGACGGCGATTTTCAGCGTGTTCACGTACCAGTCGGCGAACGGGAACTTAATGAACAGCTGACGGTAATGCTCGAGCGTGAACCGATCCGGGATCAGCGACTCGCTGAACAGGGATGTCCCCGGCCGGAAGGAGGACAGAATCACCCAGATCGCCGGATACAGGGCAAACAGGGCGATGAGCACGAGCAGGATATGGGTAATAACGGACCAGGTCTTTTTTCTCCATCGGTTCATCGGTAAACATCCTCCTCCTGGAACGAGCGCGTGCGCCGAAAATTCCACAATGAGATCGTAGCGAGAATGGCAAAGATGATAATGCTGACGACCGCGGCGAAATTGTACTTGCCGTTGTTAATCGACAAATTGTACAGCCACGTAATCAAAATATCCGTCTCGCCGGCAAATTGGTAGTCGCTATTGGCCGGCCGCCCGTTCGTCATCAAATAAATGACATTGAAGTTGTTGAAGTTCCCGGCGAACTGGCCGATCAGAATCGGCGCAAGCGAGAACATGACGCTCGGGAACGTAATCTTGCGGAACTTCTGGAACGGCGATGCCCCGTCGACTTCGGCCGCCTCGTACAGATCGCGCGGAATCGTCGCCAATATCCCGATGATGAGCAGCATGGACACCGGGAACCCGAGCCATAGATTGACGAGCAGAATCGTCGCCTTCGCCCAGACCGGATCAGAGAGCCAATTCGGTCCCTCCAGCCCGAGCCAGCGCAAATACTGGTTCACCGGCCCGAACTGCGCGTTGAACATATTGCGCATGATGAGCAGGGAGACGAAGCCTGGAATCGCGAACGGCAGCATATAGAGCGTGCGCCACATCGCCTTGAAGCGCGTAATCGGCTGCTGCACGAGCAAGGCGACCGCGAAGCCGCCGAAGAATGTCGTCACGGTGGACAGGATGGCCCATACGACCGTCCAGGAGAAGACGCCGTAGAACGTTTTGGCCCAGGCGCTGAGCGCGAACAAATCTTTGAAGGTCGATAATCCGACCCAATCCACCAGATTGGCGGGCGGAAGATTTTTCGGCGAAGAGTAGTTCGTGAAGGCAATCAAGATATTGAATATGAGCGGCAGCACGCTGAAGAAAAACACGAACAAGAGCGGCGGAAACAGAATGAGCTGCGCGAAATTTTTCTCAAACACATGCTTCAACGATTGCACGAACGTATGCGGCTGTCCGCCAGCTTCCCGCAGCGCCCCGTTCCGGTAGGCATCCCGAATATTGTAAATATAGAGCATGATGAAGACGATGACGACAAATACGATAATGAGCCCCTCAATCAGCAGAAAGATGGAGTGATCGCCGGCAACCCGTTGATACACCTTGCCGACCAGCTTCAGCTCCTGCTTCCGCTCCCCGAGCGTTGCCAGTCCCCATAACGCATGCCCGAGATTCATGAAGGCAAAATAGAGGCCTCCTGCGTACATGGCCAACAGAACGAGGCCTTTGCCCAACTGCCGATTGTAGATCTGACCAGCGCCCATAATAACGGCGGATAGCACGGCGGCGATGCCGCGGTGTCTGTTCATGAGTCAATCCCCCCGATGAATGAGACCGTCACCTGCCCGCAAAGGGGAAGGTGACGGCGCTCGAAGTGATGATCGATCTTATCAGCCCTGTTGGGCAATCGCGGTCTTGACGTCCTCCACCGCTTTTTTCAGAATCGCCTCTACATTGCCGCCGTCCCAGATCGGCTCCAGCGTGGCGGTCAGCGGTCCCCAGACGGAGCGCATTTCAATAATGTACGGCATCGCCTCTACGTTTTTGAACTGCTCCAGGAACGCCAGCGCATTCGGATTCGCCTGGATGGCCGGCTCGTTCTCCATGCCGTTGCGCGCCGGAATGATGCCTGACAGCTCGTAGTTCTTCACCATCGCTTCCTGAGAGGTCACATGATGGATGAACAGCTTCGCCGCATTCGGATA
Organism: Paenibacillus melissococcoides; assembly: GCA_944800085.1. Classification (GTDB taxonomy): domain Bacteria; phylum Bacillota; class Bacilli; order Paenibacillales; family Paenibacillaceae; genus Paenibacillus_B; species Paenibacillus_B melissococcoides. The sequence continues at coordinate 590,118 of CALYLO010000002.1, read as the reverse complement.
CTGGGAGAAAGTGCTCACGAAGTAAGCCTTGACCCCGAGGAACGGCTTCGGCGCCTTGCCGTTCGGCATCGGCGGCAGCGGCACCGCGCCGACCTCGAAGCCGAGCTTCTCCTTCGTGAAGTTGCCCAACTGCCAGATGCCGTCCATGTTGATCGGCAGCTTGCCGGTCTGGAACAGACTTGTTTTGACGTCTCCGCTCGCGTCTGCCGCCTTGATCGGAATCGCTTCGCGCAAGCTCTGGAAGAATTGGAACGCTTCTACCGCTTCCGGCGCAGCCAGACCGATATCGGCCGGGTCGGTGCCCTTTTTGCCGAAGACATAAGCGCCGTTGCCGGCCATAAAGGCATAGTTGTAGTAGAAGTTATTGACTTCATACAAAAACCCGAATTTATTGTTCTTCGCATCGTTGTATTTTTTCGCAAAGGCGATGATGCGGTCCCACGAGGCCAGATCCTCTTCCTTCACCAAGTCTTTGTTGTAGTACAGCAAGTATGTCTCCATATTGCGCGGATAGCCGTAGATGATGCCGTCCAATGACACCGCTTCCACCGCAGCCGGCGCGAAGTTGTTCATCGTGTCTTCCGCATAGAAATCATTCGGCATGACGAGTCCCGCAGCTACCGCCTCTCCCAAGTGATCATGCGGCAACACCATAATATCGGCTCCGAGCCCGGCCGGGCCGTCTGTCTTCACCTTCGCCATCTGCTCGCCGGATCCGATCTCCTGGATCTCGACCGGAATGTCGTACTTCGCCGTGAACTCTTGGGCCATCGCCTCCAGGAACTCCTTCTGCTCCGGTCCTTCCCAGATGACCAGCTTCGCTCCCGGTTCAGGAACAAGCTCCTCGTCGCCAGCCGCTCCGCCGCCGGACGCCGTCTCATTGGCCTCGCCCTGTGCCGCCGGCTCCTCTGTCGCAGGCGCCCCGCTATCCGGCCGCGGTCCGCACGCCGACATCATCAACAACATCATGACCATTACGATGAACAAGCTGCCAAGCTTTTTCCCCTTCATGTTCATACCCCTCTCCCTGGTTGGTTCCGATGAAGTCATGCTTTTATGCAAACGTTTGTCTTTTTTCGACTTATCATCTCTTCTTTTTTGTTTCGATCCCTTAAATTCCACATAAGATCCACATTAAGAAAAAAATGAAAGATCTGAAGAAGTGAACATTTGCAAAATTGGTGAAAATCACAAAAACCGCTATTCAATCGCAAATTCCCCTTGTGAAAACATCCTCCTTTTCATCCTGTGCCCGTCATTCGCGTCGTTGTTGGTTCAGGAAGCAAGCCCGCGGGGTCTTCTTCTGCACCGCATCAGCCTGCCTTATTACCCGATTCATTCAAACGATTGCACAAATGGACGCAGGACACCCTGCCGTACGCATCATCCCCTTATCCGGCAATAACTCCCTGGCCCGTCATAATACAAAATAACCCCGGTATCTCTTCACTCAAGCTTCAAAGAGAATACCGGGGTTGTTCGGCTAAGCCGCCGAAAGCATTGCCCTTAAATTGTACTTGTCATAGTTGCATTGTATACGTTTTCATCGGGGATTGTCAATATTGCTTTTCATGCAGAGGACCGCAAAACCGTACCCATCCAAGGCTATCTCCAGCATGTCCGGCTGAGCGGCAATGGTGCTGCCTTCTCCGTATTCCAGCGACCATGAACCCTCTGTGTCCGTTCCCGCCTCCAGCCGGAGCTTCGCCGGAGCGTCAGCTGCATTCATCGCGATCAGGAAGCAAGCGTCGGATCCCGTTAATTCATACATCAACGTTCTTCCCTCCGCTTCGGCATGCAGGAAGCGAACCCGCGCGGATCGCAAGGACTCATGCTTGCGGCGAAGCGCGATCATGCGCTGGTAGAAGGCGAACAGATCACGGTCTTGTTCCGCTTCATCCCATATCATGCATTTGCGGCAGCCTGGATCCGGTCCGCCCTCCAGGCCGATCTCGTCTCCATAGTAGATGCAAGGGGTCCCCGGATAAGTGAACTGGAATAACGCCGCCAGCTTCATCGGACGGACATCTCCCTCGCAGAGCGTCAGCAGGCGCGGCGTATCGTGGCTGTCGAGCAGATTGAAGGACACTTCGGTCACCGGCTGCGGATAGCTCGCCAGAATCGATCCGATAGAATCCGCGAACGCGCGGGCATCCGTCGTCTGACGGGCGAAGAAGTTCAGCACCGCATCCGTGAACGGGTAATTCATGACGGCATCGAACTGGTCCCCCTGCAGCCACATCATCGAATCATGCCATATTTCCCCCAAAATATAGGCGTCCGGATTGGCCTGCTTGACGACTTGCCGGAATTCGCGCCAGAATTGATGATCGACCTCATTGGCCACATCGAGCCGCCAGCCGTCAATGCCGATCTCCTCTACCCAATATCTCGCCACCTCCAGCAAATACCGCTTCACCTCCGGATGGCTCGTATTGAGCTTCGGCATCAGCGGCTCGAAGGCGAACGTCTCATAGGTCGGCTTGCCGTCCACGACGCGGAGCGGATAGTCTCTCACGTAGAACCAGTCCGCATACGGGGATTCGCTCCCCTTCTCCATCACGTCGACGAATGGAGGGAACGTGCGGCCGGCATGATTGAACACCGCGTCCAGCAGGACCCGGATTCCCCGCTTATGGCACGCCACGATCAATTCCTTCAGCTTCTCATTCGTGCCGAAATGTCTGTCCACCTTCAAATAATCCCGCGTGTCGTACTTATGGTTCGTCGTCGCTTCGAAGATCGGCGTAAAGTAAATGGCATTAATGCCTAACTCCGTTAAATAATCAAGATGATCCAGAACCCCTTGCAGGTCGCCGCCGAAGAAATTGTCCGGCTTCGGTTCCCCGCCCCATGCCTCGGTCTTCTCCGGGTCGTTGGCTGGATCGCCGTTCGCGAACCGCTCCGGGAAGATCTGATAGAAGACGGCCTCCTTCACCCAGGCAGGCGCTTCGAACATATCGTTCGGATGGAGGAACGGATACTCGAACGACTCGAAGTAGTCCCAAGGCAAGTCCTCGAAAAACCCGCGTTCCGTCAAATATACCTGCTCGTCCTTGCCCTGAATCCGGAACGCGTAGCGCAACCGCCGGTACGGCGGACGGTACGCAGCCTCCCAATAATCGAACAAGGCATCCGAAGCAAAAATATGCATCGGAATGAACTCTGTCGAATCTTTGAACGCATATTTGTCCACCACGATCGCTTCCACCTTCACGGCATCATCCCGCTTCGTGCGGAGCCGGAGATGGATCGTCTCGCGATCATAGGCATACGACCAATTTTGCTTGGAACGATGATACACCGCTTCCCTTTGCATGTGCCCACTCCCTTGTACCTCTTCTCAATATGCCATAACCGAAGGCATGGCCGGACAACAAAAAAAGGCACAGCCAGCGCGATAGATCACGAGGTTGTACCTGTCCGGTAGCATTGCCTTTAAGTTATTTAGCTGTATTATAGGCGGAACCGTCCCGTTTGGCTATAGCTTTTTCCACTTTAATGATTAATTTTTTCCTTGCCGGTTCATTCTAAGGATGTCAATCAGACCCAAAAAGGATGATCTCCATGAACCGCGGCTCGGAATTTATCACCTATCTCCAATTATGCTTCATCATGATGCTGTCAACCGGGCTCCTGAATCATGTCATCATTATTCCGATCCTGGTTCAGCAAGCCGGCCGTGACGGATGGTTGAGCGTTATGATGCTGATGCTTATCGTTCTGAGTTGGATACCCTTGCTCCAGAGGCTGATGAAGGCCAAGGGTCAGCAGGCGTTGTTCCCTTGGATGAAGGAGACCTTCGGCCCTGCGGTTGCCTGGTGCGTTACGGCCGTTCTTGGGCTGTACTTATGGATCAGCGCGTTTGTCACGGTGAAGGATACCGTGAACTGGGCCAGAACATCGTATTTACCGCAGACCCCCCTATTCGTTCTTACGGTATCGCTTCTGCTTCTCTGTATTTTCGGGGCACTGGCCGGCCTGCGCTCCATTGCCATTTGTTCGGGGATCCTGCTTCCGTTTGTCCTCCTGTTCGGATACTTCATCATGTTCGCCAACGCCAAATATAAAGACTACTCCTTAATGTTCCCGCTGTTCGAGCACGGGTATATGCCGGCGGTTCGCGGAACGCTGTACATCGGAGCGGGCCTGGCCGAACTGTTCCTTTTGATCCTTATTCAGCACCGGATATCCAAGACGCCTCGCTTCTGGGGAATCGCGGTGCTCGCTTTGATTTTATGCGGATTGACGATAGGGCCGCTCATCGGATCGATTACGAACTTCGGCATCAAAGAAGCTGTCAATATCCGATACCCGGCATTCGAGCAGTGGAGATTGGTTACCGTCAGCAAATATATTGAACATATCGATTTTCTGTCCATTTATCAATGGATGTCGGGCGCGTTCATCCGCATTTCGTTCATGCTTTTTCTGATCGTGGAACTGCTTCCGCTCCATTCGCTCTACCATCGGATGCTGATGTGCATCTTTGCGGGGGTAACCTTGCTGATTGCCGCCAATTTGCATCTAAGCGATATGTTGTTTTTCAAAGTTCTCGAATTATTCGTTTTACCCGGAACAACCGCAGGCTTTACCCTGTTATCCCTGTTCCTGATACTGATGAGCTGGTTCCGTTCCCGGCGCGGCACGAAGCCGCGCCCCAAAGACTTATAAGCAAGGAGGCTGCAGACATGGGCGCCAATTCGTCACCCTCTTCTCCGCTTACGCTCAAAGTCATTCGAGATTATTTCGCGGAATGCTCCGATATCAAGTCAGAAAACTACGAATTCGGTTCGGCTGCAAAAACGTTCAATCTCACCTTAATCTACTGCTCCGGACTGACCGATATGAAGCAGTTGAATCAGGCTGTCGTGCCGGCGCTGCAGCGTATGCTGCAGGAGGCCACGTCCGTATCTCGGGCGGTCGCACGCAACCGGTTCATTCCTCTGCTTCCCATGCCCCCGGGATCGGGGCTGACAGAGATGGAACGCAAGCTGTTCGCCGGAGAACTGCTCGTGTATGTGCATGGTGACAATGAAGTCTACTTCATCGATATTTCCGAGCGGCCGGAGCGGAAGCCGGAAGAATCCAATACAGAAGTCTCCATCAAAGGCCCGAAGGATGGATTTACGGAAAATCTGGCAACGAATATAGCACTCGTCCGCAAGCGTCTTCGCACCCAGTCCGTGAACTATGAGACGTTTATTATCGGCAGGCGCTCGCAGACCGAGGTCGGCCTGCTCTACATGCAGGATGTCATTCGGCCGGATCTGGTCGATATCGTAAGGAAGCAGCTTCATGCGATCGATACCGATATAATCGTCGGCAGTTCCCAACTGGGCGAATTGATGGTGAACTCCAATTATTCCATGTTCCCGCTGATGGATTACATCGGACGCCCTGATTATGTGGTGGAGGCCCTGAGCCGCGGAAGATTCGTCATCCTTGTCGACGGCTCGCCTATGGCGCTTATCGGGCCTTCCAGCCTGTGGCTGCTCCTGAAGTCGCCGGAAGATGTTCATTTTCCGACTTTCTTCGTCAGCTTCCAGCGTATTATACGCTTGTGCGGACTTGTCATCTCCATCTTCACCCCTGGCTACTGGCTGGCCCTCAGCGCTTACAATGTAGAGCAGCTCCCGTTCCCGCTCCTGGCGACCGTGTCGACTGCCCGGAGTGGCCTGCCGTTGTCGGCGACGATGGAATTGCTGTTGATGCTAGGCATGTTCGAATTATTCCGTGAGGCCGGCATTCGCCTGCCGAAGGCCGTGGGGCAGACGCTAGCCGTCGTCGGCGGCTTGATTGTGGGAGACGCCTCGATCCGGGCGGGGCTCGCTTCTCCGACGACGCTGGTCGTCGCGGCGGTCACGGCCGTAGCGACCTTCACCCTAATCAATCAGTCTTTGAGCGGAACGGTGAGCGTGCTGCGGCTGGGCGTGCTGCTGGCCAGCTCGCTGCTGGGCATGTTCGGCTTCTTCTTATCGGTGATGGCCATTTTACTCTATTTGTCATCGATTATGTCTTACGGCATTCCGTACCTTGCCCCCGTATCGCCGCCCAGATGGAGAGATATGTGGAAGGCGCTGCTCCGCGTACCGCTCAATATGGATAAGTACCGCTCCCAGATCTTGACGCGGGGCCAGGACGACACGAGAAAGGAGGAGGACTCTTGAGATGAACGCCAGATGGAAGCGGTTGGTCATCCTTCCGCTCGCGGTAATGATCCTTCTCGGTCTGCCCGGCTGCTGGGATGCCAAAAATATTCAGGACATTAACTACATTGCGGCCATCGGGATCGACTACGAGGGCGGGAAATACGTCATCTACACGCAATCGCTCGACTTCATGAACGTCGCCAGGCAGGAGAACAAAGCGAATGAGCCTGCTCCGATCTGGGTTGGACGCGCCTCGGGCTACACGCTGGACATGGCCATTAACGCCATTTACACCGCCTCCCCGCTGCGCGTTCTGTTCGAGCACACCTCCGCCATTATTATAACGGAGAGAGCGTTGAAGCATGATATCAACCACCTGATGGACGCGCTGCGCCGATACCGGGAAGTTCGTTATACGCCCTGGGTGTTCGGCACGAAGGAGCCCCAAGACAAGCTGCTGTCGGTCACGAATGTGTTCAACATTTCGCCGCTCACGTCTCTGCTTCATCACCCGGAGGACGTCTATCAGCAGAGCTCCTTCATCGCCCCGCTTGCGCTGCAGAAGGTGACATCGGAACTGGGAGAACCGGATTCCTCCGTTATCCTCCCGTCATTGATCACGCAAGAGACGCAATGGGTCGAGAATGGGAAGCCAAGCGGACAGTACTTGATCAACGGGGCTTATATCATCGTGAACGGGAAAAAGAAGAAATGGATGTCATGGAGAGATCTGATGGGACTGCGCTGGCTGACAAGGACAACGGCGCGCACCCCCGTCTTCGTCGGCAAGGAAGAAGAGCCGGCTGCCGTCCTGTCGATGTACTATCCGATGAGCCGGATTCAAGTATCGCTGAAGAACAATCAGCCCGTCTTTCACATCAGCCTGAAGGTATCCGGACATCTGGACGAAATGCTTGAAAATATTCCGGTTGCGAAGCTGCGCCGCATGCTGAACGAAAAAATCGAAAATGATATCCGCCATACGTTCGAGAAGGGGTTGGAGCATGGCATTGATATATATAACTTGAAAAACGAGGTATACCGCAAGAAGCTGAAACTGTGGAAAGCGCTCGGCAACGGAAAAGATATTCGGCTCACTCCCGACTCGATCGCCTCAATCCAGATTAACGCGGAGATTCGCCATAGCGGCGCCTACAAGTATATTAATCCGAAGTAGCGCTTCCGATATAGAAAGACCCTGTCCAATAAAGACAGGGTCTTTCCGCATCCGGTTCGCGTCTTAGCTCGCTGCCGGAGCGGACGCGCTCAATGATTGCAGGATCGATTCCGGAAGCCACAGCCGATTGTCCGTCAGCTTCGATTGAACCGGCTGCTTCTGGCCATTCACCTGAATCTCGTGCGAATTCAATATATAAATGACAGTGGCATCGCCTTTGGTCAAGGTTACCGTCTTCGTCTTGTTGTTATAGACGATGTCGATGCCGGCCTCCTTCGCCTTCGTCCGCACCGGAACAAGAGCATCCGAAGCGGATGGCTTCTCCGGCGTCGTCTGCTGCTCCTCGCCCGCCGACATGTCCAGCGAGAACTTGACGAAGCCGTCGCTCTCCAGCCCGATGAATTGCATGCCTCCGGCTTGAGCCGCCGCCTCTTGAGCCTTCGGAGACGTCCGGAACGTGACATTGGCCTCCCCTTGAATCGGGACGAAGGACCAGTTGTTATCTGCGGTCGGATTGATTTTTTTGTTCTGCGCGATGTAATCGATCAAGATTTGCCGTGTCTCGTCCGGCGAAGAGATAACGATGTTGGAACCGTCCAGATTCGGGAAGTTGCCTCCGCCGCTCGCACGGTAGTTGTTCGTTGCAACCAGGAATTTCTGATCCTTCGTCACCGGCTTCCCGTTATATTGCAGATTGACGATCCGGTGCGAATCCGGAGCCGCCAGTTGGCCCTGCCGATTGTAGCGGGCAGGCTGCGTCACGTCGATCTGGTACGTAACGCCGTCGATGGCATCGAACAGATACGTCGGGAACTCTTCATTGATGAGCGCCTGCTCTCCGGCCTTGCCCGCCACAATCTGGTTGAATTGCCCCGCCGCATGCTCCAGCCATTCTTTTACTTCATCGCCATTGAGCAGCACGACATTCACCGTATTCGGATACACATACAGATCAGCGGCGCTCTTCACGGCCAGCGTCCCTGCCGGAATATCGGTGAAATAGCTCGGACCCCAGCGTCCGCCTGCCTTGAACGGAGCTGCCGCCGACAGAACCGGAATGCCCTCATAGGAAGTGCCTTGAATATATTTTTCCGTATACCATTTCTGGGCGTTGGAGACGATCTGAACGGACGGATCGTCGCGCACGACGGAGAAGAAGCTGTTGATCGGCGCCGTGGTCTCCCCAATCGGCTGGCGCACATATTCGACCGTGCCTTCGTGATCCGCCTTCACGGCATCCACGATGCGCTGATCGGCATCGACCAGCGGCTTCTTATTCGCTTTATCGTAGATCGGACGGGCTTCGGACTGACTGTCGACGACCGTCCATTTCCCGTCTGACTTCTCCAAGGTCAGATCGATGATGCCAAGATGATCTCCCCAGAATCCCGGCATGACCGCAGGAGTCCCGTGAATGGTTCCTTTCTTCACATCGACTCCCTCGATGTTCTCGAAGTCCGGACTCGGGAAGACGTTGTGGTCATGCCCGAACATGACCGCGACGATTCCCTTGACCTGGGTCAAATAGTAGACCGTGTTGTCATCATTGCCCTTCCGCGGGCTGCTGTCGAAGCCGGAGTGAGGAATCGCGACGATGAGATCGGCGCCTTCCTGCTTCATCTTCGGCACGAACTTCTCCGCGGTCTCGATAATGTCCTTCACGACGACCTTGCCTTCCAGGTTCGCCTTGTCCCACTCCATCACCTTCGGCGGCACAAATCCGATGACCCCGATCTTCAGCGTAACGTCTTGACCGGCTTCATCCTTGAATGTTCTCGGCAAGATTTCATAAGGCTTGAAATAGTTTTTATCGTTGTCCGGGTTGTTGTCCCCATCATCGATGTAAACATTGGCATTCACGTAAGGGAACGCGGAGCCCTTCAAGCTGCGATCGAGGAACTCCAGACCATAGTTGAACTCATGATTCCCGATTCCGGCCGCATCGTACTTCAGCAGATTCATCGCTTTGAATACCGGATGGATCTCGCCGTCCTGAAGCGGCTTGATTTTGGCCGCGTAATCCCCCAGCGGATTGCCTTGAATCAGGTCGCCGTTGTCGAACAGCATGCTGTTCGCCGCCTCTTGGCGCGCCATCGTAATGAGCGAAGCCGTCTTCGCCAGGCCGAATTCGTCGGTCTCCGTGTCCTGGTAGTAATCATGATTCACAATATGTGTATGAATGTCGGTCGTCTCCATCAACCGCAGCTTCAGCTTCGCCCCTTGCGCCTCCGCCGAGGCCGCCATGGAGAATGCGCTGCTCAGCAGCATGACGGCAAGAAAACATGTTAACGCTTTCAATTTCTTCATTCCAGCAACCCTCCCGTTGTATTCAATCCCATTTTGGCAATCAAATGATACGAGCGTCTTTACAATATTTCATACCAACTCCGCTTCGCCTATGTACAACGATGCTCTATCCGCTTCCCTCCTTACGAAAAACGATAGATTGGAATCACATCATGAACGACTCGCTTTATTACTGTAACCTTTGTTCACGTATTTGGCAATAACCTGTTTCTCAATTTACAAAATTAAAAAAAGCCCGGAAGGGGCCGCAGTCCGAGAAAATAACAACCAGAATCGGAAGCCGCGCTATCCAAAGCAAATGCTTCCGCCCGTGCGCCATCTCGCCATCTATATCAGGTGACTGATGTTCCATAACTCCAGACACGATAATTTGCTGCGACGTAGTATACATCAGTAGCTGTAAAACCTACGGCTGCACTTATTGCAGCGAGAATTGTGCTGTATGGAGCTTTCGTAGCAGTAGATAAAGCTGCAGCTACTACTGCAAGAGTTGCCTTATCATTTTTTTCATTTCTCGCCTCAATTTTGACCAGTTCACCAGTGCTTCTTCCATCAGGTGCAGTTGCATACTTTGGAGGGCAAGTTGCAGGAGCACGAGGCCCATATAAACCTGGTAACTTCTTCACACATGCAGCGTATGCGTCATCAACAGGTTAGCACTGTAATCACTCTGAACTATAACCAGACTCACAACTGACAATGTGAGTTACAGTTATAATTTGAGACCAATAAATTGCTAAAACACTTATTATTATTGCTACGAGTGAGATAATTCACATGATAATTTGAGACTTTTCGTATTTTTTAACATTATTATTGAGATTTTCCCAAAAGCACATGGTCAATTCATATAATAATGTTTAGATAAACAAATCGAGATTCCTCAGCCCTACTTGAAAAATTCTATGTCTGTATCTTTACCAACTGGTTTCAACAACATCAGGAACGTTATGCCTGTTATTGTGGTTGAATGCACTGATGAAGTAATTGGGTGGGCTTCTCTCAACCTCTATTCGCATCGCTTATAACGTTGTTGCCGACCTTCCGAGTTACATCGATCGTGCCTTTAGAAGTAAAGGGTTGGAGTGCACTCCTTCAGCATCTAGAGATAAGAGATAATTGGAAGGGAAAATGGTTTTTATAAAATTGTGTTTTTCACCTCTCCGTTTAATCAAAATGGTCAGGTCCGTATCAAGAACTTGGATGCCCTGACGCAGGCGTTTTTGAATCGATACTTGCGATCCATCCATTTTGTAATGACAATAATTGCGGCGCCTGCAATGAGGTATACGTATCCGCTGTTTTCAATGGTATACCCGAAGGGAGGAACAAGCCTTGGCAGAAAAATGATGCCGTTTATACAAATAACATCGAGGTTCACCGTGCCGGACTCAATTTCCTTATTTGCTCAATTCATTCCCGTTACATGCTGCATGTTATGTTCTTTCCTCAAATGTTTGGCAAACCAGTAAAGAGTTATTGCACCCATTACAAGACCTAGTATACCTTCTGCATTAATCACTAGCAAATTGCCTTCAACGATACCGGGTTTGTTGGTGTAAATATTACCGAGTACTGTCGTATTGGTTACATTCCAAATGGAGTGAAAAAACAGCACGGGGATTAGGTTGCCTGACAAGTAATAGCAGTATGAGATTGGAAAACTAATCGTAAATGCTACGCACGCTTGAACCATACATAGTAAAAACGGATGGCTCATGCCAGTTGCTTTTGCTAACAAATAAACGGCCGGGGCATGATATAATGCCCAAATGATGCCTACAATAACCGTCGCCTTCAATTTACCAATTTGTTTTGTCAGCTCGGGAAGCAAATAACCCCGCCATCCATATTCCTCTCCTAGTACGGTAACAAGATTGACGATAATTGTAACAACAATGGTAATCGCCATTTTTGAATCGGGAATTTTCTCAACGTTGAATTTTCCTATACCCGTAATTTGTGACAGAATCGCACACAGGAGTATAAATAAAATCGGATAACATATACCGAATATCAGTGATTTTAAATTAAATCTCTGCTTTAAATCATTGGTACCTTTATTAAGCAATTTTTTAAAAATAATTGCTACAACGGCTGGTATAAACATAACGGTTGAAAATAATTTTAAACCTATAGACGGGCTTATGAATAAAATAATAGTAACCAGCCAAGTGATTGCCAATACGGTACACGCATAAAATAGTGCAGAATTTTTCCAGGATAAGACTCTCTTCATCATTCGCGAACACTCCTAAAGTCTCGTTATTTTGGCCTGCAACTTCATTTTATGCTTGCAACAAAACCGAAGATAGAAACTTTAGTCATCAGTCGCAACGTTACTTTAGTAATCTACCCTCTATGGGTGCTCGAATCCCTTGTCCGGCAAGGATAGTAGATGCTGGCGATCCGTTTCCCACAGTTCAGCAATCCGTGTCTTTTTGGCATCATGCACGCGCTCCCGATCTTGCCGAGCCTGCTTCGCAAAATCGGCGGCCAACTGCTCATGGCTTTCATACACCGGGATCGGCACCACCCAGCGCCAACATTTTAACGAATGTTGGCGGGACCCCTAATAGGTATGAAAATGATGATGTGTGTTCAATCTCCCGGGTGGATAACTTTATGTTGAGCAAAGTGGTCAACGTTTTGGCGAGCGTTCACATTCGATCACACGCTTCACGTACCATCCATTGGGAGGTTATCTCCGCCTCTCGGGCACACTTACATGCGGATGCGTTTATTATGGTCCCAAAATGAACGCAGCTCTGCATTTCGAAAAAAATAGTTCAGCCCATTCGCTCCATCATGGGGAACGGAAGGGCTCGTTTTTTTCCAAAAGTTTGAAAGTATTACCGCACTGACTTGATCATGGACACCAATTCTTCTTCACTGACGCCTTTCTTCAGGCTCAAGGAATACGAAAATCCATGCGAGTTCCATGTTGCCAGTTCATATTTGCCCTGATTGCCTTTGATGGTCACCTGTTCATTTCCGATTTGAATGATGTTCGCGTCACCATACTCTTCATAGTTGCCACTATTATCGTTCGTGCCGGGCGAAATCCTAAACGTCAGGCTGTTATCGGCACCGCTATAACGAATTTGAGCCGTCTCTACGCCTAGTGACAAGTAACTCGTGTTCTACACTTCAAACGGAATTTCCCCAATACCAGTTACTTCAAACCCTATGCCAGCCACAAGCTCCTGCAGCGACGAATACTCGTTAATGCCAGGCGATGCTAGCTCGGGGCCAGGGCCCTGGACGTTGGGGACGGTGTCATCCTGATGATAATAATACGTAGTCACTAGGGTACCGGTGAGGAGAACCAGGCAGCAAGCAGCCACGTAAGTGACTCTTTTGGCATGATTAAACAATCTCCGAGACCGTTTTTCTTGGGGGGTCAAGTCCGCGCTGCGAATGTTTCGCATGATCCGCTCGTGCATATCCGGAGTGACTGTTACCCTGCTCATGATCTCGTTATATTTATTCGGCAAAGTCATAATCCTCCTTCAAAACGATTTTGAGCTTCTCTCTGGCTCGGTGCAAAAGCGAACGGATCGTCGTTTCTTTTTTGTCTAATATCCGTGCAATCTGCGCGGTCGAATACCCTTCCTGGTAAAACAGATGCAGCACTTCGCGATAGATGACCGTCAGGCTGCTTACTGCCTCCCATACGAACTTCAAATCCTGCTCATCGTCTGAAAGTAGCCCTTCGTCCAGTTCGGCGTCGTCGAGCTTCTCTTTAGACTTGATTTTATTTTTGCTGATGTTGATTGCCACCCGCAGCAGCCACGCTTTTTCATGTGCCGCATTTTCGAAACGAGGGACAGACCGCATGTATTGTAACAACGTATCCTGCAGTACATCTTCGGCATCGGTGAGAATGTGCAAATACGAATACGACAAACGCAAGATGGCCGTTCCGTGTTCCTCAAATAGCCTTTCTGTTTTCTGCTGGATACCTTCCTGTTGCTCGGTCGAATCCTTGGCCACGGCATGTGCATATCCGCAATTCGACCTTGAGGTCAATTTCCGAATCTGTGTCAGCAGCGTACTGCACAAAGACAAAATATATCGCATATAGCGATACTTCGGATTGCTGTATACTTGTTCAATGATATCCAATGTTGACCTCCTACCAAGCCTTCCTCCTGATGATTCGATGATTAGACGAAATCGCCCCCATTCCTAAGAGCAGGGACGATCTCCTTTTATTTTTTGCGGAACCCATGTTGTGAAGCAACGGGGCGTTAGTTTACTTTTACCGTATAATTTAACATTTGTGCAGGCTTCTGCTCCTTTTCCCATGGCCGGGAGTAGGTAAATGTCAACGTGTACGTACCCGGCTTGGCGGCTTTAAACGTCCATGTTTTTTCGTCCCCCGCACCTAATGCGAAAGGCTCGCCCTGCTTAGGCTTTTGGCTCTTCTCTGTCACAAGTTTAATTCCATTTTTATCGGTTGCATATCTCCAGGAGTATCCGGTCGATGTGTTCTCCTCCATGTTTACGCTGAAAAATTGCCCCGTTTTCACGCTGTTTACCTTATCCGCTACCAGCACAACCGGAGACTGCTGTTTTTCAGCTTCATCCTGTTCGGTCACTTTAATCGTGTACACTTTCGTCTCCGCAGCCTTCTGCTCCTTTTCCCATGGCCGGGAGTAGGTAAATGTCAACGTGTACATACCCGGCTTGACGGCTTTAAACGTCCATGTTTTTTCGTCCCCCGCACCTAATGCGAAAGGCTCGCCCTGCTTAGGCTTTTGGCTCTTCTCTGCCACAAGTTTAATTCCATTTTTATCGGTTGCATAGCTCCAGGAGTATCCGGTCGTCAAATTTTCCTCCAGCGTGATATCGAACGTTTTGCCCGCTGCAACGCTAATTTCTTTCAGATGATCGTTCTCCTTTTTCGCAGGCTTGATTGCATCCGTGGCCTTGTTGCCGTCTACCGACTTCACGGGGGTAATGCTGGCAAAAGCAATACCCTGAATACTCATGCTGCCAACCGACAAACAAGCCGCTAGGCTTGCAACCGTGATCATAGATTTCGTAATTTTCATTGTACTTTCCTCCCATAATTTTTATTTAAAATGAAAGGGCACAGAAAGAGCCTGATTTACCCTTGCAAATATATCAGCATTCCTTCTGTTTTGCGACATTCTATTATGTATACAAACGACGAAACGAAATTGTTGCAAATCCTCCAAAAAAAATGAAACATGCTTTTATAGCCTGTCTTCAAACCATAAAATATTTCTTAGGGTTGTAATCCGAAAGCGCTCTGGTGGAGTTATTCATTAGAGCATTTTTTCATTCGAACCGGGTTGCAACCGGTCAAGTCCAAAATTATGTGTAAATTCCCTCAAGCAAAATTCGTTGCTCTAGCTTAACCGTACAACCTTGGAAGAAGTCTTAGCATGTGTTTTGCGCCATTCCAAATAATCCGTCATATCCAGATACTTTCGGCCATTGCTCCACTTTTCATCTATCTCCATTAGCAAAGCTCCAAGTAATCGGTATGCAGAATCGCGGTTTGGAAAGATACGAATCACACGCTCACGACGCCGTACTTCCTCGTTTAAACGCTCTTGGCTGTTTGTCGTACGCAGACGTTTTCGGTACTTCTCTGGAATCGACATTACCGCCGTAGCATCGTCGAAACCTTAACTCCAGTATACGCATCGCTCGCTCCGCTTTCTCACTGTATGTCTCTAACGTTTTATCCAGCAATAGCCGAGCTGTCTCCAAGTCCGGAGCATCTAAAACGCCTCGGATGGCACGGTGCACATCTTCCTTGAGACTTTTCGGTGTTGCGTCCAGCACATTACGAATAAAGTGCGTCTGGCATCGCTGCCATGTAACCCCCTGAAAATGCTGACGGATCGCACGCACAAGCCCGCCATGCTGGTTAGAAACGATGTAATCCACGCCCCGTAACCCACGCTGCTTCAGTTCCTGGAAGAAGGCCCCCCACGTCTCTTCCGATTCCGAATCGCCGAGCATGTGCCCAAGCACTTCTTGTGTTCCGCCGGTATTGACTCCTGTTGCGATCAACAGTCCACGAGAGCGTACACGACCGTCTTCACGTGCCTTCAAGTACATGGGCGTCTACTGGCACAAATGGAAACGGGCTGTCACCAAGTGGACGATGGCTCCAAGCTTGTACGATGGGATCAAGCTTCTTACATAACTCGCTCACCGTAGACTTTGAGAATTCGGCGCCACACAGTTCCTCGGTAATCTGCGACACCTTGCGAGTAGAGACACCATTGACAACCATCTCCATTAAGGCTAATACAAAAGCTTGCTCGCTTCGTTGGTATCCGGCAAATAAATTCGTAGAGAACCTGCCATCCCGGATACGTGGAATATGAAGCGTAAGCGTGCCTACACGTGTTGTGAGCTTATGCGGGTATGTCCCATTCCGATATCCCTTGCGCTCCTCTGCTCGCTCATAACGTTCTGCATCCAACTGTTCGGTCACCTGCGCTTGTAAGACTTGATTCAATACGGAATCCAGCAGCTTGGCTACACCCGCATCTTTACGATCTCCAATAAATAATTGCTGCAAAATATTCGAATCTACGTTAATCTGATATTGAGCCATTTTCAATCCACCTCATTAGTTTGTTGTGTCAGCAACTACATTCTACTTGAGGGGGTTGAACATGGCTCTCTTCATTTATTGGAAGAAGCTATTTTACACAATTATACGGACTCATCTACGATTGACCTTTAAGCAACAACACGTCAAGTTCTGTACCTGTATTTACAGAAAGGAATCTCTTCGTAACCAGGTCAAATCGTACCGTGTCACTTACCTGAATTTCCTGATCTGTTGTTCCCCAAACTTCTTCGGCCACATAGGGAACGATTTCGGTCATCATTTGAATAAAGTCATCTGCTTTTTTATGGCGCTTCTTCTCCTGCTGTAAAAAGCTTTCCATTTCTTCGCTCATTGTTTTCTCTTTTTTGAATACGTTGAACATCGTCCAATCATCCTCTCATTTTTTTATAAATGCAAAAAAGCCGACCTCTGCACAGATTAACCCGTGCAAAAATCTTACTGCCGCTCTTACTTAGCTCAAAATGAGAGCATGTAGGATTACCAAATAAAAAACCTTGAAAGGCATAAAGCCAATCAAGGTTCAAAGTTTAAATAGGGCTTGCTGAATAGGTATAGGTAAGGCTTTGAAATAGCTCGCCACCTTTTCCCCACCTCCACACCGTGCATGCGACTTTCACCGCACACGGCGTTCCATCTTGCTACTTGAATTAAACAACAGTGCCCAAGTTACTCATTTTGCGGTATTGGTTTACCTTTTTAATCATGCTGCCTGTTAGGCCAAGCATGTTTATGAGTTTCATAATCGTTTCCTGGTTTGTGGCATGAATAAGTGTATGGACATCTTGATGAAGGATCCTCAGGTTATTGTAGCTGTCATCTCCACCAAGGTAAGTTGGAAGATAATGATGACAGTGCACATCGTCTGCATAAAGGAATATACCTGTGATCTCGCATTTTCCCATGACCATACTGTACCTACTAATCCGATTATCCAAGTATTCTGCACTGCGTTGAGGATTGTCTGATTTCATTAATATAATGATTTCTGATTGTACAAATCCAACCAGTTTTCTAGTAATCCTCTTCCGCCCCTCGACAGTAAATGGAGTTATCTCTTGACTGAAGTTCAGATTGTTAGAGGTAGTTACATCTACTATCGGGTATAAGTAGACTCCATCCACCTTGAACGTGCGATAACTGGTTGAGTAAAACTTCCTATATGTCGGAGGTGGATTATCAGGATGTTCGTATTTACCAGCCCGTTTCAAACGATTATAAGTGAACTTTTTCAGGTCATAGGCAAGTCGTGAGAACTCAATGAACACATGCGTTGCTTTCCTAAAGTAATTGTGAATCCCGAGAACAAAACTATTGAATTTGTGCACATTACCGGCTGAGGGTGATTGTTGAATATGTTGAATAAGTTTCTTATATTGTATCTTAATCTGTTGTTTTTTCTTCTCAATCACACCGGTATGTGCAACTGCCTTTTTCCCCTTCATTGTAGCTTTAATTGTAAAGCCGAGAAATTCAGATTTCTGTTTCCTCAAATTCAGAATTTTTGATTTCTCAGGGGAAATGTCCAACTTAAGGCGATCTTTCAAATAAAGTTTTACGGCATGGAACCATTTTTGGGCCGTTTTCCAATCACGACAGAGGATTTTGAAGTCATCGGCGTATCTGACGATGAATCCTTCTTTAAGCTTTGACTTCTTAAGAGCATTATATTTATTCCTCTTCGTATATGCATGTTTTGTTTGGAAATTCTCCCATTGTCCAGCTACCCAAGTATCAAGATCGTGCAGTGCAATGTTAGAAAGTAAAGGGGATAAAATTCCTCCTTGTGGGGTTCCTTTTACAGGAGTACCTTCACCTTCTATTACAGCTTTTAGCATTCGACTGATAATCCGTAAAACCTTACGATCGTGTATTCCAAGATTCCATATCTGCTTTAGCAAGGTTGAATGATTAATGTTATCGAAGAATCCTTTGATATCGATGTCTACGATAAAGTGAAGTCCCCCGTTATTAATCAAAAATTGAACTCTAGCCAATGCATTATGGGTGGAGCGCAATGGTCTGAACCCATAACTATGTTTATAAAAGTGCGCCTCGGCGATTGGTTCAAGTACTTGCTTAAAGCACTGCTGTATTAGCCGATCTAGAATGCATGGAATTCCCAGTGGTCTCTTTCTCCCATTAGGTTTTGGAATAAAGACCCGTCTAACCTTTTTAGGTTGGTAATTCTTAAGTTTTGTTTTAACAAGGTTCACAAGATCGCTGTCTGTCATTGTTTTAAGATTCTCGATTGTTTTGCCATCTGTTCCTGCTGTTTTAGATCCCTTATTTGACTTGATTGTACGGTAAGCAAGAAGGATATTTTCTCTTGATGTGATTAGTTCATAGAGACGTTTGAATGTTTTTCCTTGCTTGGCCTGCTCGTGTAAGTCTGTAAAGGTATCTGTTAGATTATAGTAATCCCAATAACGCAGAGCCTGTATTGTGGCAACCCCCTTGCAGAGATTGTCCCCACATTCATACCCGACCGATACAGTTCACTTTTGGAAAGTTGTTGTCAAGTAACAAGACTCAGGGCTGTTCCTCCACTTCTATTACGGAAGTTTCATTGGTCGTGCCCCTACTCTCACAAGGGTAAATGCATTTCGGTGTAACCTTATAGCAACCGTCTTGGACGGCAGTCCATTGTTGCAACGTCCCTTGCTTTCCTTGTTCCTTCTATCCTAGCTATGCATACTGCCCTTAGGTGACTCCTTTGAACCTGCAAGCTTGATACCGCCATTGTTCGGTATAGCGTATTTCCTAACATGTAATTGTACTTTACGCCACTTGCCCCAACATTCATTGGTCAACATGTTTCCATGAGGTAGGCATTTAGATTCTTACATTCGGAGTTTCGTCAGTTCCCCTTTGAACATTCTCACCATAGGCAATTTTTCAGCCGTCCGGCATATCAGTAAGCATACCTTCCTTGATTGGTGGCTCCAGCTTCCTTCTGCCGACTTCACCTAGCTTCATACCTCATGCCCTGCCGAACAAGACGCATGTAGGAGTCTCAACGGAACAGTTTTGGAAAACATGGATTCCTCATTCCTGTTCTCGGATAGAAAGTTAGACTTTTCTTTATAAAGTCCTTGCTTTTCCTGAAGTTATTCAGTTATAGCAAAACAAGTCGCACACATATTGCCTTTAGGCCCACAGAGGCTGACGGCACAGATTCAGCAGCAGTCTGAAAATCGGCAAAAAGAGAACGCGCAGCTTGCGTTCGAGATTCATAACAAGCAGTTGCAGGGCAATGACCGTTTCGCTTGTCTCTCGAAGGCGTGCTCGAATACGCCCCAGTCCGTAGGAGCGTTTGCCTTCTCCGAATTTTCCTTCGATTGCGTTACGCATTGAAGCATCCTGTCTGGCCTGGTTCCGATCAGGTTCCGCTTCTTTCTTCGGACGTCCTAAGTTTGGACCACTCAGACGGATGCCGTGCTCCTTACAATAGCGAAGGTTCTCCCGGTTTCGGTAGATTTGGTCGGCTAGAATGGCTTCCGGATAACACCCATATCGCTGGACGAACGACTCCACGGAAGCTTTCAGTGTCATGCTTTCGTTGAAGTTATCCCAGGACAGCTTCTCCATTCGAGCGTAACCATCCACCAGACTGATCGCCAGCTTTGCCCCAAACTCGACGGGAGCATTCACTTTCCCGCGTACAATCGGCCGTACATGCGGTTGGGAAAGACTGACGATTCGATCTTCCACCGAGTGTGTCCGTTTGTCGTACATCTCTTGTTGTTGACGATACAGCTCGGAAATGACGAGCAATTGCCGATACTGCTGCGAACCCAGTTGATTCAAGCTGCTTTTCGCTGCCAGCATTTCGATGATGCGAAGATTACGCGAAACATAACGAAGCTGTTTGCCAACCGCTTTCCGGATGGATTTGGCACCCGTTCGCCGTTTCTTGGCGATCTCGAGGTAGCGTTTGCGGGCGGTTTGACGATACGTTCTCGGTTTCTTGGCCTTCCCGACGAAAGGCTCGTGCAGAACATCGATGATCGCTTCGAGTTTTTCCCGCGCCTCGTTCAATAATTTCAAATCGGTCGGATACGAGATGTCGGCCGGTGCGCAGGTCGCGTCGAGCATCAAGGTGCCTTTGTTGCATGGTTTCTCTTTGCTTTTGCCGTCTTCATTAACGGATGTTCCATCAGAGCCATGGCCGCTGCCTGGAGGATCTTGAGGATCGTTCTTGTTTTGTTCCTGCTTCTTTCGCTCTGCGTCCTCTTCCAAAATCCAATCGTTGATTCGTTCAATGACATCCGCACCCAATCGCTTGCGGAAATGGGTCAACAGCGAGTGATGGAATGGAGGCTTATCTTGGAACGCCGGCAGCCCAAGGAAGTACTGGTAGTACGGATTTTCGGTGATCTGCTGGACCGTCTCTCGATCATCGAGCTGCATACGTTCCTGAATGTACAGCGCTCCCAAAGCCATACGAACAGACAAAGGGATCTGACCGCGCATTGATTTCTTGAACGACTTCGCGTAGAGTTCTTCTGCCCGCCACCACGGGATGATAGCGGCCAGTTGAACCCAACGGTTCTCCTTATTTAATTTACCGCCAAACGGCAAGTAGAAATCTTCGAACAACTGAAGCTGGCTTTCGGTTCTACGATACATGTCGGCTCACTCCACGTGCACGATTTTTTGCAAGAAATTCGCATTTTCCTTGCATTTTATTTCGAGTTAGAGTCCAGAAATCCTTGTAAAACCTTTGAAAAATGATTGTTCAGCAAGCCCTAAATAGCCCTCTCTTTGTGCCATGGTTTTGTTTCATCTTCTCTCCATGCAATCCAACCTACGGGTAAATCGGAGATTTCAGTTATGGAAGGGTGGAACTCCACGATTTCTTCTAGTGCAACTAACATCGCAGAATCCATATCGACATCATTACCACTATGGAATTGCCACATCCCATCATCAGCATCATGGGATACAAAAAGAATCTCCTTTTTCTTTTCTATTACATCTCGTGTTGTTAAGACCATTGTATTCGGCAAATCTACAAAACCATTTTTCTTACTGACCATAATGATTTACCTCGCTACTTATTTGATTTCTTTCGATTTTCTTCTCTTGATAAGACTTGGGCATTTGAATAACTGTTAGAGCCGCCTTTACTTTTTGGATAAATATGATCGATTTGAACTTCATTTGATGGCGGCGTAACACCTTTCTGGCTTTTTTGTGCAGGTACTAACTCTTTCCCCGAATAGTCAGATTTTATTACACCTCCATTTTTATTTTTGTTCTCCTCAATAATTTTTTGCTTTTGGGTCTTAGTAAAATTCTTTCCAGGTCCTACACTCTTTGAATCAGGTATCTTGGAGTAAGGAGTTTTTACTGAGCTTCCGCCTCCTCCAGAAGGTGCCCTCGCCGGGATATTTCTGATTCCTCCGGCTCCACAATTATGGGTCCAAATTTCCAACTCTGTTACAAAATAATTATGTACTCCTTCGACACGGAAGTTATAAACAGTCGTGCTGTCGTTCTTAATCTCGATACGATCAATCGGATAGAGTTTGCCTTCTGGATTTTGAAGCAGGTCACCTACCTTAAGGTGTCTTGCCTCTATCCAGCCTCGTCCAGGAATCCAGAACGGATGCTCTTCCGTCGTCGTTATTGTTATTCCTTTGACTGTAATTTGGTATGTCTCGTTTGCTTGCCGTTGGAACAATTCAACAACCTGATTATATCCTGTAAGTTCATCCTTCGTCAGTACAAAATCACCGATGCGGATCTCCTCAATCGGCTTGAAGCCTGAAGTCGTTTGTACAGGCGTGCCAGCAGAGAAGCAATTTAAATTGCAATTAGCGATGGATAAAGCAGAAGTAAAGGGAATGCTTGTGAATGAAAGGATAAAAAATAACATCAAAGAAATAATTTTTTTCATGTTCTTCTCCTTTTTTGCAAAAATTTAATCGGGTACTGCGTTCAGGATTGGTTACGGAATGCTGTCGTCCATACACTTTCTGTCCATGCTCTGGTTGAGATCAAGCAAACGGACAATAATCATTTCTTTCCCTCCTTAGCTCGTCACACAGCAAAGTTATCTATAAAAGGTGCTGGATGACGGATGGAATCTGTATTTGTCAAAAAATGACGTTTTTGAGTATAACAAAAATGGTGATTAATGTATTTAATATTTTGTGATAATTACCCAATCAGTGGGATTTCGAATTACATGGGAAAAAGGTGCCGTGTAATTTGGAATCAGCAGACCAAAACGGCATCAATCAATGGCGTGCCTGTACAGAGAGAGTTGATCGGCAGGAACGTATATGCCTATATTCGAGCGACCCGAGTAAAGTAGGACGGTAAACAATGAAAGGTAAGAATTCAGTTTTGATATGGTGTATTATGTAAAGGTAACCTTCGACGGATATCAAGATCATATTCAGAGAAGAGGCTAATAAAATTTTTAAACTCAGAAATGGAGGCGAATGGGAATATGACAACGATTGCGTTCATTGCTGCAAGCTTGATAGTATTTTACTTAATTGTAGGGGTTACAGGTATTAAGATTGAAGACGAACTTATGTATATTCTTGTGTTAATTATAATCGGTATATTACTTGATATAAGCTATAAATTGTCATCAATAGTTCAGAAGAATATAAATAGAAAATAATGGTGAACGATTTTGGATTTCTCTTGACTATACCCTTCTAGTATTTTACATTTGAGTTGCTTGTACAATATTGGGAGGTGCTGTTATGAGTAAAACGTCAAAACTGCTTACTGTTTCACTGCTGTGCTTTTCTTTGATTATTGCGACATTCGGAAATCAAAGCGCATCTGCACACTCAAGTGAAGAGTTAGTTCCTCCATTATTAAATGCTTTACAACAGAGTGAAGATGAAGTGAACAATCATCTTATCAAAATGGGTTTTAATGACAACGAAGTCGAAAAGCTCCCCCTTGAAATGAAGCAAGATATTGTAAGTAAAGGTGGAGTAAAGAAAGAAGTAATCAAAACAGACTCCAAAGTGATACATAAAGATCAAAATGGAAACGAACTGACAGTCACCCCATTCTACTCAGATAGTATGTTTGAGTTAACAGGATACGCAGTAAAAACAGCAAGTTACACAACAGAAAATGAATACGATATTTATGTAAATTACACTTGGAAAAAGCAGCCTTTAGCTGTGTTTACGGATACTGTTGCTATATCGTGGCAATCTCAAGGCACACCAATTGCTGGTACAGCATATTCAAGACATACCTTAGCCTGTTATCATGGAGGGGCTCATACTACCCATTTAACTAATGAAATGAATAATAGCTCTAATCTGAGTGGAACTGGATGGGATGTTGATCTTATTTATTTATCCGATGACGACTGGCAGTATGGTTATGGTAAGCAAACCATTCGGGTTGGTAAGAGCTATGAAGGAACAACTGGAGCATTTCAAGTAGGTTATGCTCACAGAAATTTGCCAGGGACGGTTAGCATTAGTTTTGGGCCTGCTAGTATCGACTTTGGTGGTTTTTCGGAAGAAGTCTTCGATAGATATAACTTCACTTACTAAAATAAAAGTATATCAAAAGAGCCGTTGAGGAAGGAATCCCACGGCTCTTTTGAACTATTTTATAGAGTATTCATTTACTTCAAACGTGAGGATGTTGTTGAAGATGACATAATCCGTTCGTTTGCTAAATGGTCCCTTATTATTGTTATGCTTATCAATTGCATATTTGGAAGGGCCTGATCCTGCGTCCTTTGCATCGTACCATACGATGAAGGCATTAACCTCATCCATGCTGAGGTCAAATTCTCTTTCCAAGCCTGTGGTCATCGTTACGACAAGTATTGCTCTATCGCCTTTAGGTTGTTCGGGCTCTTCTGGTTGTTGTGGCTCTTCAGGATCCGGACTTTCAATCGTGTACATTTCAACTGTACTTAGTATTCCGTCCTCCTTCCCAGTTGTTCCACCGATTACGTAGATATTATTATTTATAGCAGAAGAAAGGTTTTGTGTTCTAGGAAAGGTTAAATTATCAAAATTGGTTAATGTGTTGGTTTTCGGGTCATAAATTTCTACGGAAGACAAGATACCATTGGCTCCGTTACTGGAACCGCCTAAAATATATGCCTTATCATTAACAACAGATACCCCCATTCCGTTTCTGGGCATCGTACTCTCATTTTTTTTAAGCCATGAATCTGTTTCTGGGTCATATTCTAAAATTGATCCATGTGTAGAAGAAAAATCCCACCCACCAAAAACATATATTTTTCCGCCAATCTCTACAGAAGCTATACCGTTAGCAGGCAAAGGCATATCCGTTTTTCTTGTCCATGTATCTGTAGAAGTATCATAGCACTCTGTGTTCTTTAGTGCTCCATTCGAGTTTCCACCGCCAAAGACATAAATCTTATCCCCGATTGCAGTGGCTGGGGCCCAAGATCTTGCTGTGGGCATATTAGCGACTGTCGACCATTCATCTGTTTGAGTGTCATACACCTCTACAATGTTAGTACGTTCTACTTTTCCGTTTTTATCAAGATAACCACCAATTACGTATATCTTATTATTTACAACTGCAGTTGTTAATCCTGCTCGAGCTGTCGGCATGTTCTTCTTTTCTGTCCAAGTATCTGTTGTAGGATCATACATGTAAGTCGTGTTATGTTTCGTGCCAGAATAAGCTTCTTTTCCGCCTGATGATCCGCCAAAGACGTATATATACCCGTTTACGGTTGCAGTGGCCGCCCCTGCTCTTGGTTCGGGTAAATCACTTTTACGTACCCACTTTCCAGACTCTTCAGAAGCAAAAGTTTGAACAGGGCTGAAGAGGACGCCAATTAAAAGTAAGACTGCAAAGACCAAAGATACTCTTTTCTTCAATCTAAAACCCCTTTACAAGTAGTATTGCTACTAAGTGACTTTACTTAATAAGCAGTAGCTTGTCTAAACATTAAGTCCTATAAATTGAAATAATGTAAAGTTCGTTGTGATTTATTTTTCATTTCAGGTTATTTCCATTGATAATCGAACATGCATTCGCATACACTGTTATTGAGAGCAAACAAACGTTCGAGGGGTGATGATCATGAGGCTGGAGCAATGTATCGGCCGAACTGTTGAAATCATATACGAGGACCGGAACGGAGATTACGCAGCGGCGGATCGTCGTCCGCCGCATTCGCGACGGCGTGCTGCACGCAACATGCCTGACAGCGGGGGCATGGCGGCCGTATAGAAACTCTCGAACAATGGCTTATGGGAATCCAGCCGTATGATGCTACCTCAGCATAAACAGGCTTGATCGCTCATCAGGAGAATCAAAATCGACGCGAGCGGCCACAACTGGATGAACAGGAGTGGGAAGGTATCAATAGCCACCTGCAACGTTCGATGATGGAGGGCGAAGAAATAACGCTTAATGTTTATGACCCGTTTGATAAAAGAGTTGTGAGGGGGACTGTAGTCGATATTGATATGTTAGGCCAGCGTGTCCGAATCCGAACGGAAAACGAAGAAAGGCACTGGATTAGGGCGGAGGACATATTGGGGGTGATTGATTAATGAAGTGAGTTACAGCAGGCGATTATATAACCATTATGCCCCATTCTAATTTTGGGGCATAACTCTTACTTGTCTGATAATTTTGCATCTTCAAGTTTTCTTTCCATGATGATTCTATCCACAACCTCTTTATGCATACTAAGAAATTTCTTCTGAGATTGTGCAATACTATGCGTCTTCATGGATACGAGTACAAGACACAATGTGGCTGTAAACATATAGCCAATAGGTCCGTAATGTAGGTGAGTAGCTGCTGCGCTCGACTGACCTGCAGGGTCGTAAAATCCACCTGTGCTTCTCCTGGTGGTGCTCCAACCGTTCGCAGGTTTTAGCGCGTTCGAGATCCATTTCGTTTTTTCGCTTCCGGACATAGGCCAAAACGGTTCGTTGTCCGCCTGTAAACTGGTGTTCCTCTCTCAGCCGCTGGTAGATCCGTATCCCGGTATGCCGCTGTTTCCGGGGAAGCAGGCGATCTTCCTCCAGCCATGTGTCCACGATCTCCATATATGGCCCCATAACCGGGCTTTTACTCTTTCTTCTACCAATCGAGTCGTTCCCGTTGGACTGATCTGCGTACTTCTTCGCGGTTCTCCAGTGAATGCCCATCTGTCTGGCGATGTCACGGATCGAGCACCCTTCTGCTTCGCGTAAAAATCTGATATCGTGTTGTTGAGGCATTTTCAGCATCCTTCCAATCTCCTTCGTCAAGTTCTAGACAAACCTAACGATAGGAGGAATTTAAGGGGCTGACAAGTGCCTTTTTTGCATTCAACTTGAGCATTTTTACGCTGCAATTCTAGGCATTTTTAGTATGCAATACGTTCAGGTTGTTTGACGCTCAACAAGCTGAAAGCTTAACTTTGACTGTTCCAAGGATTCCCCTCCAATTTGATTCCATAAATGGTAGAAGGCATTCCATGCTTGCTCCTTGATTGGATTATGAATGGTCGTTATCCCCAGAGAGGCGGACAATTCGGTATCGTCAAAGCCAATAATGGCTAACTGCTCCGGGATGTCCAGGTTTTGGCGGCGAGCTTCATTCAAAATGCCTGCGGCCACGTAATCATTAGAGCAGAGGATTGCCTCGGGAACCTCTTGCATAGCGGAGAGAGAACGCCAGGCTTCCTCGCCGTCAAGCATGCCATACACTTCATACCGATACCAATCGGCTCTGACCGGCAAGCCCTGTTGCTTCATGGTCGATTCATACGCCAGCCTTCGACTTCTGGTGTTCAAACTGCCGGATCTGCCAAAAATATTCGCAATGCGCGTAAATCCTTTGGCCAGCAAGTGCTCCAGACCAAGCCTGTAGCCTTCGCCTTGATCCATTGATATGGAAGGAATCTGCCCTTTACGCATGCGTTGCCAAGAAATGATCGGCCCATAGCGACCGTAAGCGGATAGTTTCCCGGGATCATTCACGCAGGTAACAATCAATAAGCCGTCTACCCGCTTGCTCCGCAGATCTTCGAAGGCCTGCATCTCTTTGGCTTTATCCCCTTGAGAAGTATAGATAATCGTCTGGAATCCATAACGCAAAGCAGCTTCTATAAAATGGTTCAAAAAGGAAATGGTAATCTCAATAAGGGATACGATGACAATCCCGATTTGATTGGTTCGGCCTATCGACAGCGCTACAGCATTCCGGTTGGGGGCGTAGTCAAGCTGTTTCATGATTTGTAAAATTTTTTCTCGCGTCTCTTTGTTTACATTTGGCGAATTATTGATGACTCTTGACACCGTGGCCCTGGAATAGCCGGAGAGTAACATGATCTGTTCAAACTTTGACATGTAAGTTTCCCTTTCTAAAAAATTAAAGTTGACATGTAACCCGTTCCAACACTTATGATTTATTTGATTTAAGTCAAGGCTTTTATCTAGTGTACCATAAAATCTATAGATGGAACGGAGTGTAGCATATGAACAAGAGCAGCGGGATCGAGATCAATTTCCCACAAGACTTTCTGTGGGGAGGGGCTGTCGCGGCCAACCAACTGGAGGGCGCCTATAACGAAGACGGCAAAGGATTATCTACGCAGGACGTGAGCCCCAAAGGACTTGCCGGCCCGATAACGGAAGCTCCGACACCTGACAATCTGAAGCTGGCAGGGATTTATTTTTATCACCGTTACAAGGAAGATATCAAGATGTTCGCGGAAATGGGTTTTAAAGTGTTTCGCACTTCCATCGCTTGGTCGCGGATTTTTCCAAAAGGCGATGAGGCGGAACCGAACGAAAAAGGGCTGCAATTTTACGATGATTTGTTCGATGAATGCCTGAAATACGGGATTGAGCCGCTAGTGACTTTATCCCACTATGAAACCCCTTTGCATCTTGCGAAAGAATACAATGGCTGGGTTAACCGGAAGCTGGTGGACTTCTATAAACACTATGTCGCCACGGTATTTCATCGTTACAAAGGAAAAGTGAAATACTGGCTAACCTTTAATGAGATCAACTCCATTCTGGAGGCTCCGTTTATGAGCGGAGGCATTTATACACCGAAAGACAAACTCAGCAAACAGGATTTGTATCAAGCCGTTCACCACGAGCTCGTGGCCAGTGCGGCGGCGGTCAAGCTCTGCCATGAGATTGATCCGCAGGCCAAAATCGGCTGCATGATTCTAAGTATGCCTGCCTATCCGCTGACGCCGCATCCGGATGACGTTATTAAAGTGATGGAGTTCGAACATCAGAACTATTTCTTCGGGGATGTACATGCAAGAGGCGTATATCCGGGATACATGAAGCGTTACTTTAGAGAGAACGGGATCGAAATCAAATTTGAGCCCGGCGATGAAGAAACTTTGCTTCATACCGTTGATTTTATCTCATTTAGCTACTATATGAGCGTTTGCCAGACGGCTGATCCGGAGAAAAACGTAGCCGGTCAGGGAAATTTGTTCGGTGGGGTGCCCAACCCTTATCTGCCATCCAGCGAATGGGGCTGGCAAATTGATCCTCAAGGACTGCGTGTAGTCTTGAACGCTTTCTATGACCGTTATCAAAAGCCGCTGTTTATCGTTGAAAACGGACTGGGCGCGGTTGATGAGCTGATTGTAAACGAAGCCGGAGAAAAAACGGTGGAAGACGACTACCGCATTCAGTATTTGAACGATCACCTCGTTCAGGTTGCGGAGGCCGTTGCAGATGGCGTGGAAGTGATGGGGTATACGACCTGGGGCTGTATTGACCTTGTCAGCGCTTCGACGGCTCAGCTCAAGAAGCGATACGGCTTTATTTATGTAGACCGTCATGATGATGGCTCCGGCACGTTTGAGCGTTATCGCAAAAAATCTTTTTATTGGTACAAGGAGGTTATTGCCACAAACGGAAAAAGCCTAAAGCGTTGAGGCATTAGCAAAAGGCGATTAAGTTGGTTGGAACAGGCTTGTAAATTGCTCCTGCGGCGATTTGTGAGCCTTTTTCAATTGTCAGGCTAGGGGTACAGGGAAATGACCGATAATAGGATGGGGGGCGATATCATGATGAATTACAAGCATGAACTTATTACAAGAGATGAAAATCTGCCTATTAAAATCATCGTTCGTAGCACGAACAACAGAAAATTTATACCAAGACATTGGCATAATAGTGTAGAAATTTTATATGTACTCTCCGGAAGAGTTGATAAAATCTTTGTAGATGGCACTGAACATACAGCCAACCAAGGCGATATCGTCGTCATTAATTCGAATGCCACTCATTCTTTTTCTCTGGACCCGGGAAAGGAACGGAAGGATGTTACGATTTTAATTCCTTACGATTTTTTAAAGGCTAATTTTTACAACATGGATCAATATGCATTTGATTGTATCTCAATCAATGAAAAGAATGAACAAAAAATCATGCAATTTAATCAGATGAGGAAGAATTTAGACGAAATCGTAAGTGCCTTCATAAATAAAGAAAGTGATCATCTGGCTCCTATAAAAATAACAAGCTTATCTTATGAGTTGATATACATTTTGCTCACCTATTTTAAAAAAGAAAAAAAGTACGTTGGTGTCATTAAGTCAACTAAATATTTGGAACGGCTAACGCGGATCACAAATTTTATAAAAGAAAATTATAAGCAGAAGCTATCCATTGATATCATTTCCTCGGAATTTGGGTTATCGCCAACCTATCTTTCACGCCTTTTTATGAAATATATTGGAACGACTGTCTTTGATTATATAAACGCTATTCGACTTGAACGATCTTATCATTTTCTCATGAACACGGATCTATCCATATTGCAAATTGCATTGGAAAACGGTTTTCCAAACGAGAAATCATTTAATAGAGTCTTTAAAGCTGCGTATCATGTCACTCCCAGCCAGTATCGTAAAATGAACAAGAGACGAGAAGGAAAGCTTCAAGCGTATAAGAAAAATGCAGATAACGTTTAAACTGACGAAAAACAGAGAAGAATAATAACAGTGCAGTCCTATTCCTTCAAAGTGCAGAAGGCCTCTTAGTTTTGTCTTAGTCCCGAAAAAAGTTCAGTATTTGACCGGAATTTAGCTAAGAAAGGGTAGGAAATGTGAAAATGAATTCCTTAATATTATGTATGTAAACGCTTTAGGAAATCATCTTTGAGGAGGAAGACATGAACTACAGAAGCTTTGCCAGAGATGTAGTCAAATTACTCGGAGGGAAACAAAATATATCCAGTCTTGTACATTGTGCAACGCGGTTACGCTTTAATTTGCATGATTCTGCAAAAACAGATAAGCCGGCGATCGAAAAATTGGAGGGCGTTCTGGGTGTTGTTGAAAGCGGTGGACAATTTCAAGTTATCGTAGGAAAACATGTAGAGGACGCTTATAAAGAAATAGAAAAAATGATCAGCTCAACTGAAACTGCTGAGCCGGTAGATGAAACCAAGGATTCCCTGGGAAACCGAATTTTCGAAGTCATCTCCCGCAGCTTTTCGCCATTGTTGGGAGCCCTGGCCGGAGCCGGGATGTTGAAAGCGCTGTTAACGGTACTGACAATGGTTGGATGGTTATCTACAGAGAGCGGCACCTATTTTATTCTGTCTGCTGCTGGAAATGCCGTCTTTTATTTTCTTCCCATTTTCCTTGGGATTACACTGGCAACGAAGCTTGGGGCTAACCCATATGTTGGGGGTGCCATAGGCGCTGCACTGCTGGAGCCTAACTTTGCAGGATTATTAGAAAACATCGGTGACAGGTCTGATTTTTTAGGCATCCCTGTATTATTGATGGATTATTCATCTTCTGTTTTTCCGGTATTTATAGCAGTTTGTATTTATGCCGCTCTAAATAATTTACTGAAGAAGATCATTCATAGGGACCTGCATCTGTTTATGCTGCCGCTGCTTTCCTTGCTAATTATAGTACCTTTGACTGTATTAATATTTGGACCGTTCGGCATATATGTCGGAGATGCGATTGGTGCGGCAATCGGCTTCTTGAGCTCAAAAAGCGGGATATTAACAGGCGCTGTGATGGGGGCAGGATGGACTTTTTTGACATTGTTCGGCCTCCATTGGGGAGTTGTCCCTATTATGATTTCCAATATAGGCAGCGGTGGAGATCCGCTTACCGGAATGCTCGCTGCGGCTCCTTTTGCACAAATGGGGGTAGCACTTGGCATATTCTTAAAAACAAAAGACAAAAATCTAAAAACATTAGGCGGCTCCACATTATTGCCAGGCCTATTGTCCGGTGTAACGGAGCCAATTATTTATGGGTTGATGGTCCGTTTTAAGCGAACGATTATTTATGTCGTTATCGCCGGTGCCGTTGGGGGGGCAATTAACGGTTTCTTTGGAGCAAAAGCCACCGCATTCGGATTCCCAAGCGTTTTGACAATCCCTGTTTTTACACCTATGGGGTTATATGTTATTGGTGTGGCGGCAGCTTTTGTCGGTGCAACTCTTCTTACGGTCTTATTGGGATATGAAGATAGAGGAGGCAATCGGTAAGGTAGAAGAAAGCATTCGGGGTGAATACCGTATCAAGAGCTGTTGAGGAAGGAATCCCACGGCTCTTGTTTTGTTATTTAAACATAAAAGGAATTACCTTTGCCACTACATTTTGAATCAATTATCGAGATTGGCGAATGCTTCGATTTCTTCTCGGGGCAATGCAATCTCTGTAATACTGTCTTGCTTTGTAATCATTTTATTCAGCACATTTCTTTCATCAAGTCGATTTCTATTTTCATGAAAATTCTTACTTGGGTTACTCCACGGCCAACCTTACATTCTGAATAATTTCGTTACATCCCAATGATAGCCTCTTGCTGAGATTTAAAAGAGCTATGGTATTCATTTTTTCACCCTTCTAATCTAAAAAATCAACGTTAGGGGAAGATATATTATATTTTTATACCATATCTCTTGTTGATAAAAACTTTCTGATAGTCTTAAAAGAGCAATTAGAAGCATTTACTTTACGCCTAAGATTATCAACAGCCGGATTTGTGTTAGCTAAGTATAGCTTTTTCTTGTCGTTGAAGAAATTTGATATATGGTTAATCAATGTAGATTTACCTGTTCCGGCAGAACCATAAATCAAAGCTACACGGGAGTTTACAAACATTTGCTTTAAAGCAGATTTTTTCTCATCACAATCAATATCATAAGGAGTTGACTGTAACCAGAATTCAACTGAATTTACGTAATTGTCAATACCAGATGAAGAAATCTCCCTAAGCTTTCTAATAATTTCAACACTATCTTCAGCGTAACCATTTATATAGATGTGGTCTTTATAGGTTTCCAATCTTCGATTAGTATGTGTATAATATAGAGCGCTATTATATTTCTGTAAAAGAACATCAATATCACCAAATCCTTCAATATCTTTTTTTGATGTGAACAATACTCCATTCTTTTCTGTATTGTTTTTAACTAACCGTGCAAGAAGTTCATGTTCTCGACCTGAAGGCTTTATAGATTCAAACAAATTTAAGATTTTTGGATTGTGATTTTTCAATGACGTATTGAACGGCATGTCATCAAATGGAATACAGCCATAGTCCAAATACAAATATGATAATCTCCTACAGGACTTGTGCCATTGCTGCTGCTTTAAAACTTTATTATTTAATTTATAAATCAAATATCTAATTAGGGCTTGCTGAACAATCATTTTTCTAAGGTTTTACAAGGATTTCTGGACTCTAATTCGAAATAAAATGCAAGGAAAATGCGAATTTCTTGCAAAAAATCGTGCACGTGGAGTGAACCAACATGTATCGTAGAACCGAAAGCCAGCTTCAGTTGTTCGAAGATTTCTACTTGCCGTTTGGCGGTAAATTAAATAAGGAGAACCGTTGGGTTCAACTGGCCGCTATCATCCCGTGGTGGCGGGCAGAAGAACTCTACGCGAAGTCGTTCAAGAAATCAATGCGCGGCCAGATCCCCTTGTCTGTTCGTATGGCTTTGGGAGCGCTGTACATTCAGGAACGTATGCAACTCGATGATCGAGAGACGGTCCAGCAGATCACCGAAAATCCGTACTACCAGTACTTCCTTGGGCTGCCGGCGTTCCAAGATAAGCCTCCGTTCCATCACTCGCTGTTGACCCATTTCCGCAAGCGATTGGGTGCGGATGTCATTGAACGAATCAACGATTGGATTTTGGAAGAGGACGCAGAGCGAAAGAAGCAGGAACAAAACAAGAGCGATCCTCAAGATCCTCCAGGCAGCGGCCATGGCTCTGATGGAACATCCGTTAATGAAGACGGCAAAAGCAAAGAGAAACCATGCAACAAAGGCACCTTGATGCTCGACGCGACCTGCGCACCGGCCGACATCTCGTATCCGACCGATTTGAAATTATTGAACGAGGCGCGGGAAAAACTCGAAGCGATCATCGATGTTCTGCACGAGCCTTTCGTCGGGAAGGCCAAGAAACCGAGAACGTATCGTCAAACCGCCCGCAAACGCTACCTCGAGATCGCCAAGAAACGGCGAACGGGTGCCAAATCCATCCGGAAAGCGGTTGGCAAACAGCTTCGTTATGTTTCGCGTAATCTTCGCATCATCGAAATGCTGGCAGCGAAAAGCAGCTTGAATCAACTGGGTTCGCAGCAGTATCGGCAATTGCTCGTCATTTCCGAGCTGTATCGTCAACAACAAGAGATGTACGACAAACGGACACACTCGGTGGAAGATCGAATCGTCAGTCTTTCCCAACCGCATGTACGGCCGATTGTCCGCGGGAAAGTGAATGCTCTCGTCGAGTTTGGGGCAAAGCTGGCGATCAGTCTGGTGGACGGTTACGCTCGAATGGAGAAGCTGTCCTGGGATAACTTCAACGAAAGCATGACACTGAAAGCTTCCGTGGAGTCGTTCGTCCAGCGATATGGGTGTTATCCGGAAGCCATTCTAGCCGACCAAATCTACCGAAACCGGGAGAACCTTCGCTATTGTAAGGAGCACGGCATCCGTCTGAGTGGTCCAAACTTAGGACGTCCGAAGAAAGAAGCGGAACCAGAACGGAACCAGGCCAGACAGGATGCTTCAACGCGTAACGCGATCGAAGGAAATTCGGAGAAGGCAAACGCTCCTACGGACTGGGGCGTATTCGAGCACGCCTTCGAGAGACAAGCGAAACGGTCATTGCCCTGCAACTGCTTGTTATGAATCTCGAACGCAAGCTGCGCGTTCTCTTTTTGCCGATTTTCAGACTGCTGCTGAATCTGTGCCGTCAGCCTCTGTGGCCTAAAAGGCAATATGTTCAGCAAGCCCTAATTACATTACTGCCAGGACACTTACCTAATACCAGTTCACGACTTTTTTCTAAAATGCAAAAAAACGAAAATCTGTTACATTTCTAAATATTTGATTTTTTACATAAAAGAAGTACTCATCAGGAGAATCTATCAAGTCAACTAAACTCATACCCGTTTCAGTCAAAAAACGCATCAATTCCCGATATTCTGTCGTGCCACTATTAATTTTACGATGCCCTCCAAATATGTCAATAAACCTATTAAGTTCGCATGGACGTATCGACACTTCCCATCCATCAATAATCTGAATAGGCATTATCTTCCCCATTATATTAATGGTATCATTTCTTACAGAAAGCCTGACAGCGTAATTGTGTGTAATATCCAGTTTAGTAAAGGCAATTACTCTATCGAATTTGCTTGCCTTATCATTAGCAGCAGTGAAAGTCACCTCATAGTATATATTCTGATTAACAAAAATCGGTTTAACTTTTTGAATATAATATCTATCGTTATAAGAACTTCTGGTTATATTTGTTTGGGCTTGATTTATTCTATCAGCTATTTTTTCATAGTACTCCGATAGATTATGGTCAGTGTTAAGGGGGAAATTTTCTATATTTTCGAGTACATCTAAATTATATGTATTTTTTAGAAAGATCTTTATTTTCAGCAAATACTCGTAGTACTTTAGCATGAGTCTTTCTGACTTTCCCTCATCAAGAGTATAATGGGATGCTGAAATCTGTAACAAATCGTGAAATTTACTTAAAAATCTGTAGCTTCCTTTTGATTTTATATGTTCGAGAGATTTCGTAATATTGGGATATATAAGTTCAATATCGTTTCCGTTTCCATATATTTTTACTGCAATTGCTTCAACGAAGTTTCTGAGCTGCGATAGAATGTTTTGGGATAATAATCCTCTTTCAGAGTAATCAAATTTAGCTATATTTTTGCATATACTTTCATTTAGTACTAATATATCTAAATTGATTTTCATCAATATATTCTCCTCCAATATGTATTCCATATTAATCTCTTATGCAGCTATGTCTGAGTATAGGACGACAATTTATCCTTCCTACAAGCAGGTGTCTGGTATTTGAGGGTTTAGATAATGTTGGTCTGTGCATTCATTTGCAAGTGTGGGTTGGACGTGACTCCCCAGTAGCCCCCAGCTTAGATCTTAATTCTTATGGGCTTATATGGGCTTCGTAATTTTCTTTTGTTCAATTGCTTGCTTTTTTTGGTTAAATCCCCACTCCTAATATCATCTTGTTCCTGAACAATAGGTTTGAATCTTTTACGAAGAAAATCGATCCACTCAGTTCACCTAGTCACTTTTCATTATACCGGTCTAATCATAACAAATTTTGTCGAATTTCGTTGTCGACAGCTTATTTTTTCGTAACTACTTGTAATTTCTACATACTTGAAATGTAAGCGTCAAACTGAGCCCACCTTTTCATAAGCGATCAATCCCGTCACAATGAATCCATCACGTCCACGAAAGGATGGTTTCTGAATTGGAAACCAATTTGCAAGCAATTTGGAGTGAACATATTACTGCCTATCAGGCCAGTGGTCAAACGATGAAAGCTTGGTGAACGGAGCAGAATGTAACCGTTCATCAGTTGAAATATTGGCTCTACAAAGCCCAGAGAAAAGGACGTGCAGCTTCCGCGCTCCGGGTCTGTCAAGAATTTTGTGTAAACTCTTTTTATAGAACCCTTCCCCCGAGGGGGAGAGTCGCCCCTTACGGCAAACGCTGTCCAATTCGATCCGGATAGAAGACGGAGAGCTGGAGGAGGATTTATCCCCAGTTCTGCACGCGCCCCGTCCATTTGCGATTCAAATCCATCGTCGCAAGATACAGCATCTTCAGCAACGCTTCGTCCGTCGTAAAGATGCTCTTGCCCTTGGTCACTTTACGTAATTGCCGGTGGTAACTCTCAATCATGTTCGTCGTGTAGATGAGCTTGCGGATCTCCGGCGGGTATTTGAAGAATGTCGCGAGCTCGTCCCAGTTACTGCGCCATGAGCGGACAATAAGCGGGTACTTGCCGCCCCAGACTTCCTCGAAGCGATCCAGTTCTACCAGCGCCGCATCCTCCGTTGCCGCTTTGTAGATGGGCTTCAAATCGGCAGTGACTTTCTTCAAATCCTTGTAGGAGACGTAGCGCGTTGAATTGCGGATCTGGTGAATGATGCACTTCTGAATCTCCGTCTTCGGATAGCAGGCCGTAATGGCTTGGGAGAAGCCGGTCAGATTGTCGACACAGGTGATGAGGATGTCCTGGACGCCGCGGTTTTTAAGATCGTTCAGTACGCTCAGCCCAAATTTGGCCGATTCGTTCTCGCCAATCCACATGCCCAGGACGTCTTTGTTCCCATCCAGATCGATGCCGATCACCATGTAGGCGGCCTTGTTCACGATGGCGCCATCCTGCTTAACCTTGAAGTGAATGGCGTCGAGGAACACGACCGCGTACACGCCTTGCAGCGGGCGATTCTGCCACTCCTTGATAAGCGGCACAATCTTGTTCGTCACGTTGGAGATCATCGTTGGCGAGACCTCTACGCCATATAGATGATTCATATGCTCCTGAATATCTCGCGTGCTGACGCCTTTAGCGTACATAGCGAGGATTTGGTCTTCGATGCCGGTAACGTTCGACTGTTGTTTCTTGACGATGACCGGCTCGAACTCGCCGTTGCGATCGCGCGGCACTTGGATGTCGACTTCGCCATACTCGCTGATGATCGTTTTCTTGAATTTGCCGTTGCGGCTATTACTCGTGACTTTGTTCTTGACGTCGTGCTTCTCGTAACCCAGTTCTGTGTCGCGTTCGGCCTCCAGCATGGACTGCAGCGTTTCTGCAAACAGCTCTTTCAAGGCCGACCGTACATCATCCATGGTCTTCAGGTTATTTTCTTTGACGAACGCCTTCACCTGTTCTTTGCTAAATCGCGCCACTTATGTTATCCTCTCGAACCAACCTTTCTCTTAGTTTAATCGATTTGCGTTTGATAGTTTACACAGAATATTTTACAGACTCGTTCCTTTCGTCCTATCTATCGCTCTATGTGCGTACAAAGTTGCAGTCATATTTGAAAAAAACGCAAGAAAACGAAGATAACAAAAAACAGGTCGTTTATGGTGGTATCTGACCATAATTGACCTGTTTCGTTTAACGCTATTACGTTAAATAGGGATACTTTTTCCAGACATTCTGTACGTACATCTTAATTTATGAAAATATCATACAGGTAAAACAAAGGTTATGTTGGTAATGATGATGGTAAGGATTTCATTCGGCACTGGGTAGTCCCCAAAAGAAATAAGTACTTATTACTCAATCTCATCGTCATTAAAAATGGCTTCAAACTCCTCATCAGTATAATCTCTATTACTTGATAGATGATAACGATGAGGTATCCCGTTATGGTCTAGAACATGATCTACAACACCTTCCTCATCAGAAATAACAAAAGTAATTTCATCATCACCTTCATATTTCTTCGGTGTTATATCTGCTAAAACGAGCCACGCACTTCCTTTAATTCTATAAAATTCACTATAAAATCTTACTGACCTTTCTATATCTTCATGTATGACTCCATATATATTATGCTTTTTCTGATACTCTTTTGCAATTTGAATAGCTTGGCTTGCGGTTATGTTCGTTTTCTTTTCTTCCCTCACTATTTCTCAAATCCTTTCCAATCAGGTAGCGGCCATTGTCCATTTCTAATAAAGAAAATCACTAGCGTTGCATAGAACCTGACATGAAGAAGACTTTAAACTCCAGATACGGAACTAATAATCATTATTTATATATATTTACAGTTTCTTTTTTCCTAGCAAAGCCAAAAGTCGATCTCCTACTAAACCATAGGAACATGTTACCATCAAATGTTAATATGCCATTATTACCTATTTAATCACCACTTTAACGGTCTTACATTGCTTTGGGTGTTTTCGTGGTCGACCACCCTTTCGTTTCTTCCGCCTGCCCTTCGAGTGCTTGGTTGGTTTGCGGTGCAGTGCCATCAAAAATTGATCCCACGTTTTATTCATATAGACCCGAAGCAGCTTTAGAAATGACCATAGCGTTTGAGTGGTGTCAGCCTCCTTCCGGACCAACATGACTAAACCATATGCGATGAAGGCTAAAAAAATCTGGTTCCATACTGCCTCTGGATGGAAACTGTACAAATGGACTAAGCTCATATGTTGCTTCATCCATTTAAAGAATAATTCAATCATCCAGCGGCGCCGATAAATCTCGCAGATTTGGGCTGCGGACTTATCCCAGACATTCGTAAGCACACGGTACTGGCGGTTCTTCTCATCGGTATACTCCACTAACCGGAGCTGGGCTTCTATCACATGGCCTTCTTCATCCTTGTAGCTCACGATCACGTCAGCATCACGCACCACAGGCGTCGTTTCATCGATCTCGTGCTCGCAGATGATCGCCGTCTTGTTGCTTTTCTTAATGCGTGCCACGAAGCGTAGATTATCATCCAGCCACTGCTTATAGTGACCATATGTGATGTACCCGCGATCCAAAACATGAATGGCATCTTTATCGATCACCAGATCCAAAGCCACTTCGCTGTCAGCAACGCCTCGTGTGGAACAAACAATGTTTTCGGGATAGACGGTATCCGGGTCGCAAACAGCAAGTTTGGTGTGGATCTTTACCCCGTTGCTGTGTTTGGAGCAGTAGGCCCATTTTCCAGCGACATCAGGGAGTGTAAGTACCGTTGAATCGACAATGCTCAGTTTCCCGATGCCGGGGATACCCTGCTTCGGATAAAGTTGTTGCAAACGTTGTGTCACTTGAATCCATAGCTGCTGCAACACCGGTAAAGGCAACGCTCTGAGTGTACGTACGAGTTGGGAAGCGCTAATGGATTTCAAGTGGATCGCCTGCTGCAGCTGTTCGTTCGCACGCAACGCGTTGCAGATATCTTCGAGGTCCGTGCGTTTATTCAATTGAGCATCAATGAGTAGTTTGATCGCTCTCACGAGTGTAAACTTTCGTCGATAATTGAAGATTGGGAATTCGTCGTCCGAGAGCTGAATCAAATTTAGGCATTTACAAATGACGGTCTGATCTGGTATATTACCCATGGTCTTTTCTCCTTTTGGTGAGGGAATGGGTAACATGCCTATCCTTCAACATTAGGAGATTTTTTTATGAGTTACCAGATATAATCGATCAATAAATTGAAGAAAAAGTAATTAATGAGAAATATATTTTTCATGTCAGGTTTGGTGCAAGGCTAGTGAAAGAAAATATATCTTTGTGCTTCATATATCTCCTCAGCACTAAATTTTTCTTTATTTTTCATAATTTCATTATAAACATACTCTTCCCTTTCTGCTCTTGATTGTTTCAGATAATTTTCTTGTCCAAGTTCTCTAAATTGTTTTGCATGGTAGGATTCATGGAGAGCACTTAAAAGTGATGCGTCAGGTCTCAAGACCATTTGTCCAGTATATGGGTCAAAGCCCCCCGCAACGTTTCCAGGGAGAATTTTTCCCTTTTTGTCAAGAATAACTTTAATGCCGATATCATTCATGTCTTTCTTAAATTTCTTTAAATCTCGAATACTCATAATCCTTAACCCATCAGCTGTTAGACGAGTTTGACCACTAACGGGCATATTTTCCCATTCTTTATAATCAAAATCTCCCGTCCCCTTAGAACCCGGAGGCTTCCCATCAGAACCACCCGAACTGCTCTTCATTACATTATCAAGCTTACTCTTCAACCCTTCCAGGCTTTCCGTCAATTCCTTGCTCATGTTCTCGAAGAGATCGGATGCTTCATTCCCCATATGCGATGCACCCGCAAGTTGGTATCTGGGCGGGGGATTCAAGCTATTTCTCAGCTTCTCCAGTTGCTCTCTGGCATTGCTGCCAAGGTGGCTCAGATCTTTCTGTAACGCTTCCCCGAGCTCCTTTGCGAGTCCGGCCAGCCCTTTTTGTTCGTGTTCTACATAGATGCGGGCTAACGTGTTGCCGTTCTCGCTAAGGCCATCCATATAGTTGCTGAATTTTCGGGAAATGTCTCCTGCACTGTCCGAGATCCATCGGCTCGTAGTGCCGACCTGCTTCTTGATGAATCCGCCCACCGGCTTGAGCACCTTCGGATCAAGGAGTCCTGCGGTTCCAAAGCTTATCGCCGCATCGAACAACGTCGTTTTCCAGCTTAGTCCTTCCCCGTCCATCGCTTGTCTCATGAGGCTTTCGGCGGCCCCGACCATTCCTTGAAACGTCATTCGGCCACCGATGGAAGCCCAGATCCCGCCATAGGGACCAAATATGGCGCCGGATACGGCTCCTATCGTCGTATCTCGAAACGCATCCCACATATAAGCCGAAGTATCGCTGACTTCCCCCCGGCGGATGTCCGAGATCGCTTTTCCGGCTACGGCTGCGGTCCCGGATATGGCCGCCGTCGAAGCAACGGCTGCGATCACGACAGCACCGGCTCCCGCTGTAGCCACGGTGGCCACGGCGGCAACCGTGACCACCGCCACCACCGCTAATCCGGCCAACACATTGCCCCACAGCTTGCCCCAATCGAACTTCGGCGCTTCGCCCTCCTGCGGCTCATCCTCGTACGGCGCATACTCCGTCCGGTCTCGCCCCAGCACCTCGACATGCTCTCCGAGCAGATGATACTCGTTCTCGATCGAGAAGCCGCTCAGGGCGGTAAGCTTCTTGACGAGCACCTGGCTTTGTGCATGGATACGAATCCGCTTCGGGGTAAATAGCGAGATATCGTCTTTTGCATTCAGCAGCAGCTTCCGATGGCTTGTCATCGTGACGCCCGTCGCATCGTCAAAGCTGAGTTGAAGCGGTTCCTTGCTGCCGCTGACGACGTTGATCGCGGTCGGAGACAGTTCCAGCTCGCTGCCGTGCTCCGTGCCGAAGTAGCGGATATTCGGGTCTCCCGTCTTGGCGCAGCTATCCCCGTTCTTGCGCACGCACCCGGTCACCGCCGCGCCGCTTCCCGTGGCGTCGGGCAAGTACAAGGTCGCATGCGTCCCCACCTGCGGCATGCAGTACATGGCGTTGCCCGTTGGCGGAGCGAAAGGAAACCAATACGCCGCGGACGCGGCTTGTTCCTTGTCGATATCCAGACGAAGCTGAACCTGTTCGCCCTGGACGGCCAACACTTCGCCTTCCAGCGACAGGCCGGTCAGCCTCGGATTCACCAGCCGCTCCTGACGAATCCCCTCCCGCCGCGACAGCCGATAGGTATAGACGAACTGTCCCCGGTCCATCCGGGCCGACACCTCGCTGACCACCAGCCGCTTGTTGCGGAACATCACCTCGTCTCCGATCGCGTAACGCGCACCGCTGTCGATCTCGCAATGGTAGAAATCCGCCGGATGCAGGCCGGCTTCGTAGCCGCCCGCCCGTTGAAACGCCGCCAGGTCCCGGCGGGCGATATACGGGAGATCGCCGGGCAGCTCGCAGCTCCTTCCCTCCGGCATGCCGAACATAAACCTTGGTTTTGCCTCTACTATATCACACACGAGAACGGCATGAAAATGGCTGGCGAGCCGTGTCAACAGCTCCCAGTCCGTCTCGTCGTATTGGAAGATCGGCTCCCCGATGCTCGTCGTTTCGCCCGCGTAAGGGATGACATCGGAACCGGGATACGTCTGAATGATATCTTCCACGAGCTGGGCATAGGTCATCCCCGCATCCTGGAAGGAACGGCGCTTGCGCTTCAAGTCCATCAAATGGCTGCCTGACGCACCCTCTATCTGGATCGCATAGACCCCGTTCGTATGGGTGATGCGCACGTCGCTGACCGAACCTTTAAAAATCGCGCTCTCGCTTTGCCCATTTTTCTCGTACAAATGAATTTCGTCGTGCTCCGCAGCGTTCAAGACCGCTTTCACATGGTCGGTGTCCTCGACATAGCCCCGGACGACAAGCCGTCCGTGCTCGTTCGGCTTCCATGCCAGCCGTACATCCTCGATTCGTTGCAGCCGGTACGGCGATTGAATCCGGATGTGATCGAATCCTTTCATCATCGTCAGCCTCCGCTTGGATTACTCGTCGTGCTGCCCGTCGGTCAGGAAATAAATCACGCCGCCCCAGTTGCACACGAGCAAAGAATCGGTCGTCAGCGCCGGCTGACCTTCCACCTTCGTATTCTCCTTCGTGTAGACCCATGTCTCCAAAAATTCAGGCATACATGGCTTGCCCGCGATCGTTTCTCCATTCTCCGCAATAAAATACACGGTTTCACCGCTTGGATTACGTTCTCCCTGACAGGCTCCAAAATGCGGGATATTCTCATGCGGCTTGCAATCCGTCTCATTCATCATCGGCTTGCCGTTTACAAACGACCCATGGCTCCTGGGCAGATTGATCCGCCGCGGGTTGCTGCCGCAGGCGCATTGCATGCGTGCCCCTCTGACCACATACCTCGGCGGAGTCCCGGCCCCTTCCGGCGTCGTCATCTCCATATTCAACATGAATCCCCCCTCTCTATTGCTTCTCCCTGCTTGCATCATTTCGCATACCGGTGGAATAGGACAAGCGCTCATCTCCCACCCTCTGCGTGCTTCTGTCTTGTGCCCGGTTTTTCGGCCATCCGCTGCCCCGTCTTATTCCACAATCGCTTTCTCCAGCCGCACTCCGGTGAAATTCCGGCGCAAGATGCTCTCCGCAACGTCCAGACGAACCGCTACAAGGGGCGAA
The DNA here is from genome assembly GCA_944800085.1 of Paenibacillus melissococcoides. Classification (GTDB taxonomy): domain Bacteria; phylum Bacillota; class Bacilli; order Paenibacillales; family Paenibacillaceae; genus Paenibacillus_B; species Paenibacillus_B melissococcoides. The sequence continues at coordinate 546,866 of CALYLO010000002.1, read as the reverse complement.
TCGCTCTCCTGGACGCGGACGATCTTTTTGCCCTTTAGCTTCTCTTCCGCTAACACCGGCTTTTTGACGAAGCGCCTGTCGGGAGACCACTCGCTGCTCAGACTGAGTACCATGTCCTCCGGGAAGATTGGAAGGAAATAGCGTTTCTGCCGCTGCCCTTTCAGGTCGAGCAGCGGCGTAAATATAAACCACGCCTCCGGCTCATATATCGCAAGGAGACGTTTCAGATCCTCGGACACGAGATAAAGCTGCCGCTCCATCACATCGAGGAACTCGCTCTCCGGCCCTGCCGTCACGTAGAATACAATCGGGTCCGGAATCTTATGCGCGCTCCGCCATCGGATGTCTCTGCGATCGATTTTGCTTCGCACCTGCTCCAGCACCGGCACGTCCGTATGACGCTCATCTTGCTTCAACCAGAAATAGTCCATGTTCCTATACCGCCCCATCGTTAGTCGCTTCTACGGCTCTCCCGTCGTCCCCTCCGCCGGAAGTTTCATACAGCAGCTCACATTGATCCTTGTATTCGCCAATGAATAATTGCAGGTTCACAGACTTGTCCATCCGGCGATAAGCTTCACTTTCAATGAGCGAAGGGATGAAGCCTCGCAGCCATTCCACCGTCAACAGGTGGTACTTGTAGGCTTCGATCAGCTTGATCTTCTCGATATCCATCCGGGTGATCTTTCTCGCATACGCTTTTCGCTTCTCCTCCAACTCCCCCATCCGGCGGAACTGCGGGGCGAAAATAAAATCAGCAGACCAAGAAGATGCGCATTCCTCCACATCGAGAAACCAATTATCGTCGTAGGCGTCGATCCGATAAAGAGCCGTGTTCGCCATGATGCTTGTCCGCAAAAAGGAGATATACACGTAACGAATGCTCCCCTTGCGCCCCTCTGCCTGCAGCTTGGCGTCTTGCTTGCATACCGCTTCGAAGGCCGCCAAAAAACGGCGTTCGATCTGCTCCTTCTCCTGCCGGTATCGTTCGTCGATCTCCGAGAGATCGAACTGCCAACGGTCGAACACATGCTGCTCCAGCAAATCTTGCAGCGCCTCCTCTTTACTCATCACCCGGATCATTCGATATTGACCTTCCCGCCGCTTAACGTCACGTGTTCGGCAATGTTCAGATTCGCGTCCGCTTGCTTCAAGTCGATCCCGGCTTCGCCCTGCAGCAAGATGCGCGCTCCTCCGGTAATTTCGATGTCATCCTCGGCGGACAGCACGATTTTTTTGTCACTATTAATTTCAATGCCTCCGTCATCCGTCAGGCGCATCAGCAGATTGCCGTTTCCGATAATCTCAATCGCCCCCGATTGGAATACGACTTGCTTGCCGTATTTGGTACTAATGCTTTTGACCGCCGGATCGCTGCGCTTCACCGGGTCGGAGGAGGCCAAGTCGACCGAGCTGGCGGCAAATGCGTTAGGCTCCCTCTCATCAGGAAAATAGAGCCGAACCTCGTCACCGGCTTCCGGCATGCAATACCAGCCGCTTCCGTCCGGGGAAGAATAGACGGTCGAGTAGGGAAACCACATGGCCCCGGCATCATGTCCGCTGTCGATATGCAGGCTGACCTTCACTTGGTCCTTGGACACGTCCAGCACCTTGCCGAACAGCGAGGCCCCTGATAAGGCATGGGCATAGGTTGTGAGGCAGCTTACGCCTTTCTTTTCCCGCAGCTCGTAATGACTGACAAGAATGCCGCCTTCGAGGTTGGTCTCCGCGCGCGCCACAAAGAGCGTCCGCTGCCGAAACGCGACGGGGAAGCCGAGCTCAATCAGCTTGCGGCTTGTCACTTCATAACAAATACCGCTCTCGCCGTCCGCTCCCGACAGGCCGTTCGCGGCATGCTGCTTGGTGTCCTTCAAATTCTTGCGAATCGTATAATTATATTCGTCCAGCTTGAGCGGCTCGCCCACATCGGGAAGCCCGACATAATAGCGCGGCCCCTTATGCGCGGCTATCGGCGTGAGCGGAGCGTGAAAATGGGAAGCGAGCCGCTTGGCGAACTGCCAGTCGGTTTCCTGATACTGCACGATAAACTCTCCGATGCTTTGGCCCCCGGAAGCCCCATCGATGACATCGCCGTTCGCATATGCCCCGGTCAGTTGCGCGAACAGATCGCGGTAAGCCACACCGGCGTTTTGGTAAGAACGGCTCTTTTTCCGAAGATCCATCAAGATGGTGGCGCTTGTCGCCTCGATCGTTAACGTGCGGACGTTGCGGTTCGCCTGCACAGCCATTGTGGTAACGACGCCTTGAAACAAGACGATTTGTCGTTCGCCTTCTTGTACGTAAACTTCCAACTGCGTGTGATCGTCTGCCTCGTCGACGTATTGATCGAGCCTCTCTTCCGGTACAATCCCGCTTACGGACAACTTGACATGCTCGTTCAGTTGCTTGATCAGCCTCAATTCGAGCAGCCGTTCCAATTGGTAAGGGGCAACGACAACGTTGGCACTTGTATACACCGTCTGCTTCTGGCTCATTCTTGCTCCTCTCCGTCATCCAGGGGCAACACGTGTATGGTGCGCATGACTTGGAACGCGATGTCTCTCCACTGGTCATAATCTGCATAGCGGCAGCTAAAGGTCCCCATCCCAGTTTTGCCGTGGAACACGAAGAAGAAGAAAAGCTGATACATAAACCCGTCCAACGCGGAGCTCTTGAATTCGAAATACCCAACCTTATTGCCGTTCGCCTCTTCCGTCCCGTCAGAAAAGAACAGATGCGCCGGGTTCGTCCGCCGGATGCCGGCTCTCATACCGTTCGTTAATTCCTCGACCCATTCCTCTTGCAGGTCGTGGTCGATCCGGTTCAAAGTGAACGCGATACTGCCGGTCTCGTCGGATTTCACGATCGGCGGGCGTGCTTCATAAGGGTATTTCACTTTCCGCACTTGCTCCGGCATGTCCGTAAAATCCTGCGGGACATACATCGTCAGCTTGCCGTCGAAGAACGGTTGCTCCTCGAACGCGTAGTAGCGCTTTCCAACACGGACCGGTCCTGTACGAATGTCGTGCGGCTCCTTCGCTTTCTCCGCTTCGTTCAGCAGCGCTTGAATTTTTTCGTCCATAAATTCCATTCGACTCACATCCCTTCCCTCGAATAAAACAGTCCGAAAATCCCGTTTTTTGTCTACATCATAAAAAAATGACCAATAAGCGTCAATGAGTCTTCCACACAGGTCTATCGCACTGAATTATAGGCAGTTGATCGCGAAATCCGTCGAATGCCAACCATATGTTTCCACACTTTCAGCCACGTCAATGTCCGGGAAGGAAGCCGTGGACAGGTGAGTCCGCTCTACATTCTGGAAGCAAGGGGGCGATGCCAGCGAGAGGCGGGAGCAGCAAGCCTCCACTTTCGAGCGATGCGCATACTGGAGCAAGGTTTCGACGACGCTACGGCGGTAATGTCGATTCGATAGAAGCACTGCAAGAGTCTCCGTATGACGAACAGCCAAGGGGTATAAACGAGGAAGTACGATGTCGTGAGCGTGTAATTCGTATCTTTCCAAACCGCGATTCTGCATACCGATTACTTGGAGCCATGCTAATGGAGATAGATGAAAAGTGGAGCAATGGCCGAAAGTATCTCGATATGACGGATGATTTGAAGTGGCGAAAAACGAACGTAAGAACCCAATCCAAAAGTGTGCGATTAAGGTAGAGGAGCGAGTTTTAATTAAGGGAACTTACACACAATTTTGGACTTGCATTATGCCAGGGCTTTATTATGTGTTGTGCAGATCGGAGACGGTGGGGACGAAATGGGGACCGAATGAGCGTCTTTCCTTGGAATAGACTCCATTCCAAGCGAATTATAATCTATGAGGAATTTGAAATCACGTGCAGTACAGCGTCTTAAGTTGCGGTGCCGATAAGGCATTGGGTAGAGGCCTCAATCCGAAGAGTGATGGACGCAAGACTCATGGATGGACGGTTTCGCACCGAATGATCCGATTACGCGGGCTGAGATGGCCGTGATAATTGATCGGCTGTTGAAGCAGGCGGAGAAATAAGGGCTGGGGCCAAGCCTACTCCCTGTTGCATGATAAGAGCCGTGGGATCACTCCTGCGGCTCTTACTTAGCGAGAAATGAGAGCGTGTATCCATTACCACAAAGAAACCTTGAAAGGCATGAAGCCTAATCAAGGTTAAACAAATCAAGCGCCAATTTGATAAGTGAAGTAAAACCCGGCAGCACTGATTATTTCTTTAACTTGGTTTAAGAAGTTCTTGCAACTATCAGGGAGTTGATATTTGAAAAAAATCTTTATTTCAAATTCTTTGCCTTCAGAACCTTCATATGAAGTATAGATTTCTCCGCTCTCAATAAAACTCAAATAAACATTAAGCTTCTCCTGAAGAAGTAAGAGATGTCTTTCCTCATCGTCCCATGAAAGTGAGTCTATTATTCCAAGAGATACTACACCAGTTTCTTCGTTAAGGCTAAGTACATCGATTTCATTAGTGTTTTGTAACGGCATTTTTATACCCCTTTCTTTTCTTTGGGGCTTATAGCTCCATCTCAACCATCTTTCTTTCTATATGGACTTTAGTTGGTGGTATTTTTGTTCCTCTAGTATAAGGTGCTTTCCCTTTACCTACAACTGTTGGGGATGCTTTACATTCAACACAATTTATTTGACCTGTTTGCTTGTTTGTTGACACAATATCAATTCTCGTCTTAACCCCACTTTCTGTTTTTACGGTTATTTGCTGCCTCACATTAGTATTATTAGGATTCGAAGAAATCTTATTTACTACTTCTTTCTCAAAAGCATCTCCATTAGCTCTATTTATTTTAATTTGAGACGTCCCCTTATAGCTTGAGCCACCGCCCCCTCCTGAAGGCGCCCTCATCGGGATATTTCTAACTCCGCCTGCTCCACAATTATGCGTCCATATTTCGAGCTCCGTTACGAAATAGTTATGTACTCCTTCGACACGGAAGTTATAAACAGTCGTGCTGTCGTTCTTAATCTCGATCCGATCAATCGGATAGAGTTTGCCTTCTGGATTTTGAAGCAGGTCACCTACCTTAAGGTGTCTTGCCTCCACCCAGCCTCGTCCAGGAATCCAGAACGGATGCTCTTCCGTCGTCGTTATTGTTATTCCTTTGACTGTAATTTGGTATGTCTCGTTTGCTTGCCGTTGGAACAATTCAACAACCTGATTATATCCTGTTTTTCCTGTTCGTTCATCCTTCGTCAGGACAAAATCACCGACGCGGATTCCCTCTATTGGCTTGAAGCCTGAATTCGTTTGTACCGGGGTTCCGGCAGAGAAGCAATTTAAATTGCAATTAGCGATGGATAAAGCAGAAGCAAAAGGAATGCTTGTAAATGAAAGGATAACAAATAACATCAAAGAAATAATTTTTTTCATGTTCTTCTCCTTTTTTGCAAAAATTTAATCGGATACTGCGTTCCTGATTAGTCACGGAATGCTGTCGTCCATACACTTCATGTCCATGCTCCGGTTGAGATCAAGCAAACGGACAATAATCATTTCTTTCCCCGCTTAGCTCGTCACACAGCAAAATGTATTTAAAGTTTTGTAATAATTACCTAATCAGTGGGATTTCGAATTACATGGAAAAAAAGGCTGCCGTGTAGGTTGGAACCAGCAGACTAAAATGGCGTACCCTGAGGGGGTTATATCCCAGTCCTATATTAATACAATAAACTGGGTGCAGCTCCATCCACCAACAAGCGAAACCCGGTTACAGGAGCCCTGCTTACATGATGCGTGGGCTCTTTTTTATTGGGTGGGTAGGAGCCGAGTCAGAATCTGCCTTATTCCATATCATATAAGTACCAAGAAGAAGGAGGTAATTGATCCAGGACTGATAGTGGAATTGGGTGACTCGGGATTAGGTGGGTGTCCTCGATAGGCTGTGCTATCTGTACTTCTTGGTGGAGATTGTTCTGGATGAAGTGCCCAAGCCCCCTCCATAATCTTAGCTATACCCCGCTGATACCTCCTTGGCGGGGTTATTTCCATGGATATTCAAAAGCCCCCGATTACTCAGGGGCTTTTATCATTTGTATTTACATTACAGGAGAACACTTTGATAGATATCGGCAGCAAATGCAAGGCCGGCCGTATTGATAGCGCCATGTGGCAAGTAGTTCGTCACCTGAAAAGAGAATACGAAGCGAACACCAATATTAACGCTGACTACTCCAAGGGAAGCTGGTATCGAATAGAAGCGGACATTTTGCCAGTTGTACGGAAAGGCGATGTCTGTCGTAATCCCAGCTACCGGGTTGAGCGTACCGGCATTCAGATCGACATCCAGCCCTGGCACTGGGAACAAGTTGATACCAAGAGAGGAGACGGCCTGGATACGTGCTGTTACCGCGTTGTCAGCGAACACAGTTAATGCAATTAAGAATTCATTCAGTACACCGATAGATAATGGGATGGTGACTGAGACGGAAGCGAAGCCGTGCGTCTCACCAGGGAAAAATGCGGGTTGGGTCCATACGAATTGCGGGTTCGGCGCGGCCGCGAGTGGTGTATTGTCATTATCAAATTTTGCCAGTTGAGGCCAAATTGCAGGGGCATTGCCCACATTGACGACATTGGGTGCGGCTCCTGCCAAAAGGCTATTTACTGCAGTTGCTCGATCTGGAGCAGAAACGACATTCGCCGCACTGCTTGTAAGCCGTTGGATAGGAACGAGTGGCATCAGAAAACCTCCTTCATTTAATGTCGAGGGACCGAGAATGTTCTTGTCCTCCTCCTTCAATAATGTATGAAGGGTAGGGGTAAACTGCTTGGATGAACTCACTATATTTGAGGTCGATAGTTTATCGAGATAGGAAGGAATGTGACAAATGTTCGGGCGGTTGCAGAAGCTGCAAGGTTAAATGGGACGCTGAGAACCGCACTCGCCAAGCCGGTTTTCCGGCGATCACCGAAGAACCGTTGAGGAAAGTGATATGCTCCCCTTAAAGTAGACAGGTAAAAAAATAAAACCTTCTGCTTTAAGGGGAGCATATCAAGGAATCCCACGGCTCTTTTTATTGCACCGGTGAAAAGGAGCTCTGCTGGCATTGTACTAGGGCGTGTATGCAAACCTTAAGCCAACCAGATCATGGAAGAGGCCAGCTTTAAGAAGGCAACAAAAGTACAGGCCAATTTATCGTACCGAGTTGCCAGCCGACGATTATGTTTGAGTTTGTTGAACAGGCATTCGACCAGATGACGCTCTTTATACAACCACCAGTCGGTTGTACGTTGGATCGTGCGATTCTTCTTACTGGGAATGACGGAATGGGCCAGTTTCTCTTCCAAAAGCGCAATGATTTTATCGGTATCGTATCCGCGATCCGCCAAAACATGTTTACCTTGTATGTCTTGGGTTTGCAGGATCTCATAACCCGTTACACAATCATTGATGTTGCCTGCGGTTACTTCGAAGCGTAGCGGATTGCCAAGGCCGTCTACAACGGCATGAATCTTGCTGGTTAAGCCTCCGCGTGATCGTCCGATGGCTTGGAATTGCTGCCCCCTTTTGCCCCCGCGCCGTGTTGGTGAACACGAACGATGGAAGCATCGAGCATAACACTTTCGTCATCGGGATTGGCAGCCAGAACCTCTAGCATTCGATCAAAGATGCCTGCTTTCTCCCAGCGGCGGAAACGACTGTAGACACTGCTCCAGGAGCCATAATGCTCTGGCAAGTCTCGCCAAGGCGCACCAGAACGAATCACCCAAAGCATGGCATTGAACATTTTTCGGTTATCGATTGCCGGACGTCCACCCTGTGGTTTCCGTTCCGGTGGCAAGAGGTCTTTGAGTCGTTCCCATTGGTCATCTCGTATCTCATATCGTCTTCTCATAGGATAAGTTTACCAGATATTTGGCTATTTCGATAGTTTGCGTACACGCCCTAGTAGGGCTCCTTTTTTTATATGGTTGGATTCGAGTCAAAATCCGGCTTATTCCATCCGTATCATATAGGAGGTACTCGATCCAGGCATGTTAAGAACAATCTTCATAGCAAGCGTCTCTTTCCCTTATTCGATCCATCGAATCAGGTTCGGTTTTTCATCCAATATGGATAGATACTGCTCCATCCATCCATATTTCGCTTCCGAATCGAGCAGCATATATCTTTGGTATTTTTCAAGACGGTCTTCGAGTTTTGACCATCCAAAGTGCTTCAATCGAAGCTCCGATAAACGGTGGGGAAGCTCGAATACATTCTCAGGGAGCCGCCCGCAATGCAGCGGAGTCTCCCTCCATTTGTATACAAAATCAGAACGGTAACGGAGCAAAAACGGACGATAGGTTAAGTGCGATCGCCAAAGATGGTCCTCCCTGTAATGGGTTTCGTTCCAAAAATCGAAGAGCCGAAAACAAAATAAGTCAACTTCGTCTTGCTGTAACAGTTGTTGAATCTCACTGGCAAACCGGCCCTCAAAAATTTCATCAGCATCGAGATTCAAAATCCAATCGGGCTCTGTTTTCACCGTTTCCTCCCATTGTTGCTTTCGTAAATCGACTTCGTTTTTAAACTTTGATACGTCATTCCTTACCAGCCTAACGGGTATCCCCTGCAACGCGTCGAGGCAAACGTCAACCGTGTTATCTTCGCTGCCGTCATCGATAATCACTGCCTCATCAATATATTTTCGGTGCTCCTCGAGTACCTGTTTCAAATACCGTTTCTCCTCGTTCTTGACCACCATTGTCAATGTCAATTTATCCCATCTTTGTTTTATAGGGGGTTCTGTGATTTGACCAATGCTTTCGGATAACCCTATATCCTGCCTTTTGGTATGTTCGCCAGTCTCGTATTTGAACCTTTCTACCCCGTCTAGATCAGACTCGCGATAAATATGATAAGCAGGAAAGTGAGTGTCAACATATAACGAAAACCCGATTGCAGCGGCACGAACACAGAAATGACGATCTTCCCCCCAAAAGGAAAGGTTCTTAATAGGCTTGAAGTTGACGCCAGCGACTAAAGCATGACGACTGATAAGAGTACAGGCCCCTAACCCTCCTACTTCATATACCCCCGGAACTTTTAATTGAGTAATAAATTGATCGTAACGGACAGCGATGTCTTCGTCGCTTAAATCCTCACCCCGTTGCTGTTCCCACTGCGTGTACTCGTCACGAAGCCATACTTGAGGCTGAGGGGTAGAATCCGGTTGCCATGAGGTCCAAAAAATTTCCGACACGATATCTTTTCCCGTAGAGACAAGTTGTTCAACCGTTCTGGGATGCAGCAGCAAATCGGAATCGACTAGAAATAAATAATCATACTGTTCATCAGTCGCATGTTGGATCATGGTATTTTTAAATTCTGCTACTTTCCAAATAAGATGTTCGGTCCAAAAATGTGTGGTTTCGTTACGAAAATACTCATCCCCTTGCCCGGATGTCAGCACCGTAACATGGTCCACCACCTTGGCGAAGTCTCGAAGCATTTCACTTGCCCGTTCGTCCCGGTTATCATCAATAAATAAATATCCGAATTCCATATGTTCCTGCCTTAAACGATGCAAAGAGATTAAAAATTCGCGTAAAATGGCCGGTTTTTGATGGACGGGACTTCCGATTAACACACGCGTTTTGTCATTCATGACGATCCCCTCCGGCTTTTACCTTGTCGTAATTGCTTAAGACAGATTCCAAATACCTTTTATTTTGCATGACCCTTGGGTCGGTCGGACGGTAGCTACAGGCAATCTCATTATGATAGTGAGCTAATTCGTATTCACCAATTCGGTCGTAACATACGCAAAGTTGAAGATGGGGAAGCCAGGTCGAGCATACGGGATTGAGAAACCCCCAGTTGTCTCTCGACTGTTCGAATTGGATAGCCAGCCTATACCAGAATATCGCTGTTCGAATGTCCTCCTGCTGCAAGAAATGAAATCCCAAGCGGCAACAAAATTCGGGTCGGGGACTACCATATTGAAAAGAGCGTAAAGAAGATGCCAACTCCTGTTCCCGATTACCAAGCTGATGATAACAGTCTGCTAACTTCCCGCAGGAAGCAATATTATCTTCGACCCATCCCTTTCCCGTAGCTAGAAATTTTTCGTAATAACATATTGCTTGTTCGTACATCCGGTGATCAACGAGTTCATTTGCAAAGTAATATAAAACCCTAGGCGAAAATTCTTCGCCGCTGAGCAACCGTTTTTCGTAAATTTTAAGATTTCTGTCGCTATCATGGTGGAGTCTGTTATGTGTGATGATAACATCACTGTTCAAAATATTCCCCCAAACTTCGAGGTATTCGTGAACGGCACCAATCCATCGGAATTGGTTTCCCCTCTTCACAAGGCGGTTACGTCTAACGCTTGAAGTCACATTACCAAATTCATCGAAAGCTAAATGATAATCCATCATAACAGAATCAACGGATTGATCGAGTTCCTCTTTTAGAGTGGACAATTTCTTACGGTCTTCATCCATTAATATGTCATCCGCGTCCAACCAAAAGATATAGTCCTTTGTAGCGAAACTGAAAGCATAATTACGTGCCGCTGCGAAGTCGTCAATCCATACGAAATCGAAAATTTGATCCGTATACTTACGTACAATTTCCTTGGTGTCGTCGGTCGACCCTGTGTCTACAATAATGATTTCGTCAACGATATCCTGAACGGAGCTCAAGCATCGATCGATACTATCCTCTTCGTTTTTTACAATCATACAGAGACTAATGGAAATCAAATTAATCACCTCATTACAGGTATATTCTGGGGGGAATACCCATGTGAGCTTTATTTCTCCTTTATTATTTCTATAAACGTTACGTCCCAAAAAAGCGGCCAGCCCCGCTAAGGACTAGCCGCTTATTGTCTAGGGCTGTATTAAAGCCCCTGTAAAAGTGATTGCTCCGACCGCATTAGCTGTACCGACAGTAGTTAGTGCAGCTAAGGTATAGGTAATATTTCCAGATCCAGGGGTTAGATCAACGTGGTCAACGCTGGTTGCTCCAAATGTGGTATTTGCGACTGCATGCTGATTAATGCTAAAAATTATAGTTGCCCCACGGAGGACTTGTAGTTGAAGTACTGTATTACCTGACGTAGACTCCCATCCTACGATTCCAGTTAACCAAATGCGGCTTCCTACAGGAACTCCCGTTATTGTGATCGTTTTTAATGTAGTTGCGACTGCGCTTAACGGGATGGCTGAACTCCCCGTTGTATTTGGCGTATTCTGGGATACTCGAAATTGTTGGAAGGGGCTTGTGGCTCCCGTGACTCCAGTGGCTCCGGTCGCTCCAGTGGCTCCGGTGGTTCCGGTGGCTCCAGTTTCTCCCGTGGCTCCAGTGGCTCCGGTGGCTCCAGTTTCTCCGGTGACTCCGGTGGCTCCAGTGGCTCCAGTCGCTCCAGTTTCTCCCGTGGCTCCACTGGCTCCGGTGACTCCGGTGGATCCAGTCGCTCCAGTTTCTCCCGTGGCTCCGGTAGCTCCGGTGACTCCAGTGGCTCCAGTTTCTCCGGTCGTTCCAGTGGCTCCTGTTGCTCCGGTAGCTCCAGTGGCTCCGGTGGCTCCCGTTTCTCCGGTGACTCCGGTGGCTCCAGTCCCTCCAGTGGCTCCAGTCGCTCCGGTGACTCCTGTTGCTCCAGTATCTCCCGTGGCTCCACTGGCTCCGGTGACTCCGGTGGCTCCTGTGGCTCCAGTCGCTCCAGTTTCTCCCGTGGCTCCGGTAGCTCCGGTGACTCCAGTGGCTCCCGTTTCTCCGGTCGTTCCAGTGGCTCCAGTCGCTCCAGTCGCTCCGGTGACTCCTGTGGCTCCCGTTTCTCCAGTGGTTCCTGTTGCTCCGGTAGCTCCTGTTACTCCGGTAGCTCCTGTTACTCCAGTGGCTCCGGTGGATCCGGTAGCTCCGGTGGTTCCAGTGGTTCCTGTTGCTCCGGCGGCTCCTGTCGCTCCAGTGGCTCCGGTAGCTCCAATGGCTCCGGTAGCTCCGGTGGCTCCGGTGGTTCCAGTGGTTCCTGTTGCTCCGGTGGCTCCTGTCGCTCCAGTGGCTCCGGTAGCTCCGGTGGCTCCGGTGGCTCCAGTGACTCCGGTGGCTCCGGTAGCTCCCGTTTCTCCGGTGACTCCGGTGGCTCCGGTAGCTCCGGTGGCTCCGGTGGCTCCGGTGACTCCTGTTGCTCCCGTTTCTCCGGTCGTTCCAGTGGCTCCAGTGACTCCCGTGATTCCTGTCGCTCCTGTCACTCCCGTTTCTCCAGTGGCTCCGGTAGCTCCAGTGGCTCCGGTGGCTCCAGTTTCTCCGGTGACTCCGGTGGCTCCAGTCCCTCCAGTGGCTCCAGTCGCTCCGGTGACTCCTGTTGCTCCAGTATCTCCCGTGGCTCCCGTGGCTCCAGTGGCTCCAGTCGCTCCGGTGACTCCTGTTGCTCCAGTGGCTCCGGTGGCTCCGGTAGCTCCGGTGGCTCCGGTGACTCCTGTGGCTCCCGTTTCTCCGGTCATTCCAGTGGCTCCAGTGACCCCTGTGGTTCCTGTCGCTCCTGTCACTCCCGTTTCTCCAGTGGCTCCGGTAGCTCCTGTTACTCCAGTGGCTCCGGTGACTCCTGTGGCTCCTGTGGTTCCTGTTGCTCCGGTGGCTCCTGTCGCTCCAGTGGCTCCGGTAGCTCCAATGGCTCCGGTAACTCCAATGGCTCCGATAGCTCCGGTAGCTCCGGTGACTCCTGTGGCTCCCGTTTCTCCGGTGGCTCCGGTAACTCCTGTGGCTCCGGTCGCTCCGGTGGCTCCTGTAGCTCCGGTAGCTCCGGTGGCTCCGGTAACTCCTGTGGCTCCGGTGGCTCCCGTTTCTCCGGTGACTCCGGTGGCTCCAGTCCCTCCAGTGGCTCCAGTCGCTCCGGTGACTCCTGTTGCTCCAGTATCTCCCGTGGCTCCGGTGACTCCTGTGGCTCCGGTGGCTCCGGTAGCTCCCGTTTCTCCGGTGACTCCAGTGGCTCCGGTAGCTCCGGTTACTCCTGAGGTTCCTGTAGCTCCAGTTTCTCCCGTGGCTCCGGTAACTCCAGTGACTCCTGTGGCTCCCGTTTCTCCGGTAGCTCCGGTAACTCCAGTGGCTCCCGTTTCTCCGGTGGCTCCAGTGACTCCGGTGGCTCCAGTGGCTCCCGTAGCTCCCGTTTCTCCGGTAGCTCCGGTAACTCCAGTGACTCCAGTGGCTCCCGTAGCTCCCGTTTCTCCGGTGACTCCTGTGGCTCCGGTAGCTCCCGTTTCTCCTGGCGCTCCGGTAGTTCCGGTGGCTCCAGTAGCTCCGGTAGCTCCCGTTTCTCCGGTAGCTCCAGTTTCTCCCGTGGCTCCGGTAGCTCCGGTGGCTCCGGTGACCCCCGTTTCTCCCGTGGCTCCGGTGGCTCCAGTTTCTCCCGTGGCTCCTGTGGCTCCGGTCGCCCCCGTTTCTCCGGTGGCTCCCGTAGCTCCCGTTTCTCCGGTAGCTCCGGTAACTCCAGTGACTCCTGTGGCTCCCGTTTCTCCGGTGGCTCCGGTGGCTCCCGTAGCTCCCGTTTCTCCGGTAGCTCCGGTAACTCCAGTGACTCCGGTGGCTCCCGTTTCTCCGGTGGCTCCGGTAGCTCCCGTTTCTCCAGTGGTTCCTGTTGCTCCGGTGGCTCCTGTCGCTCCAGTGGCTCCGGTGGCTCCAGTTTCTCCGGTGACTCCAGTGACTCCAGTCGCTCCGGTGACTCCTGTTGCTCCAGTATCTCCCGTGGCTCCACTGGCTCCGGTGGCTCCGGTAGCTCCGGTAGCTCCTGTTACTCCAGTGACTCCGGTGGATCCGGTAGCTCCGGTGGATCCGGTGGTTCCAGTGGTTCCTGTTGCTCCGGTGGCTCCTGTAGCTCCCGTTTCTCCGGTAGCTCCGGTAACTCCAGTGGCTCCAGTTTCTCCCGTGGCTCCGGTGGCTCCCGTTTCTCCGGTAGCTCCGGTAACTCCAGTGGCTCCAGTTTCTCCCGTGGCTCCGGTGGCTCCCGTTTCTCCGGTAGCTCCAGTGACTCCAGTGACTCCAGTGGCTCCGGTAGCTCCCGTTTCTCCAGTGGTTCCTGTTGCTCCGGTGGCTCCTGTCGCTCCAGTGGCTCCGGTGGCTCCAGTTTCTCCGGTGACTCCAGTGACTCCAGTCGCTCCGGTGACTCCAGTGACTCCAGTCGCTCCGGTAACTCCTGTTGCTCCAGTATCTCCCGTGGCTCCACTGGCTCCGGTGGCTCCGGTATCTCCTGTTACTCCAGTGGCTCCGGTGACTCCGGTGGCTCCTGTGGCTCCGGTAGCTCCGGTGACTCCTGAGGTTCCTGTAGCTCCAGTTTCTCCCGTGGCTCCGGTGGCTCCCGTTTCTCCGGTAACTCCAGTGACTCCTGTGGCTCCCGTTTCTCCGGTGGCTCCGGTGGCTCCCGTAGCTCCGGTCACTCCGGTGGCTCCTGGCGCTCCGGTGGCTCCCGTGGCTCCGGTAACTCCAGTGGCTCCGGTGACTCCAGTGACTCCTGTGGCTCCTGTGGCTCCGGTAGCTCCGGTGACTCCTGAGGTTCCTGTAGCTCCCGTTTCTCCGGAAACTCCAGTGACTCCAGTGGCTCCCGTTTCTCCGGTGGCTCCTGTGGCTCCCGTTTCTCCGGTAGCTCCGGTAACTCCAGTCGATCCGGTGACTCCTGTGGCTCCGGTCGCTCCGGTGGCTCCGGTGGCTCCTGTAGCTCCCGTAGCACCTCTAGTTAACACAGGAAAAATGATTCGACAGCTTTTTGGGGGGATTAATGATAAAGGGAGTAAGTTTAGAGGGTAAATTTTGATTTTCATAAACAACCTCCATTTTAAGTGGAGATTAAATTAAGAAAATATCACAAACTTTTCATCGTTTCTAATATTTTATGCAGGCAAGTAGTTAATGAAACATGTACATTTTTTGATTCTTGAGGCTCCACCTTTTCCTAGTTACTGGTTAGCCGAATCTTTTGACCAACTTCACCACTCGACACATGTCTGCGAGGTATAAGGAAATAAGTTGTGATGTTTTTTCTCGGTCCACCATGTCAGCGGTAGTCCTCTTCCTTTTCTAAACCCAGCCGGACAAACGAGCGTTCCCGTCAAGCATCGAAAAAACATTAAGGGCAGAAACGTGGCCATAAACTCGCCGACTAAACAAATGCTTTAAATCGAAAAGTGGCTGTGAAGGCTTTCTTGGAAAGAACGGAGAGAGTGGTAGCAATAAGAGAACAGGAGAAAAGCACGGTTCGATGTTTCGTAGGACAGTACCCGCAATTTGCTGGACATGGGTAACAGTCATAATGCTCATCGTACACGTATTCATGCTTTTTAAAGAAGCCTTCTTTCGTTGAAGATGGGTATAGAGCAGGACAGGACGAATTTCTTGTTATTGCAGAGCTGGCGTAATGTAACCTGCATCCGCCGCAACCGCTTGTGGAGCTGGAGCCAGACGAGCAACCTCATCTCTTGAAAAGCATCAATGGCTTTGGTCATTAAAGCAGTTTGTTATGGGGCGGTTGTTTTGCCTTGAAGAAAACTACTACATCAAGAAATACTATACTCAAAAATGTAAGTATTCCGAGAGGAAGTTGAGATCTAACGACTGGGTTGAGAAAAAAGTATAGGGGTTGTTAAATACCAACTTAATATGCAGAGTACAAAACGGAAAAGGCGGAAGCTTGAGCTGCGGTGCCGATAGGACATTGGGTAGAGGCCTCGATCCGAAGAGTGATGGACGCGGGGATTATGGGCGGACGTAACACGGGATTCGCCCCCAATGAACCGATTACGCGGGCTGAGATGGCCGTGATAATTGATCGGCTTTTGAAGCAGGCTGAGAAATAGATTATATTGAAGATGTCGGTTACCCGATGCAAAAAAGAGCCGTTGAGGAAAGAATACCACGGCTCTTTCTATTCACTATTAGGCGCATCTCTAAAAACGGAGTCTAAAATTAAATTCAGATGCTGGTGAAAAGGAGCTCTGCTGGCATTGTGCTGGTGGGGCTCCTTCTTTACTGCAAATCAAACATATACGGCAAAAGCCCCGGGATTATTCCGAGGCTTTCTTCTTACGGGTATACACGGGGTGGAGCATGGTCGATGGTACTCCACAAAAATGAGTAATTACCAAAAATGTCTTTCACAACAATGTCTTCTCCGTTTTTTGCACACGATCAACACTTTCTGCCCTTCTTTAAGAATAACCTTGATTGCTTTACGATGATGTCGCATCCCTTTTCTAAACTACAATATGAGAAAGTACTTCAAATGATTGGACCAGTATCACGACCAGTTAATTAGGGCATACCTATTATGGTTCCTTGCCTCCTTATCAGTGGGTCGTCTTTAGGGCGGCTTTTTTCTTATTTCTAAAGCTCCACTTTTCATCTATCTCCATTAGTAAAGCTCCAAGTAATCGGTATGCAGAATCGCGGTTTGGAAAGATACGAATCACACGCTCACGACGCCGTACTTCCTCGTTTAAACGCTCTTGGCTGTTTGTCGTACGCAGACGTTTTCGGTACTTCTCTGGAATCGACATTACCGCCGTAGCATCGTCGAAACCTTGCTCCAGTATACGCATCGCTCGCTCCGCTTTCTCACTGTATGTCTCTAACGTTTTATCCAGCAATAGCCGAACTGTCTCCAAGTCCGGAGCATCTAAAACGCCTCGGATGGCACGGTGCACATCTTCCTTGAGACTTTTCGGTGTTGCGTCCAGCACATTACGAATAAAGTGCGTCTGGCATCGCTGCCATGTAACCCCCTGAAAATGCTGACGGATCGCACGCACAAGCCCGCCATGCTGGTCAGACACGATGTAATCCACGCCCCGTAACCCACGTTGCTTCAGTTCCTGGAAGAAGGCCCCCCACGTCTCTTCCGATTCCGAATCGCCGAGCATGTGCCCAAGCACTTCTCGTGTTCCGCCGGTATTGACTCCTGTTGCGATCAAAAGTCCACGAGAGCGTACACGACCGTCTTCACGTACCTTCAAGTACATGGCGTCTACTAGCACAAATGGAAATGGGCTGTCACCAAGTGGACGATGGCTCCAAGCTTGTACGATGGGATCAAGCTTCTTACATAACTCGCTCACCGTAGACTTTGAGAATTCGGCGCCACACAGTTCCTCGGTAATCTGCGACACCTTGCGAGTAGAGACACCATTGACAACCATCTCCATTAAGGCTAATACAAAAGCTTGCTCGCTTCGTTGGTATCCGGCAAATAAATTCGTAGAGAACCTGCCATCCCGGATACGTGGAATATGAAGCGTAAGCGTGCCTACACGTGTTGTGAGCTTATGCGGGTATGTCCCATTCCGATATCCCTTTGCGCTCCTCTGCTCGCTCATAACGTTCTGCATCCAACTGTTCGGTCACCTGCGCTTGTAAGACTTGATTCAATACGGATTCCAGCAGCTTGGCTACACCCGCATCTTTACGATCTACAATAAATAATTGCTGCAAAATATTCGAATCTACGTTAATCTGATATTGAGCCATTTTCAAATCCACCTCATTAGTTTGTTGTGTCAGCAACTACATTCTACTTGAGGGGTTTGAACATGGCTCTCTTCATTTATTGGAAGAAGCTATTTTACACAATTATACGGACTCAACTTATGAAGGATAAGGAATGGTTTGAGGAGCTGATTGAGGTAGTGCCAGTAGCTGACACCACCCGCAAGTGAATAGATATTTACGTATTCAATATCAAGTAGTCATTATTATAGTAGTTTGATAGAACAATTATCAGAGCCTATTAAATTACAAATTTGAATGCCTAATAAAACAACCACCCAGGGCGGTTCTTTCCAGAAGACCAGCATAATAAACAAAATGCAGCCAGCGCAAAATCTACAGGAGGCAAAATCGCAGTGGTACACAACGGATTATAGAGTGCGGCGAGCAAGATGCCTACGACCGCCGCATTAATACAGATCAAAGCGCCTGTCAGCTCTAACACACCAGTATAAAAGCTCAATCCGTCGTTAGGCTTATAGAGAGCCCACAATTCTTCCTCCTTTTTGTTCTTATACATCCAATCCAGTGCTTCGTCGACCGTTTTCCATTTGGCTTTCTTCACGGTCGCCCTTTGCTCAGCGGCACCTTGGCCTGCTCCTTCGCTTTAGCCGCCTCTCGCGCCTTCTGGAGGGCCGCATTGCCTTCGGTCTCGATGGCGGCTACGGCTTCCTTCGCAGACTTGCCGTTCTCGACCATCGCCTTCAATTCCTTAATGATAATGTTCGAGAAGGCCATGAGGAATCCGTCCGGGGGGTTCACGTTCGAGCCCCCCATACGGACCCGCCCGAAGCTTTCGGCCGCAGCATATAGAAGGGTTCCGTGCTTTTGCCGTCTACCTCTTTCATACAATCCATCCTTGTCGGCAGTTGACCCCGGAAGGAACGGGAAGCGGCCTTCGTCATTTCTGCTGGACCGTTCACGAACTTCACGAATTCCCAAGCCGCCCGCTTGTTCGGGGAATCGGCCGCGATCGCATAGATAGAAGAACCCAACATCGTAAAGGCGGATTCCTCCGGCGAAGCCGGAGCGACGGGAGCCGTAACAAAGTCCCAATTGACTTCTTGGATGTCGCTGCCATACTTCGGCTGATTCCGAAGCTCGCTCAGGAGCCAGCCCGATCCGAACATCATCGCGACTTTGCCTTTGAAGAACTGCTCTGTCTGCCAAGAATACATCGTATTTTCTTTTTCCGGCTCCAGAGAAACAGTATAGACCGCTTTACTGCGAATCGCCTTGGCTGTCAGCTCCATCGCTTCCTTCCAGCCGTCCGTGTTGAACGTGATCTTCTCCCCCTTCGCATCGAATACCCGGAGCGACGAACTGCTTGCCACATTAAAAAGCATGTCGTCGGCATTGCCGAATTCATCAGACAGTCCATAAATCCGATCGTCCCCGGAACTGAGGCTCGCGAAGCGGCTCGACAATTCGATCAGTTCTTTCCAGCTCATCTGATTGCGCGGCGGGTCAATCTGATGTTCTCGGAACAGATCGGCATTATAGTAGACGACCGAGGTATTAAAGTACGGAGCCAAGCCGTATAACGAGCCGCGGCCGCGTTCCCGAAGCATCTCGACGAGCCCGGGCATATATCCGTCCAGATCGAATTTCTCCTGCTCGATCACCGTGTCCAGATTGTACAGCTTCCCTTCCTGCGCCAGTTTCTCGAAACTGTACAAACTGGTCATAATGACATCCGGCTTATGTTTCTCGATAAATTTGAGATATTCCTCCTCATAGCTCGTCCCGTTTTTCTGCATATCCAGATAGATTGTCCCCGTGTTGATGACCTCGAACTCAATATTGGGATACTTCATATAGAAGTTGTTCCCGTAATCGCTGTAAAAGATGTCCTCGTCATAATAGAGCACTTTAATTTTCGCCTTGCCCTCGGAGTCCATCGCGAACTTCCCGCCCAAGCAGCCCCCCAGCAAAGAAATCACCGCAAGCAGCAGTATGGCAACCTTCCATTTCTTTCTCAATCCGTTCTTCTCCTTTTCGTTATGGTCGCGGTTTCCCCGCAGACTTCCCGTTCTCGATCATCTCCTTCAGTTCCTTAATGATCAGGTTTGAGCAGTTCCTACGGAAGCCGTACAGGAATTCACGTTCGAGCTCCCGCCACAGGGACCTTCTCAATGCCTTCGGCCGCATCAGATAGAAAGAATCCAAGTTTTTCCGTCCACCTCTTTCATGTAGTCAAACAGTAATTCCGGCCTTTCTTAGTCCTGTTATAATTAAGATATAGCTGCTTATTATTTCTCCTTTGCAATGATTGTTTCTGCGATGTCCATCAGTTCTTCCTTCCCGACTTCGCTCATGATCCGGAATCTGATTTTCCCGTCGGCGCTGTTCCATTCAAGAATGTTCCATACAAGAACCTCATTATCTAGCTTATCGATATGTGTAATGTATACCGCTTCGGTTCCGCCAATTTCGAGCAATTCCCGGCTTACTTTCATTTCAGGCGGTAGGGTAGCCCCTTCGGGCTGCTCTTCTTCGGGCAGCTCTTCTTTATACTCCGCGATTATTGTGATATCTTTGTTGCCCCTTCCATTTCCCTTTCCGTAGATCAACTGCGAGCTACCGGACACATCCCAAGTCAGCTTTTTGACATAATATTTTTCTCCCTTCTTTGCCGCCTCCGCCTTCAGTTGTTTCTGAATCTGCTTATACTCTTTGCCAAAACGTTGAGGTTCTTGAGAGTAAACCATCCCCACCTTGAACTGGTAGCCATCCGGCAGATTACCCGGTTCCGGGATAGCCGGACCCTTGTATTCAGCTTGCTTTTTCGCAAATTCTTTGTAGCTCTTCAGCTCTAACACACCAGTATAAAAGCTCAATCCGTCGTTAGGATTATAGAGAGCCCACAATCCTTCCTTTTTTTGGTTCTTATACATCCAATCCAGTGCTTCGTCCACCGTTTTCCATTTGGATTTCTTCACGGCAAGCGCCTTCTCCGTCTTGTTCGCTGCGGTCGACGCCGCCGCGGGAAGCGCGGCTGTCACTCCGGATGAGAGTGCTCCTAGCAGCATCAGACCTGCGATCGTGGCAGTAATGTTTTTCTTGTTCAACATTCCATATTCTCCTTTCGGGCATTGCCCTTTCGTATTCGCTCATTAGGTATATTAAATGGTTACTGAAATTTTAATAATGTGAGTTTTAGTTAATTGCTAATTTTTTCTTCTATTATCTTAAAAGCCTCATACTGCCATGCTATCGCTTTTTAAAATAGGGATCGGAGTATTTGTAATACCTGTATGTTGGTTATAGCTCATTAACGTCCAACCACTTTCCAGAGGAATTAACCTAAAACTCGAATTCAAACGTCTTGCGCTTATATGCAAATTCAAACCCGAGTTTCGCCCCTAAACGAAGAGACTCCTTATTCGTCTCAAGTGCTGACCAGTGCGGGGTTATGCCAGTTACCAGACAATGCTCCAAATACGCGGCGCTCGCTAGTGTGGCGAAACCTTTATTCATGTCTTCGTCGTTATATGTTTCTACACTAATTTCATGATCTTGGCCATTTACACAGCAAGAAAGACATGCGCTAATAATTTGGTTGCCCTTCACCACGCAGTAGCCTAAACCTATCTTAAGAAACTCGTCGATCGAGTACCAAAATTCATTCAAGACCTCGGAGAGGATTTCTTCGTTCTTGATCATTGCTTTATCGATTCTTCGGATCGCATATCCGGCCGGCAACGGCTTAAAGGCGCTTTTGAAAGTATGGAAGCGTTTCGCATTGAATGCGTGGTACCACTCAAAATCCGTCTCGTAATTCCGATGCGAAATGGCTTTCTCTATCGCTTGCCCCCAAGCATCATCGCTTACAACCGCCAGAAAATAAGTGCCGCCGCAGGATTCCAACGTATCGATCTTCAATTGATTATCGATGAAGTCCGGCAGCGGACGAAGAAAGTCCTCGTTCGCAGGATCTCCAATGAACATTGTGATCGTTCCGGTAACGTCGATCATAGCCGTACGCGGATGCTCCGGGTTATCCACGTAAACGGTGCCGCGGTTATTGCCATTAATGACAGCGTTTAACGTCAAGTCGCAGGACTGGTCGTTTTTTAGCAACGGCCTTATTTTGTCGTGATCGTTTTTATGGAGTTGGCTAATCACGATGAGGCTCACTCCTTCTTAATGTAGCTTTTTCTTGAGAAAATACTGTTTGATTCCGTTCGGATAGTCGTCCAGAATGCCAAAAATTTCATACCCCATGATCTGATAGAAATACGGAGATTGATAGCTAAAAGTCGAGGTATGCGCAAAAGTGCAGCCCATTTCCTTGCCGGCACTTTCCGCCTTCGCGATCATCGCCTTGCCGTATCCTTTGCCACGGTAATCATCCGCAATCCAGAACATATCGATATACAAGCAATAGTTGTACGTTTCGCAAAAGATACCGCCAATCACTTGTCCGGACTTATCCTTTAAAAATAAATAGACGTCATGCTCCGGTTTTTTGAGCAATCCTTGTGATGCTTTGGCATTGTAATCGTACAGGTTGTCCGCTATATAATCATAATCTTTTTCACTGTAGTCGTAGCTTATTTTGATCTCTCCGTCTAACAAGGGTTCCTCCATCCAAGCATCTCCTTCACAAGATGAACAAAACCGGTTCTCTGGTTCTACCAGCCGACTGCAAAGTTTAAATCGATGACTACTTGGTAAGCAGGAAAGCGCCGCATCGATTCGCTCGCATACAACGGGAGGCAAAGGAATCGGATCATTTCGGCGACCCTCCTGCATTAAAATCGGGTCATACATCATTCTCCTATCGTGTGGGGATTCAAGGACTTCCGCCAGTAGCTCGCGAGCCCGATGCAACCGGGATTTTATTGTGCCTTCCGGAACGCCAAGCAACTTCGCGATTCGCTTAATCGGAACATCCTCATAATAATAAAGCTGGATGACGATCTTAAGGTGATCCTCCAAATACGCTACCGCTTCTTTCAACTCAATTGCCTCATAAGGAACTTCCGCGGCTGTACAATTCCATTTGGATTGATCAATGATCCGCATCCGTTTTTGTGCCCGCAGCAACTGGATGCATTCGTTAATCAGAATACGAGATAACCATGATTTGAAATAGGCCGGCTCTCTCAAGGTGCTTATGCTCCTGAACGATTTGAAAATCGTTTCCTGTACCGCATCGGCGCAATCCTCCTCGTGATTCAGGTATGTACGTGCCAAGTGATACAGATAATTCTTATGAGCCTGAATCAACCTGATGAAGGCGTCGGTATCTCCATGAATGGCCAGGCCAATATCTTGCTGAAAATCGTGTTTAAAAGTCACATCTTGAAACCTCCTGCTTCTGCGCTTGATTTTGAATACATAGACTTAGATGTAGAAAGAAGTTCATTGGTTCATGAAAAACAAAATTTCAAAAAATATAAATCACAAACCACTTCTAAAACAAAGCAAGTAAAACATCAGCCCGACATTTTAAACCTCTCCTTAACATGCACCCTCACTCAAACTGTGGATAGACGTTGAGAGAATAGAGTCCCTTGGTGTTAGACTCAGTTTTCATTCATACTCCAGCGCGGAATCTACCTTTCCGGCGTCCGTAATGTGGAGGAATGCTTGGAATAGATTAGGCGGATATTCGGCGATCCGGTGGCATAGATACAAATACCATTCATGGCCATACGTTAAATAAAGGCGAACCGGATAGCCCGCCTTCTTCAATTGGCTGCACAAATCCAGCCGAATTCCGTATAACATCTCGAACTCAACGCCCGGCTCATGGATCCATCCCCGCTTGATGACCTCATCAATGAGAGACTCATCATGTGTGGCGATCGACACCCGATGGCCTCTGCGAATGGCCTGATCCACAAGCTGAACATATCGCTCATTCAGGGCGGCCGCTCCTTCCCCGTTACATGCTGTGCTGCGGCTCGCTGCAGCAGCTGGTAGATGACCGGCGTCTGCTAGAATAGGTCTTCACATCAGGCCGGCGGGCAATGGACTTCAACGCCCCGGCAAATTTTTTTTCCAAATCAATCGTTGTCACTCTCAGTGGTCCCCTCTCTTGTCTTATAGATCCAATGTACAATAGGACAGGAGGAGAGGATTGTAAAAAATTGCGCTTATCTATACGGACATGGCATAAGTTTGAGGTGTTGCCCCTACGATTTTGGCAAAGGCTTTCGCAAAATGGCTCTGATCATAGAAGCCGGTGTCCACCGCAATTTCGGCAATGGGCCGCCGATTTTTCAATTCCTTCTTGGCATGATTGATGCGCAGCAGATTTTGATACGCATGTGGCGGCACATGCGTGCTTTTCTTGAACATGCGAATGAGATGATATCGGCTGATCCCGGCTTTCTGCTCCAACGTTTCCAGGGTGATCCGATCCGTATAATGCGCATGGATATATTCCTTGATCAGATTGACGTACTTCGGTTCCAGCATGCCATAAGGCTCATGCGTCAGATCGGATGCATGCTTGCTTACGAGCTTGTGCATCATTTCGATTAACGCCGTTTCGATTTCGAGCGGTGAACCGTTCCGGGTCAGTGCCCCCATAGTACGATTGAGCAGCTTGCTGCAGGCTTTATTCTTCTCCTTTTCGAGCAAGAACGGAATATGAAGCCGGTTGATATCGGGCAGTTCAAGCTGAGCGAACCATTCCGGCTTAATGAACAGCATTTTGTATTTCCATTGTGCATTGTTAGCAGGCTGACAGGCGTGGAGAATGAGCGGCGGAAAGCTGATCATTCGTCCCGTCTCTACGCGCCACAAGACGCCATCACACCAAGCATGCGTCTCGCCTTCATCGATTAAACCGATGGAATACTCCTCATGAAAATGCTTCTGATATGACAGGTCATTCTTATGGCATCGCTTTACCTCCAGAAAAGGCAACGCGTCGTCTCGGTAAAAGGTTATATCAGTCATGTGCAAGCCTCCATATGAGAATAAACTGGATCACCAGGCCATTGCCTGATTTGTACGTACCAGTTTAACATAATCGTTACAGTTATTGGGAACTGTGTACGTGTAACCACCTGCCCACCAGCCGCTTTTCCGCCTTTGTTATCCCTAGGTTTGCACCTCTCAGAATCAAAAATAATTCATAAATGGAATGGCCAATCTGAACTGAGTTTAATTATGTACTTCGTTTCCGTCACAGCAGGATATAATTTAATGGGGAAATGGCCCAGTTGTTCGAGACAGGCCGCTTTGGTAACATATTTCTAAGAGTTACTTGACTTTACTGAAAAATCGTCAGTTCACTTCTTCTCGGTTTCCCGCGGAAGTCCGCTTCGCCCTCACGCTGAATGGCGGATGCCCATCACCGTTCGTCACAGAGGCAAAAGGATAAGGAATATCCCTCATTTGGGGTAGAACCAATATTTTTACGTAAAATCCATACTAAGAAAATTTCTGGAATGGAAAAGCCGATTTTTTATTGAACAGACTTTTTCTAAGGCTACTGAGGATTTTTTAGTATGACTCCACATAAATTGTTCACACAAATATTGTGACTTTTCTACATGATAATCCCTCGGTGTACGGTGTAAGTTAGAATAAATTTTGAGAAAATAGTTTTGTTTTTCCATGAACCAAAAAGCTTCTTTTTATATCTAACTTATGGAACCAAAAATCAAGCGCGGGAATAATAAGGGGGGTATCATACAAGATTTTCATCAGGATGTTGGGCGTGCCATCTGTGGAATCACCTAGATAGTTTTGTATATTGAAAAAGGATCCGCATCTTTTATTATTTTAATATATTAGAATCATTTTAATTAGGAGAGAAAGACCGAATATGATTGGTTTTGTTTTTGATTTACATCTTCCCGTATTTATAGGCATTTATACAGTTGTTTTTTCTATTTTTTTAGCAAGTATGAAAATTAGGAAAAAGAAGTTTGAATTTTATAGAGTATTGCTTCAAGGTGCCTTTATTTTTTACATACTTGCCTTAATGAAATTAGTTTATCTCCCCATCCGCGTATTGTTTGGAGATCATAATTTAAGTCAACCGACTATTTATGATTTCATGCAATTAATTCCATTTAAAACTATAGAAACTACATTGAATCACCATAACTATATACAGGTTTATGGTAATTTGCTGTTGTTATTTCCCCTTCCTATTTTACTACAATTGATTTTTAAGAAGTTTTCCTTCTTTAAATCCTTTTTAATCGTACTATCTGTAACTGTATTTATAGAAATTACTCAATTTGGTATTGATTTATTAACGAATTATCCGAACAAAGTCATGGATATTGATGACGTCATTCTAAACACGTTAGGGGGAATAATTGGCTGGTTTTTTTATGAAACATATGCCGCGTTTAGGGAACGCCCCACCCTCGAAAGAAATAGAAAAGTATAATGAAAAACACTAGCGTTGCATCAATCTTTTTACGAAAATTTCTATCCCATAAGTCTCCATATTTGTAACTTATCGAACTATATTCGTGGACAAAAATAAAGAAATCTCCTATTGTTGAGTTACCCTAAACGTTATCCATAAAACGCCTCAACAAAGGAGATTTCTATGGACAACGTACCGAATCATAACGTCATTTGTCAATGCCTAAAATGGTTACATGTCCATTCTACTCGACACGAGTCATTGGATTACCGGGCCCAAACGCTCTTTTTCTCGCTCATTGATCGAATCAAGCAACGAACAAAAGGGAAACGCGGCATTACGCCTGGTATTGGCAAACTCAAGCTAATCGATTCATCGGGACTTACACTACCTCCCATTCTCGCGAAATGGTCCTATTGTTCCAAGAGTAGCCATGGCGTGAAGATGCACACCTCCTTGGTCGTTGCGCACTCCAAAACGAGGTATCCAGACATTCAGAAATGGGTAGAGGATAAGACTAAATTGCCGAGATTTATCGAAATCGCTGGCATATTGAGTTGTTTTTTAAATGGGTCAAGCAGCATGTTCGATTGGTAAAACCCCGCGGTTATACGGCCGAAGCGATTTGGAACCAAATGTATATTGCTTTAATCGCGTATGCTCTCTGTTTGCTGATTAAATTAACACTGGACTGTAAAAAGTCGACATGGGACCTCCTCCAGTTGATTCGCATCTATGCGACTTTTTTAGACTTAGCGCGGACATCGCAAATGTAAATACATACCATATATTGATGTTAATTGAAATTAGATTATGAACTAACCGCTCGATGCAACGCTAGTGGTGAAAATTATTGTTATAAATGAGATAATAATACCGACCAGTAATACTCCTTCAAATTACCAAGGCACAGACTATGACTCATTTTTTATAAACATGACAGTTGTTCAAATCATTTTTTTGCCAATGCGTTCCGGAAAGAATACGGAGGACTGCAGCAGCATTTTCCCCCAGTTTTTCACGCGGCCCCGTCTTCGGCGGATGATTCCCGCCAGAACCACCAGAGTCGCCTACTAATCCGGCCAACACATTGCCCCACAGCTTGCCCCAATCGAACTCCGGCGCTCTCAATAAGTCGCGTCATGATACAAAGCGTCGGCGCGCCGAGAGGTATGTGTATGGTTTATCTTCCTCCGACTCATAGTCGTTTTGCAGCAACATTCTGCCTCCATATATCCGAAAAATTGATCATTCCGAAAGCCTCCTTTTAAGACATACTGCCTCCCGACAGTCGCCGTGGGCTCTGAACCGGAGCCGTTGCAGGCGAAGCCGCTTTAAGCGCACGAGTCGCCTCCTTAGCCTAAAAATCTATACATTTATCCCACTAACGCATGATACGTACTCCAGTTGCAGAACTTATGGACTCCTGTCTCTCTCTAAAAAAACTGCAACAGCAAGACCATCAAACGGGATGCTTCCGGTCCAATCTTCATAGAAGATTCCGGAAGGTAAAGCTTCGTATAACGGAAACGGTTATATTTAATCTTCGCGCAGCACAGATGCACGTTCTGTTCCCTCGCTGCAAATGCGGTCCAGCATGATGGTGACCGCGAGCAGGTCCGCCGAACCGCCGGGGCTGATGTTTCGCTTGATGAAGTCCTCGTCCAGCTCGCATACCATTTGTCTGCCCTGGTCCGTCAGCATGCCGCCGGCGTCCAGAACGCGCTGAGCCTGCCCTTGGACAAACGCCAGTGTATCCATGTCGTGTCTGGCGACAATGTTCGTGTCCTCGTTTACGGTCATCAAATGGAGCAGCGTCTGCACGCATCTATCGTTCATATGGCAAGCACCCTGGGATTTTAAATGCCGGAACGCCGGAAGCGAGCAGTTCCTTACGGTAGGAAATCCGTTCTCCACTTCTCCGCGGATTCCTTTCAAGCCGAATTTCCTGTACAGCGTTTCCCCGTTGGTCAGCCCTTCCGTCTTCTTCAAGGAATCCAGCTCGCGCGAGCACAGACCCGCCGTCATCCTGGATATTTGCTCGCAGAGAGCGTCTGCATCCACACGGGCCCTTTGCTGCTCCACCATACAGCAAGCTGCGGCGGCACAAATGATCCCGAGTGAGAACACCAGCCCCTTGTGGGTGTTTACGCCGCCTGTAGCGTCAAACATGGCTTGTTCGGCCGCCATGCCAAGCGGCCGCAGGCTGTTGAAAAGCTCCTGCGGATGGTCCCCGCGAAACTCCGCTCCCAACCGGGCACACTTGACGAAATAGGAAGAAAGGGCGGCAGAGCTTTCCATAAAGGTGAAAAAGTCCATGTCCTTATGCGCGCCACGACTAAACCGGTCAACCAAACCCGGCTTCGGACTGGCGGAAACCTCCAGCAGCAGCGCCAGCACCGCATCTTTTCCCAGCTTCTCGCAAAGCTCAACCTCTGCCATCATAGATCACCTTTCTCCTAAGCCAAAATGGAATTGTTTTATCCGATGTGAGGCTTATAAACCGGCTCCCACATGGCTTTTTGCACCGCTTCTTCGATATGGTCCGTCGGAGCGCCCGCTACGCCATCCTTCATCGCGGCCTTCGCCACCGCAATAGCTACGGCTTTCGACACGCTGCGAAGATCCTCTACCTTGGGCAACAAGGATGCGCCGGGCTTGGTAATATCGACAAGACCGGCTACGGCGGATGCAGCAGCCGTGAACATATTTTCCGTGATCAGCCTGGCTTTCACGACAATGGAGCCAAGGCCGAGGCCGGGAAACACGAACGCGTTATTGGATTGCCCGATCACATACTCCGTTCCTTTATACGCAACAGGCTCAAACGGGCTGCCTGTGGCGATCAGCGCTTTGCCGTCCGTCCGCTCGATCAAGCTGCCCGGCGCCGCTTCCGCTAAAGCTGTCGGGTTCGACATCGGCATGATGATAGGCCGTTCCACGTGCCTCGCCATCTCTTTGACGATTTCTTCCGTGAAAGCGCCGGCCACGCCGGATGTGCCGATCAGAATCGTCGGCTTCACCTGGCGAATGACTTCCAGCAGGGGAATGGTTCCCTTCTCGCAGCGTTTCCAGTCCGCCACTTCATCGGCTTTTCGAACGTAAGGCCGCTGGAATTCCAGTATTCCGTCCATCTCGTCCGTTAGCAGCCCGCGTTGATCAATGGCCCAAAATCTATCGTACGCATCCTCTTCGGAAAGTCCGTCCGCCATCATCGCCCGGCTGATCTGATCGGCATTGCCGGTGCCCGCCGAGCCGGGGCCGAAGACAACGATCCGCTGCTCCCGCAGGGGAACACCCGTGAGCTTGAGTGCCGATAAGATGGCGGCAAGCGTAACCGCGCCCGTGCCCTGAATATCGTCATTGAATGTGAGGATTCGATCCTTCCAGGACTTGATAATGTTGCGGGCGTTCACGATGCCGAAGTCTTCCCAATGAAGCAGGGCGTTCGGGAACCGCTCAAGCGCCTTGGCAATAAAGGTATCGACAAATGCCGTATACCGTTCCCCTGTGATCCGCTCATGACGGTTGCCGATATAAAGCGGGTCCTTGAGCAGCTTCTCGTTATTCGTCCCCGCATCGAGCACGACCGCGAGAACCCGGCCCGGATGGATGCCCGCGGCTGCCGTATAAACCGCCAGCTTCCCGATGCAAATATTAATGCCGCCTACTCCCCAGTCGCCGATCCCCAGGATGCTTTCGGAATCGGTGGCGACAATCAGATCGATATCGTCCGGCTCCGCATCGATATTGGCGAACGTCTCCTCCATGCCGTCGATGTCGTCGATCGAAAGGTACACACCGTCGGGGCTATGGTATTCCAGGCTGTAATTCCGGATCGCTTCCCCAACCGTCGGCGTGTAGATAACGGGCAGCATCTCGCTGATGTGATCGGTCAACAGACGGTAGAACAGAACCGTATTTCGCTTTGCCAGATCGTTCAGCATGATGTTCTGGCGCAGCTTGTTCGGCTGCGCGAGAAATTGCTCATAGGCCCGTGTGGCTTGATCTTCCAAGGTCAGCACGATGGGGGGCAGCAATCCTTCGAGCTTCAATTTCTTGCGCTCTTCCAGCGTAAAGGCCACGCCTTTATTGAGTAACGGCTTGGCGAGAATTTCTTTCCCGCAGACGACGGATGCTTCATCGCGCTCAGCGGTTGGAAGATGTAGAGCTGCCATACGATTTTCCCTCTTTCTTCATATAGTTAACAGACGATTCCGGCGTTCTTGCATGGGCGGCCTCCTTCTGAAAATAATCGTCCGCGATCTTGTGAATAGCGTGCAAAAGCTCGGTTATGGAATGCGCCCTGCTCCGTCCGCATGCGTGCGCGTCCTGTTCGCACAGCAAGCACTTGCGCTTGGGATGACTCAGCTCCTCTCTGGATACGATCGTTCCGTTGCGCCCGATAACGTCCATATCCAGCAACCTGCCCAGGGGATGCAGATTTTCCAGCGTTATGACAAGCTCCTTGACCGCACGTTCATCCGCATCGACGACAATAAATGCTTCGGAGCCCGTCGCAAGGTTATAAGTTTCCAGATAGACCGGAGATATTCGATTCATTGTCAGTCGATGAATCAGGCTCTGATACCCCTCGTGGAAAATTTGCCTGCTCGTCGAAGTGGATTTCCGGGGACCGGGGATGTTTACCGTAAAGGAAATTAACGGCAGCGAGAAGGTCTCCAGAAGTCTTCTTTGTGTGGCCGCCCTGTCTTCGCGGGCCAGCAGCATCTGTTCAAGGGTTACTTCAACCTCTTGCATCATGGCGTCTCTCCCCGAATACGACGAATAATTTCATCGGCCCCCGGCGACATCAGGAACGTGTAGGTCGTGTCCGGAACCAGTTCTTGTACGGCATTCATATCGCCCTTACGAATCAGCTCCCGGACTCTCGATGCGCTGATGGCCACTCCGCCGGCTGCCAATCTCGGCACTTCCTCCACTTCGATTCCGCAGAAAGGAAGCATCTCTTTCATGATCCGGTTATAGGCGCGGGTAACCTCGCAGAACGGTTCTTCGCCTACGAACCTTTTTTCAATCTGCAAAGAAGGCGCGATATATCGGGTAAAAAGGGTAAGGTCAAGCTTGGCATAGGTCTCCGCCACGTCCTCATCCTTCTTCATAAAATAAGACGGAAAGGTAGCGTCGGATATGATATAATCCTTACCCCAATGCAGTACTACGTTGGACAGATGCTTGATCCCGTCCTGCACCAGCCTGTATCTGATTTCCGACGGAAAAATCGACCTGTCCTCCCGGACGACGAATACATGCAGCCTATTGTACCTGGCGGCGGCATATTCAATCAAGTGCCGGTGTCCTAATGTAAACGGGTTGCAGTTGACGACTATCGCCGCCGAAGGAACCGCTTCGCCGGATTCGCGAAGGGCGTTATCGAGATACTTTTGTACGCCGTCCCTTCGATTCTCCAGCAGCACGATTTCAGGCGGCACTTCGGCGATCGCATGAAAGCCGAGCCCGGAAAATATCCGCTTGTTCTCAGGCTTGGTAAAAATAAACAGGTGCGTCCGGCCTCTCCGGTATTCTTCGTTCACCAGATGCGTGACGACCCGGGCCGAAAGCCCTTGGCTTTTATATTCGTCATCGACGGCGATGCATTTCAGCACCCTGCCGGAGAAGGAGCCCGTGGCCACCATTCGGCCATCGTCCACGATGGCCACGGCATATTCCATTTCTTTGTCCACCGTCAGTCCCTGCGTGCCAAGGAACGCCTGGAGCCTGCTGATATCACGCCCGGATTCCAACCTTAGAACCTGTTCCTGCAGTTGATCTGTCCACATGGCATTCTCTCCAATAAAGGAAGCGCGTCCTGCCCCTGTATAGGTATGGACGAATACGCACCCATATTTGTCCCGCCGCTGGAGCCGCGGGAGGGCCGATTATTGTCTTGCTACCCCTGTTGCCGGGCAACCGTTTTGACCGCTTCGCTGACGGCGGCACTTACTCTTTTATCCAGTGCGTCCGGGACGATATATTGCTCGTTCAGCTCATCATCCTGCACCAATTCGGCAATTCCTTTGGCGGCGGCGATCTTCATTTCATCGGTAATAGCGACTGCTTTGACATCCAGAGCGCCTCTGAATATACCCGGGAACACCAGCAGGTTGTTGATCTGATTGTGGAAATCCGATCTGCCGGTGGCCACGATTCTTGCGCCGCCCTGAAACGCTTCATCCGGCAAAATTTCCGGAACCGGGTTGGCAAGCGCGAAAATAATGCTGTCCGGATTCATCGTTTGCACCATTTCTTTCGTTAGCACGCCTTCCACCGACGCTCCAATAAATACGTCCTTGCCTTTGATGATCTGTTCAAGCGGGCCCGTTTCGAGGCTTCGGTTCGTAGCCATCGCTATACTCTTCTGTGCTTCGTTAATGGAATCGTCGTTCTCGACAATGGCCCCGTTGATATCGCACAATACGATATGCTTGGCTCCGGCTGCAAGCAATAGCTTCGCAATGGCGATTCCTGATGCGCCTGCGCCGTTGATCAAGATGTTTACGCTAGCAAGCGGCTTATTGACGATCTTTAGCGCGTTGTACAAGCCGGCCAATACCGCGATGGCCGTGCCGTGCTGATCGTCGTGATAGACCGGAATATTGAGCAGCTCTTTCAGCTTGTCTTCGATATAGAAGCATTCCGGGGCTTTAATGTCTTCCAGATGAATGCCGCCGAAGCCCGGAGCGATGACTTGAATGGTTCTGACAATCTCATCCGGATCATAGCTGTCGATACAGATCGGATACGCATCCACGCCGCCGAATTCCTTAAGCAGCAGCGCCTTGCCTTCGATTACCGGCAATCCCGCCTCCGGACCGATATCGCCAAGCCCTAAAACCGCCGTGCCGTTCGTAAGAATGGCAACAGTGCTGCCTTTGATCGTATACTCGTAAGCTTTGCTTTTGTCTTTGGCGATTTCTTTGCATGGCTCGGCTACTCCCGGCGTATACGCAATAGCCAGATCATTTTTGTTGTTAATGGGCATTTTTCCCGCGATTTGCAGCTTTCCGTTGCTCTCCTTATGCGCTTTTAACGCCATTTCTTTTATGCTCATTGGTTTATTTCATATTGAACACCAGGTTCAATACGACCTCCTCTTCGATAGGATCAGACACGCCCGATCTTATTTGTTTTTTACCTGGCGGATAACGTCGATGACCGAACCGTCGCGGTATTTGACAACGCCGACAATTTTATCCTCCCATTGGATGGGCTCCGGATTTCCGACGATGCGGGTCGCTTTTTCCTTCAGTTCCTCAATCGTCACTACCGGAAGCTTGGCTGCTTTCAGGTTGTGCAGCAGGTCGTCCCGCATCGGGTTGACCGCGATGCCCTGATCGGTGACGAGCACGTCGACCGTATGGCCCGGGGTAATGATCGTATTGACCTTGTCGAGAATCGTGGGCATTCTGCCGCGGATCAGCGGAGCGACAATAATCGAGGCGGAAGCTCCGGCCGCAGTGTCGCAATGTCCGCCCGAAGCGCCACGAATCACGCCGTCGGAGCCTGTGATAACATTCACATTGAAATCAAGGTCGATTTCCAACGCGCTCAGTACGACGACATCGAGCTGGTGCGCCGCGCATCCCTCGTTGTCGGGGCTCGCATAATACTCGGCGTCGATCTGATGGTGGAAGCGGTTGTTCTTCAGCGATTCCACCGCTTTCAGGTCAAAGCTCTGCACGTCGAGCAGCCGGTGGATCAAGCCTTCTTCGTGCAGCTCGACGATCTGTTGGGTGATACCGCCAAGGGCAAAGCTTGCCTTGACATTATGCGCCAGCATCTTGTCCCGCAAAAACCGTGTCGTCGCAAGGGAAGCGCCGCCTGAGCCGGTTTGCAGCGAGAAGCCGTCCAGGAAGTAACCGGAAGCCTCGATAACGTCCGCGGCATAGCGGGCGATCAGGAGGTCCTTCGGATTGCTCGTATAGCGGGTAGCTCCCGAGACGATTCCCTTCGGGTCGCCGATGCAATCGACTACGACGACGTAATCGACCTGCGATTCCGGGATGCCGAAAGGCACGTTGGGATACGGGACCAAGTTGTCGGTAATCATGACGACACGGTTCGCGTGCTGCGCATCCACTTTCGCGTAGCCGAGCGAGCCGCAGGCCGAAGCCGCAGCATTGCCCCGCGAATAGCCGTTGGCGTTGCCGTACGGATCGCACGAAGGCACGCCGAGAAACGCGACATCGATCGGGCATTCTCCCGATGCGATCGCCCGCGCCCGGCCGCCGTGGGAGTTGATGACGACGGGAATGTCCATCAGGCCGTGGGAATAGGCTTGCGCGAGCTCGCCTCTTAGGCCGCTCGTTTCAATTCGGCGGATGACGCCGTTCTGCACATGCTTGACCAATGGAGCATGAATATCCGTAAGCGAGCTGGCCGCGAGCACGAGGTCGCGAATGCCCATCTCGGCGATTTTATCAATGACCATATTGACGATATAGTCTCCATTGCGGAAATGATGGTGGAACGAGATCGTCATCCCGTCTCTTAAGCCGGTCGCTTTAATGGCAGCTTCAATCGAAGCGATGACTTTGTTTTTGGCGGGATTTTGCTGGCGATCCTTGAGCCTCTCCGTATTTTTATACTGGCCGTTGACCTGCTTCTTATGATAGGGGGTCAGCGAGCCGAGCCCGTCGATATGCAAGGGAATTTCTCTTCCTGCCTCATTATGCATCACATTCACCTTATTCCGTGTTATTTTTACGCGTTGGCCAAGCTAAGAACTCTGCGGGCTCTTTCGACGATCGGACGGTCGATCATCCGGCCGTCCAGGCTGATGACGCCCGAGCCCTTGGCTTCCGCTTCCTCGATGGCTTCAATGACCCGCAAGGCTTTGCGTACTTCGTCCTCCGTGGGCGTGTAAATGCGATTGACGATCTCAATTTGGCGCGGGTTAATGATGGACTTGCCGTCAAAGCCCAACTGCTTGATCAGCTTCACTTCGTTCGCAAAGCCTTCCTCATCCTTGACGTTCGAGAAGACGGTATCGATCGCATCGATGCCCGCCGCCCTTGCGGCGAACAAGATGATGCTGCGGGCCGTCTGCAGCTCAATGCCGTCGGCCGAACGAGTCGTTTTGAGATCGGTTACGAAATCCTCAGCACCAAGGGCAATCCCGATGAGCCGGCTGCTGGACGTGGCTATGCGCTCGGCGTGCAACACACCCTTGCCGCTTTCAATCGCGGCGAACAGCTTGATCGTGCCGTGCTCCATGCCGATCCTGCGCTCAATCTCCGTGATTAATTCGTCCGCTTCGACGACATCGTCGGCTGTCTCCGTCTTCGGCAATCGGATGGCATGCGGTTTCGCCCGCACGATCGCCTCGAAATCGTCCCTGCCGTAAGGGGTGTTGAGACCGTTGACCCGAACGAGCACCTCCGTTCCGCCAAAGTCGAACGTTTTCAACGAATGGTATACGAGCAGACGCGCCGCATCCTTCTCGTTGACCGAAACCGAATCCTCAAGGTCGATCATGATCGAATCCGCCCCGTATATATGGGCATCCCGGATCATGCCGGGATTGTTGCCGGGAACGTAGAGCATCGTTCGTCTAAGCTTTTGCATTTATTCCGCCTCCCATGGATGGTGGTTGTCATGGACCGCTCTGCCGACAGCCGTCTTGACTCTCGCCTGTATGGTGCAATCCAGTGCGCCCTTGTCGTTGGCGCGTACCAGCGCATCCGCTACCCCCATGCTTTCCAGCGTTTCCCGGATGACTTTGCGAATCTGATTGCCGAACTGGTTTTCCACCGTGCTGATCAGATCGATTTCGATGCCCTTGCCTTCGTTTTGTTCGATGGATATCGTGATATCGCTTGATTCAAGCGTACCCGCTATCCCTACTCTGCTGATTTCCAAAGTGAACACCTCGCTAACTATGTCTGTGCCTTCAGCCTGCGGATTGGAACAGCTCCTTGATCTTTCTGGCCAGTTCCGATCCGGTTACCGGCTTACACATGTAATCGTCTATGATGAACCGTTCCTTGGACTCCACGACCTTTTCCTCCACAAATCCGGTCACTAAGATGATCTTGATTTGCGGATTTAGCGTTTTCATCCGTTCCGCCAAATCCAGGCCTTTAATATAGGGCATGGCTTGATCGGTGATGATAACGTCGAACTTGGTCGGGTTCGATTCGACTGTTTTGATCGCTTCAACGCTGCTCGATTCGGATTGTATCTTAAAACCGAAGGGCTCAAGACCTTTTTTCATCGCTTTCAAAACCTTGATCTTGTCATCGATAAGCAGAACGGTCTTTGAATCCTTAGGAACAGGCAAGGGACAAGACGGGCCTTCATTCACCTGTAATGTGGCTTGAGGAATGTAAACCGAAAAGACGCTCCCCTTTCGGACTTCACTTTCCACCGTTATAAATCCTTTATGACTCTCGACGATTCCGTACACGATGAACAACCCGAGTCCTGTGCCTTCTCCGGTTGACTTCGTCGTGAAGAACGGATCGAAGATTTGGGACATCGTTTCCTTACTCATGCCATATCCCGTATCCGACACGGATATTTTGACAAAGCGTGGAGCGTCCTGTGCGGATTCATTTATTTTTCGGGCCTCGTGGAGAGAGAGCGTCTCCACCTTGACCTTCAGAGTCCCGCCTTGACCCTTCATCGCCTGATACGCATTGGTGCAAAGATCTATTACCACCTGATGGATCTGGACTTTATTAGCTAGAATGACGGCACTGCCATCGAGCTTTTCATAAACGACATCAATATTTGGCGTTATAATCGGCTCGACAAGTTTCAATGTTTCCTCAACCAGTGCAGCTACGTTTGCGGGCTCATATTTGCCTTTCCCGTTATCCGAACGGCTAAAGACAAGCACTTGTTCGATAATATTCCGGGCTTTTTCAGACGCTTCATAGATTTCGTTCGCATAATCGTACATTTCTTCCTGAGGACTCAACTTGTTCAGCATGATTTCCGAATACCCCAAAATCGGGGTTAGCAAGTTATTGAAATCATGAGCGATTCCACCGGTCAACGTACCGATAACCTGAAGCTTTTGAGCGTGCGCCAGTTGCAGATCCTTTTTCCTTATCTGCTCGTGAGTCGCGTTCAGCTCCCTCAAATACTTCGTCTCCACTTCAAGGGCTTTTTTATTTTTCTGAGCCTTCATGACCATGAAGATAGCACCGGATAAAATTAATAAGATCATGAAAAAAATCTCCATGGTTTTGAAACGATTTTCGGCAATGGGCCCCTTTACGTCCTCATAATCCATAGCCGCGGCGACGATCCAAAAAAAAACGCCAAAGTGAGCCTTGGAAAAAGCTTCAAACTTCTTGGTTTTTTCCAGACTCTGCTCCATCCACCAATAGGAATGGTAAACCGCCGAACCTTCTTCCTCGCTTAACTGAAAATCCATTAACGTGTCCAGATCCCTAAAATCCAGTTCGGGATAAGCGATTTTCAGGCTCTCCAGGGATTTCCCTATATTCCACGGATTCGGATGCATGAGGTAGACCCCCTGATCGTTCTTTACGTGGACATAGCCCTTCTTGCCGACTCGGAACGGCTTGACCAAAAGTTCATATATAGCGTTCAGATCAACCGAACTGACGAGAATACCTTCAAATTCCTGATCTAGAAACACAGGTTGGTAAATATTTGTAATATACCTTCCAGGTTGTTCAAACTTGGCCTCCCCGATCAGAGCCTGTTTTTCCCTCAGAACATTTTGAATCTCATCTTCAATGGTTGTCCGAATAGTCTCCGCTTCGGTAGCGGAGGTTTCGGGAAAAATACCTACTGTTTTCCCTTTTTTATCGATAACGCAAATTCTGTCAATCCCTTGATTTTTTGCCATGTAATAAGCTTCAATCGCCTGCTTTACCGGCACCGGATCGGCATTGGCCATTCCGAGGGCAACTCCGCGGTTTCCCGCGACGATTCCAAGATTGTGAACCTGCTCTTTAAAGGACACCTCCAGGTTCCTGGCGGTCAATTTGGCGATCGTCAAAAGCTGCTGCTGTTGCTGAGTGATCACGGTCCGTTCGTCATTGACATAGGAACCATAGGCCATCCAGACAAGAAGCAGAAAGGCAACCGGGAGCGCCGACAGCATAATGAAATACAGCAGACTTTTTTTGTTTTGCAGCTTGTCAAGTTTGAAATACATATCGTTTTTCCTCTCCGGGCCATCTCTAGTCGCCCACTTTATACGGATGGAGGCATCCTGATTCCAATATGGACGAGAGGGAATTAATTTTTAAGTGACTCCCAGATTCCGACTTGTAAATCATTCTTAACGAACCTGCTTATCTCGAGATATACCCATCGTAAAACGAAAATCTTAAAGTATTCTGGCTTCATCTTAAAATTTTTTAAAGATTTTCGCTTGCGATACATTGGTCGGGATCGAGAAAGCCGTGAGATGGCAACGACAATAGAAGCCGGAACAATAAAGACGGCCGGCGCCGCAAACGCCAACCCGCCCTTATCTCATTTACTTCAACCACAACTCGAAAATTACGCCTGCAGCCACCAGAATCATGGCTCCGCCGAGACGGGTAGCCAGCTGCGCATAGGACATCAAGATCATTCTGTTCGATGCGCCCAATATTTCAAGGTCACCCGAGCCGCCTCGGTTAACGTGGCACAGACCGCCGGCAATGACGGCTTCAATTTCATAGAAGCCAACCAATTTAGCAAAGAACCAACATCCGACGGAAACGCCTGCAATCGTAAAGATACTAATCACAGCGGTTTGCAGATTAACGGCATGAAGCAGTGCGCTAAAGTCGGTAAAAGTGATACCGACACCTGCCAAAAAGACATACATGATTTTACCCATCATAAATTCGTTAACCTTTTTCAACCCGTCTTTTGCACGTTGAGGAATGACGTTACATCCATTTGCAAGGATCAAAAAGATAACCATGTAAGCATAAGGGTGAATCTTGAAAGAACCGATACTTGGAAGGAGGCCGTTACCGACCAAATTTGCCAGAGCAAAGAAGGCCATGGCCACAAACAGCCCAAAAACTGCGTCCGTCATTGTAGCCTTATTTTCTTTTTTGGCTTCGTTTGCAGCAGTGACTTGACCTTTAATCAATTCGCCGTTACCGGTCCACTTCGGCATTTTCTTTCCGATTCCATTTAAAATTGCTGCGAAAATGATGGAGAAAATGTTGGCGATTGTTAAGATTGCGATGGCCGAGGAATACCAAATTGTCGGGTCTTGCTGAGTAACTTGGCCCCAAATTTTACTCATCGGAATGGCGCCGGCGCCATTTCCGCCGCCCATAATCGGAAATGCATAATTGATGACGACTTCTTTATAAGGCACGCCTACAAGGAATCCGCCTACAATCGCAAAGATGATTGCAGTAATTGTACCGACGACAACCATCGGAATAAATGCGCCAATAGCTTTGGCCAAAAACTTTCTATTAATTGCCAAAATGGAACTGGTGATAATGACCGCAATAAAAAAGTCAAGCAATCCCATATCGTCAAAAAGATTCTTTACTCCGTCTACTGCTTCTGCAGGAATAACCCCTTGCGCCACTAAAAATGAAGCGCCCAAGAAAGAAAGCAAGGCGCCGCCGCCGAGATAGTCTTTCCAGATCGGAAGGTTATCTCCGACCTTTCCAAAGAAAAATCCCACAACATACAATAACATAATACTTCCGGCAAAAGAGGTTTCGATAGATTTGGTGACAATAGATAAAGTCAGGATTACAAAACCGGCAAACCATGCCCATAAAGGCACCCCGTACATGTTAAGGGATAGAAAATTTCCCTTTGAGGAGGTTCCAATCCCCTCGGAACCTAACGTTGGTGATAGTTTTGACATCGTTGTTTCCTCCTAAACTGAATGCATTACAGGGCCACGAGGTATGTAAGCGTTTACAGAAACGGCGCTTCCCCATACTAATGGAACACCTCTCTTCGTGTGGTTGCGCTCACTGTAAACGATTCCCATTTTTCCGCGATCGAACTTCCTGGTATTCGGCTGTTTTTTCGCTTAACGGGTAAGCGGGGAAGGATGGGTAACCAAACTCAAGCAAGTCCGCACATTGATCGCAAATTTGCCCGTTTTTGTCCAATGTCCTTCCATTCCCGTGACATAGCGGACATTCTTGTCGAGGCTCTTTCAATGAATTTCTTCCTTTCCGACATCGAAATGATCAAGCGTGTAATGCTTCTCCCATCGAATGTTGGATCATCCTCCTCTGGGGTTGAGATAAATTTAGTGTAAATTGCATTTCTTAAAGTATTCTGATCAAATCTTATTATTTTTTAAGATTTGCAGGAAAAAGAAAGACCGTCAGGAGGATGATCCTGACGGTCTTTCGGCTTATGCAATTTTGTTCTAGGTTTCCACAGTAAAACGGTATCCGATCCCCCATACCGTCTGGATATATTTCGGTTTATCGGGCTTATCCTCGATTTTTGTTCGCAGATGCCGGATGTACACCATGATCGTATTGTCGTCGATCACCGTTTCCTTCCAGACGTTCTGGTACAGCTGCTCCTTGCTGAACACCTGGTTGGGATGCTCCATCAAAAATTTCATCAGCAGCGCTTCTTTGGAGGAAAGCGTGATTTCTTCGCCGTTTTTGTAGAACGTATACGTTTTCAGATTGAACAGGAACGGCCCCAAGGCTAACTTGGAAATCTTATCCTTCGATTCAAGCATCTCGCGGTAGCGCCGGATGTGATTTTTCACCTGGGCGCACATAACCTGCGGGCTAAAGGGCTTGGTGATGTAACCGTCGGCACCCAAGCCGAAGCCGATGATCTGATCCGTGTCTTCCTTCTTGCCGCTAAGGAAGACGATCGGGGTGTTGATACCGAGTGCGCGGGTTTTCCCGAGGACGCCGTAACCGTCGATATGATCCATCACAATATCAAGAATGATCAGATCAAAGGCTTGCTTTTGGATCATATCCATCGCTTCGCTTCCGTTCTTCGCTTGAAACACTTGCATGTTATCGCTTTCAAGAACAGTGGTGATCAGCTTTCGAATATAGTCTTCGTCATCGGCGACGAGTACCTTTGCTTTGCTCATACTTATGCGGCACACCTCCGTTAAGGTCAAGGCTGTATACGAGTTTTTATCGGACAAAGAATGTGAATTTATTCCCATAGCCTTTTAAGGTGAAGTTTATCAACACTGTTCCGAAAAATCAAGAAGTCAAACCTAAAAAAAGGAGATCCGATGAAAGGAGACCACTGAGTAACTTGCTTTTTTCACTAAGCAACTAAACATCGAAAAACATTAGACGGCCGGTATCCCTGAATTTGGAATAACGGCCGTCTTTTTATTTTCTAATTCTGCCTCCAAAGCTGGATTTCTTGCTTCATCAGCTTTAGTCTTTTTTGTAAATTTACGGTGAAGATCGTTTCGAGAAATGTTAAATCTTGTACGCCTTCATCGCCTTGCGGATCTCTTTCCACGACGGGCGCTTGCCGTACATCAGGACGCCGGTGCGGTAAATCTTCGCCGCCAGCCAGCCGAACACGAAGACCGAGGCGAGCAGGATAACGATCGATGTCCCGAATTCCCACCAGGCTACCTCGCCTACGCCAAGACGCAGCAGCATCGAGGTCGGCGTGAAGAAGGGAATGAACGAAGAAATCTTCACCAGCAGCGAATTCGGCGTTGAGATGCTAAAGATCGCAATGTAGAACGCCGCCATCGTCAGCATCGTAATCGGCATGATCGCCTGGCCGAGATCCTCCGTCCGGCTCACGATCGAGCCGACGGCCGCGAACAGGGTCGCGTACAGGAAGTAGCCCAGCACATAGAGCAGCAAGCCGCCGCCTATAACACCCCAATCGATCATCGACATATCGAAGTTAATGGCCTCCAGCGGCGCGCTGTTATGCGGCAGCATCAAGTTCCCGATCATGACGAGGAAAAAAAGTCCGATCTGCATTAACCCGAGGATGAACATCCCGATAATCTTTCCGAACATCTGGGCGAGCGGCGAGACGCTCGTAATGAGAATTTCCATAATGCGCGAGCTCTTCTCCTGCGTAACTTCGGACGCGATCATATTCCCTGTCATCGTATTCGTCATGAAAAACAAAATGATGAGCACGGTAACGACAACGACCGATACCCCTTTCTTGGCCGGGTTCTCTTCTTCGCCCGCAGTGCCCCCATCCTTCAAAATCGTCTTGCTCTCGACTTGAACCGGCTCGTTCAATTGGGCAATCTGCTCCGGTGTCAATGAATCCTTGACCAGCCACTCCGTCTTAATCAGCGCGAGCGTGCCTGTCAGCTTCGATTCCTTCTCCATGCCGAGCTCATCTTTCCCGGAATAGACAACAAGCGGAAATTCTCCCTGCGCCTTATCCTCGAATGTAATATACCCTTCGATCTTGCTGGCCTCTACATCCTTCTTCAACTGCTCCTCCGACGCATCGGTATACGGAACGAAGCGGAAGTCCGCCTTCTCCTGCCTGGCATAATGATCGGTCAGCGACTTCGCGATGTCCGGATGCGGCCCGGAGACGACGCCGATCGTCGTCGGTTCGTTATTCGAGAACAAAGAGATAAAGTACGGGACGTTGGCGCCTATGCTAATCAGCAGCGCGAGAATCAACGTCGAAATAAGAAACGATTTGGTCATTAGCTTGGTCCGCAGCGTAAATCCGATGACCGTCCATACATTATTCATTCGAATCACCTCCTACCGCCTTGATGAAGATTTCATTCAAGGTCGGCTCCTTCACTTCGAAGTGCTGAATCGGACCTTGGGCGAGCGCTTTCTGCAAAATTTCCTGTGCCGCAGCCTCGTCGCTGATCCGAATGCGGTATCCTTCCTCCGTCCGGTTCACGTCGGCTACCCCCGGAATCAAGGCCAGCCCTTCCACTTCCCCGGCGGTCCGAAGCAGCACCTGCTCCCGCGGGTAACGGGACTTCAGCTCCCGCAGCGAGCCTTGAACGACCGCGTTGCCCTTCTGCAAAATCGTCACATTGCGGCACAGCTCCTCGACATGCTCCATTCGGTGGGTCGAGAACAGAATGCTCGTGCCTTGGTCGCGAAGCTCCTTGACGGTCTCCTTCAGCAGCTCGACATTGACCGGATCCAGCCCGCTGAACGCCTCATCGAGAATGAGCAGCTTCGGCTTATGCACGATGGCCGCGATGAACCCGATCTTTTGCTGATTCCCTTTGGACAGCTCCTCAATTTTCTTGTTATAGTTCTCCGGCACATTGAAGCGTTCCAGCCAATATTTAAGGTTCCGGTCCGCTTCCTTGCGCGGCATTCCGCGCAATTGCGCCAAGTAGGTCACCTGATCGCTTACCCGAATTTTCGGATACATGCCCCGCTCTTCCGGCAGGTACCCCAGTGTCCGCTGCAGCTCCGTATGGAACGGCTGGCCGTTATAGCGGATCTCTCCTCCATCCGGGTAAATAAGGCCAAGCACCATGCGCATCGTCGTTGTTTTCCCCGCGCCGTTCGCCCCGAGCAGACCGTAAATTTCCCCCTCTTCCACGTCCAGACTCAAGCCGTTGACGGCTGTCTTGTCCGCATACTGCTTCACGACTTGCTTCAACTCCAATGGCTTCATTCGCCTCGAACCCCCTGATTCAACTCAATTAAATACGCCAGAATATCATCCAGCTCAATGCCGGCCGTCTGCATCGGAATCATGCCGTTCTCCGCCAGGAACGCATCTGCCCGATCCGCCTGGCTGGCAATCAGCCGTACCCCGTGCCGTTCCTGGATCGCCTTGACTACGCCCGGAACGCCGGCATAATCCTCGGCCTCCCCTTCTACCCAGAATTCCTTCCAGGCATCGAACAGCGCATCCTTCTCGATAATGAGCAGCACCTGCCCCTTATGCAGGAACAGAAC
Organism: Paenibacillus melissococcoides; assembly: GCA_944800085.1. GTDB lineage: Bacteria > Bacillota > Bacilli > Paenibacillales > Paenibacillaceae > Paenibacillus_B > Paenibacillus_B melissococcoides. Next base: position 503,168 of record CALYLO010000002.1, on the reverse strand, counting down.
ATAATCAGCCAGCCGCTTCACTTCCTCGATAATATGCGTCGCAATGACAATGGAACGATGGCCTTCTTCCAAATACGAATTCAAATCGTCGATCATCATCCGCCATGAAATCGGATCGAAGCCGGAAGATGGCTCATCCAGCAGCAGGAGGTCCGGCTGCGGGCAGATGCCCAGGATAAGATCGAGCTTGCGGCGCATCCCTTTGGACAGCTTCCTGAGCTTCGTCTTCGGGGGGATGTCGTACCGGGCCATCAGATGATGATACAACTTCCAATCCCATCGCTCATACCAGTAGGCGGAGAAGGCTGCTGCCGCTTCCGCGGTAAGATCATCCTCCTCCGAATTGGGGCTCTCCGCCACATAACCGATGCGCGCCTTGACAGACGTGTCCAGCTCCGGTCGATACGTCTCCTGGAAGAGCGAGATACTGCCGCTGTCCGGCTTAATGAAGCCCATGCACATCCCCATCAGCGTCGTCTTCCCGGCCCCGTTCGTTCCCACAATCGCGGTGACGCAGCCTTGGGGAATCTGTATGTTCAGCGGTCCGATTTGCAGGCGTTCCCTCCGCTTCATCACATCCTTCAAGACGATGACCGGTTCGGTATTCATCACATTTCCTCCCTATTGACGAATTACTTCATCTTCTTCTGCCGTATCAAGTCCTCCAGCATATGCGCAAGCTCTGCCGCGGACATTTCTACCCGCATGGCGGCCTCGATCGCCGCCACGAGCGCTTCTTCCACGGCCCGCTTGCGGTACTGCTCCCGCTCGCCGATCCCGACCGGCGCAACGAACGTCCCCGTTCCCTGCTTCGTCCGCAGCAGCCCTTCCCCTTCCAGATCCTGATATACTCTTCGAACCGTAATCACGCTGCACCGCAATTGATGGGACAATTCACGAATGGACGGCAGCAGCATCCCTTCATCGAGATAACCGCTCAAAATCAACGCGCGCAGCTGATTCGTAATCTGCGCATATAACGGTTCCGAGCTGTTCTCATTAATGTCAATCGGTATGAACACCGCCTGCCCACCCCCTGACTCTTCATATTGATATCGTCACACTCTCCCCGTGCAGAGGCTATGAACGTCTAGTCGAGATCCCGATTGCGAATCGTATTCCGGGTGGCGGCTATGCCGATAATGAATGTCTGGACAATGACGCCTGCGGCGATCAAGCCGCTAATCCACGGATAATGCTTGGCTATATAGATAACGGCCATCATCATGCTTCCCCCGGACAAGGCCACGTAAGACAATTCGCAGGTAGCCCCCGGCATGCTTGCCCAGTTCAAACTGGATGTAAACCGTCTGAACCACGACGGAGAATGCAGTCAGAACGAGCACATAGGCGATGAGCGACAGCGGCGAGAAGGTCGATTGCAGACTGTCGCTGAGCATCATCTGTGCGGTTAAGAACACCGTCATATTCAGAACGAAGGCCACCGCCAGCATCATATAGCGTGATAGCGCGATCGTACCCACATCAATCGGAAGAATGCGCAGCTTCCTCATCCATTTCGTATAAGAATCCTCCTGTAAATAGCGCGTGTTGCGCCGGGAGAAAAAGAAGCCGAAATTCGGCAAGGTGATAAGGTAGACAAAATCAAAAACCGCCCGCAGAACTAAAGTATCGCCCTCCTGATCCGGTTTCAACAAGCCATTCAGCATCAGCGTCGAAATAGCCCCCATATAACCACTGAACAACAGTGTGAACAAGACCCCCCATTTAAAGCGAATCAGGTCCGTCTTGACCAGCATCCACGCATCCTTCAACTGCTTATTCACCGGTATCCCCTCACTTCTCGAATCCATCGATGGAGACTCAGCATCTCTCGTGTCCTGCATCTTGAAGGCGCAGGCTCCATGATCACTGTGCTCACTGTATATATCTTTATACACAGTATACTCACTTCGTCATTTTAATGTCAATACTCGTTTCCGTCGGTATGCGTTTTTAGGTTGACATCCATAAAAAAAGCATTCCGGGGCAAGGAATCTTCCTTCGTCCGGGATGCTTGATCGTGACTGAAGAGAGCACGATAAAAACGCCCCTATGCCAGGCTCCCTCAACGGAAGCAAGCATAAGGGCCTTGACTTGAGTGCGTATCTAGCCGAAGATGGCTTCGATGACCGGCTTCGTGTGGCCGCCAGGGTACAGTAAATAAAGAAGCACATATACGGTCACGCCGGTGATGGCTGTAATGAACCAGATGATCGAGGTGATTTTTCCGATTTTGCGATGCAGCTTAAATTTGGAGCGGAATCCGCTAATCAATGTCGTAATGCCGAATACGGCCGCCACGGTAGCGAGTACAATATGGAACAGCAGGAAGATGAGATAGATCGTCTTCAATCCTTCAGGGCCGCCCCAGGAGGTATTGCCGACAAATATGGTCCGTGACACGTAAATGATAAAGAACAGAAGGGCGGCTGCGGCTGCCGCGATCATCGTCTTCTTGTGCGCCTCGCGCTTGCCCTTGATGATAAGCGCCCAGCCGATCGCGACCAGAACCGCGCTAATGACGATAAATGTCGTGCTTACCGCAGGCATAATATTATACAAATCCACGAATGGTATGCCTCCTCTACCTCAACTCAGACTTGCCTTTCATTATAAACCAATTCTATCAATGGAGCTGCCCTTCTGGAAGAGTGTCCACAATATCGTCATCCTCTTTGCTTTCTCTCCGGTACCAATGAATGAAGACATAATAGAGAATGCAGCCGAACATAATCTCTTGCACCAGCTTCATCACGATGCCCCCGAGCTGCTGATCCTCCTCCGGCGAGAACCAGTTGAAGAATTCAGGGCCGTCAAAAGCGGCCAGCAGCTTGCTCGGATCGCCGGTTAGACAGTAGCCCATCGCTTGAATCCACGTTTCCTTGTCCACATAAGTCGCGTACAACGGCTCGCCTGCAAAAATAATGAGCGCGCACGCCGGCGTAATCAGGACGCCGTTCAAGAAGATATAACCCATCTTCTTGACATCCGCCAGCATAACCCACTCCGGGACCGGCACGACAATCGGCCACCACATGATCATGGATGCGATGAACAGAACAATATAATAGACGACATGAACCGTGTAATGCGTCATCACATAATCATGAATCGCAGGCACATGGTAGAACGAGAATAAAGCATTGAACAGCAGGGCCATGAGGATCGGATGCATGAACCCTTTCAGCCGCCGGAGCGGCTTGCGATCGAGCAAATATTTCCACAGCCAGGCCGGGATGCCTAATAGAATCAATGGCGGGACAATAATGTACGTGATAGCCATCATCAGCATATGGAACGTCAGCATCATATGGCTCATGATGTTCAGCGGCCCCCATTGGGCCAGATATAACAGCAGCACGCCGATGATGAACATGAACTTCTTGGATACAGGCACGGGATCAACCTGGGCGAACACTCGTCTATACGGACCCGTGATTCCCAAATAGAGAATGATAACAAGCACCGAAGAGACAAGAAACAACGGACTCCATACATCATACGGGCTAAAGTATTTCGTTAATTCAAACAATCTCGTTCATCTCCTTCTCTTGCGGATGCCATCATTTCGCCACATTTTGCTCTATTACGGAAAAAGAGGCGACGGCTGTGCGTCCCCTCTTTCTAAATATCCGATTCGGCTTACCACCAGACCCAATATACGGCCATTATAATCGCCAGGAATGCGACGAAAGCTCCGCCTATCATAAAGACAATGGGCAGCATATGGCCTTTGTCCTTCATATGCATCCAGTAGGCCATTTGAATGATGACCTGGAGAACAGCCATGACAAGAAGCAGAATATAGGTGAATGTTTTGTTCACGATACCGGCGGAAGCTACCATTACAAAGGCGATAAGCGTCAGTACGATGGAGAAGATAAAAGCAATGATATGCTTTTGCTTTCCTTCATGCTTATGACGGCGATTCGACGAGTTGGATGCCACGTTTTGAGCTGCCATCGCTTACCCCACCTTTCCCATCAAGTAGACAACCGTAAAGATGAATACCCATACGACATCGATGAAGTGCCAGTAAATCGCCGACACGTACACTTTAGGCGCCGTAACCAGGTTGAGCCCTTTCTTGAAGAGCTGGCCAATCAGGATGGTAATCCAGACGACGCCGAAGGCAACGTGCGCGCCGTGGAACCCGACTAGCGTATAGAACGATGTGCTGAAGGCGCTTGTCGTGAACGTATGGCCTTCATGGACGTACTCGACGAACTCGTAAATCTCCAATCCGAGGAAGCAGAAGCCGAGAACAACAGTAACGATGAGCCACGTAATCAAAGACTTGATGTCTTTGCGGTGCAACGCTTGAACCGCGAACACGCTCGTCAAGGAACTCACCAGGAGGATGGCCGTTGCCGCCGCAATCATCGGAAGCTGGAACAGCTCGCTGGCCGCCGGTCCGTCGCCTATCTGATCGCGGAGCGCCAGGAACGTCGCGAACAGCGTGCCGAACAACACCGCTTCGCCGCCAAGGAAAAGCCAGAAGCCAATCACTTTATTGCGGCCGTCTAACGTCGCTTTTTCCGGTTCGTGAGGCCATTGGCCGTCAGCGTGGTGTGCAGGTGCGCTCATGCTTTTACCCCCTTTTGCTCCAACTCTTCCGGTTCAATATGATAGCCGTGATCGTCTTTGACCGAACGAATGACCATGCAGGCGAACGTAATCACCAATCCAAGAATCGCAATGAGATGGTTGTTGAACAGGAAATTCAATGCCCCATTTTTGAAATCGTCCTTGGCGAACATGAATCCGAAGCCGGCGATGAACAGGCCGACGGACATCATGAACGGCAGGATGGAAGGTGAAGGCATATGGATCGCTCCAACCGGTTCGGCCGGCGTCATCTCCGTACGGCCTTCCATCTTTTCTTTCCACCAAGCGTCATATCCGCGCACAAGCGGAGTCTGCTTGAAGTTATACTCCGGCGGCGGAGAAGGAATCGTCCACTCCAGCGTACGTCCGTCTTCCCAAGGATCGTTGCCCACGACCTGCTTCTGGCGAGCGGCGAGAATAACGTTGGCCAGGAAAAGCAATACCCCAACCCCCATCATCAGCGCCCCGATCGTACTGATAAGGTTCATCGCATCGAAGCCCTGGTTCGGCAAATACGTAAAGATGCGGCGCTGCATCCCGATCAAACCGAGGAAGTGCTGAACAAAGAACGTCAGTTGGAAGCCAATCCAGAACATCCAGAACGTGGCCTTGCCTATTTTCTCGTTCAGCATCCGTCCGAACATCTTCGGCCACCAGTAATGGAAGCCCGCGAAGAGGCCAAGAATCAATCCGCCTACAATCGTATAGTGGAAGTGGGCTACGACGAAGTAGGTGTCGTGGAACTGAAAGTCTGCCGGCGCCGCGGCCAGCATGACCCCGGTTACGCCCCCCATAACGAACGTAGGGATAAAGCCAACTGCAAATAGATTGGCGGTGGTAAATTTAATCGAACCGCCCCATAACGTAAATACCCAGTTAAATATTTTGATCCCCGTCGGAACGGCAATCAGCATCGTCGCGACCGAGAAGAGCGCGTTCGCAACCGGTCCCAGGCCAACCGTGAACATATGGTGCGCCCAGACCATGAAGCCCAGGAATCCGATAAGCACGGTCGCGAAAACCATCGAGCTGTACCCGAACAGACGCTTGCGCGAGAATGTGCTGACGACATCCGAGATAATACCGAACGCCGGAAGAATCAGAATATATACTTCAGGGTGACCGAACAGCCAGAAAATATGCTGCCATAGAACGACGTTCCCGCCATTCGGCGTATAGAAAAAGTTCCCTCCGAAGAGACGGTCGAACATGAGCAATACGAGACCTACCGTAACGGCAGGGAAAGCGAACAAAATGAGCGCGGACGTAATGAACGCCGTCCAGGTGAACATCGGCATCCGCATGAATGACATGCCCGGCGCGCGCATGTTAATAATTGTAGCCAGGAAGTTAATCCCGCCGATCAGCGTTCCGAGACCGGAAATCTGCAGCCCGAGAACATAGAAGTCGACCCCGTGGTGAGGGCTGTAATCGGTGCTGGACAATGGGACGTAGGAAGTCCAGCCTGCATCAGGCACTCCGCCCAGCAGCCAGCTTAGATTCAGAAGCACTCCTCCGAAGAAGAATGTCCAGAAGCCGAGCGCGTTCAGGAACGGGAACGCGACGTCGCGCGCCCCGATTTGCAGCGGAACAATCGCATTCATTAGAGCGAATATCAGTGGCATGGCGCCAAGGAAGATCATGGTCGTTCCATGCATCGTAATCAATTCGTTGAATGTCTGCGCATCCACGAATTCGAAATTCGGTTTGATCAACTGTATACGTATCAAGATGGCCTCAATACCGCCGATACCGAAGAAGAAGCCTCCGGCAATAAGGTAAAGAATACCTATCTTCTTATGGTCGACCGTCGTCAGCCAATCCATTAAGCCGCGATGACGCTTCACCGTGTGAGCCAAGGTCGTTACCTCCCCTAGAAGATGCTTTTCTATTGCTTATTGATTTCTTTCAGAGAATCAAGTTTGTATTCCGCCAGATATTTCACAATGCTGTCCAGCTCTTTCTCTGACAATACGCCCTCGAATTTAGGCATCGTATTCCCTGGTTTCACCTTCTGCGGATTCAGAATCCACTGGCGCAAATGATCTTCCACCACTTGCTGCTCAATCGGCTCGTCAATCGTATCCCGGTTGAGCATGATGCCGGCGACAGCTTCGCGGCTTCCCGTCCCCTTCAAATTCGGGCCGAGGGAAGGCGCATTATCGATAGCGTGGCAAGTGAGGCAATTCTGCTTGAAGCTCTCGGCGACTTGCGCGTCGCCTTCGAACGGCTTCGGCTCCGCCTTCATCTCATTAACCCAAGCGTTGAACGTCTCCTCGCTTACCGATTTGACCTTGAATTCCATCAAGGCGTGGGACTGTCCGCACAACTCGGCGCACTTGCCCCGGTATACCCCAACCTCGTTCGCGCTGAAGTACATTTTATTCACGTTGCCTGACGGGTTGGTATCCATCTTCCCTGCGAGAGCAGGTACCCAGAACGAGTGAAGGACGTCGGCCGTCCGCAACTCAACCGCCACGTTTTTCCCTGTAGGGATGACTAGATCTTGTGCTGTATGTACGCCCAGTTCAGGGTATTCAAATTCCCACCAGAATTGGTGCGCGGTTACCTTGACCTTGATAGCGTCCGGATCCTTGCTGTAATCTTCAGCGAAGGCGAAGACGTACTTCACGGTCGGCACTGCCAGAATAATCAAGAGGAGAATCGGAATAACCGTCCAAATAACCTCCATCTTGTGATTGCCTTCTACTTGCTTCGGAATCGATTGGTCACCCGGCCGTCTGCGGAAGCGGATGACGGCATAAATGGAAAGCGCGAATACGGCAACGACTACGAGCGTCATAATCGAAATCGCAATCTTCATCAGACCGAACTGACCCTCTGCTATCGGACCCTGTGGATTGAGAGCGGACAAATCCGCGCGGCCACAAGCGCTGAGCAGCAAGACGAGCCCGGCTAACAGAGGAAGGAGTCGCTTCACTGCATGCCACCGTTTCATCATTGATCAACCCCACTTTGTACGTTTTCGCTGATTACCGCATCTCATGCCCCTTCACTTGCCTTCCTGTCCGAAAGCATCAGCATACATTCATGCGAACGTATACATTATGCTCCACGCGCGGAATTCCAATCCTCTCGGCACGCTTCAAATCGCTACGGAAGAAAGGCTTCGACCGTGTCAGGCAGCGGCATGTTGCATGCGCTTACGCATGCACATAGCTATCCAACCGGTCCCCATGGAGTCACCGGCTCTAGCACGGATGTCGTAATCCTGTCAATAAATACAATCACTTACCTAAATATAATTACCAATATTTTATTTGTCAATGTTTCGGGAGGAGTTCACAAAGTGTTCAGAAAGTCATTTTGGCCCGTTATATCAACAAATGCAAACGCTTACAAATTGAAAACACCCTCATCGAAATGTGTCGAAAGCAAGAAGATGTTGTCAAATTTCCGATTCTCAAACATTGACGGCGGTGCTCCCTGCATACTTATACCCGTTTTTCAGAAAAATAACGTAAATCATGAAGTCCAGCGGTATGATGTCAAGTCCCTGATTGATGAGAATTGGAAAATTTCCTTGGCGTGCAGCAGGATCAATCCCAAAAAAGGCATCACCAAACTAGACCCAGTCGAAAATTAAGTAAAATACCATAATTTAACTGGGAATTAGAGAAGAAAATTCATGAGCCAAGGCATTATTGCTCTGTCGGCTTCACCTTCCTTCTGGGCGTATAGAGTTGGTCGTTGCGTAGCAGCACATCGACCAGACGCACAAGTTTTCTTGCCGTTAAGACGAGGGCACGTTTGTGTTGATGCTTAGGGACTTCATTGAATTTCTTCCGGTAGTACTCCCCGAATTCCGGGTCGCGGTTTTTTACCGAGTTGGCAGCTTCAACAAGGTAGTAGCGAAGGAATCGGTTGCCGGAACGAATGCGCTTTGTATCTTCCGCCTCGAAGGAGCCGGATTGGTGCTTGCGCCACGTCAGACCCGCATACTTGGCCAAGGCGGCTTGATCCGTGAAGCGGTCGATGTCGCCGATCTCGGCCAGGATGCCTGCGGCATAGACCCGATCAATGCCCGGAATGGAACGGAGGCACTGGCTGCTGGAAATGCCGTCTAAAATGCGCTCAATCGCCTTGTCGAGCTCTTTAAGCTGACTCTGGATGCTCCGGATCGACTGAATTGAGGTGCCCAGCACCAAATCAATGGAATCCTCGACAACCTTCGAGAGACGGTACGAGGCCCGAGCCGCCTTTTGAATACAGCGGGCGACGTGTTCGGGATCGGGGAAACGATTTCTCCCCTTGTCCTTGAGATAGTCAGCCAAACGGGCGACATCCATATTCGCCATCTCATCCAGACTATACTTTTCCGAGAGCATTTCCATGATGGCATGGCCGAACACGGAACTGTCCACCTCCGCGCGAAAAGCATTGCACTTGTAGAACAGATTTTGCAAAAAGTATTGCTTCTCGCGGGTAAGGTTGTGTACGAGATGGAATCGCATGCGAGTGAGCCGCTGCAAGGCGATGTACTGTTCCTGCATCACGATAGTCGTCGTGAGTCTGCCAAAACGCAGGCGGTCTGCAATGATCCAGGCATCGATGCGATCGGTTTTGTCCAGGTCGGCATAAGCGTCTTTGAATTTGTTAATCAGCTTCGGATTAATGGTGAACACCTTGGCATTCAATTGTTGAAGGGCCTCATCCTCATGCAAGTACATGGCTGGATGCCAACTGTAGACGGATGTGGCTTCAAGCCCGATATGAACCTCAGAGCAGGCTGTCTTGACCGCAGCAGAAATGATGCGATCCCGCAAGTAAGAAGCGCCGTGCAGATTGTTGGTGGTCTTGAAGGTCTCCAGGGTGTCGCCATCCGATTTCATCAAACAGGCTTCCAGTTCTTCGGAACTGACGTCAATACCGACAAAAAGCTTCAAGAGAATTCCTCCTTTCTATAAGGGATTCAGGGAACGGACTCTCCGGACTGTCTCCGGCGCACTCGCCGATCAATCACCCTCGCATATGAGAACACGCTTCGGTTCACGAGCTGCCCCGACGCTGCTACAGTCGGGCATGAGTTGCCGAAGGGAACAGCCAGCGGGTAAGAAGTGCAAGCGAGTACCGGAGAAACAGACTTAAAAAGTAGATTGGACTACAGGAGGGAGACGAATTTCCCCGAATGGAACCCTAAGTTCCATTGTCCAGAGACATTCCGGAAAGTCCAGTCCCCATATTAATTTTCAATGTGCAAGCTGGAAATTTTGAAGGCATTCTATGTTTCTATAAAGGACTGGAAAAAGACTCAAAACTGCCTTCAGGAAATACTATACGAGGAGGGATGCTTGTGTCGTCAATAAATGGTCAGAAACACAATCGGAATGTTCACTCAATTGTCACTTATACCGCCTGTGTGCTAAGCATTGCCGTCGGCTTGACTGGCTGCATCGGCTATCGCTCCGAGAAAACAAGATCCTATGACGGAAATACAACCGCAAACTACGCGAACCGGAAGACGGTGCAGCCCCTGGAAAAAAGGCCGTCGACTCCGACCGATTCCGATATTGCTACCCCCGATTACACCGCCAAAGGCAACAGCCTGGAGCGGAAACAGTTCGACCGCCCGGAATTGCATCGTCCCAACACATTGTATGTCGACCGTCCGCTGAGCGCGCTTGTCAGCAACATGGAGGGCGTCGCAGCCGGGTATGTGCTGAGATGGAACGACACCGCCTATGTCGCTCTGACGTTCGAAGGGACAGCCAACGGAGTGAAGGGCCGCGGCGGCAACGATACCCGCGAGCAGTACGGCATGGGACGGAACGAGACAAGCAGGAAGTTCGACAAGAAGAATCCCCAGGCGGTAACGAAGCACAGCCCGATGCGGACGCTGGAGCGGATGGACGATCTGTCCGATGAATTCCTGCATACGGTGAATACGGCCATTCGGCGCCATGACCCGAGTATCGCCAAAGTCTACACGAGCGCTAATAAGGATCTGTTCAATTCGGTATCGATTCACGCGTTGAGAGCCTATCCGGGGGAGTCCCTGGAATCGGTGCAGGATATCATCCGGGAAGATCTGCGCCGCTATATTCGGTGAGGCCCGCGCCACGCCGCAGGACGCAAAAAAAGCGCTCCGACCTGTTCGGAGCGCTTCATTATCTCTATATCTAAGAACTGACGCCTTATCCTGATTGCCGCACGTCCTGCACGCGGCCGATACATCCATCTGCCTGCGTCTCTGCCGTGACTGCGTGAATTACGACACGCTGGTGTCGATCTTGCCAAGCTCAAGCTCTACAAGATGAGTTAGTTCGTCTTCATAGCCTCCCATAATCCGGTACTTCCGGATATACTCCCTCACAAACTTCCGCGGATTCTTTGGACGGAAAATGCGAGTCATCTCCAACAAACTTTCTTTCACTTCGTTGTGACCTTTCGTTGCCATGAAAATTCCCTCCCAAAAGCGTTGTAGAACATGCTCCGCAATGGAGTACAGCCTGGACGTATCGCTTCTCTTTCTGGAAATTCGCAACCGTTTCTCTATTATAACATATTCGAAAGCAGAGCAAAAACACACCGCTCATGTACGCCATCCAACGAATCGGGCACCCTGGAAATGAAGCGCTATTCCGCATTTTGTGCAATGGCCCCGGCTCCTTCGGGGCCCGGGCTCTGAAGCCGGGATCACGCCGCCCTGTCCCGCTTGCTGGCAAGCGGTTGGCGAACACGCTATAATGGGATAATTAGGAAAGGAGCGTTACTTGCTTGAAGGGATTACGGGGACTTGGATTAGGCAGAGACATCGCGTTGCTGGCTATTATTTTATTTTTTGTGGAGTTCGTTCGGGGGGCGGCCCTGATTTCGTTTATTCCTATTTACGGAAAAAATACTTTGCATATCAATCTGGCCATTATCGGAACCGCCATTACGGCTCATTATTTAACGGATACGATTTTGAAAATGGGGATTGGATATTTGCTTGACCGCTTCTCCCCCCGGCTCATCATCAATGCCGGGCTATTGATTTCATTCACGGGCATCGGCCTGTTCTATTACGGCTCAAGCGACTGGCTGTTCATCGCGGCAGCCGCCCTGTATGGCGTCGGCATCTCCCCGGTATGGATCGTATGCCTCACCAAGGTGAAGGAAGAGAACCGGGCCGCGCAGATGGGATTTCTCTATATGATCTGGCTTGTCGGGATGGGGGCAGGCCCGGTCGTGCTCAACCTGATCGTGGACAAGCACCCGCAGACCGCCTATCTGCTGCTGTTCGCCTTATCGGGTATCGCGTGGGCGCTCAGCTTCTTCATCAGGGGAGGCAGACAGCAATTGCCCGGGGCAACTCCCGTTCCGTTCAAGCAGCAGTGGGACGCCCTGCTGGTGAAGGTGAAGGCGATGAAGCCGCTTCTCCCGGGCATGATTCTCCAGACCCTGGGCGCGAGCATGCTCGTCCCGATACTGCCGACCTTCGCCGCGGAGGCGCTCTCCTTCTCGAGCCAGCAGTACTCGGTGCTGCTCGTCCTTGGCGGCGGCTTCACTGTGCTCGGGCTTGTCCCGATGGGCAAATGGTCGGACCGCGTCGGCCGCAAGCCGTTCCTGATTATCGGCTTCGGCATCTTCGGCCTGGCGCTCGCCTCGCTGTCCCTCTATCCGTCCGTCATCTTCGCTTACGGATTGGCCGTGCTGCTCGGCATATCCTACTCCGCGGTGCTGCCGGCCTGGAACGCGCTGCTGGCGCTGTATGTCCCGCCGGGGAATAAAGGTCTGGGCTGGAGTCTGCTCTCCACCGTGGAAGGGATCGGGGTGCTGCTCGGCCCCGTTATCGGAGGCGTCATCGCGAGCGCATCGTCCGCCGGCACGGTCATCTGGATCAGCGCCGGCCTGTTCGCCGCGATTTCCATTATTTATTTGCTGTTCCCTTCCCGCTGGTTCGCGGAAAGGTAACGCCCGCGCCGCAGGCAGCGGGGCAAGAATCCGGACCCGGATACAATTCGTTGAGCGGGGGCATCTATAATAGAGAGCCTGCGCGACGGCACCGCCCTCGCAGCAGACGGATGCTGAAGAAAAGGAGCTGCGCACCGATGACAAAAGAACAGGAGCATAATCAATATAAGATGCATCCCATGTCCCGCGATCGGGTCGAGGTGGACGGCATATACGCAAATGAATGGGGACGGGAAGAAGTGCTTCACCGCGGCCAGCACTTTCCCTCGGATCCGCAATTGGGCGCGTCCGAGTGGGAGCTGAAGGAGTTCATGTTCGACAATCACCATGAAGGCCGGACCGATCCCCGGCTCGTGCCCAAAGCGGAAGAAGAACCGCCGAAGCAGACGCATCCGCGCAAGCATATCGATCGGGGCGATAAATAACATTGAGGGTACCGGGGCCTGCGGGCCCCTCCTTTTTCAGGTTACATATCTATATTGCGTTCGAATCCATTCGGCCAGTTCCTCCGCCAGCTCCTCCGCTCCCAGCAGCCGCCATTCCATATCCGACAGATTGTAATGCTTTATTCTATGATCGGTATCGAGCGGAGCGGAGAGCGGCTTCAGCCTCATTTCTTCCCATGCCGGCTCCGTATACACATACAGCTCCATCCCTTCCGCCCCTCGCCAAAATACAAGCCGCAAACCGGAGATCAATTCTTGGAAGGAAGAAGCGGCGACAAATTCAAACGGCTGCATGAACGAAGAGAAACCGTTTCCATCCCACGGGAGGCAGTGAACGCTTCGCAGCCGGAAGCCCAGTCTATTCACCGCATCGATGACGATGCTCTGCTCCACGCTCGGAATCACGTCAATCCGATCCTCATCCGAAGGCTCCCTCGCTTCCCCGTTCTCCATCACCGTCTGCAGCCAGACGGACGTCTCTCCGATAGTCAAAGGCAAATGGGCCGGAAGCCGGATACAAAAAGGAAGCTCCTTCGTCTCCAGCGGGTCCACGCTCACATAGGAACAGACGGGATAACGCCTCAGCGTGCAGGCCCTCGACATGCCTTGCGGAAGGTGCGGTTCCGCATAATCGGTCTGCAAAATCAAGTGAATCCCTTCGATTCTTCGGGACAAGGGGCCGCCGCGAAGCTTCACGATGCCGCGCATCTGCTCGCCCGGCGCATAGCGCCCCCGCTCCAGCAAGGTATCAACCTGGCTTCCTCCGTACATCGCGCTTGCCAAGAAACGATTGAACATGGACATGCGGCAGCAGCCTCCCTGGAATCCTTTTTGACGATAACAGTCCATCATTACGATAGCCCATTCGATCCATTCGACGAATCCCTTATTTTTCCTGCCCGTTGCCGGGAACTTCCTTGCAAAAAGTTCACGCAAATCATCGCTGTTTTGCTATGATAAGAGAATCATAGTTGACCCTAGTCCAGCATCGTGTTGGACTCGAATGGACATAGGAGAGAGCATGATGCTGTTTGTGGTGAACCGAAATGCGGGGAACGGAAGAGGTATATGGATCTGGCGCAGCGTAGAGAACTGTCTGCGGCGATTCGACATCCCTCACGACTCCAGTATTACACGGACGGCAGAAGAAGCGGAGGAGGCGGTCCGGCAATATGTAGAGCGCAATCCCAGCGCTCTCGACGTCGTGATCGGAGGAGACGGCACCATTCACCGCCTGCTGCCGCTGCTGGTCGGCACGGAAGCAACCTTGGGCATTATCCCCGCAGGTTCGGGCAACGATACGGCGCGCGGCTTCTCCCTCCCGACGGATCCGTTGGAGGCCCTGCATACGATTCTCCATGGACAGCGGTCCATCGTCGATCTGATTTATGCGAACGGCCAATGGACGCTGACCGCGCTCGCCACCGGATTCGATGCCGACGTGGCGCAATACGTGAATGCGAGCCGTTATAAAAGGTGGTTCAACCGTCTTGGCATCGGCTCGCTTGCGTATGTATACGGCATGCTCCGCACCTTATTCCGATTCCGGCCGGCAGACGCCGACATTGTCGTGGATGGCGCTGACCGCTCCTTCAAGGACGTCTGGCTCGCCGCCATTACCAACGCCCCCTATTACGGGGGCGGCATCCCGATCTGTCCGGATGCGGAAGCCGGGGACGGTCTATTGGACGTCTGCGTCGTGCACGGCTGCAGCCGCTGGGAACTGCTGCGGCTCTTCCCGACCGTCTATTCGGGACGCCATCGGACGCTTCCGTATGTTACCATGCTGCGCGGCCGGCAGATAGGCATCCGCTCCGCGGTCCGCCGCTGGACATACGGGGACGGAGAGCGCGTCTCCGCGACCCCTCTGCACGCCGCTGCCGCTCCGGGCAAGCTGCAGTTGATGATTCCGCAGCGCTCACGCTGAGCTGCGCGCTGCGCCTGCTGCCATGATGCCGGCCTTATGGCATCATCCGGACAGGCAGTTTATATAGGAAAGGAGAATAATATCGGATGGCCAAATCAAAAGTAGGCTCTTTTTTTGAAGAGTTCAAGCAATTCGCCGTTCGGGGCAACGTTATCGATCTCGCCGTCGGGGTGATCATCGGAGGCGCGTTCAACAAAATCGTCACCTCCATCGTCAACGATCTCATCATGCCGCCGATCGGCAAGCTGTTGGGCGGCATGAACTTCAAGGATCTGTTCATTCCGCTCGATCCGGATCTGGTCGTGAATGGACAACCCGTCTCTTCCCTGTCGCTTGCCCAAGCGCAAGAAGCCGGGGTTGCCGTCATTGCCTACGGCCAATTCATCAATGTCATCATCGATTTCCTGATTGTCGCTTTCTGCGTCTTCTCAATCGTGAAAGGCACCAATATCCTGCACCGCCGGAAGAAGGCAGAGGAAGCGCCGGCGGAGCCGACAACGAAGGAATGCCCGTACTGCCTCTCGGAGATTCCGAAGGAAGCCGTACGCTGCGCACATTGCACGTCCATGCTGGACGAGTCCGGCGCACGCGCGTAAGCGGCCGGAAGGAAGCAGGGCCTTCTTCTCTCCATGCGTATCACCGCATGTCCGGGAAGAAGGCCTTGCTTCTATTCATTCGAACGCATTGCCGGACAAGTCCGCTCCCGCTCCGTTACATCGGCCGGTTCGGCTTGTTCATCAATTGTTCGGCAATGGCGCGCAGCTGCATGTCCGGGGTGTAGGATTCCTCCCCGATATCCAGCTTCTTGACGCGAATCTCTTCAATATCGCCATCGCTCGTATTCGGCGTGAAAATCAGACTGTCTTTATCCGTGCAGCGCACGTTATATCCCATCATCCGGAACATCTCCTCGAGTTCCGGCGGCGTCGGCTTCTTCCCTTCCTCCGTCATGATCAGCCCGCGCAGCTTCGCAATGTCTCCCGCTCCGCGATGTACCGCTTCAAAATGAACAATGCACTCCATCTGACTTCCTCCTCTATGCTGTCGCCCGGCTTGGTTCCATCCAGATGGTAGACTGCCCGTCGCGCCACGCCCGATGCACCGCGCATCACGCTCCCTTGAAAGCTTGGCCTGGCAGAGCGACGCATCACATTTCTTTCTATCTTGATCCATACGCAATGAGCTGATTCACGTTTCAGGAATTTGTTTCATTTTTCACAAAGTTCGAAAATTAGTCAAAATATTTAGCCATAATCTCCTCTATCCGTTCGCTGAAGCGCCGCTGGCCGTTCAGGTCCATCTCCCGCTCCAGTTCATACAGCACCGCCTCTTGCAGGAAATGGCTCAGAACGAGGCGCGTCACGGCCGGGTGCTCCGTCAGCAGCGCTTTGGTGGCATGGCCGCTGCCCCGCGCCCCAATCAGCGTCTCCCGCCGATCGACGACAAAAGCGAAATGCCGCGGCTCGCTCTCCACCTTCCCCGACATCGGCCAAATCCGTTCGGTCGTCCGGCCTTCGTGGCCGGCGATCGACCACAGCACCTTCACTCCCCGCGCTTCCGCCAGGAGCAGCTCCTCCCGGAGCTCGGCCGCTTCATCAGGCCATACATCGACGATAATCTCCCGCTCCGCATCATGCAGCGTGCGCTTGATCGTATCCGATACCGCCCGCTCCCCTTCGATACTGTAGAAGGAGCTGCCGTCCGCCTCCGCCGCAGGCATATTCTTCTCCACATAGCGCAGCGAGGTCTCCAGGCGGGTCGCCAGCAGCTTCGTCAGTTCTTCCGCGGGCAGGGCCGCATAATGTGACGGATCTCCCTTGCGGTGAAGGATGACGCCCTGATCGACGAGGCGCTGCAGCGCGGCATAGACGTTGGAACGGGATACCCCCAGCTTTTTGGCGATTTCATATCCGGTCATTGCGCCCTGCTCAGACAAACTTACAACAATCTTTGCTTCCATTTCCGTGAACCCGAGCGCTCGCAAATGCGATACGAGTCCTTCCATCAGGCCAGCCTCCCACTCTACGAATACATCTGTCAGATACCAAGGCTGTTCACCTGGCCTTCCCTGTTGTCATTGTAACTCAATCCGGAGATTTTTTCATCGAATACCGTCGCTATTTGTCGACAGTGCATAAAAAAAGGGGGTGTCCCAAAAGTAGTATTTCACTACAGTGAGACAGCCCCCCCTGCTTCTCAAAGCTCGACTCGCCGAAAACTGCAAAACGGCAGCTTTCCTTTATGACGTGTACTCCGTTACAGGGAATCCTGCAAAACGGCATCAATTTCTGACTATCCAATCGATAAAAGACAAAAATCGATGAACATCATGTAATTTTGCACTAGCGTTGCATCGAGCGGTTAGTTCATAATCTAATTTCAATTAACATCAATATATGATATATATTTACATTTGCGATGTCCGCGCTAAGTCTAAAAAAGTCGAGCTGGAAACAGACCCTACGCGTTATCCATTATATGTAAAAATCGTTTTCGTTTGTCATTACGTCACAATCAGTCTCGGTTTCATCGACTTTGTTGCCTTTTTCGGACGTCTCCCATTTCGCTTTGGTCGACCTCTAGATGTTCGAGTCGGCTTGCGGTTGAGTGCAGCGATCAAATTTTCCCATGGTTTTTCCGCATAGATGCGAATCAACTGGAGGAGGTCCCATGTCGACTTTTTACAGTCCAGTGTTAATTTAATCAGCAAACAGAGAGCATACGCGATTAAAGCAATATACATTTGGTTCCAAATCGCTTCGGCCGTATAACCGTGGGGTTTTACCAATCGAATATGCTGCTTGACCCATTTAAAAAACAACTCAATATGCCAGCGATTTCGATAAATCTCGGCAATTTGATGTGCGGATAAGTCAAATCGATTCGTTACAATTCGATAGGTACGCCCTTGGTCATCGTTAAACTCAATCAAACGCAGAACCGCTGGCAGCTCCGGCATCGTCACATCAGCATCAAGGATAAACCCATTCTGCCTTTTGGGGAGGTCTCTTTTTCTGATGATCGTTAACCGGCTCTTTTGCTTGACGCGGCAAACAAATTTAATCTTATCCTCTACCCATTTCTGAAAATGGTCGTACACCTGGTATCCTCGGTCCATCACGTAGGTCGCATCTTTATCCACTGTAAATTCCAACACGACTTCATGATCGGCTACATCTTTGGTTGAAGCGACGATCTTGTCTGGATACATCGTTTTGGAGTCCGCAACGACCAAGGAGGTGTGCATCTTCACGCCATGGCTACTTTTGGAACAATAGGACCATTTCGCGAGAATGGGAGGTAGTGTAATTCCCGATGAATCGATTAGCTTGAGTTTCCCAATACCAGGCGTAATGCCGCGTTTCCCTTTTGTAAGTTGCTTGATTCGATCAATGAGCGAGAAAAAGAGCGTCTGAAGATACTCCATAGGCAGCCGTTTCAGCTTCCGCGATAGTTGGGAAGCGCTTATGCTCTTGAGTCCAAGCAGTTCTTGAAATTCAGGATTAGCGGCTACATGCTCTGACATGACTTTGTATGAGTCTCGTTGCTGAAGCTGTGCCTCTACAAATAAGAGTGTCGAAGCGCCGACAAACAACTTTTGGGCCCGGTAATCCAATGACTCGTGTCGAGTAGAATGAACATGTAACCATTTTAGGCATTGACAAATGACGTTTTGATTCGGTACGTTATCCATAGAAATCTCCTTTGTTGAGGCGTTTTTATGGATAACGCTTTGGGTAACTCAACAATAGGAGATTTCTTTATTTTTGTCCACGAATATAGTTCAATAAGTTACAAATATAGAGACTTATGGGGTAGAAATTTTCGTAAAAAGATTGATGCAACGCTAGTGGTAATTTTGCAGGAATTTCATCAAATAGCGGCTTAAAGAGCAGAAATTGATGCATCCACGCAGAATTTCACTGCTTCATCCATCTTCCACCAGTTGCGCCGCCGTTTTTCCCGCATCCACATTCTCTGTTACCTCGTCATCTCCATCATTTTGCAGTGCCTGTGAGACACCCCCTTCAAATCGTCCCGCGGCTCTTCTCCGTTCATAGCCGTTCATATAAATGGCGTGCCGCAGCGCTCGCACCATTTCGCCTCCGGCTCTGCAGCGGAATTGCAGTTCGGGCAGCGGCGGACGGAAGGCTCCTCCGGCTTCCTCGCGACCGGCCTGCCGCCGACGGTAATGTTCATTTCCCGTCCGGACCGGCCGGACTCCAGCGGCGGGATGGAGAATTCCTCCTTCTGCCTTTTCGGGTGAGACGGGAGGCGGTCCGGATGGTACGTGTATCGTACTTCCTCCTCGCTCTCCTCGTCTTCCTCCGGCTGCGAAGGCTCCCATCGGCCGTCGTCTTCCGCCGCGGGCGCCGATTCGGAGACAGAGGACGGATGATGGGCATAGACTCTCGTCTCCTCTTCCTCCTCGCCCCATTCCTCATCCTCTTCGAACAGCGCCTCCGGCGCCTCTGGCAGCTTCCGGCCGCAGGCAGCGCAATAATTCGACGTTATCGGCGCCACTTCTCCGCATTCGCACCGCTTCTCATGGCGGAGCTCGCTCACCTTCCATTCGAGCTGCTTGATCTCTTCTTCCAGCAGCAGGTTGGCGTCTCCAAGCGCCATAATCTCATCTTCCGCTAGCGTCAAATCCTTCTTTTTATAGGCATCATATACCCGTTCGCCGATCAAATACACATTCTGCTCGATCTCTTTGCGCCGGGCCGCAATCTGTGATTGCAAACGATTGATTTCAATGACATTTTGCGCCTTCTCCGATGCTTTGCTGGCGCCTTCCCTTAACTTTTGCAAGATTCGGTTCATAAGCAATCCCTCCCTTTCCATGCCCACCGTTGAACATGGCCCCTTATCCCCTATACACAGGACGGCGCGGATCGAAACAGACCCTTCACACAATCGGGGTAATGCTCCCTCCGTTCTTCCATGGCGGGCATGCGATCCGTTGCCGTGCAGAGCCGGTTCCAGAACCAAGCCTCTTGTTCAACGTATGCGCAACTGATACAGAACATGTACAACAACTGCTTCACAAATCGGGCGCCCCGCAAGCCCGCATCAGCCATGATATACCGGGGGTGATTTATTATACTACGAAGGAACCCGCGATTACTATGGGAAAGGAGATGCCTTTTTTGGCCAAGCCTGCGCGGCCTGCGCGGCTCCATTCCGAAGCGGCTGGGCATCGATCGCCGGATGGGCGTGCTTTGATATTCTGCCCCCGAATCCGTTACAATAGAAGAAGCATACGGGCAATCCGGTAATCCATTTTTGCCGATGTCTCTTGCATACTACGCAATTACACGAGGAGATTCGTATGTCACAGACCGATATCATTATGAAGCAGTACGAAGAAGTGAAGCAGCTCCCGACATTGTATCAGTTGGCTCTGGAAGAGCTCGAGACCAAGATCAAGGTCATCCAAGCGGAGTGGAAGCTTCGGAACGGCTATGAGCCCATCGAGCATATTAAGACACGTCTCAAGGAGCCGAGCAGCATTTTCAACAAGCTGCAGCGCAAGGGCCTTCCGCTCACCCTCGATTCGATTGTGAACAAGATCTATGACGTGGCTGGAATGCGGATCGTATGCGCGTTCGTCAAAGACATCTACCTGATACTCGATCATTTGAAGACCCGCGACGATATCCGCATTACCGAAATCAAGGACTATATCGCCAATCCGAAGGGGAACGGCTATCAGAGCCTTCATATTATTGTCCAGGTGCCGCTGGTCTTGTTCGAGGATACGCGCTGGATATATGTGGAGATCCAACTGCGGACGCTGGCCATGGATTTCTGGGCGAGCCTGGAGCACATTATTTATTATAAATTCGAGCAGCAGGTGCCTTCTCACGTCATTAAGGAATTGACGGAAGCGGCCAAAGCCGTGGACGAGCTGGATCGGAAGATGCTTGATTTGCGCAAAGAGATATTGTCTTACAATCATGAGGACTGGCTCAAAGGAATTCAGAATGGCCTGTCTCTGCGCGACATTGCGTCAGCGCCATAGAATGGGCGAATCGCGCGTTCCTGTTCTTCCCGTCCAGTCCGGCAGCCATCCAGCATAAAAAGCGGGCGGCTGATGCAACTTATCAAATGACGCCACGAACGCGGACATGCTCAGGCGGACCTTCGGGTCCGTCTGTCTTGTCGCGTCGCGTCCACCATACTCGGGAAGGCAAAGGAGGCCTTGCATATGCCAAAGCCGGACAACCGGGCGGACAATGCAGCGCATATTCAGAATGCAATCGACAATACCGTGGAGAACCTGCGGGAGAGCGAGCAGTATTTGTCGGCGCATGCAGATGAAATAAGCGAAGGCGAGCAAGCGCAGCTGAAGGCGAAGAACGAACGCCGCCGCCACAGCATCGAATCGCTGGCGGACGAGCGCCGTGACGAGCAGCCGTACACCAAAGAGTAGTCTGCACGCATAGAGAACCGGGGGAAGGGGAGCTTCCTCCGGTTCTCTGCGTTACGTGCGCCGTTTCTCTTTCCTTGCCTGGATGCTTATATTGACTGCCTTTTACTTCCCTATCCGCGTATCGTCATCCTTGCCGCCTTTGAGCCATTATCCCCTTCGCTCATATGCTCGCGTTATTCCCGCCGTTGTCCTGGCGGTGTTCTTGTTTCTATGTCCCTTGTTCCGCTATCCCATAGCGTCCTATTCGCTTCCTTTACTCCATTATCCCATACGCTCATAAGCTTGCGCCGTTCAGGCATCCTCTCGTCTGGTTCTGTTTTAGGCCGCATGATCGAGTATCCCATTCGCTCATATACAGAAGCTTTACATCTGTTTCCTTCGAGCCTCCCCGATCTCTTTCTCCGCCAGCCGGTGCCGTGCGAGCGGAGCAGCAGACAAACGCTAACGGACGGACCGGGCCCGCCCAAGATATAAAATATGCCGGAGACGGTCACCCATCTCCGGCTTTCTTTTCCGAATCGTGATAAAGAAGTGCTATTGCAAAAATTGCTCCAATGTCGTTCCTTCGCTATATATCGCGTCAGCGGCTTCCTTCCCGACATAGCGGATATGCCATGGCTCGTACACATAGCCGGTAATCGATTCGCCATCCTTCGGATAGCGGATGATGAAGCCATATTCATGGGCGTGTTCCGCAAGCCATTTTCCTTCTTCCGAATCGCCGAATACCTCTTCCAGCACGTTGCCTACGCTTGGGCTGGATACGTCAATCGCCAGCCCGGTCTGGTGCTCGCTCGTTCCCGGAACGGCACTAACGCGGGAAGCATACTCTTTCCCTTGCGTCTCGACATAATGATTGAACAGCGATTGCTGACGCTGGTACGAGCGGTAGCCCGAGACGGCGTTCAGCGTGATGCCATCCTGCTCCGCGCCGGCGAACAGCGCTTCCAGCGCTTCGGCCGCTTCCTTGCGCATATGGCGCTTCTCATGCGGCTCATCGAACGAGAACTTGACATTCGGCTCTACCAAATCCGGAGGCTCATATCCATCCGGCAAATACCGCTCCTTATTCACGACAACCATAATCGATTCTTCATTCGTTACGACGGCTCGTCCGTCCACTTCCTGCACCGTATTCGCCAGGGCGAATTCCGACTTCATTTGTGCAATGGCGTCGACGGCCCCTTCATTATCCGTATCGCTCCCGGATTCCGCTGAATGATCAGGATCGGGGGATGGCGTCAGGGCCGGATCAACCTCGGTCTGGCCCGATTGCGGCTCTCCCGCCTGACTGCTGCTCGATGCCTGGCAACCGCTAAGCAAGAGGGCTACACCCAATGCTGCGATTAGACACCGGACGGCCATACGGTTCTGGTTCATTCGAGTATCCCCTCTCTCAATCTTGACTCGCAGCTTGCTGCTAGATTGAGAGTCTATTATATCGCATTCTATCGGCGATTTCGAATAGTAAGAGATTTGCCGCTTTCCCTGAATAGACAGTCACACTTCTCCGGTTCAAGCGATATGCTATAGTACGATCGCATACGGAAGGAGCCGCCGTGCAATCAACTTGGACAGCCCGCCCATGGGCTGTACCTGCAGCGGAATCAGCTGTGCCGCATTGAACCGCAGTCACAATCCCGGCCGCCGCTTTCTCGGCCAAGGAGGTGATATCAGATGAAGCAGAGACATCCGGTAATTGGAATTTTCACATACCGCAGGGGCACCCGGTTCACGGAATCCTTCGTCTTCCGCCAATGGGTGGAGATCGGCAGGAAGCTGGGGGCCAATGTGTATGTATTCAATGAATCAGACATCCGCCTCCGCCAAAAGCGGATTCGCGGGTTCAAGTTCACCCGTTTCGGCTGGACTGCCGCGATGGAGCCTTGGCCTGACATCGTCATCGACCGGAGACGCAGCAATTGGAACGCCGCCTTCCGCATTATGCGGAACCGCTCGCTTTTCCCCTATGCCAACGATAAATTCGTGCTCAAGTCCAAAGCGTTGGAAATGTTCTCCGAGGATGAAAGAACCGCCCGCTGGCTTCCGAAGACATTGCCTTATTCCGAACGGAATCTGAGAAGCATGCTGGCCCAATATCCGCTCATCTATGCGAAGCCCAGCAACGGAACCGGCGGAATGGGCGTCGTCCGCATCCAGGCGAAGCAGGGCAGGTATGAAGTCTGGGGACGGGAACGAAGCTTCGGCTTGCGCAATGTCCGGCTGCGTCATCGGGGCGAGGTCGTTCGCTGGCTCGCGCATTGGACCCGTTCGCAGCGCATTCGCAACGGTTCATTTGTCCTTCAGCAGGGCATAGATACAGAGATTCTCCCCGAAAGAACCGCCGATGCCCGCGTCCTTCATCAAAAAAACGGAGAGGGCGAATGGGTGACGACAGGAATGGCTATCCGCGTCGGCACGCCGCGCAGCCCGAATTCCAATCTGGCGGGGCAACGGGGCAGTGCAGCGCTGCCGTTCCTTCCGTTCATGGAGAAGCACTTTGGGACCGAGCAGGCGAAGGCCATTGAAGAGGAATGCCGTTGTCTGGCGCAGCGCCTGACCGAAGTGATCGAAGAAAAGATCGGCTCCCTGTTCGAGATCGGGATCGACCTGGCTGTAGATAAGGCCGGCAAAATATGGCTGCTGGAGGTCAATCCGAAGCCGAGCCGGGATCCCGCAAGATCGGCGATAAGGAAGCGTACCGGAATGCCTTGACGTACCCGATCGCTTATGCGATGTATTTGGCACAGCAGCGATATGGGAAGGCAGAACACAAGATGGTCCAAATTCATGATCAGCACAAGGAAGAGAAAGCCGTCCTGGAACAGGAAGAAAAACAAGAACAGCAGGGGCAACAAGTAGAACAAGCGCAACAAGCACAACAAATACAGCAAGTGCAACATGTTCAACAAGTCCAATATGTTCAATATGCAGAACAAGTGCCGCAGGGGCAACAAAAGGTACAAGATGCCCGACAGGTACAGGAAATACAAAAAGTACAAGAAACTCAACGGATAGACCAAATACAAGTACAAGAAGAAATAAAAGTACAACAAGGCCACCCGCAACCAGAGCAGCATGTGCAACATCAGCAGGAACCGGTGCAGGAGCAAAAGCAGACGCTGAAGCAAGAGGAAGAGCAGGAGTTCCTCGTGCGGGTCAGCGGACACAGCCCGAATCCGGAACGCGAAGAGGCTTGACCATCCCGCCCATTCACGCACCGCTCTGCCGATGCCCCGGCCTCCTGATTCAGTATAAGAACCCGCCAGGCCTAACCGGCTTGGCGGTTTTTTTCGTCGGGACCTTATAGACTTCGAGCAAATCACTGACGCTTCCTCTGCAAAAGCGCAAACGTTGTTGTTTTCTGCAATTCGAGGTTACACGGATACGGTACCTTGGCTTGGCGCCGATTCCGTGTTGAAGTCAATCTCCCCGTCCGGATCGCGATGGAACGCCTCGCGGTCGAATTCGCCCTCGCTGCTGGCGACCAGCAGGGAGGCGACGGTCGTTCCTGTCGCGTTCACCGTAGTGCGGGCCATATCGACGATCGCATCGACGCCGAGCACAAGAGCAAAGCCTTCGAGCGGCAGACCGGCCTGCACCAGCACGACCGTCGTCGAGATCGAGGCCGGGCCGGGGACGCCGGCAACGCCGACGGAAGCCAACGTCGCGGCGCCGATGATGAGAAGGTAATCGGCGATATTGAGATCAATGCCGTAGACCCGGGCGATGAACACGGCGACGATGGCCGGGTAAATGCCGCCGCAGCCGTTCATGTTAATCGTCGCCCCGAGCGGCGCCACGAAGCTGGCTATCCGGTCCGAGACCTTCATCCGCTTCGTAATCACTTCCAGGTTGACGGGCAGCGTCGCGTAGCTACTGCGCGTCGTGAAGGCGACCGCCATCGTCGGGTACGCTTTCTTGAAAAACCGGATCGGATTGACGCGGGCGCCGAATGCGACAAGCGATCCGAACGTAATTATCATATGGATGAGGCACGCCGCATAGACAGCGATAATGAACCACGCCAATTCCTTCAAGGTGGACAGTCCGTATTTCGCGGACATCGATGTCATGAGTCCCAGCACTCCGTAAGGCGTCAGCCGGATAACGAATTTGGTGACGCGAAACATAATATGAGAGAACGATTGGAAAAACGAGCGGACCGGCTGCACCCGCTCCGGGTTCCGCGTCCCTTCGTATATGATGGCGACGGCGATGAAGGCTGCGAATATAATGACCGGCACCACTTTGCCTTCACCCATCTCGTTAATCGGGTTCGACGGGACGAGATCAAGCACCACCTGGCGGAAGCTCGGAATCTCGCGCGCCTGGAAATCTTGCGCCGCATCGCCGTTCTGTGCGATCCCGGAACCGGGATCGATGACGAGCGCCGTCCCCAGGCCGATAACCGCCGCGATCGCGGTCGTAATCAGGAAGAGCGCAATGGTCTTCGTCCCGAGCTTTTTCAAGACGGCCGGATCTTTAACGGACGTGATGCTTGTAATGATCGCGGCGAAGACGAGCGGCATCACCACCATTTTGATGAGGCTGACATACAGTGAGCCCAGAATGCTGACGTCCAAAGCCGCCGGACCGAACAGCGCCCCCAACGTCAGCCCGAGCGCCATCGCCAGCAGCACGCGCAGGCCGAAGCCGACCTTGTTCTTCCCCAGCCACCACAGCAGAATGACGAGCAGCAGGGCAACGCCCCAGCTTGCGCAGACATTCCAGTCCCGCAATGTAATCCAAGATTGTTCGTTCATGATCCGTCCTCCTGATAACTTATAATTCCAACATGTTTAATGGGTATTATAAGAATAGGAAGGGCGATCGTCAATTGTTTTTTGCTCGGAGCCTGGTCCGACTCTACTGAAATCTTCCTTTGGAGCAACGGAAGCCGCGTCGAACGGGATGTGGTTTCCGCCATCATAGATGAGGGCCACAGTTGTCCAATAGTGGACAGGCAGCACATCGTTTTGTGTCAGACTTGTAGTCTTTAAATCCTGCTCGTGTCGTGGAACGATGTTTCCCGACTCCAATTTATGAAAGCCTTCCGGTTTTCCCTCCCATTTCAGGGTGCCAGTTTCCGGATCAGTCAAGTTGACTTGCTCTTTCAACGTTTTGGCCCCTCTTGGGGAGGAGCGGCTTTTTTCTGAAAGCGTCCCGTTCCTCATTCACGGCTGGTTCCATCTCTAATTTCAACCAGCCCCCCTTGAAGAGTTAGCCGGTTTTACAGCTTAGACCCAAAAAGAAAGAAGAGCTAAGCAAGACTTTAAACTGCTTAACTCTTCTTTCAATGGATGATGTCACCGCAGCTTCGGCAGCTCTTTAACAAGGTGTTGTATCAGAAACTCTAAATGTCTTATTTCCTACCCCTAACCATAAATATTTTGTACCGCTTAGCGTAGATCCACCCCAAGGTGTTCACTTGAAACTTGGTTGTCCCTTAAGTATTGGACTAAATCCCCCTTTGTTTTAAATCCATCACCGTATAGATTATTCTCTGTCTTAACAAAAGTTACATGATCTGTAACTAGTGACATCATCCTTTAAAAGGATATTACCAAAGATATCCAAGGTAAATATGTGAAAGAAATCACAAAATTGAAAGCGTTTGCTTTTATTTTTATCTTGGGAGACTGAATATTGGGGACTATATCTTTTTTAGCCCAGCATCCAGTTTCTATCTATTCACCTATATAGGTTTATAATCGGCATCAGATACTTCAGCAGATATAGTGTCATCTCTTTTCGCAATTTCCTTATTATCCTTAGAGAGCGCTATGATTTGAAATTCTGTTCCCTCAAATCCCTCCATATCCATTAACCAAACTCTGGCATCTTTTCCCGCAATAATTTTAGCTTGCCCTTCAATATTTCGTTTCTTTTCTATAATTTTGATTTGAGTTATCTCTGGATTTCTAATAAGGCCAAAATACATAGGGGAGGATGTTTTTCCTATGGGTGGAAAAGACATATACGTAAAACCAAACCGATTTAACGTTAAATCAATATCTCCTTGTGCTCCACTATAAACTTTATAGTTACCGAATCTTTTTTCTACAACAGCAACTGAAAAATCATTGTTACTAAGTTGATGGTAAAATACGACAATCCCATGCTTCGTGTTTTCTTCATGGATAATATCTATCCGCTCTGGATGTGATGTGCTTAGTGCTTCTTGTCACTAGCGTTGCATCAATCTTTTTACGAAAATTTCTATCCCATAAGTCTCTATATTTGTAACTTATTGAACTATATTCATGGACAAAAATAAAGAAATCTCCTATTGTTGAGTTACCCTAACGTTATCCATAAAACGCCTCAACAAAGGAGATTTCTTATGGATAACGTACCGAATCATAACGTCATTTGTCAATGCCTAAAATGGTTACATGTCCATTCTACTCGACACGAGTCATTGGAGTACCGGGCCCAAAAGCTGTTTGTCGGCTCTTCGACACTCTTATTTGTAGAGGCACAGCTTCAGCAACGAGACTCATACAAAGTCATGTCAGAGCATGTAGCGGCTAATCCTGAATTTCAAGATCTTCTGGGTCTCAAGAGCATAAGCGCTTCTCAACTATCGCGGAAGCTGAAACGGCTGCCTATGGAGTATCTTCAGACGCTCTTTTTCTCGCTCATTGATCGAATCAAGCAACTTACAAAAGGGAAACGCGGCATTACGCCTGGTATTGGGAAACTCAAGCTAATCGATTCATCGGGAATTACACTACCTCCCATTCTCGCGAAATGGTCCTATTGTTCCAAAAGTAGCCATGGCGTGAAGATGCACACCTCCTTGGTCGTTGCGGACTCCAAAACGATGTATCCAGACAAGATCGTCGCTTCAACCAAAGATGTAGCCGATCATGAAGTCGTGTTGGAATTTACAGTGGATAAAGATGCGACCTACGTGATGGACCGAGGATACCAGGTATACGACCATTTTCAGAAATGGGTAGAGGATAAGATTAAATTTGTTTGCCGCGTCAAGCAAAAGAGCCGGTTAACGATCATCAGAAAAAGAGACCTCCCCAAAAGGCAGAATGGGTTTATCCTTGATGCTGATGTGACGATGCCGGAGCTGCCAGCGGTTCTGCGTTTGATTGAGTTTAACGATGACCAAGGGCGTACCTATCGAATTGTAACGAATCGATTTGACTTATCCGCACATCAAATTGCCGAGATTTATCGAAATCGCTGGCATATTGAGTTGTTTTTTAAATGGGTCAAGCAGCATATTCGATTGGTAAAACCCCACGGTTATACGGCCGAAGCGATTTGGAACCAAATGTATATTGCTTTAATCGCGTATGCTCTCTGTTTGCTGATTAAATTAACACTGGACTGTAAAAAGTCGACATGGGACCTCCTCCAGTTGATTCGCATCTATGCGGAAAAACCATGGGAAAATTTGATCGCTGCACTCAACCGCAAGCCGACTCGAACATCTAGAGGTCGACCAAAGCGAAATGGGATACGTCCGAAAAAGGCAACAAAGTCGATGAAACCGAGACTGATTGTGACGTAATGACAAACGAAAACGATTTTTACATATAATGGATAACGCGTAGGGTCTGTTTCCAGCTCGACTTTTTTAGACTTAGCGCGGACATCGCAAATGTAAATATATATCATATATTGATGTTAATTGAAATTAGATTATGAACTAACCGCTCGATGCAACGCTAGTGGCTTCTTGTATGGTTTTTGAACCACTATTGCACCTTACGATAAAAAAAGAAAAAAACAATAATAGTACAACAAAAACATATACCCTTTTCTTCATAAAACCTCTCCCCTTTCTTTAATTGTAAGACCAATGTATATTATCAAACTTCGAAAGTCTATAAGGTAATTTTGATTCGATCACATATGGGAAGCGTCTCTGTCCTCACTCCGAAATCAATAGAAAAATCGGTAGATATGATGGCCATATGGACCTGTCCATTCTATAGACGAGAGGCCGCTCCCTTAGCGGGAACAGCCCCTGGCGTCATTGTGTTCGGTTAGCAGTCCAAGTTACTTTTTCAGATTATCCCAAGCCTTTTGGAATTCATCGAACATTTTATCCTTGTCGGACTTGCCCGCGATATAGGCCTGGATCGAGTTCCCGAATTCCTGCGTGGCGCCGTCCGGATATTTGAACCAGTTCCAGCTCAGGACGCGGTTGTCCTGGCTGTACTTCATCACATCGCCCGCGATGTCGCCCAGATCCTCCGCCGTCGCGTCGATCGTCGACATGGCCGGGATGAACTTGAACTCCTTGGCAATATACTGCTTGCCGATATCGGAGGTAACCATCCAGTTCAGGAACGTCTTCGCTTCTTCCTTCACCTTGGAATTCTTGTTGATGACCCAGTTGTTCGGCACGCCGACGAGCAGCTTGTCATTCTTCGCCGCGTCATTGTCAATCGGCAGCGGCAGCACCCCGAGATTCAAGTTCGGATCGATGCCGTCGATCTGAACCTGGGTCCAGTTGCCCTGCTGCATCATGGCGGCTTCGCCCTTGGCGAACAGCGTCACCTGCGTGTTATAGTCGGTCGTCAGCGGGTTTTTGTTGCCGTACTTTACCGTCAAGTCAAGCAGGTTCACCCAATTCTCGAACTCCGGATTGCCCTTGAACTTCGCGCTGCCGCCGCTCAACCCCTGAATAAAGGCATTGGTGTCCGGCTGCTGCGCAAAAGCGACGTTCAAGTTATGAATCCCGAGAATCCACCATTCCTGATAGCCGTTGGCGAATGGCGTAATGCCGGCGGCCTGCAGCTTCTTCGCGGCTTCTTCCAGCTCGGCCAGCGTCTTCGGCAGTTCGGTAATTCCCGCCTTGGCGAACAGATCCTTGTTATAAATGAAGCCGTACCCTTCCAGGTTCATCGGCATGCCGTACAGCTTGCCGTCCTTGGTCATCGGTTCCTTCGCGAGCGGGAGCACATCCTGCACCCACGGCTGATCCGACAGGTCCTCCAGATGCTCGAACCAGGTCGTCAGCTCCTGGAAGCCGCCGTTATTGAAGATGTCGGGCGCGTCATTGCCCGCGAATTTGGCCTTCAGCGCGGCGCCGTAATCGGCTCCGCCGCCGACCGTCTGAATATCGAGCTTGATATTCGGATGCTCCTTCTCGAATTCCCCCTTCAGCCGGTTCAGCGCCTCCGCGATTTCCACCTTGAATTGGAAAATCTTCACCGTCTTCACGTCCTGCTTGCCGCCCTCCGCCCCGGATGCGGAGGAAGCGTCTCCGCCCGCGTCCTTCGCTCCGCAGCCCGCGAGCATCACCGATACCGCCAGCAGCATGACCAGCGACCATTGTGCCATTCGTCTCATTTGCCAGACCTCCCCTTATGTGTATACCTGATTTTGTTGCGGTTGTGTAGCATATCCGTGTGATAAAGGCTAAGAAAGCCGACGGTCCGCCGCCAGCGGCGGCGACAGCCGCTTGATTCCTCTCCAGTATAGGCTCTATTTGCAAACGGTTACACCGAGAGAATTGACCGAACAGGTGCAATTCATTGACCATTGAAGCACAGGATCGTCTCGCGTTGCGGCTTATGGTCATGACATACCGATTGAGGCATGTATCTTACCCTTTGACCGATCCGGCCGTAATCCCTTCGATAATATAGCGCTGCATCGCCAGGAAGAAGACGACGATCGGCGTAATGCCCAGCACGAGCGCCGGGAGCGCCAAATCCCACTGCTTCGTGTACTGCCCGAAGAACGCATAGGTCGCCAGCGGAATGGTGCGCAGCTCCGCGCTCTGAAGCATGAGGGACGGAAGCAGATAGTCGTTCCAGATCCACAAGCTGTTCAGAATCGCCACCGTGACGAACATCGGCTTCAGCAGCGGCAGCACGATCCGCCAGAAGACCGCATACGGAGAACAGCCGTCGACAACCGCCGCCTCTTCAATTTCCGCAGGAACCGACTTCACGAAGCCGTGGAACAGGAAGATCGAGAGCGGCGCCCCGAAGCCGAGATAACAGATAAGCAGTCCCCAGATGCTGTCCATCAGATGCAAGGTCCCCGTGACCTTGACCAGCGGGATCATGATGGACTGGAACGGAATGACCATCGCCGCGACGAACACCATGAACAGGATCCGGTTGAACCGGGAATTATGCCGCACCATCCGGTAAGCGGCCATGGCGCTGAAGAGGCCGATAAGCAGAATGCCGGCGACCGTCACAAGGAGCGAATTCCCGAAAGCCTGCGGGAACTGCGTGATCTCCCACGCCTTGCGGTAGTTCTCCCATTCGAAGGAGACGGGCCAGCTTGCGGCATTGCTCAGCAGATCGCCGAACGATTTGACGGAATTGACCAGCAAAAAATAGAACGGAACCAGAAAGACAAGTCCGGCCAGCACCATCAGTCCTTCGGTCAGGAGCAGACGTACGCCGTATTTGCGCGCGGATTCCATCAGCTCTCCACCTCCTTGCTCTTGGTGATTTTCACCTGAATCAGGGTAATGACGGCGACGATAACGAAGAACAGAAGCGCTTTGGCCGTTCCGAGACCGTAGCGGTTATTTTGGAACGCCTCCAGATAAATGTTCAGCGCGACCGATTCCGTCGATTTGAACGGGCCGCCCTTCGTGAGCGACAGGTTCAGGTCGAACATTTTGAACG
Source organism: Paenibacillus melissococcoides (assembly GCA_944800085.1). Classification (GTDB taxonomy): domain Bacteria; phylum Bacillota; class Bacilli; order Paenibacillales; family Paenibacillaceae; genus Paenibacillus_B; species Paenibacillus_B melissococcoides. The sequence goes on along the minus strand of CALYLO010000002.1, from coordinate 471,203 downwards.
ACCAGGAGATGGCGAGGAACAAGCAGACCGTCACCGCCGGCATGACGAGCGGCACGATGACGTGGCGCAGCACCTGCCCGCGGGAAGCGCCGTCAATCTCGGCCGCTTCGAGCACATCCTTCGAAATGTTCGTCATCGCCGCGATGTAGATCACCATCAAGTAACCGGCCGTCTGCCAGACAAAGACGATGATAATGCCCCAGAACGCCGTCGTCTCGTCGCCGAGCCACGGCAGATTGAAGAAGCCGATGCCCGTCAGCTCGCCGATAGCGGCGAAGCCCTTGACGAAGATGAACTGCCAGATGAAGCCGAGCAGCAGGCCGCCGATGACGTTCGGCATGAAGAAAACGGTGCGCAGCGCATTGCGCAGCTTGAGCGGCTTCGTGAGCACGTAAGCGAGCAGGAAGCCGATCAGGTTCGTCAATACGATGCCCGCCACCGTGAACCGCAGCGTGAACCAGAAGGCCGGGAAAAAATCCGAATCCTTCGCGAAAATTTGTCTGAAATTATCGAGTCCTACCCAGGTTACCGACCCGGACACTCCATTCCAATCGGTGAAGGAATAGTACATGCCGAGCAGGAACGGAAAGACGACGATAACGGTAAAAAAGAATGCCGCCGGGCCGATGAAAAAAAGCTGTTGTCCGACTTGGGACCATGTTTTGCGCGACATTCGCCTCTCCCCTTTTCATGTCATGAGTAATATTCGTGTTCAGGAATATCTCTAGTATGACGTCCTTTGAAAGCGGTTGCCACCGCCGGTGGTGAACGAAAAGGTGCAATATATTGACCGCCCCGGGCCGAACGGGTACACTGTGACCGGAGGAGTTGAACATCATGCGCTGGAACAGCATCCGCACCAAGCTTATTCTGTTCATGCTCATTGCGGCGATCGTGCCGACGGTCGCGACGATGGTCGTGTCTTACAGCTATACGACCGACTCATTGAAGCGGCGGGCCATCGAAGAGAACCGCCAACTTATGTTTCAGGGGAAGACCAATCTCGGCAATTTGCTGGATAATTTGAACCGGACGTCGCTGGCGGTCTATACGGATCATGAATTTTTCCGGCAGCTCGAGTTGGGTTACGACGATTACACCGCGGAAGCGAATACCTATGTCTCCTTGCAAAATATCGCCGCCGCGATGGGCGACATCTGGCAGGTCTATTTATACCGGAACAAGCAGCAGCGGGCGACGCTAGTCATCCAAAGCCTGCCGCGGCGCATGCATGACGTCGCGCTCGACGAGAACGTCCGCCGCTATGCGGAGGAGGGGATAAGCATGCAGCCGACCCATCTGAGCGGAATGTACGGCTTCAACGCGTCGCCTTATTATTTCCCGAGCGTTCAAGTGTTCACGCTTCATCGTCCCATCTACCGCATGCCGTCAAGCGAGCGGCTCGGCTACCTGTCCATCGACGTCAAATTGGAAGCGCTGTCGCGGATTGCGGAGCAGCTTTACGCCCGGGACAAGGAGCAGTTCTATTTGGTCGATGACGAAGGCGTCATTTTCTATTCAGGAGATCGGGAGGCAATCGGGCGCCCGTTCCAGGAGACCGGACACGATCTTGCCCCGTTCCTGGCATCGCCTAGCGGCAGCAACGAAGCGGACGGCTCTCTCTTCGTTCATGAGCGGGTCGAGACGCCGCTGGTCAATATGACGCTGATCAAAATCATTCCGAAGCATGTGCTGCTGGAGGAAGCGAACCGGGCCGCCGTCGTCAACATGCTGCTGATCGCGCTATCGCTCGTTGTCATCATTATCGCGACGATAATCGTGTCGTTCCGGATTACCCGGCCGATCCGCCAGCTCGTCCGCTATATCAGCCAGGTCCAGACCGGCAATCTGCACGTCGACATCCAGCCTTCCGGCAATGACGAGATCGGCGTCGTATCCAAGCGCTTCCGCAATATGGTGGACCGGCTTAACAATCTTATCGTGCGCGAGTACCAGCTCGAGATCGCGAACAAGACGAATCAGTTGAAAGCGCTGCAGGCGCAGATCAATCCGCATTTCATGAACAATGCGTTGCAATCGATCGGCACGCTGGCGCTGCAGCACAAGGCGCCCCGGATTTATAAGCTCGTCACCGCGCTCGCCCGCATGATGCGCTACAGCATGTATACGGAGGAGAGCATCGTGACGCTACGGGAGGAGATCGATCATGCGAAGGCCTACCTGCAGCTCCAGGCGCAGCGGTTCGAGAACGCCTTCGACGCGCGCTTCGAGCTCGATCCGGGCACGCTGGATCTGTCCGTGCCGAAGATGACGCTCCAGCCGCTGATCGAGAATTATTTCAAGCACGGGCTGGAGCAGGAGCGCTCCGGCGGCTGGCTGCGGATTGCCAGCCGGATTGTCAGCCGTCCTGCCGATGGCGAAGAGACGGAAAGGATCGAGATTATCGTCGAGGACAACGGCCGCGGCATGCCGCTGCAGCGGCGAATCGAGCTGAATGAACGGCTGGCGAAGGTCCATCCGGAGCGGCTCGGCATCCGCACGAGCCACGATCTGTGGCGCGGCGCCGCAGCCGACGAGACCTCGTCCGGCATCGGCCTCGTCAATGTGCTGACGCGGCTGCAGCTGTTCAGCAGCGGGAAGGCGAAGCTGCGGATCGAGGCCGTCGAGCCGCACGGCACCCGCATCACGATACTCATCAAGGGGGAGCTAGACTCGAATGGAAGTGTTAATCATTGACGATGAAAAGCATGTCCGCGAGGCGATCCGGCTGCTGGTGGACTGGGAGCATCACGGGATCACGGCGATCCGCGAGGCGCAGGACGGCAAACAGGCGATCGAGCTGCTGGCCGCCCGCAAGCCCCAGATCGTCATAACGGACATGATGATGCCCCGGCTCGACGGAACCGGGGTGATGGAATGGATCAGCCGCCATGCGCCCGCCTGCAAGGTAATCGCTATCAGCGGCCACGACGACTTCGCGCTCGTGCGCCATACGTTGCAGCATGGCGGCATCGACTATATTCTGAAGCCAATCGATCCGGAGGCGATCAATGAAGCGGTCGCCAAGGCCGTGGAGGCGTGGCGGCACGAGGAGGCGGAACGGCAGGCCAGCCATATGCAGCGCATGCAGGTGAACGAGTTCAAGCCGCTCGTCTCGGAGAAGCTCTGGTCGAGCCTGCTCGACGATCCGGCGGTGTATGAAGCGAACGTCCGCCGGCTGGCGTCGGAATTCGGCCTCCCGGCCGGCATCTCCCGCATCCGGCTCGCGATCGCCCGCGTGCCGGCGGGAAGCCGCGAATTCCGCGGCAAATTCGGCGATGATGTCCAGCTTCTGTTCTACACGCTGGTCAACATTGCCGCCGATTTCGTGAACCCGCCCGGGCGCGTGCGGGGCGCGGCGTTCCGCTACTGGAGCGCCGGAAGCGAGCTGGCGATCGTCCTGTGGGAGGACGCCGCCGAGCTGGAGGCCTTGCTCCAGCGCATCAATGCCGGCTTGGTGCAGACGGTGCAGCGGAAGCTGCACTTCGGGACAAGCGGCAGCCAGCCCTTCCCCGCCGGCCTGAACGCGGCCTACGCGCAGGCCAAGGAAGCCCTGGCGCGGCGCAATCTGATGGAGGCCGGCATCGAGGTGCATCCGTTCCGGGACGGAACGGAGCCGGGTGCCGCGGCGCCTGTCCGGCTGTCCGCCGCCGCGGACGATTGGGCGCTGGCGGCGCAGAGCGGCCAGGCCGATCGGCTCGCGGCCGCCGTCCGGCGCTGGAGCGAGCCGCTGCGCAGCCGCGGCGTGCTGACGCCGGCGATGCGGGCGCAGTGCCTGAAGGAATGGGAGGCGCTTCGCACCCGCCTCGTGCAGGAAGCCGCCCCGGACAGCGCAATCGCCTCCGGCCTGCTGGAGAGGCTGGAGGCCGAGGATCCGCTCCGTCAGCTGGCGGATCGGGACGGCCTGACCTGGGAAGAATGGGAACGGCACTGGCTGGAGGCGCTGCAGCGCCTGTCCGATGCCCTGTCCGCCCGGCAGGGCCGGGAGCAGCATATTATTTTCGACATCGCCCGCTACGTGGAGCAGCACTACAATGAGGACCTGTCGCTGCAGGATATGGCCGAGCGGTTCTATGTCAGCCGGGAATACATTTCCCGCAAGTTCAAGCAGCAGTTCGGCATTAATCTGTCCGACTATTGGACAGGCATCCGCATTGAGAAGGCGAAGCGGCTCCTGTTGAACCCCCATCTCCGTATTGCCCAGGTCGGAGAGATGGTCGGCTATCAGGACGAGAAGTATTTCAGCAAAGTGTTCAAAAAAGTGGAGGGCGTCTCGCCCAACCTGTACCGCAAGCAGCATGGCGGAGCCTAACCGATAGAACAAGACCCTGAATCTGTGCCAGCGGGCAGAGAATTCAGGGTCTTGTTCGTTTATCCGGACGCCGCGCAGTGACGTTCCGGCATCATCCGGCCGCCCTTTTCGGTACTAGCTGACAAAATTGAAAGATTGCGGGACAACACCGTTATTTTCGGGCGGCTTCGGTTATATTCTGTAATATAAGTACGTTCAACCACTATAACGTGTACAAGGAGGAAGCGCCATGTCCCGCTACCGCTGGTGGAACATCCTCGCGCTGGCCGCGATGATCGCCGTCAACGCCCTGGCCGAGTTCGTGCCCCTGAACGGCAAGACGACCGGCGGCATTTCCGATAGGTTCCCTACGCTGATTACGCCTGCCGGCTATGCCTTCGGCATCTGGATGCTTATCTATGCGCTGCTGATCGGGTATGCCGTCTATCAGGCGCGCACCGCCAACCAGTCCAAGCCCGTCCTGCAAGCCATCGGGCCGCTTTTCATCATCAGCTGCTTGTTCAATATCGCCTGGATTCTGCTGTGGCACTATAGGTATGATCGCATCTGGCTGTCTATCCTTGCGATGGCCGGCTTATTCCTCAGCCTGCTGTTCCTCTACGCCCGCACCCGGCGGCATGGAGCTCTGCCGGCGGCGGATCGGCTGTGGGTGCGCCTGCCGTTCAGCATCTATTTCGGCTGGGTAAGCACCGCTTTGCTCGTGAATACGGCCGTTGTCTTGACCAATGCGGGATGGGACGGATTCGGGCGCGGGGACGAGACCTGGGCGCTTCTGCTGCTGGCCGCCGGCGCGCTGTTCGCCTGGGTTGTCGGAGGCCCGAACCGCGATCCGCTCTTCGTGCTCATGTTCGTCTGGGCGTACGCCGCTATCGCCGTGAAGCAGCAGTCTGCGCCGTCTATCTTTTATACCTCGCTCGGACTGGCCCTGCTGCTCGCCCTGCTTGCCTTGTCGCTCGCCTTTACCCGACGCGGTCCTTCGCCTTATCCCGAACCGTAGCGGCAGCGCTGTCGCCGGCCGGGTCCTTCCCCTTCTGCCTCAACCAGGCCAGAGCGAGCAGCAGCGCAGGATAGACAACCTGCACCGTGGAGGAGAGGCTCGGTCGTCATGAACAAGTCGATCATGTCCTGCATATTATCGGTAATCCAAAAAGTCATGATCACCATAAGCAGGCCGATCGGAAACACGATCGGACGGTCGTCTTCCAGCTTGAGCCACTGCGCGGTGCCGATGACCAGGATATAGTACCACGTAATCACCTGCACGAAGCCGCTCAGCACCCGCAGCACCATAATGATGGCTTCCATATGCTCGAAAAAATCGCCCAGGCTGATATAGCGGGAAGCGGCAAAGATAGGAAACGTGAACATGGAGGTCAGCGTCCCGAAAAACCAGAGACAGGTCAAATTAGTGACGACCATCGTGAACAGCATCAGCGCCACGGCCGACTTGCCCCATTTCCACTTGCTCCGGTTCCCTTTGACGAAGGGGAGAATGAGGCCGGCCAGCGCGAACTCCATGAACCAGGTCAACGGCAGAATCGAGCCTTTCCAGATCGGCTTCCACCCATGCTCCAGCACGGGGAACGTCTGCATCAGATCCAGGTTCGGAATCAGCATATGAGGGACGACGACGATAAATCCGAGGAACACCGGCGCAATCAGCATGGAGAAGCGGCCGATCACCTCGATGCCGCCCCGAATCGCCACCGCGCAAACAAAGATGAAGCAGAAGACAACGACCGGGTGGGGCGTGCGGATCAAGACCGAACCGACGATGAACTCCCCGTATTCGCGCGTAATCAAGCCGGTGCCGTGCCAGATGAAAAGCGAGGACGATGACGTTGGCCGCTCCGCCAAGCCGCCGCCCGAGCAGAAGCTCCGCCTGCTGCACCAGCGTCAGATCCGGATAATATGAATGCAGCTTCAGCACTACCGCCAAGGTGAAGAAGCCGGTTAACGAGCCGATGAACGGGGAGATCCACATATCGTGCTTCGCGAACTGCGCGGAAAAGGCAGGCAGCGCCAGCACCGAAGTCGCTCCGACCATCAAATACAACAGCATGCTTAATTGCGGCCATGTAATCCTGCCCCGTCCGCCTCACCTCTTCAATAAGCTGCTCGGTCGTCACGCCCTCGATATAGGCGAACGTGATCGCGATCTTCGTCATCTGCCCTTTTTTCAGCGTCTCCATCTTGAGGCTCGGCGTACGGATGCGAAGGCGAAGCAGCGACATGTTCGTCTGCAGATTTTCCACGAATCCTTCGCGCGGCCCCCGCACGACCGATTCCGCATCCGGCTCCTGTATGTCCCGCTTGTCCCATTGCATCGCTTCGATCGCGATGACGAACGAGGTCTGATGCGTAATGAGCAGCGTATAGGCGTTCAGCAGCAGCTCCAGCGCTTCATCCATCGATTCGATGGCTTCCGCCTTCGAGGTGAAGAAGGTTGCTTCAATATCTGAATATTTTCCGTGCCTTCATCGGACCATTGGACCTTCTTGGCGCGTCCTGTCAGCTGTTCCAAGGCGGTTCCCCCCTGTACCGGACAATCTTTCCTTACCCGTTAGATTGTGGACCGCCTAGCCGTTTGATGCGTTGACATGCGCGGTGTGGCATGATATTATTCATCTCGATTTCAAGATATTAACGGATATTATCGTTATCGAGGTGAATCTGTTACTATAGGGAAGAATGACATTCATTTTGAAGGAAAGGAACGATTCGAGTGAGCGAAAAGGAAAGTTGCGGCGGCGGAGCGGCGAGTGTCGATCAATCCTTGAAACTATTCGTCGTCCTGTCGCGGGCATCGAAGTCGCTGATGGATTTCGCCCAGCAGGACATGAAGCGCTATCAACTGAACCCTTCCGAATTTGCGGTTCTGGAGCTCCTTCATCATAAAGGCCCCACTCCGATCCAGCAGATTGGCGGCAGAGTGCTGCTCGCCAGCGGAACGATGACTTATGTCGTCGATAAGCTCGAGAAGAAGGGCTATTTGAAGCGATGCCCATGCGTGCAGGATCGCCGCGTCATTTATGCCGAGCTGACGGAACAGGGAACAGCCTTGATGCAGGACATTTTCCCCAAGCATGCCCAGGCCCTGCACCAGCTTATGGAGGTGCTTGCTGCGGAGGAGCAGGAGCAGCTAACCTCGCTCTTGAAGAAGCTGGGCCGGCATATCGCCCAAGTGAATACGAATCACTAGCCCTCGGACCGATCCGGGGGCTGCTTTGCTTGGACGCTCCTGAACCGGATGCGCTCCGCAGCGATCGGTCTGCGCGCGGCCGTTTTTTTGGCTTGTCCCGTTTTTTTTCACATGCAGAACGCGGTTGAATCCAGTACAATAGATCAATGCGGCATCCCTGGTTAATGCCCATGCCGGTGTCTTCACCGCCTGGCGGCTGCCGCATCATCCAGACACATCTTATCCCGATAATCATTGTCTTCAACAAATATAGGGTATTGAAGGAGGATATGAACGCAATGACTATGAACACGATGGCCCAAGAACGGTATGAAGCCTGGCTGAACGACGCGTCGATCGATGCGGCGACCAAGGCGGAGCTCGCCGGAATTGCGGGCAATGAACAGGAGATTACCGATCGCTTCTACAAGGAATTGGAATTCGGCACCGGGGGTCTGCGCGGCGTCATCGGCGCAGGCAGCAACCGGATGAACATATATACGGTAGGCAAAGCGACTCAGGGGCTGGCCCAATACTTGAAGGGCTCTTCCTCCTCTCCATCGGTGGCGATCGCGTATGATTCCCGCCATTTCTCCCCGGACTTCGCGCTGGAGGCCGCCCTCGTCCTCGCGGGCAATGGAATCAAGGCCTATGTCTTCCCGGAGCTGCGTCCGACGCCGGAGCTCTCCTTCGCCGTCCGCCATCTGCAAGCGAGCGCCGGGATCGTCATTACCGCCAGCCATAACCCGCCGGAATATAACGGCTACAAAGTCTACGGCAGCGACGGCGGGCAGATTACGAAGGACACGGCGGGCCGCGTCATCGCCGAGATCCGCGGCATTCACAGCTTCGCCGACATCCGCAAGGCGGATCGGGCGGAGGCGGAAGCGGCCGGGCTGCTCGTCTGGCTCGACTCCGCTATGGACGATGCCTACATATCGGCCGTCACCGCCGTCAGCCGGAATCCGGAGACGATTCGCCAGACGAGCGATCAATTCCGCGTGCTGTACACTCCGCTGCACGGAACGGGCAACAAGCCCGTGCGCGCCGTGCTGGATCGCCTCGGCTTCCAGCAAGTGCGCGTCGTCCCGGAGCAGGAGCTGCCGGATCCGAATTTCTCCACGGTCAAATCGCCGAACCCGGAGGAACGGGACGCTTTCTCCATCGCGATCGCGCAAGCGCAGGAATGGGATGCGGACATCATTATGGGAACGGACCCGGATGCGGATCGGATGGGTGCCGTCGTGAAGAACGCGCAGGGCGAATACGTCGTCCTGACCGGCAACCAGTCCGGCGCGCTGATGGTCCACTATTTGCTGGACGCCATGAAGACGCAAGGCGCGCTGCCGGACAACGGCGCCGTCATCAAGACGATCGTGACGAGCGAGCTGGGGGCGGCCATCGCCAAATCGTACGGCATGACGGTCTTCAATACGCTGACCGGATTCAAATATATCGGCGAGAAAATGACCGAGTTCGACCGGACGGGGGAGCACACGTTCCTGTTCGGGTATGAAGAGAGCTACGGCTATCTCGCAGGCAATTACGCGCGCGACAAGGACGCCGTCATCGCCGCGATGCTGATCTGCGAGGCAGGCGCCTACTACAAGGCGCAGGGCAAGACCTTGTACGAAGTGCTGCAAGGCCTGTACGAGCAGCACGGTTATTATTTGGAGGCGCTGGAGACGCGCACGCTCAAGGGAGTCGAGGGCGTGGCCATCATCGGCGGCATCATGGACGAATGGCGGGCAGCGGCGCCGTTCTCCGCGGGCGGAACCGCCGTGGCCCGAACGGAAGATTATGCCGAAGGCCTGTATGGCCTGCCGAAGGAGAACGTGCTCAAGTTCCATCTGGCGGACGGCAGCTGGTTCTGCCTGCGTCCTTCCGGGACGGAGCCGAAGATTAAGATGTACTTCGCCGTGCAGGGCACGTCGGCCGCCGAAGCCGAGCAGCGCCTGACGGCGCTCCGCCAGGACGTGATGGCGCGGATCGACGCCTTCATCGCCTCGAAGCAAGCCTAAGCGCGGCTAGGCTTGCCCGCAGCCGAACCGGGCATCGCTGCGGGCTCTCCCGTTCGCGGCTTCAAGCAAGTGCCTGCGCCACCGGGACGTTATCTCCCCGATGGCGCTTGCCCGGACAAAGCCGCTGCATTCCGCTCCGATGCGGAAGGCGGTTTTTTTTGAAGATCGAGGTTGCAACGGAACGCCAACCCGTCCATACTGAGGATTAGGCAGAATCCACCGAAATCGATGCAGGCTGCTAGTCAGGCCTGGAAGGAAGGAGCTCGTAATCATGCAGCAAGAAACATTAGACTTATTCCGCACCTTGACCGAATTCCCGTCTGCCCCCGGCTTTGAACGGGAGCTTCGCGCCCTGGTGAAGCAAGAATTGTCCAAATATACGGATGAATTCCTCCACGATGCCCTCGGCAGCGTATTCGGGGTCATGCGCGGAGACGAGCAAGGCCCGCGCGTCATGGTGGCCGGCCACCTGGATGAGGTCGGCTTCATTACGACCCAGATTACGGCGAACGGCATGATCAAGTTCCAGCCGCTCGGCGGATGGTGGGGCCAAGTCGTGCTCGCCCAGCAAGTCGAGGTCATTACGCCGAACGGGCCAATCCCTGGCGTCGTCGGATCGATTCCGAAGCATCTGTTGGATGAAGCGACGGCCAACAAGCCGGTCGACGTGAAGCATATGTATATCGACGTCGGCGCCGACAGCCGCGAGGAAGCCGAGAAGGCGGGCATCCGTCCGGGACTGCAGATCGTGCCGGTCTGTCCGTTCACGCCGCTGCTCAATCCGAAGAAAATTATGGCCAAGGCATGGGATAACCGCTACGGCGTCGGGCTGGCCATCGAACTGATGAAGGAGCTGCACCGCGAGCGTTCCCCCCTGCCGAACATCCTCTACTGCGGAGCGACCGTGCAGGAAGAGGTTGGCCTTCGCGGCGCGCGCACCGCGGCGAATCTCATTCAGCCGGATATTTTCTATGCGCTCGACTGCAGCGCCGCCAACGATATGACCGGCGACCCGAATTCGTTCGGCCAGCTTGGCAAAGGCGCACTGCTCCGCATCTATGACCCGACGATGATTACGCATCGCGGCCTGCTTGAATTCGTACAGGATATCGCGGATACTCACCGCATTCCATACCAGTATTTCGTGTCTCCGGGCGGCACCGATGCCGGACAGGTTCACCTGAGCGGCAAAGGCGTGCCGGCGACCGTCATCGGCGTGTGCGGACGCTATATCCATACGCCGGCTTCGATCGTTCACACCGACGATATCGATGCGGCGAAGGAACTGCTTGTCCAGCTCGTGAAGCATACCGACCGAACCACCTATAATACGATTGTCGAACGCGCCTAGCGTTCGCGCCTCACGATAGAAGAGCGTGCTCCCGTCCCTGCTGGACGAGCACGCTCTTTCGTTCCGGCGGCCGCTATAGGCCGGCCCATGCTCACGCTAAGGCTCCGGGGGTGCTCAGCGATGACGGTGACAGTTCCCTCCGCCGGCGCACAAAAAAGCCTATGATCTCGCCTGAAATCATAAGCTTATCCTCATTTATCTTCCTGCGGCCCGCAGCGCTTCCGCGAATAACGCGATGCCGGGACCGATCCCGCCGGGATGCGGACGCGCGAACGTAAACCGGACATAGCCCGGCTCCGATCCATAGACGCTCCCCGGAACGAAGACGACGCCCCGCCGGATGCTCTCCTCCAGCAGTCTCCCGTCGTCGATAGGCCGCTTCATCCGGCACCATAGATGCAGCCCGCCTTGCGGCAGCGAATAGGACAGCTCGACCGGCAGCTCGCGCTGAAGGGCATCAAGCAGCAGATTCCGCTTGTGCGACAGCTCCTTCCGCAGCCGCAGCAAATGCCCTTCAAAATGGGCCGAGGACAGCAATTGCGCCGCAATGCGCTGCGGGAGCACGCTCAGGCCGAAATCCATCTGCTGCTTCTCCTCCGTCAGCCGGTTCACCACGGATTGGGGAGCCACCATCCAGCCGATGCGCAAGCCCGAAGCGACGATTTTGGACAGCGATCCGATATACAGCACGGTACTGCCGGCATCGCTCGATTTGAGCGAAGGCGGGGGGGGTGCCCGTGAATGAGGTCAAGCTGAACGGATCATCCTCGACGATGGGAATCCCCAGATGCCCGCAAATCTCGAGCAGCCGTTCCCGGCGCGGCGGATCAAGCACGCGGCCGGTCGGATTCTGATAGTTCGGATTTACAAAAATCATCCGTACCTGATGCTCCCGGTGCAGCGACAGGATCCCTTCGGGACAGACGCCCTTCTCATCCACGGGCAGGCGGAACAACCGCAGGCCCGCCGAATGGAACATCGGGAGGGAATAGTGATAAGACGGGTCTTCGATCGCCACGGCATCGCCCGGGCTTAACAGACGCTTCGTAATCAGATAAAGCGACTGATGCGATCCCGAAGTGACCAGGAACGAGGCTTCCGTGGCGCGAATGCCGCGGTACCGCTTCAAATACGAGGCCAGCGCCTGCCGCAGGGGCACGTAGCCCTGCGGATGGTCATAGCCCAGATCTTCATGCAGCGCATGCTCGCTCAGCAGCAGCCGGATGGCCTCATTGGGCGATAGATCCGGGGACAGCTCGCCGCTGGCGAAGTCGATAAGCGGACGTCCCGAATCCAGTTCTTCGCGAATAAGCTGCATGTAAGATCGGGGCGGCTGGATGGCCCCGCCATCATCCACATATTGAAGCCAATCCGGCGTTTGCTTCGCAGCGGCGCCCCATCGCGATCTGCTTACCCGCGTTCCGCTCCCGACCATGCTCTCGATCATTCCGGAGGCGCGCAATTCCTCGTAAGCCTGCACGACGGTGCTCCGGTTGACGTTGATTTGCTCGGCGAATTTACGCTCCGAAGGGAGAAGGCTTCCCGGCGGGAATTCCCCATAGATGATTCTCCGTTCTATATATGCGGCAATCTGCTGATATAACGGTTGCTTGCTGGAACGATCCGGTTGCCACATCGCGATCCACCTCTTGTTGCGCTTTGTATGTGTTTTTATCACACAATATAAGTATAGCATCTTGTCTATTTCCCCGGCGCAGGCCGATTTCATCGAAACATTGTCAACTATGTGGCAGTGTGTTGAACATGGATGAGTTGGCCCGGTAAAAGTGGATGGCGACACGCAGCACCGTCTGGACTATGATCATGCATAAGCGATCGCCTGGCCATCGCCCGTCTTCCGGCATGGCCGGACAGCTAACGTCCAGATCATGCACCGAAAAGGAGGGCCCCCCTCCCTATGCATGGCGCTGCGCCGCATACGGGCAGCGCATCAAGTGCCGCCTTTTACGTGAACTCATTCACAAAACGCGGGCACCTGGCAGGCCATCTCTCAACCAGAACATGAATCAGCTAAAGGAGGCCGTTATGGATCAGGTCAGTCTTGCACGCATCCAATTCGCATCGACGACGCTATTCCACTACATTTTCGTCCCGATGACGATTGGCCTGGCATTCTTAATCGCCCTGTTAGAGACGTTCTACGTCAGAACAGGCAAAGACATTTATAAGCAGTCCGCCCAGTTTTGGAGCAAATTATTTCTGATCAATTTCGCGGTCGGTGTCGTCACCGGCATTCTGCAGGAGTTCCAGTTCGGGATGAACTGGTCCAATTATTCCCGCTTCGTCGGCGACGTGTTCGGCCCTTCGCTGGCGATTGAGGGTCTGCTTGCCTTTTTTATGGAGTCTACGTTTATCGGATTATGGGTATTCGGCTGGGATCGCTTGTCGAAGCGCGTCCATCTGGCATGCATCTGGCTCGTCTCGATCGGCACGATGCTGTCGGCCTTCTGGATCTTGACGGCCAACGCCTTCATGCACGCCCCGGTCGGTTACGTCTTCCAGAACGGAAGAGCGGAGATGAGCGATTTCTGGCCGATTATCCGCAATCCGCAGCTGTGGCTGCAATTTCCGCATACGTTATTCGCCGCTCTCGCTACCGGCGCGTTCTTTATGGCCGGCGTCAGCGCGTGGAAGCTGCTGAAGCGGCACAACCCCGAGATGTTCCGGATATCGTTCCGCGTCTCGATTACGGTGGCCCTTGTCTCCGCCCTGCTCATCGCTTTTATCGGCCATGAGCAAGCCCAGCATCTGGTTAAGTCGCAGCCGATGAAGATGGCCGCCGCCGAAGCTTTATGGGACACCAGCGAGGATCCCGGCGTCATGCGCACCGAGGACGCGATCTCGCCTACCGTGACCGCGGGCGAGCTTCTGTTCTCGCTGATTGCCTTTACCACCATATATGGGATCCTGGCCGTTATCGACGCGTGTCTGTTCGTCAAGGTTATTCGCCAGGACGGGGACGAGAAGCCGGACGAGCTGTCCCGCACCTGCGATCCGTTTGGCAAGGAGGATGCACATGCTATCGCTAAATGAATTCTGGTTTATTCTCGTGGCTGTGCTGTTTGTCGGTTTCTTCTTCCTGGAAGGCTTTGATTTCGGCGTCGGCATCACGGCGCGGTTCCTCGGCCGGACTGACCGGGAGCGCCGCATTCTCATCAACACGATCGGGCCGTATTGGGATGCGAATGAAGTATGGCTGATTACGGCCGGTGGCGCCATGTTCGCCGCTTTTCCGGAATGGTACGCCACATTGTTCAGCGGCTTCTACATCCCGTTCGTCATGCTGCTGCTCGCGCTGATTGCCCGCGGCGTCGCCTTTGAATTCCGGGGCAAGCTGGACCATGGCGCATGGAAAAAAGCATGGGACGCCGCGATTTTCATCGGCAGCCTGCTCCCGCCCTTCCTGCTAGGCGTCGTATTCGCCAACCTGATTCGCGGCGTTCCGATCGACGGCGACAAGGAGATGCTGGGCAGCCTCTTCGACCTGCTGAACGGCTATGCGCTTGCCGGAGGGGTCGCCGCCGTCCTGGCGTGCATTCTGCACGGCCTCGTCTTCCTTACACTGCGGACCACCGGCGAGCTGCGGGATCGGGCGAGGAAAGCGGCGCGCGACCTCGGGCCTGCCATCGCCGCCTTCCTGCTCTTGTTCGCGGTCATGACCTTTGTCAGCACCGACATTTATACCGTGCATGGACCGCAATGGATCGCCCTGCCGCTTCTGGCCGGAGCGGCGCTCGTCATGGCAGGCCGGTTCATCAAGCGGCAGCGGGACGGCTGGGCATTCGTCATGACGGGAGCCGTTATTATTTTGTCCATGAGCAGCGTATTCATCGGCTTGTTCCCGCGGGTGATGATCAGCTCGATCAATCCAGATTTTCATCTGACGGTATTCAATGCCGCCTCCGGCGCGTATTCGCTGCAGGTAATGACGTATGTGTCCCTGACGATTCTTCCGTTCGTATTGGGGTATCAGATATGGAGCTATTATGTCTTCCGCAAGCGGATCGGCGATAAGGAGCATCTGGAATATTGAGGGACCCCGGTTCTCCCTCATTCCCCTTGGCAGGCTGTCCGCTTCAGGTTACACTGTGAACAGACCAACCATCTACTACTCTGTGAAAAAGGGGAAACGACATGTCAACATACGCTTCAGATGCCTCTGCCTGCCAACAGGGTACGCCGCGCCAGGACGGGCTCCAACTGGCCACCTTCGCCGGCGGCTGCTTCTGGTGCATGGTGAAGCCCTTCGATCAATGGAATGGCGTGCATGCCGTCGTGTCCGGCTATACCGGCGGCCATGTCCCGCATCCGACCTATGAGCAGGTCAAAACCCAGACGACCGGACATCTCGAGGCCGTCCAGATCACATTCGATCCGGCGATTATTCCGTATAGCCGGCTGCTCGAGCTGTATTGGGCGCAGATCGATCCGACCGATGACGGCGGACAGTTCCAGGACCGGGGCGAATCGTATACGACCGCCATCTTCGTCCATAACGAAGAGCAGCGCCGCCTGGCCGAGGCTTCCCGTGCGGAGCTGGCGGCGAGCGGACGGTTCGACCGGCCTGTCGTCACGCCTATTCGCGATGCCGGCCCCTTCTATCCGGCCGAGGACTATCACCAGGACTACTATCGCAAAGAGCCTGAGCATTACGCGGCCGACCGCGCCCAATCCGGCCGTGACGAATTTCTGAACACGCATTGGGATAAGTGAACGTGTGAACGGCATAGTATGAGGCGCCTTTCTCCGCAATTTTTTGGGCAGGAGAAGGGCGTCTTTCTTTTGCCGTCTTATGGCCTGTACCCCGGTCTGTCAGGTATCCAGCGTCTTTTGGTCGTTATCCCATCCACTCAGAGGGGACGAGCCACAGCGTCCTGCAGCGGCTGTATAGGGGAACACGGCGCGACATGCAGCAAAGCGGCCAACTTTAATTTCATAATGGAACAAGGGACATGACAGGAAGCGGAATGACGCCCTGAACTGAGGGGATATTGAGCATAAGGGCTTGCAAGGGGCAGAGTAGAGAGACAACAAAAAACGCAAGCCGCAGCGGGCTTGCGTTGATGTCCATCGAGATTGGCGCCGATATTACAGCATTTCCTTGCGGAGCTGTTCAGGCGATTTCGGCGACAGGAGGCCGAATGGAATGTCGAATACGGTGCGTGCGCCGGCTTCTCCGCGTGCCGCCAGCTTGTGTACCGCCCGCGCATAGGCGACAAGCACACTCGCCGTGAACTCCGGATTGCTGCCCAGCTTCAGGCTGAATTCCATCAATTGCGTCGTGCCTTCGCCGGTCACGCCGCTGCGGAGCACGTAGCCGCCATGAGGCATCGCCGAGTGGTTCGCCTTCAGTTCCTCCTCGCTGATGAAGTTCACAATCGTCTCATAGTCGGAGAAGTAGTTCGGCATGTTTTTGATTTCCGCTTCGATACGGGCCTTGTCCGCGCCTTCCTCGGCCACGACGAAGCACTCGCGCAAATGCTTGTCGCGCGTCGACAGCTGCGGCTGTTCCCCGTTGCGTACGGCAGCTACCGCTTCCTCGGAAGGAATGGTGTACTGCACGCCGTTTTTGACGCCTTCTACGCGGCGAATCGCATCCGAATGTCCTTGGCTGACGCCGCGGCCCCAGAAGGTATATTCCGCGCCTTGCGGCAAGGCCGATTCGAACAGCAGGCGGTTCAGGGAGAACAAGCCCGGATCCCATCCCGTGGAGATGACGGATACATGTCCCGACGCTTGTGCCGCGCCGTTCACGGCTTCGAAGTATTCCGGAATGCGCGCGTGCGTGTCGAAGCTGTCTACCGTATGGAACAGGCGTGCCAATTCAGGCCCCTGCTCCGGCAGATCCGTAGCCGAGCCGCCGCACAAGATCATGACATCGACTTTGTCTGTATAGGATTCTACGTCCTGTAGCGATACAACCGGAACGCTCGCTTGCACCGAGCCCGGATCTCTGCGGGTAAATACAGCGACAAGCTCCATATCCGGATTTTGCTGAATCGACTTCTCGACCCCTCTTCCAAGGTTGCCGTAACCTACAATACCGATACGTATAGCTGACATCGTATGTTCATCTCCTTCAACTTTTCTAACATAAGTATAATATGGGCAAAGGATCGCCGACATAGATTATTCGGAGAACATATTGCACTTCATGTGCACTCTCAGCGTACGCCCGGCTCAGCTTCACTTTATTCTGCCCATCGGCCTGGACGCCAGGCCGCCGTAAGGAACGCCAATAAAAAAGGAAATGCCGCAATGGCATTTCCCTCATGTAAGACAATATGCGCTTATTTCCTCTGTACGGTAATGGTCCAGGACGCATCATCGATCTGCTCGAACCGGGTGACGCGGTGGCCTGCTTCGGCCGCCCAGCGCGGAATGCTCTCGGTTGCCTGGGTACAGTCGAATTCGATGACCAGCTCGTCGCCGCTGTCTATTGTCTCTATTGCTTCTTTGGCCTCAATCAAGGGAAACGGACATACCATGCCAAGTACGGACAGTTTTTTCCCCATCTCATTATTCCTCCTTACGCTATCGGCTTACGCCGTCGTTGTCTGATAAGCTACAGCCTGATTTTTGCGCGCCTTCGCTCGCGGGCGAACATAGACGAAGTAAGATGCGGTCCACGTTCCCAACAGGATAAAAAGAAGCGAAACCCATCCCTGCCAGGTCATCATGGCAGTCATGACCAGACCGTTGCCGATCGAGCCCCCCCCCGGCCCAGCTCGCTCCGAACCCCATCAGCAGGCCGCCGCCTAAGCTGGACAGCGCCGTCTTGGCGTCTGGCGCCCGGAAGCGGAATTCACGGCTCGCCTTCGCGGCGAGGAAGGAGCCTGCCAGGATGCCAAGCACCAGGAAAACGCCCCAGTTCACATATTTCTCGCTGTCTCCTGTTACCAAAAATTGAAGCAAGTTCGCGGAAGGGGTCGTAATGCCGAGACCGGACATTCTTCCCGTCGCCTCGCTGAGCGGCCAGGCCAGAATCGCAATCAGGCCGACGAGCACCGCCGTAACGAAGGGGTGCCACCGCTTCTCGAACAAAATATGGTTCAGTCCTGTGCGCTTCGCCGGCAAGGACGGAATCGCGACGGCAGGCTTGCGCATCTGCCTGACGACCAGCCATAGCGTCAGCAGCGCCAGGATGAGGATAAAAGGCCACACCGACAGGCCGAAGGTATCCGGAATGGAGTTCGTCGGCGCATGGTATGCTTTTAGACTATTGTTGACAGGCAGCAGCGCGCCCGACTTCATAATCGCGCTCATCGCCATATATCCGAACAGGGCGATCCAGCTTCCGATCAGGCCCTCTCCGGCCCGATACCACGTCCCGGTGGCACAGCCCCCGGCCAAAATAATCCCGATACCGAACAAAAACGAGCCGACTACCGTCGCCAGCCATTGGAACGAACCGGCGGAAAACTCGACCAAGCCCAGTTGAATAAGCGCAAACACGCCAATGCTCTGCACCGTGATGGCAATGAGCAGCGCGTAGAACATCCGGTTGTCCCTCGTCAGGTACATATCCCGGAAACCGCCGGTCAGACAAAATCGTCCACGCTGCATGACAAAACCTAGCAGTGCCCCGCATAGCAACCCCGTAATCAACATGAGTACAATGATGCCTCCTCCCGGATTTAAACCGAGTAATTCAATGTGATTTATAAGTGATACTGATTTTATCACATCTTCCGAATGTGTCAATATACAGGATCATCCAGGCAGTAAAAAAGAGAGGGGCTTTCCCCTCTCTGTCATTAGCAAAACATATGCGAAGCGGCTTGCTCCTTATGCTTGCACTTCATCTTACACTTCTCCCCAAAATACTTCGGTCTCGTAATCTAAGGACACGACGCCATTCTGTTCGTTCCGTGCAAATATGCTCTCCAATTCAGCCATACATCGAATCATAGTTCGGGTGTCCCGCCTGTGGCGCATAGGAAGAGGACCGCAGCCGCCCGCCCAGCTCTTCCAGATTGAGCAGCTGGCGAATCGAAAACCGGGCCACCCGGAGTCCCCCTGGCTTGAAGAAGGAGGCGATGACTTCCTTGGAAATATTTTTATGCCTTACCTTCTCATAATCCGTACCATACGTAAGCAGCAACTGCTCGTATTCCTCCAGAAACGGGGTCCCTTCCAGCAAGCGAGAGTTCCAGATCAGCACGGCCTTGCCGCCCGGCTTCAAGATGCGGCAAAACTTCCAGCCGCGCGGCGCCGCGATCGAACCAATGGAACGATTGCGCACAGACAATAGTCCGTCAGGTTCCATCTGTTGAAACTCAGTTCCATTATTTTCTATATGTATATTATAGTACATCAGGCGACCATATTCACCTAGGCAGAGGGAGCTGCGTATAATAAAAAGGGGGTGTCCCAAAAGTAGTATTTCACTACAGTGAGATAGCCCCCCCTGATTCTCAAAGCTCGACTCGCCGAAAACTGCAAAACTGCAGCTTTGCTTTATGACGTGTACTCCGTTACAGGGAATCCTGCAAAACGGCATCAATTTCTGGCTATCCAATCGATAAAAGACAAAAATCGATGAACATCACACTAGCGTTGCATAGAACCTGACATGAAGAAGACTTTAAACTCCAGATACGGAACTAATAATCATTATTTATATATATTTACAGTTTCTTTTTTCCTAGCAAAGCCAAAAGTCGATCTCCTCCTAAACCATAGGAACATGTTACCATCAAATGTTAATATGCCATTATTACCTATTTAATCACCACTTTAACGGTCTTACATTGCTTTGGGTGTTTTCGTGGTCGACCACCCTTTCGTTTCTTCCGCCTGCCCTTCGAGTGCTTGGTTGGTTTGCGGTGCAGTGCCATCAAAAATTGATCCCACGTTTTATTCATATAGACCCGAAGCAGCTTTAGAAATGACCATAGCGTTTGAGTGGTGTCAGCCTCCTTCCGGACCAACATGACTAAACCATATGCGATGAAGGCTAAAAAAATCTGGTTCCATACTGCCTCTGGATGGAAACTGTACAAATGGACTAAGCTCATATGTTGCTTCATCCATTTAAAGAATAATTCAATCATCCAGCGGCGCCGATAAGTCTCGCAGATTTGGGCTGCGGACTTATCCCAGACATTCGTAAGCACACGGTACTGGCGGTTCTTCTCATCGGTATACTCCACTAACCGGAGCTGGGCTTCTATCACATGGCCTTCTTCATCCTTGTAGCTCACGATCACGTCAGCATCACGCACCACAGGCGTCGTTTCATCGATCTCGTGCTCGCAGATGATCGCCGTCTTGTTGCTTTTCTTAATGCGTGCCACGAAGCGTAGATTATCATCCAGCCACTGCTTATAGTGACCATATGTGATGTACCCGCGATCCAAAACATGAATGGCATCTTTATCGATCACCAGATCCAAAGCCACTTCGCTGTCAGCAACGCCTCGTGTGGAACAAACAATGTTTTCGGGATAGACGGTATCGGGGTCGCAAACAGCAAGTTTGGTGTGGATCTTTACCCCGTTGCTGTGTTTCGAGCAGTAGGCCCATTTTCCAGCGACATCAGGGAGTGTAAGTACCGTTGAATCGACAATGCTCAGTTTCCCGATGCCGGGGATACCCTGCTTCGGATAAAGTTGTTGCAAACGTTGTGTCACTTGAATCCATAGCTGCTGCAACACCGGTAAAGGCAACGCTCTGAGTGTACGTACGAGTTGGGAAGCGCTAATGGATTTCAAGTGGATCGCCTGCTGCAGCTGTTCGTTCGCACGCAACGCGTTGCAGATATCTTCGAGGTCCGTGCGTTTATTCAATTGAGCATCAATGAGTAGTTTGATCGCTCTCACGAGTGTAAACTTTCGTCGATAATTGAAGATTGGGAATTCGTCGTCCGAGAGCTGAATCAAATTTAGGCATTTACAAATGACGGTCTGATCTGGTATATTACCCATGGTCTATTTCTCCTTTTGGTGAGGGATTGGGTAACATGCCTATCCTTCAACATTAGGAGATTTTTTTATGAGTTACCAGATATAATCGATCAATAAATTGAAGAAAAAGTCATTAATGAGAAATATATTTTCATGTCAGGTTTGGTGCAATGCTAGTGTGAACATCATGTAATTTTGCAGGAATTTCATCAAATAGCGGCTTAAAGAGCAGAAATTGATGCATCCACGCAGCATTTCACTGCTTCATCCATCTTCTACCAGTTTTCGCCGCCGTTTTCCCTGTATCCACATTCTCTGTTAACTCGTCATCTCCAGCATTTTGCAGTGCCTGTGAGACACCCCCCGCCAAGAAATAGGTGATGTCTTCTCTCGAACGTGGTATGACCTGCAGGAAGGAGCCTGGTTATTAAGCGGCTTGCTTCACTTCCTTCTGCTTTTTCAGTCTGCCCATGAACAGCACGCCGGCAATGATTACAATGATGAGTCCCCATTTCAATACCGGACTTTCCGTGAAAAAACCCTTCACTAACGGCTCATCGGTGATCATTTTACCCGCTGTCCAAGCCAGCACCCCGGATCCAATATAGATAATGACGGGAAATCGCTCGACCCATTTCAAAATCAACGTGCTTCCCCATACGACAATCGGCACGCTAACCAGCAGCCCCATCACGACAAGAATGAAATCGCCATGGGCGGCGCCGGCCACGGCGAGCACATTATCGAGACCCATGACCGTGTCCGCGATAATGATCGTTTTAATGGCCGCCCATATGCTGGCTGCCGATGCCACGTCATGCTTCTTCTCCTCTACGAGCAGCTTATACGCAATCCAGATCAGCATCGCCCCGCCGAGCAGCAGCAGTCCCGGAATTTTCAGCAACCATACTACGGCAAGCGTAAGCAGCGAACGAATGGCAATGGCGCCGAACGTCCCCCAAAAAATAACCTTTTTCTGTTGATCCTTCGGCAAGTTCCGCGCCGACAGCCCGATCACAATCGCATTGTCTCCCGCCAGCACCAGATCGATAATGACGATCGCCAGAAGAGCAGACCAGAAATCTGCTGTGAAGAAATCCATCGTACCCTCTCCTATCTCGAATGTCGTATATATCCTTTCTTCAATGGCTCACATTTATGAACAATCCCGGGCAACACCCCTTAAAAACAAAAATGGCCTCTACCGATCACGGTAAAGGCCATAAATAAAGACCTTTACCGTCATGGTAAAGGTCTCGCCAGCAATCATCGTTGCCAACAAAGCCGGAGGTGTTATCCTCGTAATGACGACTTTATTGAACAGCTACTCCCCTTTATGTTCTCTATGTTAATGGAAAAGGATACATAGGGTCAAGATAAAAATATCCAGCTTACGGCCAGCTTCATTCTCCGAATGGGAAGCACGTTCGTGGAGGGCGTAACGCCGATATCGATGTCCTTCAGCCCGGACAATTCGGCTCTAGGCTCCCCGTTCACGGTCCAATGATCCCGATCATCGCGCTGCAGCCGGAGCGTCCGCGTCTGGTGCGGTTGCTCATAACGAACATATACTTCCCTGGTGCATCCATCCGGAGCACAGTTCACGGTATACTCCACGAATGAACGATCGTCCGGTTCGGCGCAGATGACCTTCCCTTCTAGTCTGGCGGCGGTTCCAAAGGAATGGCTGCAATATTCCATTCCATCTCCTTGAATCCGCTTCCATATGATAGTTTTTTCCACTAGTTATTCCCCATATGCAGGCCGGTGCAGCCGCTCATCTCCCCGCTCACCATCTGCGAAAATCGCCCTATGGGCCGGTGTTCGTGAATTCATATTATACCACGCCTAGGCAGCGCGTCATGAGCAACTCCTTTGCAACCGCCATCCTGTATTGTGATCGTGATGTGCCGCGAGGCGCTCATGACCAATACACGCTGCGTGAATGCAGCTGACGAAAGGGAGGATGTCATGACGAAGCGATGGATGTCTGCCATGATCATCATTACACTGGTAATCTGTACCATCCTGGGCTGCCGCAATTCAGCAAGGTTCGTTGGTGGACGATATCTTGGCGGCCGGCACTCCAGCCAGCATTTCAACTTATCTATTATCCGGCAATCAGAACGATATCCCGAACATGCATAACGAACATACGGGACCGAGCGATGGCGTCGTATTCGTGCAAAGCGCGGCAGCCGTACAGGGGATTGGCCGCGTCGCGGGCAATGTCACGCTGCCGCTTAATCACTTGGAACTAGCCTGGGCCAGTCAAGCTCGCAGCCAGATCGATCAGTGGCTACAGGAGTAAAGCCGGCGTATGCCATATAAATAAGTGGATTTTTTGAATATTTTTCCACTGCGCCTATATACTATCCTTGAAAGTATACTTTACATGCTAGGAGGGATTGTGATGAAAAAGGTTGTGCTTGCCATTCTCGTGCTTGTGCTGATCATGCCTGCAACGGTTGGCGCCCGCGGGCAGGACGGCGATGTCCTGGAGCGTATTCTGGACGTGTATCCGCATGTCACCAAGGACCAGCTCGTAGCCGAAATTGAATACGCTTCCCAAGTCACCAAGCTTCCGCCCGATGTCATCGCCAGCCAAATGTACGACGAGCTGCTCGCGAAGAAGCCCGAACTGCAGAACAAAATAGCGGTGCTTGGCGGCAAAGGCAACGGCGCTTATCCGCTTGCGTCCAGCAGCAAAGGCAATATCTTCTTCGAAACGGCCTCCACAGCCGGGATCCCGCACGGACATGTCGGCATCTATTACACCCCCGACTACATCGTGGAATCCGTGCCCGGCTCAGGCGTGCGCAAGGTGAAGCTCATCGACAAACGCGTCGATGCAGGCTCCAAAATCTTGACTCCAAAGTCGCAATATGCGAGCGCTTCCGTAAGGGAACAAGCCGCCGACTGGGCGCACGGCCGCATCGGCGAGAGCTACTCCTACAACTTTGCCACGAATCGCGCGACTTCATGCGTCGGGGATAAAAACTGCTCCAAGCTCGTATGGTGCGCCTTCAAAGAAAAAGCGAAAATCGACATCGATAAGGATGGCGGCCTCGGCGTCTATCCGGTCGATATCCGGGATTCCCCGATGTTTCTCACCTTGAAAAGCTATTGAATAAGCCTGATCCACGATGATGCCCAATCCTGCGAAGCCGCCTGGAGCCGTTAAGCGGATGTCTCTGCTTCTCTGCCTGCTCATCCTCTCAAGTACCTTGCTCTCATGCAGCCACCCAGCTTCTCTTCCTTCATCTTCGATCGATATGCGGCTCGACGATACCATCGCCCTTGTCTATTATTCCACCTCACTGCCGAAGGAGTATTACCATAAAGGGACATCCTATCTTGTTCGCATGAATCGGGAAGGCGCCATCCAGACCCTCCTTGGAGACGGCTTGGAATGGGGGTCTCCGGTCAAGCTTCCCGATCAGGACAGTCTGGTCATCCAGCGCAAACACGGAATCGAGGTGCAAACAAACGAGGCGAAGTCCGCTTCTTACGCCTCCCCCTGTGCGGTAAGCGCCGGATATCGGCAAATGTCAGGATATCTGACCGGCAGCAAGCAATATTATTCCTTGTTCAATCAAGGCGTCGCTTCGAATGACGACTACGTATCCATCCTGCGCTGGGGAGACACCCATCATCACTATTGCCGGGAGATGCGCGAATTCGTCGAAGCCCAGGGGAGCGACGGGCACACGGTATACGCCTTAACCTCCGATCACGCCTCGCTTCAAGGCCTGAGCCTGGTCGCTATGGAGCCTGGCCATGACAAGCTGGTGTCTGCCAAATACCCGCTGCTGGACATGGATACCGGGTCGCTCATCGTACAGACGGACATCGTATCCGTCCAAGAGAAGCTGTATACCGTCTTCTCCACGCGCAATTCGGACAATCGCGTCAAGCTGCAGCTGATGGAGATAGACACCGCTTCGCATACGGCCAACGTCTATCCGCTGCATACGTACGGAGAAGAGCTCGATAATCGCTATTTCTCGCTCAGCGCGAACAGTCTCGGCACGGCAGAGGAGAAATTGTACTACGTGGATGGCTATGGAACCGTCTTCCCCTTCGCGCTTGACACGCGCACGGCTGGACCGATGTATCCTCTTGCCGGCTTCGAGCCGACTTTCGATCGGAACCAGGAGATGGGGTATGCGCGGGGGAAATATTTTTATCTGTTCCGCTATGATGCGGAGCTTCAGGCGCACAAGGTGGAGCAGTACCGCTTGGCGGACGGCTCCTTGCAGCGGGAGCTGACTATTCCGAAGGTGAAGGATGCCATCTCGCCGGAAGTGTATCTATATGATTTTCAGATGCTGGTGGATTTGTAGGCACTAGTTGTCTGCCTGGCCCAAGTTAGACCCTCACAATAGCAGAAGGGCGCCCTATGCGGCGCCCCCTTTCTGTCGGCCAATCCTTTTCCATTGACCGGAATCCTTGCTTTGTTCGCGTTTCGAAACTCTCTCTATTATTTCTTGACTTTGCGCTCAATGCGAACGAGTTCGCCGGCTTTATTGATTTTGGCAACGATTGTCTCTTTGCCCTTGCTGCTGAACTTATAATCTCCCCAGTCTTTATCGATCTTCAATGTATAAGAGGACAAGTCTACGTCGAACAACTTTTTCGGCACCGGCTTCACCAGCTTGATGCTTTCCTCCTTGGTCAGCGTCTTCGTCTTCTTGCCAGCTTCGTTCGACGGGATCGTTACAGACACTGGCTTGCCTGTCTTTGCTTCAATAATGACCGACTCTTTCACGACGAACGCTCTGCCTTGCCCATCGGTCATGAATGATTTATTTTTGCTCTTATCGCCGTTCACGTCGACGGTCCCGTCCGGAATGAACGCCTCGAACAGCAGATTGGAGTTTAGCGCCTTGCCGTCTTGTTCCAGCCCGAACAGAATCGAGATGCGAAATACATCGTGAATCGCCTCCTTCACCCGGAGCGTAATCCCTTGATCGGTGACTTGCTTATTCACCGATTCGGCGTAACCGTTGTCGGCCGCTTGCTTCAAGCCGCCGTCCGCCTTCTGCAGCGAGAACCAGGCCTTCAACACCTCCGCAAATGTAGGTGACGTCGCCGCGCCGACCGCCGCCGCTAACAGGAGGGCGGCAACGATGGCGGCCGCCGCTTTCACCGCTTTGCGCGTCCGGCTCGAACGGGCAAGCTCCCGTTTGGCCCGGTCGGTTCCCAGCTTGCTGTATTGATGCAGCTCTTCAGGGAGCTCGATCTTCTCCATTTCCTCAACAATCCGCTGATGACGACTCACGAGATTTCACCTCTCCTTTACGCTTTTTCGCAGCTTGCTTAATCCCCGGTACAATATCGTCTTGGCCGTGCCTAGCGGCAGCTCCAAGATTTCGGCGATCGCGTCGAACGTGTACCCCTGGTAGTACATATAGGCGGTCCGGTAAATCTCTGCCTCATGCTGCTGATACAGCATCAGGAATGTTTTATCGTTGCCCTTTTGGGCTTTCCTCACCAGATTTTCTATATCCATGCGGCATCCTTATCTCCCTTCCCTCTCACCTATATAGAGCATATAGAAGGGCGTTTGGCTTTCCTTTTTAGAAAATTGCAAAAAAATAATGCAGAAAACGCGAAAACCCCGGAGACTCCGAGGTTTATCACGTATATATTTCACTTCATTACTTATTTAGGACGTAAAGCTTCTCTATCTCTTCGATCTGCGAGGTCTGGATCCCGAAGAAGAAAAACGGAGTATATGGCCAAGTAGCAAGAAACTGCGCCGAAAATAAGCGGGAGGCGGGGCTGGACCATCCAGCCCCTGGTCGTCGTCTGTGGAGGTTAAGGACGCTTTGCTTATCATTGATCGGTTTCGGTTCGCTCATTATGATAGATATATCTTAATTCTTCGACGAGAAAAGGATCGGAAAGAGGAGACACCATGAGAAAAGCATACGCATCGGCAGCGCTCGTGATTTCACTGGTATGCGCGCTATTCTCCCCTGCCCTGCTGGCGCATCCCGGCAAGACCGATGCGAACGGCGGCACACCTGCCGGACGAACTGCGCGCAATGGGGCTTGAAAGACGGGGAATGCCACTATCATAACAAGGATGGAAGCATAAGAAAGGCCACGAATCCTAAATCGGCACCCAAAGAAGCCGGCACGTCATTGATTCTTCCGCAAAAGCAAAAGGCCGGCACGCTACAAGTGTACTATTTGGATGTCGGACAGGGAGATTCCACATACATAAGAACGCCGGAAGGACATCATATACTGATCAACGGCGGAGACAATGATAAGGGGGCGTATCTCAAGCATCTGGGCGTCAAGCAGCTTGAAGTGCGACACATCCGGATGCCGATTATATCGGCGGTCTGGACGATGTGATCAACGCCTTCAAGGTTACAGTCGTCTAGCCCCGAAAGTGTCCCATACCACGCAAACATTCGAGGAGTTCTTGAAAGCTGTCAAAAAGCAAAAACTGGGGCTAAAGACGGCCAAGAGCGAAGTCCCCCCTTGAAGGCGTTATGGCTGAATTCGTCACCCCTTCAAAGAATATGGCAAGGATTTAAACGAATGGAGCGCCGTGTTACACTTGAAGCATAAAGAAACTTCTTTCCTTTTTACCGGTAAGGCCGGAGCCAACAACGAGGCGGATATGCTAGGACAAACACGCAAGGAACCATCACCGCTCTTAGCCGATGGCAAAAAAAAGTTCGAGACAGTGAGGTAATATATATGATCAAAGGGATAATCGATAGATTCGAGTGCGATCTCGCCGTGATTGAAGTTGATGGCCATACCGTTGAGTATCCGAAATATTTGCTGCCTGCAGAAGCCGAGGCAGGAGACGTCGTGATCATTAACGGCAATCAGTTCACCCTCGATAAAGAAGAGACCAAGAAACGAAAACAAGAAATCGATGAGCTGATGAATGACCTGTTCGAGGATTAAAAAGCAAGCTGCCTGAGAGGCAAATGTTTAAATCGCTAATTCATGCTATTTCCCTAAAAATACCTTTTAATCCCAATTTTTTATATTAAAATGCATAGATAACTATTTATTGGGATGGAGGTTTTCTTAATGAAATACGTAACCAAAGCATTGATCTGTTCGCTCGCGGCATTTGTACTTATCGCAGGTTCTATCTCTGCACAACCGCTTACCCCTCAGCCAGTTACGACTAATTTCGCCTTACAGAGTACCATCGTTAATCCGCTTATCAAGCTCAAAGTGGGTTGGTCCACCTGGATTGGCATGGAAGGCTCAAGAGTCGTATTAGTTAGCGCAGAAGGGGGCGTCAGGCTGGAATCAAGCGGGAGAGTGGTTGGCTTACAACCGGGAAATGCCACGGTTTATAAATGCCGCTAACGGCACCCTGTTCATCAACCATATTGAGGTTACATATTAAATGCTGTTCGAACCAAACAGAGAGCAGAGGTTTCTCCTGCTCTCTGTTTCTTTTGCCCGCGATTCCGCGCCGCATACAAATCGCACGGCTCCTCCAGACTGGAAGTTCCGCTGTTATTGCTTGTAAGCATGAGTTCTATAAAGTACAGTCCCCCAAAGCTATACGGGACAGACAAAGGGGATGACCGCGCATCGAATTCTTAATTCTTTCTATTTCGATATTTATTAATGAAGATATACAAAACGACTGTCACAATACCAATTACTGTATTCATCTTGAATGTTACGCTAAAAAAATCAAAATAATTCCATTGATAAGCGGCCCTTCGACTACATTTTTGTATACTCAATACGTCATTTTTTTACAAAAAGCTCATATACCATCATACAGTGCGGGATAGGGGAGTGAATATGTGATTATTACGAGTAGGAGGGGCGGCTGCCCTTGCGCTTCCCAATAGGGAATAGGCACATCCGCAGCCTCCGACGTATTCATTGGTCCAATATTTCACAAAAAAGAGAGCTAAAATTCTTTTATTGGGGATTGAAAAAGACGCCGGGATTCATCCAAAGACTGTTCAGGGAAGACTCCGTCATTCATCGATAAATGTTACGCTCGACACATATTCTCACGTCTTGCCGGACTTGCAAATGCTGTCCTTCGCAATGTCGGAGATTCAATCACTGGACATCAAATTGAAGGGAAAAAGCCGCTTTATCTAGATAAAGAGAAGATGAGCACGCCATTGATTGATGCCGTTTGGGTCTGCTGGTTCCAACCTACTCGGTAGCCAAGAGCCACGTCTAACCACTCTGACCGGAGCGAGCACCGTTCCATTTTTAAGTGGTCCCTTGGCAATCTTTTTTGCCATGCAATCCCATCATTCAGGTAATTATTACAAAACTTTAAATACATAAATCACCATTTTTGTTATACTCAAAAACCTCATTTTTTACAATGCATATTCCATCCGTCATCCAGCCCACATATAGACAATTTTACTGTGTGACGAGATAAGGGGGGAAAGAAATGATTATTGTCCGTTTGCTAGATCACAACCGGAGCACGGACAGGAAGTGCATGGACGGCAGCATTCCTTAACCAAGAATGAACACAGCATCCAATTGAATATTTTTTACGAGAAGGAGACGAACATGAAAAAGTCTGTTGCCTTGGTGTTATTTTTTATCCTTTCATTCACAAGCATTCCTCTTGCTTCTGCACAATCTATCGCTAATTGCAATTTGCTTTGCTTCTCAGCCGGAACGCCGGTACAAACGAAGACAGGGTTTAAGCCTATTGAACAAATCCGCATCGGTGAATTTGTCCTGACAAAGGATGAACGAACAGGAAAAACAGGATATAATACGGTTGTTGAATTGTTCCAAAGACAGACAGACAAGACGTACCAAATTACGGTCAAAGGAATAACGATAACGACGACGGAAGAGCATCCGTTCTGGGTGCCGGCCCAAGGCTGGGTGGAGGCAAGACACCTAAAAGTAGGTGACCTGCTTCAAAATCCAGAAGGCAAACCGTATCCGATCGATCGGATCGAGATTAAGAAGAACAGCTCCACCGTGTATAACTTCCGTGTCGAAGGTGTACATAACTATTTCGTAACGGAGTTGGAAATATGGACGCATAATTGTGGAGCCGGCGGAATCAGAAATATCCCGATGAGGGCCCCTTCAGGAGGAGGCGTAGGTTCTAGCTATAAGGGGACGGGTAATGCTTCATCTAATGGTAGCAAGAGCCGTAGTACCCCACAGGATACCGGAACTCCAAATTCCACAAAAATCGACAGGGATGCTAATAATAACATTATGAAGTATACAACATATGGATCTGATGGGAAAATTCAAGAAGAGGTTAGGATAAGCGGAAAAGATCACGGTTCTATTCCAAGACCTAACGTCAAGGAGCCTACGTTTAATACTAATCCTAAGACAGGTCAAAAATTCCAAAATGGCTATAAGGTTCGACCTGCTTATCCTAATGAAATTCCGAAAAGCTATCCATATTGATTAATTGTAACATACCAATAGATGGACGAGTCGTTAATGAAAAAGAAACTCATTAACCGTCTCTCAGATCGTTGGGCACTATACTGGGGGATTTATTATGGAGCTATTTCCAGATGAAGTAATTAGTGAATTTAAGGAATTTAAGAATGCTAACTCCAACAATTTTAGTTGGTGGAATTATGTGAACATGAAATCCGACCTACAAACCGCATTAGCGTTTGCCAAGTTTTATTATCCAGATATTGTTGAGGTGCAGGGGTATTTCTTATTAAAAGACAAGTATCAAAAAGATCTGTTACAGAAATGGATAGTAGAGTGTGATGGCGACAAAATCACCGTGGAAAAAATGATGAATTTATATGAATTAAAAGACTTTTTCCATATTAATGTCAACAAAGATGAGAATGAACCTGAGCAGGTAGTGATTTTGGGCAAAATCCTAAAACTATTTTGGACGATGAGTTTCAAACATAGATTCCCTGATAAAAACATTACCGTAGAAATTTATGAAGAGTGGGATTCATTATTTATTACTGTATATCAGGAGAATTAAAATTTCTGATTGGGTTACCAAGTGTGGACAAAGGTAGGCATGCTGCGGAGTCCTGTTTTTGTAGATTTTCTAATTTGAAAAGAGCCGTGGGATTCTTTCCTAACGGCTCTCTATTCTGAAAATCGGCAAAAAGAGAACGCGCAGCTTGCGTTCGAGATTCATAACAAGCAGTTGCAGGGCAATGACCGTTTCGCTTGTCTCTCGAAGGCGTGCTCGAATACGCCCCAGTCCGTAGGAGCGTTTGCCTTCTCCGAATTTTCCTTCGATTGCGTTACGCATTGAAGCATCCTGTCTGGCCTGGTTCCGATCGGGTTCCGCTTCTTTCTTCGGACGCCCTAAGTTTGGACCACTCAAACGGATTCCATGCTCCTTACAATAGCGAAGGTTCTCCCGATTTCGGTAGATTTGGTCGGCTAGAATGGCTTCCGGATAACACCCATATCGCTGGACGAACGACTCCACGGAAGCTTTCAGTGTCATGCTTTCGTTGAAGTTATCCCAGGACAGCTTCTCCATTCGAGCGTAACCGTCCACCAGACTGATCGCCAGCTTTGCCCCAAACTCGACGGGAGCATTCACTTTCCCGCGTACAATCGGCCGTACATGCGGTTGGGAAAGACTGACGATTCGATCTTCCACCGAGTGTGTCCGTTTGTCGTACATCTCTTGTTGTTGACGATACAGCTCGGAAATGACGAGCAATTGCCGATACTGCTGCGAACCCAGTTGATTCAAGCTGCTTTTCGCTGCCAGCATTTCGATGATGCGAAGATTACGCGAAACATAACGAAGCTGTTTGCCAACCGCTTTCCGGATGGCTTTGGCACCCGTTCGCCGTTTCTTGGCGATCTCGAGGTAGCGTTTGCGGGCGGTTTGACGATACGTTCTCGGTTTCTTGGCCTTCCCGACGAAAGGCTCGTGCAGAACATCGATGATCGCTTCGAGTTTTTCCCGCGCCTCGTTCAATAATTTCAAATCGGTCGGATACGAGATGTCGGCCGGTGCGCAGGTCGCGTCGAGCATCAAGGTGCCTTTGTTGCATGGTTTCTCTTTGCTTTTGCCGTCTTCATTAACGGATGTTCCATCAGAGCCATGGCCGCTGCCTGGAGGATCTTGAGGATCGCTCTTGTTTTGTTCCTGCTTCTTTCGCTCTGCGTCCTCTTCCAAAATCCAATCGTTGATTCGTTCAATGACATCCGCACCCAATCGCTTGCGGAAATGGGTCAACAGCGAGTGATGGAACGGAGGCTTATCTTGGAACGCCGGCAGCCCAAGGAAGTACTGGTAGTACGGATTTTCGGCGATCTGCTGGACCGTCTCTCGATCATCGAGCTGCATACGTTCCTGAATGTACAGCGCTCCCAAAGCCATACGAACAGACAAAGGGATCTGACCGCGCATTGATTTCTTGAACGACTTCGCGTAGAATTCTTCTGCCCGCCACCACGGGATGATAGCGGCCAGTTGAACCCAACGGTTCTCCTTATTTAATTTACCGCCAAAGGCAAGTAGAAATCTTCGAACAACTGAAGCTGGCTTTCGGTTCTACGATACATGTCGGCTCACTCCACGTGCACGATTTTTTGCAAGAAATTCGCATTTTCCTTGCATTTTATTTCGAGTTAGAGTCCAGAAATCCTTGTAAAACCTTAGAAAAATGATTGTTCAGCAAGCCCTAATTAGGGCTTGCTGAACATATTGCCTTTTAGGCCACAGAGGCTGACGGCACAGATTCAGCAGCAGTCTGAAAATCGGCAAAAAGAGAACGCGCAGCTTGCGTTCGAGATTCATAACAAGCAGTTGCAGAGCAATGACCGTTTCGCTTGTCTCTCGAAGGCGTGCTCGAATACGCCCCAGTCCGTAGGAGCGTTTGCCTTCTCCGAATTTTCCTTCGATCGCGTTACGCGTTGAAGCATCCTGTCTGGCCTGGTTCCGATCGGGTTCCGCTTCTTTCTTCGGACGTCCTAAGTTTGGACCACTCAGACGGATGCCGTGCTCCTTACAATAGCGAAGGTTCTCCCGGTTTCGGTAGATTTGGTCGGCTAGAATGGCTTCCGGATAACATCCATATCGCTGGACGAACGACTCCACGGAAGCTTTCAGTGTCATGCTTTCGTTGAAGTTATCCCAGGACAGCTTCTCCATTCGAGCGTAACCGTCCACCAGACTGATCGCCAGCTTTGCCCCAAACTCGACGGGAGCATTCACTTTCCCGCGGACAATCGGCCGTACATGCGGTTGGGAAAGACTGACGATTCGATCTTCCACCGAGTGTGTCCGTTTGTCGTACATCTCTTGCTGTTGACGATACAGCTCGGAAATGACGAGCAATTGCCGATACTGCTGCGAACCCAGTTGATTCAAGCTGCTTTTCGCTGCCAGCATTTCGATGATGCCAAGATTACGCGAAACATAACGAAGCTGTTTGCCAACCGCTTTCCGGATGGATTTGGCACCCGTTCGCCGTTTCTTGGCGATCTCGAGGTAGCATTTGCGGGCGGTTTGACGATACGTTCTCGGTTTCTTGGCCTTCCCGACGAAAGGCTCGTGCAGAACATCGATGATCGCTTCGAGTTTTTCCCGCGCCTCGTTCAATAATTTCAAATCGGTCGGATACGAGATGTCGGCCGGTGCGCAGGTCGCGTCGAGCATCAAGGTGCCTTTGTTGCATGGTTTCTCTTTGCTTTTGCCGTCTTCATTAACGGATGTTCCATCAGAGCCATGGCCGCTGCCTGGAGGATCTTGAGGATCGCTCTTGTTTTGTTCCTGCTTCTTTCGCTCTGCGTCCTCTTCCAAAATCCAATCGTTGATTCGTTCAATGACATCCGCACCCAATCGCTTGCGGAAATGGGTCAACAGCGAGTGATGGAACGGAGGCTTATCTTGGAACGCCGGCAGCCCAAGGAAGTACTGGTAGTACGGATTTTCGGTGATCTGCTGGACCGTCTCTCGATCATCGAGCTGCATACGTTCCTGAATGTACAGCGCTCCCAAAGCCATACGAACAGACAAGGGGATCTGGCCGCGCATTGATTTCTTGAACGACTTCGCGTAGAATTCTTCTGCCCGCCACCACGGGATGATAGCGGCCAGTTGAACCCAACGGTTCTCCTTATTTAATTTACCGCCAAACGGCAAGTAGAAATCTTCGAACAACTGAAGCTGGCTTTCGGTTCTACGATACATGTTGGTTCACTCCACGTGCACGATTTTTTGCAAGAAATTCGCATTTTCCTTGCATTTTATTTCGAGTTAGAGTCCAGAAATCCTTGTAAAACCTTTGAAAAATGATTGTTCAGCAAGCCCTAATTATAATTTTTACATATCCACCCAACCGCAGCTAATGCACCTGAAAAGGTGGCTGTAGTCTGCGTATGCGTTATCGCACTGTATAATTTTTCATTACCGTCCTTCGCAATGTCGGAGATTCAATCACTGGACATCAAATTGAAGGGAAAAAGCCGCTGTATCTGGATAAAGGGTAGATGACCGGTAGATGAGCTGCAAAACAAAAAAATAGGGCGGCCCCCGGAAACCCGGAAGCCGCGCCGTTATCGACATGTAAGTGGTGCTGGTGAAGGGAATTGAACCCCCGACTACGCATTACGAGTGCGTTACCTCTCGGTACGGTAAGGTTTTATATCGACCCGTTCGCTGAATTATGAACCGTTGTACAAAAATAAGGTTCCGGAAGGTTTTGCACGGTTCTGCATGTTATTAGAAGAATGGTTAGAATTTTGTTAGAAGCATTGGAGAGGTATATAGTAGCCTCGGGACTGCTCACGGGGCTGAATTTAATACTCCTTACTTAAGATTTTCTGCCATATATCTGTCATAAAGATCGATTCTCTGTACATACCCATCGTCGTCAAACATAAAACCAACGGCCTTTTGATCGTAAAATTCTTCGGTCTATTAATTTTTTTATGTTTCTATACGATAATATATAAGACTCAACTTTTACAAAAGTGGCGCTCCTTTGACGTATTTAAATCATAAGGACTGCTGTAAGACTCCATCGCGAAAAAAGTAAACGACTAGCTATTGAAGTGCTTCTTTCCAATCTTGATTTTTTTCAAACAGATGGGGAGGTTTTAAAATCATCGCTTGTTAAGTCCAGATAAGAGCAGAAATCGAAAGAAGCACACGGTATGACTGCTCTCCATCCTTTGCTGATGCAAACCTGAGGTTGAGTGTGGTTAGAGCAAGGAGAACCGGAATTTCCTCTTAAATGTAATCGCTTACTTTATTGTCTCAAATATTATCATTTAAGGAAGGGAGTTATCTTTTATGAAGAAAACATCAATGTTGTTAATCTTGTCGACAGTTTTAATTTTATCTTTAATGAGCGGCTCAATTATTACAGCTAGTCCTTCAACTTCTTTAGTAAACGAGTTAACTGAAGCTCAAAAAGCTCCTGTTATGATGGCATACTATAGAACATGGCGTGACGTAACCATGCCTCATGATGCAAATTCCACTCTACCATACCCTAATGTGACAGCTATGACAGACATTCCTGAAGAAATCGATATCGTTTCCGTCTTCCACTATGTTAAACCAGGTACAGATGAACAACTATTTTGGGACACGCTTCGTGATACGTATGTGCCTATCTTGCACGAACGTCAAACCAAAGTGATACGCACTATAGATATAAGGGAGCTATATAACGTACCTAGTATTGGTACAATGCCCACATCCAAAGAATATGATGATCATGCGCAATCCTTAATAGATAAATACTTAACTCCCTACAATTTAGATGGCTTAGATATTGATATGGAGGAAACTTTAACTCAAGAAAAAGAAACAAAAGCTTTTGGTGTTTTTGAAGCTCTGTCTAAACGGTTAGGACCAATGTCGAATAGTGGCAAACTGCTTATTTATGATACAAACAAAGACAATCATAGTCTATTCAAAAAAGTAGCTCCATTTTGTGATTATTTGTTTCTACAAGCTTATGGCAGAGACCCTGGTAGATTAGATAGTACATGGGCAACCTATAAAAAGACGATCTTCCCTGATCAGTTTCTTCCGGGGATATCTTTTCAGGAAGAATTAGGCGCAAACTGGGGGGATACTCAGGAACCATTTGAAACAAGTAGAGCCTACAAATATGCTGTTTGGCAACCGGAAGAGGGTCCTAAGGGAGGAATGTTTATCTATGCCATCGATAGAGATGGAAAAGAATATGGAGATAATACAATTACCGAAACAGACTTTAGTTGGACAAAAAAATTAATTGATGTCTTGAAAAACAACTGAACGATTGGATTCATTGTTTTGTAGAAGAAAACACTTTTAAGGGATACGGTGGACCAAACAATCTTAGAGAGATACTGGAAATATTTAAAAATTGGGCATCAATTCATGCTTAGTCTCAATGACCTTGAGTGGCTTCGTGCCTTTCAAGGTTTTTTTGCGGTCATTTGCATAAACGCTTTATTTGCTGTCCTTCGCAATGTCGGAGATTCAATCACCGGACAGCAAATTGAGGAGAAAAAGCCGCTTTATCTGGATAAAGGGTAGATGAGCCTGCATACAAATAGCGCGGCCCCCGGAACCCCGGAAGCCGCGCCGTTATCGACATGTAAGTGGTGCTGGTGAAGGGAATTGAACCCCCGACCTACGCATTACGAGTGCGTTGCTCTACCCCTGAGCTACACCAGCAGTTTAACAACGAATATTATTATAAATAAATCGACGAAAAGTTGCAATACTCTTTTACTTATTTGTTGTTCTTCTGTGATAATGTCACCCTATAACTGTTCTGAGATAATGTCACTATGGGACAGGAGATATTGACATTGACGAAAGCAGAAATGAAGAAGGTACTCGTTGTGGAGAAAATCATAGATGGGCGGATGACCAATAGGGAGGGAGCGGCAGCGCTGGGTTTATCAGAACGCCAAGTCATTCGGCTAAAGAAGAAATACCAATCCGGAAAAGGAGCACAAGAACTTATACACAAGAATCGGGGGAAACAGCCTCATCACGCCCTTCCCAATGAAGTGAAGGAACGAATCGTTGAGCTGTACACAGCCAAGTATTACGGAAGCAATTGCTGCCACTTCGCAGAGCTTCTTGAGGAGCATGAATCGTTGACACTGAGCGCTTCCAGCGTGAGACGTATCCTTCTGGCTAGTGGGCTCAAGCAAGCCAAGCAGCGGCGTCGCAGTAAAGCCCATCCGCCACGGGAAC
This sequence comes from Paenibacillus melissococcoides, assembly GCA_944800085.1. Classification (GTDB taxonomy): domain Bacteria; phylum Bacillota; class Bacilli; order Paenibacillales; family Paenibacillaceae; genus Paenibacillus_B; species Paenibacillus_B melissococcoides. Next base: position 434,229 of record CALYLO010000002.1, on the reverse strand, counting down.
GCAAACCGCAAGCCGGCATGCTGTGGCAGATTGACGCAACTCCTTATGCATGGTTGGAGGATCGGGCTTCATCCTTTACGCTGCATGCTGCGATTGACGATGCAACAGGTACCGTTGTCGGTGCCGTCTTTCGTCCGAACGAATGCCGGGAGGCCTACTCTCTAGTCATGCAGCAAGGGATAGAAAAATACGGGGTTCCCCTTGGGCTTTACAGTGATCGGCATACGATTTTCCGGTCGCCTAACGAAAAGCTGACGCTCGAGCAAGAGCTCGCTGGGGAGACCAAACCGCTCTCCCACTTCGGCAAAGCGATGGCTGACTTGCATATTGAGCACATCAAGGCAATTACACCGCAAGCCAAGGGACGGGTAGAACGCCTCTGGCAAACATTTCAGGATCGCTTGGTGATCGAACTGCGGCTTCTTGGCATCAAGACGCTGGAAGAGGCGAACGCGGCTCTGCCCAGCCTATTGCAGAAGCACAATCACAAATTTGCCATAGAGCCAAAAATGACCGATTCGGCTTACCTGAAGCTTGATCCGTCTATCGATTTAAATCATGTGTTCACGCTTCGCAATTATCGGCAACTCGGGACCGGAAACACCCTCTCGTACAACGGAAAGTGCTATACCCTTGCCCAGCCTGCTTCCCTTCGTCTGGATGCAAAAACGACGGTTGAAGTGCGGGAGACGTTAACAGGGGATGTATTGTTGTGGCACCAAGGCCAGCCCTGGGCACTCAAAGAAACTCAGAAGCCACAGCGCAAGACGTCTGGATCAAAAAAGGCGAGTTCTGCGTCGCCACGCAAACCCGCCCAGAATCATCCGTGGAAAACCACGTATGATAACACTAAAAATAAGCGTACCACAAAAAACAGTTCGTTCCAAGATGCAATGTATTCGCAACATAATAGCTATGCAGAGGTCACCTGGTAAGGCTGACCTCTGATCACACAAGTGACATTTTCATAGCACAGTTAAAGTGACATTTTCACAGACGATTGACATACTCTTTTACTTATTTCCATAAATTACATGCCCATTGATAACCGCAGGGCAAGCATACCAACGGGGCAATTGGCGCCGCTCCGCCGCAGCTGCCGCCTCGCCAAAGACGACGATCACGGTGCTCGGGGCGGAACGATCCACTTCTCCCGTCTCCACCAAGCGGACAGCGTCACATGGCCAGAGGTCAACCATGGCATGCTTATGCAGCGCTTGCTCGGTCAGCTCCAGACTGCCGAAGCCGGCATGGAGCAGCTCGGGCGCATCCGCCAATCGCTTCAGCCAGGCCCCGACCTCCGCCTTCGGCGGGGATGTCCACCAGAGGGTGCGCGGCTTGTGGCGGTGCTGGAGCATATAATCCAACCGCATCAGACTTCGAATGACGTCCAGATCCGGCACCTGCGCCCGCTCCAGAAATCGCTCCAGACGGAGGAATAGATCATGCAACTGATGGCCGATGCGCCCCCAGCCCTGTTCCGACCAATCATCTCCGAACTGTTGAAAAAAATCATACGGCGTCGCAAAAGAGCGCTGCGTCAAATAATCGACGGTATAGTCGGCTCGATGCGAATTCCAGTACTTTTCCAAAATATCCTCTACCCGCTTGATGCGGATGACATCCGAAAACGGGAGGACATCGTTCTCCAGCATTTCATAAGGGGCATGCTCCATATATTTATACCCGTACCGGCCGGCCTCCGCCCGCAAGCCCGTGCCGCGCAGCAGCTTCAGGAAGCCGAGCTGCAGCTCCTCCGGCCGGAGCGCGAAGACGTCGTTGAATGTCTTCTTGAAGGAGGCGTAGTCCTCTCCCGGAAGCCCGGCGATCAAGTCGAGATGCTGATCGATTTTGCCGCCCTCCTTAATAAGGCGCACGGTGCGGCACAGCTTGTCCCAATTTTGCCGGCGCTTGACGAGCCGGTTCGTCTCCTCATTCGTCGACTGGATGCCGATCTCGAAGCGGAAGATGCCGGGCGGCGCCTCCTTGTTCAGGAACTCGAGCACCTCCGGCCGCATAATGTCGGCGGTAATCTCGAATTGAAATACGCAGCCGTCATGATGATCGATCAGGAACCGGAAAATATCAAGCGCATAATCGCGGTTAATATTAAACGTGCGATCGAGGAACTTGATGGTGCGCGCCCCCGACTGAATCAAATACTTCAAATCGGCCTTCACCCGCTCCTTGTCGAAAAAACGGACTCCCGTCTCCGTGCTGGACAGGCAGAACTGGCAGTTGAACGGGCACCCGCGGCTCGTCTCGAAATAAATGATGCGCTTGCCGAGATCGGCACGATCCGCCTCCAACCGGTAGGGAGACGGCAATTGCTCCAGGTCCAGCTTGGCCTGCGGCGGATTGACGCGGATGTCTTTACCCTCCCGCCAAGCGATGCCCGCCACTGTCTCGACCGGCAGGCCATTGGCGAAGCAGCCGAGCAGATGTTTGAATACGGCCTCGCCTTCGCCCATCACGACAATATCGACAGCGGGCTCCCGCCGGAGAAAATAGTCCGGGTCGAAGGATACCTCCGGTCCCCCGAGCACGATGCGGACATCAGGCATCACCTGCTTCAAGATCCGGACGACAGCGAGCGTCGTGTCGATGTTCCATATATAACAGGACAAGCCGACCACATCCGGCTTCCGGTTATATAAATCGGCGGCAATATGAAGCACCGGGTCCTTGATCGTGTACTCCGCCATATCTATCTCGAATTCATCCTCTGCATATGCCTTCAACAGGCGCAGCGACAGCGCGGTATGAATATATTTTGCATTGATCGCAGCGACAATCGTCTTCATCCTTGCAGCTCCTTCGGCTGATTGCATGTACGTGCCGGGCATCAGCCCGGCATGCCACTGCTTACCGTATCGGAAGCCCCGCCGGGAGTCTATAGCGGATATCACATCGGGCGCACAAAGAAGCTGCGCCAGATGGGCCATTCAGAAGCTGTGACTAATCCCGCCGAACAAAAAACGCGGCCCCGCCAGGGACCGCGCCGCAATCGATTAACTCGATTAATCATTTATCCCGTTCATCATCTAGGCGAGACGGAGCATCGCCTTCATATCTTCCTGCGCATCGCCGATAAGCTTCAGGCCGAACAGATCGGTGAGCACGTTCATCACGCCTTCCGAGATGAATTCCGGAGGCTTCGGCCCGATGCGAATATCCCGGATGCCCAGACTGAACAAGCCAAGCAAAATCGCCACTGCTTTCTGCTCGAACCACGAGAGCACGATCGACACCGGCAGTTCGTTGACGCTGCAGCCGAAGGCGTCCGCAAGCGCGGCCGCGATTTTGACCGTGGAGCCGGAGTTATTGCACTGTCCCAGATCGATATAACGCGGAATGCCCGTATCCGCCACCGTGCCGTAATCGACATCATTGAAGCGGAACTTCCCGCACGATGTGGTCAAAATGACGGTGTCATTCGGCAGCGATGTCGCGAGCTCGCGGTAATACTCTCCGCCCTTGCCCGGCGCGTCGCACCCGGCGATGACGAAGAAACGCTTGATTTTGCCATCCTTGACGGCCTGAATAATTTCCGGCGCAAGCCCGAGCACTGTCTCATGATGGTACCCCGTTGTCAATGTCAGCTCGCTGTCCACGTCCGCCGCAGGCAGCGCCAGCGCACGCTCGATCAGCGGCGTGAAATCGTCGTTCACGATTTTGGTCACGCCCTCGAGCCCGGCCACGTCATAGGAGAAGAAGCGATCGGCATAGGTCCCCTTAATCGGCATGACGCAGTTCGTTGTAGCCAGGATGGCGCCCGGATATTGCTCGAACAGACGGCGCTGATCATACCAGGCTTTGCCGATATTGCCTTTCAAATGCGGGTATTTCTTCAATGCCGGGTACCCATGCGCCGGAAGCATCTCGGAATGGGTGTAAATGTTGATGCCCTTGCCCTCTGTCTGCTTCAGCAATTCCTCCAGCGCATACAAGTTATGCCCCGTCACGACGATGGACTTGCCCTCTATCTTGTTCTGGGGGACGGTAACCGGTACGGGAACGCCGAAATGCTCCGTATGCGCCCGATCCAGTACATCCATAATGCGGATGGCCGCGCCCCCTACCTTCATCGCCATGTCCAGATGCTCCTGCAAGTTGAAATTGGAGTTGGTCAACGTCATATAAAGAGCTTCATGCGTAACCGCGTCTACTTCTGCATCGACATAGCCCAACTGCCGCGCATGCGTTGCATAGGCCGCAATGCCTTTCAAGGCAAACACGATCGTATCCTGAAGACTGGCAATCGTCTCGTCCTTGCCGCACACTCCGACAACCTTGCAGCCGCCCGTCGGCGTCTGCTCGCATTGATGACAGAACATTCGCGCTTCCCCCTGTCAAAATGGATTTCTGTCTCCAACATACTAAATGGGAAAGCGGTACCGAGTGCGTACGATCACAACAAATATTTCAAAATCATGAATATCGCGTCAACTTCACAATCTCGCCTCATGTCACAAAAAAACAGCGCGTCCATCCCGGAGCGCGCTGTCCTATGCGATTACAATATGAGATTACAGAACCGCTTCCTTCATCAAGGCCTCGACCATCTTCTCCAATGCCTCCCGATCCGGCTCCTGGAACCGGTCCGTGACCGGACTATCGATATCCAGCACGCCGACAAGCCGTCCGTCCTTCATCATCGGGACGACGATCTCGGAACGGGACGCCGCGTCGCAGGCGATATGGCCCGGGAAGGCGTGGACATCCGGAACGACGAGAGTTCGCTGCTCCCGGGCAGCGGTCCCGCACACGCCGCGTCCCAGCGGGATGCGGATGCATGCCGGCAAGCCCTGGAACGGGCCGAGCACCAGCTCTTCCTTGGACTCGTCCATTAAGTAGAATCCGGCCCAGTTAATCTCCTTCAAGCCTTGCCAGAGCAGGGCCGACGCATTGGCCAGGTTGGCGATAAGATTCGGCTCGCCCTCGGTTAAGGCGAGCAGCTGCTTATGCAGCAGCGGATAATCCTGATCCGGCTGACCGGAATATTGGCTCGGTGTGAACATCGGCAGGCCTCCTGATTGTACAGTATGTCTTGATATGATTCTGTACCATCGTATCACATCTGAAGGCCGCCGCGAAGAGGTGGGCAACGACTTCACCTCCCCTTCCATCTTCCCTCTATCCTCATTTGCTTCTTATGACCAATATTCCCATCGCTCAGGAAAGGGAGACAAACCTCCTCCACTGCCTCTTATGATTGCTATCCCCATTGTTCAGGAAGGTATGTCCTTCACATTTATCCCCAGTAATCAGGACAACCAGCAACCATATTAGCCCTCTTATGACGGATATCCCCATAGTTCAGAAACCAACTATATCAGGTCGAGCGGATAAATTTAGATTCTTCCCGTTCGAGTGACAGACTCATCGCAAGGTACTTGTTAAGTCATATATATTACCTGAACGACAGGGATACTGAGCAAAAGAAGACGGAGCACGATAAGAAGTGAAGACTGAGCGGATGGGATATTGGGCAAAAGGATACGAAAAGAACCTTTGGCAGCATCAAGAGGGCCTCGAAGAACCGGTTAAGCAGGGAAAGCAAGGAACAAAGAGAAGGATCAGAATATGGATTTCCCTCCCTGTCTGAAGATATAATGGAAGGTAACAATAGAAGGTCCCTTGAACGCAGCGAGAGAAGCGGACCTGACGAACCGCCACAACCGTATTTTTAATCAACTATCATTTTGAATTTTGTTCGCGTTATCGAAGAAAGGTATTGGTAAAACAAGTCGAAGTCCGCTTCAAGGAACTGGTGTCGACTATTTGCGGAGAGCATGAATGGCAAGTGATTGTCATGGAGGTCATGCCGGATCATGTGCATATATTTTTGAATGTGGTGCCGACGTATTCTCCTTCGGACATTATGGCCAAATTGAAAGTAGCGACTTCCCGAATCCTGCGTCAAGAGTTCGAGCACCTGAAGCATTTGCCTTCTCTATGGGCACGTTCCTACTTTGTCAGTACGGCAGGGAACGTTTCAAGGGAAACCATAAAACGCTACGTTGAAGAACAAAAGACAAGAGGGTGAAAACATGCAGACGGTAACGATTCAAATCCGCATATTCCAAGCAATCCGTCTATATTGGTGGATATGGGTAATGAGTACATTCGGACGGTCAATCGATTGGCTGAGCAAGCCGAAGCGTCTGGAACGTTTCCAAAACTAACGTCAAAAACCGTCCAAGCGAATCTACCCTCTGCCGTAAAGAATCAAGCCATTAGGGATGCTAAAAGCATCTTCCAGAAATCAATAAAAGAAAACAAGCGTCCAATTCTGAAGCGTCGAGTCTACTACGTCAACAATCAGAACTATTCGATTGGTGAAAAATACCGTTTCTTTTCCTTTTTGCATTGATGGCAAAGTACAACGCCTCAGTACTCCTGCTCTTATTGCTGATCGTGAGAAAAACATGCTTCAAAGCAGTAAATTAGGGCTTCTGCGTGTTGTTCAAAAGTCGAACAAATGGTTTCGCTCGAAAGACCGACAGAACAAGTGACAGGCGGCGCGACGATGGGCATTGATCTTGGCTTGAAGGTTCCAGCCGTTGTCGTGACTTCAAACGGCAAGACCAAGTTTGTCGGCAATGGACGCAAGAACAAGTTCATTAGGCGCAAGTACAACGCCAATCGTCGCAAGCCAGGAAAGCTGAAAAAGCTCTCTGCTATCCGTAAGCAGTGCAACAAGGAAAGCCGCTATATTAAAGATCAGAACCACAAAATTAGCCGCCAAATTATCAATATGGCTAAGAGAGAAAACGTATCGGTCATCAAATTGGAAAAGCTATCCGGCATTCGCCAAACGACAAGAACAAGTCGCAAAAACGCTAAGAATCTGCATAGTTGGTCGTTCTATCAGTTGCAACAGTTCATCGCATACAAAGCGGCATTAGCTGGAATCAAGGTTGTAGAAGTCCATCCAGCGTATACTTCGCAGAAATGCCCATCCTGCGGTGATCGCAACAAGGCAAAAGATCGGACATATCAGTGTTCATGCGGTTATCCTGCACACCGCGATAGAGTTGGTGCAATCAACATCATGTGTCAACCTGTGGCAGATGGTAACAGTCTGTCAGCCTAGTTAGCTATATGCTCTGAACTAGGATGGGCTATTGAACTAGCCCTTAACTTAGCAGTTGCACAAAACAGAAATGGTCTGCGTGCGCTAACTAGCTAAGGATCCCACGGCTTTCGCCGTGTGGAGGTTCAAGGGAGGCGTTCTATATGTTATCCAATACGTTCACGTTCACCGACCCGGAGGGCGTTCGCGTCCATGTGTACCGCTGGGATCCGGAAGAAGGGCAGCCTGTCCGCGGGGTCGCCCAGATAGCTCACGGCATGACCGAGACGGCCAGACGATACAGCCGCTTCGCCGAAGCGCTGACGGAGGCGGGTTATGTTGTCTATGGCAACGACCACCGCGGGCATGGCCGGACCGCCGGGCAGCCAGAAGACCTCGGGTATGTCGGCGAGGACGGCTTTACATGGATGGTCCGCAATATGGCCCAGTTAACCGAGATCATTTATGCGGAACAGGCCGGGCTGCCTGTATTTCTGTTTGCGCACAGCATGGGATCCTTTTTGGCCCAGAAATATATAGCAGAGCATGGCGGGAAAATAAACGGTGTCATTCTGTGCGGAAGCAACGGGCCGCGGGGGCCCGAATTGTACGCCGGCGCCGCGCTGACGAAGCTGATTGCCGCCACCCGCGGCTCCCGCCACCGCAGCAAAATGATTGACAACATGGCATTCGGCGGCTTCAACCGCATGTTCCGTCCGAGCCGGACCTCCTTCGACTGGTTGAGCCGGGACGAACAGGAAGTCGATAAATATGTGGCCGACCCGGAATGCGGATTTTTGAGCACGATCGGCTTTTACCGGGACTTGTTCGGCCTGCTGCGGGAGATTCATCGCCCCGAGACGATGCAGGCCATTCCGAAGGATTTGCCGGTGATGCTGATTGCCGGCGATCGGGATCCTGTCGGCCAATACGGCAAAGGCGTGCGTCGGCTGGCCGAGATGTACCGCGAGCTTGGGATACGCGAGGTCGAATGCATTCTGTACCCGGAAGCGCGCCATGAGCTCCTGAATGAGAAGAACCGGGATGAGGTTACGTCAGACTGCCTCTCCTGGCTGGCGAAGCACACGCCGTAACCATTGCTTTGCATCAAGGGTTATCCATCGACGTGGATGGCCGATTTGTTTCCTCTATACTTGGAGGGGTATAATGGAATGGGAAGTACAATCTCGAACATGATTCTTTGGAGGGATAGCCATGCCCCAATTATTTGAACCGCTAACGTTACGCGGGGTGACGATACCGAATCGTATCGTGATGTCGCCGATGTGCATGTACTCTTGCCACAATGAAGACGGGATGGTCAACGATTGGCATCTGGTCCATTATACATCCCGTGCCGTCGGACAAGTCGGCCTGATCATGATCGAAGCCACCGCCGTAACCCCTGGGGGACGCATCAGCGCGAAGGATCTGGGCATTTGGAGCGACGAGCACGTAGAAGGGCTTCGCCGCCTGACCGACATGGTCCACGCGCACGGCAGCAAGATCGGCATTCAGCTTGCCCACGCCGGGCGCAAAGCAACCGTTCCCGGAATCATCGCCCCTTCGGCGCTGCGCTTCAGCGAAGCTTATGAGACGCCAGAGGAGATGACGCTGGAGGATATCCGCAAGACGATCAAAGCATTCGCCGACGCCGCGCGCCGGGCCGAGGAAGCCGGGTTCGACGTGATCGAGATTCACGGCGCGCACGGGTATTTGATCAACCAGTTCCTGTCCCCGCTGACGAACCAGCGGACCGACAGCTACGGCGGCAGCGCCGACGCCCGCTACCGCTTCTTGAGCGAAGTGATTGAAGCGGTGCGCATCACGTGGTCCAAGCCGCTGTTCGTGCGCATCTCGGCCAATGAATATGCGGAAGGCGGGAACGCCATCGAGGCATACATTGACTATGCGCGGCGCATGAAGGACCAGGGCGTCGACCTGATCGACTGCAGCTCGGGCGGGGTTGTCCCCCATCCGGTCGAATCGTATCCGGGCTATCAGGTCCAATACGCGCATGCGATCCGCCAGTCGGCCGGCATCGCGACCGGCGCCGTTGGGCTGATTACCGAACCGGCCTTGGCCGAAGAGATTGTGCGCAATGCCCGGGCCGATCTCGTTTTCCTCGGCCGCGAGCTGCTGCGGGATCCGTACTGGCCGCGTCAGGCTGCGAAGCAATTGCGCCAAGAACTCACTCCGCCGAAGCAGTACGAGCGCGGTTGGTAATCCATTGTCAGACTGCCCAAGCGGATATCCGCTCCCGGTGCCGCCGGCGGCGAGCCGTCGCGTTCGTCGCCAGCGCATTCTGCGGCGATGCCTTCTTCCCGTCAGGGAGCGTCTCCACAAGCGAAGGAGCGATCGGCCCGTACGTCAACGTATTCTAGGCATCGAAGCCGGCGGATGCCGATATCTGGAGCACATATCGATCATGATCCGGCCAGGCGGCCAGCGGGGGAGCCGGATTCAGCACGGCATCCTCCACAGCCTCCGGCTTGCCTAGCGCGCGCGTTTCCTCTCATTCCCCCTATTCTAGGGCAGAAATATAACCGCCACTATGGGGCGCTTTTTGCAGAGATGGTGTTTTTTTATGGTCCGCGGAACTGTCTCAAATCCTGTCGTTTTCCTATGAGGAATATCACCTATAACCTATTTACTTCCCCAATATGTTGTAGTATATTGGCATAAGTACAACAACATATTGAACGATACAGGTGCTGCGGTTCGACAAAGCGATGCGCGTCGGGCCCCGGCTTAATAGGGAAGACGGTGCGAATCCGTCGCGGTCCCGCCACTGTTAGAAGCGCTTCCGGAACATCGCTCATCTTCGTTCCGGGGCAAGTACCCGGCAGAACAGGCGCTCTGTAGAGAGCGGCCTTTTCTATGTCCACTGGGACGAATGTCCCGGGAAGGCCGCCGAGGTATTCGGCTTCGAGCCAGGAGACCTGCCTGTATCGCAGCACATTGATGTCCCTACGCGGAATAGGGAACGTGTTCAGGCCGTGCGCTGCGATGCGGTACCGCCTTCGCCGGGCGAACGCAGCTGCGTGGTTGCAGGGGGAGCTGCGCCTTGTCCTATTGATGGCAGCCGCCATCGTAAGAAGCCCCCGGATACATACGGCTTTGCCATGCCGTTCCTGAGCTGTTCTCGCGAAGGGACGGCTATTTTTATTGCTCTTTTCGAGGAGGAATACGGATGCTAACCACCAATCATACCGTTCAGACCGTACACAAACCGAATAACCGCTCGCTCGCGTTCGACGCGGATCGCATCATGCGTTACGGCGAGCGCATTATGGGAGAATACCCGGAGCTGGACCGCGAACGCTGGCACCGGGGCGTCCTGGCCAAGCTGCGTCACAGCCATGTTCAGGCATCCGATATCACGCAGGCTTGCATCATGACCGCATTGGAGCTGGTCTCCGTCGAGGAGCCGCAATGGAAGTTCGTCGCGGCCCGCGCGCTGCTGACGAAGCTGTATAAAGAAGCGGCCCTGCACCGCAGCTACAAGGCATACGCCGACCGTCCGTACGGCGACTTCTACAAGCTGATTAAGCAGTTGGCCGATATCGGCATCTACCGACAGGAGCTGCTGGAGGCCTACACGCCCGACCAGATTCGCGAGCTGGGTCAAGCGATCGAGCCGGCCTGCGACGAGCTGTTCGACTATATCGGGCTGCTGACTCTCGCCGATCGGTATTTGGCCGTCGATTTCGAAGGGCGCACGATGGAGCTGCCGCAGGAGCGCTATATGATCATCGCGATGTACCTGATGCATCAGGAGCCGGAGGAGCGCCGGGTCGAGCTGGCCAAGGAAGCCTATTGGGCGATGAGCAATCTCTATATGACCGCCGCGACGCCGACGATGGCGAACGCGGGCAAGAAGGTCGCCGGCCAGTTGTCGAGCTGCTTCATCGATACGGTGGACGACTCGCTGGAAGGCATCTTCGATTCGAATACCGACGTGGCCCGGCTGAGCAAGATGGGCGGCGGCATCGGCGTCTATCTCGGCAAGGTGCGAGCGCGCGGCTCCGATATTCGCGGCCACAAAAATACGAGCTCCGGCGTCATCCCCTGGATTCGCCAGTTGAACAATACCGCCGTGAGCGTCGACCAGCTCGGCACCCGCAAAGGCGCGATTGCCGTCTATCTGGACGTGTTCCACAAGGACATTCTGTCCTTCCTCGATCTGAAATTAAATAACGGCGACGAGCGCATGCGCGCGCATGATATTTTCCATGGCGTCTGCATCCCGGATCTGTTCATGGAAGCGGTCGAGAAGCGCGAGGACTGGCATCTGTTCTGCCCGCATGAAGTGAAGAAGGCGATGGGCTGGACCGACGGGAATGGCCGGCCGCTCGGACTGGAGGATTTCTATGACGAGCAGGCGGGTCAGGGGCAGTTCCGCGAGAAGTATGCGGAGGCGGTGGCGAACCCGCGGTTGTCGCGCATTACGCTGCCGGCCATCGACATCATGAAGCGCATCCTGAAGTCTCAGCTTGAGACCGGAACGCCTTATATGTTCTACAAGGATACCGCCAACCGGGCCAATCCGAACAAGGGGCATGGCACGATCTACTGCTCCAATCTGTGCACCGAGATTATGCAGAACATGTCGCCGACGACGATCGAGCAGGAAGAACTGGTGCTCGAGGACGGGCGGGCCCGCATCATCATCAGCAAGATTCCGGGCGACTTCGTCGTCTGCAACCTGAACTCGATTCATCTGGCGCGCGCCGTGCGGGCCGGCGTGCTCGAACGCCTCGTGCCGATCCAGGTGCGGATGCTCGATAACGTCATCGACATCAACAATATCGAGGTGCTGCAAGCCCAGCATACGAACCGTCGCTACCGCGCAATCGGGCTCGGCACCTTCGGGTTGCATCATCTGCTTGCGCTGGAAGGCATCGCCTGGGAATCGGATGAGGCCGTGGCATACAACGACCATCTATATGAACGCATTCATTATTTGGCGGTGCGGGCGAGCATGGAGCTGGCGAAGGAAAAAGGCGCATATCCGCTGTTCGCCCAGTCCGAATGGGAGAACGGCCGCTACTTCGAGCAGCGCGAATATACGACCGGAACGCGCCCTGGCCGCTTCGTGACGATCGAGCAGTGGAAGGAGCTCGCTGCCGAGGTCAAGGCGAACGGGATGCGCAACGCCTGGCTGATGGCGGTCGCGCCGAACGGCTCCACCTCGATCATTGCCGGCTCGACCGCGAGCATCGATCCGGTATACGAGCTGCTCAGCTATGAAGAGAAGACAACGTACAAGATCGCCAACCCGGCGCCGGACTTGTCGGATAAGACGATGTGGTATTACAAAACGGCATTCCGCCTCGATCAAAACTGGTCGATCCGCATGGCGGGAGCCCGCCAGCGCCATATCGATCAGGGCCAGAGCTTCAACCTGTACGTCCGTCCCGATATCCGGGCCGTCGATTTCCTTAACCTGCATCTGCATGCCTGGAAGGCCGGCTTGAAATCGACCTATTACGTGCGCAGCCAGGCGCTGACCGTCGAGGAATGCGAAGCGTGCAGCTCGTAAAGCGAACGCCGGACGGCAAATAGATAATGATTATGTGCGGAAAGGAAGAATATTGATGACTTTACTCGATCGCGAGCTGAAACTGCAAAAAATATTCAATACTGAGGCGCCGAACCAGTCGACCCGCATTATTTTGGGCGAATGCTCCGGCATCCTGAACTGGGACGATATCCGGATGCCGCACATGTACAAGCTGTACAAGGTGCTTCTGCTGAACCATTGGATCGCCGATGAGATTCCGATGTCCAAGGATGCCCAGCAATTTCCGAATTTGATGCCGGATGAGCAGCGCGCCTTCAAGATTAACATCTCGCTGCTGGCGGTGCTCGATTCGATGCAGACGATGTTCGTCGGCGATGTGAAGCGGTTTTTCACCGATTCCTCCTTGGAGGCCATTTCGGCCATTATCGCCCAGCAGGAAGTCGTTCACAATCAATCTTATTCTTATGTGCTGTCCTCGCTCGTGTCGGAGAAGGAGCAGAAGGACATTTTCGAATATTGGAAGCATGATGCCGTGCTGCTGGAGCGCAACCGCTTCATTGCGGACATTTACCAGACGTTCCGGGACAATCCGACGCCGCAGACATTCTTCGAAGCGCTCGTCGCGGATCTGATTCTCGAAGGCGTATTTTTCTACAGCACGTTCGCCTTCTTCTATAATCTGGCCCGCGATCAGAAGATGATGGCCACGAGCCAAATGATCTCGTACATCCAGCGCGACGAGAACCAGCACTGCTACTTCTTCGGCGAAGTGTTCAAGCAGCTGCTGCGCGATTTCCCGGAATTGAATACCGACGAGAACCGCCGGTTCGTCTACGAGACCTTCGACCGGGCCGTTCAACTGGAGACGAACTGGGCGCATTATACGCTCAGCAATATCCGCGGCATCGATCTGCGCGAGCTGAGCGATTACATTAAATATATCGCGAACCGCCGCCTCGCCATGATGGGCATGGAGAAGGCCTATGAAGGCGTCGACGTGAACTGCATGCCATGGATTAAGCCCTTCTCCGACGAGGCGCTCAATTCGACGAAGACCGATTTCTTCGAAGCGAAATCGCGCACCTACGGCAAGGTCGGCGACGATAACGGCTTCGACGAGCTGTAAGCCGGCGTGCTGCCGGGCACCCGCCCGTGCATGTATATCTAGCACTATGCGGCAAGGCCGTCCTGTCATCGGTGACCGGAGCGGCCTTGCTTTTCTCTCCCTTAAACTGCACCCGTCTTTACAAAAACGATAACTTCCGTTACGTTAACAATCCCCTCATTGGCTTGCCCTACGATAAATATATATGTCATATCGAGCTCTCTTCCATTTTCACTATTTCGCATGCGACGGAGGTTATGTATGAACAAAAAGAAGCTTGGCACAGCCGCGATCCTGACGACAGTGGTAAGCGCCTTGTTCGCCGGTTCCTTATTTGCGGCGCCTATCCACCCTATCGATCATATCCAATGGATGCAGGACAAGAACTACATATTCGGAACCAAAGACGGGCTCGCGCTGGATCGCCCGATCACCCTTGTGGAAGCGATCGCGATGATCGCGCGCGTGCAGGACGCGGCTCAGTCCGTGAAGACTGCCGATCCGGCGATTAAGCACTGGGCCGCCAAGCCGCTTACGTGGGCAAAGCAGGAGGGGGATCGTCGATGCGGAGCAATGGAAAGGGCTTCATCGTCCGGCTACGGCGGCGACGCTCCAGAACGTGGCGGAAAAAGCAGGGTTACGTCTCGAACTGGACGGAAAGACGGTGACCCGCGGCCAGGTTTTTCAAGGCGCTCGGCGACGCGATTACGACGCATGTCACGATCGGACATACGAACGATCTGCATGGCCATGTTCTCGAAGATGCCACGTTAGAAATGGGCTACGCGAAGCTCGCCACACTAATGAAGGAGCTGCGCGAGGAAAATCCGAATACGATGCTGCTGGATGCGGGAGATATGATTCAAGGCACTATTTACGTGAATTTATCCAAAGGAGAAACAGCGACAAAGCTGGCCAATGCCCTCGGGTACGACTTCATGGCGTCGGGCAACCACGAATATGACTTCGGCTATGAACAGCTCGCGAAGCTGACAAAGATGTTCGAGTTCCCGGTGCTGGCCGCGAATGTCTTCGACGCGAAAGGCAAGCCTTTGCTTCAGCCTTATGTCAAGAAGCAGGTGGGCGGCAAGATCTTCGCCATCCTCGGCCTGGTCACGAAGGACACGCCGATCGTTACCCATCCCGACAACGTGAAGGGCCTGACGTTCCGGGACCCGATCGAGGTCACGAAGGAATGGGTGCCGAAGCTGCGCCAAGAAGCCGATCATGCCAAGTCGCTGGGCCGGGTAGACCTGTACTATCATGGCGAAGATCTGGTTCATTTCTCCGGCGGCCTGCTCAAATATGACGAAGCGGCGAAGCCCGACCCGGCTGTAGCCGCCATCGTCGAGTCGCTGAAAAAAGAGACGGATACGCTCTTGAATGAAAAAATCGATGTGACGAAGCGGAATTTGTACGACGTGCTGCCGTTCCCGAACACGCTGGCGGTCGTGGAAATGAAGGGCAGCGACTTGAAGGCGGCTCTCGAAAACGGCGTCAGCGAAAACGAGTCCGGCTCCGGGCGCTTCCCGCAAATTGCGCGCATGTCCTTCGCCTTCGACGTGAAGCAGCCGAAGGGAAGCCGCGTGACCGAGGTCAAGGTAGGCGGCAAGGCGCTGGAAGAAGACAAAACGTATCATGTCGCGACGAACGACTTCCTGATCGGGGGCGGAGACGGATATTCCATGTTCATGAACAAAAAATCGCTCGAAAGGCAGGCGATATGCCGGTTCGGGCCGATCAAATACAGCGATTCCCGGTACGGGATACGGCCGCGCAGTATTTTGGCAATCGAAGGTGCCTGCTTCGCTCCGAGCTCAATCATATAAACCGCTCCGGGTTGTCCCCTTCCTTCTCGTACAGCTCCGAGAAGCCGTATGTGACATAATGCCAATGCGGCACCGGCTCGGTCTGCGCATAGACGCTGATCCCGTCCAGCGGATCTTCGCCGCCCAGCATAAAGGGCAGGACGGTGCCATAATGGAGCGGCTCCGTGTCCCCGTACAGTTCCTTCAATTTCGCATCAATCGCGTCCCAGCCGAGGGCCTGCACTTCTTCTTCCGTCATGCGCATTCACCTGATTTCCTATGGTTTAGAGGTTGTTCGTTGTTCGCACGAATGTGAGAAGGGTCTGCATCCGCCATGCGCTGCTGCATCCGTCAGACAGGCAGCAGCGATAAAATAATGGAAGTCAGCCCGAAGCAGAGATTCAGCAGGCACAAGAAGATGACTACCTGCTTCTGGTTCAATCCGACCGCAAGAAGACGGTAATGCGCCTGGGTCGCATCCGCTTTGTAGATCGGCTGCCCGTTAAGCATCCGCCGGATGACGACCAAAATATTGTCGAATATCGGCACGCCCACCGCGAGAATCGGAATGAAGAGCGATAAGAGCGTCGCTTGCTTGAACGCGCCGTCGAGCGCCACCACCCCCAGCATGAAGCCCAGAAACGTCGCCCCCGCGTCGCCCATAAAGACATTGGCCGGCGGCTTATTGTAACGCAAATACCCTAATGCCGCTCCGACCAGGATCAAAGCCATCATCGCCGGAGTCCCCTGCCCGTGCGAGATGCCGACGATGAACAACGTGCCTGCCGAGATCGCGGTCAGTCCCCCCGCCAGACCGTCCATCCCGTCCGAAAAGTTAATGACTGTCGTGACGCCGAATATCCACGTTACCGTCAGCAGGAACTGAAGCCATTCCGGCAAATAGATGAACTGCCCCGTGAACGGGTGGTTGAAGCCGATGAAAGCGATTCCGGAAGCGTAGATCAAGGCGGCGGCCCCTACCTGCACGATAAGCTTCGGCAGCGCGGGAAAATCCTTGCGCCGGGTCTTGTACCAATCATCCACCATGCCGATGGATAGGATGAGCAGCCCGCCGCCGAGAATGCCTGCCATCTTCGTCAAGGAATGCGGGACGAACAACACATAGGTGATGCAAAAGCCGATAAAAATCGCAGCCCCTGCCAACAAGGGAATGGGCTGCCTATGTATTTTCCGTTCATTATCCGCCTGCGGCTGATCGACGAAGCCGATGCGGAAGGCCAATTTCTTGAAGGGAGGAATCAGAAAAAGGACGATACAAGCAGAAAGAAGGAAGGCGAAAACGTAAGAAAACATATCATTACCTCCGCTGCATAACCGTTTACGTTCATTATAAAGCATATATGAACATGATCAACCACAAGGCGACAGATTTTGGCACGCCGAATGGGTTGATTTATACGGAGGGTCTCGACCGAACCGATTCCGCCTTCACGAGCGTGACGTAAATTCGTTCGTGCTCAACCGGCTCGCCCGCAATCACTTTCAAAAATTGCTCGGCTGCCAGCGCGCCCCATTTGCGCTTGGAATAATCGATCGTAGCGAGGCGGGGCTGGACGAATTGGGAGAGCTCCATATTGTCAAATCCAATCACATGGATATGCTCGCCGATCACGTAAGGCGACTCCTTCACCGCGTTGTACAAGCCAACGGCCATTTCATCGTTAAGGCAAAAGACGTCCACCGGCTCCGTATACTCCCGAATAATCCGCTCTGCCGCCGCTTCCCCGCTCGCTTTGTCGAAATTGCCTTCCATTTCAATCAACTCGATAGGCTGCCCGGTTTCATCCGGCGGGATGGGCTGGTTTCGTTCCACCGTCTGCCGGGCCGCCAGCAGGCGCTGGTTGGAATCGAAGGAGCCTTGAGGCCCTGACACGACGTATATTTTCCGGAAACCTTCCTCTAACAAATATTCCACCGCCAACATGGCGCCTGCTTTATTGTCGAGCAGCACCTGGTTTACGTTGGGATGGTTCAGCTCCCGATCCAGCACGACGAGCTTGTGCCCGCGATCCGCATATTGGAGCAGTTCTTCGCTGGAGAAGGACGCATCGAGGACGATAGCGCCGTCGATCATCCGTTCCGGCAGCAGACGGTGGGATTGAGAGCCGCTGCATACCACCAGATCATACCCTCTCTTGTTCAGCACTTCCTTCATTCCCTGCAGCAGCTGCCCGTAGAACGAACCTTCGAAGCCGGTCAAAAAAGCGCCGATAATCTTCGTCTCTCTCGTTTTCAGCATTCTGGCCGCCGCATTCGGAACATAATTTAATTCTTTGGCGACAGACAATATTTTGTTGCTCGTTTCCTCTTTCACCTTGGGGCTTCCGTTCAAGGCATAAGAGACGGTCGAGATCGAAACCCCCGCTTTCCTCGCGATATCCTTAATACTGACCACAGCATTCGCTCCCATCGTTGACACCATTTTTTCCTTCTTAGTATAAACCACGCACAAAGCATCGTACCCACGTCATGATAAACCGAGGAAGAGCAACCAGCAAGTCCCGGCTGACTCTCTCAGCATTCGGTTTGGAGTTCATTGTCTGACTGTCCACGTTCACATCTATTTCTATTTTTGCAGTTCCCGCCCTTTCTTTCACCCAGGGTTGACAATCCTTAAAGAGGGATGTTACTCTTTATTCACGTTCTTTATTAAGAACAATTTTATTTTTATTGTTCTTCCACAAGAACAAGGACGTGTATCCGGAGGAGAACGACGATGGGTGCGGTAGCAGGCATTTATCACCTTCAACACGAGAAGTTGGAACCCGGACTTGGCAGACAAATGATCGATGACTTGAGGCGCTTTCCCGCTGATTATGTAAGCAGTTGGAGTAACGGTTCCTTATTTCTGGGGAGCCTCCAACAGTGCATTACGCCGCAATCCATCAGCGAGGTCCTGCCCTGCTATGATCCGGTTACATCGCTCGCCATTACTTCGGATGCGATTATAGACAATCAGGACGAATTAGCAGACCAGCTTGAACTATCCAAGCCGGCTCGCCAGACCATAACGGACAGCCGGCTTATTCTGCAAGCATATATGAAATGGGGCCATGATATGCCCAAACATCTCGTAGGGGATTTCGCTTTTATCATTTGGGATGGAAGGGACCGCACGATGTTTGGCGCAAGGGATTTTTCCGGAACACGGACCCTTTACTTTCATCAATCCCCGGAACTGTTTTCATTCTGCACAATCATGGAACCGCTGCTTAAGCTCCCGCACGTGAAAAGAGACTTGAACGAACACTGGATTTCCCAATTCCTTGCTATCCCGATTACGACAGACGCCGTAGATTCATTTTCTACCGTTTATCAATCCATTAAGCAGGTTCCCCCTTCCCATTCCATTTTCGTTGCCAATGGGAAAGTAATCTTTCAACAATATTGCCGTCTGCAGCATACTGACAAGCTTGTGCTTACAAGCAACGAGGAATACGAGGAAGCGTTCCGGGATGTTTTTCAGACTGCGGTTCAAGCTCGGTTAAGAACGTTCCGCCAGGTCGGAGCACATCTAAGCGGCGGACTTGATTCCGGTTCGGTTGTGAGCTTTGCCGCACCGATGTTGAAAGCCTACAACAAACCTCTCTACACCTTCAGCTATTATCCGGTCGAAGGCTTTTCCGATTTCACTTCAGGCAACCGTTTTGCGGATGAAAGAGAATACATACGGTCCACGGTGGAGCATGTAGGCAATATCGAGATGAATGTATCCAGTTATCCGTCAAGCAACCCTTACTCCGTCATTGACGAATGGCTTGATACGCTGGAGATGCCGTATAAATTTTTCGAGAACTCTTTTTGGCTTAAGGGAATCTATGAACAAGCCGCTGCCCGGGACATCGGGGTTATGCTTACCGGACAGAGGGGGAACTGGACCATTTCCTGGGGGCCCGCCATGGATTACCAGGCCAGTCTGCTAAGGAAGGGGCGTCTCGTGTCGTTCTTCTGGGAGCACAGACGTTATTGCCAATCCCTTGGGGCGAATCCCTGGAAAGTGCTTCAAATCGTCGGCAAGAAGAGCTTTCCTTGGCTCGCCCCGCTGATTGCTCCGGGAGGCGACCCTGAGCTGCCGGTCTTGATTAACCCGGACTTCGCCAGAAAAACCAATGTAACTGACTACATGAAGGCCTGCGGCATGGACGTCTGGGGATCATCGACTCAGAATGCGTATGACATCCGCAAGGATCAATTTAATCAACTGTATTTTTGGAATATTAACGGAACGATCGGCACGAAGCTTTCCCTTAAGCATAAAATCTGGGACAGGGATCCCACCAATGATCTGCGGGTCGTCCGCTTCTGTCTGTCGGTACCTGATGAACAGTTCGTTCAGCAAGGCGTCGACCGTTCGCTCATACGCAGGGCAACCGCCCGCTACCTGCCCGACAAGGTGAGATTAAATCGCAAAAGACGCGGCGTGCAGGGCGCTGACGGCGTGTTCAGGCTCATGCCTCACTGGAGTGGATTGATCCGGGATCTTGAACAGATGATTGGCGATCCGCGCACTTCATATTATCTGAATGCCCCCCTGCTTCAGGAGCTGCTGAACGATATCCGGCATCACCCGCGGCCGGAGCTTGCCTTCGATCTGAAGTTCCGCGTGCTGATGCGCGGGTTCATCTTTCATAAATTCCTGTCAAGAATCTCTGGAAAGGAGGTGTAACCATGAAAAAGCAGTACAGCAAGCCGTCCCTTGAAAAATTGGATGTTCATCAGACCATGGCTGGGCCGGGTACCTCTACGCCGGATGCTTTCCAGCCGGACCCGGATGAAAACGTGCATTTCGATCCGATGGATAGCTAGACAACAGGCTTAATGAATGCGGTTATGATGCGGTACCCTCATACTTCTCACCGGGTATGAGGGTTCCCCTGTTCTCATTTTAAAGACCCTTGGAGAGATGAGCATGACCGAACGAGCAGCGGTAAGGACTGACCATTATAAAGCTTTTGGCTTCCGTATTGCGAGCGACTTTGTATTACCGGAACTGCCTCAGGCTGGTGACCGCGAGCCTATGGGCAACATTACGGTACGGCGGACAGACTTGCAGCCTCTCTGGAACAGATCCATTCATTCCTATGGAAACTTGGCTATTCGGGATCACGGCCGTACGGTTATGTTTCGGGTACCTGGAGCTGCCATATATGCGGTGCAGGATGGATCCTCCATTCTGGTCTCTCCGTTCGATCAGGCGGAAGAGGATTGGGTTCGGCTTTTTATTCTGGGGACTTGTATGGGCATTATCTTGCTGCAGCGAAAAATTGTGCCTTTGCACGGCAGCGCCGTGGCTATTGACGGGAAGGCCTATGCCATTATCGGCGACTCCGGGGCAGGGAAATCTACCTTGGCTGTGCACCTGATGTCCGAAGGATATCCGCTGCTTAGCGATGATGTGATTCCCGTCGTGATGACTCAAGGCTCTCCTTGCGTTGTTCCATCTTATCCTCAGCAAAAATTATGGGTGGACACATTGAAGCACATGGGAATGGACAATGCCAATTTCACCCCGCTTTATGAGCGTAATACGAAATTTGCCGTGCCCGCGGGGTCCAACTTTCATGATGAACCTCTTCCTCTGGCAAGTATCTTTGAGTTGGTTCCATGGGATGCAGCAACTCATATTGCGCCGATCCAGGGGATGGAGCGCTTTCGCGTCCTCTTTCACCATACGTACCGAAATTTTTTGGTGCAGCCGCTGGGATTGATGGAATGGCATTTCAAGACTCTGTCATCCTTCGTTCACCAGATCGGGATGTACCGTTTACACCGTCCCATGGTTGGATTCAGCACGCTTGATCTGGCATCTCTCATCTTAAACATTACCCGGCAAGGAGAGAAAGACCCATGAGCAAACTTCATTCGATCACCCCTGTCGATACGCTTGTTCAATGCGAGGGACATATCGTTAGCGATATGGCTGGCGAAAAAGTGATGTTAAGCGTTCAGAAGGGAAAATATTATAATCTCGGTACTCTTGGCGGCGAGATCTGGGACATGCTTATCACGCCCGTGAAGGCGGAACATATTATTCGATCCATTTTATCCGAATATGAGGTGGAGCCGTCGGAATGCGAGGAAGACATTCTCCTGTTCCTCTCGGATTTGGAACATGAGGGTTTGATACGGCATGTGAAGCGGCTATGAACCGGTTGAGAAGATGGATATGGTTATGCTTATTAGACCGGAAGACATTCCTTTTATTTGCGGAAGCTTTTCTTTATTTGGGGTGGGCGCGCATTCTTTTGTATTTTCCGTTCGCGAAGATCTCGCCGTTGCTGGGGAGACGATCCATGGAAACGCCCGCAGTTCATGATCCGTCGCATACGAAAACCATGAAGCATATTCGGAGCGCGATCCATATCGCGAGCCGGCACACTTTCTGGGAGAGCAAATGCTTGGTAAGAGCGATAGCAAGCATGAAGATGCTTGAGAAAAGAAACCTCCACAGCACTTTATATTTGGGGACCGGGAAAAATAAAAACGGTGAACTGATCGCACACGCCTGGCTCCGCAGCGGCTCGATATACATTACCGGGGCCGAGATGATGAAGCAGTTCGTCGTGGTGGAGAAATTCGCGAAGAGCGCAGGGACAGACTCATGAATTAAATTATTCTTTACATGAAGCGGCTTCACAAAACGGCAGGGTTACGATTAAGCCTCAACATTATTGGCATGGTGATCAGCAGTCTCCTGGAGGGCATGACATTTCTTCTGCTCATCCCCATGCTTACGGTTGGCGGCGTTCTGTTGTCAGAGCCGGCTTGGGAGAACAGGCTTCGTTTTTTGAACATCCTGCACAGCTTGCCGCAGGTTGCTTCCATAGCCATCATTCTAACGGTATACCTGCTGATTGTCGTCACTCAAAACCTCATTCATCGGGCCGTTATGATCCGCAATGCCGAGATAGAGCAACATTTCAGCAGACGACTGCGTTATGAGAACTACAGCGCTCTTCTAAGAGCGCAATGGTCTTTTTTCCTACAGCGCAGAACTTCCGATCTGGTGAATGCCCTTACGATCGAAACCGCCAGAGTCTTGGGAGGAATCAGTCTGCTTCTCCAGTTCATTACATCTGCGTTGTTTACCCTCGTTCAGATTGTTTTCGCCTTCTGGATCTCACCGAAGATGACGCTGTTCGTTATTGCCTGCGGAGCCATGCTTGCTTTTCTTTCCCGCGGATTTATTCGCAAATCCAAGCAGCTCGGCAGCCAGACGTCCAAGCTCGCCCAAGCCTATCTGGCAGGAATCACTGACCAGCTTCAAGGAATGAAAGATATAAAGAGCAACAATCTGGAACCCTCCCGCTTGGAGTGGCACCAGAAGCTTACCGAAGGAACCATGCAAGAGCAGCTGGATTATGTGCGGCTAAAGCTGAATTCCCAGCTGTTGTATAAAATATCGTCCTCACTGCTTATTGCCGGATTTATCTTTACGTCATTCCGCTTTTTTCCGAGTGAGGGGCCGTCTTTGTTGATCGTTATCCTGGTCTTTGCCAGGTTGTGGCCGAGATTTACCAGCCTCCAGTCCAAGCTGGAACAATTGGCCTCGACCAGCCCGGCCTTCAAGGCTCTTCAGCAATTGCAGCATGACTGCCAATTGGCCGCAGATCAGGCGATTACGCTTACCGAATCGCCCGCTCCGGAACCTGGCCATTGGTTCGTTATGCAAGGAATCGAAGTCAGAAATCTTTCGTTTCGCTATCAGCCGCAGCTGCCTGCGTATGCTTTGCAAAATATCAGCGTTCATATTCCTGCCCAAGGGATGACCGCTATCGTTGGCAAATCAGGGGCCGGCAAGAGCACGTTTATCGACCTCCTTATGGGCCTGATGCAGCCTGAATCCGGTCAAATCCTCGTGGATGGCATGGCGATCACGAATGACAATCTGCTCGCGTACAGGCGCTCCATCGGGTATGTGGCACAGGATCCGTTTCTCTATAATGCGAGCATAAGAGAAAACCTGTTGATGGTTAAACCGAGTGCCACGGAGAACGAGCTGTGGGAAGCACTCGATTTTTCCTCCGCAGCTGAATTTGTACGCAAGCTTCCTCACCAATTGGAGACGCTCATTGGAGATCGAGGCATTCGTCTGTCAGGAGGAGAACGGCAGCGGCTGGTCCTGGCAAGAGCCATCATCCGGCAGCCTTCGATCCTTGTTCTGGATGAGGCGACAAGCGCACTGGATACGGAGAATGAAAAAAAGATTCTGACCGCTTTACATCGGTTAAAGGATCGCATTACGGTCATTGTGGTTGCCCATAGGCTGTCCACCATCCAAAACGCAGAACAAATTTTAGTCATACATGACGGGAAATTGGTTGAACAGG
The DNA here is from genome assembly GCA_944800085.1 of Paenibacillus melissococcoides. Classification (GTDB taxonomy): domain Bacteria; phylum Bacillota; class Bacilli; order Paenibacillales; family Paenibacillaceae; genus Paenibacillus_B; species Paenibacillus_B melissococcoides. Next base: position 410,360 of record CALYLO010000002.1, on the reverse strand, counting down.
GAACCTTTCTGTCATTATCCTCAGAAAAAAAGAGTATATTTGCAAATCTTTTACAAAATCAGGAGGTGCAGCCTGTTTCCGTCTATCCGCTGTAGCCGCTTTCGGAGGTGGCACAAATCGGATATAATAGGGACTAGCAGATGTATACACGGAGGTTAAATCATGATCGGAGAACGGATTCAAATCCTTCGAAGGAAGAAAAATTACTCACTGTCAGAACTCTCCGAAAGAGCCGGTGTCGCAAAATCCTATTTAAGCTCAATTGAAAGAGGACTTCAGCAGAATCCTTCCATTCAATTTCTGGAGAAGATTAGTGTGATTCTTGGGGTCTCGGTTGAGGAGCTGCTGCAAGACAAGGAAGCCTCGAATGAGACTGAGGTGTTGGACGAAGAATGGACTAATCTTGTAAAAGAAGCGATGGCTTCTGGCGTAAGTAAAGAGCAATTCAAAGAATTTTTGGAATATAATAAGTGGAAGCTGACACGCGAAGAGTCGTGATGCTCACTAGCGCTGACGCAGCCAAAAATAAAGAAATCTCCGGATGTTGAGCTCACCACGCATTATCTGTAAAAACGCCTCAACAAAGGAGATTTCTTTTCGATAATGTCAACGCTCGTGAGTTATGCTTCTGAATTAACATGGAGCGGCCATTCAGAATCAGATTGTGCCCGAAGATCGCGAAGAAGTTTACGAATGTCCTCAATGGAAAGGCCCATTTGTCGTGCAGTTAAGATAATAGCTACCCAATCCTTGTCCAATTGTTCAATGTTACCTGGAACCGCTTCATCCATGATTGCATTGCCTCCCGAATTTACTCGGCCGGTTGCACCACTAACTCCACGCGCCTAAAGTGCCCAGACAAAAAGCGCATTTCATCGTTTCCTAATATATACTTATTAAGTAGTATTATACACGACATTTGACGTTATATGGTGTCATAGTATGTCGTCTCTGGAGCACTAGTTTTGTCGAATTCGATGATTACCCGGCCGTGATCCTCTCGCAATAGCCTTGCGGATTATGAATCTGCCAATTCCAGCTATCCTCACACATGTCGATAATGCCGTATTTCGGGAACCATCCCAGGTTCATATGGGATTTTGTCGGATCAGCATAGCATATCGCGACATCCCCTGGTCTTCGCCCCACGATTTCATAGGGAATACGAATCCCCGACACCTTCTCGAAGGAATGGATCATCTCCAGCACCGTAAATCCCCGGCCCGTGCCCAGATTGTAAAATTCGACCCCATTTGTATGATCCAAATGCTCCAATGCTTTCAGATGGATTTGCGCCAAATCCACGACATGAATATAATCTCGGATTCCCGTCCCGTCTTTTGTAGGATAATCGCAGCCGTATACTTTAAGCGACGGCAATCTCCCCACAGCGACTTGCGTAATAAACGGCATTAAATTGTTAGGCATCCCATTGGGGCTCTCTCCGATCTTTCCGCTTTTATGAGCACCGACGGGATTGAAATACCTGAGAATGGAAATTCCCCATCTCGGATCAGAAGAAGCCAGGTCCTGCAGTACCTGCTCAATCATTTGTTTGGTTCTTCCATAGGGACTCACCGCCCCAAGGCTGGCTTCCTCCGAAATGGGAACACATTCTGGAACCCCATAAACCGAGGCGGATGAGCTGAATACCAGCTTGTACACGCCATGCTTGGCCATCGCCCTGCACAGGACCAGCGTGCTGGTAAGATTCGTATGGTAGTATTCAAGCGGCACGTGAACCGATTCCCCAACCGCTTTCAGACCGGCAAAATGGATCACGGCATCGATGCGATGTTGCTCGAATATTCGATTCAAGCGTTGCTCGTCGAGAAGATCCGCTTCATAAAAAGCAAATCCTTTGCCTGTAATCTCCGAAATCCGACGAATCGATTCCGGCTGGCTGTTGGAAAAGTTATCAAGAACGACGATTTCATATCCCGCCTCCAGCATTTCTACGCAAGTATGGCTTCCGATATAACCGGCGCCACCCGTAATCAAGATGGCCATTACCTTGTCTCCTCTCTCCGTATGACCGGATTGAATTTAGTAAGGAACGACAGCTTCCCCAGATTCGCCTTGGCTATGTTCGTTAAGTAGATAAACTCGCTCGATTTTCGAAAGCACGCATAGAAGATCAGGTTCGTTACGGACAGGCACAGCAGGGCCCTTGCAGCGATATCCCATAACAGCGGCAGCGTGAGTAAGCCTGCAATCCAGCCGCATAAGCATGACGCCAGAAGGACTAACGCGGCATGCAGTCCGTAACCGGTAAAGTAAGGGCGCAGCGGTTGAAAGAATACGTGCTTATGAAGCAGATAAGGATCAACCCAAAAATAGGTTAACAATCGGCTGATGACCGTTCCGAGGAACACTCCCGGCATCCCGATGAAGTGTGCTAGCACAATCGATAATACGATGTTGATTGCCGCTGCGATCAACGGGCTGTACCTTCCCCTGCGGAACATGCCGGTCGTATCCCGGAACATGGTCGAAGCATTTTGCATCCCCGTCGTATAAAAATTGAGCAGGATCGCAAGCAAGGTCTCCTTGCCAAGGACAAAGGAACCTCCGAGCCATAAAACAATCACGGGATCAAGCAAATTCCACAAACATACGGCACAAAGCCCGAACACCCAAAAGTTGGCCAAGCGTAAAACACGATAGAAGAAAAACTTCTTCTCCTTATCCTCCGTAGCGTTCAAATTCCCCACGCTGGCCGTTAGAGAATAGAAGAAATAGCTCAGAAAAGTAGTTAAGGTCGTCAGAATCAAATAATAATTGGAATACAGTCCAACCCATATGACGCCAAATAAGTTGGCTATAATCAGATTATCCGTCCCATTAATGACAACGCCGCTCACTTTGTACATCAGCAGGGAGCGCAAATTTTGAAAAAAGGTCTTCTTCTCTCCTTTGTCCAAAGGAGTGCTGACCGGCTCATTCAGGAATTCGTACTTTCGGTCGGCCACACGGGAAATATACTTGTTTCTAAGAACGCTCATTCCGATTTGGATGACAAGGAACAAAATGTAGTTTTTCGTAAAGAGAAGCACGATGATTTGGATCGTGTTCATGGCAATCACATACACACTATGGATTCGCGATATCACATGCTGCTGCTGGTCGGCCACAATGAGGGCCTGTTTATAAGCGAAGAAGTAGGTGGACACGGAATGGAGCAAAAATAACACATAGATGACTTCGATATGAGAAACCGTCGTTTCTCCCTGAATGAAAACATCAAGAAAAGGAATCAGGGAAAGCCCCAGCACGAGCACAATCATACCTATGCACAGATAGGCTTTTCGAAATAAATGCATAAAAGCTTTTATCCTGGCCCCGTCCCGATCGGCAAGAGGTTGATACAAGCTGTAAATAATGGCGGTCTCAAAACCGAGATTGGCAAGAGACAGGAGCATGAGGACATCGGAAAACAGACCGCTCACTCCCAGATACTCAACGCCAAGCGTCCATATAAAAACCGTTCTAACGATAAAACCCATTATGGTGCTAATGGCTTGTCCCAGCAGACCAAAAAAAATGTTATAAAGTGAATTTCGAATTCTCATCCCTGTACCTGCTCTTTTACCTGGTTTCACGGATTTGCTGCAGACCCGTTCTCACTTTCCTTCTGATGATCGGGAAAAATTGGGTTACACGGTAGCGAAACCGTTCTTTTCTTCGATGGGCCACGAAATCGTAATCTGGAAACCAAGACAGCAGATCCTGATCCTTCACGTTATCAGGGTTCTCCCGCATGCGCTCCTGGATCGGCTTCCATAACCGGTCGATTTGGATATTCGTGAAAAACTTGACCTCCCGCTTCAAAAACCGCTTCAGAAAACCGGAGAGCTCATCAGGCACCGGAAAACCGTAGTCATTCGGGTCATGGCCTTCTGCCGCAATCCCCATGATCGTTCTTACGCACTTCTCGCATTGACAGCAGTTTTCTGTGTTGCGATAGCATACCCGAACGGCGGTCTTGTCATTGGCAGCGGCGTAATGATCGGCAACCACTTTGACTTTATCCTGCCGGGACAGCTCGTATCCGTCATGGAACACATTTCCCGCTCCGTAACGAATCAGATTGTCCGTCGATGGGTCGGAAGCGCATGAATACGTGTTGCCGATCGTATGCGAGCTCGCAATGTAGATCGTTTTCACCTGTAACAAGCAGGCTGCAGGAACCGCAGCCGATATAATCGCCAGACCGTGATGCAGTCCATGCCACCAGGTGTCCCCCAGCGAGCGCCGGAAATCCCGGTCGATTCGCTGAGGATAGACGAAGGTGCCGTAATTGGACTCCACCAGAATATTGGAGAGCCCTTCCTTGCGGGCAAAAGCCTCCGCATGCTCACGGTCTGCAGTCCATACCTCGCTGTCTGCACATTCCCCTTCATGCCATCCGTACTCCGTAATGAGAAAAGGCTTCTTATCACGATGGCGTATATAGGTCGTCAAGGCGTCCAAGACCCCGCTAAATAACACGGCAGCTTCGTGCTCCGGTTGATAATCATAGGAAGACACCTGCCCAACCTTGATTTGCCCCTTGAGCGGAAAGCGGGGGAACATCTTCTGATATGCCTGCTTCAGTTCCGCAAGACAGTCATAGAAGGAACGATCCAGTTCGTCGACGTACAGCGTTGCATCCGTAAGCCACGCGAGCGGCATCAAGTTCGCTGCAAACGGAATCGACAATATGCTTGCTGGAAGACCCGAGATATCATAGTTATATTTCATAAATAAATGATTGCTTGGTCTGAAGTACTTTTGAAGCTTGGGGTCCACCCGAAAAAAATAGTCCACACGGTTCTGATTTACTTTGATTTGTTCCCGCGACAGTTGTATCATAGATTCCCTCCTTCAAGACCGGGGTTACCGCTGCATGAACTGATCCAGCCACGCATGAATGGCTTCCAGGTTCGTCCGGACATTCGTCGCAAATTCCGAATGGATCATGGCTTCAAGGCCAGCGAGATCCGTACGGTCAACGGTATTCAGGGCATACGTCTCACTCATTCCTCTGGCCCGTTCATCGACCGCAATAATGATGGAACGCTTCTTGTGGCGCATCGCATAAATTCCGGCATGCAGACGCGTGCCTACAAAGTCGACATCCGTGCTGAGCACAGCTTCATATTCTTCCAGCGAAGGAGGAATGACGTGAATGCTTTCGGTCTTCGATAACGTATGAAAGTAGGCATAATCATCGGCCCCTTGAACCCAGAAATATACTTTTTTATAACTCCTGAGCAGAACGTCGATCAGGAGCTGATCTTGACGGGGCGCTCTTGCGTAGTCTGTCAACGTAAACACGACGGCATCCGATTTCCCCCGGGGAATATCCTGGCAATGCTCGGGCGTTAACGCCCACATCGTCGGACATCCCGTATTTAACGCCTTAAGCCCTAAATCCGTGACGAATCTCCAGGTCCGTTCATCTCGAACGCTATGCACATATTCATGGGACAACACCTTGCGGTACAGCATTTTCGTGTACCGTTTTATTTTTTCTCCTTTGCCCGCCCCCACCCCCAGGAGAATGCTCCCTTGTAACGGACGATAATTAAACACATTAATATTCCATTGCGGGAAATGGGTGAACATGTCCATGGTCAATAGATTCGTTCCGCCGACGAACTTGTACTTGGCTCTTGCATAGAACTGAACACGTAATGAATCCCGCATCACCTGGAACCAGCCGAAGGGGGAAAGATGTGTAGGCACGGTAAACACATTTGCCTGGCGCGTAATCCCAGACAACTGGCGCCTCACGCATTTCATGATGATTTCATCCCCTTTGTTCAAGGAACCGACTGAGGTGTCGAGCAACAGGATGTTATCCATATCCACGCCTCCTATCCATTGTCATCCAACAATGCGTATAGTTTATTGAGTTCGCCCGCATTGCCATAATGAGTCCTGCTGCACACCTCCGCGAGCCGGCATCTTAGCTGCCGATCTCGATATAAATGCTCGATCCCTTCCGCTAAGCCCTCGACCGATAAATCCGTAATATATCCGTCCTTCCCGTCGGCAACCTGACTATGTGCCGTAGGATAACGGGTAATCAGAACAGGCTTGCCCAAAATCTGGGCTTCCGTTACAGTCACGGCTTTTCCCTCGTAACGGGAAGGCTGTACATAAAGATCGCCTTGCTTGATGAAAGGATAGGGATTGTACTGCTTGCCAAGCAAAATGAAAGCATCCTGCAGCCGATTCTTCGCAATGAGGCCGCGTATCATCTCCTCGTCTCCGCCATAACCCACAACGTACCAGGCAATGTCCTCAAGCCCCTTCTCTCTCAGCTTCTTCAAGGCCATGACAGCCTGGTCGATTCCCTTGGCGTACGACAAACGGGCGACGGTGACCAATTTGAAGCGCGGATCCGCTGCCATCGGTGAATCGACAGACTCCCCGGACATCATCTTGATGTAGTCCGGAGAGATAATGTTTTCGATTACCGTCACCCTGTCTCTCAGGGTTTCGTACTTTGCCAAGAAGGCTTCCCTGCATGAAGGAGATACGGCGATGATATGATCGAACTTGCTCCACAGCTTCAGATCAGAGCGCACATTCGTAGCTACGGTCGAATAATCGGTATGAATCCAGGCTATTTTTGTGCGGGCATCGACTTTCTCGGCAACGTAGTAATGGGGCCATAAGAAGCTTACAGCCGCATCGTAGAGCTGTTTGTTCCGGGGCAGGAAGGGAAGGGTATATCTCCACATCAGCTGCATCTGATAATATCCCGTTTCTGTAAACCCTCTCGCTTTCCCGGACATATCGGCATGCACTTTTGCGGTCAGTCTGCCGAGCCCGATCAGCATCTGCCGGCTCTTGATGATGTCGCCGATGGACTTTCGGAATGTGGCATAGGCTCGTTGCTCCTCCAGCAACCGGATTTGTTCGGGGAGCAAAGACATAAAATCGCCTTGATGGCGGTATAGCATCAGCTCCGCCTGATAGCGTTCATAATCAAAATGCTCCAGCAATCCGGCCAGGCTTCTCTCGACTCCTCCAACCTCCATATCGAAGGATGCGAACAGTACTCTTTTCATTTCTGTACACCCGCGCTTTTTCTCCATGCCCACAAGAAGGGCCTTAAGGGAATATAGATATAATGAAGCATTTTCGGCAATCGAATGACCTTGACATCCTCGGGATAAGGCAGCATAAAGCTTAGAATGAACAAAAATTTATGCCGTAGCGGCATTAACGCAAACAGATGGCGCTTATGGTAGGCTCCGATTTCTTCAGGTACCGGCTCCTTATGGAGATGAATCATCTGCGACAGATAGAACATGGCGTCCTGGGCCAGCCGCACCGATCTCCGCCTGCTTGCAAGCCGCTGCAGCTCCGGCGCTAACGGCGCTTGAAGCAGCGACGATGCCAGGACGACAAGTTGTCCCCCGGCGGGCAAACATCGGCGCCGCCTCAATCTATTCATGATCTGGCCGTGATCCGGCTGCTGGTTAAGAAGCTGCTTGATATCGAGCAGCCAGCGCAGTCTCGACCAGCCGTGTCGGGCGCCGTGGGTCACGAGAAAGACGAACAAATCCTCTGTGCCTAAATAATAGATCGGGCTGCCGAACAGCGTGCTTCTTCGCTTCCTGAGCCACAACTCGTTAAATTTCGGCTCCTTGGACGGGAACGGGTTCAGCCGCCAATGAAGCTCAACCTTGATGCCCTTGACCGGGTGAAAAAAGGTCAGATGGTGGTGCCGCCATTTCCAGTCCCCCAGTACGGACTCAATGTAGTCATCTTTCTCGTACCCTAACGTGATAAGTATCGTTTCCGCCCTAACTAATTCGGTCAAGGGAACGAGGAGATCCAGATCCGAGCAGGTGCGAAGCGAGACACTTCCATATAAATCCTGGCCAAGCACAGGTCCCTTTAAAAATAAACAACGCAGCACTAGCGTTGCATCAATCTTTTTACGAAAATTTCTACCCCATAAGTCTCTATATTTGTAACTTATTGAACTATATTCGTGGACAAAAATAAAGAAATCTCCTATTGTTGAGTTACCCAAAGCGTTATCCATAAAAACGCCTCAACAAAGGAGATTTCTATGGATAACGTACCGAATCAAAACGTCATTTGTCAATGCCTAAAATGGTTACATGTTCATTCTACTCGACACGAGTCATTGGATTACCGGGCCCAAAAGTTGTTTGTCGGCGCTTCGACACTCTTATTTGTAGAGGCACAGCTTCAGCAACGAGACTCATACAAAGTCATGTCAGAGCATGTAGCCGCTAATCCTGAATTTCAAGAACTGCTTGGACTCAAGAGCATAAGCGCTTCCCAACTATCGCGGAAGCTGAAACGGCTGCCTATGGAGTATCTTCAGACGCTCTTTTTCTCGCTCATTGATCGAATCAAGCAACTTACAAAAGGGAAACGCGGCATTACGCCTGGTATTGGGAAACTCAAGCTAATCGATTCATCGGGAATTACACTACCTCCCATTCTCGCGAAATGGTCCTATTGTTCCAAAAGTAGCCATGGCGTGAAGATGCACACCTCCTTGGTCGTTGCGGACTCCAAAACGATGTATCCAGACAAGATCGTCGCTTCAACCAAAGATGTAGCCGATCATGAAGTCGTGTTGGAATTTACAGTGGATAAAGATGCGACCTACGTGATGGACCGAGGATACCAGGTGTACGACCATTTTCAGAAATGGGTAGAGGATAAGATTAAATTTGTTTGCCGCGTCAAGCAAAAGAGCCGGTTAACGATCATCAGAAAAAGAGACCTCCCCAAAAGGCAGAATGGGTTTATCCTTGATGCTGATGTGACGATGCCGGAGCTGCCAGCGGTTCTGCGTTTGATTGAGTTTAACGATGACCAAGGGCGTACCTATCGAATTGTAACGAATCGATTTGACTTATCCGCACATCAAATTGCCGAGATTTATCGAAATCGCTGGCATATTGAGTTGTTTTTTAAATGGGTCAAGCAGCATATTCGATTGGTAAAACCCCACGGTTATACGGCCGAAGCGATTTGGAACCAAATGTATATTGCTTTAATCGCGTATGCTCTCTGTTTGCTGATTAAATTAACACTGGACTGTAAAAAGTCGACATGGGACCTCCTCCAGTTGATTCGCATCTATGCGGAAAAACCATGGGAAAATTTGATCGCTGCACTCAACCGCAAGCCGACTCGAACATCTAGAGGTCGACCAAAGCGAAATGGGAGACGTCCGAAAAAGGCAACAAAGTCGATGAAACCGAGACTGATTGTGACGTAATGACAAACGAAAACGATTTTTACATATAATGGATAACGCGTAGGGTCTGTTTCCAGCTCGACTTTTTTAGACTTAGCGCGGACATCGCAAATGTAAATATATATCATATATTGATGTTAATTGAAATTAGATTATGAACTAACCGCTCGATGCAACGCTAGTGACAACGCAGGCCTCTTCCGGTCAATTCCTTGCCGATATGTTCGATCTCGCTGCTCAGATGAAGCATTCGGAGCGTATTGGCGCAATATTGGCGGTACAGACGTTGAATGACCGCCGGGGGCACCATATCTTCGTCCATATCCTTCATCTGCATATACAGCACGGAATAGACTCGGTGATGCATCGCAAGCAGAAAAAATGCATCCCACTTGCAGTCCTGAAAGAGCCCGGCTTTATCCTTGCGCAAATCCTCGGGACGATCACTTGAAATAATCTCCAGAATCAACTTCATTTCGTTCGTCAGCATGTCTGTGTCCAAGATAAGGGACTTCTCCATGAACTTACTCCTTCAGTCAGATATCGCTCGCTTTAACGAACAAAATAATCTATAATTGTTCTTATTAAAGAACACTGCTCCAATGCCATTCTTCCCCGATTCACCTTAACTAGAGGAGGGACTAAGTTCATGCTCGATATTATTGTTTTTGGTGCCGGCGGGCATGCCAAAGCCGTCATTGACGTGATTGAGAAGGCCGGGGAATACCGAATCCTTGGTATCCTCGACAGCCATAAACCGCGCGGCACCGAGTGGTATGGATACGAAATTGTTGGAGGTCTGGATTACTTGTCCGCGCATCAGCAACGAATTCAGGGAGGAATCGTGGCCATTGGAGACAACTGGACCCGCTATCGCATCACGCAAAGCATAAGACAGGTCATGCCTGACTTTCGCTTCATTCGGGCCGTACACCCGCAGGCTTCGATCGCGAGAGGAGCCCGAATCGGCGAAGGTTCCGTTATCATGGCCGGCGCCGTAATCGGCAGCGATGCCATCGTCGGAGATCATTGCGTGATGTACACCCGCTCCTCGCTCGATCATGACTCGCGGCTCGGACATTATGCGACGCTCGCCCCCAATGCCGCGACCGGAGGACAAGTCCAGATTGGCGACTATAGCACGATCTCTATCGGCGCGAGCGTGATCCACGCCGTGATCATTGGCGAGCATTGCGTGATCGGTGCCGGCTCCACCGTTCTTCATAATATTCCCGGTTGCTCCATCGCTTACGGCATACCCGCCACCATAGCGAGAACCCGGCAGCCCGGTGAACGTTATCTGTAGACAGGAGCATTCGCGGACCGAAGGGACAAGAACTCTTGGATGCAGTCAATGACTCTTTGCTGGTCCGCCTCGCTCATTCCCGAACCGGAAGGCAGACAAATCCCGGTCTCGAACATCCGCTCCGACACCGGCTTCCCTTCGTCATGAGCATAGAACAGACAATCGTGGAACAGCGGCTGCAGATGCAGCGGCTTCCATACCGGGCGACTCTCGATGTTCGCGGCTTCAAGCGCATGGATCAACTCGGCAGGAGCCACGCCGGTTATCCGGTCATCCATCGTTAAGGCGGTTAACCATCGGTTCGATCGGGTGTTTTCCAGTTCAGGCATGAAATGAATTCCGTCTATTCCTCCCAGCGCCTTCCGGTACCTTTCAAAAATGCTCCGCCTCGCCTCAATCCGTTCATTCAGCACCTGAAGCTGCGCGCGCCATATTCCCGCCAGCACATTGCTCATTCGGTAATTGAAGCCCGTGACTTGATGCTGGTAATGCAGCGCCGGTTCCCTTGCCTGCGTGGCAAAAAAGCGCGCCCGGCGCAATTCGTCCGGATGATTGGATATAAGCATTCCGCCGCCTGAGGTGGTAATGATTTTATTTCCGTTAAATGAATAAATGCCAAAGCGTCCCATAGACCCGCTGGCTTTGCCGTAATAGAGAGAACCGAGCGATTCTGCCGCATCCTCAATGACGGGAACCTCATAACGTCCGCACGCCTCTATAATTTCGTTCATCTTGGCGCTCTGGCCATATAAATGAACGACGATGACCGCTTTGGGGAGGTTTCCGGCCCGTGCCGCTTCATTCAGCGCTCTCTCCAGGGCCGAAGGAGACATGTTCCAGGTATCCGGCTCCGAATCAATAAACACCGGCTTCGCGCCTGTATATGATATTGGATTCGCACTGGCTACAAACGTCAGACTGGAGCAAAAGACAAGGTCGCCCTTCCCTGCGCCAAGCAAGGTCAAAGCCAAATGAATTGCTGCGGTGCCCGAACTGACAGCAGCCGCGCCCTTCACCCGGGCATAAGCCGCGATTTCCGCCTCGAACGCATCGACATGAGGCCCGAGCGGAGCAATCCAATTGGTAGTGAAGGCTTCGTTAATAAAGTCTTGTTCCCTTCCACTCGTATGTGGGGGCGATAGCCATATTCTCCGGTTCGCTGTCATCTGCCGACTCCTCTACCTTTCCTGTTCATAGTTCACGGTACCCTTAAATACCGGCATCGTAACATGGTTGCCATGTTGAATGTTTCCGGGCTTCAATACGTGGAAGAACGTCATCCACAAAATTTTCAAATCCAGCCAGAAACTTTGGTGTTCAACATACCAGACATCGTACTTGAACTTCTCCTCCCAAGAGATCGCATTGCGTCCGTTCACTTGGGCCCAGCCCGTGATGCCCGGCTTCACGCAATGTCTCTTGGCCTGCTCCTCGGTATACAGCGGCAGATATTCCATAAGGAGGGGTCTTGGCCCCACCAGGCTAATATCGCCTTTGACCACATTCCATATCTGGGGAAGCTCGTCCAGACTGTATTTCCGGAGGAACTGACCGAACGGAACCAACCTTACATGATCCGGGAGCGGCTGGCCCGAGCTGTCTGTCTTGTCCGTCATCGTTCTGAACTTCAACAAATAAAATGGAACCCCATGTTTCCCCGGGCGAATCTGGCGGAACATAACGGGCGATCCGATTCGCATTCGTACCAAGAACGCAATGACGGCCAGCAGCGGCAACAATAACATCAACAGCACAATCGCAATAACAAAATCAAATATGCGTTTCATGACCGCGCACCTTTTTGCGATAATATCCTTCTAAGCCTTGCAATGTTCTCCGCACCGATGAAGCGGCTTAACTTGCGCTTGATGCAGCTCTTCACGCGGACATGGGCAGGAAGCCACGATTGGGCAAAATGATGGATCGTGTAACTATCGTCGTTGATGTAATTGCCTCCATTAATATAATCGTAAGGACTGAAGAACCATCTGGGATAAAAAACGACCCCGCTCGGAAGCGTCTGGTGCTGTCCGTTAAGCTTCAATCCATGCTTCTGGCTGATCCGGCTCATTATGGCCGTATTCGTCGTCAGATCGAACACATCCCCGCCCGGAAGCAGAAAAGGCCTGTCGGCATAGTATTGAAGCAGCTCTCCGATCCAGGGATGCTGCTTAACGGCCCCCATCGTTCCTGATTGCAAATATTGATGGTCCTCAAATCCCGAGAAGGCTTCATGCACCAGGAAGCGATGCAGCGGCTTGATCACTTCCACATCCGTGTCCATGTACACCCCGCCTTCATGATACAAGGCATGGAGTCTGACATAATCGCTAACGAACGCGAATTTGCGCGCCTCATAGGCTTCCCTTGCATAAAGATTGGCTTTGACGTCAAAATTATCTTCATTCCATTCGACCAGCTTGTAATCCGGGAGATGCTTCTGCCAGCTTTGAATACACTTTTTGATCAGCTTCGGTTTTTCGCCGCGCCCGAACCAGCAGTAATGCACAACCCGGGGAATTTTCTCCGCTCCGTCCAAGCCCTTTGCCCCCTTAATGAAACCAGATTAAGAAATCACTGCGATACATAATGCCGAGAACAAACATATTTTCATAAGTAAAGTAGATGCCGTAAATAACCAGAATGCATAAATAAATAAGCTTCTGGTCCTTCTTGCGGAAAGCCATGACGATCCATGATGTCAGAACAATCTGATACAAGTTAAAATAAATGGCCAGTCTGGCAAAAATCCAGTTTTGCGTAGAAATCAGCATAAAAAATGACCCGATCAACGACAAATTGACGATAATATCGATGTCAGCAAACAACATTCGCAGCTTATCCCTGCCCCAATAGGCAACTAGCAGCGGCATCATATATAAGCCGACCCGAATGATGTTAGCTCCCCCTTCCTTAAACTCCTTATATTCCCCATACTGCGTCTCGCTGAGAGCCGAGAACAGCAAATCGGAAAATTGGTTGAACAGACCGACGATGAGAACGCCGGCAGCCAGCAAGCCAAAAGTCATGCCGGTCCAAGCTTCCCTGCGGACGATAAAATATAAAGGAATAAGGATAAGCGCACTCATATGGAAAACGGAGGCCAGCGCCACCACAACCATGTATCTCTTCCAACTGCCGTTCAGCAAGTAAGCTGTCGCGGCAAAGAGTAAAGCCGCCGCCATATATTGCCGGATGCCGTTCATGGAGACAATGAATGCGCCGGACGTAATGTATACGTACATCGCCAGTTCAAACAATCTCGCATAGCGATGCATCACAAGCACAATCAATACATTCGTTATCAGCGCCGTCACAAAAATGAGGATTTGCGGGTCTTCTGAAATTTGTTTCAAAAGCATTTGGAACAGATTGAAGCCGACATCCTTCTCTGTTGCGATCGTCGCCCATGTGAAATTTTTGAGCGCATAAGCATGCATATAGAAAAACGTATCCCCGATATTCTTCCTCAGCCCCGCAACCATGACGATGACGAAGCATACCGCGGCAACGAGCAGCCGGTTCGGCCGGATAGATATTGGGCTATGGGGAAGAGATGCCGCAAAATACCTGGCTGTATATGAAAAAATGAAAACCATTAGAAGCGTAAGCCATATGATCGTCATCGCAGGGTTCCTCTCCCATTCAATCACACGCTACGTCTTTGCTACGATAAATACATAAAGCGCAAATCCGGGCAGCAGCGCCAACAAGGTAAGCAGCTTTGCGGGCGATTCCAGGAGCATTCCCGGGCTGCGGGCCAGGCAGCAGCTCGAGACATGATGCACCGCTTGTCTAAATTTAAAGGAAAGTCCCGCGAAAGGCAGCTTCATAAGCTGAACGCGATAAAAGGCGAATCCCCTGGGGTTATTGCGATAATGGCGCAGCATATTCCGGGAAGCCCCATCCGGCATGTACTCTACACAGCACAGGATTTCATTCATCAGCAGCAGCTCATAATCGCGGTCAATCATGTAATACTTGTAGGCCAATCCAACGTACTTTTCTCCTTCAAACAGGGGATAGCGATACTTTTTCGTAAGTTTCGTGCGGTAAACCAGCTTTTTATCGCCCGTAACGCCGTGCTTGTAGTACAGATCGAACAGCGTGGACCTTGCCTTGTCTTCCGGAAGCCGCGTCCCAATCACGGTCCCGTCCAGTGCGCAATCCAGGCCAACGATGCCGGCTACCTGATCACTGCCGTATCTGCGCCAGAAATCTATAATTTTCTCCACCGCGCCGTCAGGCATATAATCATCGGAGTCGATACGTGTTATGCGCTCCATGCATGCCTTGGTTCTCCTGACGGACGTAACGTATGGGAATCCGGTTGTCCGTGATCCAGGCCCGAACCAGTTCCGGTGTCTCATCGGTAGATCCGTCATCAATCACAAGCCACTCAAAATCGCCGCTGTTCTGTCTGACGAGGCTGTCATACAAACGCGTCAAGCAGTAAGCACGGTTATATGCAGGAGTAAATACCGTTAATGTTCGCATCCTACCTCACCATCGATAAATAATAATTCTCGAGCCAGCGTGCGGTGTCGCGGATATCATACCCTTGCCTCCGCAGGGCATCCGCCGGAATCTCCCTGCCGGCGCCGTTGCGGGCAGCTTCAAGTACCCGTTCCACCCACGCCTGTTGATGTTTTAAGGATAGGGACTGAATGAGCCCCAGCCCCAGATCGACTTCCCGCGTGACGTTATCCGAAATGATGCAAGGAAGTCCCGCCCCTTGAGCCTCGACCAACGTCAACGGGAGGCCCTCATGGCGCGAGGGAAAAACAAACAGATCCAATGCCTGAAGCAATCTGTCGATATCGCCTCGCACACCCAGAAAACGCACGCTATTCTCCACCTTCAACCGTTCCGCCTGGCGCCGCAATTCATCGCGCAGCGGGCCGTCACCCGCCAGAAGGAGTACGGAGTCGTTCAGCATGGGCCTCGCCCTGGCATACACATCGAGCAGATACGCATGATTCTTCTGATGCTGGAAACGCCCGACATGCCCCAGAACAAAGGCGGTCTCGCCAATCCCCAACTCCTTTCTCACGGCATGCCTGACTTCGGAACGGAAGAAAAAACGCTCTTGCTCTATTCCGTTCTTCACGATGCCTGCCGTGTCTGAACGTTGTTTGAAGAGCCAACGGGCAGCGGCATGCGAGCAAGCCAACAGATGAGTCGCCGAGGAAGGTATGCTTTGGCCCGCGTACCATTTGAATGCCTTGGCGGCCAAGCCCCCTTCGCTCCTCGTATTATGGCTGTGCGCAATGCGGCAGGGAATGCCTGCCTGACGCGCCGCCTTCAGAACCCAACCGCTCATCTTGTCCATATGAGCGTGAATGAGCCTGTAGCCGGCATGATCCTGGAAGAAGCCGTTCAATGCCTGCCGATACCCTATGACGCCAGCGCCTGAAATATACGGAATCCGGTATATCTTGCCGCCCATCCCTTCAATTTGACGGTCGTATACCCCCGGCTTGCAGGTGAGGAAATCGAACTGAACCTTGCTTCGGTCCAGGTTCCGGTACAAATTCATGATCAGGGTCTCGGCCCCGCCCCGGTTCATATTGACGACCGCATGGAGCACTCTTACAGGACCTGACATGATCCTCCCTCCCCTTCCGTGTGCATATGGGATTCATAGATCAGCCCCAACTCATGGAGGACCGCCTTCTGCTCATATTTCCGGAACATCTGCAGACTTTCCCTCCCCATGCTCTCCCGCAGGTCGGGGGAATCCGCAAGGGTTGCGATTCGTTCCGCAAATAGCCCGGCAGCCTGAGGAGGAACAATATAACCGTTACGTCCGTCGCATACGAGCTCCAGATGCCCCCGGTTCCGGGTGGCGATGATCGGAAGCCCGCAGGCCATCGCCTCCATCATCTGAACCGGCAGTCCTTCCCTCAAGCTGCCGGAGACGGCAATGTCACTCATATGCAGCAGATCGGGAATATCGTTGCGATACCCGAGAAAGTGAACATGCCGATCCACGCCCAATTTCACGGATACACTTTTGCAGGCTTCCAGCAATGCGCCCTCTCCCGCCAAGAGCAGTCTTACTTGCGGAGCCCGCTCCCGTATTCGGGCCAAGGCATGGATAAGCAGCTGATGATTCTTGTTGCGGTTGAACTCGGCCGCATAAAATAACAAAATATCATTCCGGTCGAATGACATCAGCTCCCTCAGGCTTGCCTTGTATTCCGGAAGTGCCGGATAGAAACGTTCGCCGCTCACGCCAACCCCATGCACATGCTCAATGCGCGCCGCCTTAAAGCGCCGGCGAACGGCCAACCGGTAGTCCTCCTGATTGATCGTAATGAGACAATCGGTCGAACGGGCCAGCAGCTTTTCCACCGGGTAATAAAGCATCCAATTGATTAGCGGCGCGCCTCTGCAGAAATGAAACCCGTGCGCCGTATACATGACCTGCGTCCCCTGTCTCCGGGCACGTCTTGAGGCCAGACGCGCCAGGACACCGCCCACCGGGGTATGGCAATGCACAATCTGATAACCATGATGCTCGATCAGCCGCTTTACCTGCCGGTAGGCTTCACGATTCCGCCAGCGAAAGGGAGAACGTTCAAAGGGGATGTTGAACTTCCGGTCTGCATACGGAAGCTCCCGTTCGCCTTTTGCCGCGATATGAATCTCCCAGCCCCGTTGTTTGAACCATTGAAGCACGGGCATATGGAACGAGCTTATATGATAATCGACCGTGGCACAGAACAGTATTTTATTCGGCATTCACGGTCTCCCTCGCCAGGACATGGGACAAATAGTTCAGCAGATCGCCGCGAAGATCGTCGCGTTTTAAGCCAAATTCAATCGTTGTCTGAATAAATCCCATTTTCTCGCCCACGTCATAGCGGGTTCCGGCAAATTGGTATGCATACACCGCTTCCGCCTGATTCAGGGTGTCTAATGCGTCCGTTAACTGAATCTCGCCGCCGGCGCCGGGCGCCTGCCGGGCCAAAATACTGAAAATCTCCGGGGTCAGTATGTATCTTCCCATAATGGCCAGATTGGACAGCGTCGAGCCTTGCTGCGGCTTTTCCACCAGATGATTCACTTGATACAGCGCTTCCTCCACTTGGATGCCGTCCACGATTCCATAGCGTGACACCTCTTCATCTCTTACGCGTTGAACCCCGATAATCGATGAGTGATATCGGTCGTACTTTTCCATCATCTGTTGGAGGCAAGGCTTCTCCGCGGTAATGATATCGTCGCCAAGCAGGACGGCGAACGGCTCCTTCCCTATGAACTTGCGCGCGCACCATATCGCATGCCCAAGTCCTTTCGGTTCTTTCTGCCGGATGTAGTGAATGTCCACCATCTGAGCCGGCTTCTGCACTTCGGTCAATAAATCCAGCTTTTGTTTTTGGAACAGCACTTGCTCCAGCTCCAGGAAATTATCAAAGTGATCTTCAATGGCGCGCTTCCCTTTCCCCGTCACGATAATAATGTCCTCGATTCCGGATTCCACGGCCTCCTCTACGATATATTGAATCGTTGGTTTATCCACGACGGGAAGCATTTCTTTAGGCATTGCCTTCGTAGCCGGCAGAAAACGCGTACCCAGGCCGGCCGCCGGTATGATAGCTTTTTTCACCTTGCTCATTACCATGATCACCTCCCGGTCTAACTCGTCTTGATTAGCTCCCTCGGCTCCACTTTTTTGTTGGCCAGATCAAGGAGCATTTGTTTCAATTCATCAGCAGGCAGCTTGTCGTGTACTTGCAGCAGATACTCGATTTCCTTGAAGTTGACCTTCGAAGACTTCCCGATATAAATTTTGGGATATGCCCGATGCTCATGTACTTCGCCTTCTGTCAAAAGCTCCTCATATAGCTTCTCGCCCGGGCGAATTCCCGTAAATTCAATTCCGATTTCCTCAACGGAATATCCCGACAGGCGAATCACATTTTTGGCCAAATCTACAATTTTCACCGGGTCGCCCATGTCCAGCACGAAAATCTCGCCGCCCCGGGCCAAAGCCCCGGCCTGAATAACGAGACGCGAGGCTTCCGGAATCGTCATAAAATAACGCACCATATCCGGATGGGTGACCGTGACCGGCCCCCCGCGCTCGATTTGCTTTTTGAACAGCGGGATAACGCTCCCCCGGCTTCCCAAGACATTTCCGAAGCGCACAGCTACAAAGTTGGTGGAGCTTATCTCATCCATGTATTGAATGATCATCTCCGCGATCCGCTTCGTTGCGCCCATGACGTTTGTCGGATTGACGGCTTTGTCGGTAGAGATCATAACAAACGTCGAAACGCCTGCCTGACTGGAGGCCTTGGCCGCATTCAAAGTGCCGATAACATTGTTTTTCACCGCTTCCTCCGGGTGCCGCTGCATCAGCGGAACATGCTTATGGGCTGCGGCATGATAGACGACATCCGGTCTGTGCTTGTTCAATACGCGGACAATTTTGCTCTCGTCCTGCAAATCCGCAATCTCCGTATAGAACTGAATGCTTTTATCCTTGAACAGGTTTTGGAGTTCCAGCTCAATGGAATAAATGCTGTTCTCCCCGTGCCCGAGAAGGATCAGCTTGCGAGGATTGAAGTTCGATATTTGCCTGCAAATTTCCGAGCCGACAGAGCCGCCGGCTCCCGTCACCAGGATCACTTTGCCTGTTGCAGAATCGCTGATGCTTTCCAGATCAAGCTGCACAGGTTCCCTCCCTAACAGGTCTTCCACCTGCACATCCCTGAACTGGCTGACGGATACCTTGCCGCTGGCGATATCCTCAATCATGGGGATGAATTGGGTTTTGGCCTTGGTTTTCACACATTCATCGAAAATAACCTTAAGCCCGGGTTTGTTAAGTCCAGCGGTATGATGTCAAGTCCCTGATTGATGAGAATTGGAAAATTACCTTTGCGTGCAGCAGGATCAATCCCAAAAAAGGCATCACCAAACTAGACCCAGTCGAAAATTAAGTAAAATACCATAATTTAACTGGGAATTAGAGAAGAAAATTCATGAGCCAAGGCATTATTGCTCTGTCGGCTTCACCTTCCTTCTGGGCGTATAGAGTTGGTCGTTGCGTAGCAGCACATCGACCAGACGCACAAGTTTTCTTGCCGTTAAGACGAGGGCACGTTTGTGTTGATGCTTAGGGACTTCATTGAATTTCTTCCGGTAGTACTCCCCGAATTCCGGGTCGCGGTTTTTTACCGAGTTGGCAGCTTCAACAAGGTAGTAGCGAAGGAATCGGTTGCCGGAACGAATGCGCTTTGTATCTTCCGCCTCGAAGGAGCCGGATTGGTGCTTGCGCCACGTCAGACCCGCATACTTGGCCAAGGCGGCTTGATCCGTGAAGCGGTCGATGTCGCCGATCTCGGCCAGGATGCCTGCGGCATAGACCCGATCAATGCCCGGAATGGAACGGAGGCACTGGCTGCTGGAAATGCCGTCTAAAATGCGCTCAATCGCCTTGTCGAGCTCTTTAAGCTGACTCTGGATGCTCCGGATCGACTGAATTGAGGTGCCCAGCACCAAATCAATGGAATCCTCGACAACCTTCGAGAGACGGTACGAGGCCCGAGCCGCCTTTTGAATACAGCGGGCGACGTGTTCGGGATCGGGGAAACGATTTCTCCCCTTGTCCTTGAGATAGTCAGCCAAACGGGCGACATCCATATTCGCCATCTCATCCAGACTATACTTTTCCGAGAGCATTTCCATGATGGCATGGCCGAACACGGAACTGTCCACCTCCGCGCGAAAAGCATTGCACTTGTAGAACAGATTTTGCAAAAAGTATTGCTTCTCGCGGGTAAGGTTGTGTACGAGATGGAATCGCATGCGAGTGAGCCGCTGCAAGGCGATGTACTGTTCCTGCATCACGATAGTCGTCGTGAGTCTGCCAAAACGCAGGCGGTCTGCAATGATCCAGGCATCGATGCGATCGGTTTTGTCCAGGTCGGCATAAGCGTCTTTGAATTTGTTAATCAGCTTCGGATTAATGGTGAACACCTTGGCATTCAATTGTTGAAGGGCCTCATCCTCATGCAAGTACATGGCTGGATGCCAACTGTAGACGGATGTGGCTTCAAGCCCGATATGAACCTCAGAGCAGGCTGTCTTGACCGCAGCAGAAATGATGCGATCCCGCAAGTAAGAAGCGCCGTGCAGATTGTTGGTGGTCTTGAAGGTCTCCAGGGTGTCGCCATCCGATTTCATCAAACAGGCTTCCAGTTCTTCGGAACTGACGTCAATACCGACAAAAAGCTTCAAGAGAATTCCTCCTTTCTATAAGGGATTCAGGGAACGGACTCTCCGGACTGTCTCCGGCGCACTCGCCGATCAATCACCCTCGCATATGAGAACACGCTTCGGTTCACGAGCTGCCCCGACGCTGCTACAGTCGGGCATGAGTTGCCGAAGGGAACAGCCAGCGGGTAAGAAGTGCAAGCGAGTACCGGAGAAACAGACTTAAAAAGTAGATTGGACTACAGGAGGGAGACGAATTTCCCCGAATGGAACCCTAAGTTCCATTGTCCAGAGACATTCCGGAAAGTCCAGTCCCCATATTAATTTTCAATGTGCAAGCTGGAAATTTTGAAGGCATTCTATGTTTCTATAAAGGACTGGAAAAAGACTCAAAACTGCCTTCAGGAAATACTATACGAGGGAAGGGATGGCGATGACAATAAGTTCAATCTGGTAGTCTCTGGCAACCTGCTCGATGGCACGCGTGCCGCCAACGACGGGAACCCCCAACACGTCCAAGCCATGTTTGTGCGGATTATCGTCTACAAAAGCCACCGGCCTCATATCCTGATCCGGGGAATGGAGCAACTGCCTTGCCACCATCGTTCCCGTCGAGCCGGCGCCCACGATCAGGGTGCGTTTGTACAGGCTTCGCTGCTCCTGCTTGCGGGTAACATTGCGCATTAAGCGCCAGCAAAACCGCGAACCCCCAATCAGGATCATCAGGATCATCCAGGTCACAGCCATTAACCGCACATGAAATTCCTGAACAGCCATGTATTGAACCGCTACACCCGTTACTATAGACAGCGTTACCGCTTTGACGATGCCGATCAGCTCACCTTTGCTGGCGTATTCCCACGCGTTCTTGTACAAGTTGTACACAAAAGCAAACAGATGATATCCAAGCAGCAGCGCGACGGAAGAAGTTACGATCAACGGGTCCGCGAATACCATGACGTTCGCGGACACGAGAAAATAACTGATGTAAATCGATAACAGGACGATAAGCGAATCCAGCATGGCGAGCAGCGAAAGCCTTTGCTTGTAAGTCAATGCGTTCACTCCCCCTTCCCCATTGTTCTTATGCGTCCTGCCTTCATTCAGCAGAACATTCTGCCAATCCGTTCTTAATAACGAACAAAACGATTTGCAGAACCCGCTGTTACCATGTATCTGGTCACTTTTTATTGAAAAACGTGCCCGCAATTCGGGCATGTCCAAACTCCAGCAGCCTCTTGGCCTCAAGAGCATCCTCGGCGGACGTCCTGCCGTTCTCAATCACGAGCAAGGCCGCCCTGCATCCGCTGGCCAGCACACTGGCCTCACTGGCCGACAGCACGGACGGGCAATCCACCAGAACGATATCAAAATCCTGTGTCAGCTCAAGCTGGTCCATGAACGATGAATCGCATAAATCCAGCAGCTCCGTAACCGCTGAGCCGCTGGATATCACACACAGGTTCTCGATCGGAGTCTCTTGGATCACTTCCTGAATAACCGCCCGCTGTCCCACAGCCTCTGCCAGCCCCGGGCTTGCCTTCACATTCAGAATCCGGTGAATGGCCGGACGCCGAACATTGGCATCAATCAACAACACCCGATCGCCGCGCTGGGCGAAAGCAATGGAGAGATTGACGGCCACCGTCGTCGTCCCGTTTCCCGGCCGGGGCGAGGTAACCGCCACCGAAGCAAACGGAGCGTCCGTAACAGCAAATCGAATATTGTTGCGCAGAACGCGATATTGGTCCGCTTGGGTTGAAGAGGCATGATGATAAGTTATCGTGCTGTAATCCACCAGTATAGGGTTGGAACGATTCTGCTTATGTGCCAAGGGATTCACCACTTCCCCCATGACCTATGGTCTCGCTCTTCATCGTGCGAAGGATCTCCCTTTTGCGCACATAATCCATTTGCCCCAGTACCGGCAATTCCAGCAATCTCTCCAATTCGCGCGCCGAACGTATGGAGCCGTCCAGCGAATCCATCACAAAGATAAGGCCCACGCCTGCAATGGCCCCTGCAAGCAGGGCAATATACAGCCCTGCATAGCTCGGCTTATTCACGGGAACGGGGTTGGGCTCCTCCTTGGCGCCGCTTAGCAGGATCACGCCATGAAACTTTAAACTTTCGGCTGCTACCTGTTTAAAAGCCTCGACAACCGCATTCGAGATGTGAGCAGCCAGCCCGGGATGTTCATGGTAAGCCGTAACCAGCGTAACGAATGAGTTATCGACGCTGGTTACGGAGATCTGTTTTCGCAAGCTTTCGGGCGACTGCTTCAACCCCAATTCCTTGATCACGCGCTCCATCACGACCGGTTCACGGATCATGACCAGCATAGTCCCTCTCATGTTTATTTCACTGGAAGACAGGATAATACGTGCTGAAGATGCATACACGTCCGGCTTCGGTCTGGAAACATAAAGACCGCCCAACACGCCGCAAATGATGATAGATACGAGAATGATCCACCATCGCCGTTGAAGGACACCGTATGTTTCCTTCAAGTTAATTTCTCTGACCGCCATCTTGCCGTCGGATGTGAATGATTCATCGTTCATCACGAAGTTCACCTGCCTAATCACGGATTTAACTTTATTAAGAACGATATTAACTATTTTAGTTCTCAATAGAGAACATGTCAATAATAAACAATTCCTTACTTGTGACAAAATCCGATCCTTAAATAGACTGCAGCACAGCATCCAGCATTTATTCAACCTGATTGTTCCGCGATTTATCGTTCGGTTTTAAAGCCAGTTTCGCGGTATGAAGGGTATTATTTTCCACCGTATACACGGGAGCTCCGATCCCTGCGTTGATTGTCGATATTCCCGCGGCCGGCCTGTTGCTCCGAATGGTGTTCCCCCGAATCGCCGCGCTCCGCACAGGCGCTTTCAATTGGCGTTTGCTATAATCATTGATCTTGATCAATTCAATATCGGTGTTATCCAAATAAAAGGCGTTGACCAGGTTATTTTCGAACACAAATTTTTTGACGGCCTGGACACGGATCGCCGGGGCATTTCCCTGAACCTCGAAGATTGAATTTTTAATGGACAAATCGAGCTCTTTATGGTTGGCTATCACATTATTCGTTGCCATAGAAGCGGAGAGAAAGGTGCAGTTGTCAAACACGTATTTCCCGGCTGTATTGATGAAGACCGCTCCCAACGTTCCGGTGTCGGCCGTCTCGAACCGGCAATCGGTGTACGTTCCAGGGGGCAGGCTCAAGCCGTACGTGGAATTATAGTCGAGCACCTGCAGATTATGAAACACACTGCCTCCCGGGGCGTTGCCGGTCAGCACCCGGAGGGTGGACTCCCCGATGATTTTCACGTTCCTGAACTCACTGGGCATGCCGTTAACGATCAACCCGGATTCCCTCTTCTTGTTATTGTAAATCGTAAGTTCGGACACCTTCACCCCGAATTTCTCCTTGCCATCCACCCGGAATACCGCATCCGTCAGCGTCATGCCGTTCACCTGAATGTTCGGCCCCAGAAAACTGGCAACGGAATCGTTCATCTTGTTCCCTGTAAATACGGCGTCATTCTCCGCCACAATCTTGGAGCCGTCAAAATGATTGTTGACCATGACCGCGTCCGCAAAAGGAGCAGAGACGGCAAGACCGAACTTGTTTGTGGAACCAAAGTAATTGTCCTCGACATGGGCCCCTTGCCCATCGTACAAAATAAGATCATAAGCGGCGTTGTTGTAGAAACGGTTTCGCTTGATCGTGACGTCCGAGTTCCAGTTTCCATTCTCGAAAAAGCCCCCCTCCACATCAATCCCTGATTGAGGAGCCGTTCCTTTCATATCATGCAGAATATTATCCATAATGGTTACGTTTCGGGTTCCGCCCACCGTAATGCCCTGTCTTCGA
Organism: Paenibacillus melissococcoides; assembly: GCA_944800085.1. GTDB lineage: Bacteria > Bacillota > Bacilli > Paenibacillales > Paenibacillaceae > Paenibacillus_B > Paenibacillus_B melissococcoides. The sequence goes on along the minus strand of CALYLO010000002.1, from coordinate 385,688 downwards.
TTGAAGGCAAATTCGGAGTTTTTGACAACGGAATCCGACGTGGGAACCCGGTTCCACACCTGTAAATAAGCATCGGCCGCGGATGGTTGATGAAACACGACATGATAAAAGGCGGCTCCTTGGGGAATGACCATGTTCTCTCTCATCTTTGCCGAGCGCTTTTCCAAAAAGCCCCCGCTGGTCTCATAGAAATAGATGTCAAAGTTTGGGGGTAATCCACGGAAATTGGCCAGTTCAAAATAACCTTCCTTCCGAAAGATTTCATGGGAGAGGGATTTCAGCGATTTGGTTCTGATTTTTGTCAAATCGCTGATCGGCTTGCCTTTGCTGTCGATGCCGCCCCTAACAAAGGATTTGGCGTCCAGCACCCCGGTATTGGTTCCGTGAGCACTCAGCATAAGCCCGTCTCCCGTGAAGTTAACCGCTTTTACCCCATCGATCGTTACGCGCTCGGCCCCTTCTAGCAGGATGCCATACCCCCCTTCATGTGTCCCTTTACTATCCGGATGATCCTTTTTGGAGTAATCATGCATGTCTTTGTCGCCTTGATATGTCCCGCCGATCAGCGTCACATCGTGAACACCGTACCCAATATACATCAAATCATATCTTTCTTTATCATTGGGCTCCTTCTGTAAAATAACATCAGGCGTAAGTTGAAAAGTCATGTTGCTGACCATGTTGATCCGGCTGTTTTTATCGATAGCGTACGTTCCTGGAGGCAGCGAAACGGCCGTTATGCCCGCTTTGCCAGCCCATGCCAGCGCATCGTTAATCCCCTTTGTCGCCTGTGCCGGCTGCGTTCCATCGTTGCGAATTCCCCATCTTGCCAGATCAATGCGATGCACCGGCTGCACCGCACTCTTCCGAGCCTCTTCCGCTTTGGCGGACACCGGCTGTTCATAGAGCACACCAGAGCATAATAACAACAGCAGCAGTGCCATCGTTCCGGGTTTGTACATAAAATCCTCCCTTTACATCATAATCACCACCAAGATTACCATATTTTCCTGCAAAGAAATAGTTTCATCCAACCTGCATTCGTTCAATATATTCAATCGCTGAAACTCAACCGCTGACCATACGGATAACCGTGCGATGATGCGAGGAGACAACAGAAACGTATTCCATTTACCATTAATAGCAACGAAAGTCTATATTCCTTCGCCGTGAAACTCTCTATACTGAGGATAGGCAATGTATGGAAATCAGGACACGAGGGAGGACATCGAATGACACAGCGACAGCTTGAACGGAAAGCCGATCTCGTCATCATCGGCGGCGGCATGGGAGGATGCGCCGCGGCGCTCGCCGCCTGCCGCTTGGGCAAGACCGTGCTGCTGACGGAAGAGACCGCCCGCATCGGCGGCCAGTTGACCAGCCAGCTCGTCCCCCCGGACGAGCATCCCTGGATTGAGCAATTCGGATGCACGGTTACCTACCGCCAGTTCCGCCATGCGGTCAGACGGTACTACCGGGATCACTTGCCGCTGAACGCGAGGGCGCGTTCCGACGAGCGGCTGAATCCCGGAAACGGCATCGTAAGCCGCCTCTGTCACGATCCGCGCGTCGCGCTGCATGTGCTGGAAGCGATGCTGTTCCCGTATGTGCACAGCGGGCGTCTGGCCATCCTCACCGGCTGCCGCCCGATCGGCGCGGAGGTCGAGGGCGACCGCATTCGCGCCGTTACGGTGCGGGCTGCTCAGGGCAATGAGTATGTTTGCACGGGGGCCTATTTTCTCGACGCGACCGAATGCGGCGATCTGCTTGCCCTGTCCGGGACCGAATACGTCACTGGCGCGGAGTCGCAGCGCGAGACCGGGGAACCGCATGCCGTTCCCGGGCCGGCCGAGCCGCAAAATATGCAGGGCATTACGTACTGCTTCGCCGCCGAGTACGCCGAAGGCGAAGACCATACGATCGAGAAGCCGGAGCGCTACGAATTCTGGCGCCAGTATCAGCCATCGTTCTGGCCCGATCGCCTGCTGAGCTGGACCGGCGTTCAACCGGCCACCTTGAAGCCGGTGCGATATTCGCTCTTTCACGAGCCTGGAGCCTTCCCGCTGTTCCATTACCGCCAGATCAGCGATCCGGCCCTGTATGATCCGGCGTCCGGCACCGTTCCCAAACCGGTCACGATCGTGAATTGGCCGGAGAACGACTATTGGCTCGGCTCCGTCATCGATGTCAGCGAGACAGAACGCGAACGCCATCTGCAGGATGCGAAGCAGCTCAGCCTGTCGCTGCTGTACTGGCTGCAGACGGAAGCGCCGCGGAGCGACGGCGGCTGCGGTTATCCGGGCTTGCGGCTGCGGCACGATATCGCGGGCACGGCGGACGGCATGGCGATGTATCCGTATATTCGGGAATCGAGACGCATCCGGGCCGAGTTCACCGTCCTGGAGCAGCATGTCTCCACCGAATACCGCGCGGGCCGCCCGGCCGAACCGTTCGCGGACTCGGTCGGCATCGGCTGCTACCGCATCGATCTTCATCCTTCGACGGGCGGGAACAATTATATCGACATATCGTCCCTCCCGTTCCAGATTCCACTGGGCAGCCTCCTGCCGGTCCGCATGGACAATCTGCTGCCGGCATGCAAGAACATCGGCACCACCCATATCACCAACGGCTGCTACCGCCTGCATCCGGCGGAGTGGAACATCGGGGAAGCGGCCGGCGCGCTGGCGGCGTACGCCCTTGACCACGGGATTGCGCCGCGCGCGGTGCGAAGCGGCCCGGATCATCTGGCGGCCTACCAGCGCCAACTGCAGCAGCTCGGGGTTGAGCTGGAGTGGCCGTCTATTTACCCCGTCTAGACCCTAAGGGCTGGCAACGAATATGTACAATCTCCGCTGCATGCCGCTATTAAAAAGAGACTGCAGCCGCCAGGCGGCGCAGTCTCGATAATGCCGTTTATTCGCAAATGCATTACTCAGCCGCCCTTGGAAGCATACCATTCGTTGGCGGCGTTCACCATCGCTTCGCCGCCCTGGGCGCGCCATTCCGCGAGGAATTGGTCATAATTGTCCAGCGGCTCCGCCCCGCTGATGAAGTTGATGAACGTGTCCTCCTGGAATTTATTCAGCCGCTGCAGGTTTTTGGAGATGTCCGGAATCGGCGGCGCCGAGCTCATCGGATCGACTATAATCAGGCCTTCCGCATTTTTCTGGAAGGTGGCGTAATAGCTTTCCACGACCGGATTTTTCTTGAGCCGAGCCTGCCAATACGTCGGATAATTTTTCTCGTCCACGCCCGTCAGGAAGGCGCTCGCATTGCTGCGCTCGTCCGCGAACTTCGGCATAATCGGCGTGTACACCCCGTTCTCGAACTTGTGATGAATCCCTTCTTCGCCGATGGCAATGCCTTTGAAAATATCCTTATCGAACTTCAGATCGAGCCACTTGATCGCTTCTTCCTTATGCTTCGAAAATTTCGGCACCGCGATATAATAGTTGGTCGTATTGCCAGCCGAGCCTACCCGGGCCACGCCCGCTTTATCCTTCAACACGGGCACGATCTCCAGCTTCGCGTCCGGGAAGTTTTTGGCCAGGGCATTCACGAGATTCGGAGCGACCCACCATCCCGGGCTGTACATGGCCGCCTTCCCGCTCGCCATCTTCTCGATGGATTTGTCCGCCGTATTGATGCCCTATTCCGAGTCGATCAGCCCCTCTTGGTACAGCTTGCTCATGAACTCCAAGTACTCCTTCATCTCCGGCGCTTCGACGGAATGAATGATTTTGCCGTCCCGTTCGAGCCAAGCCGTCGTCAAGCCGAACACGCTGGCGATGTCCGGATGGACGGGGATTTTGCCGCCCGTCAGCGGGATGACATTCTTCTTCTCCTTGAACGCCTTCAGCACCGTGACGAGCTCGTCAAGATTGGTCGGGACCTCCAGATTCAGCTCGTCGAGCCAATCCTTGCGCACGACGAGCGCATACGATGCCGAGCCGTTGCCGCCGCCGGTCTCCGGGATGGCGTACGTTTTGCCTTCATAGCGGGCGCTGACCCACGAATCCGGCCCGATCACCTGCTTCATGTTCGTGCCGTACTTCTCGATCAGATCGTCGAGCGGCTCCAGCGCTCCGGAGGAGACGAGCTGGTAGTATTGCGCAGGCTCCAGCTTCAAGATATCGTAAGGCTCCTTGTTCGCCATGAGCAGGTTCAGCTTCTCGTCGGCATTCTCCGCCGGCAGCATTTCGTATTTGACCGTATAGCCGGTCTTCTCCTTCAAATACTGGGCGACCGCATCCCCGTTCGGCTCGAACCGATCGAACGGCATCAGCTGGCGGAGCTGCTTGCTGTCCCCTTCCCCTCCTTCAGCCCCTTGGCCCGACTTGGCGCCGCTGCAGCCGATAAGCGACAATACGGTGATGATCGCCACGACCGAAATCCAAATCCGTTGACGCCGCATGAACATTCCCCCGTTCTTTTTGTTCTTTTGCGCACGCATACGTGCCTAGACCTTCATTAACGCGATTAACCTTTAACAGAGCCAATTAACACCCCTTTCACGAAGTACTTCTGCAGAAATGGATAGACGAGCAGGATCGGCAGGGTCGCGACCAGAATCGAAGCGGCTTGAATCGCCTGCGGCGTCGAGTTCATGACGGCATCGATAATCGGCACATGTCATCCATCCTGATAGGTGATGTTGGAGTGAATCAACAGTTCCTTCAAATACAACTGAAGCGGTTTCAAATCCGGAGAGTTGATATAAATCATGGAAGCGAAATAATCGTTCCAGAAGCCGACCGCATAGAAGAGCGCAATCGTGGCGAACACCGGCAAGGACAAGGGAACGGTAATGCGGAACAAGATCGTCAGATTCGATGCCCCGTCCATCTTGGCCGACTCTTCCAGTTCGTCGGGAAGCGATTCGAAGTAATTTTTAATGATTAACATATTGAACACGCTGATCATGCTCGGCAGAAAAAGCACCCATAGCGTATCGATGAGGTTAAGCCGGTGCATAAGCAGATACGTCGGAATGAGGCCGCCGCTGAACAGCATCGTGAACACGTACATGAGAATGAAAAACTTCCGTCCGCGCAGCCGCGGCTTGGACAGAGGATAGGCGGCCATCGCCGTCATGACGAGCCCCAGGGCGGTCCCCGCCACCGTGATGATAACGGATACCATGAAGGCGTTCATGAATTTGGCGTCGCTTAATACGTACGCATACGTGCCGAATTGAATATCGGCCGGGAACAACGACACCCGTCCCGACACCACGGCCTCTTCGCCGCTCAGCGATTTGGCGAGCAGGTTGAGGAACGGGAACAGCGTCGTCCAGGACACGATGGCAAAAAAGAGATAGTTCAGCGCCTGGAAGATGCGCTCCCCAGCCGACATGCGGATCGCCGTCCGCACCCCTTTCGTCTTTCGCCCGGTTTTCATGCCAGTCCTCCTTTCTTCAGCTGTCGTCCCGCTGCGGCTGCCGTCCGTTCTGACGCGCCCGGGCGTTCAACCGCACCGTCCGCCAGCGTCGCCCTCTACCAGATGCCGCGGTTGAGCAGGCGCCGGCTGAGGTAATTCCCGCTGATGATCAGAATGAAGCCGACAATGGAGTCGAACAGTCCTACCGCGGCCGAGAAGCTGTAATTTTGTTCGCCGAGCCCGGTGCGGTACACATACGTTCCGATGACATCCGAGACATTATAGACGACCGGATTGTACATCACGAGAATCTGCTCGGTGCCGGCCTCCAGCATATGGCCAAGCCGCAGGATGAACATCAGCAAAATGACCGGGACCAGACCCGGAAGCGTAATATGCCAGATTTGGCGGAACTTGTTCGCCCCGTCGATTTTGGCTGCCTCGTACAACTGCGGATCGATGGAGCTCAGCGCCGCCAAATAGACGATCGTGCCCCAGCCCGCCTCCTTCCAGCCGGCCGTGCCGACGAGCAGCCAGCGGAAGACGCCGTTGTCGAGGAAAAATTTGATCGGCTCTCCGCCGAACCATTCAATCATCCGGTTGACAAGCCCTCCGTTGATGGACAGCAGATCCATGAACATGCCGCTGACGATAACCCAGGACAGGAAGTGAGGCATGTAAATAATCGTCTGCACCGGGCGTTTGAACCACATTTTGGTCAGCTCGTTCAGCAGGATGGCCAGCACAATCGGAAGCGGAAACAGCATCACGATCTTCATCACCGAGATGATGAGCGTATTCCAGAACACCTGCGCGAATTTCGGCGACTGGAACAGCCGCTCGAAATGCTGCAGCCCGACCCACGGGCTGTCGGCGATGCCGCTGAAAATGTTGAAATCCTGAAAGGCGATAACGACGCCGTACATCGGGGTGTACTTGAACAAGAGCAAAAAGGCGATGCCCGGCAAAAGCGCGATATACAAGTCCCAGTCCTTGCGCACGTCGCTCCCCAGCTTGCGCCAGTAACGCTTCCTCTGCGGACGCGGAGCGGCGGCGATATCCGCGTGTCTTATCTCCATTGGCCTCCCTCCTTCCTTGCGGCCCGTACCCCGTAGAGCTGTGATGTATTGCTGTATTACTAGCGTAAGGGACGGCAGCCATCCGGAGAACGGGAAAGCCATGACTTCTTCTGGTAAATTGATGGCTATGGCCCGTTCAGCGCGGGCAGCATTCGGGATCTGCGGCCACGAATCGGCGGATGCTATGTAGGCGGAACTCCTGTCCCTTCGGCTTCCCCCCGCTAGCCCCGCTTCCATTCGCTCGGCGTGACGCCCCAATATTTTCGGAACACCTTCGTAAAATAACTGACATCGCGGAAGCCCGCGGCTTGAGCGGCATCATACACCCGTTTCCCCTGGAAGAGCGCCTCCTTGGCCCGTTCCATGCGGCGCTCCAGCACATAGGCCGAGAACGGCTGCTCCATCTCCTGCTTGAACAGCCGGCTCAAATAAGAGGCGTTAATGAACAGCCGGTCCGCCACCCCTTGCAGCGACAGCTCGCCCTGAAGCTCCCGCTCGATCAGCTCCTTCACTTCCGCCACGAGCCGATTGCCGCCGCGCCGCCTGACCAGGCAGGCTTGCGCGCTAATGCGCCGAATCACGCTCCGCATCCATTCGCTCCATTCCTGCTTCGTGCGCAGCTCCGACGCATGGTGGAATGATTCCGCGTCCTCCTGCATCACCTCATGCAGCGACCATCCCTGCTTGTGCATCCACGTGACGATCCACGACTGCAGCAGCAGCATCTGCTCTTTGACCGCCTCGGCCTGCTCGATGGCGCACACCTCGCCGATCCAGGCCTCCGCCGCCGCTGACGCCTGCCGCTCGTCGCCGGTGCTCTAGGCGATATCCAGCTCCCGCATCCAGCGCTCGCTCTGGACGGCCGCCGCATCCGGCAGCGAAGCGAACCCGTCTTCGCGATACGGGATGACGAGGTCGCCCCCGTGCACGAGCCGCTGGCCCAGCGCGAACATCGCCTCCTTGTACAGGCGGGGCGCATCCTCCAGCCCTCCATGCGCCGAGCTGATGCCGGCGCTGGCCGTCAGCTTGAGCGATGTCTTGATATGCTCCAGCATCGCGCCCGCCATCGCATGGATGGCGATGACCGCGTCCCCGTCCGCCGTGCCGCCATCGCCGGGAGCATGCCGGAACAGAATGGCGATCGGCTTATCGACATCGCGGCAGATCAAGGCCGAGCGGGCTCCCATCGAGCGGAGCGTCTCTTCGGCCACCTGGCCGACGGCAAAGTGGATCAACGCGGGATCTTCCCCGAATGCCTGCGCCCGCTCAGGAGGCACGGGATCGGGCTCCATCACCATTACCGCATAGCGCTCGTCCGCAGGGAGCGCGATGCCCAACTCCGCCATCCGCAGGCGGAAGGCCTCGGCAGGCAGGCCGCCCTCCAGGCCCAGGCGCAGCGTGCGCTGCTGCAGCGCCGGCAGATGGGCCTGCCATTGCTGGCGCAGCGAAGCATAGTCATGCTTGCGCTGAATCTCCAGGCGGCGTTCCGCGACCGCCTCCGCGACCGCCGTCATTATCGCATCCTGGCCCGCCGGCTTGAGCAAATATTGCTTGACGCCCAGGGCGAGCGCCTCCTGTGCATACGGGAAGTGATCATGGCCGCTCAAAATAATGGCCTTCACCTCGGCATTCCAGACCATCGCCTGCCGCGCCAGATCAAGGCCGTTCCCGTCCGGCAGCTGAATATCGACGAGCAAAATGTCTGGACGCTTCACTTGCAGCCACCGCCTGCCTTCCTCCGCCGTCGCGGCCGCCGTCACCCCGGTTATGCCGGCCTGCTCCCATGGCATCAACTCCGTCAAGCTGTGGCGAAGCCGCGGTTCATCCTCGATGATTAACAAATTCATGCCGCTCCCTCCTGACCTCTTCCCAAAAATCCAAATCATAAATGATAATCCCCACCGTTCAGGTGAAAAGTCATTGCAACCTTTAGAACGCCTTTCCAGTAAAACACCTTGCCGAAGATTTCGGCGCCATTTCTTACCCCAGGTCCATCGTCCTGGCAGCAAGCCTTATCCCGTGCGCAGCGCCGTCTCGTTCGGCGCTCCCAGCGGCAGGACGAGCGTGACAGACGTGCCCTCTCCAGGAACGCTGTCTACGCGGATGTCGGCTTGCGGGCCGTAATTCAGGCGCATGCGTGCCGCGACATTCCTTAACCCGTAGCCCGCGCCCGCGTGCCCATCCGGCTGCGCCTGATGCCGATCGGGCTGCCGCAGCACCTCCGACAGCTCCCGCTGCAGCCGCTCCCCCGCCGCGGCCGTCATTCCCGCGCCCGAGTCGGTTACCGCGATGACCAGCGCTGGCCGCGTTCCGCTGTCCTCCAGCCGCGTCGCTACGCGCAGCACCGCCTCCCGCCCCGATTTCTCCACGCCGTGGATAATCGCGTTCTCGACGATGGGCTGCACGAGCAGCTTGACGATGGGCAGCGGCTCCGTCTGCGGGTCGATGTCGTACTCGACCCGGAATTGATCCATGAACCGCAACTGCTGAATGCGGATATACACATGCAGATGCTCCAGGCTTTCCTTGACGGTGAGCACATCCTTGCCCTTGCTGAGGCTGAGCCGGAAAAAGCGGGACAGATTCAGGACCATCTCCGCGATATCCTCCGCCTCGGATTGCTGCGCCATCCAATAGATAGAGTCCAACGTGTTGTAGAGGAAATGGGGATGAATCTGCGACTGGAGCAGCTTCAATTCGGTATTGGCCAGCCTCAGACTCTGCTCATAATGGTCCCGAATGAGATGCTGCTGCTTCGAGGCCATCTGATTGAACAGATCCGTCACAATGCCGAACTCGTCCCGCCGATCCGATTCGAGCCGCACGTCCAGATTGCCGCCGGTTATCGCCCGCATGCCGCGGGCAAGCTTCCGCAGCGGCGCGGCGATGCCGGTATAAATGCTGAAAGCCATAAGAACCGCAAGCACAATGCTGAGCGCGATGATGAAGACGGCATAATGCTCCAGCTTGTAGGATTGCGCGAAGATTTCGCTTTTGGGCTGAGCCAGCGTCAGAGTCCAGCCGTAATAGGGCGATACCGCGCGGATCAGCACTTGATCGCCCTCCTCGGCATGCGTGGCGTAGCTGTCAAGCGATTCGGGCTGCCTGCCTGTCCCCGCGACCCATTTCCCATCGGCCGTATACAGATGCAGCTCGGACTGGGCCGAGGGCAGAAGAGAGCGGATATATTGCTGCAAACGCGCCGTATTCAGGCTAATAATGAGCGCATGCCGTTCCCGATCCAGATTATAAATATCCATCGATCGCACCACGGCCAGACTGTCGACACCGAATACTTGACCGAACGGCTTGCCTCCGCCGATGCGTTCGTCCGGCTGCATGAATACAATGCCCGTCCCCATCCCGTTCAGCGTCTGCCGCAGCCAGATGCGCTCATTCGCGCGATCGACAGGCAGTACGCCATGCGCCGTAGAGATGACCGCATTGGAATGATCATGATACACGGCAATCTGGGAGAACATCGGATGAATGGACAGGAAATCGGAGAACTGGCGCTTCATGCGGGCAAAGGCCATCACCTCCCGCGCTCCCAGCATGCGATTGGCTTGATTCAGCGCCGCGATAATCTCCGGATCGGTCGACAGCATGGCCGACACTTCCTCTACGTTTTGCAGCACGAGCTCGATATTGTCCATCAGTGCCTGCATTGCGCTCTCCGTCCGCGCCGTCGTCTCGGACAGCAGCAATTGCTGCGAGCGCTCATTCGAGAACCACCCGGTAAGCGCCAGCGGAACGAGAATGAGAACGAAATAAACGGTCAAGCGCCACTGAATGCGTTGGCGGAACCGATTAGAAAGCTCACGGAGCATGGGGGTCACTCCCTTCCCGCAAAGGACCGGATACATCACGTACCGCTTCGCGCTTCGCCTGATTCCGGCTGAACTGATACCACGCATTCGCCTCGTTCGACATCTCTTCCCCGCCTTCGGCCAGCCACTCGGCCGCGTACGCATCGAAATCATCCAGCGGCCGCTCGCCAAGCACAATCTCGATCAGCCGATCGTTCTTTTTCGCCAGCATCGGCGCATAGCGGGTCATCGCCGGGGTCGGAAGCGACCGAAAAGCGTTCGGCATCACATGTGGAGAAATATGCTGAAGGTTATCGTACAGGCGATAATGCAAGCCCAGCGAATCCAGCCGGCTGCGGATGTACCCGCTCTCGGGAATATCGGCCAGATTGGCGTACAGGCCCCGGTAATGATCCCGGTTATGCATGCCCATGTTCGTCACTCGCCTGCCATCCTTCCATGCCCACACTTCTCCTTCGAAGCCGAACTTCAGCGTGTCCCTCCCCTCGCCGGCAATGAAATTCAACAGCTGCAGCACTTCGACCGCATGCGGACTCGCGGCCGGAATCACTTGATAGGAACGCACCGTCGGCAGTCCGTACGTGCCGGCCCCGCCGGGTCCTTGCGGATACGGGAGCGTGATCCATTCCGCTTGCGGGTCGCGCGCCGCGCTTTTCTCCAGGACGCCGCGGGTGTCATACCATGTCCCGGTGAACAGCCCGAGCCGCCCGTCGATCACTTGCCGCTCCAGCCCCCGCTGCGTCTGAATCGGGAACAGCGGATCGACGAGCCCCTCCGCCACCAGTCCGCGCAGGAAGGCGAGGGCGTCTTTCATTTCCGGCAAAATATTGGAATAGACGAGCTTGCCGTCACGCTCTACCCACTGATTCAACTGCACGCCGAATGCGCCGAACCACGGGGAGGAGCGCCCGAAATCCTCAAAAAAGCTGGTGCCGTATGGATTGCGAATGCCATTGCCCTCCGGATCGAATGCGGCAAAAGCCCGCAGCACAGCGACGATCTCCTCAAGCGTCTTAGGCGGCGCGAGGCCAAGACGGTCCAGCCAATCTTTGCGGATGTACATCATTTCCAGTCCCTTCGCTTCGTTCAGACTCGGAATGGCATATACTTGGCCGTTAAAAGATACCTGCTCCCACACTTCGGCGGGAATCCGTTCTTTGAGCTGCGGAGCATACCGCTCAATTAATTGATCGAGCGGAGCCAGCATCTGCTTGCGCGCATAATGCGAGACCCAATTCGGATCGGAAATGCTGATCAGATCAGGCGTATGGCTCGACATCATCATTACGCCGACCCGATCCTCGTACCGGTGCCACGGAGGGATAATGACCTCCACCTGGAGCCCCGTCTCGTCCTCGATATACGACAAATACGGGTTATCATTGTCTGTCCACGGCTCGGGGAACTTGATCCCGAGACTGTTCAGCACGATCGTGATTGAGGGACCCGTTCGATCCCGCTCGGACTTTATCCAATCCACGTTGGACGGATGGCAGCCGGCGAGCGACAGCGCCAACGAACAGCATGTCGCGGCGGCCAAGATGGACCTCCATCTGGCGCACATCGGCATTACCATGGTTGTAAGCGCATTCAACAATTTCTTTGCCATCGTTGTTCCCTTATACTTCTGCACTCCTCTCTCTCCTTCCCTGATGCTGAAGTTCACGGCTCCATGCCGCAATATATACAAAAAGGGCCTATCAGTATGTATGTTCTGATAGACCCTTGTCCAAAGCTTATTCTACTCTTCTTCCGCCAACCGTTTCAAGCGGCCCGCCTGCCCGGTGGAAATGATCCATCTTCAACGCTTACCCCCTACTTGCAACTTTACATTTGTCAAGAATGTAAAGTTAAATTATACTGATACTATACACTTTAGAGTACGAAACTAGGAGCAACCACCACGAATCGGAGCGATGAACCCATGTCACATAAAACGAAAGTTACTCAGCAGCATATCGCCGACGCCTTGGGCCTGTCCCGCAACACCGTATCCAAGGCGCTGAACAACGACCCCGGTCTGCGCGAAGACACGAAGCGGCGCGTCCTGCAAAAGGCGGTCGAGCTCGGTTATATGAAGATTCATCATGAGCTGGCCACATCCGAGGGTTACGCCGCGGAGAACCGGCTTGTCGCTCTGCTGACCCATTCGGACTATATGGGCAACCCTTATTGGATGTCCTTCTTGAAGGGGCTGAATACGACGCTGAAGGAAGCCGGCTCCACGTTGACGATGACCATCGTCGATATGGAGGAAGAGCGCCAGCTTCTCCTTCCGGGGCTCTTTCACCAGCAGAAGCCGGCGGGGGTCATCACGATCGGGCCGTTCCTCCGCGAATACTATGAGATGATCGCATCTACCGGAACGGCATCCCTGTTCATCGATACCCATGCCGATTATAAGCCCGGCGATTTGAAATGCGATATTTTGCTGGCCGACAACAAGCACAGCGTGCATAAGCTGACGAGCAAGCTTATCGAGCAGGGCCACCGGAATATCGGCTTCGTGGGAGATATCGGCTCGTGCCTGAGCTACCGCGAGCGCTGGGAAGGCTTCCAGCTCGCCTTGAGCGAGCACGGGATGGAAGCGGATGAGGAGTACTGCATCATCAACCGCATGCAGCGCCATTATTACACGGAGGCGGAGCTGCGGGAAGCCTTCCACGCCATGAAGCGGAAGCCGACTGCCTTCGTCTGCGTGAACGACGCTATCGCGCTTGAGATTATGACGATTATACGCCAAGCGGGGCTCAGCATTCCGGGCGATATCGCGTTGACCGGCTTCGACAATATCGCGGAATCGATACTGGTGCAGCCGCCCCTGACGACCGTGCATGTCCCCAAGGAGGAAATGGGCATGCGGGCAGGCGACCAGATCGTATGGAGAATGGATCATCCGAAGCGGCCGCACGAGATGATCCGGCTCGACGTCGAGATGATGTGGCGGGAGTCGTAAGCCCGCCTCCCCAGTGATCGGCACTGGCCCCCTCTCTCCCTGCATGCTTTCAAATGTAAACTTACATTCATTTTAAAATGTAAGTTAAATCAGATGGTTTTGTAGGATTTTAGATGTAAAATGCACATTATCAACTTGACATTATGCCAAGTCTCGATTACTCTGGATGTAGGAAAAGGGCGTTATGTCCTGGGCCATTTTTCGGCGCAGCGGCATTCGCCGGCAGCAGGTGGTGACCGCCCAGGTCCATGATGGGTCCTTCCTGCCCAGACTGTAAGGGAGGGGCTGGAGAGCTTCGCCGGCCTGAAGGTGCATGTCTATCCACGCTGTACAATATTTCATCATGACATTATTTGCAAAGTGAGGAGTCACATCATGAGCCAATTGAAGATTCTCGGTCCGGATATCCCGAACATGCCGTGGGAAGAGCGGCCAGCAGGCCATAAAGAGGTGTTGTGGCGCTACAGCAACAACCCGGTCATCCCGCGTGATTTGCTGCCTAATTCCAATAGTATTTTCAACAGCGCCGTCGTTCCTTTCGAAGGCGGGTTCGCAGGTGTCTTCCGCTGCGATGACAAATGCCGTTACATGCGGCTTCATGCCGGCTTCAGCAAAGACGGTCTGAACTGGGACATCAACCCGGAACCAATCAAGTTCCAATGCGACGATCCGGAGATCGGCAATTTCATCGAAGGCTACGACCCGCGCGTATGCTGGATCGAAGACCGCTTCTATGTTACTTGGTGCAACATTTACCACGGGCCGACAATCGGTGTCGCTTACACATATGATTTCAAGACATTCCATCAGCTTGAAAATGCGTTCTTGCCATACAACCGCAACGGGGTTATGTTCCCGCGCAAAATTAACGGCAAATATGCCATGCTGAGCCGTCCATCCGATACGGGCCATACTCCATTCGGCGATATCTTCTACAGCGAGAGCCCGGATATGGAGCACTGGGGACATCACCGTCATGTCATGGCGCCAATGGGCGGATGGCAGAGCAAGAAGATTGGCGCAGGCCCAATCCCAATCGAGACAAGCGAAGGCTGGCTGATGATCTATCACGGCGTGCTCAACTCCTGCAACGGCTTCGTCTACGCATTCGGCGCCGCGCTGCTTGACTTGGAGCAACCATGGAAAGTCCTGTACCGCAGCGAGCCATACCTGCTGCAACCATCCACCCTGTACGAATGCGTCGGCGACGTTCCGAACGTTGCATTCCCATGCGCTTCGCTCGTGGATGCCGCTACCGGCCGCATTGCGATTTACTACGGCGCAGCCGATACAGTAACAGCAATTGCCTTCGGTTATGTAGACGAAATCATCGACTTCGTGAAAAACAACTCCCGCGTAGAGTAATCGCGAAGCCATAACCAACTGCAACCGCAAAGATGCAATTGAACCTATGGTTCTGCCGCTTTCTTTGTAACCCCTATAACACGCCCCCTGCGCGACGTCAATCGTCATGCGGGGGGCGTCTATTTTTCCCTCAATTCAGTTGACCGAATCCGAAATCCAGCAGCTTATGCGAGTCCTTCCATACCTTATCGCTTGTGGAATGGAGCACGACGGCAATCAGATGGCGGCTATCCCGAACCGCCGACGACACGAGACAATACCCCGCCTCATCCGTGAAGCCGGTCTTTATCCCCGTCGCTCCTTCATAATAATATTCACTCCCTTTTTGCAGCAGCTGATTGCGGTTGACCAAGCCCGACCCTTCATCCTGGGCTCCAACCGAGGCCGGGGTCACCTCCGCATACGTCGTGCGGACAATCGCGCGGAAATGCTTGTTCTTCATCGCCTCTTGAGCGATAAGCGCCAAATCATACGCCGAGCTGTAATGATCGGGATCGTTCAGACCGTGCGGATTGTTGAAATGAGTATTCCGGAGCCCCAACTCCTCGGCCCGTTCATTCATCATGCCAACGAACGCCTCCATCGCTTCATCGATGCTCATATCCGGATCGCCGCTTGCCTCGCGTCCGATCTGAACCGCGATCGTTCGCGCCGCATCATTGCCGGATGGAAGCATCAGCGCTTCTATCAACTGAAACCAGGAAATCTGCTGGCCCGGCTGCAACCCGGCCGTGCTCTCCCCCGGCTCCTTTAGGAGAACCACCTCGCCCACTTCCACCGTCTCATTCCCCTGCTTCCGCTCCAGAGCAAGCAGCGCCGTCATCATTTTCGTCGTGCTGGCAGGCGCCTTCCGTTCCTGATCGTTCTTGAAAAAGAGCACTTTCCCCGTATCCTGATCAATCACGATCGCCGCTTCTGCTTCCAATTCATAATAGGCGGACAACCGATTATCCGTTTCCGGCCGCAATTCCGCCAGAGCACTTTTTAAAGATTGCTTAACCCCCAAAGCCGCCGGCTGCGCCCAAAACCATACCCCTACGGCCATAACCGCTCCCAACAGAACCCACCGCTTCTTCTCAACAGCTTTCATGATTTATCTCACCTTCGCTCATTATCGTTCCTAGAATGATCCTCATTCTATAGAAACCCGCTTAACATAGTTGTAAGCAATAATGAACAAAACATAAGAAATTATGAAGAAAACATGAAGCCCTCCCGAAACATGCTGTGCTCACAGTCCTCTGCCCCCATGCTGCGAGTCTCCCTACCACTCAGGATGCCCTTGCCACGGTTGGCGGTAAATTTCCAAGTCACTCAGGAGTGATGCAACTCCTTATGACGAATATCCCAGCCGATCAGGAGGGCTGTTACAACTCCTTTTGGCGAATTCCCAGCCGCTCGGGAGGGCTGTTGCAGCTCCTTATGTTGAGTCTCCCAATCATTCAGGTGCATTTGGCCCTTATGATGAATCTCCCAACTACTCAGGCAATCAGGGTTCAAAGCAATGGTTTTCATATATCGATGCTCGTTGTAGTTTAATTCCTTCATACCAAGAATCCCCTTGACATGGAAACATATGTTCGGTACATTATAAATAAGAACGTATGTTTGTTTTTAATCTGTAATTTAGGAGGGACACGGATGACAGGCTGGACAAATGTTGCTACGTTGGAGGAGTTAATGGAGCGGTTCCCTACAGATGATTCATGTATTCCTGCCCTGTTTGCGCTGAAATGGCCTCATGGCTACCGATGCCCGAACTGCCGGCATACCCGTGCCTATGTCATCCGGACGCGGCGCCTTCCTTTGTACGAATGCAGCGCTTGCCAGCACCAGACATCCCTGACTGCAGGGACGATCCTGGAAGGGAGCAGAACCTCCCTACGGAAATGGATAGTTGCGATATGGTTCGTATCTCGTCGGGAAGAAGGAATTAATGCGGTCAGGCTAAGCTCTATTATTGAGGTTACCTACAAGACGGCATGGGCGATGCTCCATAAGATTCGCACTGCGATTAGCTGTGCTGACGAGCAAGAACAACTCGAGCATCACGTCCATGGCTTTATTGCCTATTACGGCAGCAGCCGCCAATATTCCTGTTTCGAGCTGACGGCACAAGAACATCCGCTTATCGTGGCAGCCTCGCTGGCCCCAGATGGTCAGGAGCAGGAGTATAAAATGAAGCTGGTCAATCGGCAGCACATGTCCGGCAAGCTGCTGCTTCCTTCGGGATGCGATGACTTTATTGAACAACACGTATCTGCACTGACCGCCGCCATCTCTATTATCCGCCAGCGGTTTCGAGTCAAGCACAATAGCCCCCTTTATACTGTGTTCCGGCGGGCAAAACGTTGGCTATGCGATACCTTCCGCGGGATAAGCGGCAAGTACCTGCAGCTTTATTTGGATGAATTTTGTTACCGGGAAAATGCAGCCGCCCGCCATGCAGCCGGATGGGGGACTTTGGCTGAGATATGCTTTGCCAAGAATGGGGCCAGGGACCGTTATTTAAGACGGGCAAGCGGATTGCGAGGCCGCTCTCGATATATGGCAGCTGCTTGAATCCATTCGCAGGGAAGCGGAGTATGCTGATCACTTGTGCATCCAATAAATAATAAAAGTTACTGGCCCTTAGAGCCGTAACTGATTTGATATCGATATTTAAGACGAGAAATAATTTATGGGATGTAGTATCGTCGTCTATTTCGTTCTGCGATTTTGACATGCTACGGGCTTCTCTTTCTTCCTAAGGAGACGTTTATTCTGTTCAGGTCCGGCGTCGTATAGCCTGTTCCTGTTTAACTTGCATCATCATAATTATTTGGCATCCTTTTTTCTATGTTTGGCATGCATACATACTAAATTGATAGCATCATTTTGCTTCTCTAAGCGAAGTTTGACAGCATCATTTTGCTTTTCCTAAGAGAATTTTCTTTTTCTGAGCGACTTTTTTCTGGGCGACATATCCTGAGCAACATATTCAGAGCAACATATTCTGAGCGACTAATTCTGAGCGAGGGGGATACTGATCAAAAGAAACGGGGACACCGATCAAAAGAGCCGTAGAAGCAATATAGCAATATCAAGCGGTCGCCCCAACCCCCGAACCAACGCCGCCAAGTCAACAAAAAAAGCAGCGACCCCGGCACTGCTTTGACCGTCTGATTTTGACCATCTTATTCGGGTACTTTGGTTGAGGCTCTTTGCCCGGACACGCCGTCCGCTTGACTCTTATAAGCAGGTTCGAGCGGAGCGAATCGCGGAAGTTCGATAATGAACAGCGTAGCCTGAGGCGAGCTCTCGGCGCGGATAGTTCCGCCATGAAGCTCGGTAATCGTCTTGGCGATCGCAAGGCCTAGTCCGGAACCGCCGGTTTTCTCGGAACGTGATTTTTCGACGCGATAGAAGCGATCGAAGATATACGGCAAATCGTGGCTCGGGATCGGGTCACCCGCATTTTTGACGACAATCTCCAC
The DNA here is from genome assembly GCA_944800085.1 of Paenibacillus melissococcoides. Taxonomy (GTDB): domain Bacteria; phylum Bacillota; class Bacilli; order Paenibacillales; family Paenibacillaceae; genus Paenibacillus_B; species Paenibacillus_B melissococcoides. The sequence continues at coordinate 367,600 of CALYLO010000002.1, read as the reverse complement.
CTTGTCTTCATCTTGTCGGAGGTGCAGCTCCACGACGCTGCCGCTGTATGCATAGTGCATCGCATTGGACAACAGGTTGTCGAACACGCGCACCAGCTTGTCCGGATCGGCGTTAACCCAGCATTTGTCCGTATTGCTGCTCATTTGAAGCGTCAATCCGGCCTGCTCCATCGGATACCGGTAGTGCACGCACAGCTGGCCAGCCATCTCAGACACGTTCATCGGTTTGGTGCGCAAGGCCATGCCGCCGTTCATCCGCGTATATTCGAATAGATCGTTAATCATGACATTCAGCCTCTCGGCCTTCTCATAGGCAATATGAATATAATGCCGCAGTTCCACTTCATCGCGATAACGGTCCTGCTCGACCAGCCCCAAATAGCCGAGAATCGAAGTAAGCGGCGTCCGCAAATCATGCGATACGCTCGTAATCAGGTCGTTCTTCGTCCGTTCGGCCAGCCGTTCTTCCTCGATAGAGGTCTTCAATTGGTACACCATGTTATCAATGTTCTTGGCCAGACGTCCGATCTCGTCATCGGTCGTAATATTGCATCGCTGATCGAAATCCCCATCCGCAATATGCTGCACCGTTTCTGTAATCCGCTCAAGACTGCCAATCAGCTGGCGGTTCAGCAGCACATAAAAGAGGATAAAGAGAATGATGCCCGTAATCACCATTGTAGGCATAACGCCCAGCTCAAACGCCAGGAAATTGATGATTCGGTACGTGACAGGCTCCCTCAGCTCCCGTATCACGCCGGCGGCGAACATGAGCAAAACAAGGCTCATAAAGGTAAGCAGCAGGGTCAGTACAAATCTGAAGAGCAGCTTCCAACGGATACTTTTAGCCCAATGCTTGTTCAATCTTATACCCTACTCCCCATACGGTCTGAATATATTTGTCGCCATGGGCCTCCAGCTTATCCCGCAGCTTGCTGATATGAACCGCTACTGTATTGTGGGAGCCGTTGAAGCTCTCCTGCCACACCCGTTCGTACAACTCTTCGGCGCTGTAGACTCTCCCCGGATGGCTGGCCATCACATAGAGGATTTCGAATTCCATCGAGGTCAAATGGATCGGCTGCCCGTTCACCCGAACGGTATGCGTCGCCTTGTTAATCTCAAGATCCTGGATACGAATGACTCCGGCAGGCTCGGAGCCGGCCTGGATATGAGCGTTCAACTGATACGTGCGGCGAAGAAGCGACTTGACGCGTGCCACCAGCTCCAACGGATTGAACGGCTTCACCATATAATCATCCGCGCCGGTCATCAGCCCCATAATTTTGTCCATGTCCTCTGCCTTGGCGCTCAGCATGAGGACCGGTGTCGCCTGCTTTTCCCGTATCTTCAGACAGACGGACATCCCGTCCAGCTTCGGCATCATGATATCCAGAATGACCAGGTCCACCGGATCCCGTTCCAGCACCGACAAAGCTTCAACCCCGTCATGCGTCTTGAACAGTTGGTAGCCTTCGTTCCTTAAATATATTTCGATTAAATCGGCAATTTCCTTATCGTCATCCACAATTAAAATGCGGGTCACGTTCGAACCTCCTCGCAATATTCGTCAACCTTTCGGCTTTAGCATAACAACATCACAGGAGTGAATTCAACTATACCCGGCATTTGGCACAAGCCCACCCGCTCCCCGCACCATAGGAAAAGTGCTCCCCACCTCAGCGCACGCTGGGCCGCCTTAGGCAGAGCCATACCATTAACCAATCCGTTGGCTTTTTTATGATCTGGATACAAAAAAATCCTGCGTCACGCAAAGGCGGCACAGGATGGCGATGCAGGTACTTCAAGTAATGTCTTATCTTGCCGGAGCGCCTACCGCTTCCAGCCAAGCCTTCGCGATCAGCGCGTGGCCAGCGGGCGTCGGATGCACGCCGTCCGGAGCCCAGAATTGCGGTTCGCGGCGCGCGGCCGCCTGCGCGAACAGACCGTCCAGCGGCACATAGTAAGCGCCGTATTCCCGGGCAAGCCGGCGCACAATATGGATTTTCGGATCCAGATCCTCCCGCCATTGCGTCCGATCGGCCGGCACCGGCAGTACGAACGGCTCGACGAGCACGAGCTGCGCTTCCAGCTCCTTCAAGGTCCGTTCAATAATATCGCGGTACCCTGACTCGAATTGCTCGGCCGTCGTCTCCTCCTGACGGTCATAGCGCCGCCAGCAATCGTTAATCCCGATGTAAATGCTGACCCAAGCCGGCTTGAGCTTCAAGCAGTCTTCCTCCCAGCGCCCCTGCAGATCGCGAACCCGGTCCCCGCTGATGCCCCGGTTCAGGAAAGTGACATCGAGCTGCGGGTACATGCTCTGGAACAGGCCAGCCGCCATGAAGGCATAGCCTGTGCCCAGATGGGAGGACAGTTCCCGCTGACGGCCCGCATCCGTGATGCTGTCGCCTTGAAAAAGAACTACATCTCCGTCTTGAATCGTTCGCTTCGGTACTGAGCTGTTCATCGAATCCCTCCATCGATTGGTATGACCCTGTTCCACGGATGCATCGCATCATGGAACCCCCGATAGCCCTTGGTCCAGTAACCATTGGCAGCCATCCCGGGACGTGGCACGGATTCACCTTGTTTCTCACCGCATACCCGCCCGTTCTGTCCTTGGCAATCATCATATATCCTGCCTCCCCGTCTGTCCATACAGAAGGATCCACAAAATGTACGAATTCGGGAACAATCGGCGTCTCCGTACGATACGCGGGAGCGGCCCCCAAGTGCGGGATGAAGGCGAGACCGAGCGCGATTCTACTTTACACATGCGTTCCTGGCATATACGACCTCAATTTTTGTACAGGAGCAACATGGATCCTGCTTCCTCCTCTACAGCTTGGATGGCATCGAATCTTGCGCATCGTGCATACTCTATTTTCAAGCCAGTTTACTGCGTCAGAGTAAGCAAAGGAGTTTATGAGGTGCATTGTGCCAGGTCTAAATTAAAGGAGTGATAATGTGAATTCACTGCCTGTACGAAGGAAGCGATGTATAATTCGGGCGCGGAATAACAAAAAATAATCACCACAATAAAAAAAACATTTCCATTATAATAGGGCACATTTTAGAAAGAAGAACAGCACTCCGCATTCCGTTATGCCGATTCGCCGGATGAAAAGAGGTCCCTCGTCCGTTTTCATAAAAACACGAACGTCCTCCTGAGGGAGACAAAGTTCAAAAAACGAGAACGCGTGCTGTCATTAGGATTATGCCACGTCAGCTTTCCCTTCCTTACTTCTGCCATCGCCCGAATGTCCACAGCACGAAGACGAAAAAAGTGCGTATAATTGACAAATACTTTCTATTAACAGGTTTTATAGCCATAAAAGAATAAATTAATGTCATGAAAATTTACACTAAACGTCATATAATCTTTAACTATTTTATGAACTTCACGATGTTTGCTATTTCAAAATCCGCACATTCTCAGTATAATGTTTGAAAAGTGTTCCTATAATGCTTGAAAGGATGGGTGATGAGCCTTGGAAATGTTACAACGTGAACAAGCAGAAGTGCTAAACCCGTACGAAATCGTACAAAAGCAAATCGATGCGGCTGCGGCAAAATTACAGTTACCCGAACATGTTACTGAACTGTTGAAAAAACCGAAACGGGTATTATCGGTGAGCTTCCCTGTACGGATGGACGATGGTACGGTACGGATTTTTGACGGGTATCGTTCCCAGCACAACGATGCTATCGGACCAACAAAAGGCGGCATCCGATTCCATCCGGACGTGACACTGGACGAGGTCAAAGCATTATCGATGTGGATGACGTTCAAATGCGGCGTCGTTGGCCTGCCTTACGGCGGGGGCAAGGGCGGCGTCATTTGCGACCCTCGCCAAATGAGCAAAGGGGAAATTGAACGGGTCAGCCGCGCTTTCATGGAAGCCATCTCGGATATTGTAGGACCTGAACGGGACATTCCGGCTCCAGACGTATACACGACACCGCAGATTATGGGCTGGATGATGGATACCTACAGCAAGCTGCGCGGACATTATACGCCGGGCGTCATTACAGGCAAACCGATTATTATCGGGGGCTCCCAAGGACGGAATGCAGCGACGGCCCAAGGCTGCGTATATACGATTCAATCGGCGCTTCAGGACATCGGCCGGCCGATGGAGAAGGCGACGGTAGCGATTCAAGGCTTCGGCAACGCCGGACGCATTGCGGCTCGCCTGCTGACCGACCTCGGCGCGACCATCGTAGCCGTAAGCGACTCCCGCGGCGGAATCTACGATCCGAACGGACTCGATCTCGACCGCGTCGAACAGTTGAAGGACGAAGCGACGATTCTGGAATACGGCCACGATTTCCACATCTCGAACGAAACACTGCTTGAGCTGGACGTCGATATCCTCATTCCGGCAGCATTGGAAAATGTCATCACGAAGGAAAATGCCCCTCGCATCAAAGCCCGCATCGTAGCGGAAGCGGCGAACGGCCCGACGACGCCGGAGGCGGACGCTATCCTGAATCAAAAAGGCTGTATCGTCATTCCCGATATTTTGGCGAATGCCGGCGGCGTAACCGTATCCTACTTCGAATGGGTACAGAACTTGATGAACTACTACTGGAGCGAAGAAGAAGTCCTCGACAAGCTGCAGACAAATATGGTCAAGTCGTACGAAGCGGTGCGCGATATGGCGAATGAGTACAATACGGACCTGCGTACGGCCGCATACATGATCTCGCTTCAACGCGTTACTGAAGCTATGCGCGCTCGCGGCTGGGTGTAATCGAGCGAACCAGCGCACGAAAGAGCTATCTTGCTGCAGAATCTATCTGCCGCAGGGTAGCTTTTTTGCTGCATTCCGGTTATGCTCCTGCGACCAAAGCTTCCATCCATTAGCCCGGATTCAACTCTCCAATTTTTCATTTTTTCGCTTCATTTGGCTCACGGGCGCTATTTTCCTTATAATAGGTTATAGCGCATGAAGGATGACGCGTCTCAGGCAGCGTCGAATAGCGGTACATTCTCATCTAAAGGAAACGTATTCATCATGAACACCATGAACCTACGGACGCGGCGTCCGTTTCAAATGATTCGCGGGGTGCTGCAGGTCTGGAAATACGCCTACCGGCCCTTTCTTCTTTTTGAGCTGTTCTACAAGCTCATGACAATCGGGTTATTTATCCCGTTCCTGTCGATCATCTTCAACAAAATATTGGAGATCGGCGGCTTCGGGGCCGCCGCTAATCACGATCTGCTGCGCTTCGTCTTGAGCCGGTACGGATTGCTCAGTCTCGTCCTGCTCGCTCCGGTGGCAGTGATGCTGATTTATACCGAATTCGCCGTTCTTATTTATATCGCTTATTACGGGATGCAAGGAAAAACGGTCCGGCTGCGCCCCGTCGTGCTCAAGGCCTTGTCCCGCCTGCCCGGGCTGTGGCGCATCGGGGTATTCGGGTTGACGCTGTATCTGCTGCTGCTGTTCCCGTTGCTGAATACGGGCTTCGGTTCCTCTTTGCTGCCGAACGTTACGATTCCGAACTTCATTACGGGTGAGTTGATGAAGACCGGCACCGGAACGGCGGCGTTTGTCCTGTTCTTCACAATCGTCGCCATTCTGAACCTGCTCTGCATCTATGCGCTGCCCATTCTTGTGTTGGAGGAGTCGAACCGGTTCTGGCGCGCCTTCGCCAAGAGCGCCCGCCTGTTCTGGAAGAGCAAGTGGTCGATTCTGAGGGCCGTCGGCGAGTGGGTGCTCGTGTTCGCCCTGATTGTCGCCGTCTTCATCGCCCTTATTGCCGCAGCGATTGCCGTCCTTCCGGAGAGTCTGCCCGAGCCGGCCATCGTCACGGTCGGGTTCGTCATCAGCTTCGGCATCTACGTGATGACCCTCGTCATGACGCCCCTGTTCATCACGGTCGTCACGCGGCTCTATGTCCGCTATGCCGGCAAGAAGCACATCCCTCTGCATTCGGGCGAGCTGGATATCACCAGGGGTCAGACACGGGCGGAAAGACGCCTCTTCGCTTCACAGCATCGCCCGAAGCTAGCCCTGTTCGGCCTGCTGATGCTCATTGCGGTCGGCTGGGGCGTCACGGCGCTGCTGACCGACTGGGGCGAGGCGAAGGATGAGTTCGTCATTTTCGCTCATCGTGGGAATGTAAATACCGGTGTCGAAAATACGATGGAGGCGTTCGAAGGGGCGATCGAGGCCGGGGCCGATTACATTGAGCTCGATATTTTGCAGACAAAGGATCGGAAGCTGGCCGTCATTCACGACCATAATCTGAGGCGCCTCGCGCGGCGCAATGTCAACGTCTATGATCTGACCCTGGCCGAGCTGCAGGACATTCCGCTTTTCCAAAACGGTTATGCCGGACGCGTGCCTTCGCTGGATGAAGTGCTGGATGCGATGAAGGGCCGCATCCGCCTCAACCTTGAGCTGAAGACGCATGGCTATGAGACGCCGGACTATGTCTCCAGCTTCATCGACACGATCCGGCGGCACCAGGCCGAGAATGAGGTTGTCGTGTCCAGCCTCGAATATGATCTGCTTCAAGAGGTGAAGGAAAAGGCTCCCGAGTTGAAGGTCGGCTACATTATTTACGCCACCTTCGCGCCGCTGAACCGGTTCGACGCCGATTTCTTCGTCGTGGAGGAGGCGTTCGTCACCGCCCGCCTGGTCGCCTCCGCCAAGCTGATCGGCAAACCGCTCTATGTATGGACGATTAACGTCCCGGAACGGGCAGCCCATTTCTATTCGCTCGGGGTCGACGGCATTATTACCGACATCCCGAAGGAAGCGAGAGAAGCCGTCACGGATCTTGGCGGGGAACCGGTCTTTTTGCTTGATCTGGAGTCGCTGCCATAACGCAAAATCGCCTCCCTTCGGCCGTTCAGGCAGGGGAGGCGATTGTTGTCTTGCCGCTGCGGCAGCAAGCGAGACATTATGGATGCTTTTTTAATGCTTCAGCTTTTCCCGCACGGAAGCCAGCTTCTGCCCAATCGATCCGGCCTTGTCGCGGCGATCGTCGATTTTCACGACGGTCGATACCCGGGAAGCCCCGCTCTGGAACGGGCTCTCATGCAGCGCGCGGATCGCCTCGAACACTCGATCCAGCGGCCCTTCAATAATCGTCCCCATCGCCGTCAGCTCATAGACGATGCCGTCAATCTGCTCGATCGCACGCTGCATATCGGCGACGTACGAGCTCAAGCTCGTCGACTCCGTTCCGATAGGAATGACCGTAATCTCTGCCAGCGCCATGGCGCCATCCTCCCTTCGTCACGCTATCCTTGAGGTCCTTATATCCGTTCTCATGACTCCGTCAATACATTATCCGCTCAGGCCGACGACGCCCTGCTCCTCATCGAGGCGAATCCGTTCCGCCGCCGGATGCTTCGGCAGCCCCGGCATCGTCAGCACCTGGCCGGTATGCACGACCAGGAAGCCTGCACCCGCGGACCAGCGAATATCGCGCACCTCGAGCGTGAACCCTTCCGGCGCGCCGAGCAGTCCCGGCCGATCGCTGAACGAATACGGCGTTTTCGCCATGCATACCGGGAGCTTCGCCGTATCGAACCGCTTGAGCTCGCGCAGCGCCCGCTTGGCGGCCGCGCTGTAGGCTACCTCGGCTCCGCGGTAAATGCGGGTGACGATCGCCTCGATTTTCTCCTCGATCGGGAGGTCATCCGCGTACAGCAGCCGGAACCGGCCCTCTTCCTGCGCGTCGGCCAGCCGCACGACGGCTTCCGCCAACGCCGCGCCGCCTTCTCCGCCCTTCGCCCACGCTTCGGAAAGAATCGCCTCTGCCCCGATCTCGCGGCACATCCGCTGAACGGCCTCCAGCTCCTGCTCCGTATCGGCCGCGAACCGGTTCACCGCGACGACCACCGGCACGCCGAAGCTCCGCATATTCTCCACGTGACGGCGGAGATTGGCAAAACCGGCGGCGAGCGCCTCCGGCGATTCCTGCTCCAGCTGATCCTTCGCCAAGCCGCCGTTATACTTCAGGGCGCGCACAGTCGCGACCAAGACGACTACCGACGGCTTCAGCCCGCTTTGGCGGCATTTGATGTCCATGAATTTCTCCGCGCCCAGATCGGCGCCGAAGCCGGCCTCGGTCACAACATAGTCGGCCAGCTTCAGCGCATAGCGCGTCGCCCGCACGCTGCTGCAGCCGTGCGCGATATTCGCGAACGGTCCGCCATGCACCAATACCGGATCCCCTTCCACCGTCTGGACCAGGTTCGGATAGATGGCGTCCTTCAGCAGGACGCACATCGCCTCGACGGCTTGGAGCTGCGACGCGGTTACCGGCTCGCCTTCGTAGGTATAGGCGACCACCATCCGGCCGAGTCTCGTCCGCATGTCGTCCATATCCTCGGACAGGCAGAGCACGGCCATAATCTCCGAAGCCGTCGTAATCATGAAGCCGTCTTCCCGCACGGCGCCGTTGCCGTCGCCCAGCCCGACGACGATATGCCGCAGCGCGCGGTCGTTCATATCGACGGCCCGCTTCCAGAGGATGCGTTCCGGCTGGATGCCGAGCGCATTGCCCTGATACAGATGGTTGTCGATCATGGCCGCCAACAGATTATGCGCCGACGTAATCGCGTGAATATCTCCGGTAAAATGAAGATTGATGTCCTCCGCCGGCACGATCTGGGCGCGGCCGCTGCCGGTCGCGCCGCCCTTCATCCCCATGCACGGCCCGAGCGACGGCTCGCGCAGCGCCGCCACCGCCTTCCGGCCGATGCGGTTCAGCCCCTGCGTCAGCCCGATCGTCGTCAGCGTCTTTCCTTCTCCCGCTGGCGTCGGATTCATCGCCGAGACGAGAATCAGCTTGCCGTCGGGCCGGTGCGCATTCGCCTCCCATACTTCCTGGCTCAGCTTCGCCTTGTATTTGCCGTAGAGCTCAAGCTGCTCCGCCGGCACGCCAATACGGGCTGCAACGTCAACTATTGGTCTCATCATTCGAATAAGCCCCCCCTGACTCCTGTCGATACCTTCATTATACATTTCCGTCCCGGACCACGATATTCACAAATCCGTGACAAACCGCAAACGTTCACGCGACCGCCGTAAAGCAACCCCACACCGCGCGCTACCCTGTCCTTCAAGCCGTTGCGCAATCCGCCTTAAGGTTCCGGCGTCTGGGCACTCCGCCTGCCGCAAGCCGTTGAACTGTGTTCCATTCAGGTTCTGGCATCCGCGCGCTCCGCCCCTCCGCAATTCTCGTCATGCCGACGGAAAGGTGTTTACGCACACGAATTTCATTTCCGTCATGTCCTGAATGGCGTATTTGACGCCTTCCCGGCCGTAGCCGCTATTCTTGACGCCGCCATACGGCATGTGATCGGTCCGGAAGGTCGGGATGTCGTTGATGATGATGCCGCCCGCCTCAAGCTGCCGGGCCGCCCGCATCGCATCGGCCAGGTTCGCCGTATAAATGCCGGCGTTCAGGCCGAAGTCGGAGCGGTTCGCCAGCGCAATCGCTTCATCGAGCGAGGCATAAGGGACAATGGACACGACGGGCGCGAAGGTCTCGCGGCAGGAGACGTCCATGTCCGGCGTCACGCCGAGCAGCACCGTCGGCATGAAGTATCCTCCCTCACGCCGGCCGCCGCAGGCAATCTCGGCCCCCTGCGCAACGGCCGCGTTCACCCATGCATCGATGCGTTCCGCTTCGCGCTCGGAAATCATGGCGCTGATGTCGGTCGCCTCATCCAGCGGATCGCCGGCACGCAGTTGCTTCGTTCGCGCCACGAACCGCTCGGTGAACTCTTCGCAGATCGACTCGTGCACATAGATGCGCTGGATGGAGATGCAGACTTGTCCGGCGTAGCCGAAAGCTCCCTCGACGCAGCGCGGAATGATCGGCTCCAGCGGAATGCCGGGCTCGACGATGAGCGCCGAATTCGAGCCAAGCTCCAGCGTCGTCTTGCGCAGCCCGGCCTTCGCCTTCAGACGCGCTCCGACCTCCTCGCTGCCCGTGAACGTAATCTTGCGCACGCGATCGTCCGTGACGACACGGTCGCCGATGGCGCGGCCGCTGCCCGTCACAATCTGCAGTGCCCCGTCGGGCAGGCCAGCCTGGCGGAAAATATCACCCTTCGCGAGCGCGCTAAGCGGCGTCTGGGAGGCCGGCTTCAGCACGACGGCATTGCCGGCGGCCAGGGCCGGGCCGAGCTTATGCGCCACCAGATTCGCCGGGAAATTGAACGGCGTAATCGCGGCGACGACGCCGAGCGGTTCGCGCAGCGTGAAGCCGAACCGGCCCTCTCCGCCCGGCGCCGCATCCATCGGGATCGTCTCGCCGTAGAGACGCTTCGCCTCTTCCGCCGCGAACCGGTACGTCGTAATCGTCCGCTCCATCTCGGCGCGCGCAGCCCGAATCGGCTTGCCCGCTTCCCGGGCCAACTGCCGGGCCAGTTCCTCCTTGCGCGCGCTCATCTGCTCGGCCGCCTTGAGCAAAATGTCGGCCCGGGCATGGGCGGGCATCGCCCTCAGCTTCGCCGCCGCCCGCTGCGCCCCGGCGATCGCCTCCTCCAGCTCCGCCTCGCCGGCCTGGCTGATGCGGGCCAGCAATGCCCCATCATAGGGGGCGAACAGCGGTGCGGTCTGCTCCGTCACCTTCCACTCGCCGTTAATGAACAATCCGTACGTCTCAACCTGTGACATCGTTATCCCTCTTTCCATGAACATCATATCTATTTTCCCATTATACATTACCTTGTAAGCGGCGGCCGGTTCGGCCTCATCTCCGTCTGAATTCAGAAGCCGGAATCAAGCTGCTGTTGTGGCGCCGGCTCTGAGTGGTCTGTCAATTCGAAAATAGCCGGTACCCTGCCTTATCCTTAGTCTCCCATTGGCTGAGGAAACATTTTCCTACTTAGCACGACCATTGCCTCTCCCCACAGTTCAGGATTACATTATCCTTCGTGCAGGTCATACCGGCTACGGCTATGGTAGCACCTAGCCCTGCTCTCCCGCCGGCTCAGAGATATCAGCCTGCCGAGCCCTTATGAGTACTCTCCCCAACGCTCAGGTCCTATCTATCTGCCGGAGCACGTATCCGCAGTCTGTACTCTCCCATCGGCTCCCTCTAGAAGCTCTCCATAAGCTGAGCGGCCTTGATTCCCTCCCCCTTAACTCAACTTAGGAATGATCACATCATGCAACTCAGCTCAAAAAAGTCGTAAATCGCATCCATTTTCATTAATGATACACAAGATTAACGTTATAAAATATTGTTCTATGCTCACGGCAATAGATGGTGCAGTGAGGCTAGCTTCCCTGAGCGGTTGGGAGATTGGACAAAAGAGAGCGGGCATATATATTCAATGTATAGAGTAATGTCAGTGCATAGAGTGATGTCAGCGCATAGAGTGATGTCAACGCATAGAGTGATGTCAACGCATAGAGCGATGTATATTGTGCATAGGAGTGCTGGAGTCCGATAGGGCGATTGCATCAATGGCATCAAGGGAAGAGAAGCGGATTGACAACAGTCATTCCGCGCCCTATAATTCAGATATCAATCAAAATAGCCAATGTTGGTTATCCAATGTTTCACCAATCATTATTTATCGCACAATTGGAAGGGAGCTGACGCATTGTGACCGACTTGATTATTCTCTCCTTACTGCGCCAGCGGCCGATGCACGGCTATGAAATTCAACAGACGATTCAGACCAGTCGCGTCGATGTGTGGACGAATGTGCTGTCCGGCTCCATTTATTACGCCTTGAACAAGATGGAGAAAGAGGGGCTGATTCGGACGGAAGCGGAAGAACGGACCGGAGCCCGCCTGCGGAAAATTTATGCCATTACGGAACAGGGTGAGCGGTATTTCAAAGAGAAGGTGCGGGAATCGCTGACCCTTGCGCCTCATTCGGTTAAGTCTGATTTCGTACTCGGTCTGACCTGGATAGACGAGCTCCCCCGGGAAGAAGCGAAGCCGCTGCTGGAGCAAAATGTGAAGGAGCTGGAAGCAACGCTGGAGCAGTGGAAGCTCGGGAAGGAGATTAAGCGTCAATACGGGCTCCCCCCAATCGCGGAAGCTTCGTTCGACAATGCGATCGCGCTGCTGGAGCTGGATATCGCCTATCTCCGTAAAGTAATCGGGCTGATGCAGCAGTAGCCAGGAGCAGTCTTGCCATAGCCGTTTCCCCGTATACCGGAGCGAGCGGCTTTTCCTTTCACCCACATATCCAATATTGGATATAAAACATTGGCTAAACAAAAAAGGAGATGATCAGTTCATGACCATGCAAGCGGACATCTTAATCGAAGCAGCAGGGCTCGTCAAAGCATTCGGGGGCCGTACCGTTGTGAACGGCGTGGACGTGACGATTCGGCAGGGAGAGGTGACTGCCATCATCGGAGCGAATGAAGCCGGGAAGTCGACGACGCTTGATTTGCTGCTTGGCCCCCGGCGGCCGGATCAGGGACAGATCAGCTACTGGACCAAAGATCCCTACCGCCATATCGGCCTGCAGCTGCAGTCGACTCCGTTCTTTCCCGGTTTTAACGCTTTGGAAAATTTGCGGATGTTCGCCGCTTTTTATGGCTGCCGGTTGCCCGACCGCATCCTGATGGAGCATCTGCGGCGCTGCGGACTTGGCGAAGCCGCACGGACCGATGCGGCACGGCTGTCCGGCGGCCAACAGAAGCGGCTCGCCATCGCCATGGCGCTTGTGCATCATCCGGCGCTCCTGTTTCTCGATGAGCCGACGGCGGCGCTCGACCCCCGGGCACGGCACGATATCCGGGAATTGATTCATTCCCTGGCGGAGGCCGGCACCTCTCTCATCTTCACCTCGCACGATATGGAAGAGGTATATAAGCTCGCGTCGCGCATCATCATGATGAACCAGGGCGTCATTCAGGCTGACGGGACGCCGGAGGACCTGCTCGCGGCGCACCAAGCGGACAGTCTGGAGGAGCTGTACCTTCGGATGACAGAAAGCTGAGCCGTCTGACCGAATCCTTATTAAGGAGGAAATTTTAGCGATGATTACGAACCGGCGCGCGGACTGCGCTGACGCTGGCTGTCAGCTGCTGCATCGTCACGATGGCCGTCCTCATGCTTGGAGTTACTCTGCATGTGGCGAATGCCGGGCTTATGTTCCTCGTGCTGCTCGTCGGGACGGTATGCTTCACGGCAATCGGTTATATCGCGGCGAATCTGTCGCGGGACTTAAAGGCAATGTCAATATGATCTCGAACTTGATGAGCTTCCCGATGCTGTTCACGAGCGAAGCGTTCTTCCGTCTGGATGGCGCGCCGGAGTGGGTACGCATCATCGCTTCGATCCAGCCGTTTCACTACTTCGTCAAGGCGATGGACGCTGCCATTCATGCAGGCGGATCGGCCGGCCTGGTATGGGAGCCGCTCGCCATCCTGGCCGGATTCACCGTGCTCTGCATGACCATCGCGATATTGACCTTCCGCTGGGATGCCGAGCAGGCCGGGTTGAGGCGGAAGCGGCGCACGCATGCGATGTCCGGCTAACCCATGTCTTCCGTAGAGGAAGGAACGCCCTCGACTTGTACTGACGAATGGCCTAGCGCTCCAGCATACGCGAGGCGCAGGCAGGCCGCCTCCAGCATGCATTGAATTCGCTGGCCCGGCCCGCCCATTATCCGCGTGAAGGGACGGCTTCTTCCGCCAACGCCAGCAGCCCGCGGCTCAGGCAAGTGGGAGCGTGCATCCGCTTCCGCTCGCCGGGGAATTGGATCTCGACAGCCTCCTCATCCAGGCTGACAATCTCGCCCAGTCCGAAGGCCGCATGCTTCACCTTCGTTCCGGCCCCGATCCCGCTCCATGTCCGAAGTGCATTCGGGAGCATAGGGGCCGCTCCTGCCTGCGGTACGGACACGATCGGCGCCGGTGCCGGGCTCGCCGCAGCCGCCGGCTGAAGCTTCTCCAGATAAGACACGAACCGGGAGCGCTTCGCCTTCTCGCCGCCCCGCTCCCGGTAGGACAGCAGCTCCAGATGGGATTTCGCCCGCGTCATGCCCACATAGAACAGCCGGACCGCTTCCTCCATCTCTGCGGTCTCGCCTTTGTCGTAGCTGCGGATATCCTCCTGCGACGGGATGATGCCTTCCACCAGGTCGATCATGAACACATGCTCGAACTCCAGCCCCTTCGCGCTGTGAAACGTGGAGAACGTCACCGCGTTCGCGCCCCGGTTCCGCTTCGCAGAGGCCATGATCGCCTCCAGCTGCTTCAAGCGCGCCGCGAAGTCCGGCAGCGTAGCGAGGCCGTCGGCGATATTGTCCAGCGTGTTCAGTATGCCGACGATATACTCCTTGCGGAAGCCGAGCCGCTCGCATGTTTTCTCGACGGCCTTGTCATAGCCCAGCTTCGTGCGGATGACGCGGATAGCCGCTTGCGGGGTCATCTCCTTCAGCCGGGCGAAGGTTACCTTGCTTTCCTGCAGCAGACCGATCTGGTAGTCCTGCAGCGGGACATGGCGAAGCAGATTGTCGAATACCGATTCGCCGTTGTGAATGGCCTTCAATGCCGCCATTTGCTGCTTCGAGATGTAACCGTTGAACTTGAGATGGATTTTTTCCAAAAGATCAGGCCGCCGGTCGGTAAACGCCATCCGCATAAAGTTCAGCACATCCTCGACCACCCAATGCGAGAAGAACCGGCTGTCCCCGTCACGAATAAAAAACGGGATGCCGGCGCGATCGAACTCGTTCATAAGCGCAATGGAAGAAGAATTGTTGCGGTAGAGCACGGCGGTGTCGCGCAAGTTGGCAATGGCGGACACGCTCTCCGCCACCCTTTTCGCCTGATCCTCGTATTCGGCGACCTCCGTGATGGCAATCGGCCGGTTCGGCGGGTTGGCCGTAAACATCTGCTTGTCATACCGCTGCTTGTTCTGCTTGATGAAGCGGTTGGCTGCTTCGACGATATTGCGCGACGAGCGGTAATTCTGCTCCATTTTCAACAGCTTCGCATCGGGGTACACTTGCTTGAACTGCAGCAAATAATCCGGCTCCGCGGCCCGCCACGTATAAATGCTCTGATCATCGTCAGCCACGACGCACAGATTCCGGTGCGGCTGCGCCAGCTTGCCGATAATCTCGTGCTGCACGAGCGAGGTGTCCTGGCTCTCATCGGTCAAAATATAATCATAGCGGGACTGGTACCGCTCCAGCAGCTTCCGGTCCCGGCTCAACGCCTCATGGGCGACCGTCAGCATATCGTCGTAATCAAGCAGGAGCTTGTCCGTTCCCGATCGCTTGAATTGCTCGTACTGCCGGGCGATATGCGCCGCCTTCGGCACGCTGCAGGGGACGCGTTCCCATTGGTCCGCGGGAAGCAATTTATTTTTGACAAAGCTGATGTAAGTCGTTAATTCATCCATCTGATCATCGGCGATATGTTCTCCTGCGATCGTTTTGTACAGCTCGCGGAGAATGAGCTTTTTGTGAAGTGCCGGCATTCCATGCGCGGCTTCTTCCCGGCTCTCCAGATCGATATCCCCTTCGATGATCCGGAAATCGGTGCGCGCATTCCGCAGATGTTCGCGCGTGACCGCGAACGCCAGGCTGTGAATCGTCGAGAAGTCGACGCTGCGGACCGGCAGCTCGGGACATAGCCGCGCGAACCGATCCCTCATGTCTGCCGCAGACGCCCTGCTGAAGGTGATCGCCTTGATGCGTGACGGATCTGCCTTCTTTTCCGCGATAAGATACCCGATCCTCATCACGATTGTCGTCGTCTTCCCCGATCCGGGAGAGGCCAGCACCAGCATCGGCCCGTCCGTATGAAGGACCGCCTCGGTCTGCACGTCGTTGAGAACGATGCCTTCCCGCTGCTTGCGCGCCAAGAACCCTTCCTTTATATGCATGGCCATACTATCCTTTCGTTGTTGCCTGTGGCTGCTCTCGGTTCAAGCCCGATGCTCTCCATTGTACCTGTTATCCTGCCATGAAAAAAAGAGCCCGGACATCCGGACTCTTCGCTGTATGGCACGCCCTAAGGCTGCAAATAAGCGGGAGGGTTACGATTGACGGTTCATCTCATAATTGTTCTGGTGCATTTCCTTAATGAGATGCTGCAAAAAGTGCTGCTCCTGATGGCTTAGTCCGTGCTGGTTTTCTTGCAGAAGATACTGTTGAATATTGCGGCGCAGCAATTCATTTTTGCGTTCCAACATATGCTCGTTACTCAAAATCGTCACTCCCTGCTGGATTGGATTTACGCATTCCCAATCGATGCGTAAACGGCTTCTGT
This sequence comes from Paenibacillus melissococcoides, assembly GCA_944800085.1. Classification (GTDB taxonomy): domain Bacteria; phylum Bacillota; class Bacilli; order Paenibacillales; family Paenibacillaceae; genus Paenibacillus_B; species Paenibacillus_B melissococcoides. The sequence goes on along the minus strand of CALYLO010000002.1, from coordinate 351,362 downwards.
AAGTATAACGGATAAGGGCCTGTAGTTGAAAATGTCCTGAAAACGCCTCAGCACGCCTCTCACGACCGGAAGCGCGCTGCTTGAAGCCTGAGCACTTCCGCTTACAGTTATCCTCCGTCATGCTCGAAAATTCAGCCCTCTGGCCATTCCGCCGAGAGCCGCCGCGACGATTCACTCCCCGCCTTGCCGACGGGCCAATTGCTTGTAAATGTCCACGATCTCCTCCAGCTTCATTCGCACCAGCCCGCTGGACGACGGCGCCACGAAATCGCGCACGCCTTCGACGACCGTCTCATCCTGGAATCCCCAGTCCACTCCTCTTCGCCCGCTGTAAGCTTCATACACGCCCTTGCCGACGAAGCATACAGTCTGCGGGCGGTACGTCTCGATTTTGCGTCGCAGCAGCTTGCGCCCCTCCGCATACTCGGCCGCCGTAATCTCCGCCGCGGTCGCGGTCGGCCGGGCGACAATGTTGGTGAAGCCGTAGCCCAGCTTAAGCAGCTCTCCGTCCTCCTCGGCCCGGTACAGCCGCGGGGTCAAGCCGGCCCGGTACAGGATCGTCCAGAACCGGTTCCGCGGATTGGCGTAATGATGGCCCGTCTCTCCCGAGCGCGGGCTTGGATTGAAGCCGACGAACAGCACGTCGAGCCCCCAGGCAAGATGATCCGGTATCGGATTCATAAGTACCGCCTCCTGATCTTGTTCTATTTATGGCAAATATAATTAATGGGATGAATACTAAAGGGCAGTAATGAACGCTTGCTGGTTCCAGGGTCGATCCTATGCTTATAATACCTATGAGCGGCATCGAATCAAACGCGGCTAATCCGCCTGTAAAGATAGACAAGATTGTAGTCAAAATATATAGAAAATATATAGGAAATACATGTCCAAGCACAAGGAGGGGAGGATTCGCCATGCTGCTGCATCTTACCTATCTGTCCGGGGGCCACAAGGTCACCGGATATTTGAGCCTGCCGCCCGGATCCCGCCTGGATCCCGAGCGGTTGGGGCTCTGGCTTCGCGGCCTCTATGCGTGCCCGGAGCTTCCGCGCCCGACGGAAACGGCCTGCGGCTGGCCGCCGGAACGCCGGGACATGTCGGCGGGACGCTGGCCGGTCCTTCTCTATTGCCGCGGGGGAATGGGCAAGTTCGGCCGCGTGCGGACGCATTGGCTGGAACAGTTCTCCAGCCATGGATATATCGTCTTCGCCCCATGCTACCGCGGCAACGAAGGGGGCGAAGGCCGGGACGAATTCGGCGGCGCCGATACGGAGGACGTCCGCGCCGCTTGGCGCATGCTTGCCCAACTGCCGTTCGTCGATGCGCGGCGCATCTCTATTATGGGCTTCTCTCGCGGAGCCATCAACGCGGCCAGGACGGCGGCAAGCGCCCCCGGCATCCACCGCCTTATTCTATGGAGCGGCGTCTCGGATCTGGCGCAGACGTACGAGGAACGCGTCGATCTGCGGCGCATGCTCAAGCGCGTGCTCGGAGGGACGCCTGCCCGGCAGGAAGCGGCGTTCCGCCTCCGCTCCCCGCTCCATCTGGCGGAGCGGATTGGCTGTCCCGTCCTGCTTATCCACGGGACGGAGGATGAGCAGGTTCCTTATGCTCATGCCATCCGAATGCGGGACAGGCTGGCATCGCTCGGCAAGGAGAGCACGCTGCATGCCTATGCCGGGGAGGGCCATTTATTCCCGCCCGGGAAGCACCGCGAAGCCGTAGAGCGAATGTTCCGCTGGATAGAGGAGACAGGACGCTGAGTTCGGCGCGCTGCCATACATAACCAGCCCGTTCCCGGCGCACACTGCAATGTAGAAGCGTTTTTCGCCTCTTTTTAAAAGAGGGAAAACGCTGCTGCGAGAAATATAAGCCAAGTAGACTCCGAACCGGATACTTTCTTATATTTTATCAAAACGAATGAGGTGAATTCGCCATGGGCTACTCCGGCGTTCGTTTTTTGCTGCTGTGCTGCGCCGCATCGTTGCTATGGATCACGGCATCCTGCGCAAGGCCGAATCCGAATCCGATTGAACCGCCCGGTCCGACGAGCACGGCGCTTCTGGACGGATCGCATATCGATGCGATGGGCAACCGGCTGATCCCGCTGCGCGAAGCCGCGCATGCGCTCGGCTTGCGTATGGAGGACCGCGACCAAGTCGTGCGCATCGGTTATACCGACGTCATCTATGAGCTCTATCCGGGTCGCCCCGAAGCGCTCTCTTCCGGCCAGGCAGTCACGCTGCCGCAGGCGCCCGTCCGGCTGAAGGGAGCGCCGTTCGCCACCATCGAATCCCTGTCCTTGCTGCTCCAGGCTCCGGTGCAATGGAATCCGGAACGGCAGACGATCGATATCGGAGCCATCCGCAATGGAGGGCAGACGCCTTCCGCCGGCGGCAGCTCGGCACACGGGATCCATATGGCCGGCGCGGGGGTGGACGCCCAGGCCTTGATTCAATATGCGAAGTCGTTCCTAGGGGTGCCATACGAATTCGGAGCCGGCCCTTATGAAGAGTCGAAGAAGTTCGACTGCTCCTCCTTCACCCAGCATGTGTTCGCGCATTATGGAGTTCAACTCCCGCGCCTGGCCCAGGATCAAGCCAAGCAGGGCTCTGCCGTCACCAGGGAGAATCTCAAGCCTGGAGATCTGATCTTCTTCACCGTTCCCGGACGGTTCGAGGATGACCGGATTCCGGGACATGTCGGCATCTATGTCGGCAATGGCCAGTTCATTCATACATGGGGCGATCCGGGCGTCCAGATTAGCGATGTGGACGGCGAACATTGGGGCTCCATGCTTCTGTCGATGCGCCGGGTCATCTAACGCTGGAGGCCTGTCCCAACGGGCAATAACGGTCAATCCGGACGCGAGGCGCTCCGTGCGGAGTCAAGAGCTGCGGGAAGCAAATGAAGAATAGGATGGGAATCTCCGGCCGGATCACGATATAATGGATGAGATAATCCGGTGAGACGGAGGAGAAGCCGCGGGACAACCGCTGCCGCTTCCCGCTCCCGGGTTGACCTGAAGCCAAATGGGGGAGCGACGATGAAGCATTGGGGAAAAACCGTCGTATTTCTAGTGGTGGCCGCCGTCTTGACGCGGGTCATTCCGTTTTCTTCTTTCTTTCGCAATGCAGATACGCTCGTGCATGAGTTCGGTCACGCGATCGTCACCCTGCTCGTGTCCGGCAAAGTATTGTATATTCATTTATTCGCCGATCATAGCGGAGTCACGTTCTCTTCCGCGGCAGCCCATTCGTGGCGCTTCATTCTTATCGCGCTCGCCGGCTATACCGTCTCGACGGTGTTCGCGGTCCTGCTGTTCTACGGGTATGCCCGCGGCAAGCAGCAGACCGGATTAACGGCTATTGTTATCGTGACGGCCATCAGCCTGCTCTTCTTCGTGCGCAACGGCTATGGCGTCATGTGGTGCGTCGGCTTCCTGCTCTTGACCGCCGCCATCTGCTTCTGTCCATGGCCATGGCTGCGGCAAGGCTATTACTTGCTGGTCGCCTTCATCGCCCTGGTCGAATCGGTCCTGGGCCCGGTGTTCCTGCTCATCCTGCCCTGCTCGGAGCGAGGGAATGCCTGCGGCTCTTCCTTCATCCGAGGAGAAGCCCCCGCTCCCGTTAACGGTAGCCCGGTCGGATGCGGCTCCACCCTGCTCGCCGTAGACGAATGGCTAAGGGCTGCGGGTGAAGCGCATTGCTGCCGAGAACTGTTCGAGAACTGTTATAGAAGGAAGGGAGTGTCCCCTAGCCATTGAAGCATGACATTAGGGCAAGAATGGACAACCGAGAAGGTAGAGGCGGGAAAAGCGGTAGGGGACTAACGGCGGAAAATGGTTGGGCAGCCAATCCTGCATTTGTGCAGGAATTTATGCTATTTCAGCCGCTGCCTGATGCAATTCCTGTAAAAGTGCATCCTTAACGCGGACTTTTTCTTTCCAGCCATTGGCATGACTGAAATTAATGTAATTTTGCAGGAATTGCGTTAACGGAGTATACGGCACAAGGGAAAACTGTATTTTCGCAGTTTTGTCAGCAAGTCGAGCTGTGAGCAGCAGGGTAGGGCTATGGGGCTGTCTCAATGTTTGTAGCTAAAAGCTACTTATGGGACAGCCCCTTCTTCGTATCCGGCTTACATATTCAGCCGCGAGATGAATTCCTCCGCGGCGCTGTATCCCTGCTGCTGCAAATAATAGTTGTTGGCGGCCGCCTCGACCAGGCTGGCGACATCCCGTCCGGGCTGAAGCTGAATCTGGACGGTCGGAACCTTCACGTCCATATATTCCGTGAACCGGGGCTCCAGCTCCAGCTCGTTGTTCAGCTCGTTGTCCTTCCACTTGGTCAGCTCGATATCGAGCACGATGCGGGTCTCTTCCTGAAAGGCGCTGCGGCCGTAGATGCGGGCCACGTTAATGAGCCCGATGCTGCGCAAAGCAAGAAATTCGCGCGTCTTGCCGTCATGGGTGCCGATCAGCGTCTCGTGGTTCATCTTGCGCAGGACGACCGCGTCATCCGAGACGAGGCGATGCCCCCGGCGAATGAGCGTCAGCGCCGTCTCGCTCTTGCCGATGCCCGACTTGCCGCGCAGCAAAATGCCGATGCCCGCCACGTTCATGCATACACCATGCACCTGAATCTCGGGCGCCAGCATTTTCGTCAAATAAGAATCAACCAGTCCGATGAACTTCGATGTCGTCATGGAGGTGCGGAGCAGCGGAATGTCTTCCCGCCGGCAATGATCGATCAAGTACGTGAGCCCTTCCTGATCCCGAGTAACGACGAAGCAAGGGGGATGGTATTTCACGACGTTTTTGATCCGGGCATCGCGCTCTTCCTCGGTCAGCGTATGAAGGTACCCGATCTCCTTCAGTCCAAGCACTTGAATGCGTTCCTGCGGGAAAAATTCATAGTACCCTGCGAATTCAAGCCCCGGACGGTGCACGCGTGTCTTGGAAATGGTGCGGTTCAGGCGGTTCTCGCCCGTCAGCACTTCAAGCTTGAACTTCTCCACGAGCTGTTGAATCATGACCGTTTTCATCTCATCACCTCATCGGATCCAATGTTCCTTATATTCTAACAAAAAGAGGAGCAAAAAACCCATCCATCGTGAAAGTTTTCACTAATTTATTTAGAGAAAAATGGACTGTTTGTCCAAGAAGGAAAAAAAGGGGCTGTGCAAGTGTAGTCTGGTCGCTACAGCGAGACACTCCCCCTTATTCTTAAGGCTCGACTTGCCGAAATACTGCAATAATGCAGTATGCCCTTATGACGATTGCTTCGTTACAGGAATTCCTGCAAACACGCATGAACTTCAGTATATGAAAGAGATAGTAACCAGACATTAGCTGAAAAAATGTTCTTTTGCAGGAATTTAATAAAATATTGGATCAAAGGGCCTACATTCCTGTTTTAACGCAGGATTGCACTGCATCATCCATCTTCCGCCGCTGTCTTCCGTTGTTTCATAAGGCGTTGCTTCGAATACCGGGAACCAATCCGGCTCATGCCCAGATATCTGAAAAAAATTGTGATGTTACCAATATCTCTATTATAGTCGAAGAGATCGGGAGAGGAAATCACCTCTCTCCTTGAAGTTTCTATTTTCTGTATAAAATTGTATAATAATGTACGTTGAACAATCGTTTCTATGAGAATGGATTGAGAAAATAGGTTCGGAACATTTACCATGATAAATTCCACATTTTCTTCTCGTAAAAACGTCCATTTTATTTTAATTTCTGGCGAACAAGTGGTAAACTAAGTGTAAACGCAAACATTGGGTATGTCATTTTAGATATACTCATAGATTTGGCATAATCCGTAAGGAGGTCTAGCATTCATGTCGGCTGCAGAAGTTACTGAGAAGGAAAGGGTATGGAAGGATTACTATGGACCCAATCTCGGGTACATCCAGGAACAGTACGAGCAATACGTTAACGATCCCGAATCCGTCGAAGCGAATTACCGGGACCTGTTCGCCCGCTTCGGGCCGCCGCCTGCTTCAATCGGTTCCCAGTCAGTAGGAGCCGCTGCTCCGGTCTCGCTGGACGGAGACGGGTTAAATAAAGTCGTCTCCTCCGTCAAGCTGGCCGGCATTATTCGCACCTTCGGCCATCTGGCGGCCGATATCGATCCATTGGGCATTAATCCGCCCGTGGATACCCGCCGCTTCGAGCCGGAGACCTACGGCTTGACCCGCGCGGATCTGGAAGCTCTGCCTGCCTCGATCGTGCTGAAGGAGGCGCCTGCCGGCGTACACACCTGCTGGGATGCGATCGAGCATCTGCGCGCGGTGTACACCCGATCCATCGCGTACGAATTCAGACATGTGCATGACGAGGAAGAATTGAAGTGGCTGCGCAGACATACGGAATGCCTCAACTCGCCGGAGCCGCTTACTCCGGCCGAACGCGTCGCTCTCTTGAAACGGCTCATCGAGGTGGAGCAGTTCGAGACGTTCCTGCACCGCACTTTCGTTGGGCAGAAGCGCTTCTCGATCGAAGGCACCGATGTTCTCGTGCCGATGCTAGACGAACTCGTCCGCGCCTCCGCGGCCAACGGCACTCAGCATATCCTCATGGGCATGGCCCATCGAGGCCGGTTAAACGTGCTCGCGCACGTGCTTGGGAAGCCGTACGGCAAGATTTTCTCGGAGTTCCATCACTCTCCGAACAAGGACCTGTTCCCGTCGGAAGGCTCGATGGGCATCAACTACGGCTGGACCGGCGACGTGAAGTACCATCTGGGCGCCGATCGCTCCGTAACCGAAGGCAATACCGTGCGGACCAAGGTTACGCTCGCGAACAACCCGAGCCATCTGGAGTACGTCAATCCGGTCGTGGAGGGCTTCTCCCGCGCCGCCCAGGATGACCGCAGCCAGCCGGGCTATCCGCGCCATGATACCGGCAAGGCCGCGACGGTGCTCATGCACGGCGATGCCGCCTTCCCGGGGGAAGGCATCGTCTCGGAGACGCTGAACTTCAACAAGCTGCGCGGCTTCCAGAACGGAGGCACGCTGCACATTATCGTCAACAACCGCATCGGGTTCACGACGAAGAGCGAGGACTCCCGCTCCACGCATTATGCGAGCGACCTGGCCAAAGGCTTCGAGATTCCGATCGTGCACGTGAACGCGGACGATCCGGATGCATGCATCGCTGCCGTTCGCATGGCGGTCGAGTACCGGAGCGTGTTCAAGAAGGACTTCCTGATTGATCTGATTGGCTACCGCCGCCACGGCCACAACGAGATGGACGATCCGGAAGGAACGTCGCCGTTCGTGTACCGCAAGGTGAACCAGCATCCGACCGTGTATGCCCTCTATGGCGAGCGGTTGAAGCAGGAAGGCCTGGTCGGCGACGCGCAGATCGAACAGATGAAAAAGGATGCCGAGGCTGTCCTGCAGCAGGCGTATGACAAGATGAAGGAGACGACCGACCGGGCGTACCGCCACAATACGGGCGAGCCGCCAAGCCGCTTGTCCGGCAACGGCACCGCCGTGCCGCTCGAGCAGCTGCGGGAGATCAACCGCGAGCTGCTGTTGGTGCCGGAGGGCTTCCAGGTCTATCCGAAGCTGCAGCGGATTTTGCAGCGCCGGGCCAACGCGCTCGATGAGGGCGAGAAGGTCGACTGGGCGCTCGCCGAGACGCTGGCGTTCGCGACGATCCTGGCGGAAGGGCAGCCGATCCGCATCACCGGGCAAGATTCCGAGCGGGGCACCTTCTCGCAGCGACATCTCGTGCTGCATGACTATAAGACGGGAGAGACGTTCTCGCCGCTGCACCGCATTCCGCAGGCGAAGGCCTCCTTCGCTATCTATAACAGCCCGCTGTCCGAGGCGTCTGTGCTCGGGTATGAATACGGCTATAATGTATTCGCGCCAGAGACGCTCGTTATCTGGGAGGCGCAATACGGCGACTTCGCCAATGCGGCGCAAGTTATTTTCGACCAGTTCATCGCTGCCGGCCGGGCGAAATGGAACCAGAAGTCCAATCTCGTCGTCCTGCTGCCGCACGGCTTCGAAGGCCAAGGTCCGGAGCATTCCAGCGCCCGCCTGGAGCGGTTCCTGCAATCGTCCGCAGAGCATAACTGGACGGTTGTCAATCTGACCAGCGCCGCGCAATACTTCCATCTGCTGCGCCGCCAGGCCGCGATCGGCGGAACCGATGAAGCGCGTCCGCTTATCGTCATGGCGCCGAAAAGCCTGCTGCGCAACCCGCGGAGCGCATCGCCGGGCCGCGAGTTCAGCGAAGGGCACTTCCATCCGGTCTGGGATGAAGCCGTGGAAGGCCAGCAGCCGAAGAAGGTGGAACGCCTGATTCTGGCGACCGGCAAGATGGCGATCGATCTGCAGACAGAACTGGAGACGTCGGATCGGGATCACTCTTGGCTGCATATGATCCGCGTCGAACAGCTCTATCCGTTCCCGCAGGAGGAGATTGCGGCTATCATCGAACGCTATCCGGCCCTGAAGGAGATCGTCTGGGTGCAGGAAGAGCCGAAAAATATGGGTGCGTGGACGTACATGGAGCCGCGGATTCGCGAAGTGGCTCCGAAGAAGGTGCCTGTCCACTATATCGGACGTCCGGAGCATTCCAGCCCGGCGAGCGGGTATGCGGATGTCCATAGCTTCGAACAACGCCAAATCATTACCGAATCTTTTGCATCGCTCGACAAAAACTAATTAACCTGGGAGGTTACGGTCGTGGCTGAAATCAAAGTGCCTGATCTTGGAGAATCGATATCGGAAGGAACCTTGCATAAATGGCTTGTCAAAGTAGGCGACACGGTAGGTCAAGGAGATCTGCTCGCCGAGTTGGAAACCGACAAAGTCAATCTGGAAATCAGCGCCGAAGAGAGCGGAGTCATTGAATCGATCCTGAGAGGGGAAGGCGAGAATGTCGCCGTCGGCGAAGTCATCGCCGTCATCGGCTCCGGGGCGGGAGCAAGCGCTCCAGCGCCAGCTCCGGCGGCGGAAGCGACTGCCGCAGAGAAGGAAAGCGCTTCGGCCGCAGCTCCGGCAGCGCCGGCCCCAGTGCCTGCGCCTGCTGCGGATAGCGGCGCATACCACGCGTCTCCGGCGGCGCGCAAGCTGGCGAGAGAGAAGGGCATCGACTTGAACGGCGTGTCTGCCCGCGACCCGATCGGCCGCATCCAGCATGATGACGTTCAGGCGAACGCAGCCCGTCCGGCGGCAGCTCCGGCAGCGGCTCCGGTTGCGCCGGTGAAGCCTCCGGCTCCGGCTTCCGGTGGGGCTGGCGATTCGGCCAAGCCGATCGAGCGCCAGCGCATGTCCCGCCGCCGCCAGACGATCGCGACTCGCCTGGTGGAGGCGCAGCAGACCGCGGCTATGCTGACGACGTTCAACGAAGTCGACATGACTGCGATTCTCGATATCCGGAAGCGGCGCAAAGACGCCTTCAAGGAAAAGCATGATGTCGGTCTCGGCTTCATGTCGTTCTTCACGAAGGCGGTCGTCGGCGCATTGAAGGCTTACCCGCTGCTGAACGCCGAGATCGACGGACAAGATATTCTCGTGAAGAAATTCTACGATATCGGCATCGCCGTCGCAGCGAAGGAAGGCCTCGTCGTGCCGGTCGTTCGCGACGCCGATCGGCTCAGCTTCGCGGAGATCGAGCGCTCCATCGCTGAACTGGCGACGAAGGCCCGCTCCAACTCGTTGGCCTTGTCCGATCTGCAAGGCGGTTCTTTCACGATTACGAACGGCGGCGTCTTCGGTTCCCTGCTGTCGACGCCAATCTTGAACGCGCCGCAGGTCGGCATCCTCGGCATGCACAAGATCCAGCTGCGTCCGGTCGCCATCGATGAAGAGCGTTCGGAGAACCGTCCGATGATGTATATCGCCCTCTCCTACGATCACCGCATCGTCGATGGAGCGGAAGCTGTCGGATTCCTGGTCAAGGTCAAGGAGATGCTGGAAGATCCGGAGACGCTGCTCCTCGAAGGATAACGCGTCCCCTATAGAATATGTAATCAGAACAGCCGGCTCTGCGGAGCCGGCTGTCTGTATTCTCGCTGCGCCGAGCGCAGCCCGGTTGGCGGCGCGCAGCCCATCTTTCGCATGGCGGGCCTACCACCTGCTCGCCCGCGCCCCCTTCGCGGAAAATTGCTTTGACTTCCCCAAATCCGCGTGATAGGATAATTTTGGAGATTCCGTATTGTAGAGGATCATATCGATATTGCCACTATGCGGCTGCCTGCTGGCAGGCCGCTTTTTCTGTAACATGCGGTTGAACGGAATTCGCATACATTCTAGTTGCAACGAGGTGCAGCGGTTGACGACCACCGTATTTTTCGCTTCGAAATCGTTAGGCGCCCTGACGGACAGCCAACTGCAGCGGATGCTGGACCGCTTCGGGCTGGGCCGATTGCTTCACTCCGCGCCTACAGAGCACGGAGTCATGAAGCAGACGCTGTTCGTCACGTCCACAGCCGGGCAATCCGCTCTATCCCGGACAGTGGAAGGAAGAAGCGTTTTTTATTCGCCATTTGCACGCGAAGACCGGAGTCAAGGTCCCTTATCCCTATCTGATTGACGAGTCGGATGATATTTTCGGCTGGAGCTATGTTCTCATGCCCCGCCTCCCCGGAAGGCATATCCACGATCCGGAGCTGCTGCATCATGAAGACGCATGCGGCATCGCGGCAGCGCTCGGGCGCTCCCTTCGCGCGCTGCACGGATGGAAGGCAGATCATCCCGGGGAATTCGATCCGGACATCGGCCATATCCGCACGTTCGCCGGCTCCTACACGGCGTGGCTGTACGGGACGGTTCGCTATTGGCTCGATGACGCCGCGAAGTACTCCGTCATTACGGACCGGGACAAGGCATGGGTGGAACAGCTCTTAGACGACGCGCAGCCGGCAATGGACAGGCTCGCCTCCCCCAGCTTCGTCATGGGCGACTTCAAGCCGGAAAACGTGCTCGTGCAGCAAACCGATTCGTGCAGCAAACCGATCGAGGCTGGGAAGTGAGCGGCGTGATCGATTTCACGACGTCCTATTTCGGGGATGCCGCCGCAGACTTGCCCAAGTTGACGGCGCTGTATCTGGAACGGGGAGAAGAAGAGGAAGCCGCCAGCTTCCTGTCCTCCTATATCCAGAAGAGTAACCATGTCGGGGATAATGCTCCGCTGCAGGAACAATTCCGGCAAGGACTTCTGGAACGGTTCCGCATCCTTAGGATCGAACCAGGATCAGATGACTCGCCCGAGAAGCGAAGGAGAATGAGCACAGTGAAAAAGAAGGTCATGAGATCATTTTATATTTGAAGGAGCAGACCGTCAGGCAGATCGCTTTCTCTTCTCCGGCGTTCTCTACAGCGGAAGGAGTTAATACCGGCAATTTCGCGGATTATGCCGATTTCTTTACCCGCTTGGAATGCCGGCAGCGCTTCGTGCACCTTCTCGAGGAATGGAAGCCTGTCAGCCCATAAATGAATTTACGGCGCTCCGTCCGAATACGCCACCAGCACTTCCGTGATGATGATGACCGCCCCCATCAGAACGAGAATCGATGGTCCCTGGTATTTGGCGGAGCACCATTTTTTAATGAAAATAATCGGCAAAAAAGACGAGACTCATCCAGCGAACGGCATCGTATTTCGGCGCGGCCAGCTGCCAGGCTGGGCTCCGGCCCCCAGCACGCTGCTTACGAATACCGCTCCGCTGGCCGCCATGACAGCCGCATTCAAGAGGGCTGTTTGATCGTAATGCGCATCATGCATCCAGTCCCTTATCTTGAATTTGAGATGATTCTAGCCAATCACCGCCCTCATTCCCAGCGAGGAATTTCCTGATTTTTTACTGATACTCCGAAGCGCCTCCCGGGATACCTTCTCATTATGAACCATTGATCCCCTTTGCTGCCGGACCTGTGAACCGGGACTTACGGCTTATCATCCCGGCGATCGGATACCGACCGAGCCGGAACTGATGGAGCTATTCGGTCGTAGGCCGCTCGACGGTCCGCTAAGCCGTCAAGATCTTGGTACATGCCGGCGTGCTGGAAGTCCGGCAAGGGGACGGGATTGGCCGCGGAACGGCGCACGGACGGCGATCTGAGGGGGATGAAGCGGCTGCTTGAAGAGCGGAAAAAGGCATTGGAGACCGGCAATTATGCCTCCCAGGTGGATTTTGATGCCGAGTTCCACTGTTCGATTGCAGAGGCAAGCCAAAATCCATTGCTGCTCGATCTGTTCCGGGCCTTCTCCAACGCACTGCGTGGCGAGCTGAGCCACCTCATCGTCGGCACGAAGCATTATGAGAATCGGTCGGAATTGCATGAACAGCTGTACCAGGCGCTTTCGGCCCGGGACGCCGATACCGCCGTGCGCGTGTCGCTGGCCAATCTGGCGCCGCAGGGGCGCGGCGGCAGCGAATAACGGTTGCCAACCTAGAGGAGAGGAGAGACGTTATGGTCATTGATGTTCGCGATGTAACCTGGAAGAGAGACAACAAGACGATTCTGGATCGGGTAGCCTGGAAGGTGAAGCCGGGAGAGCACTGGTGTCTGCTCGGGCTGAACGGCTCGGGGAAAACGACCTTATTGAATATGATCAACGGCTATATCTGGCCGACCTCGGGAAGCGTCTCCGTTCTCGGCAAGCGGTTCGGCACCTTCGATCTGCGCGAGCTGCGCAAACACATCGGCTGGGTAAGCACCTCCCTGCAGCAGAAGCTATACGGGCACGAGACCGTGCAGAAGATCGTGCTCAGCGGGAAATTCGCCTCGATCGGCTTGTACGATGACATCGAGGAGGCTGACGAGGAGAAGGCTTTGTCCTTGATCCGGCTGCTCGGCTGCGAGCGGCTGCTGAACCGCACCTACGACACGTTATCGCAGGGCGAGCGGCAGCGGGTGCTCATCGGCCGGGCGCTGATGGCGTCGCCGAAGCTTCTTATCCTGGACGAGCCGTGCACGGGACTCGATATTTTCGCCCGCGATCAGTTGCTCCATATGATTCAATCGATTGCGTTCGAGCCGGATGCCCCGACTCTTATCTATGTCACGCATCATGTCGAAGAGATAATGCCCTGCTTCAACAAAACCCTGCTCATCAAGCAAGGAACCGTATTTTCGTCCGGGAATACGGCCGATCAGTTGACCTCGGCCCATTTAAGCCAATTTTTCCATGCGCGCATCGAAGTGCGGCAGGAGTTGGGCCATCGCTACTCCCTTCAATTGCTGGACATGGAATAATACGCTTTCCCTTCCTGCTTCAACACGATATTGCTTTCAAGCACAAAAGCCGACCCGCGTCGGCTTTTGCTGCTTCCGCCTTCTCCCTGCCGCCGAAGGCAAATTCCGGCTTGGCCGAAACCTTATACAAAAGGCGGATAATAGATGATGTCCGGATCGTAGCGGTCGCCGTCATAAGGATTCCCGCTCCAGCGAAAATGACGATCTTGCCTTTGTCCAGCTCTTGTTCATGCTGGTGCGAGACGCCCATAGACCTCATTTTGGCGCGCAGCTCGTCGCCATGGGAGCGGAACAGAACGCGGTGAAGACGCCTTCTTCGGCCACGCCGATCTCAGAGGCAGCCGCTTGTTCGGCGATATTCTCCATCCGCTTCTTGTCATGGGCCAGCACGTCCAGATGGTCTCGGTTATAACCCAGATTGGCCAGATCCTGAATCTTCGCTTCGGCCTCCTTTCCCGTATTGACCGTGTACACCTTCGTCTGCTTGTTCATGTCGATTCCTCCTTCATTTTCTCTGTATTCGGTGGGGGTCCGGCCGGCTTACTGTGTTCTTAACCGCACCCTAAGGCCGTCAAACATCCAACAGCCTGAAAGGGAATCGGTTCTGCTTTTTTTGATCAACAAAAAAAGGGGGTGTCTCACAGGCACTGCAAAATGATGGAGATGACGAGGTAACAGAGAATGTGGATCCGGGAAAAACGGCGGCGCAACTGGTGGAAGATGGATGAAGCAGTGAAATGCTGCGTGGATGCATCAATTTCTGCTCTTTCAGCCGCTATTTGATGAAATTCCTGCAAAATTTACATGATGTTTATCGATTTTTGTCTTTTATCGATTGGATAGTCAGAAATTGATGCCGTTTTGCAGGATTCCCTGTAACGGAGTACACGCCTTAAAGGAAAGCTGCCGTTTTGCAGTTTTCGGCGAGTCGAGCTTTGAGAATCAGGGGGGGCTGTCTCACTGTAGTGAAATACTACTTTTGGGACAACCCCCTTGATTCCTGCTTCCGTTCGATAGCAGGATTGTTTTGCGCCGCACCCTGCCTGGGACGCTTAGAACTGTGCCACGACGCCCTGGGATGGAGCGGACAGCACGTTTACCGCACGGCCGTCCGAAACGGTGAGGACGTAGATAATATATGTTTCCCCATTGGCAAGAGGATTGCCATAGGCGTCTTTATCGTAGGAGTTCAGCGTAACCATGCCTTCTCCTGAAGGAGATATGGCTTTAGAGCTGTTTGCTCCTGCCCAATTAGCCTCATCCAGCGTAAAGCTGCCTGCCCTGTTGGAAGGCACCGCCATCACGGCATAGTATGCAACGCCTCTCTCATTCGTCGGCTTGCTGAAGTAGACCCGCAGGTCGCTTCCATTCATCTCCGCCGTTACGTTCGTCGCCGGAGATACGTATTGAGCCGACAAGACCACCTCGCGGGATGGATCAGAGAGCGCATTGGCCGAGCTGACCCGGCTGTCGGCTACGGTGAGAACATAGAAGCGATAAGCGCTGCCGCTTGTGATCGCCTCTCCTCTCACGTCGCGTGCGTTATCTGGCAGAGACAGGCGAATCGTGCCGCCCTCCTTCGCCGCATACGTGTAATATGGCGTATTGTTGGCATCCGCCAACCCAAAGCTCTGATCCGACTTCACGGCCATCACGCGGTATTCCAGCACGCCATAATCATTGGACGGCGCGGTGAAGCTCACCTCGATATCGCGCGCCGTGCCGCTATTGCCTGTTACGTTGGCCGTTACGTTCGACACCGCAGAGACCGACGAGTTGCTTGTCAGCACGATTTCCGGAGAAGCACCGGATAACATATTGGCGTTATTGCTGTTGTTGCTGACGGACAAGACAAATACCTTGTAGCCGACGCCATTTCGAATCGCCGCTCCATCAACGTCCCGCGCCGAGGAGGACAGAATCTGATCAATATTTCGGCCTGTCTTGCTTACATACGTATAGTTGTAGCTGGATACGTTGTTGGCACGATACAAGTCGAAGCGGCTTGCATCAGCCGATTTCACGACCATGATCCGGTAATGCGAGATGTTCGCTTCATCCACCGCCCGGTTGAAGCTGACTCGCATATCGCGGCCGTCGTTATAATCGTTGACGTCGCTTGCCATGACGTTGGTAGCCGGATACACCGTCGAGTTATTGCTCAACGTGATGATGTTCGAATAGCTGGACAACGTATTGGAATAACTGCCCGAGCCGACAGACAGGACGAACACGCGGTAGCTGATGCCGTTCCGAATCAGCGACCCGTCGACATCTCTCGCGCCGGACGAGAGCGTCACGCTCTGGTTGGTGCCATTGCGGCTCACATATGTGTAATTATAGCTGGATACATTGTTCGCATCCCCTACCGTGAAGCGCCCCGCATCGGACGACTTCACGACCATGACGCGGTAGTGGCTGATATTCGACTCATCCGCCGCGCGGTTGAACGTTACCCGCAGGTCGCGGCCATCGCCGTAATCATTGATATCGTAAGCCTGAACATTGGTCGCGGCATACACGGCCGAATTGCTGGACAGCGTAATGGCGCTGGAAGCGTAAGACAACGCATTGGAATAGCTGCCTCTGCCTACCGACAGGACAAACACGCGATAGCTCACACCGTTCCGAATATATGAGCCGTCCGCATCTCTTGCGCGGGAGGAGAGCGTCAAGCTCAGATCGCGCCCCGTCTTGTTCACTCTCGTGTAGTACGAGCTCGATACATTGTTCGCATCCGACACAGTGAACCGGTCCGCATTGGATGTCTTCACGACCATGACGCGATAGTGATCAATCAACGACTCGTCGGAAGCCTTGTTGAACGTGATTCGCATGTCGCGGCCGTCATTATAGTCGCTGACATCGCTAACTTGCACATTCGTGACTGCATTGGCGATGGAATTATGAGACAGCGTAATCGACGAGGACGCGCCACTCAGCACATTGTTAGAGCTGTACCCGGCATTCGACACCGCCATGACGAATACCCGGTAGGTCTCATTGTTGCGAATATAAGAGCCGTTGACATCCGTCAAGCTCGAAGACAAGGTCGTCGTGATATTGTATCCGGTCTTCGATACTTGATAATAGCGGCTGGAAGACAATTTGTTCGCTTCGGTCAGATCGAAGCGGGTGTAGTCCCGGTTCGGCACGACGAATATGCGATAGTGGCTCACCTTCGACTCATCGGAAGATCTCGTGAACGATACCTGCAGGTCGCGGCCGTCGCCGTAGTTGCTCACATCCGCCACGCTCGTAATGACTGGCGCGCCAACGGTGGTGCCCAGCGTAATCGTCGCCGTGGACGAAGAGAGCTGATTGGAATGACGATTCAAATGATTGCTTACGGACAAGACGAACACCGTATAAGGCACGCCGTTGCGAATTCTGTCTCCGGACGTATCCCGGGACGATGAGCTGAGTGTCGTCGACAGGGTCGTGCCGGATTTGTATACCGTCGTATAATTGGAGCTGGATACCTCATTCGCTGCATTCAGATCGAAGCGATGCGCATCCTTCGACTTCACGACCATGACGCGATAGTTGGCGATATTGCTCTCATCGGAAGCCCGTGTGAAGCTCACGGACATATCTCTTCCATCGCCATAATCGGCAACGTCACGCGCCTGCACATTCGTGGCCGCATAGGCTGAATCGCCTGTCAGCGTCACGGTCTGCGAAGGCCGGGATAATACATCCTGGCTGCGTTTGCCCACCGTCAACACATACACGACGTAGGATTGGTTCGCCCGGAGAACATCTCCGTTCACGTCGCGGGTCCAGGAATTGAGCGAAAGAGAAGGATTTCGGCCATACGTATCTACGACCGTGTAGTTATTGTCCGATACCAGACGAGCCCGCGCCAGCGTAAAGGACGATGAATCCGAAGCCTTGACGACGAGAACGCGATAATGATCGATATTCGATTCCTGGGACGCCCGCGTGAAGCTGACGGTCAGGTCGCTGCCGTTACCCGCTTGGCCGGTTACTTTAGCATTTACATTCGTTGCCTGATAGACCCGGTCGCTCGGATAATCGTCCCAATCACGATCCGTCGTATTAATCGTTACGGTCTGCGTTCTGGAATTCCACAGCACTTGCTCGCCCATCGCTTCGCTGACGAAGCGCACCGGAACCATCGTTCTTCCCCGGATCGTCTGGGCGGGAACGTCCAGAGTCACGTTCGAATCATTGATCGTAGCTACCCTGGAACCGATCTTGAGGACAACGGTCGTGCCCGCCTTGGTCGCGGTCACGGTCTTCGTTCTCTGATTCCATCCTACCCTAGCATCCAACGCCTCGAAGATGGCCCGCAGCGGCAGCATCGTCCGCCCTCGAATCATCATTGGCGGTTGATCCGTCACCAGCTTGGATCCATTGATATACACACTGATTTGCGGGGCCGCCTGCACTTGCGCTTGAATGGCAAATGTAAACAACAAGGCAAATGCAATCAGTCCGGATAGTATCCTTTTCACAACTTCATCCTCCATTGGGTGTCATTTCAAATCTCTGAAATGTGTAACGCGGTTACTGAGGTAAATGTTTCTTTCTTTTTAAAAATATTTTCATTTTTGGTCAAATTATCGATCAAGTGCCCTAATGCAAGAAAGGCATGAACCCAGCCTCTCCGGCTCTGTCTTCTATGCTTCAATAATCGTCAGCAGCGGCCATTGCCCCCGCCATTGCTTGGCGTTGACCCGCGCCATATAATAGGCGGAATCGGGAAATGCCGGGCTTCGCCTGACGATCAACTGGAACAAATCCTCCAAGCCGTGCGGATGAATCACTTCTATCCGCGCCTCCCCATTCAGACGCGCGCCTACCGCCGTGGCCGTCTCCGGCCATCGGCTGAGCGCATCGAAGGTGGACGCGTATGGCGCCACGCCATTGCGAATATGCATTCTGGCCTGGTTTTTGACCGACCACTTTTCGTTGCCCGTCTGTCTTCTCAGTTCCAGCTCCAGCGCAACGTCCCGCTGCTCCGACAGATCCTCCGGGTCATAGTAGACGACATCGATATCCTGATGCCGCGCCCGGTACTCGAATCCATGCCGCCGATCCCAGATATAATTGCGAATATACCCGGCGGCTATATAGCATTGCGGCAGGTGGAGGTCCCTGACGATCCGCAAGTCGGCCAACAATTCCTCATGTTCTTCCAAATATTGAACCAGACGCTGCTCCAACACGGGGACTCCTCCTCTTTCGCAGGCGCGAGCATACTTGCCCGGTCCCGCTCCGTTGTCCAAGAGATGTCCGCCAGGCGGCCGTCGTCGTTCCAGCGCTCACAGCCCGGTCCAAGTCGAGCGCACATACCCGATCCGCATGCCGGCCCGCTCCATATTCCGGTGGCTGCCTGACAGGAAGGCGCATTGGCCCACGGCCAGGCTGCATTTGCGGCGTGCTGCCTCGACAAGCCTGCAGCGCAGCAGACTCAGCTGCAAGCCTCGCCGCCGATATTCGGGAAGCGTGGCCGCGAACGTGAAGGAAGCGATATCTCCCTTCACATGCATGACGCCGACAGCCGCCGGCCGTTCCTCGCAATAGGCCATATAAAAGCTCCAGCCCGATCGCTGATGCAGCACGCGGTTGTTGGCCGCGACATGCGGGATTCCGTCATCCGGCAACCCCGTCCCCCGGCAATGAATCATCGCGTATGCATCGAATTCCGAAGCCCCTATCTCTTCAATCCGCACCGTTTCCGGCCCAGGCTCCCAAGCGGCGGCAGCAGGCTGCGCATACAAGGACGTATGGCTGCCCGACGGATACAACCCCCGCTCTGCCAGCGACCGGAGCACCTGCCGATCGGCAAGTCCGGGCACGACTTCGAACTGAGGTGTCCGATCCCGCTCCCGGTAGAAGCGGATTATGTCATCTATATGCTCAATATCGCTGTTCCGCAGTCCTTTGACCGTATTGAAGGAAGGCCATGGCATCGTCCTGCTGTAGAAGCAGACCGCATGCCCGAACTGTGCCACCTCCACGCCTTCCGGATTGCCCGGACGTTCCCGGATCGCATTCATCCGATCGGTCATATAATCGATTTCCGACTGCTCAATGGCTTGTATCACCTTCTCTGACGGATGTACGGCATTCATCCCTGTATCCTCCGGAAGAGGCAAAACCATCCCCTCTGTTAGATTCCCGGCGAAGCAAAATGGTTTTCCCTTTTTTTAAATTTGCTCAAATGGGTCACGCCTCGCTTACATATTCGCTCTGCAGAATGCTCATCTGAATAATGTCCCAATACTTGCCTTCGCGATACAGCTTCTGCCGCAGCCGGCCTTCTTCCTTGAAGCCGCTCCCCTGATAACAACGAAGTCCGCGCTCATTGAATTCGAACACTTCCAGCTCCAACCGGTTCAGATTCAGCGTGTCGAAGGCGAACCGTTTGATCAAGGCGATCGCTTCCTTGCCATACCCTTTGCCAAGATGCGACTTGCGGCCAATGACGATGCCCAGTACGGCGCAGCGGTTTTTCCAATCGAGCCGATGCAGATCGATCTGTCCGATATATTCAAGCGACTCCTTGTCGGCGATAATGAAGCCTTTGCTGCGGCTGCTTCCCTCGATCATCATTTTCAGAAAGGACTCGGTGTCATGCAGCGTCTGCGGATAGGTAAAGATATCGCTCAACGTATCCGTAATCTCCGGGTCATTGACCCACTCCCGCATATACGGTAAATCTTCCATTCGATACTCTCTTAAAATTATGCGCTCTCCTGCGATATGCGGCATTCGGATCATCCTTTCTGACCAGGTTACGTACTTGGCCTGAGCTCGGGCGGGTGCATCGTCCCCACAGTATAGACGGACTGATTCCGCTTCATCGCCTCGATAACGCCTCCGGCAATCTCGGAGTGGGTCAACCAGCGGGTACGGGACTGCTCGACAACAAATCCAAGTTGAACCTGATGGCACTCGCATTTGGGAGAAATGTCCACAGCATTTTCCACTTCAACCAAATTTGCACTGCTTCCGAGAATGTGAAAATGTCTCCACCGCGATATCGATTGTCCGTCCAGCTTGTTCATCACGATCCGCATTGCCCGCGGAGCCGCTTGCCAATGCACCCAGGCGACTGCCGTCTCGACGGGAGCCCGGCGGATGATCTCACCCAGCCGCTCCTCCAGGGAGCATCATCCGTATAATCGACGGATACCGGGTGGACGAGCCGATTCTGCTGCTGAAGATGGGATAATTTGCCCGTATCCGTCCCGATAACCGAGACTTGGGCTCCTTGTTCCGCCAGCCAGAGGGATGTCTGCGCCACGCCAGCATGCCGGAGCCGCCGATGACGAGCACATGCTTCATCCTAACCTGCCCTCCGTTCGTCACATCTCATACAGCCACTCCATCACCAGAAGCGCCACTCCGAATAGGATAAGCATAAGAAGAATAACGGCCTGATTGTGAACTCGCCGAAGCCCGCATGCGAAGAACCGGTGCGAACCGCTCCCAAGCATCGCCAGGACTACGGCATACAGCGGGACAAGGAGGCACAGAATCAACTGCGCCGGATTCCCGTTCCCGGACATGCCTCCACCCGGCCGCAGCGTGAAGCCGTTGAACCGCGTCCCCTGACTCGTTACCCCCCGCGATCGCCGCCGCTTCGGTTGAAGGCGGAACAGACAGGATACCGGTATCCCGATACTACGCAGTCACCTCTTCCGATTCCTGAATCTCTCGGTTCATCTGAGTCTTATTGACGGTTCGGCATTGATTCTTCCTTCGTTACGCCCGCCAGCTCATAATAAGCATCGCGCAGCCAAGGATGGAGCACCTTCAGCGTGTCCCGCCGCTCCCACACCTTGTCTATCATCGTGGCCTGCTTGCGAAGCGTCGTATGGCAGTCAACCGCATCCAATATGTCTTGTTCGGTTACATGGAACCGATCCCGGGTCATCTGCCGCGACAGCTTCTGATGAACAATCATCGGAAAGGCCTCTTCTTCCGGCAGCACTTCAATGCCAAGGGAACGAGATAGGGGCACTCTGACATTGTTGGGATAGGAGATAACCGGCGTATTCCGCGGCCTGTGAATCCAACCCGAATCGCTCCGCCAGACGGCGCGCTTCTTCCCCCACCCTCATGCAGTGCTCCGCCGTCCGGGGACACCCGTTTCTGACCAAAAAGCGATAAACATCTGCGCGCAAATCGCCTGACAACGCTTCGACCCTTAGATCCGCATAAACCGGATTCATATTCGCCTCCCTTTACGAGCTGCATCACTATCTTGCATGCAGCCATCCGCTTTACACATTTTTGGATAAATGTGTATGTTGATCTGCTACATCGTAACATAGAAGCGAAGCAAGGGGGTTAAAGATATATAAACATCTCATTCAGATCCTTTCTCCTCCAGCTTCGCTATCATTTTTTCGTATTTCCATAAGGAGCCTCCCATTGATCATCGATTCTCTCTCATCCTATTGCGCTATATCATCCCCGGTCTCGCTGCGTATCGGTCCGGCATTCTTGAATGAATGCCAATCCGATGTCTACACATGAACAAAAGGATGCGCATTCCGCACATCCCTGAGATGAATTCAACCGGGTCTATGTACCACGCTACCGGCGAGCGACGATCTCCACCTTCATCCGATCCGGATCCTCGAAAAACACGGCATAATGACCGCTGCCCCCGGCATACGGATATCTGTCCGCATACAACATAGGGATGCCTCTCTCCTCCAGCTTGATGCGCAGCTCGTCAACCCGCGCCTTCGATTCCGCGTGAAAAGCGATATGGTTCAGGCCGGTGCGCTTGCGATGGTATGGAAGATCAAGAAATCGGGCTTCCGTCTGCACGAATACGAGATAGGTGTCTCCCTGCTTCCAGCTGATGCCTTCCGCCCATCTCTGGAATTCTTCATATCCCAGCTCCTTCAGCAGCCATCCCCAAAACGCGATGGATCGTTCCAAATCAGATACGTTAAACTCGACATGATGCAGCATGTAAGCCTCCTGCTCTTTTTACCGCGCTAACACAAAACCCACCTTCCGGCGCTTGGCTTAGGGTGGGTCTTCTCCTGTTTCAACAGAACTGCGGTAACTTGTATTTTTATATATTTATCCTACTTCAAAATGAATATGCGTACAAGTGTTCTCTTTTTTCTCGGGCTATCACTAACCTTTCACGCGTCCGTCTTGCCCGATCTCCATCCTGTATCCTTGGCTCCATCGACTCGCCCTTCTCATCATCTCCCATATCCAGGGCTCCTTCGCTCGACGTAACGTGTTCTGTCCTGCTTGCGCAAAGAAGATAACTGGCGCTTCACCGTTCCATAGCGGGCCGCCTCTTCCGGATGCACCCGCAAATAATCGCGGAACAGCAGCGCGAACTGCTCGGCGAAGCTCCCGGCCGGCCGCGCTCACCTCGAACTGATGCTCCGCGACATAAGCGGCGACCCTGGAGCTGGCCGCATCGCCCCCCCCCTGGTCATTGGCCACGATAACGCACTGCTGCGGAGGCATCGTTACCCGGAATACCATTCCGGTATCCCTTCTTCCCTCACAATTCTCAGGTTTATGACATGGGCGGTTATTCACGAGGGCCGCTCCGGCATAGGGGCCATTCCACTGTTGAAGGCCGTGGTCTACATTTTCACATACTCATACCGAATCAGGCCTTGGTACTCGACAGTAAACCCATCCTTGATTTGATCGTATTTGTCGGCATCAATGGCGAATCCGAAGCTTGCCCCGGGCCCGTATCCACTCCCCCCGTATGCGACTGCTTTCCCATCGGCGTTGATGATTCGGAATGGGATGTCAGGCGAAAAGTCCCGGTATGAACCGTCTATAACGAATGTGTTATGCAAAAATTCGCCACCGGAGTAATGCATTTCGGGAACGGCTTCAAAATCAAAGTAAATATCCTTACCTCGATGCCACACGCTGGCCAACACAAAAGTGGTCTCGTTCTTCTTCGCCAGTTCAATACGCAGCTTGCTGCTTTCCGCTTCTTCTTGCGCTGGAATCCACTCCGGCCTTACCTTCAACGCCACAGACACGGGCTTTTCCTTCTCCATCAGGGCATATCCCGATTGACGCATGACCCTGTCCAATATTCCCGCTTCATTGAAATAATGGTCGTAAACATAGAACACGCCCCATCCTGCAAGAAGAATCGCAGCCGCCAAAATGCCTATTCGCTTACGCATACGCACCTCCGTTCCAGCGCTGCCGCCCGTTCCCTGGCTTCCCGCATACTCTCCGCGGTACGTCGCCTTTACATACGGCTTGCAACCGCTGTCATTACCGATATCTTGACCATTCGCGAAATGATAGCCACCTCATTATGTACAAGGTTGGAATCCGTTTCCATTCCTCTGTCTTGCCACATATTATAGTAGGTTATGTAAAAATACTCAATCGGATTTCGGGCTATCGCCCTGCATGAACAAAACGGAGAGACAGCCTCATGGCCGCCTCTCCGCACTCCGCTTCCCTTTATTATCTGGTCCGCTGTTGGCGCTGTAAGCATCGTATGCTTTCTTTACCCAATCGAACAGATAGGCGCTGCCTCCATGATCGGGATGCAGCAGCTTCAGCAGCTTTTTCGACTGCTTCCGCACCTGCTTCACATCCGCCTCTTCAGGCACGCCGATCAGCACATGATAAGACGCGGCTCCGGCCTGCCGATGCTCCCATGAGTTCGAGGAGCTGTCGCCATAAGAGCGGTTATACGATTGCTCCCGGCGCGGAGCTTGATCGGCCAGCTCGGACAGCTTATGGCGCATGTGTTCCAGCGTTG
Organism: Paenibacillus melissococcoides; assembly: GCA_944800085.1. GTDB lineage: Bacteria > Bacillota > Bacilli > Paenibacillales > Paenibacillaceae > Paenibacillus_B > Paenibacillus_B melissococcoides. Next base: position 327,365 of record CALYLO010000002.1, on the reverse strand, counting down.
CCTCCAGGCGCTCCTCCTCGCGCGGGAGGCCTCCTTCCCAGAACTCGAATTCGAATTCCCTCATCATCTGCTCGAATTGCTCCATCAGATCGTTATACATGATGAGGGTCGCCTTTATGCGGTCCGCCAGTATGTAGATTCGAAGCAGTTGCGGCACCGCCCATTCCGGCATTTCCAATGCGAACGCGTGCAGCACCTTGCCCATGTCCTTCTCCGGCACCGGTACCTCCTGCAAGAACTCCATCAACCGTTCCTGCTGCTCTTCGTTCAGCCTCGATCCGATCTGGACGGCAAATTGCAGCTTGGCGGTCCCGGCCTTCACTCTGTTCTGCCAATCCTTGTTCAAGTTCATCAAGGCCCGGACGAACTCGACAATATAAGGTTCGGTCACCGTAACGCCATCCGAATCATCCACATTGGCGAATTGGGCCCCTTCCATGTAGTCATCTTCTCTGCCGCTCTGCATATCCTTCCTCACCTCGAACCGGACGCCGCCGTCTAAACTAGATATCTTCTTCATCCTTTGTCGTCTCATTGCCCGAAGGGACGCTTGGCTTCCCGGTAATCCGGAACATGCATTTGCGTCCGCCGTCCGCCATACATTCTGTCCGTTCGACCTGGGCTTGCAGCAGATCTGCGAACAAAGCGAGCTCGCACTGGCATGGCGGGGAATGCTTGGCGGCCACCTGCACAATCGGACAATGAGCCTCCTCCAGCCAAAACGATTCATCCGAGCTGCGTCCCCACCGGGCCATATAGCCTTCCTTGTCCTGAATATCAGCTAGCGCCTGCACCCGCTGCTCCAGCTTCTGTCCCTCCAGCAAGCCCGCATATTGCTGCATCAGCTTCCGCTTCCGCCGCTCGAACAACCGCTCCACGAACGTATCGCCGGCCACGGCCTGCATCTCCTCAATCAACTCCAGCGCAAGCCTGTCATACTTGTTCACGAACAACGCGCTTGCCTTCTCCGACAAGCTATATAGATAGGCCGGCCTGCCGATGCTGGGGCGGGTCAATTGAATGCGGACATAGCCGCCTTTCTGCAGATCGTACAGATGCCTGCGTACCGCGATGCACGTCAGATTCAATTGATCCGCCAGCGGTTGAATGCCAATGGGCCCCTGCTGCTTCAGCATCGTCAGGATGTCTCTGCGCGTGGGCTGCTTGAGCAGACGGGCTTCCTGCGCAATCGTCATCTCTCATCCCTCCGCCGATTTTCAATCTGATGAACTCTCCGACGGCCCCGCTTGCCGTCAGACCCGGTTTACACTCCTCCTTATTGTACCTTATCGAAAATCTTTTGTACACGGTAAACATTTTTAGATATAGTAAAAAATTATGTTCAAAAAAATCTTGCTGAACCTCGAATAATCACCCTAAAACCTGCAAATTTGCAGCTTTTGGCCGACCTCGCATCTCCAAATAAAAAAAATCCTGCAAATATACATCACTTCCGCCCCATTATCTCGTGAATTGAGATTCAAAGGGCAAAATCATGTATTTCTGCACTAGCGTTGCATCAATCTTTTTACGAAAATTTCTATCCCATAAGTCTCTATATTTGTAACTTATTGAACTATATTCATGGACAAAAATAAAGAAATCTCCTATTGTTGAGTTACCCTAACGTTATCCATAAAACGCCTCAACAAAGGAGATTTCTTATGGATAACGTACCGAATCATAACGTCATTTGTCAATGCCTAAAATGGTTACATGTCCATTCTACTCGACACGAGTCATTGGATTACCGGGCCCAAAAGCTGTTTGTCGGCTCTTCGACACTCTTATTTGTAGAGGCACAGCTTCAGCAACGAGACTCATACAAAGTCATGTCAGAGCATGTAGCGGCTAATCCTGAATTTCAAGATCTTCTGGGTCTCAAGAGCATAAGCGCTTCTCAACTATCGCGGAAGCTGAAACGGCTGCCTATGGAGTATCTTCAGACGCTCTTTTTCTCGCTCATTGATCGAATCAAGCAACTTACAAAAGGGAAACGCGGCATTACGCCTGGTATTGGGAAACTCAAGCTAATCGATTCATCGGGAATTACACTACCTCCCATTCTCGCGAAATGGTCCTATTGTTCCAAAAGTAGCCATGGCGTGAAGATGCACACCTCCTTGGTCGTTGCGGACTCCAAAACGATGTATCCAGACAAGATCGTCGCTTCAACCAAAGATGTAGCCGATCATGAAGTCGTGTTGGAATTTACAGTGGATAAAGATGCGACCTACGTGATGGACCGAGGATACCAGGTATACGACCATTTTCAGAAATGGGTAGAGGATAAGATTAAATTTGTTTGCCGCGTCAAGCAAAAGAGCCGGTTAACGATCATCAGAAAAAGAGACCTCCCCAAAAGGCAGAATGGGTTTATCCTTGATGCTGATGTGACGATGCCGGAGCTGCCAGCGGTTCTGCGTTTGATTGAGTTTAAGGATGACCAAGGGCGTACCTATCGAATTGTAACGAATCGATTTGACTTATCCGCACATCAAATTGCCGAGATTTATCGAAATCGCTGGCATATTGAGTTGTTTTTTAAATGGGTCAAGCAGCATATTCGATTGGTAAAACCCCACGGTTATACGGCCGAAGCGATTTGGAACCAAATGTATATTGCTTTAATCGCGTATGCTCTCTGTTTGCTGATTAAATTAACACTGGACTGTAAAAAGTCGACATGGGACCTCCTCCAGTTGATTCGCATCTATGCGGAAAAACCATGGGAAAATTTGATCGCTGCACTCAACCGCAAGCCGACTCGAACATCTAGAGGTCGACCAAAGCGAAATGGGATACGTCCGAAAAAGGCAACAAAGTCGATGAAACCGAGACTGATTGTGACGTAATGACAAACGAAAACGATTTTTACATATAATGGATAACGCGTAGGGTCTGTTTCCAGCTCGACTTTTTTAGACTTAGCGCGGACATCGCAAATGTAAATATATATCATATATTGATGTTAATTGAAATTAGATTATGAACTAACCGCTCGATGCAACGCTAGTGGTATTTCTGCAGGAATTGTTCCGAAAACACCCTCTAAAGAAAGAAAAACCTGCGGTAGCGCAGGAATTTTGCCACGGGCACCATGATATGATCTATGCAAGGCAGTGCGATTGGACATAATGCATCCTCATAGATTACGAGTTCCCGTTGGTTCAGCTTGCCTCCCGGAACTTTTGCAATCTTGCCCACAACAGCATGGCTGACGGAGTCGGATATTGTTGTCGTCCTGTTCAGCGGATCTTTGGAGATGACATACTCACGCTCTTCATTAGTCCATACTAACCGGGGATGTGTGGCAATCTTTGACCGATCCTTGAGAAAAGACAAGCTTTCCCTGCCTTCACGCTTCGTCGTTATCGTCCATTTTCTGCGCCCAAGCCATGGGCTGCTATCCGTCATTTTTACATGCCGCTCCGAGTGTATCTCTCGCCCTTCCAAGCTCAATTCCCAGTTATCGACCACCCAGCTTAATGCTTTATTTGTACTCTTCGTAAATATTCTTTGAAAAGAGCCGACTGCATTGCCGCTATCATCTTCGATTGATATAGGAGCTGTTGACATGTTAAGCAATGGACGAGTGTAATAATACCTTTCCGTAAAGAGACTCCTTATATCTGGTTTTACACTTGCAAGCTAATCCCCCTTAAGTTTATCACCCCGCCCTAAACGCCCCGGCCGCGAACCGAAGCGCTGCGCCTGGACTCTTTACTTGGCATGGTGCTTTTTGTACCATGCGACGAAATTATCAACGACCGAATCGAGAAACGCGATGGTCGGCTCATGAATCAATGTTCCGCTATCGTCAATTTTCGGCGGATTATTTTCAATATCTTGATTGTAGAAGGGGAGCTCCTTGATGCTGACGATATCGATATCGATTCGCTCCTGATACCTTTTTTGCATATAGGCAGCCAGCTTCAAGTTATAAGACTCTTTGCGGTTACTGCCGACAAGGGCAACAATATTCATGAATCACGCCTCCTCTGAAATAAATATCCAATGGCTTTAAACTAATTCCTATCGCATACATCCTTTATTATTCATTTTTGATATATTCTCCAAAGTGAATGGATTCTCCTGCTTACACGGAATAGAATGTGTCCGGATTTTCCTCCGCCAACATACCGGTGTAAAATCATGTCCAACATAGGTATCCAAATTAACGACATGGAAGAAGAGCAAGTACGTATCAGAGATCGAGGTCCAGAGAGTCGGTGGCCGCTGTGAACCGATCCTCGCCTGATGCCGAATGGGCTTCGGAGTCGCTTCGCCGAACCTGGGAGTAGGCGTGGCCGGGATTCTCTTTCCGTTATCATGAGAGGCGTATCGAAGGAAGATGTTCCTTCCGTACGCAAGAGTGAATCGCTGCGGTGATTAATGAAGGTGGTACCACGATAACCTCGTCCTTTGCTGACGGGGTTTTTTTGTTTATTTTGCAAAGGGGGTGATGGTCATGGATGACGGCTGGTGGTTCTTACTGCGACAGAAGCATGCCAGATCATAAGGAGGAATCTCTATGCAAGAACGTATATTAACGGGAGATCGCGTAACCGGCAAGCTTCACATTGGCCATTACGCCGGCAGCCTCAAAAAGCGGGTCGAGCTGCAGCACCAATTCGATACCCACCTCATCCTGGCGGATGTGCAGGCGCCGACGACTCACTTTGAGCACCCCGAACTGCTTCAGAACCATTTGCGCAGCGTGGCGTTAGACTATGTGGCGGCAGGAATCGATCCGGAAAAAGCAACCATTTTCATGCAATCCCTTATCCGGGAGATCGCGGAACTAACCGCCTATTTTTCGATATTTGTCACCGTCAATTCGCTGCGCCACAATCCGACGATCAAATCCGAGGCCAAGGATCGGGGCTACCAAGAGATGCATCGACAGCTGAAGAGGTCCGGGAAAAATCAAAAGGGCGAAAACCGAATCGGCCCGCATCTATAAAAACGATTCCGGCCATCCCGAGGTATGCCCGATATACAGCTATCATCAAGCGTTCCGCAAGGAAGGAGCCGACGAGATCTATGACAGCTGCTCCAAGGGACAAATCGGGTGCGCCGCATGCAAACAAAAAATTGCCCGAAGCATTAATAATCTACTCGAGCCGATGCGGGAACGAAGAGCAGCCTATCTGAAGCATCCCGGAAGAATCGGCGAGATCATGATCGCAGATACGGAAAAAGCGCGTCTCGTCGCGAAGAAACAATGCAGGAGGTGCGCGAGGCCATGGGCTTGAATGATTTCAAACGGTAGAGTTCAGGCAGATGAAGCCATAAACATGCACCCCTTAGAATGCATCCGCAAAGGTCCGGAAGGAGCCCATGCCGATGCTAAGGGGTGCACCGTTTTCCCTTATGAAATCAATTCAAAACCCGTCGTATTTTCCAAAATCTCAACGGCAAACGACTCGCCCTCGCGGCGGGTGACGCTAACCGAGAGATGGCCTGAACCGATGGCGATGCGCTCGGCCTTCAATTGATCCATTTCATCCGGAAGGAACGGCGAGAGCGCGATCTCCCGCTTCACGGCATCCGGGTACAATCCGAGCATCGCCTGCAGGAAGACGATCGACGTTCCCGCCGACCAGGCCTGCGGCGAGCAGGTCGTCGGATAAGGGACCGGATGGCCGGTCTCCGGACCGTAACCGCAGAACAATTCAGGGAGCCGCTGATATTCGAAGAAGGAAGAAGCCTGAAGCAGGCCCGATATGACTCGGCCCGCCTCCTGCTTGAAGCCGAGCTTGCCCAACCCGAGCAGAATCACCGCATTGTCATGCGGCCATACGCTGCCGTTATGATAGCTCATCGGATAGTAGCCTGCCGCGTCCGTGCTCATCGTGCGGATGCCGTATCCGTTGAACATATCGTCCTTCAACAGACGCTGGGACAGCGACTTCGCCCGCGAAGCCTCCGGCAGGCCGGTCATCAGCAGATGGCCCGGATTGGAGGTCACGCTCCGGACTTGGCGTTGGTCCTTGTCGAGCGCAATCGCATAGCATTGCTCGTCCTCCATCCAGAAGGAAGACTCGAAGCGCGCGCGCAGCCGCTCCGCTTCCTCCTCCAATCGCTGCGCCCACTCCGTTTCGCCCATGGCAGCCACGATCGGAGCAAGCGATTTTTTGGCCTGGTAGACGTATCCCTGCACCTCAGACAACGCGATCGGGGCTTCCGCATAATCGCCGGAGCGATGCACGATCGAGTTCGCCGAGTCCTTCCATCCTTGATTCGGGAATCCCTTCTCCGCCTCCTGACGGTAAGCGACGAACCCGGAGCCCGCTTCGAGAGCGGAATCGATATATTCCAGCGCGCGGATGACATTCGGCTTCAATTCCTCGACGAGAGCGAGATCTCCCGTCCACCGATAGTATTCGCCGAGCACGACCAGGAACAGCGGCGTCGCATCGACCGTGCCGTAATAAGGAGAGAATGGCGATTGCTTCGTCGTCACCAATTCTCCGAACCGAATCTCATGCATAATCTTGCCCGGCTGCTCGTCTCTCCATGGATCGACCTTTTCCCCCTGGTATGCGGCAAGCGTACGGAGCGTGCCCTTGACGATGTCCGGATTGACAGGCAGCATGAACAGCGCCGTAATCAGACTGTCTCTTCCGAACGGCACGGCGAACCATGGCAGTCCCGCCACCGTCGTATCGCCATAGCCGACATCGGTCGTCAGCATGCGCAAATCTTGAAGCCCCCGCTGGAACAGCCCGTTGAACCGGTCCGAATCCGTGCTTACCTTCGAGCTGTTCTCGTACCATTGGAGATAGGAAGTCTCGAGCTTCCGCAGCCCTTCTTCATACGTCAATGGATCCGCTGCCGGATGATGATCCGACGACGGGGTGATGAAGAACGTAATTTCCCGCTTCTGGCGCGCGTTCAGCGACAGCGGGAAGCGCACCATGCCGCTCGCATCCGCCGTTCCTTCCGCGTCCCACGCGATGCGCGTCGCTCTTCTCACCTTGTCGGCCCCAAGATACGAGAGGGCCAATTCCCGGTCGCCCGCCCGCGTCTCCTCCTGCTTGCCCACTTCGCCGGTCCGATATTTCCGGACCAGGAACATGTCTTGGAAATCGGCATCGAAGAAGGCCGAAAATTCAAACTCGACCGGATGGGTAAAATAGTTCGTTAACGTGCAGCGCTCATATAAAATGCCGTTATAAATAAACCGCTCCCGCAGCACTTCGATGGCTCCTTCGTCCTTCTTGTCCTTCATCAGGCGGAAGGAAGCCAGATAACTCTTGTCGCCGACGGAAGAGAGCAGTGCCGGCTTCTCGCCGTCAATCCGCACTTCCATGCGGCTTAGATAACGCGTGTCCTTCATATACAATCCGTGGCCCTGATCATCGCCCGCGACGATATCTCCATCCAGACCCGTCAGGAAAAACAGCTCGCCTTCTTTGATTACGCGATAGTCCATCATCGATCTCCCATCTATTTTATAGTATCTGCAAAAACGGCAGGTCTAAGCTCCCTGGCGGGTGACAAGCCTCTACGTAACCGTTAATTCCGCCTGCAGCCCTTCCTCGGAATGCGGCCCGATCCAGATATGGAATTTGCCCGGCTCCACCTTGAAGCGGAACTGTTCATCCAGCAGCCCCAGCTCCGCCGGCGTCAACTCGAAGCTCACGGTCCGGCTTTCTGCCGGCTCCAGGAATACTTTGCGGAAGCCCTTCAATTCCTTAACGGGACGCGTCGAGCTGCCAACCAGATCGCGAATATAGAGCTGCACCGTCTCTTCCCCGGCGCGCGCTCCCGCATTCGTCACCCGCACCGATACCGAGACCGACTCATCGCGGTGAATCGCGCTCCGTTCCAATCGCAGATCGTCATAATGAAATGTTGTATAACTCAGGCCGTACCCGAACGGATACAGCGGCGAATCGTCACAATCGATATAATCCTCATACAGATGCGGCCGGCCCGTATTTTTCCGGTTATAGTAAATCGGAATTTGTCCGGTCGATCGCGGGATGGTGACCGGCAAGCGCCCGCTTGGATTATGGCGGCCCGTCAGCACATCGGCCAGCGCATAGCCGTTCATCGTCCCCAAGTGCCAAGCCTCCACCACCGCATCCGCATGGTGATGCACCCATTCGGTCGCCAACGGCCGTCCGTTCATCAGGACGACGATGACCGGCGTGGCCGTCTTCTCCTTCAGCTCCCGGATCAGACGCTCCTGGCAAGCCGGAAGCGTAATCGAGACGACATTGTAGTGCTCGCCTGTCATTGCCTCGCTCTCGCCCACCGTCACGACGGCGACATCGCATTGCTTCGCCAGCTCGACGGCGCGGTCAAGGCCGCCCGGGATCGCCTCGTTGATGCCGCTGCCCGGCTCATAGAACACCTCTGCATGAGGCCCGATCTCGGATTGGAACGCATCCCATGCCGTCACGACATCCTCGTCCCGGCCCTTCCATGCCCAGCAGCCCATCGAGTTGTGGCGGTCATCCGCCAGCGGGCCGATCAAGGCGATCTTCCGATGCCGGGCATAATCGAGCGGAAGGATGCCGCGGTCGTTCTGCAGCAGCACGATCGACTTGCGCGCGCTGTCTCTCGCCTGCTCCGCGTGTTCCGCCGGAATGCCAGCCGCTGGCGGCTCCCCGGCATCGACATAGGGCTGCTCGAACAAGCCGAGACGGAATTTCACCATCAGAATGCGGAGCACCGCTTCATCCAGCAGCTTCGTCAGCTCGGGATTCTCCTGCACGAGCGATTCCAGATGCTCCAGATAGACGCCGGAATGCATGTCCATATCGACGCCGGCAAGCAAGCCTCTGCGGGCGGAATCGCGGCGATCCTCCGCATAGCCGTGATAGATCAACTCTTCGATCGATTCCCAATCGCTGACCACCATGCCGGCGAAGCCCCATTCTTCCCGCAAAATATCCCGCAGCAAGTAGGAACTGCCGGTGGCGGGCACCCCATTCAGCTCGCTGAAGGCGCTCATGACGGTCAAGGCGCCGGCCTGAATTCCGCCGAAGTAAGGCGGCAGCACGGTCTCCCGCAGCGTCCGCTCCGACATATCGGTCGTATCGTAATCGCGTCCGCCCTCCACCCAGCCATATCCAGCGAAATGCTTGACGCAGGCGGCGACCGTCGGGAAGCCTGCCGCGTTCGGGCTCTGGAAGCCTCTCACCTTCGCGGCCGCCGCCAGGGACGACAAGTAGACATCCTCTCCCGTGCTCTCCGCGATTCTCCCCCAGCGGGGCTCGCGCGTAATGTCCGCCATCGGAGCGAACGTCCAGCGGATCCCTTCCGCCGCCGCTTCGGTCGCCGCGATGCGTGCGTTCTTCTCCATCGCGTCCGGATCCCAGCTCGCCGCTTCGGCGAGCGGAATCGGGAAGATGGTGCGGAAGCCGTGAATGACATCGTCGCCGATCAACAGCGGAATGCCCAGCCGGCTCTGCTCTACCGCGATTCGTTGCAGCTCGTTTACCTTATCCGCGCCATGCACGTTCAGCAGCGAGCCGATCTTGCCCTCCGCGATCAGTTCCCGCTCCCGCTCCTCGCAGCGGCCGTACTGCACGGTCTGGCCGATCTTCTCGGCCAGCGTCATTTTGCCAAGCAGCTCCTCTGCCCGCTTCCTCCATTGCTCCATACCGTTCCCCTCCATCCATCAGCCTTTGACGCCGGCATTGGAAATGCCTTCAATATATTGGCGTTGGAACACGAAAAAGAAGATAATAATCGGCAGCGTCGAGAGAACGACCCCGGCCATAATGAGCGGCGTATTCTCGAAGAACATATCCTTCACGCTGTTCAGACCGACGACGAGCACGTATCTCTCCGGCGTATTGGCCAGCGTGCTCGGAATCAGGTAGCTGTTCCATGTCCCGGCAAAGGCAAGAATCGACATCGTAATCAGCGAAGAACGGGCCAGCGGGTATACAATCCGCCAGAAGGCGCCCATCTTCGTCAAGCCGTCAATCCGGGCCGCCTCGATGAATTCGTTCGGCACCGAGATGAAAAATTGGCGCAGCATAAAGATATACAGGCCTTGGTACAAGAAAGGCACCGTCAATGCCCAGAAGGTGTTCAGCCAGCCGAGCTGGGCCACATTGACGTATACCGGAATCAAAATCATATGGTAAGGAACCATCATCGTCGCGACGACAATCCAGTAGATAACGCTTTTGCCCCGGAAATCGAGCTTGGCGAGCGCGAATCCCGCCATCGGGTTAATGATCAGATTCCCGATCACGACAATCCCCGTCATAATGAGCGTATTGAGGAACCATCTTGGGACATCATACGCTTCATTGGTGAAGAACATTTTATAGTTGTCGAACGTCCAAAATTCAGGCGACACCAGCTTGTTGACGTAGCGCATCGGAACGAGCGACGTATAGATCGTGTAGAGAAAAGGAAGGGCAAACAAGAGGCCAACCAAAATCGCGGCGATATACAGGAACAGCCGTCCGGTTCTGCTTCGGGTCTTCATGCGTTCACCCCTTCTCGTCCAATAGTTTTTTTTGCAGGAACGTAATAAACATAATGATGAAGAAGAACAGCACGACGGCCGCGCTTCCGTATCCGATGTTCATATAGCGAATCCCGTGCTGGTAGAAATACGTCACGACCGTGCTGGTCGCGCCAGCCGGCGAACCGAGCGCGCCGTATCTGGAGATAGCCGCGATCTGGTCGTAGATCTGGAAGCCGGTAATCGTGGATACCGAGACGATAAAGAACGTAATCGGTCTCAGCGACGGCACCGTAATATAACGGAACTTATGCCATTTCGAAGCGCCGTCAATCTCTCCCGCCTCATACAGATCCTTGGGAATCTCCTGCAGCCCGGACAAATACACAATCATGGTGAACCCGGCCTGCTGGAAAATAAACAGGATGCAGACAAACAGCAAGGCATAGCTCGTATCCGCGAACCAGGTGACATTGCCGAAGCCAAGCATGCCGAAGAAGTCCGTCAGGAACGTCCCCTTCTTGAAGAGCATCATGAATACCGTCGTAATCGCAATCTGAGACGTAATATAGGGGAGGAAAAAGACCGTTCGGAAGATCCCCTTCCCCTTCAGGTTCTGATTCACGACCAGCGCCAGCAGCAGGCCAAGCAGTGTCTGAATCGGAACGGACAAGACCACGATTTGCAGGGAATGAAGCACCGCCCGGAAAAATTCCTTGTCTTGAAGAATCGTAATATAGTTTTCCAGTCCAATGAACTTGGCCTGATCGAGACTTGCAAAGTTCGCATCCTGAAAGCTTCTCACGAAGGACTGGATGAATGGATATAAAAACCACCATGCCCACAAAATTAGAAAGGGCAGTGAAAACATCCAACCTAGAGTCATATCGGAATCCGCCAGGGAACGGAACCAGGATTGCCTAATTTTCGCCCCCCTTACTTCCGCGTTGTTGCTGCCATGTTTGGACATTGTCTTCCTCCCGGTACTGAAAGTGTAAGCGGCCTGTGTGAACGGCAACCTCTGCCCATGTCAGGCACAGATAAAAAGGTACTGCTCCCCCTCCCGGGGAGGGAGAAAGGAGCAGCAATCAAGACGGCCGACTCACCTTATTGGAATTGCTTCTGAATATCGTCCAGAATTTGCTGGGCCGATTTGCCGGAACCGCCAAGAATTCGTTCCTCCAACTGCTTGACCAGTTCGTCGGTGAACCGCTTCGTATCTGTAGGATATCCATAGTCCGTGCTGTATTCCAGCGCCGGCTGCACTGGCTTGAATTCCGGATTCTTCTCGAAGTATTGCTTCGACAGCTCCGGAACGGCCGGGTTGTAACCAAGCTCCATAAACTCGGTCTGTGTCTTGTCATTCGTCATGTAGTAAGCGGCTTTGAGCGCAGCTTCCTTGTTTTTGGCATCCTTCAGCACCACGTAAGCGTCGGAACTCATCGTGCTGCCGTTGGCCGTGCCCTTCGGAACCGGAATCGCGGCATATTTCAGATCCGGATTCGCATCCTTCAGGAAGCCTTTGTACCAGTAGCCGCCGGTGCTCATCGCGCCCAGCTCATTGCTGAACACTTCGCCGTCCCAGCCGAAGCCAAGCGCCTTAGGCGTCACGGCAACTCCGTCACTGTACATGTCGATAATCGTTTCCAGCGCTTTTACGTTCTCTGGGGAGTTGATCGTTTTGCCATTTCCCCAGCCGCCGCCGAAGCTTTTCACATAGTTAGTGATATGGAATGCATCGATATTGATGATCATCCCGTGCACTTTATCGGTATTCAGCTTCTTGGCCGCCGCTTTTACCTCATCCCAGGTTTTCGGATAATCGCCCAGGCCGGCATTTTTCCACATCGTCTCGTTAATCAGGAACATTGCCGGCATGTCGCTGTTCGGCACGCCGTATTGCTTGCCGTCCACGTTCCAGATCTTCATCGAAGCTTCCGGGAAACGAGTCATGTCGACCTGAGTCGAGCTGATCAGCTCGTCCAGCGGCGTGAACAATCCTTTATTGATATACTCAAAAGCGCCTTCATTGGAAATTTTGATAAAATCCGGAGCCACTCCTGCGGCGATCTCGCCAGGAAGCGTATTCCAGAACTGCTCGCTGCTTGGGTATTGCTTAATCTTCAATTCGATATCCGGATATTGCTCGGAAATCGTCGCGGCTGCATCCTGGTAGACCTTCAAGTCCTGCGCGGTGCCCCAGAACCCCATGTTAACGGTTACTTTTTCGCCAGCAGCCTCGTTGCCTGTTCCTTGATCCGCGGCGTTGTCCGCTTTGCCGCCTCCGCAGGCCGTCAAGCCGACAAGCAGGGCCAGACAAAGAATCAGCGTGGCCGAGATTTTTTTATTCATCTTGCGCATGTACGGTACCCCCCATGTGGTATGTTGGACTTTCCCTTGCTACTTCAGCATAAGATGAAATAGATACAAAAAAAATTAATCAAATCATGATTAATTTCAAAATATCGGCCAACTCGGCCCTTTTCTTTTTTTTATCCTGCACCGGAAAAATCATTTTTATAAAATTTTGTGCTTTTTTTTCGATAATCACACTTTTTCTTTGCGATATTGCATCGGCGACAGCCCCGTATATTTTTGAAAGACAATGGAGAAATGGGCTTGATTGTTGAAACCGACCATTTCCGCAATATCATAAATTTTATAACGGTAGTCCTTGAGCAGGGCTTTGGCCTTCTCGATCCGAAGCTCATTGATATAGTCGAACAGCCCTCTTCCTACCTCCTGCTTGAACAGCCTGCTGACATAATTGGGACTGACATGGAACAGCTCGCCCAGCATTTTCAAGGATAACCGCTCTTGATAATGCTCGTGCGTATACTGAATGATATTCCGCGTCAATTGACTGTAGCCTCTATCCTCCCGCTCCCTGTCCTGCGCGCGCTTCAGGAAGATCTCCCGATAATAAGCGGACAGTTGTTCGAAATTTTCCAACTCGGCGGCGCCGCCGTCCTGGCGTTCCGGGTCATTGCCCCCCATCATGAACAGCAAGCCTTCATAGATTTTGCGCACTTCCTTCTCATCCAGACATTCCTCTTGGCGGAGAAGTCCCTCCCAGCGCGTGAGCAAGCTCATGAATGCCTGATCCGCCTCTTCCCTGAGGGCCGCCTTCATCTCCGATACATATCGGTCGGCCTGCGCCACGGCATCCTCGCTGGGCCGCTTCAGATGCTGATAATAGAAGATCGAAGCATTCGGGTGATAGAAGCTGCGCGAGAGCGCCTCCTCCGCTTGCGCGTAGCCGTTCGGTATCCCGCTGAAATCGGCGAACCAGTCGCTAATGCCGAACACCAGATCAATATTGACGAACCGCTTGAGGGCCGAGCCGATCATTTGCACCTTCTCATTGACCCGGGTCAATGAGGCCAACAAGCTTTTCAGCTCGCTGTTGCTGATGAAGACGGCGCTCCGCCGCTGATCCAGTTGCAAATATTCAAGTTCCTTCTCCTTGGAGAACAACTCGGTGACGATGTTCCGGATCGTATTCGGCAGCACCGACTCCGTATCGGCCGTATACCTCCGGATCACCTTGTCATAGTCCTTGACCGCGAACAGCACCACGTACAGATTGCCTTCGCGCAGCCCCGTCACCGATATATTGTGCGGATGGCCGTGAAGCGCATCCATCAAGGCCTGCTCAGTCTGGCGGCTGGAGCTTCCGGCCTCGGGCACGGCCGCCGCCATGCCGTTCGCCGCGTTCTGCTCCTTGATGGCCGCCAGCATCGAGACTAGCTCATGCTCGTTAATATCCGGCTTATGAAAATAATCGACCGCCCCCAGCTTCAGCGCCTGCTTCACGTAGGAAATATCATCGAAGCTGCTCAAAATAATGACCTTGGCCGGAATATGTCTCTCCTTCATCGCGTTCAGCACTTCAAGGCCATCCATCTTCGGCATTTTGATGTCCAGGAGGACCACATCCGGCGCATGCGTCCTCATCATCTCGAGCGCTTCTTCGCCATCGCCCGCTTCCCCGACAATGTCCACGCCCTGCCTGTCCCAATCGATCGCCGATTTAATCCCGATTCGGACAAGCGGCTCGTCATCTACAATTAGCAATCGCATCGATATCACCCTGCCGTTTCTTCGTTGATAACCGGAACCCGGATCGTCGCCACGGTTCCGCCCTGTTCCCGGTCTGTAATCCACAAGCCGTATTCCGTTCCGAAATGCAGCTCGATGCGGCTCCGCACGTTCGCGATGCCGATGGAATTGAACGGATCGCGCGGGCCATCCTCTTCTGTCCGCGATTCTTGTCCTTCTTCCGGGAAGCCGCGCCCGTTGTCAATGACTTGCATAACGAGCTCATTTCGTTCCTTATCTTCCTGTATCGAAATAATCAGGCTGCCTTTGTAGTCGATTCCGGTAAATCCATGGAACACCGCATTCTCCACCAATGGCTGGAGCAAAAATTTCAAGGTTTTATAGGAGAGGACGCCGGGATCGATCTCATAGATCACTTCGAATTTGTTCATATAACGGTAATCGAGAATATTGGTATAATTCTTGATGAATTCCACTTCATCGGCAATCTTGACATAGTTGCCGCTCGTCTTTACGGTGAATTTGATGACGGACGAAAAGGCATGCAGCGCTTCTTCGATTCCTGTCGCCCCCTGGATCTTGGCCATCCACTTAATCACGTTCAGCGTATTGTAAATAAAATGCGGCCGGATCTGCGATTGAAGGGCTATCATTTCCAAATCCCGCTTTTCTTGTTCCTCGCGGTAAATGCGCCCGATCAAGCCTCGAATCTCCTTCAGCATATTATCCACCGTATTGCTGATAATGCCGATCTCGCCATACTGCTTGTCGAATTGCACATGAAGCTGGCCCTGGGAGACCAGCTTCATCTTGCTGTTCAAGACCGAAAGCGGCTTCATGATCATGGTCGCAATTTGCGCCGAGATCAGGATGGACAGCACCAGCAGCAGGATGAGGCTGACCGCCATAATCGCGACCATCAGATAGACGATGGAGAACAGCTCATTCTTCGGAATGACGGTGACCGCCTTCCAGTTCGACAGCTTGGAGGAGGAGGAAATCAGGTACGTATCCTTATTCTCTTGGGTCAGCGTCTCCCCCGGCAGCTCCTGGAACTGTTCTCCGAGAATCTCGGAAGCCGGCTGGCCGATCCCGTTCCGATCCTTGCTGTATATAATGCGGTTGTCCTCGTCGATCAAATAAAAATTCGTATTCTCCGTCATGGAGGAATCTCTCCATAGTGTCTTCAGCTTGTCGACGGATATGTTCAGCAGGATGAATCCCAGGTCCTTTTTTGTATACGGATCAAGAATCGCTCTCCCGACCGACACGACGGGCTCGCCATGCGGGGACAGCAGCCGTTCCTGGTGAATCCCGACAGGCACATATCCTCCGCGCTCCTCTCGAATCCTCCCCACGAACGGCTCGTGGACGAATTCCTTCTCCAGGTAAGACATGTTCATGTATTGACTGTTGCTGCGGCCAATAATGAGATGGTCATTGCCATGGTAAATGATGGCCGAATCGATCAGATCGGAGTACAGCATTATGCCATTGAGGATCAGACCGTTCACCGTGTCGAAATCCCGTCCCCGTTCCAGCATCGGATATGGCTTCGTGCTGTATTCCTTGCGCATAATCCGGTATATGGTCGATTCCTGGAGCGGGAACATGGATAACCGCACCAGAGGCTGCAGCGACGTGTCGATATTGTTCATAATCTGCCGGTTGTTCTCGACCGCGGCATCCAGCATCGTATTCCGGTTATTGTCCACATATACCCAGGACACAATGCCGCCGATCAGCAACAGCGGGACGATAATAAAACAAGAAAACGCCGCGATTAATTTCTTCTCGAGGCTCCAATGCAATATTTTCTGCTTCAGTTTGTTCATAGCTGATTCCTACTTTTTTCAGATTTACTTGCCGGAATTGTCCCGGCGGAACTGCCTCGGCGTCATGCCCGTAAATTTTTTGAAGATCTGAGTATAATAACTTTGGCTGCAGAACTTGAACAGGAAAGCGATTTCCGAAATGGACTGATTCGTATAAATGAGCAGATGCTTCGATTCCTCCACCTTCTTCGCGTGAATGAACGAAGTAATGGACATGCCGGTCTCGCGCTTGAAGCGATCCGACAAATAACTCGGATGCACGCCAATATGGGCCGCAATCCCTTTCAAGGCGAGATCCTGGAAAATATGCTCCCGAATATAATGCACCGATAAATTGACAATATGCGAATAGGGCAGCACTTCCTTTTCCCGCCGGATGGTCGCAATGAACTGCATCAGCATTTCGTACTCGAACAGATTGAGCCGCTCGACGTCGCTCATTCGCTCAATCTCCAAAATCAGCGTATCGCTAAGCTGGAAGGCGGTCTCCGCATCGACGCCGCCCTTGATAATCGCCCGGGTGAACAGCGTGCAGGAAGCAATCAAGGCATTCTTCCTGGAGCGCAGCGGATAGGAAGCCAGCACGGCGCCTTCCAGTTGATTGATGCGGTTCAGCATGTCGAGCGCCTTGTTCTCGTCCCCGAACCGGATTGCCTCCAGCAATTCTTGTTCATAATCGAACGGAGGATGAACATAATTATCCCGCAAGTATTGCATGCGGGACGACAAGAAACTCGGCCGATCCCCGGCATGATACGACTTGTTCACGCGTCTCTCTCCATTCACCTAAAAATATTGATAATAATCTGAATATTTTAGTATAATCTTATCTTTTTACGAACTAAAATTCAAATCATAATCACACTAGGGAGGATGCGCAACCATGACGTGGACAATTTCCAACCGTGATTTGACATCGGATGCACTGCTCAATATGGAAAGTATCTTTGCTCTTGGCAACGGTTACTTGGGCGTGCGGGGCAACTTCGAAGAAGGCTACGGGGACGCCATGCCGACGATTCGCGGCACCTATTTGAACGCTTTTCACGATGTTATCGATATTCCTTACGGGGAGAAGCTCTTCGCTTTCCCGGATACGCAGCAGAAGCTGGTTAACCTTATTGACGCCCAGACCATCCGGATTTATATCGGCGAGGAGGAAGAACCGTTCCGCCTCGATCAAGGCCAAGTGACGGCCTTCGAACGCCGCCTTCATCTGGATAAGGGATATTCCGAACGCACCGTGCGCTGGACCTCGCCATCGGGCAAGGAGCTGAAGCTGACCTTCCGCCGGTTGGTGTCGTTCATCCGCAGGGAACTGTTCGCGATCCACGTCTTGATTGAACCGGTCAATTTCACGGGCTCCATCAAGCTTGTCTCGACGGTCAACGGCAATGTGACCAACTACACCAACCCGAATGATCCCCGCGTCGGCGCGGGCCATGCCAAGCGTCTGAATGTCGCGGATGTCGGCACCGAGGGCCCGTACGGCTATGTCGTGGACGAGACGATGGCCTCCGGGCTGCAGGCGGCCTGCGTGGCCCGCCACCGCTTCGACGGCGAGGCGCAGGAAGCTTGGGAAGCGGCATCCGGAGAAGCTGTCTATACGGCAGCCGCCGATGGATCCGGTCCGGTAAGCTTCACGAAATACAGCATCTATACCGATACGCTGCGCCACGGCGACGGCCTGGTGAAGCAAGGGATAGCGCTTCACGAGCAGCTTGCGTCGCTGTCGTTCGACGATCTGCTCGCGGAGCAAGCGCAATATATGGAGAATTTCTGGAAGTCGGCGGACATCGTCATCGAGAAGGATGACAAGCTGCAGGAAGGGATCCGCTTCAATCTGTTCCAGCTGCTTCAATCGGCGGGCCGGGACCGGCACAGCAACATCTCGGCCAAAGGCTTGAGCGGAGAAGGCTACGAAGGCCATTATTTCTGGGATACGGAAATCTATATGTTCCCGATCTTCCTGATGACGCAGCCGGAGATCGCCAAGCAGCTGCTGCTGTACCGCTATTCGATTCTGGATCAGGCGAGAGCGAGAGCCCGGGAGATGGGGCATCGCCGGGGCGCGCTGTTCCCGTGGCGCACGATCGCGGGAACGGAATGCTCATCCTTCTTCCCGGCAGGCACCGCGCAGTACCATATCAGCGCCGATATCGCTTATAGCTATATTCAATATTATCTGGCCGAGCTGGACAACGAGTTCCTGCTGTCCTGCGGAGCCGAGGTGCTCATCGAGACGGCCCGCCTCTGGGCGGAGATCGGGCATTATCATCAAGGGGCCTTCCATATCGACGAGGTCACCGGTCCGGACGAGTACACCTGCCTGGTCAACAACAACTACTATACGAACGTGATGGCCAAGCATAACCTGAAATGGGCGGCCAAGAGCTGCGCCATCCTGCGATCCTACGATGCGGCGGGGCTAAAGGCGCTGTGCGATCGTCTCGGCGTCACATCCGAGGAAATCGAAGCATGGGAGAAGGCCGCGGAGGCGATGCTGCTGCCGTATGACGAAGAGCTCGGCATCAACCCGCAGGATGACACGTTCCTGCGCAAGGCGGTCTGGGACTTCGAGAATACGCCGAAGGCCAAGTACCCGCTCCTGCTTCATTATCATCCGCTGACCATTTACCGCTATCAGGTCTGCAAGCAGGCGGATACGGTACTGGCGCATTTCCTGCTTGAGGATGAGCAGGATCTCGACACCATCCGCCGGTCTTACGATTATTATGAACGGATCACAACGCATGACTCTTCCTTGTCGTCCTGTATCTTCAGCATTATGGCCGCCAAGATCGGCGACGTGGACAAGGCTTACGACTACTTCATCGAGACGGCGCGCCTCGATCTGGATAATACGCACGGCAATACGAAGGACGGCTTGCACCTTGCCAACATGGGCGGCACATGGATGTCGATCGTCTACGGCTTCGCCGGAATGCGCCTGAAGGAGAGCGGGCTGTCGCTCGCGCCGGTCCTGCCGGCGGCATGGGAGCAATACGCCTTCCGCCTTACGTTCCGCGGACGCCTGATCGCCGTGCGCGTCGCCGGCAATGGCATCACGCTTGAGCTGCTGGAGGGCGACAAGCTGGACATCGCCTTGTACGGCGAGCCGGTAAGCCTGGACCGCACCGGGGCGGTTCACCGTCCGTTCGGGGCCAAGTAAGGAAAGGCTGGATAAGGAAGAGCTCAGGAAAGCTCGAAGAACAAACCGGAACCTATGGGAGGAGCGATAACGATGAATCAGACAAGTTCGCTGCAGGCTGTCCTGTTCGATCTGGACGGCGTCATTACGGATACGGCCGAGTATCATTATTTGGCCTGGAATGCGATTGCCGAAGAGCTGGGGATCCCGTTCAGCCGCGAATTCAACGAGAATCTCAAGGGCGTCTCGCGGATGGATTCCTTGAAGCTCCTGCTCAGCCAAGCGCCAACGCCGCCTTCCTATACGGAAGAGGAGCTGGAGCAGCTCGCGGATCGGAAAAACAAGCTGTATCAGGAGCTGATCGACAAGGTGACGCCCGCTGACCTGCTGCCCGGCATCGCCGACTTCATCGCCGATATGAAGCGCCACGGCGTGAAGATGGGGCTCGCCTCCGCCAGCAAAAACGCGCTGGCGGTCATCAGCCGCCTCGGCATCGCGGATCAGTTCGATGTCATCGTGGATGCCGCCACATTGAAAAACAACAAGCCCGACCCGGAAATATTCCTGACCGGCGCAGCGGCGCTGAACGCCGATCCGAAGTACTGCATCGGAGTCGAGGATGCGGTCGCGGGCGTGGACGCCATCAAGGCCGCGGGCATGTTCGCGGTGGCGATCGGAAGCCCGGCCGCCTTCCCGCACGCCGACCTGGTGCTGGAGAGCACGTCGCAGCTCCGATTCCAGGAGTTGGCGAAGCGGTTCTCCTAAGCCGCGATATTTCACGCGAACAGGCAGAGACATCGGTCTCTGCCTGTTTTGTATGCTGGCTTTAACGGAGCGAGGCTGTTCCCTAGAGTGTGCTGTGCACTAGGATGCGGGGCAAGAGGGGACAAACGGGAACATAGAGGCAGGGAGGGGGGGAGACGGCGGCGGGAAAAGCGGCGGAAGAGGGATGAGGCAGTGAAATCCTGCGTGAATCAGAGTGTTGAGAAAGTCTATGTTAATTACCCATTCACCGCGTTAATTTGGTATAATGTTCTTATCATAATCCATGGAAAGCGCGGTGTTTGTATGCTTTACACGAATGATCCCAACCCACAACTGGACTATGAACTGGTTTGTCTTGAGCATATGGTTGCCCCTGATCACTTGCTTCGTCATATCGATAAACATATTGATTTTACCTTTATTTTGGACCTTGTGCGTCCTTACTACAGCGAGTCGAACGGCCGACCATCTGTGGATCCCATTGTGTTCTTTAAAATGCTGCTGATCGGCTACTTGTATAACATTCGCTCAGAGCGAGAACTGGAGCGAGTCGTCAACGATTCCCTGGCTTTTCGGTGGTTCTTACGGCTCGGGCTTTCCGGCAAAGCGCCTGACCATTCGATCTTTAGCTGGAACCGGAAAAATCGGTTTAAGGATACTACCGTCTTCCAAGATATCTTCGATAATATCGTTCAGCAGGCGATTCAGCACAACATGGTGGGAGGGCGGCTGCTCTTTACCGACTCCACGCATATCAAGGCAAATGCCAATAACGGACGGTACGAGAAACGAGAAGTCACTTGTACGCCTTATGAATATCTCCAAGAGCTGGAGCAAGCCGTGAATGAGGATCGGGTCGCTTTTGGAAAAAAGCCACTGCCTCCCAAAGAGGAGGCCGAAACCAAGGAACAAAAAGTTAGCTTAACAGATCCGGATAGCGGAAACCTGAATCGGGATGGAAAACCGGAAGGGTTTCATTATTTAGATCACCGCACCGTAGATCATAAATACAACGTGATTACGGACTGCTACGTTACGCCTGGAAATGTGAATGATTCGGTTGTTTATGTGGATCGTCTACTACATCAAATAGAGAAGTTTGGCTGGGAAAAGTCGCTGGAGGCCGTTGCACTCGACTCTGGTTACATGACGGCCTATGTTTGTTACCGTACGAACAAATTAAACATCACGGCAGTTATTCCAGAGCGTTCGACCCGTGAACACGGTGTATTTCCCAAAGAGAAATTTCATTATGATGCAGAAAAGAATGTTTTTATCTGTCCAAACCAGCAAGAACTCACGTACCGCACCACAACACGAAAAGGATTCAGAGATTATAAATCCGATCCCAAACAATGCGCTGCCTGTCCATTATTGAGCAAGTGTAACGAGAACAAAAATAAACAACGCACCATACAACGGCATATCTGGGAAGAACACAAAGAGAAAGTAGTTCAAAACTTCCAGAGTGAGAGCGGAAAAGCCGTTTATGCCCTACGCGCCCAAACCATTGAGCGAAGTTTCGCGGATGCCAAAGTGCTCCATGGACTTCGCTATTGCCGGTTTCGGGGAAGAGACAAGGTGCAGGAGCAAGTGCTAATGACAGCCACTGCACAGAACATAAAAAAGATAGCCACACATCTCGCCAGAAGGGTGGGGTAAAGCAAAGACCCCATCCCCCCTCCATTCTCTCTCACCAAACACCACTTTTTCCCAGCAAAATGATATTACAATGATATTACTTCGTAAAAAACAGGGGTTTTCCAACAGCCTGGTGAATGCAGGAATTTAGGCTCCTTGAGCCGATATTTTAATAAATTCCTGCAAAGGTGCCACTAGCGTTGCATCGAGCGGTTAGTTCATAATCTAATTTCAATTAACATCAATATATGATATATATTTACATTTGCGATGTCCGCGCTAAGTCTAAAAAAGTCGAGCTGGAAACAGACCCTACGCGTTATCCATTATATGTAAAAATCGTTTTCGTTTGTCATTACGTCACAATCAGTCTCGGTTTCATCGACTTTGTTGCCTTTTTCGGACGTCTCCCATTTCGCTTTGGTCGACCTCTAGATGTTCGAGTCGGCTTGCGGTTGAGTGCAGCGATCAAATTTTCCCATGGTTTTTCCGCATAGATGCGAATCAACTGGAGGAGGTCCCATGTCGACTTTTTACAGTCCAGTGTTAATTTAATCAGCAAACAGAGAGCATACGCGATTAAAGCAATATACATTTGGTTCCAAATCGCTTCGGCCGTATAACCGTGGGGTTTTACCAATCGAATATGCTGCTTGACCCATTTAAAAAACAACTCAATATGCCAGCGATTTCGATAAATCTCGGCAATTTGATGTGCGGATAAGTCAAATCGATTCGTTACAATTCGATAGGTACGCCCTTGGTCATCCTTAAACTCAATCAAACGCAGAACCGCTGGCAGCTCCGGCATCGTCACATCAGCATCAAGGATAAACCCATTCTGCCTTTTGGGGAGGTCTCTTTTTCTGATGATCGTTAACCGGCTCTTTTGCTTGACGCGGCAAACAAATTTAATCTTATCCTCTACCCATTTCTGAAAATGGTCGTATACCTGGTATCCTCGGTCCATCACGTAGGTCGCATCTTTATCCACTGTAAATTCCAACACGACTTCATGATCGGCTACATCTTTGGTTGAAGCGACGATCTTGTCTGGATACATCGTTTTGGAGTCCGCAACGACCAAGGAGGTGTGCATCTTCACGCCATGGCTACTTTTGGAACAATAGGACCATTTCGCGAGAATGGGAGGTAGTGTAATTCCCGATGAATCGATTAGCTTGAGTTTCCCAATACCAGGCGTAATGCCGCGTTTCCCTTTTGTAAGTTGCTTGATTCGATCAATGAGCGAGAAAAAGAGCGTCTGAAGATACTCCATAGGCAGCCGTTTCAGCTTCCGCGATAGTTGAGAAGCGCTTATGCTCTTGAGACCCAGAAGATCTTGAAATTCAGGATTAGCCGCTACATGCTCTGACATGACTTTGTATGAGTCTCGTTGCTGAAGCTGTGCCTCTACAAATAAGAGTGTCGAAGAGCCGACAAACAGCTTTTGGGCCCGGTAATCCAATGACTCGTGTCGAGTAGAATGGACATGTAACCATTTTAGGCATTGACAAATGACGTTATGATTCGGTACGTTATCCATAAGAAATCTCCTTTGTTGAGGCGTTTTATGGATAACGTTAGGGTAACTCAACAATAGGAGATTTCTTTATTTTTGTCCATGAATATAGTTCAATAAGTTACAAATATAGAGACTTATGGGATAGAAATTTTCGTAAAAAGATTGATGCAACGCTAGTGCAAAGGTGCATTATTTCTGGAGGATTCTTGCTGTATATCTCTTTTTATGCTGAAAATGATGTAGTTTTACAGGAATTCCCGCAGCGAAGGGGACGTCATAAGGAAAAGCTGCAGTTTTGCAGTTTTCCGGCAAGTCGAGCGTTGAGAATCAAGGGGAGCTGTAGCCCCGTTTGGTGCCCGCATTATCCGGCCATTGAAGGCTCGGACGGGGCGGGATGGGCCGGCAGACCGCCGGCCGAACCGGGGGCGCTTTCCTCACGGCTTGGCCTCGTCCACCCCTTCGAGTTCCGGAAGCCCCGCCTTCCGCCGCTGCTCGATAATGTGCTGGACATCCCATTCGGTATTTTCGGTGTTCCCTTTATCGACCGGATCGTGTTCAGCCAGCACTCATTCCAACTCACTCCATTGGACATTTTGTGCCCTCGTTTCTCCATTTCAATATTCCGGTCATAGGCGCAGGCTGCGTCGGCACCCATTCGCGGCGTATCGGCCAAGGTGATTTTTCCCTGCGAGCCTAATCTTCTTCTAAAAAAATGCACCCCCTAGAAGACATGACCCATCCATCGGCGGGCTTGTCCTCTAAGGGGTGCGAGTCATTCAGCGTGCCTTCCGCGGCAAGCTTCTATTGATCGACGTTGTGATAGACCTGCTGCACATCGTCCAAATCTTCCAGCGCATCAATCATTTTTTCAAATTGCGCCTGCGCGTCTTCCGGAAGGGAGACATAGCTTTGCGGCAGCATGGTCAGCTCCGCCACGGTGAATTCCGAGGTGCCCGCTTCGCGCAGCGCGTTCTGGACCGCATGGAACTGATCGGGCTCTGCATAGATGATGACCGCCTCATCCTCCTCAAGGATGTCCCGGACATCGAGATCCGCATTCATCAGAATCTCCAGCACTTCCTCGGCGGTCTTGCCTTCCAGACCAATGACGGCGGTCTGATCGAACATATAAGTGACCGAACCGCTGACGCCGAGGCTGCCGCCGTTTTTGTTGAATGCGGCACGCACCTCGGACGCTGTCCGGTTCACGTTGTTGGTCAAGGCGTCCACAATGACCATCGTCCCGTTCGGACCGAAGCCTTCGTAGCGAAGCTCGTCATAGTTTTCATCCGAGCCGCCTTTGGCCTTCTCAATCGCCCGATCAATGATTGCTTTCGGCACATTGTATGTTTTGGCGCGCTCAATTACAAATTTCAAGGCCTGGTTCGATTCGGGATTCGGCTCCCCTTGCTTCGCAGCTACGTAAATCTCTCTGCCGAACCGGGCATATATGCGACTCGTGTTCGTATCCTTGGATGCCTTTTTTTCCTTAATGTTATTCCATTTACGCCCCATCTGTACTCGCTCACTTTCCACATTGAATGTCCATATTTATAATAATATCTCTTCACCGAATCTTGAGCAACAATGGTCACACTGCAACAGGAAAGATATGCAGAGGGACGGGCCCGTTCCGGCCGAAATGACGCCAAGTCACGAAATAGAGAAAGACCCCTTTCCCGGGATAACAGGAAAAGAGCCTGTAAGAGCCTGCGCTATTCACATCGACAATGCCTTGTTGGCGTTTTTCATATCGTTCTCCAACAGCTTCGGCAGGTCGTATGAAGGATAATATCCGCGATCCAGCATAAAATGGAATACTTTCGCATGCAGGTCGATCGCGGCGTTAAGCTGCTTCTTCAGCGTCTGCCGCAGCGACGGCGTCGACGTCTCGGTAATGCCGATGGCGTAGCTCCGGACCGACGTCTTGCAGAAGGCGAGCAGATGCCCGGCGTAGAACCCGGTCATATCCGCGCCGTCCCCCACATGACGAACAAATACCGGGGCCATCGGGTAATATCCAAGCAGTTCCTTCAAGTTGTTCTCCATTGCATAGATCGCTTCCTCATATAATCCGCGCAGCTTCGCATCCTTGACGTCATCCAGCATCATTTTGAACGCCATCAGATGGTTTGCCTGGAACGCCGTCAACTCGTGCATTTCCATCGTCTCATGCCATGCCAGATGCTTCTTCCGTTCACTCTCAGCCAACCATAATCCCCCCACCTTCGATTATGGGGTAGCATATGCCTATATTGGGCGGGTGGTGCCTGCCCATTCAGGCGGCGACGCAACTTATGTCTGCTGATAGTTCGTCGCCGCAATGCGGCAGTCCGGGCAGATGAAGGCGTCATAGATTCCTTCCCCGTATTCCTCTATGTCTTCCCAATCGATCTGCCCAAGGAACTTCATCGTGGCCGAGCAGCTCGGACAGGCAGGGTAGTCGGCGTCCTGGACCCAAGCCGGATGGCCCCCGAGCTGGGAGGAGGCCGCCTCCAGCGTCCAACTCGCCGCATGGAAGGCGCTTCGCTTCGAAGCGGACAGGTGCAGCGCATGATCGGTCTCGCCGAAGGCCATGTCTTCATCCGGCTTCACCCAATACTCAGGCTCCCGGTTCCATTGGCTCCAATGAACCTGCCCTTCGGCATCGACATCGGTATAGATATAACCGTAACAGGTGCAGTTGATTGCAGGTGGCGAGCCGGAGCCTGTTCCACCGGAGGCCGTAATCGTGCAGCAGCGGGTGCGTCATATCCAGATCGAATAATACGGTCAACCGGCTTCCGCACCAGTTGCACTGCTGCTCCCCTTTTCCCAGGATCGCGGCCGCTTCGCCTTCTTCGCTGGATGAGCTCCCCGTTACGACCGGATAGCAGTCCGAATAGTACAAATTCCGCCGCTGATCGTCCGCCGTCAGCTCCCAGCCCGCTTCCCGGGCATACGCTTCAGGCGCGATATACAGCTCCTTTGCCCATTGCGGCGGATGATCCCGCCATTCCCGGAACAGCTTCACGATCTTCTCGTCGCCAATCCAGGCCAGAGCGAGAAGAATGGCGTTGCGGTTCTCCGCATCGATATCCGCCTGCCGGATCAGCTCGTCCCGCATCTCGGCGGAGGCATCCATATAGAGGATGCCCGGATAGGACTCGCGCCGGCGCATAAGCAAGGGGAGACAATCCGCAATGGACGCCTCCGTCCAGCAGACGAGCGAGGTTAACATCTCTTGCGCCGTATCCAGTTCATCCTCCTCGATCAGCGCGGCGGCATGCGCCTTCAGACGCTCGACATCCCCGCTGGCGTCCCCCTATTTCCGGCCGTAATCCGCCTTGATCTCGCCCCATGCCTTCGTGTCCCATTTCAGCACCTTGTTGTCATAGGTGTTTGTCTGCAGCCAGGCAAGTGCCCGATCCACGAGATTCCAGATCTCTTTCGTCGACTCATTGCGCTCCAGGGTGGTGGCCACCTTCTTCTCCCGCACCCATTTCATGGCGGTGCGGGAGTCGCTGTACACCGTCTGGCTGCTGCCCTTCCGCTTCAAATACGCCAGCGAGTGCACGATCGCCAGAAACTCTCCCAGATTGTTCGTGCCGTTCGGAATCGGACCAACGGCGAACAACACCTCGCCCGTCCGCGTTGACACGCCCCGGTACTCCACCGGTCCCGGATTGCCCCTCGTGCCGACATCGACCGAGATGCTGTCGTAATCCACCTCGGCCGGCGGGGCGCTGGAAGCCGAGCTTCCCCGGGCTGGCGAGCCTGTCCCGTCCTTCTTCTTGCCCCAATGCTTCTGCCAGCCGTCCCGATAGGCCTGCTCCGCCGCGGCCTTGGATGGAAAGGATTTGTACCTGGCATCTTTATAGTTATCCGTCTGCGCTTTGCATTCCGCCCAGCTTGCATAAATGCCTGGACGGTGCCCGGTCCATACGACGTAATATTTTGCCTGTGCCACGCTTATGTCCACCCCCAGCAGAAGCCGTCCCGATCCCAGGCAATCCGGCCGCGATGCAGCTTCCGGAACGCCTTCTTCACTTCCTTGTCCAACGACGCATTGCCCCTCTCATTCACGAACACGAACGCTTCGCCGAAATGAGCGCGCACATACGCAATCACATCGCTCTGATGGACGACTCCCTTCGCCTGAATCTCGGCTACCATCCATTCCGCCACCTGCTGTGCGGTCGCTTCCATCCTGTCCACCCCTTAGCAAATACAAGTCTTCTTCCGGGTCCCCAGCTTGCCGGCTGCGACCGTCTTCTCAATATAAGGCACGGCATCCGGCACCTTGCATGCGGTCTGCCCCATATGAACCTGCACCTTGCCGATCGCCTCGGCCACCCGGACCGCTTCCTCGTGCAGAGGCCGGACATAGGAGCCGACAACGATCACGAACATGTTCATCGTATAGCGCACCCGATTCTTCTCGCTATGGATCGTGGCCGCGATCTGCTTCAGAAGCCGGCGGATCTCCTCCAGATCCAAGTCCTCATCCTTCGTAATCGAGATATAGTTGGCATATGTGCTCCAGCCGCAGGTGGCGATCATCTCGTCGTCCGACTTCATCCATTCCCGGGCCAATTCAAGGGCATACGGGCTTTCCGCCGCCACGCCTGCTACCGTATACTCGGCAAGCGCATACCAGTTCGCCTTCTTCGCCCAAGCCTGCAGCGTCTCCTTGTCCATCATCTTCGGGTTCACCGTCAGTCCGGCCAAATACATCGCATCGCTGTTGCCTGTCTCGTACAACGCCCGGGCAAGCGCCTGATCCTTCTTCACATCCTTGACCAGCTTTTTCAGATCTCCAATCTTGACGCCGAACAGCGGGCCTGGGGCCCCATGCCGGATGAACGTCTTTTTCGTCTGCTCCGACCCCATCGCTTCCAGCTTCTTCATGATGTCTTCTACGGTCATGCGCTTCACCTCTCTGAGCGGAATAATTATGGGTGTATTATATCATGCCGTTAAAAAATAAATCTTTACAAATAAGGGGTTAGATGTTAGTGTTCTTGACCGCTTCGCATGTGCTGCTGTCGTTCCATTCCTTTTTAAAGGTCCAGCAGAAAGATATGGGCATCTTAAAACAGTTCGGATTTAAGAATCGGATGATTCAACATATATACGCGGGTAACATTAATCGTATTTTTGGCCAGGTTGCCGCGGGAATCGCGGCATACACCGCGATCATTTGCCTGCTGTTCGTTCAGGAGCGGCTTCTGCTATATTCATTTTCTTTACTATTTTTTCTAATGATTGTATTATTTATAATTAATCGGATTATTGTCCTTGTCATCGCCAAAGGCTACGCGTCCAAAGATATTCTGACGCTGCTGAAGACGAACAAGGAATTCGAATGACGCCATCCTTCTAAATCGAGGGCAGACCGAACGGGGAGGATCATCGATGAAAGTGAGCAGACCTTTGATTTTTTTTCTGTGAAAATCCAAACGCACTCATGAACGATTATCGTCTTTAAAAAGCTGCAGTTTTCTGAGAAATGACCATAAGATGCCCGGTCCACCTTCTTTGAAGGGGCCTTGTTTAAAATCGCTATGTTTCGTCAATGCTGTAAGGTTAGTTGATCTGCATGAGTGGTGCTTGTGGTCCACCTTCGATGTAAATTTGTTTGTTCTTCAGCATGTGGTAAGCAATGATAAGTATCTTACGTGAAATGGCAATGCAAGCTTTTTTCTTTCCTCGTCGTGAAGCAATCTTCCAGAACTTTGTTGCCAAGACCGTGTTTCGTGAGCGAGCGATTGCCCAAGACGCTTCGCATAGTGTCACTTTTGCATGAGGATTGCCTTTTACGCTTTTTGTACTTTTTTTTTGCCTGCACTCTCGTGGTTGCCGGGTGCTACGCCAGCCCAAGAGGCAAGGTGATCTGCGGATGGAAATTGCTCCATATTGGCCCCGATTTCTGCAAGGAGTGCTGCAGCTGTTCGTTCGCTAACACCTGGAATGGTCTGAAGCAGTTCGTACTCCGTCCGATAGGGCTCCAAGTGATCGTTAATTTCGGCTTCCAACCGAGCAATGGACTTCTCTAAGTATTCGATATGCTCCCAACAATCTTTAATCAATCGAATTTGATGCGGGGTCATCGTGCCAAAAAGAGAGTCAGTAACTTCACTTTTTTTGTTCTTGATCGAACCCTTGACGCTCGCTTCAACATCTTCCGCGTCAACGTAACCTTTTTCGATTAAGCGTTGCAGCAAACTGCGCCCGGATACACCGAATACGTCTGAGATGACACTGCCTAGCTTGACGTTACCTGCTTCAAGATACTTCTGGATTCGGTTTTTCTCCGCTGTTAGGGAGCCGATTCGTTTTTTTCGAAGTCGGCAGAGGTCCCGTAGCTCCCTTAAGTCCTCGGATGGCACAAAGCTGGGCTCAATTAGACCGACTCGAAGCAGCTTCGCGATCCATTCGGCATCACAAACATCCGTCTTGCGGCCAGGAACATTCTTAATGCGCTGCGCATTCGCCAGTACGACGGTGAAGTAGCCTTCAAGTATGTTGTAGACAGGTTTCCAGTAGATTCCCGTGCTCTCCATTGCGATGTGTGTAACGCCTTGGGACTCCAGGTACTTAAGCAGTTCGAAAAGATGTTTGGTCATCGTTCCAAAGCTTCGGATCTCGCTGTGGGCCTCCCCCGCAGCATCTGTGGTCATCACACAAACGACGATTGTCTCTTGGTGAACGTCCATTCCAGCACAGCGTTCAAGCAATACTTCCATCTTGGCTTCCCTCCATAACTGAAATGCATGACGGCGGATGAATTCGAGCTTGAGCATTTTTCTGTTCGCGGTTCTCTGATTGGGCATACAGAGCCAGCACAGGTTTGTACACAGAACTCATCCTCAACAGTTTATTTGTCGGGGTTACACCACCATTAAAAAGAACGTGTTTCGCGTCATGTAGTAGCAGTATGGGAAATAGGTCCGACCACTAAACCCTCGCTATTTTCATGCTAGGTTTGCGAACGAGAGTTCATGAATGTTTATTTGTCCTGTTGTTGGCGCTCGCGGGTTGCGACTCGAACAGCCGCAACGCAGGGACTGGAGACAAAGACATTTTCCAGTACAAAAATTCCTATGTCGGCGACAACAGCGCCATCGGCAGCATTCTGGGGATGCTTCCGCAGAGCGACCGATTGAAGCAGTTCTCGCTAAGCACGGCCGAGAAGCCTTACCGCATTACGGTACAGTACAATGAGGCAGCTTCGCAGATGAACGAAAGCGAGATTCGAGAGACCGTCATTTTCAACGCTACCTTTTTGTTCGCCTTGGTACGGAATGTCGACCAGGTCCACCTGGAGCTCGAGGGCCGGAGCTACCTCATCACCAGAGAACAATTGCAGAGCTGGTACGGCAAAGACCTGGATCAATTCGAGAACGAACAGGCTCTCAGAAATTTGACGCAGGAGTTCATACCGGATAAAGGCAAAGTGGATCAGTTGTTTACGAAGCTGCAGCAGCAGTGACAGCGGGGGAAGAGCTTGCAGGCCGGGCCGCGAAAGCAGCGCCCGCCCGGCAGGCTTAATCTCATTCTAATTCGCGCTCCGGCCGCATACATACGTAAGTAGCGGTTTCATTCCACGCCGAATGGGAGCGGTTCTGCGAACGTCCCATAAGACGGCAGACAGTTCCCAAGAATGGAGGAGCCTCTGATGCGCGGAACTTGGCTCAATTCCCCGCTGTCCTACGCGCTCGGCATGTTCGCGATGATGGTGCCGACCCAAGCCTTCAGCGCGTTCTACAGCTACTATTATGTCGAGAAGCTGGGGCTCGGCGTCGGGCTGGCTACATTGGCCCGCACGATCTACCTAATCTGGGATGCCGTCAACCAGCCGCTGTTCGGCCACTGGTCCGATCGCACCCGCACGCGCTTCGGCCGGCGCAAGCCGTGGCTCTGGGCTTCCATTCCGCTGTTCATGCTGACGTTCTGCATGATCTTCGCCGTGCCGCCGGGATTGGCGCAGCACCAGAACAGCCTGTTCCTCTGGTTCCTCATCGCGCTCCTGCTCTTCGAAGCGGTGTCGACCGTCATCTGGGTCAACTACGGGGCACTGTTCCCGGAATTGTTCCGCGGGGAGCGCCTGCGAGCGAAAGCTTCCGCGATACAGCAGGGCTTCCAGATCGCCGCCATCCTGATCGGATCTGCCCTGACGCCGATTCTATTCGCCCTCATCGGCTTCGGCTATATGTCCCTTGTCTATGCCCTTCTCTTCGCCGTATTCATGCTGTCGTGCACCGGTTCCGTCCGGGAAAATATGAGCATTCAGCAAGAGCCGCGGCTTCCGCTGAAGGAAGCGTTCCGCGAGACGCTGAAGAACCGGGAATTTTTGATCTTCAATATCGCCAACTCGTTCGCGCAGACCGTGAACGGGCTGGTGAGCTCCATGATCCCCTTTTACGCCAAATATGTGCTGAACATTCCCGAATCCCAAGTCTCCCTGCTGTTGGCCTCCGTCTTCGTCTCCGTTATCCCGCTCGTCGCCGTCTGGTACTGGATCGTCAACCGGCTGGGCGGCATCCGGGGCTGGCGCCTGTCCATGGCCGCTTACGGCCTGTCCGTCATCCCGCTCTGGTTCGGCAGCGGTCTCGCGAGCGGCATCGCCGCGGGCATCCTCGTCGGGTTCGGCTTGGCCGGCTTCCTCGTGACGCCGCCGGTTCTGAGCAGCCAGATCATCGACCGGGACTTCGCGAAGACGGGACAGCGCCGCGAAGGCGTCTACACGGCAGTTGGCGGCTTCATCACCCGCTCCAGCGGTCTCATCTCCGCCCTGTCGTTCTGGGTCGTCGGCCTGCTCTTCGGCTATGTGAGCGGAGACAACCCCGGGCCGAACCCGGAAGGAACGTTCCGGGTCTTGATCAGCGCCGTGCCGTTCTGTCTGCTGGCTGTCGCCTTTCTACTATCTCTGGGCGTCAAGCAACATGATCAGCCCCAATCTTATGGAAGGAGCCATTCGTCATGACTCAGCGCCATATTCGCACTCGACTCATACTCAATTGCGACGACTTCGGACAGAGTCCGGCGGCCAATCAGGCCATCATCCGCTTGCTGGAGAAAGGCGCCGTATCCTCCGCCACGATTATGCCTCCCGCTCCGGCCTTCGCGGAAGCCTCGGAATGGTGCAGGCGGACCGGCCAGCGCAATGTCGGCCTGCACCTCACGCTGACCAGCGAATTCGAGGGCTACCGCTGGAGCAGCCTAACCGGCGGGCCGTCCCTGCACGATGTCTCCGGCTATTTGCACGCCACCGTCGAAGCGTTCGAACGAAATGCGAGCGCTCCCGACGTGAAGAGGGAACTGAACGCCCAATACGAGGCCGTCCGCCAAGCCGGCATCGACATCTCTCATGTCGACAATCATATGGGCAGCCTGTACGGGATGGCCACGGGCCGAAGCTTCCTGCCCTATGTCCTATGGCGCTGCTCCCGCTGGGGGCTGCCCTTCCGGCTGTTCCGGCGCATCGATGAGCGGGATCATCTCCTCGCCTCCATCGCCGGGGCGCAGCAGACCTTGCGGAAGGTGGTGGCCCTCGCCGATGCGCTGGGCGTTCCCCTGCCCGACTACCTGCTCTCGCACCCGTATTTTATGGAAGAAGGAGAAACCTATGACAGCTTCAAGCGGATGCTCATCGGCAAGCTGTACGAACTGCCGGAAGGTGTTGTCGAGACGTATATCCACCCGGCGGTCGAGGACAGCTTCATGGCGGCGCGGATTCCTTCCTGGGAAAAGCGGGTCTGGGAGTACCGGCTGATGCTGGACGATGATTTCGCCTATGCGAGACGTGATGCGGGGGTGGAATTGACCGATTACCGTTACGTGCGGAAGACTCGGAGGCCGGTCAGGCTGAGAGGAGCGCTGCGCATGCTCGCGCTGCTTCTCCCCGAATCCAGGAATGGAGCCAGGTGAGAAGGCGGATAATCCCGGAGTAAATACCTGTGATCAAGCAGGTTAACCATGCTGAAGAGCACCGCGATATGCAGGTGCTCTTTTCACGTAAGGTTCTCTTTTCTCGTGCAATGCAGCGGGCTACCACCCGAGATCCAGCGTTCTGCCCGTCTCGGCCAGCGTCTTGACGTTGGAGAGAATCATCCACCAATGGGAACTGGCATTCGGATAGGAAGGATGATTGTCCGGCCACTGATCATTGACTAGCGTCAGCTTCGTGCACTGGCCAACCGTCTCCAGCGTGAAGGTGATTCTCGTCTCCAGCTCGGCGTGATTGCTGTAATAGGACGGGCCCGGATGCTCCGTTCCGCTGAATACCTTGTTCGGCTCGTATTGCAGCACGGTGCCATATACGTGAACCGTCTCTTCGCCATCATTGCCCGGTCCTACGTATTCGTATCTGTCCCCGACCTGGAACGTGGACCGAAGCTCGCTCCCAAAAAAGATTTGGCGCGTCCCTTCCGGCGACATTAGCGTATTCCAGACCGTGTCGACAGGGGCGCCGATATAGAACTCGTATTTCAAATCTTCCATGTCACTCACTCCTCTGCTCTCGGGGATGAAGGCTCCCTCTCAATTATAGTGCCGCGTGATTGATTCGATTATAGCGTCTTCCCTTCAGCAAGGATTGTAAAAACGCGACAAGCTGTCCGCCGCTCCCGTTCTTTACCAAATGCGAACATTAAATTGAAATTAATCTATAATTGTTCGTGTTTTTGTTGACATCGAGGCAGTTAAACTGGTATCGTAAACATGGAATGTTGGGAATTACTAAACGATGATGATATACATCTGCAGAAGCGAAGAGAGGGATTATCCGGTGGGACAAGTATGGTTGAAGAACGGCTGGATATTGACGATGGACGGGGAGCGCCGCGTCTTCCAGAACGGCGATGTGCTGATTGAGAACGACCGCGTCAAGGCGATAGGCGCCGTCGATCCGTCCGTGGTGCGGGCGGACGCGGAAGTGGCAGAGCTGAACGGGAAGACGGTCATGCCGGGGCTGATCAATACGCATGTGCATACGATGCAGCAGCTCGGCCGCGGCATTGCCGACGATGTCGATCTGCTCACTTGGCTGTACAAGCGCGTCTTCCCTTATGAGAGCTGCATGACGGAGGAAGAAGCGTATCTGTCCGCGCTGGCTTGCAGCCTGGAGCTTATCCGATCGGGCGTGACGACGTTCGCGGAGGCGGGCGGCAAGGAAGTGAACGGCATCGCCCGCGCGGTGCAGGAGGCAGGCATTCGCGCCGTGCTCTGCCGCGCGACGATGGATATGCCGGAAGGGCTGCCGGAGCCATGGCGGGAGTCGACGGAGCAATCGCTCGCCGTGCAGGAGCAACTGTTCGAGCGCTGGCATGGCCAGGCGGACGGACGCCTGCGCGTCTGGTTCGGCCTGCGCACGATCTTCAACTGCTCGGACGAGCTGATTGTGCGCACGAAGCAATTGGCCGATCGCCATGGTGTCGGGATCCATATGCACGTGGCGGAGATTCCGGAGGAGATCCGCTTCGTGGAAGAGCAGCGCGGCCGCACGACCGTAGAGCATCTCGCCCATCTCGGCGTGCTCGGCCCGAATATGCTGGCCGTTCACACCGTATGGATGACGGATCGGGAGATCGATCTGTTCCGCCTGCACGATGTGAAGGTATCGCACAACCCGGCGGCCGCGATGCGCGTGCTCGGCTTCGCCCGCATTCCGGAGATGCTGGAGCGCGGCATTACCGTATCCATCGCTACGGATGGAGCGCCATGCAACAACCGGATGGACATGATCGACGAGATGCTGCTGACCGCGCTGATTCACAAAGGCCGCACGCTCACGCCGACGAAGCTTCCGGCCGTGCAGGTACTGGAGATGGCCACAGTCAACGGAGCGCGCTGCCTCGGGTGGGAGGATGAGATCGGATCGCTGGAAGTAGGCAAGAAGGCCGACCTTATCATCATCAATCCGCGCAGCGCGGGCGTGCTGCCGGTCCATGATCCTGTCTCGACCCTTGTCTACGCCATGCATTCCAGCAACGTTGAATCGTCGATGTGCAACGGACAATGGATAATGAAGGATCGCCGCATTCTCACCTTGGACGAGGACGAGATACTCGATTGCGTGCAGGACACGGCCCGGGCGATCGTCCAACGCGCGGGCATCGAGCTGCCGCATCCTTATCCGGTTACGAAGGTGCGTTAACTGGAGACAGATTGTTCATGAAGCCGCCTTTTCCTCACTTCTTTGAGGAGAGGCGGTTTTTGGTTCGGTCATTTGAGCGCGCGCTTCCTTCCTCTTCACGATTTTCCTATTTTCTCCGATAATGATGATTAGCGTTCATTTCAAGAAGCGTCTTATTCCGCAATAGGAGGTCGAACCGTGAACCGGTTGAAAAAGTTTGTACATGCCGCTCTCAGCTTTCTTGTCGTTCTGATCCTTACCCAGGCGGTCATCGTCCCGCTCCTTCGCTCCGTAGAGGCACCGCAATCTGGATTCCCGCTATCCTTGGTGATCTCCGTTATCATCTCGTACCTCATCACGAGAAAGCTTTTGCGTCGCTTGGAACGAAAACATACGCTGAAGCTATAGCGAATATTCATTGTGACTATGCAAAAAGCTGGTACACCGTCATGGATGAGATACCAGCTCTCGCTTCCATCCTGTTTATTTGGACTTTCTCCAATATGCGCCATAGTAGTCAATCTGAATCAGCGGATCTTGAATTTGATGGAGGTTTCTGAAGTCATGTACTGCCGCAGCACAGCAGCTGATGGCATAGTCGTCGATAATGATGTAGCCGCCCCTGACATCAAGCAGATCGTACTTCTGAAAATTAAGGGCGACCTCTTCCATAGATACTTTCAGATAATCGACGGTATGAAGCTCAAGCCCGGCATCGACCGGATACTTCTCCACGTCCGGCGGCGGCAAGCCTTCGAAGGAGTCGGCTACCCATACCCGCTTGTCCGTAATTCCGTAAGCC
The DNA here is from genome assembly GCA_944800085.1 of Paenibacillus melissococcoides. Lineage (GTDB taxonomy): Bacteria > Bacillota > Bacilli > Paenibacillales > Paenibacillaceae > Paenibacillus_B > Paenibacillus_B melissococcoides. Next base: position 291,022 of record CALYLO010000002.1, on the reverse strand, counting down.
TTCAAAAATCCCCTCATAAAGATGCAGGCTCCGCCTCTCCAGACGCCAGTCTCGATAAAATCCCCCTTCGACCCGATCTTGACTAACGGACTTCATGCTCTCATGAAGTTGATTCATCCGTACTCTGCCGATCATGCTGTGAGCGATTGGGGGCCAGTCCAGCCCGTTCAATCGATTCTGGGCGGTAGCTCCGGGCTCATGTTCTAGCCATATTTCAAATAAGATCGGTTTTCTTCAATAATTTCAAATATAACTCCTGCGCCGCTTCCAAACTCACCATCGATTCCCTCCTCGACACCAGTCGTTGACCCGATAATCAATATATCAAAACGATAAAGAGCCGGTATGCACGGTGACATAGCAAAAACGTATAATTAAGCTGCGTCCTCGCCGTCACTGGAGTCCTTGTCTTGGTGACCCGGCGCGTATTCCAGCGGCATCAGGTGACGTAGAAGATTATGAGAAGCGCTTAAATTCTTATTACATATAAACATATTATGTGGTAATATATGTATCAGGTGGTGTTTGTAATACTAATTCGGCCGAATAATGGTAGGAGCATCATAAGAAATCACTTGCAAATCACCTAATAACTGATTAGGGAGTGATTCTCTTGAAGCTTAACCGCAGAAAATGTTTAGCTCTTGCAACTTCTGTACTGGCAGCATCGATGTTATTTGCTAGCGGGGCGTACGCCAAGTCCTATACGACGGGTAAAGCCGGAAATAATGATACTTCTGGCAGGGTAACAATTTACAGTGACAGCGCATCGGGGCAAACCACATGTGGAGGCAGCAATTGCTACTCTTATGTTAAAGTAACTTACTACTACAAGCATGGAGATGCAACCGTGACTCGCTCTTCAACAGCTTCGGCTTATGAGAAGCATCCCGGAGTCTCGGCTACCGCCAAAGCACAATACGTGCCTGCATTGTCAGTATCCGCAACTGCAGAGCATAAGGCGGAAGTAGGTTCAGCTACATGGGAAGATACTACGTCGGTTGACTACTAGTAATATTTTACATTAACGATTTAGCCTTGGGGGAAGGGGAACGGATCACTTTCCCCAAGGCATTATCTCTTTATCGTCACATAACTGCAATAGCTAGAGAAAGGATACCGTGATGAAGAAATACATTTCCTTTACCCTGCTGCTATGTCTGCTGCTTGTATCAGGGTGTTCCAGCAAGAAATTTCCAGACGACAATGAGTATCACTTGGAATGGGATTATCCATTTATGTTTCATAAACAAGGGTATGGTTTGAAGATAACCCGATCAGAGACGGGATATTACTTCCTTCATGAACAACTTATTTATTATATGGACAAAGAGAGAACAAAGCCCATTCTTCTGGATAATCGTCCTGACAATCAATGCATGGATATTCCGACTACAGAAAACTGCTTCGCGTTCGTTACATTTTCATCATCCAAGCCGCCTCAGTTTTTACAATATTATGATACGCATCTCTATGTGTTAGAAAGCTACTTGGATCGAGAAAGCAAACGCTCGAGGTTCGATAATACTTGGACGCTCGTCAGGCTAGATCCGGACGGACAAAATCGAAAAGTCATCAAAACCTTTGAAGCCACACCCAGATCGCTGGCCATTCACCGGGGCTATCTTTATTATACGACGACAGACGGGAGCAGAGAGAACGACCTGGAAGTTAATGTCTTCAAAGCGAGCCTTGATAATTTGAAGCAAGATCCCGAATTGATTTACCACGCATCTGATCAAGTGAATGAGATAACCGATATCATTCCATATGGAACGCAATTATACTGGCTCGTATTTAACGAGACAGGCTATGAAACACAACGCTATGATCTGCAGAATGGTCAAGTCACAACGTTATGGGATCGCGGAGATGGCGGGTTATCCAGCTTACGCAGCATCGCTAATAACAGGCTATACTTCTCTTATTTCTATGGCGATCCACTGGACAAGCGAACGCATAAGAAATACTCGTCTGACCTGGAAGGGAATTATATCGAAGAAGTTAAGATCGATCACCCGCCTATCATTTCCTATATTTACAAGGATTCGTCATATACTTATATTCAGCCAATAGGCGGGTATGTCCATGAATATGCTCCAGACGTCCCGGTTCAGCTATCCATTTTCAAAGATAATACTCTGGTTCATAAGATCGATTTATCTCCTTTTTCTAAACATATTGAAATGCTTCCAGGTGACGATCGCTATATGTTTGCCCATAACGAGCAATCGGATAAGAGTTCCATCTTGTATTTGGACAAACGAGAGATTGAGTCAGGGCAGGCTAAACTAAAAACTTTGTTGGAGACAAAGCTCCGTTAAACCTTCACAATGCCATTGATGCAAGGAGTTCCTCATGACATTAATCGGATATGAGCTGTTGAAGGTGTGGCATAGACGAGTCTTCGCCCTTCTGGCCGTCCTGCTGCTGATCGGCAATGGGCTGTTCTACTATAATACGCAGTTCCGGGACCAAATAGCTCTGATTCAACATAGAGACGAGTATCAACGCCTGGAACAGCAATATCGAAGCTTGCCAACCGATGAGGGGCTGGCAGTAGCCGCCAGACAAGCGGATTTATTGGCTTTATACAGCACATTTGCCCAAGAAGGAACCATTGCCGAAGAGATCTGGGATCAAGCCATCAATGAAGCCAAGCAGGCCCATCCTCAGGAGTATAAGCAGTATAGGCAAAGCCCTTATGCAGGCAATCCGGATCTGATTGGCCGAGATTTATATCTCATCGAACGAATCAAAAAGCAATACGAGCATATGGAACAATATCGGCGGACGATGGATGAAATGGGCACTCGAGCGGAAGAAATGCTATCCGTGTCGATTTTTTATCAGGAGGGAACTTACTCTTACCGCAATATTGGGAAGACGGTACAAGACTTTGAACCGCTCCGCGGCTTGCCGCTGCAGTTGGGACTGGAAGAAGGGCTCACCTCAGGCACGCGGCTGCAGTCCACGGATATGTGCCTTGCCGCGCTCTTGTTTTTGCTGTGTATCATTTTGTTCCAGGTTGAGAAGGAAGAAGGGCTGAACCGCCTCATCCGTTCGACGCGCAACGGTCTGCTTGACCTATGGGGAGCCAAATGGGTTGTTCTGAGCCTGCTGACCGTGCTGTTAACCGTCTTATATCATGGATCGATTTTGGTGATAAGCGAGCAGCTCTATGGCTTTGGAGACCTCCACCGTTATATCCAATCGATGCCGTCATTCCAGGGTGCAGTCGAAGCATTGACAGCAGGACAGTTCCTGCTCCTGTATCTGCTGCTGAAGGTGGCGGCCAACCTCTTGTTTGCCTGGATGCTTGCCGCCTTGTTCTTATTATTTCGCCGGGCCGGAGGAGTCTACCTGGCGACAGGGGCGTTGTTAGGCATCAGCTTTCTATGCTATTCCGTGATTCATCCGAATTCATACCTGAATATGTTCAAATATATGAACGTGGTTGCATTCTACGATTCCTTTCAGCTTCTTGCGGATTATCGCAACCTGAATGTGTTCGGTTACCCGGTGAAGAAGACGGCATTGACGTATTGGCTCGGCGGGGCTGTGATGATGCTGCTGCCCGTACTATGCGCCTGGCTTTATGTGTCCGATGCAGGGATCGGCTCTCGGCTTCCATGGGATCGCTGGCGGAGAAGACTGCACGGGGCATGGTTCAAGCTGCGGCGTACGAATTCCCTATTGGTGCATGAAGGATTTAAATCGTTCATCTCCGGAAAAAGCATTCTCCTGTTGGTCCTCGCCGGAGTTATCGTATACCAGCAGATCGATTGGGATGAGCGAAGGTTCGATTACGATTCCATCGTATATAACCGCTATTTGAATCATATCAGTGGCGCAATAAATGAAGACAAGCTGAACTTCCTCCAGGAAGAAAGGGCGAAATATGATGATCTGCCGCGGCAGTTCGCTTATTGGTATGAACAATATACGTCCGGCAGCATTGATTTTACGGTCTATAATACGGAAAAGGTGAAGCTGGAGGAGTTCGCCAAGCAGGCGAAAGCATTTCAGTACATTGAGGAGCAGAGGGATTACTTGTTAAGGCTGCAGGAAGACCGTGGAATTACGGGAAGCTTCGTGAATATCATCTCATCCGATGCGCTGTTCAATCGGAAGCAGGCGGATCTGGAGGACGGACTGTTATATACCATCTTGCTGCTGGCCGGGCTTAGCCCGTTGTTCGCCCTTGATTACAGGTATGGCATGATGGCTATCCTGCGAAGCACCCGACACGGCCGGGGGAAACTGTTCCTTTCCAAGCATGCCGTTGCCTATCTGTACAGCGTCTTCCTGCTCCTTCTGCTTCAGATACCGAAGTTCTATAATCTGCTAAGGCATTACCCTGACATCGATTGGCAGGCTCCGGTTCAGAGCATCGAAGTGCTCGGGCATGTAGAGGGATCGTTGAGCATCCTGCAGTATGTTCTCCTGATGGGCGTGCTCCAGATTGGAGGCGTGCTGCTGCTCGTTCATGTTGTGCTATTCCTGGCGGTGCTTGTCCGCAGACAAGCGATCCTGCTGCTAATTTCAACCGCTATCGTGGTCATCCCGCTTGGTCTGCAGTATATGGGATGGAAACCAATCGGCAGCATATCCTTCAATCTTCTTTTTCAACTGTATCACGCCTTTCCAACATCACAATATGCGCTGAACATGAGCATGTATTATGGAATGCTGCTTCTTCTTGGCATCGGATGCGGCATTGGCGCATGGCGGACATTCAATAGCTTCACTCAGAAGGGGGACTGACCGTGGAACTGACTATTGATCGTGTAACGAAGCGCTATAACAAAGGGCGCAAAACGGCGCTAGATCGCTTCAGTGCCGAGTTCTCCCCTGGAATATACGGCATATTGGGTCCGAATGGCGCAGGCAAGTCTACGCTCATGAATCTGATTACGAATCAGTTGAAGCAGGATGAAGGAGAGATTCGATATAACGATCAGATCATCTCTCGTCTCGGCAAGGAGTATCGGAATATTTTAGGATACATGCCTCAACAGCAAGGAATTTATCATCATTTCACGGGCCGGAGATTTCTATGGTACATCGCCGCTCTCAAAGGGATCAAGGCCCCGCAGGCTAGAGAAACTATCGATGAACTGCTGGACATCGTCAATCTGCGCAAGGATGCGGATACGAAGCTTGGCGCCTACTCTGGCGGAATGAAGCAGCGTATTCTGATCGCTCAAGCGCAATTGAATGATCCAAAGCTTTTAATCCTGGATGAGCCGACCGCAGGGCTTGATCCAAAAGAACGTATACGCATCCGCAACTTCATATCGACCATCGCCATGAACAAAATTGTGCTGATCGCGACCCATGTCGTGTCCGATATCGAGTTCATCTCGAAGCAAATTCTTCTGATGAAGGAAGGCAAGCTTCTTGTCAAAGACGACCCTGCACGCATCCTGGCCGGCATGGAAGGAAAAGTCCATGAGGTGCGCGTCACAGAGTCTGAGCTTGCCGAGGTGCAGTCCCGCTTCAAGGTTAGCCAGATTACGAGCGATTCAAGCGGCATCTGGGCGAGAATCGTTCACGATGAACCCTTGGAGCATATGGAATCCCGAACGGTAAAGCCGAATTTGGAGGATGTGTACCTTCGATATTTTGAGTGAATCAAACCGGCAGTCTTTCTCTGCCGGTTTTCGCTTTCGTGATTTTAGTTTCGTTTCTTCACCGGACGCAGCACGGCATAACCGTATCCCTCCGGGAAATGACGCTGATAAACCTGCTTCGTCTCCTCTATATTTGACCTGAATTGCAATCTCTTGCTCTTGACATTCAAAGCGAAGTCTTTATAATGATAGAGCTTATACTATATGTGAAATATGTAACAAGGGGAGCGAAGTCATGTGGTTTTTATTTGCGGTAATAACCGCTTTGGCTTGGGGAGGCGCTGATTTATTTTATAAAAAAGGCAGCGACCCTCATGATCGGTTCAGCCATATTAAAATCGTCATTATGGTCGGATTGGTTATGGGAATTCACGCCACCGCTTATCTGTTCATCAAAGGAATTAACTTTCATCCGATCGATCTCGTTCGCTATTTGCCGGTATCGGCGCTCTACATCCTGTCGATGACGATCGGGTACATTGGCTTGCGGTATATGGAGCTGTCCATCGCATCTCCCGTACAAAATTCTTCAGGAGCCGTCACCGCCATATTATTGTTTATTTTCTTCACCCACGAGCTGAGCATCGTTGAAATTTTAGGCATAACCATCATTACCGCCGGTGTGATTGGCATTGCCATTTTGGAAAAGAGGGCGGAACGCGAGGCGCTTCAGAACAGCTTATCCGCGATCGATCAAAAATATCAAATCGGCTTCATGGCCATCACCTTCCCGATTCTGTACTGCATCATCGACGGGCTCGGAACGTTTGCCGACGGGATTTATTTGGATGAGCTGAGTCTAATCAGCGAAGACGCTGCTCTGCTCGCTTATGAATACACCTTTTTCATTTGCGCCATTCTGGCCTTTACATATCTTAGATTTATTAAAAAACAACCGTTCCGCCTATTCCAGGAACGGGTGAAAGGATATGCCGCCCTATTTGAAACAACGGGGCAGTTCTTTTATGTATTCGCCATGTCCAGCAACGCCATCATTGCGGCGCCGCTAATTGCTTCCTACAGCATTTTTTCGGTCATCCTGTCCCGAATCTTTCTCCAGGAGCGGCTGAACAAGAAGCAATACGCGATTATTGTCATGGTCATTGCCGGCATCGCCTTGCTTGGCCTTGCGGATGAGCTGTAGCCTGTTTTGGCGGCACCAAAGCCTAAAAAAGCCGACCTTGCATGGTCGGCTTTTGGATGGCCCGGGTCAGTTCAGCTTGTGGCCGCAATTCGGGCAGAAGTTGGCTCCTTCGTTTTTGGTGCCGCAGTTCGGACAGAAGTTCGGCTTTTTGTTGCCTTCCGCAGGAGAGGAAACGGCAGGCGATGTCTCGGCCGCAGGCTTTTGGTTTTGATTCATATTTTTCATCATTTCATTGGCGATGTTCATCCCCATCATCATGCCTGCCATGTCCGAAGCGGCGCCGCCGCCTTTGACGCGGCCGGAGGCAATGCCGTCCGTCATCGACACCTGCTGGTACTTCTGCAGATTGCCGATCATCTCATGGGAAGCCGTCTTCGTAATCATATCTTGAATTTCTTGCGGATAATTGAAGCTCATCACTTGAAAGCCAGTAATCGTCAGACCGTTGTCCATTACTTGCATATCCAGATCTTCACGAATGCCTGCGGCAATATCGGAAGCATTCGCCTGCAGGTTGAACATGTCCTTCCCTTCCCGGCTGATCCACTTCATCAAGAGCTGGTCCAGCACGGAAGTAATCCGGATTTTCACATCCTCCACCAGATAGCTGTCCTTCATCCCGGCCACCTTATCGATCAGCGTCACGTAGTCATTCACTTTAAAATTAAACGTGCCGTTGGCGCGAATAGGCATGCCGCCCGGAAGCTGCGGAGACGGGATCAGAACCGGATTCTGCGTTCCCCAACGGACGGTGAACTCCTTCGTGTTCACGAACAGGACCTCCACCCTCATCCCGCTGTTGAAACCGAATTTGAACCCTTTTAACGTCGACAGGAACGGGATGATATCCGAATCAATGTTATACTCCCCTTCATCCTTGAAAATTCCTTCGATCTTGCCGTTATTTACGAAAATCGCGTCTTGCCCGGCGCGGATAATTAACTTGGAACCTTTTTTAATCTCCCGGTTGCTCCACTTCCAAAAAATCATATCGTCTCGAAATTCTTCCCACTCGACTACATTCGCAAATTGATTTCTGAAGAATCCCATCCTCATCCCGTCCTTTTCGCTAATTCTCTAAAACGATCCTCTGCTGCCGCTATGCGAATGGCCCCCTGACGGGGTTCCTCCGCCTCCGCCGCTTGAGCCGCTGCTGCTGCTCCGTTCGATCTTCCGTCTCGTGGTGCTGGTATGAAGATACCTGTCCTCGTGAGCGACCACGCCCGAAGTGCTGGCGTTCTCGTAGGTCCGGGAATTCACAGTAACCCGGCCGCCGGAATGACGGACCATCAAGGTAACGATGCCCCCTCCGATGACCACCGCGATCCCTAATTGCACCCACGTATTGAACAAGAGATTATCCGGGTTCACCCCTGGACGGAATCCCATATATTTATGTGCTAATTGGATATATTTTTGAAAGGCGAGCTTATAGTCGCCGTCTGACATATACGAGGATATCTTGCTTCGTATTTTGTCCATTCTGTCATCATCGAGATAGGTCTCCGCTTTATAAAATCCGGCCAAGTACACTTCCCGATGCGTCATATCCACCATCAAAATGGCGGCATTGCCATGCGGCTTATCGTAGCCGGGTCCATAATTATCGTAGAAATCCTGTGTCATTTTCTTCACGTCATAAGCTTCCGGGCCGCTGATCGTAACAATAATAAAGTCCGTTTCCCTCTCAGCTCCGTATTGATTCGCCAACGCGTTCAGCTCTTCAACCTCCTGCGAAGTAAGCAGCTCCGCTGTATCGAAAATCAACTGCTTTTCCTTCGTGGCAGCCGCTTCGCCCGCAATGGTATCCATCGGGATGGCCAGCATCATGAGGAAGAAGAACAGGAAGGCGAGGGTCGCTCTCTTCCTTCTCACCACAATCCACCTCCCAAAATCAAGGAGGACACCGTGTGCATGACGAGGAAGGAGGCGGCCGAAATCCCGGCAAACCATGCGGCCACTTTCCCTTTGCTAATCGGTGGCTTGCCGACCACCTTGCCCGTCTGGCCATTCATGGCAAACGTGTACTCCTTTTTATTGTAGTCGTAGTTCACCATCCATACCGGAAGCAGGACATAATCGGCACGCTCCAGTTCGGTATCAATGTCGACATCGGTATAGCTCACGGTCGTATATCCCGACACCGTAGATTTAATATAAGAGTGGATATATTCTTCTACCTTATGTTTCACCCGGGGGTAGAGTTGTTCCTCGTTATAGCTGTACTTTTCGGCAATGTAACCGGCCAGATACGGCGTCTTGAAGCTTTCCAGCTTATGATAAGGAAAAGGCTCCAATTTATCCATCAGTTCATCATTCATTTTCTTGGATGCATCAATCGGCACCCTTACGTAATCGAGATGGATTTCTCGATATATATCATAATAATCCGTTTTGGTATACTCGTAATCTCCCGATGTATACGTGCTCACTCTCGTGGCCCGGGCATACGCCTCGACTTCATTATGCAGATCATACAGCCAAAACGGCACATACAACCCCGTGATTCCTTTGATTCGATCCGCCGTCATAAACCCGCGTGGCGTCACCAGGCCGCCGCGGCACCATTTGCGGAACGCCTTCATCGCTTGTTCCTTGCTGATGGAAAACGGAATAATCTTCGCCGGTGCCAGCTCCCCGGTCAGCCGATCGCCGAGCACGACAGCCGAGCCGCAGAAGCTGCAGTTCGTTGCGCTCGTCTCCGCGTCGGTCATAATGACGGCACCACAGCTATTGCAGTGATATTCCTTGGTCTTATCTTCATCCGAAAACACTTGCTTCATCAAAGGATCGGGAAGTTGCTCGATATTGTCTTCCCTTCCGCAGCTGCGGCAGGCTAGCATTCCCGTTTCCGCATTGAACTCCATCCCGCTGCCGCAGTTCGGGCATTTATATTCGATAACCGGCATCTGCTCACCCCTATTACAAAGAAGCCCTTATTCCTTCTTGTTCATTTTCTCTTTGAGTGCAGCCAATTCATCTTCCGCATTGGTGGACGGTTTTGCATTCTTGCGCATGTCCTTCTCCAATTGCGCAATCAGGTCATCCAGATCGTCTTCCTTCGCTCCTGCCCGAAGCTCGGCCAGAGCCATCGCTTCATCGAGGGCGCGATTCGCCTTCTCCTCCAGGGCATCGAACGAGGCATTGACATCGCCCGGGGAAGAGCCGCCTGAATTTATTTTCGCAGCCGCCAGCTTCCCTTTCAGCTCCGCATGCCGCGCTTCCAGCCGGCCGATATCCGACACCAGCTTCTCCTGCATTTGCTTCATCTTTGCGGCGTTGGCCGAAGCCAATTCATAGGCCGTATGCAATTCACTTTGCTTTCCTGCCAGCGCTGCCTTCCTCTCGAGAAACTTGACCGCATCCTCTTCCTTGCCGGCTTCCACGGACTTCTCCGCGTAACGCTGGAGCTTGCGGATCTCGGCATTGCATTCATCCAACGCCCTGCGAGCCCTTCCCTCGTCCGCCAGCACCGAAGCCGTCTCCGCCTTCACCTTGCCCAGGTCCTGGTTCAAGCTCCGCATATACTGATCAATCGTCTGCTCCGGGTCTTCCGCCTTATCCAAAAAAGCATTCACATTGCTGGCCATAATATCCCTGAACCTCGACAAGATTCCCATGCTGCGCTCCCCCTCGCAAAAATTCCATCTTATCTTATAATACAGGAAAATGGGGAGGGAGGTTTCATTTCGAGCAAATTGGCTGCATGGTGAATTTGGGTAAAATACACGGGTTGTTCGGAATCGGCAAACGTACAGGGGCAACATTCTTTGAACGCAAAAGTACCGCCAAAGGCGTCATAGAGGACGAAATTGACGGTACCATACAAGCGATTGGCAGGGGATATAACCCCTTTTCAAAATAATCTAAAGTGTTCTGGAATGATTGCGTCGCTTCCATTCGCGGTAGCGTTACGAAATAACCGGTTCGATAATGCGATAATTCTCGATGGTATATTCCACATGATAGATCGTTGGCAAGCCGGCCCCTACTATTTCCGTGAAATCAACCGCCGTATAAATATCGTTGTGGATATTGCTTGGTCGAATACGGCTCATAAGTCGGATTCATCGTTTTTCTATCCGGGTACAACCGGCCTTTAATGATATTAAGAATACAGGTCTGCGCTGCTTCCGTAATCGTCAAATAAACAGCTAGATATCCCCGCCGCCCCATCTTACATTTTGATGCAATTTTCTGCAAAAATTTGAGCCATATCTGCAATAGAATATTTCCCATTCACAATGTCTACCATGAAATTCACCGCAAATTCCCGTTCCATTTTTAGATGATAGCCATTAATTTTAAGGAATGATTTTACAGATAAATAAGCCGTTCGTTTATTGCCATTATGAAAGCAATGGTTTTTAGCCAAAGAATCACCCAACGCAGCTGCTTTCTCAAATAATGTTGGATACGCATCCTCGCCAAATACACTTTGCTCCGGCCTATAAACGGCAGATTCAAGAAGAGAATGATCTTTAACGCCCGCTTGTTCCATATCGCGCATCTGCTTCATCATGAAGTAGTGTCCGGCCACCACTTCTTCTTTAGTCAAATACTTTACCATTTATCGGTCCCTTAGGTCATTAAATATGTCCTTATCCTCATGAAAAACATCATAAAATGCTTCTAACACTTCAGGCCGCACATGTTCAGGCAAATTCGATTTCCAAACCTTTTTGATGACGATTTCTCCCTGGTCATTTTCGAAAAATTCAATCTCGTCACCCTGTGTAACATTCATTTTTTCTGCAAGTCTCTTTGGTAAACTAATCCCTAAACTATTGCCCATTCGGCCTATTTTGCGAGCGTATCGAGTCCTCTTCGTTGTGTCACGGTCTTTTTCCATATTGACCACACCATTCATCATAATGTTCTCTCCTCATAGTATGATCCAAGCGTACAAAATTATACCTTACTAATGTAATAACTTAATAACATTCTAACAGAAAATACGAAGGAGTAAAGCAAAACCCGACCTCATGCAGTCGGGTTTTTCATGGTGGAGACGGGGGGGATTCGAACCCCTGTTCGAAAATTTACGCTGAAGCAGACGACTATCTGCTATCGGCTGGCTAGACTACCGATAGTTACATGGCTTCGGTGGCTTCACGCAGATAATTAATCTGATTAACGATATATATAAGTTAACCGGTTATTACCGCTGCCGCCGATTCTGTTCCCTTATCGAAAGTGTATGAATGCCCAAAATAGGCGGCTGTAGGTACCATAGGCGAATCCCCAGCATAATATAATGTAAAATAGTTACAACGAAGGAGAAAAATCAATGTATCAATACGATTTCGGTCAATCCAATTACGCTCCATCCGGTTACGACCCGTATGGTTACGGTCAATTTGATGGGTATTATCAACTTGATTATCCTTCCGACATATCCGGCGTCCCATTTCGACAGCAAGATTTGGGCATTGAATGGCATGAACAAGAAGGCCCGTGGAGCGGGGTGTGGCGCAGGCGGGGGAACAGCAACATCTTCGATGCCAGATGGACTATGCCTGGAGCTCCGGCTATAACAGCTGTTTTAACGATCTATATATTCGGAAATTTTGTTTTTGTCCTCCGGCAAAACAGCAGCGACGGAAATGACTGTGCCTACACAGGAACACTCTCCAGAGATGGGCGTACGGTTAGCGGGACTTATCGATGTATCCGAGGAGGAGGCACTTGGACGGCCACAATCATTCGGCGCGCGAGAATCGATTTGGGCAGGGTCTGGTATGAACAAGAAGGCGGCTGGAATGGGGTGTGGCGGCGCCGGGGAAACACCAACATTTTCGATGCAAGATGGACTATGCCTGGAGCACCGGATATTACGGCTGTATTGACGATCAACATATTCGGCAACAACGTCCAGGTTTTGCGTAGAAACAGCAGCGATGGAAATAACTGCGACTACACCGGCACCATCGCTGGGGACGGCAGAACGGTTACAGGCACTTACACATGTACGCAAGGCGGAGGGTCTTGGAGAGCCACTATAACTTTTTGAATTAGCTGCGAGGACTGCTCAAAGAGGAGCAGTCCTTGGTGTTCATGTTAGAGCCTCCTCGTATAGTATTTCCTGAAGGCAGTTTTGAGTCTTTTTCCAGTCCTTTATAGAAACATAGAATGCCTTCAAAATTTCCAGCTTGCACATTGAAAATTAATATGGGGACTGGACTTTCCGGAATGTCTCTGGACAATGGAACTTAGGGTTCCATTCGGGGAAATTCGTCTCCCTCCTGTAGTCCAATCTACTTTTTAAGTCTGTTTCTCCGGTACTCGCTTGCACTTCTTACCCGCTGGCTGTTCCCTTCGGCAACTCATGCCCGACTGTAGCAGCGTCGGGGCAGCTCGTGAACCGAAGCGTGTTCTCATATGCGAGGGTGATTGATCGGCGAGTGCGCCGGAGACAGTCCGGAGAGTCCGTTCCCTGAATCCCTTATAGAAAGGAGGAATTCTCTTGAAGCTTTTTGTCGGTATTGACGTCAGTTCCGAAGAACTGGAAGCCTGTTTGATGAAATCGGATGGCGACACCCTGGAGACCTTCAAGACCACCAACAATCTGCACGGCGCTTCTTACTTGCGGGATCGCATCATTTCTGCTGCGGTCAAGACAGCCTGCTCTGAGGTTCATATCGGGCTTGAAGCCACATCCGTCTACAGTTGGCATCCAGCCATGTACTTGCATGAGGATGAGGCCCTTCAACAATTGAATGCCAAGGTGTTCACCATTAATCCGAAGCTGATTAACAAATTCAAAGACGCTTATGCCGACCTGGACAAAACCGATCGCATCGATGCCTGGATCATTGCAGACCGCCTGCGTTTTGGCAGACTCACGACGACTATCGTGATGCAGGAACAGTACATCGCCTTGCAGCGGCTCACTCGCATGCGATTCCATCTCGTACACAACCTTACCCGCGAGAAGCAATACTTTTTGCAAAATCTGTTCTACAAGTGCAATGCTTTTCGCGCGGAGGTGGACAGTTCCGTGTTCGGCCATGCCATCATGGAAATGCTCTCGGAAAAGTATAGTCTGGATGAGATGGCGAATATGGATGTCGCCCGTTTGGCTGACTATCTCAAGGACAAGGGGAGAAATCGTTTCCCCGATCCCGAACACGTCGCCCGCTGTATTCAAAAGGCGGCTCGGGCCTCGTACCGTCTCTCGAAGGTTGTCGAGGATTCCATTGATTTGGTGCTGGGCACCTCAATTCAGTCGATCCGGAGCATCCAGAGTCAGCTTAAAGAGCTCGACAAGGCGATTGAGCGCATTTTAGACGGCATTTCCAGCAGCCAGTGCCTCCGTTCCATTCCGGGCATTGATCGGGTCTATGCCGCAGGCATCCTGGCCGAGATCGGCGACATCGACCGCTTCACGGATCAAGCCGCCTTGGCCAAGTATGCGGGTCTGACGTGGCGCAAGCACCAATCCGGCTCCTTCGAGGCGGAAGATACAAAGCGCATTCGTTCCGGCAACCGATTCCTTCGCTACTACCTTGTTGAAGCTGCCAACTCGGTAAAAAACCGCGACCCGGAATTCGGGGAGTACTACCGGAAGAAATTCAATGAAGTCCCTAAGCATCAACACAAACGTGCCCTCGTCTTAACGGCAAGAAAACTTGTGCGTCTGGTCGATGTGCTGCTACGCAACGACCAACTCTATACGCCCAGAAGGAAGGTGAAGCCGACAGAGCAATAATGCCTTGGCTCATGAATTTTCTTCTCTAATTCCCAGTTAAATTATGGTATTTTACTTAATTTTCGACTGGGTCTAGTTTGGTGATACCTTTTTTGGGATTGATCCTGCTGCACGCCAAGGAAATTTTCCAATTCTCATCAATCAGGGACTTGACATCATACCGCTGGACTTATCGAAGACCGTTTTACCATGTAAATTATACCGAATGACCCACGCCTCACAGGCTTCTACGGGTGTAGTCACATTGGATATCCCCCGAATCAGACTCGTTTAATCTTCCGCAGCTCATCGATAAGAGCAGGCCGATTGGGATAAGTGGTGCACAACTGTTCAATAACCTTTTCCGCATGGGCTGCCCCGCCTGCTTTCATGAGATCACGAATCATTCTACATCCTTTCTGATACTGTTTTCGATTGGAAGCCTGGGCGATTTCCTCTGAGATGGTTTGTGTAAATAAATCAAAGACCTCTTCTGCATATTTACTTACGAGGTATGGATAGTAGTCCAGTACCGTCCGCTTGTTCTTTCGGACATAATTCAGTAATTTCTCCGTTTCCTTCTCTTCAATAAGCACACGGGTATATAAGGACTCCGTTCGCCAATTCCTGTTGTATTCGTCTTCCAATTTGGCTAATAACCTCTCATATGCCTCTTCCCATTCATCTCTGCTGTATAATTCTTTTAACATCATATAATAATGATAATCCCCTGACACTGCGAATTCCTCTGCAAGCTTCTTTTGAAGATCCACTTGACGAGTATGCCCATAAATTTCGAAGCGATACTCCTCCCATTGTTTAACAAGACCGCGGTAGCCTTTTTCAGCGTCTTGTTGTTCTCCTTGCTCGGCAAGCTCCAACGCTCGATCAAATTCCTGTCTCTTGATAGAATCTTCAATCGCCATTTTGCGAAAGTGCGGATTGTCGAGGTGGTCTTGTAAAAATTGCAATGCTACACTGTCACCTTCAAACTTCTGAATGACTTGGTATCGAAGTATAGCTGCATGCTCTGTAAAAAAAGTACCGGAGAAGGATTGACTTTTTTCATGCGCCTCTAATTTAGCGATCAACTCACCCCATAAATCCTTTTCCGCAGAAGTGGCCATCAAATAACTTGCACTTTCCAGAAGAGACAATTGCCACTCATTCCAGCCCTTTGTATTCGGATGGAGCACCTCTTTGAGAACTCGTTGAAATAGGACGGCTCTATCCTTAGAGGAGCTATTTTCTAGTTGAACTGATATACGATGAATATTGTTTAGACATTCCTGAATTATACCTCCGACGATTCCGCCGGAATCATCACACATCTGCAGCAAATCTCCCATCTCATGGATAATGCAAAAATTAATTTCAGCAGCACGAACGTAATTTCCGCTATCCAGCGCTTCCTCCGCTTTATTCAGTATTTGTTCGGCACCCGTGACAGCCTTGGGAACATTCCGATAAGCAACAAACCCAGAACGATCAGAGTTTTGTTTAATAGAGTTACGAATCATTTTTTTAAAATGGTTTACACTTTCCTTCTCACCGGCGTCCATAAATTTCAGCGAGAGCGCTCGCTCTACTTCCGTGATTTCGTTAGAGAAATGGACAAGAAGCGCGACCAACTCGTCCTTACTGAGCTTGGACAAATGGTCAGCCATACTCTTTTTTCTGTGAAAATCCAAACGCACTCATGAACGATTATCGTCTTTAAAAAGCAGCAATTTTCTGAGAAATGACCATAAGATGCCCGGTCCACCTTCTTTGAAGGGGCCTTGTTTAAAATCGCTATGTTTCGTCAATGCTGTAAGGTTAGTTGATCTGCATGAGTGGTGCTTGTGGTCCACCTTCGATGTAAATTTGTTTGTTCTTCAGCATGTGGTAAGCAATGATAAGTATCTTACGTGAAATGGCAATGCAAGCTTTTTTCTTTCCTCGTCGTGAAGCAATCTTCCAGAACTTTGTTGCCAAGACCGTGTTTCGTGAGCGAGCGATTGCCCAAGACGCTTCGCATAGTGTCACTTTTGCATGAGGATTGCCTTTTACGCTTTTTGTACTTTTTTTTTGCCTGCACTCTCGTGGTTGCCGGGTGCTACGCCAGCCCAAGAGGCAAGGTGATCTGCGGATGGAAATTGCTCCATATCGGCCCCGATTTCTGCAAGGAGTGCTGCAGCTGTTCGTTCGCTAACACCTGGAATGGTCTGAAGCAGTTCGTACTCCGTCCGATAGGGCTCCAAGTGATCGTTAATTTCGGCTTCCAACCGAGCAATGGACTTCTCTAAGTATTCGATATGCTCCCAACAATCTTTAATCAATCGAATTTGATGCGGGGTCATCGTGCCAAAAAGAGAGTCAGTAACTTCACTTTTTTTGTTCTTGATCGAACCCTTGACGCTCGCTTCAACATCTTCCGCGTCAACGTAACCTTTTTCGATTAAGCGTTGCAACAAACTGCGCCCGGATACACCGAATACGTCTGAGATGACACTGCCTAGCTTGACGTTACCTGCTTCAAGATACTTCTGGATTCGGTTTTTCTCCGCTGTTAGGGAGCCGATTCGTTTTTTTCGAAGTCGGCAGAGGTCCCGTAGCTCCCTTAAGTCCTCGGATGGCACAAAGCTGGGCTCAATTAGACCGACTCGAAGCAGCTTCGCGATCCATTCGGCATCACAAACATCCGTCTTGCGGCCAGGAACATTCTTAATGCGCTGCGCATTCGCCAGTACGACGGTGAAGTAGCCTTCAAGGATGTTGTAGACAGGTTTCCAATAGATTCCCGTGCTCTCCATTGCGATGTGTGTAACGCCTTGGGACTCCAGGTACTTAAGCAGTTCGAAAAGATGTTTGGTCATCGTTCCAAAGGTTCGGATCTCGCTGTGGGCCTCCCCCGCAGCATCTGTGGTCATCACACAAACGACGATTGTCTCTTGGTGAACGTCCATTCCAGCACAGCGTTCAAGCAATACTTCCATCTTGGCTTCCCTCCATAACTGAAATACATGACGGCGGATGAATTCGAGCTTGAGCATTTTTCTGTTCGCGGTTCTCTGATTGGGCATACAGAGCCAGCACAGGTTTGTACACAGAACTCATCCTCAACAGTTTATTTGTCGGGGTTACACCACCATTAAAAAGAACGTGTTTCGCGTCATGTAGTAGCAGTATGGGAAATAGGTCCGACCACTAAACCCTCGCTATTTTCATGCTAGGTTTGCGAACGAGAGTTCATGAATGTTTATTTGAACAAATCCGCAATAAGAATGCGGTGTGGCTCGCTGTTCTGGAAAGTATGTCTGAGGGCTTAATGCTCGTAAACAATCAAAAAGAAGTCGAATATGTGAATGAATTTTTCCTGAATGTCGTTGCTCACGGAGAAGAGCAAAAGGTAAAAAATCTACATGACGTTTACAAAAGATTTCTGGCTTTATTTGATGTCGACAAAGAAGAGTTGTCCGCCTTCTTCACGGATGAAAATGCAGAACTAAAAATGGAGCATAAGCAAAAATCAAAGTACTATAGACTTCATAAATTTTTGGTCAAGTTAGATGAGGATACGATCGGCGAAGGCCTGTTGCTGCGTGATATAACAAAGGATGAGGAGATCGACGCATTAAAAAATAATTTAATCTCGCTTACTTCCCATGAATTCAAAACCCCGATTACGAATATTAAGGGAAGCATAGAAACCTTGCTCCGGCAAGAGGTAGAATGGGGTCCGGAATTCCAGCAAGAGCTTCTCGAGGGGGTCCACGAAGATATTGACAGAATTCTGTGTCTCGTCAACGATTGGATGGATATTTCCAAAATCGAATCCGGAACCATGTACGTGGAAATGAATAAAATCCGTCCCGATCAAGTGATTGCCAAATCGATGGAGCAAATTCCGCTGCCGCTTCGACGAGATGCGGAATTCCATTTCCATAATCATCTGGGGAATGACTTTGTTTTATATGCGGATAAGCTCCGTGTTCAACAGGTTCTTGTGAATTTATTTACAAATGCGCTTCGGTATAACGATGCCGCAATTAAAAAAATCGATGTCTCGTTAGACATAGAACAGGATTATATAACCATCTCGGTGTCCGATAACGGTATTGGCATCGCAGAAGATCAACTTGAAAAAATATTCAATCACTTTTACCAAGTAGACGCAACGGCGGCCAGACGAACGGGGGGAACCGGGTTGGGGCTTGCGATATGCGTTGGCATCATGGAAGCCCATGGAGGGAAAATCGAAGTAACCAGCAAGCCGGGAACAGGGAGCACCTTTACCCTCTATTTTCCTATAAAGAAAGGGGAAGAATAGGATGAAAAAGCAGAAGATTTGCATTGTCGATGATGAACCCAAAATTCTGCGCTTTGTGGCTGCAAACCTCAAATCCATCGGATATGAAGTAACAACAGCAGGCTCAGCGGAAGAGCTGTTTGCCAATTTCGATCTCGTATCGCCTGATTTAATTCTGCTTGATATTATGATGCCGGGCCAAGACGGATTCCAAGTACTAGAAAAAATACGCAAGTTCTCTGATGTTCCGGTCATTATGTTAACGGCAAGAGGCAACTCCCAAGATAAAGTGCAGGGATTAAATTTTGGTGCGGATGACTATTTAACAAAGCCATTTTCATTGGATGAACTATTCGCCAGAGTGAACGCCGTGTTGAGAAGAAGCCAATTTAATGGCGCCAAAGCCTATATGGCGAATACGCCAATCATTCGAACCGGAGAACTCGTCATCGACCTGGGCAGCAGAAGATGCTGGGTTCAACAGGAAGAGCTTAACCTTACGCACACAGAATATTCCGTAATGGAAATCCTATCGCTCCACCTGGATAAAGTGGTTCAGCATGAGACCTTATTATCCGAGGTATGGGGAGCGCAGTATCGGGATGAGGTGGAATATTTACGCGTGAGTATCGCAAGAATCCGGCGCAAATTAAAAATCTCTTACACCATCAAGAGGAATATATCGTCACTTATTCCGGCATTGGATATATGCTGAAAAGCATTCCGATTCATGAATAAATGAATGTCTCACGATTTTCCCGTCTTGCAAATTTTGCAATACGGGATTTTTTTGTTATGGAGCCTATACCCCCTCTTCCTTTTATTTTTTCTATGTCATTTTTAATGTTTATGCAATGAAAGCACTTTCATTTTTATTCGACTGTTATGCCGCTTATCTTATAGTTTTATTGAACGGTCGCCGAGATAGTACAAATCTACATTCAGGAGGAAATCAAGATGGACAATCATAATGCCGCACCAAAGGGCCTGGTTCCCTACTGGGTCAAAATCACCATTGTTTTCTTTTTAGGCTGGATTTCCATTTACGCCACCCGCTCCGTGCTCA
Organism: Paenibacillus melissococcoides; assembly: GCA_944800085.1. GTDB lineage: Bacteria > Bacillota > Bacilli > Paenibacillales > Paenibacillaceae > Paenibacillus_B > Paenibacillus_B melissococcoides. Next base: position 271,195 of record CALYLO010000002.1, on the reverse strand, counting down.
ATCCGGTCATGGACAATATCCAAGCGGAATTTGGCTTATCGGCTTCTCAATTAGGCTTAATCAGCAGTATTTTCTTCATTGGTTACGCCGGACTCAACGTGCCGTCCGGAATATTGGGCGATAAAATCGGCAAGAAAAAAGTGCTTGTCCCCGGTGTCATTCTATTCGGGATCTTCGCTGCCATTACAGGCATGATGCCCACCTTTGCGCTTTTCATGACAACCTGGCTCTTTGTCGGCATATTTCAAGGTTTTTACTACGGACCTCAGTACGGACTATCCTCAGAAGCGATTCCCAAAAAACATATTACCGTAGGCAGCGCAATTATTAATAGCGGGATGGCGTTCGGGCTTTCCCTTGGCTACTTCATTTCCAGCTACACGGTCGGCACGTTGGGGATGAGTTGGAGGGCCCCCTTCTACATTATTGCCGTTCCCGTCGTTCTGGTCGGCATCGCGATGTGGATCGTGATTAAAGACAAACCAAAAGCAAAAGAACAAGGAACCGATGAAAAAGCCCCTCAAAAGCTTAAAGTAAAAGAACTCTTTAGCAAAAACCTGATTTTTGCGTACATTACGATTTTTTGCGCGATCTATGCCTTCTTCGTCGTTGTCACCTGGATCCCGTATTATTTGCAGCATGCCCGCGGCATTGAAGGCACCGAAGTCGCCGTTGTCTCTTCGCTCGTTCCATGGGCAGCCATACCCGGTTCCCTCTTGTTCAGTTGGATTGCGGACAAAATGGGGGCGCGCCGTCCCGTCTTATTAGTGATGCTGCCCCTTTCCATTATCGCGATTATTTCCATTGTCGCCTTCGATAATATGTGGGTTTTATATATGGCCTTGATCGGGTACGGCATTTTCGGAAAAATCAGCACCAACCCGGTCCTTGTAGCCGTTGTTGCCGATAACGCGCCAAAGCATGCCTTAAGCACCGCATTTGGTCTCTACAACTTCATCGGTATGTGCGGCTCCATTTTGGCGCCTTATATTACCGGATTCCTTACCGACGTAACCGGATCGCTGAACGCCGGATTCTATTTCGCCGGATTCCTTCTCGTCATCGGCACCGTTTCCGTGCTCTTTATCAAGGAAGACAATAGACCGAATGCAGAAGCTCCCTCGAAGTAAGAGCGCCGTGATCTCCATGTACGATGCCGGATCATCTTGAAGAGACAACAAAAAACTAACCACTGCAATCGAAAAGCTGGAACCAAATTAAGGAATGGCCTGAATAGAGGTGTTCGTAAAATGACGGACAGCCTCTTTTTTATTCCGTTAGGTTGTACATTTCTAAGAGTCGTCTCCCTATATAGTGAGCAGGGAAAAATTCATCGCGATGGAAGGAAATTTCTCGGTTCACAATAAATCAATGAGGAGGAATGTAACAATGGCTGCCAGAGAATATGTACAAGAAGTTGAATTGAACCTGCGGACGATTTCAGATCTCCAGGGCGCTTAAAGCGAAACTTCGGTTTTTAGAGTATCGTAAGGTGGATGGGACTACTCGATTTGTTATTGGAGAAGGCTACATCACTGGGGTTCGTTATCGTGGAGGCGGCTGGAATACTGACCATTAGTTCCTGAAAAAAACAAGGGATAGCTTGACGCTAACCCTTGTTTTCTTTCTCTTGCAACTTTTTCTGGATCGTTTGCTCAAGAAACTTTAATGTATCGCGTACGGATTCATCTGAAAGGGTGTAAAATTTTTCGGGTTCATAAGATTTGCTTATTGCAATCGTTCCATTTTTTGAAATTCCGAGAGACCTTATGATCTGGGTTACTCCATTTATTTCGCCGTCAATAAAATCTGGTACATTGTATCCCATGACTTGGAAGAATAGATACCCCTTACTTGTATTTCAGAAAGAGATGTTATGAATAATTTTATTTCCTGTTCGTCTTTTAAAAAAACAACTCCCGATTCTTTTTTCGTATCGTCTTCGGTTTTCCTTATTGAAATCGATTTGATATCTTTTTCTTTCAAATTTTCTTGAAGTACATCGTGGAATGAAAAGGATTTCGCATTCAGAACATAATCATAAAAGTAGGGATAACCGTATATCCCTAGATTAATAAGGGCAATGACAAGCACAACCGCAGAAAGAACGGGGCGATGTTTTTTGTTCACTCTATCCCTCCTGTTTAATGGCAAATTTATATTACATATATTTTACCAGAAAATATAACTTAAAGAACCACAAAATCCGATTCAGGAAGGGGTGGAAGAAGTTATGTGCAAAATAGCGGATTTGGTGAAATAGTCCGGCCGCCTAGTCGGAAGCAAGACTACACTGGAAAAAGTCAGCAGAGGTCATAGTACGCAGCAATACGGAAGGAGCGAACTTCGAGCAGTGGAAATAAGCGAGGATTTCGTGGATACTTCCCTGCTTTACATTCTTTCTCGGTAACTCGATGCACTTCATAATCTGTCTCGACTGCGTCCCCTGTACGATGAGATGCAGCCCAGATTCGGTTAGGGAGCAGCTTAAGCGAAAAGATGGAGAGAGGGACACGAGCCCATTTTCACGCCCATACATCGGCCGTTCAATCGGCTTTTCACCTTGGAGTTCTATCTGACATTTTTCCATACATTGATCGCGAACGCCAAGACCGCCAGCATGGAAATGATACCCCCGCCGCAAAGTAAAATGCCGCTGCCTTAATGAAGCGGACTCCGACCGTCATCCTATTCCCCCATCCTGCATCAAATTGGTTATACATATGAACGGTGGGACTTGTTTATTACGAGCGTCGGACCAATCCTGCAAGAGTGCAGGATTTTTCCCGATTTTCGCTCGTTGGGAGGGGAATGGATGCATTCATACATCAATTTCACCCGTTCCAGCTTTCAATGGGGATAACCCGAGGAAAAAGATGCAGTTTTGCAGGATTGGTCCGGAATGGGCCCCTCAAGGAAAGCAAAGCTGCATATTTGCAGGATTTATTGCTGTTAATCATCAACCTTATTAACCAATAATGAGACTAAATACCAGATAACAGAGTTACGGCCTGCTCTTTCCGTCACCCGCTGCATGGAGCGCTTCACCCCAACGGCAAAAAACCGGGTCCCCTCGGGAACCCGGTTCATGCAACGGCTGCAACCCGCTATACATTGCGCGGTGCAGCCGCTCGCGCTATTCAAGTCTGGCCAGCATGACAGTACTCGCGGGCAAGATTAGCCCAACGTCAGCACTTCATGCCGGGAGGCGAGCTGGACGAATTCGCCCATGCTTGAAATCTCCCCCGCCTCGAGTTCGTCCGCGATGCCGTAATGATCGACGCATGTCTTGCAGGCGAGCACAGGCACTCCCGCCTTCGCCAGATCGGCCAACTGCAGCGAGGCCATCGACTTGGAGGTCAGCGCAAGCACCCCACGATTCATGCAGAAAATCGCGGCCGGAAGCTCTTCCTGCTGCTTCAACAGCGTCAGGAAGGTCTCCAGCACGGACGGACCAAGCCCGTTCTCTTCGGCGCCGATACGATCCGACGTCAATAGAATGACTTTGTTTTTCATGACACCCACCCTTTCCTCAGCATGTAGCCTTCGACTCTTGGATGGGCATCGCCTGGCGCTCCCGCCATTCCGCTTCCGCACCGAGTTGCGCGGTTCAGGGGCAGGGCCTCAGCAGTCCCCAACCCTGACTTGGCAGTACGGAGCCACTATCAGCAAGTACGGAGCCACTGTATCAGCAGCCCGAATCTCCCCTTGGCAGTTCGGAATCACTCATCAGCAGCTCCAACAACTCCCCGGCGGCTCATCCCGTTCGAAGTTACTTCTTCGGCAGCTCGAATGAGCTTTTCAACGATACGATAAGATTGAATACGATGCGTCCGTCATTCGTATATTTCGGATCCGCATTGAAATAGCCGTGGCGGAAAAATTGATACTTGTCATGGCCCGCGACATCCTTCATATTCGGCTCCACGAAGCCCTGCTCCACGACCAGGGAAGACGGGTTGATCCGATCGAGGAACGTCGAGTCGCCTTCGTCCTCCGTCTCGTCGAGAATTAGCGGCTCATAGAGCCGGAATTCCGCCGGAACCGCCTGGGAAGCCTCGACCCAGTGAATCGTTCCCTTCACCTTGCGGCCGGTGAAGCCGCTGCCGCTCTTCGTCTCCGGATCATACGTGCAGCGCACCTCGATAACTTGGCCGTTGCTGTCCTTGATCACTTCGTTGCACTTGATGAAGTACGCATGCTTCAAGCGGACTTCATTGCCCGGGAACAGGCGGAAATATTTGCTTGGCGGATTCTCCATGAAGTCGTCCTGCTCGATGTAAATCTCGCGCGAGAACGGAATTTGGCGGATCCCCATCTCCGGATTCTCCGGATTGACTTCCGCGTCCAGCCATTCGATCTGGCCTTCCGGATAGTTCGTAATGACGACCTTCAGCGGCTTGAGCACGCCCATCGTGCGCGGCGCCTTCAGCTTCAAATCTTCACGGATAAAATGATCGAGATACTTGGAATCGACGGTGCTGTTCCCTTTCGTCACGCCGATCTCCCGGCAGAACGTCCGAATCGATTCCGGCGTGAAGCCGCGGCGGCGCAAGCCGGAAATGGTCGGCATCCGCGGGTCGTCCCAACCGTCCACGATCCCCTCGTCCACGAGCAGCTTCAGCTTCCGCTTGCTCATGACCGTATTCGTCATATTGAGGCGCGCGAATTCGTATTGATGCGGCGTAGCCTCCATCTCGCATTCCTGCACGACCCAATCATACAGCGGACGCTGATCCTCGAATTCGAGCGTGCAGATGGAATGAGTGATGCCTTCGATCGCATCCTCCAGCGGATGGGCGAACGCGTACATCGGGTAAATGCACCATTGGTCGCCGGTGTTATGATGCGTCGCATGCGCAATGCGGTAAATGACCGGATCGCGGAGATTGATATTCGGAGAGGCCATGTCGATCTTGGCGCGCAGCACCTTCTCCCCATTTTGAAATTCGCCGTTCTTCATCCGTTCGAATAAGTCCAGATTCTCCTCGATCGAGCGATCGCGGTACGGGCTGTTCTTCCCCGGTTCGGTCAGCGTGCCCCGCATCTCCCGTATCTCGTCGGCGCTCAGGTCGCAGACGAAGGCTTTGCCCTTCTTGATGAGCAGGACGGCGCGCTTGTACATCTCGTCAAAATAATCGGAGGCGAAATAGAGCCCATCCCAATCGAAGCCGAGCCAGCGGACATCCTCCTTAATCGATTCGACGAATTCCGTATCCTCCTTAAGCGGATTCGTGTCATCGAAGCGGAGATGCGCGCGGCCCTTGAACTCTCGGGCCAGCTCGAAATTCAGGCAAATTGACTTCGCATGCCCGATATGCAAATATCCGTTCGGCTCGGGCGGGAACCGGGTCACGATCTTGTCCACCCGGCCTTCTTCCAGATCATTCACAATAATATTGCGAATAAAATTCGATGTAGCATTGGGGTTCTCCACCAGCAATCAACCTTTCTCTGTCTAGCGCTTTGTCTATTAATATACCCATATCATGGGGGGACTTCAACTCTGATCGGCCGGGAACCAATTCTCGATCAGCGCGGCATACTCCCGTTCCGAAGCGGCCTGCTGCCGTTCCACGCTCACGGCTTCCTCCTCCAGGCGCCGAAGCGTCGCCTCAACGTGCCGAATCGCCTCTTCCACCCGTTCCAGCGAACGGTTAATCCGGCCCTGCACCATCCAATCGGTCAGGAATCCGTCGAACACATAATCGGCGAAGGTAAGTCCCGCGCCGATATTGACGGCCTGTGCCGTCTGCCGCAGCTTCTGCACGTCTTCCAGCTCCCGGCCGAAGCGGCGCAGCCGGTGATTGGCATCGTTCAGCTCGGCCTTCGCGTCGTCATACCGATTATGCTTGAGGTGGGTCGCGATCGTGCCGCCGCCGAGCATATCGTACGTTCCCCAACTGCGGGCGGAACGGAACTGTTCCTCGGCCCGCTTCAGGGCGCGCAGCGCGTCGCGTCCCGCCTGGATGGCCTCGTCCAGCTCGCGCTTCTCCGTCTGCAGCCGCGCCCGCCCGGAGATGAGCGCATCCAACTCGGCTGCCACGGTCCGGTCGCAGGCGTGAAGCAGACGCTCCTTCTCATCGATGGCCCGCTGCAGCTCCTCATCCGCCCCGCTGACGCCGATCAACTGGCGGCGCCATTCCGCCGCATCCGCCTCGGCCTGGCGATAAGCAGCCTGCGCCATCTCGTATTGCTCTTTGGAGCGAAGCGCCTCTTCCTCTTCCTGCTCAAGCTTGCGCTCCTTCTGTCCGATCAGCGTGAAGAAAAAGTTCGCCATCGACCAGGACCGCAGCCGTTCGACATCCTGTTCTTCCTCGCGCCACCACTTTTCCAGACGTTCCAGTTCCGCCCTGCACCGCTGACGCTCCCGCTCGGCTTCCTGCAGACGGGTCTCATACTTGTCCTGAAGTCTTCCATTCAGCCGTGCCCGCTCGATGCGCCGCTGCAGTTCATGCCATGTCTGTATGCCATCTCCTCCTTTTCCCGCGTTCCTTACCTATTTATACGAGAGGAACGCCTCCCGGGATGCGTCCGAAGCGCACGAGGCAGGATGCAGCGCAGGCGCAATCATTACACGAGCATATTATACAGAGTCGCGTTTTTATTCACTTCCACGTACTGGATGCCCCGCTTCTTCATCCGTTCGATGAGCGGCTTATAATCCTCGGTATGCTCCAGCTCGATGCCGACCAGGGCGAAGCCGTCATCCTTGTTATGCTTTTTGTTATATTCGAACCGGGTAATGTCATCATTCGGTCCGAGCACATCCTCCAGGAATTCACGCAAAGCGCCGGCACGCTGCGGGAAGTTCACGATGAAGTAATGCTTCAAGCCTTCATAAATGAGAGACCGTTCCTTAATCTCCTGCATCCGGTCAATATCGTTGTTGCCGCCGCTGATGACGCAGACGACATTTTTGCCGCGAATCTGATCCCGGTACAAATCGAGCGCCGCGACAGGCAGCGATCCGGCCGGCTCCACGACAATCGCATTCTCGTTGTAGAGCTGCAGGATGGTTGTGCAGGCTTTGCCTTCCGGCACGAGAATGACATCATCAAGCACCTGCGAGCAGATCTCGTAAGGCAGCTGCCCTACCCGCTTCACGGCGGCGCCGTCGACGAACTTGTCGATCTTCTCCAGCGTGAGCACTTCATGGCGTTCCAGCCCCGCCGTCATCGAGGCTGCCCCTTCCGGCTCCACGCCAATTATCCGGGTGGACGGACTCACGGTCTTCACGTACGTGCCTACGCCGGCCGCCAAGCCGCCGCCGCCAATCGTCACGAAGACATAGTCGGCCGGCACATCAAGCGACTCCATAATCTCCATGCCTACCGTGCCGCTGCCTGCGACGATATACGGATCATCGAAAGGATGAATGAAGGCGCTGCCGTTCTCTTCGCAAATGTTCATGGCCGCTTCATAGGCATCATCGAAGGTGTCCCCCGTCAAAACGACTTTGACGAACGATCCGCCGAAGCGCTTCACCTGGGTTACCTTTTGGCTCGGCGTCGTAGTTGGCATCACGATCGTGCCCTGAATCTGAAGCGCTTGGCACGAATAAGCGACTCCCTGAGCGTGGTTGCCCGCGCTGGCGCACACGATTCCCTTCTGCAGATCCTCGGCGGACAGATGGCGGATCATATTATAGGCGCCCCGGATTTTGAATGACCGGACGATCTGCAGATCCTCCCGCTTCAAATAGACATTGCATTCATATTTGGCGGATAAAATCGGGTCGCGCTGCAAAGGCGTCCGCACAATGACTTCCTTCAACACATGGTGGGCACGGACGATATGCTCCATCGTCACGGCCGGTGCAGGATGAGTCGTCTCCATGTCACATTCCTCGCTTTCGGTCGGTATACAGTCTAGTGTTGGGCAATTGCCGGGAAAATAAAAAAACTCGTCCCAAAAAGGGACGAGAGTTACCGTGGTACCACCCTTGTTCCGCGAAAGTCCGGATTCGCTTGCCGAATCCGCTTCTGCGGCGCTTGGCCGCGGCAATGCCGCGCATCCGGGTAACGGCGGATGAGCCGTCCGCGCTTACTGGGCGCCGCCAGGCGGCATACGGTTCAGCGCGGCATCTCGGAGAGGATATTCAGCTGGTCCAGACATCGACTCGCACCGGCCGTCGACTCTCTGCGGACTGCATCCCAGCTTACTTGTTCTCGTCATCGATTCCAATAACGGTTCATGAATTGTATCCTATTATTATGAACATGCGTCCGGCTTCATGTCAATGGGCACGGTTATAAATTGTTCAGCGCCCCTAAACGCGGACATTGGATTATTCCTGGCCGACAGCGGGTTGGGCCGGCTGCACAGGCTCCGGCGTTTTCTTCATCCGCAGAATCGGCAGCATGACGGCGATTCCGACTATGAATAGAACCGCAGAGATCTCATACATGGTCGTAATGGAAGTCAAATTTTTGATCCATCCGGAGATCGACATCATGATGACCATCGCCCCCATGAACAGCGGCGTCAGGATGCCGTTGACGCGGCCAATGAAGGACCCTTCCGTATTTTGCAGAATCATCGTGTTGATGCCGATCTGAATCGACGGCAGCATCAAGCCGCTGATGAACTGCGCCACAAGCGTAAGCCACAATTGGGTCGACATGCCGGCCATCCAAATCCCGATGCTGCTGAACAGCAAGCCGATCGCCAGCATATGCTGCGGCAGCAGCCGCTTCGATATGCCCATCGCGATGGCGCCGCCGATCATCATCGCCACGCCGTTCGTCATCATCAGATAACTCAAATTCTCCTTCGGCAGCCCAAGGCGTTCCGTCACGAGGAAAGCCCCCATAGGCTGAATCATCCCGATCGCCAGCCCTGCAAAGGCGAAGCAGCCGCCAAGCGACTTCAGAAGCTTGCTTTTCATCACATAGCGCAAACCGGCTCCAAGCTCATCCCATACCCGGGAAGCCTTCCCCTTCGCTTCATCCTCCCGAGAATCGCCAGGAAGGAACGTCAATGAGATTGCCGACAGCACGAAGGCCAATCCGGTAAGAACGAGCGATGTCGTAATGCCGTAATGCTGGAAAATCATCGTGCCGATGACCGGGCCGAGCACCATGAACAGCGCCACCATCGTCTGGAAGATGGACATTCCCGCCTGCATCATTTCGGCCGGAACATGCTGCTTGAACAGCTTCATGGAAGAAGGCTGCGAGAATTGCGACAGAATGGCCGAAATGAAGGTCGTGAAAAAGACGGCCTGCCACGATCCGAGCAGGATGGTCACCAGGACGGCGAACACCGACAAGGCGCTTAATATATCACACCATATCATGGTGCGCTTCGGTCGCCAACGGTCGGCGAAGGTTCCCCCGATGAACGAAAAGACGAAGATCGGAGCGAACTCTGCTACCGATATCATTGAGACCGCAAAGGCATCTCCGTTCGTCATCTCCATGACAAATAACAGCACGGCGAAGTTGCGGATCCAGATGCCGACCTGCATGAACAATCCCGCCATCATGATGGCTTGCACGAACCGGTTCCGGAACAGGCTGAATACCGAGTCATTTTTCTTAGCAGTTGCTGCAGAATTCATGTACATTTCCCCCCACTCTATCCTCAATGCGGATGACTCCGCTTTGGAATTTTTTCTGAACTTGCATGGTTTCTTCTCTCTGAACTCAATTAGTGTACTGGATCATCACCGCTTTTCGCAATCATTTTGTTTCAAAAATTTTGTGTAGATGTTGGATGCGGGATCAGTGCTGCGCTCCGCTCTCTTCAAGGCGTTCCGGAGGAAGCAGTACTGTGCCGCGGCTTAACGCTGCCGCGCCGCTTCCGAACAGCCTTCAGCCACAATTCAGTGTACCGAAAAAGCGGGAATGCTTGCATCCGCAACCAGCAGGAACTTCTCCTGCGTCCCGGAGAGGAACCAAGGCTCCGTCTCGGGTTGGATAGCGTCTCCGTCTCTGGACCGATCAGAACGGCTCGAAGGCCTTTTCTGCTCTATTTCGTTGGGCTGCTTGCGCCTGATCCGGCTTGCAGCACGCTATATTAAGGAAGAAAGGTAGCGGAAGAACAAGATCGGGATCCTTATGTCATAAAATGGAATGCAAGAAACGTTATACATTACTCTGGTAACGTGGTAATGTTTTAATTAATTATTATCATCAAGTGAGGTTGATCTTTTACATGAATGCGGTTCTTCTCTCTCTCGCGGTATTATTCGGACTAAGCCTGCTGCGAGTGCATGTCGTCCTCGCCCTGATCGTGTCCGCCATCATCGGCGGCTGGGCCGGGGGGATGCCGATCTCGAACACGATCTCGGCCTTCTCCGAAGGGCTGAAGGACAACGCCGGCATCGCGCTAAGCTATGCCTTGCTTGGCGCTTTCGCCGCCGGGCTGGCCGAGACGGGGCTGCCCGAACGGCTGGTGCGGCGCACGGTTCGGCTCGTCCGGGGCCGATCGGACAGCGGCCCGGTTCGCGCCTCCGTCCGGTACGGCGTATTGGCCGCGATCGCCGGCATCGCCTGCCTGTCGCAAAATGCGGTGCCCGTTCATATCGCCTTCATTCCCGTGCTTATCCCGCCGCTCCTCATGCTGTTCAATGCGGCGCGGCTGGACCGGCGGGCCGTCGCGTGCGCGCTCACTTTCGGGCTGATTACGCCATACATGCTCCTGCCCGTCGGCTTCGGCGCCATCTTCCACGATATCGTGGCAAGCAATATGACGCAGAACGGCCTGGCCGTCGACGCTTCCCAACTGCCGAAGGCGATGCTGCTTCCGGCGATCGGGATGGTGGCGGGCCTGCTGTTCGCCATGATGATAAGCTACCGCAAGCCGCGCCGATATGACGAAGGAGCTGAGCCCCAACCGGCTGACGCAGCCGACGAGGGCTCCTCTTCCGGCAGCCGCTTCGCGGCCGGAGCCGGCATCGCCGCCATCGCGGCCATGCTTGCCGTGCAATTAAGCACAGGCTCGATGATCTACGGCGCGGCCGCCGGGCTGGCCGCGCTGCTGCTCTCGCGCGTCATGCCGCTCGGCCGGGCCGACCGCGTCCTCTCCGACGGCATGCGGTCGATGGCCTACATCGGCTTCGTCATGATGTCGGCAGCCGGCCTTGGCGCGGTGCTGCGCGAGACCGGGCATATCGAGTCGCTCGTCCAAGCGGCCGTCAGCATGGTCGGCGACAACCGGGCGCTGGCGGCCATCCTGATGCTCGCCATCGGCCTGCTCGTCACGCTCGGCATCGGGTCGTCATTCTCGACGATTCCGCTGATCGCGACCGTCTTCGTGCCGCTCTGCGTCGAGCTTGGCTTCAGCCCGCTGGCGACCGTGGCGCTCATCGGCACGGCAGCGGCGCTGGGCGATGCCGGATCCCCGGCCTCGGACAGCACCCTTGGTCCGACCGCAGGGCTGAACGCCGATGGACAGCATGATCATATATGGGACACCTGCCTGCCGACCTTCCTGCACTATAACGTGCCCCTCCTGCTGTTCGGCTTCCTCGCGGCCATGATGCTGTAAGCCGGCGTTCGAACAAGGCGCGCCCTTCCGCAGAGGAGCGGCTAAGCAGCCTCCGCAACGCAGGTTCCGGGCTGCATAGGCTCCTGGCTGCGCAACTTCCGGCTGCGCACGCTCCCACAGGCGCAGACGCCTGTCAAGGAGCTCACGCAGGGCCGGGACTGGCAGCGCAAGCTTCCGCAGAGCAGACGCCTGGCAAGGCGGGCTCCCGCGCCTGCCTAGCTTGCGCAGCGGGGCTACACGCCGTAGCAGCGCTTCGCGTTGGCCCGCAGCAGCGCGGTGGCCTCGCCGAACTCCAGCCGCTGCAGCGCGGCCCATGACGCGGCGACGTCGCGCACCATCAGCGGGAGCGTGACCTGCCCCGCAAAAGGCCCTTCGAACGGCCACGGCCCGTCTGTCTCCGTCATGACGCGCTCTGGCGGGTAGCGAAGGGCCAGCTCCCGGATCTCGGCTTCATAGGCGAGGTCCGGCGTGAACGAGATATAGTATCCGTTCCCGGCCATCCGCTCCGTCGTCTTCGCGTCTCCCTTGAACCAATGGAAGTGGGCCGTGCGCACGCTGTACCGTTCCAGCAGATCGATGACGAGCGGCGCGTCGTCGTAGACCGCATGCAGCACGATCGGCTTATCCCACGCGGCGGCACGCTGCACGAAGGCCTCCAGCAGCTCCAGATAAGCGCCGCGGGGGAAGGCGGCCTCGCTGCCCTCCGCGCGGACCGCTTCCTGCCTCATGTAATAGGGCAGGCCGACCTCGCCGATGGCGATCATCTCGTCGCGCCGCTCATCCATCCATTGCAGGAGCGCGCTCCGCTCCGGCTCGGAAGGCAGCGCTTGCTCGGGGTGGTAGCCGTACGCGGGGTGAACCCGCCCCGGATACCGCTCCGCCCAGCGCTGCACCTCGCGGCACGAGGCCGCATCCATCGACACGGCGATGACGCCGTCCAGTTCTTCCGCGTCCAGCGATTGCTCCAGCAGCGGCCGCTGCTCCGGACCATATCCGTCGAGATGGATATGGGCATCCATGAAGCGGAGCCGCTCCGTGCCTGCAGCGATATGATTCCCTTCCATTGTCCGCACCTCTCCTCTTCCTATATGATGATGGATGCCGGAATACGGGGTTTCCGAACGTGGATGCCGTCCAGGGGCGGCTGCACGTGGCTGCTCTACGTAGAGGCAGTACGTGAATGCCGTACGCGGATGCCGTGCGTAGCTGCTTTACGCAGATGCCGTACGTGGCTGCCGTACGTAGCTGCTGTACGCAGATGCCGTACGTGGCTGCCGTACGCGTCTTCCGCACGGGACTGCGCTACGTGGATGCCCTGCCTGCCATACGTAGCTGCCGCCGCGAGCAGCGGATCCCGCCCCCTTCTCTTCCGGCAGAGTGAAGATTCATTTTAGACAGATCGACTTAACCAATCCTGCAGTAACGCAGGATTTTACACAGAAAACACTTCTAAATGAAGAAATTCCTGCAAAACTACATCAATTCCGTCGAATATAGGTCATTTGGGGCTTTGCCTTGGAAAAATAATGTAATTTTGCAGGAATGGCATTGCACCGACATTCCCTCAAAACTAAAGCTGCATAATTGCAGGATTGCGGCGGGTTCGCACGTCATGGAGTGCAGTGTGAGACAGTATGCGATCCAGATAGGCCAGCATGCCGCACCAGGCAAACAGTAACAATACAGAAAACGCAGCATGCCCCACCAGGCAAACAGTAACAATACAGAAAACGCAGCATGCCGACCAGGCAAACAGTAACAATCCAGACAACGCACCATGCGGTACAAGCATGACAGTCTTACTGCACTAGCCGCCCTTCAGTCACCCGACACTCCCGCCCCGAAAAAAGACGCTGCGCTCCCGTTCAGGCAGCGCAGCGGCCTACGGCTGCAGCGATACACAGCGGCCCTGATCAGGACACCGCTTCCTCCGATTTGGCGCCGGGGCCTTTGCCGGCGGCGTCATCCATCATGCGCGCATTGCCCATCAAGGCAATGCAGATAAGCGCCAGGCCGACCGGAATCAAGGCCCAGGCGAAGATGCCGGCGATGGAGTCGGCGAGCGCAGCCGCCATTCCCTTCATCGCCTCCGGCGGCAGATCGGCGCTGCCTCCGCCGCGCAGCAGCTCTTCGGGCTTGATGTCGGCCGGCATCGCTCCGCCCGGCATCATGTCCTTCAGCCGCCCGCTGAAGAAGGAAGACTGGAGCGAGCCGAAGACCGTAATCCCGATCGTCATGCCGAGCGAGCGGCAGAAGGATGAAGTCGAGTTCGCCGTTCCGCGCTGATGGTAGCTCATCCCGTGCATGGAAGCCATGCTGAGCAAGGAGAAGGAGAAACCGACCCCGAGTCCGGTCAGCACCATGTACAAGGTGACCAACGCGTGAGGAGTGTCCACGGACAGCGTGCTCAGCGACACGATGCCTGCCGTGAACAGAACGCCCGAGACGATCATCAGCTTGCGGAAGCTCGTCTTCGCGGCCAGAATCCCGCCGATCGAGCTCGTGACGACCGACCCGATCATCATCGGCGTCAGCACGAGGCCGCCGTTCGTGGCCGACCCGCCGTACACGCCCTGCACGAACATCGGAATGTAGACCGTCGCGATGACGAACGTGACGCCATAGAAGAAAGCGACCCCTTGGCTGGAGGCGAACAGCCGCTTCCGGAAGAGAGCGAAGGAAATAATCGGCTCCTTCGCATTCAGTTCGAACAGAACGAACGCGATAAGGAAGATGACGAATGAAGCGAATAACCCGATGATGAACAAAGAATTCCATTCATACCCTTCCTTGCCGCCCAGCTCAAGCGCGAACATCAGGCTGACGACGGCGACCACCAACGTAACCGCGCCGCCCCAGTCGATGCGCTGCTTGGACTTCGCCGCACTCTCCTGATAGAACTGGGCAATCAGCCACAAAGACACAATGCCGAGAGGCAGGTTAATGTAGAACACCCACTCCCAGCCGATATATTCGGTAATATAGGCGCCGAGCAGCGGCCCAGCCACGCTGGAAATGCCGAACACCGCTCCGAACATGCCGGTCATTTTCCCGCGCTGCTCTAACGGAAAGACGTCATAAATAATCGTAAAGGCGATAGGCATCAAAGCGCCGCCGCCAATCCCCTGGATGGCGCGGTAAATCGCCAGCATCATGATGCTGTCTGCCGTCCCGCACAGCATGCTGCCGGCCAGGAAGACGAGCAGGCCGAAAATGTAAAACCGCTTGCGGCCGTACATATCGGAAAGCTTGCCGAAAATCGGCATGCCGGCCATGGTCGCGACCATATACGCCGAGGTGACCCAGACATACAGCTCGAAGCCTCCCAACTGGCCGACGATCGTCGGCATCGCTGTCGCGACGATCGTATTGTCCATCGCCGCCATCAGAATCCCGAGCAGGAGCGCTACCACCACCAAGCTCAAGTTGCTCTTTTGAGCCACCATATCTCATTTCCCTCCTTCTATGTACCGGACCGGCTTCGGAAGCCGGTCCTGATTCACCCGCGATCACTTCGCTGCCGAAGCCGGGATAACTTATTATATAGCGTCAACTTTCCATTTACCAGTAAAAGTTATTCACCCGAATTTGCCATAAAAGATGGAAATTCCCCGCCGGAGAATCGGTTCCGGCCGCTGGAAAATGGGCCTGCTTCTCCCTGCCCAGGCCAAAAAGGGACGGCGCTCGCCGTCCCTCTCCCCTTATTTGTCCAGTCCGCCCGTTCCCTGCCGCTGCGCCTCCAGGAGCATCCCGGCCAGCTCCCGCTTCAAGCGGAGAAAGGATTCCTCCCCCGTCAACGCATCGCGCCGCGGCCGCGGGAACGGCACAGCCACCTCCCGCAGCACGCGGGCGGGGCGGCTCGAGAACACGTAGATCGTATCGGAGAGCAGCAGCGCTTCTTCGATGCTGTGCGTAATGAACAGCACGGAGCGCCGGTGCTGCTCCCACAGGCCGATGAGCCAGCGCTGCATCTCGGTGCGGGTTAAGGCGTCGAGCGCGCTGAACGGCTCGTCGAGCAGCATCAGCTCATGGGGGCTCATCAGAGCGCGCAGGAACGCGACGCGCTGCTGCATGCCGCCGGACAGCTCGTGCGGATACGCCCGCTCATAGCCGGACAAGCCGATCTTCCCCAGCCACTGCCGCGCTTCCGCGCGGGCTTCCTTCTTCGGCCGGCCGCCGATCTCCTGGGCCAGCATGACGTTCTGCTCCACCGTCCGCCACGGGAAGAGCGCCGGCTGCTGAGGCATGTAGCTGACATGCCCTGTCCGCCCCGCCGCCTCTTGTCCGTTCATCCGGATATGGCCGTCGTCCGGGAGCAGCAGGCCGCCGATCAGATGGAACAAGGTGCTCTTGCCGGAACCGGAGGGGCCGATGATAGAGACGAATTGCCCCTGCTACACCTGCAGCGACACTTGGTCCAGCACCGGCAGCCGTCCTTCGCCGCGGCCGTTCGTCCCCGGATAGGACATGTCGACCCGCTCCAGCTCCAGAGCGGGCGGGCGGCACGGCGGCACGGGCAGCCTCGCCTTCTATCGAATCGGCCAGATGGGCCGTTGCTTTCATAGCGCTTCCCTCCCTCATTTGTCGTTCTCCTCGGGCCGCCTGGTGGAGCGGATGATCATCCGCTCCACCAGGCGGATCGCTCCGAACATCGCCAGACTGAGCAGAATGATGACGACGATGCCGAGGAACATCCGGTCGACGCGGTAGGCCGCTTTTTGCAGCATCATATAATAGCCGATGCCCTGATCCGTTCCGAGCCATTCCGCGATTACCGCTCCCATCACGCTGTAGGTGGCGGCGATCTTCAAGCCCGAGAAGACGGAGGGCAGCGCATGCGGCAGCTCCAGCTTCCAGAACAACTGCGCCCGGGTCGCCCCCGTCATGCGCATATAATGAAGCATCGTCCGATCCGTCTGGGTAAGGCCGTCGAGGGCGGCGACGCAGACCGGGAAAAAGCAGACGAGCGCAATGACGATCACCTTCGGCAGCAGGCCGAAGCCGAACCACAGCATCAGCAGCGGCAGCAGCGCGATCGTCGGCACGTTTTGGCTCAATATAATGAGCGGATAGATCGCGCGCTTCAGCCAGGGGAGCGGATGGAGCAGGCAAGCGAGCGCGAGGCCGATCCCGGCTCCGGCCCCGAAGCCGATCAGCATCAGCTTCAGGGTAGCCAGGGCGTGAAGCAGAATGCCGCCGCCGTTGGCCGCCGCTTCGCGGGCAATATCAAGCGGGCTCGGGAGCATCCATTTCTCCACATCGAACAGCATGACTCCCATCTGCCACGCCACGATGAACAGCAGCAGGGCCGCCACGGGCGGTCCCGCCGCTGCAAGCCGTCTTTTCATCCCGCCGCCACCTTCCTGCGCATTCCTGCCGCACCTAGGCGGTTCGTCCTCCTCATGCCAATTCCTCCTCTCGATGCTAATCCCGCTCTTGGTGCCGATTCCGGCTCGAACCGTCCGTCCCGGAGAGGGCAGACCCCTTGCACGGATTATCCGCTCTCATTTATCTGACGCCGGCTGTCATCGCCCGCTCCCTGAGCAGCGCCAGCGTCAGGCTTCAGGCAGGAACTCATTCGTGAACGTCTTGTCGATATCGATCGGCTTCTCCATCAGCTTGTTCTGCAAAAGCCAGTTCGTATAGTTTTCCCATACTTCCCGCTTCTGCTCTCCCCAGCGCGGCGCATCGTCGCGGTATTTCGGGCTGAGCCAGCGCTGGCTGGCCATGACCAGTTCCTTGTCCAGGTCAGGCACCTGCTTCAACAAAATCTCGCCCGCCTGCTCCGGATTGTCGATCGCAAACTGATATCCCCGGGAGACGGCCCGCATGAACGCCTTGACCAGCTCGGGGTCGGACTCGATCAGCTTCTCGCTTGTGGCGATGACCGGAGTGTAGTAGTCGAGCGCATCCGAATATTGATTGACGTACATCATATCGATCGGCTCGCTGCGCAGCTCGGCCTCTATGCCCGTCCACCCGTAGAAAATCCAGGCGAAATCAATATCCTTTTTGACCGCCGTAAAAAAGTCGGCGGAGCCCATATTGATGTTCTTGATCTTGTCGTAGTCGGCGCCATCCTGCTCCATGAGCGTCCGCAGCACCATTTCCTCTACCGGCGAGCCCCAGCCCCCGTACGTCTTGCCTTCAAAATCTTTGGGCGACGTAATGTGCTTGTCCCGCGGGGCGGCGAATCCGGACGTATTATGCTGAATGATGGCCGCCAAAGAGACGATCGGCACATTCTGCGTGCGCGCCAGCGTAATGCTCTCCTGCACGCTGACCCCGAACTGCGCGGCGCCGGAGGCGATCATCGCGTCGGCTCCGCCCGTGCCGGGCTGAATAATGTTCACTTTCAGCCCTTCGGCTTCGAAGTACCCCTCTTGCTGGGCCACATACACCCCGGTATGGTTCGTGTTCGGCGTCCATTCCAGCACGAACGTAATCTCGCGCAGATCCTTCGGCGCTTCAGCGCCTTGGGCTCCGCTTCCTTGCGGCGTCGGGGCAGCGCCTCCTCCCCCGCAGGCGGTCAACAAGAACATGAGCGCCAAGGCAAGTCCAAGCGCTCCTTTTTTTCGTGGACGCATGCTTCTCATCCTTCTCCTCTTCCCCTTTCCGATTAGCCTGTAACTCAGGCGGTAGAGACGGCCTTGCTCCTTCTCTGGCATACGATCCGGTTGAGTCCCGGCACAACGGCGTCCTGCCGAGCCCCTCCCTGATGAGCGGATGCGCTAAGCACTCGCCCGGATCCAAAAAAGCGCCCCTCATCGGGGCGCTTACGCTATCCATTACCTATGCGCATGCATGGCGGCAGCTCGAATGGTACGGCGCGTTCCATGCGGAGCATTCCGCTTGCCCGCCCGCGATGTGAACACGGATGCGGTGCATCGGAATCGCCGGCCGCAAATGAACGCCTCCGCCGTTCGGCATGGCGCCATTCTCATTCCTACGCTGGCATTACCCAGATCAGGTGTAAGGGTCAGTATCTTCACGGGATACGATCTCAGCCGGCCCTATTCCAGCCCCCCTAGTATGCATATTCAGTTGCCGTTTCACATGCAATTATAGACCTCGTCCGCTCCCTTGTCCAGCCGTTATCCGGGGCAGGAGCCGCATCTCCCATACCTTTCTTGTGACGAAGCACATAGCAATCCGCTTTCCGGTTCGGGTATGATGGCCCTGGAGGGATGTTTTCATGAAAAAACGACTTGCATGGGTTGGGGCAACCGCGCTCGCCCTCATCTTCGGAACCGCGGTATACGCCTCCGGCAGCGGCGACAGCGGCTTCGGCCAAATGCTTTCCCATATGAAGCAGATGCATCCGGACATGACCGATACGCAGATTGAGGAAATGGTGCAACACTGCCACGGATCCGATCGCCAGGCTGTCCGCAGCCAAGGCATGATGCGCGGGGGCATGATGCATAACCAAATGATGCAGAACGGACATTGGTATTGATCACATATATCAACGACCGAGTGAAGCAAGGGGTTCCAGCCGCTAATCAGCGCAGGAACCCCTTTTTGTACGGGGAATCAGGCCGTCCGACCAAGGCGGAATCGGAGATCTCGCGGCAGACATCCCGCGGCGATGCCTGGCGCAATATAAGGCTTCTACCGCCCCAAGTGGATGACCCATTACGAACGCTCTCTCCCCAGAAACGTTCCATGTGAAACATGGCGCATTTTGTCAAAAAAGCTCGGCCGTTATCTCGGCGAGAGATGTCCCTGCCGCCGCATAATGCCCCTTTTATCGCCCGCTGATGCCATCGTCAAATCCCAACGCGGCAACAGCGAAGCCGCGCCTTCCGGGTTCAGCTCGCTGCCTATCCGATGATAGCTTGGACTTCTTCCCTTCGCCGACTTGCCGCTGCGCTTCCGCCCGTATTTTTTCGATGTCCGCATTCACAAAAAAACCGCCCGGCTCCGCATCTTGTCTGCGAAGCCAGGCGGATATCTCTCCCGCAAGCTATCGTCGGTCCATCCTGCCTTCCCCAGTGGCGGACAATTCCATTCCGGGCACGCGGAAGCTTCTCGCCCAATACAAAAACGGCGTTGACGCTACCGACAGCAGCAGCTTGACGACATAGGTCGTCAGCAAAATTTGGAACCATACATCCCATTGGTAATAGCCGGCAAACGCGATCGTGCAGAAGACGAACGAGTCCGCCAATTGGCTGATTCCCGTGCTCCAGTTGCTGCGAATCCATAACTGGCCCGACTTCGGGAACCGTTCCCGCAGCATGCTGAACAGCTTGACATCGAGAAATTGACTGACGAGATAGGCCGTCAGGCTCCCCGCGGCGACCCGCGGCATCAAGTCGAAAATATGCGCCAGCGACGCCTGCGCCGTCTGGGCAATCTCATCTCCTTGAGGAATGAAAGCAAGGGCCATCTGCATAATAACGGTTGTCATGATGAGCATGAAAAATCCGAACCAGACCGCGCGGCGCGCTTCCTTCGGTCCGTATTTCTCGTTGAGCAGATCCGAGGTCATGAACAGGCTGGCATTCGCCGCGTTGCCCAGCGTCATCACGATGCCGAACATCTCGATCGTCTTGCCGACCTGAATATTGGCGAAGATGGTCATGACGCCGACCCAGGCGAACAAGCCGCTCTTGCCGAACAAACGGTAGCACAGCAGAAAAAAGCCGAAATTGGCCAGGACAAACAATATCCCCCATATGAAATTAAACATTCGGTACTCCCCCTAGTTTTGATTACGCGGGATGGTTGCGAACCGCGGTGCGATGGCACACAGGGGTATACTTTACCATAGACCGGGTCAATTGCCAATGCCAAAAACTCATTGTTTTCCTTCCATCACTCTCCTCGGCCGGCATGCCCGCTGCGGCCCTGCCTTGCCGGGCGGCCGCCCCGATCAGGTCTGTATCGCGCGAACGGTCGGGCGGCGGCCGCCGATCCTTCTGCATCAAGCGTATTGCTCGGGCCCATGCCCCGTTTTCGTCCGCATCAAAGCGTACGGCCTCGGGGCCGTCCCGCCGATCCGCATCCCCGCTGCCCGGCGTTCACCCTTGACGCTGCGCGAAAATATGCAATAATCAAGACATGTAAGCGAATTCATGACAGAATACGACAGACAGGGGACATCTATGATAACGAGCCGTCAACAACGAATGCTTCAGCTTCTGATGGAAGCTCGCGATTATATCCCGATACAGCACTGGGTTGATGAATTCTCCATCTCCCCCCGCACCGTCCGCCATGATCTGCTTCAGCTGGAAGACTGGCTGGCCCGGCACGGGACCGTGCTGGAACGGAGCCGGACATGCGGCGTCCGGCTGCGGCTGCAGCCCCGGCAGACCGAGCTGCTCGTGCAGAAGCTGGCGCAGCCGCCCGACACGGTCGACGCCAAGGAGAGGCTGGCGCTTCTGCTGAAGCGGCTGCTGCAGCAGACCAGCATCCATATGGGGAAGCTGATGGACGAGTACGGCATCAGCAAGAACACGCTGCTGGTCGATCTGGCCGAATGCAAGCGGTGGCTGGAGGAACGCCGCCTGACGCTCGCCAAGCAGCGCGGCATCTTGAGCGTGGGCGGCAGCGAGCAGCGGAAGCGAAGCGCCTATCTGGAGCTGCTGCGGGCCGAATTGACCGACGACAAGCTGATGCGCTTCGTCTGGGACAGGCAGGCGGAGCGCCAGGATCCTTATGGGGCGCTGCTGTGGAATTCCTGGTTCCAGGTTGCGGACGCCCGCTTCCTGTTCGATCTCGTGCAGCGGCTGGAGGATCTGCTGCAGGTGCAGTTCACCGATGCGGGCTATTCCACGCTCACCCTGCATCTGCTCATGGCGATGGAACGGCTGAAGCATAAGCATGCGATCGAGATGGAATCGGGATTGCTGCAGGAGCTGCAGGCCCATCCGGCCTACCGCCTGATTCAGCTCCGGATCCGGCCGGAGATCGAGCGCCACTTCGGCGTCGCGTTGCCTGACGCGGAGATTGGCTATATTACGCAGCATGTGCTCGGCGCGCAGAAGCAGCAGCTGCCCGAGCAGGAAGAACTGTTCCACGCGCTGGCGCAGCGCATTATCGAACGTACGGAGGAGATGCTGGAGTCGCCGCTGCAGCTGACCGAACAACTGGTGCAGGGTCTGGCGATTCACCTGAAGCCCGCCGTCTACCGGGCCAGATTCGGACTGCAATCCAACAACCCGCTCCTCCCGCAGCTGGAGGAGCAATACGGTGCGCTGCTGGCATCCCTGGAGCGCATCGTCAACGAGGAGGTGGCCGGCTTGTCCGTCACCTTCGATCGGGACGAGATCGGCTATATCATGCTTCATATCGGCAGCGGGCTTACGCCGAACGTGACGTATTCCCCGAAGCGCGTCGCCATCGTATGCGGTTCGGGCCTGGGCACCTCGGCCATTATCGAGCGGCGGCTCTCTGTCCTGTTCCCCCAAGTCGAGATCGCCGGCACGTACTCCTACAAAGATTCATTGAAGCTGCGGCTCCAGGATGCCGACGCGGTGCTGACGACGATGGATATCGGGCACCCGCTTCCCCTTCCATGGATGAAGGTGTCTCCGCTGCTGACGGAGCCGGAGCAGAAGCGGATTGCCGCCTTCCTCGGCGTACAGCCGGCTCCCGACACGGTGGCCGCGGCGGCGATTCAGACCGTCAACGACGTGCTGCGCATCGTGGAGCGCCACGCCGACATCCGCCATCGCGGCGAGCTGCTGGAGGAGCTGCTCGCGCTGTTCCAGGGCGGACCGCTGCATCGGCAGGAGGAGGATTGCCGCCTCAGCCGCCTGCTCCCGTCCTCTGCCATCCGGCTGCAGCTTGACCCGGCCGATTGGGAGGCGGCGATCCGCATCGGGAACGGTCTGCTGTCCGCTCACGGATGGACGGACGCTGCCTACGAGGAGAGGCTGCTCGCGATGATTCGGTCGCAGAAGCATCACTTTATTTTTCATGAAGGAATCGCCTTCCCGCACGCCTATTTGCCCGATCATGTCCGGCAGACCGGGTTCAGCCTCGTGACCTTCAAGGAGCCGATCCCCTTCGGTCCGGCGGGGCACCCCGTATGGCTTGTCATCACGTTGGCGGCGGTGGACAAGGAGAAGCATATTGCCGCCCTGAGCACGCTGCTTGAGGCGCTCAATGAGGCCTCTTTCCTGGGGGCGCTCCGTACGGCGTCCGATCCGGACAAGCTATGGCGGCTGTTGAAGCAGAAGGAGGACCTATGCGAAAAATAATTGTAGCGTGCAACAGCGGTCTGGGGACGAGCCTCATGATCCGAATCAATCTGGAAGCGCTGTTGAAGGAACTGGGCGTGTCCGCGGAAGTGGAGCATACGGATGTCACGTCCATGTATGCCCACGGCGCCGATATCATCATCGGATCCTCCGTCATTATCGATGGCCTGGACGCCGGTCACGGCGTCGAGGCGATCGGGCTGGACGACATCCTGGACCGCCAATATTTGAAGCGCAAGCTGCTGGACAGCCCGGCCTTCCGGCAGTGGCTGCCCGCAGAACGCCGGGAGGATATCACGTGACATGAACCCCGCCCAATTCATTAACAAAGGTTTGCTCGGGGAGCCCGCCCTTCTGCTCGGCTTCATCGCCTTCCTCGGCCTTCTGCTGCAGAAGCAGCCGGTGCAGCGGCTGGCCAACGGCACGATCAAGACGATGCTCGGGTATACGCTGCTCCAGATCGGGGCGGCCGCTGCGGGCTCATCCCTGTCGAACCTGTCCGCCATCATTCAGAACGGATTTCAGATCATCGGCATTATTCCGCATAATGAGACGATCACCGCCCTTGCCCAAATCAATTACGGCGAAGAAATCGCCTTGATTATGCTGTTCGGCATGGCGCTTCATCTCGTGATCGCCCGCTTCACGCCGATCAAATACGTCTTTCTGACGGGCCACCATATGCTGTTCATGGCCTCCATGCTGGCCGGGCTGCTCATGTCGATGGCTTTGCCGCTCTGGCAGACGGTCCTTATGGGCGCGACGGTGCTGGCGGCCGCGATATCGCTTGGCCCCTTCATCGCCCAGCCCTATGTCCGCAAGACAACGGGAGACGACCAGTTCGCCATCGGGCATTTCAACAGCATCGGCTACGTCCTGAGCGGCTGGATCGCCTCCTGGTTCCGCCCGGGCTCCGAGCCGCCCGAGCCGGCGAAGCTGCAGAAGCTGCGCGCCTTTTTCCAGGACCATATGAGCGTCATCACGGTGTTCACCTTCGGCTTGTTCCTCGTCTCCGGCTTGTTCACGCCGTCCAACCGTATGGAGGAGATGTTCTCGGGACGGCATTTTATCGTCGTCTCGCTGATCCAGGCGACCTGGTTCGCGGGCGGATGCTATATCATCCTGGCCGGGGTCCGCATGATGCTGTCCGAGATTATCCCCGCGTTCAAAGGCATCGCCGATCGGTTCGTGCCAGGGGCCATCCCTGCGCTCGATTGCCCGGTGCTGTTCAAATATTCGCCGTTCGCGGCCATGTTCGGCTTTTTTCTCAGCTTCGCGGGCGGCATTGTCGCGATGATCGTGCTGCTCCAATTTCAATATACGGTCATCATTCCCGGCGTCATCCCGCATTTTTTCTCGGGCGGCGCGGCGAGCGTCATCGCCTACAAGACGGGCGGACGAACAGGCATGATCGCCGCCTCCCTCATCCACGGCTTCGTCATCACGATGCTGCCGGTGCTGCTGATTCCGCTGCTGTCGAATCTGGGTTTCCTGCGGGCGACCTTCGCCGACAGCGACTTCTCCGTCATCGGGGTGGCCGTCCATTCGATTGTGCGGCTGTTCTATTGAGCGAGGCGCCGCTCCGGAACTCATCACCGGAAGATAACGAATATTCGCATGTATTAAGTACCTTGCCCGAACGGCCCCGCGCCCGAGGCAAGGTACTATTTTTTTGCCGCAGCAAACGGCAGGAACTTGGACTCACACCCATGTAAGCGTATCCAATATAATGGAGCCAAATCAAGCCAAGGGGGATCTACACAATGAGAAAATGGACAAGCATGCTCACTTCACTCGTCTTGATGGCCGCCCTGTTCGCGGGCTGCGGTTCGTCCGGCTCATCCGGCACGGCGGCGGACGGCGCCCAGGGAGACAAGCCGGCGGCATCCGGCAAGCTGACCGTCTATGTCGGCTTCCAGGAGGACCATGCCGTGGAGGCGATGAAGCAGTTCACCGCGGATACGGGCATCGAAGCCGAGATGATCCGGATGTCCGGCGGCGAGATTCTCGCCAAGATCCGGGCCGAGAAGGACAATCCGCAAGCCGATATCTGGTATGGCGGGCCGGCCGACACCTTCGTGCAGGCGGTGAGCGAAGATCTGCTGCAGCCGTACCAATCGCCGATTGCGGACAAAATCGATCCGAAATATAAAGATCCGGAGGGCTATTGGACCGGCATTTACGTCGCGCCGCTCGGATTCGCGGCCAATAAGGAATTCCTGGAGAAGAAAGGCGTCGAAGCGCCTACGAAATGGGAGGATCTGCTGAACCCGGCATTCAAGGGCGAGCTCGTCATGGCCAACCCGGCCTCGTCCGGCACCGCGTACTCGGCGGTATACACGATCTTGAAGGCGTTCGGCGGCGAGGAGCAGGGCTTCGAATACTTGAAAAAGCTGCATCCTCAGGTGCAGCAGTATACGACGCTCCTCCGGGGCGCATGGTCGGCATGGGCGAAGCCGGTGTCGGGGTGCTGTTCGCGCATGACATCATCAAGTATCAGGAAGAGGGCTTCGACAGCCTCGTGCTGACGATACCGGAAGACGGAACCGGGTATGAGACGGGAGCCGTCGCGATTATCAAAAATTCCAAAAATCAGGAGCTGGCGAAAAAATTCATCGACTGGTCGCTCTCGCCAAGCGCGCAGGAAGTCGGCAAGCGGGTCGGCAGCTTCCAGAACTTGACCAACCCGGAAGCGGTCGGGCCGGACAAGGCGATCAAGCTGTCCGACATTCATACGATTGACTACGATGTGATGGAAGCGGGCAATGAGCGCCAGCGCCTCATCGACAAATGGAACAAAGAAGTCAACAAGAAATAACGCGTCTGTCCACGGGCCGGTCTCCGGCCCTCCGGAACAGCGCTGCATTACATCATGAGAGGAGAGACCTGGAATGGCCCGTCTGTTGACAAGATTCAAACGGGAGCCGCTGCTGTTCGTCTGCATTGCGCTCGTGATGCTCAGCTTATTGGTCTTCATCGTATATCCGTTATTTCAAATCATGAAGTCGAGCTTGCTGACCAACGCAGGCCAATTCGGCACGGAGGGCTACCAGCGGGTGCTGTCGGGCGGCCAACTGTTCGAGTCATTGACGAACTCCCTGGTGCTGGCCTTGATCGTCTCGACGATCTCCACGGCGATTGCTTATGTGTTCGCCTATACGTTCGCTTACGTGAAGGTTCCATTCAAAAAGCTGTTCAACGGCATCGCCATCCTGCCTGTCATCTCCCCGCCGTTCGTCATCGCGCTGTCCGCGATGCTGCTGCTCGGGAAGCAGGGGCTGGTGACCAAGCATTTGCTTGGCTTGGAGAACGCCAATATATACGGGCTGCAGGGCCTTGTGCTGGTGCAGACGCTCACCTTCTTCCCGGTCGCCTTCCTGACGCTCGCCGGGCTGCTTCGTTCGATCAGTCCCGCGCTGGAGGAAGCGAGCCAGAACATGGGCGCGAGCCGCCTCAAGACGTTCCTGACCGTCACGTTGCCGCTCTCCGTTCCCGGCATTGCCAACGCGTTCCTGCTCGTCTTCGTGCAGTCGCTGGCTGACTTCGGGAACCCGATGACCATCGGGGGGAACTATTCGACGGTCGCCCGCGAAATCTATCTGCAGGCGGTCGGCAGCTACGACATGCAGGCCGGCGCGGCGCTCGCCATGCTGCTGCTTATGATTACGCTCATCGTCTATGCCCTGCAGAAGTTCTGGGTGGGCAAGAAGAGCTACGTCACCGTGACCGGGAAGCCGACGGGCGGACGCCGCATGATCGAGTCCGGCCCCGTCAAGCATATGCTGTTCGCCTTCTGCACGCTGATGTCCGTTATCGTCATCGCGTTCTATGTGCTCGTCCCGATCGGCTCCTTCATCAAGCTGTGGGGCATCAACAACAGCTTCACGCTGGATCATTATAAGTACGTCTTCTCGCTTGGACAAAAAGCGATGGGCGACACCCTGATGCTGTCCCTCATCGCGACGCCAATCGCAGGGCTCCTCGGCATGATTATCGCCTTCCTTATCGTGCGCAAGCGCTTCTTCGGCAAAAAGGCGCTGGAAGCGATCAGCATGCTCTCGATCGCCGTGCCGGGCACCGTCATCGGGATCGGATACATTCTGTCGTTCAACAAGGCGCCGCTGGCTTTGACGGGAACGGCGGTCATCATTATCGCCGCCTTCGTCGTGCGGGCGATGCCGGTCGGCATCCGCTCCGGGATTGCCTCGCTGCAGCAGATCGACCCGGCTATCGAGGAAGCGGCCACCAATCTGGGCGCCGGCCAGTACAAGAACTTCACGAGCGTCGTCCTGCCGCTGATCAAGCCGGCCTTCTTCAGCGGGCTCGTCTACAGCTTCGTGAAGAGCATGACCGCGATGAGCGCCGTCATCTTCTTGATATCGGCCAAGTTCAACCTGATTACGGCCTCCATCCTGGCCCAGGTCGAGGCGGGCCGCATCGGGGTCGCCAGCGCCTACTGCACGATACTCATCGTTATCATGATCATCGCCATGGCGCTGCTCAATGCGCTCGTCGCCTGGTTCGGCGGGTCGGAGCGATCCGCGTAGTCAATCGATACGTCCCATAAGGAGGAAGCTACATCATGGCCAAATCTGTAACATTGCAACAAGTCTCCAAGGCGTACGCGGACGGACAGGGGAACACCTCGTATGCCGTGTCGGATATCCATCTGGAGATTGAAGCCGGCCAATTCGTGACGCTGCTCGGCCCGTCCGGCTGCGGCAAGACGACCACGCTGCGCATGATCGCCGGATTCGAGGAAATCACGTCGGGAAGCATCTATTTCGGAGACGAATTGGTGAATCCGATTCCTCCGAACAAGCGCGACTGCACGATGGTGTTCCAGTCGTACGCGCTGTTCCCCCACTTGAACATGTTCGACAACGTCGCCTACGGGCTCCGCATCAAGAAAATGTCCAAAGACCAAATTCGCTCCAAAGTCGACTCGGTCTTGGATATAATGAACTTGCGGGAATACAAGGATCGCATGCCGTCGCAGCTGTCCGGCGGCCAGCAGCAGCGGGTCGCGCTGGCGCGCGCGCTTGTCATGGAGCCCGGCGTGCTGCTGTTCGACGAGCCGCTGTCCAATCTGGACGCGAAGCTGCGCCTCGTCATGCGCGACGAGATTCGCCGCATTCAGCAGCAGATCGGCATTACGGCCATCTATGTGACGCATGATCAGAGCGAAGCGATGAGCATGAGCGATCAGATTATCGTCATGAACAAGGGGAAGATCGAACAGGTCGGATCCCCGGTTGAAATCTATCAACGCCCGAAGACGAAGTTCGTCGCCGACTTCATCGGCACCGCGAACTTCATTGAAGGCACGGTGAAGAGCGTAGAGGACGGCCATATGACCGTCGCCACCGCCTCCGGCGATCTGCGGGTGAGACGCACGAAGCATAAGCCGCAGGATCGGGTCACCGTCGTTATCCGCCCGGAGGCGGTCTCGTTGGCCGAAGCCGGCGCATCGCATGTCGGGACGGTGGTCAAGAGCGTCTTTATGGGCCAGACCCAGGAATACGAAGTCGAGTACGAAGGACAGACGCTGCAGATTACGGAGCATAATCCGATTCTGGATCATGTGTTCCGGGCCGGGGACTTCGTCTCGCTCCGGTTCGCGGAACAATCGCTGCACGTTATCTAAAGGGAAGGCTTGACGGCAGATGCCATTCTATACAGGGAGGGATAAGCATGCGCGCTTCGAAAATACGACATCTGGTGATGCTGTCCCTCTGCATGCCGCTTCTGCTCCTGTTGGCCTCCTGCGGGACCGAACCGAAGGGGACGCTGACGATCTATGCCGGCCTGTATGAGGATCACGCCATCAAAGCGATCGAGACATTCCAGAAGCAGACCGGCATCAAAGTGTCCTATGTCCGGATGGCGAACGGGGAGATTCTGTCCCGCATCCGGGCAGAGCGGGAGCAGCCGAAGGCGAGCATCTGGTTCGGCGGGCCTTCCGATACGTTCGTGCAGGCCAAGTCGGAAGGGCTGCTCTCCCCTTACGTATCGCCGAACGCGGCGATGATCGATCCGATGTACCGGGACAAGGACGGCTATTGGACCGGCATCTACGTCGGCTCCATCGCCTTCGTCTCGAACAAGACGTGGCTGCAGGAAGTGGGCGGCGAAGCGCCGCAATCATGGAACGATCTGCTGAGTCCGGCCTACCGCGGCATGATTACGATGCCCGATCCGCGTTCATCCGGAACGGCCTATACAACGCTCGCCACCTTGGTGCAGCTCTTCGGCGAAGACGAGGCGTTCCGCTATTTGAAGCGGCTGCACGATCAGAACGTCATCTACACGACGTCGGGCAGCGTTCCCGGCCGCACCGTTGGCATGGGCGAGGTCGGCACCGCCGTCATGTTTTCCCATGACGCGCTCAAGTTTTATAAGGAAGGATTCCGCAACATCGTCATCAGCTTCCCGAAGGAAGGAACCGGGTACGAGATCGGCGCCGTCGGCATCATCCAGGGAGCGCCCCAGGAGCATGAAGCGAGGCTGTTCGTCGATTGGGCGCTCTCGAAGCAGGCCCAGGAGCTCGGCAAGCAGGTCGGGAATTACCAGCTCCTCACCCACCGCGATGCCGAATCGCCGGAGGAAGCCTTCCCGTTGGATCGGCTGAATGTCATTTCCTACGATCAGGACTGGGCGGGACGGAACCGCGAACGCCTTATCGCCCGCTGGACGGAGGAGGTGCTCCGCAGAGAGCGGACGCCTTAACGGGTCCGAGGCCCTTCCGGGCATACAGAAGAAGCACCTTCCCCAGGATTGCGGGGAGGTGCTTCTGTGCGTTCCGGTTCTTCTGCCCGGTCAGCCGTCCTTTATTTGCGCAGCAGCTTGTTCGCCTTGTCCGTCGCGGCCTGCAGCGCTTCGTCCGGCGTCGCCTGGCCCAGGATGACCCGTTGGATCTCGGTCATGATAACCTCCTGCAATTCCTTATAGCCGGGCACCATCGGACGCGCCTTGCCATATTGCAGTTGATCGATCGCGACCTTGAAGTTCGGATCCTTGGCGAAGGCCTCCTTCAAGGCGTCCGACTCCACCGCGGTCTTGCTGACCGGCATATACCCCGAGCCTTGCGACCAGCGTATCGTCTGCTCCGGAGCGGTCATCCACTGAATGAACTTCTACGCCGCCTGCTTCTTCTCCGTAGACGGTGCCGCGAGCACGGCCAGATTCGCGCCGCCCGGCGGATTCTTCATGATGCCTTCCTTAATCATGCGCGACCAGAATTCAAGCGGCGCCTTCCCCGCTTCGTTCAGCAGCGCAAGCTGCTTGTTGTCCTCGGTCAAGATGCTGCCCCCGCTCTGAAAGACAAGCGCTTCATAGAACCAGATGTCGATCGGCGTAGAGAAGCCGTACCGCACCGTCTTCCCGCCCTTCCGCTTTGTCAGCTTGCGGGCGAATTCCTCCAGCTCCGCCCAAGTCTTCGGGCCTTCCGGGTTGAGCCCCGACTCCTTCAGCAGCCCCTTGTTCACATAGAGCAAGGGCGTCGAACGGTTGAACGGGATGGCGTACAGCTCATCCTTCCAGTAGGAGTTGCCCATCAATCCGTCGATATAGTCCTTCTCCGCGCCTTCGTATATGATGACAGCGGATCGATGACGCCCGCGTCCGCGAACGCCCCGACGGAAGCGACCTCGATCATCGTGACGTCGGGCTGGTTGCCGGCCGCGACGGCGGCCAGCACCTTGGAATGGTTCGTATAATAATCGCCCTGATAAGCCGGCCGGACGAATACTTGATCCTGAGACGCGTTGAAATCCGCCGTCATCGCTTCAATGAGCTCGCCATTCGCTCCGCCCAGGGAATACCAGAACTCAATCTCTACCGGCGAGCCCGCAGCCGGTTCGGAAGCGATCTGGGCCGCCGGAGCCGGGGCGAGTCCCCCTTTCTGGGCGTCCGATGCGCTTCCCGAGGACGTGCCGGCGGCCGTCGCGCCGCAGCCGGACAACAATGCCGCCGCCCCCATCATCATCGCCAGCACGGCTGACCGCATTCGCTTCCTGCGATACCCATTCGAATTCATCCTTCTCCATCCCCTTTGCCATTCATTGATGTGCGATTGATTCATGTAAGAAGCTTTATTTGGTGCTATACACGAAAGCCTGCATAATATGCCGCTGTGCCAGCACGAACAGCAGCAGCGCCGGAACGACGAGCATCAGATTGCCTCGTGAAGCCGCAAGCTCAATCCGCGACCGGTGGTTTGCCTTGCCCGGATATGGTGTATATATGGTTATCAAGCCGAATCGGAATAAGCATTGCGGTTTGGTTCCCGATTGTATAAGATGGGAGAAAGTTCGCAACAATAAGAAAAACAACCGGAAAACAACACAATTTTAATATTATTAAATTTTAGGGTTGACTGTGACTTATATCACATCTAATATTTGGTCTTGATGTTACAATCATGGTGTAAAACGGTTAGTTAAATTTTTCACAAAGTATTTTTGAATAATGAAGAGGTGGGGACGGGTTATGAAAAAGAAAATTGCATTGCTTTTGTCTGCTGTCTTGGTAGTGGGAATGCTGGCAGGCTGTGGAGATAAGAAAGAAGATACTACAGCAACCCCAAATACGGAGACAACAACTCCGGCGGAACAAGGCGAAGGCCAAGCCCAAGGCCAATATAAAGATGGCACGTACCATGCCGAAGCCGGTGAATTCGACGAGAAATCCGGTTGGAAAGATACGCTCGATATCACCGTGAAAGACGGTAAAATTGCTGAAGTAAACTGGGACGCCGTGAGTAAAGAAGGCGGAAAAACGAAAAAAGAGCTGGGCGAAGAGTACGGCATGAAGAAAGCCGGTTCCGAACTGGAATGGAGCGAGCAGGCCAAAAAAATGGAAGAAGAGCTGATTGCGAAGCAAGATCCTGCGGCCATCGCAGTGAAAGATGACGGCACCCAGGATGCAATCTCCGGCGTATCCATCCACGTTGTCGGCTTTGTGAAGCTGGCTGAGGAAGCTCTCGCTTCGGCTAAGTAATCTGGCTTCGATTCAGGATTGAATATAGAGCTCCGCAGTAAGAGAGTACGGTGGCCTACGGGCACAGATGACGCTTGATCGCATTCATCCTTGCTCTCCTGCTGTCGGGGCTCCCTTCATGATATAGTTTAATTTTGAACCAACGCAATTCATACTACATCGTTATACAGGGGTGAAACCATGAAAGAGATCGTTGTGTTGGGCGCAGGCTACGGCGGTGTCCTGACGGCGAAGAAGCTGGCCAAACGGTTCAAAAAGGATCAGGATATCCGCATCAGGCTGATTGACCGCAAGCCGTTCCATACGATGATGACCGAGCTGCACGAGGTCGCCGCTGGACGCGTTGACGAAGATGCCATCAAGATGGATCTGAAGAAAATTTTCGCGGGCCTCAAGGTGGACATCGTCCTGGACGAAATTACGAACATTGATTTCAAGAGCAACAAGCTCCAGGGAAAACGCGGCACGTATAAGTATGACCATCTTGTTATCGGTACCGGATGTAAACCGTCCTTCTTCGGGATCCCGGGCGCGGAGGAGCATTCCTTCTCGCTGTGGTCGTTCGAGGATGCGGTGAAGCTGAAGCAGCAGATCCGCCAAATGTTCATGGATGCGACGAAAGAGAGCGATCCGGAACTACGCAAGCAGATGCTGACCTTCGTCGTCGTCGGCGCCGGCTTCACCGGTGTGGAAATGATCGGGGAGCTGGCGGAGTACCGCGAGCAGCTGTGCAAGGAATTCTATGTTGATGAATCCGAAGTTCGTCTTGTCGTGGCTGATATGGCACCGAAGATTTTGCCGATTCTGCCGCAAAATCTGATCGACAAAGCGGATAAATATCTCCGCAAAATGAAGGTTGAGATCATTACCGGAACGAAAATCTCCGGCGTGACTCCGAACTCGGTTATTCTCGGCGAGGATAACGAGATCAAATCGAGCACGGTTATCTGGACGGCCGGGGTCGAAGGTTCCGATCTGGTCGGCAATCTCGACGTGCAGCAGCAGGGCCGCAAGCGCATTTTGACCAATGACAAGCTGCAGTCCGTTGATTATGACAATGTTTATGTTGTCGGCGACAACATCTTCTATATTCCGGAAGGCGAAGAGCGGCCCGTGCCGCAAATGGTCGAGAACGCCGAGCACTCCGCCGGCCTCATCGCCCACAACCTCGTATGCGACATCAAGGGCGGCACGCAAAAATCGTATAAGCCTGCCTTCCACGGCACGATGGTCTCCATTGGCGGACGCTATGGGGTTGCCGCCGTCGGAACGCCGAAGAAGCTGTTCCATTTCTCCGGCTTCCTGGCCATGTTCTTCAAGCATATGATCAATATCGTGTACTTCTTGCAAGTACTCGGCTTTAACAAGGTCTGGACTTATTTGATGCACGAAGTCTTCCACATCGAGAACCGCAGAAGCTTCGTTGGCGGCCACTTCTCCAAGCGTTCGCCGAACTTCTGGCTCGTGCCGCTGCGGATCTACATCGGGGTCATGTGGTTGCTGCAAGGTTGGGAAAAAGCGGCGAAGCTGATGAAGGACCCTTCCCAAATGTTCTTGATTCCGCCAAAGGCGATGGATGGCGTTACGGCGGCTACGGAAGCGGTCGACGCGGTCCATTCGACCGTAGACGCCCAGACGGCCGCATCGGCTGTAGAAGGGGCAAGCACGGCGATCAAGGCCATTCCGGTGCCGGATTTCATCAAGGGCATCGTCGATTGGTCGATGGATCTGATGTTCTACACGCATGACGGCGGCTACACGACGCTGGCTTATGTTTTCCAAGGCTGCATGGTAGCGGCCGAGGTTATCTTCGGCATTATGCTGATTCTGGGCTTGTTCACGGCGATCGCCGCGATCGGAACATGCGCGATGAGCGTCATGATCTACACGTCCGGCATGGCTCCTTACGAGATGTTCTGGTACTTCTTCGGCGGCATCGCGTTGATTGGCGGTTCCGGCAGCACCTTCGGCGCGGATTACTACCTGTACCCTCGCCTGAAGCGCATCTGGAAGAAGATTCCGTTAGTCCGCCGCTGGTACCTGTACACCGATTAATCGGGACCCGGACGATATAACATTCATTGACAACGGCAAAGTAATGTGTCCCTGCGTCACATTACTTTGCTTATTTCTACAGGGAAGCGGGGGGTTCCCATGAACCGGCAACTTATGAAGGATACGATTCAGATGCTTGAGCAAGAGCTTCCGCCGCTGGCTGGCATCCGCATTACGGCAGGCTCGGACGAACGCTACCTGTCCGATATGGCCCGAACGCTGGACGCTTACGATATGACGGCGCAGGAACGGCGCGTTCTGTTAGGATGCTACTGGCTGCTGCGTCAAGCGATGCGGACGCATCACCATGTTCCCCAGGACAAGCGTCTCGCGGGGAAGGCGGTGCTCGACGGCGACTTCTTGCTCAGTCTGTACTACCAGTTCGCCGCGCGTCACGGGTTAACCGAGCTGATAGCCGATATGGCTACAGTCAATAAGCGGATTCAGATACGGCGGGCTGAGGGAAAAGGAACGGACTCGGAGCTGCATCGCCAGATGTCCCGGTTCCTGATGAAGCGTTACAAGCAGGTGGCGTATGAGGTCATTTGACGGCACGCTGCATGAACGCCTGCATGTCCCGCTCGCCCGCATCAACCGCGACCTGGAACGAATTGTGCTGCATGACCCGGATGTATCCTCCCGATCCATCGTCGCGCTAAGCGTCATGGATCTCATCCGCGCTGGAGGCAAGCGTCTGCGGCCGATCATGACGATCGTCGGCAGCCGGTTCGGCTCCCGTCCGGAGACGGACAGCGTCTACCAATTGGCCGCGATGGTCGAAATGGTCCATGCCGCCTCTCTCGTCCACGACGATATTCTGGATCAGGCAGAGACGCGGCGCGGACAGCCGGCCCTGCATCGCAAGACCGGCGTCTATTCCGCGGTCCATATCGGGAATTATATTATGTGCCGCGTTATGGAGCTCGCCGCCGCCAACGGGCAGGAGGCGGAGAAGTATATCCACGAGCTGGCCTCGGTCACGACGACCCAGCTCTGCCTTGGCGAATACCAGCAGATGGAGCAGCGCTTCAATCTCGATATCCCGTTGGAGGCGTATTGGGAGAAGACCCGCAACAAGACCGCCCTGCTGATGGCCACCTGCCTCCAGCTTGGCGCCAAAGCCGCCGACGCCGATCCGGACGTCGTGGACAGTCTGTACCGCTTCGGCGAGCTGCTCGGCATGGCCTTCCAGATTCGGGACGACATCATGGACTTCACGGCGACCGCCGAGGAGCTGGGCAAGCCGGCAGGCACCGACCTGCGCAACGGTCATGTCACCCTGCCCGTCATCATGGCGATGCAGGACGAGGCCACGGCCAGCCAGCTGCGCGAGCTGCTGCGCCCGGATGCCTCCGAAGCGGCGATGGACGAGGCAATCGAGCTCGTCCGGCAGAGCGGCGGCCTGGAGGAAGCGCTGGCGGTAAGCCATCGGTTCATGAAGCAGGCCTGGGACGTGACGGAGCAGCTGTCCGCATTTCCTGCGCATGCCGACCTGCGCACGCTCTGGTCTTATTTCGAGGCGCGAACGTATTGACCCGTACCCGGCAGAAGCCGAATCTCTTGGATACAGGAGGTTCGGCTTTCTTGAGTTTCCCGAAGAATTCAACTGTTTACTCTTTTGTCCATTGGGGCAAGGTGGTATTATTATGTTATTGCGCGCAGCCTGTCTGCCAATCGCAATCTGCATCTTAGATGAAGGAGGATCGACAGTGAAGCCTCGGCGATTTGTATTGGAAGCCGTTATGCTAGCGGTATACGGCCATTTATTCGAGCCCCGGCGGCCCGTTGAATATGTAATCCCTTATACGACGATCATGGAATTGTACGAGATGCGCCAAGAGGGCGAGCAGGTGATGCCTGACCCGGAAGAAGACGTCTTCGCCAAGCAGCAGATCGAGCAGCTGATCGCCTATTTCGAGAGCGAATTGAACAAAAAGAAGATCGAACGGGCCTTAACCGCCCCTTGGCGGACCAGCCCTCCCCTTCTCTTGCGCGATAACGTCTCTTGCGTCATCATCAACGCGATGGACAACGCGCGCTACGGAGAACTGTTCGATCCGGTGGAGACGGAGCTCATTCTCACCTCCATGCGCGAGCAGGCTCCTTTGTTGACGGATCAGTTCGAATTTGTCAGCCGGCTCATCGCCAATGAAGTGCCGATTCCGATCTACGACATCGATGATTTCGAATATGCCGTCGAACAGGAAGACTTCCCTGACGACACCGGCATCCATTAGTGCCAGCCCGCCCCTTAAGCTAGCAAGAGGCGGGTTTTTGGATACATCCAACCTTACTTGAACAAACTTTTGTCGTATTTTTGATTCACGTTCTTGTACACGACCTTATTCTCCTTGGAGTATCCTGTTATATCGACAGGGGATTGCTGGATTCGATTGTCAACTGCAATCACGAAGCGGTAATTATTGTACTGAATCGGGTGCAATTCCTTGCTCATCTCCCGCCCGTCCTCTGCCTTCACGGTAATCCGGTCAATCGCCCCGTCCAGCAGGACAGAGGTAAATATGACGCTGTCTTGATGTGCGCTAAGGTGCCAATGCACTCTCGTATCCTCTGGTGTCCATTTCGGAAAATATAGATATTTAATAATATCATGCTTGGCATCCGAATAGAACACAAGCGTTTCCCCGTTGCTATCCGTGAAAAAATCGACATGATGCGAGTTGATCGTATACGTCACGCGGGAGTCCCGGTCTAGCTGGTGCATGGAACCGGCACGCGACTGAAACGGCGCTATCGGATCGCGGTTTATTATCTTGATGACGACGACGGCGAGAATAACAGCAAGAATTAAGAAACCCGCGATCAGGGCTCTTTTTCGCTTGTTCATTTAGACCACCTTTCTTTAGCAAGCAGAAAAAAGAGGAGTTGCCTCCTCTTTAAAAACTCATGTAAGTAGGTTCGTCAAACTTCCAACTTTCGGATTCATTTGCAATGCCAATCCCTATTGAAAATGGTCCGGCACTTATACTGTTAACATATGCTCTGCCCCATGTGTGTGCTACAGTCACTTTAAACGAAATCGTTGTTCCTGGTCGCGGATAACCATCGGTAAAATTAAAATAATACCACATTAAATGTCTATATCCGTTATATTGCTCAAACTTAGGAGGATTGACTCTTGCAACTTGGACAGTATCTTGAAAAGAGTATGCTGCACCTCTC
The DNA here is from genome assembly GCA_944800085.1 of Paenibacillus melissococcoides. Lineage (GTDB taxonomy): Bacteria > Bacillota > Bacilli > Paenibacillales > Paenibacillaceae > Paenibacillus_B > Paenibacillus_B melissococcoides. The sequence goes on along the minus strand of CALYLO010000002.1, from coordinate 234,245 downwards.
CTTTCTATTTCCTTATCTGCTCTATATGACCAATCCGTTTCAGTCAGGGTACCGTGCGTTATTGTGTAAAACTTTGGAGAGATAACATTGATATCGCGATGCAATGAGAATAATCCTATTCCGTCTTTCCCTCCCACATCTATCGTTCCGTGGCAGGAAAGCGGACACTGTACATCATTGTAGAAGTTGGTGTTTTTCCACATCCCCGCCATTTCAATAACATGCAGTCCCACTTTGGAGTCATAATAGATTGTAAGCTTATCCAGTGCATAATCTCCTTTTGTAGATAAAGGAGTCACTGATTGCTTCTCCTCTTGACTAACCTTGATAAGACCCAATTGTTGATAGCCCTTCTCCAGCTTTTCAAGTTCCGCTTGTGCAGATAAAACTTGTTCCGATTGCATTGTAAAGTGCTCTGACATTTCATCCAGTTTTGCTTTCGCCTTTGCAACCGCCAAGAAATGCCTTCCAACCTCCTAATACAAATATTTCAATAACATTATATTGTATGAACTGGGTAAGATATATAGGCCTTTCATCCCAATATTTGGTTAATTAGGTTAACCTTTCGATATGCCGTAAAGCGCGATACTACAAACTGCTTCTAAACAGTCATCTCATATTTGACGCTTTCGCCATTTATATGGTAAATTGAAGTCAATCTTAGTTAGTCATTCAAATAACTAATTAAGGTGAACCTAATTTCCTTCAAGGAGGGAGCCTGACATGGCCAAGCCGAATATCGTCTCCCGCGACATGCTGCTGCAAGCGGCCCGGACCTGCATCGCCGAGCGGGGACCGGAGCGAACGACGCTGCGGGCCGTCGCGGAGCAGGCGGGCGTGACCCAGGGGACGGTGTTTTATCATTTTCGGACGAAAGATCAGCTGTTGATGGAGGTGCTGCGGGACTGGTGCGAATCATCCTGGGCCGAGATGCAAAGCGAATCGGCAGTGTTGGCGGATGCGTTGGCATCCGCACGCAGCCGCTGCGGCTTCGATTCCCCGTACCACCGCCTCTTCTTCGCCATGATGGCGCACAGTCTGCATCAGCCGGCGATGCAGGCGCCGCTTCATCAACTGCTGGCACGGGAGAACGAGCAATTAGCGAAGCTCCTGGAGAGCCGTATCCCCCAGCCGAGCAGCACAGAGGAAGAGAGCGGAAAAGCGGCGGAGCGGCCGAAGGCTAGGCAAGGCGCTCTGTCTCCCGGGCGGCTGGCGCCGCTTCTGAATGCGCTCATCGACGGAATCGCGCTGCAGGCACTGCTGGACCCCGATTATCGGGTCGATGAAGTCTATCGCGATGCGGAGGTATGGATACGGGCCATGCTGGATAAGGATGTGCCCTTATAATTCGAGTTCAACAGCATTTCATTGCATTAAGGAGGATGGAGCTATGCGCTCGTTTATTTTATGGGGATGCCTAGTCTGGATCGGGGCGACTGCCTCGTTCCGCTGGTTCGGCGGATGGCTGATTCAACCGGCAAATCCGGGGTGGATGATACTGTTCTACTTGCTCACGATACCGATTGTCGCGGCCATTACGCTCCCGCTGTACCGCGGCAAGCGTGCTGCCGGATTGAATCTTCCTGCCGCGGCCGCCGCCCCCGCCTTCGCCGGCTGGCTCATGTGGGCTTACGGACTCATTCTGGTAAGCGGCTGGGCAGGTACCCGGCTGCCTCGGAGAAGTCAATAGACTATTTTTCTGAGGCAAAAACATCGATGCCAAGTTCAGCTAGCACGTCTATAGCCTCTCTTACGGGGAGCTTGGGCAAATCGTAGTTGTTAGCGATGCCTCTTCGATCTCGGCAACCGAATGCAAGGTGTACTTGTCCGTCGTCTTAATGACGAATGCCGAATTGATTGTAGACTAAGGAGTCGCTTCTGCTGCGGCTCAACTGCCAAAGCTGGCATCTGAGGATGGTCATGAACGTAGTCCCGGCCATATTCGAATATAGGATAATGTCGTGGAAATCTGGAAAGACGCTTTTTGGTTGATATTAAAATGCCACTCTTTCCCGTTTTATTCGCCCTGCGTAGAACTTACATATTTATAGCGGCCTGTGTCCACAACAAAGAAAAACACCCTTCGCGGGTGCTGTTTCTTATGCGTGGGTGAACGCCAGTTTTTGTCCATGTACGATGGAAAATTGAAAGAACTGTCTTCCAAATAGTGGACACTGTTTCGAGAATGAGACAGTTTTTCTCAAGCTCCGAAAACACTATATATCGTGAGTTTACAACTCAACTATTCTATATATTGATTTTTCTTACGTTCAAAGCTTAACACCCTTTTGTCTGCTTATGTGTGGACGCTTTAGGAATTTTTCCACATACAGAGGACAATGCTCACATTCTCCTACTTCTATGCCTGACGCCTAAGCTCGTCCTCATTTCTGACTCAGAGCAAAAAGAAATCAGCCATCGTACAAAACAGAATCAGCATGCTGATGACCTGATTCAGGTTGTAGGAGGCCACGTTCATCCGCTTCCGGCTGCTTGGCCGGACGATGCGGTGCTCGACCGCAAGGAGCACGGCGGAGACCGCGATGCCCGTCAAGTAGAGCCAGCCCAACCCCCGGATGAAGAAGAGGGCGAACAGCACGGCCAGCATAATCGTATGGAGCGATCGAGCGATGAACAGCGCGTCCTCGTAGCCGAACAGGCTTGGCACGGACCACAGTCCGGTCTTCCGGTCGAATTCGATATCCTGCGTTGCATAAATAATATCGAAGCCGGCAATCCAGAGCATCACCACCAGGCCAAGCAGGAACGGTGTCAAAGCCAGCTTGCCCGTGACGGCGAACCAGGCGCCCACCGGCGCGGATGCAATCGTGAAGCCGAGATACAGATGGCAGAGCCAAGTGAACCGCTTCGTGTACGAATACGAGCAGATGAGCGCGATCGCGACCGGGGACAGCCAGAGGCACAGCGGATTCAGCATGCCTGCCGCGAAGATGAAGACGGCGAAATTCAGCAGGATGAACGCCGTCACCTCCCGCTCCTGAAGCAGCCGCTGCGGCAGATGGCGGTGGGCCGTACGCGGGTTCGCCTCGTCATATTCCCGGTCGGCCAGCCGATTGAAGGCGTTCGCGCCGTTCCGCGCCGCCACCAGCGCGATAAGCGACCACAGCATCACATGCGCGGACGGCAGGCCGCCGGCGGCCCATACCATAGAGATAAGCGCGAACGGCAGCGAGAACAGCGTATGGGAAAACATGACGAGCTCGCCGAACAGCCGGGTCTTGCGGTACAGCTTCTGAATCCAGATCATTTCTGACTCCCCCAATATGCAATCATCCTAACTTCGGTGCCAGGCCTCTCCGCCAAGCCATGGCAGCCCGCGGATCATCCTCCGCAGGCTGCGTCTCCTGCAGGCTGCGGCTCCGGTCCGGAACATATCTATCCATATATTGCCTCACTCGATAGTCCCTATACATGCTTATCCTCCGGGCCGCCTTCATGGCTTCGGGTCTCATGCTGCCGGCTCCTGGAACCGGCCGGCGTCGGGCCGATGCGTTTGGCGATTTTACGCTTCGATGCCGCCCAGGACGCCGTCCAGCGCTTCCAGCATCGCATCGATGTCGCCTGTCTCGATGACGAGCGGCGGCTGGAACGCCAAGACGTTGCGGCCGATGCCGTTCTTCCCGATGATGAAGCCGCGCTCCTTCATCGCTTCCAGCACGGCGTCGGTCAGCGCGGCGCTGTCCGTTCCCGCCGCGCCCTGCAGCTCCGCGCCGATCATCAGTCCGCGGCCGCGCACGTCCGCGATCACCTGATGCTTCCGCTGCAGATCTTCCAATCCCTGCTTCAGCCGTTCGCCCAACCGGGACGCCCGCTCGACAAGGCCTTCTTCCTCGATATAGTCCAATACGGCAAGCGCCGTCGCGGACGAGACCGGATTGCCGCCGAAGGTCGAGGCGGACGGCCGGTTGAAGCTCGCCGCAATCTCGTCGGTCGTGGCAAAGGCGCCGATCGGCACTCCGTTCCCGAGCGCTTTGGCCATCGAGACGATATCCGGCGCGACACCGTCATGGTCGAGCGCGAACATGCGGCCCGTACGGCCGAAGCCGGTCTGAATCTCATCCGCGATCAGCAGCACGCCATAGGCCTCAAGCAATGCCTTCACTTCGCGGAAATAGCCTTCCGGCGGCACGATGATTCCGCCATTGCCCTGAACCGGCTCGACAATCATCGCCGCATACCGCTCTGGAGCCGCCTCCAGCGCCTGTCTCAGCGCCTCCAGCGAGCGGCGCATCGCGGACTCCGCGTCCAGGCCGGGCTCGTACGGCCGTGGAATAAACGTCACGCCGCCCTCATCGAGATGGTCGTCGGCCCGCCACATCGGCAGCCCGGTCACGCCCATCGTCAGCCAGGTGCGGCCGTGCAGCCCGTACTCCAGCGCCAGGAAATCGCGGCGCTTCGTATGCAGCCGGGCGAGCAGCAGCGCGCCCTCATTGGCCTCCGAGCCGCTGTTGCAGAAAAATGTCCGCGACAGCCGGCCCGGCAGGATGCCGTTCGCCAGCCGCTCGGCCAGGTCGGCCATCGGCTGTGTCAAATATATCGTCGTCGTATGCTGCAGCGTCTGCAGCTGCTTCACCGAAGCCTCCGCGATGCGGGGGTTGCAGTGGCCGCAAGCGACGACGGATACGCCGGCGAAGAAGTCTGTATACCGGCGGCCTTCATGGTCGTACAAGTATTGCATGGAGCCGCGCACGATCTGCGGCGGCTGGCGGTAGAAATGCTGCGTGCACGGGTAGAAATAAGCCCGGCGCTTTGCGAGCACGCCCTCCGGGCCAATAAAGGCGTTTCCCTCTATGCCGCTTGCCTGGTTAACATCCTGCCGCTCGTTTCCGATGCTTGTCATCGCGCACCCGCTCCTTCCTTCTGCCCGGCTGCTTCCTTCTCATCCGTTACTCCCTTCGATTCCGTCACTGCCTTTGATTCCGTTGCGGTTTTCGCTTCCGCCTTCGAGTCCGTTGCTGGTTTCGATTCCCTCTCCGCCTTCTCTTCTGCCGCAGGCTCCGCTTCCGTCTTCGCTTCCGCCGGTACCTTCGGCTCGCCCATCGGGCGGTCGAATTGCAGCGCGCCCAGCGTATAACCGGCATAGACCGGCTTCATGCCGCGAAAGATCTCCTCGCATCGTTCCAGTCCCTCCAGCGCCTTCCGGTAGGCCTGCACGAGGCCGCGCAGCTGCTCGACCGTATACGACTGCCCTTCAATCCGGAAATGGTTCACTCCGGCGGAGTGGAGCTCGGCGAGGAACGGCATGTAGCACAGTTCCTTGCACAAGGTGAGATGGTTGCGGCCGCGAGAATCCCGGTAGACCGGATTCTCTCCTTTGTCCGTCATCAGTACGAGATAACGGTTGTCGACGTAGCGGTTATCCTCCTGGCTGATCGGCTCCAGCGCCTCCGTATTCTCATACAGATCGAGCTCCAGATACATGACGACCGGAGACCCGTGTACGATCACCTCAACCGGAACCGGGCTCTGCTCCAGCAGCAATCCGAGATCATGCAGCGGCAGCTCCAGCGACGCCGTTACCCGCTCCAGACCGAAGCGCTCGTGGTAGAACTCGGCAGAACGGGCATTGTACACGTTCAGATTGACATCCCCGATCAGCGGCAGGCCCGCATCGCGGAAGCGGCGCATCGCGCCGAGATTCGTGACGAGCAGCCCATCCAGACCGCTGAGGTCCTGCGCCAGGGCATGGCTGTACTGCTCCATATGCAGCCCATCCATCATGCGCGGCAGGCCGAGGATCACCTTCGACGCGCCGGCGGCGCCGGCAATCCGTTCGATATCGCTGCGCGTGAACGGCCGGGCCGGCTGGAACACGTCTCCCGCGAGATAGACGATATCGGCGCCCGCTTCCAGCGCGGCCTGCGCCTGCTCGGCATCGTTCACATGCACGGAGAGCTGCGGGCGTTCCGTCCGGCGGGACGGGGTATGCACTTCCGCCAACGCAGCCTTCACTTGCTCGATGCGCTCCTCCTTCATTTCGCGCTCGGCGGTCGGGGTGCTGAATACTTTGCCCGTGCTGTAGAACTTGCCGGTTCCTTCATAACGGGTATTCAGATAATCCAGTCCGGGCTTGCCGAACGCATAGGCCGTCGTGAAATCCCGCTTCCGGTTCTCGAACAGCTTGCGGCTGTCCTGCGAGCGCTCGAATCCGACCGGATCGGCGATATAGCGGTCAATCGCGTCTCCGTAGCTGTTCACCAGCAGGCGGAGGAACTCGGCGTCGCGCATCCGGCCCTCAATCTTGAAGGAGGTGATTCCCGCCTCAATCAGCTCCGGAACATGCTCGTACAGGTTCATATCCTTGGCGGCGAGCGGATATTCGGTCGGGTACACGTTGCCGTCCTTCTTCACGCGATACTCCCAACGGCACGGCTTCATGCAGCGGCCCCGGTTGGCGCTGTTGCCGAACAGCAGCGAGCTGTAGTAGCAGTTGGCGCCATGCACCGTGCACATATCGCCATGAACGAAGTACTCGAACTCCATGCCGGTCTTCGCCTGCAGCAGCTGCGCCGTCCGGAGATCCATCTCCCGGGAAGCGACGATGCGCGTCACGCCGAGCTCCTGCAGCGCGCGAATCATTTCCTCGTTATGCACGTTCATCATTACCGAGGCATGCACGGGAAGCCGGTTCAGGTTCATCTCCTTAATCAGCGGAAATACGGCCATATCCTGAGCGATAATCCCGTCCGGACCGACCTCGTTCAGGAACGACAAGTACCGCTTCGCTTCCTCGATGTCTTCGCCATTCAGCAGATTGTTGACCGTCACATAGACACGCTTGCCCCGTTCATGCGCCATCTCTACCGCCGTCCGAATCTCGTCGTAGGACAGATTGTAGCCTTTGCGCATCATCCGCATGTTCAGCGACGGCCCGCCAAAATAGACCGCATCGCAATTCGCCTCAATCACTTCCTTGAAAATTTCAAACGTGCCTGCCGGTGCCAGCAGCTCGACCTCTTTGCCGTGAAAATATCTAGCCATGCCCGTTCCTCCTATCCCACATTTCCATACTATCATACTGTCAAGTTTATTTTTCCTAATTTTAAATATATCAGGCTTTGAAATATTTTATGTGATATTTTTCACTAAACAGACTGTAAATATAGAAGAGGTGGTGATCTAGAACCGAACCGATCACCACCACGATATGAAGAGCAGCAGGACGAGGAACGACGCAATGAACAGCGTGTCCGGCGCCCGCCATACGAGCATGCGCAGCGACGTGCGCGGCGCATGCAGCACATATCCCCGGGCCTCCATCGCCTGGACCAGCTCCTCGGCCCGCCGGAACGCGCTGACGATGACAGGCACCATGAGCGTCATGACCATCTTGCCTTTCTGGACGAAGGAGATCTCATGGAAATCGGCGCCGCGCGAAGCCTGCGCCTTCATCACCTTGTCCGCCTCCTCGAATAGGGTCGGAATGAAGCGCAGCGAGATCCCGATCATCATCGACCACTGCTGCGGCGAGCCGCCGACGAAGCGCAGCGGCTTCAGCACCCGCTCCAGGCCGAGATTGAGCTCGACCGGCGTCGTCGTGAACGTCAAAATCGCGGTGAAGGTGACGAGCAGCGCCATGCGCCATACCGCGTACGCCCCGTAGGTAACGCCTCCGGTCGTAATATTGAGCTTGCCCACATTCACCAGCGAGTTGCCGGTCTTGTCGAATAAGATATAGAACAGGAACATGAAGGCCATGATGAGCCAGAGCGGCCGCGACGCCCGAAAATAACGGGTTAAGGAAATGCGCGAGCTTATCATCACCAGCAGGGCGAATCCGCTCAGCACCGCGAGCTCCGCGAACGCGTCGGCCATAATGACCGTAATCAGAAAAAGGACCATCGCCACCAGCTTCCCCCGCGGATCGAGGCGGTGAATCCAGGAATCGGCGGGGACATACCGGCCGAGCATCATTTTGGCTTCCATCTGGCTAGTCCCCCTCCCTGCTGTCTAATGGACGGTCACCCCTTCCGGCCGCCTTCATGCCCAACCGCTCCGCAATCCAGTCGGCCCAACCCGCCGGATCGGCGGGCAGATCGTCCAGCGGCGCGCCCGTCTTATCCGCCACCAGCGCCGCGAGGCGCAGCGTGGCGGGAATCTCGATGCCGGCCGCCTCCAGCTCCTCGGGCCGGCGCATCAGCTCCTGCCGGCCGCCCTGGAATACGATGCGGCCTTCCTTCATCAGGATGAAGCGGTCGGCATGCGCGAACACTTCATCCAGGCGGTGCGTCACCATGACGACCGCCTTGCCCTGCTGCGCGCACAATCCGTGCAGCAGCCGGATCAGCTCTGCCCGGCTTATCGGGTCCAGCGTCGCCGTCGGCTCGTCCAGCACGAGCAGCTCCGGATCGGAGGCGAGCACCGTCGCAATCGCGACCTTGCGAATCTGGCCTCCGCTCAGCTCGAACGGGCTGGCCTCCAGCACCGATGAGGGCAAGCCTACCATCGCGAGGGCCTCCCGCGCCGCTTCGGCGGCTGCCTCGGGCTTCGCTCCGAACTGTATCGGCCCGAACATCAGGTCCCGTTCGACCGTCTCCTCGAACAGTTGATGCTCGGGGAATTGGAACACGAGCCCGACCCGGCGTCGCAGCGGCTTGAGACCGGACTGCTTCGCTCGGCCCTCGAAGGTGTATTCCAGCACCTGCAGCTTCCCGGAGGTCGGCTGCAGGATGCCGTTAAAATGCTGCAGCAGCGTCGATTTGCCGGAGCCGGTCGAGCCGAGCACGACCGTGAAGCCGGAATCGACGGCAAAATCCAAATCCTGCAGCGCATGGACCGGCGGCTGCCCCTGCGCCATATAATCGAAGGTTAATCGTTCAGCATGCACGATGGCCATAAGGCGTTCACCAACTCTCTCTCGTCATTCGTCGAGGCGACCGCTACGCCGCGCTCCCGCAGCGCTTGGGCCACCGACCAGACGAACGGGGCCTGCAGCCGGCAGTCCCGCATCAGCGCCTCATCCGCAAACAAAGCCTCGGGCGTGACATCCGCCGCAATCTTCCCGTCCTTCAGCACGATCGCGCGATCGGAAGCCATAATCTCTTCCGCATCATGCGTAATCGAGATAATCGTATATTTGCCGGTCGCATGCAGCTCCGTCCAATAAGCCGTCATCTCCCGTTTGGAGCGCTCGTCGAGCATCGAGGTCGCCTCATCGAAGATGAGCACCTCCGGCTCCAGGACCATCATGCCGGCGATGGCGGCCCGCTGCTTCTGTCCGCCGGACAGCTGCGCGGGATGACGGTCCAACAGCGGCTCGACGCCGAACCGCCGGGCCGACTCCGCCAGCCGGCGCTCCATCTCCGCATGCGGAAGGCAGCGGTTCTCCATCCCGAAGGCGATATCGTCCCGGACCGTCGTCGCGAAAAATTGATTGTCCGGATTCTGGAACAAAAAGCCGACGCGGCGGCGAATCTCCTCCAGGCTCGCTTCGGACAGCGTCAGGCCCGCCACCTCGATGCGGCCAGCCTGGGGGCGATGCAGGCCGTTCAGCAGCTTCACCAAGGTCGACTTGCCGGAGCCGTTCGGGCCGACAATGGACACCCACTGCCCCTGCGGAATGCGAAGGGACAGATCATCGAAGAGCAGGCGGTCCGGCCGATATTGGTACCGGACACCGCACAAGACGACCGCGTCATGCGCCCCCTTGCCGTCCGGACCTCTATCCAGGCCGGCGCCCCCCAAAGGCGGCGCTTGTTCCGGGCTCCCCGGCGCTCCGTCCGCCGGAACATCCGAAGCGAGCGCCTGGTTGCGATCAAGCGCCGCCTGCCGGTTCGCATCCGCCGCCGAGCTGTCGATCTGCGGCGTCAGCTTGTCGAAGAGCGGCAGCTTCGCCAGCGCCGCCACAATGTACTTCACGGCGATGCCGATGAAGACGCCGGTGACAACGCCGGTTATCAACAGCACCGGCAAGTAATAAAAAATATTGGCGGTGCGGAATACAATATACGCGGCCGTCAACTGGCCCGCGTTATGCGCCGCGCCGCCCACCACGGAGATGCCGATGAGGCTGACGTGATCTTTTCCGATTTTCAAGATGGCATACATGACGATGAAGCTGAACAGCGATCCGAGGAAGCTGAACAGAAATGCGGAGAACGTCCCCAGCATCAAGGTCATAAGCAGCGTCTTCAAGATGACCAGCATCAACGCATCGCGGCCGCGCAGGAAGTAGAGGCAGGCGAGAATCATTACGTTCGCAAGCCCCAGCTTCGCCCCGGGAATCGGCATAATCGTCTGCACGGGCAGCATCGCTTCCACGAAGCCGAGCACGACGGCCACGGCGCTAAAAATCGCGATAATTACCGCCCTTTTCAAGGCGTCCGAAGAGGATTCTCCCTTTCGCCAGGCCGGGCTATTGTACGACCGCATCGATCTCATCCTCCTCTGCGCCGTCCTCGCTTACCAGCTCGACGAGCACACGATGAGGGATGCAGACGATCGTGCTGTTCGGACGGGTAACAAAGCCGAAGGACAGGCATACTTTATCCGGGCAATCGGCCTCGAACATTTCAATGCCATAGTCATGAACCTTCAATATATTTAGTCCTTTGCTTGTTTCGACTTTTATAATCTGCTCTTCCTTCGTCAGTTCTACTTTTTGATACAATTCTCCGTCCACCGTAATATTGGCAAACACCTTTGAATTGTGCAAATTTTCACTTTCTTGTTGAAACAGCCATTTCGGCACAAGAAACGCCAGCGCCGCGATGACAATGACTCCGATGAGAATCAGGTCTCCACGTTTCATTGCAATGACTCCTTGGATTAAATTTGAATAGTTTATCTTTTGCCATTATACATCTCTCATCCTTCATCAGCAACGAACTTCCATGTCCATCCGATGACATCTGCTCCTGTCCATCGATGACTTCTGGTACCGAATCCCCGCCCGGAGCGGGATCGTAACGGGCTTCCTTGCAACTCCATCCGTAACTGTTATAATAAGCGTGTTCCGCAAGCGAGCTTCGCCGCCACGGGAAGCTAGCGCGAACCGATATCCAGTCAGTCTATCCGAACGGGGGAATTGAGAATATGACACAACATCGACGGCTGCCGCTTCGAAGCTGCCTCCTTCTGCTCGTGGTCTTCATCCTCGTGCTTGGCGGATGCGCCAAGGAGAATTCCACGAATGCCGGCTCCGGAACGTCTTCGATCAAGCAGCAGACTTACTTCATTTTCGATACGATCGTGACGGTCAAAATATATGATGAACGGGCGGGGGACGCCCAATTCAAGGATATCGAAGCGATTCTGAAGGAGATCGACCATAAAATGAACCGCCAGGACAAGGAGAGCGAAATCTCCCAAGTCCAAGCCGCTTCCGGCAAGCAGGCCGTGGCGGTCTCCCAGGATACATTCGATATTATCGCCACCTCGCTCGACTACGCCAAGCGCACCGGCGGCATGTTCGATCCGACCGTCGGCCCGATCGTCGATCTGTGGGGTATCGGCTCCGAGAATGCCAAGGTTCCCGATCCGGCGGAACTGAAGCAGAAGCTGGAGCTGATCGACTACCGGGATGTCACCCTGAATCCGGACAAACTGGAAGTGAAGCTCGAAAAAGAAGGCATGGAGCTTGACCTCGGCAGCATCGGCAAAGGCTATGCCGCTGACCGTATCGCGGATTATTTGCGCGAGTCGGGATTCGAGAGCGCGATCGTCGATCTCGGCGGCAACATTTTCGCCGTCGGCCCGAAGCCGGGCGGCAAGGATTGGATCATCGGGGTGCAGGATCCGGATGAGACGCGCGGGAATCAGATCGGCAAAATGACGGTCCAGAACAAAACGATTGTCACCTCGGGCGTGTATGAACGGTACTTCGTCGAGAACGGCAAGCATTATCACCACATTCTGAACCCAATGACCGGGTATCCGATCGAAAATAATCTGAGCAGCGTCACGATCGTGACGAGCAGCTCGACTCATGCCGACGCGCTGTCGACCTCGACGTTCGCTCTCGGACTCGACGAAGGGATGAAGTTCATCGAATCCAATCCGGAAGCCGAGGCCATTTTCATCACGACCGATCACAAAGTATACTGCACGCCGGGCATTAAGGATATTTTCGAATTGACGAATAGCAATTACACCATCGTCAAGCAATAATCGCTTCCTGCCTGCGGCGATAGGAAGGGGTGCCTCTCGCCTTAGACGGCCGGCGGCACCCTTTTCCCGCCTATGCAGTGCTCGCAGCTTGGCCGAGGCCCTTCCTTCGAGGTTCCGGGTTCTATGGTGCTGCGATCCTTTTGCCTAAATCGCGGACAGCACGGCGCCTGTCGCGATCCGGTGGAAGAACGGAGAATGCGAGACACGATGCTCTCCCACCGGATCGTTCGCGATGAACGGAAGCCGTTCTGCCTCCAGCTCCTCCAGCCTGTCTACCCGGCCCTCCACATAATCGAGCAGCCGATCCTCGGCCGATTGCAGCCGGGCCAGCACCCCGCCGTAGCGGATGTCGAGCACTTCCCAGCCGAACGGCTTGCTTGTCGCCATCCACAGCGCGCGATGCGCCTTGCGGGTCCGATCCGCCTGCGCGCGGACGCGCGGAATGACGTTCTCCGCCAGGCTGCGGAGCTTCTCATCTTCCCGCGCCCGATAGGCCGTGGTTACCTGCAGGCCGAGCGCTCCCTTCATGGACAGCGTCTCCGCCAGCTTCGCATAGAACCCGAACACCAGCTTGTGCATTCCCGCAGCTTGCGCTTCAGCGGCGGCAAGCCGTTCGGCCAGCTTCGCGTAATGCGCCGGCAGCGCCGTCTCGAGCTCGCCTTCCAGATCTTTGTCGAACAGGCCGATTAACGTATCCTGCCAGAGCAGGAACTTGGACGCGTTCGAGCTGTGCATATTGTTCTTCGTTACGCCCGGCGTCTCGTCCAGATAGGTTAGCTGCCAGTAATCGTCGAGACTCTGGCCAGTGCAGAGGCGAAAGCGCTCCGCCAACGCCGACTCGTCCACCTCGCCGTCCGTATACCCGTGCTCCGCGAACAATTGAAGGCCCGGCAGAACGGTCAAATGGTTCGTCTCCTGCCCGTTGTCGCCCCACGCCGTCGCAAATACTTCGCGTATGCCCTTCGCCTTGCAAGCCATAAGCGCCGGATTCGTGTTCTGCCATGTCTTGCCATAGTTCGGGCTGATGCTGCCCCACAGCCAGACGCCGCCGGCGAACACCGGATCCGAACCGAGCGCGCGGTGTTTGTCGAGGAAGTTCTCATAGAACTTCTGATCATCATGGTAATAATCCCAATAGACGAACTGGACGCCCTTCGGAATCCGGGCCACCTCATCGCTGGAAAACTCCAGGTCCAGATCGTAATAATGGCCCCCGTTGTTCATCAGCAGGTGAAAATACATGTCGCTCCACATCATCGGCTGTAAGCCATGCTTCCCGGTAATCTCCAGCACGCGCCGTAGATGTTCGTTCATAATATCGAACCGTTCCTGGAAGCCGTGCTTGAACAAATATCGCCCCAGTCCAAGTCCGAACGCCTCGTCCATGCCGATATGAATCCGGTTCGAGCGAAGCGGATTCGATACGGCCGCGATCATGTCCTCAATGAAGCGGTAGGTGGCATCCGAGCCGGCCAGCAGCACATCCTCGGTATCGCGCAGCTCCTCGGCCTCATCCCATTTCAGCGCCTGGGCCAGATGCCCCAGCGTCTGAATGCACGGCACCACCTCAATGCCAAATTGGGCCGCATAATCGTCAATGGCCCGCAGTTCCTCTGCGGTATACCGTCCCCGCATATATCCGAAATAAGGCCGCTCCGGCACCTCATATGTATCTTCCGTATAGAGCATGATGCCGTTCAACCCCATCAACGCCATCGAACGCAGCAATTCCTTCAGCATGGCCAGATGGGGTACGGCATTCCGTGAAGCGTCGATCATCGCCCCGTTGTACGTGAATTGCGGCCGTTCTGCTATATGGAACGATCCGCCCTGACGGTAAGCTTCCACGAACCGCCCGAGCCCCCGGAAAAAATGGATTGGCTCCGCATAACGGATCCATCCCGAGCTTCCATCCCAAGATACCGTTAACTCCCCGGCGGCCTGCTCTACCTTTACAGCTACCGCTTCGGGATTAGGGCTCCCCGCCTCGCTAATTTCTACGTCAAGCAGCTGCCGGAGCTCCCGAGTTCCGGGCAAGAAGCGGTCAACATCGCCGCTGAATTGAATATGCATCCTCTTGTTCCTCCTCTGGTCGTATAAATCTGCTCCATGCTGGCCACTGTAAGTGGTAGGATGTGATTAGGATAGCGCTATCGATCCCGTTATGCAACCTGGGACTCAACTTTGCTCATCATACGTACAAGATCTGCAAGCATACTGCGACGCCACTGGCCGAGAGGAAGAGCTGCGGACTCTTACGCTCCTTTGCTTCAATATCCCCAGCGCTCAGCTTGTCACCTGAACCGTTGGGATAACGGCAATAAGACTGCAGGGGCTTCTACCGCTACTTGCTCCACTATCCCCGGAACTCAGCTTGTCGCTGAACTGATGGGATAATGGTAATAAGGACTGGCGAGGCCTCTTCCGGTCCTTGCTCCGCTATCTCCAGCGCTCAGTTTGTACCCTGAACCGTTGGGAGAATGGCAATAAGGACTGGCGAGGCCTCTTCCGGTCTTTGCTCCGCTATCCCCAGCGCTCAGCTTGTACCCTGAACCGTTGGGATATTGGCAAAAGGACCTGCAAGGCCCTCTATCGCTCTTGGCTCCGCTATCCCCGGAACTCAGCTTGTGCCCTGAACCGTTGGGATAACGGCAATAAGGACGAAAAGGAGCGACCTCCGTCCCTGAGCCATTGGCATCGTGGAGCAAAGGCATAAATCAGCGGGGTTTCCCCCAGCCCAGAACGCCCATGTCGATAACAATAGCGGCCCGATAAAGAGATTCAGAGTCCTTCGCAAGGGTTGTGCGCCAACGTTCCCTCGCCGCCCTTTCGGGGACATGCCAAAAAGACATGGCTTGCCGATCCATGTCTGGGGCAGACTTTGCAGCAGGCCAGGCGTATAGAACCGCCAGCATCCCGTCAATGCTATTGCAAAGGGGGTGACACGCAATGGCTAAAGACGTGCTGTGTGAAGTGAACAGCTGCAAATACTGGGCTGCCGCACTAGCGTTGCATCAATCTTTTTACGAAAATTTCTATCCCATAAGTCTCTATATTTGTAACTTATTGAACTATATTCATGGACAAAAATAAAGAAATCTCCTATTGTTGAGTTACCCTAACGTTATCCATAAAACGCCTCAACAAAGGAGATTTCTTATGGATAACGTACCGAATCATAACGTCATTTGTCAATGCCTAAAATGGTTACATGTCCATTCTACTCGACACGAGTCATTGGATTACCGGGCCCAAAAGCTGTTTGTCGGCTCTTCGACACTCTTATTTGTAGAGGCACAGCTTCAGCAACGAGACTCATACAAAGTCATGTCAGAGCATGTAGCGGCTAATCCTGAATTTCAAGATCTTCTGGGTCTCAAGAGCATAAGCGCTTCTCAACTATCGCGGAAGCTGAAACGGCTGCCTATGGAGTATCTTCAGACGCTCTTTTTCTCGCTCATTGATCGAATCAAGCAACTTACAAAAGGGAAACGCGGCATTACGCCTGGTATTGGGAAACTCAAGCTAATCGATTCATCGGGAATTACACTACCTCCCATTCTCGCGAAATGGTCCTATTGTTCCAAAAGTAGCCATGGCGTGAAGATGCACACCTCCTTGGTCGTTGCGGACTCCAAAACGATGTATCCAGACAAGATCGTCGCTTCAACCAAAGATGTAGCCGATCATGAAGTCGTGTTGGAATTTACAGTGGATAAAGATGCGACCTACGTGATGGACCGAGGATACCAGGTATACGACCATTTTCAGAAATGGGTAGAGGATAAGATTAAATTTGTTTGCCGCGTCAAGCAAAAGAGCCGGTTAACGATCATCAGAAAAAGAGACCTCCCCAAAAGGCAGAATGGGTTTATCCTTGATGCTGATGTGACGATGCCGGAGCTGCCAGCGGTTCTGCGTTTGATTGAGTTTAAGGATGACCAAGGGCGTACCTATCGAATTGTAACGAATCGATTTGACTTATCCGCACATCAAATTGCCGAGATTTATCGAAATCGCTGGCATATTGAGTTGTTTTTTAAATGGGTCAAGCAGCATATTCGATTGGTAAAACCCCACGGTTATACGGCCGAAGCGATTTGGAACCAAATGTATATTGCTTTAATCGCGTATGCTCTCTGTTTGCTGATTAAATTAACACTGGACTGTAAAAAGTCGACATGGGACCTCCTCCAGTTGATTCGCATCTATGCGGAAAAACCATGGGAAAATTTGATCGCTGCACTCAACCGCAAGCCGACTCGAACATCTAGAGGTCGACCAAAGCGAAATGGGAGACGTCCGAAAAAGGCAACAAAGTCGATGAAACCGAGACTGATTGTGACGTAATGACAAACGAAAACGATTTTTACATATAATGGATAACGCGTAGGGTCTGTTTCCAGCTCGACTTTTTTAGACTTAGCGCGGACATCGCAAATGTAAATATATATCATATATTGATGTTAATTGAAATTAGATTATGAACTAACCGCTCGATGCAACGCTAGTGGGGCTGCCGGCAACAAATGCAACGCTTCTTCGATTTATGTCGTGAATCGTCAGGGAAGACAAGCAAGTAATTCCGAAGAAACGGATTGTAAAACGTTCGAGCCCAAAATTTAACGTATGTCCAAGCAGCCTTGCCGGGCTGCTTTTTCACTCAGATACTGATAATTATTATCATTTCCTTCCGAATATATGCAAGCTCTGATCACCGTTATGAAAAAAACGGATGTCTTCCGCAACTGCCTGTTCCGGACGGTCCAAGGATCAAGAAACCAGGCCCGACCCGAACGGACCTGGTTCGATATATACTGCGAGCGGAAGCTTATCCCGTGACAGAGTGGTCAAGGCTCCCCGAGGAGGAAGCCGCCGCAGCCGGTGCCGCTGATGCGGCAGAAGCGGAAGCACGCGTCGCCGAAGGCTGAGCCGGCATGGCCGCAGCCGGATTCGGCCGCAAGTAGGCCAGGCAGTAAGCGCCGGCCACGAAAACGGCACCGCCGGTGAGGTTGCCGAGCCAGACGGGGATGAAGTTCATGATGTATTCTCCCCAGCTGTAATAGCCTTCGAAGATGGCGGCCGGAATGACGAACATGTTGGCCACAACGTGCTGGAAGCCGATGGCCACGAACGTCATCGTCGGGAACCAGATGCCCAATACTTTGCCGCTGAAGCTCTTGGAGCCGTAAGACAGCCACACGGCCAATGCGACGAGCCAGTTGCAGCCGATGCCTGAGACGAACGCTTGCAGGAAGCCTTCTTCCAGCTTGTGTCCGGCAACGGATACGGTCTTCTCCAGATAGACGCCATCGGCAGTCAGGCCGACGATATGCCCAAAGAAGTAAGCGACAAAAATCGCGCCTAGGAAATTGCTCAACGTAATCACGATCAGATTGCGAGCGACCTCACCGGTCGTAATTCGGCCCTTCATCCGGGCCAATGGAACGGCCATCATATTGCCGGTCAGCAGCTCACCGCCCCCCAGCAAGACAAGGATGAGCCCGATCGGGAAGAGAGAGGCGCCGATAAGCCCGGTGATCGTCCCCCACTCTGGCGGCGCGCCCGCCGTCACCCGTATATACAGTAAGTATCCCAGCGCGATGAACGTGCCTGCCAGAAATCCCAATATCACCATGACCGACAGCGGATTGCGGGCCTTAGTCGTCCCTGTCTCCACCGTCGCTGCCGCTATCTCCTGCGGCTTCAAGTATCCTGCCATACTGCATTACCTCCCTGCACCGCAAGTACCTTGTTGGCCAATCGTATCCTCCCGAATGAACGGAACCGTTAGCCGTATGGCGGTCCATATCAGGCGGATGTTAAGATGCAAGTTCATTGTATCGAAGCTTCCTCACTGAGGTTGTGCATTTTATCACAAGTCAATGTTCAAAATTAACAATCTGCCAACATCTCATGGAGCAAGTCAAGAACCGCCTAGAATCGCGGGGAGCCGTGGAGCAACGAAGCCGCCGAAAACCGCAAAAAACGGAAAAAGCCCGCGGACCTTACGGCAGCGGACTTCCTTGTATAGATTATGCTTTCGCGATGATGCTGCGGGCGATGTGGACTCCGGCTGCCCCGGCTTGCGCCAACCCGCGGGTAACGCCGGCCCCGTCGCCGCCGCAGTACAGTCCGGCAATCTCGGATTCGAGCGACGTATCTAGTTTCGGGCGGGCCGAGTAGAATTTCGCCTCGACGCCGTAGAACAGCGTATGCTCGGAAGCGATTCCCGGCGTCACCTTGTCGAGCGCCTCCACCATTTCGATGAGACTCTTCATTGTATTGTATGGCAGCACGAGGCCCAGATCGCCAGGGACCCCCTCACGCAGCGTCGGCTCCAGAAAGCCTTCCCGGATGCGCTTTTCGGTGGAGCGGCGCCCGCGGAGAATATCGCCGTATTTTTGCACAATGACGCCGCCGCCGGACAAATCGTTGGCGCGCTTGCAGATTTCGCGGGCATACTCGTTCGGCTTGTCGAACGGCTCGGTGAACGTGTGCGAGACGAGCAGAGCGAAGTTCGTATTTGTCGAGCCGAGCTTCGGATCCTTGTAGGAGTGGCCGTTCGCGCACATGATGCCGCTGTGGTTCTCGACCACGACATGACCGGACGGATTGCTGCAGAAGGTGCGCACCCGCGTGCCTACGGACGTGTTGAAGATGAATTTTCCTTCGTATAGATGCTCGTTAATCTCCCGCATGACCACGTCCGATGTCTCAACGCGCACGCCGACATCGACCTGGTTGTTGTACATTTTCAGGCGGCGCTTCTTCAAAATCTCCGTAAGCCAGGCTGAACCGTCCCGTCCCGGCACGACGACGACGCGATCGGCTTCGATCGTCTCGCCGCCCTTCAGCTCGATTCCCTTCACGAGATGGCGGCCGTCTTCCTTCACGGTGACGAGATCCGCCACTTCGGTCTTATGCATCATATCGATGCGGGTCTTCAAGTATTCAAAAATCGATTTCAAAATCTCCAGGTTCTGCTCCGTCCCCAAGTGGCGGACTTCCGCACGCAGCAGCTTCAAGCCTGCCGCATATCCCTTCTGTTCGATCCGGCGCACGGTATCGGTCGTCGGGTCTGTTATATTCGTCGTGGCTCCATGCTCCAAATTAATCCGGTCCACGTATTGAATCAGATCAAGCACCTGCGACGGCGGCAAATAATCGGTCAGCCAGCCGCCGAACTCGGTCGTAATATTGAATTTGCCGTCACTGTAGGCGCCGGCTCCGCCGAAGCCGTTCGTGATGGAACAGGCGGGCAAGCATCCGGCGAACTCTTTGCGGCCGATAGCCGGAGGGCAGAATTGAATCTTCTCCTCCAGGATCGGACAGCTCCGCCGGTAAATATCATGACCTTTGTCCACTAACAATACGTTAAGATGGGGGGCTTTCAATGTCAGCTCATAGCATGTAAAAATTCCTGCGGGCCCTGCGCCAACGACAATGACATCATACTTGCTCATAAGATCAGGATCCTCCTCGTTCATAACTCGTTGTATGAATCTGAATGGGCGAATGACGAACTTCCGTTCCTTTTCCGGGCGACAAAAAAACCTGACTTCACCCGGGTATGCGGAAGCATACCGCTCGTAGTCAGGAATTTACGGCTCCTGGTAGAGACCCCCGGACCTTATCTCCGGGAATATACGAACAGGAATCATAGTTAGCATTGTGATCAACTTCATTGCCGTTCCCCCAAGGGAGCGACATGGATATTGTAACGAATTTTGCCGAACATGTCAACGAACAAATATTTTATTGTTCGTTATTTTTTCGTAAATAGAGAAGATATCAGAAATGATCAGAAAGAAAAACAAGGCTAAATCCGAACATTAACAGAAAATGCATACTCTTTTCCCATCGGTTTCAGCCCGAAGTCCCCCTACTCCCGTACACGAAAAAATACGCTATGATGGAGAATGCGTGTCCTGGCCCGAATCTGATAAGCTTGCCATTGGATATGACGATTGAAGTAGATTCAATGAAAAGGCGTGAAATAATGAAACCTCACTCCCCCGCCCGATCGGGCGGACTCGTTCTCGACCATCTCTATGTCGCCCAAGGCAATTCGACGCTGCTGGATATGCTCCATGTCACGGTGAATCCGGGCCAATGCCTCGCTGTGCAATGCAATCATGTCACAGGCCAGCTCATCCTGGATGTGTTGGGGGCAGCGCCGCCATGTCCACCAGGACGGTGACTTGGAACGGCCTTCCCCTCCACTCCACGGAAGCGAAGGCCCGCATCAGCTGGATCCGCCAGGAGGACACTGCCCATGAACGGTTGACCGTGCGCGAGGCTGTCAGATTGTACATGAAATTATATAATGCATTCGATAAATCAAGACTGCAATCCGTATTGAAGCTGACGGATACTGTCCTGCGCTGGACGCCCGCCGGCTTCAAGGAGGTCATCCTCGACGAAGACGGCGCCAGCCAAGCCCCGGAAGGAGCGGCGGCCCTTCCTCAGGAAGCGGAAGATCGCTCCGCCGCCGAAGCCGCGCCAAACGCGGTCAAGAAGCAAGCGGACGGCTCCCTGGAATCCGAAGCGAACAGCTCTGACGGCAGAGCGCCTTCATCGGCGGCTTCCTTGGGCCAAGCGGCTCCGGCAAGACGGCTACGATTAAAATATTGACCGCCCAACTGCTGCCTACATCCCGGGACGGCGCGCGTATTCGGGCAGGATGTCGCCCGTATGACGGAAGCGCAGTGCTACCATCATTTATCCCGCATCGGCATCCTGACCGACAACAGCACTTTGTATGACCGGTCGGTGCAGGACAATCTGGAATTGTTCTGCAGGCTGTACCAGGTGCCCGCCAGCAGAGTGCCGGAAGCGCTGGAGCAGGTGAACCTGGCCGACGACCGGCAGACCGTCGTCCAAAATCTGTCCAAAGGAATGAAGCAGCGCGTCACCTTGGCACGGGCCTTGCTTCACCGGCCGGAGATTCTGTTCCTGGATGAGCCGGCATCGGCGCTCGATCCGGGGAACGCCCGCCGGATTCACGAATCGTTGAAAGAGCTGAATCGCGCGGGGACGACCATCTTCCTCTCCACGCACGACATGGAAGAAGCGGAGACGCTCTGCGATCGGATCGCGTTCCTGCACCAGGGGCGCATCGGCGCCATGGATACGCCGCAGCTGCTTCGCCGCCGCTATGGCGATGCGACGATTACGGTCACGACCACGGACCGGTCATACCAGGTGGCCTGCGACGAGGAGGGTGCGCGCCGCGTATCCGAGGCGATTACATCCGGGAAGCTGGTGTCCATTCATTCCAATGAACCGTCGTTGAGCGATATTTTTATAAAAGTTACTGGGGGGAGCCGTATTATGACTTACGCATGGAAACGAATCTCGGCGATTGTCGAGAAAGAATGGAAGGATTGCCTCCGCAGTCCCGTTCTGTTAAGCATGGCCGCTGCCGATCATCTTCGCCTTCCTCTTCCGCAGCCGAGAGGAAGTGGGGATCAGCGTGCTGGCGCTGCCCATCAATATGGCCTTGACGATTACGGGGTCCTCCGTGATCGCAATGATGGTCGCCGAGGAGAAAGAACAACATACATTGCGGGTGCTGATGCTCTCGCCGGCCAGACCGTTCGAGGTGCTGATTGGCAAAGGCGCCATCGCTGCCGTGATGACGGTGGCAGCCATTATTTTGACCCTGTTCATCGCGGATACGCCCGCCCTGTCCCGGTCTGCCGGCTTGCTTCCGCAGGCCGGCTTCGCGTTATCCGGCCAAGCGGCCGCTCCATTGCGATATCCCGCGCCTGACCGCTTCCGGCGGCGGGAAAGCCCGGATAGCGCTCCGATATGAGGAATAATTTGGATTGCGCCCCGTCGCAAAAACTTGTATCGTAGCATCATCCCGATGAACTCGGCGGGACATGGCCTTATCTTCAGAACGGTCATTGAACGGCCCATTCCCGTCCTTTCCATCCGGTGTCCGGTTTGAGAAGGACGCGTGGCCGTTATTACGATAAATCCGTCAGGAAAGGAGCTGCACATGAACAGCAAACCGCTAGCCGCCTCGCGCCCGGCTCCCGATCTGCTCAAGCAGTCAAGCCCGCAGCAGGATACGGTCTTCCGCATTCTGTTGGCCATCAGCTTCGTCCATCTGTTAATGACTCGATTCAAGCCGTCATTCCCGCGATTTTTCCGATATTGAAAGATACGATGCGGCTCTCGTACGGACAGATCGGCTGGATCGCCTTCGCGATCAACTTCACCGCTTCGATTATGCAGCCCGTTGTCGGCTATGCGGCCGATCGGCGGCCGACGCCGGCGCTGCTGCCCATCGGCATGACGTTCACGTTCTTCGGCGTGCTGCTCTTGGCGCTGGCGCCGAATTACGGGCTGGTGCTGCTGGCCGTCATCCTCGTCGGACTCGGCTCCGCCGCCTTCCATCCCGAAGGGATGCGCGTCGCCCATATGGCCGCCGGACTTCGCAAAGGCCTTGCCCAATCCATCTTCCAGGTCGGCGGGAACACCGGACAATCCCTTGCCCCGATGCTGACCAAGTGGGTCTTTATCCCCTTCGGTCAGATGGGAGCGCTCGGCTTCACCTTCATCGCGGGGGCCGGCATCGCCGTGCAGACGTATATCGCACGCTGGTACCGCGGCATGCTCGACGCCGGATACACTTTCGCGAAGCGCCATCAGCAGCGCAAGATGGACCCGGCAAGGCGCAAAAGCATCGCCTGGGCGACCCTGATTCTCGTCGTGATCGTTTTCGTCCGTTCCTGGTACGGGGCTGCCATCGGAAGCTATTACGCCTTTTATTCAATGGAAGATTATCAGCTAACGCTGGACCAAGCCCAATTGTATATCTTCCTATTCCTGGGGGCAGGCGCGGTAGGCACCTTCTTCGGCGGGCCGCTGGCGGATCGGTTCGGCCGCCGCAATCTCATCCTGGCCTCGATGCTCGGCACCGCGCCCCTGGCGCTGCTGCTGCCGTTCGTCAATCTGTTCTGGGCCGGGGTGCTGCTGGCCCTTACCGGCTTCATCCTGCTCTCCAGCTTCTCGGTGACCGTCATCTACGCGCAGCTGCTTCATCCGGGCAATATCGGCACGGTCTCCGGCCTTATCACCGGCTTCGCCTTCGGGATGGGCGGTGTCGGCGCCTTGGCGCTCGGATACTTCATCGACGGCTTCGGCATTACCCGGATTATGATCGTGTGCGGCTTCCTGCCGGTCCTGGGCGTTCTCGCTCTGCTGCTGCCGAAGGATCGCACGCTGAACGAATGGGCGCAAGATGCCGGCGCATAATGATTGACAGCACCGCAATTCGTCGCGGCCTCCGCCGCTTCGGATTGCGGTTCTTCACCGTTTGGACACATTTGTCCAAGCTTCCCCGCTTTCCACTTGCTCCCCGCGCTGACTAGATCTACAATATGATGAGCTTGCAATCGTTGCTTGCATTCGCCGAGCGCGGCAGCATCGCGCATCAGAACCGTGAACGAACCCGCAATCCCGGCATGTCCCGCAATTGGATGAGGAGCTTGTGGAATCCGCCCCGATTCGCCAGCAATCAAGACAATCACATGTTACCGTGGATACGGATCACATATCCATCGTTCTAGACAGCATAAGAAAATACTTGGAGGTGATGGAGGATGACGCGGAATGCGCATCAAGAGCCGGTTCAGGACACGCAAGACACCGAACCATGTCCTCCGGCGGCGCAGGAGCAGACCCCGGCGGCAGACGAATCGAATTCGGCCTGCGGCAGGGAAGAGTACGATCAACATACGATTCGATATTTGCAGCAGGCGATCCAGCGCATCAACCAGCTATACCAAAAGCAAGAGTATCAGGGAGCGCTGCGGGAAGCCATGCGGTTGCAATTGGAATATCCGGAGCATCCGACCATTATGTCGCTGGCTGCCGTCGTTCATAAGCCCGTCGATCCGGATAAAGCTCTCGATTGGGCGGGAGAAGCGCTGCGGCGGGACATTTATCAGCCGGACGCCTGGCGGGTGCGGATGGGCATCTATTATGACCGGGGAGAGTGGGTTGCGTTCGAGACGGCGGCGCGGCAGTTGATCGCGATGGCGCCCGACGACCCGACGCCGCATCTGCTGCTCGCGCAGCACCAGATGCGCAAGGGCGCGCTGGAGCAAGCCGTTCTCTCGCTGGAGCGGTGCATCGATATCGAGCCGGCCGGACTCGCTTACGCCACCTACAGCTATGTATTGGCGCAGCTGCAGCGGACGGCGGAGTCGAAGGAAGCCGAACGCCAGGCATTGGCGATGGAAGAGGAGCATGCCTACACGCTGATGCAGCTCGCATGGGCAGCCGACCAGCGCGGGGAGAAGGAGCACTCGCTCCGACTGATGGAGAAGGCCGTCCGCCTGGATCCGGACGATGCCCAGGTCCGGGAGGAGTATATGGACACGCTGCAGAAGGCCAACCTGGCCTTTCGCCTCGTCTGGCTGCCGGCCCAGTGGTTCCAGAAGCTGAATCCGTGGATATGGTTTGTCATTTGGGTCTTATTTGCTTTTCTTAAACCGGTGCTGCTCGTTGCCTTTATCCTGATTCATGTCTCGACACATTGGATTAGCCGGTGGTATGTCAATTGGAAAGTATACGGGCGGCCTTGGGCATGATACCTTGGGCCGCTTCGCATATGTATGATTGCAAGTCTCTTCTCCTTGCTCCGCTCAGCCGATCGCCGTCATGATGACCCCGACGGTAATCAGAAGCACGCCCAGGCTGGCGACAAGCGACAAGCGCTCCCCCAGGAACAGGAATGCCAACCCCACGGCCAACACGACGCTGAGCTTGTCGACCGGCGCCACCTTCGAGACCTCGCCTTTCTGAATCGCAATAAAGTAGAACAACCATGACAGCGCGCCTGCTACCCCGCTCAGCACGATATAGAGCAGCGCCTTCCGGTTGGCGAGAATCTCCCCGACCTGCGTCAGCTTGCCCTGAATGGCCAGCACGCCCAACAGGAACACGGCCATAATGACCGCCCGCACGGCGGTGGCGGTGTCCGGATCGACATTCTTCATGCCAAGCTTGCCGAAGAGCGAGACGAGCGCCGCCATCACGGCTGACAGCAAAGCGAACCATAACCAGCTTCCCATGCTTTTTCCTCCTTTTTCTAAACCTATCGGCACACTGTCCATTATACGGCAAAACGCGTCCGCCTTCCGCCGCCAAAAGCTTGCATTCCATCCCAGAGAATAGGAAAATGTTCATTAAAACATGGAACGCTTGTTTACAACGGAAGCGGAGAACGATATACTAGTCTTCGTTTTACGTTCCCATCCGATTCGGCGCCGAGCCGGCGTCGTTGCGATCATTATTTTTTCGTTGTGGACCAAAAGGAGACCTTCTTCATGAACCTGTTGAAAAAAAGGACGCTGCACTGGACGCCCGCCCGCGTGCTGGTGACGGGTTTTCTGTTTATTATTTCAATCGGAACCCTGCTGCTGAAGCTGCCTGTCTCGCTGGCGCCGGGTCATTCCATTTCCTTCGTGGATGCGTTATTTACGGCGACCTCCGCCGTCTGCGTAACCGGGCTGGTCGTCGTCGATGTCGGCACGACCTTTTCTGCCTTTGGACAAGGCGTGATTATTTCCCTCGTCCAGATTGGGGGCATCGGCTTCATGTCGGTGGCCCTGCTGTTCTATCTGATGCTGGGGAAAAAGATATCGCTCCGCGAACGCCTTATCCTGCAGGAGTCGATCAACGCCAACAGCATGGAAGGGATTGTGCGCACGATTCGGCGGGTCATCATCTTCGTCGTCATCATCCAATCGTCGGCCACCGTCGTGCTGACGCTGCATTGGGGACAGACGATGCCGCTCGGGCAATCATTCGCGTATAGTCTTTTCCATTCGATATCCTTGTTCAACAACGCGGGCTTCGACCTGTTCGGCGACAGCTTCCAGCAGTTCGCCGAGGATGGGGTGACCAATCTCGTCGCCTTCTTCCTGGTCATCGCCGGGGGTCTTGGCTTCATCGTGCTGGCGGAGCTGTATGATTATCCGAAGAAGCGGCGGCTCTCGCTGCACTCCAAGGTCGTCATGTCGATGACGGCGATTCTCGTCGCGGGCGGGGCGGTTCTGCTCTTCATCTTCGAATTCTCGAACAGCTATACGCTCGGATCGATGAGCTGGGAAGGCAAGCTGTATGCTTCCTTCTTCCAGTCGGTATCGACCCGCTCCTCCGGAACCGTAACGCTGGATGTGGCGGATATGCGCCAGGTGACGCAATTTTTCCTGATTATGCTCATGTTCGTCGGCGCTTCGCCCGGCTCCGCGGGCGGCGGGATTAAGACGACGACGTTCGCGATTCTGATGGCGGCCGTCTATGCGATGCTGAAGGGACGCGAGGATGCCGTGCTGTTCCGCCACCGCCTGCCGAAGGATCTGATCATCAAGGCGCTGACGGTGATTTTTCTGGCGTTGTTCATGGTGCTGTCGGTCTCGATGCTGCTCGCGTTCACCGAGGATGTGCCGTTCATCAGCATTCTGTTCGACACCGTCTCGGCCGTGGCGACGGTTGGCATGTCGATGGGGCTGACCCCCGAGCTCTCCCCCTTCGGGAAGCTCGTCATCGCCATGACGATGTTCATCGGCAGAATCGGGCCCATGACGCTCGCCTACGCGCTCGGCAATCGCCGGGAGCAATCGCTCTATCGCTATCCGGAAGGGAAAATCATGATCGGGTAACCATAACCCCCGCTGCCATGAGGGCGCAGCGGGGGTTATTTGTTTATCGGAATCAACGATCGATAGTAGCTAAGCCGCCGTATCCGTTGCCGCGTCCTTGGCCGAAGCAGCGCGCCCGCCCGGAATAATCAGGTTCAGCACGAGCGCGGCGATCGCGCCGGCGGTAATACCGGAAGATAAAATATAGACGGCGAAGTCAGGCAGACCGACCAGCGCGTCCTTCGGCAGCACCGTCACCGCCATCGTCAGCAGGACTGGCACCCCGATAATCATCATCGCGCGTTCATCAAGGTCAATCAGTTGAATGACCTTGAGGCCGTTCACGACAATCGCGACACAGACGACGCCGAAGATGCCGTTGATAACCGGCTCCGGAATGCAGGTAATCGCCGTAGACAGCTTCGGCACGAGGCCGAGCAGGAGCAGGATGAAGCCACCCGCCATAATCGCCATGCGGCTGCCTACTCCCGTCACCGCGATCAGGCCGGCGTTCGAGGAGTAGCCGGTCATCGGCGTGCCCCCGAACAGGGCGCCGGCGAAGCAGCCGAGTCCCTCGCCGGCGGCGGCGCGGTTCAAGCGCTCGCCCGTCAGCTCTTTGCCGGTAACTTGAGAGATGACGAACCAGGTTCCGGTCGTCTCGATCAGAATAATGAAATAGACAAAGACCATCGTCAAGATGGCGCTCAGGTCGAAGACCGGAGCTCCGAACGGGAACAAGCTCGGAATCGCCAGCAAGTCCGCCTCAGCGACCGGCGTAAAATCGACCGTTCCGAAGAAGGAAGCGGTAATCGTGCCGACCACGATCGCGACGATAACGGAGATCAGGCGCGACACGGTGCCCAGCCCCTTCGAACGGCGGCCGAGCAGCATGCAGAGAATAAGCGCGCCCGCGGAGACGGCGGCAATCAGCACATTCGTCCACAGATCGCCTTCCGCCCTATAAATATTGCTCATGCCGACCGGCATAAGCGAAATACCGACAATGAGAATAACCGTGCCGCCGACCAGCGGAGGGATGACACGGCGAACTGCCTTGGCGAACCATTTCAACGGCATGCCCAGCAGGGCGATAAGCAGCGCCCCGGGAATCAGGCTCCCGGTCATCGCGCCGAGCCCCAGCTTGCTGCCGATGGCCCCCATGGCCCCGATAGGCACATAAGACGGTCCCTGAACGACCGGCAGCCGGAGTCCGAAGCCGGTCTGAATCAAGGTCGCGATGCCCGTTCCCAAAAAGCACATTTGAATAAAAAAGGAAGTGTCCGACGCGCTCAAACTAAGCAGGCCGGCGATAACGATTGGAGCAATGTACAAATCCATCGCCAATACATGCTGCAAGCCCAAAATAAAAGCCTTCCCGACGCCGATCTTATCATCTACTCCAACGATAAGGTTGTTCGACTTGGTTGACGGTTCCATAAGTGTGCTGTTCCTCCCATTGCGGTTCGAATGTAGTCCTGGATGTGATATAGCTCACAACTCCAGATTATAAATTCAATCCTCCGATTTGTATAGATAATTTACGAATATTATTTCTGTTTACCAATATATTGTTCGTGTTTTGGATTGACTTCTTCGAATATATCTCCTAAAATAAGAAAAGGATAGATTGATTGTAGAACTTTCGAATCAAAACTCTCATTGATTCATAACACTTCCATAAAAAAGGGATATACCAAGATCATGATCATCCAGGATGAAGTATTGCGCAAGGAATGGATTGTCGCCTGCCGGGCGGATGAGGTAAAGGAGAAGCCGATCCAGGTCCACATCATGGGAGAGCGCGTCGTCGTGTTCCGCACGGAGGACGGCGTGCATGCGTTCAAGGATCTGTGCATCCATCGCGGAGCGGCGTTATCGCTTGGCTGCGTCAAGAACGGGCACCTCGTATGCCCGTATCATGCGTGGGAATTCGACCCTTCCGGCGCCTGCGCGCACATTCCGCAGCTGCCGGCGGAGCAGGCCATTCCGAAGAAAGCGCAAGCGACTGCATACGGATGTGAGGAGCGTTACGGCTTCATCTGGGTCAATCTCGGCGGGAAGGACGCGCCGTGGTTCCCGTTCCCGGAATATGAAGCGGAAGGATGGCGCCATGTCGTCTGGGGGCCGCAGACCGTCGAAGCGAAGCCGCCGCGGATCGTGGAGAACTTCCTCGATGTCGGCCATCTGGCCGTCGTGCATGAAGGCTATCTCGGGGTCGAGACGCATACCGAGATCGGAGATTATCGGGTGCATCGGGTGCCGGAGGGCATCCGTTCGGAGGAGATCGAGATTTTCCAGCCGGATCCGGATGGTAGCGGACAAGCGAAGCATGTGTACTATACGTATGAGATTGCGCGTCCGCTCACGGTCAAGTTCGTCAAGCGCGACAAGGAGAACGGGCAGCGCATGTCGATTCTGCTGACGGTTCGTCCGCAGGACTCGGCGACGTCCGTTGCTTACGGCATCATCTCGTTCAGCTATGCTCCAGGGCTGAGCGACAATGAGATTACCAGCTTCCAAGACATGATTTTCGCGCAGGACAAGCCGGTCGTCGAGAACCAGAAGCCGGAGGATCTGCCGCTTGACCTTCAGGTGGAGCTGTCGCTCAAATGCGACCGAGTCAGCATCGCTTACCGCCAATATTTGAAGGAGCTCGGGGTCGAGTGGGGAACCGCTTGAGCCGCTTACAAGTCTGAGGCGTGTACAGGTTGCCAGACTTTTTCGTATTTTGGGATCGAGGGCAAAACGCTGTGCATGCCTAGAACGGTCTCCACACAAAGAGCCCGCCCCTTCCCATGTTCGGGAAGAAGCGGACTCCGTATAGGCGTAACCTCGTGTATAGCGCTGCATGCCGGGTACATGAACTGCGGGGCCGCGCTTCCGCATCCAGCGGCTCCGTTCCGGCAGTTCCGTTACGTCAGCTCCGTCCGCCGCCATGTCTACGTGGAGCGGTTCTCTTCCGCGCCTGTATCCGCAGAACCTGTCAGCTTCCGGTATTGCATCAGCATGGCCACACGCCAAGGAAGCAGCATCCCGAACGCCAGGATGAAGAAGATGGACGCGCTCTGCGTGATCGAGACAACCTGCTCCACGACATCATGCAGAATGAGCCGCAAAATCAACAGCGCGACGATGACCACGATGAACATATTCGAACGCTTCAGGTACACTTGCCCGTCGTTCACCTCGAACCGCGATGTGCGGATAAGCGGGTACGAGAAGCATACCGCGCCGGCTACAAAAGCGGCAAGT
Source organism: Paenibacillus melissococcoides (assembly GCA_944800085.1). Lineage (GTDB taxonomy): Bacteria > Bacillota > Bacilli > Paenibacillales > Paenibacillaceae > Paenibacillus_B > Paenibacillus_B melissococcoides. The sequence continues at coordinate 204,195 of CALYLO010000002.1, read as the reverse complement.
CCCCATGTCCACGGGATCCGCATCGCCGGCACGACAAACATGAGAAATCCGGAGGCCATGCCGACAGGCGGCATAATAATCTTTTTGGCGGATGTCGGCTTGCGGGACGCGCGCAGGCGCAGCACAATGACCGCCGTCCCGGCCGCGAGCGATACAAGCAGTGACATCCATTGCGACGATATTAGGGCATGTGACATGGTCATTCACCTCGATAGACTAAAATAAGAACCGCAGGGCACCCGCGTCGCCCTCGGTCATCTATGACTTATTTTACATGAGTATGCCCTCGCTTACAAAAGATCCCCTCCCGCTTCCCCCGCAGCCGGACGCTTCCCGGTGTCCGCCAACTTGCGGACGTCCGGGAATAAACGGTTCTGCCCGCTTCTTCCCGCCGCCGTCCTCTGTGCCGGACTTGCCCCATACAGCGGCGACCTGGGGTGTCTCATAGGCACTGCAAAAATGATCAGGGTGACGGGTCAACAGGGAATGTGGAGGCGGAAAAAAACGGCGGCGGGGAAAGCGACAGAAGAGGGATGAGGCAGTGAAATCCTGCGTGAATGCAGCAATTTACGTTATTTAAGCGACTACTTGGATGAAATTCCTGTAAAAGCACATTATTTCCATCGGTTTTTACCTTTTATCTATTGAATTGCCTGAAATTGATGAAGTTTTGCAGGAATCCCTGTAACGGAGTACACGTCATAAAGGAAAACTGCATATTCACAGTTTTTCAGCCACTTCGCTGTGAGAAGCAAGGGCGGGGCTGTCTCGCTCCAGCTAAAAACGACTTATCGGACAGCCCCTTATGTAAGGCCACTTGAGTGAGTCTGCAGCCAAGCTGCTCAACTTAACGGTATATCTCCATCTTGCCTTTTATACTTTAGAAAATAAGGACATAATCCGCTTCGCGGCTTCGGTGTACCCACCGGCGCTGCGCAAGGAATCCCCTACCCGCTTGGCACGCTCTGTATAAGAAGATTCATTCAACACTTGCAGCAAAGCGGACTTCAACGCTTCAGGCGTGAGCTCGCTCTTATTTAAAGAAATACCGGCTCCCAACTCCTCTACCCGCTTCGCGACAATGGGTTGATCCGAGCTTAATGGAATCATGACCAGAGGCACGTTATAATATAACCCCTCGCTTGCGCTGTTCATGCCGGCATGCGTAATAAAGGCATCCGCATGCTGGAGCACTTCCAGTTGGGGAACATACGGCTCGATGATAAAATGATGCGGAATCCGATCACCCAGCGAATCGAGATCCGTATCTTTGCCGCAAGATAACACAAATTGTGCCGGGATATCTTCACACGCCTCAAAGAAAAGCTTGTACAGCTCCACATCCTTGGTCAAAATGCTTCCCATTGAGATGTAGACCACTTTATCATATCGCGATCGAAGCTGTTCAAACGGAAAGGAGGGCGCATCAGGACGCGGCGTAATGGAAGGTCCAGTAAAGATATAGCTATCGTCAAGCTTGTCCGCGTCCGGTTGGAAATCGCGGCTTGTAAATACAATTTTAAATTGCCCATACTGGCGGGTAATGTCTTCAATGGCGGGCACGGCTACGCTGCAGGCCTGAGCGACCCTCTGCGCCGTCTTCTCCACTCTGGCATAAAGAGCTTCCACATCTACATCATCGGCATCGAACACTTCTATAATACTGCTCAGAGGCTCGGCGAAAGCCAGGTTGGTAATCGAGCAGATCGTCGGGATGCCTAACTTTTCCCCTAAAATGGCCCCTCCCCACCCGAACAAGGAGTCAAAAATCAGGTAATCAAAGGATTCGCCCTCTGTCTGCCTTAAAATTTCAGGAATATGAGGTTCAATAATGCCTCGCACAATAAAATCGGTGAAGTGAAGCGGGTGTGTATATTCCGTTGGATTAAAACCAAGCTGTCTAAATACGGTTTCATCCATTTGATAGGGTCGGAATTGCGCCCCGGTCCGGGCAAGCCTGGACCGATATTGTTCCGAGCACATATAGACGACTTCTTCTCCGTTGTCGACCAGTTGCTTCACTAAACCTATCGTAGGATTAACGTGACCTTCTGCTGGAATTGTTGCGTATAATACACGTGCCACTTACTCCACCTCCAAAATTATACTGAAATAGGATATGACTCCATTTCCATTATAAAGGAGGCCGCTCACAGGGTCAAACAACACTTGAACCCCGCCATCCCTTGCGCAAGGGAACAACAACGGGGTTATAGGCATCTCGTTCATCAGTTGATGAGCTGCCTGTTCGGAGCGTACAGATCCGCTTATCCGCGCGGCGGCTGCGGCCTCGTCCGGCGTGTCGCGATGGCTTCATGCGGATCGTCCGGCCAATAATGCTTCGGGTAGCGGCCTTTCAGATCTTTTTTGACCTCGAAATAGGTGTTCTGCCAGAAGCTCGCCAAGTCCTGCGTGACCTGCACCGGGCGCCGGGCCGGCGAGAGCAGGTGCAGCGTCAGCGGCACCGCGCCGTTCGCGATCCGCGGCGTCTCCTTCCAGCCGAACACTTCCTGCAGCCGCACGGCGAGCACCGGCCGATCCGGATCGGTGTAATCGATCGCGATTCGCGATCCGCTCGGCACCGTCATATGGGTCGGCGCTTCCCGCTCGATCTGCTGCCGCTTCTCCCATGGAAGCAGCGCTTCGAGCGCCGCCGCGAGGTTGAGGCGCTGCAGGTCCGCACGGCTTCGCATCCCGTAGACGTGCGGACCGAGCCACTCCTCCAGCGTCGCGAGGAGGGCTTCCTCCCCGGCATCGGGCCAATCCGGCTGATGCCGGTGCATGAATTGAAGGCGCGTCTGCCATTGGCGCGCCTGCTTGGTCCACGGCAGCAGGGCCAGCCCTTCCCGGGCGATGCCCTGCAGCAGCGCGCGCTGGACCGCCTCCGCATCGGGGGCGGGGTGCGGCGCGTCGGCGAGCGTGAGCGCGCCCAGCCGAACGCGCTCGCGCGCGCGGACCGCTTGGGCCGCCGCGTCCCAGGCGACCTGCGTCTCCCGCACGAGCTGCTCGGCGAAGTGCCGCTCCAGCAGGGCGCGGGCCACAGCCGCCGCCTGCAGGATGCGGCTGTCCGCGCCGGTGTCGTCGAGCTGCAGGGCGACGAGGTAGGGCTCGCGCGCCAGCGGAGCATTGCGGGCCACGGCGGGAGCGAAGGCCGCCCCGCGCCCGTTCGCGAGCAGGTAGCGGCCGTCCGCCCGCCGCTCCGCGATGCGGTCCGGGTACGCGAACGCGGCCAGCAGGCCCGCCTCGGCGGCGGATGGCGGCGGCGCGTCCGCGGGGGCGCCGAACGCCCGGCGGTAGCGCTGCGCCTGCTCGCGCACCTGGCGGACGGCGCCCTCGTCCAGCCGGCCGCCGGCCGCAGCCGCCGCCTGCGGAGCGCGGCGGGCCGCGAGCGCCTCCAGGCGCAAGGACAGATCCGGGCTCAGCGGCGTCTCCGCCGCACCCGGGTCCTTGCGGAAGAGATCGCGCTCGCCAAGCAGCGCCGCCAGATCGCAGGCGGCGGCGCCGAGGCCAAGCGGCTCGGCCCGCACGATCATGTGCGCGATCCGCGGGTGCAGGCCGCTCCCGGCCAGCTCGCGCCCGTGCGCCGTCAAAGCCCCGGCCGGCGTCAGGGCGCCGAGCCGTTGGAGCAGATCGGCGCCTTGGGCCAGAGCGGCCGCGGGCGGCGGGGTCAGCCACCGCAGGTCGGCGGCGGCGGTGCCCCAGGCGGCCAGCTCCAGCACGAGCGGGGCCAGATCCGCGTCCAGAATTTCCGGCGTATTCTGCGCCGGAAGCTGGGCGTGGCGCGCTTCCGGCCAGAGCCGGTAGCAGACGCCGGGGCCCATCCGGCCGGCCCGGCCGCGCCGCTGGTCGGCGGACGCGCGGGAGACGGGCAGCGTCTCCAGACGCGTCATCCCGGTGCGCGGCGAGAAGCGCGGCACGCGCATAAGGCCGCTGTCGACGACGATGCGGACGCCTTCCACCGTCAAGCTGGTCTCGGCCAGCGCCGTGGCGAGCACGACCTTGCGCCGGCCGTCCGTCCCGGGCGCGATCGCGGCGTCCTGCGCTTCGGCCGAGAGCTGGCCGAACAGCGTGGCGATCCGCACCCGCCCGTCCATGCCTTGCGAGCGCAGCTCCGCATGGAGCGCCTCCTCCGTGCGGCGAATCTCGCCCGCGCCGGGCAGGAACGCCATGAGGTCGCCATCATGGCGCTGCAGCGCCGCGGCGATCGTCCGGGCGACCGCCCGTTCGAGCGGCACGCTCTCCGGCTGCGGGGCATAATGCGTATCCACCGGATACGTCCGTCCCGGGCTATGGATGACGGGCACGCCGCCCAGCAGGGCGGCGACCGGCTCGGCCTCCAGCGTGGCGGACATGACGAGGATACGCAGATCGCCGCGCAGCAGCGCTTGCGATTCGAGCGCCAGCGCCAGGCCGAGATCGGCGTCGAGATGCCGCTCATGGAACTCATCGAAGATGAGCAGGCCCACGCCCTCCAGCGCCGGGTCGTCCTGCAGCATCCGGGTCAGGACGCCCTCCGTGATGACTTCCACCCGCGTCGCGGCGCTCACCTTCGTATCGAGGCGGACCCGGTAGCCCACGGTCTCGCCGGGCTTCTCCCCCATCGCCCGCGCCATATAGCTGGCGGCCGAACGGGCCGCCAGCCGCCGCGGCTCCAGCATCACGATGCGCTGGCCGCGAAGCCAGGGCTCGTCCAGCAGCGCCATCGGCACGCGGGTCGTCTTGCCCGCTCCCGGCTCGGCGACGAGCACCGCCCCGCCGCCAGCGTGCAGAGCCTCCTTCAGCGCGGGCAGGGCATTCTCTATCGGCAATCGGTTCTGTTGCTCCACCATTCTTTCACTCCAACTCCATCTCTGATTCCATTCGCGGCGGCGTCAATCGGCGTCGCGACCGGTGAAGGGGGCATGAGGCCGCATTCCTGCGGCGGGGCAGTACACGACAGTTCCGTGTTCCTGGCCCGTCTTCCCTTCGTCCATCATAGATGAGAGGCGGCACCGTTGGCAATGCGGCAGGGCAGGAGCCTATTATTGGACGAAACGCATTTTCCGCTGGTTCGTATGTAACGGTATAGCTAACGTCTAACGGAAGGGGGTGAGCGGAATGGATATCGAGTTGTCCATCGATTGGTCGCTGATGTTCCTATTGATCAGCATGTGCAGCTTGTTGGCCGGATACTTCTTGTCGGCCCGGCTGCAGGCCCCGTGCCTGCACGCGCACCTCTCGGCGCGGCTCTCGGTCCCCGCTCCTCCCGAAGGCGAGTCGGCGGTTCATCCCCTTCTGGCCGGTCTGCGGCGCATTCGGAGCAAAATCCCGCGCCGCAGCGGGAAGCGGACCCTGGATGAACCCCAGTCTCTCTCTGTGAATCACCAACAGCGTATATTCACAGGGAGGGATGTCGATGGCTCTGTTACAAGGGATAATAGATATTTTGTATGTGGTACTGACAGGTCTGTACGGCCTGATTGGGGATTGGGGCATCGCCGTAATCCTATTCACGCTGGCGGTGCGCGGGCTGCTCTTTGCTATGAGCCTGCACACGTCCAGGCAGCAGCTGCGGCAAGCGAGAATGCAGAAGGAGCTGCAGGCCGTTCGCGCGCAATGCGGAGAAGACAGTGAACGTCTCCTTCAGGAGACGGGCAAGCTGTATGCGAAATACGGAATCCGCCCGATTTCTCAACTGGCATCGCTGCTCGTGCAAATGCCGATTCTCTACGCGCTGTATCAATTATTCTCTGTTCACGGAAGCGCGATGAGCTCCTGGCTCGTCCCCTGGGTGGCCTCCTTCGCGCAGTCCGATCCGTGGCATATCGTTCCGTTCGCCTATGCGGCGGTATCGTTCATCAGCATGCTTATCCCGTTGACGGCCGAGCTCGCCGGAGCCGGCAGCGGCCTGAGCCGCAGCCTTCTGCCGCTGCTGGCGACCGGACTGTCCTTGCTTTTTCTGTGGAGAATGCCGGTCGCGCTTGGGCTGTATTGGACAGCGAACAAGCTCTATTTTATTATGGAGCGGCTGTTCTTCCGCACGGGCTGGGGCCGCCGCCTGCTGTATAAAAATATGCCGGAGGCGTCCTAACCGGGGAAATACGAGCGCGAGAGACGGGGCGGATAAATTGGGCTCCGGCTCCGGACTGCGACTCTTCTTACCAACTGCAACGAACAGAGGCAGGATGCCGCGGCATCCTGCCTGTTATTTCGTTCGGTCACCCTAACCCTTATATTCCGATCTCAGAATTGACATAATCGAGAGCGATTCGAATTGATCCCCATTAAAAAGGCAATCCCGCAATGTCCCTTCATGAACGAAGCCGACCGCTTCATAGACGCGGCGCGCGCGTCCGTTCCCTTCCTTGACATCCAGCCAAATGCGGTGCGCCTCCGTCTGCTCCCAAATCCATCGCACGATCAGCCGCAACGCCTCGGTCCCGTACCCCCGGCGCTTCTGCTTCAGCGCGATGCGTTGGATGCACACCGACCGGTTCGGATCCGTCAACCCCGTCACAATCAAGTACCCCACCGGAGCGCCCTGCTTGTCGCGAAGCACGGCATGGAGCACATCCTCTTCGGTCAGGGCGGCCCGATGCCGCTCCGCGGTCCATTGCCCGATGAACGGGCGATTGTCCGGGTCGTTCTCGGTCTCCAAGACGAAGACCAGATCCCGCTCTTCCGTCGTCCGCAGTTCCAGCTTGGACGATGCAATGATATTTCCCTTGTTCATCGACCTCATCCTTTCGCGAACCAGGCCTCATAAAGCCGGCCGATTCCGTCTTCAATCTCCTGCTCGCTGACGCCTCCGTAGCCGAGCAGCAGGGTGGGGGCTTCGGTGTCCGCGCCTTCCCCCCCAATAGTTCGAAGTCGGGTACACCTTCACCCCGACACGGGCCGCCGCCTGCAGCAGCTCCACTTCCGTCATGCCGTTGCCGACGCGAAGCAGCACGTGAAGTCCGGAATCTTGGCCGATGATCCGGACCTGTCCGCCCATCATGCGCTTGACGGCAGCCAGCAGGGCCGCGTGCTTCTTGCGGTAAATTTTGCGGATTTTCCGCACATGCCGATCCCAGTGCCCTTCCTCCATGAACCGCTCCAGCGTCAGTTGATGCAGCTTGGATGCGGTCTGCTCGTACACGGCAAAATCGGTCCGGTACCGTTCCAGCAGCGCCGGCGGCAGCACCATATAGCTGACGCGGATGGACGGCAGCAGCGACTTGGAGAAGGTGCCCATATAGATCACCCTTCCTCCTGAATCCAGTCCTTGCAGCGCCGGAATCGGCTTCGCATGATACCGGAATTCGCCGTCATAGTCATCCTCAATGATGAGGCCGTCCCGCTCCTCCGCCCACTGCAGCAGCCGCAGCCGCTTCGCCACCGGCATGACCATGCCGCATGGGAACTGATGGGACGGCGTAATATAGACCGCCTCCGCGCCGCTCGCCTTCAACAGACCGACGTTCAAGCCGTCCCGCTCCATCGGAACGGAGACAAGGCGCAGCCCGTGGTTGCGGAAGATCGCCCAGGCGCCGTCATAGCCGGGATTCTCGATTGCGACCGTCCGGCGTTCGCTCGCGATCATCTGGCTGATCAGCATCAGCAGCTGCTGAATTCCTGCGCCGATCACGATCTGCTCCGGCTCGCAATCGACTCCCCGCGACCGGCGCACATAAGCGGCAATCTGCTTGCGCAGCCCGGGCTCGCCCTGCCGATCCCCGTATTGCAAGGCCTCGACGGGCATCAGCCGCCATATGTCGTTCGACAGCTTGCGCCAGAGCGGGAGCGGGAAGCCGCCGGCATCGATGTTGCCGTGCCGGAAATCAATCTCATAGTCCATGGCAGCGGCCGGAGCGGCTGGCGGCGGCGCATCCCGCTGGCGGCTTGGCGGAGGCAGCTCCGCGTCGCTCTCCAGGTCGCAGACGAACAAGCCGGCGCGTGGCCGGCTATCGGCATAGCCTTCCGCCTGGAGCTGCTGATAGGCAGCCTCGACAGTGTTGCGGCTCAGATGCAGGCTCTCCGCGAGCTGCCGAATCGAAGGCAGTCTCGTTCCCGCGGGAATGGCGCCGCTCAAAATCTGCCGCTTCATATACCGGTAGATCTGCTCGTATTTCGGTTCCCCCGCCTGTTCGTCAAAGTATGGAATCAGGTCCACCATTAGCCCCCCTTCTGTCCCCATCAAGAACCGTAAATCTGTCACTTATCGTCAGGACAGTGATTGCCTATGATTATAGCAGACTTTGCAAGCTTTGATTACCTGAAGAAAGGAACATCGTGGATGAGCATGTGGTTCAGTTATATGCTGCTTGGTATTTCGCTGTCGGCCCCGGTCGGACCCGTGAATGTGGCCCAGATTAAAGCCGGCCTGAGAGGAGGGTTCTGGAACGCCTGGTGCGTCGGCATCGGCGCGATGTGCGCCGACGTCGTGTTCATGCTGCTGATTTATTTTGGGGCAGCCGCCTATGTAACGACGCCGCTGGCGAAGCTGATCATCTGGCTCCTGGGCTGCGGCGTGCTGCTGAAGCTCGGGTATGACAGCATCCGCGAAGCCCGTTCCGTCATCGATGCGGAAGATACCGGCGGTTCAGCCCGGAAGAAATCGGTCAGATCGTCGTTCTTGTCCGGCTTCCTCATCGCGATTGCCAATCCGATGAACATCGTGTTCTGGATCGGCATCTATGGATCGGTCATGACCAAAACGCTGGAATCCTCGGGGAACGGCCAGGCGTTATGGTTAAGCTGCGCGATTTTTGCCGGAGTGTGCCTGTGGGACTTCTCGGTCTCGCTCGTCGTCCATCTGAGCCGAAGAGCCCTCTCCCCGCAGCTGATGAAATGGATCTCGATCATTGCCGGGTGGTCGCTTATCGGGTTCGGCGTCTACTTCGGTTATTGCGCTGTTCAACAAACCATTCTGCTGCTGCGCGGATAACGGGAATCTGCTCTTTCTTTACAATCCGGCCGTTCTCCATGTACACTGATTTCGTTCAAATATGATTCGAGGCATACGATTCAGTTGCCCCCGCATAGGGTAAACAACATAAAACCGCGTAGAAAAACGATGTATCGGGAGGACGCCGCTTTATGACCTTTTATCCGGAATTGCTTGCGATGCCGTTCCATGGGATCGCGGTCGTCTAATGGATATTCGCCGTCATCGGCATCCTCGCCGGAGGCTACGATCGCAAGACCGTGCTGAAGAGCTCGGCCGGAGCGGCCCTGGTGCTGTACGGCGCCGCCAGCTTTTTCATTTACGCCGTGTCCTACGACGCTCACCATATGGAAGCGCGGATGCTGCAATCTTTGGATGACCTGCATACCGGGACGACCAAGGATCTCAATCTGATCCGGCCGGTTGATCATATTGTCGCCAAGGTCGGGGCGTTCCGTGATGACGACATTTACCGGATCACGGTCTATGTCGGCAATTATAACGAGAACACGGCATTCAACGGCAGCCTCTAGTGTGAAAATGTATGATGCGCAGGGCAGCATGCTGGAAGAGAAGACGTACAAGGAACTCCATCTGCAGCCACCATCATATACTCATCGGCCATATACTCATCGGCGCAAAACATGAATAATACGTTCCTTACCCCATTTTTCCTCCGATCAAAAAACTGTCCCCCGGACCTGTGCGGCCTCTTGGGGACAGTCTGCTGCTTGCGCCTACCCTTGGTGGCGCTGCAGGAAATCGACGATCGCGCGGTACACCCGCATTTCGTTCTCTCTCTTCGTGAATCCATGCCCTTCATCGTCCAGCACGATATACTCGACATCGCGTCCTTGCTGGCGAAGCCGCTCGACGATCTGGTCGGACTCCGCCTTGACGACGCGCGGATCGTTCGCGCCCTGGATGACCAGCATCGGGTTCGTCATGCCTTCGAGATAAGTAATCGGGGAATCCTTGATGAAGCGCTCCTTGTCGCGCTCCGGATGGCCGACCCACCGATCCATCATCGGCTTCCAATGCTCCGGCACCGAATGGTAGAAGGTGAACAGATTGCTGACGCCGAAGATATCGACCGCCGCCCGGAAATAATCCGCATGGCGTCCGGCCAGCAGCAGCGTCATATAGCCGCCGTAGCTGACCCCCACGATGAACAGGCGCTCCCTGGACGAGATGCCCTGCTCGAACAGCCAATCCATCCCGGCCACGCAATCGAGACGCGGGCCTTCCCCCCAGTCGCACTCGACCAGCTTCACGAACGAGCTGCCGTAGCCGGTGCTGCCCCTGAAGTTCGGAGCGAAGATATGGTAGCCCTGGGCGAGGAAGTATTGGAACATGCTGCGGAATTGCTTGCGCTCCGCCGCCTGCGGACCGCCATGCGGCCAAAATATCGTGTAGCCGCTGGCCGCTTCCTCCTTCGCCCGGAACAGCAGCGCCTCTATCTCCATCCCGTCGAAGGAGGAATAGGTGACGACCTCCGGCTCTACCATCTGCTCGGGCGTCAGTCCGGTCGGCAGGTTCCGGGTCAACTGCTTCCAGCCGCCGTTCGCTTGCTTGTAAATATTCGCCGGAGAGGCTGCTCCGCGGGCGAGCAGGTAGACGGTGCCCGATTTGGCGACATGAATCTGGTCGACCAGCGAGTTCGGAAGCTCCATCGGCGCCAATTCGCGCGCATCCAGCGAGAACCGGTACAGGCGATCCTCCACCCCTTTTTCCGTAACGAAGTAGAGCGTACGGCTGTCCTTGTGCCACTTGATCTCGACGATGCCTTCCCGCGGAATCCGGCACAGCTCGGAAAACTGGCGGCTCGGAATATGGTAAGAAGCAGCGTAGGCATACTCCGACTTGTAATCGGTGGTGAAGACAATCATGTCTTCATCCACAAAGATGGCGCGGCTGCTTCGGTGAACCTCGCTCTCTTCGGCGGGTACCAGCGGGAGGTCGCCTTCTTCGGTGCGGACATAGAGCACGCGATAGGTATTGCTATAGGAATGGCCGTAGACGAAGCGGCCCTCGCCCGGGCTGACCGCCTCCAGATCCGTGGCCGCCCCCTCTCCCTCAATCAGAAGCTCGTCCTGCTTCGTCCGCAAATGGTATACGCGGCTGTTCAAAAAATTCGGATTATTCCGGCTCGTGCAATAATATAATCTCTCCCCGTCCTCCGACAGGTGGGCGAAATACATCTTATCCTTCTCATCCGCCTCGAACAGCGGTATCGGCTTGCCTCCGGCCGGCGGAAGCGCATAGATGTGGTAATTCTCGTCTCCGTCGCGATCGAAGCCGCACAGAATATGGCGCTGCTCCGGGTCGATGGCAATGAAGCTGCTGACCTGATTGATATACGTCAGCGGGTAAGGGAAAGCGGTCCCCTCCATCTCTATCGCCCACAGATTGTAATGGCCGTTCAGGTTGCTGCTGAACACGATTCGGTTCTCATCCCGGCTGACCGCGAACTGGCGAATGACCGTCGTCTGGAAATACTGCTCTACATCGGGCTTTGGAAACTGCAGCATCATAACCCCTCCTCGTATAGTATTTCCTGAAGGCAGTTTTGAGTCTTTTTCCAGTCCTTTATAGGAACATAGAATGCCTTCAAAATTTCCAGCTTGCACATTGAAAATTAATATGGGGACTGGACTTTCCGGAATGTCTCTGGACAATGGAACTTAGGGTTCCATTCGGGGAAATTCGTCTCCCTCCTGTAGTCCAATCTACTTTTTAAGTCTGTTTCTCCGGTACTCGCTTGCACTTCTTACCCGCTGGCTGTTCCCTTCGGCAACTCATGCCCGACTGTAGCAGCGTCGGGGCAGCTCATGAACCGAAGCGTGTTCTCATATGCGAGGGTGATTGATCGGCGAGTGCGCCGGAGACAGTCCGGAGAGTCCGTTCCCTGAATCCCTTATAGAAAGGAGGAATTCTCTTGAAGCTTTTTGTCGGTATTGACGTCAGTTCCGAAGAACTGGAAGCCTGTTTGATGAAATCGGATGGCGACACCCTGGAGACCTTCAAGACCACCAACAATCTGCACGGCGCCTCTTACTTGCGGGATCGCATCATTTCTGCTGCGGTCAAGACAGCCTGCTCTGAGGTTCATATCGGGCTTGAAGCCACATCCGTCTACAGCTGGCATCCAGCCATGTACTTGCATGAAGATGAGGCCCTTCAACAATTGAATGCCAAGGTGTTCACCATTAATCCGAAGCTGATTAACAAATTCAAAGACGCTTATGCCGACCTGGACAAAACCGATCGCATCGATGCCTGGATCATTGCAGACCGCCTGCGTTTTGGCAGACTCACGACGACTATCGTGATGCAGGAACAGTACATCGCCTTGCAGCGGCTCACTCGCATGCGATTCCATCTCGTACACAACCTTACCCGCGAGAAGCAATACTTTTTGCAAAATCTGTTCTACAAGTGCAATGCTTTTCGCGCGGAGGTGGACAGTTCCGTGTTCGGCCATGCCATCATGGAAATGCTCTCGGAAAAGTATAGTCTGGATGAGATGGCGAATATGGATGTCGCCCGTTTGGCTGACTATCTCAAGGACAAGGGGAGAAATCGTTTCCCCGATCCCGAACACGTCGCCCGCTGTATTCAAAAGGCGGCTCGGGCCTCGTACCGTCTCTCGAAGGTTGTCGAGGATTCCATTGATTTGGTGCTGGGCACCTCAATTCAGTCGATCCGGAGCATCCAGAGTCAGCTTAAAGAGCTCGACAAGGCGATTGAGCGCATTTTAGACGGCATTTCCAGCAGCCAGTGCCTCCGTTCCATTCCGGGCATTGATCGGGTCTATGCCGCAGGCATCCTGGCCGAGATCGGCGACATCGACCGCTTCACGGATCAAGCCGCCTTGGCCAAGTATGCGGGTCTGACGTGGCGCAAGCACCAATCCGGCTCCTTCGAGGCGGAAGATACAAAGCGCATTCGTTCCGGCAACCGATTCCTTCGCTACTACCTTGTTGAAGCTGCCAACTCGGTAAAAAACCGCGACCCGGAATTCGGGGAGTACTACCGGAAGAAATTCAATGAAGTCCCTAAGCATCAACACAAACGTGCCCTCGTCTTAACGGCAAGAAAACTTGTGCGTCTGGTCGATGTGCTGCTACGCAACGACCAACTCTATACGCCCAGAAGGAAGGTGAAGCCGACAGAGCAATAATGCCTTGGCTCATGAATTTTCTTCTCTAATTCCCAGTTAAATTATGGTATTTTACTTAATTTTCGACTGGGTCTAGTTTGGTGATGCCTTTTTTGGGATTGATCCTGCTGCACGCCAAGGAAATTTTCCAATTCTCATCAATCAGGGACTTGACATCATACCGCTGGACTTCTTGGCGCCAAACCGGGAAATGGAACGGCACCGCATCCCAAAGTTTGGCATAGGAATACGTCTATCATATCCCGATTTCCGCTTCCGTGTAAAGCGGGCTTTCTCATGGCGCAGGCCGCGCCAGCCCTGACCATTCAAGGCGGATCGTCTGTTGCTGTATAAGAAAATCCCCATGCTGCGGCGGTGTCCCGTTCCGTTCGCAGGACCCCCGTTTATTTAACCGCTGTTCTTCGATGGGCTCGGCTTATTTTTCCCCCAATAGGCGCTTCCGTCGGTCTCCCGATCCAGGAAGCCGTATTCCATGAGGTCACGGCGCAGCGTAACATCATCGGCATGCGCCGCCGGGACCGCCGATGGAAGACGCAAAAGGCCGCTCCGCCGGCTCATGACGAGCCGGGCGGGCAGCCCATTCCATGGTTGCTTTATTCTGCTATGCCTTTTGCCGGCTGGATTGATATCGCGGTGAACTTCCCTGAGGAAGACATCATTCCGTATATCGACGGCTGGCCTTTCTTCGTGTATTCGAACATCATCGGATAGTCCGGACTCCAGGACACGGAATATCCTTTCATATCGATTCCGAAAATTTTCTTGACGATCGGCGAGACGGCGGCAAGCTTCTTCTCGTTGCTCATTTTGTTCGCCATTTTTTCCATTTGATCATAATCAATGGGCTTGTTGTCTAATACGGAGACGCTCCATATTTTCCCCGTCTTTGTCCCTACGACTACGGAAGCCTTCCCGTCACTGTCGTTGAACATCCAGACATCTGCGTCCACAGCTTTGGTGCGGATGGCCTCCGTCAGCTTCGGAGCGGACACGCCCGCCGCTTTGGACATCTCTTTGACCGCTTCCTGCGCCCGGGCCAACGCCTTTTTATCCGCTTGAGCCGCCGGGTATTCAATCCCCGCGAAGGTAACGGCGCCATTGCTGACCACTACGCTTGCATCATCGCTATTGATAGAATAAGTGATGCTCTTTTCTGCTGCCTCTTTCGCTTTAAAGACATCGGTAAATTTGAATTTTTTCTTCCCGTCCAGCGCTTTGAGCGCCTTCTCCGCAGCTTGTCTGTCCTTGTTCGGCACTTCCTCATAGGAAATCGCCGCGCTTACATACAGGGAATTATCGATATCCTCGATAAGGAAGCTGGCATAGTCGTGCTCGTTCGCGCCGGTAAGAAAGATCATCTCATCTGATTGATAAGCATGGGTCAGTTCAATCTCTTTCCCTGCGAGCTTCTTCATTTCCTGCTGCACCCGCTGAAGGAGAGCAGCATCGATATCCTCCATATTCAGTTCAACGCTCTCTTCTTCCCAATCCCATTCCTCGGCCTGCGCATGCGCCGGAACAGCGCTTAAGAGCAATGCGGCCATCCACAGCGGCGCGATCCATCTGACCCACTTGGTCCATCTCATCGTCGTGTCTCCCCCTATGTATTATTGAACATGGAACAGGGACGCCGTACACCCCCGACCACCCTCCTAATTATACGAAGGAAATACAGGATTATACAATGAATAATTGTTCATTATATGATTTCACTAGGGCGTGTACGCAAACTATCGAAATAGCCAAATATCTGGTAAACTTATCCTATGAGAAGACGATATGAGATACGAGATGACCAATGGGAACGACTCAAAGACCTCTTGCCACCGGAACGGAAACCACAGGGTGGACGTCCGGCAATCGATAACCGAAAAATGTTCAATGCCATGCTTTGGGTGATTCGTTCTGGTGCGCCTTGGCGAGACTTGCCAGAGCATTATGGCTCCTGGAGCAGTGTCTACAGTCGTTTCCGCCGCTGGGAGAAAGCAGGCATCTTTGATCGAATGCTAGACGTTCTGGCTGCCAATCCCGATGACGAAAGTGTTATGCTCGATGCTTCCATCGTTCGTGTTCACCAACACGGCGCGGGGGCAAAAGGGGGCAGCAATTCCAAGCCATCGGACGATCACGCGGAGGATTAACCAGCAAGATTCATGCCGTTGTAGACGGCCTTGGCAATCCGCTACGCTTCGAAGTAACCGCAGGCAACATCAATGATTGTGTAACGGGTTATGAGATCCTGCAAACCCAAGACATACAAGGTAAACATGTTTTGGCGGATCGCGGATACGATACCGATAAAATCATTGCGCTTTTGGAAGAGAAACTGGCCCATTCCGTCATTCCCAGTAAGAAGAATCGCACGATCCAACGTACAACCGACTGGTGGTTGTATAAAGAGCGTCATCTGGTCGAATGCCTGTTCAACAAACTCAAACATAATCGTCGGCTGGCAACTCGGTACGATAAATTGGCCTGTACTTTTGTTGCCTTCTTAAAGCTGGCCTCTTCCATGATCTGGTTGGCTTAAGGTTTGCATACACGCCCTAGAGAAGAGTGTAACCCACGGATATATAAGAACCGTGCAGCAACTCGTTTGGAAGAAGAAGGAGGGACTCGTATGGCTGGAGGAAGCGGTGCATCCACAGCGGATGGCCGTGCCTTACATGATAATTGGCACCAGGTCGATCCATTGGACAGGAGGACGTATGGGATTCACGAACCCCGCTATTATCAAAAAAATAATGCGTTTCTTCTGATCGGGATCGAGCGGGCGCTGCTCTTTGATTCCGGTTCGGGAAAAATAACGATCGCCCCGCTTATCAGACAGCTCACCCATCTGCCGGTCATCCTGTTTAATTCCCACGCTCATTTCGATCATATCGGCAATAACCACGAGTTCAAGCATATCGCGCTGACCGACCTTGCCATCAACCGAGAGCAAATAAAAAACAACCTGTTCACCCCGCACTGGCGGTTACGGTTGTCATTCAAGCGGTATTCCTTCCCCGTTCAGGAATGGTATAAGGCGGGTCAGACGATAGATTTAGGGAACCGGAAGCTCCATGTGATTCCATTGCCGGGGCATTCCGCGGATCATGTCGGATTGTTGGATGAGGAGAACGGGTATTTCTTTGTCGCAGACGCCCTGTACCACGGTCCTCTCGTAGCCAATCTCCCAACCGCCCACGTTCCGGACTACGCGCGAAGCGCGCAGGCGATGATCGACATCTATGCCGGTCACAAGATATTGGGGAGTCATTACCTGCCTGCTCCCTTCATGGGCAAACGTCATCTCCTGGATCTGAAGGCCGCATGCGGGCAAGCGCTCGATTCCCCGCGGAGCTTGGTCAATCGGCTCAAGCCCTTTCTCCGCTTCAAGCACGGTACGGTTACATTGCAAGTGAGCCACGCGGCCTTAAAGGAGCGCGATCGGGGGCCGGCCCCGGAATAGACACAGGCCCGTCATCCCTGCGTTCCTGATCGGCCTGCCGATTCCTTTGCTTCCTTCATAGGAACGGCGCTATAGAGTTGCAGCATCCGGGGCGAGAGCCCGTTCAAACTGCCAGTCAGGCTTAATGCGCCGGAAAAAATACCATCTGCAGCGCGAAAATGACGCCGAAGACATAGAGAATCGGGTGCACCTGCCGGCCTTTGCCGCTGAACAGCTTGATAAGCGGGTAAGTAATGAAGCCGATCGCGATGCCCGTCGCGATGCTGGAGGTCAGCGGCATGCTGATCATAATCGCGAATGCCGGGAACGCATCATCGAATTGCTTCCACTGGATGCGGGCCAGCCCCTCCATCATGAAGCAGCCGACAATGATCAGCACCGGAGCGGTAATGGCCGGGAGCGAAGAGATCGCTTCGATCACCGGCGAGAAGAAGAGCGACAGGAAGAACAGTCCGGCGACGACGGCTGAGGTCAAACCGGTGCGCCCCCCTGCGGCCACGCCTGCCGACGATTCCACATAGGCGCTGGACGGGGTCGTTCCCATTAGCGAGCCTGCCGTCGTCGCCAAGGCGTCGGCCAGCAGCGCCTGCTTCGCCCGCGGAAAAGAGTTGCCCTTCATCAGCCCAGCCTGCTCCGCGACGCCGATCATCGTGCCGGTCGTATCGAAGATCGTCACCAGCAGGAAGGCAAAGACGACCGTGTACAGCCCATGGGTAAAGACGCCTGAAATATCGATGTCGAACAACACCGGGGCCGCAGGCAGCGCCACCACGCCCGTGAACTTCATCAAGCCCATGAAGTAACCAATGACGGCGGTCAGCGCCATGCCGATAAATAAGGCCCCGTTCACCTTGCGGGCCATCAGGATAAGCGTGATGAACAGGCCAGCCAGCGTTAATATCGTGACAGGCTGGTGCAGGTCGCCGAAAGCGACCATCGTCGATTCGCTGGCTACCACAATGCCGGATGATTTCAAGCCGATAAAGGCGATGAATAACCCGATGCCTGCCGTGATGCCGAACTTGAGCGGCGCCGGGATCGACTCAATCAATGTCTCGCGCAGCTTCGTAAAGGTAAGCAGCAGGAAGAGAATCCCCGCCAGGAACACCGTTCCGAAGACAGTCTGGTAGGTAACGCCCTGCGAAGCGACCACGGAGGTGAAGTACGCATTCATTCCCATACCCGGCGCGACGGCGATCGGATGGTTCGCCGCGAGAGCCATGGTCAATGTTCCGATAATGGCGGAGATGACCGTCGCCGTGAACACCTGTTGGAACGGCACCCCCGCCCCCGACAAAATCGCCGGGTTGACGACGACAATATATACCATAGTCAAGAACGTGGTCAGTCCCGCTGTCATCTCGGTGCGGGCATTCGTGCCATGTTCTTTTAATTTGAACCACTTTTCTATCATAAACTCTGCTCCTTCCTTGCCTGCGCATTGCGCACTTTCGTATCCTAGTCCAAAGCCGATTTTTTGTCAATGATATTGTCGATTCATTCGCCTTTTCGTCGAAAATTGCCCGGGAAATGCTATTTTTTCTAATCTCTCCATCCCGAAAACGAACAATATGTCGATATGGAGCTCATTCTTCATATTTGCCAGCCAGACTCGTCCTCTGTTGAAAATGGTTAGTCTAGTATTCCATGGCGCAACGCAATTCCATTCATTTCGTAATGTATACTATCATGTTCTCTTTGGCCCGCAGCCCCGTTCCTATCCGGTTCGTTCGACCTCCAGGGCGCGCCGCTCACCCCCAATATCGCTCCGTTCATCGCATAAAAAAGGCGGCCGCATCCATTCCGTTATAAGATGAATGCGTCACATCGGGAGCAATTATGGCCAATAGCAACACGCCGGTCCTCGTGACCCTGATTCACCTGATTCATATGTAAAAGCAGTATAGATACTTATAGGGAGAGATGATATTTTGAAACCCCAGATGACAAAATGGACCAGACGTTCCGTACAGCTATTCGCAGCATCCGTGATTTCTCTAAGCGCCCTGTTCTCTTGGGCACCTGCCGCACATGGAGAAGCCAACCCGGCTGCGGCCGCATCGACGGCCGCCGTCAGCGGCACCGTATCGACCAAATTTAGACAGCAATGGGAGGATTGGCTCCGCACGAATGCCTATGCGCTGGATACGATTCAACCTGCCGCGACGAAGGACGGCCAGGCAGCCGAGGGCAGCTTCGCCGACCTGGATATGCTGAAGCCGCTCCTGCTCGACAAGCGCATCGTCTATCTGGGCGAGAGCTCCCATGGCGCGGCGGAATACAATTCGGCCAAGACGCGGCTGATTCAATATTTGCATCAAGAGCTAGGCTTCAACGTCGTCGCCTTCGAGACGAATCTCGGCAATGCCGCCTCCGCGTACGGCCATATTCACACCCGGGAACCGGTCGCGACGATGAAGGATTCGATCTTCCGCGTCTGGCAGGCTCAGGAGACCGTCCCGCTTTTCCAATATATCAAGGATACGCAACACACGAAGACGCCGCTGGCGCTGGCGGGCTTCGATATGCAGCCGCAGGGAGCGCTGTTCACGGGCGAGTGGATGGGCGATGCCAAGCTGGCCAAGCAATTCCGGGAAGCGGAACAAGAGCTGGATGAGTGGGAAATGACTGAAGATCTGGAAGCTGCTGAAGGTGTACCAGCAGGTGCGGGCGCGGCTGCCGAAGCGCGCCGAGGAGCTGCAGCGGCAGTATCCGGACAACCCGCATATCGTCAAGCTGATGGAGCGGGCCCTGGACAACCGGAATCAAGTCGTCGAGGAGTATATGGAGATTTCGATTAACTCCACTGCATTCCTGAACGGGAAATCGATGGACTACATGTCGATTATCCAATCCTCGGAGTACCGCGATCGGATGATGGCCGACAACCTGAGCTGGCTTGCGACCCATGTTTATCCGAACGAGAAGATTATCGTCTGGGCCCATAACGGCCATATCGCCAAAGCGTACTCGCAAGAGATGAATTCGCTGCCGCGCGTCCATATGGGCGAATGGATGCCGAAGACCGAATTCAAGGATCAGGGCTACGTAATCGGCCTGTATATGGGCGGCGGCCGCAATGCGCATGTCGGCGGAGGCGCTTCCGACGTGCTTCCTCCGATGCCGCATTCGATCGAGGAAGTGATGAAAGGGGCAGGGCATCCGTTCGCCTTTGTCGACCTGCGCTATGCGAAGCGCGTGCCGGGCAATTCGTGGATGACGCAGCCGAACATCTCCTACTATGACGGCGTCATGCCGGTCAGCAGCGTTCCGGCGCAGCAGTTCGACGGCATCCTGTTCATCGATCAAGTAAGCGAGCCGGATTATTTGAAGTAATCCGCGATCAGCACAAGGCTGCGCCGCTCAAGCAGGCATTCTGCTTGGGTGGGCAGCCTTGTTTCCTTGATATTTACAGGTTGGTAAGAGTAGAGCCGCAGTATTCGCAAGCTATGCTGGCATGCGCCGGGACGGTGTTCTGGGCCCCGCAGCCCGGACAGATCATCCTCCGCGGAGGCGAAGGCGGAGACTGGGCGCTTGCCGCCTCCTTGGCCGCTGCGGCGGTATAGGCCACCCGCTTCGGGATGGGATCCCGGCTGTACTTTTTCCATTCTTGATCGGTAGTCCGGCCCGCTTGCGATGAGCTTGCCTTCCCTTCCCCGCCGAACCTGTTCGGTAGCGATTGGGCTTGATCCTCCTTGCGGTTCAGCCTCGTGCCCGCCCAGTACATAAGCGTGCCCGGCAGGCAGAACAGGAAGAAAAAGATGATCAGAATTTCCAATTCATTTTCCTGTTTTGATAAGGCAAGAACTAGCACAACCAACCCGAAAAAGATAAGGAATATCAAACCGATAACCCGCAGCACATTGCCAAAACGGAACCATCGTTTCAGGAACATCCATGGACGATGCGCCGCTGGTATGGCTTTCAGTTCTTCCCACTTCATCCACCGAACTGGAGCCTCCTTTTCGGCTGACCTGATGACTCTGTTACCGGCGCGTATCATGGACAACCCGGGCAACAAGTACAGGACACCAGCTAGGAGTAACACTTGAGAGTAGGGTGGTGGATTCGGATTCTGGAACAGTTGTCCATAGGCCATAAGAACAAATATGGCAATCGAAATCCCGCCTGCAATTCGTAGTCCCCGACTTTTGCCCCGTATACTGTTGTCGTCATATTTGCCGCGAAGGATACCCAACGCAATTCCCGTAGGCGGACAGATAAAAAACATAAAGGCAACCCCGGCCGCGCTGAGCCACAGGCTTCGTCTTTCCCTGGACATGGCGCTCCCCTCCTACTTCATCACCGTCATGCGCTCGTTGCGGAGCCGCAGGAGCTTGGCAATATCCAGCATCAGTTGACGCAGCTCGTCAGAAGAATGCAGCGTCGGCCGTTCGCGCACGAACGATCGCACCCCGCTGTCGAGCTGCCGCACCTTCTCCATCAGTTCGGCTTCTTCCAACACCAGGGCCGGATGCGAGATCGGATCGCTATATTTCAACTGCTCCTCCAGACTGTACAGCAATTCCCGCAGCGTGTCGCGGTCCGCATGCTGGCAGCTTTCCAGTTCCATTCGCGCCCCATTCAGAAGGATATAGAGCTGCTTCATCGACTGGATGCGAACCTGCTCGTCCGCTTCCCGGCTGCGAATAAATATTTTGGCCATGCTAAGAAGCAAGCCGACGATCAGCATCGTTGCCAAGGTCAATATGTGAATGAATAAATAGATTTTGAACGGAATTTCGAAAATAAGCCAAAATAGCACGATATGCAACAGAACGACGGCATCATAAATGGTGATGACCGCTGCCAGCGACATATAGGCCGGGACGGACGCCTTGAATTCATGGCCGCTCTCTATCATTTGGAACACAAATCCGTAGCTGATGACCTCCGCCAGCACGAGGGCGCCTAACGACAGCCACCAGGAGGCGTCGCGCGTATCGGTCTCACTGAACGAGAAGAACAGCGAGAGCGTAACGATAAGGATGATAGCGAAAATCGTCGTCGTAATCCCTTTGTATGATGTAAGCTGTCTCATCCGTCATCCCCCTATGTCAGCTTATTGCCGCATTCTGCGCAAAATTTCTGTCCCGGCTGCACTTCGTGGCCGCATTGGCCGCAGGTGAGCGCGAGCTCCTGGCCGCAATGCGGGCAGAACTTGACCCCGGGCTGCACATTCTCCCCGCAATGGCGGCAAGGAACCGGCATATCTTGCCCGCACTTCGCGCATTGGGCTTGCCCAGGCTGATTGTCTGCCCCGCAGTGAGGGCACGGATTGTACGGGTCGCCGCAATGCGGACAGAACTTGGACCGCCGGGACATCGAACGATTGCAGGCACTGCACCGGACTTCTTCCGGGGGAGCGGCTTCGCCGGAGGCGGCAAATGCCGTGCCGCATGCCGTGCAGAAGGCGGCGTCGTCCGGATTGCGGCGATCACACTTTGGGCATGTTTTCTGCCGGGCCGGCACGGCCTGCAGGTCGTCGGCCAGCCGCGTCATCGTGCCGCCGATGGCCCCGCCGACGCCATATCCCATGCTGAGGCCAATCCCCGCGCCCATCAGATCCGAATGGGTGCCGCCCTCGTTCTTCGCGGCCTGCTCGAGCGTATCGAAGGTGCGCTCCTGCTGATACGTGAACCCGATAATATCCATCTCCGCCCGCTTCGTGAGCGCTTCCCGCAGACGCTGCGTGGCCGGATCGTCCTCCGGCGTATTGACGGAATCGACCGTGAAGTTCAACAGCCGGATGCCATATTCCTCGAAGACGGGCGCTACGCGCTCATGGATATGCTTGGAAATGTCTGATATGTATGCGTTAATTTCCAGAATGCTGATTTTACGGTGAACAAAATAAGACGAAATCAATTCATGAATATTCATCATCAGCACGCCGCGGAAATATTCGCTTAGCGCGTCCTGACTGAATATGGGCATCGTGCCGACGAGCTTCCCCAGAAACTTGCGGGCGTCATCGATCTGAATGCCGAATTGGCCGTAGGAGCGCACCAGCACGAACATCTGATATTTCGGATCCTGGAGCTGGAGCGGCGCCCGCGTCCCCCATTTGATATTGAGAGAATGAAGCTTGTTGACGAACCATACCTCCGCCGTGAACGGCGACTTCCCGCCGAACGGCAAATTCACGATATTATTGATAATCGGTATATTCGCTGTACTTAACGTATGCCGGCCGGCGGTGAACCGATCCATCGCCTGTCCGCCTTTATAGAGAATTACTTCCTGCGATTCATTGACGATAAGCTGCGTCCACGTCTCCAGCTCCTGATTCGGATGCTTCCACGCGAATACATCCGGCGGACCGTCATATTTGATCACATCAATGATTGCCATGTACCTTCTCCCCCCGCTGAATCTACTCTGTCCATTCTATCGGTTATATGTATAGAGGCTTGCAACGAAGCCTCCCAAAATACAAAAAATACAGCCACATCTCTATTATAGGAAATATTAACTAGGAAATATATCATAAATATCGCGTCGGAGCGATCATTTTGTATTCTAGCCTATGAAGCCGCAGCGCAAAAAAATACCCTCATCGGTATGAGGGCGGGACGCTCTTATAAAAATCTTCTTCTCGGAATGCGGCGTCTTCTCTCCAGCAGCACGATGGCCAGCAGATCGAACAGGACGAGCGGCAAGATGAACGGGGCAAAGGAGGTATGCACTTTGCTCGCGTGCTTCACGGAACTTACCTTGAGATAAACTCTCTTTTTATCCACCTTCACGATTTTCCCTAGATAGATATTGCCATTCTTCGCTGTGATGCTCACCTGCTTGTTCAGGCAATGGGCGCATTTTCTGTACATGGATACGGCAGGCATCGGTTGACCTCCCTTGCGCTTTTGTCGAGGCCAGTGTATGCAGGCTGCCGGGGAAGCGTGTGGGCCGGGCTGTTGCCGGGGTCCTGGTTCGCCCGACTCCATCCATGAATTTCCAATAACTAGAACACTTTATCCAAATCATATACTTCATCCGGTTCGAAATAATTTCTCGCTATTTTCAACGCAAACCAATTTTGGCGTATAATCCATGACGGGGTAACGTAGTAATTCTTCACTTGAATCACTTCGTTGCTCATCTCCTGATTGATGCTGAGAAGCGCTTCATCGGCATCGCCGAATGCGCGGAGCTTCTTGTAAATGGGGTGACGCTCCCTGTCCATCATTCTATACAGCGCCCTTATGATATTGAACGCGGCAAGCAGGAAAACGGGAGTCACGATATAGAAAATCTGCATCGCCTTTTGCTGCAAAGCGCCTGTCATGTCCAGCATAAAGGGCAGTACCTTCCGCTCACCGTCTATCAACTCATCAGCGATTCCATAGACATCTGCCGGGACGCGGAATAACGCTACCTCTAGCGGCCATCGATCGGCTCATCAACGTTGTGTCTGATAATGATAACATGATCTTTCAACTGGGCCAAAGAATACTTGTATACTGCCTCCTCATCGCTTCGCATCATTCCATGAAAAGCAGTCATCCATTCGACTTGCTCCGCAATCGGCTCATATATCGTGTCAGCCTGAAAACGAACATAGAATTGATATACATCATCCGGATCAACCACGGACAGCAATTGTTCCCCTTCCACCTCGAACGGCCCGTTCATGTAATTATGAATGGTTCGGAAAGAGCCGCTGCACAGAAGGATAACAACAACCATCAGAATTAGATTGCTTACTAGAAAATTTCGATTGCAGCGCTTCATCGGGTATTGAAGATAAGTATCTGTCATGTCATCTTCCTCATAGAAGTATTCCGTATTCGTCTTACTTTTTCTCGCTAAGATCAGTCAAGGAGTAAATTTGATCGCAATTGACGCATCTGTAATAGATGCCAAGCTTGTTGGCTGCCCCGACATGCCCCTTGCCAAGCTCCACACGCTCCAGCATTTCTTCACAGATCGGACATCTCTTTTCCCTGAAAAGAAAGTAAGACAGCTCTTTTGCCGAAAATTCTATCTCAAAGGAAGTCATCGTTGCGCTCTCCTTTAATTTATGATGAAACCGTTTTTTCATATATCGGCATACCCATCGGTGAATTTCATAAAATAAGGAAAAATCATAATTTCTTCTTGGGAATGGAAGCTCCTTACTTCTGATAGAATGAGTCTGATCGATCGCCAATTCGTTCCATCTTGATGATACAATGTCTGGAAAGGAGGGGATTCAACCATGCATATGCCTAAATTGAAGCAAGGAGATGAAATTGGGTATCGCTCCTTCCAAAAGCTTGTCGCTTATATCCAAGCCGCAGCGAGAGTTGGCAAAGCGCCACCTGGAGCAGATGGGGTTTACCGTGACCGTGACCTTTTCCACCCATGCGGAAGAAATGGATGCCTTCAACTCGTCCTCAATCGAATCGAGGGTGAACGATCTGCATGACGCGTTCCGTGATCCGGGCGTGAAAGCGATCTTGACCGTCATCGGCGGATTTAACAGCAACCAGTTGCTGCGCTACCGGGATTATGAACGGATCCGGCGTAATCCGAAATGGTGTCAATACTTTTAAATACTTTATAATATTCTTCAGGCTCCTCCTCAAACTTAAACGGAAGGAAGCGAAGATAACAAAAAACAGGTCTATCATGGTGGTATCTGACCATAATTGACCTGTTCAACGTATGGCTGTTGCTTTAAATATGTCTAAAAATGCGGCTCTTGACTTTATATCTCCGACATATTGATAGTCAATCCCACATTTTTGGCAGTTGGGGCATGCAATTTTAGAAACTTCTTCGTTATTGTTAGCAATGATGGTGGTTAACTTAATCCAATCCTTGAACTTTGAGTTACTCAATTGTTATCTCCCCTTTCTTCTATAATACTCCCACCATGAGTCTTCTGAACCAATGCCCCTTTTCAAAATTCGAGTAACATCTCATGGTCTTGGGGCTTCCCAAAAATTTTTGTTGGTAGATATGAATTCTCTCGTGCCCCAATGTTTTAACTAAATTCTCCTTACTGCTAAAAGCATCAGGGTATAATATTTCTATTTCCTTTTGGATCTGCCCATCCATACAAGTCCTTTCCAACTAATTCAGCGCCCCTAACCATTTCTATTTTATGCCTTTTAATCCTATACCTGCATCTTCTGCAATCTTTTCAACGTGCCTCAATTGCATTGGTTCAGGAAGGTCTTTGAATGCCCCCGTGTTGGAGGTTCTGCGGTATAAATCCCGTTCAATGTTACCCGTCCTCACAACTCTGCTTTGCATTTTTTGAACCTGTCCAATTGTACTTTTACCATTATTTATTTTAGGTGTTCCTATCGATGTTACTTCAGCTATCCTATCAGCACTTCCTGCACCGCGCATAGCAGCCTGGAAATCAGATGAGAGTTCAGTTAAAACCAGTTGTTGCTGCATTTGCATAGTAATTATTGAGCTTCTAGCACTTTTTGGCCCTGGGTTTTTACTCAGGGCTTTTCACCAGTGAAAAATTCTATAAGTGGATCTACCAAATACTCGTCTATAAAATCTTTTTTTGGTTTGATTTTCCAATTACTATTACCCAATGGTCCAACCCATTACTCAACTTCCTGCAAGGTTTTCTCTCCCCTGTTCTGCTATCACCCATAATTTCATGGATAATTTGAGCTTCTCTACCAAATCCTCTGTGGGTAACTGATTTGGGATCCACGTGCTGACGTGAATACTTTGCTCAATTGCATCGCTTTTGTCATTGATATTAAGTCTGATACATCTTTTGGATTATTAATTGATATTATTGGGGTGGTTGGCAATGGACTTTGTATGCTAGCCATCAATAAGCTGCCTTGGAGTAGTCGGCAACAGAGTTCGATTTGCCCGTTTTGTTGTTCGGCAAATGAGAAGTGCTGCCCCCATTTCCGGCTATCGTTTTCGCTCCTAAAGCGACTGCATTTCCGATACCTGGAATCATAACAAGTGCATGTAGCGCCAATTCTGTACTGCTTTTTAAAGGCTTTCCGTTTTGTGCGCTTCCCTTTCCTGCCGGTGAATCAGGCTAGTGGCTAGCCTTTAACACATGAACTTCCCGTTGTGAAATGTTCGGTTAACCCCGACAATATAGTGGTCGGAATATTCTGCAATTTGGTTGCGATGACCTCAACAATATATCCATCGGGGTATCTATTCACAAAGTGGCGACTGATTTAAAAAACTGTGATAAAACGAAGATAGCAAAAAACAGGTCGATTATGGTCGTATCTGACCATAATCGACCTGTTCAATGTAGCGGAATAGCGTTATTTAGGATATAAAATTCAAGCATTGATGTGCGTACAAACAAAATGGAGAAGTCTTTATACGGGTATTACATGGGTTATATGTGTTGTTGGTTGAATGATGGATTCATTCGGCACTGGGTATAGCCTCCACCAATATTAATCTACTAAAAATGAGTGTTTAAACTTGTTATTTTGACAACTTCCTAATAAAATCCTCAAACATTTTTCGTGTAGCCATGCCACACTTTGGCAGTAATTCTTCAATTCGTTTCATGATTGCCTCATCACTAGATACTAACCCAATATTATCTGAATTAACAATCACTCTCAATGAATCAACACACGTTGTAAATAATTCCTCATCATCTACAGTAGATAGTAAAAGCAAACTTTTCACTACGGCATTATCTTTAATATCACTGTCAACACAGTAAGCGTATCTGACTTGCCAGTCTATAGATTTTGAAAGAATAGAATTAAGTAATTTTCCCCAATCATTATTATTGAACTCCTCTAGCATCTCTCTAGCAATAGAAAATCCTTCATCATACCAATAATCCGTTGTAAATTCCCCTGATAAATATTCATCTAGCTCTTCATACATTTTCGAGTCCTCCTACATACATGTAATTCATTCTTAATCAAGTGATTCCGTCAACAAATTGGTGTTAATGTGTTTACTGAAAACCCGATAGTAATGATGTTGCCCCTCCACCTGTCGGATAACCGCTTACTACATTATCGCCAATTTTAATAACCTCAACTTGCACACCATCAACAATGCCTCTGTGTAATGTTGCTCCGTCTCTTGCACGTTGACCAATCTTTGGGGTATCTCCTATTTTGGCAATACTATCAATAATTTTTTCATCAGACCATGATTCAGGAAAAAGTGTACTCGTCTTAATTTTTGAAAGATTACCATCCGAAAATTGAGTTGTAAATTTAACTTTCTTTGTTCCATCAGCATTAATTGACACCTTTTCGACGGCATAATGGGGATGAGAATTTGTAATCTCTGGTGAATGCCCCCCAATTAATTCGTTTTTAGCAGGGTCTTTGCGTTGGCCTAATAGTATTTTTTCTTTCATCTCATCACTGATTACAGTTCTATAAGCTTCACCCGTCCCCCCAACTCTGCTTTGCATTTTTTGAACCTGTCCAATTGTACTTTTACCATTATTTATTTTAGGTGTTCCTATCGATGTTACTTCAGCTATCCTATCAGCACTTGCTGCGCCGCGCATAGCAGCCTGGAAATCAGACGAGAGTTCAGTTAGAACCATTTGTTGCTGCATTTGCATAGTAATTAATTGGGCTTCTAGCGCTTTTTGGCCCTGCGTTTTTACTCCGGGCTTTTCACCAGTGAAAAATTCTACAAGTGGATCAACTAAATACTCGTCTAGAAAATCCTTTTTCGCTGGTTCACTCTGCCAATTACTATTACTCAATGGTCCCATAACTGA
Source organism: Paenibacillus melissococcoides (assembly GCA_944800085.1). Taxonomy (GTDB): domain Bacteria; phylum Bacillota; class Bacilli; order Paenibacillales; family Paenibacillaceae; genus Paenibacillus_B; species Paenibacillus_B melissococcoides. The sequence continues at coordinate 175,949 of CALYLO010000002.1, read as the reverse complement.
ACTTCCTGCAAGGTTTTCTCTTCCCTTTTCTGCTATCGCCCTTAACTTCATCGACAATTTGAGTTTCTCTACCAAATCCTCTGCGGGTAACTGATTTGGGAGTCCGCGTGCTGACGTGAATACTTTGCTCAATTGCATCGCTTTTGTTATTGATATTAATTCTGATACATCTTTTGGATTATTAATTGATATTATCGGGGTGGTTGGCAATGGACTTGGTATGCTAGCCATCATGGAATAAGCTGCCTTGGAGTAGTCTGCAACAGAGTTCGATTTGCCCGTTTTGTTGCTCGGCAAATGAGAAGTGTTCCCTCCAGTTGCGGCTATCGTTTTCGCTCCTAACACGGCTGCATTTCCGATACCTGGGATCATGGCAAGTGCATGTAGCGCCAATTCTGTACTGCTCTTTAAAGGCTTTCCGTTTTGTGCGCTTCCCTTTCCTGCCGGTGAATCAGGCTGCTCGACACGCACTGGGGATTTTGTAAGTCCCTTTACAGTCACCTGTCCGGCCTTTATATCTGTATCCCCATCCAACACAATACTGCTCGATCCGCTCAAGAGATAGACTGCCTCTTTGGCCCGTATATCTAACCTGCCGGCCTCTAGCGCTATTTCTCTGTCCGCGTGGAGAACGATAGCGTCCTTGCTATGAAGCTCAATGCCTTCGTTATCATGCAGCTTCATAAAAACATGGTTCTCCTGAGCCGTCATCCTCAGTTCATTGCCGTTGAACTTGAGTTCCTTCCCGAAGGGATTGCCCCAATATTTCACACTAGGATTGCTTAGCTTCGGAGAGTTCCCCCCTTCACGAAAAGAGGAGCGGACAAAGGCTTCCTCCTCCCGATGATTCGGGATATACAACTGGACAGAGTCGCCAATCTGCGGCATACTATATAGGCCTGTCTTTCCTCCCGCCACATAAGGAGAAGAATAAGGAAACCAACATGCTTCCTCTTTTGTCTGTACATCGTCTATATTCAAATGGAGCTTCACTTTATCTTTCGCGGCGTCTATTACTTTTCCTGCAAGGGATGCGCCTCGAATAGACTCGTTCCATATCGGTCGCCAACGTCTATCTGCTTCGGCTTGTAAAGTGTATTGACGGGTGAGCATACCTTCATGTAACAGAGATGTAGAACCGGTAACAATCAGTGGTTTGTTCTTGAATAGAATTCGATCTCCAAGATTATAATAACGTTTCGTTACAATCAAGTAACTAGTGACGCCTTCTTCTTTCTGCCCATAATTATTCAGCGTTCGCAGCACCTGATAGTTCGTATTGCGGAGAGAATCGGGTTTGCCCTCAGGCAATCCGACCCAGAGCTTCGGGGAATCGGCTGCCGCCTCCGGAATAAGAACTGTCCCGAATCGGGAAACCATACGTTTGAGGAACTGCCAGTCGGTTTCCTCATACTGAACCGTAAATTGATCCAGCGGCGCATTGTTGAACGTCAAATCAATAAAGTCGGAGCCAGGGTAATCGGACAGAATATGTTGAACCAATTCCTCGTACGGCATTTTATGATTCTGAAAGGAGCGCGTTTTCGGCTTTATATCAAGACGATAGGAATGGGAGACCGCCTCCATCTCCAGATGATAGACGCCCCTAACAACCTTAACCGCTATATCGGAGAGTACCCCATGGAACAAGGTTCGAATAACGTCTCCCTCATCAGATAACTCACGAATCTCAATCTTGTCCGTATCGTTAGCCATAGCTACGCAACTATCTTTCTTCTCTTCGGGAATAATCGCTGTAAGCAACATCCGAGCATGCTCGTTCACTTTCTTTTCAACCCGAAGTGTACTGAGGCTATGTACCTCGTATGGCGATACAATCTGTATATTTCCGTACCCTGCCAGCTTGGTTGATGTACTCACATAATCCCCCCTTCAGGTGGGTGATAGTGCTGTTGCTTTTTTAATCATCTTCATTGCCTTTCAAAAACATGATTAATTTGATGCATCCATTCTTTCACGATAATCCTCTAAGATCTGGTTGAAAGCAACTTCTTCCATATCTTGAAATCCTTTAAAACAGACTGTATCGATGTATTCATGATTAAACACGCAAGCAAGGTTGGGATCGATGTTCCCTTCCGGGTAGGGAAGAGCAATATAATCCCATATTTTATCGCCCTGTTTTTGTAATCTGCCAAATATCATGACTCTTTTTTTGGCATCCTTCAGGAGTACTACAGAGCCTATTGGTAACAGCATATTTGCCTCCATACATTGTTATTTATAGTCTCCACTCTTTGATATAGAGAAAAATATCTAATTAGGGCTTGCTGAACAATCATTTTTCTAAGGTTTTACAAGGATTTCTGGACTCTAACTCGAAATAAAATGCAAGGAAAATGCGAATTTCTTGCAAAAAATCGTGCACGTGGAGTGAGCCGACATGTATCATAGAACCGAAAGCCAGCTTCAGTTGTTCGAAGATTTCTACTTGCCGTTTGGCGGTAAATTAAATAAGGAGAACCGTTGGGTTCAACTGGCCGCTATCATCCCGTGGTGGCGGGCAGAAGAATTCTACGCGAAGTCGTTCAAGAAATCAATGCGCGGTCAGATCCCTTTGTCTGTTCGTATGGCTTTGGGAGCGCTGTACATTCAGGAACGTATGCAGCTCGATGATCGAGAGACGGTCCAGCAGATCGCCGAAAATCCGTACTACCAGTACTTCCTTGGGCTGCGGCGTTCCAAGATAAGCCTCCGTTCCATCACTCGCTGTTGACCCATTTCCGCAAGCGATTGGGTGCGGATGTCATTGGACAAATCAACGATTGGATTTTGGAAGAGGACGCAGAGCGAAAGAAGCAGGAACAAAACAAGAGCGATCCTCAAGATCCTCCAGGCAGCGGCCATGGCTCTGATGGAACATCCGTTAATGAAGACGGCAAAAGCAAAGAGAAACCATGCAACAAAGGCACCTTGATGCTCGACGCGACCTGCGCACCGGCCGACATCTCGTATCCGACCGATTTGAAATTATTGAACGAGGCGCGGGAAAAACTCGAAGCGATCATCGATGTTCTGCACGAGCCTTTCGTCGGGAAGGCCAAGAAACCGAGAACGTATCGTCAAACCGCCCGCAAACGCTACCTCGAGATCGCCAAGAAACGGCGAACGGGTGCCAAAGCCATCCGGAAAGCGGTTGGCAAACAGCTTCGTTATGTTTCGCGTAATCTTGGCATCATCGAAATGCTGGCAGCGAAAAGCAGCTTGAATCAACTGGGTTCGCAGCAGTATCGGCAATTGCTCGTCATTTCCGAGCTGTATCGTCAACAGCAAGAGATGTACGACAAACGGACACACTCGGTGGAAGATCGAATCGTCAGTCTTTCCCAACCGCATGTACGGCCGATTGTCCGCGGGAAAGTGAATGCTCCCGTCGAGTTTGGAGCAAAGCTGGCGATCAGTCTGGTGGACGGTTACGCTCGGATGGAGAAGCTGTCCTGGGATAACTTCAACGAAAGCATGACACTGAAAGCTTCCGTGGAGTCGTTCGTCCAGCGATATGGGTGTTATCCGGAAGCCATTCTAGCCGACCAAATCTACCGAAATCGGGAGAACCTTCGCTATTGTAAGGAGCATGGAATCCGTTTGAGTGGTCCAAACTTAGGGCGTCCGAAGAAAGAAGCGGAACCCGATCGGAACCAGGCCAGACAGGATGCTTCAATGCGTAACGCAATCGAAGGAAAATTCGGAGAAGGCAAACGCTCCTACGGACTGGGGCGTATTCGAGCACGCCTTCGAGAGACAAGCGAAACGGTCATTGCCCTGCAACTGCTTGTTATGAATCTCGAACGCAAGCTGCGCGTTCTCTTTTTGCCGATTTTCAGACTGCTGCTGAATCTGTGCCGTCAGCCTCTGTGGCCTAAAAGGCAATATGTTCAGCAAGCCCTAATTAAAATATTCATTTACAATTTCAGTCAATTCCTTAGTTCCCAATTCTATGTTAGTCAAATAATACAAAAAGAAATCATTTACATTTTCATTATTAAAAAGACTTAAATACTTAAATGCAAGTTTTAATAAGTCATACTCTTTAAATGAACTCTCTTCTAATTTAGACTTCGCAAATTGAATAATTTTAGGATTAAATGTTTCGGACTTAGCTTTAATTAGTGCGTTAAAAATTACAGTTATATCCTCTTCTCTTCCCCTGTCCAGTATTTCATTTATTTCAGATTCTTCTAATTCCTCTAGGGCGTGTACGCAAACTATCGAAATAGCCAAATATCTGGTAAACTTATCCTATGAGAAGACGATATGAGATACGAGATGACCAATGGGAACGACTCAAAGACCTCTTGCCACCGGAACGGAAACCACAGGGTGGACGTCCGGCAATCGATAACCGAAAAATGTTCAATGCCATGCTTTGGGTGATTCGTTCTGGTGCGCCTTGGCGAGACTTGCCAGAGCATTATGGCTCCTGGAGCAGTGTCTACAGTCGTTTCCGCCGCTGGGAGAAAGCAGGCATCTTTGATCGAATGCTAGACGTTCTGGCTGCCAATCCCGATGACGAAAGTGTTATGCTCGATGCTTCCATCGTTCGTGTTCACCAACACGGCGCGGGGGCAAAAGGGGGCAGCAATTCCAAGCCATCGGACGATCACGCGGAGGATTAACCAGCAAGATTCATGCCGTTGTAGACGGCCTTGGCAATCCGCTACGCTTCGAAGTAACCGCAGGCAACATCAATGATTGTGTAACGGGTTATGAGATCCTGCAAACCCAAGACATACAAGGTAAACATGTTTTGGCGGATCGCGGATACGATACCGATAAAATCATTGCGCTTTTGGAAGAGAAACTGGCCCATTCCGTCATTCCCAGTAAGAAGAATCGCACGATCCAACGTACAACCGACTGGTGGTTGTATAAAGAGCGTCATCTGGTCGAATGCCTGTTCAACAAACTCAAACATAATCGTCGGCTGGCAACTCGGTACGATAAATTGGCCTGTACTTTTGTTGCCTTCTTAAAGCTGGCCTCTTCCATGATCTGGTTGGCTTAAGGTTTGCATACACGCCCTAGGTAAAATCTCTCTTTAACCTGATTAAATAGTGATAGTGTTTTAGGATCATCGTTATAATAGTTCTCCCAAAACATAGGGTCAGCAAATTGCTTTGGCAAAGAGGCCGAACCATTATTTGGTTTTTCCCATAGAATCCAATCGGAATTTGTATGATTAGATACTACATCAAAAAGTGTTGACAAATAGGGAACTACCTTATTCGAGTCATTCTCTATCCGATAATAGATATCGCCTGATTGACTAAATTCAATAGAATAGACAATATATTTTTTTTCAAATGATAAATTGATTGGTTTATCTAGGTTATTTCTAAGCTTCACTTTCATTGATCTCTCACCCCTATTATGTTAAAGTCAGTGTCCATATCGATAATCCAAAACAAATCATGTTCATTTTTTCTAAGTTTTTTGGGTTTTGATACTTTCAATGGTCAAGTCCAAAATTATGTGTAAATTCCCTCAAGCAAAATTCGTTGCTCTAGCTTAACCGTACAACCTTGGAAGAAGTCTTAGGGCGTGCATGCAAACCTTAAGCCAACCAGATCATGGAAGAGGCCAGCTTTAAGAAGGCAACAAAAGTACAGGCCAATTTATCGTACCGAGTTGCCAGCCGACGATTATGTTTGAGTTTGTTGAACAGGCATTCGACCAGATGACGCTCTTTATACAACCACCAGTCGGTTGTACGTTGGATCGTGCGATTCTTCTTACTGGGAATGACGGAATGGGCCAGTTTCTCTTCCAAAAGCGCAATGATTTTATCGGTATCGTATCCGCGATCCGCCAAAACATGTTTACCTTGTATGTCTTGGGTTTGCAGGATCTCATAACCCGTTACACAATCATTGATGTTGCCTGCGGTTACTTCGAAGCGTAGCGGATTGCCAAGGCCGTCTACAACGGCATGAATCTTGCTGGTTAAGCCTCCGCGTGATCGTCCGATGGCTTGGAATTGCTGCCCCCTTTTGCCCCCGCGCCGTGTTGGTGAACACGAACGATGGAAGCATCGAGCATAACACTTTCGTCATCGGGATTGGCAGCCAGAACGTCTAGCATTCGATCAAAGATGCCTGCTTTCTCCCAGCGGCGGAAACGACTGTAGACACTGCTCCAGGAGCCATAATGCTCTGGCAAGTCTCGCCAAGGCGCACTAGAACGAATCACCCAAAGCATGGCATTGAACATTTTTCGGTTATCGATTGCCGGACGTCCACCCTGTGGTTTCCGTTCCGGTGGCAAGAGGTCTTTGAGTCGTTCCCATTGGTCATCTCGTATCTCATATCGTCTTCTCATAGGATAAGTTTACCAGATATTTGGCTATTTCGATAGTTTGCGTACACGCCCTAGCATGTGTTTTGCGCCATTCCAAATAATCCGTCATATCCAGATACTTTCGGCCATTGCTCCACTTTTCATCTATCTCCATTAGCAAAGCACCAAGTAATCGGTATGCAGAATCGCGGTTTGGAAAGATACGAATCACACGCTCACGACGCCGTACTTCCTCGTTTAAACGCTCTTGGCTGTTTGTCGTACGCAGACGTTTTCGGTACTTCTCTGGAATCGACATTACCGCCGTAGCATCGTCGAAACCTTAACTCCAGTATACGCATCGCTCGCTCCGCTTTCTCACTGTATGTCTCTAACGTTTTATCCAGCAATAGCCGAGCTGTCTCCAAGTCCGGAGCATCTAAAACGCCTCGGATGGCACGGTGCACATCTTCCTTGAGACTTTTCGGTGTTGCGTCCAGCACATTACGAATAAAGTGCGTCTGGCATCGCTGCCATGTAACCCCCTGAAAATGCTGACGGATCGCACGCACAAGCCCGCCATGCTAGTCAGAAACGATGTAATCCACGCCCCGTAACCCACGCTGCTTCAGTTCCTGGAAGAAGGCCCCCCACGTCTCTTCCGATTCCGAATCGCCGAGCATGTGCCCAAGCACTTCTCGTGTTCCGCCGGTATTGACTCCTGTTGCGATCAACAGTCCACGAGAGCGTACACGACCGTCTTCACGTGCCTTCAAGTACATGGCGTCTACTAGCACAAATGGAAACGGGCTGTCACCAAGTGGACGATGGATCCAAGCTTGTACGATGGGATCAAGCTTCTTACATAACTCGCTCACCGTAGACTTTGAGAATTCGGCGCCACACAGTTCCTCGGTAATCTGCGACACCTTGCGAGTAGAGACACCATTGACAACCATCTCCATTAAGGCTAATACAAAAGCTTGCTCGCTTCGTTGGTATCGGGCAAATAAATTCGTAGAGAACTTGCCATCCCGGATACGTGGAATATGAAGCGTAAGCGTGCCTACACGTGTTGTGAGCTTATGCGGGTATGTCCCATTCCGATATCCCTTGCGCTCCTCTGCTCGCTCATAACGTTCTGCATCCAACTGTTCGGTCACCTGCGCTTGTAAGACTTGATTCAATACGGAATCCAGCAGCTTGGCTACACCCGCATTTTTACGATCTCCAATAAATAATTGCTGCAAAATATTCGAATCTACGTTAATCTGATATTGAGCCATTTTCAAATCCACCTCATTAGTTTGTTGTGTCAGCAACTACATTCTACTTGAGGGGGTTGAACATGGCTCTCTTTATTTATTGGAAGAAGCTATTTTACACAATTATACGGACTCAACTGTTAGTTCACGAAGTTGGTTAAAGTCTAAACTGCTTAATGCATTTAAGGCTAACTCTTTAGCCTTAATAAAAATATCCTCTTGCAACAACAATAATTTGCCATAAGTAACATAAATGATATTATTTTTAATTTTCTGTTGGTTCTTACATTCTCATAATCTCCCCATACCCCTATACTTGCTTAAATTTGTTCTCCAAAATATTGCTTTCATCAAAATACCACTTCCCCTTAGAAAATAGTTTTTAGGATTATCCCCAGATCCTCTCAAGGTAATCACAATTAGAGATGAACCTTAAAAATAAACCTTGAAAGGTAGAAAACCAATCAAGGTAATTTTTCATGCTATTGACTTTTTACGTATTAAGTACCATTGGATTTCTCTAACTGATATTTAAAAAGTTTCGTACTCTTATTCTCCTTGGTGTCAATAGTCACCGCTGTTGATTGACATTCTAACCGCCCATGAGTCGCATCTGTTTTTGCCATCATTCCTTTTTCCTCCTTTAGTTTCGGGTACGCAAAAAAGCTCATTCCATACTCATGGTTTAAGTTTGGAATAAGCGTTTTGATAGGTTCAAGTATTTTCATGTTTATAGTCGTACAAATTGATATCGGTAAGCTGTATATAGAATTTATAAAAACTGTTTATATAGTCAACATTACTCGTAATCGTACTCCCATTGGGCAAAACGACTTAAGAACAGGCTGGTCTTTTCCCAAGAATCGCTAGAGCAAGCTTTAATAATTTTTTCAATTTCGTGTTCTGCTTTATTAATATTAAAATCATTTGTAATAAGAAGTCCTCTTCCAAGTTTTATCTCATTTCCTGTTAAGAATTTACTTAAGTACTTGGGACTTATAATGGTAAATTTAAATATTTCAGAACCATTGATACCCTCAATACCTATGTCAACCTCTAACTTCACGCAAAAATCATCTGGTTCGTCTCCCCAATCCTCAGAAAAAATATGGATGGCTTTTATTTCAGCATTTATCAACGTTTTCACCCCTATTTATTATAAGACCATTTTGATGATGGGTCTTTTAAATCTGTAATCCATATGTGAGCATTCCTTATTTCGAGAGTTTCTATTTTACCGTTTCTTAGCGAGTTAGTCACTCTTGTATTTTCTTGATAGTTTGCTTTCCAGACCCCATCTCTAGGTTTATATTGTAACCTAAAAGCTCTTAATCCATCTTCACTAGAAAAACCAAGTAAATCGCCTGTTTTTTTATCTCTAATTTCCTTAAAGCCATTACCAACCCATGCTTTCCCTGCTTCAATTGCTGTTTTAGAATCTCCATACCCAATATTAGTCATCCCTTTTCCTTCTTTGGCTCCTAGTAATATTTGCGATGGTGTCTTTTGATGACCATTACTTGCGATTTCATCAGCATATTTACTATTTTCGAATGGATGAGAACCCGCACCCTCAGTTTGTCCCTTACCTTGTGACCCCTTCCCTGAATTACTCTCCATGACATTCCAGTAATTCTTCTGGGTCTTTGTCAGCTCAGATGGTTTTTTTACCGTGCTCTTATTTGAATATATATAACCACCAGCAGGGGCCACCTTCAAACCAAACTTATTATTATCTGCCATGTTTTCAAGAGACTCTCTTAGCCCTTGAATCCCATTCTTGAAGCTCTCTTTAACCATATTTTGGCCAACTTTATACTCCAAGAACTTATCTCCTGTCCACACTCTTAGCTTCCCATTAACTACTTTCAATGGGCTTATTGCACTTTTTATAAATTTGGGCATTCCTATTCTGAATCCCGGCGGAATATCGTATGTCGTTCGCTCTCGGACAAAGAAGAAGTTCAATTGTCTGACATTTGGCTCATCATGGAACTGTTCCTCAAGGCCATTCGCTATCTTTATTTTATCTTCTAAAGACAACCTATTGTCTTCCCAGGCATTATAATGCTCAGGGTCGGTGATGCTGCCAAATAGGATGTCCCTCATCCCCTGCTTCCGAAGCTGGTTCGGGAGGTGCAGAGTATCAATGGCTTGAAACCGCTCGATTAACCGATTTAATCGGTTATTCGTTTCCCATACCTCGTCGGGGACTCGGCTTGCGCCAATTTCCACGGACCGGCTGAAATGAATCAGAAAATTCACGAGCGTCTCTTTCGTTTGCGGTTCTCTTAGCCCTTTGGCGCCGGTAAAAACTTTCCCCAGCAAAAACGTGAATTCCCCGTACATTTGACGGTTCAGTTCCTTTTCTTCATTCGTCAAGTGGGCATTCTTCATGCCTCGGATAACCGAATTGATAATGCTTGGACCAGTACTGCCGGAAGCAACCGGCATCATAGCGAGAGTGCCTAGAGAACTCTGTGCCAAACGCCCGGTGGTACTAGCAATAGGGATCATCCCCAGGACAGTCAGCGCGGCGGCCATCATTTTTCCGATCTGGGCCCCGTTGATAGGAGATACACTGGAAGCCTGAGTCTTCGCTTCCTGTGCAGCCGTATAAGCCTCTACCGTCATCAACGGGGGTTCAGGCACCGGTTCCAGATCGGTGACATGCACTGGCGCTTTGACGCTTCCTTCTTGGGTAAGAAGGCCGGAGCGCAGATCCGACTCGCCATCCAGAACCAGACTGCTCTCCCCGCCTCGTAAATAGATCGCTTCGCCAGCTTCCATGTTCCACCGCTGGCCTGCTTGAGCGGAGAAGCTGCAGCCGCGGATGGCAATGCTTCCCGAACTACGGATCTTCACTCCGCTCTGTTCATCGAGCCGAATGACCATGCCGCTTCCCGCATGCAGACGCAGTTCGTTGGCCACCAGCTCGAACCCGTTGCCTTGTTTGTTATGCCAAGCTTTCGCTTCCGGCTTCCGACCCGGATCCCGACTGCGCAGTGCTCCGCGAACGACGGCTTCCGCTTCTCTCGCGGAAGGCAGGTACAACTGAACGCGCTCCCCCAGATCAGGCATGCTGTACCATCCGGTGTGTCCTTCTGCAACGTAGGTTGTCATATAAGGGAACCAGCAGCCATCTTCGGTCGCATCATGCTCTTCATCGAGATCAAGCTTCAGTTGGACGCGATCTCGCTCTACCCCGCATACGGCAGCTCCCATGACAGCGCCTGCGGCAAGCGGATTGCTCTTGGCAAGACCAGGCGGCGTTCTCCTCCAAGCATAATTGATATGTATGAAGAAGCAACCCTTGTTTCATTTCACTTACCGCCTCGATCACAACCGTTAGCGCGCCGTCTGGGAGGCGTAGACGGTCACCCAATGAACAATAATATTCCAGTTCAATCGAATATATTGTTACCGGAGTGATCATGTTCTCCCCGATAGCAGGGCTCCCGTTCAACCCTTCCTGCCCATGCAAAATCTTTTTTCTCCGATAAGGAATATGGCGATCCAGCTCTCGCAGCCTTCCCTCAGGGAGCCCAAAAAAGAACTTTGGAGCGTTTGCCGTAACTTCAGGTACTAAGACTGTCCCGAACCGGGAAGCCATTCGCTTAAGAAAAGCCCAGTCTGTCTCCTTGAATTGCAATGTGAAGGCTTCTAACGGTGTGGCTTCACTTGAAGTGTCAATCACATCTGCTCCCTTGTAATTCTCGATTACACGCTCGATCAGTTCCTCGTAAGATACATCGGCTGGATGAAAGGAACGGCTCTTGATTTGCACATCCAGTTCATATGTCCACGAGACCGCTTCCAAGGTTACATAATATATGCCGCGGACCATACGGACTGTTCGAGTGAGCAGTTGTCCCTGGAACAGTGTCCGCAGGACGCTGCCGTCATTCGTGATCTGATGCACCGCGACAGATTCGCCCGCGTCTGATGAATCAATCACCCGCTCTCCTTGTTCCTCACTCAGGATGCCGCTTAGCACCATTCGGGCATGATGATTAACCCGCTGCTCGATTCGCAGGTCCGTAATTTGCTGTACTCCATATCTCCATGAAAGGCGCATATTATGATACCCTGCTAATTCTATAAACTCCCCCGTCTGATTCATCTTCTCCTCCTCCCCGGATAGTAGCAGACGCGCTACGGCAGCGCATTGAGCTCCTGCCGCTTGCCCGCTTATCCATCAATCCAGGTCCTGCCCATCGTTCTCGATCCGAATCGTTCCGCAATACAGGCATTGATGGGTGCAACGGCTTAGCAGGGCCGGTTTCCCATCTACCAACACATCTCCTTTTCCATTAGCCCAGGGAATCGTCACTACAGGAACACAAGGCGCTTTCTTCACGCCATAGATATCCACCATATTGCTGGCCTGTACGGCTGGATTGAGCGGACTGAAGCAGTTGCCGAAGGAAGGTATGTTAATCCCGGGCACGAAGTCTCCCGTATTCAACTGAGCCTTGCCTTTGAGATAGGTGCCATGGCTTTGCAGCATTTTAAGCCGTCCCGGCTGAGTCCCGTAACTGCAGCTAACAATCGCTCCTGCCACGACATAGCTTTCTTTGGCGCCTTTGCCCGGTTCGATGCGAATTTCCTGTGGTTTGCTCATTTATCGCACCCCCCTTTCCTCATCGCTTAATCCCTTTCCACTTCTTCAAGGCAAATTCCGTAAAAATCCCTTCTCAGCATGCTCTCGGCCACAGCCAAGTTCACAATCCATAGCGTTTCGCGCACGCCATCCACTTGGAAAAACGGTTCGTATGTTTTGTTGCCTTCTAGCACGAGCCGTTTCAATGCCCCGTCCTTGAAATATTCGCTTCGGGCAGAGAGACAGCGATTTCGGGGCGGACAGGCGTTCCAGTACACTTCTTGATGCACCCGTCTGACATCGGTCAGAATGACTAGATTACAGCGCATATCAGGCATATACTTCTCAAGCAATTGCTTGAATTTATCCGAAACTAACGGCAATGGCCGCTCTAAAAAATCCACGTATTCCACATGTTCCTGCTCTCGAATCGGAAAGGACAGAGAGGATGAATCCCCCTCAGTCTTTCTATTCTCCGATAACTGGAAGAGAGAATTTGATAAACCGACCGGAATAGCACGGCCCTCAATCCGACCGTCCTCGGCAAGCTTGAAGTACCGGTTCATGATGGACTCCCCTTTCCTTGAGACAGTGACAGACAAGCCTCTCGTCTCGGAAATATTGCATCGTCCAGACTTGAATCGGAGAAATCCGTATCTGTCAAATCGGCCTCACGGAAATCCGCATTTGTCAGATCCGACTTCTGGAACCGGACACCTCGAAGAGTGGCTCCACGGAAGTTGGCTCCCCGCAAACAGGTCCTCACAAAGACGGCGCCATCCAAGTTAGCCCTTGTAAAATCGGCTTCCGCCAAGTCGCAGTCCGTAAAACGGACGCCTTCCACACCAGGAGGCGCCCAATCCGGTACCGGCATGCCCGCCTTCCCCTGCACACAGCGAAATATCGAAGCCTTCATGGAGGATCCGCTATATTTGGCCCCTTGGACGAGACTGTAGGCAAAATCGGCGCTATCCAATCGGCAGTCATTCCAAACCGTACCCAGCAGAAACCCTTCACCTAATCGGCTGCTCTTCAGATCGCAGTTCCGGAACGAGCTATAGCGAAAATCAAGCGCATGATAGTCACCGCTTGATAAATCAAAACCATAAAAATCCTCATATGTATATGCAGCCGAATCATTCTTCTCCTGAAGCCAAGCTCTCACTTCCTCCGAGTCCCGCTCATCCAATCGGAATATACATTCGCTATGGGAGAGATATTCTCCGACGCGCACCTCAAACACCGCTTCCTTCTTCAGCTCCTTGAACTCAGGCAGAGCAGCCGCCTCCATCCAAGAGCGGCAAATCAGATTTACAACAAAGCGATGGAAGTGCTCCGCTTCCAGGAGTCGAATCCGATCAAGCTGCGGCAAGGTGACCGCTCCGGAATAGTCGGTAGCTGCCCGTGTCAGTTCATCCATGAGGCGGTCCAAATAACAAAAAGCCCAGGAGGCATCATAGGTGTCCTCAACCGGGCGGGAATCGAACAACCACGAGGCGTCAGACGCTTGGACAAGATAACTGGCACGGCCATGCGCAATATTGGTTCTTAGCATGGAGTACGTAGGGCTTGCTGAACATATTGCCTTTTAGGCCACAGAGGCTGACGGCACAGATTCAGCAGCAGTCTGAAAATCGGCAAAAAGAGAACGCGCAGCTTGCGTTCGAGATTCATAACAAGCAGTTGCAGGGCAATGACCGTTTCGCTTGTCTCTCGAAGGCGTGCTCGAATACGCCCCAGTCCGTAGGAGCGTTTGCCTTCTCCGAATTTTCCTTCGATTGCGTTACGCATTGAAGCATCCTGTCTGGCCTGGTTCCGATCGGGTTCCGCTTCTTTCTTCGGACGCCCTAAGTTTGGACCACTCAAACGGATTCCATGCTCCTTACAATAGCGAAGGTTCTCCCGATTTCGGTAGATTTGGTCGGCTAGAATGGCTTCCGGATAACACCCATATCGCTGGACGAACGACTCCACGGAAGCTTTCAGTGTCATGCTTTCGTTGAAGTTATCCCAGGACAGCTTCTCCATCCGAGCGTAACCGTCCACCAGACTGATCGCCAGCTTTGCTCCAAACTCGACGGGAGCATTCACTTTCCCGCGGACAATCGGCCGTACATGCGGTTGGGAAAGACTGACGATTCGATCTTCCACCGAGTGTGTCCGTTTGTCGTACATCTCTTGCTGTTGACGATACAGCTCGGAAATGACGAGCAATTGCCGATACTGCTGCGAACCCAGTTGATTCAAGCTGCTTTTCGCTGCCAGCATTTCGATGATGCCAAGATTACGCGAAACATAACGAAGCTGTTTGCCAACCGCTTTCCGGATGGCTTTGGCACCCGTTCGCCGTTTCTTGGCGATCTCGAGGTAGCGTTTGCGGGCGGTTTGACGATACGTTCTCGGTTTCTTGGCCTTCCCGACGAAAGGCTCGTGCAGAACATCGATGATCGCTTCGAGTTTTTCCCGCGCCTCGTTCAATAATTTCAAATCGGTCGGATACGAGATGTCGGCCGGTGCGCAGGTCGCGTCGAGCATCAAGGTGCCTTTGTTGCATGGTTTCTCTTTGCTTTTGCCGTCTTCATTAACGGATGTTCCATCAGAGCCATGGCCGCTGCCTGGAGGATCTTGAGGATCGCTCTTGTTTTGTTCCTGCTTCTTTCGCTCTGCGTCCTCTTCCAAAATCCAATCGTTGATTTGTCCAATGACATCCGCACCCAATCGCTTGCGGAAATGGGTCAACAGCGAGTGATGGAACGGAGGCTTATCTTGGAACGCCGCAGCCCAAGGAAGTACTGGTAGTACGGATTTTCGGCGATCTGCTGGACCGTCTCTCGATCATCGAGCTGCATACGTTCCTGAATGTACAGCGCTCCCAAAGCCATACGAACAGACAAAGGGATCTGACCGCGCATTGATTTCTTGAACGACTTCGCGTAGAATTCTTCTGCCCGCCACCACGGGATGATAGCGGCCAGTTGAACCCAACGGTTCTCCTTATTTAATTTACCGCCAAACGGCAAGTAGAAATCTTCGAACAACTGAAGCTGGCTTTCGGTTCTACGATACATGTCGGCTCACTCCACGTGCACGATTTTTTGCAAGAAATTCGCATTTTCCTTGCATTTTATTTCGAGTTAGAGTCCAGAAATCCTTGTAAAACCTTTGAAAAATGATTGTTCAGCAAGCCCTAAGTAGCTGGGCTTACCCCATATCTAGATGACGCATTGGCCGCATCATGAAGGAACAGGCCCTTTTTTTCTACGTACACGATGGCTCAATATAAACCTCACAAAGCTGCATGTAACGACTCGTAACTGCCGAATGAAATGAACCGTCAGTTCCAGCAATCTGAAGCGAAACGCGTCGTTGTAAGCAACGTATGTCAAAGTCAAAAACAGATGACTTGTGTACTGGTTGATCTCTATAAGCTTAAGCGCAGGCACGAAAAAAGGATGCCCCCTGGTTACGTGCCTTTGTCTCTGTCCAAGTTCAGTTATTCCATACGGATCGCGGCAGCGAGTTCAAAAACAAGTTGAGCGATGAGACGCTTACTACGTTCCAGATTAAGCATGAAAGGGTCCCCTTTTGATTAACAGCCGTTACTGGAAAAAGGCGGAGGAAAACGAAGAGAACAAAAAACAGGTCAATCATGGTAGCCATAATCAACCTGTTTAACATGTAACCCTAAATTGTCATCCGAAGATGTCTTTGTATGGATACCACATGTGTTAAATGTCCTATTGCTAAAAAATGATTTCATTTTATATTGGTAGCCTTCAGTTCTAGGGCGTGTATGCAAACCTTAAGCCAACCAGATCATGGAAGAGGCCAGCTTTAAGAAGGCAACAAAAGTACAGGCCAATTTATCGTACCGAGTTGCCAGCCGACGATTATGTTTGAGTTTGTTGAACAGGCATTCGACCAGATGACGCTCTTTATACAACCACCAGTCGGTTGTACGTTGGATCGTGCGATTCTTCTTACTGGGAATGACGGAATGGGCCAGTTTCTCTTCCAAAAGCGCAATGATTTTATCGGTATCGTATCCGCGATCCGCCAAAACATGTTTACCTTGTATGTCTTGGGTTTGCAGGATCTCATAACCCGTTACACAATCATTGATGTTGCCTGCGGTTACTTCGAAGCGTAGCGGATTGCCAAGGCCGTCTACAACGGCATGAATCTTGCTGGTTAATCCTCCGCGTGATCGTCCGATGGCTTGGAATTGCTGCCCCCTTTTGCCCCCGCGCCGTGTTGGTGAACACGAACGATGGAAGCATCGAGCATAACACTTTCGTCATCGGGATTGGCAGCCAGAACGTCTAGCATTCGATCAAAGATGCCTGCTTTCTCCCAGCGGCGGAAACGACTGTAGACACTGCTCCAGGAGCCATAATGCTCTGGCAAGTCTCGCCAAGGCGCACCAGAACGAATCACCCAAAGCATGGCATTGAACATTTTTCGGTTATCGATTGCCGGACGTCCACCCTGTGGTTTCCGTTCCGGTGGCAAGAGGTCTTTGAGTCGTTCCCATTGGTCATCTCGTATCTCATATCGTCTTCTCATAGGATAAGTTTACCAGATATTTGGCTATTTCGATAGTTTGCGTACACGCCCTAGGGCTCTTTTTAGTGATTTAGTCCCAATTTTTACGCTCTAAATAATTCTTTATTCTTTCTTTATCTTCAGGATGCTTCTGAAGGTACTTCTCACTGTATAAGACCACATATTTACAAAACTCATTATGATTCATAACTGTCATTACGTCCTCATCGTAAGCAGACGGTTCTCCGATAAAACATACTTTATTATCTCCAATGTAATATTCTTCCCATGATTCATGGTAGATTGAGAATTGTACAAAAAAAGTGCCTAATCCATACCCATGACTTTCACTAAAATCATCAAGTGCATGTAATTCTTCCCTGCTAAATTGGATGATTTCCCCCTCACTCTACTGCTGGTGAGGAGCTTCAAATCTTGGTGTAATCTGCTATAATCAAGTTCTCTGATTAGGAAATACACTTTAACTAACACCCTATTAAAAAGCACCTATGAAGAGTCGAGATTAATTGGTATTGAAACTCTCCAATAATCTTTTAATTTGATTTTTTAACTGGTTCTTTTCTTCTGGAAGCAGTTGATCCTTTGTATCATCAACATCGAAACCTTTTATTTCTGCCACGATTTCATTGGGTACCGTCAAATTGTGCTTTACGAGGTTCTCTCCTAAGCTCGTATACACTATTATTTTCTCACTGAGAGTATTCTCACAATCTCGTCTAAAACGACTTAAGAGATTTGTTGTAATTTTCTCTGCGTCTAGTGCAGCGCTATTGATACGTAGAAAGTATTGATTTACCTCATTTATCATCTCATCATAAAACCATCTTGCAAAACGACAGGTATCTGATGGTTTTCTTTTAATATTTTCTAAAACATCATTGTATCTAGACTGTAAATCATTAAATTGCTCTGTGGTAAGATTCTGTTCTTGTTTAATTAACTCAAAATTTATATAACTTAAATTTTCTAGTAAACTGTCTCTTGTACTAACTAATACCCTCAATTGTTCAGAAACAATTAGTTGGCCATATGTAATAAGAATAATCGCTTTCTCTGTTTCACTACGAGACATTAATCCCTCAAAATCATACAAAGTTCTTGCAATTGACTCTACCGTACTAAAATTATCTTCTTTTTTGTAGTCTTCATAACATTCATAAATCTCAGCAATATACTCTTCATATGATTTTTTCATTATTTATCCTCCTCTAATATGGTTCAATCATTTTCCCATTATTATGAACTATTTCGATGGTTATATAACGATATTTTTTCGCAAATTTACTAATAACTAAATTACAACTACCACATGTATCTTTTTCTGTAAACATTTTAACTGTACCCCTGGTTCTCTATTACCCTTTAGCATGTTGTCAATATCATTAAGAATTTTATACTCCGTATCCATGTCCCTAAGAATAATATCACCTTTACCCTCATTCAAAGCAGCCTTGGAAGCAGGGAGTGAAGGTTTTTCTGGAGCTAAAGAAAATTTTTCAGCTCCGGGGATTCTTTTGCTTGGATCACTTATTTTACTGTGGGCGAAGAAATCAGACTGTTCGAGTCCTTCAATTTCAACTTTAGCATATCCGAAATTCCCTTATATTTCCCAGATAAACCAGATCTAGCAACTGCAACTTTATCAACAAGATACTTCTCTGTCTCAAGATTGATAGGTCTGGTAGGGGCCCAATTATGATAGATTATTTCTCCCGTTTTTGGATTTATTGGTCTCATTTCATCAGTAATATTACCACCCTTACCAACTTTATCGACCCCTTCATATCGGAATGCTTCCCGGCTCTTCTGTTCCTGAGCTTTGTACTGCTCTCTCGTTATTGTTCGTTCACCAGGCTGTGGCTTATAGCCTCTAGTTTCTAATCCTTTACGTGCCTTCAATGGAGCTTCTCGTATGACATTCTCCTGCATCGCCTGCTTCAAACCTGTTATAATCTGGTTTGGCTTTAGTTGGCTTGTATATTGCCGGGCAGTGGTGAGGACTTTTCCCCACATTATACCTAATCCTCCACCTATTCCGCCAAATAACCCGCCAAATGCGCCACCCCAAAATGCAGCTTGGAGCAGTTCAGGCCCACTCGACTTATTTTGAATAAGAGAGATTGAAGTACTGTGAAATGATCCTGTTACATCGGTACTAGATGTCGTTGGATTAACCATAAATACCGTACTATGTTAATAATTATGTAATGAATTATACAACAGCGAACTCTTACTGGAACGCTCCCTGCTCCCTGATAAAGAACGTGCTCGTATCTCGCCCCATTGACACGCTCTAACTACAGGAAGGCGAGAAGTAAATCTCATATACCTTCAAGAAAAGGAAGATAACAAAAAACAGGTCGATCATGGTAATTTCTGACCATAATCGACCTATCTAACGTAACGGATTGGGCGTTATTTAGGGTATAAAATTTACGCATTGATGTGCGTACAAATGAAATGGAGAAGTCTTTATAGAGTCTTATATGGGTTACATCTATTCTTGGTTAAATTATTGGTTTATTCGTAACTGGATAGCCCCATAACACAAAAATTAGTAGTGCGCCCAAAAATTATAAGAAACCTATTTCATATGGGAATAAATATTGATCCCAGTAACTATCCTCCACTAGTGCATTTGGCTCTATTTTCATGAATTTCTCTTTCATTCTTTCAACAGCCGCACTCATTTCATCTTCTTCATAAGCCTTTACTTTATAAAATTCCGAACGACAAATTTGTTCAAAAATTAGAAAGTTACGAATTGATGAGTTAATATAGACTAAATTAGACTTTTTAGTTGTAAAAACTTCTTCACTTTCGCAGTTGATATAGATGTAGATGTCTACATCCGCGAATTTCCCAATGATTGTATATTTTTCACCATCTATTAATACCTCCTTAAAATCATTACTTTCATAAAAGGTATGATAGACGCCATTTTGTTTCAATATTTCTTCATTAGGCAAGCCAACCTCAACCAAAAAAGACACCGTTTCTTCTAACAGATTAAATTTTTGCAGTTCCTTTTCACTGTATTTTATAAATTTATTCTCCCAAAAGTCCTTAATATCTTTATTAGATATCATTATTATCACCTCTTTTTTATTGCTCATATTTTTTAAATTGTTCCTTGATGTCTTTAAGTAACTGTTTCTTACTTTCAATAGCCTGTTCTTTAGTAGAGAAAGGATAGGAAAAAGATTTCTCAGCCTTTGGATAATACTTGTTTACTAATTCGGAACAGTTATGACCAGCAAGATCACAAAAATCTCTTTCTGAATATATTCTTTTAACTTGAGAAGGATCAATTCCTTCGCTTTGGAGATAATCATGTATTACTTTTTCTGAATGACGCCCTTCAACGAATTTCCCATCTACTACTTTCCCCTCACTGCTAGCTACTTTATAAGCTAATTTCCCATTGTTATCGATATATTCAAATATAGCATAATTCTTAGCACTCTTATCTCCTCTAGCTATTCTTTCCTCGATAGTTTTTCTTGATAGATCACTTTCCCCATACTTAACTTTTGTAACAATTTTACCCGTCCCCTTACCACTCTGTTCACGCAAAGCTTCCCTGCTCTTCTGTTCCTGAGCTTTGTACTGCTCTCTCGTTATTGTTCGTTCACCAGGCTGTGGCTTATAGCCCCTGGTCTCTAATCCTTTACGTGCCTTCAATGGAGCTTCTCGTATGACATTCTCCTGCATCGCCTGCTTCAAACCTGTTATAATTTGGTTTGGCTTTAGTTGGCTTGTATATTGTCGGGCAGTGGTGAGGACCTTTCCCCACATTATACCTAATCCTCCACCTATTCCGCCAAATAACCCGCCAAATGCGCCACCCCAAAATGCAGCTTGGAGCAGTTCAGGCCCACTCGACTTATTTTGAATAAGAGAGATTGAGTGCTGTGAAGAGATCCTGCTACGGCGATGGTCACCGTCGTTGGCTTAGCTATAAATTCAACACTATGTTAAGAATTATGGAGTAACTGATTTATACAACAGCGAAATCTCACGGGAACGCTCCCTGATAAATAAAGAACGTGCTCGTAGCAGTATGTAGTCTTTAAATACAAAAAGCTCATTCATACCCTAAATATTCAGGTTAGAATAAGCCTTTGAAAGTTTGTCAATCGAGTTTGAAATTTTTTAATGTTTGGTTTGTGGTTGTTATATTTTTAATTATTCTGCCGGGAAAACCTCACTTTACGTAAACTAGTACATCTATAAACTTCAAAAAGAAAGAAATGATCTAAGATCCTTTGCTTTTTAAGTCAGAAATAATCTCAGTAATTCCACTTGTGATTGCATAACCAATAACCTCTGAATAAGTATTAAATGAAGAAGTTTCTATTATGGAATCAAGTAAATTTTTGAACTTACCTTCAACCATAATTCTAACTCCCTTTACTAATTCTCCAGTATCACCATTTTGCAAATCATCTTCAACAATTATAAAATTGTCCATAATTATCTCTCCTATTTTATGGTCTTATTAATTCCCCTAGCTAGGGCATTTGCTATAAGATTTGTATATCCGTCATAGGATTTTTCGTTTTGAAGTATTGTGTCTAACACTTGTTTAAAATACCCATCTACAACTACAGTAACCCCTTTTACAACTTCTCCTGAGTTTTCATTTAAAAATTCATCTTCAAATATTTGCAACTGGTTCTTCAAATAAACTCATCCTTTCACTTTCTTTTGGCATTCTCCGGAATTACTTTCTTTGCATCTTTCTCAAAAATCCCCTTCCAATCAGTTGGAACAAAATACTCATAAGATCCGGGTTCTTTAAAAAAAGAGTAAAAATTTTTATTATCAAAATCTAAATAAAACGAGGTTTCAACTTCGGAATTCACTCCATCCAAATATACCTCAGAATATAAATTGAAGTACTCAATCAATTCTGTATAGCTTACTTCAAAGTCTTTCATAGCTTCTTGAAATTGACTTATGTTTTTTTCAGATAGTATTTCGCATCCCACACGTTCTTCATAATCAGCCTCTGTTTCAGTTACTTTAGGTTGATTGAATTTTCTTCGGAAGGCGTTCTCTAATTGTAGCAAGTCCATAATCCATAATTCTTTTTCACTTACATACCAAGTATATTTTTCTTCATGTTTCACTAAAACTACGACCGTATCAGGAAAATTTGGTTCTACTTTCAAAGCTGTAACACCCCCTACTTAAGTATTTTAGCATTTTTAGCAAGTTCTTCGATCCAATCAATCCAGATAGGTGGCAGCTCGAGAGACAATCCGGGCTGATGAGGGTCAACTATTTTAGGCGCTGTTCTACCTTGATTTAAAGGGTTCGTTCTATAATATTTCTGAGGAATTGCATACTCTTTTATCATATCATGGAACCAACTATCAACTTCAAACTCAATAATGTAAGATCCTTCCCCTTTTTTTTGCATGAAATATTCTGCATGTTCTGCTGTTTCAGCACTTACGTTTAAATTGCTTTTTTTAGTGACTACTGAAATAGTTCCGTCATCATTTACAATCATTCTTTCAAAGCTGCCATGTTCGCCCTTAGTTTGCACTCTGTAGTACTTTACAATATTTACATCTTCAGATACACTATCACGCGAATAGCCCCTAGTTTCTAATCCTTTACGTGCCTTCAATGGAGCTTCTCGTATGACATTCTCCTGCATCGCCTGCTTCAAGCCAGTTATAATTTGGCTTGGCTTCAGTTGGCTTGTATATTGCCGGGCAGTGGTGAGGACCTTTCCCCACATTATACCTAATCCCCCACCTATTCCGCCAAATAATCCGCCAAATGCGCCACCCCAAAATGCAGCTTGGAGCAGTTCAGGCCCACTCGACTTATTTTGAATAAGAGAGATTGAAGCACTGTGAAATGATCCTGTTACAGCGCCCCTCACCGCCGTCTGCGATATTTTTTGGGCGTTACTCGGACTGAGAATCTTTTCCAACGGTTTGGAAATCAGATTTTGTGCAAGCTGTCCCCCTTTGGTATTAGCAAGCGAGTTGCCAACCTTATTCGACACTGTGAATAAGTTTTGCGTATTCGTCCCCATTCCGGCTGGATTGACGATGACGCCTGAAACTCCGCCTAAAACATCTGCGGCTATGTCTGCTATTTCATTCCCTGTCGTCGGCTGATCGACTACAGGCGGTCCTACCATAGAGGCGGCGGTATAACTGAAACGATTTACAAACCTTCCTGGGTCTGTATCATAAAGAAACCAATCCATACCTTCCGCAAAAGGATCGGCAATATTTTCTTTCATGAATTTTAAGAATTCATTGGTCGGTTGTATCGCTTCACGCGCTCTTCTATTTTTTTCGCGTTGAGTCAATTTTTCTTCCTTCACCGGCAGGGCAGCCATCTGTTTTTTCCACTCGTTCAAGGCCTCAATATCCCCATTGGCGCCGCGCATCAATAGGGATTCAGACATCATATTGCTAGGGTTCATCTTACCCAAAATATCAGATGTAAGCTTATTAACGCCTGCTTCGTAAGGATTAAAATCCCGACCGATAAAAGGGACGCTGGCAGCTAAGGATAAAGCAGCTCCTTGCGTGCTTCCGCGCATGGCGGTTATCCCCGTGTTTACAGCGTTGGCAGCCAATCCAACGGCCGGTATCATTCCGGCCAAGCTGAGGGCAGTTTGAACACCATCCATCACCGTGTTAAGCAGACCTTTCGTGGGAGAACCACCTGCAACTTGAGAGGACCCGTTAAACGCATCGATAGACATTAACGGCGGTTCGGGGACAGGTTCCAAATCTGCCACGAAGACAGGGGACTTCACCAAGCCAGCCAAATTCAATGCAGGAGCATAGATGTCCGCCTCTCCATCCAGAACAATACTGCTTTGATTGCACTGCAGAAAAATGCCCTCCTGCGCTTGAATCCCTAACCTTTGATCCGCTCTGAATTCCAAATCACTCTTGGAAGCTATCGAAACCGTATGCCCGCTCTCGATATGAACTCCATCTCCATCATCCAACTTAATAAAGATGTTATTTTCTCTGGCTGTGAAGGTCAGATCCGTTGTTCCAAGCTTCAATCCCTTGCCATGTTTTGTGCTCCAACCCTTTACCTCCGGATTCTGCACCTGTGACGCGCCTTGCCCCCTACTCACAGAGCCAATTGCAACGGCTTCTTCCTCACTGCTGCTTGGAAAGTAGATCTGGACTGTATCTCCCAACTCAGGCATACAATAAAAACCGCTGTTCCCCTCTGCCGAGTACATCGATTCATACCGAATCCAACATGCCTCTTCCTTGTTCTGCTCGCTGTCAATAGTAAGGTGGACTCGCACGGTGTCCTTATCTACATCAATTACTTTACCTTCCAATGCGGAGCCAGACAAATATTCATTATCGTGCTGATTTTGACGTATTGAAAATTCCGGAGAAAGGAGATAACTCATTGTTACGACGCCATCCTTCAGTTGAGCTACCGACTCAACCACAGTCAGCTCTTTTCCTTGGAACTGTACAATATCCCCAATGGAATAATGTTGATTGGTTACTACGGTATAGCTTATTTCTGAGTAACCTTGTACCTTGGGATTACCGTTTTCATCGCACTGTCGGTACTCCTCTAACGTTTTTCTAACATGATATGAGGTCTTATCAAGTATCCAACGTTTGCCCTCTGGCACCCCAAACCATAGTTTGGGCGCGTCTGCCGTCGCTTCCGGTATAATAACGGCTTCAAAGCGTGAAGCCATTCTTTTGAGAAACATCCAGTCCGTTTCTTGATATTGTATTGTAAATTGTCCTAATCGAGCAGAGCCTGTGGCGTTATCAATATAATCCCCGCCTGAATATTCTGATAATATTTGTTTAAACATCGCGTGATAGGGCATCTTTTGATGTTGAAATGATCGGCTTTTCTTTTTTAGATCCATTTTAATAGAATGAGAGATTCCTTCTAGCTCTAAGTGATAGATTCCCCTTACACTTCGAAAAGAGATATCCGACACGAGACCATGAAAGAGTATTCGGTGCCTATCGCCATTATCATCTACATCTTGAATCACGATGGTGTCAGAACTGCTCGCTAGATCAATATAACGATCTTTCTGTTCCTCTGCAACGAGTCCGGAAATGAATACTCGGGCGTGATCGTTAGCCTTCTTTACAATCCGCAATTCGGTAATGCGTTGGATATCGCACGGGAAAATAACCCGTATGCTCCCAAAGCCGGTCTTCTCTTTTATCCCACTCACCGTATCCCCCCTCGCCATAGCATGGAGCTATTCTAGGTTCTGTCCGTCATTTTCAATTTGTATCAGACCGCAATGAATGCATCGGGTAGTGCAAGTATTCAACAAAGCTGGCTCATTCTCGACAAGAACGTCACTCTTGCCATTGAGCCAGGGCATGTTAATAAGCGGGATGCATGGCGCTTTCTTTACCCCGAACACATCTACCAACGAACTATTCTGGACAGCAGGATTGTCAGGGCTAGAGCAATTACCGAAATGAATAATATTTACGCCGGGCTTGTAATCCTTGATATTCATTTGTGCTTTATTCTTGATATAGACACCATGGCTCAAGGGTGTTTTCAGCCTTGTAGGTTGGGTTCCAAAACTGCATTTTAAAATAGCTCCCGCCACTACGTAACTTTTCTTATCCCCTGAACCGCTCTTCAGTTGCCCATTATTATTCTCCTGCATCATAACCACTCCTCGTATAGTATTTCCTAAAGGCAGTTTTGAGTCTTTTTCCAGTCCTTTATAGGAACATAGAATGCCTTCAAAATTTCCAGCTTGCACATTGAAAATTAATATGGGGACTGGACTTTCCGGAATGTCTCCGGACAATGGAACTTAGGGTTCCATTCGGGGAAATTCGTTTCACTCCTGTAGTCCAATCTACTTTTTAAGTCTGTTTCTCCGGTACTCGCTTGCACTTCTTACCCGCTGGCTGTTCCCTTCGGCAACTCATGCCCGACTGTAGCAGCGTCGGGGCAGCTCATGAACCGAAGCGTGTTCTCATATGCGAGGGTGATTGATCGGCGAGTCCGCCGGAGACAGTCCGGAGAGTCCGTTCCCTGAATCCCTTATAGAAAGGAGGAATTCTCTTGAAGCTTTTTGTCGGTATTGACGTCAGTTCCGAAGAACTGGAAGCCTGTTTGATGAAATCGGATGGCGACACCCTGGAGACCTTCAAGACCACCAACAATCTGCACGGCGCCTCTTACTTGCGGGATCGCATCATTTCTGCTGCGGTCAAGACAGCCTGCTCTGAGGTTCATATCGGGCTTGAAGCCACATCCGTCTACAGCTGGCATCCAGCCATGTACTTGCATGAGGATGAGGCCCTTCAACAATTGAATGCCAAGGTGTTCACCATTAATCCGAAGCTGATTAACAAATTCAAAGACGCTTATGCCGACCTGGACAAAACCGATCGCATCGATGCCTGGATCATTGCAGACCGCCTGCGTTTTGGCAGACTCACGACGACTATCGTGATGCAGGAACAGTACATCGCCTTGCAGCGGCTCACTCGCATGCGATTCCATCTCGTACACAACCTCACCCGCGAGAAGCAATACTTTTTGCAAAATCTGTTCTATAAGTGCAATGCTTTTCGCGCGGAAGTGGACAGTTCCGTGTTCGGCCATGCCATCATGGAAATGCTCTCGGAAAAGTATAGCCTGGATGAGATGGGGAATATGGATGTCGCCCATTTGGCTGACTATCTAAAGGACAAGGGGAGAAATCGTTTCCCCGATCCCGAACACGTCGCCCGCTGTATTCAAAAGGCGGCTCGGGCCTCGTACCGCCTCTCGAAGGTTGTCGAGGATTCCATTGATTTGGTGCTGGGCACCTCAATTCAGTCGATCCGGAGCATCCAGCGTCAGCTTAAAGAGCTCGACAAGGCGATTGAGCGCATTTTAGACGGCATTTCCAGCAGCCAGTGCCTCCGTTCCATTCCGGGCATTGATCGGGTCTATGCCGCAGGCATCCTGGCCGAGATCGGCGACATCGACCGCTTCACGGATCAAGCCGCCTTGGCCAAGTATGCGGGTCTGACGTGGCGCAAGCACCAATCCGGCTCCTTCGAGGCGGAAGATACAAAGCGCATTCGTTCCGGCAACCGATTCCTTCGCTATTACCTAGTTGAAGCTGCCAACTCGGTAAAAAACCGCGACCCGGAATTCGGGGAGTATTACCGGAAGAAATTCAATGAAGTCCCTAAGCATCAACACAAACGTGCCCTCGTCTTAACGGCAAGAAAACTTGTGCGTCTGGTCGATGTGCTGCTACGCAACGACCAACTCTATACGCCCAGAAGGAAGGTGAAGCCGACAGAGCAATAATGCCTTGGCTCAAGAATTTTCTTCTCTAATTCCCAGTTAAATTATGGTATTTTACTTAATTTTCGACTGGGTCTAGTTTGGTGATGCCTTTTTTGGGATTGATCCTGCTGCACGCCAAGGAAATTTTCCAATTCTCATAAATCAGGGACTTGACATCATACCGCTGGACTCAACTTCGTTCTCCACCTTGCGAAGCTTGATTCCGGAATAGCTCCTGCGGAGTATGCTTTCCGCTACCGCTAAATTGACAAAAGTATATTTTTCCCGAATCCCCTTGATTTGGAATATTGGTCGGGAAGCTTTACGGTTATCAATCACTAATCGTTTTAGTGTTCCATCTTTGAGAAATTCGGTTTTCAAGGATAGGCAATCGATACGAGGGGGAGCGATAATCCAATAAACATCTTGACGAAGTTTCTTCATATCCGCCAGAACAAGAGGAGCTACTTTTACATCCGGTGCAATTTTGGTTAGAAGTTGTTTCAAACTATCCGATACTAGCGGAATAGGCCTTTCAATCCAGTCTACATACTCAACACTGTCCTGGCTCTTAATTGGGATTTGGAGGTTAATATTTTCCAAATTGTGAGTTAACCCTTCCCCGCTCATTTCATTGGCGACTGCTTCGGAAATGCCTATTGGTTCCACTCTTCCTCGAATTCGATCATCGGCAGACATTATAAAATAGCGCATTCCCTGCCTCCTCTCGACACATCATGTTCTCCATATAATGTCTTTTCGCTGATTATCATCTAACAGGACTACATCCGCTTGCTCTAGAGAGAACATTGCTCCTGTCAAATCGGCTCCCTTAAAATTGACATTATCCAATTGGGCATGTGTAAACTGAGCCCCTCGTAACGAAGCTCCTTCAAAGTTCGCTCCTGTCAAATTGGCACCCGAAAAGTTAACTCCCAAGAAACCCGGCTTGTTCCAGGAAGAATTAGGCCTGCCGCTATTGCCTTCCGTGAAACTGAACAACGCCCCAACTAAATGACATTCACCAAAATCGGCACCTTGAATAAGAGAATGCGAAAAATCTGACTGTTCCAACCAGCAGCCGCTCCACCTCGTTCCAACCAAAACTGCCGCCTCAAAACTGCTAAATGACAAATTACAGTTGTTAAATGAAGAGAACCGAAAATCAATCTCTGAATAATCACCCTTGGATAAATCAAGCTCGAGAATAGCGGCGTAAGCATATTCATACTCGTTTTTTTCTTCAAGCCATGCCTTTACGACTTCCGGGTCAGGAATGTAAGTGTTTTCTTTGTAGACTACTTCACTTATATCCAAGTACTCTCCCACTCTTACTTCAAATAGATCTTCCTTCTCCAGCTCAACAAATTCAGGCAAAGCGGCAGCTTGCGGCATCGCGTATCGTATTAAACTAATGACGTAATCATGAAAGTGAACGGACTCTCTGAGTACATGCCTTTCGAGTTCAACGGGTGTAATGGCTCCCATATAATTGCGGCTTCCCTGTACCAACTCGTATTCCAGTCTGTCTAAGTAGCGGAATGCCCATTCCGCGTCGTACTTAGAGCGGCATGGATTTCGGTCAAATACCCATGACGAATCGGTCGCTTCTACGAGGTAGGTAGACCGTCCTTCCGCTATTTGCGTCCTCAACATAGAAAAGGTAATATGTCCGATTTTCCCTTTTTTGCCCATAATCTGCTGGTCTTTGAGACGTAAACACAGGCTCTTAAAATACTGGACATAATCGCAACACAGTTCTTCCCTGTTCGCATGAAAAAACATCTCTAACTCAGACAAAACTTCTTGACGTTTCGGTTTAACAACCTGTTGGGTAAACATTCGTTCCGACTCCGCTTTGGCCACCTCGTCTCCCCTTTCTCCGAACGATGCGTCTAGTTTGTCTTCAATTCACTGCCCACAATGTTCGTATTTCCGCTTAAATGGATACTGCTGCTCTTACAGCTTAGGTTCAACTCCTGCCCTGCAGAGATGATGACCTTTTTCTGAGAGTCCATCATAATGTCTTCCTGAGCGCTTATCATGATATTCTTATTGCTAATGATATGAATCCCATTATTTTCATTCAGCTTGATATATATCGCTCCATCTTTCCCGGTAATCACAATCTCATCCGGGCTCATCTTCACTTCCTTGCCGGCTGCCGTTCGGAAATATTTGATGTTCGGGTTACCGACCTTATTCGTCTCCCCCTCTATCAAGTCTTGACGGATCGAACTGCTTGCCACACCCTCTTCTTCTTTCTCGCTTGGGAAATAAATGCGTACGGTGTCGCCAATCTCAGGCATGACATACCAGCCACTATGTCCTTCGGCTGTGTACACCGAAGTATAGGGGAACCAATGTGCCTCCCCTTTATCCTGCTTCTTATCAATGTCTAAGTGCACCTTAACTTTATCTTTGGCGACATCGATAACTTTCCCTTGAAGCGAAGCGCCTTTAATCTGCCGATTATAAAGGATCTTCTGCCGTAAACCTTTATGTAGACAAAGTACGTATTGATGCGTGAGCAGTCCGTTTTTCACTTCCGTCAGCGCTTCACATACGTATAAGCTCTTACCCTTGAATCCAATCCAACTGCCAAGCTCCAGAACCCTGTCAGTCTCCACTTCATAATAGATAAAGTCATTTTCATCCACATTGGGCGAATCATTCTCGGCAAAATACCGATAGGTGTTCATCCGCTTTCTGACCGTATAATGATAGTCTTCCAAGCGGGTTTGAGAGTTGCTCTCACAAATTCCAAAGTAGAACTTGGGACGATCGAATACTGCTGTTGGCATTAAGCTCGTATGAAAGCGAGACGCCATTCTCTTAAGGAACTGCCAGTCAGTCTCTTGATACTGGACCGTGAACCGTCCTAGTCTGGCATTGTCGGTAGCCTCATCCACCACATCCATACCCGGATAGTCCGATGCAATTTCATCCAGCAACATGGGGATCGTCACGGCCTTATTTTGAAAAGAACGGCTCTTTCTTTTTACATCCAGCTTATAAGAATGAGATACAGCCTCAACCTCAAGATAATAAATATCTCGCACAGCCTTAATCCCAATGTGGAGCACGATTCCGCTGAACAACGGTTTACTTTCGCCTTCCTCATTAATTTGGCTAAGCTCGATAGTTGTATCCGCATCCGTCATCTCCACATAGCTATCCTTCAATTCCTCTGGCACGATACCCGTGAACCTAAGCCGCGTATGTTCGTTAATTTTTTTCGTCAACTTCAACTCCTGCAAGTTGACAAGACGGTAGGGGGTTATCTGCAAATTCTGGTAAGTCAGAGCGGATTGACTCATTGTTGCGTCCTCCCTTCCTCCAATTCGCCGATGACGAGAGAATCCATGAGGCCTCGAGCAATCGGCTGCCAATGCTTCATTTCCTCTTCCGAGCAATTGAACGTGCAGAGCAGCGCCGTCTGCTCCAGTTCAGCAAAGAACATCAAATTATATACATTGACATTCAAGGAAGGAGCCAAAAATTCGCAATACCCTACTCGCTTCCCGTGAATATCTTTTACGCCGTCTTCATACCATTGCAAAATGGGCTGCATTCGCCGCAAAATATGAATCATGGAAACTGTAAATTCTTCGATTTCAGCTTCCATTACGTTATGTTCCGTATGGTTGAACGCGATATTGATCGAGGCGTTGTCGTTGGTATAAATCAATTCGGGCCTTCGTTCTGACGGATATTTCATTGCTGCAGCTTGAGGAGACATTTGGTGAAATGTCTTTGGCAGAAGTACACGGATTTTTCCATTTAGCAGCCGTTCTTCTGTGAACGGTATCGTTTCCCCGTTTATTTTCAACACAGCCTGATGGAAAAGAATAGGCTGATCCGATTGTGTTCCATTCTGCTTATCATCGGCTTGCTCTTTATTTTCTTGCTCTCCATACAACAGCGAAATGATCTGCTCATCTACGTGCTCCACGTCGCTTCTCCCTCCTTCGACTTCTGTTCGTTGGGGTCCCGGAACCGCCGCGTCAATCCACAATCACCCGCTGCCGCCCGCCTGGGCGCATGTCCGGCGCCATGGCCCGGCTGCTGCCCGCTTCGCTCAGCACCCGGCGGAGGCCGGCGTAGAGCCGCTCGTTGGTCAGCTCGCGGTAGCCGGTGCCGAGCCGCTGGCCGAGGTAATGCTGAATGACGTCCCGCTCCACCGCGCCGCCGTTCAGGCACAGCATGGCGAAGGCGGCGTCATGCGCATGCTCGACGCGGGTCTTCAGCAGCTCCTGCGCAAAGTATCGCAGGATGAAGGGCGACAAGGTGCTCTGCCCGATGCCCGCATGCGGCACATGGATGACATTCAGCGTGTTGAATTCGGTCGACAGGTCGGCGAAGCTCTGGTAATCGTCCCGCAGCCGGGCGCCTTCCTTCAGCTTGAAGCGGCCGAGCTCCATCTCGTTCGCCTTCACCTCGGCCGTGTCTTCGTCCAGCACGATCTCCCCCGGGAGCGTCGTGAAGTCGCTCGACGGCTGCTCCGCATGGAACCGGATCTTGAGCACGGTCTCCCTCCCGGTCGAGCGGTAAGGCAGCTCATGCTCCTGCTCCAGCATATAGATGAGGCCTCCATGCTTGACGATGCCTTTGCCGACCGTCAGGCTGCGGGGGCCGACCCGAACCTCGGTCCCGGCCAGCACCCCGCTCGAATAGGACTGGTAGGCGATGTCGACGAATTGCCGCGGGAAGTCCCGCAGATTCTCCAGCATGTCCGTCTTCAGAATCCGGCCCCGATGGAAATGCGGCACCTGATGTTTGAACAAGGCGCAGCCCTCCTTTCCGTTCTGTCTCGATTATTTCAAGCCGTCGAAGAAATCCAGCTCCGACAGATCATTCTCGAAGGCATAGAACTGCTTCGCGCCGATATAGAGCTGCTCGTTCAGCCGCGCGACCG
Source organism: Paenibacillus melissococcoides (assembly GCA_944800085.1). Classification (GTDB taxonomy): domain Bacteria; phylum Bacillota; class Bacilli; order Paenibacillales; family Paenibacillaceae; genus Paenibacillus_B; species Paenibacillus_B melissococcoides. Next base: position 143,992 of record CALYLO010000002.1, on the reverse strand, counting down.
GCATAGTCTCGAAGCCCCAGCTTCCGTCGCCGGCGAAGACGAACCATTTGGCCTCGCCGTTGGCGATCGAGTCCGTGTCATCCTGCGGAATCCGAACGCCGTATTCCGCGGCGATCTCCTCGTACCGCACCGGGCGGTACGCCGTGAAATCATTGGCGTAGACCGCGATATAGCGCAGCTGACCGTCCGCATTGCGGATGTTGAACTCGATCTCATGCGCGCCCAGCGGCCGCGAGATCGAGCCGCGCGCCTGATCCAGCCGTTCGTAGCTCGCGATCAGCAGCTTCTCCTGCCCGGTATGGGTCAGGGCGCTGACCGAGTACGGGACGATCGGCGCTTGATTCGTCAGTCGCGCTTCAATCAGCCCAGCCTTCCGGGCGCTCAGGTAGCGCAGCGCGCCGCGCAGGCAGGCCAGCTTCAGTTCCGTCACCTTGCCGGAATCATCCGCCTTCTGCCGGAACTCGATCGCCCGCCCGGGCACGAACTCCTTCAGCGCCTCCCGGAAAACGTCGATCCGGCAGGATTGGCCGGTCAGCTTGATGATGGAATAATCCTGCAGCCGGCCGTCGCGGAAAAACTCGTCCAGGAACTTATGCACAATCGCATAAATGTCGGCCCGAATGAGATGGTTGATCTCCTGAATGTTGAACACGACATCCGGCGGCTCGTGCACGTCCCGGAACTGCCCATTTTCCCGCAACGACAAACACCACCGATCCAGGACCGTCAGATGCAGATCCTGCTCCGCCCGGCTGCCGCGCCCGGAATCGAAGCGGCTCCGCAGAATGCCTGTCCGGCGGAAAAATTCCTTCTTCATCCCGTCCGCCATCTCCCACAGGACGTAGAAATTGTTCCGCACCCGATGATACTCATCCCGGGAGCGGTGCTCATATTCCTTATACCGGGTCGGAATGACGGCCTCCGCCTCGCGGTAAGCGGCGTCGAACGCCGCGTAGACCGCCTCCGACCCGAATTCATCCACATGACGGTACAGATCGGCCGCCGGAATGTCGATCAGCGAATCGATATCCGGCAACGTTCCGGCCGCCGCTCCGCCGCCGCGGCAATACCCGGCGAAGACGATTTTCATGAATTGCATGATCCGATATGTAATGTTGTTGCCGCCGAAGTTCGTATCCCCATTTTCATAGGATGTATGGATGTCCAGCTTGTAGGCGATGTGGCCGTCCTCGATGCGGAAGCGGCAGGAGGACAGATCGGTCGTCCCTCCGCCGCAGTCGATGACCAAGGCCTTGTATTCCTCCCCGTCGAGGAAGCGCTGCTGCTCTATCTGGTTGGCAATCGTGTTGTACAGCACGGCCAGTCCTTCGTCGAGCGCATCGTCAGACTCGATCCGGTATTCCGGCAAAATGTCGGCGAACATCTCGATGAACTGCTTCTTCAGCTTGACCGGGCCCGACAGATGCAGATGGCGGAAGCGGCATTTGAACTGATGCTCCGCCATGCGAATGACATGGAGCGTATAAGCCCGGATCAGCTCCTGCCGGCACACGGATGCCGCATTTCCCTGCGCATCCATCACATCTTCCCGCTTCTTGTAGTTGTTCACCCACCGCTTCATGCCATGGAAGACGGTGGCGCTGCCGCTGTAGCCGTTCCTTTTCCGGTCCCGCAGCGCATCGTAGCCGAAATGATAACGGATGCGCTCCGGATCGGAGCAATCCGCGACGCCGATGACGGTCGGAAGCACCTCGATCCAATCCGCATCCGCAGACGTCGTATCGGGGAACGCCACATAGTTGATCCGATCGAGGCGAATGCGTCCGCTCAGCACATCGTTCGTATTAGGCGAAGCGATATAGCCGCTGTCCAAATACGCTCCGGCCGTCGTATTCGAGGTGCCGAAATCGATCGCCAGGACGGCATCGGTCTCCTCCAGCTCGCGGATGTCCAGATCGGTCACCGGAATTTTGTAATAATACAGATGAGCCGGCGGGAGCAGCGTGTCGCGGTAATACGTTCGATACACGTACTCGGATACCGCCCGCGGGAAGAAGAGCAGGCTGTACTGGCGGTTCGCGGTCTTCTTCACCTCGGCCTCCTCGGCCATCGCCAAATAAAAGCTTCCCGGAGCCGAGCCGTCCTTCACCAGATTGAGAATGGCGCACAGCTCCAGATTTTCATTGACGAGCAGCACGTTCGATTCGGCCATCTCCGCCCCCGCTTCGACCCGGTAGCCGTCGAACCGATCCAGCTTCAAGCCGGAGTACAGCGTAATCTTCGCCGGAATTCGGATGCCTCCGGCATCGGGCAGCGGCGTGCCCAGATACTTTTTCATGGCCGCCTCGACCCGCTCGAATCCGCCCGGCCGGACGCCAGTGATGAGCAGACTCTCGTCTGCGCCCCGATATTTCATGATGGTCGCGATCAGTTCGTCCCGATCCAGCGTATGGATCAGCCCCTCGATCAGCTTCTCCCGCTGGCATATGTTCCGGAGCTGGAACGTCGTCATCTCCAACAGTTCCTCCCGGTGATATTGCGCCCGCTTCCGGGCATCCTCCCGGCGTCCCGGCTGCGTATACAGCTTGTACGAGTATCCGGCCATAAGTTACCTCTCCCTCCGGCTGTCAACTTCGTGACCTGCCCTATCATGAACGGCCCATCCTTGGTTGCAACCATTGCGATGAACCGATAGCTTAACGTGCTTAACTATGCCATTGCATTTCTTTGAAAAAAAACATCGTTCACCCCGGGCAGTCTGCTGCTACAGGGAAATCTGCCGCGACAGAGCAACCTGCCGCTACTACAGGGCATCTGCCACTTACAGAACACTCTGCCCTACAGGACCCTCTGCCACTACCGAGCAGTCCGCTTAGAGAGCGGCCCGGGCTAATACAGAGCAATCCGCCCCAACTGCATCGTGTCGTCCACCTCGATAATGCCGAAGTGATCGCGCCAGTAGACTTCCGTATGGAAGCGCGCCGGCAGGAACAGATCGGTGATCAGCTCCACCTTCGCCCGGACCGACTCCGACTTTTCCTGGCCGACATAGATGAGCAATTCATCCTTGTCCTCGCAATTCACGTAAATCGTCGAACGGCGGAAAATGCGCCGCATCGTATCCCGCAGCAAATAAACGGCCTCGCCCGTCTCATACAGGCGCAACACATTGCACGCCACCGCTTCCTGCTCATCGCGGGTGAACAGCGGGATCGCTTCGCTCACGCGGCGGCCGAACCGTCCCTCCGCCATATCGCGCAGCACGAACCGGATATAATACTCGCGCCGGTTCATCCCCTGTCTGCGGTCAATCCCGGTCAGGAAGTGCAGAATGATGTCGAACAGCGCATGACGCAGCTCGGTATCCTCTTCGTTGTTGATATCGAACAGGTCCTTGAACAAGTCGTAGAACCGGTAGTACGGATTGACCTCGACCTTCTCCAGATGCTGCAGCGCGCGCGTGTTGAGATCCTGGAGACTGAGCTCCATATAGGGCGAGTAGACGCGGGCCGGAGCGAACCGGATATCCTTCGCCTCGATGCCGGCTTGTTCCGCCTGGATGACCAGATCCCATATATAATTCACGCCCATTCCCCTTCACACTTGTATTCCGGAAAAAACATCTGAACTTCCGACACGAGAAAGCTCATCTGATCCTGAAGCAGGAAGCGCTCGTTCTCCTCCGCCTGGCGCGCCCGGAAGGCGAGCCGCATCACCTTTTTGTCCCGTTCCGTGCGGACATTGTCGCTGACGAACGGATTCATCTCGTACGTCTGCGGCGATCCGTCGCTCCGATCGCGGATATCGACCCGCTCCAGCTCAAGCAGGCGAGCCGCATCGAACGCATGCACGAGGCGGATGATCTCCCCCGTCGCCCGCACAATCTGCCCCTGCCGGCGGGCATATTTTCCGATGAAGCCATCCGTTCTCCGGTTGGAGACGAGCGGATAGCTCAGGCTGCCGAGGCGGGAGGCGACGGGCTGGGCGATTTTGAGGACGCTCCAGATGCCCGCCTTCTCCTGCGGCGACACGATGGTCAGCTCATCCCGCGAACGCTTGATATACCGGATGTTCTCCTCGTCGCCCTCCACCAGATAACCGTGCTCGCTGCCCGTCTTGTGCAGCGACAGCACATGCTCGTAGTTAATCCGATCGGAGGCGGGAACCGGGAAGCCGCTGTTCTTGATGGCCAGCCGCTCGATATTCCACAGCGGAACGATATCGACCCGCTTATACGGCTCGTATTCCTCCAGATCGACCGTAATCTCGCTGATCTCCTCATCTTCCTGCGGCACGGCGTCGCAATGCGTCAGCAGCACGTCGACGAATTTGTAGGCGTACGGATGATTGAGTGTCTTCCACGGCACATTGTTTTGTTGGAACACGTGATACAGCTTCTCGATCTCGTCAATATAGCGCCGGCTCTGCACGAGCCGGACCGAGATCGGATAACGTCCGCCGGAAGTGATCATCTCCCCGCGGAACGTTCGCTCCCCTTCCAGCAGCCCCCGGAGCGCCGCATAATCGCATTCGAGGAACAGCGTGAACAGCAGCGCCTCTTCCTTCCGCTGCAAATGGTCCAGCAGCCGGCTCATGTCGATCAGCTTCGGCGCCGCGTCCTCCGGCAGCATCGGATGCAGGAACTCGTGAATCGGGTCCAACTCGTCGCGGCGGCACAGCGAGACGAAGACATCATGCTTCTCTTCGCCGTCCTCCACCTCATCGAACACTTTGCGCTCCATCTTCCGGTTCATCTCTTCCTGATATTCCACCAGATTGAGGAACAACCCGGTCATCAGCTGCTTCAGCAGCTTGCGCTGCTCCAGATCCTCCATTTTGCTTAATCGATCGGAAATGATATCCTTCATGGCGATGATCGACCCCTCCTTCTCCTCAGCTTGCCCGGGCGCGGGCATGATCCCCGGCGGTTGCCTCTCCCGTGCCTCGCTGACACGGCATGCCCCCGGGTATCTTGGCCGCTGCTCCCATACCCGACTGTGCGGCGCGGCTTCCTGCGGAAGCGTCCGCGGCTCGGCATCAGACAGGCAACGCAGCGGAAGTGACCCGACGGAGTGCCGCCTCCGGCGGGGAGTGCCTCCACGGGCGTGTCCGCGGGGCCCCCGACGGTGAGGCCTTGCCACGTAGTGCCTGCGGGAGCACACCTGACAGCGCGGGCTGCCAACCCGCAGGAAGCGCCTGTAGCTCCCGCAGCGCCGCCTCCCGCCCGGACACAATGTGCCGCGGGCCAGATATGCTTTGACACGATGCGTGATTTCGCATGTTCCGGGCGCATCCCGGCAGAAAATCCTGCAAAATTACACTTTTGCTTGTTTAGCACTGCCCGCTCCGCAACAATCCTGCAAAAATGCACCTTTTTGATCGGTCGTCCCCGGATTTGGCCCGCTATGGGCAAAATTGATGTAGTTTTGCAGCAATTTCCACCTTTCGGCGCTGGTTCCGGCGAAAATCCTGCGCGTGTGCAGGAATTCCTGATCAGCTCGACTAAATTACCGCGTTGGGGCTTCTTCCGATTCTCCGGTGTCCGCCCCTGAATTCATGCCTGGGTTCGTGCTTGAACCAGCGCCGGAGTTCGTCCCGGAGTTTGTACCAGAACCAGGGTCAGAGTTCCTCCCGGAATTTGTGCCAGCGCCGGCGCCGGAGTTCGCGTCAGAGTTCCTCCCGGATCCTGCGCCCGAGCCGGATCCCGCAGCCGCGCCCCCATTCGCGGCGCCTGCGGTTTCTCCCGCGCCGCTTCCCGTCCCGGACGCGGCAGCGCTGCCGCCGCCGGAACCTCCGCTCTGGCCAGCGGCATTGGCTCCCGCCGCTGGCGGCGTTTGCCCCGTCCCGGCCGGTACGGCGCCGGCCCCGGAAGCGTCCGCGCCGGCGGCAGGCGGCGGGTTGAGCTTGTCGACCGCCTTGTCGATCTTCCGCTCCATGCCCAGCACCCGCTCCAGCATGTCAATTTCCTGATAGATCTGCTGCGCTGCCGAATAAGCGTCAATCGCCCCGACATAGTCCTGGGCGGCGAACTGCTGATCGCCCTTTTTCTCGAGCTTGTCGCCCTCGAGCAGCCGCTTCTCCCGCTTCAGCCCGGTGACCTTCTCTTCCGCGTCCTCCAGCTTCTTGCGAATCTCCTTCTCGCCGTCGACGAAGCCTTCCTCGATGGCCGCCCGGCGCGCCTTCTGGTACGAGCTGCGCGCGCCGACGAAGTCCTGCGTCTCGAACTTCATGTCCCCTTCCTGCACCCAGCTCATAATCTGCATATACAGGTTGGTGCGCTCGATTTTCTCCTCGAGCTCCTTATGGTTGAACTCCTTGTACGGCTTCGCTTCCTCCTGCGCTTTGACGTATTTCTCCAGCGCCTTGGCGAAGTCTCGTTCCTTGAAAAAGCCGTCTCCGTCCACCATCAACTGCATCAAGCGCTGCTTCTTGTCGAACAGATCGCGGTGATAGCGGTCCTTCAAGCGCTTGGCCATATTTCGCGCCTCGCTGTACTCGTTCACGGCCTTCGCATAATCGCCTTCCTTCATGTACGTGTCGGCGTTCTGCTGGAACTCGATCATATTCGCGGCCGCCTCCGCTTTGCGCGCGGCTTCCTTCGCGTACAGGTAGATGGCGCCGCCTCCCGCCACGGCCAGGATGACCAGCGCGATCAGCCATTTTTTGAGCTGTCGCCACTTCTTCTTCGGATCCTCCTTGAACGCCTTGTTCACGTAGACGGCGACGGCGGTATAATTATTGACCGTGCCGCGCTGCTTGCTGAGCAGCACGTCCTCGAGCGTATCGGTGAAGTCCTCCGGCTCCTTCGCCTCCTCAAGCGCATCCAGCATCTCCAGGCGGTGCACCTCTTCCCACAGGCCCGGCGTGCAGAGCAGCAGCACATCGCCGTCGGAGAGCGGCGCCTTTTTCGAGACGAACGGCTCGAAGCTATCGGGACGGCCCATATAATTGAGCAGATTATGACGCTCCGCATGATGGTCGATCGCCGCGTCCGAGATCTCGCCGGCATTCGCCATCGCCTGCGCCAGACTCTGATCCTGACTGCGCCCGAACAGGCGTCCGCCGCGGAAATGATACAGGCGCGCATGGCCCGCCACTGCCCAGACGATCTTCGAATAGTCCGTGACGACCAGGATCAGGCTCGCCTTGAGCCGCACCCGGCGGCTCTCTTCTCTGAGCCATTCATGCGCTTCCTGCATATACCGCTTGAGCCGCAGCGGAGACATCGTCGGCTTCTCGGTGAACCGCCCCAGGATGCTCTTCACGACCATCTCGGCGCTGTCCGCCTCCCGGTCCGCATCCAGGCCGTCCGCGACGACCCAGCAAGCCATATCGTCGAGCTCGACATAAGCGAAATAATCCTTGTTATGTAGAAAAGAACCGGCTTCCGACACGAAGCTGGTCTTGAAATCGCTGTTCTCCTTCCTCATCCGTACCCCCGCTTTTCCCCTATTCCGCACGCAGCTCTGCAGGCTCTCCTGCTCATGTGACGCGACCCGGCGAACCGACTGAACCGGCTTCTTCGGCTCCTTACATCCCGGCACACCGAATGCCACGGCTTATCCAGCCCTTGAGCTATCCAACATAGCGAAAGCCGCGGCTCACCGGCCTCTTAACTTCCGATACACCGAATACCCTGGCTTCTCCAGCCACTCAGCTTCCAACGCAGCGAATGCCACGGCCCTCCGACCTCTTAACTACCGGCACAGCGAATGCCATGCTCCCCCGGTCTCTCGACGTCCGACACAGCGAGTGTCTTGGCTCACCGGCCTCTCAACATCCGCCACAGAATGGCACGGCTGCCGCTACGAGAGCGTCTCAGGCTTCAGCCGCTGTCCGCACCGCAAGCTCCGGTCCTCTGCTCCCGGCACAGCGAATGCCCGGATTCCGGCGCACCGCAGACTCACGGTCGAACCAGGCCAGCCGGCTCACCCGCACTCAGTCATGATCGACGATGACAATCGTCGCGTTGTCCTGATTCGCCAGCCCCTTGGCTTCGATCGCCTCGATAATCTCCTCCGCGGCGTCATTCGGCGATATCGGTTGGGACAGAATCGCCTCCAGCTCCACCTCGGTCATCGTGTTGTAGACGCCGTCGCTGCACAGGATGACCCGGTCTCCGGGCCGAAGCTCGAACGGTTCGCTCCCCGTCTCCATCCGGGCGAAATGCTCGTAGCCCAAATAATTGATCAGCCGCTTCCGCAGCGGATGATCGATCGCTTCCTCCTTCGTCAGCTCCCCCGCCAGACAGCGCTCCTGCAGCACGGACTCCAGCGTATGCTTCTCATTCATCCGGATGAACTCCCCGTCCCGGAACACCATGATGACACTGTCCCCGACGGCGGCCCAATAGAGCCAGTCCCCGGCAATGACGCCAGCGACGAGGGTCGTTCCCCCGGGAGCGCCCTGGAGCTGCTGCAGGATCTCCGAATTGCTGACCTTCGCCGCCTTCGCGAAATAATCATGCACGTCCCGGATATCGGACAGCTTCAAAAATTCCCGGATGAACACGGTCACGGCAATCGTGCTCGCCAGACGCCCATGGGCGAGGCCGCTAATGCCGTCGGCCAGCACGGCGGCGGTGCCGTGCGGGGTCGTTACGCTGGAGAAATAATCATCCTGCTCGTCCCGAGTGCCGATCGTCTGCCCGTTCCCGATCGGAACTCCCGGCTTGTCGGCAGGGGCGTTCGCCAGCAAGCGGCGCAGCGCCCACGTTCGCCGCAGGCAAGGCCGCAAGCCAAGCAACCCAAGCAAGTCAAGCAAGTCAAGCAAGTCAAGCAAGCCAAGCAAGCCAAGCCGCCCATGCGGCCTCGCAAGGGATTGACGCCGTCTTCGTCCTGGACGTCAGTTATTCGATGAATGAGACCGACAAGGACGGCATCGCGGCGGAAGTCATCAATATGTTCATGGATATGAGCGATTCCGCCAAGACCCGGATCGGCTTCGTCGCCTACAACGACCGCATCGTGGAGACGCAGCCATTGACGTCCATCGCTTCGCCGGGACATCAGGCGAAGCTGAAGCAGAAGCTGCGGCAGATGCCGCGTTACGGCTATACCGATCTGGGGCTCGGCCTGCGCACGGGGGCGGAGATGCTCGCCTCGGACAAGGAAAAGAGCGGCGTTCCGTTCCTCATTCTGCTGTCCGATGGCGGCACCGACTTCGGCTATGCTTCCCGGGGGAGGACGGTGGAGGATTCGAACCGGGACGTGAAGCACGTCATCAAGCAAGCCCAAGCGCAAGGTTATCCCATCTACACAATCGGCCTGAACCACGACGGCTCGGTCAACAAGGAAGAGCTGGAGCGGATCGCCAAGCAGACGGGCGGAACCTCGTTCATTACCGACAGCGCGGATGATTTGCCCGATATTTTCAATCAAATCTTCGCCCATCAGATTCAGTCCGCTCTCGTGACGGTCGCGGCGGTAACGGCAACCGGCGATCTTCAGGAGGTGAAGGTGCCGATTCCGAACTCCAGCATGAGCGAAGCCAATATTATATTGCTCTCTTCGCATCCGCTGCGGGAGGCCCAACTGTATTACAGCTCCAAAAACGTGCGTCTGTACGAGTCGAATAAATACCGTCTGATGAAAATCATCCGTCTTGAGCAAGGAGAACTGGTCATCAAGCTGCGGGGCAAGCCGGGAGATTTCGTCAAAGTGAATCTGCTCGGGAACTATAGTTTGGGACCTGAACTGGTTCTGGAGTCCCAGGAGATTATAAAAGGGCAAAATACGAAATTTTTATCATACCTGCAGCATCCCGACGGTTCCCGGCTGGAGGATCCGCATGTATTCGACACGATGCAGGCGGAACTTGTCGTAACCAATCTCGATTCCGGCAAGGAGGAACGGACTCCGCTGGCCAGGAAGGGGAACGGGTTCGAGGGGGATTATATTTTCCGCCAAGCCGGCTCGTACCGCTGGCATGTCTATTTGCATGGCCCGGACTTCTACCGCATGAGCCCGGAGACCGAACGGGAGGTGGAGAATCTGCCGCCGGAAGCGGCCGCGGCCGGCCCCCTCTCCCTGACCAAGGAAGATGGCGAAGCGCGCATCGATTTGCGGGAATGGTTCCATGATCCGAACGGGGATGAACTGACCTTCCGGCTTCAGCCGGCAGCGGACAATAAGCTGGAAGGCGCTTATATCGAGGAACACTGGCTTATCGTGACGCCGCGGAAGACAGGCGATGCCTCGCTCGCCGTTCAAGCCTCCGATCCGGAAGGCGGCACCGCCGTCTCGACGCTGGCCTTCTCGGTGCGGTCCTACTGGGAGCTGCCGCTTCGGATTGGAGCCGGCGTCTTGTTCGCGGCCCTGATCGGCGGCGCGGCCTATCTGTGGCTGCGTCCGCGGCCCAAGTTCGCCGGACGGCTGGAGGGCTACTTCCTGAATACCGCCAGCGGCAATGACATTCCGGTGGCCTTCTGGCCGCTGTCATCTTTCGACAATCGCCGGGTCAGCCTGGCCGATCTGTTCCGCAGCCTCGACATTCATGAGCCGCTGCCGGAAGCGGATCGCATCCTGCTGGAGCCGGGGAAGGATGGCGTGCTGCGGGTGGTTCACCATACGTCGTGCGCGGTGGATAAGGGGCGGACGCCGATTCCGAAGGGCAAGAAGGAAGCTGTGCAATACAATGAGAAAATCTATGTAACGTTCGAGGACGGCATTACCGAGATCGAGCTTCGTTATAAGCCGTTCAAATCGGGCGCGGCCTCCACGGGGCGCCCGCATTCGCTGCCGGAATCGGGCTGATGCGGGAAGAGCCGGGGCGCAAGCCCCGGCTCTGTCTGTTATTGCTGTATACGCAACTAGGCCGCAAGCTAGCTCCCGCCCCGGGACATCGGCTCTTGCTCCGCCTGTTCCGGCAGGCGGCGGCCTTGAAGCCTCTCCTTCAGCGTCCATTTGAGATGCTCCGCATACAGCGCGATCCGGAACGGATTCAGCGAGGCGGGGCGCTTGCGGGAATGAATGGCCAATCCCTTCGTAATGACCCGGGCCAATAGAGGGGTCGTGCCCCTGCTCCGCTGCCGGATCGGCTCAACCTGATCACGGAACAGCCGTTGGGTCACATCCAGCGGCGGCTGGCCGCATAAGCAGAAGTACAGCGTCGCCGCCAGGCTGTAGATGTCGGCGGCCGGATCCTGCCGCGACGTCTCGGAGTACAGCTCCAAGGCCGAATAACCGGCTGTCGTAAAGATCGGCTGCCTGCCGCCCGCCTCATAATGCACTGCCGATCCGAAGTCGATCAGCTTCGGCTGTCCTTCCCGATCGATAATGATATTCCCCGGCTTGATATCGCGATGAATCAGGCCCTGTCTATGTATATATTCGAGCGCATCGATGATCGGCAGCATCGTCTCCTTGTAGAATCGGGCCTGGGACGGCGCCTGTCCTTCCCGAATATATTGCGCAAGCGTCATCCCCGGGCAGTAGGCCGTCACGAGATAGACCGTTCCGCCCTCTTCGAATTGATCGACATATTCGACGATGCAAGGATGGCTCAACTGCGCAAGCAGCGGCCCCTCCTTCGCGAAAATCGCCCGCTGCTCCTCGAACTGCGCCCTCGCTCCAGGCACGCGGCACCGCACGGAGCGCCGATCCCGATCCCGCCGCGCTAGGGCTTGCGGGAAAAATTCCTTGATCACGCACCATGATCCGCTCTCCATATGTCTCGCTTTGTAGACGATGGACAGCTCGCCGCTGGACACCACTTTTCCTATCCGATACTTGTTCTGCAGCCTCGTATTCCGTTTTAAGGCCGATTCGTTGACCGTCTGTGCCACCTGTTTCCCCCGCTCCGCCGTCAGCGCCTGCATGCCTCTGCTTCCCTCCGGCGCTGTGCCTGTACTTTCCTCCATTGTAGCAAGATCCCCCAACATTTTCTATTTCCTTGTCAACATTCCGCGGCGTGCACCATTTGTCGACAAAAACACCCTGCCCTTCCAGGTAAGGTGTCTATGGCGGCTTCGCCTCCGCGTGTTCATCCTGTCGTCCCGCCTCCATGCATCCTGACGCGGTTCCGCCCGTCCCGCTTCGCCGCATACAAGCTCCGATCCGCCATGTGCACGAGGGCTTGCGGATCAGGAGAATGCTCTTGCCGCCCCGGAATCCAGGTGGCTGCGCCAAGGCTGCATGTCACAAAATGGCTCACCTCGGACGCCTCGTGGGGGATAGCCAACGATTCCACCTGCAGCCGGATCCCCTCGGCGGCAATCGTCGCATTCATCGCCGGGGTATGCGGCAGAAGGATGGCGAATTCTTCCCCGCCATAGCGGGCCGCGACAGACAGCGGCTGAGTCACCGCGGTCTTGAGCGCCTGGGCCACCTGCCGCAGACATTCGTCCCCTGCCAGATGCCCGTAAGTGTCGTTATACCGCTTGAACTCGTCGATATCGAGCAGGATGAGCGACAGCGGACGGTTCTCCTGCTTCATCCGCTCCCATTCCTGCTGCAGCATCAAGTCGAAATAGCGGCGGTTGTATACCCCCGTCAACCCATCGGTATAGGAGAAATCGGTCAGCAGCCGATTCGCCATTTGAAGCTTCTTGTTTGCTTCCTTCAACTTTTCCTCGGCGGCGATGCGGTCGGTCACGTCGCGGAAATAGATGGATACGCCCTGCCCCGTCGGGAAAATTCGAAACTCCAGCCAGCGCTCCCGCAGCTTGTCATATTCCGTGAACCCCACCGGCTCGCTGCGCTCCATCACCTGATGCGCCATCGCATACAGTCTGCTGTCCAGCAGGCAAGGGCTGACGTCCCAGATCGAGCGGCCCTTGACCGCCTCGAAGTCGAGTCCGGTGTATTTCTCCGCTTCCTTGTTCATATAGGTATATTCCCATTTCCGATCTACGGCAAAAAAGGCATCCGTAATGCTGTCCAATATCGTCTCCACCCGCTCCTGCGACTGCTTCAGCGCCGCTTGCGACTGCATCAGCCGGAAATACAACTGGTTCAGTTCGTGGAAGAACACGGTCAGCAGCGCCGTCGACGAGACGAAGGAATTGAATCGGGCCGCATACCAGCCGATGCTGTACCGCTCTCCGGCGAACAGCGTCAGGTTGATGTCCATCCAGAACATAAAAGCGGACATCGTCAGCCACAGATGCAGCAAGCTCTGGGCCCGCGTCGCGATATATAGATAGACAAGGGCGAGTAGATTGAGCAGCCACAGCGCGGGGCCGATTCCCGTAGTAATCATCAGCCCGTAATGATTCTGTTCCACCAGAACAGGCAGCCCGTCCCGGAACTGCCCAAGCAGGTACGCCAGCACTGCAATCAGGAGCAGCACCGTGCCGAAGATGGCGGCGACCGTCGCCTTCTCCCGGCGTTCGGACAGGGCCGATTTCCATTTCCGGAGACTATAGGTGTACAGAATAATGCCGAGCGGAAATCCGCCATGCCAGATCGCCCAGAACCAGACCGAGGTCTGAGGGCCGGCATGAAGCAGACCCGTATCCGAAAAAATGCCCGGAAAGGTCAGCAGATACGGAATCGTAATCAAGCCGGCGAACCAAAAGGCGGCCGCGAGCAGAAGAATCGGCTTATACCCCGTCGCCCGGAACTGGACATACAGCAAGTAAGCGGTCATCAAATTCCCGAACACAATCCAGGCAATGAAAACAGACAGGAAAGGCCGGACCTCGGGCAGCGGCGTGTCGAAATAGGGACTGATCAGCAGCGAGATCGCCAATACCCCGATACTGAGATACAAGGCGGTCTTTCTCTGCACCGCTGTCGCCGGAATGTTAATCAGACTCGTTAACGGGTCGCGCATGCGCAGCATGGAGTGGAATCAACCTTTCGTCAGTCAATGGCTCATTTCGTCGAATCGTGTCACATCTTACTCTCATAGTAACAATACTATCCGCCTGTGAAAAGGAAAAACCGGGTACCCCACCTCTGGAGCGCCCGGTCCTTCATCTGTCTTATACCGTTCCGCTTGGGCGGCTTCCGCCGCGCGCATTACTTCCGTCTGCGCGGCGCCTTTCCCTTCTTGCCCGGGCCGGGCGCGGCGTTCCGCCCGGAGCGCGGTCCGGCCGCGGATGAGCCCCGCTGTCGGCCGCCCGCGGCGGCCGGCGCATGTCCGCGGCGAGCAGCCTGGGCCGCTCCGCCGCCTTTGCCCCGCTCGGCGCGCGCCCGGCCGGCCCGCCGGAGGTCCGAACCGGCTCCGGCACGGGCCGGATTCGGCCGCCGCGTTCGTTCGCCGCGGCCTTCGTCTTGCCCGCGGCGCGCAGCTTGGCGGCCGCTCTTGCCGCCGCCGGCTCTGCGGCGCTCCGGCCCCGCTTCGGCCGTGCCGCGCGTGCTTGCGCCCCGGCCGCTTCCATGCCGGGCGGCTCCGCGGCCGCTCTCGCCGCGCTCATTCCCGCCGCGCTCGTACCCGCTGCGCCCGACGGACGCGCCGTCTCGGCTCTGCCGCCGCAGCTTCATGCGGATGCCCCGCTCGATGAGGGCGAGATAGCTCTCGTCCCGGGGCGCGGCCAGCGTAATGGCCCATCCGGCACCGCCCGCACGGCCTGTCCGCCCGATCCGGTGAATATAGCTCTCCGCATCATTCGGAATATCATAGTTGAACACATGCGTAATTCCTTCCACATCCAGTCCGCGAGCCGCCAGATCGGTCGCCACCAGAAGCTGAACCTTCGCCTGCCGGAACCGCTTCATCACCTGCTCCCGCACCGCTTGGGTCAGATCCCCGTGAAGCTCGTCCGCATCATAGCCCTTCGCCTTGAGCGCCTCGTACAGCTTCTGGGCCCGCCGCTTCGTGCGGCAGAAAATGACGGCCTGATACGGCCGATGCTCGTCGAGGAGGCGGAACAGCGTCTCCTGCTTCGCCCGATCCGTCGTCTCCACCACCATCTGGCGAATCTCCTTCACCGTCACCTGCTCCGCCTCCACCCGGAGATCAAGCGGCGACCGCATAAAGCGCGCGGCGAGCGCCCGGACCGGCTCCGGCATCGTCGCCGAACAGAGCAGCGTCTGCCGGCTGGCCGGCGTGTGCGAGATGACGTCCTCCACTTCGGGGAGGAAGCCCATATGCAGCATCTGATCGGCTTCGTCCAGCACGAGCATGCGGATGCCGGAGCCGTCGAAGGTGCCCCGGCGCAAATGATCGGTCAAGCGGCCCGGCGTGCCGATGACCAATTGGCATGCTCCCTGCAGCTTGCGGATCTGCTTCTCCACATCCTGGCCTCCGTAAGCGGCCAGCACATGAATGCCTCCGCCTCCATCCGGGGCGGAATCCGTCAGCTTCTTCGCCTCTGCCGTAATCTGCAGCGCGAGCTCGCGCGTCGGCGCGACGATAAGCGCTTGCGCCTGGGGCTGCTCCGGGTCGATCCGCTGCAGGATCGGGAGCAGGAACGCCAGCGTTTTCCCCGTTCCGGTCTGCGCTTGCAGCACGGCATCCCGGCCGGCCAACGCGGCGGGGATCGCTTGCATCTGTATCGGCGTCGGCGCCGCAATGCCTTGCTTCGTTAATCGATTCGCCCACTCCTGGCGAATTCCTAATGATATAAAGCCTGACAGACAGGCCACCTCATTTCTTCGCTATGCGTATGCATCGGTTTCTCTAGTGTTCATGATCGTTTCATGGATTCATCCTATAGATTCGTTCCATGGATTCATACCTTGATTCGTCTCGTGAATTCGTTGCTTCGTCTTGGGAACGATTCCGGTCTTGCTTGCCGCCCCTGGCTTCGATCCCGGCGTCCTCCGTTCGAGATCCTCCGGCAAGTTCACTGTCCCGAATCGCCGGATCCGATAATCCGCTTCACCCGGCCGACCTGCCCGTCCTGCAGGCGATCCTTGATGCCATGCGGATGAGAGGCCGAATTCGTAAGAATATCTTTGACGACGCCCCGGGTTGTCTTGCCGGTGCGCTGATCCTGCTTCAGGACAATATCCACCTCGAGGCCGGGGCGGAGGCTCGCCCGCTGCTGCCCGCTCTGTTCCATATATGCTTCCCTCCTTCAAGCACGGCTTTTGCCCGTTTCGCCCGATCAAGCCGGGCGCCTCCTCGGATGTCGTCCCCTATTTGCGGCACACGGCGACGCCGATAAAATACCGCACTCCTTCCCGCGGCTTCTCGAACGTGACGCCGCGCTGATAGTAAATATCCGTCTCCGCGAACCGGGTGAACAGCTCCGCGAATTGCTCCGGTGTGAGCTGATGCACATGGAACGGCTCGTTCGTCGGCATTCCTCTCCCCCTGCCGAACGGACTCGACAGCACGAGGACGCCGCCCGGATTGAGCATCCTATACAGGTTGTCCATCAATTGCCGATCGTCGGCCACATGCTCCACCGTCTCGAAGCTCAATATCGTATCGAAGGTGCCCAGCTTGCCGGGCAGCTCCGGGTCCGTCGCATCCCCTTCGACGTGCGTCACCTTCTGATGATGATACTCCCGCCGTGCATATTGCAAGGTCGGAAGGTCATTGTCGACGGCGACAATCTCCGTCACCTCCCGCTTGCGCTCCTTCGCGACCAGATGGGAACCGTACCCGGTCCCGCAAGCGATATCGAGCACCCTGCCCCGGGCATACGGCGTCGCAAAGTAATAGCGGGCAATATGCTCCAGCAGCATCCCGTTCATCGGCTTCATCAGTTTGGGGATAATCCGCTCCCCTGTCCATTCCAGCATCCATTCACGCTCGATTCCGTTTTATTTTCCCCATGTTACAGGAAAGCAGGCAAAATTGCCACTATTCAAGCCGAACCATCCCGCGAACCACCCCGCCGTCAAGAGGCAGATTACGAACGAATGGCTTCATCCGCCGTCACCCAGGCGGGCACGCCCCCTTTTCTTCCCCCGTACAGACTTTTCTAGAGCCGCTTTACCTCCAGCTTCCCCCGAAAGCTGCAAAAATACATTTCTTTAACCGGTACCGTCTTCTTGAATAACCAATCCTGCAAATCTACAGGAATTCCAGCCATTTGAGCCAGGATTTCAGATGAAACAAGCAAAAAACTGCGTCCTTGCAGTAATTTGGCCGAATCCGCCCGCGAGATCGGGAAAATGATGTAAACTTGCAGTATTCCACCTTTTTCCTCAACATTTGTTCATTGGGGCTCAAGCGCGGCCGCTGTCCACTCCCCCCGCCCCGAACGAAAAGGACCCGCCAGCCATGACGGGTCCTTCCCTATGTTATCGCGCTTCCCGGGCCATCGTCCGTTCCCCCGGTACCCCTTATCCGCGCGGCAGCGGACGGAGGCTAACCCAGCCGTCCGGCGGAGGCGTCGACACGCTCCATATCCGCGATATAGGCGGCAATCTCCTGCTGCCGGGCCGACAGCTCCTGGCGGAACGCCATGAACCGCTCCCGGAGCTCGTCGGCGGATTGGCCTTTCCAATCGGCAATCCGCTGCAGCTGCCCGTGAATATATTGTTCATTCTGGCCCAGACGCTGAATGAGCTGCTCCATCTCCCGGACAGACCGGCGCAGGTCATTCAGCTCGGCCAATATGCGATGCTGCATCGAGTAGCGCCTCCTTCGTCAGTATCATGGGCTACGCCAGGCTCGTATCGGCCTGATGGAACTCCTCTGCCTTGCGCCCGATATATTCCGCCATCTCGCGGGCCGCCGCGGCGTACCATTCCTTCGTGCTGCGCATATCCTGGCTGGCCGCCTCCGTAATGGCCGCGAGCCGCCGGATCTGGCTCGTATGCAGCAGCTGCGCAATCGTGCCGAGCGCCGCCCCCGCTTCATGATGGAATTGCTCGACATGACTCTGCAGCGTGCGGGCGACCTGCATCAGCTCCTGCGGCCGCAGCTCCAGCAGCCCGCCTCCCGATCCGCCGGGCAGGCCGGTTTCCTGAAGGGAAGCAAGGAGCGGCTGGCCCGCCATCGCGCTTGAGAACAAGGCAGGCAGCCCATCCGGGGCCAGCCGGTCAATCAGCGGGAGGCGAGGCGAAGCACTGAGCCGCTCCCCTGTGAGCCGGTTCACCAGTTCGTTGCTGATATTGCCGTCCTCGTCGAACTTATAGTGCTTCATGGAGTGGTGATTCACGCCGAAGGGCGTTTCCTTCAGCCGCCGGGCCGCCCCGAGCGCCCCTTCATATTCCCGGTTGGCGGTGGCGTAGTCACCGTTGATATAGTAGGTGGATCCGACATGCCGTTCGTATTCGCTGAGCGCCCCCGCCCCGATCGCATCCTTCGGGTTGACGTAATTCGTAATGAGATCGTCGAATTTCCCTTGCTCGGCCTGCTTCGCCAAGTCGTCCGGCAGCAGGTTCATGACCGACGGCGCGCTGTAGGTGACGGCTTCGACCTTATGCTTGGCCGCCGCGTACTGGGCCAGCGCTCCCCCCAACGAGTGGCCGGTCAGCGAGATCTCCGCATCGGGATACTTCTCCTTCAGGGCCTCAACCAACTGATCCGCCCGCCGGAATTGATTCGTGCTGTATTCAATATGTTCCGATCCCGCGTTTCTGAACGGGTTCAAGTACGCCACGGCCGTCTTGACGGGAGAGCTGTACGTCTCCTCCAGATCCTTGAAGCGCCCCTTGACGATATCGTGATAATCCGTCAGCACGTCGGGAACGGTGCGCGACAATCCGCCCGTCGGTTCCGTCCCGCGGAAGGCGACCACAATCTGATTCGTGTCCTTGTTCCGGAAGACGGCCGCATCGAATCCGGAGTAGGAGTCATGAAGCTTGACGCCCTTCGGCTCGATGACTTTCCACGATCCTGCGGCTCCGTCGTAACGGCCTGGGGGCAGGTCATCATAGGCGGAGCCGGACATGCGTACATAATCCTTGTCAGAAATATGGTTTCCCTTCGCCATATACGCTCCTTTTATTTCATAAAATTGGATGTTATAATATTTTTATTATAGAAGATTTCCTGTAGGAGTGAAGCCATTGAGACGAAAAAATTTCCTCTTTACAGGTTTTTTGTTCCTGATGTTTGCATTTCTTATAGGATGTGGTGCGGAAATGAAGCAGCCTGCAGAGGAACAGCGGCAAGCGGAAGTAGACAAGGCGATGGCCGTCGGCACGCAATTTTTCAAGGATCAGTATGGCCTGGAGGTCGACTGGACGAGGCATGAGTTCCAGCCTGAATATGTGTCCGACAATCTGGCTCTGTACGGGAATGTTCACGGCAAGCCGGATCAGGAAGTGTACGCGCAGGTGAATTATAAGACATTCGAAGTGATCAGCACGGTAAGACCGGAAGAATGAGGGCCCTGATGAGGCCCTCATTGCATTTTACGGAGATAGAGCAACAAGCCTGCGCTCTCGAGAGGCGGCAGGCTTGCGGATATTGAACGTGATCGGGCTCGGACGATATCCGCCCGCTTATTGGATTTGATAACGCTTTTCGACCTTTTTGCCAAGATACCACAGCAGGAACAATCCCGCCGCCGACACGAGCAGGCGCCACGGATGAGAGATAAAGCCCTGCCAATCATGGCCGACGAAGGACATCATGAATACCATAACTCCTTTGCCCAGCACGACGGCGGCGACAAATATCCGCTTCGGCACATTGCTTACGCCCGAGGCGATATTGACGAAGAAGGAAGGGGTGAACGGAAAGCAATATAACAGGAACAGCGGCGTAAAGCCTTTGCGTTCAATCCATGAGAAGAAATGCTCTGCCTTCGGGTACTTCGCCGACAAATAGGTGCTGAATCTCCCCCCGAACCGGCGCGCGGCCAGGAAGACAAGCAGCGCCCCCGCGACCGTGCCGAGCCACGAATAGATGAAGCCGAGCCACAAACCGTAGGCGGATGCATTGCCCGCGACGATAATGAACAGCGGCAAGAAGGGCAGCAGCGCCTCCACCATCGGCAGGGCGATGCCCGGGATAGGGCCGAGCGAAGAATATTTCTCAAGCAGGGCTTGAATCTGCTCCATGTCAAGCTGTGATAAATAGTGATAAGTGCGTTCCAACCATTCCAGCATGATGACTCCTTTGTCTTCTATGAGTACTTCCGCCTCTTGTGACGCACTTTGGTCCGCAGATCGCCCCGATAGACCAGCTGCAGGGACGGAGAATGGCGGAAATCCTCCGGCGTCACCCATACCCAGTTCTTGTCCACTACGCACATTCCATGCTCCTGCAGCATGGAGGCAACGAATTGGGAGCAGAAATAAGCATTCTCCCGGCGAATAGGTATATTAAAAATGATGCCGAACAGGCCAAGCAGATTATATTTATACTGTTCCGGATTCCGCTCCATCTGCTTCAGGCGCAGGCGGATCCGTTCATATATTTCCGGGCTTACGGTGCAAGAGTACAGCGCACATTGCGTAGGACGATTCTCGGTCCGCACGAGATAGCCCTGCACCCGCTCCTTGACGAAGCCGCCATGGAACGGATTGAGCGGATGCTTCCTGCCGAAGCTGTACACCTCCCGCAGCTCGGAATCGAGCGCGATCGACGCGTGATTAAGCGGCGCCTTCGTATAAAGCCGGATAAGTTTGGAGAAAATCGTGCCCGTGTCGGTAAGAAGGATATAAATCTTTCTCTTGTCCACCATGCTCACCAACCTGTGATTAATTTCAATAAAGAATGAATGAAGAGCTCCTGCCGGCAGCTCGGCCCGCTGAATCATCCTTTTCTATTGTATTGGAGCGGCGGAAGCAATAACACAATCCCGCGACCGGCTTCGACCTAGACCATTGTCGGGGACGAGCCGGAAGATAGTATGACAATCACGCATTCACGGGTCCCTCTGCATGCTTGCCGCAAAACCCGCTGCGGCCGGCCGGCATACGGCTCTAAGCCCGCCCGCTACGCGCATTCCCGCTGCCGCGTCCATTGTTTGCTGTGGAGATTATAACACTAATCACAGGCCCCTTGCTATATATGTCATCTTTGCCATGCAAGCGAGACGCCGACCTTATCGGACGGCCGCACAGCTCTCCCGTATCATCAGCTCCACCGGAATGATGACCTTCTTGCTGATGACGCGCTTCGTCCGGATGCGCTCGAGCAGCAGCTCCAGCGCCGTCCGGCCCATGAATTCGCTGTGGAGCTTCACGGTCGTCAAGGATGGCGTCATGAACTGGGCGACGGTAATATCATTGAATCCGGCGACGCTGATATCGGCGGGCACCTTCAGCCCCGCTTCCCGAAGCGCCCGCACCGCGCCGATCGCCATCGAATCATTCGCCGCCAGCACCGCCGTGAAGCGAATGCCCGCTTCGATCAGCTCGCGGGTCAACCGATACCCGTCCTCTGCCGAGAAGCGGCCGATGCGAACCCGCTGCGGGTCGTACCAACCCCGCTTCTGCATCCACCGCTCATACGCTTCTTCCCTCCGATCCGCGCCGTCATATCCGTCATCGTCCCGCCCGCCGATGTAGGCGATGTCCCGATGTCCCAGGCTGTGCACATACGCCAGCATCTGCTCCATCGCATCGTGAAGATCGGCGATGACGATATCGAAGCGGTTGTCCCACGGCACCGGCTCGACGAAGACGAGATTCGGCGTGACGGCCGCCAGCCGGCTCACCTGCTCCCGCTGCACCGGCCCGATGACGATATAGCCGTCCGCCGCGCCGCTGTCCAGCTCCAGCTCGTCCTGGAAGCCGGCCAACCATTGCACCTGATAATCCCGGGCGGCAGCCTCGATCGCCAGCCGCATCGTCAAATAATAAGGATCGTTCAATTCCTCGCTGCGCGGATACGTCATCAGCAGCCCGACGGTCGCAGCCGCGGCGGATTCCCCGGACGAAGCGGCGGATTCCTCCGTCCGCGCCCCCCGCTTGTGCTTCGTATATTCCAGCTCCTCAGCCACTTCGAAGATGCGGCGCCGCGTCTCCTCCGATACGGAAAGCGTCTCGTCGTAATTCAATACTCTGGATACCGTCGAGACGGATACCATCGCCTTCTCCGCGATATCCTTCAATGTTGCCATCCCGTTCACTCCTAATCTGTAAACCTAATATCCCTCATTGTACTTCATTTTTTAGTAAATCCACAATCATTTTAGTAAATAAATAGCGGCTGCCACGGCGTGCAAATAGACAACCCGCTATCTAGAGGATAGCGGGTTGAACGGCTGCTTACAATATGATTTCCTTCCCTTTGCGGGCATCGGAGATGACTTTATTGGAATAGACGGACAGCTTCAGCTTCATATGGAACGGCTCGAAGCCGCAGCGGTAGCGGGCCAGCTGGTTCTGTCCGCATGAATTGGAGCCGAGCCCGTTCTGCTTGTAGTCCAGGTTCAAGACGATGTAATCGCGCTTCCGCAGATCGATGGTATGCTTGGCCGCGTCCAGATCGCCGGCTTCATAATAAGAAGCGCTGAAATCCACACTCGGATAACCCGCCGCCATCAAGCCGATGCCGTACCGGTCCGCCAGCCGGACCCAGCGGGTCTCCGTATGGTTGCCGTTCTCCTGCGGCGTCACGTACGGGGTGAACATGCCGTCCACGGTCTGTTCGTACACGCCGAACCGATTCGCTTCCTTCGAGTCGGCGTACGATTCGCCGGGGCCGCGCCCGTACCATTTGGCGAACTCGCATTGCTTGTTGATCCGGAGCTTCACGCCGATGCGAGGCAGCATTTCCGGCGCATTCTGGAGATGGCCGCCGGGAACGCCGAGCACCTCGAACAGGACGTCGCCGTTCCCATAGATGCGGTACTCGTACACCGAGCGGTAATGCCATGAAGCGTTGGTCGAGGCGTTCATCGTATGCACCCGGACATGAACACACTCTTCTCCGCACCTCTCGTAGGCGACTTCCTCCACGACTTCGTGCATCAGATGCAGGAAGGTTTTCTGCTTATAGTCGGGCACCAGATACATGTCATTATCGATCGCCGCCCGCCAGAACTGCAGCCGGGGACCGGCTTCGACCACGCGGCAGCCGTTGTACGTCCAGGAGGCGATCTGCCCCTTGACGGTATCGAACGTAATGGCGAAGTCCTCCCCCCGCATGATCAGCTCGCAATGACGCTCCTCCAGCTCCAGCAGGCCCGCCGGCCGCACCGTCACCGCCTCCGCTTCCACCGGCAGGAGGAACTGGGCAGTGGCCACCTCATGTCCCCGGGACGCCCAGGCCGTGTCCCGATTCAATACATAGGACAGGTTAAGATAATAATCGGCCCCCGCCTCCGGCTCGAAATCGAGCGAATAATCAAGCGCGAGCTCCCGCGCCGTCCGGGCGGCAATGCCGGCCACCGAAGCGCGGCCCGTCCGGATCGGTTCTCCGTCCTTCACGATGCTGTAGAACAGATCGAGATGGTCGAGGGAGGCAAAGTCGTATTTATTCTCGCAGCGGATAATGCCCCGGGCCAGATCAACCTCAGCCGTTCGCACCGGTTCGATAACCTTCTTATACTCCAGCAGGCCGGGCGACGGCGTTCGATCCGGCATGACCAGGCCGTCGATGCAGAAGTTGCCGTTCGTCGGATCGTCGCCGAAGTCGCCGCCGTAGCGGTAATAGACCTGTCCGTCCTCCGCTGCGGTATGAAGTCCGTGATCGATCCACTCCCACACGAAGCCGCCCTGCAGCTTGTCATGCGCGTCGAACAAATCCTGATACTCGCGCAGATTGCCCGGGCCGTTCCCCATCGCATGCGCGTATTCGCACAAAATATGCGGCTTGTCCGAGGTCTCGATAATATGCTGCATCGTCTTCCGATCCGGATGCTCCAGCCAGGTGTACATCGTCGAGTAGACATCCGTCACTTCCGCCTCCCGATCCCCCTCGTAGTGAACGAGACGCGTCGGATCGAGCTCGCGCGCCCGCGCCGCCATCGCGCGGAAGTTGCAGCCGAAGCCGGACTCGTTGCCAAGCGACCACATGATGATGCTCGGATGGTTCTTGTCCCGCTGCACCATCCGCTCCAGCCGGTCGACATAGGACCGCTCCCATGCCGGGTCGTCGGAGATCCAATTATAGTCCCCCGTCAGCTCGAAGCCGTGGCATTCCAGATCCGTCTCATCGATGACGTACAAGCCATACTCGTCGCATAAATCGTACAGATACGGAGAGTTCGGATAATGCGCTGTCCGCACCGCATTAATGTTATGCTGCTTCATCAGCTTGATGTCCTGCTCGATATCGTCCCGCGAGACGACGCGGCCGGTCAACGGATGGGCGTCATGGCGGTTAACGCCCCTGAACTTGATCGCGACGCCGTTGACGGTGAAGGTGGAGCCGCGCCGCTCAATCTGGCGGAAGCCGACCCGCTGCGGAACGACCTCGATGATGTCATTCCCCCGCTTGACGGTCAGCAGCAGCGTATACAGCTCCGGCGTCTCAGCGCTCCACAGCTTCGGCTGCGCAACTTCCGCCTCGAACCGCACTTGCTCCACTGCCGCCGGCACCGCGCCCTCCGCTACCGTCCGCCGCCGATCGTCGAGCAGCTCGTAGGCGAGCGTGAGATCCGCGCCGGGATGGCGAATCTTCGCCCCCACCAACAAGACGCCTTGCGTATAGGTGCCGTCCAGCTTCGTGACTACCGCCACATCCTGGATGCCGCTCCGGGGCTGGGCATACAGATCCACATCGCGGAAAATGCCGCTCAGCCACCACATATCCTGATCCTCCAGATACGTTCCGTCCGACCATTGGTACACCCGGACCGTCAGCTGGTTCTCCCCCGCCCGCACGAAGCCGGTAACGTCGAACTCGGACTGCAGGCGCGCCCCCTTGCTGTACCCGGCCTCCGCACCGTTCACCCACAGATGGAAGGCCGAATCGACGCCATGGAAGCGCAGGATCACCTGCTGCCCGTCCTCCAGCCACTCCCGGCCAATCCGGAAGGAACGCTTATAAATGCCGGCCGGATTATCGGTAGGCACATATGGCGGATTGATCGGAAAGCTGTACCACAGATCCGAGTAATGCATGCGGCCATAGCCTTGCATCTGCCAGTTGCCCGGCACGCGGATATCGTCCCAGCCGTCCGCGTCATACTCGGCGGCCTCGAAGCCGGGCGGCGAATATTCCGGCGCGGGCAGGAAGAGGAACTGCCAGATGCCGTTCAAGCTTTTGAAATGATGCGTATACGCCGGCTCGCCCGTCAAGGCGCGCTCCCGGCTTGGGTAAGAGTAGAAATGAGCTCTCGCCTCCATCCGGTTCCGGTGGGCGATGCCGATGTCTTCCCATACTTTTCTGCGACGCATAAATGAACCCTCCCCCATAAGATTGATCAGGCTGCGATCGTAAACAGAAGATTCCTATAAATCGGCCTACACAACGTAAAACGAAAAACGTGAAGGAAGCTCGCTCTTGTCATCGGATACACAGTAAATGTATCACTGAAGTAAAACAAAATCAATTTATTTTACTAAATTATTTACCCGAAAATCCGACGAGTTTCTTCAAGATGTGTCAATTTATTTTACTAAAATTATCTGAATCGGAAGGATATTTTCACTTAAATGAGGAGGAAAGCCGGGAAAAGAAGAGGAAGAGAGGGAGAGAAAGCTGAAAAAGAGGGAGAAGAAGCAGAAGCGCCGAATGACAAAATTTCGCAAAAAAGAGGAAGAAGCGAAGCGGCTTCTTCCGGATGGGTGTTCCGATTATATTCCGGCTCGTCCGAGCACGAAGCTGATGAGCAGAATCACGAGCACGAGTGCCGTAATGCCCGCATACACGATATCGCCCTCCTTCAGGAAGACCAGGATGGACACGGCGACGCGAAAGATCGGGGTTAGAATAAGCAGAAGCAGCCCGAGCGATATAAATGCATAGGGCTTGAAGCCGGCCACTCCGGCGGCCACTCCGGCCACCGTCGTCGGGAAGCTGGCATCCGGATACCCGCTCTCGCCCGTTGCGAGGAAGAGGAGCAGCCCGAAGGCAATGAACAGACCCGCTCCCACTACGCCGATCCGCAGCAGGCGGCTGACCGTCAGTTCAACATCCTCCGCCTTCGAATTCATATCCAGCCCACCCCCTGCAGAATCATTTCAATGGCGACATAGCCCAGAATCGGTATGAACAGCAGCCGGATCGTGCGGCTCTTCAGCTTCTGCATCAGGCGCGCTCCAAGCGTCGAGCCGGCCAGCACGCCGATAGCGACGGGAGCGGCAATGCTCGGGTCGATATCCCCGCGGAAAAAATAAATCCCGGCGCTCGCCGCCGCAGTCACCCCCATCATGAAGTTGCTGGTCGCGCTGGAGACCTTGAGCGGGAGCTTCATAAATACGTCCATCGCCATCACCTTGAAGCTGCCGCTCCCGATGCCGAGCAGGCCGGAGATCACGCCGGCCGCGTACATGACGCCGAATCCGCCGTAAACATTGGCCACCTGATAATCGACCTGCCTCCCCAGCGCTTTATCATAATACGAGCCGTTCATTCTCAGCTTTGCCGCGAGCGGATGCGTCTTCGTATGCTCCGGAAGCTCGGTATTCACCTTCTTCACCATGCCGTAAGCCGAATTCAACAGAAGCAGCCCGAACAGAATGAACAGCACGTTCGGCGCGATCAGGCTGGCGATGAAGGCCCCCGTGACCGCCCCTATCGTCGTCGCCACTTCCAGGAACATGCCGACCCGCAGATTCGTAAGCCGATCGCGCAAATACGCGATCGCCGCCCCGCTGGATGTCGCGATGACCGAGATGATGCTGGCTCCGATCGCATACCGGATATCGACATCGAACAGCAGTGTGAGCGCAGGCGTAATAATAATGCCGCCTCCCAGGCCGAGCACGGCCCCGACGGTGCCCCCGACCAGGGAAATGAGCAGCAGTTGTATCGTCGTCATGATCATGATCCGATGCCCCTTTCGCCCCCCCCTGTCTCCTTAAGATGTCCCATAAGATGCCAAGGAATGCGGGATTCACCGCTCTTTTCCATGCCAAAAAAAGCCCCCTGCAGCCGGCCGCAAACCGGATCGAGGGAGTAATCGGGAACGACGGATGACTCCGATCACAACAATAGCCGGCACGCGAACGTGTCGTGTCGGCTTGCCGTCTTCTTCATTTACGTTGCGCGTGCGGCGTTCAACGGTTCATTATCCGAGAACAGATCCGGATTGGCCTGGAGCATCCGCGTCAGCACTTCCGTCATTCGTACGGTATCGCAGACCCGCACCTCCGCATCGCCGAACCGCCCGAGTCTCATCGCGCCTTCCTCCCGCAGCACGTCATCCACCTTCCAGAAATGCTCCGACCAGTTCAGCCCGCAATGTCTGCGCGACGGAACGGAGATGACGGTTCCGTCCGGAAGCACCGTATTGAGCTGCTCGCGCTCCTCGGTCATTCTTCCCGGAATATCGAGCCATTCCTCGATGCCGTGAATGAACGTATTGCGGCGCAGATCGACGCCGACCAGCATAATCGCGGCCTGGCGATCGAGCAGCTTCCCCCAGGCCGATCCGCGGGCGCACGGCGTGTCGAACCGTTCGTCCCCGGCCGTGAACGCTGCCGCATCGCGGCCCAGAGCGGCGACCGAATGGGTCGGATGCCAGGAGCGAATGACGCCGGGGCGCTTGCGGAACCTCTCCGGCAGCATGCCAATGCACACCGGAGTATTTTCGACGTCGAACCGCGGATTCTCCGCATTGATGTTGGCCCACGTATGCGCCGGCAGCACCAGCAAGCCTTCTTCCATATAATTCGACAGCGCATCGAGCACCGTATCCGGACCGCCCTCCACGCCGCCAATGCTTTTGTAAGAAGAATGCACCAGCAGCGTGCCCTTCCGATCTATCCCGATTCGTTCCAGATCGGACATCAGACTTTGTAACGTATGCATGCTCTCTCCGTCTCCTTCCCTGCCGCGTTACGACTTCGGCTGCTCCTGCGGCCCGAGAGGAAGCCAATCCAGCACATCCTGGATGCGGGCGTCCCAGTACTCCCATGTATGATCGCCCGGGCCCTCGCTATAGGTATGCTCGAAGCCGGTGCGCCGCACCGCCTCACGGAAGCGGAGATTATCTTCATAGAGGAAATCCTCCGTCCCGCAGCATTGGAACAGCTTCGGCTTCGGTCCCGGATGCCGGTCCGCCTGCTCCAGCAAGCGGAACAGATCGTTCGGCGTTCCGGCGATGTCGCCTTCGCCGTAGATCAACCGGGCATCCTCCCGAATGCGCTCCCGCAGCGCGGGGGCGGCGACATCCAGGCTGCCCGACAGGCTGGCCGAGGCCGCGAACCGCTCCGGATAGGAGAGCGCCCATTTCATGGCGCCGTATCCGCCCATCGACAGGCCGGCCACATAATTGTCCTCCCGCTTCGCGGACAACGGGAAGAAGCTGCGGGCCTTGGCCGGCAGCTCCTCCGTCAGGAAGGTCCAATAGCGCAGCCCATGGGCCATATCGGTATAGAAGCTGCGATGGACCTGCGGCATGACGACCGCGATGCCCTTCAAGGCGGCATAGCGCTCGATCGACGTGCGGCGGACCCAGATCGTGTGGGCGTCCGACAAGCCGTGCAGCAGGAACAGCGTCTGATGAACCTCCGTCGCTTTGACGTTGTTCATCCCGTATTGTCCCGCCGTCGTCTCCGGCAGGATGACTGTCATCGCCGTGCTTAAGCCCAACACTTCCGAGAAATAGTTGCAGGTAAGCAGTGCCATTCGTTCCCCTCCTAGTCTCCACATCTCACCATCTGCTATGTACAGTCCTTTGCTTTATCCTCATTATAGTCCGTTCCCCGGCAAAAGGTAAGCAAGCGTTTTCCCGCCGGAATGGCACCGAATCGTCCCTTTGAAGGAAACCCGCATTTTCGTTCATCGTCTATGGAAACTGTAAAAGTGCAGGTTTCGCAACGGAATCCATTATCGAAAAAGGCAAGCCTGCAAACATGCATCAATTTCATCCCCTTTCAGCTTGTAGCACCGATTTGAGGGACAAAGGATGCAGATTTGCAGGAATTTCACCAAATCCCGCTTCTCAGGGAACGAAATACTGCACTTGAGCAGCTTTTTATCTATGACACACCGAACGCATCAAAAAAGACGCACCCGAAGGTGCGCCTTTGCTGGGCAGCGTTACCCGACATCGACCAGACGGCCGGTAAATTGGCTGTTGTACAGATCCGCATAGAAGCCGCCCTGCTGCAGCAGTTCCTCATGCGTGCCCTGCTCAATCACGGAGCCCTGATTCATAACGAGAATCAGATCGGCATCCCGGATCGTAGACAAGCGGTGGGCAATGACGAAGCTGGTGCGGTTCTTCATGAGCTCCTGCATAGCTTTCTGGATATACAGCTCTGTCCGCGTATCGACGCTGCTCGTCGCCTCGTCCAGAATCAGAATCGCCGGATCGGCCAGAATGGCGCGGGCGATCGTCAGCAGCTGCTTCTGGCCCTGCGAAATATTCGATGCTTCCTCATTCAGCACCGTATCATAGCCGTCCGGCAGCGTGCGGATAAAGTGATCCGCATGCGCGGCTTGGGCCGCCTGCACGATCTCTTCTTCCGTCGCGCCCAGCCGTCCGTAAGCGATATTGTCGCGGATGGTGCCGTTGAACAGCCACGTATCCTGCAACACCATGCCGAACAGGCTGCGCAGTTTGCCGCGCTCCATCGCGGTAATGTTGACGCCGTCGATCGTGATCGCTCCGTCGTTAATCTCATAGAAGCGCATCAGCAGATTGATCAGCGTCGTCTTGCCCGCCCCGGTCGGCCCGACGATGGCGACCTTCTGTCCCGGCTTGACGTCGATGTTCATATCGTCGATCAGCATCGCATCCTCCTTGTAGCCGAAGCGAACGTGATCGAAACGGACTTGGCCCGCCGGATGAGCAAGCGTCTTCGCCGGAGCCGCCTCCGGCACTTCCTCGGCTTCATCGAGCACTTCAAATACCCGTTCCGCCGAGGCGACGGTAGACTGAATGATATTGGCAATATTGGCGGTCTGCGCAATCGGCTGGGTGAACTGCCGCGCATATTGGATGAACGCCTGAATATCGCCGATCTGGATGGTGCGCTGGGTAACGAGCACGCCCCCGACCACGCAAATAAGCACATAGCCGATGTTGCCGATAAAGTTCATCAGCGGCATAATCATCCCGGAGATGAATTGAGCCCGGAAGCCGGATTCATACAGCTTTTCATTGATGCCGTCGAACGCGGCCACCGATTTTTCCTCATGACCGAAGGCTTTGATGATTTTATGGCCGGTGTACATTTCCTCGACATGGCCGTTCAATTCCCCAAGAGACTTCTGCTGCCCCATGAAATGCTTCTGCGACCGCTTCGCGATCACGATCGTGACGACGAAGCTGAGCGGCAGCGTCAGCAGGCAGATCAGCGTCATGAGCGGGCTGATGGTCAGCATCATCACCACGACGCCGACCAAGGTCACGATCGAGGTGATCAACTGCGTCAAGCTCTGCTGCAGCGTGCTGCTGATGTTATCGACATCATTGGTCACCCGGCTTAAAATCTCGCCATGCGTCCGCGCGTCAAAATATTTCAGCGGCAGCCGGTTCAGCTTGTCATTGACCTGCTTGCGCATCTCGTACACAATATTTTGCGCCACGCCGGCCATCAAATATTGCTGAAAGTAGCTGAACAGCGCGCTGACGACATACAATCCGATTAAGACAAGCAATATATTCCCAATATAAGCAAAGTCAATGGCGGTTCTTCCCATCAAGCTCTCGAACAGCGAGGTGGTCGCCTTCCCCATAATCTTCGGGCCCAGAATCGTGAAGATGGTACTGAGGATGGCCATCGCCACGACGGCGATTAATTGATATTTCCGTGGCTTCAAATAGCCGACGAGCCGCTTGAGCGTACCCTTGAAATCCTTCGCCTTCTCCATGGGCATCCCCATCGGCGGCCCGCCCATCGGGCCCCGGTGTCCGCCCGCTTTCGGCCGATTATCTCTGCTCATGCGATCTCCTCCTCTGACAGCTGGGAGGATACTATCTCGCGGTACACCGGACACGTCTCCATCAATTCGCGATGCGTGCCTATTCCCGCGATCCGTCCTTCATCCAGCACAATGATTCGATCGGCATCCATGACGGTGCTGACCCGTTGGGCAACCAGCAGAACGGCCGCATCCCGGGTCTCCGGCCGAAGCGCCGCGCGCAGCTTCGCATCGGTCTTGAAATCAAGCGCCGAGAAGCTGTCGTCGAAGATATAAATTTCCGGACGCCGGACCAAGGCCCGCGCAATCGACAGGCGCTGCTTCTGCCCGCCGGATACGTTCGAACCGCCCTGCGCGATCGGAGAATCGAAGCCCTCCGGCATATTGGAGATGAAGTCCGTCGCCTGGGCGATATCGGCCGCATGCTTCACCTCTTCGGCGGTCGCATCCTCCTTGCCGTAGCGGATATTGTCCGCCACCGTTCCGGTGAACAGCACGGCCTTCTGCGGCACAAGTCCGATCTTCTCCCGCAGCTCCTCCTGCTTCCACTCCCGGACGTCAACGCCATTCACCCGGATACTGCCGCTGTCGATATCATAGAAGCGCGGTATCAAGCTGATTAGCGTCGACTTGCCAGCCCCGGTTCCGCCAATGATCGCGGTCATCTCTCCCGGACCGGTCTCGAACGAGATATTCGAGAGGGCCGGCATCTCTGCCCCCGGATAGCTGAAGGTGACATTGTCGAATTGAATATGGCCCCGTCTGCCGGCCGCCCGCTTCGGTTGCGCAGGATCGTGAATCTCCGGCTCCATGCCGAGCACCTCGTTAATCCGGACCGCAGACGCGGATGCTCTTGGAATCATCACAAAAATAATGGAAACCATAATGACAGAAAACATGATTTGCATCGCATATTGAATAAAGGCCATCAAGGATCCGACCTGCATGCTGCCGTTGTCGATCCGGATGCTTCCGAACCAGATGATCGCAATCGTCGAGAAATTCAGGGTGATCATCATGATCGGCATCATCGACGACATAATGCGGTTCACCTTCAAGGCCGTGCCGGTCAAGTCGGCATTCGCTTCGTTGAACCTTGTCTTCTCATGGTTGATCCGGTTGAAAGAACGAATGACCCGGATTCCAGTCAGATTTTCGCGCAGGACAAGGTTCAGCTTATCCAGCTTTTTCTGCATCGCCTTGAAGAGCGGAATCCCTTTGCCGGCTACGGCAAAAATGGCCAAGGCCAGCACCGGAATGACGACCGCCAGCACGAGCGTCAGCTTCGCATCCTTCGACACCGCCATAATAATGCCGCCGATACACATCATCGGCGCGCTGATCATCATCCGGAGGATCATGACCAGCACCTGCTGAACCTGGGTAATATCATTGGTCGTCCGGGTAATCAGGGATGCCGTCCCAATCTTGTCGAACTCCTGCAGCGAGAAGTTCTCCACATGGGTGAACAGGCGCCGCCGCAGATTGCGGCCGAAGCCGGACGCCACCTTCGCGGACAAGTAGCTGCCCGCGATGGCGCATAACGTGCCCCCTGCGGCGACCAGGAGCATCCACCCGCCCATTTTCCAAATATAAGCCGTATCTCCGCTAACAATGCCGATATCGACGATATCCGACATCAGCGTCGGCAGATACAGCTCGGCCAGCGACTGGAAGAAAACCAGCCCCAGCACGAATGCCACCGGAAGCCGGAACGGCTTCAGGAAGCGGAATAATTTCATCATTCATGATCATCTCCACTCGTGCGCTTCTCTATCTCCCTCCAAGGGATTGGAGGATTGTCTTGAAAATACGTATACACTTTGTTGAGCAGCTCGGCCAGCTTCTCGCTGTCCTCCTCACCCAGGTACTCAATCAGCCCGTTGAAATATTCCGTCATGACGGCTTTCGCCTTTTTCGTTACCGCGATGCCTTTGTCGGTCAGCGCAATCCGTATGACCCGCCGATCCTCGGGATCGGCGTTCCGGGTGACAAGCCCCTTGCTCTCCATGCCCTTGATTAATTGCGTAATCGTCGGTGAAGTGACATGCAGCATGCTGCTGATCTCGGATACCATCAGCCCTTGCTTATCCCGCTTTATCGTACGCATGAGAACCATCATGACATGCAGTTCGCTCGGCTTATGTCCTTCAATCGAACGGCGATGCCATTCCGCCTTGTTGAACAGCTTGAAGGCCCTCATCAGCCGCTCGGTTGTCGTTCCCTCCTCATGCATCTCGTTTACCCCCTCGTTACCTAAAATTTAAATTAGTTAGGCAACCTATTTATTTGGTAACCTAATTATATTTTCACAGCTAACCGATGTCAAACTCCAAAAAAAGGAGCTGCCCCCCCTTATAGGAAAAGAGAAACAGCCTGCTTTTTGAGTCCATGCAGTTGTATCTTGACTGATTGCGCGCCGGTGAGCTCTTCTTCCAGCACGATATACCAGACCGCCTCATCTGACGATCGGATGACCGGCGCAATCTTGATATCCATGGCCTCTTCTTGTTGGTGGCGGGGAATGCGAACCTCCACGGCGCCGACATCCGGATCGGTGACGAGGCCGTACAGTACGGCAAGGTGAGTGCTGCCGAGCGGGAGGCGGGAATATTTATAGCTTATCGATTCGGGAGGAACGGTAAGGGGGAAGTCGCTGCGTACCACCCCGTTTCTTTTCCACCCGCTTGATTGTAAAAAGGCGATATTCATCTCTTTCAGATTCAAATCATGAAAAACGATAATATCGATGTCTCCTGGCCTGGTCTCCCGATGCAGCAGCTCGGCATCAAATCCCTGATGCCTCAACCATTCTTCGGCCGACTCTGCTTCCGGACGAAACAATAAGGCTGCCGCCAAACCTATAAGTAAGAGCGCAGCCAGACCAACCCATCTTTTCATTGGAATCCGCTCCTAACCCGCTAGAAGGCACCTTAATATTGTATCCCATCTGCAAAAACAACCGGGTTACTTCGACGACAAGCGGCGCTCGATATAGGAGTCGAATGCGGTCTTGATGACCGCCACCACGGGCACCGCGATGAACATGCCGAGCAGCCCGAAGAAGCCGCCCCCGATAATAATCGCGAAAATAATCCACAGCGGGCCGATGCCCACCTTGTTCCCGATGACCTTTGGGCCGATATAATAGCCGTCCAACTGCTGGATAATGAAAATAAAGAGCACATTCCACAGCGCCTGCATCGGGGACACGAGCAAGGTAATCAGGCCGACGAACAGCATGCCGATGAACGGGCCGAAATAGGGAATGACATTCGTGATCGCCACGACGAGGGCGGCCAGCAGCGCGAATGGCGATTGCAGAACAAGCAGCCCCAGAAAAACGATCGAGCCGATAATCATCGCATCCAAAATGACCCCGACAAAATATTGGGAAAAGGTCGTGTCAATCCGCTTCACGAACTCAATCACCGATGCCGCCCGTCCCTGTCCCAACAGGGCGACCAGAATCTTTTGCGCGCTGCGGCCGATCACTTCCTTGTCCTTGAGCAGATAAATCGAGACGATGAAGCCGATGACGAGATTCAGCAGCGTCGTCGTTATCGAGAACAGGCCGGACAACAAATTGTTCAGGATGAGCCGGACGAACTCGCTGATCTGACTGGAAGCGGACGAGAGGAACTCCCCCAGCTTGGCGTCAAAACCGGATTGGGCGAACCATTCCTGCTCCAGAACATGGCCGCGTATCCACTGCTCCGTCCCCGCGATATACTGGGGCAAGCCCGCGAGCAGCGTGCTTACGCTGTCAATAATTCTCGGGGTGATGACCGTGATTCCGAAAAAGATGAGTCCGAGGAACAGCGTATAGACGATAAGAATGCTGTACAGCCTGCGCAGCCGCTACCGGGAGAACAGCTTCGCCTCCAGCGCGTTAACCAGCGGCCGGAGCAAATAAGCGATAAAAAACGCAATGAAAAAAGGCGTCATCAGGGACATCAGCGTGGAGAAAAAATGCAGAACGCCCCCAATATTCTCCACCAGCTTGTACAGCAGCAGCCCCGCGGTGAACAGGCCCAAATAGTATAATGTTTTGCGATCCCTGAACATCGTTCCCTCCTGAACTTCTTCGTGGTGTAGGTTGCCGCATTCCGGGCGGCAGTCCGGTATAGCGAATCAGGAGGACTTTTTGCCCTTCTCTTTGTCCTTATCCTTGTCCTTCGCCATGCGCTTCTCCAGATCGTCAATCAGCTTCTCGGCCAGACGCTTATACGTGTTCGCCTGATGAATGAAGTTCAATACGGCCAGCAGCGTGAAGGCCTGACTCTCCCCGGCCGCCGCCACCGCTTCGGTCTGGGCCGCCACGGCTTGCTCCAGTTGAGGAGCCTGCTCTTCCTTCAGCCGGAGGAACTGCTCGTATACCTTCCATCCGTCCACATCCTCCCGATGAAGCGTGCCCTGGAACAGCGCCTTGATGTCACTGATCGACAGCGACTGCTTTAAATGATAGATCAGCGCCATTTGAATGATATGCTCGGGAGAATACTTCTTATTCTTCGCCGGAAGCAGCAGCTTGTCCTTGGTGTAATTATTGATCATTGTCTTCGTTAGCAGCTTGTCCTCGGGATGCCGCTTCGTGGGCTCCAGCACGCTTTCGAACAATGTAATGACCTGATCCATGTACAGATCGAGCTTCGGGATCTCCGCCGGCTCGATATCCGGCATCGCCGCGATGCCCCGGTACAGGGCTTCGATATGCTCCTTCAAGGTTGCGTCTTCCATGTCTTCCTCTCCTTCATGCCTGGGGGCGCAACTGATGATGCTGTTCCGTTCATTTCTCCATACTACCATATGCCCAAGACAAGAGGCTACAATGCAAAAAACTCTTCTATTTACTTGTTCAAATCACATGATATAATACATATATAACATTATGTAGTTTTCATTACTACATAAAAACTTTTGTTAACTCATACAATGCGCGGTCACGCGTCAATCATAAATAAGACGGGATATCCGGATACTAATTCACGGGAGGTTTGATTGGAAATGGAAAAGCCATGCAATATCGTCCTGTACGGCGATTCGATTGCGAAGGGGATCGTGTACGATGAAGAGAAGGGCAGATACGCCAAGCTCGCCGACAGCTTCGGGCAGCTCGTTCAACGCCGCCTGAACGGAATCGTGACGAACGCGGGACGATTCGGCTGCCTCGTTACGAAGGGAGCCGAGAAGCTGAAGCAGGATGTCCTGAGCCGGCGCCCGGATATCGTGCTGCTGGAATTCGGGGGCAATGATTGCGATTTCGATTGGGACAAAATCGCCCGGCAGCCCGGGGAGCTTCATGAGCCGAACACCGATCTGGATCGCTACACGCAGACGTTGAAGGACATGATCCGCACCTTGAAGGATCACGGGATCATTCCGGTGCTGATGTCCCTGCCGCCGCTGGATGCCGATCGGTATTTCCGGTGGATCAGCAAGAACGACGACTCCGCCGCCGCGAACATCTTATCCTGGCTGGGCAGCGTCAGCCGGATTTATTGGTGGCATGAACGCTACAATGCCGCCATCATCCGCGTGGCCGAGGAGATGAATACGCGCTGGATCGATGTTCGAGGCGCGTTCCTGCGGGCATTCGATTACCGGAATTATCTGTGCGCCGACGGAATTCACCCGAACGAACAGGGCCATCAGGTGATTGCCCAGGAGCTGATGAGCTATCTGGAGAGCCGTTACCGTCATTTGTTGAAATGAAATGTATTGCTTGCTTACCACGGCAAATAAGCCGGATGACCGTCGATGCAAGGCGATCACCCGGCTTGCTTGGTTTACTCGATATCCGGCTTATCCGTACCGGGAAGCCGGTAATTCATCCACTCCTCCGGCAGCAATTGCCGGTAAGGCGGCTGGAGGAACCGGTCGTCGATCAGCACGAGCGTCCCGGTGTCCCGCTCCGAGCGGATCAGCCTCCCTCCGGCCTGAAGCACCTTGTTCATCCCGGGATAGACGTAGGCATAGTTGTACCCGTTTTTCCCCGTACGGTTGACGTAGTCGCGAATGATATTCCGCTCCAGACCTAGCTGAGGCAGGCCGACGCCGACGACGATGACGCCCGTCAGCCGGTCTCCCTGCAGGTCTACCCCTTCCGAGAAGACGCCGCCAAGCACGGCGAACCCGACCAGCGTGCCTGTCCGATCCGGCTGGAAAGCATCCAGGAACCGCTCCCGCTCCTCCTCTGTCATCCCCGCCTCCTGCACAAGCGTATCGACCGGGCTGCCTTCCGCGATGAAGGCTTCGTATACCTCCTGCAAGTACGGATACGAAGGGAAGAACACCAAATAATTGCCGCTCCGCTCCTCTACCACGCCCCAAATCGTCTGCACGAGCGGAAGCTTCGTCCGTTCCCGATCCCGGTACCGGGTCGACAGCGGGTGCAGCCGTACATCCCACTGCTCCTGGGCGAACGGCGAAGGCAGGGAGAGCGTGTAGTCCTCTTCCCGATCGCCGCCCAGCAGGTCCATATAATATGACATCGGCGTCAAGGTCGCAGAGAAGCGGATAATCGAGCGGTACCGCTTGCCCGCCTGAGCGAGCAGGAAGGACGGATCGAGACAGAACAGCTTCAGCCGGACCTCATTCCGTTCGACTTCAGCGTACGTCGTGAACCGCTCATCGTAGAGCTTCGCAATGCGGATGAAGCTTGACGCCGCGAAATACGCGTCCAGCAGCATCGCGTGGGCGGGCGTTCCCCCGCCGCTCAGCAGGACCGGTTCGGTTTGGGCGATGAATCGGTCCAACACCGAAAGCAGATCTTCGGGCAGCTCCATGTCCGTCAGGCCGCCCTGTTCCGCACACCGCTTCCGCAGGGCGATGAAATAGGCGTTCACCGCCTGGGCCGCGTCGTGAATCGCGCGGTTCACTTCCTTGAACTCGCGCTTCAGCTGCAGGAACGCGGATTTGACCAGCTCGGCCGAATACATCTCCCGCGCCCGATCGACCAGATTATGCGCCTCATCGATCAGGAGCGCCGTCTCCTTCTTCTGCTCTTCCGCCCACCGCTTCATCGAGACGCGGGGATCGAACACATAATTATAATCGCAAATGACCGCATCGGCCGCATACGCAAGGTCGAGCGAAAAT
This sequence comes from Paenibacillus melissococcoides, assembly GCA_944800085.1. Taxonomy (GTDB): domain Bacteria; phylum Bacillota; class Bacilli; order Paenibacillales; family Paenibacillaceae; genus Paenibacillus_B; species Paenibacillus_B melissococcoides. The sequence goes on along the minus strand of CALYLO010000002.1, from coordinate 106,195 downwards.
TCGAACGGGCATACCCGGTGCTTGCGGGCGTACTGCTCAATGACCGGGCGGGTCATCTGCGTCTCATGAGTCAAAATATCCATGATCGCCCCGTTAATCCGGTCATAATAGCCATCGGCATATTCGCAATAATCCGGCTGGCAGCGGGTCTCCTCCTGGAAGCAGATTTTATCCTTGGCCGTCAACGTAACCGATTGCATGATCAGTCCCTTCGACGCCATCCGCTCGCAGGCATCCTCGGCAGCCGTGCGCGTCGTCGTCTTGGCCGTAATATAGAGAATCCGCCGGATCAGCCCTTCCCCCATCGCCTTGACCGCAGGGTACAAGGTCGACATCGTCTTGCCGATGCCGGTCGGCGCCATGGCGAACAGGCCGCTGCCCTGCGCGATCGACGTATATACGGCTCCGGCCAGCTTCCGCTGCCCTGCCCGGTACGCGTCGAACGGGAACGGCAGCTCCCGGATGCTCTCCTGCCGCCGCAGCTCATGATCCCGCCGCATCGCCGCGTAAGGCGCATACCGTTCGATAACGTCCAGCACGAAGGCCTCCAGCTCGGCGAAGGTCAGCACCCGCTTGAACCGTTTCGCCTCTTCCGTGCGGACATGGACGTAGGTAAGCTGCACCGCCATCCGCTCGCGGCCATGCTCCTTCGCGTACATATAGGCGTAGCAGCAAGCTTGCGCCCAGTGCACGGGATACGCATCCTCCGTAATCAGGCTGATGTCCCCCGATGTCGACTTGATCTCGTCTATCGTCTCCTCGCCGGACAGAAGCAGGCCGTCACAGCGGCCGTCGATCTGGAAGCACAGATCGCCGTATCGGATGTCGGCCTTCAAATACACTTCCTTTTGGTCCGTCTCTCCATAGCTTTCCTGCACCCGCTGATGGGCCTTCGTCCCGTCCGTCATCGAACTGGCGGCCCGAAAGCCGCTGTCGATGCTGCCGCTCAGGAACACATGCTCCACCAGCGAACGCACGGATAATTGTATCGTATACGTCATCGCATTCTCCCGATTCCTGTCATTGCCTGAATCTGTAACTCACTCTACCGATTATATCGCAATTCAGGCCGCAGTGCCGGATGCGCGACGTGCACGACCTCGCCGCAAATTCCTCAAGCTCCCCGCAGCGGCCCATGTGCAAGTCTGCATGTACCTTGCCGCCTGTTCGCGAGCCCGCCCTCACCCTGTGCCCTGCTCGTGAGTCTGCCTGCACCTCGCCTGTCTGCAGGAGTTCGTCTTCAGCCAGCAGAACCGGGCAGCTCACTTCGTTCCCGGGCCCGCTGCTTCCAGCCCGCGCACATACGTATGAAGCATCCGCTTTAAGCTCTCGTCCCGCTCCAGCTCCATGCGGAAGCCCTGCTTCATCTCCAGCGTGGCGAAGCCATGCAGCAGGCTGCGCAGACCGCGCACGACATGGAAGGCGTCGGCCTGCTCGTATTTGTATGCGCCAAGCACATCGAGCAGCAGCTCCAATATCGAGTCGGATGCGGCTTGAATATCCGGATCGTTGAAATCCGGCGGCGACATCGTCGCTTCGTATACCCCCGGATGCTGGCGGACGAAGTTGACGTAAGCGAACCCGATCGCGTCGATGGCCGCTTCGCCCGACTTCCCGACCGCCGCGCGCGCCAGCGACTCTCTCAGCTCCAGCAGGCCGTAATGCGCCAGCCCGGTGCGCAGGCCAGGGAGTCCCTGGACATGATTGTACAGCGAGGGCGACTTGATGCCGAGCCGCTCCGCAACCGCGGCCAGCGTCACCTGGCTGAGGCCGTCCGCATCGGCAATCTCTGCGGCGGTGTGCACAATTAATGATCGATCAATGGATTTCCTTGGCATGATGCTGATTCCTCCATACATGTTCTGCTTCTTGAATGGCCTTATCGATTGCCGCCGCCGGCTGCGGCAGCATCGGCCCATGGCCGGCCGCCAGCAGAGTCGGCTCCAGTGCGCGCAGCTTGCGGGCGCTCGCGATAGATTCCCCTAGGTTCCAGGTAGCGAACGCCGGGAACGGGAACCGCAGCTTCATCTTGCCGGAGACGGCCACGCCGCCCTGCGTCTGAAAGGCATCTCCGGCAATAAGAGCCCGGCTGCGCGTGTCGAGGAAGGCCATCAGCCCCGGCGTATGTCCCGGCGCCGCCACGGCAAGCAAAGAGCCGATGCGATCGCCGTCGCGCAGCAGCCGATCCGGCGCCGTCTTGACCGAGGACGGCACCCCGCCGCAAATCGGCGTCCCGGGCTCCCCCGGCTCCAGCGAGCGGTCACCGCGCAGCAGCTTGGCATCCCGCTGCGAAATCGATACCTCCGCTTGCGGCAAGGCCGCCTTCAATGCATCCAGCGAACCGACATGATCATCATGGGCATGCGTCAAGAGGATGCGGGTAATCGGCTTGCCCAGCTTCGCGGCCGTGCTCAGGATGCCCTTCAGACTAAGGGGCAGCCCGGCATCGATCAAGGTAAGCTCGTTCTCTTCTTCGACCAGATAGACATTGACGGGGAACAGTCCCGGGAACCACGTTAATTGATAGATATGCTCATGGCGGGTTACGCGCACGGCAATCACCTCCGATTGCTTAACTAATTATATTAGCATAATAACTAATGATATTAGTTGTTGCAATCATTTCTTTTTCCTTCTCATACATTTTGAGCAAAATGCCTTCCCTGGGAGTGACATAAATTCGACATTGCAGGCGTAACCCAGTGGGATTCATACAGGCCGGACAACAAAAAACACCCTTAGCGGGTGTTTTTTGGCGCTGTTCCGGGACGGCTTTAATTTGTGGGGGGGGCGAGGCTGCTCTGGTCTATCCCGATCGGTCAGGTTCGACGTGGCAAGTTGCTCTGCTTTATCCCAGTTGCTCAGGTTCGACGTGGCGAATTTGTTCTGCTTTATTCCAGTTGGTCAGGTTCGACGTGGCAAGTTGCTCTGCTCTATCCCAGTTGCTCAGGTTCAACGTGGCGAATTTGTTCTCGTCTATCCCCGTCGGTCAGATTCGCTCTAAGGTTTGATTTGTGCGCAGAAGTCTGGTCGGCCCAGTTGTGTAAAAATCCTGCATAGCTGCATCAATTTATGCTAGGAAAGCAGATTTTTGCCCAACTTCCTGCAAAACTACATCTTTTCATCCTATTTTGTCTTCTCTTCAATCGATAAGGCGGAAATTCCTGCACTTTTGCATCAATCCGATCACGACATAGACGCCGACATGCAATTGCTGCACTTTTACAGCTTTGCCGAAGCGTTACCGAGCCGCTCGATGCGCCTTGGGATAATGGGGGGGCAGTTCCCGGCCCCCGGACAAGTCGCCACTTCCCCCTATCCCCTTGGTTCCCCAGGTTCCCCTGAGACTCCCTGGGTTTCCCTGGGCTTCCTTGATTCTCCCATGGTTCCCCTGAGTTTCCCTGAGTTCCCTGAGTCTCCCTGGGCATCCCCGAGCTTCCCTTGGCTCCCCTGCCTGTCCCCATCTGCCCCCCTATTGCTCCCCTGCCGCTTCCGCTTGCGGAACGACCGCTTCATGCAGATAGCGGTCCAGCTCTGCGGCACCGCTCGCCTTTTGCTCCGGCGTCCAGCCCAGGTGAGCGGCCATCCACTCGATGGCCGGCTCCTTCCATTGCCGGACCCAGTCGATGTTGAAGAACAAGGCGCCGGTTCTTCGAATGAAGAAATCGGCCGGCTTGAGCGCCATCTCTTCCTCGACCGCGTATGCGAGCGGCACGAGGACTTCGAGCGGAAGGCCGCCGGATGCGGCCTCGTCGCGGTATCGCTCCGCGAGCGCGAAGAGGCGGTCCGCATTCGAGCCGTACATGCGAGCCCAACGCTGGGCCAGCGCCGCATCCAGACCGCGGCGCACGCCCTCCTCTTTCTTCGCCTCCACGAAGCCCGGAAAGGCGGAGGAGCCGCCGACATGGCCGCCGGAGATCGGCATCTGCTTCGTCTTGACTGGCACGAACGGGCGTCCGTGTTCCTTAACCAGCCGCTGCATGACGCGATCGACGACCGTCTCCGCCATCTTGCGGTATCCGGTCAGCTTGCCGCCGGCGATCGTGATCAGGCCGGAAGGCGACTGCCAGATTTCATCCCGGCGCGAGATCTCGGACGCGCTCTTTCCTTCTTCATAGATGAGCGGTCTGACCCCGGCCCAGCTCGACTCGATATCGCCGGCGGTCAGCCGCACCGACGGGAACATGAACGCGATAGCGTCCATAATATAATCGCGGTCTTCCTTCGTCATGACGGGATGGGCGGGGTCGCCCTTATAGAACGTGTCGGTGGTGCCGACATACGTTTTGCCTTCACGCGGAATCGCGAAGACCATCCGCCCGTCGGGCGTATCGAAATAGATCGCTTGCTTGAGCGGGAACTTCTCCTGGTCGATGACAAGATGCACCCCTTTGGACAATTGCAAATGCTTGCCCGTCTTGGAATGATCCCGTTCGCGAAGCTCATCCACCCATGGGCCCGCCGCATTAATAATCGTCTTGCCATAGAACTCATATTCCTTGCCGTCCGCCTGATCCACGACGCGCACGCCGTGCAGCTTCCCATTCTCATAGAGGAAGGAGTCGGCCTTCATATAGTTCAGCGCCAACGCTCCGTGGCGCACGGCTTCCTTCATCACTTCGATCGTCAAGCGCGCGTCATCCGTCCGGTATTCTACGTAATAACCGCCGCCCAGCAAGCCTTCCCGCTTCAGCAGCGGTTCACGCTCTATCGTCTGCTGCGCGGACAGCATGCGCCGGCGCTCGCTATGCTTGACTCCGGCAAGGAAGTCGTAGACGCGCAAGCCAATGCCGGTGCTGAATTTGCCGAAGGTCCCGCCGCGGTGAATCGGCAGCAGCATCCATTCCGGAGTCGTCACATGGGGTCCGTTCTCATAGACGATGGCCCGTTCCTTGCCGACCTCGGCTACCGTGCTAATATCGAACTGCTTCAAATACCGGAGCCCGCCATGCACCAGCTTCGTCGAACGGCTGGACGTTCCGGCCGCGAAATCCTGCATCTCGAACAAGGCCGTCGTCAGTCCGCGGGTCGCCGCATCAAGCGCGATGCCCGCTCCGGTGATGCCGCCGCCGATGACGATGACGTCCAGCGGCGTCTGGCCCAGCGCATGCGCGATCCGCTCCCGATGCGCAGAAGAGAATGTTGCAGTTGTCATAGGTGAACCCCCTCGCTGCAGTAAATGAAATATTGGCTGTCTCGCCGATAGAAAAAACTGCAACAACACCACAGACTGTCATGCGATTGCAGTTCCCCCCCGTTCTCCAACTGATTGATTTTATTAACTTGTGCGCAATGATTTCGACATGAACGATATATCCGATTTCCCCGGCTGAATCCATAAATTCCACGATTTTGCGATGATCTCCGTGATATCCCCGGTGTCCCTGATATGTCCGGTGTCCCTGTTATCCCCGCTATCCCCGGCTTTACTTGAATGCTTTGGTCGCCGCAATGGCGGTCTTCCAGCCTGCGTACAAGGCTTCCCGCCGCTCCTGCGGCAGCGCCGGTTGGAAGTCGCGCTCGATGCTCCAGAGCGAGTAAATCTCCTCCCGGCTCTCCCAGTAACCGACCGCAAGCCCGGCCAGATAGGCGGCTCCCAGCGCGGTCGTCTCGCTGACTTGCGGGCGTTCCACCGGCACGTCCAGCATATCGCTCTGGAACTGCATCAGGAAATTATTATGCACCGCTCCCCCGTCTACGCGCAGCGTCGTCAATTCAATCGAAGAATCGGCCTCCATCGCCTGAAGCACATCCAGCGTCTGATATGCGAGAGACTCCAGCGTCGCCCGAATCAGATGCTCCTTCGACGTGCCGCGCGTCAAGCCGAAGATGGCGCCCTTCACTTCGCTGTCCCAATATGGCGTCCCCAGTCCGACGAAGGCCGGCACGACGTATACGCCATCAGTCGAGTCGACGCGGCTCGCATATTGCTCGCTGTCGGCGGCGTCTTTGAACATGCGCAGGCCATCGCGCAGCCATTGGATCGCCGAACCGGCCACGAATACGCTTCCTTCGAGGGCATATTCCACCTTGCCGTCGATTCCCCATGCAATGGTCGTCAGCAATCCATGAGAGGATTGAACGGCCTGATCGCCCGTATTCATAAGCATGAAGCACCCGGTTCCGTACGTGTTTTTGGCCATTCCCGGCTTGAAGCAAGCTTGCCCGAACAGGGCGGCCTGCTGGTCTCCGGCGATGCCGGCAATCGGAACCCGTTCCCCGAAGAAATGATAATCGGCCGTCTGGCCGTAGATCTCGGAGGAGGAACGCACCTCAGGCAGCATCTGCTTCGGAATGTCCAGAATTTCCAGCAGCTCGTCGTCCCATTTCAGCTCATGGATGTTGTACATCAGCGTGCGGGATGCGTTACTGTAATCCGTCACGTGCGCTTCCCCGTCGGTCAGCTTCCAGATCAGCCATGTATCGATCGTGCCGAACAGCAGCTCCCCGCGTTCCGCTCTCTCCCGGGCGCCCGGGACATGATCAAGTATCCACTTCACCTTCGTGCCGGAAAAATAAGAGTCGATCAGCAGCCCGGTCTTGGAGCGGAACAGCTCACTATGTCCTGCCGCCTGAAGTTCGTCGCAGATCGCCTTCGTCTGCCGCGATTGCCATACAATCGAATTATAGACAGGGCGGCCTGACTCCTTATCCCAGACGACCGCCGTCTCGCGCTGATTCGTAATGCCGATGCCGGCGATCTGGCCCGGCTTCACGCCCGATTCAATCAGACAAGTCGCAATGACGGCGAGCACGGTTCCCCAGATCTCCTGCGCATTATGCTCGACCCACCCCGGTTCAGGGAAAATTTGTGTAAACTCTTTTTTGGCCATATGAATAATCTCGCCGGATCTGTTGAACAAAATCGCCCTGGAACTGGTCGTCCCCTGATCAATCGATAAAATATACTTCTCCATCACCGATTCCTCCATTCCATATAATGAACTGCGCCATGACCTGCACGGAAGCCCCTATAATTTCGCCTGGGCCGATACTTTTCCGCCTCGCCGGGAAGTGAGCAATGCGATGACCGCGATGACGAGGACGATCCCGGATACCACCCAGATGAGGGTGTCGGCTTGCCCAAGGAACACCGTTTTGTAGAAAAGTCCGCCCAATGCGCCCCCAATCACCGGGCCTGCGACAGGAACCCAGGCATATGCCCAATTGGAGCCGCCCTTGCCCGGAATCGGAAGCAGCATATGCATAATTCTCGGGCCGAGGTCGCGCGCGGGATTGATCGCGTACCCGGTCGTTCCGCCCAGCGACAAGCCGATGCTCACAATAAGAAAGCCGACAATGAACGGGCCGAGCCCGGCGGTAAGCTCATTGGCGCCAATCGCCAAAATGCCGAGAACGAGAATAAACGTCCCGATAATCTCGCTCATCAGATTTCCGAAAAGATGCGGCGCCGCGGGACCTGTCGCGAATACGCCCAGCTTGGCGGCCGCGTCCTCCGTCAGCTTCCAATGCGGCAAATAATGCAAATACACGAGGACCGCTCCCGCCATAGCTCCGAGAAGCTGCGCCGCGATATAGGCGGGCACATCCGCCCAAGGGAACGTGCCGATCAGAGCCATCCCTACCGTAAGCGCCGGATTCAGATGCGCCCCGCTGATCGGACCGACCGCATAAGCCGCCATCGCGACGGCCAGGCCCCAGCCCATCGCGGTCACGATCCAGCCCGAATTCGCCGCATAGGACCGTTTCAAGGATACGCCCGCACATACACCTCCTCCAAGCGCAATCAAAATCATCGTCCCAATCAGTTCCCCCCAAAATGCCGACATTCCAAGTCCCCCTTCACTTCTAGTCAATCAATAGCATTATTCGACGGGAACGCAAAAAAGACCTACCTATCCATCCGCGCGATAACTCTCCAATTCGAGAGCGATCAGCGCGTCTGCAAGTAGATCTCCATGTCTCCGCAACATCATTAACTTAGTTCACAGTTTATTCTATTTTGGAAACGGTGTCAAATGATTTTTATCATTTCCGGGACTTATTTTTTTCGGAACTGCACCGCCGATCAAGAAGAGGCGGAGCGAAATTCACGCCTTCGTTCTTCAGTCTATATTTGGGAGCGGGCTTGGGCCGGTTCATTCGGATACCGGGAAATTCATCTGCGAAGGCTTGCTTCGCTGTACTAAATCATCCGCGCAGCCCCCTGCTCAATTCGTCGGCAATCAGAGCAACGCCCGCTTCGATCCGTTCCTCCGGCACTTTGGAGACATTCAATTTCATGATTTTCTCGGGGTAGCAGCTCTCCAGATAATGCTCCTTCATGTCCCCCACATAGACATGCCGCTGCCGAAGCTTGCGCAGCAGCGCCCCCATATCGATCCGGTTCGGCAGCACGATATGCGCCTTCATGCAGACGGACGGCGGATGCACGAACGTCCCCGGCTTCAGGAACGGCTCGACATGCTTGCTTAAGGAAGCATACAGCCGCCTTGATTTGCTGATATACGATTCCCTCACCTCGGCGCGGTGGCGCCAGAACATGCCGCTGGTGATGTAGAGCTCCAGAGCGGCCTGGGAGATCATCGAGCTGTCGATATCGGTCGTCAGCTTGTGCTGCTGGAAGGCGCCGACAAGCGCATCCGGCAGCACGGCGACGCCGACGCGAAGTCCGGGGAACATGATTTTGGAGTAGCTTTTCAAGTAGATGACCCGCTGATTCGTATCGTAGTAGTACATCGGCATCTGGCCCGCATCCTGCTCGAAATCAGCCAAATAATCATCCTCGATAATATAGACGTCGTACCGGTCGGCCAGCTCGACAATCCGCTGCTTGTCGGCATTGCTCAACGAGGTCCCCAACGGATTGTGAAAGCGGGGCATCGTGTAAAAATAGCGGACATCCCCGCGCTTGAACAACGCTTCCAGACGGGCAAGGTCGAGCCCCCGTGCCGTCCGCTCCACGCCGAGGGCCGGCGTGTGGTGAAGCTTCAGATGCGCCAGGAACAGATGATATCCGGGCTGCTCGACGACGACCTTCGTCTTCCCGTTCGGCAAAGGCATCGCATTCAGCAGGGCCAGCGCCTGTTGAACTCCGGACGTAATGACGATATTGCGCTCGTTCGCAAAGACCTGACACGACTCCAGTTGGGGGCGCACCGCCCGAATGAGGGACGGCAGCCCGTTCGGCGTGCCGTATACGAAAAAATCATCCTGATACAGATTGATCGCCTGATTGATGCAATGCTGAAAATGAACATACGGAAACTGCCGCACATTGGGCGCGGAGGCGGCAAAGTCAAAGCCTTCCTCATCCTCGGCCATCTGCGGCTGTGCCTTATTCACGACATAATGACCGCTGCGCGGAATCGAGTAGATGACATGCTCCTTCTCCAGCTCCTGCAGCGCCTGGATCACCGTGCTATTGCTGCATTGATAAGCTTGCGCCAAGGCGCGAATCGATGGCAGCTTCTCCCCCGGCCGCAGGGAAAGATCCTCGATCCGCCGCTTGATGTCCCGCATGATGGCTTCATATTTCTTCACGGTTCCCCTCCTCTCTGTACCGGTACAGAATGCGAATACGGATATTGTTGCCTCTAGTCCCGCTCCGTACAATAAAGCCACCAGACAGGAGGGAACCAACTATGAAGCAACCCTTGATTAAAGCTTACGCCGCCGCGCTTATCTATGCTTGTATTATCGGCTTTTCATTCCTATTTGTCACGATAGCGCTGGAGAGTGCCAATCCGCTTGATTTGCTGGCCCACCGGTTTACGATTGCGTTTGCCGCCGCCACGCTGATTCTCGCCGTGAAGCGGCCGTCCTTTTCCATCCGCTGGTCCGATCTGCTCAAAATCATGCCGCTGGCGCTGCTCTATCCAACCGGGTTCTTTGTCTTTCAGACCTTCGGCCTCGTCTTCACGACTTCGTCCGAAGCCGGCATCGTCCAGGCGACCGTGCCGATTATGACCGTCTTTCTGGCATCTGTCCTGCTGCGCGAGCGCTCCTCCTTTATGCAAAAGATCGCGCTGGCCGTATCGTCCGTTGGCGTGATCTTCATGCTGCTCATGGGAGGAATGAGCGGAGCCAGCTTCAGCCTGATCGGAATCTCGCTTATTCTGCTGTCGGCCCTGTGCGCCGCGCTGTACAATATTTTCGCGCGCTCCTTGACCAAGGCGTATTCGCTGCTGCTGCTGACCTACGTGATGACCTGCTTCGGCTTCATCGCATTCAACGGGCTGTCCATCGGCCGCCATCTTGTCGAGGGCACCTTGTCATCATGGTGGGTCCCGATGGCAGATGGGCGGTATCTGCTGTCCGTACTCTATCTAGGTCTCCTCTCTTCCTTGGTTACGTCCTTCTTGTCGAACTATGCCTTGTCCGTCCTCGAGGCGGCCAAAATGAGCGTGTTCAGCCATATCGCAACCCTGATTACGATCATCGCCGGCGTCCTGTTCCTGCATGAGAGCTTAGGCTACTATCATGTGCTCGGCGGCATCGCCATCCTCGGCGGGGTCATCGTCACGAACCTACCAGCGGCCCGTAAGGCGAAGGAGCATCCTTCCCATTCGGCGTCATGACAAATAGTTGGCATCGATGGCCAAAAGAGCCATCCTGGAGACCGGCTTCGAAAATCGGTTCCAGGAATTGTAAAATGAGCAGGGCCTATGCATATCCGCACAGGCCTGCCTTCAGGATATCAACGATTCCTTCCTCGCCTTCTCCATCGCCTCATCACGGTTGCTTACATTCAGCTTCGCATAAATAGAAGGCATGTAATTCCGTACCGTACGTTCCGACAGATGCAGCCAGGACGCAATGGCCTTATAACGAAGCCCTTGCATTAATCCTTTCATAATATCCATCTGCCGGCTTGTCAACGAGAACGGATTTTCACTTGATACGCGAACGGTTGGGGCGTGTGCGCCTCCCCTTTGTTGGCCTGCCGGTTCATGCCCTCCTTGCGTAATCATCTTGCCGCCGCAATGAACGAATCGGATGGTAGCGGCTAATTCCTTCGCGCCAGCCTCTTGCGATGCATATCCGTCAACCGCGCCGCGAAGCGCCTGCACCGCCTTAACACGTTCCTCCCCTTCGTTAACGATAACGATAACGCGGATGTCTTTTCCCTTCCCTTTTTTCCTGAGGCGTCCTATCCAATCTCTCCTGTCTGTCCCATCCCAATCTACGGACAGCAAGACGATATCGGGTTGCGTATGCTCTACGAGTTCTGCCGCTTGATCCTCATGCTCCGCCGTGACGGCCCGGAAATCCCGTTCTTCGTTCAAAAGACTTGCGACCTGCTCGCGCCATGCAGGGGGATCTCCCAATACGACAATCTCAATCCGTTCGACAGAGGCTGCCGCTTCGCTCGGTACCGTTACGGTCATTACCGTTTCTCCGTCCACACCGGTATAAAGATGCATATCGCCTCCCAGCTTGTTCAGACGCTCTTTCACAGGAGACAGATCCGAGCCGAATGGCAGCCAATCGAGCCGCTTTCCATTATCCTCTATCTGCAGCGTGATATGCGTCGGGGCATATTGCAGGATCATGTGGATAGAACCCGCTTGGCCGTGCCAACAGGCATTGGCCAATGCCTCCCATGCACAACGGTGCAATGCTGCGTGTCCTGATCGACCGGATAGGCGCTGCCAAGCTTTCGGAAGGATACGGGAACGCCCTCTTGTCTGATCCAATCGTCTGCGACCGCTTCAATAAAGGCCTCTAGCGGCAGGTCATATCCCGGCTGCTCCAAACTCCGCAACTGATCCTGAAGCTGATCCCGCTCTGCCACGATGGATGCTCTCAGCGATTCTAAGCGCTTCATGCCATCTTCTGAAGTGACATGCTGGCGAAGCGCATCCAACTCAGACCCTGCTATCGTAAAAAGGTGACAGACCGTCTTCGTGGTCTCGCGCGCCGCTTGGCAGCGCTCCTCCAAGCGCAGCGTCCGTTCCGTCTGAAAAGGGTGCTTTTCGATAACGTCGTATTACTCTTCAATGACGGCAAGTTTGCGCTTGGCCGTGCGTATAACATCTCCGAGCTTGCGCAGACCGGATCCAATGAGGTAGATACATGCCGCTAAAAACAAAGTGCCAAACACCGATGCTCCCCAAGACGCATCCGGCGAGAAGCATGCTGCCACAGGAGGAGTCGCAATGGCAAGCATAGGCACAACCCAGTTCTTCGTATTTCTATGAAAATACCCCATCGTGAACGCCGCCGGAAAGAACATGAAGTAAAAACCGAGATCTATAGCGGAGTAGATGGAAACTCCGCCGGTAATCAATACATCGGCAATGATATACGCCCGATAACGAAATGCTAGCAAGATAATAGGAACTTGAAGATATAACACAATGAATAGGACGGCATCGATGGTAAGAAAAGATCCCGAATATTCATTTTTTAAAAGAAGAAGAGTCCAAACAAAAAATAAGATGCGTGCCAGGATCACCAACCCATCCAGCTTGGAAAGGCGTTTGTTGTTCAAATCCATTAAAAACAGCCCCAATTGATAGAATGTTATGTTGGAGTAGATTTCTAAATTCATATGTACCATGAAAATACCGAAAAAGAAAGCTCTGGCACGCATGACTTTTTCAAACTTTCAACCTCGGGACATTTTGACCCTACCGGGCAGGACAATCCGTATGCTACCTTAACGTGGTCATGCTTTTATACAAGAAGAAGGAGGAGTTGGAATTGAAAACAAAGCTGATGGCATGGACGCTGATTTGCAGCGTTCTTCTGCTTATGCTCCCTGTCCATGCGGAAGCGGCCAGCGAGAAAGTGACCTTAAAGGTGTTGGACTACTCCCAAGAAGACTTTAACAAGAGGTTCGGGGATGCATTTACGGCCAAGTACCCGAATATTGAAGTCAAGGTCATCCGGACACTAAACGCAAACGGGAAATCGGTGCTTCGGGGGGATGAACTGCGTAAGCTGGAGGATAAGGAAAAGCCGGATCTGCTGCTGCCCGATAAGGATAGCTTGGAGAAATATGTGGCTGAGGGCAGACTGATCGATTTAGAGCCCTATATTGCTCAATCCAAATCCATCAAGCTGGCCAATTTGAATCAAAATATGGTGAATTCCATGAAAGTAAAAGGCAAACTCTACACGCTTTCGCCGACATTTATGACCAAAGGCCTGTTTTATATCAAAACCCTATTCGATAAATACAAGATCAAGTACCCGAAAAACAAAATGAGCTGGGCGGAAGTGATGGATCTAGCCGCGGAAATCAAGAACAAAGCGGGCTCGGATAAGGTTGAAGGGTTTGATTATGATTATCATTTATTCTCTTTGGCAGACACAATCGCACGCTCCTATAAATCTGACATACCGGGATGTCAGCAAGGGCGGCAAGAACATAATCATCAACACCAAGAAGTGGAAACCGATCTTCGAGATGGTGCTCAAGGTTGCCAAAAAAAATGCAATCACGACGGAAAAAGAGGCCTTTCTAGCAGGCAACGCGGTAATGACGGTATCTGATTCTTTCTTTCTTCGCTCGATTAAGCTGCAAAACATCAAGTTCGAGTGGGGCGTTGTATCCGAGCCAGTGAATCCCGCCCGTCCGATCAGTTCGGCATACGGAGCAAATCATATGTTCGGCATTAGCGCCGAGTCGAAGCATGCGGATGCGGCTTGGAAGTTCATTGAGTTCGTTAACAGTGACGATTCTGCCAAAGGGTACCTAAAGGATGGCGAATTCATGTCAGGAGTGCCGACGAACGAATGCTGCAAGAAGTGGAACAATAAAGTCGACCTTAGCGGCCTCTACCAGCTGGCTCCGGTCAAAACGATGTATGATCCGAACCAGGCGGACATCTGGCAAGTTTTTCTGAAAGAAGGGGATGCGGCATTCAAATCCGTCTTGAATGGCAAACAGAGCCTTGATTCCATGTTGACCGGACTTCACACGAAATTACAGTCTGAACTAGATCAAGCATGGGCCAAGAAGGGAAAATAAGACCATGAAGAACCGGCTTCGCGAACCGAACATCGCATGGCTGCTCATCGGCTTAATCCTGCTCCTGCAAGGCTGTGCCGACAAGCATACCGAGCCCTTCGACCCGAACAAGCCCGTTACCTTAACAATCATGTACGATTCGGGATTCGAGTCGGGAGTGGAGGAGGAGTTCTATAATCGGTTCGGCGAGCAGTTTCAACTCAAATATCCGAATGTCGATTTTCACATCATCAAGGAGCCGGAGTATAATCCCGAGTTAACGGCAAAAGAGAATGAACAGGCATTGCTTGCCTATATCGCGAAAGAACGGCCTGATGTTCTGAAACTTGGTCCCGTCAGATTCGAAACGGTAGCGGCTGCGGGTAAGCTCATTGATTTGGCGCCATGGATTCAACGGGACAAGTTTTCGCTGGACGGGATTTATCCCCCAGTTATCGACGCGATTAAAATGAAGGGCCGCGGAACGCTGTACGGTCTGTCCCCAACATTTATGAGTTGGGCCCTATACTATAACAAGGACTTATTTGAGCGGTACGGGGTTACGCCGTCCCAGGATAAGATGACCTGGGAACAAGTGCTTGATTTAGCTGCGCGCTTTCCGGTTGATGGTTCCCCTGAAGAACGGATATACGGGTTTACTCAGCCATTCTCTAGCGATAGTTCTATATTTGCGCTCATGGAGAGCATCGCCAAGACCGAGCAGATCGCATTGATCGATGCTGCGGGGACACGATTGCTGTTCGACTCGGACGGCTGGAAGCGGATAACGAAGCTGACTGTGCGGAGCATGAACTCCAATTCTGTCTATTTTCCTGTGGCGGTTGATCTAAGCAGGATGCTGGTCGATGATCCGTTCCTATCGGGCAGAGCCGCCATGGTCGTCATGGGCGATTCTATAGCGGGGGACTTGCAAGGTATGAACCAAATCAGGGAAAATTCCATTCCCCCGGAAGAGCCGCTGCGTTGGGGAATCGTACCGGTTCCGATCGATCCCGTAAATCCGCAATCCGCGAACGATATCACGGTGTTTGAAATGTACGGCATCGGCGCCGACTCTACCGCCAAGGCAGCAGCCTGGGAGCTTGTGAAGTTCATCAACGGCGACGAATGGGCAAAAGCGAAATCTCGGTCCAAAGACGGGGGTAATTTGCTGGCACGTATCGCATACAATAAAGACCGCTACGGCCATTTCAACCCTGAAGAGATGGAGGCATTCTATAAAGTCAAACCACAGAGCGAAGAAGAACAGCGGCAAATCCGCCAAGTCCCGCCTGCATTCCGGACATCGTTCGCAGAGATCGTAAGGGAAGAACTCGAATCGATCGCAGCGGGCAAGCAGAATGTGGAGCAGGCCGTACAGAAAATTCAGACACGAGGCCAGGCGGAGCTTGATTCCTTCAATGCCCGGACGGAAGAGAAATAACGGGTTCATTCATCTCTATTGGAACAAGCCCGGTGCCGGATTCGCATCGGGCTTCCCTTGGCGTATACGTCTCCTCTTTGCCCTCTTGTGAGGCCCCTTTTTGCTAGACGGCATGATTCACTTGTAGCAACCTCGGACAGCATTAATACAAGTGAGTAAAAAAATTACCGTTCCGTCCAGGAGATATATTCACTAAGGTGATTTATAAATCGAGCATAATTTGAATAATTTTCTGGTTTATAATCATCTATGTATATATTATGTTCAATTTCTTTAGCCAAATATATTATACTTCCCAATGAAATAAAATCTTCATTCTCTTCTTTATATTTTGAAGTAAACTATTTAGGGCTTGCTGAATAGGTATAGGTAAGGCTTTGAATAGCTCGCCACCTTTTCCCCACCTCCACACCGTGCATGCGACTTTCACCGCACACGGCGTTCCATCTTGCTACTTGAATTAAACAACAGTGCCCAAGTTACTCATTTTGCGGTATTGGTTTACCTTTTTAATCATGCTGCCTGTTAGGCCAAGCATGTTTATGAGTTTCATAATCGTTTCCTGGTTTGTGGCATGAATAAGTGTATGGACATCTTGATGAAGGATCCTCAGGTTATTGTAGCTGTCATCTCCACCAAGGTAAGTTGGAAGATAATGATGACAGTGCACATCGTCTGCATAAAGGAATATACCTGTGATCTCGCATTTTCCCATGACCATACTGTACCTACTAATCCGATTATCCAAGTATTCTGCACTGCGTTGAGGATTGTCTGATTTCATTAATATAATGATTTCTGATTGTACAAATCCAACCAGTTTTCTAGTAATCCTCTTCCGCCCCTCGACAGTAAATGGAGTTATCTCTTGACTGAAGTTCAGATTGTTAGAGGTAGTTACATCTACTATCGGGTATAAGTAGACTCCATCCACCTTGAACGTGCGATAACTGGTTGAGTAAAACTTCCTATATGTCGGAGGTGGATTATCAGGATGTTCGTATTTACCAGCCCGTTTCAAACGATTATAAGTGAACTTTTTCAGGTCATAGGCAAGTCGTGAGAACTCAATGAACACATGCGTTGCTTTCCTAAAGTAATTGTGAATCCCGAGAACAAAACTATTGAATTTGTGCACATTACCGGCTGAGGGTGATTGTTGAATATGTTGAATAAGTTTCTTATATTGTATCTTAATCTGTTGTTTTTTCTTCTCAATCACACCGGTATGTGCAACTGCCTTTTTCCCCTTCATTGTAGCTTTAATTGTAAAGCCGAGAAATTCAGATTTCTGTTTCCTCAAATTCAGAATTTTTGATTTCTCAGGGGAAATGTCCAACTTAAGGCGATCTTTCAAATAAAGTTTTACGGCATGGAACCATTTTTGGGCCGTTTTCCAATCACGACAGAGGATTTTGAAGTCATCGGCGTATCTGACGATGAATCCTTCTTTAAGCTTTGACTTCTTAAGAGCATTATATTTATTCCTCTTCGTATATGCATGTTTTGTTTGGAAATTCTCCCATTGTCCAGCTACCCAAGTATCAAGATCGTGCAGTGCAATGTTAGAAAGTAAAGGGGATAAAATTCCTCCTTGTGGGGTTCCTTTTACAGGAGTACCTTCACCTTCTATTACAGCTTTTAGCATTCGACTGATAATCCGTAAAACCTTACGATCGTGTATTCCAAGATTCCATATCTGCTTTAGCAAGGTTGAATGATTAATGTTATCGAAGAATCCTTTGATATCGATGTCTACGATAAAGTGAAGTCCCCCGTTATTAATCAAAAATTGAACTCTAGCCAATGCATTATGGGTGGAGCGCAATGGTCTGAACCCATAACTATGTTTATAAAAGTGCGCCTCGGCGATTGGTTCAAGTACTTGCTTAAAGCACTGCTGTATTAGCCGATCTAGAATGCATGGAATTCCCAGTGGTCTCTTTCTCCCATTAGGTTTTGGAATAAAGACCCGTCTAACCTTTTTAGGTTGGTAATTCTTAAGTTTTGTTTTAACAAGGTTCACAAGATCGCTGTCTGTCATTGTTTTAAGATTCTCGATTGTTTTGCCATCTGTTCCTGCTGTTTTAGATCCCTTATTTGACTTGATTGTACGGTAAGCAAGAAGGATATTTTCTCTTGATGTGATTAGTTCATAGAGACGTTTGAATGTTTTTCCTTGCTTGGCCTGCTCGTGTAAGTCTGTAAAGGTATCTGTTAGATTATAGTAATCCCAATAACGCAGAGCCTGTATTGTGGCAACCCCCTTGCAGAGATTGTCCCCACATTCATACCCGACCGATACAGTTCACTTTTGGAAAGTTGTTGTCAAGTAACAAGACTCAGGGCTGTTCCTCCACTTCTATTACGGAAGTTTCATTGGTCGTGCCCCTACTCTCACAAGGGTAAATGCATTTCGGTGTAACCTTATAGCAACCGTCTTGGACGGCAGTCCATTGTTGCAACGTCCCTTGCTTTCCTTGTTCCTTCTATCCTAGCTATGCATACTGCCCTTAGGTGACTCCTTTGAACCTGCAAGCTTGATACCGCCATTGTTCGGTATAGCGTATTTCCTAACATGTAATTGTACTTTACGCCACTTGCCCCAACATTCATTGGTCAACATGTTTCCATTAGGTAGGCATTTAGATTCTTACATTCGGAGTTTCGTCAGTTCCCCTTTGAACATTCTCACCATAGGCAATTTTTCAGCCGTCCGGCATATCAGTAAGCATACCTTCCTTGATTGGTGGCTCCAGCTTCCTTCTGCCGACTTCACCTAGCTTCATACCTCATGCCCTGCCGAACAAGACGCATGTAGGAGTCTCAACGGAACAGTTTTGGAAAACATGGATTCCTCATTCCTGTTCTCGGATAGAAAGTTAGACTTTTCTTTATAAAGTCCTTGCTTTTCCTGAAGTTATTCAGTTATAGCAAAACAAGTCGCACACATATTGCCTTTTAGGCCCACAGAGGCTGACGGCACAGATTCAGCAGCAGTCTGAAAATCGGCAAAAAGAGAACGCGCAGCTTGCGTTCGAGATTCATAACAAGCAGTTGCAGGGCAATGACCGTTTCGCTTGTCTCTCGAAGGCGTGCTCGAATACGCCCCAGTCCGTAGGAGCGTTTGCCTTCTCCGAATTTTCCTTCGATTGCGTTACGCATTGAAGCATCCTGTCTGGCCTGGTTCCGATCGGGTTCCGCTTCTTTCTTCGGACGCCCTAAGTTTGGACCACTCAAACGGATGCCGTGCTCCTTACAATAGCGAAGGTTCTCCCGATTTCGGTAGATTTGGTCGGCTAGAATGGCTTCCGGATAACACCCATATCGCTGGACGAACGACTCCACGGAAGCTTTCAGTGTCATGCTTTCGTTGAAGTTATCCCAGGACAGCTTCTCCATTCGAGCGTAACCGTCCACCAGACTGATCGCCAGCTTTGCTCCAAACTCGACGGGAGCATTCACTTTCCCGCGGACAATCGGCCGTACATGCGGTTGGGAAAGACTGACGATTCGATCTTCCACCGAGTGTGTCCGTTTGTCGTACATCTCTTGTTGTTGACGATACAGCTCGGAAATGACGAGCAATTGCCGATACTGCTGCGAACCCAGTTGATTCAAGCTGCTTTTCGCTGCCAGCATTTCGATGATGCGAAGATTACGCGAAACATAACGAAGCTGTTTGCCAACCGCTTTCCGGATGGATTTGGCACCCGTTCGCCGTTTCTTGGCGATCTCGAGGTAGCGTTTGCGGGCGGTTTGACGATACGTTCTCGGTTTCTTGGCCTTCCCGACGAAAGGCTCGTGCAGAACATCGATGATCGCTTCGAGTTTTTCCCGCGCCTCGTTCAATAATTTCAAATCGGTCGGATACGAGATGTCGGCCGGTGCGCAGGTCGCGTCGAGCATCAAGGTGCCTTTGTTGCATGGTTTCTCTTTGCTTTTGCCGTCTTCATTAACGGATGTTCCATCAGAGCCATGGCCGCTGCCTGGAGGATCTTGAGGATCGCTCTTGTTTTGTTCCTGCTTCTTTCGCTCTGCGTCCTCTTCCAAAATCCAATCGTTGATTCGTTCAATGACATCCGCACCCAATCGCTTGCGGAAATGGGTCAACAGCGAGTGATGGAACGGAGGCTTATCTTGGAACGCCGGCAGCCCAAGGAAGTACTGGTAGTACGGATTTTCGGCGATCTGCTGGACCGTCTCTCGATCATCGAGCTGCATACGTTCCTGAATGTACAGCGCTCCCAAAGCCATACGAACAGACAAAGGGATCTGACCGCGCATTGATTTCTTGAACGACTTCGCGTAGAATTCTTCTGCCCGCCACCACGGGATGATAGCGGCCAGTTGAACCCAACGGTTCTCCTTATTTAATTTACCGCCAAACGGCAAGTAGAAATCTTCGAACAACTGAAGCTGGCTTTCGGTTCTACGATACATGTCGGCTCACTCCACGTGCACGATTTTTTGCAAGAAATTCGCATTCTCCTTGCATTTTATTTCGAGTTAGAGTCCAGAAATCCTTGTAAAACCTTTGAAAAATGATTGTTCAGCAAGCCCTATTTAACCATTGCTCTAATTTATTTTAATTTGGAATGCTATGACCAAATTGTCGGTAAATATCCGTCGCCATTTTTGTACTTAATAAATAATTTGTATCCTTCATATTTTTATCTTGAGTATTATATAATAGAAAATAACCGTCATTAGATTGCAAAGAATTGACAAACCTAATGATATTCGATGCCTTCTTGCTAGCTAATTTATTGGCTTCAACTGAATGAGTATATAACTATAAATCATATAGAGCTCCGTTATTTCCATCGTAAAAAAATTGCTCGACCTCATAATTTTTTAATAAATCAGCATATGATTTGTCAAGTTCTTGATTACCAATTTTACTAATCGCCTGAGTAGTATAAAAAAAATCATATAAATCGATTTTGATTAAATCTGAATTTGCATTACTGTTATTTACTTGTTTATAGTTTGAAAAGAAGATGATAATTCCCAACGAAAAAAATATAACCATAAGAAATGTTATCTTTCTTTTCATAATCGAACAACCTCTTAATCCCAATTATATAGTATTTCATCTTTTTCTCCATATATAGTAATGTTTGTTTGTAAGCTCATGCCATGAGTATCCTCATCGTGTACAATAATGTAACTGAATTGATTTGGACTTGTGTCTTTAATGACCTCTTTATTGCCAAATGTAACTACTATTCTTTTCATTTTTTCTTGGATACTTTTATCATTTACTCTGAGCATAACATAGGAGTATCCCCCGTCTGCGCCAAGCACCTCTACCGACTTTTCCCTTCTTTTATGTGTGGTCAACGTCTTCGCATACTCGATTTTTCCGTTTCTGTTGAAAACACTATAGGAACCGATATAGATTTCCTTCTCATAAAAGATAAGAGCGGCAGGTTTATTCCGCTCATTTAACCGTTCCTCCGCCAATACGGTGATTCCCTCTGTAGCTACAATATGTTCTATCTGTGATTTTGTTATCACTTCATATTTATCTCTTCCAAAATAATCAACAAGCGTAATAATAAGAAGGATTAACAAAATAAAAGCCAGACGGATCACTAACTTACGATTCATTTATTTAAATGACCTCCATTTCTCTATCCGCCTTTACCTTACCATCATCAGGGAAAGTTTTAAACAACTTTTCCCATTTTTTAATTCATTATAATATTTATCATTATTATTACAGCATGAAGAAAAGAACGAATTGGCGATCACTTCAAAGAAAAAGGAACAACAAAAATTCACCCAATTCGGATCAATCCATTTCAGGAAATGCCTGCACCGGATGTGAATCCTGTCACCCGGCGCAGCGTCTACTATCCCGATTGGCGCCGGAACTGGCTCTGCACCAAGCCGTGGTAGAAGCCCTGCTGCCGCAGCAGCGACTCGTGGCTTCCCTGCTCGATGATGCGTCCGTCCTCCAGCACGAGGATGCAGTCTGCCTGCTGAATCGTATTCAGACGGTGCGCGATAACGATACTCGTTCGCCCCTCCATCAGCCGGTACAGTGCCTCCTGAATCTTCATCTCCGTAATCGTGTCGATGCTGCTCGTCGCTTCGTCCAGGATGAGAATGGCCGGATCCGCCAGCACCGCCCGCGCGATCGACAGCAGCTGCTTCTGGCCCTGGCTAATGCCGCTGCCGTCCTGGCTCAGCTCCGTCTCGTACCCCTGCGGCAGCTTCATGATGAATGAATGGGCATTCGCCAGCCGCGCGGCCTGCTCGACCTCCTCGTCGGTGGCATCCAGCCGGCCATAGCGGATATTGTCGCGAATGGTGCCCTGGAACAGGAAGGAATCCTGCAGCACGAAGCCCATATGGCTGCGCAAATTTTTTCGGTCTATGGCGGACAGCTCGACGCCGTCGAGATAGATCTGGCCGCTGTCATAGTCATAGAAACGGCTGAGCAGTTGGGTAATCGTCGTCTTGCCAGCCCCGGTCGGCCCGACCAGAGCAATCGTCTGGCCGGGCTCCGCCCGGAAGGAGACGTCCCTCAAGGTGCGCCCGTCCTTCTCGTAGGCGAACGAGACATCCACGAACTCGATCTCGCCGCGCACTCGCTGCAGCCGGATCGCATCCTGCTCATCCTGCCCCTCCTCGCGCTCCTCCAGCACTTCAAATACCCGCTCCGCCCCCGCAATCGCGGACAGGAATGTATTGAATTGGTTCGCCAGATCGTTCAGCGGCCGGGTGAATTGCCGCGCGTACTCGGAGAAGGTTACGATGACCCCGATCGAGACGAGCCCATGGAGCGCCAGCACGCCGCCCGCTCCCGCAATGATGGCGAAGCTCATATTGTTCAGCACGTTCATCAGCTTCGGAATGAAGCCCGAATAGGTCTGGGCCCAATACCCGGAAGCCTTCAACCGTTCGCTCTTCTCGGCGAACTCCTGAATGACTTTTTGCTCCTGCGAGAAGCTCTTCACGATCTTCTGCCCCGAGAACGTCTCCTCGATGAACCCGTTCATCTCCCCAAGATTGCGCTGCTGCTCCTTGAAAAACCGTCCGGTCCGCCGCGTAATCCATCTCATGCCGAGGAACATAAGCGGCACAATCGTCAGCGTGATCAGCGTCAGCAGCGGACTCAGCCACAGCATTAGCGTCAGCATGCCGACGAAGGTCAGAATGCTGGAGGAGAGCTGAATGAACGAGCTGTTCAGCGTCTGGCTCACATTGTCGATATCGTTCGTAATCCGGCTCATCAGCTCGCCATGCTGCCGCTTCGTATAGAACTGGACCGGCAGCGTGTGGAGCTTCCCGAACAGATCGGAGCGCATGGCGTAGACCGCCTTCTGCGCCACGCCGATCATCCAGTAGTTCTGCAGGAAGAGAGCGGCCGAATACAGCAGGTACACGGCGCCGAGCAGGACGAGGAGCAGCAGGAAGTTGCCGCCTTCCTGCGTCTTGATATAATGGTCGATCGCATACCCGACCAGGAAGGGACCGAGCAAGCCAAGCCCCGACGTCAGCAACACCATAAGGAAAATAAGGGCCAGCAGTCCTGTGTGGCCGGACATGTAACGCCATATGCGAAGCAGCGTGCCTGACCAGTCCTTGGCCCGGGGCTTCTTCTTCGAAGGGCTGCCGGCCGCCGTTCCGCCTCCGCCCCGGTCCGCAGCGGTCCTGCCGGGCTTCTCCGGCAGCTTCAGTCTCAGCATGGAACTCCCTCCCCTCGCTCGAACTGGGACTGCACGATGCGCCGGTACAGTTCGCTGCGGCGCATCAGCTCGTCATGGCTTCCCTGATCCAATATGCGTCCGTCATCGATGAGAATCACGGCATCCGCCTGGAGGGCGGTGCTGATTTTCTGCGTAATAATCAGTGTCGTGCAAGGATTGGCCCCCAATGCCTCCAGCAGCCGGGCCTCGGTCTTCACATCAAGCGCGCTCGTGCTGTCATCCAGCAGGAGCAGCTTCGGCTTCCGGATCAGCGCCCGGGCAATCGACAGCCGCTGCTTCTGTCCGCCGGACAGATTGATCCCCTTCTGCCCGAGCATCGTGTCATATTGGCGGGGAAGCTTCATAATCGTGTCATGAATCTGGGCGCGGTGTGCCGCCTCCATGACCTCGTCATCGGAGGCATCCTGCTTGCCCCAGCGGATATTGTCCCGCACCGTGCCGCTGAACAGCATGACCTCCTGCGGCACATAACCGATGTGGCGGCGGAGCTGCTCCATCGTCATGGAGCGAACGTCCATCCCGTCCAGCAGGACGCGTCCCTTGCTGACATCGTACAGCCGCGGAATCAGCTGGAACAGGGATGATTTCCCGGAGCCGGTCGCTCCCATGATCGCTATCGTCTCACCCGATCGTACCGTGAACGACACGTCCTGCAGCACAGGTGCCTCGGTGTCCGGATAGCGGAAGGTGACGTGCTGGAATTCCACGCGGCCTTTGCTTACCGCCGCATCCGGATCGGCATCGGCCGCATCCGTCACGTCGACCTCGCTCTGCAGCACATCGGCTATCCGTTGGGCGGACGCCTTGGCGCGCGACAGATTCATCATAATCATGGAGACCATCGACAGCGCTCCCGTAATCCGCGTCGTGTAATTGACGATAGCCACCACTTCGCCGAGGTCGGTGCTGCCGATCTGTACGCCCAGCCCGCCATACCACAGCACGAACAGAATGCTGCCGTTCATCAGCACCAGGAGGAGCGGAACCGTGAACTCAATCAGGCGCAGCGCGGCGACCGTCCGATCCATCAGCTGCCCGTTCGCCTCCTCGAACCGTTCCACTTCATGCTTATCGCGAACGAACGCCTTGATGAGCCGCATGCCGAACAGGTTCTCGCGGAGCACCCCATTCACCCGGTCCAAGCGCTCCTGCACCGAGCGGAACAGGAGGAACGCCTTGTTCATCAGCCAGACGAGCAAGATGAACAGCACCGGCGTGACGACGGCCAGAATGAGCGCCAGCCTGACGTTGACCAGCAGCGCCATCACGAGGCCGCCGATCATCATTAGCGGCGCCCTCATCATGATGCGCAGCCCCATGAACACGACGTTCTGCATCGTCGTCACGTCCGACGTCACCCGCGTAATCAGCGTCGCGGTCGGGAAGCGGCTGAAATTGGCAAACGAGAAGGACTGAATTTTCTCGAACAGGTGCTTCCGGATATCATAGCCGAAGTTCTGGCTCACATGCGCCGCATAGTACGAGTTGACGATGCCGCATACGAAGCCGAACAACACCAAGCCGACCATCAGCCCTCCCCACTGCACCACCGCGGGGAGTTGATGGGCTACAATCCCCTCATTAATAATTCGAGCCATGAGCAGCGGGAGCCACAGATCCACGGCTAACTCCATCAGCATGAGGGCCAGCGCGAAAACCATCGGCCCCCGATAGGGGCGCAGAAATGATAGTATTTTCCTCATTCACACTCTCCTTCCCCAAGCCGGGACGGAACCGTCATGCTGCGCAAGGCAGTCCTTAACCGGTCCCTCCCCCGGATATAAATCGATTATCGGTATCCAGCCTGCCGGCGAAGCGCTTCCATCGCAGCAGATGACAGGCCATCATTGAGGCCTGCGCCATCGCCTTCCGATCCCGATGAAGCTGCCATGCCGGGCGGGGGATGATGCCCGCATGCCGCACAATCGTGTCCTGGCACATTTTCGTACATTCATTCTAGGGCGTGTATGCAAACCTTAAGCCAACCAGATCATGGAAGAGGCCAGCTTTAAGAAGGCAACAAAAGTACAGGCCAATTTATCGTACCGAGTTGCCAGCCGACGATTATGTTTGAGTTTGTTGAACAGGCATTCGACCAGATGACGCTCTTTATACAACCACCAGTCGGTTGTACGTTGGATCGTGCGATTCTTCTTACTGGGAATGACGGAATGGGCCAGTTTCTCTTCCAAAAGCGCAATGATTTTATCGGTATCGTATCCGCGATCCGCCAAAACATGTTTACCTTGTATGTCTTGGGTTTGCAGGATCTCATAACCCGTTACACAATCATTGATGTTGCCTGCGGTTACTTCGAAGCGTAGCGGATTGCCAAGGCCGTCTACAACGGCATGAATCTTGCTGGTTAATCCTCCGCGTGATCGTCCGATGGCTTGGAATTGCTGCCCCCTTTTGCCCCCGCGCCGTGTTGGTGAACACGAACGATGGAAGCATCGAGCATAACACTTTCGTCATCGGGATTGGCAGCCAGAACGTCTAGCATTCGATCAAAGATGCCTGCTTTCTCCCAGCGGCGGAAACGACTGTAGACACTGCTCCAGGAGCCATAATGCTCTGGCAAGTCTCGCCAAGGCGCACCAGAACGAATCACCCAAAGCATGGCATTGAACATTTTTCGGTTATCGATTGCCGGACGTCCACCCTGTGGTTTCCGTTCCGGTGGCAAGAGGTCTTTGAGTCGTTCCCATTGGTCATCTCGTATCTCATATCGTCTTCTCATAGGATAAGTTTACCAGATATTTGGCTATTTCGATAGTTTGCGTACACGCCCTAGCATAGATTGGGAATTTAGCTCGACAATATGTGAAGGATTGCATATGATTGGGTTAGATTTTCACTTGATGCAGCAGGAGGATTGGACGACAACGAATGATGAAACGTATTTTTTGGCTCGGATGCCTATGTTATTTTCTTATCGGCCTGGCCCATGTTGTTATCGGTACCATTCTGGAGGAAATGATGGCCCACTACGGGCGTTCGTATGGCGACGGAGGCCAGCTTATTTTCAATCAATTCGCCGGATTTCTAGTCGGCGTCCTGCTGACGCCGCTGCTCACCAGCCGCATCGGGCGCCGGGGCGCTCTGCTCTTCGCGTTGACGGCCCTCACGCTCGGCGAGGCGGTATACTGCTTCCTGCCCCCGTGGGAATGGATGCTGACTGCCGCTCCTGTGGCAGGCCTCGGCTTCGGGATGATCGAGGCAATCATCGGAGCCATCATCATTGAATTCATGGGCGCGAACAAAGCGATTGCCATGAGCCGCTTGGAGGTATTTTTCGGCATCGGCGCCTTGCTGATCCCGATAGTCTCGTCGGTCTTCATTGTATACGACATGTGGTATGCCTCCTTCATCAGCGTCACTGTGCTGTCCATCGGCACGGGCGCGCTGTGGCTGTTCCTCCCGCTGGGAGAGGCCGAGCCTATGCTGCGCCGGCAGCGACGCGAATCCGGGGAACGGCAGGCAGCCGCGGCGGCGCCTTCGAAGCTCGGAGCAAACGAGTGGCTGTTTATCGGCTTGATGATCGTCTTTTTCCTGACCTATGTCGGCGTCGAAATGAGCTTCGTCAACTTCCTCCCGTCCATGCTGATCGAGAATGCAGGGGTGACATCGGCTACCGCCTCCATCAGCATCACCCTTCTGGGGGACGATGGCCTTCGGGCGCTTTTTCGCCGGCGTCCTGGCCGAGCGAATGGGATATGCCCGCTATCTGTTCTACAGCTGCGGACTGTCGCTCCTCATGATGGCGGGCTTCGTCTTCGCCTCCCAGCTGTGGAGCAGCTTCGCCGTGACGCTGCTGTTCGGCATCGGCATGGCAGGCATCTTCTCGATCGCGCTCGTCTTCGCCAATCATGTCCTGCCCGGCATGACCGAGCGGATAACCAGCCTGCTCGTCGCCGCCGGCGGCATCGGCGGGGCCGTCGTACCTCGCTTGACCGGCTGGATGATGGATGCCTTCGGCGTATCCGGGGCACAGTGGCTGCTGATGTCCTTCATGGGACTGCTGTTCCTCATCGTCATCGCCTCCTCCCGGATGGGGAGATCGGCAGCTCCATCCGCGAGCGCGGCCGTCCATCAATCATAGCTACTTGGGGGTGTCCCAAAAGTAGTATTTCACTACAGTGAGACAGCCCCCCTGATTCTCAAAGCTCGACTCGCCGAAAAACTGCAAAACTACACTTTTCCTTTATGACGTGTACTCCGTTACAGGGAATCCTGCAAAACGGCATCAATTTCTGACTATCCAATCGATAAAAGACAAAAATCGATGAACATCATGTACTTTTGCAGGAATTTCATCAAATAGCGGCTGAAAGAGCAGAAATTGATGCATCCACGCAGCATTTCACGGCTTCATCCATCTTTCACCGGTTTGCGCGCCGCCGTTTTTCCCGCATCCACATTCTCTGTTACCTCGTCATCTCCATCATTTTGCAGTGCCTGTGAGACACCCCCTTTGCCTTTCCAGGACCGTCGCTCCGTTTCTCAACATAGCTTTTTTCTTCGCCTGATAGAGAACGATGCCGAACCCAACTTTTCCAAGCCGCCATCCCGATTCCGTCCAGTCCCCCCACACTCTTCTCTCTTCTCTAGCATATTACTGTGACAGGATACAAGAAGACAGGATGTCTCTCTATAGCAACATGATAGAAATCGGCAGCCTCGCTCTCCCAGCAAGCATATCCAGAAGGAGAGGATGAGATTTGAAGCGAAGATCGATTCGGCAGCTGTTGAACGGTTACAAGTACAAGCTTTTTTCTCCTGTAGAGATCACCCGCGACTATTTAAGGGAAATAAAAAATTGCGACCCGGTATATAACGCCTATATTACGGTTACGAAGGAACGCGCGCTGCGGAAGGCGAAGCGTCTGGAGAAGAAATGGAACCGCGGCAAGAATACGGGGCTGTTGTTCGGGATTCCGCTGTCTTATAAGGATAATCTGGCAACCAAGGGCGTCCGGACCACGAACGGTTCCGAGATTTACCGCAGCTTCGTTCCCGATCGAACCGCTGCCGTTATCCGCAGGGCGAACAAGGAGAATGCGATCATGCTGGGCAAAACCAATATGCATGAATTCGCGCTCGGCATCACGTCCAACAATCCGCACTATGGGCCGGTCCGCAATCCATGGAACATCGAATATTCTCCCGGAGGGTCAAGCGGCGGCTCGGCAGCGGCGGTGGCCGCCAATCTGTCCGTCGCCTCCATCGGAACGGAGACCGGCGGTTCCGTGCGCATTCCGGCCGCTTCCTGCGGCATAGCCGGGCTGAAGCCGACCTATGGAACCGTTCCGACGTCCGGTGTCGACTTCGCCTCGTGGACGATGGATCATGTCGGGCCGCTTGCCGCCAACATGGAGGACCTCGCGATCATGATGGACGCGCTTACCGGCAACGACTACTCCCGCCATCTGATTGAGAATATTCGCGGGATGCGCATCGGCGTCCCGATCAATTTCTTCAATGAGCATATCGAGAAGGAGACGCAGCGGCTGTATCGGGAAGCGCTTGCGGCTCTCGAGGAGCTCGGCGCCGTGCTCGCCGATGTCGATACCTCGTTCCTGTACGGTTGCCAGGAATATGGGCTGACCATTGCCGCATCCGAAGCCGGATATGTTCACCGCAGCGATATCGC
The DNA here is from genome assembly GCA_944800085.1 of Paenibacillus melissococcoides. GTDB lineage: Bacteria > Bacillota > Bacilli > Paenibacillales > Paenibacillaceae > Paenibacillus_B > Paenibacillus_B melissococcoides. Next base: position 77,453 of record CALYLO010000002.1, on the reverse strand, counting down.
CTGCTGTCTGACGGAGATGGGGGCCGACGTGCGCGCGATATTGGAGTTGTCGCTCGATATTACGTCCCTTCAGTACATTACCGCGCTCCACAAGAAAGAAGAATACACCCGAGCGTTCAAACGGATCTTTAAGCAGGTCGACGTGCTGGCCACGCCGACGCTCCCGATCCCGCCGCGCCGCATCGGGGTCGAATCCGTCACGTTCGGCTCCTATACCGAGAACATCTTCGACGCGATGACCCGTTATACGGAGATTTTCAATATGACCGGCATGCCGGCCCTTACCCTGCCTTGCGGCATTACGAAGCAGGAACAGCTCCCGGTCGGATTGCAGCTCATCGCCGATCATCGCCGGGAGGATCGCCTGATCCGAGCCGGTTATACGTATGAGCAGAGCGAACTGGGCGGATATTATCGCAAGCGGGATCAGATCATCTCCGGAACTTGCGGCTCCTGATCGTGATCTCCCGAAAGCGACAAATCCCCGGCCCAACGATGGACCGGGGATAAATGATTAACGGCGGCGGATCAGCAGCCGGTAGCAGCCGGCCGCCCCAAGCCCGCAGCAGGCGATGACGACGCCCATCGGCACGGCCGTGTCGCTTCCTGCGATACCGACGAGCGGCGCTGCCGCCGAGCCGGCGATGAAGGGCAGCAAGCCGAGCATGGCCGAGGCGCTGCCGGCCGTCTTGCCCTGGTTCTGCATCGCTAGGGAGAAGCCGGCGGTATTGACGACCCCCGTGCTGGATACCGACACGAAGAGCGGAAGCAGAACCGACCAGAGCGGCCCGTGCAGCAGAATCGCGGCCAGGAGCGCGAGGCTCCCGCCGCAGGACAGGATCAGCCCTGCGATGAACAGCCGCATTTCGCCATGGCGCGCAGCCAGCCGTCCCGTAATCTGGGTGGCCAAAATAAGACCGAACCCGTTGAGCGCAAAGAACAGACTGAACGCCTGGGGCGATGCGCCATAAATATTTTGCAAGACGAACGGCGAGCCGGAGATATAGCTGAACATCGCGGCAGAGACCAGCCCCTGCGTGCAGGCATATCCCATAAATTCCTTATCGTTCACCAGTCCCCCGAAGGTGGACAAGGTCGTCCGGACGCCGCCGGATGATCGCCGATCCTGAGGGTGGGTCTCCGCCAGCCCGAAGTAGGCCGCAGCGATCATCAACAGTCCCAATGCGCCCAGCACCGTGAAAACGCCGTGCCATGACGTAAATTTGAGCAACTGGCTGCCAATGATCGGAGCGGCGATCGGGGCCAGCCCGTTAATGAGCATAAGCAGCGAGAAAAACTTCGTCAGCTCCGATCCGGAGTACAGATCGCGGACCATCGCCCGCGCGATAACGATCCCGCCCGCGCCGGCCATCCCCTGCAGGAAGCGCAGGGCGATCAAGCCCCACATGGAGGGAACGATGGCGCACAAGAAAGAGACGACGGCGTACACCGTGAGGGACGCCAGCAGAGGACCGCGGCGGCCCCGCGCGTCACTGAGCGGCCCCATGACCAATTGGCCGAGCGCCAGGCCAAGCAGACACGCCGTCAAGCTGAGCTGGGTCAAGGAGGTGCTTGCCTGCAGATCGGCGGCGAGCATCGGCAGCGACGGCAAATACATATCAATCGAGAGCGGCCCGATCGCCGTCATCGAGCCGAGCACGATCGCGATCGCGAGTCTCCGCTTGCGCGGGACGGCCGCCACGGAAGCATTCAGATTTGTTCCAGGATTCATGTATGACAACCTTTCTCTATAAAATTGCAATTGTAACAATTATAGTTACAACTTGTGAGGGAATCAAGACTTGAATATTTCATATTTTGCCTATAGAATCCACTGTATTCTTGAGGCCGTCTGGCGAAGGAACGGCGAGCCGCCGCTCTGGCGGGCGCTGCAGCCGATCATGATCAGCAGGAAGCCGGAAACTTCACGTCGAAAAAATAAATCAAAAGAAATGAATGGAGGGACGGCCGCCTATGAATACATTTCGGATTATCGAGGAACGGGTTCAGGACGATATCTACGCATCGCAAGCCGAGACCGCCGATACCGAGGCGATTATGTCCTTGCTGTACCGTACAGCCGCCTGGCTGAACAGCAAAGGCTCGACGCAATGGAATGAGCTGCTGCAGGGCGTCGATGTTCACGGGATGGCGGATTCCATCGCCAAGGGAGACGTATTCGTCTTCAAACGCGGCGGCGATCCGGCCGCCGTCGTCATGCTGCTTCAGCAACCGAGCGCCTGGGACCGAGAGCTATGGAGCAGCCTGTGCGACAAGGGGGAAGCGGGCCATGACGATTCCATATATTTGCACCGCCTGGCCATCGACCGCGCCTTCGCCGGCAGCCAGTTGGGACATGCGGTGCTCCGCTGGGTCGAGGCCGGCATCCGCTTCCCGGGCAAGCGCCGGCTCCGCCTGGACTGCAAGGCGGGCGTCCCGGCCTTGAACGCCTTCTACCGCGCGGCAGGCTATACTTTTCAAGGCGAGATCCCGAAGGGCTATCTGCTGTTCGAGAAGGCGCTTCCCCCGCAATAACCCACAAAAACACCCGCTAAGGGTGTTTTTCTTTGCGCCGCGCGGCCAGTAACTGCGATTTGTCGGATTTTGCTCTATTGTTGGATGCGCCGCCTTGTTCGGTTGCCTGATGTGAGTGTTTGATTCGATTGCTCATTTGGCGCTTGTTCGGTTGTTCGATGTAACTTGCTGATTCGGTTGCTCATCTGGTGCTCATTCGCTTGTTCGATGTAACTTGTTGATGCGGTTGCTCACCTGGTGCTCATTCGCTTGTTCGATGTAACTTGCTGACTCAGTTGCTCATCTGGTGCTTTGTTCGGTTGTTCGATCTAACTTGTTGATTCGATTGCTCATCTGGCGCTTCTGCTCTCACCACGATCCTCACGGCTCCTCACCGCTCGCCTTGGCCAAAGCTGCAAAACTGCAGCATTCTCCTCTCGCGCCTACTCCGCTAAAAACATTCCTGCCAAACTGCAGCAATTTCGGCCGTTTCGCCTTAAGAAGCGCCGAAATCAAGGCAAATAATGTACTTTTGCAGCAATTCCCACCAATGTCAGTCCATACCGCGGTAATTGCTGCATTAACGCAGGATTCCCCCGCCTCACCTCATCATCCATCATGCGCCGACTGCCCACCGCTGCCTTCTCCACCTCCAAACACCCACCCCGGCATAAACAAATCCCCCGAGACTAACAGGTCTCGGGGGATTCCGTATGGGGGGACGACTGTAATACTCTAGCCCCCTATAACCGCGACAAAAGCGCGGGCCGATCCAGATGGTACAGGTTGCGGTAGCGCGGGTACCGCTCCAGCAGCTCCGCATGCGGCCCTCTCATCTCGATGCGGCCGTTCTCGATGAAGATGACTTCGTCCATCTGCTCCACGCCGACGAGATGATGCGTAATCCAGAGCAGCGACTTGCCCTGCAGCGCGGCGAACATAGTGGCCAGCAGGGCGCGCTCAGTCTGCGGATCGAGCCCGACGGTCGGCTCGTCGAGAATGACGACCGGCGTATCCTGCAGCAGGATGCGGGCCAGCGCGATTCGCTGCCGCTCCCCGCCGGAGAAGCGTCCGCCCGTCTCCAGCATCCGGGTGTCATAGCCGTCCGGCAGCGAATCGACGAGCGTCTCCAGGCCGACCTGACGGACGACCCGGCGGATGTCTTCGTCCGAGGCGTCCGGGCGGCCCAGCCGGATATTGTTCGCTACCGTCGTGTCGAACAGATGCGGGCTCTGGTTCAAGACCGCGATCATCTCGGGGATATGCTCCCCATAGGAAGCCGCCGGGATGCCGTTCAACAGGACCTGGCCTTCATCCGGCGCCAAGGCGCCCTGCACCAGCTTCAGCAGCGTCGATTTCCCCGCTCCGCTGCGGCCGATGACGGCGATGCGCCATCCTTGCGGGATATCGAGCGACAAGCCGTCCAGCGTCCAGGCGGCCGATTTGTCGTAGCGGTAGCGGACCTGCTCCAGCCGGATATGCGCCGCTCCGGATGCCAAGGCTGTCCGCAGCTCCGCCTCCGCCGCAGGACGAACGGGCTCTTCGGCCGCCGGAGCGTCCAGCTTTGCGAGCCGATCCAGCGAATCCTGGTACTGCGGCAGCTTCTCCACCGCCTCCGATACGGGGAGGAAGCCGTCCATCAGCGGGAACACGACCAAGGTGAAGGCCGCGATTAAGGTGGCGGCGATGCGCCCGTCCGCATATTGGCCTCCTGCCCAGCAGAGCATGAGCACCAGCACGGCTGCGACGACGCACTGCCCCAGCAGCATGCGAAGCCGGGCCCAGCCGTTCAGGCGGCGCTCCATGCGGGCGACGGATTGCTCGCCCTCTTCATATTCTGCCGTGAACCGTGGAGCGCGGCCGCTAATGACCCAGTCGCTCATCCCCATCACCGCATCGGTCAGCCGCTGATACAGCACGTTCCGCTCCTGCTTGATGCGGGTCTGCCAGGTGCGGGTAATCAGCAGAGACACCCAGGGCAGAACCGCGATCAGCAGGAGCAGCAGCAAGCCGATAAAGAGCGCGAACGGCAGATCGAACCAGCCGAGCGCCGCGATGCAGGCGGCATAGGCGACGAGCGCCACCGCGCCCGGGAACACCGTGCGCAGGTAGACATTCTGCAGCTGCTCGATATCATCCGCCAGCGTGCTGAGCAGATCTCCCGTCCGGAAGCGGGAACGGAGGAACAGCGCCTGCGGCTCCAGGATCCGGTACATCCGCTCCCGCATCTGGGACAAAATGCGCAGCACCGCATCATGGCCGACCAGACGTTCGACATAATGGACGACAGCCCGCCCGATCCCGAACGTCCGGACAAGCACGATGGGCACGTAGACGAGCAAAATATTTTCCGGACGAAGAGCCGACTTCGAAATGAGATAGCCTGACGTGAAGGTCAAGGAGGAGGCGCACAGCACCGTCAGCACGCCCAGGGCGATAATGACGGCGAAGCGTCCGGCATAGCGCCGCATATACGGCATAATCCAGCCTTCGCGGTTCATAGCGTCTCCTCCCCTTCCGTGCGAATCATGTCGTAGTAAGCCCCCCGCTTGGCCAGCAGCTCTTCATGGGTCCCCGTCTCCGCCACCTTGCCGTCCTGCAGGACAATAATCCAGTCCATATCCGGCATCCAATGCAGGCGGTGCGTGGCCAGGAAGACGAGCCGATCCCGGAACAGATCCAGCATCGTCGACTTCAGCTCATACTCGGTCTCGATATCCAGATGCGCCGTCGGTTCATCGAGCAGCATAACCGGCCGTCTGCTCAGAAATGCCCGCGCCAGCGCAACCCGCTGCTCCTGCCCGCCGCTGAGAGAACGGCCGCCATTGCCGATGCGCTCGTCCAGACCATTCGGAAGCTGTTCCGCCAACTGGCCCAGCCCCGCGGCGGCCATCGCCCGCGCGACCTCGTCATCGGTCGCGTCCGGCGAATAGAAGCGGACGTTATCCGCCAGCGAGGAGCTGAAAATGTACGGATGCTGTGGAATATACGTCGTCTGCTTCCGCCAGTCCTCCCCGGTCAGCGACGTCCTTTCCTGTCCGTCCACCCGGATCGTCCCCGCAGTCGGATGCAGGAAGCCGCCGATAATGTCGATCAGCGTTGATTTGCCGGCCCCGCTTGCGCCGATAATGCCGACCTTGCGGAAGCCTTGAATCTCCAGATCAATCTCCTGCAGCGAAGACGGGCCCTCTTCCTCATGCCGCATCCCGATGCCGCTCATTTGCAGCACGCTATCCTGTGTCCAAGCCGGCAGCGCCTGCGAGGCAGGCGCCGGCTCGGACTGGGCTCCCGCGCGGATAATGGCCTGCATCGCCTCGCCCGCTTCCTTCCCGTCCAGCGTCGCGTGATAATCGGCCCCGACCATGCGCACCGGAAGGAAATATTCCGGCGCCAGGATAAGGATCGTCAGCGCGGTAACGAGCATCATCTCCCCTTCCACGAGGCGCAGCCCGAGGCTGACCGCCACCGATGCCACGGACAGCATCGTGAAGAAGTCCAGGGAGAAGGAGGATAAGAAGGCGACGCGCAGGGTCCGCATCGTGGCCGAGCGGTATCTGTCGCTCACCTTGGAGACGGTGGCTCCGTGCGAGCGGCTGCGTCCGAGGAATTTGAGCGTCTCCAGGCCGCGCAGCGAATCCACGAAATGGTTCGACAACTGCCGGTACGACGCCCACTGCTTCTCGGTCTGCTTGCGGGCGGCCAGCCCGACAAGAATAAGAAACGCGATGAGAATCGGCATCGTCACCGCCAGAATCAAGGCAGCGACGATATCCTGGGTCGCAATGTACGCAAGGATAAGCACGGGCGTCACTGCGCTCCCGATCATGCGGGGCAGGAACAGCTCCATATATTTGCGGAACTTCCCGACCCCTTCGAGCACAAGCGTTACCGTCGTGCCCGTTCCCTCTGTCCGGGTATGCCGCGGCCCGAGGCGGAACAGCGCCTCCAGCAGCTGGCTCCGCAGGCTGGCGCCGGTCTTCTCGGCGAATCGGTAAGCCACCTTCTGCTGCAGCAGTGCCGTTAACTGGCGCACGAGAAAAGCAAGCAGGAACAGCCCGATCTTGCCGGCTTGTTCCTGCCATGCCGCCCCGGCGAACAGGGCGGAAATTGCTTCTGCCAGCCAGATGGCCAGCATAATAATAGAAAGTGTGTGCACCAGGGCAATGGCGGTCAGACTGGCAAGAACCGGCTTGATCCCTTGGTAGCCGAACAGATTCTTGCCCATTAGTATTCGAGATGCTGCTTCTCGTTCACGCGCTTATGGAAGACGAAGTAGCTCCAAATCTGGTAACCGAGCACGAACGGCAGCAAGGTCACCGCTACGATCGTCATCACTTTGAGCGAATAAGCGCCCGAAGCCGCATTATGAATCGTCAGGTCGAATGCACTGTTGATGGAGCTGATCATCACCCGCGGGAACAAGCCGATAAAGACGGATGCGATCGAGAGCAAAATAATGCCTCCGGTCATGCCGAACGCCCAGCCGTCCTTCTTCTGCTTCATGAAGTATCCGGCGAGCAGGAAGACGATAAGACCAAGGACGGCGACGACAGCCAGGATGGCGCCGCGAACCTGGAACACATCGGTCATGAAGTAGGTCATGACGGCGAACAAGACGAGCAGCGCGGCGAGCGGAATCATCAGCTTCCGAGCGAGACGGCGTGCGCGCGCCTGCAGATCGCCCTCCGTTCGCAGCGTCGTGAACATGAGCCCGTGCACAAGGCAGAGCACGGTAACGGTAATGCCGCCTACTACGGTATAGAGATTCACCATATCGAACAGGCCGGCTTTCATCTCCATCTGCTGATCGATCGGAAGGCCCTTAATCAGCCCGGCGAACACGACGCCGAACAGGAACGGAGGCAGCAGACTGCCGACAAAAATAGCCAGATCCCATGTTTTCTTCCAACGCTCGTTGTCCACCTTGCCCCGGAATTCGAAAGCGACGCCGCGCACGATCAGCGCGAGCAGCACCGCAACGAGCGGCACATAATAGCCGCTGAACAAGGTCGCGTACCAGTTCGGGAAGGCGGCGAACATCGCCCCGCCGGCGGTCAGAAGCCAGACTTCATTGGCATCCCAGAACGGGCCGATTGAATTGATAAGCACCCGGCGCTCTCCGTCGGTGCGCGCCAGGAATTGAGTCGACATCCCGACCCCGAAGTCGAAGCCCTCGAGGAAGAAGAAGCCGACGAACAACACAGCGACAAGAACGAACCATAATTCATTGAGTGAGAGCATGACGTTCCTCCTTATCGAATGGATCGTGAGACACGCGGACAGTTACGTCCTCGTTCGGTCCTTTTTTGATAACGCGTACGAACAGGTAGACCATCACGATAGCCAGCACCGTGTAAATGGCGGAGAAGGCAATCAGGGAGAACAGCACCGATCCTCCGGTCACGCTAGGCGAGATACTGTCTTCCGTCGTCATCAGCCCGAATACAGTCCACGGCTGGCGCCCGATCTCGGTCATGATCCAGCCCGCCGTATTGGCAATGAACGGCAGCGAAATGGCATACAGCATGAAACGCATGAACCATGTGTTCTTCTGATCCAGCTTCTTGCGCGCCATCAGCCAGACGCCGTACAAACCGAGCAGAATCATCAGCGATCCGGCAGCGACCATGATGCGGAAGCTCCAGAAGGTCGTGCGCACCGGCGGAATATAATCGCCAGGTCCGTATGTTTGCTCGTATTCTGCCTGCAGCTCCTTCATCCCCTTGACGTCTCCGGAGAATTTGCTGTAGGACAGGAAGCTAAGTAAGTATGGAATCTTCACTTCCATTTTGTTTTCTTGCTTGTCCGGATCGATAGCCGCGATAACCGTCCAAGGCGCCGGGTCCGAACTCCGCTCCCACATGCTCTCGGCCGCAGCCATCTTCATCGGCTGTGTATGCACCAGGTACTGCGCTTGCTGGTGGCCGAAGATCGCGACCAGGAACGACGAGATCAGGGCGACCACGATACCCAGCTTGAAGGATTTTTTGAAAAACTCAAAGTCTTGGCGACGCAGCATCTTATACGCACTGACGCCCGTAATGAGGAAGGCCCCTGTCGCAAATGCGCCCAGCACCGTATGCGGAAATTCCACCAGCAGCTGGCCGTTCGTAACTAGCGCGAAGAAATCATTCATCTCGGCCCGGCCATTGTTAATTGTGAAGCCGACCGGACGCTGCATGAACGAATTGGCCGCGAGAATCCAAAAGGCGGACATCGTCGTTCCGATAGCCACAAGCCAGATGCACAGCAAGTGCACCTTCTTGCTCAGCCGCTCCCAACCGAAGATCCAGAGCCCGATGAATGTGGACTCCATGAAAAAGGCAAGCAGCGCCTCGATAGCAAGCGGCGCGCCAAACACGTCCCCGACGAAGCGGGAGTAGTTGGACCAGTTCATGCCGAACTGGAATTCCTGAATGATACCGGTCACGACGCCGACGGCGAAGTTGATAAGGAACAATTTACCCCAGAACTTGGCCATTTTCTTATACTCTTCATTGCCCTTGGCGACATACATTGTCTCCATAATGGCAATCAGCAGCGCCAACCCGATGGATACCGGGACGAAGAAGAAGTGAAAAATCGTCGTCGACGCAAACTGGATGCGTGATAAGATTAGCGTATCCATTTTTTCGTTCCACCTTTCGTTATTATGCGGGAGTCAAAGAGGTCAGTTCGGTTTCCAGCACCTTTTGAGCATCCTCTTTTAAGGATCTGCCGCACGCTTCGGATAGCCGTCTTCGCCCTACGCGCATGGCATAAGCCGTTGACTGCGATACGAGGAACAGCTCGATCAATGACAAACATTACAGGACTCAGTGTTATTTTGTCAGATGGACACGTCGGCTAATGTGACTTTTGTCACTTTCTGTCGAAATAGAGTGAGCAAATTGCGAACTTTGTGCCATTGTTCACAAAAGCGTTGAAAATAAGGCTGGGGCGGAAGAGAAAAGGCATAGCTTTCCCGGTAAGGGAAGCGTTTGATTTCTACTTTTCGTTTCACTCTTACCATAAACTACTATGTAAAACTTCCTCATTAATGCCTTCTGAATACCTGCTCGGGGAGAACCAAAATTCAAAACAGAACATAAAAAGAAGTCTGGAGAAGCGTCAAGCCAAGCAAAGTAAAAGTATTTAAACTCGTTCGTAGAGATTCAAATCATCCTACTGCGCAGAACACAAAATAACCGCGGAAGGACGCGGCCAATCGAGGAAATATAAAAATTTAATTCCTTAGACTTTAGATATTTCTGCAGTCAAAATAAACATGAATGCAAAGAGAATTAATATCCAAATTGCCACATTCATATTTCAAACATACCAACAATCCAAAGGATAGCCGTAATCGAAACCATGGCCCGAAAATGCGAACTAGGCGTATTTGTGATCATTCCTTCTATTGCAGGCAAAAGAACAATGGCTAGTGCTGCATGATACCAAAGCGGCTTTTTGTTCATCCCCCTCCCCCTTGCCAAATGTTGGGTTCTGTAGCCATTGTATCAAAACTAGCTCGGGGGATTCCAGAGTTTGCAAAAAACCGCCACCTCCAAGTACGATTAAAAGTCTCGGAAGCGACGGTTCTCCACCGATTCACCTAATGATTCTTCTTCCCTGCCGTCACAATGGTATCAACCTTAATTGCATTGGCCGGCTGATCCTTGTTATACAGCCAGTAAGACGGCGTATCCGTCACCTGTTGAATCCGCAGGCGGAATTCCTTCTTCGGCAGCCGATCCCATTCGATAATGAGCATATTGCCGTCGACGGCAATATGCTCCGGAGGGACGGGCGTCTCCCCCTCTTCGGTGATCATATGCAGACTGCCGGGAAGCTTGGCGGAGGGCTCATCGATTCGCTTCTGGAACGTGATGACCGCCTTATCAAACCGCGTACGGGCAACGGTGACCGGAACGGGCGGTTCCTCGTACATATATTTGCCGAGATGATATTCATAGGCCGTCCATGTACGGAATCCCATCTGCGCGGCCTCGCGGCCGAACGAGTCGTACCAAGCGCGGTCCTTCACCATGTCCAGCGACGAGCCGATATCCGCCTGCACGCCAAGCGGAATATTCGGGTGAACGGAGCGAATCTGATCGACGAAGCTCTGGTAGCTGCGGATATACTGCGGCGGAAGCACGTCCTGGGGCTTCATCCAGTCGGGCCAATGCGTCTGCAGGATATGCAGATCCGGCCGGACCGCCGATATCATTGCTGCGGCATCGAGGCCCTGCATCTCGCGCAGCGTATCCACGGAGTCCGGGCCGGCGTCGATCGCGAGCGACCAGGTCGCGGCGAGAATATCCTTTTTTGCGTCCCGTACCCCGCCTTTGCCGTTCATCAGTTCATTGAGGAAGCGGTTGACGGCCTCGACCCGGAACTCGATCCAATCCTCATACAGCTCGACATTCATCAGATAGAAGTCGGGATCATCCGGATCGGTGAAATTCGGAATCCGGTCATGTCCGTACTGTTCGCGAAAGGCCGCTTGGGCCAGCGGGCCGACATCACCGTACACGCCGCGATCGATGCCGTCCCACTCCGGGAAGTATGGCTCCGCGACTTCAATGCCGTCGAACGGGATACTCCGGACCAGGCTCGCCAGCTTCTCCTTCTTCCAATTGACATAAGCTTCGCTATGCGGGGAGAAGCGGTAATACCCGTCATTCACCGGGGTCAACAGTTCCATCTGCCAGCTTGGCCAATCGGCCGGGAAGCCTTCGACAGAATACGATCCGTTGCCGAGGACCAGCGCCCAGACGAACAGCCCTCTCTCCTGAAAAGCCTCGACAAGCCCTCGGTTGACATGGTTCTCATTCACGACGAAATACCGGACGGACTTATACCCGTTCTGCACAATCTCATCGGCGATGCTCGCCGCCGAGCGATTTTGATAATAAGGAAACACCGGGTCGACCTGAATGGTCGAACCCGATAAGGCCGAAGCCTGTCGTAGTAAGCGAAGAGTTGATCCGGCTTCCTGTTCGCCTTGCTCGGCGGCCTGCGCGCCGACAGGAAGCACGCCAAAAAGAACGGTTAGCGAAGCCAAGCAAATCCCCGCTTGCCGGGACCATCGGCGCTGGCGAAAGATGAACATATTGCACACCTCCTTTGACAGATCGAAAGAATGACCCTTCCCGACGCGAAGAACCTGACCTGATCTTCAATGAACAACCGGAAAAAATCCGACTCCGGCTTTAGGATCCGACAATTTCCCGAATCGTATGCAACCGCAGTCGTGAACGGGCAATCGCGGCCCAGATGATGAAACGGTACTTTCTTTTACGGAGCTAAATTGAGCGTATCGCTTTGAACCAACCGCTAAAACGGCCAGAACTGCGATCGGCTTCACATATACGAATTCAAAAAGAAAGATTATTTTGGCGGTATTTGAAAGGAAAACGGCATGGGAGCACGAGCTTTTATGAAAGGTCTGTACTGTACAAGTGCAATCATGCTGGATGGCGGGGGGGATCTTCCCAAATGCGTTATAAAACATCTAACGGAACAACTGGGTTCTGGTGTCCAAAACCAGGCCGCGGAAAAATGCGAGCGGTCCATAGTATGGTCACGGTTAATGCTCCCAAGTGAGTATAACTCACCCGTCAAGGATAAATAATTCCGGTTGTGTGTACTTAAAAAGCAGAGGGGCGTCCCTCTGCTTTTCTTGATCCTTTGCATGACTTCCTAATTTTGAATAGATAAAATCTTCCACTCATTATTTTCCTTAATCATGTAATATATTATAGTTCCTGAGTATATGCAATACTTTGGATCAGACGGCATGATCTGGGATTGAACGGCGAAAGCCTCTATCTCTGTATCGAAAACATGATTAAACTGAGCGTTATCCAGCGAAACAATGATGCTGAGGACATTTTGATTCGGGTTATCCTTGTCATCGGCATCTTCTTCCGAATCGGCATTTTCTTTTGAATATAACCTGGATATGCCTTGAGGATTGTTTTCAAGAGAGTACCTCATTTCTAAGTTTAAAATCTTAACAATATCCAATTCGCCGCCTGGATATTTTGTGGTGTCCACATATCGGGGGGTTACTCCTGCTTTATCAAGAATATGTTGAAACTTTTGCGAAGTATGCTGTGGATCTGGTTTTTCGTTGTTGCCGGAGCACCCGGCTACAATCATCAAACAGAGCTAATGTTCTAATAAGAAAGTCCAAGGGATTTTTCGGCACTCCATTTGGACTCGTCTCTCAGTAGAAAAAATGGATTTAAAACGCTCTGATCGGAGTGCCAAGTTTTGATTCGGTAAATGGACAATCTCCACCCCTTCGTAAAAAAGGGGGTTCCAACGGCCTGAAAACCGCACGATTTCTTAAGACACGCCGATTCGGTAAGCAAAAGCCTGCTTAAATACAGCAATTCGATATGGACGACTTCAGTAGAAAGGGAATCCTGCAAAACTGCAGCAATTTCACCCGTTTCGCTTCGACTTGGAGCAAAAGGGCCTAAAATGATGTAGATGTGCAGCAATTCCTCGGGATGCGGACTCATTGAGCTGAAATTCCTGTAAAATAGCAGCAATTCCCTCCACAGGTTCAAGCCACAGAAGGCGACGTGCCCCTAGAAGGCAACGATGCGTCCAGAAAGCGATGATGCGTCCAGAAGGCGATGATGCCCCCAGGATCCGACGCAGTCTCTTGGAGCCCGTAAATCAGGCCGTTGAGAAAATCCATGTGGATTTTTGGCGATTCATTTTTTATGTGGTGGCTCTCGTCGCTCAATAGAAATAATCGATGTAAAACGCTCAGAGTGCCGAGTTTTGATCCAAAAAAGATTCGTTGCAACATGTTCGTCCCCATGTCCTAACCTTACCCAAAACAGAAACAAGGCGGAAGACCTGCTTCCTCCCCTAAAAATTTATAAATCCACACAAGTTTCGGCCATTCGCTGTCGCTCATTCAGGAACCCGAACAAGAAAAAAAACCGCCCGCGCCCGAAAACAATCCGGTTTCCCGGCAACAAGACGGTTCCATGTAGTGCAATTCTTCCTCTTCCTATGGCAGTTCGACCCACTCATTCGGCCGCTGGGCTGCCAGCAAGCCATACTCGATGATGGTGATGATGGCGACGGTCTGGTCGGAAGGAACCGGAGTTCGCCCCGTCTCGAAGAAGGCAACCATCTCTTGAATGAACAGCTGGAAAAAATCCGATTCCGGCTTCAGGATCCGGCAGTTCCCCGATGCGTACGCAATCGCGGTCGTGAACGGGCAATCGCCGCCCAGATGATGCATCGCCGCCTGCCGGCCATCCTTGAATTCGATCAGGAGCGCGGGCGCGCTCCCGGTTCCAATGAACATGACGCGCTTCGCTTCCGTTCCCAGCAGCGAGACGATTGGTTCGATCTGATGAATCGAATAATTCTCGAACATGCCGGGCCCCCAACTGCAGATCGTCTCGATTCCCGATCGCTCCGCTTCGCGGTATTCCGTCGCGAACCGCAAGGCCGACGAGGAGTACAACGGCGTGCCGTGCTGCGCCGCGCACTCGAACAGGCGCAGCGCCGCCGCCCGATCCGGGGCGAAGGTCTTGTCGATGTACGTCGGCTTCCCCGATGCCAGCGGCAGCTCGGCGAGCGCTTCATGATGCTCCGGGTTGTCGGGTGACAGCACGATGAGATAATCGCTCTCCGCCACGACCTCCTCCACCGTATGGCGCAAGGCGATGCCGTGCTTCTCGCACCATGCCGCGTTGCTCAACCCGCGTTCGGCATTCTTCATCCCGTAAGCATATGCGACCTCCATCGTGCCGCCGGAAGCGGCTCGAATCCAGTCCGGGTACTTGTTCGCATGCCATTCGTCCAAATAATAATCGATGAATCCGATCTTCTTCATGCCCGCGCTCCCTCTTTCACGAATGAAATCTCTCGCCCTTGCTCCGAGGAATCATAGATGGCCTGAATCATTTTGGCCGTCAGGATGACCGTATCGATATGGGACGGCAAGCGCTCGCCCGACTTGACGCAGTCGAGGAAGCTGTTGATCTCGTTCCGGAAATGATCGGTCTTCGTGAACTTCGGGGTGCTCTCCAGCAGGGCGCCATGCTTGGCGCTGTAAATTGTGAACCCGGCGCCGTACTGCAGCCGGATGCCCGCCTTGTCGCCCAGGAAGTCGATATACATCTCATCGACCCCGATATTTTGCGCCCATGCGCCGTTGACCGTAATCGAAGGCCCCGCCGTGCGAATCATCGCGGTGACGAAATCATCGACATCGTAGGTTCCCTCATAATTGGGCGGCCCCGCCCACATGTTGAGGTAGGAGTAATTTTTCATATCCTTGCCCAGCTTGCAATACGTCTGTCCCGTCACCGTCTGCGGCTCCGGATCGCCTGCGCAGTACATGACGATGTCGAGAAAGTGCACGCCCCAGTCAATCAGCGCGCCCCCGCCGGCGACAGCCTTGGTCGTGAAGTCGCCCCCCAGTCCGGGAATCGAGCGCTGCGCGCGGAAGCTGACGTACACGTGATACAGATCGCCCAGCTCTCCGTCCTCGATCATCTTCTTCATAATATTTACTCCCGTGTTAAACCGATTTACGACGCCGATATTCAGCGTCATTCCGGTCTCATGCTGCACCTTCTGCATCTCCAGCGCTTCCTCATAGGTGCGGGCGGCCGGCTTCTCGCACAGCACATGCTTCCCTGCGCGCATGCAATCGATCGCGATCGGGGCGTGGCAATGATTCGGGGTGCATATGGAGACGGCTTCGACGTCCGGATCGTCCAGGATGACCCGATAATCTTCAATCGCGATGCCGCAGCCGTATTTCTCGACCGCCTGCTCCGCCCGTTCCTTGCGAATATCGCAGAAATATTTGATCTCGGCGTCCGGATTCGCCAGATACGCCGGTATGTGGGCGCTGTTGGCAATCGTTCCGCAGCCGATAATCGCAACCATGCTTTTCCTCATTTCGACACCCCTCCCATTATTTGAAGCCGGTTAAGGCTGAACCGGATTGCATGAAGTATTTCTGGCCGAAGAAATAGAGAAGAATCATCGGCACCGCCATAATCGTGGAAGCCGCCATCAGCTTCTCCCACTGGGCCCCGTGATCCTGCTGGAAGCTCTGCAAGCCGACCGTTATCGTCCATTTGGCAGAGTCATTCAAATAGATCAGCGGCCCCATAAAATCAACATAGGACCAGACAAAGGAAAACAAGGCCACGGTGACCAGGGCAGGCTTCAAGATCGGCAGGATAATCTTCGCGTAAATGCGCAGCTCGGAAGCTCCGTCAATCTTCGCCGCCTCGGACAGCTCCGCCGGCACCCCCATCAGGAACTGGCGCAGCAGGAAGATGAAGAACGGCGCCCCGAAGAACGCTCCGATCGTAAGCGGCAGAATCGTATTTACCCAGCCCAGCTTCGTAAAAATGATATACTGCGGAATCATCTGCACCTGCGCCGGCAGAATCATCGTGGCGACCACAATCGAGAAGATGATGTTCCGCCCGCGCCACGGGATCCGGGAAATCGAATAAGCCACCAGCGGAGCCGAGAACAACTGCCCGATAATATTCAGAGCGCAGATGAGGAACGTGTTCATCATATAGCGGGTGAACGGAATCGCCTCGAACGCCGCTTTATAGTTGGACCATTGGAACGTCTCCGGCAAAATGCGCGGAGGAAGGTGGAAGATCTCGTCCGGCGTCTTCAACGAGGTCATTACCAGCCACAAAAACGGAAACAGAAAGAGGATGGAGAACAGAATCAGCACGGCATGAGGCAAAATATGCTTCCGCAACCGGATGGCCATCTTAATCACCTCCGTAATAGACCCAGCGGCCCGATGTCTTCAAGAGCACGAATGTAATCAGCAATACGATCAGGAATAAAATCCAGGCGAGCGCCGAAGCGTAGCCCATCTTCAAATAAACGAACGCCTCCTGATACAGATTGACTGCGTAAAATAACAAGGATTGATCCGGTCCGCCCAGCGATTTGCCTCCGTCCACCTTGCCCCCGGCTAAAATGTATGACTCCGTAAAGATCTGGAATGCGCCAATCAGGCCCATAATGAGCTGAAACAGAATGATTGGCGACAGGGCGGGAACCGTAATTCTCCAGAACCGGTGCCACCAGTTAGCGCCATCCACTTGCGCCGCTTCATAATATTGCTTCGGCACCCCCTGCAGGGCCGCCAGGAAAATCAAGGCGCCTGCCCCGGAGCCCCATAAGCTCATCAGAATCAGTGACGGCTTCGTATACCGGGGATCGAGCAGCCAAGCGGGATCGGGGAGACCGAGCGCGCGGAACACCATATTGATGAGGCCGAAGTCCGGGTTGAGCATCCATGTCCACAGGAGCGCGCTGGCGACGATCGGAATGACCGACGGCAAATAAAAAATCGTCCGGTAGCAGTTGATGCCCTTCACTTTCGTATTCAAGAGCAGCGCGATCAGCAGGGAGCACGTTAACGTAATCGGCACGGATATAAACGCCATAAAAAACGTATTCCCCAGTGACTTATAGAAGCCGCTGTCGGCGATGATTTGCTTATAATTGTCCAGACCGACCCATCTCGGCGGGCTGAACAGATCGTAGTCCGTCAGACTGAAATAAAGGGATCCGAAGAACGGGTATACGGTAAAAACGAGAAATCCGATAATCCAGGGGGAAGCGAATGCCAGGCCAAGATACACATAATGACGCTCCTTCTTCGACCAACCGGCTCCCTTCCCCTGTCGCAACGCGGGCGTGGAGACTCTCATCTTCGCAGCTCTCCTTTCGTGAGCATGTCTCGTCAGGCCAATGCTCCGATCCGAAGCGATCCCAATGGATATTGCTGCAGCGGACCGGAGCCGTCCGGGCGCAATCTATTTCACGAGCGGCTGAATCTTGTCCTTGACCTTCTTCAAGCCTTCCTCCAGACTGATGCTGCCTCGCAGAATGGCGTCATACTGAACGCCGAACTCGGTCATATATTCATTCGCGAAGGAAGTGGCAGGGAAGGACTTCAGGTTGCTGCTTGTCGAGTAATCCAGGAACTCCCTGAATCCCGGCACGTCATTATAGAGCGGGTTCTTGAACGCGGATGTTCTCGTCGGGAGATTCCCGATCGCCGCCGTGAATTCAGCCATTTGCTCCGGCTCGGTCATCCACTTCAGGAACTTCCAGGAGGCATCCGGATGCTTCGCGCCCTTCGGAATATAGAACACGCTCGTCACCACATTCCCCGGGTTCTTCATCTCCGGATTGTTCTCATCATACGGAATCGGCGCAATGCCATAGTTCAGATTCGGCGCGAATTGCTTAATGAAGGTCGGCAGCCATTCGCCGTCGATCGTCATCGCATACTTGCCGGAGAAGAACGGGTTCTGGGCGGACATATATTGGCCAAGACCGGAAGAGAACCGATCCAGATTGTCAGAGCCGTATTGATCCCAGATGCTCTTGGATAGCTCAATGGCCGCTTTCACGCCCGGATGATCCGGCGTCACCTGCTTCGCTTCGGCATCGTAGAACGAACCGCTGTAGGCATAGGCGAAGGTGTACGCATCCATTCCCGGCCATAATCCCAGACGCTGCAGGCGCCCCCCGTCCTCCACGATGCTCAGCGCCTTGATATATTCCTTCAGCTCGCCAATCGTGGCCGGAGGGCCGTCGAAGCCCGCCGCGGCCAATATGTCTTTGTTATAGAACAGCATCGACATATGCATCGCAATCGGGATCGCGTAGGTCTTGCCCTCATACTGCGACGTGCTTAATGCCGCCGGAACGAAATCCTGCAGATCGACGCCATCCTTCGCAATATAATCATCCAGCGGCATCATGGCGCCCCGCAGCCCCCAAGGCACCACGTTCTGGCCGAATTGCGAGGCGATGTCCGGAGGATTGCCGCCGGTAATCGCCGTAAGCTGCTTCTGATAATCGCTCTGGGACAGCCCCTTCACCTGGATGCCGGGATTGGCCGCATTCCACTTGGCGATCAGCTTCTCAATCGCTTCGCCCTCCGGCCCGGTCCATCCGTACCAGAAGCTGAGCTCTACCGCGTCCGCGGAAGAAGCGTTGTCTGTCCTGCCGGCTTCGCTCCCCTTATTCCGGGAGCTGCCGTCTGCATTTTGAGAATTGCCGCCAGAGCATCCGGATACAATCGAGATCATGAGAACGAGAGCAAGACACCACATCAACGATTTTCTTCTCATACTTCATCCCCCCGTAATGATGAATCGAACAACCGTCTGCGACCCTGTTAGGCTAACAAGTACCCATATGGTAGCATGTAAACGGTTTATTTCATTTCACTTTTGACTGTATAAGTGGGATTATCGTATGATTGTCATTCTTTGCCTGCACCGCTTGCTTGCGGAAATAGGTAGGGGAGATGCCCGTATATTTTTTGAAGATTCTGCAAAAATAAGAGAGCTCGTTAAAGCCCGTGGAATAGCATACATCCGTGACGGACAGCTCCGGCCGCATCAGCATGCCGATGGCGTGGAAGATGCGAAGATCGGTGACGTAGCGGTTGAACGTCTTGCCTGTCCATTCCTTGAACAACCCGCAAAAAGTAGACCGCGACAGATTCGCGATCGAGCATAGCGTGTCGAGCTTTAAATTTTCGTGATAGTTCGTATGGATATACTCAATTACCCCGGTCATAATATTTTTATATTTTTCCGACTTCTCGAATCCCGCATCGACCAGCTCCCGATTCACCTGCCGAACCAGGATGGACAGCAACAGCAGCAGGTTCGCCTTCAATAGGATCTGAAAAAAGGGAGATCGCCTCTCATACTCTGCCAGCATCTCCCTCATCAGATTTCGAACCCTGACCTCGATCACGTTCTCCAGCGTAATTTTGGACTGGATGCCTGTCTCCCTACGCAGAAAATACTCTACATAGGCGACATCAAAAAAAGAACGATCCACCGGCTTCTCTTCCAACCGCTCGTTGATAAAGGAGGGCATAAATTCACAGCCGTAGATTTCAAGCTCCTGCTTCGAAGGAATCTCTACGCTATGCAATGTAAACGGGGAGACGACAAAAATATCCCCCGCCGCAATCGCGAACCGCTTGCCGCTCACCATATGATGGAAGGCTCCTTTGGCGACATACCAGATCTGAAAGTAGTCGTGGCAGTGGGTCATTAAGCTCGGTTGGGCCGTCAATCGGTACATTTTGCAGGGCAAGTCCTCCAACATTTCCATCTTGGAATTGAAATAAATAATGCCGGAACGAGTCAATTCATCAATATCAGCGATATTCCATTGAAGCGCCATTGATATTCACTCCTTCGTATTCCGCCTATGTGCTCTGCCTCTCGATTACTTCTCCTCCTTGGAACCGTTTTCCTATGACTGTATTCAAAAATTTAAACATCTTGCTGCAAAAAGAGATTACAATGAAAAGTAATAGATAGTACGTGTCCTCTAAGTAAGAGGAGGAACGCCGGTATGGAGGAGTGGGAATGCCCATGAAGTCGAAAATTGTATACTTGGACGGCGTAAGAGGATTGGCGGCTTGCATCGTGGTGATAAGCCACTTCTTTCAGGTGTTTCTTCCGTCTGTCTTTGAGGGCAAGCCGGAGATAGCGCATTTCGCCTTCGAGGCTGCCGCCGCGCAGACCCCGATCAATCTGCTGTTTAACGGCAACTTTTCTGTATGCTTGTTCTTCGTGCTGAGCGGTTATGTACTGAGTTATCGATATTTCCAGACCAAAGACCGCCTGCATGTCTATTCTTCCGCGGCCCGAAGATACTTCCGCTTGGCCGTGCCCGCTTGGCTGTCGGTTGTCCTGGCTTATGTGGCGATCCTCGCCGGATTCGGATTCTATGATGACATTCAAGGAATCACCCTGTCCTCCATGCCCGATCCGTTCGCGGCGGATACCGGCGTATGGGCGATGATGAAGGAGAGCCTGTTCCACACCTTCTTCACCTATGGATCGCAATACAACCCCGTGCTCTGGACGATGACGTACGAGCTGTTCGGGTCCTTCTTGATCTTTGCGTTCCTGCTGCTGCTTGGGAAGCGCAAGCTGCGGTTCGCCGTCTATGCGCTTCTGATCTGGCTCTGGATGGACTCCTACTATTTGGGCTTCGTGCTGGGCATGCTGCTGAGCGATCTCAAGCATAGCGGCCGGAACTGGCTGGCGGCCCTCAACCGCCCCTGGATTAACGCAGTATTCGTTCTCGTTGGCATCTACCTGGGCTCTTTCCCTTATTGGGCTCCGCAGGGAACCATATATTCCATTCTCGTATGGGAAGCGCCCGGCTTCTCCTTCTTCGAGTTCTACCATGTCATCGGATCGTTCCTGATCCTGGCGGCCCTGTTGAACTCAAGCCGGATGCAGACCCTGTTCAACCGCAAGCCGTTCGCCTATTTGGGCAAAATATCGTTCTCGCTGTATCTCGTGCATTTTACGATAATTTGTTCCCTCGGCAGCTATATCTTCTTGCAGCTCCACTCCGTGCTGCCTTACGGGATGAGCGTCCTGCTGACGATGCTGAATACGCTGCCGGTCATATTCGCTGCGGCCCATCTCTTCGAACGGTTCGTCGATGCCAATACGCTGGCCCTGCTCTCGCGCGGGAGCGAGCGGCTGTTCGGCCCTGCAAAAAGACGAAGAAGGGAGCGCGGCGTACAAGGGGAGAGAACGGTGGGGATGGATTGAGAGGTTTGAAATAAGGCTGCCTGGACGCAAGGTCCTAAGCAGCCTTATTTCACTTGTTACTCCTCGTCCTTCCCCTTGCCGTACGCCGATAGCACCGACTGGAGAAGCCCCGGAAACCGTTCCTCCAACTCCTCCTTGCGCAGGGACATGAACCGCTGGGTTCCGGATATGCGTGTCCGGGTCACCCCCGATTCCCGAAGAACCTTGAAGTGATGCGACATCGTCGACTTCAGGATATCCATCCCCATGTCACCGCATCGGGTCTCCCCGTATTGGCGATAAAACGGATGATCTCCAGACGGATCGGATCGCTTAACGCGTACAGCACAGCCGCCAGTTGAATTTCTTCCACAGGTGGATGATATAAGCTTCTCATGCTCCAATTATAAGCCTACCAATGACATATTTCGATTATTCGAATATTATCGAACTATTGAAATAGAAGGCATGCATGACTCTCTTACACCAAGAAAGGGGTTCTCTCCATTGCAAATGAAATACTTGTTCGCCGCCATTATGTTCACCATCAGTATCGACATCTTTATCATGTCTCCTCTGCTTCCAACCCTGCGTATGGAATTCGGAATCGGGGCCGACACGTCCGGTTGGCTGATGTCCGCTTACTCGCTCGGTTATGCTGTTACAGCCATGATCGCCGGACCGCTGACCGAGCGAATGAACCGCAAAAAAGTGCTGATTGCCGGACTTGCCGCATTTGCGGCCTGTACGGCTTTGTGCGGTACCGCGAACGGGTTCGACACTATGTTCCTGTTTCGCTTCCTCGCAGGTGTGGCTGCTGCCATCACCACTCCGCAGGTGTGGGCTTCGATTCCCCAGACGGTAGCTGGACCCGCTGGTGCTCAAGACGATGGGCTGGGCGACGGCCGGGGCGGCCATAGCCGGCGGGCTGTATGTCCGGTTCGGCGGGTTCCGGAGCGTCGGTCTGATGGTATTGATCGCCATGTTAGCGGCACTCGCCCTGTTTTACCGAAGCGGCCTGTTCGGATCGGAAGCCTCCGTACCAGCATCCGCCGCGGGTAAGGCAGCCGCCAACGACTGAACAGTGGCTTAGCTATACATAGGAAAGGGGCCGTCGGCCCCCTTGTCTATTGTCATATTTCACTGCCGTGGTGCGCACTTCAACAAATCCTTCATATTTTACCTCTGCATACGTCCCTACTACCCCGAATATAGTTATCTAGGGTGATGTCCCATTCATCTTGTATAATAGTATAAAGTGGCCTGGCTATCGGTCTTTCTAATGATATCATTTGAAAATATTATAAATTTTCAACCTTTTCTCATCATTTTTATTCTATGATGGAGCTTGTATGCTTAATAGCTAGGTCCAAGACCCGCCAAAGGTCTAGGATCACAACCGCACTCCAGTCCATTTCCAGTCCGTCCCTTTTCGGATACGATAAGAGTAACAAATTCTGAGAGAAGAAGTAGCCAGAGATGGTGAAGTTATAAATAAAGGGAGATGTTAGGAAACATGTATGATCGGGGTTACGGTAAACAGCCGAAGGAGAAGGTGCTCGTTCTCGCAGGATCGCTCGGCCACGGCCATCTGCAGGCGGCTCACGCGATTCGGGAAGCGGCCCGCACCTGGTGCCCGCAGGAAGCGGAAGTGCATGTCGTCGATTACTTGGAACAGGTGTCGCCGCATCTGCACACGGTCGGTTCGTACTGCTTCGTGCAATGGTTGAAAATGTTCCCGAATATGTACGGCTTTCTGTTCGAGATGACACGCCGGGATCATCGCTTCTCCCAGCTGATTAAAAATGTTCCGCTGACGAGTCTGCGTCCGCTCATCAAGCTGATTCGCGAGCTGCAGCCGACGATTATCGTCAGCACGTTCCCGGCGGCCAGCGCGGCGGTATCCCGCCTGAAGGAGCGCGGAGCTGTGCAATGCGGCCTGGTGACGGTCATCACCGACCATACCGATCACAGCTTCTGGATTCACCCCCATACCGACCGCTATCTGGTCGGATCGGAGGAGGCCCGGGCCAAGCTGGCCGGACAGGGCATTCCCGCCAGCCGGATCGAGGTATCCGGCATTCCGGTTCGTCCGGAGTTCTACGGAAGCTATGACAAAGCAGCGCTGCGCCGCCGCTACGGCCTGGATACGGAGCGGATGACCGTGCTGCTGATGGGCGGCGGCTGCGGCCTGCTCGATCCCGATTTCTTCCGCGCAATGGAAGAAGCCGACTGGGCAGCCGACATTCAGTTCATCGTCATCTGCGGCCGGAACGAGCGGCTGCGCCGCCACCTTGAGGAATGGGCGGCCTCGTCCCCGCTTCATATCCGGGTCGAAGGCTACGTGCAGCCGGTCCACGAATATATGGCCATGTCCGACCTGCTGATTACGAAGCCAGGCGGGGTGACGACGACCGAGGCGGTCGTCCAGCGGCTGCCGCTGCTCGTCTACAAGCCGCTGCCGGGCCAAGAGCAGGACAACATCCGCTATCTGGTCCGCAAGGGACTGGCCTGCCAAGCCGAGGACCCGGAGGATCTCGTGTCCCAGCTCTCGTCCTTCGCTTCCCGGCCTGAAGCGCTGCAATGGATGAGCATCCGCGCCCAGGCGGAACGCCAGCATACGCAAGCCCGCGTGCTGGAAGCGATTCTGCAGGTGGAGCGGCACCCAATCGTGCCGCGCAAGACGGCGAGACTCCGCTTCCGCCGCAATTACGTGTAAACCGGTAAAAACAGCCGTCAGGGTGCTCGCCCTGACGGTTTTTTGCACGGGTTGAGGCGGTTCAGAGCGGGCTAGTTGGGAGCAGCTGGAGGAGTTGGGACTAGTGCCTACTGGTGTCTGCTGGCGTCTGCTGGTGTCTGCTGGTGTCCGCTTCCTTCCATATCCTGATTTGGAGTTGCGTGCTGTTCGTGCTTTCCGCCAAAAATACTGCAATTGTGCAGTTTTCTCAAAGGATCCGTTAGGGGAGCAAGCGAATCCTGCAAATGTGCAGCAATTTTCACGCCATAATCGCTTGAATGGCACTTATCGCAGCGAATTGATGTAATTTTGCAGTAATTTTCCATTATTCGTCCCATTTGCCTATAAAATGCTGTAATACAGCAGGAATTCGCAATCAACGGAGCCGCCAGGGCTCCCTTCTTCAATAAACTTGCCTCACTTCGCACCGCCTCGTATCTGGCGGGCAAGCCGACTCACCGTCTCGTCCGGAACGTCGCGCTTCCCGTATCGGGCTTCGGTGTACGCGTCGCCCAGTTCGCTCTCCACGGGATCGGTGTACGCGTCAACCCACTCGCTCTCGACGGCTTCGGTGTAGACGTCGACCAGTTCGCTCTCGCCCCCTTGACCGCCCTCTGCCCCCCGCTCCCATTGCCGAAGATGCTCCATCGTCTCCTTCGGCGTACGTCCCGGGTCAGGCTCGTACCCTTTCCCGATCGCCTGGCGCAGCCGCTCCCGGTACAGGAAGCGGATTCGCTCGCGATTCGTCTTCAGGTCGTCATAGCGCTCGCGGCGCCAGCGGCGCGCGGTCTGCGCCCACGGCTTCATGACGCGGCGGCGGAGCTTCTCCCATTCGAACGTGGAGGATTGTTCGTCTACATAGTCCGCCGCCTCCGGCTCTGCTTCCCGCTTGCGCAAAAACCGCAGCAGCGCTTCCCAGGCCTGCGGGAACAGCTTTTTCATCAGGAAGCGCAGCAGGAAACCGATTCCGGCCAGCGCCCCGACAGTTAAGGCGACCCAGAAGACGACGGTAATGAGACGCTCCAGCAGCTTCCAGAACAGACTCGGCTCGGCGTTCGCATCGGCCCCGAATAGAGGCATCTGCGGTGCGGCCGGCGGCGGCGGAGGCTCGTCCACGGCGACAGGCTCGCTTCCCGAGAATATCCAGGCGAGCAGCCTGCGCGTCCACTCCATCAGCGTGTCCATCGCCGACCCGAAGGTGAAGGCGACGATAAGCACCAGCGCAAGGAAGAACAGGATGACATAGGACGCATTGAGGCGCACCACCTGGGACGGGACGGAGCCGCGTGCCTCCGCGCTGTAATTCGCCTTGTTCAACTGCGCCCAGTTCATCTGCCAGAGCGTGCCGAAGACGAACAGCACGCCGACGGCGGCCAGATGCGGCTGCAGCTCACGCAGCTCCGGGCGGAAGAAGGAAAGCGCGAACACGAGAAAATAGATGCCGAGCCCCGCCCAATTCCAATGTACGGTATCTCTGAACGCCTGCCGGTTCGCCACAGCCGACGTCCCTCTCCAAAATACGATAAAGCCGCCCGCATACACCGCTATCATCGGCAGACGAAGCGGCGATGCCGTTGCCAGCGCGGCGATGCCGGCCACAAAAAACAGCAGCAGCCAGAGGCGCAGCCGCTTGAATCGCGCCGCAGACTGGAGCGCCGTTCCTGCGGCCGCGCAGGCCGGCCATAGGCCGGACCACAGCAGCGGTCCGGCCTCAGCAGGAGCCGCATACACGCTGATCAGCAGCAGAACCGGGAACAGGATGAGATAATCGAGCAGCGCCCGCAGCAGCGAAATCCCGATGCCTCGCCCCCGGTTCCAATACCAACCCCGGCCGCCTTCCCGGTTGAATTCCCGCTTTCGTTCCCGATTGCCTTCGCGGTTCAGTTCCCGGCTGCTTTCACGGTTCAGTTCCCCGCTCTGATTCCGGCTTCGTTCCAAACCCTTTTCCCGGCTATTGAGCATGGCGCACCTCCTCATCCTGCGTCTCCGGCTTCATGGGAGGCTTCGGCAGCACAAGCCACTCCACGGCGCTGCCGCGCATGCGCATCCGGTTCGCGATCGCTTCCGCCTGGCGGGAAGGCGGGAGCGGCGTCACGATTATATAGTCCATGTCCCCCGCCGGCTCCCACTGCGCAAGGAAGGTGTCGAATGTCATCGTCAGCTCCAGCTCCAACTTCGCCAGCCATTCGAACAGCAGGTGCAAATGCGGCATTCCCGCTCCGGGCGGAAAGGTTAACGCGGTCCCTCTAGTATGGCCGGGCTGGCTTCCGTTGCAGCTAACCCCGGTCTCCATCCCCTGCTTCACCGTCGCATGGGCGATGGAGGCCGCATATGAGAGCGCCGTCTCGACCTGCTCCGGAATCGTCACCTTCGACCACATCCCGTCCGATGTCTCGAAGTTGACCAGGATCATCAGCTTGCGGTCGGCCGTATAATCGAACTTGTGCACTTGAAGGCGGTTCGTGCGGGCCGTTGCCTTCCAATGCACCGATTTGAGCGTATCGCCCGGGCGGTATGGCCGGACCCCTGATTTCCAGAATGGATCCTCCAAGATCCAGCGGCGTACAGGAATGTCCCCAATCCAGCTCTTCGTCGACAGTGGAAGCTGATCCAGACTAAGGAGCGACGGATACACGGTCAGCTCCAGCCCCAGCGGAATTCGGCGCACGGCATCGAAGACGCCGAACGGATCGCCGGCCGTCATCGTGACGCTGTCCAGCCGGTAGATGCCCCGCTTCACACATGTAATCTGATGACGCCGAATAACGCGTGTATACGGTTTCAACGCGAACAGGCTTCGATGGTTCTGGGAGAGCTCCCCGACGTCCATCTCCAGATTCTGCTGCTTCCCGAAGCGAAGAGCGCTCGGCATCATCGACTCCAGCCGGACCCAGGGCAGAGGCAGCAGCTTGTCGTTGCCGATCGTCTCCGTCATCTCCAGCGTCTCGCCGGCGAACAGCTTTTGCTTCGAAAATGTGCGGGTATAAGAGACCCGCCGCAGCTCCCAACGTCTATACAGCATACCTTGCGCAGCCAGCGCAAGGCCGAGGAACACAATCAGCCAATGCAGCGGCATAAGCGTCACTCCGCCGCGCGGGCTTCTGCCGGAACCGGCACCTGGCTTATGATCTGGGCCAGGACGGAAGCGGCGTGATCGTCCCGCGATGCGGCCGCATGATGAAGCAGCAGGCGATGCGCCAGCACCGGAGCGGCCATCGCCTTCACATCGTCCGGCGATACGTAATCCCGCCCGCGGATGACAGCATAGGCCTGTACGGCGCGAAGCAGCGCCTGGCTGGCCCGCGGGCTGGCTCCCAGCGCGATGTCCGGGTGGCTGCGCGTCCGCTCGACGATCCCGAGCACATATACGAGGATGGCATCGTCAACATGGACCCGGGTATATCCGGCCCGGGCCGCCTTGATATCCTCCCGCGTCGCGGCCGGGGCAAGCTCCTGTATCGGATCCTCGGTGCGGAAGCGCGACAGGATGCGCAGTCCTTCCTCGAATGTCGGATAGCCAAGCTTCAGCTTCAGCATGAAGCGGTCCAACTGGGCCTCCGGGAGCGGGAACGTGCCGAAGTTGTCGAGCGGGTTCTGCGTCGCCAGCACGATGAACGGCTCTTCGAGCGGCATCGTGACGCCGTCGATGCTGACCTGGCGCTCTTCCATGCATTCCAGCAGGCTGGATTGGGTGCGCGGCGTCGCCCGGTTAATCTCGTCAGCGAGCAGCAGGTTCGTGAAGACCGGGCCCGGCCGGAATTCGAATTCGCCCCGCTTCTGGTTGTACACATTCATTCCGCTCAGATCGGTAGGCAGCAGATCGGGCGTGAATTGACGCGCTTGAAGGTGCCGTCGATCGACTTGGCGATGGATTTGGCGAGCAGCGTCTTGCCTGTGCCCGGGACGTCCTCCAGCAGCACGTGGCCGCCGGTGAACAGAGCGACGAAGATACGGTCCAGCGTGTCGTCCTTGCCGACGATAACCTGCTGCACATTGCGTTTAATCGCTTGGGCAAGCGCATGAATACGGGATAAGTCCATAGATCGAAGCACCTCGTTTCCGTCGTGGTTACTGCTTCTATGTTACCCTTTTTTGGGAGGCTCGGCTACGGTTAACCCTGAACTGGTGCGGCGAGGGCAAGCGCAAGGGGGATCTGAGGTTAAGAGAGAGTCGGGCCTTCCTCTCCATTGCCCGCCGCCGTGACGGCGAACCCTTCCTTTGTCAAATGATTGCCCACCATCTCCACGATGCCGGGATCGTCTTCAATCTGCAAAATATGCTGCTTCATCCTCTATCCTCACACCTTCACTGTTGTGCTCTGTTACGGCTTGTGTCGCGTGGCGGCATAGCTGCCGGATGCCCGGGACTCCCGTTCTGCCCAGACGCCCTTCCCAGGCAGACAGATCATGCAATACTGCCTCAGGTCGCTGTTCCGCAGCCGGATCGTATCCACGACCGTGAAGCCGTAATGCTCATACAGCCCGACATTGCGCGGATTTTGCGTCTCCAAGGTACAGGCGATTCCCCGTTCGCGGCATTCGGCCAGCAATGGGGACATCATCTTCCGCACCCAGCCCTGGCCCCGGTATTGCGGCTGCACCACGAGCATGTCGAGATGCAGATAAGGCTGGTCGCCCAACGAGGCCAGCCAGGCCGAGCTCATGCTGCGCAGGCCCGACAAGCCGCGCAGGAAGCCTGCGGGACCGATGCAGCGGCACATGCCTAGCGACTTCGCGACGGCCCGGGCAACGCCCCAGGCGTAGCTCACGCGGGAAGCCCAGGAGGCTCCCATCCGCTCCGAGCGGAAGATGAGCGCGACGGCCTCCATGTTCTCGGATGTCGCATATAAGCCGCCGTAATCATACAGCAACTCGATATAATTTCGGAAAAACAGCTTCAACACTTCCACGCGGGTAGACGGATCAGGCAGCAAATGCACATACAATCCGTCTTCCTTGAACCCTTCGGCCATGACCGCGGCCGCGTCTTCCATATGCTTGCGTTCCAAGAGCAACAGCTTGGCCCTACAAATAGTTCCACCCCGAATCTTCGGAATATGGCCCCTGCGCCGGTTTGCGGCGCCGGAGCTTCTCCTGTCATCGTACTGCGCCGGGGCAGCCGCGTCAATTGTTCCCAGTGCAGATTGAACGGATTCGCTCCACCTGCGGGCGAAGCGTGGCCGCGTGCCGGAACAAGCAAAAGGGGCTGTCCAATAAGTCAAAGAAAAATGAGGGAGGGCAAGACGGGACAGCTGCGAATTGCGGAGGTGGGGGAGACGGTGAGATGTGACGAATGTGGAGGTGGGAGAGACGGCGGCGGGACGAGCGGCGGAAGAGGGGGAGGCAGCGAATCCTGCATATGTCAGAGTGTTGAGAAAGTCTATGTTAATTACCCATTCACCGCGTTAATTTGGTATAATGTTCTTATCATAATCCATGGAAAGCGCGGTGTTTGTATGCTTTACACGAATGATCCCAACCCACAACTGGACTATGAACTGGTTTGTCTTGAGCATATGGTTGCCCCTGATCACTTGCTTCGTCATATCGATAAACATATTGATTTTACCTTTATTTTGGACCTTGTGCGTCCTTACTACAGCGAGTCGAACGGCCGACCATCTGTGGATCCCATTGTGTTCTTTAAAATGCTGCTGATCGGCTACTTGTATAACATTCGCTCAGAGCGAGAACTGGAGCGAGTCGTCAACGATTCCCTGGCTTTTCGGTGGTTCTTACGGCTCGGGCTTTCCGGCAAAGCGCCTGACCATTCGATCTTTAGCTGGAACCGGAAAAATCGGTTTAAGGATACTACCGTCTTCCAAGATATCTTCGATAATATCGTTCAGCAGGCGATTCAGCACAACATGGTGGGAGGGCGGCTGCTCTTTACCGACTCCACGCATATCAAGGCAAATGCCAATAACGGACGGTACGAGAAACGAGAAGTCACTTGTACGCCTTATGAATATCTCCAAGAGCTGGAGCAAGCCGTGAATGAGGATCGGGTCGCTTTTGGAAAAAAGCCACTGCCTCCCAAAGAGGAGGCCGAAACCAAGGAACAAAAAGTTAGCTTAACAGATCCGGATAGCGGAAACCTGAATCGGGATGGAAAACCGGAAGGGTTTCATTATTTAGATCACCGCACCGTAGATCATAAATACAACGTGATTACGGACTGCTACGTTACGCCTGGAAATGTGAATGATTCGGTTGTTTATGTGGATCGTCTACTACATCAAATAGAGAAGTTTGGCTGGGAAAAGTCGCTGGAGGCCGTTGCACTCGACTCTGGTTACATGACGGCCTATGTTTGTTACCGTACGAACAAATTAAACATCACGGCAGTTATTCCAGAGCGTTCGACCCGTGAACACGGTGTATTTCCCAAAGAGAAATTTCATTATGATGCAGAAAAGAATGTTTTTATCTGTCCAAACCAGCAAGAACTCACGTACCGCACCACAACACGAAAAGGATTCAGAGATTATAAATCCGATCCCAAACAATGCGCTGCCTGTCCATTATTGAGCAAGTGTAACGAGAACAAAAATAAACAACGCACCATACAACGGCATATCTGGGAAGAACACAAAGAGAAAGTAGTTCAAAACTTCCAGAGTGAGAGCGGAAAAGCCGTTTATGCCCTACGCGCCCAAACCATTGAGCGAAGTTTCGCGGATGCCAAAGTGCTCCATGGACTTCGCTATTGCCGGTTTCGGGGAAGAGACAAGGTGCAGGAGCAAGTGCTGATGACAGCCACTGCACAGAACATAAAAAAGATAGCCACACATCTCGCCAGAAGGGTGGGGTAAAGCAAAGACCCCATCCCCCCTCCATTCTCTCTCACCAAACACCACTTTTTCCCAGCAAAATGATATTACATTGATATTACTTCGTAAAAAACAGGGGTTTTCCAACAGCCTGATATGTGCAGGAATTTACGCGATTTCAGCAGCGATCTGATGCCATTCCTGTAAAAATGGATCATTCTCGCCGATTTTTTCTTTCAATCCATTGGTATAGCTGAAATTCCTGCGGTTTTGCAGGAATTCCTTTAACGGAGGAAACTTCACAAGGGAAAACTGTAATTTCGCAGTTTTTTGGCAAGTCGATTTGTTAGAAGCAAGCGGGGTTGTCTCAGTGTAGCTAAAAACTACTTATGGGACAGCCCCCCGGCCCTTACAGTCCGACCTGGATAAACAAATTATCGGCATCAGGAAACATATGTTCTCAACTCGGGCTATGGCCCACGCTCATCCAGCCAACCGAGCGTCTTGGCGACGGAGACGGCCTCATGGAGATTCCCTCGTATTCTCTCGATTCCAAGCGATTAAATTTCTTCTTTTCATTATACCGGAAGATGACCGGGAAGGACGATGAAAAAGCGCCTTTTCCCGAAAAGAGTCTTTACATTCAGGGCGGTCCCGGTATAATGGGAAGCGTAAAAGAAGCAATGCCAACCGCATATCCGTGAACACTAGGGGTGCTTGCTCGCAGGCTGAGAGACAGCGGATCGCTGTTAACCCTTACGACCCGAACTAGATAATACTAGCGTGGGGAAGTGTAGGCAGATTACGATGATTCGCGCTCGCCGAAGGAGGCTTTCCTTCCTGGCAGCCGCTCTTCCGTATGGCGAACCGCACTTCCCGGAGGTGCGGTTTTTTGCTGTTTTACGATCATTCGGAGATACGGGAGGAATTCGCAATGAAAAAATCAATGTGCGGCACCGGCCAGATCGCCGGCTGCCGGTTCTCGCTCTATCCGATGAGCGATCGGTTCATGGAGCTGATTCTCGGCGCCTTGGAGGCGACGGACCTGTCCAAAGTATGGTCGAAGAGGGATGAGGTAAGCACCTGCGTCCGCGGCAAGACGGAGCATGTGTTCGATGTGGTGAAGTCGATCTTTCTCCACTGTGCCCAGTCGGGCGTTCATACCGTGCTGAATGCTACCTTTTCGATCGGATGTCCCGGGGACAGCGAAGCCGATTATTACATGACGGAGGACGCCCATCGCCTGAATGAAGAGCGCTCCCGCCCGATCGCGGTCCAGACCGATGCGCAGTTCTCGCTCTATCCGCTCGGCACGCCGGATTATATGGATACCATCTATGACATTATCGGTCTTGCCCGGGAGGAAGGCACCTTCACCAAGGGGGTGCATTATGCGAGCGGGCTGCAGGGCGACGCGCATGACGTATTCGCTACGCTGGAGCATGCCTTCGAGCGGGCGCGGGCAAGCGACAGCACTCATATTGTGCTGACGGCGAATATTTCGGCGCATAGCCCGAGCCGTAAGTCATGAACGCGGGAAGCGGAAGGGAGAGCCATATACCGATGCAACATTGGAAATTAAAGGATATCGTCATGCTCAGCTCGCTGTCTGTTGTCTTTGCCGTTGTCTATTTGCTGTTCTTCCAGGTGGGCAATGTCCTGGTCGGCTTCATGGGGCCGATGGGCTACGAGGTCATCTTCGGCATCTGGTTCATCGTGTCGATTATCGCTGCCACGATTCTGCGCAAGCCCGGCGCCGCCGTCATCGAGGTGCTGATCGGCAACGCGGTCGGGCCGATCTTGATCGTGTCCGCCCTCATTCAAGGGCTGGGCGCCGAAGCGGCCTTCGCCGCCACCCGCTACCGCAGCTACAGCCGGAAGACGCTGATGCTGGCCGGGGTCGGGGCGGCCCTGTTCAGCTTCGCATGGGGCTACTTCCGCAGCGGCTTCGGCGCGTACTCCGCCGGCCTCGTCATCGCGATGCTGGCCGTCCGCTGCGTCAGCGGAGCGTTCATCGCAGGGCTGCTCGGCCACGGCATCGCCCATTCGCTGAAGCGGACCGGCGTGCTGCGCAGCTATCCGATCGCGAAGGAAGGCGCCCGCGCCGCATGAGCCGCGTGAATGTGAATGTAAGCCGCGTGAGCGAGCGCGTGGCGGCGATCGAGGCCGAGGGGCTGACGCTCGCCTTCGCGGCGGGCGCGGACCCGATCCTGTCCGGCATCGACGTCCGCATCGGCGACGGCGAGACGGCGCTGCTGCTCGGCCCGAGCGGCTGCGGCAAAAGCTCGCTCGCCCTCTGTCTGGCCGGGCTGTACCCGCACGCCATCGACAGCGAGGTGCAGGGCCGGGTGTTCGTCTACGGGAAGCCGGTCAGCGACCGGTCGGCGGGCGATGCCCCTTGGGCGGCCGGCATCGTGTTCCAGGATTTCGAGAGCCAATTCTGCCTGCTGCGGGTCGAGGAGGAAATTGCCTTCTGTCTGGAAAACCTCGGCTGCCCGCGGGAGGAGATGGACGGGCGCATCAGCGGGGCACTGGCGGCAGTGGACCTCGCCGCCTGGCGCAAGGCGCCGATTCACGAGCTGTCCGGCGGCATGAAGCAGCGGCTGGCGCTGGCCTGCGCCATCGCGATGGAGACGCGTCTGCTCGTGCTCGACGAGCCGACGTCGAATCTTGACCCGGCGTCCCGCAGGCAGTTCGCGGCGCTCGTCCGCGAGCTCGCCCGGGCGCGCGGTCTGGCCGTGCTCGTCATCGAGCATCAGCTCGACGAGTGGATCGGCCAGGCGGACCGGCTGCTCGTGATGGACGCCGGCGGCGCCATCGCTTACGACGGGCCGCCCGCCGCATATTATGCCGGCGCGGCGCCGGAAGCGCCCGGCATCTGGCAGCCGGGCCCGCTTCGGCTGTACCGCGAGCTGAAGCGGCTTGTCCCGGGCGAGGAACCGCGGGCGCCGGCGGCGGTCTTGACGGAGCAGGACCTCGCCGCCGAGCTGGCCCGATGGAGCGAGGCGGGCCAGGAGCGCGCGCTGAGGGCGCTGACCGCGCCTTCTCCGGCCGGCTGCAGGCCTGCCGGAGAACAGTCCGGCGGCGGAACGGGCGGAGACCAGGCCGGAGGCAGATCAGGCGGGGTCCGGGCCGCGGGCGCTCCCGATCCCGCCCCTCTGCTGGAGGCGGAAGGCTTGCGCTTCCGGCGCGGCGGCCGCCCGGTGGCGGACGGCATCTCGCTGACGCTGCGCGCGGGAGAATGGGTCGCCATTGCCGGGCCGAACGGGGCGGGCAAATCGACGCTCGCCTCGCTGCTGTCCGGGCTGAATGAACCGGAAGCCGGAACGGTCCGGCTGCAGGGAAAACCTCTCGGCGACTACACGGAGAAGAAGCTCCGGACCTGGATCGGCTACGTTTTCCAAAATCCGGAGCATCAATTCATTACCGATACGGTCGCCGATGAGCTTGCCTTCGGGCTCCGGCTGCAGGGCATCGCGCCTGCGGCGATCGAACGGGCGGTTCAGGAAGCGCTGCGCCGCCTGCGGCTGGAGAACGCCGCCCAGGCGAGCCCGTTCTCGCTCAGCCAAGGCCAGAAGCGGCGGCTGAGCGTCGCTTCGGCGCTGACCGATGAGCAGAGGCTGCTCATCCTGGACGAGCCGACCTACGGCCAGGACGCCGACACGACCCGCGAGCTGATGGACATGCTCGGGGAACGGGTCCGGCGGGGGGATGCGGTTATCATGATTACGCATGATATGGAGCTGGCACACGCGTATGCGGACCGCATCATTGTCCTCCGGGACGGACGCGCCGCCTATGACGGACCGCCGGCCACGCTGTGGTCGGACTATGCGGAGCTGGCGGCGGACTGCCAACTGCTGCCGCCGCTCCGCTGCGCGGCAGCCGGCAGGCTGGCCGAACTTATCGCGAGCGGGAGGGAGAAGCATGCTGAGCTTGCAGGAATGGAATCCGAGCATTAAGGGATTGGCGGTCATCACTGCCGTTATTCTGTTGTCGCTGACCCTTGATCCGATTACGCCGCTGCTGGCGCTGATCTGGACCGCATCAATGACATTCGCGCTTGGCCGCGTGTCTTGGAAGAAATGGCTGCTCGGCTTCGCTCCGTTTCTGATCATGAGTATCGGATATGTATGGACGGCGATATTGCTTCCGCGGGCAGGAGCGGACGGGTCTTCTGACGTGGTATGGCAGTGGGGTGCCTTCTCGGTAACGGCAGCGGCGCTGCATCAAGCGCTCTCGCTCGGGCTGCGGGTGCTTATCTTCTCGGCGCTGTCGCTTCTCTTCATCCTGACGACGGACCCCGTCCGCTTCATGCTGAGCCTGATGCAGCAGTGCAAATTGTCTCCGAAGTGGGCATACGGCATCCTGGCAGGCTACCGCTTCCTCCCGTTCTTCCGGGAGGAGCTGCGGATTCTGCAGCATGCCCACCGCATGCGCGGCATGGAACGGGAACGCGGCTGGCGGGGCCGGCTTCGTGCCATGAAGCGGTACGCCATCCCGCTGCTTGCCTCCGCCATCCGCAAATCGGAGCGCGTCGCCGTCGCCATGCTGTCCAAAGGTTTCACCGGCAAGCGGGAGCGCCCCTATTACGTGCGCCTGCGGGTGACCTGGAAGGATTGGCTGCTCTTGCTGCTGCTCATCGGCGGCATCTGCGGATGCTATCTTTTGTCCTGGCAAATGGGCTCGGTGAGGCTCTATCGGGGGGAATTGTAAACACTCCGCTGCGCTCCCGCTTCTAGGGACGGGGCGGCCATTCCCTCATCAACCGGCTTGCCGTTCAGCGAACCGGGATATAGAATCATATTGATTATGGGGGGAGGAAGGCGCGAAGCGCTCATCAAACGATTCGATAATAAGCGCCTCCCTATCCTGCTCATAGCCATTCTTCTCCAGCCAACGGTAAATGGAATGATAGGTCGCATGAACGTGCGCCCGCTCTAAAGAGCCATAGTGCGTGAAAAGAGCATACATGCGCGCGGGAATGTGCAATTGAATAAAATCATCGGGAATCGTTCAACATGTTCTACCTCTAAGGTGACATAATAGGTGAACTCTTTGTCCCGATTGTGAGCGAGACCGAAGCGTATACCTCCTGCAGATAGCGCCACATCGTGCGATAAGACACGCCGAACTCATCCGCCAGTTCCTGCACCGTATACCTTTTTTTCGAATTCAGTTTCATCATCAGTTCGGTTAACCGCCTGCTTTTCGCCACGTCCATCCCCTGCCATCAAATTTTTTTGAACTATGACAGTTTTTGACCAAGTTTACTGCTAGCGTAAAAGAGCAAGAAAAAATGATCAAACTGGGAAGGAGTATGAACGATGGCAGGAAGTATTGTGACCAAAGAGGAGTTCAAAAAATAGCGGGAATGGGATGGACAGGCCCTTTTTCGGCCGCGCCTGCGATTCCGAGTCTGTGGCGAGAGTTCGCGGAACGCGTGCATGAGATTGAATACCGGATCCATCCCCGCCAATTTATCGCGGCTAGCCATGACCGCCCGACGGACTTTACGTCTTATATCGGTGTGAGGTGTCTGATTGGGGTCAGCTGCCCGATGTAATGATCGGCCTTACGATACCGACGCAACGGTACGCCCCCTTCACCTGCACAGGTCCCATGGCCCAAGTGTCCGGTTTCTATGTGCGATGCTTTGACTGGATAAGGCAGGAAGTATATGAAAAAAATGTTGCCGTGCTCGGTCTCGAAAGCTACGATCAACGCTATCATCCCGCCATTGACGATCCGGATCGGGAAACGAACGCGTTCGAGATCTATATCCCCCTCCAATCCTAGTCGCTCCTTGAGGGCGAAGCGAATGACGGAGGCCGTCCTCCTCTCATGAGGCTCCGGCGCCCGCCGGTAAGCCGGCCGCACCGGAGCCGCTTAGCCAAGTTGTGACGAGCTCCGCCTGCAGCCGCTCCCGATCTGCTCCCCCCTCCAGCCAGACCTCGCTCAGGCGGCGGATTCCCTCGTCGATCCGGTCGATCGGAATGCCGCCGAAGCCGAGGAAAAATTCTTTGCGGCTCTCTGCGGGCGGCGCTGTCATAGAGATCGCCGATAGGAATGCCGTCCTCCTCCAACGATACGGGCATCACCTCGTAGCCCTGCTGGCGAAACGTGGCCGGGCAGAGCAGATAACCCGGATTCTTCACGGCGATATGGCCGGCATGTTCCCGCAATAGCTTGGCCAGCATCGTCAGCAGGACATGCGGATCCGAGCCGACGATGACCTGCTCCTTCGTACAGCGCACTCCCCTGAATTGATGCGTATATTTCGCGATTTTCTCCCGCAAGCCCGGTTCTCCCTGCGGGTCTCCATACCAGAGCAGCTCCTTCCGCTCCGGGGCGAGAAGCTCCTGGAAGATGCTTCGCCACACCCGGTATGGAAAGTGGGTCCCATCGATGCTGGACAAGTGAAAGTCGTAAGGATACGTCCTCGCGTCCCGGGCGGGCGCCGCCCGCTGCGTGATGGCGTCCTCTTGCGAAGGCCGCTGCGGCTCGTCCCCGATCCCGAGCCGCAGGTACGGCTCCGGCAAATGCTGCACGTAATATCCTTTGCGCGGCACGCTGGCAATGAATCCTTCCGCGGCCAGCTGGTTATAAGCCAGTTCCACCGGCGCCGGACTGAGCGACAAGTAGTCGGCCACTCTGTCAGCTTGCCGTTGATTCCCGGCTGGCGGCTTGGTTCATTCCTTGACGCACGGGCGGCCTGATTGCTTCCTTGCCCCGCTGGCGGGAAGACGCGGCCACGATTGCCGCGAATGGCGGCCATGCCGCCATCGCTCTGACGTCAGGTCACATCGCCTTGAGCATCAAATCCATCAGCTTCGACATGACCAGCGCCGCTTCCTGGCGGGTCATCTCCTGCCGGGACCCGAAGTCGACGGCCCCGTCCGCGAGCAGCTTCACTTCCGGCCCGTACAGTTCCAACGCCGCCATCGTCTTCACACTGTCCGCATACGTATCGTCGGTTCCCCCGGCCAGCTTCACGCCGCTCAGATCCGGGCGGGCATTCTCCAGAATCGGCGCCATGCCGCGTACGATCATCTCGGCCGCTTCCTGCCGGCTGAGCGTCTCCTCCGGACCGAACCGGTCTTCCGACACCCCTTCCGCCAGACCGAGCTCAAGGGCCGTCTGAATCTCCGCGCGGGCCCAATGGTTCGCCGCATCGGCGTACGCTGGCAGCTGCTCGGACAACGGATAGCCTAAGGTTCGCGTCATAAGGGCGATCAATTCCGCCCGTGTCACCGGCTTGCCCGGACGGAAGGTCCCATCCTTGAATCCCGCCGCCCGATCAATGGCCCGCAAATAATGAATATGCGATGCATAAGGGCTGTCCTCGGCCACGTCGCGAAAGGCTTGCTGCGTGATCTTCTGGGCGTAGCTGACCGGATTCCGGTATTTCAAATAATCGACGGTATGATCGGCATTCTCCTTGAAGGCAAGCAGCTTCCCCGCTTTATCCTCGAACAAAAGCGTATCGATCTGCTTCGCGGTGTGCCGCCCCAGCACATCCTCGACCAACAGCTCTCCGTCTCCCGTTGCCGTAACGGTGGTCTGCATAATTTTCAACCTCAGATCGAGATAGACCCCTTCCAGCCGCCGAAGCTGATCCATCGGCGTCCGAAGGAACGTCCGCACCTGCTCCTTCTTCGGATAGTACTGGTTCATGAAGGCGGCATACCAGTCCGAGCGCAGCATTCCTTCCGCATTGGCGGAGATGAATATGCCCGTCTTCTGATCCGGCAGCAGCCACATGCAGGAGGCGAAGCCGAGCAGATCGCCGCCCTTGGAAATCACATGCTGCCCGTTGGTGGCCGCAGGATCGAGCACATTCTCGAAGCCGTACGTCGCATCGGGGAACGCCGGATGTATCGGCTCGCGGTAGAGCTGCATGGCCTCGACCGTCTCTGGACGGAGAATCCGGCCGTGGTCATTGGCGCCGCCATTCAATTGCGCGATCATGAATTGGGCGATATCGCTGCCGGTCGTGTTCATCGCGCCGTCCGGCCCCTCCGTAGGCGTTACGCCATACACCGAAATCGGCTTGCCGCTAGGATCATAACCGTTAGCCAGCCGCTCCAGCACCTCCTTCGTCAGCAGAAAATCGCTGCTCGCCATCCCTAGCGGCTTGAAGATATGCTCCTTCATATATTGATGGAATGGCATCCCGGAGACTTGCTCTATAATATAGCCTTGCAGGATGTAGGCGAAATTGTCATACATATAAGCTTCGCCCGGCTTGCGAACCACCGGCGACATTCTTTCCTTAATATAAGATTGGATCGAGACCGTGCGGGACAGATCTTCCGGGAAATCGTCCATCGTCTCCAACGTAGCTTGAAAGCCAGACGTATGCGTCAGCAGATGATGCATCGTCACGGGCTCCTTGAACGGATTGTCAATGCGAATATCCCCCATATAGCGGTTGATATCGGCATGCAAATCGATCTTCCCCTGCTCCGCCAGCTGCATGACGGCGGCCGCCGTAAATACCTTGGAGACGGAGGCGATGCGGAATACGGTTTTATCCGGATCAACCGGCACCTTCCGTTCCATGTCGGCATACCCGTACCCCTTCTTCAGCAGCACTCTCCCATCCTTGACCACGACAACGACAGCGCCGCCGGCATCCTTCGGTTCTCTCTTTTCAAAAAAAGCATCCGCAAACCGCTCCAGTTCACGCGCATCGGCCGGACCGGATGGCCGGGCCTTAGCCGCCGCAGCGAATGTGGTCCGATCGTACCCGAGACCGGATAAGACCATTCCTGCAATGATCATGACTATCGCTCCTTTGACCGCTCTGTTCCTTATGTTCATCGTTCTCCCCATCCTTGGCTAATTTCTGTCTCTGACATGAATTGCCCTCACAGCAGGTACATCTGCAGCGGGTCAGTCGACCTATTGGATCCGTACGGAATATGTCTCGTAACCATCCTGGACGATCACAAGCTTCTCCGCCCGCTCCTTCCCCGCCTCAATCACGAACTTCACTTCAACCGGAATCAGCCGAACGAAAAATCTCGTATCACTGGCGGGGTACAGTTCCACGCGTGCCTTGCCGGCAACCTGCAGGTAGAGCCTGCCGTCCTCAATCGAGACGGACATTAGCGTGTCCCCCCCGTCCTCCTGCTGGTATAATCCGGTATAGCGCTTATATAAGTCCGTGTCGACGGCGGCAATCTGTCTCTCTAACGGCCGCTGCGGAATCTCATAAGGCTGGTCGAACAGAATTCGCTCGGCCGCTTCAATGACCTTGTGATCGAATTCCACGTCCTGCTCCCGGTTACGCAAATAAATCAGCGTCATATCGGTATCAAGATATCGGTTCAGGATGGAGGCGTAACCCGGCCAGCCGCCGCTATGGCTAACGATACGCCCCTTTCCATCCTTATCTTCTACGAACCAACCGAACCCGTAATCGAATGTCTCCCCATTGTTCAGGCGCACGGGAGCATACGCTTGCTCCAGCGATGGACCGTTGACAAGCTTCCGTTCTTTTAGTGCCCGGTCGAAGGCGAGCAGATCATGCACGTTCGAGCTCATCGCTCCATCCCCCTGGATGCCGTCAAGGAACATGGCGAAATTCGTCTCCGGCACAAGGTCGGGCAGCTCATACCGGGGGGAATGATGATCATAGATCGTCATAGCCCAGCTTGCCCTCCTCTGCCAGTACCATGATGCCCGCCGCTGTGAACGGCTTCGCCAGTGAGGCCAGATCGAATACCGAACCCGTCGTTATCTGCCGGCCTGTCGCCAGGTCGGCTTCTCCAAAGGCCCTTTGATAGATAATCTCGCCCTGCTCGGCGGCCAGGAAGACCCCGCTCATTCCTCCTTGTTGTTCCAACTTGCTGAACAATCGTTCTAACCGTTCCCGTTTCGTCTCCATTCCGCTCTCTCTCCTTTTCTATAGATGTCATCGCAAAGCAATATGATTCAATTAACTTAATTATTAAGACGACTTAACAATTGGACAAAGGAGAGCCCTCCCTCTCCTGCCCGGGGATGTTCATCCGATTCCCGCATGAAGCAATCAATTCGTCTCCGCCCTGCCCTTGCAATCCTTCTCTACGATTCCTTTGAGCTTCAAGATGATGTTCCTCAATGTCACAACTTCCTCATAATCGAGCTGGGAATAGTAGCGGTCGATAATGGTTCGCTCGAGCTCCTCCTCCCTGGCGAAATGCTCCTCACCGCGCTCGGCCAGGCGAACGAAGATTTCCCGGCGGTTGTCCGGATTGATCTCCCGGCTGACGTACTTCGCCTTTTCCAGCTTGCTGAGGATCTGGCTGACCGCACTGGAGGAGACCTTCATCCGCTCCGCAAGCTCGCTGACCGTCAGACGCCCATGCTTGTGAACGAGTTCGAGCAAGATCGTCTGCTTCGCTGTAATCTCGTTGTCGATCAGCGACTCATGAGCTTGAAGCAGCATGACATTCATGGCATAATCCGCTTCATTCATCTCCTTGACGAGACGGACAAGGTCATCGCTTGCCTTCTTCAATCATATCCACCACCTTAATAATTAAGTTATCTTAATTGTTTTATATTCTAATCCATTCCGTTCGGTTCTGCAACCCGGGCCATCGGAATGAAATCATTGGAGTTGGCAATAGTAAGAGCCTAAGGAGGTGCCGACGATGGAAAATACGCATGATTATGTAGAGAAGCTGAAGGAGACGCAGGAGAAGGCGGAGCGCAATCAGCAGCGGCAGGGCAAAGGCTCGCCGGGCAACAAGCTGCCGAACAAGCAGCACAGCACCAATAAGTAGAGGAAAGGCGAAGGGGGCGAGGGAACGACCGGGTCCCGCTCGATCCCCTTACAACTTGTTCATCCCCCTTGCTCTGCCTGACCTGGCGGGAGCAAGGGGGATGATACGTTACGGCAAAAAATAAAAAACGGCTATATTAGGTTGAGCAAGATCGCTGCGCCCAGAGCGGCAATTCGGGCCACATTCGTGATGATGAAATTTTTGACCGCCAAGACGAAGGTATGCTCCTTGGTCTGCTTCTGCCGGAAAGCGCGTATATTGCGCTGCACCGGTATCAGCGTGCACAGGACAAGCAGCAGAATAATCGGGTTGACCTTCAAGAAGAACAGGACGATAAGGTCCAGATAGGAAGCGTAATAGATGATGCGGAACAGGGCCAGCGCATTCGGCTTGCCGATATAGACCGGCAGCGTATACCGCTTATTTTCCACATCGTCTTCCATGTCGCAAATATTGTTGGCCAGCATAATATTCGCAATGCACAGAATCGCCGGTATGGAAATCAGGAACACCAGCAGCACTTCCATGATGTTGATGTCGATCTTCACATGCCAGTCTTCCAGCCACAAGGCCGCCAGCTGATGATCTTCCACATGAATATAGGTGGAGATGAAAATGATGACGAACCCCATGAACAACCCGGAGAACAATTCCCCGAGCGGCATGCGGGAGATCGGTACCGGTCCAAGCGAGTACAAAAAGCCGACCAAAAACGATAATCCTCCTAAAAGCAGGATCAGCAGGCTGGTCTGGAGGAACAAAACAACCCCCGCGCTTATCGCGATCGCGAGCAGCGCTATAATGGTGGCGACGACCGTCGATTCCTTCAATTTAAACTGCACAATCGCATTATGGACCTCATAGCCGTAACCATGGGTTTTGATCGCCTTTTTGTAATCGTAATAGTTATTGATGGCCGTGGTCGCCATATCGAAGGACAGCAGAGAGGCCAGCATCAGCAAGAAATGGCTGAATTCGAAGGACTGGAACCGAAATACGGCATACAGACTGCCGAGAAAGAAGGGGATCATGCTGGCTGTTTTGGTCTGGATCTCAACCAGCTTAAGAAAGCTTTTGATGGTCACGTTTCATACTCCTTTGCATGTACAGCACCCGTAGAGGCATCTTTCTGTTTCATCTTTTCCCCATAAACTTTACCACCAGATCCAAGGCCAGTCCAGTTCCTTGGCATCCCCCAAAAAAGCCGCGAAAAAGCCCGTAAAAACCAAGTCCGCGCACGCCGATTCATCTTGACAAGCTATTCTATCAATATTAGTCTAAAGGTAGATAGAACACTAGATTTTTCTTCCAATCGCATATCTATCCTAGTGATAAAGGCAAACCCATCGAAAGATGGCGACGCAAAGCTACAGGGGCTTCAGCGAAGAGGACTCGCTATGCCAGCCAGTTACCGATAGAGATAGCTTGACGTGTCTTTCGCGAACGTTTCCAAGCC
Source organism: Paenibacillus melissococcoides (assembly GCA_944800085.1). Taxonomy (GTDB): domain Bacteria; phylum Bacillota; class Bacilli; order Paenibacillales; family Paenibacillaceae; genus Paenibacillus_B; species Paenibacillus_B melissococcoides. The sequence goes on along the minus strand of CALYLO010000002.1, from coordinate 34,582 downwards.
CTTCTTACTTCGGTAAGCGGGGCTTTTTCATTAGGATGGACAAGCGAAGGAACCGGTCAACTCCGTATTGACAAAGGCAAACCTGTTGAAAAGCAGGGACGCAAAGCTATAGGGGCTTCAGCGCCGCCAGCGCTCAGCCAGCCAGCTACCAATATAGAAGCAGGCGCCGACTGCGCAAGCGATTCTATCAATCCGGACGGAATGGAAGAGTCGCGGAAGCAGAGACGCCAGGCTTCAGAGGAGAGATTGCGATGAAATGGGACAAGCGTCTGTTGGGCCTGCTTGTATTGGCCGTTATCTTGTTCACGGTGCCGGCCTATCCGGTTCACGCCGAGGAAGCCATTATCGATAAATTAGTCGTGCTGCCAAGCGGCGATTATAATGTCAAGGAAGCCGAAGCCATGAAGGAACGGTTGGCCAAGATCCCCGCCCGCATTCTGAACAAGCTGTATGACAAGGGCGTCAAAATCAAGCTGACGAACGACATCATTACGAACGAACCGGAGTTAAGTTATTTGAAGGGCGTTACGCCGCAAGGCTGGGAAGGCACCGGCATGACATGGGACGATGTTCCCGGCGTCAGCGAGCGTGTCGTCGTCGCCCGTATCGGTTACAGCAAGAAGGGACAGGGACACAATTCGTTCAATCTGGAAATTCACGAAACCATGCATGCGGTAGACCGCATCGTCTTCAATGAAATCAGCAGCACCGAGGAATTCAAGAACATTTTCAATCAGGAAGCGAACGTCAACTATAACGGGGACGGCTATGTATCGGTCCATCCGACCGAATACTTCGCGGAGACCGCCAGCTTGTATGTATACAGCGACGCCACGCGGGAAGAGCTCAAAAAGACGACTCCCCTCACCTATGAATTCATGGACAAGCTGTTCGCCAATCCATAATAGACACAGAAGCTCCTTCCGGGCAGATGCCTCGGAAGGAGCTTCTTGTTCATGCAGGCGAGCCTGCCTTATGGGTATACCCGTTCCGGTTGGATGGAATCCCACGACTCATAACCGTCCTCGGAACGGCTGTACTCGTGGTGGTTCGTCGCCTCCAACACGTCCGTATAGTACCATTTGCCCGGCTTGTTGTCCGGCCATTGCTTCGCATCTTCGTGGATATCGGCTGCCTTCACCTTCCGATTCAGCACACTGTTGATGAAAGCCATCGCTTCCGCCCGCGTAATGTACTGGTTCGGCTTGAAGGTGCCGTCCGGATAACCTTTAATCCAGCCTTTGTTGGCAGCCGATACGATATATTTCTCTGCCCAATGTCCGGAAATATCCGAGAACATGCCGTTCGCTTGATCATTGAGCTTGTCGAATCGGGACGCGATCGCGGCGAATTCCGCCCGCGTAATGGATTGGCCCGGCTTGAAGGTGCCATCCTGATATCCGGTGATGATGCCGGCCCGCTCCATCGTCGAGATATGTTTGTTCGACCAACGTTTCTTGGCTACATCCGAGAACGAATTCTGGTCGGTCAGATAGTTCACGCGGCTCTCATTCTCCATCAGGCGATAGAAGATGGCAGCGACCTCTTCCCGGCTAATCTGATTCTCCGGCTTCACCGTGCCATCCGGGTAGCCGTTGATGTAGTTGTAGTGATTCTCCATATCCAGCTTCGGCGGTACCGGCGGCAATGGCGGCACCGGAGGCAGCGGCTTCGGCGACGGCGTTATGGTATACGAGCTACTTTCGCCGGGATTACCCCCAGAACCCGGATCCGGATTGGACGAATTTTTCGTGTAATAGAAAATGTATTCCTGTCCTTCCGCATCGGTAAACGTGTACGTATCGCTGGACTTCACCGGCGTATAGCCGGATACCGAGACCGCCGTCAACGTCACTTGATCTCCCGGCTTGCCGCTCTTCGTCGTCGGCACAGCCAACTGCTTGCCCGTTCCCTGCTCCAGATACTTCACGGTCACCTGGCGCTCCGTCTGGGATGGGTCCTTTTTGTAGAAAATAGTAAGCACTTGCTCCGGTTCATCACTGAATGTATACGGATAACTTGGATGCTCAGGGTGATACACGGCGCCCGTGACCGTAATCGGAGACGTCCGATAGAGGAGCTGCTCGCCGGCTTTGCCTTTGACTCGATCGGAGTCTTTCAGCACATGGTTCGTCCCGGCTTCCAGATGGTTAATCGTCAGAAGCTGGATATCGCCATGCTCGCCCTTCACATAGTAGAACGTATACTGCTGATCAGGAGCCGTTGTAATCGTGTAAAGCTCATTGAATTTCAGCGGCGTGTATACGGCGTCTGTAACGGTAATCTGATCCGCTCTCAACCACAGCACGTCCCCGGCCTTGCCGGAATGGGTGGACGGAGCTTGCAGGGCCAGATTCGATTCTTGATCCACGTAGTGAACCGTTACCGTGTACGTCTCGTCTTCATCTACTTTGTTGTAGTAGAAGGTGTATTCCTGCTCGGTGTCTGCTGTAACTGGGTACTCCACGCTATAACGTTCCGGCTTGTATACAGCGTCCGTCACCGTAATGTCTTCCGCTGTCAACGTAATCGTCGAACCAACTTCCCCACTGCGCGAAGCCGACTCCTTCAGGGATTGTTCCGTCGCCCGATCCACGTAATGCACGATTACGGTTCGCTCTTCGCCTGCCGGATCGTCTTTGGTGTAGTAGAACGTATATACTTGGTCAGCTTCCGCCGAGAACGTGTACTCATCCGTCTCGTTTTCTGGGGCATAACCCGCGATCGGCTTCGCTTTCAGCGTTACGGTCTGGCCCGTTACGCCTTCAACCGTCGTTTCGTCTGCCAGTTCTTTATCCGTACCTTTTTCCAGGTATTTCACGGTTACGATCTGCTTCTCGGCCGTATAGTAGAAGATATAATTCGGATTTTCGCCAGCCTTCAGCTCATAATTCACTGCTTTCGGCTCTTCCGCTTCATAGCCCGCAATTTCTTCGGCTTCCAGCGTCAGCGTTTCTCCCGTCTTCCCTGTCTTCACGCTTGGTTCCAGCAGCTCCTTGCCTGTTGCCCGGTCTACGTAACGGACTTTTACGCTCTGATCCTTTGCCGTGTAATGAAAAGTTATCGTTACATCCTTGGCAGGCATCACGCCCGTTACATGCCCTTGGTCGACGCCCAGTCCACTGCCCTCGCTAACCCCGGCACTGGCGAACTCATATCCGGTGAAATTCTTGCTGCTTACATCAATGGATTCGCCCGGCTTTTTATCCGCATCGCTGCGCTCCAGCACCTTGTCTCCCGATTGGTGAACAATCGTAAGCTTGTTAGGGACATCGTTGTAACCGAACCAAATAATTGGCGATGGTTTGCTTACCGTTAAATCAACCTTCGTTCGATTCTCCCCAACTCTCAAAGTGTAACCTGGTACCGTTGGCGCAGGTATGGTATAGGATTGGCCGACCTCAAGCGCATCGCTTCCATTCTCCTCGTGGTAGCGGCTGTACAGCTCTTGGGCCAAATCCGGACGCTCGACTTCTTGACCGTCTGAATTGACCGGCTTGCCGTTGGCATTAACCGTATACGCCTTTACGAGAATCGAACCTTTACCCAAGCCCACTCTCGGCACTTCGAAATCCTTCGATGTACGGTCACCCTTGGCATCGGTGTAATTCATCGTCGTTGTCTTGTTAGTCGGGTACAATTGTTTCGGATCCGGGTTTTTAGAGTGATCCATTTTGACCCGGTAAGTAAGAGTCGCTGGATTCCCTTCCGTGACATTGCCGATGTTCCAATTCAACGTCTCGGTTTGCGGGTTCCAGGTGACCTCCCCTTGAGAGACCTTATAGTCGTCCGGGCCGAAGGAGCTTCCCTTCAACTTCAGATCGAACATGTCCCCCATAGGGTCAGTGACTACCGCATTTTCCGCGGCAAAGGCAATTTTGCTGGCCAGCTCGGAGAAAATTCGCTCCAGACTGTCGCTGCTGCCCGAATAATAACCTTTGTTCGCTACATCCTTCAACGTATTGGTTGCATTGCTATTGTTGCCGACATCCAACCCGATGGAATAAATGCCGATACCCGCATCGTGGGCCAGCTTGGCTTCGGAAATCGTGCCGATCCCATTATCAAATACGCCATAACCATTAACAGAATAGGAATCATTAAAGGTACATCCAAAAATACTGCAACCGTACCTTAATTCATATCTGCTGCCCGAACCAATTATCTTATTGTCGCGATAATCAAAATCTGAGAGTGCATAATTGTGAGCATTGTTACCCCATGATCCAGGGACTGCTTTGCCGGCCTTGTAACTGTACGTAGGCTCCCCGTCACTCAGCAGAACGATCACTTTGTTGTTGGCCCGGCTTGTCTTTAAGAGCTCCTGAGCTTCGTGCAGTCCGGCCTGAATATTCGTTCCCCCGGTCGCCTGTATATTATCAATGACACGTTTCAACTCCGTCTTCTGGTCAAGGCCTTTGAAATCAGATACCTGCTGAGAAGTCTTATTGAAGGTTACGACTGCAATTCTTGTTTCCGAGTCTTCAATCAAGAGATTGTCAACGAATTTCTTGGCTGCGTCCGTGGCCTTCAGCAATCGATTCTGGTTCGGTTTCTGGGTCATACTGCCCGACTTGTCGATCACGAGCACAATATCCGAGGAGCCCGATTTCAGGTTCTTGCCTTCGATTGTCAGTGTAATATCCCATTCATCCAGCTTGCCTTCGACCGGGTTCGCTTCCTTCGTGAGCTTCACGGCTCCCGGACTCGGCCACTCCAGCTCCCCGGAATTCGCCGCCTGGGCGCCGAGCGTGCCCGGAATCGTCCCAAATGCGACACTCAACATACACAACCATGTGACTACTAGTCTGAATCGGCGTTTCATAGTTTCCTCCTCATTTTTTCATCTGAGTCCTCCTTTGCAGAGTAAAATTGCCTCCTCACGTCTTATTTATATCGTTCGGCGGGCCAAAAATACCGCGGAGAACCGCCCTATGAAAAATAAAAAAATCCGGCTGCAATTTAACGATTGTTAAATGCAGCCGGACGATCATAGGCCTGGGGGCCTTTAGATTCCTAAGCTTTGCGGCCTAATCTTTCGATTAGTGTGCCCTATGTAATTGGCGTATCCAAGCATACCCAGCTAAAGTACTAGTTAATGCTCAATATATCGGTCTATCCACCATTTGTCAATTCCCTTTTTCGAAATTATGGCGCATTTTCAAATACTACACAAATCCCGAAAATCCCCTGGAATTGACCATGTACTCTTCCAGCGGATGGACCTGTCGAAAGAGGCCGACGCCAAGCTACAAGGACCTCTGCAACGATGACAAGCTCTCGGCTAATCCATAATATACATAGAAGAAGCTCCTCCCGGGCAGTTTGCCGCGAAAGGAGCTTCTTGTTATGCAGACCAGCCTGCATTAAGGATAGATTCGATCTGGATTAATAGTGGTCCAGACTTCATAGCCATCTTCGTTGCGGGTATATTCGTGATGGTTGGCCGCTTCCATTACATCCGCATAATACCATTTCCCCGGCTTATTGTCCAGCCATTGCTTCGCATCCTGTTGTTCTTCTGTGATAATGTCACCCTATAACTGTTCTGAGATAATGTCACTATGGGACAGGAGATATTGACATTGACGAAAGCAGAAATGAAGAAGGTACTCGTTGTGGAGAAAATCATAGATGGGCGGATGACCAATAGGGAGGGAGCGGCAGCGCTGGGTTTATCAGAACGCCAAGTCATTCGGCTAAAGAAGAAATACCAATCCGGAAAAGGAGCACAAGAACTTATACACAAGAATCGGGGGAAACAGCCTCATCACGCCCTTCCCAATGAAGTGAAGGAACGAATCGTTGAGCTGTACACAGCCAAGTATTACGGAAGCAATTGCTGCCACTTCGCAGAGCTTCTTGAGGAGCATGAATCGTTGACACTGAGCGCTTCCAGCGTGAGACGTATCCTTCTGGCTAGTGGGCTCAAGCAAGCCAAGCAGCGGCGTCGCAGTAAAGCCCATCCGCCACGGGAACGCAAACCGCAAGCCGGCATGCTGTGGCAGATTGACGCAACTCCTTATGCATGGTTGGAGGATCGGGCTTCATCCTTTACGCTGCATGCTGCGATTGACGATGCAACAGGTACCGTTGTCGGTGCCGTCTTTCGTCCGAACGAATGCCGGGAGGCCTACTCTCTAGTCATGCAGCAAGGGATAGAAAAATACGGGGTTCCCCTTGGGCTTTACAGTGATCGGCATACGATTTTCCGGTCGCCTAACGAAAAGCTGACGCTCGAGCAAGAGCTCGCTGGGGAGACCAAACCGCTCTCCCACTTCGGCAAAGCGATGGCTGACTTGCATATTGAGCACATCAAGGCAATTACACCGCAAGCCAAGGGACGGGTAGAACGCCTCTGGCAAACATTTCAGGATCGCTTGGTGATCGAACTGCGGCTTCTTGGCATCAAGACGCTGGAAGAGGCGAACGCGGCTCTGCCCAGCCTATTGCAGAAGCACAATCACAAATTTGCCATAGAGCCAAAAATGACCGATTCGGCTTACCTGAAGCTTGATCCGTCTATCGATTTAAATCATGTGTTCACGCTTCGCAATTATCGGCAACTCGGGACCGGAAACACCCTCTCGTACAACGGAAAGTGCTATACCCTTGCCCAGCCTGCTTCCCTTCGTCTGGATGCAAAAACGACGGTTGAAGTGCGGGAGACGTTAACAGGGGATGTATTGTTGTGGCACCAAGGCCAGCCCTGGGCACTCAAAGAAACTCAGAAGCCACAGCGCAAGACGTCTGGATCAAAAAAGGCGAGTTCTGCGTCGCCACGCAAACCCGCCCAGAATCATCCGTGGAAAACCACGTATGATAACACTAAAAATAAGCGTACCACAAAAAACAGTTCGTTCCAAGATGCAATGTATTCGCAACATAATAGCTATGCAGAGGTCACCTGGTAAGGCTGACCTCTGATCACACAAGTGACATTTTCATAGCACAGTTAAAGTGACATTTTCACAGACGATTGACAGCCATTGCTTCGCATCCTCGTGGATATCGTCCGCCTTCACCTTCCGATTCAGCATCCTGTTGATGAACGCCATCGCTTCCGCGCGCGTAATGTGCTGGTTCGGCTTGAAGGTGCCGTCCGGATAGCCTTTGATCCAGCCTTTGTTCGCAGCCGACACGATATATTTCTCCGCCCAATGCCCGGCAATATCGGAGAACATGTCGTTCGCCTGTTCATTGAGCTTGTCGAATCGGGACGCAATCGCTGCGAATTCCGCCCGGGTTATGGAACGGCCCGGCTTGAAGGTACCATCCGGATAGCCGGTAATCAGTCCGGCATGTTCCATCGTCGAGATGTGTTTGTTCGACCAACGGCCGCTGGCTACATCCGAGAAGGAGTTCTTGTCGGTCAAATAGTTCGCGCGGCTCTCAATGTCCATCAGGCGATAGAAGATCGCGGCGACCTCTTCCCGGCTAATCAGGTTCTCCGGCTTAATCGTGCCGTCCGGATAGCCGTTGATATAGTTGTAATGATGCTCCGTTTCCAGCTTCGGTGGAGCCGGAGGCAATGGCGACACCGGAGGAAGCGGGTCTGTTGGCGTTTCTGTAGACGAACTTCCGCCCGAACTACCGCCGGAATCCGGATCCGGATTGGACGAATTTTTCGTGTAGTAGAAAATGTATACCTGTCCTTCCTCTTCGGTGAACGTATACGTATCGCTGGACTTCACAGATGTGTAGCCCGACACCAATACTGCCGCCAAAGTAACCTTGTCTCCGGGCTTGCCGCTCTTCGTCGTCGGCCCAGCCAGCTCTCTGCCTGTGCCCTGCTCCAGATACTTCACCGTCAGTTGACGCTCCGTCTGTGAAGAATCCTTGATGTATTGAATAGTAAGCACCTGATCCGGTTCGTCAGAGAAGGTATACCTGTAACTTGAATGCTCTGGATGGTAGACAACGCCCGTTACCGTTATTGGAGCCGGTCGATACAGAATCTCCTCTCCTGTTCTTCCTTTGACTTGCTCAGAGTCTCTCAGCACATCGTCCGTCCCGGCTTCCAGATGGTTAATCGTCAGAAGTTGGATATCACCGTACTCTCCCTTGACGTAATGGAACGTATACTGCTGATCCGGAGCCGTCGTAATCGTATATAGATGATTGAATTTCAGAGGCGTGTATACGACATCTGTTACCGAATATGCGGCATCTGCTTCCGAGTACACGACATCGGTTACCGTAATCTGATCCGCTCTCAACCACAGAACTTCCCCTGCCTTACCTGTAAAAGTGGATGGAGCCTTCAACGCCTTATCCGATTCTTGATCCACGTAATGGACAGTTACCATGTACGTCTCGCCCTCATCTTCGTTATAGAAGAACGTGTGCTGTTGGTTGAAGTCGTCTGTGATTACGTAATTGAAGGTATAGCTTTCAGGTTTGTATACCTTGTCCGTTTTCGTAATATCTTGCGCAGTCAATGTAAGTTCTGACCCGACTTTTCCGACATAAGGAACCGATTCCTTCAAAAATTCATTGTTCGCACGATCCACATAATGTACGAATACGATACGATCTTCACCGATGCTCTTGTAGCGGAAAGTGACGCTGGCGTCGGCTGTTATATTGGTCAGTTCCTTGGTCTTCTCGTCGGTTAACACATACCCGGAGACATGTGGAGCATAGGCCGTGAAGCTGCCTCCCCTTGGCGCCTGGAAGCTCTCCTCATCAATCGTCGCTCCCAGATCGTCTACCGCCTTCACCGTTATCGTGACGACATCCTTCTCATACCGGAAGATGATTTCCTTATCGGTTCCTACTATCGCCTCCTGGGTGGTGGCTGTGGTCAGCTTCCAGCCCAGGATGTCCGGCGCCGCCGCGGTGATGGTTTCGCCGACGGTTCCGCTCATCACGTAGCTTTGCAGCACTGCGCCGTCTTCCGACACCGCTTTGACTGCCACTTCATCTTCCGCCAGCGTTCTGTACTGGAAGATGACTTCGCCGCTGCCGGCGATGACGATCTGGGACGGGCTGCCCACCAGCGCATAATCCGTGACATCTAGCGCGCCTATCGTGACCGCCTCGCCCTTGCGCTGGCCGGTTACGGTGCTGGTTTGCAGTTCAGCGCCCGTCAGATAGTCTGTCGCCTTGACTGGGATATCCACGGTATCCTTCGTATACTCGTATTCCACCGTCAGCGCGGTTCCCGTGTAGGTCACTGTTTCAGCCATACTGACAGCCGTGTAATGATCCGCCGTCAGGTCTGGAACCGGGATTTCCCGCGTCTCGTTGACCGCGAATGTTTCGCTCATCGTTTTGATGATGCGGCTGCCTTCCTTCAGCACAACCGTGACATTGCCGCTCGCCTGGCTGTACGCGAAGGTCAGGCTGTTGTTGGCGCTGCTTACGTCCGCGATCGTCTGCGTGATCGCTCCCTCTAAATTGTAGCCTGAAACGTATGGCGCGTTGTAGCTGAAGCTTTCTCCCGTGGTCGCCGCCACATTGAAGCTCGGCGCGATCTCGGTGCCGCTGCCGTCCACCATGTGGATCGTAACAGCTGTCGCCAGCGTTTCATACTCGAAGATGACCGTTTCGTTGTCCTCTCCTACCGTGACGCTGGCCGGCGAGGAGCTCATCAGCTTGTATCCTTTGACCTCAAAGGCATCGACGTTAAAGTCTCCGCTATTCTTCGGACGGGTCAGCTCATAGCTGTACAGCTGGTTGTTGCTGCTGTCTTCGCCACGCACTGTGATGTTGACCAGATACTCGTCTACTGCTTCCTCAATCGGCACATACTTGAATGTCGCCGTGTCGTTGGCAACCAAGCTGCTGAATGCAACACTCTGGCTGCTCTTCAGTACATACCCCGGAATATGCGGCGCATACGCCGTGAAGTCTGTACCCTTCGCCACTACGTAGCTTGTTACTACGCCTGCAGGTGCTGCGATATCCGCTCCGCTGTTATAGTTCTCCAGCTTCAGCGTCACCGTTACTGTGTCCGGTACATACTGGAACACTGCTTCCCCAGGCACTGTTACCCTTTGCGAACTAGCCTCGCCACTTGCAAGCGCCCAGCCCGCCAGCTCCGGTGCATTCACCGTTACGCTGTGGCCAATCGTGCCTGTCATTGCGTAGCTGTACAAGATCTCCTTCGTGACACTGTCTACCGCCTTAACGAGTACTTCGTCCTCTGCCTTGGTCACATATTCAAATGTTACCGTCGTGCTGTTGTCAGCTTTCACGATTACCATCTGGCTCGGGCTGCTCACCAGCTTGTAGCCTGGCTGATCCTTCGCTTGGAACTCCGCCGTTTCGCCTACGCGGTAGCTCCCTGTCTGGGTGCTCATCGTCACATGGTTCGTCGAATCAGTCACGTCTACCAGATTCACGGTCACATTTGCCATGTTCTTCTCATAGTAGAACTCAACCGTCTGTGACTTTCCGTCGTAGCTCACGTTGTGCTCGTTCGGAGAGATCAGCGTGTATCCTTCGTTAGTCAGATCCGGTGCCGTGATGGTCAGCGGGCTGTTGTTCAATGTTACTTCTGCGCTGTCGGTCCGGATAACCGCACCGTTCGTATCTGTCTCCTTCAGCACGATCACTACGTTACCGCTAGCTTTTTCGTACTTAAATGTCAATGTGTTGTCTGTATCATTTACGCTTGCGATCCTCTTCGTGATCGCTTCCGTACTCAACAGGTTGTAACCTGGGATGTACGGCGCGTTGTAACTGAACGCCTGACCCTTCACTGCAGGTGCAAGAATTTCCGTAAAGTTCGGAACAGGCGTCGTTCCGTCAGACATTACTGCCTTAATCGTTACCGCCGTGCTCAGGCTCTCGTACGTGTAGGTTACCTGGTTCACGCTACCGTCCAGCGGCACCGTTACCGTATCAATCGGTGCAGTCGTTCCGTTAACAGAATTCTTCGCCAACTCGTAGCCGCTCACGTCAAACGCCGTCAGGTCTGTCGTCATTGTTCCAGTCGTATCTTTCGTCTTCGTCACAACATAGCTGTACAGCTGGTTGTTGCTGCTGTCCACGCCACGCACTGTGATGTTGACCAGATACTCGTCTACTACTTCCTCAATCGGCTTGTAGTTGAATATAACGGTATCATCTTGTGTGACCGTAATTGTCTTACTGGCTTCGCTAACGATCACATAGCCAGGAACATGCGGCGCGTACAAAGTAATATCTGTATTGTTAATTACTTCATGAGTTGCCGGATAACCACTGACAAGCGTTGAAAGATCGTTTGCAAGAGTTGCGTTATCCTGAAGCTTAACCGTAATTGTAGATTTGTCACTCACATATCTGAATTTGACTACATATGCCGACGTTGCTGTATCTGCGAGATTGACTTTTACAGGCGTAATATGGTCTGGCGCTGTATCTGCCAACTTCCATCCGGAAAAAGAAGGAGCGCTGACAGCGACAGAAGTTAAAGTACCATCCATCGCATACGTGTCAGTATGACTCGTAATCTCCCTCTCGACGCCGTTCTCATCCAGATAGTAGGCTATCCAAGTAATCTTGCCGCCGCTGGTCTGTCTATACCAGAACTTGACCGTAATAGCGCCTGTGGCATCGTTAGACACATATACCGCTTTACTGTTGTCTCCGGTAAGCTCATAGTAAGCTAGAGCAGCCGCATCCGTTGAAGTAAGAGCGTTAATATCATAGTAGGCGCCTACTCCGTGGGTGAGGGTCTTGGAAGCAATCAAATGATTCGTATCAAGATCATAGGCTTCAACAATAACGTCACGAGTTTTTCTCTCATAACTATAGGTCAGTGTCACATCGTTGATGCCGTCATAAGATGCAGCCGATGCCGTTCCGCTACCCGGAACTAACTTGTAGTTGGCAAGGGCTGGTATTTCGCTGGTCGACGGAGCGTTGGGGTCCGTGAAGTCTATCGTGTCGCCGTTTGCAATATTCCGTCCGGCACTGCCAATTTCAACATTGCTCCCGTCTTCCTTGGCAACAACCGTTAACGCTCCTGTGTTCTTGGTGTAATAGAATTTGATCACGTTATCTGCAGCGGTTGCACTGACAGACGTAATTGTACCTATTCCACCCTCAGGCAGCTTATTAGTATGCCCTGATATTACCGGGGCCTGATAGGAGAAGGCCTTGCCGATTTCCGCTGGCACCTGGAAGCTGGTGAAGCCTTCAACAGGAATCGTAGTCAGGTTAGTTCCTTCACCATAATAAGCTTCAATAGTGACCGCCGTCATATTGGAAGCATATTCAAACACTACAGTCTGATGCCCAATCTTTGGATCAACAGTAATCGGATTATCGCTGCTCTCGTTTACCGCTACCGATTTGGTCAGTCCGGATGCCGGATCATCAGCGGCAGCCAAATCGTTTACCGGTTTGATTACACCGTTAGCATCCTTATACTGCAGCGCCTGACTGGAGACCAGTTGATAGGCCGCCTGCGGGAACGCTGTAACTTCAAACTGTTTATCATTTAAGCCCTTGTTAATAACATAGTTATAGAACTCGACATCTCCCACTTTTCCGATAACCGTAATAACATCGGTTCCAATCTGTCGGGATATGAATTTTCGTTGTAATCCTCATCATAATAGAAACAAAGTTTTTGCTCATTGTTGCTATCAAACTTATAGTCAAAATACCATTGACCGGTATAGCCATACTCCGTCAACACGTCTCTTGGAGGAGTATCGTATTCTCCAGTATCAAACAGCCACTGGCTGGATGGAGTAAATTCGTTGGCGTGTACACTTCCGGTATCTGCCACATATACCAGACCATATTGGTCATACCACGGGTTACCTGGGCCGATATCTTGACCAATGCCGTAAAGTTCCCGCTCATTCAACACCACTTGAGAACCGCTGGCCGTAACCGCGACCCATTGGACTGTGATCTTCCCTTCCAAGTCGTCCGGAATCCCGTTATTATTTGCATCGACCATGTAGAAGAACGTCACCACATTACCAAACTTGCTGACATAATCAATGTTAGCGATCGTTTCATTGGTACGAGTGCCTTCATCAATGTCCGTCGCAGTAGTGTAGGTATCAAGTCTTACCTGTACAGGGACGTAGCCAGGAATGTCCGGAGCAAGTTTGCTGTAGGTATCACCCTCGATTTTCTTCGTGGTGGTATCGTCAAGCATCGGATCGCCGTTCTCATCGACAAGCTTTCCACCGTCAATAGTTTGATACCGCTCACGGATCAGTCCTTCGTCCTTGTCAGCGACGCCGTTACCGTTCGCATCGATATCATAATAGAAGTTTAAGATATCGCTCTTGTGCTCAAACTCATAATTATACGTGATCGGCAAGCTTGGGAAGCCATGATTCAGCGCATCATTCGCGGCACTCCAATTGCTCTTCTTTGTCGCAGATTCGTTAAAAATCCAGCTTAAGCTTCCTGGCGTCTGTGTAGCGCCATGGGTATCGCCCTCATGATCACTAAATACTTTCTGATCGGCTGGATTTTTCCTTCCGTCGCCGATATATTTGTCACTGCCGAGTAATGTTGTACTGCCGTCTTCATTCACGCCAATCCAGTTGACATTTAACCAGCCCTCATACTCGTCAGGAATTCCGTCATTGTTACTATCTACTTTATATACATAGTAAACATCCCAGTTATCAGTCACTGGTGAAATAGTTACCGTAACGTTATTACCATAGGAGCCGTACTGTTCCGGGTATACTTCTACCCCGTCCCCGTTGATGTTTTTTGTCCATGCTGCAACCGCCACGTGTCCCTTGATATCATGAGCGGTCTTATTATAATCTTCACCGTTCTTGATTTGGGCGGAGGAATCCTTGGCAATCTTATTGCCATCCTTGGTATCCAACACAAAGTGCTCCGTAACGGTCTTCATTCCAGCCTCATAGACAATATAAATTTCCTGACCAAGCGAAACGGTTGGATTAAAGCCCTCCGGGAAGGAGCAGGCTACTAGATTATTGATATCGGGACTACCACCAGCATCAACTAGTATGTAACCAATCGGCTTGTCATCAGGATCTTCTGGCAATGGCGGCGTAAATGGGCTATGTCCCTGAATGAAAGGAATGCCGATCGGAGCGAAGGAGCCGACATCTTCAGGATTGGCCCTGAATACGGAAAGGTCATCTTCCCATACATTTATATTATTCAGGTCTGTGTCGATATAGTGTAATTTGACTGTCCCCCATTTGCTAGGGTCTTTAGCATAGGTATAAGTGAATAAAGCATAATATTTTCCATCAGAAGCTTTATAATACATTACCTCGTTAGCTGAATCATAGTAATAAGTGCCGTCTGAAGAATACCGGGTATCAGGCAACAGTGACGTATCTACCCCATCCAGGCGGTCCTCTTTCTCCTGATAGATCTCACTGTTAAGAGGAATCTCTACAACCTGTGCTGCCTCATCCGGTCTTAACAGCCAGAGGTCAACAGTATCAGGGTATACTTTAACGGAATCAATGGATTTCTCAGGTACAAAGTTCCCGTCACGGTCATAATATAAACCGTATAACCTGGTATTCGGCCCCTCGTATGGCTTGCCGCCATACAACGTGAAGTTCAAATTGGCGTCTACTTGATAGTTAACGTCAGTCTTGTCAAAATGATCATTATTATACTCTTCCTTTACACCCTTATGATACAGCCTGATCGGTGTAAGGAAGGTTCCGAACTCGTAAAACATGCGGTTTGTATACTTTACACCCGACTTGGAAGTCACTGACTGCAGCAGGATAACACTGTTGTCATTCACAGTCATTGTGTAACTGCCAGTTGTCGTTGTCGGAGTCATAGTGCCGCTTTTTCTTGTATCTGCCTTTTGCGTATACAGCTCATTAAATATTTCTTCTGTGACTATTTCCGATACGTAGTTCTGGAAATGCGGATAGCTCTGGGAGGCAATGACTACTTGTCCTTTATCATTCTTGTTGTTCAGAACAACCTCGTTCCCCCATTCACCCAATCCGCTATTAAATTGTTCAACTACTTTTTTGTAATAAGGGTCGTTGTCGTACAGCATGACATACTGGACTTCTTGCAGTGTAGCCCCGGCTGGTGTCGTGACATTGGCGGTCAATGTCGCGCCAGAGTCCACGAGATTCGCAACCTGAGTCCCGTCAAGGTACTTATCCTTGTAAATGATTTTTTTCTCATAGACGATATTTCCGTATGCGTCTACTACAGGCTTACCTGATGTATCCAATACAGGCGTAGTGGATACGTCGGTAGCGGAAATTGAGGTAAACAGGCCCCTAGTCTTGGGAAAGGTTGCAAGTGTCAACTTTGACGAAGTGCCTGCGGTATAGTTACCCTGCTCCCACACATTTCCGTTAATATCAATAAACAACACGCCGCCATAATGGCCGCCGGATGTTCTGAGAATTTTCCCTGCATTGGCATCAGCCGGCAGGACACCCTTGGTTAAATAAGTTTTAAAGTTACCTACACCAATATCGGTGTTGTACCGGAGTTCACCTGTTGCGTAAATATTGCCCTCGCTGTCCACCGCATGGAGATTCCAGGCATATAGCCCAAAGTCGACAAATTTGGGTGCCTCTGTATTCGTAGTGGACGTACTGGAGGTCCTGATATAGTCGACTCTCTTCGGCGCGTTGAGACGGTTTTCAGCAGCTAAATGGCTCCCTGTAATTCCCTGCCCGAGGATACCGCTGTTGGTACTAAAGGCCCAGTTAGCGCCCCAGGTCCAAAGGTTGCCGTCAGCATCCAGCATAGCAAAGGAGCCAACACCGGCATCAATCTTTACAATATTACGAGGCAGTGTTTGTATACTAGATGTAGAATGCACCGATGTAACCTTCTTAGGTCTGTATGAACCGCCGGAAGCCAGCATCAGAGCGTCGCTGTTTCTGCCCACGCCCCAGGTCCAAATATCACCGTCTTCCGTCAGCGCGATCCCCGCGCCACCATGGGTGTCGGTCCAATCGGTAATCTCGGCCGCAATAAATTTGATGCTGGAAATATCGACATTGTTCGCCGCATCGGCGGTGTTACCTATATTTGTGGTGCCTGTTGTAATCTTTGTAGGTATTCGTAAATTTGTGGTAGTGTTCATGCCCTCAGCTGCATCTCCGGCACGTCCCCAATACCACAAGTTCCCGCTCTCACCCACCGCTATGCCGCTATAATGTCCGCTCGCGATATACACGGCTTTTTCGGTAAGAGGAACTTGTGTGAAATACGAACAGTTTGATGTAGAGTTATTGCCGTTTGCATAGTTATTTCCAGCACCAGCCGACCAGACATTTCCGTCCACGTCAAGCAGCAGAGAGTTCTGATATCCAGCAGCGATCCGCTTTATTTTCGGCAATGGTGCCCCGGTATTGGTCTGGGTTACTTGTATTGGATCTGTATGCGTGCCCTTAGACCCAAGTCCCTGTTTATTGTTGACATTCTCCCCCCAGGCCCAAACCCGGCCTTCGTCATCAAGGGCAAGCTGGTGATAAGAACCTACCGCGACTGAAACAATATTAACATCTGTTAATTGCTTAAACGACATTTGGGCCTTAGCCGTTGGAGTAAACAGAAGGCCCTCGGGCAGAAGCCCTAACAACAAAGAAAATAATAGGGTCATGGATATGACTCGCTGCAGTTTACGAGTACCACGTCTCATATTTATCTCACATCCTTATTTTACAATCAGTCCCTAAAAACAATGTTTTACGCTAACACACACATACATCCGTCATAATTTAACGCTGCAATCTTTTTTCTACCCAAGAAAGACTAGACTTAGAATGATTCGAGGGGTAGTTTTTTTAAATACTGAAACTATTTGGAATCAGTCAGTTGTGAAAAATAACTTACAGTTCAGGCACCTCCTCCCCGCGGCAACTTTATCGCCAAAAGATAGATTGGCGGCTTCTTTTGTGTTATACATGACACAAATATTTTTTAGTGAACTACCCACCACTTAAACCCTTACGGTTTTTGAGATGGCCATGGGAGCATCCGGAATGCATAGTGTCTCAACCTTGTGTATTCCAGTTTTCTCCTCTGTTGGCCGGCGAACTTGTAACGTTCTCTTTGCATAGTTCATGGTAGCAATCCTCCATCATTCCTTCTTTATAAGAGTGGTAGCGATAACTAAAAATAAAAAAGTCCAGCTGCAATTTAACAAATGTTAAATGCAGCCGGACGATCATGGGCCTGACGGCCTTTAGATTCCTAAGCTTTGCGGCCTAATCTTTCGACTAGTGTGCCCTGTTCACTATGTAGTTTGCACATCTGATGATATCCAGCTAAAGTACTATTTTATGTTCAATATAATGGGATAACCTTCTTTTTGTCAATAACTTTTTGAAAATTTTTCGACGCTCTTTCAAAGTCTTAATATCCCCCAAAACCTCCTGATAGTGGGATTTTTATGACCTTGCTATAGTATAAAATATTCATTTCTATGAAAATCATATCACTAATTATTTTCATTATTATAGGTCTTTATGCCTACATCACCAATCGATGGGCAGGTGGATGCGGGAGTTCACATGTCACCGATTCATGCCA
Organism: Paenibacillus melissococcoides; assembly: GCA_944800085.1. GTDB lineage: Bacteria > Bacillota > Bacilli > Paenibacillales > Paenibacillaceae > Paenibacillus_B > Paenibacillus_B melissococcoides. Next base: position 17,098 of record CALYLO010000002.1, on the reverse strand, counting down.
AACTGGGTCATAATATAAGGGCCGGTTGCTGGCACTTCGACCGGAGGAGACAACAATAACAATCAATTTCCACATATCGGATCGTTGACAAACGGACAAGCAGGACATATGATAAATGATGTAACGGATGTGTAACCGGTTACACATGGAAAGGAAGGATACTCCGTCATGGCCACGATCAAAGATGTGTCAAGATTGGCGGGCGTATCGGTCGCAACCGTCTCCCGGGTCCTTAATCAAAAAGGGTACGTCCACGAGGATACCGAGAAGAAAGTGATGAACGCGATTCGGGAACTGAACTATATTCCGAATGACGTCGCCAGGAGCTTGACCAAAAAATCGGCGAAAATGCTGGCGCTTATTGTCCCGGACATCACGAACCCGTTCTTCAATGAACTTGCCCGAGCCGTGGAGAAGGTGACCCAGCTATACGGATACGCGACCATTCTGTGCAACTCCGACGACACCCCTGCCAATGAGAAGCAATATATTCATGCGTTGAAGCAGAAATACATCGATGGCTTCATCCTCGCATCGGATACCCTGTCGGCGGAAGAAGTCCGGCAGCTCGATGTTCCGGTTGTCACGTTGGACCGGACGATTTCGGACACCATACCGACGGTCGCCTCCGACAACCGCGAGGGCGCCCGGCAAGGCGTGCAATATCTCCTTGATCGCGGCTGCAGCAAAATCGCCCATATTCGGGGACCGCAGCAGCTCTCGATTGCGGATGAACGCTGCCAAGGATATTTGGATGTCGTGCAGGAGGCCGCATGGTTCTCCCCGGATCTCATCGTCGAAGGCAACTTCAACCTGAATCAGGCGGCGGAAGCGGCCAATCGCTTGCTGGACCGTCACCCCGATATCGACGGAATCTTCGCCGGCAACGATATTATGGCGATGGGAGCGCTGCGGGCCGTTCAGAAACGGGACATTCCCGTTCCCGACCGGATGCAGATTGTCGGCTTCGACGGCATCTCGCTGGGCGAGATGGTCTACCCGGAATTAACGACAGTCGCACAATCTATTTATGAAATGGGGCTGCTGGCAGCCCGAATGCTGATTAAAATGATCGAAAGAAGGCCGCTGGATACGATGCATTACAAGCTTCCCGTAGAGCTGATTCCGCGAGGGACGACGAGATAATCGGCCCGTCCTCAACTCCGCTTTCATAGAACTTTATTTTCAGGGAATGCTATTCTTTAGAAAAAACAGCGTGCGCTCTCTCCAGTCTCATTTTTCTTCATACCCATCCGACAGCGTGGGATGAAGAAATTCTTTGTCGGATGTGTAACCGGTTACACATACAATTGATATGTTTTCATATGCCGCTTTCAACCCACTACATCCAAAAAGGAGTGCTTGAACATGGAAACTATGAAAAAAATCCCCATCATTCTGGATACGGACCCTGGAATTGATGACGCCGTCGCCATTGCGGCCGCCCTGTTCCATGAGCGTATCGATGTCCGGCTGATTACGACGGTTGCAGACAATGTCGGCCTCGACAAGACGACCAATAACGCCTTGAAGCTGCTCGAGTTCTTCGGCAAAGAAGTGCCTGTCGCCCGGGGCGCGGCCAAGCCTCTCGTGCGCCCGGCCGAAGACTCCAGCCATATTCACGGGGAATCCGGCATGGACGGATATGATTTCGACGAACCGAAGCAGGCTCCGCTCGATCATGCCGTATTGCAGATGCGCGACACCATTCTGAACAGCCCGGAACCGATTACGATCGTTCCGATTGGGCCGCTTACGAATGTGGCGCTGCTGCTGACGCTGTTCCCGGAATGCAAGGAGAAGATTGAGCGAATCGTGCTGATGGGCGGTTCCGCTTCCCGCGGCAACCATACGCCGAATGCAGAATACAACATTTATGCCGATCCGGAAGCCGCCAGCATCGTATTCAATGCCGGTCTGCCGCTGGTGATGGTCGGACTTGACGTGACCAGCCAGGCTACATTGACGACCGAGATTGTGGAGAAGATAAAGGAAATGAACAAGACGGGCTTCATGCTCTACTCCTTGTTCCAGCATTACCGGGGCGGCAGCCTGAAGAGCCGCGGCTTGAAAATGCATGACCTGTGCGCTATCGCCTATCTGGTCAATCCAGGACTGTTCAAGACGCAGGACTGCTTCGTTGACATCGAGCTGGCAGGAACTTATACGGCCGGCACGACGGTCACCGATATTACGAACCGCCTTGGCAAGCCAAGCAACGCCGCCGTATGTCTGGACATTGATGTTCCCGCTTTCCGCGAGTGGGCGATTGAAGTCCTTGGCAAAACCGTATAAACCTTCTTATTATATAAGGGAGCGTGTTCAACGTGTTGGAGATCATCATCAGCATCGTTCTTCTTGTTGCAACCGGGTATTTGATCGCCAAGAACTATGACGCTAAGTTTGTGCTCCTGGCCGCAGGTATCGTGCTTATGATCGCTGCCGCGCTGCTCGGACATCCAGTTCTGTCACCTGAAGATACAACCGGGCTCGCCCTGCTTGATCCGTTCAAGCAGATTGGCCTGATCTTCGTTAAGCAACTGGGAAGCGTCGGCTTGACCATTATGGTGCTCTTTGGCTTCTCCAGTTATATGACGCACATCGGAGCCAATGATGTAGCCGTCCATTTAATGACGAAGCCGCTGGGCCGAATCAAATCGCAGTATATCCTTGTACCGATTATTTTCCTGTTGGGCAACCTGTTGTCTCTTGTTGTTCCCAGCGCATCCAGCTTGGCTGTGCTGCTCATGGCGACGCTATATCCGGTGTTGAAAAATACAGGGATGTCCTCCCTGACTGCCGGAGCCGTCATTGCGACAACAGCCACCATCATGCCGACGCCGCTCGGAGCGGATAACGTCGTAGCCGCAGAGAAGCTGGGTGTCAGCCTGGTCGAGTATGTTTTCTCCTATCATGCCAAAATCTCGATTCCGGTTCTGCTGATTATGGCCGTAGCCCACTACTTCTGGCAGAAGTATATGGACAAGCGCCAACAGGGCAGCATCCAGCAGGATATTAATGACGAGAAGCTGAAGGTGAAAACCGACTTGCCGCCAAGCTATTACGGCTTGCTGCCGATTTTGCCGCTCATTCTCGTACTCGTATTCGGTCTGATTATCACGAATATTCAGCTGGGTCTGATCGAGATCACCTTTATATGTCTCGCCCTAGCTTTAATCATCGAGATTATTCGCAAAGGCAGCTTCAAAGAGACATCAAAGCAGCTCTCGATCTTCTTTACCGGAATGGGAACCGGACTGGCGCAAGTCGTATCGCTTATCGTCGCTGCCAGCATGCTGGTCGAGGGGTTGAAAGCGATCGGCATTATCGATATGCTGATTGAATCCGTCAAGCATGTCGAGAGCGCCGGCATCATCCTGATGCTTATCTTCTCTGGTGTGGCTGGTCTTATCGGCTTCATCAGCGGAAGCGGTCTGGCTGTATTCTATTCGTTCATCAATATTATTCCGGAGATTACGGAGAAAATCGGCGTGAGCAGCATCATGGTCGCTCTGCCGATGCAGTTGACCTCGAATCTGATCCGATCGATTTCGCCGGTAGCGGCGGTTATTATCGTCGTCGCTTCGATTATTAAGGTCAACCCGATACAAATTGTGAAGCGGACATCCGTGCCGATTCTGGTCGGGGTCGTCTCTTGCCTCATCTTGTCGTTCATTATGTTCGCCTAAGAGGACAAGGGAATGAGAGGATCCCGCCAGGGATCTTCTCCAGGTAGGAGGGAGTGTTAGAAAATGAACCATATATGTGTCGTGGGCAGCTTAAACAGAGATACAAGCCATCTGCTCGCAAGACTGCCGATGGTGGGGGAGACGGTGCACGGGATCAGCACCTCTTCCAGCGCCGGAGGCAAAGGCTGCAACCAAGCCGTATCCGCTGCCCGCTTGGGCGCGAAGGTCGCCTTCATCGGCAAGGTCGGTGAAGATAAAGCCGGCGATCAGCTTCTGGCGGTGCTGAAGGAGGAGCAAATCGATACCTCGCATATCGATGTCGATCCGAAGGTGCATTCCGGAGAAGCGACAATTCTGATTCAAGAGGACGGGAAAAATGCCATTATCGTCACGTCGGGCGCCAATATGAGCATCCGCGAGGAAGATATAGAGCGGGCTTACTCGGCCATCGATCAGGCAGACATCGTCATCGCTCAATTCGAAATTCCGATTCCGGCGGTGACCCAAGCATTCGTCTATGCCAAGCAGCAAGGCAAAGTGACGGTTCTTAATCCGGCTCCGGCCAAGGTCATTCCGGAGGAACTGCTGCGGGCTACCGACATTCTGGTGCCGAATGAATCCGAGATGCAGATCATCACGGGAGTGGAGCCGTCCAGCGACGATGCGATTCGCCAGGCGGCGGACCGGCTGCTTGGGTACGGCATCCGCTACGTCATCGTCACGCTGGGCGAGCAAGGGGCGCTTATCTGCCACGCGGATGGAGCCGCGCATGTGCCGGCCAAGCGCGTAACCGCTGTCGACACGACGGCCGCCGGCGATTCATTCATCGGCGCCCTGTGCAGCCGCCTCGATCTCGCTCAATGGCAGGATGTCCGCCATATGGAAGACATCGTCCGCTTCGCCAACTCCTTCTCGGCGCTGGTCGTGCAGCGCAAGGGGGCCATCTCCTCGATTCCTTACGCGCATGAGCTGGAATCTTTGCAGGAGAAGTAAAATACAGCCCAGTCCGGCAATATGCCAGGCTGGGCTGTTTCTGCTTTATTTGCGGTATTTCCCGACGGCCAGAGCGGCGTTCACCGCCTGATACATCGCTATCTCCTTCCTTAGACACCGTCTGTTTTACGCTTGATTCAGCGCCGGAAGGCCGTTCAACAGCCGCTGCGCCTCTTCCATGATCTCCATCACAATGCGGGAGGCCGAATCTCCGTCCGTCAGCAGCCGCGTAGCTTGGCCGGCCCACAGCGACATATAATCGGCTTGCTTCCGTGCTGCCGCGGCCTGCCGAATCTCATTCGTTGCCGAGTTCTGGGTCGGAAACGGCAGCGGCTCTACCCCGCTCTCATCGAATCGCCGTACAAACGCGTTGCTGATCCCCCGTGCCGGCCGTCCCGAGAACACCCGCGTAATGACGGTGCTCTCCTCCGTGCTGTCCAGCAGCGCTTGCTTATAGGCCGGATGGGCCCACGACTCGGCGGCGGTCAGGAACCTCGTTCCGAGCTGCACGCCGCTCGCGCCCAAGGCCAATGCCGCCACCAGACCGCGCCCGTCCATCACCCCGCCCGCCGCGACGACCGGGACCCGAACCTGATCGGCGATCTGAGGCACGAGAGAGAACGTGCCGATATTGGCTCCGTTCGGGTGCAAGCCGACGTCGAACGTGCCGCGGTGGCCGCCGGCGTCACTGCCCTGGGCCACGATGACGTCGCTGCCCGCCCATTCCGCCTCCACCGCTTCGCGGACGGTCGTCACCATCGTCGTGACCTGAATCCCCCGCCGCTTCACCTCTTCCATGAGCCGTGCCGGCAGAATGCCGAATGCGGTGCTGATAACAGGCACATTCTCCTCAAGCAGCACCTGCATCTGCTGCTCGAACCGATCGGGCGTATGCAGCTCCGCGGCCGGCTCTCCGAGCCCAAGCTCGGATCGGATGCCGCGCAGCACTTGGTTCACCTCGGCGATTCGGCTCGCATCGTCCGTCATATCCGCCGCGAACAGATTGACCGCGAACGGCTTGGCGGTCCGCTGGCGAATCAGCCGAATCGCCGCCCGGATATCGTCCGGCTCCATATAGGCCGCGCCCAGCGTCCCGAGAGCGCCTGCCTCGGACACGCTCGCCACGAGGTCCGCGGTCGCCGGTCCGCCCGCCATGCCCGCTTGCACGATAGGATACGCGATATTCAATGCTTTGCACAGCTCCGTGGTCATCTTCATCATGAACTCAGCTCCATTCCATTGATTTTAGAGCCCGCCGTCCCTAAGCCGGGCATCCTTTAAGTACCAATCCTTACCTTTCGGCAGAAAACGAGAGCTTTAGCAAGATCGCTTGCGGCGGGAAGTCATTTTTGTTCTCACCAAGAAGACATTTGTTTACCCATAAAACACCTTTTCTTCATCGGATGTTACGATTTTATGACAGCCCGATATCATATGAGGAGCCGTCCGTTCGGAAGGCGGCCCATTCGTGAATAAAGCCGAAGAAACCGAATGCAGCAAGGCTTCGAACGAACATGTCATAGCTCTATTGTACAAATAATTACCAGTTAAGGCGAGGCTCCGCCATGCAAAAACCACGCTTTTCACCCCGCTTCTAATGTGACAATATTGCAAACTCGGCCTTTCCGCCCATAAATGTGTACAAAAATCAAAACGGCCGATTTCGGCCGAATACGCGTGATTTTTGTCATATATCACAATTAATCATTTATTTTTTTGGCTTTCACGCCCAACCCCAATCCATTTAATGTCATATATGGTTTTCTATATGCTTTGTTTTTCTACTCCCTTCTTACTAACATAGACTGTGAAATCATTATCCCGACATATTTCAGCGAAGTTCATCACACATAGAAAGGGGTATTTTTGTGAAAAAGAGATGGTCGCTATCTTTTCTTTTTCTATCTCTTCTCATCCTGCTGACCGGATGTGATTCATCACTGCTCGTGCTGGATCCAAAAGGTCCGGTGGCCAAGACCCAATCGGACACGATCATCTTCTCCATGTTTATTATGGCGGGCGTGCTGCTGGTCGTCTATGTCCTGTACATCTATATGCTGACCAAGTACCGGGCGTCGAAGGCCGCGCCGGACTATGAGCCGCCGCATATGGAGGGAAGCACATGGCTGGAAATTACATGGACGCTGATTCCGGTCATTATCGTCATCATTCTGTCGGTCGTTACGGTTCGATCGACCAATGCCGTGGAGACCACGCCTGCGGGCTATGAGGATCAGAAGCCGCTTGTCGTCTATGCCTCCTCCTCGAACTGGAAGTGGCATTTCAGCTATCCGGAAGAAGGCGTCGAGACGGTCAATTACGTCAACATTCCGACGAACCGGCCAGTCGAGTTCCGGCTCTATTCGTACGGGCCGATTACAAGCTTCTGGATTCCGCAGCTCGGCGGGCAGAAATACGCCATGAGCGACATGGTGACCAAGCTGCGGCTCGTGGCCGAACATGAGGGTTCCTTCATGGGCAAGAACTCCAACTTCTCGGGAGAAGGCTTCGCCCACATGGATTTCGAGGCATTGGCCATGTCGCCGGAAGCCTTCGACAAATGGGTGAACGAAGTGAAAACCACGGCGCCGGAACTGACGAGCGAAGAGTTCGATACCTTGCTCGCGACGGAGCATGTCGGACGCAAAAGCTACTCGTCAACCCATCTGGACTTCAAGCCTGCGCCTGAAGGCGAGCATGCAGGCCATCATCACGGATCGGACGATGCAACCGCTCCGGAATCCGACTCGGAGCACTCCGGCACGAACCACACGGGAACGGAGCATTCGGACACCGACCATGCGAATATGAATCATTCGGATATGGATCACGGTGCGATGAACGGTTCAGAGCCGGAGCATGAGCAGACGGAGCACTCTCAGCATGGCAACTAGATTCGCAGAGAAAGGAGTCAAATCTGTATGAAATGGGACGAATTTTTCGTTACCGGAGAACCGATGATCTACGGCGCGATGGCCAGTATCGTCCTCGTGTCGCTCGCCATCCTCATCGGGCTGACCTATTTCAAAAAATGGGGGTACCTGTGGCGCGAGTGGCTGACGACCGTCGATCATAAGCGCATCGGCGTCATGTACATTATCGCCGCGCTCCTCATGCTGTTCCGCGGCGGCGTCGACGCCCTGCTGATGCGCACGCAGCTCGCGGCTCCGGACATGAAGTTCCTGGACGCGCAGCACTATAACGAAATCTTTACGACACACGGGGTCATCATGATCCTGTTCATGGCGATGCCATTCATTATCGGCTTAATGAACGTCGTGATCCCGCTTCAGATCGGGGCCCGCGACGTCGCATTTCCCCGCTTGAATGCAGTCAGCTTCTGGCTGTTCTTCTTCGGGGCGATGCTGTTCAACATTTCGTTCGTTATCGGGGGTTCGCCGGACGCCGGCTGGACCGCTTACTTCCCGCTCGCGAGCGTGGAGTTCAGTCCGACCGTCGGCATGAACTTCTACTCCATCGCGCTGCAGATTGCCGGTATCGGTACCTTGATGACCGGGGTCAACTTCATCGTGACGATTCTCAAAATGCGCGCGCCTGGCATGACGCTGATGCGCATGCCGATGTTCACGTGGTCCGTTCTGATCACCTGCGTCATCATCCTGTTCGCGTTCCCGGTTCTGACGGTAGCGCTCGCCTTGATGATGTTCGACCGGATGTTCGGAGCGCAATTCTTCACGATGGCCAATGGCGGCATGGATATGCTGTGGGCCAACCTGTTCTGGGTATGGGGCCATCCGGAGGTCTATATCGTCGTTCTGCCTGCGTTCGGGATTTACAGCGAGATTATCTCGACCTTCTCGCGCAAAAATTTGTACGGCTATAAATCGATGGTATTCAGTATGGTTGCCATCTCGCTCCTGTCCTTCGTCGTATGGGCGCACCACTTCTATACGATGGGTCACGGGGCCATGGTCAACGGCTTCTTCTCCGTCACGACGATGGCGATTGCCGTGCCGACCGGGGTCAAAATATTCAACTGGCTCTTCACCATGCAAAAAGGGAAGATACAGTTTACGACACCAATGATGTATGCCCTCGCTTTCATTCCGATCTTCACGATCGGGGGCGTAACGGGCGTCATGCTCGCGATGGCGAGCGCCGACTATCAATACCATAATACGATGTTCCTGGTCGCGCACTTCCACTATGTGCTGATTCCGGGCACCGTGTTCGCGGTCATTGCCGGCATGTACTACTGGTTCCCGAAAATTTTCGACTTCCGCCTGAACGAGCGTCTGGGCAAAATCAGCTTCTGGTTCATCGCGATCTGCTTCAACATCACGTTCTTGCCGCTTTTCTTCCTCGGATTGAACGGCATGACGCGCCGGATGTACACGTACTCGGCCGAGACCGGCTTCGGTCCGCTCAACCTGATCGCCACGATCGGCGCCTTCGGCCTGGCTATCGGCTTCGGGATTCTCGTGTACAACATTTACTGGAGCGCCCGGTATGCGCCAAGAGACACGACCGGCGACCCTTGGGATGCGCGCACGCTGGAGTGGAGCACCCACAGTCCGGTGCCGGAGTACAACTTCGCCGTCATCCCGAATGTGAAGAGCATGGACGCGTTCTGGTTCTGGAAAAAAGACAAACAGCCGTTGTATGAAGACAAAATCGAAGAGATCCATATGCCGAATAACAGCGGGCAACCGTTTATTCTGGGCGTCATCTTCTTCTTCCTGGGCTTCTTCCTCGTCTTCAGCTGGTGGATTCCGTCCATCATCGCCGGCCTGGGTGTGCTGATTATGCTCGCGGTCCGCTCCTTCGAGCGCGATCACGGCCATCACATTCCTGTGAAGACGATTCAGGAGACGGAACAACGATTGCGGGGTGAACAAGCATGAAATTAGACAACACGCTGCCGCTTGAATATCGCTCGGAGGAGAACAGCAACCGTATTTTCGGATTCTGGTTGTTCCTGGGGGCAGAGATTGTCCTCTTCTCCACCCTCTTTGCTGTCTATCTGACCTTGTGGAACCGTACGGGCAGCGGCCCGACGGGTACGGATATTTTTGAACTGAAGGGCGTCCTGATCGAGACGTTCCTGCTTCTGACCAGCAGCTTCACCTGCGGTCTCGCGATTCACAGCATGCGTCTCGGACTGAAGAAGCCGTCGCTCGTCTTCTTCGGCATCACGCTGCTGCTCGGCCTCGGCTTCCTCGGCGTCGAGATCAGCGAGTTCGTGACGTATGTCCATGACGGCGCAACACTGCAGACGAGCGCCTTCCTGTCCAGCTTGTTCGTGCTGCTGGGCACGCACGGCGCGCACGTCACGCTGGGCCTGCTGTGGGGAGCGGGGATTATGATTCAGATTGCACGCGAAGGCTTTACGCTGGATACATCGAACAAGTCGTTCATCTTCTCGCTGTACTGGCACTTCCTTGACGTCGTCTGGATCTTCATCTTCAGCTTTGTCTACTTGAAAGGATTGATGTGACATGAAACAACTGTTCCCGATTCGTCATGTGATGGGATATGTCTTCTCTCTCATCCTTTCTGTCGTCGCGCTGGCCGTCATTTTCTGGGATATGTCGTTCGCCATGGGAATGACCATCCTGCTCGTCTGTGCCGCTATCCAGGCATCTGTGCAGCTGTTCTTGTTCATGCACGCTACGGAAGACAAGACAACGAAGTCGTCCAACATGACGAACCTCGTCTACGCGCTGTTCGTCGGTCTGGTGACCGTCTTCGGTACGCTGTTCACGATGATTTGGGGTTATCAATAAATCGATTCAGCCAAGCGGCTGCCTCTGAAGTCAGGGACTTCGGAGCAGCCGCTTTTTGGTGCGGGGCGATAGTTAACAGCGGTAAGGCGGTTGTCGTACGGGGCAGCAGGAGCGGAGACAGAAGGCGGAACGAACCGGGTCCATCCTGAATACGGTAGGTCTAGGCGAATAACTATAGGGAGGATCCGAACGCTATGTATGATTACCCCATGTATCCTTATTACAGCACAATGACGAAGTGCGAGGAGCAGCCGATTACGTTCCCGCCCCAGCATCAACATCAGCAGCCGGGATTGGAATATATAATGTGTCCGCGGCCGATCGTGGAGAATCCGCACTATGCCGGCAGCGGCAAGCTCCGGGATCGGGCCGTGCTCATTACGGGCGGAGACAGCGGCATTGGCCGGGCTGTGGCTATTGCTTGCGCCAAGGAAGGAGCGGCGGTCGCATTCGCTTATCTGTATGAAGAGGCCGATGCGCAGGAGACCCGTGACCGGATCGGGCAGTTGGGAGGGCGCGTCCTGGCGATGAAGGCCGATCTGCGGAGCCGGGCCGCGTGCTGCGATATCGTGGAGCAGACGCTGCGCCGCTTCGGACGGCTCGATGTGCTGGTGAACAATATTGGCGTGCAGTATCCGCAGCACAGCCTGCTCGATATTACCGAGGAGCAGTTGGAGCAGACGTTCCGCACCAATATTTTCTCCTTCTTCTTCGTCACGCAGGCGGCCCTGCCCCATCTGAAGCCGGGCAGCTCGATTATCAATACCGCCTCGATTACCGCTTACCGCGGCGAGAAGACATTGATTGACTACTCGTCGACGAAGGGAGCCATCGTATCCTTCACCCGCTCATTATCCCTCTCGCTGGTCGAGCAGGGCATCCGCGTCAATGCGGTCGCTCCGGGCCCGATCTGGACGCCGCTCATTCCGTCCAGCTTCTCCGCCGATCGGGTAGCGGTCTTCGGCTCGGATACGCCGATGAAGCGGTCCGGACAGCCGTTCGAGCTCGCCCCCGCCTATATCTACCTGGCGAGCGACGACTCCCGCTACGTTACCGGCGAGACCATGCATGTGAACGGCGGCGGGTTCATTACCTCCTGAACCTGGCCGAGGGAGAGGACGGCTCGCTAGCCGGCGGCCGGCCAGGCAGCCGATTGCCGGCTTAGGCTAGGCCGCCTTTCTTCGCATGACTTGATAGATAACTTCGGAGAACACCAGCCCCATCGCAATCGCGCCCGAGATCATCGCCGCCTTGACCGCAAGCTGAACCGCAATGTCATATTCATTCCCGACCGCATTCCGCATCGCGTCATAGGCCATGCCCCCGGGCACAAGCGGGATAATGCCGGAAACATTGAACACGATGATCGGAGTCCGGTATTTCTTGGCGAACACGTGGCTTACCATCGTCACGACGAAGGACGCGATCAAGGTCGCCGGAATGGCATCCATCCCGACCATCGTGAACGACAGGTAGACAAGCCACCCGATTAAGCCGACGAAGCCGCACTGCACGAGATTTTTCCCCGGAACATTGAAAAGTATGCCGAAGGCGGCCGTCGCGAGGAAGCTGACCGCCGATTGTTCGATGAAGCTCATTCCCATCCTCCTTCCATTATCCGAGGGACAAGACGCATGCGATGCCGGCTCCGATCGCGAAGGCGGTCAGGAAGGCTTCCGCGCCCTTCGAGATGCCGGAGACGAGATGTCCGGCCATCAGATCCCGCACGGCATTCGTAATCAGCAGTCCGGGCACGAGCGGCATGACCGAGCCGATGATGATTTTGTCCAAGTCGCGCCCCAGCCCATATGTGACGCAGAGATAGGAGACCGTTCCGATGGCGATCGACGCCAGGAATTCGGCGAAAAACTTGATGCGCACCAGCCCGTGCACATACAGCAGCAGCGAGAAGCCGATGCCGCCCGCCAGCATCGCCGGCAGGAATTCTGGCCAGCCGCCCCGGAACATAATGGCGAAGCAGCCGCTGGATATCGTCGCCGCGGCGATTTGCAGCCATAGCGGATAGGCCAGCCGGGCCTTGTCGATTCGCTGCAGCAAGCGCAGCGCCTCGGACGCCGGAAGCCCTTCTCCGCTAATCCTCCGCGAAATATTGTTGACGAGCGTCACCTTCTTCAGATCGGTCGACCGCTCCCCGATGCGGAACAGCCGCGTTGTCGGCGCGGAGCCGTCAATGGCGAAGATGATGCCGGTCGGCGTCACGAAGCTGTGACTGTTCTCGTATCCGTAAGCAGCCGCAATCCGCATCATCGTGTCCTCCACCCGGTACGTCTCGCCGCCGCACTGGAGCATAATTTTCCCCGCGAGAAGACATACCTGAGTCACCTCGTAGCTTGCACTCGGCTGTGCGCTCATTCCTTCACTCCCCATACTGGCCATCTGCGCTGTCATTGATGAGTTGCTCGGGACATTCCGCGATGTCCATTCGCAAAAAGGAGAGCCTTCGCTCTCCTTCTCTATCATTCTGCCTATAGTGTAACCGAGCCTCCCGGTTTAGTCCAGATGAGGAAAATGCAGCCGGAAGGGCTGCATTTCGCGGTCATGAACCTATCGATTTGTTCCGTTCGGGCACGGGCAGATCGTGCTCTTCTGTAGCGGCGCATTTTTTTGGCAATGTTTATCAAGATATTTGGCAAAATTGCGCCGTTATAGAAGTGAGGTTCTCACCCTTTCGTCTCAATGATTTCTTGACATTCTTCAGCCGAAATGTACTTAGGAACATACGACTGAAGCTTATCTTCATCAGCAAAACCTTTTCGCCAGCAGTCCATAAGAAATGCGAAAAATAGGCTCTTCATTATGCATTACCCCCTTCGTCCATCATACCCATCACAGCCAACTGCAACGCGTCAAGCTGCCTCCGAAGCTCTTCGTTCTCCGCCTGTAGCTTTTCAATCGGGCCGGGCTCACGTGGTCTATTGCGTTCTGCTTCATAAGCTGCCTCGTACTCTTCTTCCGTAATAAGATGGATGTCCTCGTGTTCCGGGATTTCTTCCCTTGACTGCTCTGTTATGACATAAAAGTCATATGATTCTGAAGGATATACCAGTGTGCCCGGGACAAACTTGTTCGTGTCCAAACCCTTGTAATCATAGTTACCGCCTCTCGGCCCTATAACATTTGTTAATTTTAATCCAATCATGTTAATCCTCCTTATCGATATGCGTGTGCTCCAAGAAATTGAATAACGCCTGAGTCTGATGTGCTTTTGTCTGTCATTTCGTAACTAAAGGACAGGTTGTTTCTCGTAATAATAGTATGCTTGCGAGCTATCGGCGAATAACTTTGTCGTGCTACATACAGTTTTGTCTTGCTTAAAAAAACAGCTTCCTCGGCGCTGACACTTCCGGAAGGCATTGTGAAATAAGGTACTGCTGCATGGTTTAAAATTCTTACAGGGTCTCTATCTCTATAACCTCTATCAACAATGAACGTGTTAGAGCCGTCACGAGTGACTGCGATTACTTCGTAGTCGGGAGCAGAAGAATCCACATTGTTTTTTGATATGAGTTTTCCCGCATGGTCATACAGTTCATATGTTTTTGAAGAGCCACTCAACACGATAAGTACAACATTATCGCCTACCACCAAACTACTCGCCGCAAACTCCCGTGGAGCGCCCAGATGTACTGCCCTCACAACAGTTCCGTTTGGCGACACCTCATGTAGCTCCGATTGGTATTTTACCGGGGAACCTGATGTTGTTTCTTTGACTAGTACAAAATTATTATCCTTGTTGATAAACATGCCTTTCCCAACATAGTTTCCCAGCATGTCAAAGAACGTGCTTGTTAGGGCGAGGTTGCCCTTCGCTTGTGGAATACCACTAATTGCAGCAGCCAATTGGTCAAACGTACTATTCGCGGAGACTGGCCCGCCACCTTTGTCGTTGATGACCCCCGCGACTTTCCCTTTCCCATCAACGACAGATTGCTTTACCGAATCGAGCTCCGTTATGATATTGCGCGATTGGACGGTCAGTGCACCGTTAACAGTGAGCCCGCCCGTGATAGTGCCACCCGAGCGCGGCAGACTTGCGCTTTTGGCGTTCGATTCAGCTTGGTTTGCTTTTGCCTGTGCCCCTTCAGTCGTTTCCTTTGCATTCCAAGCCGTCCGCTCGGCAGCCGTAATATGCCGGACTTGATCCTCAGTATGAGCTTCGATGGCTCCTTGTGCATTGACAGCTGCTTGCATCGCCTCGTTTACGGCCTTCGGCGTGGCTGCCTTCGTCTCGTCGGTGCTGTCCGTTGCATTTGATAGCTGGGTGATGCCCGCCTGGGTCAGGGAAGCAGCCGGAACCTTCACATCATCAATCCGCTGGCTGAGCTGGTATATCCCTTCCTCAATGTTATTTAGGTTTCGGGCTGATATCGGCGTGCCTTCCTGGATGACTTCGCCAGTCGGTGCAACGATATGGTCACGCCATTCGGTGCGGTTATATGCCAAGCCCCTCGACCTCCATTTCAATCAATCTATATTTGAATGCTACATACAAGCCCTTACTCGCTGGCTTGATGAATTCTCTTTCAGCCCGGGCAACAATATCGCCGTCATGGTCTATCAATTCAACGTTTCCAATTTGACCCGCGACACTGTCATCGAAATAGATGTACACTCGAACTGTATCTCCCTCGGCAGTAAGCTTCATGAAGTCAATCCGTTTCGTCTCGCCTGAGTTTTGATATGCTGCATGAGAGAGAGAATCGGCGAATCTTTGTAATTGCTTTTGAAGTCCGATTTCTGTAAAAGTCTTCACGACGTCGTCACCTCGTTAGCAGGTGGCCATGTGCCACATTTGATTGTGTTGCAGGGAGGAGTATGGATCAAGTAACCAACCCCTGTCGGCCACGTCCCGCATTTGATGGTATTACAGAGCGGCAGCCCTACAGAGCCGAAGCTGAAGGTAGATTGTATCACTACAGTCGATCCGGCCCCTTCTTCGATGCCGTAACTAGGCTTTGAACGAGCTGGCTTTACCTTCATCACTTCTGCATCAATGACGGCGATGTCATTAATTCCGCTCGGTGCCGAGCTGCCCAGGTAGACAATAAATTCGGCCCAACGCTCCGGGTCATGGATATAATAGGGCTCGATATATGAATGCTCATATCCAAGCGCCCGAAGCGCGGTAAGTATGCCTTCCTTGGTTCCGGCTTGTTCCGCTATAAGGTTCTTCATCATCAACCGTAAACGATACGCCTCAACGTCTTCGCCCTTTAATCGTGGCATGTCCCGATCCCGACCGTGTTCGAGTAGCATCGTCTCGCTTGCAGAGATGATCATCGATTCCTCGCGGACGCGGAAGATGTCTTCCTTCGTCTGGTCAAACAATTTGCCAATTACCTTGAGAAAGATATAGAACTGATTATCCTTCTTGGCAATTTTTTTTAATGGGCCATATAGGAGATAAAACATGTAATCACTGAATTTTTGAAACATGTAGTTACCCCCTCATCAGCCTAACGGTGACCTCACCGAGAACAATCACCTTGGAGTTGTCCAAGACAACGTCTTGCGGCGGATTATTGACCTTTACGTTCCTGACGTCGAGTTCCTTCCGAATCGCGAAAATGATGTCTGAATGATTCAATTCATTCAGGCCGCGACCTTTTTTGATTCGGAGGATCTCTGTCAGAATGGCCTTGGCGCGCTCTTCTATGCCTGCATCGGATGCATCCGATGCTATCCAAATGGTTATATCAATGTCCTGTGTCACCGTATCCGATGCCTTAACCAGGAGGTTGTCGTCCGGGCCTTTTATCTTCTCGGCCTCCTCTCGGACTTTTTGAAGGAGGCCTTCTGATGGTGTGCCCGCCGTTCCCGTGACAATGATGTCAATCGTGCCCTGGCCGCGAGGGTGAAGGTCATCGACGCGTACATATAGCACGCCGGGGATAGCTTCGCATACGTTTTTGTACTTGGCAGCTATCGGCAACGTGGAGAGCTCCGCCCAGGAATTCAATGTTCGTGCCCGTAGGCTCTCTATATCTTCGAGGTCGCTGCCTTCACGGGTAATCCAATCTACATCATTTGTAATCTCGTCTATGCTCTCGATGTGGGTCAATGACCGCCGGATTTGACCGGGCGGAACGTTGTATGTTGATCCTGCCTTTTCGGCCTCTACTGCCACACGATGGGATAGGGCATCCGCTGGCATTGTGCTATTTTCCAGGGCGATGAACCGGAGTTCCTCGCCGAGCATATCCGGTTCCGTCCGGAAAACGTCTCCTTTGGCAATCTTGACTGCTTTTCCTGCCGCCTTGCGCTTCAACGTCACGAATCCCCGTGTTTTTACGGGCTGTTTTCTCCGCTTGGAGAAGTCCGCTGCTTTCAGCTCCAACCAACCGGATTCGGCATGCGCAACAAACTGGTTGTTCAACACCTTTCGCAAAAGAAGAACCAAGTCAATCCGTACTTGAATGGCAATCATCATCAGCGTATAGAATACGCCGCCCGTGAATAGATTCGTTATGACGAAGCCTTCTTGTTCAAGCTCTTCCCGCAGCTTGTTTTTTGTCTCTTCCCGGTCGGGGATGGGGAGCAGTTGATCCAACACCTTATCATCAATCAACGAGTACCACCTCAACTTTCACTCTGTCCAGGTCGACATCAAGCTCATACAAGCGTTCGTCGCCTCGAAACCTGAAGGAA
>CALYLO010000001.1:645000-1762299 GCA_944800085.1 Paenibacillus melissococcoides | reverse complement strand
TGCATCCGATGCAGGCATAGAAGAGCGCGCCAAGGCCATTCTGACAGAGCTCCTCCGAATCAAAAAAGGTCGCAGCCTGAATGAATTGAATCATTCAGACATCATTTTCGCGATTCGGAAGGAACTCGACGTCAGGAACGTAAAGGTCAATAATCCGCCGCAAGACGTTGTCTTGGACAACTCCAAGGTGATTGTTCTCGGTGAGGTCACCGTTAGGCTGATGAGGGGGTAACTACATGTTTCAAAAATTCAGTGATTACATGTTTTATCTCCTATATGGCCCATTAAAAAAAATTGCCAAGAAGGATAATCAGTTCTATATCTTTCTCAAGGTAATTGGCAAATTGTTTGACCAGACGAAGGAAGACATCTTCCGCGTCCGCGAGGAATCGATGATCATCTCTGCAAGCGAGACGATGCTACTCGAACACGGTCGGGATCGGGACATGCCACGATTAAAGGGCGAAGACGTTGAGGCGTATCGTTTACGGTTGATGATGAAGAACCTTATAGCGGAACAAGCCGGAACCAAGGAAGGCATACTTACCGCGCTTCGGGCGCTTGGATATGAGCATTCATATATCGAGCCCTATTATATCCATGACCCGGAGCGTTGGGCCGAATTTATTGTCTACCTGGGCAGCTCGGCACCGAGCGGAATTAATGACATCGCCGTCATTGATGCAGAAGTGATGAAGGTAAAGCCAGCTCGTTCAAAGCCTAGTTACGGCATCGAAGAAGGGGCCGGATCGACTGTAGTGATACAATCTACCTTCAGCTTCGGCTCTGTAGGGCTGCCGCTCTGTAATACCATCAAATGCGGGACGTGGCCGACAGGGGTTGGTTACTTGATCCATACTCCTCCCTGCAACACAATCAAATGTGGCACATGGCCACCTGCTAACGAGGTGACGACGTCGTGAAGACTTTTACAGAAATCGGACTTCAAAAGCAATTACAAAGATTCGCCGATTCTCTCTCTCATGCAGCATATCAAAACTCAGGCGAGACGAAACGGATTGACTTCATGAAGCTTACTGCCGAGGGAGATACAGTTCGAGTGTACATCTATTTCGATGACAGTGTCGCGGGTCAAATTGGAAACGTTGAATTGATAGACCATGACGGCGATATTGTTGCCCGGGCTGAAAGAGAATTCATCAAGCCAGCGAGTAAGGGCTTGTATGTAGCATTCAAATATAGATTGATTGAAATGGAGGTCGAGGGGCTTGGCATATAACCGCACCGAATGGCGTGACCATATCGTTGCACCGACTGGCGAAGTCATCCAGGAAGGCACGCCGATATCAGCCCGAAACCTAAATAACATTGAGGAAGGGATATACCAGCTCAGCCAGCGGATTGATGATGTGAAGGTTCCGGCTGCTTCCCTGACCCAGGCGGGCATCACCCAGCTATCAAATGCAACGGACAGCACCGACGAGACGAAGGCAGCCACGCCGAAGGCCGTAAACGAGGCGATGCAAGCAGCTGTCAATGCACAAGGAGCCATCGAAGCTCATACTGAGGATCAAGTCCGGCATATTACGGCTGCCGAGCGGACGGCTTGGAATGCAAAGGAAACGACTGAAGGGGCACAGGCAAAAGCAAACCAAGCTGAATCGAACGCCAAAAGCGCAAGTCTGCCGCGCTCGGGTGGCACTATCACGGGCGGGCTCACTGTTAACGGTGCACTGACCGTCCAATCGCGCAATATCATAACGGAGCTCGATTCGGTAAAGCAATCTGTCGTTGATGGGAAAGGGAAAGTCGCGGGGGTCATCAACGACAAAGGTGGCGGGCCAGTCTCCGCGAATAGTACGTTTGACCAATTGGCTGCTGCAATTAGTGGTATTCCACAAGCGAAGGGCAACCTCGCCCTAACAAGCACGTTCTTTGACATGCTGGGAAACTATGTTGGGAAAGGCATGTTTATCAACAAGGATAATAATTTTGTACTAGTCAAAGAAACAACATCAGGTTCCCCGGTAAAATACCAATCGGAGCTACATGAGGTGTCGCCAAACGGAACTGTTGTGAGGGCAGTACATCTGGGCGCTCCACGGGAGTTTGCGGCGAGTAGTTTGGTGGTAGGCGATAATGTTGTACTTATCGTGTTGAGTGGCTCTTCAAAAACATATGAACTGTATGACCATGCGGGAAAACTCATATCAAAAAACAATGTGGATTCTTCTGCTCCCGACTACGAAGTAATCGCAGTCACTCGTGACGGCTCTAACACGTTCATTGTTGATAGAGGTTATAGAGATAGAGACCCTGTAAGAATTTTAAACCATGCAGCAGTACCTTATTTCACAATGCCTTCCGGAAGTGTCAGCGCCGAGGAAGCTGTTTTTTTAAGCAAGACAAAACTGTATGTAGCACGACAAAGTTATTCGCCGATAGCTCGCAAGCATACTATTATTACGAGAAACAACCTGTCCTTTAGTTACGAAATGACAGACAAAAGCACATCAGACTCAGGCGTTATTCAATTTCTTGGAGCACACGCATATCGATAAGGAGGATTAACATGATTGGATTAAAATTAACAAATGTTATAGGGCCGAGAGGCGGTAACTATGATTACAAGGGTTTGGACACGAACAAGTTTGTCCCGGGCACACTGGTATATCCTTCAGAATCATATGACTTTTATGTCATAACAGAGCAGTCAAGGGAAGAAATCCCGGAACACGAGGACATCCATCTTATTACGGAAGAAGAGTACGAGGCAGCTTATGAAGCAGAACGCAATAGACCACGTGAGCCCGGCCCGATTGAAAAGCTACAGGCGGAGAACGAAGAGCTTCGGAGGCAGCTTGACGCGTTGCAGTTGGCTGTGATGGGTATGATGGACGAAGGGGGTAATGCATAATGAAGAGCCTATTTTTCGCATTTCTTATGGACTGCTGGCGAAAAGGTTTTGCTGATGAAGATAAGCTTCAGTCGTATGTTCCTAAGTACATTTCGGCTGAAGAATGTCAAGAAATCATTGAGACGAAAGGGTGAGAACCTCACTTCTATAACGGCGCAATTTTGCCAAATATCTTGATAAACATTGCCAAAAAAAATGCGCCGCTACAACTCCCAAGAGCTTTACCTTCCCGCCGCTCTTCGTAAAACGCAACGCATCATCAATGCTTCGATCCCGGCCCACGCACTCGTATGTAATATCTGCTCCTCCCTGTATCACCGGTTTGCCGAATAGAGGTGGTAACACCTTAGCTCCGAGGAGTTGAGCCAATTGTTCGTAGCATTCGGAACCGTTTGTCAATTGAAAATTCTCGCTGGCTCCATACAGCCGGGCCAGTTCCATCTGAAAAGGATGCTTCGCCAAAACAATAATTCGATTGGAATAATCAAGTGCACGAAGGGCAGCTATCACGCATATGCCGATAACTCCGGCTCCAATGACGAGTACCGTGTCACTGTCACGCGGGGGATCCCGCATTATCGCATGCAACGCCGTAGCAAACGGATCGGTCATAATCGCGTTCCGATCACTGACTGTGGCGGGCACTTTGAAGATCTGACTGTGATGAGCGACCAGATACGGGCTCCAGCTTCCACCGGTATCCCGGCAACCTCCGATGAGCAGTCCTGGAGAGATATGTCCCGAAGCCATGCGTTCGCACAGACTCAAGTCTCCTCGGCGGCAAGCCGGACAAGCTTCATGAAATCCCCTAGCCATACACGATAAGATCGGATCGACTATTACTCGTTCCCCTCGTTGAATACCAGATACTTTCTGTCCCACTTCATCGATTACGCCTACCACTTCATGCCCGATCGTGAAGGGAAAGGAGGCAAATGGAGAGGTGGCCGGGCTGTCGTGAAGAAAAATAAGGTTCAGATCGCTGCCGCAAATTCCGCCGTATTTGACTTTAACTTTTACCCATTCTTCATCGGGCAGCTTCGGTTCAGGGACGTCCCGATAACGAGTACATGATAATGGTCCAATATAAAGAGATGGAATAAGCCGCCCGAGCGCTTTGCACAATACATATTGCGGTATGGCAACATTAAACTGTACCGCTTTCAAACCTATCGAATCCTTTCACCCATAGTCTCTCCTGTAATATTGAGCCAGTAATATTAGATGTGTACTCCATAGCCAGTAATATTATTACAGTGGATGGTCATGCTGAACATGAAAGAGCTAGAATGTGCTTCTGTCTGATTTTGGAAGACGAACGGAGAACTGGCTGCCTTGGCCAACCGCGCTTTGGACGGCAATATGCCCTCCATGCGCCTCCACGATCGCTTTGACGATGGCCAGTCCGATCCCGGCTCCGCCGGTTTTCCGGTTGCGGGATTTCTCGCCCCGATAAAATCGTTCAAATATAAACGGAAGTTCCTCTTGGCCGATGCCTGTTCCCGTATCCGAAATGGTGACCTTCGCATAGGCCGGCTCTTCGGATATAACGACGCGAATATTGCCCTCGTTCGTATATTTATAGGCGTTATTCAACAGGTTCACAAAAACTTGAACGAGCCTTACATAATCGCCGGTCAAAAAAACTTCCTGGTCTTGCTGTATATCGATGGAAATCTTTTTATCTTCAAACTGGCCGCTTACCGTTTTCACGGACTCCCGAATCACTTCATTCAGCGACACCATATTTTTTTGCAGCTGCAGCATCGGATTCTCGACCGCCGTCAGCTTCTCAAGATCATGGATGAGCTTCACCAATCGCATCACTTGCTCATGGCATACCTCCAGCTTGTCAGGCGTGGCTTGCCACACCCCATCCTGAAAAGCTTCGATATGGCTTTGAATCGTCGCTAATGGCGTGCGCAATTCATGCGCGATATCGGCCGTCAAATTTTTGCGCAGCTTATCCTGCTGCTCCAGGGCATCCGCCAGGTGATTCAACGCCAAGCCCACCTCGTCGATTTCTGTTCTCGGGCTCGCCAGGGCAACCCGTGAAGACAAATCTCCGGTTCTCATTCGGGTGGCAATCTGTTTGATTCGCATGAGCGGGCGGCTTAAACTATTCGCCATGAAGACGCTAAAGAGGGAGACGCCAACGATCACGAGAAGGAGGGCACCCCATAATAACGAGTTGAACAACCGCAGGAACTGTTGATTTTGGGAGGCAAATGCGCTCTCGATTCCTTGAATTTCGAGCCTGCCGATTTTTTGCCCGTTTTTCATAATGCTTGTGGAAATGATATTGTCGTTACCGCCGCTCTCATATCCTGTGTCCGTGCCTCCCGGCATCATCCCCATGTTGCTTGTATCCCAGATCAATTTATTCCTGTCGTCGTAGATTTTGACGGTATAATTACGGAGCATGGCTTGATGGGAAATTTGCATGAGCGAGCCCATCGTCCACCCGCCTGCTTCCGCGTTGTAGGAGGCCGCCAGATCTTTCAGCAGCGTATCGGCTTCGGCTTGCTGCTGATTCTTCATATACTGGCCGAAGGCAAACGTCATGACCAAGTAGACAAGAAGCGTTATGGTCAGCAGCGATGTGAGCGCTACCCCGATATGCGACAACAACAGCTTTTTCCGAAGTCCGCTCTTATTCATCCGGATTCACCTGAAATTTATAACCGACGCCAAAAACCGTCGCAATAAATGCCGGTTTTCTCGGGTTATCCCCTATTTTTTGCCTGATGTTTTTAATATGAACATCGATCGTGCGCTCAAATCCCTCAAACGTGTCCCCTTGGATAAGGTTAACGAGTTCCAGGCGGCTGAACGCTCGCTTGGGGTGCTTTGCCAGAAGCTCAAGCAATTTGAATTCAATGGGTGTGAGCGAGACAAGCTGCCCCCTGACTTTCACTTCATGCCGTTGGGAATCG
This sequence comes from Paenibacillus melissococcoides, assembly GCA_944800085.1. Lineage (GTDB taxonomy): Bacteria > Bacillota > Bacilli > Paenibacillales > Paenibacillaceae > Paenibacillus_B > Paenibacillus_B melissococcoides. Next base: position 1,756,485 of record CALYLO010000001.1, on the reverse strand, counting down.
ATGGACAGATGGTTGTTGCCGAAGGAAAGAGGCTTTTCTTGCTGCGGCGCGACGGGAAGCCGCGCTCTGCGCAATAAGCTAATCACCCGCACCACCAGCTCTCGGGGGCTGAACGGCTTCGTAATATAATCGTCGGCGCCGATCAGAATTCCATTTACCATATCGTCCTCACTGCTTTTGGCGGTCAGCATCAGGATGGGAACGTTGGATGTCTTGCGGATGGTTCTGCAGATTTCTTCGCCGGACATATCAGGCAGCATCAAGTCCAATATGATCAGGTCAGGCCGCAGATGCTCCCACAGACTCAGCGCCCCCTTCCCTGTATCTGCCTCATACACAAGGTAGTCATTTTTCTCCAGATAGGCTTTAATCACCTGAAGGATATCAGGCTCATCATCGACAATCAAAATTTTTGCACGGTCCATACGTATCAACCTCACCATATATATAAAGATAGGCCTAGCGATATTCGCGAGGCCTATCATAGCACAGTATTAATTGAAATTCATCATACTGCCGCGCCATTGGGAATTGGTCATCATTCCCCGTCCCATGCCATTGCCTTTGTGACAGTTGTTGTACATCTGCTCAATCTGTTGATCCGAGAGGTCGGGGTGCATTTGCTTCGCGAACGGCAGCATCTGTTCAAAGTCGCTGCGGTCCCCGCCCGCATTATTATCGGGTGATGCAGCATATGCGCCGGCTGCTCCAATTCCCATCACCAAGACCAAGGCGGTTATGCCAAGCCATACTTTTTTCATTCGTATCTCCTCCTCGTATAGTATTTCCTGAAGGCAGTTTTGAGTCTTTTTCCAGTCCTTTATAGGAACATAGAATGCCTTCAAAATTTCCAGCTTGCACATTGAAAATTAATATGGGGACTGGACTTTCCGGAATGTCTCTGGACAATGGAACTTAGGGTTCCATTCGGGGAAATTCGTCTCCCTCCTGTAGTCCAATCTACTTTTTAAGTCTGTTTCTCCGGTACTCGCTTGCACTTCTTACCCGCTGGCTGTTCCCTTCGGCAACTCATGCCCGACTGTAGCAGCGTCGGGGCAGCTCATGAACCGAAGCGTGTTCTCATATGCGAGGGTGATTGATCGGCGAGTGCGCCGGAGACAGTCCGGAGAGTCCGTTCCCTGAATCCCTTATAGAAAGGAGGAATTCTCTTGAAGCTTTTTGTCGGTATTGACGTCAGTTCCGAAGAACTGGAAGCCTGTTTGATGAAATCGGATGGCGACACCCTGGAGACCTTCAAGACCACCAACAATCTGCACGGCGCCTCTTACTTGCGGGATCGCATCATTTCTGCTGCGGTCAAGACAGCCTGCTCTGAGGTTCATATCGGGCTTGAAGCCACATCCGTCTACAGCTGGCATCCAGCCATGTACTTGCATGAAGATGAGGCCCTTCAACAATTGAATGCCAAGGTGTTCACCATTAATCCGAAGCTGATTAACAAATTCAAAGACGCTTATGCCGACCTGGACAAAACCGATCGCATCGATGCCTGGATCATTGCAGACCGCCTGCGTTTTGGCAGACTCACGACGACTATCGTGATGCAGGAACAGTACATCGCCTTGCAGCGGCTCACTCGCATGCGATTCCATCTCGTACACAACCTTACCCGCGAGAAGCAATACTTTTTGCAAAATCTGTTCTACAAGTGCAATGCTTTTCGCGCGGAGGTGGACAGTTCCGTGTTCGGCCATGCCATCATGGAAATGCTCTCGGAAAAGTACAGTCTGGATGAGATGGCGAATATGGATGTCGCCCGTTTGGCTGACTATCTCAAGGACAAGGGGAGAAATCGTTTCCCCGATCCCGAACACGTCGCCCGCTGTATTCAAAAGGCGGCTCGGGCCTCGTACCGTCTCTCGAAGGTTGTCGAGGATTCCATTGATTTGGTGCTGGGCACCTCAATTCAGTCGATCCGGAGCATCCAGAGTCAGCTTAAAGAGCTCGACAAGGCGATTGAGCGCATTTTAGACGGCATTTCCAGCAGCCAGTGCCTCCGTTCCATTCCGGGCATTGATCGGGTCTATGCCGCAGGCATCCTGGCCGAGATCGGCGACATCGACCGCTTCACGGATCAAGCCGCCTTGGCCAAGTATGCGGGTCTGACGTGGCGCAAGCACCAATCCGGCTCCTTCGAGGCGGAAGATACAAAGCGCATTCGTTCCGGCAACCGATTCCTTCGCTACTACCTTGTTGAAGCTGCCAACTCGGTAAAAAACCGCGACCCGGAATTCGGGGAGTACTACCGGAAGAAATTCAATGAAGTCCCTAAGCATCAACACAAACGTGCCCTCGTCTTAACGGCAAGAAAACTTGTGCGTCTGGTCGATGTGCTGCTACGCAACGACCAACTCTATACGCCCAGAAGGAAGGTGAAGCCGACAGAGCAATAATGCCTTGGCTCATGAATTTTCTTCTCTAATTCCCAGTTAAATTATGGTATTTTACTTAATTTTCGACTGGGTCTAGTTTGGTGATGCCTTTTTTGGGATTGATCCTGCTGCACGCCAAGGAAATTTTCCAATTCTCATCAATCAGGGACTTGACATCATACCGCTGGACTTATGGTTATAATATAAAGGAGAGATATGAAGATCGTATTTGCAAGTTGTGAAGAAGTTATAAAGGCGTTTTGTCGGTCATGATTTTATTTTCATTTCGGGCATGGTTTATCGAAATATAGACCTTCGTTAACCTAGCGCCACGGCAATCGTATTGAACAGGCTGTGGACGATCATGCCGGGCCGTACCTACTTTATAGGCGAGCGCGGACCATCCGCCTTGCTGCGGGATGACCTCCGCACCGTCAATAGCATAATGATCCTTCAGCATCGCATATATCCGATTCAACCAAAATCCCCCCTTCACGGAATGGACGTTATCATTCATGGCGGCGATTGCGGAAGCCCTAACCGATTCATCGAGTCATGTATACCTCGTCCTCGTCCAATATCGTAATGTCTGCGCCACCTTAGCACCATCCACAATCATTTTGCGACTATCATCGTTAATAAGCTGCCGGGAAGCATTCCACTTCTTATTCAGAAAAAAGCCGCTAATCTGCACCTGATCAAGCTCCTTCAAGTAGCGGGACCCAATCCGGTGTTCTGTCAAACCTCGTCGTTCCGATTGCGATTTCGAGATCGGGGCATCCAAGAATGACACTCGATCACTTGAAACCCGCCGGTCTCTATCATATCGGCCGGGCAATCGGACTTATAAGCCTGCATCATCTCAAAATAATTATTTGAATTGCTTAATAATAATTTGGATACCCGGGTTTGCTCGTTCAAATGATTCCTTCGCAGCGATCACATTTTTATGTTGTATGCAATTTGCGTAAAAATCGGATTTCCGTCATGGTTATCGTCCCTTCTCATCGATCAGCAAGGTGAGCGCTTTTTCCATGTATCCCACGGCAGCCGCTTCAAGTTCATTTGCTTGTTCCAAACATGAGGCACAGTTTTCAAGAATCTCTTGCAACAGCATCTCCAAGGTGCGGACAAACGGTACGAATGAGCCTACCTTCTCTATCGATTCCGTCAGCCTGTTCCTAAGCGTACGAAGCCAGCAGCGTTAATCGCTTGGCTTCCCCATCGAATGGAACGCCGCGCAAGTAAAGCGACGCATAACGTTTGGTCTCGGCATTTTATGGAAGGCTGCGCCGGCCAGTCCGGCAATGTCAAAACACTGCTTTTCGTCAATGAAAACCCTTGTTTCGGAGGCAATATCCCCAAGGAGGCACGGGCATGCTCTTTTCGAAACTTATGGCGGGAGAGGTGTATATAAGTATAAATGGAGCCGGTTGTCATTTGGTACATGGACGCGATGTCCTCTGGACTCAGTTGGCGAAAAAAGCAAGCCTCAAATATTTTCCGCTCTTTGGGAGTGAGGCAATGCACAGCTTGCACAGAGAGAGGGTCGGATTGTTTTTGTCAATCAAAGGCAAATGGCCAAGCGGGCCATAAGATGGGGGCTGCTGAATCGTTACTGATTCCTTCATCGTCAACATCCTCTCATTATGAAATTTCGTGCCAATCAGCTTGGCTATCTCCCGTTGTCTGACATGGTGCTCCTATTCAACAAGCCCGGTTTTGTTTACGAACGCTGCTCTGGTGCTGCTTCCCCCACTCCATGGTACAGCGTCTCCACGACCAGCGAAACAAAAATAAGCTTGACCTTACGTTACGGTATGGTTGTAAACTTGAATAAACAGCAGTTTTGATCGGAGGGCGATCCAAAGTGGTTGACAACAGCACCGTGATGGAGTCAGGAAGATGTGCGGAATGCGGAGCGCAAGGTCTCGACGGATTTTCCTGCTACGAGCTATTCGGCTTTCCTCTTGCTTGGGAGCATCGCGATCCCGAATTGTATGCCTTGCATTTTTGGCTGGTTGCTTGTTACATGATAAAGCACCCCTCCAATTATACAGAAGAAGGTTACCGGATCTTGGTTCGTTTATTTATTGACGCCTATGATAATGAATGGGACACGGCCTATATTCTGCAAAGAAATCGCGAACTCGTCAGCAAAGCAGGCAAAATAACCAATCCTCTTCCCAATCAAGAAAGAATACGGAACTATAAACCTTGGACCATGACCATTGAGGATATCTACATGGGCGGTGAACAACATGCAATCGCCAATCTATTGAAATGGAGGGACAGGATTAGAACGGAGCTTCATGAATAACGGAAACCAAAAAAAGGGGGTGTCCCAAAGGCAGTATTTAACTACAGTGAGACAGCCCCCTGATTCTCAAAGCTCGTCTCGCCGAAAACTGCAAAACTGCAGCTTTCCTTTATGACCTGTACTCCGTTGCAGGGAATCCTGCACAACTGCATCAATTTCAGACTATCCAATAAATATAAAATAAAAATCGATGAAAATAATGTGCTTTTGCAGGAATTTCATCAAAATAGGAGGTCAAATAACGTAAATTGCTGCATTAACCAGGATCACGCTGCCTCATCTATCTTCTATCGCTTTGCCCGCCGCCGTTTTTCCCGCATCCACATTCTCTGTTGACTCGTCACCTCAATCATTTTGCAATGCCTATGAGACACTCCCACGGCTTTACGATTTGCCTCAGCTCCCAGCCCATGTCGGCAATCTTTGTCGGCCTCCATTTTTCTCAGCACTTCCTATTTTTCAGATTGGGATAGGAACCGGGCCATCACATATACCGGGCGATAAGCCGGACCAGCTTGACCGGGAGCTCTTGCAAATTCGTCATATCCAAAAATCGCTCGGCTCCATAGATCTGGCTAATGACCTCCTTATCCTGGCCGATGGCGGCGGCCAGCACGGCCACTCCCTTCCGCTCATACCCGGCGATGGTCTGCTGCATATCCTGGATCACACAGCTTCCCGTATAGTCATCCCTCGCTTTCGGTTGGCCGTCGCTGATGCTGATCAGCAGCTTGGTCTGCTGCGGAGCGGCAGCTAACCGATCTCCAAGGATTCGAAGAGCCAGTCCATCCCGGTTATTGCTTCTGGCCCGCATCCCCATCAGCCTGAACCGATCTTCGGGATCCGCCTTCTCGAAGTCGGTGTAAGCAAATATCGACATCTGTTCCAAGCGGGAAGCGTCTGCCGTATCGCCATAGATGCATACAGGCAGCTCGCACATTCGGCAAAATTCGTAGACGGCGAGCGCCGCGCGCTTGGCGGCTTCAAGCCTGCCGAAGGCGGACATCGATGCCGACTCATCCACTCTCAGACCGACGGCCAGGGACGGGGACTCCGTCGGAGGACGCCGCTTGGCGAAATGCTTATAATCGCGGTAAGCTACGCTGTCAGCCACAAATTTGCTGCCGTAATACCGGTTCCTCGCCCATTCCGAAGAACTCTCATACTCCAGCAGCGGAAGCGCTTGTCTGGCCATTTCCCGCACGATAGGCATCAGCTCCTTGCTCAGGCGGGCATATTCCTGACGATGCTCATCCAGGACGTCCGGATGATGAACGATGAGCCTGATCCCTTTATGAATCGACTGAGCCGCCGCCTCTCTAGCCTCTTGATTCCGCCTTTTCCGGAAATCCCGCTGTCGGGGCTTCGCGTCGTCCGGCACCGAATCCGGATGGAGCTGATGATAAAGAGGGGCCCCGTCCTCTCCCAGATCCCGGCTTGCCGTACCGGCTGATTCACTGGATGCCGCTGCGCCAATCGAGCTTTCGTCGCTATCCGCCGTCTTTTTCAAGGCGACGCCCCTTTCCTCGGCTTGGTTGTCATCCATAGCAGCAATGTCGTCGGCTGCCCCCCATGACCTTATTTCAGCGGTTCCAAAAATTGTTTTTTTTTTGCGGCGGCATCTATATCATCCAGACCTGCCAACAGCTCACGGCTTTGCAGCGCTTCTTCCAAGCGTTTGATTTCTTCGGAATCGGTCGTCATCTTGTAAATGACTTTATAATAGAGCGACTCACGGGCCGAAGCGCCTCCGGCAACCGCATCCGCCCAGTAGAAGAACGAGCGCATCCCGGCCACGCCCTTGATGGCATGGGTCCGGGCTGCTTGATCGAGAACAATGATGACATCCGCCAACACGCCCAGCACCCGTTGATTTCGAGAGCCCGTTTTGGCCATGGCCCGCTCCACCATAACACTCTTGGCCGGCAGATCCATCTTCTCCGTATGCTGCACCCGGTCGCGCAGCGCTTCGTTCAGCGGCCTCGTCCCGGCATAACTGCGATTCGTCGTAATGACCGCGATGAAGTCGGGATGCCGGCGGATCACTTCGGTCGGCAGGTTGATGCTTCCATCCAGCTCTAGAGCCGAGTTCAGGGCCATGAGCACGGCCGCATCGCGAATTACGGTCGGCTCTTGGATTTCCAGCAGATAGCCATGCTGATACGCCCTGACGATCTCGGAGGGGTAAAATCGATACTCCACCGCTTCGCCCTCGTGATGTTGCCCAACCCTCTTCAACAATTGCTTCATCTTCAGGGCCGCCTCTTCCGGGGGTACCCCCAGGGCGTCCGTCAATATTTCCGTGGCGCTCCGGAACCCGTCGCTCTCATACAAAGCGTTCAAGGCAAGCTGTTCTTCCGGTTCCAGCTTTTTGATCCGTTCGGGCGCAATCACCGGCAAAATCGCCCCGATCACATCGGATTTATCCATATCGGCGAAGCAAGTCACCTTCGTATAGGGCAGCCCGAAATGGGCGGACAATGCTTTGGCAAGCTGCGTTTTGCCCGAGCCGGCATCGCCCTCCAGCAAAATATTCGCGATTTTCATCTCGCCGCGGTTCCAGTTGCGCTTTATTTCTTTACATATCCGCAATTCTTCCTCGCTTGCTTGATGAGAAGGCGGCTTTGTCCAGACAAGCGCTTGTTCGATCTCGGTCAATTGTCTTGCAGGCGACAAGCGAAATTCTTCCTCGTGATTCATGTTCCTCCTCCTCTCGGGCCGTTTCGGTTAACGCGCCGCGATGCTTCAACATTAATTATTTAGTAATTTACTTATTTACTAAATTACTAAATCAAATTATAGACGGCATGTTCGTATTCGTCAATCCGTGTCTTCGCCCAAGAGATGCTCGCGGCAGGCCGAACAGCCAAATTGGCGCACAAAAAAAGCCGCCATCATGCGGCTATTATGCATATGCAGCTCCGGCCCTCTACTGCGGCAGTTTGAGAACGTGGCGAAGCGTTGAACTCAGATCCGATATATCCCTGCTGTAAGCATTCATTTGTCCCGTCAGACGCTCCATCGCCTTTTTATTCCAGAGCAGTTGGAGTTGCTTGTCCATCGTCTCTTTCGCCCAATCCTTCACGTACACGATCAATTGTTGGTCGAGCAGATGCAGCAGATTGATTTCTTCCTGCCCGGGCAAGGCATGGTAGACGAGAATCGGCACTTTTTTATACAAGCATTCGCTAATCGTTACTCCCCCCGGCTTGGTCAGTACCGCGTCGGCTTGATTGTATAAATCATTCATTTCCGCTCTCGATTCAATATAAGGCATCGGAATGATGCTGGGGCAGTTTTTCTTCTTCAAATGGCGATAGAGCGCTTTGTTCTTCCCGCATAACACGATATACCGCACGCCCTCCGCCTTCCCGATCGTGCGGCACATCGCCTTCATCACCCCGGCGCCGAGATTTCCCCCCGTAATCAAGACCGTGAATTCGGAATTCGCTTGTTTCCGTTCCGGACGCGAAGCGGTGAATTGGGGATGCACCGGTATGCCGGTGACGAAGATATGCTCGGCCTGAACGGATCGGCTGGTCAACCAGTCCTTGATATGCGTATCCGGAACGAAATGATAATCGATCCCGTCCCTCCCCCACACATCATTGATAAAAAAATCCGTATACACATTGATTACCGGAATGGATAGCAGGCCTTTGCATTTCAAGCGATCAAGCAAGTACGACGGCAGCGAATGAGTGCACAGGATGCAATCCGGCTGCTTTTCCCGTATCAATTGTTGCATGCCTCTCATAAAGATCATCTCATAGAGGCGGTAACGCCTCTTATGGCGGAGCTGGCCGCCGCAGCTTTTGCGGTACATCCAGCTGTAAGTGAGCGGCAGGAAGTGAATCCATTTCAAATAGGTTGAGGACACCAAGCCTTCCACGCGGCTGCCGTAGCTGTAGTCCAAAATATCAACGATATCGCATTCGATGGACGGATCGATCGACAGCATGTGCTCCACCAGCGCGTCGGCGGCTTGATGATGTCCCATTTTGATTTGCAAAAAGGGCAGTAACAGAACTTTTTTGGACATGTTCTTTTCCTCCGCAACCAAGCTTCCTCTTGAATGCTTAATTTGCGCGAAATCACCGGCCGGCATACATCCAAGATCATAGATCGAAGATGGAATACCATCCACTCCATGAATTACCGCAGACATCGACCTGCCGATCCTTATATACTGGTATATAGAAAGGAGATTTAAGCTATGCTATTTTTTGTGTTTATCGCAATCCTCCTGGCTATGCTGACCTACCTTTTATATAAAGCTCATCTGAATACGCGGCAAGTAAATATGAACAAGATCAGCTTGGAGAGCAATGGACCGAATCGTTCCGGACAGGCCATTCATGTCTTGCATCTATCGGACTTGCATCTGGAGAACATCTCGATTTCGCCCAATCAATTATTCGACAAGCTTGCAGATGAACAGATCGATCTCATCGCTCTTACCGGCGATTTTCTCGATCGGACCCGCTCTATACCGAAGCTGGTCCCTTATCTCAAGGTGCTGAACCGCCTGCAGCCGAAATACGGCATGTACGCAGTGTTCGGGAATCATGATTATGTGCTGAAGGGGAAGGACTTTGCTTCGTTGCAGCAAACCTTAGAGCAGAACGGTTGTAAAACGCTGCAGAACGAGAATGACAGGATTGACATCAACGGTACGCGGCTCAATATTATCGGGATCGATGACTCCAGCACGGAACGAAGCGATCTCGCCGCTTCCTTCCATGGAATCGGGCACGGATACCGTCTTGTCCTTACGCATGATCCGAATATTGTGCTGAACATGAGACGCTATCGGTTTGATTATTTGCTTTGCGGCCATTTTCATGGAGGACAAATCCATTGGCCGAAGCCGTATCATTTGGCGGCCATGGGGAAGCTGGTCGGCATGAATATGATCAAAGGTCTGCATGTCTATGACGGCAAACCATTCTATATCAGCGAAGGCTTGGGGCAGACTGGAGTGAACATTCGCGTAGGCAGCCGGCCTGAAATCACCATCCACCGCTTGCCGTTGGCATCATCCGCATCGAATAGCGAACAAGAACAAGCAAAGACTCTGGCGGCCATGTAACCGCCAGAGTCTTTTTTTTGTTGCGTTTTATTATGACCCCATTTCACTAGTATCATTCATAATCCTCTCGATCAAGGGTAACACATCGTTAGATGCAAATACCGCTTCCTCCTCGCCGGGATTATGATAGCGGTGGGATTCCGCGGCCGAGAATTGGATGGAATCAAAGGTTTGCAGCGAATACGTCTTCTCTCCGATCGTTAATTCGATGGACCCTGCCATCACCGTAACGATCTCAATCGTGCCGGCATGATGGTTCTCCGGGATGTAGACGGTATGCGGCATCACAAACGCGCGATGCATCTCCAGCTTTTCCCTGACATCGCTGAACATCGGCTCCAGCGTCAGGAAAATGCGAATTTACAACGTTAAGGAAATTTTCCCCACATACCGTGTTCCATCTAATCTAATTCATTCATTACGTACCTACCTGTGCCTTTTAAATATAAAGAGAATAAAAAATATGGCACAAGAAGTTAACACCAAGGCAAATAAATTTATAAATTTATTCGTCCTGTGTTTTAGAATCTTGAATAATAGCTCATAAATACCAATACCGATTGTACCTCCAAGTGTATTGGCCAGTATATCAGTAATATCACTTCTTCCGATTGCTAAAACAAATTGTATAATCTCAAATGCCAGAGTAAAACCAAGAATTGAAACAAGTTTTTTCATAAAAGACCACTTACTTTTCAACATGCAAATATAGATACCCAAAGGTACAAAAATGCTTATATTGCTATACACCTCAGAAAACACAGACTTATTAAGTGGAATCATATTAATTACTCGCACTCTGTCTATTTGATCAAAAGAAAACTGTAACTTAAAAAGAACTAACCAAATAAGTGCTAATACATAGATTATGAATAATACGAATGTCAATTTTTTATTTTCCAATATTTCTCCTCCAATTTCTTGTCGCGCCACCCTGAAACAATGCTGGTTCGCTTATGGGCATGAATGTACAAGAAATTAGAATAACCGTACTAAGAAATTATTTATTCTTGGCTCTCTATGTTTCTATAACGAATGAATACATTCATACGCTCTGTTTTACCATCTTTAAAAATCACATCTGGATTGATTTCTTTTTGCGACAGTTACTCTTGAGATACCTGTTTTCTGTTCAATCATGTCATAGCGAAGCTGTTACCACCCGCAATAAGGAAAATCAGATTGCCGGCATGCAGCCGAGCGGCAATACATTCCGGGTTGGTCGAGTTTCGCATTAGCCGTACCCATAGAAACTCGACGTCTGCCTGGCCAAACTTGAGCAGGATGATTTTGAATAATGCGTACATATAGGAGGCAAAAAATGCCCGAACAACCCAATTCTACAACCTGCTTCCGCCGTTCATCCGTTCCTCTCCGCCCGAGCCTTGTCCGCCGTAAACTTAGTCTCGCTTACCAGAATACACTGTCACAATCACGCCATCCATATTGTTGCCTGAAATTTCATACTGGCCATTCGCAGGCACAGAAATTGTTGTATTTTGGGAGATAGGATAGTAAAAGATTTTATAGACTTGGTGGTCTATTGTAGTCGTAATGGACTTCTGTTCCTTCAAAAAATCCATATATTCTTCTAGGGCGTGTACGCAAACTATCGAAATAGCCAAATATCTGGTAAACTTATCCTATGAGAAGACGATATGAGATACGAGATGACCAATGGGAACGACTCAAAGACCTCTTGCCACCGGAACGGAAACCACAGGGTGGACGTCCGGCAATCGATAACCGAAAAATGTTCAATGCCATGCTTTGGGTGATTCGTTCTGGTGCGCCTTGGCGAGACTTGCCAGAGCATTATGGCTCCTGGAGCAGTGTCTACAGTCGTTTCCGCCGCTGGGAGAAAGCAGGCATCTTTGATCGAATGCTAGAGGTTCTGGCTGCCAATCCCGATGACGAAAGTGTTATGCTCGATGCTTCCATCGTTCGTGTTCACCAACACGGCGCGGGGGCAAAAGGGGCCAGCAATTCCAAGCCATCGGACGATCACGCGGAGGCTTAACCAGCAAGATTCATGCCGTTGTAGACGGCCTTGGCAATCCGCTACGCTTCGAAGTAACCGCAGGCAACATCAATGATTGTGTAACGGGTTATGAGATCCTGCAAACCCAAGACATACAAGGTAAACATGTTTTGGCGGATCGCGGATACGATACCGATAAAATCATTGCGCTTTTGGAAGAGAAACTGGCCCATTCCGTCATTCCCAGTAAGAAGAATCGCACGATCCAACGTACAACCGACTGGTGGTTGTATAAAGAGCGTCATCTGGTCGAATGCCTGTTCAACAAACTCAAACATAATCGTCGGCTGGCAACTCGGTACGATAAATTGGCCTGTACTTTTGTTGCCTTCTTAAAGCTGGCCTCTTCCATGATCTGGTTGGCTTAAGGTTTGCATACACGCCCTAGAGCGAAATTCTTTTCTTTCATAATCGCGCTGTGAGGGAAACCAACATAACGGATATGCCATGGTTCATATTGAATTCCAGTAACATCAGTTTTATCCTTTGGATAGCGTAATATAAAGCCGTATTTCCAGGCATTTTCTTTCAGCCACTTTCCTTCAGGTGCTCGATCCATTTTCGTTAAGCTTGATCCTACATCAATTGATAAGCCTGAATTATGTTCACTATAACCTGCTGGCAAGGCATAATCAGCCCCCATTTCTTGGTAAAGCACACTTTGCTCATCAAAGTCACGATAGCCACTATTAATCAAAAAATGACTAACCCCTTCCTTTTCAGCATCATTGACCATCTCTGAAAATTCTTTGTGCTATTCCTTTTGACAGATAAATATTCGTATCAAGCAACCCGTATCCCTTTATCAATTCGTTATGTTTAGATAAATTTACGATATCTGACTTCACACTTTCTTGGCGAACAGGATATTTACTGTTGATTAAGAGCAGATTTCCTTGATAAATCTGTTCATTTGTAATCGTTTTCGTTTGGATACTTTCAGAAGTCCCTCTATTATCTAAATCTTCCTTGGGATTTTTTTCATAGTTTAGAATTTCTACTTTTTCCTGAAAAAACAGTGCTTTATTAATGAAGGCAAAACCTAAGCACAATAAAAATAACAATAAAAAACCCCACTTCTTCATTTTCAGTTTCCTCCTTAAGTGAGCGGCTTGGTGATAATGCCGCGCTGGGTCAGCGCGCGGGAGATTTCAGGTTTGTAGTCGATGCTGGACGTGGCCACCTCTCGGCAATATACGCCATGCCGGGATATTTGCATTTGAGCCAGAAATCGCCCACGCGCCCGCACTTGGCGATGGCGCGTGGGCGATTCAGGTAGAGGCGCGGGTCTTTCCGATCTCGACGCCGGCCTCGGACAGAGAAAGGCTGCGGCTGCAGAGCGCCTCCAGGATATGGCCGGCAAGGGCGGCCTGTTCCTCCCGGTACCAAGCGGAACTGGAGCAATTGAGCCGCGAATTGCTGCCCTGCGGCGAACGTGAGCAGAAGATTACGATTATCAAACGACGGATTCCCTGCCGAAAGAGATACCTTTATATAGGTTGTCCGTGCAACGGTAAAAAGTTTATTTAACGGGGAAGTCAAAATAGCTATTGGGGTATGGTTCGTTTCTTAATACATAGTGCCACCATTCGAAGCTATATGCTTCAAACCCACTGTTTTCCATGATGGAACGCAAACGTCTGCGATTTTGCGCTTCATTGCCTGAAATTCCTTTTGCCGCATGGTGTGAACGCTCATCCATAAAATCGAAGCTGCCTCCCATGGAAACAAGCGCACCCGTATCTAAGTGGTAAAGCGTAAGATCAATAGCACTTCCGCGACTATGACTTGATTGTGACGCCACATATCCCTTTGCAACCAGCTCGGTTCGCTCGATATTCGGATAGTATCTTTCTTTTGTGAGGTTGTCTTCCGGTTGTTCGGACCAACGCAGGAAGCAATCTACCGCACGTTTGGGCCGATACCCGTCCCATAACAGCAAACCGTACCCAAGAGCCGCCGCTTGCTTCTGCGCCTCCAGCAGCGCAAGGGCTAAGGCATGTGTTCCCACTATGCGATTGACCTCATATCCGTCTACTGGTTTCCCTGTGAAATTGTCCCATGTGGCATATTTGGCGTCCCAGCGAACACCGTGCAATATTTCATCTAAAAAAACAAATCCCTTTTCCATACTTATTCCCCCTTTAACGCTAATACGATCAGGCGGTCAATCAGTTCGGGAAGCGTTATACCTGCAGCGGCCATCATACGGGGATAACGGCTGTATGACGTGAAACCGGGCAGGGTATTGACTTCGTTAAGTACAATGCGGCCGTTATCTTGTAAAAACATATCAACACGGGAAAGACCTCTACAGCCGAGCGCCTTATATATTTTTTTTGCCGTTTCCTGTATCCGTCCTCGCTCCTCTGCCGACAGGTCTGCGGGAATGGTTATAACTGCGTTTTCAGAGCCTTTTTCCGGCTCGGCTTCCTGATGAATACGAAAGAAACCGTGCTGCAGCCTGATTTGATCCACCTCGCCAACAATCAACTCGGAACCGTTTCCCAATACGGCACAACCGACCTCACAGCCCAAAACAGCCTGCTCAATTAAGATTTTGCTGTCATATTGTCTTGCCGATTCAATTGCGGCGTCCAATTCGTCCGCGCCATTGACTTTTTTCACCCCATAGGATGAGCCTGAACGCGCCGGCTTAACAAAAACAGGATAGGTAAACGCATCTGCCGCCGGCCTATCGTCTTTATTAATAACCCAAAATTCGGGAGTAGCTATGCCAGCGTTTTTCGCAATGATGTATGCCAGCGATTTGTCCATACAAATCGCGGAGCTTTGAATATCGCAGCCCACAAAGGGGATACCGGACAATTCAAACAGACCTTGTATTGATCCATCTTCACCCGACTTGCCGTGCAAAACCGAAAATGCTACATCAACGTGGTGGATTTCATATTCATGGTTCTTTTTAACAAGCAATCCGTGCATTTTTTTATCCGGCGAGAGCACGGCTGAACAGCAATTGCCGTTTTCCCATTCCGCGCACGGTTTTTCGCACATTTTCCAAACACCGGATTTCGTAATTCCAATGTATAACGGCTCGTATTTTTCGTTGTCAATGTTAGCGGCGATCTCTCTTGCGGATTTTACCGACACGTCATGCTCCTCCGAACAGCCGCCAAACAGGATTGCAACTTTTACTCTATTCATGTTCCTGGCTCCTTTCAAAATCCAAACAGTTCTTGATTGTTTTTTCAACGGTATCACGCAACGCCTGTTCGGTATAGTAAGCCGTATGCGGCGTGATTATCACGTTCGGCATCCTTTGAAGTTTCAGTAAAAATTGATTATCAATTGTTTTTTGTGCGCAATCAAAGTAGAAAAGCCCTTCCTCTCCCTCCAATACATCCAATGCGGCACCGCCCAGTTTTCCGTTTTCCAATGCTTTAACCAGCGCATCGGTATCTACAAGCGCGCCGCGCCCTGTATTGATAATCAACGCGCCTTGCTTCATTACCCTCATTTGTTCGTGGCCGATGATATGGCGCGTATCCGCATTGAGCGGCACATGAAGCGTAACGATATCGCTATTTTGCAACAACGCATCAAACGGAACATAGTTTGCCTCTATTTTTTGGCTGCGATCATAAGCCAGCACATGACATCCAAATCCCTGCAGCCGCTCAATAACCGCTTTGCCTATATGGCCGGTTCCCACCACGCCGACTGTCATGTCGCGCAGCACCTTGCCACGGACGCTGTCCAGCCTGAAATCATGTTTTTCCACAGAGCGTACAATAGATTTCGCGTTGCGTACTGCCATAAGCATCAGCATCATGGTATAATCGGCAACGCTATCCGGCGAATACGCCACATTGCCGACAGCGATGCCCATTCTCTTAGCGGCAGTTGTATCTATATGATTGCAGCCGATGCTTCGGGTAGAGATATATTTCACGCCGGCTCTCTTCAGCGCAAGAAGAATAGACGCGGAAACCTCGGATTTGTGTCCCACGCTGATACATTGATTGCAGGGGGCTGATATGGCGTTGGCTTCTGACACGGCGGCGTTAATTATCGTGGGTGTAATGCCAAAGCGCGGCGAAAGGGCACGGAATGCATCTGCCTCATCCTGCTCGCATCCATAAACGGTAATGCCGATGTTTTTCATAATCAAGACCATTCCTTTCTGCGAAAGGCACCAATAAGAAATAAAACGGGGATGCCGATCGCGGTAAATTGAAACATATCTACAACATTCTCAAAAAGAATGAACCTTACAATTCTGACCTCTACCGCAAGGCGGACAAGCCGCCAAAAGGAAAAGGTTTCGCCCGGTCTTATCAAAAGGCCGTTCAGTGTCTTTGCCGCCAGCTTCAGGTTCCGTCAATGGTGTCCGCGTAGCGGCGGCCATCAAACCGCATCCCGGCATAAAAACACATTTTCCGCTGCATTACCCTGACCGGCAACTGGAAAGGGAATATTTGTGTCACTCTTTTTCTGCCCATGTGAGCACCTGTCTTGTATTTTAATCCACGCATAACTTGTCATTTCCTTCTCTGGCGAAACGAAAAAAGCTCCTTCTTACGGTTTAAGTCTACCGCATAAGAACGAGCCATTTTTTAATATTAAATTGTTAATTTCCTAAGAAAAAGTAGAGATGACCTTAAGATTTTCCTAAGAAACGATGTTCATTTCTTAGGGCGTGTACGCAAACTATCGAAATAGCCAAATATCTGGTAAACTTATCCTATGAGAAGACGATATGAGATACGAGATGACCAATGGGAACGACTCAAAGACCTCTTGCCACCGGAACGGAAACCACAGGGTGGACGTCCGGCAATCGATAACCGAAAAATGTTCAATGCCATGCTTTGGGTGATTCGTTCTGGTGCGCCTTGGCGAGACTTGCCAGAGCATTATGGCTCCTGGAGCAGTGTCTACAGTCGTTTCCGCCGCTGGGAGAAAGCAGGCATCTTTGATCGAATGCTAGACGTTCTGGCTGCCAATCCCGATGACGAAAGTGTTATGCTCGATGCTTCCATCGTTCGTGTTCACCAACACGGCGCGGGGGCAAAAGGGGGCAGCAATTCCAAGCCATCGGACGATCACGCGGAGGATTAACCAGCAAGATTCATGCCGTTGTAGACGGCCTTGGCAATCCGCTACGCTTCGAAGTAACCGCAGGCAACATCAATGATTGTGTAACGGGTTATGAGATCCTGCAAACCCAAGACATACAAGGTAAACATGTTTTGGCGGATCGCGGATACGATACCGATAAAATCATTGCGCTTTTGGAAGAGAAACTGGCCCATTCCGTCATTCCCAGTAAGAAGAATCGCACGATCCAACGTACAACCGACTGGTGGTTGTATAAAGAGCGTCATCTGGTCGAATGCCTGTTCAACAAACTCAAACATAATCGTCGGCTGGCAACTCGGTACGATAAATTGGCCTGTACTTTTGTTGCCTTCTTAAAGCTGGCCTCTTCCATGATCTGGTTGGCTTAAGGTTTGCATACACGCCCTAGGAACTTCTTTTATCAACCAAGTCTGGCAAGACCGGAAGCTCTACCGTGAACGTCGTGTAGTTATCATTGCTTTCCGCGTAAATCTGCCCGCCATGCTGAACAATGATTTCTTTTGCAATCGCCAATCCAAGTCCCGCGCCGCCCGTATCGGAAGAACGGGCGGCGTCCAGCCTGTAAAACTTTTCAAATATGGCAGCGAGCTTATCTTTGGGGATGCTTCCGGCGTTCTTGAAAACGATGGACACCACATCCCCGGAGAGGCCCGCCGTAATGTCAATGACGCTGTTGTCCTCGCTGTATGAAGCGGCGTTTTTCAAAATGTTGTTAAAGACCCTCGCCAGCTTATCGGGGTCGCCGGTTACGGTCAAATCCTCGGAAGCATGGATAACCGCCTGTTTTCCATTCGCGGCAAGCTGCGGATAAAATTCATCGGTCATCTGCACCAGCATATAGTATAGGTCTATGTGCTTTTTCGTGAGCGTAATCGTTTGGAGGTTATACCGCGTAATCTCGAAAAACTCGTCGATTAGCTGTTCGAGGCGATACGCTTTGTCCAACGTGATATGCACATACTTTGCCTTTTGCTCTACCGGCATGTCTGGCGCCTCGTCAAGCAGGCTCAGATAACCGATAACGGATGTAAGGGGCGTTTTAATATCGTGCGCCAAGTACATAACAACGTCATTTTTTCTTTGTTCGGCCAGCTTTGCATCCTGCTCTCGCTTTTCCAGGGTCCGTTTTAATGTGTTGAGCTTCTGTTCCATGAACTCCATTTCCGCAGAAAACTCAATTTGTTTATCTTCGTTCTGAATAAGTATATCAATGCCGTTATTTATCTCGTCAAAGTATTTTGCAAATTTTGAAAGCATGACGCGGCATAGAATAAGAATACTAATGGCAATCGCCACATAAATAAAGATTTCTATATTGTTCCGTATAGCATACTGATATATTTTCATAGCGTCCTGACGCTCTAAGTGATAACTGTTTTCCAAAAAACGTACGATCCACTCCCCAAGTGTCCCCTTGATAAATAAACGCAAAAACAACACGAATACAACTGCTGCCATAACAATCACAACGATATACTGGTAGAGTTTTCGTTTTAGTTTGGAATAATCGGTTTTTTTATTCTTATTTTTATTTTTCAATTTTATAGCCAACCCCCCATACCGTTTTTATATACTTCGGATTATCAATGGTGTCGTTCATTTTTTCGCGCAGATGCCGGATATGCACGGTGATGGTGTTGTTGCTCTTGCTGAAATATTCGTCGCCCCATATCTCATGAAATAGCTGCTCGGAGCTAACCACATTCCCCTTGTTTTCACAGAGGATGCGCAGGATTGAAAACTCGGTGGGAGTGAGGGATAACGGCTTCTCGTTCAGAAAACACTCATGCGTGTTTATATTAATGACAAGGCCGGAGTGGACGATAACATTTTCGTTCTGCTCCGTTACTCCATTGTATTTTTTGTATCGGCGCAACTGCGCCTTGACCCGCGCAATTAACTCCAGCGGGCGAAAGGGCTTCGTTATATAATCGTCCGCGCCGATTGTTAGCCCTGTAATTTTATCTACCTCCGTATCTTTCGCGGTCAGCATGATAATGGGATAGGTGTGCTTGTCCCTTATTTTTTGGCAGATAGCGAGGCCGCTTGCGCCGGGAAGCATGATGTCCAATATGGCAAGGTCAAGCTCGGTCTTGTCTATACATTCCAACGCTTCTTTGGCGGTATAGTATTTGAAAACCGTATAATTCTCGTTTTTCAAGTATAGCTCAACCAATTCGGCAATTTCATGTTCATCGTCCACAACAAGTATTTTATCGCTCATAGTTATCAACTCTCCTTTATGGATTTGCTTTTCTCAATCGGAATCTTTTCCGAATATATAGTTTTTATAATCACTGGAATCCACTGATCCACGTAGGATATCCGCTGATCCATTTGAAAAAAAATTAATATCCTCCTGTTCAAGGGTAACACATCGTTAAATGCAATACCGCTTCCTCCTCGCCGGGATTATGATAGCGGTGGGATTCCGCAGCCGAAAATTGAATGGAATCAAAGGTTTGCAGCGAATACGTCTTCTCGCCGATCGTTAATTCGATGGATCCTGCCATCACCGTAACAATCTCAATCGTGCCGGCATGATGGTTCTCCGGGATGTAGACGGTATGCGGCATCACAAACGCGCGATGCATCTCCAGCTTTTCCCTGACATCGCTGAACATCGGCTCCAGCGTCCAACCCGGCTGATCGCTGTCATATTTCGGCCCTTCGCCCGCACGGGAGATCGACACGGCATTTCCCGGCTTCAACAGCGCCATCAGCGGGACCTCCAACTGCTTCGAAATTTTCCACATCATCCCGATCGTCGGATTCGTGTCCCCGCGCTCGATATTGCCGAGCGTCAATTTGCTTACCCTGGTGAGCGCCGCGAGCTCCTCCAGGCTCAGCTTCCGCTCCTTCCGCAGCTTGCGGAGGTTGCCGCCGACCGACTGCATCAGCTGCTTCGTCTCCTCTTCATGAACAGGCTTCATGCCGCACCACACCTTTACCAGAGAATAAAAACATATTTTAGTTTACTTTTTATATGTTTTAGTATATTATTCTTTACTGTAGCTGAATGAAAAACGATTATCAATGAGGTGAGACAAATGAGAGCCATCATTGTTGGCATATTATCGTCGCTGTTCTTCTCGGCGACCTTTCTTATCAATCGGGCCATGAATCTGTCCGGCACGAGTTGGGCATGGACCGCGTCGCTCCGTTTTCTGCTGGCGCTTCCCTTTCTGATCGCCATCGTCGCCTTCCGCGGCAACCTGGCGGGCCTGCTCCGCGAGATGCGCAAGCACCCGCTGCAATGGCTGCTCTGGGGCACCCTTGGCGGCGTCGGCTTCTACTCGCTGCTGAGCTTCGCAGCGGTCTTCGCCCCTTCCTGGCTCACTTCCGGAACGTGGCAGATCACGATCCTGGCGGGAGCCTTGCTGTCGCCGCTCTTTTGCGTGACCGTGCCTGCGCCGGAAGGGCCGCGCAAAGTTCGGCAGGCGATTCCCTATAAAAGCTTGCGTCTATCTGTCATTATATTAATCGGCGTCATCCTCATGCAAGTGACCGAAGCGGGGCAAATTACGATGTCCGAGCTGCTGGCGGGCTTCCTTCCGGTTCTCGCCGCCGCCTTCCTCTATCCGCTCGGCAACCGCAAGATGATGGAGCTGTGCCACGGCAAGCTGGACACCTTCCAGCGCACGCTGGGCATGGCGATCAGCAGCCTGCCGATCGCAATTCTGCTCGGCCTGTACGGAACGGCAAGCGTCGGTTGGCCGACCAGCCCGCAGCTTCTGCAGGCGCTGCTGCTCGCTGTCTGCTCCGGCGTTATCGCCAGTCTGCTGTTCTTCCTCGCCACCGATATGGCGAAGCACAATAACATATTGCTGGCGGCGGTCGAATCGACGCAATCCGGCACCATGGTATTCACCGTGCTTGGCGAAGTGCTGCTGCTGAACGGCACCTTCCCCCAAGGCTGGTCGATGGCGGGCATGATCATCGTCATTGTCGGCATGGTGGCGACCAGCCTGGCGGGCCGGCGGTTCGCGCCGGCGAAGCCTGCGGCGGCAGCCAAGGAGCAGAGCGCGTAAGGCGGCGGCTCCCATACATGACACAACCCTCCGGTGCCGCCGGAGGGTTGTGTCGCGTGGAGCGTTCATTTATCCGTCTGGGTCGTCATGGCCTTCAGGAGTCCGTTATAATAGCGGAAGGAAACATAGCATGTCTCTCCGTTAACCATATGGACCACCCGCTTCAGCTTGTCTATCTCTTGGATATTATTCACATTAACAATATACGCCTTGTGGCAGCGGTAGAACCGATCGTCCAGCTGCTTCTCCAGCTCCTTCAGCGTTCCATAGAATTCGATCTGCCGGTTCCGCTCATGGAGCTTGATTTTATGCGGCGAGGAAGAAGTCTCGAAAAAGAGCACATCCTCATATTTCACATTGATAATGGATTCATCGGTTTCGATCGTGATCCTCCGGGGATCTGCGCCCTTCTTCAAATGGCGTTCATATGCTATGCGGAGACACTCCTCCAACCGCATCTGAAATTGGTCCGGATGATCTTTCATAATAAAATCAAAGGCTTCGACTTTGTACTGAAACGTCAGATAGCTCAGTTCCGAATGAGTAGTTACAAAGACGATCAAGCAGTCCGGATACTTGTCGCGCAGCAGACCGCCGAGCTGGATGCCGTTCATATCGGCCTTCAGATCAATATCCAGCAGGAAAAGGGCCGGAGTGCCGTCGCGTCCCGGCCGCTCCACCAGTTCGCGATAGTCGCCGGTAGCCAGAGCCACCTTCATATCCAGCTTCTGCTTGATAATGGAATGGGTCACGATTCGTTCAAGCTGTTCCCGCTGCCGTGTGTTGTCCTCGCATATATAGACGCTCAACATAAGGTAATCCCCTTTATCCCGATATATCCTTCCCGTGATGGATCTGCTTGATTCGAAGCTGCTGCATGAATGTCATTGCGGCAGGGTCGATCTCCGTGTTCAGAGTCGCCTGGGGGTACTTGCGATCGAGCAGTTCCCGCACGGTTGACAGGCCGAGACCCCGATTCTCTCCTTTGGTGGAAAATCCGTATTCGAACATTTTATAAAGCGGAGGGACCTGCGCAGAGCAACTGTTTTTGATAATGAAAAGCGCGGAATCCTTCGCGGACACGATGCCCAGCTCGATCCGCGGCTCCGGCGTCTCCAGCGCTGCCTCGATCGCATTGTCCATCAGAATCCCCATGATTCGGCACAGATCGATCGTGGACATGTCCACCTCGTCAATGTCTTCCGCAATGTCGATAAAGATATCGATTCGCTCCGTCAGGGCTCGCAGCATTTTGGAGGAGACAACCCCTTTGAGCGGCGCGATCTTGATATGTCCGAGCAGGGACAGTCTCGTATTCATCTGGAACAGCTTCTCGGAATACCCATATACATCGTCATAGAAGTAGCGCTTCAGCTCTGTATAATTCTCTTCCTCAATGAACCCTTGCAGGGTCGATAAAATGTTGGCATAGTCATGCTTAAATGCCCGCATATCATGCAGCACCGCTTCCAGGGATGCCGCATACTCCTCCATCTGCCCCAATTCCCGCTCCATCTGCCGCTTCTCCATTTCCTTCGCGAACGTGTGCGTATATAACCGGTGACTCGAAACAATGACGGCGATATACACCATGAGCAGAAGAGTATGCAAAAGCATGCCGTCCACATCGGTCGCGTCCCGGTAAAAGATAAGGGAAAGATATATCCCTCCCATAATCATGCACATATTGCCGAACAAAATAAATATGCGCTGCCGCAAAGAAAACACATGCTGCTCGCCGCGGCCCTCCCGCTTCGCTCCGTCCGCAAACAAGCGCCCGATCAGATAGGCGACGATTCCGATGAACGCGAACAGAAATAACTGCTCAGCCGCCGGATGATGCATGTTCAGCATCTCTGCCCATAGAATGTGGCTGATCTGAAGGGCGAACACAAAATTCACATAGGTCAGCACGCCGAATAGCAGCGATGCCGCAACGTCTTTGGTCCGTATATACAGGAGCAGGAAGAATAAAACGATGATCCACGCCGTACTAATATCCATCTTACACCACCGGCTACTCTTTTCTAGGTTGCCCGGTCTGAGTGTCCTCCCCTCCGAATCGCGAACAGGAAGCCCCACGTCAATAGCGATTGGGCAGCGATGATCCCGGGTATCGACACATATGAGTATAACATCCAGGTTGCCGATACGGCCATCGACATGGCCCAGAGCGCATACTTGCGCTTATGCTCGAACATCTGGCGGGTATGGCTCCAATTGTAATTCGGCCGCTTATAGTCGTAATACAGCTTGAGGAACGTGATGAGTACGAGCGAGCACAGCATGACAAAGAGCAGCCCTGGCGAATACCCCGCCGGATGAGAGGCGCGGACGATCGCATAGGCAGCCGCATACAGAGGCACCGTAATCACGAGACTGAATATATATTTCCCGGCGAACAGGCTCTTCATCGATACCGGCAGCGACAGCAGCAGCTCGCGGCAGGGCTTCTCATAGGAGAACAACACGCCGGGCGTCGAGCATGTCGACAGCAGAGTCAACAGGAAGAGCGCCAATTCGTTGTCCACACCGGAGACCGTAACGGCGTTCCAGAGGAAAAAGAGTATAAACAACGAATACCCAATGTGATTCACAAGGAGCACTTTATCGCTTGCGAAGCGGACGAACTCCCGCTTGAGCCAGTTGAACTTCATGCTCGATCGCCCCGACGGGAACCGCAGGAAGCCGCGTTCATAAGCGAAAATAACGGCGCCAATGCTGACGAATGAAGCGGTCCACCCGGCGATGGCGCATGCCGCCCCTGCCAAGACGGATTGCAGAAGCGTGAGCCTCCCGCTATGCATGCTTACGGCAAGAATGGACAGGACTATGGGCATGACGCGAAGCGCATAGGTCTTGATCCATAACACGAGCGCATACTGGAAAATGAACGTTCTCTTGTCTATCGGCAGAGACAGCATCAGCTTGTACTTCCGGTCTCGGACCTTGGAGATGGACGACAGCGTCGACAAATACAATGCAGCCGCCATCGTCCCCTTCAGAAGGGTGCCCAGCGATTGGAGGCCGAGAGCTGTATACGGAGCGGGGATGACGAACAGGATGACCGCCATGACGGCCGCGACCGCGAACAGCTCCCTGGTCCACTTTTTATTCTTGGTCTCATCGAGCAGCAGAACTTGAAAGACCGATGCGGGGTTAGTCATGGCCAATCACCCGGAAGAAGCGCTCTTTTACCGAGCGCCGCTCGCTTATCGTGACGCATTCCTCGATGGTCCCCTGGTGAAGAATGAAGGCTTGGTCGCAAAGACGGTCCACAATCGGGAATAAGTGAGTGGACAGCAGCACCGCATTCCCTTGCGCCGCATAGGCCCTTAGTTCCCGGTAGAAGGTCTCGATCGCCACCGCGTCCAGGCCCACCAGCGGCTCGTCCATAATAAGCAGCGGGCATTGAAGCAGCAGCGCATTGATAAGCGCCGTCTTCTGCCTGTTGCCCAGCGACAAGGCGCCGATCTTCCGATGAAGGAATGCGTCGAAAGAGAAGGCCGCGCATAGTTCCGCCAACCGGTCTGTATCGAGCCTTTTGCCGTATAAGCGGTGCACCAATTCCATAAAGGCGATGGACGGCATCTCATCGAACAGTTCCGGATGATCAGGGATAAAGTATCGATGGCGCTTCAGCCGCAACGAATTGCCCGGCGTCAGCTTCTCGCCGCAGTAGCGAATCTCCCCGCTATATTGGCTGTGGATTGAGGCCAGAATATGGAGCAAGGTTGTTTTTCCCGCGCCGTTCGCGCCGAGCAAAGCGCAGATGCTCCCCTCCTCGATCCGCAAGTGAACATCCTCGATAACGGGCTTCTTTTTCGTATACCAACCATGTAAATGGTTCACTTCCAGTATCATCGCTCTCACCCTGCCTTATTTGTCCGACTGTTTCAGGGCGCCATAGAGCTTCAAGCCCATTCCAAGCGCCACGGCGAACGCGACGATCGAGAGCAGGAGGCTGCCTTTGATGGCATATATGACGCCTCCCGTCCCCCATACGGCAAGCATGATGACGGCAAAGCGTATTTTTTTCTTTTTCGTATCCAGCAGCATCGCTGACCCCTCCCCTAATGAGTTGATACGTTTATTGTACTTGTTCGCTGGAGGAGATCTGCCGTTCCGTCCTGACAGACATCGTATTCGTGCCGACAGTCCTCGGGCGGCAGACTGGAGTGACGGTCAAGACCTCAGCGGGCACGTTCAGGATGCGCTTGCCTCCAACCTGGAGCTCTTCCAGGCGCAGGACGATAAAAGACATGCCTCGAGCTCTCCCTTAGTCCGGGCGAATCTCCGAAGCATGTCTTTTCCTTTTTCATATCTTGTTCGTATGTTTTTTATCTCTTGTTGATCTATGATGATAACTCTTCTTGAATTCCAATGACGCCGGTCGGGTCGATGCCCGCCTTTACGCCGAAGACATCGGCCAGCGAGCCGAACGGAAGATAGATCTTGCCGTCCTTGACGATCGGAGCCGTTTTCAGTTCGACGCTCATTTTGCCGACGGCGGCTGTGTTCCCGCCTTCCTTCAAGGCGATCCATTTCGCGCCGCGCACGAATTCATAAGCGCCCGTATCCTTATTAAGCTCGACTGTGTAGCCAAGCGCCTTCCCGATCGCTTCCGCCGGCACCATCACGTCATCTTCCGTCGTGAAGACGTCCTCAGACTTGACGCCGATGCCCTCGCCATTGACGACGATCACCCAATGCATGCCCCCGAAGGAATCTTCCGGGAGCTGATGCGGCCGCTCTGTATCGTGACATCGCCTTGCTCGTTCAAGCTCACGTCCGCCTTCAGCACTTCGGCTGCAAATTGCAGCGGCACATACATCCTATTTTCTTTGATCACGGGAGCTTTGCCGAGCTGGATCGGCATCTTAGCATAGTTGTACTGGTCCTTGTTGAGCTTCATGCTTGTCCATAGAGCGCCCTTCACAGCTTCGACCGACTTGTTCTTGGCGTCCCATGTCAGTTCGTAACCGATACCCTCCATGACCGGCCGCAGCGGAATGAGGAGGCAGTTGCCGTCCAGGACAGCGCCGGCATCGACGTTCTGGCCGTCAACGGTCAAGCTGTACCGCTCGGCGACTTTCTTCAGCCAGTCCTGGTTGAGGCTCGTCTCGCGGGTCGTGCCGATGATCTCTCCGTTCTCATTATGGACGAACTGCTTCACATATTCATCATAAAAATTACGTTCTTGCTCCACGGGAACTGCCGTCCCTTGATCGTTCATCGCGCTCGCCGGCGTGGCAAAAGGTTGCGCGCTCATCAGCGCGATCGCCAAAGCGATAGAAGCGGTAATGGTTTTGTTCATTCGATGTCATCCTCTCTGGAGTGCAGGTCATATCATGGACTCCAATTGCGCAATTGGTTGACCGCTTTTTCACACTCCCAGACGGAGATGATTCGCAGAAGGTTGCATAGAGCGTGATTTTTTGGCAGAGAGCCCTGATCTCCTTCTCCCGCAGGCCAGTTCAGCGAAGGAGACGCAAGACCAGCTTCTCAATCAGCGTCCACGGCAGTAGCGTCTTCGCGGCCAGAAGCAGGCGAGCCCCGCTGCCGATCGGAAGGTAAGGCAGGCGAATCCTGCATTGGTACAGGAATTTACACGATTTCCGCCGCTATCTGATGCCATTCCTGCAACAGTACATCAATTTCCCCTATTTTTTCTTCCAATCCCTTGGCATGGCTGAAATTCCTGCGGTTTTGCAGGAATGCCTGTAACAGAGTACGCGTCACAAGGGAAAACTGCACTTTCGCAGTTTTTTCGGGGAGTCGAGCGGCGAGAAGCAGGGGGGCTGTCTCACTGCAGCTAATAACTACTTATGGGACAGCTCCCCTTCTTCTCAGAAGCTATCGGATTTGCTTCTGCTCGGCAGGATGCGCCGCTCCGCCCGTTCATACAGAGCAAGCAGTCGCTTGACGAACCCGAGCTTGGGAATGAGCCAGTACATGACCAAGGCGGACACAATGCCCATAAGCGCCCCCGCCGCGATATCTACAGGATAATGAACCCCTACCCAGATCCGGGAGACGGCTACGCAGCATGCGAGCGCAAGCCAGATCCACCCTTCCTTCCTGCGAACGAGCCAGAAGGAGACACAGACGGAGAAGAAGAGAATCGTATGATCGCTCGGAAAAGAATTATCGATAGCATGGTCAATCAGCTTATTGACCTGCGGAAGCTCAGCGAACGGCTGATGATGCGAGTAGAGCTTGCCGGCCGCTTTCCCCATGATTTCCGCCAAAATAAACGCAAGTCCCGCCTGGATCACCATCATTCGGTTCCGGCCGCTGCGGGTGAACCAATAGACAAGCATGGCCAAGGCCAGCAGGTACAGCATATATTCCGCCACGAAGACGGCGGCCGGATTGAGGGAAGCGAATTGCTTGCCCAGATCATTAATGGCGCGAAAGATATCTATATTCCATTGAGACAAAATGACCTTCCTCCTCTATTTGTATTTCTCTTTCTATATGACGACAGAATCAACTGGACGACTTCAATGAATGTCCGTTTTGTTGAAGTACACGATCGTGGCCATCAACCCGATGACTGCGGCGGCAATAATCACCGCATAGGAATACAGCGGAGGATAAGCCGGAACGAAGCCGTTCTCCGCGATTACATGGACCGCCGACCACGGAAAGATCGCCTTGTATTCCCGGTTGGCCAACGCCACGTTCCCCATCGTAATCACGGCCGTAAAAATAATGGTCGGCACATAGTTTTTGAACAGAAAAGAAACGAACATCGTCGGGGTCGACAAGAGAAAGAGCAGACTGCCCCCGATTAAAAACTTCTTCAACGACTGCAGCACAACGCCGGCAGTCAAGCCTTCAAACTGCCCCAGCAATCCGAATATAAACGTCAGTCCCCACGACGTAAAGGTCAATACCATGATCCACAGGAACAGCAGCACCAGCTTGCTGGCAATGAGACCGGTTCTGGACACCGGGATAGTCAACAGGTTTTTCAAGGTGTCTTCCGCATATTCGCGGTTGAACAGATAAGCCGTGATGACGCCGTACAGCAGCGTCCCGATAAGCAGGGTCGTATACAGATTGCTCTCCGACCACGCGTCGCTGTATAAGACGGGCATGCCGGGCTTTTTGGCCATGTAATCCAGATACCCGATAAAGACCATAATCGGGGCGGCCGCGGCTCCAATCAGGCTGACCATGAACATTTTGGCCCGCTTCAGCTTCAGAAGATCGGTATATATCAAATTAACCAATCGTTCCGCCCCCTATCAAGTGAATGAAATAATCTTCCAATCCATCTTCGCTCAGCGCAATTCTCGTCACTTCGATCTCATGCTCGACCAGCAACTTATTAATCTGCCCCTGTTGACCAAGATGCGAGTACACACGGATAATCCCGCCGTCCTGCACCTCATAGTCGGAAATGCCGAAATGCTGCTCCATCAGCATGGCCGCCCGGTTATCATTCGAGACCTGGAACTCGAGAAATTTGCGGTTCCGCCGCCGAAGCTCGGCAAAGGAGAGCTCCTCTAGCAGCTTGCCTTGATGAATAATGCCGATATGATCGGCCAATTGCTCGACTTCGGATAAAATATGGCTCGAAATCAGAATCGTTATGTTTCGTTCTTCGGCCAGCGACTTGATGAGCTTCCGGATCTCCTTGATGCCGATCGGATCCAAGCCGTTGGTCGGCTCATCGAGGATAAGCAGCTCCGGATGATGAAGGATGGCGCGGGCGATGCCCAGCCGCTGCTTCATTCCCAAGGAATATTGGCCGAGCCGCTTGGCGGGCTCATGCTGCAGCCCGACGATCTCGAGCGCTTCCTCGATGGCATTCTTTTTAGGAACGCCCATGAGCTTGGCATTGATGAGCAGATTCTCCCGGGCGGTCAAGTTTTCATAGAAGCCTGAAAACTCGACAATCGACCCTGCTCTCCTTAATATCTCCTTCTGCTTGCTGTGCAGATGTTCCCCGAACATTTCGATCTCCCCGCGCGTCGGCTTGATTAACCCGAGCAGCATGCGAATGGTCGTGGTTTTGCCTGCGCCATTCTGGCCGAGGAAGCCATAAATCTGCCCTTGCCTCACCGTCATGTTCAGGTTGTCCACCGCGATTTGATCGCCATAGGTCTTCGTTAATCGGGTCGTCTTGATAATTGCGGTCATTGCTGCACCTCCTGCTGCGGCGCGATGTATTCGCCAGCCCATACCTTTATGATAAGCAGGCGATTTTAAATGCCTCTTAATCGGTTCTTAATTAAATCTTAACGGTGCTTCGGAAGGGAGAAGGTGAAAGAGGTTCTTTGTCCGGGCTCGCTTTCCGCCCATATTTTCCCTCCGTTCTTCTCGACCAGCGCCTTCGCGATGGCGAGCCCCAGGCCGCTTCCTCCGTACATCGGGCTGCGCGACCGCTCGGTCCGGTACATGCGTTCGAACACTTTGGCCAATTCATCCTCCGGGATGCCCTGCCCCTTATCCCAGATGGTCAGATGATACGCTCCCGCATGCTCCGCCAGTTCGATGCCCAATGCTTGTCCGTCGCGTCCGTGCTGCACGGCGTTTTTCATCATATTATTCATGATTCGCTGGAGGCTGATCCGATCCGCCGTAACCAAGCATTTCACCTCGGGAATAGATGCGTTCAGCTTCATGTCCGCCTGCTTCAGCTCGGGCAAAAACGCGATGACCGCCTCGCGCGCCATTTCGGCCAAATCGAGCGTCTCCGGACGCAGCGGAACTTCGTCCGCATCCAGCTTGGCCAGATCGAATATTTCATCGATCAACTGCTTCAACGCCGTTGCCTTCCTCAAAATAATGCCGACATGCTCTTGCTTTTCTTCGCGGGAGGCCGCAATATCATCGTTCAGCGCATCCACATATCCGATAATCGAGGTCAGCGGCGTCCGGATATCATGGGAAATATTGGACAACAAACTCTTTCTCGCCGCTTCGGATTTGATCGTCTGCACCCGGATTTTATCCAATTGCCCGATCAGCTCATTGATGGCAAATATGACCTCATTGATGAACGGCTCGTCATTCGCCAGCAGGCGGGTGTTCACATTCCCGCTCCCCGCCCGCTTCAACGCCGCGGACATGTCCGCCAGCTTCGCCCGGAACCGGAAGCGCATAAGCAGCAACACGACCGTGATCGCCGCCAGCGCAATAAATAAAGCCCCGCGCAGGAATCGGTGGGGCTGGTTCGTTGCTTCTATCGCAATAAGACCGGTCATCAGAAATAATTGCGCGCCGAGAAGAAGGAGCGTTGTGTCACGCTTCATCTTTTTCACCTGCAAACTTGTACCCGATTCCCCACACGGTCTGGATCCATTTCGGATCGGACGGATCGGCTTCGATCTTCTTTCTGAGCTTGCGGATATGCACCATCACCGTATTATCGTCTTCCAAATAAGCGCTGCCCCACACCTGGCGAAAAATTTGCATCTTCGTAAAGACCTGCTCCGGGTGGGAAGCCAAAAACTTCAACAGCTCGAATTCCTTGGCCGTCAACGCAACCTCTTCTCCCTCTATCATCACCGCATATTTTTTCAGATCGATGGTCAAGCCTTTGTACCGGATGTGCGGCTCCTCCTGGCCGGCGCTGCGGTTGGCCTCGCTGCCCAGTACCAAAAACCTTCGCAAATGGGCCTTGATTCTCGCAACCAATTCGTTGATGCTGAACGGCTTCGTCATATAATCATCCGCTCCGATGCCCAGCCCCAGAACCTTGTCTATCTCCTGATCCTTGGCCGTCAGCATCAGGATCGGAATATTGGTCTTCTGGCGCAATCTCCTGCAACTTCAATGCCGTCGATTTTCGGCATCATCAGGTCCAGCAGGACCAAATTATATTTATGGCTATCGAACAGACGAAGGGCTTCCTCTCCATCGGCCGCCGTATCGGCCTGATATCTTTCTCTTTCCAGATACGTTTTAACCAAGTCTCGTATTTCTTTTTCATCATCGCCTATCAGCACTCGAATCTCTTCCATCTTCTCACCGTCTCCACAAGGTTAGTTGCGGTCATTGATAACATGCTCTGATCCCGTGGACGAGACACGATGCCGCCAGGCGGAACATCGCGTATAGCCGCTCTTGATCATTCGTCCATGATCATATTACAGGATAATCGGCTTGTCCGCTATCAATGTGACGGAAATGAAAGAGTTGAATGCCGCTTGACGGCTTAGACCCGCCCCAGACCGCTCCGCGTCCATGCGCAAAAAAAGGCCGCCGGAAATGCTCCGGCAGCCTCTTCCTATGCTGCATCCCCGATTCAGCGCGATGACCGCGCGGACAGAATTCGCAGCGATCGGGAGAGCCAGCTTGCGGCCAACGCGCCATTGAATAAGCGATGAACCCCATATACGCCATTCGCCGCCGTGCATGCGACGACATGGCGGCTTGTCCGCAGCGGACGGGTAAAGCGCGAACGCTCCCTTATTGTTTGGAGTTGTTCCGCGGTCATGCCTTTTTTCGACAATGCCTCGTCAAATTCTTGCTGTGCCGCCTGCTTGGCTTTGAACAGCATCATTTGCACCCGGCTGTACACGTTGATCGCCCCGTCGCCCGTCGTCTCAATCGGCAGAAAGATCGCGTCGGGATATTTCTCGGTAATTAGCGATTGCACCCCGTCGGAGACCCCGGAAGATGGCATGCACCCGAACGGCTTGACGGAGATCGTCATGTTCACCTTCCGCTTCTTGACGTTCAAGATCAGCTTGCCGACCTCCATATGGCCTTCTCCGCCCCGCAGATGATTGTTGTAGTGCTCATGGGCGACCCGGGCAATCTCCTCCATGTCGGGCAGAGGGTAGCGATACAGACCGAGGGTCCGCGCATACGCATGGAACATGACCCGCAATGCGCGATCGGCGAGCCACAGCATCCGCAGCCGCTTCTGCGGATTTTTCCCTTCCAGGCCATGCTTTCCGGAGTCGGCTTGCCGAAGCGTCATCCGCTCCTTCGTATCGAAGCGCCCGGACCAGATCAGGAACAAGATCCAGGCCGTCATCGACTGCACTTCGACCTCGGCCCCTTCGCTTTCCAGAAAACGCTGCAGCTGATAATTCCCGTCTCCCTCGGTAGTCATCGCCCAGAATTCGCCGAGAATGCTTACTTTCGGTTTGACCTTGGTCCGGTCTACCCGAACGGCCTGCAGTTCCTTGCGGGATTTGAGCAGAGCCGGCCGCAGCCGTTGGCGTTCGCTCAGCGCTTCATAGAGATACCGCTTGCACCGTTCCAGCGCGGCATCCGTCGCGCCGGGCTCCACTTCATAAGGGCGGATACGGTAAGCTAGCGCATTCAAAATGTCTCCCAGAAGCACGGTCTTCAAAAAGGTGAGAAAAAACGCGGTATCCAGCTTCAAGGCCGAGTCGCTGCCGGTCGCCTGCTTCAGCCCGTCCGTCTGCTGAAAGATGAGAACCCGAAACCCGTCAAACCCCGCATCGCGCAGCGCCTTCCGGTACTCCGTAACATAGGTTCCAAAGCGGCACGGGCCGCAGGACCCGCTCGTGACGAACAAATAGCGGGAGATGATCTCCTCCTTCGATTTCCCCTCCACATCCCGCAGGTGATGCAAATATTTGATCAAATTGCCGACCGTGAAGTAGGTTGGATTGCACTGCCCGCGATTGCCGAACTCTTTGCCGTAGCGAAGGGACTCATTGTCCGGGCAATCGAGATGCTTCACCCGATACCCCAACCCCGTCAGCGCGCCCTCGACCAAATAATCGTGGGCCATCGTCAAGCCTCCGAAGAGAAGGGTTGTCGTCGCTTTGTCTTTGGCCAAAAACTGCCGCGGCACCGGATCGAACCATTGGCTCATGGTCTGCTCATCCAGGCCGAGCGCTTTTTCCTGTTCCTTCTGAAAGTTCAGCATCATCTCTTCGATAGACGCCTGATTTTTGTCTTTTTGCTTGCTTCCTGCAACAGACATCTCGTAAGTCACTCCTTCGTTATCTTGTATGTTATATAACCTCAGCTTGATCTCCCGGCTTTCTGCCCGTAAGCTCGGCGAGCTTTTGATCCAGCCGCTTCTGCAGCTCCGCCTTTTTGCGCGCCACATCCTGCAGCCGCTCTTCATGCAGACCGAGACTGTGCGCATACGTCTTCACCCGGATCTTGATCGAGCCGCCCGGTTTATTGGCGTCGATATCGTGCAGCGCGGAGTAGGGCGTCCCGGCCGTCGATATGATCGATTCGATCAGCCCGTAGGTAGGCGCATCATGTCCGCATTTGAAGCTGGACAGGTCCAATACCGCCACATTGGGGTGACGCGCGGCGAACTTGGCCGCCCACACTTTTTGCACGCTGTTGGAGCTGAAATTTTCAGGCCATACATCGCTCACTTCGAGAGCGTATTCCACGCGGCCGCTCTTCAGATCCTCGCTGAAAAAGCGCTGCAGCCATGCCTCGTCCTTCGGAATGGATCGCATGGACAACACCGGGTATCCGAGCACCTGGAACTCTTCGAGCACGCCGTGATTCAATCCGGGGTCGGAATGATAAGGGCGGCCGATCATCAGAATGGCAAGGCGATTTTCCCGCTCGATCTGCTCCAGGATCTCCCGGCCCTTCTCCTGCATTTCCGCATCGAACCGATCCATCGCCTTCCACCCCTGCTCTGCGGCAAAATCGCTCTCGTCTTCGGTGATCTGCAGCTTCTCGACGAATGCCTCGAACAACTGCTTTTTCAGCATGTTCGGCTCGGTGAAGGTAACCGCCGGATCGAGGTAGGCGATTCCTCTCGCCGCGAAAAAATCGACCTCCTTGGTGAAGGCGGCTTTGATCACGTTCGGAGCGCCCGCCACGATCGGGCAGCTTGCCGAGTCCATCACATTGTGAAGATGGGTCGGAATATGCGTGATGCACGGGAAAAAGATGTAATCCAGCGGCTTGGACTCATGATGCTTGAACAGCAAATTATGGACATGAGCCTGGGCCACTTTCGACGGATAGCAAGGATCGATCGAGCCATATTTGCCGCCTTCCTGCCACATTTCCTCGCTCGTGTTATCACTGAATACGATGTTGCGCTTATCGATGCCGAGCGTCTCGAAGTACGTCCGCCAGAACGGAGCGGTCGACCAAATGTTCAATACTTTCGGTATCCCGATCCGGATCCGCTGGCGCCGCTCCATCGATTCGGCGGAAGAGCGCGCGAACGGACGCCGGTTCGGTAGTTTGCGCATGCCAAATCCGAACAAGCGGCGTTTCAACAGGACGTCCTTCACCTCCAGCCCCGCTTCCGGCAGCGGTTCCGCATCGTAAAAATGCTGGAACATGCGCCGTGCTTCATATTCCACGAGATTCGGATAATGCTTTTTCAACGCCTGCCGCTCTTTCGTTAATTTCAAGACCGCTTCCTGGTCCTCGACCGTTCCTTTCTCGCAAGAGAAACCGCTAATATAACGGGCCGTCTGGCCGTCCGGCGTCTCGGAATCGATAAACGTCCGGCTGCAATGGTTGGGACAAAAATTGCAGCGGGTCGATTCATCGTTGCGGCTTACATACCGCAGATTGATAGCGGCATCCAGGCCCAAGAAGCTGGAATACCCCCGCCGCTTCACGACGCGCAGCGTTTCCATGGCGGCTCCGATCGCCCCCGCTTCGCCCGGATGCGGATGAACGTATACCTCGGCATCGGGAACCCGCTCCTTGATATAATCGACCTGGGCCTTGACCGCTGCCAGATTGTATTGGGTTCCGCCCTGGAGCACGAACTTGCGGCCGAGCTCGGACATGCGCGGAATCTGCACGACATACTGCCATACGTTTTTGGGCAGGACGAGAGCGAGTCCGGCGAGCAATTCCTCCTTCGAATACCCTTCCTTCTGGAAATTGACCCGGTCCGCATCGAGAAATACCGCGCAGCCGTAAGAAAATTTGGGGCTCAAATCGGCATGAAAAGCCGTATCCGCATACTCTTGCACCGGAATGCCGAACTGATCCGCCATCGCTTGCAGGAGCATTCCGTTGCCCGCTGAGCATTGATTGGACAGCTTGAAATTGCGTATATCCCGGTTTTTGAGGAAAAGAACCTTGATATCCTGACCGCCGATATCGCAAATCACATCGATGTCGCCGAACTGGTGAACGGCGCTCATCATATGCGCGACCGTCTCCACGATATTGACGTCGGCACGCAGCGTTTTTTCCAGCACATCTGCGGCGTATCCCGTAGCGCCGAACCCGATAATCTCCAGCTCGGCCCCCTGCCCCTTCAGCGTGTCCCGGATCCGCTTCAGCATTTCTTTCGTATCTTCCAGCGGGTTGCCCTTGGACAGTTGATATTCTTTCAGTAAAATATCCCCTTGTTCATCCACCAGTACGGCTTTGGACGAAGTGGAACCGCCATCCAATCCGATCACCGCCCTGACCTTCTGTCCGGGCGTGAATGTCGCGGGAGTGAACTTGGGGATGCTGTAGCTCCGGCGGAACTGCTCCAGCTCCGTCTCGCTGGCCACCAGCGGCGGGCCCGCCTTCTCGCCCAGCTTCGCCTTGCGTCCGTGGGCAATGAACTCCTTCAGTGGCTCCAAGCCCGTGTATAAGCCGACATCGGCAGGCTCATGCAGTCCATACAGGACAGCGCCGTAGGCCGCATAATACTGCGAATTCTCCGGAACAAAGATCAAGCTGTCGATAGGCACATCTGTCGGATATTCATAGCCCCGCTCCTTCCAGGTCTGAGGAATTCGCAACCGCCAGCATTGCTGCAGGAACGGCAAATAGGTGTTCGGCCCGCCCAGCAGCAGGACCCGGTGCCGCAGCGTGTTGCCCCGCGTGAGCACGGAGAGGTTTTGCATGACGATGGCATCCGCGAGCGAGCACATGATCTCCCCCGATGGAATGCCGCTTTTCACGAGATTAACGATATCCGTTTCGGCAAATACGCCGCACTTGGCGGCGACATGGTGCAGTTTCGAATCGTCAAAGCGCAGCTTGCCTACTTCTTCTGCAGGCATCCCTACTTTAATCATGCACTTGTCGATCGTGGCGCCCGTACCGGAGGCGCATTTGTCATTCATGGAGGTAAGCGCTTGCTTGTTGCCCGTTTCCTTGTTTTCCTTGAAAATGATAATCTTCGCGTCCTGCCCCCCGAGTTCGATAACACTTCCGACATCGGGATGGAGATGCTCCACGGCCATCGTAACGGCATTGACCTCCTGCACGAATTTCGCCCCGATATGGGGCGCGATCGGCCCGCTGCCGGAGCCGGTCGCAAAGACACGAATGTTTTCCGGCTTCATATCCGGAAATTCGTTGCCGATGGCAACCAGCAATTCCAGCACTTTTTCTGCCTGCTTCGTATGATGGCGCTGATAATCCGACCATACGATCTGCTTGCTGGCGGGATCCACCACTGTCGCTTTGACGGTCGTTGAGCCGACGTCAATTCCAATAATGAGCGAATCCAGCTCCCTGGTGATGGTTGTCATACGATTACCTCCTTATCCCAGATCAGGTTTTACTTAGTGTACACTTTATGTGTGATATTTATCACACCGGACGTTTGCAAAGAGATTCTTTTCGGGTGAAAAGAAAAAGGCCATAAAGGCGGCGAGAGCGACGGCTCAGACCGATTTTATGGCTTCAGGAACGCAAGGAAGCGACTCCAAAAAAGATTTCGTCCATTTCCGTTTTAATTTTTTTCGTGATGGCCTGCTGTTCCTCGGCGGTGATTTCCTCTTTGGAGTATCCGAATAAATAGTTATTTAAATCGAACGCTTTTAGCCGGCACTTGGTATGAAATATGTTGTCTTGATATACATTGACATCGATCAGATCGAATTGCCGGATGATGCTGTCGTCAAGATAGTCTTGGATCGAGCGGATATCATGATCGATAAATAGTTTGCGGCCATCGATATCACGCGTAAATCCCCGCACCCGGTAATCAATCGTCATAATGTCGGTATCGAAGGAATCAATCAAATAATTCAGCGCTTTCAGCGGCGAGATTTCGCCGCATGTGGCGACATCGATATCCGCTCGGAACGTGCTGATCCCTTCATTCGGATGGTATTCGGGATACGTGTGGACCGTAATATGGCTTTTATCCAACTGCATGACCACCGCCTCGGGTAGAGGTTCGGGGATTTCATTGGATGGTGTACGTGGAACCTCGATCACCGGTCCCTCGGATACAAGCATGGTCACGCTTGCTCCTTGAGGAACATAATCTTGTTTGGCGGTATTCACGATATTCGCGCCAATCATCTCGGAGACGGTCTCCAGTATCTCCGTCAACCGGTCTGCATTATACTGTTCGTTGATATACCCGATATAAGCTTCACGCTCTTCTTTGGTCTTGGTATAACAAATATCGTACATATTGAAGCTTAATGATTTGGTCAGATTGTTAAAGCCATGAAGCTGGATGTGCCGCTGTGGAGTGACTGCCATGGTAGATGCTCCTTTGGATAATGAACTTGCGCACGCTCACGGCGTGCCGCATAGACGGGAATTCTTCTATTTGTTCCCCGATTACTTCAGTATCCCTCTTCGGCGCATATTGTTATACAAAATGATTGTCTTATTAGAAGCTTGCACAACAAAAGGCCGCCGGATATGCTCCAGCAGCCTCTGTGTATTCGTTGCGTTCAACCAAGTACGTTGCCTATAAATTTTTCCAATGTGCCGACATCGGTAATGCTCTTGTTGCAGGCGTCGCTGTTCACGCATACATAGTTGCCGATTGCTTTGTAATAATCAGGCGATGCGTTGGCCGGCTTCGATTTGGTTACCGCCGAGAATAACGCGACCTCTTGATGCCGGTTGCACAAAAAGCAAACGCTCTTCTTGCTCGTCGGGGTATATCTTCCTTCGATGCCCACTAGCTGCCCATTCAGATGGTACACAAAGAACATTCGATTCGTCGCGATGTCGGTCCAGCCAACATAGGTGACATAGCGGAAATCGATGGCAGCCGCATCGGGAACCTTCAGCTTTTTGATTTTGGGAAACAGCTTCTTCATCTGCTTTTCCGTCACGGGCTCAAATTCAGCCATGTACGGAACGAGCGACTCCACATAGTTTTGGAATTCGGCTTTCTCATGCAGCGCCGAGATTTTCTCCAACGCTTGCTTTTGCGCCTCTTCCGCATCCGGGAACGCTTCGGCGATCTTGGTGAGCGCGCTGTATCTTACCGATTCCACGATTTTCGGATCAGTCACCGTGTTACAGGCATGCTGAAGCAGATCAGTCTGCTTCTTAATCAGGTTATATTGATGGTTTCTAATAAATGGTTTCAACATTGCTTTACAGCTCCTTATTTTTTAATGGAATGAAAATAAGGTGCAAAGCCCATCATTAGAAACGATTTAAACTCACGCGGGCGACATTTCCTTCTGATCACGTGTCCGCCCCATGCAAAGTATCGCCCTAATTCAGGCTTTGCATGAGTCGCTGCCGATTCCGGCAAACTGCTTTGCCATTTCTATCGACCTCCCTTGTGCTGTCCATTATAAGGGGAATACGGCCTGAACGGCAACTCCCTTTTTTGCGGCTGAGCAAGCTTATCTTTCCCTCTTCCATGAATCCTTGAGAGAGACAATCCGGTTGAACACTCGTCTGTCCTCCGTCATATATTTCGTGTCGAGGCAGAAATAGCCATGCCGCACGAACTGATATGTTTCGTTGGCGGAAGCGTCCTTTAAGGCGGGCTCCAGCACGGCACGCTTCATTTTGACGAGCGAATGAGGATGGAGCAGTGCTTCCCAGCAGTTCTCCGACTCCTTCAGCACGGCGGAAGGCTTCGGCGGCTCCGAAGCTTCCAGCTCATGGAGTACCCATTCATACAGCGGGCGATGGTCTTTGAACTCGGCGGAGCAGAAGGAATGCGTGATACCTTCAATCCAATCCTGTATCGGGTGGGCAAAATCATACATCGGATAGATGCACCATTCATTTCCCGTCCGATAGTGCTCCGCGTGCACGATACGGTAGAGAACGGGGTCCCGCAGATTCAGGTTGGGCGAGGACATATCGATTTTGGCGCGAAGCACTTTGGAGGCTGTCGGGAACTCTCCCTTCCGCATTCGTTCGAACAAGAGCAGGCTCTCCTCCACGGGCCGGTTGCGGAACGGGCTGTCTGTTCCCGGTTCAGTCAATGTCCCTCTGTACAAGGCTATTTCTTCGGGCGTCAGCTCGCAGACATAGGCTTTCCCTTTGCGAATCAGCTTGACGGCGCACTCATAAATTTTTTCGGAATAGTCCGAACCGAAGTAGACCGGCGGTTCATATCCCAGCCATGCGATGTCTTCCAGGATCGCTTCCACATATTTGACATCCTCCTTCAGCGGATTCGTGTCATCAAAGCGCAGATGAAACGCCCCGTTATACTTGCTCGCGATAGAATGATTCACATGGATCGCATACGCGCTCCCGATATGCAGATACCCGTTCGGTTCCGGGGGGAATCTCGTGGCGACAGGTCTGTGATATTCCCCTTGCGCGATATCATCCCGCACCAGCTTTTCCAAAAAATTCGCGGTCTCTGCCGTGTCCTTGCCAGGATTCATAACGAAATACCTCCTTGCATGTGTTGTCCAAATAAAAAAATCCCGCCTCCAAGACTGCTGTCTTGGGGACGAGATTTGCTGTCGCGGTGCCACCCCGGTTCGCCGATATATCTCTATATCCGCCTCATCAGGTACGGCACCCGCATTGGATGCTTATACCCTAGCTCTGTAACTGGAGCTCCTGTCACACCATCCCGGGATTCCGTTCCGATGCGCCGCTCAGAGGCTTGGTTCAACGAAGGGAATCCTGCTCCTTTTCAGCTGCCGGAGCTCTCTGTAAGGCTTCCTCAGTCATCTACTCTTCTCTTCAACGCGTTTTTCATTTGGTACATAGTATCATCAATCATGAGGAAAGTAAACATATGCGGCAATGATCGGTTTTTACTCCTCGGACCCATAAATATAATACCTTCCCAATCGTTCATTCATCTGTTCATATCTAGATTGCAAATGAGGGTAAATATCGGTTAGCAATACGCCTGCGACAAGCGGAATGGA
Organism: Paenibacillus melissococcoides; assembly: GCA_944800085.1. Lineage (GTDB taxonomy): Bacteria > Bacillota > Bacilli > Paenibacillales > Paenibacillaceae > Paenibacillus_B > Paenibacillus_B melissococcoides. The sequence continues at coordinate 1,716,492 of CALYLO010000001.1, read as the reverse complement.
GACCAATCTAATCCAAGGAGCCATCGGCGAATATATGCTGAGCTCCGCCCTTGCCCGCAGCGTTGATCTGGAGACGTACAGCAGTGAATTGATAAGCATTGTTCACAGGGCGTTACGCAAGTAAGCGCCAGATTCGCGTTCGCTTTCTCATCGAAGAAAATTTCAGTCAGAAGCAGGTGTAAATGGACTATGAATTCCGTTCCGCAGGAGCTGCTCGAGCAGTTACCGGCGGAAACTGCGCCGGACAGCATGCGTGTGCGAAGAATGCGTCACAGCCTTCGTCGAGAAAATTAAAGATTGACATCGAGGGCACTGCCATTTGAGCGACCCGCGCGCTGCCGCCGCTCCATCCGGACAATCCGAAGCCTTATGCGGCTACGGGACATCCGGCGCTCATCCCGGGTTCGATGGGCAGCGCGTCTTACCTGATGGTCGGCCGTGACACCGGCGCGGCGAACTACTACTCCATCTGTCACGGCGCGGGGCGCGTCCGGTCGCAGCGCCACGAAGCAGCTTGTGACCGTCGACGAGTTCGCGGCTTCGCTTCAGGTCGGCACGGAAGACGAAGTCGTCGTGAATCAGCGCATGCTGGAGTCGATTATCGATGAAGCGCCGCAAGCCTACAAATGTAGAGCAGATTATCGAGAGCGTCGTCGGGGCAGGTCTTGCCGGCGTCGTGCCCTCATGAGAGAGCGAATCTTGCCGTAGACGGCATGCACCCATTGAGCCATGAATAGCCCCACGGCTGCAGTGGTCTGAAGAGATCGGGAGGCGGTCCTGCCGCCTCCTTGTTCGTTAACGTTCGATAAGCATGCTCACCGGAACGTCCCGTTCATCTTCCGGATTGCTAAGGGGATAAATTCTTGCCATGCCGTCCTCTTCATTGACATGTTGAATGTATACGGGCTCCCCTTGGTAGGTAACGTCTGTCATCACCGGCGAGGATGAGATTTCGATCGCTCGTTGTGTATTCATTCCTATGAACCTCCATTTTGACCTCTATCATGATACGCTCTTTAATATACGTTACATGCCATATTGTTATACGTTGGCTCGGTTGGACTTCACTGAACGGAGGAGATTTTCATGAATGTCGTGGTTACGAAGTATAACGAAAAGCGGAAGCGAGATAGCCCCATCCCCTGCTTCTCACAGCCCAGCTTGCTGAAAAAGCTGTGAAAATGCAGTTTTCCTTTCTGACGTGTACTCCGTGATAGGAGTTCCTGCAAAACAGCATCAATTTCAGACGATGCAAGAGATTAAAGGGAAAATTCGGAGAAAATGTTGTACTTTTGCAGGAGTTTCATCAAATAGCGCCTCAAATAGCGTAAATTGCTGCATTGACGCAGGATTTCACTGCCTCATCCATCCTCCACCTCCACCGCTTAGACCGCCATCGTTTTTCCCGCATCCCATTCTCTGTCGATCCATCCCCCAACCATTTTGAAGTGCAGATGTGAGCCCCCTTTTTGCTGTTCAACTCCCCTGCCCTTCTATCCAACACTCCTTCCATTGGCTTGTTAGCTGGAGCATTTCTCCTTTTTTGAGTAAAAAATCTGCAATGTTCACAAACTAACCGCAATGGAGGAGGTTGACAGCATGTACATCAAAGAAACCGATTTGCCAGGCATCGGTCATAAATACGAAATGATTACGCAAAGCAGCGACAGGCTGGTCATTGTCATCCATGATGACGGCCGGCGTGAAATGTACCATTTCGACAACCAGGATCAGGATGATTGCACCTCGATGGTTACGCTCGAGGATGAAGAAGCAAGACAACTGGCGGCCATCGTCGGCGGAATGACTTACCGGCCGAAGGCATTGGAGACGATGGATGTCGCATTAGAGGATCTCACGATCGAATGGTACCGAGTCGCGCCTGATGCTGCCTGCGTCGGCAGCACGATCGGGGATGCTAATATTCGTCAGACGGCGGGAGTGACGATTATTGCCGCCATCGAGAAAGGCGCCAAGCATATCAATCCCGGTCCGGATTATACCTTTAAGGCAGACACGATCCTTGTCGTTGCGGGTGAACGCCACCAGTTAAAGCAGTTGAAGCAACTGCTGCAAACCGGGAGACGCTAATCATGGATCATCTCGTGCTGGAAATTGGACTTGCCGTTATTCTCATTGCCCTGGTTGGATTACTCGCGGCCGGCATTCGCACCTCGGTCATTCCTTTTTATATTTTGATCGGCATGGCCGTCGGTCCGCATGCGCCGCATTTTGGCCCTTTTGACTTCCGTTTTATCGAGAGCGCGGAGATCATTGCGTTTATGGGACGGCTTGGCGTGCTTTTTCTGCTGTTTTATTTGGGCTTGGAGTTTTCCATCGGCCGCTTAATGAAATCAGGCCGCTCTATCGTCATGGGCGGAACGATCTACATCCTTATTAACTTTACATTAGGCTTGCTCTATGGCTGGGTCAACGGCTTCCCGATCGAGGAAATTATGGTCATGGCCGGTATTACGACGATCTCCTCCAGCGCCATCGTGGCGAAGGTGCTCGTCGATCTGAAGCGAACCGCGAATCCGGAGACGGAAATGATTCTCGGAATCATTATGTTCGAGGACATATTTCTGGCGGTATATATCTCCGTCCTGTCCGGGCTTGTGCTCAGCAATTCGTCCTCGCTGGGGGGCGTCGTATTATCAGCCTTGTACGCTCTCGGATTCATGCTTCTCTTGCTGTTCGTCGGACGTCAAGCTGCGCCTTTTCTGAACAAGCTGCTCAACATTCGTTCCAATGAATTGTTCTTGCTGCTGGTGTTCGGTTTCTTATTCCTCGTGGCCGGCTTCTCGGAGACGATTCACGTAGCCGAAGCGATCGGCGCGCTGCTGACCGGGCTCATACTCGCCGAAACGATGCACATGAAGCGAATCGAGCAGCTGATCTTGCCATTCCGTGATTTCTTCGGCGCCTTATTCTTCTTCAGCTTCGGACTGACCATCGTTCCTTCCGCGCTTGGCGGAGCCTTGTGGCTGTCCGTCGGCGCCGTTGCGGTGACCTTGTTCGGCAACTTCCTTGCCGGTATGCTCGCGGGCAAGAGCGCGGGCTTGTCGCCCAAGGCGTCGGCCAATATCGGGCTGACCATCGTATCCCGCGGCGAGTTCTCCATCATTATGGCGAACCTCGGCAAATCCGGCGGACTGCTTGAGCTGCTCCAGCCCTTCGCGGCGCTGTACGTCCTCATCCTGGCTATTTTGGGACCGCTGTTGACGAAGGAATCCCGGCTCATTTTCAGAAGCTTGAACAAAATTTTCCGCTGGGAAAAGAGCAAAGAACGCGTTCCCGATCGGGGCGAATAATTCTGCGGCAAGAGCAGCTTTCGCTGGCGGCTCACCGGCTTCGCGGCCGATTTGCGAAGGAGCAACATTGTTATCCGGCGGCTACATGACGGCGAGCATGAAAAAAGGTTTCTGTAGACCCACTCGACTTTCGTTTGTTATTGTATATGAACAATAACGAAGCTTGGGGTTGTGATGCGTGTGAATGGTCCGAAAATAGCTATTTTATCGGTACTCAGCAATGCCTTTGTCGTCTTGTTGAAGCTCATCGTGGGCATTTTTACCGGCTCGATTGCCGTCATCTCGGAAGCGATCCACTCCTCGCTGGATTTGGCGGCTTCCGTGATCGCTTTTTTCTCGGTGCGGCTGTCGGGCCGTTCCGCGGATAAAAATCACCCATACGGCCACGGCAAGGTGGAGAATATCTCGGGAACGATCGAGACGCTGCTTATTTTTATAGCGGGCGCCTGGATCATGTATGAATGTGTGCATAAGCTGTTCGAGCCTGCGCCGATCGATCTTCCTTATTTGGGCGTCATCGTCATGTTTATTGGGGCGGGAATCAATTTCATCGTCTCTCGCCGCGTAAGCAAAGCGGCCGCGGCATTGAATTCGGTCGCCATGAAGTCAAATGCGCTGCATTTGCTGACCGATGTGTATACCTCGTTAGGCGTCGGGTGCAGCCTGCTGCTTGCTGCCCTGACCGGATGGACGATCCTGGATCCGATCATCGGCATTATATTGGCCCTTTACATCATGAGAGAGGCATACAAGCTGATGAAAGAGTCGTTTCCTCCGCTGCTGGACGCTCGCTTAACCGAACAAGAGGAACGGGAAATCGTGCAGGCGATAGAATCTTTTCAAGATCAATATATAGAATTCCATGACTTGCGCACCCGTCGTTCCGGTCCCGTCGAATATGTCGATTTCCATCTCGTAGTCCCCTCCAAGCTCGATATCGAAACCGCTCATCAGCTATGCGATGACATCGAGCAGGCGATTACGGCGTCGTTCCGCCGTGCCCAAGTCTTTATTCATGTCGAACCGGAGCATGAACGATTGGCCAGCTTGAATAAATAGGATTGAGCCAATGCCGCCGCATTGGCTCCCCCCTCCCGCTTTTCCAGCCGTTTCTGCCGCAAGCCCCGGCCGCGGCTTTACAGTCCCCGGCTCATGCTCAACGAATTCGGGTAAGTCAGCTCGAACCCGTATTTCCTGTAGAAGCCAACGGACGGGACATCAGCCATAAGCAGAATGTCTGCCCCTTGCGGCGCCTGCTGCTGCAAATCATCCATCAACGCGTCCATTATCGCCTTCTCCCCTTCCCCGCCTTCACAGGAAGGATGGGTCAGGACATCGACGATCTGAAAAAAACAGGCTCTATCGCCGATGATTCTCCCCATTCCAAGCAGTTGCCCGTGATCATCTCTCATCACGACGCAAAACGGGGAATTCCTCAATGCCGTATGAAGAACCGCCTCCTCCTTCGGGGCGAGACCCGCAGCCGCCCGCAATTCCACATACTCTCCCGTACCGGGAACTTCATGCAAAATGTTCATCAAATGTGCGCCTCTCGTCCTTTCTCGAAATAGCTCTTTCCTAAACCACCATACTACATTGATGCAAGTGCTAAAGTTTTGAAAAAGGCGCTGCCGGAGGCTATAGTGAGGGAAATTCAAACCCTATTGTGGAGCTTGAATGTTTTTTTATAAGATTTGCCCTTCGCCGCTTCGTCTGCTATAGTGAAATCCCGAGCGAAATCACAAGGAGGTCAAGACAGATGCGCTACTATAAGCCAAGCGAGATAGCGAAGGAGCTTCACATCAGCACGAGCGCTTTGCGCCACTACGAAGCATGGGGAGTCGTCCCTGCCCCTGAGCGCGCCGCCAACGGGTACCGCCTGTATACGATCGAGCATCTGGCGTATTTCCGCTGCCTGCGCGCCATGTTCCCCGGCTTCGGCGTCGCGGTCACCTGCAATGTGCTGCGCCATATTCAAGATTCGAATGTTGACGCCGCTTTCTGGATCGTGAACAAGGAGCAGGCGAATCTTCATCAGGAAAAAGTCGCCGCTGACCAAACGCTGGAGCTGCTGCACCATCTCGAGCTTCCTCCGATCGCGAACAAGAGGATGAAGGAGTACATGACGATCGGCGAAGCCGCCGAATTCACCGGCGTGACGGCATCGGCCATACGCCATTGGGAGAAGGAAGGATTGCTGACGCCGGCGCGCGATCCGGAAAATGGGTACCGCCTGTTCACGCCGATGCATATCCGGAAAATTTTGCTGATTCGCACGCTGCGAAGCACCGTCTACTTTTTGAAGAGCATGAAGGATATTGTGCAGGCCTTGGACAACCACAGCATCGATCAGGTCAAAAAAGTAACGGAGGATGCCCTCCTCATTATCCACAAGCGCAACCGCCAGCAATTCCAGGGGGTGCACCGGTTAGTCGAGCTGTGCAAAGTGCTGGATCTGATGTGAATCCCACTCGAAACCGCCTGCTGAGAACAAATAAAGAACCGGGCAGATTACACCCGGTTCAAGAAAACAGTTCAATCGTACGATGTCATTTTCCCGCTTTTTCATATTTCATGTTTGAGCAGCCAGCTTGACATTGGTATCGTGATGGACTGCAACCCGCTCCAGTAACTTTTGGCTGGATACGTTGAGTCCATTGATCGTTACTTTGTTGTTGTTCTCCTTGTACTTAAGGACGACTTTGTCGATGGCTCCCACGGCCGAATCATCCCATACCTGCGCACGGGAGAAGTCGATGACAATCTCTCGCCCATGACAGCTCGTATCGAAGGCGTCGACGAAGCTATTCGTTGACGCGAAGAACAGCTGTCCTTCTGTCATATCGTCGACGGTCGATGACGTAAGCAATGATTCCAAAAGCCCGACAATCGCCAGAGCCAATGAATAAGGGAAAATAATGGCCAGCGTCTCCAGTTGGAAAGGAACATCCGGTATCAGAAAAGCCGGCAGCGTGCGCGTAATCGAGCCAAGATCGCCGACCGTTCCCAGATCAAGCTTCCCTATCATGGCGGCGGCGGTTAAGATGACAATCGCGATCAGCGGTGCCGGAATGGCCTTGAAAAACTTGGGGACAACGTACACAATAAGCAATGTAATCCCTATACATTATCTGAAATAAAAGAGGCGACCGGAATCAGCAAATCGACATTATACCGCTAGTTAGAAAACTAACCGGCTGCATCTATCCTTTTCCCGAAACGGTGCGATTTTTCTTTTGCTTGAATGGATGTTCTGATTCCAGAGCGACTACTGCTCATCACCTTAGTATATACTTTCCAATAGGGCGTGTATGCAAACCTTAAGCCAACCAGATCATGGAAGAGGCCAGCTTTAAGAAGGCAACAAAAGTACAGGCCAATTTATCGTACCGAGTTGCCAGCCGACGATTATGTTTGAGTTTGTTGAACAGGCATTCGACCAGATGACGCTCTTTATACAACCACCAGTCGGTTGTACGTTGGATCGTGCGATTCTTCTTACTGGGAATGACGGAATGGGCCAGTTTCTCTTCCAAAAGCGCAATGATTTTATCGGTATCGTATCCGCGATCCGCCAAAACATGTTTACCTTGTATGTCTTGGGTTTGCAGGATCTCATAACCCGTTACACAATCATTGATGTTGCCTGCGGTTACTTCGAAGCGTAGCGGATTGCCAAGGCCGTCTACAACGGCATGAATCTTGCTGGTTAAGCCTCCGCGTGATCGTCCGATGGCTTGGAATTGCTGGCCCCTTTTGCCCCCGCGCCGTGTTGGTGAACACGAACGATGGAAGCATCGAGCATAACACTTTCGTCATCGGGATTGGCAGCCAGAACCTCTAGCATTCGATCAAAGATGCCTGCTTTCTCCCAGCGGCGGAAACGACTGTAGACACTGCTCCAGGAGCCATAATGCTCTGGCAAGTCTCGCCAAGGCGCACCAGAACGAATCACCCAAAGCATGGCATTGAACATTTTTCGGTTATCGATTGCCGGACGTCCACCCTGTGGTTTCCGTTCCGGTGGCAAGAGGTCTTTGAGTCGTTCCCATTGGTCATCTCGTATCTCATATCGTCTTCTCATAGGATAAGTTTACCAGATATTTGGCTATTTCGATAGTTTGCGTACACGCCCTAGGGAGGTGAATGCCTTGATACAAGGTCTGTTCGAGACACATATCCATGTGACCCATTTGGAACGTTAAGCCGAATTTTACGAGAACACGCTTGGACTGGAATTTGCCTATCAGGACAATCGGCGGGTGAGATTCTATTGGATTGGACAAAGAGGAAAAGCAATGCTCGGCATATGGGAAAAAGAACCGGCTCAAGTCATTCGACAGCACTTTGCCTTTCACACGACGATTGATCATATGAAGCAGGCGGTGCCGTTTTTGAAAGAACGCGGACTTGCTGTGCGAAACTTCTTGAATGATGGTACGGAACGCCCCTTTGTCTTCGCATGGATGCCTGCTGTGTCTATCTGCTTTGCCGACGCCGACGGACATCCGCTGGAATTCATTGCGATGCTGCCCGATGAGCCGCAGCCAGAATTAGGCGTCGTGCCGTGGGAAGTGTGGGAAATGGGGCACGGCAGACCGGCAGATTGGTAACGAAGCAAGCCGGACTTCATATTCGTTAATTCAAATTTTCGGAGAATGTAAAAGGACGGCATCGCTGTCGATGCCATCCATATTTCTCGTTAATCCGATCTATCCGTTACGTTGTCACCCTCACTGCCCTATCGATTTACCCGTTCCAGCAGCTTATCTAATTTTTTCTGAATCTCCGGCATGACTTCTTCCACGGTCTTGGTATTATTCTGGGCGGCGGCGAACTCGTTAATGAACAATTCATTGATTTGCGAGTAGTTCGCGACCAAATGGTTGAACGATTCCACGCCGTATTTGTTGGCTCCGTCATAGACGTTTTTAATGACGGCCGGATCGACGCCTTCGAAGCTGGTATAGTATTTTTCCTTCGCTTGCTCATTGATCGGAGGCGTGCCGCCGCTCAATTCGATCGATTTCTCCTGCACGTCCTTGGAGATCATAAATTTAATGAATTCATACGCTTCCTTCGGATGCTTGGAATCTTTCAGCACAAATAACGGGTCAACATACAGTACGCTTCGTTCCTGTGGATTGCCCCCGAACGGTACGGCTGCGACGCCGACCTTGAAGTTGAACTGGTCCTGGCTCGCCAGATTCCAGGAACCGCCCACCGACATGCCGATTTTGCCCGAGAGGAACGGATCGCCGAATTGGCCGGCCACGGACTTGGACCAAGCAGGAGGCGGTGAGACCTGCTTATCCCAGATGAGTCCGATCCATTTCTTATACGCGGCAATCGCTTCCGGGGAATCGAAATGCGTCTCGCTTGGCTTGCCGCCGTTCGTCCATGTGTCATCGGAATAGACTTTGGCCCCGAAGTAGGCCGGTCTCATATCCAGCTCGCCCCAGTTGAAGTCGAGGCCATACTGCGCTTTCTCGATATCATCGTCGCGAATGGTCAGCTTCTCGGCCACCTCGACCATCTTGTCGAACGTCCAGCTCGGATCCTCGTAGTCCGATGGAGGATACGGCACGCCCGCTTTATCGAACAGGTCTTTATTATAGAGCAGGATCGTTACATAGTTGCTGAATGGAATGCCGTACGTTTTGCCTTGCACCTTGTAAATGTCCATCAGTTCATCTTTGAGGCCGTAATCGGCCGGATTGAAGTTGTCTTCCTTCATAATATCGGTTAAATCCAGGAGCAAATCTTTGTTATAATATTCGGCGAAGCCGCCGTAGCCGAAGTGAGACGTCACGTCGGGCGCGTTTTTGGCCGCGATATTCGCCTGCAATTTGGAGTCGAATTGCTCATATGGCTCCAACCCAGCTTGGAAAAGAGCAAAAATTGCGGAATCATGACGGCCGGATAGGGCAGCATCATCGTCGAGATCATCAGCATGAACATCAGCTTTTTGCCCCTGGCCCGGAATCTGGAAAACCCGTAGGCCACCATGGAGGAAGACAGAACCGTGCCGATCACCGAAAAAGCGGCAATGATGAGACTGTTCTTGTATAAAATCCCGAACTTGATTTCGTTGCCGGTGAACAGCGTCTTGAAGTTATCCCAAGCGAACGTATGCGGAATAATGGTCGGAGGAAACTGCAGCATTTCCTTCGATGTTTTCAAGGCCGTCGATATCATGAACACCAACGGAAACAGCATCGTGATCGTAATGGCAATCAATAAGAGGAAGGCGAAAATCTGGCCAAGGGTCATTCTTGGCTTGCGATCGCCGATCCGCTTCGGGGTCGTATCCATCGCAATCTCGCTCATTATTCCCGCCCTCCTTCATAGTAGACAAATCGGTTCGATGATTTCATAATGATGACCGTAATAATGAGAATCGCAATCAGCAGAAGCCAGGCCATCGCCGACGCGTATCCGAGCCGGAAGTCTTTGAACGCGCTTACATAGATGTTATAGACATAGAACCGGGTGGAATAATTCGGGCCGCCTTGGGTCATGACATAGGCCTGCGTAAAAACCTGGAACGACTCAATAACAGACATAATCAATTGGAATAAGAATACCGGTGAAATCATCGGGAACGTCACGTTCCAGAACGTTGTCCATCGGCCCGCGCCATCCAGCTTCGCCGCTTCCAGCAAGCTGCTCGGAACGCCCTGCAGGCCTGCCAGGAAAATGATCATCCCCGCGCCTACGCCCCAGAACGTCATGATGATTAACGCCCAGATGGCATACTGCTCGTCGAGGAACCATGCCGGACCTTTCACCCCGAACCAGGACAGAATATAGTTGAACACCCCTACCTCCGGATTGAAAATCCAGAACCAGAGCAGCGACATCGAGACGCCGGATACCATGCTCGGGAAGTACATCGCGGTGCGGAAAAATCCGCGCGCCGGGATTTTCATATTGATCAGCATCGCGAAGATCAAAGACAAGAACAGCCCTAACGGAACGCTAATCAAGGTGTACTTCAGCGTGACGACTAGAACAATTCATCCTCGAACAGCTCCTTGTAATTGGCGAGAGCGATAAAGTGCGGACTGCTGATGATGTCATAATCCGTGAAGCTGTAATATAGCGATGCCAGTATCGGGTATAACGCAAAGACGGCGAATCCGATCAGCCATGGCGAAATAAACAAGTAGAAATGGATATTGTCGCGTTTGGACTCAGATAGCTTCATCCTCCCCCCCTCCCCTTTGTATGTAGTCATATGTGCTTCACAAGCGCAATAAAATTAAAACGCTTTAACTTTAATGAAAAGCAGCCTCTTCTCCGCAGTATCCTTCTCCCCGCCCAGCATAGCCGTATCCATCGATAACGTCTCCATGAACACGCTTACGAAGCTCTCTGTTAGAAGTTAAAGGGCTTTAACTTTGTAGGCCATGAATGAATATGAGTTACTAATACCCAGTTCCGTTCGATTTGACAATACCTTTTTTTATCCGGTCTGTCCACATCTGGCACCGGGTGCGGAAAGGCCGGGCCACTTCCCGTGGCACGGCCTTTCCTCCTCTCTCGCTGCTTATCAGGTCATTCACCGAGATTTTTTGTATATTTCCGTCCGGCTATCCTGAATGACGCCGCCCCAATTGAGCCCGAACCCGAAATCATACCGATGGCCCTCCGCATCGATATGGCACTCCATATCATGAGCGGCATCCTCGAGCTGCGCCTCCACGGTCTCCATATGGGCAGGCATCTGCATCGGCAAGAGTCCGGATGGCTCGGCAGCCCCGGTCAGCACATCGAGGATCGCCTGATCCTGCACGCCGAAGTGCGCGAGGATTCCGTCCGCCGCCGGCTCGAACTCAGCGACGACCGCCGGAGTGGACAACAAGAGCGAGACGATGACCGGCTTGCCCTTCATCCGTTCCGCCGTATCCAGCAGAGCGTCCAGATCCGCTGCGTTATGCGTCGTCACCGTTTTGGCGTAATAAGAGCGGTTCTGCGCTTCTCCTTCCCGGACATCTCCGGCAAGGCTCCGCTTGCGTGCCTGCGCCGCCGTATAGGGCTTATACTGCAAGCTGATCGGCACATACCCGTTTCCGCCATGGTCCGCATCTTCCTGGCTGTATCCCGTCCCCGACTTCGGACTGCGCATGCAGACGAGCGCGAAGTCAGCCTCATCCGGGTTATCCGTCACCTTGAAATATTTCGCGGCGATCTCCAGATTAAGGGGATATTCGAGCGTCTCCGGCGTCGGATTGCCGAACCAGTCCTTTCCCGGGGGCGTGTACCGCTGCGGAATATAGACGGTGCTGCCAGGCTTGAGCGGCAGGACGCCGTTCTTGTTCTTGAGCATCACGATCGACTTGAGCTGCGCTTCATAACCGGCTTGCATATAGCTTGGGTTCCCGGCAATCCGTGCGCTCGCCTCGACGTCCAGGTACGGGTTCTCGAAGAGACCAAGGCGGAACATGTTGGTCAGCAGCCGCACTGCCGACTGCTCGAACCGCTTCCGCATAGCCTCCTTGCCGTGCTCCGCCACGCCCATGCGGTAGGCTTCCAGCACAGGCTCGATCTCGTTGTTGCCGCCAAATTGATCGACGCCGGACATTATAAGCTTATAATGCCGCTCGGCGACGGACAGCTCCTCGACGCCCCACGGCTTGCCCGACAGGAAGCTGTCCTTGCAACCCGATTCATCGGCGGTAATCAGCCAATCCGTGCAGACGACGCCGTCATAGCCATATTGCCCTCGCAACAGGTCGCGGATAAGATAGGCGTTATACGAATTGCCGACGTTCTCCCCGTTCACGGTGTCCTGATCGGTCGATATCGTGTAGTATGGCATGACGGCAGAGGCCATCTTCGTGGGGCCGTCAAGCCGGAAGGCGCCTTCCGTGAACGGCTTCAGATGCTCCTCGAAATTGTTCCCCGGATAGACCGCGTATTTCCCGCACGCGTAATGCGCATCCCTTCCGCCTTCGCCCGATCCGCCTCCCGGCCAGTGCTTCACCATCGCATTGACGCTGTCATATCCCCAGCCGTCCGCAATCTCGGCGTCCCCCGCCGAGGTCTGGAAGCCGTCGATATAAGCGCGCCCCATATCGGCCGCGAGACGCGAGTCTTCGCCGAAGGTGCCGTTGAACCGGAACCAGCGCGGGTCGGTGGCGATATCAATCTGCGGCGACAGCGCCGTGGCGATGCCGAGCGCCCGGTATTCCTTGGCCGCGATCTCGCCGAACCGCCGCACCAGCTCCGGGTCGAAGGTGGCCGCCAGGCCAAGCGGCTCGGGCCACATCGAGATGGCGCCGCCTGCCCCGGCATTGAATTCGGAGCTGGAATCGGAGCTGTGCCGCGGGTCGGAGCTGTTGTTAGCCGGAATGCCCAGGCCCGTGCCTTCCGCGAAGGCCTGCACCGCATTGCTCCACAGGTCCGCCGTCTCGGGGCTCTCCACCGAGGTGACGAGAATATGCCGCACATGATCCTCCGTCAGGAACTTGATCTGCTCATCCGTCAGATCCCATGGATTCGCGCCGCTCTCTTCATAGGTCTTGCCGGCATAGGTGCTCGCGAACCAGCCGCCGCTTGCCGCCGGAATGGCTTGATGCCTGCTGTACAGCATCAAGCCCGCGATTTGCTCAATCGACATCCGGGAAGCGAGATCCTTCGCCCGCTCCTCCGGCGGCAGCCGCCAATCTTCGTATTTATCCAGGCTTCCATTCCGGTTCAAATCCTTGAAATAGAACCCGTCCCGCTCCAATATCGACACGCCTGACGTCTTGGAATATCCCAGCGTCGGACCTTGCTGATTGTGTACATACGCGATGGTTTCTTCTTGGCGTACCGCCGTTGTCTGTTTCTGTGTCACGTCTCCAATCCCTCCGCTATCAATCTCTTTAGTTCAGTCCCAGTGCATCATTCAGCCGCTCAATCAGCTTCTCCAGCTCGGCTTCGGTCATGCCGCTGCCCATCATGCCCGCCAAGGAGCGAAGCCCGTCATATTTTTTCCATTGCACGACGGCTTCGAACAACTGCGCGAGACCATTGTCGTCCATGCTCTCCGCGAACATCGCCCCCATCTGCTTCAGGCTTTCCATGCTGTCGTTCATCGCTTGCTCGGCAAGCTCGGCCGTGGCCGGAATCGCCAGCAGCTCATGGAAGCGCGTGCTGCGGGTCACCTTCGTAAACGGAATAGCCGTCGAATGCACGTCTATCGCTGCCGTCAGCGGCGTATCCGCCGAGGAAGGACCGGCCAGAATCTCATAGGTTCCGCTCTCCGCGAACCAATCGTGAATATCCGTATTAAAATAGGCAAAGGAATGTTTATCCAAGGTGAAGCTCACCTCTGCCGCTTCGCCGGGTTCCAGGCTGATCTTGGCAAAGCCCTTCAGCTCCTTCACCGGTCTGACCACGCTGCTGCCGGCATGCTTCACATAGAGCTGCACGACTTCCTTTCCTGCGCGGCTGCCCGTGTTGCGCACCGTAACGGCCACGGTCGCCGTCTCCGTATCCTTCATGCTTGGCTTGTCGATCCGAATCTGTTCATAAGCGAACGTCGTATAGCTGAGTCCATGCCCGAACGGGAACAGCGGCGTTTCTTTTTTCGCTTCATAGTAGCGGTAACCGACGAATATCCCTTCCCCGTAAAACACTTCTTTTTTCCCGCCCGGGAAGTTCAGATAGGCTGGCGTCTGCTCCAGCGAGACAGGGAACGTCTCCGCCAGCTTGCCGCTCGGATTGACATGTCCATAGAGCACGTCCGCCGCCGCGCTGCCCGTCGCTTGCCCGCCCAAATAGCCTTCGAGCACCGCCTTCACCTTCGGCAGCCACGGCATCGCCACCGGCGATCCGTTGGACAGGACGACGACCGTATTCGGCTGCACGGCCGCCACAGCCTCGATTAAGACGCAATGCGACGCCGGCATATCGAGATGGGACCGGTCCACCCCCTCCGATTCGAAGGCATCCGGCAGACCGGCAAAAATAACGGCGACGTCCTTGCCCGCGGCCAGCTCCGCCGCTTCCGCGATCAGATCTTCATCGATCGCGTCCTCCTCCAGCCGGTAGCCCGGAGCGAAGGCGACCTCCCCTTCCGCCATCGAGTTCATGAACTCGAGCGCGGTGTCCATCCGCGTCGGCACAATATGCGAGCTGCCGCCGCCCTGATAGCGGGGCTGCGACGCGAAGGCGCCGATAACCGTGACGGATTGCTGTTTATCCAGCGGGAGCAGGCCGCCGTCGTTTTTGAGCAAGACCATGCATTCCGCCGCCGCCCGCCGCGCCAAGGCATGGTGAGCTTCCTTGTCGTAGGTGAGGCCTGCTTTCTTATGGTCATGAGCTTGGAAAATAACGGTCAACAGCCGCTCCACCGCCTGATCCAGGACACCTTCATCCAGCTCGCCCGCTCGCACCGCATCGGCGATCATCCGGTCGTGCTCCGGTCCGGCATATGGCATTTCCAGCTCCAGCCCCGCCTTCAGTCCCTTGACCCGTTCGTTGATCGCGCCCCAGTCGGTCATGACGAAGCCTTCATGCTTCCACTTCTCCTTCAGCACGTCCGTCAGGAGCCGCGAATTCTCGGAGCAGAACTCCCCGTTCACCTGGTTATAGGCGCACATGACGGTCCACGCCTTCCCGTCCATAATTGGGCCTTCGAAGCTGCGCAGGTAGATTTCATGCAAGGACCGATCGTCGACGACCGCATTGATGGAATTGCGCAGCGTCTCCTGATTGTTGGCCGCGAAGTGCTTGACCGAGGTGCCGACGCCCTGCCCTTGCACGCCCCGCACATGATGGGCGCCCATTTCCGAAGACAGATACGGATCCTCCGAGAAATATTCGAAATTGCGGCCGCACAGCGGGGAACGCTTTATGTTCACCGCGGGGCCGAGCAGGATCTGAACGTCCTCCGCCTGGCATTCTTCCCCGAGGGCAGCCCCCACTTCCTCGATAAGCTGCCGATCCCAGGAAGACGCGAGGCCGGCGCCGCTCGGAAAGCATGTCGCCGGAACGGTCTTGCTCGACATATCCGCCGGATTCGCTTGCTTGCGAAGCCCGTGCGGTCCGTCCGTCATGACGATGGACGGGATGCCCAGCCGCTCGACCGCCTTGGTCTGCCACATATTCAGTCCCGAGCAGAGACTTGCTTTCTCTTCCAGCGTCATTTGCTTGATGATGTCTTTCACCTGTTTACTCATGCGATAATCCTCCTGTATGCGGTAATGCGATGTCTTTCGTTGTCTGTCCGATTTCCGGCAATGGCTTGACGGCAGCCATCCCCAGCACGACGCAGAGCGCCAACGCGATATAGAAGAACGGCCAGCCGCCGATTCCGAGCAGCAGCGGAGCGATCGCGGGCACGATCGATTGCGGCAGCGCATTGGCTACGTTCATCAGGCCGAAGTCTTTGGCCGCATCCTCCTTGCGCGGAAGAATCCGGGCGACCAATGCCATGTCGACGGCGCTGAAGCAGCCGAAGCCCAGGCCGATGATGGCTGACGCTACAATGTATGCCGTATATTGAGGCACAAAGGCATACAACAGAATGCCGAACACCATTATCAGCGCCGAGCCGTACAGGAAAGGCTTCTGCTTCTTGAATTTATCGGACAATACGCCGCCGAATATACTTGTCACGGCCGAAGCGATCAGGCAAATAATGTTCAAGGCGCCGACGCTGTTCGTTGCTTGACTCTCCGTGAAGCCCATCCGGTTCACCAGCATGACCGTCAAGTACAGCGTGCTGCAATAGCCCATCATCAGCAGGAACTTCGAGACGATGGCCCAGGTGAATTCCGGGAACCTTCTTGGGCTCGGATAGATTTTGCTGATTTTCTCGCCGAGCGACAGCTTCTGCTGTTCGGCCTTCACGATCTCTACCTTGCCGTCGCGAATCACAAATAAACTGACGATCGGACCCGTAATGCCGATGATCGCAATCACCAGCCATTTCATGTCCGAGGAAGCGGAATTCATCAGCATCATCAGCACCATGCCGATGCATACGGCCGCCGGCAGGACGAGCCCGACAATCCCGGATATCGTTCCTTGTCTCTCCTCCATGACCTGATCCGGGATGAGCGCGGTATAAGCCGCCATGCCGAAGTTGAAGAACAACTGCGCCACCGCCCAGCCGATCAGGATTTGCCAGATTTCCGTGGCCATCCCCACCCACAGCAGCGCGGCGCATCCGACCAGCGGGCCGAGGAAAATCCATGTCCGTCTTCGCCCGAAGGAGATGTTCGTCCGATCGCTGATCGCGCCCCCGAGCGGGTTCCCGATCAGGGCGAAGAATGCGCCGACGCCGGCGACTAAGCCGTACGAAGCGGTGTAGCCGTTCGGATCGACCTCTATCATTTTGAAGGTGAGCAGCAGCATTGCCGGAGTCATCAGTCCGAGCATCATGCAGCCATAGCCGAAGATGATGCCGAACGTCAACCGGCCCAGCGGAGTTCGGACTTGCCCTTTTATCATTGGTTCAGCCATCGTAATTTCCTCCTAAGCGAGAGTTGAAAACGCTTGCAAATCTATTATAAAAAAAAGCCCCTGTTCCGGGACAGGCGGCTATTTATAGTCTTCTGTAGTAATTTTTAACGTCTTTTTTAGAAACGCTTTCACGGCGGCTTGATCCGAGATTAAAAAGTGACCCAATTGTCAGTACACCGGGATCAGCTCCATCAACTGCACCCCGTGAGGCTCCAATACCGATAAATAGGTCCTGCCGTCTTCAACATCGACATATTGGACATGCATCCGGGGACCGGAATTCGCCTTCAGGTAAGCGATATCCTCGGCAGACAGCGGGTCGGGCGCTCCCATCTCCACCCAGCGGTCATAGCTGCTCCCGTGCTTGCGGCTGATCGTATGCGTGACCAGCGGTACCTGCCGGGGCGGATTCCTTTTAACTCAAGCTGCATTTTTACCGTTTTTTCATCCTTGAACCCATTGTACCGGTTCGTGGCGTTGATGAAGGACGTATCCCCCATCGCATACAGGTCGTCGAAATGGCAATAATTGAAGGTCAGGATCTGATACCCTCCGCGGCCGGCCGTCGCGATGTAGCGTTCCCCGCGGGCAAGAAGGCGATTTCCGAGCTTGGCCAGCAGCTCATACGCCACGAACGCGGCCTTCGGAATGCCGTGCTGGGCGATCAGTCCGAGCCCTCCGTGATACAGATGGGCCGAAGCGGCGGTCTCCTCGATATTGTCGCTCAGCACCCAGTAGCCGAAGCCGCTGATGCGGTCCAGATTGTCGATAATGTTTTTGGCGAGATAGGCCGCCTTATACACGGTGTCATTCGTCAATTCCCGATGATAGGCGGTCGAATTCCATTCCGTGAGCACCAATTCCTTATCGGACAGCCCATGCTCGGCAAGCAGTTCCATCTCGCGCGCCAGCATATCCCGCAAAAAATCCGGATTCGGGGAAATCCCGATGAACTCCTCCAAAATTCGGCGGTACGGCTGCAGCGGCAGCGGATCCGGCGGGGCGGGGTACAGCATGTCCTCGATATCGTCATGCGGATAGAAATGAAGCGGGATGAAGTCAGGCAAGCATTGATTGCTGCGGCAGAAAGCAAAAAATTCGTCATTCAGCCGATGCGAACGAATGGTAATGATCCGCCCGGGCGCGCCGATTCGCAGCCGCTCCGATACGCCCTTCAAGGTCTGATAGGTCCGCAAATACAGCTCCATATATTCCGCCATCGTTCCCGGCCAGAACGTCCGGAGCTCCGGCTCATTCCAGAATTCGAACCTCCAGGTCTCCACTTCCTCCGCGCCGTAACGGTTCAGGCAGTGGCGAAGGAAGCGGTCCACCAGCGGTCGATCGATTTCGGCGGGCTGACGCAGCTTGCTTTGTAGAACACCTTCTTGCCCGGGTCGGCCGCCAGCAAGGAAGGCATGAAGCCCAGCTCCACGAACGGCTTCAGGCCGACGGAGAGCAAGAAATCGAACAACTGGTCCACGAACCGGAAATTAAACCGGGGCTGTCCCGCCTCGTCCTCATCATATACCATCATTTCATCGTCGAAGATGCCGTGGAACCGCAAATAGCGGAAGGGGCATATCCGCTGAACATGCCGGAGCTGCTCCTGAACATCGGCATGCAAGCCTTCCTTGGCCTTGCCGATCGTGATCAGCTGCTTCCACGTATGCCGGATCGGTTCGCCGGTGACGGACAGGTCCACGTCATAGGCGGCCTCTTCCACCTCGCGAATATCGTCCGCTAAGCCAAGCGATTGGCTGCGCTGCAAATATTGATTGATGATGCCCAGCGCGCTGGACTGATTGAACGCCAAATAGTTGGCCGAAGGCTTTTGCTTATGATCCGTCGGCGGCCGGTACTGCCTGCGGTACTCGTTGGGCGTCATATGATACTTTGCTTTGAAGGCGGCGTAGAAAGATTTCGCATTCGGAAATCCGTGATGCATGGCGAGGTCCGCGATCGGCGCGTCGGCATGCCGCAGTAAATCCTCGACGGTATTTTTCAAGCGGATGCTGGTCAGATAAGCCTGAAAGTTCAGGCCGATGTTCTCGCTGAAAAATTTGGACAAATACGGCACCGACAAATATTCGCGCTCGGCGATCGCCTGCAGCGTGATCGGCTCCTGATAATGCTCGTCGATAAAGGTAATGATGCGCAGCATTCGGTCCATATACTTCTCATTCATTGCGCCTTCCATCGCGGGCCGCTTGAATTGCTTCAGGAGGATGGAAAACACGCTCAGCATGCGCGCCTGCATGTCGAGCTCGTAGCCCTCCCCCTTTTTATGCTTCAACTGCACCATCTCTGCCAAGCATTGGCGTATGCGGTCCAGCGCCAGCTTCTCCTCCTTGCTGGCCTCCCCCGAATAGCAGGCGAAATTGATGGCTTCGACGCCGTTCACGTTATCCTTCATATACTTGAACGGGATCAGAAACGTCGCAATGATATTGACGTCCAGCCCAATGACCTCGTGCACATGGCCTTGATTGATCAGCAGCACATCCCCTTCGGACAAAGAATATTTCCGCTGATTGACCGTCGCTTCCAGGTTGCCCCGCAGAACGAAGATGATTTCCATGCTGTTATGCCAGTGATTCGGCACGTAGTTCACGCTGTTCAGCGACACATCGAAGGGCAATGCCTCGTCCGTTTCCACGAATTCATAAATCGGATGACTCACCGGGATATCCTCCATTAGTACGATTTCTAGCGATTGCGTATCTCCATATACCTACATTTTATATGAAGCCGGGCTGAAAGCAAAAAACTTGATCGCGCCCGCAACCTCGTCATCTGGTCCATCATAGCTGAAGTTTGCTCCCTCCACTCTGTTTATCCACTCCACCATAGCTGGATTTACTCCGTCCCTTTGTTCGATTCACAACAAACTGAATTTCCTTCCGCCCATCCGTCATCAGCTCAGCCCATCCATTAGGAATCCGTCCCCTCTGTTTATCTACTCCTGCATTATCTGCCCCCTCTGTTCATCTGCTCACCAATGCGGCATTACCTCCTTCCCCTCTGTCCATCCACTTCACCAAAGCCGCATTTTCTCCCCCCTCTGTTCTTCGACCCCACCAATGCTGCAAGAATGCAGTAATTTCATTGACCCGAGTTTGTGAAAAAAGGAATGCTGCAAAAATACAGGAATTACCTGCGATTTGGCACGGATAGAGTTCAAAACGGGCGAAATGATGCTGTTTTGCCACTAGCCTTGCACCAAACCTGACATGAAAAATATATTTCTCATTAATTACTTTTTCTTCAATTTATTGATCGATTATATCTGGTAACTCATAAAAAAATCTCCTAATGTTGAAGGATAGGCATGTTACCCATTCCCTCACCAAAAGGAGAAAAGACCATGGGTAATATACCAGATCAGACCGTCATTTGTAAATGCCTAAATTTGATTCAGCTCTCGGACGACGAATTCCCAATCTTCAATTATCGACGAAAGTTTACACTCGTGAGAGCGATCAAACTACTCATTGATGCTCAATTGAATAAACGCACGGACCTCGAAGATATCTGCAACGCGTTGCGTGCGAACGAACAGCTGCAGCAGGCGATCCACTTGAAATCCATTAGCGCTTCCCAACTCGTACGTACACTCAGAGCGTTGCCTTTACCGGTGTTGCAGCAGCTATGGATTCAAGTGACACAACGTTTGCAACAACTTTATCCGAAGCAGGGTATCCCCGGCATCGGGAAACTGAGCATTGTCGATTCAACGGTACTTACACTCCCTGATGTCGCTGGAAAATGGGCCTACTGCTCCAAACACAGCAACGGGGTAAAGATCCACACCAAACTTGCTGTTTGCGACCCGGATACCGTCTATCCCGAAAACATTGTTTGTTCCACACGAGGCGTTGCTGACAGCGAAGTGGCTTTGGATCTGGTGATCGATAAAGATGCCATTCATGTTTTGGATCGCGGGTACATCACATATGGTCACTATAAGCAGTGGCTGGATGATAATCTACGCTTCGTGGCACGCATTAAGAAAAGCAACAAGACGGCGATCATCTGCGAGCACGAGATCGATGAAACGACGCCTGTGGTGCGTGATGCTGACGTGATCGTGAGCTACAAGGATGAAGAAGGCCATGTGATAGAAGCCCAGCTCCGGTTAGTGGAGTATACCGATGAGAAGAACCGCCAGTACCGTGTGCTTACGAATGTCTGGGATAAGTCCGCAGCCCAAATCTGCGAGATTTATCGGCGCCGCTGGATGATTGAATTATTCTTTAAATGGATGAAGCAACATATGAGCTTAGTCCATTTGTACAGTTTCCATCCAGAGGCAGTATGGAACCAGATTTTTTTAGCCTTCATCGCATATGGTTTAGTCATGTTGGTCCGGAAGGAGGCTGACACCACTCAAACGCTATGGTCATTTCTAAAGCTGCTTCGGGTCTATATGAATAAAACGTGGCATCAATTTTTGATGGCACTGCACCGCAAACCAACCAAGCACTCGAAGGGCAGGCGGAAGAAACGAAAGGGTGGTCGACCACGAAAACACCCAAAGCAATGTAAGACCGTTAAAGTGGTGATTAAATAGGTAATAATGGCATATTAACATTTGATGGTAACATGTTCCTATGGTTTAGTAGGAGATCGACTTTTGGCTTTGCTAGGAAAAAAGAAACTGTAAATATATATAAATAATGATTATTAGTTCCGTATCTGGAGTTTAAAGTCTTCTTCATGTCAGGTTCTATGCAACGCTAGTGCTGTTTTGCAGGATTTTCTCGGAATATCGCCTCTTGGGTCTCCAAATGCTGCGCCTGTGCAGGATTTTCATGTGACCTGCCATGCCTTAACTTGTCCTGCCTTGTCCTGCCTTGTCCTGCCTTGTCCCTGCCCATCCTTGCCTTAACCTGCCCTCTCCCGCCCCGCCCTCCAAATACCAAAAAAAGCCGAACATCAAAGTTCGGCCAGTCTTGCTATTCCCGGGCATTGCCTGCGCTTAAGCTCCTCACTGCTTCATATGCCGCAAGTAAAGTCGGGTTTCTGCCACGACCACGCCGGACAGCCCCAACAGAGCGACCAGATTCGGCAGCGCCATCAGCCCGTTCACGATATCCGAGAGGAAATAGATCGCCTGCAGCTTGATGAACGCGCCTGCTGCGACCATCACGATGAACACGATGCGGTAAGGCAAGATCGCCCGCACGCCGAATAAATAGACAATGCAGCGCTCGCCGTAATAATTCCACCCCAGAATCGTCGTAAAAGCAAATAAAATAAGACATAACATGAGAACGATGGAACCGAACGGCATCGCGGCATCGAACGCCGCCTGCGTCATCGCCGCGCCTTCCGCCGCGCCGTTCCATGTGCCGGTCACGATAAGCGTCAGGCCGGTCAGCGTACAGACAATAATCGTATCAATGAACGTCCCGGTCATCGAGACAAGCCCCTGTTCCGCGGGCCATTTCACCTTGGCCGCCGCCGCCGCGATCGGAGCGCTGCCGAGACCGGATTCATTCGAGAACACCCCTCTCGCGATGCCGCTGCGAATCGCCATCATGACGGTCGCGCCGAGGAAGCCGCCTCCGGCCGCCGCCGGGTTGAAGGCGCTGTGGAAGACAAGCGACAGCGCGGATGGAATCTTGTCGGCGAATGCTGCGAGAACGATAAAGCATGCCGCGATATAAATGATAGCCATCGCGGGCACGACTTTGGTGGTCACCCTGACAATGCTCTTGAGACCGCCAATCGTCACCAGAGCGATCGCGAGGGTCACCACTCCCGCGGTAACCGCCACGGGAAGCCCCAGGCCCGACTGGCTGGAAGACACGATAGCGTTCACCTGGGGAAGAGTGCCGATGCCGAACAGAGCGACCAATACCCCGCTTATGGAGAAATAGATCGCGAGCGGCTTGAACTTCGCCCCCAACCCTTGTTCGATATAATACATCGGGCCGCCCGACACTTGCCCGTTCTCGTCGATTTTCCGGAATTTCACGGCCAACAAGCCTTCCGCATACTTCGTCGCCATGCCAAAAAACGCGGCCAGCCACATCCAAAACAGCGCGCCCGGCCCGCCCATCTGAATCGCGGTGGCGACGCCGACGATATTCCCCGTTCCGATCGTGGCCGCCAGGGCGGTAGCCAGCGCGCCGAAGCTCGTGACGTCGCCTTGGCCTTCATTTTTCGCCGTAAATATGAGCTTGAGCGCCAGCGGCAGACGAAGCACCTGCAGCAGCCCGAGCCGAATCGTCAAGAAGATCCCCGTTCCCACCAATAAGATTAAGAGCGGCGGCCCCCATACAAATTGATTCACCCGATCCAGCCATACTTCCAACCCATGCATTACAATTCCCCTCTTCATCTTGAAATCAATGTCCGAAGACATAAAAAAGAGCCAAATCGATAGATTTGACTCCGGGGACATTTTTTGCAGAACAGCAAAAAGAACGATATGTGAATGCAATCACAATACCAACATAAAGATGCCTGACATCTGCAATCCCTGTCCTTTTACCTGAGAGTTTTAACGTGTGTCCTGCCACGTATTGCCCCTTCGGTGCTCCGCGATGGAGTCTCTCCAGAGTCCTGTCCGTATACGGTCCTGCTTCATCCAATTCGGTTACGAACGATAACAAGCGCCTGAGAGCTTTGCCCCTTCGGCCAGGCTTAATCCTGTCTCCCGTATACTTCATCCAGTTATGAAGTTGTTTATCTATTATAGAGAACCATCTCGGGTTCCGCAAGGATCTTTTATATGGGAAAATGAACCAGTCCCGCTTTCTCCCGCTCACAACGGGCATGATTCGTCCTCCTGGAGAATACATATCATGTGAGAGCCTGTAATCATTGTCAATGAATATTCTCACAAAGGAGTGATTATGCTTGTCACAATTCCATATCAGTCCTAAGGTTGAAGCATTTTTGCAGGGCACGAAGAAGCTGTTCATCAATGGCGAGTGGGTCGAATCCGTCCAGAACAACGTCTTCTCGTCGATCAATCCGGCCACGGGGCAAGTGCTCGCGGTCGTGGCGGAAGCGCGGGAGGAGGATGTGGACCGCGCGGTCAAGGCGGCGCGCCAGGCATTCGATCATGGAAAATGGTCCGCCATGAGCGCCGCGGATCGCAGCCGGCTCATCTACAAGCTGGCCGATCTTATCGAAGCGAACAAGCAAGAGCTGGCCGAGCTGGAGACGCTGGATAACGGCAAGCCGCTGCGGGAAACAAAGGCGGCCGATCTTCCGCTCACGATCGAGCATTTCCGTTATTATGCCGGCTGGGCCACAAAAATCGTCGGACAAACCATTCCTACGGCAGGCAACTTCCTTACCTATACGAGACATGAACCGGTCGGGGTCGTCGGCCAGATCATCCCGTGGAACTTCCCGCTGCTGATGGCGGCCTGGAAGCTCGGCGCCGCCCTCGCCACCGGCTGCACCGTCGTCCTGAAGCCGGCGGAGCAGACGCCGCTGTCCGCCCTCTACCTGGCTCAGCTAACCCAGGAAGCCGGGTTCCCGCATGGCGTCATCAACGTGATTCCGGGCTTCGGCGAGACGGCCGGCGCGCCGCTCGTCCGGCACCCGCAGGTCGACAAGATCGCCTTCACCGGCTCGACGGTGGTCGGGAAATCGATCATGCGCGAAGCTGCGGACACCGTCAAAAAAGTAACGCTTGTGCTCGGCGGCAAATCGCCGAACATCATCCTCCCGGATGCCGATCTGTCCCGGGCGGTGCCCGGCGCGCTGCGGGGCATCACCTTCAATCAGGGACAGGTGTGCTCGGCAGGCTCGCGTCTCTATGTGCAGAAGAAATTGTATGATAACGTCGTGGCCGACCTGGCGTCGGAGGCGAAGCGGATCCGGGTGGGCAGCGGCCTCGATCCGGATACGGAGATGGGTCCGCTCGTCTCGTCCGAGCAGCATGACATCGTGAAGCGCTATATCGAGGCGGGGAAAGCGGCTGGTGCGGAGCTCGTTACGGGCGGGAAAGTGCCTGCCGATCAGGGCTACTTCGTCGAGCCGACCATATTCGCGCATGTCGATCCGCAGATGACGATCGCCCGCGAAGAGATCTTCGGGCCGGTCGTGGCTGCGATGCCGTATGATACGCTCGACGACTTGATCGAGCAGGCCAACCAATCCGATTACGGCTTGGCTGCGGGAGTCTGGACGCAAAATCTGAAGCAAGCCCATTATCTGGCGAACAAATTGCAAGCCGGCACCGTCTGGGTGAACTGCTATAACGTCTTCGATGCGGCCGCTCCGTTCGGCGGCTACAAGCAATCGGGCCTGGGGCGCGAGATGGGCTCCTATGCGATTGACAACTATACCGAAGTGAAGACCGTCTGGGTGAACCTGAAATAGAACTGGGACTGGAAATGGGACTGCGGGGACCAGGATTACGGCGGACGGCTCAGGCCGCATCCGGAACGTAATCGCGCGAACCCGGGATTCGGCAAGACGCCAAGCCGCGCGCGGCTTGGCGTCTTTTTGCCGTTCGCTCAAACCAGTTCCCGGCCCTTGTTCGACAGCCCTTCCATAATAATTTTTCTATTTTCTGTTAATAAGAGCCAAACCCCATGAATAAATATACATATCAAATCCGCATACCCGGATCTTCATGCGCGGGCCGCGAAGTTAAAGCGCATTTCTCGCTGCACGTACCGCGGCCTATTGCCCCTCATTCGGTATAAGCTCAGCTTGAGTTCTTATACACATCCATTCCAATCGCAAGGAGGAAAATGAAGTTGGCAAATCGTTGTGTACCTCATCCATTGTTCCGGAGATGGCTGCTTGCCGGCGGCATGGCGCTCGCCTTCCTGTTCGTCATGCTCGTCTTCTCCGGCAAGGCGCTTGCCCACGGCTATATTGATTCCCCAAGCAGCCGCGCAGACCTGTGCGCCAAGGGCGTCAACAAAAAATGCGGGTTCATCATCTACGAACCGCAAAGCCTGGAAGCGCACAAGGGCTTCCCTGCCGCCGGTCCGGCCGACGGCAAGATCGCAAGCGCCGACGGCGCTTTCCCGGAACTGGATCAGCAATCGGCCACCCGCTGGAGCAAGGTCAGCATTACGCCGGGAACGACGACGTTCCATTGGACCATTGAAGCCAATCATGCGACCACAAGCTGGAAGTACTACATCACGAAGCAGAACTGGAATCCGGATGAGCCGCTCACCCGCGCTTCCTTCGACCTGACCCCGTTCTGCAACGTCGATTACAAAGGCAAGCAGCCGCCTCATTCCTATTCGGATACGTGCGACGTCCCGAGCCGCACCGGCTATCAGGTCATTTTGGCGGTATGGGAAATCGCGGATACGGCGAATGCGTTCTACAATGTCATCGATGTGGACTTCGGGGGCGGTTCCCCGGTCGATCCGACGCCTCCGAGCGCGCCGGCGAACCTGGCCGTATCGAACGTTACGCCAACGAGCGCCGTGTTGACATGGGATGCTTCGACCGATAACGTCGGCGTCGCGGGCTATAAGATTTATCGAGGCTCCACGCTGGCGGCTTCCACGAACGGAACGACGTTAACCTATACGCTTACGGGCTTGACGCCGAGCACCTCCTATTCGTATTCGGTCCGGGCAGTCGATACTGCCGGCAATCAATCGGCCAACAGCAATGTCGTCACCTTCACCACCCTGGCCCCGCAGCCCGATACGGAACCTCCCTCTGCGCAATCATCCGTGACCGCTTCCGCCATCACCTCGTCGAGCGTGACCTTGACCTGGAGCGCATCCACGGACAATGTCGGCGTTGCCGGGTACCGCATTTATAATGGTTCGGCATTGGCGGGGACGACGAGCGGATTGAGCTACACCGTCTCCGCTCTGCAGCCGGAGACCTCCAATACGTTTACGGTCGTGGCGTTTGATGCTTCCGGCAATGTATCCCCGTCCAGCAGCGCATTGAAGGTAACGACAGCGCCTGCCCCTGTGGCGACGCCTTGGGCTCCGAACACCTCGTATGCGGCCGGCGCGCTTGTGACATACAATGGCAAGACGTACGAGGCGCGGGTCGCGCATACCTCGCAAGTCGGCTGGGAGCCGCCGAATGTCCCTGCCCTGTGGCTCTTGAAATAGTATGCAGCAGTGAACGGGGGTGTCCCGGAAGTAGTATTTCACTACAGTGAGACAGCCCCCCTGATTCTCAAAGCTCGACTCGCCGAAAAACTGCAAAACTACACTTTTCCTTTATGACGTGTACTCCGTTACAGGGAATCCTGCAAAATGGCATCAATTTCTGACTATTCAATCGACAAAATACAAAAATCGATGAACATCATGTACTTTTGCAGGAATTACATCAAATAGCGGCTTATAGAGCACTAGCGTTGCATCAATCTTTTTACGAAAATTTCTATCCCATAAGTCTCTATATTTGTAACTTATTGAACTATATTCATGGACAAAAATAAAGAAATCTCCTATTGTTGAGTTACCCTAACGTTATCCATAAAACGCCTCAACAAAGGAGATTTCTTATGGATAACGTACCGAATCATAACGTCATTTGTCAATGCCTAAAATGGTTACATGTCCATTCTACTCGACACGAGTCATTGGATTACCGGGCCCAAAAGCTGTTTGTCGGCTCTTCGACACTCTTATTTGTAGAGGCACAGCTTCAGCAACGAGACTCATACAAAGTCATGTCAGAGCATGTAGCGGCTAATCCTGAATTTCAAGATCTTCTGGGTCTCAAGAGCATAAGCGCTTCTCAACTATCGCGGAAGCTGAAACGGCTGCCTATGGAGTATCTTCAGACGCTCTTTTTCTCGCTCATTGATCGAATCAAGCAACTTACAAAAGGGAAACGCGGCATTACGCCTGGTATTGGGAAACTCAAGCTAATCGATTCATCGGGAATTACACTACCTCCCATTCTCGCGAAATGGTCCTATTGTTCCAAAAGTAGCCATGGCGTGAAGATGCACACCTCCTTGGTCGTTGCGGACTCCAAAACGATGTATCCAGACAAGATCGTCGCTTCAACCAAAGATGTAGCCGATCATGAAGTCGTGTTGGAATTTACAGTGGATAAAGATGCGACCTACGTGATGGACCGAGGATACCAGGTATACGACCATTTTCAGAAATGGGTAGAGGATAAGATTAAATTTGTTTGCCGCGTCAAGCAAAAGAGCCGGTTAACGATCATCAGAAAAAGAGACCTCCCCAAAAGGCAGAATGGGTTTATCCTTGATGCTGATGTGACGATGCCGGAGCTGCCAGCGGTTCTGCGTTTGATTGAGTTTAAGGATGACCAAGGGCGTACCTATCGAATTGTAACGAATCGATTTGACTTATCCGCACATCAAATTGCCGAGATTTATCGAAATCGCTGGCATATTGAGTTGTTTTTTAAATGGGTCAAGCAGCATATTCGATTGGTAAAACCCCACGGTTATACGGCCGAAGCGATTTGGAACCAAATGTATATTGCTTTAATCGCGTATGCTCTCTGTTTGCTGATTAAATTAACACTGGACTGTAAAAAGTCGACATGGGACCTCCTCCAGTTGATTCGCATCTATGCGGAAAAACCATGGGAAAATTTGATCGCTGCACTCAACCGCAAGCCGACTCGAACATCTAGAGGTCGACCAAAGCGAAATGGGAGACGTCCGAAAAAGGCAACAAAGTCGATGAAACCGAGACTGATTGTGACGTAATGACAAACGAAAACGATTTTTACATATAATGGATAACGCGTAGGGTCTGTTTCCAGCTCGACTTTTTTAGACTTAGCGCGGACATCGCAAATGTAAATATATATCATATATTGATGTTAATTGAAATTAGATTATGAACTAACCGCTCGATGCAACGCTAGTGCTTATAGAGCAGAAATTGATGCATCCACGCAGCATTTCATTGCTTCATCCATCTTCCACCGGTTTGCGAGCCGCCGTTTTTCCCGCATCCGCATTCCCTGTTACCTCGTCATCTCCATCATTTTGCAGTGCCTGTAAGACACCCTCTCCTTTGCCCTAATTGAGAAAGATGATTTATACGGACAGGCAATATGATGACGAGTTCTATTTCGGCATGACCAAGGAGGAATTTCAAGAGCTGTATCTCCAATAAGCCGGAAGCCCGGAACGATAGAAAAGGGGCTGATCGCCCCTTTTCCGCCTGCCAATACATTCGCGGCCAGCATCGCTTGGCCTGTGTGTCAGCCCTTGCGAGCGGAGACGAGAGAAGCGTAGGTGCGCTCATACTCCTCCCGCAGCTCGGCGACAACGTCGGTAATCGGCGCCGTCCGCTTGATCGCCCCCACGCCTTGTCCGGCCGACCAAATATCTTTCCAGGCCTTTGCTTCGCTGACTTCCGCAAAAGAGAAGTCCATCGTCTCCTTCTTCTGCAATTGGTCCGGATCAAGCCCTGCCTTGCGAATGCTGGGAACGAGATAATTGCCGTGTACGCCGCTAAAAGCATCCGTGTAAATCAAATCTTCCGCACCCGATGCCATGAGCATGCTTCGATAAGCCTTGCTTGCAAAGCTTTCGTCCGTCGCGATAAAGCGCGTCCCCATATAGACCATATCGGCGCCGAGCACCTCCATCGCTACGATATCCTGCCCGCGGGAGATGCAGCCCGCGACAATCGTAATCCCGTTCCAGAATTCTTGCACCGCGCTCAGAAAAGCAACCGGGTTGAGCGTTCCCGCATGCCCGCCGGCGCCGTTGCACACGAGAATCAGGCCATCAATGCCCGTTTTGGCTGCTTTTCTCGCATGAGTCAGATGGATAACGTCGGAAAATACAAGCCCTCCATATTCATGCAC
Source organism: Paenibacillus melissococcoides (assembly GCA_944800085.1). Classification (GTDB taxonomy): domain Bacteria; phylum Bacillota; class Bacilli; order Paenibacillales; family Paenibacillaceae; genus Paenibacillus_B; species Paenibacillus_B melissococcoides. Next base: position 1,686,940 of record CALYLO010000001.1, on the reverse strand, counting down.
GATATCGACAACCGCTTGCGGATTCCCCAGCGATGTAATCACAATCGGCGGCTGGAACTTCTTGATCATCTCGAGATCCGCTTCGTAGCGCTTGTTCGAACGGTGCACGATCAGATTTACTGCCCAGGGAGCAACCGGCTGTGCTCTCTCTTGTTGCTGGGCTGCGGCCAGCTCTTGCGTAATCCGCTCCATCCATTCTCCCAAAATTTCGGTCGTACGGGCGTTCAGCAGAGGGAACGACCCGATAATACCGGCTTTGCAGCCTTCAATAACCATTTCCGGGCTTGACACCAGAAACATAGGAGCGGCAATAACAGGCACTGTTAGCCGCTCTTTTAGCCGTGCGAGTTGCTGTTGCGACATGATCTTCCTCATCCCTTCAACCTTTTCTGTGTGGCACTGAAATCTAGCAACCAATTCTGTTGATTAATTACAGCTTATCAATTATGACCAGTTATTTCAATCATACGATCCTGATCTTCCCATTATCACTTGTTCTTAGGGCCGCCACACATCATCACCGTCATGTAGAGCACAAAAACGCCGAGCCTATCGGATTCGAAGGCTCAGCGCTTACGTTCCATTATCCTATTGTTGAAAGTTCTAATGCGGCAGCGCTCCGTTTATTTGAAGGACGCATATCCTTCATCCGCCATCACGACACTGCCGTTAATCGCGCTGGTTTCCTCGAGAGGCATCAAATAGATCGCATCGGCCACTTGCTCTGGCTGCGTCAATTTGTTGCCGATAACTTTTGCTTTCATGGAGTCTGCCATGCCTCTATCCTTGTAGCCCTGAATAATCGGCGTATCGACTGCGCCCGGCCGCGATAATCCCATAGGCTACCCCGTGCTGGTTCACGTTGATGACATCATGATAATCCTTCAGCTTCTGGTCAAGTATAGTTAATCAATGCTTAATAAGAGGTGGAAGCCGATGAATCTCGAATAGCTCGAATACATTGTCCAGGTGGCCAAAACCGGAGCATTCACGAAAGCGGCGGAGCATTCGCATGTCACGCTGTCGGCGATAAGCTAGTCCATCTCCCTGCTTGAATCGGAATGGGGCGTCAGCCTGTTCCACCGCTCGCGCGGGCTGGGCGCCGTCCCGACGCCGGAAGGCAGATCCCTTATCGCCAAGGCGAATGAAGCGCTGGCCGCCCTCCATGAGCTCAGGGCCGAAGCCCAATCCTACAGCGACGCCATGAGCGGGCAATTGCGAATCGCCACCATACCGGGACCGATGCATTTGCTGGTGCATGTCGTCTCGCGCTTCAAGCGGGATTACCCGGGGGTGAAGGTGGAGATTATGGAGAAGGGCCCGAAGGAAATATTGGAGCTGCTGAAGCATGACAAGATTGACATTGGATTAATCGCGCTGCCGGAAAGCCTGCTCCATCAACAACGCTGCCTAACCTTCGAACGGCTCTTGGAAGGCAAAATGGTGGTCTGCGTCAACGAGCACTCCCCTCTTCGTCTGGAGAGCGCGATCACGCCCGCTAAATTAGCGAAGCAGACGTTCGTGCTGTATGACGACGAGCATATCCGGGACTTCATGGATCAGTTTGTCGCGTCCTATGGCGAGGTTGACATTCTATGCATCAGCAACAATACGCAGGCGATTTACAATGCGGTCAAGGAAGGCATCGCGGTGACTCGATTATTCGTTCAAGGAGGACGGAGAGCATATCATCACGCTGCCGCTGGAATCCCCGACTACCGAGCCGGTTTATTACGGATGGGTGCATCCGGAGGAGAAGCATATCGCACGGGCGGCGAAGCGATTTCTGAACAGGCTTCAGGCCGAGCTCTGATCTTCATTCGCGATAATAACTGCAGTTGCATAACAAAAGGCAGTCCCCGGTTCGTCCTGCGCCCTTCATGCGGACGTCCAAAGACTGCGCCGGGGATTGCCTTATGTGCCAGACGGGTTAACGGTCGTGGACTTGCCGTCTTTTATTGCTGTTTATCCCATAGGATATCGGCCACAACCGGCATATGATCCGAAGGGAAGCGGCCGTTCTGCTGATCCGCCAGAACCCCGTATTGCAGCACGCGAACCTGCTCATTGACAAAAATATAATCGATCGGCGAGTCAAGATCCTCTCCATTATCGCCCTTGAAGCATTCGCCGTCGCGGAACAGGCATTCGATCAGCCGCTGAAGCTGAAATCCGTGGAACGTGAACGACGGTCCGAAGTGCGGATGCTGCGCGGCGTAGCGCGCGTCCCGCAAAGCGCCAGAGCCGGCCCCGGCTCCGGTAAGGATACCGTATGGCACCGATGATTCGGTGCAGTTGAAGTCCCCTGTGACGATGACAGGGCAGCGTTCTTCCCGCTTCGCGATCCGGTTCAACAGCAAGTGCGCGCTCTGCTCCATCGCTACCGTCCCTACATGATCGAAATGAGTATTGAAATGAATGAACCGGGTTCCCATCAGCTTATCCTCAAATCGAACCCATGTCACGATGCGCGGGCAGGCGGCGTCCCAGCCTAGGCGACCGGGAGTCTCCGGCGTCTCGGACAGCCAGAATGTCCCATTGTCGAACGGCTCCAAACGGCTCTTGCGGTAGAACACGGCGCAGAATTCCCCTCCTTCGGCGCCGTCGTCTCTGCCCTTGCCTGCCCAGCCGAAATCAGGCAGCATGCGTTCCAAATCGGCGATCTGATGGCGGAGCGCTTCCTGGAGGCCGACCATGTCCGCGCGGTGAAAGCGGATCATGCTGGCGGCCATATCCGCCCTGCGGCTCCATCTCTGCTCCCCACCCTCTATGTTATCGCTACCATACCGAATGTTAAAAGACATGCATCGCAATGATTGGTTCTCATTATGTAGCATCATGACTATTCACTCCTCTTGGCGATGTGGCGTTCGATTTGCGATGGTTGGTGCAGGCTGCACTCTTCTATTCTATCTCACCCGATCCCCGATTGGAACTGATGACAGGCATATTTTCCTCATTTGTTTTCAGACATGCACAAAGACACCCAAAAGATCTTGGGCGTCATTTATCATCATCTCGTTTTGCTTAAAAATTCAACCGTTTTGTTGAAAGCTTCTTGACCTGCTGGCGTATCTATTTGAAGTTGATATTCATGTCCCAGCTCGCCGGTAACATTTATATCAAAGAAGAGATAATCTACAGGTACGCCTTTACTTTGTAAAGCCGAAACCAACGCTTTATTTTGAGCTTCGAATGATCCCGTATTTCCATCCGTAATAAAGGCTGGCGGGAAATTTTCCGTAACATAATTCAAAACGGCAGCATTTTTCGCGTCTTCTGATTCCTCGAAATCTTTCTTGCCAAAATGTGACCAACCAACGGTACGAACAAAATCATACATTGGCGATTCTTTTGTCGTTCTTTTTGCAATCTCAACCATATCATATGGACCGCAATATAATAAGGCTCCCTTTATTGTGGAAGGATCAACGACAGCGTCAATGTTGGTTAACTTCGCATACTCTGGAGAGGTTTGAATATTCACAAACAGAGCAGCCAGATTTGCTCCGGCAGAGTCTCCTGCAAAATACACCTTATCGAGTTTTACGTTATATTGCTCTTTATTCTCTTTTATATATTGATAAGCCTCACCAAGCTGAAGTACTTGAGTAGGGTATTTGGCTTTCGGAGAAAGAGCATAGTTAATATTCACCACGGTATAACCACGAGCAGCCAATTCCACTGCGTAATTCGTGAGTCCTGATTTGTCTCCGGCCACATACCCGCCGCCATGTGTCCAAAAAATAACAGGCGTTTCTTCTGTACGGTTCTTAGGAAAAATGATATCTAATGCACCATTCCGAAATTTAGAATTGTAATCGATATCCTCTACGATTTCGACTGCTTTTAAGGCATTTGCATAATTAGCGGATTTCGCATAGGTCATTTCGTTTAGCGCCTTGCCGTACAGATATGCTTTGGGGATTGGCGTAAAAAACCAAAAACTTACACCTGAAAGTATCAATACGGAAACAATCAGAAGAGCCACAACCATTCTTTTTTTCACTAGTCCTTTAGTTTTTTGTTTTTTCACTGCCATTAATAATTTCTCCATTCCTTGTTCATATTGTCATCGTGAGAAAGTAAAACTCTGTTGAATTAGATTGTTCTCATCTCCTCAATGCTTATTTATTGTATACAATAAGGTTGTGAATCTTATTGTGTACATGCTAGACAGTTATTACTTGGACAATTATTTCCATCTTCTTTAAATAAAGAGAGTTCGGATAGTGAATACCATCTTTTAATGAAGAGATTATATCATAATTGTATACATTTTGAATACCGATTTGATGTGGCTTCGATCAGGTATTTGATGGGAATTAAGAATGAATTTTAAATCTTCAAACATAGAGTATTTGGAAGTATGGTGTAAGATCATTGGTTAATGATAATAAACTTTTGGGAAATAATGGAAATGAGTAAGGCATTTATAAATAGAGATGTTATATGATAAACTGGATTGTATACATTATGTATTTTCATTGTTTGCAATAAGAATGATGGTGATTACTAGAAAGGAAAGGATTATGAAAAAAACACGGGAAGAAATAGCGTATATGAAGATAAAAAGTAAAATTATTGAAGGCAAATATGAAGAAGGGCTTCGTTTAACAGAATCTAGATTAGAAAAAGAGCTAAATATGAGTAGAACGCCGATTCGTAACGCGCTTTCTCGTTTAACATCAGAAGGATTTCTAAAACACCAAAGTCACTGTGGGATAACTGTAGCAAAAACAAAATCATCATTCGAAGACATTGTTGAGTTTTTAGAAATTCGTTTGTTGTTTTTTAAACTTTCCGTTGAAAAGGTTGTTGTGAACCAGAAAGGCTTTGATGTCGTCAGTTTAAGAAAATGTTTGAAAGAGCTTCCAACTGCTTTAGAGAAGGGAGATGTCGAAAAATTTCATAATACGTTGTGGAGAATACATGAATTATTATTGTCTCCGGCCGAAAATAAAACAATTATGCAAGTTATACAAGAAATACAAAAGAAAAAACTGCTAGATACTGTAGAAGTTAGATATATGAGACGAAAGCCGTATGAAAAGGAACTGCTTGGTTTAATGAAAGAGTTTGTTATGCATCTGGAAGAAAAAGAATATGAAAAAGCAATTCAAACATTTGAGCAAATTAATAAGGAAGTTATTTTAGGGTTATTGTAAGATTTAAGGTTAAGTGAAAACACCTCCGACCCAAAGGGGAGGTGTTCTTCATTTCACTCTTATGTCGACGACAACAGCGACGCCATGACCGCCGTCGACGCACAGGGCGGCAAGTCCGGTGGCCGCCTGCCTGCGCTTCATCACATGCAGCAGCGTCACGAGGATGCGCGCGCCGCTGGCGCCGATCGGATGCCCGAGCGCGTTGGCGCCGCCATTCACAATGACAAGCGCCGCCGCCCCGTCGTTAATCCCTGAGGCATTGCCGGCCGTGACCGTGCCGTCCCGCTGGAAGGCAGGCTTGAGACGATGTCTTCGCCACGCATGCTCGTGCCGAACAGCTCATTTCCGCCTTTCCCGCCTACAGCAAGAGCAGCCGGCAATTTCACAAGAAATGGAAATCCGAACTGCAACAGATTGATATTGACGAAGAAACATCAGATTGATTATTACAATAACTAATGAAGACAATGGCAAGTTACGAACAAGCATGCCTTGCCAATACCTTCATATATGTCGTGTTACGGGAACAACGTTCAGAAACGATACGCAGACGCTGCCTCCTCATACAGGCAGCGTCTATTCGAATCTAGCTCAACAATGATGTTGCTCCCAACCCGCTACCTCTTCTCTTACACGAGGCGCTACTTCCGTTCCGAATAGCCGTATCGCTTCCATGACCTCTTCATGAGGCATTGTGCCGTGCGGCATATGTAACATGAATCTGGTGATGCCTACATGCTTGCGAAGATGAATAATTTTTTGGGCTACCGTTTCCGGGTCGCCAACATATAGGGCACCCTCCAGGCTGCAGGCCGCGTCGTAGTCCGCTCTCGTGTACGGTGGCGCTCCTTTTTCAGCGGCTCTCACGTTCGTTCTTGCAAATGTAGACGGGAAGAACGTTTCGATTGCTTGTTTTTGATTCTTCGCGACAAAACCGTGAGAATGAGAAGCAATTGGCAAACGGGTTACATCGTGACCAGCTTCAGCAGCCGCTTTCTTGTAAAGCTCAACCTGTGAAGCGTAGTCGAGCGGCTTCACTCCTCCGATAATGGCGAGCACAAACGGAAGTCCCAATGCCCCTGCACGAATCGCGGATTCCGGACTTCCCGCACTTCCAATCCAGACCGGCAAAGGATCCTGCACGGGGCGAGGATATATGCCTAGATCCTGAATCGCAGGGCGGTGCTTCCCGCTCCAGCTTACTTTCTCCGACTTCTGAATGTGCAGCAGCAGCTCCAGCTTCTCATCGAACAGCTCTTCATAATCGTCCAGATCGTAACCGAATAATGGGAATGATTCGAGAAAGGAGCCTCGACCGACCATAATCTCCGCCCGTCCGTTAGACAGCCCATCAAGTGTTGCAAAATCTTGAAATACACGTACGGGATCAGCAGATGACAAAATCATGACAGCGCTCGTCAGCCGAATTTTCGTTGTTTTAGATGCAGCAGCAGCTAATACAACCGCAGGAGATGATGCCGCAAAATCATGGCGATGATGCTCGCCTACCCCATATACATCCAGTCCTACCTGATCCGCGAGAACAATCTCCTCCACTACTTCACGCAGCCGCTCCGCGTGACTTATCGTTGTTCCCGTGTTGACATCAGGTGTTGTCTCGACAAACGTGCTTATACCTAGTTCCACAATCCATTTCCTCTTTTCCATTGATGTTCATGTTCATAATACGCACACTACAGACGGTATATTAATTTATCACTTATTTTCATTATTTCATAGGTTATTCTTGTAATTTTCAATTATTTTCTGTATAAAAAATCGAGTTACACATTTCATGGAACCTTGGCAGCTGCCCCCCTACAGTGCCTTGCGATAAAACGACAACACCTCCGATCCAAGGACAATCGGAGGTGCTCCCTATTCTATACTTTACATTTGCTCGACGACAACAGCGACGCCATGGCCGCCGCCGACGCACAAGGCGGCAAGTCCGGCGGCCGCCTGCCTGCGCTTCATCGCATGCAGCAGCGTCACGAGGATGCGCGCGCCGCTGGCGCCGATCGGATGCCCGAGCGCGATGGCGCCGCCGTTCACATTGACAATCGCCGGATCGAGCCCGAGCTCGCGAATAACGGCGATCGCCTGGGCGGCAAATGCTTCATTCAATTCCGCCACGTCGATATCCGCGAGCGACATCCCGGCTTTCTTCACCGCCGATTGCGCGGCCGATACAGGGCCCATGCCCATCAAGGCGGGGTCCACGCCTGTGGAGGCGTAGCCGCGGATGCGCGCGAGCACGGGCAGCCCCATCTGCTTCGCCATGCGCCCGGAGCAGACGACAAGCGCCGCCGCCCCGTCGTTAATCCCGGAGGCATTCCCGGCCGTGACCGTGCCGTCCGGCTGGAAGGCAGGCTTGAGCCGGGCCAGGGCGGCAGCCGTCACATCCGGGCGCAGATGCTCATCGGCTTCTATCCGCGTCAGCCCCTTCTTGGTCCGAATCTCCACCGGTACGATCTCGGCGGAGAACTCGCCGCGCTCCCATGCCTCGCGGGCTCTCTGCTGGCTCGTCAAGGCAAACGCATCCTGCTCTTCCCTCGCAATCCGATACTTCGCCGCGATATTTTCCGCGGTCTGTCCCATATGAATGCCGCAGATCGAGCAGGTAAGCCCGTCTTTGAGGACGCTGTCCACGACTACTCCGTCCCCCAGCCGGTATCCGGCTCTTCCTTGCGTCAGTAAATAAGGCGCCATCGACATATTTTCCATGCCGCCCGCGACGATAAGATCCGCATCGCCCGCCTTGATGGCCTGTGCGGCCAGGATGACCGCTTTCAGACCCGAGCCGCATATTTTATTGATCGTTACGGCCGGCACCTCGCAGGGCAGGCCCGCCTTCATCGCGGCCAGACGGGCGGGGCCTTGCCCGCTGCCCGCCTGCAGCACATTGCCCATCATCACCTCTTGCGCCGCTTCCGGGAGCAGCCCGGCGCGCTGCAGCGCTTCCCCAATGAACAGCGCTCCCAGCTCGACCGCCGGCACTTCGCTCAATCCGCCCATGAACGCGCCGATCGGCGTCCGTACGGCGCTTGCAATCACGACGTCCGTCAGACCGTCACCCCCATTCCGCTATGCAAGATTATCAAAGACGCTGTGCAATAGACCATCAAAGACCCAATGCACTAGTAAGTAAATAGATAGGCAATAGAATGCCTCCCGCTTCGTTCACGCCGGCTGGCCGTCAGGTCCGAGTATCTGTCGCAGCGCCTCGATGAACACCTCATTGTCCTGCTCCGTTCCGACGGATACGCGGATCGTGTCGGGATAGCCGAGCAGGCTGCCCGCGCGCACCACCACGCCCCGCGCCAGCAAGGAGCCGAATACGTCGTCTCCGGAGCGGTCCAGCTTCACCATCAGGAAATTGGCATGCGAAGGATAGCAGGACAGCCCGAGCTGCTTCAGCTCGGAGACGAGCTTCGTTCTGGCCGCCTCATTCCGCCGCGCGCAGTCGGCGGCGAACGCCGCATCGTCCAACGAGGCGAGTGCCGCGGCTTGCGCCATCCGGTTCGAATTGAACGGCTCCTTTACTTTGACCAGCTCCTGCACGATGCTCGGGTGCATCATGCCGTAACCGACGCGCAGGGCGGCCAGACCGTAAATTTTGGAGAACGTGCGCAGGATGACCAGGTTCGGATAACTGGCGAGCAGCTGCACGGTCTGCAAGTAATCGGGATCGGATACATATTCGTAATAAGCCTCGTCGATGATCAGCAATATATGGCGCGGCACCTGCTCGATGAAGGCAAGCAGCTCGCTCTGCCCCACGATTGTCCCGGTCGGATTGTTCGGGTTGCATACGAAAATCATCTTCGTCCTGCTGCCGATCGCCTCCAGCATGCCGGCCAGATCATGAACGCCGTCAATGAGCGGCACCGTTACCGGAACGCCGCCCTCAATGCGGACGTTCGTCTCGTAGCGGGAAAACGTGACATCGGCCATAATCGCCTCGTCCCCTGCTGCGATATAGCTCCGCGTCAACAAGCGGATAATCTCGTCAGAACCATTGCCGACGATGAAATATTCAGGCTCCACGCCGAGGCGGGCGGCCAGCTTCGCCGCCAATTCGGGGGCGGTGCCTTCCGGATACAGGGCGCATTTCTCCATCTCGCGCACGACGGCTTGAGCGGCCAGCTTCGAGCAGCCGTACGGATTTTCATTGGACGCGAGCTTGATGATGTCTGTAAGACCGAATTCCCTTTTTACCTCTTCAATCGGTTTTCCCGGCACGTACACGCCCAACGGTTCGATTTCTTTTCTCGTCGGAATCTTGACAGACACTTGCATAGACCATCCTCCTTCCCCCTTTACTCCGATACCCGCGGCGGCGCGTTCGCCGCGCTCAGCGCGGGACTCAACCGGAACGGCGCCTCGGTTTTGTCCCGAATCTCCTCGACGCCGACGCCCGGCTGCGTCTCGATCAGGACCATGCCTTCCGCCGTAAAATCAAACACGGCCAAATCGGTGATTAACCGGTCGACGACTCGCTTGCCTGTGAGCGGAAGGCCGCATTCCCGCTTGATCTTCGGTTCGCCGTGCTTGTTCACATGCTCCATAATGACGACGATGCGCCGGGCGCCGTTCACCAGGTCCATGGCGCCTCCCATGCCCTTGATCATTTTGCCGGGGATCATCCAATTCGCCAGATCGCCCTGCTCCGATACTTCCATTCCGCCCAAAATGGCGAGATCGATATGTCCTCCCCGGATCATGGCGAACGATTCGGCGCTGTCGAAATAGGAGGCGCCCTCCACGACGGTCACCGTCTCCTTGCCCGCGTTAATCAGATCCGGATCCTCGGCCCCTTCCTGAGGATACGGACCGAGGCCCAGGAGGCCGTTCTCGGAATGGAGCATCACATTGCACTCCGGCGGAATGATTCCTGCAATCAGGGTCGGCATGCCGATGCCGAGATTGACCGTCATCCCGTCTTCAATCTCCAGCACGGCCCGCCGGACGATGGCCTCGCGTGCGTCACTCATGAGAATCCCCCCGTTCCCAGCGTCGCCGGCTGCACGACGCGCCGTTCAATCCGCTTCTCGTACCCGGTTCCGTGGAGCACCCGCTGCACATAGATGCCGGGCGTATGAATGTGATCCGGATCCAATTGTCCCGGCTCGACCAGTTCCTCCACCTCGGCAATCGTAATCTTGCCCGCAGCCGCTGCCAGCGGATTGAAGTTCCGGGCCGTCTTCCGGTAGATCAGGTTGCCGAGCGTATCTCCCTTCCACGCCTTCACGAACGCGAAATCGCCGACAATCGCCTCTTCCATCATATATGTGCGGCCATTGAACTCTTTATGCTCCTTGCCTTCCGCCACCGGCGTGCCGACGCCCGTCGCCGTATAAAAGGCCGGGATGCCGGCTCCGCCCGCGCGGATACGCTCGGCCAGCGTTCCCTGCGGAACAAGCTCCACCTCCAGCTCGCCGCTCAGAAGCTGGCGCTCGAACGTTTTGTTCTCCCCGACATACGAGGCGATCATTTTCTTAATCTGGCGGTTCGGGAGCAGGAGGCCGAGCCCCCAGTCGTCCACGCCGCAAGTATTGCTGACGACGGTCAGATTCTTCACGCCGCTGTCTCTCAGCGCCGCGATGGCCAGCTCGGGGATACCGCACAGGCCGAATCCGCCCACTATCAAGGTGGCTCCGTCCTGAATCCCCTGTATCGCCTCGGCGGCGGAATGCACGACTTTCCCATGCTGCTTCATGCCATGCGCTCCTTTCATCGGCATATCTTGCGCCTAAGCGCGTTTACACGGTCCGCGACGCTTCCTGCGAATCGGCGCACCAGCTGTACATATATTGGCTATCCTCATACGCCAGCGCCTGCTTGACGACGCGCAGCGGCCGGAACGTATCGATCATGACCGCAAGCTCCGTAGTTTCTTTTTTGCCGATGCTGTCTTCGATCTTGCCGGGATGCGGGCCGTGCGGAATGCCCGACGGATGCAAGGTGATGGAGCCTTCCTTCACGCCCTTGCGGCTCATGAAGTTTCCTCTGACATAATAGAGCACCTCGTCGCTGTCTACGTTGCTGTGGAAATAAGGGGCCGGAATCCCCTCGGGATGATAATCGTATAACCGGGGAACGAAGGAGCAGATGACGAAGTTATTCCCCTCGAAGGTCTGATGGATCGGCGGCGGCATATGAATGCGGCCCGTAATCGGCTCGAAATCGGCTATGTTAAAAATCCACGGATACAAATACCCGTCCCAGCCTACGACATCGAACGGGTGATGATTAAACATATGCAGGTGGATATATCCCCTAGACTTTGTCCTCACCTCGAACTCGCCGAGCTCGGCATACGTTTCCAGCTTCTCCGGACCGCGGAAATCCCGCTCGCAGAAAGGGCTGTGCTCCAAAAGCTGGCCATGCGAGTTGCGGTAGCGCTTCGGCGTCGTAATCCAACTGTTCGTCTCCACGGCCAAAAGCTTCGTACGCCCACGCTCCGGTTCCGGAATGACGCGATAGATCGTGCCGATCGGGATGACAATATAATCCCCCGGCCGGTAACGGAGAGTGCCGAACATTGTCTCTACGGCGCCCTCCCCTTCATGCACGAACAACAACTCGTCCCCGTCCCCGTTCCGGTAGAAATAATCCATCGGCCGATCGACGTTCGCAACGGCGATGAGCAGGTCCTCATTGCCCAGCATATAGCGTCTGCCAGCGACGGCATCGCCCGTATCCGTGCAATCGCCGGTCAACAGATGGCGGTGGCGCAGCGCGCCTTGCTCTTCGAATTCAATGTCGAAGGCGGCGTGCAGTTCCGCCTTGCCGACAGCCGTCGGCGGATGATGGTGATACAAGATCGACTGAATGCCGGAGAAGCCCTTCGTTCCCATGACTTGCTCCCGGTACAGGGTGCCGTCCGGCTTGCGGAACATCGTATGCCTTTTGCCCGGGATGTCCCCCATGCGGCGGTAATAGGCCATGACATGAATCCTCCTCTCTCTGAATTCAATACCGGTCGTTCGCGGTCTCCTCGCCGCTTCAACCGATGGTGTTGCGCAGCAGGCCGAGTCCCGTTACTTCCAATTCGACGACATCGCCGGGCTCCAGCCAACGGTGCGCTTCCGGTCCCAGCTCAAGAAGGCAGCCGGTCCCGACCGTGCCCGATCCGATAATATCGCCGGGGTACAGCGTGGCGTCCGCAGAAGCCCGCGCGATCATCTCCCCGAACGTATAATGGAGGTCGCGCATATTGCCGCGCGACAGCTCGGCGCCGTTGACGCGGGCCCTCATCTCCAGCTCGTGGCGCCTGCCGGCGCGATAGCGCTCCAGCTCGTCCTTGGTGACCAGATAAGGACCGAGCGAGGTGGCGAAATCTTTGCCCTTGGCCGGGCCGAGGCCGACCTTCACTTCCTCCCGCTGGAGATCGCGCGCGCTCCAATCGTTCATGATGCAATAGCCGAAAATATAGGCGTCCGCTTCTTCTGCCCCGATATCCCGTCCTTCCCTGCCGATGACGCAGGCCACCTCCAGCTCGTAATCCAGAGCGGAGGCGGCGGCCGGTCTGCGGATAAGCGCGTCCGGGCCGGCGATGGCCTGATGATTGCTGAAATAGAACACCGGGAACCGGTACCATTCCGGAACCATATCGAGCCCCCGCCGCCGCCGCGCCGCGATGACATGCGCTTCGAAGGCATAGAAATCGCGGACGCTCGGCGGCTTCGGAATCGGCGCGAGCAAGGCGACATCGGCCGCAGGATAGACGCCCGCATGCGCGAGCATCGACTCCGCATCCGGGCCAAGGCGGCGATCGATCCGCCCTGCTTCCTCCATATAGTCCTCATGATGGCGCACCAATTCCAGCAATTCGCCCGGCAGCCGTCCTTCGCTGACGGCTCGCATGTCGACGACGCAGCCTTCCCTCAGCCAACCGGAGCGCGGCGCGCCCGTGCCGGTGTCAAATGTCACGAATTTCATAGAACCTCCCGCATCCCGTGGCCGTTACTTTTTTCTCTCCAGCATAAAGGTGTCGGAGACGGCCCGGGTGTAGACATGGCCGGCCATGCGTCCGATCGGAAGCAGCTTCTCCATGTCGATTTTGCCGTCGGCATATAGCTCGTCGCTAATATGCATCAGCACGACCTTGCCGATGACGAGGCTGCCGGCGCCCGGCTGCTCGCCGAAATGAAGGATATCATGGAGCACGCACTCCATATGGATGGCGCTTTCCCGCACCCGGCAAGGACGAATGAGCCGGCTCGGGATCGGGGTCAAGCCCGCCGCCTGGAACTCATCCACCTCCGGATCGAATTCCGCGGCCGTCTCATTCATCGGCTCCACGATCCGTTCCCCGACGATATTCACCACGAATTCGCCAGTCGCTTCAATATTGACAAGCGTATCCTTCTTGCGGCCGTCCGTGCCCCGGCGCATCGGGGCGAAGCAGATCAGGAGCGGCTCCGCGCAGATGGCCGTGAAAAAGCTGAACGGAGCCAGATTCGCCGTACCTTCCGAATCGATCGTGGACACAAAAGCAATCGGACGCGGCAGGATGGAGCCTATCATCAGCTTATAAGCGTCTCTCCAGTGCAGCTCGTGCGGTGCAATTTCCATGCGGCTTCTACTCCTTCCTGCGGCGCGGGGCTACAAGTTGCCGCGGCGTTCCTGCTCCCGTTCGATCGATTCGAACAAGGCCTTGAAATTGCCTTCGCCGAAGCCGACGGCTCCTTTGCGTTGAATGATCTCAAAAAACAGCGTCGGTCTGTCGACAAGCGGCTTCGTGAATATCTGCAGCAAATAGCCTTCATCATCCCGATCGACCAAAATTTTCAGTTCCTTCAGCTTGGCGATATCCTCATCGATCCGTCCTACCCGTTCCGTCAGCATATCGTAGTAAGTATCCGGCGTGCTCAGGAACTCCACCCCGTTCTCGCGCAGCGCCGTCACGGTCGAGACGATGTCGTTCGTCAATAGGGCAAGATGCTGCACGCCCGGGCCGTTGTAATATTCCAGATACTCCTGGATCTGCGATTTGCGTTTAGCGGTCGCCGGCTCGTTGATCGGGAATTTGATTCTGCCCCCGTTATGCATCACTTTGGACATGAGAGCCGAATATTCCGTGCTGATGTCCTCATCATCGAAATGAATCATTTGCTTGAAGCCCATCACTTTTTCATAGTAAGCCACCCATTCATCCATTCGCTCCACGTTGCCGACGACATGATCGATGCCGATCAGTCCGGCCGGCTGGTGCGGCAGGCTATCTTCGATCGACTGATAGCCAGGCAGGAACAATCCGTTATAATCGTCCCGCTCTATCAGCGTATGAATCGTATCGCCATACGTGCCAATAACCGCTTTTTTCACCTTGCCGTGCTCATCCGAATATTCAGCCGGTTCCATAATGGCGATTCCGCCGCGCGAGACCGCATCCTTGTAAGCCTTTTCAACATTGCTGACCCGCAATGCGACATCCTTGACCCCATCGCCGTGCAATTTGACGAACTCGGCAATCGGATGATTGTCTGAGAGAGCGCCGGAGAGAACGAACCGAATTTTGTTCTGCTCGATAACATACGATACATGTTCCCGGTTGCCGGTCTCCAAGCCGGAATAAGCGATAGGACGGAATCCGTACCCTTTGACGAAATAGTGCATCGCTTGCTTCGCGTTCCCCGTATAAAATTCAATGTAGTCGATGTCCTGAATCGAGAAAATTTCTTGCTCCGTTCTTTCGGTAATCGCTTGTTTTTTCATAAACACCCTCCTACACTCGCATGATTGCTGCCACTGAGAGTATATGACGGATTCCAATATCTAGCAAAGGCGTACTCGAACGCGAGCATGCTCCAACGCGCGGCAGATGAACCGCGGCGGCACCCGGGCGCATGAATCCGGCAGGGATAAACCGCAGCGGGACGCTATCGCATTGAAGCATCACCAAGTAGTATCAGGCTGTTTTTCGGAAAGGTTCGAAATTGTGAATGTTTTTTGAACAAACAGAAGGAAATAGACGGCTTCTTGTCAAAAAATAAGGAGTATGCGCATTTATGGTATTCATTTCGAATTGGAGTTGATAGGACGATATGTATGCCAAGCGTTCCGGCGACCCGGCCATCGAGCAATTGTTGGAGGTCATTATGAAGCTGCAAAGCATCGAGGAATGTTATGATTTTTTCGAAGACTTGACGACTCCGAAAGAATTGCAGGCCTTGTCCCAACGGCTGGAAGTCGCCAAAATGCTGTTGAACGGCAGCACGTATATGGAAATCGAAGCGGAGACCGGCGCAAGCACGGCCATTATCTCTCGCGTCAAGCGAATCCTTCATTATGGCAACGGAAGTTACCGGCTCATGCTCGGCAGGCTTGAACAGCAGCAGCAATAGCAATAGTAATCGGGACCGGGAAGCTCTTCGCGTCCCCGTCTCATTCAGCTGTTATGCCGGCACAAGAGCCGACACATGCGAAGCGCAAGCGCTTGGCGCGTGTCGGCCCCTTCTAGTTCATCAGCTTGCGGCTGACGAAGGCCAAATCCTGGTCGTCGATTTTCCCGTTGCCGTTCGCATCCATATGCTTCACCCGCTCCCAATCCGGGCTGTGCTTCGTCTTGCCGTAATGAGAGGCGACGATAGCCAGATCGCCAACGGTTACCTTGCCGTCCCCGTTGTAGTCCCCGGGAAGCGAAGCCCCGGCTTGAATGGTCTTCGAAGAGGGCGTCGCCTGCGCTTCCCGTCCCTGCTCATCGCCGAGCACCGCGCTGGAGATAGAGATGACGCCGGTCTTCGAACCGATCTCCTTCTTGAGTCGGAACGTCAGCTCCAGCAGATCCGCCGCGCCGTTCACCGCGTTGCCCTCGCCTTGGCTGGCCACAATCAGATGCAGCTTGCCGGGCGTCTTTTTGTCGCTCTCAATCAGGCTTACGCCTTTCTTGACCGATTTGCCGGACATCAGTTCCATAAAGGCAGGATCATACTCGACTCGGATATCCTGCGCACAGATGTTCTGCAAGCCGCCGTTCAAGCCGTACGTAACGGTGAATTTCTCCCCAGGCCCCGGGCTGAACGTTGCTTGCCCCGCTCAATTGGGTCTGCCATCCGGCCGCTGACGAATCGATGGTTACCGTTACGGTGGCGATATTCGAATCGGATTGACCGTCATTCGCCTTGAAGGTGAACGTGTCCGGGCCCGTCTCTCCCTCATTCGGCGTGTAGGTGAAGGCGCCGGTCGACGCATCCGTCACCACGGCCTTGCCATTTGTGCCGTTGTCGACAATGCTATACGTCAGCGCATCCCCGTCGCTGTCGGCAGCCGTGAGGGTGCCGGTTACCGGGGTATTGGCCGCCGTGCGGAACGAGGCGTCCGACGCTTCGGGCGACGTATTGCCGCCCGTATTTTTGCCGTTCGCGAATCGATACAGTCTGTCGTACAGCTCGCGAATTTGCGGATCCTGGCTGTTCGCCGCGTCGCGCAGCACCGGACCGCTTCCTTTGTAGTATGCCTTGAACGTGTCCGGGCCAGCAAAGCCATACTCATAGCCGGCATCGAGATATTCATGGAACCGCTTGCGGAATGCCTCGTCCGTCAGCATGCGGTTGTCGAACTCGAGTTCTACGCCCATGCCGAACCGCTTCGCCGTCTTGGCTCCGTCAATCAGACGATCGATCGGCAGCGGCTCGAAGAAATAATTCGGCTGGTAGGCTGCCGCATCGAGTCCGACATCTTTCCACATAAATGCTTTATACGCCATGGAGTGCGGAATCCAGAACGATGTCAGGCCCTGCGCATGCACATCGGCATTGACCATGCGGACGAAATCCGGACCCGATTCGCTGGTGCTAATCGACTCATCCAGCCAATACAGGCCGACAAGCTCCAGGTTGGAGTAATTGTTCTCCTCCCAACGCTTGAGGAATTCCTGGATCCACCAGCGGACCGCCTTCTGCCGATTGGCCAACGCTTGCTCCCGACCGACCCTTCCTTCACTGAAGTTCTCGGATACGCCGTCCCCGTCCACATCGCCGAAGTCCGTCACATGCTCGGCCGGAAGCGGGATCATCCCCACCACCTTCATTTTATAGTCCGGCTGCTTCAACTTCTGCCCGACTTCCTTCACCGCTTCATTCAACTGGCTCATATCGCCTTCCGGCTTGAAGGTTTTGCCGAGGTACCATTTCCAGTCCGGCAAGAGCGAGTCCAAGCCGAAATCGCGTCCTTCGGGCGACTTCAAGCCGAGCATCAGCACGCCGTCGAAGAACCAGTCCGTCAGCTCCCCGTTTTTATTGACATAGCCAATCTCGGGAATCAAATTATCCTTCGTCCATTCCGGCACATCGCTGTAGTATCCGTTATAGACGAGCGACAGATTGCGGATTCCCGCCGTATCCGCGCCCGGACGCAAATATTCGAACGACTTGGCCGGCACCTCCTTGGCGCCCTCCAGCTTGCCGTCCGCTCCGATGATCTCGATCTCGTCGAGGAAGGTCCAGGCTTTCGGGTGCATCGAGAACATCACTTTGACGTAGCGCCCATAAGCCATGTTGGCATCGGGCCCCGCCGCAGGAATGCCATCCTTGCTTCCGTCCCACACATAGTACTGATCTTTGGGCGGACCGTCGACCCACAGCAGCTCGGTCGCCTTGTGGGATACCTCTCCCCAATTCACGTTATCGTTCGAGACGTATATCGAGACCGTCAATGGGAACAGGATGGCCGAACCGGGCCAATCCTGAAGGAAGTGGGACTTGATGCTGGAGATCGACTTCGCCTCGCCCAGATCGAATACGATCTCCCGCGTCTGCTTCTGCAAATGTCCGGTCCATGCCGGATCCAGCACGTTCGTGCCGCCGGTTTTGCCGTCCGTCAGCTTGTTACCGGTATCCGGGTAGCGGTAATCCGGCGCCTCCGACCATACATAGATGGAGTCCTTGGCCAGATTGCGGAGCTCCGGCTCGCTCTCGGCCGCATGCGCATTCGGAACCGGGATGAAAGCGATCAGCATCATCATGCATAAGGCCAGGGATATTCTCTTTTTCAAAGATAGCATTATTTTCCCTCCTGAGTGTGGTTTACAATCCCCCATGCCGCTTCTCTAGGCGGGACTGCCTCGCGCCCGACAAATATCAATTCCCTCCCTTCTACGGAGACGCACAGGTCATGAAGCCTTCGAAGCCGTGTAATGTAAGCGTATTCACTATGACAATAAAAGACCATCTCCCCCGGAGGAAAGAGATTTCTTATGACTTTCATATACAGTTGTTTACCTTCTCTGTCCGCAAGATCTTACCGTTAGATCTTATGCTTACAGGAAGGCAGCAAAGTGCTA
This sequence comes from Paenibacillus melissococcoides, assembly GCA_944800085.1. Classification (GTDB taxonomy): domain Bacteria; phylum Bacillota; class Bacilli; order Paenibacillales; family Paenibacillaceae; genus Paenibacillus_B; species Paenibacillus_B melissococcoides. Next base: position 1,668,481 of record CALYLO010000001.1, on the reverse strand, counting down.
GTTCTCCACGATGTCCGGGTGCTCGCCCATAATGGCCCATGAATCCCTCCTCCCGGCTGGCATGCCGCATGACCCAGTCTGCCGCCGCCTTGCGCGCATGTCCGACGTTCATGTCTGACCTCCTCTCGAATCTCAACTGCTTGCGCATGCATTCGCTCGCGCAGCTTGAACTGCATCCCCAATCTACTTCGACGCAAGAAATCGATTTATCCTGCTTCCGGGTTGCCTTATCTCGCCAATCCCTCGATAGCGCCAATCTCCCAAAATGCTTGCGCCAACATAGATTTGCTTCTATCAAAACCGAGAGGAGAAAAGGCCCTGTTCCCTAAAGCGCAATTTGGATAAAACCGGACCTCCACTTGCCGGAACCGCATCAACAAAAACGTTTTCACGACGTGAAAGAACGGTTCTTTCGACAGGGATGGGAATAAGTTGCATTCCTGAAAATCTTTATTGACTATCACGCGAAAGGGCTGATACCATACTTGCATACGCCATAATAACCAAGTTGTCCTATCGGATATATAGTTAAAATGAGCGTGAGCGCACACAAATCAGACAGTGCGGGCTGCAGACGGCGCAGCGATGAAGCTGAAAGCAGCCGAGAGAGAGGAGCATGCAAGATGAAGGGCAGACTATACCGAAAAAAAGCGATGCTATGGGCACTTATCGCGGCCTTGAGCCTGACGGCCGCCTGCGGTAACGGATCCGGAGGCGCGAAGACGGACGCCCAAGGCGGAACGGACGGCAGCGGCACGGAGCCCATCGTGCTTCAGAACGTATCCTATGATCCGACGCGCGAGCTGTACGCGGATTACAACCAAGCCTTTGCGGCGTATTGGCAGAAGAAGACAGGGCAGTCCATTACTGTGAAGCAATCCCATGGCGGCAGCGGCAAGCAGGCGCGTTCCGTTATCGACGGGCTGCAGGCGGATGTCGTCACCCTCGCCCTGGCCTACGATATCGATGCCATCCAACAGGCTGGCCTGATCAAGGACGGCTGGGAGGAGCGGTTGAAGGACAACAGCGCCCCTTATTATTCTACCATCGTCTTCCTCGTGCGGAAGGGCAATCCGAAAGGCATCCGCGATTGGAGCGATCTCGTGAAGCCGGATGTCCAGGTTATCACGCCGAATCCGAAGACCTCGGGCGGCGCGCGCTGGAATTATCTTGCCGCCTGGGGCTATGCGCTCGCGGCAAGCGGCAATGACGAGGAGCGGGCGAAGGAATGGCTGCGCAGCCTCTACCGCAATGTGCCCGTGCTCGACTCCGGCGCTCGCGGCGCGACGACCACCTTCGTCGAGCGCGGCATCGGCGACGTGCTGATCTCGTGGGAGAACGAGGCGTTCCTGGCCACCAACGAGCTGGGGAAGGATAAATTCGAGATCGTGGTGCCGAGCCTCAGCATTCTGGCGGAGCCGCCGGTCGCGGTCGTGGACGAGATCGTGGATAAGCGGGGAACGCGCCAGGCGGCGGAAGCCTACCTCGACTATTTGTATAGCGAGGAAGGGCAAGACATCGCCGCCAAGCATTATTACCGGCCGCGGTTGGAATCCGTTGCCGCCAAGTACGAGCAGCGCTTCCCGCAAGTGAAGCTGCTGACCATCCAGGAGCCGTTCGGCGGCTGGGCCGAGGCCCACAAGAAGCATTTCGCCGACGGCGCGCTGTTCGACGAAATCTATAAACGGTAAACGTTCAATCTCTTGCAAAAAGGAGGCGGCAATGCCCCATGACTGCCACATCACCCCCAAAGCGGCCCCCGCAAAAAGGCAAACCGTATGCAGTCCTGCCCGGATTCCGCATCACGCTCGGATTCACCGTCGGCTATTTGTCGCTGCTCGTGCTCATCCCGCTGTCTGCCGTCGTGCTGAAGTCGCTTGAGCTGAGCTGGAGCGGGTTCTGGGCCGCCGTCTTCGACGAGCGCGTCCTGGCGGCCTATCGCATCAGCTTCGCGACGGCGTTCGCGGCCGGACTGGTCAATGTCGTGTTCGGCTTTATCGTCGCCTGGGTGCTCGTGCGCTACACGTTCCCCGGCAAGCGGCTGATCGACGGCATTATCGATCTGCCGTTCGCGCTGCCGACCGCGGTGGCGGGCATCGCGCTTACGACAATTTACGCCGAGAACGTCTGGATTGGCCGCTGGCTGTACGCGATCAGCATCCCGAGCGCCTACTCCGCGATCGGCATCGCGATCGCCCTCGTCTTCATCGGTCTCCCCTTCGTCGTCCGCACCGTTCAGCCGGTGCTGGAATCATGGGAGACGGAGGTCGAGGAAGCGGCCGCCACGCTCGGCGCGAAGCGGCTGACCGTCTTCCGCCGCATCATCGTGCCGCAGCTCCTTCCGTCGCTCCTGACGGGATTCGCGCTCGCCTTCGCCCGCGGCATCGGGGAATACGGTTCGGTCGTCTTCATCTCCGGCAATATGCCGTACAAGACCGAGATCGCGCCGCTGCTCATCATGACCAAGCTGGAGCAGTATGATTACGCAGGAGCCACCGCCGTCGCGCTCGTCATGCTCATCCTGTCCTTTCTGCTGCAGCTCCTTATCAATACGCTGCAATGGAAGGCGGCGCGCCGCATGACCTCGTTATGAAGCGCATGAATGCCTGCCGAATTCATTCATGGGCAGCCGCCCGTTATTCACATTACTTTCAGCTCGAAGGAGGATTACACGCATGGCCGCTTCTCCGTCCGCCGCCTTCTCCCCTTCCCCGCCGCCGGCATCCCGCAAGCTTGAGCCCCGCGCCGGCTGCACGACCGAATCCCCGCTCGTCCGGCGGCTGCTCATCGCGGTCGCGCTCGGCTTCATCGGTCTCGTCCTGCTGCTCCCGCTCGCAGCCGTCTTCGCGCAGGCGTTCAAGCGCGGCGCGGAGGTCTACTTCGCGGCATTGAACGAGCCGGATGCGCTGTCGGCCATCCGGCTCACGCTGCTGACGGCCCTCATCGTTGTGCCGCTGAATACGATATTCGGCATCGCCGCCGCATGGTGCCTGACCAAGTTCGCCTTTCGCGGCAAGCAATGGCTCATCACGCTCATCGACCTGCCCTTTTCCGTATCGCCGATCATTGCGGGCTTCCTCTTCATTCTGCTGTTCGGCGCCCACGGCTGGTTCGGTTCCTGGCTGGCGGCGCATGATGTGCAGATCGTGTTCGCGCTCCCGGGCATCGTGCTCGCCACGCTGTTCGTCACCTTTCCGTTCGTGGCGCGGGAGCTCGTCCCGATCATGCAAGCTCAGGGCACGCTGGAAGAAGAAGCGGCCGCCACGCTCGGCGCGAAGGGATGGACGATGTTCCGCCGCATTACGCTCCCGAACATCAAATGGGGGCTCCTCTACGGCATTATGATTTGCAACGCCCGCGCCATGGGCGAATTCGGAGCCGTATCGGTCGTATCCGGCCATATCCGCGGCGAGACGAACACGCTCCCCCTGCATGTGGAAATCCTGTATAACGAGTACCAGTTCTCCGCCGCGTTCGCCTCGGCCTCGCTGCTGGTCGCCCTGGCGCTGTTCACGCTCGCGGCGAAGCAATGGCTCGAGCGGACGCGCGCCTGAGCGCGGTCCGGCCTTATCGAAGAACATCTGCGATAGATGTTCTTTTTTTTATTATCTTTTAACCCTGCTAGATAATATAGTTGCATGGCTCCCCTCGGTCATCGGCCACATTCCCCATCTCACGCGATCGTTCAAACGAACAATTTGCCAAAAGATAGAGAGAAGTTTAGTCAAGCCTTCTCCTTTTTTTATACTCTATTAATACGGAAATGAAAGGCGGGTGAAATATTATGAAATTGAAAGCAAACGAAAAGGAGTTGCAACGTTATTTTGAAGGAATGGCTCAACTCATGAAGCAAGCCGTCAAGGAGTCTATCACGGGGGACGAGCTGCAAGGAGACAGGCTCGTTCAAGCGCTTCGGACCGCGATTCGGGAGGAGATGGGGGGCGGAGGGAATCGCGGTTCGAATTCGCCGCTCAAGCCATCGCTCGAGAGATACGTTCATCGCCAGGTTGAATTGACCTCGTTCGGGGGAACGATTCAAGGCATTATCACCGAGGTTGGAGAGGACTATGCAGAAATTAGAGAGTCGGATGGATCGATCGTGCTTGTGCACCTGAATCAAGTCATCTCGTTCCAAATTCAATAAGAGGAAGGTGATCGAAATGAAAGAAAAGCTCCGTTCATTGATTGGAAAGCAAGTCCAGGTGGCAAGCGCATTGGACTTGATAACAGGCATTCTCGTATCCGTCGACGATATGAAGCTGACTGTCCGCACTTCCCGGTTGACGGGATATGACAATGGACAGTATGCCATCTTTCAACTCCATATGGTGTCCTATGTCCGTGTTATCTCATAACAAGCTGAAATAAGGCGGTGAAAATGATGACCTACCCGAGAGTACCCGGTCTAGTAAGTATTGTTATCACAAACTATAACAAATCAGCTTTTTTGACAGATTGCTTGGATGGCCTCCTACGGCAAACTTACCCGAACTGGGAAATCATTCTTGTCGATGATGCCTCGACAGACGATTCTTTGCTGCAGGTGGAGAACTGGCTGGAGGTCAATCGGGAGCAATTGGGCGACCGCACGTTTATAACGGTGCCCCTGCCCCGCAATATCGGCTATGCCGGAGCGGTGACGACCGGCTTCTTTTTGGCTGCGGGAGAATATATCGCGGCCCAGGACTCCGATGATATTTCGCATCATGAACGTCTGGAGCGGCAAGTTCACTTCTTGCTGAGCCGACCGGAAATCGAGGTGGTGGGAACCAACTATGAAGTGTTCCATCACAGTCTGTTGGAGCCGAAATCAAGAGCGGGCTGGATCCGGTACGGGGAACAAATACGCAAAGTATATGCCAACGGCGGCCACTGCGTATGCCATGGAACCATCATGCTTCGCGGGAAGCTGTTCGATGGGATCGGCGGGCATACAAGGAGAATAGAAGGTGCGGAAGACTATGAATTTATTGCCAAGGCGTTGAAGGCAAAGCCCCTGAATATCGCTAATCTGCCGGATGTTCTGTATTATTACCGCAGCCATCCGAATCAGCGGTCCCGGAAATACTTTGGAAAAAATCGGCTGAAGCGCAATGAGAAATAAAGGCTACCGTGTGCTGATGGTGTTGGATAGCTTGGCCGTCGGCGGCACGGAAACCCATGTGCTAAGTCTGGTCAAGGGGCTGCAAGCATTAGGAGTGAAGCCGGTATACTGCGGAGCGAGCGGCTTACTGTACAATTCTTTCGCACAAGCGGGATGCCCGATTCATGCCGTCGATTTAACTGCGGGCGCCTTTATGCTGGATAGCTCGCTGCAGCAGACGATCCGCACCTTGAAGCAGATTATGCGTTACCGCAAAATCGATGTCGTCCATGTGCATCAAACTCCGTCGGGAATGTATGCGGCCATGGCTGCCCAAGAATTGGACATACCTGTCGTCTTTACGGTTCACGGAGCTTATTATCCCGAGGAACAGCTTATCTGCACGGCCCAATACAGCGACGCGGTCATCTCTGTAAGCAAGCCGGTGCAGCGCTATTTGCAAGATATGGGGATCACTTCCCTGCTGGTGCCGAACGGAATCGACCCGGAGGCGTTCTACCCGGCGCCCTCTCATGAACTGCGGAAGTCGCTCCAGATTCCGGATGATGCGAACGTTGTCGTCTATGCAAGCCGGCTGGCCTGGGACAAAGCTATCGTCTGCACGATGTTGATTAAGGCGGCGGAACGGCTGCGCAGCACGGAGCTGCCGAATTTGCATCTGGTCGTGGTCGGCGATGGCATCCAATTTTCCGAAATTTGCGAGATAGTCGATGCCATCCATGATCATACCGGACAAACCTTTATTCATATGGCCGGGAATCAGACGCAGATTCGTGAATATTACGCGCTTGGGGATATCGTAGTGGGCACCGGCCGGGTTGCTCTCGAAGCGATGGCTTGCGGGAAGCCGGTGCTGGCCGTCGGCAACCACGGCTTCTTCGGTCTCGTCGCGCCGGCGGTATACGGACAAGCGTGGGACTGTTATTTCGGCGACCATGATTCCGAATGCAGGGCGACGGAAGACGCAGTCGCCGAATCATTGAAAAAAGCAATGGCCGATCGGGAAGCTCTCAAGGAAATGGGAGCGCACGGCCGAAGATGGACCTTGAAGCATTTTGATATCCATAAAATCGTTGCGCGGATGGATGAAATCTATACGGCCGTTCAAGCCCGAACCCAATGACGGGAGTGTGAGATTAACGTGAAAAAAGTATTGTATCTGGCATGGATTGGATTCAATAATTTGGGCGATGAATGGATGCGAGCCATGTTCGAGCAATTGGCGAAGCTTCATCTGAGCCCGGAGGAATACCAGGTCATTCCCTCGGTACCCGGAGTCGACATCAAAGATGTCACGAAGTATGACACGATTGTCATGGGAGGCGGATCCCTGCTCATACCAGGCTATCTCGATATCTTGCATGACGCCGTGCGGCAAGAAAAACGCGTACTCATCTGGGGCAGCGGCCACGATCGCTTGCACTCGCTCAGCCTCGGCTCCCATGCTCCTCCTGAAAGCGAAGGGTTTTGCCTGAAAATGAGAGAAGTAGTCGATCATGCGGCCTACTGCGGTGTGCGCGGGCCGTGGACATTCGAATATATGCGGCAAATGGGCGTCGCGATGGATCGGGTGACACTGAGCGGCGATCCCGCCATGCTATCGTCCCCGCCAGCGGCAGATTCGGATGACGGGCAGACCGGAGAGCGATGGATCGGGATCAATTGGGGCACATCCTATAACCGGATTTACGGCAAGGATGAAGCGTACGTCGAGGATCAGGTAGCTTCCGCAGCCCGCTTCCTCATCGAGGAAGGCTACAAGATATATGTGTACCCGGCGTGGGGGCCGGACCGGGAGGCATGCAAGCGGCTGTGCAATAAGATCGGCGCTTCCGACAAGGTTGTGTATGATGCGGGAGTGCATTCGTATGAAAAATATATGCAGCTGATCAAAGGGTTTGACCTGACCATCAATTTCAAGCTTCACGCCAGCATTCTGTCCGCGGCGGCGAATGTTCCTTTCATTTGCTTGGGGTACCGGTTCAAATCGTTTGATTTCGCCCATTCCATCGGTCTTCCCCAACTGGCTATCTCCACGGACGCGACGCAGCTCGCCGAGCGGATACGTTACACGGCCGCCTATGCGCTGGCCAACAAGCGGCCGATTATGGAGCAAATCGGCAGCCACCGGCAAGCAGTGAAAGCAAGCTTGGAAAAGCCTTTTTTGGAGCGTTTATTTTAACCGAATGTTAGTCTTGATGACGTCGCCCTTACGAGGCCATCCCGCTTAAGGATGGCCTCTGCCGATCGTGCGCGAGATGAACTGAGCGGCAGTGCAGCAAGTCAGCAGCACCGGCCGCGCATGAATTCATCCGTTTACCGATGCAGCAGCTTCAAAATATCGAGCGGCGTCTCGAAAATGTACCGGGCGTCCTCGAATCCGGATGTCGACTTCGCCCCCCACAGCGCGAGACCGAAATCGACTCCCGCCGCCTTGGCGCACTTCATATCATAGAGTGAGTCCCCGATATAAATCGCGTTCTCCGCTGGGCAATTCATTCGCCGCAGCCCCAATTCAAGCGGTTCCGGGTCGGGCTTGTGCTTGCTCGTATCACTGGCGCACACAACCGCCTGAAAATAATGATCGATGCCGAGCAGATAGAAGCTGTCATTCATTTCTTCTGCCGTCTTGGAGGTTACGATCCCGCATGCCGGAAGCTTGCCAATGACGTCCCGCATTCCCTCGAAAAGGGGAACCTTGCTCATATACGGTTTTTCTTTCTCTACACATGTTTTAATGGCGGCCGAAATGTCTTTCACGTTTAACATTTCCATCGTTTTGTAGCTTGGAATTCCCAGCGAGAACCGAAGCTCGTCCAACCGATACGTAAGACCCAGCTCGGCCAGCGTCTCTTGAAGCGCACGAAGCCCGATAAGCTCCGAATCGATAATGGTGCCATCCAGATCAAAGAGAAAAGCTTGATACATGCCATTCATCCTCCCCTTTCTTTCTTCGCAACCTATCGTACAGGATGAAATGGATTTCAAGTCAAGCCTTGAATATGAAATGCTATACCGAAGATCTTGCAATGATCCGGTAAGGAATCTTCACCTTGTCGCGCGGACGCCGCACCGCCAGGTCGAATGCCTGCTCGCCGACCTGCACGAGCCGATGGTCAATGGAGCACAGATCAAGGGCGACGCCGACGGGCTGGTTCTCCTGCCCCAAGATCGCCAGATCATGCGGTATGGTCAGCCCGATCGAGAGCGCATACCGGTATATCCCGCCGGCCACCTCATCTCCGTTGGCGAATATGGCCGTAGGTCTGTCCTCCAGGCCGAGCAGCTTCTCGGCGGCTTGATACCCATCCTCGAACGAATAGCAATTCGAGATGAAGTAACCGTCCGGCACCTTGCCGAATACGTTCTCATACGCCGCGATCGTCTGCTGCGTGCTCCTGCTCTCCCCTCCCCGGGCCGTCGTGAAGGCCGTTGCGGTATGTCCCTTGTCCTTCAAATACTGAAAAGCGTCCACATAAGAGGCATACCGATCGATATAAGCGCATCCAATCTCGGGATGCTCGGTGAATTCGCAAGCAATCACGGCTCCGTACTCGACATAAGGCAATATCTGTTCCCACTCATTCGCGCGGGAAGTGATGATCACGCCATCCAGCCATTTATTTTTCAGCATATAGAGATATTCCAGCTCTTTGCTCTTATCGTATTTCGTCGGCAGCACGGCGACCGAATAATCCAGCTCCCGGGATCGGTTCAATGCCCCATGCAGCATCTGATCGAAGGCCTGATTGTTAGTGTACGGCATGATGACCCCGATCATTCGCGTCTCCCCTCGAATCAAGCCAATCGCATTGCGGTTGGGAGCGAAGCTCCATTCATCGATAACCTTCTGCACGGCCTTTCTTTTTTCTTCAGACACATATTTGTAATTGTTAAGCACTCTGGATACGGTGGACACCGATACCCCGGCTTTCTTCGCGATATCATGGATATTCGTCACAGGATCATATCCTCCTTATATGAGCCCCGTTATTGAGGAACCAAGTATGGCTTCTTCTATCATAGCGATATTATGCCTCTCTGGGCAAATGCCGTGAGCGAAATGGGGAGGAGCGGATAGACTAATGTTGAGATGAACCACGCAAACAGGAGGTCACCAATGAGTCCACATGATTTTCACCAGCTCAGCTGGTGCTGTATGAACAAGTATGTCGGAATCCGCACGAAGGACGGCCATTGTTATGACGGATTTATCGCCCATGTTGATCAAGATGGAATCACGCTGGCGATTCCTACCGAACAGATGATGACCGACATGAGCGGGATGCCGGCGCAGCCTTCCTACTACAGACAATTCGGCTTCTACCCGGGCTTTTTCCCGAGACGGCGCTTCTTTCATCGCCGAATTCCTTTCTTCAGCTTCGTGGATCTGTTTCTTCTTCCTTTTTTCATTTAAACAACAGAGAGGACGGCGCCGGGAAAAGCGGCAGCTGGTGGATGAGGCAATGAAATCCTGCGTCGATGCAGGAATTTACGCTGTTTGATCCGATATTTTTTAAATTGATGAAAAAAGGCATCATTTCCGCATATTTTTGCTTTATATCTATTGCATAGGCTGAAATTGATGCGGTGTTGCAGGAATGGCTGTAACGGAGTAACCGCCATAAAGGAAAACTGCATCTTTGCCGTTTTCCGGCAAGTCGAGCTTTGAGAATCAGGGGGCTGTCTCACTATGGCTATATGGGACACCCCCAATTTGAATAAAAATACCGCATATTATACGTATTTCATCGGCTTCATAATCCCATAAAAAACCAGATCTTCAAAAGAGCCGTTTTTATAAACATGATCTTTTAGAGTGCCTTCGTATAACATCCCGCACTTTTCCATGATCTTTCCAGATGCGGGATTTGATCGAAAATGACAAGCATAAACACGATGGTAACTCTTCTCTTTAAAAGCAAATTCTAAAACTGCTATGGCTGCTTCTGTCGCATATCCATTTCCCCAAAATTCTTCTCCTATCCAGTAAGCGATTTCACCATTTTTGTGTTGCTTATGATTTGAAAGAGCAATAGCGCCATATAGCTGTCCGCTGTTTTTGTCCGTTATGGCGAATTCGTACCTTCGGTCTAATTCAAAGTTTTGCTCATGAGTTGCAATCCACGAAAGCGCGCATTCCAAAGGATAGGGATAGGGTAAACTCAAAGTGCTTTTGTATAGATTATAATTATTTTGCCGCCCATTATATAACATTTATGCTGTGGATTACTACCCCTCCAAGCAATAAAAGCCGTCAGATGAGATCTGCGGCTTTTTTCATGTTGCTTGCTTTCTAAGCGGTTAACTTATTAGCCTAACATAGACAATATATTGACTAATATGCCCTATAGATCTATACTCATATAGACAAGATCTTGTCTAATAATGGAGGGCACTAATAATGAGCTATTCAAAAGAATTAGAAGCTTTACATATGATGCAGCAAATTTACGCTTCTCTTTTCTCGGTAACCAACAAAGTACAGGTTCAAGGCGATTGCTATTTTAACGGTCTGACCGCTCGCCAATTTTTGACTTTACTTGCCATTTTGCACTTGCCCGAAGACGAAACAACTTTTAAAAATATCGCAATGAAACTAGGAACAACCAAACAAAATATTAGCAGCCTGGTATCAAGTCTCAAGGAAAAAGGGGTTGTAACCTTAAAGCCAAGCAAGTTGGACAAAAGAGCTAACAATGTTTTGGTAACGGAACGGGGCAAGGATATCTTGCTCTCGTGCGGCAAAGCAAGCATCTACTTTATGGCCGATATTTTTCAAAAGTTCACACATGAAGAATTAAAAACATTTTGGACACTATTGCAGAAATTATATCAATTTGACGGGGTTAGCCAGAGCGGATTGGAAGAAGATGTCAGCTGTAAATTGGATCAAGCAGTCACGAATGATTATCTGGAAGCATTGGAGTATTTCAAATGGAGGAGAGAACAGAATGGGGTTTAATTCCGATGTATTGCATCTCGTCGAAAAGAACACAAAAAAGAAGAAGCGGGAAAATATGTTGATGACGATAGGATTCGTCTCCGGTGAAGATACAATAATCAAAGTGTATGATCATCACGGCGAAATGAAGGATGCGCCATCCTATAACTATGAAATAGGATCGGTTACGAAAACGTTCACCACATCGTTAATGGCCAAATTTGCTTCAGAAAACAGACTGGACTTAAATGATTCCATACAAAAATACTTGAAGGATCTGCCCCACAATCAATATTATCCAACCTTGAAGAGATTAGCGACTCATACTTCCGGATATTCTTCGTTTGTTCCTTTTCAACTAACAGAGTATATGAACATGCTTGTCGGAGCCGTGGTCAAGGGCTGCATAAAAAACAATCCATTTTACGATAAAAGTCAAATAAATTGGATGTCGATTATCCAGTCCAAACAATTAAAGGATCAAGACTATAAATATGCCTACTCCAATTTTGGCATCAGTATTTTAGGTCATATACTGAGTTTGCTGGCGAACAAGAATTACTCGGCAGCAATGGATGACTTTATAGCGAATGATCTCGGACTAAGTAATACCTATGTTGGGACATATAGAAAGACGAACCTTCATGGGTATAATAAAGCAAATCAAGATTGCGGGAATTGGCAATGGGGAACGGACAACTTTTTTGCCCCTTCTGGCGCTATCACATCGACTGCCGAAGATTTACTGCTTTATGTCAAGCATCAGATGGGCAACGAGAAGCCCTATCTTTCTCTATGTCATCAAAAACATGCTGCAGCAACGAAGAAATTCGATATCGGGCTTGGATGGGAAATCCATAAAAATTCTAATCTGATTTATAAGGATGGCGGCACTGGATGCTTCACCTCTTATGTCGGCTTTGAGAAAAGCAAAAGAAGAGGAGCCGTTGTGTTATCCAATTATCTTTTACTGAATATCGCCAAAATCGGAGAAGCACTGCTAACCAAGTGAACAATGCTTCTGCCCGAATTCACCCCCGATAGTCAATGACCTCTCCCCAGCTCCAATGCTCGTAATAAGCGTCAGGAACCGTCAGATCGCTAATCCACTGCGCCGCACGTCTACCATCCTCCGGTTGAGCCAGCATCACGTGCGCCTTGCTTCGGTCGGCACGTATCCAGGCGAGGCTTCCTGGATCCCTCAGAAGGACCGGGAAGAAATCTCCGACATTTCGAGGCGGACGAGTAAGCTCTGGCTGCCGCCCTCCTCCTAGATTTACGAGCACCAGAGAAGGAAGCGGGCGCTCGCTTGGTTCGCCGGACCAGGCGGCTTCCTTCGCCCGGGCGGCGACCAGAGTCTCATGGTCCAGCCAAGCGAGATCCCGATCGGCATAGCCCGCGGGCGTATATGATTTTTGCAGAAGCGACGGCATGCCGTTCAAGACGGTAAGCAGCTTATTGCTTGTCGCTTCCCGTCCATAGCCTTCGATATAGGCGAGCGTGCTGCCTTGCGGCCCCCACTGGAACCACTCATCATAGTTCAGCATTTGCCCCGCCTTCAAGAATGTCTCTGCGTCCGCGGACAACAAGCATAACATATTGCCGTCTGCCGACAACGACGCCGTCGGAACGGCGATGAACGCGATCCATTTTCCGTCCGCCGACCATTTGAAGCGGCTTGTCGTGACCGCGAAGAAGTCCTGTGCTTGGCTTTTGATGGTATAAAATAACTCGCTGCGTCCGTCCGGGTGCAGACTCACGGTATACAATCCGATATCCGACCATGTTCCGTCCCCAGCAGGCGAGCTTCCACAGAGTATAGCAGACTTGCGCCATCCGGCTTCCAGGAAAAGTTGCCGGCATGTTCCGCGATGCGCTGCGGCTTCCGCTTGCCTTCCGCATCGATGACGTACAGAGTGCGACGAGCTTCTTGCGATTGGAAAGCCAAGACGTTGCGCGATGGCGACCACTGTACGTTATACCCCTGGCCCGCCTGGCGCATCTTGCCCGTCGCGGCATGATACAGCCATATTTCCTTCTCCTCCTTGCCCTTCGAGAAGGCCAGCCAGCTCCCATCATGGGACCAGCGCGGATTTCGGATAAATTCTCCGCGGGTCAGCCGCTTCTCCTCGGAGCCGATCGCAATCCACAGATCATTGCCGCGGATAAATGCGGCTGCCGCTTTCTGTTCCGCAACGTTGTCCGCCCGGCTGATCGCTGGCAAGCACGAGCATAGTAAAGCGAAGACGATAAGGGCGATCAAGCGGTTTTTCATGGGAACTCCTCCTGCCGAATCCGATCATCCTGCACAATCTAGCGTTCCCCATGATGCCAAAATTATGACAGCCGAGCCTTGGCCCCAATGCGTTGTTTCCATAAGCCGCTGAAGACGGAAAGCATTCCTTGCATGCGGCCGCCGATGCCGGAGCACAATAAAAACGGTGTGCGAATGCCATTATTCAAGTGTCCATTAAGGGGGTGGGATGGGGATGAACGGAGTGTTTGGTTTTTTGAAAAATTGGAATAATCGGAAAACGCTTTGGTCTTTATTGGCGATTGGCGTCGGAGCGGCAGCCGTCGGATTAACGCAGCAGCGCATGCGCATGAACGGAAGAAGAAACCAACCCTTAAAGCAGCTTCGCAAAAAGCTCCGCACCGGATAGCAAAAAAATAACAGCCAGTCCCTTCGCAGGTCTGGCTGTTATTCCATGAGACGCCGTTACATTCGCACATGCTTGCGGACGTATTGTCCCGTGACAGAGTGCGGATTCAGGCAGCACCCCGTTCACAAATAGGCAATTATTAAACGTTTTTCTAATAAGATAGACCGTTCCATGCCTCCTATGAAAAAAAGCCTCCGGCACTATCACGGCCAGAGGCTTGGTATCCTTTAATTCTTCTTCATCATCACCGGTCCACTCTTGCTTGTCTTCGCTTCCCGCTTCAATTGAGCAATCAGTTCCTCCACGGTGATGCCCTTTTCCTTCGCCAGCTCTTCCAGGCTTGTCACGCTCACCGCGATCTCGGCGCCATCACCGGCTATATTTTTGCTGAGCATCTGCCGCTTGGCTTGACCGCCGGACACGGCTTCTGCTCGGATCGTTGACGATGCGGACGTTACTTGAAGCTGCGCCTGAAATCCGTGATTCGCGGCCTTCCCATTCGCTTCTGCCGCAGACGCCTTCACCATTTTGCTGGCGATGGTGCCGCTCGGAACTTCCGCCGCATAGGCCGAGCCGGCCATAGCAAAAACAGCTAACGATGCGATACCTGCGGTCAATCTTTTTTTCATATGAATCTCCTCCTGATGGTGATTGCTGCTGCAATCCTGTTTTTTTCCTGCCGCTATCCGTACGAGAACCCTTTGTCATACGTTGCGGCGGCTACAATCCATACAATACAGGGGGAATGTGTCAGCATTAAGGCAGGCTCAACATGGAAATAAACGATTCATCGGTTCCATAACTAGATAATAGAATCCGAGGATATACGAGTTTCCTGACCTACGGGGAGATTGGTAAAAGGAACTCTGAACATATACGACTCCTTGACCTATAGGGAGATTGGCGGTATCCGTTGAGCAGATCGGCAATCGCTTCCTCGTCTTCGATAATTAATATTTTGGTCTTGTCCATCATCCCACCGCAATCTAGTGACATGGCAGCACAGGGATATTCCTTGACCGCTCCCGTCCCTGAATCGGAAGCATCTGGCGTTGCCGTACCGGGCAGGATCTGAAGTATAATTGATATATCCAATTTCGTTATCTTGCTATTCTATTCTTATTTGCGTACAAACGTGCGAAGGATATACTAGGGGTGGAGGTGAACGCCCATGCCGGAGTCGGTAACCGATGAAATGTGGCAGGCCATCGTCAGCAATAACAGCGCTTATGACGGACAATTCTGGTACGCCGTGAAGTCGACGGGCATATTTTGCCGCCCTTCCTGCAAGTCCAGGCCGCCCAAGCGCGAGAATGTCGGCTTCTTCCGCAGTCCGGAAGCGGCGCTCTCCGCCCGCTACCGCCCATGCAAGCGCTGCAAGCCGACCGGACAGCGGCTGCCGGATGACGAATGGATTGCGATAGTGACCGCGTATATCGACCGGAATTATGCGGAGAAGCTAACACTCCGCCGCCTGGCCGAGATTAGCCACGGAAGTCCCTATCATTTGCACCGGATTTTCAAAAAAATCATGGGCATGACCCCGGTTGAATATGTCCAGCGGCGGCGGATTGGGCAAGCCAAGGAACTGCTTCGATCAACGAAGCTGGCCATCGCCGAGGTCGGGCAGTCCGTCGGGTTGTCCAATCCCCCCTACTTCATTACCTTGTTCAAACAGACCGCCGGGTGCACTCCGGCCGAGTACCGGAAGCGGCAGGCGGATACGGAGGAGGATAGCGATTATGGAAAAGAAAGCTGATACGCCGATCTATTGGTCCGCTGTCGAATGCGAGGAGTGGAATCTTATCCTTGCGGCGACAGACACCGGACTTTGTTATGTCGGCTCTCCGGGCCAGCCGCTCGATGCCATCGCCGAATGGGCAGGCCGCCGCTGGCCGGCCAGACTGCTGCAGCGGGATGACGGGAAGCTGCAGCCCTATGCGGAGGAGCTTGCCGGCTTTTTGCAGGGCAAGCAGCGCAGCTTCGCCATGCCGTTGGACTTGCAGGGAACGCCTTTTCAAATGGCGGTCTGGCGTGCGCTCTGCGGCATTCCATATGGAGAGACGCTCTCCTATTCGGAGCTTGCCGAGCAGCTTCAGCGTCCGTCGGCTGTACGGGCCGTCGGAACGGCCATCGGGGCCAATCCCGTCCTTATCACCGTGCCTTGCCACCGCGTCATCGGCAAGGACGGAGCGCTGACGGGCTACCGCGGCGGCCTGGACATGAAAGCGAAGCTGCTGCGGCTGGAACGGGACGTCCTGTCGGCAGAAGGAGGGCGGATGCATGCTTGACCGCCTGGCACAACGGATGTCGCGGCTTGACTGGAGCTCCGTCCGGCGCTCGCTGGACGAGCACGGCTATGCGAAGCTTCCTGCGGTGCTCGATGCAGCCGCCTGCGAGCATATTATCGGCACCTATCCGGAGGAAGCGAACTTCCGCAAGACGATCTCCATGGCGAGATACCGCTTCGGAATCGGGGAATACAAATATTATGATGCGCCGCTTCCGCTGCTGCAGCAGCTCAGAGAATCGCTGTACCCGGAGCTGGCCCGCATAGCCAATGACTGGCTCGAGCGGCTCGGACGCGGCGGCGCGGCATATCCGGAACGGCTGGCCGAATTCCTGGAGCGCTGGGCATCATCTTCCATGATGCGAAGTAAAGGAGGACGGACATGAAGCCGGGTTGCGCTTACAAATCGCCGAAGACCATTCTCAATAAAGGCACCGGATTCCTGTCGGGCTACAGCTACTCGCTTAATCCCTACACAGGGTGCGCGTTCGGCTGTTCCTATTGCTATGTGCGCCGCATGCCGGTATCCATCTACCGCGAAGAGGAATGGGGAAGCTGGATCGATGTCAAGCAGAACGCGGCGGAGCTGTTCCGGAAGGAATACCGCCGGGCGAAGGAGAAAGGGCCTGTCACCATCTTCATGTCATCCAGCACCGATCCGTATCAGCCGATCGAGCATAAAGAGCGGATTACCCGGTCGCTGCTGGAGATTATGGCCGAGTGTCCCCCCGACTTCCTGCTCGTGCAGACGCGCAGCCCGCTCGTGCACAGAGATATCGATCTGCTCGTCCGCCTTGGCGATGCCGTTCGCGTCAGCATGACGGTGGAGACGGATCTGGAAGAGATACGCAAGCACTTCTCCCCCCAAGCTCCCCCCATTCCGGCACGGCTCAAGACGCTCGAGCTGCTGGCGGAAGCCGGGGTGCCGGCCCAGGCCACGATCGCGCCGGTGCTGCCGAGCAGCGAAGCGTTCGGGGCCGTGCTGCGCCCGCTCGTGAACCGGGTATGCATCGACGATTATTTTATGGGCGACGGGAGCGGCGGCAAGAGAACCCGCCAATTGAACATGCAAGCGTTGTACCGGAAGCTGGGATTGGAGGAATGGTATCATCCCTCCGCCTACCGCATCGTCTACGATCGGCTGCGGCGGCATTTCTCCGAGGAGGAGCTGTACATCAGCCAGGCGGGATTCGAGCCTTGACGCTCTGTGCGTCAGCCCATGCGCCGAAGATATGACCGGGGTAAAAAAAGAAGCAGAGCCGTGTCGGCAACGTGCAGCGTGGCGGAATGTCTCTGCTTCTTCGCGTTTCATGCCGATGAATTGTGCCGCAGCCTTGCCCTTGTCGCCGCAAGTTATCGGCGCAGAGCCGAGCGCACCGCGGCACAGCTCCTTATTTCCGCTTCATGCTTCGAATCAGCGCTTTCGTCTCCGGAGCGACGCGATAGGACTCCGTAATCTTTTGCAGCGCTTTGTTGTAAGTGAAGTCGTCAAGCGAATTGCCTCGCAAATAGTCCATTGTGATGTCCGGCAGCTTCACGAAGCAGATGGACACGGCCCAGGCTACCGCCATCTTGACGTAGTAGCCCTCGTGCTTAATCCGGTCCAGCCGCTCCAGCACACGGTGAATATAGGGTTCATCGACATAATAATTCAGGAGCATCACGACGCCGAAGCGAATCTCGTATTCCTTGTCCGATTCGAGGTAAGGCTGAATGAATTCCCAGACCCGCTCTTGATGGGAAGAGGCGATTTTTAACCCCGAGCAGAAGCTGTCGCATACGGACCAGTTGTCGATTTTGGGCACGAACGCAGAGACGTGACGGAGAATCTCCTCCACATCTGCCTTGGCGCAGCCAATGACCATGCCCTGCAGCATCACTTCCTCGAAATAATCGCTGTCCGCCTGCGCCAAATAAGCCCGCCAGTCGCCCTTCGCGATACTCCGGGCGAGCTTGCGCAGTTCCGGCAGCCGCACGCCGACGACATTATTGATATTCGGAATCAGGGAAGCGCTAAATTGCCGGTATTTCTCATCCGCCATCGCCATAATCTGTGCCCGAATCGTGGTCTCCATCTTCGATCTCCTCCCGCTTGCTTATTCCTTCCGTCCGCACGTTCCTGACCGCCGCACCGCCATGAGCCAACCGCTTATTCATAAGCCACAGCCCACAAGTAAATGGAAGCGACCGAGCCATACGGCGACTACGCCCTCCGATACCGATCGAACTGCGCCTTCGTCATCGCGTCAAGCCCATATAAGGCCATCATGCCGCGGCGAATGGCGATATCGCCCCAGCTTACGACATCGGGCCGCTCCAAAGCGTGGATCAGCAGCATCTCGGACGTCCACTTCCCGACTCCGGGCAGCGTCATTAAGCGCGTAGTGGCCTCCGCATCGGATAAGCGCCGCAGCTCCTGCAGGTCGAATTCGCCATTCGCGACCAGCCGGGCAATCTCCTGAATGCGCTCCGCCTTCGTCATTGGCATGCCGCAGCCTTGAATCCGTTCAGCCGGCTGCGCTGCGAGATTCCGGGGAGAGATCTCCCCCAATCGCTCCTGCATCCGCTCCCAGACGGTGTTGGCCGCCTTCACGGAGACCAACTGCCCCACGATAGCGTGGACGAGCGCGGCGAACGGATCGGGCATAATGACCCGCTCCACCCGGCCGAGCCGGGCCATCGCAGCCCCCAGCGCCGCATCGGCGCATCGCAAGTAATTGATTTCCCGCTCTCCATAGTCAAAATGCTTCTTCGCGACGGTCCCCAATCCGCTACCCTCCTCCGTTCGGCTTGTGATCCTGCCGTTCGTAAAATTGCCGCGACCATAGCGCCCAGAACAGATCATAATGCGGAACGCCTAATCCTCCGTAGCCCACATCAATGTAACCGCTCCGCGCGAATTGATCCAGCATCAGATTCGGCAGGCAATAATCGCCATGGATGAGCGTCTGTTCCCCCGCAGCCGGATGCGACGCTGTATAGAGCGATCATATCCTGATAAGCGGCATCGACGCTTGCATATCCCGCGTAACGAAGCAGGCTCAACTCCGCCTTGCCGCTCCGGTAATTCTCCTCCGCCCGGCTGACCATTTCCTCCAATCCGTTCGTGAAGGGGCAGTCCGTATCGGGAAGCCGATGGAAATAGGACAAGCTGTCGGCAAAGATGTCGCACAAGCGGGATGGCTCAGCGAGATATTCGGAGCTGGCCGCATCCCTTCCGATGATCCGATCGGTGATGAGATAATCCCTGGAAGCATCGGTCATATACAATCTGACGTTCGGGCACGCGCCTATCTTCGACAGATAGGCCGTCATCCGCGCCTCCTTCTCCATCTGCCCCGCAGCGGTCACCTTGACATAAAAGGAATCGTCCGTTCGATCCAAGCGATACACGGCGGAGCGGGGCTTGTCCTTGACGACCGTGACCGCCGCTCCCCGGCAAACGCCTGCACCGCTTCCGGATAAGTCGCGAACCTGACTATCATGTCTCTCTCATCTCCATCCCCTTCCGCCGTTAGCTGACGGCCCGTACCAGGTAGTGTTCATACGTCGCCGGCAAAGCCCTGATCCGTGGCATGGCGGCGGAAGATCGCTGTGATGCCGGACAAAGACTCATCGATAATCTTTGCGATAAGCGCAGGCGATTGTCCGAAGCAGCGGATGCGGATCACATCCATCGGCTCATGCAAAAATTGAACGATTTCGAAGCGCTGCTGGAGACCGCGCGCCCGTCTACGCTCGAATGGCTGCGCAAAGCGAAGAACTACGTCAAATACGCCAATCAGACAGGAGCGTACAATGACGTGGAGGATTATTTGCGCACATACGGCCGGCGGATTTAAATCATCAAGTGTCCCTTTGGCCTTGAATCATGACGCAGGGCAAGACGGGACTACAGAGAAGGTAGATGCGGGAAAAGCGGCGGCGGGACGTTCAGACAGGACGACTACAATTAGCAGGACGACCAGCGGGACAGGCGGCGGAAGATGGTTGAGACAGCCAATCCTGCATTTGTGCAGGAATTTACGCTATTTCAGCCCCTCCCTGATGAAATTCCTGCAAAAGTACATCCTTTGCGCGGATTTTTGCTTTCAACCCATTGTCGTGGCAGAAATTCCTGCCGTTTTGCAGGAATGCCGGTAACGAAGTCGACGTCAGAATGGAAAACTGTAATTTCGCAGTTTTTCGGCAAGTCGAGCGGTTAGAAGCAAGGCGGGGCTGTCTCACAGTAGCGCCGACATCGAGTGAATGGATCGGCCGTCCAGCAGCACGCCCCCCGAGCTGGGCCGCATAATGCGGGCCATCGCTTTCAGAATCGTGGATTTTCCTGAGCCGTTCGCTCCGACGAGGGCCGTTATTTTGCCGTGCGGAATGGACAAGTTCAAGTTTTGCACAATCGCCCTCTCGCTGTAACCAATGTCGAGCTTCTGTGTCTGAAGCCGTTCCTTCATCTTCGTTCCGCTCCCTTCGCTACGGCATTCTATACGATATAATTCGTGAAATATGTATTCAAAAAGACCGGTTCTCAGCACCTCTACAATCTATGAAATCAGCATGCCAGCCCCGAACTGAGCCTGATGCAGCCGGCAGTAGATGCCCCGAGCGGCCAACAGCTCATCATGCTTTCCTTGCTCCGTAATGCCTTGCTCGGTGACGACGACGATCCGATCGGCATTCTTGATCGTGGCCAGCCGATGCGCGATGACGAGCGTCGTCCTTCCCTGCGACAGCGCGGACAGCGCCTCCTGAATCGCCGCCTCGGTCTCCGTATCCAGCGCCGACGTCGCTTCGTCCAGAATGAGAATGGCCGGATTCTTCAGGAACATGCGGGCAATCGACAAGCGTTGCTTCTGACCGCCCGACAGCTTGACGCCGCGCTCGCCAATAAGCGTATCCATTCCTTCCTCCAGCGACAGGATCAGCTCCTCCAGTTGCGCCTGCCGCGCGGCTTCCCATATTTCTTCCTCGCTCGCGCCGAGCTTGCCGTACGCGATATTTTCCCGAATCGTGCCGTCGAACAGGAATACGTCCTGCTGCACGATCCCGATATGGGAACGGAGCGATTCGAGCGTTATTTTCCGGATATCTGTCCCATCGATCGATATCGAGCCCTCGTCTATCTCATAGAAGCGCGGCAGCAGGCTGCATAGCGTCGTCTTGCCTGCGCCGGACGGGCCGACGAGCGCGACGGTCTCTCCCGCCCGAATGGTCAAGTCGATGCC
Source organism: Paenibacillus melissococcoides (assembly GCA_944800085.1). GTDB lineage: Bacteria > Bacillota > Bacilli > Paenibacillales > Paenibacillaceae > Paenibacillus_B > Paenibacillus_B melissococcoides. The sequence goes on along the minus strand of CALYLO010000001.1, from coordinate 1,647,258 downwards.
GTTCAAAATCCTCTCCTTGTTCTCATAGCCGAAGCTGACGCCGCTGTAGCGAATATCCCCCTTCGGCTTGCCAATTGGCCGGGCATCGGGAGCGTCGGCGATATCGGGAGCCGTCTCCAATAACTCAAGATAGCGCTTGAAGCCGGCGATCCCCTTCGGATACATTTCGATGACCGCGTTGATCTGCTTGATCGGGCCCAGAAATACGTTACTCAGCATAACGAAGGCAATGAATTCCCCGTACGTCATCTGCTCGTTGATGACATACCATGTGCCGCATAAGAGCACGAACAGCGAGATGAGCTTCATCAGAATGAAGCTGATCGAGGAGTTCCAGGCCATGATCTTGTACGTGACGAGCTTCGTCAACCGGAAGCGGGCGTTGTTCTCGGCGAAGCGGCGAATCTCATGCTTCTCGTTGGCGAACGCCTGAACGACCCGGATGCCGCTCACGTTGTTCTCCACCCGCGTGTTATAGTCGGCGATATCGGCGAACGTTCGCTTGAAGGCTCGCGACATTTTGCGGCTGAAATAGAGCGACAAATAAATCATGAGCGGCACGATGATGAAGGTCAGCACGGCCAACTCCCAGTTGATGCTCAGCATAATGCCGAAGGCCCCCGCCAGCGTCATGACGGCGATGAAGAGATCCTCCGGCCCGTGATGCGCAATCTCGCCGATGTCCATCAGATCGTTCGTCATGCGGGACACGAGATGGCCCGTCTTGTTGTTGTCGAAGAAGCGGAAGGACAGCTTCTGCACATGATCGAACAGCTTTTTGCGCATATCCGTCTCAATGTTGATGCCCAGCTTGTGCCCCCAGTAGGTAACGACGAAGTGCAGCCCGGCACTGACGACATAAATGCCCAGCAGCCCGAGGCAGGCAAACAGAATCCACCTCCAGTTGCCGCTCGGAAGCAGCTGATCGACGACGCCGTTGACGGCGACCGGAAAAGCCAGCTCCAGCAAAGCGGCCAGGATGGCACAGGAGAAATCAAGAATGAACAGCCATTTATAGGGCTGATAGTAAGCAAAAAATCGACGCAGCACAGTGATAACCTCTCTTTTCCTTCATGATCGGGACTTCTGTCCGTCGCTTGCCTACGCTTTGGACCCCGCAAGCAGATAGAGAAAATAAGGGGCGCCGATAACCGCGACCACGATGCCTGTCGGCACCTCGGACGGCTGCAAAATCCAGCGGCCGATCGTATCTGCGGCCAGCACAAGCAACGCGCCGGTCAGCGCGGATGTCGGCAGCAGGAGTTGGTGCTTCGGTCCGACGAGGCGCCGGGCCAGATGCGGGCCGATCAGCCCGACGAAGCCGATGCCCCCGCTCACGGCGACGCTGGAGCCGGCAAGGCCGACCGCCGCCCCGAGCAGCTTCAGCTGCTCGCGCGACACATTCGCGCCGAGCCCGGTCGCCGTCTGCTCCCCCAGATTCAGCACATTCATGACGCGCGCCTTGCAGAATATATAGGGCATCAGCACAATGATGAACGGAAGCAGCGCCAGCACGAACTTCCAGTTCGTTCCCCAGATGCTGCCCGACAGCCAGGTCGCCACGAATTGATACTTCTCCGGGCTCAGCCGCAGCGTCAGCACGATCATGGCGGCGCTGATGCCCGCCGCCACCGCCACGCCCGTCAGCAGCAGGCGCGTCGGCCGCATCCCTTCATGGCGCTTATAGGCAAGCGCGCAGATAAGGGCGGCCGTCAATCCCGCGCCAATCCAAGCCAGGACCGGCAGCAGGAACACCGGAGCCGCAGCCGTCGTCGGATAGAACGAGATGAACAGCATCACGATGAGTCCGGCGCCGGCGTTGATGCCGAGAATGCCCGGGTCGGCCAGCGCATTGCGGGAGATGCCTTGCATGACGCAGCCCGATACGGCCAGGCCTGCTCCGATAAGCAAGGAGAGAACAATCCGCGGCAGCCGGAATTCGAATAGAATCAATTGCTGCTTGTCGGTTCCCGCTCCGAACAAGGTGCGGGCCAGATCCAGCGGAGACAGCCGGATGAATCCGGTATTCATGCTGACAATGAACATTACAACAATCAAAATTCCCAATATGGCCATAATCGCAAGGCTCCGGTGTCGCTTGCGGCGCTCGGGCGTGAATGATGTAATCTGTGCCATTTTGCTTACAGCTCCCTTCTTTCTTTACGCGCCAGGAAGAGGAAGAACGGAACGCCGATAAGCGCAATCAGCGCGCTGACAGGCGTCTCGAACGGCGGATTGATCATTCTCGAGGCCAGATCGGCGAATACGACGAGCAGGCTGCCGAATACCGCCGAGCAAGGAATAATCCAGCGATAGTCGACGCCGACCAGATAACGCGCCAGATGAGGGATAATGAGTCCGACGAAGCCGACCGCTCCGACAACGGACACGGCCGCCCCGGCCAGAATCAGGACAATGACCGTCCCCGCCAGCTTCACCAGTCCGGTGCGCTGCCCGAGCCCCTTCGCGATCTCGTCGCCCAGACTAAGCATCGTAATCGAGCGCGAGATGGCGATCGCGCCGATCAGCGCGGCCGCTATCCAGGGGAACATAATTTTGAGCTGGAACCATTTCGTCCCGGCCACGCCGCCCGCATACCAGAAGGACAGATCCTGCCCGATCTTGAAGTAGAGCGCGATTCCTTCGCTCAGGGCCGACAGCAGCGCGCTCAGCGCCGCTCCGGCCAGCACAAGGAGCACCGGCGTCAGCCCGCCCTTGGCCAGCGATCCTATGCCATAGACGAGCCCGGCCCCGAGTCCGGCGCCCAGAAAGCCGTACATAATCAGATACATGAACGGCAAGCCCGGGAAAAAAGCGAAGCAGATGGCCAGCATAAATCCGGCCCCGGCATTGAGCCCCAGCAGTCCGGAATCCGCCAGCGGGTTCCGGGTCATGCCTTGCATGATGGCTCCGGCCACAGCGAAGCAAGCTCCGACCATGGCCCCGCCCAAGACGCGCGGCAATCGGAGCTCTTGAATAATCTGATGCTGCGTCACATCGGGATTGAAGCGGAAGATCGCTTCCCATACGGTCGCGAACTTGATATCCGCCGCTCCGAACGATATCGATAAGACGAAGCCGAATGCCAACGCAATCAGGCCGCCTAAAATAATGATGACGCCCGCCCACGGACGCGACCGGAATTCGACTTTCTCCGGGACGGTTTCCTTGCGCAACGCGTTTGCTGCTTGATTCATGCCTGTCACCCTTATGATTTTTGTGATATTGATTCTCATTTTCATCAATATCATTCTAGGGCGATCACACAGCGGTGACAATGGACAAACGAAAGCGATTTTTTGCACAAAATCGAAGGCCCTTCATCCCCCGCCGGCGGACGGGTTTCCGGGCAACTCCTTCAGCCGCGGCCTATCGGCCATATGGACGGCTTTCCTCTCCCTTTCGTTCTTCCCCTTTTCTTTTGCACAAAATAAAATCCGCCTCTTTTCACTCGTCATTGAAAAGCCTGTACTTTTCGACTACAATAATCACTGATAATCATTATCAATTAGAGAGTGGCAGCATGTTGATGGTTGATGAGAATAACGCTTCCGCTCCACTCCGCTCTTTGCTCTTTCATTTATTCAAGATCGAGCTGTTCGAACGTCCTGTCGGATAGACCGGCGACATCCATACGGAGAACAGCCATTCATTTCTTATTTTACCAGCGGCTCGGGAAGCCTCGCCGTGGATAGCCGTCCCTTCCATGCCGGCGCTCACAAATGCTATCTCCTGGCGCCTGGAAGCACGGCCCGCATCAGCAACGGATACGATAACGCCGTCCGCTTCTACCGGCTCGCCTTCGCCGCCATCCGGGCAGGACATTCCCGCCATACGCCTTATGCGGCCAGCCTGATGCCGAATCGCTATGCGCTTGCGGCCTATCCGTTCTCGCGGCTAATCCGTATCGTGGAACATTATACGCGGGGAGTCAACATCGTTCCGATGTGGAGTCCTTCCGGCGGCAGCTTCGCTTTCAGGAGCTGCTTATGTTTCTGCTCGAGCAGAACTGCCGCTCCGAACATGCGCCGAACCCCGCCCAGTCGGTCGAGGATACGCTCTCTTCTCTGCAGGGCAATTATGCGGAGCCGGTAACGGTCCGGCAGCCTGCCGAGATGGCCCGGCTGCCACAGTGGCAATATACGGCTCTCTTCCGGGAGTTGACCGGCAAAAAGCCGCTCGATTATGTGACCGAGCTGCGCATCAACCGCTCCAAGCAGCTCTTGATCGCATCGCAGGATCCGCTGCGGGAGATCGCACGCCAAGTCGGGTTCTCCGATGAATATTACTTCAACCGCCGCTTCCGGCAGACCACGGGGGTGACGCCGCGACAATATGCCCGTTCCATGAGAAGCCGGACGCGCGTAAGAGATTGGACGGGGCATGAAGTCGAGATTCCGGCCCGGCCGGAGCGGATTTTCTATTATGGGGAGACGCTCGGGGATCTGCTGGCGCTTGGCGCGGATGCCATTGGCGGGCAGATGAACCCGTTCCCTGAATTCGGGAGCGAGTTCGTCGCACTGGAGGTATGTAACATGAGAGGATTGGAACTTGCCGTCATCGCCGCCAACCTGCTGGCGGCCGCTTGGATCTGCTTCGGGAGAAAGGACAAGCGGCGGGATGCGTCGGCGCTGTCCGTGCTTGCTGCCGCATGTCTGCTGCATGCCGGCATCGGCCCGCTTCGGCTGCAGATGCTTCCCGCCTATATCCTGGCTTTGATTCTAGGCCTAATGCTGCTCACCCGACTCATTCGCGGCGGTGGGCGCCACCGCCCGGCCCGCATCACGATCGCGGCGCTGTCGCTGCTCGTGCTGGCCTTGTCCGGGGCTTCCGCCTATTTGACGTATCTGTTCCCGGTCTTCGCCCTCCCGGAACCGACAGGCTCCTATGCGATCGGCACCGCATCCTATCACCTGGCCGATCCGAGCCGCGAGGAGACCTATACTGACGAAAAGGGCGATAACAGGGAATTGATGATCACCGTCTGGTACCCGGCCGATCCGGATGCGGCAGCCAAGCTGCCGCGCACGCCCTATCCGAAGGAAGTGGCCGAAGCCATGAGTCTTGTCTTCGGCTTCCCGCCGTCCTTGTTCGGATATTTGGACGCCATCCCGGCCCATACGGTCGAGGGAGCCGCCGTCTCGGACGCGCAGCCGAAGTATCCGGTGCTGCTGTTCTCTCCCGGGATTCGTTCCACGCGCTACCAGAGCATGACGATCGTCGAAGAGCTGGCCAGCAACGGATATATCGTCGTCGGCATCGATCACCCGTACACGTCCTCGAAGGTGAATTTCCCCGCTGGGAGGAGCGTGCTGTACCGCCCCGATCCGGAGTACCCTGCTTCCGCGGCGCAGTATGAAGCGAATGTGACCGGGACTGACATTCGTTCCGACGATGCCCGCTTCGTGCTCGACACGCTGGCCGGATGGAACACCGGCACGGGCGATGCGGACCATCTGCTGCGCGGCAAGATCGACCTCGATCGGGCCGGCATTTTCGGACATTCCTACGGCGGGGCGAAGACGGCCGAGACCTTGGCCAAGGACAGCCGCTTCAAGGCCGGGGTAAGCCTGGAAGGCGGCTTCTGGGGCAACGTGGCGCACACGGGCCTGAAGCAGCCGTTCATGTATATGCTGACATCCGATACGGCGGACATGATCCGGGAGCAGCTTGAAGGGAAGCAATCCGCCGAAGACGGAGGGATCGGCCAAGGCACGCGGGAGAAGCTGTTCTACGAGGAATATATTCCCGATCTGCAGTCCGTCTTCGAGAAAAGCGCTGCCGACCGCTACTACTTGACCGTCAAGGGCTTCTTCCATCAGCGCTTCGCGGATGCCGCGCTCCTGTCTCCGCTGTTCGCCAAGGAGGTGTCCGCGGACCAATCCGTGCGCATTAACCGTGACTATGTCCGCTCCTTCTTCGACCGCTACCTGCTCGGCAAGGAAGCGCCGCTGCTGGACGGGCCGGCGCCTCCTTATCCCGAGGTAGAGTTCGATCCGAAGCTGACCGTGACCGGAGCGGCGGCCGCGCCCTCCCGGCAGGAGTAACATCCCGGCCCGCCTAATCCTGCTCAATCACCGGCGGAATTCCCGGATACTTGACGACAGGCCATTTCGTCTTGCGGAGCGCCTTCATCAGCTCCGGCGAGCCATAGACATTGTCTCTCACCAGATCATGCGGCGTCAGCGCCATCCATTGGTTGAGAGACACGTCGGCGAAGCGGTCGCTCTTGAACATTTCCAGGAACCACAAGCTGTCCGTGCCCGTGTTCTGAATATAGTGGCCGAATGCGAACGGAACGTATCCGACGTCGCCCGCCCGGTAATTGAACGTCCGTGCCGAGCCGTTGCCCGCGAAGACCGTCATTCTTCCTTGACCGCTAAGATAGTACTGCCATTCGTCATTATTCGGATGCCAGTGCAGCTCCCTCATCGCGCCGGGCTTAATCTCCACCAGGGCGGCGGCCACCGTCACGGATACGGGAAAGTTGGAGGAATCGACGATGCGGACGGAGCCTCCCGGCGTCGTCAGCGGAGGCTGGGCGAGCAGACGGTGCACGAAGCTCCGCTCGACGGCGCCGTTCGGGTCCGGCACTTGCTCCTCCGAGATCGGACCCGGAACCTCGTCCTGGAAAATATACAATTGTTCGGCCGGCACATGCTTAAATGCGCTGATCGGCACTCCGAAATTGGCCGACAGCACTTCCTTCGGGGTGTGCGCGAACCAATCGGAGATCGACAGGGTGTTCAGATCGGAGAAATTGCCGTCATCGAAGACAAGCAGGAACTCGCAGCCTTCCTCCAGCCCCTGAATCGAATGAGGAATGCCCGGGGGGAAATACCACAGATCGCCCGGACCGACATCGGCAATAAAATTGCGGCCGTTCTGATCAACCGCCGTAATCCTCGCCCGGCCCAATATCATGAAGGCCCATTCGGCCTGCTGATGCCAATGGAGCTCTCTTACCCCTCCCGGCGTAAGACGCATGTTCACGCCGGCCAGCGTCTTCGCGACCGGCAGCTCCCGCACCGTAATCTCGCGGGACCATCCTCCCTGATTCAGCTGCATATGCGCGTCGGAGAACGAGAACTTCAAGTTCGGCACCAGTCCCTCGTCCGTAACCGGCGGCACGAACATATCCGGGTTCTCCCGATCGCGCATCACATCGCGCGGGCCATAATCGGTTGCACCGGCGCCGTCACTTTTCCGAATCGGATGCGGGATGCATTCCGGCTGCGCTTGCTTCAGATTGTGTTGCACCCGTTAACCACCTCCGCCTCAATTTGTTGTAGCCTGGCATCTTCCCCGGACGAACCATTGAGGATATCTGCAGGTTATCTCCCCGTACAAATCACTTGAACCATATGAGGCGGAGGCGATGATTATTCCCGCAAATAAACGAGACAGACACGGGATGCTTCCGGATCAGATCTCATTTATCCACATAGACGGATATCTCAATCAGGTTTTCATCCGGATCCCGCACATAGACCGAGATGATGCGGCCGACGGCCCCGGTGCGAACCACCGGCCCCTCCTCTATCGGAACGCCGCATGATTCCAGATGCTCAATGACCTGTTCGATGGACATCTTCGTTATGAGGCATACGTCGGCAGAGCCCGGAACCGGCTTCCTCGCCCTCGGCTCGATGTCCTGGCCCACTTCATGCAGATTGAATTTCTGTCTGCCGAACCGCAGCGCCTTCCGGTTGTCGCCGAAGGTAACGACTTCCATATTCAGCACATGATGATAGAAATGAATCGTTTTTTCGATATCTTTTACGGTCAAGACGAGATGATCCAACGCTTCGATACTCAACATTCGATCTCTTCCTTTCCTTACAAGCTTCCTGCACTTAAGCATAGCGATAGTGGCAGACGGCGTTTCATCGGCATTTCAACAGCAGCGTCCGACACATGAAGCTTAGATTTCGCTATAACTATAGTATTCCTATTCATCAGCCGCCATGCCATTGACAGGACACGACCAGCACATCCATATCGCGGGCATGTCGCAGCAGCGAGCGGACCGTCGATCCGCGGACAAGCTCTTCCGCGAGCGTCCGCTTCCCGGGCTGGCCGACAATGAGCTGCGTCGCCCGGCATGCGGCCGCTTGGCGCAGAATGATTTGGTGTATGCGCTCAGACTTCGCCGCATCATGAACCTGGAACGTCCCGCCCAAGCGGACGGTCATCTCCTCGAGCCGTGTGATCCGGCTGAGCTCTTCCTCCCCGGCCTCCCTTCCTCCGGGCCGGACATGGATCACATGCCATTCGGCCTTGAGGCGCCAGGAGATGCGGAATCCGCGGCGAATCAAGGTCTCCGCATGCCGCGCATTCGGGACGCAGACCAGAATGGCCTCATGCAGGCGCCATGGACCGCGCAGCGAAGAGGACCGCGCCCACGATTCCAGCCGCTCGTCGACATCGTCCGCGATCTCCCGCAGAGCCAACTCCCGCAAGGCGATCAGGTTTTCCGTTGTGAAAAAATGGCTTAATGCCTGTTCTACCTTCTCCTTCGCATAGATTTTCCCCTCCCTCATCCGCTGCCGCAGCATCTGCGGAGTCACGTCGATAAGCTGCACCTCATCCGCCGCATGAAGCACGTGATCCGGCACCGTCTCGCGCACGCGAATGCCGGTCAACTGCGCTACGGCATCATTCAGGCTCTCCAGATGCTGCACGTTGACGGTCGAAATGACGGAAATTCCTGCGTTCAGCAGCTCGAGCACATCCATATACCGCTTCTTCCGCGCGCTTCCCGGGACATTGGTGTGAGCCAGTTCGTCCACCAGCACGACATCCGGACGGGATCGCAGCACCGCCTCCGTATCCATCTCCTCGAGGCGCGCTCCCCGGTATATGACAATCCGGCGCGGCACGGTAGCGAGGCTCCCTACTTGCGCCTGCGTCTCGCTACGGCCGTGCGTCTCCAGCAGTCCAATCGCGACATGAAGCCCTTTGCGCTGCAGCTCATTGCCCTCGCGCAGCATCGCGTACGTCTTGCCCACGCCCGGAGCGGCCCCGACATAGACTTTGAAGCTGCCCCGCTTCGGCGCGGCGCCCGCGACCTCTCCTCTCCGCGAGTCCGTCCGTCCCTGGCTCCCGGCGGCGGAGGGATCCCTCATCTTGGCTGCCAGCATGCGCTCCCCTTCATATTGGGAACGATCCGCCATGAAGAACAGATCGATGCGATCCATCCTCCGCAGCAAGCCATTGACCGCGGAGCCGTGCCAGAGCTCCTGAATCCGGGTCTGCTTGGAGTGGCCCAAGACGAGCCGGGTCGCCTGCCGTTCCGCCGCATAGCGGATGATCGCCTCCGGGAAGGAACGGCGGGAGGACAGCGGACGCTCCTCGAATCGTCCGCCTGCCTTCTCCGTCAGCTTCCGCATCGCACGCCGGAAGGCGCGCTCCTCCCGGGACAGCTTCTTCCCCGGCCGAAGGAACGCGGCGACCAGCATATCGCCATTGAGCCGCTTGGCGATCTGCTGGCCGCGGCGAATATAGAGGGAGCCGTTCCAGTGATACTGCACGGCGACGAGGATGCGCTCCGCCGAACCGGCCGGGCCGTCCATCCCCTTCGCTTCCCGGCGCTGCGCGAGCGAAGCGTGCGCGTCCTTGGCGACCAGCCGCAGCGCAAGCTCCCGCAGCAGCGCCACATGATCGCGCCGGAACGCGGGGGCATCCCGAACCTCCGCCCCCTCCTCCCGAGCGCTCGCGGCCGCGGCCAATCGGGCCAGCATCGTCTCGGGAGTGACATCGATGAGTCTCACTTCATCGGCCAGCGCCAGCACATCGGCGCTTACCGCGGCTTCGCCCGCGAGGTCCGGCAAAACGCGGGCTTCTTCATTCGCCCCGACCAGCTCATAGACGTTGACTGTCGTAATGACGCTGATGCCGTGGGCCAGCAGGCAGCGGATATCGTCAAGCCGCGTCCGGCGCCGCGCCTCCGGGCGGTTGCGATGGGCCAGGCCGTCAATGAGCAGCACGTCCGGATGGCGGGCCAGAATCGCCTTCACGTCAAGATCCTGCTTGCCCGCATTCCCTGGCGGCCACGGAAGTCCGGGAATAGATTCAAGCTCGGTCCCGGGATCCGCCAGGCCGCCCGGGAATAACCCCGATCCGCCCGCGATGGCCACATCGGCGCCCCGGCGCTTCAGCAGTTGCCCTTCCTGCAGCAGCTCATACGTCTTCCCGCAGCCATTGACCGGGCCGATATACAGCTTCAATCTGCCATGCCGCCGCTTCGGGAGCGGCAACCCTCGTTCCTCCGGCGTCTGGCGCCGTTCCTCTTCCACGCGTGATCCCTCCTTCGGGGGAGGCCCTGCTCGTGCCCGGACGACGAACGCATATCGCGTATAGGCAAGCGGCGCAGGGCCTATCGATTACCGGTTCAACATCGCCCGGAGATCCAGATTCAGGGCCAGCACATTCACCCGCGGCTCGCCGAACAGCCCGAGATCGCGTCCTTCTGTATGCTCGGCAACCAGCTTTTCCAGCTCCGCCGGCGCAATTCCGGTCAAGCCGCTGATGCGCGGAATCTGAACCCGTGCCGCTTCCGGCGTGATATGCGGGTCCAGCCCCGAAGCGGAGTTGGTGACCAGATCGATCGGCAGCCGCGCGGCCGGCACCGCCGGATTGCCGCGCTCCCAAGCGCGGACGGACGCTTCCATCCGTTCCAGCAGCTCCGGATTGGACGGAGCATAGTTATTCGAGCCGGACGCTTCCGCCTGATAGCCGATGCTTGAAATCCGGCCATGGAAATAGCGCGGATCGTCGAACAGCTGGCCAATCAGCTCGGAGCCGATGACGGCTCCGCTGCTGTCGCGGATAAGGCTTCCGTTGGCGCGTTCCGGCACCAAGGCCTGCAGCAGTCCGGTGCAAGCGAGCGGATAGAGAATGCCGCACAGCACGATAAAGACGACGCTGATTCGCGCCATACTGATGACAGCCGCTGCTCCGCTTCGGGCACCCGGCTCCTGTGCCGTCTGTACAGAATAATTCACCATATATTTCATCCTTCCTTCCCGATCGATTCGGTTATACCCACAGATGAACGGCCAGATCAATCAGCTTGATGCCGATGAATGGCGCTGCTACGCCGCCGAGGCCATAGATGAGCAGGTTGCGGCCGAGCAGCCGTCCGGAGCTCACCGGACGATAGGAGACGCCCTTCATCGCCAGCGGAATCAGCAGCGGAATAATAATGGCATTAAATATTAATGCCGATAATATTGCCGACATGGGCGAACCGAGGCCCATCACATTCAGCGCCTTCATCTCGGGAATCGCGACCATGAACATGGCGGGAATAATCGCGAAATACTTCGCGATATCATTCGCGATGCTGAAGGTGGTCAGCGCGCCGCGGGTCATGAGCAATTGCTTGCCGATTCCTACCACTTCGATGATCTTCGAAGGGTCGGAATCGAGATCAATCATATTGGCCGCTTCCTTCGCCGCGATCGTCCCGCTGTTCATCGCCAGCCCCACATCGGCCTGGGCCAGCGCCGGCGCGTCATTCGTGCCGTCCCCGGTCATGGCGACCAGCTTGCCGGCCGCCTGCTCCCGGCGGATGACGGCGATCTTGTCCTCGGGCTTGCTCTCCGCGATAAAGTCGTCCACGCCGGCTTCGGCGGCGATGGTCGCGGCCGTCAGCGGGTTGTCGCCCGTGCACATAATCGTCTTGATCCCCATCTTGCGGAGCTGCTCGAAGCGTTCGCGCATGCCCGGCTTGACCGTATCCTTCAAATAAATCAGTCCGATAATCCGCCCGTCTACCGCAACCGCGAGCGGGGTGCCGCCCTGCGAGGCGATCCGGTTCCCCTGCTCGTCCAGATCCGCGGGAATCGTCCCCCCTTGGGCGGCCGCCCATTTTTTCACCGCATCGACGGCTCCCTTGCGCACGTGGCGCCCGTCCTTCAGATCGACGCCGCTCATGCGGGTCTCCGCCCGGAATTCAATCCACTCTCCGCCCTCCGCAAGGGCGGGATCGAACGTAAGATTTTCCTTCTTCATCAACTCCAGCACGGAGCGGCCTTCCGGCGTATCATCGTTCATGGAGCTAATCGCGGCCCATTCGGCCACGGTGCGCATCTGTTCATTCCCGACAGGCACGAACTCGCTTGCCATCCGGTTGCCGAAGGTGATCGTGCCGGTCTTGTCGAGGATCATCGTGTTGATATCCCCCGCGGCCTCCACCGCCTTCCCGGACATCGCCAGCACATTATACTGCGTTACCCGGTCCATGCCGGCTACGCCGATGGCGGACAGCAGCCCGCCGATCGTCGTCGGAATCAGACAGACGAGCAGCGCAATGAGAACCGCCGCATCGAGCTGAATATTCAGGTAAGCCGCGATCGGGGCCAGAGTGACGACCACAATCAGGAAAATAAGCGTCAAGCTGATCAGCAGCGTATTGAGCGCGATCTCATTCGGCGTCTTCTGCCGCTTCGCTCCTTCGACGAGCGAGATCATCCGATCCAGGAACGTATCCCCCGGATCGCTCGTGATCCGCACCTTGACGGCATCGCTGACCACGCGCGTGCCGCCGGTCACCGAGCTGAAATCGCCGCCCGCTTCCTTGATGACGGGAGCCGATTCCCCCGTAATCGCGGATTCGTCCACGGAGGCAAGACCCTCGATAACTTCTCCGTCGCCGGGAATCACTTCCCCTTGCGAGACGAGGACGATATCTCCCTTGCGCAGCTCCGATGCGGCCACGGCGGCGGTGCCGTTTTCTGTCACTTTGTTCGCCACGATGTCCTGCTTCGATTTTTTCAGAGCGCCCGCCTGAGCCTTGCCCCGCCCTTCCGCCAACGCCTCCGCGGCATTGGCGAACAGCAGCGTGAGCAGCAGGATCAGGAACACGGCCAGATTGAAGCCCATATTCTCCTCCGTGCCGAAATAGCCCGGGAACAACAGCATCAGCAGGATGACGAAGGTGCCTGCCTCGACGACGAACAAGACGGGATTTCTCATCATCGTCACCGGATTCAGCTTCCGCAGGCTGTCCTTCCCTGCCTGCTTGACGATATCCTTCGTCAGCATGCGCTTGCGATTCGTTGTATTCATAGCCGATTCACCTCACAGATTCCGGAGCGTCAGATGCTCCGCGATAGGACCGAGCACGGCAGCCGGGAGGAACGTAAGCGCCCCGATAATCAATACCGTTCCGACCAAAATGCCGACGAAAAGCTTGTTATCGGTCCGGAACGTGCCGGCCGTCTCGGGAACCGGCTGCTTGCGCAGCAGCGATCCGGCTACGGCAAGCAGAGCGATCATCGAGATGTAACGCCCCAGCAGCATGACGAGCCCGGTCGACAGATTCCAGAACGGCGTGTTGTCCCCCAGCCCTTCGAAGCCGGAACCGTTGTTGGCGGCCGAAGAAGTATACTCGTACAGCACCTGGGTAATCCCGTGGAAGCCCGGATTCGTAATGGCTCCCCGGCCCAGATCCGTAAGGAACGCAATCGCGGTCGGCGCCAATATGATAAGCGGATGCGCCAGGATCGCGATCGCAATCAGCTTCATTTCCTTCGCCTCGATCTTCCGTCCCAAAAACTCGGGCGTGCGGCCGACCATCAGTCCGGCGAGGAACACCGCAAGGATTGCGTACATCAGCATGTTCACCAGTCCGACGCCGTCCCCGCCGAATACGCAGTTCAGCATCATCTGCGCGAGCGGCGCCAATCCGCCGAGCGGGGTCAGCGTGTCGTGCATATTGTTGACCGAACCGGTCGTCGCGGCGGTTGTCACCGTGGTGAACAGGGCGGACTGAGCGATGCCGAAGCGCACTTCCTTGCCTTCCATATTGCCCTGGGACGCATCCACCCCGAGCGCACTCCATGCGGGATTGCCCGCGCTCTCGGCATAGCAGGCCAGGCTCAAGAACAGCAGGAACAGAATGAACATCGCACTGAAAATGACCCATCCCTGCTTCCGGTTCCCCGCGAAGCGGCCGAAGGTATAAGTAAGCGCGGCCGGAATGCACCACATCATCAGAATTTCGAGCACGTTCGTCAGCGGAGACGGATTCTCGAACGGATGCGATGAGTTGACGCCGAAGAAGCCGCCGCCGTTCGTCCCGAGATGCTTAATGGACACGAGCGATGCGACCGGGCCTACAGCGATATGCTGCGTCCCGCCCTGCAGCGTCGCCGCTTCCGTCACGGGAGCGAGCGTCTGCGGCACCTTGAGCACACCCAGCACAAGCGTCATCACGATGGCGAGCGGCAGGAGAAGGCGCGTGTGCGCCTTGACGAAATCGGTAAAAAAGTTCCCGATGGCCCGGCCCGTCAAGCCGCGCATGAACGCGATCCCCACCGTCAAGCCGGTTGCGGCGGAAGTGAACATCATCATCGTAATCACCGCCATTTGCGAGAAATACGACAATCCCGTCTCGCCGCTATAATGCTGGAGATTCGTGTTGGTCATGAAGCTGATGACCGTATTGAACGCCAGCGTGTGCTCCATCCGCTCCGTTCCGTTCGGATTCAGCGGCAGCAGATGCTGCACCCGCAAGATGACGTAGCTGACCGCGACGAGCATCAGATTCGTGGCGAGCAGGCTGAACATGTATTTTTTCCAGCTCATATCCGGACGGCGGGCCAGCCCGCCCAATCTGTAAATGGCGTTCTCCACCGGCCCGAACAATCGGTCCGTACGATTGGGCTCATTGGAGAATACATGGTATATATAAGTGCCGAGCGGCTTCACCAGCAATAACAGCGCCAGCAGCACGACGGCGATTTGCAGCCAGTCCATAGAGCTTGCCTCCCTTTTTTCCTTCTATTGCTTCAGAATTTCTCCGGGTGAACCAAAGCGTAGCCTAAATACAAGAAGAGAAAGACTGCAATCATCCCGATGACGATCATCCTCGCTCTCCTCCTTCATCCACGACCCGCCCGCACCAGGCCAAGAAGCCATAGAACAGGGCGAATGCCGCAGCAATGAGCACGGCCATAACGAGATCAGACATGCGGATACCTCCTTAGGAATGAGCGGCGAAATCGTCCGTTACCAAAAACGAATAATTCCGGCTCGCGGTATAAATGACATAGTTGGCGCCCAACCCGCGGTAGACGAGCCGCGGATTTTGATTTGCCGTGATGACATAAATCGGCTTCGACGTCCAGCTCCGGCAGATTTGCAGGTACCGGCAGCACAGATTCAAGCTTCGTTCGAACAAAAAGATTTTGCCGACGGCCAGCTGCGGGATGACCCAGGTTTTCTCGTCGGCCGTATGGAGCAGTATCAGATGACGAGCGCCCAGGGCGCGCATCCGCTTAAGCTCACTACGGTTGTTCGCGAGGGCGGCGAAGGGAATGTCCTTCTCCAGCAGCAGCTTGACGAACGCTTCGCCTGCGGCATTCGGCGCAGACACCAGTACGACTTCCTGTTGATCCATTTCTTCTCTCCTCCGATTCTTCGTCCGGAGACAGCAACAAAAAAGAAGCCGGCAACAAGAGGAACTCTTCCCGCGGCTTCCAGGCACAGCAAAAATAACCGTGTCTTTCACGACATTCGTTGCCTCTCTCGGTACGCTTGCGAGGTTAGCTGTCGGATTCGGGCGAGAGAGTCGCCCTACCTCGGGACATGGCGCATCATTCGCGCCGCATGCCCCGGGATTCACCCCATGAATGTGCGCAGACATCCGGTTGGTTCCCCCGCTCCCTGCCACGCAGGGATTCAGCGATACAGACAATCAAGTGCAGTTGGCATAAAAAAAGGCCCCAGAGGAACCCCCCTGCGGCCGCAATGGTCACAAGTTCATCATCCTCTCCCTCATGAGCGAAGCAGCCGCGGATCGCGGAATGCCGCACTCAACAACGCTTACGAGGTTAGCTGTCGGATTCGGGCGGTGAGAGTCGCCCTACCTGAGTGATGCGGCCCTAGGCGCCGCGCTCAGGATTCACCCCATGTGCCGCTGATCGACTCTCACACCGATCAGGCCGCACCGTTGGTTCCCCCGCTTTCCTTGCGGAAACTCAGCGATTGTAAAATGAAAATATCTGAAATTCATGAATCGTATATTACGCTTGCCCCCACGCTTTGTAAAGGAAGCGGAAAGGCAGAAAAATTCCTTTTTGGCAAGAGTAGAGGAAACGGCAGCGATTACAAAAGGTTCTTTCTTTACCTGCCTCGCTGTAGCTCGTGTTTTCGCCATTATCCTGATACAGCGGGAGACCGTCCTCTCTTCGCGGGAAAATTGGGGCTTCATTGGACCGCTACCGGCTCTCGAAATGCACAAAAAAACCGTTCCTTGCCATGATGTCGGCGATGCCTCCATCTGACCCGGAAACGGTTTCTTTATGTTTTGGGACGGCCCTTCCGTTCGTCTATTCAACCTTTGACAACAAATGAAAATCCTTCGATCTCCTCGGCAGCCTCTTCGAACAGCTCGAACAGCTTGCGGCCGTACTCGCCCAATCTTTGCTCGCTTGCCTCATAATCGAGCCAAGTGACCGTAAGCGGCAGCTCGACATATCCGGCCAGACAGTCCCATAGCGCGTCCAGATTGCGGCCGTAATGCTCCGGCAATTCGAGCGCTTCCTGCAGGAACGCATGCATCTGCTCCTTGCTCTCGATGGAGCTCCCCTCCACGACTATGTTGCGCACGGAACGTCCCCCCTTTCTCATTCTATCGGTTCGAACGTTTCATAGTGATCTTCGGTCTTATAGATCAGCCCATCGTTGGAAAATACAATTCTATCCTTCCCCCGGTGGCCCTTCGTATAGTTGATATCCGCTTCATACCAGATCCTGCCCTTTTTCTTGGGCAGCTTCCCTTCCCGGTTGCGGAAGATGTCGCCCCCGATGCTTTTGCCCGGAGCTACCTCGTGCAGATTGCCTTGGCGGGCATCCCAGCCCAACCTCCTGGCTTCCTCCTTGGTGATGAAGTTATCCGGCAATTGCTGGTGCGCCTTGATATAGTTCGCAACCTCTTCGAAGCCGGTCAGCTCCTGCTTGCCCGAATCCGGAATGGCGGACGGCTTGCTGTCCAGACCGCAGCCGGCCAGCAGCAGCAAGCTCAATAGAAAGACCAGCACTGATTTGATGACTTTCAACGATGTCAACCCCGCTTCGCTCTTCGTAGAGCAGGAGGCTTCATGAACCTCTTCCTGCCCTCTCGCTGTAGTATCATATATCTTTTCTCTATTTTCAACCCCTTGCATACAAATGTCCCTCCCCTTCCACTTCTATCAAAATCTAGGTGGCTGTCTGCGGGAAGATGTCCAATCAAGGCCAAAAAGCCCCGCATATGATGCCATTAGGTTCGACACTAATGTGAGAGGAGCTGGAATTTATGTCTCATGACTACAAAAAATTCGCCGGTGAAGAGTTTTGCCCGAGCAAAGCGATTTACGATCCGCCGCAATATATCTTCAACAAAAAGTACCATCCGCAGCAGGTCGATGTGATCCATCAGATCGAGGTCATTAATCAACATTTCTGCGTGCCGGTATTCAAGCATGTCTGTTCCGTAAAAGAGAAGGATGTATTTTGCTCTAGCGCAAGAAAACGGAGAAGAGGCAGAAGGTAATAAATATTTCCATTTCACTCCTTATCATTGACAACGGATAACACAAGACATATGATAACAAAGTAAATTTCATAAAATCCTCGTTAGGTGAGGCTCCTATACGAACATAGGCCACTGCCCGGAAATATCGAAAGATGCCAATGGGTAGAACAGGAACTGCCGGATTAAGGCTTTTCTTAAGGTGGCTAAGAGCGGCCGCTCTTTACGTTGTATAGTGCTAAAACTAGACTAGGGGGAGCAATAGACGTTGTAGTCTCTATTTCTGCGCGTATTCAGCCCTCTAGCTCTGCTGGAGGGTTTTTTATTATCTGTGATAAAGGGGGAATATGTCCATGGACAGCGGATCGAGTAGCCATCAGCCGCATAGGCGCCAGCATCCTGTATTGAGGAAGAGCCGTCTGCTTGCCGCTCTTCAAGCGATACCCGACTTATTATATTCCCCCGAAAAAATTCGATGGCGGCGGGTTTATTAAGTATGCGTATGTGACTTGAGCGGCATCGGTATACGGTTCCGGCTCCCTCTGGAATACAGGGGGAGCTTTTTTATGTTGATGTTCAAAACGAATCGATACCGTAGGGATTCTGTGATGACCTGCGAGAGGAGGAATTTGCAATGGCACGTAAAGCGAAAATCAAAGATGATCTGGCGCAAAAAATCGCGCAGCGCCTCATTCAGGCATCCATCTCGCTGGAAGAAGATGTTATGGAAGAATGGAATACCCGCCCTCAAGGTCTGACCGAAGACGAAGCGAAGGCGCGGATGGAGCAATACGGCAAAAATCAGGTGGCCCGAGACAAGCCGCCTGCATGGTATATTCAACTGCTGTCCTGCTTTGCCAACCCGTTTATTTTGATACTGCTTTTCCTGGGGGCCTTTTCCTATATCGCCGACCAGGATATTCAAGCCGTTCTTATCATATCAACGATGGTAACCGTCAGTATTATCATTACGTTTACCCAGGAATTCCGGTCCGCCCGGTCCGCCGAGAAGCTGCGCGCTCTGGTCCGCACGACGACCGCGGTATGCCGGCAGGGACGCCGCCGCGAAATCGACAACGAGCTGCTGGTGCCCGGGGATATTATCTACTTGTCCGCCGGGGACATGGTTCCGGCCGACGTCAGGCTGATCGCCGCCAAGGATGTGTATGCCGGCGAATCCGCCCTGACGGGCGAGGCGCTTCCTGTGGAAAAATTCGATATGCTCCCGCAGGGCATATCCCGGCTGGCGAACGCGCGCCGGACCAAGCCCGCCAACGCGCTGGAGTTGACGAATATATGCTACATGGGAACGAATATCATCAGCGGATCGGCGACGGCTGTCGTTGTTGCCACCGGTTCGGAGACGTATTTCGGTTCAATGGCGAGCCATCTGACGGGCAAAGCTCCGCTCACCAGCTTCGATCTCGGCGTGAAGAGCATCACCTATCTTCTGATCCGCTTCATGCTGATTATGGTTCCGGTCATCTTCTTCGTCAACGGATTCACGAAGGGCGACTGGTGGGACGCCCTCTTGTTCGGCCTGTCGGTGGCGGTCGGATTGACGCCGGAAATGCTGCCTGTCGTCGTGGCCGGGAATCTCGCCAAGGGAGCGGCAACGATGGCCCGCAACAAAGTCGTCGTGAAGCGTCTGCACGCGATTCAGAATCTTGGCGCGATGGATATTCTGTGCACGGACAAAACGGGAACGTTGACGGAAGACCAAATTGTGCTGGAACAGCATCTTGACATCAATGGCAATCCGGACAAGAGCGTGCTGGAATATGCCTACTTGAACAGCTATCATCAGACCGGGCTGAGCAATCTGCTCGATGCCGCCATATTGAAGCATACCGAGTATTCCCATATGATCAACAGCTTTACGAAGCTTGATGAGATTCCTTTCGACTTCAACCGGCGCCGGATGTCTGTCGTTCTCCGCGCGCCCCACGGAGAGCATCTGTTCGTATGCAAGGGCGCGGTGGAAGAAATGCTTGCCATCTGCACGCATGTCTACGAGCAGGGCCAAATCGTCCCGCTCACCTCCGCTCGGGCAGATAAGGCGCAGCGGCTCGCCCGGGAGATGAACGAGGACGGATTGCGCGTGCTGGCCGTGGCGGTGAAGCGGACCCCTTCCCGCGATGAGCCTTACGGAATCCGGGATGAACAGGATCTTGCGCTGGTCGGCTGTCTCACCTTCCTTGATCCGCCGAAGCCTTCCGCCAAGAAAGCTATCCGGGCGCTGGCAGACAACGGGGTCAATGTGAAAGTTATCACGGGAGACAATGCGGCCGTCGCCTGCAAAGTATGCAAGGATGTCGGGAGCCGCACCGAGGCGATTCTGCTTGGTGACGCCGTGGATGCCCTGACGGATGAGCAGTTGGCCGAGATCGCGGAGTTGACCACGGTGTTCGCCAAGATCAATCCGCTGCAAAAAGCGCGAATCGTTCGCGTACTCAAAAGCAGAGGCCATACGGTCGGGTTCATGGGCGACGGAATCAATGACGCCGTATCGCTGAAGGAAGCGGACGTAGGCATTTCTGTCGATACCGCGGTCGATATCGCCAAGGAATCGGCGGACATGATCTTGCTGGAGAAAAGCTTAATGGTGCTGGAGCAAGGCATCATCGAAGGACGGAAGACGTTCGGCAACATGATCAAGTGTATTAAGATGACCGCCAGTTCCAACTTCGGCAATATGTTCAGCGTTCTGGCGGCCAGCGCCTTCCTTCCCTTCCTGCCGATGCTGCCGATTCATTTGCTGCTGCAAAATTTGTTTTATGATATTTCCCAGCTCTCGATTCCGTGGGACAAGATGGATAAAGAGTATTTGCGCAAGCCGCAAAAATGGAATGCCAAGTCGATCAGCAGATTTATGGTGTTCATCGGCCCGATCAGCTCGATCTTCGATATTACGACGTATGCGTTGATGTGGTACGTCTTCTCGGCCAATTCCGTCGGCCAGCAAGCGCTGTTCCATTCCGGCTGGTTCATCGAGGGCTTGCTGTCGCAGACGCTGATCGTGCACATGATCCGCACCGAGAAAATTCCATTTGTCCAAAGCACGGCCAGCACTCCCGTGCTGGTGCTGACGGGACTGATCATGGCATGCGGGATCGCGCTTCCTTTTACCGGAATGGGCGCCGCCATCGGCCTTGTGCCGCTGCCGCTGTCGTACTTCCCATGGCTTGTCGCGACGTTGCTCTGTTATTGCGTGCTGACCCAGACGGTCAAAACCTGGTATATCCGCAAATTCGGAGAATGGCTGTAAGCTTGCCGATCCGCGTGAGCGGCTCATCCGCCATGTCCACAAAATCTATGTTGATCGTAATAAATTTGCTTGACTTGAGCGGTACCATCAGACTGCCCCCAAACATACGATATGGGTAATCATCGATGGAAGGAGATTGCGATCATGGAGGTTCCGATTACCGGATTTGTGCATCATAGCGAGGAGGGAAACATGCACTCCCACAAGTTATATATTACTTCATGGAATGGGAGACCTGTGCATGTTCATGAATTTTCCGGCGTCACGTCCGTGGATGCCGGTCATCGGCATAAATACGCCGGAACGACGGAACCGGCTCCGAGCGGTGTTCAGCATACGCATCAATATTATGCGGTGACCTCATTCGATGCCGGACATACGCATGATATCAGGGGCACGACGGGCCCGGCCCTTCCCCTGCCTGGGGGCGGTCATATTCATCTGTTCGAAGGCGTCACGACCGTAAATGGAAGCCCTCCCCACATCCATCATTATGAAGGCAGAACGGGGAATGAAATCTCCCGCTAACGCGATTCCCTATTTCTTCATAAAATGGCCGTCCCGGCACATACTAAGCGGCAAAACGATGTGTAAGGAGGAACCATTCCTTGCGGATACAGCAGATCGAGACCTTTCCGCTCTTCTATCGTCTTGCCCGCCCATATGGCGACGCCAATGGCCCGAAAATGTACCGGACGAGTTATCTTATCCGGCTGACAACGGACACCGGCGTTACCGGATGGGGAGAATGCGCCGACTGGCTGCCGACGCTGCACTCCGGCTTCCATGAGCGGATTATTCCTTTTTTGATAGGCAAGCCGGTCGCCGAGCGCGGCGCCTGGCTGCGCACGATCAAGAATTGGCATTCGCGCGCGGCTGCAGCCGTCAGCATGGCATGCACTGAAATTATGGCCCGGGCATGCGGCCTCTCGGTATGCGATCTATGGGGCGGCAAGTATCGCAATCGCGTGCCCGTCTATGCGTCATTCCAATCCTACAGCGAAGAAGCGGATTGGAAAAAGCTTTCCCTGCAGCAAGTGGAAAAGGCATTGAGCGACGGATTTGACAAAATCAAGCTAAAAATCGGAGGAAAGTCTGTCGCTGAGGATCAGGAGCATGTGCGGGAGGTGCAGAAGCTGCTGTCTGGCGGCATCGGATTGGCCCTCGACGCAAATCAGAGCTATGACGCCGCCGCGGCGCTGCAATGGCAGCCCCTGCTGCAGTCGTGGCCCAATCTGATGTGGCTGGAGGAGCCGCTTCCTGTCGCGCAGGTCGAAGAGTACGCGCTGCTGAGACAGCGGATCGCCGTGCCGCTGGCCGGAGGCGAAAATCTCGGTACGGCGGCGGCCTTCCTGCCCTTGCTGTCGAACCGGGCGCTAGATATCATTACGCCCGATCCGCTGCATATGGCCGGGATCGACGAGTTCAGGCATACCGTGCGCATGGCGCGCACCTTCGGCATGCGCGCGGCCCCGCATGCCTATGACGGGGCGCTGTCCCGCTTATAC
Organism: Paenibacillus melissococcoides; assembly: GCA_944800085.1. Classification (GTDB taxonomy): domain Bacteria; phylum Bacillota; class Bacilli; order Paenibacillales; family Paenibacillaceae; genus Paenibacillus_B; species Paenibacillus_B melissococcoides. Next base: position 1,624,958 of record CALYLO010000001.1, on the reverse strand, counting down.
GCCATGTTCGCCCAGGCATGTACCGAGCCATGGACCAAAATGGTTACGGATTCGATCGAGCCGGTGGAATGGGACGTGATGGACAATCCGTTCACCCGCCTTATCCCGCTGCAGCCGGAGAACGGCGCCGTCACCCTTCCGGAAGGAACGGGGATTGGAGTTGAGCTGGATCAAGACATGCTCGCGTTCTATCAATGGGACGGCAGCGCCTATACATAGGGATGCCTTCCCTTCCGGGCATCTGCAAGCGGGGCGCTGTAATGTCCCTTCGGGCTGCAGATTCAATTGGACAAGCTTCGCCTATTCTAAGGGGGCCCCTTCTCCTTCCTCGGGGAAGAGGTACGTCCAGAACAATTCCCGGCTGTATCGGGCGCGGAACGACGGATCATCCAGCGTTCCGCCGCCAAGCAGGTGCCGGATTTGGGTCTCGTGCGCATGAATCGCATAAATTTTCTGCTCGACATAATCGCTGACATCGTGAAGCTCGTCCGGCGGGCCGAGCAGCTTCTCGCGGCCGGCCGCAATCGCGATGCACAAAACGCGGGGACGCTTGTCCGCCGGCATCCGCCCCACTGCCCGCACGACGGCGGCCCCGGTTGCGTCATGGTCCGGATGAACGCTGTACCCGGGATAAAAGGTATAGACGCATTCGGGCTCCAATTCCGCCAACAAGGCCTCGATCCGGTCCGCGAGCTTCTCTTCGTCTTCGAATTCTATCGTTTTGTCATGGTATCCCCACATCCGCAGGTCGCGAATGCCGATGCGGCGGCACGCTTCCTCCAGCTCTCCCTTGCGGATGAGCGGCAGCGTTGCCCGGTTCGCGAATGGAGGATTGCCCATATTTCGCCCCATCTCCCCCAATGTCAGGCAGGCGTATGTGATAGCCGCTCCTTCCTGAATATGTGCGGCCAATGTGCCGGCAATGATCCCTTCGTCATCCGGATGCGGCAGGATGACGACAATATGACGCTGTCTGTCCATAAGATGTCTGCTCTCCTCTTCGTCATCGTGAACTGCCCTCCACCTGCGTTGTGCTTGGAGGTGGGGGCTTCTAATGTTAAAATGGTTCTTCGCTTAGCTGCAGACTGACAATCAGTCTGCCTTCCTGATCATGGCCCGCCATAATCAGCCTGGCATGCGCTTGTGCCTGCTCGTCCCAATGGGTCAACCCTTCCGCATACACCCAGCCGTCCGGCGTCTTCAGTCCGACCCGGTACGGTCCCTTCCCGGCGATCGAGCCTTCGGCATAGCGGATGACGGTATTGGTGACGAAGGCGGAAGCCGTATGCTTCGTCTTGTCGCGATGAGACGCATAGGCCCCGGTCGTCATCTCGAGATGGAGATATAATGGCTTCTCTCGCCATAATTGCAGCGCCTGCTGCACCTTCTCTGGCTGTATCAACTGCATGTTCATTCCCCCGGACATGGAACAGCCCCTCGTCCGCCCGAAGGCGCAAGGGGCTATCTTTTTGATATCGCCGCCGACGCGTGCATAGGCGGCTGTTATTGGCATCCATTACTTTTAGTGTACGGCAATTTCTACGATATGGGAAGCGAGCTACTGTCGATTCCGGATTTCTGACTCGATTCGCTCCGCCAGCTCGTGAACGGATCGCGATCCGAGATCGCCCTCGCCCCGCTTGCGCACAGACACGCTTCCATCCCGCTGTTCCTGCTCCCCGACGACAAGCATGTATGGAATTTTGCCGCGCTGGGCTTCGCGTATTTTGAAGCCGAGCCGTTCATTGCGGCCGTCGACTTCGGCGCGGAGGCCGCGCGCTGCCAGCGCCTGCTTCACCTGAAGCGCATAATCCGCGAACATCTCGGATACAGGCAGCACCTTCGCTTGAACAGGAGCCAGCCAGAGCGGAAACGCGCCGGCATAGTGCTCCGTCAAAATCCCGATGAACCGGTCGATGGAGCCGTACATCGCGCGATGAATGACGACCGGGCGATGCTTCTGGCTGTCCTCGCCGATATAGGCGAGATCGAATTTCTCCGGCATCTGGAAGTCCAGCTGAATCGTTCCGCACTGCCAGCTCCGCTTCAGGGCGTCGAGGATATGGAAATCGATTTTCGGCCCGTAGAAGGCGCCGTCTCCTTCGTTGATCCGATAATCGACGCCGCGTCGGTCGAGCACCTGCTTCAGCGCCCGCTCCGCCTCGTTCCACAGTTCCTCCGATCCCATAGAATCCTCCGGCCGGGTGGACAATTCGATCTTGTACTCGAAGCCGAATACGTTGTAGAGTTCGTCAATCAAGGACATGACTTCGTTGATCTCGTCCTCGATCTGATCCGGGCGGACGAAAATATGCGCGTCATCCTGTCAGAACGTGCGGACGCGAAGCATGCCGTTCAAGGCGCCCGACATCTCGTGGCGATGCACTTGACCGAACTCGCCAAGCCGGATCGGCAGCTCGCGGTAGGAGTGCAGGCCATTTTTATAAATCAGCATATGTCCCGGGCAGTTCATCGGCTTCAGCGCAAATGTCGTCTCGTCGACCTTCGTGAAGTACATATTGTTCTTGTAATGATCCCAATGCCCCGACTGCTCCCACATCCGATTGTTCATCATGAACGGCGTGCGCACTTCCTCGTAACCGCGCTGCCGCTGCAGCTCGCGCGAGAAGTTCTCCAGCTCCGTGCGAATCGTCATCCCGTTCGGCAAATAGAACGGCATGCCCGGCGCTTCCTCGGAGAACATGAACAAGCCCAGCTCCGTGCCCAGCTTGCGGTGATCGCGCTTCTTCGCTTCCTCCAGCCGGTGCAGATGCTCGTCAAGCTGCTCCTGCTTCACGAACGCCGTGCCGTATATGCGCTGCAGCATTTTGTTGTTCGCGTCGCCCCGCCAGTAGGCCCCGGATACCTTCTGCAGCTTGAACGCCTTGATCCGTCCGGTGGACGGCAGATGCGGACCGCGGCACAAATCAACAAATTCGCCCTGCTTATAAATGCTGATGACCGCGTCCGCAGGCAAATCATGAATCAATTCCAGCTTCAGCGGCTCTTCCCGTTGTTCAAATAACCGCAGCGCTTCCTCGCGGCTGACCGCTTGCCGTTCTATCGGCCTGAATGATGCGAGACATTTCTTGCTCGATGGCCGCCAGATCCTCCGTGGACAGCGGCCGCTCGATATCGATGTCGTAATAGAAACCATCCTCAATGACCGGACCGATTCCAAGCTTGACTTGATCGGCTCCATATATCCGCTGAATGGCTTGCGCCATGACATGCGCCGTACTGTGACGCAGGATGCCCAGCCCTTCCAGGCTGTCCTGCGTAATGATTTCGACAAGGCTGTCATGCTCGATCGTCTGGTTCAGATCCACGAGCGCGCCATCGATTTTGCCGGCAATGGCCTGCTTCTTCAAGCTGGTGCTGATCGAAGCCGCCACGTCCGCGATGGTCGTGCCTTGCGTATACCTCCTGTTCGAATTGTCTGGAAATGTAACCTTGATCTCCATGCTTCAGCCTCCCTTTCCTCCATACTGGTCCAAGCTTGATGAACGCACGCGGGAACGCAAAAAAACGCAGCTCTCCCTGACAGGGACGAGTGCGTTCCGCTCGTGGTTCCACCCTACTTCGACCTTGCATGGCCGCCTGGCCGGGTTCGCTTCATAAGCCATGCAGATGCAAGATCCTTCATTGGACATCCGCTAACGAGGATGAGACGGTGCCGCTTACTGCCGACGCACATCATTCGCTCGACGGGTTCAACGCCACGGCTGCAAAGGGGTAATTCCGCAACCGTAGCCGAAGAAGCTTGCACCATGCGCTTCTCTCTCTGGGCAGCCCGTGCAGGGAATCATGTCTTTGGTCATCGCCTGATGAATATGAATTTTATATTACACGCGCATTTCAAAAAAAGTCAAGTCCTTGCTCACGTTGATTCTTCTGCAAAATATCGTTCGCGAGGTGCTCCATCACGGACAGCTTGCCCCATGCGGTGAAGGCCTCACGCGAACCGTTCGCGGAAGGCGGTGAAGCTGTAAGGAACCTGTACGGTGGGAGCGATTTTGGCCAGCTCATCGCATAGCGTGGACTGCGTTGGCCCTCGCAAGATCAAGTCGGGCTCGGCGGCGGCAACGGCCTGGATATGACCGGAGTCTGGAACCAGCCGGCAATCTGGATATCCGCTCTCAGCTTGTCCTTCAAAATCGATATCTGCGATTCGCATCGGATGGGCAGGAATCTCGACTTCACCCTGAGATTCCTTCACCATGCGGGTCGCAGGCGTCTGGTCGGCGCTGCAGAGGCTCCTTCCCGTTGGGCGCATGCCGCCCCTTCTTTTCCGGCAGGATTCCCGTCCCCTGCACATCCAAGAAAAGTAACTGCAATAAGGATGACTGTCAACAGGACAGCCATATTTTGTTTCTCACACGACTCTACCCTTTTTTGTATGAATAATGATTCTCATATTATCATAATCATGCACGGCGTGCTGCTTTTCCACTACCGGCGTACGGATCGGATAACGGAAGGACGAATTTTTTTGCCGCGAACGAGAACAAAGCTGCACAAATGCAGTTCCATTGAGTCGGGACGATGTTGCGGGCAGGGATTCCTGCAAATATACATCAATTTCGCAATAAAATTGATTTAAAACGTATTATTTGGATTAATTCCTGTATTTTCGCAGCAATATCCTAAGATCTCTATTTTATAGAGGAAAATTCCTGCAAAATCGCAGGCTTTAGCCAATTGGCGCAATGGGCCACTTTTTGCAGCCCTACTTTCGTATGCTGAGAAAAAAACGCCAAGACCTAATCGTCTTGACGTTTACTCCGATAACGGTGCCCTATGTTCCTGCCTCCAACCGCACGGGAACATGTGCTCCTACCGTCTGCGAAGCAGCTCGGAAGGATTGATCCCATGGGGGCCGCCTCAGGTGCAGACCTTGCAAATACTTATCATGAATGTCATGAATGTCAGCCGTATTCATTATGATTGCTCCTGCTGATCTTATTGAGAATCATTCTCATTAATTAGATTATAAAGGAGCGAGAGTCCGCAAGCAATTGTTAATACAGCGGGGTTCAGCCTTTCAGCTTCTGATTCATGAATACGACTTCACGTGCAAGCCTCTCCAGTCTGTCGCGAATATCCGGATCGGCGATCTGCCGCTCCGCGTTGAAATGATCGTCATGCAAATAGACGTAGCTTGGCGCGACGAACACCCGCAAATAACCGGCGATCGGCTTCAACTGATTCTCGACGACGAGGTAATGCTGGTACGTGCCGCCTGTTGCGACAAATCCCATCACCTTATTGTACAATGCCGCGGTCGGAACCAAGTCGAACAGATTTTTCAGCACGCCCGTGATTGAGGACTGGAAAATCGGCGTCCCGATGATATAACAATCCGCGGAAGACACGATATCGATGACGGTCTTCGTATCCCCCGTATACGCCGACGGATCTCTCCCGTCGCAGAACTGGACCTGATAATTCTTCATATCGAGATATTCGGTCTCGATCTCGGGATGGAAGCGTTTCGCCGCCTCCAATACGCTTTGCACCGCAATGCCCGTCTTGGAACCGACGATCGTTCCTGATATACCGAGTAATTTCATGCCCGACACTCCCTCTCTTCTCCCGACCGTAACGTCGTTAGACATCCATATCATGGTTTTGATACTTTTGAAACATTAATGTATAATAATTGTGAACTACACTTATTGGCTTTGTCAATCGAGGGGGCGCGGCGGGCGGCCGCTCCATCCAAGTTCACTTTATAGATACATTATAAACTTCTATGTTGACTATGTAGGTATCGTTCGTTAGAATATGTCTATTGCAATTGACAAGCATTGGCAAGCTTCATTATGCAATGGAATTGCGGCGGAAGGCAGAGGCTCCCCTCTCTCTTCCGCTCTTCTTGTTGACAGACTCCCATAAAGAAAGGATTGAGTACGCACGATGAAAGACTATCGAGTGCTTCTTTTTTATAAATATGCCGCGATTCCGGACGCGGAAGCCTTTGCGGCTGAGCATTTGCAATATTGCCAGGATCTCGGCATCAAGGGGCGCATTCTGATTGCGAGCGAAGGAATCAACGGCACGCTGTCCGGAACGGTGGAACAGACCGAACGGTATATGGCGGATATGCACGGCCACCCTCTGTTCAGCGATCTCCTGTTCAAGGTGGACGAGAGCGACGGGCATGCCTTCAAAAAGCTGTTCGTCCGTCACAAAAAGGAGCTGGTTACGCTTCGCTACGATCAGAAGCTTGACCCGAACACGGATGGCGGCGGACGGCTAAGTCCGGCCGAGTTCCAGCAATATTTGCAGCGTGACGATGTCATCGTGCTGGACGGGCGCAGCGGCTATGAGTATGATCTGGGCCATTTCCGGAACGCCATCCGTCCAGAAGTTGACAGCTTCCGGGAATTCCCCGGCTGGCTTCGGGACAATATGGAGCAGCATAAAGACAAGACCGTCATTACGTACTGCACAGGGGGAATCCGGTGCGAGATGCTGACCGCCGTCATGCGCAAGGAAGGCTTCAAGGATGTATATCAATTGGACGGCGGCATCGTGACGTACGGCAAAGACCCGGTCACCCAAGGCCGGCTGTTCGATGGAAGCTGCTATGTGTTCGACGAACGAATCTCGGTTCCGATTAACCATACGGACGAAAGCGTCGTCGTTGGCACCTGCTATCATTGCGGCCAGCCGACCGAAAATTATATCAACTGCGCGGATGATACCTGCCATCGCCAGCATCTGTGCTGCGATGCGTGCCAAGACAAGTACGAAGGGTATTGCTCCGAGGAATGCCAGGAGCATGACTCGGTCTCCGCGGCAGCACGCTGACAGGGCGGTGATTGCCCATGATTTTATCGCGCGCCGCTCTCGACGCGCGATAAAATCATGAACATGCTCAAGACGGATGGGGAGCTGAGCGCCAAAGCGATGAGCGAGCGGCTGGGAATCACCTTGATGGCTGTGCGCCGGCACCTGAATACGCTGGAACGCGATCATTTGATCGAATCCGGCACCGTCCGCCAGCCGATGGGTCGTCCGATGTCCGTCTATCGCTTGACGCCAGGCGGCGATGATTATTTTCCGAAGAATTATCATGCCGTAGCCCTGGAGCTCCTGGCCGAGCTGGCTCACGATTCCGGAGAAGACAAGGTGAACCGCCTGTTCGATCTCCGGCAGCGCTCCTTGTTCAATCAATACGAGTCCCGCCTGCGCGGGAAGGATCTGGCCGGCAAGGTCGCGCTGCTGTCCGATATTCAGAATGAGAGCGGCTATATGGCCGAATGGGATAAAATAAACGAGAACAAATTCGTCTTGACCGAATACAATTGCCCGATTGCCCGAATTGCGAATCAGTATAACCACGCCTGCGCTTGCGAGCTGCGGCTGTTCGAGGACTTGCTCGGCGCGGAAGTGGAACGGACATCCTGTCTGGCCAGCGGGGACAGGAAGTGCGTCTACCGCATCCAGGCGGCCAATGGCGGAATCCGGTCAGCCAAGGGGGGAACAGCATGAACAATATGGGCTTCGTCATCGTCGAAGTATGTGCCAATAACGGCATCAATTCCGACGCTCTGGAGGAGTTCGAAGCCGAGAATCCGGACATTGCCGTCCTGCGCATGGAATGTCTGTCGCTGTGCGGCCTGTGCGCCCGGCAGCCTTATTCGCTCGTCAATGGCAAACGCGTCACGGCCCGTTCCGTAAACGAGTGCCTTGAGCGCTTGAAGGACAAAATCGCGGCAGAGCTGGATGAATATGCGGAGGAAGATCCGTACGAAGAATAAAGAAAACGAAAAAAACCAGTAAAACACATCTTCTTGTGTCTTACTGGTTTTTTGCGTGCGGCTATTTCAATGCAATGCCGAATTCCGAGCCCGGAGCGCCGGCGAATACGATCGTGCCGTTCTCCGGCAGCATCACTTCGTTATTGCCGCTGACGACCGTGAAGTTCACGCACAGGCCCTGCTCGTCATAGACCGCGAAGGCGCCCTTCGCCGGGAGCGCGACGGTCATCGTCTTGCCTGCGGCCGATTTCGGAACCGTGAACCATCGGGCATGCCCGTTCGCTTGCAGCGTGAGCTTGGATTCTTTGCCCGCGTAAAGCGGCTTTACCTTCGCCCCGCTCACATATAAGCTTCCAGATACTTTCATATATTCCACGCCATCCTGCTTGAAGAAGCGGAATTCCGCCATATCCCGGCCGGCCATTCCCGGGATCTGAAGCTGGCTCGCCGCCGTGTTCGGACCTGTAATCTTTTTGTCCCCCAGATAGCCCGGCAGCTCGTCAGTACGGGGAATCTGTATGGTCGGTTGCATAATGAGATACATGAGGGAGGTATACTTCTCGCTTACGGGATAGAACGTTGTTCCCTCCCGCTTCTCCCATGCCTTGGCCGTCTCCTTCGGCAGTTCATTGTCTTCCAGCTTCTCGGCTGCATAGTGGGACATGGCAAGCTGCCCCAGTCCCGGCATCGTCACATATTCCCTTATCCACAGGTAGGTGCGTCCATTCTTCTCGGTTACGAAGCTGACCTTGGATGTTCCGCTCTCATTGACGAAGCTTCCATCCGCCGTGTACACATATTTTTCCTTCGAATTGTCCAACATAAATGTAAGCGGCAAGGAAAGTTCTCCATCCTTCTTTATTTCAATCTCGATATGTTGGCCTATGGTGCCATAATAGCCGGCATGCTTCGCCACCTCTGCGGGCATCTCCGCCTTGACCGGCTTGCCGAATGATTTCTCCGGCTTGATGTTTTTGATTGCGCCCTTTTCTTTCAGCGCTTGCAGCAGCAACTGGTTCAACGAACTGGAACCGCCGGAGGACAGCACCGCTGCCGCCATGTTCTGCTCCGGAAGCACGACGAGGGAAGCATGATACAGTATCGTGTCCCCGCCTTTGGCCAAACCCTGTATTCCGTATTCGTTGAACGGGAACAGCTTCACGCTGTCCCAACCGAGACCGTAGTTGAAGATATTATCCGTATCTTCCGGCCACAGGCCTTTCTTGTATTCCTCCTGCGCCATCGCCTGTACCGCCTTGTCAGAGAGGATGCCGTTCGCCTGGCCCGTAAATAGTTGCGAGAATCGCGCCAGATCTTCCGCCGTGGAGTAAATCCCCCCTGTCCCGATTACATTGACGGTCTCATTCGGAAGCTGTCCTTGGTACACAGGGTAATAGAGCCCGGCCATCTTGCTTGCTTCCAATTCGTCCTGCGATGTCTTGGTATGGTTCATTTGCAACGGTTGGGTAAAATATTTGTGAATAAATGCGGTAAAATCCATGCCGCTGACTCTCTCTACCAAAATCTCGGCCAGCGTGAATCCGTCGTTGCAGTAGACCGAGAACGCTCCCGGATCCGCCTTCAGGCTCTGGGCGGATAATTGCTTCAGCAAGGTATCATGAGCATAGGTATCATTGTCCTCGAACAAGAAGGAACTGCCGAGGCTGGAGCCTTGCAGGCCGGAGGAATGGTTCAGCAGCATGCGCGGCGTAATCTGCTTGTACCGCTCGTCCTTCATCGTGAAGTCGGGTATGTACCGGACCAAGGGCGCATCCAGATCGATCTTCCCGTCGTCTGCCAGCTTCATGACAGCCGCCGCCGTGAATACTTTGCTCGTCGATCCGATGCCATACATCGTCTCCTTGGTCAACGGCTTCTTCCCTTCCATATCGTTCATGCCGGTCTGGCCGGATACCGTGATCTTCCCATTGTCAATGAGCGCATACTGCACGCTGATCGTTCCGTACGATTCGGTGAGCAGCGCCGCCTTCTCGGCCGCGATCTTCTCCAATCCCTGAGTGGCAGCCGCGACAGGGCTGCTGGCGGACGGGGACGCCATCGCCGCGGACTGCGCGATCAACGACAGCGCAAGCGCTGCGGCCAGCACCCAAGAGAGCCTTTTCTTCATTCCAATTCCTCCTCGTATAGTATTTCCTGAAGGCAGTTTTGAGTCTTTTTCCAGTCCTTTATAGAAACATAGAATGCCTTCAAAATTTCCAGCTTGCACATTGAAAATTAATATGGGGACTGGACTTTCCGGAATGTCTCTGGACAATGGAACTTAGGGTTCCATTCGGGGAAATTCGTCTCCCTCCTGTAGTCCAATCTACTTTTTAAGTCTGTTTCTCCGGTACTCGCTTGCACTTCTTACCCGGGCTGTTCCCTTCGGCAACTCATGCCCGACTGTAGCAGCGTCGGGGCAGCTCGTGAACCGAAGCGTGTTCTCATATGCGAGGGTGATTGATCGGCGAGTGCGCCGGAGACAGTCCGGAGAGTCCGTTCCCTGAATCCCTTATAGAAAGGAGGAATTCTCTTGAAGCTTTTTGTCGGTATTGACGTCAGTTCCGAAGAACTGGAAGCCTGTTTGATGAAATCGGATGGCGACACCCTGGAGACCTTCAAGACCACCAACAATCTGCACGGCGCTTCTTACTTGCGGGATCGCATCATTTCTGCTGCGGTCAAGACAGCCTGCTCTGAGGTTCATATCGGGCTTGAAGCCACATCCGTCTACAGTTGGCATCCAGCCATGTACTTGCATGAGGATGAGGCCCTTCAACAATTGAATGCCAAGGTGTTCACCATTAATCCGAAGCTGATTAACAAATTCAAAGACGCTTATGCCGACCTGGACAAAACCGATCGCATCGATGCCTGGATCATTGCAGACCGCCTGCGTTTTGGCAGACTCACGACGACTATCGTGATGCAGGAACAGTACATCGCCTTGCAGCGGCTCACTCGCATGCGATTCCATCTCGTACACAACCTTACCCGCGAGAAGCAATACTTTTTGCAAAATCTGTTCTACAAGTGCAATGCTTTTCGCGCGGAGGTGGACAGTTCCGTGTTCGGCCATGCCATCATGGAAATGCTCTCGGAAAAGTATAGTCTGGATGAGATGGCGAATATGGATGTCGCCCGTTTGGCTGACTATCTCAAGGACAAGGGGAGAAATCGTTTCCCCGATCCCGAACACGTCGCCCGCTGTATTCAAAAGGCGGCTCGGGCCTCGTACCGTCTCTCGAAGGTTGTCGAGGATTCCATTGATTTGGTGCTGGGCACCTCAATTCAGTCGATCCGGAGCATCCAGAGTCAGCTTAAAGAGCTCGACAAGGCGATTGAGCGCATTTTAGACGGCATTTCCAGCAGCCAGTGCCTCCGTTCCATTCCGGGCATTGATCGGGTCTATGCCGCAGGCATCCTGGCCGAGATCGGCGACATCGACCGCTTCACGGATCAAGCCGCCTTGGCCAAGTATGCGGGTCTGACGTGGCGCAAGCACCAATCCGGCTCCTTCGAGGCGGAAGATACAAAGCGCATTCGTTCCGGCAACCGATTCCTTCGCTACTACCTTGTTGAAGCTGCCAACTCGGTAAAAAACCGCGACCCGGAATTCGGGGAGTACTACCGGAAGAAATTCAATGAAGTCCCTAAGCATCAACACAAACGTGCCCTCGTCTTAACGGCAAGAAAACTTGTGCGTCTGGTCGATGTGCTGCTACGCAACGACCAACTCTATACGCCCAGAAGGAAGGTGAAGCCGACAGAGCAATAATGCCTTGGCTCATGAATTTTCTTCTCTAATTCCCAGTTAAATTATGGTATTTTACTTAATTTTCGACTGGGTCTAGTTTGGTGATGCCTTTTTTGGGATTGATCCTGCTGCACGCCAAGGAAATTTTCCAATTCTCATCAATCAGGGACTTGACATCATACCGCTGGACTTGTTGTGAATCTATTAATTAGTACGATCTGCCAGCGTGATCGGTTCAATTAAATTGGAAAAAGACTTACTGCGACAAAAACGCCCCTTCCTGATCCGCAGATCCAGGAAGGGGCTCCGTCTGATGCCCGCATTCACGGGCCGCGATGCTATCGCCTATTCAATTCAACTCCATTCCATGCCGCTTCTCAAAGGCCCGATCCTTATCCATGCTGCATATTGGGGGTTGAAAGTGACGCCGCGTCAGCGGATATACTCGACCAAGGCTTGATCAAAACGGTCTTGAGAAAGGGGAAAAGAAACAATGAAACAAAGAAACAAAGAAACACGGCCGCCCGCGTGTTAATGCTGGCGCTTGCCGCCATCATGGCGTTCGGTCCGCCCGCTGCGGCAAAGGGATCTGATTCCAACGGAACGAAGCCGCAAGCCACGCGATTCGGTCCCGGTGATCTGAAGGAAGTGGAGGCATTTGCGGATGCGTTCTTTGCAAGCGATTCTTTCCGCTCGTCCGGCGCTCCCGGCGCAGTAGTTGCCATTGTGACGGACAATCAGGTTCTTCTCGATAAAGGGTACGGCATGGCGAACGCGGAGAAACGGATACCGATGACGGCGGATACGGTCGTCCGATCCGCCATGGCCATCGGCTATGACTCTTCCGGCGAGGCAATTGCGCCGTACGCCTATACGCCGACCGCCGCTCCGCACGGAAGCATGCATTCGGCCTCCCGTGACATGACGAGGTTCATGATGGCCCATCTGAACGGCGGCGGGCTCGATGGCCATCGTCTTCTATCCGGAGCAGCCGCGAAGGAAATGCGCCGCTTCCAGTATGCCATCCACCCGAAGAAGCCCAATATGACCTATGGGTTCGAAGCGGCGCTGCATCCGCTGCACAACGGCCGGCACGTAATCGAAAAAGCTCTCGGGCTGTTCGGCCCGGATACCGTACCGGGCACAGACGGCCGCATCGATGTCCGGGCCGCGGATCCGCTGCTGCGCCAGGAAGCGGCATATATGCTGTACCATGCCTTCCAGGGGTTATACCGCGAAGGCGGGGTGTTCTAACGAAGAAGCAGCTCCCATGCTCGTCGGGAGCTGCTTCCTATAGGTAATCCCCCGTTCCAAAGCATCAACCGGCGAACGTGATTGCTTCATCATCTCGGCATATCTTCTAAGACTCTTCCTGACGCGCGAGCAATTCGAGCAGAAACGGCTTCAAGTCAATGATGCGCAAATGCTCCGGCTTCCGATCGGTGCCGCAAATAATCAACGGCACGAGCGACTCCTCGCTTCGCATCGACCCGTGGCCCCCGCCGCCTTTATGCGTCGGGGAGCTTCTGTCCGCCAGCTCATAGCCCGGCTTCGCGGTGACGACGAGGAAATCTCCCTCATGGGAGTGCAGCGCCGCCGATAAGCGCCGCAGTCCGTCCGGATATTGACCGTAGCCAATCTTCTTCGCTGCGGAATCAATCTGCAGATCCATTACCTTCGCGTCGCCTTCGATCGTCCATGCTTGCCCATAGGCATCGAGCAACGGCCCGTCCGCACGGTACCGCATCTCCTGTCTCTTATTCCCTGGCACCGCATGTACCCAGCCGGTTTCCTTCCACGCGATAATGTCGATGCGCGGATCGCCAGACAGCGCTTCGACTACCTTTCGGAGCGGCTTATCTTTGCCATTTGTGTAAATATAGGCCATCGTCTCATTGACCGCGAGAATCAAGTCGGTCTCATCGGACACGGCCTCCCCCGGACGCAGCACGTTATAGCCGGCAAGGAGAGAAGGCAGCTCGATGACCGGATTGTCCCGGGCAGGCAATATGGAGGTCATGCCGCTATCCCCGGCAATGACAAATACCGCCTGCCGCAAAGCGTCTTCCATCGACCCGAATTCCTCTAGCAAGGAGCGAAGCTGCCGGTCCACTTGTTGGACGCCCCTTCGTTCCCCGGGTCCATTCTTGTGCAGCTTCTGATCCAGATCCGGCAAATAGACAAATAAGAAATCCGGCAGTTGGTTGTTGCTTATCAAGTATCTCGCCGCTTCCACGGAATATGCATTATTCAACCCCAGACGACGGGTGATGCCGTCACGAAGATCGGCCTTCCCCTCGAACGGGTTGGAAAATGCGCCAAGCGCCAACAGATCGGGGCCAGTCACCTCTATCTGCCGCGGCAAGGAGGCAGGACGCTGAATCCAGGCGGGAATCGATAAGGTATGCTTCTTCGTCCCCCGGAAGATCAACCCGTTAATGGAGCCGGCTGTCTGCCCGCGCCGTGCCAATTCCTCATAGATGGTCGGGACTTGGGAATTCAGATGCGAGCCGTTAAGGTCCAGCAAGAGATCTGTCAATACCGGGTTAATGCCGTGCTTCACCACCTCCATCGGGCCCGTCCCGTAATTAATGACTTTCTTCTCGGACGCGGAATACCAGATCAGTCCCGGGATTCGATGTTCGTCGGGATACGTTCCCGTCAGCAGAGAGCTGTCAATCGTAACGGACATCGTCGGAAAAGAAGAGACCATGTTCTTATAGTATTGCCCGTGCTCGACAAGAAATTGGAACGCAGGCAGCTCATTCCGTTCAATGCCCCGATCGATGGCTTGCGCCATCAAGGAATCGATCATCAGATAGATAACCTTCTTGGAACCGGTGCCTTGAATGGACTGCAGTTGGATTCGCTCTTCCTTCGCTTTCTGTTCCGGCTTCTGGCATCCGGGAGCGATGGCCAAGATGCAGAGCAAGACAATCAGCCGGCTCATTTTGGTCCGCATGAACGCGTCACCCACCCTATAGATGAAATAGGTTACGAGCCAAGAGCTTGGGGAAGCCGACGGATCTGCGAAGAACGGAAGACTTCCCCTGCTCGCTTGGCATGAATAACCTCATACAACTATAGGGTGCGAATTAAGCGGGCTTTTATGCTATTTTGTTGGAAAATACGCCGATAGAGCAAGCAGCCAATGTGCACATTCCTCCATCTATTGCCCCCCGGACGGCTTCAAAGGCGCCGAAAGATACGGGAACTTCACCTCCGGGTACTCTGCGCTCGGTCCCTGCAGGAGCTTGCCCCCGGTTCCCTTGAGATGCTTGTTGAAGAAGTCGAGCACATATTGATGGATGATGTCAATTCCTCTCGCCCCCTTCATGCTGCCCGCCATGCCGGTATAGCGGAGCAGATCCGAGAACAGCGGGAAATACGTGAAATTATAATGGGCCGCCCCTTCGAGATACACCAGCGTCGCTCCCTGCTGCGACACGCGATCGATCAAGCTGTAGTGCTTTTTCAAGCCGTGCAGCATCTCCCGCGTTAAGTACATTTTCTTCAATTCTTCGTCCGTGATCGTCTCGTTCATCTGCTCGATTTGCCGCCTTCTCGCCATAAAATCTTCCGCTTCCATCAATAGAAACGGCTTCGGTAGGGTTCCTTTGGCGTCCACATGATAAAGAGCGCCATCCAGCGCCTGAAGATCGCGAATCTCCGCGCGCCTTCCGTTCACGTCCGTCAAGATAAGACGGCTGACGCCGTGCGCCTGCACATGCTCATGCAGATTGGGCATAATCATCCGCATCGGGCCCGCATCCGTCTCCAACTGCCATATCCACACATCATGATGCTGGCGCACCTGCACAATCCGGCTCACCTGAGGCAAAAAATACCGCATGCGCAGTTCCTTCAGCAGCTCGCGGCGGCTCTCCTCGTCCAGCTCGTACGGCTCCACGATCAGGCCGATTTCCGTTCCGTCCTTATCCCGCCGCGCTCCCTTGCAGCATGCCGCCTGCCGTGCGGCTCAGCGAGACTTGCTCGGGAGCCTATAGATTGACTTGCTTCGCGCCCTGGTCCGTCATGAGCCGACAATCCCCCTCAATGGTGCCATCGAACAGAAATGTCTCCTGGAGCAAGATGCCGATCTGCTGCCGCAGAGCCTCCTGCCTGATCTGGCGCAGGTCGATGCCGTCGAGCGTAATGCGGCCGCTGCTCGGATCATAGAAGCGGCAGAGCAGATTGATCATCGTCGACTTGCCGGCCCCGGAATGGCCGACGAGGCCGATCATCTCTCCGGCCTTCACCGAGAGGTCGATATCCTTGAGCACCTTCCGGTAAGCCTCGTAGCCGTAGCTGACCTGCTCGAACGGGGGAGAGAAAAATGAGGGGCTTCTGCCTCTCCTACTCCCCAATCTCCTCGATGTCAAATAGCTCCTCCACCGCCACGCCCAAAGCCCGGGCTAAGGAGATTATCTTTACATACGATCCTTGCGTCTGCCGGTCAAACCGGGATATGTCATTCTGTAACAATCCAGCCCTCTCTGCAAGTTCGGCCTGGGTCCAGCCCCGCTCTTTGCGCAATTTCTCTAGCTTTGGGGTCCCTTTCAACTTCGTCATTGTCTATTGGTATTAGAAAAGAGCTGCGAAGGATGAAAAAGAAGACTTGACAATCGTGTTGCTTATTGCCTCCATCAAACACTGTT
Organism: Paenibacillus melissococcoides; assembly: GCA_944800085.1. Classification (GTDB taxonomy): domain Bacteria; phylum Bacillota; class Bacilli; order Paenibacillales; family Paenibacillaceae; genus Paenibacillus_B; species Paenibacillus_B melissococcoides. Next base: position 1,608,774 of record CALYLO010000001.1, on the reverse strand, counting down.
ACGATCGTTTTCAAGTGAGCCCTTAGGGGGCTTCCCGGCCCCCTTCCGAAGAGGGATTCTGTGAAAAGAATGTCGGACCGAGAAACCGTCCAGACTTCGTGGCCTTTTCCAGGAGCGACGGGGCTCCTACGCCGCGTCCAAATCAGGTTGGAATTTGTGCATTGGAAATATATTCGGGATGTCATGTGGCTCTGGAGGCATATCATGTTAGTTTCACCGCAGCTTTGGCACAATCATTTATAGCAATCTGTCATATTGTAATATAGAAAGGAGGTGGCTTAAATGAGACGTCATCGTAGAGCAATCACTGTTGTTCTTAAACGGGGGCAGAAAGTATTGGTAGTGTGCAAAAAACGCAGACATTGTTGCTAATTATTTCCCCCGGCTGACGGCTTGACGGCGGTGCTCCTCCACGTGTAACCCGTAGGAAAAAAGGGGGTGTCCCAAAGGCAGTGCACGCTGAGGCGGGGGAAGACGGGATAACAGAGAATATTGAGGCGAGAAAAAGCGGTGGAAGATGGATAATACAGTGAAATGCTGCGCTAACGCAGGAATTTACGCCCTATGAGTCGATATTCCATTAAATTCCTGCAAAAGCACATTATTTCCCCCGTTTTTTTTGCTTTCTATCTCTTTCATATGTTGAATTCATGCGGTTTTGCAGGAATTCCTGCAACGAATTCAACGTCATAAGGGAAAACTGCGTTTATGCAGTTTTTTTGGCAAGTCGAGCTTTGAGGTCAGGGGGCTGTCCCACGGTAGCGAAAACTACTTGTGGGACAGCCCCTTATCTTTTCCGTATGGTTCCCGAGATGAATTTACTATCATTGGAAAATACAGTAAGGTGGGATTGAATTGCCTCGGTACATAATGGAGTGGGATTGCATTTCAACTTAATATATGGAACACCCGCTACGAATCCTCTTCTTGTTCCCTCCCCTGTCCGGGCTGGAGGTTCCTTTCACGGGAACCACGCGGAATGGAGAGATCAAGATATTGCACGAGAACTCTATACCCGCTACGGTCGAATGCGGAAGCATGGACTCCGCCCTACGCATGTCGATTCGCATCACCATATCATTTGGATAATCGAGTCGTGTATTCTCTCGTTAAAGAGCTCGTGCAGTACGAAGAACTTCCTTTGCGGCTGCCCTCCAGTCGTCCAGACCCTGATCTTCCATGGATCACGGGTGAACTATTTATGTATACGTACGATAGCCAGACAGGCGTCCCCCGCCTCTTGAGCCTGCGGCGCAAAATCCCGGAAGGAATAACCGAGCTTTTATGCCATCTGGCTATGTTGACGATGACGTCCGCCGGCTGTCCACCTGGACGACGGCCAGGGAAAAGGAATTGCTCGTATTCATTGATCCACAGGTTGTCGCATGCATTGCAGAGCTTCAAGCCCATGGAATACTTCAAGTCATTCATTATGGCCAGTTCCCAGCCATCCGCTCCGTCCTGACGCTCGGTAGCAGACGCTGATACGTCAGGAGACACGCGGGAAAAAGAGCCGTAGGACATGACTTCGCGGCTCACAGTGTTAATCCCGCCTGGACGTGGGCGTACCACTGCCGCCGATGATCTGGCCGGCTACTGGTTCGCCGTTGATCGCAGCCGTATTGGAAAAACAAAAAGGAGCCCTGCTCCGCCAGCAGGGCAGTAAATAAGACGACCTATAAGCACGGACGCATGAGGTGCCAATCACCCAATCATCTTATCGCTGATTTTAATAAATAAATGCGCGAGACACGATTACGAGCAAGATAAACAGAACCAAGATTACACCAGTTGAAGTGAAAAGATGATGACATCCGTAACCTTTGATATCGCTCATCAGGTTGCCTCCTCCTTTATCAAGGATATGTCACCATTATATTGGATTAATTTCAAGATTGACTTGGTTATAGCCCGTAAAGCAAAAATTAGGCGGCAATGACAAGTCCCTTAGCCATGCCAAGGGTTTCCCTGTACTCATAGTAAAAAAAGGAGCCCCGCCCGTTTTTACTGAGTGATGGACAATTTTCGCTCCTTGGCACTCCACTTTACCCGGGCCCCGAGCGCCTCGGCTACTTTCGCTCCCGATAATGGATGCATTTCTGGGACTGGAGATGAAATCGGCCACAACAGCAAACAGTAAGATATTTAGCAGCGTCGTCCAGCCCCCAAAGGCGTAAGTTGATTAGTGCATTTTCTTGATACGGCTAAAAAATACGGTTTGCCCCAGGACTGCTCTATCTTCCTGATGCTCGCTTATACCGGGAATTTTACCAATAAACGACAGCCTCATCACAACTCAAGTCAACCATCCAAGCTGCCGCGCCTTCTCGATCGCTTCCACCCGGTTGGAGGCTTGGAGCTTGGAATAGATGTGGATCATATGGGTCTTGACCGTGGCAACCGAAATGCAAAGCCGCTCCCCGATCTCCTTGTTCCTCAGGCCCGAGGCCGCGGCATGCAGCACCTCGAGCTCGCGCTCGGTCAGCACATCTCCTCCGCCGGAATCCCGCTTCCAGCACGAGCTGACACGCTGGATGAACGCCTTTTCCTTCGCCAGCAGATCCTGTTCCTTCTCCTGAAGCAGCCAATGAAGCGCCTCCTGCGCGGCTTCCCCGTCCAATAGGTAGAGATAGGCAATCTCGTTCGCATAGCTGTAATGAACGGCTTCACGGATGAGATTCAATATTTCGGGACTCGGACGGGAGCCTTCCTGATGCAAAATCATAATCTTGTGCAGCAAAGCATCGACCAGGAGCAATGGAAGCTTATGCTTGCGCGCCTCCATCAATATATCATCGGTCTGCTCCAGCGCTTCCTCCGCTTCTCCACGGGCGGCCAGCACTCTGGCATAGAGCAGCCGCTCATCATAGCGCAGCCGGCATCTTGCTTCTCCTTCCTGCACGCGTGCCAGGAACCGCTGCAGCAGCTCGGAATCCGGATCACCGAGTGACAACTGGTATCTCAATAGCGATAGATGGTAGTAGGGATGATGGCGGAACGCCGGATCGTCCCCTACCTTTCTCATCAGTTCCGCCGCCGCCCGCGTATCCCCCCGCAGCAAGGTCATTTCTAACCGGTTGTAGGCATACCCCATTTCCATAGAAGGATAATTGCCAGGAAGCCGGCGCTCCACCTTTCCGAACCAATGTTCCGCCTCATCGAGCCGCATCATTTTCATATAAATGCCGCCGATTCCGATCAGATACGTCGCCATTGCCGGCGCGAGATAAGGATGATCCTCGGTCAATTGGAACAACGAGGCATACAGCCGTTCGCAGGCGGCGAATTCGCCGATGGCTTCAAGAAGCTGGCACTTGCACGTCAACGCGAAGAAGCGGATATACGGATTCGGGCTGCGCTCCTCGAGGGCCAGCGCCTGCTCGACACAATGCAGCGCTTGCGCATATTGATCTCGGAGACCGAGCATCATGGAGCTCGTTACATAAATAATCGCCCTCGTCGGAGCAGACAATCCGATCGGTTCCATCTCCTCCAGGGACAAGGGCTCGAAGTCCAAGCCGGGACCAGGTTCGTCCATGAAGAAGCGGGTGAACTGCAGGATGCTCCCATCCACTTCCCTGCCGGGCTCCGTCTGCAGCGATTCCAGCACCAGTCGGCATTGTTCGAACTCCTGATTGCAGAAATGGTAGAACAGCCGCTGAAACAGCAAATCCCGGTTAACGCTCAACCATGCCAACGGAATCTGCCTCAGCAGCACCCAGCCCTGCATCGACTGCGGCATGCGGGCGATGACGTCCATCGCTTCCGGATACCGGCGGGCCTGGATATAATGCTTGACGCTCTCGGCCTGGTCGCCCCGCTGCTCGTAGATTGCCGCCGCCTTGGCATGCAACCCGCAAATCGCTTCCCCTTCCTCAGACAGCCGATATCGCAAAAATTCGCCGAATACATGATGATACCGGTATAAACCGGCTGTCTCGTCAATCGTGACCAGGAACAGATTTTTGTCCTGCAGCCGATCGATGAACATCCTCGCATTCCTTATCCCGAGCAGGCCATTGCATATCGTTTCATCGAAATAGCTAAGAATGGACGTATGCAGCAAAAACCGCGTCTCTTCCCCATCCAGCGAACGAAGAATTTCATTGGATAAATACGTCACCATATATTTGTTGAGCCCGCTGCCATAACCGGGTCTTATGGGACATCGCAAGCGCGAGAAGCTGCAGTCCTCCCGCCCAGCCTTCCGTCTGCTCATTCAATCGGCCTGCCGTATCATCATCCACCTCCAATGCCAACGTCTGCTGCAGAAACTGAGCCGCCTCTTCATCTGAAAATTTCAGCTCGGATTCGTTGATTTCCGCATATTGGCCATCCATCATCCATTCACCCAAATACAGCCTCGGCGCTTCACGGCTCAGCAGGACGAACCGGACCTGCTCCGGACTGTACTTGATGAAAAATTCCAGAGAACGAAGCACCTCCTCCTTATCGAGGACATGAGCGTCATCCAGGACCAGCGTCAGCCCTTCCATCTGATGGAGCTGATTCACGATCATGGTCAAGATCGTTTCCATATCATGCTTGTGCGGGATCGCTTCGAATACTTGGTTCAAGTCATCGGCGCTCCGGCCCAGATCCTCCTTCAAGGCCCCCAACACGTAGTGCCAGAACGAATACAGGTCATTATTGTCCTCGTCCAGCGCAATCCAGCGGAAATGACGCTGGCCCGCCTCCTTCATATAGGAGGTAAGCAGCGTCGTCTTCCCGCTCCCGGCGGTTCCCTGCACGACAACGACCTTGTATTCCTGCACATGCCGCAGCTTGGCGAACAGCCGCTCTCTCCGAATATAATGCTTGCGCGGAACCGGCGCCATAAGCTTGGCGGAAATCAACCTGATGCGATCCATTTCTCCTCTACCCCACTTACTTGTGTACTGCCGCATGACGGGAACCCAGCAACTGGGAATCCGCTTCTCTTACTATACCACGCCGGAGCCGATCGCACGTATCAATATCTTCCTGCCTGGCATCTTCTTCTGCAAATAAGGGCGCCGGCCGCGAACAGAATGCCGGACAGAACCAACACATAGACCAGAGGCCAGACCGCGTCCGCATACGCAGCCCCCCGTTCCAAGCTGGTCACGGCAGCCATATACTGCCGCTGCGGAAGCCAATAGGTCAGCGCGTTCATCGCTCCTTCGTGCTCTACGGTGTAGAAGCCGCCGGACAGAAGCGAAGTGACAAGAATCAGGCTGGAAGCCGTCGTAACCGCATTGTCAATCTCGTCGATACAGACCGTGATGAACAGGGCAAACGCGGCGGCCAGCACGGACAATACGGCGATAAGCCAGCCGTATTGCAGCAGCGTGAAGCCGATATCCGCACGCAGAAGGAGGCTTGCTCCCGCAATGCACAGATAGGCCGGAACGCTGATAAGAAGGAAGCAAAACAGAGCCTGAACCGCAAGATAGCTCATGACGGACAGCGGAGAAGCCGCAATTCGCCGCAGCGTGCCCTGCGCCTTGTCCTCCGCAAAAAAATTCATGTAGAACATGCCCTGCAGCAGCACAAACATCATGAGAAAGCCGGCAATATTCGCCCCGGCGCCCCGCTTCTCCGCTGCCGGCAGCGGCTGCTCCGGATGCTCCAGCGCTTGGCGCACCATCGCGGCATACGCGTCGCTCTTCATCGTCTCGATCGTATAGCTCCCGTCTCCTTCATCGATGATGACGGCATCATATTTGTTGCGGACCAGCTCGGACTTGCGCGGAACTTCCGCGAGCCGCTTCACCTTGAATTCGTGCATACCGGCAAGGGTAGCCTCTCCCGGCTCGGAAGCGGCTGTTATGAAGGCGATGCTGCCTCTCGAAGCATTCGCAGGTGTCAACAGCAGCGCGGCGGCCACAGCGGCGATCGTCATCACCGCTGTAATCGCCACAATCGCCTTGCGGCTCATCAATCTCAACCAATTAAGATGAAAAACATATGCCATTTCCCTCATACATAGTCCTCCGCATGAAAAATTCGGCTGCAGCCCCACAGCAGCAAAAGCGAGCCGGCGGCGAAGCCGCCCAGCACCGGCAGCGCCATGCCGGCATCCTGGTCGTAGATGACGCGGAAGACCGCTTCCGCCACCCATTTCACCGGCGAGAGAGAGGATAGAATTTCTGCTGCGCGGCCCAGGCCCTCCCACTGGAAGAACAGTCCTCCGATCAGGGCAAGCAGGTTATTGACGAAGCTCAAAATTTTATTGCTCGTCTCCTCGCTCTGGCAGAGGCAGCACATCAGCACCCCGAGCGCGGAGGAGAATAGATTGAAGCCGATAAGAATCAGCGCGACCACGATCCAGCCGCTCCCGCCATAATGAACATCAAGCAGCCAATGGGCGAGGGCGATCAGCAGCAGCATGCTCAGCGTCGAGAAGCAGAAGGTGGCGGCGATTTTCGAGAGATACAGATAGGAAGTCCGCACCGGAGCATGCAGAATCCGCAAATTGCTCTTCTTCAAGCTTTTCTCCATGAAGCTGTTCGAGGCTATCATCGATACGTTCAGGGACGTAAAGATGAGAATGGTCACCCCGTAATAATCGTAGGAGGAGACTTCGCCGCCGCCATAGATGCCGCGGGCCAAATATCCGAGAATGAGCATCAGCAGCAGCGGGAACACCGAATTCGACAGGAGAAGCACCGGATTCAACGCCAGATTAACGATGTCGCGCTTCAGAATGACGAGGAATCTGTACAGAGTTGACGGCATCTGCGTCCACCTCAATCCCGCAGCGTCCGGCCGGTCAGCTTGAGGAAGACCATTTCCAGGCTGGCGGACGCGCTCGTCATATTAATAATTTTCATTCCCTGACTCATCAGAAGCGCAATGATTTTGTCGAGGTTCTCGATTCCTTTTAAGGTCGTAATCCGGATGCGGTTATGGTCCACGTATACCTTCTTCACGCCATCGATTCGGTACAGCTCATCCGGATCGGCGACGCTGGCGTCCTCCACTTCCACATCGTAGAGTTTCTCTTCCTCGAGCTGCTCCTTCAGTTCGTCTCTCGTGCCGCTGGCGATTATGCGCCCGTGATCGATGATGATGATGCGGGTCGCAATCTCTTCGACCTCTTCCATATAATGCGTCGTATAAATGATGCTGGCCCCCTCGTCACGCAGCGCCCGGATCGATTCCAAAATATGATTGCGCGATTGCGGATCGATGCCGACGGTCGGCTCATCCATAATGATGAGGCGGGGCTTATGCGCGATCGCGCAGGCGATATTCAACCGGCGCTTCATGCCGCCGGAGAAGGTCTTCGGCTTCTCCCGCTTCCGCCCGGACAATCCGGCGAAGTCGAGCGCTTCCTCCGCGGCACGCTGGAGCGCTTCGCCCCGCAAGCCGTACAAGGAGGCGAAGAACCTCACATTCGCCTCAGCCGAAATACTCTCGTATATCGCGATATCTTGCGGCACGATGCCGAGGCTCTCCTTCAACCGGGCCGGATGCTTCTCCACTCGCTCCCCCTGGAACCGGATCTCTCCGCCGTCATATCGCAATAACGCGGCCAAAATGTTGATGGTCGTGCTTTTCCCCGCTCCGTTCGGACCGAGAAAGCAAACGATCTCTCCCGAAAAAATCTCGAACGAAATGTCCTGCAGCGCCTGGAAATCGTTGAAGCGCTTCTCCAACCCCATCACCTGCAATATCGGTTGACTCATGCGTATCCCTCCTTCTGGCCTTCATGTTACGATGAAGAGACAAAAAAAGAATCAACCGTTCGGTTGATTCCGAAGGTTGATTCTTGTCCCCGGCTCGGTCACGTTGCTTGGCCGGCCGGTTGGGCATGCTTGTGGATAAGAGAAATCTGGCCCGCATGCAGGCCGGTATGATATAGCAGACGGCTGACCGCCTCCAGCGGCGTCGAGGCTCCCATCGGCGAATCCACCGCCGCATGCCAAGCCTCCTCGGGCAACTCGCGCATCGCTTCCGTGACGTGTTCGTTCGAGGCGCGCAGCAGGGCCAGCAATCCTTCCCGATCCATGAATTCGTCTCGTTCCTGGCCTGCCGCAGGCCCGCGGCTCGTCAGGATCTCCAGCCCGGGAGGCAGGCCGCGCCGGAAGAACCATTCCGCGAACAAATACTCGACTTCCGCATTATGGCGGAGCATATAACCGATCGAGGCGGCCCCGATCCGCAAGCCCAGAGCGTCCTCTGGCAAGCTGCTGGCCATATTGTAGAAGCGTTCATGAAGCGTGTTCCAGATTACGGCTACGGATGAATAGGTCACTGCTTTCGGCTCCTTTCCCATTGTCCGGTCATGTGGCGGCTTGCTTGGCGGATTGTGTATGCCCATCCCGGGCGACATGCTCGAAACGGTCGGCGTTCAGATCGATATCATACGCCTGGCCGAAGCCCGCAACATACCGGCCCTCCAGCGGAGTAAGCTCGAACAGCGAAAAATCGAGCCCGCGCAGCACCCGGATCATGGGAGCGCCGAACGAGGCTTCGAACTGTTCGAACAGCTCCTCATGGCCTTCATTGCCGATGTTGACGGCATGGCACACGAAGCGGGCGCGCTCGCGGGCGAACAGGTTCGCCGAGTTGGATTCATCTTCAATCAGCATGACATCAACGTCCGGATTGGCCTCTACATGTCGATAATGATTCGCAATGCGGCTAATATAGATATACAGCCTCCCGTCCTTCTTCACGAACGGCGCATAGGAGACAAAGGGCCGGCCGTTCTCGTCGATCGTGGCCAGCATCAACGTCTTCACGCGATCCGCCAATTTCATATATTGAAGCTTAACCGTTTCGTTATCCAATGGCTTCATGAACATCCCCCGCTTTTCTGTTCCATTTTTGCAATACATGAATCCGCGGACTATCGCTGTCCAGCCAGTAGTGGATCTCGGTCTCCACGCCGTACACGCTGCGGATAAGCTCCATCGTAAACACATCCTGCGGCGTGCCGTACAGGCGCAGCCTCCCGTCCTTGATTACACACACCCGATCGCTGTACGCGCTCGCATGGTTCAGATCGTGAAGCACCATGACGACCGTAAGCCCCAGCTCGCGGTTCAGCGTGCGGACGAGTTCCAGCACCTCCAATTGATGCGCGATGTCCAAATACGTGGTTGGCTCATCGAGCAGCAGCACCTTCGGACGCTGGGCCAACGCCAACGCCAGCCAGGCCCGTTGGGCTTCTCCCCCGGATAAGGAGGCGACGAGCCGATCCTTGTGTCTCTGCATGCCCGTCTTCTCCAAGGCCCATTGAATCACCTCTTCATCCTCGGCGTCGAGGCGCTCATACCATTTCTTATGCGGCATGCGGCCGTAGCTGACCAGTTCTCCTACCGTCATGTCCGCCGGACTGGCGTTCGACTGGCAGAGCATGCACATAAGACGGGACACTTGCTTCGTGCTGAGCGAGCGCAGCTCCCGTTCGGCAATGCATACCCGGCCGCTCTCGCATGGAATGAGACGGGTCATCGCCTTCAGTATCGTTGATTTGCCCGAGCCGTTCGGGCCGATAATCGAGACGACTTCCCCTTCCTTCACATCGAGGGAAAAGTTATGAACTACGGTGTTATCCGCATACCGGATGTTCAGCGACTGTACCTTCAGCATGAGTCACGCTCCTCCTTTCCGCATCAAATACAGGAAGTACGGCCCTCCCACCATCGCCATGATGATGCCCGCGGGAATCTCCAGCGGAGCGAATGCCGTGCGTCCGATCGTATCGGCCACGAGCAGGACGAGCGCGCCGAGCACGAGGCTCATCGGCAGGCGATAGCGGTAGTCGGAGCCGATCATCATCCGGGCGATATGGGGCACGACAAGTCCGACGAAGCCGACCAGACCGACCGTCGAGACCGAGATGGCGGCCAGATAGACCGCGATAAAGGACAGCGCGAACCGGATGCGGTTCAGATTTTGCCCCAGATTATGGGCGGTCTGCTCGCCCAGCCGCAATATATTGGCCTGCCGGATGCAAAGCAGCGCGGCCAGCCAGCCGGCAAGCGAATACGGGAGGATGACGGCGACGTCCCGCATCCCGGTGCCGGACAGGCTGCCGTTCAGCCATTGCAAGGCGGAGGGAAGCTTATCGCTGTGCAAAATCGACAGCAGGCCGATGATGCCTCCAAATACCGCATTGACGGCAACCCCCGACAAAATAATGCGGACCGGCGTAAATCCCCCTTGCAGCTTCTTCCACGCTAGGGCATAGACCATCACGGCCGCAATCCCGCCGCCCGCAATCGCGGCCAGCGGGATCATGGAAGCATACCCGGGAACGACCAGCATGATGAACAGCACGGCGACGGCAGCGCCGCTGGACACTCCCGTCAAGCCCGGGTCGGCCAGCGGGTTCAGCATGACGGCTTGCAGCAGCGCGCCGGATACGGCCAGATTGGCGCCAATCAGGAGAGCGAGGAGGACGCGCGGTATCCGGATGTCCCACAGAATCGTGTCGGCGGCGGCATCCCCGCGTCCGAACACGGTCTGGAGCGTGTCGAGCGGAGACAAGGCGACGCTGCCTATGCCGATGGAGAGCAGCACCGCCGCTCCAAGCAATACGGCCGCACCTCCGACCAGGGCTGTCTTGCGCATCTGTTTGTTCTCCGTCACCGTCCCGAAACCTCCGTCTTAGTCATATAGGATGCGTGCCATTTCCTTGTAAGCTTCCGGCGCCTTGACAATCGAAGCGATGCCGAACAGCTCGAAGTCAAGGGAAGCCATCTTCCCGTTCTGGAAGGCGTTCAGCTTCTCCCAGGCGCCGTTCTTCTTCACGTCCTCCTCGAACTTTTTGGCGACGGCATCCGGGTCGCCGTGCGCGACGAGCAGAATGACGTCCGGATTCGCCGCGACGATGCTCTCCATATTGAACGGAACATAGGCCTCTGTGAGCTTCAGCTCTTCAGACACGACATTGACCGCCCCCAGGTTGCGCGCCAGGCTTCCGGCGAACGTATTATCGTTCATCAGCATCAGCGCTTCCGCCGAGCCAAAGAGGAACATCACCTTGGGCGCCGGCTTGCCCTTCACCTGCTCGATCGCTTCACCTTCCTGCCGCTCAATCTCTTGCAGAAAAGCGTTGGCCTGGTCTTCCCGGCCGAGCAGGCGGCCAAGCGTCTTCGTCGACAGCTTCAGCTGCTCCAAGGAATCGACCGGCAAATAAGCGCTCGGCAGCGAAGCCGGTCCGAGCTTCTTCTCCATGCTGTCCTTAATCGAAGCCGGCCCCAGGACGACATCCGGCTGCAGCTTCGCGATCTGCTCAAGATCCGGCTGATGAGACGAACCGATGCGCGGGACCTCTGCCAACGACTCCGGCAGCTTGCTGTTTGTCGTCGGCACGCCGACCGGTTCGACGCCCAGCTCATGCAATATTTCCGTAATCGAGACGGATAACGTCACGATACGGGCAGGCTTCTGCTCGCCGAACTGCTTCAACAGCTCCGCCATCTCCGCATCGCCTTCATTCGCCGCTTGCTCGCTGCCGGCCTCGCTGTTATTGCCCTCAGCGCCTTTCTCCGTCTGGGCGGCGTCACCGCTCGCGCCTTTGTTCTCCTGCCCAGCCGCTTGATTCGGCGCCGCGCTCCCCGCTTGATCTGATTCCGCTGTGCCGCAAGCCGCCACGACCAGCATCAGTAGCAAGATAATGACGGCCGCCCTTCCCCTTCTATGTATCATTCTATGAGCTTCCTCCCTTATAAATGATAATGAGAATCGTTATCTATTAGATGATAACGGTTCTCATTATATCTTGTGTGAGAATCTTTTTCAATTAAAATTTGAAAAGAATTTCCTCATCAAAAAAGGGAGGATCTCCTCCCCCCTTTCAGCGCGCATTATTTTTCAGTTACAAATTGCTCGATCCGCGCTCGTATGGCGTCGCGAACGGCCCGGAACTGCCGCATGATCTCTTCTTCCGTGCCTGTAGCCTTGGCCGGGTCCTCGAATCCCCAATGCCATTTGATCACATTCGGATTCGCAATTACGGGACAATGTTCATCCGCATGTCCGCACAAGGTAATTACATACGCAGCGCGGTTGAGAATCTCCGGATCAATCACGTCGGAAGTATGGCTCGTCATATCAATGCCGGATTCCTGCATGACTTGAACGGCTCTTGGATTCAATCCATGAGCTTCAAGGCCTGCGCTGAGCACTTCATAACGTTCTCCGCCAAGATGCTTCAACCACGCATCCGCCATTTGGCTGCGGCAAGAGTTGCCTGTGCATAAGAAATAAACGAGCGGCTTCGTCATTTTTCACGACTCCTTATTCAGAAAGTATGTTCTCTCGATCCATCGCGCGACAGAGACCAATCCAATTAATACAGGCACCTCAACGAGCGGACCGATAACGGCGGCAAACGCCGCCCCTGAGTGAATGCCGAACACGCCGATGGCCACGGCAATCGCAAGCTCAAAATTATTGCTCGCTGCCGTAAAGGACAGCGAAGTGCATACTTGGTAGCTTGCTCCCGTCTTTTTCGATAAGAAGAAAGAGACAACGAACATGATGACAAAGTAAAGAATTAGCGGGATCGCAATCCGAACGACATCCCAAGGGAGACTGACAATCATGTCGGCCTTCAACGAAAACATGAGAATAATCGTAAAGAGCAGCGCAACTAACGTTAACGGGCTAATCTTCGGTATAAACTTCTGAACATACCATTGTTCTCCTCTGGCCCGAACGAGAATCAAGCGCGTCAGGAAGCCGGCTACAAAAGGAATCCCTAAGTAAATGAACACACTCTCCGCAATCTGCCCCATCGTAATGTGAACTTCGACACCCTGAATTCCGAACCATTCCGGCAGAATCGTAATGAAGATGTAGGCAAACACGGAATAAAACAAAATCTGAAATATGGAGTTAAATGCAACCAGACCTGCTGTGTAGTCCGGATCGCCCTTCGCCAGATCGCTCCACACCAGGACCATCGCTATGCAGCGGGCAAGACCGATCATAATCAGGCCGATCATATACTCCGGCATATCGCTTAGAAGCAGAATGGCCAGGATAAACATAAGTATCGGGCCGATTACCCAGTTCTGCACTAGAGATACGAGCAGCACCTTCCAATCCTTGAATACCCGGCCGAGCTTCTCATAACGAACCTTCGCCAGCGGCGGATACATCATAATAATCAACCCGATCGCGATCGGAATCGAAGTCGTGCCGACCTGCATCTCGGTCAACGCGCCGGATACGGTTGGAACCAGACTCCCCAGCAGGATGCCGATGACCATCGCCGCGAAGATCCATAATGTCAGGTAGCGATCCAGAAAAGACAATCGCTTGCTAGGCTGACCCACGTCCAATCTCCCCCTCGTTATCTTGGTTTACACGGCAGACCGCCCAGAATCGATACTGCCTCTTCTCCTAACTCCGGCAAATGCGCTAAAGCTTCTTGAATATAGGGCTTATCCTCGATCGTGAGCGAGTAGTAAATCCACTGCCCTCTTCGTTCCTCCCTTACGATTCCTCCATCCTTCAGCTTCCGCAAATGCTGGCTGATATTCGGCTGCGTCGTCTTCAAAATCTCAACGAGATGGCAGACGCACGCCTCCTGGCGCAATAAGATGGAAATAATGCTCAAACGCGTCTTATCGCCCAGCAATTTGAATTGATCCGCCATTGCGTCAATCGTAACCATAGCAATATGCCTCCTTCGATTCGTGATCATTATATAAACAAACAATGATATAATCAAGTGATTATTTAGTTATGTAGTTCTTCTGTGATAATGTCACCCTATAACTGTTCTGAGATAATGTCACTATGGGACAGGAGATAATGACATTGACGAAAGCAGAAATGAAGAAGGTACCCGTTGTGGAGAAAATCATAGATGGGCGGATGACCAATAGGGAGGGAGCGGCAGCGCTTGGTTTATCAGAACGCCAAGTCATTCGGCTGAAGAAGAAATACCAATCCGGAAAAGGGGCACAAGAACTTATACACAAGAATCGGGGGAAACGGCCACGCCCTACCCAATGAAGTGAAGGAACGAGTCATTGAGTTGTACACAGCCAAGTATTACGGAAGCAATTGCTGTCACTTCGCAGAGCTTCTGCAGGAGCGTGAATCGTTGACACTGAGCGCTTCCAGCGTGAGACGTATCCTTCTGGCTAGTGGGCTTAAGCAGGCCAAGCAACGGCGCCGCAGTAAAGCCCATCCGCCACGGGAACGCAAACCGCAAGCCGGCATGCTGTGGCAGATTGACGCAACTCCTTATGCATGGTTGGAGGATCGGGCTTCATCCTTTACGCTGCATGCTGCGATTGACGATGCAACAGGTACCGTTGTCGGTGCCGTCTTTCGTCCGAACGAATGCCGGGAGGCCTACTCTCTAGTCATGCAGCAAGGGATAGAAAAATACGGGGTTCCCCTTGGGCTTTACAGTGATCGGCATACGATTTTCCGGTCGCCTAACGAAAAGCTGACGCTCGAGCAAGAGCTCGCTGGGGAGACCAAACCGCTCTCCCACTTCGGCAAAGCGATGGCTGACTTGCATATTGAGCACATCAAGGCAATTACACCGCAAGCCAAGGGACGGGTAGAACGCCTCTGGCAAACATTTCAGGATCGCTTGGTGATCGAACTGCGGCTTCTTGGCATCAAGACGCTGGAAGAGGCGAACGCGGCTCTGCCCAGCCTATTGCAGAAGCACAATCACAAATTTGCCATAGAGCCTAAAATGACCGATTCGGCTTACCTGAAACTTGATCCATCTATCGATTTAAATCATGTGTTCACGCTTCGCAATTATCGGCAACTCGGGACCGGAAACACCCTCTCGTACAACGGAAAGTGCTATACCCTTGCCCAGCCTGCTTCCCTTCGTCTAGATGCAAAAACGACGGTTGAAGTGCGGGAGACGTTAACAGGGGACGTATTATTGTGGCACCAAGGCCAGCCCTGGGCACGGAAAGAAACTCACAAGCCACAGCGCAAGAAGTCCTGATCAAAAAAGGCGAGTTCTGCGTCCCCGCGCAAACCCGCCCAGAATCATCCGTGGAAAACCACGTATGATACCACTAAAAATAAGCGTACCATAAAAAACAGTTCGTTCCAAGATGCAATGTATTCACAACATAATAGCTATGCAGAGATCACCTGGTAAAGCTGACCTCTGATCACACAAGTGACATTTTCATAGCACAGTTAAAGTGACATTTTCACAGACGATTGACATACAAAATGATCAAAATAAAGATTAGATAACAATTACGAAAATACCTGCTAAATTTATCAATAGTATAGAATGCTTACTTGCAATTTGCAACTTTTATCTCTTGAAATATGAGAAGCTTAGATCTCGGTTACATTTTGCTTCGGCGGTCACGATCCGGCAGACCGAACGTCATCTTCGTATCGAATCTGCGCCTCACCGCGTCAACCAGTTCATCTTTGTTGCACGGCCTTTGCTTCGTTCTTCCGTCGGGTCAGGTTGACCTTGGTCGAAATCCGATTTTTCAAATATTTGAATCCACATTTGGGATTGGACTTGGATTAGTTTCCACTTATCAAAGGCAGGCCGAGCACAAGGTTACCTCGCTCTATTTTTTAGCAGTAATATGAATCCTGAAATAGAACAATGAGTGCTTGGGATAATGCACGAAAGGAAATCTGTGAATATATCTTTTCCTGACTGGATGGGAGATTGATGATAAGAGGTTATGTGCATGAATCTCCTTGCTGACCGAATGGGATCTTGGTTATAAGGAGTTCAATCTATACATCACGACAAGTGTAAGGGGCTTAGACGGCAGCAGATATTAGTTCTGTATATAATTGATGCGGCCATCGGCATCCAAATAAGCTTGATAGCGCGTGCGGATAGCAGGCTCAGCAATCAAGTCGAGCACATGCTCCTTCGCAAGCCAGCGGACATCGGATATCTCTTCCGATGTGCTTAATTGTCCGCCCACAGCCGTGCAGGTATATTCGAGCATGAGCTTGGTGGGAACATCGGTTACCCCGTCATGCCATTTATAGGTTCCTGTGTTGGAATATACGCCGATTAAGCGGGATACCTCGACATCGATTCCGCTCTCCTCCTTGATTTCTCTGCATAAGGCGTCAATCAGATTTTCCCCTGCCTCGACTTGCCCGCCCGGGAATACCCAACCTTCATGCTGCGTCTTCACTAACAAAATATGTCCTTGTTCGTTCTCTACAATACCGCCTACAGCAACAATATGTGTTGGCATGGTCATTAGGAAAGCCTTCCTCCCTGACGGTAAGTAACTATCTCTGGATTATAAAATAGCGGCTGTTGCCAGCCGCATTTCCCCCCCCCCCGGCCCGAAGGCGGGGTATAGCTTAATCATCGTCTCCGTCAATGGCGAAGCCGTACTGTTCCGGCTGAAGACGGATATGCCTGGCGATTTGTGCTGCCGTGCCTGAAGCAGCCGCCTCGTACCTGCCATGCAACGCGTCGAACAGGGAGCGCAGTTCTGCGTCTTCCTCCAGATCATGACGCGATACATCGAATTGGTTCAGAGGGCGTGGATGCTGACGCTCCGTCAGAAGGGCGTCAATCTCCTGCAGCAGCGGCAGCAGATGGCGGTCATCCGCCTGGCGCAGACTGCCGAGCAGCGCGGCCCACCGTCCGGATTCCGCCATGAAATAGGCGCTCCACCAGTACAGCTCTTCAGCCGAATGGCGGACATGATCATGGTACACCCGGAAGATGAACAACACTTGCTGCGCCGCAGTCATTTCGGAGAAAAGCCGACGGCCATCGTCCCCGCGAGCGGACGCTGCCTTGAAAGCCAGGATCAACGGCTCATAGCACGCGGATGCGAGCGTCCAATCATCGAGACGTTCCAACATATGACGATTCATGTTTGCCAACAATATACATATCACTCCTCCAGCCGATTGTATATAACATATTGGCTGGCAGTCAAGCTATGCCCCCCATCGCCGCGATAAGGATGGCCGAAACGCGCGAGAACATGCCAGAGCTGCTTGAGAAGCTGCCAGGTCTCCCCGGGCGTCCCCCAGTCCGCCCAGAGCTCGGGATGACGGGCAAGCGAACGGGCGGCTTTCCCGATCGCGTTCGCATCCAACTGCCCCGGCACGGTGGCGAAGTCCCGTGCGACCCGGCGCGCCCCCGTGCGGGTGCTGCATCAGATTCAGCGCCCCGTATTTCGGGCGCTCCCGGTGTGCAACTCCGGCCGGATGATAGGCGCCGCCGAAGAGCCTCCGCTCCCAGCGGTCCCCGCCGGAGTAAGCCGTCGGGCTGGCGCTCGTCACGCCCGTCTCGAACTGGCTGCGGTACACTCCGTCCCGCAGCAGCCCCTCCACGACAAGCAAGCCGTCGGCAAACAACCGGTCGGGGTGGAAGTTGACCGTGACCCGGGCCGATTCGCCGCACGGCGGCAAGAATATCGCGCAACATGGAAAACAGGAAGCCCGCTCGCGTCAAATGCCGTTCGATGCGCTCGCGAGCGGGCTGCCGCACTGAGCTGGCGGACGCACTTACATGCTGGATGGCTTGTGCCTGCGCCGGCGTCAATGCCTGCTTGCTATGGAATGATTCAACCATGAACCGCACCTCTTTTCCCGGATAAATGGACCTGCCGGTTCCCGCTTGGTTCGCCCGGTATCTGCCGTTATTGCACCGTCTTCGAATTACGTGGCAGAATTAGTTGCCGCATCGGCGTCCAGCATCGCGATGAATGCGGTCAAAGCGCTGGAACAGACCGGCTCCCGCCGATGCACGAACCAGATATGCAGATCGCGGTACCCGTCCGGCAGGCGGTGCGTCGCGATCCGGCCGGCTTCCGCGGCCTCGGCGATCGACGACTTCGGCAGCATGGAGACGCCGAGCCCCTCGGATACGCCGCGCAGAATCACCTCGAACGTGCCGAATTCCATGACCGGGCCGGAGGGGTGGCCGGATTCGCTCAGGAAGCGCTCGGCGCGGGCGCGGTGCGAGCATCCGACATCGAAGAACAGCATCGGCTTCGCCAGGCAATCCTCCAGACTGCCCGCTCCCGGCTCCGAGATCAGCACCAGCTCATCCCGGAACGCGGCGACATGCGCGATATCGGGATGCTCTACCGGACCATAGATGAAGGCCCCGTCCAGTTCATCGTTCAGCACTTGCCGCGTCAGGCGGTGCGTCTCCCCAGTCGGAGCGAGAGCTGCACGTCGGGATATTGCAGACAGTAGGTCTTCAGGAGCGGCGTCAGATGCGTAACGGCCGCCGTCTCGATGGAACCGATGCGAAGCGGTCCGGACGGATGCTCCGAGTAGCGCGCCGACTTCTCCGCCTCGTCCAGCAGACTCAATATCCGATCCGCGTACTCCAGCAGATTCTTGCCTGCGGGCGTGAGCGTCATCCCCCGGTTGGAGCGGCGGAACAGCGGGGTCTTCAATTCAGCCTCCAACTGCTGAATCCGGGTAGTCACATTCGACTGGACGTAATTCAACGCCTGCGCCGCCTTCGTGATGCTGCCTTCCCGGGCCACGGCCTGAAATATTTTCAATTCTCCGCTCTCCACTGCGATGTCACCTGCTTGGTATAAAAGTTTATGATACTCACCTTCGTTTTTGTTCATTTTACTTGATGATCTTGGTTCTGAACAATCAAACCGAATCATCGCAACAACCGATTGGGATAAGGAGGAATTCATGTGAGAGCAATCGTGCACGACGGCCGGAGCGGTCTGGAGGGCTTGTCATATAAGGAAACGGCCGCGAAGCAGCTGGGACCGGGAGAAGTGAAGGTACGGCTGCGGGCCGCGGGTCTGAATCATCGGGATCTGTTCCTGATGGCCCGCCGAACGCCCCAAGACCCGCCGTTTATTCTCGGCTCGGACGGCGCCGGGACGATCGAAGCCGTCGGGGAAGGAGTATCCCCCGACATCATCGGCAGCGAGGTCATCATTCACCCTTGCCTCGACTGGGAGACGCCGGATATCGTCCCTGCCCTTCCCGCCATCGTCGGCGGTCCATCGGACGGGACCTTTGTCGAGAGCATCGTCATTCCTGCCCGCAACGCTTTCCCGAAGCCGGCATACCTGACCTGGGAGGAAGCGGGCGTGCTCCCTTTATCCGCTCTGACAGCCTACCGGGCTCTGTTCACGAGAGGACGGAAGCGGCCCGGAGAGCATGTTGTCATCCCGGGGATCGGCGGCGGGGTCGCGACCTATGCCTTGCTCATGGCTGCGGCGGCGGGAGCAAGAGTGAGCGTCACGTCGCGAAGCGAGGCGAAGCGGCAAAGGGCGCTGGAACTTGGGGCGCATCATGCCTTCGACAGCCAATCGGTATGGAAGGACGAGCTCGGCGGAGAAGCGGCCGATCTGATCCTCGACAGCATCGGACCGGCGACATTCGGGCAATATTTCGAAGTCATCAAGCCGAATGGCCGCATCGTCACGTTCGGCGCCAGCTCGGGCGATCGGATGGAGATTCCGGTGCGTGCGATCTTTTTCCCGCAGATAAGTATTATCGGCACCTCTATGGGAAGCCGCCAGGAGTTCGAGGCCGTGCTGAAGTTCATGGAGCGTCACTCCATCAGGCCTGTAGCCGACCGCGTATATCCGCTGCAAGATACGGTTCAAGCCTTCGAGCGGATGCGGCAGGCAGAGCAATTTGGTAATATAGGGATCAGCATAGAGTAAGAGATTAAGGAGGCTGACGTCCGGTGGACGCGAAGCGCGACTCACACCCCGGCAAGGGCAAACCATGCAGACGCAGTTGACGAAGGACGAGCATATCGCCGCGGCGCAACAAGCCATTCTGTATATGAAAAGTCATCTGGACGAGGATACCACATCCGAACAGTTGGCGGAGCATGTGGGATACAGTCCGTATCATTTCACGCGAATATTCAAGAGCGTGACAGGCATCTCTCCGCGCCACTATCTGTCCGCCCTGCGGATGGAATCCGGGAAATCGGCGCTGCTCAAAGAGCCGTCGCTCCTCGTCAAAGTGCTGCTGTCGATCGGATTTCGAAGCGCCGGCTCGTTCAACACGCGGTTCAAGCGGCAAGTCGGCATTCCGCCGCGGGCGTTCCGCATCGGTTCCGAAGCGTTAACGGCGTATATGAATCAATTCAAGGATCGCGAACTGCCGCTGCCCGTTCCCGGAAAGGACACGGCTCCGCAGATTACGTGCCGGATTGATGCGCCGGCCTCCTTCCGCGGCTTGATCTTCGTCGGCCTGTTCCCTCATCCGATCCCGGATCAGCGGCCGGTTGCCGGCACGGCGCTCGCCGGAGGGAAGCGGACATGCGTGTTCTCGGACGTGCCGCCAGGGACGTATTATGCGCTCGCCGCCGGCATCCCGTGGAGTCTTCGTCCGAAGGATTATTTCGTGCTGGATCGCGCCATCCGCGGCAAATATCCTTCCACCATCGAGGTGAATGATCGGACAGAGCTAGGAATCGCGATTCAACTGCGGGACCCGCTGCCCTACGATCCGCCGATCGTCGTCAGCCTGCCGCAGCTCCTCTTTGAGAAGAACAAGGAGAGCAACACCGCAAAGTAGAAGAATTTCCCGGCAGCGCTCCCCGATATAATGGAAACGGTACAATCACTGACCAGATAAGGGGGAGCAACATGCCGAAGCTATGTGTCATTTCGATTTATGTATCCGACCTGGAGCTGGCGAAGCGGTTCTACTGCGGCAAATTGGGCTTCGAGGTATCGCGGGAGTACGATGCGAAGACGGTCAGCCTGAAGCATGAAGGCATCCCGATCGTGCTGTACCGGGTGGAGCAGCCGGCCCGGCCGGTCTATCCGCAGCAAGCCCAGGTCGTGATCGGCTTGGAGACGCACAACCTGGCCGTCACGATCGCCGACCTGGCGGCCCAAGGGATCGAAGCCATCTACGATATGCCGCAGCCATGCCCGCCGGGGACCTATAACGCTATCCGGGATCCGTTCGGCAATGTCATCGAGTTATTGGAATTCAGCAAGCGGCCGTCCGAGCAGTGAGACACCAACGGACTTCTGCCATCCTGCCAGCAAAGACAGCATGAGCACCATCGGCTGCAAAATTGTCCGCTACGACGAGCCTCGCTCCTTCACGTTCCAATGGAAGGGACCCGATCCGTTCGCCGAGACGATGAATCGGCAGGAGCGGCTGACGCTGGTGAAGGTCACGCTTGAGCCGACGGATCGGGGCACGACGGTTCGGCTGGAGCATAGCGGCTGGAAGGACACGGAAGCATGGAAGCAGGCGCGGCAGTGGCATGTCGAGGCTTGGCGGCAAATGCTGGCCAGCCTGAAGGCGATGCTCGAGTCCGGAGAAGGAGCCGGATGCTGCCCATAACGAAGAGGGGCTGTCCCATAAGCAGTAAGAAACTGCCGTGAGACAGCCCCGGCCTGTGAACAAACCGTACCGCGTTTTGCCGGACAAGCCCAATTGTTCAATATTTCTCTGATTCGATGCGACGGTTGGTTCGTTTTGTTTGTTCCGCTTGTCTGACGCTTTTTGCTTCCCCCAGGCTTTTTACCGCTCGACTTGCCAAAAAAAGCTGCGGAAATGCAGTTTTCCCTTATGACGCGTACTCCGTTACAGACATTCCTGCAAAACCGCAGGAATTTCAGCCATGTCAATGGGTTGAAACCAATAATCGGAGAGATTAATGCGCTTTTGCAGGAATTTCATAAAATAGCGGCTCAAATACCACTAGCGTTGCATCGAGCGGTTAGTTCATAATCTAATTTCAATTAACATCAATATATGATATATATTTACATTTGCGATGTCCGCGCTAAGTCTAAAAAAGTCGAGCTGGAAACAGACCCTACGCGTTATCCATTATATGTAAAAAGCGTTTTCGTTTGTCATTACGTCACAATCAGTCTCGGTTTCATCGACTTTGTTGCCTTTTTCGGACGTCTCCCATTTCGCTTTGGTCGACCTCTAGATGTTCGAGTCGGCTTGCGGTTGAGTGCAGCGATCAAATTTTCCCATGGTTTTTCCGCATAGATGCGAATCAACTGGAGGAGGTCCCATGTCGACTTTTTACAGTCCAGTGTTAATTTAATCAGCAAACAGAGAGCATACGCGATTAAAGCAATATACATTTGGTTCCAAATCGCTTCGGCCGTATAACCGTGGGGTTTTACCAATCGAATATGCTGCTTGACCCATTTAAAAAACAACTCAATATGCCAGCGATTTCGATAAATCTCGGCAATTTGATGTGCGGATAAGTCAAATCGATTCGTTACAATTCGATAGGTACGCCCTTGGTCATCGTTAAACTCAATCAAACGCAGAACCGCTGGCAGCTCCGGCATCGTCACATCAGCATCAAGGATAAACCCATTCTGCCTTTTGGGGAGGTCTCTTTTTCTGATGATCGTTAACCGGCTCTTTTGCTTGACGCGGCAAACAAATTTAATCTTATCCTCTACCCATTTCTGAAAATGGTCGTACACCTGGTATCCTCGGTCCATCACGTAGGTCGCATCTTTATCCACTGTAAATTCCAACACGACTTCATGATCGGCTACATCTTTGGTTGAAGCGACGATCTTGTCTGGATACATCGTTTTGGAGTCCGCAACGACCAAGGAGGTGTGCATCTTCACGCCATGGCTACTTTTGGAACAATAGGACCATTTCGCGAGAATGGGAGGTAGTGTAATTCCCGATGAATCGATTAGCTTGAGTTTCCCAATACCAGGCGTAATGCCGCGTTTCCCTTTTGTAAGTTGCTTGATTCGATCAATGAGCGAGAAAAAGAGCGTCTGAAGATACTCCATAGGCAGCCGTTTCAGCTTCCGCGATAGTTGGGAAGCGCTTATGCTCTTGAGTCCAAGCAGTTCTTGAAATTCAGGATTAGCGGCTACATGCTCTGACATGACTTTGTATGAGTCTCGTTGCTGAAGCTGTGCCTCTACAAATAAGAGTGTCGAAGCGCCGACAAACAACTTTTGGGCCCGGTAATCCAATGACTCGTGTCGAGTAGAATGAACATGTAACCATTTTAGGCATTGACAAATGACGTTTTGATTCGGTACGTTATCCATAGAAATCTCCTTTGTTGAGGCGTTTTTATGGATAACGCTTTGGGTAACTCAACAATAGGAGATTTCTTTATTTTTGTCCACGAATATAGTTCAATAAGTTACAAATATAGAGACTTATGGGGTAGAAATTTTCGTAAAAAGATTGATGCAACGCTAGTGCTCAAATACCGTTAAATCCTGCGTTTACGCAGCATTTTTACCTATTCATCTATTTTCCGCCACATTGCCTCCGCCGTATTTCTCCGTCGTCTTCCCCTCTCGTCATTTTTAAATGTCTTATGGGACAGTCCCTTCTTCAATGTGCATGCCGCGTCTCTCTAGTAGGCGCGAAGCACGTGAAGCAGGTAGTCTTTGCGGTTCAGCGGATTATAGTCCGACCGCTTCCGCACCGGATACCCGGATTCCATCCGGATATAGCCGCACGGCCGAGCGATGAACACGCCCTCCCCTTCTGTAATCGCATGGAGACTGCGCTTGAACGCCTCCGTCGTCTTGACCGGGATCGTTCCGCTCAGCAGGCAGGTATCGTCGGACATGACCGGTTCCTTCATCACCGCCTGCAAGCCGGCCAAGCGCTGCATGGCGGAGCTGATGCTGCCGGCGGGAACGGCAAGCTCGTATTCATGGATCGGCTCATATACGTCCGTTCCGGCCCGGGACAATGCTTCCATCAGCACCAATGGCACCAGCTTGCGGAAATCGCCGGCTACCGTAACCGGGCTGGCATATCCGGTATGGGTCAAGGCGACGGCAATGTCCGTCACTTTCCAGCCATACAAGCCTTGGCGCAGCGTGGCATATACCGTGTCCTCAATCGCCGCATGGAATGCGAGCGGCAGCGCCCCCAGCTCCACCTCCAGACGGTAGGTTATGCCGCTTCCGGGCTCGCCCGGATCGATCCGGAAGCCGACCGTGGCATAGAACGGATTCCCTTCCGCCCCCATGAATTCCACGGCCGCCCCCGTCCCTCGCGGCTTCTCGATGCAGACGATCCGCGTCTCCGCGAAGCGGACATCCAACTGGTAAGCTTCCTTGAGCGTCGCTTCGATCACTTCTTTTTGCACTTCGCCGAACAAGCGAATATAGGTCTCCCCGTGATGCTCATCCCGCCAGATATGGATAAGCGGATCTTCCTCCGCCATCTTCATCAAGGCTTGATACAGCGCATGATCGCGGCTCTTCGGAACCGCCTCGACGCGCGATTCCATCTGCGGCGCGGCGACGTGAAGCTCGCGAATCCGCTCCGACCCGATTCCGATCACATCGCCGATGCGAACCTCCTGCAAGCCCCATACCTTGCAGAATTCGCCGGCTCCCGCGCTCGCCGCGTCGGCCGTCCGTCCGCGATCGAAGAGCTGGATCCGCTTGACCTTATAGGAAGCGGCCTCAATCTGTCCGTCAGCCTGCTTCCGGTTCACTTGAATCGTCTGTCTGACGCCGAAGCTTCCGCTGAAGACGCGGATATAGGCGATTTTCTCGCCGGAGGACGCCCGTTCGATCTTGAACACCACTCCGGATAACGGCGCATCTGCGCATGGCTGCGGCGCGGGGATGAACCGGGTGATGGCTTCCAGCAGCTCGTGGATGCCGATCCCGGTCATGGCGGAACCGGCCAGGATCGGGTATACGCGAGCCTCCCGGATAAGACGGGTCAGCGCCTCCTCGATTCGGGAGCCGAGTATCTCGCCGCCGTACACATAGGAAGCGAGAAGCTGTTCATCATGGTCGGCCGCCAGCTCGATGCATTGCGCTTCGAATTCCGGGTCCTCCTTGCCGAACTGTTTTTTGACGATATCGGCCTGCTTCGTCCCCGCCTGCACGGTTCCGTACAGCGGAATGGCGCTGCGGGACAGCCGCTCACGTATCGCCTTGAATACCGCCTCTGGCTGCGCGCCGCTCCGATCGATTTTATTCACGAACAGGATAACCGGAATCTCCAGCTTTTCGAGTACCGCCATCAACACCTTCGTCTGCGCCTGAATGCCTTCAACCGCCGACAGGACAAGTACCGCTCCGTCCAACACGCCGAACGCCCGTTCCACCTCGGCGATGAAGTCGGCATGGCCGGGCGTATCGATCAGATTGATCTTGACCTCGTTCACGACGAAAGAGACGACCGATGCCTTGATCGTAATCCCTCTTCTTCTCTCCAGCTCCAGGGAGTCCGTCTGCGTGTTGCCCGAATCGACCCCGCCCAGCTCCCGGATGACCTTCGTCTCATACAATAATCGTTCAGTCAGGCTCGTCTTGCCTGCGTCGACATGGGCGACGATCCCGATATTGATTGTTTTCATGTATAGAAATCCTCATTTCTTCTCTCATATTGTTCTCCTTTCGCAATGTGGTTCTTTGCCGCATGCTAATCACACTCCCGTTCATAAGGTACCTTCAGTATAATAAGAGATTGGAAAAATGACAAAATAAAACATCGCGGCACAGCGCCGCGATGTTCTTTTTTCCGCCAAAGTAAGGGCTTACAAATTCAAAGAAGCCATTAGAGCCAGGTCATGAAATAGCCCTGCTTCACCGGAATGCCATGCCGTTCGGCCCAACGGGCCAGTTCATTCATGCCTCCGTTCTCCCCTCCCGGGAACCGAAAGCAGCAATAGCCCGGTATGGAGCTCTTGCCCTTCAGCCGGATGCCTACAGCGGCTTGGCGATATCCCTTCACCACGATCTCTGCCACTTCATCCGCCGCGATCGACTTCCCCCGAATCGTGATGGAATCCGATTCCGCCCGAATGTCTGCCGTTCGCTTCTTCATTCGCACGCATACTTCCGCACACAGCGATCCAATGAGCACCGCCAAGGCAGCCATTTGCAGAAAGAACAGCACGGGCACGGTCTGTTCGGTCATCAGCGCGACATGCAACATGGCGGCACTGAACAGGAAGGTTGCCGCAAGCACTTCCTTCGTCCTTGTCGGATACATAATTCGATAATGCATAATGATCCGCTCCATTCTGTAAAGTGATGATTACGGATGGTCTCTCATTAGCAGCTTTTACCTTTATTATATCATCGCCGTTACGAATTTTGACACATATTTTTCACAGAATGGACAATTACGAACAAGATGTAAGGCTCCGTGCCCGGCGGCGGGAGTTTCGCCGGAGACAGATACCTGTATTTCCGGGACGGTCCTTCTCTTGTTAGCCCGCTATCCGAATAAATTGACGCTAACGTCAGTGAAAGATATAATAAACTGACAACATTGTCAGTGAATTGAGGTGATCCGATGTCGCCGCGAACCAAGGAACAGAACGAGCGAATGCGGGCCGCGCGCATGAAGCTGATTCGCCAGGCCGCATTCGACGTCTATCTTGACCGGGGCATTCACTGCGCCGAGATGAATGAGATCGCGAAGCGGGCCGGCATCGCCCGAGCTTCTATCTACTATTATTATCAGGATAAATGGGAGCTGTTCCGGCTTCTCTTTCTCGGCTTCATCGATCATGCCCGGCAATGGGCCGGGCGGACGCTGGATACGGAGGAAGCGCCGGCCGCGCGTCTGCAGCGGCATGCCCGTTATTATATGCAGCGTGCAGCGGAAGATCCGTCCTTCGTCCTGCTCACCCGCCGTATCGATGAAGATCTGCCTGCCGTCTTCGGCGAGCATGCCGGGGAGCAGCGGAATCTTCTGCGGCTTCGCCCCTCTCTTATCCGAGCGTTCCGCGAGGGCATGTCAGCCGGGCAGCTGCGCCAAGCCGACCCGGCCCTGGCCGCCGATATGTACTGGGGCGGACTCCTCGGCGCGATGGCGAGCCTGTCCGGGCGGCAGGCAACCGGGGAGGAACTGGACGCCCTGGTGAATGAAGCGGCAGAGCTGTTATGCGGCGGATTATTGCATGAGCCCCAAGGAAATGACACCGCGAACCGCCGCGATGCATAAGGTCGATGAAGGGGGCCATTCATGATCATCCAGAAAAGAAGAGCAGGAGGAGAGTCAATGATAATACTGAAATCAAAGGAAGAAATCGGCCTTATGAGAGAGGCTGGACGCATTGTGGCCGAATGCCATGCCAAGCTGGCCGAGGCGATCAAGCCGGGCGTCCCGACGACAGCGCTCGATCGGCTGGTCGAGCAGCATATCCGTTCGCGCGGAGCGGTGCCGAGCTTTCTCGGCCATCACGGCTTCACCGCTTCGATCTGCGTCGCGAAGAACGATGTCATCTGCCACGGCTTCCCGGATGACGAGCCGCTTGAGGAAGGCGATGTCGTCACGATTGACATCGGCGCGCATTATCGCGGCTATCATGGCGATTCCGGCTGGACATACGCCGTCGGGAGCGTGTCCGACGACATCCGGCAGTTGATGGACGTCTGCCATCAGGCCCTGTTCCTCGGCATCGAGCAAGCCGTCCCCGGCAATCGCGTCGGCGATATCGGCTTCGCGATTCAGACCTTGGCCGACCGCCATGGATACGGCAATGTCAGAGACTTCACCGGGCACGGCATCGGCCAGGATCTGTGGGAAGAGCCTCCCATTCCCCATTTCGGACGGCCGGGTGCGGGTCCGAGATTGAAGCAGGGCATGGTCATCGCGATCGAACCGATGCTGACCTTGGGCGACTATCACACCTATGTCGAGAGTGACGGATGGACCGCCCGGACCGTGGATCACTCGATCTGCGTCCAGTATGAGCACACTGTGGCGATTACCGATAACGGCCCTGAAATATTAACGAAGCTGTAGCCCAAGAGCAGATGGTCATTATCGGACGGAGCCCTATTTTACCGGGGCGCTGAGGCTGATTGTAGCTGCGCCATAAGAGAGTCGAAGCGAACGAAGCGGAGTTTTGTCAGGGCAATAAGTGGGCGAAACCTGTTCGACTGAAGATATCGCAGGACATATGCAAAAAAGGGCTCAAGCGATGGACGCTTGAGCCTCTTGCTGTCATCCGGATGTCGGCGGATGCTTGTTTGTTTTGCCTTATTTGAACACTTTCAGGCGCTCATCCAGCGGTTGGAACTCCTTCTCGCCCGGCAAGCGCTCCAACTGCTCGTCGCTCAGCACGGAATCCTTGCTGATCGCATAGATGCTGCGTCTTTTTTTGACTGCGTCGAGAAACTCTTTACTCATCTGAACCACTCCTCTTCATCTACCGATAAGATCGTCTTGCCTACACATGCTATAATAAACGATAGATCGAATTAATATAAGTAGGCACTTCTATGTGCTGTAGTATCACCAAAGATACTGTCTTTATACAGGGGGAGCGAATGAAATGAACAAGACCAATCCAATGGCATGCGAAGTCGTCGTCGCCTTGGATGCCATCGTCGGCAAATGGAAACCGATTATTCTCATGCAGCTCATTACCGGAGGGACGAAGCGCTTCAGCGAGTTGAAGCGGCTGAATCCCGACATCACCCAGCGCATGCTGACACTGCAGCTGCGCGAGCTGGAAGAGCAAGATCTTGTGCAGCGCGTCGTCTACCCGGTCGTTCCGCCCAAGGTCGAGTATTCCATCACGGAATATGGCCAGAGCCTCGTCCCGATTCTGGAAGCGATGCATAACTGGGGCAAGGCCCATTCCGAACGGATGAATCGGAAAAAAGCGCAGCAGCAGGCCGTGGAGACCAGGTGAGTTCCGCCTGGCCCCTGCCCCTGGCAATCGGGTTCTCTCAGGCCCGTCTCCGGGACATGCGCCTGCTCCTATCCCCGGATTATTTCTCCCCAATGCCGCAGGAATCGTCCGTGCACAGCCCTTCGCCGCCTTCCGGAGTCAATACCGTCAGCGGATGCTCCTCCTTCCAGGCTTTGTCCAATACTTCGAGGAACATCTCCGGCCGCTGGGCTCCGCCAACCGCATACTTCCGGTTGAAGACGAAGAACGGCACGCCGCGGCAGCCCAATTGATTGGCTTCGCGCATCTCCTGTTCGACCTCGGACGTGAATTGCGTACTCTCCAGCATCGACGCCGCCGCTTCCCGCTCCAAGCCCGCTTCCGCGGCAATATCGAGCAGGGCAGCCTTTTCACTGACGTTTTTGCCGTCGGTGAAGTACGCCTTGAACAGCAATTCGGCCACCTTATCCCGCTTCCCGTGCTGTCCGGCGAGGTGAATCAGGCGGTGAGCATCCATCGTATTGGTCATAATCATCGAATCGAATTGATAATCGATCCCTGCTTCCTTGCCTTGACGGACAATATCTTCGTGCATGGCGATCGACTGTTCCCGGCTGATGCCGTACTTCTCGGCGATGGCCGTATACGCATCCTTCGTCGGATGCTTCTCCGCATTCGGGTCAAGCTGGAAGCTGCGGTAGATGACCTCCACCTTATCCCCGTGCCCGAACTGGCTTAGCGCTTCCTCGAACCGGTGCTTCCCGATATAACAAAATGGACATGCAACGTCCGACCAAATCTCTACTTTCATCCTGTCCTTCCTCCTGACTGCCAACCGAAATTTGCCTTCTTCCCCATTATATCTCGAAATAAAGATAAATCCAACCTGCCTTACAGCAGGCCCGCCTTCGTCAAAAATTGCTTCACGACATCATGGGGGCTTCTGCCCTCCTCGTTCACCTGGTAATTCATCTCCCGCATCTCGTCATCCGTAATGCGGCCTCCCAGCCGGTTCAATGCTTCTGCCAGCTCCGGATACCGCTTCGCCGTATCGCTGCGCATAAGCGGCGCGCCTTGATAAGGCTGGAACAGATGCTTGTCATCCTCCAGCACGACCAGATGAAGCTGCCTAATCTCGCTATCTGTAGAATACGCATCCACCAGATTCATATCCCCCGTCTCGATGGCCGTATAACGAAGCTTCGGCTCCATTGTCTGCATGTGGGAGAACGCAATGCCGTACCGCTCCTGAATCCCGCCGCAGCCGTCCTCCCGATCGGCGAATTCCAGCGTGAAGCCGGCCTTCATTATCTGCTCCACGCTCTGAGGGAAGAGTCGACTTCCTTAATGCCGGTGTATGTATTGCGCAGGATGGGAAGGAGCGCATAGGCCACCAATGCGGTTATCGCGGGGAGCGTCCCGATGCCGAGGAGCGGAATGAGCAAGCCGAGGAGGGCCAACGACGGAATTGTCTGCAGCACCGCGGAGAGGCCAATCAGTCCTTCCGCCATTTTCGGATGGCGCGTAATATGGATGCCAAGCGGAACCGCGATCATCAAGGCAAGGAACAAGGCGACGAACGAAATCTGAACCTGCGCGAGCAGAGCGCTCAATAGTTGGTCTTGCCGTTCTCTCAACACGTCGAATAGGATACTCATGAACCGGAACCTCTTTCCTGCGGATCGCTTCCCGTTATGCGAACGTGACGGGCATCTCCGCATCATTGGATGATCATATTATTGATTGTCCAATCGCCGCACGGGTCAATCGGGAATCGATCACAGCACGGCTTAAGCGGCTTCCTATGTGGACGCCATGCAACGAAAAAACGGCCGTTGAACAGCCGTTATTGCCTTATTTCTATCTTGAATTCTATGTGTTGAGCCATCTTCATTATGTGCTGTACCCTAAAAAGCCGTTGGCAAAGCGGAGGGTTGTTTGCACATTTCACCTCAACTAGCAAATATTGTTTCAATCGAAACGATAAACATTGATTTGATGGGAATGTATTTTTTCAAGTACAACAGAAAGGCTTCACATAACCTAAGTACTTAATTGCCTGCATTTGACATTCAGAGCAACACATGCAAAGATAATATTGTTTCATCCGAAACAATATTATCTGTCAATATCATTTTCCTAAAAGAATGGAGCGTGACTGGTATGAAAAAGGCTGATGTAATCATTGTCGGAGGCGGTCCGGCAGGACTGATGGCTGCCTGTGAGCTGGCGCTTGCCGGGGTTAACGCCCTAGTGCTGGAACGCCGCTTGGAACGGGTACGCAATTCACGGGCGCTTACTCTTCATCCCCGCTCCCTGGAGCTGATGGCGATGCGAGGAATCGCGGATCGCTTCCTTGCCCGGGGACAAACGCTGCCGACAGGCCATTATGCCAATCTGGAGACCCGATTGCGGTTCGATGCGCTGGAGACGGATTATCCCTTTACGCTATTGATTCCCCAATTTGTTACGGAGGAGATTTTGGAGCAGCGTGCGAGGGAGCTTGGGGCAGCCATATGGCGGGGGCATGAAGTTACCGGATTAACACAGGATGCTCAAGCGGTTCACATTCACTCGCATAGTCGGGATGGAGCCAGGTTGCTGGAGGCACGGTATGTGATCGGAGCAGACGGAGCGCGAAGCTTCGTTCGTCGGCAGTCGGGCATTCCCTTCCCGGGGACCGACACGGCTTCGACGGGCATTTTAGGCGACATCGTGCCGGAGGAACCGCCGGAGCACCCGTTTCTATCCATCTTTAACAAGCATGGATTATTACTCATGGTTCCGATTGGCAAGGAGACCTACCGGTTCGCGATCATCGACCCGCTCCATCAGCATCTGCCTGCAGATGTGCCGGTCACGCTTGAAGAGCTGCAGGGCGGGATCGAACGGATTACCGGCAAGACGCTCCGCATTCGTTCCACCGTCTGGCTGTCCCGATACGGCGATGCCAATCGGCAAGCGGAAGCATACCGGGCCGGCCGGGTATTTCTCGCTGGCGATGCGGCCCATATCCATTTCCCGGCTGGAGGGCAAGGCTTGAATGTCGGGCTTCAAGACGCATTCAATCTGGGCTGGAAGCTGGCGGCCGCCCTCCGCGATGAAGCGAAGGCCGACTGGCTGCTGGACAGCTACCATGCCGAGAGACATGAAGCAGGACGGCAACTTCTCGCCGATACGAGAGCCCAGGGTCAACTGATGACCGACTTCTCGGAGACGGGAACCGCCCTCAGACAATTGGTATCGCGCCTCCTCTCCTTCCCTGACGCCAATCGGTCGATCGCGGAGCAGGTCGGAGCGACCGGCATCGCTTACCGGCCCCTTCCGGGCACGGGCGCGAATCCGTGGATAGGCCGGCGCTGCCCGAATCTGAGGCTCGTCCTGTCAGATGGCGCTCCGCTAACGCTCTATCAACTGATGCATGGCGGACAGTTCGTGCTTATTCATCATCCTGAATCCGGTTCGCTTCCGCAGGATCTGCCGGATTCATGCGCCGATTCTCATATCCGCGTCATCACCGCCAAAATCGAGGATGCCGGAATGGAGGGCATCGAGGCGTTGCTTGTTCGCCCGGACGGTCACATCGGGTGGGCGATCGCCCAGGGCGATACGAAAGCTTCGACGGAAGACAGGTATAGTGGGCTGCGAGCATGGCTGTTCCCTGTGCCTGAATTGCGAAGCTAGAGTGTAAATGGGAAATGTTTCGTAAAAAAGCCGCTGCTCAGAGTCATGCTCTGGGCGCGGCCTGATTACGGGGGCGTGAGACCGGCTGGCTGTTTACCCTTTCTGTTCGCGCCGCTCATCCGGCAGGCCGCCGCCCTCAATCGCAGCTGCTATCACTCCCGGTGTCGCAGGCTGAATCGGAAGCCCCTGTCAGGGTTGAACCGCTGCTCACCCCTTGCCGCATCCAGATGAACGCGGCCGATACCACTATTCATCACCTGTTCTATTCTGCTGGATAACCATCGGGTAGGCGCGGCAAGAACAATCGTTCCGCTGCAGCCTCCCCGGCAGGTTCATGCGACAATCGTTCAGGTTCCGCAAAAGGTTCGGTACGGACACGCAGACGGCTCAGGCAACGCGGCATATTCCGCTTGCTCCGGGGAGTAGGCGTAAGGGTTCGCAAGCACAGCCAGCAGCCGCTCCATTACGCTGTAGTCTCCCTGCTCCACTGCCGCTTCCAGCGCTTCTTCCACCCGGTGGTTCCGTGGGATGATCGCCGGATTGCTGTCCCGCATCAATTGATGCGAGGAGGCTTCCGGCTCCTCCTGCCTGCCCCGTCTTGCCTGCCACCGCTCATGCCACTGCGCGTACTCGCCCGTTCCGAACAGGCCCGTCTCCTCCGTGTCCCCCAGAGTTAAGGCGCGGAACGTATTCGTATAGTCGGCAGAATGCTTCTCCATCAGCTCAAGAAGCTCTTCGATCAGGGACTCATCCTCCGCCTCTTCATTGAAAAGCCCCAGCTTCGCCCGCATTCCTGCCAGCCAATGGCGTTGATAGAGCTTGGTGAACGCCGCAATCTCCTGCTCGGCCAGCTCGACAGCCTGCTCCTGATTCTCATGCAGCAGCGGCAGCAGCGCCTCGGCCAGTCTCGCAAGATTCCATGCGCCGATATAGGGCTGGTTGCCGTAGGCATAGCGGCCCTGCACGTCAATGGAACTGAACACCGTCGCCGGATCATAGTTGTCCATAAAAGCGCAAGGCCCGTAATCAATGGTCTCGCCGCTAATCGCCATGTTGTCGGTGTTCATCACCCCATGAATGAAGCCCGCATGCATCCATTGGGCAATCAGCTTGGCCTGGCGCTTGGCGACTTCCCCCAGCAGGGCCAGATACCGGTTCTCGCCCGCGTCAGCATCCGGAAAATGTCTCTCCCAGGCATAATCGGCCAGAGCTCTCAGATCTTCCACCTTGCCCCATTGCGAAGCGTATTCGAACGTGCCGACGCGCAGATGGCTGGCCGCCACGCGGGTCAGCACCGCGCCAGGGAGCTCGGTCTCGCGGTATACCGGCTCGCCGGTCGTCACGACCGCCAGGCTGCGGGTGGTAGGAATGCCAAGTCCATGCATGGCTTCGCTGATAATATATTCCCGCAGCATCGGCCCCAGCGCCGCGCGGCCATCTCCCCCGCGGGAGTATGGCGTCCTGCCCGAGCCCTTCCATTGAATGTCCATCCGCTCCCCCGTGGGCGTGATCTGCTCGCCAATCAGCAGCGCCCGTCCGTCCCCGAGCATCGTAAAATGCCCGAATTGATGCCCCGCATAAGCCTGGGCAAGCGGCGCGGCGCCCTCGGGAATCCGGTTGCCGGCGAACACCGCCGCACCGTCATCGCTGTTCAGCTCCTGGACATTCAGTCCAAGGGATGCCGCCAACTTTTCGTTCCATATAATCAGCTTCGGCGACCGCACCGGGGAGGGAGTCTGCCTCGTAAAAAATAGCTGCGGCAGTCGGGCATAACTGTTATCGAAGTTCCATCCTTCCGGAATTGCTTTTTTCTCCGTCATCGTATCTCCCTTTTCCTGTGTCTTATGAATGTAGCGTTTGCTCCTGTTCATTAATTATGCCTAACGATTCAGGTTGTTCTTTATTCAAGCTAGATTTTTTGTAGGCTAACGGGGTCATGTTCATCGTCTGCCGGAATTTGTCGATGAAATAACTCGTGCTGTTAAATCCGACTTGATAAGAGACCTCGGTCACATTAGCGTCTGCTTGCTGCAATAAAACCAAGCTTTTTTGAATTCTATAATCTATGACATAGCTCAACGGGGTTGTTTTCAGCATTCGCTTAAAGTACCGGCAGCATTCGGAACGGCTTAATTGACCCGCTCTGGCAATATCGTCCAGCCTGATGTTCTCCGCGTAATGGAGATGTATCCATTGCAGCATTTCCTTCATTCGCTCACTCTTGACCATAGCCGTCCGATCATATTCTAACGGAAAGCCATTCTCAATTAAGTTCTTCCAGATAAATGTAAGCTGCAGGGCAACGTCGATTTCATAGTAAGGCGTCTTTTGTTCGATCCATTGATGGATTTTGCCGATGGCATCTAAAATGTTTTTCCCCCACGGCTCCTTTGCATGCAAGTATAAGTATGGCAAATTCGTCGCTTGAATGTATGGATACACATATCCCGTATAGAGTTCGTGAGGCAAGACGAATTGCGGGGACACATTCAGGCAAATATACACGCAGCCCGAGTGATTCTTGTCTTCCGCCATGTGAAGACAGCCGCTGTTGATGAATAGCCCCTCTTCTTCTTGTATCGCTACTTTTTCTTCATTGATTTGATAGACGGCTTCCCCCTGGCGGATAAGCACAAATTGAAGTTCCTCATGCCAATGAAGCGGGATATATCCATTTATATTTTGCTGAATCGCGGTTTCATAACAGGCCATCGGCAATTCAACGGTGCGATGCCGGGTTAGCTCTTTCAAGTTGCGGTCAATCTTGAAATTTTTGATCTGCACAGGCTCGCCTCAATATATTGATATTTTTTCATTCAATTGAAGTATTAATTTCCGGATATTTTCCTTATTATATCACTATTATTGGATGTAAGGGTGAGGGTTCAATGATGAAGACGAATACGAGAAGAATGGGGTTCTTTCTAGTTATCACAGGGGCCATCCTCTGGGGTATCGGGGGAACGGTCGCGCAAAAGCTTTTTCAGCAATTCGCCATTGAGGTCAATTGGCTTGTCACGATTCGTTTGCTTATCGCCGGCGTTCTGCTGTTAACCGTTCAGTTTTGCATACAAGGCCGTTCACAGATTTTTGGGGTATGGAAAAACAGAAAAACCGCTTGTCAGCTCATTATTTTCGGGTTATTCGGCATGCTCGCGGTTCAATACCACTAGCGTTGCATCAATCTTTTTACGAAAATTTCTATCCCATAAGTCTCTATATTTGTAACTTATTGAACTATATTCATGGACAAAAATAAAGAAATCTCCTATTGTTGAGTTACCCTAACGTTATCCATAAAACGCCTCAACAAAGGAGATTTCTTATGGATAACGTACCGAATCATAACGTCATTTGTCAATGCCTAAAATGGTTACATGTCCATTCTACTCGACACGAGTCATTGGATTACCGGGCCCAAAAGCTGTTTGTCGGCTCTTCGACACTCTTATTTGTAGAGGCACAGCTTCAGCAACGAGACTCATACAAAGTCATGTCAGAGCATGTAGCGGCTAATCCTGAATTTCAAGATCTTCTGGGTCTCAAGAGCATAAGCGCTTCTCAACTATCGCGGAAGCTGAAACGGCTGCCTATGGAGTATCTTCAGACGCTCTTTTTCTCGCTCATTGATCGAATCAAGCAACTTACAAAAGGGAAACGCGGCATTACGCCTGGTATTGGGAAACTCAAGCTAATCGATTCATCGGGAATTACACTACCTCCCATTCTCGCGAAATGGTCCTATTGTTCCAAAAGTAGCCATGGCGTGAAGATGCACACCTCCTTGGTCGTTGCGGACTCCAAAACGATGTATCCAGACAAGATCGTCGCTTCAACCAAAGATGTAGCCGATCATGAAGTCGTGTTGGAATTTACAGTGGATAAAGATGCGACCTACGTGATGGACCGAGGATACCAGGTATACGACCATTTTCAGAAATGGGTAGAGGATAAGATTAAATTTGTTTGCCGCGTCAAGCAAAAGAGCCGGTTAACGATCATCAGAAAAAGAGACCTCCCCAAAAGGCAGAATGGGTTTATCCTTGATGCTGATGTGACGATGCCGGAGCTGCCAGCGGTTCTGCGTTTGATTGAGTTTAAGGATGACCAAGGGCGTACCTATCGAATTGTAACGAATCGATTTGACTTATCCGCACATCAAATTGCCGAGATTTATCGAAATCGCTGGCATATTGAGTTGTTTTTTAAATGGGTCAAGCAGCATATTCGATTGGTAAAACCCCACGGTTATACGGCCGAAGCGATTTGGAACCAAATGTATATTGCTTTAATCGCGTATGCTCTCTGTTTGCTGATTAAATTAACACTGGACTGTAAAAAGTCGACATGGGACCTCCTCCAGTTGATTCGCATCTATGCGGAAAAACCATGGGAAAATTTGATCGCTGCACTCAACCGCAAGCCGACTCGAACATCTAGAGGTCGACCAAAGCGAAATGGGAGACGTCCGAAAAAGGCAACAAAGTCGATGAAACCGAGACTGATTGTGACGTAATGACAAACGAAAACGATTTTTACATATAATGGATAACGCGTAGGGTCTGTTTCCAGCTCGACTTTTTTAGACTTAGCGCGGACATCGCAAATGTAAATATATATCATATATTGATGTTAATTGAAATTAGATTATGAACTAACCGCTCGATGCAACGCTAGTGCCAATGTTAAAGTAATCGTTCCACAAAGGATAATTCTTTTTAGGATCCTTCAGAACACTCTGTTTTAAATCCTTCGGAACCTTCAATTTCCCTGCGGATTTTTTTAAGTCTTTTTGGAAATCCATCAATTGTGTCACTGGGTAGCTAAGATTTATACTCAATGCCACATTATTATTATATTGATCGATAACCATGGCAGGAGCACTGGGATCTTCCATATTAAAGCCAGGATTAAATTTCTTTATATATCTTCCCCTTTCGCCGCTAAGTCCATAAAATAAATCGCCATTCTCGGCGCTATAATCCGCCATGTTGATTGGCGCATTCCCATCCGGATCCATCAAACCTACAGGATTGTTCCTGACCATTCGGTACAGGTTTAATCCATCTATCGTTCCGGCCGGATCCGGATTCAGCCAACGTCCCAGCCATGGCATATAGTAGCGGTATCCGTAATAATACAGGCCCGTGGCATCCAGTTCTTTTCCTGAATAGCGGATGGTCTTGTAGCTTGCCTCCACCTCTGACCGGGCTGTCCACAGGGCTGTGCCGCCATAGGGATAAAATTCTTCCTTGCTAATGATCTGACCTTGCCCGTCAACTTCCAATAAAGAGGAGCCAAGATGATCGTTGAGGCTGTACCGGTACTGATCATTGCCGATGCCGCCCGGCTCGGTTCCATCCTCCCAGTGCAGCACCCTCACTTGTCCCGCTCCCTCATCCACGGTAATGACCTGCAATGCTTCCGTTACCCGGTCCCCGGTCTGGCGGATGCGAAGCTCCAGGCCCGGCAAATAGAGGGTCGTATCCGTTTGCGTTGTTGTCTGTGTCTTGCGGGTATACCGTTTTACGATGCGCATTCCCGAGCTGTCATAGAGATAGCCTTCCCAGTCGTTATCGCCGCCTTCGCGCACGACCATATGGACACGGCATAACTGATTGCGTGTATCCCATTCCAACGGTCTCCCCGGGAATAAAGCTTGTTGATTGCCTGCTCTGTCAAAGGAAGCCGCGATATCCGGGATGTCTTCCCCTTGCCGCCAAATCCCCCGGTTTGAACTTTTGTCCACATACACATTCGTTGTATATTGACTTGCCCCGTTATGGCTAAGCTTGATTAAATTGCCGGCCCGATCGTAGCTGTATTTCTGAGCGTAATTGACATATTGACTATCGTCCAGAGGGATAGGCGTGATCAAGGGAGGAAGCGACGTCTGCTGACGAAGCGCGTCGGATTCCCGCCCCGAGCTGGATACAAGCTGATACAGGGCATCGTAAGCATACTGCCTTTTCGGAGCGACGGCCTGATTGCGGAAATAACGGACCGGCTCCGCTTCATTGCAGATAGACAGGATATTGCCCACCGGATCATATTCATAACGATAATCCTGCAACACTTCCCTTTTCCCGGAGGACAGCTGGCGGGAATCTTTTTTTCGGATTAACCGCTGCGTGCTCTCCTCGTAAGTATATTCCGTTACGATACCATTTCCGGCTTCGGCGAGATCCACTTGACCCGCCGCGTTGTACTCGATCCGGTTCCAAATCCGTTGCTCCGCTTGGCCTTCCAGCGTGAGGCTGACCGCCTGCGGCTGGCCGGCGGCATTGTAAGTCAGTTGCTGGAGATTCCCTTTGGCGTCTGTCTGGGCGAGCACCCTGTCCTGCGCGTCATACCGCCAGTTCGTATCATAAGCTTCGGCAGCCAGCAACGAGGCCCAGGCGCTTTCCTCATCCATACTCCAGCCGCCAGGTTCATCCCAATTTTTCAGCAGTTGACGGCTTTGGCGCAAAGGCAGTCCAGCCAAGGTAAAGCTGTCGGTCTGTATCCGGCCCGCGGTATCGTAGTGGCGCACCAACTGCCCGCGCAAATTGTTGGCCTGGGCATCCGCCTCCTTCTCGCCATAAATAAACCGCTCCCTGCACTGGGGGGAGTCCGTACCTTCCTGCTGCTCGAATACGGCTGCCGGCCTGCCTAATACATCATATTCGAGAGTCGTCTGCGTACCGTTGGCATCGATAAGCCAGACTGGCCGCCCCTCGATATCAAAAAGCTCCGCCTTGCGGCCGGCATCCACGCTTTCCGAACTCAGCGCTTCGCCTCTCAGGGAAGCCATGGTTCTTAGATTCGGCCGAGTGCCGCTATCCTCCTGATATTGTGCGAACAGGCGAGGATCCATGCTGCTGTCAAGATAGCCTAACGCCGTATACGTGTTCCGCAGGATATACTCATCTTCCGGATCTCCAGCCGCGATACGGTTATACCGAAGGGTACGAATCTCCAGGTTCCGGTTATCTACTACCGAAATCGTAGGCGTGCCGCTATATATGGACGTTGTATTCATAGGTTTAACCTCCATCTCACCGTGCTGGGCGGAACAAATCATTTTCATCCTCATTCACTGTAAACCACGGATAAAAGGTATTTCTTCTCTCATATCCTTTGGCGTTGACCATCCTTAGTTGGCGTCGCAGAGCATCATAATAATAGATCGTTGCATACATAGATCCGCTGACGGCCTTATCGCCCACATAATTCCAGTCATCAATATAAAAAGGCTGAAAACTGCGGATTACGGCTCCGGTTCCGTCATAGTCAACCCGTTCCGCAATCGCCCATCGGGTATCTGCCCTTTTAGCAGTTTGGATCGTACGTCCAAAGCCGTCGCTAAACACGATGCTGGCCTGAATTTGCTGGGATGGGTCATCCGGGTAGCGATCTGCCGCCAAAATTACCGTATGCGGCGGCTTACGGTCCGCATCGCTTAGCAGCTCGGCCACGGCAGGCGGCAATAGCCGTTGTAGCGACCATGGATCCCGGCCGCGGGCTCTTATCCTGCCGTCCGGCAAAATCAAGCGATTGGCTATCAAGAAAGACCATTGCTTTTCACTATCTGGAATAAGCGCTGACAGTTGTTCAAGCGATATCGTTCCCATCCAGCTATGCGCATCATAGACACAGCAGGATGCAACCGGCAAGGGAGACGTCAGGGCAAGCGCCTGCTCCATTGTCTCGGGCGGCGCGAATTCCGTCTCCGGGCGGAACCCCGTCTCTATCCCTTCCTCCGTGCCCCAGTTCCGGCTGTATATGACCCGGCCGAGAGCATCCAGGGCGACCTGATTCACATTGTTATTCGCGTCGGTAATCTGGATAGCCTCCACAAAGCGGTAATCATATGCAACCTGAATTCGATTGCCAAGCGCGTCTTCGATGGATGTCACCGCACAGAAGTTATCATCCCATGACAATACTTGTTCCCCGGTCAAGAGAGAGGCTTGTTGTCCCAGAATGCGGCAAAAACTCTGTTCATCCGCATAACGGGTAAATCCTTGTTCCGCGACAAAAATATCCGCTTCATCACCCGAACCCAATATTCTTGCGCTTCGTTGATAGCCGGAAGAGGCAAGAAGCGAGTTCAATTGGCTGTCGCTGAGTACGCCTTCATAGGCTTGTAAACAGGCTTCATCGAGAACCGCGCTTCTGGTGTAATGAACCAGAGCTCGCAAATCCGGTTCGCCCCCGCCCGCATAGATGATCTCTGTCTGGCCGCCATAAGCCTGTTCCAGTGCCGGAGATCGTAATAACGTGCCGTCCCCTCCCAGCAACTCTGCGCTTATTCCTTCGGCAGGCACGCGGTCAGCTGAATAGATGAAGGCATCCAGGCGTGTCTGATGGGGAATGTTCAAGCGCCAGCCTTCAGGTTCTGGAAGGTGATATGCTTTTTGCCTTTGCCTTGTCAGGCGAAGCCGCATTTGCTGCGAATCATAACTGCTGCTCCAGCTCGAATCCGGCAGCGTGTGAGGGTACGGATTGTCCTCCGGCTGTGCCCGGCGCGGGTATTGGATTGTTACACTCTGTGTCGCTACGCCGTATTCGTCGAACCATTGCTGTATCTGCTGTGAACACTGCGGATCAGAGGCGATTTGCTCATAGTTGTACGTAAGCTGCTCCAACTGCATGGGCAAGGCAACACATTCCGAATCGGTGCTCTGCACCAAGCGCACTTGATAACGGAAGCTCTCCACCTGATAAGGAGGCAAGTCCATAACATCTCCCGCAAAAATTTCAGTACGCAGCGGCATTCCTTGTAAGGAGCGGTACAGCCAATACTCTTGCCGCCAATTATAAGAATCTAGCGGTACATCCTGTGCCGTTGTGACATCGAATCGAGTAAGCCGGATGGGTTTAAGCTGAAAAGCGGCAGAGTCGCCTTGCCAATATTGCTGTCCGGCGCGTTTTTCATCCTGCTTTTGCCCGGTATGATACCAGGTCCGCGTCAGCACGGGCGGAGTGCTGGTGCTCAGGGCTCCCTCGGAGTCCCGCTCCTCTTCCCTTGTGTCAATGCGGCCGAACCCGGCAAATTCCTTTTCGGTCCGGTCATATACGCCATTTCGGTAAGTATACTTCTGAATCCTGGTGCGGCCGCTGATTTCGTCCAACGTGTGTATGTCCGATACCACGTTGATCGGGAATGGCACACCGCAGACAGCCGATGAGGCAGCCTGTTTCTCATCCAGCCAATATTGGGCGGAGCTCCGGTACAGGAACGAGCTGGAAACTCCGAGATTGTTGCTGACGGTTTGCAATAAATACGGCTTCGCCGCAAAGAAATCTAATTTCCAACTGCGGGGTGCCATGTAGGGCACATGCAGCACCAGACTGGCCGCGCCCAACCCGCGAATGTCGGCAGGCAGCAGCCGGCACAGATCATCAAACCGCACGCCGTCAGGCAGCGGAACTCGAACCGGATCAGCAAAGCCATTGCCGGAAAGATTCCGGTATATGAGAAGAGCATCGCGAGAAGCATAAATGATATCGGATGCACCGGATCCATCAAGGTCTGCAAGATATACTCGCTCAGGGTTGAATTCCCGTTCCGCTGCCGTGAACCCGGGAAGGGCCAGCGGCGCCCCGAACACGCCGTTCCCCAGATTAGGCCAGCATGTAACGCCATCATGCCGGATGCGCACCAGATGAGACTGACCCGATCCCAGCATATCGCTGAATGCCACCAGTTCCTTTTTGTCCACGCGTTCCACAGGCAAAGTAATGCCCGCTTGCTGCCACACTTCGCATGCGCGCTTGAAGCCCGCTTCTTCTCCGGCATAAAACCGGACGCTCTTCGGTCCGATCATAACCAGATCGGTTAATCCTGATCCGGTCACATTGGCAAGCTGTGCCTGCGGATGGAAGAATTCCGTCGGCAGTGCCTGGAGCGGCACAAAACCGGACCAGCTCTTATCCGGATTCATGGTATAGCGCCCCGCAACCCCGGGTTCCGCACTCAACCATTCCAGATACCCGTCGCCATTCAGATCCATCAGCATCCCGTTCCGGGAGTTCGCGGGAATTTGAGGCAGCGGCCGCCAGCTGTCATAGGCGATCCCATCCGGTGAATCGCTCCGGGCGGGCGAACGATAATGCCAGTGGTCATTGTCCTGATATAACAAGCCCGGGATACCTTCTCCGTACAAATCGACAAGCTGATAATGTTCTCCATTCTCCAATTCAGGCACAGGCAGAAAAGGCTGCCAATCGGCCGTTGACTCGATGTCAAATGGCGTATAATCGAATTCCAGGGGCGGCATGCTCAGTATGGTTCCGTCTGCTTCATAAGCCAATCGCCAGACTGCACTCAGCATGGACGCAACGGGGTTCTCGTCGTATTCCAGCTGCATCCGCCACACCAGCGCCGGCTCCTCGCCAAGCTCGGCAAAGGCATGGAACATCAGTATCTGGCGGCATAAGCGGCAGGTTCGGATCTCAAATCCGTAGTCATAGCGGGAAAAACAGTCCGGACGAGCCAGCCACTTGCCCTGGGGCTCGTACAAGGGAAGAACATCCGCTGAAGTATCGTTCTC
Source organism: Paenibacillus melissococcoides (assembly GCA_944800085.1). Classification (GTDB taxonomy): domain Bacteria; phylum Bacillota; class Bacilli; order Paenibacillales; family Paenibacillaceae; genus Paenibacillus_B; species Paenibacillus_B melissococcoides. The sequence continues at coordinate 1,566,006 of CALYLO010000001.1, read as the reverse complement.
GCCATAATCCAGGATGACGGAATACAGCCATTGGCCGGACGCCGGGATTTCCTCCTTCCAGACATAGAGGGAAGGACAGGCGACCTTATTTCCATAGCGAATCGATTTCAGATAGCGGTTCGCCCCATATTGATGAGTGTCTTGCTCCAGATTCACGCCTTCATTGTCTTCTGCTTTGTATTGGTAATAAATATGCTCTCCGAAAGGAGAGACGGACTCCTCCACTAACCATTCTGCGATCTTGGCGGAATCGTCAGGGGCGGCAATTCGCGCCTGAGCAGTCTTGCCCAGACAGTGCAGCACCCCGTCGGCAGCATGAATCAGCCAAAACGGCTTTGTTGCGCTCCCTGCTTGCGCTTCCCAGTATTCCAGCAAATGAAAGGCACTCTCGAGCCGGGGAAAATAGCGGGTAACCGTAAACGTCTCGCCTAACGATATCCCTTGGGCGATATCGGTGCGGCGGGTAATGACCTCCCCTTGTTCATTGCTTTCCGGAACAAGCACTTCCCCATCCGGACCAAGGAACTGGTCTTCGGAGGTATAACAGGGTATCCCTCTGCTTGTTCTGCGGCAAATGCGCATCGCTCCTAACGTCCAACCCATTCCATAAGCGCCGTTGCCGTTGCCGCTGGCATAGGACAGGCTTACCTCAGGAGTAATATAGCGGCCGGAGGTTACCGGCAGCGGCACGTTACAACGTGCCATGCCGTCGGAGCCGGGAGCTCCGATGTTTTCTTCTATTCCCTTCATCGATCCGCCGCCCTTTGGCAGCGATGGCGACAATAGCTTGATATCCGCATTGCTAGATTGTGGCATAATCCAATTCCTCCTTGGAGGGGCTTGTGAATACAAGCCCCTGAATATATCTGACTGAAAAGCTATTTCATAACATATCGAATGTGGAAGATGACGTCGTTCAGGCTTTCCAGCAGGAGGCGCTGGTCGCCGTCTTGCCCGGCATGGAATATCGACAGAACGAGTGTGCCGGATACCGGATCCATGCCCTCGAAAGGCAGGAAACGGCTGTCGTTAAGATCCGTGATGAACAAGCCGCTGTCATCCATGCCATGGGAAAGCGCAACGGTCTCGCCGCCTAGCGATAAGGTTGCCTCTATATCCTGATAAGGTCCCAATAGCGCGGGTAAGGTAACCGACAGGTTTTTGATCCTGCGGGTCTTTTCCGCTTGGTTGTAAGAGCGATCCAAGCCAAGAACGGAGAGGTCAAGGGTTGCGCTGAAAATATTGTTTTGCAGCTGTACGCCGACTCCGCTCACCGGGTCAGGCGTCTTTCCGTTTTCGTCCAGAGCCTCCTTGACGAGATCCGCAAACCCGGAGTTCGGATTTGTTTTGCGAAGAAGAGTATCCAGAGAGACTGTTTTTACGGCTTCCATTCCGCGCTTGTCTTCCTCCAGCCACAGATTCTCCAGCTTCTGAAGCTCGAGCAGCAGCGCCTCGCCCGCCAGCAATCCCTGATACAGATCATTCCAGGCCGGGAGGGTGAAGAGTCCAGCCGTTTTATCATTGGCGATTTCTTTCTCTAAAGCCTGTTTGGCCATCATGCAGAGCGGCAATGCGGCGTCATACATTTGATAGTATAGAGACGACAGACGCCCGGCCATCCAGTTGTACAAAGCTTGATTCGTAAAGCGGGTGCTTTGCAGCTCGTAGACTGCTTGCGCGTGCGCCTGTTCCGTCTCCGCCAGCGCAAGTTGCTTGCGCGCCATATCCATCTGTTCCCGCAGGGCCGCAATCTGCGAATCCAGCTGCGCCGCTTCATTCTCGGCAATATCCCGCTGCAGCAGCCAATCCTCCCGGCGCCGGCGGTAGCTTTCGCTAATATCGATGATATTGGCCGTCTGTTCCATGACTCCGGCGGCGATTTGCAATCCTTGGGCTACAGCGGAGCTGACGGCTCCCCAACGGGAACCTCCGGTCGCCAGTCCGAAAACGTTCGGAGCCATATCCAGGCCGCCGGCGATGGCGATCGGCACGGTTGAGCTTGTATTGATGATTCCCGCGGTGGTACGCAGTGCAAGTGAAGCCGTTTCATTTGCGGACATCCAGTTGTCCGCCAAGCCGGCAAAATGGGTCTTCCTCGATTCCGCCCCCGCTTTCGCTGTCATGGCTGCTTCCAGACTTGCTTGCAGCGCAGCCAGGTTCTTCTCCTGAATATCGCGGGTTTGCTGCAGGACAATCTGCTGCTGGGTTTGCAACAGCATGGTCATGGCTTCGCTGTCCTGCTTGGCCAATGCATTTTCCAGGGCATTGCCGAATTGGATAACACTGTTCGCCGCATTGCGCGCCTTGTCGATGACCAGAGGGAAACGATAGACACTCTGACGGCTTTGGACGGAATTGGAGCTTCCCCCCAATCCATCGCCTGCGCCATGCTGAACCTGCAGCTCACGCGGATTCACCGGCTCGGCAAAGAGCGGCAAATGAAGCGGCTGACCGTCCAGGCTCAAGTTGTGCCGCAAATTGTATAAACGCAGTTCGATTTTATCCCAGAAAGCTAACAGTTCATCATTATAAGGCGGCAGGAAATGCCCGTTTTCCGCTTTCAGAAGCGCTCGCAAGGCGAGGATTGGCGCTGCCCGCGAATCGCTTCGGGTCGGCACAGCGGTTACCGCATCCGCTTCGCTTTGCAGCGTCGGATCAGGCCAACTGTGATTGATCCGGATATCAGGACGCGGACCAAGCAGTTGGCTGGCCTGGATGTAATACATCTTGGCTTCGGTCAGGGCATCCCGCTCCAGCATCCGGTACAAGCTGTCGCCGCGGCTGATCAGGAAGTCTAAGGTGTGAATAAATATAGCCAGCTTGTATTGCATCGGGTCGGCCATCGCAATCTCGTCCGGGTCGGTCGTTGCCAGGGACAACGTGTCATTCCACTCCGTGTCCTCCTGCAGCGGCATCACATTCCAGTAGCGCACGTTCCCTTTGTCATCCGTCAGCAGACTGCCGTAGTCATCACGGTATCCGGCGCTGTTAAAGATGAATTGAAACCAACGTTCCGCCAACTCATACCGCTGCTCGGTTTGAAAGCGAACCGCCATTAAAAAAGGAACATGGAAGAAGATTTCCCACAAGTAAAGTCCGTAAGGCCCGTTAAAGGCAGTCATGCCGCCCAATTGTTCATCGCCCTGAATGGTGTAGTCGAACAGTGCGTCGAGGCTCTCTTCCAACAAGGCCGACAGGTCGATATTATTTTTCAGGGTAAGGTCGATAGGACCTCGGATATTGCTTCCTGATGGAGGGTTGTATTGATCGTTGTTAATTGAGCCGTAAGAGTTTTGGAGTGTATCTCCTAAATAATTCGTAACGAAAGAAGGCCCTATAGACGGTCCGGACTGATTACTTAATTGTACAAAAAAACTTTGATTTGCAGGGAAGCTGAATTCCCCACTCTCCCCTTCTCGTAAACTTTTGTTCATGCCTCCAACATGGAGCCAAGCATAGTTAAGGTGGTACCTTTTTTCAAAATAAACATGTATTCTTCCATATGGAAGTGCTGTTAATGTTGCCTTAAAAGAACCTGGATCATCACAGAACAGTTCATTCCCAAAACTAGTAACATATTCGGAGGCAATGGGACCTGAGTGATATGTAAAACTATTTTTGATAAATGAAGACTTTCGGAATGAAGACCAGATTCCGGAACTATTCATGATCCAGTCATTCAGATACTGTTTCTCAACGGCTTCTCCAGCATCATTTTGAGTCTTCTCTGTAGAACACCATTGTACATGTAGGCGATTTTTATACCAGAAAAGCACTGCATAGTTATCAACCGCTTCGCCGATATTGGCCGTGATTTTTTTCCACTGGGACCAGATAGCTGGTACCAGTTTATTGTTATTGTCCTTTTTCAGTGTTAAGCGGCGCCAGTAATATTCGTAAGGCATTGTCTTGGTCCGGCCCACAAAGAATAAAACACTTTCGTCGGCTCCCTTATTTACGCTGATATATTCGAGATCCGCCAACACTTCATATTCAGTCAGGTAGTGTTGCAGCGCGTTCTTTACGGTGTCATCGGTGATTCTTCCCTGACTGATGCTTTGTTCCAGGTTCAGGAACGGATCGGTTTTGTTGTAGCGTAACGACGGATCAATATAGCTGCCTGCATAATATTTCAGACGTTCCTTGCCTGCCCAGGTGGAATAACGCTTGTTATAGGTATCCCAGTTATCCAGGAATTTTCCCGGCGCGAAATGGCTGTTGCTTTCCGGAGTCAGCTTGCCTTCATAGCCTTCGGCGCAGCGGTTCATGTATAACTGCACGCTGCTGATGGCCTCCGCTATCGGCGATGTTTTCACCAGTTCACTGATCTTGGTATCCAGCAGCAAGTATTCATACAGGCTGTCCGCGTCCGTAATCTTGTCCGTAAGCTCTTGCGGAATATTGTTGGCGAGATAATGATTAACCAACGCATCCCGGCGGGATTCTTTAATCGATTGCAACAGGGTTGAAGTAGACATATGCTTATCACCTTCCTTGGTCATGTCGGTTCAGGCTTGCGTCGCAGCCATCAGGCTGTGGGCTACCGAAGTAATCAGATCCATGTTTTCCGCGGTTTTTTCCTCTTCGGCCATGTCAACCAGTTCTCCCAGCGTTCTGCTGCCAACGTTCAGTTGACGGCCCAGGTTGACCCAGCTTTCCAAAGCAAAGATCTGCTCGAAGTTCTTGGGATATTCGTTCTCTCCCAGCAGGTAGTCATTCATCGAGGCGGTATCCGCTTCATTCCAGCCATGGATACGGGCAAGCAGCTTGAGCGCAGTGTCGCGCGTGACGGTCAGCGAATTGGCCTGGGCAAAATAGCGCATAGCCTCCTCGCTGGAAACCTGGACGCGCTGCTGCCATTCCTTCAGGCGGGTCAGTACCAGCAGGAGGTGCAGCGAGGGTACGGGCACCGTATGTTGTCCGTCCATTAGCTGCTCGGGATGCCCGGTCAGCAGGGCCAGATCTTGCTCGGTTAACCCGCACCAACGTACAATCAGCGCATACTGGCTAATCTGCTGGCACCATTGCAGTAATCCGGCTTCTCCTTCCAGGGCCGTTAGTTCATCCTCATGATCGGCGATGAAATACGCTTGAAGCTTGTCCCAGAAAGCCCGCAGCGTAAATGATCCTGTTTTGTCCATCCAGTCAATTACTTGCGCCATCACATTGGCTTTCAGTTTGAAGCCCGCCGCCAATGCCCGGCACAGCTTGTCTGCGGGCAACGTATCCTGAGCATCCGCTCTGGACATGTTCGCGGCGCTGCTAGCGGATTGGTGCACCTGTACCAAAAAATTGTACAGCTCCGGCGTAGCCGTATCGCTGTACCGGTTGGTAACCATTGCTTGCAGGGAGACAACATCCAGCTGATGGGCATCCATCCAGTCCAAAAGGACCTCCGTACGGCGAATAATCTCTAACGCTTCTAAACTGCGAGGGTTAGCGCCAATCGTACGGAGCAAAGTATCCTCGCCGCCAGCCATCAATTTCCACAACAGCTCCGCCTCGGTAAAACGCAATCCAAGCATTTGAGGAATTCGTCCCAAACGATAAAGCTGGGCAACGTTTGTTTCATTGGCGGTGATTTGCTGAGCTTTGTCGCCAAAGCAGTATTTGCCGATACGGGAAAACTCATCGGCGGTCACCCCCATGGCCCCGCAGCAAATCGATTCATATCGATCCTGCTTGCTCACCTCAAATTGCAAAGTAGCCCCCAAAGGTAAGGTAGCCGAATGGTCGGCTGTGCTGAAGAGCGTCTGATAAAAGCTATCTTTGCCCGCTTCTGCATACGTATTGACTTCGCCGATAAAAGCGGCAAACATATCCGATGTGACGCCATAACGCTTATGGAGCCGGGTGAATTCCGCCACTGCCTCCAATACCGGCTTATCCAGAATCAGTTCTCCGCCGTGTTCGATTACGGCGCGGCTGGCATTGGCAATCAGCCAATCCAACTGCTCAAAGGAAAGACCCGTGCTGCGCGCCAGCCGGACAAGCTTTTCCGCCCTTCCTGCCAGAGCCACAACATTATCTGTCGTAAAGTTCAAAACAGGGTTGCTTGTTGCAGCGCCCGCGCTGTTATACTGTTTTACCCACAACGGAGTTTCTTCCGTACCTGTCAAAAACACAGCTCCATAGGTTGAAACCGGAACATTCTCCCCGCCGCCAAATTTTATAAATCGGCTTTTGTACTCACTGCTTTTTGACTGATAATCCTTCTGCATCGTTAAGTCCAGCAATTCATTAAAGCTCAAACCGGTTTTGAGGCAGAAATCATCGACAACATTTAAGGAGGCGGCCAGATCGGCAGAAGCTCGGGTAGTGGCCGTCGGGACGTTGTAATGCTTGGCGATGTCCTCTGCTGTCGGCTCGGGGTTGACCAGCAGACGGAAGCTGTTTGGCGTCAAGGAAAGCGTTTCCCTCGTCGGCGGAGACGGGGTCGTGTCGGCAACAGGCGGCATCATATCGATTATGGAAATGGTATCTTGTCCGGACTCATTCTTTCTCAGGGTAAAGGTCAACGCTTCATCCAAGTCCAGATTCAGCGCCAACGGCTCATTCCAGTTGCTGGCAAGGCTTTCTCCCAGCCCAAAGTAACCGTGTTGCGGCACAAAAATGCGTATGGATGTATCTGTCACCCTTTCAATCTGAACTGGCAGGTGAGTCCCGCTGGGCCTGTTGCCGCTACCTCGATTGATCATTAGGCAGTATGGCCCGCTAATATTGTTGCTCTGTCCGTCGTCGCTGGCCATATAACAATTTGTCAGCAGCTTTCCTTCGAGCGAGACATCGTCTGCCACGCGCAGGAAGTAGTTCCCTTTGTCTCCCCTGCCATAGTACACGAGTTGAAACTTCGCCGGCGCGACTGCGGCCGCTTGCGGCTTTCCAATGTTGATTTTAGCGCTTATGGTTGACCCTATTTCGAGTTTATGCGCAAAAAAGAGACGTTTCCCGCCGGTCTCCAGGTAGAATTCCTCCCCTGTGATCAATACCTCATCATCATCGGCAGCTTTCTGATTGGCGTATGCCGAGTGCCGCGCCTTGCTTATCCGGCGGGCAGCGGCGGAATTCTGCAGGATGGAAGTCCGCTGCGTGTCGAGCAGGGTATCCCAGATCCCCAGCAAATTGGATGAGCGCGCCTCCGCCACGGCATTGATTTGCGCAAGGTCGTCATCATACGGGAGGGTCATCGGATAGTAGGTATCCTTCAAGGATGTCAGCGTGTCAGAGCCTTCGGGCTGCAGCACATCCAGCAGGATATCCAGAGAAGACACCTCGCGGTTCATATTGTCATTGCTGAGAATCAGCGACTTCAAATCAGGACGGCGATTGTCAATATGCAGCTTGTCGTCTGGACTGTGGAGCTGCCGGGCAATTTTATACAGCACCGTCAGGTAACGTCCCGGCGAAAAAAGCGACTGTATAGAGGAGGCTTCCGCATAACCCTCTGGCGATCGCTCCGGGAACAAATCTCCAAAATCGGCTCCGCCTCCAAGACTCCGCTCCAACGCGGCACGCATGCCTTGCAGGCCGGTATCCGCGGATAATTTTGGAAGGCTTTGGACGACAGGATCATTGCGAAGCTGCCAGGCCTTATAAAGCACACATAAGTTTTCTGTCCTCTGGACGGCTAATTGATAAATCTCCTTCGCGTCGGAAGAGGGAATCTCCGGATTGTTTTTCTGAAATTCCGCAAGATTGTCAGATGCAATATCAAAGACTGTCCGATAACCGGACTGCTTAAGCGCTTCTGTTAATTGTTCGGTTCCGAGCCGGAATACGCCGGCCGTGTTGTCTGTTGTTGACACCATGAACTCCTCCTCTTGTGTTCTGAATGATGAGTACTCCGTACAGTCAAAATGACCGTAGACATCAAAACCATAGAAGCTTCCGTTACCGTTTTTGGTTATTCCCCATGAACAGGTCCCCCTTTCATTTACAATCCAAGCATACCTCTCGCCTTCCAAAAAAAAGCATAGATATTTTCATTGATGGGTGAAAATATGTTTCATTCTTCAGGCGCTGGGAGATATAATTTCAATTTCATATTTGAAAGTATGGATGGAAAATAAAAAAACTCCCGCGGTTGCAGTATTTCGCGGGAGTTTGTCTCAATCTGGGGGAGCTTGTATTTAAGCCCCGTAGTATATCTGGCTGCTCAACTTTTTCACTATTTCATGACATATCGAATGTGGAAGATGACGTCGTTCAGGCTTTCCAGCAGGAGGCGCTGGTCACCGTCTTGCCCGGCATGGAATATCGACAGAACGAGTCTGCCGGATAACGGATCCATGCCCTCGAAAGGCAGGAAACGGCTGTCGTTAAGATCCGTGATGAACAAGCCGCTGTCATCCACGCCATGGGAAAGCGCAACGGTCTCGCCGCCTAGCGATAAGGTTGCCGCTATATCCTGATAAGGTCCCAATAGCGCGGGCAAGGTAACCGACAGGTTTTTGATCCTGTGGGCCTTTTCCGCTTGGTTGTAAAAGCGATCCAGGCCAAGAACGGACAGGTCAAGGGTTGCGGTGAAAATATTGTTTTGCAGTTGTACGCCCACTCCGCCTGCAGGGTCAGGCGTTTTTCCGTTCAGAACTTCCTTGACGAAATCTGCAAACCCGGATTCTGCCTTTTCTTTGCGCAGAAGGGTATCTAAAGATACCGTTTTTACGGCTTCCATTCCGCGCTTGTCTTCCTCCAGCCACAGGTTCTCCAGCTTCTGAAGCTCGAGCAGCAGCGCCTCGCCCGCCAATAATCCTTGATACAGATCATTCCAGGCCGGGAGGGTGAAGAGTCCAGCCGTTTTATCATTGCCGATTTCTTTCTCTAAAGCCTGTTTGGCCATCATGCAGAGCGGCAATGCGGCGTCATACATTTGATAGTATAGAGACGACAGACGTCCGGCCATCCAGTTATACAAAGCTTGATTCGTAAAGCGAGTGCTTTGCAGCTCGTAGACTGCTTGCGCGTGCGCCTGTTCCGTCTCCGCCAGCGCAAGTTGCTTGCGCGCCATATCCATCTGTTCCCGCAGGGCCGCAATCTGCGAATCCAGCTGCGCCGCTTCATTCTCGGCAATATCCCGCTGCAGCAGCCAATCCTCCCGGCGCCGGCGGTAGCTTTCGCTAATATCGATGATATTGGCCGTCTGTTCCATGACTCCGGCGGCGATTTGCAATCCTTGGGCTACAGCGGAGCTGACGGCTCCCCAACGGGAACCTCCGGTCGCCAGTCCGAAAACGTTAGGAGCCATATCCAGGCCGCCGGCGATGGCGATCGGCACGGTTGAGCTTGTATTGATGATTCCCGCGGTGGTACGCAGTGCAAGTGAGGCGGTTTCATTTTCGGACATCCAGTTGTCCGCCAGGCCGGCAAAATGGGTCTTCCTCGATTCCGCCCCCGCTTTCGCTGTCATGGCTGCTTCCAGACTTGCTTGCAGCGCGGCCAGGTTCTTCTCCTGAATATCGCGGGTTTGCTGCAGGACAATCTGCTGCTGGGTTTGCAACAGCATGGTCATGGCTTCGCTGTCCTGCTTGGCCAATGCATTTTCCAGGGCATTGCCGAATTGGATAACACTGTTCGCCGCATTGCGCGCCTTGTCGATGACCAGAGGGAAACGATAGACACTCTGACGGCTTTGGACGGAATTGGAGCTTCCCCCCAATCCATCGCCTGCGCCATGCTGCACCTGCAGCTCACGGGGATTCACCGGCTCGGCAAAGAGCGGCAAATGAAGCGGCTGACCGTCCAGGCTCAGATTGTGGCGCAGATTGTATAAACGCAGTTCGATTTTATCCCAGAAAGCTAACAGTTCATCATTATAGGGCGGCAGGAAATGCCCGTTTTCCGCTTTCAGAAGCGCTCGCAAGGCAAGGATTGGCGCTGCCCGCGAATCGCTTCGCGTCGGTACGGCGGTTACCGCCTCCGCTTCGCTTTGCAGGGTCGGATCAGGCCAACTGTGATTGATCCGGATCTCGGGGCGGGGACCCAGCAGTTGGCTGGCCTGGATGTAATACATCTTGGCTTCGGTCAGGGCATCCCGCTCCAGCATCCGGTACAAGCTGTCGCCGCGGCTGATCAGGAAGTCTAAGGTGTGAATAAATATAGCCAGCTTGTATTGCATCGGGTCGGCCATCGCAATCTCGTCCGGGTCGGTCGTTGCCAGGGACAACGTGTCATTCCACTCCGTGTCCTCCTGCAGCGGCATCACATTCCAGTAGCGCACGTTCCCTTTGTCATCCGTCAGCAGACTGCCGTAGTCATCACGGTATCCGGCGCTGTTAAAGATGAATTGAAACCAACGTTCCGCCAACTCATACCGCTGCTCGGTTTGAAAGCGAACCGCCATTAAAAAAGGAACATGGAAGAAGATTTCCCACAAGTAAAGTCCGTAAGGCCCGTTAAAGGCAGTCATGCCGCCCAATTGTTCATCGCCCTGAATGGTGTAGTCGAACAGTGCGTCGAGGCTCTCTTCCAACAAGGCCGACAGGTCGATATTATTTTTCAGGGTAAGGTCGATAGGACCTCGGATATTGCTTCCTGATGGAGGGTTGTATTGATCGTTGTTAATTGAGCCGTAAGAGTTTTGGAGTGTATCTCCTAAATAATTCGTAACGAAAGAAGGCCCTATAGACGGTCCGGACTGATTACTTAATTGTACAAAAAAACTTTGATTTGCAGGGAAGCTGAATTCCCCACTCTCCCCTTCTCGTAAACTTTTGTTCATGCCTCCAACATGGAGCCAAGCATAGTTAAGGTGGTACCTTTTTTCAAAATAAACATGTATTCTTCCATATGGAAGTGCTGTTAATGTTGCCTTAAAAGAACCTGGATCATCACAGAACAGTTCATTCCCAAAACTAGTAACATATTCGGAGGCAATGGGACCTGAGTGATATGTAAAACTATTTTTGATAAATGAAGACTTTCGGAATGAAGACCAGATTCCGGAACTATTCATGATCCAGTCATTCAGATACTGTTTCTCAACGGCTTCTCCAGCATCATTTTGAGTCTTCTCTGTAGAACACCATTGTACATGTAGGCGATTTTTATACCAGAAAAGCACTGCATAGTTATCAACCGCTTCGCCGATATTGGCCGTGATTTTTTTCCACTGGGACCAGATAGCTGGTACCAGTTTATTGTTATTGTCCTTTTTCAGTGTTAAGCGGCGCCAGTAATATTCGTAAGGCATTGTCTTGGTCCGGCCCACAAAGAATAAAACACTTTCGTCGGCTCCCTTATTTACGCTGATATATTCGAGATCCGCCAACACTTCATATTCAGTCAGGTAGTGTTGCAGCGCGTTCTTTACGGTGTCATCGGTGATTCTTCCCTGACTGATGCTTTGTTCCAGGTTCAGGAACGGATCGGTTTTGTTGTAGCGTAACGACGGATCAATATAGCTGCCTGCATAATATTTCAGACGTTCCTTGCCTGCCCAGGTGGAATAACGCTTGTTATAGGTATCCCAGTTATCCAGGAATTTTCCCGGCGCGAAATGGCTGTTGCTTTCCGGAGTCAGCTTGCCTTCATAGCCTTCGGCGCAGCGGTTCATGTATAACTGCACGCTGCTGATGGCCTCCGCTATCGGCGATGTTTTCACCAGTTCACTGATCTTGGTATCCAGCAGCAAGTATTCATACAGGCTGTCCGCGTCCGTAATCTTGTCCGTAAGCTCTTGCGGAATATTGTTGGCGAGATAATGATTAACCAACGCATCCCGGCGGGATTCTTTAATCGATTGCAACAGGGTTGAAGTAGACATATGCTTATCACCTTCCTTGGTCATGTCGGTTCAGGCTTGCGTCGCAGCCATCAGGCTGTGGGCTACCGAAGTAATCAGATCCATGTTTTCCGCGGTTTTTTCCTCTTCGGCCATGTCAACCAGTTCTCCCAGCGTTCTGCTGCCAACGTTCAGTTGACGGCCCAGGTTGACCCAGCTTTCCAAAGCAAAGATCTGCTCGAAGTTCTTGGGATATTCGTTCTCTCCCAGCAGGTAGTCATTCATCGAGGCGGTATCCGCTTCATTCCAGCCATGGATACGGGCAAGCAGCTTGAGCGCAGTGTCGCGCGTGACGGTCAGCGAATTGGCCTGGGCAAAATAGCGCATAGCCTCCTCGCTGGAAACCTGGACGCGCTGCTGCCATTCCTTCAGGCGGGTCAGTACCAGCAGGAGGTGCAGCGAGGGTACGGGCACCGTATGTTGTCCGTCCATTAGCTGCTCGGGATGCCCGGTCAGCAGGGCCAGATCTTGCTCGGTTAACCCGCACCAACGTACAATCAGCGCATACTGGCTAATCTGCTGGCACCATTGCAGTAATCCGGCTTCTCCTTCCAGGGCCGTTAGTTCATCCTCATGATCGGCGATGAAATACGCTTGAAGCTTGTCCCAGAAAGCCCGCAGCGTAAATGATCCTGTTTTTTCCATCCAGTCAATTACTTGCGCCATCACATTGGCTTTCAGTTTGAAGCCCGCCGCCAATGCCCGGCACAGCTTGTCTGCGGGCAACGTATCCTGAGCATCCGCTCTGGACATGTTCGCGGCGCTGCTAGCGGATTGGTGCACCTGTACCAAAAAATTGTACAGCTCCGGCGTAGCCGTATCGCTGTACCGGTTGGTAACCATTGCTTGCAGGGAGACAACATCCAGCTGATGGGCATCCATCCAGTCCAAAAGGACCTCCGTACGGCGAATAATCTCTAACGCTTCTAAACTGCGAGGGTTAGCGCCAATCGTACGGAGCAAAGTATCCTCGCCGCCAGCCATCAATTTCCACAACAGCTCCGCCTCGGTAAAACGCAATCCAAGCATTTGAGGAATTCGGCCCAAACGATAAAGCTGGGCAACGTTTGTTTCATTGGCGGTGATTTGCTGAGCTTTGTCGCCAAAGCAGTATTTGCCGATACGGGAAAACTCATCGGCAGTTACCCCCATGGCCCCGCAGCAAATCGATTCATATCGATCCTGCTTGCTCACCTCAAATTGCAAAGTAGCCCCCAAAGGTAAGGTAGCCGAATGGTCGGCTGTGCTGAAGAGCGTCTGATAAAAGCTATCTTTGCCCGCTTCTGCATACGTATTGACTTCGCCGATAAAAGCGGCAAACATATCCGATGTGACGCCATAACGCTTATGGAGCCGGGTGAATTCCGCCACTGCCTCCAATACCGGCTTATCCAGAATCAGTTCTCCGCCGTGTTCGATTACGGCGCGGCTGGCATTGGTGATCAGCCAATCCAACTGCTCAAAGGAAAGACCCGTGCTGCGCACCAGCCGGACAAGCTTTTCCGCCCTTCCTGCCATAGCCACAACATTATCCGCCGTAAAGTTCAAAACAGGGGTGTCTATTGGAGCGCCCGCGCTGTTATACTGTTTTACCCACAACGGAGTTTCTTCCGTTCCTGTCAGAAAAGCAGCTCCATAGGTCGAAACCGGAACATTGGCCTCGCCGCCAAATTTTACAAACCGGCTTTTGTACTCGCTGCCGATTGATTCATAATCCTTTTGCATCGTTAAGTCCAGCAATTCATTAAAGCTCAAACCGGTTTTCAGGCAGAAATCATCAACATCATTCAGAACGGCGGCCAGATCGGCAGGAGCTCGGGTTAGGGCCGGCGTGACGTTGTAGTGGTTGGCGATATCCTCTGCTGTCGGCTCGGGGTTGACCAGCAGACGGAAGCTGTTTGGCGTCAAGGAAAGGGCTTCCCTCGTCCGCGGAGACGGGGTAGTATCGGCAATTGGGGAGGGCAATTCCCGCGGCTTGCCAATCCGGCGGGCAGCGGCGGAATTCTGCAGGATGGAAGTCCGCTGCGTGTCGAGCAGGGTATCCCAGATCCCCAGCAAATTGGATGAGCGCGCCTCCGCCACGGCATTGATTTGCGCAAGGTCGTCATCATACGGGAGGGTCATCGGATAGTAGGTATCCTTCAAGGATGTCAGCGTGTCAGAGCCTTCGGGCTGCAGCACATCAAGCAGGATATCCAGAGAAGACAACTCCCGGTTCATATTGTCATTGCTCAGGATCAGCGACTTCAAATCAGGGCGGCGGTTGTCAATATGCAATTTGTCGCCTGGACTGTGGAGCTGCCGGGCAATTTTATACAGCACCGTCAGGTAACGTCCCGGCGAAAAAAGCGACTGTATAGAGGAGGCTTCCGCATAACCCTCTGGCGATCGCTCCGGGAACAAATCTCCAAAATCGGCTCCGCCTCCAAGACTCCGCTCCAGCGCGGCACGCATGCCTTGCAGGCCGGTATCCGCGGATAATTTGGGAAGGCTCTGAACGACCGGATCATTATGCAGTTGCCAGGCCTTATAAAGCATGTATAAGTTTTCTGTCCTCTGGACGGCTAATTGATAAATCTCCTTCGCGTCGGAAGAGGGAATCTCCGGATTGTTTTTCTGAAACTCCGCAAGATTGTCAGATGCAATATCAAAGACTGTCCGATAACCAGATTGCTTAAGCGCTTCTGTTAATTGTTCGCTTCCGAGCCGGAATACGCCGGCCGTGTTGTCTATTGTTGACACCATGAACTCCTCCTCTTGTGTTCTGAATGATGAGTACTCCGCACAGTCAAAATAACCGCAGACATCAAAACCATAGAAGATATCCGTTACCGTTTTTGGTTATTCCCCATGAACAGGTCCCCCTTTCATTTACAATCCAAGCATACCTCTCGCCTTCCAAAAAAAAACATAGATATTTTCATTGCTGGGTGAAAATATGGTTCATCCTTCAGGAATCTCGGAAGGTATATTTTACGTGTAACTGCAAGGAAGATTAGCAATCAAAAGAAATCACACACATTAGTAAAAAAGGAGAGAAAACATGGGTTATAAATTGATTACGGTCCATGCGGGGCACAACGCATTTGTTCCGGGAGCATCCGGATGCGGGTACAAAGAACATGAAGTCGCCAGAGAATTTGCAGCCATGCTCATAGATGCCTTCCAACAAGCGGGGCAAGCCGTTGCCTGCACTACGGACGACATGGGGAAGACGCAGAATGAGAACCTGACCAACATCGTCCGCAATTGTAACAGCTACAATAAAGAGGGAAGATTAGACATTTCCTTGCATCTTAACGCGGCCGCACCAACGGCTACAGGGGCAGAAGTTCTGTATTACGATCAACAATCCTTGTCCGCAAGCGTTAGCAGGGCAATCTCCGAGACGGTTGGAATTAGAGACAGAGGAGCTAAGGAACGAAAGGAGCTTCGGGTGCTCAATTCCACTAACGCTCCGGCCATATTAATAGAGCTCGCTTTTATCACGAATCCTGACGATATGCGGAAGCTTCTGAAAAATAAACATAATGTCATTTCTTCCATCGTGAAGACAGTAACTGGCCAAGAGGTGCCTGTGTCCTCCGGCAAAAAGAAAATCGTTACAGGCGGATTGAGTGTAGCCGCTATTCATGAGCTCTCTCAGATGTTCCTGGAGAAGAGATTTTGGGCACAGATTCAGTTTTTAAATAATGGCACTTCTTATGCGGTTACAGGAGCGTTAAGCGGTGAAAATTTGGCGCGTGCGGAGAAATGGTTCCAAGATCACGGGTGGAGCTATGAATTGAGAGACGCGTAAATCGGGAGGAGGAATCGATATGGAGATTACTGATGGTATTATCGTGGCCGTCATTGTCGGATTAGTGGAAATAGCAAAAGGGCTCGGCCTGCCGATTCGTCTGGCTCCGGTACTTTCCATTATCCTTGGTATCGCGGCCGGCGTTGTATATCTCGCTCCAGGCGATTTGAAAATGGGCGTCATGTATGGAATTGTCTCTGGCCTCACCTCCTGCGGATTGTACAGCACGGGGAAAAGCGCCTTAAGGAAATAAAAATATAGAGTTGAGCCGCAAGCTTAGGCCTGCGGTTTTTTTGCGAGGAATAGGGTCGAAATAGCATAGAAATTTTCACCTATTTAATGAAAATATCGATGTTTTTCAGATAATTCTTTTAAATGTGAATGGAGTGTTACTCGCCTGCATCTTCACTTCTGAACAAAAAACGGGACGTTCAGGAATGAAACCTGAAACGGCCCGTCTTAATGAAGCAAAGCGAGGTAAAAAAATTCGGATTTCCTCTTATACTTTAAAGCTGGAGAGTTGAGAGCGAAGATCGGCAGCCATTTGAGTCAGTTCTCCGGTGGATGCAGAGATTACTTGCATCGAAGCGAGTTGCTCTTGTGTCGCCGCAGAAATATTTTGGGAACGGGAAGAAGAAAGTATAGCGGAATGATTCACCGATTGAACCGTATTTTGGATTGCCTCCGCGTCCAGTGTCATTTTATTTACTGAAGAGATTACCTTTTCAATATGGATAGCTACTTCTTCTACCGATTCCTTGATCCCCTCGAAAAGTTGTCCTGCATCGCCAACGGCGTTCACCCCGGCTATCACCTCATTTTTTGTCCTTTGCATTGACTGCACCGCCTGGGATGCTTCATCCTGTATCGCGTGAATTAAGCTGCCGATTTTATCCGCTGACTGAGAAGACTGTTCAGCAAGCTTACGTACTTCGTTAGCTACAACCATATAGCTGTGTCCTCTTTCCCCTGCCCGGGCAGCCTCAATTGTAGCGTTTAAAGCCAGCAGATTTGTTTGTTCTCCAATGTCTTTAATCAAGTCCATGATTTGAGCAATCTCGCTAGAGCGTCTATTTAAACCTTGAATGGTATGTTCGAGGTTCGAGATAACTCTATGTATCGATTGCATCTGATTTACTGCAAACTCAATCGCTTTATTCCCCTCCGTTGATTTATGGGATGCGTTCGTTACGGCTTCGTTAACGGAGGCAACTTGAGTCGTGATTATTACATCCGTATCTTGTACCATCTGATTCAAACTCTTTGCGGCCTGATCCACCAGTTGCACCTGGTGTTCCGCACCTTCCGCTATTTCCTGTACATTTTGTGCAATGTGTTCACTTGCTGAACTCGTCTGAGATACGCTTTCGTTAAGCTGCTCGGTAAATGACGCTATCTGTTGCGATGTTTGTGCAATATGTTTTGTAAACCCGTTCACCTTATTGAGCATATGATCAATGGCATCTGAAGTTTGGCCGATTTCATCTGAAAAAGGATAATCAATCTTCTGGGTAAAATCCCCTTCTTCGGCCTTTTTCATGACTTCGCTCACTTTTTTGAGCGGCTTGACAATGATTCTGGTAAACGCGATACCCATGAGAGCTCCAATTATCATAAGGAGGATGGTTACGCCTAGAAGCAAACTTCTAGTGGTGACTGCTTGTTTCGAGCTTACATCACTTAATTGCTCGGCCAATTTAACATTCAATTCATTTACAGAATCAACAAGATCATCCATTTCTTTTAATATAGCGAGTCCTTTTGTCTGGATATAATCATAAGCTTCTTGGCTCTTATTCTCTCTTGACAGTCCTAAGGCGTGTGTTACGGCCTCCAAGTATTCAGGATATATACTGAGCATTGAGTTAATGAGGACTTCCTCGTCAGGAGATAAGTTCGTTTCTTGATAAGCAGCAAGATTTTTTCTGTTTTTTTCAACTGCATCCATAACATTTTTTTCTATATCTATCCTTTTTTGATAATCACTCTCGAGTATGTCTTGTAAAATTTGGGTATGTATAAACTGATTTAAAGACGAATAACTACCCAATATAATGGAAGGTACCAATCGGTCATTAATGATTTCTTCCGTGTTTTTCGTTAACGAATTCAAGACACTGATACTGATGATGTTGGAAATAGCGACAAATAGAATTAATGTGGCCACCAATAGTGACAACTTTTTTCCCGCCGAGATATTTCTCAGTTTATTAATCATTCAGTTCCACCTCGTTGTTGAAATAACTTGCTTCAAACGTTGAAAAGCTTTTAAGAGCTATCCCCCTTCTTCCCTCTTTCATTAAATCAACTTAAGTCAATAGTTACATAGATTATTATTTTAATTTATTTGATTTTACGTACATTATCTTTTTTTGGCATTAAAGTAGAGAATAAATATACAAAATTACTTTTTAATTTACAGTTCCATAGTAATCATTTTTTTGGAAAGAGCACTTTGGTTTATTTGAAGGTCAGACATTAATGCATCTATTTGCTGCTTAAGCTGTTTTACGATCGCTATTTTTATTGTTGAAATATCATCCTCTACACAAAAGGCTGAACACGATAGATGTCCATCGGAATAGTATTTTGTGTCGCCAATAACCACATTTATTTTCTCCTTGTAGATTCTTTTTACCATTCCATTCGGTGCTTTAATTTCAAGGTATCTTTTCGTCTCAATCAATAACTTCCATTCGCAAATTTGAAACTGAAGCTCGCCTCTATTAAGCTCACCGATCACTTGAAATAAAATAGACTGATTATTCACACGACTATTCATACTACGATGTTCCTTCCTCATTAATTTTTCGCTAATTCAGGCACAAGTAAGATACTTGCGGGTTTGAATTGCCATTTAGAAATAAGGAGCGCTTCTCCTCTTCCCCATTTCGTAAAGTATGTTAACATCTATAGGTAACAATAAAATATTGAAAAATAACATTTATCAGCAGAAAATGTGTAACTATATAATGGGAGATAATATAGATGAAATGACGGAAGGGGATACGTGCGAAGAGTAAAGAAAAAACGGGATCGTTTTACCCGCAGTTACAATGATCAGACTCCCGTTTTAATGCATCTTGAATAATAGTAATATCATAGCTGGATGGTATCGGGTCTATATGGATGATAGGAATGTTATTGGGCAGCAGAGTATAACTTTGCTGATTGGTTGTCACTATGATATCTATCTTTTTAGTTGAGGCTAGATATTTCATCTCATGGGCATGATTTGTCGTAACAATTTTGATTCGTCCGCAGATAGTTTCAAGCAGCTTCAACTTCACATATCTCATAACACCGATTTCACTTACATACAGTAATATTGCTTTTTCTTTCTGCTGCATACTATACCCTAGCTTGCTGGCCACAAAGAACATCGTAATGTCTGCAACATCATCATCCCTAATGGATTCTGCATAATTAAAGTAGTGGTGCATGGCCTCATGGACTGACTTAAAAAGACTGAATTCACTATCTTTGATTTTGATAGTCTTTTGGTTAGCATTGCTGTGAATTCCGGTAATCCATCTTATACTTGCGTATTTATAATAGTCATATAATTGTTGAAACAAAATGGGGTCGTCGGAAAAAGGCACCCGTGTTTTTTCTTCTATATATTGAATCACTTTAGTAACAGTCTCCATATGACACTGCTCGAGCATTTCATTAATAAGAGTCTTCGTGCTGCCTGCCATCTTCCCCTCAATTCGTGGTACGCCAAGTATCAGAGCCGCTCCATATTGTAATTCATGAGGGCTTGCCCTTATATGCAGTTTTTTTAGATGTTCTTCAATCATTGGAATAATCCATCGAAATGAATCACTGGATTCGTAAAAAACTGTTGGATAAACAAATTTTGTAATGTGCTGTTTCTTTAAAAGGCGACTTTTCCAGATACACCATACAATCGGAAGTTGGATATAGGAAGTGTCAGAAAACTTAAATCTCCCTTTTTGTTCAATTGATTCCATAAGAGTACATATCGATTTTAAAGTATCCTGTTGTATCCAAGCCGTACAGTTTTTATTCAGATAATAGTCAAAATAAAATTGTCGTAAATGAAACTCATTTCCATGAATTTTCACGGGTTTTGTACCTAATTTTAGGTGGTATTTTTTCAACTCATGTTTTAATATCTTTATAATTTTACTGACTGTACTGACACTATAAAATAATTTTTGGCTGAGTTCTGTCAATGTACACCCTGACTCATTATGAATGAGATATGCTATTAGATTTTGAACTCTATCTGTTTCATTTAGTAACTGTTTAAAGGGTACAATAGGTTGGTTAGAGGGACGATTGATATGAACCCCCTTGCCCCTCCGGCTTTCAATAAACCAAGTATCCGGTAAAAAAGACTTTAGTATTTCAAGATCATTTCTTATCGTACTAACAGAACAACCCAGCATCGCAGCTAATTGTTGGGTTGTAATCCAACTGTCATGCTCCACCAAATATTGGTATAAAGCAACAAGTCGATCTGTAGCTTTCACTTCCATTCACCTCTGATGCGTTCCGTACTCACTGCCTTCTTTTGGATATACGATTAAGGAGCGTAAACCAACTTTCATTATGGTCTATTCCAACAGAGCTGTTCATAGACAAAAAGTACTAAAATTTATACTTTAGTACATGAACATATATTTATATTATATAAAAAGTACTATATAAGTTTATTTTTTACCAAAATAAGAATGTTGTATTGGTTACTTATAACTAAGACCTATATACCAACTCTTGATCGCCACCTACTATTTTTGGGCATAAAGAGAAAGGGGGTGTCTCACAGGCACTGCAAAATGATGGAGATGACGAGGTAACAGAGAATGTGGATGCGGGAAAAACGGCGGCGCGCAAACCGGTGGAAGATGGATGAAGCAGTGAAATGCTACATGATGTTCATCGATTTTTATCTTTTATCGAATGGATAGTCAGAAATTGATGCCGTTTTGCAGGATTCCCTGTAACGGAGTACACGTCATTAAGCAAAGCTGCAGTTTTGCAGTTTTCGGCGAGTCGAGCTTTGGGATCAGGGGGGCTCTGCAGCCCTGTCATGGCATCACTTGCGGCAGCGTATTGGCGCACCAATGACTATAGTACATGTGATAGCTTCCGTTTCGAACGACAATCAGATTTGCCCGGTGACCCAGGCTTTCCCTTCCTATGCTTTGGAACACATTGTTCAAACGAACCTATTTCTTATAGCCCCCAATCAGTGCTACACTGGTAGAATAACAGCATTGATATAGACAGAGATGGGAGCAGAGACCTGACATGAGTTACAACATTGTATTTTTTGACATCGATGGCACATTGGTCAATGAAGAGAAGCAGGTGCCGCAAGACACCGTTGAGGCGATCGCGGAATTGAAAACGAACGGGGTTGAACCCGTCATAGCCACGGGGCGCGCCCCCTACTTTTTTAAGCCGCTTGCCGAGCAGCTTCAGATTGAGTCTTTTGTCAGCTTGAATGGGGCCTATGTCGTGTACAAAGGTGAGCCCCTCTATCAGCGCCCGCTTCCGCGAGAAAGTGTGGCGAAGCTTGTGGAATTGGCGGGGCGCAATCGTCACCCCCTTGTGTTTGAAGGCAGCGAGCAATTTTACGCGAATGCCGAAACCCATCCCTTCGTCGTGGAATCCATCGATTCCCTTCGCGTCGAGCGGCCGGGTTATGATCCCGAGTTCTGGCGCGAAGCCGATATTTATCAAGTATTCCTGCATTGCGAAGCGCAGGACGAGCATTTATATGAAAATGTGTTCGATGATCTTCGCATGATCCGCTGGCACTCCAAAGCGATCGACGTCCTGATCAAGGGCGGCTCCAAGGCCGTCGGCATCCATGCCATGCTGGAGCGATTGAGCCTGGCTCCGGAGAATGCCGTCGCATTCGGCGATGGACTCAATGACATGGAGATGCTCCAGCAGGCAGGTCTCGGCATCGCGATGGGCAATTCTCACCCGGAACTGCTGCCTTATGCCGATTACGTTACCTCTTCAGTAGATGAAGGCGGCATCCGCCAAGGACTGCGGCATGCCGGGCTAATTGATTGAGCTAACTAACGAGGGGTAGCGGGCTGTGGCTCGGCTGCCCCTCCGTAAAAAGCTCCTGCCAATAAGCGAAGCATAACGGACTGCTCCGACCATCTCGCCACATGAGGGCGAATCGCAACCTGCCATGCCGGAATAACGATACGATCTCCCTCTACAATCTCCTCTGTCGACTTCGACGTTAGCAACTAGACAGTACATCTAACTTATCGTCAATTCAGCGCCTTTTCAAGACATATCTTGGAATACGCTTGCGGAGGAATTATGTTTCATAAACATTTGCCGGCCTGTCATCCTCCTGCAATAAGTCATCCAATACTTTATAAGCCTCTTCCAAATGGCGGGCATATAATGCCTCGTCTTCGCCACGGAGCAACTGATCATCCCAGCTCCATTGTTGCCTTTCTTTTATTCTGTCCCTATACTCTTTCCAATAACTTTTGATGCGCTCTTTATCAAGGACCTTCAAAAATCCTTCCAGGCGAGGCACGCGATGCTTGGTATGACCGAATGTCGTTTCAAAATTGATAAAAAGATAATACATAAAATAATCAAAGCCTTTTTCGTTTACTTTTGGACTAAAACATGTGTGAAAAAGGTAGTTATTCATCGACTTATTGATGCCTTGCCCGTCTCTATCTCCTTCTATATTGTAGTAGCCGCAAGGTATGCCGCTGCTGTAGATCGTGCTCCCCAATTGATAAATCATAAAATTCAGCAATTTAGATTTCCAGCTTTGAAGTTTATGGCGTAAATCCGCAGCCGTCATTTGCGATGCAAGATAACCGTAAGATCGGCCGCAAATCTCTTCTGCAGTCAGCCCCATCACTTCATCAAAAAGATTGATTTGCTTGTCCATATATCTATTTTTAAATACCTGGAATATATATTGGGAGATTTCGCGCATCTCTCCGATAACGATCTCGGTGACAGTTCCTTCCGTGGGGTTATGCGGCCCGCCGTGCTTGGACAGCGCCCTTGACAGATTAAACATATCCCCGCCCCTGTCCGCGCAGCAGCATAAGCGGAAGATTAATAAATCGCGCAGCCCAAGAAGCCCTCTCTCCCGCTTGGCCAGGTTCTCCAATACCCCGTCATGCCTATGCCGCTTTTCGCCAAAAATCCATTCCGCAATTTGAACGACATTCCTGTCGCTGTTATTCCAATGCTGCCCTTCTCCGTCCGTCCACCCGATTTTATCCAATAATTTCGCAATGAAAAAAATAAGCGTAAAGCTTCGAAAGCCGACGTTCATTTTGGGAATCTCGAGACTTGAATATTGCGGTAAAGAATTCAGGGCATAAGAAATGATTTCTTTTGCTTTTTCAGGCGTATATTCACTGTGTGGTGAATTAATGAGAATCCGCCAAATTTTTTCATGATTGGCCTCGCCGCTGGTGAAGGCAAACTCTTCACGCTGCAGCACCTCGGTAATGCTTGTTCGATGTAACATCTCATTTTTTAGATTGACATAAAATTTATACTGCTGGGTGGGGGCTGGACGGGATACTCTAATGATGAGATTTAAGTACTGTTCCAGATTCCTGCCGCCGGGACTCCACTTTGATCCATTAAAGCAAGCATAGGAAGTGAATTGCTCCTGAGAAATATGTCTCGCCGATCCCAGTCTTTGCTTGGCATCAAACACTTTATTTAAAATAAACCGTTGATGTTCAGTCAGACCTTCCAGGTATGCCGTATACTTCGTGGAGTTTTTATAGACATCATCTTCGCTATCCGAATCATCGTCTGCCGGATAGTCATCATCATATTTTCGAATAAGCGAAAAAAAGCCTCGTTTCCCCTGCGCCTCCGTATTGTATATTTTTCTGAAAATATTCGGGTAATGGATGTAGATGATCAGCAGATGAATCAGATCATGCTTATCAAAATCCGAGTTTGAGAAATCCAACTGTTCAAGCTCAAGCAAGAGCATGGTATTGATGAGTCTTTTTAGTTTTCTTGCATCGCCTATAAAAGGAATATACAAATCAAACTCCTTGGAATGAAAGATATCTTTGAGCCCCTCAACGGCTTTGGCGACCAATTCGGGATTGCTTAGCAGATTCCTGGCTAATGATTTATCGGTGTTTTCCGTAAAATATTTCAACAATAACTTATGATCAATGTACAAGCTCGTTTTGATGTTGATAAACTTTTCCAGGAACTCATTCATTTTTTCCGTATCTAATTTTTGCTGCTCGAGTGCCGTAAGATTCTCGGTGTCATAACAGAGCACATAAGATAAATTGGGAAGAAGAAAGGATTTCTTAACGACGAACAGGATCTCTTTGATATTGGAAAAGGTTAAACGGTCCAAATCATCCACCACAATCACGATTTTTTTATCGATGCTTCGGAGGACCATTCCTAGCCTTTCAAATATGTTGTCAATGGAGGACTTGTCGAAAGGCAGCCCAAAGTGAAAGCCCATAAGGGAAAAAGATAGCTTCGAATCACTTATCAGTTTTATGTACTTGGCCATAAGAGTTTCCAGTTCCGGGGCGAAAAGGTTCTCTTTTATCACCTTCAACAGGCCATCCGTAAATTTCTCCATTAGGTTATCGCTGTTCTCAAATCGAAGCGGATCAAATGGGTAGACGATAATTTTATCATTGTAGTGTTGGTCCCAATGTTCTTTGCACAAATTGACGAAGGTCGATTTCCCGGTTCCCCAGGGCGCATCGATGCCGAACACCAAGCTTTCCGGCGAACCTTGGTTATATACCCTCTCGGCAAATCTCACGGCCAGTTCAAAAAATTCGAACGCGTCATCCTCTCTAGTCCGTCCTTCTTGATCACTGATGAAGCTCGAATCTCTCGTGCTCCTTGTCATCCGTTTCATCTGCCGCCCTCTCACCTTTATTGCCGCGAAGAACGCAAGGGGAAGCGAGAACAGCACGGTCATCTGCGGCCAAGCCAGCGCCCCAACCCAATTACGGAGATATCCTATTCCTATCCCGCCAATGAAGAACATCGAAAGCACGCCAGCAGCGAAAACGATAAGGAGATCAGTTCTCCTGCTCCTCATTATGAACCTGGCGTTTCTCCAGACCTCTCTTTTTCGTTTAAGCAAGCAGGCCGCCAGGATGGGAACATACAGCGCGCCCATCATCCAGAACCAGGCTTCCATTTGATGATGAATGGAGCTGCTGTAGAAACTGAAAATAACTTCGATACACCCAAGTACAATTTCCGCGAGTACAGCACCAAATAAAAATAATTTACATAGCAGGTAATAGTTTATTTTCATAAATTCACGCTTGTGGTTTGTTTCTAGCATCTTCGCCTCCTCCGCCATCCCTTTATTCGCGCCAACGATAGTTTCCTTTTCGTATTAAGTCTAATATCCAATTAGGAATTTTATGACATATAAATGAGATATCTGAATTTTTTCCCAAATGCCTGCAAGCCGAAGACGAGATATGAACGGCGGGAACATGAACATATCATGCGAAGTGTCTGCTTAGGTGCTTATACCCTTGATTATGAACTAAATTAACGATAAATTTCGCAGCATAAGAGAATCAATATAATCTTAGAGGAGGTTGTGCTCGCGGATCTGGCTTGGATTTGGAAGTCCGCCTTTTTGGTTATTGCGGGCATGGCGCTTCTTCGGATTGCAGGCAGAAAATCGCTCTCGCACAAATGAGCGTAGCCACGACTGTTATCATGATTTCGATTGGGACGACTATCGTTCAACCGATTGCCAACAACCAACTCTGGAAAGCGATTGGTTCAGCTGCAATTTTCATCGTAACGCTCTTACACATTGAATATTTACAATTAAAATCTGACTGGTTCGAAAAGCTTATGAGCGGGGAGATCTATAGTTGTGATTGAGAATGGGGAAATCAATCAAAAGAATCTGCATACGATCCGAATGACAGTGGATCAACTGGAGATACGTCTAAGGCAAGAGGGAATCGCGAATATCAGTGATGTTAAAATTGCGACATTAGAGCCAAATGGCCAACTCGGGTACGAATTCATGAGGCACGCCAAACCGGTAACCGTCGGAAAGTTAGAGCGCCTTCTTGGCATAACATCAGGAACTCCAACGGGACAAGGCCTCCTTTTCCAAGAAGTAAGCCAAAACCGTCATCCGAATCCAATCGACCCCCAAGCTTCAGTAAAATGCGATGAGTATCGAGCTCTTACACGCCAGAAGAACCATCAAAAGCCATCGATCCAAAGGTTACTCTGGTGTCTCAACCGCAACTGATATTCCTTCCCGTCTCCTTACGGCCAGTATCCCCGTCCTTCTGGTGAGATCGATCGATGTTCTAGGTTGATTCCTTATGACCAATATCCCCGTCTTTCAGACGTCACTACTCATGCCTACAACCCGCTCGTTCTGGGAACCGTGGTTCAAGACGAAAACGAGGACTTGTCCAACCTGCGTCATGGGGATAACGAACGTAAGATGCAGAAAGAGCTATGTTCAACCTGTTCCCTGGTTTGACATAGCGGGAATGGCGATATTCCTGCTTCCACAGTGCAATAAAAAAGGGGCTATCCCATAAGGATATGCTCCCCTACGGTAGACAGGTGAAATAATAAAACCTGTGTAAGGGGAGCATATCAAAGTAGTTTCTAGCTGCGGTGAGACAGCCCTCTTACTTCTTCATGCTCGCCTTGCCGAAACCTGCAAAAATGCAGTTTTCCCCTATGACGTTTATCTCGTTACAGGAGTTCCTGCAAAACGGCAGGAATTTCAGCCCTGCCTAGGGATTAAAAGAAAAAATCAGCGAAAATAATGTACTATTGCACTAGCGTTGCATCGAGCGGTTAGTTCATAATCTAATTTCAATTAACATCAATATATGATATATATTTACATTTGCGATGTCCGCGCTAAGTCTAAAAAAGTCGAGCTGGAAACAGACCCTACGCGTTATCCATTATATGTAAAAATCGTTTTCGTTTGTCATTACGTCACAATCAGTCTCGGTTTCATCGACTTTGTTGCCTTTTTCGGACGTCTCCCATTTCGCTTTGGTCGACCTCTAGATGTTCGAGTCGGCTTGCGGTTGAGTGCAGCGATCAAATTTTCCCATGGTTTTTCCGCATAGATGCGAATCAACTGGAGGAGGTCCCATGTCGACTTTTTACAGTCCAGTGTTAATTTAATCAGCAAACAGAGAGCATACGCGATTAAAGCAATATACATTTGGTTCCAAATCGCTTCGGCCGTATAACCGTGGGGTTTTACCAATCGAATATGCTGCTTGACCCATTTAAAAAACAACTCAATATGCCAGCGATTTCGATAAATCTCGGCAATTTGATGTGCGGATAAGTCAAATCGATTCGTTACAATTCGATAGGTACGCCCTTGGTCATCCTTAAACTCAATCAAACGCAGAACCGCTGGCAGCTCCGGCATCGTCACATCAGCATCAAGGATAAACCCATTCTGCCTTTTGGGGAGGTCTCTTTTTCTGATGATCGTTAACCGGCTCTTTTGCTTGACGCGGCAAACAAATTTAATCTTATCCTCTACCCATTTCTGAAAATGGTCGTATACCTGGTATCCTCGGTCCATCACGTAGGTCGCATCTTTATCCACTGTAAATTCCAACACGACTTCATGATCGGCTACATCTTTGGTTGAAGCGACGATCTTGTCTGGATACATCGTTTTGGAGTCCGCAACGACCAAGGAGGTGTGCATCTTCACGCCATGGCTACTTTTGGAACAATAGGACCATTTCGCGAGAATGGGAGGTAGTGTAATTCCCGATGAATCGATTAGCTTGAGTTTCCCAATACCAGGCGTAATGCCGCGTTTCCCTTTTGTAAGTTGCTTGATTCGATCAATGAGCGAGAAAAAGAGCGTCTGAAGATACTCCATAGGCAGCCGTTTCAGCTTCCGCGATAGTTGAGAAGCGCTTATGCTCTTGAGACCCAGAAGATCTTGAAATTCAGGATTAGCCGCTACATGCTCTGACATGACTTTGTATGAGTCTCGTTGCTGAAGCTGTGCCTCTACAAATAAGAGTGTCGAAGAGCCGACAAACAGCTTTTGGGCCCGGTAATCCAATGACTCGTGTCGAGTAGAATGGACATGTAACCATTTTAGGCATTGACAAATGACGTTATGATTCGGTACGTTATCCATAAGAAATCTCCTTTGTTGAGGCGTTTTATGGATAACGTTAGGGTAACTCAACAATAGGAGATTTCTTTATTTTTGTCCATGAATATAGTTCAATAAGTTACAAATATAGAGACTTATGGGATAGAAATTTTCGTAAAAAGATTGATGCAACGCTAGTGGTACTTTTGCAGGAATCTCATCAAATTGCGACTCAATTAGCGTAAATTGCTGCATTCACGCAGGATTTCACTGCCTGTTCCCTCTTTCGCCGCTTTGCCCGCCGTTATAATCTCTGTTGTCCCGTCTTGCCCCGCATTCTTGCCCGCATCCTCCTTGTGCGCTGTCTATGGGACAGTCCCCTTTTATTTAGCCACTTACATCTTGAATGCGTGTCCTTCCATCCTTATGTGACACATAACTATGTAATATCATTCCCAGCATGATGATGAACATCCCGCACCAAGATATAATAGTAGGAAGCGGAGAAGCCAATAACACGATTTCTCCGATTACGGCAAAAAGCACTTCCATCGATTGAGTCGCTTCCACAGCGGCCAGCTTTGGCATATCCCCTCTGACCATATCAGTAGCTTGGAAAAATAATACCGTCGCGATGACCCCTGAGAAAACAGCGACAAGTACAGATTGTATCGTTTGTTCTTTGCTTGGCGCTCCCTCCACAACAAAACCATACAAGGACAGTAAAAACCAGAATGGCAGGCTGGCCAAGGTCATTCCGAGTACCCGCTGATAAGCATCCACACGCTCTCCGCATATCTCCATCATTTTGCGGTTGCCGAGCGGATAAGCAAATGAAGCGACGACTACAGGTATAATTCCCAATAAAATATCTTTTGCCGCAAGATATTGGGCTTGCTCCACCTGCATAAGCATAATGCCAAGAAGAATGACAAGGGACATAACCAACCCTTTGATCGGGATTTTGCTTCTTTTTTTCAGAAGTCCATCTGGTGTTTGAATGGTCTCTGTGAACAGCGGAGCCAATAAAGAACCTGATATGATCGTCATTTGCCAAGTCCCGGCAATCATCCATCCCGGCGCATGCGCGGCCGCAAAGCATAAGGGAGCATAGAAGAGGCCAAACCCGACAAAGCTCCACAAAAACCATGTCCCAGGATTTTCTCTCATCACTTGCCATAACGGCCGCAGCTTCTTCCTGCTCACCACAATAAGCAGCAGGAATGGAACCATAAATATAAATCGCAGCGAAACGCTCCATACCCAGCTTCCGCCTGATAGTTCCATGGCACGATTCAGTATAAAGGTAAACGCAAAAAAGAAAGCCGCACAAATCCCTAACAAAATAGGACGCAGTTTACCTGCTTCAATCTGTTTCATAAATGAGTATCTCTCCCCAAGACTTAACCAGTTCTGTTCCACAAGACGGGCTGCTGCTTTTAGCCGCAAGTAAAGCCTTATGGGTGAATTCCAATTCTTCTATATCGGACTCTTGGATTAACGGAACCGCCAAACGAGAAGCCAAAGCATGTAAAGCGGCTGCCACCGGAAATGCATGCTTCGCCTCCTCCAGATGTAATGGCGCAACGCAAGTAACTGAACCCGAAATCGACTCAATAAGTCCTTCATCCTCAAGACGCTTCAATGCCTCCCGTACCGGAGTGCGGCTAATTCCGACTATTTCGGCCAACTCCTTGTCGTGCAACCGCTGCTCAGGCTGTAATTCCAGATTAACAAATATTAGTTTAACGCACAACGGTTTCAAAAAGAAAAAAAGCTGCGTACTCTTGGTTCATTCTGCTATCCCTATTCATCCGTTCCGTCCATGTCTTCTCTTGAAGAAATCGGAAAAGTTCCTTCCATATAATCATTCATCAGCCCTCTAATCCAGGGCGTAACGGCATTTTTCTGCACAGCCTCTCCGATCAAACCGAAATCATGGAAGAATCGGGCGCGCTGATTACTTTTCTTTCCCATGTTTTATCAAAGATAAGAACGTTTCGATGGCTTTTTTCTTATATCGGCCAATCGATACTGCCTTCATGTTCAGGAATGCCATTTTTAATATAACCGAGAAAATACCCTTGAATTTGGTCCGACAAATGCCGCGCTTCTTCCATGCTCATATTTTCTAGCATCGGGGCATTGTCCCATTTCTCGAAATTTCCGAATACAAACGGCAATTCAATGCAATGGCAACCTAACAAATAAGGGGCCAGTGATGGATAATTGAACTGGAATACATAAGTGTGACTGCCGGTATCATGGAAAGAGGCCATGAACTCATAGGTTGGATCAGTAAAGAGTGCATTCGAAAATACCTCTACCAGGTCGAAGTAGTTCTCTTGTCTCTACATTCAGATCGATGCAAAAAGGCTCCCAGATTTTCCAGTAGCAAATGAGACAATTCCAGTGAATCGTGTTTCGTTAGCGCTTGTATGCCGCCCGGAAAACTAAATAATGCGGTGCGCTTAAACATGCCTTTCACTTCTTCAACATGCCATTAAGGCCACGGCATACCACGCGCCAGCCGATTGTCCGGCGATCGTGAGTTGGTCAGGGTCGCCGCCAAAAAACGCAATGTTTTTCCTTACCCAATGCAATGCAGCGATTAAATCTTTGAGTCCAAGGTTGCCCTCCGATATGCCGGGCAAGAATAGATTTCCTAGAGCCCCTAACCGGTAATTGACGGTAACAACGACGACATCTCCCCGTGAAGCCAAGTCGCTTCCGTTATACCAAAGCAGGGAACCGCCGCCTGACAACCACCCTCCGCCATGAATCCACAACACAACGGGCCGTTTTTCACTAGTACCATATGTTTAAAGTGAAGGAATCCTCCTTTTGATTCCGTTCTTCTTTGGAACCCACAACAGCCGCCAGCCGGCTTGGGATTGGGGAAACACGGATCCCGGCGTGGCCGCATCTCTTGGACCGCTCCATGCAACGGGTTCTCCAACGGGCATAAATCTTCCTTGATCAGCACCATATGGAATATTATAAAAGGCGAACACCTTATTTCCCTCGATTCCGACTAACTCGCCTTGTTCACAGTTCACCATCATCATCTTCTTTTCCATTACAATTTCCCACCTATCTTGCGTTATCTGTTTCACGAAATATCGGACGAAATAACATCTCTAAAGCTATGGCTAAATCTACATCATCCACATTTTTGGTCGTTTTGCTTAGCATCTGCACGCCTCGTTCATACATGACCAGCTCATACGCATGCTCTCGAATGCGCACGCAGGGGCTGAGATCGCCGAGATCGTCTTGTTGAAAAGGCTGTGTCACCATTTTCTCATAGGAGTCATCATAGATGGACGTTAGCCGCAGCAGGCGGATAATGCTGGCCGTAATTTCCCGTTCCGTATGCATCATGGATCAGTGCTCCCCCTTCGCCGTATTGTTGCAGGAAGCGGCTATACCCGTCGGGAAAAGCGGCCCGCATGTCTTGCTCGGCCTGCCGAATTACGCCGGAAGGAACGGGACTCAGCCGTTGAGATACGACTATACATGTTCGAACCGCCTTTTTATGGAAGTCTTTTGGCCTATCTTTAAATCATACCAAGTCTAGTCTTGTTTTCGATCCGTCTCGGGAACTAAGGAAGCTGGGGAAAACTACCGATTGATTTCCCCAGGGCCAGCCCATAAACACAGCAGCAACCCCTTCCGCAGTGCCGCGAAAGGGGTTAGGATGTCACAACTCCAGCTTCTTTGCCTTTTCCTTAATGTAATCGGCTGTTCGGAGCGCCAATGACATGACCGTGTTCGTCGGGTTGCCGGCACCGGACGTGACAAAGATGCTCGCGTCACAGACGAACAGATTGGGAATGTCATGGGTTTGTCCATAGGAATTGACCACCGAGCTCTCCGGATCATTCCCCATGCGGCAGCCCCCCATCATATGGGCGCTATCCGGAATGACGAATTCAACCTTGCCGCCCGCGGCATCGAGAATCGCCTTCATGTTCGCGACCGCATGGTCGATAAGCTTCCGATCGTTATCGCCGTAACTGAAGGTGACTGTGGCGCGGGGCAAGCCGTACTCGTCTTTTTCCTCCGCTAACGTTACCCGGTTCTCCGGATGGGGCAGCACCTCGCCGACTAACGTGACTCTTCCATAATAATTGTAATCGAGCAGCGTCTCCCTTAACCGTTCCCCCCATACCGGTCCTCCCTCGGCCTTCGAGATTCCGCTTGCGAACTCGACCGGCCGTGCCCCGTGAGCATGAAGGGTATACCCGCGCACGAAATTATTATTCGGATCGGTCTGGTAGAAATCCTGGGTCGTAGCCAGCACCGGAGTGCCTTTATACAGTCTGATTTCAGTGTCGAATTTGGCATAGACATCGTGGCTGCTGTGGACCATGACGGCCCTCCCGACCCAGCCGCTGCTATTCGCCAGCCCGTCGGGGAATTGCGCGGTCGCCGAGTTGAGCAGAAGACGCGGCGTCTCGACCACGTAGGCGGATAAGATGACGAGCTTCGCTTTTTGCTCATACGATTTCCCTTCATGAATGAAAGCGACTCCCTTCGCCTTCCCGTCAGAGCCCATGATGACCCGGGTTACCATGCAGTTCGCCAATACCTCGGCGCCGGCCTGGATCGCTTTCGGAATATGGACGATGAGCGTGCTGAACTTGGCGTCCGGCATGCAGCCTTGATTGCAGAAGCCCCGGTTGATGCAAGGCGGACGGCCCTCGAACGGCGCGGACAGAATTGCGAGCGGAGCGACGGAGGAGCGGATGCCGAGCTTGTCGCAGCCGTTCATGAACATGTATGCGTTCGGGCTGAGCGGCTCCCTCTCCGGGTATGGATATGGTCCATGGTAGTTGCCCCACGGGAAATGCTTCGGTCCGGATACGGCAATTTCTTTTTCATTTCTTGCATAGTACCTTTCCAGATCGCTATAGCCGATCGGCCAATCCTCCGCGACGCCATCCAGTGTCCTTGCTCTGAAATCCGCTTCGTGGAACCGCAAAAACACCGCCGTAAAGTGAACGGTTCCGCCACCCACCCCGCGGCCTGAATTGTTATGCCCCATCGTCAAAGGGTCCTTCCCGTCCACGATCCGGGTATCCTGCCACCCCAGATTCCTCATCGCAAGCTCATCGCTCGCAAAATCCTTCTGCGGATCGCGGAACGGCCCGGCCTCGAGGACAACCACGCTCATCCCCGCTTCGCTTAATTCTTTGGCCAGCACGCCGCCCGCGGCGCCCGCGCCCACGATGACGACATCCACTTCTTCGTTCGCGTATTTTCGGTTCATCATTGTTCCGGCTGAGCCTCCCATGGATCCAATTGTCCCATCTGCGTGCGGACATATCCCCGCGGATAGGCCGGACCGGCGTATCCGATGTCGGACCATACCTTCGGGTGAGAACAGTACGCTTCGACCGTCAGATTCAACAGCTTCCTGAACAGCTCGGCTTGCGGTATGCCGGTCCATGCTTTTTTCGGCTTGGCGGCGGATTGGCTCATGTCCTGCAAATATTGCCTCTGGACGTCCGCGTCCAGGTCCGCAAAAAAAGAAGAGTGCAAGGCTTGGGCCGCTTGCTCCAGTGCGTGGAGTCCCGTCCGAAGCAGCTTCGGCGCTTCGGGAACGCCCGCCTTGCGCTGGCTCTCCCCTGGAGAGCGGTGCAGCGTGCGGTCGATGTGGATCAGCACGAAATCAAGCGCTTCCGGCGTCTCATCGTCTACGAGCAGCGAGGCGATTCGCCGGATCAGGCCGGCCTCAGGCGGCGTAAAAAAGTGCAGAGCATTGTTCGGCTTGACGCGAGACATCACGATGGTCTGCGTATGGTCATCCCATTCATGCCGTTCCTTCATCACATCAAAAGACGGATAATGACTGTTCCGTGCCATCGCTCACCCCACCTTCCAATACATCGCAATCAATCCGAGCGTGCTTAACGCGGAGAACATCAGGGGCAGAATGACGGGCGGACCAATCAAAAAGTTGCGCAAGGCCCATCCCCCGACCCGAACCCCGACTCCCCGAAAATGAAAATAAAAGCCGATCAGTCCGGATATCAAGCCGAGCCACATCAGCACCTGGAACAGAACGGCAAGCCAGGCCTGGTTATACCAGGTTAACACGATCCCGGCAATGAAAAAGAGGGGAGAGAGAAAAACGGGCACCCACATCGCTTTGTGGTGAAAATTTTGGCGATAATGAAACATGGTCACCTGGACGCTCATCAAGAGAAACGCCAGACTGACAAACAAAATGAGAACTCGATCTATCGACCATGCAGACCAATTCATGCAGCGACCCCTTTTTCCAGATTTTTATAATTTTCAATTCAATTATTTCCTGCATGATGACCGGATATTCCTGCTTCGCGCTGCGGGACCACCCGCATAAAAAAGAAAGCTCCCGTCCGCCCAAGGCTTGATATGCTCCCATCATCGTAGACAGTAGAAAAAACAAAAACTTCTACTTCTACAATGATGGGAGTTTTTATGATGTCCAAAAGGAGTCCAATTTCTTTAGAGGTAAAGTTACGTGTCGTAAAGCGATGCCTTCAGAATGAAACAAACCCAAGTTATGAGCCGAAACAGCTGGGGGTAGACAGGCACACGGTTACAGATTGGATAAGGGAGTATAAAGCGGACGGTTATGAAGGATTAAAAGAATCCAGAGGATGTAAAGTCTACTCAGAGGAACTGAAACGGGCTGCAATCAAGGATGTACTATCCAGTAATCATTCCATACGAGAGGCGACAAAGAAGTATCATATTTCGAGCATTAGTGTTTTGACGAGATGGATTTCCAACTATACTAATGGGATAGAAATGAAACCTACTCGTAAAGGAAAAGGACAATCCCAAATGAACAAAGGACGTAAAACCACTTTTGAAGAACGTATTGAAATCGCGCAATATACGATCGCGAATGACTTAAGCCCTCAAGGACCATCGCGGTCGTAATAAGCCTGTGGAAAAGTTAGATGATCATGAACGATTTAAGCTTCGGATCAAAGAACTGGAAGCACGAAATGAGTATTTAG
Source organism: Paenibacillus melissococcoides (assembly GCA_944800085.1). Taxonomy (GTDB): domain Bacteria; phylum Bacillota; class Bacilli; order Paenibacillales; family Paenibacillaceae; genus Paenibacillus_B; species Paenibacillus_B melissococcoides. The sequence continues at coordinate 1,531,270 of CALYLO010000001.1, read as the reverse complement.
AAATGGAGAACGCCCTCGCAAAAAAGTTGGCAGAGATCAGGCGGCGAAATACACGCTAACCTTAGTTCGACATGCAGACTTATATCAAGCTATTCAAGAACTGAACTTTGAGAAAGGCTATGCTATTACGAAGCTGTGTAAGCTCGCCGGAGTCGCCAGGTCTGCCTATTATAAATGGCTGAGATGGAAACCATCCACCAGAGAACTTGAAATTCTTTCGCTGGCCAAGGAAGTGAAACTTCGCCATGACAAGCGGAAGGGGGGACTTGGCTATCGTCAGATCCGTACACAATTGAATCGAAAACTTAAAAAGAATTACAACAAAAAGCGTTATTATCGAATCATGCGTGCTCTTGGATTGAAGGCTGTGATTCGTAAGAAACGGCCAAACGACGTGAAAGCTTCCGAAATACATGTGGCTGAAAATGTGATGAGCCGTGAGTTTCAAGCGGATTCTCCTAATTCGAAGTGGTGTACGGACGTCACAGAATTGAAGTACGGGAACGGTCGTAAAGCCTATCTGAGCGCTATTGTTGATGTATACGATAACTCCATAGTTTCATGGGTGTTAAGCCACTCCAACAATAATAAACTCGTCATGGATACAGTGAAGAAGGCTTACAGGAGTGAACCCGGGAGTGACTCCACTTCTCCATAGTGACAGAGGTTTTCAATATACTTCGTATCATACAATCAACTTCAGATGAATCGTAACAATCATCGCCACCCCGCTCACCATCAAGCCCATGGACAACATCCGCGCGGTCTCCTGCGTCGTCATCGACAACTGATCCTGAAAATAGAAGCCGCCGACCACTTGCAAGGTGACGATGCTGAGCATTGTCGCCAGTCCGGCCAATAAGTACAGGCGAAGACCGCGTTGGAACGGGTTCACCTTCGGAGGCTTGGCCTGAACCTTCGCCTTGTGCGCCGGAATCAGCATCAGGGCGACGACAATCGCGATAAGCGGCAGCAGCGCGCCAATATACAGCGGCCAGATCAGGCCGATAAGCGCGAACGCCCCGGCAATCGCCGGGCCAAGCACGAGGCCCATGCCATTGGCGGCGCCGATCAGAGCCATTCCTGCCGAGCGGCCCTGCTCATCCGTGATGTCCGCCATATACGCCTGCGCGGCGGAGGGAACGGCCGGAATGAACAGGCCGACCAGGCCGCGCGCCACGATGAGCAGCGCGACCAGCAGCCCGCCGCTGATCAGCCCGGACAAGCCGGCGTACATCGTCGCCGTGAACAGCACGTAGCTGATGAACATGCCGAGGAAGCCCAGCAAGATGACCGGCTTCCTGCCCCGCACATCGCTCCATCTCCCCCACTCCGGCGCCATCACCGCCATGGCGACCGATCCAAGCGAAATAATCAGGCCCGAATGCGTCTCGCTCAGCCCCAACTCACGGATCAGCGGGGGCATCACGGGGGCGATAATCATCAACCCGACCATCGCCACGAACACGCAAAAAAATATACTGAATCGAACTCGAGTCATCTTTACATCGTTCCTTTCCCATCTTTCTATGCACCGTCATGCTTCCTTCGCTGCTTTACATGGCACACGCTCCCTTTCATGCTAGACGAGAAATCGGACGCCAGCCACCGATGAACGGATTATGTCTGCTTCAAAACGGATTTTCCGCGCGGCTCCCGTCCTCCCCCCCGGCCAGGATCAAAAAAGAATCGACTCTGCGGCAGCGGCCGTACAAGTCGATTCCTGGTATTACTTTTTATTATCTTTATTTTTCGTTCATCATCTGTGCCCTCGCGCTATTGAGCAGCCCCACCAGCGCGATAATATCTTCCTCTGTCGTCTCATAGTTCGTGATGCAAGCCCGCAGCGCCGGTTCCCGGTTCATCTCGTAGACGGATATCCAGGCTTGCCCGGAACGCAATACCTCTTGACAGATGAACGATACGAACTTCGATCGATCCTCTGCCGGGACACGGATATCCGTAAAGCATACGACGGGCAGCGCGGTATCATTGACGACCGTCCAATTCGAGCGCGTCAGCTCCTGACGCAAGCGATCCCCCATCCCGGCCTGGTGCCGCACCACCCTGCGGTAGCCTTCCCAGCCCGCCGTCGCCAGCGATAAATACAATTTCAAACCGATAAATCTTCGTGACCATTGAATCGAATGGGTGAACGGATCAACTCGGTCCAGGCCAGCCCCTTCCTTCGGCATATAATCGGCCGTGATGCTGAACGCTCGATGCAGAACATCGCGATGACGCGTCAAATACATTCCCGCTCCCATCGGAACAGACATCCATTTATGCGCGTCGAAGGTAATCGAGTCGGCCCGCCGAATGTCACGAAGCTGCTCCATCAGCTCTGGCGCAAACACGCAGGCTCCGCCATATGCCGCGTCCACATGCAGCCACAGTCCTTCATCCTCAGCCACATCCGCAAGCGCGCCAATCGGATCAATCGCTCCGGCTCCGGTCGTGCCCCCCGTCCCGATGAGGAGACACGGAGCATATCCGGCGGCGCGATCCGCCGCGATCTGCCGCTGAAGCGCATGGACATTCATGCGTAATTGCGAGTCCGCCGGAATGATGCGGAGCGAATCGGTTCCGAGACCGCAAGAACGCGCAGCCTTCACCAGGGAATGGTGGCTCTCCGCAGATGCGTACATCACGGGCTGCGCCTTGAGCGTCCTTAGCCCCTCCTTGCCATAGGACGGAAAATGATGGATCAATGCGGTCAGGACGGCCGTCAGATTGGCCTCCGCTCCCCCCGTCGTGAAGGTCCCGTCTGCCGTCTCGGCGGAATAACCGAATTTGGCGGCGATTTCTTTCAGGACGTAATACTCGATTTCGACCGCTATGGGCGCATGGCTCCACGCCGCAAGCTGCGGATTGAACGCCGCGGTAACCGTGTCCGCCATAATTCCCATGTAGTTGGGCCTCCACAATATGATCAATCGCCTCCTGTGCGCTGACAGGATGCTCAAACGATAATTTCCGCGCAAACTCAACGATCGCATCCACATCAAGCTCAGGCGAGACTCGGACTCCGCGGATGCTCCCCATATAGTCATTGATTTGTTCCAGCAGATAGTCTCCGATGCTCATTCGTTCTTCCCTATCCAAATCCAGATTGAATTTTTTCGTCGTCATGCCAAAAACGGTTCCCCTTTGTGTCGTAATTTTGAATTCCTGTGCTGCTTCCGAGTATACACCCGCAGTCATCCGCATGGACGCATTTTCGAATATAACCGCAATATTTCGAAACTTTAGAGTGAGGAGCGGCAACTTCTCTTCTCGCTTTGACAGTTTCATACAGCAGGGGGGGATAATAGGGATGAGCCTGCCAGGAATATTTTGTGAAATATTGTGCGTAGACAAACTCCATGGTAATATGTGAAAATAGATAACAAATCACTTGGCGTAAATTTCATGGACGAGAAGAGTAAGCTATGAATCCCGATCCCCAGAGAGTTGGTGTATGCTGCAAGCCAACGTTCGGCTCATAACTGAAGGTCATCTCCGAGAAGCGCGGCTGAACCCGAGTAAGCTGCGACGGACTTCCACCGTTATCCGGAATTCGTATGATATATCAATACGTGTTGAGCTGCATGGTGCGGGAACGATAAGAGCCTTCGCCGTGAAAATGGGTGGTAACGCGGATCACAATCCGTCCCTGTAAGGAGGGGCGGATTTTTTGCGTTTGGGTACAAATGCGTCAAGATATCTAGGAGGAAGAAAAGATGAAATCACTATCGAAAAGCCACGTATTTTTCGTGGGACTCATGCTTTTTTCGTTATTTTTTGGCGCGGGGAACTTAATCTTTCCGCCGATTTTGGGGCAGCAGGCTGGAGACAACTTCGCCGTCGCCATCCTGGGCTTCATTGTAACCGGCGTTGGCTTGCCGCTGCTCGCCGTCATCGCGATTGCCATGACAGGACGTGACGTGCAGCATCTCGCGGGACGGGTGCATCCGAAGTTCGGCATCCTGTTTGCCATTATCGCCTACTTGTCGATCGGGCCTTTTATGGGAATTCCGCGCGTAGCGAATGTGTCCTTCGAGATGGGAATTCGTCCCTTTTTGCCCGATCCGCTCCAAGCAGACGGTTGGGTGTTGCTGGCTTATACGCTCGCGTTCTTTGTTCTCGTCTATTGGCTCTGCTTGAATCCATCCAAATTGGTGGATCGTGTCGGGAAGATTCTTACGCCCTTGCTGCTCCTCTCCATCGCGGCGCTCTTCGTCTCCGCGATGATGAGCCCGCTTGGAGAAGCGCAGCCTGCGATCAAGGAATATGCGGCTTCGCCCGGCGTCAAAGGATTTATGGAAGGCTATCTGACGCTCGATACGATCGCCGCGCTCGCGTTCGGCATCATCGTCATTAACTCGATTCGCGATCAAGGAGTTCAGGACAAACGCGCGATAACGAAATCCGCGATTCAAGCAGGCCTCATCGCGGGCTTGGGCTTGTCGCTCGTCTATGCGGCGCTGGGATGGCTCGGAGTGACGAGTGTAACCGAGTTCGGCTATGCGCAAAACGGAGGACAACTGTTAACGCAAATCGTCCAAAAACTATTTGGACAGTCCGGATTACTGTTGTTGGCCGTCATTGTAACGCTCGCCTGCCTGACGACCTGCATCGGGCTCGTATCGGCTTGCAGCCAGTATTTTTCCACTTTATTCAGCCGGCTCAGTTATAATCAAGTCGCATTTTTGACCTGCCTAGTGGGCTTGTTGGTAGCCAATCTGGGATTAAATACTATTTTGTCGGTATCTGTTCCGGTGCTGCTGGTCATCTACCCGGTAGCGATTGTGCTGCTGTTGATGTCCTTGGGCCACAGCTTGTTCGGCGGGCGCACGTCCGTCTATGCCGGAGCGCTCATCGGCACCGTGCTCATCAGCTTATTTGACGGACTGAAGGAGGCCAAAGTCCCGGTAGAACAGGTTACGGAGTTGCTCAAGCACCTTCCTTTGTATAAGCAGGGAATCGGCTGGGTCATTCCAGCGATAGCAGGCGGGATAATCGGCTGGCTTATTGGATGGGCCATCGGAGCGATATGGAATCGCGGACGCGCCGCTGCCCCGGCTTCGCAATACAAAGAGTAAGCTGCAGTAAACCAAAATACAGCACCTTCTGATAAAGCTGGCGTCATGCCGGCTTTTTTTGGATTATGCGGGCGTGGGGATTCCCTTTTTGACTAGTTGATGACGAGTGTTGGCTTCGCGGGAGGCTGGAAAAGTAAATTCCTGCGTTTCTACATCATTTTTCGCGATTTGAGCTTCAACGCAATGGAATTGCTGCAAATCGGCATCATTTTCGCGGATTTTCTCTTCTTTTTAAGTGATAGGTCTGAAATTGCTGCACTTTTGCAGGACTCCCTCTAAGGCGCGGACGTGATTACGAGAATACTGCAGATTTGCAGCATTTTTTTGGCGCTTTGCCCGCTGTTCCAATTTGGATTTTGGCGTGCGGTGGGTTCCCTATTTGACTTGTTGATTGCGAATGGTGGTATGGCGGGAGGTGGAAAAGTAAATTCCTGCGTTTCTACATCATTTTTCGCGATTTGAGCTTCAACGCAATGGAATTGCTGCAAATCGGCATCATTTTCGCGGATCTTCTCCTCTTTTTAAGCGTTCGACCTGAAATTGCTGCACTCTTGCAGGATTCCCTCTTAGCTGCAGACATGATCATGAGAATACTGCAGATTTGCAGCATTTTTTGGGAGCTATGTCGCTGTTCCAAGCTAGCAAACCGGATTGAGCAACTTGAAACCGCAGCGACGCAGAGCTGAGCAGGGTGCATGAGTGTGCAGCACGAACGCTGTACAATAAACGGTACAGCAACACATTGCAGGACGCACGGGAGCAGTCATCGCGGTACACAGGCGACTGCCCGCGGCGCGGCATAAAAAAGCACCCTCAGCAGGCAGCGGATTAGCCGGCGGCTTCGTCCGCTCCCCGTTTCGTCCGCCCTCGTACTGAAGGGTGCCACAACCACTTTTGTTCGTTAGAAAATCTCCGACTGATTCACGCGATCGTTCAGCATCGCAAAGTCTTTGTCCTGCAAAGGCTCCACTTTCCCCTTCTGATAACCGCTGCCCTTCGTCGAGAAGAAATCATGCGTGCTCGTCTCGGTGCGAATGCCGTTCAGCACGACCGGATTGACTTCCTCTTCCGGGAAATGCGGCTCAAAGCCCAGGTTCATGAGCGCTTTGTTGGCGTTATAGCGAATATACTTCTTCACTTCATGCGTAAGTCCAATCGCATCATACAGATGCTCCGTATACTCCAGCTCGTTCTCATACAGCTCGATCAGCAGATCTTGCACAAATCGGGACAGCTCCTGCTGCATGGCCGCGCTCTGCTTGTTGTAGATTTCTTGCGCCAGCAAGCCTACAAAGACGCCGTGAACGCTCTCGTCCCGGATGATCAGCTTGATGATCTCCCCGCTGGCGACCATTTTGCCTTGTCCGGCCAAGTACAGCGGATAGAAGAAACCGGAGTAGAACAAGAAGCTCTCCAGGAAGACGGAGGCGACCATGGCCTTGTACAGGCTGACCGGCTCATTGTCTTGAATGCCTTTGTACAGACCATCGATGATCGCGGTCTTCTTCTGCAAATGCTTGTTCTCCTTCACCCAGTCGAACGTCTCGTCGATCATGGCCGTGCTGGCCACGGTCGTGAAAATCGTGCTGTAGCTCTTCGCGTGAATCTCTTCCATCGCAGCCTGGAAGATCAGAATCGCTTTTTTCTGCTTGCCTTCCACGTGCTGGGCGATGACCGGCATGCCCACATTCCCCTGCTCCGTATCCAGCAGCGTGAGGCCGCCAAGCACATGCATGTAGGCGAGCTTCTCGTCTTCGGTCATTTTGGACCACGACTTCAGGTCCTTCGAGATCGGAATCTCGGTATCCAGCCAGAACTGGGACGTATTTTGCGTCCACAGCATTTCCATATAATCCGATTCGGGCCGGTTCCAGTTCACTGCTTCAAAATTTTTCATCGACGAATTCTCCTTCTATATCTGCAACATCTGCAATTTATAAGGCTCCGACTGATACGACTTATTCAACTTATACGACGCAGCTCACGCACTCGTCGATCGTTTTCTTTTTCGTCCGGGTATAGTAGAGCGTCTTGAGCCCCTTCTTCTGCGCGTAGATATAGTACTTCGCCAGATCGCGGGTCGTCAGATCATCCTTCACGAACAAGACCGTCGAAATGGCTTGGTCCACGTGGACCTGCACGTCGGCTACCAGGTCGATCAGGTTGAACATATCCATATCGTAAGCTTCTTTGTAATAGAAGTAGTTCTCATCGCTAATGTACGGCATCGGATAGATCGTCTTCGAATCGCCGTATTCGCGCTCTTCGATGCGCTGCGTAATCGGCGCGATGGACGCCGTCGAGGACTGCAGGTACGAAATCGAACCCGTCGGCGCAATCGCCAGACGGTACGCATGGTACAAGCCATGCTCCATCACCAGCTCCTTCAAGCGGGCCCAATCTTCGAGGGTCGGAATCGTATGCCCTTCGAACAATTGCTTCACTCGCTCCGTCTTTGGACTGAAGTCCGTATTGAGATAACGGTCGAAGTACGCGCCGTTTGCGTATTCGCTTTTCTCGAAATCTTTGAACGTCACGCCGCGCTCCTGCGCGATCAGCATCGAACGCTCCAGGGAATAGAAATTCACCATCATGAAGAACGTGCGAACGAAGTCTCTCGCTTCCTTCGATTCATAGGCGATCTTGTTCTTCGCCAAAAAGCCGTGCAGGTTCATCGCGCCCAAGCCGACGGAATGGAGCTCGCGGTTCGCCTTGGCCACCGAAGGCACAATGCTGATATTGCTGCGGTCGCTCACCTCGGTCAACGCATCCATCGCGCGGTGCACCGTGCCGCGCATCCGCTTGTTCTTCATGACGTTAACAATGTTCAACGACCCAAGGTTGCAGGAAATATCGCGGTGGATCTCATCCTCTACGCCGTAGTCGTTGATCGTGGACACTTCGCTAAGCTGCGCTATCTCGCTGCACAGGTTCGAGAACTTGACGCGTCCGATTTCTTTAAGCGCATGATATTCATTCGTGTTATCAACGAACATAATGTAAGGATAGCCCGATTCCATCTGAATCTGCGCAATCTTCAAAATGAGGTCGCGCGCGACAATTTTCTTCTTCCGGACATTCGGATTGTCAACCAGCTCGTCGTACATTTCGCTGATGTCCATGTCGTCCAGATGCTTGCCGTATTCCTTGTACACGGTATACGGATAGAACAAGTACATATCCTTGTCCTGCTCCACCAGCTCAAAAAATTTATTCGGCGCGACCACGCCAAGCGACAGTGTCTTCATCCGGATTTTCTCATCGCTGTTGATTTTCTTCGTATCCAGAAATTCATGAATGTCGGAATGGAATACATTCAAGTAGACGACGCCGCTGCCGTCGCGCTGCCCCAATTGGTTCGCGTAGGAGAACGCATCCTCGAACAGCTTCATGACCGGCAGGACGCCGCTTGCTTTTCCGTCCAGCCCTTTGATCTGCTCGCCAGCGCCGCGTATTTTGCTCAAATTCAGGCTGACGCCGCCGCCAATCTTGCTCAGCTGCAGCGCCGAGTTGATCGAGAATCCGATCGAGTTCATCGAATCGTCCACTTCGAGCAGGAAGCAGCTGACCAGCTCCCCTCTCCGCTTCTTGCCGGCATTGAGGAAGGTCGGGGTCGCCGGCTGGTACTCTTGAGAAATCAACAATTCGGCATACTCGAAAGCCTTGTCGATATCCCCGCTCGCCAAGAACAGAGAGACGACGGCCAGGCGGTCCTCGTAGCGCTCCAGGAACTTCGTGTCGTCATTGGTCTTCATGGCGTAGTTGTTATAGAACTTGAACGCGCTCATGAACGACGGGAAGCGGAACTTCTTCGCGTACAAATATTCGTAGAGCCGCTTGACATCCTTGAATTCGTATTGATCGAACAGTTCTTTTTCATAGTAGTCGTTCTCTACCAGATAATGAATCTTTTCCTCAAGATTATGGAAGAATACTGTATTTTGATTAACATAGTCGATGAAATAGCTTTTTGCCGCTTCGCGATCTTTGTCAAATTGGAATTTGCCGTCCTTCTGGACCATAATTTCGTTGTTAAGCTGTATCCATTTTGGTATCAAAGTAATGGACCTCCCGCGTAAATTGTTCTACATCCTTCTTCGTGCCGCTGAGCTCGAACTTCATCAGCACGGGCACGGAAAATAATCGAGAAATATGATCGGCCGCCAGTCCGTACCGGACGCCCCAGTTCATGTTGCCGCTGGAAGCGACTCCTTGCAGCAAGCGGCCATGCTCCTCGAGGAATTGCATCGTAGATTGAGGCACTTGTCCGAACCCGGTCGTGTACGTGATCAAAATAAAGGATTCAGTCAGCTTCGTATCCGCGGATATGCGAACGCACTCCATATCCAGCTTCTCGACAAAACGCTTCACGTTGCCAGTCTTCGAGTCGTAAGCGATAAGCACGTGATCCCTCCGTCGCATTGAAATCTTTCAAATAGAGCCGCCTGGAGTCACCAAAAAAAGCACATCTCAAAGAAAAGAGACCGAAGCCGATGGACGCGATGTACCGATGCACCGCACCCGATATTGGCGCTTCCTTCTCCTTGCTCTTCGAAGAATGATAGAAACATAGAATATTGGTTAGTCAGGGAACTCCACTTGCCGTTACAATATATAGTGTATGTATCGATTTAGTCATACTATATATAGTCCGTTATTGAATAATAACCAATTTTAAGATAAATGGCAAGCCCATTTTGTCCTCGCCGGCAGCAACGAAATAGGTCGGCCTGTGACAAAAAACATATCTATCGTACCACAACTGCGACCATTATTGGTGTTCATTTTTTTTGGAATTATGCGGGATATTTTGTCGCGAATGGGCCGCCTTGCAGCCGTTAGTGAGGGACAAGTCAGCCGCTCTCCGTCCAAATACCAATACTCGCGGCAGGAAATAGGGGCACCCGTGACGTATTTGCGATTTATTTAACGAGATTAATTAATCCATAGATTTCAATCTCCATGGCGGCCGCAAAGTTGGAATTTTCCTCGGCGGAAGGATAGTTTACGGCATTAATTATATACAAAAAACGAGCCTTTGGTGTACAGAAAAAATAAAGTACTAGACTGGAATCGTTGATTTTCCGCGATTTTTGTGTATGAAAAATCGTCAGCATTCGAGAAATAAGTTTTAGACTGTCTCATGATTATGATTCGTTAAAAAATGAAAACCAGAAAATATAGTATTAGACTGAGTGAATGAATGAGAGGTGTGGCTACGCATATCCGTCCACCGGAATCGGCATGCAGATCGGTAGCACGCATCGATTCCGGAGTACCAGGAATGTGAGCAGCTGCTGCGTAAGTCCGTCCACCACCGTCACGCCCTACAGCGCCTACAGTCTACAACTATATTTTCTCAGTCTAAAACTTTATTTTTCAGTCTGGTACTTTATTTTCTTTCAACAGTTGGTCATGATGAAGCTTTTTATCAACGGTACCTGTATTGGAACGCCGCCTGCCAATCTTATCTGAATCGTTTGCATCTTCACATCTACTGGATAGCTCACTCTTGTTGCTAATGTAAAAACACCTCCAAGGTTGTCTTTATATCTTACGATATAAGAACATTCTCTTGAAGGTGTTTATTTGTCTCACATTATGGGATCTGCTTCGTTAGGCAAAGAATCCCTGCTTTATTACTTACTTATTACTCATAATCATAATAGAAGTAACCATTACCCTCTATTGGATGGACTGAACCATCTCTTCGTGAAACATACACATAATAAGTACCGGGATCAATTGTTTGTGTGTAGCCTTCTGATGAATCTCTTTCTCCAATATAACTAAATTTAATTTTCTTGTCCTTGAAAATATGTGTTCTTCCGTTATCGAGTTTTTCTTCTATGCGAAAATAAAGCTTCAGTGGGAGTTCTTTCTTACTATAATCGTCTAGCACAGCAGCAAACGATAAATATTTTACTGGCTTCTTAAATGTAACCTCGAACCTTTTACCAGAACTTTTCGTTGCATACGCGCCATCATCTCTGTACCCGACATTGAACTCGAAGTTTTTACTAGTTTCTGCATATCCCGTTTGTGGTGTAGTGAATGTAACTACTAAGGCGACAACGAAGAAAGCAAAAAACGTGTTACGGAAATATTTCCTCATATTCCTCTTCCCCCTTTATGTGGTAGATGTTAGGTTGTTATTATAGCATGCAAGCTATTAAAAGGCAATTTTACTATGAATACATGGCAATTCAACCAAAATCTATCATTGGTTTTTCAGAAGAAAAAGAGAGAGCGATTCTCAAAAAGTCCACTTTGGCCGTAAGAGACAACGAGCCTCAAGAATCACTTCTAAGGCTCGTTGTCAGCAGAAAATAAAGTATTAGACCGGATGTCTATATTGGAACAGCGACAGCTAAGGACGAGAAAATAAAGTTCTAGACTGTCGCTGTTTCATTGAACTAACGTTTCCCGTTAGTTGAATCACACGTTTATTCTATAAATATTGTTACTTTATTTGTTAGATCATCTTATTAATAAGTGGACGAAAAATAAGAAAAATTAAATAGCCAATCATTCCTCCAATAGTATTATTTATTAAATCTGTAACATCAAACTTTTACTTATTGGTCCTGCTGACCATATATACAGTAATTGCATTAGCTCTTTTGATAAAGAAAATAATAATGAAAAATGAGTTATAGTAATTACATTTCTTTTTCTTACGAATAGGAAGTAAAAATCCAAATGGTATTAACATAATAATATTTAGAATAGCTTCCCTTATAGCACCGTTAATTCCTTTAATCACATCTCTAAAAGGAACCAGATTCATATTTTGAAGAAATAAGCTATTGCCTCCTGGTATTGGAATAAAGAAGGGCATCAAGGTAAAAAACAGAACAAATGCGTCAGTCTAATACTTTATTTTCACAGTCTACAACTTTATTTGCCTAGTCTATAACTTTATTTTCTTTCGTCATTTGGACGGCTCGCTCGAAGTCAGGCGTGTGCATCTTTTTATTAAGCGATGTTATTAATGTTGATTGAAGACCAAAATGAACACGTCTTCTCAGACAGGCAGTTTATAATCAACCTCAGTGCGGTTAAGGATTATTTGGCCATGTTTTCGCATACTTATTGCGATATTTAATATCATCTTCTGATTCTATCAATTGTAAAGCAGTTTGCTTAATTTCTTCGTCTTTTCATTCATCGTACATTTTCTTTAAGCCTACAATGATAGCGTCCCGAATCAATGTACCATTCTTCTCAACGGAGCATTTTCGAAAGCGATCCGTTTTTCCGGGTCACTGAGCGCTAAATTAGAGAGAAACTGAGCTGCTCGGGATCTTTGTGATTTTCCCGGTCGGTTAACCATCCCAATAATTGATCCAAAACTTCATAAGCCCAATCCACTTCTTTATCCGTTACTGCTAAAAGCTTCTGCAAAGCTTCATATTGGAAATCCTTAACTTCGGATTCTAATTCAGAAAACAGTTTTTGGATTGCTTGATCCATATCATGATCTCCCTTGTAATTCCATCAGTAAATCAACTTAGAACAATGAATTGTACGTATAATTATAGAACAATTGTTCGCATTGTTCAATTATCATGATTAGGAAATAGCATCGCTTTTTATTCAAAAATTTCCCGGGCACTTCTCTCGTCCCGGCCATTGCGCTGCGCCTGCGCCGTTCGAGCTTCGCATTGCCTGCGGAGACGAAGGCAGAGCCCGAGATCGAGCCAGGCATCCAGGCATTCTGGTGCTGGATAACCGTCTCGGCCAACGGAACCGCGCACCGCTGGTTGTCGCGGCTGCGCGAATGGGAAGGCATCGGCGGCGCCACGCTTCGGCGGCCGGTCAGGACGGCTTGCTTCCGCGCGTTGTCGCCATTGTCCGCGGCATCGCCTCCCGCGATGTCTCCGGCCAAATCCTGCGTCCATCTTCCCGGGCATCCTTATCTGGCGATTCGCGCAAGTCGGCTCCAAGAACCGGAAGACGGACCGCGGCTGGCCGTCTCGTTCGAGCCGACCGGGCCGGCGGACACGCTGCGCCTGATGGCCGAAGCGTACGGGCTAAGCGAACGCGAAAAGCAAATCCTCGATGCGCTCATCAGAGGCATGTCGACCAAAGATCTCGCGCATTCGCTTCATATTTCCTTCTATACCGCGCAGGATCACATCAAATCCATTTTCAGCAAAACGGGAGTCACGAGCGCGGAGAACTGATCTGGCAATTATTCTCCCGCTTCGGCGTTGGATGACGCATCGGTTCCCGCCCGAAGAAGCCCTGTGCTGCACGCAGCATCAGCCTTTGCGGGGAAATGTACCAAAAGCAGTTGTAGAAGGAGAAACCTCCTGCAGCAACTGCCTTTGTTGTTCGTGCGCTATCGTTGTCCATCCGTTCCATCCGTTGACCTTGTCAGAACGATGCCGTACTGCAGCGCATCAACCGTTCAGTGTCAGCGCGGCTTCTAGCGGCAGTTAGCTCGCTTCCGCGCCCCTGCGATCCATCAAAATGATAGACCGCCCCCACTTTCAAAAATATAGCTTGACACAAGCCTCGCTTTAAAATATAGTAATCCCATCGGAATTATCATTAACTGACTCGTCAGTTAAGTGGAAAGGGGCGATAGGAGCTGCCTGCCGGACCGAATCAAGATCAGGATCGCCGTCATCAATTGATGGGCGCCGCCCTGAAGCTATTTGCCTGCAAGGGATATCACAGCACCAAGATTTCCGATGTGGTCAAAGCCGCAGGAGTGTCGCAAGGAACATTCTATTGGTATTTTCAAAGCAAGGAACAGCTCGTGCTGCAATTAATCGAAGACGGAAAAGAGAAACTGATGAACGTCATTGAGCAAGGCTACCGCAAGCACGCAGGCCCGGTCGATGATATGGTCCGTTCGTCCGCACGGCTGCTCACGGAGCTGTTCACCTTCGCCGGCCGGAACCGGGAACTGATGGCTTTCCTGCTGATGAAAGGCCAAGGCGCAGACCCTCCGGTACGGGAAGCGGTCTCGCAAACGTGGGTTGCGTTCGAGGAGGCTTTCAAAAACAACATGCTGCGGGCGGTAGAGCTGGGCATGCTTCCTCCTGCGAATGATCTGCCGCTTCGGGCCGGCATTCTCGTCTGTTTGATTACGGGCGTACTGTCCAAGTGGCTGTTCGGGCCGATGCACGAGGTCGATTTCAGGTCCGCCTATTCCCCAGCGGAAATTGCCGAAGAAACCGCTAGATTCGAATTCCGGGGGTTGCTCGGATAACCCATTTTACTGATATGAAGACCCTATAAGGAGGCTACCACCATGTCTGTCAAACTGCAAAAATTCGTCAAAGCCGCCCTGCTGCTCACGGTTCTGTCTGTCGGTCTCGCCGCATGCGGAAGCAAGCCGGCCCAAAACGCGAACGCGCTTGAGCAGATCAAGAAGGCCGGCAAAATCAGAGTCGGTCTTATGGGCACCTATGCCCCATATAACTTCCTGAACGACAAGCACGAGGTCGACGGCTTCGATGCGGACGTCGCCAAAGAAGTGGCGAAGCGCCTCGGCGTGGAAGTGGAATTTATCACCGGCGAGTTTTCCGGACTGATTGAAGGACTGCAACAAAATAAATACGATGCGCTGGTCAGCCAAGTGACGATTACCGAGGATCGCAAAAAGATGATGGATTTCTCCACGCCTTACGTGAAGAACGCCGTCAACGTCATCGTCAAGAGCGACAACACGACGATTCAGAAGATCGAAGATTTCAAAGACAAAAAGATTGGCGTCGGGCTGGGAACAAATGACGAGAAATATTTGCGCGACGTCGCGATGCCGAAGGTCGGCACGTTTGAGATCGCCACATATAACGATGTCATCACCTCTCTGAAAGACCTGGACGTCGGCCGCATCGACGCGACGATCAATAACGTGTTCGCCATCAAGCCGCTCATCGAGAAAAATCAGTTCAAGGTGAAAGCGGTCGGCGAGCCGATTAAAGAGGATTTTGCCGGGATCGCGATCCGCAAAAACAATCCGGAGCTGCTCGATGCGATCAATAAAGCGCTCGCCGAGATGAAATCCGACAGCACATTCGCGGAAATTTTCCATAAATGGTTCGATGTCGATCCGAACTTCTAATGAGCAAGAGCCAGGAGGATACAGATAATGGAGCTGGTCTTTAGTAATATTCAATTTCTCTTAACAGGCGCGTACTACACCTTGCTGATTACGATCGTCTCCATGTTTTTCGGGCTCATTATCGGGATCGTCGTGGCCATTGCCCGCTTGAAAGGAAACCGGCTCGTCCGCACGCTGGCCAAAGGATACGTCTCCCTTATTCGGGGCACGCCGATCCTGGTGCAGATCTTCATTATCTATTACGGACTGCCCGATTTCGGAATCACGCTGGGGCCGCTTGCCGCTGCCTTTATCTCCCTGAGCATCAACATCGGCGCGTACTTGTCCGAGACGCTCCGCGGCGCGATTCTATCCGTGCCCGGGGGGCAGACGGAAGCCGCTCAGTCCCTGGGCCTGACGCCTTGGCAGACGATGCGGCGCGTCGTGCTGCCGCAGGCGGCCCGGGTGGCGATCCCGCCGCTCGGCAACACGTTCATCGGGATGCTGAAGGAGACGTCGCTCGTCTCCATCGTTACCGTGACCGAGCTGCTGCGTTCCGCTCAACTGCTTATCGCGCAGTATTATGTCGCCATGCCTTTTTATGTGGCGATCGCGCTCATGTATTGGGTGATGAGCGTGTTCTTCTCCTTTATTCTGAACCGCATCGAGACGCGGTTATCAAAAGCCTATTAAGGACGTGTGATGCACATGATAGAAGTAAACAATCTCGGCAAACGGTTCGGCGAGTTGACCGTATTCGAAGACATCAACCTGCATATTGATTCCGGAGAAATCGTGGTCCTCGTCGGGCCGAGCGGCTCCGGCAAGAGCACGCTGCTGCGCTGCTTGAACGGCCTGGAGGCGCCGGACACAGGTTCGATCCGGGTAGGCGATGCGGACTGGAGCGCTTCCATGAGCGAAGCCGCCAAGAAGGAAGCGGTGCGGCATATTCGCACGTTAACCGGGATGGTGTTCCAATCGTTCAATTTGTTCCCCCATATGACCGTCCTGGAGAACGTCAAGATGGCCCCTATGATCGTGAAAAAAATGAACCAGGCGCAGGCGGTCGAAATTGGCGAGTCGCTGCTTGCCAAGGTCGGATTGTTAAGCAAAAAAAATGAACATCCTTCCCGGCTGTCCGGCGGCCAGCAGCAGCGGGTAGCCATTGCCCGCGCTCTTGCCATGCAGCCGCAGATCATGCTGTTCGACGAGCCGACCTCGGCGCTCGATCCCGAGTTGACGGGAGAGGTGCTGGCGGTGATGAAGCAGCTTGCCACGGAAGGGATGACGATGATCGTCGTCACCCACGAGATGAGATTCGCGCGGGAAGTGGCGAATCGGGTTATTTTTATGAGCGACGGGAAAATCCAGGAGGAAGGCTCGCCAGAGCAATTTTTTACACAGCCGGAGACGGAGCGGGCCCGCAAGTTTTTGCGGCAGCTTGGCAGTGAGCCGGAAGCATGAGCGGCTTCGAAGGAGTTGACAATGTGGTTTACGGCAAAGCAGAGCATTTGCAAGATGTCACGGAACGGGCGCGGGCGATAATGGAGCGGGAGAACGTAGAAGCGATCGTGGCATCGAGCTGCGAAAATTTCTACTACTTGTCCGGTCATCCGAGCACGTTCATGTATACGTTGCGCATGAATGAAGTCGCGCTGGCGGTGATATTCCGCGATCCGTCCCGCCGCACGGTAATTATCATGAATGAGTTCGAGGCCGCGGGCGTACCGGACGATCTGCCCCAATGCGAGCTGCGAACGTACCCGACCTGGGTTGACGTCGACGATCCGCTCGGACTGCGCGGCGATCGGTACGAAGGACGGCGGCCCGTCAACCATCAAGTCGAGGAAATGTTCGGACTGCTCCGGGAGGTGCTGGCGGAATACGGGATTCGCGGCGGCAAGGTGGCTGTCGAGCTGAGCGCGATGCGATATGCTGCCGTGAATGCGCTGCGCCAAGCTGTGCCTGCGCTGGAGCTGACGGAGGCCGGCGGGCTGCTGACCGAGCTGCGTGCGCGCAAGACGCCTTGGGAAGTCGAGCAGCTTCGCCAAAGCTGCGCTTACGCCGAAATCGGCATCGCCGAAGCGATAAAGGGAATCCGGGCCGGCAGCTCGGCGGCCGACATTGCCGACGCGTTCCGGCTTGCCTTGCTGACCCGTGCGGATGGAGCGCCTTCCCGCTTCCATATGATTTCCGTCGGGGCGAAGTTCGCACCCGCGCATCTATTCGACACGCGTCCGGCAGAGCCCGGCGACGTGATCAAATTCGACGTCGGCGTCGATGTGGCCGGCTACGGTTCGGACATGGCCCGCACCTTCGTGCTCGGCTCGCCTTCGGATACGGTGAAGCGCATCTACGGCGCGCTGCGGGCCGGACATGACCGGCTGCTGGAGCTGATCGGGCCGGGTCTGCCGATGAGCCGCGCATTTGACGAGGCGATGCAGGTCATCCGCCGCTCCGGCCTGCCGAATTACAACCGGGGCCATCTGGGCCACAGCGCAGGCCTGAGCCTGGCGGCCGAGGAGGCCCCGTTCCTGAGCCCGGCAGAGGAAGCCGTCTTCGTTCCGGGCATGGTCATCTGCCTGGAGACGCCGTACTACGGCTACGGCATTGGCTCCATCATGATCGAGGATATGGTGCTGGTTACGGACACCGGCGGTGAGCGATTGAACAAGCTGTCCCGGGATCTCATCTCGCTGTAGCTCCCCCGCTGCTGCTCCTATTATGTTGAACAAGGGGTTGGTCCCATAAGCAGTCTTCATAAGCAGCCCATAAGCTAGTTTGTTAGCTGCAGCGAGACAGCTCCGCCCCACCTTCTGACAGCTCAGCTTGCTAAACAAGCTGCGAACATGCAGTTTTCCTTTATGATGTTTACTCCGGTACCGCAATTCCTGCAAAACGGCATGAATTTCCGCCATACCAATGAATGGAAAGTAAAAACCGGCGGAATTGATGTACTTTTGCAGGAATTTCATCAAAGAGCTGAGCAAATAGCGTAACTTCCTGCATTGGCGCAGGATTTCTCTGTTCCCATCCATCTTCCACCGCTTTCCCCGACGCCGTTTTTCCCGCCCCGCCTTCTCTGATGACCTGTCGTCCCTATTCTTTTGCAATGCCTATAGGATACCCTTCTTTCTAGAGGGCTGGATGAACAACGGCTGATGCCACTACAAACAAAAAGACTAACCCGCCGCCTTCGGAATTACGTACGGGTTAGCCTTTGCCGTTGCTGTATTCTATTTCACGAATTCCACTTGATAGCCGTTCGCTTTTAGCTGATCGATAATCATATCTTTGATAACGAAGTGACCGGCTCCGACGACGACAAAGTGCGTGGACGCCCCTTCTTTATCCAGCAGCGCCATCAGCTTCTTGGCCATATTTTTGTCCCGTTCCCCGAACAAGCGCTGCGCCGAATCGCTCTTCACCAATTCCTCCGATTCCGTGAAGGACTCCGAGAATTTTTCAAGGTCGGCCTTGGCCCACAGCACCTGCCACTGCTTCAACTGCTCCCTTGCATCATTCGGCTTGTCTGCCGGCGCCAGGATTTGATCCAACGCCTCGTTCAATTCTTTCTCCTGCACCGCAGGCGGCACATTATTGAAGAGATCCGCCTGGAACTTGAGTCCTTCCAGCTCATGGATCGGCTTGCCTGTCAACAGGGCCGAGTTGGTGAAGTACATATCGACACCGAGGGCTGCCCCCTGAGCCATATCTGCAGATTCACCTGCCATATTGGCCATGGAGAGATTGGTCGTGATGGCCCAAGGCTTGAACGGATCGAAGATATCTTTCGCCATGTTCAGCTGCTCCAGCACCTTTTGCAGCTTCTCATAGGTTTGCTGCGACACATGATCCTTCAATTGGGTGCCGTCGTTGTACGTCTTGAGTTGGGTGAAATACTGCATCGAGGCTCCTCTGTCGAGCAAATTCACTTCAACCCACAGCGTGTCCGACCGTTCAAACGCGTCTCTGATTGATTTTTGCATCGGATACATGTCAGGAATGCCCAGGTGAATCGACCCTAGAAGATAGAGCGTATTTTGCCCCTTCGTGGCTTTCCAGCGAAGTCCCTTCGCGCCGCCTCCAACCGCATCATAACTGAATTGGACCAGACGGCTTGCCATGACAGACGCTTGCTCCACGGTGCTTGGCTTATCCAGCTCCAGCCCTTTGCCTGTTCCATAGACAATGCCGTTCTTCTGCAAAAACGCCACCGCATCGGACATATCGAGTTCTAGCGACTCCGGCCATTCGTACTGGGCCAACACGCCGTACACGGCATCAATCACCGTTTTTCTCGTAATTTCCTTTGCTCCGGACGGAATGGCGACCTTCCCTGTTTTCTTTAATTCGAGCGCATCCATTTGGCTGAAGTCGAGTCGGGAATCGCGTTCAGGGGCGATGACGGACCCAGGGGCCGAACAACATAAGGAGAGTCAGGTCGCCCCTGACTCTCCTTGTTGGTGCTTGCTGGCAGGCTCCATGCGGCTATCTATTACCAGGCCGCCTGCTGCCGCCAATCAGTTGATTTTGTATGTAACCGTGAAGTGATTCATCGTATACGAAGATGGAGCGGCAAATTGAACATACAGATAACCGTCTTCCGTCGCCGTAAAAATTCTGCCTACATTGCTATTGTAAAAAGTGCCGAGATGATAGTTTGAATTATACACCGAATAATAGGCGTAGCTTCCTTGCGCATAAATGGTAAGCTGCTGTCCCTTCTTCAAGTAGATTCCTTCCCATGGGCTGAGTTCATTCGGCCGCAGCGCGTAATACTTGATGATTTGCTGGCCTTGTTGAACGACGGGACCGGCAGAGGCGCTAGGAACAGGGTTCTGAGACGCATAGGCCGGCGAAGCGGTAGCCAGGATCGCTAACGCGGACAGTGAGAGCAGAAGCTTCTTCATTTCACATCACTCCTTAAATATTTGTACTAGATGTAATATATGGTAGTTTCGCCCCTTAAATATAACAAAGATATAATATAATGTAAACCTTCTTTTCCTAATTTTTGTGACATTTGGTAGAACAAATTTTATTTCACAGCTCCGGCCATAACAAGACGCAAAAAAGAGCGGCTCTCCATAGGCCATTCCAGCCTGATGGATCGAGCCGCTCACAAGAGCCAGCCTTTACTTCAGGATAGGCCATCCTTCCTCACGCCATCGGACGATGCCCCCCTGCAGATTCATGACATTCATGCAGCCATGCGCCTGCAGAATGCTGGCCGCAATCGCCGAACGCGCCCCCGTCCGGCATTGGACAAGCACCGGCTTGCCGGCAGGCACCTCGCGAATGCGCCCCGGAAGGGTTCCGAGCAGAATATGACTTGCGCCCGGAATGCGTCCTTCCTCCCACTCCGCCCCGGAGCGCACGTCTACCACCGCTAGCTCCCCGGCGAGAACCTGATCGGCGATGTCCGCCGGGGCCACTTCGCGATAGGATCCCAGGCCTGACGCCGCCGCATCGATGCCGCTCCACAGCGCGGAAGCCTCGATCGTGCCCGCGATCCGGTCGATGCCGATGGACCGCATGTCGCGAACAATCTCAGGCAGCCGGTCCGCTTCCCCCATCACGTACAGCGGCCGTTCGTCATCGACGAGCCATCCGGCCCATCCCGTGAAGGAACGGTTGTACGGAAGGTTGAGCGTTCCCTTCACATGCCCGCGCGCAAATTCCCTACTAGGCCGCGTATCAATCACAACCGCGCCTTCCTCCGCGAGAGCGGAGACCGCCGTGAGTGTCCCCTCAATCCACTCCGGCGCGGGAAGCCGGGCCAGCAGCGCCGGACCATCGCGGTTCACCCGCTTCATGCGGGGGAAATAGGTTGGAGGCTCGGGCTGTCCCGCCAATAATGCGGCGGTGAAGGCCGGCTCGTCTTCCATCGATAACGCCCAATTGAAGCGCTTCTCGTAACCGACCGTCGAGGACGGGATCGCGCCGAGCGCCTTGCCGCAGGCGCTGCCCGCTCCATGGGCCGGCCAAACCTGCAAATAGTCGGGCAGCTGCTTGAAGCGCTGCAGGGAGCGGTACATCTGCCGCGCTCCCTCCGCGGCGGTGCCTGCCAGGCCCACCGCCTTCTCCAGCAGATCCGGCCGCCCGACATCGCCGACGAAGACGAAATCGCCCGTAAAGATGCCCATCGGGCTATCGGCGCCCCCGCCTCGGTCCGTCAGCAGGAACGACACGCTCTCGGGCGTATGGCCCGGCGTATGCAGCACCTCGAACTCGAGCCGGCCCACCTGGAACCGATCCCCGTCCCGGACCAGACGGTGCTTGATCGCTGCCCGGCCCTCCCCGCCGTTCACATAAGCGTAAGACCAGTCCGGCCCGCCTTCGCCCGATACGTATAGCGTCGCCCCATGCTCCTCCCCGAGCTCGCGGGCGCCCGATACGAAGTCGGCGTGGATGTGCGTCTCCGCCGCGGCCACGACCTTCAAGCCTTCGGCCTGAGCCGTCTTGAAGTATGGAACAACATCGCGGGCGGGGTCGATCACGATCGCTTCTCCCGTCGCTTGGCAGCCTACAAGATACGAAGCGTGAGCCAGCTTCTCATCATAAAAATAGCGCAGCAGCATGGATGCCGCTCTCCCCTTTCTCCGAGACAGTGAACTATCGTTTTGTATCTGTTCTGTTGACGTTTATGGGCGCGCGCCTACATCCGACCCTTCAGCATGCCATGCCAATACAGCTTCGGCAGCAGATCCTTCTTCAGCACATACATGCTGTACCGCTCTTTCGACTGGTCGAACGGGAACGTCTCCCGCGGCGTCAAATCATAATCGAACTCCGCCAGAATGAGCCGGTTGTAGCCCGTTACGAGCGGGCAGGAGGTATACCCGTCATAGCTTGCATCCAGAGGCTTCCCCGCCAGCACGTTCAACACATTGCGTGCCGCCGCCGGGGCCTGCTTGCGAATGGCCGCGCCTGTCTTCGAGGTCGGCAGATTGCTGCAATCGCCCAAAGCGAACACGTTCGCGAACCGGACATGCTGCATCGTATGCTTGTCGACCTCGGCCCACCCGCCAGGCCCGGCAAGCGGACTGTCACGGATAAAGGACGGAGCTGACATCGGCGGCACGACATGAATCATATCGTACCGGAGCGTCTCCCGCTCCTTCGTGTCCACATGCTCGAAGACCGCTTCCCGCTTGGCGGAGTCAATCTCCACCAGATTGCGCTTGTATTTGGCCGTGATGCCTTTGCGCTCCACCACCTTGCCGAGCGCCGCGGCATACTTCGGGACGGCGAAGATCGACGCATTGCCGCAAGCAAAGATAATATCGGTCTTCTCCCTCACACCCGCGCGCCGGAAGGCGTCATCGGCCAAATACATGATTTTCTGAGGCGCTCCCCCGCACTTGATAGGCGTATTCGGCTGCGTGAAAATCGCGGTTCCGCCGCGGAACTCCCGGATCGACCGCCAAGTGCTGTCCACATAGCGGTAATCATAGTTGCTGCACACGCCTTCGCGCCCGATGCATTCCTTCAGCCCCTTGATCCGGTCCCAATCCACCTGGATGCCGGCCGCGACGACGAGCACATCGTATCCGATGACAGTGCCGGCGCTTGTCACGATGCGGTTCACGTCCGGGCGGAAATGCGCGACCGCCTCCTGCAGCCAATCGGCTCCCTTCGGGATAAGCGATTGCTGATCGCGCTCCGTTACCTCCTTGCGCATGACTCCGCCGCCGACGAGCGTCCACAAGGGTTGATAGTAATGCTTGGCCTGGGGATCAACGATCACGACGGAGCCGTGCAGCGCGGCCGACGCGCGCAGCAAACGGGCCGCAACCGACAACCCGGCGCTGCCTGCCCCGACAATGGCGACGGCATAGTGAAATTGCTGTGGCATCACTTACCCTCCCCCTGTTCCCAAATGCTGCTAGCTTCTCCATTTAACCTGTGAGGCCTTGCCTGCAGTTGTATCCCAATGTTTGACAGCTACCCTTAATGAACCAATCGTCAAATTATATGCCTGGACTTCGGGTTGTATGATTTACTTTTCTTTTTGATGCCGAGGCAAAAAAATGAGTAATCGTTGACATCAGAGATTCTCCTCGCTATTATTTATACTGCAGAAAGTGACTGTTAAGTTTTATGGAAAACTATTTGTTTTCTATGCTGGAGAAAGAAGTCTCCCCTTGTTCCTGCAGCTTATCAGTTACTTCAATATTCCACATTTCTTAGAAAGCAGGTCTTATGTTATGCACAACCATTCTGCAGCACATCAATCTCCGCAGGGCGGTGAAGTCTCACTCAAACAGTTATTCGCGCCTCTTCTTGCCGTCATCATCGGAACTTTTATGGTTATACTAGACAGCACCGTCGTCAATGTTGCCATTCCAACACTAGTAGAATACTTTGATGCTTCTCTTCAAACGATTCAATGGTCGGTGACGGCCTATACGCTTGCATTGTCTGCGGTTATCCCGCTTGCCGGGTGGATGTCGGATCAATTTCAAGCCAAGCGGGTGTTTCTGGCTTCCATAGGGTTATTCACGGTCGGATCTATCCTCTGCGCTTGCGCGCAGACAACTGAGCAATTAATCCTATTTCGAGTGCTTCAGGGGATAGGAGGCGGAATGGTCTCGCCTATCGGCATGGCCATGGTATACCGGCTTGCTCCACCCCGCCAACGAGGTTCTGTCATAGGTATGCTCGGGATTCCGATGCTGCTTGCTCCGGCCCTGGGCCCGGTATTGTCCGGGTGGCTGGTTGAGTATGTAACCTGGCAGTGGATTTTTCTTATTAATCTTCCAATTGGAATAGCTGGGATTGTGATTGGGCGGAAATGGCTGCCTTCCTTCCCAAGCATGCAGGCCCCTTCTCTGGACATGAAGGGAATGATCCTTGGACCGCTTGCTTTTTCTATGATTACGTTTGGGGTTAGCGAGGGCGGGGTGAGCTGGACCTCTGCGAGAACGTTAACCGGTCTGGTTATTGGGGGACTTTCTCTGATTCTTTTTGTGATCTCCTGCTTGCGTCATCAGCAACCCTTGCTGGAACTGCGCGTTTTCAGGTCTTCGGACTTCACCCGCGGCATTGTCATCTCATGGATTATGCAGACCGCCTTATTTGGGACGGTTCTGTTATTTCCGCTTCTGCTTCAGCAAATGAAAGAATATACGCCGCTGGAGACGGGGCTAATCATGCTGCCGCAGGCACTGGGCTCCATGATCTGTATGCCCATTGCGGGCAAAATTTTTGACAGGGTTGGAGCACGTCCCCCTCTCCTGGTTGGCATGACGCTGATCACGGGCGCGCTGTTCACCATGTCATGCCTTACGATGGACACCTCGTTAGCGATCATTTTGAGCGCGCTGTTTTTACTGGGTTCTGGCATGGGACTATCCATGATGGCTTTGAACACCCATGTATTGAATGCAACGCCCCGACACCTTGTCGGCAGAGTTACACCGCTTACCAGCGCTTCTCAGCAAGTCATCTCTTCGTTCGCCATTGCCGGATTTACCGGATATTTCGCTTCGCGCATGACGGTGAATATGGCCCGAACCACCGCAGGAATGACGATGCCGGAAGCAAGCGCGGCCTCTTTCGGGGAGACGTTTTTTCTGGCAACGTGTATAGCAGGGGCAGGTTTGATTTCAAGCCTTTTTCTCAGAAAACCAAAACAACAAGAGGCCGAAGCCAAGGAAGGCTAAACTGAAAATCATGGTTCCACAAACTCCGAGTATAATGACGTCGAAAGGATGGGAAAAAATGATGAAGTTTGTTTTTTCATCCAAAACGCGGGTTAAAAGCGGCCCAGCCTGCTCAAATATAGACCGAGCTCCGTCCGGTTCCTGCATTCGAGCTTATCCAGAATTCGGGAAACATAATTTTTGACCGTTCCCTCGGTGACGAACAAAGCTTGAGCGATCTCTTTATTGCTGCTGCCGGACAGGATATGCCGGGCGACTTCCATCTCCCTCGGAGTAAGCAGCCCCAGCTTATCCTGTTCCTCGTGGCGAGACGATATGGAGTTGTCCAGACCAGAGGAGGATATGGCCTCTACCATGCGCTCGGTCACCTTCGGATTGAGAAGCACGCTGCCGGCATATACCGTTTTAATGGCGTTTAAAAGATCCCCAGAACTGGAATCTTTCAATATATACCCTTCCACCCCGTTCTTCAATCCTTGGATAATATATTCATCTTCATCGAAGGTGGTCAGAATGATAATCTTGGTCTGCGGGTGCCGCTCCTTCACCAATTGGGCAGCCGTAATCCCGTCCATCTCCGGCATCCTGATATCCATCAGAATGACATCAGGATTCATCTCTTCAAGCTGTTCCAACAGCACCCTTCCGTTTGGCGCTTCTCCGATGACCGAGACCTCCTCCTTCTCATATAGGCTTAATATCATTTTAAGCCCTTCCCGGACAATCTCCTGGTCGTCTGCAATCATTACCTTAATCATAGTGTCCCCCTTCGTTTATGCATGCTGCCCTGCTTCCCCGAGCCTGCTCAGGCTGTGGAGGGAGCCGGACATCAATGGTAAATCCCTTATCGGAACTGAACTCCAGTTGTCCTCCGAGAGCTGCAATTCGTCGTTCCATCCCCAATAGACCGTTAGACTTGGCCAACGGCCCGCTTTCCAGACCGTTGTTGTGAATCTGCATGTGACTTCCCGACTCATGGTGACTGATGCAAATCGTGAACGAGGTCGCCCCCCCATGCCGAATTCCGTTCGTGATGGCCTCCCTAACCGTTTTGAACAGGCAATCCTTAACATGGGGATTCTCCGCTTCTATCTCTTCATCCATTTCCAAGCGGAAAGTCAGCAGTTGGGTTTGTTCAAAATTGGAAAACAACGCAGTCAAAGCGCGGCGGAGATGTTCCGCAGTAAACGTTTGATTCAATGTATGAACCGCTTTTCTCAACTGGGCCATGCCGTCCCTTGAAAGGGAAAGGGCTGTGGCAAGGACCTCCTTCGTCTTGTCCTGCTTGGAGTCGATTGCTTGGTGAGCATATTCCAGGTTCATGCTTAAGGCAACGAGAGCGTGTCCGATGGAGTCATGCAATTCCTGGGCAATTCTTGTCCGCTCCTTGGCAATGGCCAGCTCTTCCACGGCAGACGAATAGATCTGCAGCGTGGCATTGGCTTCTTGCAGTTCCTTATACAGTTTCACCGTTTTGACTTTCTCATTAATGATGGTTCTAAACAGCAATCCCACGATAAGAAATCCTGCATAGTTTATAACTTGACTGCGAAGATCATTTGCCGAAGGATGCTGGAGCAGACTTGGCAGCACATAGCTCATCAGATTAAGACCTGCCAGTATATAGGACACGCGGGCGCTGAAAATCAGCAGCTCAATCAGTATCAGCTGAATATATGCCAATATACCGGAATCTGGGGTCACCAAGTTCAGCCAGCCGAGCATTGCGATGCTGATCGTTACCGAAATATAGAAGTGCCGCGGATGATCCTGGGATAACAACCAGCAGCGTCCCCGTACATAGTCATTGACGGCAAGCAGCGCAACAGCTCCCCACCATATGATTCCCGTGGCGCTATCCGTTTCTGTCATACTGACTGCCTGATTCATTACAGACAGAAGCACGAGACCTTTGAACATCAGGAGAATAAAAACTCTCTTCTTCGGCGAGGCAAACAACGATGTCATCTGTTCCTTCTCCTATTCTTTCAATCATATCACTTAATGATATCATGGCTTTTTTAGGTTTCATAGATAACGAAAGTCATCGAAAAAATAGGAAAAGTTATGCGTCAATTGAGTACTTTCGTGAATTGGGCACAGTTCGCCATCATTCTACAATATATTCTGTAAGCCAAACCAAATGGCAGCAGGAGGTATGAATTGATGCTTGAGCTAATCGATCTGACGAAAAAATACGGCAAGCAAACCGTTGTCGACAATCTGTCCCTGTATGTAAAGCAAGGTGAAATCGTAGGACTTCTGGGGCCGAACGGCGCCGGCAAATCCACTACGGTCTCCATGATTTCCACGGTACTGGCGCCAAGCGGCGGAGATATCCTGATTGATCATAACTCGCTAAAAGATCATTCGCGGGAAATCAAAAAAATAATGGGCGTCGTGCCCCAAGATATTGCTTTGTATGAGCCTTTAAGCGCAAAGGATAATCTGGAGTTCTTCGGATGCCTGTATGGCTTGAGCGGGCGCCCATTGCAAGCAAGGGTGAATGAGGTTCTCGAGCTGATCGGTCTATCCGACCACAGACATCAGGATGTAATCGAGTTTTCCGGCGGGATGAAACGAAGAGTAAATATCGGCGTTGCCCTAATGAACAATCCGAAGCTGCTGATTTTGGACGAGCCTACCGTTGGCATCGATCCGCAGTCGAGAAACCATATTTTAGAAACGGTAAAACATCTGAACCGGGAAACCGGAATGACCGTGATCTATACAAGTCATTACATGGAGGAGGTTGAGTTTCTCTGCGATCGGGTCGCCATTATGGATCATGGAAGGCTCCTGACCTATGGCACCAAGGATGAGTTGAAGCAAAGTACGGGAGCTCTGGACACGCTGACGTTCACCTTCCATTCCTTGGACAGCGAGGCGGTCGGCAAGTCAAAGCATATCCCCGGAGTTAAGAAAATAACGATGGAAAATCAGCAGCTGTCGATTCTGGTGAATCCGCAGGAAGGCAATGTGATTGATATATTGGATGGCCTGCGAAGCTTGGGCGCTCAATTGGCCTCCTTCCAATATGAAGAAGTCAATTTGGAGCAAATTTTCCTTCAGGTTACCGGAAAATCATTGAGAGATTGAAGGAGGGGTTACGATTTGTACCGATTGATCCGTTTTGTGATGCTGGATACGAAGCTGTTGGCCAAGTCGAAGGTGTTTTATTTGAAGCTCATTTTGCTCCCGCTCGTTCTCATCTTTATGCTGGGGTCGCTGTTCGATCAGTCCGCCTCCTTCTCTTCCGCAGTCCCATCAAGCGAGACAGTGCATGTTCAGAACACAGACCTGCGCATTCCGAAGGAAGTGATTGCGAGCGGAACACGGCCGGTAAGCGCGATGCAGTATGAGGTGGCGGCCATGACGGTCTTATTCTCCTTCCTGACCGCCTTCGAACTCGCTCACAGCTTAGTGAATGACAAGCTGAACCATACGATGGCCAGAATTCGCTCCACTCCCACCTTGATGGTGCAATACTGCATGGGGAAGCTTCTTGGCATCACTCTCGCCATTGCAGTCCAGATGACCGTTGTGATGGTTGGCAGTCGACTGATTTTCCATGTGAATTGGGTCGACAGCCCGGGCATACTGCTTGTCACTTGCATATACGGGCTGGCTCTCGGCTCTCTCGTTCTGTGCTGCGGATTACTGGCGAACAATCAAGCCTCGATATCCAGCTTTGCCGCACCCGTATTATATGGCCTCGGTTTCTTGGGAGGCAGTTTTTTCGAAAAAAATCATTTTCCGCCCATATTGAAGGCAGTTCAGGCCGTAACGCCAAATGGAATGGCCATCAACGCCTACCTGCATATTTTTCAGGGCGGGAGCCTGACCAGGATTTCGTCTGATATTTTGATGCTTGCTGGTGCAGCAGCGGTATTTTTCATCGCAGCTATCCTATTGGCAGGCAGGAAGGGGAAATAAGAATGCAACTAATAACCATGGTCGTCAAGCAACTGCAGCTGATGCTGCGGAACAGGATGGCCTTACTGGCGATATTAGCTTCCCCGGTCCTGCTTGCCTATTTCTTCAGTGTTGCTCAAGCTGACAATCGGGCAGAGCTGTATATCGCGGATGGAGATCAGAGTCCATACTCGGCGCGGCTTATCGACGGCATGCGGGCTCATCAGAATATGGACATTACACTGGCTAAGGAAACCGATATACGGGAAAAAGTTATGCGGCATGACATCTCTTCCGGCCTCGTCATTGAGCCTGGCTTCGGTGATTACATGCTGACGGAGCATCGTCCTCTGCATATCAAGATGATTCAGGAACGGGAGACCGGGGATAACGGACTGGAGGCTGCGGTCACGGAAGAGCTAGCCCTGCTCTTATCCGGCAAAGAGGCCTCTCTCCCCAGCCCGGACACGAAAAGTAGCGCAGCCGCAACTGGCCATGAAGCAGACCATACCGAAGCCATCAGCCAGAGGCTTACCGGATTTATGCTTATGTTTGTATGGTTCGCGGTGATTCAGGGATTCCGGACATTCATTGACGAACAAGAGAACCGGATGCTCTACAGATTGCTCAGTACGCCGGTTCGCTTTGTCAAATACCTGCTATCCAAAGTGATTGCTGCTTATCTGTTCGGACTCCTTACCATTGGCCTCGTACTATGTGCAGGAAAATGGATCCTTAACATCAACATAACCGGCGGCATGGGCGTCAACATGCTGATCTGGGCTTCTTACTTGCTCGCCGTAACCGGAGTGGTGACCCTGCTTGTGCCGTGGGTTAGAAGCCACCAAAGCTTTACGATCTGCGGCTCGGTCATCATGGTGTTCACAGGCATTCTCGGAGGAGCGTTTTTCCCTGTTCAGAATCCGGCTCTTCCCGAGTGGTTCCGCTTCATCTCCAGAGCCGTTCCAGGAACCTGGGCATGGGAAGGGTTGAATGGTGCTACGTCTGCGCTAACTTCGAGTGGATTACTGAGCGGCCTCGGCTTCTTCGGCCTATCGCTCTCTTTTGTTCTGATAAGCTTTCGAATACAAAGACGAAGAACGTACGAATGAAATTGATAACGACGACAAGGAGTGCGCATTATGAATTCAATTTTTATCATCGGTATCGTGGAGCTGCTCGCCGGACTTTTCATCAATATTAATATCGGCCTTATGGCCAAAGCCATCTTTCGGAAGGATGGCACTGGACCCCGAATCCCCCTTCGGGTGATTGGGATATATCTGATCATCAATGGCATTTCGAAGCTTACCCATTGAAGCGTCAACTCCCGGATGTCGGACCACCGGTCCGACACGGGAATGGGACGAGAGCTCATACAAGTCCTTCACTATCCGCTTGTATTGGGCATCAGCGGCTGGAGCTGGTTAACATAAAAGCCGAGCTCTCTTTCCGCTGCCAGATCACGAAGCAGCGCCTGTACTAAAAATCCCCTCGGCTGATCTTTTTCCAACTCATCCCGAAGCATTGCCGCAACCTCGGATAAATCTTTTTTTCTTGCGTTCGGAACAGACATATCGGGTATGATCGATAATATCGTATGGAACAAGGCAGATCTTCGAGTCTCCTGGATGCCGTTCTCCGGTTCAAATTGTGCATCCGCATATTCCTTCATGAGCTCATCCGTAAGAAGGGGGGCTGGCGAATGCCGCTCAAAGCCAATGATGAGATCATCCATGCGGCCGGCTATAAACAAGGCCAAATCTTTCTGGGCCAGCGGCTTGTGCCCGAACAGCAAATGAAAGGTATATTCCCTTATCATCCCGTTAAACAGAGCCGTGATGTCCCATTTCCAGCCCTCCACAATCGCTCCGTACTGACGGACCAAGATATCCTGGTAATAACGAAACATATTGATCCGGAGCTGCTTAATTACGGCTCCTATTTTATCGTTATTTGCCGGAGGAAGCTCGTTATGATCGCGTGATATATAATATCCATGCTCTATGAAAAACTCGAACTGACAAGCAATCTCCTCAAGGAATGTTTCTCTTTTTGACAACCCTTTTTGTTTAATTTTTTCTACAGCATCCATCATGTTTTGCTGCCGCAGCTCAAGGATATGGATATACAAATCTTCTTTTGAGGCAAAATGCTTATATAAGGAGCCTTTGGCAATGCTGCAATCATCGGCGATATCTTGAATGGACGTCGCTTGGTACCCTTTTTCTGTGAAAAGCCTGATCGCGGATTGTACAATTTTTTCCTTTAACATGCTCATTCTGATCCCCCCTTTGACAACGAACAAGCGAACGAACGTTTCTTAATCTGTACTTGTCCCCTTATGAGTATACGACTATTTTTCTGCAAAATCACAATATTTCCATTGTCCCTTACAATATATTTACTGTGCATATCATAATTTTCTGTATCATTTTAGAATCCTGATTTTAACACTCTTATCTCCTATTTGAATTGTCCGTTGGTTTAGACTTTCCAACAATTTTTGATGTCTTCTTTCTCTTCTTTCATTCTTATAAATATATTGTCCCACTAAGGTTACTCCAGCAAGGACCCATATCATGATTTCTGCTATGAAGCTGACAATAAAATCATTCTTATTGCCATTCTTCCATGCGTTTTGAAGAGCATAGCCGCAATCCTCGTTTTTATTTTCGCCGACATTCACAAAAATCAGATTTACCTGCTTCCACGATCTTTTTTACGGTGTGATCTTCTAACGTCTCCCATCGTAAGAATTTCAGCTTCCAGGGTCATTTCGTCCCTTCTTACATCCAAGTCTTGTCATCTTGTTCCCTGAATCTATTATATGATCGCCATGCTGTAAAATCTATCCAAGGTCCATCGATTGGGTCGAAGCGGCTGACGAGCTTGCAGCTAGTTCAGACCCGGTTAATACGCGGAAAAGCATGCCTCCAGCCGGGCATGCGCCTCTTCCTTTATTCCTTTGCTTTCGCTTCTAAATCAAAGATGATCTCCTCCGGCAGGCGCCGGGTCGTTCCCGGGACCTCCCGTGGTTTATGATTAATCAATTCGGAAGAATAGACCGCCACGGTCATTTGGCCCCCGCCGGCATGAGCGCGGATAAGAACCGGTTGATTGTACAGGTTTTGAAAAGCGAAATCCGGACCGCCCCAGCTCACCGTCGCATCGCGTCCGGGCGGTACATAGGGCACATTCCGGCTGTGGGAGTAACGCTGCTTGATGACAAGCCCTGCCCGGTCCACGGCATTAAACAGTGTCGAGGATACCTGACAGATCCCTCCGCCGATCCCTTCCGAGAACTCCCCGCGAACGATAATCGGAGCCTGCCTGTACCCTTTCGCCGTGGTTCGCATACCGACAACCCGGTTGAACGAGAAATGCTCGCCCGGAAACACGACGGTGTTATTAATGGCTTGCGCGGCCAGGGCAACATTATGCGAACGATTTTTGTTCCTCGAGTTATAAAAGGTGACGTAATGTCCGATTCTTTTGTCGCGAATATGGGCCAACAGCTCGCTATCGACCTTGGCATGGATCTTCAAGCGCGGCGCTTCGATGGACAAGGAACCGCTGCCATAGAGGAAGGAATAGAATTGCTCTCGAAAACGATCGCGATCCAGCTTGTAACCGTTCTGTTCCGGAATGATCTCCTCGTGATCCCCAATCCGGGCATTCCGGGGGGCGTGATACATTTTCTTATCGAGATCGTCGAGGAGCCGGTCTATTTTATCATCAGCCAATAGCGGAAAGACTGGCGCCATATAATCGGCGCGATTCACGGTCGCCACGCTGCGCCCTTGCATGCCGATCTGCACACTGCCGGGATTGAGGGCCTGGTGCAGCAGGAGTAGAATTTGCACATATGTATTCCAACTCAAATCGGGACACCCCAATTCACGAAATATACCTCCATACATTTCCCTGAACGGCGGCCGATTATAGACACATAATTTGATAAAAAATGACAACACTATTCACAACTATCGCTTCGGCAGACTGAATTGATATGGAGGCCCGACCATGAATCCATTGATGACTCGCATCGTCCTATTCTTGCTGATTATTTCTTTCTTTCCCGTTCACAATCCGGCCGTCTATGCAGCTCGCAAGCCGCAATCCACGGTTGTCATCAGTGTGCGAACCACTCCTTCTGCCACATTTGAACAGATGACGGTTCTGAATCCTAAAGAGGCTGCCCAACTGCTGGAGGCGAGCAGAGAGGAAGAGGCTTCACGCCCGGATGCGCTTACCGATATTTATGTATTGATATCGCGAAACGGTCAGGCCAGAGCTTTCCGCATGGAAAAGCCTGGCGTGCTTTGGAGCGAAACGGAATCAAAACGGCTTATCCTGTCTCCAAAAGCAGCGCGGCGAATGCAAAAATATGGCGCAGAATTAAAGGAGCGCCACTATGGAGCGACCATCCCTTGGAGTGAAGCGAAGCAATTAATCCCGCGGAAAAGCACATTTTCCATCATCGATTTGGAAAAAGGGCTCTCGTTCCGCGTCCAACGGCGAGCGGGAAGCAGACATGCCGACGTGCAGCCGCTGACCAAAGAGGACACGAAGATTATGAAGCAAATTTATGACAACCAATGGAGCTGGAAACGAAAAGCGATTTTAGTGGTTACGGATAAACATAAAATTGCCGCTTCCATGAATGGAATGCCGCATGGAGGAGATGGTATCCCGGGCAATGGATTTGCAGGCCACTTCTGCGTTCATTTCTTAGACAGCAGCACACACCGCTCCGCCAACCCGGATATATTTCATCAGTTGATGGTCTATACGGCTTCCGGACAGCGCGAGACCTTTCTCCATACGGCGTCGCCCGCCATGCTTGCGGAAATTTTCATCGGGGCATTGTCCGTTCAGGATCATGATCTCCTGAAAAGCGTCTCGAAGGGGCTCGAACCCGAAGCGGCAGACTACCTTTTTCAAGAGATGGAGAGTGGAACCACGTTTCGTCTAACGACCAAAAACAAGCGTAACGATAAAACGCGGAATACCGAACTTGACACTGTTGACAGCCTGATGGCGGAAGTGACTCACAGCGTGTCGTGGCGGCGCAAAAATCAGGCCGAAAAGAGCGCAGTCTTCCGATTTGAATTTGCGCGGGATTCTTTGCATTCACCTTGGAAAATAAGCAGCGTAAAGAGCAACATGAGTCCGCGCCGTTAACGCTTCATGACGATTTTTTCTAACCGATTGAATTGATCAAATCACCGTCATATGCTTTAATTCTCAATAGTAAGGGATTGTCTTGGAATCCTGAATTTCCGCGGATGGATTGACGAATGTAATATCTTCTGTTACAATGAATGACGTTCAGTCATTTTTGCCGGGAGGTACCGCATATGGACAAAAGAGAAAAGATCGTACAAGCGTCCATCGAAGTTTTTAAAGAGAAAGGGATTGAAAAAGCAAAAATCGCAGACATCGTAAAAAAGGCAGAGATTGCTCAGGGAACGTTTTATCTGTATTTTCCCTCTAAATTATCGGTTATGCCTGTGATTGCGGAGCAAATTGTTCTGCAATTTATCAAGAAAATTGAAGCCACCGTTTCACTTGACGACCCGTTGACCGAACAACTGCGTCAATTGGTGGATGCCATTTTTCAGGTTACGGGTGAATTTCGTGATGTGTCCGTTCTTGTCTATGCAGGCCTTTCCACAACCGAAAATATGAGCAAATGGGAAAATATTTATACTCCGCTTTACGATTTGGTCGCTTCTCTGTTCGAGACGAACAAACAACGCCGCCTCGTTCGTGAAAACCTGGATCCCGCCCGTACGGCCAAATTGGTGCTTGGCCTGATCGAATCGGCCGCGGAGCAAGTATTTTTATATGATGTGTACGATCAACAAAATGAAATCACTCAAAAGGCTGAATTACTGACCTTTTTAGAGCATGCTTTGCGTCCGTAAAGTATGTTGTCTTTTCTACAAAAATGACTGAATGTCATTCATTTAGGAGTGTGTGCGATGAACAAATATTGGATGTATGTAGTCATCACGTGTTTATTGGAGATGGTATGGGTTTTTGGGTTTAGTACAGCAGATGCCGTATGGCATTGGATTTTGCTCGTCGGTGTCATTATCGTTGATTTTTATTTCCTGTCCAAAGCCTGTGAAGGGCTGCCTACCGGGACCGTCTATGCCATCTTTGCCGGGGTCGGTTCAATCGGGACGGTATTGATGGATTACTTCTTGTTTGACGGGAATATGAGCGCGCTGAAATTGCTCTTTATCGGGCTGCTTGTTGCTGGAGTCATTGGTTTGAAGCTCGCTGACAATAAAGCGGAAGAAAGGAGTCATCCATAATGGGTTGGTTGTTCGTTACTTTAGCTGCAATAAGTGAAATCGTTGGCGTTGTGGGGTTGAAACTGTTCAGCCAGGAAAAAAATATCCGCAATGGCGCCATATTCGCGGGCGGGTTTGCCCTCTCCTTCGGGCTGCTGTATCAGGCCTTCGGCTATTTGCAATTGAGTATCGCTTATGCGGTCTGGATTGGAATCGGAACCGCGGGCGCCGTGCTGATCAATATGATCTTTTTCGGAGAGTCCAAAAGCGCGGCCCGACTTGTCAGCTTGGCCCTGATTATTGTGGGCGTTACGGGACTAAAGCTTGTCTCATAATAAAGGCTATTCCCGTGACGGGAAGCGAAGGCTGTCGAGTTGATTCTCGGCAGCCTTTTAGGTTTGCGGTGCCTACGCGAAGTTGAAGTCCCCGCCCTTCCCTTTTCACAGCAGCCCCGCCGTTCGGGTGACGATATCGCCTTCCACGATAAATCATGATTGCTCAGCATGATGACCGTTGCCTTGTTCTCCGGAAAATAACGGTATTTGCTCCAGTAACCCGGGAGGTGTCCGCCATGGCCGCGGCTGGATGAATCCACGGACAGCCCGTATCCGTAAGAGCGGCCGGCGTCAACTACGGCATGGGACGAGAACATCAGGTCCAACGTGGCTGGCGCGACGAGAGGAACGGTTCGCCTCTGCAAGCATCGATCCCATTGGAGCAAATCGGCCGCGGTCGAGTGCAAATTGCCTGACGTTTTGAAATTGGACATTTCCACACGATCGAGGATGGACGCCGGCGGCATGATATGGTTAACGGAAGCGGAAACCCGACGGTCGTGTTCGAATCCGGCATGGCTTATCCCGGTCCGTCTGGGGTCTCGTTCAGACTGCGATCTGTACTTCCTCCCTTCCGGAAGCAAG
The DNA here is from genome assembly GCA_944800085.1 of Paenibacillus melissococcoides. Lineage (GTDB taxonomy): Bacteria > Bacillota > Bacilli > Paenibacillales > Paenibacillaceae > Paenibacillus_B > Paenibacillus_B melissococcoides. The sequence goes on along the minus strand of CALYLO010000001.1, from coordinate 1,495,309 downwards.
CGGCAAGCGATGATGGGTTCTCGTGCCGCTGCTGGCCCGGTTCGGCATGTATCGCCTGATCGGCAGCCGGGCCGGCCGCATTCAGCCGGTGGATATCGCAGCCGATCACCGCAATGAGGACTTTTACGGAACAAGCCGCACCCACGATGATCGCCGAACTGACGCCGTTTATCGGCGAGCTGGCCAAGCTGCGCGACCAGCCTGTCGACCTGGGCGATCTGGAGGTCAGCTTCATCTCGGGCACGAAGATGTCCCTGCTTTGAGCGGAGCGTGCGTCCGGCCATCGCCGCCGCCCATCGCCAGACGGCGGCGGCATTGGCCAACGGGCGATGGATCGATGCTCCGAATTCCGGCCACCTCGTCATGTTCAGCCAGCCCGAACTGATCGTGAACGAGATCAACCGCATGATTGACTGATCCTCTGCCGAGACAACCTCATTTCCAGATATAAAAAGCGGTCTTATATGGAATTGCCAAAAAATTTGGGTCGACGGGTGAACCAGAGGTAATGGAAGCGGGAAAAACGGCGGCGACAAAGCGGTGGAAGATGGGTGAAGCAGTGAAATCCTGCCTTAATGCAGCAATTCACGCTATTTGATCCTCTATTTGAAGAAATTCCTGTAAAAGCACATTATCCTCATCGATTTTTGTCTGTAATCTAGTGGATAGTCTGAAATTAATGCGGTTTTGCAGCAATTCCTGTTTAGATGTACACGTCATAATGGAAAGCTGCATTTTCACAGTATTTTTCAGCAAGCTAAGGTGTGAGAAGCAAGGCGGGGCTGTCTCGCCGCAGCTACAACACAACTTTGGAGACAGCCCCTTATGATAAAAAGTGTTATCGGTAAAATTCACGCTCCCCCATACAGACGCCAGTGTCCCGAACGTTGCGAGAGGTGGACGCGGCTTGGCTATGGCAAGACCTAGCTCGGCGATTTATCTTTGCCGGCTGCAGAGCGGCCGGTAGCGATGAAACGGCGATCATACGAGTAGACCATTTGCTCCTCCAGCCGCTCGCCTGCCAACTGCTTGCGCACCAGTTCCCTTCCCAGCTCCGGAGTCATCTCCTTATACCAGACCCCTTCCGGGTAGGCGATGACGACACAAGCGTCCGTACAGCGGCCATTACAGCGGGTGCGTGTCGTATGAATCTGTTGTTTCGCTCCGAGTGCCGAGATTTCATCCCGGATTGCTTGCGTCACTTCATCGGCCTGCTGCTTCATGCAGTTGCCGCCGTTGCATATCAGCAGATGATGGCGGGTTTCCTCCAAATTCCATGTTGGCATGAATAGTTCTCCTTCCCGATAATGCATTTATGGCTGCACTTTATCCGGATACAAGCCGGCAGCGAGCGTCTGCAGGGCGATCGGCGCGCGAATGCCCTCCGCGGCCGCCGAGAGCGGCAGCATGATAAACCGCTTGTTCTTGATCGCCTTCACATCGGCCAGCGGCGCTTTGTTCAAGAGCAGCTCCCGCTTCTGTTCGGCCGTCGTGTCGCCGTAATCGACAATGACGATAACGTCCGGGTCGCGGTTCACCACTTCCTCCCAACTAACCTCAGCCCATCCTTTCTCGATATCGTCGAAAATATTTTTTCCGCCAACCTTGGCAATCAGGCTGGTCAAATACGTATTGGCGGCCGTGAATGCCTTGTCTTCCCCGCTATCGAACACGAATACGTTAAGCGGCTCGCTCACGCTGCCGATTTGCGCCTGGATGTCTTCCAGCTTCTTGCGCAGATCGTTCACGACCGCTTCGGCTCTGTCTTCCACCCGGAAGATGCGCCCGATATTCATGATGTCCTGGTACACATCCTCCAGCGTCGGCGCGGGCTTGTTGGACGATTCCTGCACATAGGTCAGGACGCCGTGCCCGGCCAGATCCGCCCGCGATCCTAGCGCCTTCTCTCCAAACGCGCTCTTCCATCCCGCATAGGCGAAATCGGGAGACACCGACAAGAACACTTCCTTCGACGGATATTTGTCCGCGAGGACCGGAATCTTGTCGTACTTCTCCTTATATTCAGGCAGGATGCTGTCGTCGAGATAAGCCGTTCCGACCATCGAATCTTCGAGACCGAGCGCCAGCATCACTTCGGTCGCATGCTGGTTCAGCGTGACTGCCCGCTTCGGCGCGTCGGGGAAGCTCAGCTTCTCCCCCATATTTTCAAGCTCGACCGTTCCGCTCTCGGACACTTGCGCCGCCGGCTGCTCCGCTTGCGCCTGGCGCTTCGCATCCGGCTGTTCCGAACGGCCGCATGCCGCCAACAGGACGAGCAGCATGGTCATTCCTAGCAGTAAAAACCTCTTGGTGAACGTTCTCCGATTCATCCAATCCTTCCTCCGTCTATTCCTCCGACATCTTTTTCATTTCTTCCGGGCAATCAACGTCATCGTTGCCGGAGCATCGGGCGATAGAGCCGGCAGCGCGCCGCGCAGCGGATATCCGCCGTCCGCCCATGCGTGCTCCCGATACGGACGTACCGTTTTCCCGGCCGCGAGCGCTTCCTCTATCGCCTCCCCGGCATCCGGATCGCTCCCTCTTTCGTTCACTCCCGGTGGAAGCGCCGTTCGCCACGGCGTGGACGAGCCGTAATTTTGAATCATCCGCGTGACCTCAAATCCTTCCGCAGCGAGCAGCAGCACGGCTTCTTTCGGCGTCATCAGCGCATATTCGCGCTCCACCAGGTACCGGGATTCCATGGCGCCGTCGACATACGTCTCGTAAGCGATAGCGCAGTGAAAGATCTGCCGGGACAGCGAGGTTGCCCCGTCGATCTGGCGGCGAACAAGCTTGTGCGGCTGCACGCGCTTGCGCTCCAGCATCTGCCAGGCGGCGCCGCCTGGTGGCAGGATCAGATCGACGGCGATCCAGCCTCCTGCCTGGAGCCAACGATGGATATTGCGGAGCAGCGCAATATGCTCCTCCATCCGCGTAAAATGCTGCAAAAACCCGTCCGGGCACAGCACATGGGTATAGGCGACGGGGGGGCGAAACGCAAGAACGTCCTCTTCCGCCAGCTCCAGCCGCCGCTCCGCTTCCCCTTTGAATATGCGTTTGCGCTTTGTATCCGCAGCCTTCAGCATCATGGGGCTCCAATCGACGCCGCAGTAGCGGGCGGCCTGGCCGGACAGCTCGATCGCCAGGCGTCCGGTGCCCACGCCTAGCTCCAGCACGCTCGGCGCTCCCGCCGCCTGCTCCAGCCAATGCTTGTAGAACGCGATCCCCGCTTTTCCGGCAAACTGATCATAATATTCGGCCTCCTGCCCCGCGTACCTCGGACTCGGCTGCCATTGATGCCGGTTGCCCTGCATTCCGCAGCGGGAGCATAGCGTAGCGGCCAAGTCCTCGAGCGGTGTGCCCGCGGGGACGCCGTTGCGCGTGTCGCCATACCATTCGTCATACATGAACTGGCAGGAGCCGCATCGGGTCATCGCCATCGCCTACGCCTCCCTTCCCTTGTTATAAGCCGGCGATCCTGTCCGGCAAAAACGTAATCGCCGGCCTCCCCGTCAGGGGGTGGATGGCAATCTCCGTCCGAACCCCGAATACGTCGTACAGCAGATCCGGCCGCATCACTTGCTCAGGGCTTCCGGAAGCAACCATCCGGCCTTCTTGGAGCACATAAATGCGATCGCAATAGCAAGCCGCAATGTTCAAATCATGCAGCGCGGCGAGACAGGTCAGCTTCAGCTCCTTCACCAGATCCATCATCTGCAGCTGGTACCGGACATCCAGATGATTGGTCGGTTCATCCAAGATCAGAACGCGAGCTTGCTGCGCCAGCGCCCTCGCAATCAGCACGCGCTGCTTCTCTCCGCCGGACAAGTCGGAGAAGCTGCTGCCCGCGGCATGCAGCAAGCCGACGCGCGTCAGCGCCTGCTCCACAATCTCGTAATCCTTCATCGAATCGGCTTCGAATATTTTCTTATGGGGGCTGCGCCCCATCATCACGATGTCGCGAACCGTAAAATCGAACGCGGCGGCCGACTCCTGGCCGACCACCGCCAGCTGTCTGGCCAATTCCTTTTGCGGCATCCGGGATACATGCTGCCCATTCAGCAATATTTCGCCCGAATCGGAATCCAGCACGCGATATATATTTTTGAGCAGCGTCGATTTCCCGCTCCCGTTCGGACCAATCAAGCCGACCATCTCGCCTTCCCGCACATCCAGGCATATCGCTTCAATCAATCGTTTATCCTGAATGCTGAACGACAGGTCTTTCACTTCGACGTTCATTTTCCGCCTCCAAAAGAATATGAGTTGCGCCGGAGCAGCCATATAAAGAAAGGACCTCCGCATAAAGCGGTCACAATGCCGATCGGCAATTCCTCGGGCGCCAGCACAAGCCGCGCCAATACATCGGCCCATACGATGAAGATGGCCCCCAGCAGCATACTGACCGGGAGGACGCGACGGTGATCCGAACCGACGATGAGCCGCACGATATGGGGGATCATCAAGCCGACAAAGCCGATCGCTCCGCTCACGGACACAATCGTTCCCGTCAACAGAGCGACCGCGACGACCAGCCCTTTGCGGAAGGAATGGAGATTGACGCCAAGGGTAAGCGCCGCCTCCTCTCCCATCAGCAAGGCGTTCAGCGCCCGGTACTGAACAAGCAAAAAGATCGTTCCGGCAATCACGATCAAAGCCGGGAGCGTCAAATACTCCCACTTCGCCCCCGTCAGGCTTCCCATCATCCAGTACATCGCCGAACGTATGCCTTCTTCGCGCGGCGCCATCGTTACGATCAAGTTGGTGATGGCGGACATCATCATGGACACCGCGATGCCGGACAATAAAAGCCGGCTCGTGGCGATCCTGCCTCCCACGCGGGCCAGAACCATGACGATAGCCATCACGGCGAGCGAACCGAGAAAGGCGGATAAGGAAAGCGCATATTGGCTGAAGAAGCGGAACGCGCCGAACAGAATGACGAGCGTGGCCGCCGCAGACGCCCCCGACGACACGCCGAGTATATAAGGGTCGGCCAAGGAATTCCGCATAAGCGCTTGAATGGCGGCGCCGGCCACGGACAGCCCCGCGCCGACGATGACACCAAGCAGCACCCGCGGAAAACGAATATCCCACACGATATGTCCCTGCCCCGTGTCCCATGTCTCCTCGATCCATCCGTTGAAGCCCGGCAGATGGGAGAAGGCAATTTTCCAGACCGTTGCCGGCGCGATCGGAACCGGCCCGAGCATCACCGCGAGCGTAACCGAGAGGACGAGCCCCGCCGTCAGCGCCAATAGAATGGCCGTAAAAAAGAAGGAGCGGCGGCGGAAGTCTGCCGGTTCTTTCATCATTTCACAACCTTCATCCTTATTTATATGTAATCATTACGATTTAGGGAGACGTTGACTCGTTTTTCGGATACATTCCCCACAAAACAAGAAGATGCTCCAATCGCTGCGCAATTGAAAGGCATTCCTGTCCATACTATAACGAATGAACGCCGGCATTCAGTGACTTATATCATCGAGTTTTCGAAAGTTCCCGTCACTCCCTTCTCCCATGTTAAGTCCACCGGTTCCCGGAACAAACCGCTTATCTTGATCTTAATCGTAATAATTACGTTTAATGAAGTTTATCAGCGATCTCTCTTTTCGTCAAGACCAAGTATCGGCAATCATTTGCATCGTTCCCTCCAGCAGCTCTTCACTATTCAAATCTGCGGCATGATTTCATTGGTTCCTTTTATTTCGCCAACTGCGCCAGGGAGGCTACAGTCATTTTGCATATCAATGGTGATGACGGCACAGCGGCGCAAGTTCGGTTCGGTGTACTTATCCATCATTCATCCGCCTTCCTCTTCAAGCGATTGCATATACCCAATCCACATATCTCCCTTGCTGATAAAATACGACTTTTCAACTTTGCCGTTAATGATATATTCATTGGTTTGAAAAGCTTTTTTGCGGGCGAGTTCAAGTTCTTCTGCCGTCTCCAAGTCACTTTCCCACACATGATAACCATTTATATGCCTCTCCCATGTGAACAAATCCAAGCATGGATGCGCTCGTTCATAAGGAAATGGCCTTTGTTCCGGATGCTTCATAAATAACTGTTCATAGTCATCCATCTTCGGTCCAATCGCCGCAACGACTTGTGAATCCATAAACTCCGGATCTCCGAGCCACATTTTCAGATAATAAGGCTCCTCCTTCTTCATTGCATCGAGTTGCTTCTTCCATGCGATATACATTTCGATCAAGTGGTACAACGTTTGTTTTCGAAATCGATAAGGCGGATTCTTTTTTCCTGCTTCCCGCTCATTGATCTTATGCAGATGACAAAACGGAGGAATCCAAACTTTTACATATTCTCTTTTATCGCGGATTAAGGAATCGATGTCAAGCGTCTTATGATGAGCTCCCCATAATTGAAGGCTTCTCGCTCTCCTTCTCATGCCTCGAACCTTTTTATGTATCGATGTAAATTTCATTAAGGCCCTCCTTCTCCGGCAACTACTGATATGCACTTGATCATTTTTAAATTCCATGAACTTCTTTGTAGCGAAATCCGGTCATATATATACTGACAATGGAATTCTCCATCATTTTGCAGTGCCTGTGAGACACCCCCTTTTTTCTTTTGTTTTTGTAGTTTAATGATATAAAAGCCCTGGTATAATGTGGGGACTCATCTTTTTCCGCATGCGTCGTACACGGGGCGCCCGCATCTGGGACAGGTATACACTCCTCCGATCCATTTCCCCTTCATATTGGCCATACAGCTGCACAGAGATTCATTCTTCGGCTTTACGTTTGCTAGCACCTCTTCACGTTGCAGTTCCTCTCGCCAGTCTTTGATCGCCCTCACCTCGAACGAATATTCGAGATCAGCATATGCGAATGCATGTTCGTAATGCAATGAAAAAATAAATTCCCAGTCCGGGGTAAGTAAATGAGTTCTAAAATTAATAATAATGAGCCGTAGGATTCTTTCCTCAACGGTTCTTCGGTGATTGCCGGCGTACCGGCTTGGCAACAGTATATCAAATAAAACCATGGAGCTAAAAGAACAAAAAAGGCCGTACACAGACGGCCCACCTGATAAGGAGGCAAAGAACCAAAATAGGTATGCCCTTATTAACTGGTCGTGATACTGGTCCAATCATTTGAAGCACTTTCTCATATTGTATTTTAGAAAAGGGGGTGGCTTGAATGAGACGTCATCGTAAAGCAATCACGGTTGTTCTTAAAGAAGGGCAGAAAGTATTGATCGTGTGCAAAAAACGGAAAAAACATTGTTGTGAAAGACATTTTTGGTAATTACTCATTTTTGTGGAGCACCCGTCGAACTACGCTCCACCCCGTGTATACCCGTAAGAAAAAAGCCTCGGAATAGTCCCGGGGCTTTTACCGTATATGTTTGATTTCAACAAAAAAAAGAAGCCCCGCCAGCACAACGCCAGCAGTGTTCTTTTCACCGGTGCTTTCGGATTTGATTTCTGTATTTACGTCATAAAGAATGGCATCCCCTTCAACCGTATACATCGCAATCCCGCAACGCGGCGCTCTCCCTGTTGCTGAGTTTAGCCAGGAATTCCTCCATTTTATCCGTATTTTTCATTCCGGAGAGCGCAACCACAATATCACCGTTCTTCTCCGCTTGTTCGGAAGGATAAGCAGGCGGTCTTTGAAGATGATCTCCTCTAACACCGGAGCATCCAACAATAAATATAAGGCCGGCTAATACTATTAAGTTCTTCATTGCCCCACCCTTTCTAAGGAATTACTGAAATTGCCCATAACATCAACATCGCTTGTATTTGCGAACATAGCTGTTTTCTTTCCATTATAAAGATCCCTCCTTTTTTTGATAGCAGGGATCTTTATTCATGCTCGCTATGTTATTGAGGCAACGCTATCTCATCACCGGGTGGTTCTGTATATCCATCGGCTCGGCGAAGCGGACATCCTTCAGGATGCGGCGGTGTTTTGCCCGCTGCTCTGCGCGCGCTGGCAAGACGGAGGCTTCCATCGCCTGGATGATGTCATGGTTAGGATCGAGCAAGGTTACGGTCAGCGTCCCGTCGGCCTGCGTTATCCTTAGCTCCGAACCAGGTCGCACCTCTATCTCCAGCGGCTCAAAAGGCGAAATATCAATCCTTGCTCGCAAGGAGAGGTCCTGGAACTGATAGCGGTATACCCTGGCCCCTTCATTGCGGTACTCTGCGGCAATGCGGCCCTTGCCCACGTTGATCTCATAATTCAGATCCGGAATCTCCTCCGGCATTCGCGGAGCGAGGACTAAGGTATGCCGAATCAGATCCGGCCGTACTCCCAAAAAGTATTGGTACCATACCCGCAAATGCTCGGCATTGGACCAGGCTTGCAGATACGCCCCCGTCAGCTTCGCCCAGCTCTTGCCTTCATGAGGGTAAGCATCCATATTTTCGCACAGTCCGCCGACGACTCCCTTGTTCAGCGCCATCCCGTTCATGTTCTTGAACAGCCGATAGGCTGTCTCTTCCTCTCCCGCCTCAATCATGCGCTGCATCGCGATGCCGTTCAGCCAGAGCCATACGGCGCCGTTGTGATAAGCGGCATCCTTGTGATAATGAGGTGTCAAGTGGAACGGATGGAACAGCGGATGGCGCCGGTCCAGAGAAGCGACTCCCCAAGGATATACCAGCTCTTCCCAAGCCGTGCGGATGGCCTGACAAGCAAACTCCCGATCATCAATCATGTCGAAGGCAAAGAGCTGATTCGGACGCAGGGAGAACTCCGGCTTGCCTTCTTTATCGAGCCGGTCGGCCAAATAAGGATGCCCGGCATCGCGGTAATCCTTCTCAAAATTCATTTTCAACCGATCGGCAATCTGCTTCCACTGTCCGCATGAGCTTCATCCTTCATATATTCGGCGAAGTACACTCCGGCCAGCAGTTGGTTGTGCCATAGCGCCTGAATGTCATTGGCCCGCGTATCTCTTGGCGAATAGGAGCGCAATTGGCTGTCCCGGGCATCCATCCACGTTTCATTGTCGGCGTGCGTCAGGTAGCCCTTCTCGTCCATCCAGTGCTCGATGGATCCTTGTATGCTGTGAATGACGGCCGGATACAGCTCTGTAATGATGTCCGTATCGCCCGAATATTTGACATAATCCTGCAGTTGGATCACAAATCGCGGCGTGCCGTCCGTCGTATGATAATCAATATTTTCCGGAGCAAGGATATTCGGCACTCTGCCGTAAAATTTGGAATCCTGATCCGTATTTTGAAATTCGGCAAAAGAAAGCAGAATGTTGCGTGCCGTCTCAAATTGCCCGCTAACCAAGACAGCCCCCGGGAGCGAAATAAACTGATCCCGCCCCCAATATTCATTGAACCAAGGAAGTCCGGCGTAGATCCCGTCTCCTTGCTGTCTCGTGACAAGCTGATCCATCGTGATGCTTATCCAGCGGAGAGCCAGCTCCAGTGTATCATCTGTAGTTTTCAGATACGTATTCTCGAGAAGCAGACGTTCCATGCGTTCGACTCGCTCCTTCTTGAGGCGGTCGACCTCTCCTCTCGTATCCCGCAGCAGAGCGACGGCTTCCTCTGCCGTTCTGCCGGCAGCGATGCAGAAGCCTTCCTCCTTCGCATCCGCAGTGATGATGTGCCCCTCCAGCGTTAATGGCTGCAGCGGCCTGGAGCCTACCGCGATCACCCAGCCTTCGGTCATCGCCGGCAAGAGAAGGATATGCCCCTCTTGGCGCATCGGCTTCACATGCTCTCCTCGAAGCTCCATGCCGATAGTCGGCTGCTGCGCGCCGGCAAGGCTGATTTCCAGCACATTGCGATAATCCAGCATCCACAGTTCCTCTGTGAGAGGGCCATGCTCGCGCACCATTTTGTAAGGATAGACATACACTTGGGAATGCTGATTCTCCAGCCTGCGGCCGCCCTCGTATAAATGATAGCCCTGAAAGATTCGGCGCTTCGCGATATTCCAGCCTTCAAAATAAGCATGCTCCGGATGATTCGTGTGGTGTGATTGCGTAAAGTAAAACGCGGACTCCTTATTGGTAAAGGAAATCGCCCGGTTCCCTTCCTTCGATACAAACATTTTCATGTCATCTAACATTGATGTTGCACCTGCATTCGTCATTGCTAACCTCCTGATTACCGTGTGGCCGGCCGCCGATATGCGAAACCTCGCCGCGCTGTGGAAACATTGCGGCGAGGCAGCATACCTGCTATATCGTACGGCTTCTTTTCACCCTATTGTATTTTGCTGCGGATATCCTAATGACTTATTCCTTGACGGAACCGACCACGATTCCGGACACGAAGTACTTCTGCAAGAACGGATAAATCAAAAGCAATGGCAGCGTAGATATGACGATTTTGGCGGAATTTAGCGCCCGGTCTGAAATTTTGGCATATTCGGCCAATTTCGCCGGGTCCGTGATGTTCTGCACTTCCACGCTAAGCTGCTGAATATAAGTCTGCAGCGGATAGTTCGAAGTCTTGTTGATATACACCAACGCGCTGAAATAATCATTCCAGTGGCCGACGATCGTAAACAGCATCACCGTCGCCAGCGTAGGCAAGACGACCGGCAAATAGACCGAGAATAAGATTTTCCACTGCGACGCTCCATCCATCTTGGCCGCTTCCTCCAGCGACTTCGGAACCGCACGGAACGCGTTCATGAGCAGGATGACATTGCCGATGGGCACCGCCCCCGGCAAAATCAACGCCCAAATCGAGTCCAGCAGGCCGAGCTGCTTCACGACCATGAACGTCGGAATAAGTCCCCCGGAGAACAGCATCGCGAAAATCACGATATTCATGTACACTTTTTGTCCGCGGAATTGCTTCGAGCTTTTGGATAGCGGATAGGCCATCAGGATCATCAGCGCCATATTTACGCCTAGCCCCAGCACGACCCTTTCGACCGAGATCAGGAACGAACGCCAGAACTGCGAGTCTGACAGCAGCTTTTCATAGGAGCTCCATGTAAAATTCACCGGGAACAGGCCCACCAAATTAGCGGAAGCGGCTGCATTATCACTCAGTGAAATAGCTACCATGTTAAGTAACGGAAACAGGCAAGACAACGTAAGCGCCAGTAACAAGATCCAGATAATGACATCGGCGGCGCGGCTTTTCATCGTCTGAGCTATCATGGAAGACACCCCCTAGAAAATGCGATAATCTGTCAGCTTCTGTGTCAGTTTATTCGCGGATAAGATTAAGATAATGCCGACAATGGAACGCAAGAGACCGACTGCCGTTCCGAGACTGTATTGTCTTTCGACCAGACCTACCCGGTACACATAGGTGTCAATAATGTCGGCGGTCTCGTATACCAACGGATTATACAGATTAAAAATTTGGTCAAACCCGGCGTTCAACACATTCGGCAGGTTCAACGTCGTGACCAGCAGAATCGTAGGCATCAAGCCGGGCAGCGTGACATACCACAGCTTCTGGAACCGGTTCGCCCCGTCGATCGACGCCGCTTCATACTGTCCCGGATCAATCGAGGTCAGGGCGGCCAGATAGATGATCGAGCCATAGCCGAACTCTTTCCACACATCGGACAACACCAGCATCGGCCGGAACCATTCATTGCTCGCCATAAATAAAATCGGGTCTAGGCCAAACCATCCCAGAAATGCGTTGATCGGACCTTCATAGGAAAAGATGTTCATCACGACGGTGGCCAGTACGGCCCATGACAGGAAATTCGGCAAATACACGACCGTTTGCATGAACCGTTTGGCGATTTTCACTCGAATCTCATTCAGGAGCAAAGCAAACGTAATCGAAACGAAGGTCCCCACAATAATCTTCCATACCGCAATCACGATCGTATTGATAAAAATCTGCTTGCTGTCCGGAATTTGCAGCATGAATGTAAAATTATCCAAGCCCACCCAGCGCGAACCGCTGATCCCTTTGGCAGGAACATAATCTTGAAAAGCCATCACAATCCCGAACATCGGAATGAACGAGAAAATAATGAGAAAGATCATGCCTGCGGCCATCATCGAGTGGAACGCGATCTGATCGTTTTTATTCTTCATGAAGAACGCTCTCTTTCGCTTCAATTGGAGGCAATCGCTTCGTTCACTTCATCCGTAATGATATCGCCGCCGGTTTTCTTCCAATTCTCCACGAATTTATCGAAATCATCCGGCGTTTGCTCGCCCGTAATAATTTTCAGATACATTTCGAGCTCCATTTTCATTAAGGTCGGCCATTTCAAAGACATGGACCGTGTGCTGCCGAAGAAGATCGGATTGACTTCTTTGATGTTGGAGTTGTTGACCAGCTTCGCCGTCGTAATGCTCGATGTATATCCGGCCCATGCGTTGGCATCGACTGGATTCCCGTTTTTCACATCATCCAAATATTTTTTGTAAGACTTATAAGCCGCAATATCCAGATTGCTCGTTAATTTGCTGGCATCGCCTGTCTCCAACGCCTCTTCCATAATTCCAACATTGCGGTAGAAAGCATCGTAATAGTCAATGTTGACGGCGAGCGGAGATCCGCCTACATTATGCGCGCTGTAATCCTCGAATTCCTTGAGCACGGCTTCGTCCTTCTCTTGATAACGCTGATAATCGAATTGAACGCTCGCAATCTTAATGGCGGCTTCCGGATGGCTGAACCCTTTGCGGACCACCAGATAACTGCTGGTCGGTTTGCCGGTGAACATCGTGACCGAACCGTCCTCGGATTGCGGAGCGACATAAGATACCCATTCGGCATCCGGATTCAGCTTGAGCGAGTCCGCCACGGTCCAGCTTCCCCACCAGTTGTCCAGGAACGAGCCGCTTTTGCCGCTCGTCAGCAGCGCCTTGCGGTCATCCGATGTGCGGACGGCAAATTGGCGATCAATGAGCCCTTTTTTGTACATATCCGCGATTTTGGCCAGGGCGGGCTTCATTTCAGGCTGAATGGAACCGTATACGGCTTTTCCCGTGCCGTCATCGATCCACTGCTTCGGGAAGGCTCCGTATAAGGCAAATATGTTATTCACTTCATATTGCCCGCCCGAAATTCCGACAGGCTGTTCATTATCGATAACCAGTCCCACCGTATTTCCAGGTCCGTTGCCGCCGGGATCTTTTTCTACGAACTGGGCGATGATATGTTCAATATCTTCGATGGTTTTCGGTTCTTGCAGCCCCAATTTGTCCATCCAGTCCTTGCGCAGCCACAGGACGCCCGGACCGTGAGAGATTTCCGTGGTTGGGAGCGCCATCAGCTTGCCGTCGAACTTGGCCGTGTCCAGAACGCGGCCATCATAGGAAGCATAGATTTCCTTGATGCGCTCACTGGCTGTATTTTCATAGGCTGAGGTAAGGTCTTCGATCAGATCGTTCTCGTAAAGCTGCTCCAATGTTTCGTGATCCGGAACGACCATAATATCCGGAATCGCGCCGCTTACGATCGCCATCGACACTTTTTGCTGATAGTCTGTGCCGTCATTGGCCTCGAACGCAATCTCATTTTGGACATTCAGTTTCAAAACGCCGGCTTGCTTGAACATGGATATCCAACATGTCTTGCATGTCTCTAATTCTAATGCGTTGTCTTTACGGCCGTATATATGAATTAATTGTGCTTTACGCGAATTTTTTACGAAGTTTTATCATGAGCGCTCCTTCTATTTCATTCGTTTTGAAAAGGCTTATAATAAATGTTGATAACGCTTGAAAAGAGGATGCACATGCTAACCATTTTAATCGCAGATGATCAACAGGAAGAACGAGAAGGCATCGCTTTTCTTATCGAAGAGCTTCAATTTCCACTTCACGTGGAGTTTGCGGAAAACGGCAAAAAGGCGCTTGAATTTCTGCGCCGCCAGTCTGCCGATATATTATTTACCGATGTCAAGATGCCGCTGATGGACGGGCAGGCACTGCAGCTTCAACCGCAGATGAAGGTAATTTTATTCAGCGGCTTCGCGGAATTTGAATATGCGAAGACGGCCATCTCCCTTGGCGTATCCGACTACCTTCTCAAGCCCATCCATGTGGACGCCTTTGAAGAGACGATGCAAAAAGTCATCCAAGACATCACCAAACAAAAGCAAGAAGACGAAGCATCGAAAATGAGAAAAGCCTATGTCAAAAAACATGTGCTGTTCACTCTCGTCAACGGTGTTGGCGCCCCTTCTTCCTTGAAGGGACCTTCCCTGGATTTGCCAGCGGCTTATGATAGAATGCTGCTGTTGGAATTCGAAAAAAACTTCTTCGAGCATGCCGGGACCGAGTTCGAAGGCTATGTTCTGTCCCTGTTGGAGACGCCGGCTGACTATATCAATTTGAATGGCTATCAGAGCTTGCTGCTCTTTCCCGAAGCGAACTGTTCCTCGGGCTTGTCCTATCGTGACATGGCAAGCGGATTCACGAGAGCATTCTGACTAAGTTCAATTCGATCTGTTATGTCGACTTGAACGAGCGACCGACGGCTATGGAAGATCTGGCCGCCGGGCTTGACCAATTGGAGCAGTTGATGGAGTACCGCTTCTTCTCGCCGGACCGTTTTATTTTTGAAGAACAGGATAATCACCTTTATGCTTCCGAGGACACGGATCAATGTGACAGCGCCATCTTGGACAAGATTCGGGCGAATATCAAGAACCGGGATCTATTCGGCCTGAAGGCGAATACCGAAATCCTTTATCAGAAATACGCCAAGCAGGTTCAATTTTCGCAGCTCTATGTCAAATATCTGTTCTCGAATCTCTGCCAAGAAATCGTCACCCAGCTTATGGCGGATGTGTCGCAACTGGACCTGAACCACGGGATCGAGAAAATATATAGAGCCGAACATATCCGGGATATCCAAAAAATCATCAATGAGTACGTCTTGCGGCTGGAGGAAAAATATACAGATTCCGAAGCAGCTTGCAACCAGGACATTGCCTATATCACAAAATATATCGAAGAACATTATGCTGACGATCTGAGTCTGGATGGGCTCGCTGCCAAAGTCTACTTATCGCCCCATTACCTCAGCTCCATGTTCAAGAAGAATATGGGCTGCGGGTTGAACAAATACATAAAAAACGTGCGCATGCAGAAGGCGAAGGAATTATTAACGAGCACACATCTCAAGGTGTCCGATATATCGAGCGCCGTGGGATATCGGGATGTGTCGTATTTTTGCCAAAACTATAGAGACTTTTACGGGCGCACTCCCGAAAAATACCGGCAATTCATGGCTGCGGGAGAAAGAGCATGAGAAAATGGCAGGCGCTGAAAGCACGCATTCGCGACATGAAATTCCAAACCAAAATCAAGCTTGCCTTTCTCCTGCTCAGCTTGATTCCCGTCATTGTGTTGGGAGGGTTTTGTTTTTTTGAGACCCGATCGCTATTGTTGGCGCAGGCTGAAGCGGATCTGAAGGCGAATCTGGAGCAAAGCGTGCAAGCGGTGAACAATCAATTGAATACATACAATAAGATCATTACCTTTTTGAGCTTCAATCAAGCCATCATCAATGCGGCCAATCATACGTATGACAGCGCTTATACGATGTATGATCAGCTCAAAAACGTCATTGATCAAAATTTCTACACCGCCCAGTATTTGAATCCGGATCTCAAACGAATCACGCTTTATACGGGAACGAATCTGCCGAAGCATGGAAGCACGGTCATCCCTATCGCGGAGGCCGCCAATGCTTCCTGGTATCCGCAAGTGATGACCACGACGGAAAACCTGTGGTTTTTCGATGGAACGAAGATGTTCAGCGTCGGGCGTATTTTCAACACCAAACAAAGAAATCCGAAAGATAATATTTTGTATACCGAAGTAGACCATGCTTCCTTGTTCCAGTCCTTCGAGTCCCTGCAGGCCAATGGAGCCCAGATTCTCGTGACGGACGCAGGCGGAGATGCGGTCTATTCCTCGGAAAAGCGGGATGGCCATACCGAGATTCCAGCCTTCAATCAAGCAGGGCATGAGCTGCTATGGAGCGAGAAGGAATACACCGTCTTGCAATCGCATCCTTCCGATCTCGGGGTGGAATGTGTATTTATATAAGCCGACGAACCTGATCACGGCTTCCGCGTGGCTCATTATTGTGACCATCGTGCTGATTATGATCGCCTGTATCATTGCCGTTGCCGTGGCCGGCACTTTTTTTGCCAGAAGAATGATGTCCCGCATCGATCATTTGCATCAAAATATGAATCTCGTCGGAAAAGGCGTGCTTGAGGTACGGTCACAAGCGACTCGAAAGATGAAATCGGAGACTTAATCAAAGGGTTTGGCCATATGGTAGAAGAGACCAAGACGCTTATTCATAAGGTGTATGTGGAGGAAATCGCGCGCAAAGAGTATGAAATGAAGGCGCTCCAGGCGCAGATCAATCCCCATTTTCTGTACAACTCCCTCTCTCTTATCAATTGGAGGGCGATTCGGCTTCGGGCCCCGGAGATTAGCGAGATGGCTCAGCTGCTGTCTACCTTTTATCGGACCACCCTGAATAAGGGCGACAATATGATTCGGGTCTCGGACGAGATTCTCAATGTGCAATCCTACCTGCGCATTCAGCTCATCATGCACAGCAACAGCTTCGAAGTGGAATATCAGATCGAGGATGAGATTCTGTCCTGCCGCATGCCTAACTTAATGCTGCAGCCTCTGATTGAAAATGCCATTCTTCACGGCATTGAGAACCGGGAAGAAGGCGGCGGGAAAATTGGCGTGACGGGAAGACGGGAACAGGACTGCATCGTGTTCGAAGTCCGGGACAATGGAGCGGGCATTCCGCCGGAGCGGCTTCCCCTGCTGCTGCAAACGCAGTCCAAAGGGTATGGCCTCAAAAACGTAAACGACCGCGCAAAGCTCATGTACGGGCCAGAGTATGGCTTAACGATAGACAGCGCCGTTCAGTTCGGAACTACAGTAACGCTGAGAATTCCTGCGGATTAGTAGTTCGTCAAACTCATAAGAACCCACCTGGGCGCCAACCTGAGGGTGGGTTCTTACTTTTCAGATAAAAAACTTGTCCACGAAAACTTGTACGGGTGTAGCTTCCAAGCGCTCTTGATTTTCGCAAAGCTCCAGAATGTCCGCCACTTGCTGTGCGGGGAAACGCGTCTCCAAATTGTTTTTAAATTTCTTTTCCAGCAACGGGATGCCTTCCGCTCTTCTGCGGCGGTGGCCGATCGGATATTCAACGGCCACGTTATCCGTCTTGGATCCGTCCTTGAACATCACTTGAACGGCATTGGCAATGGAGCGCTTCTCCGGATCGAGATAATCCTTGGAATATTGCGGATTTTCCACTACCGTCATCTTCTCCCGCAGGGCATCGATACGCGGATCTTTTGCCGTGGAATCTTCATAATGATCCGCCGTCAGCTCACCGAAAATAAGCCCGATTGCCGTCATGTACTGCAGGCAATGATCGCGGTCCGCCGGGTTGTACAGCGGTCCTTTTTTATCGATGATGCGGATCGCCGATTCGTGCGTGGTGATCGCAATATGGTCGATGTCGTCCAGCCGATCCTTGACGTCCGGATGCAGCTGAATCGCGCATTCCACGGCCGTTTGCGCATGGAATTCCGCGGGGAACGAAATCTTGAACAGCACGTTCTCCATGACATACGATCTGTAAGGACGCTGGAACTTGAACTCGTTGCCTTTAAAGAGAACATCGTAGAAGCCCCAGGTTTTCGCCGTTAAGGCAGAGGGATAGCCCATTTCGCCCTTCAGCGACATCATGGCCAGACGCACCGCACGACTTGTCGCATCGCCTGCGGCCCACGATTTGCGAGAGCCCGTATTAGGCGCATGACGGTACGTGCGAAGGGATTGTCCGTCGATCCATGCGTTGGACACCGCATTCATGATCTGCTCCTCGGTTCCGCCGAGCAGCTTCGTAACAACGGCGGTCGAAGCCACTTTGACGAGCAGGACATGGTCCAGTCCTGCGCGGTTGAAGCTGTTTTCCAGTGCGATCACGCCTTGAATTTCATGCGCTTGAATCATGCCCGTCAATACGTCCCGCATCAACAGCGGAGCTTTTCCCTCCGCAACGTTCTTCCGGCTTACATAATCGGCAACGGCCAGAATGCCGCCCAGATTGTCCGAAGGGTGGCCCCATTCCGCAGCCAGCCACGTATCGTTGTAATCCAGCCAACGAATCATGGCACCGATGTTAAATGCGGCTGTAACGGGATCCAACTGGTAGGAAGTACCCGGCACCTTGGCACCGTTCGGCACGACCGTTCCCGGCACAATCGGTCCGAGCAGCTTCGCGCACTCCGGGTAACGAAGCGCCAGCATGCCGCAGCCGAGCGTATCGATTAAGCAGTAGCGGGCGGTTCGGTACGCTTCTTCGCTATCAATCGTCTGGCCTACATAAGCGGCGATATCCTTAATCACTTGATCCGGCTCAGGTCTTACATTGCTGCTATGTGACGACACAATGCATTCCTCCTAACGAGTACTTATGCTCTCGATTCCATCGGCAGCCACGGCTGCGGTTCTGGACCGATATATTCCGCGTTGGGGCGAATCAACTTGTTGCTCGCTCTTTGCTCGATGATGTGAGCGGACCACCCGCTCGTGCGGGATATCACGAATACGGGCGTGAACATCGCCGTCGGGATGCCCATCAGGTGGTAAGCCGAAGCGCTGTAGAAGTCCAGGTTCGGAAACAGCTTCTTCTCCTCCCGCATCACCGCTTCAATGCGTTCGGAGATGCGATAAAGATTCATGTTCCCTGCATGCTCCGACAGTTTGCGCGACCAGACCTTAATGACATCGGAGCGCGGATCAGAGACGGAATAGACCCGGTGCCCGAACCCCATGATCCGTTTTTTCTCCTGCAGCATCCGGCGCAGGCCCGCTTCGGCCTCGTCCGGCGTGTGGAACTGTTGGATCAGTTCCATAGCCGCCTCGTTCGCGCCGCCGTGCAGCGGACCGCGCAGCGTGCCGATGCCTGAAGTAATCGCCGAATACATATCCGACAAAGTAGAAGCCGCGGTGCGGGAGGCAAAGGTCGAAGCGTTGTATTCATGCTCCGCATACAGAATCAAAGAAACGTCCATCGCCCGCTCATG
This sequence comes from Paenibacillus melissococcoides, assembly GCA_944800085.1. Lineage (GTDB taxonomy): Bacteria > Bacillota > Bacilli > Paenibacillales > Paenibacillaceae > Paenibacillus_B > Paenibacillus_B melissococcoides. The sequence continues at coordinate 1,476,269 of CALYLO010000001.1, read as the reverse complement.
CAGCGGTTCCGGCTTCTTGCCGTGCAGCAAATGCAGAAAATGTCCGGCGATGCTGCTGTCGTCCGTTTCCGTCTCAATTCTAGTGCCGGTCTGGGCATAATGATACCAATACAGCAGCATCGAGCCGAAGCTGGCCATCAAGCGGTCGGCAATATCGCTTTGGCTGCGTCCGGTACCCTCAGGCTCCATGGTGCCGAGAACCGAGCACCCCGTGCGCAGTACGTCCATCGGGTGCGATCCGGCTGGCAGCTGTTCCAGCACCCTCTTCAGACCAGCCGGAAGTCCGCGCAGGCGCTGCAGCTTCGAGCAATAAGCGGCCAGTTCACTGGAAGAAGGCAATGTTCCATAAATGAGCAGATAGGCCGTTTCCTCGAAGGTCGCATGCTCGGCCAGATCGTAGATGGAATACCCCCGATAATTCAGGCCCTTACCCTCTTTCCCCACGGTAGCAATCGCCGTTTGGCCGGCGATAATTCCGGCTAATCCGCCTTGTTTTTTTGCCGTTGTCATTTACTGTCCCTCCTTGCCGGCAGCGAACAATTCATCCAGCTTTTTTTCGTACTCGTGGTACTTCAAAAATTCATACAACTCGTTGCGTGTTTGCATCATATCGATGACGCTTTTCTGCGTTCCTTCGCGGCGGATCGTCTGGTACACCTGTAAAGCCGCGGCATTCATAGCGCGGAAAGCGGACAGAGGATAGAGCACGAGGCTGACGCCGGCGGCTCCAAGCTCCTCCGCGGACAGCATCGGCGTTTGGCCGAATTCCGTAATATTCGCCAGAATCGGCACGTTCACGGCTTCGGCGAATTTCCGGTACTGCCACACTTCGGTAACCGCCTCGGCAAAAATCATGTCCGCCCCCGCTTCCACATAGGCAGCCGCCCGTTCGAGCGCAGCATCGAGCCCTTCGGAAGCCAGAGCGTCCGTACGCGCCATAACGACGAAGGAGCCATCCGTCTTGGCATCGACAGCCGTCTTAATCCGATCGGCCATTTCGTCCTTACTCACAAGCGCTTTGTTCGGCCGGTGCCCGCATCGTTTGGCCATCACTTGATCCTCGATATGCACGCCCGCCGCCCCGGCTCTGGTCATTTCCCGGATAGTTCTGGCAATATTAAAGGCGCTTCCGAATCCTGTGTCGGCATCAACCAGAAGCGGCAGGTCGACCGCCGAAGTGATGCGGCGGACATCCTCCGTCACATCGTTCAGTGTCGTCATGCCCAGATCCGGCAAGCCGAATGAAGCGTTGGCCACACCGGCCCCGGACAAATAAATCGCACGGAAGCCTGCGGACTTGGCCAGCATAGCGGCATAGGCGTGAATCGTGCCGGCCACCTGCAGCGGACGCTCTTCCTCAACAGCTTGACGCAATCGTAAGCCTGGAGAATCTAAACGGGTCATACTTGCCACCTCCCTTTCCTTTTCTATCTTCTTTCCTCTTTCAACCAAGCTTGGACAGCCCTTGCGGCGCAAGATGAAGAGCGGAGCATTAGCCCGCCTTCAGCCTTTCTCATCACCGACCAGTGCATGGGCGAACGCCTTACCTCTACTGTTATGCAAATGAAGAGAAAAAAAGAAATCAGGGGGACAAATCACCCGGCGCACTTTTAATCTTCACGACTTGATGCGCTGCTTCGTCAGGGCTAACAACATCATGCTGTACGATGTGGGCGAAGGAATCTGTCATCAATTGATGATTGACAACTATCATGTTCGTGCTCGGACAATTTTTTCTGGAGGCCGCTTCTCACTCCCGCTCCTGCGTGTCATCGGAGCTTTCGACATAGGCGACAGTTGTGATTCTGCATGTGGTGGGTTATAACGGTATTGAGGAAGACATGAAACATGTATTATTGCATTGAGTTTACCGGGGAGGCACTGGTTTCTTTTATCTATGACAGCCGGATTACCGTCGCCGATATGGCTACTGAAATGGGCGCCAAGACAGCTCTGGTCTCGACCAAAGGACTCCAACCGGCCGCAGCTTCGAGCAGTTCGAGCCCGATGCCGAAGCGGAGAATAGCGATGTCGAAGTGGTAGAGGAAGCGCAAATTGGCCGCGTCCTGGCGGATCTGGACCGGCAACGGGGAGTGGCGGGGTAACTCGCGTTTTTTTCGACTCCTCTCTGGTTAGCGCTAGACTTCTTAGGCTGCTCATGTTCCTGACGCACAAGCGCTCACGATACAGACGGTGATTACGGGAATGTTCTCGGCAAGACCAGGTTGCACGCTCGTGATGTTCACTTCTTCCAATTGTAATATCATACCATTAAAGGAACCGAGTGAGGCAAACGGCTAACCACTGGCTTGGATGGGTCTATCGCTTGTAAGTTGCAAAAACATAAGAACCCACCTGGGCACTAACTTTAGGGTGGGTTCTTGCAACTTAATATCGGGCCTTCGCTACCAAGAACAACAGATATGATGTTATCGAAATAAGGTTGTTCAAAGTCTTTCATAAAGCGAGGCAATATGTAACAACCTTCAATAATCATGTTTTGATTATTTTCAATACTCGTCATGATCATCCCTTTGATGATCGGCCATAATTGCTCGCCAATTACTTCAACACTGTCCTCCGGCGTAAACCCACAGTTGCTGTTCCCTCTGTACAACCCCATTTTGAGGTGGTCGATCGAAAAATAAGGAATCTTATATTTTTCAAGCAATTTTTGCGACATGAATGTTTTCCCTGTACAGCTATTGCCGCTTATTAATATAATCATTTCTTTCTCCTTTGCAATCTAAGCTGCTATGTACCTACAGCATATCAAATGGCTGTCATTCCAAGAAGCAAAAGAATTAGCTTTACCCGGAATGAAAGTTCTTGAATTTATTGAAAAGGAATCCAGAAATCATTGGAGAAACCGCCACGGCAACCGCGGCAAGAAGCTTTGAACTGACTTTGATTTTATGTATTTCTGTACAATGACTGCACTTAATTGATCTATAAGCGTAGAGCAGCGATTTCATAATTTGTTTGTATGCAAACCCCTCTCCACAGTTTAAGCATCTCTGCATTCTTTTTGTCCCCCAGCAATCAAATGATTTAGATCCCGCATCCTACCCAATTACCAAAATTCTATACAAGTTTCACCTATTTAGGAGAATCCTTCTTTCCTTTTTGGTCTGTACAGTGGCCACAATGATTAATGATTATCGAGTTCCTTTCCGCATTTGGAACAAAACTTATAGGAATTATCCATGATTTTATTTCCGCAATAAGGACAATAGTTAACTTCACTCGATTCATTCGCGTTCATATCTTGCCTTCTATTCATCATGTTCTCCAGCGGATCAGGTTCTGATTGCTCGTCAGTAATATCGAATAAAGACATTCGATTTGTCCCCGTAGCATTTTTAAAATGATAGATTCCTTGAATGACCGCTATTCCAACAAAGACAATGCCAAAAAGAACAAAAAAAATCGGAGCCCCCATATTGGCAGCGGCGAATGTCCATATGACTCCAAATACTCCAACCGCGATACTTCCAATTGCCTCCATTGCAGAAGGGCCACGACCTCGCATTCTTGGTGGATTTATTGATACAAAGAACAACGAAAAGATCTGTTGCATTCAGATCATACTCTTCCAACATACGTATCGATGCACATGTTCGTCCAGGGTGGAAATCCGGAAATATGCGGATATTACAAAGCTTCGTAAAAACAAACGGCAGATTGTGCTGAAGAACAAAACAAAAGGATGGACATTCAAAAAGATAACGAGGTACACGGGGCCAGCCGCTACGGCAGAATGGATTATGGAGGCACCTTTTGTCAACGGACAAATAGCCCGACTAGCCAATTATCGCAAGGTGCTGTTTCAGAAATGCCGTGTAAATGATAAAAATGCTTTACTAAAACCGAATAACGGGGGGATTATGATTCAAAGAAAACGGGCCGTCTCCACGCCGTCACTTCCCAACAAAACGAGAAACGGCTTCGTCGTCGCATACGGTTCCAAAATGCCATCGCCTTCGAAATCTAGCAGTCGCAGCTCTTAACATCAAAAGATATGATATTGCCGCTCAAATTCCCTCAGGCAGCAATCAAGCTGCCTGAGCGGTTTTTGTTCGAAGCCCGGTTCCTCGGAGCGTCCTTCCATGGATGACGCCAGGCATTGGCTTGTAACCTCACTCTGCCGTTAATAGGTCCCCGCAGAAGTGAAGCTGCCCTTCCCCTTGAGATAGCAATCGAAAAACTCCAGTATGATTCGGTTCATCGTATCAATACAGTAGTGGGCATCAATCTCTGCCCTGCCGCCCTGCAGCATATTGGCAAGCATCGGTGAAAAGAGTGCCAGATCGGTAAGACTCATATGCTTGGCGCCTTGAAAATGAACGGTATAAACTTCTGTGCTATGTTCATCAATTGCTTTGTTCGCCGCATACGTCGAATTGCTATTGAGCTGCACCCAGACACTATCAGAATATATATTAAGAAGCGGGGTCGTGTAAGGCTGGCCGCTTGCCGCAAAGTCGTCGGTCTCTCGATTGTAGACGAGCTCGCTAAACAGCGGGGCGTCAATATTTACAACGGCGCCGATATCATCCCGCTCCCTGCCGAGCGACACACTCGCTGCACCGCCCATGGAGTGGCCGAATACACCTATTTTTTCGGTATTCACCAATTGATACACGTTCTCACTGCCAGTTTTGGCTTTTTCCAGAATCGTATCGATCACAAAGTTCATATCATCCGTACGCAGCTTCATCCATTTTTGAATGAGCCTGTAGGTTTCCTCAACCGTGTACACGCCCTTGTTGACATTGTTGACTTCCTGCATATATTCCGAATTGACGAGTGCGACTGTTCCGTCGGCCGATGCCGTATAAAAAGAATGATAAGGATGATCAATCGAACACACCACATAGCCGTGGCTTGCAAGCTCCGTATAGGTAGAGGCGTTGCTTCCTTTGATACCGAATGCCCCATGCGAGAATACCACAAGCGGGTAGGTTCCGTGTGCATTGTCGGGATACCAAAACTCAACATTTACGACTCTGTTTTCTCCCGTGCCGGTAAACTGTTCCATGCGGTTTTTGTCCATATAGGTGTAAGATACGCTTGCGACTTCATACTCCCCCGTAACTTGGGGCAATGGATACTGCGGGAATACGAGGGCGGGAGTTACAGCTATTACGACAAGCACAAGCATAACGACAGCATTTCTGACAATGCGGCCGCATCTGTATTGTTGCCGCTCCTCCTTGCTGCGTATCAGCGTTCTCACTCCAAGCACCGCCCAGACAAGCAGCAGCAGGCCAATCCCCACCCAGCGGAAGCTCCACTCCATGACCGAAGCCAGCGTAAACATAACGAATACGGCAAACGCGCCGATTCTCATCACGCCTCTGACTTTGTTCTGATTCGACTTTGTCCAAATGCAATATACAGCAAATGCGGCCTCAAAAACGGCTGCAATAACCAACAGAAGGATCCCCATAATCCAAGCCCCCTTTGTTTATCTAGTGCAGGATCAGCATACACAACCCTGTGCGCAGCGTAAATATGCATTGCGGTATGCTGCATGATAAGCAAGGTAAGCTGTAAAAAAAACGGGGTAAGCTGCTGCTTCCCCGCCTTACTGTTCATCTGCTTTTTTAAGCTTCATTAGTTGCTCATTGATTTCCCTGGCGACTTGGCGGTCATTGTTCCATCCAAGCAAACAGACCAGCATGTATATGATGGCAACTTGTAATGCAAGTATCGTTGCTCCGGCTGCTCCCGTAACCCAGCCCATTGTATTCGTGAAAATAAGCAGCACGGCTTCCACGATAATAAAATGAATCAAGATTCGCATACGCATTCCCTTTTCACTGATTGTGGAGGGAAAATAGAAGATAAGACTTGGCAAAACGCCCACTAATGCACACATCATGATTGCGTATATATGACGGAGACCGAGTGAGAACTCCGAAGCATCCAGGGCGTTCATCACGGCATATAGGTGATTAAACAGAGTGACACAAATCACAATGCCTGCAAAAATAAGCAAGTAATCTCTTGCCAGTCTTTTTACCATCTCTGAAAAATTCATTTTCATCCCTCCCTATAGTCCAAGCATCGTTTTGAGAATCGGTACATATTGACGTGACACCATAACCGTTTCCCCATTATCCATTCTTGCCTCGAACCTTCCGCTCAGTGACGGTTTGATGTACGAAATTTTGGCGATATTGATGATGCTGGATTTCGATGCGCGGAAAAATTTCCGTCCCTCACATAACTGTTCGAGCTCGTATAGCTTCTGTTTCGATTCAAACACTTTATCCCTGCAATACATAAACACCTTGTTATCCACCGATTCAAAATAGTACACATCGCTAAGTGTGATTTGGTGAATCGCATCTTCATGAAAGCCCATTAGCATCTTAGTTTTTACTTTGATCCGGCGCACAAGGCTCAAAATTTCCTCATTGACCTCATGACATCGTATGATGATTTCTTCTTCCTCTAGGATATTGATTTCTTCGATTGATATTTTCATCTCTTTTTATACACCGCCTGGTTATGTACTTCGACTATCCATTCATATCCCTTTCTATTAGGTTATGTCAAGCCGAGAAGATCTTTTCCGCAATAAAAACGACCCTGACTTCAACATCAGGGTCTATTTACTCCAACCTATATACTTTCCTGCTTTATTGCATCAATAATGTTCTCCTTTTTTACTTTGGCGCTGGAGTAGAGCATCGCTGAACTAACAATGACAAATACGGCAGCGATAACATACATCACACTCATCCAGGGAAATACAAATCCATAGTTAAATTTGCTCGTCATCGCTCTGTAGATCAAGTACATCACGGCGAAGCTGCTAGGAAGCCCGTAACACAGCGACTTGATTCCATAAAAGATGCTTTCATAGTTCATCATTTTGTTAAAGCCCTTTGGAGTGATTCCAACCGATTTCAGCATCGCAAATTCCCGCTTGCGCAGAGAGATGCCCGTGGAGATCGTGTTAAAAATATTCGCAATCGAAATTAATGAAATTAATGCGATAAAGCCGTAAGAAAAAACGGACATTAACAGAATCTTCTGTTCGTTCTGTTTTCGATATTGATACGTATTGTGAATATCCAAATTGGTTTCTTTCATATCTTCAATTTGCTGCTGCGTTTTCATCGGATCCGGGCTTTTCAGGTAGAGGCAGGTGTGACCCTCATCCTTCCCCTTATCGTTCATCAACTGATCCATGACTCGCTCTGAGACGATAATATTTAACCCGCCTAACCCTTCTGTAATCATCCCCATTATGGAATTGATGAACCACAAGGTCATCCCAATCCCGACAAGACCGCATATCATTCCCGTGGGAATACTGATCAAGCCAATGATGACACCTTCAAAAAACACGGAATTTCTCTTCTGCCTCTTCGTAGCCCCTACGCTCGCAAGTATCCCTAAATGACGGGAACGCTCCGAGACGGAAATCGCAAACGCGTTATAGATTAACGAAACCGAACCGATCATAATGACTGCCATAATAATGGCTGATAATGAAAACAGCGTGTTTTGCGCAGCTTCGCTTTTGGCCACGCCATAATAGTGAAGCAATTCGTGATTATATTGGACGGATTCGATGTTGTTGTTCTTTGCCAAATTTTCCGCATGAGCGAACAGGGAATGATTGACTTTCTGCAAGACTACCGCCGCATTAACTCGATCATTTGCCCCCAGCAGGTTCTCATCCACATAGCTAATCGCCGTATATCCCGGCGCCCACGTCGGTTCCCAGGCAGGGCGCTTGATGATGCCGACAATCGTGTACTCCCTTGTCGTGACATTTTTTAAGGTCTCGGTCACATTGTCATTTTCCACTCGCAATGCTTCCGATTGATTCAGCGGCTTATCCCTGCCCTCACTGAACCGTTCGCCAACCTGGAGAGCGAGCCGATCGCCGATCTCGCAGTTGCATATAAAGTACTTCATTTTTTCTTAACCTTTGTCATCATTACAAAGTAACTATTTTTCTTTACTTAAGCCAATGCATTAACCTGCTTCACGAATTCTCTCATCAACTGCGGCAAGTCGTTCCATGCATGGCCGGATATCAGGTTGCGATCGACATGGAACCGGGTCTGAACATACTTCGCCCCTGCCGCTTCCACTTCCGGACGGCAAGCGAAGTAGGCTGTCATCTCCCGCCCTTTGATCTCTTCGGCGATCACGGTCAGTGCCACGCTGGCATGGCACAGGATCATGACCGGTTTATCCTTTTGGAAGAAATGGCGGACAATCCGCGGGAAATCCTTATGCAGGCGAATATGCTCTGGTGCCCGACCGCCCGGGATGATCAGGGCGTCATACTGCTCGGGATCGATCTGCTCGAACGAAGCGTGGGCTTCCAACTGGTAGCCCCGCTTTTCGGTGAAGGTCTGCCAGTCTTCAAAATCGTGGACGACGGTATGCAGCACTTTCGTATCCGTCGGCGAAGCGATGGTCGCTTCGAATCCTTCCTCCAGGCAACGATAATAGGGATAGTATGCTTCCAATGCTTCGACCGCATCGCCGGTCAGAATCAGCACTTTTTTAGACATTGTCGCGTCACTCCTTTACAATATAAGAAGAATGATGTTCAATCAACGCCATTATAGCCCGTATCGCGTAGTGCGGAAAGAATGCACTTTTTTGTACGATGGTTACGAAAAAGGTACTATTGACTTAGAATCACAAAGAGGTGAAGGTTACCCGATGTCCGACATTCGAAAAGAAATCAAGGAAAAGCTTAATAACGGGCATAAATCTTCGGCCCCTCCTGGACTGCTGTCTGCGGAATATCGCATTCCCGGTACTTTCTCATGCCATATGCGCGAATACGTCTCGATTGGAGAGATCCAGCTCCATCTCCACAAGATCCAAGCCCGGAGCAAAGCCGTCCGGGACAACCCGTTCCGCCGTGAACCTGAATCGTTCGAAAAAAGGGCGGCTGTATTGCGACGTCTCGATCGTCACCATAGAATATTGCGGCTCCGCCGCGATTCTCCGCAATCGCTCGGCCAGAAGCTTTCGGCCGAACCCGCAGCGGTGAAGGTCGCGGCGGACCATTCCCCAGCAGAGAACAGCCATTAACCAGATGAAAGAGGATCCTCTGGTGGATATCCTTATACCGAGTTCGAACCACCCTTCGCCCCTATAGCAATGTGAGCATTTTTCCCTTTGACGCTGTAAAATCGCTCATTTTTACAATTGAACTTATTAGATATTCCATCTCGGGACGTGTAACCTCTTCATGGATACTAATCCTTATGCTACTAGATGCAATGTCAGAATCATGAGTTGCAGCCATTAATATACGGCTTATCTTGTCGCCCTTAGACGCACAAGCGGATTGTGAAGATGCAATAATACCTTGCTTCGCGAGAATACTAATGGTTACAGCCGATGGTATTCCAGGAAATGAGAAGTTCAAAATATGCGGTGCGCACTTAGAAGCTTGAGGACTATTAATAACGATATTACGAATCGTTGAAAGCTTTGATCGCAATAATAAATGAAGACTGGCCAACTGTCTTTTTCTCTCTTCCATCTTCAAAACCGCGATTTTAATTGCTTCTGCCAAAGCGGCAATGCTGGGTACATTAAGCGTGCCTGACCGCAATCCAAACTCTTGATTTCCCCCATAAAATAGAGGCACTATATCTACATTTTTCTTGATGATTAAAGCGCCGATTCCCTTTGGACCTCCGATTTTATGGCCTGATAATGTATATAAGTCTATATCGTCTACATGTAAGTCTGCCTTTCCCAACCCTTGGACACCATCAACATGAAAATAAATATCTTCACGCTTATTTTTTAACACCGTTCCGATTTCATGAACGGGTTGTATTGCTCCGGTTTCATTATTAACATGCATAATGCTAATGAGTACAGTATGATCTTTGATTGCTCTCTCGATATCCGACACATCGACGATCCCATTGGAGTCAACCGGAATATAGGTGACCTCGATGCCTTCTTGTTCTAACTGTTGGCAGCAGTTGTAAACGGACGGGTGTTCGATGTGAGATGTAATGACGTGTACAGGCTTCGATGTCTTTTGTTGCATGGCCCGGCAAACTCCAAATAGCGCCAGATTGTTGCTTTCTGTAGCTCCTGATGTAAAAATAACCTCCTCCATATTCACGTTTAATAAATCCGCTATTTTTTGCCTGCAATCTTCGACAAGTTGACTTGCTTTCAGTCCCGTCTCATGAACGGAGGATGGATTAGCAAATACATTCCTGGAAGTCTCAAATAGCACTTGACTCACTCTGGGATGGAGCGGAGCAGACGCGCAATAATCAAAATATATTTTTTCCATACTTCTACCTCCATCTTCGTAGTCATCATCGCGTAACGGAAGCACGCGCACAGTCAAATTGCTGTTGCCGCGGTATGATAACCGGAGGATTGTTTTTCGAACATCTCCGCGTAACATCCTCCCTCGATCATTAATTCCTGATGAGTCCCGGACTCTGCGATCATACCGTTTTCCAGCACAAAGATACGATCTGCCAAGCGGCAACCGCTAAGCCGGTGAGAAATAAAAATGGCGATTTTATCTTCTGTAATGGTCATCATTTTCTCAAAGATATGCGCTTCGGCTATAGGGTCTAACGCAGAAGTCGGTTCATCCAAGATGACGATCTGCGACTCTCTCAAAAATGCGCGGCTAATCGCGATTCTTTGCCATTGTCCGCCAGATATATCTTGTCCTCCTATAAATACGGGCCCTAATTCTGTGTCATACTTATTAGGGAGTTGATCAATTACGGACTCAATATCCGCTTTGGAAGTTGCTTCATTCAGCATGGCGTCATCATTCATTTTATTCAGGTTGCCGAAACCTACATTTTCTCTTACTGTTAAGTTGTAGCGGACAAAATCTTGGAAAATGGCCGTCATATTTTCGTATAATGAGGTTCTATCCAAGTCGTTAATATCAATGCCATCAAAAAAAATAGTACCGTCGGGGACGGGGTATAGACCGAGTAAACACTTTATCAAGGTGCTTTTTCCAGCCCCATTGTATCCAACGATGGCAACCTTCTCATTGGGCCGTATTTTACAACTAATATTGTTCAATGTCGGATGATCATGCCCCGGATAATAGAACGACAAATTTCTAATCTCAATTCCAATCGACAGTTTTTCCGGGAATTTTTGTCCGCTATTGATTCCTTCTTCTTCAGGCAGATCAAGAAATGAGTACAGTTTTTTTGCAAAGAGAGAATCCTCATACATTTTAGAAAAATTATTTGCTATCGTTTTGATCATTCCATATGATGTTGAGATCGCTATTGTTAAGGCAACATACTCCCCTAGACTCAATTTTCCTGTGGAAGAGATATGAATCAGTATGGCAGATGCGACTAATATGGATAGCACTCCTATGCTATCAAAGCTGAAACCCATTATCCCGGCCTTTTTCTCTAAATTGTACTTTTCATTCGCTTGCTTCCAATAGATGGATACCCACTTCTCTAAAAGGTATTTGTTTGTTTGATACAGTTTAATTTCTTTTATCGAATCTCTTCCTTTGAATAGCTGTGTGATATAAGATGCTTTTCGGGAGTTTGGAGATTGTAACAGCATTTGCCCATACCTTTGTTCGCTGACTCTAATATTTAAAATAATATTGGGAACAGCAAGGACAATGACGGATAGAGGCAAAATCCAGCTATACTGAAACAAAGTTATCATGTAGCCTATAATTGTAATCGAATACATACAGATCGTACTGAATGACATAATTATCTGGAGCCCCCTATCTCCCGCGCCATTCGTTTGGGCCAAAAGATCATAGGAATGAGGAAGCTCGTAATGAATCAGAGACAACTTCTCCGTCTTCTCCAGCACTAATTTTTCGAAAAAGAAACTAATTTTAAAATTCATTTTTTTTTGCAGCAACTGTTCAAACAATAACATGGTAGCTGCCACAATACTAATGCCCCCCTCGATGGCTAGCCATGCAATCACTATCAATAACGGCGTATTCCCTTCAATTAACTGCTGAATCGTATTGATTAATTTCGTGGTTACAAAAACTTGCAAAAGAGGAATAGCGGACTGAATAAGCACTATAAAGATGAGCATTGCCATTAGACCCGGAAATACCTTTATCGTGACAGGTATGATTCGACGAAGCATAAAAAGAACAGTATCTGCTTTTTTTTCTTTTATTATAGTCATTGGGACATTTAATCCTCTGCAACAGTTTTTTTAAAAATTTGCTCCAAATTGTTTCTGACAGCTTATATATAAAGGATATATGAAAATCTCTTTGTTTTCCGAGCATAACTGTATCTTGTAGTTCCCCTCCATATTCGCCAAAAACCGAATACTCATCGAGAAATCAATTCCAGGCGTCATAAGGGAATCCCGTATATTTGACATGAGGCTTTTTTCTGTGATCAGCATCACTTCATCTTCTGGATTCATCACCGTAATCCAAATGCCAATCTCACTCACACCGGAGAACAATAACTTCCCCCATACATCAACAAGCGCAATAGACGGCAAAACATCTACTTCTAATGAATTCAGGACATTATCAATGCTATGAGACTTACGCTCGTAATCAAAATGAACCTTTTGAGCTGCCAAAATGACTCCCTCTACAGCAGGCTGTCTCATTCCGGATCACCAGCTTCAGTTGATGCTAGCGGCTTCAATAGACTCCAGCTTTGGAGCAATCGCATAAGTTCGGCTTCATTTTGAACATTATGAGCTCCAATAACGACTGAATTCGAATCCAATAAATAAATATAAGGTGTTAAATAGGGCTTGCTGAACATATTGCCTTTTAGGCCACAGAGGCTGACGGCACAGATTCAGCAGCAGTCTGAAAATCGGCAAAAAGAGAACGCGCAGCTTGCGTTCGAGATTCATAACAAGCAGTTGCAGAGCAATGACCGTTTCGCTTGTCTCTCGAAGGCGTGCTCGAATACGCCCCAGTCCGTAGGAGCGTTTGCCTTCTCCGAATTTTCCTTCGATCGCGTTACGCGTTGAAGCATCCTGTCTGGCCTGGTTCCGATCGGGTTCCGCTTCTTTCTTCGGACGTCCTAAGTTTGGACCACTCAGACGGATGCCGTGCTCCTTACAATAGCGAAGGTTCTCCCGGTTTCGGTAGATTTGGTCGGCTAGAATGGCTTCCGGATAACATCCATATCGCTGGACGAACGACTCCACGGAAGCTTTCAGTGTCATGCTTTCGTTGAAGTTATCCCAGGACAGCTTCTCCATTCGAGCGTAACCGTCCACCAGACTGATCGCCAGCTTTGCCCCAAACTCGACGGGAGCATTCACTTTCCCGCGGACAATCGGCCGTACATGCGGTTGGGAAAGACTGACGATTCGATCTTCCACCGAGTGTGTCCGTTTGTCGTACATCTCTTGCTGTTGACGATACAGCTCGGAAATGACGAGCAATTGCCGATACTGCTGCGAACCCAGTTGATTCAAGCTGCTTTTCGCTGCCAGCATTTCGATGATGCCAAGATTACGCGAAACATAACGAAGCTGTTTGCCAACCGCTTTCCGGATGGATTTGGCACCCGTTCGCCGTTTCTTGGCGATCTCGAGGTAGCATTTGCGGGCGGTTTGACGATACGTTCTCGGTTTCTTGGCCTTCCCGACGAAAGGCTCGTGCAGAACATCGATGATCGCTTCGAGTTTTTCCCGCGCCTCGTTCAATAATTTCAAATCGGTCGGATACGAGATGTCGGCCGGTGCGCAGGTCGCGTCGAGCATCAAGGTGCCTTTGTTGCATGGTTTCTCTTTGCTTTTGCCGTCTTCATTAACGGATGTTCCATCAGAGCCATGGCCGCTGCCTGGAGGATCTTGAGGATCGCTCTTGTTTTGTTCCTGCTTCTTTCGCTCTGCGTCCTCTTCCAAAATCCAATCGTTGATTCGTTCAATGACATCCGCACCCAATCGCTTGCGGAAATGGGTCAACAGCGAGTGATGGAACGGAGGCTTATCTTGGAACGCCGGCAGCCCAAGGAAGTACTGGTAGTACGGATTTTCGGTGATCTGCTGGACCGTCTCTCGATCATCGAGCTGCATACGTTCCTGAATGTACAGCGCTCCCAAAGCCATACGAACAGACAAGGGGATCTGGCCGCGCATTGATTTCTTGAACGACTTCGCGTAGAATTCTTCTGCCCGCCACCACGGGATGATAGCGGCCAGTTGAACCCAACGGTTCTCCTTATTTAATTTACCGCCAAACGGCAAGTAGAAATCTTCGAACAACTGAAGCTGGCTTTCGGTTCTACGATACATGTTGGTTCACTCCACGTGCACGATTTTTTGCAAGAAATTCGCATTTTCCTTGCATTTTATTTCGAGTTAGAGTCCAGAAATCCTTGTAAAACCTTTGAAAAATGATTGTTCAGCAAGCCCTAAATAGATGCGGTATTTCATCGTAAAATCTTCTTTTGTACAGGAAATAAGCTTAAACTTATAACCGAAGTGCGCTGCTATTTCCAGATTTTCTTCATGACTAGCGTCTGTAAATAGAATAAATTCTCCTGAAAAAACTTCACTCAGTTTTTTCAAGTGCGGCAATAAATCGACGCAATCTAAACAATGCAGAGAGATAAAACAAAACAAAGAGCGCTCCTCACCACCCAGAACAATAGGTTCAGACGGAAAAAGATCGCCAACGGAATAGTTCTTCATGAATTCATCACTATCTCCCGCTTTTGCTCTGAAAATTCTATCCAGTTTGCTTTGCATGCTATCTCCTCCTTCCAAATGATAAGATTTATTTTTATTTCAAAATTAAATTTTTTACAGGATAAATAATTTTCTCAAACCATTCCAGATTGTCAAATGGATAAGACCCCACAATTTGACCGTGAGCATTCAAACTCAATCCCCAAGGCACGCCCTGGAAATAAGTTCTTATTTTTTCTTCTGAAGCAATAAAGACATTCATTTTGTCTTCGAAAAGCTCTTTTACTTGTAGGAAACTTTCATTATCCGTATCTATCAACATAATCATATTTACATTCGGCGTCTTATTCACGAACTCATATACTACCTCCAAAGCTTCCCGGCAAGGAGAACAAGTTGTGGAGAGGACGACAACAATAAGATAGTCCGTAATATATTCGTAGACATTCATCTTGTCGTCCACGCAAAACGAAGGCAGATAATCACCAAGACCCGGAATATTGCGATGCTCGCTTTTCAGGAATTTATGATGAGTTTGCGTTTTTATGATCTCCCTCATTTTATCCCCCATTAATTAGACGGGTATAATAGCCAGGCCGCAACAACCTAAGCTATTATACCCCATTTTTGTTACTTATTAATTCTGCTTTCAGTTAACAACATCTGATCTTTTCCGTGTGGGAATAAACATCTTGAATCTTTCCTGAGCTGTTTTGACAACGAAGGTACACATGACGCTGATAAGTACGCTGACTACTGAAAAGCGAACACTTTTTACCGTCACAGTATTCTGCACCATAGGAATTCCCAGTACCCCAGTAACCTGAAGGACATTGAGCCATTTTTTCACCTCCTTTCTTATTGCTAGACCCAATATAACACATGTAGATCCATTAATAAATAATTCTGGATATATTGCATATTTCAGGGTATCTACTGCACGTTCGTGTAAGGTTTTATTCCTTTTTTAATGCTTTTTCTTTATGCAAGAGTGTTTTTTCTACAGTTGATAGAAGGACAAGTTGCTATATAGTAATATATTGGTATAATGTAATTATAAGGGTATTAAATAAACATTCATGAACTCTCGTTCGCAAACCTAGCATGAAAATAGCGAGGGTTTAGTGGTCGGACCTATTTCCCATACTGCTACTACATGACGCGAAACACGTTCTTTTTAATGGTGGTGTAACCCCGACAAATAAACTGTTGAGGATGAGTTCTGTGTACAAACCTGTGCTGGCTCTGTATGCCCAATCAGAGAACCGCGAACAGAAAAATGCTCAAGCTCGAATTCATCCGCCGTCATGCATTTCAGTTATGGAGGGAAGCCAAGATGGAAGTATTGCTTGAACGCTGTGCTGGAATGGACGTTCACCAAGAGACAATCGTCGTTTGTGTGATGACCACAGATGCTGCGGGGGAGGCCCACAGCGAGATCCGAACCTTTGGAACGATGACCAAACATCTTTTCGAACTGCTTAAGTACCTGGAGTCCCAAGGCGTTACACACATCGCAATGGAGAGCACGGGAATCTATTGGAAACCTGTCTACAACATCCTTGAAGGCTACTTCACCGTCGTACTGGCGAATGCGCAGCGCATTAAGAATGTTCCTGGCCGCAAGACGGATGTTTGTGATGCCGAATGGATCGCGAAGCTGCTTCGAGTCGGTCTAATTGAGCCCAGCTTTGTGCCATCCGAGGACTTAAGGGAGCTACGGGACCTCTGCCGACTTCGAAAAAAACGAATCGGCTCCCTAACAGCGGAGAAAAACCGAATCCAGAAGTATCTTGAAGCAGGTAACGTCAAGCTAGGCAGTGTCATCTCAGACGTATTCGGTGTATCCGGGCGCAGTTTGTTGCAACGCTTAATCGAAAAAGGTTACGTTGACGCGGAAGATGTTGAAGCGAGCGTCAAGGGTTCGATCAAGAACAAAAAAAGTGAAGTTACTGACTCTCTTTTTGGCACGATGACCCCGCATCAAATTCGATTGATTAAAGATTGTTGGGAGCATATCGAATACTTAGAGAAGTCCATTGCTCGGTTGGAAGCCGAAATTAACGATCACTTGGAGCCCTATCGGACGGAGTACGAACTGCTTCAGACCATTCCAGGTGTTAGCGAACGAACAGCTGCAGCACTCCTTGCAGAAATCGGGGCCGATATGGAGCAATTTCCATCCGCAGATCACCTTGCCTCTTGGGCTGGCGTAGCACCCGGCAACCACGAGAGTGCAGGCAAAAAAAAAGTACAAAAAGCGTAAAAGGCAATCCTCATGCAAAAGTGACACTATGCGAAGCGTCTTGGGCAATCGCTCGCTCACGAAACACGGTCTTGGCAACAAAGTTCTGGAAGATTGCTTCACGACGAGGAAAGAAAAAAGCTTGCATTGCCATTTCACGTAAGATACTTATCATTGCTTACCACATGCTGAAGAACAAACAAATTTACATCGAAGGTGGACCACAAGCACCACTCATGCAGATCAACTAACCTTACAGCATTGACGAAACATAGCGATTTTAAACAAGGCCCCTTCAAAGAAGGTGGACCGGGCATCTTATGGTCATTTCTCAGAAAACTGCAGCTTTTTAAAGACGATAATCGTTCATGAGTGCGTTTGGATTTTCACAGAAAAAATAAGGGGGAGAAATTCGCTTGTTAAAAGTAGCAATCTGTGATGATTCAATGAAAGAGCATCAGCAATTCCAAACGTTTTTTGCTCAATTATCTGAAGATACATCCAACAACTTCGAAATATATTACTTTTTTTCAGGAGAGGCATTATTGCAGCATTATAAACAGCATGGCCGATATACATTTCATGTCCTGATGCTGGACGTGGAAATGGAGGGGATGGATGGGATCGAGACGGCGAGGACAATCCGTTCATTGCCGGATCGGGAAGTGCAAATCATTTATACGACTCATTATCCGCAGTATATGATCGACAGCTTTGATGTACAACCATTTCATTACATGATCAAGCCTGTGGCCTATGAGCAGTTTCAGGTGATAATGGGGAGATTATGTGACTATATTAATGCCGCAATTCGCCAATATGTAATAGTCAAGACGGATGCAGGTGAAATCGTATTGCGAGCCTCGGACATCATTGCAATTGTAAAGATTGATAAAAGACACGTGGAAGTGATCACAATCGAGCGACGCTTCACCACGGTATGCACATTGGCTGATTTTACGAGCAAACTAAATGCTTTTTTTTATCAGATTTATCGTTCGATAATTATCAATCTAGAGTATGTACACAAATTCACTTCCGATACCGTGTTCATGTCCAATAAGGAGTCATTTCCGTTGGGGCGTTCCTATAAGAAGGGGATTCATGAAGCGTATATCAGGTACAGAGTTGCCCAATTCAACGGTCGGGGGTAACTTCATGCCGTTTGAATTTTTCATAGGAACAACTTCTTTGGAACTATATTTGCTTTACCGGTACTTTACAGTTCTGTTCTACGCATCGGATAAAAAAAATTGGATCATCAGGCTTGCTTATACAGTAGCTGGAGGGATTATATTCTTTTCATCCATGTCATTTTTACCGGTTCTAATCACAGGATTATTGTTATTTTCAATTTTTCTCCTTATCTCCCTTCTCTACTCAGCGCCAATGAAGTACCGAGTTTTGTTCTCTTTCTTATATCTTCTCCTGGACTTCATCGCGGAATGGCTGTCGTATCAGCTTATCTTGTTTTTTCAAGGACTGGAAAACACGAACGATTTAACTACATCAGAAACCCGGTTTTTACTCTTGGCTGCTTCTTCATTCATTATGTTGTATTTGATCATCATACTGCAGGTGATCAAATGTAGAAGATACACTTGTCAGTTGGAAAAGGCCAGTTATTTTGCCGTCCTATGCGTAATTTTGTTTAACTTTATCATACTAAAGACAACTTTTTTCTATGCTCATCGTAATTGGCTATACCCATTTTCCGTTA
Source organism: Paenibacillus melissococcoides (assembly GCA_944800085.1). Classification (GTDB taxonomy): domain Bacteria; phylum Bacillota; class Bacilli; order Paenibacillales; family Paenibacillaceae; genus Paenibacillus_B; species Paenibacillus_B melissococcoides. Next base: position 1,457,628 of record CALYLO010000001.1, on the reverse strand, counting down.
TAGGCATTATCGGAATTAATTTTCTTATCGTCTTTCTATTTAGGGCTTGCTGAACATATTGCCTTTTAGGCCACAGAGGCTGACGGCACAGATTCAGCAACAGTCTGAAAATCGGCAAAAAGAGAACGCGCAGCTTGCGTTCGAGATTCATAACAAGCAGTTGTAGAGCAATGACCGTTTCGCTTGTCTCTCGAAGGCGTGCTCGAATACGCCCCAGTCCGTAGGAGCGTTTGCCTTCTCCGAATTTTCCTTCGATCGCGTTACGCGTTGAAGCATCCTGTCTGGCCTGGTTCCGTTCTGGTTCCGCTTCTTTCTTCGGACGTCCTAAGTTTGGACCACTCAGACGGATGCCGTGCTCCTTACAATAGCGAAGGTTCTCCCGGTTTCGGTAGATTTGGTCGGCTAGAATGGCTTCCGGATAACACCCATATCGCTGGACGAACGACTCCACGGAAGCTTTCAGTGTCATGCTTTCGTTGAAGTTATCCCAGGACAGCTTCTCCATCCGAGCGTAACCATCCACCAGACTGATCGCCAGCTTTGCTCCAAACTCGACGGGAGCATTCACTTTCCCGCGGACAATCGGCCGTACATGCGGTTGGGAAAGACTGACGATTCGATCTTCCACCGAGTGTGTCCGTTTGTCGTACATCTCTTGCTGTTGACGATACAGCTCGGAAATGACGAGCAATTGCCGATACTGCTGCGAACCCAGTTGATTCAAGCTGCTTTTCGCTGCCAGCATTTCGATGATGCGAAGATTACGCGAAACATAACGAAGCTGTTTGCCAACCGCTTTCCGGATGGCTTTGGCACCCGTTCGCCGTTTCTTGGCGATCTCGAGGTAGCGTTTGCGGGCGGTTTGACGATACGTTCTCGGTTTCTTGGCCTTCCCGACGAAAGGCTCGTGCAGAACATCGATGATCGCTTCGAGTTTTTCCCGCGCCTCGTTCAATAATTTCAAATCGGTCGGATACGAGATGTCGGCCGGTGCGCAGGTCGCGTCGAGCATCAAGGTGCCTTTGTTGCATGGTTTCTCTTTGCTTTTGCCGTCTTCATTAACGGATGTTCCATCAGAGCCATGGCCGCTGCCTGGAGGATCTTGAGGATCGTTCTTGTTTTGTTCCTGCTTCTTTCGCTCTGCGTCCTCTTCCAAAATCCAATCGTTGATTCGTTCAATGACATCCGCACCCAATCGCTTGCGGAAATGGGTCAACAGCGAGTGATGAAACGGAGGCTTATCTTGGAACGCCGGCAGCCCAAGGAAGTACTGGTAGTACGGATTTTCGGTGATCTGCTGGACCGTCTCTCGATCATCGAGCTGCATACGTTCCTGAATGTACAGCGCTCCCAAAGCCATACGAACAGACAAAGGGATCTGACCGCGCATTGATTTCTTGAACGACTTCGCGTAGAATTCTTCTGCCCGCCACCACGGGATGATAGCGGCCAGTTGCACCCAACGGTTCTCCTTATTTAATTTACCGCCAAACGGCAAGTAGAAATCTTCGAACAACTGAAGCTGGCTTTCGGTTCTACGATACATGTCGGCTCACTCCACGTGCACGATTTTTTGCAAGAAATTCGCATTCTCCTTGCATTTTATTTCGAGTTAGAGTCCAGAAATCCTTGTAAAACCTTTGAAAAATGATTGTTCAGCAAGCCCTATTTAATCGTCTAATGGAAAAAAAACGGTTGGCAGATGAAAACCGGCAACTGCAAAAGCAAATAGAGTATCAGCACAATAACGGTGAAAAAATGGTTCATTCCTTCAAAATCCTGAAACGCATCCTACATGATACCAAAAAACATTTAGTATTCATCCGCGCTTGCATTCAGGAGCAGCGGGACGAGGAAGCCATCGCGCATCTCAATCAAATGTTAGAACACATGAATTCCGCCAATTTACGTATTACAACAGGAAACCTTGTTATTGACGCCCTAGTCAGCCATTCGCTTGATATCGCATATGATAGCGGCATAGCGATGACACACGACATACGAATTGTCGCGTCAGATATTTTTCTGGACCGTTATGATTTATGTATCGTACTAGGAAATGTGCTGGACAATGCAATTGAAGCCGCTCGGCTTGTTCCTAAAATGGAAGACAGGTTTATCCACTTGAATATATCCTCGAACTCGCAAGCTTTGTTCATTCAAGTCATAAATGCACGACGAGGGCAAAACCACTTTTTGGAACGCACGTGTAAAAACAATCTTGACTTGCATGGAATCGGGTTGAGCAACATCCAGCGAGTAGCCCAAAAATACGGCGGATATCTCCAAACGAGGCCAGGAAATAAACGATTTGATACTATCGTCGTACTTCCATTTATAATAGATTAGTCCTATTAACCGAAAACATCCATTGCGTCGATACTGAAAAGAGTAGATTTCTCTTATGGTAATAGACGTAACGACCCAGCCTTAGATAGTTCTTATCTTTAGACTGGGTCGTTTGTTGACCGACCTTCTTCCATGATTATACATCTGTCAACCAAGGGGCGGTAGCCCCATTGCGTGAATTACGGTGTTATAGGATGTCAGCGCCTTCTTTGAAAACGTCCATTCCCCTCAAGGAACGAGAGTTATTTCCCTATGCGCTGCCGAGCACATTTCCCCTTACTTTTTCTTAATAGGTATCCATATTTCACTTTTGAAATTTGGTGAAGTTACATCCTTGTGCTCGTTCCACAGGATTTCCGGTCCCTTGCTTAGCTCATAGTCTGAGGACGGAAACCATTCTGAATAGATGCGTCCCCAAACCTCCTGAAGTGCAAGTGGATAAGAGCCGACGGCCGTGAATACAGCCCATGTGGAAGCCGGTACCTCCAGTGACGCCAAGCCTTCCGGAGCCTCTTTCGTCGTGGCCGCACCAATGTAGTGATCGAGTTCCCCTTTCTCCTCCATCCGTCCTTCACTAAAATTCGTAGAAGCACTAATCAGTCCCGAAGGCTGAATATTCGACAACCCCTTAATCATTTTAATAAATTCTGGCGTTAAATCTTTCACCATCGAGGCAATCTCCGGATTCACCCCATGGAATATCATAGGCACTCTCTTTTTGATCCCAACGATACGAAAAGCCTCTTTCTCTTCAATGCGGTAGTTCATTTCACTTCCTCCCTTAATGGTCAACTGAAATGTCATCCGAGGGAAGGCTTTGAGAGACTGTCCATGGAACCTGGCTTCCGAGGGAGTAACCCCATGCATACTTTGGAATGCTCTAGTAAATGAATCCGGTGAGGTATATCCGTATTTCAAAGCAACATCGATGATCTTGATGTCACTATGACTTAATTCTAATGCTGCTAGCGTCAGCCGTCTGCGGCGGATGTATTCCGACAGGGTAATGCCTGCAAGAAAGGAGAACATGCGTGTAAAATGATATTCCGAACAGCAGGCAATCCTCGCGGCCTCCTTATAGTCCACAGTCTTCGTCAAGTTCTCCTCGATATAGCTCAAGGCCTCGTTCAGTCGCGCCAGCATATCCATGATAACGCCTCCCCTCATTAACCAAAGCATAGCAGAAACGGTATTCGTTCCTCCCGACATTCCGTGCACTTTCCTGCAGGGTAAATCCTTTGCAGCAGACCATAAAGAGGTTTTGAATTTTTATAATTTCTTGTGCTGATTTCCTATAACGTTCTTGTATCTACGAGCCCGAGTGGCTTAAAGGAGCGTCAGCGACCGTGTCCGACGGACTTCGCCTCGCAGGGTTGTTTGTTCGCTGATTCAATTTCTTTGTTAACGCTTCTTGAGAAGCAAGGGCAAAGCCCGCAGCATAGATACGGTGTTATCCGAAGTTCAACTCTCCTTGAGATACTCCTGTTGCACTTCCTCTCTACTCTTCAAGACTAAACTAAATTTTTTACGGTCATTTGGTAATCCTAGTTTAATAAAAACAGCATATTTGTAGTTCAATGAATTATCCAGTATATATCCTTTAATCTTTTCAATATCATATTTTTCAAGTCTCTCTGACACATTTGCTTTTTTTACCTCAATGGCAATAAGATTATTACTTGTTCCTCTTTTATGTACAATAATATCTGGAAATACTGACTTCTTCCCGGTTAAAAAGTCTTGATTATCACTTAGTTCGTGTATTAGTTTCATTGTTAGTTCATTGAATTTCTTAATATCATTAAGATTTCTGTTGTACTCTACATCAACATCCCATTCATAAAATACCGCCCCCAAATGAATAGCCAACCTATGTGATATTGACCTTTCATTTGAGTTATTATCGATGATATTATTAGCAAATTATTTTGTTATATCCAGAATCAAAGAATCCATGACCAGCATAATAAAAAATAAACTGATCACTCTCATTTAGCCGGGATATTTCATATCGAAGCTCTTCCGTCAGTGCTGATTTTGTTGCATCGACGTCTAGCCATATCTTAATATTTTCATGAGGTACTTTAAGATAATCGATTAACCACTGTCGAACTGGTTGAGCATCATTTTTTGCGTAATCAACCTTTTTAACTCCAAATTGATAATTTTCGACTGCAACAATTACCGCATAAGTATTATTATATTTCTCTGCAGTTTTAATCACCACCTAAGATTGTTATCAGCTTTTCAATTTATTATTAGTCTTAACCAGCGGGGGAATCCATATTTCACATTCCCCGAATACTCCAGCAGCACATAGAGCACCCCGCGCACCAGTTCTCTTCTGTAGTTCCCTACCACTAAATCACGCAAACTTGCGACGTCATACCGCTTCACCTTCACGACAGTATTGCTATGATAGAAATTATACCTAGGAGCCGTGCGAAATGAATGGCAAAGCGAATGGACGGTTACAGGCTATTGTACAAGCTTAGCATCCTATGCGAATCCTAACGCCAACTCCACTTCAGTCCACCTTCCCAAATTCACACTCACAACGCTTGCCAACCCTAAGTATACCTACAGAGTGTAATATTGGAAATATCATCGTACATAGAAAAAAAGACACCTCCTCCAACTGCAGGCAGATCGAAGTGTCTCCAATGCTTTCAGAAAACGATGCATGAACACCATTCATAATTTTTGATTCTCGTGCGTTTTGCTGGAAATCATTGAGGCTAACTATATCATCATCTATAACATGCATTTTGTATGCAGCAGCTTCAAAGAAATAAATCGTAAATTTGTCTACAAGCCACTTGTTAATGCGACTTGTTCCCTCGAAAGTTAAAAATTGCTGCACCACTGCAGTATTCTCTAAGACATCTAGCTACCCGAAATTGATTCCTGCAAATCTGCAGGAATTTTCCCCACTTCGGCCCCGAACGGGATAAAAAAGGTCAAAAAGCTGCACCAGTGCACTAGGGCGTGTATGCAAACCTTAAGCCAACCAGATCATGGAAGAGGCCAGCTTTAAGAAGGCAACAAAAGTACAGGCCAATTTATCGTACCGAGTTGCCAGCCGACGATTATGTTTGAGTTTGTTGAACAGGCATTCGACCAGATGACGCTCTTTATACAACCACCAGTCGGTTGTACGTTGGATCGTGCGATTCTTCTTACTGGGAATGACGGAATGGGCCAGTTTCTCTTCCAAAAGCGCAATGATTTTATCGGTATCGTATCCGCGATCCGCCAAAACATGTTTACCTTGTATGTCTTGGGTTTGCAGGATCTCATAACCCGTTACACAATCATTGATGTTGCCTGCGGTTACTTCGAAGCGTAGCGGATTGCCAAGGCCGTCTACAACGGCATGAATCTTGCTGGTTAAGCCTCCGCGTGATCGTCCGATGGCTTGGAATTGCTGCCCCCTTTTGCCCCCGCGCCGTGTTGGTGAACACGAACGATGGAAGCATCGAGCATAACACTTTCGTCATCGGGATTGGCAGCCAGAACCTCTAGCATTCGATCAAAGATGCCTGCTTTCTCCCAGCGGCGGAAACGACTGTAGACACTGCTCCAGGAGCCATAATGCTCTGGCAAGTCTCGCCAAGGCGCACCAGAACGAATCACCCAAAGCATGGCATTGAACATTTTTCGGTTATCGATTGCCGGACGTCCACCCTGTGGTTTCCGTTCCGGTGGCAAGAGGTCTTTGAGTCGTTCCCATTGGTCATCTCGTATCTCATATCGTCTTCTCATAGGATAAGTTTACCAGATATTTGGCTATTTCGATAGTTTGCGTACACGCCCTAGCGTTGCATCAATCTTTTTACGAAAATTTCTATCCCATAAGTCTCTATATTTGTAACTTATTGAACTATATTCATGGACAAAAATAAAGAAATCTCCTATTGTTGAGTTACCCTAACGTTATCCATAAAACGCCTCAACAAAGGAGATTTCTTATGGATAACGTACCGAATCATAACGTCATTTGTCAATGCCTAAAATGGTTACATGTCCATTCTACTCGACACGAGTCATTGGATTACCGGGCCCAAAAGCTGTTTGTCGGCTCTTCGACACTCTTATTTGTAGAGGCACAGCTTCAGCAACGAGACTCATACAAAGTCATGTCAGAGCATGTAGCGGCTAATCCTGAATTTCAAGATCTTCTGGGTCTCAAGAGCATAAGCGCTTCTCAACTATCGCGGAAGCTGAAACGGCTGCCTATGGAGTATCTTCAGACGCTCTTTTTCTCGCTCATTGATCGAATCAAGCAACTTACAAAAGGGAAACGCGGCATTACGCCTGGTATTGGGAAACTCAAGCTAATCGATTCATCGGGAATTACACTACCTCCCATTCTCGCGAAATGGTCCTATTGTTCCAAAAGTAGCCATGGCGTGAAGATGCACACCTCCTTGGTCGTTGCGGACTCCAAAACGATGTATCCAGACAAGATCGTCGCTTCAACCAAAGATGTAGCCGATCATGAAGTCGTGTTGGAATTTACAGTGGATAAAGATGCGACCTACGTGATGGACCGAGGATACCAGGTATACGACCATTTTCAGAAATGGGTAGAGGATAAGATTAAATTTGTTTGCCGCGTCAAGCAAAAGAGCCGGTTAACGATCATCAGAAAAAGAGACCTCCCCAAAAGGCAGAATGGGTTTATCCTTGATGCTGATGTGACGATGCCGGAGCTGCCAGCGGTTCTGCGTTTGATTGAGTTTAAGGATGACCAAGGGCGTACCTATCGAATTGTAACGAATCGATTTGACTTATCCGCACATCAAATTGCCGAGATTTATCGAAATCGCTGGCATATTGAGTTGTTTTTTAAATGGGTCAAGCAGCATATTCGATTGGTAAAACCCCACGGTTATACGGCCGAAGCGATTTGGAACCAAATGTATATTGCTTTAATCGCGTATGCTCTCTGTTTGCTGATTAAATTAACACTGGACTGTAAAAAGTCGACATGGGACCTCCTCCAGTTGATTCGCATCTATGCGGAAAAACCATGGGAAAATTTGATCGCTGCACTCAACCGCAAGCCGACTCGAACATCTAGAGGTCGACCAAAGCGAAATGGGAGACGTCCGAAAAAGGCAACAAAGTCGATGAAACCGAGACTGATTGTGACGTAATGACAAACGAAAACGATTTTTACATATAATGGATAACGCGTAGGGTCTGTTTCCAGCTCGACTTTTTTAGACTTAGCGCGGACATCGCAAATGTAAATATATATCATATATTGATGTTAATTGAAATTAGATTATGAACTAACCGCTCGATGCAACGCTAGTGGCACCAGTGCAGCTTTTTGACCAAATCGGCCTCCCAAAGGAGGAAAATGCTGTAGTTTTGCAGCAACTGTCACCCGGACGCGGCACTTCCCCTGGGAGGCCCAGCAGCACTCCACCTGTGCACCTGCGAATGGCACCTGCTGCAGCCCCTGCAGCTACAGCTGCAGGGGCTGCAGCACGCCAGTTCCTACTCCAGCACCCGCGCCAGCTCCGTGAAAATCACGCCGAGCGCATAAGCGCCGGCGTCCGGGTAGCCGAGGCTGCGTTCGCCAACCGTGCCTGCCCGGCCCATCCGGGCGACGATGGTCTCTGTATGCTTCGCCCCTTGGACGGCGGCTTCCGCCGCAGCAGCCGCGGCGGTCTTCAGATCGTCGCCCGCTGCGGCGCTCCGCTCCCAGGCGTCCGCGAACGGAGCAAGCGCGTCGATCAACGTCTTGTCGCCGACAACCGCGCCGCGGCCGAAGGAACGCTCGCCGGTGTCCTGAATCCCTTTGACTACCGCCTGCATCATCTCCGCGAATTCCGGAACCGTCAGTTCGGTGCGGTCCCCGGCATATTTCCCGGCCGCCCGGAACGCCGAGCCCCAGATCGGCCCGGAAGCGCCGCCGCAATGCTCCATAATGACCAAGGAGCAGGCATGGAAGAACTCGCCGATATTCCCGGCGTGATACGCCATAATCTCATGCCATTCGCGCTTCAATTGCTTGAAGCCTTTGGCGACGCTCATGCCGAAGTCGCCGTCGCCGGCATGCGAATCGAGCTCGCAGAAGGCCACTTCATTCTCGATAATAATCTCGCTCATCTTGTCGGTCAGATAGATCAAGTTGTTCAGCGAGAACACATTCCGTTCAATTTTCGCATAGGCAGGATCCGTCTCGCAGCGATAGGACACCGCTTGCTTCTCCGCCGTCTCCGCAGCCTCCTCCTGGACAGGCAGCGGAGCGAACGGCCCGCTGACCTGCAGCGCTGGGGTATCGCAGTTCGCCGCCAAATACTTCTTCAACTGATCATCCAGCCGCATCAGAGACACGGAGGCGCCCGCCATATCGATGCTCGTCATATAGTTTCCGACGAAGACCTTGAGGATGGAAACGCGACGACTCCGGATTTCCCGCACGACCGCGTTCGCCAACAGATACAATTCCTGCAGCGGCGAGCCGCCGAAGCCGTTCACCAGCACCGCAAGTTCCTCGGCGGAACCATCGTCCAGCTTCATGTCGCGGAACAGGTCCGCCACCATTTTCTTCGCCAGCTCATCCGCCGACTGCATCTTCTCCCTGCGGATGCCGGGCTCGCCGTGTATGCCGACGCCGTACTCGATTTCTTCCTCGCCCAGCTCGAAGGTCGGAGTCCCTTTGGCCGGGACGGTGCAGGAAGTGAGGGCGAAGCCGATGCTTCGCGTGCGGTCGATCGCGTGTTGGGCGATTGCCTTCACGTCCGCCAATTCCAAGCCCGCTTCGGCGGCGGCGCCGGCGATCTTATGCACGAGCACCGTTCCGGCCACGCCTCGGCGGCCGACCGTATACAGACTGTCCTCCACCGCGATGTCGTCGTCCACCTTCACATAATCGACCTTGATTCCGTCTTCTTCCGCGAGATGGGCCGCATTTTTGAAGTTCATAATGTCGCCGCTGTAATTTTTGATGATGAGCAGCGTGCCCTTGTTGCTGGCGGAAGCCTTGATTGCTTGATAGACCTGAATCTGGGACGGGGAGGCGAACACGTCGCCGCATACCGCCACATCGAGCATCCCCTGCCCGACGAAGCCGGCATGCGCCGGCTCATGGCCGCTTCCTCCGCCGCTGATCAAGGTGACCTTGTCCGCGTTCAGCTCTCTCTTCTTCACGATCTTGTATTTGCTGATGAACTCCAGTTCTGGATGGGCAAGCACCAGTCCGCGGCACATTTCCCGGACGAGCGTCTCCGGCTTATTGATGATCTTCTTCACGATTATTCACCCTTTTGCTTAAATTGCTGGCCGATCTTATCCGCGACGCGAATCGCGGCCACCACCATATCTTCATTAACCGGGAACGGCATCGAATGAATCGACTCTTCCGCGATGCAGGCTTTGGCCGCCACATTCCGCAGCTCTTCATCCGTCACGCTCGTCACGCCGATATCGGCGAGACAGACCGGCAGGCCTACGCTGACACAGAATTGCAGCACCTCATTGATTTCCGCCGTGCTCGCATTTTCCAGAACCAATTGCACCAGCGTCGTAAAGGCCACTTTCTCCCCATGATAATAATGATGCGTACCCTCGAGCGCCGTCAAGCCATTGTGGATCGCATGAGCCGCCGCGAGACCGCCGCTTTCGAAGCCCAGGCCGGACAACAGGATATTCGTTTCCACAATATTTTCAAGCGCAGGGGTCACCAGATTCGCGTCGCAGGCCGCTTTGGCCTTAGCGCCATCCTCCAGCAAAGTCTCATAGCACAGCTTGGCCAGAGCCAGCGCGGCCCGGGTGCCTATTGCCGGCCCAACGCCCTCTTGCTCTCCGCACGGCAGACCTGCATTGACTCGCGAATACGAATTCGACGTCGCTCTTGCTTCGAAGTAAGTAGACAGCGCATCCCCCATCCCGGCGACCAGGAAGCGCGTCGGCGCATTCGCGATTACCGTCGTATCGATCATGACGACCGTCGGGCTTTGCTTGAAATAAGCATAATCATCGAACTCGCCCTCCGGCGTATACAGCACGGCCGAATGGCTTGTCGGCGCATCCGTCGCCGCGATGGTCGGCACGATAATAAGCGCTTCGCCCTCCGCGACGCATTTGGAGGTGTCGATCGCCTTGCCTCCGCCCAGTCCGATCGTGCAGGAACAGTTATGCTCCGCCGCAAGCTGCTTCAACCGCTGCACTTCCTGGCGGGAGCATTCCCCGTTGAAACCGCTCTCAACTAGCGTCACTCCATAGGTCTTCATCGTATGTTCAAGCTTCGGCTTGACGCGCTGCACATCATCGGCATGGGCAATCAGCAGAGCCGATTCTCCGAAGGTCTTGATGAAATATCCCAGATTCAACAGCTCATTTTCACCTTGTACATATTTGGCTGGACTGATAAACGCTTTTCTCATTTGCGTAATCCTCCTCTGCGTATGTGTACTTCCGTTTCCATTATAGTAGCGGCCCGGGACAAGATCATGGCACTATTCCTGCAAAATAAAGCGCTATCTTATCGTATTTTCTTATCCTCTCATTCAAAAATAGTATTATCTTGTCCTGTCATCCGATTATTATGTGCTATAATAGGGCCGAGCGTACGGAAGGAGAATGAGTGATATGACCTCGCGTTTTCATCTGGACAGCATCATCGATATGGAAAAATGGCAGACGCTGCAGGACTCGCTCTCTCTCGTTACGAAAATGGCCGTCATCACGACCGACTATAAAGGCGTGCCCGTCACGAAGCACAGCCACTGCCAAAGCTTCTGCCAGGCGATACGCCAGGACGAGGCCTTGTCGCCGTACTGCCAAAAATGCGACGCCCGGGGCGGTCTGGAAGCGGTGCGGCTGAACAAGCCTTATATCTACCTCTGCCACTTCAATATTGTCGATATCGCGATCCCGATAATCGTTCACACTCAATATATGGGCGCGATCATGGCCGGACAGGTCAAGCTGCGCGACAACCCGATGGAGCTGGAGCAGATCGTGACGCGCCCCTCCAATGCCGTCGCCAACGCCAAGTTCCGCAGCCTGGAGCAGGAATACGACTCGCTTCCGGTCCTGTCGTATGACGAAGTGGTGACGATCTCGGAGATGCTGTATCATCTATGCAATTATATTGTAGAGGAAGCGATTCATAAAAACGCGACCATCGATATGTACCGTCAAGCGTTAACCGGCAATAACCCGATCCTTGATTCCTTCGCCGATCAGGCGTTTCGCAGCATTCAGACGATGAAAAGCGAACTGGAAAACACGCTGATCGACAGCCACATCAGCAGCATGACCCAGCAGAGAACGGCATCGTCCAATCCGATTCTGCAGCCGGCATTCGATTATATTTATACGCATAAAAGCGAAAATGTGAAGCTGGCCGATATGGCCAGCCTGTGCCATGTCAGTCCGAGCTATTTCAGCCGCATCTTTACGAAGGAGACCGGGGAGAACTTCTCCGTGTTCATTCCCCGCCTGAAGATGGAATGGGCCAAGCAGCTGCTGGAGACGACGGATCTGTCCATCTCGCAGATCAGCAACGATCTCGGCTTCAGCGAACCGAGCTACTTCATTATAACATTCAAAAAATTCGAGCGCATCACGCCGGCCCGCTACCGGCAAATTTATCAGCGCTAGAGAGATTTGCTCCATCGCAAGGCCGCAAGCCAACGTCCGTCAGACGTTGGCTTTTTGATCCGGGGCGAAGCTCCGCTGGATGTCTTCCAAAAAGCTTTGGACCGCGGGAGCCAAATACCGGTTTTTCATATAGGTCAAATACACCGTCCGTTCGAGCGCAGGCGAATCCATCGTTTTCCGGATAATCGTGTCATCTTGCGGTTCAACCAAATAATTTTCAGGGATGATGGCCACCCCCAGATTTTCTCTCACTAAGGTCAAAGCGGTCTCAAAGCGTTCGATCTCAAATTGGATGTTCGGAGACACTTGTTCTAGCGCAAAGGCTTCCAAAATATCCTCCCTCGTCTGGAACCCCTCCATGCTAATAATAAAAGGCTCTTCGGCCAGTTCTGCAAATGTAATGGATTCCTTCGCGGACAGGGGGTGATCCCGGTGCAGCACAAGCACTAATTTCTCCGTATATAAAGGAAGCGATTCGATGTCTTCCTCCTCAATGCACTGATTGGTGATGATGAGATGGGTATGATATTTCCGCAAGGAATCGATGACCGCCTTCCGGCTCAACACCTCGATCAGCTTGATCCGCATCGAAGGATACCGGCCTTGATATTCGCGGATCACCTTCGGAACCCAATGCCTCACCGACTCGATCATGCCGATGATCAGCTCCCCGCTCCCTGTCAGCCTTACCTCTTGCATCTCCTTTTTCAAAATGTTCATCTGGGACAAGAGCTGAAGCGATTTGGCATACAGCACTTTGCCGGCGTCCGTCAGCTCTATTTTTCGGTTGCTTCGCTCCAGCAAGGGCGAACCGACCTCATGCTCCAGATTTTTAATGGCGTTGCTTAACGAAGGCTGGGAAATATGCAGTTTTTGCGCCGCTTTGGAGTAGCTCAACTGATCGGCAACCGTCACGAAATAAAATAATTGCTTGATGTCCAACGCCATCTTCCTTTCCTATTTATAGCCCTAAACTATTAATTTATTAATATTATATATTTTAAATTATAATAATGTCATCTTATAATGAAACAAACAACCGAATAGCAGTCAGAACATAGAGAGAGGATGGGAAAATTGCAAAATAAGGTTGAATCTGATGTGTGGACCGGACGGACGGATCATACGGAGAGAAGAAGCTGCTTTCGCTACCATCAAATCGTGGTACCGATCGATCTGGATACATGGCATACTGCCTCTGCCAAGACTTGCGCCATCATCGGTTTTGAATGCGAGGAAGGCGTGCGGCGGAATCAGGGCCGAGTCGGCGCGGCACAAGCGCCGAATGCGATCCGGCGGGCGCTCGCAAGCATCCCCTGGAGAGCGAAGGAAGGCCAACGCCTTGTCGACGCGGGCAATATAAGCTGCATCGGCGAACGGCTGGAAGAAGCCCAGGAAGCATTGGGCCGTGCGGTCTCCCGCATCCTGTCCGCAGCGGCGGCTCCCATTATATTAGGCGGAGGCCATGAGACCTTGTATGGGCATTATTTAGGGGTCCGCCAATATATCGGCGCAGACGCTTCGCTGGGCATCATCAACATTGACGCTCATTTCGATTTACGCGCCTACGACCGGCAGCCTTCCTCGGGAACGATGTTCCGCCAAATATTGGAACAGGACAAGAACAGCCATTATTTTGTGCTCGGCATCCAGCGCTTCGGCAATACGCAGGAGCTGTTCGACAAGGCGGACGAGCTTGGCGCGGGCTATATTTTGGAAGAAGAGCTGCAGGAAGGACTGATGGATGAGATTACATCCGCCTTGCACGAATTTATCGACCAGCACGATTATGTGATGCTTACCCTGTGCACCGATGTGATCAATGCGGCATTCGCGCCGGGAGTCAGCGCCCCGTCCCCATTCGGGTTGACGCCGATGATTGTCCGCAGCCTGATTCGCACGGCAGCCTCACATTCGAAAGCGCTTTCTTTTGATATTTGCGAAGTGAATCCGGTCGTAGACGAACAGGGAAAAACCGTGAAGTTAGGTGCTTACTTGACGAATGAAGCCATTATGGCCATTTTAGGGAGGGACAACGATGACACTGGCACTTAATCAAGTGAACACGATATTTTTGGCCGTCGCGCTGCTCGTACTGGGGACATTCATTGTGAAAAAGACAGGCTTGCTGCAAAGGTTTTGCATTCCGGCCCCCGTGGTCGGGGGACTGCTGTTCGCCATTATCGCTACGATTTTGAAGACGACGGGCCTGTTAGCCATTACATTGGACACCTCGCTCCAAAGTCTGTTCATGCTCACGTTCTTCACCACGGTAGGCTTGGGCGCCAGCTTCCAGCTTATCAAGCTGGGCGGCAAGCTGCTCGTCATCTACTGGCTCGCCTGCGGCTTCCTCGCTCTGGCGCAAAACGTCATCGGCGTCTCCCTCGCCTCGCTGTTCGGCATCCATCCCCTGATCGGGATGATGGCCGGAGCCGTGTCCATGGAAGGCGGACATGGGGCCGCAACCGCTTTTGGACAAACCATAGAAGAGATGGGCATCCCTTCGGCACTGTCCATCGGAATCGCGGCGGCCACGTTCGGCCTTATCGCCGGCGGCTTGGTCGGCGGCCCGACCGTAAAGTATTTGCTGGGCAAATACAATCTGAAACCTGCCGAAGCCGCTGAAGAGGCTGCAGACGTAAAAGAAAACGCGCAGCCAATCACGACCCATACCTTCTTCATTCAAGTCTTGCTCATCACCTTCTGCATGGCGCTAGGGACCTATTTGGGAGATCTGTTCTCCTCGGCAACGGGCTTCGTCCTGCCCGGCTATGTCGGAGCCATGTTTGTCGCCGTCATCGTCCGCAACATCGTCGACAAATTCAAGCCACAAGCGATCGATATGAAAAGCATCAACCTGATTAGCGACGTCACGCTTGGCATTTTCCTGTCCATGGCGCTCATGAGCATCAAGCTGTGGGAAGTAGCCGATCTGGCGCTTCCGATCCTCGTTATCGTGCTGGTCTAGGTCGTATTTATCGTCCTGTTCGGTATTTTCATTTTGTTCCGGCTGCTCGGCAAAAACTATGACGCCGCCGTAATGGTCGCAGGCTTCACGGGCCACGGCCTCGGCGCCACGCCCAATGCGATGGCCAACATGGCTGCGGTCACCGAGCGCTTCGGCCCTTCCCGCAAAGCGTACCTGATCGTTCCGATTGTCGGCGCCTTTCTGATTGATGTGTTCGCTATGCCGATCATTATTACGACGCTTAACTTATTTAAGTAAAAAAGTCTCACAGGCATTAACGCCGCGTTAATTATGGAACGGCTGAAGAAGATGGACCTTGTCATGCGAGTATCCTCAGCAAACGTTCGCAAGCCCCGATCACCGCGCGACGTTTTTCGTTTTTGCGGACAAATTGTAAGGGCCTAGCTGCTTCGGAGTAAACGCATACGGCGAGTGTTCGTCCTTCAGCCACATATTCCCCTTGATGATGAAGATATAGACGGCGATCACAAAATAAACCGTGCCCAGAATCCAATCCCACGCGCTTGCAAGGTTGTGTGTCACGATATGATAGATATACCAGCCGCCGATCGGAAAATGAAACAGGAGAACGGTGCCCAAGCCGGGATTGTAGATCGTTTTGGCTTTGATGTTGACAAAGATGCCGTGCCATATAAATTGGAAAAAGCCCATGAAGACGGGGGCAAGCCCGAGCCAGATGAGATGCGGCACAAAGACGGGAAGAAGATAAAACAGATAAGCGATGCCGAGGTTGATGATCATGGCGGAGTGCGTATTCAGCGGGTAGCGCTCCGGATGCTCGCTTCGAAATATAACGCCGTTAAACAGCCCTCCGAAATAACCCGGCCACCGATATTCTTCAAATTGATGCACCAATATCGCCACAAAGCTGAGCCATAAAATGATCTCGATTTCCGGCAGGCGCGCTTCATTTACCAATAAACCAATGCATACGAAAAAAGCGACGACGATACCCAGATCCTGCCAATAATCTCTTAGAAATTTCATTTTCCCCGCTCCTTTGCCCCTCCCTGTTCTGGAAAATAGCGTTCAAACAAGAAATCGATTTGCCGGTCGATAGGAGCTTGCCTGACTCCGGCCCCGGATTCAAGCAGCGGCTTCATTAATGCGGGGAGAAAAATGGCGCCGAAAATTTGCGTAATCATCATCATTAACAAGTCCGGCCGTTCCTCCCCCGTCATCTCGCTCAACACCTTTTGCAGCTTATGAAATCCGGTGGCCCGCAAAAATTCCCCATACTCATGCTGGGTCGCGAACATCGCCGAGCCGGCGGCTATCGTGTGCAGCACCAGCTGCGGATATTGCTGAATGACCTGAACATAGCGTGCCAAAAATAATTTCAATCGCTCCTTCGGCGGCGCAGACACTTCATCCAGCACATCGAACGTATCGCGGAAGCCAATCAGCAAGCCCTTGATCGCCTCGTTGATCAGCTTATCCTTGGAACCAAAATAGT
This sequence comes from Paenibacillus melissococcoides, assembly GCA_944800085.1. Taxonomy (GTDB): domain Bacteria; phylum Bacillota; class Bacilli; order Paenibacillales; family Paenibacillaceae; genus Paenibacillus_B; species Paenibacillus_B melissococcoides. The sequence continues at coordinate 1,441,207 of CALYLO010000001.1, read as the reverse complement.
AATTGACAAGCGCGATGTTCGTGCCGGAACGGGACGCGATCTTGCGAATCGTCATGCTGTCGAATCCTTCCCGCTTGATGACGTCCAATGTCGTCTGCAAAATCTTCTCTTTAGTATCATTGCTCTGGTCTGGCGATGTCATCGAACCCCTCCTTATTCTGAATTGATGTAAGATCGTTCATCCTTGCCTATCCGCTTCCGCCGTGGTGAGGTGAAGCAAACCATGACTTAAACGCTGAATATACTTCCAATTAAATAATGTTTAAATCATTGTTTAATGCGAATGTATCACCTTTTTCAGAACAAAGCAAGCAATTACCACATAACAAAATGCCTCCTGCCCATTATGTTGAGCTGGAGGTCGTGATGGATACTCCGCTTATCTTTGCATGAATTTCACGATTTCCGCAAAGGCCACGTCCCGTCAAAAACCGGAACGGAGCAAGCGCAGGCATGAATAATTCCGTTTGCTTTGGTGACAGTAAGAATGAATCTTACATGAAATGGAGGCTGCGCCATATGCCATTAGTGCCCTACGAGCCGTTCCGCCATCTGGAAACGATGCGGCGGGAGCTGGATCGGTTCTTCGACCATGATTTTGCTCCCTTCAAGGCAGGATCTCCGTTCCTCGGCCATCTAAACGTCGATGTCTATGAGACGGAGCAGGAAGTGGTCGCCACATGCGACATTCCGGGCCTGGAGAAACAAGAAGATGTACATATCGATGTCGATCAAAACATGCTGACGATCAGCGGTTCGATCCAACGCGTGAATGAAGTGAAGGAAGAGCATATGCACCGGCAGGAACGGTTGTCGGGACGTTTCCATCGTTCTATCGCCCTGCCGGCGCAAGTTTCTCCCGACAACGTGACAGCCACGTATAAGAACGGCGTGCTGGAGGTTCGAATGCAGAAAATGCAGGGAGACAACAAGAAGCGAATCGATGTCCAATTCCACTAACCGGCCGCAGCAAAACCTCCCGTCCAACGACCCCGTGGACGCGGAGGTTTTGCCGTTCCGCTTCCGACTCTGCCGCCTCCGTCCGTTTGTCCCGCGGCTTTTCCTTCCTCTTCAACTCGCCTTTTTTGCGGCTACGTTTTGCCTTTGTCTGGTCCTTCACTGCGCCTTGTCTAACCTTTAACTCCACCTTGCCTCGCCTATTTCAGCACCTTTGCCTCCCGCCCCTAACTTCACGCCCACATAGACTCGCTCAATCGCAGACGTATCCTCCAGCACCTTGATATCCTCCAATGGATTGCGCGATACAACCAGCAGATCCGCCTTCTTGCCGGCCTCGATCGTGCCTGTCGACTCCTGGATCGCAAGCGCCGCGGCGGACGTATTCCACTCTCCCCTTCCCGGCGTCCGGAGCGCGTAAGGACCAGTTGCGTTTGCACTGCGCACTTTGCGCTCGTCCGGCCGATTTACTCCTCTCCCCTCCAAAAAACTGCAAAACTACAGTATTTTCATAGACCCCGCTATTCGGGCAAGTGAATCCTGCAATGTGCACCATCCGTGTAATCCACGATCCGATCCCACTTCTCGAGCAATGGCTTCGGATCGCCGAGATTCCGCACATATTCGGACGGCAGCGTCAGGATGATTCTGCGGCCTTGCAGCTCGGCCCACGGCGCCGGGCGCTGGCTGACGGCCGATCTCCACTCTTCATCCGCCGTCTGGCCGAGCACATAATAAGGAGCCTCGACTCCGCCCTCAATCGCGATGTCCTTCCGTACGCCTGCCTGCGGCTTCGCCGGAATGAGATAGAGGAGTCCGCCGTACGGGCTGCGGATTCGGCTCCCGCCGGGCCAATCTGAAGCTGACTCGGATCCAACTCCCCTGCTTCTACCCGCTTCGCCTGATCAACCAGAGCAGCGGCATGGTAATGATTCACCCCCTCTTCCGTCAGCTTGGGGAACGTCTCTGTCTTCGTGGTCGCAATATTGTTCATCAGGCCGAGCCCCATCCTGTTCACCAGCCTTTGAAGCGGATAATCCTCGTTCAGCTTGGCCGTGCGTCCCTGATACGCCTCCCCCAGGAACACGTTCGGATATTGCTCCATGACCCATCCCTTCATCGCCACGACGATGCTGCCGCCCCGCTCCACATAGGAAGCCAGCGCATCGATCTCGTCCTGCTTCATCGTCGCGTCCACATAGGCAACCGGGTAGCGGGCAGGATCGAGCTCGAACGAATGGAAGGATCACTTGGTCAAGACTTGGAGCGGGTAACGGGAATCTGCGGCAAAGCTCTTGCTTGTCGCCGTGAGCAGAGGAAGTGTGCCTGCGTCATCAAGCGCATCCTGATAAGTGAGAGGTTCCGCTTCTTCGGTTGCCCAGATGAGGAGATTGCGGGCGACTGTCCGGCGATCATCGGTCATATCGGAGGTAAATTTGAAGTAAGAATCGTCCCCGGCGACGACGACCCGACCGCCGCCGTAATGGGCAGCCGCCAGAATCGGCGCCGTCTCCGGGTTGGCGGCCAGCACGAAGGCGTTGTCCCCGATGGCGGCGACGCCTCCATTGTAGGTGGCCGCTACGGAAGGTTATCCCCCCAGGTCACGGTAGATTACATCCAGATCATGCTGCGAAGCTGCCCGGGCCCCGGTCCCGCTCCCGGGGTCCCTTTGCGCCCGCGTCTTGATGGCGGCGAAGCCGCTGTCCGCGGCATATTCGTCTGCAGCGTATGCCCCAGTGACGTATGCGTCTGCGGTGTATGCCCCAGCGGCCGCCTGCCCCATCACCATGAACACCGCCAGCGCGCATGCCGCGATCCGCATCCGCTTGCCTCGATTTCTCGTACTCAACATTATCCATCTCCTTTGCCTCATGGATTGTGCTTACGAGATGAACATACATGACGGATGCGCGGCATGAACACCAACGATATATTAAAGATTTTACTGTACTTTTTAACAATTGATGGATAGAAAAAAGAGGGCTCTGCTGGATAAGAGCCCTCGGTTCCGCCGGCAAGGGCAGCGCTCGCCGTTCCGATCATCCCCGGCGGCGTGGCCGCGATCATAGCGGCTTGCCAGGATACATTATTCAACCCGCAACGACGCCAACAATCATCAGGACGCCGGCCATAACCGGCACGGAAGTGCCGACAAACAGTGCCGTCAATAAAATGGCATGCGATCGAGATCATCGACGAGTTCAAGCCAGCATACGAAACACTGAAGCTGCAACAATGCAGGATTTCCCTCAAAGCCGCTTAACGCTCCTTCGAATCCTGCAAATATACATCAATTTCAACCCGTTACGGCTCCAAGTCGGCTACAACAGCCGAATTCCTGCAGCTTCGCAGGAATTGCAAAGAATACCCCCTTCATTTCAATAAAAAACTGTAATTTTGCAGAATTTCCACGTTTGCGGCCATGAACCTCAAAAGAATGGCGGCCTGGCTCTGGAAGACCGCTCGTCCAACTGATAATTAGCCGGCTTATACCGCCCTTACCTCCAGCCGTTTATTATTTTTCCCCTTGCTCTTGATATCAGTAAGCTCCATCCCGCCAATCTCTCCGGTGCTTCGGACATGGGTGCCCCCGCATGCTTGCTCGTCGACGGATTCGATGGCTACGAGACGGACGGCGCGGACAGAGGGCGGCAGCAGACTGACAACCGTCTTAATCATGCCGGGAATATTCTCCGCCTCTTCTCTGCTGACGGTCCGGTAAGAGATCGGAACATCCGCCGCAATGATGCGATTCGCTTCCTTCACGATATCGTCCCGCTGCTCCGGCGTCAGATCCTGAAGCTGGTTGAAGTCGATGCGCGCCCGATCGGGGTAAATCTGATTGCCCGTGCACAAAGCGCCGTACTTTTGGTAGACCACCGCGCCAAGCACATGCAGCAGGGTGTGATGGCGCATCAGACCCAAGCGGCGCTCCCAGTTCACACGCACGCGGACCGGCCCAAGGTTCAAGTCCGCTCCGTTCCTCACATAGTGGACAATGCGGCCGCCCTCCCGTTTTACGCTGTAGACCTCGAACGTCCGCCCATCCTGCTCCAGTATGCCGGTATCCTGCTCCTGCCCTCCTCCTGCGGGATACAGCACGGTCTGATCCAGGATGATTTTGTCATCGACCGTTTCCAGCACAGCCGCCTCGCATTCCTGCAGATAACAATCTTCCAAAAACAATTCTTTCGTCAATGATGCTCTCTCCTCTTCTATTAGACGTTATTATACTAACCACTACAATAGAGTGGCAGAAAAACGGCTCACAACGAAGCGAACCGTTCTCCTGGAGCCGAGCGAAATCCGGCAAGCCCATTTCTAGTAGTTATATTACTGCTTACTATAAATTCGATATGCCGGGAAGTCAAGTATTTCCATACGAATGTTCCGTTTCAACGTTATCAACGCTGGATATTCATTGGTCAAAATGAACTCCAACGCCGCTTTGCATCTTTTCCATCCGGACGGTTGCCGTCGCCCTGGATTCCTCATTTCTCCAATAGGTTGAGCGCCACACGAAAAAAAAGAAATATATGTACATGATGGCATATTCATATATTACTGGTATAATTATTAAGCATGGGTATACCTGTCCGGTAACCATGAACTATGAATGAAGGAGGCGCTCGAATGGCCACAAGCCCAACCATCCCGACGTTCAATCCTTTTTCATCCGATTTTAAAGATCATGCGTATGCGCTGTATGAGAAGCTCAGAGAGCATGATCCGCTTCACCGCATTACTCTGCCCAACGGCAGGACAGCCTGGATCGTGACCCGCTATAAGGACGCCGTAGCCGCGCTGAAAGCCGATCATTTGAAGAAAAATCTGTTCCAATTCGTCACGCCCGATGAAATGGGACTCCCGCCGTCCCAAATGGACCTGATGACCAGACATATGCTCAATTCGGATCCGCCGGATCATACCCGCCTCCGCGGCCTCGTGCAAAAAGCATTTACCCCCCGCATGATCGAGAGGCTGAAGGACCGTATTCAGGGCATAGCGGATGGGCTGCTGGATCAAGTGGAGGATCAGACCTCCATGGAGCTGATTCAAGATTATGCCTATCCCCTTCCGATTATTGTCATAAGCGAGATGCTGGGCCTCCCTAGCGAAGAGAGGGATCAGTTCCGCCAATGGTCTCATGCGCTCATCTCGGCCATCAATGTGCCGGAGAAATATAAGCAAATCGAATCGGAGATAGACGCATTTACGGACTATATCACCGCCCTGATCGAGCAGCGCCGGCGAGATCCGAAGGAAGATTTGTTATCCTTGCTGGTGCAAGCGGAATCCGAAGGGGACTCCTTGTCGGAAAAGGAATTGGTATCGACGATTCTCCTGCTGATCATAGCCGGACATGAAACGACGGTAAACCTGATTGGCAATAGCATATTCACGTTATTGAATCATCCGGAAGAGCTGGAGACGCTTCGGAACACCCCTTCCTTAATGGATTCCGCCATCGAAGAACTCCTCCGGTTCATGGGCCCGGTCGAATTCGCAACGAACCGCTGGATCGGAGAAGATTATGAATGGAACGGCAAGCTCATCTCGCAAGGGGACATGGTGCTTGTCGCGCTTGCCTCGGCCAACCGCGATCCCGAGTACTTCAAGCAACCGGATCGGCTGATTTTGGCCCGGGAGCGGAACCATCATATCGCGTTCGGAATGGGTATCCATCATTGCTTGGGTGCTCCCCTCGCCCGCCTGGAAGGACGGATTGCGATCGGCACGCTCTTGCGCCGCCGAAGCCGCATGAAGCTGGCCGTGCCGCCCGAGCAGCTTGAATGGCAGCCCACTTTTCTCATGCGCGGATTCGTCTCTTTGCCGCTGCAATTCCAGTGACGGCGTGAACGCCGAACACGCGGCTTGTTGAGTGAGGCCCCCTCCTGCTGCATAACGCCTCCTGTTCCACTCCTCGTGGCGCGGGAGGCTTTTGCGTGTGCCTGCGCAACGTTGGGTTTTTATTTTCCACAGCAGCCCTTAAGCCGCTGCATCTACCCTGCCACATCCCTTCTCGTAAAGACAAGCCAAGAGATAAGAAGGAATTCCGCGAAGTAGACCAGCAGCGCCGATACCGAGAACAGCATCGTCGTGTCGGGCCGAATCGGCGTACCGTTCACATACTGGCTCAAATTGACGTTGGCGAACAGCAAATACTTCACCCATTCATATTTGCTCAGCAAGCTGACGATCGAATTGCCCAGGAGCATGAACAGCAGCGAGAAGGTGATCGCCATCGACGAGCTCCGAAAAGCCGCCGAAATCATGAACGCCGTCGTCACATACATAAGCAATTCAACGGTTTTCAGGCCGTAAAGCTGGATAATTGGCCACAGCATGAAGCCTTCCCGTACTGCCCCGCTCGGATCGACCGTAAGGGCCGGACGGGTTATGTCCCCGAATCCCTCCAACAAGCGCCCAGCGCAAAAGAAATCGTGAAATTGAGCACAAGCAAGGCGCATGCAAAAAGGATGGTCGATATATATTTGCTGAACAGAATTTTGGTGCGGGACGCCGGACCGACAAGCAGCAGCTTGATCGTTCCCCATGAATATTCGGCGGCCAGCATACCGGCGGACACAATGACCGTGAGAAGCGTAATCAGGACGAGCAGGTTGGCCGAGACGTTGACCACGCTCCACAACGTAATCTCATAAGGATTCATATGATGTTCAAGATAGTACTGGTTCAGGATGAGCACCTTTTCGAGCCGAAGCTTCATCTCGGGGTCTGTGTCAGGCTGGCTTATCTGCTGCTGCAGCCGTTGATTCGACTCCATCAGATGCTGCTGCCAATTGTCGGGTCGTATATTGGGGTTCTGATCGAGCTCCAAAATTCCGGTCAACATGAGAAGGGCAACCAGGAAGACGCCTATCATCGCCCAGGTGCGCGGCCGGCGGTAAATTTTCATGTTCTCGTTCCGAATCAGGCTTGATAAGCTAGACAATTTCTTTTCCTCCTGTCATGGCCAAAAATTGATCTTCCAATGTCCGCTGCTCCATCCGAATGCCAAATACATCAATCTCGGCCCGAACCAACGCTCTCGTCAATTCAGGTATCCGCTCTCGTCCGGCGGCAAGCTGCAATGCCCCGTCCACGACCGTCATCCGGATGTCCGGGAGCAGCTTATGCAGCGCCTCCTTCGCCGCTTCCGGCGCTTCGACATCCACCATAATGTGCCCGGCCGCCGCTCCATTCTTCAGCGCATACATGGACCGCACATCAATCAGCTTTCCCGCCTGAATGACCTCCACCCGATCGCACATCAGCTCCATTTCAGACAGCAAATGTGATGAGACAATAACAGCAATCCCTTCCTGGCGGCCAAGCGTCCGCAAATAATCGTGCAGCTCTCGGATGCCGGCCGGATCAAGCCCGTTCGTCGGCTCGTCAAGAATCAGGACCGAGGGCTTATGCAGCAGTGTCTGCGCGACCCCGAGCCGCTGCCTCATCCCGAGGGAATAACGCTTCACCTTCTCATGAATCCGGTTCTGAAGGCCGACCAGCTTAACCACTTAAGCGATCCGTTCCGGCGTCACGCCAGCATGCCGTCTTGCATAATAGATCAGATTTTGATAGCCCGTAAGAAATTTATACATTTCCGGATTTTCCACAATGGCGCCAATATGGGTCATGGCCTGCTCGAAATTCTTTTTCACGGAAAGGCCGTTAACGAAGATCTCCCCTTCGCTTATCGAAATCAAACCGACGATCATACGGATCGTTGTCGTTTTGCCTGCTCCATTCGGCCCAAGGAATCCAAACACCTCCCCTGGCTGCACGTCGAACGATAAATGATCCACGATCGTTCGGCTCCCTCTCTTTTTGGTCACGCCCCGCAGCTGCAGCACGGCTTGCTCTCTCATCTTGCAGATGCCTTCCTTGCTTTCTTGTGTATTATATGATGTAGTACACCTAATACACATCGCACACCTAAAAATATAGATGTCAAGGGAAGAATTTCCTCCAGTCCAAGCGAAAAGGCATTTAAAAAAATGCCGCCCTGTGAACGGACAGCATTTCCGGAAACGGTGAGGACTTTTGTTCGCACTCTGGTTACATCCGCTTTACACGCGGGAAGGTAGATGCTTAGCGGCATAACGGCATTGCAGTCCTGCCAGCATAACGGCAAAGTAGCATAGCTTATCAGCATAGTGACATAGTAGCATAGCAGCCTACCAGCTTATCAGCATAGTGACATAGTGGCATAGCAGCTTACCAGGGCTTAGCAGCATAGTGGCATAATAGCTGACCAAGATAGCAGGTTTACCAGCCTAGTAGCTAACTAGCGTAGTAGTTTACTAGATATACCCTTTAAGCACCCTTTTCAGCTTAGCAGTCCACTAGCATAGCGACATACTCGCATTGCAGCTTAGCAACCTACTAGCCTACCAGTGCAGCACCTTACCAACATACCTGCATAGTAGCTTACTGGCATCAGCCCTACCAGCGGGAGAAAAGCTGCAAAAACGCAGGAATTGCCTCAAACCCGATTAACGCTACTTAGAATCCTGCAAAATTACATCAATTTCAGCTTGTTCCGGCTCCAATTTCGTGAGAACAAGAAAATTGCTGTATTTTTGCATCAATTTTGGAAAATACCCCCTCCAACGCGATAAATTACTGTAATTTTGCAGGATTAGCTGCACACCTGGCTTTATTCCAGACTATACACAGGCTCTGCACCCGAACTTTACCCCAGGTTTTGCACCAGAACTTTACCCCAAGTTTGCACCAGGACTTTACGCCAGGCTCTGCACCAGGACTTTACACCTGGCCTTACACCAAGCCTTACACCAGGCTTTACCCCACGCTTTCACTCGACCCGCCAGCATCCCGCCAGGCACGGCAGCGCAAGCGGTGGCTTCTCTTCCATCGGAGCAGCGCCTTGTCGCCCGGCCGTCCCTCTCCATGCGTTCCACCGGACAGCAAAAAACCGGCCTTCCGGCCGGTTCCTGCGCTTAAGGCTTGCGCTTCGGTTTATTATATCCCTTATCTCCAAATGGCTGCAGCTTCTCGATCCACAGCTCCCGCAGCGCGTCCACCTCGTCCCGGTATTTCTTCAATTCGGAACGGTCGGCGATGCTCTCTTCGCGCGGCTTGATCCGGTCAAGCTCCTCGAATACGAAGCAGTCCCCGCCATACAGCTCCCAATCCTGCTTCAGCTCCGGAATGTTGTTCAACTTCGTCTGCTTCATGAATTCGAGCCGGTTTTTGGCTCCATCCAGATCCATCGTGCCGTCCACGAGAATTTTCCCGTTCTTCACATTGCGAATCTGGTAGACGCCCATCGGCCGGAACGAATTCTGGTAGGCCGAGGCCAGCTCTTTCTTTCTCTGTTTATCCAGTCCCATGACGGCTCCTCCCTTCTCACGCGGCGTGGATGCTTTATTCGAATCAATACCCCATTTCCTTCAACAGGGCGGACAGTGTCCGCAGCCGCTCGCCATTCAGCTCGTCGTCGTCGCTGAGCGCCTGGCTGAACAGCTTGATATCTTCCTTAATCTTCTCGTTGTCAGTGCATACCGCCACCGTCATCGCATCTCCTTGCAAACCGATGCGGTCCAGCACCGGATTCTCCGGATCGTACAGGTCTTCATAACGATACGCTTCGCGAAAATGAACCATGCTCCGGCATACGAGAATCGCCAGGTCGAGCACGCGGTGAAGCGGCAGCTCCTCCGACTGTCTGGACCATTTCTCGCCGGTATATCGCCATACCTTGGCCGAGATATCGACCTTGCCGCGGTCATTCCATTGGGCCAAGCCCAAGGAGAGCCCCTTCGCATCGGAATGTCCCGAATAACGTCCGTCCACATTCTCGTAATTTTCCGAGACAATGACAGGCTTATGCTTTAGATTTGTAGGAATTTTCATCTTCTATTTCCTCCATCCAATCTGAACTATATCGAAAGTAGTCATTTACTAGATTACTAAATTACTAACTCACATGATCTATCATATCCCGCACCGCGCCGAAAGTCAAGACATCGCAAAACGGACGCGTCCAGCCCGCCGATCGCCTCGGCGATCCGCAGCACCGCTACGCGTCCTCCAACGAGAACACTGCTTGCTCTATGTCGTGCTTATTGTCGCCCTTCCGCCAGCAGCGCGCCCGCTTGGCCGCCCCATTCGTCATCCATTAAGAACCTCGCCTGCCCCCGCTCTTCCTCCGGCACGAAGGTCAGTCTATAGTATACCTCATCCCCGACACATGCCTCGTAATACAACGCATAGCAGCGTCCCTGCTCCAGCGGAAGCTCGATTAGGAAGTTGTCCGGCACGGACAGCACCTCCAGCTTGTCCGCCTCCAGCACATCGAAGGCACGACCATCCGCCGCTGGGCAAGCGGATCCGCCTCGAACCGTTCGCAGAGAGCCAGCTTCACCCACGCCCCGAATAGACCGTCCACAATCGGGTCGAACGTCACGTAACCGGGATGGATCACCGCTCCTTGCTCGACATTAACCTTGCCCCACTGGCACAGCTCCTCGTCGAAATTACGGGATTGGACTTGAATCTGATGATACGAGATGCCCGTATTAGCATCTTGGGCCAGCTTGCCCTTCGTCATGTTGTCGCTCCTCTCAATGATGCGCTCCACAGTTCTCCTCCCATATCGCCAGGACTGGCGGAGTGGTGCCGACTGCTGGGGAGTGAGCCCGACTGCAAGAGCGGCGCTCTGGTATCTGCAAGTAACCTTGTTACATTCGCCGGAAGCGGCATTTCCTCCCGATTAGGGGCCGATCCGTCCGATTAGGCGGGGACATGTTAGAGTTAGATTCGTTCATGTTAGAGACGGTTCCTTTCATGCTATAGATAAATTCGCTCCACTCGCTTCCCGATGCGGCTCACGATCTCGTTCGTAATCGTTCGCGAGAACTCTAGGCACGCCGTCCGCATAGCCGATCGACACCGTCGCAATGACGCTCCCCGGCCTCGTATTGTACTTGCGCCCGTACCCGACAGGCTCGTCTGCCTGCATCTGCTTGACCATGGTGACCCTGGCCCTCCACGACGGGGCCGGACGCAGATCGACGGGCGCTTGCGCTTGGTCGCGTTCCGTACCAAGCAGGGCGATGCCCGGGCGGGCCAGGGCCAGGCCGCAGCGCAGCTCAGGGAAGTTGACGATCCCGTAGCTGCTCGGCATGCTGGCCGGCGCGATGGTCGATCGGATGAACCGCCGGAAAATGATGGCGTGGACCAGCGTGCTGCAAGCCGCCTTAGCTGCGTTCCTTGTGCTTCTGCTGTGGCTCGATGCGCTCCATCTGTGGCAGCTCTATCTGTTCGGCTTTCTGCTGTCGGCCGTCAGCTACACCTTCGGCAATGCGAAGCATGCGATTGTGCCGCAGTTATTTCCCCGGGAGAGGATGACGGATATCCAGGCCCGGTTCACGCTGCTGGGAACGGTACTCTCGATTATCGGCCCGTCCATCGTCCGCTTCCTTTTCATTTGGCTTGCTTACGAATGGCTGTTCTTCCTTTACGCGATCAGCCTGCTGCTCTTATCGGTTACTGTTTTGCTGCTTGATCCGGTGCCATCGCCTCAATGCGCGCGGGAACAGACCATTTGGCAGGATATGAAGAAGGGGATGAGCGAACTGTTCGGCAATAAGACGTTGCTTCCGCCGACCATCACCATCTTGTTCACCAATTTGGCCACGAGCTTGGTCATCGGCGTTCTCGTCTTCTACACGGTAGATCAATTGGGAGCGACGCCGAAGGAGGTGGGGTGGATGTTTTCCATCTCGGCTTTCGGGGGGGATTGCCGGAGCGCAAGGACTGAAGCTGCTGCGCAGCAAATGGACAAGAGGCGCCATTTTCCATGCCATGCTCTGCATCGATGCGGTTGTGCTCTGCTTCTTTTTCTTCGCGGAGACTTGGTGGCAGCCCGCGATTCTGTTAGCCTGCCGAGCATGCACGACCGTTATCGTCAATATCATGTATTTGGCGATTCGCAGGAGTCGACGCCCAATCATTTGCTCGGCCGCGTCGCAGGCACCTCTTCGATGTTCATGAAGCTGGCGCTGCCGCTTGGCTTGCTTTTGTCATGCCTGTGGGCGGACCATTTGCCGATTCCGTGGCTATTCCTCATCGCGAACGCCATCGTCGCCTGTCTTGCTTCCTATCTGTCCAGGAGCTCCTTTCGGACGGCCAAGTGAGCCAGGCGAATGTTGATCCCGCTGCTTGCACGAGGAGCCGGCAGTCCTCCGCCCTCCCCATATGAACAGGCACTGACGCGAATGTCAGTGCCTGTCCTTCTTCTCCGCAGCCGCGTCAGGCAAGCCGGAACTCGCCTCCTGCTCCACGACATGCTTCAGGATCGACAGCTTGTTGTTCCAGAAGCGCTCATAGAAGGAGAGCCAATCCTTCAGCTCCGTCAGCGGCTCCGGGTGCAGCCGGTAGATCTTCTCCCGGCCCGCCTTCCGTCCGCTTACCAGATCGGCCTCGGTCAAAATATGAAGATGCTTGGCAATGGCGGTGCGGCTGATTGGAAAATGGCTCGTAATCTGCGAAATCGGCAATTCTTTGTCCGCCAGCAAGCGAAGAACTTCCCTGCGGGTTGGGTCGGCGATCGCCTGAAATACATCGTATTTGGGCGCAGACGATGACACTTAGCCCTCGACCGCCTGGCGAAGCCGTTGATGCACGATCGCAACCCAGCCCTGGTTCATCCGATCGCGAATGACGGCGCTTGTCTCGTTCGCCTTCCCGATAATCGCATCCGCTTCCTTCCACCCGCCGTGAATCAACGTGAACTCGGTCTGGTCCCCCATCTCTTTCAACAGGAACGTCACGACCCAGCCGTCGGTATCCCACGCGAAGGACAGCCGGTGCGGCGCCTCAATCTCGATGACTTTGCACGGGGAAGGGCCGAACGGGGATTGAATATGGAACTCATGTCCCGCCTGCGGCTCGAAATCATTATCCATGAACCAGGAGGCAATGCCTTCCGCCGTCGATACAGCATCCCACACCTTTTGAATCGGCGCGTTCAACACGATGGTTTGCCGGATATCGGGAACTTGATTGTTGTTGTTGGTTTCCATCCTCATTCTCCTTTAAATTCGAAAATATGATACCGAATGGTTTCGCTTTTCGATTATATGAAACCATTTGGTGTTATGTCAATCATTCGTGCTCTTCTATCCGCCAAGCAATATAATCCAATTTTACCCAATTGCCGTTCGCACAAACCGAAGTTCACCGTTTGTTCATTGAAAGCGACGTAACGGAGCCGGATATAATGGCAAATATTCGAAATAGCGCTGTTCAACACACCGATGGTCCGCGATAATACGAAAGCATCGAAAGGAGAATACGCCAGGCGCAACATTCTGATCCGCCCTCCTCGCGCCAATGAACGAAGCAGCGTGCCATGGAAGGGAACCGACGTGCTGATCATCCTGGTCATATGGAGGCTGCTGCTGTCGGCTCCCGTCATGAACGCGTTCGCCATCCCGCTGGAGTAATCCGGGGCTCCCGCCCGCCTATGCCCGCAGCGCTGCGGCCTTTATCGTCCACATCATTCAACTCGCCGTGATCGGGCTGTTCATCATCCGCAAATATCAATTAACCTGGACATCCTTTGGCTTTCGCAGGCCAACGCGATACGATTGGGTGCAATTGCTGCCCTGGGCGCTTCTCGCCAATTGCATCTCGCTTCTTGTGCTGTGGTTTACGTTTACTGTGCTGTAGACGGAAGGTTCATCCAAGGCCGGGGTGGCGGAGTCGTCCGCCTTCGAGCTGACATTGATGATGGGATCTGTCGTTGCTCCCTTCGTGGAAGAGGTCGTCAATCGAGGCGTCATTTACCGCTATTTGCGGAGCCGCTTCGGCGTCTTGGCCGGCGTCATCGTAAGCGCGCTTATTTTCGGAGCCGGCCATGCCCCGGAGCTGATGCTGAATGCCTTCGTAACCGGCAGCCTGTTCGCGCTTTTTTATGGAACAAGTGGCACCCTGTGGATGCCCGTCATGCTGCACGGCATCATGAACGCCACCGTTATTTGTATTTATACCTCTGGTAATTTTTACTAGAGAACGAACTATTAAAATTTTAATTATTTTTTTATAGCATAATTGATTTTCTGCCGCCAAATAATATACGAGGAAGATCCAATCGAACAAAGGAGTTGAAGCACATGTCCGTAGATGCATATCTGAATTTTAACGGGAACTGCCGGGAAGCCGTCGAGTTCTATGCCGATGCCTTCGGCACAGACAAGCCGCAGATCATGACCTTTAGCGACGTGCCGCCCCACCCGGATTTTACGCTTCCGGAGGAAGCCAAGCATCTGGTGATGCATGCCCGTCTCAACATTTTGGGCAGCAACGTCATGTTCTCGGACGTATTCCCGGGAATGCCTTTCACGGTCGGCAACAATATCAGCCTCGCCGCGATTTTCGAGAGCGAGGAGCAGCTCCAGTCGATTTACGACAAGCTGAAGGCCGGCGGCAAAGTCGTCATGGAGCTCCAAGAGACATTCTGGAGCAAACGCTACGGACAAGTGGAAGATCGGTTCGGAATTTTGTGGCAGCTGAACCTCGGCGAAGGCGGGGAAATGGAAGCCTAAAAGCGGGAAATAAGAGAGGGGGATCCCACAAGTAGTATTTCACTACAGTGAGACAGCCCCCCTGATTCTCAAAGCTCGACACGCCGAAAACTGCAAAACTGCAGCCTTCCTTTATGACGTGTACTCCGTTACAGGGAATTCTGCACAACTGCATCAATTTCAGACTATCCAATAGATAAAAGATAAAAATCGATGAAAATAATTTACATTTGCAGCAATTGCATCAAATAGGAGGTCAAATAACGTAAATTGCTGCATTAACGCAGGATCACACTGCCTCATCCATCTTCTATCGGTTGCCCGCCGCCGTTTTTCCCGCGTCCGCATTCTCTGTTGACACGTCACCTCAATCATTTTGCAATGCCTATAAGACACTCCCTTTTTTACATGGCGCTATTCAGACAATAAAACGCATATTATTGATGTTTTGAGAGGAATGCTTTCAGTCCCTCCAGCGACATGACTCCGACTTTTTTTGGCGACCGCTTCGCCATTTTTGAACAGAATCGTTGCCGGAATGCCCATAATCCCCCTATCCGTAATCTTCCTCGGTCAAATCCATATTGACGGTCATCGCGGTCCGGCTGCCGTCCGCCGCCGCAAATACGACTTGGGAAGGCGCAAAGTACGAAGCTTCCCCTGCGGCATATAAGCCGGGTATCGAGGTTCTTCCCTGTTGATCCGTCATAATCCCGCCCGATTCGGTTCTTGCGCATCCTTTCTAATGTAGATATCAAAGACTCTTTATATCTATAATAAAACCAAAAAAAGTTCTTTTCGCTTCGAATCCTATCACTTCCACGCCGCGCGAAGCGGCGGATCTCGTCAGACCTGCGTTTGCTTGCGGGCCAGATCCCCCAATTTCGCATTTTGGAGATGCTGCTCCATCTTCTCTTCCGCTTCCTTCATGACCGCTTGAATCAAGCATTCCGATCCGTGGGCAAAGCCGCATTCAAACAAGGAAGCGGTCCCCTCAATGGCGTGAATGATATCCAAAAACGTAATGTCGTCTTTATTGCCGGTTAACCGATAACCGCCATTGGCCCCGGAAACCGATTCAATCATGCCTGCTTTCACGAGCCTCGTTAAAATTTTGGAAAGATAGGTCGGCGACACGCCTTGAGCTTCCGCCAACTGCTGAACGCCAATCGGCTTCACCGAAGAAGCTTCCAATAACATGAGCATCGTGTGAAGAGCATAATTCGTCGCTTTTGAAAATCTCATGACTGCACCTCATTCAAGGACTTATTGTATCTATAATATCCTTGATGCTGGATATATGTCAAGCCAATATGTCAAGCCAGGCCTTCCCGGCCATGGGAATGAGTCGCGGAGAGCTTCTAGCATTTGCTTGTGACGATATCGTTAATATTTTCTCATCGAATTCTAATAAAGCCGGGAATTCATTGACGTTACAGCGTTTTCATGACTTCCGTTAAATACTGGATGCAAATCATATGTTATGTTGGTTATAGGCCTTGCCCCAACTTTTCAATACAAGGAGGAAGACCATGAACAACATGAAGAATCAACGCATCGTAAAAACAGTAATGGGAATCAGCCTTAGCTTTTTTATAGCATTGTCCGGCACGGCGATGGCGGCCCCTCAACAAGCCCAAGCGGCCTCCGCGTCCGCTTCCGCGGCAGCGGATGATATTATTGCGACAGGGAAAGCCTTTCTGGGTGTCCCTTATCATTTCGGAGCCGAGTCCGGCCGCACCGATCGATTCGACTGCTCTTCGTTCACGCAGTATGTGTTCAAGAAGCATGGCATCGAGCTTCCGCGCTCTTCCCGGGAGCAAGCTACGGCCGGCGTTAAAGTCTCCAAAAACGAACTGCAGCCCGGCGATCTCGTCTTTTCCGATACGAACCGGGACGGCAAGATCAACCACGTTTCCATCTACATGGGCGAGGACAAAATCCTTCATACCTATAAAGTCGGTGTCGGCGTAACGATTTCCGATTTTTCCGGCAGCGCCTGGGACAAGACGTTTGTGACCGCGCGCCGCGTCATCTCCGCCTCGAAATCCGAAGCCTCCGCCCCAACGCAAGATCGTAACGCCGAAGAAGGCTACGATCAGGAAGCTCCTTCCCAAGAAAACTAGTGGAATTGGTAACTATAATATACGTGCTTGACAGCAGGGGTTCATGCGGAAGCCCTGCTTTTTCTCTGTCTGCCTCTGGACTCCGCCGGCTTTATCCGTACGGGCCTCCTTACTTGTTAGTATCCCCGCTGGAATGAACATCATGCGCTCGCGGCAACCCTTTTGCGGTCTAAACAACGAAATAGCCCTGCTGTTGAAGCAGGGCCGGTTTATAGGGCCGAATCTTTTAATAAATACATGCGCGCGATACGATAACCAACAAGATGAACAGAACCAAGATAACGCCTGTGGAAGTAAAAAGACCTCCGACACCTTTGCATCCAATGTCACTCATTCCATGCGGCCTCCTTTCACTAGGTTCATTGTCATATTATTAGGAAAGCATCCTTATTGCCTTGGCTATGTCCCAGACAACAAGAATTGGGCTTTGGCTGCGGACAGCTTGTCCCAAAGATTCTTATCCATGATAAAAGGCCCCGCCGGGAGCCTTTTTGTCTCTCTTATTATCCATTGTTCCTCATAAATACGATATCGGCAGCCCCTCGAAGTAGACAATCTGCGCGGTCCGGATATGGAACGCCTTGTCATGCCGATTCAACTGAATATGATCGACCGCGACGCCGGCCAATACGCCTTCCAGCGTCTCTACGGTCGTCCGGACGGTGATCCGCTGGCCCTGATGCCGGCTTAGATGATCCAGGAATACCGGATCCAGACAAGTCACGTAATCGGTTGGCTGCGGCACGGCCGGCGTCGTGCATATCGGCGTGCACGCGGCCGGTTGATGATTAACATAGGCAGGCTGCACGATCGGGTGAAGGCAAGTCTGAACATGATGCGGCTTGGCAGGCGGTTTTTCTTTTTCGGCAGGCGGCTTGGGTGCGGGCTTCTTCTCCGTCATGGGCGGTTCCCTCCTTTTCCGTCTCATTGTAATTATATATGTTCCGGAGCAGGGAATATTCCGGCTGGTGTTGAATCCGATGAACCGCACATTGCGGAGCGTCGCTTCCATCAAGTCGATGCCGATAAGCTTGCAATGGCGGACTTCGGCAATATCACCTTGTCGAACGTGACGCGATCCCCGTTCTGCCGTTCGATGGCGCAATCCTTGATCAGTCCTTCGCGGAACACATCCTCGTCAAACAGCATGCCGTGCGGCAAATGCAGGTCAGACAGCCCCCGCGGCTATCCTCTAACTATATCGCCGGACGGGATCATTCGCCAGTGCGGCATGCGAATCCTGACGGGCCATCCGGGCATGACCCCCGGATAACGCACAAAAAGCCGCTCCGGAAGAAGGCGTTGGGTTCCGGAACAGCTTCTTGGCAGAGATGACAGCTGTGGGATTAGGCCGACAGATCCGCTTTGCTCCGCTGCCTCATCGCTGCCGCCTGCGCCATCGCGTAGACAAGCAGGAACAAGATCATGAAGCCGGCGGCATACCGGTACATGTCGGCATAGCCCGTAGCGGCCGAGATAGCCCCCAGCAGGAGCGCTCCTGCGGCGACCCCGAGATCGGTCGAGTTGTAGAACATGCTGTTCGCCATGCCGTATTGCTCCTTCGGCACGAGCCGGATCATCCAGGCCTGAATCGTTGGCTGAATCGCCCCGAACCCGAGCCCGTACAGCAGGGCGGATACGATCAGCAGCGGAATCGAGGCCGTATACGATAATATCGTCAAGCTGGCGATAACACAGACGGCCGCCGGGATCAGCACGGCCGCATGGCCCCTGCTGTCGAAGACCCGGCCCGATACCGGCCGGATCATGATGATCGTGACGGCGTTGAATAAAAAGAACAGCCCGACTTGCTCCAGATGCACCGCTTCGCCGAACAGGGCAATGAAGCCGAGCAGCCCGCTATAAGTTATGGACAGAATCACATTGAGCAGAGCCGGGAACAGCAGCTTCGGATGGAACGGCTGCTTCTTTCGGGACGCCCCTGCGGGGCCGGGAGGCCGGCGTTCGGGCGGGATCGAGCGGGTCAGCAGCAGGATCGGAAAAATGAGGGCCACGGTTACCGTTCCGATGATGGTCAGCGTGCCGAATCCGGCTTGCTTCATGACATTGAGTCCGATCATCGGCCCGATGGACATGGCGAGACTGGTCGACAAGCCGAAATACCCAATTCCTTCTCCCATCCGGGGCAGCGGAATGATCTGGGAGACCATTGTCGGGATAATGGTGCTGCCCATGCCGAACCCGATGCCGTATCCGACCCGCATCAGCAGGAGGGAGCCGACGGAATCGGCCGCGACATAGAGGGCGGTGGTGACCGCGGCGGCGGCAAGGCCGATGTACAAGATGACGCTGCGCTTCATCCTCCGCATCAGCGCGGCGGTAATGAAGCGGGTCGCGATCGCGGAGGCCGCGAACACGCTGGTGACCAAGCTGACGGTCACATCCCCGGCCTGGAATTAATTTTTCACATAGGCGGGAAAGGAAGACAGCAGCATTTGCAAATTCAAAAACAATAAAAACGAACAAATCGTTAACGACAGGAACGATTTCGTCCAAAGCGGTGTGGATGGTTCCTTCATCAACTATCTCTCTCCTTATTCTCTGTCTGCTAATTCATTCACATGGCTGTTGACGCGGAGAAGAAGCTCGATGAGCCGTTCATATTCCTCTTCCGACATACATTGCTTGATATCGTGAATCATTTGCTGCTCGATTGGCGATGTTTGCTCGATCAGCGCTTTCCCCCGCTCGGTAATGCGGACGAGGAAGGAGCGGCGATCATGCTCTCCGGGTGTCTTGAACACGAATCCCTTCGCTTCCAGATGATCGAGAATCCGCGTCGTCGTAGGCTTATCCTTGCCCGAGCGCTCGGCAATATCTTTTTGGATCAAGCCGTCGGCCCGGCTAATCTGATACAGGATGGTCCATTGCTCCGGCGTAATGCCGTACTTCTTCAAGCGGTGCTGGAACAGTGTCGACACCTTGCGGTAGGTCATGCCCAACACGAAGCCAATGGAACGGAACAGGCGGTTCTCTTCGGTCAAGCCGGCAGTCTCCTTTCAATGGTTAAAGTCAATACAGTTGTCTAAACAACTATATGCCTAACAACTACAATTGTCAATGGAAATCAGGCGGCCTCCGTCTGTTATTTGTCATCAACGGCGCTTGAAACTGACGCTGCGTCATCTTGTATCATGAGGAGACATCATCCAATGAAGGTGGGATTATTCGTGATTCCGATTCAAGAGGTGACCAAGACGACCGGCATCACCGTCCGGACGCTCCGCTATTACGACCAGATCGGACTCTTGAACCCGGCAGGCAAGACGCCCGGCGGACATCGGCTCTATTCGGATGACGATTTGATGAGATTGAAGCATATTCAATTTTTGAAGCAGACGGGCTTCCGCTTGCAGGAGATCGATGAGATGCTCGCCATCCATGACCTGGATTGGTCGGCCAGTCTGCACAATCAGTTGGCCTATGTGCGATTCAACTGTCCGGACGCAGTCAGGAGACGCGCCAGAAATACCGCAAGCTCCTCTTCCAGGAGCATGAGCACAAGCTGATGTCGCGCCTGCCAAGAGTGGATGGCAGCGATCCCGATTCGCTGGAATGGCTTGGGCGAAGTGCCCGGAGCAATCCGCCCAAGTCGGGATGTATCCCTTGGAGCCAGAGCTGCTGGAGCTGTTCGAGCAGGCGTATAACCACTATCTTGCCTGCGAAGACGCCCGGCAGCCGAAGCAGGAGGCCGGCGCATAAGCGGCGAGCGGCCTCGCCCGCCCGCCGCATTCCCGCTGCCTTACGCTGGCTACAGCCAGGAGGAGGCGGCATAACGGAGCAGCGCAACGGCCGCCATCCCGATAACGACGGTAATGAGCAAGCTCCGGGTGAAGTATGCGGCGGCGAATGCGGCCGCCGCGGCAATGAGCGGCAGCAGGGAGCCGCCTTCGCTGCCCACGAACAGCTCCTGAGCCAGCAGCGCCGACATGACCGCGATCGGGATGTGGCTCAGCCAATTCTGTCCCCATTCCGGGAGCGGCTTCTTGCTCAGCACGATAAGCGGCAGCACCCGCGGTATCAAGGTAACGAGCGCCGCGCCCGCCAGCATCAAGAGAAAACTCCATCTTACTTCCATTTTTCTATCCACATCCCTACGCTTACGGCGCAGCCTGCGACCGCCAGATCGACTCGATACTTGGACCGTTCCAGCAATTGCAGCATGAACAGGCCGATGAACATGGCCGGCAGGGCAAAATCCAAGCCGTACTTCTCCGGCGCGGCGATCCAGTGTCCGAATATGCCGCCGGCGAGATTGGCGACGAGCCAGTTCAGATAAGCAGTCACATTCAGTCCGAGCATCCAGGGGAAGCTTCCCTGCGTCCGCCCCGTCAGCTTCGTCACGGCGACGCCGAAGGTCTCATCGGTTAGCTGGGATCCGATCAGAATATTTTTCCAAGCCGGCAGATGGCGGAAATAAGGCGACATCGCCGCGCTCATTAACAGATGGCGCAAATTGACAAAAAATACAGTAAAAATAATGGCAAACACGGGGCTTCCGGAGGCAAGCATGCCGGCCACGATGAATTGAGCGGAGCCGGCATACAAAAATATCGACAGCAGGGCGATTTCGGCCAAAGACATGCCTGCCGTCTTCTCCACCACTCCCGCGGCAAAGCCGATGCTTAAATATCCCAATACGGTGGGAAGGCAGTCCTTCACCCCCAGCAGAAACGGTTCGCTCCTCCTGGCAGGCGCATTCACATATTGTTGGTTCATAGCTCCTCCTCTGTCCGCCCTGGCTCCCCATAGCGTTGTCCGGTAACGACATGATAGAGCGCAGGATGATTCCGCCACAGCGCATCCAGCTTCTCCGCTCCGAAGACGGCCGTAATCTCTTCAATCATGATGTCATGCCGGATATACTCGGTCGCCACCAGCACGAGCACCGGGTCATGCGTCCGAACCGCCCAGGAGGCGGCGTCGCCGGAGAAGTTCGCGATGAGCACCTCCTCACCGTCCCTGGAGACGATGGTCAAGCGCCCTCCCGCCCGATCCTTGACCACTTCCGGCGGCATATAATCATGATGGAAGGTCGTCCCGATCCGGGCTTCCGGGGCTCCGAAGAGTACGGAAAACACCTGGACTCCGTCCCGCAGATGCGAATCCACCGCTTCTTGAACGACGGGCACCTGCGGCTCCCAGACGGATAGCCACAGCTCGTCCTCGGCCCTCCCGATCATGTCGGCCATTTCCTTCAGCACCAGTTCATCGCTGCGGATATGCCAGATGACATCCATGTCCCGCTCCCGCTGCAGCAGCGGCAACTTTTGTTCCAGCAACGATAAGGATTGCTCAAATTGGTTCCGCAGCCGATCAATGAGCTCGCTCGAAGGGACCGGGGAATATTTGACCGGATCGGAAGGCACGAGATGAACTGCCCCCTTGTCCATCAATTTCCCCAGCACCTCGTATATCATCGAGCGGGGCACCCCGGATCGCTTGCTGATCTCATAGCCCGTCACCGGGTGAACCTTCAACAGCCCGATATAAGCCTTGCACTCATACGGAGAAAAACCGAGCTTCTGCAGCTCCTTAAATACCTCTTCCATGCGGCACATCCCTTCTTCCGGATTAAGATCTCCTTGCGGAGTTATGTATCTAACTACTAGCGATCGCCGAAAAGAAAAACGGCTCAGCGCAGAGCGAACCGTATTCGGCCAACCTGGCCGCGTCGTTAGATTACTCCTTACTATAATGCCGCTTCCACATCCTGTCAATGGTTCCTCATCAAAGATCTGAATATTGCGACGCTTCTCGCCATTCTCCGTTGAAAGGCAGGGCATGGAATCGCCGATGAGGTTCCGGAATAGTGCTTGTTAACGATCATGCTTCGCGGCCGATTCACGATTCGAATTGCAGGAACACGTTGGCGGTGTAATACCGCTTCGCAATATCCTGCAAGTAGGAGGCCTGGACGGACAGAACGGCGATGACCAGACCGTTGCTGACTGCCTTCCGGCAGGGACCCGAGAGCGCCCACTCCTGCGCCTTGCGATCGGCCGTCGTCTTGACGAGCTGCTCGAGCAGCGCATCCGGCGCGCCCCCGGCCGAAGCATGTCCGGCGACGTCGAACAACTGGTCATTGTTCGCGTCCAACTCCTCGAACATGCCCGCGTAGGCATGATAGATCTGAATCGGATCGATCCTTTCGTGCCTGTCGCGGAACAAGGACTCGAACAGGGTGCGAATCGATACGAAATCGAGCGTGCATTTCAGATCGTCGATCATGAACATGAGCGCCGCTTGATTCACCGAGTATTTGCGCCCCTCCTTCATGCTGGCGAACAGCTCTTTGAAATCGCGCTTCACCCAATTCTGAATCGATGTAATCGAAATGTTCGAATGCTCTATCAAATGGCCCAGATCCGCGATTTCCTGCAGCGAGAATCCGGCAAACGGCTGGCCCTGAATCAATTTCTTAATGATATGCGGCATATCCAGCGACAAGATCGCCTGCATCGAATCCGCCGCCTCTCCCGCACTGCCGTGACTATGCGACCATGCAGCCTGGAGAATGGCCAACGGCGACTGGCGCTGCACCCCTTGCAGCGAGAGCAACAGAGACGACATTTCTTTGCGGGTCAGCGTGAAGGACTCCATCTGCTCCCCTCCTTGCCTTGCAAAAGTTCATATGAACCTAATATAGCACTGTTCAAAATTGCTTGTAAAGAGCCGAAAAACGAAGGGAATCGCATCCCACACGGGCCTCAACGGGGATAAACCGGACCGTTCCCCCCAAACGACCCCTGCCGCCAGTTGTACATCCAAGGTAAAGTTCGTAAAATTAGTTCATAAGAACTTAAATCTGATAATAAAGGGATGAGACAACATTATATGGGTATAGGATTGAATCTATTCATGATTGCCGTATTGATTATGCTGACCGCGTTCTTCGTCGCGACCGAGTTCGCTATCGTGAAGCTGCGTTCCAGCAGAGTGGATCAGCTCGTGCTGGAAGGCCACAAGAAAGCGCTCGCCGTTCAGCAAGTCACAAGCAACATGGATGGATATCTGTCAGCCTGTCAGTTGGGAATTACGATTACGGCGTTAGGACTCGGCATGCTGGGCGAACCGACCGTGGAAGCGATGCTGCTCCCATGGTTGACGGACATGAATATTAGCGGCAATGTCAGCCATGTGCTGTCTTATGCCATCGCGTTTTTGTCCGTTACCTTCCTCCACGTGGTCGTCGGGGAACTCGCGCCGAAGACGCTGGCCATTCAGAAGGCCGAAGCGATCACCTTGCTGGCGGCGAAGCCGATCATATTCTTTTACAAATTGATGTACCCATTCATCTGGCTGCTCAACGGCTCTGCGAACCTGTTGGTCCGGACATTCGGACTCAAGCCGGCCAGCGAGCATGAGGAAGCCCATACCCAGGAAGAGATTCAGATTATCCTGTCCGAGAGCCTGCAGAGCGGGAAAATCAATAACGCCGAATACGGCTATGTGAACCGCATCTTCGCCTTCGATGAGCTGTTGGCGAAGGAGATTATGGTTCCGCGCACAGATATGGCCTGCGTATATACCAACTATTCGTTGGAGCAAAATCTGGAGATTATCCGCAAGGAGCAGTACACCCGCTTCCCGGTCGCGACCGGCTCCAAAGACAATATCATCGGCATGATCAACACGAAGCAGCTGTTCCTGGAATATGACCGAGAAAAGGAATTTGATTTTCGAGCATTGATTCACCCGATTCTTACCGTGCCCGAAGCAATACCGGTCAAGACCTTGCTGACGCGGATGCAGCAGGAAAATATGCATATGGCCCTGCTCGTGGATGAGTACGGCGGGACATCGGGGATTATTACGATAGAAGATATATTGGAAGAAATCGTCGGCGAGATTCGGGATGAGTTCGATACCGATGAGCGCCGCGAAATCGAAGTGTTGGATGAAGGATGCTACCTGCTTGACGGCCTTGTGCCGCTGCACGAGTTCTGTCATCTGACCGGACTTGAGATCGAGAACGCGGAAGTGGACACGTTCGGGGGCTGGGTGTTCAATCATTTCACCGAGCTGCATCGCGGCAAGGAATTGCGTTATGAGCATGTCCGGATGATTATCCGCGAGATGAGCAAGAACCGCATTCGCCGGATTGAAGTCATTGTCGAGGACAAAGTGGAAGCACCAGCACCAGCACCAGTACCGGAATAACAGGCGCCATTGGCCCTGATCATGGGACATGTGCCACAATCGCGCCCTCTCCCGAACGGAAGAGGGCGCTTCTGCATTTAACAATCCTATTGCTTTGTGATAAGCTAACGGTAACGTGACACGGAACGAAGGAAATAAGGAGTTGCCAATAAACCTATGACCGAGCCATGGATTGAAGAACTGCTGCACGCCGATGCCAATGCGAAGATGACCGAGAAGCAGGAGCGGATCGTGAAGGCAGCCATTGAAGTTTTTGCGCAAAAGGGCTTTGCGGCCTCCTCGACCAGCGAGATCGCGCAGCGCGCCGGCGTGGCGGAAGGCACCATCTTCCGTCATTACAAGACGAAGAAGGATCTGCTCCTCTCCATCGTGGCGCCCTCCATCGTGAAGCTGATTGCCCCGTTCGTCCTGCGCGAGTTCAAGGACGTGCTGGACACGGAATATGAGAGCTACGATCAATTTTTGCGGGCCGTCATCGAGAACCGCATCGATTTTTTGCATCACAATATGAGCTTGGTCCGCATTGTGCTGCAGGAGCTTCCCTTCCAGCCCGATCTTCAGGCCCAACTGCAGGAGATTGTCGTCTCCCAAGTGATGAAGCGGTTCGAGAAGATTATCCGCCGCTTCCAGGCCGAAGGGAAGCTTGTCGAGCTGCCGACCGGCACGGTTATCCGGCTCACCGCCTCGGTCATTATCGGGTATGTGCTTGCGAGATCCCTCTTCATCGAGAAGGAGCAAGCAGAGTGGAACGACGAGCGGGAACGGGAAGCCACGATTTCCTTCCTGATGAAGGCGCTCACCCCTTGATCCAAAGACAAGCCGCCGCAGATCGCAATCCGCGGCGGCTTTTTCAGTTCCACTTTATAGTTTGCGGTACTTCCGCAGCACGGCAATGTTGAGCACGATAAAGACGAAAGCGAATCCGAGCAGCGCGACGAGATCGGAATAGATTTCAGACAATCCCATCCCTTTGTACATGACCGCTTGCAGCGCATCCCCTCCATAATACATCGGCATGATCCGCGCCAGGGCCTGCAGCCAATCCGCCATGCCGTCCACCGGAAAAATGCCGGCGAAGAAAACTTGGGGGACGATGACAAGCGGAATGAACTGCACCATCTGGAACTCCGAGTTGGCGAAGGCCGACAGCAATATCCCCAACGATAAAGCGACCAGCGCAAGCAGCAAATTAATGAGAATCACGTTCCCGAGGCTGCCCGCCATCACAATTCCGAGCACCTTGACAGAATAAAAGACGACGATAAGCGTCTGAATAACGGCAAACAGCCCGTAGCCCAACAAATAACCGAATACAATCTCGCTGCGGCGAACTGGCGTCGACATCAGCCGCTCCAGCGTGCCGGTCGTCCGTTCCCGCAGCAGGGCGATCCCCGAGATGAGGAAGACGAAGAAGAAGACGAAGAAACCGACAAGAATCGGACTTAACACATCAAAGAACGAGGTGCCGGCATCGCCGTACATATAATCGATCGCCAGCTTCGGCTCCGCTTCGCCGAGAGGGTTCCCTGCCGGATGCTCAACCTTTCCTTGCAGCAGATGAGCCAGCCGTTCCGCTTGCTGCTTCGCCGCCTGTGCCGCAAGCGTCTGCATCACCTTCATCTGCAGCGCTTTGGCCGAGGCCGGATCCTCATTCCGCAGCGTAAGGGCGGCCTCCTCCCCTTGCCACTGCAGGACGCCGTCGAGCTCCTCCTCAGCCAGCAGCTTCTTCGCTTCGGTTCCGCCAGGATAGACCATCGGTTCGATCTCCTTGTCCCGCAGCGCCTCTGCTATCGCTTCATCCGCGCCGATCACCGCAAGCTTCGGAATCGCGCCGGAATCGCTCGTGAACAAGAAGTGAATGAGCGTCAAAATAAGCAGGGGCGCCACCATCATGAGCGCCAAGGTTCGTTTGTCGCGCATCATCTGCTGGCCAATCCGTCTAACGAGGGCTCCCGTTCTCATGCGTCCATTCCCCCTGCCTTAATAAATATTTCCTCCAGGCTGTGAATGCCGAAGCGGCTCTTCAATTCAGCAGGCGAGCCATAGGTCAGCATGCGCCCTTCCCTCATCATCGCCAGCCGGTCGCATTTTTCGGCTTCGTCCATGACATGCGTCGTCACCAAAATCGATTTGCCTTCCTGCTTCAGGCGGTACAGCTCATTCCAGATCGATAATCGGAGCTCGGGATCGATACCAACCGTCGGTTCATCGAGGACGAGGACCTGCGGATCGTGAACGAGCGCAATCGCCAGCGACAGCCGGCGCTTCATGCCGCCGGAATACGCCATCACTTTTTTGGACAAATGAGGCGTGAGTTGAACCAGATCAGCCGCATAGGCAATCCGTACGGATCGTTTCTTTTTGGATAGGCCGAACAGAGAAGCGAAAAAATCAAGATTCTCCTCCCCTGTCAGCTCCGGATAGAGCGCATCCGACTGGGCCATATACCCGATTCGCTGCAGCATCCCGAGATTCGGTATCCGGACGCCTTCGACCTCGATCGCCCCCTGAGAGGCGGAATCCATGCCGACGATCAGCTTCACCAGAGTGGTCTTCCCTGCCCCCGAAGGGCCGATCAACCCATAGATCTCCCCTTCGGCCACGGTCATATCCACGTCAGATAGAATCGCCTTCTTGCCATATCGCTTGCTTACCTGATGGACGGCAATTACGTTTTTCAAAGGATTCACCATCCCTGCAATAATGTGAGTGAGTGTTTACTCATTTTTATTATACCAACTTTTCTCCTTATGTAAATCGATTGTTTCATCTCGCTCCCAACCCGCAACGAAGCAAAATGAGCGTCCCCTTTCCCGCCGGAATGAAGACGCTCCTCATGAGCACTTATTGCATGAAGGACTTGGCCCGCACGAAGAGGACGCTCCCCGCTCCGAGCCAATAGATCAGCATATGGCCCGCCGATGGCCACAACGATGCCGTCCCGGGACCCGATGGAGCAGCGAACAAGAAAAGGAATAAACTCAGGAGGCAAAATAACGCTTCCCACCCGATCCATCTCCAGGCGAACAGATGGGCCCGCATTCGATGGAGCGCATATAGATTACCGAATACCGCGACGCCTTCCAGCGCCAGAACGCCAATAGACGCCGCCTCATACCCGAATCCGGGTATGGCCAGCAGGAAGAACAGCAAGGCCGTCGAGAAGGCGATTCCGTTCAGCAGGCCCATGAATGGAATATTTTTCTTTTCTTGGGTCCATAAAATACTCGTCGTCAGCTCGCGAATGCCGACGATAAGCGGGAGAACCGCGAAGTACCGAATCGGAGCCGCCGCCTCGGGGGTATGGAACAACAGATGTGCCAACGGATCCGCGAACAACAACAGGTACATGCCGCTTAACAAGCCCCATGTCCAGCAGAGCTGAAGCATCCTCCGGACCATAGCATGGTAGGACCTCAACTCGCCCTGCTGAAAATAAGAGGCCAGCTTCATCGTCATCGTATACGAGACGGCGGCCGTTACGATCGTCGGCATATAAGCGACGATGACCGCCATTCCCGTAATGACGCCGTAAATCGATATCGCTTCCGAAAGGGTGTATCCTGCGGTCTGAAGCCGGCGCGGGATGAGCAGCGAATCGATGAAGTCCGAGGCGGGGACCAGCAGCCTCGTGAAGCCAATCGCCAGGGAAGCATGGATAATCGATCGGACTCCGCTCCGGACTGGCGAATGGGATTCAATAGAGCCTGCGGGAAGGAAGCGCCTTGTCGCGAGACAGACCGTAAGCAGCAGGAAGGCGGACAGCGCGCCCGTCGTCGTTCCCGTCAACCCGGCCCCCAAAGCGATGGACGTCCCTTCGGAGGCGAACAAAAAGACAAGAATAATCATGGTGCCGACCCGAACGGCCTGCTCCGCTATCTCCGAGAAGGAGATGGCTCCGTACCGCTCGGTTCCCTGCATATACCCTCGCAGCAGCTGCAGTATCGGAACGGCCAGCAAAGAAGGAGCCAGGCAGCGGATAGCGGCTTCCACATCCGGGTTCCCAAGAAGGGCGGCAATATGTTCGGACTGCATGTACATCAGGAGGCTGGCCGCGCCCCCGGCCAGTGCGACGGGCACGGACAGCGTGCGAAAAGCGGCCCAGCCTCTGGCCGGATGCTTGGCGGTAAATAAGGCCAATGCCGTCGGCAGCCCTCCGGTAATGATCATGAGAAAAATACCATAGCATGAATAGGCGAGCTGGTATAATCCGACGCCCTCGGCGCCAAGAAAGCGGGACAGCGTCGCTCTCCCCGCTAAGCCAATGACCTTGCCCACGAGGATAGCTCCTGCCCGCAGGGCAGCCGGATTTATGACTGGCAGCTTCATTTTCCATCACCCGACCATTCCAACCTTGTCCTCCCATTGTATGATTGGACGGGCCGGGTTATGTTCAACAGACGGCGCTGCGGTTAATCGCGGATATGGATCAGCAAGTAGGTCGTATTCCGATCCCAGCCCAAGTCGAAGGGAACGCGGTAGCGATCGGCGGTATGCGAGTTAACCAACGGATAGCCGAAATCATCGAATCCGACGACGACCGAGAAATGATCCACATCGCCGTTAAAGTCGTAGCCAATCAGATCCCCGGGCTGCAGCTTCGCAATCGCCCCGGCCGGATGCCTCTCGGATGGCTTGACGATATCGGTGAATTTGCCCTTGGCGATCATCTTGCCATAACCGCTGTGCAGCAGGAAATTTTTAAAGGCATCGGTTTGAACCCATGTCTGGGATCCCCCGTTGAACAAAAAATAATGCCAGCCGCCTCTCATTTTCAAGCCTCCGCCTTCCTCCGGATCGCCGATACATTGGGAAGCGAAGTTGGTGCAGTCGCCGCCCAAGCCGGTATAATCCCGGTACTTCGGGTTATATCGGTGCTTGTTGCCCGCTCCCCAGGCCGTACCGGCATATTTATTGGCGTAAGCGACGGCTTTCTGCCGATTATATCTCGGCCTCCGCTTCGTGTCCGATTGCGTGGAGGGCCGATCGGCGTCGTTGGATGGCTGCTTCAGCTGCGGCCTCAGCATCATATCGTCGGCTTCGGGAATCAGCTTCGGGTTCTCCTCCAGCGGGTCAAGATACCATTCCCGCAGCACCTTCCACTTGCCGTCCTCCTTCGTCAGCGTGATCGCATGGCGGGTGCCGATTCCGAACGATTGTGTCGGAACGACGCTGTGCGTATAGATATAATCCAGCCGCAGAGATTCGACGACGGAGACCGTTGCTTTATTTCCTCTCACCTTGGCCCGAATGATCCGGACATCGCTATCGGCGTTAATGAATTGCATGCCTCTTCGTTCCGCCCAGGCATGAATATAGGCGGAGCGATCAATTTCATGTCGAAGCGCGTGACGGCTGCTGCCGGAAGCGGCATAATGATCGCGAATCGCCTGTTCCTGCTGATGAATCAAAAAATTCGTCCTGTCTTTGAAAACCTGCTGGATGTAGCCGGTCACCTCTTCATCCTTGTCACCGGAAGAAGCAGCCTCCGCTATCGCCGTAATCCATATGCAGCATAGCGACAGCATGATGAACATCGTTTTCCTTACCATTTCGCATCTCCTTGGCAGTATTTCCACATCATTGAGGGAAGAACGCATTTTCACTGCCTTTAAGTTCTCCATACCCGTTGTTTTGATGCTGCGAAAAAATAGCAGACTGAAATTTGTCCTCCTACGCAATCTAAAAAGGAATGTATGGATAGGATGTGTGAGCAGATGAAACCATTTCCATTCATCGCGGCAGGCTGCAGGTACATCATTATGCTGGCGCTCATTGGCTGCCTCCTGCCCGGAACGGCAGCGGCTGAACCTCAGAAAACGGCCGTCATCGTCATCGATGATTTCGGCAATAACGGGCGCGGTTCGCAGCAGATTATGGAGCTGCCCTTCAAGGTGACCGTCGCGGTGATGCCTTTTTTGAAGTATACGAAGAGTGACGCGGAACGGGCGCATGCGGCCGGTCACGAAGTCATCGTGCATATGCCGATGGAGGCGCTGGCGGGCAAAAAATCGTGGCTTGGACCGGGAGCGATTACGATGGATTTAAGTGAGGACGAGATTCGCAAGCGGGTGCATGCCGCGATCGACGATGTTCCCCATGCGGTCGGGATGAACAATCATATGGGCTCAAAGGTGACGGTTGAGCCGAGAGTGATGCGAGTCATCTTGGAAGTGTGCAAGGAGCGGGGCATTTATTTCCTGGATAGCCATACCAACTATCGCAGCGTCGTCGCCAAAGTGGCAAAAGAAGTGGATATCCCCTCGCTGGAAAACCATATTTTCCTGGATGATGTTCACAAACCGTCGGCGATCAAGAAGCAGTTCTTGCGGATGCGGGCGCATTTGAATCACCACAATATATGTATCGCCATCGGACATGTCGGAAGCGCGGGACATATTACGGCAGCTATCCTGAAGGACCAAATGCTTGAGATGAACCACCAGCAGGTTGTGTTCAAAACCGTGTCGGAGGTGCTGCCGCCTGCCGTTCCCGTCGTCCCTCATCCATAGCCTTCGCCGATGCATCGTAGACCAGCCGCATAGATGCGAACTGGTCTACCACTGCTGGCAGGGATGCCGCGCCACATGATTACCGGCTACCCCTTAACGGTCGGATCCGGTCCCGCAGGAGGCCCGTCGTACAGATGCGAGCGGGCTTTGAACCAACGGAACAGATGCGTCGCCACGACCTTCAGCACCGCATATCCCGGCACGGCCAGGATGATGCCGAGGACGCCGAACAAATTGCCTGCCGTCAGAATGACGAAGATAATCGTGATCGGATGAATCCGCAGCGTCTTGCCCATAATTTGCGGGGAAATGAACTTGCCTTCGATCAATTGGACAACCGTCCACACCGCTATCATCTTCAACAGCATGATCGGCGAAGTCACGAGCGCCACGATGAGCGCGGGCGTAATCGCAATCGCCGGCCCCAGATAAGGAACGATGCTCGTGCAGGCCGCGATCATGGCCAGAATAAGCGAATAATCGAGGCCGATAATCAGATAGCCGATATAGAGAAGCATGCCAATGCAGCAGCTGATAATAATCTGCCCCCGGATATAAGAGCTGATCTGATGGTTCATCTCCGTCATCACCTGACCGGTCTGCTTGCGCAGCGGCGTCGGCACGAACCCGAGAATATAGCCTGGGAGCTTCTTCCCGTCCTTCAGCAGGTAGAACAAGATGAACGGCACGATCACCAAGGAGAGAATAGTCTCTGTCACCGCCCCGACGAATCCGCCAATACCCGACCACGTATTATTCAACAGGCTCGTGGCACGCTCCGTTATCGTATTGATCAGCTTCGTTGTATCGAGATCGATGGTCTGCTGAAAGCGCTGAACATAATCGCTGCCAATCAAGTCCGTCAACAGCGTCTCGATACGAGCCCAGAAAGCCGGGAAGTTCGAGACCAGCTCTATCACCTGATGGCGGATGACCGGAATCACGGCCAAGACGACGATCGTAAGAAGTCCCAAAATAAGGAGATAAAGAAGCAAGATCGTAATGACCCGCTTCACTCCTTTTTCCTGTAAATAATCGACGATCGGGTTAAACAAGTAATATAACACGCCCGCCAGAATGACAGGGAGCAGGACGGTCCTGATCAAGACAAGCACCGGACGGAAGACGAACGAGATCTTCGTCAGCAGGAAAATGTTGAGCCCGATCAGCAGCAGAATCAGCAAAAACAGCACGAAGCGGTTGTTTAAAAAGAACAGTTTGAACTTGCTCATCTTCGATTGAGGTTGATCCATATGCATACCCCTTCTCCACTCCATATCATTGGTTCATCATTGTCTTTTTTCTCATTTTAGCATAATGATTTCGCGAATCCTAACACCGCTGCCAACGCGGGAACGCGCCCCTTTTCTTCATTTTTCCCGCTTTCCCGGCAGGCGGATTTCCGCTTTAAACCGGCATAGGGTGTCCGGCCTATTCGATACTTTTTCTTCCCGTTCGCTTCGGCATGATTGCCGGCGGTCCGGACATAATAAGGGCAAACAGGGGAAATGTGGTGATGCCATGACAAGGACTTCGATTCTGCTCGTGGAAGATGAACATAATGTATCGGAATTCCTTCAGTTGGAGCTTCAGCATGAAGGCTACGATGTGACGATTGCGCAGGACGGCGAGCAGGCGCTCGACTATTTCAAGCAGCAGGAGTGGAATCTGATCCTCCTGGATTGGATGATTCCCCGCCTCAACGGCCTGGAAGTATGCCGCCGCATTCGGAAGACGAGCGATGTGCCCATCATTTTGCTGACGGCCCGGGATTATATCGGCGACAAAATCGCCGGCCTCGATACCGGGGCCGATGATTACATTACGAAGCCGTTCGAGATCGAGGAGCTGCTGGCGCGAATCCGGACCGTCTTGCGCCGGCACAATCCGTCATGGCATGCCGCGGCGCCGGAACGGTATCAAGTCGACAGCTTGACGATCGATGTGAAAAAAAGACGGGTGACGCGCGAGGGCGAACAGATCGATTTGACGCAACGGGAATTTGATCTGCTTCTCTATTTAACCGAGCATCAAGGGGAAGTCGTCAGCCGGGAGCAGCTCCTGTCCGACGTCTGGGGCTATGACTTCGCTGGCGAGACGAACGTGGTCGACGTCTATATCCGCTACCTTCGCAACAAGCTGGATCGCACATACAAGCCGAAGCTCATTCATACCGTGCGCGGAGTCGGCTATGTGCTGCGCTCGTCTTAGCCCGAGGCTCTGCCGATTCGGCCAAGGCTGACGTTACTGCAACGGGAGGTCGTTCCGATGAAGTCTTTCTTTTCCCGCCTCAAAAAGCCCTTCCGTTTATTGCCGGACACCTTAATGTTCCGCACCACCATGTTATATGTGCTGAGCTTGCTTGGGGTCATCGTATGGATCGGGCTGTTCATTATGGGAACCGTCAGTCATACCGTCATTCAGGATACGCGCCGGGAACTGACCGCCGTCGAGCTCAAATTAATCGATACGCTGGAGACGCCCGCGGATAAACAGTATCAGGATATTCTGGATGAGATGCTCTATCCCGATCATGCGAATTACTACGTGCAGGTGATCGATGCGTCCGGACGTGTCCTGGCCCAATCCCGGGGATGGTACGAGGCTTATGATACGAATCAGCAGGAAGTGAAGCTGAACTGGGTCGTCGATACATTGAAGTGGAACACGAAGAGCGGGCTGTTCTTCCGGGATCAGCTCGTCTGGAATCCGTTGGGCGGCGGAGAAGGGACGATTCATATCCGCGTTCAATTGAATAATGTCAAACGCCTCCTTCAGATTATGGTGCAAGTGCTGTTCATCACCGGACTGATCAGCTCCACCGTCGGATCGTTATGGCTCTACCATGTGACGCGGCGCAATCTGTCCCCATTGTTCGCGATCACGAACGCCGTCCGGAACATTCAGGATCATCCGGATCTCAAGCACCGGATTCCCGTGCCGGATACGCCGCGGGAGCTCAACGATCTGGCCCGTACGCTCAATCATATGCTTGTGCAGTTGGGAGAGCAGGTCGAACGGGAGAAAAATTTCGTCTCGGATGCTTCCCACGAGCTCCGCACGCCCCTGACCGCCTTCCGGGGATACGTCAAGCTGCTGAAGCGCTGGGGAACGAGCAACCCGGATGTCCTGAACCGCTCGCTCGAAGCGTTGGATCAGGAGAGTCAGCGAATGCAGCGCCTCATCGCGCAATTGCTCACCCTGGCCCGGACGGGCAGCATCACGCCAAGCCGGGAGCGGATCGATCTCTCCGATACGATCCATCAGGCGATCCATCAGCTCTGGACCGAGGATCGGGGCATTACGCTCCGCGTCAATCTGGACAAGGACGCCTTCGTGCTCGGGGACGGGGACCAGCTCCGCCAGGTCGCCATCATCCTGATTGAGAATGCCATCCGCTACACGAACCCGGGAGGCTGGATTCGGGTGGAGGTGGCGCGGAACAAGAAGCGGGTATGCTTCTCCGTCGCCGATTCCGGCATCGGAATTCCTGCCGATGAGATCGGCAATGTATTCGATCGGTTCTACCGGGTGGACAAAGCGCGATCCAGAGCAACCGGCGGCACCGGGCTCGGCTTGTCTATCGCCAAGCAGCTGGTGAACAATCACCAGGGCAGCATCGAGGTGGAGAGCCGCCTCGGCGAAGGAAGCACCTTCACGGTATGCCTGCCTCCCGCTCCGCAGCGGCATTAACGCGCAATAAGGCCTCCTAAAGACACGAGATTCGTATCTTCAGGAGGCCTTATCATAGCTTGTCCGGTTACAGGACGCGGCGAACTCCCGTTACGCGCTTACCCCATTTTCCATCGAGGCTGGAAATCGTGACGCCCGGTTTGCCGTAAGTATGCAGGATTTTCCCATTCCCAATATAAATGGCGACATGGTGAACCGGAGAGTAGAAGAACACCAAATCTCCCGGCTTCATCTGGCTCTTGCTTACCTTCTTGCCGACCTTCGATTGCTGCTTCGAAGTACGCGGCAGCTTGATGCCATGCTTCTTGTATACATATTGAACGAAGGATGAGCAGTCGAATGCGCTCGTTATGCCGGACTTCGCCCCGAACTTATAGGGTACGCCCATATATTTTTTGCCGGTGGCAATGATGCTTTTCGCTTTGGCGCTGCTCGTGGTGGCGGAAGCCGCACTCGCCGGCTGCAGCGGCATCATGACACTCGCTGACATCAGAAATGAGACGCTCAAGCTGACACTAATCAGGATTTTACCGAACTTGGCTGGTTTCAATGAAATACATCCTCCTTCAAATCGGGTTAGGCACATCACCTGAAACCACCATAACATATAAATTTTTTACATTATTTTCTTGAAAGTGAAATGTAATCGGTCCCCGTTGCGTTTGCGCCGCCCGATGAGAAACGGATTAGACTTTTCTCATAAAACTCCTCTTGACAGCTTATCCCGCTCCCAGACATGACAAAGGGGCAGTCCCATAAGTAGTTTTCGCTACCGTGGGACAGCCCCCTGATCTCAAAGCTCGACTTGCCGAAAAACTGCATAAATCAGGCTGTTGGAAAACCCCTGTTTTTTACGAAGTAATATCATTGTAATATCATTTTGCTGGGAAAAAGTGGTGTTTGGTGAGAGAGAATGGAGGGGGGATGGGGTCTTTGCTTTACCCCACCCTTCTGGCGAGATGTGTGGCTATCTTTTTTATGTTCTGTGCAGTGGCTGTCATTAGCACTTGCTCCTGCACCTTGTCTCTTCCCCGAAACCGGCAATAGCGAAGTCCATGGAGCACTTTGGCATCCGCGAAACTTCGCTCAATGGTTTGGGCGCGTAGGGCATAAACGGCTTTTCCGCTCTCACTCTGGAAGTTTTGAACTACTTTCTCTTTGTGTTCTTCCCAGATATGCCGTTGTATGGTGCGTTGTTTATTTTTGTTCTCGTTACACTTGCTCAATAATGGACAGGCAGCGCATTGTTTGGGATCGGATTTATAATCTCTGAATCCTTTTCGTGTTGTGGTGCGGTACGTGAGTTCTTGCTGGTTTGGACAGATAAAAACATTCTTTTCTGCATCATAATGAAATTTCTCTTTGGGAAATACACCGTGTTCACGGGTCGAACGCTCTGGAATAACTGCCGTGATGTTTAATTTGTTCGTACGGTAACAAACATAGGCCGTCATGTAACCAGAGTCGAGTGCAACGGCCTCCAGCGACTTTTCCCAGCCAAACTTCTCTATTTGATGTAGTAGACGATCTACATAAACAACCGAATCATTCACATTTCCAGGCGTAACGTAGCAGTCCGTAATCACGTTGTATTTATGATCTACGGTGCGGTGATCTAAATAATGAAACCCTTCCGGTTTTCCATCCCGATTCAGGTTTCCGCTCTCCGGATCTGTTAAGCTAACTTTTTGTTCCTTGGTTTCGGCCTCCTCTTTGGGAGGCAGTGGCTTTTTTCCAAAAGCGACCCGATCCTCATTCACGGCTTGCTCCAGCTCTTGGAGATATTCATAAGGCGTACAAGTGACTTCTCGTTTCTCGTACCGTCCGTTATTGGCATTTGCCTTGATATGCGTGGAGTCGGTAAAGAGCAGCCGACCTCCCACCATGTTGTGCTGAATCGCCTGCTGAACGATATTATCGAAGATATCTTGGAAGATGGTAGTATCCTTAAACCGATTTTTCCGGTTCCAGCTAAAGATCGAATGGTCAGGCGCTTTGCCGGAAAGCCCGAGCCGTAAGAACCACCGAAAAGCCAGGGAATCGTTGACGACTCGCTCCAGTTCTCGCTCTGAGCGAATGTTATACAAGTAGCCGATCAGCAGCATTTTAAAGAACACAATGGGATCCACAGATGGTCGGCCGTTCGACTCGCTGTAGTAAGGACGCACAAGGTCCAAAATAAAGGTAAAATCAATATGTTTATCGATATGACGAAGCAAGTGATCAGGGGCAACCATATGCTCAAGACAAACCAGTTCATAGTCCAGTTGTGGGTTGGGATCATTCGTGTAAAGCATACAAACACCGCGCTTTCCATGGATTATGATAAGAACATTATACCAAATTAACGCGGTGAATGGGTAATTAACATAGACTTTCTCAACACTCTGATAAATGCAGTTTTCCCTTATGACGTTGGCTTCGTTACAGGAATTCCTGCAACACCGCATGAATTCAACATATGAAAGAGATAGAAAGAAAAAAAACGGGGGAAATAATGTAGTTTTGCAGGAATTTAATGGAATATGGACTCAAAGGGCGTAAATTCCTGCGTTAACGCAGCATTTCACTGCATCATCCATCTTCCACCACTATCTTCCCGCCTCTATATTCTCTGTTGTCCCGTCGTGCCCCCTCCGCGTGCCCTGCCTTTGGGGCAGCCTCCGATCGTGCGCGGACTGCGGCGTTGCAGCCGCGGAAGCCCAGTTATTGCGCCCCCGATCCGGTATGCCGGACGGGTCGCGGGCAAGCAGGCTCTCTCATTTTCCCATCATATTTTCTCACAATGCGCATTCGCGGCCACGGGATCCGTCCATACGATGGTTGTTTTGTCATCCGATATTTTCAGGCGCGGACAGACGGTGCAATCCGAATCCGCCTCTTCCCTCTTGATAAGCCGCTTCGCATAAGCTTCCAGACCATGGCGGTCGATCGCCTCCAGCATGTGCGACCACGGTTGATTCTCCGCCTCCATGCCGTGGAAGAACCCGTCCGAGACCGCATAGATCGCCGTCAGCCCGGAACGGCTGATGCGTCCCGGCTCCATGCCGCGCTTCAATTCCGGATCTCCGTTCAGCACGGCGTATCCGCCGCGGGTATTCGCCCTGAACCGGTTCTCGCGCTGGAACGGCAGCAGATAGCGAAGAATCTCCGCCGGTTCGCGAATGCCCAGTTCCAGCGCCTCCTGACGCTTCCGCAGCAGGCGCGATCGAACCGTGCCACTTGATCGTGCGTCAGCCGCCGGTAGGTGCCGTCTTTATATTTGGCGAAGAGCATGCAGTCCCCGGCCTGAACATATTCAATCCAGTCTTCGCGCACGCGGAACAGCGCGAATGCCGCGCTCCACCGCTGCGCCTTGTCCGCCATATCGATGCCGGCTTCCCTCATTCTATCCCCCAACGCGGCATTCGCCTGCATCACCAACTGTTCCAGCGGCATGCCGTCCGCGGCCTCTATCGCGTGGGCGGCGAGCAGCTGCGCCGCGATATAGCCGCCCGTATTACTAGATTTGTCCCGGTAGCCGCCTAGAGAGGTCGCTCCGTCGACCACCCCGTACACCTGATTCCGCTCGTTCACGACCAGGGCATCTTCATTCCATATTCCACTGCCTTGCAGATGACAAGTTTGCATCGCTGAACTCCACTCCCATGAAAAACATAGTCACATATGATATCGAAATCTCCGTGCTTTCCAATCTTCTCCATCATACGTCCCTTCGCCTGCTCCCGCAAGGCCTGGGCATCGCCGCTAACAACAAGAAGCCCCTGGCACCCGGCGCGATGGAGACTGCCGTCTCCATACCGGTTCCAAGGGCTTCGCTGCCTGCACGCCGCACTAGGCAATAATCTTGTCGATAATCCCGTACGCGAGCGATTCCTTCGCATCCATGAAGCGATCGCGATCGGTATCCTGCTCGATTCGCTCGATCGGCTGGCCGGTATGCTCGGACAAAATCCGGTTCACCTTCCGCCGCGTGCTCAGTATCCACTCGGCATGGATCTGGATATCGGACGCCTGCCCGCGTACCCCGCCGAGGGGCTGGTGAATCATCACTTCGCTGTTGGCGAGCGACATCCGCTTGCCCTTCGCGCCGCCGGTCAGCAGCATCGCCCCGAAGCTGGCGGCCATACCGATGCAGATCGTGGATACGTCCGGCTTGATGAACTGCATCGTGTCATAGATCGAGAATCCGGCCGTCACCGAGCCGCCGGGACTATTGATATACATCTGAATGTCCTTACCCGGATCCTCGGCTGCCAGGAACAGCAGCTGCGCGACAACCGAATTGGCCATCTGATCCTCAATCTCCCCGGATACCATCACAATCCGGTCCTTCAGCAAACGGGAATAAATATCGTAGCTGCGTTCTCCCACCTTGGTCTGCTCGACCACATACGGTATAAAATTCATGCGAATGCTCCTCTCGTTAGGCCGCCATCCTCCAAGAAGATGAACGGACAAAGTTGGTAAGCATTCCCTGACCGCGGCCAGCGCGGCTTCCCAGGACGGCATGCAGGGAGACGACGGGCTCGACTGCGCCCTGCAGCCCCAGTTCAACGAGGCGTGCGGCGTCTCCGCTCCGGAAGGCGGACAGATAGTCCTTCAGCAGCCTGCTATCCACCCCTTCGGGGGTTGGAAGCCGTTCCTCCTCCGCCGGGAGCCCGGTCCGCAGAACGGTTCGCGCGCGATGCAGCGCAGACTTGACCGCCCCTTCCGTCGTATGGAGCAGAGCGGCCGTCTCCGCCGCTGAATAGCCAAGACCTTCTCTCAGCATTAGCACGGTCCGCTGGAGCGGCGACAAATAGGCCAGCAGCAAAGACATGGCTGCTTCCAGCTCCATCCCGGCATCGGAATCCGGAACTTCGATGAGGTCCTCCAGCGTGTGCAAATGCTGCAGACGCTGCGCGTTTCTATCTTTACGAATGCGATCGATCCAGGCATGCTTCGCCGTCCGCAGCAAATACGCTTCCGTCTGAAGCGGCTTGCCGCCCGGGCGCCGGAACACGGGGATCGCCTTGAGGCAGGCATCCTGCACCAGATCCTCCGCATCCCATGGCGAGCCGGTCAGGGACATGCAATATTTCCGCAGCGAAGGCAGCGCCTCCAGGACAGCATCATGCGCCTCGCTCGCAGAAGAGGTCAGATCGGATTTCACAAAGGCCATGGAATGGGGCCCTCCTTTGCTGATTCCTTTCGTTTACACTACGTAAACGGCCGAACGGCCAAAAAGGATACGCATCATTTGAAATAAAATTATCATATCATGAGCTTGTATGGAAACCCGCAGGCAGCCGTTACGGGTTGGTTTAAATGAGCTTTTCTGTATAATGAGGTTCCGGAAGGTTTACATTAACATTAAGAAGACAATCGGCAAGACAAGGAGCCAGGAGCATGGAGACGGCAAATTGCGATCTATCCATCGTCAAGCAGCAGTTGAAAGAGCAGCTCAAGCAGCTCTCCGATGATATCCGGCAGAGCCTGGAAGTATTCGATGAATCCGACAACTGCATGCTCGGCCAGTTCGAGCAATTCCGGAAAAGCATTATCGCACTGGAATCGACGGCGGCATCATTTTATATGAACTGTTATCTGTCCCCCTACACCGACAAATACGCCGAGTTGACGCTGAGCATTCATCATTTATCGCAGCGAAGACTCGGAGCGCTGATCGTCGTGCAGCGGCAGGACCCGCTCGACCACCTGATCCAGCCCGGGACGCCGATCGGCGCGACCTTGACCCACTCGCTGCTCGAGTCGATCTTCATCTCGGGCAGCCCGCTTCATGACGGCGCCGTCATTATCCGGGCGAACGAGATCCTGTCGGCAGGCAATATATTGCCGCTCTCCCGTTCGATCCCTCCCGGCTCCAAATTCGGCACGCGCCACCGGGCCGCGGCGGGCTTGAGCGAGCGCAGCGATGCGCTCGTGCTTGTCGTCTCCGAAGAATCGGGCACCGCTTCCTTCGCGTTGGGCGGGCGGCTGTATCCTATCTCTTCGCTTATCTCCGGGGATAATACGAAGTAACGCAATGAGACTGTTCCATCGGTCACTTAAAAAAGGGACTGTCCCATACGTCATTTACAAATAGCGAGGGGCATGACGGTACTGCGGCAAATGTGGAGGCGGGGAAGTCGGTACGGACAATGCGGCGGATGCGGAAAGTGGAAATTGGGAAGTGGGAAAGACAGCGCGGACAATGCGATCGGAAAATAGATGAGGCAGCGAAATCCTGCGTAAACGCAGGAATTTTTACCATTTGTTCCACTATTTGATGAAATTCCTGCAAAAGCGCATCAATTTCGCCGATTATTGCTTTCAAACCATTGACATGGCTGAAATTCCTGCAGTTTTCAGGCTGTTGGAAAACCCCTGTTTTTTACGAAGTAATATCAATGTAATATCATTTCGCTGGGAAAAAGTGGTGTTTGATGAGAGAGAATGGAGGGGGGATGGGGTCTTTGCTTTACCCCGCCCTTCTGGCGAGATGTGTGGCTATCTTTTTTATGTTCTGTGCAGTGGCTGTCATTAGCACTTGCTCCTGCACCTTGTCTCTTCCCCGAAACCGGCAATAGCGAAGTCCATGGAGCACTTTGGCATCCGCGAAACTTCGCTCAATGGTTTGGGCGCGTAGGGCATAAACGGCTTTTCCGCTCTCACTCTGGAAGTTTTGAACTACTTTCTCTTTGTGTTCTTCCCAGATATGCCGTTGTATGGTGCGTTGTTTATTTTTGTTCTCGTTACACTTGCTCAATAATGTACAGGCAGCGCATTGTTTGGGATCGGATTTATAATCTCTGAATCCTTTTCGTGTTGTGGTGCGGTACGTGAGTTCTTGCTGGTTTGGACAGATAAAAACATTCTTTTCTGCATCATAATGAAATTTCTCTTTGGGAAATACACCGTGTTCACGGGTCGAACGCTCTGGAATAACTGCCGTGATGTTTAATTTGTTCGTACGGTAACAAACATAGGCCGTCATGTAACCAGAGTCGAGTGCAACGGCCTCCAGCGACTTTTCCCAGCCAAACTTCTCTATTTGATGTAGTAGACGATCTACATAAACAACCGAATCATTCACATTTCCAGGCGTAACGTAGCAGTCCGTAATCACGTTGTATTTATGATCTACGGTGCGGTGATCTAAATAATGAAACCCTTCCGGTTTTCCATCCCGATTCAGGTTTCCGCTCTCCGGATCTGTTAAGCTAACTTTTTGTTCCTTGGTTTCGGCCTCCTCTTTGGGAGGCAGTGGCTTTTTTCCAAAAGCGACCCGATCCTCATTCACGGCTTGCTCCAGCTCTTGGAGATATTCATAAGGCGTACAAGTGACTTCTCGTTTCTCGTACCGTCCGTTATTGGCATTTGCCTTGATATGCGTGGAGTCGGTAAAGAGCAGCCGACCTCCCACCATGTTGTGCTGAATCGCCTGCTGAACGATATTATCGAAGATATCTTGGAAGATGGTAGTATCCTTAAACCGATTTTTCCGGTTCCAGCTAAAGATCGAATGGTCAGGCGCTTTGCCGGAAAGCCCGAGCCGTAAGAACCACCGAAAAGCCAGGGAATCGTTGACGACTCGCTCCAGTTCTCGCTCTGAGCGAATGTTATACAAGTAGCCGATCAGCAGCATTTTAAAGAACACAATGGGATCCACAGATGGTCGGCCGTTCGACTCGCTGTAGTAAGGACGCACAAGGTCCAAAATAAAGGTAAAATCAATATGTTTATCGATATGACGAAGCAAGTGATCAGGGGCAACCATATGCTCAAGACAAACCAGTTCATAGTCCAGTTGTGGGTTGGGATCATTCGTGTAAAGCATACAAACACCGCGCTTTCCATGGATTATGATAAGAACATTATACCAAATTAACGCGGTGAATGGGTAATTAACATAGACTTTCTCAACACTCTGAGTTTTGCAGGAATCCCTGTAACGGAGGAAGCGTCATAAGGAAATACTGCATTTCCGCAGTATTTCGGCAAGTCGAGCGGCGAGAAGCAGCATCGAAGCAAAGCGAAAGCAGAATCGAAACAGAGCAGAAGCAGAGTCGGAGCAGTCTCGAGGCAGAGCGGAAGCAGAGTCGAAGCAGCATCGAGGCAGAGCGGAAGCAGAGTGAAAGCAGAGTGAAAGCAGAGTCGAAGTCGAATCGAAGTTGAATCAAAGTTGAATCAAAGTTGAATCGAAGCAAAGCGTAAGCAGAATCAAGGCAAAGCGGAAGCAAACCGTAAGCAGAATCAAGGCAGAGCGGAAGCAAAGTGAAAGCAGAGTCGAAGGAGAGTCGAAGTCGAATCGAAACAGAGTAAAGTAGGAGTGAATCAGACAGCACCAAATCAGCCAAACGAAAAGCGAATCCACTGTCACCTCGAACAAATGAGATCATGAATAATTAGGCATGTCCGGCAAAACGCAGTACTGTTTTCACAGGTTGGGGCTGTCTCATTGCAGCTAGAAACTACTTCTAAGACAGCCCCATTTGCGCATTCATCGATATGTAATTCCGCTATTTCATTGCGTCAAAAACTTGCCGCGGAACCAGTCCGCTGCCGCCTCCGCCTCGGTCGAGGTCAACTGATGGCCATATCGCTCCCAATGAACGGTGACGTCGGCGCCCGCTCCGCGCAGCAGCCCTTCCAGCTCCTCCGTCTCCTGCGGCGGGCAGATCGGGTCGTTCTTGCCCGCCCCGATAAAGACGGGGATCCCGCTCAGCTCGGGCAGCACGACGCCGCGGCGCGGAACCATCGGATGGTGGAGAATGGCGCCGGCCCATGCCTCTTGAATATGGAACAGCAGGCTGGCGGCGATATTCGCGCCATTGGAATATCCGACGGCCACGAGATGGCGCCGATCGAACCCGTACTGTTCCGCCGCTTGGTCCAGAAATTCGTTCACTTCCCCCGTCCGGAACAGCAGATCCTCTTCATCGAATACGCCTTCCGCGAGCCGCCGGAAGAAGCGCGGCATTCCATTCTCCAGCACATTGCCGCGCAGGCTGAGCACCGCCGATTCCGGCGAGATCATTCGGGCCAGCGGCACCAGATCACGCTCCGAACCGCCCGTCCCGTGCAGCAGCACCAGCGTCGGGGCCGACTCGTTCGTCCCTTTTTCGTACAAATGTCTCATGCTTCCCCCTCCTTGAGCGCTCTGACCTCGATCGGCAGCAGATTCGCTTCAATCTGCGTGCGGTGCGGCTCGAACCATTCCGGCAGCATCAGGCGCTCTCCGAGCGACTCGAACGGCTCATCGCGCGTGAAGCCAGGCGGATCCGTCGCAATCTCGAACAAAATCCCGCCGCTCTCCCGGAAATAGATGGCGTTGAAATATTGCCGGTCCACGATCGGCGTCGGATGATAGCCGCTCTGCTCCACCTTGCTCCGCCATTCCGCATGATCCTCGAAATCGCGGGCCCTCCAGGCGATATGGTGCACAGTCCCTGCGCCCCCGACTCCCGG
The DNA here is from genome assembly GCA_944800085.1 of Paenibacillus melissococcoides. Lineage (GTDB taxonomy): Bacteria > Bacillota > Bacilli > Paenibacillales > Paenibacillaceae > Paenibacillus_B > Paenibacillus_B melissococcoides. The sequence goes on along the minus strand of CALYLO010000001.1, from coordinate 1,396,720 downwards.
CTCCATGTCCGACTTCGGAATATCGATCAGATTGCCGATCTCCCCGGCGGCGCGGAACCGGACGAATCCGGCATCCTCGCCTACCCGGGTCAAGCCGAGCACATGCTCGAGCACGCTCATCGTCTGGCTGGCATGCACGCTGAACAGCACCGCTCCGCCGAAGCCCTTGATCGCCTTGTCCGCCGGAATTCCGTCGAACGACCATTGGCTGGCCGGACCTTCCTCCCGTTCCACCAGTTCCAGCCGCAATCCTTCATTATCTGTAAACTGCACGTAGTTCTCCCCGAAGCGGCGGCCTGTCATGACGGAAATGCCGAACCGTCTCAGCCGCGCTTCCCAGAAGTCCAGGGCCCCCGGCGGAACGACATACGTAGTCATGCCGACCTGGCCGCCCCCGATGCGCCCCCAGCGGGAATCGGGCCACGGGAAGAACGTAATGATCGTACCCGGACCGCCAACCTCGTTCCCGAAATACAAGTGGTATACTTCCGGCGCATCGAAATTAATCGTCTTCTTCACGAGCCGCAAGCCGAGAACGCCGGCATAGAAGTCAACGTTCGCCTGCGGATCGCGGGCAAAAGCCGTAATATGATGAATCCCTGCCGTATGCAAAGTCATATGGATCTCTCCTTTTTATCTCGGTATAAATCAATTGCATTCATTAATATCTTGAATTAAAGATATTATATTTATCTCCTTCTGTCAAGTGTGCCCCGCAACCGCCGCCCCCAGTCAACAAGCCTTGTCCTCCCTCATCCTAATAGGATATGCGCAACAAAAAACCGGCTCCGCAAAGGAACCGGTTCGGTCAACATGTATGACAAGCGGCTGATGAACGCTCTGGCGCCAAAGGCAAGCGCGTGCTTCGTCTCTGTGGCTTTCCGCATGGCAGAAACCTAGCCCTGCGCTTTCGTCAAGAGACTTTCCGGAATCACATTCAGATCAATCCCGAAGACAAGCGGCAGCAAATAATATACGGCAAGGATAATAATGAGTGTCGCGAATACGTTAACGGAAAAGCCGGCCCGGACCATGTCGATAATCTTTAATTTCCCCGTGCCGAATATAATCGCGTTGGGCGGCGTGCCGACAGGCAGCATGAAGGCGCAATTGGCCGCCATGGCGCAAGGGATCATAAGAGCGAACGGATGAATGCCAAGCGCGATCGCGAGCGCGGCGACGACAGGCAGGATCATCGTTGCGGTTGCCGTATTGGACGTGATCTCGGTCATCATCATGATCAAAAGCGTAGCGCAAGAAATAATGACAATGAGATGAAAACCGTCCAGCATCGTCAACTGCTCTCCCATCCAGTCGGACAGACCGCTGGAACGGAAGCCCGCCGCAATCGCCAGCCCGCCTCCAAACAGAAGGAGCACGCCCCACGGAATGTCCTTGGAATCGCTCCAATTCAAAATGCGTGAGCTTGCTTCTCTTTTAGCCGGAATCATAAATAATAAGGCTGCGGCCATTATCGCAATCATCCCGTCCGAGATGCCGGGGATAGGCACGAACAAACAGACGTCTACCCATAAAAACTCGCGCGTGATCCACATAAAAGCTGCGAAGACGAACACGAGGCCAACCATCCCTTCTTCATAGGAGGTTTTGCCAAGCTTGCTGCGCTCGCTCTGAATTAACTCTCTTCCCCCCGGAAGCTGGCGGATCGATGTTTTGAACTTGATTCTCCCCAAGTAAAACCACGTGGAGATAAGCATAAGCATGACGACCGGAACGGCAAACAGCATCCACTGGGCAAAGGAGATGGAAATGCCGAATAATTCATTCATTTGGGCGACAAGAATAATGTTGGGCGGCGTGCCTATCAGTGTTCCGAGCCCGCCGATCGTGCCTGCGTAGCCGATGCCAAATATAAGGGACTTCTCAAATCTCGGCAGCTCCTCTTCCTCCGGCTTGCCTGCCAATGTGCTCGCAATCTGGGCCGTAATCGCCAATCCCATCGGGACCATCATCATGACGGCGGCCGTGTTGGACACCCACATCGACAAAAATCCCGTTGCGGCCATAAAGCCCAGCAGGATACGCTGCGTGCTCGTGCCGATGAGCGAAATAATAAAGAGAGCCATTCTTTTGTGCAAATTCCATTTTTCCATCGCGGTGGCGATAAAAAAGCCGCCCAGGAACAAAAAAATAATATCGTTGCCGTAGGAGGAGGCGACCGCGTTCCCTGGCATCGCTCCCGTGACAGGCAGCAGGATCAGCGGCAGCAGAGATGTAGCCGGAATCGGAATCGCCTCGGTAATCCACCACACGGCAATCCATAACGTAACGGCGAGCACGGATTTCCCTTCCGCAGACAAGCCATCAGGCTGAAAAAATAACATCGTCAGGATAAACAAAGCAGGTCCCAATATAAATCCGACGAGTTGAGGCGCGGCATACGGCTTATTGAACTTGACGGCAGGCCGAACGCCTCCCTGATCCGCAGCTTGGCCGGATACCGTCAATACCTCTTTCGTTCGCTTATGCTGTGCCCACAGGCTGCGCCAAGCGGATACAACCAATTGCTTCATCATTCATCCCCCATCTGTAAGCGCTTTCGTTAATTTTGTTACAAATTTATTTAGCTGTATACATTTTTTAACTAATGTCATCGGTTTTGTAACTAAAAAAAGTGCCCGGAACGAGAAAAAAAGCTCGCCGCCACCGCGCGCGAGCTTATTCAACCCGTACTTTTTCTTCTTTTTGCAAAATGGACAGCACGTAATCCAGCCCCTCTGCGCTGAGTCTATACTGCTGGAGCGGGCGGCCGCAGCCTTGATAGCTGACATCACTGAGCAAGGTGTTGTTTTCCTCCAGGAAGCGCAAATATTTGCGCAGCGACACTCTGGATATCCCCGTCAATTCTGCCAATTCGGCCGTGGAGAACCAGCCCTCCAGCTTGTTAATCCCGCGCAGGACGCGAAGAAACGTTTCTTTCGTAATCCCTTTGGGCAGGCTCTCCCCGGTCCATCCTTTGTTTCCGCCTCCTTGATGGAACAGCGCATCAACCTCTTCTTGCTGAATGACTTCTTTCCGCATATGGACGCATCTATACTTGTACCGCATCAGCGCCTCCCGGAACCGCTCAAAATCAAAAGGCTTGATTAAATAGTCAACGGCCCCGTAACGAAGAGCCGTTTGTACGGACGCGCGGTCATTCGCGGAAGAGACCACGATAACATCTACGGCAAGGTTGGCTTTCCTTGCATTGACGAGCACCTCAAGTCCGTTCTTGTTCGCCATATACACGTCCAGCAATATTAAATCGATTTTTCCGCTCTGGAGAATTTCCCAGCCGGCTTCGATTCCCGCAGCCGTTCCCGCCAAGGCGAAGCCCGGCACCTTGTCCACATACATTCCGTTGAACTTCGCCACCATCGGATCATCTTCAATAATCAAGACCTGAATCATGCCTGGTATGGGATGCGCACCGTCAATGTCACCCCGTCTCCTTTCCTTGAGGATATATGTACTGTCCCGCCTATGTCCGCCGCCGCTTTGTGGATCAGATGGAGGCCGTAGCCCCTTCCTTCTCCTTTGGTGGATTTCCCTTTTCCGAGCTCTCCGGCAAGCTCCTCCGCCAGACCGGGGCCATTATCCCGCACTGTCCATTCCAGACAGCCATCCCTGGCGGAAGACAGTTCTACCGCGACTTCTTTCTCCTCCTGCTCCGCAACCGCTTCATAGGCGTTGTCCAACGTATTGCCGATGATCGTCATCAGCGCGTCAAGAACCTCCGGCCGCGTAATGGACGGCCACGCTTCCCGTCCGGTCAGCGTCACTTCGACGTCATGATCCTGCAGGAAGCTGAGCTTATTGAGCAAAAATCCCGCTATCACCGGGTCTTTCACATGGTTGGAGACCCAGCCCACATCCTTTTGATAATGATGGGAAATCCGCTTGATATATGCCTGAAGCTCCTTGTATGATTCCGTATGCACCATGGCGGAGATGACATGAAGCTTGTTCATGAACTCATGCGTGTGCACCCTCAGGCTTTCCGCATAATTTTTGGCGCCCGACAATTGATCCAGCATGCTCGTCAGCTCCGTTTTATCCCGGAACGTAGCCAGCGCGCCCACCAGTTTGCCGGCAGCCTTGACAGGAACGCAGTTCACGACGATTTCCAGATTGTTCAATGTTTGCTGCTGATCCAGTTCTACTCTTTGGTGAATCAATACGTCCTGCAGCTTTGACTGCGGCATATACTCCCGCACATGCTTTCCGACCGGGTCGGCGCGAAGCCCCGCCCGCTTGAATATGTCCCGTGCCGCCCGATTCGCTACCACCATGATCCCCTGTTCATCAATCGCGACGACTCCTTCGCGCACGGAAGCGAGCATCGCCTCTCTTTCCTCCAGCAGCTTCGCGATTTCCGCCGGCTCCAGGCCGTGCATCGAGCGCTTGACCTTCTGCGCCAGCAGCAGCGCCCCGATCAAGCCTGCCGCCAAGCCTGCCCCCATGCCGAGAAGGATGATTTTTTGACTGCGCAGCACCGCGTCATTGATTTTATCCTTGGCGATCCCGACCGCCACGGCACCAAGCTGCTCTCCCCCGTCCCAGATCGGCATAAAGGCGCGCATCGACTCCCCTAACGTCCCGACAGCAACCGACGTGTAACTTTTCCCTTCCAGAGCCGGGCCTTCGTCTCCTCCGACAAACGTTTTGCCAATCATCTCTTCATTGGGATGAGAGAGACGAACGCTGTTCATATCCATGACCACGATATACCCCACGTTTGTATCCGCTTTCACATTCATCGTATAAGTCTGGACAGAGCCGCCATAGGTTCCGTTGCGAAGGCTGTCCAGAATGGTCGGAGCCTGACCGACCGCGCTGGCGATGGCTTGCGCCCTCTCTTCCAGACTTCTCTGGGTCGCGGCCGCATAGTCGTCCGCGATAAGGATGCCGGTCAAGATGAGAGACATAGCCACCACGACAGTGACAAGCAGCAGGATAAGCGTCTTTAATTTGTAAGGCCGACCGGGGAAAAGGAATAGTTTGAGACCTTGCGTAATTTTGGCCACCTCGCATCTTCTTGCCTATTTTTACAAAAATGGAAAGTACACTATATCAATATAACGGAAAGTTGAAATTTGAACTAGTCCCGATCCGCAGCAGCGGCAAAAAGCACCTCCAGCGGCGCATGCCCATCCCTGCGCTTCGGAAGTGCTTTGGTCTTTCGTTCCGCCCTGTCGAATCCGCTCCCTGCTTCGCTCAAGCCGCCGCCGTCTCTACTCATAGAGAATCGGCAGCGCCACCGTAAAGGTCGTCCCCTGCTGCGGCCTGCTGTCCACCGATATGCTCCCGCCGTGATTGTCCATAATGTTATAGCTGACCATCAGGCCGAGTCCCGTCCCGGAATCCTTCGTCGTATAGAACGGCTGGCCCAGCATTTCCAGCTTCTCCGGAGGAATGCCGCAGCCCTCGTCTTCAATCGTAATCCGCGCAAAGCCGTCTCTCACGCTTGCTCCGATATAAATATGTCCGCCGTCCTGCATCGCTTCGATCGCATTTTTAATTAAATTGACGAACACCTGCTTGATCTGATTCGGCTCGCAGTGAAGCCATATTTCTCCCGGCGGAAGATCGGCGGCAATCGCGCTGTTCTTCATCGCCGCCTGGGTGCTCATCAGCGCAATGCTCTGCTCAAGAAGCTGCACCAGGTTCGCGCGCCGGGCCGATACCATATTCGGCTTCGCCAAAATAAGCAGCTCGTTGCAGATGATCTCAATGCTCTTCAGCTCGGATTCGATGATGTCGTAATATTGTTCCTTCTCGCTCTTCAAGGATCGCAGCAATTTGAGAAAGCCGTTGATCGAGGTGATCGGGTTGCGTATTTCATGGGCGATTCCCGCGGCAAGCTGCCCGACGATCGAGAGCTTCTCCGACTGGATGATGCGCTCCTCTTCCTTTTTCCGCTCCGTCACATCCTGAAATACGCCAATCACCGCCTCTTCGCCGAGAAATGTGGTCGGTATCGAGACGCCCTCCGCATATTTAATCTGTGTGTCATAGCAGCGGAGCTTATATTTGACGGTCCCCAGCTTCCCTCCCTGATGGTATCTTCGCCTTCTGTCGTCGATCTTGTCATGGTTGCTCGGATCGACGAAATCCTTCGTCGATACGCCCAATACTTCCTCGGGGCCGCGCGCGCCGAGCAATTGAATTCCGGCCCGGTTGACGTACTGGCAGACCCCGTGCCGGGTAATGATGACGGCGAGCGGCAATTCCTCCAGCAGAATGCGGAACGACTCCTCCTTCTCCCGCAGCACGCTTTCCGTTTTTTGCTGCGCGATTTCCGTCATTTTCTTGGCCGTAATATCGTGGAACTGCGAGAACAAAAAAATGGGCTCCCCTTTCTCGTTGTGCACGACGGAGACATTCACCAGACACCATAACGGATGCCCTTGCTTATGTATGTACCGCTTTTCCATATGGTATGCTTCAATCTTCATGTTCAGGAGCTGATAGACATACTCCAGGTTCTCTTCGAGATCATCCCGATGGGTGATCGACTGAAAATTCATGGCCAGCAATTCTCGCTCATCATAGCCAAGCATGCTGCACAAGGCGCAGTTGACTTGGATGAACCGGCCTTCCAGAGACACGATCGACATCCCGATAGACGCATTGTTAAAAGCGAAATCGAACAAGTCAATTTGCTTCAAATGCATAAGAGTATCCCCTTTCAATCGCCACATCCCCAAATGACCTTCAAGCGGAATGAGTTATGTCTTTATCCAGGAACGGGAATCGCCAATTTTTCTGTTGTGTACGAAATATTCGCTGCCGTCCACAAATTTCCTCGCGCCCGAAAATAAAATTTTTCCAAAATATTGTACAGGGCCGCAGCTCCGAAAAAACGGCTCGCGCCGCCCCATTGACTGCGTCCCTCATCTGTGCGAACGTTAGCAGGAGAGGAGACTACGCTACGATTCAGGGGTGAGTTCATGACAGAGTGCGCAGCATCGCTTACCGTCATGTCGTACAACATTCAGCATGGGCGCGGAATGGATGACCGGTATGATCCCGCGCGGATTGCGGACGTTATCCGCAGAGCGGGCGCAGACGTGGTCGGCCTGCAGGAGGTGGACCGCCATTTCGACAGGCGGAGCAATTACGAGGATACGATAACGGTATTGGCCGCCCGCCTGGGGATGCAGTATGCGTACGGCGCCAACCTGGACGGGGAGCCCGAGCCGGGGCGCACCGAGCGGAGGCAATACGGCATCGCCGTCCTGAGCAAGTATCCGATCGTCCATCAGCAGCATTACTTGCTGGACAGCGCCGGCCGGGAGCAGCGAGGATTGCTGGAGACCGAGCTCGTCGTCGAGGATGCGAGAGTGAGCTTCTACGTCACCCATCTTGGGCTGGAGCGGCAGGAGCGGCTTGCGCAGATATCGGAAATTCTCGATATCGCCGCCCGGCAGACCGAAGCGGCGATCATTACGGGCGACTTCAACGCCCATCCGGACAGCCCGGAGCTCGCCGCGATGTCCCGCTCCTTCCGCGACGTATTCGCCGATCTTCCCGCGGCCTATACCTATCCGGCTGGCGGGGCCAAGGAGACGATCGACTATATTCTCGTCAACGAAGGCATCGCTGTCGGCGCACGGCGCGAAGTCGTCCGTTCGGTGGCATCGGATCATTACCCGATCGCCGCGGCCTTATCGATCCGGTAGAATGAAGCAGCGCCGCAAGCCATTGCCTTCACATGGAGGCCGATAGCTTGCGGCGCTGCGGCGAGAGCCATTCACGGCGTATCCGGCGCTGCTTGCTCCGCCGTACACCGCCGTACGCCGCGGCTCTCTTCCTCTATCTCGCTCTATCCGCGGGAATACCGGCGAACGAGCGCGGACGCGCGCTCCTCTACGCCGACCGTCTCGCTCGCCGTAATCTGCACATTGGCGATGTATTGGTTTTTCCAGACCGCCTGGAGCATCGGATTCGTATATTCGAGCTTCTTTATATATAAGGAGGAATCCGCCCATAGAGCGGATTCCGCCGTTGCCGTATCTATGCAAGGCTGCATAGGCCTTCCGCCGCCCCGACTAAGCCAGGGCGGCCGCTATCCGCTTGCATGTTTGCCGCGGGCCCGCCGGCCCGCTCCATATGTGCCCCGAACCGGATTCGCTCACAGCGCCTGGCTCCGGGCGGTTTACGCTTGGACCGCCGCCGGAGCGCTTGCGCCCACCACGGTCTCCACGCTCTCCAAGTAACGCTCGCAGTCTAGCGCGGCCATGCAGCCCGTGCCGGCGGCGCTAATCGCCTGGCGGTACCGGTTGTCCTGCACATCCCCGCAGGCGAATACGCCCGGAATGTTCGTCTCGGTCGTGCCCGGCTTGACAAGCAGGTAGCCCTGCTCATCGGCATCAAGCTGGCTGTCCAGGAACTTCGTGTTCGGCGTATGCCCGATCGCCACGAAGATGCCGTCCGTCGCGATGATCTCCTCTTCGCCGGTCTTATTGTTGCGCACCTTCAGACCGGTCACGCCATGCTCGCCCGCCATCACTTCCAGCGGGGTCCGGTTCAGGGACCAGCGAATCTTGCCGTTCTGGCGCGCCCGATCCTGCATAATCTTGGAGGCGCGCAGCTCCGTGCGGCGGTGGACCAGCACCACTTCGGAAGCGAAGCGCGTCAGGAAGTTGGCTTCCTCCATCGCGGAGTCGCCGCCGCCGATGACGACAATCTTCTTGTTGCGGAAGAAGAACCCGTCGCAGGTCGCGCACGTGCTGACGCCGCGGCCGACGTTATCGCGCTCGCCCGGAATGCCGAGATACTTCGCGGAGGCGCCTGTCGATATAATCAGCGACTCGGCCTGAATCTCGCCCATCCCCTCGACGGACAAGGTGAACGGCCGCTTGGACAGATCCGCTTCCGTAACCCAGCCGGTGCGGAATTCCGCGCCGAAGCGCTCGGCCTGCTTGCGCATATTGTCCATCAGCTCCGGGCCCATAATGCCGTCCGGGAAGCCGGGGAAATTCTCCACTTCCGTCGTCGTCGTCAACTGGCCTCCAGGCTCCGGGCCTTCGATAATCAACGGGCTCAGGTTCGCACGGGCTAAATAAATCGCCGCCGTCAATCCGGCAGGCCCCGTTCCGACAATGACCGTCTTGTACATAAAATCATCTCCATCATCTATCGAATCATGTTGAATATAACTTAAGCGTCCTTGCTTGCAGAACTTATCTTATCATCAGTGCCGCCGTTCATCATGAAGGCTTGATGAAGACACAATGAACCCTTCATGAAGGAATCATGAAGGGTTCATGAAGATGCCCGCTATCGATGTTTTAATCGGCTATCCGGTAGCCGATTCCCCGGACCGTGACAATGTACTTCGGATGCTTCGGCGCGTCGCCTAGCTTCTGGCGCAGACTTTTGATATGGACATCGATCGAATTGCTGCCGCCCATATACGATTCGCCCCAGACGAACTCCATAATCTGCTGCCGGGTCATGACGCCGCCGCCATTCAGCAGCAGCCCCTTCAGCACGTCGAACTCGGTTCGCGTCAGCTCGATCTTGGCGCCTCCCTGATGCACCGTGATGCGCTTCAGATCGACGACGACATCCTTGAAGCGCAGGAGCTCGCTGCCCGCCGCCGCCGGCTGGGCATCGTTCCGGCTGGCCAGCTCTTCGATTCGCGCCAAGGCCGATTCGATCGGACAAGGCCAGATCATCACTTCCCTGCCCTGCTCATCCGGCCCCTTCTCCGAGCCCTCGCCCTGGAGCAGAAGGATGGCGCCATGGCTCCCGGGGATGGTGGCGGACGGGTCGGCCGGTACCGCCTTCGTCCGATCGACGATGAGCAGATCGCTGTTCATCGTCTGCAGCATCGGATCATGCTCCTGATGGAAGAGCAGCACATCATAACAGCGTATCGTTAACGCGACGAACAGCGAGCGGATCGAAGCCGGGAAAGGGCTGACGATCACGATCCGCCGGGTCGTCTCGCAGAATTGCCCCAATTCATCATCCGCAAAGGTCATTGTCTTTCCGACATCGACGGAATCGTTGTCTTTGAATGACTGCACGCCGCACACACTCCTTTGCCAATAAACTCCTCTTCGGCGGCCATCGTGAACCCGCCATTTTAGAGTTAGTAATAATATAAGAAGGCGAGGCGCAAAAGTCAACAATAGTCAGTCCCTGTGTTCGAAGTAATGGGCTCCGCTGCTGTAAGTCAGGATGTCATCATCGATCAGGTAAGGGAAAAATATAACTGCCGGGTGTTAAAATGCGAGGGGCGTCCCGTGCTCGAATACACCTCGGAACAGGAGCTTGATCAGATAACGGAGTATGTCCGGCAGACGTTCCATAAAGATCTTCTCGACGTGTTCTTCACGGCGATCCCAAGCCCGCAGCTTGACGAATAGACCCCATTCCCTCCCTTGCCGCCCGGTGCAGGATGACAGCGGCCGCAAGCAGCGGCGGTTCAAGGCAGCATCAATAATTCCGCGACGCAAATGCGCTTCCTGCCGGATGGTCCGACGGGGAGCGCATTTTGTTTAGCCGCGGCGACCGGCATTATGTGCGACTATGCGCCACCTTGAGTTTTGAATGGGTGTTGCCCGATACGCAGCCGCGTGACTACAATGGAGACAACGTGTGCCAAACAGCGATAATGAAGCGAGGAGGCGTGACTATGATTCGAATTGCCCCCATTGTGGCCGATCAGCTTGAGGAACTGGCCGCCTTATATACCGAGCTGGAGGGCAGCGTGACGAACCGGGAACGGCTGCGGGAGACATTCGGCCTGCTCCGGGACCACCCGGATTACTTGCTGCTCGGCGCCGTGCATGAATCGGGGCGGCTCGTCGGTTCGGTAATGGGCATTACATGCCAGGATCTGACCGGGAACTGCCGCCCGTTCATGGTGCTGGAAAACATGATTGTGACCGAGGCGTTCCATCGTTCCGGCATCGGACAAATGCTCGTCCAAGCGGTGGAGCAAGCGGCGCAGGAGCGCGGCTGTCACAGCGTCATGCTTTTCTCCAGCGCCTGGCGCAGCGACGCGCACCGCTTCTATGAGAAGCTGGGCTTCTTGAAGGATGCGGCCTATGGCTTTGTCAAGCCGCTATAGCCTCCTGGACATGACAGGAGCTTCTCCCGCCGCCAATATTCCTGCAATCCCGCGCGGCATCAAGCCGGGGCGCTATCGTCGTGAAGCGGTTCTCCGCGATTCTGTCGGATAGGACGTGGAGCTGCACCGGCGACTTCGAGATCCGCTGATGGCCGGCCCGGGATTCCCAGAACCACGCCCGGGCAGCAGGCGCCGATCCCCGGCGCCTCGCATGCGGCGGGCACCTCCGTGGGCCCGCCGCCGCGCCCGGCCGCCGGGGCCGAAGCTTTCCCCCGCCGCTTCGCATGCGAGCGCAGATTGCGGGGCCGGCCCTTATCCTCGATGCGCCCTGCCGACTCCTGCAGCAGCCCCATCATACATTTTATCCGCCCTGCTGCATTGTTGGCGCGATTCGGCTCTCTGTCCTTTTACGAAGGAAAATCGGAAGAAATGTCTTTCAAATAGTAGACACTGTTTTGCAAAAGAGATATTCATTCCCCAACAGCAGATGCTCTATATATGATATAAAACAAATTGTTCATAACTATATATTGATTTTTTCTTACATCCAAGCAAGTCCCCCTTTTGTCCACCTTTATATAGACAAGTTCACTATTTTTCCATACACAGAGGACAACACTCCCGCACTCCGTCTGACGCGGCGGCACCGATTCCGGGGCCCATCATAACGAAAAACCGCCCTTTGCCGGGCGGTCTTCATTCATTGTTGATTCTGCTTGATGATCGTTACGCCTTCCAGATGATCGGCGCGCGCTTTCATGTCCTTCGTCAGCTTCAGCCATTCGGCATTCGCCAACGTCCGTTCCGGCTCCGGCTGCATCCAGCCGTCCTTCGTCAAGCCGTATGCCTGCTTCAGATGAAGCAGGGCCATCTGCGTCTCCGGAACAGCCAACCGGGCATATTCCGCGTCATCGAGCACCAGGATGAGCTCGGCAAATTGGGTATTGCGCACATGCCCGATCCAGCTGTTGCTCCCGTATTTCAGACTGATTTCCTGTCCGCCGACGTTCAGCCGCTTCACATCCTTCATCGTCGGGTGCCCGAACAGAAGCGCCTGACCCGCTTCCGCGTCCGGGAGCGACTTGATCGGATCGGAGCTCCAGACGTCATCATTATTATCGGCCTTGCGAATAATACCGGTCTTGACGACGCTGTCGGCGGTCGTCCGGCTCATCATCAAGATCTGCTTCTCTTCCGTCTCCGATCTCTTCACCGGATACATCTCGCTAGCCGCGATAGCATCGCGATGCTGCTCCGCGGCTTGCTCCAATGCGGCTTTCTCCCCGAGGAGCAGAATGCCGTTCCGCGGCTCGTCCTTCGTTCCGCCTCCGAACAGACTGCAAGCGCTAAGCACGCCGATGGCCAGGATGGCGGCCAGCCCTCTTTTCCAACCCCAAATTTTTGTCATGAACTTCTCTTCCTCTCTCTCTCCTATCCTCGCATTCCCGCTTTACAATTGCGCGCCCTCTCTAGCCCTCATCCCGCGCCGCTGTCTGCGCCTCACTTGATTTTCCCATACAAATGATTCAGATACCGCCAGCGGACCACGAAGAAATAAGCCGTCTGCATCGTAAGGAAGCTAATAAAGATAATGACAGCCGACGAGGCCACGGGAAAGCTGACGATCTGCTGCAGCGCGATGAAGGCGACGCTGCTGTGAATGACGGCGACGACAATCGGAAGGAAAAACATGAGCAGCAACTGTCGCGTCACCATCTTCTTCAGTTCCTTACGGCTCAAGCCAACCTTCGCGATCATCTGATACTGCCGCTCATCCCGATCCAGATCGGCATACAGCCGGAAGTAGAGCAGGCTTGCCGCGAAGGTGAAAAACACGACCCCGACCAGCACGCTGACGATCAGCAGCAGCCCGTTCCCCTGCTTCATCTGAAGCCAGTCGAAGATATGGGCATGCAGCATGAAATTCCCGTCCTGTTGCTGCTCCGCCTCCTTCTCAATCTGATCCAGCAGCTCCTGCGAGACGGTTTTCGATTTCTCCCAATGGTCGACGACGAACAGGAAGTAGGTTACGGGAGTCTCGTTCACGCCGGGGATGAGCTCGAAGCTCGCGTCGCTCACGACCAGGAGCATGCTGTATTCCGGGTAGACGATATGCGTTCCCAGCTTCGCGATGCGGAAATCAGCGCTCCAGTCCCCTTCCACAATGTCTACCGGCCCGTAGTCTTCCGCAGACGCATTCTTGTACTGGGTCTGCAGCTTGACGTTCGTCGGGACGAGCATTGCCTCGTCGTCGCTCAACGTCTCCGATTCATATCCGAGCGCGGAAGCCAAGCCGTTATACTCGCTAAGCCTCATAATGAGCAGCCCGTTATCCGAATACCACGGTGCAACCCTGCCCATCCGGTACGTGAAATTCTCTTCGGACAACGCCTTCCCGATGGCGGCGAGATGTTCCTGCTCACGATCGTTGCCTTGATTGGAAATATAGGTAAAGGCATACGGATTCTTCATCTCCTGCAAGCCGGGGTCGCCAATCGACATCGAGGTGCCGATACCGGTGAAGGCGACGGCCGAGATGACGGCGACCATGAAGAACATGACCGCGTTATCCTTCATCCGGTATGCCAGCTCCGACAGCGTCAGCAGATTCGTCTTATGAAAATAGAGCCTCTCGCGCTTCTTCAACGCGCGGATGGCGTACACGCTCAGCTGCGTGAACAGCCAGTAGGTCCCGGCCACGACGAGCGCCACCCCGCCGAACAGCAGCGCGAACGAGAAAATCCGCTCTACGGCGAACATCATGACGCAGAAGTAGCCAAGTCCGATGAGAACGGCTGCCAGCAGAGAGAGCCACAGCGAAGCCTTCGGCTCGGGCTTCGGCTTGTCCTCCGACTTCAACAGCTCGACCAGCTGCTCCGTCTTGCGGATGCGGGACGTGATCAGCGCGATAAGCAGGAACAGCACCAGGAAGGCGCCGGCGGTTATCAAGATGGCCTGCAGCGGAATATAGAAGCGCAGTCCCTCGTAGATGACAAGCATCTTCGCGCAAATCAACAGCGTCAGCTTCGCGAAGATCAAGCCGACCGCGATGCCGGTCACGATGGCGGCGGTGCCGATAATCATATTCTCGACGAAGATAAGCTGCCTTAGCTGCCGGCGCGAGATGCCGAGCACGAGTAGAAGCCCGAATTCCTTTTTGCGGTTTTTCAGAAAAGCGCTCACCGAATAGAACAAATAAATAAACGAGAACACAAAAATCATAATCTGCGAGACTCTCATTCCCATCGTGCCAAGCATACTCATCGTCTCGCTTGTCGAGCGGAGCTGGCCCTGCAGATCCGGATGGAACAGCAGCAGGGCATAGGTAAAGAAGACCATGACCGAGAACGCGCTGCTCAGAAAATGGGCGATGTACGTCCGCTTGTTCCGGACAATGTTGTTATACGCGAATTGGCGAAAATTCATGGCCGTTCCCTCCCAGCAGCGACAGCACATTAATAATCTTCTGATAGAAGGCGGATCGGCTGTCGCCGCAGTACACCTCGTTGTGGAGCCGGCCGTCCTTGATGAACACGACGCGGTCGCAATAGCTCGCCGCCACCGGATCATGGGTAACCAGCAACATCGTCGCCTGCTCCTCCTTGTTGAGCTGGCTCAACAGCTCCATCACGTCGCGCGCCGCCTTCGAGTCCAGGTTCCCGGTCGGTTCATCGGCCAGCACCAGCTTCGGCTCATGAATGAGCGCGCGGGCGATGGCGGCGCGCTGCGCCTGGCCGCCTGAGATCTCGTAGGTGCGCTTGTCCATGATGTCGGCGATGCCCAGCTTGCCGGCGATCCGATCGGCCCGCTCCCGCATCGCGGCAATGTCCGTGCCGTCCAGCGTCAATGGCAGCATTATATTTTCCTTGACGGTCAAGGTCTGAAGGAGGTTGAAGGACTGGAACACGAAGCCCAGTTCCCGGCGCCGGAACACGGCCAGCTCATCCATCGACAAGTTGTGCGGATCCTTCCCGTCGATCCGCACCTCCCCCGAGGTCGGAGCATCGATGGTGGACACGAGATTGAGCAGCGTCGTCTTGCCGCTCCCGGACGGGCCCATGATACCGACGAACTCCCCTTTTTGAATCGTCAGATCGATATTGGACAATGCTTCATAAGAGACCATTCCCTTGTATATTTTGCTCAAGTTCTTGACTCGCAAAATTTCCATCGCGTTCGACATCTCCCTTGATTCGATAATATCCATTGGAGCGCCCAGGAATCAGGCTTATGATCCTAGTGTAAACTTCTTTTCGCTTTCGTCCTATCGCCGAGTCTTTCAAAATGTCTACAGCTTTGTAAGAATCGATCCAAATAATGGTCTTCAGAACAAAAAACCGACAAGGGAGCGCTCCCTCATCGGTTGTTCAGGTACTAGCGAACGGGAAAACAATCCGGACCGCCGTGCCTTGGCTCTCCTCGGATTCCAGTTCGATCTCATGATGCAGCTTGCCGATAATCTCCTTCGCCAAATAGAGTCCCATCCCGGTCGATTCTTTATATTTCCGTCCGTTCTCCCCCGTAAAAAAGGGCTGAAACACCCGCTTCACATCCTGCTTCGGAATGCCTGCTCCGCGATCCTTCACTTCCAGGACGACGGCCCGCCCTTCCGTATAGGCGGTTGCGGTTACTTTCGTGCGGCTGCCGGCCGAATACTTGATCGCGTTCGTCACAATCTGCTGCAGGACGAAGCGAAGCCACTTCACATCCGTCTCGACCGTCAGCTCCGGATCGATCTGAATATCCGGATAGACGTAGCTGCGGATGAAATAGCGCTTGTTCTCATGCACCACATCATGAACGATGTCGCGCAATGATTGTTTCTCCACATGAAAGTCATGCTCGAACGTATCCAGCCGCGCCATATAAAGCACCATTTCGAGCCCGCGCTTCATCTGATCGGCTTCCTCCGAGATGCTGGCAAGCTTCGGATCCTCCGCATCCTGCGTTATCAGCTCAATGACCGAGAGCGGGGTCTTCATCTGATGCACCCATTGGTTCATGAAGGCCAGATGCTCCTGCTGCTTCCGCTCCCACACCTTCAACTGCTGTTGATAATAGCGGTATTGGTGATCGATGGTCTCGTCCACCGCCCGGGACAACCGAGCCGCGTCCGCGAGCTGAATCGTGGAAGTGAGCGAAGCCGGCGGATCGGTCAGCCGCTTGTACATGAGCCGATGAGTCGCGTAGCGGTACCCGAGATACAGAGCGAAGACGAAGAGGCCGAGGAACAGCGCATACGCCGCCGTCAGCGGACGATCATACCCGTCATACCAGAAGACCAGCAGGACGAGCAGCAATTGGACGCAGGTGAATCCGGCCACCGGAAGATGCTCACGCCAGAACAGCTTCATAGGGCTTGCTCATCCTCCCACGTCACGTTCAGCCGGTAGCCGACGCCGCGCACGGTCTCCAGCGCGTCGCCGATGCCGAGCTCCGCCAGCTTCTTGCGGACCCGCGTAATATTGACGCTTAGCGTATTGTCGTCGACGAACGAGTCATCCCACAGCTTGTCCAAAATCAGCTCCCGGGTAACGGGGCGGGGACAGCGCTCCAGCAGCGTCTCGACAAGAATCGCTTCCTTCTTCGTCAGCATAATCGTCTTCCCGCCCAGACGCAGCTCCAGCCGCTCGGGATAGAGCGCCAGCCCGTATCGTTCCACCGTGCGCTCGTCCGCCTTGACCGCATAATCGCCGTATACCCGCCGCAGCGTGCTGCGAATCTTCGCCAGCACGATCTCCGAATGGAATGGCTTCGTAATATAATCATCCCCCCCGTTCTCTAACGCCATCACTTGATCCATCTCTCCGCTTCGCGCCGAAATGAACAGGATCGGACAGGTCGAGACCGTGCGGATCTGGCGGCACCAGTAGTACCCGTCGAAGCTGGGCAGATTGACGTCCAACAGGACGACATGCGGCTGAATGTCCTTGAATTTCTCGAGCACCCGATCGAACTCGTCGAGGATAATGCCTTGGTCACCGTATTTTTCAATATGAGATTGCAATAATTGCGCGATTTTCGGATCGTCCTCCACGATCATGATTTTGTACAAGTTCCATGCTCCTTCCTTTCCTGCCGCGCGGCCTTGTGCCAGGGCATTTGCTGGCGATTCGTTCCGAATAAGAATGAACCGAATGTAGCATATACGAAGCGAGAAATCAATCGGTTCCCCCCTCCTTCAGATTCTTCCCGGCGGCCGAAGAGGCGAACTTACTTGACAACATCGCCCATTTTGGAACATGATATGTGAGTCTATTAACTTATCTATATTCCAGTTGAAGTTATTAATCGGAGCGAGAGGTAGAACGATGCATAACCTGAGTCCCTATATCACTATGAAGCGGTCAGAATGGGCCCGCTTGAACGGCCAATCCCATCTGTCGGTGACCCCTGAACAATTCAATCAGTTGAAGGGATTGAACGAGCGTATCGCCCTGGACGAATTGGAGGAGGTTTATCTTCCGCTGGCGAAGCTCCTTCATATCTATGTGACCGCGGCGCAGCATTTGAAGGCCTCGTCGTCTTCCTTCCTGGGCACCGCTACCGAGAACGTGCCTTATATAATCGGGATTGCCGGCAGCGTCGCTGCGGGGAAGAGCACGACCGCGCGGCTTCTCCAGGCGCTGCTGTCCCAATATGAAGAACACCCCCGCGTCGACATCGTGACGACGGACGGCTTCCTGTACCCGAACCGGACGCTCGAGGAACGGGGCATGATGAATAAGAAAGGATTTCCCGAGAGCTACGATACGAAGCGGCTTCTTCGCTTCCTGATGGATATCAAGTCAGGCAAGACCGAAGTGCATGCGCCGGTCTATTCGCATCTGTCCTATGACATCGTGCCCGATGAGCGCATTGCCGTATGCCAGCCGGATATTCTTATCGTCGAAGGAATCAACGTGCTGCAGGTCAGCAAGGAAGCGAGCGTGTTCGTCAGCGACTTTTTCGATTTCTCCATCTATGTCGACGCGGAGGAGCATGACCTGGAAACATGGTATATCGAGCGCTTTCTGCTGCTGCGGGACACCGCCTTCCGCGATCCGACCTCCTACTTCCACCGCTATGCCAGCTTGACCGAGGAAGAAGCGGTTCGGCGGGCGAAGAACATCTGGCGGGACATCAATCAAGTCAATCTGCTCGAAAATATACTGCCTACCCGCTACCGCGCCAAGCTCATATTAAGCAAAGCCGCCGATCATCGGATCCGCGACATACTTCTGCGCAAATAACATCATGATATGCCTCCCCGGATATTCATCCGGCCAGACAAGAGCAGTCCGAACGAAGGGCTGCTCTTGTTGTTCAGAGAGCCTTCCTTCCGGCGCGGAGCTCCCGCCATGCCCCGGCTAACCAAGCCCGCTCCGCACCACCTTCGCTTCTGTCGGACACGCGTCTTCATCCCTGCCGCGGCTGCGGCGAATCGCCGAATGGCCGCGGCATCCCTCCGCTTTTTTGCAGTAGGCGCGGATTTGTATTATGATCGTACACATCATTCGCATGTTGCGCAGGAGGCTTGGTTCATGTTTGATCCTACGATTTTCGACAATCTGAAGGTCGTGCTGGAAGGCAAAATCTATGATTTGGATCAGGAAGGAAAATGGCTCGTCATCGGGCGGGAGGATCTGATCGATCTCGCCGGGTTCGGGCGGACCTTCCGCATGCGCGTCCAGCGGCCCGGGGAGGCCTGCACTGCCGCATTGACGCTTGCGAGCGGCTTGGCCGATTTCGCCGCCGAGCTGCGGGGCCTGCGGCTTGTCGGGGAAGAGCCAGGCGCCCGGCTGGAGCTCTCCTTCGAGCTGGCAGGCGATTATACGGCGCGGGCGGACGGGATGGGAGAACGGTTGGCCTCCATCTGGGGCGACGCCGTCACCATGCGGCAGGAACGGACGCTTCCCGTCCCTCCTCGGATCGGGGCAGTTTCTCCCGCCGCGGACGAAGGGACGCACCGCATCGTGCTGACGTTCAGCCAGCCTATCGACGAGCGTCATCTGGGTGAGCTGGGCGCCCTCGTCATGCAGACGCTCGATTCGCTTCAGCTTCTCAGCGAATAGCTTGCAGGGGAGCGTCAACGTACGCCCCTCCCGCGGTTCGCGGCCGTACAGGGTCAAGGACCAAGGAGCGAGCCGTTGCTGGATCCAAGACGCCCACGGGCGGGCTCGCCAGAGCCGGTAACGCCGGTAATGCCACAAGGGGCGGAGCTGCATAATGCGGCTCCGCCCTTCTCGCGTGCAGATGTCATGCTATTTGTTCTTCCATTTGTACAGCGGGTAATAATAGCCGACTTCCCGTCCCATCAGCTCACATAATTTGCCTACGCGCTCCGGGCTCGGCACACTGCCCTCGAATACCCATTTTTCGGCCGTCCGCTGAGTCACGCCGCAATATTGGGCGATGTCGGCCGTTCGCAACTTCAGGCGGATCATATCCTCGTAGAGGCGCTTGTCGTTCAAGCTGCTTTTGAGCTTGCGCTGGATCGGATACTCCCGGAACCCTTTCGGTTCGGGCTTGCGGCGCATCGCTTTGCAGCGCTGACACAAGTATTGGGAAGATGCATTTCCGCACTGTGCGCATAGTCCCTTTCGTCTTCTCTCTTGCCTTAGCTGTCTCATGGATGTTTTTGCACAAAAAGACATGATGCCCATTGCTCCTTACAACGAGATAATTCAGCAGATTATGCCAACAAGCGGCTATCCTGTACTGATATTAAATGGATTTCGCATGTTGGACAACCGACAAATGCTGACAATTGCCGGCATGCGGTCAAACGCAAAAAAGCGGCTGCCCACGGGCAACCGCCCGGAAGAACAACCGCTTGATGCATGCGACCGAAATTGCATTTTTTTAAGCAAAAGAGAAGCTAGCGGCGGGAGTGACGGCGGCGGGACGAGCGGCGGAAGAGGGTTGAAGCGGCGAATCCTGCAATTGTCAGAGTGTTGAGAAAGTCTATGTTAATTACCCATTCACCGCGTTAATTTGGTATAATGTTCTTATCATAATCCATGGAAAGCGCGGTGTTTGTATGCTTTACACGAATGATCCCAACCCACAACTGGACTATGAACTGGTTTGTCTTGAGCATATGGTTGCCCCTGATCACTTGCTTCGTCATATCGATAAACATATTGATTTTACCTTTATTTTGGACCTTGTGCGTCCTTACTACAGCGAGTCGAACGGCCGACCATCTGTGGATCCCATTGTGTTCTTTAAAATGCTGCTGATCGGCTACTTGTATAACATTCGCTCAGAGCGAGAACTGGAGCGAGTCGTCAACGATTCCCTGGCTTTTCGGTGGTTCTTACGGCTCGGGCTTTCCGGCAAAGCGCCTGACCATTCGATCTTTAGCTGGAACCGGAAAAATCGGTTTAAGGATACTACCGTCTTCCAAGATATCTTCGATAATATCGTTCAGCAGGCGATTCAGCACAACATGGTGGGAGGGCGGCTGCTCTTTACCGACTCCACGCATATCAAGGCAAATGCCAATAACGGACGGTACGAGAAACGAGAAGTCACTTGTACGCCTTATGAATATCTCCAAGAGCTGGAGCAAGCCGTGAATGAGGATCGGGTCGCTTTTGGAAAAAAGCCACTGCCTCCCAAAGAGGAGGCCGAAACCAAGGAACAAAAAGTTAGCTTAACAGATCCGGATAGCGGAAACCTGAATCGGGATGGAAAACCGGAAGGGTTTCATTATTTAGATCACCGCACCGTAGATCATAAATACAACGTGATTACGGACTGCTACGTTACGCCTGGAAATGTGAATGATTCGGTTGTTTATGTGGATCGTCTACTACATCAAATAGAGAAGTTTGGCTGGGAAAAGTCGCTGGAGGCCGTTGCACTCGACTCTGGTTACATGACGGCCTATGTTTGTTACCGTACGAACAAATTAAACATCACGGCAGTTATTCCAGAGCGTTCGACCCGTGAACACGGTGTATTTCCCAAAGAGAAATTTCATTATGATGCAGAAAAGAATGTTTTTATCTGTCCAAACCAGCAAGAACTCACGTACCGCACCACAACACGAAAAGGATTCAGAGATTATAAATCCGATCCCAAACAATGCGCTGCCTGTCCATTATTGAGCAAGTGTAACGAGAACAAAAATAAACAACGCACCATACAACGGCATATCTGGGAAGAACACAAAGAGAAAGTAGTTCAAAACTTCCAGAGTGAGAGCGGAAAAGCCGTTTATGCCCTACGCGCCCAAACCATTGAGCGAAGTTTCGCGGATGCCAAAGTGCTCCATGGACTTCGCTATTGCCGGTTTCGGGGAAGAGACAAGGTGCAGGAGCAAGTGCTGATGACAGCCACTGCACAGAACATAAAAAAGATAGCCACACATCTCGCCAGAAGGGTGGGGTAAAGCAAAGACCCCATCCCCCCTCCATTCTCTCTCACCAAACACCACTTTTTCCCAGCAAAATGATATTACATTGATATTACTTCGTAAAAAACAGGGGTTTTCCAACAGCCTGAATTGTGCAGGAATTTACGCTATTTCAGCCGCTATCGGATGCCATTCCTGCAAAAACGCATCATTTGAGCCGAGTTTTGCTTTCCATCCATGGGAATGGCTTAAATTCATGTCATTTTGCAGCAATTTTGGTAAAGGAATCAACGTCGCCAGGGAAAACTTAATTTCGCAGCATTTTCGGGAAGGCGAGCTGTCTGAAGCAGGGCGGGACTGTCTCACTGCACTAAAAACTACATAATGAGACAGCCCCTATTCGATGCAGTATATGATGATATTATTGCTGCTGGCGGGATACGCAGAACAGCGCAATCCAGATCAACACGAATCCGGCCACCTGCGCCACGGTCACAATCTCCTGGAAGACCAGCCAGTTCATCAGCATTCCGACCAACGGGAAGGACAGCTCCGCGAGCGTCGCATATGAAGCCTTCGTGACGGCCAGGCCGCGGTAATACAGCAGCAGGCTCAGCAGCCCCGGCAGCAGCGCTTGCAGCAAAATATAGAAGGTCAGCACCCCCCACTCGCCCGAGGGGATATCCCAGCTCGGCTGCTCGTTCCAGGTGATGACGAACAATAACGGCAGGCCAAGCGCGAAGCGGAGCGCCGTAACGGTCTCATACTTCATCTGGTTGAGGAGCAATCGGCCCATGACGGTCGATCCGCCCCACAGGAAGGCGGCGCCGAGCGCCAGCAGGCTGCTTGCGCCGATGACCTCGCGCACATGCCCGATCGGCAAGGTCCAGCCGAAGGTGAGCAGATAGGTGCCGGCTACGGCCAACATCAGCAGCAGCCCGAAGCCGCGCGGCAGGCTCTCCCGCAGGAGAATGCGCGCCAACAGGATGGCGAACAGCGGCTGCAGCTTCTGCAGCAGAAGCACCGCGTTCGGATTGCCGAGCACGAATGCGTCCGTGAACATAATGGTCGCGATGACGGATCCGCCCCAGGAGAGGAAGAGCAGCGCCACAAGATGCCGCCAGGTGATGCTCTTCAGCTCATGGCGGTTCACCCACAATACCGGCGCCGCGAACAGCAGCAGAATAAGATGTTCAATTAAAACGATCTGTGTGGATGTCAGATAATCCAGCACAAAAGTGCGGAAGAGCGGTCCGATCCCCCACAGAGCGGCACCCAGCACGACGTACCAGATCCCTTTCGATGCGCGGGCCACACCATGTCCCGGCTCCAATGCTTCGTCCATATTCAATAACCTCCACGGTCGTTGAACAGGATCTAGGCCTAAGAAGACTTACTTCGCCAATGATCATATGTGGTTAAGATGACATGCAACGTACACCACGTAAATCGGGATAAGCGATCTTCTTCCATCCGGACTATACCGTCGGCTTTGGCTTTGCACCAAATCAGTCGCCGCTGCGGACAGCGGCGAGTCGCGGGCTCGGGCTGGTCAACAGCGCCTTACCGCCGGTCAGGAATTGCACCTGGCCCTGAAGATCCTCATTCAAATCAATCGTAGGCATGTCCCCTTGCGGGAGTCATGCCCCGTTCTTCATTATAACTTGAATTAGCCGCACTTCAACTGAAAATTTCGTGCCGCTCCACCGACGCAAAAGGGGCACGCGCAGCGAACGCGTGCCCCTCGGCAGCATATCATATCATATCTTATAAGTGCATGATGGCGGCAATGCGGCCCGCTTATTCGAGAAAATCCTTCAACCGCTTGCTGCGGCTCGGATGTCTTAATTTGCGCAGCGCCTTTGCCTCGATCTGCCGGATTCGCTCGCGGGTCACCCCGAATTCGTGGCCTACCTCTTCAAGCGTCCGGGTGCGGCCGTCATCCAGGCCGAAGCGGAGACGCAGCACGTTCTGCTCCCGCTCGGTCAGCGTGTCGAGCACATCCTCCAGTTGGACCTTCAACAGCTCGTAAGCCGCGGCATCCGCAGGCGCCAGCGCCTCCTGATCCTCGATGAAATCTCCCAGGCTGGAGTCGTTCTCGTCGCCGACAGGAGTTTCTATCGAGACCGGCTCCTGGCCGATCTTCATAATCTCCCGCACTTTTTCCGGCGTAATCTCCATCTTAACCGCGATCTCTTCCGGCGTCGGCTCCCGCCCGAACTCCTGCAGCAGTTCCTTCGAGATCCGGTTGAGCTTGTTGATCGTCTCTACCATATGAACCGGAACCCGAATCGTCCGCGCCTGATCCGCAATCGATCGCGTTATCGCCTGCCGAATCCACCATGTCGCATAGGTGCTGAACTTGTAGCCCTTCGTGTAGTCGAACTTGTCTACGGCCCGCATCAAGCCCATATTGCCCTCTTGAATCAGATCGAGCAGCATCATGCCGCGCCCGATATACCGTCTTGCAATACTGACGACTAGACGGAGATTCGCCTCCGCGAGTCTCTGCTTCGCCTCGGTATCTCCCTGGACGACCCGCTTGGCCAATTCGATCTCTTCCTCTGCGGTCAGCAGCGGTACGCGCCCTATCTCTTTTAAGTACATGCGCACAGGGTCATCGAGTTTGATCCCGGGTGGCAGCATCAGGTCGTATTCCTGTTGATCGTTCGTAAGCATCCAATCCCCCCTGTAACCCGCTAGCTGGAATGTCTATATTATTCTTGACACAATATGCCGAATGTGCTAAGATCAAAAATAAATGTGCACATAAACAATTGGCAACGGATAGTTTATCATACTTTCGTGACAGTTTCAATACATAATTGAAGAAGTGAATGCTTTTCAATTTCTGGCATTCTCTATTTTCTGTCTTGTGCTAATTGCAACTGCAGCTTCTCGTCGCGGGCGGGAAGTTTTTTTGATCCCTGTCCGAAAATAGTACGCAAATCAGCCCCCATCTATTCCCCTGGAACGGAGAAAAAATGGGGGCTTTCCATTGTAGAACTATAAGACCGAAGCACGGACGAAATAAGCGTGTTCGTATGCATATAGCCGTCCGACCGGTTCATGAAAAACCGCTCCTGTATCGCCTCCGGAGACAGCTGCTCCCGCAAGTGCAAGCCGGATTCACGCAGTTGCCCGGCGATGGCAGACGGAGCCAGCCCGGTCAGCATCGGCTCCCCGGCATAACGGAGCATCTCCTGCATCCATTTGACCCGAAAGGCGGCCCGATCCGGATGGAACGCCTCCGTGTCCCAATAGTCGAAGACGATCTCGCTTCCGGCGGGACAGATATCGGCAAGCATGCGCAGCGTCGCGAAGGCGTCGTCCCGCGGCAAATAATGAATCACGCCGGGCCAACTGACGAAGCTCGGCGCCTCCGAATCGAAGCCCGCGGATGCAGGCTGCGGCGGAAGCCCGATCCGGCCTGGCCGCGGCCCGGCTAGGCATCTTCGCCTCCAGTGCCTTCTCCATCGTCGCTTCTCCAACCGGGCGGCGATGCGCATGCATCGGTCCCGCAGCTTCGCCTGCAGCCAGTTCGGGGACAGCAGCCGCTCCCACTCCGCAATGAGCAGATGCTGCATGAAGAAAGCGGGAGCATAGAACTCGACATCGTAAATCAGATCATGAATGGAGCGAAACGGGTAACCGGTGCCACGACTCCCCATGAAGCGGATGTCTCATCTCCATTCGGGCCAAATAGGGCTTTCTCTGCGGAATCGGCGCGTCATCCCAATCCGTGCGGTCTATCTCGTCCAGATCGAATGTCTCTCCCGTTATCTGCACATGGAGAATGCCGTCCTGCCGGAAGGCGCGCTTTCTGCATGACCGTTCACAATAAGCCGTAATATAGTTCCGAAATGTAATATGCAGTAAAATGAAGCGGCCGAATCGGCAGCTCCGCTTCTTGGCCGCCTTCACGGTAACGGATCTGAACAATGCGGCGCTCCCGAATCGCATGGGACAGCAGCTGCCAATGCTGCATCCGCAGAGGGTGAGCGGCGAAGATCGGCAGACGATGCTCCCCCGCCTCCTCCGGCGGCCCGGCGAACCGCTCCAGCACATGGGCAATCCGCTGCACGACAGCCGCGTTCTCATAGTTATATTGACGGTACCGATGAGCGAGGAATCTCAACACGTCCTGTTCTTCTTCCGTGATGTACAGCAGCGGCAGCATATACGCCTTATCCTCATAGATATAGCCCCGGTGCTTGGCCACATACAGCAGCGGAGCGCGGGGCGAGACTTCCAGATACTCGATATCCCGCTGCGCCTGCCGCTTCGAGAGCAAAATTTTCCGATGATCAGCTTGGTCCCGATCGCTTCATAATGATACAGCACTTGCTCCTCGAACGATTCTCCGTTCATGGCATCATAGTATGAATACTCCCCTGCCTCGATGTTGGGCATCGTGATGACGTTGCGGATGAACTGCACGTTGTTATTTCCGGGGATCGGATACTTGGCTTGCGGATTCGGTCCTGTCATATTCATATCATCCTTTCAGCGATTCGACTTGATCATGCGCCGGAATGAGGAGGTCCGCATGAAAAAACCTCCTTATCCAATCAAGGATAGGAGGCTGGCATGCATGCGCCAAGACAAAGCTCCGCTTCCTAAGCAGAGCCGTTCTCGTCCCGTATGGAGGCAAAAGCCCAGACCGATCCTATCCATAGCACTTCGCATTCTTCCTTCTGCGGCGGATAGGATTAGTAGATCATTGGCTTCTGCTCACCCTCTCATTATATTGCCTCTATTGTATCGCAGGATTCATCTGGAATTCAATAGCCGATTTATTCTATACGGGTGAATTCGCCGTCCCTCTGCGGCCCGGATAACGCGGCAGCTTCACGTTCCCCGTCGCATAATGGATCGCAATGAGATGGTTCGAAACAACGACGCGCCGTACGCGATTATCGGGGAGATCGCCTCCCGCTTCGACAGCTTGATTGCCGTCCAGCCGATCACATCGCTGGATAGAGCGGGTGTATCCGCGATGGCGGAGAATGGTTTTGGATGCGGTTCCCGGGGCTCATGGACCGCAGCCTCCTTTCTGGTCCGATCGCTCCATTAGATCATCAGCAGCTCCCGGATTTCCTCTTCCGTGATGGCGGATAATCCTTCCTGAGCCGGTTCAAGCACTTCTTGAATCAAGTTCATTTTTTTCTGCTGGAGCTCATGCATCTTCTCTTCAATCGTGCCTTGCGTCACGAGACGGATGACTTGAACGACGTTCTTCTGCCCTATCCGGTGGGCCCGATCGGCCGCTTGCTGCTCCACCGCCGGATTCCACCACAGATCGTACAGAATAATCGTGTCCGCTCCGGTCAAGTTCAATCCCGTTCCTCCCGCCTTCAGCGAGAGAAGGAACAGGTCCCGCTCCCCCCGATTGAACCGGCCGCATAGCTCTACTCGTTCGCGGGCAGGCGTCTGGCCGTCCAGGTAGAAGTACGGTACGCCTTGCTTGCCCAGTTCGCGCGCGATCAGGCCGAGCATCTCCGTGAATTGGGAAAAGACGAGCATGCGCCTGCCCGTGCTCCGGCACTCCGCGATCATGTCCAGCAATTGTTCGAACTTCGCCGAGCTGCCGGCATAGCCTTCGACGAACAAGGCGGGATGGCAGCAGATCTGGCGCAGCCGGGTCAAGCCCGCCAATATTTTAATCCGGTTCTTCCGGAAGCCGCCTGTGCGCAGATGCTTCACCGTCTCCTGCCGCAGCTCGGCGAGATAAGCCACATAGAGCTTCTTCTGCTCCGGCAGGAGCTGCGACGCTTGCAGCGATTCGATCTTCTCCGGCAGTTCCTTCAGCACATCCGACTTCATGCGGCGCAGCAGGAAGGGCCGCACCCGCCGCGCCACGGTCTCCCGCGGCAGTTCGTTGAATTCGCGCCTCCCCGGGAACAGGCCGGGAAAAATAACGTCGCAGATCGACCACAGCTCCTCCAACCGGTTCTCTACAGGAGTTCCCGTCAGCGCGAAGCGATGCCGGGCCTGAATCGCCTTGACGGCTTGGGCCGTAAGGGTGGCATAGTTCTTGAACGCCTGAGCCTCGTCCAATATGAGCGTATGGAACCTCGTTCCCGCCATCTGCCCGATATCCTGGCGCAACAGCGGGTACGAGGTGATGATGACATCGGTGCGGGACGCATCGCGGACAATCCGGCTTCTCTCCTCCTTGCTTCCGTCCGCCATGGCGACGCGAAGCTCGGGCGCGAATCGGTTCATCTCATTGCGCCAGTTGTACATGAGGGAAGCCGGAGACACGATCAGCGCCGGCATGCCGGCTTCCCGGATTTCCGGCAGCACGGAGAGCACGAAGGCAATGCTCTGGATCGTCTTGCCCAAGCCCATCTCATCCGCCAATATGCCGCCGAAGCGATAATGGGCCAGTGTCTTCATCCATTGAAACCCATACTGCTGGTATTCGCGCAAAATCGGTGCGAGCGAAGCGGGTATGGGGAATTCGAGATGGTCGGGATTCCGCATATGCTCCAACAGCTTGCGGAACCCTTTGCCGAGACGGACCGCCTTTCCGGCGTGCACCGTATCGACCCATTGAAGCCCCCGTGCAACCGGCAGCCGGAGCCTTGTCCCTTGGATATGCTCCTGCCGTATCCCTATGTCATTGAAGAAGGCGATGATTTCCTGGAGCTCGGCGCGATCGAGCGGCAGCAGCGCGCCGTTGGGAAGCCGGTGGTATTTTCGTTTTTCTTCGAGAGACTGGATAATGCGGCGGATCTCCGATTCCGGAATCCCGTCCATCTCGAATTTGAACTCCAGCCAATCAGTGCGCTCGTCGACCTCTACCTTTACGGCCGGGCGAACAGGACCGGGATGCAGCCTCAGCTTTACCGCCGTGGTCGCGAATACGTGGACAAGCTTCTCCAGTTCAGGCAGCACATGATGGAGGAAATCGAACTCCTGCTCTTCATCGGCCAGAAACAAACCTCCCTCCGTCTTCGCGAAGGAATTGCGCTCTAGCAGCTCCAGAATTCGCCGCTCCTTCTCTCCGTCCCGGAGCAGAATCCGGCCCTCGCCGCCCGTCTGATCTCTGCCCTCCAGCGGATTGATGACGATCGTGCCGTAATGGAACTCCAATCCGGCAAGGAGCCGATCCTTGACCCGATCGAGGTACAGCTTGGCGACAAGCGGCGTCCGCACCATCCGCTCGGAGACGGACTGGCTGATGCGGACTTGGCCCAGCTTCATCAGGCCCGGGACGGCCTTCTCCATAAATGGCTCCGCTTGCTCCGGCTTGATCGAAATCCGGCTGCTGCGGGTTGCTTCGACGATCCGCTGCAGATCGGCGAGACGCTTGAGCTGCTCCTGCGGAAGCTTCCACAGCTTCCCTTCGGACAGCGCGCACCCATATGCCGTCATCGGAATTACCCGTTCCAGACCTGCTATATCCAGTTGATACCCTTCCTCCTTCGTCGGCGACTGATCGAACCCGAAAACGAGCGGGAGCGGACCGTCCGCGACCACGATCCCGTCGAAGCTGCTGCCGCCCTGGATCATCTTCACCGCCGGAGCCGCGGCCAGCAGGGGGAGAAGCTCTTCCCACACGGAGGAATGAATCAGCAGCAGCCGTTCGGAAGCATGCGCCGGCTCCGTATACCTCATGTCACTGTCAAGCATCTGGATCAGAAGCTGGAGGATCGCGTTATTTTCTTGACGGAAGCTGTGAAGCTCCGGGTCGTACGTAAAATATCGGGACACCTTGCACGCTTGGCGGTGCTCGATTCGCCGGAGCAATTCCTCCACATGCTGGACCTTGTACAACCGTTGCGGGCCGATTCTCAGTTCTAGCCCGAACCGGTACTTCTCATCCCTGCAAGGCACGGGCTTGCAGCCAAATTCAACATCAAGCGCCTCTCTGGCATCGAAGAGAGGGCGGGCTTCGCTGGGGCGGCGCGGCTTCTCCCCGAACAGCTTCAAAATCCGCTCTCCCGCATCCTCCGCTCCTTCCTGCCTGCCGTCCTGTCCCTGCTCCGGCCCTTCGTCCATAAGCGGGCCATGGAGAATAGCCATAAGTGCCGCGGCAATATGTTTGCAGTATTGGTCCTCGGGATGAAAGACCGGACAAGTGCATACGGCCTTCATCTCCTCATCATGCGGGAACTCAACGGAAACCTGAAGGATGCGATCGTCCTCTTCGACCGATGCTTCGTAACGCGGCGTACCCGATTCTTGCTCCCTTGCTAGCCTCACTTTGTGCGATTGGAACAAGACTTCTCCGTCCTCATAAGAGAACCGGCCGCACAGCAATCGAATCATCTGATTGTCCAGCTCAAAGCCCAAGCATATGCCCCTCCTGTTTCTTACATTTTCGTCCTAATTGCTCATTTGTAACGGCTCCGAACTCGCTTACCGTTCGATCATAATGGAGTTGCAACTGTTTTTCCAGTCTCTGTTCGGCATGCCGCTCATCTCATCAATAGCTGCCGCCATTGCTTGCCTCCTCCTTTATCAACCCAAGGATACTAGAACCTTGACATCCATAAAGACGAACTATATTATCATAATTGAGAATATAATCAATAATGATAACAATTGATAATAGGCGGTAATCCATATGAAAAAGAATAAAGCGGATTTGATCCTGCATCCGGTAAGAATGAAGCTCATTCTGAATGTCATGCGTCAACAACGGGCCACCGCCTCGCAATTGCACGAGCTGCTGCCCGAAGTTCCACAGGCTACGCTCTATCGTCATCTCCATAAATTAGCCGAAGCAGAGGTGCTGATTGTCGTCGAGCAATACCAAGTTCGCGGCGTAACGGAAAAAGTATACGCCTTGTCCCAGGAAGGAGTGAATATAACAGAAGCCGACCTTGAAAATGTAACAAAAGATGACCATTTGCGGTATTTCACTACGTTCGTATCCAGTCTGATTCATGATTTTTCGAAATATATAGAACAGCCTGATAGCAATATGGCCCAAGACGGGGCCGGTTACCGCCAATGCTCCCTTTATTTGAATGACGATGAATTCGAAGAAGTGATGGCCCCTTTTCAGGAAGCATTGCAAAAAGCAATGCGGCACGGCCCCGCGCCGGGGAGACGGCGCCGAACGATTTCGTTCGTCATCATTCCGGAAGCGGAAACTAAAAGTGAGGGAGAATAGACCGCATGAACGCAAATTGTAATGAAATCGAAGTAACGATTGACAGCGCTTATCCTTTGGCAGGAACGTTGTCGGTGCCGCGCGGCACGGTTCAACCTGCCCCCGCGACTTTACTGATTTCCGGGACGGGAGAAAGCGATCGAAACGGCAACGGCGGCGGCCTCGACATGAATATTTATAAAGACTTGGCGGACGAATTGGGAAAAATGGGGCTGGTAACGCTGCGCTACGATAAGCGCGGCACCCATGCGAGCGGGGGCGATTTTTATGAAACCGGGTTCTGGGATCTGGTGGAGGACAGCACAGCTTGCGTTCGCTTCCTGCAGTCCCGGCCGGAGGTCGATCCGAACCGAATCGTCCTGCTGGGACATAGCGAAGGAGCGTTCATCGCTCCCGTCACACACGCGAGCCAACCTGTGCAGGGGCTGATCCTGATCGCCGGGGCCTTGGAAAATTTGGTGCATGACATCATGCCGCGTCAGTCGGCGCAGGCGCTGCAAGAAATGGAGACCGCAAAAGGGATCAAGGGCTTGCGGTTCCGTCTGTTTAATGTGCCGGGGAAAACCAGAAAGCAAAGTGCCGCTTTTATGGAAAAGGTGATTTCCTCCGCGACGCCAACAATCAAATTTAAAGGTATAAAGTTAAGCGCCAAATGGTTTCAAGAACATGCCGCTCTAAACCTTGCGGAGTATATGAAGGAAGTGTCCTGCCCCCTCTTGGCCATCACGGGCTCGAACGACATTCAAGCTCCGCCGGAGCACGCAAAAATGTTGGCGGAAGCCGTCAAGGGGGAGGCGGAATGGCATATCGTGCCGCAGATGAATCATGTATTGCGCAAGTATGATAAGGCCCATACGATGCTAGGGTTGGTAAAAGAGTATAAAAAATCGATCGCCGATCCGATCGAACCGGAGTTCATCAAACTTCTGGATCAATGGATGCGGAAATATAAGTTTATGTAACACGATCCGGCGAGGTTCAAGCGGGAGAGCCGGATACCATCCAATCGGCATCCGCTCCTCCGTGTGCTGGAAACCGTCAGCGCGCCCCGAATTAATGAAGCAATGGAAGCCAGGAGCTCCATACTTCGCCGGGAGGCGATCCGTCCGCCTCGTCTTGATTCCATCGATGGGCTAGACAGAGGCCGACCAGGAAACCAGCTCTTCCGCACCTGCGTTAGGAAGCGATGGTCATGCACGCCTCTCCCCTTCACCCGATTCCCGCAGCCTTTCCTTCAACCGCAGGGCAAGCTCTTGCCAACGCCGTTTTTCCTCCGCGTACGCCCGTTCTTCATCGTCCATTTCGAGCCAACGGTCGCCGTCCATCAACTCATACATGCTTCTCCATCGCTTCCTCACTTATAGATTTATATATGCCTCATCATAGGGTTGACTCCAGAACATATTGGTTATTTCCCGTGCGGTATATTGCAGCGGAATTTGCTTATTTTGAATAAAGTATTGAAATAGTTCGCTCGCTTGCCCGGCATTCAGAACTTCATTGTCTTTCACATAAATGGTGCCGCCGCTATATGTAATCTCTGCATCGGGTCTTAGCAAGTTTTCCGCCTTCATTCCCGCCGCAAAATGCCGAAATCCCGCTTCATCGGGAATGCGGTATTCCACGGTCAATGCCGATGCCGAGCCGGCGCATTGAATATATTGCTCTTCGACAGGCGCGAGCGTGCAATGCAGCACCTGCTTCAACCGGTTCGTCCTACCAATATATCGTGATATCATCGCTTCCTTTGAATAGCGGGGCTGAAGGATACAAGAATTCACTCGATGGTATTACTCCCGAACTTAGTTTCATATTATAATAAATCTGGAGATATGAAGACCAATGGCATGACTATAAGGAACTATATTAACCCTCGTAAGGTGTCCACCGCATCCCATGCTTCTCCTATAAATCAGTAAAAACTCGTATTGTTTCTCTCCTCTGCGCATAAATCCGTTTATTTTCTTCCGTATGGCGAAGGTGGTTCGCCTCTTCAACATATTCAGCCCAAACATGTCGACTGCGTCGCTGCGGACTTTTTTTTCGAAGGGTTTCTTTCCGTGCGCAATTCGATCTTTATTGATCTCTTTATCCAACTGCTCCTGGTACTTTCGGCTTTGCTCGTGAACGATTTCTTTTACATATTTGTTTTTGTTGGCGCTGGCTTTCACATGTATCGCGTCAATAAAGAGCAGTACGTCAGGTTCAAGGAAACCATGGCGAGCAGCTTCTTCGAAGATGCGATCAAAGATAGCTTCAAATACTCCCGTTTCCCGAAAACGGCGCACATTATTCTTACCCAGCGTGGAGAAATGAGAGATGGGTTAACTGAAGTCATATCCAATAAACCAACGGTACGCGGCATTGGTTTCAATTTCCTTCATGGTCTGGCGCATGGAGCGAATCCCGAAAAGGCATTGCATAAGCGCTATCTTAAGAAGAACAACTCCGGTTATCCATTCCACTAAAGCTGCAGTAACTCCCGCCACTCCAGTCACCTGCTCCGCCAATACTGCAAGAATGCAGCAATTTCAGTGAGACGAGGATGCGAAAATAGGATTGCTGCAAAAATACAGCAATTACCCTACGGCAAGGGATAAATAGCATTCAAAATGGTGAAATAATGTAATTTTGCAGGATTTTCTCTGAATTTAGCCGGTTGAGGTTAAAAATGC
This sequence comes from Paenibacillus melissococcoides, assembly GCA_944800085.1. GTDB lineage: Bacteria > Bacillota > Bacilli > Paenibacillales > Paenibacillaceae > Paenibacillus_B > Paenibacillus_B melissococcoides. The sequence continues at coordinate 1,363,478 of CALYLO010000001.1, read as the reverse complement.
TGCGCCTGTGCAGCATTTTCATGCGCGGACCAATTTGCCCTAACCCCCGCCCTTCCTAAGAAAAAAGACTATCGACAGGACTTTGTCGACAGTCTGGAACGCTTGGAGATTTGTCGATATGTCCATGCCATCCCGGCGATATGCAGCGCCGTTCCCTCTTCTCTCTGTATCGAGCTATCGAAGCCGGTCTCCAGCATCAGCTTCACCGCTTCGGCCTTATCGAACTCGGCAAATTCCAGGAGCATTCGCCTGTCATCATCGGACAGAGACGTAAGCAGAGACGGTTCATGGTTGAGCATCTCCAGCACGGCTTGCTTGTCGGCGGCGGCGTACCGTCCAAAAAGACAGTCGGTATGATCAGGCCCCATGCCGCTCCAGCGTGTCTGTAAGCTCCCGCTGCCCGTAACGAACGGCCAGCATATATGCCGTTTTCCCATCGCCCCTTCTCGCATTGACCGGTGCCCCATGCTTCAGCAGCAGCTCGACAATGAAAGGCGACCGCCCCCGCACGACAGCCCAATGAAGCGGCGTACCGTCGAGCTTCCGGAACAAGGCAGGCGTCGCGTTCACGTCCGCTCCATACCGATATAGCAAATCCAGACATTCAAATTCGGGCGATTCAGCCGCATGATACAGCGACTCGCCGTCATTCGGGTCAGCCCCGGCTTCGAGCAGCACTTGCGCCACCGCCGCATTCCCGGCTGCTCCCGCCGCGCCGCACAAGGCGCTCAGCTTGCGTCGCAGGGATCATCCTTCGCCGCGATGAACGCGTCGGCATTGGCGCCGAAATCAAGCAGCAGCTTGGCAGACTGCGCGAATCTTTCATTATAATGGGGGCTTGATTTGGGAAGCTCTTGATGGGCCGCCAGGATCGCCCGGGCCTGTTCCTCATTGCCGCTGATGACGGCAGCAAGAAATTCATGGAGCGGGTCTTGCTTGATATCCAATTTGATCACCTCAATGATCGCGGATCGCGACTTAACGCTTAGTATGACAAACTCTTTTCCGTACAGACATGCCTCTCCTTGCTCACTGGACTTAAGTCCAGTGACATACAAGCCATTAGTCCATTGGTTAATATTGGAACAATTATTGGAGGAATTGTCGCGACATGAATCAACCCATTATACGAGTCAGCAATAAAAAAAAGAGAACATGGGCGAAGATACTGCTCGCTTTTATGTCTTGCGCGGTACTTCTGATCGCTGGCGAATTTGTATATGAATATGCAGCCGCCCAACAAGCCCAAAAAAATTATGCCCCGCCCGGAAAGCTTGTCGATGTCGGCGCATTCGGGATGTCGGCCGAAGCGATCAGGCAGCTGGAAGACATTTGGCAAGCGCAGCAGCGGGACATGCTGCAGCTCTCAAGCGATAGCGAACTGATTGTGGCGGAGAGAAGCGGCCATATGGTCATGCATGACGAGCTGGAATTGGTCATTGACGCGATCAAAAGGGTAATCCAAAACCGCGCCAGTCAAGCTTCTTAACCCTGCCGACAGCAAAGCCTGCAACGCCTGGTTTGATGCCAGCGATGCAGGCATTGATTTGCGGTGTGACTCTCATGGCCGGAGATATGGCAGGCAAGCCGATAAAATGCCGCATCCTCCTACATTCGAGCGGTCCAGATTCCGTCTTATCCGGCGTCCCGTCATGTCAGCGCGATATATTCGCGCTTGCGGTAGGCGGTCGGTGACATGCCCATCCGGGCCTGGAAGACGCGCACGAAGGTCGGATATGATTTGAAGCCGGCCTCATACGCGACATCGGTAATCTTCATGTCAGTGCCGATCAGCAGATTGCAGGCATGGGCGGTCCGGTTCCGCTCCAGAAAGGAATAATAATTTTCGCCGACAGCCTGCTTGAAGGCTGCGCTAATATACGGCACGCTGTAGCTGAAGCGCTCGGCCAGCATTTCCAAGGTGATGTCTTCCTTGAAATTTTGATATACATAATGAATCACTTCCCACATTCCCCGGCGCTGCATGCCCGAATGGCCCTCCTGACAGCGCTCCAACCGCTCCAGGCGGTAGCGCTCGAACAGGACGAAGAGCTGGGTCAGCTTCGCCAGGAACATGGTGCGGCTCCACGGCTTCTCCTCCCGGATCTCGTCATACATCTGATGCAGCAGCGGCAGCATCTCGCCTGCGGTGTAGTCGTCCAGCTTGTAGGTCGAATTGTCATCGTTCTCCGCATCCTTCAACAGGCGGTGCAAGGTCAGGAATGAATCCCCCGCCCCGAAAAACGCCTTCAGCCCGATCGCGCCGACATAGAGAACGAGCTCTTCCCCGGGCGGAATGTCTATTTCATGCACCTGATGGGGAAACAGTAAAGTGAAGGTCCCGGGAGCCAGCTCCTTCTCGACGCCATTGATCCGTTCCGTTCCTCTCCCCCGGATGGCATACGTATACTCAATAAAATGATGGACATGGGCCGGCACGGTGCCCTTCAGCCGATGTATCTTCAACGTGAACGGAAATTCGCCATGAATCTCCTCGTCGCCATGCAGATTATCCGGGAACATCCCGATCCCTCTTTTCACCCGAATGTTTGCGAAGATCTCATTACGCCCATTTTATCATTAAAAATGAGAGATGTTATAAAAAATTGATAGGTGATTTATAACATTTCGCTCTACAATAATTATGATAGCCATATTCAATATAACATTCATTCCGAAGGAGCGAACATACATGAGCTTACTCAAGCATGTCCATCCGCTGCAAGGGACGGACTCGGTCTACCCTTATTCGAACGGAAATACGCTGCCGCTCGTCTCGATGCCCTGGGGCATGAACGCCTGGAGCCCGCAAACCAATGAAGCCGCAGGCGGCTGGTACTTCAGCCCGCATCATAACCGGCTGGAAGGGATCCGGCTTACTCACCAGCCAAGCCCTTGGATCGGCGACTACGGCCATATGACAATGATGCCGCAGACCGGTCCGCTCAAAGTATGGGCGCCGGAGCGCTCTTCCTCGTTCCGCCGCCAGGACATGGTCGTGAAGCCGGACTACTTCAAGGTTCGCCTGCTCCGCTACGAGACGACCATGGAACTGGCCCCGACCGCGCGCTGCGCCAGCATCCGCCTGACGTTCGACCGCCGGGACGGCGCGCGCTTCATCCTGTCGACGTTCCCTGGCGAAGCGTCGATGAAGATCGATCCGGAGAAGCGAACGCTGAGCGGCTATACGACGGCCAAGGCCGGCGGCACGCCGGACAACTACCGCATGCACTTCGTCATGACGTTCGATTGTCCGGTCCTGGCCGATGCCAGCGGCTTGTCGGATCAGGAATACAAGCCGATCGGCAGCCTGTCCGCGGCGGGCGAGCGCATCGGCGCGTATGTCGGACTCGGCGTTCCCGAGCACGGAACCGTTCATGTCCGCGTCAGCACCTCGTTCATTAGCGAGGAACAGGCGCGGATCAACCTGGAGCGGGAGATCGGCAGCCGCTCCTTCGACGAGGTCAGAAGCCTGGCGACCGAGACATGGGAGAAGCAGCTTCGCGTCATTGAAGTCGAGAGCGAAGACGCGGAACGCCTCGATACGTTCTATACCTGCCTGTACCGGACCAGCTTGTATCCGCACGCGATCCATGAATATGACGTGAAGGGGAAGCAGATTCATTACAGCCCGTATAACGGCAAGATCGAAGAAGGGCCGCTTTACGCGGACATCGGCTTCTGGGATACGTACCGCACCTCGTTCCCGCTCTACAACCTGCTCTATCCTTCGTTCGTGAACGAGATGATGCAGGGCTGGGTCAATGCCTACAAGGAAGCCGGCTGGATGCCGAAGTGGGCTTCTCCCGGCGAGCGGAGCATGATGCCGGGCACGCTCATCGACGTCTCCTTCGCCGATGCCGTCGTCAAGGGCAATACCGGCTTCGACGTCGAGACCGCGTTCGAGGGCTTGCTGAAGCATGCGATGACCGTGTCGAGCGACAACCGCTACGGACGCAAAGGCATGGGCGAATATTTGAAATACAACTATATGCCTGCCGACATCCATACGCACGAGAGCGTGTGCAATACGCTCGATTACGTCTACGGCGACTTCTGCATCGCCCAGATCGCGAAGCATCTTGGCCGCGAAGAGGAATACGCGCAGCTCATGGAGCGCGCGAAGAACTATGCGCACCTGTTCGATCCGTCCGTCGGCTTCATGCGCGGCAAGCTTCAGGACGGCAGTTGGCTGGAGCCGTTCGATCCGACCATGTGGGGCGGACCGTATACCGAGGGCGGCGCTTACCAGAACAGTTGGGCCGTCCAGCACGATCTGCGCGGTCTGGCCGATCTGATGGGCGGACGTGAAGCGTGCAAGCGCCAGCTCGATGCGCTGTTCGCGGCCAAGCCGGAGTTCAAGGTCGGCTCCTATGGCTTCGAGATTCACGAGATGTCGGAGATGGCGGCGATCGATTTCGGCCAGTTCGCCATCAGCAATCAGCCTAGCTTCCACTTCCCGTACATCTATGCCGCGCTCGGCTATCCGTCCTTGACGCAGCATTGGGTGCGCAAGACGATGGATGAGCTGTTCAGCGCCCGCCCGGACGGACTTCCCGGCGACGAGGACAACGGCAGCTTGTCCGGCTGGTATGTCTTCGGCGCGATGGGCTTCTATCCGCTCAGCCCGGGGGTGCCGGAATATGTGCTCGGCACGCCGCTGTTCCCGCGGATGACCGTTCATCTCGAAGACGGCACGCGGCTCGTCATCGAGGCCGGGAACAACTCGGACGCGAACAAATACGTGGCCAGCGTCCGGCTGAACGGGGCTGCGGTCGAGAAGCTGTATGTGACGCACGACCAGGTCAAGGCCGGCGGCACGCTCTCCTTCGACATGACCGATGCGCCTGGCGAAGACAACTACGAGGAGGCGGCGCTTCCGTACTCGATGTCGAAGCAAGCCTGATTCCAACAAGATGAACAGTGGAGCCTCCCCCGAACCGTTTCGGAGAGGCTCCTTTTTTTGCCGTGCAAGAAGAATGCCGAACACGCTTGCTTCGCGCTTGCATTCCTTCCATGCTGACTCATCTGCTTGCCGTCATGAAGGAGGATGGGCAGACGGTGTCAATGCTGCATCCGTTCTCCGTGTCCTTTTACCGCAAATATGGCTGGGGACTGATCACCGATTACTGCCGCAGCGCCTATGCCAAATCCGATCTCGTTCCGCTGCAGCCCGCGCCCAACGGCATCATCCGCCGCTACACGAAAGCGAACCATTCCGCCGAGCTGGAGCAGGTGTACGATCAATTTGCCCGGCGGCATGCGGGCATGCTGAAGCGGACCGCCGACCGGTGGCTCCAGGCCGTGTACGGGAATATGTTCGCCGCCGTCTATTATGACGAAGGGAAGAAGCCGCAAGGCTATATGCTGGATGAAGTGAAGGAATCGCGCATAAAGGTGAAGGAATTCGTTCCGCTGAACGGCAAGCCCGCATCGGGCTGTGGAACTTCATCTGCCAGCATGATTCGATGGTGGAGCAGGTGGATCTGTGGGCCGCTCCGGACGAGCCGTTGAATTTCGCCCTGCGCAACCCGCGCATTACGAGAGATGCGACGCCGCTTGTGATGGGGCGCATCGTGGACGCCGAGGCGTTCCTTGCCCGCTATCCGTTCCAGTGGCAGGACGCGGACGAGGCGCTCATCCTTCATATCGAGGATCCGCACGCGGAATGGAACAATATCAGCGTCTCGCCAAGAACCGCGGCAGTCCGACCGGTTCATTGAACTTGTCGAGCACAATCGGATACAGAACGGTGAACAGGCTGAGTCCTGTCATCATCAGCAGGCAGGCGATGATTTTGCCCCATTGATACCGGACAAAGCTTCCCAGATGCAAGATCGAAAGCTGCTCCTGAACCTGGTTCTCTCCCACGAATAACTGATAAGCTACCCAAGCGGCAATTACATATATGAAAATTCCGGTGTTCCCGTACGTCTCCATCACCGGGTTCGGCTTCACCGAATAAATCATCATCACGGCGAACAGACAGGCGGCGAAGGGCGGAAAATAACGGTGCGACCGCGTATAATTGCGCAGCAAAAAGCCGATGAGCGCCCTCATCTCGGATCGCCCCCTTCCCGGCTTCCCTTCATCGCTTCGGCCAGCAGATCCCGGTCGGTATCTCAGGATATTACCGAGGCGATCGAGCCGCGGGAAGCGAGAATTTCGCGCAGCGCCGCATCGCTCTCCTCGCGCGGGACATGGATGCGGAGCGCGCCGCCATGCTCCTGCACGGTTCCGAGGCGGTCCAAGGCCGCCAACGCGTCTTCCGCTCCGTCCGGAAGCGTGAAGTCGATCCGCATCCGCGGCTCAGCCACTCCTCCACGCCGAGATCGCGGGCGATCCGTCCCTGCTGCAGGAGCAGGATGCGATCGGCGACCGTTTCCAGCAGCAGCGGTTCATGGCAGGTGAACAGCAGGGCCATCCCTTGCCTTCTCCATCCCTGCAGCCAGCCGGCCAGATCGCGCTGCGAATCGGCGTCCAGACCGGGCAGCGGCTCGTCCAGTATAATCTTCACCTCTCCGGCCGTTGGCATCAGCAGCCCTGCGGCGATGCGAAGCAGCGTGCTCTTGCCGGATCCGTTCGCCCCAATCAAGGCGACGGCCTCCCGGGCATGCACGGTGAAGGCAGCCCCGTTCACGACCGGCATGCGATAATAAGCTTTCTCAATTCCTTCCAGATGCAACAAAAGAACTCCGGCCTCCCCCAAATAAACTTACCGGAATGCCAATCTCTTTAGTTTAATTGGGCGCGGCTTCCTTTTCAACTGGAGGGGCGGATGGAGAACACGGGTTCCTGCAACGGCGGCAGGGCATGGCCGAAGCGGCGCTGCTTCGATCCATGCCCTGTCTGGTTCCGACGCGGGATCGGCTATGGCTTCAAGACGACCTTGATGCAATTGTCCTCGTGATCATTGAACAACTGATACCCGCGCTCGGCTTCCGCCAGCGGCAGCTTATGGGTAATGATCTCGCGCGGATCGAACTCCCGATTCACGATTTTGCGGTACAGCTCCGGCATGAAATGCACGACCGGCGCCTGCCCCATCTTCAACGTGATATTGCGGGCGAAGAATGCGCCCAGCGGGAACATATTGTACGTGCTTCCGTAGACGCCGGTAATCTGAACCGTGCCGCATTTGCGCACCGCTTTGGTCGCGATCTGAATCGGACCGAGCGTGCCGCCCTGCAGCTTGAGCTTCTGCTCAATGAACTCCAGGGCCGATTTTTTGCCATCCATGCCGACGCAATCGATGACGACATCGGCCCCGCCGGAGGTGATTTCCTTCAGATGCTCGCCCATATCGTCATGAGCGGTGAAGTCGAATACCTCCACCTTGTTGATGCGTTCCGCGTGCTGCATCCGGTAAGGAAGATAGTCGACCGCGATGACCCGCTTCGCCCCCTTCATCCAGGCGAAGCGCTGCGCCATCAGGCCGACCGGACCGCATCCAAGCACGATGACCGTATCACCCGCCTTGACGCCGGCGTTCTCCACGCTCCAATATGCCGTAGGCAGCACATCCGAGAGGAAGAGCAGCGAATCATCCTCCAGCTCGCAGGACTCCGGGATCACAAGCGGCATGAAGTTGCCGAACGGCACCCGCAGCAGCTCCGCTTGCCCCCCCGGATAATTGCCGAACTTCTCGCTATAACCCAAATAGCCTCCTGAATCATAATGAGGATTCGACCGGTCGCATTGGCTCTCCAACCCATCCTTGCAATAAGCGCATTGGCCGCATGCGACGGTGAACGGAATGACCACGCGATCTCCTTTCTTCACCTTCGTTACCTCCGGGCCTGCTTCCTCCACGATCCCCATCGGCTCATGACCGATAATATATCCGTCAGGCAGCGGAAAATTGCCTTGGTACAAATGCAGATCGGACCCGCAAATCGCCGTCGAAGTAATGCGAATCACGATATCGTCCGGCTTCTCGATGCGCGGGTCTTCCACCTGCTTCACTTCGACCTTTTTCGGACCTTGATACGTAACCGCTCTCATGTTGACCCTCCAATCCAAGTTTCCAGCCTTTTCATAATGTGCAAACCCTCCCCGCCTTTTATACCTTGTCCTGAAGCAACAATTAGGTCCCCTGTTGGTTGCCCCAAGGAATGAAAGCAAGTATAATCAGGGGTACGCAAACATATGTTTGCAAGGGGATCAGAGGAGGTTATCATGAAAGGCTCAACACATCTTGCTATCGGAACCGCAATCGGCATGGCTGCGGCAATTTATTATCCCTTCAGCTGGAAGCATGCCGCCCTGTATGTCGCGGTCTCGGCCTTCTCCGCCTTGAGCGCGGATCTGGACGGCCCCTCGCTGATTAGCAGCAAGCTGGGCAAGCTGTCGAAGCTGCTTCATGAGCTGCTTGTATGGACCGGAGGGCTCCTTGTCTCGGCCGTCCTGATGCTGTATGCCGTGTATGGAATCGAGCACCGGGAATGGACCGTCATCTCCGTCGTTCTTCTGCTTACCGGCTTTATCGCCAAGGAAGGGGCCATTCGCAATGGCCTGGTCAGCTTGGTAGGCTGCGCACTTATTTATTCCGGCTGGACATCGGACCGGTATTGGCTCATCGGACTCGGGCTGTTCACCGCGATCGCTCCCTGGCTCCGGCACCGGGGGCTGACGCATACCGTATGGGCCGCCTGTGCTTGGGGGTACATAGGATTGGGACTGGAGCATGAGCTGCAGCTGGACGGAATCGCTGCTGTCGCCACGGCCGGGTATATGTCCCATCTCATTGCGGATACGCTCACGCCGCGCGGCGTCAAATGGCTGTACCCGCTCTGGAGCAAGTCGTTCAAGCTTCGCTTGTAATCACGCCAATGATAAGGGAAGCCACCGAGCCTCCACCACGAATATTTTACTCGGAAAAGACGGAACGAGCATTGCCCGGCAGCGGCAAGCTTGATACGATGAGAGATATTCAGATAAGCAGCGAACTGCCCAGGGGAAAATATTTCGCTTCGGGCAAGCAGTCATTGGAGGCTTCATTGCGATGTATCAATATGTTGACCAGCACTATGAAGGCGTTGATTTCAGCCATGCCGATCTGCGGGACGGCGAGCTGCGGAACTGCGTCTTCACCAACTGCCGCTTCCGCAGCACCGGCATGGAGGAAGCATGGACTACGGGCTGCCAGTTCATCGATTGCGATTTTACAGGCGCCATTCTGAACGGTTCCATCCATACGCGCAGCGCGTTCACCAACTGCCGCTTCGTGGGCGTCAATCTGTTCGCCTCCAAGTTCGAGGAATGCAAGATGGTCGGCACCGATTTCGCCAACGCGAACTGGGACGGAATAACGATATTAGGAGGCGATTGGTCATACACCCATATGCGGCATGCCAATCTAAGCAAGCAGAAGCTGCGCGGCGTGCGGCTGATCGAGGCCGACTTGTCGGAATCCCGGCTGGATAAGGCGGATTTGCGGGATGCCGATCTGACGCATGCGATGTTGACGAAGGTCTCCTGGAAGGGCGCCGATCTGCGCGGAGCCAATCTGGAGGGCATTCATTGGAAAGGACTCGATATTCAGGGCGTGCGTCTCGATAGCGGACAAGCCGTCGCCTTCGCCCGTTCCCATGGCGCCAAGATCGACTAGCTTCCTGCGCGTCATACGGCGGGCGGCCACAGATGGAAACGGCGAAGCACTCCCGCACCACGGGCCCATCAGCGGCAGGAGCCGTCGATCGAACAAAGCAGCTCACAGGAGCTGCTTTGTTCTCTTGCGGATGCTTCCCCGCATATGTTGGCCTACCAATCCCACGGCCCCTTGCCGATACCCAGCATCTGGCTCAACCATACGCTGGCCGTAACCTCCCGCGGCGCCAGCGAATCGCGGGTGCACGCCGACTCAGGCACATAGGACGAGTAGTCCTTCAGATGCTTGAGAGCGCCTTCCGCCAAATTATTGGTGACCTCCGCCCGGTCGTAGCACGGAGGCGCAATATATGTCTGATAGGTATGATCCAGGACGATTCGGGTCGAATCCGGGGGATGCAGCGTCACCGGAACGACGAACATCGCCCCAATCATGATCGCGGCCGCAATGACGGCAATCCAGCCTTTTTTCCGAGACAACATATTCACTCCTTGGGCGATGACAGCGGCATCCAACAAAGAAACGCACAGCCTCTCCGCAGACAGGCCATGCGTTGCGTTGAACCCTTCATCCCGGTTCCGATTACTCGACGATAATTTTGCCGACCATGTCGTTATGACCGGATCCGCACATAATCGAGTATTTGAACTCGTATGTTCCTTCCTTGTCAGCCACGAATTCAGTCGTGCCCGGCTGATCGAGCTTCACATTCAGATCCGGGATCTCCACGCCATGAATGCCTTGTTCGTTCTCGAAGGTAAGCTTAACCGTCTGCCCCTTCTTCACCCGAATCTCGGTCTGATCGAACTCGAAGTTTTTGGCTTTCAGCGTCACCGCCTGCACATCGCCGGAAGAAGTTGCCGGAGCCGCTCCATCATTGTCGGATGCACCCGCATCCTTGTTCCCGCCGCCGCAGGCAGCCAACGAGACAGCCAACAGCGTTGTCACTGCCGCGAGAGCAAATTTCTTGTTCACCACAAAGACCTCCTTATCCAATTGACTCGTTTCTACCGTCCAAGAGCGGTCACTCTTGGCGAACAGCCGCTTGTCGAACAGGACAATGGCAAGAAAGAGAAAAAAACGAACAGCTAAATGGAAGCGGAAACAATAAACATCAGCATCGCAGCGTCCGTCTTTTTTCATGTTGATGCGATCTAGAATATGTAGTAGAAAAGGCCGCAGACGAATCACGTCAGCCACCCGACGGCTTCGAAAGTGCGCATGAGTCGGGACCGTCGCATCAGCTTTGCTCCCGCCAGGACAGGCCGGGCAAGGCGCCAATAAGCGAGCGATAGCAGCGATGCGGATGAACCATTTGCTGTCATGCTTCATCATTTCTCTCCCTTATCAACCAGTATAGCTATAATTTAGATCACGAATATGGCTGTATTATGAACGGAAGGTGAACGATATTTGAACTTATAGTGACAAAATGTTCCTTTCCTCTCACGACTGATGCCGCCCAGGCTCTTTTCTTCGCGGCTGCCCTCCCTTTAGCATGCAAACAAAAAACAGCAGCGAACCTAATTGATTCGCCGCTGCATCTCTAGCTTCTCGTTTGTCCTCGGCATGCACCGGAACGGAATTGCCCGATCCGGAGCCCCGATTGCTCCGATTAGGCCTTGAATCCGTTGTACATCGCGCTCAGCAGCGTGCCGCTCTTGTCACAGCTATACTCCCAGAACATGATGCCTCTCAGCTTCTGCTCTTGAATATAGCCGCACTTGCACGCCAGCGATTCCTCGTCATCGTACGTAATGAAGGTGCTGCCGTCGAACAGGTAAGGCGCCTTCGCTTCGTCATCCCAGTAGCGGGTGAAGCCGTTGCGGTTGATGTATTCTTCCGCGAGACGGGAGTAATCCGGTCCGTAGCCGCCGGATCCCGGGGTCATTTGCAGATAGCCGTTATTGACCGCCGGAACGTCCTTCCACATTCTCGAATAGAAGGCGGCGCCAATGACGATTTTCTCGCGCGGCACGCCCGCGTTCGTGAAGAGGCGGACCGATGCGTCCACGCTGATGCGGAACAGATCTCCCGTCGACGCATACAGATTGGTGTGGTGCCCGGTCAGAGTCTGGAATCCGCCGCGCATATCATAGGTCATGAGCTGAATGAAATCGAGGCAGGCCTGCACCTTATCCATTTCCGTCCCGTCAATGTAATACTGGTCTGCCCCCGCGGCAATCGTCAGCAGATAGCGGCGGCCGTCGGCTTGCCCTTGGCGGTCGATGGCTTCCCTCATCTCCTAGAGCAGCAGCGTGAAATTCTGCTTGTCCGCCGGACTGGATTGGATTCCCGCTACCGAATAGCATGGATACTCCCAGTCGAGATCGATCCCGTCGAACGGATGATTGCGCAAAATCTCCACCGCAGACTCCGTGAACTTGCGGCGTCCTTCCGCAGTGGACGCTGCCTCGGAGAACCCGCCGGCACTCCAACCGCCGACCGACAGAATCACTTGGAGCTCCGGGTTATATTCCTTCAATTGAGCGATCGAGCCCAGATTTTGCAAATGCGCCACGGTAATGCGGTCTTCCTTCACATGGCCGAACGCCACATTCAAATGCGTCAATCTTGCTGCATCCCCCGGGGTAATCTCCGGCAGGACGCCATCGACCGCGTAGCCGGCCAATATGTAGTTATGAGCTGCCATTTCTCTCATTCCTTCCAGATGCGTTCGTTTATCGATAACATCATACCACAGACGAAAGGCCAATGAATGTCCAAAATGTTATGAAAAGAACCGCCTGAATGTTCTTTTTCCCCTGGCCGGAACAATCAGGCAGTTCCCTCCCTGTCATCATCAGACCATCGATTGCGGCTTCACGAAATCATCGAACTGCTCCTCCGTAAGCAGGCCGGTGCGAAGAGCCGCTTCCTTCAGCGTCAGCCCCTCCTGATGCGCAAGCTTCGCGATCTCGGCCGCCTTCTCATAGCCGATATGCGGGTTAAGCGCGGTCACCAGCATTAGCGACTGCTCCAGATTGCGGCGGATCACCTTGCGATTCGGTTCAATGCCGGCGACGCAGCGATCATGGAACGATTGCATCGCATCCCCCAGAAGCTTCGCTGATTGCAGAAAGTTGTAGATGATCACCGGTTTGTATACATTCAGCTCAAAATTGCCCTGGCTGGCCGCCATGCCGATCGTGGCATCGTTGCCCATCACCTGACAGACGACCATCGTAAGCGCCTCAGCTTGGGTCGGATTCACCTTGCCGGGCATAATCGAGCTCCCCGGTTCATTCGCCGGAATGAGAATCTCCCCTATTCCGCACCGCGGACCGCTCGCCAGCCAGCGCACATCGTTGGCAATCTTCATCAGATCGGCCGCCAACGCCTTCAAGGCGCCGTGGAGATGAACGATCTCGTTATGGCTGGTCAGCGACTGGAACTTGTTCCGGGCCGTGACGAACTCGCGCGCGGTCGCCTTGCTCAGCTCCCTGGCCATCAGCTGTCCGAACTTCGGATGCGCGTTCAGCCCGGTGCCGACCGCGGTTCCGCCAATCGCCAGCTCCAACAGGGCGCCGGAGCTCTCGATTATGTACTCCTCGCACTTCTCCAGCATCCGGTGCCATCCGCTGATCTCCTGTCCCAGCGTTAGCGGCGTGGCGTCCTGCAAATGCGTCCGCCCAATCTTAATCACATCGCGGAACTGCTTCGATTGATTCAACAGCGTGCTCTTCAGCCGATGCAGCGCGGGCAGCACTTGATCCTCCACCGCGATGAAGGCGGCGATATGCATCGCCGTCGGGAACGTGTCATTCGAGCTCTGCGACCGGTTGACATCATCATTCGGATGCACGCGCATGCCGCTCCCTTGCTCGGCCAGCAGCTCATTGGCCCGGTGAGCAATCACTTCATTGACGTTCATATTCGTCTGAGTGCCGCTCCCCGTCTGCCAGACCACCAGCGGAAAATGATCATCATACTTGCCGTCCAGCAGTTCCTGCGCCGCCGCCACAATCGCGTCGCCCTTCTCCTTCTCAAGGTGTCCGAGCTCGCCATTGACGCGGGCGGCACACTGCTTAATCAAGGCGAGCGCGTAAATGACCTCGCGCGGCATCTTCTCCGTGCCGATTTTGAAGTTCTCCAGGCTTCGCTGAGTCTGAGCCCCCCACCGTTTATCCGCAGGAACCTGCAATTCGCCGAATGTGTCCCGTTCCACCCGAACATCCATCGGACTCACCTCCATTATCATCATTCACTGCCGTTTCTCCATTCTTACAGCAAAAACGCCCAACTCGAAGCTCCTTCCGTCCCCCCTCTTTATTGTTCCTTCCAAATGCGCTATACTAGCTGATCGTGACCACCAAGATAAATAACCTACGAGGTGCATCAACCGATGTCTGCCCAAAAATCATCCCATCTTTATTTGCTTCTCATTATTGGAATCATCGCGATCTCCTTTTCCGCCATTTTCGTAAAATGGTCGGAAGCGCCCGCTTCGATTATTGCCATGTACCGGCTGCTGCTCACGAATCTCATGCTGCTGCCCTGGGCGTTCGCCTATCGAGCGGAATGGCGCGCCGTTCGCGGCAAGGACTGGCTGCGCATGGGGATGTCCGGGCTGTTCCTGGACATCCACTTCCTGCTCTGGATGGAATCGCTTCGCCATACGACCGTCGCCAGCTCGACAATGATCCTGTCCTTAGAGCCTATTCTTGTCATGCTCGATTCATTCTGGCTGTTCAAGCAGCGAACGACGCCGGCGGCCTTGGCCGGCATCGTCATCGCCATCTTCGGCATCATGCTGATCGGCTGGGGCGATCTCCGCTTATCCGGACAAGCGCTGTACGGCGATCTCCTGTCCGTGTTCGGAACCGTTGCTGTCGTTGTACATATGCTGCTCGGCCAAGATTTGCGCCAACGCATCTCATCCTATGTATATAACTTTACCGTCTTTTTCGCCGCCGGAGCCGTTCTTGCCCTCTATAACCTGGGAGCCGGCTATTCAATGAGCGGCTATCCTGCATGCGAGTGGCTCTTGTTCCTGCTGATGGCGCTCGTTCCGACGGTGCTTGGTCATATGCTCTTCAACTGGCTGCTGAAATATGTCAACGCCACCTCCATCTCCATGAGCGTGCTGGGCGAACCGGTCGGAGCCAGCCTGCTGGCCTGGATACTGCTCGGCGAGAAGATGACGGCGCTGCAGGCATCCGCCTGCGTCCTGCTTATTGCAGGCGTCTGGATATTCCTTCATTACGACGAGCCCAGGCAGACGGATGTTCCAACTGCGGAGACGACGCTGTCGCCGAAATAGACTAAGGCTCGGCCCGGGGCCGGAACATGCCGTTCCGCCCCGACCTGGGGCTCCCCCTGCTTTTTGCCCACTATACCATTGCTTCAGCTCATATGAGCCGGGGGCAGGCCTTTCGTTCACTATCCCTTCGCATCAGCTCATATGAGCCGGGACGGGCCTTTTGCTCGTTATTCCCTTAACTCCGCGTTAAGCGATAGGCGTTCTGTCCCCCCGAGTTCTCTCTTTCCGTCAGGGCGCTGGCTGAGCCACGGGGAGAATGGACAAAAGGGATGTAAAACCACCTCTCTGTTCTCGACATAACCGCGCATCCACGACAATCCTTCTCATTTCATCCTGGGTGATATCCCGTTTACGCCGTTTTACGCAATAATTCTTTACTCCGCTGCCTGGACCACCCTGCCTAGCGCCTGCTAGCCTGCCCGCCAACGCAGCAAGACCGTACGCATCTTGAACTAACCCAAGAAGATGCCAGTCATTCGAGCGGGGTCGATCTGTTCGGGAGCCGCTTTGGCAACGAGAATCAGGGTAGCGAAATAACGTTATCGCTCTGAACGGCACTGGCTGACGGACCGGCTGTTTGCTCTTGCCCCCATTCGATGGCATACTGTAAACGTATGAGATATTTTCATAGCAAGAGGTAGGAGGAATGAATGCATGAGACGAAGTAACAGACAGCGTACAGGCTTGACCCTCGTGGCCCTGCTCATGGCTGCCATGTTGGTCGTCGCGGGCTGCGGCAGCCAAGCCGGCAACGCGAGCGGCGCGGACAACGCCAAGCATCCGCTGGTCACGATTGAGATGGAGAGCGGCAAGAAGATTGAAGTGGAATTGTATCCGGACACCGCTCCGAACACCGTCAACAACTTCATCTCGTTAGTCAACAAAGGCTTTTATGACGGACTCATTTTCCATCGGGTCATTCCCGGCTTCATGATCCAGGGCGGCGATCCGGAAGGAACCGGAATAGGCGGCCCGGGTTATAGCATCAAGGGCGAATTTTCTTCGAACGGCGTAACCAACGATCTGAAGCATACGGAAGGGGTTATCTCGATGGCCCGTTCCATGGATCCCGATTCGGCGGGCTCTCAATTCTTCATTATGGATGCGGATGCGCCCCATCTGGACGGAGAATATGCCGCATTCGGCAAAGTGACTTCCGGAATCGAGACGGTGCATGAGATTGCCAACGCGAACCGGGATGCGAATGACCGTCCGGTGGAGGAGCAAAAGATCAAAAAAATCACGGTAGATACGTTCGGCGTTGAGTATAAGGAGCCGGAGACGATCAAGGAACCGGAAAGTAAATAAGCATGCGAAAGAACCCCCACTGGAAATCATTCCGGCGGGGGTTCTGTATCGTGTGTTATTATCCGGTTATACCGTGAAATAGGCCGGCTTGACGCAGACCGGCTTCGAGACCTCAACGGTCTTCCCGGTAAATGTCAGCTTGCCGGTCGCCTTGTCCACGCGGAACAGAACGAGATTGTTCGTATCCCGGTTCGCCGCGATAAGATAACGTCCGCCCGGCGTAAGCGCGAAATGGCGCGGATGCTTCCCTTCCACAGGGACATGCTCCACCAGCGTCAAGATGCCGGCCGCCGCGTCGATCGCATAGACGGCGATGCTGTCGTGACCGCGGTTCGAGCCGTACAGATAGGCTCCGTCTTCCGAGACCGCAATCTCCGCGCATGTATTTTCCCCGGTGAAGCCGGAAGGAAGGGTCGGCACCGTCGCAATCGGCTGCAGCGCCCCTTGCTCCGCATCATAATGATAAGACGTGATCGAAGAGTCCAGCTCATTGATTACAAAAGCGAGCTTCCCGTTCGGGTGGAACGTCATATGGCGCGGACCCGCTCCCGGGTGGGCGGCTGTCTCGCCATGGAACTGCAGCTTCCCGCGCTCCTTGTCGAGCGTGTAGGCCCGAACCCGATCGATGCCCAAGTCCGGCACGAACAGATAACGCTCGTCCGGGCTGAAAAAGACGGAATGCGGATGCGGCTTCTCCTGCCGCTCGGCATTCGGCCCGTGTCCTTCATGCTGCTGAACGTCCAGCTGTTCGCCGATGCGGCCGTCGGCCGTCAGCGCAACCAGCGCGATCCGTCCGCCATGATAGCTTGCCACTACGATATGGCTGCTGCCGGAATCGCGCTGAATATGACAGGTCGGCGCATCGACCGTGAAGGAGCGGTTCAACAGTTCCAGCTTGCCTGCCGCCGGATCGATGGCAAAAGCGGCCGCTTCCCCTGTCTTGCCTCCGTCCCGGTTCGTTCCTTCCGCGATCGAATATAACCGGCGGCCTTCCGCGTCCAGATTCACGAAGGTTGGATTGCGAAGGCCGGATACTTCATCCGTCAATGTCAGCGATTCATTCTGTTCGTCGAACTCGAACGCATAGACCCCGCTGCCGGAGCCGTCTGCATAGGATCCGACAAAAACAAGCATACGTTCTGCCATGTTGTCTTCCTCCTTGTCACATCCTGATACTTGTCCATTGTTCTAATGTACACTTATCCCCCGCGGCAAATCAATAGCGGGAAGCAAGTTCTGCCCATGATGCAAGGATGCAAGCTACGGCGCCGATGACGCATCATGAACCGGCGCTAACTGTATATCCCGGTCAATAAGCAGCGATGCCCCCCGCTTGCCGGGAGACATCGCATCTGTTCATCTCTGATTCGATTAAGACAGCCTCTCCAGCTCATCGACGAGCGAGCCGATATAAACGACGGCTTCCTCGATCGCGTGCGGGCCGGACATATCGACGCCGGTAATCTTGATCAGGTCGAGCGGCTTCAACGTGCCGCCTGCCTTGAGCGCCTGGAGCCAGCGATCGACGGCCGGCTGGCCTTCCTCCTGAATCATCCGCGCGGCGGCTGTGGACACCGTCAAGCCTGCGGAATACGTGTATGGATACAGGCCCATGTAGTAATGCGGTTGGCGCATCCACGTCAGATGCGCGCCCTCATCCAACTCGACGGCGTCGCCCCAGAACTTGGCGAGGACGGCGCCTTTTTGCTCGGACAGCGTCTTCGCGGTAAGCGGCTCGTTGGCGGAAGCGAGATCATATACGCGGCGCTGCATCTCGCCTTCGAGCAGATGCGTGACAAAGTTATGGTAATACGTGCTGAGCAGTTGCTGAATGACCCATCTCTTCATCCGGTTGTCGGATGATTGCTTCATAATGTGCTGGGCCAGGAGCATCTCGTTCATCGTCGACGGCGCTTCGATGAAGTACATCGCCGGACGGTAGGTTGCATACGGCTGATAGCGGCCGGCTAGCGCGAAATGGCCGGCATGGCCCAGCTCATGCGCCAGCGTGAACGCCCCGCGCATATTGTCCGCCCAGGAAATGAGAATGTACGGATGCGCTCCGTACGGCGACGAACAGAACGCGCCGGTCGATTTGCCAACATTGTCGGCGTAATCAATCCAGCGATTGTTCAGCGCATCCCTGATAATCTGGCAGTATTCCGGGCCGAGCACCACCAGCGATTCGGCTATCAGCTTCCCTGCCTCTTCGATCGAGATATGCGGATTGTATTCCGGATCGAGCGGCGCCTTCAGATCGCAGAACATCATCTTGTCGAGCCCGAGCTCGCGCTGCTTCAGCTTGGCGTAGCGGCGCATGTGGGGCGCCAATTGCTCCTGGATAATATCCAAAATATTATGGTACATCTCGAGCGTCACTTGCTGCGGCTGAAGCAGCATCTCCGTTACGGAGTTATATTTGCGGAGGCGGGACAGGACGACCTGCTTCTTCACTTCCGTCGCGTACGTCTGCGCGAACGTATGCTGGTACGCCTTGAGCGTATCCGAGAAGGACGCGTACGCGGCGCGGCGCAGCGTATGGTCGGGAGACATTTCATATTTGCCTTCGTACAGGGCGAACGAGACCGGCCACTTCGTTCCGTCCCCTGCTTCCACGTCAGCGAATGACATGTCGGACAGCTTGCTGCGCAGATAGATGCGGTACGGGGCGCCGAACAGCTCGCCCAGCGACGCGAAAGCGGCTTCCGTCTCCGCGGACAGGCGATGCGGCTTCGTCTCGAGCAGATCGGTCAGCCCTTTGCGGTAGATGCCCAGCTTCGGCTCTTCCTCCAGGAACCGCTCCACCGTGCCCTCCGGCAGCGCTAAAATATCCGATGAAATAAAGGATAGCTGGGAATTGACTTGTGAGAGCATATCGCCCGCGATGCTGGAGTTCGCCTGGTTGACCGGATCCGTGCCGTCCCCGGCCTGCTGCAAATGCGCATATGTATTGGCCCGCGACATCCGTACAATCAGTGCGTCCCGCGCCTCAAGACAGGCGAGCAGCACAGATGCGCTATCGCCCAGCTTGCCTTTATACCGGGCGACCTCGGCCACATCCTTCTGAATCTGCTTCAATTCTTCCTTCCAGGCTTCCTGACTTGGATACAGGTCGCTTAAATTCCAGGTCGCCTCGATCGGCACTTCGGAACGCTTCGGTCTTGCTTGCATGCGATCAACTCTCCTTTTTGCCATAAAATAGAATATCCACTCTATCCTGAATACGATGGTATCACAAAACGGACACAATTTGAGCGTTCCGCTGAAAAAAAGAAAGACACCCCCGGCAAAATCCAAGGAGTGTGCAATGTCGCGGTTCGTCGAATAGAGCTAGCTATCTTTATGTAAGTCATCCAGCACCGAATGCTCCCGAATGGCCGGGCGATGCACACCCCGCTTCCATACGAGCGCGAACGCTTCCTCGCGCATCCGTTCATCGGCCGGCACGGTCTGCAGGTCGCCGAATACGCGTTCAATGGACAAGATTTGGGATTCATGGGCGCGCAGCGCTGCCGCCTTCATCTCCCAATATGGCGCGACCTCCAGCCTGATCACCGAATCCGCCTCCGCTTCGGGAACTGTCAGCGGCATATTATAGTACAGCTTCTGCACATGCGGGCAGCTTCCGCTCCATACCGCCTCGTTGACGGCATGATGGATAGCGATATGATCCGGATGCCCGCTGATTCCGTCCTCGGGAAAGGTGACCACGACCTCAATGCGGTGCCGGTTGAGGAACGCAGCAATCTTCGCCACTACCTCGCTGCGCGGGACGGAGGACAATTGTCCGTCCGGATAGCGCAGCAGCTCAATGTCCGCCAAGCCCATAATCGCGCCGGCAGCAGCCAGCTCCCGCTCCCGCCGCGCTGCCAGTTCTTCCCGGCTCATCGGGCCAAGACGGCCGGTCTTTCCCGCCTCTCCGCTCGTGGCCGTCAGCAGAGCGGCGGAGACGCCCTGATCCGCCAGAGAGCGGATCAAGCAAGCGCACCCGAACGTCTCGTCGTCCGGATGCGCATAAATAAATCCGACGGTATGTGTCAACACAGTTCAGCTCCTGTTCAATTCATATGCGGCTACGTAACATTATAACGGAGCTGGACGCGGCGCCACAACCTTGGCCAGACTTCCCTGCCGGGCCCATTCAGCGGCCCAATGCATGCTGCAGCGCTTCTACGACGACCCCGTCGGGCAGCGAGTAGCTCGCCGGCACCCTGCTCAGGAGCTGGCGCCACAACGAGTCATCCGCCGATTGCGGCGCGGTAGCCTGGACAGGTTCTGGCGGGGTCGGATGCGGACTTCCAGCCGCTGCAGGGGCGGCATGGGCCATGTCGGGAGCCGGCGGCGGCGATGGCGTTTCTTCCTCCGGTGGAGGCAGCGGCGGCGTCAAGTCTTCCTCTCGGAGCGGGGAATCCTTCCCGAACGGCCCGCTGCGCGATGGCTGCAGCAGCGGGCGCGTTCGTCGCTGCAGCCGCTTCCCGAAGGCCAGCCGCCAGCCGCGCTTGCCTGGCGTGCGCCGGTACTGGCGGCGCAGCCTCCGCCTGGCCCCAGCCCGCATCGCCATTCTGTTCTTCCCTGCCGCCTTCCTCCGACGGACGCCCCCCGCGATCTTCCGGCCGATAGTACTTGTCAGCTTCGCCATAAGCGGCACCTCCATCCATCAATCTCAGCGTATTATCGGAGAGGCCGGACCTCTTCTTCCATTCCGGCAGCGCTGTAATAGATATCGAGGACCCGTCCGGTCATCGCCTCGAGCGACCAATGCGACCGTCCCCAAGCCTGAGCCTGCGCGCCCACTTGCAGCCGGAAGGACTCATTCTCGAGTCCCAATTGCAGATGATGCAGAAGCTGTTCGCTGCGTCCCGCTTCGGAGACGAGGCCGGTTACGCCATGCTCGACCATCTCCGGAATTCCGCCCGCATTCGATACGATGACCAGCTTGCCGGCCACCTGCGCCTCCATGACCGCGAAGGGTTGATTATCCTGAATGCTGGGAAGGACGAACAGATCCGCCTGCCTTATCAGGGCGGCAACATCCTGGCGCCTGCCGAGGAAGAAAACATGCTCCGCCAGGCCCAGCGACGCCGTCATGTCCCGCAGCTCCGTTTCGGCCTCTCCGTCTCCCGCCAGCCAGCAGACCCAATCCTGGCGAATCGCCTTCAGCGAATGCAGAGCTTGCAGCAAAAAGACATGTCCCTTGACGGCATTGAACCTCGCCGGACAAATGATCACCTTCTTCCCTTGAGGCGGAGCCCAGTCGGTAGGCGTTTCCATCTCGCGGATGAAGGCTTCGACGTCCATTCCGCTTGGAGAGACGATCAGCCGGTCCGGATGTACCCCGAACTCCCGGATCATCAGATCCTGCAGCCAGCGGGTAGGCATGATCGTCAATCGCGAGCAGGATGCGCCCAGCCGTTCCCTCAGGGCCGAGTAAGCCCGCAGCGCAGGGCGGCGCTCGGGCGCATCCAGCCCCATCACCTTCAAATTGCGGAACCACTCGAGGGCGAGGCAGCCGTGAAGTGTCGATACAAGTGGCATTCCCCGCGGCTTGATGCGCGAGAGAGCATAGGCGGTTACGATATCCTGAGCATGAATGATGTCGTACTCGCTTATATCCAGGTGCAGGGCAGCCAGTTCAAACCCGTACCGCTCCACTTCACATTGCCGTATCCACGGATCCAATCCGGGCAGATGATGATCGAAGTATGGGTTGGACTGCGCGGCGATAAAAGGGAGAAGCTTCTCTTTTTCCACTACCCGGTTGCGGGGATAAATGCCGTATCCGTTCTCGTTCGGGGTTGGGCACAGAACATCGGCTTGATGGCCTTGGCGCTCCAATCCTCTCTTCAACTGTTCCACATAGGCAGTTATTCCGCCTGCGCTCGGAATCCCCCAATAGCTGGCGATCAGGATCTTCATCGTTCTCCATCCCTTTGGTGTATTGTCCATTTATACTATGACGGAACGGCATCTGTTGAGAGGTACAGGTACCCTGTTTTTGAAGCGTGTACCGGGAACGGGTCAGGCGTCCATCTTCCTCGCCGCGTAATCGCGGTACATTTCCAGCACGCCTTCGGCCAGACTCCGGCTCGGCCGCCACTGCAGCCGCTCCCATGCTAGCCGGTTATCCAGACAACTATGCTTGATGTCGCCTTCCCGCGCCGGGCCATACTCAATCTCGAAGTCACTTCCGTGAATCTTTTGAAGCAGCCCGATCAATCGGTTCAAGGTGACCGATACGCCCGTGCTTACATGAATCGTCTCCTTCTCGCCCAAGCGGGCAGCGGCCAGATTGGCCTGCACCACATCATGAACATGAATGAAATCGCGCGCCTGCTCTCCGTCTCCATGAACGCGGATACGCCCATCCTCGTCCAATTGGCGAATAAAGGCGGCGATAACGCCGCCCTCGCTGCCGACAACCTGTCTCGGCCCGAATACATTGCTGTAGCGAAGAATCGTATAAGGAATGCCGTAGAGCAGGTGAAATAGGCGGATATAGCTTTCCGCGGCCCATTTGGACAGCCCGTAATACGACACGGGACGGATCGGAGATTGCTCCGTCGCACGCCCCTCCCGCATATCACCGTATACGGCGGCGGTCGAAGCAAATACGAATTTGCGTATCCCGCTCTCACGGCAGACACTTAACAGCCGCACCGTACCTCCGATATTGATGCTGGCATCATA
This sequence comes from Paenibacillus melissococcoides, assembly GCA_944800085.1. Taxonomy (GTDB): domain Bacteria; phylum Bacillota; class Bacilli; order Paenibacillales; family Paenibacillaceae; genus Paenibacillus_B; species Paenibacillus_B melissococcoides. Next base: position 1,340,610 of record CALYLO010000001.1, on the reverse strand, counting down.
GCCTGGATTGTGAACAGAGCGGGCCACGTCGACCTGCCCCGCCAGATGAAATAGCATATCCGGCCGGATGCCCCGGATAATCTCGTCGCAGTTCTTGCTGCGGATATCGGCGACGTGCAGTTCGGCGTCCCGGGGAACGCGCCGCTCGCGGCCGGAAGACAGATTGTCAATAACATGAACGTCGGCTCCCTGATCAAGCAGCGCCTCGGCCAAATGAGAGCCGATAAATCCCGCCCCGCCCGTCACAACGGCTTTCATGTCCCAACACCTCGCTTTCTCTCGCTACCATAATACGTAAGAGAGACAGGTATGGCATGGGACAATCGTTCTCGGTGTACATCAATTCCGCCAGCGGATTGCAAAAAGCTGCGGCGGAGCGGGGCCACATGAGATCGGCTGCGGAAGGCCAGCGCCCGCTTTACGCGTCCAGCCCGGCGGTAACCCAGGCCAGAGGATTGTCGAGCGCCGACCAATCCTGATCCATCTCGGCTGCGGTCAGCAGACATTCATCCAGCCCGCGCTCAATCCGGGAGCGATCCGGAGCAATGCCGATCAGCACCAGCTCGTTCCCCCGATCTCCCCATTGCGCATGCCAGCGCTGGCGCATATCCGGCTCCTCTTCCAGAATCATCTCCCTCTCTTCCGGCGTCGCGGCAGCGAGCCAATAGCCGGCCGGTCCGATCTGGATGGAATGTCCGGCCTGGCTCAGGCTAACGGCGATATCCGATGCCGGAGCGAGCCAGAGCATGCCTTTGGCCCGTATAATCTCGTCCGGCCAGTCATTCATGAACCGGTACAGCCTTTCCGGATGGAACGGTTGCTGACGCCGGTATACGAAAGAGGTGATGCCGTACTCCTCGGTCTCCGGAGTATGAGCTTCGAGTTCCCGCTCCGCGATCCAGGCAGCGGTATGGCTGGCGCTCTCGAAGTCGAACAAACCCGTGTTCAGAATCTGCTTCGGATCCACTTGGCCGTTCACGGTGCGAATGATGCGCGCCTCCGGCTGCAGCTCCCGCAGCACGCCTTCGAGCTTCTTCAGTTCCTCTTCCGCCACCGAGTCGCACTTGTTCAACAGCAGCACGTTGCTGCATTCTATCTGATCGATAAGGAGATCGACAACGCTGCGGTTGTCCTCCTCCCCCGCCTGCTGCTTCCGATCGAGCAGCGATTCCCCTGACGCGAAGTCATGCCAGAACCGGCTCGCGTCGACAACCGTGACCAAGCAATCCAGCCGGACGAGCGAAGGAAGATCAATGCCCAGCGCTTCATCCGCATACGTCAGCGTCTGCGCAACGGGCAAGGGCTCGGAGATTCCTGTCGACTCGATCAAAATATAATCATACCGGCCTTCCTTCGCCAGCCGCTCGACCTCCCGCAGCAGATCTTCGCGCAGCGTGCAGCAAATGCATCCGTTCGACATCTCCACCAGCTTCTCTTCGGTCCGCGACAGGTTCGAGCCCGCTTTCACCAGATCGGCGTCAATATTAATCTCGCTCATATCGTTGACAATCACCGCCACCTTGAGCCCCTGGCGGTTGTTCAGCACATGATTCAATACGGTCGTCTTCCCGGCGCCGAGGAAGCCGCTCAATACCGTTACGGGAATTTGTCCGTCCGGATTTGTACCCGGCGTTATTGTCTGATCTGCCATAGAAATTCATATCCTCCGTTAATCGTAATTATTACGATATAATCATATAGGCGTCATCCCGCTGCTGTCAAGCTCCGAACCAGAAGCGATGGGAAAAGAGCTAGAATCCTCTTCGATCCGAGTTCCGTTATACGGTCTCTGCTGTTGCTGTTCTGACATCTGGATGCGTCTTTCAGCGCGCTTTTGATCGTTCTCCCAACCGCACAGGACTTCTCCTCTAAGGAAGGCAAGGGGTAAGTCGACCACATTGCATTGTAGAGTAGAGAACTGAAATTTCATTGGAGGGCGAAAACCCTCTTCTTTACTTTTTCAGTTCCCCCTTCATCAAACCGTACGTGAGGTTTTCCCTCATACGGCTTTCCGATGCTCTTCTTCCTCCGGCATTACGGTACTTCCCTTAGCTGGCGAGTTTCTTTAATCCCGCAAGTTGTGCAGCAATGGCTGCTTGCCGGGAATTGCTGTGTTTGTTACGACGGCTACGTTTCTTGTTCCAGAACAGGGTGAGACGCTTACGGATGTACCAATCGATTTTGTTCAGGTACTGGTCAGCAAAGGAGTCTATACCATAGTAGTTCCTCCATCCCTGTATCTTCGGGTTGAGTTCATCTACCATCCGGTTCATCGTCCAGAATAGACGATTGCGCGGTTCTGTTGCTTCCTTTACCTTTTGCTTCATGTTCTTCATCGCCTTCTTGACGGGTAACTGCGAAGAACATGAACTTCCTTGTTCCTTTTCATCATCCTCGGTATTTTCCGGTGATGCATCCCCAGAAAGTCGAAGCCTTCTTTGTCTCCCCAGAGGTTAACAAGTTTGGACTTCGTCTTGTTCATTTCAAGTTCCAGCTTTCCAAATACCGCTTTGAGGACATCAATCGCCCTCAGAGCTTGTTCTTTGGTTTTGCACAGGATGACCAGATCATCGGCATAACGCACCAGTGTTCCTGCTTCCGCAAACTTCTTCTCCCAGATGGTATCCAGATAGTTCAAGTAGATATTTGCCAAGAGCGGACTTATGACTCCGCCTTGCGGGCTCCCGAGGTCGGTTTCATGAAACTGATCATCTTTCACGAATCCTGCCTTGAGCCACTTGCGGATGAGTTGTAACACTCGTCGATCACTAATTCTCTGTTCCACCAGTCGCATCAGTTTCTCGTGCGGGATATTGTCAAAATATCCGGTGATATCGATGTCGACGACCCAGTATACGCCTTTCTTTACTGCTCGGCGGATATGCCGGATTGCATCATGCTGGCTTCGCTTGGGCCGGAATCCGTAGGAGCAATCCTTGAAATCCGCTTCGAAGATCGGTTCTATAACCATCTTGGTCGCCATTTGAACGACCCTATCTCGGATGACAGGGATACCAAGCGGGCGCATCTTGCCGTCCGGTTTGGGTATCTCTTTCCGTCTTGCAGGCTGTGGATGGTATTTTCCGTTCCTCAGCTTACCTTGGATTTCATCGACAAATCGCTCTTCCCCGAACTCTTTGACGATGTGGTCGATGGTTATGCCATCTACTCCACCGCTTCCGCCCTTCGCCTTGACCCGTTTCCATGCTTCCCAAAGAATGTCGCCGCGGTGTACCTTGTCGTACAGCGCATGAAATCGCCGCCTCGGATTTTCCTTGGCCGCTAGATATAGTACGTTTTGGAGTTGTTGAGCTTTTACTTTGGCGTAGTTAGCCTTTTGGGCATTCACTGACTCTTACCTCCTCCAGTACGTGAACAAAGCAGGGGCTCTTTCCTCCACAAGGTTGTGTTGTCCTTGCTTCACGGGTACTACAACCCCCTCCGCCACCCTTCTCGCAGCTCGCCACTTCACCTTTCGGGCTTATAGGGTCGCTCTTTACGGCGTTGCCGTGCGAGGTAGGGTTTCCCCAGTTCCAGACACAACTTTCTCAACATGCCGTTCCCCATACACCGGAGAGTTCTTCCGCGCTGCATTTCCAAGAGCTTCACGCGTTCCATGGCCTTCGCCCAATGTTCCGAGGCTCGGCTCTCTCTTGTCCTTTGCAGGTTCTTTTTGACGATGCGGCAGGATTCACTTCATGTTACGGCCTGCTGATTTGCTCGCACTCTCTTGAGAGTTACTTTGTCACAGGGCTTCAACCTTAGGGTCTCTCCACCAGTTGCCTCTCAGCTACGAGGCGACTTGGCTCTTACCTCGACCGGACTCACACCGGCTAGTTGTGCCTAGCTTGGCTAGGCGCGCGATCATTAAAAAAAACTGCCTTGCGGCAGATTTTTCTTCGATTGATTACGTTCACAGCTCCAGCAGGTTCGGTTCCTCCTGGTGGATTTTGACGCTCATCACGAGACCGATCGATATCATATTGGTGAGCAGCGAGCTCCCGCCGTAGCTGATGAACGGCAGCGACAAGCCCGTAAGCGGCATCAGGCCGATATGCATCGCGATGTTTTCGAATATTTGCAGCGTGAACATCGCAATAATGCCGATGATGAGGTAGGCGCCTTCCAAATCTTTGCATGCGCCGGCAATGAGCACCATCCGGTAAATAAGCGCGAAGTACAGCAGGATCAGGCAGGCCGAGCCGAGGAAACCGAACTCCTCGCCGATGACGACAAAGATCGAATCCGAATAGCTGTACGGAATATAACCGTTATGCACGAAAAACCCTTTGAGAAAGCCGTCTCCCGAAAAATTCCCCGACCCGATGGCCCGAATCGAATTCATGACATGCCAGCCTCCATCCGGGTTGCTCGCCGGATCCAGAAATGCCTCGATGCGGGAAAACTGATGCGGCTTAATCAGCTTAATCAATAAGTCGCGATTGTGATAGTACAGCACCAGGATCGTTCCGACAGCGGCGGAGGCTGCGGATAGACCGACGATCATATGGGAGAGCCGCGCATTCGCAATCCAGAGCATGGCGACAAAAATCGATACGAATACGATGGTCGTGCCCAAATCCGGTTGCTTGTAAATCAGGTACATCGGAACCGCCACGACAAGGCCAAGCGGCACAATATCCCGGGTCAGACTAAGCGTCTCGCCATCCCTTCGCCCCAGCAAGCGGGCCAGGAGCATGATAATGAACAGCTTCATGAACTCGGACGGCTGGAATTGCTGGCTTCCGATCTCGATCCAACGCGTGGAGCCGTTGATGTTGACCCCTTTGAACATGACCAGCAGAAGCAATCCGATACCGATAACGTAAAGGATGACGGATAAATACCGGACGACGATGCGGTAATCGAACCAGGCGGTAACAAGCAGCGGGATGAACAGAACAACGTACAGCTTGGTGTTGTCCATGTGCATGCCTTCATATTTGGTATTCACCGTCGCGCTATACACGACGATGGTGCTAATCGCCATGAAGCACAGCACCAGCCAGAGCAGCAGCGGATCGAGCCGCTTCCATTTTCGCAGCATTACGTTGTACCTCTTCTATGTATTGAACCATCTGCCCCGCATGACAAACAAACCCTTCAGCTAGCCGAAGGGCGCGGGGACAGGAAGATCTTGTCACGTGAATACTACCCCATCCCCCTGCCGTTGTCAACCGCGAGCGCAGACTGCCGGCTGCACAGGATCATTCCGTTATTTCGGCGCAAAAAACGGGCCGCCTCCAGGCAAACCCGCTGTTTCCCGCGTTTCTATTTGGCTGCCTGAGCTTGCTGCCGGCTCAGCTCCGACAAGATCGCTTCCCGTATCCCCTCATAAGAAATATCCTCGACCTCTTGCCCGTTCACCAATACCGTCGGCGTGCCGCCAATCTTGAACTTGCGCGCAATCTCCATATCGGCCTTTACCGTATCGAGATGCTTCAGCTCCTTCAGCTCGGCTCGGAACTGTTCGGCATCGATTGACGGAATATCCCGCTCTACCAGACGGGTCAGGAACGATTCGTTCGCCCAAGCTTCGTCCTTCTCGCCCTGAAGCTCGTTGATCCGCTTATGGTAGGTCCAGAACGCGGATTCGTCCATATGGTATAATATCTCTCCCGCTACGGCCGCGAGCTCCGAATCCGGAGCCAGAAATGGATAATGGATATAGTAGAAGGCGGCGGTGCCGTCCGCGATAAATTCCTCATGCAGCTGCGACAGCACGAGCTCGGTCCAGCGCTTGCAGGCCGGGCATTTGTAATCGCCGAATTCGACGATACGGATCGGAGCGTTCCGATCTCCCATCACCGGTTGGAGGTCATAATTCAACTCCTCTTCCGGAATTGCCTGGGAGGCGGACGATGCGGACGGCTGTCCTTCCTCGCGGACGGCTGTCCCGGCCAGACTTGCCGCCAGCCATATGACCAGCAGCGCAAGCACGATGGCGCCGGCCAGCAGGATTCCCTTGTTCATGGAGGATTTGTTCTGCAATGGGCCTCATCTCCTTTTCATCGGAAAAGAATCACCGGTCACGGCCGGGGCGAACCAGGCCGAGCCGACGCCAGTATATCCCATTGTCTGTCTGTCCTCAGTGCATTAGATCATAGGGTCTCCGGTTCCGGCCGCTGCCGCCATGCCGGACGAAAAGATTGCCGGTCCGTCAAGCGCGTTCCGCCAAGACAGGCAAGCGGAAGCTCGTCATATAGAGCTGGTTCGCCTGTTCGAAGCCAAGGGAGCGATAGAGCCGGATAGCGGGCTCGTTGTCATTGAACACTTCCAGCAGAACGTAAGAGGTCAGCCGGGCAGCCCTCCGGGCCAGTTCGCCGTTATTTTCGCTCCGTATCCCCGTCCCCGCCGCGAGGCGATCGTGCCGATGTTTCCCACTTCCGCCGATTCTGCCATTCTGTTATGGGCAAGCATTTCTAGTATAGTGCTTGCCCCTGCGCCAATGTCAACGGGACGCCAAGCCCGCTCTTGCCAACAATTCCCCCTCCCTAAAAATGTTGCCCTAATGAAAATTATTGTTGGCAACTCAATACTTTTGTCCTATACTAATAATAACAAGAGCGGGGGAACCGGGGACATACGGTTCCCGATCCGCTCGCGAGGTTCGGACATGGGGAGGAGGAACATCATAGATGTCGACAACAGACAGATCTTTGGCAGAAGCGGATACAGGCAGCCGGCTGCGTCTCTCCCGCATCGAAGTGGAAGGAGTGCTGCGCCGGCGGCTTCTCGATCTCGGCTTCGTGCCGGGCAATACGGTCGAAGTGCTGCAGCGCAGCCCGCTCGGGGATCCGGTCGCGTTCCGCGTGAACAATACGACCATCGCGCTTCGCCGAGAAGAGAGCACGCGCATATACGGGGAGATAATTGGAGGTGAGGATGAATGAGCGGATATCGAATTGCCCTCGCCGGTAACCCGAATACAGGCAAGAGCACGTTGTTCAATACCTTGACAGGGATGCGCCAGCATACCGGGAACTGGGCAGGCAAGACCGTCATGATGACGGAAGGAGAATTCGAGCATCAAGGCACGCCGTTCCGCATCATCGATCTTCCGGGCACCTACTCTCTCTATTCGAACTCGGCGGATGAGGAAGTCGCCCGGGACTATATCATATTTGAGAATCCGGACGTGACGGTCGTCGTGCTCGACGCGACATCGCTGGAGCGGAACTTGAATCTGGCCCTGCAGGTCATGGAGATGACGAACCGCGTCGTCCTCTGCATCAACTTGATTGACGAAGCGAAGCGCCTGGGCGTCCGCATCGATATCAATGCGATTTCCCGCAAGCTGGGCGTGCCTGTAGTCGCCATCTCGGCGCGCAGCCGGATTGGCATTCCCCAGCTGCTCGACAAGATCGAGCAGGTCGCCTCGGGCAAGCTCGTGCCTCAGCCGCTGCAGATTCAATACAGCGATCATATCGAACGCAAGATTGCCGAACTGGAGCCGGCGATACGCGAGCAGCTTGGCGACCGTTATCCCGCCCGCTGGATCGCCTTGCGGTTGCTCGATAATGACGAGAAGCTGCTTCAGACGATGAAGAAGCGGATGACGGAAGACCAGACGGCGACAATGAAGGAGACGGTACAATATGGCTACACCGCTTGCCACTAATTCCCCCGACTCGCTCGATTCGCTATTAGCGAAGGCCAAGAACCTGACCAACGGCAGCGAGGTTCGGGACGACATCGTCGGGGATATTTATAAGACAACGCACAGCATTTGCCGCGAAGCGGTCCGCTACGAAGATAAGAAGAAGCTGGAGAGCACATACCGGCTTGACAAAATCGTCACCTCCCCGATTTGGGGATTCCCGATTATGCTGGCGATACTGGGTGCGGTCTTCTGGATTACGATTGCGGGGGCGAATGTGCCTTCCGCCCTGCTCTTTGACTTGTTTAATACAATTGAAAGCTATTTGACCGCCGGCTTCGAAGCGCTTCATGCGCCCGCTTGGCTGCATGGCGTGCTCATTCTCGGATTCTTCCGCGGCACGGCCTGGGTCGTCAGCGTCATGCTGCCGCCAATGGCCATCTTTTTCCCGGTATTCGCCCTGCTGGAGAACTTCGGCTACTTGCCGCGCGTCGCCTTCAACATGGACCGCCTGTTCAAGAAATCGGGCGGGCATGGCAAGCAGGCGCTGACGATGTCGATGGGCTTCGGCTGCAATGCCGCAGCGATTTTGTCTACCCGCATTATCGAATCGCCGCGTGAGCGGATGCTTGCCATCTTGACGAACAACTTCGTGCCCTGCAACGGACGCTGGCCAACCCTGATTCTGCTGTCTTCCCTCTTCATGGTGTCGGCGGGTCTCGGTTCCGGCATGCAGACGCTCGTTACGGCCTCGGTCGTCATGGGCATGGTCATGATCGGCATCGCCGTCACGTTTACCGTATCGTGGGTCTTGTCCAAGACCGCCCTGCGCGGGGTGCCGACTCATTATACGCTGGAGCTGCCTCCGTACCGGAAGCCGCAGTTCGCGAAGACGATTCTGCTCGCGTCGCGGGACAAATCGCTCAATGTGTTGACGCGTGCCATCATCGTGGCCGCGCCTGCCGGGATCATCACCTGGATCCTGGGCAATATTTTCATCGGCGGGGACAGCGTGCTTAATCATATGGCCGGCTTTTTCGACCCGTTCGCCCATGCGATCGGACTGGACGGCTTCATCCTGATGGCCTTCATTCTCGGCCTTCCTGCGAATGAGATTGTGCTTCCGATTCTGCTGATGGGATACTTGTCCACCGGCGCGTTGGTCGATGCCGACGGCATGGACAACATCAAGAACATCTTTCTGAACCATGGCTGGACATGGCTGACAGCACTCAATATGATGCTGTTCTCCCTGCTCCATTATCCATGCGGCACGACGCTGTTCAATATTTACAAAGAGACGAAGAGCGTGAAGTGGACCGCACTGTCCGCGCTCATCCCCCTTGCCATCGCGATTGCCGTCACCTTTGCCACGGCTCAATTGGCAAGAGCGTTCGGCTGGGTATAGGGTATAACAAGAGAACATGCCTGTTGGCAGCACGAGCCGGTGCTTCTGGCTCGTGCTGCCTTCGTATGCGGGACATACCGCTTCTCCCCGCCGCCTATTCGCCTTCATCCGGTGCCTCGGCGGCCGGATCGCGTCCGGTCGCATTTCTCTGCGTTTGCGCTGCGCCGGCCATGCCTCGCAGCCGTTCGAGCGCCATATTAACCGCAATCGCATCATCAAGGTAACCGATCGGAAACACATAATCCGGGATAATGTCGACAGACAGGATGAAATAAAGCAGAGCGCTGCCGAGCACCGCTTTTTCCTCCTCCGATACCGCCGGATCGCAAAAGCAAGCATACATGTCGCGCATTTGCTCAATGAACGGGCCTTCTCCGCTCACCTTGCTCACTTTTTCCTCGAAATCTTGATGAATCAGCCGCTTGCCTTCCTCGGTACGGGCATACCTCTCGCACTTCATCAGTTCCTGCCGCACCCCTTCGGTGCTGAACTCCGGCTCATATAGCTTCGAATGCCCCAGCACTTGCTGAATCGCATCGACGGAAGCGTGCATATCCGTCCTTCCGCTCGGCTCTGCCCCGACGGAATAGCCCGCTGCCCGGTACAGCCGCTCGGCCGGAATGGCGAGAACCGACGCGATGCGATGAATGTATTCCGGCTTGACCGCCTGCTTCCCGTTGGCCATCCGGGAGATGGTGGCCGGATCAATTCCGGTCTGCTCGCTTAATTTGCGCATGGACAAGGAGCGCTCCTTGAGCAATGCTTTCAACTGCTGGCCGAATTGCGGCACGTTATCCGTCTGATTCATCCTATCCCCTCCTCGTCTTTAACGAGAGCATTGAGGCCATGAAGGCGCAGCAACGCGATTTGATGATCTCTCAACAATATATGTAGCGGACACGCATAATTCCTCAATATATCCGTAATCTGTACCGAATCCATTCCTGCACTGCTGACCGAAGGAGTGTTTTCCCGTGAATTGGCGCGGGATGCGAATCCCGTGGATCTCCAATTCGATCATTGCCGTCTTGCTTTTTGTTCAGTTGGGGCGGGATTCAGTTCGGGCAGTGGATTAGCGCAATCTTGCCTGGCATTCTGCCTGTGCTTCTTGGGGCCTTCGTGTTTTCATCATCGGGATCCGCATCGTTCTGCTCATGGTGCCCCGCCGCAAGAGCCAGCCGGCCGCAGCAATGGCGGAGCCGAAGCTTCTCCCTCGCGGAATAAGCTGACCGACATGCTCCGGCATCCCGGGATCGCGGATGCCGACCAGTCCGGCTGCATCGGCTATGGAGAAGCCGTCATTCTTGGCGTGGCGCTCTCCGCCATATTCCATCCCACTTCCGCCGCACTCACGGCCCACAGCCGCTCCGCCAGCTGCGCATCCTGCGCGCGGCGAGACGCCGGTACCTGACGCTGACGGTAGAAATAAGCGCCCGACACTCCAGCTACATCCGGGCTGGTCGCCAAGTAAATGGCGGTAGCCGCCCCCTCCTCCGGCGTCAGGAAGAACGGGCGCAGCATCGCCATGATGGTTTTGCCGAATCCGGTGCCGCGATCGACGCCGATATTGGTGGCGACCGCCCCGGGATGAAGGCTGTTGGCCGTCACCTTCGTCCCCTCCAGCCGGCGGGCGAGCGCGGAGGTGAACAATAGGTTGGCCAGCTTCGACTGCGCATAAGCCGTGACCGCATTATACCCCCTCGTCAGATGCAGGTCATCGAAATGAATGCGGCCTATCTTGTGAGCGCCGGACGACACATTGATAATCCGTCCCTGCGGCGCTCGCCGCAGGGCTCCCAGCAGAAGATTGGTCAACAGAAAATGTCCGAGATGGTTGACGCCGATATTCTGCTCGAAGCCGTCGCTTGTCGTCTGGCGGCGAAGCGAGACAACCCCCGCGTTGTTAATCAGCCCGTCCAGCGCCGGATAGTTCAGGAGCGCTGCCGCGCAGGCGCGAATGCTGCGCAGCGATCCCAGATCGCAGAGCATGAGCCCGATGCGGTTCGATCCGCTGCGGCGAACCGCTTCCTCCAGCGCCCGCCTCCCCCTCGCTTCATGCCGGCACAGCATGATAACATGGATTCCCTGTCTGGCCAAGGCCACACTGGTTGCCAGTCCCATGCCCGAGTTCGCTCCGGTTACGATCATTACCCGTTCCTTCATTTCGTCCCCTCCCTCGTATAGTATTTCCTAAAGGCAGTTTTGAGTCTTTTTCCAGTCCTTTATAGTAACATAGAATGCCTTCAAAATTTCCAGCTTGCACATTGAAAATTAATATGGGGACTGGACTTTCCGGAATGTCTCTGGACAATGGAACTTAGGGTTCCATTCGGGGAAATTCGTCTCCCTCCTGTAGTCCAATCTACTTTTTAAGTCTGTTTCTCCGGTACTCGCTTGCACTTCTTACCCGCTGGCTGTTCCCTTCGGCAACTCATGCCCGACTGTAGCAGCGTCGGGGCAGCTCATGAACCGAAGCGTGTTCTCATATGCGAGGGTGATTGATCGGCGAGTGCGCCGGAGACAGTCCGGAGAGTCCGTTCCCTGAATCCCTTATAGAAAGGAGGAATTCTCTTGAAGCTTTTTGTCGGTATTGACGTCAGTTCCGAAGAACTGGAAGCCTGTTTGATGAAATCGGATGGCGACACCCTGGAGACCTTCAAGACCACCAACAATCTGCACGGCGCTTCTTACTTGCGGGATCGCATCATTTCTGCTGCGGTCAAGACAGCCTGCTCTGAGGTTCATATCGGGCTTGAAGCCACATCCGTCTACAGTTGGCATCCAGCCATGTACTTGCATGAGGATGAGGCCCTTCAACAATTGAATGCCAAGGTGTTCACCATTAATCCGAAGCTGATTAACAAATTCAAAGACGCTTATGCCGACCTGGACAAAACCGATCGCATCGATGCCTGGATCATTGCAGACCGCCTGCGTTTTGGCAGACTCACGACGACTATCGTGATGCAGGAACAGTACATCGCCTTGCAGCGGCTCACTCGCATGCGATTCCATCTCGTACACAACCTTACCCGCGAGAAGCAATACTTTTTGCAAAATCTGTTCTACAAGTGCAATGCTTTTCGCGCGGAGGTGGACAGTTCCGTGTTCGGCCATGCCATCATGGAAATGCTCTCGGAAAAGTATAGTCTGGATGAGATGGCGAATATGGATGTCGCCCGTTTGGCTGACTATCTCAAGGACAAGGGGAGAAATCGTTTCCCCGATCCCGAACACGTCGCCCGCTGTATTCAAAAGGCGGCTCGGGCCTCGTACCGTCTCTCGAAGGTTGTCGAGGATTCCATTGATTTGGTGCTGGGCACCTCAATTCAGTCGATCCGGAGCATCCAGAGTCAGCTTAAAGAGCTCGACAAGGCGATTGAGCGCATTTTAGACGGCATTTCCAGCAGCCAGTGCCTCCGTTCCATTCCGGGCATTGATCGGGTCTATGCCGCAGGCATCCTGGCCGAGATCGGCGACATCGACCGCTTCACGGATCAAGCCGCCTTGGCCAAGTATGCGGGTCTGACGTGGCGCAAGCACCAATCCGGCTCCTTCGAGGCGGAAGATACAAAGCGCATTCGTTCCGGCAACCGATTCCTTCGCTACTACCTTGTTGAAGCTGCCAACTCGGTAAAAAACCGCGACCCGGAATTCGGGGAGTACTACCGGAAGAAATTCAATGAAGTCCCTAAGCATCAACACAAACGTGCCCTCGTCTTAACGGCAAGAAAACTTGTGCGTCTGGTCGATGTGCTGCTACGCAACGACCAACTCTATACGCCCAGAAGGAAGGTGAAGCCGACAGAGCAATAATGCCTTGGCTCATGAATTTTCTTCTCTAATTCCCAGTTAAATTATGGTATTTTACTTAATTTTCGACTGGGTCTAGTTTGGTGATGCCTTTTTTGGGATTGATCCTGCTGCACGCCAAGGAAATTTTCCAATTCTCATCAATCAGGGACTTGACATCATACCGCTGGACTTGTCCATGAAGCTTTTTTTTCGGCGCCTTCTGGTATATTCGGCTGCGGCCTTCCCTTTTCCTTCTGGACACGGCTCGCCGGACCGTCCGGCAAAGAACGGATCTCCGCTTCCTCCCCCTGCGCATCTGGATATACACCTGCACCTATAGTACACTGGACGAGACAAGCTTCGCATTCTACATCCACTGGAGTGATTCAACATGAATAAGATCCCGATTCAACGGCGCGGACTCGCGGCCAGCCGGCTTGTGCTCGGATGCATGGGGCTGGGAGGGGGCTGGAATGACGAGCCGATAACGGACCAGCATCTCGCAGCGGCGCACGCTGCGGTGGATGCCGCCCTCGCGGCGGGCATCAATATGTTCGACCATGCCGACATTTATACAAGAGGCAAGGCGGAACAAGTCTTCGGGCAGGTGCTGAAGGAACGGCCGGAATTGAGAGAACGCATCGTGCTGCAATCCAAGTGCGGTATTCGCTTTGCGGAAAATGGCATTCCTGGACGCTATGATTTTTCGAAGGAGCATATTTTGCGCAGCGTCGACGGTAGCTTGAAGCGGCTCGGCGTCGAATATCTCGACATCTTGCTCTTCCACCGTCCCGATCCGTTGATGGAGCCGGAAGAGGTCGCGGAAGCGATAGCGGCATTGAAGTCTGCGGGGAAAGTGCGGGCCTTCGGCGTCTCGAACATGAGCGCCGGCCAGATACGGCTGCTCCAGGCATACAGCAAGGAGCCATTCATCGTCAATCAGCTGGAGATGAGTCTGGCCAAAATCGGCTGGCTCGATCAAGGCGTTCACGTGAACCAAGATGCTGCCAAAGAAGATATATTCCCGGAAGGCACACTGGAGTACTGCCGTCTGGAAAATATTCAAATTCAAGCTTGGGGACCGCTCGCGCAAGGGGTCTTCTCGGGCCGGGATCACTCCGATCAGCCGGCTTCGATCCGCGAGACGGCCGAGCTCGTGCAGGCGATGGCCCATGAGAAGGGCACAACGCGGGAAGCGATTATCCTCGCCTGGCTGATGCGCCACCCGGCCGGAATTCAGCCGGTAATCGGCACGGCCAATCCGGAGCGAATCCGCGCATGCGGCGAAGCGGCGAACATCACCCTGACGCGGGAAGAATGGTATTCCCTCTACGTCAGCTCAAGAGGCCGAGCGCTGCCGTAATATAACACACATAAGAAGGGCGATCCGGCAGGCCGCTAACGGCTTGCCGAATCGCCCTTTTTCTCATGCGCGCCGGTTCGATTCCCCGATGGAACATAGCGCCCTTGCGCCGGGATAGCCAGCTTGTCGAATTCCCGGGCCAGCCGCTGCAATTGAACCGTCAGCTCCTCCCCTTCCATCGGCAAGCCATGACCGGTCACGGCCAGCTGCGGCCGCAGCTCTTCAGCCGCTTCACCGAGCGCCACGCCTCATCCCAATCGGGAGTGAAGTAGGCCGGCGGGCCATGGATTTCTTTGGCTTGCCCTATCACATGGAGAGCCGATTCCTGCTTCACGGTGATGAAGGCATCCCCCGCAATCAACGTCCGATCCGATTCCCGGTATAAGGAAACATGACCGGGAGTATGCCCCGGCGTCGGAATCACCCGCCAATCCGGCAGATGCGGAACGCGGCCATCATCGGGCAGCGGTTGGACCCGGTCTCCAAGCTGGATCGCCTCTGTCCTGCCAAGCCATTCATAATCCCTCTCTCCGATGAATGCTGTGTATGATTCGCCCAAGCGGGGCGTCAAGCCCATCCTGTTGCCAGGACGCTTCTTTTATGAAGCTAATTTACCGGCGTTCGTAATAGAAGCCGCTTCAGAACTGGGTAAATGCTTTATTTTTTCTCCTCTCACGCTCTACTTGATTCCTGAAATAGGTCTAACGACCCACCCTCTCTGCGAACGTGTTCTATTGATTTTACAAAATTAGTAATCTTTCAACATTATCCGTCAGGGAATAGAATTGGAATATAGTTAATAGTACCCTTACCCTGAATATGAAATATATGTAAACTTGAATTATGTGATCGACATCATAGACAGACGCCGCTTTTTAATACCTGCCGCAAGAAAGGAGGCTGAGGCCGCATTTTTTCCTTCATCAAGGTTCAACCGGACAGTAAACTAGTAAAGGAGGCTTACGTTTGAGACTGCATTCATTCCGCAAACTCATGTCTTTGGTCCTTAGCGCCTTGCTGCTTGCCGGCATGCTCTTCCCGGGAGTATCGGGCGCGACCGAAAAAATGGACTGGTCCGCATCCGAGACGAAGCAGCAACTCCAGAGCCAAATCAAGGATCAGCTCGCAACCAAGCTGCAACTCCCCCGCATCTCCGAACAGAACTTATCTGGCATCACACCGCAAAACTTTGTACCGCCTTCTGACAGCAGCGACATAATAACCGTAATTGTAGAACTGCAAAACGAACCGTTGAAAGTAACAGAAGCTCAGGCCGCGAATACATACTCCTTTTTCGCCAACGGCGCCGAAAGCGATATCCGGCAAGAGCATAAACAATTCCGCACCGCGCTTAATCAACTGCAAGCCTCAATCCGTTACGAGTTCAGCAATGTTTTCAATGGATTTTCGGTCAGTATCCCAGCCAATAAAGTCGATGATTTGTTGACGATTCCTGGCGTAAAAGCTGTTTTCCCGAACGTGGACATCCAAGCGATTCCGAACGAACCAAGCGTTCATGGCGACAGCACCTATATGCATAAAAGCGCGCCCCATATTGGAGCAAAGCACTTGTGGGAGGATCTCGGCTTAGAGGGAAAAGGCATCAAAGTCGGGGTGCTTGACACCGGTGTCGATTACAACCATCCAAGTCTAAAAGGCGCCTATAAGGGCGGCTATAATTTCGTCGATAATAACGATGATCCAATGGAGACAAGACCTGATGATTCGAAGCCAATAATCGATGGAAAAGAGTATCATACGACCCACGGCACCCATGTCGCGGGAACGATAGCCGGCAGAGGAAATTATGATAATCCCGGCGACAGCGGCAGAGTACGCGGCGTCGCTCCAGAGGCAGATCTGTATGCTTATCGCGTTCTCGGGCCATATGGCAGTGGATCGTCGGAGAATATTGTGCGCGGCATCGAGCGCGCCGTCTATGAAGATAAAGTAGATGTTATCAATCTGTCGCTCGGCGCCGATTACAACTTCCAGTACACCGCGCATTCGGTTGCACTGGACAATGCGACCAAGGCCGGTGTCGTCGTGGCCGTCGCTGCCGGCAATGCGGGACCGAAGCCGCTCACGCTGGGAAGTCCGGGAGGAGCCCATGCAGCCATTTCCGTTGCTGCCTCTTATCCTCCTGTCCTGACTCCGGTGTTTGAAGCTGAAGGCCTGGACAAAAAGTTTTTCTCGCAGCTAGCTACTTCATCTCCCGTACTGGACATAGATAAACCGCTTGATGCGGTCTTTGCCGGATTCGGAAATCCTGATGATTATAAAAACAAAGCCGTCAAAGGGAAACTCGTGGTTGTCTCTCGCGGCGAGATCAGCTTCGGCGACAAATCGAGAAACGCCAAAAAGGCCGGAGCCGACGCACTCATCATTTTCAACAATGAGGCTGGCGAACTGGCCGCCACCCTTGGCGAAGGGGAAGTCGATGAATTCGTTCCTACTTATACCATTTCGCAAGCCGACGGACTTATCCTGAAAAATTATATTACTTCCGGCTCCGTGAAGAAGCTTGTCCGCACCGATGTCGAGGAGCAAGATATGCTCGGCTCCTTCAGTGCCCGCGGTCCTGCGCTGCCGGACTATACGATTAAGCCGGACATTGCCGCGCCGGGCGTCGGGATTACTTCATCCGTTCCGGCCTGGGACGGCAATTACGAGAACGCGTACGGAAGCTCGCAAGGCACGAGCATGGCCTCGCCGCATATCGCGGGAGCTGCCGCATTGCTCGTGGAGTATTCCCGCAAGAATAACCTTGATCTAACCCCGGATGAAATCAAAGCGCTGATGATGAATAATGCAGTAGATCTCAAGGATCGTACGGGGGAACGGTATAAATTGACCGAACAAGGAGCTGGACGGATTGACCTGAAGCGCAGCGTCGAGGCTCCGGCGATCGCCTTGGTGCAAGAGACCGCGAACGTCGCGGTAAAAGATAAACCGGGGGCACCGTTCGAATATGAAACGGGCAGCCTCTCATTCGGAGCAGTTTCTCCGGATAATACGTTTAAGAAAACGGTGCTGCTGAAGGGCATCTCCAATACGAGTCAGCAATATTCGGTCTCCATCGATTGGCCTGCTGATGGCGGAACCTTAACGTCGAGTGAGGAAACAGTAAGCCCAGGACAAACGTTCGATGTCACCTTGCAAATACCGCCGAACGCCAATGGGAATTACGAAGGGCATGTCGTTCTGACAGGCGATGGCGGCCATGAGATCAGGCTTCCTGTGAGCGTGTATGTCGGCAAACAATTTGAAGTGCCTGCTATTGGGGAGATTGAGGTCAGTCCCAACATCTTGGCGCCGAACGGGCATCCTGAGCATAATACGACAAAGGTAAGCATCCAGGTCAACAAGAAAATCACAGATTTCAAATTAACTGTCCTGGATTTGAATGGCAAAGAAATCGGGGATGCGCACGTAACTACAGCCGAACAAAACCCTGGCATTTTGCCTGTCGATTGGGACGGAAGTCTGGTTGGGGACAATTCTGTCACTCCGAAAGACGGTTTATATTCTATGGTTCCTGTTGTTAACGGCAAACGTTTGGATGATCTACGCACTCTTTTCCTAATCGACAGTACGCCTCCTCAAGTCAAGATTGATGAGCCGGTGATTCGGGTTGATAACCCGCAGGAACGCAAAGGAAAAATTACAGGGACTGTCTACGACACAATTTTGGAATATGTGAATTCTCCGATTCAGGATCTCATTGAGATGAAGGCCGTCGACAAGGATACAAATGAAGAATATAAGGTCAACATTAATTCATACGGTAGCTTCACCATCGACATCCCGCATCTGAAGGACGGACTTAATGAATTTGACATTTATGCATGGGATTATGTCAAGAACGGATATGAGACCCCGTCCCGGACGGTTTCATTCGACTTTGATCCGAATGCAGTCTATGCCAATGTGAAGACAGAGAAAAAACAAGCGTTTACCGGAGAAGAGTTCAAGGTAGATATCGGCTTCTCTGTCACTGAAGCAGTATACTCTGCATCCTATGCATTGGTTTATGATGCTTCATTAACAGATGTTCGCGTCGAGCCGAGCGTTACCTTTGCAACATATTTGCAAAAAAATCATCCGGATGTCGAATTAAGTTTTACAAAGGATCTTAAAGTAGAAGGTAATTTGAAGACCCTCCTGGTGACTACCAGCATGCCGCCATCTGCGGCGTATTCGGGAGATGGCACTTTTGGCACCGTCGTATTCTCCAGCAAGGAGCCAGGAGCCTACAAATTCTGGCTGCTTGATTTGGAGCTGGAAACCGTTGAGCCCGTAAAACTTGTATACGGAGCGCCGGACTGGATTGAGATCTTGGACGCACCGAAGCCGCCAGACCCAGAACCTGAACCAAAGCCAGAACCAAAACCGGAACCTGGCCCAAGCTCAGGCGGATCGTCTTCCAGCAGCTCCTACTCCTCCGCTCCGTCGCAGCCTGCCGGGAAGACCTTGAAGGCGGGTACCTTCACGGTAACCGAGAAGGACGGCAAGAAGCAGGGATTGCTGCTTGTATCTTCGACAGCTATTAGCTCGCAGCTAAGCGACAAGGAAGCGGCTGAAGTGAAGCTGGATATCGCGGATATCGCCTGGAACGACGTCAATCTGACGGATATCCGGATCACCCGCACGCTGGCGGAGCAGCTTACCGCTTCCGGCAAAACGCTGCTGCTGTCCGGGAAAGATTTCGAAGTGCTCATTCCTGCCGAGTCGCTCGCTGACTTTATCGGGAAAAATGGCGATCTGACCGTACGCCTGGCGCTGGCGCCGCTGACGGAAGGCGGGCAAGCGTCCGCACTGAGACAGGTCGCTCCGGGATTGACCATTCAAGGCGAGAAGGAGACGGTCACCAAGCCGATCCGTGTCGGTCTGAAATGGAGCTCCTCCGCCGTGAAGGATGCCCGCAAGGTTGGCGTCTACGGCAAGGATGCGAAGGAGGCGTGGACGTACTACGCTCCTGGCGTTCGCTGGGATAAGGACGGCGTCCGCTTCACTACGGCGTCGCTCGGATCCTATACGGCGCAGGAATCGTCCAAGACGTTCGATGATATTCACACCCACTGGTCCAAAGATAAGGTCGAGGTCGCAGCCGCTCACCAGTTAATCGAAGGCAAGGGCAGCTTGAATATGTTCAAGCCGAACGATCTGGTCACCCAAGCGGAGTTCGCCTCGCTGCTTGACCGTCTTACCGGTTCCGGCAAGACATGGAAAGACCGGATTGCCGAGCCGGGAGCGCGTGACCCGCTGACGCGCGAGAAAATGGTCGTCATGCTGGTGCAGGCGCTGCAGTTGAACACGGATGACGCTCCGGCGCTCGGCTTCGCCGACCAGGCGAAGATCGGAGCGGATGCCCGTGCCGCTGTCGCGGCCGCCGTGAGCCGCGGCTATATTCAAGGCATGGGCGGCAACAAGTTCTCTCCAGAGGGAACGTCGACCCGCGCCCAAGCGGCCGCGGTCCTCGCCCGCGTGCTGATCGATATGCAATCGAATTCGTAATATCGGCCTGACGCGGCCAAGACCCAACCGCTGTCCTTCGGGGCAGCGGTTGTTGCATGTCGGGACGGCTGCACAGAGATATGGCATGCGAGACAATCCGTACCACATACGATGACAATAGAACGGATTTTGGCTCGTCATCCATCATCTGCAAAGGAGAATGTACATGTATAGTCATCAGCCCCAGGCGGCTCCGGCGGGTTCGCTCTTGTTCGAGCACCGCTTCTGGCTGCAAATATTGGGAGATCATTCCCGCTTCATACTGGACGCCCTGTCGCCGCGGGAAGCGAAGGATATTCGTCAGGCGGATCAGTTCATCCGGCGGTTCGATGAGCTCCTGAATCAAGCCCGCCAGGCCTCCTCGGAGTCCCAAGCCCTTGCCATCGCCGCCGAAGCGCATGCCGCGACGATGGAATTGAAGAATTTCAAGCTTGATCTGCTGCGCCGATTGCTGCTCGGCCAAGTTACCGTATTTCTTCCGCCTACCTTTTTCAATCATATGCTCAATGAGCTGCAAGAGTATGTCTATATTCTCGATGCTGTCCGGGCCGGCAAGCCGGTGCCGCTGTTCGAGGCGCTTCATTATGATCTGGTGTGGCTGTCGGACGCTTCCGGCCATGCTTCGGCGATCGCGTCCAATCTGGATGCGGTGGAGAGGAGGTTGATCGAGAAGAGCCGCGAATTCGAGAAGCATTTCGATGATTATTACAAGAAGGCGGTCGAAATGGTCGGCTACTTGCGGACCCAGCTCCGCCGCTTCCCGGCGCTGGAGCGGTTCCACCGCGATGTGAACCTGGAGATTAAGCTGTTCACGAAGTTCCTGCTGGAGCTGGAGGAAATGGAGTTAAACGCGGAGACGCTCGATATTATCAGTCCGCTGATGCCGGATCATATGGCGCGGGAGGAATGCTACTACCTGATCAAATTGGCCCAGGCCGGCGCCGTTCCTTCCCCGGGATGCGATCCGACCACGCCGCGGGTTCAAGGCTGAAGAAGCCCCCCAGTTCCGGGAACTGGGGGGCTTGCGGTGCATGGACGCGTATTACTCGGACAGCTTCGTATCCGCATCGCGTGCGGCTTGCCCCTGCTGAGCGCCTTCCAGATCCGCTCCGAACTCGGCTTCTCGTCCTTCGATATCCGGTATTCTGTTCAGCTTCGTCGTCTGCACTTCCGCCTTCGTCGCTTGGTCGCGGTTTTGTTCTTGGTTGTTCATTTCGGCAGCTCTCCATTTCGCATATATTGATGTACACCGTTAGTATGCAGGAAGGAGAGCCGCTTTATTCATAGATGTTCCGTTATTCTCATGTTCATGTATCCGCATCGTACCGCGGGCGGAATTGCAGACCATTCCCTACTCGATATGCTTCCGGTATCCCTCTGCGGTGAGCAGATGCTTCATCGCTTCCTCCGGATCGCCCTCCAGTTCCACCTCGGCAATCCAGCCGCCCTCATACGGTTCGCTGTTCACCTTCTCGGGGCTATCCTCCAGGTCGGTGTTGACCTTGGTCACCGTTCCCGATACCGGGCAGTACAGCTCCGATACCGTCTTGACCGACTCGATCGACCCCATGCTGTCGCCCGCCGATAAAGCGGTTCCAACCTCGGGGAACTCGATGAAGACGATATCTCCCAATTCCGCCTGCGCATGATCGGATATCCCGATGCGCACGGTCCGCCCTTCGACGACGGCGACCCATTCATGCTCCTCGCTGTACAACAGATTCTCTTTTACTTCGCTCATGTTCACGCTCATTCCTCTCTCATTATTATCGCAATTCGCCGGCACAGCAAAAAAGACAGATCAAAGACTCGTTTGCCTCTTCTCTGTCCCGGGTGCCTGAGAGTTTGCCCGGCTGCCCGCGGCAGGCCGGTATTCCCCTTGGGCGGCTGTACGCTCTCTCCAGAGGTGCGTCGGACGACGGTGCTTCTACCTGAGAGATTCCTCGCCGAACGGCGGTTCGGCGGCTTGCTCCTTCGGTGCCGGGACTTGAAGCCCGGTCTCTCCCGCTCGTCTTCATTCGCGGTATGTGATCTTGTTCCAATTTTACATCTATAGCGTAGTTCAGCTTCCCCTCCATGTCAATATGAGAATCATTTTCGCGGAAGTTCGCAGAAATGGATTGACAATGTCAGGAAGGTTCGAGTAATAATGAAGGTATGACAATTGCACATTGCGAATGATGGTAAAGGGAGAGAGTACTGCGAGACAGTAACGCCGAAGGAGTAAGCCCGCCACGGGTGAATCTCTCAGGCAAAAGGACGTTTACCGGACGCGCCTCTGGAGAGCACCCGCCGCAAGCAGGTCACCCAAGGGGAAACTTATGAGCCGGCTTCGGCAGACGGAAGCCGGATGATCATGAGGTAACTCTCAGGTACACAGGACAGAGCGTAAGAAGGCATCCGCCGGAAGCGGATCGGCCTTTTTTCGCCTGTCCTTTTTTTGAGTTCCATTCATTATGCATATCGAGGTGATGTCATGTCCACGTTACAACGCACGCCCCTATTTCCGAAGTATGCCGAACATCCTTCCGTCCGCTGCATCGATTTCGGCGGCTGGGAGCTCCCGGTGCAATTCAGCGGCATCCAGCGGGAGCACGAGGCCGTACGGCAGCAGGCCGGCCTGTTCGATGTATCGCACATGGGCGAGCTATTCGTGAGCGGTTCTGCCGCATTCTCCTTTTTGCAAAAGATGACGACGAATGATCTGTCCAAGCTGGAGGACGGCAAGGCGCAGTACTCCCTGCTCTGTTATCCGCACGGTGGCGTCGTTGACGACCTGCTCGTCTACCGTCTTGCGGAAGATCGCTATATGCTGGTCGTCAATGCGTCCAATACGGACAAGGTTGTCCAATGGGTGCAGGACCATGCAGAGAAGGGCGTCCATATCGACAACGCGTCTTCCCGCACTGCCCTGCTGGCGCTGCAAGGACCGCAGGCGCTGTCCATTATGACGCAGGCCACCGAAGCGGCTGTCGGCAATTTGAAATCGTTTCACTTCTTGTCCGATGTCCAGGTGTGCGGCGTTCGGGCTCTCGTCTCGCGCACAGGCTACACGGGCGAGGATGGCTTCGAGCTCTATATCGCGGCGGACGATGCGCCCCATCTGTGGTCGGAGCTGCTGCGGATCGGCGAACCGTTCGGGCTCGTTCCGGCAGGCTTGGGGGCCAGAGACACGCTTCGCTTCGAAGCGAAGCTGCCCCTGTACGGCCAGGAGCTGTCCGAGCAGATTACGCCGCTGGAAGCGGGGCTTGGCTGGTGCGTGAAGCTGAACAAAGGAGAGTTCATCGGCAGAGAAGCGATCGCCAAGCAGAAGGAAGAAGGAGTTCCCCGCCGCTTGGCCGGCATCGAAATGATCGATCGCGGCATCCCGCGGACCCATTATCCCGTCTACGCGGGCGATAAGCTTATCGGAGAAGTGACGTCCGGCACGCAATCCCCTACCTTGAAGCGGAATCTCGGCCTGGCGCTCATTGAATCGCCATATGCCGAACTGGACACGGAACTGGAAGTAGAGATTCGCGGCAAGCGGCTCAAGGCCCGCGTCGTCGCCGCCCCATTCTATCAACGCCCTACTACAACCAAGGGAGGTTCGCCTACATGACCAAGACACATCGCTATATTCCGATGACCGAGCAGGACGAGCGGGACATGCTCGCGGCGATCGGCGCGGCATCGATCGCCGAGCTGTTCCGCGACATTCCGGAAGCGGTCCGCTACAAGGGCCGGCTTCCGATATCCGAGGCGCTGGACGAAGCGGCCCTGCTGCGCCATATGCAGGAACTGGCCGCCCGCAACGCCAACCTCGATCAATATGCGAGCTTTCTTGGGGCGGGGATCTATGACCATCATATTCCGGTCGTCATCAATCACGTAATCTCTCGTTCCGAGTTCTATACCGCCTATACGCCATATCAGCCGGAAATCAGCCAGGGAGAACTGCAGGCCATATTCGAATTCCAATCCTATATATGCGAATTGACCGGCATGAAGGTGGCCAATGCGAGCATGTATGACGGGGCGACCGCGCTGGCGGAAGCCGGGGTGCTGGCAAGCGCCGTTACGAAGAGGAAGCGGATCGTTGTCTCCCGTACCGTGCATCCGGAAGCGCGGCAGATCCTGCATACGAGCGCCCGCGGACTCGGCATGGACATTGTGGAGGCGCCCGATGCGAATGGAGTGACCGATCTGGAGAAGCTGGAGGCGCTCATGACGGACGACACGGCTGCGGTCATCGTGCAATCGCCTAACTTCTTCGGCTGCATCGAGGATGTGCGCGCCATCGAACCGATGATTCACGGGCGCAAAGGATTGCTTATTATGAGTGCCAATCCGCTGTCGCTCGGCCTGCTGGAGAGCCCGGGACAGCTCGGCGCCGACGTCGTCGTCGGAGACGCCCAGCCGTTCGGCATCGCTTCCTCGCTGGGCGGTCCGACCTGCGGCTACTTCGCCGTATCCGAGCCGCTGATGCGCCGCATACCTGGCCGGATCGTGGGCCAGACCAAGGATCGCGACGGCAAGCGGGGCTTCGTGCTGACGCTGCAAGCCCGCGAGCAGCATATCCGCCGCGAGAAGGCGACGTCCAACATTTGCTCGAACCAGGCGCTGCTGGCTTTGAGCGCTTCCGTCTATTTGTCCGTGATGGGCAAAGCCGGCATCCGCGAGGTCGCGAATCTGAACATCCAAAAGGCGCATTACGCCGCCGATCGGATAACGCAATCGAAGGCCCTGTCCCTTCCATTCACCTCGCCGTTCTTCAATGAATTCCTGGTCAAGCTGCCGGATGGCGTCTGCCCGGCGGCCTTGAACGCCGCCCTGATGAAGGAAGGATTCATCGGCGGACTGGATGTATCCCGTTACTATCCGGAGCTGGCGGGCCATATGCTGATCGCCGTGACGGAACGCCGGACGAAGGCGGAAATCGACCAATTTGCCGCACGATTGGAGGATGCTGTATGAGACCGGAGAAAAAGCTGATCTTCGAGCTGAGCAAGCCGGGGCGAACCGCTTATTCGCTGCCAGAATGCGATGTTCCCCAGCGGGATATCGAAGAAATGATACCGGCGGCGATGCTCCGCCAGCAGCCGGCGGAATTGCCGGAAGTGTATGAAGTCGATGTTATCCGCCATTACACCGAGCTGTCGCGCCGCAACTTCGGCATCGACAACGGCTTCTACCCGCTCGGCTCCTGCACGATGAAGTACAATCCGAAGATTAATGAAGATGCCGCCCGCTTGGCGGGCTTCGCCAAAATTCACCCGTATCAGCCGGCGGAGAGCATTCAAGGCGCACTGGAAATGTTGTATACCCTCCAGCAGGATCTGGCCGCGCTGACGGGGATGGACGAGGTTACGCTACAGCCGGCGGCAGGCGCTCACGGGGAATGGACGGGCCTGATGATGATCCGGGCCTACCATGAGAGCAAGGGCGAGCACCGGACCAAGGTTATCGTCCCTGACTCGTCTCACGGCACGAACCCGGCGAGCGCGACGGCGGCCGGACTGGATACGATTACGATCCCCTCGGATGAACGGGGGCTGGTCGATCTTGAGGCGCTGCGGGCGGCAGTCGGTCCGGATACGGCGGCGCTCATGCTTACCAATCCGAGCACGCTCGGCTTGTTCGAGGAGCATATCCTCGCGATTGCCGATATCGTCCACGAAGCCGGCGGCCTGCTGTACTATGACGGCGCGAATTCCAACGCCATTATGGGCATCACCCGTCCGGGAGACATGGGCTTCGATGTCGTGCATTTGAATCTGCACAAGACGATGAGCACGCCGCATGGCGGCGGCGGTCCCGGGGCCGGCCCGGTCGGCGTCAAGAGCATACTGGCGCCATACTTGCCGAAGCCGCTCATTGTGAAGAAGGAAGACGGCAGTTACGGATTCGAGGAAGAACGGCCAACCTCGATCGGCAGGGTCAAAGCATACCTTGGCAACTTCGGCATTCTCGTGCGCGCGTACACCTATATGCGCACCTACGGGCCGGACGGTCTTCGCCGCGTATCCGAATGCGCGGTGCTGAACGCGAACTACATGATGCACCGGCTGGCGCCGTACTTCGAGGTACCGTATCCGGGCGTATGCAAGCATGAATTCGTCATCTCCGGCAGCGGCTTGAAGCAATATGGCGTTCGCACGCTGGACGTCGCCAAGCGTCTGCTTGACTTCGGATTCCATCCGCCGACCATCTACTTCCCGCTTAATGTCGAGGAATGCATGATGATTGAGCCGACCGAGACCGAGAGCAAGGAGACGCTCGACGCTTTCATCGACACGATGATTCAGATTGCGAAGGAAGCGGAAGAACAGCCGGATCTGCTGCTTAACGCGCCGCATCGCACCGATGTGAGAAGGCTGGACGAGACGCTGGCCGCGCGCAAGCCGGTCTTGAATTGCGCTTGCAACTAACGAATAAAGAAGCCCTCGCCCCTGCGCTTGAATGGCGCGTCTGGGAGCGGGGGCTTCTTTTTCCTGCAGCAAGCAAAAAGGAGAACTGCCCCTTCATCGGCAGTTCTCCTTCTCTTCCTAAGCTTATTTCTGTTCCCGGCTAATATAGAAAGTGACTCGGTCGCCCTTCTTGATCGGTGCGCCTGCTTCCGGCTCCTGCTTGAAGATCTGGCCAGCCGGCTGCTCATCGCTGTTCTCCTTGAAATACTGCCAGCGAAGGCCCGCAGCCTTGACTTGCTCCTCAGCCTGCTCCAGCGTCAGACCGATCAGGCTCGGAACCTCCACTTCTCCTTCGCCCGGCTGTCCCGCTTCAGCAGGAGGCGTCTCCGTCCCCGGATTCGCCGGATCGGCCGGCGTTCCCGTGTCTGGCGTCCCGGTTCCCGGCGTAGTCGTCCCTGGATCTGTCGTTCCAGGCTCGGTTGTGCCCGGCTGCTGCGTATCCGGCTGCGTTGGCGTTCCCGTATTCGTATCCGGCTGCTGCGATCCTTGGCCGGCACTGCTGCCGCTATCGATGCTCGAGCTCGATGAGCCCCCGTTCGAACTTGAGGAGCCTCCGTCCGAGCTGACGGACGTATCCGGATCGGCAACGGAACCGTTATCGCCGCCATCCGGAACGACAGCGCCATTATCGGCATTGTCGCCGCTGCCGCCCGGCTGTTCCGCCGCCGCGTCGGAGCCGCCTTCTTGCCCCGGCTCGGTCACCGCCACCGGCTCATTGTCTTTGGAGAGCGAATTGGCCCAGATAACGGCTCCGCCCAGGACAGCGAAAAAGACGCACACGCAGGCAACGATAAGCAGCATCTTGCTTCCGTTGAAGGAAGCGGCTTCCTTGCGCTCGTAATCATCGTCATCCTCTTCTTCGGCCAGCTCCTCGTCTTCTTCCGCATCATCCGGCTCCGCTTCGTCAAGAGGACGCCGGGGCGGCAATTCCTCAAGCGGAGGAGGGGCCGTGAATACGGGCGTCGCCACCTCGCGGCTGGCCTGCATCGGCGCGTCCGGCTGCTCGAGAATCTCCCGCAGCCCGACCATGAAGGTGAACAGTGAGGCATCTCCCGTGTGCACCTTCCTCATCAGCTTCAGAACCAAATCTCTCTGCACATCATTCAAGTCCTTCAATGCGCCGTACAAGCGAGTCTCGACGACATCGAATTGCGAAGGGACATGCGGATGAAGCGTGCAGAGCTGATACAGCAGCCGGTACAAGGCGGTGGTGCCGTGCTCCCCTTCCTCCGCCTGGGTCCAGTAGTTCATAATAATCAGTTGATTATCCGCCGTCACCCACACATTATCAATCGTGACCGGGAATCGGCTGACCCCTTCCTCCAGCGCTTCCTGGATGCTGGTGCCCAGCTCGTAGATCATGGACAGCACCTTCTCCGAGCTCAAGGCGTGCCGCTGCGCATATTTCACTAACGGCATGCCGCTGTACGCCATAAACACCACGTAGAAGTCCTGTCCGGACATGCCCGCATTCAGCATATGGAAAAATCGGTTATTGGAAAAATGCGATACATTCCCGAATGCGTTGCGGTATTCCTCTGCGCGGCCCGAATCGGTATTTTCGACCACATAAATAAATACGTCCCGCTGCAAAGACATATCGACGGCTTCATAGAGAATGCCGCCGCCCAAGTGAAAGATGACGGAATTCAGCTGATAACGTTCTGCTATGTAAGTGCTCATACAGTAACTCCTTTTTCCATGGTAAGGGACGTTGAGCCCCCTTGTGTCATTATGAGGCATCAGCCGCCGTTTTGCAAAGCTCCCCTACATTAGACGGTCCAATCCGCCGTTCGGTTGCGCCCCCAAGCAAAACGAGTCAGACACATATACTATTACGGTCTTCAGTATAGCATAGTTCCATAGATATTCATTACTGACCTGGGGTGTCATTATTTTCCGTATTCTTGCTTTCGTTAGCCATGCCCATTTTCGATGACGGCTTTCTTCTATTATAAATAAGAGCCGTCCTGCATGCGTTTCGGCATCGCAGAACGGCTCATGGCTCCGGCTCGTTAACCTTGGTTGTCGTCGCCGGTCCGATCCAGAATGAGATTGGTAACGGAAGTCGAGTCGCCGCGTTCAATTTCTTCCGGAGTCGCCTTTTCTTTCAAATTATCCAGCTCCATGCCAGGCGCGAAGGTCGGCCCGGATTGCTTCTTCTGCTTATCGTTCATCAATAGACATTCCTTTCACCATAGGCTCTCTCTTATTGTTCCTGTCAAGCCGCGTATCTATGTGCCCTATTGATGATAACTCGCCGCTTCGGCGGTCTCTGGAACAATGCGCGTGCCTGCCAGACCGGACAGCGCGAGATCCGCCCGATCGAGCGAGCAAATTATCGCGGTTCCCCCGCGTGCGGCGAAGGACGCGGCAGCCTCCACCTTCGGGCGCATACTGCCTTGGCTGAAATGCCCCGCTTCCATATATTCAGCCGCACCGGATGGGGTCAGGCTGGTCAGAGGCCGCTGCTCCGGACGGCCATAGTCGGCATAGACGTGCTCGACGTCAGTCAGAATAAGCAGCACATCGGCTTGTATCTCGCGAGCGAGCCTGAAGCTGCTGAAATCTTTGTCAATTACGGCCTCAATGCCTGTATAGCTGCCGTCTTCCTGCCGGACAACCGGAATCCCGCCTCCCCCGCAGGCAATGACAATCTGGTTCAATTCGAGCAGTTGCCTTACGACGTCTGCTTCCACAATCGCTTGAGGCCGCGGAGACGGGACAACACGCCGCCAGCCCCGGTTCGCATCCGGCTTCAACTGCCAGCCTTTGGCGGTCATAAGCCGCTTCGCTTCCTCCTCCGTGTAGAAGCTGCCGATCGGCTTGCTCGGATTGCCGAAGGCCGGATCGTCCGCCGCCACCTCCACTCTCGTAATCAAGCTGACAACCGAATGGCCGTGGCCGCCCTTTGCCAGCTCATTGCGCAATAATTGCTGAATCATAAAGCCGATGAAGCCTTGGCTCTGGGCCGTGCATACATCGAGGGGCAGCGGCGGCACTTCCGCCTGCGCTTCTTCCTGCTGGCGCAGCAGATTGCCGACCTGTGGTCCATTGCCATGCGTAATGACGAGCCGGTGTCCTTGCCCGGCCAATCGGGCCAACACGCTGCAGCTTCGCCGCACGTTCGCCAATTGATTCGCATAGGTGGCCTCCTGCCCTGGCTGCAGAATGGCATTCCCGCCCAATGCGGCAAGAATGGTAAGCTGCTCTGTCGGTCTATGTACAGTCAGACGAATCCGCTCCTTCCGTGATTGATGGATATGACGCTGTAAACGATTGGATCAAGGCTATCATAGAATCATAGGACAGATGGCAAATATTATCAAGACCTTTTCCTGTCACAAAAAACCCTCTCCCGTCAGAACGGGGGAGGGTTCGGCAACAGTGGATTAATTAATCATCAATGCATCTACGCCATAAGAGAAGTCGCGGTAAGGACTCATATCGAGCCCCGTGAAGCGTGCATTATTGCCCCACATATCGCGGCGCTGGTACATAAAGATGTATGGCAAATCCTCATTGATTTCTTGATACAGCTCTTTGTAGATCGCTTTGCGTTCCTCCATATCCAGTGTTTTTCCGCCTTTTTCGAACAGCTCGTCGACTTTGTTGTTGGAGTAGCCGATTTCGTTCCAGGATCCTCCGGTAACGAAGATATTTTGTGCTCCTTGCGGATCCGGATCAAGGCGCCAAGCCATGAACAGCATATCAAAATCGCCCTTCTTCCGCTTCTCAACGACGGCGTTGAAGTCCATTTGTTCGGCAACGAATTCGATGCCCAATTCCTTGTAGTTCGCTTGCGCTACCGGAATAATCGCGTCATTCACCACATTCGGCGATGTAGCGGTAAAGTTGATCTTGAATTTCTCGCCGTCTTTCTCACGTATGCCATCCGCGCCAACCTTCCAGCCCGCCTCTTCAAGCAGTTGCTTCGCTTTTTCCAGGTTGAACTCGTATTTGTTCACTTCATCGGTATAGGCCCAGGACAGCTTCGATTGCGGTACGTTGATGACCTCGGCATACCCCTGGTATACGGCTTCCACGATTTGCTCGCGGTCCAGGCCGTACGCCAATGCCTGCCGTACCTTCACATCCTGGAACTTTGCCCGGTTATGGTTAAAGGCGATGTAGCCATAGCCATTGGTCGGGAACAAGGAAATATCGAGGAAGCCCATTGATTTAAGCAGCTCGAAGTTGTCAAGGTTCGCGGAGATGAAGTCCATATCCGTATCCCCGGTCTGCAGCAGCTGCGCGTTCGTCTCGTCGGTCGTGAACTTGTAGATCAGCTTCGGGATCTTCGGTGCGCCATTGAAATAGTTCTCATTGGCGACAAAGGATACGTCCTGGCCGGCCTGGAATTTATCCAGCTTGTATGGCCCGTTGCCAAGCGGCTTCGTGAACAGGTCGTTCATGTAGCTCAAATTGCCTTGCTTGTAATCTTTTCCGTAATAAGCTTTGGAGAGAATGCCAGTCGCGCCGATAGAGGACTGCGCCAAGGCGCTCGGCTCAATCGTTGTAAACTCAATGGTGAGAGGATCGATAACCTTGATGCCTTCAATGGAGGTTGCTTTGCCGTCAAAGTATTCCCTGCCGCCTTTGATTTTGGCCTCCCGGAGGATATCCATTGGACCGTCATACGACTTGTCATGCAGGACGGTAATCGTAAAGGCGACGTCTTCCGCCGTCAGCGGCGAACCGTCGCTGAACTTCAGGCCTTCCTTCAGCTTGTAGGTGTGGGTCAAATTATCCGGGGAAACTTCGTACTTCTCCGCCAGCAACGGCGCATACGTCCCGTCCTTCTGCACTTCCAGCATCGCCCTGAACAATGTTTTCGTCACGTAATTATCATAAACCGTTTCCGCGTAAAGCGGATGGAAAATTCCAGCCGGAGCCTGCATGCCGATGATCAGCGTGTCTGTCCGGGCCGTGGCGTTAGCCGGCGATTTGCTCGGATCGGAAGCCTTTACAATCCCTTCGTTGACGAACTCGGCTTCTTCCGGGTCGGCAGCCTGTTCTCCATCCCCCTTCTTCTTCGGCTCATTGCCCTGCTGTTCTTGACCCGGTTCCTTGGACGGTTCCGCGGCATCGCCGCCACCGCCGCATGCCGACAGCATCAGCGCAAGCGACAGCAGCAAGCACAGAAAAATAACCCAACTTTTCTTCACTTCACAACTCCCCCTACATTCATATAATAATTATGTTGACACTAAGCAGTAACAAAGTTATTGGTCTGCCAGCAAGCGGCAAACGATGAAACCAACTTTTCGAACTTTGGTCAAATAATTATGCAGGAATCTTGTTGTTTGTGTATAAGCCAGGCAGTTATAGAATATAATACTTGCCTATCAATGTTTTGTAAATCCCTAGGATTGAAATTGGAATAGAATATGATGGTGTCTATTCTGAACAGGGAGTGTCCCAAAAGTAGTATTTCACTACAGTGAGACAGCCCCCCTGATTCGCAAAGCTCGACTCGCCGAAAAACTGCAAAACTACACTTTTCCTTTATGACGTGTACTCCGTTACAGGGAATCCTGCAAAACGGAATCAATTTCTGACTATTCATATCGATAAAAGACAAAAATCGATGAACATCATGTAATTTTGCAGGAATTTCATCAAATAGCGGCTTAAAGAGCAGAAATTGATGCATCCACGCAGCATTTTACTTCTTCATCCATCTTCCACCAGTTTGCGCCGCCGTTTTTCCCGCATCCGCATTCTCTGTTAACTCGTCTTCTCCATCATTTTGCAGCGCCTGTGAGACACCCCCTTTTTTTCTTTTTGTTTTGGTGTCTAGTATAGTCTATTCCTAGGAAAGACGTTCATTCGCCCCATTTCGTCCCCACCGCCCCCATTGATTAGTTTGCGTATAGATGTGAATAGGAAAAGCCCTGGGATAATGTGGCTCATCTTTTCCCAAATGCGTCGTGCACGGGGCGCCCGCATCTGAGGCAGGTATACGCTCCTCGAGAGCCATCTTCCTTTCATGTTGGCCATGCAGCTACACAGAGATTCATCCTTCTGCTTTGCTGCTGCCGAATGCACGTTCGATTATCAATGGAAATAAGCTGAAATCAAAATTGAATTTCATTATCATTATAATACTTATGCGGAATCTTCTGAGAACCTTATTCCCGATAATGACTTCTAAATAACTCTCCTTCGGGAATCGCAAGTGCGAGTAGTATTTGGAGTACCAATCATCAGCCATTTCAAGTGTTTAACCGTTCGGATTCTGACTATGGATGGGCTACAGCTCATGGATTCCCATATGGTTGGGTTTCGTATGAATTTGAAGAGCCAGTAGTTGTAAATAAATACACATTGCAAGCACGTGGAAATCATATTGATTATAAAACTGAATCGCCGAAGTACTGGACATTTGAGGGTTGGGATGGATCTGAACGACGCAAGAGGAGAAATAACTGGCTGGGAAGCTGGTTGGTGGAAAAAAAGAATTTACTTTTTCTAATGAAACAGAATACAAAAGTTACAATACTTGTCGTTACAATGACCACAGGATTAGAAAAGGAATTCGACCTCAGCATGGATGAGGTTAATGCCTTCATCAACTGGTACGAAAACAAGCAAGCCGGCACTGGAACAGCATCCTATGCCATAGATAAGCACAACAATAACAAAGGTCCATTCAGCAGCCGTAAAGACTACGTGATATACGACAAGATTTTAACGTTTGAAGTAAATGAATACTCGATCAAATAATTCAAAAGAGCCGTGGGATTCTTTCCTAACGGCTATTTTCCCTTTCAATTTCAAGCTGCTTGAATTAGGCTGGTAAGCATCCGCTAACCCCTTCTGGCTCAATCCACCGTTCAATACTTAGTTTGCCGTTTTCATGTGTCCACGTTTGCTTATAGTGATAATTGATAAGAGTATATCCAGTACTTCTATCGGAGAATTTTTCTTTTTTTCTATATATTTCTTATTACTAAGAAACTCTTCAGCAAAAACTAAATAACATCAAAGGATAGTTATAAAGGGGAGATTATTTGTGAATGTGAAAGTTGAAGTTCTTGATATCGATAAGGGTTGAGTTATTTGGGAAGAAGATTGGCATGAGGACTTTCACAGTGCATATAATGCAGTCCTACATAAAGGAAATCCAATTGCGCCGGGCGACCGAGCCGCGTCGCAGGTGGAGCTGTAGATGAAACAGGAGCAGGCCATTCGGATTAGAGGGAATTACGGCTGCAGCCGTCCGAACAAGAACCGCCTGCGGGTAACCAGGCATCTGCGAGCGGCGCATGTCGCGAGTGTGGAGCTGCAGGGAACCATCAGCTTTCCGTTCCGGAATATTTTTAATACTTGATTATATATTTTAATTGGTGTAACATTGTAATTGATGGATGATTTATCTATATATGGAAGGTGATATAAAATGTTAACTGAATTACAAAAAAATTTTTTCTCTCGGTTACAGATATCTCCAAAAGAAGATGTAACCTTTGAAGATTTACATGGAATTTTTCTGCGAATGGGATATGTACTACCCTATGAAAATTTAGACGTTATGGACAAGAATATCCGAAAAATTTCTAGAGAGAATGTTCAAGAAAAATTACTATTAACCCATCGCGGAGGACTATGTTACGAGCTTAATTCCTTATTATATTATTTTTTAATTGATTGTGGATTTGATGTCTATCGAGTAGCTGGTACGGTCTACGATTTAGGTGGTGATAATTGGAAGCCTGATAATGGGCATGTGATTATTATTTTAAATCATAATGATCAGAAATATATTATAGACGGGGGATTTGCCTCACATCTTCCTTTATATCCAGTCCCATTTAGCGGGGAAGTCATCTCATCTCAAACAGGAAAATACCGTATTCGTAAACAAAATACTGAAAAAGGAACCTATCTACTAGAAATGAAAAAAGGGGAAGATGGGGAGAGCGCTCAATTCCTTGATTCTGAACCTACAAATACATGGTGCATTGGATATGCATTTACATTAGATGAAATAGATACAGACAAAGTAAATATAATACAAAATATTATTGCACATCACCCAGAATCTCCCTTTAACAAAGGATATATTATCTGTAAATTAATTGAAGGCGGGCATATTTCACTTACTAAACGAAGTTTTACAGAAACCAAAAAAGGTCAAAAAAGAAAACGAACTATAAACGAAGAAGAGTATTATCAGATTCTTACTGAAGTATTTGATATTGTTCCGAATAAATACCTCGATAAAAATTTTAGAAAATGACTATATAAGTTGAACTAATGATTTACTAATCGTCCCGATTCCATCCGAATGCAGAGTCGATCAATGATCTTCATAGGATCGAGCATGAAAGAGTAAGCGAGTATTCTCTTCCAAAAAGGGGTGCATCAGTTTGGCATGATGGATGCGGGCATTATCGAAAATGATCACGATTTTACCGGTAGGATATGTTAAAAACGTTTCAGCAGTGTACTCCTCGTCTTCGAGCCAAACGATCTTGCCCGTCGGATAGTCTATCGTGGATAGCGATTTTACGCCGCGATGCTTACCTGTTGTTTGAATAATGCGCTGTTGACCTTTGGCAAACCAAGTCCGCTGCAAGGCTTGATAATCACGAATCATACTTTCATCTTCAAACAATAAATAATCAATTTCGCCATTATCGTAATTTTTTAACCCTGGAAAGGTTTTTTCGACAAATTCTCTTTGCTTTTCTTCGTCAGCAGCTGCTAATGCGTAAGTTGGTCATTCGATGTGCTTGCGCTCGTATCATTGTCAACCACTATCCTGACGCGTGTCGCATCCATCGGCCATAATCCAAAGATACGCCCGCGGCTGTCAAATTCGATAGAGGCATCCGCATTACCAAACATCGGATTTTGCGCCTCGATGCATTTCCAAAAATCATAAGCACTCATATACGGGTTCGGCCGCAATCTAAGCAATTGATATGCTGGGTGCCGTGTCTGCATGCGGATGCAGGCATACACCGTATCGATCTTTAGAGCATTTTTCCCTCTCGTTCACATCGGCAATATCGATACCTAGAACTTCAAGTAAACGTCGATCATTCACGTTGAGCTCTATTGTTTCGCGTTCGCGTTTTTCTGTAACGGGTAGCGCTCGCCTAAAAAACATTTATTGATCACTCCTTTCTTGGAGGATGACGGGCAATCGCAAATCCAACAGCCATGAGCGTGGCGCCCAAACAAAATAGCCCGGCCGTTAGGTGTAATTGAAATGTCGGTACGTTCACAACCACCAATCCGGCAGAATAAAAATGTCCTCTGCGAAGTCTCGAAGAACATAAAACAGGTTTTTCATAATGCTACCCCCACAACTTATCCCAGAATTTTTGATCCGCGAACTCTTCGAAGTTCATGTCTATTTCTTCATAAAGCATGGCCGTGGCCATGGCGTTAAACATGGCTACGATCAAGTCGATGCGTTCCTTTGATTTGTTCTTCATCGGTTTGAGGTTCTCCTTTCCATCCAACTCCATTCCCCCAGCACAGCGCGACGGGATTTACCCCGTGTGTCATCAATCCTCGCTTCATAAGCTGCTCAATTAGTTTCATTGCTGGACTCATGTTCTTCATGTCTTGAGGAATTTCCACTACATCGACGCCCCCGCGTATGAGCCGCTGAGATAGCATCCGGCTATTCCAAGGGTCGGTTCCTTGCGGCTGTCAAAGACTTTCAAAATGCCTTCAAACTCTGGCTCTTGTTCAATCATGCCGCAAGCTGCTTTGTAAACTTACTCGGCCTGTCCCCGGTCAGCTGCGCAGCAGTATATCTGCCCGATAAGCATAACGGTATTGTCGATACCCCTTATCATTTACGGTGCCGTAGACATCCCGTATGATCTCGCGCTGCCAGTCCAAGAGAATGAAAGGATGCCCATAAAAGTCATCGACTGCATGCAGCATCTGAATAAACTCAATCGGCTCAAGCGCTCTCTGTTCATCATGTGCCATGGGCACCAGCTCGTCGACTTAAGAATTGGGCCATAGCAGACTGCTTCTTCGGCACGACTAATATACTCGTCAAGGATATGATCGTCGATCGTAACGTTCTCCCATCCGACAACATAAACATCAAAGGTATCGCCATTGTTTAAACCTTTGGTTTAATAAGCGTAAATACCATTTTCTTACACACAGATACCTCTCTACGTGGTATACTCCCAATATATTACATCAGAAGGGAATTTTACCGTATGAAAAAAGTTCTTCGTAATTCATTAGCAGCTTTCTTAGTTCTAGCATTTACAGTGGTGCTCTTTACGCCACAAACAAGTTTCGCAAAAGCAAGTGAAAACTTCGAATTCAGTATCTCTGAGGACGGTTATGCAGAAAATTCAAAAGGACGTAAATTCAAAATTACATTTGATAAACCAGCAAAAAATGTACACTTTGGTGCCGTCTTAGACGACGCTTATAGGGTTGAATTCCCTGAAAGAGTAAAATTTCGACTCGAAACAGAAAACGGAAGAACTGTTTTTCAGTACAAAACATTAATTTTCTCTGAAATAGGAGATAGAGACTACACTACTAAATATACTAAAAACATTGATCCAGGTACTTATCATGTTTATATTGAACAAGAAACATATGGTTTAACTGGGATAAAAGGTAATGGTTTTGTTTATTACGATTACGTTAAATAAAATTTGAAACTGCAATCCTCCGTTAGCAAATGCCTAATTGGATGATTTTATATTTACATCGAATCAGATCAGCATAGCGATATATCCTCATCCATTTCCGTCCAGCATCCAAATTGCCCATTTTGTCACGTACTGGGATATCTACGCCGAATGGCCCTTCCTTTGCGTCGATAACTTCAATGCGCCGTGTCACACTGCCCTATACGCAGCCAAAACCGTTCCCCGGTTTTTGATTAGGCTTTTCCCTCCATTAGCTGCTGCATTAGCCATATGCCTAGCAAATTTCCTCGCTGTATAATCTATTGGACTTCTCAACTCATCGCCCCCCAATCGTCATTTCGGCAAAAGGAAAGGTTTTCCTCCAATAAAAAGCCGCTGAATAATCAGCGACCTAAAATGGCTACTTAAAAGTTATCATCAATATAAAAACCGAACTGGTACTGTGCTGTACCATCACTTATTTTTTTGACCACAAAGTACACCGTAGCACCGTCTGGTATATCCTTGGTTTGAAAAGCTTGATACTGGCCAAAACGTTGAGCGTACAATAGGTCTGATTCGTCACCGTTTTTGTACTTAATAATATATCCTAATCTGAAATTTTCATAATCTTCTGTCCCAATGAATAAAGTCGTAATACCCTTCATTTTTCTCGTGTTATTCGTCCATTTAAACCAATCTTCATCTGTGCTGTTTTCAATAGACAGGTGAACTGGGCTTCCTGGATAAAAGTCAAGTAGGCCTTCTGGATACAATTCAGTTGCACTGTCCCTTGTGTCACCAATCCCCTTAGCTGCAAATGCACTCGTTGAAAATACCAACATTACTGCGAATACCAAAAGCGTTGATAAAAACTTCTTCATATTATCTCACCTTTATATATGTAGTAGAGCCGTTTTCCAACTCCCACCTAGATAATACCATTATCTTACTTGTGAAGTATATGGATTCTTGTAGTTTTTTTCCACATAATTACTGTATTTAGGTGGTTTAATCTAATTAATAGTGCCGCCCCCGAAGGAACGGCTGTAAAGTATACATCAGCATAATTTCCCAACTCGATGAATATGGATATTATTGTGATAATAATTTAATTATTGAAAGGTGATGGCAGCGCCTTATATGCGCACACGAGCTTGGACATAACATTCTCCATTCAGGTCTCAGTCACTTTAGGCGGGACGAGCATTCCTTCTTTTATGTCGGAAGACTCGAGGGCCAAGACGACAAATTTGCGGTTTGTTTGCTAACCTATGGCGACCAGCTTCCCTACCAAATGGCAAACGGAACCGCCAGCTTGCGCTTTTCAAGCAGGAGGTATTGTCTGAAAGTTATGTCCAGACCGAGAAAATAACTTTCCAGGATTTTGTGAAACAAGCACTGGCGACCGAAATACGCATCCGATCCTGACAATCTGTCTGCGTCATCATTGATTATTTGAGGAACACTTGGAAAAATCATATCTTGCCCCCCTTTGGATCGATGCATTTAAACGCAATCAAGACGAACATGTCGTTGACTTCAAGACACACCTTAAAATGCCGGAAGCTCACGGCATTCCGTTCCACCCAAATACCCCAACAGTTTGGTGGAGACTCTTTTTAAAAAAGAACGGTTTTCGGCATATAAAACTGCATGGCCTGCCAACACTTCGGCGACGTTCTTAAACGTTCTTACTTGAACAAGGGCTCACAACAAAGGCTGTAGCGGAACCCTTGGGGCGCTCAGACGTGCGCACATTGCAGACCACATACAGCCATGTCACTAAAGCAATGGCGGAGCGAGCAGCTTCTGAGTTTGACGGCTTCGCACATCATTCGCGTTCAACAGATGATATATAGTTGGTTCGCCCCCATTTCGCCCCCAAAACGAAAAAGAGACGGCTACTCACTCCCCTAAAATCGCGATATATCGGTGTTTTCTCCAGTTTATGCGATCGTATTTTTCTACTTCCCTAGGATTGAAATCTATATAGGGCTTGCTGAACAATCATTTTTCAAAGGTTTTACAAGGATTTCTGGACTCTAACTCGAAATAAAATGCAAGGAGAATGCGAATTTCTTGCAAAAAATCGTGCACGTGGAGTGAGCCGACATGTATCGTAGAACCGAAAGCCAGCTTCAGTTGTTCGAAGATTTCTACTTGCCGTTTGGCGGTAAATTAAATAAGGAGAACCGTTGGGTGCAACTGGCCGCTATCATCCCGTGGTGGCGGGCAGAAGAACTCTACGCGAAGTCGTTCAAGAAATCAATGCGCGGTCAGATCCCTTTGTCTGTTCGTATGGCTTTGGGAGCGCTGTACATTCAGGAACGTATGCAGCTCGATGATCGAGAGACGGTCCAGCAGATCGCCGAAAATCCGTACTACCAGTACTTCCTTGGGCTGCCGGCGTTCCAAGATAAGCCTCCGTTCCATCACTCGCTGTTGACCCATTTCCGCAAGCGATTGGGTGCGGATGTCATTGAACGAATCAACGATTGGATTTTGGAAGAGGACGCAGAGCGAAAGAAGCAGGAACAAAACAAGAGCGATCCTCAAGATCCTCCAGGCAGCGGCCATGGCTCTGATGGAACATCCGTTAATGAAGACGGCAAAAGCAAAGAGAAACCATGCAACAAAGGCACCTTGATGCTCGACGCGACCTGCGCACCGGCCGACATCTCGTATCCGACCGATTTGAAATTATTGAACGAGGCGCGGGAAAAACTCGAAGCGATCATCGATGTTCTGCACGAGCCTTTCGTCGGGAAGGCCAAGAAACCGAGAACGTATCGTCAAACCGCCCGCAAACGCTACCTCGAGATCGCCAAGAAACGGCGAACGGGTGCCAAAGCCATCCGGAAAGCGGTTGGCAAACAGCTTCGTTATGTTTCGCGTAATCTTGGCATCATCGAAATGCTGGCAGCGAAAAGCAGCTTGAATCAACTGGGTTCGCAGCAGTATCGGCAATTGCTCGTCATTTCCGAGCTGTATCGTCAACAGCAAGAGATGTACGACAAACGGACACACTCGGTGGAAGATCGAATCGTCAGTCTTTCCCAACCGCATGTACGGCCGATTGTCCGCGGGAAAGTGAATGCTCCCGTCGAGTTTGGAGCAAAGCTGGCGATCAGTCTGGTGGATGGTTACGCTCGGATGGAGAAGCTGTCCTGGGATAACTTCAACGAAAGCATGACACTGAAAGCTTCCGTGGAGTCGTTCGTCCAGCGATATGGGTGTTATCCGGAAGCCATTCTAGCCGACCAAATCTACCGAAACCGGGAGAACCTTCGCTATTGTAAGGAGCACGGCATTCGTCTGAGTGGTCCAAACTTAGGACGTCCGAAGAAAGAAGCGGAACCCGATCGGAACCAGGCCAGACAGGATGCTTCAACGCGTAACGCGATCGAAGGAAAATTCGGAGAAGGCAAACGCTCCTACGGACTGGGGCGTATTCGAGCACGCCTTCGAGAGACAAGCGAAACGGTCATTGCTCTGCAACTGCTTGTTATGAATCTCGAACGCAAGCTGCGCGTTCTCTTTTTGCCGATTTTCAGACTGCTGCTGAATCTGTGCCGTCAGCCTCTGTGGCCTAAAAGGCAATATGTTCAGCAAGCCCTATATAGAATCTGGTGGAGTCTATTCCGAAAAGGGGGTGTCCCAAAAGTAGTATTTCACTACAGTGAGACAGCCCCCTGATTCTCAAAGCTCGACTCGCCGAAAAACTGCAAAACTACACTTTTCCTTTATGATGTGTACTCCGTGACAGGGAATCCTGCAAAACGGCATCAATTTCTGACTATCCAATCGTTAAAAGACAAAAATCGATGAACATCATGTACTTTTGCACTAGCGTTGCATCGAGCGGTTAGTTCATAATCTAATTTCAATTAACATCAATATATGATATATATTTACATTTGCGATGTCCGCGCTAAGTCTAAAAAAGTCGAGCTGGAAACAGACCCTACGCGTTATCCATTATATGTAAAAATCGTTTTCGTTTGTCATTACGTCACAATCAGTCTCGGTTTCATCGACTTTGTTGCCTTTTTCGGACGTCTCCCATTTCGCTTTGGTCGACCTCTAGATGTTCGAGTCGGCTTGCGGTTGAGTGCAGCGATCAAATTTTCCCATGGTTTTTCCGCATAGATGCGAATCAACTGGAGGAGGTCCCATGTCGACTTTTTACAGTCCAGTGTTAATTTAATCAGCAAACAGAGAGCATACGCGATTAAAGCAATATACATTTGGTTCCAAATCGCTTCGGCCGTATAACCGTGGGGTTTTACCAATCGAATATGCTGCTTGACCCATTTAAAAAACAACTCAATATGCCAGCGATTTCGATAAATCTCGGCAATTTGATGTGCGGATAAGTCAAATCGATTCGTTACAATTCGATAGGTACGCCCTTGGTCATCCTTAAACTCAATCAAACGCAGAACCGCTGGCAGCTCCGGCATCGTCACATCAGCATCAAGGATAAACCCATTCTGCCTTTTGGGGAGGTCTCTTTTTCTGATGATCGTTAACCGGCTCTTTTGCTTGACGCGGC
This sequence comes from Paenibacillus melissococcoides, assembly GCA_944800085.1. Lineage (GTDB taxonomy): Bacteria > Bacillota > Bacilli > Paenibacillales > Paenibacillaceae > Paenibacillus_B > Paenibacillus_B melissococcoides. Next base: position 1,299,289 of record CALYLO010000001.1, on the reverse strand, counting down.
AAACAAATTTAATCTTATCCTCTACCCATTTCTGAAAATGGTCGTATACCTGGTATCCTCGGTCCATCACGTAGGTCGCATCTTTATCCACTGTAAATTCCAACACGACTTCATGATCGGCTACATCTTTGGTTGAAGCGACGATCTTGTCTGGATACATCGTTTTGGAGTCCGCAACGACCAAGGAGGTGTGCATCTTCACGCCATGGCTACTTTTGGAACAATAGGACCATTTCGCGAGAATGGGAGGTAGTGTAATTCCCGATGAATCGATTAGCTTGAGTTTACCAATACCAGGCGTAATGCCGCGTTTCCCTTTTGTAAGTTGCTTGATTCGATCAATGAGCGAGAAAAAGAGCGTCTGAAGATACTCCATAGGCAGCCGTTTCAGCTTCCGCGATAGTTGAGAAGCGCTTATGCTCTTGAGACCCAGAAGATCTTGAAATTCAGGATTAGCCGCTACATGCTCTGACATGACTTTGTATGAGTCTCGTTGCTGAAGCTGTGCCTCTACAAATAAGAGTGTCGAAGAGCCGACAAACAGCTTTTGGGCCCGGTAATCCAATGACTCGTGTCGAGTAGAATGGACATGTAACCATTTTAGGCATTGACAAATGACGTTATGATTCGGTACGTTATCCATAAGAAATCTCCTTTGTTGAGGCGTTTTATGGATAACGTTAGGGTAACTCAACAATAGGAGATTTCTTTATTTTTGTCCATGAATATAGTTCAATAAGTTACAAATATAGAGACTTATGGGATAGAAATTTTCGTAAAAAGATTGATGCAACGCTAGTGGCATCCACGCAGCATTTCACTGCTTCATCCATCTTTCACCGGTTTGCGCGCCGCCGTTTTTCCCGCATCCACATTCTCTGTTACCTCGTCATCTCCATCATTTTGCAGTGCCTGTGAGACACCCCCTTTTTTCTTTTGTTTTTGTAGTTTAATGGAGTCTATTCTGAGTCGAGACGTTGAGTCTGTCCCCATTTTGTCCCCACCGTCCCCAGTCTGCATAACACATAAAAAAGCCCTCGCATAATGCCGGGGCTTGCTCCTGTTTTCCCATGATAAAAGCGTTCAGATCTCCAACAGTCAGATTGTCTACATACCCATTACCATCTAAATTAACGGTCAGGGTAATAAAGTTTTCGGGATGTTCATAGATGCGTAAGTCTTCACGATCATCTGTCATTAGCATGGAACCAACTCACGTCCGTTCGGTTACTCCGGTGTTCTTCCTCCAGGACCCGCTTCACGTTCCGAGCGAACGCCCGGCCGCCGTTGTTGATTCGAGCCTTGTTCACCTGTAACTCAAAAAGAGCCTTCGCGACGGCGGGCTCTGAAATCTCCATTGGCTACTTTTGTATAGATGACATCCAGGATATACGCCTCTTTATTGTACACGCCCCAGATGATGTTGCACATCGGCGGAGTCACAGTAAGCGTAAATGCCAGTAAACAGCGAATTGCCGTTAGCATCAACCGGCAGCCGTTCGTATGTCTTGAAGCTGCTGTACAGCTTCCCTTTGATGTCGATCGGAATCTGCTAATAGTTCGCACTGGCGATATCCTCGCCCATGGCCCGAACCTTCATGTCATAACTCTTACGGGAAAGGATATCCGGGCACAGCATCGAGCCGTCATCCTGGAGCGCCTTCATGGTCAGCAGCCGGACCTTCTTGCGTTCCTCTTTGAAGTGCTCCAGGGCTCGCCCGGCCAGGTCGCCGGTCGCCCAGCGGGTCATGATAATGATGATCTTGCCGCCTTCCTCTAAGCGGGACAGCATCGTATTCGTAAAGCAATCCCAATGTTTCTCCAGCGTATTCTCGTTAGCGGCCTCCTCGGATTCTTGATAAGGTCGTCAATCATCAAAATAGTGGCCCCGAAGCCGGTCGCCGTACCAGTCGGAGACGTCGCCAGGTAGTTGTTATATCCACCCTCCAGGCTCCACAGGTCATTGCCCCGTCGCCGCGTTTGATACGGACGCCCGGGAAGATGTCGCTGTATACGATCTTCTTCTCGTCAGCCTTGACCCTGCTGATACCGTCGCGGACAGCCTTGGAGAACGTCGTGGACAATGTCTCGTTATACGAGCCGGTCATGACCTTCTCCTGCTGGTTCTTGCCGTATACCCATTGGGCGAACATGGAGGCCGTCCTGGACTTGCCGTGCCGAGGCGGGAGGTTAATTATGAGAATGTCGTCGTCGGACTCGTAAAAGTCCTGCATCTCGCCGCACAGCTCGACTAGGTATGTCCGATCATCCCGGTAGAAGTCCGGCGCCATTGCCTGGCAAAAGTAAAAAACTCGCGGGATGCGAGCTCGATTAGGGCATATCGTTTGATTGTCTCCAGGTCAACCATCAGCGAATCAGCTTCCCGGGTCACTTCGTCTTACTAATAGCCGATTGTACGCCTGAATAGGGCATTCTCGACCTCAATGCCAGCTACTTCCTTGCCCCTTTTTCAGGCTGCCGATAATGCCGGGTACTTCTCGACATACTCTCTGAATGTCGAGTAAGCAACGCCTAATTTCTTGGCTGTATCCTCGTCTATTGTCCCGTCCCTCGCCCGTGCTTCTATAAGCAGGAGCTTGGGTTCAACATGTGAATGGTACTTATTTTTCCGTTCTCCTGCCATGTTATCAGCCCCTCTCCGTGAAATAAGAAAATGCACCCTGTTAAGGATGATCTATTAACCATACTCCATGTACACATTTGGCTCTTAGCCTTCCATCTTCACACATACGCTGGACCGTTTTAGTGAATTTTTCGAAAACCAGAAAGATATTCCTGCGTATTACTTATTACTACATAACAACAGGAGGTGGTACGATGGAACGTTTAGAACGATTGGCAAAAGACCTGTTAGAAGTATTAATTGACGTTGTAATTGAGGTAGTAATAACATTGGCTCGCCTATAACTTATAACAGTTGCCCTTTGGCAACTGTTTTTATGTAATATCATTTAGACTGCATTCACTCCGGTACCTTGGTGCGGCCTTTTCCCTATATGCCGTTACCCTAATCAGCCATTTCAATAGATTCATCCTCTTTCACCATCCTTTGTGGCAAAATAAAAAGCCGCTGAATAATCAGCGACTCAATTTGTAAAGCACGTATTGATTTAAGGATACACCTTCCCGTTCTGCCTGCTCCGCCAGCTGCCGGTGAAGGGTCTTGGGCAGACGCACATTGAACCTGCCACTGTACGCATCATGTGCAGCCGGCTCCGGGATGTCGCAGCCATTCTCCAGCATTACCTCAAAATAGCCTTCCATTGCGTCACTGATCATCGCGAATGCCTCTGTAGGTGTATCCCCATGGCTGTGACATCAAGTTCTGAACGTGTTTGGATTTACCATAATTGCTCTTATTCTTTTCCTGCTGTTTCTATTCATTGAGTGTAGCTCAAAAATGATCGTTCAAGACCCAATGCAAAGCCATTTATTTGTGTTAAAAGAAGCTCAAAATAAAACCTACGAACAAAACACAAATATATCTGATAAAGGTATAAAAGATCATCAACTGCCCAAACAGAAGCGACACATTAGGAGGAAAATAAAAAATAGATTAAACGTTCAACCTTTTGAGCTCTTGAACAAAGGCGATATGCCTAACTGTACCGAATGGCAAAAGATGTGGTCGACCGTTCACCGCGACCACATCTATATTTTTTCACACTACCATAATACCACGGGTAAAACACGTCGTCAGTGGCGACTTAATCGCATGACTGCCAAACTCCATCGCCCCCGAAAAACAGCGTCGTTAAGGTGTCATACCGCCTCAAGTCCTCCGCCGGCCCGATGACTCACACAGAATCCGATACACTTTTATCATCTGGTCAACGAATTTAACGATTGCCAAGGCCCGCTCCTTGGAACGTTTTATCGACTCGATTGCAAAATCACTGTTTAGAAATATTGTTTTCTGTTTGTCTGCGGGTCGAGCATATATTCCAACTCCCTCCTGTCGCAAAAACCCTCCCCCGTCATGACGGGAGAGGGTTCGGCAAGATTGGATTAATTAATCATCAATGAATCTACACCATAAGAGAAGTCGCGGTAAGGCGTCATATCAAGCCCGGTAAAGCGCGCATTATTGCCCCACATATCGCGCCGCTGGTACATGAAGATGTATGGCAGATCTTCATTAAGCTCCTGATACAACTCCTTGTAGATCGCTTTCCGCTCCTCAATATCCAGCGTTTTGCCGCCCTTTTCGAACAGCTCGTCGACTTTTTTATTGGAGTAGCCGATTTCGTTCTGCGATCCTCCGGTAATAAAGATATTTTGTGCTCCTTGCGGATCTGGACTGAGGCCCCAAGCCATGAACAGCATATCGAAATCGCCCTTTTTCCGCTTCTCGATAACTGCGTTGAAGTCCATTTGCTCGGCAACGAATTCGATGCCCAATTCCTTGTAGTTCGCTTGCGCTACCGGAATAATCGCGTCATTCACCACGTTCGGCGAGGTAGCCGCGAAATTGATCTTGAATTTCTCGCCGTCTTTTTCACGTATGCCATCCGCGCCGACCTTCCAGCCCGCCTCTTCGAGCAGTTGCTTCGCTATTTCCAGGTTGAACTCGTACTTGTTTACTTCATCGGTATAAGACCAGGACAGCTTCGATTGCGGCACGTTGATGACATCGGCATAGCCTTGGTATACGGCTTCCACGATTTGCTCGCGGTCGAGGCCGATCGCCAATGCCTGACGGACCTTCACATCCTGGAACTTCGCCCGGTTATGGTTGAAGGCGATGTAACCGTAACCATTCGTCGGGAACAAGGATATATCGAGGAAGCCCATCGATTGCAGAAGTTCGAAGTTATCACGGTTCGCGGAGATGAAGTCCATATCCGTCTCCCCGGTCTGCAGCAACTGGGCGTTTGTCTCGTCCGTCGTGAACTTGTAGATCAGCTTCGGAATTTTCGGTGCGCCTTTGAAGTAGTGCTCATTGGCAACAAAGGATACATCTTGGCCAGCCTGGAATTTCTCCAGCTTGTATGGCCCGTTGCCAAGCGGCTTCGTGAACAGCTCATTCATATAACTCAAATTGCCCTGCTTGTAATCTTTTCCGTAATAGGCTTTCGGGAGAATGCCTGTCGCGCCGATTGCGGACTGCGCCAGGGCGCTAGGTTCAATCGTTGTGAATTCAATGGTGAGAGGATCGATAACCTTGATGCCTTCAATGGAGGTTGCTTTGCCGTCGAAGTATTCCTGACCGCCTTTGATTTTGGCGTCTCTGAGGATGTCGCTAGGACCGTCATACGATTTGTCATGCAGCACGGTAATCGTGAAGGCGACGTCTTCCGCCGTCAACGGCGAACCGTCGCTGAACTTCAAGCCTTCCTTCAGCTTGTACGTGTGAGTCAGATAATCCGGAGATACTTCGTATTTTTCCGCCAGCACAGGGGCATACGTCCCGTCCTTCTGCACCTCGAGCATCGCCTTGAACAACGTTCTCGTAACGTACTGATCATAAGCCGTCTCTGCATAGAGAGGATGAAAGATTCCAGCCGGCGCGGTCATGCCGATAATGAGGGTATCTGTCCGGGATGTGGCCGTAGCGGGCGACTTGCTCGGTTCGGACGCCTTCACAATCCCTTCGTTGACGCTCCCGGATTCCTCCGGTTCCGAAGCCTGCTCTCCATCCTCCTTCTTCTCCGGCTCATTGCCCTGCTGCTCTTGAGCCGGTTCTTTAGACGGATCCGCGGCATTGCCGCCACCGCCGCATGCCGACAGCACCAGCGTTAGCGACAACAGCAAGCATAGAAAAATAACCCAACTTTTCTTCACTATACAACTCCCCCTACATTCATAAAATAATTTATGTTGACACTAAGCAGTAACGAAGTTAATGGTTTGCCGGCAAGCGGGAAACGCTGGAAAACTTTTCGAACTTTGGTCAAATAATTATGCAGGATTCTGGTTGTTTCTGCGTAAGCCAGGTAGTTAAAGATATAATACTTGCCTATGAACGTTTTGTAAATCCCCAGTGTAAAATTTTTGTTGCCTCCTGTTGTCACATAGCAAAAGAGCGATTTGTGGCAGGGAGTAAAAAATCCCTCCCCATAGGCTGGAGAGGGATGAATAAATATTCAATTATAATATGCATATTAAGGTATTTTTTTGTATATAAAGAATAAAAGGCTATTGTTTATTATCGCTTTCCACATATACCATAATCTCATCCACTTTCACAATCACTTTGCCGTTGACCGCAGCCTGGCCGCTGCCAATGATAAAGCCCCGCCTTGCCTTAATATGCGTGTACTCGAGATCCAGGCAGTCCCCCGGTGAGGCATGACCGCAGAATTCCGCTCCCTTGATGGATGACAGAAAGCCGAGACTGCCGCCATGTCCCATCGACGCCAACGCGCCCAATTGGGCCAAAGCCTCGACGATCATCGTATGCGGCATCGTCGGTACCGCCGCTTCGCCGCCATGAACTGATTCGCAGTCAGCGGGTGATCGCCGCCGGCGATACGGCGTTCATGAAGTTCCTCCACCGTGCTCACCGTCAATCCTCTCGCGTCAGCCAGCGCTTGAACCGTCAGGATGGCCCGGGCGTACGGACTTGGAATAAACATGATCAATCGGCTCCATGGCTAGCGCCTGGCTGACACGGCGGGCGTCCTTCATTCCCCGCTCGGTCAATTCCCGTTCCCGTTCGCGGCCTGCCGCGTATTCCGACTCCGCATGCCGGATAAAAATAACGACGGTATCGCGGGGATCATTCTCCATGTTCATTGACATCTTCTCCTGTTAACGTGATTCGCAGTTAACACGCTAACATAAAACAATTCGCTGCTGCAGCGCCATTTCCCTGCTTATGCTTTGCTTTTATTCATCATGCAAGAAAGTCCCGATCACAAAAAAGGCCTCCGTAGAGGCCCTGTTCCGCATGTTAAACAAAAACACGAACGTCAATGCTGAATCTGTTCTTCCGGAGCATCCCTATCGGCACCGTACAAATGCCCTAACCGTTCCAACGCTTCCTCCCGCTCCTCAGGCAGCGTCTTGCAGCGGTTCTTCACCCACTGCTCGATCAGCCAATTCATCTCCAATGCATTTTTAGTCGGAATTTGATGCTTCGCCTTCGGGATCCAGTACAATTGGCTGTTCGGTAAGCCATGATGCAGGATAAGCGCATATTTGTGGAAGCTTCTGTCGCTCTGCCCGTAGATGAGCAGCACCGGCGCCTTGATATCCTGCAGCCGATCCGTGCAATTGTAAGTCAAGCTGTACTGGTAATATTGCCTCCAGTTGGCATTATTTCCTCTCCTGGCCGCTCGGTGAAGATTCTTATAGGTCAGGCGGCTGTCGGCGTTCCCCCATGTGACTGCCCACGACATGAGCGACTTGGCCTTCCAGCGCGTGAAGGCTGCCGCCGCGCGGATGCGGCCGCGCAGCCACCAATCGCTCGCTTCGGACATCGCGCTGATCATGATGCCGCCGAGAAACCTCTCCGGGGCGGATAAGAGCGCATGCAGGGCGATCGATCCTCCGGTAGAGTAACCGCCGACATACGCTTGCTTCACGCCCAGCTTATCCATAAGGGCGAGCATATCCTCGACGATGAGCCGGTATGTGATCGGCTCTTCAGACGGGCCGCTGTAGCCGTGGCCCCGAATATCGAACGTGATGACCCGGAAGCTGTCGGACAATTGGGCCATCTGGTAATTGAAATTTTCCGATGTCAGCAATGGCGGATGGATCCAGATGATGGGCACCCCTTTGCCTCGGACATGATAGTGCAGGCTGACACCGTTCAAGCGGGCAATCGGCACCCCGGTCACCTCTCTTATCAGATGTAGTTAGGCTCAGGGTGCCCTGTAAGTACCATGTTTATTCTTGGGCTTACAGCCGATTCAAGTGCTGCACGGCCGTCTCCAGTTGAACGCAGAGAGGGCGCAGCGTCTCCACCCGGTTCAGATTGGCGAGCATCCCGAGCACGATGACCCGCCGCGGCTGAATCTCCATCAGCTCCTGCTCCAGTACGGCGAGCGAATCAATGGCATCCTGGAATCATTCGGGCGGCAGGCTCAGCCGGCTGATTCCGCTCAGCAGCAAGGTCAAATCGAGCTTGTAAGGCGAGATGGCGTTCCCGTACATATCCGTCAAATCATTCATGATGCTCCGGGGTGTTATCCAGACTGACCTGCTGCTGATGGATCTCTTTATTGGCGAACCAGGCATTTTCCCGCATTTGCATCGTGGTGTACTCGGGATATTCGGACAGCATCACCATATGGACTTCGATCTTTTTCTTCACCCGTTCGCGGGGCGTCAATAACGGATCCCGTTCAATGATCTGTAGGCGATCATAGAGCAGCCGGTAATAATATTTGAAAATGTTCAACAACAGTTCTTCTTTGGACGCATAGTGCTGATATACGCTGCCTTTGGACATTTTGCAATATTGGGCTATCTCCTGCATCGTCGTCTGCATATAACCCTGCGTGGCAAACAGCTTCATCGCCGACTGCAAAATATGCTTCTTTTTAGCTGCCGAACGCTCCTCCATAACGATGAATGCCCCCTGTAAAAACTGTTCCGCGCATGCGAATATGACTTTTCTTAACGAAAAAGCCCCCGATTGCAATCCGTCCTCTCACATGGACGCCGTGGAGGATTGTACCTCCCCCTTCCCGGTTCGCTTCCAGTTGTGAGACAGCCCCCTGATTCTCAAAGCTCGACTCGCCGAAAACTGCAAAACTGCAGCTTTCCTTTATGGCGTGTACTCCGTTACAGGGAATCCTGCAAAACGGCATCAATTTCTGACTATCCAATCGATAAAAGACAAAAATCGATGAACATCATGTACTTTTCAGGCTGTTGGAAAACCCCTGTTTTTTACGAAGTAATATCAATGTAATATCATTTTGCTGGGAAAAAGTGGTGTTTGGTGAGAGAGAATGGAGGGGGGATGGGGTCTTTGCTTTACCCCACCCTTCTGGCGAGATGTGTGGCTATCTTTTTTATGTTCTGTGCAGTGGCTGTCATCAGCACTTGCTCCTGCACCTTGTCTCTTCCCCGAAACCGGCAATAGCGAAGTCCATGGAGCACTTTGGCATCCGCGAAACTTCGCTCAATGGTTTGGGCGCGTAGGGCATAAACGGCTTTTCCGCTCTCACTCTGGAAGTTTTGAACTACTTTCTCTTTGTGTTCTTCCCAGATATGCCGTTGTATGGTGCGTTGTTTATTTTTGTTCTCGTTACACTTGCTCAATAATGGACAGGCAGCGCATTGTTTGGGATCGGATTTATAATCTCTGAATCCTTTTCGTGTTGTGGTGCGGTACGTGAGTTCTTGCTGGTTTGGACAGATAAAAACATTCTTTTCTGCATCATAATGAAATTTCTCTTTGGGAAATACACCGTGTTCACGGGTCGAACGCTCTGGAATAACTGCCGTGATGTTTAATTTGTTCGTACGGTAACAAACATAGGCCGTCATGTAACCAGAGTCGAGTGCAACGGCCTCCAGCGACTTTTCCCAGCCAAACTTCTCTATTTGATGTAGTAGACGATCCACATAAACAACCGAATCATTCACATTTCCAGGCGTAACGTAGCAGTCCGTAATCACGTTGTATTTATGATCTACGGTGCGGTGATCTAAATAATGAAACCCTTCCGGTTTTCCATCCCGATTCAGGTTTCCGCTATCCGGATCTGTTAAGCTAACTTTTTGTTCCTTGGTTTCGGCCTCCTCTTTGGGAGGCAGTGGCTTTTTTCCAAAAGCGACCCGATCCTCATTCACGGCTTGCTCCAGCTCTTGGAGATATTCATAAGGCGTACAAGTGACTTCTCGTTTCTCGTACCGTCCGTTATTGGCATTTGCCTTGATATGCGTGGAGTCGGTAAAGAGCAGCCGCCCTCCCACCATGTTGTGCTGAATCGCCTGCTGAACGATATTATCGAAGATATCTTGGAAGACGGTAGTATCCTTAAACCGATTTTTCCGGTTCCAGCTAAAGATCGAATGGTCAGGCGCTTTGCCGGAAAGCCCGAGCCGTAAGAACCACCGAAAAGCCAGGGAATCGTTGACGACTCGCTCCAGTTCTCGCTCTGAGCGAATGTTATACAAGTAGCCGATCAGCAGCATTTTAAAGAACACAATGGGATCCACAGATGGTCGGCCGTTCGACTCGCTGTAGTAAGGACGCACAAGGTCCAAAATAAAGGTAAAATCAATATGTTTATCGATATGACGAAGCAAGTGATCAGGGGCAACCATATGCTCAAGACAAACCAGTTCATAGTCCAGTTGTGGGTTGGGATCATTCGTGTAAAGCATACAAACACCGCGCTTTCCATGGATTATGATAAGAACATTATACCAAATTAACGCGGTGAATGGGTAATTAACATAGACTTTCTCAACACTCTGACTTTTGCAGGAATTTCATCAAATCGCGGCTTTAAGAGCAGAAATTGATGCATCCACGCAGCATTTCACTGCTTCATCCATATTCCACCAGTTGCGCCGCCGTTTTTCCCGCATCCACATTCTCTGTTACCTCGTCATCTCCATCATTTTGCAGTGCCTGTGAGACACCCCCATTCACGTCATATAAGATGCCGGCAATGGAAGGCCCGACGCAGGAACCGATCGATGAGAACCGCCTGCACGATTACCCCAATCAATGCCCCGAACGTAATAATTAGCGAGATTTGCTTCGGAGTGAAGCCGAGCTTGCCGTCGAAGTACAACCCGAATATTAGATTCGAAATTTTGCAGGCCAAATGACATGGTAAATACAAGCGCAAGGAGCACAAAGTAAGGCGTCTTAAAGGAAGCCAGAAATTGCTGCACCATTGTCGGGCGAGGTCCGTTCTTGCTTTTTCTCTTCTCTTTCTACAGCAAGCTTTGCAGCAGCCCCTTATCTTCTTCCTTATCCACATGCCCGACCAGGCGGTCGAGCCGGCTGATCTGATGGCCGTATTCATATAACGACGCAGCCACGATCGATAGCCGCAAATCTCCTTCCGGTCCATCCGTGCCGTACTGCAGCGCCTGGGTCATGAAGCGTTCGTTCTCCCGCTCGAGAGTGGCGATCTCGCCGCTGTCGGGCTTGACCTTATCTTCGAACTTGAGCAGGACATGCTCATGGCATTTAATGAGCAGCTCCAGATGGCGATCGAAGAACAGATCGGATTCCTCCGTACGGGCCGACTGGAAATAATGCTCCTCGATGATATTGAGCACCTCGATGCCTTTGCGAAGCGTGTTCAGCAGCTGCTTGTACACGACGATGCGGCGCGTATGCCGGTATTTGGCCCGCTTCAGCTTCCTCGTCTCCTCTTCGAACAGCTTGTACTTATCCGAGATCGATTTCAATGAATCCTCCAGCCCCTGCTTCTCGACGCGGAACGCGCTCTCCTTCATCTCATCCGAAATGGCGGTGCGAAGCAAAAGCGACATGCGGCTGAATACATTCTGGATCTGGCCGATAAATTGCGCCTGCGGATTCGGGGGGAAGAACAAAATATTGATTAAAAATGCCGAACCGATGCCTATCAGCGTCAGCGCGAACCGCCCGAGCGCAAAGTCCCATTGCCCCGATGCTTCCATGACCGAGATGACCGTGACCAGCGTTAGCCCGACCGTCTCTTCCATTTTCATCTTAAGACAGATAATGATGACCACGATGCACACAATCCCGACCGCGATCGGCTCGTTCGAGAACGCCATCCCGGCCAGCAGGGCGATCGCGGCCCCCAGTGTATTCGTCTGCAGTTGATCGAGAAAATAACGCCATGACCGGTAGATGGACGGCTGCATGGCGAAGATGGCCGCCACTGCGGCAATCACCGGCGTTTTGAATTGAAAATATTGACTGATGTATAAGGCGAGCGTAACGGCGATCCCCGTCTTCAACACCCGGGCGCCAAAAGCCATGGCCCTCCCTCCTTCCTCCTATCCTATCCATATGGACAGATCTCCGTCATATTCCTTGTATGGACAAGGTTTTATTTTATCTGATCTTATTGTAAAAGCAAGTCCCAAAGGCGGCAATATGCTTCGAACCGTTAGGCTTAGACAACGACAAAAAGCCTTCATGCCGGATGTCCGGACAGAAGGCTCAATCTGCGTTCTTGCGTTTATAATTGGATCTGCTGCTTCAAGTGCGCCTTATGCTCGGTCACGAGCCAGAACTCTACCGTATAGGTTTGACCCCGCTTCAGATTCACAGTCTCGCGGTATGTCAGCGATTTCCCGGGGAGCACGGTCTCCTCTCCCAATACGGTTAAATAAACTTTGTCCTTGGAGGCCTGATATACCACGGTGCCCGCCGAGTCCGTCACCTTGAAATCATAGCGCTGCGAGGAGCCGAACGGAAGAACCAGCTCTTCATGCGATACGTTGGTTACGGTGAACGTCAGCAGCGTCTCTCCTTGCTTGGTGCGGCCGACCTCCAGCTTCGACTCCAGCGGCGAGATCCGGGCTGCATCCTGGAACTGTTCGGCCAGCTTCTTGGCCGCTAGCTCGGGGATCGGCTTACGGAAATCAAGATCGTCTGTCACAAGCGACAGGGATACGGCCGTGTGAATATAACGGGCCGCCCAGGCCGAGCTCTTGTATGGCTCTGACTTCGCCTGTTCGGGCGCCGGCGCGGCCATCTCGTCAAGCTGGTACCCTCGCACAAGCGCAGCGATCATCTCCTGATAGGTTACGCTTCGATCCGGCCGGAAATGATCGGCATCCGTTCCCTTCATGAGTCCTGCTTCGGTGACGGCGGGAATGGCCCCTTGGGTTGTCGCCCAGTGATCGGCCGCATCCGCGAATGCCGTGCTCGTCTTCTTTGTCTCGAGTCCGAAGAGCTCGGCCAGCAGGACCGCCAGATCAGCCCGGCTCAACTCGTTCATTTCTATGGCCATGTTGACGGGCTCTATGGCCCGCGGTTCCGCCTGTGTTCCTGCCGGAAGCGCCGCCATCATGCCGGCAAGAACCAATCCGCAGCCAAGCCTGTTTATCTGCTTCATCTCAATCTTCTCCCTTCGCGAATTCGGAATGAATGCATGAACGCATCCTCCTATATTTTACCTGACGATCTTGAGGCGCGGGATGTTGCAGGATCTGAAATAGGATTCCCTTTCGGAGTCGGCGGCAACCGGATGCGCAGCAAAACAGCGGCACCATCCCCCGGTGCCGCTGCAATGATGTAATATTTACTTGTTAGCCAGTGAACTCTTGAACCCATTCGCCATTGTAGTAGGCGACGCCAATCGCTGTATAGTTGGGATTCAGAATGTTTTGGCGATGACCTTCGCTGTTCATCCATGCGTTCATGACCTCTTCCGGCGTACGCTGTCCTTTGGCGATGTTTTCGCCGGCAGTGCGGTATTGGACGCCCTGCGCCTTCATCAGATCGAACGGCGAACCAAGCGTCGGCGATTGATGGTCAAAATAGTTGTTGTTATACATATCTTGCGCCTTAATCATCGCTACCTTCGTCAGCTTCTCATCCGATTGAAGCGGGTTCAAGCCGGCTTTGGCCCGTTCCTTGTTGACCAAATCAACCACTTGACTCGCATAGTCAGACTTATCCGCGGCCGTGCCATTCTCCGTGCTTGGCGCTGGCTGTGCCGGCTTCGTTGGAGTACGCGTTGGCTTGGATTCCGGCTTGTTAACGACATTGCCTGGATTTTCAACCGACGGCTGCTTTACGACAGGCTGCTGCTGTGTGCTGCCGTTATTGGCTTGATTCTTCCATTCCTTCACCAGGTTGTCCAACCAAGCTTGCCAGTCGGCGGATTTTGCCGGATCCGGAATGACGGCTTTCACATCTGCGCCGTTTACTTTCACCATATAACAATTCGGGCTTTGCGCCTGCACCGCATCGGCCTGCGGCGCCGCGAAGGCGGAGCCGGCCGCCAGAACCGGAGCTAGCGCGATAGCGCTGGTCACTGCGACTTTTTTAAGTGTATTCTTCATTCAATCATCTCTCCCTTTGCAGCCTACGAGGTTAGCTGTCGGGTTCGGGTCAAAGAGGTCACCCCTGACGCAAGTATGCGCCTTCACCCCAAAAGTTGGTTCCCCCGCGCTCTTCCGAGCTTCGGCTTGATTCGAATTCGTACACATCGTAACACGAATAATAGGAGAGATCATGCTATAATATATGGCATTTGATTAAGATTTTGTTACCTTTTGTAACCTTTTTGACACCTCGAACTAGGTTTGCAAGCGCTTCGTTCGCCAAGCCCATGACGTTGCGAATAACCTGCTGCTCCGCGATCTTCGGGCGTTCTGTCCACCCTCAGTTGTACAAAAAAATCATTCTGCCTTACAGTCCCATATTCCATATATCCCCAAATTGTATTATAGTAAATTTCAGATCGTTCGAAAAGATGATATAAGAGGTGCCTATGATTATTCGGATTAGTTTGGGGCTGCTCATCGTTGCTATTGCAGGACTGTATGCGCTCATTGAAGATGATCTGTATCAATTGTTCAATATTACAGGTTGGATTGGTCTCGGGCTGTGGGGATTCGCCGGCAGGATGTCCGACGGCCTTAGCCAACCGGAGTACAACAGAGAGCACAGCGCCAGTAAAGGCATAGGCTTCGTCGCTACGCTATGGCTGCTCGGCACGCCGAGCCTGCTCACTTCGCTGATGCTGTACCTCCTCGTGTACCGCTAAGATTTCCTAGCCCGATACCCGGCTACCAAGCTTTCGCTTCATGGTCATCCTGGTAATGGGACGTGTCGCCATGCAGTAGAATACGAGGTTTCCCATCCGCGAACTCCAGCTTGCACAGACATGCCGGATGAATGTAGGGAAGCTCCCACAGAAGGTGAAGAGGGCGCGGCTCCGCGTAAGCCATCAATAGCTTGACCACGACCGTATGGGTCACCATCAAGACGGATTGGCCGGGATGGTCGCCCACGATGCTCAATAGCCGCCCCAGAGCCCGCTCTTGCACCTCATGGAAGGTCTCTCCGCCTTCAACCTGGAATTGGCCCGGATTTTTCCAAAATAATTCGAACTGCTCCGGATCCCGCTCCTGCACCGCCGCCTGCGTCTGTCCTTCCCACGCGCCAAGATGAATCTCCTTCAGATCCTCGCAGGCCTGAATCGGCAGATCCCGCTCCATTCGAATGAGCTCTGCGGTCCGGTACGCTCTTCCGCTGGAACTGGCATATATCGCATCAAGAAGCTCATGCCGCAGCGCCTCACCCAGCCAGATCGCTTGTTGGACACCCAGCTCGGTCAAGGGAGAGTCCTGGTGCCCCTGCATTCGATGCTCCAGATTCCACTCCGTCTGTCCGTGGCGCACAAGATAAATCGTGGTCGGTTTCATAGTTATTCTCCTCTCTGCCTCATTCAAAGGCATGTCCTGACAACTCTCAACGCTGATAAGTAACCGAAGCGGGAACGGGCTCGAACGGGAAAAAATCAAGCATCGGCAAAGCCCATGGGTCTGTCGTATCAATCTCGGCGTACAGCCGCTCCAAGGCGAGTTGCTGCGCATAGCGCACTTGCCGCTTCGTTAATTTCGTGATCCAGTGCCTCGAACGTTCTCGTTCCCCGCCGTATACTCCGCGCCACCCCAGTTCGGCCGCCCCCGCCTCGCGCGGATGCATACGCGCATAAGCGATCACGGCATGATTCTTCATCACGGCAAACGAACCCTCCGCCATCACATCCGACTCGATAAGCTCAGCCCATCGACTAACGTCGATCTGGCCCAACGGGTTAACCGTGTGGGTCTCGGCATAGCATTGCCGGGACAATAGCGCCAGCGCCTGCCGCTCTCCAGCGTCAAGCCGGTCGTACGCGATAAGGGCGGCGCCTTCCCGGGAAAGGGAATCATCGCATTGTTCCATCCCGGCAGCATGTGTGACGGCAAAGCTTGTCTCATAGGTCCGCCGTATCTCCAGGAAGCCATGCTTGCTCAGAAATGAGCGTCCATATCTCCCCCATACCGGGACTGACATCACTCCGGTTCCCATATTCTGGCACATAGCCGCTCAACGCCGGCTTTCCAGTCCTCGGCATAGGGCATAGTCTCAAGTTGTCGCATGCGCCTCTGCCTCCATTTTTCTGGGTATCAATCAAAAAACTGAATATGGGGCTTGCTGGCACGATAGTATTGAAGCCGATCGCCGAGCGTCCCCGTATGGAATTCGAAGCAATGATGATCGGGATCGAGAAAATAAATCGACTGTCTGTCTTCCCGTGACCTTTCCCGGCCAGCAAGTACCGTAACTCCATAGTCCAGCAGCTTCTGGCGCACCGGCTCATAATCCTTTTCATCAATGCTGAACGCATTATGCGTATAGGTAACCGCCTGCCCGGAGCGCTCGACATCCTCCTGATTCAGCGCAATCCACAAGCCATGGCAATCGAAGTAAGCCAGCCGCCTCCCGACACACAGCAGCTTGCCTTCCAAAATATTGCGCTAGAACGCGTCCACAATATAGGCGATATTCTCATCGAACCGCAGCACGTAATCGAGAACGGATAGCCGGACGAATGCGGTGTCATCCAGATCGAACATACTGATACCGGGCAAGTACTGGGCGGAACTGCTTAATACAACATCATCTCTTCCCGGGAAGCGGAATGTATACCTGTAATCCCGACTCGACACATAACCTGACAGCAACCGGATGCTGATATACCATTCCCCATCCAGCATCACCAAGGAACCGCGCGAGTCTCCTTCCATCGGAAAATGCGGGGAGCGGACATGATATACGGGCCAGTTCATTGCCTTGCATTTCACTTGCTCGCTATCAAGGGGCAAGCCAAGCTTCAGATGATATATGCCCCTGACATATCGGAGCAGCTTGATCATCCCCGCCGCTCCGCCTCCGGCCAAGCCAACCAAGAGCATTAGCAGCGGATCCCCTGTTTTCAACCAATAGAGCAAGCCGTCTGCTCCCGCGACAAATAGCAGGGCGATGCCAAGCAGGAACGCCAACATCAGAGCCAAACTATCCGCCCCCCTTTACGCTCTCTGGCACACCGCCACCATCGACAGAGAAGCAGGCTGCAGGGAGGCGCCGGACCAGTCTTCGTACAGATGCAGCAGTTCAAAGCCGTTCGCTTCCAGCGTGCGGGCCAGCTCCTGCGGATACGTATATCGTAAATCGATCGTCGTCTTGCGCTCTTCGCGCAGATGCTCCCGTTCGATAAAGCGCCGGATCGTCGTGTAATGCTGAACTTGGGCTACCGGATCATACGTTGCGATCGTATAGACATCGCAGCGATGCTCTGGCGCGATCTCAATCGTACGCCAATATTCCTCCACGGGCGGCTGAAGAAGCTCCTCGGCTGCCGGGAATCTGGTGTCGAACAGCAGGATGCCGTCCGCCGTCAATACGCTGCGGATAGATTGAAGCAAGCGGTTCTGCAATTCATTGGTAAGAAAATGCTGAAATGCAGTGCCGGCCATATAAGCCAGCGGCGATCATCCCGCAAGCTGCGCTGCGTCAGATCCTGCTGTACCCAGCGGATATCCGCCCCGGCCGGTGTCTTGCGGCGGGCCTGCTCCAGCATGCCCGCATGGAGATCCACTCCAATGACGGAATACCCCGCCTCCGCCAGCGGAAGGGCGGTTCGTCCCGTCCCGCATGCCAGATCGAGCAGCGGCTCCCCCTTTATTTCCAGTTTCTTGGTCCATTCGAGAAGGAGCGGCAGCTCAGGATTGCCCTGATTTTCGAGATCATATAAGTTCGGATCCTCATATTCGGATAAGTCCCAATCCATCATGGTCATCAATCCACCCCTTCACTTAGAATCATGCCTGCTCTGGCATGGCGCTTCAGTGCCGCTATGCCTCATGCTCCAGTCTGCGTTCCTTGCCGCACCAGCTCCAGCCACTGTTCACCGGCTTCGTGTCGAAGCGCCGTTTGATAATCGCCCCGGCCGCTTGCGCCGCGCTCACCGCCACCTCTTTGGCTTCATGCAATATCGTTCTGTTCATTTCCGCACCTCACTGTGCGTCGTTCCTATCGGCATCTCCTATTCCGTCAAAGATAAATCCATTCATATTACAGAGGATGAACGTCAGGTCATCGTCCCGATTAAGCATAACGAGAAGAACATTCAAGCCGACGGCAAAAAGGTTAAACTCGCTGTCCCAATGATTATTGCTAAAGGGAAGCTGATGGTCCCCTTGTCCTTCTTCCGCGAGGCTCACGACCGTATGCCTTCAGATCATCGTTCACGATATGCCGGAAGTCGCCGTTCGATCGAAGCCATTGCTTCAAGGCCGCCGGGTAAATGACCGTATCCGGAACCTCATCCAGATCGATCCACCGGAAGGTCAGGACAGGCTCCGCTTCCTTCCCGATGAATTCGCCGTCCGGAATATCAATCGGTACATCCGGGCAAGCATGGACTTCAATATACCCCGAATTCGTGCAAGCCCGGGGAGGACCCATGCATCCCCTGATTTGTTGCGCTGCATCAGCACCTTCCCGTTATCAATCAGCACTCCCGCCACTCTGAGCAGGAAGGAACCGTTCGGATGGGAGCATGCAATCATGTCAGTCATATCTCCTTTGTCCTCGTAATCATCACCCGTCAATACCGGGTGCAGCGCCCGCGGTATGTACACCGTGACTATGCCTACCTCCATACTCCGCAAATCCGGGTGGAAAGTCAAGGAATGTCTGGAAACACCGCCAGCACGGCAAGAAAAGACAGAAAAAATGCCGCGCTTGTGCACGGCATGGAACATAATTCACCTGTCCTTCGTTTTTGGTATTCATACAGAGGATATTTTATCCAAACGGTTATCTCTTTCCAAGTACCCCAGCCGATCAAACCGTTCCTAAGAACTATGCAAATCCCGCCAGGGATATAGCGCGAGACAGGGACATTTCGTTCCCCGAGACCGGGACATTGCGTTCCCGTCGCGTATTTTGCCCTATTGACGCCAGTCTGGTTTGTTCCGATCAGAAGGCGGGCTTTCCGATCATCGCCGATGTGATGGGTTTTGAAAAATAAAAAATGTGAAACTTATCCTTCAACGATGCGTACTAGTTTTTTAAATGAAACGCAAAGGATGGATATTATGGACGCCGGTGCGATTATGCTGCTCTCTCTGATCGTCCCGGTTCTGGCCCTCCTGGGCATCATCTCTGCCAAGATCATCGCCGGCAAAGCGCTGCCCGACAGTAACTATACGCCGTTCGATAATATTACAGGACAATCTGAGGTGGAATTCCACGAGGAGAAGCAAGAGAAGGAAGAAGATGACGACCTGGGAGATGATAAGGAGAAGAATAGACGTAACCTATAACCATAAAAAGAGCGCCAAAAAGAGAGAGCACATCGTGTGCGTCTCTCTTCTGCCCCGGAACAGAGAGCCTATTGCTCCTCCGGATCAGTCTCGTATGTGCAAGTGAACCGTTCCGCCCCCGGGTAGATTTCGCCCCGGCTCTCAATCCTAAATCCGATATTCCGGTAAAAATCAACCGCTTCCTCATCGGTCTCCGCCTTGAGGACATCCGGCTGCTCTTGATGAATGAGCTCCAAGATCATGCCCCTGCCGAACCCTGCGCCCCGCAGCTCCGGATGGACGGCGAGATGAAGAATCTCGATCTCCTTCCCCTGCTTCCGGAAGCCGATGATGCCTGCAACCTCGCCCTCGCTCTCATATCCCCACAGCTCGTGGTCGGGATGCTGCTCATACCGCTTCAATACAGCCTCCACCTTGTCCGGGTCGGGGAATACTGACAGCTCGACAAGCTCGCGAATAGCCGCCTCCCGCAGCCGCGGCTTCACATTGATGAACATCCTTTCATTCCTCCTGCTATCCTAGTCAATTCCGCGCCAGCTTGCGCACGAGCGGAATGAACCAATCCGTCACTTCCGGGAACTTGAATCCGGCTTCCCGCGCCCGGCGGTTATCCATGAACCAATGATCCGGGACGCCGAATGGCGAACGGTTCCCCTCCGCCGGCGGCTCCACGATCGCCTTTCTGCCGACGGCCTCTTCCACGATGGCAAGGATGCGATCAAGCGACAGTTCTCCGTTGGAGCAGGCATTGATCGGTCCCGCACCGTTCCGATCCTTCAGCCAGTATAAGAACGAAGCCGCTTCATCCGAGCTGATGAACGACATCTTCGCCTCCCGGTTCGGGATGCCAATCGTCTCCCCCTGCCGGATTCGGTCCACATGGAAATGAAGCCGCCGCGTATAATCGTCCTCCCCCAGCACAATCGGGAAGCGGACCGCATGCACGGGGAAGCCGGCCCGCTGGAAGAACACGGCCTCCGCCTGCCGCTTTCCTTCGCCGTAATCCTTCTCGGCCCCCGCATCCGTCTCGAACGGGTGCGAATACGGATCGAAATCCGATTCCGGATGAGCATCGGAAGCGCACCCGTATACCGACAGCGTCGAGGTGAAAATATACTTCTTCGCTTTCCCCGCGAAAAGATCGCAGGCCATCAAGGCTTCCTGCGGCGTATAGCAGATGTTGTCATAGACCGCATCCCAGACCTGATCACCGACCGCCGCCCGCAGCGACTCGAGGTCCTTGCGATCCGCCCGGACACGAACGACCCGCTCGCCGAACGGATCCGGTGTTCCGCCGCGGGTGGCAATCGTTACCTCGGCTCCGCTGTCCAGCAGCTTGTACAACCAGCTTTTTGCCGAAAAATCTTGTTCCGCCTAGCACTAATATTTTCACCTTATCCCCCCCCGTTGCCCTATGATTGTTGGTCCATTCCGGCATATGCCTTCCTATCATACACGGTCTACGAAGATATGCCTAGGGCTTGCCCCCGTGCACAGGCTGAAGCGGCTTGCCGTCGATAGAATGCCTGACATTGGGATATATCGGTTCGTACCCGTTATGCGTCCGGCTCCCGGCCTCAGCCGAACCGCAGTATCTTCCCCCGGCGGGAGCGTCTGCTCGCTGCCGCCGCCTGCTCGTGCTGCCATTGCTGCAGCGGCTGCCAGGACATCAATTTGATTCCTTCCTTGGCCAGCACGCCCCGAACGGCCGGGTCGGCCGCGATCCGGTATTCCATTTCCCGCTTCAATTGATGCTTCCGGAGAAGCGCAGGATCGGAGAACACTTCCGGATGCAGCGTCCATTGGGTAATCCCCGGCTTCAATTCCGCCAAAGCGCGCACAATTCCCTCACGGTAGCTCTCATAGGTTTCTTCCTCCCCCAGCCCGTAAGCATCAGGGAGCAGATCGTCGATCAGCGCAATGTTCCGCTCCCCGGCCTCATGAATCATATATTCGAACCTTCTGCGTTGGGCCTGGGTCAGGAAGGACTGCTGCACGATGCTCCGCGGGAGCAAAAAAGGCAGCTCATACGTATCGCACAGATCGAATACGACATCGAGGAAATCATTGCCGGTGAACAGCCCTAACACGCTGCCTTGGTGACTGTCAAGATGGGTGGGCTTCAGCCCTTGCTTCAAGGCCCACTCGATCTGATTGGCCAGTTCGTGCCGAACCTCGTACGGGTCGGCCTGCTTCTCCAACTGCGACACACTGTCGGGGAAGCGGCCGTTATCCAGCAGCGTCGGAATCCGATCCGGCGCCGAGCGCGGCCGGTAGCCTCCCGTCAGCGTCAGATGAATGCCAATCGATGCGGCTTGTCCGGCGACGGCCCGCTTCGCGGCAGCCAGACTGTGCTCGGCGACCGTAATCAGCGAGGCGGAAGTCACCGCTCCGCTCTCCAGCAGCTCGAACGCCGCCTCGTTCGCTTCGGCAGATTGGCCCGCATCATCCGCTTGTATAATCAGAACCCGGTCCTCGGATGAATATCCCTGAATGCTTAACATGTTCTATGTATCCCCTTTTGTTGGCTTAGTGACGCGGCGGATCGCCTGTCATCATGTCATACGCAGGAGACTGCCTTTCGTTTCCTGCACTACGATAGCTTTTCCTTGGAAAAATTACGAAGTCCTTGCCGCGATCTCAACTGATGAGCCGGACGATGGTGGCGATCCAATAGGCCGCAGGGACCAGCAGCAGCTGCGCAAGCAAGGTGCCGAAGAAGCGCGAAAACATAAGCACCGCGTAGATTCGGCCCAGCCCGCCGCGCTCTTCGGGATGCTGAAGCGCTTTATCCGTAATCAATCCGAGCTGCGGATCAATGAAAATGGTCAGCAGGATGGTCGCCATCCCGTTAATGAGCCCCGATGATTGCGAAGCGGTCGTGCTAAACTCCGGAACGAGATAGGCGGCATACAGCGATGCGAGCACGCCTACCGTATAGATCGCGGTAACCGCGATATTCAACAGGATGAACCGCTTCGGAATTCCCAAATACCGGAGACTGACCAGCATAGACCAGGTCGGTCTGCGGATATAGCTCTTCGTCCGCTTCAACTGTCCGATCGTAACCCCGGCCAGCAGCTTCGGGATCGAGCCTGCCACCTCCAGACGAGCGATAATCCGCGTGAACAGTGTATGAAGGTCGGGAACACCGCGATCGCGAGCAGCGTCCCGGCCGAAGCCGCCACCAGCGTGAACCTCAGGTAGGGCAGCGGATCGAACTCCGGATGGTGATTGGCGTAATCAATGAAATTGGCGGTGAACGGCGCTTGAATCAGGTTGGCCGTGCGCGCCACGAGCACGACGATACCGGTCAGGGACAACGCGACCGGGGAGCTTGCCGATCCGGACGCCCGCGAAGCGGATAGAGTAAGATAGCGTTTCGGACGCATGAATAAGCAAAGTAAGTATAAACACAATTACTAGCGTATACCTCAACGGCATCACTCCGAACGAACAATAAGGATAAATACATACATCGCTCATCAAAAATAATTCGCCATCAGCTTATTCACCCAGGCGGGCACCTGCGGATTCGCGGGCGAGTCAAAGACCGGGAAATGCGGCTTCACATCAAGCACCGGCGTATGGTCTATCGCGTCTAGCCCCTGCACCCGGATGACCGCTCCTTCAATGTCAACCAGCTTTGCGCACGTAATGCCAATCGGATTCGGCCGGTGCTTCGCCCGCTGCGCAAAAATGCCGATGTCCGGCATATCGGATCGGCCCTGCGGTCTGCGGACCAGATCGCAGGCGGCATCGAAGGTGGATCGATCCATATAATATACGACTAGGATATGGGAAAATTCCTGCAGTCCAATGAGCCCATCCGCATATTCGGGGCCCAGATGAATCTCGGAAGCCACTTGCCCCCAGTTCTCATCTACCCCTTCCTTCACAGCGGAATGAACGGTGCCTATCGGCTCGATCTTCATTTCACGACCTCCCTGCAATCGCCTTATTTACACTAAGAATCGATCACATTATATACCATTGTTCAAATCGACACCATTGCGGCAGTTCCAGCTGCTCCCCTCCTATAACATGCAAAACATGCAAAGACCACATGCGCCCTTCGCACATGTGGTCTTCCGTACCCGCGGATCTTCCATTATCCCGGGTTTACAGCTTCGTATCGTCCACTTCGTTCAGCCATTGCTCGATAACGCCGATGACTGAAGCCACGCATCCGTCCTCGAACGGTGAGATAAGGCCGGCTACGGCGACGAGCCCGGTGAAGGACTGGCTGCCGCCAGTTTGGCATAGCTTCAAATAATCGGCCCATGCCGCCTTGTAATCTTCATTCATGCGCTTCCAGAACTGGAAGGCGCAGATTTGGGCCAGCGTGTAATCAATATAGTAGAACGGCATCTGGAAAATATGTCCTTGCTTATGCCAGAACCCGCCGCGCTCCAGGTAATCAATGCCTTCGTAATTGCGGTGAGGCAAATATTTGCGCTCGATATCGCGCCAAGCCGCCTTCCGCTCCGCCGGCGTCGCGTCCGGATTTTCGTAGACGAAATGCTGGAACTCATCCACCGATACGCCATACGGCAGGAAGAGCAGTCCCGATGACAAATGATCGAATTTATACTTCTCCGTCTCCTCTTCGAAGAACAGGTTCATCCACGGCCAAGTGAAAAACTCCATGCTCATGGAATGAATCTCGGCCGCTTCAAATGTTGGGAAATGGTATTCCGGTACTTTTAAATGCCTGCTCTCATAGACTTGGAACGCATGCCCGGCTTCATGAGTCAACACATCGATGTCGCCCGAAGTGCCATTGAAGTTGGAGAAAATGAACGGAGCCCCGTATTCACTCAAATAGGTACAGTAGCCTCCGCTCTGTTTGCCCTTTTTGCTGACCAGATCCATCAGCCCGTTATCGACCATGAACGTAAAGAATTCGTTCATCTCCGGCGACAATTCCGCATACATCTTCTTGCCGTTCGCGATAATCCAGTCCGGGCCGCCCTTCGGCGTCGCATTGCCCGTCTTGAAGCTGAGGCCTTCGTCATAGAAACGAAGCGTGTCGACGCCGATCCGGTTGCGTTGGCGCTCACGCAGCTTGGTCGCTATCGGCACGATCTCATCCAGCACCTGCTTGCGGAAGTTAGCGACCATCTCGGCGTTATAATCGGTGCGGCACATCCGCGCATAACCAAGCTCCACGAAGTTGGAGAAGCCCAGCTTTCTCGCCATCTTCGTGCGCACCTTCACCAGCTCGTCATAGATTCGATCTAACTCCGCCTCATGCTCGGCCATGAACTGATAACGCGCTTCGGACGCGCGCCGTCTCATGTCCCGATCCGGCGACTGCTCGAACGGCATCAATTGCGCCAGCGTGCGCTCCTCGCCCTCGAATGGAATTTTCGCCGACGCGATCAGCTTGTTATACTCCGTCGCCAGCTTGTTCTCCTGCTGCAGATCTTCAATGATGTCCGGATGGAACGTCTTCACCGACAACTCCGCCAATCGGAACAGTTGGCGGCCCCATTTCTGTTCCAGCTCGACCCGGAATTTCGAGCCGATCAATGCCTTGTAGTAATCGGTTATGTATTCCTGGAACATCGGCGTAATCTCGTCCATATAATCCTGCTCCGCCTTGTAGAACTCATCATTCGTGTCGATGGAGTGGCGAATGGCGACGAGCTGACTCTGGGTATCGAACACGCTGCGCAGCTTGTTGATGGCCTCCATGGACCGATTTTGCTCTTCAAAGCTCTCCGCCGCATTGAATGCCTGCAGATGCTCCTTGAACTGCTTGCCGATCGCTGCGATATCGGGTCGCTCGTAACGATACTCGCTAAATGTCATGCAATTACACAACCTTTCAAAAGGTAGTCTTACTCCTCCATTATACTGAACAACCTGTCCCGATTACTACGCCTATTGAAGGAAATCTTTTGCAGGCGCGCCAACCGCCGTTTCTCTCATTTTAATCTAATGCTGACATAATGCTCCGAGACGGGAGGGCGCTCGAAAAAAGGCTGCAGCAGAACGCCCCACTCGAGGTAGGATTCCGATGCCGTAAAGCCCGGCATATGATCCTTGAACGAGTTCCACTGGACGATCATCATGTACTTATCTGCGACCTCCACGCATTTATGCAGCTCGTGCTTCATATATCCCGGTCGTTCCGCCAGAATCGCCGACGCCTCGCGAAAGCTGCTCTCGAAGTCGTTTGCCGTTCCCGGCTTGATATAGAACGTCGTCATATGCACAATCATCGTCTCACCCCTTCTTTATTGTTCAATATGCGCCGCTGCGCCGGTACACGACACGCCTTTGATGTCAAGCGTTCAAATCTGTCATCGCGGGAACGTGAATTTCTTTGATGCAAGCAAGTTGGGATAGACTGTATTTTTTATCGCTTTCATCCTAATTCTACTTGCTTCATCCCCCTATACAGTACCATATATGTCCAATAAAATGCAGGCTGGCAAAAAACAAAGCGCCGCTACTCCCTTGCCTGCAAGGTTGCGGCACTGGCTTTCCAGTATCTGATTAGTTGGCAGTACGGGATAATTGGACGGGTCTTGCTATAAGAGTGGTTCAAAAGAGGTAGAGGAGCGGGACATGGCCCGCATCATACGGCCTTCTGCGTGTGGACCGGAGCAGAAATCCAGTCGCAGAAGGCCAATAGGAGCATCGCCGATGGCGGCGGCAGCAGAGCCGGTCTATCGACCGGCGAGCTTGAACCACCCTAGCGCTCAACGGCGCTGCACAGAATCGGCAAGCCTGCGGAAGACCCGGTTCCGCGGCAGCTTGTGCAGTGGCTTTGCGGCCCTTCGGGGTGGGCGGCCGTAGCCCGTTTTGGCGTCGTGCCGAAACTGTCGGGATAAGGGAAGAATACGTGTTCCGTTCCGTTGCGCGTGCTGCAGCTCGGGCAAGACTTATATTTTCCGTCGCTGCTCCATTGCGACGCATTCAACGGTTTCTGACATGATGTACAAATCAATGGCTTCATGGAAGCAGTACCACCTTTCTCTATGTATCCTTTCCATGTGAAGAGAATCACCTGATCAGACGGATGATCTCAACACGCAGAAGGCTGCTCCTCTGTACATTGTACATGGAACAGCCTGGAATAGGAATCAATATTTGCGCAGAGAAATCGGTCCCCAACCGAACCAGCGCTCCCGCACCGCATTGGCGATTCGTCCGAATAGCGACTCGATGGCCTGCGTCGAATCGCCCAGCATGCGCACGCCGAAGCCGGGAATAAGGAGATCCGACAGCCCGATGCAGCCTTCCACCCGGCTCAGATCGAGCGTCTCGGCCAACTCCTCGATGAACGCGCGGGTCGCAAGCGCGCCGATGACGAACAGCGATCCGACATGCGTATGTCCGTCCATGCGGCCAAGTCCGCGAATCGGCTGCTCGCCGGGACGGAGCCTTAGATGATCGAACAGCACAGGCGCCCCGTCCATCTCAATCATCGTCTTCAGCGCAATCTCATCGTACGAGAAATGCTCTCCATCCGGGGACCAGCCAGGGGTTACGATTTCCCCCAGAATAAGCGCGCCGCTTCGGTCCATCCGGATGTCGGTCTGCTGCCGATACCTGGAGCCGCGGTAGGCAATAACCGAATCGGGCAGCCACTCCAGATAGCTTCCTGCCTCCAGCGCGATGCGCGTCCATTGGAATACCGGCTCCTTCGGCGTGCGATAAATTTTGGTGGAAGACTGCGTCGTTATCAGCGAAGACGCGCCTTCCCCCAGCTCGAGCTCCATCCGGTACCGGTCGCCGCCGACGTATCCGCCCCCAGATTCATGACGTAATAATGCACCTGCCCGCTTCCGTCCGGATAGATGGGGCGGGCGATTTTGTATGCCCCCTGGTGATATTGGCGGAAAGCGGCCGAACGGCCGCCCCGTTGCTCAACCTTCAGGTCCAGTTGGCCTGTCCAGACGCTATCTTACTCCAAGCCGGATAGCAGGACATTTTTTTCAATCCAGTCGACGACTTCATCGAGCCCCTGCTCATCCTTCAGATTCGTGAAAATATACGGCTTATTGCCGCGGAACGTCAGCGTGTCCGCCTCCATCACCTTCAAATCCGCGCCGACATAAGGAGCCAGGTCCGTCTTGTTAATAATGAACAAATCGGATTTGATCATGCCTTGTCCGCCTTTGCGCGGAATCTTCTCCCCCTGGGCCACGTCGATAATATAGATGGAGAAGTCGACGAGCTCGGGGCTGAACGTCGCGGCCAGATTGTCGCCGCCGCTCTCTACGAAGATGATCTCCAGATCCGGGTGGCGGGATACAAGCTCATCGATCGCCGCGAAATTCATCGATGCATCCTCCCGAATCGCGGTATGCGGGCAGCCGCCCGTCTCCACGCCGACAATGCGGTCCTCGGGCAGAACGCCGATGCGCATCAGAATCTTCGCGTCCTCCTTCGTATAAATGTCATTCGTGATGACAGCCATGCTATATTTGCCGTGCATTCTGCGGGTAATCTTTTCGACCAGCATCGTTTTGCCTGCACCCACAGGGCGTCTGGAATGCGCCCAGATGAGGCATGAGCAGTGAGTCGCACCACTGCAGCAGCGTAAGCAGCGAGCTAGTGCTTATGTCCGACATGGCGAAACGCTTGCTTCATTTTCTTGTTCTCGCGGGCAAAGGGAATTCCGTCCTGCGTCAACTGTTCTTCCACCAGATAGTCGTACTGAACGACCATCGCGTCCCCCTCGAACTGCGCCGGCAAATGGCGATTGCCCATCTCCCGGATCGAGCGCGCTTTTTTTCATCCATTTAAGCAAACTTTTTAAGTAAACCAATTCCCATCGCAGAAAAAAATTTCCCATGAAATAAAACAAAAAACGCCAAAAAACGCCCAACCCAATCCCGCCTACTCCCCATTGGTCCCAGCACTCTTTTGGTCGCTATCCCGTCGGTTCAGCTCTAACTGTCGTTGGCTCCATCACCTGGACGCTCCATATTGTCACTATCCCATCGATTCAGCACCTACTGCCTCTCTACCAATCATCTTTACACCCTTATCTTCACTATCCCATCAAATCAGTTCAACATAGCTGGGGTTGATTGTTCACCATCTTAAGCTCTTATGGTCGTTATCCCATCGTCTCAGTTCTACCTACGCTCTTCCCCAACATCTCGGCTCCTATTGCGTCTCCACTATCATCCTGGCTTTCCTGTCCTCAGTCCTAGGCTTATACCACTTCCTTATTCTATCTAGGGTAAAAGTTTTAAAATTTTGCCGTGAATTTAACCTGCTTTCTGTCTTAAGGGGATAGTGAAGATATATGTTCATTAAGGATACCCGCACGATGGATAGAAATGATATTTTCCTTGAATTACCTTCTTACGCTAGACATAAGAACAAATGTTTGGTATAATCAAAATCATAAAGAACATTTGTTCTCGATCCTATATTTCAGAAATATATGGAGGTTGTCATGATGGTGAATTGGGAGGATATCGACAGTGTGGAACAATTGGAGCATCAGTTTCCTACAGAATCGGACTGTGCTGCATTTCTTACTCAACTGAAATGGCCGCAGGGCTTCGTCTGCCCACGCTGCAGTCATAGCCATGCTTATCTCATCAAGAGTCGCCGACTCCCTCTCCATCAATGCAGCGCCTGCGGATATCAAGCCTCCATAACAGCGGGAACGGTCATGGAGGGAAGCCGTACTTCCCTTCGGAAGTGGCTTATCGCGCTGTGGCTCGTCTCCCGTTCAGATAAAGGAATTAATGCCGTCCAACTGCAATCGATCATTCAAGTCACCTACAAGACAGCATGGTTAATCCTGCATAAGATTAGAGCTGCAATCAGCCATCGTGACGCCAATCACCCTCTACCCGGCATTATTCAGGGCATTGTGGCGTTCTACGGACGTTCCATTCGGTCCCCCATCGAGCTTCATCCGAAAGAATGTCCATTGATTATTGCGGAATCCGTGACGGGTACATCTGCACATACTGGCTTATTAAAGATGAAGAAAGTTGACCCAAAACATTGCAGCAAAAAACTTTTGCTGCCAAGCGGCTGTGACCATTTTGCAGCGTGGCATACGGAAAATCCAGACGAAACCTACATCAACCGATTCCACATCCAAGTACGCCGAAATAGCCGCCTATATCAGACCTTCCGTAAAGCCTGGCGCTGGATGAACAATACATTTCACGGTATTGGCTCAAAATATTTGCAGGCTTATTTGGATGAATTTAGCTTTCGTTATAATGCACTCGTTGAGCACGAATGCACTATGCAGCGGCTGCTTCAGCTGTGCATGTCGATAGCGATTCGGCCACTCCTTCTCGGCGCTTCCATACGTTCTCCTCGCAGTCGTTCTTACAACCGGAAAGCCGCTTAATTTTCCGAGCTTGCTGGTCTTTTGGACGGATATATTTTTTACTCTTGCATAGTCATCCGAACCTGCTAACTCGGTAATATGAACTTGCTGTATAATTTGCGCGCTAATATGACCGAGCTCGCTATTTCGACTTTACATAGGGTCACACGAGCATGCGCTTGTTGTATTTTGCAATCCTGCGAATTACTTTAGTTTGCGGGCATGCTCTCCCTTTGATATAAAAAAGCCGCCACCCCCGGATTTATGCCCAGGGTCGGCAGCCTATAGTAATCTTATGAAAAGTGGATCCAATCGATGTCCGCAATCCCCGTATCCCGGATTTGCCAACGGCGGATATTTGGGTTTTGGAAGGTGATATACAGTGTCTGGCGTCCGGTAAGCGGCTGTGCCAGCTCCATTGAATAATTATGATAGAACGGCGCCAGCTTGCCGTCCTTCAATGGCAGCTCCATATCCGCAACCAGCGGGCCTTCCGCATCGCCGATATGAATGAGCATTCGTGTCTCTTCCGTCAATACGGCAGCGCGAACGGTAATGCGGGTCACGCCTTGCGCACCGAAGTCGACATCATCGAACGCCATCCAGTTGGCGAAATGCAAATCGCGCACATGCACATATGTGCCTGGGACAAACAGTCCGTTCGAACGGTCGTAGTGCTCCGCTTCGAGCGTGACGCCGCCTTCCGGGGCCGCCTCTGGCGCGACGACACTCACTTTTATCTCCAGCGATGGGCCTTCTTGGCCTGCCAGCTTGCCTGTAGCCGCAGTGACGATCGCCTCGCCCGGTGCCACGGCCGTAATCTGGCCACGCTCATTGACGGTCACGGCGCGTTCATTGCTGGAGGTCCATGTCAGTGACAGATTATCCGCCCACGCCGGCTCGACGCGGATATTCAAATACCGGCTCCAGCTTGGCTCAAGCACAATATCCTCTTCCGTGTTGAATTGTGGCTGCAGGTTCTCAGCCGGGTATGGCCCAGCTTGGGCATCGACGGCTTCGCCGTCTCCCCACGACCATACGGCGACGGCCGGCGGTCCTGCAACTCCTTCCTTATTCACGGCTACCGCTTCGAGGGTAAGCTCGGTCTCTCCGAGCCGCTCGACGGATTTGACATAGAACACGTCATCGAAGATTCTGCCTATCGCTTCCCGCTTCCCATCCTTCACTCGATACAAGTCATAATACCATAAGTTATCGATAACACCATCATCGGCCAATCGCCAAGACAATATGAGAGAAGCTTGCTCCTCACTGAAGTATGCATGTTCTACTTGGAAGCCGGATGGGGCAGCCGGAACAGGCATCGGCACCGCTTCCTCGATCAGCTTCAATTCACCCAAGCTCACCTTGACCCCGACGCTCTTCTCCGCTTCGGATGAGATGCGGATGCCGATAGCGGCGATCCGGCGCTTCGTTCTGCCTGCAAGATGCATCGCTAGCGTCGTCCATTCTGTGCCAGGTACCGCATCGAAAGACCGAACCTCCGGCGTCTCCGGCTGGTCCTGATAGTATAAAAGCATTTGCAGTTGCAGCAGAGCGGAGTCCCGCTTGTCATCCTGCGAAGGATTCCCGGCATACGACCAGTCAAGCTTGCAGGTTAGCGATAACAACACGTCCGTATCTGTTGGCAAATCCGTCTTGAACAGACGAATGTCTGTGCTGCTTCCCGGTTCCAGCAGTCCTTCCGCTTTGATGGACGAGCCGCCGTTCCAGGCTGTGCTGTAATCATAATCTACGGCAAGCGGATTCCCTTCGGAATCAACCCACCATTGCCAGGTCGGAAGCAATTCTTGGGCGCTTACGTTGTTCCAGCCTTTGCGGCTGGCCACCTCTCCGTTCAAGAAGAAGGCGAGCCCGTGCCCGTTGTTGAAACGCGTGACAAACGGATACGAACCGATAACTGAGCGCTCCGGTATAAAATGAGCCAGCCCGTCCCAGCTCTCTCCTTCCGAGCCGATGCCGCGTCCGCTTTGTGCCGGATTGCCCTTGGCGCCGGACCAGTATATGCGCTCGCGGTGCTCGATATATTGCTGCATCTTCGGATCCGACGGATTCGGTCCGCGGTACCATACCATATCGGTGCCGAACAACGCCACGCTGGTGCGCGGAGTGCGCGCCTCGTCATCACGGAAAATCGATTTCAGCTCATTGCCGCGCTCGAAGCGGAACTTGTCATTTTCCACTCCGGCATAGAGCGCTTCGTACGGGTCCAGTCCAATCTTCTTCGCATATGCATAGCTGTTCTCCAGCCGCTCCGGCGTATACGCGTAGTTAATGAATATGCTGTCGTTCGGCTGGCGGCCGTCCCGCTGATCCAGAACCCATGGCGCATTCATCTCATTGAAGAAATTGATATATTGAAGTTCGCCATTCGGCGCCAGACTGTCGTACCAGCTCAAGTACAGCCCGCTCTCGCGCATATATTTCAGCATCTTCATCAATTGAGCGGCATGTTCTTCACTGATGCTCGCCTCCTGGTTGACGAAGTAGCCGTCGAACCCGAAATACGCCGCCATCTCGATCATTTTGTCGGCGACCGGGAAGCGTCCGTCTTCCGTCTCCTCGACCAGCTCGCCGAAATCGGTGTCGCGCGGCCAGAACCAGCCGCCCAGGCTGATGACACCGTTGCGGTGCGCGGCGTCGGTATACGCCGGATTCGGAAGATTCACGACGCCGTATTGCCGCTTATCCTCCGGTGAACCATATACCGGCAGCCCATGCCATGCCGCATAAATATCTTGGTACTGCCAGAACTTCAGGACATTCCTGCTGAAGCTGTCATTATAGCGGCAGGCTCCGAACCATTCCTCCTTGTCGTAATCGGCGGACAAGTTCATCACCTTCGCCTGATACGTCAGCGCAGAATGCGCTTGGGTCGGGGCGAACGGCGCGATCCGCTTCGCGAGCGGCACCCGTGAGCGAAAAAAGCGGGCATACGGATCCGTGTCGGGTGACCACGCTTTCAATTCCTTGGCATTGTAGCCGTGGAGGTATGGCTGTCCCGGCCCTCTCGGGGTCTCCCGGGCCGCTGACCAATCTTCCCCTACATGCTGCTTGTCATTGCTGCTGCGTGATGAATTATCTGCACTCATCGCACTGCACCTCTCTTTCATCCATCGCCTTTAATATTTATATGGAAAGGCTTCCACCGACTATCCTATCAGAAATTGCGCCCCGGGGGAACCTCGAATCGAACCTCCCGATCCAAGAGGAAAGGCATATATTGGGAACACCCGTTTCCAGAGACCTTCGAACCACAACTTTTTATTTACTCCTTGTAAAATGACAACACAAAATCTTATTATTGTAGTTAACGATATCAAAAAAAGTTTATATTTTTATTCAATTAAATCCTTTTTTTATGTTTTCCAGTATCTTTTGGCTTATTTGGTTCAGAAATTGTTCATTCTTAACATCTACAATTAGGTATAAATACATAGTCACAAGGGGAGGTACTCATGGGCAGACCTAGAATGGCAACACAACGACTGTGCAGCGAAGAAGGCTGCAAGGAACGTCACTATGCGAAAAATTTGTGCAAGCGCCATTATCATCAAAAGAGACGGGCGGCACAAAAAAAGAAAAATGATGATATCTCTGTAACTCCTGACCTTGAGCGAATCGTTCAATTGGGTTGATAAAACAGCTAGGGGGCTGCCTTAAGGTCAATATGACCTCGTCGTCAGCCCCCTGCTTAGTTCTCTGTCTCGCACGGAACGCAAAATTTGACGCAGGTCCCCTCCATCGGGGCGCTTCGAACCGAGATGCCCGTGCCGAACAGCTGCCGCAATCGGTAGTCAATATTTTTGAGCCCGATTCCGCTGGTCGCGCTCTTCGCCAGCAGTTGCTCCTGCCGCTCGGCCGAGATGCCGACCCCGTCATCGCAGACCTCGATGCAGTAATGTTGGTCCTCCATATAGACGCGAATATGGATCGTGCCGCCGCCCATTCGTTTCATAATTCCGTGGTGCACGGCGTTCTCCACGATCGGCTGAATAGATAGCGGCGGGATACGCAGCCGATGCGATTCAGGCAGATCAATCGTAAATTGCAACCGGTCCCCGAACCTGATCTTTTCTATGTATAAGTAAGAACGTACCAGTTGAAGCTCTCGTTCGAGCGGGACCAATGGCTCCACATTATCGAAGCGGAAGCTCTGCCGCAAATAATTGCTGAATTCGACAAGCAGCTCGCGCATCTGCTCCGGATCGTCTTCACTGAGCGAGACAAGCGAATTCAACGTGTTGAAAATAAAATGGGGCTTGATTTGCGCCTGCAAAAAAGCCATTTCCATACGGAAGCGCTCATTCGCCGAATGCTTCATCAGGAGCAGCGTCCGCACGCGGGCCCGCAGCTCGGCGGAGTCTATCGGCTTCGCCACAAAGTCATTCGCCCCCGCCGAATAAGCGGCGAGCGCATCATCGGTCCGTCCCCGTCCCGTCAGCATCAGAACCGGCAGCTCGAACAAGGAATGCATCTCCCGTATGCGCCGGCATACCTCCAAGCCCGACATGCCGGAGATCATCAGATTAAGCAAGACCAGATCCCAGTTCCGGAAGTGCCGAATCTGCAATAACGCCTCTTCCCCGCTGGACACCGAGGTAAGCCGGAAGCGATCAGGGGAGAGCAGATTTTCCAAGACCTTCTGATGAATCGGATCATCGTCTACGATAAGAATGCAGGCCTCCCCAATCTCGTCTACCGTAAAAGAAGGAGAAGGGGCGTCGAACACGATCTCTTCCGCAATCTCCCAGCCGAACTGCTCCTCATATTCCAGCGGCATCCCCACGGGAACCGCCGCCTTGCCGTCCTCCTTCCTCATAAGTTCCCCCTCATCCCCCTGCTGTTGTTCAGCGATTGGCAGACGGAAATAGAACGTTGAGCCGCGGCCTATGGCTGAAGTCACGCCAATGGTTCCGCCATGAAGCTCCACCAGCCGCTTCGTGACATTCAGACCGAGCCTTCTGTCAAAAAAAGAAGAACGATGCGGCACATCCTGCTCATATGCATCGAAGATGCCCTCCATCTCCGCTTGCGTCATTCCGCCTCCCGAATCCGAGATACGAACCTCCACTGCTTCCTCCAATGCCAGGGCCGATACCGTCACTGTTCCCTTCTTCGTATTCTTCACCGCATTATGCAGCAACTGAGACATGATCTGCATCAAGCGCTGCTCATCAGCCAGCACCGGCGGCAGATCGTCATCCAGCTTGTTGCGTATTTCAATGTCGCGAGGCATTGTAATATAGCGGGTAATCTCTATCACAGCGGTGACGGTTCTCCTCAGATCAAGTTCTTTCACATGGATGAGCATCCTTCCTTCCTTCAATTCTGACCAATCCTGAAGATCGCTAACCAATCTGGTCGTATGCTTGGCGACAAATACAACGATATGCAAATCTTCCTCTTGCTTGACCGACAGGTTGCCGCGATTGCCTTCGAGCAGAGATTGCGCCAAATTCGTAATCGCAAGCAGCGGCGTCTTCAATTCCTTGGCTGTCGCTGCCATAAATTCTTCATTCGAGCGCCTATGGTTCGACAAGGCTTTAGCCAATTCCTTCTCTCTGCGATAGACAATGTAATGCTGTCTTGCCTGGAGGAAGACGAGCACGCAAATAAAGATGATAAAGTTGAAGTACCTCAGCCGAAGCGACTCATGTAAGCCAAATACTCCACCGTATACCGCAAACCCTCCCGCCGCGAAGGCGATTGTCAGCAGAAAGGGATACGACTTTCCGGCAACCATCGAACGGCGCACCAGCCTATAGAAAAGATAGAGATATAAGGCCAGAAATATTCCATGCGTTACCGCAGATACGGCAATGATGCCGCGCGTATTCTTCACCAGCAACACGGCGACGCTTCCCAGCATCGAGACGTATGCCGCGAATCGGGCGATCTGCGGATGAACATAGCATTGCCGCCTTCGCGACGCGTACAGCAGCAGGAACAGATTCATGCCGATCGACGCCAATGTCATCAGCTTGTAGCGCCAATATAAGGATAGCATCGGCAACAGCATCGCTCCCCATCTTTCTCCGAAAATGAGAACGAACAGTATCGCGGACAAGCAAAAAAGAACAAAATATTGCCACCCGGGCTGCGGCAATCGGAACAGATAGATAAGTATCGTATGAAAAGCGCCCAGCAATATGGTCAGCAGAATGCCCATTTCCAGCATGAGCTCAAGGTTTCGTTCCAAGTTCACTTGCTGCGGCAGTCCAAACGATATCGGCCGGGTGATAGCCCCTTGCCAGACGGAGTCTGGCCTGTCGATCTGGATCATCAAATCGATAACATTGCTCTTCGTATGTGCATAGGCAACATAGGAGGTGTTGTATGGCGTATTTGAATGGAAATCGTCCGGGGAGGGCCCGCTGCTGCCAATGCGCAGGCCATTGACGATCATGCTGTGGGAACTCATAATGGATTTTACATAAAATGAAAATATCTGTTCCGAGCTGTTGTCAAGCATAATTCGCAATCGGTACGTGCCGTATGTAGAGAAAGGCCGGGGTCCCGTCCATGCGCTGTCGATTCTCCAGGGGCACGGCACTTGGATGAAGACGGGCTTGGCGCCGAGGGACTCGATCTGGGAAGCGTTCGAAAATAGCCTGTCCGGATAAAATTCCCATTCCCCCTTCAATTTGACGAGGCCCGCATGTTCCCATCCGCTGCCGCGCAGATCGAGCACCCCCTGCACCGGCTTCGGTAACGCCCCGCATTCCCGAAAAAAACCGCCGGCCAACACAACATACAGAATGGTCACGAGTGCAAAAACGAGTCGAACAACATATCGTTTTGCCATTTGCCCAATCTCCCTACTGTAGTGAAAGCTGCATTTTGGCGGTATCCTGAGAGCCGCAGCGGAGCTTGCTTCGTTTGATTCGCATCATATGACTGTCCGCCATCTCCACAATATCGCTTAATAATGTTCCCTCCTCCGGATATAACGCATAGCCATAAGATACCGCAAAAGGAACCGCGGCCTGCTGTGCGGTCAAGGCCAGCTTGTTCATGGTGCGGCTGCGGATGCTGCGCAGATCGCGCCGGTCGGAGCAGGGCACCATGAACAGAAATTCATCGCCTCCCCACCGGACGAGCGCGGTCTCGCTGCCGCAGCTATTCAGCAGCACGGTCGAGATGAGCCGCAGCACCCGATCCCCCGCATTGTGGCCATACGTGTCATTAATTTCCTTGAACCGATCCACGTCGAAGAAAAAGACGGCGGTTTTTTGTCCATTTTTGCGGTGCTTGCCAGCCAGCCTCTGAAATATTACATCGGCACTTCTGCGGTTATACGCCAATGTCAGGGGGGCGATCTCCGATTCATACTTCACGACATCATACCGTTTGCCGCATCGCCAGGATACGCCAAGCATCATAATGGTGAGCACGGCCAACATCGGATTCATCATTTTTGCCGACATGAGGTATGCGATGAGCACGGCCCATCCGCACAGCGTCATGGCAGTCATTATTATTCTGCCCGTATATTTCATGTTGATTGGTTTTCACTCCCACATGATTTGGATTTTTTACCTAAAATTTCGACTTTTTCTCATAAACATCGACTATTCTATGATGGCCTACTGAACAAATACTGAATCGTCTTCCCAAGAAAAATAACCGCCGCGGAAGCAGAATCCACGACGGTCGGCGCGATTAAATGCTGTTTTTCCATTCCATGTACCAAGCAAATACTTCCCTGCTAGGTTCAATGCCTAATTCTCCTTTTAAATTGTGGCTTAGCAGTTGAAATTGCTTGATGACTTCCCCGTAGTTGCCCAACTGCGCATGAATTTTCATCAGTCCGAAATAGCTGTCCTCGGTATACGGATACTTCTCCTGGATCTGCTTGTAAAGGGGCATCGCTTCCGTGTATGCGTTCATCCGCATCAAGCATTCGGCCACCTGCTTCGCATGATTGAACCAGATTAACCGAAGCCTCTCCTGCTCGCCTTCCGCCCACAAATATTGATGCTCCGCCAAATAATCGCCCCGATAGGCGTTCAGCAGCTTCTGATGCTCCTGGATCGTCTCGGGAGACACCTGCGGGGCCAGACGCATCGCCTTCTCCCATTCCTCCTTGTCCAGCTTCATGCCGCCCAATTCGAGCCGGTACCCCTCATCCATATATTTGATGTGGATTCGTAATGCCCTCTGCTTAATGACCTGCCTAATCTGGTAAATCGTCGTATGTAAATGGGCTGATGACTTTTCAATGCGGTAATTCGGCCACAGCAAATCCAGAATCGTATCTTTGCGAAGCGTCTGCTCCCGATGGTGAAGCAGATAGGCGAATAGCTCCTGCGCTTTGACCGTCCGCCAATGAAACGTCTTCAGTTCCTGTTGGGGAGTAATATAATGCAGATAGGACAATGTGCACAGCATCCCCTCAAGCTGACTGTGCTTCCCTGCATCGTTGGCTTGCGCCGGCTTGGCCAGCCGCTTCAGCGTCTTCTCGATCCGGGTCCGCTGCACCGGCTTCAATAAATAGTCTAACGCATTCAGCTCGAATGCCTCAACCGCATATTCGTTATATGCCGTCACAAATACAATATGTAGGTGGGGTTGAATGCGCAACAGACATTCTGCCAGCTCCATTCCATCCATTTCCGGCATCTCGATATCCAGGAAGACAAGATGAATCGTCTCCCGCTCCGCCGCTTTCAATGCCAGATGCGGATTTTGAAATGAACCGACAATTTCAATAGGCACTTCCTTTCCATCCTGCTCCTTCAATAGTTTTTCCATACGTCGCAGCGCTAGCATTTCATCATCGACAAGGATCGCTTTCATATTCCTTCCCCCTTGCAATCTTGACCGCAGCGGCCACCCCCTCATCCATCAGACACGCCGGAATCATGCATGTCCCCCTGGCGGAACGGCCAGGCTCGTCCCTTCCTGTCTCCGCATCGATAATGCCGAAGCGCCTTACGCAGCCTGCTGCTCCCTCCATGGATCTCGCCACGCGACCATACGGTCATCTTCACTATAAAGGGACGGGGGAGAAAAAGAAACAACCTGCGCCTTTTGCTTCAGACCTGAGACCTAATTCGAAAGGCACGAACGCTTTCATCTTAGTCAAATATACTAAACAATAACTGAACAAAAGGGATAATCAAAAAAATCGCCTCGGAGAGCTGCCTCCAACCGCGCGATCAAGGGGATGATATCAGGGAGCGCCGGCACATTCCGTTATCCCCGGCCGACACTCCCAGCCCTACCCGCGAGCCGGGCAGGAACGCCGCTCACGACGAAGCCCGTCCGGTTCAGGACGGGCTTCGGTCTTCTTCGCGCGCCAGGCGCAGCACGCGCTCGATAAATGGCGCCTTCCGCCGCGTATACTCGACGCGATCATGCCGATGCTGGCTCGCCAGCTCAAGCTTCAACTGCCTATATTGCTCCCGGACATCCGGGTGGGACCTTAAATAATCGCGGAACAGCAAGTGCGCTTCCCAGCTGCCGGTAAAAATGCAAATGATGCGTACCCGCCCGCCAGGGGCCGCGCCGGAAAAATCGGGACTCCGGCCAATCCGGCTTCGGCACATACTCGTAGCCAATCGCGGCCAGGCGATCGATATGCCCCTCGGTCAACGCCTCCAGTCGATGAACGCCAGCCATCATATCAATGATCGGCTTCGCGCCCAGTCCGGGAACCGAGGTGCTGCCGATATGCTCCACCGCTACGACGATATCCGGGAGCGCCTCCTCGATAGCCCGCTTCTCCTGCTCGTAGTCGCGTGCCCAGCCCGGGTCATAGTCCGCGATGACAACTATTTCCATCATTGCGTTGTCCCCCTTTTCCATCCATGATTGCGATTCGCTATGTCCCTGCATCCTCTCAAGCTTCCAAGAACCGAATCATTCTCTCATTGACGCACTCCGGCACTTCCATGCTGGGCAAATGGCCGGACCTAATAGCCCTAAAGCGGAAAACGCTGCGGTGAAGGGGCCGCTTCCACATAAACCCGCTGGCTCGGCAGCGCGAGCGAGATTCCCTCTTCCTCCAGCACCTCCATAATCATCAGATTGATCTGCTCCTTATGCTTCAAATATTCGGCCCATACCGTCGTCTTGGTGAAGTAATAGAAAAAGATGCCCAGACTGCTCTCGTTGAACTCGCTGAACCGGACCATGATGACGTCCGGATCGACCGCCTCATTCTCCCGGAGGCGGGCGTCCATTTTGGCGATGGCCGCCCGCAGCCGTTCGCGATCCGAGTCGAGCGCGACGCCCAAGGTGAACGTAACCCGCCGCTTGCCCATCCGGCTCCAATTCGTAATCGCCTGGCCCGCCAGCGTCGCATTCGGCACCGTGACGAGCGAATGGGCGAAGGTGCGGATTTTCGAGCTGCGGAACGTAATATCTTCGACTGTCCCTTCCACGCTCGGGGTCATAATCCAATCGCCCTTGGAGAAGGGCTTCTCCGTAATAATGACGATGCCGCCCAGAAAATTGCTGAGCGTGTCCTGCGCGGCCAGCGCGATCGCCAGACTGCCCAGGCCAAGCCCCGCGACGACGCCGTTAATGCTGTAGCCCCACTCCGAGGCAATCATCGTAATGGCAATGACGATCACGAGGAAGCGCAGCACCTTGGACAAAAAAGGAATCAGCATGCTCGACTCATCGAGCCCGAGCCGCGCAGACAGCCCGGTGAACATGCTGGATGACCGGGCCGCCATATGGTAGAGTCCCCAAGCGATGAGGACGATGAAGGCGTTGCGGTATATTTTGTCGATGGCGAGCGGCAAGGCTCCGCCTGGAGGAAGGACCATTTTGCAGGCCAGATAGATGCCGATCAGGACGAAAAAACATTGCATCGGCTTCTCGAACGCCCTCAAGAAATGCGTGGCCCCCTTCGATCGCGACAATCCGCGCATCAGCAAGGCGAACAGATAGTTCGTGAACAGCTTGCGGAACAGCAAAAACAGCAGCAATACTCCGGCGGCGCTAAGCCACCGGCTCCAATCCGTAGACTCTAACATGGCAGGAATCCATTCATTAAGCAATTGGGTGATTCACCTCATTATCTTAAGTTGGGTTCCATTATAACATTGACCTCTTGGATGGGAAAAGGCAATCCGCCGGCGCTTCACGGGCCGGCCAAGTCAAGCCTCGGCGGCATCCCCGGTACGCAGCAAAGGAAGGCGGACCTCATAGGCGGCGCGCGGATAATAGCCGAATACGGCAACCGTTCCGCCATGCGAGGCCACGATACCCCGGACGTCAGCCCAACCGCCGCCAAACCGTTCATCCTGCGCAGGCGGTCGGTCAGCCGGCCGGCGCATGCCCTTCTCGCGGCGCGGCGCCTCCGCCTCGGGAACGCCGTCGTTCCGAATATGCACGACGGCCTCCTCCTCAGCCCCGAACAGGCCGATTCGGATCGGCCCGGAAGGCCGGCCCCCACGCGCCGCTTCGGCCATCAAAATCTCGAACGCTTCCATGAGCCGAGTCCCGTCCCCGTATATCATCATCGGCTGCCCGCCGAGTTCTGCGCAGTTCAGCGCGATCGCGAGCCCCGGCTGCTGCGGGCGGGACCGGTACTCTTCCGCGAGCTGCAGCAGCAGCCGGCGCACATCGACGGGATGCCACGTTTCCCGTTCGGGAACCTGCGGCAGTCTCGCTAGCTCGAACCGCCGATCGACCGCCCGGCTCAAGCGCAGCGCCTTGTCGCGCGCAACCTGTATATAGTGGCGCAGCTCTACTTCATCCCGGTAGCCATCTTCCGCGATAAGCTGCAAATACCCCAGAATCGAAGTCAGCGGCGTGCGCACATCATGCGACAGTT
This sequence comes from Paenibacillus melissococcoides, assembly GCA_944800085.1. Lineage (GTDB taxonomy): Bacteria > Bacillota > Bacilli > Paenibacillales > Paenibacillaceae > Paenibacillus_B > Paenibacillus_B melissococcoides. The sequence goes on along the minus strand of CALYLO010000001.1, from coordinate 1,257,872 downwards.
CGGTCATCAGCGCGTTCATGCGCTCGGCCGCAGCCTGCTCGTTCTCCCGGGCCGCAGACATCTGCTGCGACAGCCGGTTGACGGCATCCGCCGCTTCGCCCAGCTCCGCCGCCGATCGCTTGACGGGAAGCGGCCTCGCTTCTTCCCCATCGGCGAGCCGGACGAGGCTGTCCTTGATCTGCCCGTAATAGACCGCTTCGGCGCCGAGCAGCCACAGAAGGCCCGCGATGAACAACACCCCCGTCGCCAGCAGCGCCATTCCTTCCAAACCCATGATTGAAGACAATAACCGGTAAAGCTTCCACAGCGGCGGAATTTCGATCGTATGCATAATGAATCGCAAGGCGGCCAACCCACACATGGTGAGCGCAAAAGCGCCGCATAAGCAAATGCCAACGATATACAACAGCTTCCACAGGAAGCGGGCCGCGTCTGGATGGGCTCCCCCTCGCCTCTCTGCCATGCGGCTGGCTTCCCGTGCTTCCCGGGCTTCTCGAGGCTGACGATCCCATATCCGACTGCGTACACTTCGATTCATAAGCTCCTCCCTTTCTTCATTGCTCGCTCCGAACAAGACCAATCCCCTTCAGCAGCTTGAATATGACTACCAGTATAGCTGCCGCTGATGAACAGCCTGCTAACATTTCATGAAGAAAAGATGAAGAAGAGCTTAACAATTGTGATAGGCGGAAGGAACGCCTTCCTTCCCTGAACGCCAGAAAAGCCGCTCTCCTGGTCCAACGGGAGTGGACAAGGGCTCGCCGCATTTCAGCATTTCGGCCGGATTCATGGCCGCAGCACGGGACCCGGCTCGTTCTCAAGCCGCTCCCTGGCTGTCGGGAAGCCGCTCTTCATTCAGCTTCCTTGACGGATACGCAGCAGCTTATGGCGATCCAACAGCCGCCGCAGCTCACGCCGCAGTTCCGGGGCCAGGGGCCGGGCCGGCGGCATGACATGGGCCGGTATATCAACGCCGGAGGCGCGGACCGCTTCCTTAATCGTATGGAAGAACGGGGCGTCCAACGGGTACACCTCCGTCACGATTCGGAACAGCTTGCGCTGAATATCGGCGATGGCCGCCAGATCGCTGCGCCGGTATGCCTCGTACAGCCCGCATGTCAGATGCGGCGCGAAGTTCGCGCTCGCCGGAACCGCGCCGTCGCCTCCCGCGATCAGCGTGTCCAGCAAAAGATGATCGTAGCCGGCGAACACCGCGAACTCCGGACGCTGCCCTTTCACATCGCGGATCACCTCCAAAATCGGCTCGATCTGCTGGACCGTCTGCTTGACTCCGGCAATGTTCGGATAGGCCGCGGCCAAGGCCGCCACGACGGACGGCTTCACTTCTTGCCCGGTCAGTCCCGGATAATTGTAAATGTATATCGGCAACGACACCGATTCAGCGATGTCGGCATAATGACGGTAGAGCTGATCGTCGCTCAGCTTCGCGGCGTACGGGTTGAGGACGACGACCGCATCTGCGCCGGCCGACTCGGCGTGGCGGCTGAGCTCGATCGCTTCGTCCGTGCGGCTCGATCCGGTTCCGATGAGAACCGGAAGGCGCCCATCCGTATGACGGATCGTGAATTCAGCGGCTTGCTTGCGCTGTTCAGCCGACATGTGAAAGAATTCACCCGCCGAGCCAAGAAAAAACAAGCCGTGAACTCCGGCTTCCGTCAAAAAGTCAATCATCCGCCCCATGCCTGCGGTATCGAGCTGACCGTGTTCATCGAATACCGTAATGACCGGCGGAATAATGCCCTGCAATGCACTGTGCTGCTTCATGTCTATTCGCTCCTTCATCTGCTGTAGATCTGCGTAGCTGGCCGGGACGAGGCAGCCGGAATAAGGAATGAACATCTAAGCCGGGACGGAGTTATCGGTAACAATTTTCGCCAAAAAGAAACTCTCCATCCCGCTCAGGCATCTCGCGTCCGCACAAAATCCCCATAAGCCGGGAGCCTGCGCGTCGGCGTCCAGGCCGACATCTGTCCCTTCTACTGTAACTCTAGCATAGCGGCCGGAGCGATGCCAGGCTACATTAAGGACATCTGATGACATTCGACGCGCCGCCGCGGCCCGGAGGAGCTTCCCGCCCGGCTGGCCGAGCGAGCCTCGAGCCTTCGCCGCTATCGGGCCTCGCACTGGGGTCATATAACAGTTCCGCTGTCATCACAATTCCTCCGCCTCCCCTTTTCCACATCCTACCACAGATTGCCAGCGTTCGTCCCGTCTTTTCCTGCAACGCGGGCAGGGGCGTGATCAGCCATCACGCCCCTGTCCCTATGCGATACTCTGTGATTGCCCGGACGATTATGCCTCCCGCTTACTTCGCGCAGGCGGTTGCCGGATTCCGGCCCTCATAATAGGCCGCGTACGTCTTATACCCGCCGCTCAGATTCATGCTCTCGAAGCCGTGCTGGTCCAGGATGCGGGTTGCCAGATAACCGCGCAGCCCGACCTGGCAGCTGACGACAATCGGCCGATCCCGCGGCAGCTCGTCCAGCCGGCTGCGGAGATCGCCCAGCGGAATATGGATCGAGCCTTCGATATAGCCCGCTTCCCGCTCGGCGGACTCCCGTACATCAATGAGGCAGGCGCCCTCGCGGACCATCCGGTCAATCTGGTCGTAGTGGACGACCTTCACATCGCCGTCGACAATATGGGAGGCGACATAGCCGAGCATATTGACCGGATCCTTCGCCGACGAATATGGCGGCGCATAGGCCAGTTCAAGATCGGGCAGGTCATGCACGGTCAGATTGCCCTTGATGGCGGTGGCCACCACGTCGATCCGCTTGTCCACGCCCTGCTTGCCGACGCCCTGAATCCCATAAATGGCGCCGGTCTCCGGATGGAAGGTCAGCTTGAGCGAGATGGGAGACCCGCCAGGGTAGTATCCGGCATGGGAAGCCGGATGAATATGGACGGATTCATACGGAACGCCCAGCTTTTGCAGCGTCTTCGCATTGCTGCCCGCCACCGCAACCGTCAGATCGAACACCTTCGCCACCGCGGTCCCGAGCGTGCCCCGGTACGTCTGTCCCTTCCCGTAGATGTTATCCGCCACCAGTCTGCCCTGACGGTTCGCCGGCCAAGCGAGCGGCACCATCGCCGGCGTGCCGTGAATATAATCCTTCACTTCAATGGCGTCGCCGATGGCCCAAATATCGGGATCCTCCGTGCGCAAATATTCATCGACGAGAATGCCGCCTCTCTCGCCGAGCGCCAGTCCCGCCGAACAAGCAAGATCATTTTCCGGCCGGACACCGATCGACAGGATGGTCATATCCGTCGGCAGCACGCGCCCGCTGGCGAGAACGATGGAATGCCCCTCGTCCCGGAACGCGCTGACCCCGTCCCCCAATATAAGCTCAATTCCTTTGTCCCGCAGATGATGATGCACGATGGCCGCCATTTCCGGATCGAGCGGTGCCATGACTTGATCAGCCATTTCTACGACGGTCACCGCGATGCCGCGATGGGCCAGATTGTCCGCCATCTCCAGGCCGATGAAGCCCCCGCCGACAATGACGGCCCGCTCCGGCGATGTCTCGTCCACATGCCGTTTAATCCGGTCCGTATCCGGGATGCTTCGCAGCGTAAATGTCTGCTTCGCCTCATTCAACCCTTCGATCGGCGGCACGATAGGCTTCGCCCCAGGAGACAGAATCAGCGTGTCATACGACTCCCCGTACTGCTCCCCCGTCTTGACGTTCCGAACGGAGACCATATGGCGCTCGCGATCGATGGCCGTCACTTCCTGCTCTGTCCGAATATCGAGCCGGAACCGCTTCGACATGCCTTGGGCGGTCTGCACGAGCAGAGACTGCCGCTTCGGAATGACGCCTCCAATATAGTACGGAAGCCCGCAGTTCGCGTACGAAATATGCTCCCCTCGCTCGAATATGATGATCTCCGCGTGCTCATCCAGACGACGCAGCCGGGCAGCCGCCGTCGCGCCGCCCGCCACTCCGCCGACAATCACAATTTTGCGCTGTTTCATCATCCATCCACTCCCCAGTTACCCTATAGGGTATATAATAATGTAAAAAAAGAGATTATTTCTGCGGTCCCGTCCACCGGTTCATGCCGCCGCGCACATTGACGACATCCGCATAACCATGCCGCCGCAGCAATCCTGCCGCCCGGGCGCTTCGCATCCCGCTCTGGCAGATGACGTACAGCTTCTTCCCCTGCGGGATGCCGCTCACCTTGGCGGCAAGCCCGGACAGAGGCCGGTTCAACGCGGACGGAATATGGCCTTGGGCATACTCCCAAGGTTCGCGCACATCCACGATGACCGCGTCCTGCAGCGGCAGCAGCGCTTCCAGCTGCTGCGCCGTAATCGAAGAAGGCTTGTTCGCCCGGGACTTGAAGAGCCATCCAAACATCGCAGCTCCTCCTTTATCATTTCGCTGTATACCCCTATGGGTATATTACCATCATTCCCTCGCTGCGTCAATGCGGAAGCCCAGCCTGTCCCCCGGCCCAGAGACAAACGGCTTCAGGCGGGCCTTCATCCGGCCCGCCCCCGCTTTATTTTTTATCGAAATAAAAGTCCGCGTTCATATATACATAAGGATCCGGCGGCGCTTCGATGAGCCGAATGCCGCCGTTCTCCGCTTCGAGCTTCATCACTTCCGTATCCTCGTCCAGCTTCAGCTTCGAGAGCGTGCCGGTCACTTCAACCCAACTGTCATCGGCGAACCGTGCCGCAGCGGGCACTTCGGTCATGATGCCGTACGGGAACGCATCGGCCGCGCAGCATTCCAGGGCGAAGCGCACGACGGCGAACCGGTTCTGTCCCATCCCCTCGTCCCGGTGAACGAAGCCCCGCAGCGTAATCTTTTTCCCTTGGAACTGTTCCTTATATAGATCAAGCGTCGTAATCGTCTCGATGAACAGCTTTTCCGGAATCTTGATCTCCTGCTCGTCAATAAGCTTGGCCGCGTGATTTGCATAGATCAGCGTGTACCGGTCATAAGGGAACCGGCCGTCCCACAGCATCTCTTCCTCCTGCTCCGCGGCCTGCCCGCCAGCCTCCGGCTCCCCCGCTTCCTGCGGCGTCGCCCCGGGCTCATCCACCATCACAAGCGGAAGCTCCGGCGAAGACATTCCTTCCGCGAGGGCTCCGGAGGACCGTCCCGCCGTGCCCGGCATCCGAACCCGCTCCGGGCCGCCTGTCCGCTCCTGGGCGATGGAATACTGCACGCCCTTCTTCTCCGCCATCGCGCTGCCAAGCGGGGAGACCGGCAGCAGCGCGGCCGCCGCCAGCGGAAGCACAAACACAAGGGACCAGCCCGCCTGCCTTCCGATGCGGAAGCCGCCCGGGTGATGATCGCAGCCGCAATCCGCATGCCCGGCCTCCTCCTCCGGCGAGAAGAACAGGATCAGCGCCCGATAGAGCTGGAAAGCGGCCAGCACATAGAGGGCAGCGGTTCCCCACTGCACCCAGATTTCCATGCGGGGGGCGATATAATACTGCACCTTGTCCTGCCAGAACAGAGACAAGATGAATAAGGACCAGGCGAACATAATGACCGACTGCAGCAAATAGACCAGCGCCTGCCGCCATGGGCGCTTCCGTAGGGACATGCGAATTACTCCTCGTATAGTATTTCCTAAAGGCAGTTTTGAGTCTTTTTCCAGTCCTTTATAGGAACATAGAATGCCTTCAAAATTTCCAGCTTGCACATTGAAAATTAATATGGGGACTGGACTTTCCGGAATGTCTCCGGACAATGGAACTTAGGGTTCCATTCGGGGAAATTCGTTTCACTCCTGTAGTCCAATCTACTTTTTAAGTCTGTTTCTCCGGTACTCGCTTGCACTTCTTACCCGCTGGCTGTTCCCTTCGGCAACTCATGCCCGACTGTAGCAGCGTCGGGGCAGCTCATGAACCGAAGCGTGTTCTCATATGCGAGGGTGATTGATCGGCGAGTCCGCCGGAGACAGTCCGGAGAGTCCGTTCCCTGAATCCCTTATAGAAAGGAGGAATTCTCTTGAAGCTTTTTGTCGGTATTGACGTCAGTTCCGAAGAACTGGAAGCCTGTTTGATGAAATCGGATGGCGACACCCTGGAGACCTTCAAGACCACCAACAATCTGCACGGCGCCTCTTACTTGCGGGATCGCATCATTTCTGCTGCGGTCAAGACAGCCTGCTCTGAGGTTCATATCGGGCTTGAAGCCACATCCGTCTACAGCTGGCATCCAGCCATGTACTTGCATGAGGATGAGGCCCTTCAACAATTGAATGCCAAGGTGTTCACCATTAATCCGAAGCTGATTAACAAATTCAAAGACGCTTATGCCGACCTGGACAAAACCGATCGCATCGATGCCTGGATCATTGCAGACCGCCTGCGTTTTGGCAGACTCACGACGACTATCGTGATGCAGGAACAGTACATCGCCTTGCAGCGGCTCACTCGCATGCGATTCCATCTCGTACACAACCTCACCCGCGAGAAGCAATACTTTTTGCAAAATCTGTTCTATAAGTGCAATGCTTTTCGCGCGGAAGTGGACAGTTCCGTGTTCGGCCATGCCATCATGGAAATGCTCTCGGAAAAGTATAGCCTGGATGAGATGGGGAATATGGATGTCGCCCATTTGGCTGACTATCTAAAGGACAAGGGGAGAAATCGTTTCCCCGATCCCGAACACGTCGCCCGCTGTATTCAAAAGGCGGCTCGGGCCTCGTACCGCCTCTCGAAGGTTGTCGAGGATTCCATTGATTTGGTGCTGGGCACCTCAATTCAGTCGATCCGGAGCATCCAGCGTCAGCTTAAAGAGCTCGACAAGGCGATTGAGCGCATTTTAGACGGCATTTCCAGCAGCCAGTGCCTCCGTTCCATTCCGGGCATTGATCGGGTCTATGCCGCAGGCATCCTGGCCGAGATCGGCGACATCGACCGCTTCACGGATCAAGCCGCCTTGGCCAAGTATGCGGGTCTGACGTGGCGCAAGCACCAATCCGGCTCCTTCGAGGCGGAAGATACAAAGCGCATTCGTTCCGGCAACCGATTCCTTCGCTACTACCTTGTTGAAGCTGCCAACTCGGTAAAAAACCGCGACCCGGAATTCGGGGAGTACTACCGGAAGAAATTCAATGAAGTCCCTAAGCATCAACACAAACGTGCCCTCGTCTTAACGGCAAGAAAACTTGTGCGTCTGGTCGATGTGCTGCTACGCAACGACCAACTCTATACGCCCAGAAGGAAGGTGAAGCCGACAGAGCAATAATGCCTTGGCTCAAGAATTTTCTTCTCTAATTCCCAGTTAAATTATGGTATTTTACTTAATTTTCGACTGGGTCTAGTTTGGTGATGCCTTTTTTGGGATTGATCCTGCTGCACGCCAAGGAAATTTTCCAATTCTCATAAATCAGGGACTTGACATCATACCGCTGGACTTATCGGGATAAAATAAAGGGCTCCCCGCCAGGCATCAGCGGGATTTTACAGGAACAGAGCTTGCCATAGAAGCGAGCAGGCCAGCACCGTGACCGCGATCAGGAGACTGAGTCCGGCGACGAACCGGGCGCGGAAGACGCCGGCCAGCATGAGCGACGTCTTCAGATCCAGCATCGGTCCGAAGACGAGGAAGGTCAGCAGCGCTCCTGGCGCCAACAAGGAACTGAACGAGGCCGCAATGAACGCATCCGATGTCGAGCAGAGCGAGATAAGATACGCGAATCCCATCATGAACAGATGAGAGCCAACTCCTTCCGGCACTGCCGAAGCCAGCCAATCCCGCCCGATGCCGTTCTGGATGAATGCCGTGATGAACGCGCCCATTAACAAATATTTGCCCATATCGAGGAACTCGTCCCCCATGTGATAGACGCTCGCTTGCAGCTTCCTTCGCAGCGGGGCCTTCGCCGGAAGCTGATGTTCGGCTTGATGCGGCTCATGTCCCCCATGCCGGCAGCCTCCCGCATATTCTTGTTCCCCCGCCGCATCCTTAAGCGGATTCCGCTTAACGGTCGCATACAGCGCGAGACCGATCACGACCGCGATGACGAACGCCAGCCCCATCCGATAATAAGCCATTTCGGGCTGGCTGCGGAAAGCCATCGACGTCGAGGCGAACACGATCGGGTTGATAATCGGCGAAGCCAATATGTACGTTACCCCGATGTAGACGGGCATTCCTTTTTGAATGAGCCGCCGCACGACCGGCACCATCCCGCATTCGCACAGAGGCAGGAGCACTCCGATTAGAGACGCCGCCACGACTCCGGCCAGCGGATGACGCGGAATCCAGCGCGCAATGACCCCTTCCGGCACGAATTCATGCAAAATGGCCGACACCGCGACGCCCAGCATAAGAAAAGGCAGCGCCTCGATGACCAGACTGATGCCGATTGTCGTTACGCCGCTCAGAAAATCCGGATCGACCGGAACAGATACGCCAGCCAGGCTCTGATTCGTGAATACAAGATACAGCATGGCTGCGCAGACCACCGTCACCGCATATGTTCCGTAACGGAACAGGACGTTCATAACTAGTTACCTCCTCTTTTCCCGCTTCTCTCCGGGACGACGAAGGCCGAATGGAGAGCTTGTCCTATACTATTCCAGTTATTTAGTAATTATTACGATTAATAAAAACAAAGCCAGCGTATCACGCTCCGGCCGCTCCGTCAAGCGCATGTCGTTTTTTTATCCAGAACAAGCATACCCAACTCAGCACCCAGATCAAAAAGCCAATCATCAAGCACCCTCCCATCGCTGCGCCTTGCTGGAGGCGTCGAGGCCTGCAGCCTGCCGGCGCCGAAATCCGCTCCTCGGATACTCCTCTCTATTATTTATGTTCGCGTATACGCGGATAGTGACAGAAATAGGTCTATGACAACGAAAAAGCTGACCTATAAGCAGCGTGCTTACAGGCCAGCCCTTCTAACCTTTTTCTATTTAGGGCTCAAAAGTCAGGAAAGCGCTGCGCCAAGGATTGTTCCCCGCCTCGTCCGGCTGCACCTTCAGATGAAGCACCCCTTTGTCGTCATAATCGGCGCCCAATATCGTAATATCCTTGCCTTCATACGGAACCTTCTGCGGGAATTTCCCGTCCGGACGGACGCGGAACGCGCTTGTTGCTTTGGCATCGGTGACATATAATCTTTTCAATTCCAGCGTCATCTGCTGCGGCTGACGCCGTTCACCAACTCCCGCAGATTGCCGGATTGACGAATCGGGTATACTTTGCCCCTCTCGTCCCGCAAAATCAAATTTTCCCTGACCACGTTGGGTCGGCTTTATATTTTCGATCCCTAAAGGAACCTGAATGTCTTCCGATTCCGACTCGACGACCTTGTACTCTTCGTTCCGCCGCACCTTCGTCAGCCGAACGGTCAAATTTTCGCTGCCCTGCTTTAACTGTTCCACGAACTCCGGAGAGAGCGGCTTGTCATACGTCCGCGTAACCACATCATCCGATTGCTGTCCCCGCTTGTTCATCTCCTCCGCCGTATCGACCGGGTACGTCGTCGAACTGGTACTGCCGTCCGAGAAATGCACTTTGTCCAACTCCGGAAGTGTCGCCATATAACTTTCCAGCTCGTTCCCCAGCCGGCAGCGACCGCTCCCATACTGCGGCGCAACACTTTCGTTCTGCTGCGGCGGCGCACCGTCTTGTCTATGCGCTCCGTAATCCGCCGTGACAATTCAGCAGGTACAGGAACTTCCGGCAAGTTTTCCAGCATCTTTTCAATCTCCTCGTCCCTGTACTCCATTAGCATCTTGCCTCCTTTATTTCAGGAACCATTTGCTGCTTGAAAAATTTAATCGTTATTGTAGATTTTCGTCTTTACGGTGCCGATCGGCATTTCTGTCATCTCTGCGATTTCTTCCAGCGTATATCCTTGCACGTATTTCATCTGGATAAGCATGCGCGTCAATGGCGGCTGCTTGTGCAACAACGCGTGCAGATCCAGCATTCCATCCGTGAGCGGGCTAGCCGCGCAGCCCATCACCACTTCATCCTCGGTATAGACGATAGACTTCGTTCTCCGCAGGTGCAGCTTGCATTGATTAATCACGATTCGCGTAAACCATGTATTGAATTTATCCGGATCTCGCAATTTTTTGATATTGATAAGCGCCTTCTCTACGGCATCGCACACCGCATCCATACTGGCTCCCTCATCATGCAAATAACTGTATGCGATGCGAAACGATCGGTCTTGAATTTGCTGAACCGCGAGCGCGAAGCTGTCCGAATCGCCTTGCTGCGCACGGATAATCAGCATCTTCTGATCCATAATTCCTCCTCCTTCGGGTCATCACTTAGATGCGCGGAGGCCACAAATAGTTTTGAAGCAAAAAAATTTTTATACGGTTCGCATCACATCACGCCGAACGCCGGGCTTTTACGCTAGTTCATCCTGCTGGCTTTGACTGGCGTGACTCGGAACAGCGTCGCCTGTTTGCTCATATTCAGCCCGACTTCAATGGAAGGAGATCCCTGCTTCGTGAAATGGAACACATTCGCAAGCTCTATATCACGCTTGACCGCGTAGCCTTGCACATCGATGCCGAACACTTTTTTCGAGACGGAGGCTGCCGCGGATACCGCATCCTTTTCCTTCACATTGTGCAGGAATTGCTTATTCACTTTCGCATCCATCGGAGTCGAATCATAGGAATTAAAAATGCCCCATACCTTCCCCGTTTTTGCGCCCATCGTTACCGAAATCGAGCCTTTGCTTGTGGCTTCGCTGTCGAATCGCCATACATCCCGGCCTTCGCCTTGCGTACGCGATACCCGCTTCGCCTCGAACGCTCGTCCGCCAACCTGGACTGCGCGTTCAGCGGTCTGACGCACTTTCTCATCGACGGCCCCCGGGTCATAAGCGACGCTGGCATACGTCTGCTTGTCGTTGGCAAACTGAACATTGGCATCCTTGCCTCTGACATAAGTATGGATAATGCCATCATCCTCAGTGCCGAAGAATGATATGTTACGCTGTACCTTGTCCAACGTGAACGTTCTGGCCGGATCAATATTTTTCAGCGCATCCATTGCCTGCTTCTGCATCGTAGCACTCCAATCCCCAAACGACAACTCAGCACGGGCGCTTGTTACATTGCCTGTCTTCCCGTTCATAACGACTTGTCCCGACTGCACTCCCCCGTCCGGGTAAATGAACCATGTGCCGTTCAACTCCGTGGCGCTCGCCAATTTTACATCCTTGCCCGCCAGTTGGCGCATCGTTTTCTGAGCGGTTTCCAGCAGCTTCGCGTCCAATTCCGAAATGGTGTTCCCTGCCTGCGATTGCTTCTGTGCCGTCTTCTTCGATCCGTTGGCTGGCGCGTTAGTCTCTGCCGGTGCCCCAACTGGTCCAAGTGCGGCAAGCATTATGCCGGATAACTCAAGTTTTTTCATAAAAAAGCACGCACCCGCCGGAAAGCAAATGCATGCCCTATTTTCTTATATGTCCATATTGAATGTCAGAGCTCGCCTGTTTTGGTGCGGCCGTGGCCTTGCCTTCCTTTTGTCGCCCACTCCATCGTTTGCCGCTTCTCTTTGTCCGCGTGCTGCGGCTTATCCTGAACACTCGACCGACTTTGAGAGCTAGCGAGAGCTGGCCACTTCCCCGGCAACGGCGCTGATCGAGATAAGAACACTTTTTTTGGTGCTGTTATTCCTTGCCTCGAGCCTCCACTCCAGCTTATTCTGCGAAGAGTACATCACCGCTTTTTTGACGGAAAAAGACTGGTTACCCAATACTTTCAGCAAATGCTCTGCTCCTGCTTTTACCGCCTGGGGCATATTCGCATAGGAATACGTCAATTGAATACTCGATACATCGCCGCCATCAAAAGTTACCGAGAACGAATCCCCGCTCAAGGAAGTATATACTTCACGGTCTGTGTGATAAGTACGCTGCGCATGATTGAATGTGACGTTCTTCCATGCCGGCTCCAGCTCCTTCACGGCCTTGACAGCAGCCGACCTCAATGCCTCTCCGACTTGCTCCCCCTTCATATGCAGGACCGCCATCGATACTTCCCCGGTCTCGCCCTTCACCTGCGCCTGATTCCCTTCCTCGTCCGACAGGAAAGCGGCCCGCCGGCAATGTCATGACCAGCATGCATAATACGGCCAGCATGGCACTCATTTTTCGATAGGATGCCATAGTATAATTTCCTCCTCATTTATGTACCTACTTAATAGATTCATTGGACGAGGAAAAAGTTTGCTGGTAACCAAATTTTTCTTCGCATTCCTTCTTACGTTCTCATCCTGTTCACACTATGTTCTCGTACGTTCTCGTTTCCGGCCTTTTTGCCGCTATCCCCTACCGTCAGCTAGCCAAAGCATCGCTATCCATCTCCGTCAGCACGGCCGTTTGTATCGCTCCCCCATTTCTTCATCAAGCCTTTGCTCCACTATCCCATTCCATCAGCAGGCCTTTGCATCACTCTCCCGTTCCGTCAGCAGCCTTTGCATAGGTATCCCGTTCCATCAGCACAGACTATCCTGATCCTTCAAAGTTAAGGAACAGGAGCCCCCATGGGGGAAGGCTGTGTCTTCTGGTCTATTGAAAAACAGCGCGCGCGGCCGCCTAATTGAATCCTCATCTCCGCTTTTCATGCATGCTTCTGAGTCAAGGGGAGAATGAGCATAAGCGTGCTTACAGAGTACCCGACCCATTCGACAAACCAAGAAGATACGATTATCCCTTTTTTGGCTTTTTCCATGTAACGTGATAAATCCTGGCTGCTGATTGGAAGGGAGAGTGGATTAAAGAGCAGCGCAACACCCCATCCGCCCCCCGACCAACAAAAAAAATCCCGGCCACATAGACCGGGATTACCCGCAACGCACGCTGGCGCTGAATTGACAATATCACATTAGATCAAGATACAAGCTTCAAACCGATGGCTGCTCCCAGCACCATGCATATAAAGACAATCCGCTTCCAATCCTTCGATTCGCCGTAGGCCAGCATGCCGGCAATGGCGCCGCCCGATGCGCCGATACCGGTCCAGATCGCATAGGCGGTCCCCATCGGAAGCGTCTCCATTGCATAAGCCAAGAAGGCGAAGCTCGCTCCGAAACCAATCATCATATATATGACGGACTGCCATGTTTTTTCCGCATGGAATTTGTTAATCATCGTTACCCCAACCATTTCGCATATCCCTGCCAGCAGCAGCGAGATCCAAGCCATCTATGCCTCAGCTCCTTCCTTGTCCTTCTCCTTCGTAACCATTTTCAGGCCGATAACTCCGCCCAGGAGCAAGAGAATAAGGAGAACCTTCGAGACGCTGAACGGTTCGCCGAAGAAAACAATGTCGGAGAACACCGTTCCGGCGGTCCCCAGACCGACGAACACCGCATATACGGTGCCTACCGGCAGCTTCTTCCCCGCCATGATCAAGACGTAGAAGCTGATGAGGATGGCGATTATTGTGCCTATCCATTCCCATACATTGCTGGCATGCTTCAAGCCAATGACCCAAAACACTTCAAAAAATGCAGCGATAAATACTTTGACCCAATGAATATTCATCGTCTCACCTCTCCTGTTGCCCGGCTCTCTACGTAGTATGGCTTATCTATCGCCGCCCGATTACGGGGCGATGCTGCGCCGGAACATCGTCCATGACGCATCCAGCCTCTTCTTGAAGCGCACCGGCCCCCCCAGCAGCATTTCCACCAGCACCCCGTCCAGCAAGCACATGAAGGCGGCGATAACGGTGTTCAGCTCGAGCTTGGCCAGTTGTCCTCTCGTCATTCCCTGTTCGCATACTCCGGCCAGCATTCGTTCCATTTCGTCCAGATAGCCATTAACCCGATCAATGACCGGGCCCAGCAGCGGCGGCGGCGGAAAGAACATCATGCGAAGCAGGAACTTCACATTGCTGTCGCTCTGATACCGTTCCTCGTAATCGACAATCAGGCCATACAGCTGATCATCAATTGCCTTCTGCTCCCCCTGCTGAGCGAAATAATCCGCCAGCCGCTCCAATTGATCCGCGACCGCCTTGTCGATGACACTCAAGAATAGATCATCCTTGTTCTTGAAATGCGCGTAAATCGATGGCGTTCGAATACCGACTTGGCGGGCGATATCGGACAGAGCGGCTCCTTCGTATCCGCTCGCGGCGAAATGCTCCAACGCAGCTTCCAAAATACGGTTGGCCGTCATGCGCCATTCCCCCATTCCTTGTACCTAACTAACGTTAGTTAGATTTTTTCACATTCGCGATTGATTGTCAAGGGTTTGTTAGAGGAGAAAACTTTACATACGCATTGCATCAGTTTATCTTTCCCTTTTCGATGAAAAAGACGGCCTTCGCCAGTGTGGAGAAGCAGCTGCTGCATGAAGGGTTTGTCCCGTTTTGCTTGTCGATTCCTCGCAGGAGACCGATTTTTACGGGCCTCGTCATACGCTGTCCCATCTTCCGCCTCGCCTACATACGACAAATCACCCGCCCTCCCTGACGGGACAACGGGTGATTCTTAAGGTTGCAAACTTAGGCGGGCTGTAAATCAAGCCAGGCGATTTCCTGTTCGGTTAGCGACAGCCGTGCGGCCGCGAAGCAGGACTCTAGCTCCTCGCGGTTCCGGGCGCCGATAATGGCTCCCGTCGGGAACGGCTGATGAAGGACATAAGCCAGGGCAATCTGAATCGTCTCGACTCCTTTGCTCGCGGCGAGCTTGCTGGCCCGATCATATCGTTCCCAGTTCGCGTCATTGTAGAAGACACGCATAAGATCCGGGTCTGGGCAATCCTCTCTCGTATAGCGGCCCGTGAAAAATCCTCGCGCCTGGGAGGACCAGGACAAAAGCGGGAGCCCCGTACGGCGGTGCCAGCCGATGGTCTCCGCTTCCGCGCTGATACAGTCCGGCCAATACGGTTCCTTCGCTTTGGCCAGACTCAAGTTCGGGCTGCTGAACGAGAACCCGCGCAGACCATTGGCTTCCGCATACCGGTTCGCCTCCTCCAGCCGGTGCCAGGTCCAATTCGAGCCCCCGAAAGCCTGGACTTTGCCTTCCTCTACCAGCTCATTCAAGATATCGAGAATGACGGCCACTTCCACGTCCGGGTCGTCCCGATGCAGCGCGTATAGATCGACATAATCGGTGTGCAGCCGTTCCAGACTCTGCTCCAGTTGATCGCGAATCGCCTGCCGGTTCACCTGCTTGCCATGCTGATTCGGATGGGCCCCCTTCGTCCAGATCCGGATGTCCTTCCGGTTCCGCCGCTCCTCCAGCCACATGCCGATTGCCTGCTCGCTCTTGCCTCCGCAATAAATGTAGGCCGTCGTATTGCCGCCCAGCTCCGTGAACTCATCAAGAACCTGGGCCACATGATCATACGTCTCCGGCGTAAAAAAGTCCGAGCCCATGATTAAGCGGGATACTGGCTGCTCCAGCCCTTGGATGTCCAGCATCTTCATTCGGTATCCTCCTCCCCTGTCCATCACCTATCATGGATGACGACTCGCCGCCGCTCCCGGGCGGAGGCCAAGCAGGCTTCGATCGCCTTCATATTGAGCACGGCATCCTCCGGCTCGAACAGCAGGCTCTCCTCGCCCCAGACGGCCCGCGCCAAATTGTCGGCCTGGAGCGCATAGGTATTCAGCTCCGGCGGCGTTTCTTCCCGCGTTCCGTTCACGCCGTGTACAGTAAACGCGGGATTGCCGACGAAGGCCGAGGGCAGCACGATCCGCCCGTCGGCTCCGAGAATCTCCAGCGTGTTGCGGGAGGCTGCCCACATGGCGCAATCGAACGTCAAGCCCACCCCGTTCGGGAATTCCAGCAGCCCGGACGCCATCATGTCCACATCCCCGTGATCCGGGGAGAAGAACGCCTGCGCCGCGGCAGCGACCGGCTCCGTGCCGAGCACATACCGGGCGGCGCTGATCGGATAACAGCCGACATCATAAATCGATCCGCCGCCCCATTCCTTCTTGTACCGCACATTGCCGGCATCGCCGGCATTATTGAAGGTGAACGCGCCGTGAATGCCGCGCACCTCACCTATCTCCCCCGACCCGATAATGTCGCGAATGCGGGCATAGCGGGGATGGTGGCGGTACATGAACGCTTCCGCCAGCAGCACGTTCGCCTCCCGGCAAGCCGCGGCCATCCGCTTCGCCTCGCCGGCCGTCAGCGCAATCGGCTTCTCGCACAACACATGCTTGCCCGCCTCCGCCGCCCGGATCGTCCATTCCATATGAAGATGATTCGGAAGCGGAATATAGACGGCGTCGATGCCCGGATTGGCGAGCAGCTCCTCGTAGCTGCCGTACGCCTGCGGAATGTTGAGCTTCCGGGCCGTCTCCTCCGCTCTGAGCAGCTCGCGGCTAGCGATTGCCGCCACTTCCCCCGTCTCGGAAGCCCGGATGCCAGGGATGACGGCGCGCATCGCAATGCTGGCGCACCCGAGTATGCCCCAGCGCAGTTTGTGGGTCATCATTGCCACTCCTCCATCCATATGTCATCGTTATGAAATCATATGACTCTATTATAGAAAACGGTCTGACCAAAATCTATAAAAGCGTTTTCATATGCATGTAACGATTTGAAGCGGTAAAAAAATTGATTTATGCATAATTTCTCATGCATGCGCAACACTAACCAAGTATGCAACTACCAACAACACTTAGGAGGCACACACGATGTACAATGCATCTATCTCTTCCCAAATCAATCAGTGCGAGCAAATCATTACCCAAATGATGCGCCAAACGCAACAAGCATCGCAAATGTACCAGCAATTGATGCAGCAGGAGCAGCAAAACGCTTCCCGTCTGGAAGAGCTGGCTCAGCGCGAGCGCCAAGCGGTGCAAGTTATCCAGACGGCGCTGCAAGGCCATCAGACGGCGATGCAGCAAATGCAGCAAGTAACCCAGCTCTGCCAGCAAATGGAGCACTCGATGCAAAGCGCCGCCAACCTTAGCTATGTTCAGCCGTCCTACGGGGCGAGCTCCTATACGAATCGCGCTTACTAATGCTATTCCCCGCATGTATCGGGCCGCTCCTCGGTGAGGCAGCGGCCCGTAATCCGTAACGTCCCAAACGCTATATTCATGCGGGCGTCTGAATTCCGATAATGTGCAGCCCTTGGCGCAGCACGCTCGAGACGGCGGACGTCAGCGCCAGCTTCGCTCTTCTCGCTTCCGGATCGTCCACCAGAATCGGCTCATGGTGATAGAAGCGGTTGAACTGCTTCGCCACTTCCAACAGCATGCGCACGAACAGCGAAGGCTCGTTGTGTTGGACGGCGGCGGCGACCGTCTCCTCGAACTGGGACAATGTCTTCACGCAAGCCCATGCTTCCGGGCCGGACAAATGCAGGCCCGGAAGCGGCGCAGCGGCTGCTGCGGCATCGTCCTGTGCGCCCGTAGCGATCTCCTGCCCCTTCTCCAACAGACGCAGTGTGCGCGCGTACGTGTACTGCATATAAGGGGCCGTCTCCCCTTCAAAGCGCAGCGCCTCGTCCAGCTGGAAGTCCACGCTCAGCATCCGGCTGTTCTTCACATCGCCGAACACGATTGCCCCGACCCCGATTGCCTCCGCAATGCTCTCCTTGTCCGGAGACTGCGGGTTTTTCTCCTCGACAATCGCCATCGCTTTGCCGACCGCCTCATTCAGCACCTCATCCAAAAAGACGACCTTGCCTCTTCGCGTCGACATTTTCTTGCCGTTGAAGGTCATCAAGCCGAAGGCGACATGCTCGCAATCCTCCGCCCAGGCATACCCCATCTTGCGAAGCACCGCGTACACTTGGCGGAAATGAAGCTGCTGCTCCGCGCCGACCACATACAGCAGCTTGTCGGCGCCCATCACTTACTTCCGGTAGATCGCCGTAGCCAGATCGCGCGTCGGATAGATTGTCGTGCCGTTCGATTTCAGGATGAGACAAGGCGGCATGCCTTCCTCATCGAGACGGACGACCATGGCGCCATCACTCTCTTCCAGCAGGCCAAGTTCGGTCAGCCGCTCCACGACCGCCCCCATCTTGTCGTTGTAGAAGCTCTCGCCAAGCACATGATCGAACTGAACGCCCAGCCGCTCATACACCCGGTTGAATTCCTCCATGCTCACATCGACGAAATACGACCATAAGGAGAGCGTCTCCGCATCGCCCTGCTCCAGCTTGCGGAACCATTCGCGCGCCTCGTCCTCCAGCTTCGGCTGCCGCTCCGATTCCTCATGGAACTTCACATATAGCTTCAGACTCTCTTCTATAGGCTGGCGGCGCAGCGCCTCTTCATCGCCCCAATGCTTGTAAGCGGCGATCAGCTTGCCGAATTGGGTGCCCCAATCGCCAAGATGATTCACCTTCTCCACCTCATACCCGGCCTGTCTGTACAGATTGGCCAGCGCATTGCCGATGACCGTGGAGCGCAAATGCCCGATGCCGAACGGCTTCGCGATATTCGGGGACGACATGTCAATGACGACCCGCTTGCCGGCTCCGGTCTGCAAGCGTCCATAATCGGGCTGGAGCATGCGCTCTAGCAGCTTCGGCGCCTGGATGGCCGGAGCGAAGAACAGATTGACGTATCCGTCGGCCGCTTCGGCGCGGACGCCGTCCCGGCCCCGCTCGTTCACCTGCGCGGCGATCTCGGCCGCAATCTGAGGCGGGCCCTGTCTCCGCTGCTTCGCCAGCGGGAAGCAAGGATACGCATAATCGCCCAGCTCCGGCTTCGGCGGCAGCTCCAGACTGCGCAGCAGCTCCTCCATCGGCAATTGCACGAATGGTTGCAGCAGCTCGGCTGCAGCGTGTTTTAACATGACAACAACCTCCATTACAAGTTCATGAAAATAGAAAAAGCCCCCGTCTGCAAAGAGACGGAGGCATTGGATCCGTGGTACCACTCTCATTGAACCGGGCATGCTGATGCCTGGTTCCCCTTATTCCCGAATAACGGCTGCGCCGGAATGCCCTACTTCCCGCCCCTCCCCCAGGTTGCGCGGCGGCTTCGGTTCAGGCATTCAACTCCCGGGTCCGCTTCCCTGACGCTGCCGTGCCGGCTTCCACCTGTTCCGGCTCTCTGCTGACGGCTCCACGTACGGTACTCTCCCGATCATCGTCTTTTGATATGCGGTTAATGTCGTTCATTATATCGTGCGCGAGCCGAGAAATCAACATTTCCGTTCCATTCTTGTTGTTCTTCTGTGATAATGTCACCCTATAACTGTTCTGAGATAATGTCACTATGGGACAGGAGATAATGACATTGACGAAAGCAAAAATGAAGAAGGTACCCGTTGTGGAGAAAATCATAGATGGGCGGATGACCAATAGGGAGGGAGCGGCAGCGCTTGGTTTATCAGAACGCCAAGTCATTCGGCTGAAGAAGAAATACCAATCCGGAAAAGGGGCACAAGAACTTATACACAAGAATCGGGGGAAACGGCCACGCCACGCCCTACCCAATGAAGTGAAGGAACGAGTCATTGAGTTGTACACAGCCAAGTATTACGGAAGCAATTGCTGTCACTTCGCAGAGCTTCTGCAGGAGCGTGAATCGTTGACACTGAGCGCTTCCAGCGTGAGACGTATCCTTCTGGCTAGTGGGCTTAAGCAGGCCAAGCAACGGCGCCGCAGTAAAGCCCATCCGCCACGGGAACGCAAACCGCAAGCCGGCATGCTGTGGCAGATTGACGCAACTCCTTATGCATGGTTGGAGGATCGGGCTCCGTCCTTTACGCTGCATGCTGCGATTGACGATGCAACAGGTACGGTTGTCGGTGCCGTCTTTCGTCCGAACGAATGCCGGGAGGCCTATTCCCTTGTCATGCAGCAAGGAATAGAAAAATACGGGATTCCCCTTGGGCTCTACAGTGATCGGCATACGATTTTCCGGTCGCCTAACGAAAAGCTGACGCTCGAGCAAGAGCTCGCTGGGGAGACCAAACCGCTCTCCCACTTCGGCAAAGCGATGGCTGACTTGCATATTGAGCACATCAAGGCAATTACACCGCAAGCCAAGGGACGGGTAGAGCGTCTCTGGCAAACCTTCCAGGATCGCTTGGTGATCGAACTGCGGCTTCTTGGCATCAAGACGCTGGAAGAGGCGAACGCGGCTCTGCCTAGCCTATTGCAGAAGCACAATCACAAATTTGCTATAGAGCCTAAAATGACCGATTCGGCTTACCTGAAACTTGATCCATCTATCGATTTAAATCATGTGTTCACGCTTCGCAATTATCGGCAACTCGGGACCGGAAACACCCTATCGTACAACGGAAAGTGCTATACCCTTGCCCAGCCTGCTTCCCTTCGTCTAGATGCAAAAACGACGGTTGAAGTGCGGGAGACGTTAACAGGGGACGTATTATTGTGGCACCAAGGCCAGCCCTGGGCACGGAAAGAAACTAACAAGCCACAGCGCAAGAAGTCCTGATCAAAAAAGGCGAGTTCTGCGTCCCCGCGCAAACCCGCCCAGAATCATCCGTGGAAAACCACGTATGATACCACTAAAAATAAGCGTACCACAAAAAACAGTTCGTTCCAAGATGCAATGTATTCACAACATAATAGCTATGCAGAGGTCACCTGGTAAAGCTGACCTCTGATCACACAAGTGACATTTTCATAGCACAGTTAAAGTGACATTTTCACAGACGATTGACACAAAAAAACGAGTGTCCGCTTTGATTCAGCGCCTCTTCTCTGTCGCCTTCCTCCTTCTGTTCATTATCCCATTTGGTCAGCCATACGTTCACTATCCCGCTCAGTCATACTATCCCGTCAGGTCAGGGCAGCCGTTTCACCAAGCTACAACTCTATGTGGCGCTTATCCGTTGACTGTAAACCATTAAGGGATGGACGACGCTGCCGGCTCCCGACATAGCGCCCGCAGAAAATTACCGGAACCTTCCTCCTGCAGGATCGTACCTATCTACCATAGACGTAATCTAGCCAATACGTAATCTACCATTATGTAAACTACTATCGACGTTGTCATCATTTTCGGCCGGACTTAGCACGTCGCACAGAGTCCAGAAGGGAGGAATTATGGAACAGATTCGAAGCATCGCATTGATCGGCGGCAACGGAACGGTCGGGCGCCATATTGCGCGCACTGCGGCCGAAAAAGGGTATCATGTACGGATGCTGACAAGACAGGCTGCAAACATGCTTTCAGCGGATAAACAAATCGAAATCAGGCAGGGAGACGCGCAGGACATTCAGTCGGTTCGCGATCTGCTGCAAGACTGTCATGCCGTCATCAATACATTGGGGCAGCCCGTTAGGGCCGTCCCGATCTACAGCATCGTTACTTCGCAGCTTCTTCAAGTGATGCAGGAATACGGGATACGGCGCTACATCGGAGTCAGCGGGGGCTCGCTTGACGTTCCGGGAGACAAGAAGCGCCTTGCCAACCGGATCGGAGCCCGGGCGTTCGATCTGCTTTTTCCCCAGTTGATGTCGGATAAGCGCAAAGAGCTGGATATCCTCCTGCAGAACCGGAATATCGATTGGTCGCTTATTCGCTTGCCGTTCGTCAAGGAAGGACCCTGCAAAGGCAATATCAAAGTCGATCTGCATGATATGCCCGGATTGTCGATAACGAACTCCGATATTGCAGCTTTTCTCATCCGCGAGCTAGAGGATCCCGCATGGATAAGACAAGCGCCATTCATCTCGCATTAATGAGCCTCGGACGGGGCGGTCTGCCTGTATGGGACTTTACATTTTAGTAATACCTTCGTATATAAAAGAATTGGTCATGCCGGACCGTAAGCAGCTTGAGCCCGGAATTGCGTCACCAGAATTCGGTTATCAATATCAATGGTGGGTTCCGCTCGGAAGCGACGGCACGGAATTCAGCGCCATCGGCATTTGGGGGCAGTATATTTATGTCGACCAGCAAGCTGGAGTCGCATCGTCAAGACGAGCACAGATCCGAAGTTTTTGGAAAATGAATATGAGACGCTCCTCGCCTTCCGTTCGATTGCCAAAGCGGCACAGTAATCGAATGGTGTAGGAACTGATACAGTCCCCCAATAAGGGGGACCCGCTTCGGGCTCGGAAGGAGCCCGAAGCAGAATCATCTCCCGTCTCTCTCCCCCCCTTCCCTCAGCCGCTGCACGAGACTGAGCTGAAGGGAGAATGACGCAAAGCGCGGGCATTAGCCTTTTCCGGCAGAAAAAAAGCTTCGTGATCGTCTACCAGCATACTCAGCCCCTGGCCCCGCATCGGTGCCGGCCCTCAGCCTTCAGCCGGTACAGGCGTCAATCCGTTCCTGGACGGCCTGATAGCATTTCTTGCATACCTTCAATTCCTTGCCGTCGGACTTCGTCCGGCTGTACAGCAGCTTGATTCGCGTGCTCGAACAGACGGGACAGGTTCCTCTCCCGCGCGCCGGCACCTTCCACAGCGATTTTCCCCGTTTGTTTTTCGCCATGCTCCCTCTCACTCTCCTTCCTCATGCTCCGCGCGAGGATACCCCCGCAACCGGTTCGTTTACGGGTATGAGGCAGGAGCGCCAAATATGACGCGGGATTTCGCCGGCACGCATTTTTCGCATCGAATCTGGCCAAGACATGGTATGATAAAAGAAAAAGCTTGTTAAGGAGAGGTATCCTCATGAATCAAGTTCGAATCCTTACAGACAGCGCGATCGATCTTCCCCGGTCCGTCCTCGAGGAACTGAACATCACGGTGCTGCCGATCATCGTAACCCTCGATCAGAATCAATACGAGGACGGCGTTACGATACAACCGAAGCAAATGTTCGACGGCATGCGCCAGGGGCTCGTGTACAAAACATCCCAAGTTCCGATGGAACGGTTCCAGCAGACCTTCGCGGCCATCGCGGAATCGGGCGAAGAAGCGATCTACATTGCGTTCTCTTCCGAGCTATCGGGTACATACGCATCCTCGCGGATGATGCTCGATATGGTGAAGGAGGATTATCCTGACGCGGCGATAGATATCATCGATTCCAAATGCGCCTCCATGGGCTTCGGCCTCGTCGTCGAGCAAGCGGCGCGCTGGGCGGCCGAAGGCATGTCCCGCGAGCGTCTCGCGTCCAAGGTCCGAGCCTTGGCCGCAGGGCTGGAGCATGTCTTCACCGTGGATGATCTGGAATACTTGTACCGCGGGGGACGGGTAAGCAAATCTTCCGCCGTGATCGGCGGCTTGCTGAACATTAAGCCGGTGCTGCATGTGGAGGAGGGCAAGCTTATCCCTGTGGACAAGGTCAGAGGAAGAAAGAAATCGATCCAGCGGTTGGCCGACCTGATGGAGCAGCGCGCCAATCTGGATGACAAGGATCAGCTTATCGGCATCGCCCACGGCGACGATACGGAAGCGATGGAGATGCTGAAGCAAATCATTAACGAACGGTTCGGCATGCATAACATCATGACCGGCTCGATCGGCTGCGCGATCGGCGCCCATTCCGGCCCGGGCACGCTCGCCCTGTTCTTCCGCAACCGCGCCTATACGGAAGCCGAATAATCCGGCAATAACAGAAGCCCCGCTCCGGAAGAAGGATGCGGGGCTTTGCTTTATTTTTCAACTTCAGGCGACAATGGTCTCCTCTTCGGACTCCTCCGTCTTCGTCTCCGCCGGCTGCGGCTTCACGCCGTTGAACAGCAGATTCATGACGAGCGCGGTGAACGTCCCTGCGACGATACCGTTGTCGGTGAGAATCCGCACCGTGTCAGGCAAACTGTCGAAGATGCCGGGCGCTACCGTGACGCCAAGCCCCATCCCGACCGAACAGGCGATGACGAACAGGTTCTCGTGACGGTTCAGGTCGACTTGGGAACCGATCATGCGCAGACCGCTGGAGATGACCATGCCGAACATCGCGACCATCGCCCCGCCCAGCACCGAATCGGGAATGAGCAGCGTGAGCGCCGCGATTTTCGGCACGAAGCCGAGCAGCATGAGCAGGCCGCCCGCGACGACGATGACGTCCCGCGTCTTGACGCGGCTCATCTGGATGAGGCCGACATTTTGCGAGAAGGTCGTGTACGGGAACGCATTGAACAATCCGCCGATGAAGATGGCCAGCCCTTCGGCCCGATAGCCGCGGGCCAAATCTTGCGAATCGAGATCGCGGTCCACGATCTTGCTCAGGGCCATAAATACCCCGGTGGACTCGGCGATGCCGACCATCGCGACGATAATCATCGTCAAAATCGCGGTCGGATTAAACTTGGGCGTCCCGAAATAGAAGGGCTGCACGGCATGGAACCAGCTTGCGTCCAGCACAGGGGCAATATCGACCTTGCCCATCAGCGCTGCGGCCAGCGTCCCGATCAGCAGTCCGATCAAGACCGAGATCGCGCGCATGAAGCCTTGCGAAAATTTATTAAGCAGCACGATAAAAATAAGCACGCCGAACCCGAGCAGCAGATTGTCCGGGCTGCCGAAGTCCGGACTTCCCTGTCCCCCGCCCAGATTGCCGAAGGCGACCGGGATGAGCGTAATGCCGATGATGGTGACGACCGACCCGGTCACGACCGGCGGGAAGAAGCGAATCATCTTCCCGAACCATCCGCCGAACAGAATGACGAACAGCCCCATCGCCAATATCGACCCGTAAATATACGGTATGCCGTACTCCGAGCCGATGGCGATCATCGGCATCACCGCCTGGAAGGCGCAGCCGAGGACGACCGGCAGGCCAATCCCGAAGAAGCGGTTCGTAAAGACCTGCAGCAGCGTCGCGATGCCGCACATGAGCAGATCGATCGCGACGAGGTAGGTGGTCTGTTCCTGGGTGAAGCCGAGCTGGCTGCTGACGATCAGCGGCACGATCACCGCGCCGGCGTACATCGCCAGCACATGCTGGAGACCGAGCGAGAAGGTCTTCAGCGGGTGGCGGTGCCTTTGGAACACCTTGTTGTCCACCATGCTCATTCGGCGGCCACCTCCTGCGCCTCATCGACGAAGGTCACGGCACCGGCCTCAAGCGAGGCGACGCGGACCAGCGATTCGACGCGGTAGCCGGCAGCCAGCAAATGATCGCGGCCAGGCTGGAACGACTTCTCGATCACGATGCCGAAGCCGACGACAGCCGCCCCGGCTTGCTCGACGATGCGGGCCAGACCGGAGGCCGCTTCGCCGTTCGCGAGGAAATCATCAATGATGAGGACGCGATCGTCCGGCGAGAGAAATTTTTTGGATACGGTCACTTCATTCGTCTCTTGCTTCGTGAAGGAATATACCTTCTCGACAAAAATATCGTCGCGCAGCGTCAGCGACTTCTGCTTTCTCGCGAAGATGAGCGGCACATTGAGCACCAGCGCCGTCATTAAGCCGGGCGCGATGCCGGACGATTCGATCGTCAGCACCTTCGTAATCCGTTCGCCGTCGTAGCGCTTCACGAATTCTTCCCCGATTTCCTTCATAAGCACCGGATCCATCTGATGGTTCAAGAAAGAATCCACCTTGAGCACGCGGTCGCTTAGCACCAATCCCTCTTGCAGCACTTTGTCCTGAAGCCGTTTCACTTATCATGTTCCCCCTTCGATATTTGCAGCCTGTCCGTCTTTTCCGCATTCGATACACCCTGCAATGACAAAAAAGCCCGCGCCACGCATTCCGCAAGGAAATGAGAGGCACAGGCTTAGGGAACCGGCCGCATCACGCCGGCCTGCGGCATGATCGACAACGGCAGCAAGCCGGCCAAGCGGCGCGGACGCCCCTCGCGGCAAGCTGTCGAATCGGGTTCCCGTAGTCCAATCATTTCCGGTGATCGGGTAGAAACATGCAGGCCGATTCCTGCACATATACGAGAATAAAGAGTCGCTGCTAATAATAGGCGTCTTCCCTGCCTGGCATCGGCAAAGGAAGGCGCATTGTGTCGAATGAATATGTCGAGAAGTATACAACAAGTTCGCTGGAATGGGAAGAGAAAATTTCTGAAAATCAAGCGCGCCTGCATAAGGCGCTCTTGCCGCGAGTCCGAACCGGGGCTGGCCTGCATCCGCCACTGCTCCGCAGTCGAGGAAATCAATGAAAAATGAAGCTTGACAGCCGCGACGAGTTGTAACTATAATAGTTACAACAAAAGACTTTCATAGGCCTGATGCAAAGTGATTTTTGTGAATATGTTGTACCTGAATGGGTTACAACATAGGTAGCTTAATGATTAACGGACAAGAAAAGGAGCGATTTCCATGAACATCGGAATTATCGGAGCGACCGGCAAAGCCGGCAGACGCATTATGGCAGAAGCATTGGAGCGTGGACATCAAGTAACGGCGATCGTAAGAGACGCGTCGAAGCTCGCGGATCT
Source organism: Paenibacillus melissococcoides (assembly GCA_944800085.1). Taxonomy (GTDB): domain Bacteria; phylum Bacillota; class Bacilli; order Paenibacillales; family Paenibacillaceae; genus Paenibacillus_B; species Paenibacillus_B melissococcoides. Next base: position 1,231,630 of record CALYLO010000001.1, on the reverse strand, counting down.
GTCCACCCCGCGCGTATTGGAGAAGGACGTGTTCCAGCTTACCGCAAACGACCTGCAGCCCTTCGACGTCGTCGTCAATGCGTTCGGGGCTGCGCCGGGCAGCGAGCATCTTCATGTCGAAGCCGGACAGGTGCTGATCGAAGCGCTGAAGGATGCCCCGAACACCAGATTGATCGTCGTGGGCGGAGCGGGCAGCCTGTTCGCCGATGAGCAAGGAACGGTCCGTGTCATGGATACGCCGGACTTCCCGGCGGAATACCTTCCAACCGCCAAAAATCAAGGACAGAACCTGGAGGATCTGCGCGCCAGCTCCATCAATTGGACGTTCATCAGCCCTTCCGCCTTCTTCGATCCGGAAGGACCGCGCACAGGCAAGTATGTAACCGGCAAAGATCAGCTTCTCATTAATGCGGCGGGACAAAGCTATGTGAGCTATGCCGACTATGCAATCGCCGTCGTGGACGAGATCGAGCAGCCTCGCCATCTGAAGCAGCGGTTCACCGTCGGATCGGAATCCAAATAACAAACATAGACAAGGGGGGCGGCAAGCCCCTCTTGTTCCAGACGGTCGACAAAGTCCTGTCGGCCGTCTTTTTCTTAGGAAGGGCCGGGCCGGGAAAGCAGAAAAGGTTAGGGCAAGCGGGTCCCCGCATGCAGCAGGCTGGTCCGCGCATGAAATTGCTGCACAGGCGCAGCATTTTTAGCCTGAAGAGGCGAAATTCCGAGAAAATCCTGCAAAACTGCATCATTTCGCCACTTTGAACGGTATCTACGCATTGCGGTAGGGGAATTGCTGTATTTTTTCAGCAATCCTATTTTTTCATACTCGTGTCAATGAAAATGCTGCATTCTTGCAGTATTGGTGGAGCAGATGACCGGAGGTGCGAGAGATGTTGCAGCTTTGGTGGAGCAGATGAAAAAGACATCGGCCAACTATTTGGCGTTCAATCCATCCAGCGTGCTGAGGATGATCAATCCGTTTTTGCAGCGCAGCCAATCGCTTGGTGCAGCGGATGATGATATTGCGAGGGGGGAGAGACCGCCTGCGGTATGGACCTGCCCGTCCCTGTCGAGTCGATCCGGCATACGTGGAAGCAGTAGATCACGATCGGCAAAGCCAAGGAAGGTATTCATGTCGATGTTCAGGATCAACTGCGGCATGTGCAGCGAGGGTACCCCTTCCGCTATTTGCGATTTCATGGCATCTTCGACGAGGAGATGATGGTCTGCGATGAGGACGAGGCGGGCGGCCCAGGTTTCATTTCCGGTTCGTGGACCAGTTGTTCGGCTTCCCGGATCAACTGTTCGACTTCTCGCTGTCCGGCGGCCTCAAGCCCTTCGTGGAACTGGGCTTCATGCCTTCCTTGCTGACGGGCCGATCCGGGCAAGTAGGTGTTCTACAAGGCAAGCTGCGTCAGTCCGCCGCAATCGATCAACCACTGGTGCCTTCTCGTGGGACCGGTTCCGGCGTCACTGCTTGAATCGTTACGGCGCGGAGGAAGTGGAGACCTGGAAGTTCGAGTTCTGGTGAGCCGGGGCTGCAGACTTGCAACTGTCCGCATCCCTAACACCATTTCGCCTATGCGGCCGCCATCTCGCGGCATTTCTTCGCGCAAGCCTCGCAGGCCTCGTCACAGGCCTGGCAATGTTCATAAGCATGGTTCCGGCATTCCTCCGCGCATCGCTCGCAAATATCGGCGCACAGCGCGCAGGCCTCCTTCAAATGCTCGCTGTTCCGCGTCATGAATTGGGCCGCCAGGACGCAGGCGTCCGCGCAATCCCGCGTCAGCCGGATGCAGGCGGTCATCGGATTCACCTCTTCCTCCTGCAGGCATGCATCATAGCATTGGTTGCATTTCTTCATGCATTCAAGGCATTCCCGGATGCATGTCATCATCTGTTCGGTCGTCATATGGCTTGGCCTCCTGTTCATGGCTGTCTCATTCCGCGGTGCGGCTTCGTCATCGTGCCTATGTCCTTTTTACACCATCCATCCGGAAATGAAACCTCCCCCATCCCGCAATTCTGGCCACGCAGCAAAGGGACGGCCCTCAGACCATCCCTTCCCTAATGTTGCGGATCGCTGCCGCCGCTTCGGTTACGGCGTATCCCCGAACAGGCTCATCTGCTCCCACTCCGGTCCGATGGATGGAGGTTCCATACCGAGCAGACGCATCAGTTGGAGCGCATTCGGAGCGGCGTCCCCGCCGGAGTTATTGTTGAAAATAACGCAGCACTGCTCCGTCTCGGCCAGCATCGCCAGCAGCCGCTCCTTCCATTCCAGCAGCTCCTGCTCGTTGTAGCGGTACAAATAGCGGACATCCCGCCAGTTCGCCTGGCCTTGCGCTTGCCAGCCGGACGCGTTCCGGCCGTGCAGGCGAATCAGCGTCTGCCCTTTGTCTGTCGGCACCGGTACAATCGGAATCGAGCCTTCTCCGGCTTGCGGCTCGTCGCAGACGCTGTGAATCCAGCCTTCCTCGCGCATGAACGCCAACGTCCGCTCGCGCATCTCCGGCGCGAACCAGCTCTGATGCCGGAACTCAAGCGTGACCGGCAGCGAGCCCATCCACTGCCGGGTGCGGCGCAGGATGTCGACATGCTTGCGCACGCAGTGGAACCAGGGCGGGTACTGGAACAGCACGGAATGCAGCTTCCCGGCGGCATGGAGCACCTCGACCGCCTCCCGGCAGGCCTGGAACATCGCTTGCGCATTATCGTACGGGATCTGGCCCCGCGTATGGCCCGTCATCCCTTGGTACGCCTTGACGACGAAGCGGAATCCGTCCGGAGTCTGGGCCGCCCAGCTCTCCATCCGCTCCGGCGACGGGATCGCGTAGAAGGAGCTGTCCATCTCGACGACAGGGAACCGCTTGGCGTACTCCGCCAGCTTCTCCGTCCCCTTCGTTCCCGGCGGGTAAATCTCATGATCCCCCCAGCCGGCCAGTCCAATCTGAATGCGATCCGATACGGGTTGTCCGGTCATGTCCGGCATAGCTATCGACCCCACTCATTCACTGAAGTTGTTGTCCGCATCATGCAGATACCCGTATCATATCATAATCGCATTCAGGACAGCCATTGCTGCAGATGCGCCTTCACGAACGCATCATCGCTCCAATCCGGATAATCCCGCTGGATGCGGTCAATCTCCTCCGCCTGGCCGGGAGATAGCGTCTCCTCCGGATTGAGGCACCATATGCCCGGCAGCAGACCCTGCCGGCGCAGCACCTCATGAATGCCGGGAATGCAGCCGGCGAACTGATGGGCCGCATCGAACAGCACCGCGTTGCACTCGGTCACCTCGATATTGCGGGTCAACCATTCGGTAGCGATCGTGCCGGAAGCCCCGCGCCGACTTAATCGAAGCCATCCGCTCGGCCGCCTTGCGCGTCCAGACGGCCCAATGGCCGAGCAGCCCGCCGACGATGCGCTTCTCCACCGTCTCTCCGTTCACCTGGAACCGGAACACCGTCAGCAGATCATTGATGTCGTCGTTGCCGGTGTAGAGCGCAATCTCGTCGCGCCGCGGCGACTCGCATACCGCGCGCACGACGTCGATTGTCTGGTACCGGTTGAAGGGCGCCATCTTGATGGCGACGACGCCGGGAATGTCGGCGAACGCTCTCCAGAACGAATAGCTGAACACCCGGCCGCCCACCGACGGCTGCAAATAAAAGCCGAACACCGGCATGACCGCGGCAACCCGTCTCGTCCGCTCCAGAAGTTCCTCCTCGGTATAGCCGGACAGCCCGCCCATGCTCAGCAGACCGGCATGGTAGCCCAGACCGCGCGCCGTCTCGGCTTCCTGGACCGCCTGCTCCGTCCGCCCGCATAGTCCGGCGACCATCAGGAACGGCCTCGCGAGCCGGGCCCGCTCGACCTCCTCCGCGGCCAAGGCCAGCACCTTCTCATAGAGAGAGTGCTTCGGATCGCGGATTTCGAACTGCGTCGAATGCACGCCGATAGCGATGCCGCCGGCGCCCGAAGCCGCATAATAGCGGGTCAACGCCCGCTGATAGCGCTCATCCAGCTCCCTGCGTTCGTTCAGAGCCAACGGATGAGCCGGAATGCACAGGCCGTCGTGCAGCGCCCGCGCCAGCTCTTCTGTCCAGTTCGCGGCCATATCAGAATTTCCCCTCCCGTTCCTGAAAATGCGTCGGCTTGTCTATCGTCTTGCCGTCCTGCTTCACCCATGCCGCCGTCCAGTCGAACAGCGTCTGCAGAGCTACGGACGGATACCCGAACCGCTGCATGGCCGCTGACGCGTTGCTGAGCAGCGCCTCGGAGGACTCATCGGACGTATAGATCGGCTGCTTGCCGAGCCGTCTTCCCAACTCTTCGGCCGCATAACGGACCGGCACCGTCTCCGGACCGGTTACGTTATAGACGGCCGGCGGCGTATCGCAAGCGAGCAGCGCCCGGATCGCAATCTCATTGGCATCCCCCTGCCAAATGCAGTTGAAATGCCCCATCGTCAGATCGATCGGCTGTCCGGACGCTACCGACTTCGCGATTTCCAGCAGCACCCCATAGCGCAAATCGATCGCATAATTCAGCCGGTAAATGCAGATCGGCGTTCCGTACTGTGTCGAAAAATGCTCGAACATCCGTTCACGGCCGAGGCAGGATTGTCCGTATTTTCCGACCGGAGCCGGGGACTGGCTCTCGGAAGCTCCCCCCTGCTTCACCGGCGTGAGCGGATACACATTGCCGGTCGAGAAGACGACGATGCGCGACGACCTGAACTTCTGGGCGACCCGTCCCGGCAAGTACGTACTCATCGCCCACGTCAGATGCTCCTTCCCGGTCGTTCCGAACTTCGTGCCGGCCATGAAGATGACATTCGGCACATCAGGAAGCGCTTGCAGCGCATCGTCATCGAGCAGATCGCAGGAGATCGCCTCTACCCCGCTCTCAGCCAGCTTATCCATCAGACCCGCTTCCCTGAAACGGGATACGGCATACACCTTTTTCTCCACGCCGGCCGCGCGCATCGCCTCGGCAGCCAGCTTCGCCAGCGTGGGGCTCATTTTCCCTCCCGCTCCAAGCAGCATAATATCGCCGTCCAGACGGCGCACATCCTCGATCAGTCGCCGGGATGGAGCAGACAGCATTTGTTCCAATTGTTCTTCCGAATGAATCAACGGTTGCTCCGCTTGAATCGACACGGGTAATTCCTCCCTCCGATGAGCAGGTTCATAATCATTGCTGCTACATCAATCATACGGGCGGCCCGTGAAGGAAAACAAATCTTTAAATCGTCTATAAATGGCTCCGTGACAGAATCGGACACAATGAAGGAAGCACAAACGACAGCACAGCTGCTCCCCAGCCATAGCGTAATTACATTACATATGTTACTATATTATAGTTAGTATTGAGCAAATGGATTAATCCGGGCTGTCTCAGCTCATGCTACTCAAGTAGACAATAGGAAGGATGATGATCAGTATGAACCAGCAGCACCCTGCGGCCACGGCCGCCGAGACGATGCGCTCCCGGCATTCGGTGCGCAAATATGTTCCGGGCGTGCGCATTCCGGAAGCAGACATGAATGAAATGCTGCGCTTGGCCGGAACGGCCCCGTCCTCATGGAATTTGCAGCATTGGCGCTTTCTCGTGGTCGAGGAAGAGGAGAACAAGCGGGCCCTGCTGCCGATCGCGAACAATCAGCAGCAGATTGTCGACTGCTCCGCCGTCGTCGCCGTTCTCGGCGACACGCAGGCGAACTTGGTCGCTGCCGACATCTACGGCGCCCAACTGGCGGCCGGATCGATTACGCAGCAAGTGCATGACACGCTGGTCGGGAACATTAACCGGGCCTATGCGTCATCGCCTCAAGTCGGCGTGGAGGAAGCGATCCGCAATGGCTCCCTCGCCGCCATGCAGCTAATGCTCGCGGCAACCGCCGCAGGCTACGCCTCCTGCCCGATCGGCGGCTTCCGCCGCGACGAACTGATCAAGACGTTCCGCATTCCGGAGCGGTATGTCCCGGTCATGCTCGTCACGATCGGACAGGCGGCTGCGCCCGCCCATCCGACCGGGCGCTTCCCGCTGGAACAGACCGTCATTCGGGAACGGTTCCCGGAACAGCCTTAATCTCTCTTGCGCATAACGAAGCGCCGGCACCCTTGACAGGGCACCGGCGCTTCTTCGCGTATGACAACATGCCGGCATGCGGAACACCGGAGCTCATGCGTCACTCCGATTCACTCAAGTTCACACCGGTTCGCTCCACCGCATCTTCACATCCAACTCGCAGCAATCGTTCGGGTCGGTATCGGGCCGCAGCGCGATCTGGATGCCGGCCGGATTCACTTTGACCGCGATCGGGACCGAGATCCCCGTTGAGCGGAGCAGCCGCAGCATCTCCTGCTCGTGGCCGCGCTGGGCCGCGTCCATAACCGAGGCGGCCAGCCTTCGATCCCTCTCGATGCCAGACAGCAGCTCAATCGCCTGCCGGGACAACTGCTTCGATGTCGAGGCGGAGGCGACGAACTTATCCGGCTTCACCGGCGGATAGGGATCGGGCCTGGAGATCGGCGAGGTTCCGCTCGCTGCCGCGCTTCCGGGGGCGGATGGATAACGGGGTCCGGGCACATAAGGCGCCATGGCGGACACTCCTTCCATAGATTGGGATACACCAGCCTATGCGCCAGGCGGCAGGGCCGTGCGGAACGATGGCCAGACGGCGCCTCGTCAGACCGCGGTCACCCATGGCCGATTAGAAAATGCTCCATTCAAATTGCTCGGACAGCTTAGACAGAATGTGCACGCCGGCTACGCTGTTCCCCTTCTCATTGAGCGCCGGGCCATAGACGCCGATGCCCAATTGACCCGGAATGAGCGCCATGATGCCCCCGGATACGCCGCTCTTCGCCGGAATTCCGGCTTCGAGCGCAAATTCGCCCGATGCGTTGTACATCCCGCACGTCGTCATGAACGAGGTCGCGATCTGAACGTATCTCCTCGGAATATAGCAACGTCCCGTAGCCGGGTCGCATCCCCGGTTCGCCAGCACGAGCGCCATGCGCGCCAGCTGGCATGTCCGGACTTCGATGGCGCATTGCCGGAAATAGACGTCGAGCGTAGCCTCCACGTCCCCCTCCAAAATGCCGTTGTCCTTCAAATAATAAGCCAGCGAACGGTTCCGGTAAGCGGTCTCCCGTTCGCTCTCGTAGATTCGCCGGTTCCAGGTGATGCCGGGATCATCCGCGAGCATCCGGATGAACTCCAGCAGCCGCTCCGACTTCTCCTCCGGAGTCCGTCCTTCGATCAACGAGGCGATCGCGATCGCTCCCGCATTGATGAACGGGTTGAACGGCTTCCCGGGATCGACCAGCTCCAGCTTCAAAATCGAATTAAAATCATCGCCGGTCGGCTCCTTGCCCACCTTGGCGAAGACCCCGGCCTCGCCGCTGTCCAGGAGCGCGAGCAGCAGCGAAAATACCTTCGACACGCTCTGCATCGTGAACGGCTCCTCCGTCTCGCCGGCCTTCACCCGCTCTCCCCCTATCCCGCACAGCGAAATGCCGAGCGCATCCGGCATTGCCTCGGCGAGACCCGGAATATAGGTAGCCACTTTGCCGGCAGCCGCCATCCGCCGGCTCTCCTCCAGCCACTGCGGCAGCTCCCGTTCCAATTCGTTCCAATGTGCTTCTATCACACCGCGTCATCCTTCCCTTGCTTCACGCATTGATGTCCATAGCGTGTCTAGGCAGGCGGCATTCCATACGCTCCATACGCGCCGCTCACGCCATTCGAGCCGGGGAAATCCGCCTTCCCCCTAACGCTTCTCCGTGCCGGATCCGGACAGCTTGTCGCGAATGCGGCTCTCATACCGGCAGTAAGCTTCATTCGCCGCCCAGCCGCGATCTTCCGACATCTTGGCCAGGCGCACCTGGCGCTCGGTCAGACGCCGGCGGATGCCGGCGCGGGCTTCCGCATCCGTGCCAGCAGCGAGCAATTGCTCCAGCCGGACAATCTCTTGGCGCAGCTTCTGCCGCTCCGGCAGCAGACCCGCATTATCCAGCAGCAAATACCCCGCGCGCAGATGCTCCGGCACATGCGACAGATCCTGCAGCTTCAACGGCTTGCCCTTGCCCTGCAGATCGTCGAAAACGCCCTCTTCCATCGCCTCTTCGATTTTGCGCTCGGCAATCCAACTCAGTATGCTCATCCGGCTTCCTCCTATCGATTTTTGAATTCCTTGACCATCTCCACAAAGAGAGCCTTCTCTTCCAAATAAGGGACATGGCTGCTGTCATGGAACACCACCAGTTTCGAGTTCGGCAGATGTTCAGCTATTTCCTGAGAGCAAGACAAGGGGCACTGGGTATCATGTTCGCCGCAATAAATAATCGACGGCGTGAGAACGGCAGGCAGCAAGCCGGTAATATCATAATTCGGCAGCTCGACATACGAATAATAATCCAGCCTGCGGTGAACGACTCGCCCGCTGCTCGGTTCAGCGAAATAATGATCGAAATGTTCCGGCTTGTAGAGCGACATTTCCGTCCATTCCCTCCCGGCCTGGGACCGCTCTTCTCTGGTAGACTCCGCGGATTGCATGATCGAGAATAACTCGCGCAGTCTGTCATTCAGCGGGCTTCCCGGGCAGTACATGCTGCCTTCATGCTCCATATACCGGTTCGAGGCCGCTGCGCCGCCAACCAGCATTTTCGTCAACGAACCCGGGTAGTGGATCGCATACATCAGTCCAAGCATTCCGCCTGTCGAATGACCGGCATAGCTCCATTGTTCCAGCGCTAACGCTTCCCTGACCGCTTCTAAATCTTTGCATGTTTCGGCCATGCTGAGCTCATGCTCGGATTTTATTTTACACGAATTGCCCGCCTCTTTTAAATTGATTAGATACACCCGAAACTCATCCGTGAACCGGTCTGCAAAATAGTAGCCCCGCACATTAAATTCGCTGTACAAATGCGCAATGCATAACGGATCGCCTTGGCCTTGCGTAAAAATCTCGAATACGCCTCTGTCCGTCTCCAGCATTTCTGCGGTCCACACCAAGTTATCACTCCATTCGTTCTGATCCATCCGGCCTGACCGGATGATATGACAAGCCGTCATGCCGCCATAAAAAACCGAAGCTCCCGTCGCGGGAACTCCGGTCTCCTGCTGGTCTTGACACAGTGAGCGGCAGGCGCCGCTTGTTCCGGCTATCGCCGCGCTGCTGCCCTGCGCCAAGGTTAATGCAGCCGCCCCGGCCAGTCCGGCTCATGGGTCACCATGAACTGCTCTGTCGTCAAATAGAGTGGAATCGGCGGCTTCTGTTTTAAATAATGCCGTTCGATCAGCTTGTCGTAATGAACTTGGCGATTCCGGGTGCCCGGAATGACCGGCAAATCATCGTGATTCTCCAAATAATCGTCAACTGCCGCCTGCACGAGGTCAAGGGACAGCGGGATATGCTTGTCTTGTTCCTCAAAAATCTCATAGGTCATACGGGACATATAAAAGCGCTGATCCGAAATTCCGCCGAGGTAACGCTTCAATCGGGACAAATCAATGCTTTGGTCGGGACGGAGCAGCGTGGTTCGGGGAATTTGCTCCTGCATATCCTGCTCATACTGGAGCACCGCCCGCTTCACCTCGTCCAACGTGACATGAACCGCTTCGTGCCGGGGGGCAGAAGGCTTGCGTCGCTTGAACCACCGCATCATCGAACCCACCTTTCTCCCGTTCCTGTACAGCATTCAGGAAGCCAGTATATTGTATTCGCTTACAGTTCCATTATAACATGGAACGCCCTTGCTTTCCTCTGTTTTCGGACCTATTTACAGAGGTAATAGGTAGCAATGCGAAGCGGGGGCCCGATCGCGGCAGGCGCAAGTTTTCCGGGTTCGGGATGAGCGCCTACAGCACATCCAAAGCGGGCCAGGTCGCCTTCGCCAAGATGGCGGCGCTTGAACTGGCCCGCTATCGGATTCGCGTGAATGTCATCTGCCCCGGAGCCATCGAGACCCAGATCGGCGAGAATACGGACCGCAGACCGTCCGTGGACAGCATCTCGATTCCGGTCAAGTATCCCCAGGGCAGCCAGCCGCTGGCGCATGGGCCCGGAAAGCCCGAGCAGGTCGCCGATCTGGTGGCGTTCCTCGTATCGGACGCCTCCAGCCATATTACGGGCGCCCAGATCGTCATCGACGGAGCGGAGTCGCTCCTGTAGGCAGCGGGCCTCCCGGCCGCCGCAGATAGCCGCGGAGGCGGAAGCGCGATGGCAGGAAGTGCGATGGCAGGAAGTGCAGGCCGGCCAGGCAAGGGCGGGCTATCCCCATCGCGGCTTGATGGCTGCCTTAAGCCGCCAGCCGCAGCCCGCCTCGCCCGCGGCCGCCCTGCCCGTGACCGGCTCGCGCCCCGCTTACCGCTTCGCCGACGCGGAACGGGCCTGGCGCACCGCTACCGTCGCTTCCACCATATGCTTGAGCGCGGCGACGGTCTCAGGCTCATTGCGCGTCTTGAGCCCGCAATCCGGGTTAATCCAGAACGATTCGGCCGGCAGCACCGTCAGCGCGGTCTCGATGAACCGCTCGATCTCCTCGACTGACGGAACGCGCGGGCTGTGAATATCATAGACGCCCAGGCCAATGCCGAGCTCATACCGCTCCTTCCGCAGCGTGTCGACCATGTCTCCGCCGCTGCGCGCCGTTTCCAGCGAGATGACATCCGCATCCATGCGGCGAATCGTCTCCACCATATCGGAGAAGTCGCAGTAGCACATATGCGTATGAATCTGCGTATCCGGTCCGGCTCCGTTCGTCGCCAGCAGGAACGCGAGCACCGCCCATTCCCGGTAGCGTGCCGCATCCTCGGGCTTCAGAGGCATCCCTTCCTTCACGGCCGGCTCATCGACCTGAATCATGCCGATGCCCGCCTGCTCCAGCTCCCGAATCTCCTGGCGCAGCGCGTAAGCAAGCTGATAAGCGCACTGCTCGCGCGGAACGTCGTCGCGCACGAAGGACCAGTTGAGAATCGTGACCGGCCCGGTGAGCATTCCCTTCACCGGCCGCTTCGTCAATGATTGGGCATATGCCGTCTCCGCTACGGTCATCGCCTCGCGGAAGGCGACATCGCCATACAGAATCGGCGGCTTGACGCAGCGGGATCCATACGACTGCACCCACCCGAACTTCGTGAATACGAAGCCGTCCAGCTTCTCCCCGAAATATTCGACCATATCCGTCCGTTCAAATTCTCCGTGCACGAGCACATCCAGGCCAATCTCTTCCTGAATGCGCAGCCAACGCTCGATTTCTTGGCGCAGGAATGTCTCATACGCCTCGGCGCTCCATTCGCCCTTGCGGAAGCGGAGCCGCGCCTTGCGAATCTCCGCCGTCTGCGGAAGACTGCCGATCGTCGTCGTCGGCAGCAGCGGCAGCTCCGGCCAACGGCGGCGCTGCGCTTCACGCCGCTGCTCATACGGCGCCCGGCGCCCGCCAGCGGCCTCCGCCTCCCGGATCAGGCGCTCCACCGCCTCGACGGCATGCGGACGCTTCCGCGCCGGCTCCTCGCGCCAGGCGAGCACGTTGGCCGCGCTCGCTGCCAGCAGCGCCGCGCTCTCCGCCGTCGGCTGGGACAGATGGGTGGCCAGCCGCGCCGTCTCGGCCACCTTCTCGTCCGCGAACGCGAGCGCCCCGCGAATATACCCCGGCAGATCGTGCTCCCGCTCTGCCGTCAACGGCACATGCAGCAGACTGCAGGACGGCTGCACGATCCAGTGCGAGCGCGGCACGATCGGCTCGATCGACTCCAGCCAGGTTGCCGCGGCAAGCAGATCGGTCCGCCAAATATTGCGCCCGTCGATGACACCGAGGGCGATGCGCTTCCCGGCCGGAACCCCGGTCTGGCGAAGCGCCGCTTCGTTCCGCTCCTTTCCGTGGACGAAGTCGAGGCCGTAGACATCAACCGGGAGCTGCAAGAACGAATCGAATCCCGAGACCGAATCGAAGTACGTCTGCACCCAGAGGGTCAACCCTGGCGCCGCTTGGCGGAGCCGATCGTACACGGCTTGGGCCGCCTGCCAATCGTCCGCCGTCATCGGCTTCACGAAGGCCGGCTCATCGAGCTGCACGCAGGAGACCGCTTCCGCCTCCAGCTCATGCAAGATCCGGCCATACACCTCGGCGAACTGATCAAGCACTTGCCGGCGTTCGCCTTGCGGGATGCCCTTGATAAAGCGGACATAGGTGTACGGGCCGACCAGGACCGGCTTCCCTTCGATGCCCAGCTTCTCCTTCGCTCTCCGGTACGAGGCGAGCGGCCGGTTCTCGGTCAGCACCGGACGCTTCCCTTCCCACTCCGGAACGATATAGTGATAGTTCGTGTTGAACCATTTGGTCATCTCGCAGGCGACGGCCTTCTCCGTGCCGCGCGCGAGCGCGAACATCAGATCCGCCGTAACCGGGCCGCCCTCATAGCCGAACCGCTCCGGGATCAGTCCGAACATGACCGTCATGTCGAGAACATGATCGTACCAGGAGAAATCATTGACGGGAATATAGTCGATGCCTTCCTCCTTCAGCTTCGCGAGACGAAGCAGCTCGATCCGCTCCATCTCCGCTTCCAGCTCGGCTCGCGTCAGCTTGCCTGCCCAATACTGCTCCAACGCCTTCTTCCACTCCCGGTCGTATCCGATGCGCGGATACCCGGACACACTCGTCATCACTTGCCCTTTCGCCATGTCGCGTCTCCTCTCCTTATGCGGAACTTCCTACCGGGAGTACAGGGAACATAAAATCAATAATTCTTATCCGTTAACAAGGAATTAAAATCGCAATACACCCTGCCGCAGGTCTTCGCGCTCCTTCGGGACCGGCTCTCTCCCGTCGATCTGGACGCACATGGCCGCCATCCCTATGCGCAAAAAAGGACATCCCTGCCCCAGGCATAGAGATGTCCCGCAAACGTCCGTAACGGAGCTATGAATAAGACCCGACCGCGCACATGCGTGCATGCGAACCGAGCTATCCAGTCTACGAACACTTCCCTATCTCCCGTAGGTACAAACAGTGCTGTCAGAACAGGCAGGTCTCCTGGCTTCAGCGTCATCGGTGGCGGCAGCCTTCCCGGTCGTTCGACCAGTGGCCTCCCCAGGCCGCACCTCGTCTGTTACAGTGGCGGGACCGCGCCGGCTTCGAACCGGCTTCCCTATTAAGCTTTGCCGTTACACAAAGCACCTGTTCCCCTTATGTGGCTCAATCGGACTGCGTCTCAGCACAGGCCGCAATCCGATTGAGAATGATTATATACGCAAGCGCGCGTAATGACAAGTTCTTTTTGCCAACGGTGTTGTTCTTCTGTGATAATGTCACCCTATAACTGTTCTGAGATAATGTCACTATGGGACAGGAGATATTGACATTGACGAAAGCAGAAATGAAGAAGGTACTCGTTGTGGAGAAAATCATAGATGGGCGGATGACCAATAGGGAGGGAGCGGCAGCGCTGGGTTTATCAGAACGCCAAGTCATTCGGCTAAAGAAGAAATACCAATCCGGAAAAGGAGCACAAGAACTTATACACAAGAATCGGGGGAAACAGCCTCATCACGCCCTTCCCAATGAAGTGAAGGAACGAATCGTTGAGCTGTACACAGCCAAGTATTACGGAAGCAATTGCTGCCACTTCGCAGAGCTTCTTGAGGAGCATGAATCGTTGACACTGAGCGCTTCCAGCGTGAGACGTATCCTTCTGGCTAGTGGGCTCAAGCAAGCCAAGCAGCGGCGTCGCAGTAAAGCCCATCCGCCACGGGAACGCAAACCGCAAGCCGGCATGCTGTGGCAGATTGACGCAACTCCTTATGCATGGTTGGAGGATCGGGCTTCATCCTTTACGCTGCATGCTGCGATTGACGATGCAACAGGTACCGTTGTCGGTGCCGTCTTTCGTCCGAACGAATGCCGGGAGGCCTACTCTCTAGTCATGCAGCAAGGGATAGAAAAATACGGGGTTCCCCTTGGGCTTTACAGTGATCGGCATACGATTTTCCGGTCGCCTAACGAAAAGCTGACGCTCGAGCAAGAGCTCGCTGGGGAGACCAAACCGCTCTCCCACTTCGGCAAAGCGATGGCTGACTTGCATATTGAGCACATCAAGGCAATTACACCGCAAGCCAAGGGACGGGTAGAACGCCTCTGGCAAACATTTCAGGATCGCTTGGTGATCGAACTGCGGCTTCTTGGCATCAAGACGCTGGAAGAGGCGAACGCGGCTCTGCCCAGCCTATTGCAGAAGCACAATCACAAATTTGCCATAGAGCCAAAAATGACCGATTCGGCTTACCTGAAGCTTGATCCGTCTATCGATTTAAATCATGTGTTCACGCTTCGCAATTATCGGCAACTCGGGACCGGAAACACCCTCTCGTACAACGGAAAGTGCTATACCCTTGCCCAGCCTGCTTCCCTTCGTCTGGATGCAAAAACGACGGTTGAAGTGCGGGAGACGTTAACAGGGGATGTATTGTTGTGGCACCAAGGCCAGCCCTGGGCACTCAAAGAAACTCAGAAGCCACAGCGCAAGACGTCTGGATCAAAAAAGGCGAGTTCTGCGTCGCCACGCAAACCCGCCCAGAATCATCCGTGGAAAACCACGTATGATAACACTAAAAATAAGCGTACCACAAAAAACAGTTCGTTCCAAGATGCAATGTATTCGCAACATAATAGCTATGCAGAGGTCACCTGGTAAGGCTGACCTCTGATCACACAAGTGACATTTTCATAGCACAGTTAAAGTGACATTTTCACAGACGATTGACAGTTCTTTTTGCCAACGGTTCCCTGTTGGCGGACGCAGCCGTCAGATCGTCATTCCGTCATGGACGATGACGATGTCCTCGCCGTTCGCATCCAGCACCAGCTCGCGGTTGTCCAGGAACCACAGATCATTCTCCTCCATGAAGAACGTAATTCCCTCTACGGTCTCCGACACCGCCGGATGCCGCGGCTGATCCTTCATAATCCCGAAGGAATAGGGACCGGATGCGCTGAATCCGCTGTATCGTACGAAGATGCGCACGGTATCCCCTGCTGAATAGCCCCAATCTGATTGAAAGCGTTGAATCGCTTCCGCTGTCACCCGTAAGTGCATGCTCGTTCCCCCTCATTCTAATGACCGTAATCCGATCATACCATGCGGGCCCGGCGTTGAAAACCTAGACTTTCCGGTTAAAGCCTGACGCGCTGCAGCCGGAGCGCATTGAGCACGACCGATACGGAGCTGAAGGCCATCGCCGCTCCCGCAAGCCAAGGAGCCAGCAGGCCGGCCGCCGCCACCGGGATGCCGAGACTGTTGTAGACGAGCGCCCAGAACAGATTTTGCTTGATGTTCCGCATCGTCCGCCGGCTCATCTCCATCGCGTCGGCGATGCCGTTCAAGTCTCCCCGCATCAGCGTCACGCCGGCCGTCTCCATCGCCACATCCGTGCCCGTGCCGATGGCGAACCCGATATCCGCCGCCGCGAGCGCCGGCGCGTCGTTGATGCCGTCGCCTACCATGGCGACGACGGCGCCGTTCTGCTGCAGCTCGCGGACATGCTGCGCCTTCTGTTCGGGAAGGACCTCGGCGAACACGTCGTCCAGCCCGACCTGAGCGGCGATAGCGCGGGCCGTTCGCTCATTGTCCCCCGTCATCATGACGACGCGGATGCCCATGCCGTGAAGGCGGCTGATTGCGGCCTTCGAGGATGCCTTCACCTGATCCGCTACCGCGACGATGCCTTCCCAGCGTCCGTTAACCGCGACGAGCATCGCTGTCTTGCCTTCGAGCTCCAACCGCTGCAGCTCCGCTTCGGCTGCCTCCGCATCAATGCCCTGCTTGCGCAGCAGGTTCCGCGTGCCGATGACGATATCATGCCCGTCAACCCGGGCCATAATGCCGAAGCCGGGCTCCGCTTGGAACGATTCCGGCGTGATTGCTGGCAGGCCGCGGGCGTCAAGGCCCTTCACGATCGCCTGGGCGAGCGGGTGCTCGGACCGCCGTTCGGCGGCGGCCACCCAGAGCGCCAGCTCTTGCTCGCGTTCCGGATTATTCGCGATAAAATCGGTCAAGGAAGGCTCGCCCTCGGTTACCGTGCCCGTCTTGTCAAGCACGACCGTCTGCACACGGTACGCTCCTTCCAACTGCTCGCCCCCGCGGAACAGAATGCCGTATTCCGCGGCACGCCCCGTCCCCGCCATAATCGAGGTCGGCGTAGCCAGGCCCAACGCGCAAGGACAAGCGATGACGAGCACGGCAATCAGCTTCTCCAGCGCCTCCCCGAAATTGCCTGGCGCAATGGCGAAGTACCACAGGCCGAAGACGATGACGGCGATACCGACGACGATGGGAACGAAGACGCCGGATATTTTGTCGGCAATGCGCTGTATCGGCGCCTTCGAGCCTTGCGCTTCCTCGACGATGCGGATAATTTGCGCCAGCGCGGTCTCGGCGCCGACCTGCGTCGCTTCCATCGTGAAGGCGCCCTGCGCGTTCACCGTCGCGCCATACACGCGGTCGCCCGGCTGCTTCTCGACCGGGACGCTCTCGCCGGTCAGCATCGATTCATCGACGGTGGACGTACCGTCGATCACGATGCCGTCTACCGGTATCTTCGAACCGGGCCGCACGATGACGCGATCGCCCACCTGTACGTCATCGACAGGCACCTCTTGCTCGATGCCGTCGCGGATGACGGCGGCCGTCTTCGCACGCAGGCCGATCAAGGAGCGTATCGCTTGCGAAGAACGGCCCTTGGCCGCCGCTTCGAACCATTTTCCGAGCAGGATAAGCGTAATCAGCACCGCGCTCGTCTCGAAGTACATGTCCGGATGATGAGATCCTCCCCATACCCATTCCCATACGAGATAGACGCTGTAGAAATAGGCCGCCGACGTCCCGAGCGCCACGAGCACGTCCATATTTGCGCTGCCGTTGCGCAGCGCCTTGTAGGCTCCGCTGTAGAAGCGGGCGCCGATAAGGAACTGGACGGGCGCGGCCAATATCATCTGCACCCATGGATTCATGAACCATTCCGGCACCCAGATCCACGAGGTGAACGAGAAATGCCCTGCCATCGACCAGAGCAGCGGCGCCGACAGGATAGCGGAGACGATGAACGAATTGCGCAGCCGCACCGCGGTCCGGTTCGGCGCCGCCTCCGCGCCCGCTTCGCCCGTCTTCACCTTGCCCTTATAGCCGAGCTGCTCGATCTTCCCCAATATATCTTCCGGGCGCAAGCCGGTGAAGGTAATGCGGGCCGATTCGGCGGCGAGATTGACATTGGCGGTCTCGACCCCCGGTAGGCGATTGAGCCCTTTCTCAATCCGGGTCGCGCACGCCGCGCAGGTCATCCCTTCGATGCTCACATCGAGCGTCTCCGCCGGAACCTTGTAGCCCAGCTTCTCGATCTTGTCCGTTACCTGCTGAAGCGAGAGCTGTCCATCGTCATATTCTACCGTCGCTTGCTCTGCCGCCAAATTGACATTCGCCTTCACGACGCCGTCCATCCGGCTCAGACCCTTTTCGATCCGGGTGGCGCAAGCGGCGCAGGTCATCCCTTCGATTTTGACGGTCTGCTGCTTGGATGCCATTCTGTCTCACTCCCTTTGTTCATTATACCCCTATACCCTATATTACAATCGAAAAAGAAAACTCCCCGCAAGGAGTTCCTGTATAACGGATGATGCCAGCCGCCAATTCCGGTTCGCCGGCTTAGGAGACGACGTCGTAGCCTTGATCCTCGATCGCTTCCCGAATTGTCTCCGGCTGAACCTGCGCCGCATCGTACGTAATCTTCACCTGCTTGGAGCCGAGATCGACCTGCGCCTCGCCGCCGGCCTCCCGAACCGCCTTCTCGACCGCCTGCTTGCAATGTCCGCATGTCATGCCTTCCACTTTCCAAGTTACTTCAGTCATTCTCAATTCCTCCTCAAGTTGGATTAGAGGCTGTGCAAAAGGTCCGACCTTTTTGAACACGCCCTATTATTTCAATAATTTGTGTATCGTAACCAGCAGCTCGTCAATGACTTCATCATCGCCTTCCTGAAGCCGTTCGACGACGCAGCTCTTCATATGGCCTTCGAGCAGGAGCCGTCCGACGGAATACAACGCCGATTGAATCGACGCGATCTGATGCAGCACATCATCGCAATACGTATCCTTATCGATCATCGACTTGACGCCGCGCACCTGCCCTTCGATGCGGTTCAGACGGTGAATCAGCTTCTTCTTCATCTCGGCCGAATGATGGCTCTTGCGTTCGCCCGCTGCCTCCGGACGATGGCAGTCCGTCTGTGCCGCAGCCTCCATGCCATTGGCTGATTCATCGTTGCTGATAAGCGCGTCTTTCCGGGAACTCATCTTATCACCACCTCTTGCCTTCATCATAACATACCCCCCTACCCTATGCAATGCCTGCTTTCGGATTTATTTTCAATTGAATTTGAATTATTACCCGCAAATTGTTTACAATTTAAAGTATCAGCATGACTGCCGATTCGTTGCATACGGCCCTGTATATGCTTGAATTTATATACGTACACATGTACATAAGGAGGCACCATCAGCATGAGTGAATTCACGAAAGTATCACGCGTAGCGCTCGTCGGATCCGGCTTCGTCGGTTCGAGCTACGCCTTTGCCCTGTTCAACCAAGGGCTGGCCGCCGAGCTGGTTATCATCGACGCCAACCGGGCGAAGGCCGAGGGAGACGCCATGGATTTGAATCACGGGCTGCCGTTTGCGTCCAATATGCGCATTTGGGCCGGCGATTACAGCGATTGCAAAGACGCTGATCTGGTCGTTATCACCGCAGGGGCCAATCAGGCTCCCGGAGAGACAAGACTCGATCTGATCGGGAAAAACGCGAAAATCTTCCAATCGATCGTCCAATCGGTCATGGAGAGCGGATTCAATGGCCTCTTCCTTGTCGCGACGAATCCGGTCGATGTGCTAACGTATGCGACCTGGAAATATTCCGGCCTGCCGGCAAGCCGCGTTATCGGGTCCGGCACGATTCTGGACACCGCCCGGCTGCGCTATCTGCTCGGCGAGCGTCTGGAGGTCGACCCGCGCAACGTGCACGCCTATATTATGGGCGAGCATGGCGACACGGAGCTTCCGGTATGGAGCAACGTCAGCATCGGCGGCCAGCCGCTCGCCGACTACCGCAAGACGCACGGCCAGCCGACCGATGAGGAGCTGAACCGCATCTTCATCAATGTCCGCGACGCGGCCTATCACATCATCGAACGCAAAGGCGCCACCTACTACGGCATCGCCATGGGATTGGCCCGCCTCACGAAGGCCATCCTGAAGAACGAGAATTCCGTGCTCTCGGTCTCGACGCTGCTGACCGGAGAATACGGGCTGGAGGATGTCTATCTCGGCGTTCCGGCGGTCGTCAACCGCCAGGGCATCCGCGATTTGTACGAGCTTCATCTCACCGAGGAGGAGAAGGAGAAGCTCCATCACTCCGCTTCCGTGCTGAAGCAAGCCATCGCCTCCATCTTCCCGTCCTAAGCCTGAGCGCGCCGGCAATCTGTCCGGCGCGCTTCGGCGCTTTATTGGGACGGCGGTGCCGTCCAGTCGCGCGCCGCCGGAACCGCTCCCGCCGATTCGGCGGCCGTCACCGCATTGATAATGGCGTAAGCCAGCGTCTCCGCGGCCCACATGCCGGCGAGATCGACCGAAGCGTCCACGCCCCTTGTCGTCATGGCGAACACCGTCTCGCCGTCGAACATCGTGTGCACCGGGAAAATCGTTCTCGCGAGCCCGTTATGCGCCATCTCCGCCACCTTGTTCATCTCCGTCTTCGTCAGATTGGCGTTGCAGGCGACGGGCGATCGTCGTATTGGTGACCGGCTTCACCGCGGCAAAAGGATTGTCCAAGCCGGGAAGATAGCGAAGCGGCTCGAGGAAGCTGCCTGGCTCGTCGCCCCGCGCTCCCGCCGCCGTCCCGCCACGGCCCGGATGCCGGATCTCGCCCACCGCGTTCACGGCAACCGCCGCTCCGATGACAAGCCCGCTGGGCAGCTTGACGGAAGCGGTGCCGAAGCCGCCCTTCATGGCCCGTTCCGGCCCCCGCATACTTGCCGACGGTCGCTCCCATGCCCGCGCCGGCATTGCCTTGCGCCGGAGGCGAAGAAGCGGCCGAAGCCGCTGCGGTATAGCCCATGGCGGCCGTCGGCGTCACATCGGGCCGGCCGATGGCGAGATCGAACAATATCGCGCCCGGCACGATAGGGACCCTCCCTACCCCGACATCCAGCCCGATGCCGCGCTCCTGCAAATACCGCATGACGCCGTGAGCGGCTTCGAGCCCGAACGCGTGCCCCCGCTCAGGCAGATCGCATGGACATGCGGCACCATCGCGGTAGGCTGAAGCAGCTCGGTCTCGCGCGTGCCGGGAGCGGACCCGCGCACATCGACGCCGCATACCGCGCCCTCCTCCGCCATGATTACCGTGCAGCCTGTCAGCGCAGCCTCGTCCTGCGCATGGCCGAGCCGAATGCCCGGCACATCCGTGATGCTGCCGGGATATGGCAGCGCCTGCTGCGATTCATGATGTCCGTATTGTATGTCATGTATGAACTTCCCCTTCCGCCTGTCGAAATGATCCTCTCTATAGCTTCTCTATAGCTTCTCTGTAGCTTCGCGATAGCGGCCGCCCCCTCCTTTTTTTCGGAACGAGATCGGCTCTGTGTCCCCCTTTGAGAGAGATCTTTATTTTTTCCTTGTTGGAGGTGTTCCTATGAAAATGCGCGTATCTGCCGTCCAGTACCATCTGCATACGATCGCATCCTTTGATGAGTTCGCGAGACAGGTAGAGCACTATATCCGGACCGCAGCGGAATTCGAGGCGGAATTTCTGCTCTTTCCCGAGTTCATGACGGCTCAGCTCATGTCGATTTGGAGCCGAAGAGCGCGAGGCGCTCGCGATCGGCGAGCTTCCGGGCTATACCGAAGCCTACCTTGAGCTATTCACCCGCTTGGCCAATCCACTCCACAAAGCTGCAGTATCTCCCGCCACTCTATTCATCTGCTCCACTAGCTGCATTATCTCCCACCACTCTAGTCGTCTGCTCCACCAATACTGCAAGAATGCAGCAATTTCACTGACACGAGTATGCGATAATAGGATTGCTGCAAACATACAGCAATTACCCTACGGCAAGGCATAGATAGCGTTCAAAATGGCGAAATAATGTAATTTTGCAGGATTTTCTCGGAATTTAGTCTCTTGAGGTGAAAAATGCTGCGCCTGTGCAGCAATTTCATGCGGGGACCAGCTTACCCTAACCTACCTGACCTGCCTTCCCCGGCCCCGCCCTTCCTAAGAAAAAAGACTGTCGACAGGACTTTGTCGACAGTCTGGAAGAGGCCCCACGACCCGTGGCGCCTCTTTGCCGTTTATTCGCTTGGCTTCTTATTCTCCCCTGGTTGTCCGGGCACGGTCCGGTCTAACAGCACGGCGCCGCCCCGCCCAACGGCTGCTAGACAAGCCCGAACAATCTGCGGCAGCGGCCGGGACGATCGGCAACGAAGCGTTCGATATTGCCCTTATCCTTGATCGTGACATATACGGTCCGCCCGTCCTCGCCCCCGAACGTCAGGTTCGTGCACTCCTTGCCCAGCAGTTGAACCTCTTCGACCAATTCTCCTGCCGGCGACAAGATGACTACGGTTCCTTTGCCGAACCGGGTTACGTACAGATATCCCTCGACATCGCAGCGCATGCCGTCAAGACCGTAATCCGGGAACTCATGGAATAAGCGCTTATTGGATACGTTCCCGTCCCCCGCCAGATCATAGACCCAGATCCGGCGCTGCACCGACTCGTTCACATACAGCAGACGGTCGTCGGGGCTGACCTCGATTCCGTTCGTCGTTCCCATTCCCGCTTCCAGGCGGGTCGTCTTCCCGTCGGGATCGATCCGCCACAGCTGCCCGGTGTCGTCTGCCCAGTTCGGATCGCTGGCGAACAGAACATCCCGCGATGAGATCGCGATGTCATTCGGCTGATTCATCGCCGGCTCCTCCGCCAGCACGTCCAGCCGCCGCTCTTGCCAGGAATAGCGGTAAATGCGGTGCCTTGTATAATCGGCCATGAACATATCGCCGGCCCGATTGAACCGGATCCCGTTCGCAATGCTTCCTTCCGGGAGCTCCAGAAAAACGCTGCTGACGCCTTCCGGCGTAACCTTTCCGATCGTCCCCTCCCGTTCGTAATTCACGGCATACAGATTGCCATCCTTGTCGCAGGCCGGCCCCTCGACGCCGCCGGTAAATCCGTTCGGCGGGGTGAACTGCTCGCTGCGCCGTCCTCGCCCCAGGTCCTTCACACTCATCGTCCTCTCTCCCCGTTCCGGACGAGAGAAGTTCGGCTGTCTGCGCTGTCTCGTCGGTCTCTATCGAACATCCCGTCCGCTGATTTGAGTTCCACTGTCGTTGCCTGATGCTGCATTATCGATAATACAAACCTTTTCCCCGAGGAATTACCACAGAGTTGTTACGCTAATCCAGTATAAATACATTGTTACGCTATCGAAAAATAGGATTGTAACGCTATCGGTTCTCATGCCATTCATGACATCCCGGAACACGCTAGCTTCCCGCTTTTGCATGTGAATTTCATCACCTTATCGGCCAACCGAAGCGAATTCACAGGCGGCTATGGAAAGAGGTACCGAAACCTCCAGGCAAGCACTCCGGGGCAGGCTCCCAGCAGGCTTCACATTGCCGCTTCGGCCTTCTATTCGCCTGAATGGCCGTTGGCGCCGTCGTCCCCGTTCTCCCGCAAAATACGCGTCCACTGCTCTTGCTCCTGTACGTAAGACTCGATCATGTCATGCTTCAGCTGCCATGCCTTCGTGCTGATGTCGACATGGTAGCGCTCCGGATTCGTCTTGCGCAAGTATTCCGGCCAGAACAACTGCAGCTGCTCGCGGTGATATTCGCGAATCTCGTCCAGCGGCGGCCGTTCATACACCAGCTTCCCGTCCCGGTAGATCGGATGCAGCAGCTTCTCGGCGTCGTAATGCTCGACATATTTATGGAGATATGGATGTATCGGATCGAACAGCTTGATCTTGACGCGGCGCTCGACGTCATCCTCTTCCGTAAGGCAGATGTAATCGGCGATCGCTTTTTTCTTTTTCTTATGGATGATGCGATAAACGTCCTTCTTGCCCGGCGTCGTCACTTTTTCCGGATTGGCCGAGATTTTGATCGTTGGCTGCATCACCCCGTCGACCTCGCGGGATACCAGCTTGTACACCCCGCCGAGAGACGGCTGATCCGCGGCGGTAATCAGCTGCGTGCCCACGCCCCACATATCTATGCGCGCGCCCTGCAGCTTCAGATCCGAGATCGTGTACTCGTCCAAATCGTTGGAAGCGACGATCTGAACCTCGTTCAAGCCGGCCTCATC
The DNA here is from genome assembly GCA_944800085.1 of Paenibacillus melissococcoides. Classification (GTDB taxonomy): domain Bacteria; phylum Bacillota; class Bacilli; order Paenibacillales; family Paenibacillaceae; genus Paenibacillus_B; species Paenibacillus_B melissococcoides. The sequence continues at coordinate 1,208,196 of CALYLO010000001.1, read as the reverse complement.
CAGCATCCGGCGGGCTTCGATCGACAAATAGGCCAAATCGCCGCTGTCGAGGCGGATCGCCTGCAGCTTCTTGCCTCGCTTCTCCAATTCCTTGCCGATCTGGATCGCGTTCGGAATGCCGCTGTGCAGTGTATCATAGGTGTCCACCAGCAGCGTCACCTGGTTCGGGAGCGCCTCGGCGAATGCCTGGAACGCCTCCTGCTCGTTCTCGAAGCTCTGCACCCAGGCATGCGCGTGCGTTCCCTTCGTCGGGATCCCGAAGCGGCGGCCCGCCAGCATGTTGGAGGTCGCATGGAAGCCCGCCAAATAAGCGGCCCGCGCTCCCCAGAGGGCGGCATCCGCTTCCTGCGCCCGTCTCGTTCCGAATTCCATCAAAATGTCATTGCCTGCCACATACTTGATCCGGGATGCCTTCGTCGCGATCAAGGTCTGGAAATTCATGAAATTAAGTAGTGCCGTCTCGATCAGCTGCGTCTCGAAGATGCGCCCTTCCACGCGAATAAGCGGTTCATTCGCGAACACGAGCGTTCCTTCCCGCGCCGCATCGATGTTGCCGGTGAAGCGGAAGTTGCGCAGCTCCTGCAGAAACGCTTCCTCGTACTCCTCCTCCTGTTCGCGCAAATACGCGATGTCCTCCTCCGTGAAGCGGAGCTGTTCCATATACTCGATAATCCGCTCCAGGCCGGCGAACACGGCGTACCCGTTATGGAAGGGCAGCTTCCGGAAAAACGCTTCGAACACCGTTTTCTGATTGTGCGTGCCATGCTTCCAATGCGCATACATCATATTGATCTGATATTTGTCGGTATGCAATGCCATTGATGCATTCATGTATTCATCCTTCTTTCTGACGTCCTTTGCCTTTCCTCGGCTGAAGCCGCTGATCCATCAATATCCGCTGACGACTTGCGCGCCCAGCGTATTGCGGACATGCTCCAGCGCCCAGCGATGCGCGTCGGCATTGAATGAAGCGACCGCATCCTCATGCACGACGATGCGATAACCGAGATTATACGCTTCAATCGCCGTATGCAGCACGCAAATATCCGTGCAAACCCCAACCAGGTGGACTTCCTTCACCCCGCGCGCCCGCAGCCGCATGTCGAGATCGGTGCCGCAAAAGGAGCTGTACCGGGTTTTGTCCATCCAGTATATCGCCGAGGCATGGCGTTCATGCACCTCCCGCAGCGCGCCATAGAGCTCACGGCCTTCCGTCCCGCGAATATTGTGCGGCGGGAACAGCGCGGTCTCCGGATGATACGGGTCCTGCTCGTCGTGAACGTCCACGGCCATGACCACGAATTCGCCTTGGGCGGCGAATTGCTCGGTCAGCTCCGCAATCCGGCGTTCAATGTCAATAGCCGGCTGTCCGCACGGAAGCCGGCCGATGACAAAATCATGCGTGTAATCAATGACGACTAACGCTTTCATGGCGAATCGTCTCCTCTCCAGCCCAGTAAGGGTAATGATAAGCTTATCGTCATTATGACAAATTGATGTCAAATGTTCAACTCGCCAATTACCCTTTGACCCGGAAGGAACCCGTTCCAATCGTCCCTAATCGGCCGTCTTCCCCCGTTACGCTCCCGTATACCGTCATCATCCGGTTCGTGGAATGAACGACGTGAGCCCGGACTTCCAGCAGGCCCGCCCGCAGCGGATGAACGTAATGAACGTTCAAATTGGTCGTGACGACCTGATCATCGGGCCGGTTCGCCGCCGCGGCAATGCCCATCGTACTATCCAACAGAGAGGCAAGCACCCCGCCATGGACGGTTCCCGTCATATTCAAATGGCGCTCCCGTGCCTGCAGCCGCACAATCGTTTCCCGTTCGCCGACGCGGACCAGCTCACAGCCCAGATAGCCCCAGAATGACGTCGCGGCCAGCTCCTCCAGCTTTGCCCAGCGCTGCATCGCGTCCCCGCCCGTTCCGCTCATCGGCCTTGCTCCTCTCGCTAAAAAAATGTCCTAGGCCCGGTTGATCCTGCGCGGCCAGCCATCTGGCGCATGCGGAAAGCGCGGCCCGGCCGCGTCCGCCGGACGGGCCGGCTCCCCCTGAACCGGCACGTCAGCCGAACGCCGCGCTACTCCTGCTTGCCGGATCCGGGCGGTTCCGCCTGGCCGCCCCCGGCCTGCCGCTGCCTCTCGTCTTCCGCCAGCCGGCGGCGCAGCACTTTGCCGACCATCGTCTTCGGCAGCTCCTCGCGGAACTCATACAGCCGCGGAACTTTGTAGGCGGCAAGCCGCTCCCGGCACCACGCTTCCAGCTCCTCTGCCGTCGTCCCGGCCCCTTCCGCCCGGACGATGAACGCCTTCACGGTCTCCCCGCGGTACGGATCCGGCACCCCGATGACGACAGCCTCCTTCACGGCGGGATGCTCGAACAGCATTTCCTCCACGTCGCGCGGATATACTTTGAAGCCGCTGGCGTTGATCATGTCTTTTTTCCGATCGACGATCATGAAGTAACCGTCTTCATCCATCTTCGCCATGTCCCCGGTCAAAAGCCATCCATCCTTCAGGACGGCTGCCGTATCCTCCGGCCGGTTCCAATAGCCCTTCATCACCTGCGGCCCCTTCACCGCCAGCTCTCCAATCTCTCCGGGCGGAAGCGGCTCGGGGTGGACCACTTTCGCGTCCGTGTCCGGGAACGGGATTCCGATCGTCCCGGTCTTGCGCAGTCCCCAGATCGGGTTCGCATGCGTGACCGGCGAAGCCTCCGTCAGCCCGTAGCCTTCGATCAGGCGGCCGCCTGTCAGCGCCTCGAACCGCTCCTGCACCTCCAACGGCAGAGCCGCCGATCCGCTCACGCACACTTTGACGGAGGACAGGTCGAAGCGCTGTACTTCCTTATGGTGGTTGATGGCAATATACATCGTAGGGGCGCCGGGAAAAACCGTGATCTTCTTCTTCTGAATCGCGGCCAACACCTGCAGCGTATCGAACCGGGGCAGCAGGACGAGCTCCCCTGCCAGATGCATCGCCTGATTGAGCAGCACGGTCAATCCGAACACATGGAAGCAAGGGAGCACCGCCAGGAACCTCTCCTCTCCCCTGTTCGCCTTGTAGCACCAATTCGCGGTCTGAACCGTGTTCGCGACGAGATTGTAATGCGTCAGCATGACGCCTTTGGCCGTGCCTGTCGTGCCGCCCGTATATTGCAGCATCGCGATGTCATTCTCCGCATCGACCGGACAGAGCACAGGCTGGGGCGTACTGCTTTTCAGCCATGATTTGAAGCGGAAAAGGCCAGGCTCATTCGGGATATGTAGCGAATGGCCCTCCTTCTTCGCCTTCAGCGGATACAAGAACCGTAGCGGGAGCGGCAAATAGTCGCGCAGCGAGCCGCAAATCAGATACGTCAGCGGCGTGCTCCGCTTGACCTGCCTGACACGCGGGAGCAGCATATCGAGGGTAACGATCACCTTCGCCCCAACATCATTGAGCTGGTGGATCAACTCTCCCTCCATATAGAGCGGATTGGTCATGACGACCACGGCGCCGGCCAGCAGGCTCCCGTAATAGGCGATGACCATGTGCGGGCAGTTCGGCAGCATCAGCGCCACCCGATCCCCGGATTTGATGCCGAGGGCGTGCAGGCCGTTCGCGAAGCGATAGGCTGCGTCCAGCAGCTGCTGATACGACAGGTTCGCCCCCATAAAATGGACGGCTGTCCGGTTCGGATACTGAACGGCCGCTTGAATCAGCAATTGCGCCACATTGTGCTTCGGATAATCGGCAGCCGGTGCCACTTCTTCAGGGTAATGGCGAACCCAGGGGCGTTCGCCGTTCTCTACGACATGCATGACACCCTCCCCTTCTTCTTGCGGGATTCATCTCGTTTGCGGTGCCCGGCTCGACGACGGTGGATCGTTCGCTCTCGATGACCCGAGCGGCGATATTGCGCTTCGTCCGCAGCCTGTATTTGCCTCCCTGACTCTGCCATAAAAGTCCGTTTCCTCCCTTGTTCAAAGCTTCTTCTCCTCATTTCCGTCCCGATTGCCATCGCTGAAAATGAACGCTGAAACCAGAATTTCGCTTTGTGTTCCTCCTGCTTGATGGATATGTCTTTCGGGCTTAAAAAATGCAATGCCAGGCCTATGTAGACCGATGGTAAATTGACATGGCTGCCTCCCCTTGCGCGCCGAAAAATTGCAATAACTTTCACGTCCGAGCCATATGATGGATAGCAGCGATCCGACACTGAGGTGAGTCCATGAACATGTTTGTCCTGATCAAGCAGACATTCGATAGGGAAAGAGAACATCGTCATTCAAGGCGGAGAGCAGTCGGAAGAAGGAGTTCAATGGCAAATATTAGGCTCGGCGGCCTTATAAATAAGCGCATTCTTCCGGCTCGCATCCTTGCTGCCGGAATAAGCGGCAGGTAATCCGCCTGCCAAGGGAGAAAGTGAATGCATAAAGCATTGCGTACTGTCCGGCATCAGCTAGCTGCCATTATATTGAAATGATGAACAGAATGAACGAAAGGAGTGAGTCCGCATGGGACGCACATTTGCCGTTATCGCGGAAATGCGCGGCAATCAAGTGAGACAAGTGACATGGGAAGCGCTTGGTGCTGTCGCGCAAATGGCGAAAGTTGAGGATCGCGTCATCGTGCTGGTTATCGGATATGCCATCGGGAAGGCCGTAGACGCGCTGTCACTTCCCGGCATCCACGCGATCGTTGCGGCGGACAATGATCGATATCAATATTATGAGGCAGAAACGTATTTTGCCGCTGCCCGCACCTTCGCCGATCAGGAGCAGCCCGATATCGTCCTGCTCGGGCACACGGCGATGGGCCGGGAACTGGCCCCGATGCTGGCCTGCCATTTGCAGTCCGGTCAAATCTCCGACGTTATTTCTATCGAAGCGTATGAGGACGGTTTCGCCTTCCATCGACCGATTTATGCCGGCAAGGCGTTCGAGACGAAGCGGTTCACCCAAGCATCGAGGTGCTGGGTTCTCACCATCCGGCCCAACATTTTCCCGCCGGGCGGGCAGGCGGGAGCGCTGCTTCCGGGTACGGCAGCCGTGCCGGAACGCCGCTTCCTCCCCGATCCTCCGCCTACGCTGCGCTCTATCGTGCGGGATGTCGCCACGAAAATGATCGGCTCCATCGATCTGACAAAGGCGAAAATCATCGTCTCCGGCGGCCGCGGCGTGAAGAGCGCGGACGGGTTCAAGCCGCTGCAGCAGCTCGCTCTCGTCCTGAACGGAGCGGTCGGCGCCAGCCGCGGCGCCTGCGACGCCGGCTATTGCGATTATGCGCTGCAGATCGGGCAGACCGGCAAGGTGGTGACCCCGGAGGTCTATTTTGCCTGCGGCATCAGCGGGTCGATTCAGCATTTGGCCGGCATAAATCAATCGCGCGTTATCGTTGCGATTAATACCGATCCGGAAGCCCCGATTTTTCAAGTGGCGGATTACGGAATCATCGGCGATCTGTTCGAGATCGTCCCGCTGCTTACCGCCGAATTCCGCAAGCTGCTCTCCTAATAAGCCCCTCCCCCGATCATAAACAAACAGGCTTCCTTCCCTTGTAAAATCAGGGACGGAAGCCCGCTTCGGCTCTATCTATCATATCGCTTCGTTCTCAGCTTAATCGCTGCACGTCTCCGGGTCTTCCGGGGTCGCCGCCTCGACATCAATCTTCTCGGCCACCGTATCCCGAATGACGGACATAACGAGTTGCAGCAAGTAGTTCACATCGGTCTGGCTCTGCTGGAATTCCACGACGAGCGGAATATTGTCGAGCTCCTGCTGCAGCTCTTCGATTTCCTTCTCGATTTTGTCCACCATGGCCTGATTCTGGAACGACTCGAAGGCGACAATTTCCTTCTGCTTCTTCTTCATGGCCGAGATAAGCTCCTGCACCCGCTCATGCCTCTGGACAAGCTTTTCCGCCTTTTGGTAATGAATGACTTCATCCGTCGTGCAAATCATCTTGGCGAGCTGCTTCGCCTTCGCCATAATATCGTCGCGGACCAGCAGATCACGCGTATTATAGGAAGGCATGCTGCTGCACGGTGAAACCTTGGACGAATCATGTGAATGTTGCGTCAATGCGAACCTCTCCCATCTGGATTATCGTATTGTTGCAAAATAAGGTGCAGGGCTTCCGCGTCACCCGCGTCGCGCCTCCGCGCCGGATCATGCCGAAAGCTCACGCCGGCTAGGAGCTGATTTGCACCGGCTCCGGCACCATTTCGCCCTTGATATAGTAGGACAGGGCATCGTCGATGCGCACGTGAACGAAGCGGCCGATCAGCTCTTCCGAACCTGGAAAATGAACCAGCTTGTTCGTGCGCGTGCGGCCGGACAAAATATTGGCGTTGTTTTTGCTTACGCCTTCCACCAGCACCTCAACGGTCGTGCCGATCAGCTTCTCATTGCTCTTGCGGCTCAGATCCGTCATCAGTTCGTTCAGACGGTGGAGGCGCGCTTTCTTCACCTCGACTGGAACATTATCTTCCATCTGAGCGGCAGGCGTGCCCTCGCGCGGCGAGTAGATGAAGGTAAAGGCGGAATCGAATTGGACCTCCTTCACCAAGCTCATCGTCTCCTCGAACTGCTCGTCGGTCTCGCCCGGGAACCCGACGATAATGTCCGTCGTCAGCACGACATCCGGAATCGCCTGCTTAATCTTGCCAGCCAGCTCGAGGAAGCGGGCGCGATCATACTTCCGGCTCATCTTTTTCAATATCTCGCTGCTGCCCGACTGCACCGGCAGATGGATATGCTCCACCAGATTGCCGCGCTTCGCGAGCACTTCCACGAGCCGATCATCGAAATCGCGCGGATGAGATGTCGTGAAGCGGACGCGTGGGATATCGATTTTGCGGATATCATCCATCAGATCGCCGAACGAATATTTTCGGTCCGTGAAGTCTTTGCCGTAGGCGTTGACATTTTGCCCGAGCAGCGTAATCTCCTTGAAGCCTTGCCGCGCCAGCTCGCGCACTTCCGCGATAACATCCTCCGGAAGACGGCTCCGCTCCTTGCCGCGCGTATAAGGCACGATGCAATAGGTGCAGAACTTGTCGCAGCCATACATGATATTCACCCAGGCGCGCATCCCTTCCCGCTTCTTCGGCAGGTTCTCGATGATGTCTCCTTCCTTCGACCATACTTCGATAACCATCTCTTTGTTGAACAGAGCATCGCGGACCAGATAAGGCAGGCGGTGAATATTATGCGTTCCGAAGACGAGATCGACGAACGGATGCTTCTGCATAATCCGGTTGACCACGGTTTCTTCCTGGGACATGCAGCCGCATACCCCAAGCAGCAGACCCGGCCGCTCGAGCTTGAGCGTCTTCAGATGGCCCAGCTCGCCGAACACCTTATCCTCGGCATTTTCCCGGATCGCACATGTATTGAGAAGAATGATGTCCGCCATCTGGCGATCTTCCGTCTTCCGGTATCCCATCTGTTCGAGCAGCCCGCTCATCGTCTCGGAGTCATGCTCGTTCATCTGGCATCCAAACGTATAGATGAGATAATGCTTGCCAGTACCTAACTGCTGCAGCTCTGCGGGAACCGCCTCTTCATAATGGACAACGATGTCCTGCTTCCCCCGCTGCTTCTCTGCTCGTTGATTAGGCTCCGAAATAATGTTGATTTCGCGACCATTGATACGAATGCGCTTACCGTGTTCATCCTCCGAAATCACTTTTGCGTTCGAGAAATCAAAATATTTGGAGTAATCCTTCGACTCTTTGCTCATGATGTCGGTCACTCCTTCATATCGTAATGTCATAGGTTTGCGGTGAATGATTGATGTCTATTCCAAAAAAAGCATTACAACAAATTATATCATTATTCCGCGTGCGGAGCCAAGCCAAGAAAAACTTCTGACGGCGTCCAAGCAGAACCGAACGCTCTTACGCACAAGGTAGTGCCTTGCCCTTGCTAATGGTCGGCATCCGAGAAAGGAACACAGCAAAAATGCAGCCGCCCTACCGAGCAGCTGCATTCGACGTTCCCGCTTCTATTAATCAACGATTTCAGCCGTGTCTCCATTCTTTACTCCGGCTGCATTCGCTTCATCCGTATCAATATGCATGTCCAAGGCGAAATTGTCATGGACGCGCGCAATCACATTTTCAAAGATAACGCCGCGCTCTCCTCCAACGCGAACCCGAAGCTTCGCTTTGTCCTGAATACCCCACTTCTCGGCATCCGAAGTATGGAAGTGAATATGGCGGGCCGCCACAATAACCCCTTGCTTCAGTTCTACTTCACCTGCAGGCCCTTTAATTTGAATACCTGGCGTCCCTTCGATATTGCCCGATTCCCGGACTGGCGGGTTGACTCCGAGCGTAAACGCGTCCGTGCGCGACACTTCCAATTGGGAAGCCGGGCGCGCAGGGCCCAAAATGCGGACCTTCTTGAACGAACCTTTCGGACCGATAACTTCAACCGTCTCATTGGCCGCGAATTGCCCTGGCTGGGACAGCGGCTTGAACTCGGTCAGTTGATAGCCTGCTCCGAACAGAGTCTCAATATCTTGCTGTGTTAAATGAATATGACGTCCTGATACGCCGACGGGTACAGTTTTCATTTCTCATCCACCTCACGTTGTTGTGATCTCTCTATCTTGTACCACTCCATATTATACTCCCGCCCGCGCAAAAAGTCGACTTTTCGCCCTAACCCCCTTCTCCCCTTCTTGCAACTCCAACAGCATACGCGCAGAGGAGTAAGGAGTACCTAGCGAACACGCGTAGTTCCCTATCGGCGTACGCCGGCCTTTTGCTTAATATCCCATGCGGTCAGGCGGCGTCTACACCACCTTTTGTTCAATATCCCATACTCTCAGGCGTGTACCCTGCCTTTTGCTCAATATCCCATACCGTCAGGGAGATTCGAGCCAATATGGGTGACACTTGTCTGGTCATTATGTAGTTACCGCTTTTCTGGCGACTTTCCTGCCCCATTGGGATAGCAAGCATAAGAACGCAGACTGGACTCTCATTCCCTTTACGACCTCGATACTGAACATTTGGTGAACTTTCACTTTATTGCAACTTTCCTGCTCCTATGGGATAGCGAGTATAAGAATGAAGATGGAGGAGTTGCCGAGTTCCAGGGGCAGCGATGGCGGGTCATCTTTTCTTATATTCATAAAATAAGGCACGCGCATTCGACGCATGCCTTAATGGGATTGGTTATTTGAATTCCGCTACCAATTGGTCAAATTGCTCAGGCGTTATCCGCAAATCTTGATGGGCGAGCGGCTCTTCCCGGAAGCCCGGGACGAGATTCTCGTAGGAGCGGCGGGAAGCATCCTGATAGATCAGTCCCGTTATCATACCGCCGGTCTCCATCAGCTTCGTCATCGCCATCACGCGGTTCGACGGGTCATAATTCTCGACGGTGTCAAGATTAATGATGTGCTCCTTGAACCAGTCGTACGTGTTGATTTTGTTGAACGTCACGCACGGGCTGAACACGTTGATAAGCGAAAAGCCTTCGTGCTGTATGCCTGCTTCGATCAGTGCGGTCAACTGCTTCAGATCGCTCGAGAAAGACTGCGCGACGAATGTCGCTCCGGACGCGAGCGCAATCTCCAGCGGCGACAAGGTTGATTCGATCGCGCCTTCCGGAGTGCTCTTCGTCTTGAAGCCGACGGCGCTTCGCGGAGAGGTCTGTCCCTTCGTCAGACCGTAAATCTGGTTGTCCATCACGATGTACGTAATATTGACGTTCCGGCGAATGGCGTGGACCGTGTGCCCCATCCCGATCGCGAAGCCGTCGCCGTCTCCCCCGGAGGCGATAACGGTCAGATCCCGGTTCGCCAGCTTCAACCCCTGCGCAATCGGCAGGGCGCGCCCGTGGATGCCGTGGAAGCCGTACGCGTTAATGTAACCGGAAATTCTGCCCGAGCAGCCAATTCCGGATACGACCGCCAACTGCTCCGGCTCAAGTCCGACATTGGCTGCCGCCCGTTGAATGGCCGCCTGTATCGAGAAATCACCGCAGCCCGGGCACCAGTTCGGCTTCACATTGTTGCGGAATTCTTTAAACGTAGCCATTCTTAGACCAGCTCCTTGCTATGATTGTACAATTCGGACGGCAGGAACGGAGTGCCGTCGTATTTGTTCACGCGGCGCAGCTTCTCTCTGAAGCCGACATGCAGTTGAATCTGATCCGCCAATTGTCCGGTAGCGTTGTTCTCGATGACGACCACTTGACGGGCCTGCTCCGCATGCGGCTTAAGCAGCTCCGTCGGGAACGGGTGAATCTGCCGAACGGTGATATGGTTCGTCTTGATTCCTTCCGCTTCCAGTCTGCGGCGCGCCTCGTCTATCGTTCCGCCGATAGAGCCCATGCCGACGAACAGCAGATCCGGTTCCTCGTGCGGCGTATCCGCATGTATCGCATTTGTTATTTGCAGGCCCTTGATCTTCCGCAGCCGTTTATCCATCATCTTCTTCCGGTTCGCCGCGCTCTCGGACGGGCGCCCAACCTCATTGTGCTCTACGCCGGTCACATGATGCAGACCGCCCTTCTCCCCAGGGATAACGCGCGGGGAGATGCCGTCCTCCGTCCATTCGTAACGTTTGAATTGGCCGTGCGGCTCCAGAGGCGGCAGATCGGATGTCAGCTTGCCGCGATCGATGACGATGCGGTCGTAATCGAGCAGCTCGCATGACTGTTTGCCCAGCGATAGCTGCAGATCGGTCATGACGATGACCGGGCATTGGTATTTTTCCGCGAGGTTAAATGCCTCGATCGTATCGTAGAAGCACTCTTCGATAGAGCTCGGCGCCATGACGATCTTCGGAATCTCGCCATGGGTGCCGTAGACCATCGCATTCAGGTCGCTCTGCTCCTGCTTCGTCGGCAGGCCGGTGCTCGGACCGCCGCGCTGCGTATTGACGATGACGACCGGCGTCTCCGTCATGCCGGCCAGCCCGATCGCTTCCGCTTTGAGCGACAACCCCGGTCCCGCGGATGCGGTCATTGCCCGGACTCCGCCGTAATTGGCCCCGATGGCCAACGTAACTGCGGCAATCTCGTCCTCGGTCTGAATGACTGTACCGCCGAACTTCGGCAGCCGCTTAATTAAGTATTCCATAATCTCCGATGCCGGCGTAATCGGATAAGCCGCCATCAAACGGCAGCCGGCGGCGATCGCGCCCAAGCCAATCGCATCGTTCCCGATCATGAAGAGCTTCTGCTTCCCGTCCGCCGGTTCAAGCTGGAACTCGGTCAGCGGGCCGCCGGCCTGCTCCAGGATGAATTCCGCCCCGCGGCGGGAGGCCTCGACGTTCTTCTCGACGACTGCCTGCCCTTTGCGCCCGAATTCTTCTTCCAACGCCTTATTGAACACGTCCAGCGGCAATCCAAGCAGGGCCCAGGATGCCCCGGAAGCAACCATGTTTTTCATCAAAGATGCGCCCAGTTCGTCCGCGATTGCGGTGAATGGAACAGCAAATAGCCGTGCATCGATTCCTTCCGGCACGACTGGCGCGAACTTCGCATCGGCAACGATAACCCCTCCCGGCCGCAATTCATGCGCGTTCAGATCGATTGTCTCTTGATCGAAAGCGACGAGAATGTCCAGGTCATCCGATATCGCACGGATTGGCGCTGTGCTGATTCGTATTTTGTTATTCGTATGTCCACCCTTGATTCGGGAAGAAAAGTGTCGATAGCCGTATAGATAATAGCCTAGACGATTCAAAGCCGTTGAGAAGATACGATCTGTACTTTCTACACCCTCTCCTTGTTGACCCCCGATTTTCCAAGATAATTGACTAATCAAGCTCGCCCACTCCTTTTGCAAAGTGACTCGCATCCATATTCACTGCCGCGAAATAAATATTTTCCAAATAATATAACAAGTAAAATATTAGAAAATGGTTGAGTCACTCTCATTCTATGTCCGGGTACTTGAAAAAGCAAGCGTTTTCTGCCTCCCCCACGATAGCGAGTTTCGATGGATATGATACGCGGTCGAGATGAATATCCATGTTATTGCTCGCGCTCGGGAAGATGGGCCGCGAGAAACGATAATGCATTGGCGGAAGAAATCCGCTCTACGAAATCCGGACTGTATCTTTTATGCAGTTCATTTAATAAGTTCGTATACTGCCCCGCATGCTCCAACTTCTCTACCTTCTTGTCGATGCCGTCGAAGTCTGATCCGAACATTAGATGCCGCTCGCCGCCCAATGCGGCGATATGCTCGATATGGCGGAGCAAATGATCAATGGAAGCCTTGTCCCCTTCATGGATGAAATGCGGCACGAATGTAACGCCGATTCTTCCGTCGCGAGCGATAATGGCCCGGATCTGCTGGTCCGTCAGATTGCGCGGATGCTCAAGCACGGCCGCCGCATTGGAATGAGAGGCGAAGATCGGCCGCCCTGTCAGCTCAAGCAGCTCCCAAAATGCCGTCCGGTTCAAATGCGACACGTCAATGACAAGTCCCAAGCGATCGCATTCCCTAATTAGGCTTCGGCCCAGCGCAGTAAAGCCGGCCTGCCGCTCCTCCAACGTTCCGTCCACCGCCCAGTTGGCATGATTCCAGGTCAGTCCGATGAAGCGGACCCCTAGTTCGTAAGCGGTGCGGAGATACACGAAATCTCCTTCCAGCGCGTCTACGCCTTCCAGGGACAGCAGCGTTCCGATTTGGTCCGGCTGCCGCTGCCACCGATCGAGATCGTCCCGCCAACGGATGAGACGCATACCGGGTAGCGTATTGATGCGCTCGCGCAGCAGATCGATGCTACGCAGCACCTGAGCAAACTTCGGCGGGCCGGCCAGCGCGGAGTCCTCCAGGAAAACCGCAAACACCTGCATGCCGACTCCCCCTTGCCTCAGGCGCGGCAATGTGACATCAAAATCCTCTTCCTGCTCGAAGCGGCCAACGCCGTGATACAGCATCTTGTACAATACATCGCAATGAAAATCGATAACACGAGCGTTCATTTGGCATCATCCTTTCTCCGTGGCGTGTCCCATCATGGAAAGCAAAAAACCTGCTTACGTCGTAAACAGGCAGAGTAAGGTTCCCCGGTCATTTCCATGTATGCGTTTTTTATCTGGGCTCGACAATTAATTTAATTGCCGTACGGTCTTCGCCGTCAATGACAATATCCGTGAATGCAGGAATGCAAATCAGATCAACCCCGCTTGGTGCGACGAATCCTCGTGCAATCGCAACTGCTTTAATCGCCTGATTCAATGCGCCCGCTCCGATCGCTTGAAGTTCGGCCGCTCCGCGTTCACGCAGCACCCCTGCCAATGCGCCCGCGACGGAATTCGGGTTGGATTTAGCTGACACCTTTAATACTTCCATGGAAAGTACCTCCTCGGGAATGATGGTTGACTCCACTATTACAATCTATTCACAAGCGGGCCAAAAATTCCTGTCATCTTCAGTCCCTGTGAAGAGGAGGTGCGGTGGTCGGCCTTTTTCCGGCCAGCGACCGGGCTGATCTGTTTTTATTCATGCGAAAAGCCGGGCGGCGGCCAGGCTCATCCGTTCCTGTTCACGCAATAGCCGGGCGGCGGCACCCATACCGGGTCAGTTAGCGTAGCCCGCCCGTTCGCCGCCATGGCCGGTGCCGGGTTCCAACCTGCCCTAGCTCATCATCCACTCGCCTTCGCGAATACGGATTTTATCCAGCTTCGTCGCTTTGCCGGTCGCTTCATCAATGTCAACGACCAGCGCGTGGAACTGCCATTTGCCTTCATCGACGACGAACCTTACCGGAAGCTGCGTCCTGAACTTGCGCAGCACCGCTTCCCGCTCCATGCCAAGCACGCCTTCCCGCGAACCGACCATGCCGACATCGGTCAAATAGGCCGTGCCGTTAGGAAGTATCGTATCGTCATTCGTCTGGACATGCGTATGCGTCCCTACGACCAGCGAAGCGCGGCCGTCCAGATGCCAGCCCATTGCAATCTTCTCGGATGTCGCTTCGGCATGGAAATCGACGAGAATGGCACGCGGCTTTTTGCCGAGGCCTTCCAAAATTTCGTCCGCCTTTTGGAAGGGGCAATCAATGGCCGGGAGGAACGTCCGCCCCTGCAAATTGATAATGACAAGCTCCTTGCCGTTGGCTTTGATGACGGCATGCCCTCTGCCGGGCGTTCCTTCCGGGAAGTTGGCGGGACGCGCCATCCGCGGCTCCTCGTCAATCCACTCGAAAATATCTTTGTTGTCCCACGTATGGTTCCCCATCGTAAAGCCGTGAATGCCCAGATCAAGGAACTCCTTCACGATCGCGGCCGTGACGCCCCGACCTCCGGCGGCGTTCTCCGCATTGGCGATAATGATATGCGGGTTATATTTCTGCTTGAGCTCCGGCAGCAGCTGCTTCACGGCCTTGCGTCCCGTATTGCCCACAATATCGCCGATAAACAAGACTTTCATGACTGGGTCCTCCTTAAATCAGGAGAAGTGGCCCAGAAGGCCACTTCTCGCAGTTACGCTATAGCTTTTGCTTATTTCGCATATTCTACCGCACGGGTCTCGCGGATTACCGTCACCTTGATATGACCCGGATAGTCCAGCTCGCTCTCGATTTTCTTCGTAATCTCCCGAGCGAGTCGGTACGCTTCCGCATCGTCAATCTTTTCCGGCTGGACCATGACGCGAACTTCGCGTCCAGCCTGGATGGCATACGATTTCTCCACCCCTTCGAACGACTCGGAAATGTCTTCCAGCTTCTCCAGCCGTTTGATATAGGTTTCGAGCGTCTCACGACGCGCTCCCGGTCTGGCCGCAGACAGCGCATCCGCCGCTGCCACCAGCATTGCGATAACCGATGTCGCTTCGCAATCCCCGTGATGGGATGCGATGCTGTTAATGACTACAGGGTGTTCTTTATACTTTTTCGCCAACTCTACGCCAATCTCGACGTGGGATCCTTCCACCTCGTGATCCAGCGCTTTTCCGATATCATGCAACAGCCCGGCACGGCGTGCCAAGGTTACATCTTCGCCCAGCTCTCCCGCCATCAAGCCGGTGAGATATGCTACTTCCATGGAATGCTTGAGCACATTCTGACCGTAGCTCGTACGGAACTTCAGACGTCCCAGAATCTTGATCAGATCCGGATGCAAGCCATGCACTCCGACCTCGAACGTCGCTTGCTCTCCGTATTCGCGGATGCGCTCGTCGACTTCCTTGCGGGACTTCTCCACCATTTCCTCGATTCGAGCCGGGTGGATACGCCCGTCGGCGACCAGCTTCTCCAAGGCGGTCCGCGCGATCTCCCGCCGTATCGGATCGAATCCGGACAGAATGACCGCTTCCGGCGTATCGTCGATGATCAGATCGATTCCTGTCAGTGTCTCAAGCGCACGGATATTCCGGCCTTCGCGGCCGATAATCCGGCCCTTCATCTCTTCGTTCGGCAATGCCACGACAGAGACCGTCGTCTCTGCTACGTGATCGGCGGCGCAGCGCTGGATAGCAAGCGTAATAATCTCGCGTGAGCGCTTGTCCGCCTCTTCGCGTGCCTGCTGCTCGATATCTTTGATCATCTGCGCGGTCTCGTGCCGTACCTCCTGCTCCACATTGGACAGGATAATGCTCCGCGCATCTTCCATCGTCAGATTCGAGATCCGTTCCAACTCCGCAACTTGCTGCTGCAGCGTCCGTTCAACCTGCTGCTGGGTCTCTTCGATGCGCTTTTCTCTGCTCGTGATTTGTTCTTCTTTGCGCTCCAGCGACTCCAGCTTTTTATCCAATGACTCTTCTTTTTGTACAACGCGTCTTTCCAGACGTTGAACTTCATTTCGGCGCTCGCGAATGTATTTCTCCGCTTCCGTGCGCAGTTTATGGATGTCGTCCTTCGCTTCGAGCACCGTTTCCTTCTTCAGTGCCTCCGCTTCCTTGCGCGCGCTGTCCATAATCTGCTCTGCGGCATGCTCGGCACTCGTTATCTTCGCTTCAGCAAGCGATTTGCGAATCAGGTACCCGATTCCAAACCCCAAGATCAATGCGGCCACAACGAGAGCGAGCGCGAGCCAAATGTTCATCTCCATTGCCTCACCTCCCCGTTGGTTGCTCCAAGCACTGCTTGGGACAGGTTTCATTTGTTCAGTTGTTCACGTGTTTCATTACAAAATTCAGGTTCGTATCATGGACCGACGCATGAGCGCCGGCGAAGTGCACGCGCGAAGGCGTGCGCCGCCCGAAAGCGGCCAATCGGAAATCATGATATTGGCGAAATGAATCATGTAGAAATCAATTTCTGGAAGTGGAAACTGATTTCGCGATAATAAAGATACATGTTCATTTTATTATTCATGAAAAGATATTGTCAAGCAAATGACGGCGAAGAGCGATATCTTTGACCGGAGCCGCCCGCTTAGAACTCTTCCTCCGCATTGGCTTCCTGCGCCGCCTCCTCGGCAGCGCGGCGGGCCAGATCCATCGGATAGCCGCGCCGGAGCAGGAATGCAATCACTTTTTGCTTCCGCATATGCGGCTCGCCCTGCGTCTGGCGCCATTTCTTGACGGCAGCGCGCTGCGCCCCGTCCCGCTCCTCCTCCGGATCAATAGAAGTAAGGGCGGCAGCGATATGCTGCTCCGGCACGCCCTTCTGCTTCAGCTCCTGCTCAATGAAGCGGCGGCCCTTCGCATGCATCGACGTGCGCTCGTATGCCCACTGCTCGGCGTACGCCCGATCGTCCACCAGACGCTCTTCCTCCAGACGCGAGACGGCTTCCCGCACAATTCCTTCTTCATAGCCTTTCTGGCTCAGATGGCGGATGATCTCCATCCTCGTTCTCGGCTTGCGCTGCAGATGGCGCAAGGCCTGCACATAGGCCTTGTTCCCTTCATCGGCCCGCAATATATCGTCAATCGCGTCGATAGCGATGTCCGCTCCTTTCAGAAGACGGTACTTGATCATGACATCCTCATGCACGTTGAGAGACTCGCCGCTGTCGAAATGCAGGACATAGCGCCCCCGCTGGGTTCGATCCTGCTCCACCCGCATGATCGTCACGATGCGTTCCTGCTTGCTCATCCGTCTGCTCCTCCTAAGTGCGCCATCGTCCGGCAAAGCCATCATTCGTTGGCTTCCCCGCATCCGCGCATGATTTTCGCGTTCCCCGCATCCTTATGTACACGGACATGACAAAACAAGCGCCCTCACAGGAAGGCGCTTGTTCCAGAAACAGGCTTACGATTCAAGCTCCAGCTCCAGAGCATCCTCGGCCTCTTCAGCATCATGCTCGGAATGGTTCCGGACCACCGTCGACAAATTGCTTGCTTCACGAACCTTGTTCTCGATCGTCAGAGCAATCTCCGGATTTTCCTTCAGGAACTGCTTCGCATTCTCACGGCCTTGGCCCAGACGCTCGCCCTCGTACGAATACCAGGCCCCGCTCTTCTGAATAATGTCCATCTCCGTGCCGATATCTACGATGCTTCCTTCGCGGGAAATCCCTTCGCCGTACATAATATCGATGTCTGCCTGCTTGAATGGAGGCGCGACCTTGTTCTTCACGACCTTGATGCGTGTCCGGTTCCCGATCATGTCGTTGCCCTGCTTGATCGTCTCCACCCGCCGGACATCCAGCCGGATCGTGGAATAGAACTTCAATGCGCGGCCGCCCGGCGTCGTCTCCGGGTTCCCGAACATGACGCCGACCTTCTCGCGAAGCTGGTTGATGAAGATCGCGATCGTCTTGGACTTGCTGATCGCTCCGGACAATTTGCGAAGCGCCTGGGACATGAGGCGGGCTTGCAAACCGACGTGGGAATCTCCCATCTCGCCTTCAATCTCCGCCTTCGGCACGAGAGCCGCGACGGAGTCGATGACGATAATGTCCACCGCGCCGCTGCGCACAAGCGCTTCGGCAATCTCGAGCGCCTGCTCCCCTGTATCCGGCTGGGACAGAAGCAGCTCGTCAATGTTGACGCCAAGCTTGCTCGCGTATGTAGGATCGAGCGCGTGCTCCGCGTCGATGAACGCAGCTTGTCCGCCAACCTTCTGCACTTCAGCAATCGCGTGAAGCGCAACCGTCGTCTTACCGGAAGATTCCGGTCCGTATACTTCAATAATCCGTCCTCTTGGCAATCCGCCGATTCCAAGAGCTATATCAAGTGCCAACGATCCGCTCGGCACAATCTCAACCTGCATATGGTTGGACTCGCCAAGTTTCATGATCGAACCTTTACCGAATTGTTTCTCGATTTGGCGCAATGCCATTTCTAATGCAGCGCGGCGATCTGACACACACTCACTTCCTTTGTTCCATTTGATACCTCTATCATACCGTCTTTCGATCCGTTTGCCAAGCTTTTTTTCGAACATACATTCGTTTTTTTCGCAGTGTCATTTCTCTTAAAATTCCATAAAAGGAACGTTCTAAGGCCCCTCCTCCCCCGATACGCAAAAAAAACCGCAACAAAAGGCTTGCGCCTTGCTGCGGTTCTTCCGTCCATTCAATTGTAGCGGCTTCCGCCAAAGCAGTCAAGCTTAGCCATGCTGCCGGGCACGGGCCCACAGCCGGTACATGACCGCATTCGCGGTTCTCAGACGAATCGTCGAACGGTCTCCTGTCAAGCGAAGCTCCTCGACCTGCGTGTCTCTCCCCTTCTCGGCGATGGCGATATAGACGAGGCCGACCGGCTTCCGTTCGGAATGGCCCGGTCCGGCGACGCCCGTTATCGCGATCGCGAAATCGGTATCCGCGATGTCCTGCATTCCTTCCGCCATCGCCTTCGCCGTCTCGGCGCTGACGGCTCCAGGGGCCTGCTCCCCTTCAAGAAGCTCGTGCGGAACGCCGAGGATTCGCTCCTTCATCTCGTTCGAGTAGGTGACGGCGCCTCCCTGGAACACCTCCGAGCTTCCCGGCACGGACGTAATCATCTCGGCGAACAATCCGCCGGTGCAGCTCTCGGCCGCCGACAGCGTAAGCTTCCGTTCGCTCATCAGTTGAAGCAGCGCCTCGGGCAGAGAGATATCCTCCGCCGCGAACAGATGGTCTCCGATGCGGCTTATAATGGCCGACTCCGTCTCTGCCAGACGCTGCGCCGCTTCCTGTTCATCCGCCGTCTTCGTCGCGAGACGGACCAGCACTTCCCCTTCCTTCGCATAGGTGGCGATCGTCGTATGCTCCTGCGCCTCAATCAGGTCGCGGAGCATATCCTCCAGCTTCGACTCGCCGATTCCCGCGAATTTGAGCTTCCGCGTATGCAGCACCGACTCATCCAGCAGTCCGCTGCCGTGCAGCCACGGAATGACTTCCTGCTCGAACATCGGCTTCATCTCGCGCGGCGGTCCCGGCAGCAGGATGAAGGCCGTGCCGTCCGCCAGCAGCGCGTTGCCGAGCGCAAGCCCCGTCTCATTCGGCAGAATCGCGGCGCCCTCGATAACCATCGCCTGGCGCTTGTTGCTCTCCACCATAGGCGTTCCCCGGCGGGAGAACATTTGCTCCATTTTGGCTACCGCCGCTTCGTCCAGGAAGGTCCGGCGTCCCGCCAGTTCGGCGACGATATCCTTCGTAATATCATCCATCGTCGGCCCGAGGCCGCCGGTCAAAATAATGATTCGAGAGCGGGTTCTCGCTGTCTCCAGCACATGGCGAAGCCGATGCGGATTATCTCCGACCACCGTCTGAAAATAAACATCGATGCCAAGCAGCGCCAATTGCTGCGAAATAAACTGCGCATTCGTGTTTACGATTTCGCCGAGCAGCAGCTCGGTGCCAACGGCAATGATTTCCGCGTTCATCCTACATCATCCCTTTTCTGTTCAGCATAAGTGCACGTTTCGAATGATACCGTGCTCCATCCAAGAAAAAATAGGCCTTTTTCCACACTGGTCCAGACGGGAAAAAGCGCCTATTGTCCTGCAGACAGGCTACGAAAAATGAAGCACACTTTTATTTTTGACAAAATAATCAATACCCGAATAGATCGTAATGATAGCAGCGATCCAGGTAGAGATCACGTCGAACGGAATGCCCACGAGAACAAACGGAAAATTGTTCAGCAGCATCGCGACGATAGCGGTAATTTGGGTAGCCGTTTTCCATTTCCCCCATTTGCTCGCGGCCATGACCGTTCCTTCCAGCAGAGCTACCTGGCGAAGCCCCGTGACGGCGAACTCGCGGCTAATGATGACGATCGCGATCAGAGCGTCGCATTTGCCCATCTCGACCAGCGAAATGAGCACGGCGGCTACCAGCAGCTTGTCTGCCAACGGATCAAGCAGCTTGCCCAGATTCGTCACCATTTTGCGCTTGCGGGCGATATACCCGTCCACGCCATCGGTGCTGGCCGCAATAATGAAGATAAGGGCCGCGATAATCTGGTTGTACGTAATATAGAAGTCTTCTATCTGAATCGGCGGCAAATAATCAAAATTCACCAGCAAGAAGAACATCATGATCGGCACAAGAAATATGCGAGTTAACGTGATCTTGTTCGCCAGATTCACAAGACACCCTCCCCGGCCAAATCAAATTCGAGTGCGTGCGTAATTTTGACTTTGGCGATCTCCCCGATGTTAACATTGCAGTTCGAGATGAACACCTCACCGTCTATCTCCGGCGCATCGTACTGCGAACGTCCGATATATACGTCGTTGCGGCCGTCATAACGCTCAACCAGCACGTCCAGCGTGCGGCCGATGTGGCGCTCGTTCACGTTCTTCGACACTTCGCGCTGGATCTCCATCAGGGTATTCGCGCGCCATTCCTTCACTTCATCCGGCACATGATCCGGAAGGCGCGTTGCCGCCGTGCCTTCTTCCGGCGAATAAGTGAAGACGCCGAGGCGATCGAATTTCATCTCGCGCACGAAGGAAGCCAAATTTTCAAAATCTTCGTCCGTCTCGCCCGGAAAACCAACGATAATCGAGGTGCGGAGGGCCACTTCCGGAATCCGCGCCCGGATTTTGCGAACCAGCTCGCGGGAATCGCGCTGGCGGCCTGGCCGGCGCATCCGCTTCAGAACCGTGTCTTCGCTATGCTGCAGCGGCATATCGACATACTTGCAGATCTTCGGATTCATGGCGATCGTGTCGATCAGCTCTTCCGTGAAAAATCCCGGATACGCATAATGCAGACGAACCCACTCGACGCCAGGCACCTCGCTTACTTTGTTCATTAATTCCGGCAGCTTGAAGCCGTCGTACAGATCGACGCCGTAGTTGGTGGAGTCTTGGGCGATCAGGCTGATCTCCTTCACGCCTTGCTCCGCAAGCTGCTTCGCCTCGGCCAGAATCGATTCCATCGAGCGGCTGCGGAATTTGCCGCGCATAATCGGAATGCTGCAGAAGGTGCAATTGTTATCGCAGCCCTCCGCGATTTTGACATAAGCGGTGTAGCGAGGCGTCGCGACTTTGCGCGGCAAGATCTGTTCATAGTTGAATACCGGATTGCCGACGCGGACCGGCTTCTTGCCTTGGAGCGCTTCAGCGACGATATCGTTAATTTTATGGAAGTCCCCCGTGCCGACGATGCCGTCGATTTCCGGCATTTCCTCCAATAATTGCTCCTTGTATCGCTGCGTCAGACATCCGGAGACGATGAGCGCCTTCAGGCGGGCGGTCTCCTTCAAGTCTGCCAGTTCCAAAATCGTATTGACCGATTCTTCCTTCGCTGCATCGATGAACCCGCAAGTATTGACAATAATGACGGTTGCATCCTCCGCATTCTCTACCAGTTCATGCCCGTACTGATCCATTATTCCGGACATAATCTCGGAATCCACCAAGTTTTTGTCGCAGCCCAGCGTTACGATTTTGATTTGTTCTGTCATGTATACATCCCCCAACCCATCTGCAGCAGCAATAATAAAGGCCGTATAAAAAGGCTCTTGAATAAGCAATGAAATTGTATGGCGGTTCAAGAACGATTATAGATGTTACGTATCTTTATAACCTGTCCATTTATATTTATTCTAGCAATAAGAGGCGATATTTAAACGCCTTTTCTATCTCATCAGTATAATACACGCTTCATTCCTCGTCAAAAAAACAGGAGAAGCCCAGCATCTCTCTCCTATAGACAGGGATGATGGGCTTAGCTTTAACGATAATTCGTAAATTGCAAATCCAATGGAATATCGGCCTCTCTCAGCAATTGCATAACGGCCTGCAAATCATCTTTGTTTTTTCCGCTTACCCGAAGCTGATCGCCCTGAATTTGACTTTTCACCTTCAGCTTGGAGTCTCGAATCAAGATGTTGATTTTTTTGGCAATGTCCTGGTCGATGCCTTGCTTGAGCTGGATGCGTTGACGAACCGTACCGCCCGAAGCCGGCTCGATTTTTCCATACTGCATGTTTTTGGGAGACAATCCCCGTTTGATCATTTTCGACTGCAAAATATCGAGCACGCTCTTCAGCTTATATTCGTCGTCGGACAAGACAACCATTTCATTTTTGTCCAGCGAAATGTCGCTTTGGCTGCCCTTGAAATCATACCGTCCCCCGATCTCCTTCATCGCTTGCTGGACAGCGTTATTCAGCTCCTGCATATCCATCTTCGATACGATATCAAATGAGTACTCGGCCATGTTCATCTCTCCCTTTCCCTCAAAGTGCATGAACAATCTCTACTTGAATATGTACAGCACAAAGGCACTCCTCCGCTGGTCAGCATAAAGGAATGCCTGTGCCGTTAACGGCATTCAATAACGGCTGCGTGAAGGCGCCCGGAACATATCCAGCACGCCAAGCACAATATGTGCCAGCCCGAATCCCAAAATTCCGTAACCCCATGCGCCCGGAGTCAAGTAATAACCCAACAAGGTCACAATGACACCCGCGCCTGTAACGATCCAACTTACTGCCATGTTCAACACCTCGCTTCCGGAGAGATTAAACGCACGCCGCTACAATTATTCTCTCCCGTTCAGATGCGATTATGCGATAGTGGATGCAGCCCTGGGCATTATCGCGCTTGACTTCAAACAGGCTTCGATTCCAAGCGGGTTACGATTTCTTTATTGGTCTCCGGAAGCGTCTCCGCCCTCTGCCGCCAGCTTCTCCGCTTCTTCATAGGAGACGACCTTGACGATGACATTGGTTGGGTTATTGGCGGAATTACCGTCATCCAGCGTCTGGCCAAAGACCGTAATGGATGTATTGTCCGTTCTACCGGATCGGAAATACAATCCCGCTTCCGGGATTTCGAAGGTCTGCTTGAAATCCGCGTCAACCGTGTTCTCGAACAAGATCTTGCCTTGGCCGCTTCCTTCCCGCACCGAGATCCAGCTTCGGCCCGTAGCGGCAATCTCGGCTTCCGCCTTGCCGCCTTCCGGCGACGCGACGGCATATTCGTATCCGTTCGCCGACGTGCGCGCGACGATAGGCTCCTTCTCCGGCTCAACCGGCGGCTCCGTCGTCTCCGGTTCCTTGGTTCCGCCGCCGCTGCCCGGGGATGGAGTCTGTGTCCCGCTGCCCGGTGTGGTCTGCCCCGGAGTGCCGCTTATAATCCCCGAATTGTCAGATGTCTGATTATCCGGCGTCTTGTTGTTCACCACATAAAAATAAATAATCACAATGATCAGGGCCAAAAACGACCACATCAGAATGGTCGTCGCCCAACGCCCGAATTTGTCCGAATGAACCGCACGGCGCTTCTTCCGAATCATCGGCTCCACCGTGGTCTCCACTTCCGGAGCAGGAATATCATTGCGATAAAATTGCAGGAGCTCATCCGGATTCAAGCCCACCGTCTCTGCGTACGTCTTGATGAAGGCGCGCACGTAGAACGAGCCCGGCAGCACTTTGTAATCCCCTTCTTCTATCGCTTCCAGATAACGTTTCCGGATTTTGGTCGCTTCTTGCACGTCATCCAGCGTGAGGCCCTTCTCCAGCCTGGCCTTTTTTAACAACTGCCCCAATTCCGACACATTTTCACCTCCTGCGCAAAATCTCTCTCCGGTTGGTGCTTTCATCCTATTCAAAAATCATAATAATTCGCCGTAAAAGATTCATATGTAATCTCTTCGTCCGGGCTGTTCCGCAGTTCAATAATATAATCGAAGAAATCATAATCGTAGCGGGTTTCCTTCATGAATATATCCGGATGCTCGATAACCTTCGTCGATGGCATCCCGAGTATTTCCTGCAGCAAGGCCGCGTGGCGCTCATTGGACCGAATGGTGCTCACGATCCCGTCTATAATGAAAATATTGTTGACGTTCATCTCGTCCTCGGACATCTGGCTCCGCACCGTCTGGCGCAGAAGCGTCGAGGAGACGAAGGACCAGCGCTTCATGGAACAGACGCTTCCCGCAATGATGGACTCGGTCTTGCCTACCCGCGGCATGCCGCGAACGCCAATCACCTGATGGCCGTCGCGCTTGAATATTTCGCCGAGGAAGTCAACGAGCAAGCCAAGTTCGTCCCGGGTAAAGCGGAACGTCTTCCGATCGTCCGAATCCCGCTCGATATAGCGGCCGTGGCGCACGGCCAAAATATCGACCAGCCGAGGCTGCCGCAGCGCGGACACCGTAATGTTGTCTACTTTTTTCAACATCTTGCCCATGACTTCGATTTTCTCGTCGTCATCGGTCTGTAGAAGCATGCCTCTGGTCTTATCTTCAACCCCGTTAATGGTCAAAATGTTGACCTCCAGCATCCCTAGCAGCGATGCGATGTCTCCCAGCAATCCCGGGCGGTTTTTATGTATTTTATATTCCATATACCACTGTTTGTACTCCATGACGCACCTCGTCCGCGGTTACAGTTCCGCCGTTTTCATTCTACAATACTCGGCACGCAAATTCCACCTGGCTTCACCGAACAAATAAGAAAAAGCGGTCACAAAATTACCGCTTGGCGGACATATCCATTATAGCAGATTGTCAGCTTATGTGACATGTATTCCCGATCATATTTTTTTGAGATGAAAAGAAAGAAAGCTCTTTTCAGAACTTCCTTCCTTTATTCAACAGTGCTTTTTAACTATGGCGTTCCGCCAATTTGACCATCAAGCTTGCCAGCACCTTCCGCTCCTGCTCGGTCCCGACTTCCCACAATTCCTTCAACGCCCGGTTTTCCTGACTTTGCGGGTCGACCTTTTCCTCCAGGAAAGAACCGATTTCATAGGCCAGGTTAGAGATGGTGTCCTCACTCATTCCCAGTCCTTTTGCCTGCTTGACGCGCTCGCCGAGAAACTTTTTCCACGTGTCGAAATTTTTCAGTACAGATGACATGAGAACGCCTCCTTGTGGCTAATTAAAATAATGCGTCAACAGTCGTAATATGGTCCTCCGGAGCATGAATTATGCATGGAGCAAGCTGGCTGCCTGGCGGGTTACGTCTGCCAGCCCCCGTTCGGACTGATGATTTGCCCGGTAATGTAGCCGGATTCCGGCAGAGCCAGAAAATAAACGAGCGAAGCAATTTCATCCGGCGTGCCTAACCGGCCAGCAGGAATATCTTCCTCCAGAGCGCTCCGTTCCGACGTATCCAAATGCTTCATCATATCGGTATCCACGGCCCCGGGAGCGACGGCATTCACGGTGACGCCGGACGGAGCCAGCTCCTTGGCCAATGATTTCGTGAAGGCATTGACGCCTCCTTTGGCCGTGGAATACATCACTTCGCATGAAGCGCCCGTAATACCCCATACCGAGGAAACGTTGATAATGCGTCCGTACTTTTGCGAAATCATATGCGGGGCGAAACGCTGGGTGCAGAGGAACATGCCCTTCAGATTGATGTTCATGCAATCGTCCCACTCCTCCTCCGTCACATCGGTGAACAGACCGTAATAGGCGGTTCCCGCATTGTTCACCAAAATGTCGGGCGTAAACCCCAGCTCGTCCAGCTTGGACTTCATGCGGTCGATCTGTTCGGCCGAACGCAGATCGGCGCGAATCGTAATGGCCTCACTGCCGTATGCAAGACAGGTTCTCGCGACTTCGTTGGCGGCTTCATGCGAGTTCAAGTAATGGATGATAACCTTCATTCCGACGGAGGCGAACCTGTGCGCAATCGCGGCGCCAATGCCGCGGCTTGCTCCGGTAATGAGCACCGAGGTGTCTGCCAATGCTTTCATCTGTCATGCACTCCTTTGTTCCCGCCGACCGGCAATCAGAACAGAAGGCGCGCCCGCCAGGCACGCCTTCCTCCTTCACCTTCGAAGAGCAACGCCTTTCGAAGTATATTCATGCTTCAATCCGGCTTCTCGACGATCGAGATCGCCAGACGGTTCCAATCGAAATGATCCTGCAGCCGTTGGTGAATCTGTTCCAGTGTCAGCGATTCGTATACGGAAAGTATATCAAATAAATCCGCATCCCGGAACTTAAACTTCGTGAATTCATTCGCAATGGTCTCTGGCGAATTCAGCATTCGCAAGTAGGCGCCGATCGCTTTGCTGCGGATGCGCTCGAAGGAAGCCGGCTCAAACCCCGTCATCTTCGCATCGTCCACCAGTTCGCGGACCCGCTCCACCAGACGATCCGGATCCTTCGTCTCGCCTCCCATTACCGAGAAGGCGTAATCCGGGCTGCAGTTGAACTCGCTTCCGAAGGAATCCGTCGTCAGCCCTTCCTCGTATAAAATCTGGTTCATGGCCGAGCTGGATCCAAGGAGCAGATCCATCATGATCCGCGTCGCGATTTCGTATTCCAGCAGCGCACGCCCGTTCAAGCCGGGCTTCGGCTCCTTGCAGCCGAAGTAGCAGCGCGGCAGCGAGACCGGCAGCTTCGCTACTATGCGGGGCTCGCGCACCGTCTCCGGCTCCATGTCAAAAATACGTTCGATTTTGCCCTGCGGCTCGAATGATTTGCGGGCCTGGTTCTCGCGTATTAAGGCCATCATCCGCTCCGGATCGACGCCACCGACGATAAAGAGCAGCATATTGGTCGGGTGATAGAACGTATGGTAGCATGTATAGAGCGTTTCTTTCGTTATGGTGCCGATCGATTCTACCGTGCCGGCGATGTCGATATGGACGGGATGAACCTGATACATCGCCTCAATGAGCCCGAAGTAGACGCGCCAGGTTGGATTATCGCGGTACATATTGATTTCCTGAGCGATAATTCCCTTTTCTTTCTCCACATTTTCATCGGTAAAATAAGGACGCTGCACGAAATCGACAAGCGTTTCGACATTTTTCTCAATATCGCTGGTGGATGAGAATAAATAGACGGTCCGATCGAATGTCGTGAACGCATTGGCCGAAGCTCCCTGCTCCGCAAAGGTGGCGAAGATGTCGCCTTCCGGTTCTTCGAACATTTTATGCTCCAGGAAATGGGCAATCCCATCCGGAACCTTGACGGCCTCCTGTCCCACTACCCGAAAGTGATTGTCGATCGAGCCGTACTTGGTTGAAAAGGACGCGTACGTCTTCTGGAAGCCCGGCTTCGGCAGCACATAGACGTCCAGCCCATTGTCCATCCGCTCGTAATAGAGCGTTTCTTGTAGTTGGGAATAACGGCGTTGTTCCATGCCTTATACCTCCTCCCGGTTGCGCAAGAAATAAATCGTGTCGACATGAAACGTTTCGGCGGCGGCTTGGATGGCTGAGGCCTCCATCTGCTCCGTAGCGGCGATCAATTGCGATGTCGTCCGCTCCTTGCCCGACAGCACGCGGTTGAAATCGAACCCGATCATTTCGAAGGCGGAATCCCCGATTTCCCGCAATTGATTGGCAATCATCGCCTTCGTCTGCTGCAGTTCCTTATCGTCGATGCGTCCCGCCTTCATCGCTTCGATCTGCTCCAGAATGATCTGCTTCGCTTTCTCATAATTCTGGAATTCAATTCCCGATTGGATGGCGCAGATCCCTTTATGCCCATCCAGCCGCGACGATGCGTAGTAAGCCAGACTGTTCTTTTCTCTGACATTAATGAACAGCTTCGAATGCGGGTATCCGCCAAGCACGCCGTTGAACAGCAGGGCGGCAGGGTACGCGTCATCGGCGTAGGTTATCGTGGAGCGGAGCCCGAGATTGAGCTTGCCCTGGGTCACTTCCAGCCTCTCAACGACCGTGTTCGGTTCTCCCGTGCGCGGCACCGGAATCGAACGGGCATAAGGCGTCTCCCCTGCGCGGTTGATGCGGAAGGAATCCTTGACCAGCCGTTCGACCTCCTCAAGGCTCGTATCCCCGATCACATACACGTCGATGGCCGAGTGTTCCAGCCATTCCTGGTAATGCCGGTAGAGCGAGCCGGCATCGATGCCCTCCAGGTCGCGTCGGTTCCCCAGAGCATGAAGACGGTACGGCTCCTCCTTGCACATTTCTTCGATGCAGCGCTCCGCGGCGTAACGGATTTTGTCATTCACGATCGCTTCAATCCGCTGCGTCAGCGTTTCTTTTTCTTCCTTTACATATTTCGAGCGGAAGACGCCGTCTTGGGTCACCGGCGCTGTGATGCATCCTCCCAAAAATTCAAAGGCCTTTTCCAGCAACGATTCGGCCGCTTGCACAAAAGCGTCGTTGATGACATCCATGCGGAACTGCACAATTTGATAATCGCCGCGCTTATAGATATCGAAGCCGAATCCGGCTCCATACAGTTCATCCAATCTCTCGCGGAACCGGATCGTCTCCGGATACGCTTGCGTTCCCCGCCGCAGCACGAATGGCGTCAGCGCCAGCGGTGTAACCGTGTCTTCCTGCAGCGGCGCGCCCATGTAGACGGCGATCGCATAGGTCTTGAACCGCTTCGTCGGCATGACGTGAATGCGAATCCCGTTGACCGTTCCTCGTTCGAACGTCGGTTGCTTCTCCATGTACTTACCCCTTTTCTTCCGTGTACGATGCACGGCTGATGTCATGCATGTTATATTCGCTACGTACCCGATGTATACCTGTTTTACATGAGCATGTCCCATAATAATTAGCCGGCCACGGCGAGACAAGCAGAAACGCCTTCGTTCCTCCAAGGACGGAAAGCGTTTCTGGGTGAATAACAAGCCAAGCCGAGCTAGGATCCCGTACTTGCTTATATTTGAACAAAAGAAGCAAACGGCCAATCAGACCATTTCTTCTTCGTCATGGATTACATACAGAAGATATGTTTTCCAATCGTCTTCACCTGCGGCCGTGTCCAGATCCATTTGGACGTCGCGGTCTCCGGATTGAAGTAGTATAAGCATCCTCCGGAAGGATCCCAGCCGTTGATTGCATCCTGAACCGCCTGACGCGCCCGCTCATTCGGTTCAAGCCAGATCTGTCCGTCTGCTACGGCGGTGAAGGCTCCCGGTTGGAAAATGACGCCGGATGCGGTATTCGGGAAGCTAGGGGATTTGACGCGATTCAAAATAACCGCGGCAACCGCCACCTGGCCTTCATACGGCTCCCCCCGGGCTTCCCCGTACACCGCATTGGCCATCAGCTTCAGATCGTTCTCTGACAATCCCAGCGCATTCGAACCGCTTATATTGCTCGGCTTGCCGCCGGCGGGCTTGCCTCCGCCGCCGGCTGCGGCGCCCGGCGCCTTCTCCGGCTTCCAGTCCTTCGTCGCCTTGACCAGCATGTTTCTCGTTTTCGATCCGACAACGCCGTCCACCGTCATGCCGAATTCCGATTGGAACCATTTGACGGAGCCCTGAGTCTTGCTGCCGAAGATGCCATCAACCTTGCCGTAATAGAAGCCGAGAAATTTCAGGCGTCCCTGAAGCTCCCTTACGTCTTCTCCCTGGGAACCGTACGTTAGCGTCGCGCCGCTGAAGGTGGCCGCGTTTTCCGTCATATGCTTGTATTGGTAAGCGCCGAACAGAACGAATACCATACACATCGTAATCCAAATCATGTGTTTTCTCATGGCATAACGTCTACCTCTCTCTTGTGAATTTGACAGGATTGGCAACTTTATTATGAGAAAACCAAGCATTTTCTATTCACCTTGCCGCTTCGGCGGTGCCGCGGAGGACATGCTTCTGGACTTCCCGGCTGCAAAAAAAAAGACGCCGCAGCGTCTTGTAATGAAGGGGAATCTTGCTGCCATCCGCCTTAAGAGGACAGCTTGCTCTGTTCAAATTGCTCCAGCGTCATGAGCACTTCGCGCGGGCGGCTTCCTTCATGCGGCCCGATAATTCCCTGCATATGCATATAATCGATCAATCGGCTCGCGCGATTATAGCCAATGCGCATCCGCCGCTGCAGCAGCGAGGCCGATGCTTGCTGAGCCTCCAGCACAATCTGCAGGGCCTGGTCATACAATTCATCGACCGGCTCATCCGAAGCCATCCCGTTCTCATCCAGTTCGGGAACAAGCTCTTCGTTGTACTCCGCTTCTCCCTGGCTGCTCACATACGTGACAACCGCCTCTACCTCCTGATCGGACAAGAAGGCGCCCTGGACGCGAACCGGCTTCGAAGCGCCTACCGGCAGGAACAGCATATCTCCCCGTCCGAGCAGCTTCTCCGCTCCGGCCGAATCGAGAATCGTTCGCGAGTCGACCTGCGACGACACGCCGAAGGCAATCCGGGAAGGAATGTTGGCCTTGATAAGCCCGGTGATGACATCAACCGATGGCCGCTGGGTCGCGATAATAAGATGGATCCCCGCTGCCCGCGCCATCTGGGCGAGGCGGCAGATCGCGTCCTCTACATCGTTCGCGGCGACCATCATCAGATCGGCCAGCTCGTCCACGATGACGACGATGTACGGCAGCAGCATCTCCGGCTGCTCCGCCATCAGCTTATTGTAGCCTTCAATATTGCGCGTTCCGGATTTGGAGAACAGCTCATAGCGCTTCTCCATCTCGACAACGATTTTTTTGAGGGCAAGCGACGCCCGCTTCGGATCGGTGACGACCGGAGCAAGCAAATGCGGAATGCCGTTATATACATTCAGCTCGACCATCTTGGGATCGACCATGAGGAACTTGACCTCATCCGGCTTCGCCTTGTACAGAATGCTCGTAATAATGCCGTTAATGCAGACCGACTTTCCTGAGCCGGTCGCGCCCGCGACGAGCAGATGGGGCATCCTCGCCAGATTCCCGACGATCGGCATCCCGGAAATATCGCGGCCGAGGGCGATGGACAACCGGGAAGGCGCTTCGGTAAAGGTTGGCGTCTCCATCACTTCCCGCATCGTTACGACCGACACTTCATTATTCGGCACTTCAATGCCGATGGCCGATTTCCCCGGGATCGGCGCCTCCATACGGATATCCTTCGCCGCCAGGGCGAGGGCGATATCATCAGACAAGCTGACGATGCGGCTCACCTTGACGCCGATATCCGGCTGAATCTCGTAGCGTGTAACGGCAGGTCCGCGCACCACCTCCAATACTTTGGCGCGGACCCCGAAGCTCTCCAGCGTCGCCTCCAGCTTGCGTGCCGTCTGCATGAAGTCGGAATGCTCGCCGCCCTTCCCGGCGCTCTGCTGCTTCGCCAGCAGCGAGAAGGAAGGGAGCCGGTACGGCTTCGCCGGCTTCTTGACCGGCGCAGGCGGGGCTCCCGCCGCATCCGGTTCATCTCCGTCCACGGCTTCCTGTCCGTCATCGGCCGGCGCGGAATCGGAAGCAGCCGGAGCTTCCCCGCCCGTATGCTCTCCGCTCTGCGGATGGACAGGGTCAAGCTCATGGATGCCCTCCTCATCGGCTTCGTCATTGTGCCAGCCGGCCGCATCCGATGTCTGCTGGGCGGTGAAATCGCGGAACAGCGGCGCGGCTTCCTCCGCGCCGGCGCCAGCGGCAGCGGACGGCTCTTCCGTCTCCTGGTGCACCGGAATCGAGCTCGGCGCGCCAGCCGTGAATACAGCCGGATCCTCGGCATATTCTTCGTCCTCCATATCGTTTCGCCGCTTGCCGCCGAACAATTGAACGAAGACAGGAACCTTTTTCCGGCGCGGAGGACCGTCTTCATCCTCGTCCTCTTCTTCCACCGGATCCGGAATGCGATCGCGCGAGCGCTTCGTCTTCCCGGCTGTCCGGCTCTTGCTCTCGGCCACCCTGCGCTCATTGAGCCGCGCTTTGCGCTTCTTGTTGATAATGGCCGCCCATTTCTTGATCTGGGTTCGTATTAACCGCACCAGCTCGACATAGGATAATTGGGTCGCGAGCATGAAGCCGATGAACAGCAGCACGATCGTCAACAGCTTCGTGCCCAGACTGCCGAACAGCACGAACAGGGCGCAATATAACGCCGCACCGATATATCCGCCGCTGATGTCCTTTTTCAGCATCGTCCCTGCCGTGCCCGTGTCCGTTGACTGCAGCAGTTCCACTTTCAACGCGTTATGTATGTCTTGAAAAATGATGCCCGCGCGAACCTCTTCGGCGCCGGGAAGTATCCGCTGCTCCACTGTATTGATCGTGCTTATCATCGTCAGAGCCAGTATGATGCAGAGCAGCCCCGTCTTCCGCGGATTCCAGCCGGAAGGCCACTGGCGCTTGATCATGACGGCAAGTCCGATATATATGAACACAAGCGGTATAATGAAGTACCATTTCCCCAGCAGCATGCCCGCAATCTTGGACAAGGAGCGGCCGAATGCCGCGCCGCCCGCAAGGGCAATGACCGAACATGTTATCAGTAAAATACCGTAGATTTCATATTTCAGACTCTTGCTGAAGGACGCCTTTTTTTTCTTCCTCCGTGGCAAATGCGCTCACCTCCATCGATCCATTATATCACAGAACAACCGTTCTTACTATCGGGATTGAAGAGGAGCTGCCCCGGATGAATCTGTTTTTTGGATGGCTGGGATGCCTCAGAACAGGCGCAAGCACGCTCCAATCCTGAAGCGTGCTTGTCAGCTTCCGTCCCCGATGCCGTCTCATCCGAGAGAGATCATCGTGCCCGGCATATATTCGGGTTGAAGGAAATCTTGGATATCCTGCTCCTGCAGCAGCCGTTCGACTCGGACCGTTCTGGAATCGACCGCTTCGACAAGCAGTGTCCGTCCGTTCCGCTTCATCTCGAAGAAGCGGGGTTGCTTCTCATAGCCTCTCCATATTTCTTCCATCGGAATGATCGAATGGAGCATCAGACCGTGCCCCCCTCGAATGGCGGCTGCTGGGCTTGAGGCGGTATCGTTGCTCCGTTGCCAGGCGCCGTGTTTTTATTCAATTTACGGTCGTCAATCAGACGATTGAGATGACGCAGAGCCGCTCCGACTCCGCCCACCTCATCGATAAGCCCGTAACGCACCGCATCGTGCCCGATAACCGTCGTGCCGATATCCCGGGTCAGCTCTCCCGTCGTGAACATCAATTCCTTGAATTTATGCTCGGATACGCGGGAATGGGATGTGACGAATCTGACGACCCGCTCCTGCATTTTATCCAAATATTCAAACGTTTGCGGGACGCCGATGACAAGCCCGGTCAGCCGAATCGGATGAATCGTCATCGTGGCCGTCTCTGCGATAAAGCTCATCTGCGAGGCAACGGCTATCGGCACGCCGATACTGTGTCCTCCGCCCAGCACGAGCGTGACGGTCGGCTTCGACATCGATGCGATCATTTCCGCGATCGCCAAGCCCGCTTCGACGTCTCCTCCCACCGTATTCAATATAATCAGGACGCCCTCGATTTTCGGATTCTGCTCCGCGGCGACCAGCTGCGGAATGACATGCTCATATTTCGTCGTTTTATTTTGAGGCGGCAGCACGATATGTCCTTCAATCTGCCCGATAATATTCAGGCAATAAATATTCGATTCTCCAGGCGACGGAGTGGAAGCGGTGCCCAACTGCTGGATATTCTCGACAGGGGGGGGAGTGTTCGCACCGGCGGGGTTGGTTCCGTCGGGCGGCGCCTCGTTCTGATGCAGTGACGGCTGATAAAGATGTATGTTCGGATCAGGCATCTGTATTCCCTCCATTTGATCTAGTGGGTGCCGTCATAGGTTGCGCAACTCATTCCGACGTTATGCCCTGATCCCCTCCCCGGAAGGCAAAAAAGCTGACAGCCCCGCCGAAACAGGGATGTCAGCTTTCCTTGAAATAAGCGGGACGAGAATAACTGGTGACTGGGATTCTCGTCCCCTACTTATCATACTTCCATAATAATAGGCAGAATCATCGGACGGCGGCGGGTCTGCTCATACAGGAACCGGCCCAGCGCATCCTTCACATTCGTCTTGAGCGAAGCCCACTCGTTCACATTCTCGTTCATCAGCTTATGAAGCGTCGAGGTGACGATGCGATTGGCTTCGTCCAGTAGGCCTTCCGATTCACGGACATAGACGAATCCGCGAGAAATGATATCCGGACCGGACAGAATCGTTCCATCCTGCTTGCTCAAGGTGACCACGACGACCAAAATGCCGTCTTGGGAGAGCAATTTGCGATCGCGCAATACGATATTGCCGACATCGCCGACGCCGAGTCCGTCAATGAGCACGTATCCCGATTGGACCTTCGATCCGCGCCGGGCGACGCCATTCTGAATCTCGACGGTATCTCCGATATCCGTAATGAAAATATTTTCTTTCTCAATTCCGACCGACTCCGCAAGCTGAGCGTGATGTCTCAGCATCCGGTATTCGCCGTGAATCGGAATGAAATATTTGGGCCGCATCAGGTTGAGCATCAGCTTGAGTTCTTCCTGGCTGCCGTGTCCGGATACGTGCACGCCGGCTCTCATGCCGCTATAGATGACATGCGCACCCAAGCGGGACAATTCATCGATAGTTCGTCCGACATACTTCTCGTTCCCCGGAATCGGAGTGGCGGCAATGACGACCGTGTCTCCCGGCAAAATATCAACCTTGCGGTGCGTCGAACGCGCCATCCGCGTCAGGGCCGACATCGGCTCGCCTTGGGAGCCGGTCGATAGAATGACTACCCGGTCAGCAGCCATCTTGTTCACTTCATCCGGTTCGATCAGCATGCCGTCCGGAATATATAAATATCCGAGCTCCGAAGCGATCGTAACGACATTGACCATGCTGCGCCCTACCACGGTGAGCTTCCGGTTCGTCGCATGCGCTGCCTCAATCACCTGCTGTATCCGGTGAATGTTGGAAGCGAACGTCGCAACGACGACGCGCTGTTGAGCGCTGCGGAAAATTTCCTCCAGCACGACGCCGACGCTGCTCTCCGAAGGCGTATAGCCTGGACGCTCTGCATTCGTGCTGTCAGACAACAGGGCAAGCACGCCCTTGCTCCCGATCTCGGCCATGCGCTGCAGATCGGCATATTGCCCGTTAACCGGCGTATGATCGAACTTGAAATCCCCCGTATGGACGACATTGCCTTCCGGCGTC
Organism: Paenibacillus melissococcoides; assembly: GCA_944800085.1. Classification (GTDB taxonomy): domain Bacteria; phylum Bacillota; class Bacilli; order Paenibacillales; family Paenibacillaceae; genus Paenibacillus_B; species Paenibacillus_B melissococcoides. The sequence goes on along the minus strand of CALYLO010000001.1, from coordinate 1,173,065 downwards.
TCCAGACATACCCCCACCGAGTCCGGTATCGAGTGGTTCGTCTTGAAGAATGTCGCCCGGATCGTTCCGAGCTGCACTTCGGAATCCGCCGTAATCAGGACGCGCTTCGTCTCGCCCAGCAGATTGGCTTCGCGCAGCTTGCTCTCAATCAAGCCGAGCGTCAACCGCGTGCCGTAGACAGGCACATTGAGATGCTTCAGTACGTAGGGAAGACCACCGATGTGGTCCTCGTGTCCGTGCGTAATGAGGATTCCTCTTACTTTGTCACGATTATCGGTCAAATATGAAATATCCGGAATGACAATATCAATTCCGAGCATATCTTCTTCCGGGAACTTCAACCCTGCATCGATGACGACGATATCGTTTCCGTATTGGACGACGTACATATTTTTCCCGATTTCGCCCACGCCGCCCAATGCGAAGATAGATAATTTATCAGCGGTGTTTTTCTTCGACAAATGGATCTTAACCTCCTACTATATTCAGTTGGCCGTCAACCAATGAACATCCTTCATTTCAATTATACCGCACCCAGTCACTTGATTTTCATTATACATGAACAAAAGTGAAAAACACAAGTCAGCGATTATCCACCTGATTGTCTCCGAAAAACAAAAACCGATGCCCCGCAAGGCATCGGTCCTCTAACCGTTCAAATATTTTTATTAAAAAATAAATGTCAATCGAGCGACTGAACCAGCTCGCGTATAAAGGCGGCCTCGCTCTCGGACGGCTCCACGAGCGGCAGACGCACCCCGCCGACATGATAGCCACGGAGCTGAAGCGCATACTTGACGGCAACGGGGTTCGGACAATGGAACAGCCCCTTGAAGACCGGGTACAGGCGGCGATGCAGCCGGGCCGCTTCCGCATTATCCCCGTTCAGATACGCTTCGATCATCGTCTTCATCTCCGCGCCCACGAGATGGCTCGCTACGCTAATGATGCCGTGGCCGCCCACGGCCAGGAGCGGCAGCGTCAGAGGGTCGTCGCCGCTGTAAACGCAGAACCCTTCCGGCGCGCCATCGACGATCAGCGTCATTTGCTCCAGCGAAGCGCATTCCTTCGTCGCGACGATATTCGGTATCTCCGTCAGCCGAAGCGTCGTCTCGACAGACAGGCTTACGGCGGTCCGCCCCGGGACGTTATACAAGATGACCGGAAGCTTCGTCGATTCGGCAATCGCCTTGAAATGGCGGTACAAGCCTTCCTGATTCGGTCTGTTATAGTAAGGAGCGACCAATAGAACGCCGTCGACGCCGGCTTCCTCGGCCAGCTTCGTCAGATGAATCGAGTGGGCCGTATTGTTGCTGCCTGTTCCGGCAATGATCCGGGCGCGTCCAGCGGCCTTTTCCACAGCGAACTTGAACAGCGCCACCTTCTCATCATCGGTCAAGGTCGGGGATTCCCCCGTCGTTCCGCATATGACCAGACTGTCGTTCCGCTGCACCTCAATCAAATCATGAATCAGACGTTCCACTTCAGACCAATGAATCCGTTCATTGGCATCGAACGGGGTCACCATGGCGGTTATCAATCTTCCGAACTCCACTGTTAGACTCCTCCTCTTGCAACTTCAGATCAACGCCTGGAAGGCATCCTGCATCACCGCTCCAGATGGAATTTGGAATGCAGCGCCCGCAACGCCCGAACCATATCTTCCTTCCTGACGAGAACCCATATCGTCGTATTCGAATCGGCGGATTGCAGTATCTGTATCTCCTGCTCCGTCAATGCTTCCACGATCGTGGCCATAATTCCCGGCACGCCGTTGATCCCGCCGCCGATAACCGACACTTTGGCGCAGCCGGACAGGAATTTGGGCGAAAAGCCCATCTCCTCCAGCACCTCCCGCGCTCTCGGGGCATCGGTATCGAATACCGTATAAACGGCGCCTGACGGGGTAACATTAATAAAGTCTACGCTAATATGATTTTGGGCCATCGCTTTGAAAACTTTGAGCTGCAAATCATAGATTCCGGCCTCCGCTTCCACCGAGATTTGCGTGACGTTGCTCACGTAAGCGATTCCTGTCACATAGCGATCGACGAAAGCCGTCTCCACCGCATGAAAGCCTTCCGGATGAGTGACGAGCGTTCCCTCGTCTTCGCTGAAGGTGGAGCGGACGCGGACAGGCACCTGAGCCTGCATCGCGATCTCGACCGCGCGCGGATGAATGACTTTGGCCCCGTGATTGGCCAGATTGCACATCTCCGTATAGCTTACGACCGAGAGCGGCTTCGCATCCTCCACCAAGCGCGGATCTGCGGTCAATATGCCGTTCACATCGGTATAAATATCGACAATTTCCGCATGCAGCGCCGCACCCAGCGCCGTGGCGGACGTGTCGCTTCCCCCCCGGCCAAGGGTCGTGATATCTCCCTCATCGGTCTGCCCCTGGAAGCCGGTGACGATGACGACATCGGCATGGTTCCAGCCCTCGACAACCCGCTCGGGACATACGTCCAGAATGCGGGCATTGCCGAACTGGCGGTCCGTCCGGAAGCCGGCCTGGGCTCCCGTCAGCACGGTTGCAGAGATGCCGTTACGGCGGAGCAGGCCGCATAAAGTGGTGGCCGATATGATTTCACCGCAGCACAGCAATAAATCCCGCTCCCGCGGAGGCAGCTCGCTGCCGTTCTCTTGCATCCAATCAAGCAGAGTGTCTGTCGCGTAAGGCTCTCCCCGTCTTCCCATCGCGGAGACGACGACGGCAAGGCGGTAGCCTTGATCCAGCTCCCGCCGTATATGATGAACTACTTTTTCTCTTGCCTCGGCGGTTGACAAAGAAGTGCCGCCGAATTTCTGTACTAATATACGCATAGCGTTTCCTCCAACCATGAAGACTGACTGCCAGATAACGTGCCGATAGACAAAAAAGGCAGGAGCAGCCTGCCGTTATGGCCGCTCCGACGCGAGATGTTCAGCAATTTGAACCGCGTTCCATGCAGCGCCTTTCATTAAGTTATCGGATACAATCCACATGTTGAGAGCGCGCGGTTCGTTCAAGTCTCTGCGCAGCCGGCCTACAAATACGTCTGGCTTCCCGGCGCATTCGGTCGCCAGCGGGTATTGTTGAGCCTCCGGATCGTCCACCAATGTAATGCCGGGGGCGTTGGCCAGCAGCTCTTTGACTTCATCAAGCTGGAAGTCTTCTTTCAACTCGACATAAACGGACTCGGAATGACCGTATACGACAGGGATCCGCACGCATGTCGCCGTAACCTGTATGTCTTCGTCCCCCATTATTTTCTTCGTTTCCCGGATCATCTTCATTTCTTCGAGCGTAAAGCCGTTGTCTTGGAATTTATCGATTTGCGGAATCGCATTGAAGGCAATCTGGTGCTTCACCGGCAATGAGCCCACCGGAAGAATATCCGGATTCACGTCCCGGCCCTCCAGCGCTTCCTTCGTCTGGCGCTGCAGCTCGTCGATCGCCCGGCTTCCCGCTCCGGAGACGGCTTGGTAAGTCGAGACGATGACTTTGGAGATGCCATACCGGTCATAAAGCGGCTTCAACGCGACAACCATCTGGATCGTAGAGCAATTCGGATTGGCAATGAGGCCCTGATTCTCTGCCGCTTTGTCCATATTCACTTCAGGAACGACGAGCGGCGTGTTCGGATCCATGCGGAAGGCGTTCGTATTGTCAATGCATACCGCTCCCCGCTTAATCGCTTCCGGAGCAAGCGCCTTCGACACGTCGCCGCCTGCGCTGAACAAGGCGATATCTATTCCCTCGAAGCTCTCCGGCTTCGCTTCCTGCACCGTAATCTCCTTGCCGTTAAATGCAATCTTCGTTCCGGCGGAACGGGCGGAGGACAGCAATGTCAGCGTCTCAATGGGAAATTGACGTTGTTCCAGCAATTTGATAATCTGTTCCCCTACGGCGCCGGTTGCGCCGACTACTGCAACGTTATACCGCTTCTGATTGGTCATATGTCGTTTCTCCCCTCTTGCCATCGTCTATATCAACCTGTCGAGGGATGCTTGCGAGCCCCTCGACAGATGATCCACTACATTATGTTCATTGGTAACGTTCCAACAGCACCGGCTGAAGCTGTCTTCCCTCCAGCGCCGCCAGACAGGTCTCGGGCACGAGATCCATGCGGGCGACCAGCGAATTCGGCTTCTGAACCGGATTGTCCTGCCCGAATGGAACGAAGTATATGTTCTTCGCCACTAGCAGCTTGGCGATATTGGCCGCGTTCAACCCCAGGCCGTCATTCGTGGAGATGGCCAGGACGAGCGGACGCTGATTGCGCATTTGGGCCTTCGCGGCCATCAGGACGGGGCTGTCTGTCATCGCGTTCGCCAGCTTGCTCGTCGTATTGCCCGTGCAAGGAGCGATAACCATGACGTCCAACAGCTTGGACGGGCCAAGCGGCTCCGCCTCCACAATTGTAGAAATAATATCATTCCCCGTTATTTCTTTCAACTGCTTTTGCCACCCTTCGGATGTTCCGAACCGGGTGTCCGTCGTCATTACCGTATTCGAAGCGATAGGAATGACCCGCGCTCCCGCATCGACGAACCGCCGAATCTGGGGCATCACTTCCTCGAACGTGCAGTGAGATCCCGTCAGCGCGTAACCTACCGTGATTCCCTTATAATTCATTGCCCTATAATCCCCCGTTCCACCATGGACTCCTGCAGCAGCTGTGAGATGCTCTGCGCCAAGATGCGTCCCGCCGTCTTCGGCGCGACGATCCCCGGCAATCCCGGGGCCAGCATCGCCTTGATTCCGCGCTTCTCGGCGAACCGGAAGTCGACGCCTCCAGGCATCGAGGCCAGGTCGATAATGACCGCGCGATGGGGTATTTGGGCAATGACCTGCGCTGTGACTATCATAGTCGGTATCGTATTAAAAAGCAAGTCGATGTTCGACACTTCCCGCGCCAAATCCCTTATATAGAAAGGGTTGAACCCCATCTCCGTCGCCCTGGCGAAATGCTCGTTCCGCCTTACCCCGATCCGCACCCGGGCCCCGACGCCGAGCAGCGTCCGCGCCATCGTAAATCCGGTCCTTCCCATGCCGAGCACGACCGACTCGGAGCCGTGCAGCGTAATGTCCGTATGCTGAATCGCCATCATCAGGGCGCCCTCGGCCGTCGGGATTGAATTATATATCGCCACGTCATCCCTGTCGAACAGCTCGAACAGCTTCAGCCGGTATTTCGTGCACAGCTTGCTTAAGTACGGCTTCGCCATTCCGGTAAACAGCACGGCATGCTCCGGCAAAGCGGCCACATGCTCCTCCGCGAGCACCAGCTCTTCCGACGTGAATATGGCATGAACCTTGCCTTTGTCATCCGTCCCTACCGCCGGCAGGACGACCGCATCGGCCTTTCTCAGCAGCTCCGGCGTCAACGGCTGGCGTTGGACGCCGTGGAACGGATTTTGCAGCTGTTCATAGCCCACAAGAATAACGCTGGCGTCCAACTCGGACAGCTTCTGAATAATCTCAAGCTGCCGGGCGTCGCCGCCGATGAACACCACTTGAACTCCCGTTAACATGCTTGCCGTTCACTCCTTATCCCCGCAGTGTATAGAACATCTTATTCGCGAGCCCAAAAAAGGTGAACCGGGCAGACGGAAGAAGGAATGTCCTGCCGCTGACGGTCCAACTGGAGGCGGCCGGACGGCTAGATCCGGGCGATCAAAAAAGCAGCCACCCCGGTAAGAGTGACTGCATGGGCAACCTATTTCGTTCCGGTGTGGCCGAAGCCGCCTTCGCCGCGAACGGTGTCGGACAGCTCATCCACTTCCGCAAGTTCAATCTGCGGCACGGACTGGAACACCATCTGCGCAATCCGCTCCTTGCGCTCAATCGTAAAATGCTGCTGTCCGAGATTGACAAGCAGCACCTTCACCTCGCCGCGGTAATCCGCATCAATCGTGCCCGGGGAATTGAGGCAGGTGATGCCATGCTTGAAGGCGAGGCCGCTGCGGGGGCGAATCTGCGCTTCCAGATAAGGCGGCATCGCCATCGCGAATCCGGCGGGTACCAAGGCGCGGTGGCCGGGCGCCAGCGTCAGCGGCTCCTCTACCGCCGCATACAGATCGAAGCCGGCCGCCAGATCGGACATCTTCTGCGGCAGCGGAATATCTTCATTGCCGGGCAATTTTTTAATTTGAACCTGATGGACTTGCTGTAGCAAAGTAATCCCTCCTGAAAGCAGAAATTGCGCGATCGTTCGCTCCAACCATAGCCGCGGCAAACGGCTCGGACAGCATGCGGGATAAAACATATGTAATGTCATCCATCGTAATCGCATCGATGCGCGCAATGATTTCATCCAATGTATAGTGCCGGCCGAGCATCAACTCGTTCTTGCCCAACCGGTTCATCCGGGCGCCGGTGCTTTCCAGCCCCAGAATCAAGCTTCCTTTCAACTGCTCCTTGCCCTTCTTCAATTCATCCTGCGTCAGACCGTGCGCTGCGAGATTGCTAAGCACCTCAAGCGTTATGCCCAGCACGTCTTCCGTCTGCTTCGGCGCCGTGCCCGCATAAATGGTGAACAGTCCGCAATCGGCATGAGACGAATGATAGGAATAGACCGCATAGGCCAAGCCCCGCTTCTCGCGGATCTCCTGGAACAGGCGAGAGCTCATGCCGCCTCCGATAACGTTATTCAATAAGATCATGGCATAGAGCCGCGGATCGGTCATGGAGCAGCCTGGCAAGCTCAAGCAAATATGATTCTGCTCGGTCTTCTTCTGATGGAAGATCAAGCTCCCGCCGAATATCGGAGCAGACACCTCTTGGGACGGGCGGGAATTGCGGAAATGTCCGAAATGCTTCTCCAGCAGCTCCAACAGAGAGGCATCGAAATTGCCCGCCACAGCGATCACCGTATTTTCAATCGTGTAATGCCCCTGCATGTATTGGCGCAAGTCGGCAGACCCCATCGGCTCCAGACGATCCTTCGTCCCGAGAATCGGATACGCGAGCGGGTGGCTGCCAAAAGCGGCACGCGTTACGAGATCGTGCACCGTATCGTCGGGCGTGTCTTCATACATCGCGATTTCTTCGAGTATGACGTTCTTTTCCTTGCTCAGCTCTTCGGCCTGGAGAGCCGAACGGAAAAACATGTCCGACAACACATCGACGGCTATCGGGAGATGCTCATCCAGCACCTTGGCATAATAGCACGTATATTCCTTCGAAGTAAATGCGTTCACATTCCCTCCGATTGCGTCGAACGAATCCGCGATCGCCTTGGCATCGAACCGTTCCGTACCTTTAAACATCATGTGCTCAATAAAATGAGAAATACCGTTGGTCGACTCATTCTCATTGCGTGAACCGGTCTTCACCCAAATGCCGAATGATACGGAACGGCAGGTTGGTATTTTTTCCATAACGACCCGCAGGCCGTTACTTAACTGCACTTTCTCCACCGGCAATCCTCCTCATCCGAAGTTCAATCCTTGTTGCCCCTATAATCCTACCAAAAAACTTAACGCGGCTCAACCGACCCCAGGTCAAGCCGCTTCTCGGACAGCGTCTCGCTGACCGTTCCGGGCAAAATGCCTTTGTGGCGAATCGTGAGGATGATTCCTTGCAGCGCGGCCTTGGAGGCAGGCGTAGGATGCATCAGGATAAGAGAGCCGGGCTCGACCTTCGCGTCGATTTTGCGAATGACGTCGGAAGGATTCGGATGTCTCCAATCGACGGTATCCACTGTCCAGAGGACGGTCTTCAAGCCGTAGGCATGCGCGGTTTGAACCGTTAGCGCGTTGAAGTCGCCGGATGGAGGCGCGAACCATTTGTTCTTCACTTGGAGGGTCGTCTCCAGCAGGCGCTTCGTTTTCTCGATTTGCTGGGCCTGCAAGCCCGCGCTCAGTTCGCTCATATTCGGGTGGGAGTAAGCATGATTCTCAAGCTCATGCCCTTCCTCCTGAATCCGCTTCGCCATCTCCGGATTTTTTTTCAGCCAGCTTCCGTCAAAGAAAAACGTCGCCTTCACTTTTTCTTCCTTCAGCGTCGCCAGCATCGGTTCGATATACTCGTTCCCCCAAGCGACATTAATCATCAGCGCGGCCATCTTCTTGTTCGGATTGCCGCGGTAGATCGGCTGCGGCCCCAATTGCTCGAGCGTCACCCGCGGCGGAATTTCTCGCATAACCCATGTAATTTCGGCGCCCGCCGGCTTTGATTTATTGGCTTCGTACGTTCGCTCTAGATCCGCCTCCAGCCCGTTATACCCCGGAATGGCTTTCCAGATCCGGTCGATCCGCGCGTCGATCGGCGCGATATATTTGCTCTTGGCTTCCTCCGCAATCCGTTCCCGCAGCGGGAGCTGCTCCAGCGCTTCCGCCTCATTCGCCCGGTACGCCTCGCCGATGGCGAGCACGGCTTTGCGCTCTTTAATGAAGGAGCCGGCCTCCGTTCCCGTTCCGATATATAGCACCCCGATGAAAGAAGCGATGATAAACATCCATTTTCGCGTAACTCGCCGCATTGAGTCCATTCCTTTCCACAGTTTGTCCTTCTGATTCTATGCCAAATCGGACTTAGTTATGCGGCGGAAGGCGAGGCTGACACGGACCAATTAAAAACATAAGCGCAAAAAAAGAGCCAGAAACCAGTCTGCCTCTTTCCTTGTCTCTATGCTGTTTTTCCTTATTACGATTGCGGCCGTGGCGGACGCGGCCCTCTTGGACGCGATCCTCCATGCGGCGGGCGTCCTCCGCTGCGCGGACGCTCCGAACCGCTTCCGTCTGCATTCGCCGTCCCTTCCGGCTGTGCCGGCTCAAGCAGGACGCGGCGCGACAGATTGATGCGGCCTTGTTGATCAATCTCGACAACCTTGACTTCGATCTTATCGCCGATGGAAGCGACATCCTCGACCTTCGCGATGCGTTCGGCCGCCATTTGCGAAATATGAACGAGCCCTTCCTTGCCAGGAAGAATCTCCACGAACGCGCCGAACTTCTCGATGCGCTTCACCGTTCCGGTATATACTTCGCCGACGACGACTTCCTTGACGATCGCTTCGATCATATCGCGGGCGCGGATATTGGACTCTTCATTCGGCGATGCGATGAAGATGCGTCCATCCTGCTCGATATCGATCTTGACGCCGGTCTCGTCGATGATCTTGTTGACCACCTTGCCGCCCGCCCCGATGACGTCGCGGATTTTGTCCGGATTGATCTGCATGATCAAAATCTTAGGCGCATATGGAGACAGCGTCTCGCGCGGCTTGTCGATGACCTGAAGCATCTTGTCCAGTATGAACAGGCGCCCTTCACGGGCTTGCGCCAAGGCTTGCGTCAATATGCTGCGGTCAATGCCGTCGATTTTGATATCCATCTGGATGGCGGTAACCCCTTCGGCGGTCCCTGCCACTTTGAAGTCCATATCTCCGAGATGGTCTTCCATCCCTTGAATATCGGACAGGATCGAGAAATGCTCTCCGTCCTTGATAAGTCCCATCGCAATCCCGGCGACCGGGGCTTTGATCGGGACGCCCGCATCCATCATCGCCAGCGTGCTCGCGCAGATGCTGGCCTGGGAGGTGGAGCCGTTCGATTCCAGCACCTCGGATACGAGACGAATCGTGTACGGGAAATCCGACTCCGGCGGAATGACCTTGGACAGCGCGCGTTCGCCGAGAGCGCCATGTCCAATCTCGCGGCGGCCTGGAGCCCGCAATGGACGAGCTTCCCCTACGGAGAACGGCGGGAAATTATAATGATGCATGAAGCGCTTCGATTCTTCCAGCGAGATGCCGTCCAGAATCTGCACATCGCCCAGCGCGCCCAGCGTACAGATGCTCAACGCCTGCGTCTGGCCCCGCGTGAACAGGCCTGATCCGTGCGTGCGCGGCAGCAGGCTCGTATCGCACTCGATCGGGCGAATCTCATCCAGCTTGCGGCCGTCCGGGCGCACTTTCTCATGCGTAATCAAGCGGCGCACTTCTTCCTTGACAATGTCGTACAGCGTCTCCTTCACATCATCCATCAGCTCAGGCGACTCGATATACTGCGCTTCAAAATGTTCGACCGCTTCCTGGTTGATGGCGTCGATCGCATCCTGGCGCGCATGCTTCTCCGGAATCCGGATCGCTTCCACCAGGCGCGCCTGCGCAAATGCGCGCACCGCGGCATTGACGTCAGAGTCAACCGCATGGAGCTTGACCTCCATCTTCGCCGTTCCGGCCGTCTCGGTAAAGCGCTCGATCACGTCGACAATCTTGCGAATCTCTTCGTGGCCGAACATGATCGCTTCCAGCATCACTTCTTCCGGCACTTCGTTCGCTTCCGCTTCGACCATCATGATCGCATCCTTCGTGCCTGCGACCGTGACGTGAATATCGGTCTTCTCTTCCTGTTCCACGGTAGGGTTAATGATGAATTGACCGTCAATCCGGCCGACGATAACCCCTCCGATAGGGCCGTTGAACGGCACATCGGAGAGCGAGAGCGCAGCGGACGTTCCAATCATGGCCGCTATCTCCGGCGAGCAATCCTGATCGACGCTCATGACGAGATCGACAATCTGAACGTCATTGCGGAAGCCTTCCGGGAACAGCGGACGAATCGGACGGTCAATGAGACGGCTTGCCAGGATCGCCTTCTCGCTCGGACGCCCTTCCCGCTTGATGAATCCCCCGGGAATCTTGCCCACGGAATACAGACGCTCTTCATAATTTACGGTTAGCGGAAAAAAGTCTAAATCTTTTGGTTCCTTCGAAGCGGTCACGGTACATAAGACGACCGTGTCACCGTATTGAACCTTGACGGCGCCGTTGGCTTGCTTCGCCAATCGTCCCGTCTCGAGTACAAGCGGTCTTCCGCCAAGTTCCATCTCGATGCGGTTCATCGGATCCCTCCTTAAGTTCTACGCATATGTTATCTTCGTTACACCTACCATTATCTCCTGCATCCCGGCTTAAAAAACAAGGAGGGATGCGCGAGCCCGGAAACAATCCGCAGATCAGATATTAGAAGCGGTTCATGAACTTGCATAATAATAGGATTATGTATCAACAGACTGCGGGCCGGGGCTCGTCCAGCCTTGCGCCTGATATCATCTCCACAGGTCAAAATTCGCCTCATCGTTAAAAAGCAACCCGGCTGCATGCCGCACTGTCAGGCGGGATGAACAACCAGGCTGCTAGAGGTTCTTGCTATTAACGGCGCAGTCCGAGCTTCTCGATCAATGCGCTGTAACGATTAACATCCTTCTTCTTCAAGTAAGCAAGAAGCTTACGGCGTTGACCGACCATTTTCAACAATCCGCGGCGGGAATGATGGTCTTTCTTATGTGTCCGCAAGTGATCCGTCAAATTAACGATGTTCTCAGTAAGGATAGCGATCTGCACTTCCGGAGATCCAGTATCCGATTCGTGCGTCTTGTGCATGTCAATGAGCTGTTGCTTGCGCTCTTGAGTCAATGCCATCCTATTCACCTCCCAATATGTTATCAATTCAGCCGATAGCCTCGTTGCCGTCGGTGAGATCGAGCAACCAAGCTATGGCTATTGCCGCGTATTCACGACAACGTTACTAGTATATCACTATCAGATTGAAAAGTAAACGCAGATTCTCGATGTCTGTCGGCAGCAGCCGGTGCTACCCCTGGAACACGCTCTCCAATGCCGGCTCGCCCTCGATGGATGCCAGCCGCCGCCGGGCTTCCTCCGCATCCGCCGTAATCTGGGCGACAAGCGCCGCGATGCCGTCGAACTTCTGCTCGGCTCTCAGGAAATCCATGACGGCCACCGTGACTTCCTCGCCGTAAATGTCCGCGTCGAAATCGAACAGATGCGCCTCGATCGAAGGTCTCGTCTCCCCGCTCTTGAACGTCGGCTTCAGGCCGATGTTCATCACGCCGTCATGCCACTTCCCGCCAACCTTCACCTTGACGGCATAGACGCCGTTCCTCGGAATGACATACGGCTCGTCCGGGTCCACGTTCGCGGTCGGGAAGCCGATCGTGCGCCCGCGGGCATCGCCGTGGATGACCGTACCGCGAAGCAGGTATGGGCGGGCAAGCAATTGATTGGCTTTCGCGATATCGCCTTCGGCAAGGGACTGACGGATGCGAGTGCTGCTTACCTTCGCGTCGTCTTCGTTGTGGGCCGGCACAATATCGACGGTGAAGCAGCCTTCTCCCCATTCGGCCAGCAGCTCGGCCGAGCCTTCGCCGCGATGGCCGAACCGGTTGTCGAAGCCGACGACGGCATGCTTCACGCCGAGAGCGCACAGGCAGTCCGCGAACGTGCGGGCCTTCACCTGCGCAAAGCTTAAATTAAAGTCTATGATATATAAGCGGTCGATGCCGAGCTGGTCCAGAATCCGTTCCTTCTCCTTCGGCGGAGTCAAGTATCTTGTATACCGTTCATCCCCGAATACCGCCTTCGGATGGGGGTGAAAGGTCATCAGGGCGACAGGCAGGCCATGCTCCCGCCCATACTGCAGCCCCCGCTCAATCACCTTCACATGGCCGGCGTGTATGCCGTCGAAATGACCCAGGATCACCACTTGCGGCTGCTGCCACGCCATCCAGTCCGCATGTCCGTCTGTTGCATGTAGCACTATCTTTTCCATTTGTAATCAGAGCCCCTGCATTCGTATTTCCGGTTGCCGCACAACCGCCGTTCCCATCTTGGTAGTTGTTCCCGCAAATCCGGTTCAAGCATACATTTTCGGTATGTTATCTGTTTCACAAAACAGGGCAAAGGACAGCGCAAAAAGGGTCTCCCCTCCTTGCGCAGAACGATTAAGGCACGAAGACCTTGATCGGATGCAGCACCTGCTCCGTGTCCGGCTTATGATACAAGCCGAAAAAAGTTCCTTCTTCATCATACAACCGATAGATGCGATTCGTCAAAGGCGGAGCGCTCAGGCCCCGTTCCGGTATCCCCTTCCCTTGAACCGCGTGCCGCGCGAAGGCGGGAGCGACCCGGAGCTCGGGAAAATGCGAGACGGCCCGATCTATCGGAATCAGCAGCTTCGCCAGCGTGCCGGCCTCCATCGCTTCTTCGATCTGGGCGAAGGTGAAGCTGTCCTCTTGCCCGAAGTTGGCGGAGCGGGTCCGGATCAATTCCGCCATGGCGGCCGGCATCCCCAGCTTGCGTCCGACGTCGACGCACAGGGTGCGAATGTACGTCCCCTTAGAGCATTGCACGCGGAACCGCACCTCCGGTTCCGCGCCGCCAAGCGTCATTCCGATCAGCTCAATGTGATGGATCGTCACTTGCCGCGGCTTGCGTTCCACGGTCTTGCCTTCCCGCGCCAGCTCGTACAGCCGCTTGCCGTTGACCTTGACGGCGGAATACATCGGAGGAACCTGTTCGATGGGCCCGAGGAATGACAGCAGCGCTTCCTTGACCATCGCTTCGGTCACATGAGAGGCATCGGCGCGTTCCGTCACTTCGCCTGACATATCCTCCGTATCGGTCGATACGCCAAGCCGCAGCGTCGCTACATACTCCTTCGGCATTTCCTGCAAATATTCGACCAGCCGGGTCGCTCTGCCGACGCATAGCGGCAGGACCCCCACGACTTGAGGGTCGAGCGTGCCCGTGTGCCCGATTCTCTTTTCCCGAATGAGCCGGCGGACTTTGGCCACGACATCGTGCGACGTCCAGCCTGCCGGCTTCCATACCGGAAGAACACCATGAAGCTCTGTCATAACTCTTGTTTCACCCGTTCCACTACTTGTCTAATGATATCATCCAGCGCACCGGATACTTTGCACCCGGCGGCCCGGACATGTCCTCCGCCTCCGAACGATTGCGCAATCGCGGAGACATCGACGCGCTCCGAAGAACGCATGCTCACCTTGACGCTCTGTTCATCGATTTGCTTGAACAGCAGCCCGACGTCGACGCCTTCGACATTGCGGGCATAATTGACGAGACCTTCCAGATCTTCATTGACCGCCCCCGTCTCCCGCATATCTTCCGGCGTGATGAAGAGCCAGCCGATTCGCTGATCCGGCGTAAAGGTGAGGCGGGACAATCCGCGCTGGATGAGCTTCAACTGCGCCATCGACATCGTCTCCAGCAGCCGTTCGGCGATGGTGTTCCCTTCGACCCCCAGCTTCAGCAGCTCGGAAGCCACGCTCATCACATGCGGAGTCGTATTGCTGTAGCGGAAGCCGCCCGTATCGGTCAGCAGCCCCGTATAGAGCATCGTCCCGACCTGTTCGTCCAGCTCGACGCCCGCTGCCAGCAGCAGATCGTACAGAATCTCCGCCGTCGCCGCGGCATTGTGGCGGATCAGCGCCGCCTCGCCATAACGGTCATTCGTCGGATGATGATCGATATTCAGAATGCGGGCATCCGGCGCAATCCAGTTCGCTATCTTGCCGATCCGGGCATAGTCGGCGCAATCCACGCATATGACCGTCTCATATTTCTTCTCCGGCGCGTCTTCATCCGCGTAACTGCCAATCTGATCGGCCATCGGCAAGTCCCTCAGCCGGCCCGGCACGCCATTCTCGTTGACCAGCCGATAGGTTTTGTTCCATTTGTCCAGCAGCCAGCCGATGACGAGCGTGGAGCTGATCGCATCCCCGTCCGGCTGCACATGCGACACGACGAGCGCATCGTCGCATGATCGCAGGAACTCGCATGCCCGTTCGATATCTTCCGCGTAGCGGTCGGATAACATTTCTGCCATAGGCACCTCCGTGAAGACAGGCAAATCGAGCCGGAAGCTCGATTTGCCTGTTCAGTCCTTCATTGCACATTTATGTCGTCTTGCGATCGTCGCGAATATCGTCAAGCAGCTTTTCGATCCGGCTGCCGTATTCAATCGAAGCATCGATCTTGAACGACAGCTCGGGCGTATGGCGCAGACGAATTCGCTTGCCGATCTCGGAGCGGAGAAAGCCGCTGGCCTTTTCCAGTGCTTTGATCGTATCTTCCTTCTCTTCTTCCGTCCCCATCACACTGAGATAGACTCTGGCCAGCGACAGGTCATTCGTCACATCGACGCCCGTCACCGTGACAAACCCGATTCGAGGATCTTTTAATTCCAATTGGATGAGCTGGCTCAGCTCCTTCTTCATCTGTTCGCCAACCCGTCCGGATCGGAAGTTTGCCATGGGATACACCTCATTTCGTTATTTGGTTCATCAATATGCCGGCAAGATCATGCCGGGCACTTATCGTTCCACGGCTTCCATGACGAACGCCTCGATAATGTCGCCTTCCTTGATGTCATTGAACTTCTCCAGCATAATTCCGCATTCGTAGCCTTGCGCCACTTCCTTGGCATCGTCCTTGAAGCGCTTCAAGGAGTCGATCTTGCCGTCGAACACGACGATGCCGTCGCGAATCAGGCGAGCATCGGCCGAACGCGAAATCTTGCCCTGCGTAACCATGCAGCCGGCGATCGTTCCGACCTTGCCGACCTTGAACGTATGGCGCACTTCCGCGTGTCCGATGACGACTTCCTTGTACTCCGGATCGAGCATCCCCTTCATCGCCTGTTCGATCTCTTCGACGATAGAATAGATGACGCGATGCAGGCGGATATCCACCTTCTCTTGCTCAGCCGTCGCTTTCGCTTGCGCGTCCGGACGCACGTTGAAGCCGACTACAATTGCGTTGGATGCCGTTGCGAGAATAATATCCGATTCGGTAATCGCCCCGGCGCCGGAATGAATGATCTTCACGCGCACGCCCTCGACATCGATCTTCTCGAGCGATCCGCGCAGCGCTTCTACGGAACCCTGAACATCCGCCTTGATGATGACGTTCAGTTCCTTCATCTCGCCTTCCTTAATATGCTTGAACAGATCATCCAAGGTGACGCGGGAGTTCGCGCCCCACTGGCTTTCCCGAAGCGTCGTCGCGCGCTTCTCGGCGATGGAGCGGGCTTTGCGCTCTTCCTCGAACGCCATGAACGGATCGCCCGCTTGCGGAACGTCCGTCAGACCGGTAATCTCGACCGGGGTCGAAGGGCCTGCCTCCTTGAGACGGCGTCCCTTGTCATTGACCATGGCGCGCACCCGGCCGAAGCAGGTGCCTGCGACGAACGCGTCACCGACGCGCAAGGTGCCGTGCTGCACGAGAACGCGCGCAACCGGGCCGCGTCCCTTGTCGAGCTCGGCTTCAATGACCGTGCCGCGGGCCCGTTTGTCCGGATTCGCTTTGAATTCATTGACCTCGGCCACGAGCAGAATCATTTCAAGCAGCTCTTCCAGACCCATGCGCTGCTTCGCCGATACGTTGACGAAGATGGTGTCTCCGCCCCACTCCTCCGGAACGAGCTCATACTCGGTCAGCTCCTGCTTGACGCGATCCGGATTCGCCTCAGGCTTGTCAATTTTGTTGACAGCGACGATGATCGGAACGTTCGCCGCCTTCGCATGGCTGATCGCCTCTACCGTCTGCGGCATCACGCCGTCATCCGCTGCGACGACGATAATCGTAATGTCCGTTACCTGCGCGCCGCGCGCCCGCATCAGCGTGAACGCTTCGTGGCCCGGGGTATCCAGGAACGTAATCTTTTTCTGATTGAACTCAACTTGATATGCGCCGATATGCTGGGTAATGCCGCCTGCCTCGCCGCTTGTGACGTTCGTCTTGCGGATGGCGTCGAGCAGCGTCGTCTTCCCGTGGTCGACGTGCCCCATAATGGTAACGACCGGCGGACGCTCCATCAGATCGGCCTCATCGTCCACTTCTTCCTCTGCTTCGAACGGATCTTCGATCTCCGGAAGCTTCAGATCGACTTCGACCTTGAACTCGTCGGCAATCAGCTGGATCGTGTCCAGATCGACTTCCTGGTTGATGGTCGCCATGACCCCGAGGAACAACAGCTTCTTGATCACCTCGGAAGCGTCCTTATGAAGCAGCTTCGCCAGTTCTCCCACCGTCATCGTGCCGCGAACGATGATTTTCTTCGGCGTGTTGTCGATTTTTTCGCGGCGCTCCTGCTGCTGATGGTTGTTCTTGCCTTTGTTCCGGCCGCGGCCTTGTCCGCCCCGGGAACCGCCGAACTTGTTGTTGTCGTCGAAGCGGCGGTTGCCTGGCTTATTGTTCCGCTTGCCGTCCTTCTGGTTGGAATCTTCGAAGCGGCGCGGCGGATTGGAACGGTTCGAAGCTGGCGCATTGCCCGGCTTCCCTTGCCGTTGTCCTTGGCCGCCCTGTCCGCCGCCGCGGTTCGAATTGTTCGCTGGTCCGCCCTGAGTCTTGCGTTGTGTGGAATCCTGTCCGCCCGTTCTGTTGTTGGTTTGGTTCGGTCTTGTATTCATTGTCGTTTGCTTCTCGCCCTGTCTTTGTTGATCTCGTTGACCGCCGCGCTGCGCATTGCGATCGGAATTGCGTCCCGCTTGCCCGCGATTGCCTTCACGCTGCTGCTCGCCGCGCTGCGGTTGGCGCTGGCCGTCGCGCGATCCGCGTTGGCCTTGCGTTCTGTCGTTCGCTTCTTTGTGCTGTTCCGGCTTTTTCGCCGCTTCGGTCTGCTTCGTTCCCGCTTGGCTCGTCTGCGCTTGCGGCTTCGAAGGTTGCCCTCCTTCTCGCTTGGCTTGCGCATTTGCTTTTACATCACGGAAAAACTGTTCGACCTTCTTCACGGCATCATTCTCCATTACGCTCATATGGTTGTTGACTGGAATGTTCAAACGCTTTAGTATCGTAATAATTTCCTTGCTGCTCATATTGAGCGATTTGGCATATTCGTAAACTCTCAATTTATCTTTATTGTCCTTCTCTTGTTTACTCAATATACTCCACCTCCGACATAGTTTTCAGTCCGTTCCGCATCATGGCCGCAAATCCGCTGTCCACTACGGCCAGCACGACCCGCTCCGGCTTGCCGATGCTTCCTCCCAGCCTGTCTCTGTCAAATCCGATGGCCAACGGAATACCGTACGATTTGCACTTATCCCGAAACTTCTTCTTCGTGTTCTCGGATGCATCCCCCGCTACGATGACAAGCTGAGCCTGGGTGCCGCGGATCGCCTTGAGGACAATCTCGTCGCCCGTCACCAGCTTGCCCGCCCGTTGAGCAAGGCCGAGCTGGGACATCAGCTTACTCATCATCGTCCACCTGTTCCTTCATGGCATTGAATTCATCTTCCACCTTGATGAAATCTTGCGCAAGCTGCTCATAGATTTCAGGCTGCACCTGATGCTTCAACGCTCTGTCCAACGCCCGCGATTTATGCGCCAGCTTGAAGCAGGACAGCTTCCCGCACAAGTAAGCGCCGCGGCCCGATTTCTTGCCGGTCAGATCGATGAGGACTTCGTCTTCCGGCGTCCGGACGACGCGAATCAGTTCTTTTTTCGGCATCATTTCTTGACAGGCGACGCATTTGCGCAGCGGAACCTTCCTTGTTCTCATGACTCATTCCCCCTTACGATCCGATCGAGCTTCCGGCGGAGGCTGCGACCGTAACATATGGCGATGGTCGCGCCTTCGATGTTATTCTTCGAAGCTATCGAAGCTGTCTGTGTCTTCCGCTATGCCGCTCTCTTCCTGAACAGGCTCCTGCTCGGCCTGGGACTCGCTCTTGATATCAATCTTCCATCCGGTCAGCTTGGCGGCAAGGCGCGCGTTCTGGCCTTTGATGCCGATTGCGAGCGACAATTGATAATCCGGCACGATAACCCGTGCCATCTTCTCGGATTCATACACGGCGACATCGACGACTTTGGAAGGGCTGAGCGCATTGGCGACATACTCCTTCACATCGTCCGACCAGCGGACGATATCGATTTTCTCGCCGCGCAGCTCATTGACAATCGTCTGCACCCGCATTCCTTTCGGTCCGACGCAGGACCCTACCGGATCCACCTCTTCGTTCCGGGAGTGGACCGCGATTTTGGAGCGCTGCCCCGCTTCGCGCGCGACCGACTTAATTTCGACGACCCCGTCGAAGATTTCGGGCACTTCCAGCTCGAACAGGCGCTTCAGCAGTCCCGGATGCGTCCGGGACAGCACGATTTGCGGCCCTTTTGTCGTATTTTCCACCTTCGTGATGTATGCCTTCACCCGATCCCCGTGCTTGAACTTCTCGTTCGGCATCAGCTCATTCAGCGGCAGAACCGCTTCTACCTTGCCCAGATCGACGAAGACGTTGCGCATATCTTGACGCTGCACGATACCGGTTACGATATCTTCCGCCTTGTCGATAAACGCGTTATAAATAAGGCCGCGCTCCGCCTCGCGAATGCGCTGGGTCACGACCTGCTTCGCTGTCTGGGCGGCGATGCGGCCGAAATCGCGCGGCGTCACTTCGATTTCGCAAATGTCATCCAGCTGATAATTCGGATTCATCTCGCGGGCGGCGTGAAGCGAGATTTCGAGGCGAGGGTCGAGAACCTCGTCCACGACCGTCTTGCGGGCGAATACTTTGATGACGCCCGTCGCGCGGTTCACGTCGACCCGCACGTTTTGCGCGGTATTGAAATTGCGCTTGTAGCTGGAAATAAGAGCTGCTTCAATCGCCTCAATCAATACATCTTTGCTAATTCCTTTTTCTCGTTCAATTTCGGTCAACGCTTCAATAAAATCCATACTCATGATTGGTTAGCTCCCCCTTTCGACCGGTCACGGCCTGATTCCTGTTCAGTTCAAAAAGGATCAAATTCATACAGTCCGGCCGGCGCTGAAAACCGGCCTATTTGAACGCGTGCTGAATGTTAAAAGACAATCGCAAGCCGCGCGCTGGCTACTTTATTATACGGGATGGCGCGGTCTGTGCCGCCAACCTGGACAACCATCGTCTCGCCGTCGAACGACACCAGCTCTCCCTCGAACTCCTTCAATCCGCCGATCGGCTCGTATGTAGTGACAAATACATGCTTGCCTACCGACTTGGCCACATCCTGCGGTTTTTTCAACGGGCGTTCCGCCCCCGGAGACGATACCTCCAAGAAATAAGCGTCCTCGATCGGATCGGCCTCATCCAGCTTCTGGCTTACGTACTCGCTGATGCGCCCGCAGTCCTCGATATCGATGCCGCCCTCTTTGTCGACAAAGATGCGCAAATACCAGCTGCTGCCTTCTTTGACATACTCGATGTCAACCAGTTCGAAACCGTTCTCCTCCAAATATGGCGTGATCATGCTCTCGACTACCGATTTAATGTTCGGTGAACTCAAATTCAAGGACCTCCTGCTTAGTTGGAAATAGTTGCTGTATATTTCAGAATCCGCACGCAAATATGAAAGAGTGGGTTTCCCCACTCTTTGCGCAACGGATTTATCCACATGATTACCAAAAAAATTATATCATAGCCCTATACGGAATGGCAAGGGCAATCCCAACCTCTGCCTTCCGGAAATGTGCCCCGCCGGCACTCGAAGCGCCCGGTCAGAACAGCGATAGCTGATTGCTCTCGGGCAGTCCGCGGAAGCAGCCCATCTGGCTCAGCAGCTCCACGATCGTTTTCGTCGCCTTGGAGCGGTTCTGGAAGTCTTCCACGGACAGGAATTCTCCCGCCTCGCGGGAAGCCGCGATATTGCGGGCCGCGTTCTCCCCGATGCCCTGTACGGCGGAGAATGGAGGGATGAGCGCGCCATCGTCCACCTGGAAGCGGGTCGCGTCGGACCGGTACAGATCGATCGGCTTGAACGTGAACCCGCGGGCGGTCATTTCGAGCGCCATCTCCAGAATCGACACCATGCTTTTCTCCTTCGTCGTCGCCTGGAATCCCTTCGCTTCGATCTCGCTGATTTTTTTGTTAATCGCATCATAGCCCTGGCAGCACAGCTCGATATCGAAATCTTCCGCCCGCACCGTGAAGTACGTCGCATAGAATTCAATCGGATGGTAGAGCTTGAAGTACGCGGTCCGCACCGCCGAGATAACGTACGCCGCGGCGTGGGCCTTCGGGAACATGTACTGGATCTTGAGACAGGAATCAATATACCATTGCGGCACGTTGCACCGCTTCATCTCTTCGATCCATTCCGGGGTGAGCCCTTTCCCTTTCCGCACGCTCTCGGTGATTTTGAAGGCAAGGCCGGCATCCATTCCCGCCTTGTAGATTAAGTACAGCATAATCTCGTCCCGGCAGCCGATGACGGTCTTGATCGTGCAGACCCCGTTTTTGATGAGCTCCTGCGCATTGCCGAGCCATACGCCCGTCCCGTGGGACAAGCCCGAGATTTGCAGCAAATCCGCGAACGAGGAAGGCTGTGCTTCCACGAGCATCTGCCTGACGAAGCGCGTTCCCATCTCGGGAATTCCGTAGGTGGCGACCGGCGTGCGTATCTGCTCCGGCGTGACGCCCAGCGCGTCCGTCGAATTGAACAAGCTCATCACCTTCGGATCGTTCATCGGAATCGTCGTCGGATCGACGCCGGTCAGATCCTGCAACATCCGCATCATCGTCGGATCATCGTGTCCGAGAATATCGAGCTTGAGCAGATTCGCATCGAAGGCGTGGTAATCGAAATGCGTCGTCTTCCACTCGGCCGACGTATCGTCCGCCGGGTATTGGACCGGCGTTATATCCTCGACTTCCATGTAATCCGGTACGACGACGATCCCGCCCGGATGCTGGCCGGTGCTCCGCTTCACCCCGGTACAGCCGGCAGCGAGCCGGTTCAGCTCGGCGCCGCGCCAGGACTTCCCGTGCGCTTCCTCATATTTTTTGGCGAAGCCGAACGCCGTCTTCTCCGCCACCGTTCCGATCGTCCCCGCGCGGAATACGCTCTTCTCGCCGAACATGATCTTCGTGAAGTTATGCGCATGCGGCTGATACTCCCCCGAGAAGTTCAAGTCGATATCGGGAACTTTGTCGCCCTTGAAGCCGAGGAACGTCTCGAACGGGATGTCCTGGCCCTCGCCCTTCAGCATTTGCCCGCATTGCGGGCACGTCTTGTCCGGAAGGTCGAAGCCGCTCGGCACGCTTCCGTCCGTAATCCACTCGCTGTGCTTGCATTCCGGATTCTTGCATATATAATGCGGAGGCAGCGGGTTAACCTCGGATATGCCGAGGAAGGTCGCGACGACCGATGATCCGACGGAGCCCCGCGATCCGACGAGATAGCCGTCTTCATTCGATTTTTTGACGAGCCGCTCGGAGATCAGATAGTTCGCGGAGAAGCCGTATTTGATAATCGGCTCCAGCTCCTTTTCAAGCCGCTTGACCACGATGTCCGGCAGCGGAGTGCCGTAGATTTCTTCGGCTGTCCGGTAGCAGGTCGTCCGAATCTCTTCGTCTGCCCCTTCGATAATCGGGGTGAACAGCTTGTCCGGGAACAGGACCAATTCCTCGAACCGATCCGCGAGCTCGTTCGTATTGCGGACGACGACATCGTAGGCCGTCTCTTTGCCGAGGAACTCGAATTCCTGCAGCATTTCCGTCGTCGTGCGGAAATGGGCATCCGGCTTCCGCATATCTTTGAGCGGGCTGAAGCCCGTGATGCCGTGAATCGTAATATCGCGGAACAGCTTGTCCCTTGGATGGAGATAGTGCGCGTTGCCCGTGGCGACGACCGGCTTGTTCAGTTTTTCCCCGATCTCGACAATTTTGCGGAGCGCCTCCTCGATATGCTGCTTGGAGGCGACAAGTCCCTTTTCCACCAGATGCATATACATCGTCAGCGGTTGAATCTCCAGCACGTCGTAGAACTCGGCCACCTGCTCGGCCTCTTCGATCGATTTGTTGAGCACCGTCTCGAAAAACTCGCCCTTCTCGCAGCCCGACATGAGCAGCAGCCCTTCCTGCATCTCCACAAGCTTGCTCTTCGGAATGCAGGCGACGCGATTGAAGTATTCGGTATGCGACAGCGAGACAAGCTTGTACAAATTTTTCTTGCCGACGCTGTTCAACGCGTAAATATTGCAGTGGAACGGCCGCGCGTTCTTCAGATTCTGGCCGACATAATCATTCAGGCGGTCGAGCATCTCAATGCCGTAGATCGCCTGCGCGTCCTTCAGCAAACCGTTCAAAATGCCGAAGAGCGCAATCGTGTCGTCAATGGCGCGGTGATGGTTTTCCAGCGACACCTTATATTTGTCCGCCAATGTATTCAGGCGGTGGTTTTTCAGCGTCGGATGGATCAGCCGGGCCAGCTCCAGCGTATCGATGACCGGATTGGTCAGCTCGGGCATGCCCAGCTTCTTCAGATTGTACTGCACATACCCGACATCGAATCTCGCGTTGTGCGCGACCAAGATCGCGTCGCCGACGAATTCCGTGAACTCGCGCAGCACCTGATCGATTTCGGGAGCATCCTTCACCATCTCATCCGTAATATTCGTCAGCTGCTGAATATGGTACGGAATCGGCTCATGCGGATTGACGAAGCTGGCGTACCGATCAATCTCCTTGCCGTCCTGCATTTTGACGCCGGCGATCTCCGTCATCTTCGTATTCGTGACCGACAGACCGGTCGTCTCGATATCGAATACTACATACGTGGCTTCCTTCAAATTGCGCGGCTCGGCGTTCATGACCACTTCCAGATCGTCGTTAATGACGTTCGCTTCCAGGCCGTAGATCATTTTCAAGCCATGCTTCTTGGCTGCCTTGGCCGCCTCCGGATAGCATTGCACGTTGGCGTGATCCGTGACCGCAATCGCTTTGTGGCCCCATTTGGCCGCCTGCTTGATATAGGCGTCAATCGGCGCCACCGCATCCATCGTGCTCATCGTGGAATGAAGATGGAATTCGACCCGTTTCTCCTCTGCCGTATCCTGCCGCTCCGCAGGCGGCGTGATCTCGTTCAGGTCCGAAGGAATCATCACAAGCTCGGGCACCATCATGAAGCGATCGTACTCCACGCGTCCGCGCGCCTTCACCCATTTGCCGTTGGCGATGAGGCTGAGCATGGCAAGATCCTCTTTCGTCTTCGCGAACATCTTCATCATGAGCGAATCGGAGAAGTCCGTCACATTGAAGGTGAACAGCGTGCTGCCGTTCCGCAGCTCCTTCATTTCCAGCCCGAAGACGGCTCCCTGGATCGTGATCCGCTTCTCCTCATCCTGAATATCCATAATCGGCGTCGCATCGTCCTTGATATCGTAGCCGACGTGGAGACGTTCCGGCGCTTCCCCGGGAGCGGCCGCCTCCGCCGCCTCGCGCTCGGCTTCGACCATCATCTGCTGGACGACCTGCCGCTCTTCCTCAATAAGCTTCGCCTGGAAGGCCTCATAAGCGTCCGCATCGAAGCTGCCTTTCTGCATCGTGAAGCGCAGGGAGCGGGAGAAATACGTCTCGAAAAATTGAACGGCATAACGGTCGATCTGTTTCTTCTTGGCAAGCTCCAATGTCGTCGCTTCGGCCAGCGTCAGCTTGACCAGATCGCCTTCCACATCGAGCTTGGCGCGATGCAGCCAACCGTTGACGGAGGCGACTTCCCGCTTGACCCATTCGACGAACAGCCCCCAATAGGCATCGACGATCTCCGCGTTGCTCACATTTTCGTCATAATGAAAAATAATTCGGATCTTGGCGATATGGGACAGCTTCTCCTGCACGCGGAGACAAAAGGTGCGGTACGCCTCCGCCGGCGCGACCGACGCCTTCCCGATATGAATGGTCCACTCCCGATTGGAACGGCTGCATTCCACCCGCTCGATCCTGGCGTCATGATAGCTTCCTTCCGCCAGCTCCGCAGGAATGCCCGCCTGCTTCATTAACAACTCGAATCGCATTCTGTTATCCGACATGCCGATTATTCCACCCCCATGACAACCGGTTCGTATCGGTTCGTAATCTTGCTGAATATAGAACTGCCTGTATCACTTGACGATCACAAGCGGACTTGTTGAACTACCTTGGAAAAAGAAAAGCTTCCTGCACTCGAGCCATCGTCCGGTGTTCCGTTGGATGTTCCCGCGGAGGAAGCTTCCTTGTCATTCATCCCGCAGCCCGTTCGGCCGGGCACGGCCGTCCGCCTGGCCCCGCCGGGTGGCAAAGGCTGCGGCGAACGGATCTGTCGCTGCTTAATACGCGCGGGCGAACACGACAGTGTGCTTCGCCTCTTCTCCGCATACGAGGCAGGTCTTCTTGCTCTCTTGCGCCGCGAACGGGATATTGCGGCTTGTGGCGCCGGTCTCGTCCTTGACATGCTTCTCGCATGCTTCCGAGCCGCACCAGCCGGCGAGCGTGAAGCCGCGCTTCTCTTCCATCAGCGTCTTCATCTCGTCGATCGTGTCGACCGAATAGAAGTGGTCGTCCCGGAACTGGAGCGCACGCTCGTACATCTCCTGATGGACGTCGTCCAGCATCCGCTTCACTTCTTCGGCAAGCTTGCTCTGCTCCACGATCCGCTTCTCGCCGGATACGCGCGACACGAGCACGCACACGCCGTTCTCCATATCCCGCGGTCCGATCTCAAGCCGGACCGGAACGCCGCGCATCTCATACTCGTTGAACTTCCAGCCCGGGCTGATGTCGCTGCGGTCGTCCATCCGGACGCGGATGCCGGCCCGCTTCAATTCCGCGAACAGCTCGTCGGCGCGGCCGACGACTTGATCGCGCAGCTTCGCCGGTCCGATCGGGATCATGATGACTTGGGTCGGGGCGACCTTCGGCGGCAGGACGAGTCCCCGATCGTCCCCATGCACCATAATGAGCGACCCGATAAGCCGGGTGCTTACGCCCCACGATGTCGTATGTGCATATTCAAGCTCGTTCTCCCGCCCCAGGAATTGGATATCGAACGCGACGGAGAAGTTCGTCCCCAGATAGTGGGATGTCCCTGCCTGAACGGCGCGCCCATCCTTCATCATCGCTTCGATGGAGAAGGTATCCACCGCGCCGGCAAATTTCTCGGATGGCGTCTTCTGGCCTTCGATTACCGGAATCGCCAAGTAATCCTCGACGAATTCGCGGTAGATCGTAAGCATGCGCATCGTCTCTTCGCGCGCTTCCGCTTCGGTCTCATGCGCCGTATGGCCTTCCTGCCACAGAAATTCGCTCGTACGCAAAAACGGGAGCGTTCTTTTCTCCCAGCGGACGACGTTGGCCCATTGGTTAATGAGCACCGGGAGATCGCGGTACGATTGGATCCACTTCGCATACATATGCCCGATCATCGTCTCGGACGTCGGACGGATGGCCAGCTTCTCTTCCAGCTGCTCGCCGCCTGCTTCCGTTACCCATGGAAGCTCCGGGTTGAACCCTTCGACATGCTCCTTCTCCTTCTGGAAAAAGCTCTCGGGAATGAAGAGCGGGAAGTACGCGTTGCGGTGTCCCGTCTCCTTGAAGCGGCGATCCAGCTCGTCCTTGATATGCTCCCATATCTCAAAGCCGTCCGGACGGAAGACGATGCAGCCGCGCACTGGCGAGTAGTCCATCAGCTCCGCTTTTTTGATAACGTCAATATACCAACGGGAAAAATCCTCCTGCTGGGGCGTAATTTCCGTAACGAACTGTTTCTGTTTCGACATAACCGTTAAAATCCTCCCGAAGACACAACCCCATCGCCCATGATGTTGCGAACAATGATCGTGCCGATAGTCAACCTTTTACTAATCGCAAAATATCGTTGTAGGTCACCGCCAGCATCAGCAGCATCAGCATGGCGAAGCCGACGAAGTGGACCATGCTCTCCCGGTTCGGATCGACGGGCTTGCCGCGAAGTCCTTCGATGCCGAGAAAGATGAGGCGGCTTCCGTCCAATGCCGGAATGGGCAGCAGGTTGAATATGCCCAGATACAGGCTAAGTATAGCGGTCCATAAGGTGAGCTGGCCAATCCCCTGCTTCGCGAACTGTCCCGTCACTTCGAACGTGCGCACCGGTCCGCCCAGATCATCCAGACTGAACTGGCCAAAAATAAGCATGCGGAAGCCCTCAAAGATACGCTCTGTCGTATCGACCATGGATATGCCCGCATATTTGAACGTCTCCCCGATGGTGGCGCTGCGTGTCGGGAATACCGGCACGATGCCAACCTTGCCGCCTTCCTGGCCTTCCACCTTCACCGGCGTCAGCCGGATGGTGAACCGTTCTTCTCCCCGGACAATCGTCATCTCCACCGGCTTGCCTTCCGATTTCTCGATGATCTCGATCATCTTGTCCCGGTTGCCGCCGACGGCGAAATCGTTCACCTTTTCAATAATATCGCCCTTCTGCAAATTCGCTTCCGCCGCAGGCATATTCGGTGTCACGTCGCCAATCTTGACATAAGACGGGTTCTCGACCGGCATGCCGACCATCTGTATGTAGGCTCCGAACAGAATAAACGCCAGAACGAAGTTCATGAAAGGCCCGGCGAAAATCGCGAGCGCGCGCTGCCCGACCGTCTTGCTGCCGAACTGGCGGTTATAAGGCGCAATTTGCGTGTCGTCGCCTTTGACGATCATTTTCGCTTGCGGATGAACGTCATAGGTCACTTCTTCCCCTTCCACGTCCATCGTAAGCTTCAGCGCATGCTCCAGGTCGATCTCCTTCACTTCGCCGCGCACGACTTGCTTGCGCATATCGAGCTGATCGAGGTACAGCTTCACGACTTGATTGTCCTTCAGCCGGACGGCAATCATCTGTCCGGGCTGTATCTGCACCAGGTCCGGATCCTCCCCCGCCATCCGCACGAAGCCGCCGACCGGCAGCAGCCGGAGCGTATAACGGGTCTCTCCGCGCGTATGGGAGAACACTTTCGGACCAAACCCGATAGCGAACTCTCGAACGAGAATGCCCGCACGTTTTGCAAAGATAAAATGTCCCCACTCGTGAATCGTCACGATGATGAAGAAGACAAGTATCGTTAATATCACAATCTGTACCATCTGCACGCGATGCATCCTCCTTTACGTTTCGGGTCGCGGTCTTGTCCTATAACGTATGTTCAAAAAGACCGGCTCTCGGCACCGAACTCGAAGAACGGACGTTTTGAACAACCTCTTATAGATTATCATTATTCTCCGATCCCGCACAAGAGAATCCACCGGATGCCGCTCAAGGCCGTAAAATTTGCCGCGCTTCCGCGCGCGCCCGCCGATCGGCTTCCTTAATCTCCTCAAGCGAAGGATGCGGGATGCGGTCATGTCCGGAAATCACCTCGTACACGATGCGCTCGATATCGAGGAACTTGATCTCGCCTTCCCGGAAGCGAGCCACGGCCACTTCATTCGCGGCGTTGAACACGGTTGTCGCCGTTCCGCCGGCTCGTCCGCAATCATAGGCCCAACGCATCATCGGAAAGCGTTCGAAATCCATGTCACGGAAATGAAGCTTGCCGATCTCCGCCAAATTAAGGCGGGCCACAGGGCAGTCCAGACGCTGCGGATACGTCAGCGCGTATTGGATCGGGACTCGCATGTCGGGCACGCCCAACTGGGCAATAATGCTGCCGTCCACATATTCCACGAAGGAATGAATGATGCTTTCCGGATGAATCAGGACATGAATGCGGTCATACGGCATTCGGAACAGCCAATGCGCCTCGATCACCTCCAGGCCCTTGTTGGCCATCGTCGCCGAGTCGACGGTCAGCTTCGCGCCCATCGACCAGTTCGGATGGTTCAACGCCTGCTCCAGCGTCACGTTCTCCAGATCGTCCCGCGAATAATCGCGGAAGCTGCCGCCGGAGGCCGTGACCGTAATCGAATGCACATCCGCG
Source organism: Paenibacillus melissococcoides (assembly GCA_944800085.1). Lineage (GTDB taxonomy): Bacteria > Bacillota > Bacilli > Paenibacillales > Paenibacillaceae > Paenibacillus_B > Paenibacillus_B melissococcoides. The sequence continues at coordinate 1,144,562 of CALYLO010000001.1, read as the reverse complement.
GCCTGTTCTCCGTTCAAGCACTGGAAGATGGCGGAATGCTCGCTGTCCACGGGCAGGATGCTCACGCCCTTCTCATCAGCCAGCTCGGTCACCAGATGACCGGCGGACACCAGCGTCTCCTTGTTCGCCAAGCCGATGCTCTTCCCTTCCGCGATCGCGGCCAAGGTCGACTCCAGCCCGACGCTGCCGACAACCGCCGTAATGACGGTATCGGCTTCCGAAGCAGCCGCCGCTTCAATCAGGCCCTCGTCTCCGTAATAGAGCTCCGTTCCGGCGGGAAGATCGTGGCGAATCCGTTCCGCCGTCTCCCGGTCTTGAACGGATATTTTGCGAGGCCGGAATTCCTTCGCCTGCTGAACGACTAACTCCGCATTCCGCCCCGCCGCCAAGGCTTCAACCGTGAACTCTTCCGCATGATGGCGGACAACGTCCAGCGTCTGTGTACCGATCGAGCCTGTCGATCCAAGCACTGCAATCCGTTTCATTCCTGCACCTCATCTACAATCAATTTTTATGTTCGGCTCGTTGCCCGGACTGTACGGCCATCCGCGCTATAGAGTCAGCAGCCCGATCAGATGAACGAACGGGAATACGACGATCCAGCTGTCGCAGCGATCCAGGATGCCGCCGTGCCCTGGCAGAATCGTGCCTGAATCCTTCACCCCGCGCACCCGCTTGTAGGCCGACTGGATCAGATCGCCAAGCTGCCCGATGACCGCCGCCGAAGCGCCGATCGCAAGCGCCGTGCGCCAATCGAGAAGATCCGGACGCGCGAGTATGAACAAGAACGACACGATAATCGATGCCGCAATCCCGCCGAGCGCCCCTTCCACCGTCTTGTTCGGACTGATGGCGGGCCACAGCTTATGCTTTCCTAGGGCTCGTCCCGTGAAATAAGCCCCGATATCGGAGGACCAGATGGCCGCGAAGAGCAGCAGCGTCCAGAACAGGCCCTCCTCCATCGAAGTTCGGGTCAGCATCATATATTTGAATCCGATGCCGATATAGAAAGCCCCAAGCCACATTTGGGCGGCATTCTCGATCGGCACCCGGTTTTTGGTCAATACGGTCATGCACAGCAGGATGAACATGCTGAACCATAGAAGCGTCTCGAACGAGACCGGCCATGAGATGGACCAGCGCTGCCAAGGCACAGCCACAGCAAGCAGCGCAGCATAGCCGATGATGGATGTGAGATCGAAGGGCCGGGAATGATGCATGCGGGCATACTCGTAGTAGCCAATCAGGGCCAATGCGAGAAGAAGCAGTTCATACGGCATGCCGCCCATGACGCACAGTCCGCCGAATACGATACCGGCTGCAAGCCCCGTAACGATACGCTGTTTCATAACGAATGTTCCTCCAACTTATTGTAATCCGCCATATCTCCGGGTTCGGCGCTGATACTCCAGCACGGCTTCCCTCAAATCCCGTTCCGTGAACTCGGGCCAGTACAAATCGGTAAACCACAGCTCGCTGTAAGCCAGCTGCCACAGCATGAAATTGCTCAGCCGCAGTTCCCCGCTGGTGCGAATCAGCAGATCCGGATCCGGCAAGCTGCTGGACAACAGATGATGATGGATCAGCTCCTCATCGATATCATCCGGCAGTACCGCGCCCGCAGCCACGTCCCGGGCAATCTCGCGGAAGCCTTCGATTAATTCCCGCTTTCCGCCGTAATTCAACGCAAAATTGAGAATGAGTCCCGTGTTATTCTTCGTTCTCTCCACGGCTTCTTCCATCGCCGCAAGCGTATGATTGGGAAGGCGGTCCCGATAGCCCATCATGCGCACTTGCACGTTCTTCTCCACCAGTTCGTCGAGCTCAATGGCGAGGAACTCTTGGGGAAGCTTCATCAGAAAGTCCACTTCTTCTTTCGGGCGCACCCAGTTCTCTGTGGAAAAAGCGTACAGGGTCAGTATTTTGATTCCGATGTCATTGGCAGCGATGGTGGCGCGCTTCACCGCTTTCATCCCCGTATGGTGTCCTGCGACACGCGGCAATCCGCGGTTCTTCGCCCAACGTCCGTTGCCGTCCATAATGATCGCCACATGCTGTGGGATATTGTCCGGCAGCAGCTCAGGCCCCAGTCTATCCTTCCTGCGCTGCATCCACGCTTGGAATCGCTTAATCATTCGGTCTCCTCCAACCTGTTGATAAGAACCGGCACCGGAAAAAGACAATAAACCCCACCGTGCGGAGGGGCATAAAGATGTCGCACATTGCGGTGCGCCTTCATTAGACTTCCATAATGTCTTTTTCTTTTGCTGCCAATACTTTATCGACTTCCGCGATATATTTGTCCGTCGTCTTCTGGATATCTTCCTGATGACGGCGGGATTCATCTTCCGAAATATCGGTTTTTTCCAGCTTCTTGATGTCATCGTTCGCGTCGCGGCGGATGTTGCGGATCGCGACCTTCGCGTCTTCGCCGAATTTCTTCGTCTGCTTCACAAGCTCCGCACGGCGCTCCTGCGTCAATGCCGGAATGGAGATGCGGATGATAGAGCCGTCATTGGCCGGCGTCAAGCCGAGATCCGACTTCATGATCGCGCGCTCGATCTCTCCGAGCGAGCTCTTGTCCCAAGGCTGGATCACCAGCGTGCGCGGATCCGGCGTGCTGATGTTCGCCAATTGATTGATTGGCGTCATCGCGCCGTAATATTCGACTTGAATGCGGTCAAGCAGCGCTGCGGATGCGCGTCCGGCGCGCAGCGTAGCCAGATCGCGCTTCAAAGCCGCAATTGCCTTTTCCATACGTTCTTCTGCGTGTTTCTTTACCGATTGTGGCACTAGTCTACACTCCCTTTTACAATGGTTCCAATCTTCTCACCGAGCACGACTCGCTTGATGTTGCCGTTCTCAGTCATCGCAAACACAATGAGTGGAATGTTGTTATCCATGCAAAGTGAAGAAGCGGTCGAGTCCATGACGCCCAGATTGCGGTTCAGCACTTCCATGTAAGTCAATTGCTCGAATTTCTCCGCCGTCTCGTCTTTGAACGGATCGGCAGAGTACACGCCATCCACCTTGTTCTTCGCCATAAGGATGACATCGGCTTCAATCTCTGCCGCACGCAAAGCTGCGGTCGTATCCGTCGAGAAGAACGGATTCCCGGTTCCTGCCGCAAAAATGACGACGCGCCCTTTCTCCAAGTGGCGGATGGCCCGGCGCCGGATATAAGGTTCAGCGATCTGCTGCATGGCAATCGAAGTCTGCACGCGCGTCGGCACGCCGATTTGCTCGAGCGCATCCTGCAAAGCAAGTGCGTTCATTACCGTGGCAAGCATCCCCATATAGTCAGCCGTGCCGCGGTCAATCCCTTTTTCGCTGCCTGCGATGCCGCGCCAAATATTGCCCCCGCCGCATACGATGGCAACCTCAACGCCAAGATCCACAACTTCCTTCACCTGTTCTGCAATGGAATTGATGACACCGGATTCGATCCCGTAGCCTGCCTGACCTGCCAGCGATTCCCCGCTTACTTTTAGCACGATGCGTTTAAAAACCGGTTCTTTCAATGTTTACCCTCCACTTTTGACAACGTGCTAAAAAAGAAGGAACACTATGTGTTCCATCTTTTCCAGCGCGTCTGTTGATTGCTAGCAGCTTATGAACGGAAGCGCCCTGTGGCCAGGATTACTTCAAGTTCGCTTGCGCCATTACTTCTTCAACAAAGTTATCTTCTTTTTTCTCCAAGCCTTCGCCCAGCTCATAACGAACAAAGCGGCGGATCGAAATGTTCTCGCCGATCGCTGCGATTTTTTCGTTCAGCAGCGTCTCGATTGTCTTGTCCGGATCCTTGATGAAGGATTGTTCCATCAAGCAGAACTCTTCGAAGTATTTGTTGATGCGGCCTTCAACCATTTTTTCAACGATTTTTTCAGGCTTGCCTTCGTTCAGCGCTTGCGCCTTCAAAATTTCTTTTTCTTTCTCGATCTCTTCCTGAGGAACTTCTTCGCGGCGAACGAATTTCGGCGAAGCCGCCGCGATTTGCATCGCGATGTCGCGCGCGAATTCCTTGAATTGATCCGTCTTCGCGACGAAGTCCGTCTCACAGTTGATCTCTACCAACACGCCGATGCGTCCGCCAGCGTGGATGTAGGATTCAACGACGCCTTCCGTAGCTACGCGGCCCGCTTTTTTCGCTGCTGCCGCCAAGCCTTTCTCGCGAAGCAATTCAGCCGCTTTTTCCAGGTCGCCGTTTGCTTCCTCCAATGCTTTTTTGCAATCAAGCATGCCTGCGCCTGTTTTTTCACGCAATTCTTTAACTGCACCTGCACTAACTGCCATGTCTAATTCCCTCCATCAATGAGATATCTCCCAGCGTAAAGCCGGGCGGATTCAAGCTTATCGTACCGCTTAAAAAAAGGGCGGTGAGAGGTGAATCACCTGCCAACCACCCTTATTTGTTCATCCAAATGTAAGACGCTGTATTACGCGGATGTTTCTTCGCCTTGATGCGCTTCGACAATAGCGTCCGCCATTTTCGAAGTGAGCAGCTTGACTGCGCGGATCGCATCATCGTTACCAGGGATAACGTAATCGATCTCGTCCGGATCGCAGTTCGTGTCAACGATACCTACGATTGGGATGCCCAATTTGCGAGCTTCCGCCACCGCGATGCGCTCTTTGCGAGGATCAATGACGAACAAAGCGCTTGGCAAGCCCTTCATGTTTTTGATGCCGCCCAGGAATTTCTCCAGACGCTCTTGCTCTTTGCGGAGCAAGATAACTTCTTTCTTAGGAAGCACTTCGAATGTGCCGTCTTGCTCCATCGCTTCCAGCTGCTTCAGGCGATCGATGCGCTTCTGAATCGTCTGGAAGTTCGTGAGCGTGCCGCCCAACCAGCGTTGGTTGATGTAGAACATTCCGCAGCGCTCTGCTTCTTCCTTGACGGAATCTTGAGCTTGCTTCTTCGTGCCGACGAACAGGATTGTCCCGTTCTCAGCAGCGAGGGATTTTACGAAGTTGTAAGCTTCCTCGACTTTTTTCACTGTCTTTTGCAGGTCAATAATGTAAATGCCGTTACGTTCGGTGAAGATATATTTGTCCATTTTCGGGTTCCAACGACGAGTCTGGTGACCGAAGTGTACCCCAGCTTCCAAAAGCTGCTTCATGGAGATAACTGCCATCTTCACTGCACCTCCCAATATGGTTATTTGTCCTCCGCCGATGTCATCTTCCTCCAAGACTCCGCCGATGAGACAGAGCACCCTTGCAGAAATTGATCGACGTGTGTTCTTAACACCGTCAACTAATATACCATAATGACCCATGAGTTGCAACCACTTTTGGCAGGCTAGCCGTTCGGCTTGCTCGTCAGGATGCGCAGCGCTTCCTCCATCGTGGAGGGAACCGGGAACCGGAACGTGCCCGTCCGCAGCTTCCCTTGCTTCTGCTGCTTGGCTACATAGCGTTCGAACTCCTCCGCGCTCTCCACAATTCCCGCTTCGGCCAGCTGCTTGGCGATATCCCGGGAACCGCTGCCGTAGGCCACCTTAACCTTCGCCTCCTGCTTCACCTCCGCAGGGGGAGGTGCCTGCTTCTTCGCTGCGGATGAATCCGGCTTCGCCGCCGAGTCGCCGCCGGCCGCCTTCTTCCCCGCGCCTTCCTCCTGACGTTGCGTTCCGCTGCTTGCAGGCGTTGGCGGCAGTTCCGCGCCGCCGCCTTCAGCCGTTCCGTCCGCCATCGCGCCGCGCGGAATCAGTTCATAACCGGCCCGTTCCGCCTGTCTGCGCAGTTCCGGCTCCGACAGCGGATCGGCGGCACGCTCGCCGATCAGCGTCAGCTGAAGCAGCACGCTGCCGCAAATTATCCCTGCGCCAAGTCCGATAAGAAACCGACGATCTTTAAACACGGCCGCCCTCCTGTATGCCAAGCTGGATAATAAGCTGAACTTCGCCTACCGGCATGGACAGCCGCTCGGCAATCTGGCCCGCCGGCACCCGCTCATCGGCCAGGGCGAACAGTTCCGGGTACCGGCTGCGGATCGAAGGAGGCTCCGGCGTCCCGGATTCCGCTTGCGCTTCCGCATCCGGGACGGGCTCCGCCTCCGGAGGAAGGATAGATGCTTCCGCCGGCATGGAATGCTGCGCTGCCGCCATCGCCGCTTCCTCCATCCGCGGCGCGGGATCCTGTCCGTTCCACAAGCGGACGGCCTGCTGCTCCGCCACACGCGCTTCCAGAGCCGCATGCCGTTCCTCGCTTCGGCTCCATCTTTGCTCAAGCTGGTCAATTCGCTTCCTCAGCGCCTCGTCCGTCATCTGCCCCTCTTTTTTCATCCGCTCAATCATGCTGATTAATTTCTCATTATCGGTTTCCAGCTCTCGCATATAATGCTCAAGCGTCTCCTCCATATTGCGCCGAAGCTCGGTGCTGTCGTTCCCTGTTCTCGGCCTGAGCAGGCCAAGCACGACAAGGACCGCCCCCAGCAGCGCTACATAGATCCAAGGCCCCATCGCGGGCACCTCCTTTTCGGCTGCGTTCAGTCTGTTCGCGGCCCCGTGCGAATGCGGGGCGTCCATCTCTTGTTCCGCCCGCACCCGCCATAGCCGCCAACACGGCAAAAAAGGCAACGCGGCACCTTGTGCGACAAGGCGGTCAGCGTTACCGGTTCAGCACGTGAAATCAATATGCTTTCCTTTGTAAGGGTGCTCTGCGGGAACAGCCGCAGGAGGAGCTGCCGCCTCCTCCTCTGCCGGGTCCGGCTCGGGGCCGGGGCCATCCGCGCGCGATTGGTCGCGCTTGCCCTCATCCCGGATCCGGGCTTCCTGCGCAGTTTCTACTTGCTCGTTGCGCTCGCGCCGCTTTTTCGTCATCTTCTCCGCTTGCTCGTTCAAGAGCAGTTGTTCGGTAGCAGGCCGCTGCTGCTGCTGTTGATGAACCGCCGATGCCTCTTGCGTCCGGGTCAGTGCGATTTGCAGTTCTACCGGCTTTACATTCATCTCATCACCCCAGCCTTCCCCCTATAGACGTGGAACGCATCTCAACACGAACTTGCACTTACAGTGAGGTTGTGAAGCCCCCGACTTTGGGCGCTCTCTGGTTTACGCCGCTATACGCTGCCGTACGCAGCAATACCCTGCCGTAGGCTGCCTTGCGTTTGTTGTACGCCGCTATATGTTGCCGTACGGCTGCCATTCGCCTCCATATGAGGCTATACGCTGCCGTGCGCCGCTCTGGGTCGCTCAAAAATCCTGCAAAACTGCAGTTTATTGGGGAACGCATTGACAGTGCGCCGGGATTCCTGCAAAAATGCACTAGCGTTGCATCAATCTTTTTACGAAAATTTCTATCCCATAAGTCTCTATATTTGTAACTTATTGAACTATATTCATGGACAAAAATAAAGAAATCTCCTATTGTTGAGTTACCCTAACGTTATCCATAAAACGCCTCAACAAAGGAGATTTCTTATGGATAACGTACCGAATCATAACGTCATTTGTCAATGCCTAAAATGGTTACATGTCCATTCTACTCGACACGAGTCATTGGAGTACCGGGCCCAAAAGCTGTTTGTCGGCTCTTCGACACTCTTATTTGTAGAGGCACAGCTTCAGCAACGAGACTCATACAAAGTCATGTCAGAGCATGTAGCGGCTAATCCTGAATTTCAAGATCTTCTGGGTCTCAAGAGCATAAGCGCTTCTCAACTATCGCGGAAGCTGAAACGGCTGCCTATGGAGTATCTTCAGACGCTCTTTTTCTCGCTCATTGATCGAATCAAGCAACTTACAAAAGGGAAACGCGGCATTACGCCTGGTATTGGGAAACTCAAGCTAATCGATTCATCGGGAATTACACTACCTCCCATTCTCGCGAAATGGTCCTATTGTTCCAAAAGTAGCCATGGCGTGAAGATGCACACCTCCTTGGTCGTTGCGGACTCCAAAACGATGTATCCAGACAAGATCGTCGCTTCAACCAAAGATGTAGCCGATCATGAAGTCGTGTTGGAATTTACAGTGGATAAAGATGCGACCTACGTGATGGACCGAGGATACCAGGTATACGACCATTTTCAGAAATGGGTAGAGGATAAGATTAAATTTGTTTGCCGCGTCAAGCAAAAGAGCCGGTTAACGATCATCAGAAAAAGAGACCTCCCCAAAAGGCAGAATGGGTTTATCCTTGATGCTGATGTGACGATGCCGGAGCTGCCAGCGGTTCTGCGTTTGATTGAGTTTAAGGATGACCAAGGGCGTACCTATCGAATTGTAACGAATCGATTTGACTTATCCGCACATCAAATTGCCGAGATTTATCGAAATCGCTGGCATATTGAGTTGTTTTTTAAATGGGTCAAGCAGCATATTCGATTGGTAAAACCCCACGGTTATACGGCCGAAGCGATTTGGAACCAAATGTATATTGCTTTAATCGCGTATGCTCTCTGTTTGCTGATTAAATTAACACTGGACTGTAAAAAGTCGACATGGGACCTCCTCCAGTTGATTCGCATCTATGCGGAAAAACCATGGGAAAATTTGATCGCTGCACTCAACCGCAAGCCGACTCGAACATCTAGAGGTCGACCAAAGCGAAATGGGAGACGTCCGAAAAAGGCAACAAAGTCGATGAAACCGAGACTGATTGTGACGTAATGACAAACGAAAACGATTTTTACATATAATGGATAACGCGTAGGGTCTGTTTCCAGCTCGACTTTTTTAGACTTAGCGCGGACATCGCAAATGTAAATATATATCATATATTGATGTTAATTGAAATTAGATTATGAACTAACCGCTCGATGCAACGCTAGTGGCAAAAATGCAGGAATTCTCACCGTATCGCTTATAAACTAGAGAATTTGAGTAAAAAAGATGTAAAATAGCAGCAATTTCTTCGAAACTCCGTTTCATCGGCGTAAATTGCTGTACAAATGCAGGATTGACTTCTCGCTCGACAGGATTTTGGCCCTAGTCACGACGCCAGTCATCACACCAGTCATCACACCAGTCATCACGCCAGCCATGAGCGGCCGCGAGCAAGACGAGACGAACCGCAAGTGACGAAGCCTCCGCGTCACACGCTCCCGAGCTAACCCCTTATAAATATGAAGACATCGTAATGTCGCCGTCAAGCATCCGGAAGGAGACCCTCTTCGCGGCATCCTTCACATACCGCGTGTTGCGGCCGATTACGATTTTGGCCCCGCCATATATCACATTGAACACATCGACCGAAGCCGAAGCGGTGTCTTCCAGCATCTTCTCAATCTCGAACATGCGCTCCCGCATCTCCGCTTGCTGCTCCACGGCCTGCTTCTTGGTGGAAGTCAGCTTGATCCGCATCGCCAATTTATCGCCCGTCAGTTGGCCTGCAGACGCCATCTGATCCAATATGCGAAGCGCTTTCTCCGTTTTCTCTAAATTTTCCAGGCTGATTTTGAATTTGTGGCGAAGCTCCATCAGCTCGTTCCGCAGCTCCGGCTGCACGCCCACCTCGATCGTCGTCGCGGTGGACATCGAGTTGCCGATTGTGCGGGCGATGACCTTTTCTCCCGCTTGAATCAGGCCACCGACGATAAGTCCTTTCGTGCCTTGGCAGATGACCTGCTTGCCTGCCCGTATCGTGGCATGCATTATGCTCTGCGTGACCATCACATCAGTCGCCGCATAGACGTTCGCTTCCTGGATGAAGGTGCATTTTACATGAGTGCCCGCCTTGACGCAGCCTTTATTCCCCGCAATGATGCCTCCGCTGATCTCGACGCAGCCGTCGGCCTCGATCTGGGCCCCTTCCACGCCGCCGTACACGCGGATATCGCCTGACGCTTTGACGCGAAAGCCGGTCAGGACATTGCCCCGAATCACGATGGTGCCGATAAAATCGATGTTCCCTGTCCGGTAGTCGACATCCCCGTTCACTTCATAGACCGGGAAGACGTTCAGCTTGTCCCGGTCCGTGAGCGAGACGAGGCCGTCAATCGCGGAATACATTGCTCTTTCTTCCGGATCGACGACGACGTTCTTCCCGATTTTGAATCTCGCGTCGCGTCCTCGCTTCGACTTGATCGGCTCCCCCGTCACGGAGATGCCGGGGATGCCGTCGGTTGGCGGAATGCGCTGGGCAATCATCTGTCCTTTTCTTACATTATCAAGCTGCTTGACTTCCTTCAGATTAACCGTTCCGTCCTCCTGCTCAATCGGCTTGTGATCCTGCTTGCCCGTGCGTACCAGGAGACGAACTGAGCCGTCTTCACCGTCTACGGGTGCCTTCCCATGAGCAATCATCGTTGCGCCGCGCGCAAAGGCTTGCGGATTCGAAGCAATCTCCTGCAGTACCCGCGTTTGAATGCCGAAACGTATGTTATTGCTGTGCAGCAACGTCTCCAGTTGTTCCGCAGTGCATTGAAACGCGGGCTCGAATTTGGCAAATTGAATATAGCCATATAGCTTGTCTTCAGAAATCGTAACTTCTACATAGTCTTCCAAAGCCACTGCCGTACTCACGAAAAATCCCCCTTTCGGTTTTATCGGTTTGCCTTCGTGCCCCTCTAGTTGTCATTTTACGCTTCCAGCAGCATGCTCTTATGCTTTTCCAATGCCGTTCGAAGACGCAATATCGCTTTGGAATGAAGCTGGGAAATCCGGGAAGGAGACAGCGACATCACTTCGGCGATCTCGCTCAGAGACAGATCCTCGTAATAGAAGAGCGAGATGACCATCCGCTCCTTCTCGGTCAGCTTCTCGATTCCATAGATAAGCGATTCCTTCAAGTAGTGCTCGTTCACTTTGCTTTCCGGGTTCTTCGCCTTTTCATCCACCAATAAGGACAGGCGCGTCTCGGATTCATCCTCGCGGATCGGGTCCTCCAATGAGCAGACGGACATAATGTTCACGTCATGCAGCATCCCCTGGAATTCTTGCTCGGTTACATTCAAATATTCACTCATTTCACTGTCCGATACGGACCGCAAATACCGCTGCTCCAGCTGCTGGTAGGCTTCCTCGATTTTCTTCGCCTTCTCCCGCACCGAACGCGGCACCCAATCGCCCTGACGCAGACCGTCCAGAATAGCTCCGCGCACGCGCCAGGAGGCGTATGTCTCGAACTGGAGGCCGCGCTGGTAGTCGAACTTCTCGATCGCGTCGATCAGGCCCATGACGCCGTGGCTGGATAGATCGTCCTTGCTGACGTTGCGGGGCAGCCCGGCGGCGAGCTTGTTGGCTACGAATTCGACGATGGGCAAGTGAATTTCGATAAGTTGTTTCTTCGCCTCGACATCCCCATTATCCTTCCACTGTTCCCAAAGCTCATAATGAGAGCACGGTTTGATTTTCTGAACGCTCACCGACAGTCAGCCTCCTTACTTTTGTGTCAGGTGACGAACAGCTTGTGCCAATTGCCCCGCATCCGGCAGCGGTTCTTTGGTCACGAGCTTGGGCGGGTTTAACGGTTGAAATGCTGTTCCGTCATCGTCTTCCCGCTCGGTTGGCTTCTCCTCGTTGGACATCGTTCGCAGCATGTCGTGGAGCATATCGCTCTCATCCGGCGTCGTCATATCGACCAGATTCCCTTTGTCCTCCCCGTCCGGCGGCACCGGCGCCGCCGGAGCCGCCTGGGCGTCAGGCATGCCCAGCACGCCCGCCGCGAAGCGGATCGCGAAGCCAAGCGCGAACCAGGCGGCAAACGCGATCGCCGCGCGAATCAGACTGGTTGTCCACAAATTGCTGCTCCAAGAAAGTAATAAAGTGATGACAAATCCGACGATACCGACTATGAAATTCCAACGAATCGTTCCTCTCATCGTCATAATTCCTTTACTCCCTGTTGTACGCTTCGAATATGGAGCACGCCGTCATCACAGCGCAATTCAATCGTTCGCCCGTATGATCCGCCCGTATCCTCCGCCAACAACGGAATGCCGTATTGCTCCAGCAGCTGTTTGCAAATTTCCACATTGCGCGGACCGATTCGCATCATTTCATTGTTGGAGGCAAAAGCGAACATCTGGGCTCCGCCCGCCATTTTGGCCTGCAGTCTCGCCTGCCTGGCCCCTTCGGCTTCCATGCGCCGCAGCAGTTCGGGCACGGCCGTATCGGCATATTTGGCGATATTGACCGTACCTTCCCGCGCGATAGCCGAGGAGGGCAGCATAATATGAGCCATGCCCGCAATCTTGGCGACGGGGTCGTACAACGTAAATCCGACACAGGAACCTAGCCCGGTCGTGCGTATGGCTCCGATGCGGCATACATTCAAATCGGCCATACCTACTTTGACAATCGTGGACTCTTCAATCATGTAAAGGCACTCCCAAGGCGGCAAATATTTTCGAAAAAGAGTCCGGATCGGGAATCAGGAAAAAGGTGCCCTGCACTTCGTCGCAGCCTTCCAAAAACTTCGTATCGATGAGCAGCGCGCTTTCTCCCATTTCCCCGTATTGAAGTATGCCGTAATTCAACACCGCTCCCGCCATATCAATCGCAAGCTGAGGTACCGTCGGAGACATCGTCATGCGGGTGAAGTCCGCCAGCGAGGACAAGTACGAACCGGCCAAAATATTGCCGATCTCGCCCAAGGCCGACAGCTCCATCTCCGAAAACCATTCGCCTTCCTCCAACGGCACCGCTGCCAGATAGGAGAGCAGCATCTTCGCCGCCTCCGGATCGAACATGAAGAAAAGATGGCCGGGCGCATCGCCCTCAACCCGGAAATAAATCGCGATAACCACCTGCTCCGGCCCGCCGACCTCGTCGGCGATGCAATCAAACGGCATCAGGCGCACTTGAGGCACCTTCATATCGATGGTGCGGTTCAGCAAGCGGGACAGCGCCGTGGCGGCATTGCCGGCGCCGATATTCCCCACTTCCTTCAGGACATCCATCTTGAAGGCGCCCAGACGTTCATACAGATGCACGGGGCTATGCCTCTAGCTGCTCAAGCTTGATAATTTCGCTTTTGTTGAGCACTTCGGCCAGATTGAGCATGATGAGAAGGCGGTCCTCCCCGATTTTCGCTACGCCGCGCAAATATTTCGCTTGAATGCCGCCCACGACTTCCGGTGCCGGCTCAATGTGTTCCTCATTGATGTCGATGACGTCGCTCGCATTGTCGACGATGAAGCCAACTTCCAGATCGCTGTGCGCCACAATGATAATCCGTGTCTGATCGGTCGCTTCCGCCTCCGGCAAGCCGAAGCGGCCGCGCAGATCGATGACCGGAATGACGACCCCGCGCAGATTGATGACTCCTTTGATGAAATCATAGGTTTTCGGCACGCGGGTAATCGGCATCATCCGCTCAATCGTCTTCACTTTCTCCACTTCGACGCCATATTCTTCCGTCCCCAACATAAAGACCACGACTTTCATATCCTCTGCCATGACCGTTCCTCCTCATAACTTGATATGTAGCGGTTATTTCAGCAACGCATTCGTATCGATAATGAGCGCCACCTGGCCATCGCCGAGGATGGTCGCGCCCGAGATGCCCGGGATGTTCTTCAAATAATTGCCGAGCGGCTTGAGCACAATCTCGCTCTGGCCGATGAATTCCTGGACGGCGAGCGCGGCGAGGCGATCGCCCTTGCTGATGATGATGATCTCTACTTCGTCTTCATCGAAATCAGAGTACCCTTTGCAATCGAACAGGGCGCTTAGCGACAACAGCGGGATGACGCTGTCCCGGTAATCGATCATTCGGATGCCGCCGTGCACGCGCCGGATTTTGTCCTTCGTGACGAGACCGGTCTCCACAATGGATGTCAGCGGAATCGCGTATTTCTCGTCGCCCAGCCGGAACAACATCGCTGACATGATGGACAGCGTAAGCGGAAGCTGGACGATGAACTTCGTGCCTTGCCCCAATTGCGATTCGACGACGACATGGCCGCCGAGCGCCGTAATCTTGGACTTCACGACATCGAGTCCGACCCCGCGTCCCGATACGTCCGAGATCTTCTCTGCCGTGCTGAAGCCCGAGGAGAACAGCAGCTGGTACACCTGCTCGTCGGTCATCGAGGCGGCCTTGTCCTGGGTGACGACCCCGTTCTTGATCGCTTTGTTCAGCACCTTGTCCCGGTCAATGCCATGCCCGTCCTCCTCGATCTCGATGAAGACATGGTTGCCGCTGTGATAGGCGCGAAGATGTACCGTGCCCGTCTCCGGCTTGCCCTTCTCCAAGCGCTCGGCCACCGGTTCGACGCCATGGTCGACCGCGTTCCGGAGCAAGTGGACGAGCGGGTCTCCGATTTCATCAATGACGGTACGATCGAGCTCGGTTTCCGCACCGGTTATGATGAAATCGATCTTCTTATCCAGCGATTTGGCCAAGTCGCGCACCATGCGCGGGAAGCGGCTGAATACGGTATCGACCGGAACCATGCGCATCTTGAGGACGATGTTCTGCAGGTCGGAGCTGACCCGAACCAGATGCTCGACCGTCTCCGTCAATTCCGATTTCTTCAACTCTCCCGCGATTTGTTCCAGGCGCACCCGGTCGATGAGCATCTCGCTCAACAGATTCATCAGGACATCGAGACGGTCGATATCTACGCGAATCGTCCGGCTCTGCACCGGCTTGGCCCCATTCCCCGCACCCGCGCGGGCCGCCTCCCGCGGCTTGGCCGGAGCCGGCTTCGGCGCTTCTTGGGCCGGGGCCGGGCTCGGTTGAGCCGCCTCCGGAGCGGCTGCAGCGGCTGCCGTCTCCCGGGCCGCCTTCATGACGCCTACCACATTCCGGTTCCAATCGCGGACATCTTCGGCGCTCATCGAGACGACCGTGACGGATTCGAGCTCGGATACTTGGTTGATTTCGCGCTCCAGTTCGCCCTGATCGGTCGTGCTGACGAAAAATACGGTGAACTCGGAGTCGAATTTGTCCTGCTCGATATCCTGTGCCGGCGGAGTGGACTTGACCACTTCCCCATGCTGGCCGAGCACCTGGAACACCATATAGGCGCGTACCGCCTTCAACACGCAATCGTCCCGCAGGCGGACGCGAAGATGATACACATTCATCCCCGATTCCAGCGATTGCTCCAGGATGCTGCGCTGGAATTCATCCAGCGTCTCGCCGGACGGCTCCTCGCCGGCGCCCGCTTCCTCCTTCTCCCGCGATGATGCGGTGCGGTATTCGCCCGTCTCGATCGACTTCAAGGCGGCCAGTATTTGCGTCACATCTGCTTTTCCTTCGCCGCCTTGGGTAATGTCCGCCACCATCGCTTCCAGCGAATCAAGACTGCGGAACAGCGTATCGAATATGAATTCGTCCATTTTCAGTTGATGGTTGCGAATCATATCCAGCACATTTTCCATCTGGTGGGTCAACGACGCGAGATCTTCAAACCCCATCGTTGCCGACATGCCTTTCAAGGTGTGTGCGGAGCGGAAAATGATCTGGACGATGCCGATATCGTCCGGATTGTTCTCCAGTTCCAGCATGTTCTCGTTCAATGCTTGCAAATGGTCGTTCGCTTCATCAATAAACATGGATAAATATTGATTCAGATCCATGTTCGCCCCCCCTTTCCGATATAGAGGTCGTTCAAAAAGTCCGCTGCTCTCGCTGTCCCGCCTGCACCCCGCCGCTTCTTGCGAGTTGTGCGCCCGCAAAATCCGCTGCGCATGACGCAGGCAACCGCTCCGAGTTCAAGCCGCCTTCACGGCGCTGAACATCGGCCTTATTGAACAAACACTCATACATAGCTTCACGCTACCCTGACGTAGCCGTTACGATAGCGCCAGCCATGTCTTGCAATGGAATGACCTGGGATACACATCCGAGTTCGATCGCTGCGCGCGGCATTCCGAATACGACACAGCTCTCTTCACTTTCCGCGAAGGTCGAGGCGGCGCCGTCCTCGGCCAGGCGCTGCATCATTTTGGCCCCGTCGCTGCCCATTCCGGTCAAGAGCACGGCATGGCGCTTGAGCTGCCGCAAAGGGAGCAGTGACTCGAACAGCCGATCCACGGAAGGCCGGTGCCCGGATACCGGGTCCGTCCGGTTCAAGGCAATGGCGTATGTGCCGTCCGGACGGGCGACGGCCGTCATGTGGAGGCCGCCGGGCGCGATATAAGCCGTTCCGCTCACAAGCACCTCTCCATCCTCGGCTTCCTTCACCTTCAGCTCGCTGTAGCTGTCCAGCCGTTCCGCCAGCGAACGGGTGAAGTTCGGCGGCATATGCTGGACGATGAGCACGGGCGCCGGCAGATGCTGCGGCAGCGCGGACAGCAGCGTCTTCAGCGCCCGGGGTCCGCCTGTGGAGGTCCCGATGGCGACGATATGCCGGAACCGCGCAGCCCGTTCCGAATCTGCCGCCTTGGCGGAATCCGCGCCGCGAGCGGATGGGCTGCCGGCCGCTCTGCCCGGCGCCTCGGCGGGAGGAGCCGGCTTCGGCCGGCTGCCTCTCTCGGCCGCGGGCGGTGCCGCGGACGGCAGCGGCGGCGATTCCCCTCTTCGCCGCATTGGCTTGCCGTCCGCCGCAGGCGGCGTGCCGCTCGTGTGCCCGCGCCGCACCGGATCCCCAGAGCGGTGATCCCGGACCGGCGGCGAAGCGGCCGGATTCGCCGTCCGGCGAGTGTCCGGGCTGTCATCGCCAGAACCGATTAGAAGCTTCAGCCGTTCCATCTGCCGTCTGCGCTCCGCAGAGGCGACAGCTGCATGAAGCTTGTCTACCAGCATCTGTCCCACTTCTTCGATCGTGCCCGCTCCGCCCGTGGGAGACGGCTTGCACACGAAGTCGATCGCACCCAATTCCAGAGCCGTCAGCGTCTCGGAACGCCCGTCTTCGGTCGAGCTGGAGAGCATGATGACCGGCGTCGGACACTGAGCCATAATTTGCTGAAGGGCCTGCAAGCCATTTTGAACGGGCATCTCGACGTCCAGCGTAACCGCGTCCGGCTGAAGCTCCTTCACCTTGCGCACAGCTTCTTCTCCATCGCGGGCTGTGCCTGTCACCTCAAAGGTCGATTCGCGTGAAATCAAATCCGATATGATGGCGCGCATGAAGGCCGAATCGTCTACGACAAGTATTTTCTTGGTTGTCACATTCCATCACGCTCCCTTATCGAGCTTATCGAGGTTGTTCAAAAAGTACGCTTTTGAGGATCGCTGGCATGCGAGCTCGCATTGTTGGCGAACATGATGCGCGTGCGTCCAGCGCCCGTTCGGCACGGCTCAGGTCGACCAGCGGCGCAGCCATTTCCGCACGAATTCCTTGACTCCCCCTGGCGCCCCCCCGGCTTCCGTCTGCTTGATGCCCTGGGTATATACCCGCGCCAGCTCCCGGATCTGCGACGATGCCCTGCATTGCGGATAGAGGAGGGTGAAGGGCTCCTGCTTCTTCACGGCCTGCATGACATGCGGATCGTCATAGATGTACCCGAGAACCGGCAGGCTCCGGTTCAGGAAGCGCTCGCTGACCGAGATAAGCCGTTCGGCCGTCTGCGTCCCTTCCTTCCAGTCGGAGGCCCGGTTCACGATAAGCCGGAGCGGAGAGCTGTGGCCCAAGCCCGACACCAGCTTGAGCACGGCGTACGCATCCGCGATCGCCGTCGGCTCCGGCGTCGTCACAATCCAGGTCTCGTCTGCCGCCATGATGAAGCGCAGGGTCTCTTTGCTCAATCCGGCTCCCGTGTCGAACAGAATCACGTCATACTGCTCCGACATCGCATCCATCTCGGTCAGGAAGCTGTCTATCTGCTCCACGGGCATGTCGAGCAGAGCCTGCAGCCCGGATCCCCCCGGCACGTAATGAAGGCCGCCTGGGCCGATCTGGATAATGTCCCGCAGCGTCTTCGTCCCGTGCAGCACATGGGCGAGATTATAGTGCGACGGCGATCCGATCAGCACATCGATATTCGCCATCCCGATATCGGCATCGAATACGAGCGTCCGGCAGCCGAGCTGCTGCAGCGACAAGGCGAAGTTCAAGGTCACATTCGATTTGCCGACGCCCACCTTGCCGCTCGTGACGGTAATGATGCGGGCCGTTCGCGCCTGGCCCGGCTCCGCCGCATCAGGCGGCCCGCTCTGAAGCTTCCTGCTGACAAGTCTGCGCAGCGCTTGAGCTTGGTCATTCATCATGAGGTCAATCTCCCATTATCCATCGCACCGCGTCATTCGTTTGAAAAGGCTGTATATCATCGGGTACGTTCTGCCCTGTCGTCATATAGCTGCAGGGAATCTTCACCCGGGACGCCAAGTTCAATATCGTTCCGTACGTTGCGGTCTCATCCGCCTTGGTCAGAATCAGACTGTCGATGCGCTGATTCTCGAACCGTTCCCAGATGGCCAGCATGTCTTCGGTCTTCGACGTCAGACTCATCACGAGGAAGGTCATGCTGAACGGCAGCGGCTTGAGCATCGTGTTCAGTTCGTTGACGTACATGTCATTGCGGAAATTGCGGCCGGCCGTGTCCATCAAAATGAGGTCGCATGCTTCAAGCGCGTTCAACGCCCGTTCCGTATCGCCCGGCGAAGTGACGACCTCCAGCGGGACGTTTAGGATCGAAGCATATGTCCGCAGCTGCTCCACGGCCGAGATCCGATATGTATCTGCGGTAATAAACCCGACTTTACGGCCATGGTGTAAAATCTGATCCGCGGCCAGCTTGGCAATCGTCGTCGTCTTCCCGACGCCCGTCGGGCCGACGAAGTAGACGATGCGGGTAGCCTTCGTAATGCCGTCCCCCTGCCAATTCAGCAGCTGCCCGCTCACCTGCTCCGCCACGAGCCGCTTCGCTTCCGCAGCCTCCGCCTCCTGCGGGCGCGGGCATTGCTCGGCGGCCGCCTCGATGAAGCGGCAGACCAGCTCGCTGCCGACGCCCTGCCGGAGCAGATGCCGTTCCATCTCCTTGAACGGTTCCGGCCAGCTCTCCTGGTAGACGCGCTGCATCACCTTGTGCATCATCTGCTTCATCTCGGCCATCTCGATCTGCCAGTCCGCGTCCAGCAGCGGCCGCCGGGATGCTTGGGAGACGGCCGCCTCCAGCTCGGAAGCGAACGCCAGCGGCGCAGCGGCCGGCGTTCCGGTCTCCTCCCGCTGAGCCGGCCGCGTCCGCTCTTCGGCTGCGGCGCCCGGAGCCTCCTCCGGTCTCGTCGGCCGCGGCGCAGCGCAGCCGGGAGCCGCTTCCTTCGCCTGCGGAGCGGGAGGCCGCGGCTCGGCCGGGGCGCCGCCATAAGCGCTGCGTGCCGCCGTCGGCGAGACGTAGACCCGCGCCGGAGGTTCGGCGGGAGCCGCTGCCCTGGTGGCGGGGCCGGACGGCCGGGCCGGCTGCGCTTGGTCATCCACAGCCGCGACCACCTCGATCGCCTTGCGGCTGAACATCCCGAGGAAGCCGCCGGCACGGACTTCCTTCGTGCTGATGATAACCGCATCCTGCCCCAATTCTTGACGGATTTGGCTCATCGCTTCGGGCATCGTCTCCACAATGTACTTTTTTACTCTCATACATTCACCACTCCGACACTTTGAATTTCTACGCTAGGCTCAAGCTCATTGTAAGAGAGTACCGGGATATCCTGCATGGCGCGCTCCAGCAGCTGCCGCAAATACATGCGAATGGACGGGGACGCGAGCAGGACCGGCGAATGTCCCGATTGCAGGAGACGCTGCACCTGATCGCTTATCCGCTGGTACACCTGCTGCGTCGTGCCCGGATCCATCACAAGATAAGATCCGTGCTCGTTCTGCGTTACGCTGTCCGCGATTTTCTTCTCCAGCGCAGGACCGACCGTAATGACGCGAAGCGTCTCTCCCGGAGTGACGTACTGCTGGGTGATCTGGCGGGCGAGCGCCTGGCGGACATACTCCGTAAGCACATCCGGATCCTTCGTATAGGTTCCGTAATCGGCCAGCGTCTCGAAGATCGTGACCAGGTCGCGAATCGATATCTTTTCACGCAGCAGCTTCGCCAGCACCTTCTGCACTTCTCCGATCGAGAGCACGTTTGGGATTAGATCGTCGGCCAGCGCCGGGTACTGCTCCTTGACGGTCTCCACAAGCGCCTTCGTCTCCTGGCGGCCGACCAGCTCATGCGCATGCCGCTTGATGATCTCGGTCAGATGCGTCGCGACGACGGACGGCGGATCGACGACCGTATATCCGGCCAGCTCCGCCCGCTCCTTCATCGTCTCGTCGACCC
This sequence comes from Paenibacillus melissococcoides, assembly GCA_944800085.1. Lineage (GTDB taxonomy): Bacteria > Bacillota > Bacilli > Paenibacillales > Paenibacillaceae > Paenibacillus_B > Paenibacillus_B melissococcoides. The sequence goes on along the minus strand of CALYLO010000001.1, from coordinate 1,124,460 downwards.
ACAGGGCCGGAAGGCCGAAGGCCGGCTCCGTCGTCTCGATGCCGGAGACGGAATCATCCTCATAGCCCGGGTTCATCGCCAAATAGTGATTGAGCAGCAGCTCTCCCTGGGCTACGGCATTGCCCTTGATTTTGATGACATATTCATTCGGCTTCAACTGGATATTGTCCCGGATCCGAATGACGGGAACGACAAGACCGAGCTCAAGCGCGCATTGCCTTCGGATCATGATGATGCGGTCCAGCAGGTCGCCGCCCTGTTGGGCGTCCGCGAGCGGAATCAGCCCGTAGCCGAATTCGAACTCGATCGGATCGACCTGCAGCAGGTTGATGACGCTCTCCGGACTGCGGACCTCCTCGATCTGCTGCTCCTCTTCGAGCTGCTCCTCCTGAACCTGGCGCTCGTCCATCGTCTTCTGCATCCGGTAGCCGGCGATGGCCAGCACGGCCGCGAACGGCACGGTCGGCTTCAGTCCGATCGGCGTCAGCAAGCCGAGCAGCCCAATCGTCCCGGCAACGATATAGAGCAGCTTCGGATAAGCGAGCATCTGCGTGCTCATATCCTCGGCCAGATTTCCTTTGGAAGCCGCCCGGGTGACGATAAGACCCGCCGCGGTCGAAATCAGCAAGGCCGGAATCTGGCTGACGAGGCCGTCCCCGATCGACAGGATCGAATAGGTCTGTGCCGCTTCGTCGAAGGCCATGCCGTGCATCGCGATTCCGATGACGAAGCCGCCGATCAGGTTGATGAGCAGGATGATGATGCTGGCGATGGCGTCCCCTTTGACGAATTTGCTGGCACCGTCCATCGCTCCGTAGAAATCGGCCTCTTTCTCGATTTTCTCCCGGCGCTCGCGCGCCTGGTGTTCATTGATAAGCCCGGCATTCAGATCCGCATCGATCGCCATCTGCTTCCCGGGCATCGCGTCGAGCGTAAACCGCGCAGCGACTTCAGCGACCCGCTCGGACCCCTTCGTGATGACAATGAATTGCACGATGACGAGAATGAGGAATACAACCATGCCGACGGCGATATTGCCCTGCGTTATCCACTGGCCGAATGTGGCGACGACATCGCCCGCTTCTCCATTCGCCAAAATCTGCTTGGTCGTCGAGATGTTGAGCGCAAGCCGGAATAACGTCGTGATGAGCAGCATTGCCGGAAATATCGAAAACTGTAGAGCTTCCTTCGAATTCATGGCAATCAGAAGAATCATCAGCGCCAATGAGATGTTGATCACCAGCAGGATGTCCAATAGCCATAACGGTATCGGCAGGACCATCATGAGCACGATGCCGATGATGCCGACCAAGACGAATAAATCTCGCGTTTTCACGGATTGCTTCCCCCAAACTTGTTAGCTCAATTGACTTTGCCTTTCAATTTGTATACATAAGCCAGAACTTCCGCCACGGCCTGGAACAAGTCGGCTGGAATGGCTTCGCCAATCTCGGTCCTCTCGAATAAAGCCCGGGCGAGCGGCTTGTTTTCCATGGTCAGTACGCCATTCTCCTTGGCGATCTGCTTAATGCGCAGGGCGACGTAGTCCTGCCCCTTCGCAATCACTTGCGGGGCCTCCATCTCGGAACCGTCATACTTCAGCGCGACGGCGAAGTGAGTCGGGTTCGTGATGATCACGTCCGCCTTCGGCACTTCCTGCATCATCCGCATCATCGCCATGCGGCGTTGTCGTTCTTTGATTTTACCTTTGACAAGGGGGTCACCCTCGGTTTTTTTGTACTCGTCCTTAATGTCTTGCTTGGACATGCGCATGCTTTTCTCATGCTCATATCGTTGGTACATGTAGTCCATCACGGCGAGCGCGAACAAGGCGGCGCCGATCTTCAATCCGAGAGACAGCGTAATTTGCGCGGTATAGCTCAATATTTCACTGAGGGGCACATGCGACATCTGTACAATGCGATCCCGTTCCCCCCACAGCGACAAGTAGACGATGGCAGCAATCGCCGCCAGCTTCAAAATCGACTTCAAAAACTCCACCACGGAGCGAAGCGAGAAAATCCGTTTGAACCCTTGAATCGGATCGATTTTGCTCAGCTTCATTTTCATGGGCTCGCCCGTGAACAAAAATCCAATCTGCGCGTAATTCACGATGAGGCCCATCAGAAACGCCGCAAGAAACACGGGGGCTAACACGATGAGTCCTTTCAGAAACACCTGGGCGAAATAGTCGGTCACATTGCCTACCGTGACTTCCATCGTCAGGCGGTGCTGCAAGGAATCCGCGAATAAATCGAGCACTCTCTCCTTATAGAAGCCGCCGAACATAAGCAGGCAGAAGAAGCATGCAAGCAGGATGGACGCTCCGGACAAATCGGAGCTCTTGGCAACCTGCCCCTTTTTGCGGGACTCCTGCCTCTTTTTCGGGGTCGCCTTTTCCGTCTTCTCTTGCGAGAAAAGCTGGAGATTCAGACGGTGTCTCAGTTGGTATTCGCGGGCCGCAAACGATACCGTCTGCCCGCGGCGCGTACGTGTCATTATTATCCCGCCCCCTGCATCATGCGTAACAGCTGGTCAAGCGCCTCGAACAACGAGGAGAACAACTGCTGCAGCACGTAAATAAGACTAGGTACGGTCAGTAGCAGCATGGCTAATCCGATAATCAACTTGAGCGGGATGCCCACGACAAAGATATTGAATTGCGGGGCCGACCGCGCCAGAAAGCCAAGCGCCACATCGGTCAGGAACAGCGCCACGATGAGGGGCGCCGAAATCTGGAACGCGATGATAAACGCCTGAACGAAGGACTGCACCAGAAATTCGGAGACGAGTCCGTTCGCTATCTGTTCAAAGAAGGTGTTCCCGTCCAGCGGCAGCCACTCAAAACTTCGCATAATTCCGTCGATAAAGTAATGGTGGCCGTTCATCCCGAGAAACAGCAGCACGACAAAGACGTACTTGAAGTTCCCCATGACCGGCGAGGTGGCGCCTGTCAACGGATCGATGACATTCGCAATCCCGAAGCCGATCTGGATGTCGATGAACGAGCCGGCCGTCTGCACGGCGGTGAAGAACAGTTGGGCCAAAAATCCGATTAATAAGCCAATTAAAACTTCTCGTATAATGAAAATGACAAACATGCCGTCTGCCGGCACGGTTTTGCCGATGCCGAACAACAAATACGCGATCACGCTCACAAAGAACGCGAGTCCGACTCGAAAATGATTCGGCACGCCCCGCGAAGATATGACAGGGACGGTGACAAAGAACGCCGTGATTCGACATAGCGTGAGCAAAAAAACAGGGAAAGCCTGAACGAGGATTTCCATCTCTTCACTGCCTAACCGATGTAAAGGTGCAAATTATTTAAAATATTAAAAGCAAAATCGACCAATGTCGTTAAAATCCAGGGACCGAATACGAGCACGGCCACCATGACGGCGATAATTTTGGGCACGAAGGCCAAGGTCTGCTCCTGGATCTGCGTCGTCGCCTGGAAAATACTGATGACAAGTCCGACGATCAGCGCAATGGCAAGCATCGGGGCGGCCACCTTCAGTACGGCGAACACCGCCTGCCCCGCCAAGCCGATAATAAACTCAGCACTCATTTCCTGTATTCCTCCCGTTCGTCAGATTCGTTCCCGCTTACGTATTGAAACTCATCAGCAACGACTTCACGACAAGATACCAGCCGTCTACGAGCACGAACAGAAGTATTTTAAAAGGAAGCGAGATCATCACCGGAGGCAGCATCATCATCCCCATCGCCATCAATGTGCTGGCTACGACCATGTCAATGACCAAGAATGGAATGAATATCATAAATCCCATCTGAAAGGCGGTCTTCAGCTCACTGATGGCATATGCGGGAACAAGCACGGTGAGCGGCACGTCTTGGTACGTCTTCGGCTTCTCGGTCTTCGTGTACTTCATAAATAAGAGCAAATCTTTCTCGCGGGTATGCGAGAACATGAACTTCTTCATAGGTATCGAGGCTTGCTCCAACGCCTGGGTCTGATTCAGCTCGCCCTTCAAGTATGGCTGCAGCGCGGCCTGATTGATTTCGCCAATCGTTGGGGACATCACAAACAAAGTAAGAAAGAGCGCAAGTCCGATTAGCACCTGGTTGGGCGGCATCTGCTGCGTTCCAAGCGAGGTCCGGACGAAGCCCAGCACGACGACGATGCGCGTGAAGGAGGTCATCAGGACGAGAATGGCCGGAGCGATGCTGAGCACGGTAATCAGCAGCAGCAAGGACAACGAGGATGTCCCCGGCTGCCCGCCGCCGTCTCCAATCTTGATGTCGATGTCGGGAATGACAGGCGACGCCGACGCCCAATGAGCGGTAAGACCGGACAACAACAGGACGGCTGTCACAGCTAGCAGCAATTTTTTATTCATCAATCCATCTACCGATCTTCATTGGAATCTTCTTTGAACAAGTGCTCCACTTGTTGTGCGCGTTTGGGCATTTGTTCAAGTTTTGCATGAAACACTTCATGAAAAGACACGGAAGACGGGTCCGCGTCTCTCGCTTCCGAGTCTGTCTCCGCAGTCTTGAATCGTCTTCGCATACGGCTTGTCAGGTCAGACCAAGAGGTTGGCCATGCCGTCCCGGGCTTGGACGGCGCGCGCTCCAATGATGCCATCAAGCGCGCCGCTTGCTCCGGGTCGGTTATTTTGTCGATCAAGGTAATATCCTCACCGATGCCCAGGATGTAGACGGCATCGCCAACTTCAATAATCTGCAAGGACTTGTTCGGTCCGAGCCCGGTGCCGCCGAGCGTGCGAATGCTTTGATTCATTTGCCACATGCGGTTTTTCCGGTTCAACCATTTAATAAGCAGTACGATAAGTACGATAATGACTGCGAGCGACAGCAGCACGGTCAATAAGCTGCCTATGTAATCTCCGGCACCGGGCGTTTGAATTTGACCGTTGTCAGGCATGGCTTATCCCATTGTTTTCTTAATCGCTTCGATAACCCGGTCTGCCTGGAACGGCTTGACGATGAAGTCTTTCGCCCCTGCCTGAATCGCGTCGATAACCATCGCCTGCTGGCCCATTGCCGAGCACATGATGACTTTGGCGTTCGGATCCAGCTTGCGAATCTCTTTCAATGCGGTGATGCCGTCCATCTCTGGCATCGTGATGTCCATCGTAATCAGGTCTGGTTTATGTTCCTTGTACTTTTCGATCGCCTGAGCGCCATCTGATGCTTCTCCCACGACATCGTATCCATTCTTAGTCAAAATGTCGCGAATCATCATTCGCATGAACGCTGCATCGTCTACGATCAAAATACGGTTAGCCATCGTTCTGAATCCTCCCTAAATCTTATTGTAGTTTTTGAATTCGATCCCACTGGTTGATAATATCGGTGACGCGAACGCCAAAATTCTCGTCAATGACGACAACCTCGCCTTTGGCTATGAGTTTGTTGTTGACCAGAATGTCGACCGGTTCGCCAGCCAGCTTGTCCAGCTCAATAATGGAACCTTGAGAGAGCTCTAGAATGTCCTTGATTTGTTTGTGTGTCCTCCCTAATTCTACTGTGACTTTGAGCGGGATGTCCAACAATAAATTTAGATTGGATTCATCATGCTGCGCATAAGATCCGGGTTGAAAACTCGCAAATTGCACCGGCTGGACATTGACGTTCCGGTTCGGCACATTGCCGAATGCGGAAGCCGCTCCGCTCTGCGGATCAAGGTGAGCCGCCGGCATCGGCTGAGAGCCGTATGGAGGCTGCGCGTAAGGCTGTCCGTACGGCTGCTGAGGCGCTTGTCCTCCCGGCATCGGCTGCTGCTCATACCCCGCCATAGGCTGCTGATCGTATCCAGCCATCGGCTGCTGGGCAGCGTGCTGAGCCGGCGGCGCATATGGCGCTTCTTCCGCCGCAGGAGCCTCCGGCGCGGTCTCCGCACCCGTCGACATCGATTCCGCCGTCCCCATCAAAATCCGGACCATCTCCTTCGCGAACGGCACCGTCAAGATTTGCATTATCGTCGAATCGATCAAATCGCCGATCGTGAGGCGGAATGAAATTTTGACCAGCACATTCGCGTCGGGCAGCGTGTCAATCCCCTGTCCATCCGACATGTTCAAGATGCCGATGCCCGGCGGAGAAATGTTCACCAACCGATTAAAAATCGTGGACATGGACGTCGCGGACGAGCCCATCATCTGGTTCATCGCTTCCTGCACGGCGCTGACGTGAATATCGTTCAGCTCGCCGCTCAGGTTCGTGCCGTCGCCGCCAAGCATCAAATCCGCGATGACCTGCGCATCCGACGTCTTGATGACGAGGGAGTTGACCCCTTCGAAGCCTTCAACATACTGCACATGCACCGCGACATGCGGTTTCGGGAATTCCTCCTCCAGATTCTCGCGCTTCAGCAGCTTGATGCGGGGCGTCGTAATGTCCACCTTTTTGCCCAGCAGGGTGGATAGCGCCGTGGCCGCACTGCCAAACGTAATATTGCCAATCTCACCAAGGGCATCGACTTCGATCGGATCCAAGTAGGAATCGATTGAAGGGGATTCCGCTTCGCCTTCCGGCGAATCGCCGCTCGATTTTTTCAACAGGGCGTCAATTTCCTCCTGCGACAAGTAATCTTTACTCGTCATGCTCTTCCACTCCTTCTTCCACGACTTGCTCGATTTGTACCGCTACGCGATCCTTGACTACACCCGGCGTGCCAATATATTTCATGCGGTCACCAACCCGAATCGTCAAACCGCTGTCAACCGGCTTGTTCAAGGCGATGACATCGCCGATTGATAACTGCATTAACTCCTGTACCGAAATCTGTGATGTGCCAAGTTCAACGGCGATCGGAAGCTTCGCCTTGCTAACCCGTTGGCGCAATTTTTCGATCTCAATCGGTTCCCGCGTTTTTTTCTCAGATACGAACCAATGATGCACGGACAGCTTCGGCATAATCGGCTCGATGACGACGTGGGGGATACATAAGTTGATCATCCCCGTCGTGTCCCCGATTTTGGTGCTCAATGAAATGAGCGCAATCGTCTCATTCGGGGAGACAATTTGCATAAATTGAGGATTCGTCTCGAGTGCTTCCAGCCGCGGCCGGATATCGAGCACGCTCTTCCACGCCTCCTGGAGGCTCTCGAACGCCCGGCTGAATATGCGCTCCATCACCGTCGTCTCAATCTCGGTCAGCGAGTTGATCTTCGAAGGAGCTGCTCCGGCGCCGCCCAGCATGCGGTCAAGCATGGCAAAGGCAACGTTCGGGTTGACCTCGAGAACCATCCGGCCTTTGAGCGGCTCGGCCTCAAAAATATTCAATATGGTCATTTTCGGTATCGAGCGGATGAACTCGTCATACGGCAACTGCTCGACCTGGACGACATTGATTTGCACAAAAGTACGCAATTGCGCGGAAAAATATGTCGTCAAAAATCTGGCGAAATTTTCATGGATGCGTGTCAAACTTCGAATGTGGTCTTTAGAAAAACGAACGGCACGCTTGAAATCGTACGAACGGATTTTACGCTGTGTTTCCTCTTTTTTTAGCTCTTCCGCATCCATTTCCCCCGAGGACAGCGCCGCGAGCAATGCGTCAATCTCGTTCTGCGATAGCACGTCTACCAATCGTTTCACCCCCTTACAGGAATCAGCTGAACATGTGTGTCAATCTGCCGTCAAATCGGCGTAAGTATAAAGTCCGTCAAGTCCACTTGAACGACCTTGCCTTCCGGCAATTGCTTATTAATCAGTTCGAGCAACTTGGCACACAGCTGATCCTGACCCTTCATACCTTGCAAGTCTTCCGGTTTCATATCAGCCAAGGTTCTGAGAATGAGAGGCTTGATTCGAACGTCTTTGATCTTGTCGAATTGCTCCTTCGTCTTCTTCGTGTCCAGTTGGAATGCGAAGCCGGTGAAGACGACATAGTCGCGGTCCGCCAGATTCGTCTTGATGTCGGTCATGGTTGACGTCATCTCCACGATTTCTTCGGCCGATAATCTTACAGTGTGCACTTGCTGTGCTCCAGGCGCATTGCCTTTGCCATTCGTATTGATCATCATAATCACGACAAGGGCGATCAGGGTCAGCGCAAGCAGGAGTGTGATCATCCACGGCATCATTCGTTTCATGGTTGTCCCTCCGATGGTTCTGTCTTCTTCGTTCCGGCGATGATACCGACGGAGCGAACATATTGTTCGATCCGTTCAATCACTTCCGGCCCCTTCTCCAGTACGATGAACTTCTTCCCCGTCGTCAATGTGATGTAGGTGTCGGGCGTCTCTTCAACGGTCTCGATGAGAAGGGCGTTCACCCACATGGGAGAACCGTTCAATCGCGTGACGGATATCATCCAAATCCTCCTTTGCTCTTCATTCCAGGCCCCGATGCCGGCCGTTCACGGGCGCGGCATCAGGGCTTGGAACGGATTACTGCCGCATTATCGCTTCAGATTGACGACTTCCTGCAATACTTCATCGGATGTCGTAATGATGCGCGAGTTCGCCTGGAAGCCGCGCTGGGCCACGATCATTTCAGTGAACTCGCCCGTCAGGTCGACGTTCGACATTTCGAGCTGGCCGGCGATAATCGCGCCGGTGCCTGCCTCCGGGTCATTCGCGGTGACGATCTCGGCTTCACCGTCCTCGACCGCGTTCGGGGTCAAGCGGTACAGGTTGCCCCCGATTTTCTCGAGGCCTTCCGGGTTGACGACCTTGATTACGCCGAGCTGCACGCCCGTCGGTTCCGTCGAGCCGTCATCCCGTTTCGCGATAATCTCGCCGGTCTGCGAGATGGAGAAGGAGACGATATCCTCATCCAACTGGATCACCCCGCCGCCGGAATCGAGCACATTCAAGCCGTCCGAGGTGACCAGCGTCCGGGTTGCATCCAGATGGAAGTCGCCTGCGCGCGTCAGGAACGGAACCTCCTGATCATCGCCTAACGAGACAGCGAAGAAGCCGTCGCCGTCGATGCGAAAGTCGAGCGGGCGGTTCGTCGTCATCGCGCTTCCCGGCGTATGCACGGTATCGATGGAAGCGAGGGAGACGCCGAGCCCGATCTGCTTGGCGTTCACCCCGCCGCTGTTATCGTTCGGCGCTGTCGTGCCGTCAATCGTCTGGCTCATAATGTCCTTGAACATGACGCGGCTCCCTTTGAAGCCAACGGTATTGACGTTGGCAATGTTGTTGCCGATGACGTCCAGTTTCGTCTGAAAGCCGCGCATGCCGGATACGCCGGAATACATCGATCGAATCATCGTAATACCTCCAATGTCTTAATGGTAAGAGTTCAAAAGGGCCGATTTTTGAACATCCTCTAAATAAAGGGCTCACTTCGGTCGTTCCATGAGCCGAGGCCTCCTTGCGGTCCAGCCTATGGTCCCGCCATGCCTCAATCATTGAGGAGAATGGCGCTGTCGATCTGCGTAAAAACATGATTTTGCCGTGCCGCTTCATCCAATGCCGTAATGACGGTACGCGACGGCACATTGACGATGAAGGCCTGGTTGTTCATAATGACGAGCGATTGCCGCGCCCCCTTCTCCTCGGCCTGCTTCATCGCCTGATTCATCTTGGCCACGAGCTCCGGGGTCAGGTTCATGCCGCGCTCTGTCATGCGGGTCCTCGCATGATGGCTGAAGCGGACATCGTTCGTGCGCTGCAGCTCCTGTTGAAAGAGCTGCTGGAAGCTTGCCTTGCTCTCGCTTTGCCGGGCCGGCTTCAGCCGTTCAGGCTGCTGGACGGCCTGTATCGGCGCGGTTGGGCCTAAATGCCCGATTGGGCCACCGATATTCATGATTGGCCTTCCGTTCCCGGTGCAGGAGACTCTTCTTCAGGCGTCTCAGATCCAGGCTGCTCCGGTTGTTCGGGTTGTTCCGGCTCGTCCGTGCCAGGCGCTTCTCCCGGTTCGCGAATTTCCGTGATCGTGCTCAAGTCGACTTCATGCTCCCCGACCTTGGCGTACGATTTGCCCTCGCGAATAATCATTGACTCGACGATGCCGGTTCTTAGTATCGGATTCGTGTCGTCCTTACCGTCTTTCCCCACCTTATATTCCTTATCCTCGGACTTGCCGTACCATGTGATCTCTTTGCCGATGAGGCTGGAAGACATGCCGAGCGCCTGGTGCAGGCTTCCGAGCTGAGTCTGAATGTTCATCAACTGCTCGACGGAACTGAATTGGGCCATCTGCGCGATGAAGTCCCGGTCCTGCATCGGCTGCATCGGATCCTGATTTTGCAGCTGCGTAACCAAAATTTTCAAAAATTCATCTTTTCCTAGCGTCTGACCGTCCTTCTTGCTGGCCTGCGCCACATTCTCCTTGCTGTAGTTCGGCCAGGTGACGATTTTGCCGACTGCTGCATCTGATGCCATGGCCGCAACCTCCTTGATTGTTATCTACCAATTACTTACACGCTTGCGCTGAAGGTGGAATTCCCGCCAAGCAGCTGCGCTGCCCGCAGTTCCTCTTCGGTCTCCAAAGCCCCGGCAAGCTCATCCAAAGTCAGCGGCTTGCCCTGCTTCGATCCCCGCTCCGACGATTGCTGACGGTGGGTATCCTGCTGTCTCCGCTCCTCCTGGAACAGAGAAGAATTCAACGCATTCGATGATTGCTGGGATACTTCGATCTTCTCCACTTGAATTCCTTGCGATTGCAGTGCGCCGCGCAGCATGGACATTTGCTGCTCCAGCATATCCTTCGCCATCAGATGCTCCGTCATGAAGCGGGCCGTCAATTGGCCGTTCTGAATCGTCAGTCGAATCTCTACCTGTCCCAGATGCTCCGGATACAGGGAAATCTTCGCTTCCGACATCGTTCCGATGCGGCTGAATCTTAGCTGCTTCACCATGAAGCCGGCCATCTCATCCGCGAAGCGATCCGCATGGATAACAGGCAGCGGCTTTGTCGAGTTAAGGCCTTCCTGGCGAAGCGCCCACTGGCCTGCCTGCATGACTTGTCCAATCTGCGGCTCCGGCTGCGCATGGTCCGGACCGCTCGCCGCTTCCGCCGCAGGCTTCGCTCCGGCCGCTGCCGCCGGCATGATATCCGCCTGCGTCACGGACTGGGCTTGCGCCGCTGCAGCCCGTCCCGCATTCGCGGATGCCGAAGCCGCCGGGGCGTTGACCGCGCCTTCCTGCTTCATCATGTCAGCGAGCCGCGCGATCCACCGCAGCGCCTCGGCTGGCTGCGCCTGTTCCCCTTTGGCGCTTGCTGCCGCATGGGGAAGCTCCGAGCCTGCGCCTTGCGCCTGCCGCTCGGCGCCTGCCTGCGCCTGGCTCTGCATGACAACCGCCGTCTCCACCGCGGCCGCCGCTTGTCCGTTCCCGGCAAGCTGCCCCATCACCGAAGCATCCGCTTGCTTCGCTTCCAACAGACCCGCCAGTTGAGCGAGCACATCGCGCACCGCGATCGTAATCGTGGACGGCTGCTCGATCAGGACGGCCGAACTCTGGGCCGCCGCATCGGGATGCTCCGCATTCGGCTGCTGTTCGTTCAGCCACTGCTGGGCTTGCATGACCCATTGCTGCAGCGCGGCGAACAGCTCCGGATTGCTCTCCAATTCCTCGTCAGGCGATTGCAGCGAATCGAGCAGCGGTTGAAGCAACGCTTCAACGGCCTCGGCCGCTTCCTCCGGCAAGGCCGGCATATTGCCCATGCCTTCGCCCAAGGTCAACAGCGATGCCAAGCCGCCCGCCCATGCCGGCGCCTCGCCCGATGTATCCATGCATTGCGAGAGCACGGTCAAGAATCCGGCTCCGCCGCCAGGAGCTCCCCCCTTGGCCTGCGTGCCGCCCATGACCGGGGCTGCGCTTCCGGCCGAAATATTCATAATCGTTCCTGCCATTTTTTTCACCTCCTTTCAAGCAATCTTATTTGGACGATCTTGATCATTTGCTTGGAAGCAGCTTCGAGACGAGCTTGGCCGTCGCTTCCTTGTCCTCCTCCGTCATCGCATTCAGCAAGCGGGATCGGGTCGCGTCATCGACCGTATTCAGCACGTTAAGCGCCTTTTCCGGACTGATTTTCGCCGTTTCGAGCAAAATGCTGGCCGCGCTCTTCGGCGTCATGCTCGAGAAGGTCTGGCTGAGCTGCGTCTGATCAAGGCCATTATGCGCTTCCTTCGACGCCTCATTCTTTTTGAGGCGCGCCTGCAGCGCGCGGACCTCCAGGTTGTCCGCCGGCTTCACGTCCTTGAGCCGGATCGACGCGTCAGCGGCCACCTTCGGGTTCATCTTTTCCAGGATCTTCGCGCGATCCTCCTGCTTCATCGCATCCAGCACAAGGACGAGCTCCTCCGTCGCCAAGTTCTCCAGAATCGGAGCCGATTTGCTTGGCATCATCTTGGCGTACAGATTCGCGAGATCCTTCACCTGCTGCGCATACTGCTCTTCCGTCACCTGCTCTTCATGCCGTTCGGCCCGCAAGTCCTTGATTTCCTTGTTCAGATTCGCAACCTGCTCTTCAAGCTTCTTGCGCGCATCGGCCAGATTGCGGAGGTCAGCGTCCTTGGAAGCCAACAGCGCCTTCAGTTCGGCAATCTGCTCTTCCTGTTCCTTTTGAATGTTTTTGTTCTCCTTCTTCGCGTTGCCGGGTTCCTTGCCATCGGCTTTATCCTTATCGGAAGAAATCCATTGATTTACGAGCGGGATATTTTCCGCCAAGGCTATCATTTGATTGCGCCAGTTCGCATTGAACAGCGTAAGCAGCACGGCTAACAAAATGATCGTAAACAAAATTGGGGTCGCAAAGAACAAAAACCGTTCAAAGCCCGAATATCCACTTTCCTTTTCTACTGATTCCTGATTCATCTCTGCCACTCTCATCCCTCCTGCTGAAGCGGCGGGACCGAACTGCCGCGCCTGACCTGTCTTCTAGCGGGCCGCCATATGGTAGCGGACGGTCGCCAGTTCGTCCAATTCATTCTGTTCCCACGCAGCGAGCCGCTGTTTGAACTGCGCTTCCGCCTTTTCCCTGGCTTTGGTCCACACTTTTTCGTCAGTCATCCGCACGGCCAGCTCTCCCTGCTTGTTCTGAACGTTGGCTTCCGCGGCGCTGACCCGCTCGTTCGCCAAGTCAACCTGCGATTCCATGTAGGCGATATATTGCTGCCAGGCCTGAAGGCTGGAGGCAGAGGCGCGGGCATCCACCTGACGCTGGAGTTCTTCGCGAGCGTGCAGGAGATCTGCCGTGCACTGCTGAAGCTGGCTCTCCTTCGTCATCAGATCGCCCACGGCTTCGGATAATATCCATTCCGCCTGCTTTTTCTCGTTGGTCTTCAAGTCAAGCACTTTTTGCAAAACGTATTGAAAGCCACGCACCGGTCACTCAACCTCCTGGAAATTGCATTAATAATCGTTCGATCGTCTCGTTGTAAGGAGCACTCTCATCGATTCTCTGCTTCGTAAACGCATGAATGTCATCGATAAATTCAAGTGCTTCGTCTATGGCGGGGTTGCTCCCCCGCTGATATGCGCCGATATTAATCAAATCCTCAGATTCACGGTACACAGCGAGAAGCCGCTTCAACTGCTCCGCCGCCAATTGATGTTCGCGGGGCACGATGTCCTTCATCACCCGGCTCACGCTGGCCAGAATGTCGATCGCGGGAAAATGCCCCTTGTTCGCGATATTCCGGTTCAGGACGATATGACCATCCAAAATCCCGCGCACGGCATCGGCAATCGGCTCGTTCATGTCGTCTCCGTCGACGAGCACCGTATAGAAGGCCGTAATCGAGCCGGACGGGCCTGTTCCGGAGCGCTCCAGCAGCTTCGGCAGGCTGGCGAAGACAGAAGGCGTATATCCCCGGGTCGCAGGAGGCTCGCCGATCGCCAGTCCGACTTCACGCATCGCCATCGCGTAACGGGTCACCGAATCCATCATAAGCATCACGTTCATGCCGCGGTCCCGGAAATATTCCGCGATCGTGGTCGCGATCAGCGCGCCCTTGATGCGGACCAGCGCCGGCTGATCCGAAGTCGCGACGACAACGACCGACCGCGCCAGCCCTTCCGGGCCGAGATCGCGCTCAATGAACTCGAGCACCTCGCGCCCGCGCTCGCCGATGAGCGCAATCACGTTCACATCGGCCGCCGTATTGCGCGCGATCATGCCGAGCAGGGTGCTCTTCCCTACCCCGGAGCCGGCAAATATGCCGACGCGCTGCCCGTTGCCGATCGTAAGCAGGCCGTCGATCGTCCGTACGCCGACGCCGATCGGATCGAGCACCCGCGGCCGGGCCAGCGGGTTGGACGGAACGGCTGTCGTGGAATAGCTGGACATCCTCGTCGGGAGGAAGGAGCCGTCGAGCGGCTGCCCCAATCCGTCCAGCACTTTGCCGAGCAGCTCTGATCCGACCGGAACGGTCAACGGTTTCCCGGTGCCCACGACATCGCAGCCCGGACCTATCGCCTGCAGCTCGCCGAGCGGCATCAGAAGCACCTTGTTGTCGCGGAATCCGACAACTTCCGCCATCAGCGGCTTGCTCCCCTTGGTCGGATAAATATAGCAAACTTCTCCTACGCTCGCGTCAGGCCCTTCCGACTCCACCGTCAGACCGATGACCTGCGTCACTTTGCCATTGACGCGGACCGGGTCGATCTGGGACAAGTAGTCGACATATTTCTCCGCGTTCCATTTCACCTCATGCGTCATGGCCACTCTGCTCCTCATGCTGCATCGCTACCTGCATCAGCGCTTTTTTGATCTCCGTCAGCTGCGTGTCGATCCGCGCATCGATGCTGCCAAGCGCAGAGCGGACGACGCAGCCTCCGTCGTTCACGCTGGAGTCCGGTATAATTTGCAGTTCTGCCTGCGAATCGACGGCCAGACTGAGCTCTTCCCTTGCCGCATGCACGTAGGCGAATTGCTCGGGCGAGACACACAGCGTGATCGTTCCGCTCTCCCGCTTCCGCGCCAGCGTCTTGCGGGCCAGTTCCAGCGCGATCTCCGGTTCGACGGAGAGCTGCTTCTGAATAATCTTCTCCGCGACCGCGCAGCTAAGAGAGACAACGAACGGCTCCGCCTCCTGGATTAACTGCTCCTTCGCCTGATAGGCTTGGCGCAGCACCGCCTCGGCTTCCGCGATTTTGCGTTCGTACGCTTCCTTAATCTCCTGCTCCGCGCGCGCCATGCCTTCCCGATAGCCGCTCTCATAGCTCTCGCTCCGGGTAGATTCGATCAACTGCTCGTCCTGCCGGCGCCGTTCTTCCCACCAGGCGTCGATCTGGCTCTGCGCTTCTTCCTTCATCCGCTCCGCTTCTTCGGTCGCCTGCCGCAGATGCTCCTCGGCGAACGACCGCGCATCATCGAGAATCGACTGCCTCAGCTCGGCGAGCTGTTCATCCTGATTCAGCAAGGTTTCCTCGGTCAGCGGCTCCGGCGCTGCCGCAGCCTCCTCCTCGCTCCGCTGCTGGTGACGCCGAACCGCTTCAATCAATCTCATCTGCTCCAGCGGAACATATTGAGTCGATTTGATGACATTAGACAACGATATCATCTCCTCCGCCGCGTGCGATGATAATCTCACCCGACTCTTCTAAGCGGCGTATCGTCGACACGATCCGCGTCTGCGCCTCTTCCACGTCGCGCAGCCGAACCGGTCCCATAAACTCCATTTCTTCCTTGAACGTATCGGCCATCCGCTTGGACATGTTGCGGAAGATCGCTTCGCGAACTTCCTCGCTTGCCACTTTGAGCGCAAGCTGCAAGTCGGCATTGTCAATATCGCGAATGATACGTTGGATCGAACGGTTGTCGATATTGACGATATCTTCGAATACGAACATTCTCTTCTTGATTTCTTCCGCCAGTTCCGGATCCTGAATCTCCAGGGAATCCAGAATCGTGCGTTCGGTACCGCGGTCGACGCCGTTCAAAATCTTGACGACGGACTCGATGCCGCCCGCGCTTGTGTAATCCTGCGTCACGGTCGACGACAGCTTCTGTTCCAGCACGCGCTCGACCTGGCTGATCACTTCCGGGGACGTGCTGTCCATCAAAGCGACTCTGCGCGCCACCTCCGCCTGCTTCTCCTGCGGAAGGGAAGACAGGATCGTCGATGCCTGCTCTGTCTCCAGGTAAGAGAGCACAAGGGCGATCGTTTGGGCATTTTCATTCTGAATAAAGTTGAAAATCTGCGACGCTTCCGCCTTGCGCGCAAAGTCGAACGGTCTGACCTGCAGCGTAGCGGTCAGGCGGTTGATAATATCGACCGCCTTCTGCGAGCCCAACGCCTTCTCGAGAATCTCCTTGGCGTAACTGATGCCGCCCTGGGATATGTACTCCTGCGCCAGGCAGATTTGGTGGAACTCGCTCATGACCGACTCTTTTTCCGCCGCGTCCACCTTGCGCACATTCGCAATTTCCAACGTTAATTGTTCGATTTCCTCATCCCGCAAGTGCTTAAAGATTTGGGCTGACACCTCAGGTCCGAGCGTGATGAGCAAAATCGCCGCTTTCTGTCTGCCGGTCAATGCTCCGCTTCCTTTTGTCACGTTGCTCACCTCGATTCATCAACAAGCCATGTACGCAGCAATTTCACAAACTCTTCCGGCTTTTTCTTCGCCAGCATTTCCAATTGCTTGCGCACCTGATGCTCGCCCGTCAGATTCTCTAAATCAATGGATGGAAGCTCAACATGAGTAGGCAGCGGAGACAGCTCGTCCGTATATACTTCTTCTTCCGCCCGTCTGCGGCGGCGAACGACCGCATAGGCAATTCCGCCTACGACAACTAGTAATGCAAGCGCACCCGCGCCATACCATACCCAGTTCGGAAACGTGCTGGCAGTGGCTGTTCCCCCATCTTTAGCACCATTTTGGGTCATAACTGAAACTTTTTGTGTCAATTCTTCGTCTGTATATGTAGCACCTGAATCTTTTAACTGCGCAGCGACGATCGAACGGAGCACTTTTTCAATCGCATCGATTTGGGCAGGCTCCATGTTGTTTGCGTCAACCGCTGCGTGTATGGTCAGATCTGTCACGGCATACGGACTGG
The DNA here is from genome assembly GCA_944800085.1 of Paenibacillus melissococcoides. Classification (GTDB taxonomy): domain Bacteria; phylum Bacillota; class Bacilli; order Paenibacillales; family Paenibacillaceae; genus Paenibacillus_B; species Paenibacillus_B melissococcoides. The sequence continues at coordinate 1,107,501 of CALYLO010000001.1, read as the reverse complement.
ACTCGATCAGATTTTTGATGCGGTTCACATCATAATTGATCGTCCGTTGGCTTTTCTCGGACGTCGTATCCCCGCTTCCCGAAGCGGAAGGATAGTTCGGCACTTCGCCGTCTCCGACGCCTGCGACGCCGCCGGTTTGCGCGCCTTTGCCGCTGTAGGATTCCTGCAGCTCCTGGACGCTGATTTCGATCCCTTTCATCTCCTCCGTATTGACCGGAGTGACAAGATCTTCCTGTTTTTGAACTTTATCGAAATTCAGCTTCGCGGACACCAGCACGCTTACTTTGTCCGCCGGCACATAGGCGCCAAGGAACTCTTGTATTTTCATGCGGATATCGTTCTCATACTTGCGCTGAATTTTGAGCTGCTCATCCACCTCGCCGAAGATGCTCTTGGATGCGCCGCCTTGCGAGTCGGAAGCGAACATGGGACCTTCATCGCTCGAGATGGTAATATCGTCAACCGCCAAATTGGGAACCGCGGTCTTGACCAGATTGAAGTATCCGTCAACCGCCGCCTGATTCGGCTGATATCCAGGCTTAAATTTCAACACAATAGAAGCCGACGCCTGTTCCTGCTCCGGTGTTGCGAAGACCGTCTCCTTCGGGAGATTAATGATGGCCTTGGCATCTTGAACACCGTTCATCAGACGCAGCAATCTTTCGATTTCGCCGTTCAGGGCGTTCTTGTAGCGGACATCGAACACGTTGTCCGTCATTCCGCCCATCAACCCGTCGGCGCCGAACGATTCGAAGCCAATCGAACCGTTCTTGACGATGCCCTGGGCTCCGATGTCGACTTTAACTTTCGCCGCAGATGCGCTGGGTACGGATATTTTGCTGCCGTCGCCGCTGAGCTCGTACGGGATGCGGTTCGAATTCAAATATTCAATGATGCCGGCAGCATCATTGGCGTTAAGATTCTCAAAAGCAAGCTCATACTCTGTCTTTGTCAACTGTGCCGTTAAAATGACAGCAGCCAATATTACAAATGCGATTGTGGACAGCAGAAGGATTTTCTGCTTTTTACTGAACTGATTCCAGTATTGGGTTATTCGATCCCGATACCGGCCGATGGTTTCATTCACTTCACGTCACCCTCCAGAACGATGTAAGACACTACCGCTGTTACATTTGCATGCGCATAATATCTTGATACGCTTCGATGACCTTGTTGCGTATTTGCGTCGTCAATTGCAGACTGAGCAGCGCACGTTCGGAGGCAATTTGAAGCTGATCGACATCAACTTCGCCCAGGATAAACTTGTCGCTCATTTCATGGACTTGCTTCTCTTGTGCATCAACTTGCTGAAGTGCATTCGTAAGAAATTGGCTGAATGTTTTGGTTACTTCGGCCGGTGTGTCGGCTTTCGTCGTTGGAGATATCGCCGCCGGTAATGTCGCCGGAGATGTCATGCTCAATGGAATCATCGTATTTTGTATCATTTGTTTTCCCCCTGTGGCAATGAACGGCTCTTGTTAGCAAGCAGGCTTGGTCTAGCCTTTGCCAATCTCCAATGCCTTCATAATCATGGATTTGGACGCATTCAGCGCCGTTACGTTCGCTTCGTACGAGCGGGTGGCAGAGATCATGTCGACAATTTCCTTCATGATGTCGACATTTGGCATGTAGACATTTCCTTGCTCGTCCGCGTCCGGGTGGGACGGATTGTAGACGATTTTATACGGTGTTGAGGTATCTTCCTTAATCTGGGCCACCTTGACTCCCTTGGCATTGCGCTGACCCTGCATCGCTTCTTGCAAAGACTGCTGGAAGGAAGACTCCATCGGCGACATGACGACGACCTTGCGTGTATACGGAACGAACTTCCCGTTGACGTATTGCGCGCGCGTCGATTCCATATTCGCGATATTCGAGGAGATGACGTCCATTCTCAGGCGCTGGGCCGTGAGTCCGGACGAGCTGATGCTGAAGCTGTTAGAAATATTCATACGTTACCTCCTTACATCCATACCGGTTCTAAGCATGTTGATGTTATGGTTCAACTGCTGTATAAGCGTATAATATTTCAATTGATTCTCGGCCTGAAGCGCCATTTCCCGGTCAATGTCGACATTGTTGCGGTTGTTCCCCATCACCGTGCTCTCATCCTGGACGATCTGCGGAGCCGGCACCCCGTTCGAAGGTCCGATATAGAAATGCCGCGGATCAGTGCGGCGGCCGACAAGAGTTCCGCCGGTCATCTGATCACGAAGCAGCGACTCGAACTGCACTTCGGAGCGTTTATAGTACGGCGTATCGACATTCGCCACGTTCGCGTTGATCACATTCTGTCGAGCCGTGGAAGCTTGCATCGCCCCCTCCAGCCGCTGCATATGTACGCCGCTCAACAAGTTCACAATCATCCCTCCTGATTAGTTAAAAATTCATATGAACATATATTCTCTAGCTTGCGACGTTTCTCCTTCTCTTTCGACAAAAAACTTAGTTCTTTTGCATGATCGTGTCGAACTATGGGAGGGGATTTCCATAATCCAATAAATCTAGCTGATTATTCAATGAAAATGTTGAGTAATCATCATTTTTTGACAGAAGAAGATAATTAACGCCATACTTATCATCTTAAACTTTGGGTTATAACACAATAAGAAAAAAGCCCTATCTTTGGACTAAAAGTCAGGGCTTTTTTCAAATACTTTGTCGAATGGATCCCCTCGTTGGCTGTAGTCCCAAAAAGGGGAAATTTCGCCACTAGCGTTGCATCGAGCGGTTAGTTCATAATCTAATTTCAATTAACATCAATATATGATATATATTTACATTTGCGATGTCCGCGCTAAGTCTAAAAAAGTCGAGCTGGAAACAGACCCTACGCGTTATCCATTATATGTAAAAATCGTTTTCGTTTGTCATTACGTCACAATCAGTCTCGGTTTCATCGACTTTGTTGCCTTTTTCGGACGTCTCCCATTTCGCTTTGGTCGACCTCTAGATGTTCGAGTCGGCTTGCGGTTGAGTGCAGCGATCAAATTTTCCCATGGTTTTTCCGCATAGATGCGAATCAACTGGAGGAGGTCCCATGTCGACTTTTTACAGTCCAGTGTTAATTTAATCAGCAAACAGAGAGCATACGCGATTAAAGCAATATACATTTGGTTCCAAATCGCTTCGGCCGTATAACCGTGGGGTTTTACCAATCGAATATGCTGCTTGACCCATTTAAAAAACAACTCAATATGCCAGCGATTTCGATAAATCTCGGCAATTTGATGTGCGGATAAGTCAAATCGATTCGTTACAATTCGATAGGTACGCCCTTGGTCATCCTTAAACTCAATCAAACGCAGAACCGCTGGCAGCTCCGGCATCGTCACATCAGCATCAAGGATAAACCCATTCTGCCTTTTGGGGAGGTCTCTTTTTCTGATGATCGTTAACCGGCTCTTTTGCTTGACGCGGCAAACAAATTTAATCTTATCCTCTACCCATTTCTGAAAATGGTCGTATACCTGGTATCCTCGGTCCATCACGTAGGTCGCATCTTTATCCACTGTAAATTCCAACACGACTTCATGATCGGCTACATCTTTGGTTGAAGCGACGATCTTGTCTGGATACATCGTTTTGGAGTCCGCAACGACCAAGGAGGTGTGCATCTTCACGCCATGGCTACTTTTGGAACAATAGGACCATTTCGCGAGAATGGGAGGTAGTGTAATTCCCGATGAATCGATTAGCTTGAGTTTCCCAATACCAGGCGTAATGCCGCGTTTCCCTTTTGTAAGTTGCTTGATTCGATCAATGAGCGAGAAAAAGAGCGTCTGAAGATACTCCATAGGCAGCCGTTTCAGCTTCCGCGATAGTTGAGAAGCGCTTATGCTCTTGAGACCCAGAAGATCTTGAAATTCAGGATTAGCCGCTACATGCTCTGACATGACTTTGTATGAGTCTCGTTGCTGAAGCTGTGCCTCTACAAATAAGAGTGTCGAAGAGCCGACAAACAGCTTTTGGGCCCGGTAATCCAATGACTCGTGTCGAGTAGAATGGACATGTAACCATTTTAGGCATTGACAAATGACGTTATGATTCGGTACGTTATCCATAAGAAATCTCCTTTGTTGAGGCGTTTTATGGATAACGTTAGGGTAACTCAACAATAGGAGATTTCTTTATTTTTGTCCATGAATATAGTTCAATAAGTTACAAATATAGAGACTTATGGGATAGAAATTTTCGTAAAAAGATTGATGCAACGCTAGTGAAATTTCGCATGATTTTATAGGATATATTGGCTTAGATCCCGGTTTTGCGCGATGTCGGCCAGCTTCTCCCGCACATATTCGGGCGTAATCCGGAATTGATCGAGCGTCAGCTCCGGCGCTTCGAACGACAGATCCTCCAGCAGCTTCTCCATAATGGTATGCAGGCGCCGGGCTCCGATATTTTCGGTGTTTTGATTGACATCGGCCGCAATGCGGGCAATTTCCCGTATCGCTTCATCAGTGAACTCGATCTGGATATTTTCCGTCTTCAACAATTCGACATACTGCTTCGTAATCGCATTCTTCGGTTCCGTCAGGATCGAGACAAAATCATTCAGCAACAAACTTGTTAATTCGACACGAATCGGGAAACGTCCCTGCAGCTCGGGAATGAGATCGGACGGCTTCGCGATATGGAACGCTCCCGCAGCGATGAAGAGCACGTAGTCCGTCTTCACGGGCCCGTACTTGGTCATGATGGTTGACCCCTCTACAATCGGCAAAATATCGCGCTGCACGCCCTCACGGGACACATCAGGCCCCGAACCGCGCCCGCTGGAGGCAATCTTGTCGATCTCATCGATAAAGATGATGCCAGACTGCTCGGCCCGGCGAATCGATTCCTGAATGACGTCATCCATGTCGATCAGCTTCGCGGCCTCTTCCTGCGTCAGCACCTTCCTGGCTTCCTTGATCGTGAGCTTGCGCTTCTTCATCCGCTTCGGAATGAGGCTGCCGAACATTTCCTGCATATTCATGCCCATCTGCTCATTGCCCGGGCCGGACAGGAAATCGAGCATGTTCGGGGCCGCGTCTTCGACATCGATCTCGATGATGTCGTTCTCCAAATTGCCTGACAGCAGATCGAACCGCACCTTTCTCCGCTTTTCCTGCAACCCGGGCTCCGGCTCCTTCTCCGCCTGCTGCGCATGCGACTGGTTTTGGCCGAAGAGCATCTCGAACGGATTGCGCTGCGCTTTGCTCTCCTTGGAGCTTGGGGCCAATATTTCTACGATTCGCTCGTTCGCCATCTCTTCCGCTTTATCCTTGACCTTCTCGGTGCGCTCCAGCTTCACCATGCGAATCGCCGTCTCCACCAGATCGCGGACCATCGATTCGACATCGCGGCCGACATAGCCCACTTCCGTAAACTTGGTCGCTTCCACTTTCACGAACGGCGCATTGACGAGCTTCGCCAGACGGCGGGCAATCTCGGTCTTCCCGACGCCCGTCGGTCCGATCATGAGAATGTTTTTAGGGACGATCTCATCCTGGATCGACTCATCCAGCAGGCTGCGCCGGTAACGGTTGCGAAGCGCGACAGCGACGGCCCGTTTGGCCATTTTCTGTCCGACGATATACTTATCCAGTTCCGTGACAATCTGCCGCGGTGTCCATGCTTGTTGATTCATCTTATCCCTCCACTCGTATCTTGGTTGCTCCCTTATGCCGTTATAGCTCTTCGACAACGAGATTATCATTCGTAAAGACGCAAATTTCCGCCGCGATATGCAAGGCGGCTTCAGCCATTTCACGTGCGGACAGATGCGTCGAATGCCGCTTGAGGGCGCGAGCCGCCGCCAACGCGAACGATCCGCCGGAGCCGATGGCGATCACTTCGTCATCCGGCTCGATGATTTCTCCGCCGCCCGAAATAAGCAGCACATGCTGCGCGTCCATCACGATCATAAGCGCCTCCAGCTTGCGAAGCACCTTATCCTGGCGCCAATCCTTCGCCAACTCGACAGCCGCGCGCTGCAGGTTGCCATGATGCTCCTCCAGCTTGCCTTCGAACTTCTCGAACAGCGTAATCGCATCCGCGACCGATCCGGCGAATCCCGCCAGCACCTGGCCGCGATACAGCCGCCGCACCTTGCGCGCATGCTGCTTCATAATCATGTTGTTCCCAAAGGTTACTTGACCGTCTCCCGCAATGGCGGCCTGCCCGTTATGTCTTACCGCGCAGATGGTCGTGGCATGAAATTGATATTCCACCGAAGCTCAACCTCCTGTCTATTATTCATCGACTAGGACTAAAGAATCATTAAATGTAAATGAAAACGAAAAGGAAACGGCACCGTTCCGTGGCGAGCCGCTTCCTTTCCGCTGCACAAGCTGTTATGTGTTGAACAGACCCGCTTCGTCCCGGTACGCCTTCAAAGAATGGAGAGCGCGATGGGCCAGCGCTTCGTTCTTCTCTTTTTTGTTGCGGATCCGCTGCCCAAGCGGCGGGAAGAGGCCAAAATTGGCATTCATCGGCTGGAAATGCTTGAAATCGGCGGTCGTAATATAACGCGCCATGCTTCCGAGCGCCGTATCCTCCGGAAGCAGGACCGGTTCGCTCCCTTTGGCGTAACGAGCCGCGTTCAAGCCGGCCAGCAGTCCCGAAGCGGCCGATTCGACATAGCCCTCCACCCCGGTCATCTGCCCTGCGAAGAAGAGCGACGGGCGGCCCTTGAATTGATAGGTCGCTTCCAGCAGCTTCGGGGAATTGATGAAGGTGTTGCGGTGCATGACGCCGTAGCGGACGAATTCCGCATTCTCCAGCCCCGGAATCATCCGGAACACCCGTTTCTGCTCGCCCCATTTGAGATGGGTCTGGAACCCTACCATATTATAGAGCGTACCCGCGGCGTTATCCTGGCGAAGCTGGATGACCGCATAAGGCGTCTTGCCGGTGCGCGGATCCGTCAACCCGACGGGCTTCATCGGCCCGAACAGCGCCGTCTGCTTCCCGCGGCGCATCATGACCTCGATCGGCATGCAGCCCTCGAAATAAATCTCTTTCTCGAACTCCTTCAATTCCGCCGTCTCGGCCGTAATAAGCGCCTCGTAAAACGCATTGAACTCTTCCTCGTTCATCGGGCAGTTCAAATACGCCGCTTCTCCCTTGTCATAGCGGGAAGCCAGGAATACCTTACTCATGTCGATGGAATCCTTCTCCACGATCGGCGCGGCCGCATCGTAAAAATAGAAATATTCCTCATCCATCAGCGTCTTAATCTGGTCGGACAAAGCCGGCGACGTCAACGGCCCGGTAGCGATGACGGTAATGCCGTCCTCCGGAATCTCCGTCACTTCCTCATGGCGGACTTCGACGAGCGGATGCTCGCTCAGCCGGCGCGTAATCTCCCCGGAAAATCCGTCCCGATCGACGGCCAAGGCACCTCCGGCCGGAACCGCATGCTTATCCGCCGCTTGCATAATAAGCGAATTCATAAGCCGCATTTCTTCCTTTAATACGCCAACCGCGTTGCTTAGCCCGTTCGCCCGCAAAGAGTTGCTGCATACCAGCTCCGCGAACTGGCCCGTATGGTGGGCCGGCGTCTGCTTCACCGGCCGCATCTCATAGAGCGTTACGGCAACTCCCTGCTGCGCAGCCTGCCATGCCGCCTCGCTGCCGGCCAAGCCCGCACCGATAACGGTTACTCTTGGCTTATCCATCTGTCTTACATCCCCCTCGGTTGCCTGCACCTGCTGCAGTATCCCTTTATTTCATCGTAAGCTTGCCCGCGCTTAATCATCCTCGTTGTCCTGCAACATTTCATTATGATCGCACTGCGTACACTGCAGCTTCGTTCCTTGCTTGCTCCGCTTCTCGACCATCAAGCTGCCGCAAGACGGGCATGGCTTGACCGATGGCCGGTCCCACATCACATAATCGCAGTCCGGATAACGGTCGCACCCGTAAAAGACGCGTCCCTTCTTGCTGCGCCGCTCCACCAGCTTGCCTTCCTTGCACTTCGGACAGGCTACGCCCGTATCCTTCACAATCGGACGTGTGTTGCGGCAATCCGGGAATCCGGAGCAGGCCAAGAATTTGCCGAAGCGGCCCATCTTGTACACAAAATGGCGTCCGCACTTCTCGCATATTTCATCGGACACTTCGTCCTCGATTTCGACTTCCTTCATTTCTTCCTCGGCGACCTGGAGCCGCTTCTCGAACGATTCATAGAAATCGTTGAGCACCTTCACCCAGTCCTGCTGGCCCTCTTCCACATGGTCGAGATCTTCCTCCATATGAGCCGTGAATTCCACATCCAGAATCTCGGGGAAAAACTCCTCCATCTGCTGAATGACCAGTTCGCCCAGCTCGGTCGGAACGAATTTCTTGTCCTCGATGGCCACATAGCCGCGCTTCTGGATCGTCTCCAGCGTCGGCGCATAGGTGCTCGGTCTGCCGATGCCCAGCTCCTCCAGCGTCTTCACCAGTCTCGCCTCGGTATACCGCGGCGGCGGCTGGGTGAAATGCTGCTTCGGTTCGATCGCTTCCTGCTTCAGCTTGTCGCCCTTCTTGAGCGGAGGAAGCAGTTTGTCATCCTCGACGGTGCCGTCATCGTTCCCTTCGACATAGACCTTCATGAACCCCGGAAAACGCACCTTCGAGCCGTTGGCGCGGAACGTAACGTCTCCCGCCTGCAGATCGACCGTCATCGTATCCATGATGGCGGACGTCATCTGGCTCGACACGAACCGTTCCCATACCAGCTTGTAGAGGCGATGCTGGTCGCGGCTGAGGAACGGCTTCATCTGTTCCGGGCTGCGCAGCACGGACGTGGGGCGTATCGCCTCGTGCGCATCCTGTGCATTCGCCGCCTTCTTGGCATACTGCCGCGGCGTCTCCGGCACATATTCCGCTCCGAACTGGGAGCCGATATATTCCTTCGCTTCCTCCTGTGCCGTCGGCGATATCCGCGTCGAGTCTGTACGCATATAGGTGATGAGACCAACCGTGCCTTCCTTGCCCAGGTCCACCCCTTCATACAGCTGCTGCGCGACGGACATCGTCTTGGCCGCCCGGAAATTCAGCTTCCGTGCCGCTTCCTGCTGCAGCGAGCTCGTCGTAAAGGGAGCGGACGGATGGCGAAGCCGCTCTTTCTCCTTCACCTCGGAGACGACAAAGGCCTGCTTCTGCAGCGCGGCCAGCACTTCATTCACTTCGGCCTCGTTCGCCAGCTCCTTCTTCACGCCATTCATGCCGTAGAACTTGGCTTCGAACCTGGACTTGCCCGCTTCAAGCTTGGCGGTTATCGTCCAATACTCTTCAGGGATGAAGGCGTTGATTTCATTCTCCCGGTCAATAATCAGCTTCACGGATACCGACTGCACCCGCCCCGCTGACAGCCCTTTCTTCACCTTCTTCCACAAAAGAGGGCTGATCTTGTACCCGACCAGCCGGTCGAGAATGCGCCGCGCTTGCTGGGCGTGAACGAGGTCCATATTGATTTGACGCGGCGATTTGAACGCATCCTTCACGGCCTGCTTCGTAATCTCATTGAAGACGACGCGGCAGGCTTCCGTCTCATCCAATTCGAGCGCATGCGCCAAATGCCAAGCGATCGCTTCTCCTTCGCGGTCGGGGTCGGCCGCGAGGTACACTTTTTTCACTTTCTTTCTTGCATCTTTCAATTCTTTGAGCACGCCGCCCTTACCGCGAATCGTGATGTACTTCGGGGCGAAATCTTGCTCTATTTCAACGCCGATCTGGCTCTTGGGCAAATCACGCACATGTCCCATAGACGCTTTGACGATATATTTGCTGCCTAAATATTTCCCGATTGTCTTCGCCTTCGCAGGCGACTCGACAATGACTAATGAATCCGCCATAGGCGCACCCTCCTCTCCAATCTCCTCTTCATATCCATATCGAATGGTATACGGCTCCCTGGGCCTCCCGAACTCTCTGTTTTAATTGTAAGGATAACAAAATTCGATGCAGCTCCGCAAATGGGAGGCCGCTCGCAAGGAGCAGTTCCTCAAATGTACTGCCTTCCAGGCGAATCAATTCGCATATCCGGCGCTCCTCCTCGGTGAGCGATTCGCTCTCGGTGAGGCCGACCGTTCCATTATTGTACGGCAAAGTGACTGTTGTCAACCGCGCCTTCAATTCTTCCATTATATCTTCGGCATGCGCAATCGGTCTGGCCCCGTTCCTCATAAGAAATAACGGCCCTGCCGATTTGGGCGACGTAACGGGCCCGGGGACGACAAAAACCTCCCTGAACGTTTCCGTCGCAAAATCGGCGGTGATGAGCGCGCCGCTGCCCATAGCGGCCTCCACGACGACGGTTCCGAGCGTCAGGCCGGCAATAATTCGATTGCGCTGGGGGAACAAGCCCGGATGGGACGGGGTTCCAAGCGGATACTCCGTGAGGACGATGCCAGATTCAGTGATCCGTCTCGCCAAATTCGCATTCTCATACGGATAAATGCGATCGAAGGCCGTGCCCATCACCGCGGCGGTCCGCCCCTGGATGAGAGCGCCTTCATGACTGCAAGCATCGATGCCTCTCGCCAGTCCGCTGACGATAAGGAACCCGGCGCATCCCAACTGCTCGGCCAATTGAAGGGCAACCTTCTTGCCATAAACGGTAGGATTGCGCGTTCCCACGATGGCAATCGCATCGGAGGACAGCGCGGTCCAATCTCCCTTCCCGTACAAAATCCACGGCGGCTGCGGAATCTCCTGCAGCAGCGGAGGATAACCTTCATCCCAGCGGGTAATCCATTCAATCCCGGCATTCATGGCCAGTTCCAGCCTCTCCTCCAGCCTGTCTCCCCGTAAGCCTGCCGCAAGCTTCCTCGCCATCGAGGGCTTCATTCCTAATTCTGCCCAATCCGATGCCGGACGGTTCAGCCAATCCGCCAATCCGCCGAATCCGATGCGCTCCCCTATCGCGCGAATCGTATGCCACCCGATACCGTTGATTTCATGTAACGCAAACACGAGCTCCCGTTCCGTCCAATTGCCCATTTCAGCAACTCTCCTTCACTTTCCGGGAAGCGTGCGTCCGCTTCCCTTATTTTGCTTGAGATAAGATCAGAATGCAAGCATGAACTACGCTTACTTTTCAATAATTGGGTAAAAAGATATTATTAAGTAATTCAATCGCGCCAATGCCAGCTTCGAGTCGTGTGTCCGGGAGTCGCATGTACGCCTTAACCAGTCCGCCCTTTTATGGGGTTCATACAAGCGGCGCAGTCCGCACAATCATGTCCAGTTGGCGCAATTCGCTCAATCAGCCCACTTCGAGTTGAAATCCTGCAAATCTACATCAATTTCCGACATTTGGCCTTATATTTGGTCAAATTGCTGTAAAAAAGCATCTTTTTCCCACTAGCGTTGCATTGAGCGGTTAGTTCATAATCTAATTTCAATTAACATCAATATATGATATATATTTACATTTGCGATGTCCGCGCTAAGTCTAAAAAAGTCGAGCTGGAAACAGACCCTACGCGTTATCCATTATATGTAAAAATCGTTTTCGTTTGTCATTACGTCACAATCAGTCTCGGTTTCATCGACTTTGTTGCCTTTTTCGGACGTCTCCCATTTCGCTTTGGTCGACCTCTAGATGTTCGAGTCGGCTTGCGGTTGAGTGCAGCGATCAAATTTTCCCATGGTTTTTCCGCATAGATGCGAATCAACTGGAGGAGGTCCCATGTCGACTTTTTACAGTCCAGTGTTAATTTAATCAGCAAACAGAGAGCATACGCGATTAAAGCAATATACATTTGGTTCCAAATCGCTTCGGCCGTATAACCGTGGGGTTTTACCAATCGAATATGCTGCTTGACCCATTTAAAAAACAACTCAATATGCCAGCGATTTCGATAAATCTCGGCAATTTGATGTGCGGATAAGTCAAATCGATTCGTTACAATTCGATAGGTACGCCCTTGGTCATCGTTAAACTCAATCAAACGCAGAACCGCTGGCAGCTCAGGCATCGTCACATCAGCATCAAGGATAAACCCATTCTGCCTTTTGGGGAGGTCTCTTTTTCTGATGATCGTTAACCGGCTCTTTTGCTTGACGCGGCAAACAAATTTAATCTTATCCTCTACCCATTTCTGAAAATGGTCGTACACCTGGTATCCTCGGTCCATCACGTAGGTCGCATCTTTATCCACTGTAAATTCCAACACGACTTCATGATCGGCTACATCTTTGGTTGAAGCGACGATCTTGTCTGGATACATCGTTTTGGAGTCCGCAACGACCAAGGAGGTGTGCATCTTCACGCCATGGCTACTTTTGGAACAATAGGACCATTTCGCGAGAATGGGAGGTAGTGTAATTCCCGATGAATCGATTAGCTTGAGTTTCCCAATACCAGGCGTAATGCCTCGTTTCCCTTTTGTAAGTTGCTTGATTCGATCAATGAGCGAGAAAAAGAGCGTCTGAAGATACTCCATAGGCAGCCGTTTCAGCTTCCGCGATAGTTGGGAAGCGCTTATGCTCTTGAGTCCAAGCAGTTCTTGAAATTCAGGATTAGCGGCTACATGCTCTGACATGACTTTGTATGAGTCTCGTTGCTGAAGCTGTGCCTCTACAAATAAGAGTGTCGAAGCGCCGACAAACAGCTTTTGGGCCCGGTAATCCAATGACTCGTGTCGAGTAGAATGAACATGTAGCCATTTTAGGCATTGACAAATGACGTTTTGATTCGGTACGTTATCCATAGAAATCTCCTTTGTTGAGGCGTTTTTATGGATAACGCTTTGGGTAACTCAACAATAGGAGATTTCTTTATTTTTGTCCACGAATATAGTTCAATAAGTTACAAATATAGAGACTTATGGGATAGAAATTTTCGTAAAAAGATTGATGCAACGCTAGTGTCTTTTTCCCTAATTATTTCACGTTTTTATCGAATCATGCTAGAATTCCTGCATTTTTGCAGGAATCCGATAACGCCGTAGACACGCACATGAAAATAATGCAGTTTCGCAGGATTTTAGGTACCGCGGCTCATCTCCTGACAGCCAAATTTATAACTAATCCTCCGAGGATAAAAAAAGCAACCTTCCCCGCTCGAAAACTCCGAGCTGACAGAAAGGTTGCTTACCTATCGCTACAATATATATGGATAAATGTATGTGTGTTTTAGGTGAGAGTTAAGCTTTGGTCTGCGGCTGTGCCGTGCATTGCTCAAGCAGGCCGCGTTCTTCCAGTACGGATACGAGCGTGCTGCCCATTTCCGCCGGCGTCGGCGCCACCTTGATGCCGCAGGCTTCCAGCTTGGCCGTCTTCTCGGCAGCCGTGCCCTTGCCTCCCGAAATAATCGCGCCGGCATGACCCATCCGCTTCCCTGGAGGCGCAGTAGCTCCTCCGATGAAGCCGACAACCGGCTTCTTCATATTGGCCTGGATCCACTCGGCAGCTTCCTCCTCTGCCGTGCCGCCGATCTCGCCGATCATGATGACGGCATACGTATCCGGATCTTCATTGAACATATGGAGCACATCGATGAATTCCGAGCCTTTGACCGGGTCTCCGCCGATACCGACGGCTGTCGATTGGCCGATGCCGCGCGTCGTCAATTGATGAACGGCTTCATACGTCAATGTTCCGCTCCGGGAGACGACCCCGACATGACCCGGTGTATGGATGTAACCCGGCATGATGCCGATCTTGCATTCGCCCGGCGTAATGACGCCCGGACAGTTCGGACCGACGAGGCGGGTGCGCTTGCCCTCCATGTAGCGCTTCACTTTGACCATATCGAGTACCGGAATGCCTTCCGTGATGCAAATAACCAGATCAAGGTCCGCATCGACGGCTTCCATAATCGAATCGGCCGCGAACGCCGGCGGCACGTAAATGACACTGACCGTCGCGCCGGTCTCGCGCTTCGCTTGGATGACCGAATTGAAGATCGGCAGAGAGACAGTTTGCCCGTTGTCGAGTTCGATGTCGATCTTTGTTCCGCCTTTGCCCGGCGTTACGCCGCCCACCATATTGGTGCCGTATTCCAAGGCTCCCTTCGTGTGGAACATTCCCGTTGAGCCCGTAATCCCTTGCGTAATAACCTTCGTATCTTTATTAATTAAGATGCTCATCGCTCATTCATCTCCTCGTCGACAAAATTATTGAACCAAAGCGACAATTTTCTGCGCTCCATCCGCCATCGAATCCGCCGCGACAATGTTCAATCCCGACTCGTTCAGGATGCGCTTGCCGAGTTCGACGTTCGTCCCTTCCAGACGGACGACGAGCGGACGATCCAGTCCGATTTGCTTCGCAGCTTCCACGACGCCGTTCGCAATGACGTCGCAGCGCATAATGCCGCCGAAGATGTTGACGAAGATTCCTTTTACTTGGTCATCCGACAAGATGATCTTGAATGCTTCCGTTACCTTCTCTGTCGTGGCTCCGCCGCCCACATCAAGGAAGTTGGCCGGTTCTCCGCCGTAATATTTGATAATATCCATCGTCGCCATCGCCAGTCCGGCGCCGTTCACCATGCAGCCGATATTGCCGTCCAACGCGATGTAGCTCAGGTCGAATTTCGACGCTTGAATTTCCTTCTCGTCCTCTTCGTCGAGATCGCGCAGCTCCTGAATGTCCTTGTGGCGGAACAGCGCGTTAGAGTCGAAGTTCAGCTTTGCGTCAAGCGCCATCACTTGTCCGTCGCCGGTCACGACCAGCGGATTGATCTCCGCGATGGAGCAATCCTTGTCAACGAACGCCTGATAGAGAGCCAGCATGAATTTGACCGCTTTGTTGACCAATTCTGCCGGGATGTTGATCGCATAAGCGAGGCGGCGCGCCTGGAACACTTGCAGGCCGACAGCCGGGTCGATAACTTCCTTGAAAATTTTCTCCGGGGTCTTCGCTGCCACTTCCTCGATCTCGGTGCCGCCTTCCTCCGAAGCCATCATCACGACGCGGCCGGTTGCGCGATCCACGACGACGCCGACATAATTTTCTTTCTTGATGTCACAGCCTTGCTCGATGAGCAAGCGCTTGATTTCCTTGTCTTCCGGGCCTGTCTGATGCGTTACCAACACTTTGCCGAGCAGTTCCGACGCGTATGCGCGCACCTCGTCCAGGTTTTTCGCAATCTTGACGCCGCCCGCCTTGCCTCGGCCGCCAGCATGAATCTGAGCTTTCACCACGACAACGGACGTTCCGAGCTCCTTCGCCGCTTCAACGGCTTCATCTGCCGTAAAAGCAACCTTGCCGTTCGGAACCGCAACGCCGTATTGCTTCAATACTTCCTTGCCTTGGTACTCATGAATATTCATTGTGCATCCCCCTAACCCATCGTTAGCCTCTTAGGCCGTGTAGCGACGCGTAGCCATTGGAGCCGGTAGCATGATAGACCGTATCCGTTACAGACAGAATCTGCCGTGCTCCGTCTCCTGGCGCGGCCGTGAACGCGGAACCGCTTCCATCGCTTCAAAAAAACGCGTTCTTCCGCGGAAAATATATACAGTCCTCCAATATTGTATCATGTTTTAAAAACGCTTTCCTCTCTATTTCGAGCAGAAAGTACATTTTTTTGATATCATTATCATCTATTAATGAGATGAATCTCATATCCATTGACGGAGGAGCTGTCATACTCCTATAATATTAATATATTTAGGGACGATAAGGAAGCACCTTTCCCCTGCATCGGCCTGTGCGGCCACGATGAAGGAAGGAGAGGTGTTTTTACATGTATGGGAAATTGTGGAGCGCATCGGTATGCGGCGTCGACGGCCGGCTTATCCAGGTCGAAATCGACATCTCGCCAGGCTTGCCGAACGTGAATCTCGTCGGTCTGCCCGATGCGGCCGTCCGCGAATCGGTCGAGCGGGTGCGAGCAGCCGTCCGCAACAGCGGCTGGAAGTTCCCGCTTGCGCGAATCACGGTCAATCTTGCGCCGGCCGACGTGCGCAAGGAAGGAACATCCTTCGATATGGCGATCGCGGCGGGGCTGCTGTGTACGAGCGGGCAACTGCCTGCGGAACCGCTGCAGGACATGCTGCTGGTCGGGGAGCTTGCGTTGGACGGTTCGACCCGGCCGGTTCCCGGCATATTGTCTCTGGCCGACGAAGCGCGCAAGCAGGGCTTCAAGCGGATGCTCGTCCCCTGCGACAATGCGGAGGAAGCGGCTCTCGTGGAGGGGCTGGACATTTATCCGCTGCGGCATCTGCATGAGCTGCTCCGGCTGGAGGAGCTCGCTCCTTGGTCTGCCGGGACTGATTCGGTCGCGCCGCGCCAGGGACAGGGAGAATGCGCAATATCCAATCGGCCGGAAGACTATGCCGATGTCTACGGACAGCTCCATGCGAAGCGCGCCCTCATCGTGGCTGCGGCCGGCATGCACAATATAATTCTGTCGGGGCCTCCGGGCACCGGGAAGACGATGCTCATCCGCCGCCTTCCGACGATCCTGCCGCCGCTCAGCGACGACGAGGCATTGGAAGTGTCGAAGCTGTACAGCGTGTCCGGCAAATGGGTCCGGGCGGGCGGCGGGCTGATGCGGGATCGCCCCTTCCGGGCGCCGCATCACTCCATCTCCTCCGCCGGTCTCATCGGCGGAGGATCGATTCCGAAGCCGGGCGAGGTAAGTCTGGCTCATCATGGCGTGCTCTTCCTCGACGAGCTCCCCGAATTCCCCCGGCAAGCCTTGGAGGTGCTGCGGCAGCCGCTGGAGGATCGGCATGTCACGATCGGACGGGCGCGGGCGGTGTACCGTTTTCCCGCCCATTTCATGCTGGCCGCCTCCATGAACCCGTGTCCTTGCGGGTACAGCTCATCCTCCGAGGGCGACTGCCGCTGCACTCCGGTACGGCTGGCGCAATACCGGGCCAAATTGTCCGGGCCGCTGCTCGACCGGATCGATATGCAGGTCGAGGTACCCCGCTCTCCGGTCACGGAATGGAAAGGCCCGTCTCTCTCTTCGGCCGAGATGCGTTCCATGGTGCTTCAGGCTCACCGGCGTCAAGCCCGGCGCTACACAGGCTTGAAGCTGCGCTTCAACAGCGAGCTCTCCGGCTCGCTGCTGCGCCGGCACTGCGTGATAACGCCGGAGGCGGAGCAACTTCTGCAGCAGGCCTATGATCAATTGGGCCTAAGCCTGCGGGCGCATGATCGGCTCTTGAAGCTTGCGCGGACGATTGCCGATCTGGAGGAACAGGATTCGATCGGAGCCTCCCATGTCGCGGAAGCGATTCAATACCGCTCGCTCGATCGGCGCAAGGAGGGGTAACTTCTAACGCAACTTTCCCTCACTATGCCGCCTTCCGCGTGGGGCGCTGAAAAAAAAACGCCGCTCTCATCCCCTCAAGGGGAGCGAGCGGCGAAAAACTCTTTGAACACAAGTGCTTAATCGCATTTACTGCATACCAATTGCATAACGACACTACACGCCACACTAGGCCAAAACCCTGCAAGACCTGCAGCTGCACAGTATGGTATTGAAACCCATGAACATGTTTCGCTACTGGCATTACAATCCAGTGCAGATACTGTAGGTGTGACTAACAACGAAAATGCATCACTTAGAAAGGTTTTGCCTGATTTCTCCTGAATATTAACGTTGTATTTTTTTTGAAAGTCCTTTTTAAGTCTCTCTCTATCTTGTTTGTTTCCACTTTTGAGTATTTCGACATCTGCTTTTGTTCCTTCAAATACAATTCCAACATTCCTGCTGTCTATTCTCCAGAGATCATTTGCGGCATGTGTAAAATTCAAAGAATCAATTAGTAAGTCTCTATCAGCATCATATATTGATAAAACTGTCCATGAATTAGTGGAGGATTCAAATGTTATTAAGTAGGGCTTGCTGAACATATTGCCTTTTAGGCCCACAGAGGCTGACGGCACAGATTCAGCAGCAGTCTGAAAATCGGCAAAAAGAGAACGCGCAGCTTGCGTTCGAGATTCATAACAAGCAGTTGCAGGGCAATGACCGTTTCGCTTGTCTCTCGAAGGCGTGCTCGAATACGCCCCAGTCCGTAGGAGCGTTTGCCTTCTCCGAATTTTCCTTCGATTGCGTTACGCATTGAAGCATCCTGTCTGGCCTGGTTCCGATCGGGTTCCGCTTCTTTCTTCGGACGCCCTAAGTTTGGACCACTCAAACGGATGCCGTGCTCCTTACAATAGCGAAGGTTCTCCCGATTTCGGTAGATTTGGTCGGCTAGAATGGCTTCCGGATAACACCCATATCGCTGGACGAACGACTCCACGGAAGCTTTCAGTGTCATGCTTTCGTTGAAGTTATCCCAGGACAGCTTCTCCATTCGAGCGTAACCGTCCACCAGACTGATCGCCAGCTTTGCTCCAAACTCGACGGGAGCATTCACTTTCCCGCGGACAATCGGCCGTACATGCGGTTGGGAAAGACTGACGATTCGATCTTCCACCGAGTGTGTCCGTTTGTCGTACATCTCTTGCTGTTGACGATACAGCTCGGAAATGACGAGCAATTGCCGATACTGCTGCGAACCCAGTTGATTCAAGCTGCTTTTCGCTGCCAGCATTTCGATGATGCGAAGATTACGCGAAACATAACGAAGCTGTTTGCCAACCGCTTTCCGGATGGCTTTGGCACCCGTTCGCCGTTTCTTGGCGATCTCGAGGTAGCGTTTGCGGGCGGTTTGACGATACGTTCTCGGTTTCTTGGCCTTCCCGACGAAAGGCTCGTGCAGAACATCGATGATCGCTTCGAGTTTTTCCCGCGCCTCGTTCAATAATTTCAAATCGGTCGGATACGAGATGTCGGCCGGTGCGCAGGTCGCGTCGAGCATCAAGGTGCCTTTGTTGCATGGTTTCTCTTTGCTTTTGCCGTCTTCATTAACGGATGTTCCATCAGAGCCATGGCCGCTGCCTGGAGGATCTTGAGGATCGCTCTTGTTTTGTTCCTGCTTCTTTCGCTCTGCGTCCTCTTCCAAAATCCAATCGTTGATTCGTTCAATGACATCCGCACCCAATCGCTTGCGGAAATGGGTCAACAGCGAGTGATGGAACGGAGGCTTATCTTGGAACGCCGGCAGCCCAAGGAAGTACTGGTAGTACGGATTTTCGGCGATCTGCTGGACCGTCTCTCGATCATCGAGCTGCATACGTTCCTGAATGTACAGCGCTCCCAAAGCCATACGAACAGACAAAGGGATCTGACCGCGCATTGATTTCTTGAACGACTTCGCGTAGAGTTCTTCTGCCCGCCACCACGGGATGATAGCGGCCAGTTGAACCCAACGGTTCTCCTTATTTAATTTACCGCCAAACGGCAAGTAGAAATCTTCGAACAACTGAAGCTGGCTTTCGGTTCTACGATACATGTCGGCTCACTCCACGTGCACGATTTTTTGCAAGAAATTCGCATTCTCCTTGCATTTTATTTCGAGTTAGAGTCCAGAAATCCTTGTAAAACCTTTGAAAAATGATTGTTCAGCAAGCCCTAAGTAAGTCGAATATAGTTCTTGTGATTTACCAAGGTAGATTACTTGATTTAAGTTTTTTTTCAACTCATCTTTATTCAACCCAGTAAAAGCTTGAAGCTCAGAATTGTTAGAAATTCGCTTCTCTATATTTTCAACAACCTTAACATCTCTAATTTTACGAACCTGATTTTTATTTAACCCAATATTTTTATTTAATGTAACAATATCATTAAAACTCACTTTAGCACTAGGTGCATTAGGAGGCTTATTAGGCAAAACAAGCTGACTATCTGCGTAAATAAAGGTCGTTGAAAACATCATCGAAAAAATGAATACAATAGAAATCATTACCTTAGACTTTAATCTTAAAAACCACATATAGACACCTCTATTTTTTAATTAAGAGCATTCTCTCTAACTAATATCAAAAGTCAGTCAGTCTTAGTATTGTAAGAAGACAATCTTTTTTGAATTACTTTCCATATGTGAAATGTATGCCAGAGGTGTATCTAGATGCAGATTTGATTCAAAGATTTGGGATCCCTATTTAGTTACCGGAAACTATAATTTATCAGTTCGATTGCATCTTGCAAATGCTCTAAATATAGGCATTACCACCTTCCTAGACTACTTGTCATATCTACGTATCGATATCATCCCCTCCCAATTTAATTTCCCATATAAGTGATATTAAATAAGCACATTATATGTCACTTCATTTTTTTTGAGTTTTCTTTTTTTTGTAGTAGTACTCATTTACACAGAGAAGAATAAAAATTATTGGAGCTATTACATCCCTTACATCAAAAACACCATCAAATAAAAACCTCAATGTATATGCAAATATACCGAATAACAGCGCTCTAACCAATATATGTTTTTTCACATCCGGTTACCTCCATTCAGACAACGGAATTTTTCAGCTTATTACCGGAATTTTTCAGCTATTGTAGACATACATGAGCAGACAGCTAGCATACAACCATTTTAGTTAGTACTGTGATTATGTGAAATTTTAATGGGGGTGTAATACCGTAGTAAAAAAACTAATAGAGGAAATAAGCAATAAGATGACGTTTTTTTGATCGGATTAAACTGTTGCCATATCTGCACTTCACCGAATGAATATGTATCAAAAATATTCCACTATAATCCTTTTAAGTGAATTATAAATTAAATCCCCTTAAAAGTAAACATTTTCATGTATTGTCATCCGTCCGTGATAATGTCAGTATGGGACAGGAAATAATAACATTGACGAAAGCAGAAATGGAGAAGGTACTCGTTGTGGAGAAAATAAGAGATGGGCGGATGAGGAATAGGTAGGGAGCGGGAGCGCTTGGTTTATCAGAACGCCAAGTCATTCCCCTGGGGCCTTACAGTGATCGGCATACGATTTTCCGATCGCCTAACGAAAAGCTGACGCTCGAGCAAAAGCTCGCTGAGGAGAAGCAGCTCTCCCACTTCGGCAAAGCGATGGCTGCCTTGCATATTGAGCACATTAAGGCGGTTATGCCGCAAGCCAAGGGACGGGTAGAGCGGCTTTGGCAAACGTTTCTGGACCGCTTGGTGATCGAACTGCGGCTTCTTGGCATTCAGACGCTGTAAGAAGCTAACGCGGGACCGGAAACACCCTTTCGTACAACGGAAAGTACTATACCCTTGCCCAGCCTGCTTCGCTACGTCTGGATGCCAAAACGACGGTTGAAGTGCGGGAGACGTTAACAGGGGACGTATTGTTGTCGCACCAGGGACAGCCTTGAGCACTGAAAGAAACGCAGAAGCCTCAGCGCAAACCGGCTGCATCAAAAAAGGCGAGTTCTGCGTCGCCACGCAAACCCGCCCAGAATCATCCGTGGAAAACCACCTATGATAAAACTAGAAATAAACGTACCACAAAAAGCAGTTCGTTCCAAGTTGCAATGTATTCACAGCATAATAGCTATGCAGAGGTCACCTGGTAAGGCTGACCTCTGATCACACAAGTGACATTTTCATAGCACAGTTAAAGTGACATTTTCACAAACGATTGACACACTTTTTTCATGTATAAATCGCCACTCAGTGCTTGACTAATTCAGAGCTTAATGATGACGCAGCAACTCCGGTTAAACTGTTAAATCGGTAACGTCTACAATTCCGGCCTCCCCACCAAAGCGTTGCAAAATGATCCGGTACTTGTCCAAGCAACATACGAGATCATTCTCAGTTAAACTTCAAAATGCATTGCGGTACACCGTAATGCCCGGGGGAAGAGAAGAGTCGGCGTCCAGGGCAACCGCGACAGCGTCGAAGCGGATCTCCGCTTCATGGAGCCGGTAACGGTTCACGTACACTTCGGCCACGGCTCTTACCTTTCGCTGTTTCCGCCAGTCAATCGCTTCGGCCGCCTCCTCCGCCCCAGCGGCGCCGTACCGGCTGCGCACCTCGACGAAAACCCAGCAGTTTCCGTCGCGTGCGACGATGTCAATCTCGCCTGTGCGGCAGCGCCAATTCCTGTGAATAATGCGATAGCCGGTCACTTGAAGCCGCTCGGCTGCCAGCCGTTCCGCGACAGCCCCCTTCTCCTTCCGCTTGAGACCGCCGCTCCGTTTTTTCTCTGTCCGCTTATCCTGCATGAAGCTCTCCGCGCCGCTGCGGAACTCATTCATGACGATTCCATCCTTTCTCGGCCCGTTGATCGGTCCGGTAGATGAAGGTCAGCACTTCCGCGACCAGATGATACAGCTCGGCCGGAATCTGCTGGTCGATGTCCAGCTTGGAGAGCACCTCCACCAAAGACGCGTCCTCCTGGATTGGCACGCCGCTCTCCTTCGCCTTCTCCAATATTTGTTCGGCCAGCTGTCCCTGCCCTTTGGCGACGACAACCGGCGCCTCATGCTGGTCCGGCTTATAGGACAGCGCGACCGCCGTCTTCCGTTGATATCGCCCGGTTGTCCGGGATGCTGCTTCCGGGTCTTTCATATTTTTATATCTACCCCTTTGTACGGCTGAAGCGCATAATCGTCCATATCAATCCCGGTCCGGTTCTTTGGCTCATCCGCCTTCGTCTCTGGCATCGGCAAAATGCGGAACGCCGATAACTGATAACCGATTCGGTTCATCGCTTCCTCCACCTCGCCGCGGAACCCGCCCAGCCATTCGCCGATGTCCTCATCCGCCTGATGAATATGAAGCGCCACGGCCCGCTCCACGACCTGAACGTCGACGAGCGTCCGGCCCAGCGCCTTCATGTTCAGATCGAACCAGAGGCGGCAGTTGTCCGACTCCAGCTCGCCCCGGCGGCTCTGCCGCGATTGGATATGGACGGCGGCCGTCTGCTGGCCGTCCGGCGTCACAAGCGGCACGAACAGGGTGACATGCGTGAACGGCGCTTGCCGGTCGCTTGTCAACAGCAGCTGCTGGCCGGTAATCTGATGGACCAGCTGCTGCGCCGCCTCGCGAACTGCCGGCGGCAGCGTCTCGCTCTGGAGGAGCTGAAGCAGCGCGCTCTTCAGCGACTCCGCCGGCGCGGCGGTCGCCTGCGCCGCGCTCTGCTGCGGCTGCGCCTGAGCCGCTTCCGGCGCTGTGGCGGCGGCGGCACGCGCTGCGGCTCCGGGCTCGGCGGCCGGAGCCTGCTCCGGCGTGCCGCCCGGCGCGGGCGCTTGCAGCGCTTGAGGGCGCGCTGCCGCCTCTGGCGGTGCAGGCCTTCCCGGCATCGCCGGGGCCTGCGCCGCTGCGCTTGAAGCCGCGCCAGCCGCTGGCGTCGCGGCTTGGCCGGGCTGCGGCCGGACGGCGGTGCTCTCCGCCGCCGCGCCGCGTCCCGGGACGCCTTCGCCTTGCGGCGTCCCGCTGCCTGCGGCCGTCATCTCCAGGACGGCCGCGCGGTGCACCTGCTGCTCATGCGGCACGCCGAGCAGCTGCAGCAGGCGCCCAATCCAGGCGCCTCCGCCCGCGGCGGGCGCGGTGGCGGCAGGCGCAGTCCCGCCGGGAGCGCCTTCACCGTCCGCAGCAGCGGCCATTGAGGCCGCAAGCCCAGCCGCTCCAGAGGCCGCTGGCGGAGCGCCTGCGGCTGACCCGGCAGCGGGGCCGCTGCCCGCGTGCGTGGCAGCATTCCCTGCTGGCGAGCCGCCTGCCGCGGATTGCTCCGCAGCCGAAGCCGCGGCCGTCGACGCCGGGCTCCCTCCCGCGGCGGCCGGAGCTGACGCTTGGCTGCTCGTCCCGGCGCTGGGAGCGGAATTCATGCGCGGCAGCGACGCCATAATGTCGCGAACCAGCGCCTGCGCTTCCCGAAGCGGCGCAGCCCAAGGAGCTGCCCCGCCCGCCGATCCTCCCGCGCTTCGGGCAAGCGCAGCCTCGCCCGCACGCTGAAAGCCGGCAAGCAGATCATTGAGCGGCTTGCCGAACATCGCCTGCTGCAGGCCGCGGAGCGTCTCGCCGCTCAACGGCAGCTGGCGGCGCAATGCAAGACCGGCTGCCTGCATCCATTGCTCGGCCGGAACGCCTTGCGGCTTGGCCGCCAATGCCTGCGCCAACCGCGAGGCAAGCTCCTTCGTCAGCGGCAGACCGCCCTTTTGCAGTTCGTGCAGCAGTCTTCGAGCCCAACCCTCGTCCGGAAGACCGGATTGCTTCAACGCTTCCTCTATCGAAGGGAGCTGAGCGAACGCCGGACCGTCAGCCGCCTTCAGCATAATCATGCCGTCCGCCTGCTGGCCCTGCACCTGAAGCCAAGCCGTCTGTCCCGGGCGCATCGGCGTATCCAGGACAGCACGCACCGGCACCCCGTTGATCTGAATGACAGCCTCGCGTCCGTTCTCGGCCACGCTGGAGACGGTGCCGCGCACCACCTGGCCGCTTTTCAATTCCAACGTCCGCTGCTCGCCGGGTCTCGCCTCCCCAACCAAGCCGCGCACCATCTGCGAAATATTCACAAGCCAACCCCCGTTCCTTAAAAACAAATATACTTCTATATCGGCAAACGGAGGCCGGAATATAAGCCGGACCAGAGGCCCATAGGACCGCACACCCCTAGAACAGGCTCAACTGCTCCTCCTCCGGGAAGAGCGACTTGAGGAACGATTTGCGGTGCATCGGCGTCGGACCAAGCCGCTCCAACTGCTCGCGATGCTGCTTCGTTGCATATCCTTTATGTACGGCAATGCCATAATCAGGGTAGAGCTCGTCCCACAAGCCCGCGCACAGCCGATCGCGCGTTACCTTGGCGACAATCGAGGCCGCCGCGATAGATTGACTGTTCGCGTCCCCCTTCACAATCGCTTCCTGCGGCAGCGGGCAATCAATCCGCTCCGCATCGATTAGCAGCATGTCAGGGCGGACGCCGAGCCCCTCGACAGCCTGCTTCATGGCCAGGCGCGAAGCCTGCTTAATGTTGATGCGATCAATGGTTGACGCATCGACCTGGGCCACAGACCAAGCGATCGCGCATTCCATTATCTCTTCATAGAGCGCTTCGCGCTTTTTCGCCGACAACTTCTTTGAATCATTTATCCCCTCAATCACGACGCCCGCGGGCAGTATGACAGCCGCCGCGACCACATCGCCGAACAGGCAGCCCCGCCCGACCTCATCAATGCCGGCCACATACTGAAGCCCTTCCTCCCATAACCGCTTCTCCCATGCGGTCAGATCGATCGCTTCCGCTTCCGGATCCGCTATCTTGCGCTGACCCATAATCTATCCCCTTTCCTGCACTTCACTCGCCTGTTTTCTCCTCAACTTGTCCATCATCCGCCCCGGTTGGCAGAGCATCCCGTTACGATCGGGTACCTCATATCTACTATCTATACGCCAAATAACGACATATGTTCTGCTAGTGGAATAATATGCCAAACCTTGCCGAATTCGGATTCGCTCGTTTTTTCATGCGGATGGCGGCCTTACATGTGTTGGTGATAAGCCATCATCCCGGCTCTTTTCACCAGTCTCCCTTTTAGTCAGGTTGACCTTCCCTTCCCCATCCTTTTCACCCATTATCCCTTTCCGTCAGTTTATATAAAGCGCTGCTTTCATATATTCATAGACAATAAGCCAAAATCAGGCTGGAAATGGTAACGCAAGCACTGCTTTCTGAGCTCAGGGTATATTGGTTGTAGGTAGTATGCATGCATTCCTGACCCGATGGGAGAATAGTCATAAGCTCCTCCATCCATACCCATTCCCTGACTCGACGGGAGAGTACCCGTAAGATCCTACACGCATACCCATTCCCTGACGCGATGGGAGAGTGCTCATAAGAACCTTCACATATGGAGTTCCAGTTCTCCCTTGCGGAGTGGAAAATGGCTCCTGTGCCATGCTGCGGCTTCATATGCGGGTTGACCGCCAAGGGAAATGGAGCGAGCGCTGAAAATTTTGGGACGTGGATCAAAAAAACGCCGCGCGTCCGATGAATCGGCGCATACGGCGCTTTCCCGTTCAATTCCCGTTCTCATTGACGAGGAAGGAATACGGCTCCTCGAGCGTTATCCGGCCCAGCTTGCCTCCGCGCATATCGCGCAGGATGAGGCTTGACGCTTTCTCCAGATTGACGCGTCCGCCAGCCATCAGACATCCGCGCTTGCGGCCGATCGATTCCATGATCTCGACAATCTCATCCTGTTCCCGCCCGCCTTCCGGCGGAATATCGAGGCCGTAGCGTTCATTGAGCCGCTCCCGATACTGGTCGGCCAACTGCTTGATTGTGTAGAACGCGATATCTT
Organism: Paenibacillus melissococcoides; assembly: GCA_944800085.1. Classification (GTDB taxonomy): domain Bacteria; phylum Bacillota; class Bacilli; order Paenibacillales; family Paenibacillaceae; genus Paenibacillus_B; species Paenibacillus_B melissococcoides. Next base: position 1,081,412 of record CALYLO010000001.1, on the reverse strand, counting down.
CGACATTCAATATCTCATCCTTGATCGCTCCGGTCGCCGCGAGCCGGTAGCCGACTTCCTGGTCCTCGAACTTGGGCCACAAAATGCCCGGCGTATCGAGCAGCTCCATCTCAGACCCGACCTTGATCCACTGCTGCCCCTTGGTGACCCCTGGGCGATCGCCGGTCGCGGCCACGCTGCGGCCAGCCAGCTTGTTGATGAGCGTCGATTTGCCGACATTCGGTATGCCGACAATAAGCGCGCGCACCGGGCGCGGCTTCATCCCCTTGGCGAGCTGGCGCTGAATTTTCTCTTCCAGCAGCTTCCGGGCTTCGCCAGGGATCTGGGCGACGTTCGTGCCTGTCGAGGCGTCGATCGCGAGCGCCGCATGCCCTTCGCCGCGGAACGCCTGCAGCCAACGCGCATTCATTTCCGGATCGGCGAGATCCGCCTTGTTCAATAAAATGAGCCGCGGCTTATTTTGCAAAATGTCGCCAATCATCGGATTGCGGCTGGACATGGGCAACCGCGCGTCCAATAGTTCGATGGCGACATCAATGAGCTTGAGCTTCTCCTGGATCTGCCGCCGGGCGCGCGTCATATGCCCGGGGAACCATTGGATAGTCATCGGCATCCACCTCCTGGTGATTCAGTCTCTGCCTGCCTAGTGGTGTTGTACAAACTTCGCATGCGACAGCGGCCAGAAAATAACATCCGCTCTTCCGATGACGTCCTTCAACGAAATAAATCCAAGCATGCGGCTGTCCGTGCTGTTGTTCCGGTGATCTCCCATCACGAAAATATACCCTTCCGGCACGGTGTTCTTTTGAATCAGATCATTCGGGAAATCGCGGTCATTGTACAGCTCGCCGTTTTTGTGAGCTTCGTCCAGCGCTTCTTGTATGTAAGGTTCTTCAACCTTATTGCCATTGACGTACAGATCGTCGCCGCGGTAGTCAATCGTATCCCCGGCCACGCCGATAACCCGCTTAATCAAATCGCGATTCTCCTCCGGTACGTGGAAGACGACCACTTCCCCGCGCTTCGGCTCACGGAAATCATACAAGACTTTATTCACAATAAGTCGCTCGCCCGTCCAAAAATTCGGTTCCATGGAAGGGCCGTCTACGATAAACGGAGCAAATAACAGCCATCGCACGATGACGACGAGCACCACGGCGATCGCAATCGCTTTCACCCACTCCAGAAGCTCGTTTTTCGTTTGCGTCTTTTTGGTTGGCGGCTCTTCCGCCGCATTCGGTTGCATCATTTGGTCGTGTTGATCCATCGGCAGTGCCCCGCTTTCCTCGAATTGCTGCTATGCAGTCATATCATACGCTATCGGTAGGCAAACATGCAAGTTTCGGCCACTTACGTGGAATAAAATAGCAAAAGGGACTTGCAGCTAAGCAAGCCCCCGGTTCCTTAACGGATTTCTTTGATTCTCGCTGCTTTACCGCGAAGATTGCGAAGATAATAAAGCTTCGCACGACGCACTTTACCACGGCGAGCCACTTCGATTCTATCGATTTTAGGCGTATGAAGCGGGAACGTACGCTCAACACCTACGCCGTAAGAAATCTTACGAACGGTGAATGTTTCGCTGATTCCGCCGCCACGACGCTTAATGACCACACCTTCGAACAACTGGATACGCTCGCGGGATCCCTCGATAACTTTTACATATACTTTCAAAGTATCGCCGGGACGAAAGCTAGGAATATCCTTGCGAAGCTGGTCTTGCGTAATTGCTTGAACGATATTCATCTTGGACTCCCTCCTTCCACACAGGTGTTCATACATCTCGGGAGCGCTCCATGCGCTCGACCTCATCGAATATAGAGGACCACCGTATTCCAAACAACAGAAATAATTCTAGCATACCGTCGAACCGATTACAAGAAAATAATTTATGTATTCAGCGTATTTTCAGTCTGTCCGCGCAAACGGTCTTGTCGAGCGCATAGCGTCATTATTCAGTATGATCCGTTTTCCCGTAAATAAAACAGGCGCTCCATTGCTTTTGTGATGCTCTGCGCCTGGAAGCAAGCGATTGAGCGTGGTGCCGGGCAATTTGCGCTTATTGGTTCGGATCGAACAGCCGGCGCACGGATTCCTCAAAGCTTTGTTCCTCGCGGTCAATGAAGCGACAGGTTATCATCATGCCATATTTCGATAAGCTCCCAGCCGTCCGTCGCCAGGAAGCCTACCTCATCGCCCGCAACCATTGTCTCCGAACAACAGCACATGCTGCAGTTCTGTATGCTCGTCCTCATCATATAAAGCGTCATAAATCTCATCCACTTCAACCAGGCCGCCATAAAAATGAAAATAGGCCCCGTCCCCGTAACCGATATCACTCAAAAATTCAATGCAGTCCTCCAGCACGCCTTCTATCCGTTCTCTTGCTATCTCTTTCTCACTGCATGGTCAATTTGATAGAGCGAAGGAGTTCGGCGAATCTGCGAATCGATTTATATCATGGCATTCGTATCCTCCTATACCATCCCGAATTAGGGCATGCGGACAATAAGGCGTACACAGGCCGCCCAGCATTCACGAGAGCCTAAACGCGGCTTCGGTCCGCAAATACAAAAGACCACTTTCTCCATCAAGGATACCATACCCTGAAGGGAAAGTGGTCTCGTTTGGCCGGATTAACGGTCAGACACGCCTAACTCCAGCCGCATCAAGGCTTCGCTTCCTTCCAATAATCATAGGCATGCACCGCATTGCCGATATAGGCGGTGAAGTCGCCCAATAGTTCAGGGAGAAGAGAGAGCTGCTTCTTCATCTCGGCGCTGCCTTTTTCGAAGAAGGAGATATGGCCGCCTTCCGGGCTCTGCTTCATCTCGACGGTGACGATGAGCGGCTTCCCATGCCGGTCGGCCATGCGCATCTCATCGTCGACAACGGCCGCAATGCCGTTCGAGCCGTCTGCTGTGTTGCGGAACGCCATCATCGACACATGATCCATCGTCCGGATCATCCACTCGCTGACCGACAGCTCCGGCTCGTCAGGCAGGAGCGTCCGATCGAGCCACACGGCCAAATCGATGCTCGTCTCCAGATTCGAATTCCGCTTCGTCTCCTCCACGAACATCTTCATGTTGGCTGTCCATTGGCGCAGCACCTCGTCCTTGCGGCTCGACCAATCCGGAAGCACGTACGGCTCGATATCCAGATGGATGCCATGGAACCGCTCATCCGCTTCCGCCGCGCGGTTATACTTCTTCACGTAGTCGATCAGCCTGCGAATGCGCGGCGCATTATCCTTCAGGGCCCAGCCGGGATGGCCGCCCATGGCGTGCATCTCGATGCCCGCCTCATACGCCTTCTTCACGAGCGAGCGGTAGACTTCGTACGGCTGCTCCAGATCCAACCGGACGTAAAGCAGATTGACGCCTTTGTCCCGGGCAAAGGCGATAATCTCATCCGGCTGGTGAATCGCCAGCTCGGCCCGCCAAATATAGGTGCCGACAATCGGCTTGACGCGTTCAATCGGTGAAGCGTCCGGGACCCAGTCGGGATCCGGAGCAGGTTCAGGCTTACCCGGGTCGTGGTTCGGTTCCGGATCAGGCTTCGGGCCTGGATCGGGCTGTGGATCCGGCTTCGGTTCCGGCTCCGCCGGATCGGGCACATTCGGCTGCTGCGCCAGCAGGTCATTCCAATAGCGGTAATCGTGAACGGCGGTTCCTCCATAGGATGAGTGCCCCGCCAAAGAAGCGCCGATCTGCTTCAAAACGTCGTTCATGGCCGCGGCGCCCTGATTGGCGAAGGTCGTATGCTCTTCTCCCGGCATCGGCTTGGCGTTAATCCCGACCAATACCTTCGTGCCAAGCCGGTCCCCGATAGCCATCTCCTCGCGAATCAGGGCCAGGATGCCATTGTCCCCTTCCAGCTCGTGACGATATGCCATCAGCGTCGTGTAATCAAAGCGCTTCATGACCGATTCCGTCAAAGAAGCATCCGACGGGTCGGTTCCGGCGTAGCCGTCGAACCATACCGGGATGTCCACGCCGAACTCGAGGCTGCCTTCCTTCCGTCCTGCCTCCAGGAAGACATCGAGATTGTCCATCCACGCATGAGCAATCTCATTCGCGTCTTCCTCCCATTGCGGAAGCACATACGGCTCGATGTCAAGATGGATTCCCCGGAACCGCTCATCTTCCGCTGCCTGAGCATTATAATGTTGGATTTTGTGAAGAAAATCCATCATCCGCCCGCGGTACTCCGGCAGCGCCCATGTCGGATCGCCCGCCAGCGCATGCACTTCAATGCCTTCCTTGTCGGCCTGCCGCACGAATTGGCGGTATGCCGATCCCGGAACATCCGGGTGGATATGCAAGTACATTACATCAATCTGATTCTTTTTGGCAAAAGACAACAATTGCTCCGGATCCGAAACGATGCGCTCGGCCTGCCATACCCATGTCGCCCGCTGCGGTTCGTCCGCCTGCGTGAAGCCGGCCATCAGGGCGGCAGATACGATGAGCAGCAGCAGACCGGCCCGGGATGCGAGTCTGTTCATTCGTCTCTCCTCCATTCCTTCCAGTACTCACGGCGGCAGGGCGCAGCATCGTCATAGTTCGATAACAGCTTTTCCCGACAGTTAACGGCGTGTATGCGCTTGTTCAAAATGTGTCTCATCCCCTCCTGTCTGGTACTGTCCTCGAAAACGAAGACATTAAAGGCCTGTTCATGGCGAAAAATGCCGATTGGACAGGTCTTTTTTATTATAAAGGTGGCAAACCCGTAAATATATGTGAAAAAGGGCCCGTTTTCCCCGGACGTCCTGCGGGTGAAAACAAGCCCTTTTTTATGAACCGGAAGTACCGGATAACCGGAACTCCCCCAGCCGCTCGTACATCGGCGTCGCCTGCATATGCGTCCGGAACAGACAGAACCGATCCGCCGTCCATTCCGCCGCCGCGCCGTTCGTATCCGCCTCCAGCATGGCCGGGTCCCATGGCGCAGTGCCCTTATGCTTGCGGGCCATCGTAATATGGGGCCGGTACGGCCTCGCTTCCGGCAGGAAGCCAAGCGGAGAGGTAGTCTCCAGAACCTGATGATGCAGTTCATGAAGCCTATCGATATCTCCGGCGACGGCTGCCCATAGCACCCGCGGCGACTCAGGGAGGCCGAATGTGCCCCATCCGCCCAAGGCCAGCCGGAACGGCGAGCTGCGGGCCGCCGTCCGCTTCAACCCTTCCAGCAGGGGCGCCAGCTTCGACTCCGGAGTGTCGCCGAGAAATTGCAGCGTGATATGGTAGTCCGCAGGATGAACCCAACGGGAAAAAGCCCACTGGCGCCGCGCTTGCTTCGCCCAGTTATCGAGGGCGGCGGTGGCAGGCTCGCCCAGCGGCACGCCGATAAACAGCCGCATCTTGTTTTCCGTATCCGCCATCATCTGCTCACTTCGCCTCCGTCTTATGCGCCGCTTTGAACGACGTTGGATTGAATCCGGTACTATTTTTGAACAGGCGCGAGAAATAATATACATCCAATCCGACCGCATCGGCCACTTCGGTCACCGTCAACGCCGTCGTCAGCAGCAGTTGCTTCGCGCGCTCGATTTTCATCCGGTTCATATATTGAACCGGCGATTCTCCCATATGCTCCCGGAATAAGGTAATGAAGTAATTCGGGTGAAAATGGACCCGTTCCGCCAACTGCTGCACATTCAGCCGCTCCGACAGATGCTCGTTCATCATCTGCAGGGCCACATTCAGCTTGTCCAGCGCCTGGGACGAAGGCAGATCGATGCGTTCCAGCCCCGCCGTCCGGAAGTACAGGCTGAGCAGCTCGATCAGCATCGCCTGCTTGTTCAGCTCCGCCGTCCAGTCTCCGCCTGCATGGCATCGGATGAGCCGCTGGAAATGGCTCTCCGCCTCCCGGAACACGTCGTCCGGCAGCGTAAGGCAGTACGGAATCCGCATCGACTGGAACAAATGGCGCTCGCCGATCAGGGCCGTGAAGTGGCACCAATATTTCTCGTAGGTATCGGCGCTAATCGTTCCATAGGACTGGATGACGCGGGCAGGCATGATCACCATGTGGCCAGACCCGGGATAATAGGCCGTTCCGTCGATCTCGATTCGCCCTTCTCCGCTTCGTATCAAATACATCCGGTTGAACTCCGGCACAAAGTCGGTTTCGCGCCAGCCGGGATTGCATTTCGTGTAGTACGCATCGGTCACGCTCAGCCGCACATTGGCCAGATAACGCTGCAGCAGCTCCGGCTTTCCCATGCTTGCATGCTCCATTCCATAATCTTAATTTTGTCCAAAAACGAATGAATTCTCTCTATCTTCATTATAACCGCTCCATCGTACAATGGGGACAAATAAGGGCAAAGGAGAGAGCAACGATGACGTTAACCGCACGCGAGCAGCGTATACAATGGTTCAATCACGATCGCTTCGGCATGTTTATCCATTGGGGATTATATGCGATTCCCGCCCGAGGCGAATGGGTTTGCAGCTTCGAGCGCATTTCTATCGAGGATTATGAGAAATACTTCAATAGCTTCAATCCGGTGAATTATGATCCGAAAGCGTGGGCCAAGGCCGCCAAAGCCGCAGGCATGAAATATGCGGTCATGACGACCAAGCATCATGACGGCTTCTGTCTGTTCGACAGCGCTCTGACGGATTATAAAGCGACGAATACGCCGGCGGGCAGGGATCTGATTCGCGAATATGCAGACGCTTTCCGGGCCGAAGGGATCAAGGTCGGCTTCTATTACTCGATTATCGACTGGCACCATCCGGACTATCCGGCCTATGGCGATCGCCAGCATCCGATGCGGGACAACGCGGAGTTCAAGGATCGCCCGCAGGACTTCAACCGCTATCTTGACTATATGCACGGCCAGGTGAAGGAGCTGCTGACCAACTACGGGACGATCGACGTGCTCTGGTTCGATTTCTCTTACGAGGATATGACGGGGGAAAAATGGAAGGCGACCGAGCTGGTGAGGATGATTCGCGAGCTGCAGCCGAACGTGTTGATCGACAACCGGTTGGGCGGCAACATCAAGGCCCGCGAGCCGGAAATCTATGCGGGCGACTTCGCTTCGCCGGAGCAGCTCCTGCCGCCGCATGGCATCGTCAACGAAGACGGGAAGCCGATTCCGTGGGAGGCGTGCATCACGCTGAATCATCATTGGGGCTATCACGCGCATGACCGCGACTACAAGACGCCGAAGCAGGTGGTTCGCGGCCTCGTCGAATGCGTGAGCAAGAACGGGAACATGCTGCTGAATGTCGGGCCGAATGCGAAGGGCGAGATTCCGCAGCTATCGCTTGACGTGCTGGCCGAAGTCGGAGCCTGGATGCGGGCGAACGGCGACAGCGTCTACGGCTGCGGGGCGGCAGCCCAGAGCAAGCCGGAGTGGGGACGGTACACGCAAAAAGGCAAAAAGCTGTACGCCCATATTTTGGATCGGGGAATCGGGCCGATCGCGCTGCAGGGCTTGAATGGCCGCGTGAAGGAAGCGCGCTTGCTGGCGGACGGAGCCGAGATCAACATTCAGACGCCGTGGAATGCGGTCGACTATCCGGATTATCTATTCATCAATATTCCGACGGCCCAGCTCCCGGACGACATCGATACCGTCATCGAGCTGACGCTCATGGATGCTGAGTAAGAGAAGACCGCTGGAGGCGTTCTCCAGCGGTCTGTCTTTTGTTCTGCGTTATGTAACTACTCGGGAGTTCGATTTCTGTATTTCCTGAAATCGTAGGTTTCTTTTTCGACATTCAACGTCTTCCCGTTGATGACAAGATGAGTGTCATCGAGCCATTCCATCTTTGCCTTATCGATGTGATAATCCCAATAAATATTTTTGCGGGTTCCTTTTTTTCTGTGAAAATCCAAACGCACTCATGAACGATTATCGTCTTTAAAAAGCAGCAATTTTCTGAGAAATGACCATAAGATGCCCGGTCCACCTTCTTTGAAGGGGCCTTGTTTAAAATCGCTATGTTTCGTCAATGCTGTAAGGTTAGTTGATCTGCATGAGTGGTGCTTGTGGTCCACCTTCGATGTAAATTTGTTTGTTCTTCAGCATGTGGTAAGCAATGATAAGTATCTTACGTGAAATGGCAATGCAAGCTTTTTTCTTTCCTCGTCGTGAAGCAATCTTCCAGAACTTTGTTGCCAAGACCGTGTTTCGTGAGCGAGCGATTGCCCAAGACGCTTCGCATAGTGTCACTTTTGCATGAGGATTGCCTTTTACGCTTTTTGTACTTTTTTTTTGCCTGCACTCTCGTGGTTGCCGGGTGCTACGCCAGCCCAAGAGGCAAGGTGATCTGCGGATGGAAATTGCTCCATATCGGCCCCGATTTCTGCAAGGAGTGCTGCAGCTGTTCGTTCGCTAACACCTGGAATGGTCTGAAGCAGTTCGTACTCCGTCCGATAGGGCTCCAAGTGATCGTTAATTTCGGCTTCCAACCGAGCAATGGACTTCTCTAAGTATTCGATATGCTCCCAACAATCTTTAATCAATCGAATTTGATGCGGGGTCATCGTGCCAAAAAGAGAGTCAGTAACTTCACTTTTTTTGTTCTTGATCGAACCCTTGACGCTCGCTTCAACATCTTCCGCGTCAACGTAACCTTTTTCGATTAAGCGTTGCAACAAACTGCGCCCGGATACACCGAATACGTCTGAGATGACACTGCCTAGCTTGACGTTACCTGCTTCAAGATACTTCTGGATTCGGTTTTTCTCCGCTGTTAGGGAGCCGATTCGTTTTTTTCGAAGTCGGCAGAGGTCCCGTAGCTCCCTTAAGTCCTCGGATGGCACAAAGCTGGGCTCAATTAGACCGACTCGAAGCAGCTTCGCGATCCATTCGGCATCACAAACATCCGTCTTGCGGCCAGGAACATTCTTAATGCGCTGCGCATTCGCCAGTACGACGGTGAAGTAGCCTTCAAGGATGTTGTAGACAGGTTTCCAATAGATTCCCGTGCTCTCCATTGCGATGTGTGTAACGCCTTGGGACTCCAGGTACTTAAGCAGTTCGAAAAGATGTTTGGTCATCGTTCCAAAGGTTCGGATCTCGCTGTGGGCCTCCCCCGCAGCATCTGTGGTCATCACACAAACGACGATTGTCTCTTGGTGAACGTCCATTCCAGCACAGCGTTCAAGCAATACTTCCATCTTGGCTTCCCTCCATAACTGAAATACATGACGGCGGATGAATTCGAGCTTGAGCATTTTTCTGTTCGCGGTTCTCTGATTGGGCATACAGAGCCAGCACAGGTTTGTACACAGAACTCATCCTCAACAGTTTATTTGTCGGGGTTACACCACCATTAAAAAGAACGTGTTTCGCGTCATGTAGTAGCAGTATGGGAAATAGGTCCGACCACTAAACCCTCGCTATTTTCATGCTAGGTTTGCGAACGAGAGTTCATGAATGTTTATTGTTTAACAGTTCTCCGCGAACAACAAAGCCCCCAGTCGCCCCTCCCGCATTGACGAGATAGGCGTTCACTGTATACGTATTGTCAGGCGAGGTGGAGGTGGCAATGAAATCACCTTTCGGTAATAGCAATAAAGTAAAACTGCTCAGGTATAGGTGAATAGCTATGAGGCATACGACAAGTAAAGTGATCCACAGGCCCCATCTTCTTTTCATCATGATTTGTGGTCCTCATTGATCAATTTATTCGCAACCTCTATTCGTACAAAGAAAATCTGTTTTTCATCCTTCGAACTTCAGTTCATCAAATCTCGGTAGCTATTGCTTCTCGTCATATCTGTAATCATAGATGTCCTGCTCTAACATTTAACTTCTTTCCATTAATGATTAGATTGCTTTCATCAATCCATTCAACCTTTGCTTTTTCCTCTCGATATTGCCAGTATATATTTTTATGAGTTCCCTTCTTATTGTTTAGCAACTCCCCCCGAATGGCAAAGCCTCCGGTAGCGCCACCTGCATTTACCAGGTAAACGTTCAGTGTATACGTATTATCGGGGGAATCCGAAGTGGCAATTAACTCGCCTTTTGGAAGCAATAAGAGAGTAAAGCCTTTCAAATAGACGTAGATAACAATGAGACTTACGATAAGTAAAGTGATCCACAAGCCCCATCTTCTTTTCTTTTTCATTTATGAGCCACGTCCCGGAGTTATCAGATTAGTAGCCGCTATCGTATAGAGCAAAACCATCCTTGATCGCTTTAGTATCCTCAATACCATCAAAATACCCACTGATATTATCCCACTCTTGTGTCCCAGAAACAAATGCGGCAAAGCCGCCACCTGCCAAATCGCAAAATATTCCTCCTCTCTATTTTATTTTAAATTACTAGATTTTCTAGTTTATTTCCACAGCTCTTTAGAATAAGTAAATATATTAATTTATGTAATTATATCCCTATTTAGTTTTATATCTTTTTCACGCTTTGGGCTATGCGGTAGTCTTGTCTCCATGCACAGTCTTCGAAAACTTCACATAGGCATCAAGACACGGGGATTGGGCAAGCACGGATACTTTGAATCCAAAGTAAATAATGTGCGCGTCTATGAAATCAAAGATAAGGCTATGCAGGAAGGCAACGAAACGAAGGACTTACATTCCACCAACATCCCGTGGTACTCCATGTGTATATCCGCCACGCACTTTTTTTCATTTTTCCCGTAACAATTGTTCAAAAATAGAGACAGTTTGCCGATATAGTAATTACAAGGAACGCTACAGTTTCTTGGAAATTATCAGGGAGTGATTGATATGACAATCTTCATCGCAGTATTGGAATTCCTTGGGGCGGTTATTCCTCCATTGATTGATCTGCTGCAGAAGTTCGTCGCTTAAGTCGGACGATCTGCAATTTACTCCCACACCCTAGTAGCCCATGAACTATGGCATATTCGCCTTGGTTCATGGGCTTTCCTTGCATTCTGACGAGCCAGAGAATCCCAAATGCCGCAAAAAAGAGCACATCCCGGGGAAGTGCTCTTTTGCGCTATTCCTGATTTGCTTCATTCGCCTGCCGTTCCGCGATGATGCGTTCCAGCAGCTTCTGATCCGCTTCGCCCAGTTCGATGGACTCGAGCAGATCCGGACGCCGTTCCACGGTGCGCCGCAGGGACTGCTCTTTGCGCCACTGCTCCACGTTCGCGTGGTGACCGCTCAACAGCACATCCGGCACCGTCCAGCCGCGGAAATCAGCCGGCCGCGTATAATGCGGATATTCCAGCAGGCCGGTGCTGAATGAATCCGTCACCGCCGAAGATTCATTGCCCAGCACGCCCGGCAGAAGGCGCACGACGGAATCGGTGACGACCATTGCCGGCAACTCGCCGCCGGTCAGCACATAATCGCCGATCGACAGCTCGTCGGTAACGAGATGCTCGCGGATCCGTTCATCGTAGCCTTCATAATGGCCGCAGATCAAGATCAGATGCGATTCCTGCGCCAGCTCCTCCGCCTTCGCCTGGGTGAACGGCTCGCCCTGCGGACACATCAAGATGACCCGCGGCCGCTTCCGTTCCGGGCGGTTCGGGCCATTCGGTCCGTCCGAATCACTTCGAACATTCGGGACATGCGAATCGTCCGCCTCCGGGGCTTCCCCTTCCTTAGGAAGCCGCGCCTGCTCCGCCTGCGCGATTACCGCTTCGACAGCCGCGAATATCGGCTCCGGCTTCAGCACCATGCCCCCGCCCCCGCCGTACGGATAATCGTCCACGGTCTGATGCTTGTTCCCGGAATAGTCCCGGAAGTTGACCGCATGCAAGGTGACGAGCCCTTTTTCCTGCGCTTTCCCCAAAATGCTAGATCGGAACACGCCCTCGCACATTTCCGGAAAGATCGTCAATACATCGATGCGCATTACAGAAGTCCCTCCATCAGATGGACCTTCACCAGCTTGCCGGGAATATCGACGTCGAGGATGACATCCGGAATGGCCGGAAGCAGAATCGGCTTACCCTTTGCAGGCTTGACGACCCAGACATCATTCGCGCCCGGCGCCAGAATTTCGCTAATCACGCCCAGCTCTTTCTCCTCATCGGTTACGACGCGGCAGCCGATAATCTCATGATAGTAGTATTCGTTCTCCGGCAGCTCCTTCTGCTGATCGGCGGTAACATAGAGACTCCAGCCCTTATAGCGCTCCACGTCATTGATGTTGTCGAAATTTTTGAATTTGACAATATAGACATTTTTCTGCGGCCGCGCGCGTTCCACGGTGACGGTGAACGACTCCTTCGTCTCCGGGTGCAGCAAAATCAGCTCGCTGCCCGAGGCGAAGCGCTCCTCCGGGAAGTCGGTGCTCGCCAATATTTTGACATCGCCGCGAATACCGTGGGTATTGACCAGCTTGCCGACGGTATACAATTGTTCAGACATCACGTCTCGATCCTCCTGCTATTACGTCTGCCTAAAGGTAGTTCAACAAGCACTTATAAGTGTATCACAATTTCTTCCTCTATACGAAAAAGGGTTAGGATCTCATCCTAACCCGATTCGTCATGATTAAGAAATAATGTCTACGGCAACCCTTTTTGGAAGCGTAACGGCTGCCGATGTGACGACCGTGCGAAGCGCCTTGGCAATGCGACCTTGCTTCCCGATCACCTTCCCGACATCGTCAGGATGGACGTGAAGCTCATACACGATGATATGGTCTTTCTCCACGGCCTTCACACGGACCTCCTCCGGATGATCGACCAAAGCGCGTGCGATAACATACACTAACTCTTCCATTCGCGACCCTCCGAACGGTTAGATTACTTCTGGTATTTTTGCTCATGGAACTTCTTCATGACGCCAGCTTGGCTAAGCAAGTTGCGAACGGTGTCAGAAGCTTGTGCCCCTGTTTGCAGCCATTTCAACGCTTTTTCTTCGTCGATGTTAACGACTGCCGGTTGAGCTACCGGATTGTAGTAACCGATTTCTTCGATGAATCGACCATCACGCGGAGAGCGGGAGTCAGATACAACGACACGATAGAACGGAGCTTTGTGAGCACCGATACGTTTCAGACGGATACGTACTGCCACGACTTTCACCTCCTTAACGGAATTCGGTTCGTTATGGGGAACCGGCCCTATGCATCAGCGGAAAGGAAATCTCATTCCCTTGCCGGCCTTGCTCTTCAAATTCTTCATCATCTTCGGACCTTTCGGCCCCATCATCGGTGAACTGCTTCATCATCCGGCGCATCTCGTCAAATTGCTTAATCAGCCGGTTGACGTCGGCCAGCGACGTTCCGCTGCCGGCAGCGATACGCTTGCGGCGGCTGTGATTGATAATATCGGGATCTTGCCGCTCTTCATTCGTCATCGAGCGCACAATCGCCTCGATTCGGCCCATCTGGCGTTCATCCACCTTCAGATTGGCCGTCTGCTTCATCTTGTTCATGCCCGGAATCATATCCAAAATCTGATCGATTGGCCCGAGCTTCTTCACCTGCTGCATCTGCTCCAGGAAATCGTCGAACGTAAATGCGGCGTTGCGCATTTTCATCTCCATTTCCTTCGCCTTGTCCGCATCGATGTTCGCCTGCGCCTTCTCGATGAGCGACAGCATGTCCCCCATGCCGAGAATCCGGGACGCCATCCGCTCCGGATGGAACGGCTCAAGCGCATCGATCTTCTCGCCGAGAGCGGCGAACTTGATCGGACAGCCTGTCACGGCCTTGACCGACAGCGCCGCGCCGCCGCGCGTATCGCCGTCCAGCTTCGTCAGCACGACGCCGGTAAGCGCCAATTGCTGGTTGAAGCTCTCCGCGACATTGACCGCATCCTGACCGGTCATCGCATCGACGACGAGCAGAACTTCGTCCGGATTCACCGTCTCGTGAATCAGCTTCAGTTCCTCCATCAGCGCTTCATCGATATGCAAGCGGCCCGCCGTATCGACGATAACATAGTCGAGGTGGTTGGCGCGCGCATGCTCCATCGCCTGGCGCGCAATCTCTACCGGGCTGACCTGATCGCCCAGGGAGAAGACCGGCACATTAATCTGCGCGCCGAGCACCTCCAGCTGCTTGATGGCGGCTGGCCGATATATGTCGGCCGCGACCAGCAGCGGCTTATGGTTCTGCTTCTGCAGCAGCTTCGCCAGCTTCCCGGACGTAGTCGTCTTCCCGGCGCCTTGCAAGCCGGCCATCATGATGACCGTCGGCGGCTTGTTCGCCTTGGCCAGCTTGGCGGCCGTTCCGCCCATCAGCTCGGTCAGTTCCTTGTTGACGATGTCAACGATGACCATGCCCGGCGTGAAGCTCTTCATCACTTCCTGGCCGACCGCCTTCTCCTTCACCTTATTGATGAATTCCTTGACGACCTTGAAGTTGACATCGGCCTCCAGCAGCGCGAGACGCACCTCGCGCATCGCTTCGTTGACGTCGTCTTCGGTTACTTTTCCCTTGCCGCGCAGCTTGCCGAACACATTCTGCAGCCGGCTCGTTAGTCCTTCAAATGCCATTCCTATTCACCCCGTTCCCTTAATCCAACGCCTGCAGTTCACGGATAATCTTCTGCAGTTCCGCACGCTGCGGGTCGGGCATACCCATTATCTCATTCAATTCGTCGCGCAGCGCATCCAGCAGCTGCTTCCGGCGTTCATACTTCGCTACCAATCCGAGCTTGCTCTCATACGAGCCGAGCGTCTGCTCCGCCCGCTTAATATGTTCATACACCGCCTGGCGGCTAATGCCGAATTCAGCGGCGATCTCGCCTAATGAAAAATCGTCTTGAAAATAACATTTCAGGAACGTCTGCTGCTTCTCCGTCAAGAGAGGTTCGTAGAAATCGAACAGCATGTTGACGCGGTTCGTCTTCTCCAGAACATGTTCCTCGTTCATCCGGGCCACTCCTTTCGTCAAGGAAAAAACCTTTACAGCCCATCAACGTTCCTAATCATATCCGAATCCGGCAGCCATGTCAAGGGATCAACCTTAACATTCGCACATTTCTTTTTTTGCATATTGACTGTAACGTTACGTCACCCTTTATAATGGGCGTGTTCAAAAAGGCGGGTTTTCAGCACCAAGAAGGTTGCTTGAACTCGAAGAAGGAGCAGCGGAATGTAGGCGAGACTACATGAGCAGAGGACTTCAAGAGTGAATGCAAGATTCGATGTCGAATCTACTTTCCGTCCTGCTTCGTGATCAAAAGTTGCCTTTTTGAACTACCTCTAATAGTAAGGCATGAAGGGGGCGATGAAGCGATGGCCTGCACCGTAAATGAAGTAGCGAAGCTGTCCGGCGTCACGATCCGGACATTGCGGTATTACGACCAGATCGGACTGCTGAAGCCGGCCTATGTCGGGGAGAACGGATACCGCTATTATGAAGACGATCAGCTTCGGCGGCTTCAGCATATTTTGTTTTTTCGGGAGCTGGATCTCCCGTTGACGGACATTCAGGCCTTGATGCAATCGGATACCTTCGACCAGAAGGCCGCTCTCCAGCAGCACCGCCAGTTGTTGACCGAGCGAATCGAGCGGCTGCAGCGGCTGGTGGCCACGCTGGATCGGACGATACAAGACACGGAAGGAGATCAAGCCATGAACGCAGAGCAATGGTTCGACGGATTTGACCGCAGCAAGCAGGAGAAGTATGTAGAGGAATTGAAGGAAAGATACGGGGCGGGCGCGGAGCGCCATATCCGGGAGAGCGAGGAGCGAACCAAGGCCTGGTCCCGCAGCGAATGGCAGGATGTGCAGGAGGAGTCTGAACGCATTCACGAACGCATCGCCGCCCTCATTCGCGAGGGCTGTCCGCCGGATAGCGATCCGATTCAGGAGGTTATCGCCGAGCACTTCCAATGGGTGAGCCGCTTCTACACCCCGACGCGCGAGGTCTATGCAGGCTTGGGCGAATTGTACGTGGATCACGCCGATTTCCGCAAGCTGTACGACCGCTTCCACCCTGCTTTGGCGGAGACGCTGCGCGACGCCATGCGCATTTATGCCGAGCGTCATCTATAGAATTCGCCATGCCAAGAGACGCCATGCCTCGCAGAAATGCGGCCGGCATGGCTTCCTTTCTATCAATAGGCCGCAAGCATCCATCCAAGCAGAACATAGCGGTAAATGCATGCGAAATGCAGTCCCGCCCCCGCCAGCACGAACAGATGCCAGATCGCATGGTGATACGGAAGCTTTTCCCAGACAAAAAAGACAATGCCCGCCGTATAGCTGATGCCTCCGCATACGAGCAGGACAAGACCTGCCGGCGGCAGCACGGCGGACAGCTCCGGCCAGGCCGCGAAGATGAGCCAACCCATCGCGAGATAACCGAGCGTCGAAATCCACATGTACCGCCCCGTATTGTATCGCTTCAATATAATGCCGGCAACCGCCGTTCCCCAGATGGCCCCCAGCAGCTTCCAGCCGAAATCATTCCGCATATACACAAGCAGAAACGGCGTGTAGTTCCCGCCAATGAATACATAAATGGACATATGATCCGCCATCGTCAGCCATGTTTTTCGTTCTCCTTCAGGGGCGCTGTGCATGATCGTCGATATGGCGAACATCATCACGAGCGTCAGCCCATACACGCTCGCGCTGACGATATGCCATACCGTCCCATGACTTATTCCCGCATCCGCCAACAGAGCCAACGCGCCAAGGCTGCATACCATTCCGATGCCGTGTATAAGCGCTCGCCCTTTCGTCTCTTCGCTTCATCCGTGCCGGCCGATCCATCATTCGGGTTCCCTCCTTGCCGTGTTCTGCCTGCCGCCCGCATCATCTGGGCGGAGTACATTATATGCAGGCGGTCGGCGGCGGTGCGGAAGCCTCGGATCGCGCAGCCCCTCCCGCGGCATGGAGTCCACGGGAGGGGCAGTCGCCCGAAACTATCGGGTTGTCGCTAACGATTAACCGTGCCGCTCCTTGATGAAGCGAATCGCTTCCCGCGTCTCATCCAAATACTGCACGGTCTCGTCATATTGGCGGGAGGCGACGCACATGAACAGCACATCGATAATGTGAAGCTGGGCAAGCCGGGAGGACGTCGCGGCGCTGCGGAACGTCGCTTCCTTCGTCGCCGAAATGTACAGGTTGATGCGCGCTTCCGCGGCCACCGGCGAATCCCCGTAATGGGTCAGGCTGACCGTCTGGCAGCCCTTCGCATTGGCCAGCTTCAGCAGGTCGACCACTTCCAAGGTCTCTCCGGAATAGGAAATGCCGAACACGACATCCTCTTCCGTCATGTTCGCAATATTCATCGCGGCCACATGCAGATCCGTAAATGCAGTGGCCGGCTTGTTGACCCGGAGAAATTTTTGCTGCGCATCCATGCCGATAATCGACGAGGCACCCACGCCGAAGAAATGGATGCTGCGCGCCCGGATGAACAGCTCGGCCACCGCGGCCATATCGTGAAGATTGACAATCTCCGATGTCTCCCGCAGCGCCTGAATGCTGTTATTCGTCATGGTCGCCAATACCGTGTCGACCTGCTCGTTCGGCTTGATGTCGCGGTACCCTTCGCTCTCCGACTTATTCAAATCTCCGACGATGCGCAGCTTCAATTCCTGAAAGCCCTTTAACTTCAGCGATTTGCATAAGCGGATGACGGCAGCGCTGCTGGCATTGCATTTCTCTCCCAGCTCGGAAGCGGTCAGCGAGATCGCCTCTTCGGGATGCGTCAAAATATACGACGCGATTTTCCTCTCGGACGGAGGCAGCTTGCCCAGCATATCGGACAGCATAATCAGGCCGCCTTTCGTCGGTGAAGCAAACATGGTTGGTTCCCCCTTTCGTTCCGCGGACACTAACTCGGATGCTTGTCCGCTCCAAATATCGCATCCTGTTGTCTTGTATCTTACCGTGCGGGACGGTTGAACGCCATTCGTATCTGTTTGGCAGAGCGCAGGCTGCGGCGATCGAAGGCCGCGCGCGCAATCGAGATGAGGTCCGCCGCGGATAAGATTCAAGTGAAAATAATCTCATAGTGCGGCCGGCAAATGGACGGGCTGCCCGCGGGCCTGCCCGTCCGCCACAGCCCAAGCATGCTGGAGTGGCCTAGGCATTCCCTCCTCCAGCGCCTGGGGCGCACACTTGTTGACCACAGCTGCTTCCTGTTCCACCAGAAGCGCCTGGCCCTACGGATCCTCGCTCCACGACTTCGCCATCAGATCATAGCTTTTCCATGGCTGAAAGCCTAGCTTGGCGTAAAAATCGACAAGCTCCGTCCAGTCGATGACGAGATGCTTCATCCCGCGCTCCTGCAATTCCGCGATGCCTTCTTCTACCAAGGCAAGCCCGTAGCCTTTGCCGCGAAAGCGGCTGTCCACGCCGAGCGGACCGATTCCGCCGAGCGGATCCGGAACGAGCGGAGCCCAGTACGTATTCTGGGCGATGTACGGGGAAGCTTCGTCGTTGACGCGGCAGAAGCCGATCATCTCCCCGCTCTCCGTGAACAGACCCAGGAATTCCCTGCCTTTTCCTCCGCGTTCCCAATAGCACTGCGCCTCATAATACCAGCGCCCGGGGGAGCATCTGCGGAAAAAGCGCAGCATTTCCTCCCGATCGCTGCCTTCCAACAGCCTCGCCTTGACGCCGCCGGAGTAGGCCGGCCGAACGGCCGGTTCATCCTTGACGCGGGCATGCAAATCATGCACTTCATATAAATAGCGGTAGCCTCTCCGCTCCAGCCATGGGCGGGCCGATGCGAGCGCTGCCGGAACTCCGGGGAAATAATGCCACGGATCCCGTCCCATAAACACCTTATCCGCCCCGGCCGCTTGCAACGCTTCTTCCGCCAGCGCCAGCAGCCGGCTTCCCAGCCCGCGGCCCCTCGCCTCGGAACGGACGACCAGCGCCTGAATCCAGCCCCCGCCTTCCCCCAGCTTCATGCCGCGATTTTCTTCCTGCCACGTCTTCGCTACGACAAAGCCGAGCAGCGTTCCATCCGGGTCATGCGCCAGCCATGAACCCGGAGCATAAACATTGACATCTTCAAACGTATTTTGCCGAAGCAGCTCTTCCCGCATCGGAAAATGCTCGCCCAACTCGCGGTTCCATAAGTCAAGCATCGGAACCAGCCAGTCGGCCTGCAATGGAATGACCTTCACGTGCATTCCTCCCGCCTATATTTAATATGAAATATTATTTCAACACTTTTTCTGCAAAATATTCAACGATATGCATAACCTGAATCCGGTCATGCGCTTGCTCCCGTTCCACTCCCGCCTTCATCTGAAGCAGGTAGCCCGGATTGCTCGTCAAGATAACGGAAGCCTTCGTAGCTTCCACCGCGTACATTCTGGCGTCGAGAATCGCGTTCGCCATCTGCGGCTGGACCAGATTATAAATGCCTGCCGAAGCGCAGCAGATCTCCGCCCCTTCCAGCTCCACGAACTTCGTGTCCGGCATCATGCGCAGCAAGCGGCGCGGACTGTCTCCGGCCCGCATCACATTGCGGAGATGGCATGAATCCTGATACGTAACCGTGACCGAGGAGCACGAATCCTCAGCCGGAGATGGCTTGGCCGGATCCGCCAGATCGTTCCAACGGCCCGAGCGCAGCAGCAGCTTACTAATATCCTTCACTTGCTTGGAAAAACGCCGCGCCGGCTCGGCCCATTCCGCTTCCTCCGCCAACAGATGATCATATTCGATCAGCGTCGCCCCGCAGCCGCCCGCATTGGTTGCGATGTAATCCACGTCCGCTTCCCGGAACGCCCTCACATTCTGCACGGCGAACTCCAGCGCCGTTGTCCGGTCGCCGCTATGGGAGAACAAGGCGCCGCAGCAGGACTGCTCCTCCGGAATGACGACGTCATAGCCGGCCTCCGTCAACAGACGCACCGTATTGACATTCGTCTCCGTGAACAGCACATCCATAATGCAGCCTCGGAACAGCCCGACCGTGCCGATGCGCTCCCCCTTCGCAGGGAACCGATGCCCGCCGGCCCGCTTCACGACGCCGCCGCTGTCGGCTTGAGGCATAATCCGCTCCATCGTCTGCATATGCTGCGGAAGCCAGCGCAACATCCGGCCCCGCCGCGCCAGCCGCTGCAGACCGGAGCGCTGGTACGCTTGCAGTATCGTGCTCATCAGCCGCAAGCGGCGGTGACGCTTGAAAATCGGCTTCGCCAGCTTATGCAGCCGGCGGAGCGGCACCGCTCCGGGCTGGGGCTCCGTATGCTCGAACAAGACTTCCCGCGTCTGCTCCAGCAGCTGGCCATATTTGACGTCGGAAGGACATACCGGCTCGCAGGCACGGCAGCCCAGGCACAGATCCATCTGCTGCTTGAACGGGGCGTCCGGCTCCATCAGCCCGTCCGCCACCGCCTTCATCAGGGCGATGCGCCCGCGCGGAGAAGCGGCTTCCAGGCCGGTCTCCCGGAACGTCGGGCAGGACGGCTGGCAAAATCCGCAGCGCATGCAATTCATAAGCTGCTCGTAATCCAGCGCGTGGACCAGCTGGTGCTGCAGAGCGCCCGCCGGGCGTTGCCCGCTTCCTTTGTCCTGCATGCCGTTCGGGCTGCTGCTCATACTGTTATGCATGCTGCTATTCATACTGTTATTCAAACTACTGTTCACGCTGTTGGTCATGCTGCCGCTGCTCATCGCGTAATCACCAGCCTTTTGCGCGCGGGCTTGGCGAAGATTTTGCCCGGATTCATGATGCCGTTCGGATCGAACGCCTGCTTGATGCCTTTCATGACGGCAATGCCGGCCTCTCCGACCTTCCATTCCAGATAAGGCGCCTTGACCGTGCCGACGCCGTGCTCGCCGGTGATCGTGCCGCCGAGCCGGATCGCCTCCTCGAAAATATCGGCGAACGCCTGCTCCACCCGTTCGATCTCGGCGCTGTCTCTCGCATCTGTCGTGCAGGTCGGATGCAGATTCCCGTCCCCGGCATGACCGAACGTGCAAATATTCAACTCGTACTGCGCCGCGATCCGGTTAATGGCCAAGACCATATCCGCGATGCGGGAGCGGGGCACCGTCGCATCCTCCAATATCGTCGTCGGCCGGATGCGCGCCAAGGTCGACAGCGCGCTGCGCCTCGCCTTCATCAGCTGCTCCGCCTCATGCTCATCCCGCGCCATATCGATGCGGGCCGCCCCTTCCTCCCGGCATATCGAAGCGATCGCCTCCATATCCTTCCCGGCGCCAAGCGGCTCCTGCCCGTCCTGCTCAATCAAGAGCACCGCTTCCATATCCGTCGGCAGGCCGATATGATTGTATTCCTCCACGACCCGTATCGTCGGCTGATCCATGAACTCCAGCGTCGCGGGAATGATGCCGGCGCCCACAATCCGCGAGACGGAGCGGGCAGCCGCGTAAATATCCTCAAAAGCAACCAGCATCGCCTGTCTCACTTGTGGTGCAGGGATGAGCTTCACCGTCGCCTCCGTTACGATGGCGAGCGTCCCTTCGGACCCGACAAGCAGCTTCGTCAAGTCGTAACCGGCGACGTCCTTGTACAGCTTGCCGCCCGTCCGGATGACCTCGCCCGAAGGAAGAACCGCCTCCAGACCGATGACATAATCCTTGGTCGTGCCGTACTTCAAGCCGCGCAAGCCGCCGGCGCCCTCCATAATGTTGCCGCCCAAGGTCGAGATCACCATGCTGCTCGGATCGGGCGGATAGAACAGCCCCTTCTTCTCAACCTCGCGGTGGAACTGCTTCGTATTCAGCCCCGGCTGGAACGTGGCCGTCAGATTGTCGGCATCCAGTTCGAGCAGCTTGTTCATGCGGGTCATCGCCACGACGATGCCCCCGGATATCGGCACCGTGCCGCCGCATAGATTGCTGGCCGCTCCCCGCGGGACAATCGGAATGCGGTGCTCATTCGCCAGACGGAGAATATGCTGCACGTCCTGCGTCGATTCCGGGTAGACGACCGCATCCGGCATCGTCTGAAGCATCGGTGTGGCATCATACGAATGCGTGATAAGCGCTTCCATATCGTCGCGGAAGCGCTCCGGGCCAAGCAGCCGAAGCAGCTCCTGCCGCACTTCGTTCAATATCATCGTATTTCCCTCCTGTTGGTGATGTCCTCGAGCAGGCATACTGTTCAGATGATCTGATCACTTTCTAGGGCGTGTACGCAAACTATCGAAATAGCCAAATATCTGGTAAACTTATCCTATGAGAAGACGATATGAGATACGAGATGACCAATGGGAACGACTCAAAGACCTCTTGCCACCGGAACGGAAACCACAGGGTGGACGTCCGGCAATCGATAACCGAAAAATGTTCAATGCCATGCTTTGGGTGATTCGTTCTGGTGCGCCTTGGCGAGACTTGCCAGAGCATTATGGCTCCTGGAGCAGTGTCTACAGTCGTTTCCGCCGCTGGGAGAAAGCAGGCATCTTTGATCGAATGCTAGACGTTCTGGCTGCCAATCCCGATGACGAAAGTGTTATGCTCGATGCTTCCATCGTTCGTGTTCACCAACACGGCGCGGGGGCAAAAGGGGGCAGCAATTCCAAGCCATCGGACGATCACGCGGAGGATTAACCAGCAAGATTCATGCCGTTGTAGACGGCCTTGGCAATCCGCTACGCTTCGAAGTAACCGCAGGCAACATCAATGATTGTGTAACGGGTTATGAGATCCTGCAAACCCAAGACATACAAGGTAAACATGTTTTGGCGGATCGCGGATACGATACCGATAAAATCATTGCGCTTTTGGAAGAGAAACTGGCCCATTCCGTCATTCCCAGTAAGAAGAATCGCACGATCCAACGTACAACCGACTGGTGGTTGTATAAAGAGCGTCATCTGGTCGAATGCCTGTTCAACAAACTCAAACATAATCGTCGGCTGGCAACTCGGTACGATAAATTGGCCTGTACTTTTGTTGCCTTCTTAAAGCTGGCCTCTTCCATGATCTGGTTGGCTTAAGGTTTGCATACACGCCCTAGCAATTGCATTCTGAAATTTTTTTTCAAAAATATATTATGATTTACGATTTAATATATCAGGGACATCGAATAAAGGAAAGACAGTTCAAAGAAAAAAGCTGATGCCGTGTAATAAAGTAGAATAATTATTACTAAAAATAAGTAGCATGATTTTCCCAACTTGTTATAATAGGAAAAAATTACTTTCGAGACGGCTTTCGCCAATGCCGGCTCCACGCCTTCCGCGCGAACCGCCGATGCAATGAGGTGTTTGCTTGAATCGTTCCTTTTACTCGCTATTATCGAGCCGATCGTTCGCCAATCTGGCCGGATCGCTCTATATGATGACGTTGATCGCCGCCGTATACCAATTGACCGGGTCGGCGGCCTTCGCCGGAGCGGTCTCCTTCGTCCGCTCCATCGCCGTGCTGTCGAGCAGCTTCTCGCTCCCGTTCTGGTACACGAAGCTGACGGTCGCCAACGTGACGCGGCTATTTCTGGTGCTCCAATGCGCGCTGTCCGCTCTTGTCGCCTTCTCTCTGGCGCCCCTGTCCGCGATGCTGCCTGCGTCCGCGTTTCTCGGGTATGCGTTCGGCGGCATCGTGCTAATCGGCTATGTCGAAGGCTGCGCCTCCGCCGCGGCCAATGCGCTCTATCCGCGCCTTGTCGAAGAGGACAAGCGCGTGCAGGCCAACAGCCTCGTCTTCACCAGCATGCAGATGCTGTCGCTGCTCGGCTGGACCGCCGGCGGCATACTCGTCGCCAAGCTCGGCCACTCGATCGTGCTGCAGTTGTCTTCCGGGCTGCTGCTCCTCGGCTGCCTTTTCCTCGTCCGCCTGTCCCATCAGGAACAGATCGAACGGAAGGCCAAAGGCTCCCGCTCCATGCTGGCCGGCTGGACCTTTCTGTTCACGCATCCGCAGATGCGGATCATAACGTGGATGGATATCGTCGAAGGAATCGCGGGCGGCATCTGGATTGGCGGCGTCACCCTCGTCTTCGCGCAGGAAGTGCTGCAGAAGGATGAAGCGTGGTGGGGCTATATCAACGCCGCCTACTATGCAGGCACCATTATCGGCGGGCTGATTACGCTCAAGCTATCCGCCCTGATCCACCGCCATCTCGTAAGCGCCATTATTATCGGTTCCTTCGGCGTGAGCCTGTTCGCTTACGGCTACGCATTCACTACGCAGGCCTTCATCGCCCTGGCCATTGTCCTGCTGATGGGCCCGTTCTACCAGCTGCGCGATATCGCCCAGCGGACGTATGTCCAGCAATACACTCCGCTCGCCGAGCAGCCGAATGTATTCGCGGCGCAGAGCACGATCAACTATGTCCTGTTCGGGGTGTCTATGCTGTTCGCCGGAACGGTGGCCGATAGGTGGGGACCGCAGGCGGTATATATCGTTGGAGGGACGATGTACTTGCTCTCGGCGAGCACCGGATTTATTTTGAAGAAGAAGCACGCGGCGGCAGAGGGCCATGATTCCCCGCCGCTCTCATCCTGATGAGACCGCGGCATCATCGGTCTTCATGCTTCTTTTCCAGAAGCGTCCGTTTTGTGGTACACTATTCTATATCTACTCTTTCCATGACAAAGGGAGTACGCCATGTATCCGGACATTCAACAGTTCAAAGCCGAGTTTTTCAAAGCGCTGGCACACCCCTTGAGAATTAAAATATTGGAGGTTCTATGCGAGGGCGACAAGACGGTGAACGAAATCCAGTCGATCCTCGGCATCGAAGGATCGGCCGTCTCGCAGCAATTGGCCGTCCTGCGCGGCAAGAACGTCGTCTACGGCGTCAAGGACGGAACCTCGGTTATTTATTCTCTGCGCGATCCGATGATTAAGGATCTGCTCCAGGCGGCGAAGCGCATCTTCGACAATCATCTTGTCAACTCGATTTCGATGCTGCAAAACATCAAAAAGCAAGAATCTTCATAAAAGAGAGGGATTCGAGTAACGGACTCGAGTTTCCTCTCTTTTCCCTTTCTGGACGCCATACACGGCGCTACACCGGCTTTGACAGAAGCGGAAATGAAATATATGATTTTTTATATATTCAAATAATCAGATATTTAGAAATGGTGGGGAAGTGAATGAAACCGTTGTTGCGCGGACGTTATGCCGGATATACCGTGCAGTCACTAAAGAAAGATTTGATTTCCGGAAGCATTGTCGGCATTGTCGCCATTCCGTTAGGGATGGCGTTTGCCATTGCTTCGGGCGTCAAGCCGGAGTACGGACTCTATACGACGATCGTGGCGGGTCTGATTATTTCGCTGCTGGGCGGTTCGCGCTTCCAGATCGGGGGGCCGACGGGGGCGTTCATTCCGATTTTGTTCGCCATTGTCCTGCAGTATGGCTACGAAAACCTGCTCATCGCCGGCTTCATGGCTGGGCTCATGCTCGTGCTGATGGGGCTGCTCCGCTTCGGAGCCGTCATCCGATTCATCCCGCGGCCGGTCACGATCGGCTTCACCTCCGGGATCGCAGTCATCATCTTTACGGGGCAGATCGCCGATTTCCTCGGCGTGCACGTTGACAAGCAGGGCGGCTTCGTCGCCGACCTGCGGACCCTTGTCCTGCAGCTGCCGTCCCTCAATTTATATAGCGTATTGACCGCCGCTCTCTGTCTTGCCGTCCTGCTGATCACGCCGAGATGGCTGCCCCGCATTCCCGGATCGCTGATCGGGCTGCTCATCTCCAGCTTGGCTGCCGCCTGGTTCTTCCCGGGCCAAGTCGCCACGATCGGCTCGACCTTCGGCGACATTCCAGCTGGCTTGCCCGAATTCCGGGTGCCGGCGGTCAGTTGGGATCGCATCGTCCATCTGCTGCAGCCCGCCTTCGTGATCGCCATGCTCGGCGGCATCGAATCGCTTCTGTCGGCTGTCGTCGCCGACGGCATGACGGGCGATCGGCACAACAGCAACCGCGAGCTCGTGGGCCAGGGAATCGCCAACATGATCGCGCCGCTATTCGGCGGCATCCCCGCGACCGGTGCTATCGCCCGGACGGCGACCAATATCCGGAACGGTGCCGTATCTCCCGTGTCAGGCGCCGTGCATGCGCTTGTCGTGCTGCTGGTGCTGCTGTTCTTCGCGCCGTACGCCTCGAATATTCCGCTCGCCGCCATGGCGCCGATTCTGATGGTCGTCGCCTGGAACATGAGCGAGCGCAAAGCTTTTGTTCATATTTTGCGGACACGGACCGCCGATTCGCTCATTTTGGCCGTCACCTTCCTGCTGACCGTCTTCTTCAATCTGACGGTGGCGGTGCAGGCCGGGCTCGTGCTGGCCGTCGTTCTGTTCGTGAAGCGGATGAGCGAAGGCGTCAAGGTCGCCAAAGTGCTGCCCGATCCGGCCGACCGGAAGGCCAAGGTCTCTTCCCGAATCGTGAAAGACGGACGGCATTGCCCGCAAATCAGCATGTTCACGGTCGAAGGGCCGCTATTCTTCGGAGCGGCCCAGTCATTCGAGCAGTCGCTCGCCGATCAGTCCGCAGACACTCCGCTCGTACTGATTCTGCGCATGGGCCGTGTCCCGTACATGGATACGACCGCCGAATCGAATCTGTCGGCTCTCGTCGGCCGCGTGCAGGATCAAGGCGGCATCGTGCTCGTGACCGGCATCCATGACCAGCCGCGGACGCTGCTGTCCCGGACCGGACTGGCCGATCGCATCGGGGCCGACCATTTCTTCGATCGGACGGGCGCCGCCATCGACTATGCCTTGACGCGCATCAGTATGGCACGCTGTCAAGGGTGCAGGCATTTCGCGTTCCGGGAGTGCGGCGCCTTGTCCGGCGCCGGCTCGTCGCCGGACCAACCCTGCTCTGTCCGGACACGGGAGACTATCCGCGCGTGAGCCGCATAGGGAACACCGTTCCGCCCTTCCTCCGGGCAGAACGGTGTTTATTTCTTTCCACCGCGTTCAACTATTCTTGTTGCCGCTGATGAGCCGCGAACGGTGCGGATTCCTCCGTTTTGCCGCTCTGCTTTTTTTCCACTAGCTCGAAGGTGAAGCCCCCACAGCGCGAGCAGCCGCGCTGCTTCAACTGTTCAATCGTGCCAATCTCCAAGTCCTGGCCGACCCTGACCGTGCCGTTGCATTGCTTGCAGCGGTACAGGCGCTCCGTCCGCCTGATTTCACCGGTGTAGATCGCCCCTTCACAGCGTTCCTCGAATCCCGGAACGGTCTGCTCCGTCGACTTCAGCACAATCATTTGCCCGCGTCCGCCGATCATTTGCGCGCCTTCATATTCATTGAAATGCGGGATCATCTCCTGCACCATCAATCCCATGCGGATGAACTCCTGCTGCATCGCCAGCGTGAAGCCGGGCGGCTTGTGCGCGAACGACAGAAATATGGGGAGCCCTTTGCTCCGCTTGAGGGCGCTGATGCCCCTGGACAGGAACAAGCTCATGCCCTGCATCGTGTACGGCGGATCCGTAAAAAAGCAATCGAAGCGGCCGTGCAGCGCTTCCGGCAGCGGGTGACGGAGATCGGCATGGCGGCACAGAATCGGCAGCTGCTCCCGCTCCGCGACATCGCGAATATATTGCAGAAAGCGCTCGTCGAAATCGACGACATGAATCTCGGTCCTCAGGCTGATTTTCCCCGGGAACAGCCGCTTCAGCAGCAGGCCGAGCGAGATGCTGACCAGATCGTCGTCGCCGATGCAGAGCACCCGCTTGCCGATGAGCGCGTGCTGGCGCAAGCACAGCATCGACCGCTTCAGACTCGTCTCCATCGTGCATTTCGACTGATCGATCTGCACGTCCGCCTGTCCTCGTTCTGAATTAAATCCTTCTCAGTTCTATCCCAGCTCTGCCGAACTACATCCTCCTCACTTCTATCCTCTCTCTGCCGAACTACGCCCTGCTCAAGACTATCCTCGTTCTGCTGAACCGGTTCGGTTTGCCGAGCAACAGACTTCGTTCCCGCATGCTCCCGTGGCGGTGAGACTACGGGCGTTATTTCGGGCACAATTTGTTCCGGAGGGAAGGAAGATCGTTTGACTGATGAAAACGATCTGTCGCCTCATCCGGAATGTTCCCGTCGGCTATCGTCGCCGTTCGCAAGAAGGGAATCAAATACGGGAAAAAGGTCCGGATTCCGATATAATTATCGAGTAAGCTATTTAACTTATTCGGCGGCCCGGCCAAAATGACAACGATATCCCCGTTGGACTGATCGAGATAGCTTAACAGCGAATGGATCGCCTCACTGCCTTGCTCCGGCGCTCCCGGCTCAGCCAGCCGGTATAAATCCGCAATGACGACAACATTGCCGGAAGCATCGTCAAGAGCATCGTTGACCTTTGTGGAGGTTGCGAACGAATCTGACCCTAGCAGTTCGCAGAAAGAAATCTCCACAACCTCCCCTTCGTAGAGAACATCCAACTCATATAATAATTTGCCGAGAATACGCGCGATTGTCATCTGTCCCATGCCCGGCAGGCCGGCAAAAATCATATTCATCCGCAGTTCATAGGTATCGAACCCGAGGTCCTCCCGCCCGTTCATCTCTGACAGCACATGAACCAGTTTTCGGACATGCTGCTTGGCCGCCTCCATGCCATGAAGAGCGTCCAGTTGCTGAAGCAACCCTTCTAGCCCATTCATAGCTACTTTTTCCTCAAACAGTTCCCGGATTACTCTATCCAGCCACGCAGGTGTCACTAGCACGCTTCGTTCGGTGCGATGTCCCTCTGCGGAACCAACGATATGGCAAGCTTCCAAAACATGAAGCAATTCGACTGCCCTATCCCTGTCCACAGCAAGGTGAGACTGCAGCAGATCCGCCGAGGCATAGCCCGAATTCACCACGATTGCTGCGGCATTTTTTACCCGTTCATCTCCCAGGCTATGCCAAACAGCCTCGTCCTCGTCGTCTCCGTCGTATTCCTCTTCATCATCTTCATACTCATGCCATGAGTTCACGAGTGCCTTTACACCCGCCGGCGTCAAGAGCACCTTGCGTATGGAACTGTCGCTTGAAGCCTCATCGACAATTCCATACTCCTCCAATTCATTCATTATGTACTCGGCGTCTTCCCTTTCGATTTCAAGCTTGGCCTCCAGCAGTTCACAAGAAGCATCAACCTGCCTGGGCTACGATGACGGCCGCATCCTCGACGAGTTCGTCGTACTCCTCGTCTTCTTCGTCCTCGTCCTCTTCTTCTACATCCCCTTCATGCTCATCATATTCATCGTACTCATCTTCATCGTACTCATCTTCATCATTGTCACGCTCGTCCCATTCATTCCGGGTTTCCGGCTGCTCATTGTATCGGCCTGCTTCGTCGCCCGACACTGCTCTGTTCTTCAATCCGGAAAACAGCACAAATGCAAGCAATGGCACAAAAATATAAGCAGCAGGCTCCCAAATATTGATCAGGATCGCCCAAAGTACAAACAGAATAATAAGATAGACTAGACCACGAAAAATCCTCAAATGCAGCACCAGCTTTCCATCGTTCTCCCCCCTCATCATAACACAACCTATTCCACTTCACGTCCAACCAATCTGGCAAATTTCCAGCATTTCTCCCCAACGACCCGCCCTTCAGGGTACTCTCCCTTCGGCTCAGATACCATCCGTCCATTGTGCTTTTTAACCTCGTGTCGTCTGAGCGGTTCCTGCCTTTGTTGCTCTTTTCATCATTCTCCCATCGAGTCAGGTCAGCCCCACTCGGATAGTCATTGAAGCAATGTCCCCTCGGATCAGATTTCCGTTCACGGCTTCTCATTTCAGCCTTCTGTCGTCTGAGCAGTTCCTGCCTTTTGTTGGCTCTTTTCATCATTCTCCCATCGAGTCAGGTCAGCCCCACTCGGATAGTCATTGAAGCAATGTCCCCTCGGATCAGATTTCCGTTCACGGCTTCTCATTTCAGCCTTCTGTCGTCTGAGCAGTTCCTGCCTTTTGTTGGCTCTTTTCATCATTCTCCCATCGAGTCAGGTCAGCTCCATTCGGATAGTCATTGAAGCAATGTCCCCTCGGATCAGATTTCCGTTCACGGCTTCTCATTTCAGCCTTCTGTCGTCTGAGCAGTTCCTGCCTTTTGTTGGCTCTTTTCATCATTCTCCCATCGAGTCAGGTCAGCTCCATTCGGATAGTCATTGAAGCAATGTCCCCTCGGATCAGATTTCCGTTCACGGCTTCTCATTTCAGCCTTCTGTCGTCTGAGCAGTTCCTGCCTTTTGTTGGCTCTTTTCATCATTCTCCCATCGAGTCAGGTCAGCTCCATTCGGATAGTCATTGAAGCAATGTCCCCTCGGATCAGATTTCCGTTCACGGCTACTCATTTCAGCCTTCTGTCGTCTGAGCGGTTCCTGCCTTTTGTTGGCTCTTTTCATCATTCTCCCATCGAGTCAGGTCAGCCCCATTCGGATAGTTATTGAAGCAATATCCCCACAGCTCAGATTTCCGTTCACGGCTACTCATGTCACTTTGAGGGGGAATTGGGAGAGGCTCGTTAGCGCTGAAAAGCATACCTTTCCTGATTAAATGGGAGTGTACACGTAAACAGCATGACACATTTACCTCTCCTGACGGAGTGGGAGAGTGCGCATAGGTGGCGTAACACATGGACCGATTCTGACCAAGTGGGAGAGTCCGCATAAGTGGCATAACACATGGACCACTCCTGACCGATCGGGAGAGTGCATGTATGCGGCGAAACGCATAGACCACTTCTGACCGAATGGGAGAGTGCATATATGCGGCGCTACACATATCCCATTCCTGACGGAGTGGGACAGTGCACGTAATCAGCGTAACACGATATACCGGTCCTGACCGAGTGGGACAGTGCATGTAATCAGCGTAACACGATATACCGGTCCTGACCGAGTGGAAGACTGCACGTAAGGGACGCAACGCATAGACCGCTCCTGACCGAATGGGAGAATGCATGTAAGCGGCGTAACACATAGACCGCTCCTGACCGAGTGGGAGAGTGCGCATAAGTGGCGTAATACATAGACCGCTCATGACCAAGTGGGAGTATGGGCACATGTGGCGAGAGCGTAGTTACATGCGGGTTGACACCTGTACGGTCGCCTGTAGCTGTGGCACAAAATAAGACGCCCCTTACCGGGACGTCTTCTGGGTCAATTTATTTTAAACCAGACGCATGTTGCTCGCATCATGATGATTGCTGTTCCTGCGCCTCTTGCTCTTCTGCCTCCTGGATGAGTCCGGCGAACAGGGCGTGAACGAACTGCTCGGAATCGAATTCCTGCAGGTCCTCCATCTTCTCGCCCAAGCCGACGAACTTGACCGGGAGGCTTAGCTCCTGGCGGATCGCGATGACGATGCCGCCCTTGGCGGTTCCGTCCAGCTTCGTGAGCACGAGGCCGGTCACGCCGCTCTTCTCGCCGAACAGCTTCGCCTGGCTGAGCGCGTTCTGGCCTGTCGTCGCATCGAGGACCATAAGCACTTCATGCGGCGCATCCGGAATCTCGCGGCGGATGACGCGGAAAATTTTGTTCAGCTCTTCCATCAGGTTCGTCTTGTTCTGCAGTCGGCCGGCGGTATCGCACAGCAGCACATCGACATTGCGCTGCTTGGCGGCCTGCACGGCGTCATACATGACCGCAGCCGGGTCCGAACCGGCCTGCTGCTTGATGACATCTACGCCGACGCGCTGTCCCCACACTTCCAGCTGCTCAATCGCTCCGGCGCGGAACGTATCACCGGCCGCAAGCAGCACGGACTTGCCTTCCTGCTTGAAGCGGTAAGCCAGCTTCCCGATCGTCGTCGTCTTGCCGACGCCGTTCACGCCGACGAACAGAATGACGGTCATTCCGTTCGGATTCATGTTCAGCTTGTTCGATTCGTCGCCGCGCAGCAGCTCGATCAGCTTTTCCGACAGCACGGGCTGCAGTTCCGCCGCGTCCTCGATTTTGCGCTGACGCACTTCGAGGCGCAGATCGTCAATCAGGTTCATGACGGTCGTGACGCCTACGTCCGCGCCGATCAGAATCTCTTCCAGCTCTTCATAGAACGCTTCATCAATCTTTTTGCGCCGCGTAATAAGATCCGAGACTTTCTCGACCAATCCTTTGCGCGTTTTCTCCAAGCCTTCCTTGAACTTGTTCGTAACCGATTCGGTCTTGGATGCGATGCTTTCCTTCAATTTTTTGAAAAAACTCATAGCTCCCCCGCTCCTTATACAATGATAGCTTCTTCATCTTCCAGCTTGACGGAGACCAGCTTGGATACGCCGCCTTCCTCCATCGTCACGCCGTACAGCACATCCGCTTCTTCCATCGTGCCTTTGCGGTGGGTAACGACGATGAACTGCGTCACCTCCGCGAATTCGCGCAAATACTGGGCGAACCGCGCCACATTGGCTTCATCCAGTGCCGCCTCCACCTCATCCAGCACGCAGAACGGCACCGGCTTCACATGGAGAATGGCGAATAATAGCGCCATGGCCGTCAGCGCGCGTTCCCCGCCGGACAATAGCTGCAGATTTTGCAGCTTCTTGCCGTGAGGCTGCGCTACGATATCGATGCCGGTCTCCAGAATGTTATCCGGCTCAAGCAGCACCAGATCGGCACGTCCGCCGCCGAACAGCTTGGCGAAGACGACGACGAACCGCTGGCGGATCTCATCGAAGGTCGCTTTGAACCGCTTCGACATCTCGTCTTCCATTTCGCGGATGACTTGATACAGCGCCGTTTTCGCTTCGATCAGATCGTCTTTTTGCTCGCTCAAATATTGATATCTTTCATTGATTCGTTCGAATTCTTCAATAGCTCCGAGATTGACTTCTCCGAGCGCAGAGATCTGGCGCTTCAGGTCACGCACTTCCTGCTGGGCGGCCTCAATATCGTCCGGCACCGCATAGCGGTGCTTCGCCAGCTCGAAGCTAATCTCGTATTCGTCGCTCAGCTTGCGCAGCAGATTGTCGAGCTCGACATCCAACCGGTTCGCCTGGATCTCGGTCTGGCGCATTGCCTCTTCCACCTGCTTCAACTCGGTGCGCTGCTCCTTCGTATCGCTCTCGGCAAGCTCCAGCCGTTCCAGGGAAGCGGCGCGATCCGCGCGCTTGAACTCGATCTGCTGCCCGGTCTCCTGCTTCTTCACGCCGAAATGATTCAGATCCTCCGTCTGCTTCATCGCTTCGCGCTCTGCCGTCTCGAGATCGATTTGCACTTGAATCAAGCTCTGGGTGAGCTGCGTATATTCCTGCTCATAGCCATGAGCCTCTTCCTCTACCCGCTTCAAGCGCTCCTGAAGAGAGAACGTCTCCTGCTCCAGCTTGCCCTGGCGAACCTTCATGTCGGTCAGTTGGGTTTGCAGTTCCTCCTTGGCCGATTCGTTCGCCTTGCGCGCCGATTCGGCCCTCTCGATGGCGACGTGGAGACGATCCTCCTCGATTTTCAGCTCAGAGAGCCGCAGCTCCGCCGTTCTGCGCCCGGACTCCAGGGTCGCCATTTCCTCGGCGGCATGGGCCAGCTCCTGGCCTTCCATCTCCAGCAATTCAGCGAGCTGCCGCTCTTCCTTCTCCAGTTGGGTCAGCTCGCTTGCCAGCTGCTGCTCGCTGATGCGCTTGCTCTCGCCCTGCTCGCGCAGATCATCCAGCCGCTTGACGGCCGCGGTCGTTCGCTTCTTCAACTCGGCAACCGATTCATTGAGCTTCGCTAACTGCTTGTCCGTCGCTTTGATATCGGCGTCGAGCTGTTCGAGCTGGCGCTGACGACCGAGCAGGTTGGCATTCTTCTTGTTCAGACTGCCCCCGGTCATGGAACCGCCCGCGTTGACAACGTCGCCCTCGCGGGTCACGATACGGTAGCGGTATTGCAGGCGGGCCGCAATCCGGTTCGCATCCTCCAGCGTCTCCGCCAGCACGACATTGCCGAGCAGGCTTCCGACCACATTCGCATAGGCTTTGTCGCTGCGCACCAGATCGGCAGCGATGCCGATATATCCTGCGGCGCCTTCCACAGCCCGGCGATCCGACTCATTCATCGTCCGGCTCCGGATGACATCGAGCGGGAGGAACGTGGCCCGTCCCAGCTGCCGCTGCTTCAGGAACGTAATGGCGGCCCGGGATACGGCTTCATTTTCCATGACGATGTGCTGCAGCGCCGCGCCAAGCGCGGTCTCGACCGCGGTCTCCAGCTCTTCCGGCACCCGAATCAGCTCGGCTACCGCCCCGTGAACGCCCTGAAGGCTGTTGCGCCGGGCCGCCTTGAGGACCTCACGGACCCCGAGCATGAAGCCGTCGTAGTCATTCGCCAGCTCCTTCATCGTATCGCGGCGCGACACGAGCGCATCGGCTTGCTGCTGCCATTTGCGAGCCGCTTGCTCGGTCTCGCCAAGCAGCGCTTCGTCCTTCTTCAGCTGCTCGCTCTCCTGCAAATACCGGTTCCGTATGTACGCGAGATCCTCGGCCATGGTCTCCATGCGCCGCTTCGCATCTTCCATCCGCTTGCGCAGATCGGCCTGCTCCTGCTCCCGCTTCGTACGGCCCTGCTTCATCTTGTGCAGCCGCTTGTCCAGCGATTCCTTCTGCTGATCGTAATAGCGGATATCGTTGCGCTGCTGGGCCATCTGGTTCATAATGTCGAGCAGTTCGCCCTTCAAGCTCTCTTCCGCATCGGAGCTCGTCCCGCCGGTTACGCCGACAAGCCGCGCCTCCTCCGCATGGATGAGCCCCTTCGTCTCGACGAGCTCGCTCTCCAGCGACAGCAGCTTCTCGCGGACGGCCTGAACCTCCAGCTGCTTCGTCCGCATCCGCTCCGATGTTGTCGCCAGGCTGGCCCGCATCTGCTGCTCATTCGCGACCAGGTTGCGCTTGCGCTCGCGGAGCACCTCGCCCTGGCCCTCGCACTTCTCATACTCCTCGCTGTAATGCAGCAGCGTCGCCTGCAGCCGCTCCAGTTCTTCCTCCAGCTTCCGCAGCTCGACCCGGTGCACTTCCAGCTTCGAATCATGCTCGCTTACGACCGTGGACAACGCCAGCTCCCGTTCCTTCAGTTCGGACAGCTTCGCATTGGCCTGCTGCCAGGAAGCGTGCAATTGCTCGATCTGATGAACGTAGACGGCGATTTCCTTCGTCTTCAGCAATTCCTTGAGCTGCTTGAAATGGCGCGCCTTCTCGGCCTGCTCCTTGAGCGGTCCAATCTGATCCTCCAGCTCCACGACCAGATCGTGAATGCGCAGCAGATTCTGCTCCGTGTCATCCAACTTCTTCTTCGCATCCCGCTTGCGGGACTTGTACTTCACAATGCCGGACGCTTCCTCGAAAATACCGCGCCGATCTTCGGAACGCGTACTCAGAATCTCTTCGATCCGGCCTTGTCCGATAATGGAATAGGCTTCCTTGCCGATGCCCGTATCCATGAACAATTCGGTAATATCCTTCAAGCGGCAGGGCTGCTTGTTGATAAAATATTCGCTGTCCCCCGAGCGGTGAACACGCCGGGTGACCGTCACTTCATGGAAGTCCAGACCGAGCGTCTCGTCGCTATTGTCCAACGTCAGCGAGACTTCCCCGAAGTTCACCGCCTTCCGCGCATCGCTGCCCGCAAAGATAATGTCCTCCATCTTGCCGCCCCGCAGCGATTTGGCGCTCTGTTCGCCGAGCACCCAGCGGATGGCGTCTGATATATTGCTTTTGCCGCTGCCGTTCGGGCCGACGACACCGGTAATTCCCTGAACGAACTCCAACTCCGTTCGGTCCGCGAACGACTTAAAGCCCGCCAGTTCTAACCGTTTTAAGAACATCGTTCCTCATTCACCTCAATATTTATTGTACCATATCGCGATCCCGAATCAGCCCTCTCCATCCGGTTGTCCATGCTGCCTGGCCAAGCCCCCGCTCTGGACAAAGAAAGAGCAAAAACCAGCCTGTCACGGAATGGCATCCGTTCCGTCTCGCGCGCTGCTCTTTGCTCTTTCTGCGAAACCGGCCGGCAGCGTCCCGCCGGCCTAACAGTACCTTATGATTTCGGAATAACCAAATGCTCGAGGGCTTCAGCCGCAGCCTGCTGCTCCGCTTCTTTCTTGGAGCGGCCGACTCCGCGGCCCAGACAGGTCTCTCCCATGTGAACCTCGGACACGAACTCCCGTTCATGCGCAGGTCCGCGTTCCTCTACGATACGATACTCAAGCGCCCCCAGGTTGTGGTGCTGCGTGAGCTCCTGCAGCTGCGTCTTGTAATCATTCGTCTGCAGCTTGCCGTCAAGCGAGATCTGCGGAAAAATATGATTCCGCAAAAACTCCCGCACAGGCTCCAGCCCTTGATCGAGATACAATGCACCGATGAACGATTCGAACACATCGGCCAGCAGCGCTGGGCGTGTCCGCCCTCCGGTCAGCTCCTCGCCTTTGCCGAGCAGCACATACTTGCCGAATTGCAGCTGATTGGCGAATTTGACGAGGGAAGGCTCGCAGACGATCGATGCGCGCATCTTGGTCAGTTCTCCTTCGGGCCGTGTCGGACATTGATGGAACAAAAATTCGGACACTGTCAGCTCCAACACAGCATCGCCCAAAAATTCCAGGCGTTCATTGTCTTGGTGCTGACCGAAGCGATGTTCGTTTACGTAGGAAGCATGGGTAAACGCCTGCTTTAACAGCTGCCTGTTTCGGAAATGAATGTTCAGTTTCTGCTGTAACTGCTTCAATTCTACACTCAACAGTCTGACTCCTTACGCTTCGTATTTCGTTAATACAACGGTCGCGTTATGCCCTCCGAAGCCGAATGAGTTCGACATGGCCGTGCGGACGTCCGCCTTGCGCGGCACATTCGGCACGTAATCCAGGTCGCATTCCGGATCCTGATTCTCTAAGTTGATTGTTGGCGGAATCATGCCATGCTGCAGCGTCAATGCGCAGATGACGGCTTCTACTCCGCCGGCTGCACCAAGCAAGTGTCCTGTCATCGACTTCGTAGAACTAATCGCTACATTCCTTGCATGGTCACCCAATGCGGCCTTGATGGCCCGGGTTTCCGATTTGTCCCCGACCGGGGTCGACGTTCCGTGCGCGTTAATATAATCGATCCGCTCCGGCTCGAATCCCGCATCCTGAATCGCTCTCGTCATGCAGAGCGCAGGACCTTCCGGATCCGGCTCCGTAATATGATGCGCTTCCGCGCTCATGCCGTAGCCGGCTACCTCCGCATAGATGCGGGCTCCGCGCTGCAGCGCGTGCTCCAGCGACTCGAGAACGAGCACGCCGGCGCCCTCGCCCATCACGAAGCCGTCGCGGTCGATATCGAACGGCCGGCTCGCGCGTTCCGGCTCGTCATTGCGCGTGGACATGGCGCGCATCGCGCAGAATCCGGCCATGCCGATCGGACGGATCGTCGCTTCCGCACCGCCGCAGATCATGACGTCGGCATCGCCGCGCTGGATGATCTTGAACGCATCGCCGATCGAGTGGGTCCCGGTCGCGCATGCGGATACGGCAGCCGTATTCGGGCCGCGCGCGCCGATCATCATCGAGATATGGCCTGACGCCATGTTCGCGATCATCATCGGAATGAAGAAGGGACTGACTCGCTTAACCCCTTTTTCCATCAAAACGCGGTGCTGATCTTCCCAAGTTCCCAGTCCGCCGATGCCCGAACCGACGATGACGCCGACCCGATCCCGATTCGTCCGGTCCATGTCCAGCTTGGCGTCGTCCAGCGCCTTCTTGCTCGCGGCGATGCCGAATTGAACGAAGCGGTCCATACGGCGCGCTTCCTTCTTATCTATATAGTCTTCCGGATTGAAATCCTTCACGGAAGCAGCGATCTTCGTCGGGTAATCAGTCGTATCGAACGCCTCGATCTGCGAAATGCCTGACTTGCCTTCCATCAGGCTCCTCCACAACGTATCGAGGTCCGAGCCGAGAGCCGTTACCACTCCCATCCCGGTCACTACAACCCTCTGTTTCAACGCGTATCACCTCTATTATCAGTTCCGAGTTCTATACATCAAGCGCATCCCTAGGTAGACAACGCGCTACATACAACGTAAATGAGGAGAAGTCCCGTTACTGCTTGAACGGGACTCACTACCTGCTTACTTATGAGATTGTATGTAATTCACTACTTCTCCTACCGAAGTAATCTTCTCTGCGTCTTCATCAGAGATTTCCATATCAAACTCATCTTCCAATTCCATGACCAATTCCACAACATCGAGGGAATCAGCGCCAAGATCATCTTTAAAAGATGCTTCCAGTGTTACTTCCGCTTCATCTACGCCAAGGCGCTCAACGATGATGCGCTTCACTCGCTCAAACACTTCTGCTGACATCCGGTTCACCTCCTCCTTGGTATTATACGAAAAAACATTTTAAATTACCATATCAAAACCTCTTACAAAATAATGCTTAAAGTCCATGGATTCATAGACTGAAAAGCCCTACATATACATGCCGCCATCGACGTGAATCGTCTGGCCGGTCATGTACTCCGCATCCTCCGAAGCGAGGAAGCGAACCGCCTTGGCGATATGCGCCGGCTGGCCAAGCTTGCCCAGCGGAATCTGGCCGAGCAGCTGCGCTTTCATGTCTTCCGGCAGCACGTCGGTCATATCGGTCTCGATGAATCCCGGCGCGACGCAGTTGACGGTAATGCCCCGGGAAGCGAGCTCGCGGGCCGACGCCTTCGTCAAGCCGATGACGCCCGCCTTGGCCGCCACGTAGTTGGCTTGTCCGGGATTGCCCAGCACGCCGACGACGGACGAGATGTTGATAATGCGGCCGGAACGCTGCTTCATCATCGGGCGCGTCACGGCTTTGATGCAGTTGAAGACGCCCTTCAGGTTCGTCTCAATCACCTGATCGAACTCTTCTTCTTTCATCCGCATAATTAAATTATCTCTTGTAATGCCGGCATTATTCACCAAAATGTCAATTTTTCCGAATTGTTCCAATGCAGTCTTCACAAGTTGCTCGGCTTCCTCCATCTTGCCGACGTTGGCCTTCACCGTGACAGCCTTGCGTCCAAGGGCCGCAATCGCTGCCGCCGTCTCGGCCGCCGCCGCTTCACTGCCGGCATAATTGACGACGACATCGGCGCCGGCTTCCGCCAAATGAATGGCAATCGCCCGGCCGATACCGCGGGACGCTCCTGTGACAAGCGCCGTTTTTCCTTCCAAGTTGGACATCGGTATTCCCCCTTCACAAAATCTTCGATTCAAGTCGTCTGTATGCTCTATCGGCTTGGACACGAGATGATGTCAGACGGGCAGTGCGCCTTCTATGCGCTTACCGCATCGCCGCAGCCGTCCGAGCGGTCATTCGTACGCTTCGATCGCCTCGAGACTGTTGATGGAGACGATGCGCGCCGATCGGTCGATTTTTTTGATGAGACCGGACAGCACCTTGCCCGATCCAATCTCGACGAAGGTATCCACGCCTTGATCGATCAAATAGCGGACGCTGTCCTCCCAGAGGACAGGCGAAAATACCTGTTCAACCAGCAAGCCGCGAATCTGCTCGGCCTCGGTGACCGGACGGGCGGTCACATTCGCGATGACAGGAATGCGCGCATCCTGCATCTCGATGGCCCGCAGCGCCTCGCCGAGCCGCTCGGCCGCCGGCTTCATCATCGCGGAATGGAACGGTCCGCTTACTTCCAGCGGAATGACCCGCTTCGCTCCGGCTTCCTTGCCGCGCTCGACCACCGCATCGATCCCTTCGCGGGATCCGGACACGACGATCTGGCCCGGACAGTTCAGATTCGCCATCTCGACCGGAGTCCCGGCGGCGGAGATATCGTCGCACAGGGCGCCCAGCCGCTCGCGTTCGGCGCCGAGCACCGCCGCCATGGCGCCCTGGCCGTTCGGAACCGCCTGCTCCATGAACCGGCCGCGCTGGCGCACGATGGCGATCGCGTCCTCGAAGCGGAGCACGCCCGCGGCCACGAGCGCTCCATACTCGCCCAGGCTGTGGCCGGCCACATAATCCGGCCGGATATGATGGCGCTCCAGCGCCTGATAGAGCGCCCAACTCGTCGCCAGCAGCGCCGGCTGCGTGTTCGACGTCTGCTTCAAGTCGCTCTCCGGACCTTGGAATATCATCTCGGTCAACGGGAATCCCAATACCCGGTCGGCGGTCTCGAACGCTTCCCGCGCCGCCGGCACGGCATCATACACGTCCTTGCCCATGCCGATCTCTTGCGAGCCTTGTCCAGGAAAGACAAATGCCAATTTGCCCATAGGGCACACTCCTTCCAATGACTGATGTCTATAACGTATTACGGCAAGGCGCCGTGATTGGATGCGATTTTTCGCTGCGATCGCGCCGGATTACCATTGAATAACTGAGGCCGACCAAGTCAAGCCTCCGCCGAAGCCGACGAGAAGAAGCGTGTCGCCTTCCTTCACGCGGCCTTCCTCCACCGCTTCCGCCAAGGCGAGCGGTATCGATGCCGCCGACGTGTTCGCATACTTCGGCAGATTGATGACGCATTTCTCCTCCGGCAGATTCAAGCGCTCAATCGCGGCATGAATAATCCGGGTATTCGCTTGATGCGGGATGAGCAGATCGATGTCTTCTTTGGTCTTGCCCGCCTTTTTGAGCGCTTCGTCGGCGGCATTGCCCATGACGCGCACCGCGAACTTGAATACTTCCCTGCCGTTCATATAAATATAATGGAGCTTGTCGTCCACCGTCTGATGCGATGCCGGGTGGCGGGAACCTCCGCCTTCCAGCTTCAGCAGCTCCTTGCCGCTGCCGTCCGCGCCCAGCTCGAACGACTGGAAGCCGCGTCCTTCCGCAACCGGACCGAGCACGGCGGCCCCGGCGCCGTCACCGAACAGGATGCATGTGTTCCGGTCCGTATAATCCGTAATCCGGGACAAGCATTCCGCCCCGACGACGAGCGCATATTGATAGGTGCCCATCGCGATGAAGTTGCTCGCATTCGCCAGCCCGTAAATGAAGCCCGCACAGGCCGCCGACAGGTCGAACGCCGCGGCGCGCTTGGCGCCGAGCCGTTCCTGAAGCAGACAGGCCGTGGACGGGAATGTCATGTCCGGCGTAACCGTCGTGACAACGATCAGATCCAACTGCTCGGCCGTGATTCCGGCCGCCTTCAGCGCCTCCTGGGCGGCATGATACGCCAAATCCGACGTCGCTTCATGCCCGGCCGCAATCCGCCGCTCTTTAATCCCGGTCCGGGTTACAATCCATTCGTCACTTGTATCGACCATCTTTTCCAAGTCTTCATTGGTCAATACCCGTTCGGGTACGTACTTCCCCGTACCGATAATGCCTACCGAACGCAAATTCATTATCGCACCACTCACTTCCCGCTTGTAGTCCCTCCGATTTCCGTTGCAATCGTATGGATAAGATCATGCTGCAGCGCCGTGCGCGCTTGGCGGACCGCATTCTCGATCGCCCGCGCGTCCGAAGAACCGTGGGCTTTCAGCACCAGCCCGTTCAGCCCGAGCAGCGGCGCGCCGCCGTGCTCCTTGTAATCCATCATTTTCTTCAGACGCTTCAAGCCCGGCATCAGCACCGCGGCTGCCAGCTTCGTATACCAGGAACGGGTAAATTCCTGCTTCAGCACGCTGAACAAGGAGCCGGCCGTGCCTTCCAGCGACTTGAGAAGCACATTGCCGACGAACCCGTCGCATACGAGCACGTCGCAGCTGCCTTCCAGCACATCGCGAGCCTCCACATTGCCGACGAAATGAATCGGCAGCTGTTCCAGCATCGGATATACCTGCTTCGTCAGATCGTTGCCCTTCATCGCTTCCGTGCCGACGTTGAGCAGCCCGACGCGGGGCTTCGGAATGCCGTGCACCTTCTCCCGGTAAATGCTCCCCATCAGCGCGTACTGGACGAGATGCTCCGGCTTCGCATCCATGTTCGCCCCCAGATCGAGCGCCAGCACGCCGCGCCCGTCCATCGTCGGAATCATCGGCGACAGCGCCGGCCGCTCGACGCCGGGCATCCGGCCGACGACCAGCAATCCCGTCGTCATGAGCGCGCCGGTGTTCCCGGCCGAGATCATGCAGTCCGCTTCCCCTTCCCGCACCATTCGTCCGGCGACAACCATCGAAGCGTCCTTCTTGCGTCTGACCGCCTTGACAGGCTCGTCATCCGCTTCGATCGTGCTCGCCGCATGAACGATGCGGACATTCGCGGGACGGGATGTCAGCATCGGCTCCAGCCTCGCCTCGTCCCCCACCAGCATCAGCTCGATATCAGACCAGGCTTGCGCCGCGGCCAGAACCCCTTGCACATTGCATTCCGGGGCGTGGTCTCCGCCCATGGCGTCAATGGCGATTCTCATGCTCGTCTCCTCCTTCGGTGCCGTTCATCGCGCCTGAACGGAATATGATAAAGTTGCCCTGGAACACCAGCTCCTCGCCGACATAGCTGAATACTTCCACCTTCGCCTTGCTCCGTGCCCCCGAGCCGGATCGGACATACGCCTTGGCGATGCATTTCTCCCCGAGGCGGACCGGCCGGATGAAGCGGATGTCCGCCGTGGCCGTCAGCGCGATCTCATCGTTGATGACGGCCACGGCGAGCGAGTTCGCCTGCGCGAACAAATGATGGCCCCGCGCGATATGCGTCCGCGAGAAGACATGCTCCTCGCGGATCTCGAAATAAGAGATGCCGCTATGATCCAGCTGCAGATCGACAATATCTCCGACCACTTCATGCAGCGGCAGCGACCGCACCTGATCGTAGGTCTGCTCCGCCATCATCTTCAGGCGCTCCCGGAGCTCCGGGATGGCCAGCTCCATCCGGTCGAGGCGAATGGTCTGGATACTGACCTTCAGCATGCGGGTCAGTTCCTGATCGGTTACAAACGGATTTTCCTCTATGATTTTCGCCAACTGTTGTTGACGCTGTCGCTTCGGCAAACGTTGGATGACCCCGCACCACCTTCTTGTCCTGTTGTCCGGATCGTCACATCGACTTCGGAGCCTCGGAATATAATCGGAATAATTACTTTATCTCATCTTCATAAATGAAGAGGCCGTTGATAGGAGCCATTAGAACCTGGTACTAATCCAGTATATATAAAATCGCCGGCAAAGAAAAGCAGAAGTTATGAAATCCGCCCGGATTTATAAAAAAACAGCGCCCCACCATTGGCGAAGCACTGCCTTTTCTTATGAGTCATTATTGTTTGATGATCTCTCTTGCTTTGTATGTTCCGCACACTTTGCATACATGGTGAGCCAATTTCAACTCTCCGCATTGTGCGCACTTCACCATGCCAGGCACAGACAATTTAAAGTGCGTACGGCGCTTGTCACGACGAGTCTTCGACGTTCTTCTTTGAGGTACTGCCATGTTCTACACCTCCTTACCCAAGTTACGTGCTCTTCCAGGGCTGTCCAAAAAGCGCGGCCAGCGCTCTTCCTGGACAGAATACTTCTACTGTCGCTATTTATTTCTTGAAGAAATCTTGTAACCCCGCCAGTCTCGGGTCAATGCGCTCGTTCGAACAGCCGCAGGACTGCTCGTTGCGGTTCGTGCCGCAGGTCGGGCACAACCCCTTGCACGCTTCGCCGCACAGCGGCGCGAACGGCAAGGCCAGCAGAAGCGCTACTTCCACATAAGGCTGCAGGTCGATAAGGTCTTCCGTCACCGCAATGACGTCGTCCTCCTCTTCCTCCGGGGAAAGATCAGTAGAGTCTGTCAGCTTGAATTGCTCATCGAACGGAATGACGTATGTCTCGGTAAACGACGTCAAACAACGCGAACATACCAATTCCAACCGCGCGGTCAGCTGGCCATGCACGCCAATCTGTCCTTCGCCCTCCGCCCTGGCCGTCAAATCCACGGTCACCGGGTCGGGGATGGAAATATCTTTGCGGTCCCGAACCACATCGTTAGCGGAAAATGCCGATTGAATGCGTGTTTCCTGTCCTTTTGCGGCAATGTCCCGAAAATGAATGTTCATAACATCACTCCAAACAAACAAAATTAATTATAGC
This sequence comes from Paenibacillus melissococcoides, assembly GCA_944800085.1. Lineage (GTDB taxonomy): Bacteria > Bacillota > Bacilli > Paenibacillales > Paenibacillaceae > Paenibacillus_B > Paenibacillus_B melissococcoides. The sequence continues at coordinate 1,037,659 of CALYLO010000001.1, read as the reverse complement.
GATTAACGTCATGCTTTGTCAACCAAATTCGTTTGACAGATTGCCGGGACATCCTCTGCCTCTCCGCCAAAAATTCGCCGATCGTTCCCGGTTCATGGTATGATCGGATGGGAAATTCAGGAGCGCCGCGGCGGGCCCGACGGCCCTCCGGACGGGCGGCAGCCTGTGTACCTTTCTGTCCATGAATCACCATCTTACCTTATTCTGTGATCGAAAGGAAGAGTGATATGAAAACGGTCGGAATCGTTGTTGAATATAACCCGCTGCACAACGGGCATCTGTATCATTTGGAGCAATCGAAGCTGGCGGCCGGGGCGGAAGCCGCCGTCGCGGTCATGAGCGGCCATTTCCTCCAGCGGGGCGAGCCGGCGCTCGCCGACAAATGGGCGCGCACGGATATGGCGCTGGCCGCCGGCGTCGACCTCGTGCTGGAGCTGCCGGTCGCGTACGCCGTCCAGCCGGCCGAATGGTTCGCCTACGGCGCGGTAGCGACGCTGCAGGCGACCGGCGTCGTGGACGCGCTGTGCTTCGGCAGCGAATCCGGCGACCTGAAGCGGCTGCGCGGGGCCGCCAAGGCGCTGGCGCGGGAGCCGGACGGATTCGCCGGCCGGCTGCGCGCCGAGCTGAAGGCCGGGCGCAGCTATCCGGCCGCCTACGCCGCCGCGGCCGGGCCGGTGCTGGACGGCGGCGAGGCGGCCGCCGGCAGCCATGCGGAGCCCGGCGCGGCGGCGCACTGGCTGACGCAGCCGAACAATTCGCTCGGGCTGCACTATTTGCTGGCGATGCGGCGGCTGAACAGCGACATGAAGCCGCTGACGATTCCCCGCCGCGAAGCCGGCTACCACGATGCGGAGGCGCCGGAAGGCACGATCGCCAGCGCCACCGCGGTCCGGCGCCTCTGGTCCGGCTCCGGGGAGCTGGCTGCGGCGGCCCGTTATGTGCCGGAGAGCACGCTTCGCATCCTGGAGCGCGAGCATGCTTCCGGCTGGGCTCCGCTCGATTGGGAAGCGTTCCGCCGCGAGCTGTTCTACCGCCTCTACCTGCTCCCGCCCGAGGATCTGGCGCGGTTTCTGGAGGTGACCGAAGGGCTGGAGCACCGCATCAAGCAGGCGCTTCAGACGCTGGAGGAGCCCGGCATCGAGCCGCTGATCGCCAAGCTGAAGACGAAGCGATATACGCGGACCAAATTGATGCGGACCTTGACGCATATCTTGCTGCAGCATGATAAATTCCATTTCGGCCCGGACGCCCTCGCCGCGGGTCCCGCTTACGTGCGGGTGCTGGGCTTCACCGAGCGCGGACGCCATCTGCTGAAGCGGATGAAGCGCTGCGCGGAGCTTCCCGTCGTCCTCAACATGACGCGCGGCAACAGCCACTTGGGCGGCCGCGCCGGCCTCGAAGCGGACGCCCGCGCCACCGCCGTCTATGCCAACGCGTTCCGCGGCTGGGAAGCGAGAGCCGCCTTTCGTGACTATTATGAGCCGCCCCGCCGGTTCTAATCCCCATAACGCCGACAACGGCTGGCATGCGCCAACCGTTGTCCGCCCGGAATCCGGCGGTTCCGAAGCCAATATGATGCTACGATGCCGGCTGGAACTGCTTCACCGCCTCCAGCGCGTCCTGCAGCGTATCGACCTTCACCAGCTTCATCTTCGTATTCATCTTGTCCATCTTCGCCTTCGCTTCCTCGTAGTTGCCGGAAGGGACCAGGAACAAGACCGCCCCTTCCCGGTCTGCGGCCACGACCTTATGCTTCACGCCGCCGATCGGGCCGACCTTCCCCGACGGATCGATCGTGCCGGTGCCCGCGATCCGGTAGCCCTTCGTCAGATCCCCCGTCGTCAGGCGGTTGATCAGCTCCAGCGTGAACATCAAGCCCGCCGAAGGCCCGCCGATGTCGGACTCGTGGAAGGTGACGTTATGTTTGTTATCCGCGGGCACGACCTTCTTTTTCTCCCCGTAAGCCAGACCGAAGCCAATCCGCTTCTTGCCGCTGCCGGTCTGATCCGGCAGCTCGACAAGCTTCGCCTTGACCTGCACGACCTTGCCTTCCCGCTTGACGACAGCGTGAATCGTCTCCCCGGCGGCCCGCCCTTTCAAAGCAGCCTGCAAATCGTCGAAGCCGTTCACCTTCTGGCCTTCCACTTCCATGATCCGGTCGTTCGTAATGAATTCATTATCCGCCAATTGCTTATTGTTAAATAGAACATAAATGCCTTCGGACTCGATCTCGTACGGAATGCCGACCTGATTGTAGGCGGCCAATATCGCTGCCATCTGCGAGTTGCTCATATTGAAGAGCTGTTCATTGATATATTCCTGCTCGGTTCTGCCTTGAAGCGCATCTTCCTTCTTGCCGAATTCGGCATTCGGATCGAAGGCCCGCCACGCGATCAGCGCCAGATTGGCATATGTTCTTCTCACCGTCGTCAGAAGGAACGTGCCCTCCTCCGTCTCGTCTCCGCCCTCCACATTGATGAACGGCTTCACTTCCTCGGCGCTTCCCGGCGTATAAATGACATACGGCGTCGGCATATATACAACGACATAGAACAACACGATCGCCGCGAAGATCCACTTCCAACTCCGGAAGCGGGGAGAATTCCGCGGCCGCCCGTACGATCTGAACTCCTTTTCCATTCTCCTACCTCCCTATGCCCTCGGATCGCCCGGCGATATTTGGTCTAAAGCCCGTCCCTGTTACGTACACATGAGATCGTAATGCGCTTGAAGCCTGGCTTCTTCATTTACGGCCAAAGGGGTGACCGCCATGTTCTCGTTCCGCACATCGCCCGCTTCCCAGCGGCTGTCCACGCTCATCATGGGGGGCTCTGCGGTACTGTTGGTGCTGTGCATCATCGCTTATCCGGATAAATCGTTTCAAGCCTCTTTGCAAGGGCTGAAGGTATGGTGGACCATTATATTCCCGGCCCTGCTGCCGTTCCTCATTCTGTCCGAAATGTTGAAGGCCTACGGCTGGGTCCATGGCATCGGCGTACTGCTGGATCCGTTCATGCGGACGCTGTTCCGGCTTCCCGGAATCGGCGGCTGGGCCTGGTCCGTCGGTTGGACGGCAGGGTATCCTGCCGGCGCCGAAGCCGTGGTCCGCATGCGGAAAGACAATGAGTTGTCACGTCTGGAAGCGGAGCGGCTTCTCGGCCTGACCCATGCAGCCAGCCCGATTTTCATGATCGCCGTCGTCGGAGTCGGCTTCCTGCAGCAGGCTGAATTGGGGCTCGTTATCGCTGTCGTGCACTGGGTTTCTTCCCTTTTCATGATGCTTATTGTGCGTTGGGCGGGAGCTTTTCATCCCGCTGCCGAGCGCATTCCGATACGACGAACGGCGGCCGCCGCTCCCAAGCCGCTATGGAAACGGATGCTGCAGGCGATGGAGCAGTCTCATCGCCGGGACGGACGCGCGTTCGGCCGGCTGCTCGGCGATGCCGTCACTTCTTCCGTCCAGACGCTCATGATGATCGGCGGGTATATCATGATGTTCTCGGTCATTGTCCGAGTCCTGCGGCTTGCCATCCCCCAGGAATTCGGCGCTTACCTGCTGAACGGCCTGTTCGAGGTGAATCTTGGCGCGTATTCGCTCGGCTCGGCCGCCTTCCGCTCCCCGCTTGTCCAGACCGCCCTGATCGGCGCCGTCATTGCATGGAGCGGAGTCAGCGCGCATCTGCAGGTCCACAGCTTGACCCGGGGAACCGATTTGCGGTACAGCCGCTTTTTCCTGATGCGGCTTCTCCATGCCGGGTCTGCCTTCCTGCTCACCTTCGTCCTGTGGCACCCGCTTCACCGCCTTTTGCGGCTTGCGCCGCCGGAGCAGACGGCGTTCCGGCTGCTGGATGCCGAGAACGGGCTCACGCAGGAGCCATCCTCCTGGATTCAGTCCATTGCCGGGCTCGCTTCGGCGCCAGGATGGCTGCAATCGTTGGCGCTTGTCCCGGTTCTATGTATCCTCCTGCTCATCGGTATGGCGATCTCGCTCTTGATTGGACGATGGAAGCGCATCTGAGCGCCGTCCCGGCACGATTCGCTGGTCAGCGCTTATATTTATCCCGCAGCGCCGCCTCGACCTCCGGGGCGACCAGCTCGCTAATATCGCCGCCATAGCGCGCGATTTCCTTCACGATGCTGGAGCTGAGATAGGAATACTTCGGATTCGTCATCATGAAAATCGTCTCTACCCGGGGGTTGAGCTTCCGATTCGTCGATGCCAGCTGCAGCTCGTATTCGAAATCACTGACCGACCGAATGCCGCGGACAATGACATCGCCGTTCTTCGCGTCCATATAATTAACGGTCAGATCGCTGAAGCTGTCCACCTCGACATTGGGCCACGGCTTCGTCACCGTGCGCAGCAATTCAAGCCGTTCTTCAATGGAGAAGAGCGGCTTCTTGCTCGAATTGTTCAGCACGGCGACAATCAGCTTATCGAATTGCTTCGCCGCCCGCTGGATAATATCCAGGTGTCCGAGCGTCACCGGATCGAAGCTGCCTGGATATACGGCAGTCCGGGACCGGCATGCATGCTCGTATTGATTTGTCATAAATCGTAAGCCTCCTTCAAAGGCGCTTGGCCCCTATCGAAGCATAGGCAGGCGCCTCGTTGTTCTGTTCGGCTGCAACAGAATCGCTTCCTTATTCTGCGGAAGCTGCCGCTTCCACGAGGTATATCGATACCGCGATATCCCCATAATCCGCCTTCTTCCATATCGCGAGCGGACCAATGCGCTCGGAATACGAATGGGATGCGTCATGCTCGACGACAATGACGGCGTCCTCGCTCAGCAGGCCGTTATCCCACATCTCCATCAGCAGTTCGTCCGCATCCTTCAACCGGTACGGGGGATCGAGAAAGACATAATGAAAGGAAAGATTCCGCTTGGCGAGCGCCTTGAGCGCCCGTCTCGCATCGTTGCGGTACACTTCGGCCTTGCCGGCCAGCCCCGTGGCCGAGAGATTGCCGCGCACGATCTCGATCGCTCTCGCATCCTTATCGATGAAGACCGCCCATTCCGCTCCCCGGCTCAAGGCTTCAATTCCCAAGCCGCCCGTTCCGGCGAACAGATCGAGCGCACGTCCCCCCTCGAAATAAGGGCCGATCATGCTGAACAGCGCTTCCTTCACTTTATCCGTCGTCGGCCTTGTCCCCATGCCGGGCACAGGCTTCAGCGTACGGCCTTTGGCCGTTCCCGATATTACTCTCAGTTGTCTCACCTTCTCTTCTTTCCGCCAACTTCCATGCAGCGATTCTGCCGCATATTCGTCGTTAATCGTAACATACATTTCCCATTTTTGAAAAATGAAATCCGCATCGTGAAGCTGACATCGCGCAAAAAGAAAAAAACTTATCCGGGGGATGTATATATTTCGTCCGGCTGGCAATCCTTAAAGTATCGACATCATTGAATGTCGTAGACAACCGCGGAGAAGACTTACGTTTCCCCATAAGCTCTTCGTCCGGTTTCTCCTCTCCCATGAGGGCGTCCCGCAAGGGGCGCCCAATTTATTTTTCAAGAAAACCTTGTCATGACGAGGATTGCATGGATTCTGAAATCGGTTCTAATTCATTTTTCTTAGTAGTTGGGGACCAATTGGCGCTTGCACCCTTCAATTCGGATCCTGAATTTTCCCATACACTTTAGTCGTGATGGGAAGCTGATATATTCCCTATAATCAGGATCCTTATATATCAAAAACAAAAAACCCCGGAACTAAGCTGGTACTGCTCGCCTTTCGCTCTTATTAAGACTGCCTTATTATCACGATACTTTACCTTTTACAGGACACCGGAACACAAAAAAGGGGGGTCTCACAGGCACTGCAAAGTGATGGAGATGACCCGTTTACATAGTATGTGGATGCGGGAAAAACGGTGGCGGGCAAACGGGTGAAAGATGGATGAAGCAGTGAAATGCTGCGTGGATGCATCCATTTCTGCTCTTTAAGCCGCTATTTGATGAAATTCCTGCAATAGTACATGATGTGCCACTAGCGTTGCATCAATCTTTTTACGAAAATTTCTATCCCATAAGTCTCTATATTTGTAACTTATTGAACTATATTCATGGACAAAAATAAAGAAATCTCCTATTGTTGAGTTACCCTAACGTTATCCATAAAACGCCTCAACAAAGGAGATTTCTTATGGATAACGTACCGAATCATAACGTCATTTGTCAATGCCTAAAATGGTTACATGTCCATTCTACTCGACACGAGTCATTGGATTACCGGGCCCAAAAGCTGTTTGTCGGCTCTTCGACACTCTTATTTGTAGAGGCACAGCTTCAGCAACGAGACTCATACAAAGTCATGTCAGAGCATGTAGCGGCTAATCCTGAATTTCAAGATCTTCTGGGTCTCAAGAGCATAAGCGCTTCTCAACTATCGCGGAAGCTGAAACGGCTGCCTATGGAGTATCTTCAGACGCTCTTTTTCTCGCTCATTGATCGAATCAAGCAACTTACAAAAGGGAAACGCGGCATTACGCCTGGTATTGGTAAACTCAAGCTAATCGATTCATCGGGAATTACACTACCTCCCATTCTCGCGAAATGGTCCTATTGTTCCAAAAGTAGCCATGGCGTGAAGATGCACACCTCCTTGGTCGTTGCGGACTCCAAAACGATGTATCCAGACAAGATCGTCGCTTCAACCAAAGATGTAGCCGATCATGAAGTCGTGTTGGAATTTACAGTGGATAAAGATGCGACCTACGTGATGGACCGAGGATACCAGGTATACGACCATTTTCAGAAATGGGTAGAGGATAAGATTAAATTTGTTTGCCGCGTCAAGCAAAAGAGCCGGTTAACGATCATCAGAAAAAGAGACCTCCCCAAAAGGCAGAATGGGTTTATCCTTGATGCTGATGTGACGATGCCGGAGCTGCCAGCGGTTCTGCGTTTGATTGAGTTTAAGGATGACCAAGGGCGTACCTATCGAATTGTAACGAATCGATTTGACTTATCCGCACATCAAATTGCCGAGATTTATCGAAATCGCTGGCATATTGAGTTGTTTTTTAAATGGGTCAAGCAGCATATTCGATTGGTAAAACCCCACGGTTATACGGCCGAAGCGATTTGGAACCAAATGTATATTGCTTTAATCGCGTATGCTCTCTGTTTGCTGATTAAATTAACACTGGACTGTAAAAAGTCGACATGGGACCTCCTCCAGTTGATTCGCATCTATGCGGAAAAACCATGGGAAAATTTGATCGCTGCACTCAACCGCAAGCCGACTCGAACATCTAGAGGTCGACCAAAGCGAAATGGGAGACGTCCGAAAAAGGCAACAAAGTCGATGAAACCGAGACTGATTGTGACGTAATGACAAACGAAAACGATTTTTACATATAATGGATAACGCGTAGGGTCTGTTTCCAGCTCGACTTTTTTAGACTTAGCGCGGACATCGCAAATGTAAATATATATCATATATTGATGTTAATTGAAATTAGATTATGAACTAACCGCTCGATGCAACGCTAGTGATGATGTGCATCGATTTTTGTCTTTATCGATTGGGTAGTCAGAAATTGATGCCGTTTTGCAGGATTCCCTGTAACGGAATACACGTCATAAAGCAAAGCTGTAGTTTTGCAGTTTTTCTGCGAGTCGAGCTTTGAGAATCAGGGGGGCTGTCTCACTGTAGTGAAATACTACTTTTGAGACAGCCCCATCTAATCAGCTATATATTTTTTCCCACTGCGAGATCACTTGTTGTCCGACTCACTGTTTGCATCCTGCACTAGTGCTGCGAGATCTGTCGCTTATTTTTGTGTTTTGGCGTATTCAGACGATTTTATCCCGGCTTGGCGGCCGAATATGATGATTTCCGCTACGGAATTTCCGCCGATTCGGTTCTCGCCGTGCAGACCTCCGGTAACTTCACCAGCGGCAAAGAGACCCGGGATCGGCTTACCGTTTTGGTCCAATACTTCCGTGTTCGTATTGATTCTCACGCCGCCCATAGTGTAGTGAATTCCTGGTCCGATTCTGATCGCATAGTACGGCGCAGCGGACAAGTCGTGGTCCATTCCCGTCTTTCTGCCGAACTCGGCGTCTTTCTTATTTTTTACCGCACTGTTCCAGGTATCAAGCGTCTTTTGCAATTGATCTGCCGGTACGCCGATATCACCAGCCAGCGCCTCGATCGTGTCCTTTGTCTTCACAAAGCCCATTTTTACATACTGTTCAACCGCTGTGGCGCGCGATCTGACGCCGGAATCGAACACAAGAAAAGCGTTTTTCTCCGGCAGCTTATTGATCGCCGCCGTTACGCTATCGCGAGCAGCCATTTCGTTGATGAACCGTTCGCCTTTGCTGTTGATGAGAATTGCGCCTTCACCGCGTACTACTTCACCGATGAGGTAGGAGTTTTCCTGCTGCACCGTCGGGTGAACCTGGATCTCTTCCATATCGACCGTGGTGCCTCCCATTTTTTCGATCATACTAATGCCGTCGCCGGTGCTTCCTTCCTGGTTCGTCGTCACATAGCCTTCCAGATCCGGCCGAACCTGGGCGATGATATCCATGTTGGCGCCAAAGCCGCCAGCCGTAATCACGACGGATTTCGCAGCGATCGTTTTTTCTCCATTTTGCGTGAAGAGAACTTTAACCCCATTTGCTTTTCCGTCTTGTTTCGTAATTTCTTTGACATTGGCATTGACAAAAATCGGAATCCCCTGTTCTTGTACATTTTTCAGCAAGCCGGTCACGAGATACTGGCCCACAGCCGATCCGTCTTGGGGACGATGAGTGCGTTTCTCGCTCATGCCGCCCGTGATCGTGATATTATTCAATGTAATGCCGATGGAATCCAGCCAATCGATGGCATCGGCTGAATGGTCGACGAAAAAGCGGAGCATGTCCGTATTGTTGGTGTTATGTCCGCCTTTTAATGTTTCTTCATAAAATAACTCATTACTATCCGAAATGCCTTGCTCCTTTTGGAACTTCGTTTCCGAGGCGTTCATGCCCGAAGACGCTTTGCTTGTATTGCCGCCTGCAACCGGCATTTTCTCGAAAATGACCGGATTCATGCCCGCTGCTTTGGCTTCAAGCGCGGCACTCATGCCTGCGCCGCCCGCGCCGACGATCACGATGTCGTAGCTGTCTTTTAGCTCCTCAAGCGGAGTATACTTCGCCATGGATGCACCCGACGCAGCATCTTTTTTTCCTTTATCCTTTTCTTCTTGTGCCGTGTTGTCCTTGCCCGCATTCGGATCTGGTTTCGTGCTTCTTCCGCACCCTGTCATCATTAGCAGGATGGAGATGACGAGAATCAGGGCTATTTTTGTATTTTTTGGCATCATGTAACCTCCAATGTTGAAGCTTTTGCATGAAAGAAAGAGTCTTGCGGTTACTCACATATAGGATGTCAATTTCCGCTTGTAATATGCTTCGCGACGGCGAAAAGCCCCGGTTATCTCTCCCGGGGCTTTTGTTATTTACATCGTCTTTGATCTCGGCGGTTCACGCTTGGTGAAGCCAATCCTCATCGCTCCGAAATCTATGGGCACATCTTCGGTTTCTCCATGGGAATCCGGTATTTATGATTCCAGTTCGTCCTTTAACCATTTGAAGCGTTCATAAAGCATCTCATGCGGATTTATATTTTTGGATGAAGCGGCTTTGGCCGCGAAGCTGGCGAAATTTAACCCCGCGCCAAATATCTGCAGCGCCCCGTCAGCGAGATTTCCTCTTTTGAGTTGTTGGATGCCGTCCTCCATAAAATTGTTGCTCTCGTCCAGATGGCAGTCCGCTATGTATTTTTCCCCTTCGTGAAACAATGTAAGGTTTTCTATAATTTGATTGGCTGTTTTTTCTGAAATGTCCGCCTCCATTTCAATCAGCATGTCATTAATCGGGGCGACCAGTTTTCCATACAAGCTGTCATATTGCCGGCAGGAAGCTGCTATTTTTTCTCTTAATTCTTTGTCGTTCATTCGTTTCACTCCTAGAATGAATAATATGGATGCACGGACAGCGAACGGCGGATCGGAAAAATCCTCCGATGGTGCTTAGCGGCCCTTTCCCGATTGCCGGGGTGGTATATACAGTATACGCCGGATTCAAGTGGAACAGCCCTGCAGAATGAGCAGGGCCGATATGAAAGGTAACCATGAGCACAATCGGAGGATACAGCCATGTTATTAGTAAATAAAGGCTTTGGAAACGATAACGAGCAAAATAAAGAGAACCAAGATTACACCTGTTGAAGTCCAGAGACCCCCAACTCCACCTACTCCGCTCATTCGAACAACCTCCTTTCATTTGATACTCCATGATATTGGAAGGACGGCCCGTTTGACTTGGCTATCCCCCAGATCAACAAAATTAGGCTGCGCCTGCCGGAGTTGGGTCAGAGGTGTTCATGTTTATTGGACTATCTTCAATCCGTTCTCGAGCTCCTCAACCTGGACGAATAAGGCTCTTTCATTGCCATGCGGCGTATCCGGGTAGTGCGTGCAAATCCATAATTGGTTGTTAAAATCGCGGAAAAGACTGGAGTGCCCGGCATTGCGATCCATCAGCAGCTCCTTGTCGTGACTCCACGGGCCCTCCATTGAACCGGTTGCGGAACGCGCAACCGCGACCGTATATCCGCCGAAGCCTTTGTCGCCGTAGCCCGCCACCGAGTAGCTGGACCACAGCATTATCAGTTCGCCGTTACGGGCCTGATACATGAACGGCGCATCGGTCAAGTATCCTTGCTTCTCGATGCGCGGATCGTCGAACAGACGAATCCATTCCATGTCGGCGGCGTTTAGAATCGTTACCGTTTCTCCATAAGAGGAGGTTAAGTCTTTTGTAAGACGAATCGCCTTGATTTTGCCTTCATAAAGTTCTGTCCACTCGTGACAAAAGACGATCCAGCGCTGTCCCTCTCCATCCTCGTAGTAGGTTCCGTCCAAGCATTCCCAATCGCGGGGCGTCACGGGGCCGTCGCTATGCGGCCGGTATGGTCCGGCAGGATGATCGGCTACAAGTATGCCGGTCCCCCGGTGTTCGCCGATGCCGCCCTTGCACGTGGCGAACATATAATATTTCCCGTCCACCTCGAACACTTCCGGAGCCCAATAATGGCGCACTCCCCAGAATCCTTTTGGCGGTTGAAACGCAATATAAGGACCTGTCCAATGCCGCAAATCGCTGCTTTCATAGACTTCAAACACAGGATCGATATCCCCGCAGCCATCGGCGAACGTCGTGCCGAACAAATAATATTTCCCCTCCCTCTGATAAGGAAAGACAAACGGGTCCCTAACATGAATCTGATCCGTTGTTACCGTTTTTATCGTCCGAAATCCCTTTTCCATCGTATCGATCAGCTCTCCTTCCCCCTTATTGCTCGACAATCTCTTGATTCCACATCTCATGGATTTTCCGGATTTCGTTCAAATCGCATTTGGGCTTCCGGTCATAGGTTAACAGCCCGTTGATCTCCTGCTCCACGTCCGTCAGCTGCGTATAGCAGAAGCCATGGATCACGCGGGAAGCGTAGACGGCCTCGATCACTCTCCGGTATTCCTGCACGAAGTCCCGCTCATTGCTCACGGAAGTATAGCCCCACCCCTCGCCGGCGCCAATCTTGTAGGCAATTCCCCCGAACTCCGTCAACAGGATCGGTTCGCCTTGATGGGCAAAGCCGTTCGCATAGATTCGGCGCTTGGCCGACTGAGCCTGCAAAATTTGTTCTTTGGCGGCAAGGGATTGTTTGTAATACTCGTATTTCTCCGGTTCCTCCTGCCCGCCATGAGAATAGTTATGAATCGCGCAAATATCGGTTGTCGTCTGCTCCCAACCGTCATTCGAAATGACGAGCCGCGTCGTATCCAAAGAATGAAGCAAATGATACATCGCCAAGCTGTGATGCTGCTGCTGTTCACAGCTCTGGACCATCGGAATTCCCCAGCTCTCATTGATCGGCACCCAGGCGATGATGGAAGGATGGTTATAGTCTCTGTCCACGATGCCGATCCATTCTCGAGTTAATCGGGCTACCGCGCTCTCGCTGAAGGAGGCCGCCGCGGCGCATTCGCCCCACACGATAAATCCCAATACATCCGCCCAATACAAGAAGCGCGGATCCTCCACTTTTTGATGCTTGCGGCAGCCGTTGAAGCCCATTTGCTTCGCCAATTCGATATCCTTCTTCAAATCGTCGTCGCTCGGCGCCGTCAATAATCCCTGCGGCCAATACCCTTGATCGAGCACCAGCTTCTGGTAATAAGGCTTGTTATTCAAATAAACCATACCGTTTTCGGTATGAACTTTTCTCATGCCAAAGTAAGATTCCACGCGATCGAGCACATCGTCACCCTGCTTCAGTTCGAAGGTAACGTCGAACAGATTCGGCGTTTCCGGCGTCCAGGTCCAGCCCATGTGATGAAATGGCGTTCTGAAAATATGACGGTTGAATAAATCAATCGCTCTCTTCGTATAAGCGGATTGCAGCTGGATGCGATCCGCCGCGATCAGCTCGCCTTTGAACGAGATCCGGAGGTCAACTGTTTTTCCCCGGTAATCGCCCTCCACTTCCCATTCCAGCGTTACCTCTCCTTGATCGACATTCGGGTGATATTTCACCGTTCCGATTCTTGTCGCATGAACGGCTTCAAGCCATACGGTCTGCCAGATTCCCGTCGTGCGCGTATACCAGATCGCGTCCGGGCGCTCCAGCCAGTACTGCTTCCCGCGGGGGATCGTCTCGTCGGCGGACGGATCTTCGACCCGAACCGTCACCTCTTCCGTTCCCCAAGTCAATTCATCGGTAATATCGAAGTGAAAAGGAACGCTGCCGCCCTCATGCATCCCTACGTATTGGCCGTTGACATAGACCCAGGCGCGATAGTCGACGGCTCCGAAATGCAGCAAAACGCGCTTGCCCTGCCAGGCCTCGTCAACCGTAAATGTTCTGCGGTACCATACGACATCGTGGAACGAAGGATCGTGTATGCCTCTTAACTGGGTCTGATAGGCAAACGGAACCTCGATCTCCCGGTTAAAAAATTGCTCGTTATTGTACCATTGCTGGGCGGTGCCCACATTTTCATCGTCGAACGCGAACTGCCATGTTCCGTTCAGATTTTCCCATTCTTTTCGCACAAATTGCGGTCTTGGATACTCGGTTCGATATGCCATAATAACTCCACTCCCGTTCTCTTTATTTTATCCCTGAGTTGGTAACGCCCTTGACGAAGTATTTATTGGTGAACACGAAGATCAGGATCGCCGGCAGCGTGGCGATGACGGTCGATGCCATCATCTTGGCCGGATTCACGAAATTGGAGCCTTGAATCAAGCTCGCTATCCCGACCGTAATCGTTTTCATCTCGGTGGAGCTGACCACGAGCGAGGGCCATAAATAGTCGTTATAAATTCCCAAAAAGGTAATGACCGACAACGTCGTTACAACCGGGCGAATGGCCGGAAAAATAACGTTGGTTAATATTTTCCATTGCGAAGCGCCATCGAGAAACGCGGCCTCTTCCAGCTCTTTAGGAAACGGCAGCAAGAAATTATAAACGAGAAAAACGCCCATCGTACCGGCTGAATAAGGGAAAATGAGGGGTACGAATGTATCGAGCAAATGAAACGATTTAAATAAGTAGAACGCCGGGAACAGCGTGACGATTCCGGGAATCGTCAATGCGCCGACAACCGCGGCCAACAACAATTTCTTGCCGGGAAACTGCAATCTTGCCAAGGAATAGGCAGCCAGCACATCGACGAATACGACCAGCAAGGTGCCGGCGAGTGTGACGATAGCCGTATTCAAAATCCACAGCAGCATCGGCGAATTTTGCGCATCGCTCATAATCCCTGCATAGTTTTCCGCCGTCCATTGCTTGGGCAGCAGGGCGGAGCTGGACATCGCTTCCCCGAGTGTTTTGAAGGAAGTGAAGATCATCCACAGAATGGGTAGCAAAAATAATAGTCCTAATATGGTAGCGGCGATAAAATTGATGATTTTCCCCTTTTTTTTCACGAGGCCCACCCCTTGCTCATTGATTCCGATAGGACAGCCAGTACTGCGCCCCGGTCACGAACATCATAATCAATCCCATCAGGATGGCCATCGCCGATCCGATGCCAAGCTGGTTCATATCGAATACCGTCTGTTGAATGTTCATGATGAGAGAGCTTGTCGATTGCTCCGGACCGCCGGCCGTAATCAGCTTCGTCTGCCCGTACAGGTTGAACGAAGCGATGACCGTGGTAATCATAATAAAGATGCTAATATTGCGGATTTCGGGAAACGTGACGTACCAGAACTTTTTGAATGCTCCGGCCCCGTCCAAGCCAGCCGCTTCATAGAGCTGCTCGTCCACTTCGTCAATCGCATTCAGGAACAGCATCATGTTAAAGCCTATCGTCCACCATATCGTTGTAATCAAAATCGTGATCCAGGCGTACGGCTGCGAGTTGAGCCATAATATCGGCTGGTCCATTCCGGCCGACATGAGCACATTATTGACGAACCCGCCGTTGCCGTTGAACAGCCATAAAAAGATCGCGGAGACGGCGGTTACCGAGACGGAATAGGACATGAAAAACACGGTCCGATAAACGGTCTTCCAGCGGTTCGGCAAGTAATTAATGATTAAAGCGAGCCCCAAGCTCACCAATACTAATGGCGGAACGCTTAGCAGGACGAAAATGAATGTATTCTTCAGCCCATTGATAAACAGCTTGTTGTAAATCGTGCCTGAAGTAAGAATCGCCTTGTAGTTGTCCAAGCCGACGAACCCATTGTTGCCGCTGGCGATGTTCCATTTGAACAAACTGATAAAGATGCCGTATACGAGCGGCGCCAGCCAGAAAAGAATGAAGCATAATACAAACGGCAGCACAAACAGGAGAGCCCATCGTCTGGATTTCACGGAGTAGTACATAGGTTCCTCCTTATCATTGCGATATTGAGGGCTCTGCCCCCCGTTGCCATCCGGAGCGGGAACAGGCAGAGCCGCATAATCATTTCCTTATATCGCCGGGAACGGCTCGGCCTTACGGCTGCGTGGCCGCGATTTGCTTCGCATTTTCCGTTGCCGTGTCGAGTTCCTGCATGAGTTCGTCTTTGCTTAGGTTTTCGGTAAGCACGACTTTACTGAATACTTTTTCGTTCATGTAGCGCATTTGTTCTCCGAATTGGTATACTTGCGGAGCTTTGACATAGGTTTCGAATTGCTGCTGGTTCGCATAGGACAATGGATATTTGTCTTGATTCTCTTCGATGTATTTCATCGTTGCCGCATGCGCCGGAGCTTGTCCCGCTTCCGCCCAATGGATTACATTTTCCGTCGTGAACATGTACTTCAAATATTCCGCGATCCCGTCGAGGACGTTGTCGTCCTTGACGCCGGCAGGCAAAGCGATAATATGGCCGTTGCCATAGACCGCTTGTTGTGCCCCCAACTGTGGCACCGGGCCGATCCCCAGCTTGTCGCCGAATTTATCGTTGGCCGCGCCGTAGAACCAAGGGCCCGTCATCGCGACGGCAGTCTGGACGGACGCATTCGCGTCCTGCGCTTCCTTCATGAAGGCCTGGAACTCTCCGTCCAGTCCAAGTCCCGCCGGGGAGAGCTTGTCCTTCCATATCATGTCATGGAATGTCAGGAGAGCGTCGGCAAATGCAGGCTGGTTAAAGTTCAAATAATTATCCTGCTGCAATTGAATGCCGTTCTGCGCGGCGATCGTCATGATATAAAATTCGACAATCCCGCTGGACGGAACGCCGGTCGCAAATAAATTTTTATCTTTCGCTTGCAATTCCTCGTTGAGCGCCGCCAAATCGGCGTAGGTTTGCGGCACCTCCGAGACAAGCTCCTTGTTGTAGAACATCGTAAGCGGATGGATATCGAGCGGAAGACCGTACATTTTGCCGTCCAGCCGCGCCAAGTCCGCAGCGGCCGGATGGAAGTCGCTTTCTTGCAGGCCCGCCTTCTCCATGACCGGCGTGATATCCTGAATCATGCCGTCCATTTTGTACGTTTGCAAATTATTCGCATGGATGACAACCAAATCATAATTGCCGGATTTGAACTTCGTATAATGGTCCTTCTCCTGCATCTCTTTAATGAAATATTTATCTTGGGAGCTGTTGAAGCCGTCCGTAATTTTTTTCATGTAACCTCCGTCCCCGCCCGTAAATCCGTTAAGGAACGTAATGGTCGTCCTGCCGTTCGCTCCGGAAGACTCGCCATCCTTGCCGGCCTCACCGCAACCAGCCGTGATGACCGCTAGAATGAGAAGCGCACTCAACCATTTCATTTTTTTCATCGATAACCACCCCTTCATTCAAACTGATTCTCGTAGTAAATTCTCATCTGCAAATCGGTTTCATAGTTTCCGAACTTTTTGCCGAACAAATTGATCCCGCCGTCATTTTCAGCATCCGGCTTGACGCCGACACGGACCGTAATATAAGGCGTGTCGTCCGCTTCCAGATCCTTGATCTGCACTTCGGAAATTTTTCTTCCGTCGATGAACGACCCGTCCCCATTCGTGCTCCACGTCTTGAGCAGGCCGTACTGCGTATTTTCGCTGCCCCACCAATACGGAGTAAGCAGTCCGCGTTCTCCGCCGAAATCGCCGGGACTTGTCCAGGTCCCCAACTCCTTTCCGTTAATCCATAAAGTTATATCTGAAGGCCAATCCAGGTTATGGAGCGGCGCTTCCGAACAAACCTCCATCGTCAGTTCCAAACGCAGAATCTTCGTGCCTCGCGGGGCACGATTCGGAAAGCGGTATTCCAAATATCCTTTTTTAAACCAGATCAGCTGAGCATCGATACGCTCCGGTTCAAAAAACGACCGCGGCTCGTCCATTTCGCCGATAATCGATTTTTCGCTCAACATGCCGCATGTCGGCTGCACATCGGAATCGACGTAATGGCCAATCGGTACCGCAACGATGGCGCAAGACTCGGATGGCGCCGGGTTGAAATACGCAAAATCGACGACAATCCGGCTGAAGACGGCGGCGCAAACTTTTTGGGTCCCTCTCGTTCCCGGAACCATTTCCGTCTTGATCAATCCCGCATCCTCCAATTTTTTGATGTTTACGGCGGCGGTCGATGCGGGAATATTGAACTTCTCGGATATTTCCCCGACGTTCATTGGCCTGGCGAGCAAGCTTTTAAACATTTCGATTCTCAACTCGGTCGAAAGCGCTTTCGCAATGTGGATAAAATCATCAATATTTGTTGTTAATATTCGGTTTAATTTCGTGTGATCGGTAAAATCCACTTCAATACTCATCTTTTTCAGACCTCAATTCATTTATGTAGTTTAATGAGGTTCCCGTAGAGCAATCATTTTATATTTAATTAATATGATACACCCGGGATCTTATTTACCTCAATAAATATTGTTTGAAAGCCATTTCATCATAACGGATTTCAACTTATTTTGCAATATAAAATCTTGCCCTCTCCGTTTCATTGCGTATGGCCCTTGGAACTTAAACGTTTTATTTCCAATATCCTGGCATTGAGCCTGCCCTCCCCGGTTTATATAATGCAGGAGAAGGGAGGAAAAGCATGAAGAAACTGATTTTGCCTTTTTTGGCGGTTATCCTTTGTCTGTCGTCCTTCATTCCCGCGGCATCGGCCGCACCTACACTCCAGCAAGGAAGCTACAGCGGGGATGTGTGGGATTTGCAATTTCGTCTGCAAATACTGGATTACTACCGACAGCCTTTGGACGGAGTATTCGGTTCTCATACAGCCCAGGCCGTGCGCCGTTTTCAACAGGACTATGGTCTGAAGGCGGACGGCATCGCCGGCCCGAATACGTGGCAAGCGTTGAAGCGGGTCTCCGTCAATGCCGACGAATTGAAGATGCTCGCCCGCACGGTCTATAGCGAAGCCCGCGGCGAGCCGTACACCGGACAAGTCGCGGTGGCGGCTGTCGTGATGAACCGTCTGCAATCGCCGCACTTTCCGAATACGGTAGCGGGCGTCATCTTCCAGCCGCAAGCGTTCACGGCCGTGGATGACGGCCAATATTGGCTGGAGCCGGACAGTACGGCTTATGCGGCCGCTTGGGAAGCGGTGCGGGGATGGGACCCGACGAACGGGGCGCTTTATTATTTCAATCCGGCCACCGCCACGTCCAAGTGGATCTGGTCGCGCCAGCAGACCGGCAAAATCGGCAATCATATTTTTGCCATCTAAGCTCGAGGCAGGGGGTGTCTCACAGGCACTGCAAAATGATGGAGATGACGAGTTAACAGAGAATGTGGATCCGGGAAAAACGGCGGCGCAAACTGGTGGAAGATGGATGAAGCAGTGAAATGCTGCGTGGATGCATCAATTTCTGCTCTTTAAGCCGCGATTTGATGAAGTTCCTGCAAAATTACATGATGTTCATCGATTTTTGTCTTTTATCGATTGGATAGTCAGAAATTGATGCCGTTTTGCATTATTCCCTGTAACGGAGTACACGCCATAAAGGAAAGCTGCCGTTTTGCAGTTTTCGGCGAGTCGAGCTTTGAGAATCAGGGGGGCGATCTCACTGTAGTTAAATGCTACTTTTGGGACACCCCCTGTTGTCGTCTCGCTGGTGACCGCCTATCTGGCATCGACCATGTCCTTGTCCTATCGAAAGAGCCGGTTCGCATGATCGCAATCGCCCCACAGACGCGGATCCGCCCGCCTTATTTTTACCTCCGCCCACTTTGCCCGCCGTCATGCTCATGACGCCGGCTGAGCGCATACAGTAGAGGAAAGGAGGGAATATAGTTGCCGTCTTACCGCATCATTGTCGATTTGTCGGATCGCATGCTGTACTTGCTGGACGGAAACCGTGTCGTGCGCGGCTACCCCATCGGCATCGGCAAGATGGTCACCCGCACGCCGACGGGAGAATTTACGATTATCAACAAGCAGTCTAATCCCGGCGGACCTTACGGCGCCTTATGGATGGGCCTGTCCAAGCCGCATTACGGCATACACGGAACCAACGATCCGTCTTCCATCGGCAGAGAAGTATCCCGGGGGTGCATCCGGATGCATAATGCCGATGTCCTGCAGTTGTCTTCCTATGTTCCCGTTAATACCCGCGTCACGATACGGCCGTGATCCCGGGATCCTGTGGCCTCTCCCCCCGCCCGAACGGCAGAGCCGAAGAGACGATCTTCGGCTCCATTACGCTAGAGATCCCGCTTTATCAGCAGACGATCGCGAATCACCGCCGCCACTGCCCTCACGAATCGGCTCGTTCAACATAGACAGCGCTGCCTGCCTGGAAAAAGCACAAAAAAAAAGCGCGCCTGTTCCCGGCGCGCCCGGATGCATTCACTCATCCCACATCCAGCCCCGGACGAATTGGCCGGAGCTTACCCTTAATTAGTATATAAACCCGCGGGATACGATAACCAGCAAAATAAAGAGAACGAGAATGACACCTGTCGAAGTCCAGAGACCGCCAACGCCATAACCGCGATCTTCAACTACATCGCTCATTTGTTATCCTCCTTTTCATCGAAGATACAATGTAATGTATTATCGGCCTCCCCGATCGGACTCCGTTAAACGCCTAACTCTGCATACAAAAAAGCCGCCGTTGCCCGGCGGCTCTCTATTGACAGCACAGTTATAACAGATAGGGTTCTGTCAGACCGTACTCTTCTTCCATATGTTGAATCCATTCCTCCAGCTCGCTTAATTGCTCATAGACACGCACGGTAATGGATGAACCGTTCGCCGTGTCCCGATAGAGGACGACAGGGCTGCCCTGGGTAATTCGCGCTCGAGCCCGGCTGTAAATGGCGTCGATGTGCTCCCAATCGCCCTGCTGATAAGCGCCACCAATTTGGTTGAGATTGATCGTGAATTGCTCCATGCTCTATCCCCTCCTTGTGATGGGTATGCCTTTCCTTCTTAGTATACCCAAGGTTGCCCGATTTGTAACCATTTGGCACCCGATTTTAGGAGAATTTTATAAATTCGCCCCTGCGCTCGCATGCGCATCGGTTGCGGATGCGGGTATACTATAGAATAGAAACAGGCTGGCCCCGGCTTGCCGGGCCTGTCCGGAAGAAAGGAGTGCGCGCGATGCCTTCCATGCCGAAGCTGCTGATCGGGGCAGGGATTGTCCTAATCGTCGTCGGATTATTATGGGCCGGATTGGGCCGCTGGATTCCGTTCGGCCGCCTGCCGGGCGATATCGTGATCAAAAACGGCGGCTCTACTTTTTATTTTCCGATCGTCACCTGCATCATTATCAGTATCGTCGGATCGCTGCTGCTGGCGCTTTTTCGCAAATAAAAAACGCAACGCTCCCTACATGACTCCGTAGGTCCCGAAGCTGGCGCTCCCGTGATCGGTCTGCGACCATCTCCGGTAGGCCGCGATATATTCCGCAATGATTCCGGTCGAGAGCGACGCATATACTTCTCCGATGGCCCGGCCGGAGTCATGGAACGGCTCCAGCCCGTCGATGGTGAGCACCCCGTAACTGCCGAGCGGCAAACACATCAATGCCTGGTAGGGACTTTTGGAGTCTGTATTCCGCTCCCAATCCTCATCCTTCGTCACGTCCGCGATCTGTACGATCGCCTTCTTGCGGTAGGATCTTCCGGCGACGGAGCGATCGACATGGAGCTGGCGCTCGCCGACATAATGCTTCGGGAAGCCCGCCGAGGCGAAGCGCAGCGTCAGCATCTGATCCGCATGCAGCCAGATGCCGCAGCGATGATGCCCCCCCCGCCTTCAGCTTCATATCGACGGCCAGTATATCCAGCATCCGCTGGAGCAGAAAGGACGCTTCCGTCAGGACGGCATACGGATCCGCGATCGCCCGAATATCGTTCAGCGCATCCATGAACGGCTTGACGTCGCGCAGCGCCGACAGCGTCTGCTGGGCGGTATGCTCATGCAGCATCTGGGCGCTCCGCAATTCATCCATCCGCAGCTGAATATCCTGCATCCGATCGTCGCGGCGCATGACGTCGGCGATCATATCGCTAAGCTTTTTATTGATGTAGAGCGTCTTCACGAAATAAAAAATCATGCCTGCGGCAATGACGACCGCGAAAACTTGATACGCCCACGGAGGCAGCTTATCCAACATTGACTTCATTAACCCTTCCATGCGTCGTCCTCCCTGCATTATGCCTTTGACACAAGCCTATGAAAAAAATTGGACGAACATGCATTCCGCCCCCGATATCGCGCAAAAAAAAGACCCGTCCGGTCCCTCCCCCGCGGGAAGAGATCGGACGGGCCTTCGCTCATGTTGTATATGAACCATGCTGATGGTGAACAGCCGCCTGCGAACGCACCGGTACGGCACGCCGCAGCACGCCTGCCTGTACGGTCCAAGTAATGACCTTGCCCGCAATGCTTACCGCCAGAATCGTATACAGCGTATCCCACAGCGGCAAATAGAACAAGGAGACCAGTAGCACCGCAATGTCGATCAGCATAAACACCGTGCCGACGCTTATCATCGTCAAGCGGCTGATGAGTAAGGCTACGATATCGTCGCCGCCCGTCGCGCCTCCGTGACGGAGCACGATTCCCGCAGCGAAGCCGGTCAGCACTCCGGATACGACCGCCGCCAGCACCATATTGCTGCCGAAATTCATCACCCACGGCGAGTAGCGCTCGCAGAGCTCGTAAGTCAGGGAGAACACTCCCGTCGCCAGCGCGGTATTCATAATGAACCTTCGCCCCTGGAAGAACCAAGCGGCGACGAATACTGGGATATCGAGCATCAGGACGGTCAGCGCGGGTGACCAGTCGAATGTATATTTTCCGATCAGCGCGAGACCGACAAATCCGCCTTCAGCCAGGTGATTCTGAAAATTAATGTGATAATAGCTGAAAGCCAACAGCATTGAGCCTAACAACATCCATACAATATGACGTAATTGTTCGTTTTTCCTCATCTTGGTTCCCTCTCGTCGTTCGTGAATTCGTCCTTCGACCGACGGCGGGAAGCCAGATAGAGGAGCAGGTCCTTCGCATCATTTCACGCTTCCTTCGCAGTCAGTCTACATCAGAGTGACGGTTCTCTGCGAGAGGAAGCTAGATGTAAGAAAGATCATAACGTTTCCAGACTGTCCTTTGGGGAAGCATCCTTCGGGGACACATTGGTATCCTGATCCTTTCTTTTTTTGATTTGGCATTTTGAACCAATACCGGGTTGCAACATGTTGCTATACCTGTATTATATCATAATGTATATTCCGGCCCTACCCTACCTATGCTCCGAATATCGCCTCCGTTCTGTTTTAATCGCATTGTCCCCGTGTCTGGCTTGCTCCGCTCCATGTTTGAACGGCTCCCTCCCGGTTTCTCTCGAAAATGCTCCGTCGTTCACGAATATCTCACGTTTGCTGTGCGCAAGATCACATAGTGATCTATATCACTTCGTTAGACTGAAATCATTCCGTTGCGGAATTTCACTTATGAAAGGATGAGCTAACATGCTGAAGCCGCGCACCATTGAGATTGTGAAAGCGACCGTGCCCGTTCTGGAAGCGCATGGTCAACAAATTACGAAGCGGTTCTATGAATTGATGTTCTCGAACCATCCCGAGCTGCTCAATGTTTTCAATCACGCGAACCAGCGGCAGGGCCGCCAGTCGCAGGCGCTCGCCCAGGCCATTTACGCCGCGGCGGCGAATATCGACCGCCTGGAGGACATTATGCCGGTCGTGAAGCAGATCGGCCACAAGCACCGCGCCCTCCATATTCAGCCGGAGCATTACCCGATTGTAGGGAAGCATCTGCTGATGGCCATCAAGGATGTGCTTGGGGATGCGGCGACCGATGATATTCTGGAAGCCTGGGCGGAGGCGTACGGCGTCATCGCCGATATTTTCATCCAGGTCGAGCGGGATATGTACCAGGCGGCGGCCGAGGCGGAAGGCGGCTGGGAAGGCTTCCGCAGCTTCCGCGTCGTCCGCAAGGCGCCGGAATCCGATGTCATTACGTCGTTCTATCTTCAGCCGGAAGACGGCGGCCCCATCTCTTCGTATGTTCCGGGACAATATATTACGGTGCGGGTGAAGCCGCAGGGGTCGGAGAATACGCATTTGCGACATTACAGCCTGTCCCAGGCTCCAGGGGGAGACACATACCGCATCACTGTCAAGCGCGAGAGCGGCGATGATCATTCCCCCGCCGGCATCGTCTCCTGCTATCTGCATGACGTTGTGCAGGAAGGCGATCGGCTGGAGCTGACGGCGCCTGCCGGCGACTTCACGCTGCGTACAGGCACACCTTCACCGGTCGTGCTCCTCAGCGGCGGCGTAGGCATTACTCCCATGATGAGTATGCTGCAAGCGTTGGCGAAGCACGAGCCGGAACGGGACGTTTATTTCGTTCATTCCGCGCGGAGTCGCCAGGTGCATGCGTTCCAAGACGAGGTTCGCGCCCTGACGGAAGCGAATGAACGCATTCGGAGCTTCGTCTGCTACGAGCGCCCCGAGGCGGGCGACGCTTGCGACCGCCAAGGATTCATTGACAAGGCATGGCTGGCTTCCGCCTTGCCGGCCGAGGTGTGGCAGCGGGCGGATACGTACTTCTGCGGGCCGGTGCCGTTCATGAAGGCCGTCTATCGGGCTCTGACCGGACTTGGCGTTGCACCCGAGCGGATTCACTACGAGTTTTTCGGGCCGGCCGGAGTATTGGAGGAAGCGTAACGGCAAGCTGCCCTGCGGGCACGGTGCGCCAAAAAACGGGGACGATCGGGCCAAAATCGAGGCTGTCCCAATTGGCGGCGCATAAGGATGCGGGGCAAGACGGAACAACAGAGAAGACGGCGGTGAGAAAAACGGCAGATGATGGATGAGGCAATGAAATCCTGCGTTGATGCAGGAATTCATAGTATTTAATCTACTATTTTATTGAATTGATGCAAAAAGACATTATTTTCGGCGTTTTTTTGTTTGATTACCATTGAACAGGCGGAAATTGATGTAGTTTTGCAGGATTCCCTGTAACGGAGTACACCTCATATAAGAAAGCTGCAGTTTTGCAGTTTTGCGGCAAGTCGAGCTTTGAGAATAAGGGGGGCTGTCTCACTGTGGGACAGCCCCTTCTTTTCCCGGCCAGCTTCACTTCATCTGACGGTTACCGCTCAAAATCGATATGCAGCACTTGCGCGACGAGATGCGGCAAATCCGTATTGTCGTGCAGTCCCCGGAACAAATCCGATCCCGGACCGAATGCATAGATTTGCACGTCCACGCCGGTGTGCAAATAGGTTGTCCAGGATATCAGGGCACGTTCGCTAATGACGCCGTTAATGGCATGGACCGCATCTTCGGCGTTCTTGATCGTGGCTGCTTCCGCAGCGGTCGCGTCGATGCCCGCATGCGTTTTAAGCACTTCTGCGGCATTGCTTCTGTCCGCCTTCAGCTTGTCGGCCATATAGAGTCCGGATGCTTTGACACGATGCAGCACTTCAAGCTTGGCATCCGTTTGGCCGTATCCGCCGACCGACATCCCTCCTGTATCGTGATCGCTGACGACAACGACTAACGTGTTGCCGTCCTTTTTGGCGAAGTCGACCGCCAGCGCGACCGCCTCTTCGAAAGCCTGCGTGTCTTTCATGGCCCATGCGGAATCATTGTAATGCCCGGCCGAATCGATCTGGCTCCCTTCCACCAGCAGGAAAAAGCCGGCTTTGTTTTGACGGAGAACGTCGATCGCTTTGGCGGTCATTTCCTTCAAGCTGGGTTCATTCGTATGCTCCCGATCAAGTTCGGGCGCCATGTCCCCGCCCGCGAACAACCCGAGCAGCTTGCCGCCGCTTGCGGCTTGCAGTTGAGTGCGGTCCTCCACGATGGTGTAACCGCTGCGCCTTGCTTCCTCCACAAGATTGCGTGACTTTTGTTTGCCCCCAGCGACTCGGGCAGAAAGAAGGTCTTGCCCCCTCCCAGCAGGACATCGGCATCTTCCAACTGCTGCGGCGCGATATCGCTTTCTTCGTCGCGGGAGGCGATATGCGACGAAAAAGCGGCCGGCGTCGCATCGGTAATGCTCGAAGAGGCGACCAGACCGGTTGACTTGCCTTGTTCCCGCGCCGCCTCAAGAATCGTCCGGCGCTGTTTTCCGTCCGGAGTCGTCCCAATCATCCCGTTGTTCGTCTTGTGCCCCGTCG
Source organism: Paenibacillus melissococcoides (assembly GCA_944800085.1). Lineage (GTDB taxonomy): Bacteria > Bacillota > Bacilli > Paenibacillales > Paenibacillaceae > Paenibacillus_B > Paenibacillus_B melissococcoides. Next base: position 1,012,518 of record CALYLO010000001.1, on the reverse strand, counting down.
CCATCGCCGTCGCGGCAGCGGCGGAATCGGTTAACGCGGAATTGGCCGAGTACGTCCTCACCATCCCTGCAAGCATCGAGTCCATTGCGGATAACTCGCCTTTGTATAAGCGGTAGCTGGCGGCATAGGCGGGCGAAAAGCCGTCCGGAACCATAAAAATAACGTTTCTCGCCTTCGCCGGGGCCGCGTCTGCCGAGTTGGCCGGAAAGCCAACAAGAAAACAGGCCAGCACGGTTGCCAAGACTGTCGCGGCAAGCTTTCGTTTCATCCTTCATTTCCCCCATCATCAAGCTCATTCTCTAATGGTCCCCTTGCTGTCCCGGACAAATCAAGACTGCCCTGAACTCGCCCCGGCCGATGAGGCCGCAGGACTGTCGTGCTCCGCCAACAACCGCTTCAGGACGTTGTCGCTAATGCGGGCGACATTGTTGTCATAGTCGTTCCAAGCAAGACTCCCGGCCCAGTTGATCGAACCGACGGAGAATACGGCGCCCCCGCCGTGGATATCGAAATAGGTCATATCCGCCCTTACAAGCGGATTATCGCATCCCCCTTGGCCGGGTGCCGTATTTAATTGATCTTCATGCACAAATTGGTAATTATTATCAAATCCAGTTGACGTGGCCAGCCACAGCGTATGCGGAGGCGTGCCGAATTTGAGATCGTAGCGATCAATCTCGTCGCCGGCCGCGTATCCGAAGTCGCCAATGATCTCGTCATCGCCGATGCCTTCAAAAATAAAGCGCGCCGACGGATGGAAGCTGTCCTTCAATCGGCGGTAACCGCATGCCGAGCCGCCGCCCAAAGCAGTTACGCCTACCCCGACAAGCCGCTGAGGCACGTAACCGAAATGGCGCCATATGCCTCCCGGTTCGCCTGTCGTGCTGTGAAACAGTTCGCCCGGCGGAGAATCCGAGGAGCGCGAGCCGGCGTTGCCGCGACGCACTTCCAATAGATGGGGCCGCTCCGGATCCAGACTCGTGACCCAATAAAATCCATTGCCTCCCAGATACATTAAGCGGCCGCCCTCCGCCAAATATTGCTCCAGTGCTTTCATCATCGGGCGCGTCCAATATTCGGGATGGCTGCCGGTAATCACTACCTTGTAACGGCCCAGCAAATCGGCGCCTTCATGGTGCAAGTCTTCGTCCGTCGCGATGTCATGGCTCTGCCCCCGCCGCTCCAGCCAGCCGGTAATGTACAGATCGGCGGAGAAATGGCGCACAGCCCGCCAGTTCCGGTAATGAGGCCGAATATTCAGGAGCGGGCGGAGCCGGGAAGAATATTGGACCCCGCTGCCGTCGTTGTGCAGGTCATAAATGGAGCTGCCCATTTCCGGATGCTCGTCCAAATAAACATCCTGCGCCGGAAGAACATAATCCTCGCCCAAATAGTCTTTGGCGTACTTGAACAGCCGCTCGTTGCCATAAGCGAGATACGTATTGGTCGGCGCCAGGAACAGGACGGGAGCGGTTGCCGTCCCCTGCGTCGGCCGCACAAAAAACGGAATGTAATCGACGCTGCCTTCGGCCTCCAGCTTCAGCGCATAGATGCCGCTTCGCAGGTCCTCCGGGATCCACCACGTGATGTCGGCTTCCCAACCGGCATCCACGATGTCGTTATCATGAAAATGAATGGCCGCGTATTGTTCCGGGGCCAGCCGGTAGTCTGTCTGCTCCCCGGTCCAATTGTGGCTTGTCACGGCGCGGGTTCCGCCTTGGCGCAAAATCCCGTGATGCCCTCCAGCCGACCGATCGGAGAGGCGGGTCGACGATATGCCGACGCTGAAATCGTAATCGGCGATGAGAAGCGCGCCATCGGGCTCCGTGTTCGTGCCGCGCGCCATGTCATGCAGCTCGGTCTCGGTAAAATAATGTTGGAAAAAACGCGGGTTTCCGATTTTTCCGTTATAGTGGCGGGACACGCCGCCCGGAGCCGCAGAGTCCGAATCCGCAGCCAGCAGCACGCTGGAGATGACCGCTTGACTGTAGTCCAGCTTCACGCCCGCCTTGCAGACTTGCGTGCCCTCATCAGGCCTCCAGCCGGCCCGTTGGCTCACGAAGAGCATGGCCTCTTCGCGGCTGCCGGAATATTGAACGGCGACGAAGTGCCACTCATGGCCGTTCAACGGCGCTTCGGCGCGCACGGCAACGGAATAACCGCACCCGCCAATCAAGGAAAACGTTACATATCCGTCCTTGTCCAGCGTCACATCCGCCCCGGATGAACCGTCGGCAGATTGGGCAGACCAGATCGTCTGAGCCTTGCCATATTGCGGAATCGTCGGGTATACCCACATCTGAAGCGAGAATTCCCCGGCTTGCATCCATTCCTCCGGCAGCGGCAGCTCGGCATAGGAGCCAATCGCGGTGGTCTGCCGCCGTCCCGGATATTCGCCGGCGCAATCCGCGGGTACCGGTTCCGTCGGCAAATAGGGCGAATGGTCCGGATCCGGCATCCCGCCGCATAACCGCACCACGCTGGCGGCATAACTCGAACTCGCCGTGTCGATCATAAAATTCAGTGCTTGTCCGGGCTGGACGCTGAATCGATCCGCGTACCCGACAACGGTTACGGCATCCTGCGTCTTTGCATCGGTCACGCTTGCTGCTCCCTGTTCATTCGGCTTCATTGAAATTCCTCCGTTGGTTCAGAATTTTCTTATTCGCCTTGAATCTGTTCCGTCGTGGCTGCAATAGATTGACGCCGGGCCTCGATGCTGGAGCTCACCCCTTTCTGGCAAATTTCGATATTTTTGTAACAATTTTTCTCATGATGTCATATATTTCAAAATAATTATAGCATGCTAAGTTTTTCAATAGAATCTATTTTTTTGCATCCGATGCATCCCGCCTATGTTCTCGAAGCGAGCTTCTTGCGCAAATAAAAACGCGCTCTGCGCAGGAGCCATTCCTGCCAGAGCGCGATATCCAAGCTCAATGAGCTTCCTAACTTATTGCATTAGGCCAACTTATTGACCTGCCTGTTTGCTGTGAATGACCCAATCCGTAAGGCGCTTGACGCTGCTAATCGAATCCAGCGTCAAATCGTCTTCGTCCAACGTAAAGTCAAACCGCCTTTCTATTTCCGCAAGCAGTCTCATTACGGTCATCGAGTCCAAAATTCCGGTCTCGCCAATCAAGACGGTATCCGCATCGACGAAAGGCAGCTTGAGCATGTTCTGAAGGATCCCGGCAATTTCATGTTCGATCGCATCGCGGTTCATCGCTTATTCTCCTATCTCGAGCCAATCGAATGCCTTCCGCGGGAGCGGCAGCTGCAGCATATAGACGGATTGCTCGTTCTCTGTAGTCGTTTTCTTGAAGCCCAGCATCTCCAGCAGCAGTCTCGCCGGCAAATTCCGCTGCTTGCTGACTAGCCGGCAGCGCGCCGCGGCCGCCTGCGGCAATTGTCGTTCCAGCCGTTCCAGAACGGTGTACAAAAAGGCGGCGGCGATGCCCCGGCCTTCAATCCGGCAGGAAATGCAAAACAGATCGATATCGATCCTGTCATCGGCGGCGCTCGCGAAGCAGGTTCCGATCAGCCCGTGCGCGCCGAACCGGTCCTCCAGCCTGGCCACATATAAGTAATGGTTCTCCTGAGCGCAGTACGATTCGACGAAAGGAAAATCAACCCGCTCCAGCAGGCTGTTCATCTGGTTCGTGCGGCGAGACAATTCGACCACCCGCGGGTAATCTTCCTCCCGCGCCATACGGATCCGCAGCTTCATTCCGCATTCCTTCAAAAATTGCTCGCGGCTGCCCTTATGCGCTTTGCGAGCTTCCTCCCGCAGGTGGCGCGCCTGCATATACTGCCGCCGGTTGGCCGCTTCTTCGGTCAACGGGCCTGCCTGAAATTCGGGATATCCGGGAAGCTCCCGATATTGCCGGGCGTCATAAGTGCGCACCTGCGGCACATAGAAGTTCACTTCGAAGCGCTCGAACGGATCATTATCGATAAAGGCTATCGCATCCAAGCCGATGTTCAGTTCCTGGGCAATCCGCTCGATGCTCGCTGCCTTAGAATCGAAATGGCATTGCGGGGACAAGAAATAATGGGCGATGCCCAACTGCTCGAGCTTGGCCTTCACTTGCTCCCAACGGTTGCGGCTGGCGATGCTGTGCAGAATCCCGCGCCGGTCCAGCGTCTCAAGGACGCTCGCCATCTCCGGCAGCAGCTTGATGCCGGCCTCGTCTTCCCTCAGCGTTCCTTCCCACAGCGTATCGTCCAAATCCCATACGATACATTTAATCATCTGCTTCACCGGAAAACCATTCCATCGTCAGATGCGTGGGCTTGAAGCCGTACTTCTTGTATAGCAGCCTCATCGGCAAATTGCTTACATGCACCTTGCCGATGATGCGCTCGCTTCCTTCCCTCTTGCAATACGTCATGCCCGCATCGAACAGCTCGTCCACATAAGCGGTGCCACGGTAGGGCTCTGCGATATAAAAGCTTTTGAAATTCGCGTACATCTGTTTCGTGACCGAGTTTTCGCGCGGCGTTATCCACATCCAGCCTGCGACATTCCCGTCAACTTCCAGCACGAACATTCCTTTTTTTTCATCGTGAAGCGCTTTTTCCAGCTTCCTGACATGAAAGCGAGGATCGGTAATCGCATCCTCTCCGAATGAAATAACGGAAATGTCCGTTTCAAATTGAGCGATAACCGCAATATCATCCGGCTCGATCTGTCTAATCGGCATCTTGCTATGACTCCATTTCTGCGTTGTTATGCGTTCTTTTTTTGAATAAGCTCGAAGGAGTCATGATGGCAGCTCGGGCAGCCCTTTTGTTTCAGTTGTTCAATCGTTTGCCATTGCATTTGAAAGCCAACCTCGGTCACAAGGCTGCACCGTTTGCATTCATAGGCGCGAATCGTGCGCCTCACTTCTCCCGTATAGAGGGCGTCCCGGTAATCACGCGCAATGCTCTCCTTCGTCTCTTCCGTAGATTGTAACACAATCATCTGGCTCGTGTTACCTATAATTTCCGCCCCGAGATATTGATTGAAGCGCGGAAGCACACTCGTGACAAGCAAGCCCATCCGGGAAAATTCGCGCTGCATCTCCAAAGCGAAGTCAGGCGATTTGTGGGCGAACGATAGAAAAATGGGCAGCCCGATTTCCGGCTTCAGCAACTGGATACCTCGCGATACGAATAAAGACAGGCCCTGCAGCGTATAGGGTGGATCGGTGAAAACGCAATCAAAACGGCGCAAAAATTCAGACGGAAGCTGTTCGCGAAAATCCATTTCATAGCAGACAACCGGTAAATTTTCGGATTCCGCAACATAGTTCACGTAGCTGATAATACGTTTGTCAATCTCGAACACGTGAATGCGGGTATTGGATGTATGCGCGTTTTGCCGAAACAACTGCTTAAGGAGAAACGCCAACGACACGCTGACAAGATCATCATCCCCCAGACAGACGATATCCCGCCCGATAAGAACTTCGTGCTGAAGCGCCAGCACGGCCCGCTTCATGCTCGTCTCCAGCGTGCAGCGGGATTGGTCGATCGTGACATCGACCTGGGGACGGTTCTCAAAGACACCTTCCAGCTTCGACATCATGTCATGCAGATCGTCCGGATGCCACTGCTCCTGCTTCAGCCGCTGATACAAGGTCCGGTTCAAATGCCCGTAACCCATCGTATGCTCGACGAACCGCATCCCTCTCGGCGTGCAGTTGACTCCCCGGCTTTGTTCGATCAGTCCCGCCTTGATGAACTCTTTCTTGATGGCCGCCACAATCGGCAGAGGCAGCAGCGTCTTTCTCGCGATCTCCTTGGTAGAGATGCCCGGCTTGAAGTAAATATCCAGAAGAATGTTTTCAATCGCTTTTTTTCCATCCTTAATGGACACTTGGGAATAAATTGAATCGATCGCTTCTTTATTCATATTTTTTCTTCTATCTCCTTTATCATTACCAATCCCATCAATATGACTTTATGTATGATTCTGGATGCCTGCGACGCAATCATTATCCTATATTTCCCATACAAAAGCAAGGCACCTGCCGCAAATCTGCAGCCGATGCCTTGAGAGAAAATAAGACGCTCCGGTTCAATCCATGACGGAAACGCGAATGAGCGGGCACAATTGATGGATCGTCCGGTATTTGAATAATTGCGGCCCATCCGCGAACAGACCCTGCTTTTCCATCTCCACCTCAACCCGAACGGCATGAAGGGATGTGCCGCCCAGCCGGAAAAAGTCGTCGTCGATGCCGATGCCGCCGATGCCGAGCACTCGTTCCCAGATTTGCACCATCGCCGCTTCCACCTCGTTGGTCGGAGCGCGGTAGGCTGATCTCATCGGCGCTCCTTCCTCTATGATCTGCACCGGCAATTGGAGAAGCCGGGCCGCATTATAATATTGCAGCGGGAGCAACTGATGCCGATGCAGTTGCGGATAACGCTCATCGAGAACCATGTCCCACGACGGCTGCTCGAAGCTTCCCCCGGCCGCAGCGGCGGTTGCGGACTCGCGCGGCGTGCCGTTCCCTGCATGCTGCGGCGCTTCGCTGCCAGGAAGAGGCGCGTTGCGGACACATTCGATATAATCGATGGAGTCCGGGATAACCTCCACCGCATGCCGGAAGCGTACGGTCCGGTCCGTCTCCTCCATGACACTCCAGCCGCCCGATTGCAAAAAGGCGAGCATCGGTTCGTTCTTCCCGGTGAGCGTGCATACGGCTTCGATATTATCGGCATGCCGTTCAAGACAGTACGGCTTCAATGCGCTGATAACGGCCGCTTCGAGTCCTCTTCCGAGAATACGGCAGCTTAAGAGGAAAGAATCCAGATGCACGATGCCGTCCGCGCATCGGGTAACGACGGCCCCGACCAGACCGTAGCTTCCGAATCGGTCCGCGGCTTCGATAGCCCAGCATGCCGTATCCGGCTGCGAGAGGATGGACGGCAAGCCGTCTGCCATGCTGCGGTCCGCATTCAGCGTGAATTGATTGGTCCGCTGCATAAGCTGGGCGATGCGCGGCAATTGCCCGGCATTCGCCTCATGGATGCTCATCACGATCTCCAAATCATGGAGAAAGGCCTGCAGCGATGAAGCGGATGCGCGAACTTCGCCGCGCTTGCGCTCCGTTCTATACCTTTCGGTTCTTCGCTTGTCGTCTTCCGTCACGCGGATGCGATCCAGCGCCCACATATGCCGCAGAAATGCCGGCCTTTGCCGTTCTTCAGGGAGCTGCAGCGCAAGCACTTCCGGGCAATTCGAGCGAACCTCCGAGCATTCCAGCGAACTGTCATCGAGGAAAATGAAGCTGTCCAGTCCCAACCGGAGCTCCTCCGCCAGCGCGCGCAGATTTTCCGATTTCGGGCTCCAGTTGATGCGCCAGCCGGCGAAGTCCTCTTTCGTCAGCAGCATGTCCGGATGTTTGTCAAATACATCCCACACGTCCCTGTCGTTGTTCTTGCTGACCAGGACAAGCAGCATGCCTTCGCGCTGCTTCTCCAGCAGAAACCGCTGCAAATCGCGGCAAGGCTCCGTAACCGTGACTCCTTCGGCTCCATCTTCGCCGCATACTCCATTCCACAGCGTATGGTCACAGTCGACCGCGATGACCTTGAACGGGTGTCCATGCCAAGCCAACAGACGGCGCGCCGTGAACGTCCCGATGGCGGCGTAATATTCCGGGGTGAACGGCATGTGACCCGCTTGATCGGCGGCCGCATCATCGATTTGCTCCACGCCGAACATCCCGCCAACCTCTCTGAAGTCGATGACATGGACATGCTCCTTCGCTTCCAGCGCCCGCTTCCACCGGTTCGTCAGCTCCTCCAAATAGCTCGTCATGACCGGTGAAGCCCCAAAGGAAGCCGACACCGGAAACACGCCGGCGAACAGCTGCCGTGCGCTCTTCGTCATAGACAAAGCTTGGGCCAGATCGGAGAATGCCCGCTCCAGCTTCTTAATTTGCTGCTCCTCCGGCGATCGATCATCCCGCAGCCAATCCTCGAACCGCACGAGGAGCAATCCCGCATCGCCCTCGGAGGAGAGCGCGCTGTCCGGATTCAAAAGCTCCTGGAACACTTGATGGTATGGCGCAAAATGAACGTCGATCCGCCATCCGAATTGCTCGCCCCACCATTTGATATACGGACGGATCGGGTCCGCCGTGAAGGTGGAGGCAGCGGCCACGGCGAAGGCGCGTTCCGGCTCCGGATGGCGTCTTTTGGCGGCCAGTTCGCTCTGCTCCGCCTCGGAGAGCAGCCGGATCTCCCCCAGCTTCCGCTCCGGATCGGCCAGCACGCTGTCAATCAACTCGATAAAGTGCCGCATCAGCCCCGCTATCGTATCTTCGACGAACAGGGCCGTGTTATACTGCATGACGCAGAGCAGCCCGCCGTCATCTGCAAAGCCGATATCGAGCTTGAAGTCGAGCTTGGAGATCCCCTTCGTAATGTCGTAGTTCTCGAAGGTGAGCCCTTCGGCCTTCAGCACCGGATTCCCGTCAAATTCGTTATGGAAAATCATCATCGTGTCGAACAGCGGATTGCGGCCGCGCGGCAGCTTCGCCGATAATTTCTCCACCATCCGATCGAACGGGAAATCTTGATTTTCGTACGCGTTGATCATCGTGTCATTCAGCGCGAGCAGTTGATCGAGGATGGTGCGGTTCTCCTCGAAGCTGACCCGTATCGGCAAAAAGTTGGTGAACATGCCGATCAACGGCTCCACGTCGGCATGCCGACGGCCTGCGACCAGCGATCCGACCGTCATGTCGCGCTGGCCGGTATACTGGTGGAGCACAAGCGTGTACAGGTGGAACAACAGCACGTTGATCGTGACGTTGCGGGACTTGGCCAGAGCGTTCAACCGCTCTGCCGTCTCCTTGGGCAGAGTGAGCTTGTGCGCTCGGCCGATGAAGGATTGGAATTCGGGCCGCTCGAAGTCGGTCGGCATATTCAGCGCCGGGATGCTGTGCCGGAACTGGCTCATCCAGTATTCCTCTTGCTTCCGGATCATATCGCCTTCCAGCAGGCGGTGCTGCCATTCCGCGTAATCCTTATACTGAATCCGCAGCGGCGGGAGATCCTTGCCGGCATACAGATCGCTGAACTCCTTGATGAACACATTCATGGATGCGCCGTCCGACACGATATTGTGCATATCCATGAGCAGCACATGCTTCTCTGGCCCAAGCTTGACGAAAGAGGCGCGAATCAGCGGGGCTTGGCCCAGATCGAACGGTTTGATGAACTTGCGCACGATTTTGTTCATATCCTGCTCGTCCGCTTCGAGGCGCTCGACCGCAAACGAGAAGGTTTCATGGATTTTCTGCATCGGCTCTCCGTCCACCAGATGGAACGAGGTCCGCATATTTTCATGGCGGTGAATCAATTTGATGAACGTTTGCTCGAACCGCTCCGCATCGGCTTTGCCATGAACCAATAAAGCCATCGGCATGTTGTAGGTCGTTACGTCGCCGATTTGCTGATGGATGAGGAACGTCCGTTTCTGGGCGGAAGACACCCGATAATACGGTTTCGGCTCCGCCGGCGAGATGGCGAAATATTGATTTTTCTCCATCTGTTCGATGTGCCGGGCCAGCGCGCTGATCGTCGGCATGTTGAAAATATCCGATAAGGCCAGCTCCGCGTCGAGCTCCTTATGAATCTTGGCGATAAGGCTGGTCGCCTTCAAGGAGTGGCCGCCCAATTCGAAGAAATCATCGTGAATCCCGATTTCCTCGATACCGAACAGATTCCGCCAGATGCCGGCCAACGTCTCTTCCAGCGGATTCCGGGGCGCGGCTGTTCCAGGCATTGTCTCCCGCCGGGACGCCGGCGCCGCTTCGCCGGATTGCCCCGCGCTCTCGGCAGCGGAGCCGGAGTGGACGATGCGGATTTCTTCCTCCTCGATCCAGAAGCGCCGGCGGTCGAACGGATAGGTGGGCAGCGGAATGCGGTTTCGTTGCTCCTCTCTGTAGAAACGGGCCCAATCGAATGACACGCCGGCGTTCCACAGCCGTCCGACCTGAAGGAGGAGATGCGCCACATCCGACGCGCTCTGCTGCGGATGCCGCATCAGGTTCACCACGACGCGCTCCCCCGTTGCCTCCGTGTGCCGCCTTGCGAATGCGGTCAGCGCGTTGCCTCCGCCAACCTCCGCAAACGCGGGATCGATCTCGGCGAACAGTGTCGCGAGTCCGTCGGCGAACCGCACCGTGCCGCGCAGATGACGCGCCCAGTATGCCGGGCTTACCGCTTCCTCGTCCCGAATCCATGTCCCCGTCACGTTCGAAATGAACGGGATGCGCGGAGGATGCAGCGTCAGCCTTCCCACCTCCTGCTCATAGCGCTCCAGGATAGGGTCCATCATGGCGGAATGGAACGCATGGGACGTATGCAGCCGCCGGCAGGCATGCCCTCTCTCCTCCAGTTGAGCAGCCAGCGCGTCGACCGCTTCCCGCGTTCCCGAGACAACGCACATGGAAGGCGCGTTCACCGCGGCCAGCGACAAGCCGCCGGACAGCAGCGGCAGCAGCTCATGCTCGCTCAGAGGCACACTCAGCATGACGCCGCCGGGCAGACTCTGCATCAATTGTCCCCGCAGCGTGACGAGCCGGATAGCGTCCTCGAGCGGGAAGACGCCGGCGAGGCATGCGGCGGCATATTCGCCAATGCTGTGCCCGATCATCGCCTGCGGACGCACGCCCCAGTCCATCAACAGCTTGGCAAGCGCATACTCGACCGTGAAGATGACCGGCTGCGCGATATCTGTCCGGTTGATGAGACCGGACGCGGACGCGTCAGCCTCATCGCCGGACGGGTACAGAACCCGCTTCGCCTGCTTGCCGACTTCGTCCGGCATCAGCTCGAAGCAGCGGTCCGCCTCGGTGCGGAACACCGGTTCCCGCTCGTACAGCTCTCTGCCCATGCCGGCGTATTGCGAGCCTTGGCCGGAGAACATGAATACGATGGGCTTGTCATCTGCCGCGGCCGTCCCGCTCTGGACATCGGCACAGTCCGGCTGAGCCAGCCGGGCGGCCGCTTCTTCCGCGCTGGAGCAGACGAGCGTGCGCCGATGCGGGAACGCCGCCCGCCCCACGTGCAGCGTATAGGCCATATCGGCCAAGCATACGTCCGGATGCTCTTGTAAATGCCGCGCCATTCGCTCGGTCAGCCGTTCAAGCGAGGCCTCCGTCTTGGCCGACAAGGCGATGAGCTGCGCCGCTCTGCCCGGGGAGGAGGCTGCCGCGGGCGGCGCCTCCTCCAGCACGACATGCGCGTTCGTTCCGCCGATGCCGAACGAGCTGACTCCGGCACGCAGCGGCCCGCCGCCGTTCGTCCACTCCCTCAAGCGGTCGTTGACATAGAACGGGCTGTTCTCGAAGTCGATCTTCGGGTTCGGACGTTCATAGTGAAGCGTCGGCGGCAATTGTTTGTTCGCCAGCGCGAGCACGGTCTTGATGAAGCCGGCCACCCCCGCGGCGTTGTTCAAATGTCCGATGTTGGATTTGGATGAGCCGATGCCGCAATACCCTTTCTTTTCCGTCTGAAATGCGGTTTTCAACGCTTCGATCTCGATCGGATCGCCCAGCGTCGTTCCCGTGCCGTGCGCCTCAATGTAGCTGATGCTTTCCGGCTCCACTTCCGCCACGTGATGGGCGGCTCGGATGACGGACACTTGTCCCTGCGTGCTGGGCGCGGTATATCCCACTTTCCGGTTCCCGTCATTATTGATTGCCGAGCCTTTAATGACGGCGAAGATATAGTCGCCGTCCGCGAGCGCATCCTCCAGCGGCTTCAGGAGGACGATGCCCGCGCCGTCCCCAAAGACGGTGCCAGCCGCCCGTTCGTCGAAGGCGCGGCAGTGCCCGTCAGGCGAATTGATCATGCCTTCTTGATAGAAATAACCGTTTTTCTGCGGCAGTTGAATCGACACCCCGCCGGCCAGCGCCATGCTGCACTCGCCGCTGAGCAAGCCTTGGCAGGCCAGATGCACGGCGACGAGCGATGTGGAGCAGGCCGTCTGCACCGTGAAGCTCGGCCCCTTCAAATTCAACTTGTACGAGACGAGCGTCGCCATATAATCGCGAAGGTTCAGCATCGCCGTCTCCAGCGTCGCGGATTCCTCCGCCGTACCCAGCCCTTTGAACGCCCGCATGAACCAGTGGGAATTGAAGGCTGCCCCGGTATAGAGCCCGATGGACCCGCGATACGTCTTCGGATCGTAGCCTGCTTGTTCAAGAGCTTCCCAGGAGCATTCGTGCAGAAGGCGGAATTGCGGATCCATCACCTCCGCTTCGCGCGGGGTATAATCGAAAAACTCGGGATCGAAGTACTCGATGTCATCCAGCATTCCTTTGGCCTTCACAAAATTCGGATGGCGCAACGTTTCCGGATCGATCCCGGCCTCCAGCAGTTCCTCTTCGCTGAAAAAGGAAATGCTCTCTTTGGCGTTGCAGAGGTTGTCCCAATATTCCCGCAAGTTTTTGGCTCCCGGGAACCTTCCCGACATGCCGATGACGGCGATTTCGGATCCGGTGTACTCTCTTCCGCTCGATACGCTCATTGCAAGACCTCTCCTTTGCGTCTTTTTTCTTTTTGCTGCTGCTGCCGTTTCTTTCCTTTGACCACCGAACCGATCAACTGCTGCTCCATCTCCGCTTCCTCCGCCTCGTCCTGTCCGTTCCGGGTCAGGCGCTGAGCGAGCGCATGGATGCTGGGATAGGTGAACAAATCGACGACGGCGATGCTTTCGCCCAACGCTTCGTTTAATTTGCCGGTCAATTGGATCATATCGAGGGAACTCGCCCCGAGGTCAAAAAAGTTATCATGGATGCCCACTTCATCCATACGGAAAAATTGCTTCCACACGTCGGCGATCGTCTTCTCGATCCGGTTGCGCGGCGCGACGTACGGGTTGGTCAGATTCGGCCTGCCGAATGTGGTCCCGCTTCCCGCCGGTTCTTCCTTCTTCTTGCCCGCGTGCCGAATCCATTGATCGATGCGCGTGTCCAGATCTCCGGTGGACACGATAATCTGGTTGCTGCCGCAACGGTTGTAGACGTACCGGAACAGATCCGGCGCTTCGGCAGGCAATATCGCCAGCTCGACGAGCGATTCCCCAATGGCCGAGCTGTGCTCCTCCCAGAACTCCCATGCGTCCCAATTGACGCACAGCCACTTCGTCCCCCCTGCCCGGTTCTGTCTGCGGGCGAAGGCATCCATGTACAGGTTCGCGGCCGAGTAGGCGCTGAAGCCGAGTCCGCCCAGCACGCTGGCGATCGAGGAGAACAGAATGCACACATCGGCCTCTCTCCCGGCAAGCAGCTTCGACAGCGTCTGCAGCCCTTGGACTTTGGCCCGGAACTGCTCGTCGGCCTGGCCCCCGCCGATATTTTCGATCGCGCGGAACGATTCCGCGCCGGGAAGCCCGGCTGCCTGCACGACCCCGTTCACGCAGCCGTATGCGGCGTCAATAGATTCGAATACGCGGCTCATCTGCGCTTCGTCGGACAGATCGGCCTGGATGTAAGTCACCTCGGCCCCCAACGCTTCCAACTGCTGCACCCGCTTGATTTTGCGGGAGATCGGATGCGCTTCGCCGTGTTCGGCCAGCCAATGGCCGTACTCCTCCCGGGCGGGGAAGGAAGAACGCCCGGTAAGAATGAGCCGCGCCCGGTAATGCCGCGCCAAATACTCCGCCGTCAGCATGCCGATTCCACCGAGCCCGCCGGTGATCAGGTAGACCCCGCGTTCCCGGAATGGCGCCGCCGGAGGATCCGCCTGTCGCAGGGCGAGCGGCTTGTACTGCTGCACCCAGCGGTATGGGCCGCGATAAGCGATCAGGCGATCCGATGCCGGGACCGACAGCTCCGATGCGATGCGTTCGACGGTTCGCCGATGGCGTCCGTTCGCATCAGGCGCGTCGATATCGATGCTTACGCATGTCATTCCGCTGTATTCCTGCTGGATAACGAGGCTTGGGCCAAGCAGCGTCATTTTGCCCGGAGACAGCCGTTCCAGACCCGTTACCTCCTGCATATCGGTCGACACGACCGCAATGCGGACGTCCGCGTTCTCCTTCTGTCTGCGAAGCGCTTGAGCGAGGAAGATCAAGCTGTAATACCCGAGTTCTTGCTGGCGCCGTTCGGACTCCGCCTGCGCCTTCGCTCCGGAACCATCCCAATCCGGCACTTCCTCCTCGGCGGCGGAGACATTCCATAAATGGACGACCCGGTCCGGCGTGAACTCCCGGGCGCGCAGTTCCTCCAACAGCAGCGCGTACTGCTCGGCCACAGCAGGGGCCAGCGTGAACGTATCGGGATCGCGCTTGGCGAACGCGGTACCGGCCTCCACCATGACGGCCCGATGCCCCTCCTGGCGCGCGAGGGCGGCCAGTTCGTCCGCGAGGCCGCAGCCGTCCGCGAAGATAAGCCAGTCATGCCGCCCGTCCCCGTCCGGCTTGTCCGGGACCTCCTGCAGTACCGTCCGTTCCCACGAAGGATAGTAGAACCAGTCGGCCATGTTCGGGTTTTTGCCCCGGCCCCGCGGCCCGGCTGGACGTTCCGGCGACAGCGGCTGCTGCGCCTCATCCAGCCAATAGCGCTGCCGCTCCATCGGATAGGTTGGCAGTTCCACGCGTCTCCGGCGCTCATGCGCATAGAAGCCCCCCCAATCGATATCGATGCCGGCCAGCCAGAGGCGTCCGATTTTGTGAAGCAAATAAGCGGAATCCGAATCCGCTTCCTGAGGGTGCCGCAGCAGATTGACGGCGGCCCGGTCCCGCGAAGCCGCGAGATGCTTGCGCACGAACGTGCTGAGCGCATTGCCCGGGCCCGCCTCGATGAACACGGCGCGCGGATTGCTCAACAGTTCGTCCAGCCCATCCGCGAAGCGCACGGCCGACCGCAGATGTCCGACCCAGTATTCGGGATCCGTGGCTTCTTCCTGCGTAATCCACGTGCCGGACACATTGGATACAAAAGGCATCGCCGGCTCCTTCAGCCGGATCGAGCGCACCCGCTCCGCAAATTCCGGCAAGATCGGATCCATCATGTGCGAATGGAACGCATGGGAGGTATGCAGACGACGGCACGCGCAGCCCGCGGCTTCAAGCCGCCGGGCAAATTCGTCAATGTCGGCCGACTCCCCTGCGACGACGCATAAGGACGTGCTGTTGACGGCAGCCAACGCAAGCCGATCCGGCAGCATGCCGCGCAATTCAGGCTCGGGCAGCGCTACGCTGAGCATCGCTCCGGCAGGCATGCCCTGCATGAGCCGTCCGCGAAGCGCGACGAGCTGCAGCGCTTCGTCCAGCGTAAATACCCCCGCCAGGCACGCGGCGACATACTCGCCGATGCTGTGCCCCATCATCGCCTCCGGACGAACGCCCCACCGCATCAGCAGCTTGGCCAGCGCATATTCGACGATGAACAGCAGGGGCTGCGCGATATCCGTCCGCAGCATAAGCTCGTCCTCACGGGCTCCGCGGCCGGCCTCGTCCGGATACAGCACGGCCTTCAAGTCAAGCGCCATATGCGGTTGAATGAGTGCGAGACACCGGTCCACCTCCTCCCGGAAATCAGGCTCATCGCGGTACAGTCCGCGGCCCATATTGACATATTGGGAGCCTTGCCCCGGGAACAGGAGCACGACGGAACGGGCTTGCGTTCCCGTCTCGGCCGCCGCGATCCGGTCAGGCTCGGGCGATGCCAGCATGGCGGCCGCTTCCTCCGCTGTCCTGCAGACGAACGCGGCTCTCCATTCGAAGGCCTTCCGGCCGGCTTGCAGCGTATACGCCGCATCCGCCAGATTGATGTCCGGGCGTCCCGTCAGGAACTTGGCCAAGCGCGTTTTCGCCTCCGCCAGAGCCGTCGCCGTTCTCGCCGACAAGAGCAGCAATTTATCGGTTCGGCCTTCGCCCGATGGCTCCAGGACAGGGGCTTCCTCCAGGACGACGTGCGCATTGGTGCCCCCGATGCCGAACGAGCTGACCCCGGAGCGCAGCGGATAGCGGCCGCTCTCCCAAGGCGTCAGATCGGTGTTGACGACAAACGGGCTGTTGGCGAAATCAATCTTTGGATTTTCCCGTTCAAAGTGCAGGCTCGGCGGAATTTGCCGCGCCTTCATCGCCAGCACCGTCTTGATGAAGCCGGCCGCGCCGGCCGCGCTGTTGAGATGCCCGACGTTGGTCTTCACCGACCCGATGCGGCAAAAGCCCGTCTCCCCGGTGCGGAACGCCTCCTTCAACGCCTCGATCTCGATCGGGTCCCCCATATTGGTGCCCGTTCCGTGCGCCTCGACATAAGTGATGCTCTCCGGCTCCACGCCGGCCATCAGATGAGCCGCACGGATTACCTCGGCCTGCCCCTTCGTGCTCGGGGCGGTGAAGCCGACCTTGCGCATGCCGTCATTGTTCAGGCCGAAGCCTTTGATGACGGCGTGGATGACGTCTCCGTCCGCGATGGCGTCGCGCAGCCGCTTCAGGATGACGACGCCGACGCCGTCTCCGAAGACGGTTCCCGCCGCCTGCTCGTCGAAGGCGCGGCAGTGCCCGTCCGGCGACAGAATCATGCCGTCTTCGTAGAGATATCCTTGCTTGTGGGGCACGCTGACGGTGGCCCCGCCCGCCAAGGCGATATCGCATGCCCCCGCCAATAGCCCCTGGGCGGCGAGCGCGATGTTGACCAGCGAAGTCGAGCAGGCGGTCTGCATGGAAATGCTCGGTCCGCGCAGATTGAGCTTATAGGATAGCTGCGTGCTGAAAAATTCCCGATCGTTGAGCAGCATGGCGCTGAAGCGCTCCGTTCCGCCCAGGCCTCCGGCAAAGCGGGAAACCCATTCCAAATTCGGGGTCGCGCCCGCATAGACGCCGATGAGTCCGGGATAGGCATCCGGGTTGTACCCGGCCGCTTCCAGCGCTTCCCACGCGCACTCATGGAACAGCCGCAGCTGCGGGTCCATAAGCTGGGCTTCCCGCGGCGAATAACCGAAAAAGGCGGCATCGAACTGGTCGATTCCATTCAGGATGCCCTTGGCTTTCACATAGGACGGATGGGAGACAAGCGCCGGATCAACGCCCTCCTGCAGCAGCTCCTCGTCGGTGAAGAACGTAATCGACTCGACCCCGTCCCGCAGATTGCGCCAGAACTGGTCGAGATTATCCGCGCCCGGGAAGCGGGCGGCCATGCCGATGACGGCAATGTCGAGCCCGTTCTCCCCGGAGGCGGAGGATCCGCTTTCCCGGCGTTCGCCACGCTCCGCAGGCATTCGTTCCTGAAGCGACGTTGACCTCATCCGCTCCGTCCGCGCCAGTCCCTCTTCCATGGCGCGTCGGCGCTCTTCATTCTGCACCTCCGCCTCCTCCGCCGGCGTGTGCAGCCCGTCTTCCCGCAGAAACGACGCCAGCGTGCGGACGGTCGGATACGAATACAGCGCGACCACGGGAATGTCCCTTCCGAACGCCCTTGCCAGCTTGTCGGCCAACTGGGAAATATCCAGCGAGCTCGCTCCGATATCAAAAAAGTTATCGTTCATGCCGAGGTCCGCAAAGCCGAAGTGGCGCTGCACCGTATCCGCAATCAGGCGCTCGATGGACGATGCCGACACCGGGCGGACCGCTGCGCCGCCCCGCGCGGCGGCCTCGCGCCCGCTCCCCGCTTCCGGCAGCGCTCCTTCCCGCACGGCGGCTGCCCGCCGCAAGGCGCCCGCAGCCGCCAGGCGAATCCCGTCCACGGAATAGCGGCGGCGCTCGAACGGATAGGTCGGCAAAGGAATCCGGCGGCGGCGTTCCGACCCATAATATCCCTTCCAATCGATCCGCACGCCCGCAATCCACAGTTTTCCTATTTTCTCCAGCAGATAGGCATCATCCGCGGCTTGCTCCTGGGGATGGCGGACGAGATGATACGCCACGTGCCCGCCGCCCGCTTCGGCCTGCGCCTGCATCTTGCGGATGAAGCCGCTGAGCGCATTGCCGGGGCCGACTTCGATAAATACGGCCTGCTTCTCCTGGAGCAGCTTGGCCGCGCCGTCGGCGAACCGCACCGCCCCCCGCGCGTGCCGCGTCCAGTATGCCGGATCGGCGGCGTCCTCCGCCGTCATCCAGGTTCCCGTCACATTGGACATGTACGGGATGGCCGGCGCGGACAGCGCGATCCGCTTCACCTTGTCCGCATACGGCGCCAATATCGGCTCCATCATCGCCGAATGGAACGCATGCGAAGTATGAAGCTTCCGGTGCGCCACTTGCCGTTCGGCCAGCGCCGCCGCGAACGAAGCGATCGCCGCGGGCGGACCCGACACGACGCACTGCTCCGGCCCGTTGACGGCCGCCAGCGCCAATTCCGGCGGAAGCAGCGCGCTCAAGCTCTCCTCGGACAGCGAGACGCTCAGCATCTCTCCGGGCGGCAGGCTCTGCATCAGCTTGCCGCGCAGCGTGACCAGCTCCAGCGCGTCCTGAAGCGAGAGCACCCCGGACAGGCATGCCGCCGTATATTCGCCGATGCTGTGGCCAATCATTGCGTGCGGCTGGATACCCCACGACATCAGCAGCTTGGCCAGCGCATATTCGAAGGCGAACAAGGCCGGCTGCGCCGCTTCCGTCCGGTTGATGCGATCCGCCGCGGACGGGCTTGCCGCACGGTCTTCCTCCGGATACAGCAGCTCCCTTGGATCGGGACCGCCCGCCGCGGCGATGATCTCGCAGCAGCGGTCCATTTCCGCGCGGAACAGCGGCTCCTTCCGGTACAAATCCAGCCCCATGTTCACATACTGCGAGCCTTGCCCCGGGAAGAGAAAGATGACCCGGGCCCGATCGATCTCCGATTCGCCCGTATGTACCTTGCCGTTCGCAGGCTCTTCCAGACATGCGATCGCTTCCCCCACGTCGGAGCAGACGAGCGCGCGGCGGAACCGGAACCGCTTGCGCCCCGTCTGCAGCGTGTACGCCGCATCCGCCAATGCGGTCTCGGGGCGGCCGCGCAGGAACTCGCTCAGATTGCGGGCCGCGCGCTCCAAGCCGTCCTCCGTCTCGGCGGAGAGCACGAGCAGCTTCATGTCCCGTCCCGAGGAGCCCGCAGGCGTTGGCGGCGCTTCCTCCAGGACGACGTGCGCGTTCGTCCCCCCGATGCCGAAGGAGCTCACTCCGGCCCGCAGCGGACCGCCCGCTCTGTCCCAGCGGGTCAGCTCCGTGTTGACGGCGAAGGGGGAACGGGCAAAATCGATTTTCGAGTTCGGGCGCTGAACGTGAAGGCTCGGCGGGATCTGCTTATGCTTGAGCGCCAGCACGGCTTTGATGAAGCCGGCGACTCCGGCGGCGGCATCGAGATGGCCGATATTGGATTTGAGCGATCCGATTTTGCAAAAACCGGCTCTCTCCGTGTTGAAGGCAAGCTGCAGCGCCTCCACCTCGATCGGATCGCCGAGCGCCGTCCCCGTGCCGTGCGCCTCGATATAGCCGATGCTCTCCGGATCCACCTCGGCCATGTGATGGGCGGCCCGAATGACCTCGACTTGGCCGTTCGTGCTTGGCGCCGTATAGCCGACCTTCCGGCTGCCGTCATTGTTGATCGCCGACCCTTTGATGATGGCATGGATCGTGTCGCCGTCCGCGAGGGCGTCAGCCAGCCGCTTCAGCACGACGATCCCGATGCCGTCTCCGAACAAGGTGCCGTTGGCTCCTTCGTCAAAGGGCCGGCAATGGCCGTCCGGGGACTGGATCATCCCTTCCTGATACATGTATCCGGTGATGCGCGGCAAATTGATCGAGACGCCTCCGGCCAGCGCAAGATCGCATTCGCCCCCCAGCAAGCCCTGACAGGCGAGGTGAATGGACACGAGCGAGGTGGAGCAGGCCGTTTGCACGCTCACGCTGGGGCCTTTCAAATTCAACTTATAGGAAATCCGCGTCGTGAACGACGGATTGTTCAATTGCAGGATTTGAAAATGATCGCTGGCATGGGCGGCGCTCATAATCTGGTTGGCGACCCAATAGGTGTTGGGCGAAGCCCCCGCATACACGCCGATTAATTTTCCGTCAGTGTCGGGCGTATACCCCGCGTCCTCCAGCGCCTCCCACGAGCATTCATGGAAGAGCCGGAACTGAGGGTCGACCAGCTCCGCCTCCCGCGGCGAATAGTTAAAAAACGGCGCATCGAAGGATTCCACATCCTCCAGCATCGCCTTTGCCTTTACGTATTGAGGATGCTCGAGCAGCTCGGGCCCGATCCCCGCCTCCCTTAACTCTTCATCCGTAAAGAAAGTGACCGATTCCACGCCGTCGCGCAAGTTGGCCCAAAATTCGGCCAGGTTCTTGGCTCCGGGGAATCGTCCTGCCATGCCGATCACGGCGATTTCCAGGCCGGTTCCTTCGTACATTCCGTTCGCAGCACTCATCTTACCGCCCCTTTCACGTTCTCTCCCGCTTTTGAAGCCGCTGCTTCAACCGATTTTTGCCGTCATGTATCCGCTCGGAACGATCCGCCGTCTCTTCCGGCGGCACCGTCTCCTTGTGCGCCGCCCGCCGAAGCGATTCTGCCAATGAATAAATGGTCGGATGGCTGAACATGTCAACGACCGCCACTTCCCGTCCCAGCGCGCGCTGCAGCTTCGTATTCATTTGAATGATATCGAGGGAAGTAGCGCCGAGCTCAAAAAAGTTGTCGTGCAGGCCGACCTGATCGAGGCCAAGATAATTCCGCCACAGGTCCGCCATCGTCTGTTCCAGCTCGTCCTCCGGCGGAGCATATGCCGTGCCGACCTCGGGACGGGCGGCTTGCGGGCCGGTTCCGTCCCGCTGCTTATCCATCAGCGAGTGCAGTGACGATGCGCGCGCGGTATGCACCCGCAGCGGCAAATCCGTCGTCGAGACCAGCACTTGCGGCCGGCGGCATGCCAACGCTTGCCGGAAGACCTCCACTCCTTCTTCCGGCATCAGCCGCGTCAGCTTATCCGGACCCTGAGCCCGCACGCCCGCCTGCGCCGTAATCGCCGCGATCTCTTGCTCGGCTGCCGCGGCCATGCCGACGGTCTGCCAGCCGTCCCAAGCAATGGCGACGACAGGCGTGCCGCCCTGCGCCCGCTTGCGGCATGCGTACGCGTCGAGATACGCATTGGCCGCGCAATAGCCGGCTTGCCCGACGCCGCCCAGCGCGGCGGTCAGAGAAGAGCACAGCACCAGGAAATCAAGCCGCATGCCGGCCAGCCCCAGCACCCGTTCGAGCACCCGATCCAGCACCCGCGTGCCGTTCACCTTGGCTGCCAGGGCGCGTTCATCCATCTCCCGCGTCCGCCGTTGAATCAGCGCTCCGTCGGATACTCCCGCCGCGTGGATCACGCCATGAATCGCGCCGAAGCGGGCTACGGCCTCGGCTGCGACCTGCTCCATCCGCGCCTCGTCGCACACATCCGACTTGCAGACAAGCACCTCGGAGCCGTACCTCTCGAGTTCATCCAGTGCGCCGCGCTTGGCCGCTCCTTCGCCGTCCAGTCCCGAACGGCCCACCAGAATCAGCTTCGCCTGCACTGTCTTGGCCAAATGTTCCGCCAACGTCAAGCCAATGCCGCCAAGCCCTCCCGTGATCAAGTACACCCCGTGCTTCCGCAGGCCGGTATCGGCTGCGGGCGCCGGCAGCCGGGCGTATTTTTGCACCCAGCGGTGCGCCCCGCGGTAAGCGACGAACAGGTCGTCGGAAGGGGCGGCAATCTCCGCGTGCAAGCGCTCGACCAGGGCTTGCTGCCGCTCCGGCTCGCTCTGCCGGAGCGAATCCGCGATATCGATGCTGCGGCAGCACACATGGCCGTACTCTTGCGGAATGACCAGGCAAGCGCCAATCGCCGCCGCTTGTTCCGGCTGCAGCCGCTCGTCGCCTGTCACTTCCTGCATATGGGAGGTCACGACCGCAAGGTGCAGCTCCTCTTGAATTCCGCAAGATCCAATGGCCCGCGCGAGCGCGAGGAGACTGTAATAACCTCTATCCAACGCCCGGTCTTCATCGGAAGGAATCGGCGCATCCGCTTCCCCGGCCTCCGCCGCGAGCCACGCGTGAATGATTCGGCCAGGCGGTCTCCCGGCTTCCGTCAGCGTCCGCAGCAGACGCTCATAATGCTCCGGTTCCCCGGGATCAATCCGGTATGCCCAGTCATTCAATGGCGAGAATGAATCCGAAGGGTGCACGGCGACGACATTGCGGCCGGCTTCCCGCATGCGGTCAATCAACCGCGGGATGATCCCGTCCTCCGGCGAGAAGACGACCCAGAGGCTTCCTGAACGCTCAGAGCCCGTCTCTTCCTGTAAAAACGATCGTTCCCACACCGGAGCGTACAGCCACTCGCGGACCGTGTTCCGTTTGGCGAACCCGGCGCTGTCCTGCGGGCGCGAATCCGGGTTCCGCTTGCGCGTGAGCCCCTGCTTCAGAACATCGATCTCGAACGGCGGATCGACCCAATAACGGCGGCGTTCGAACGGATAGGTCGGCAGAGCCGTCCGCTTGCGCCGCTCTCCCGCATGGAACGCTCTCCAATCCGGCCGGGCTCCTTCCAGCCACAGCCGTCCCACCTGCTGCAGCAAATATTCGTCGTCGCGCGCTTGCTCCTTCGGATGCCGGACGAGATTGACGGCCGCGTGGCGCGGGGGCTTGTCGGGATGCCGGCGCACGAATGCGCTTAGCGCGTTGCCCGGACCCGCTTCCACGAACACGGCCTTGCCGTCCCGGAGCAGCTCGCGGAGACCGTCCGCAAAACGGACGGTGCCGCGCAAATGCCGGACCCAATACTCCGGCTCGACGGCTTCCTCCGCCGTGATCCAGGTTCCGCTTACATTTGAAATATAAGGAATGGCCGGCGCACGGAGCGTCATTTCCCTGACCTTCCGGCGGAACGGCTCCATGATCGGCTCCATCATCGCCGAATGAAAGGCATGGGAGGTGTGCAGCCTCGAGCAGGCATGCCCCGCTTCGGCAAGCTGCCGTTCCAGCCGGTCAATCTCGTCATGCGGTCCCGATGCGACGCACAGCGCCGCTCCGTTCACCGCCGCGATCGAGACGCCGTCAGCGAGAAGCGGCTTCAGCTCTTGCTCCGGCAACGGCACGCTGAGCATCGCTCCCGGCGGCATGCCGTGCATCAGTCTCCCCCGCAGCGCGACCAGCTCCAGCGCTTCTTCCAGCGTCATCACTCCCGCCAGGCACGCGGCCACATATTCGCCGGCGCTATGGCCGATCAAGGCGCTCGGCTTCAAGCCCCATTTCATCAGGAGCTGCGCCAACGCATAGGAGAAAATAAATAGGATCGGCTGGGTCACGTCGGTCTGCTTCATGCGCTCGGCGCACCCGGCGGCCGCATCATTCCCGGCCGGATACAGCAATTCCTTCAGATCCGCGTCCAGCAGCGGACGGACGATATCGCAGCACCGGTCCACCGCCTCGCGGAAGTCCGGCTCCCGCTTATAGAGGTCAAGCCCCATGTTGACGTACTGCGCGCCTTGACCGGGAAACATGAACACCAGCCGGGCCTGGTCGTTGTCGCAGCTCCGGCTGTGAACCCGCTCCGGGGGCAAGGTCTCCAGCAATTCCCTCGCTTCCTCCGCGGAGGAGCAGACGAACATGCGCCGATGCCGGAACGCCCGCCGGCCGATCTGCAGCGTGTAGGCCACATCGGACAGCGGGAGGCCCGGATGCTCCCGCAAATGGGCGCACAGGCGGGCCGTGGCTTGCTCCAGTCCGGATTCCGTCTTGGCGGACAACAGCACGAGCTGCGCCGCTCTCCCCTCGTCTCCGTCCGGCTGCGGCGGGGCTTCCTCAAGCACGACATGGATATTGGTTCCGCCGATGCCGAATGAGCTGACGCCGGCCCGCAGCGGATAGAGCTCGTTCGTCCACGGAATCAGCTCCGTATTGACGATGAACGGGCTGTTCGCAAAATCGATTTTGGGATTGGGCGTCTCGAAATGCAGGCTCGGCGGAAGCTGCTTGTGATGCAGGGCCAGCACGGTCTTGATGAACGCCGCGACACCGGCGGCGCTGTTCAAATGGCCGATGTTCGTCTTGACGGATCCGATGCGGCAAAACCCTGTTTTCTCCGTCTGAAAAGCCAGCTTCAACGCCTCGATCTCGACCGGATCGCCGAGCGCGGTGCCCGTGCCGTGAGCTTCCACATAGCTGATGCTCTCCGGCGCGATCCGGCCCATGCGCTGCGCCGCCCGAATAACCTCCGCCTGGCCCTCGATGCTGGGAGCGGAGAATCCCACCTTGCGCGTGCCGTCATTGTTGGACGCCGAGCCCTTGATGACCGCATAGATGCAGTCGCCGTCGGCGATGGCCTGCTTCAGCGGCTTGAGCACGACGATTCCCGCCCCTTCTCCGCCGACAGTCCCCTTCGCTTTGGCGTCAAACGCCCGGCAATGCCCGTCCGGCGAACTGACCATCCCTTCTTCATACAGATAGCCTTCCGTGCGGGGAACCGTCACGGTCACTCCGCCGGCCAACGCCATTCTGCACTCGCCCGTCAGCAGCGCCCGGCAGGCCATATGGATCGCCAGCAGCGAAGTGGAGCAGGCGGAATCGACGTTCACGCTCGGGCCTTTCAAATTCAGCTTGTGAGAAATTCGCGTGCTCAAAAAATCTTTGTCCGATAAAGCCAGCGCCGCGAATTGCTCGGCCGTGCTCTCGCTGCGCGACAGCATGGCCACCAGCTGCCAGTAAATGCTGGCCGAAGCGCCGGCGAACAGCCCGATGGCGCCGTTCGTCTGCTCGGGATCGCAGCCTGCATGCTCCAGCGCCTCCCAAGCGCATTCATGGAAGATGCGAAGCTGCGGATCGATGACCTCCGCCTCGCGCGGCGAATAATCGAAAAAGTCGGAATCAAACCATTCCGCATCAGGCACAACCGCCTTCGCTTTCACATATCGCGGGTGGCGGATCAGCTCGGAATCGACACCGGCCGCCTCAAGCTCTTCATCGGAAAAGAAGCGGACCGACTCTTTCCCGCTTTTCAGATTGTCCCAATATTCCTCTATATTCCGCGCGCCGGGAAATCGCCCCGCCATGCCGATCACGGCAATTTCGAGTCCGGTCGCCGCTTGGGTCTGTTGGCTCTTAGTCATCGTGCGCCCCCTCCAAAATGAGCAGCGTCTGCTCCATCGTTGCAAATCCCGCATCTATTTCCTCGTTGTCCGCCATATCTTCCGGCCTTTGCGCTTCGCCGCTGTCCAACCGCTGCAGATAACCGCCGAGCGCCGCAATCGTCGTGTACTGGAACATCACGGGCACGGGGATTTCCCGGCCGAACGCTTCTGTCAGCTTGT
Source organism: Paenibacillus melissococcoides (assembly GCA_944800085.1). GTDB lineage: Bacteria > Bacillota > Bacilli > Paenibacillales > Paenibacillaceae > Paenibacillus_B > Paenibacillus_B melissococcoides. The sequence goes on along the minus strand of CALYLO010000001.1, from coordinate 987,242 downwards.
TGACCACCTGCACGAGTTGGAACGAGTTCCCGCCCAGATCGAAAAAGGTATCCTGTACCCCGGCCTTGTCCTCGCGAATGGACAATACTTCGGCCCAGATTCGGACCAGCATGTTCTCGATGTCGCCGCGCGGCGCGACATATTCCTTGCCGGTATGAACGAGCTCCTTCGGGTTGGGCAAAGCCTTGGCATCCAGTTTCCCGTTCGCCGTCACGGGGAGCCGCTCCAGGCGGACAAAATAGGACGGAATCATATAAGCCGGCAGCTGCGGGGCCAAATAGTCCCGCAGCTCGGCCGCGGACAAGCCGGCCGGGCCGGTATAGTACGCGCAAAGCATGTTTTGGCCGTTCTCGTCCTCCCGGACCCGGATCGCCGCCTCGCGGACCTCCTCGTGCGCGCGAAGCAGCATTTCGATCTCCCCGGGCTCGATGCGGTACCCCCGCACCTTCACCTGATCATCCTGGCGGCCGCAGTACTCCAGCATGCCGCCGGGGAGCCAGCGCCCCAGATCGCCCGTCCGGTACAGACGCTCCCCGGGAACGAACGGATGGGGCACGAACCTCTCCGCCGTCAGCTCCGGCCGGCCGAGATAGCCGCGGGCCAAGCCTGCGCCCGCGACGCATATTTCGCCCGGCACGCCCGGCGGGAGCAGTTGAAGGTCGCGATCGAGCACATACACTCGCGTATTGTCGATCGGCCGTCCGATCGGGATGCCGCCTTCTTCCGTCTTGATTTCGGCGAATGTGGTCACCACCGTATTCTCGGTCGGCCCGTAATTGTTGAAGAGCCGGAAGCTCCCCGGCGCGTATCGCTTCAAACGGTCTCCGCCCGTTAACAATATCCGCAGCGTCTCCGCTCTCCGATCCGGCAGTTCCATGAACTGCTCGCACATCATGGTCGGCAGGAAGGCGATCGTAATGCCCTGCTCCGCAAAAAAGCCGTTCAGCTTGCGCGCATCCAGCCGGATGTCCGCAGGCACGATATGAATGGCCGCTCCCGCCAACAGATACGGGAACACCTCCCATACCGAAGCGTCGAAGCCGAATCCGGCGTATTTGATGCTGCGGTCGGATGGCGTCACCCCGAAGGCGCGATTATGCCAGCACGCCAGATTGACGAGCGAGCGATGCTCGATCATGACGCCCTTCGGCTGTCCGGTTGAGCCTGACGTGTAGATGACGTAAGCCAGCGCTTCGGGATCGGCCGCCGTCCCGTTCTCCGTCTCCCCGGCGAACAGCTCCGCCTCATCGAGGCACAGCGCTTCGCGGCTGGCCGTTCTTCCGGCCAAAGGCCGCTGCGTCAGCACCACGCGCGCGCCGCTGTCCTCCAGCATGAAGGCGATGCGCTCGTCGGGGTAATCCGGATCTATCGGCAAAAAAGCGCCTCCGGCCTTCAATGCGGCCAGCATGCCGACCATCATGTCGGCGGAAGGGGCGAGCAGCAGGCCGACGATCTCGCCCGCCTCCACTCCGGCCGCCCGCAGCCTCCGCGCCAATTGGTTGGCCTTTGCGTTCAGCTCGCCATACGTCAGCCGTTCTTCCTGGCTGACGACGGCCGGAGCGTCCGGCGTGCGCGCCGCCTGTTCCTCGAACAAGCGGTGCGCGGCCTGTTCCCGCGGATAGTCGGACGAGCCTCCGGCCAATGGGCCGAGAAGCCGCTCCTCCTCCCCCGGCAGCAGAACAGGGATGCTCCGCAGCGGCTGATCGGGATTCGCCAGCGCCTCCCGCAGCAGGAGCGTGTAACGGGAAGCGAGGCTTGCCATGGTGCCGCTGCGGTATAGCCGCGCATTATATTGGATTGCGCCGTCAATCCCGTCCTCCGTCCTGCGGAAGCGGAACAATGTCTTCCATTTCACGTCCCGGAAATACCGTTCATCGTGAATATTGTCCAGCAGCAAGGCCGTCTCGAACAGCGGATGGGCGAGCGGATCGTCAGCCGGAAGGCCCAATTGCCAGGCTGCGAGCTCCATCGGATAGCTCTGATGCTCAACGGCTCCCACTATCGTCTCCTGCATTTGAAGCAGACATTGCCTGAACGAGAAGGAGCCATCCAGCTTCGCCCGCAGCGGAAGCACGGCATTGATGAATTCGGCTTCCTCCCGCTGCCTGTAAATCGGAGTCCCGATGACGACGTCGCTCCGGTTCGCCAATTTGGCCAGCAAGGCCGCGAGCGCGGCGGATAACACGACATGCAGCTTCGAATCCGAACCGTTGCTTACTTGCAGCAAGCGGGCCGTCAGCTCCGGCGGCAGGCACAACGGGGCGTCTTCCGCCTGCATTCCGGTTCCGCGCGCATCGTCGCAAGGAAAGCCGCTCTTGTCGTATTCTCCGGATAAGGCGGCCAGCCAATATTCCCGCTCCTTGCTTTTTTGGGAAGCGGCCACCGCCAATCTGTCCAATCGATTTGCCAACCCCATCGCCATACCTCCCTTATTTTCGCGTAATCCGTTCATAATCCGAATTCCCCCTGGGCGCCGGCGAGGAATACCGCTTCCGGCTCGGCCAGATGATGCGCAATCTCTATCTCCCTGACCTTCTTGTCCGGATGGGCCAGCACGTCAGACACGATATCCTGCAGGTATGCGGCAAAACGCTCGATCGTGTCGCGCTGAAACAAGCGGGTGCTGTATTCGAACTTGAACGCCAACCGGTCTCCGTCCTCTTCCGCGATGAGCGACAAGTCGAAATGGGAGGCGTCATGAATGAACGGGAATGGCTTCAGCATCAAGCCGGGAACGCTCGTCTCCGGATTCTGCATGTTCTGCAAGGCAAACACGACATCGAAAATCGGATTGCGCCCCAGTTCGCGTTCCCTTCCCGCCTGCCGCACCATTTCCTCGAATTGGAAATCCTGATGAGCGAACGCGTCCAATGTCGTCGACCGCACGGCTTGAAGCAGATCGCGGAAGCTCATCTCTTCCTGCAGCCGGTTGCGCAGCGGAAGCATGTTGACGAACTTTCCGATAATAAGCTGCAGCGCTTGCTGCTTGCGGCCGACAACCGGGGTCCCGACCACGATGTCGTCCTGTCCGCACACTTTGGCCAGCAGCAGGTTGAAGATGGCGAGCAGGGCCATGAACAACGTCACGTCTTCCTGCAGGCAGAGCGACTTCAAGGCTTGGGTCCGCTCTGCATCCAGCTCGAACGGAACGAGGCTGCCGGCGAAGCTTCTCGTGTCCGGACGAGGATAGTCCGTGCGCAAGGACAGCCGCGGAGCGTCCTTCAGCCGCTCCAGCCAGAACGCCCCCTGCCGTTTCATCTCGTCCGTGTCCATCATCCGGTTTTGCCATTCGGAAAAATCTTTGTATTGCAGCGGAAGCTCGGGCAATTCGCGCCCGGCATACAGAGCCAGAAAGTCGTTGACGAAAATGTCCTGCGACAAGCCGTCGGAGACGATATGGTGCATATCCACCATCAACACATGCCGCTCTTCCCCGAGCTTGATCAGTCCGGCGCGCATCAGCGGCGCCCGGGTCAAGTCAAAGGAACGCACGAATGTCGTCACTGCGGCACGAATTCGGTCATCCGTCTTCTCCTCGCTGTCAAGGCTGCCGATCGGCGTGACGGCGGCGCTGTAGTCCTCGTATTCCAGCTCGATCGCGACGGCTTCGTTGATTTTCTGCATCGGCTTCCCGTTCACGATCTCGAACGATGTGCGCAAGCTTTCATGGCGCTCCACCAGCTGCCGCAGCGCCGCTTCCAGCCGCGTCCGGTCGAGCCGCCCTTCCAAGACGCCCGCGACGATTTCGTTGTACCCCGTATGCCCCTGCTCCATCTGCTGAATCAAATAGAGACGCTTCTGCGCCGAGGACAGCTCGTAATAGTCCCTCGCTTCGGCCGGTTCGATATCGTGATAAGCGCTCCGTTCCGCCCCGTCGATATAAGCGGATAACTGCTGAATCGTCGGCATATTGAAAAAAACGGGCAGGCCAATCTCGACGCTCAGCTCTTTGTGAATCGCGGAGACGACCGTTATCGCTTTGAGCGAGTCGCCGCCCAGCTCGAAAAAGTCGTCCTGCACGCCGATCCGGTCGATGCGGAAAAACTGCTCCCACATTGCGCACAGCTTCCGCTCCGTCTCCGTGGCAGGAGCCGCATATTCGCCGGAGAGCGCCGGCCGGGAGTAGTAGGAGCCGTCTCCTTGCCGGAATGCTTCCGGCTCCTCTTGCTGCCCCTCCCGTCTTACCCACTTGTCGATCCGCGCGCCCAGATCGCCGGTCGAGATGACGATCTGGCTCATGTCCCGCACCGGCAGCAAGCGCCGCAGCAGCTCGACGCCCTCGGCGGGCGCAATGAGCAGCTCGGAAATCGAAGCGCCCGCTTGCCCGCGAATCGTCTGATCCGTCTCGAGCTGCCAGCCGTCCCAGTTGACGCTCGTCCACGGCACCGGCTGGCGGCGGTTGCGATCATGCACAAAGGCGTCCATGAAATGGTTCGCCGCCGCGTAGGCGGAAAAGCCCAAGCCGCCGAGCATCGGAGATAATGACGACGCGAGCAGGCAGAAATCCAGATCTTTGCCTGCCAGGACCCGCTCCAGGACGAGCAGGCCATACATTTTCGCCCGGAAATGCTGCTCGCATAACGGCTCGTCCGTCTCCTCCAGCATCCGGAAGGCGGCATCTCCCGTCATCCCGGCCGCGTGAATCACCCCGTTCAAGGGGCCGAACGCCGCCTCGGCTTGCCGGATGGCCGCTTCCATTTGTCCTTGATCGGCGGCGTCCGCGGACAGCACGAGCACTTCCGCCCCCTGGGCTTCGAGCTGGCGCAGCTTGCCAATCTGGACGCTGACGGCCTCTTCCTTCCCATGGGCAGACACCCAAGCATCCCATTCCTCGCGGGGCGGGAACGGGGAGCGGCTGGTGAGCGCCAGCTTCGCCTGGACGCTTCTGGCGAGATAACCGCCAAGCGTATGGCCGATGTATCCTAGCCCGCCCGTAATCAAATAGACGCCGCCTGGACGCAGCCCCGGCGTCTGTGCTTCGGGCTCGCTTATTTTGAACGGCTCATAGTCGAGCACCCACCGCGCATTGTCGCGATAGGCTATCGCCAATTCGGTTCCGGCAGCGCCGAATTCCTCCAGCAGGCGGCCGATCAGCCTTTCCCGCTGCCAGCTCCCCGCTTCCGGCAAGACGATGTCGATGCTGCGGCACTGCATGTGCGGAAGCTCCTGCGGAATGACCCGGCACGGGCCGAGCACCGTCGCCTTCTCCGGATGCAGGACCGGCTCGCCCGCGATGGCATGCACGCTGTCGGTGAACACCCACATGCGCATTTCTTCCCGGACCTGCTGCCGCTTCAACGCTTTGGCCGTATACAGCACGCTGTAGAACCCGAGATCCTGCGCAGCCCGTATCGTTGTCAGGTCCGAACCGGATGGGCCAGATACGCCCCAGGCATGCAGTATCCGGTTCGGCAGCCGCCCGTCTGCTTGCAGTTCCGAGAACAGCTTCGCGTAATGCCCCTCGTTCCGGGGGTGAATCGTATATTCCATCGCTCCTTCTTGCTCAAACCGCTCTCCTGCCCGTACCGTGACGACACAGGCTCCCCGTTCGGAGAGATGCTTGGCGATATCCGCGGCCAATCCCGCGCCGTCGGCGAAGACAAGCCAGTTGCCGGCAGTGTCTCCCTTCAAGCTTGCGGCGGCGGAAGGCGCCTTTTTCCAGGTCGGCACATAGAACCAGTCGGCCATGTCGGCCTGTTTGCCCATTTTTCCGCTTGATGGGCGGCCCTTGCCCTGGCCCGTTCCCGGCGCCGCCAGCGCGCCCCCGGAAGCTTGAGGCCAATAGCGCTCCCGGGCGAACGGATAGGACGGCAAGGAGACAATGGCGCGGGCTTCTCCGTGGAACGCTTGCCAATCGATGGATTGGCCGTGCAGCCACAGCCTGCCGATCCGGTTGACCAGCAAGGCGCTGTCCGATCCGCCGCGCTGCGCCGGACGAACAAGGTTGAGAGCCTGTTGTTCGCGGCCGCCGCCGAGGTGGCGGCGCGCGAGCAGCGTTAAATCCTGGCCGGGACCGATCTCGACGAACAGGCTGCGCGGTTCTTGAACCAGCAGCGCCATGCCGTCGGCAAAGCGGACCGTATCCGTCATGTGCCGAATCCAATAATCCGGGTCAGCCGCTTCTTCCGCGGTGATCCAGGTGCCCGTGGTCGTGGAGACATACGGTATGGAAGGGGGATGCAAGCGCACTTGGCGCACGGCGGCGGCGAACGGTTCCTTCACCTCGTGCAGCAGCGAAGAATGCCCTGCCGTCGCCACCGGCAATCTCATGCACATGATTTTCTCCGCCTTCATGCTATGCTCGAACGCGGCGATATCTTCCTCCGAGCCCGACACAATGCATGACGGTCCGTTCACGACGGCCACCGACAAGGTGCCGTTGAGATGCAGCCTCAACGCCTGCTCGGGCAGCGGCACGCTGAGCATCGCCCCCGCCGGCGCCTGCTGCATCAGCTCCCCGCGCAAGATGATGAGCCGCATCGCATCTTCGAGAGACAGGACATCCGCGAGGCAGGCGGCCGTAAATTCGCCGAAGCTGTAGCCGATCATCGCTTCCGGCTTCACTCCCCACGCCATGACAAGCCGGGCCAGCGCATATTCAAACATGAACATGACCGGTTGAATATGCTTCGTCTGATTCAATTGAAGGGCTGCCGCTTCCGCGTCCCCGGACGGGTACAAGATGTCCTTCATCTCGCGGGCGGCAATGTCGCGGTACAGACGGAAGCAGCGATCCATCTCCGCGCGGAACACCGGCTCGTTCCGGTACAAGTCCGCTCCCATATTGACGTATTGCGAGCCTTGCCCGGAGAACATGAACACGACGGCGCTGCCCCCGTCCTCCGCGGCGAAGGTGATAACTTTCCGTTCATCGAAGCTGTTTCTGCCTTCAGCCGGCGTCAACGCCTCAATCGCTTCCTCGATCGTGCCGCAGGACAGGATGCGCCGATATTTGAAATGCCGGCGGCCGCGCTGCAGCGTGTACGCGACATCCGCGAGGCTGAGCTCGCGATGCTCCTGAAGATAGGCGCCCAGATTGGCCGTCATCGCATCCAGCGCAGCCGGCGTATGGGCCGACAGCGCCAGCAGTTGGCTCGGCCGCCCCGCCCCTGACGCTTCGCGCGCGGGAGCCTCCTCCAAAATGACGTGGGCATTCGTCCCGCCGATGCCGAAGGAGCTCACTCCGGCCCGCAGCGGCCCCGCCTCGTTCCGCCATTCGGCGAGCGCCGTATTCACGACGAACGGGCTGTTGGCGAAATCGATGTTCGGATTCGGCGTCTCAAAATGAAGGCTGGGCGGAATCCGCTTATGATGAAGCGCCAATGCCGTCTTCATCAAGCCGGCCACGCCCGCCGCGGCGTCGAGATGGCCGATGTTCGTTTTGACGGATCCGATGCGGCAAAAGCCGGTTCTATCCGACTGGAACGCCTTCGTCAGCGCTTCGATCTCGATCGGATCGCCCAGCGGCGTTCCCGATCCGTGCGCCTCCACGTACGTGATGCTGTCCGCCGGAATTTGCGCCGCTGCCAGCGCTCTCTTAATGACATCCATCTGGCCCTCCACGCTCGGCGCCGTATAACCGACCTTGCGGCTGCCGTCATTGTTGATGGCCGATCCTTTGATGACCGCGTAGATCCGGTCTCCGTCCTTCTTCGCGGCCTCCAGCGGCTTGAGCGCGACGAAGCCGACGCCGTCTCCGCCTATTGTGCCTTTCGCCTTGGCGTCGAAGGTGCGGCAGTGTCCATCCGGCGACTTGACCATGCCTTCCTGATAGAGGTATCCCGATTTATGAGGAAGCACGATGGACGCGCCGCCGGCCAGGGCCAGATCGCAATCGCCGCTGAGGATGGACTGGCATGCCACATGAACGGCCACCAGCGAGGTGGAGCAAGCCGTTTGCAAGCTGATCGCGGGCCCTTTCAAATTCAGCTTGTGGGAAATGCGAGTGCTGACCGTATAGGTATCGTTGAGCGAATCCACCTCGAACATGTCCGACAAGTTCCCGTGCAGCCGCTCGGACAGCTGCGACAACCAATGGAAGTTGTTCGTCACGCCGGCAAACAGGCCGATCGACCCGCCGAAGCGTTCCGGATCGCAGCCCGCGTCTTCCAGGGCATGCCAAGCGCATTCATGCAGCAGCCGGACCTGCGGATCCATAATGGCGGCCTGATCGGGAGTGTAGCCGAAGAAGGCAGGATCGAAGCGATCCATCTCATCCAGCACGCCTTTCGCCTTGACGAATTCCGGCCGCTGCAAAAGATCGCGGTCAAAGCCGTACTCGGCCAGCTCGTCATCCGTAAAGAACGAGATTGACTCCTGTCCCTGCTCCAGGTTGCTCCAGAATTCGGCGATGCTGCGCGCGCCGGGAAATCTGCCGGCCATTCCGATGACCGCGATGTCGCGGCTGCCTTCATTCCCTGGCCTTGCCGATCCGGCGATCGGCTGGGATCGTTGGGGCTGCGGGTCGCTCTCACGGCTGGCCGCTGCCTGATCGTTGGCCCGGCCCCTCGCCCCGCCGTCCGCTTCCCCCGCCAAATGGGCCGCCAACTCATGCACGGTCGGGTATTGGAACAGCGTGACGATAGGCACTTCACGCTTCAACTGCCTTTGCAGCTTGCTCTGGAGCTGAATCAGATTGATGGAGTTGCCTCCGACTTCAAAGTATTTATCGTGGATGCTTACGCTCTCCAGCTCAAGCACGGCCTGCCACGCTTCGGCAATGAGCCGCTCCAGCTCTGTCCGCGGCAACGCCGCCTCCCCGGCAGAGCGGGCGCGCTCCGCAGGAGCGGGCAGCGCCCTGCGGTCAAGCTTGCCATTCGGCGTCAGCGGAATATGCTCCAGCGGAACGAAATGGGACGGGATCATGTAATCCGGCAATTTGGCGGCCAGATAGTCCCGCAGCTCGGATACCGGCGCCTGCCCGGAAGCAACCACATACGCGCATAATTCCGTGTGACCGCCCCGCCGCAGCGCCGTTACCGCCGCTTCCTGAATCAATGGATGCCGAAGAAGCATCGTCTCGATTTCACCGATCTCGATGCGGTGGCCGCGAATCTTGACCTGCTGATCGATCCGCCCCATATATTCAAGGCTTCCGTCCTCCTGCCAACAGGCCATATCCCCCGTCCGGTACATCATGCCCCCGGGACGGAACGGATCCGGCAGGAATTTCTCCGCTGTCACCCCGGGCTGGTTCAAGTAGCCGAGCGCCACTCCGTCCCCGCCCACGACCAATTCGCCGGGAACGCCTATCGGCAGCAGGTTATCGTGGCGGTCCACAATATAGGCCGTGGAATTGCTGATCGGCGGACCAATCGGAATATGCTCGGCATATTCTCGATCGATTCGGAAGCAGGTCGAAATGACCGTATTCTCGGTCGGACCGTACGCGTTCCACATCGCGAGCCCCGGGCATGCCTGCCGGACGGCCTCGATGTGCTTCGGCGATAAGACATCGCCGCCGACAATAAGATGCCGCATGCCGGCAAACATCTGCGGCCGCTGCTGCGCCAACTGGTTGAAGAGCGCCGGCGTCAGCAGGGCGACCGAGATGTTCCGCGACCGCAAAAAGGCATCCAGTCTGGCGCCGTCAAGCAGTGTGTGCTTGTCGGCAATGTGCAGGCTTGCCCCATTCAGCAGCGCCCCGAACACCTCGAACGTGAGAGCGTCGAAGCCGATGGCCCCTGCCTGAAGCATGCAATCTCCCGCTTCCACCTGCACATAGCTCGTATTGCGGACTAGCCGCACGACATTGCGGTGGCCGACCTCCACGCCCTTGGGCGTACCGGTCGACCCCGAGGTGTACATCACGTAGGCCGGATGCTCCGGCCCGTTCACCGACGGCATGTCGGTTGCTTCGCCGCAGTCAAGCAGCGCTTCATTCAACAGCCATACCTTCATCTGTTCCGGCACAAGCGGCTCAAGACCGGCCGAAGCCAGTACTGTGCCTACCTTCCCGTCTTTCAGCATATAGGCGATCCGTTCGGCAGGATGAGCAGAGTCAAGCGGCAAATAGACGCCCCCCGCTTTGAGAATCCCGAAAATGCCGGCGATCATGTCGGCGGAGCGATTCGCCAACAATCCGACAATCTGGCCGCGTTCCAATCCATCCGCCCGCAGCGCGCGGGCAATCCGGTTGGCTTGTTCATTCAGCTCCCGGTAGGTGCAGGATCTCTGTTCATCCGTGACGGCCGTGCCTTCAGGCGCTAGCCGGACCTGTTCCTCGAACAATTCGTGAATGGTCTTCTCACGGGGATAGCTGGCGGTTGTCAGATTGAAATGCCGAATTTGTTCCCGCTCCTCCGCGGTAAGGATGCCGATATCCTGCAGTCTCGTTTCGTGGTAGGCCGTAACCTGAGTAGAGGTTTGAATGATTTGCTCGATGATGTAGAGATAATGACTAGCCAGCTTGGCCACCGAACGATGGGCCCGCTCGTTATAAGCGAAGGTCATCTCCAGTTCATCGGCCGCCGTAATGCGGACCGTCAGATCGAACTCGGTCTCTTCCTCGATATGGTGGGAAGCAATCGCAAGCGGCCCCTCGGCGCTGGTGACCGCCTTATCCAAAGGATAGTTCTCCACCACCAGCAGCGAATCGAACGGAACGCCTTCCGCCCGCATCCCGCCGTATCCCTTAATGTTCGTCAAGGAACTGCCCGCATGCTCCTCATGCGCTTGGATGGAACGGTTCACATCGGCCAGGAGATCGGGCAGGCCATGTTCGGGACCCGCCTTCATGCGGAGCGGCAGCGTGTTGATGAACAAGCCGACCATGTCCTCCATGCCGGGAATGCTTGTGCTGCGCCCGGATACGGTAATCCCGAACAATACGTCGTCGTTATTCGTATAATGCTGGAGCAAAATGCCCCAGGCGGCATAGAAAAGGGCCGCTTGCGTCACTTGCGCTGTCCGCACAAACCGGTGCAGATCCGCCACAAAGGTCCCGCTGCGCTTTTCCGTATGCACGGCGATAGACACCTTTTCCCCGCTTGCCCCGCCTCGGGATACCGGAATCGGCTTGGTCTGCAGCTCATGCAAATACCGGCTCCAGTAGCTCTCTTGCTTCTTCTTGTCCTGCTGCTGCAGCGACGCGACGAACTGCTTGAACGGCGGCTTGCGCCGCAGCTCCGGCTTCTTCCCTTGCGCCAGCATGCGATAGGCGTTCAGCCACTCCTTCAACAGAATGCCGGTGCTCCATCCGTCCAACAAAATATGGTGGAAGCTGATAAGCAGCGTATGGTTTCGTTCGGTCTGCTTGCACAGCGTCAGCCGGAATGGCACCTGATCCAGCCTGAACTTCTCCTGTTTGTCGGCGGCAACCCGCGCCGCGATCCGGCGCGCCCGGGCCTCCTCGTCCAGTTCGGAATCATTCTCGTAACGAATGACGGGCCGGTGCTGCTTCAGCACAATTTGTACGGGCTGATTCACCTCTTCCCACCGGAACAAGGTACGCAGCGCCTCGTTCGCCTGAACGACGCATGCCCACGATTGTTCGAACAGCGAGATGTCGATATCGCCGCTGATGCCCAATTCAATCAGCTCTACATACTGCGTCGTATCCGGGTCCTTCAAATATTGGAGCAGCATCCCTGACTGCATCGGGGTTAAGGCCATAATATCTTCAACATTGCTTTTATCCAGTTTTTGCGGCTCCTGCACGCCGTCACGCCTCCCTTCCCGCTTGAACTGCCCCCTGCTTCTTCACCGCGTACTTCCGCAGGCCGTATTGGGCAATGACCTGTTGTTGAATCTGGCTCGTGCCCTCGATAATCTCAAGCACCTTGGCTTCCCGGAACAACCGCTCCGCCGGGTAGTCGCTGCGGCAGCCGTTGCCGCCATGGATTTGCACGGTATCGTTCGTCACTTCCACCGCGACTTTCGATGTAAAATACTTGGCGATCGTCGTTTGGGTGATTGCGTCCTCCGCCCCGCTACGGCGCAGTTCCCCTGCGCTGAGACAGAGCGAGCGTGCGGCATGAACCTTGGTGACCGCATCCCCGATCATCCCTTTGACCAACTGGAAATGGTGCAGTTTCTCGCCGAATTGCGACCGCGACCGCGCATACGTCACCATCGCCTCCAGCGCTTCCGCCGCGATAGCCGCCCCCGCCCATGCAATGCTGTAACGGCCATGATCAAGAGCTGTGGAGACGATATAGGTAAAGCCTCCCCCTGCGTTGCCGAGCACGTTTTCAGCCGGAACCTCCACCTCATCGAAGTGAAGCTCGGCGATATGGACCCCGCGGTTGCCAAGCATGCCGCCCATCGGGACGGTGCGCACCCCCTCGCGATCGCGCTCGACGAGGAATGACGTGATGTGTCCGGCCGCATCTGCGGCGATGACGACAAAAAAATCGGCGATTGCCGCAAACGATATCCATTTCTTGCTGCCGTTCAATATGTACCGCGCGCCTTCTTTCCGGTAAGTCGTCTGCACGCTTTTGGCATCCGAGCCCACTTGCGGCTCGGACAGGGCAAACGCCCCCAGCTTCTCCGCCCGCGCCATCTGCGGCAGCCAGAGCCGTTTTTGCGCCTCGGTCCCGAACCTCAGCATCGTCTCTCCCAGCAGCGAGGTTTGCACGGTCAGCAGCGCCCTCGTGTTGCTGCACGCTTTTCCGATCTGCTCGGTAAGGAGTCCATATGCCACCGGATCCAGCCCCAAGCCGCCGTACTCCTCCGGCCAACTGGCCGCCAAATACCCGCGCTCGCCCATTTTGGCGATCAGGCTGCGGGGGAGCTCCCCGTTGGCGTCGATCTCTCCGGCCAGCGGCCGAATCTCCCGGGCAGCGAACTGTCTGGCCTCCTCCACGATTTGAGCGGCAGAAGAGCATGTGTGAGCATTCATCCTTTATACCTCCTGCATATGCTTTTCGATGAGCCGGACGATATTGTTGAGCGTGCTGAAATTGGCGATATCCAAATCCTCGTTCCCGACCGTAATCCCGAACTCCTGCTCGATGTAGCCAAGCAGCTTCATTGCGAATAAAGAATTGACAAAGCCCATTTGAAAAATATGATCGTCGTCGGAGAACACGGCTTCATCCTCGAATACAACCAGATTGCTTTCAATGAAATCGCGAATTTTTTGCTTGATTTCCATCGCGTTTACCCCTTTCTCCCCGCCACCGTCACCTTCACCTCAATATAAGGCGGGAACGGTTGAATTTGATTCAACTCATTTTTGAACAAAATATTTCCCTGGCCGTCGTTGGAGATTTCGACAAAATTGGCGAACCGGTACGTGACGTACATCATCTTGTTGCGATCCGTCTGTTTGAAGTCAGCCAGCAGCGTTTTCCCTTCCATTTTGGCCTGCTGCATAATATAGGTCAGCATCACGGTGCCCACGCCGCGCGACATCACCCGGCAGGACATAAGCAGCAGCTTCAAATGCCAGCAGTTCTCCTTCAACTCGATGAGAGCGAGGCCGATTTTGCCGTAGGATCCGTATTTATCCGTCAGCTCGCACACCAGCAGCATATAGTCCTCAGACTGTCTGATCCGGTCCAGCTCCTCGTAGCTGTAGGTATAGCCCGTCGCATTCAGCTGATTGGTGCGGACGGTCAGTTCCTCCGCCCGCTTCAAGTCCTCCTCCCTGGCCTCGCTGATGACGAAGCGCATCCCGAGCGATTTCAGGAACGATTCCTGGGGCCCGGAAAAGGCCTCTTCCTCCTGTTTGCGCTGCATGTCCTCGATATACATGGCGCGGCGGCGCTTCGAGTCTTCCGTGATAAAGCGGGGGTTGAGACGCGGATGCTCAAGCAGCGTGCCGTAGCCGGCCGCATCCATGCAGGCCACCTCCGGATGGACGCTTTGCACCTCGTCGCGTTCGAAGGGCTGATCGTCAATGAACAGAATCGTGTCCTTGCCGATGTTCAAGTTGCCGCATATTTTCTCTATCGATGCCGACTTGGCATTCCAGTTGATTTCGGGATAGAGGAAATACGATTCAATGCCGAATTCCCGCAGCTTGCTCATCGCGTGCTCTCCATCGTTCCTGCTCGCAATCGAATGCAGGATCCCCCGCGAGTCCAGTTCCGCCAGAATCTCCCGGATGCCCGGCTTCAGCGCGACCTCGCCCGACTCCAGCAAAATGCCGTCCCACATCGTATGGTCCAGATCCCATACGACGCACTTCACTTCCTTGACCTTTTCCGCAGCCTTGTCCATCGCCTTTTCCTCCCTACTTGTCGTAATCGAAAAAGCCTTTTCCCGATTTTTTGCCCAAATATCCGGCATCCACCATCTTCACGAGCAGCGGGCAAGGCCGGAACTTCGGATCCTTGTAGCTGTCATACAGCACGAGCAGCGAGTTCAGGATCGTATCCAGGCCAATCAGATCGCAGGTGGCAAGCGGCCCCATTTTGTGACCGAAGCCAAGGCGGAAAATTTTATCCACGTCCTGCGGTTCTGCTACCCCGTCCTGGACGGCCCATACACATTCGTTAATCGTCAGCATAAGGACGCGGTTGGTCACGAAGCCGGGAAAATCGTTGACGACGACGGGGACTTTATCGAACGATCGCAAAAACTGTTCTCCGCAAGCCACGGTCTCATCCGACGTATGCTCTCCCCGGATGACTTCCACGAGCTCCTTCATCGGCACCGGGTTCATGAAATGCATGCCGATGACCTTGTCCGGTCTGGGCATCAATGCGCCTACCTTCGTAATGGAGATGCAGCTCGTATTGACGGCGTAATACGTATCGATGCCGCATACCTCCGACAGCTCCGTGTACACCGCCTTCTTCCGCTCCCAGTCTTCCGTGATGTTCTCGATGACGAACTCGACGCGCCCGAAATCGTCATAGCTCGTCGTAAACGTAATCCGGTCGAGCACGTCTTCCAAGGCAAGCTGCTTCGCCCGCGGCTTGACCATTTTCAACAGCCGAAAATCGGTTCGAATCTTCTCCTTCGCCCGCCGCACGGCGTCTTCACTGATATCTTTCAGCACCACTTCGTATCCGTAGCAAGCGAGATCCAAGGCGACATCGCTTCCCATTACGCCTGCTCCGACGACTCCAACGGTTTGTATCATGGTTCACGGCTCCTTTTTGCGGACATCTGAAATAGGGGACTGCCTAATGCCTCATTGATGAGCGACACCACCTGAACGACATGTTCATTAATAAAAAAGTGGCCTCCCTCGAATTCATAAAAACGACAAGCCCGGCTGCCATATCCGGACCACTCCGACAGGTCGTAGCCGGCGGTGGCCCTATCTTCTTTCCCGCTCAGGACAGACAAATCGCAGTGAATCCGGTCTGGCTTCTCCTCAAAGCGGTGCGTCTCGACCAACTGCAAATCTCTGCGCAGCACCGGCAAAAACAGCCGCAGCAGATCTTCCCGCTCAAGGAGCTCGCCCTCGGTTCCTCCCAACCGCTTGATTTCCTCGCGCAGCCTGTCATCGGACAGCGAATGGAGGATGTTGATCTTCTTGGCATGGGGAGGATAGGTTCCCGATACGAAAAGATGAATCGGCTCCCGCCCCATTCTCCGCTTGATGGCATGCGTCAGCTCGTAAGCGGCAAGCGCTCCCATGCTGTGGCCGAACAAAGCGAAGTCGGAACCGTCCAACTGCCGCTCCAGGCATCCGCATAAATCGTCGATCATTTCATCCAGGCTCTCGTAATGGGGCTCACCCAGCCTTTTGCCCCGGCCGGCCGGCTCCAGGGGATGCAACTCAATGCCGTCGCGCAGGTAACGTTTCCACCGCATGTAGATGGTAGCGGAGCCGCCGGCATGGGGCAGGCAAAACAGCTTGCATTTCATTTACTTTACCTCCTCAGCGGGAATGGGCAGGGGCGGACGCCTCACCTTAGGGAACAGCCAGACCGCGACAAAGAACAGGAAGGCGATTCCTGCGGCAAAGCAGAACGCATAGATGAACCAGATGACGCTGACGGGACACCATACCGCGGCCACATCGAGCGGCAAGCCCGCCAAAACCTTGTCAAGCAGCTTCCCGATTCCCCAGAAGCATGCGCCCGCCATAAGAATAGCGGCGCCGAGGACAACAAGCCGCCTTCCCCTTGGCGGGACGAAGGCGCGCCGCTTGCGGCGCAATTGGAGCGGGATGCGAATCGCGGCCGCCGCCGGCACGATCAGGCTGACGGCAATGATCGCCAGCCCCGCCATCGCCATCCGGTCGAGCTGCGGGTAGAAGTCGGCCTGGGCAGGCGGCGGCTCCCGGTCCCGCAGCAGGCTTATCAAGCCGGCGCCGATGTGAAACGTGTACGCGGAATTGATATTGGCGAGCACGCCTACGCCAAGCCGCTCCTGCGGCCGGACGATGATATACGACGAGAAATTGGGGTTGGAGCCTTGGTGCAATATTTCCTTCCCGTCGGCTGACACAAACCACCCCGCGGCATAGTAAGCGCCGTTCTCGTCCGGCCCCACGGCCGTATCGGGCTGGTGCGAGCGTTCGATTATCGCCCGGTCGCTTGCGGACATGCCGGCCGCTCCCAACTGAAGCAGCAGCCACCGCCCGATATCGTCCGCATTGGAGAGCAAGTAGCCGGCCGGCGTGTTCCCCCTGTAACCGGGAGCCTGATACAGCCGCGGCGAACCGAACCCGATCTTGTAGCCTGCGGCCAGCCGCTGCCGCTCGTTCAGCTGCGCCATCGGCATGGTGTCATGCAGTCCCAGGCGCTGCAGCATTCGGGACATATAAGCCTCGTAGGACATGCCCGATACTTCCTGGATAACCAGGCCCAGCACGTCATAATTAATGGTGGCATATTGATACTTGCTTCCCGGAACGGTATCCAGCTCTGCTCCCGACAGAGCCCGCACCGTGCGTTCCAACGCCTGCTCTCCCGAATCCTCCGGAATCGACGCGATCGAGGCGAACGGCACCCCGCTCGTATGGTGCAGCAGATGGGCGAGCGTCACCTTGGCCGCCTGCCCTTCATAATTCAGTTGAAGCCACGGAAGGTAGCGGGCGACCGGGTCGTCGAGACGAAGCGCTCCCTGCTGCTCCAGCTCCAGCAAGGCCAAGCCGGTAAACGCTTTGGAGGTCGAGCCCAATTGAAACAAGGTGGAGCTTGTTGCCGGAATTCCAGCCTCCCGATCGGCCAGCCCGAAGCCCTTGGCATAGACCACCCGATCTCCGCTCACGACGACTACCGCGGCGCCGGGACTTTGCGCCTTGTCCAGCTCGGCCTGCACGAACCGTTCGATGGCGGCGGCGTCTACATCCGGCCGTCCTTGCGGGGGAGGGGCTCCCTCTTCCGCGGCCAGCGCTGTCGGACTGATAAGCAGCGCCGCGGTAAACAGATAAACGGCAAGCTTCTTCATCACGTTTCTTCTCCCCCTCATGATTTGAAGAGAACGTCCAGTTCGTCTTGGGTGAGCTTCACCGTCTCGAAGTCGGATGGCGTAAAGTCGGATTGCCCCGTCTCCGCGCACAGGTTAATGACTCCGATCAGCCGCTGCATCAAAGCATCCATGAACGCCTCCATCGACTTCCGCTTGAACTTGGCCGTACTGTAGGACATCCGGATTTGGAGCTTCTTGTCAATCACGATGGCCACGACATCGGCCAAGCAAGACAGCCGGTTGCTCGGACCGATGTCGCTTCCCGTGTCCTCATCCGCAATTTCCAGCACGGGGCTCTGCAGATGATTGTCGATCTCCCCCATATAATTGAAGCGAAGCAAGCTCCTGCCCGTCTCCGGGATGCGGCCGGAGATGTATGACAAGATGCCATAATCAATCCCCTTGTTCGGAATAGAGCGAAGCTGTTCCTTGACGCTCTTGATGACGCCGGCAGGCTCTGTGCCAGGCAGGCGGAGGTTGACCGGATACATCGAAGTAAACCAGCCGACCGTTCTGGACACGTCCATGTTGTCGAACAACTCCTCGCGTCCATGCCCCTCCAGCTCGATCGTGATATTCTCCTTGCCGGTGAAGCCGCCAAGCGCCATGGCCAGAGCAGCGACCAGCAGATCGCTTGTCTGCGTGCGGAACGGGGCATTCGCCTCCCGCAGGAGCCTGCGCGTCTCTTCCTTGGACAGTTCCCTGACCAGCGTGCCGCATACGGCATGCCGATCGTCTGCTGCGGGGAAGTCGGCTGGCAAGCTGTCTTCCGCCTCGGCGGAGACCGACTGCCAGTATGCCAAATGTTCGAGCGCCCGATCGCGGCTGTACGCTTCGATCGCATCCGCCCAAGCCTGGACGGAATGCGTTTTGCCCGGCAATGGCAAGCTTGGGCCGCCCAGCATCGATTGCAGCAGCCGGTCGAGGTCTTCGAGCAAAATACGCCAAGATACCCCATCGATGACCAAATGATGCGCCGTCAGCAAAAGGCGCTGTCCCTGTCCGCCTTCCTCGAATAAAAGCGATTTAAACAGCAAACCTTGTCCAAGCCGCATACTCGCTTTGAACGACTCGGCGCGATTCTTCAACTCCGCGGACCGTTCCTCCTCCGAATGGCAGGTTAGATCGCAGCAGGCAATCTCCACGTCATCCCGCTCGACAGGCCGGTATTCCAGGCTTCCGGCCGCTTCGTCAACCTGCAGCCTCAAGGCGTCATGATGCTGGATGAGCCTGTATAACGCTTCTTGCAGCTGCGCCGCCGTGACCGCCTGCTTGAAGCGCACGAGAACCGATTGGGCATAGTAGTGCGGATTGCTCCATGGTTGGCGGAAAAACCAGGACGTGATCGGCAGCGGTTGGACCGCCCCTGTGCACGGGCCTTGCGCAATCGGTTCAAAATGATTCATTTCGATCAGCGCCGCCAGCTCATGGATAACCGGGTAGCTCAAAATCTGTTGAACCTTTAGCCTGTAGCCGGCCGCGGTCACCCGCGACGCAATCTGGATCGCTTTGATCGAATCGCCGCCCATGTGATAAAAATTGTCGCGCGCTCCGATGTTCTCCGCCTGCAGCACGTCCTTGAAAATATTCGTCAATAAGGCCGCAATCTGACCGGATGTCTCCGCATCGTTCTGTTCAGGGGCCTGTTCCGGAGCGGGCAAAAGCCGGCGATCGACTTTGCCGTTCGGCGTAAGCGGCAGTTGATCGAGCCGGACAAAATAGGCCGGAATCATGTAGGAAGGCAGCACCTCCGCCAGCTTCATCCGCAGTTCGAGATCGGCGATCCGCCCCGCCGCCACGAGATAAGCGGCGAGATGCTGCTGCCCGTCCTCCCCGGTCCAATCCACCACGACCGCTTCTTCAATCGGGGCCAGCGCAAGCAGTCGATGCTCGATTTCCCCCATTTCAATCCGGTACCCTTTGATTTTGACCTGGTGATCGATTCGCCCGAGATACACGATGTCGCCATGATGATGGCGCATCGCCAAGTCGCCGGTCCGGTACATTCTCTTGCCGGGCAGGAACGGGCTGTCCACAAAACGCTCCCGCGTCAGTTCCGGTCTATGCAAGTAGCCGCGGGCGACGCCGTCCCCGGAAATATAGAGTTCGCCAATCGTTCCATTCGGGACCGGCTCCAGCCTCTGATCGAGCAAATAAATTTGCACATTGTCAATCGGCTGCCCGATCGGCACCGATGATCCCTTGTCCCGTTCCGGATCGAACTGGTAAATCATGCATCCGACCACCGTCTCGGTCGGTCCGTACTCGTTGTAGATGTCAATTCCGCCGCAGGCCCGCTCATGAATGTGACGGGCAAGCGCGCACTTCAAATCCTCGCCGCCCACGATAAATGTCCGGACGGCGGAAACGCTCAAATCAATGTCTTTGATCAGCGCCAGATGCGCCGGGGTCAGCTTGATAACCGTTGCCTTGTTGTCGCGTAAAATGCGATGAATAATGAACTCGTTCCCGTCATCCTCATAGATCTCGATCCGATGGCCGCTAATTAACGGCGTGAAGATGGAAGTCACCGTCAAATCGAATGCAATCGAAGAATACAGGGCAAAAACTTCGTCGGGGGCGCGAAGATACGTCTTGCTGGCCCACCAAATATAGTTCACCAAGCCGCGGTGCTCGATCATCGTCCCTTTCGGGTTCCCCGTGGAACCCGAGGTATAAATGATATAGACCAAATCGTCTGGCGCTCCCTTGGCCGGCAGATTGCTCCCGTCGGCTTCGTATATCCGTTCGTCATCGAGGTCGATAACGACGCCGTCATACGACAAGCGCTCCCATTCGCTGCCGTGCGTCAGCAGATGCGAAGCCCCGCTGTCCCGCAATATATATTCGATCCGTTCCTGCGGGTAATCGGGGTCAATCGGAAGATACGCGGCTCCCGCCTTGATGACCGCCCATATCCCGACCACGATCGAGAGCGAGTGCCGCCCCATGACGGCCGCGGGCGTATGCGGGCCAATTCCGCTCTTCAGCAGCGTGCGGGCCAGCCGGTTCGCCCGATCGTTCAGTTCGCGATACGTGAGCGCTTGCCGGCCGCAGGCGACGGCGACGCGGTCCGGCGTCCGTTCGACCTGTGCTTCGAACAGCTGCAATATCGTTGCGGTCGCGGGATATTCACGCTCCGTCCGGTTGCAGGCGTACAGCAGCTCCGCGCGCTCCCCCGGCAGCAGCAGCTGCACATCGCGGATGGCGGCCTCCGGACGGCTTACGGCTTGATCCGCTATATAATGCAGGCGGCGGTTCATCTCATCGATGTGCGAATCTGTATAATCGCCTGTTTTATAATCGAAATACAGCTCCAGCCCTTCATTCGGCGACCATTCGGTGACGATGATCTGCAAGGGATACAATTGGTTGCCGTTATGCGCTTCGATTTGCTGCATTTTCCATCCGGGGCCGAAGCTCTGATCGAATGCGGTATTGTAATAGTTCACGCATACCTGAAATAATTGATCCAATCCCCGTTTGTGAAGCTGAAGGTCCTGCACGAGCAAGTTGTAAGGATATTTCTGATGGAAATAACATTGAATGAGTTCATGATTGATGTTATGTAGGAACGTGGAGAATGATGTATCGCCCTCGATGTCAGCCAGGAACGGCATCGTGCTGGTAAACATGCCGAATGTGTTTTTTTCCTTGACTCCGGTGCGATTCAATACAGGCGTGCCTATCATGATGCGGTCTTGATGCGTTGCTTTGTGGAGGTAAATGAGCATCGTTGCGATAAAAAAGGTGTTCAGCGAAATTCGATGCGTATGTACGAAGGAGCGAATGGCTTCTGAAGTGTGCGGGCTGATTCGAAATTTTTGACGTTTGCCTGCCGTGCCGCTTGCCGTCGCTTGCAAGGCAACGTCATGGACGTTCTCGAATTTGTTTTGCCAGTAGTGTTTATTTTTCTCGAAGCGGGAAGACGACAAATAGGCATGCTCTTGTTCGATGTAGTCTAAATAGCTGGGCCGGTCTTCCTGCTCAACCGTCTGTCCCTGCATCAACTGCGTATAAATTTGGTTGATATGCGTGGTCATCAATTGAAAAGACCATCCGTCGGAAATCATATGATGGACTTTCGTCAGATATGCGCTTTCCGTCTCGCTAATTTTTACGAGCGCAAACTCATACAGAAATTCCCCGTCCAGCGGCAGCGGCGTGGCAAACTCCGCGCTGACCCAGGCATCGACATCGGTATCCGAGGAACGGGCCGTAAAGTCGATGAACGGAAACGTTCTTCTTCGATACGCTGTCACGGTCTGCCGCACCGCCTCGTCCCGTTCGATGAGCCGGATGCGGATAGCGTCGTTGTGCTTGATGAACAGATTGATGGATTCCTCGAGCAACTGAAAATCAACAGGGCCGTAGATTTTGATGAGTCCTCCGATGTTGTGAATGCTCGTGCCCGGGTATATGTTTTCCACATACCAAATTCGCTTTTGCGGATGTGTCAACGGGTACAGCTTGGACGCTTCCAGACAAATGACCTCCAATCGGTTAAGTTACGGATGGTTGAGGAGCAATGCGGTGTCCCAGCGCTTCCGCGACGGACTCCAGGATCTGCTTTTCGCTGTCCATAAGAGAAGTCATCTCGTCGATTCCTTGGTCCAGAATGGCATCGTCTCCGGTCAAGGCGTACTTCATCAGCACATGCCGCAGAGCAAAGGCTTGCTCCTCTATCGGCCGGAAGCACCCCGTAAATGCCGGCGAAAGAAGCTGGCGCCCGCATAAATAATCGATGCGCATCCCCATCGTTTTTTTATGCTCCCACAAAATGTGGATGGGCCGGATATCGCGTTTGCGCACCAGCGCCGGTATATTGCGGATTAATGCCGGATATACGTTGATGCCGAATGCCAGATCCAATGGATCGGCCGTTCCCCGGCGGGGCCGGGAGACATCGCAGCCGGAAAGATATTGGTCCAGCGATTCTTGGATGAATGCGGGATCGAGGCTGTAGCTTCCCGCTTTATTGAATTTGTACAAATAGATTTGTTCTTCGTAGCGGTCCGTCCATTCGAGATGCTGGAAGCCTTGCTCCATTTCATGAAACGGCACGAGCGTCTTGCGGAACTGCATCTCCTCGTCATAGCCGAGCACGAAGAACACCCTCTTGCCGTCATCGTAACCGTACACCAGAATATCGTGGGCATAGTGCATCTGGCGGTACACGCGTCTGCGTGGGATATAGAACTCGTCGACATAGAGAGAAATCGTATAACCCGAATTGATACTATTTACCAAAAATTCGACAATTCCCGGCTGTGAATCAAGCACGAATTCCCGCTCCAGTTTTTGTGTAATCAGCCACGGACACCGCATGAAATCCTCGCCGTAAAATGTGAGCGGCACGGAGCGGGAAGCGCGTTCTCCTTCCAGATCGTGATGGCAATAAAGGTGAATGAAATTGCTGTAGAACCACGGCAGCGCCTCTTCGCGGGCGAGCGCCGTGCATAGGGGATAGGCCACATACTGATACCCAATAATGGGCGGAATGACGATCTCCAGTTGCTTGACACCCAAACCGGCAAGCCACCTCTCTGGTTAAATTGAATATTATGTAAAAACATGAAACATAATATAATTTTCTTCAATATCGTCTGTTTTCTACTTTTTGTCATTCGCAGAAACAATATTCCCATAGATGTTTATTCTTGTCAATATGGACTGAATATTTTAACATTTATTTCACATCATCTCTTGACGTTATTGTGTCCATTTGCGAGAAACAAAAAGCCGGCGTCCTTGGCGGCACCGGCTTCACCTTGACATGTTAAAATATCTTCTGCGCATCCCGCTGTTCCTTCAAAATCTCCATCGCTTCCGGAACCGGAGCGAGTGGACGACTTCCCGTCGGCGTTATTTCCGTCTGTTGTTCGATAAGGCGATGAACGGGCAGTTCGGGGTACCGGTCCCTCGGCCGATTGCAGCAATCATCCCTGTTCGCCGACCGTAAGCAGAGACAATGAATCGACTGTCCCTTTCGGGTTTACAATAATTTGATCGGCTTTGCTTTTTTTCAGTGTGAACATAACCGTTCCGTCATTGCCTTAAAGGGCGGTGCCGAGGGGATAAGTATTTCCGGTATATTCTTTGATTTTGGCTTGAGCGGCATCGACTGCCTTTTTGTCTACATCGGCAATATCAACTTCTTGGATGTCATCCGCTTTGGTGGACATAGCCTGCAAACTGACAGTCGGGCTTAGGCCTGTAATCAGGACGGCTAATAGTACAACGCCCAGTTTTTTGGTTATAGTCTTCATTCCATCGCTTCCTTCTTTTTAGGTTCGATAAAGGAAATTACTGGATCATAAAGTAATAGAAAGTTCCTTTGGAATTGAACATACCGGTAACGCTCGGGGCACCCTCTTTAGTAAAAATAAGAGTGTCATCCCGTACGCTGTGTCTAACGGCGTTATAACCCGATAAATCCAAGTTCATCCATTCATTTGCTTGTTCCACAGCGGTTTTTAGAAGCTTTTTCATCTCATGTGCTTTCGTTTTTTCGGCTATGGAACGATCTTCTTCTTTACTTGTTAACTTATAGAGTTGATCCGACAACGGATCCGCAAAAACTCGGGTAATGCGATTGGTATCTTTTTCGACATCGACCCAGACCTCTCCATCATCCGTTTTATACACAAAGTTGTATACCGGCTTTTGCTTCGGCTTTAAGGTCATTTCGGTACGGGTGCTGTTCTTGAAATTTCCTATTTTCCCAAAAAGCCGATCGGCTGTTTTCTTAATGGAGTCCGGAACATCGTTTTCTTTAATCCGCTGAACCGCGTAATCCAATTTGCCATTCACAATGTATATTGTTTTCGTTTCATTACCCGCTCTGAGAACACTATAATGTTCAAAATACCATATATTAACATTTTCCGGTTTATCGCTATCGTTTGGAAAAACTTCATCCCAGGCCGCAGCCAACTGACTCCTGAAGTCTTCATCCTCAATTTCCTTGTAGCTCAGATCGTGAGAAAGAAAAGCGACTTTTCCATCGTTGTCCAAAATAACGTGCTCAGGCCCGGCGCCATTGCCCGCAGTCTGACTTCCCAGTTCATTCGCGAACATGATGATGTGGTTGATCAACGGGATTTTCCTCATCGTTTCAGCCATTACCGGAGATAAATAACCGCTAACAAGAAGACCTGCGGCCAGTATCGCTGCAGAGGCTGCGGCAATCCCTGTTCTTCTTATGATACCGAGTTTACCCGAGCGCTTTCTCTGTACATCAATTCGACTTATGATTAGTTTGCTGAAGCTATACTCCGGCGTTTCTGTTTCCCGAATCATTTGTTCCACCCGGTTAAGATCCAGCTTTTTAGGTAGAGTTTGCAAGTGCCGCATTGGCCGTTCCTCCTTCATTCATATCCTCTTCCGATAACTTTTTGCGAAGACGTTCGTACTTTTTGCGGACGGTTGCCGGTTTCAGGCTCATGATTTCGCTAATTTCATTAAAGTTGTACTGATGAATAGCCCGAAGCAGCAATATATGTTTTTCTTCGGTTGTCAGCGAATTAAGCAGGTCTTTCAGAAAGACTTTATTCTCATTATTCTGAAAAGGGGGACGATCATGCTTATACCGCTCTAAAAACCGATACCATCGCTTTTTGCCTCGGCCTGATTCAGGCTGTAATGATAAGCAATCTTATACACCCAGGCTGAAAAGGAAACGGTGGGACGATACCGATGGATCTGTTCATAGGCTTTAATGAATATTTCTTGGAGAGCATCTTCTGCCTCTTCCCTGCTTTTGAGAATATGATAACAGTAGATATAAATCGGTTTCTCAAAACGTTGAATAATTTCAGCAAAAGCCTCTTTATCCCCACATTTTGTTCTCCTGACCAGCATTTCTATTTGTTCTGGATCTAGTTTGAATCCAGGGTGCTGCCTGTCCAAATAAGTTCACCTCCTCAATTTTCACTTCTATAACACCGATAAAGTTCTTTTTGTGACATCCGGATCTACAAATGCAAAAAAGCCCCCCTTAGAAACGGATTACCTAAGGGGGGCATCTGTCCGGTAACAGCAAGCGTCTACCACCGGAAAATTCAGCCCGGGGTACTTCTGCCTGGACTGCCTTACCATTTGTCGCTCCCCGCAGGGATCGCTCCGGCATCGGCGATCTCGGCCGTTAAGTCCCCGGCATCGCTTTCAATAATTCTGTTGAATTATGGATTATGAACAATCATACTACCAGCAATTCTATTGACCCGTCAAAGAACTTTCCGAGTCGCCGCGCTTTAAAAGTGAGGATGAATCGTTCTTCCAAAAAAAGGGGGGGGATAAATCTGAGGGGATACATCTAATCTTTTACTCTTGAAGCGTTGGCGAGCTATTTACGCCGTTCATGGCGAAGCAGGTCTTCTTGAGGAGCGGCGAGGCAAAGGCAGCTCTGGAAGACCCTCTAGTAAGGAGATTTCACTCGAGGAGAAATTAAGACGCGCTGAGGCCAAAATCAAGCTTCTGGAGGTGGAGAATGAGTAACGTTTCTTCACCAGCTCATTTAATGCCTTACATTCTGAACAGTTTTTGTTCTAACTGCGTATCAAAAAGAGACGTTCGTTGCTGGACGTCTCTTTTTGATATTAATCTTGTTATCCTCTTGACTTCCATTCCCTCAAAAAAACTTCTTATTCTCCCGACCCTCCTTCAAAATCTCCACCGCTTCCCGGAACCGGAGCGAGTGGACGACTTCCCGTTCCCGCAAAAATTTCAGACCGTCCTGCAAATCCACGTCATCCGTCATATCGATCAGCCATTGATACGTCGCGCGCGCCTTCTCCTCGGCGGCGATATCCTCGTACAGATCGGCGATCGGATCGCCAATTGTACCTTAAGAAACAAATTGAGCGCTCTTATTATTGATCGTAACTGAGAAGGCTTGGGGTAGCGAGAAAAAAGTTTTTCCTGTATCGTCTTACCCCTTTCCCAAGGATATGTGATTGGGAGAAATGTCATAATGATCACATAAAAGCATAAGGACGCCGACGTGAACATTGCCGCAGTCTTCTTCAGCTTTTTCAATGGTACGTCTATGTAAACCGGTAGCTGCCGCAACCTCATCAATAGTCAATTGACAGTTTTCCCGGATATCTTTGAAATTTAACTTATTTATTGAATACATTAGGTTGAACTCTCTCTTTTTTTCTTCCATTTCCAATAGAGCATCCGCAATATCGGAGTTCACGTATCTAATTTCGTCATGGAATATATTATGTAGTAGCTCAAGTTCTTTTTGTTTAGCGCGCTTTTCTTCCAACAACTTCTTTCTTTTTTCAAGGCAAACGTCTTTCTTCTCCATCGCCATGAGCATCCCCCTTTTACTTAATAACATTCCCTTATAAGACCAAGTTACTATATTATGGATCATCAATCAATATTAATTTAAAATGTAAAATATGGTAATGAATGTATGTTCATTTATTCACATTCTTTTTATTTATAAATTTTCTTCATTATTGATTCAATGATATAATATAGCTACTTCACACGGATTCAAGGAGGACGTATGAACTTATCAATTCAAGAATTAACCGACAAAATGCTAAAGCAATCAGAAGGTGATATAGAATCTCTTATGAGTTATGTTTTGGGGCTGCTTGAGGGCTCTCTGATTGCGGTCGATAGACTGGGCACAGACGCCAAAGAAGCTGTGCCTCAGATGAGGACAATCTTATTTGCCTATCATAGGGCATATGAAAAATTAAGAGGCGTAGATCCGTCTCAACTTAATTAAAGTTAAAAGCCTTGGAATGATTCCAAGGCTTTCTCGTTAGTTAAATTTCGTTCTCTCATTTTGGTGATATTTCCTTATTTCTTTTTTTATCTCCTCAATTATTTCTTTATTAAAATCAGTCAATTCATTTGCCCCTAATAAAAAACCTTCAAACATGCCGATAACGTGATTCCTTATATTAATCTGATCATTAATAGATAATTTCTTTAATCTGCTGCTTTCGCCAATCATTTTCTCACCCCACAAATAGTTATATATGCATTATTGCATAAGAGGTTGCAAAAAAACACGGTTTTGGGTAAGACGGTTGCAACAAGGATTTGTCAAGGGGTTTACTTTACATTTTTCGATGTAAAGTAATCCACCCAAAACATACGGTTATGTAAAGTAAAATGGTATTAAATGTAACGAAGAGCCCCCGGACATCCCGGGGCTTATCTTTTTCCAAACACGTCATACACGGGTCGACCGCATCTGATGCAGGTATACACGCCGTCGACCCATTTCCCTTTCATGGCGGCCATACACTGGCACAATGATTCATCCTTCGTCTTAGCTGCTGCCGGCTTCTCTGCCCGCTGTAATTCCTCTCTCCAGTCTCTCATCAACTCATCACCCCCAATATATCCTCTACTCGTATCCAACGCCTTTCATCCCCTTCCCGCAGCCTGACACGCTGACCAATCATGTCAATGTCCACGACGATGCCGGACACTTCACGGCGTTCGAACGGGTCATGGAGCTGCAAGGTAACGGGCTCACTGTTTTCCATAGACCATTGAAGGCGCCGCGAAAACTCTTCAACCACCTGATCGTCCAGGCACGGCCGTTCCTGGCGATGCTGCTCGTGTTGGTGCCGGAGCAGTGCTTCCTTATGCTGCGGCAGCATCATACGGCTGGATTCCCAAAGGCCGTTGCCGGAAAGTTTCTTGCTCACGCTGTTCGCCCCCTAACCAGCTGCCATGAAAGGATACGCTCCAGGCGAAACGGGCGCCACGCCCCCGCTGTCAGGCATGTAGCATGTAGCACGCCGTCCCGGATGCTGCGGACGACAATTTTGCGCTGCGTAATGGCTCCGTTCCGGTCCTCATATATGACTTCGATTGTCCGGCCGATACATTGATCCAGCCTCATTGTCACCATCTCCATATAGAACATTTGTTTGTAACCATTATAGAACTAACGTTCCCATAATTCAACGAAATAAATATGGGATCATATGGTTGACATGCGCTAGCGCACATGGTATATTATAAACAAGAGATGCGCTAGCGCATCAAGAACAAAGGAGGAATTGACCATGAAAAAACACGTCATGACGGGAGCCTGGGAGATTGCCAAGACAGGAGCGAAAAGATTCGGCGGCAGCGCGAAGGAGTACTTCGCCGCAGCGCTCCGCATGGCGTGGGCCGAAAAGAAAGGAGCGAAGACAATGCAAGTACATAAGTGGACGACCGCTAAAGGCTCTGTTGTTGAACTTCATGCCGAGCACATCACCCAGCAAACATGGGTGACAGACTGGGGCCAGGAGATGACGAAGGAAGTTAATTTCGTAATGATTCACAAACTCGTCATCAACGGTAAAACATATCTCGGAGACCGAGTGAGCCGTGTATTCGTTAACGGCGAAGCAATGCTGGATACTGGCGATGTAGTAGTACATCAGGGCCGGAAGTACAAAGCAACAGCGCCACTACCGCACGATGTCAACCAAGCGGTATGGGGCGCCTACGATGCTGCCGAAGCAGCCAAGGCGGCTAAGATTGAATCGGCTCGCAAACGCGCTGAACAAAAGCGCAAAGAAGAAATCAAAAACGGCATGTGCCCTCGCTGCAGTAGCTACTGCTACGGCGACTGCACGGCCTAAAAAAAGAAAGGATGATGAAATATGAATACTATCACGCTTTTCAAGTGGCGCAATCTCCAGGCTGTAGAGTCCTGGGACGTAGAAGAAGGCTTTTCGTTGGACTACTGCGGCAGATATGGCTTTGTAGATTGCGACAATGGCAGGGCCTACGCCTTGCCGGAAGGGTACGAAGTCCATGAATCGGTGGGCGCGGGTCTTCACGTCTACGACGCCGAAGGATTCCACTGCCACATTGAACGGAGTGATGGTCTGCCGTTGTTGCGGAGCACTCGCAACGGTGGAGTTGTCCTCCAGCCAGCAGAAGAAAGCGAGGTTAACTAACATGGAAAGAGAACAAAAATTTGGACGAGCATTCGCCATCCTCAATGTGATGGCGTCGCGGGTATTCGAAAAAGGAAAGCCACTTCCAGCATGGACATCTCTCAGTCGCTTGGGACAAAAACCAATGGACACGTTGGTACGGGCTCATAACGATGTTATGCAGTACGCCCACAAATTCGGGGCGCATGAGTTGATGTTGATGGATATGTTGGATGAAATCGTGGGAGAGATGGAGGAATCTGAGTATAACAACGATCCACTAGCAGCACGGTATTTGCATCCGTTTCACGCTCAGCAACACGCTCTCGACGGTATCATGAGCGTGGAAGAAGCCGCGGAGCTGTGGGGATTAGCCCCCGGCACGGTCAAAAACTACTGTCTCAGTGGTAAAGTGTTGGCAAGAAAAATAGGACGGGATTGGGCGATAGAGAAGAACCAACCCAATCCGCGCCAGAAGTGAAACAACGGGACCAATAAGCCGGAGATACCGGATGAGGCACGAAAGGAGAAAAAGAAATGAAAACTATTGCAAGCATTAAGGAATCAATTCGTGAGTATGTGGCCGCGCTGCCGGTAACCGAGGCCATTAATGGTATCATGACATCCATAAATGACACCATCGGTACAAATTGGCGTGTAGGACAACATGATGGTGTTCGGATAACCATGCCCATTAGTGCCACGAACAACGACAGTCTCAGAGTGTTGGCGGTCGCCAACTCCAAAGACAGCCTCGCTTGTTATATCGCGTTCCGCTTACAAGAGCACAAGGACGCTAATAGAGTGGAAGTGATTTTGGATAATGACCAATCCGAGTTTGTTGAATTAGGTCTTCCATCTGGAGAGACCATAATTCCAAGAGGGCATGCAACGATTGACATCCACGATAATAGCGTGGAGTTCGAAGAAGAGCATATCTTCGTTGATGAAGAGGACGCATGGAAACGAGACCGTGTTATTGAGACAGTTAAGTTCCCGTTTAATAAATGGTTTTATGAGTGTGCCCAGCGCACGAGTTTGATTATGCCAATACATGGAGGAAACCCTTCATTTGAGACAATTTACGCCTTTCTTGAAGGTGGAGACCGGGAGTCATTTGAGAAATGGCGTCGGGAAGAAGAAGAATCTTACAAACGTAGCTATAGATCATTTTCGGTAACCGCGGATACCGATAGGGTTACGATTACTAAAGGGTGCGACAATGAAATGGAAGTTTATCGTACTCCTTCAGGGGATTTGGAAATGTCCATAACAATTAATAATGGTTGTGGGTGGGGATGTGCTGTGGCGCTCCTCGCGGAAGCGCACTTTTCAAACCAATCTGGCATCTATTATCGGTGTAAAGTCGGTGACTGGAGACCAGTTGACGACTCTTTCATTGATGAGTATTTACTTGAGGCCATCAATGAGGAACTATACCGTATACAGGAAGGGGCGACTATGTACGATGACTCCATCGTCGCGTGGGAGGCGTATGGAACCATCCTACTAGGAACCAAAGACAAGGAATCTGTCTATGGGTTCGTAGGGAAGAATGCTTTATCTAGACTTAAGGAACTGCCTGAGGGTTCACCCATTTGGCAATAACACACAAAAAGAGCCGCTATGGGAAGGAATCCCTGCGGCTCTTTTTGCTTGCTAATAAAATACTATATCTTTCAATCCACGCCCCTATTTGGGGCGACATATTTAAATCATAATAGTTCCCCTATTACTTGTCAATACTTACCTTTCTATTTTTTGCGTCCCATTTTACCTTGCAACCGGCCGCCTCCGCAACTGCCCGAACATGGGCATATGCGCTGCCGCCGATCAACTCTCCAGGCACGGGCATGCCATTGATTGTTGCCGTTTTTGTCTTCTGTTCCCAACCTACCAGGCAGCCAAGGGCTTCGCCTACGGCCCGGACCGGAGCAAATACTGAACCGTTAATGTTCGGACCCTCGGCAACCTTTTTGCCGTTAATCTCGATTACAGCTTTATCGGCCGGTTGCTGCAATTTGCGGAGCTCCTGCTTGACCATGGTAAGAAATCGATCCCAGTACGGCAGCAACTGAGAAGGGCATTTCTTGCCTGACCATTTTTGATGCGGCACTACCCGGGACACGTCAAGGTTGTGCTTGTCCAGCAATCGCGCTACAAGCCAAGCGGCATTCTCCCAACACTGCTCCGTATTCATTCCAAGGTACATGCAGACCTCGATCCCAATACTGGACGCATTTCCAGCCCCGCTACCGTCACCCGCGTGCCAGCCCTGCTCATTATCCCGCAGGTGCTGGTAGATCTCGCGATCGTCAACGGTATAATGCCAGCTCGCCTCCCGGCCACCGCTGCCGTTTAAAATATACCGCGAGTGTGATTCAGCGGTGCCGGTCAGGTTATCCGTGTTATGGATTGTAATATACTGCGGCTTCATCTGCCGGCTCGGCTTATTCGGCCGGCCGTCGGGTAGCAGCCGTTGCTTAATTTCGATGGTCATCGTTAACTCCCCCTTTGCCCTTCAGCACTTCGACCGCCTGCTTAATACCGGGCGGGAGCGGCATGCCTAATCGCCCGCCGTTCTCAATGATGGATAACACTTCATTAGCCAAATAGAAAAAAATCGTCGCGTCGCGGAACAAATGCTGATCCCCTAGCACGCTGTCCACCTGGTGCCCCACGGCCACCACCAAAAAAATGAACGCCTTTCGCGCGATGCCGATAAGGCCGATGCTACTTTTCAGCTTGCCTTCGGCTCCAGCCGCCATTACGCCCGTGACATAATCAATCGCCACTACAATCAGCAATACCGTAAGTAAAGACGGCCAGCCGCCGAACGCGTGCGCAATAACAACGCCAAATAAGCTGGCCGCTCCACCGGCTGCCAGCTGCTTAGGCGCGTAGTCTCCTACGATCTGACTTAACGCCAATATTAATTTTTCCACGTCATTTCCCCCTCAAATGAAATAGCCCCCGGGTATCCCGAGGGCATAAATATAGCGCCATACCATAGGGCAGGCGCTTATTGATTCGTATCCTTGGTTTTTATGATTTCTTGACACTCTTCAGCCGAAATGTACTTCGGCACATAGGACTGCAACTTCGCCTCGTCCGCGAAACCTTTCTTCCAGCAGTCAACAAGAAAAGCATAGAACGGGCTTCTCATTGTGTACCACCTCCTGCTTCCATCATACCCATGAGGGCTAGTTGCATTGCGTCGATCTGTTTGCGTAATTCTTCGTTTTCAGTTTGCAATCTCTCAATGGGTCCGGGTTCACTCTGCTTAACCCGTTCAGCTTCATAAACTGCCTCATATTCTTCAGTTGTGATGAGCAAAATATCCTCGTGTTCCGGGATATCCTGTTCTTTTGTAATTACATAACAGTCTCGCGTTCCTGTGGGATACACCTGTGAGCCAGGCACAAACTTTTTTAAATCGAGTCCTTTATAGTCGCAGTCTCCGCCTTGTTCAGGTTTCACGTTTTTAAGTTTTAATCCTTGCATGTCCACCTCTCCTTATCTCGCTGCCAATGCAGCTAAATACATTGCCGCATAAGAATTTGAGTTGTTTGACGTTGAATCTACTCGCCATGCACCGTTATACCATCTAATAGTCGCGCTCATTCCGGCGGTGTCAACAACTAATGTGTTAACATCCACAAAATAGGCAGCATATTGGTTTGCATCATAAAATGTTTCCTCAAACAGCGATACTAAGATATTACCTACACTATCATACAATTTACCATTTCTAGCATTATAAAAGAACAGGCCTCCCCTCGCCAAGATGATATCTGAAACCACACTTCCTGAATCATAAGGTATACGGTATAGCAATGTGCCTATATCGTTATAGACTTCTATTTGTTTATTTTTAGAATCATATCTCGCTACCATTCCAGGAGATGCTATTACCCCACGCAGTAAACCACCTGGGTTATAAGATTCATTCACAAATTCCCGTTCGTTCAGGATTGTTCCATTGTAATCAACTTCCCGCCGTCCGAACCGAGTTGTTGTGTCAACTTGTTTTGAGTAAGCAGATATAATCTTTCCGTCCATAAAGCAAAACTTGCCAGATACAGTATTTCTATATACCGAACTCCAAAAATTCTGTGCAAGATTGGTCGTGCCCTTCTCTGTTTGGATGAGTCCGATTTTATTGGCCAATGTAGACCAATCATCTGACGCGGATGCCGGTACGCCCTTGGCGTTGATGGCACCCGCGATTTCCGCTTTCCTCTCAACGCCAGCTTGCTTTACCGAATCGAGCTCCTTTATGATATTGCGCGATTGGACTGTCAGCTCACCGTTTACGGCTAGGCCGCCCGCGATCGTGCCACCTGAGCGCGGCAGGCTGGCATTTTTGGCGTTTGCCTCGGCTTGGTTTGCTTTTTCCTGGGCCCCTTCAGTAGTTTCCTTTGCATTCCATGACGTCCGCTCCGCCGCCGTAATATGCTTCACCGCGTCAGTCGCGTGTGCGTCCAGGTCTGCCTGCTTGGCGGCTCCGATAGATTCGGGCGTGATATTAGATAGGTCAATATCATCCACTTTCTGATCGGTGTATGCCTTAGCCCTCGCTTCCGATTCTGCTACATCATCGTGAGTTGCATATACTAGCGACTCGTTGATGATTGCCGTCACATTGGTGGCTTGGCCCACCAAAACAAGTACATCGAAATTCTTGGCGATAATATCGCTTCCGCCCTTGGGAGGAATATAATCTGCCGTCTCACCAGCATTCCCGTACCAATACAAGATCTCCCCTTCGTCCGGGTCGATAGCATAAAGTCCAAGTTCCCGAAAGTAAAACCCGGTCGAGATGTCTTGATTGGATAAAACGAACCCAATTTTCGCCTGATTAGGAGGGGTCATTTTCAGACGGGCAATATCTGCGGTCTTTTTGGGACTTATTACATTTGTAAGCGCGGCAATCGACTGCCCTCCAAGGTAGCCATCACCAAGGACGAATTTTGTGTATTTCAATTCTGCCCCGGCTTGCGCCTTTGCCTGCAAGGATATCCCTTTATTCGTCAATCCTCTGGCACCGAACGATGACATTGAATCACCTACTTTATTAAGTTATTAAGATATTTTCACTTACAAGAACGGCCGAACCGTGATATAGCTGCATCTTCTCGGTTGATTCAAGTATGACTTGTTCAAGCTTCGCGGATAAGCGCTTGACCGATTCGACCGCCCGGTAAAACTCTTGAGCGCGCTCGTTTGTGGCAGAAGGGTCCGATGTGGTCACGCGGAAGTAACCTGGTTGCCCGCCATACTCATACCACTCGCTCACCTGTCCTGACCCGAATATCGTCGTGATAAGCTCCGCAACCGCCG
Source organism: Paenibacillus melissococcoides (assembly GCA_944800085.1). Classification (GTDB taxonomy): domain Bacteria; phylum Bacillota; class Bacilli; order Paenibacillales; family Paenibacillaceae; genus Paenibacillus_B; species Paenibacillus_B melissococcoides. Next base: position 952,659 of record CALYLO010000001.1, on the reverse strand, counting down.
ACGGCGTACCCTTTCGACGGTGCCAGGCAAGCGAGTTTTTGACTAGCTCCCGCTTCTGCTCGTTCGGCAGCGAGGGATCGTAAAAATCGACGTGAACCTGCCATGCCAGCTCGTCTACCCACTCCTCATCTAGTGTGTCGATGTGGTGGAGTATCGCAACGGAGGGCATGAGCTCTGTCACTGCTCGCAGCTCGGTGTCGATCGCTTCGGCCGCGGCCTTAACGTTCTCATCCTCCCGGAGGTTCGGGGGGATCAAGTCAATCAACCGGATCCGTCCGATGTCAATCATCCTCAAGCCCTCCATACGTCACCTTCGGCACGCCAGCGATGGCGACTTGCGTTTTATCAATGATGGTGTGCGCCGGTTCCTTGACGGCCACACGGCGGGCTCCTGCATTCATGACCAAGCGGATCATCTCCGATGGATTGATGTCCCGGCCAATCCGTCCTTTTTGCCAGCGGATGTATGATTCTACTGCCTGATGCACGCGCGCCTGAATATTGGCCGCGTCCGTCGCATTGCGCGAATCGATCCAGTACGTAAAATCGATGTCATAGCTAACGGCATCCGGTGCGATCACCGTCACCTTGTCCGTCAGCGGCCGGATACGGTCGCTGTTACAGGTCGCATGCACGGCATTGAGCACGTCCTGGGTTGGCAGTTCCCCGCCCTGCATCAACACGCGGATTTCCACTTCTACGGGAGCCGGGGACCATACCAGGACATCCATGATATCCTTGTGGGCGCTGCGGGCCCAATACTCGTATGCGCCGGTTGGCCCCGCGACGGAAAAGCGTTCCGGCGACGTATAGATCCGCTCTCGGTATCGGTCATCGTCTTCCCGGTCTGTTCCGCCGCTGCTCTCCGTCAGGTTTTCCACCCGGTCAACCCACGGCAGCGGATCCACCAGCGTATTGATCTGGCCGGGGATAAAGCCGTTGCCCGTCAGTCCCGGCGCCAGACATTCGCACGGCACATCGACATGCAACGCGCCCGGCTTGACCTCACCGACTGTGACGGTCGCAAAGAACAGCTCTCCGCCTGGACTCACCCGGATGCCCGCCGGGATGAGCACCGCTTCCGGCCGCGGTGCAGACAGGTGGAATCGTACCGTTGTCTTCGCGGGCTCCGCCTGCAGCCGCTCCGTCTCGACCATCGCGCCGAGGTGGTCCAGATAGTCACCAGTTGCATAGCGGAGCAGGTTTTGCTTGGCCGTATGATTTATCACCACGCGCTGCTGTACGATGAGCTGAGCAATGGACAATAAAAAGAGGCGAACCGGGTCCGCTGGATACAGCTTGCGACCAGATAACGCCTCATAACTCGTAATCATATTTTGGACGGTCTTGTTTACGTCAATGTCTACAAACTGTATGTCAGGAAGATCAATCAGCGCCAACGTCCTCCGCCTCCTCCTCAATCAAGTTGTAAGCCACACGAGGGTATACTTTCCCACCCTCCCCAGGCTCTACCGTGACGCCGGTAACCTCCACGCGCGGTTCATACTCCTGGACCGCCTCAATTACCCGCATCGTAAGTTGAGACTCAAGAAATGGAGCCGGCACGTCCTGCGGGACGTCGAGACCGAAAGCCCGGTCAAGTGGCACGGTGCCGGCCACGGTGTCCACAATGCAGCGGACATTCTGATCGATCTCTTCGGCCCGTGTGGCCGGATGAAAGTTTATTTTCATTTCAGGTACTCCTTAAGCTGTATGTCGATATCGGCCGTGAGCAGCATGCCCTTTGCATCGATGCGCTCCCAAGCCTGCTCAAGGTGGGTAATCACCCAGCGGTAACGTCCGACAGGCGAACCTCCTATTGTCAGAGCATGCGGCTTGCCGGCACGATGTAGTTTTGTCAACTGGCTGACTTCATAACGGACATTGATTCCGAAAAGGTAGTCAAGTCGTATTGTCAACCGCGCCTCATCGAGCCCTGGACCGATCGCCTGGAGGACGGGACTTTTGTTTAGCACCTCAATTTCAGCAAAGCGATACTCCCCCGAACGTGTGAAGTTGTCGAATGTCCGTATCTTGGCCGACGTCACCAGAAAGTTTATAGGTCCAAGGCTACCAATCATGTGACAGCCCTCCCCAACATCACAGCCGTAAGCGCACTATCCGGCGGAGCCTCGATGTCGATGCCGCTGCCGGTGAATACCGCCTTGTAGCCGGTGATCTGCTGCGGCTGCCCTTTGACCGTCCCTTTCAAGCCGAGAATGAATGTATCCTCCGCCTTCCAACCGTCCGGATATGGGACGCTGGCGGCCGTACCGCTCACTTTGGCTACATGGACGGCGGCCGGGGCTGCAGCCGGTAATTGCTCACCCTGGATGTAGTAGCATCCGCCCAGGCAAAAGCCGTGATTCCTGGCCGCCGAAAGAAACACACAGACAACGGTATCCTTTACCTTCGGCATGATGGTCACGCCTGTCGGCATGATGACGGGGAGCTGGGCAGAAACCGCGTCGTCTTCATCAAAAAACGACACTCGCACCGCGCCGATCTCCGGCATTACCGATGTAACCGTTCCATTTTTGATTGTTCGCTGGTTCGTCATTTCACCACCCCAATGTTCTCCGTATTTCCAACCTCGTCGTATATCCACCAGAATCGATCTGATGCGTCGCCGAATCAATGATGTACGTCCCCGAAAACCGGCCGACATTCAAGATCTTGATTGTGGTGGCCGTCATCAACCGAGGATCGCCGACTACGGTCAGCCTTGCGCGGCCTGCCTCCTTGTTCTTTTCTCGGAGCGCGTTCCGGGCTACGCGCAGCCCTTCCGCCTCGGAATCAACCTGCTGATTCAGCTTTAGAATAGGGCCGCTCTTCGGCGCTCCTGGGGCCCGGTACGTCGCGGAAATGGTCTTCTTTTTTTGGGGCGTCGTGTAGGACAACCGGCACGCGACATACCGGGTGTTGCTCGACGCCCATCGGAACGTGTACTCGACAACCTGGCCGGCAGCCAAGTCGATTGTGACCTTCGGCTCCTTTTGCTCGTAGATCGACTCATCAAAAAGGACGAGTTTCCCGTTTGCAACCTTGATCCCGACGCCCTCCCTTGCTGCCTGCGCGAACAAAAAGGCGGTATCCGTTTGCTCGGTCTGGTCGATGCGGTCATAGGACGGATTGAACTTGACGTCGTATACCAGCTTCAGGTCGCCGCGCTTTGCCACGTCTTCCGCAATACGCTTTAGGGTGACCTTTTCCCAGACCTTCGTCCGCTTGGTCTGCTTGATCTCCGCTGCGGCTGGATGTGAAGTCGCCCGGATGGTAACGAGCGACGGCGGTCCCGTCACTTCCAGTTCATCAACAAAAAACGTGCCCAGATTGAACTTTTTGACGACGCCAGGCTTAACCTGGTCGGCCGTCTCAATAGCAAGATGGATTTTGTCCCCTTCGCGCGGGGACCAGGAGTTGATCCACTGGCCGGCGCGGTCCTCGACAACCAAAGAAAGATCGTCCAGTTCTCCGCTTGCGCCGTCGGAGTAGGTAGCTGAAACGATCTTTCCCGTGAAGGTTTTGGTTACCTTCTTGCCGTTGTATGTGACGTGTACGGTCGTCTTTCTCAATCTTCGTCATCCTCCCTCCACGGCGGCAGGTCGGCGTCCGCCTCCTGTTGCGGCTCTGGAATGTGCAGCTCGACGCCGGAACCAAAAATGACCGTATCGATGTAGTCGGGATTGACGTCCATCAATACGGTCATTTGCATCTCGCTTCCCATCTGCTGCAGCGCTATGATGTCCCAGGTGTCGCCCTGGGTGGTAATGTATCTACGCAAGGCTGACACGTCCTTTCTGGCGGGTAGCTTCCTGTACAGCCGAAAGAATGTTCCGTTTGTACCCCTCTAGCTCGCGGCGGAGCTCCCCGATCGCTTTATCGTCGGCGTTGCCCTGGATGGTGATATTGATATCTCCGAACGTAATATTTCCGGCGTTCGCTGCTGGAGCTGCTGATAAATTTCCGCTTTCCAATTTCGCTCTAAGCCCACCTGTACTGTAGTCCCGGACGCCCAAGGCCTTTCCAACCTTGTCATACAGAGACAATGCGCGGCTTCGCTTGTTAGCTGCCAATGGGATATAGGCTTCCGGACCTTTCTCAGCGAAGATCCCCATATGTGGCTTGGTTCCGATTCCACCGTCTTCATAGGCTTCCACTTTCTATTTGGGTTTCCCAAAAGCTTCGATACCAGAAACCAGTTTTTCAAGGGAAGGCGGCCCTAAGCCAACTTGGGTAAATAGGGTTTTTATTTCTATTTTCTTCTCATCTGGCAACCCGGCAAGATTTCGAGCAAACTCGTGAATTTTTTTGATTACTGCCTCGGTGTTTGCCTTCTGATCTGTCGTTAGCTCGTTATACTTTTTCGCAGCTTCTTCTATTGGAATCTCAAGACCAGCTTCGATTTCAGCGAGTTTTTTAAAATTGTTGAAGGCCGTCACTGCTGCGTCCGAAAGTTCCTTGACGTTTTGTTCAGCTTCTTCCTTTTTTTGATTGGCTTCATTATATTTTTCGATAACTTCATCCAGACTTTTTTGTAGGGCTTCCGTCGTTGTTGAAACGCCGCCAGATGATATTCCGGTTTCTTCGATTACTTCCTTTGCGAGTTGCCGCAAAAGCTCGTCTTCTTTCTTAGAATTTATTATTCCATGCTCTCTATCTGATTGTATTTTCTGGGCCCGCACCCTAAACTTAATTAACTTTTGTGCTCTTTCTATTCCTGTGCGATACTCGTTTTCCCACTTTTTTTGTTCCTCTACGGCTTCCTGATACAGCTTCTTTTGTTCAGGCATTTCCGATTCAGCTTCGATTACCGCAGCTTGTAAATCTAATTTTGCAGCCTGCTGTTTCATCTTCAATTTATCACGTTCTATTTCAGCCTGCTCGCGAGATATTTCGGTTTTGGCACCCTCAGACTTCAGTATATTCGGGTTCATGTCGATTAACTGCTGCTCAACTTTTTGTAACTTTGCCCGGGCATTCGCTAATTCCTCCGCCGGTGCCTTTGCCTCGTCGATTTTCCGTTTCAGGCGGTCATATTCAGTTAAAAGCTCGTCCATTTTCTTCAACTGGCCGTCAGCCGCCTTGTAGTTCCCTAACGCGGTTTCCATTTTCTTTCCAAGCTGAATCAGGTCTTCTTTGGCTCGCCGGCTCCGGGTCGATATCATATAGATCCCACCAGCCACGGCCCCGGCTGCCGTAATCGCCCAGCCTACCGGTCCACTCAGCAGCCGCAGAGCCACACCCGCGCCGCCGATAGCCCGGGTAAGTCCTATCACGCCGCGTGTAACCTTTGTGATCGGGTAGGCTGCTGCAGCCATTCCGCCGAGGACCATGACGGCCTTCCCGTGTTTAGACGCGATTTCAGTACCCAAGTCGGCTACCTTTTTGAGCGACGGAGAAAGAGTCTTCATGGCCGTGATCTGCAATGTTTCCACTGCGGACCTGAACAGTTCAACCGACCCCTTCGCATTGTCCAGGCGCGTGGTCGCAACCTCCAAGGCTGTGACCCGGCTTGCCTCCGCGTAGAAGTTCCGAACGCCCTCTGCCCCTTCTTTGTACAAGATGTTCGCGGCCCGAACGGCGTCCGTCCCGAACATCGTCTTGAGCGCAACCTGGCGTTGCTGAGATGTTAGGTCTTTGAGTGCTTTGTTAAGCTCTCCTGAAATGACTTCAAGGTTCTGCATATTGCCCTTGGCGTCGTAGAATACGCTGCTCATAGCGCCGGCGTTGAACGCCATCTCACGGAATGCCTTATTAGCCTTATCGCTTCCGACCTTCGCGCCTGCTATTTTGGCGCTGTAGGTCATCATCGCATCGACGACATCGCGCGTTGCTGTAGATGCCGGCTTGACGCCTTGAGATTGCAAGAACTGCAAGGCTTTGGTTGCGTCGAATGTCATCAAGCCAAGCCGTTCGAACTCGCCGATTGCGTCGGCAGTAACCGGCGTAAGGTTCAGCAGCATCGTTTTTAACGATGTACCAGCATCGCTACCTTTCAGGCCATTGTTTGCAAATAGCCCCAGCGCGGCATTCGTATCGTCAAATGACAAGCCTACCCCCGAAGCGACAGCGGAAGCCTGGGAAAGTGCCATCTTCAATTCCATCACGTTCGTCGCTGAAGCGTTGGCGGTTCCGGCCAGCATGTCAGCAGCATGCGACGCTTCCATTGCATCGCCCCGGAATGCGTTCATGGCCGTGGACATAATCTCGGCCGCGTCTGCAAGCTCAAGGCCCCCGGCTGCTGCCAAGTTCAATGCCGCCTCGATGCCGCCGCCTTTGATTTTTTCGGTGGAAAGGCCGGCCTTGACCAACTCTTCGATACCCTGGGCAGCTTCAAGGGCGGAATATTTCGTTTTCGCCCCCATGTCCAAAGCCAACTGCTCAATTTCACCCATCGCGTCCTTGGCAATCCCGCTGACAGCCTGGATGCTGGAAATTTGCTGCTCGAAGTCTATCGCCTTTTTAAAACTGGACATCGCAAAGGCCCCAACGCCGAGTCCGGCCACTGTCTTAGCCATCTTGGATTTGAGATTATCAAAGGCGGCGCTATTATTACGTAGTCGTTTGTCGAGCTTCGTTGACTGGTTGTAAACCTTCTCCAGCTCGGCACCGGCACCGCTCATAGAACGTAAAAAGGAGGCCTGTAGTTGGCCTCCTAATCGGTACGCTATTTCATATGTTTTCATCGGTTTTCACCGCCTATTTCCTCGCCTATGTCTATCCACTCCAGCAGCTCGTCGAGCGGCAGTTCGAGCCAGTAGGGTATTGGGGTACGGAAGCGGATCGAAAGTATGGCCGCCCGTTCCCGGAGCAGCCGCGTTAAGTTCACTTGATCCCCTACTCGTCCCCCAAGATAAAAACCTGTACCAACCGCGTGATTTCCGCAACGTCTTTGAGCCCCAAGGAAAGGATCAGCTCAGGCGGGCATTTTGCGGCGAAAGCCGCAATGTAGACCTGCATTTCTTTCATGATCTCTTTTAGGTTTGCGAGTTCGTTTCCCTGTGCCGAACGAACATATTGCCGCTCTGCGTTGATCAGGTCTCGACCTGTTAAAGAGTCAAAATCGAGATTCAATTCGGTATATTCTTTTCCCTCAAACGTGACGGGCTTTTTCAGCTTGTATACTTGTGCCATCGTTCATTACCTCCCTTACAGCCCCAGCATCCGGCGGCGGTTCTCGCTCCAGTCCTTGCCGTTGACGACGTATATATTATTCAACTTGTCAACCTCAAACAGCACTTTTCCGTCCTCTTCAGACTTGATATAGAGGACTTCAAGCTCTGTGCTTGCATCCATCGTTGCCAGATTGTCTGCCTGACCCATGTCAAAGTTCTTTGTGAACGCTTTGACCGTAATTTTTTTGCCAACATCAAAGTAATTAATTGCCGCTTTATCGAATCTCTGAATCACGCCCCGGAAAGTGATCAGGTGCGCTACGGGCTCCATGAGGATGACCGATGCCGGTTCCGGCGCGGTGCGCCATTTGAGACTCATTGTCATGGAGCTGAAATAGCCAGGCGTGATGCTCTCAAATTCCCCGCCGATACCCGCGCCTTTGATCTGCGTCGTGATCCCCTGCATATTCGGCAGCTGTACCGTAGCACTCCCCAAATACAGATCCGAATCTTTAAATACGCTATACTCAATCAGCTTTTCGTCAATTTGATTGCGCATGTTGTTTCCCTCCTTTTTAGGACGCCAATGCCTTGAGGTAATTGGTATCGAATTGCAGCGTGAACTCGATAGCTTCCGCGATCGGTGTCAAACCGACAAAGAGCTTGAATCTGACAATGCCGTTCATTAAGTCCTCTTCAGGGTTTTCCCCCGGGTCGTACTCAATTCGACCACCCAGGATGGCGCCAGCGGAAACAAGCCCATTAAATTTCAGGCTGATTTTATCAATGATCATCTGGATAAAATTCCGGTTGACCTGGCGATCGATGTCCTGGAAGGTGTCAGTGATCACGAAGTTGTTTATCCAAAACATGGTTCGTTTCGATGCGAGCATGTTATCCTTCATGTCTTTGTTGTCCGGGTAAGCCGATGTCCGATTACCCCACAACACGAAGCCGTTAACAAAACGCATCGCCGTCGCGATGCCCTGGGCATTGAGCTTGTTGGCCTGCTCGAACCCCAAAAGCATTGGCGTGCCATCTGCCAATACGCAGCCGTCCGCCACCATCTGGCGATTCGACGGCGACGCCGTAGGAATACCGCCATTGTCCGAGTCCATTTGACCAATGATGCCCGCGACGTGCGTGCTCATGTGGTACTGCAGGCCATTGCGGACCACCTTCGGCCAGCACACATATACGCCCGGGTCGTTCGCCTTTTTCCCGTCGATCGCTGCCGCGATCGTCTTCGCCGCCGTGGTGTCGATGTCAACAAGCGTAACAGCCTTGAAAATGCCATTGATGCCTTGAGCTTTGGCGGCCATCGCGTCGGCCACCGTCGGATCGGCGCTAAACTTCGGTGCCAGGACAAGCTTAGGTATGTCACCCAGCAGCGGCATCATAGCATCGAGGAGCTCTAAGCCCGTCCGGGTGTCGCCCTGGATACCGCCGATGATGTCCGCCGGCTTGACCTTGCTCACGTCAGGCATGTCGCAGGTGAGCGTCAGGCCGGTTGCCGGTAGCTTCACCGCCGAGCCTTCCGGAATCGTAATCACGAGGTAGCCTTCGTTGTCCAGCTCGACTTCGTAATCCTTTCCTTTCTCAAGCTCAGCCGCGCCTTTCAATGTGACTGACTCCAGGATAGGGTAGAGGATCGATGTCTCCGTGACTGACTTAGACAAGTCAATCGTCGCCGTGTTGCTCTTTTTGGCCTCGGAAACATCCATCACGTTAACCAGGATGGCCTCACGCTGCTTGTACAGCGTAAAATGACTCTCCATCGCCTCATGTAATGTATAGCTCTCAAAGTCGGTCGAATAGCCGAATATAGCAGCAGCTTCCGCCTTTGACGACACACGAACCGGTTCATTTACAGAGCCGATCGGTGCCGTACCAAAAAAAACAGGCAACGACGTATTTGCCGTCGTGCCTGTTACTGGTGTCGCTTTCTCGCGTACCCGCGAGCCGTGGAAAAATTCAGCCATATGCTTGTATCGCTCCTTTTTCGTTAATGATGTTTGGGAGATCCCACGCCGTAATTGCCGTGCTGAGGAAATACGGATAGGGTTGTTCCTCCGGAATGGTCCATTCGTAATCCGGACGGATCCGGTACCGGCCACCGATGATCGGCTGCCGGAACAACTCAATCTCGACGTACTCCATCAGGTTCATGAGAGCATACGCACCTGCACCCACATTCTTTGATCCGTCTGGCTCCTCTTCGGCCCGGGAAAACACGCCGAAAGTCAGCTCAACAAGCGCATGACGATCAATACCGGTACGCTTGCCGTGGTATGGCCGGATCTCAATAAACGGATAGTCCGACTGCCTCCGCTTTTGATCCGGCAGGGGAACGTACCATTCATACACATTCACCGGCTTATACTCGCCGTCTATATCGCCCGCCTTCGCTCCCTGGGCCGTGTGGTACGTCGCCAGGAGGCTGCGCAGGTGCTCAGCCAGGGCGTGAACCAAAAGCGAAACTGTCATTTAAACCCCGCCCCCTTCATAGCTCTATTCATCTCGTGTTCAAGACGCTGTTCGAGCTTCTTCGTCATTTCATCCTGCAACTTGTCCCGGATCTTGGCCGAGTTGAGCATGATCGGCACACCGGGACCGTAAAGCTGCTCGATTGGTAACCGCTGTTTGCCTCTCCGGCGGAAAACGCCTAGGCTTCCGTTTCGCATATGCTGTACAAATGCGCCGGAAATCTGCTTCTTGCCGCCATCGCGCTTGACCGCAGCCCTTAACACTTTCGGCCGGCGCTGGACAACCCGCGACGGAGTTGTCTTGAATTGGATGAGCCGGATATTCCGGCCGCGTGACCTGAACTCAATCTCGTCATTTCGCTGTGTCAGTTTCAGGTTTCCGTATTTTTTTACATCACCAGCGCGAATGATGTATTCTTTCCGGACTTCCTGCACGGCTACCGTCTGCACCCTCTGCCCGGTTCGTGCGAAAGCGCGGTTGATTGCCTTTGGCGCATTTTGAGCCAGCTTTTTTACGGCAATCGCAGCCTCTTTAAAATTCTTTGAATCAGATGTAATCATTTCCGTTTCGCTCCAATCGGACCGTGACAAGGCCCTTTTCCTCGCCCGCCCCAATGACGGTATATTCCCGCCCATTGATGACCATCAGATCGCCCCGCACCGGGACATAGCCCAGGTCAGACAGGCGGACGTACATCGTCAACGTGACGTGATACAGGCCTTGCGGTTGACCGTCATAGCCGCCTCTGGAGATTAGGCGCTTGCGCTCATCAATGGAGTTGTGCGTGATAGTCACGCGCAACTCCATTCCGTCGACAACGGCCATTTCTCCCATCTCGTCCGGATTGATGAAGATGCTCAAGTCATCGGCCAAATAGTCGTTGAAGCTCTTCATTTGCCACGCTTCCGGCCCGTTGCCGGTGCTTCCGGCTTTCTCTCCGGAGTTTCTGCTGTAGGAGCTTCCTCCGGCTGCTTGTCTGCTGACGGGGCCTCTTCTTCCGGCTGCTCCTGTGCCTCTGCTGGGGCAGGGGCGGCCGACTCCTCGTCCACTTCCGCCGCGTGGCCCTTTTCCAAAAGCAAGGAAATGAATGATTGATCGTGGATATACTCGCGAACATTGTCACCAGGGGAAAGCAGATGACCGGCGTAGCCGATCGGTGTCTTTGCAATCATTTTTTTTGCCATGATATCGTTCCTCCTTATTGGCCGTCGCCGCTGGTTGCCTTACCTGGGTTTTTGTACAAGCCACGGGAATCCAGGACGGTCACACCATAATCAAAGTAAATGCGGAACTCCATACCGAGGCGGTCAAAGGCAACGTGCGTCTCAAGTGTCGGCTCTTCACGGCCCCGTAAGTAAGTGACCTCGATTGTGTCTACTGTGCTCGGATCAGCCGACAGATACCAAGCCGATGGGCTGTACGCATCCAGCTCTGCATCAACTATCAACGTAGTTGCATTGCGGAACACGTTGATTACTGCGCTGTTGCCTTGCGTCATGTCAGTTGGCGAATAGATGAACTTCATCGCCTCCGTTTCCAACGCGGCAGGTACCAGCATGTACTTCGGCGTCAAGTTCAGCGTAGCCAGGCCTCGAATGGCCTTTTGGAGGCGCATCGCGGTGCGCGCCTCGCTCATCGTCTTTTCGTTCGGCACGTCCAGGATGGTTCCCAGGTTTTTATGCGCTGCGTCAAACAGCGGCTTGCCGTCAAAAATGACCGGATTGGTTGCCAGCATCTTGTACACAAGACGATTCAGCCCGCGTTTGGCCGCTGTGACATAGGCGCGCGGTACGCGGTTGAGCATGGACAAATCGTCATTTATGAAGGCCTCCCTTGTGAATCCCCAGCGCTTGGAATATGTCAGCACCGACTTTGTAACCTTTTCATCTTTCATCGCTTCGTCATACGGGATCGATTCATTCTGTTTTGTGATCTCCAGCTCGCCAGCCTCCGAAATGCGGTAGTGCTCGGCGGCCTTGAAGTCGCTGTTCGACCCTTTCGACGTCCATGCCTGGAACGTGGTCGGTACCTCTTGATACGCATTCGACAGCGATTTATCTACGGCGTTGGACATGATACCCTGAAACGTGCTATCGGGGAACATTTTATCTCCATCACGCTGCAGCACCGTCTTGAGCAGTTCCCTGTCGTCCATACGGTGCGCATTTACCACGCCAGCTCGGGTAGCGCAGTCGATCGCAATGTCACGAAGGCTCATGCCTCGGAATTCGTTCGCACCTGGTGCCGGCTGCGCTACAGCTACGCCAGCGCGAAGCAGCAAACCGTCAGAAGCCGCTGCGCGGATTTTGTCAGTCTCCTCAGCTGTCACATGAATCGTGCCCAAGGCAGGCGTTTGCGGCTGTCTGGCAGCGCGTAGCTGCTCTAAAATCGCATCTTTTACGGCGGATACCTGTGCACCGCTCCGGATATACTCGTCCGGCTCGACGGAAAAGGTGCGGCACAAGTCCATGATCTCCGTCGTTCGGGCCCGTTCTGCCTCCGCTGCGCGGGCAAGTGCGGCCGCATCCGGCTCCGTTGAACGAGCTACTGGCTCAGTAGCTGGGGCAGGCCCTGACGTTGTGCCTGGCGCTCCTCCTGTATCTGGTGCATGTGCAAGTCCTTGTGCCGCAAGGGCAACATGTTTCAATCCTGGCATATTCATGTCATCTCCTTCGTTTATTTGTGGTGCTGGCGTTGGCTCAGCGCTTCTACCCACACCAACCGTAGGATCGGCGGGCGTTGGCTCGATACTGATTTCAAATGGCTGCCACTTCAGGGCGACGTATGCCGGTCCCTGGTGGCGGCCGTTCGCGGATGTCGCGCCCGCCTTTACTTCCTCCCAGTTGGTCACGTTGTAACCAACAGAAACGCCCTTAATGACGCCTTTGACGACTTTCCGAAAGACTTTTTCCGAATCCTCATCATCGTCAAAGCGCACAAGGGCGCGGGCTTTTCGTGTATTTGAGTCTGTCCAGGCCTTTTCTATGGTCCCGATCGGCATTCGGCCATATCGGGCATCACGGCCGTGGGAAAAGAGAAGAACGCCGACCTCCTGGAGCCTGGACAAATCTACAGCGCCCGCGTCATGGCTCAGAATCTCATTGCCGAACCATCGCCGGTAAGGCTCTTCAGAGCTGAAAGACAGTTCGACGGTGCGTTCCTCTTCGTTGATCGTCGATCCGTCGATGCTCCATGCGCGTGTCAGTTCTCCTGTTTTCAGCCCGTTTCTATGCAGCACCGCCGGAATTCGATTTTTTGACACCTTCAGTTCCTCCTTTCATCATTTCCTGTTCAAGCAGCCGCTCGGCAGCGCGCTGCTCGATGACTTCCCGCCAGTCCTCCCCGTTTTCTGCGCAGATGCGCGCCAAGGTGGTTTGACTGGTCTCAAGCGCGATTTTGTTCGCCGCGACTTCCCGCATCGGATCTATCCATGCGGAGCCCGACGGAATCCATACATGCTTGGCGATCGACTCAATATCCGCTTTCGGCGGTGCCGGCAATGCACCGACAAGGATCTGCGACGCAATAAATTCGTGAAAAATCGGTGTCAGAACCCGGTTTACCAAAGATCGGATATATCGCTTGTACGTCTTGCGATCCTCTACGACACCTTGACGTGCACTGGAGTATGTCACATTGCCCAGGTCGCGGCTGACTGCCTCATAGCTCAGCCCAACACTGGCCCCAATGAGGCGCAACATGGTCGTGACGTGCTGCGCGGTATTTGAGGACTGTCCGGACGGTATGACCGTCTGGACCTCATCCCCCGGGTTGAGCTCACCAATCATGCCGGGCTCAAGCGACATGCCGTCATATCTCCCCTCGACTGGCTTGATCATGTTGTTCAGACGGCCAGCCGGTCCCGCCGGAAGGGCCTTCTTGATGAAGACACCGAGACAAGCAAGTACACGCTCCTTTATATTCACGGCCTCCAAAAATTCGTTCACGTCCTTAACCCGGTTCAGGGCCGTCGCCAGCTCGGAAATCTCCCGGACCTGACGCGGATCTGACTTGTGGTGCCAGAAAATTACGTCTTCCGCCTTTATCCGGACAGACTCCCCTTGAACCTGTAACGTCCCCTTGTACTTTTTGAAGTGGTAGGCGACATGTTTGCCATATGAGTCGATCTCAACACCGTCAATGATCTCGTTTTTATTCGTCGATTCGATGCCGAACGTGCCGCTCGTGGTGTCAAGCTCATCCACGGTGCGTAGCTGCAGCTTAAACGGAAATCTTTTATCCTCGGTGTACACCTTGACAATAAAAATCCCGCCATCCACAATCCGGCGGGTAAGAATAGTCTCCAACTGCTCCGTAAAGTCCTGGGAGGCTGTGACATCACAATTTTCAGCTTTCGTCCACTCTTTCCACAGGCGCGTAATCGTTTCGGCCGCGCCGCCCTCCGCCTTTGATTGCAGCGCCAGGCCTTCGCCGATGACTCCGCGCTGGAAAGCCGCAAGGATGGCCTTGCCGATGTCGCTGTTCCGCTCCATGTCTTGCGCGCGGGCCCGGATCCGCTCGCGCTCCATCCTCACGCGCTGCTCATCCCAGCCCGTGGCCGGGTTCCAGTTGAGCGAGAGCCGATCGACACTCCCGGAATCAAATACGGCCATTCCCCGCCGCCAGGCAGCGCGCTTGTATGCCCAGCGCGGGGACACGGCGGCAATGGCCCTATCTAGTCGATTCATGTTCATTATCACCTCCTCCAAAAGACCGCGGCCGTAAAGATGCCGTCATTTTCGACAATCGCCAGCTCGCGCTCGATGCGATCGCGCTCAACGAGAAGTGTTCCCAAGTCCGCCCGGCGCAGCCGGCGATTATCGATCGTGTATTCCTGGCCGCCGAACATGATAGCGTCGATCGCCTCGTTGATCCGTTTCAGTCGCTCCCGGAGAAGCTGCTTTTTCTCGTCATTCATTGGTCGTCACCCTCCTCGTATCCAACTGCTTTTATGGACCGGCGGCCGGGCAGTCTGCACTGCCAATTCAGGCGGGGAAGGCGGGGAAGGCATCCGCTTTAGGTACCGAACTCCCAGGTAATCGGCCGCGAACGCCGCGTAAACCTCACAGTCCAGATAGTGGTTATCAGCGCTTGTCGTCTTTTTCTCCCAAACTTCGATCGTCTTGTTCCCGGCCTTCTTCTTGACCTTGTGTTCCGCCGTCACTTGGGCGGTGTAAGCCTCGTCGCACCCCTCATATACAAGCCAGGCCCCCGGCTGTTCCGTTGGCCGGTTGATGCGGTTGGAAATAAAGTCCTTGTAGTAGCCCGTGTCCAACATAAAAAGCCGGATCCCGAACAGATTACGTTCGATCCGATCAAGTGTGGTCAAGCTGAATTTTCCTTTAACAGCGCCAGACGCCCCTTTGACCGCCACGGCCCACTCGCTGTTGAGCGCGCAGAAGCTATAAGTGTCATCCGCGTTGTAACCTGAGTCGATACCGCACAGGGCGACAAAAAACTCTACTCCGTCCGGTGTGTAGTACGGGAGATTCATCACCTCCTCGATCTCGTCCCAGGTCTCGCAGAAACCGTGCCGGACATTCCAAGACGTCATGCGCTCGCCCCAGGCGCGGATAGTGTAGTAAAACCGGTCTTTCTGCACATCCACGCCGCCAGTCAGCAGCAGCGCGCCCGGCGGTACAATGCCATCGTCATAACCGCTGGAGCGCTTGGTCAGCTCGGAGCTGTTCATCCGTACTGTCGTTTGTTCCCAAGGCTCCGCAAGCCAACTGTTAATAAAGTTCTGCAGCAGTTCCGGCTCGCTCTTACTGGTCAGGAACTCATAGGCAATATCCCCGAAGCGCAGCCACGGGCTGTAAATGGCGTTGAGCCGGAACGATGTCTTGCCGGCCAGCGTAAACTTGCCGTTTTCGTCCCGCCATTCGCCCGCCCGTAGCATAGCCGGCTTGTGTCGATCCTGGATAATGCCCTGGCACTCCTCACACTCGTAATAGGCGGTCAGCCGGACCTCATCTGGTGTCTTTGAATTGTCGTAGACAATCCCGCCGCCAGTTTCCCGCCGTTTGAAAACGAACGTCTGGTAATGGCCGCAATGAGGGCAAGGGACGTAATATTCCAGCTTGACCGCGCATCCTTCATGAGCGCTCCAAATGGGTCCGGATCGGACCGTCGGCGTCGATGTCTGGATGATTTTCCGGTTGAAGTTAAACGTCCGCGTCCGTTCCCGCGCCAACGCGCGCGGATCCGCTTCTTTGCCGGCGTTTTTCGGGAATTTGTCCACTTCATCCATGAGCAAATACCGAATCGGTCGGGAGGCGAGCGAAGCCGGGCTGTTCGCGCCGGCTAAGACTGCATACATGCCGTCCAACTGTAGCTCAAGGATCTTACTGTCGTCCGCCCGGTACTTTTCGGCGGTCGCCGGGCTAAGCTGGATCATTGGGACCAGCCGGTTTTTTGACGTGTATTCGGCCAACTCCAGAGTAGGATAGACGATCAGTACCGGATCCGGATCCTGCGCAACGATGTAGCCGAGCATATTGTTTAACGTCTCCGTTCCGCCTACCTGCGTTGGCTTGACAAAAACGATCTCCTCGACGCGGTAATCGTTCAGCGCGTCCATGATACCGCGCAAGTACGGCGTGCGGTCTGTACTCCACTGGCCGGGCTCGGCGGATGTCTTGCTATCCAATACACGATGCCGATCTGCCCACTCGGACACGGTAAGCTTTTCGGGCGGTCGAAGGACAGCGGCGGCTTCGATTATCCACCGCGCAACGTCTTCTACTACTTCATTTACTTGCTTTTTTCGCATCGTATACCCCCCTGACGGACATCTGGAGCAATACCCCATGTACGACATCCGCTATATTTTGTTCGATCTGCCGGGCTTGCTCCGGTGTTACGTATGGCGCAACCTCCGTCGCTATTTTCCGGCTGACTCCGGTCAAACTTCGACGCAACGTAACAAAAAAGCGTTGCATATCACCTACGGCATCAGTCCGCCGGATGTACTCGCCTCGTTCAACCTCATTTTTCAATGTAGCCGCCTCGGACTGTTCCTTTTTGAGCAGTGCCTCGTACCTGAGCTTCATTTGTGCAAGCGACTCTTCACCGTCACCTGCTGAAGCTCCTTTTTTTTCGGCCATGAACTGAATCACCGATAGGAGTTGATACCATCCAATTTGTTCTCGCTCCAATCCTTGCTTTACGTAGTTTTGAAGCGTATTCCGGTGAATCCCCAAAACCGTTTTAATGCCAGCCGACGAAATACATACTTTTCCATCTATAACTTTAAATAGCTTGGAAACATCCAACGCAATACACCTCCTAACATGCACATGCACAAGGATTTAAAAATTTCATACTCGGCCGGATTTCGGGGTCGCGAGTACCCGCATACCCCCCACCCCCTCCGGAAGGACCCGTTTACCAATTTCTACCAAATTCACCCTCCCAAGAAGGATGCCCGAATCCTGCGTTCCATGTCTCGCCGACGCTTCAGCTCCGCGTTGTGAGATGTCCGATACGCGCCAGGAACCATAAACATCTCGTCATGCTTCGGTAGAATCACCTTACTTTCGCCTCCCTTTCTTCACGCCAGCGCTGAACCTCTTCTTTAAGATCCGCAACCATCTTATCCACTTGGCGCTTGAGCTTCTTCATACGGTTTACATCACCACGGGCTGTAGCCTTCTGGATCTGCTTTATCTTTTTGCGAATATTAGTATCGGAAACCGTAATGCTGTAATGCTCCGAACAGCTAGGGCAAGTGAAATACATCTCTTCCACGTCTTCGTAAAGGACGCGGCTTTAAATGTCTATATCAAATTCATACTTGCATTTGTTGCACTTGCAATTCACTGCTTTCCCACTCTCCTTTGAAAAATAAAAAGCCGCTGAATAATCAGCGACTTGTCTGCTAATACGAATGGCAGGACTCGAACCTGCGGCCTCTTGCTCCCAAGGCAAGCGTGCTACCAAACTGCACCACACCCGTGCATTGTACCGGCGCTGCCACTGAGCTACACCGGCATATTGCCGGAAAGAGATGCGGCCGCCTAATGTGACTGAAAGTAGGGCCGCGACCACATCTCTAATTCTTCCGACGATATCATTTTAGCATGTCAAGTTTGGTCTATGTGGGACATTGATGCGACACAAATGCGACATAAATGCGACACGAATGCGACATGTTTAGGAAATGCCGCTTAACTTGCTGTATTTATCAATGGCCCGTTGTCTCCATCGGTCAAATGTACGCCTTACGATCCCTAATTCCTCGGCAACCTCTATTGCCGGCAGCCCCTTAATATATCTCAGTCGGAGAAGTTCGGCATAGTGAGGTTGCTGCCCCTTCATCGCATCCAGCACCGTATCGATCCTCCGCTTTTCCGCCACCAAGTCCTGATACTCGCTCAGTTGCGCCAGAATCGCCTCATAACCCTCCGGCGTTCCGGTCCGCGCCTCGATGACTTTTTGAATCTTCTTCTGCAACTCTTTCAAGAGCCTCCGATCCTCCACGTCGCTTGAGAAGCACTCAGAGACCGCCTGACGCTGTTTTCTGGTTCCGGCAGGGTAATCTGTCAGATAGGCATGTGCAATTGATTCTAGGCGCTGTTCTCGCGCTGTGAGGTACATGTACGAAGGTAACCCTCTCAGCTTGCGGTGCAGCTCCTGCAGGTGGTCATCTTCGTTGAGCCGGGACACGGTGATCCCGTTCCCCACGCTGTACGTCTCCAGGACGCGGAGGCGGCCCACAATGTCCCGGTACCCGGTCAGTTGCTCAATGACTTGCTGTTCTACATGTTTCATGGCACACCTCCAGCATGATTATTCCTGTACGCGATCCATTGCCCTCCGAAGCTCGGCAAGCGCTGCCGCTGCTCGTGCTTGACCAACTTGCAAATAATCATGGGCGACGAAAACCATAAATGTCACATCCGCCAATTGGGAATGAATCCGTTCAATCGCCGCCAGCATATCCCCTAGCAAGTTATCCACGACTCCGCTGTCCTGTAGGGCAGGACGCTCTAGTTGTTCCAGCTTACTCCGCTCCAATTTTGTCAGCGGACGCCGTAGGACCTCTTCCAGTCGCTCGAATCGCTCGCCGAGGTCATTCATCCTCTTCGCCCTCCTCGTCCATTTCAGCGTCGTACTCTTCTTCACTGATTGGAATAACCCATTCGGGACTTATGCCTATCTCCTTCGCCAATGAGACACCCATTTTCTTATGTGCTGCATTATAGTCTTCAGGAGGATTCTTGCAATCGCTAAGCTTTATTTGTGAAAAGCATTCAGCGGGATTCCCGTATTCATCATGTGCCATTTTAGCCTCTTCGCTGATTCTGTAACAGAACCGCAAGTCGCTCATTGTTTGTTCTTGCTCCGCCTGTTCCGCCAGAAACTTTTCGACCGCTTGCTTAAAACTCATGGCCTCGTAATCAAGCTGTTCTTTTGCCCATTTCATAAACTCTTCCATTTCGTCCCCACGCACACAGACAATCCCGTTTTCAATTTTCATCGTCTTCATCCTCCCGTTCTCCCAACACAAACTCGATATATTTCTGGGTTTTCCGCAAGTCTTCGTCGCCGCCCTTCCAGCGCTCCCGGCAAACGTATTTGAGTACGTTACCCTTGCAATAACCGCGGAATTCCTCCGCCGTTAGCTTGGCCCGGATAATCTCGATCGTCTCGATACCGCCGACGGTGTAATGGGATGGCCGCACCACTGGGTCATGCTCCGGATTTTGAGCCATAGGGGCCGCGTTCTTCTTCAGCCGCTGATTCAGCTCTTCCAGCTCGGCGATGCGCTGCCGATTGTCCGCGTCTACCTGCACCCAGCGTGCGAGCTCGCTTTCATAGTCCATGATTCGATTACTTTGCTCAAGAATGCACTCAGCCTGGCTGTCACACAGTTGCTTCCAGGACTGCAGGTCATTGTTCGCCTCTAGGAACACATCCAGCGGATCTGCTTGAGGCTCTCCACCGACGATGGGGGTAGGTGTTCGGCCTTCCGCCTTCTCAAGCAGTAGCCTGGCCTTCTCCGGAGTAATCCCCTTCAAGTCCCACTTGCGCAGCCAGTAGGCTGACAAAGTGCCTTTGCTCAGGCCCAGCGTTCGCTCAATCTCATCATGCGTCTTCCCCTGGGCCCGTAGCTTTAAATATTCTTCCTTGCTCACTTTCGCTTCTTTTGTTTCCTGAACTGCTTTATTCTTTCGCTCTTCGTTGGCTTTAGCGATTCGTGCCCCCACCGACATTTTATCCTTTCCGTCCGGAGCTGGCATGGCCCGATACCGTTCCAGCTCCTCCGGCGGAAGCGTGTACGGAACAACTGGCCCGTGTCCGGCTGACTTAACCTCATTTTCCCGGTTTGGAATTGGTGTTCCCATACTGCATACCTCCATTTTCTCGAATATACGTTCGGTTTGATGGCGTGATGCGTCCCCGCCGCTCCTTCTGTCGCCGCCTCGGTGGCGGATCCGGCAGCAATATATAAACGGTGCCTATCACTCGTCCAGCCTCATCCGTGATGATGTCCCAAGGGATGTCGTCAAAGATAGGGTCACGCATGGCGTTCCAACTCGATGTAGTAAGCGTCTGTGCCTCGATGAAGAACGTAACGCTTCCGAGCTATTTTTTTCTGTTCCAGCCAGTTGACAAGCCGTTCATTGACGATCGCAAGGCCGCCGCTATCATTCCCCTTTCGGAGTTTGAGCCCGTTGTCTCCAACCTGGATAATTAGCCGTTTCTTCGATCCATCGAACCCAACGCGTACACATTGACCAATTTTGCACCCCAGCATGTGAGCTGCTCGGCGATTGAAATAAATCCCTGTTTTGTTCAGCCCGATCGTCGGATTGCTCATTGCCTTTTCATCCACAAACCATTCAATGGCAGCAGACGTTTCTCTCATAGCCGTTTCCTCCTTGGATAATGTTCCAGCTTGAAACTGCGCGAATTTTTCCCGTATTCGTTTTAATATCCGTGAAACTACAACTTGGTATTTGTTTATTTTCTCTGCAATCTGTTGCTGTGAGTGACCTTCCATCCGCAATTCAATTACGGTTCTTTCACTGGCGGTCAGTTGTGACAAAAATTCATTCACGTCGATTCTCGAAAAGTCTTCCATGGTCGGCAACATATCCAACAGGGTCAGTTCATTTTCAGTTGTCGGTACCATTTGATTCAGTGACACCACAGACCAACCATTGACAAGCTTCAACGCTTCGGATATTTCTTCCGGATGCCATTCGCTCTTTCTAGTGATATCCTCGATTGAATCATTGGCCCATCCTTGCTTACGAATGCTGGATAGACACTCTTGAATTTTCCTTGGAACCCGAACAGAGTAACGCTTATCACGTAAAAATCTCTGAATCTCCCACCTAATCATAGGGATTGCATAGGTTGAAAACGCGTTTACCCTACCGTCAAAGTTCCGAAAGGCCATGATGAGCCCCAAGGTTCCGACGGACACGAGATCCTCATAGTCCAGTCCGTTCCCAAGCACTCCGCGGAATTTATTCGCAACACTGTGGACCAGGCCCATGTTATTTTGAATCACGTCTGCTTCATAACCAAGATGAGGGTTATAGACTTCCAAGGGATCACCTCCCCTATCGTTCTCTCACCGAATACACTAATTCGTACCGGCTCGCCGGGTATAGCTCTATCTCAACCCTCGGCTTCGCCTTATCGAAGTAATATCCATCCAGGACCATAGGGCGAAGCAGCTTATCGTTTTGGATGATTCCGGATTTCTCAATCCCGTCACAGATGGACTTCGGGAGGTTGTTTATGTCCGGAAGCGCCCGCCGATCCTGGAGGAAGAAACGAAGCACCGTGATCGTCAGCTCCTGGATCTGCGGGCCACGGTAAGCAGCAACGCATGCCCAAGCTATGGCCTGCTCGTAGGCATCATACTTTTCAAAGGCTCCCGGGGCATACCGTTTGCCCGTCTTCGGGTTGTGTGTCCGGAAATTTGACTTTGAAAGCGGGCGGCCCGGAACGACAATCCGGATCATGGTCATTCACCCACTGCATGAAGCGTTGGCTTTTCGAAGTCTATTTCCAGCTGCTCGCCTTCCTTTCGCCGCCTGGACTAATTTACGCGTATCCGGCATCCAAAGCCCATACTTGCGGACAACGGAAGAGAACTCTTCCAGGTCGTGGCCAGCAATCTTGAACATTGGCCGCTTGTTGTCGTCCATCTTCGGCGAGCCATTGGCATCTGTCATTTCTTCAAAGTGGCATAGCTCGTGATATACGAGCGCTTCACGCTGTTTATTGTCCAAGTGCTCCCATACCTCTCCGTTGACGATAACGGCCAGCTCCGCGTCGATTTCGTAGCGTTCAAATGGCGTTAATACTTTGGCCTGGCCCAGCGTAATCTTGCCCTTCGAATTCCATGTGCCGAAGCGAAAGCGGCCAATGATTTTGGCACCCTGCAGGTGTTTGAACTCTTTGTTTTTCTCAATCAGCTTTTTCACCAGCTGTTCCACGTCTGGCGAATCTTGAAATGATGCTGCCATTTCAATCACGCTCCTATGAGTAAAAAATAAATTCGAGATACACGCTTTGAAGCTTTTATCCAAAAGTCGCAGCCCGGCTGCTGCAGCTTGAACTGCCGGACAACCTCGCCAGGCTGCAACTCGATTTCTTGATAATGCGGGGCAGCTTCCCCGAATAAATGCTGTTTACTTCCGATGCCAATCCTGACCGGATACAGACCCCGATTTTGAAAATTCGCTTCTGTCGCCAGGAAGGGAATCCGGACGCGGGAAACGATATCAGTCGGGTACCATGTTCCGCGCAGTTCATTCCTGCTCCCAGCGTCGCCGCTTGGATTGCTGCTTGCGGTACTGCTGCGGCCGCTGCTGCTGTTGACCACGCGATCCCCCTTCCTCCGGTTGTGCCAGGTTGCCGAACTTGGCATATTGACGAACGAAGGCCAGCTCAACGGTTCCTACCGGGCCGTTACGGTTTTTAGCGATAATCAATTCTGCTGTGCCCGGCTTATCGCGGGGATTGTAATAGTCCGGCCTGTGAATAAACCAGACCTGATCGGCGTCCTGTTCCAAGGATCCGCTGTCCCGCAAGTCAGAGAGCATAGGCCGATGGTCGCCGCGCTTTTCCGTTGAGCGGTTCAACTGGGAGAGGACGACGAAGGGGCAGCCTAATTCCTTTGTCAGCTGCTTGAGTCGGCGGCTTATTGCCGAAACAATATCGTTTTGACTGTTCTGGCCGCGCTCCGGCTTGTCGGCGATAAGCTGCAGGTAGTCGATAACGATCATCGCCAGCCCGTATTCCCGTTTCAGCCGGCGGGCGAAGGATCGGATTTCATTCGTCGTCGTAACCGCATCGTCGATGTACAACTGCAGCTCAGCGATATGCGTAACCGCCTGCGCGCCGCGCTCCCATTCTTCCTCGGACAGCTCGCGCCGACGGATCCGGACCTGGTCAATATGGCTCTGCGCCGATATGGAGCGGTCCACCAGCGATGCCGTCGCCATCTCCAGGCTGCAGTATCCAACAGCTCCACGGCCCAGCCGAGCGACATTCTCCGCTACTTGCAGGCTGAAGGCCGTCTTTCCCATCGACGGCCGCGCCGCCAACAAGATATATTCCGGCATGACTCCGCCGAGCATGCGATCCAAGTCCACGAATCCCGTTTCAACGCCCAGGACGTTCGGATCGTCCTTGGTCTTGTACAGGTAGTCCCAACGCTCCTGCGCCGAATCCGCGATGGACTCCAACGACTTCTTTTCCGTGACAAGCCCCTGGGAGAGTGTCATGACCTTCCGTTCGGCCTGATCAAGCACTTCCGCAAGCGGAACCCCTTGTTCCGTTGCCTTGCGAATCAAATAATTCCCCAGGGATATCATGCGCCGGCGGGCCGACTCGTCGCGGACTCGCTGGATATGTTGCGGCAGCGTGCGGACGCTCGCAACGGAGCGGGAAAGGTCGGTCAGGTATGCGATCGGCCTTTCTCCTGAAAATGCCTTGTCCTCACCGACTCGAGTCGCCAGCGTAACAAAGTCGGCGGGCTGCCCGGATTCTACAAGCTCTATGAGATTTTCAAAGATCACTTTGTGAGCCGGCACATAAAAATCCTCCGGCTGAAGTTGATCCGCCGTGTCGTAAACCAGCTCGGTCTTGCCTTCGGCAATCTCAGAAATCAGGATCCCGATCACACTTTGCTCGGCATCCATGTCATGCGGAATTCGTTCGGTCATCATTGCCCCTCCTCATCAGGCTGCCACTTTTGCCAATACGGTGGGGTATAGTCCGCCTCTTGCTCCTCTCGCTTCTGATCGCGTTCTTTCTGCCATTGCGCTGCTTTGCTTACCCAGGTCCTAAATTGCGAGCGCGCGTTGCTCTTTGCCTCCAGCGGCTTTTCGAGCTTGTATATTCTCCACTTGCGCGCTTCCGCAAGCAACTCAACGGTCGGGTATCCTTCCTCCAAGGCCTGGATAAACTCGACATCTTTCTGCAAGTCTGCTGGGTAGCCTTTTACTTTGTGCAGTTCGGCGATAATGTCGCGATAGTAGTCCGAAACAAGTTGCTCCTCTTCAAAGAGAGAGTGGGAGGAGGGAGGAGAAGAGGGCGGCGATGCCTCATGCTCCTCTTTCTTTTCCTCTCCTTTCTTTTTCTTTACTTTCCTTTCTTCTTCTTTCCTTTCCTTTATGGCAT
This sequence comes from Paenibacillus melissococcoides, assembly GCA_944800085.1. Taxonomy (GTDB): domain Bacteria; phylum Bacillota; class Bacilli; order Paenibacillales; family Paenibacillaceae; genus Paenibacillus_B; species Paenibacillus_B melissococcoides. Next base: position 928,402 of record CALYLO010000001.1, on the reverse strand, counting down.
TGCTGCCTTCGGATACTTGCATTGCATCTGCATTGCGTTCGCATTGCGATTGCATCGGGCCTTGATTTGACGCGGTTTTTGCCCATCTTGCTTGAGCTGCTTTCTTGGCTTTTTCCGATTTTTCTTCCTTCGCGCCCATCCGCCGAATTAGAGACTCACTCCAAAAAAATTGACCGTCCGAATGCAGTAAATGAAACTCATTTATGCATTCATCTACAAAGTTTTTCGCCGTAGTGCTATCGCATTGCATTTGCATTGCTAACGCATTCCATACGTACTTTGTAAGCTCAATCCGGTAATCAGCCTGTTCTCGTAACATCTCGATAATGATCCAATACCAACCATATCCTTCCGAGCTGTAGACGCTTCGCATGGCTAGGATTTTAGGATCCTGGCGAGCATTGGAATCATGCGAAAAATAATAGGCTTCTTTCAATCAATCCAACCTCCCCGCCTATATCGCTTTACGTTGGTGCATTTCCTCTAGGAAGATTGACGGGTCCATACTGCGCCCCTGGTAGCTCTCCATGTGGCTAAGGTAAAGTAGATCCTTCGCCCGAGTCATGCCGACGTAGCATAGCCGGCGTTCCTCCGCGCAAGAAGACGGGATAACAAGGCCATCCGCATATTCAATCGATTTTTTATGCGGCAGCAGGCCATTATTAAGGCCCACCAGAAAGACCGCCGGGAACTCCAGTCCCTTTGACCTGTGAATCGTCATGAGCTGCACACGGTCCGGATCGTCGTCCGTCGTTGCTGAGCGGCTGCACATCATTTCAACAAAGTTCAAAAACTCGTCCAGCTCACGATACCGAGAAGCGGCGGATTGAAGCTCATTCAGGTTCTCAATCCGTGCACTCTCACCGTCATCGTCACCGTCCTCACGCCGGATCCAGTCGTCGTATTCCGTGGCTTCCCGAATCAGTTGGATAAGCTCCGCTGGCGACGAGCCATAACGGCCCGCATACTGGATGACGTCCACAAACTCGCTGATACCCTTCCGCTGGTACGGCCGGAGCCCTGGGGCCGTCTGTAGTGCCTCCCAGAAGCTCAACCCGTGCTGAATGGAGTAGGTCTCGACATCGTTTATGAGTGCGCGACCCAGGAAGCGGCTAGGGACGTTCAGGACGCGCTTGATTGCCTCATCAGACGCTGCAGGATTGTTTATAACCTGCAGGTAGGAGATCATGTCTCTAACCTCTTTGCGGCTGTAGAAACCCGCGCTCCCGATGATGGTATACGGGATATTCGCGCGAACAAGCTTATCCTCATAGGCGCGGCTCTGCGCATTGGTCCGGTACAGGACCGCAATTTCCCCCGGCTTCTTACCGGCAGCCATCAGCGCTTGCATCTCGCGGATGACTAGATCAGCCTCGTGCTCCTCATCTGACGCATTGAACATCGTAGGGAGCTGGCCGGCTCCTCGATGTGCCAGGACCGTCTTCGGGTATTGGTCGGTGTTGTGCTGGATAACTGCATTGCTAATGCTGATAATCTGCTCATTACAGCGATAATTTGTGTCCAGGACGACGATCTTCGCATCCGGATACCACTTTTCAAAGTGGACGATATATTCCGGCCGCGCGCCACGGAAGCCGTATATCGATTGCCAGTCATCGCCGACGACGAACAGATTATTTTCTGGCGCGGCCAGCATTCGGATAATCTCCCATTGCGCTCGGTTCGTGTCTTGAAACTCGTCAACCAGGATATATTTGTAACGCTGCTGGTACTTGGTCAGAATCGCCGGATTCTCGGCCAGAAGGTAGTAGCAGCGGGTTAGCATATCATCGAAGTCAATGCGTCCTTCTCGTTCCTTTCGGGCTTCGTAGAGCTCATAGAGCCGAGCCAGGCGAGCCGCATCCTCGACTTCGTAATTGATGGACTTCCGGAACATCTCGGGAGTCACAAGCTCATTTTTCCGGCCGCCGATGAAGCTCAGGGCGGCGCTGACATCGTATCCCCAATTCATACCGTCTGGATTCTTCGGGCCGGCGGGGGCCAGGATGTCCTTGATAAATCGTTTCTGCCAGTAATCGTTGAGGAGCTCGTATGATTCCCCTGTGTGTCGCCACTCTTCGCGAAGAATGCGGTAACACATGGAATGGATAGTCCCCAGGTTAAGCAGATCAGCTTCAGGCCCTACCAGCGGTTCCAGGCGCTCTGCCATCTCGCCAGCTGCCTTTTTCGTGAATGTACAGGCTAGAATGCTTTCCGACGGTATGCCCTGCTCAATCAGGTAGCCTATGCGGTGGGTTAGGACTCGGGTTTTTCCCGAGCCTGCCCCCGCAATCACACAGCACGGACCATCAACATGAGTCGTTGCCTCAATCTGTGCCGGGTTCATGCCTTCCAGGTTCACAGTTCAGCCCCCCCTTTTAAAACGGGATGTCATCTTCGGATATATTGATAGGTCTGCCATCGTCAGCAAATGGATCTCCCTGTCTGGACACGTTCGGCGGCGTCGGCCGTCCGCTGCGGGCTCCCTGGCTGCGCGTGCCATGATTCGGCTGGTGCTGCGCTCCACTCTCTACGTCGCCCAGACGCTTCTGAATGTAGCAGTTTTGGTATTCTCCCTTAGTTTTGAGTTGGACTTCTACCTTTATGTCAAGCATCCGCTCGAATTGTTTCGGCAGGTCGGAAAGTTTGGCAATCGGGAAGCCTAGTCGGTAGCAGTCCTGTTTGATGTATTGGAGCCGCTCCGCATCGTTGAGCACGCTAGTGTAAAAAATCAACTTGCCAGCATTTTGTGAACCAGTCAGCACCTTGAACGTGATTTTCCACAATACCTTACTGCCATCCTTGCTCTTCTCGATCAGCGTCGAATCTAAAGAAACTTGATAATTGCCGTCTGGCAGGCGGACATTCCCGGATGGATCGACTTCGATTTCCTGCCATTGTTGGTCAAATGTTGCGAGTAGAGATTCCCAGTTAGTTGTCATGTTGAACGGCCTCCTCGAATTGTGTTTTGAATTGAATGAAATCTAGTGGCATAACTTCCGGAACCGCAAACCGGCAACCAGCTTCCCAATACTTGCCCGCCCGGGTCCGGACCACTCGCTGTTCTCCCTCATCCGTCTCCTCTACGTTGGCAAAAAGAATAATATCTAGGAACGGATAGATTACTTCCCACCCCTGCTTGGGCATGGTCGGCATCCATTTGTCATATTTTTCAGTCCGGGTCTTAATCTCTTTAACTTCTGCATGGCTTATCAAAAACAAGCCATATGGGAGAGAGGCAAGTTTAGTAATGACGCGCATAAACTCATCCTTGACGATCGACCAACCTTTCCCCCATTCCATATCTGATTCGTGCATAATGCCGAGCTTCGCCCGCATATGCTGCGAGCAGTATTTAAACAAGTTGTCAGCTGTGTCGATGACGATATTTTTGAAGGGATGTTCCCCCTTGGTTATTTCCGCGCAGAACTGGAGAAAAGTGAGCCAGTCCCCGATCGGCTTTTGATACACTTCAAGGCCATGCAATCCGTCTTCCGTTGCTGCAAAAATCGGCATATCAAGTTGAGCGGCAAAAGAAGACTTTCCGATTTTCGGCGGCCCATAGAGGAGGATGTTTTGATCCTCAAGGCGTACCTTTTTCGGCGTTGGTGCTGTCGGCAAGAATGACGATGCTGCCGATTTAACTTGCTGTGCCATCTTGTTCATCCCCTTCATCCAGTAATTCCTCGTTTTGTACGGCAGTCCGGAACATATGCTCTGCTCCCTCTACGCCCCGACACAAGTCGATATAAGGGCAGCGGCCGTATTCTGTGCAGCGGCTCGTATTTTTATAGTGGATGCCGCTCCGCTTGGCGAAGAGGTATTCCTGCGTGAATCCCCATAGCTCCTCGCGAAACTCCTGCAGATCCTTCTGCGACCGATAGAGCTGTTGTTCGAAAAAATAGAAGTCCGGGCGCTCCTGGTAATCGCGTATCACGCGCTGCCGGAACTCTTCGAATGTCTCCTTTTTCGTCTGCCGGATAGACGGCTTTTTCGCAATGCGGTAGAAAACACCGCTTATGACTATCTCCGGATACTTGAGCTGCAGGCCGTGAATATACGTCGTAATTTGACTATCCAGATCCAGCCGCTCAATGTACGCCTGGCCTATTTGGGATGCTGTTTTGTACTCCATCAGCCACCATGTGCCATCCTCCAGGCGCAGTAGTTCATCGGTCTTCCCGCCGAGGCGGAATGACTTTGACGCGGAACCGGTTGCGGGGTTGAAAATCGGAACCTCGAATTTTTGTTCCGGATAATTCTCGATGCCCAGGCGAGGCCAGCGCTGGAGGGCACCCGTAATCATGCCTTCTACAATGGCAACCGCGAGCTCCAGTTCCTCCGCTTCTTCCTGGTTGGCCGGAACGGAACTGTTCCTCATGTACATGACCGCCTTTTCAACCGATCGCGTCTCCATTCCAATATGAAAGGCACCGCCGATGTTGAGCGATTGCTTTTTCCGGATGGGGACAAGCCCGCGAATGTTGCGCCAGTAGTCCATTTTCGGGCAGTTCTTCCGAGTTTGCAGCCGGGTATGTGTCAAAACTTCCATGCTCATTCCCTCTCTCTAGCGTCCGGCTGCTCAAGCAGTTGCTGCTGGCGATCGGCAATGAGTTTGATACACCCGACGCATATGCTTCTGTCGCGCGTGTACCTTTTTAGGCTCTTTTCCGTCGAGCCGCAAAGGCTGCAGCCAGAAAAGTACCGTTTAAGCACAATCCGATCACCATCCGTATAGATTTCCATTGGCTCCTGTTCACCGATGCCCATTGTTCGGCGCAGCTCCATCGGAATGACGACACGGCCAAGGCTATCAAGATTACGTACAATACCAGTTGCTTTCATTGATTTCTCCTTCCGCCAGTGCTAAACTGGCTTTGAATATGGATTGATTAGCTCCGCGCGGCTCCTACCCCGCAAGGAGCTGTTTTTCATTTCAGGCGACATATTGCCTGGCAGTATTGCCGGAAATACATCATCTGGGTGCGACCGCATTCGGTTGTCTTCAGCAGCTCGTGCAAGTTGTCGCATATATTGATGCGCTGTTCCTTCGTCATCGCTTCACCTCCTCGCCGAAGTGTAGCTTCAGAAACTCAATCAGGGCGGCATAGGAACGGCCATATTCGTTGTTTCCATGTGTTCGCTCCACGGCCCTTAAGAAATTTTTTATTGTCCCAGAGAAACAGCCGCGAGTAACCATAATTCCGTCATGACCTCGATATGCTGTCAAAATCCCATCTTCGGAGCCAATTGGGCCGACTGTAACCAAGTCCCGACTAGATTCTATGTATCCGCAAGAGATGTAACACGGCACCCTGATTTCAGCTTCTTTTACCATACTGTTCCAGATGTAAGCGAAGTCCCCGATCTCCGATCTGCAAACATGTGATCCCACTATACGAGCATGTTGGTATGCCCGACTTTGATCCTCTATACGGGCGTGATATGCCACTTTTGCACTGCCGAAGACATCGGAATTATCAATGATGGCGTCATCGGTAACCTGGCCGTTATCGTATACACTCGAATTGTTCATGACCTTCGCATCGTGCCAGACTCGACCACGCCCGAATACCGCCGAATCATCGTAAACCCAGCATTTCCCTTCATGGCTGAGATTGTCCTCGGATTCAACCCATCCGCCCAGGTCCCCAGCCTTTACGTCCCCAAAGTCCCGCACGGCCCGAATACGGTGAAGCGTGGCACCCGCGGCGATACGGTTTGCGGCGATACGGTTTGACGTCTCGCCTGTGAACTCGTATTTATTTTCCACGTTTGTTTCCTCCCTCATATTTGATAGCCCAGTTGCTCGGCTTGCATGGCCGCCCAGGTCTGGAACGGGCATTTGCTTGGGTCGATGTATTCCAGCTTGTAGCGCTCGGCCAGATGGTCCAGGAGCTCGTCAGGAATCGGCATCAGGCTCGCCTCCCCCAACATCAATCTCCTTGCCAGCAATCACGATAACTACCTTGGCCTGCTTTAGCATGTGCTCCACCGAGCAACACAGGTCAGATCCTACTTTCCAAGCTACCTGGCCGATATAGATTTCCCGCCCGCATACCGGGCAGTGGTCGATGACTTCTTTAGTGCTCATCTGGCTTCATTTCCCCTTTCCAGATTTCCTTATTTTGGCTGTAATCTCTCAACCTTCCCTATTACAATAGAGTTGTCCAGACACCATTGAAGGGAGGTGAAACTATGTCTAAAACAAACAAAGAACTAGCTGTTGAACTTTATTCCGAGTTCATGAGATCGTCTTCGACGATATTTTCGAACCCGAATTTCAAAGGCACTATCAAAATGCCAGATCTTCAGGAAATGGCTGATAACGTTGAGAAATTAACAAAGCTTCTTTCAGCTATTGAAGACAAATAGTGTAAGTACTACCTAGCAACACTGGTCGCTCATCTTGGGCGGCCTTTTCCTTCTCACCAATAACAACAATTGCACCCGGTTCCAAATGTATCCCTTCGCTTCCCTGTTGCTTCATTAGTTCATTCCCCTTTCTTAATTGGTTCGATTGAAGAAGGAGTTTCGCTCTCCGCATACTCTGTAATCAGCCTACCAATTTCAATTAGTTCATCCCACGTCCGCCCATCTTCTACCATGTAATAGAGCTGGCGGGCAGCTAAAAAGTTATTCATCTTGTGCAGCTCTTCTTCAGGAGCTGCTTTTTCTAGTCCGGATGTATCTTCCCATCCTCCATAAATATTTGCGGCAAAGTTCGCAAAATCCATACCAATTGTCGCAAGCTCTTCCGGCGTCCTGCCCTTTTCCGCCAAGCTGAATATGCTTGTGAGCAATTTGCCTGAGAGTTGGAGGTTCGCTCCTACTTCGCCTCTCTACTGAAGCATGCAGCCCGGCGTATATGGACCATCCGTATATATCTGTCTTATCTAAAATCCGCTTGAATGGGGCATGCTCGAACTTACCGGCATTCAGGACCTCGATGCGATCATCTTTGCTTAATTCCGTTATGCTGCCGTCGTCATGTTGCAGTGATACTTTTCCATCCTCTACGACAAGGCGGCCGGTCAGCAATTCAACTTGGTTCATGTCATTCTCCTTTCAATAATTTCCCTTTCTGCTAGAATGGAAAGTGTCCAGCTTGTCATTCTATGAAGAAAGGAGGTGATTATATGGCACGAATCCCATATGCTGATACCAATGGGCCATTAACTGTTGAAGTTGAATTACAACACGCCGCAGATGTATTTCTTGTAGATCGCACTAACTACCAAAAATACACATCCGGTCAAAGCTTCAAATACTATGGCGGGCACTATACTCGAACACCGGTAACCATTTCAGTAAATGATGCTGGAAGATGGTATCTTATTGTTCGCGGAAGCGGACAGTACAAATACCGATTCTACTAATTTGTTAGAGTCTGGTTCTTTTGGGCAACGCCCTTCGGGCTAGACTCTTTCTCTAAAGTCGCATTATCCAACATGTGCTTCTTCACGCATTCATTGAGTTCTTCCATCATGGAAATCGTTAATTGATGTTCTTCCGCAAGTTTCAAAACAGCACTCACAACTTGCTTTTTTACACCTTCAGTAAAAATTTTTTTAGTTTCCATCTTCATATCTCCTTCCATTGCGATCGGTTCAGGCGCCCCTGCGTTTTTCTCAAATCAACGGGTTCAGCGTTTTCTAGCAAGCTCGCATCAATCTTGTGTTTACCCTCGACAGTGATAAACTCTTCAGCCTCTGAAGTCTTATTATTGATTTTGCTACCAACTGACAAGTAAAACTGACGAGCACTCATGGAAATAAAACTTAGGATTTCTTGGTAATCTCCCGGTGCTAAGTCGGCGAATTCGATAGATAGATTAATCTTCGCTTTTGTTCCACCGGGAAAGCATTGTGTGTACTCTTCAGCCTCTGTTCCAGCAGGGGCTTCTTTCTTCAATTCCTCCCGCACGATCTCCCTAATACGTTGTTCATCTAATTGGTTCATGTCATTCTCCTTTCAGGGGCTTGTCCTATAAGGCGACTCTGCTGAGTCGCTAAATAGTACCTCCTTCAGCAAATATTCTCCTGGCGATCGCCCACCCGACGGCATGGTATTCTGCCAGGACGTGTTCTTTCTCTTGTTCATTTTGGGCGAAGCAGTCATCACGTATATTGACGATCGCCCCACCCACTCTGTTAGTCTGCACTATGTTGCCTTCATGTTGGATTTTGTGGACATCCATATGCCGCCCCCTCCTTAAAAGCAATGTATGCGCTGGAACACTTGGGACTGGCATTGTTTTTTCACCTCAATTCACAAATGAACTAAGAGACAAGTCTTTTTCTGAAAAGTTCACTAAAAGCGACCTCGCTGCCAAAAAAAATATAGTCTTGACTAACTCCGTATGCTTTCTCAATTTTCTTTATCGCAGAATAAGGCAAGTGTTGAGAATCCTTTTCCCATGAACGAAGAGTCTTTGTTGTGACGCCGATCATCGTAGCAGCTTCTTTCTGGTTAAAACCTAACTTTATCCGTAAGGAACGGAGTGTTTCTTTGAATTGCACTGGTATGTCGTTCATTCTCCCACCTCCTTCCTTGACCATTATTCTAAGTCTCTTTTAGTGTACTGTCAATGATTTTGTGTTTCTTTTGGGAAACTTTTTTCCGTTAGGTATTGTTAAAGTTCTCTTTTAGGTATACTATATATGAAGTGATTCTAAGTCCAGCGGTATGATGTCAAGTCCCTGATTGATGAGAATTGGAAAATTTCCTTGGCGTGCAGCAGGATCAATCCCAAAAAAGGCATCACCAAACTAGACCCAGTCGAAAATTAAGTAAAATACCATAATTTAACTGGGAATTAGAGAAGAAAATTCATGAGCCAAGGCATTATTGCTCTGTCGGCTTCACCTTCCTTCTGGGCGTATAGAGTTGGTCGTTGCGTAGCAGCACATCGACCAGACGCACAAGTTTTCTTGCCGTTAAGACGAGGGCACGTTTGTGTTGATGCTTAGGGACTTCATTGAATTTCTTCCGGTAGTACTCCCCGAATTCCGGGTCGCGGTTTTTTACCGAGTTGGCAGCTTCAACAAGGTAGTAGCGAAGGAATCGGTTGCCGGAACGAATGCGCTTTGTATCTTCCGCCTCGAAGGAGCCGGATTGGTGCTTGCGCCACGTCAGACCCGCATACTTGGCCAAGGCGGCTTGATCCGTGAAGCGGTCGATGTCGCCGATCTCGGCCAGGATGCCTGCGGCATAGACCCGATCAATGCCCGGAATGGAACGGAGGCACTGGCTGCTGGAAATGCCGTCTAAAATGCGCTCAATCGCCTTGTCGAGCTCTTTAAGCTGACTCTGGATGCTCCGGATCGACTGAATTGAGGTGCCCAGCACCAAATCAATGGAATCCTCGACAACCTTCGAGAGACGGTACGAGGCCCGAGCCGCCTTTTGAATACAGCGGGCGACGTGTTCGGGATCGGGGAAACGATTTCTCCCCTTGTCCTTGAGATAGTCAGCCAAACGGGCGACATCCATATTCGCCATCTCATCCAGACTATACTTTTCCGAGAGCATTTCCATGATGGCATGGCCGAACACGGAACTGTCCACCTCCGCGCGAAAAGCATTGCACTTGTAGAACAGATTTTGCAAAAAGTATTGCTTCTCGCGGGTAAGGTTGTGTACGAGATGGAATCGCATGCGAGTGAGCCGCTGCAAGGCGATGTACTGTTCCTGCATCACGATAGTCGTCGTGAGTCTGCCAAAACGCAGGCGGTCTGCAATGATCCAGGCATCGATGCGATCGGTTTTGTCCAGGTCGGCATAAGCGTCTTTGAATTTGTTAATCAGCTTCGGATTAATGGTGAACACCTTGGCATTCAATTGTTGAAGGGCCTCATCCTCATGCAAGTACATGGCTGGATGCCAGCTGTAGACGGATGTGGCTTCAAGCCCGATATGAACCTCAGAGCAGGCTGTCTTGACCGCAGCAGAAATGATGCGATCCCGCAAGTAAGAGGCGCCGTGCAGATTGTTGGTGGTCTTGAAGGTCTCCAGGGTGTCGCCATCCGATTTCATCAAACAGGCTTCCAGTTCTTCGGAACTGACGTCAATACCGACAAAAAGCTTCAAGAGAATTCCTCCTTTCTATAAGGGATTCAGGGAACGGACTCTCCGGACTGTCTCCGGCGCACTCGCCGATCAATCACCCTCGCATATGAGAACACGCTTCGGTTCACGAGCTGCCCCGACGCTGCTACAGTCGGGCATGAGTTGCCGAAGGGAACAGCCAGCGGGTAAGAAGTGCAAGCGAGTACCGGAGAAACAGACTTAAAAAGTAGATTGGACTACAGGAGGGAGACGAATTTCCCCGAATGGAACCCTAAGTTCCATTGTCCAGAGACATTCCGGAAAGTCCAGTCCCCATATTAATTTTCAATGTGCAAGCTGGAAATTTTGAAGGCATTCTATGTTCCTATAAAGGACTGGAAAAAGACTCAAAACTGCCTTTAGGAAATACTATACGAGGAGGTTCTACCGTGGAAAACGATGTTAAAAATATTTTTGCTAAGAATATTTTAAGGTTAAGAAACAGCAGGGGCTTGACTCAACTCCAACTTGGTGAAGAGTTAGGGTTAGGGAAAACGACTATATCACAATGGGAATCAGCAAAGAAATTACCTAATGCAGGAAGCATAGAAAAAATTGCGATGTATTTTAATGTACCTAAAAGCACGTTATTCGAAGAGAATAGTACGGAAAAGATTGTTTCTTATGGCCGTCAAATAAATCTTCCCGTTGTAGAAAAAATGTCTTGGGAGAACGGTGTATTTACTCTCGAAAAAATAAATGGGTATGAACCTACGCCCGAGGAATGGCTACAGGGGGAGGAATGCTTTTATTTCCGCGTTCAAAATAAAGCGATGAGTAACGCCCGGATACATGAAGGCGATTTAGTCCTAATACAAATTATAAAAGAAGGAATCAACGAAGGCGACATTGTCGCAATCCTTATTGATGACGAAATTATTTTAACTCGTCTCTATAAAGATGGGGAAACAGTTATTATACAATCGGAAAACCCTACATTCCCCCCAAGGGTAAAAAAATACAGCGATATCAAAATTGTTGGGAAAGTAAAAAAACTTATTGTAAACTTCTAGGAGGATATGCTATATGTTTATATTTCCTGACGGTGAATATTGGATGTATCTTCGAAAATCAAGAGCAGATATCGAAGCAGAAGCACGAGGCGAAGGAGAAACACTTGCTAAACATCGAAAAGCCCTATTGCGTTTCGCCAAAGAAAATAATTTAACAATTACTCGTATTTATCCCGAAGTAGAATCAGGGGAAAGTATATTGCACAGACCGGAAATGGTTAAAATTTTAAAATACATGGAAGAAAATCCACCTGCTGGCGTTCTCGTAATGGATATCGATCGTCTCGGTCGTGGCGATAAAATAGATCAGGGAATAATAGAGCGTACTTTCAAGGAAACTTCGACCCTAATCGTAACTCCGTCCGGGACGTTTGATATGAACGATGAGAATGGTGAATTCAACGTTGAGATGCGCACCTTCTTAGCTCGAATTGAACTTAAACAAACGACCAAACGACTTCAAGGAGGGAGAATTCGATCCGTCCAGCAAGACCGAAACTATTTAGGTACCCGACCACCATATGGATACTTGATTCATAAGGATAAGCTGGGTCGAACATTAATACCGCACCCCGAGCAAGCTGATGTTGTCCGACAAATCTTTTATTGGTATACGCACAAAGACCCTGAACAACGACTTGGTTCCAATAAAATTGCTAACGAATTAAATAATCGCGGCATTCCAACATATACAGGCACCAAGCCTTGGGATAGTTCGTCAGTATTAACAATACTTAAAAATGAGGTCTACACAGGAAGAATACAATGGGGCAAAAAAAAGCATGAAAAATCTAAAGTAGCAGGAAAACGTCGTAAAACAAGTTCTCGTCCGAGGGAAGAATGGATCAACGTTGAGGGGAGACACACGCCACTAATTAGTAAAGAGACATATTTACTTGCTCAAGAAATACTAAAAAGCAAATATCATGTCCCATATCAGTTGGTGAATGGAATAACAAATCCACTTGCTGGATTGATTAGATGTGCAAAATGCGGTTCATCGATGGTCTACCGACCATATACCAGTCAGCCAGCTCACTTAAAGTGTTATAAAAAAGGTTGTGTTAATAAGAGCAGTCGTTTTGAATATGTCGAGCGTGCGCTTGTCGTCTCTTTGACTAGTTGGCTGGATGAGTATGAGGCGGAGTGGCAGCAATACAGTACAGATACCAACATTGAAGATGACGCCATACGTTTTACTCAAAGCACCTTAAACAATCAATTGAACGAACTGCGCGAACTCGAGTCACAAAAAAATAGGTTGTTTGATCTGCTTGAGCGGGGGACGTACGATGACGATACTTTTTTAATGAGGTCAAGGGAGGTTTCAAAAAGGATTGAAGAAATAAAGGTTTGTATCGAAGAATCACAATTAGAATTAGAACGTATAACAAAAAAAAACGAAGCTCACAAGAACTTCATTCCTAAGATAAAGCGTGTGATACAGTTATACCCCAAGGCAAATGCCGCAGAAAAAAACGCATTGCTAAAGTCTGTGATTGCGTACGCAACATATAACAAGGAACGGACCCAAAGAAATGACGAGTTCACTCTCGATATATCCCCGCGACTGGGTTAGCTATGCCTTTACGGATAAACACCTGATGTCATCTCGTTGCCTTCCTTGTCCGTTCCGATTGGATCATGAAGCGAGACATCTTTGCGCGTCTTTTTCAAGGAGCGCAGATGCATCAAGATCTCGTTCTCGATGCAGCGGGCGGCGAAGGTCGCCAGCTTCGTTCCCTTGTTCGGCTGGAAGCTCTCAATCGCTTTGATGAGTCCGATCGTGCCGATGGAAATCAAGTCCTCCAAGTCTTCTCCGGTGTTGTCGAATTTCTTCACAATGTGCGCAACCAGGCGGAGATTGTGCTCAATGAGCGTATTCCGCGACTGTGCATTGCCTTCCGCCATCCGCTGCAAATGCTTCATCTCATCCTCTTCCGCCAACGGCTGCGGAAACGCATTGTTCTTGACGTAGGATACAAGCAGCGTCAATTGCTTGATGAACACGGCGATTGCAGCAAATAAACCCGTCATGCTAGCCACCTCCAGGAGTCTGACAACGTTCTATTCTGCGACTTGCGCCTAGCGGTATCTCTTCGCAGCAAGCCGAATCCCGGCGCAGTGATACATTGTATGTAGGCGATGGCCCAGAAGTGCATGTACGGGGAAAGCTGTCGTTGTATTTTTGGCTGGAGGGAGTTGGGATGTAATCGGTAAGCATGAGGATAGAGGGAAAGTCTGCGGCAGGTGCGTAGTTATGAAGGAAGGAGGGGCTGTTTCTGATGTGGCAATGATGGGCCTGCGGCCCGCTGTCGTTGGGAGTCAATTTTTCTGCAAGCGTGGACGTTTTTCTTCTTGGATCCGCATTAGAATCGACAAACGTCATGCGCATGTTGTGCGTGCCGACGTGATATTGCAATCCACGAATTCATGGAGGGTGTGAAGGCAACACTGCATATGCCCATGTTCGGGCGGTTGCTATTTCAATCCATGCATCCGCGTAGGATGCGACGTTTACGATGACATTAGCAACTTGCATGACAGACGATTTCAATCCACGCATCCGCGTAGGATGCGACTTTTCATCATTTTTGCCGTCAATTCAGTCAAAACATTTCAATCCACGCATCCGCGTAGGATGCGACAACTGAGGTACTTGGCATGAGTCATGCAGATGCTATTTCAATCCACGCATCCGCGTAGGATGCGACTTGAGGACGTTCTTCTTATGGCTTCATGCAGGGAATTTCAATCCACGCATCCGCGTAGGATGCGACGGTATTGGAACGGTTACGAAGGGAGCCGTGACCGATTTCAATCCACGCATCCGCGTAGGATGCGACCCCGCCGGCTGCCAAGACAGGATCCGTTCCAATCGATTTCAATCCACGCATCCGCGTAGGATGCGACTTGACGAGCAGGAGAATGAATATATGATTACTTGGATTTCAATCCACGCATCCGCGTAGGATGCGACTCGACATGGACTCGAATCCGATTTACTTTCGCGAATTTCAATCCACGCATCCGCGTAGGATGCGACATACCAGTCCCATACCTTAGCCCTGATAACCTCGATTTCAATCCACGCATCCGCGTAGGATGCGACAGCAGACCGGTCGCGGATACCATCGTACCTACGAATTTCAATCCACGCATCCGCGTAGGATGCGACACGGAAAACCGCCACAATTTCAATTTCCAACAAAGATTTCAATCCACGCATCCGCGTAGGATGCGACCTCGCCGCCTGTTGCATCGTACGTATCCGTGCTATTTCAATCCACGCATCCGCGTAGGATGCGACGTAATGCAGGTAACAAAAAGAGCCGCGATGGGAAGATTTCAATCCACGCATCCGCGTAGGATGCGACTCTACGCGGCGCCACGTTTCCTTTTCATCCAGTTTATTTCAATCCACGCATCCGCGTAGGATGCGACAGCGAAAAATGATTGTTACAATCATTTTTCGTTCTTACTATGATTCAATTAATCAAATTAGCTCTAGAATCAATCTACACTAGGTCATTTCTCACTCCTGCAACGAACCATAAAATGGTTTATATCCAGAATATAGAAAAATCATGGTGCGAATCCCCCGGGGATTTCATGTGCACTACACATTCGCACTAGAAGATTAGGGTCCCTTCCATATCGATAAGTTGGATCTTCAAGCTGGCAAATTGTGCTGCGTCTACATTGCAGTAAAAACAGAGTTTCGCACTCTCTGTCCATAATTTTGGAATAACTTTGCGACTTTACGTAACCTGCGCTGCCCGGCAATGGTGGTCCTGCTGACATCATAAGTGATACATACCAACAATTATACCACCTACCTCCACAGAAATGGAGGGTATTCACTGAGATCATCACGCAAATGACGAGCTAGCAGCAGGGTCTGGGCATGTGGGACAAGCTCCAAACTGATTTTCTCTCCCAGATAGAGATGCACAATCTTTTTTATGTGAAAATCCAGGGCACGTATGTTGGTAGCTATACTTAATTAGGGCTTACTAGTGAAAAAAGGCAGAAAACCGAATAATACCAAGGACTTTAGACTCTTTATGTCGAAATCATGTGCAAAGGAACGCATGGAGAACGGACCAAAATCCTTGCAGATGGAGTGATGAAAGTGTTCAAACCAACCGGGCATCTTGAAAATCAATTGATCCTGCCTGGCGATTTCTTTCTGCCCTTCGATGGAAAGCTGGACGAAGAAAATCGTTGGGTTCAGTTGGCCCGGCTTGTGCCGTGGGCAGAGGCCGAGAAAAAATACAGTTCGTTTTTTCAAAGACACCTTCCGCGGCCATGCGGATGGGACTGGGCGCGCTCATCATTCAAGAGAGAATGCAGTTGACCGACAGAGAAACGTTAGAATCGATCAGCGAAAATCCATACATCCAATACTTCATCAGTCTGCCCGGATTCATGATGAAGCCACCGTTTCATCACTCGATGATGACGCATTTTCGGAAATGTCTGACGGATGTGCTGGCTGAACTGAACGAGATCGTCGCCAGCGCAGGAGCGAAGGAAACGAAAGACAACGACGATAACAACGACGCAAGCAACGGCGGTGGCAAAGGGAAGCGGTCCCGAAGCGCCCTCCTGTTGCTGAAGCCGAGCAGCAAACGCTGTTCGCGGAATCATCATTCGAGTCGTCGGCAGCAACATCTCCCGTAGAGCAGACGGTTGCGATGCCAAAGCCTCTTGAAGCGACCGCGTCTGCTTCTGAAGGGCACCCGGTATCGACCGCAGAATCGGAAACACCTACGCTGCCCAATCAAGGGACGATGCTGGTGGAAGCCACCTTCGCGCCAGCGGATGTGGCGTATCCGACCGATCTGAATTTGTTGAATGAAGCGCGCGAGAAGCTCGAGAGCGATCATCGATGCGCTGCATGAGCCGGTGATCGGCAAAGTGGCGAATCCGCGTACCTACCGAAAAAAAGCGCGCAAGCAGTTTCTTGCGGTGTCCAAGCAACGCAGGCCGGGACCCAAAGTGATCCGTACAGCGATCATCCGGCATCTTGGTTACATGGGACGGGACCTCTCGATCATCGCCGGGCAAGCAAAGGCGCAACAGCTGACGCTGCTTAGCCGCAAAGCCTATCTCGACCTGCTGGTGATTCAGGAACTGTACCGTCAGCAGCTTCATAGGTGGGGCGAGCATTCTCACCAGACGGAAGACCGGATCGTCAGCATTCATCAGCCGCATGTCCGGCCAATTGTGCGGGGGAAAGCCAGAGCGCGCGTCGAGTTCGGAGCCAAGATCGCGGTGAGCATGGTAAGCGGCTATGCATGCCTGGAGCGTCTGTCTTGGGACAACTTCAATGAGAGCACGGTGCTGATTGATGTGATCGAGAAGTACCGCGAGCGCGTAGGGTGCTACCCGGCTGTCGTTCAAGCGGATCAAATCTACCGCACGCGCGAGAACCGGGGTTTCTGCAAGCACCATGGCATTCGGCTTAGCGGACCGGCACTGGGACGCAAGTCTAAAAACGGACCGACAAGTGAAGAATAGCAGATCGTCAGACAGGATACCGGCGAACGAAACGCCATAGAAGGCAAGTTTGGAGAAGGCAAGCGCAAGTACGGGCTGGGATGTATTCGTGCACGCCTCGCAAAGACAAGCGAATCGGTGAGTACGCTGCAACTTCTGGTGATGAACCTGGAGCGCAGGCTCCGCGTTCTTTTTGCCTTATTTTCGCGTTGCTGTCTCGCTGGCGCCTAGCTCTGAATTTCAGATAAAGACTCGTTCAGCAAGCCCTAAGTAAGTAAAATGACATTTCCTTCAGTCAGAGTTGTCTCGACCGAGAAATCTCGCTCAGAGCGATGCATTCTCGCGCAAGTTTGAATTGCCTCTTTGCCGGAAGAAGCTTACTCATGCGAAACCTCTGGATCTGGAACGCTGTCGTTGTATTTTGGTCTGGAGGGAGTTGGGATGTAATCGGTAAGCATGAGGATAGAGGGGAAAATATAGATCGCTATTTCAATCCATATAATAAATTGGATTTTTTGTTCCGATGAATAAAATCCTTCATTTCGAGTCAGCACTCACGCGGTGTTCGCTTGGAATAGGGACAGCCATAACTCTCATCAACTGGATACCGCGCTCCCTCCTTCGGGGGCGATCCGTCCGTTGCGAACTTGTTCGCCAAATCCTCCGACAGCCATAAGTGTCAGCTTTCGTTCCTTCAAGCACCTTCAGTATTTTTTCAAGAGACGAATTAATCCTACAGCTAACAATATACCACCAAATATACGATAGGTTTCTGAATACGCTTTAAAATGAACCATCAAGGCTTCAGTATTTACACTTCCCCCCATCATCATTACATAATTGCTTGCTTGATTATCGCCTAAATTTGTGCTATTTAATAAAAAATAAGCACCCATTACCACGCATACTATAGAAAGTAATCTAAAGATGATATCTTTATTATTATCCAACTTGCTCCCTCCTTAAATATTTTCTCCTTAACTGGTATATTCTAAAACCAACAAATTTAACTTTACTTTACCATTTTCAAATTCTATTCTCAATCAATTTATTTTATTCGCGAATTAATTTTAGTATCATGTTCCTCACCCTCCAGTCATCAACTCAAAAGATTTATTTACTAACGATTCTATGATACCGCTCATTATCCTTCGTGGGGCTTTAAGAGACGATTAGAAGCCTACGCTGTGACACAGAGAATGTCATGCATCAGGTATTGAAGATTTCAATTATTTTTACAATTACGAACGCCTACATGTAAAAGTAAAAAGCCTTAGTTCAGTGGAAGTTCAAACTAAGGCTTTTTACTGTCTACTTGACGGAGTCCACCCCGCCATTAGAACAGCCCATTTTATAGAATTATTATTAATAAATAATAACGTTAAAACAAACTCCTACTGGTTTTTCTGCATATCCGTACCCTTCATAAGAATCAGAGAGTATGCCTTTTTTGTATACATCATACTGGTAGACTTGACTTGTTGGATATGCTGTAACCTTGGCTCTTTTTCCATACGGTACCTGTATATTTTGTGTATCTGAAACTGTAAAAGTATTTGTAACATTGAAATTGACTGCAGCAGAAACGAGTTCAGCACTTACAGAGACACTTCCTCCATATGAGGCCTGCACGCTTTCCGTAACACTCATTGTGCCGCCTGGATAATCAAAGTAGGAAAGTCTAATTACTTGACTGCCACATGCTTCTCTAGGTCCTTCAATGTTCTTGATATAAAGTTCTCCTACCCAAAGAGGCTGATAGGTGCTTGTTGGTGTCGGTTCATTAGTTATATTCATCATCTCGGTGACAGGACTGATATGATATATTTCTGCATCTGGAGAAGGGAGAGTGATTCCAAATTGCTTTGCGTATCCTTCGACATCACTAACTTTAATAACTTTTTTTACAATTTTACCATTTTCATCTTTTTCATAACTAACTTCACCTTTGATGTCTTCGCATGCAAAGTATGTCGGCACCTCTGAGGATACAAAACGAGTATTCGCGCTAGCAGAAACTGAAGTTAAAAAAACTAATGCTAGTGAAAGAAATGCAAGTAGGCCTGTGACGTTAAACTTTTTTTTCAACAACCATATAACCTCCTCGCTTTTAAATATGTGCACATATTATATTGTATTCATCAATCCATCTACGTCAACCTAAATTTGGAAATCCTATATTATCGAGTTCAGCGTAGGTCCCAAGATCCATTAATTCTACTGATAAATGGATAATTTACCAATAGAATCGAGGGGAATCAGAACCGGAAGATCCCCCTCCCCTTTCCTCTTAATTGTTATCTTGACAATAACAATTTCCGCTTTGAGTGTTTGAATTCCATTTTATTTTGTTTGCAACCCCTGATTTTTTCAAGGGGAACTAACTATGAACGACTTTGTATGAGATTTCAATCCACGTATCCGCGTAGGATGCGACTTGGCCAGTTGGACGATCGGGCCAGCGAGAAGACATTTCAATCCACGCATCCGCGTAGGATGCGACTCATATGATCGTAGACGTTTTGGGCAGCTCTTGATTTCAATCCACACATCCGCGTAGGATGCGACCGTTAGGCCCAATGTGAGTAAATACTTTAAGGGGATTTCAATCCACGCATCCGCGTAGGATGCGACCGTTAGGCCCAATGTGGGTAAATACTTTAAGGGGATTTCAATCCACGCATCCGCGTAGGATGCGACTACACGCCAATATCAATCGAGCCGAAACGGTGGCTATTTCAATCCACGCATCCGCGTAGGATGCGACGCCGGGATGGCCTCTATAGCCTTGATGCAGGTAGAATTTCAATCCACGCATCCGCGTAGGATGCGACAGCGAAAAATGATTGTTACAATCATTTTTCGTTCTTACTATGATTCAATTAATCAAATTAGCTCTAGAATCATTCTAAACTAGGTCATTTCTCACTCCTGTAACGAACGATAAAATGGTTTTTATCCATAATATAGAAAAATCATGGTGCGAATCCCCCGGGGATTTCATGTGCACTACACATTCGCACTAGAAGATTAGCGTCCCTTCCATATCGATCGATGCCTTCACGCCAATATGCTCCACCTTGTTTTTGTAGTTGTTTCCTAATTGATAAAATCGCAGGCTGTCTTCCTTTTCATCAATCATATCGATAAGTTGAATCTTCAAGCTGGCGAACTGAGCTGCGTCTACATTGCATTCAAAAACAGAGTTTTGCACTCTCTGACCATAATTTTGGCATAACTTTGCGACTTTACGTAACCTGCGCTGCCCGGCAATGCTGGTTGTGCTGACATCATAAGTGATTAGTACCAACAATTATACCACCTACTTCCAGAGAAATGGAGGGTATTCATCTAGATCATCACGCAAATGACGAGCTAGCAACAGGGCCTGGGCATGCGGGACAAGTCCCCAACTGATTTTCTCTCCCAGATAGGGATGCACAATCTTTTCTTGTTTCTTATCTTGCCATGCCTGCAAAAATCTTTTTCTCGCCTCATCTGTCATCAAGACAGCGCCGTTTTCCTTCTTGTAAAAATCATCCTTGTTCACAATCTTTTTATTAATCAAGGTGAGAACAAATCTGTCCGCATAGATCCCCCGCAGCTCTTCCATAACGTCCAGGGCAAGTGAAGCCCGCCCCGGACGATCGCGATGCAAAAATCCTACATACGCATCCAGCCCGACTGCCTCCAATGCGGATGCCATATCATTCGCCAGCAGCGTATAAGCAAGCGACAACATCGCATTTACATTGTCCAACGGCGGCCTGCGTGAACGGAAATGAAAGTAAAAATCGTCTGTCTGTTGCAGAATCATTTGACCAAAAGCCTTATTGTAACTGACCGCAGCTTGTCCTTCTAATCCTCTTAGACGCTCCAAATCTTCACAAGCCCGGACTTCCAGCATGAGAGACGATAACTGCACGGAAATCTCCTTGAACTGATCGATATCGATCCGCAGCGGGTAGTCTCGTGTCATCCGCTCAATCATCCATTTGTGGTTATAAATTTTACCGACAATAAAGTTACGTGCAATTTGCGCAGACAAGCCCTCATTATCAGAGACAAGATATTGCTTTTTTCGCAGCACTACATTGCCTCTGCTCTGCCCAATGACCCTGGCGAGATATCGCCCGGTCACCGTCATAAATGTAATCGCAATATTCCGTTCCGCGCAATACCCCATTAACGCAGGGCTGGCGCCTGTATACCCAAAAGCGACAATGGACTCCAGATTGTGCAGCGGAAGACGGCCCAGCTTCTCTTCTCCCTTCAACAGCACGATATTGTCCCCGTCTAATGCCATATACACGTCTGCTTGGTTTACGTATAAGGTGTTAAGAAGACGCTTCATCCCGGATCTTCCCCTCAATATAACTTTTGACCGTCCGTTTGTTCATCAGTGCCGGCAGACAGATCGATTGCAGCGAACAGCTTTTGCAATAGGGTCCGGTTTTTACTTTCGGCGTAAAGCTGCGCTTAAAATAGTCTTGCATCTCCGCCGCCACCGCTCTGACCCTTCGCTTCACCTCATCTGTAAGCGGCACTTCGATACGGCGCTTCAATTCCTGATAGAAAATATATCCGGTCTGCACATCGCATAACAGCATTTCTTCCAGACAGATCGCCTGCGCCGCTAGTTGCAGCATATCCGATTCATCGGTTTTCGGCTTACCCCGCTTATACTCCACCGGATAAGCCATATATTTGCCCTCAGACCCGTTAATCCGCACTCCGCGGCTATCTTGCACGAACTCTACCACATCACAAATGCCTGTCAACTTCAATTCATGCGACTTGACAGACATAGCGCGGACGACAAGCTTGTCGCCGCGCTTTTCCCTCGTGAACGGTTGATCCGCATTGCGATGGAGATGCTGCCCTTCGATCGTTTTCACATTCTCTTCCCATTGCTGTTCGATGTGAATCAACGCCCATTGCCGCTTGCAGAATTGAAAATGCTGGATGCCAGACAGCAATAAGTAGTTGTCTTCATCATTATAGGCCATCAATAATCTCAACCTTCAGACCTTCCAGTTCGTTCAGTGTAACGTCATAGTCTTCTTCGAAGGATTTTGGTTCTTCCTTGTTTTTGCTGACGTGCAAGGAGCGGTGCACCTTGGCGGATGAGTATTGACCCAGTTTGGAACCATGCTCCCACCAATACACCTTGTGCACTTCCATGCTTCCCTCCGGTCTGGCGGAAGACGCGTCATTTTCGAACAGCGTCACAAGCGCTTGTTTGATTTTCTCAGCATCTTCCATGGTGAATCCCGTCTTTTCCGCCAACTGCGTATTGATGCTGCCATAGAATACATATACGCCGAAGTCTACCCGATGCTTCATGCCCATCGTATCCGAGCCTCTTTTCTCGCCCGGCTCCGAATTGACGCTCTTCGTAATCTGCATGCTCGTAATATCAATCGGATCGACGCTCGTTGCCGTATGTATCGACACCGGGCCGCGTACGCCTACAGATACCCCTTTACCTCCGCTACCCTTGAAGGCAAACACTTGGCCGAAGCTCCGGACATCGATCCACTGCTCGCAAGCGATTTTCGCAAATTCTTCGCCGGAACTGTCTTTTTGATTTACTATTTTCGCCAATGCCTCGTTTGCTTCCGCGCGCTCACGCAAGCTTTTGAACTGATCATCACTTCTATCATTAGATTGGACAAAAATAGGCTCGCCGATATCCTGCAGCCGGTTTCTAATTTTCCGCTTCAGCGCCACATCTGACACTTCACCATGGCCGTCATAGTTTTGACGCGGCCGGTTGCCGTTTAACGGATCGCCGTTCGGATTGGCTTTCGTTACCGAAAATACGACAGCAAAATCAATTTTATGATCGAGAATTGTCATTGTTCGTTCACTCCTTCGTTTGATTGATTAGGTTCGGTTGACTCATGATTTTTATCCTTTTTTTGATAAAGCTCGTGCCTTTGACTATAAAAGCCAAGCAAGTATTTATCAGATAATGGCTTGTTGTTCATATCCTCAAAATTGAACTTCGAGGCTATCTCATCAATTAAACTCGATAAATAATATCCCTTAGAACCTAACCGCATTTGATAGGGTTGCAAACTGCCTTGAATCGTTTTCCAAGTTCTCGCAGGGTGTTGCGCAAAGGAATTCATGTAACGAATGGCATTGCTGACTCTTGCATGCCCCGTTCCAGATTTGCCTGAACGTCTCGCCTCTTCGTCCAGAATCCTCCGTTCTAATACGTCAGCCACCGCCAGCAATCTCCCAAACAAATAGCTTCGGTCCGTATTCTCCTTGTCCAGGGCCACCTGGAATCCCTCCTTCTCATAAACTTTATTGACTAACGCGCAAGCAATGCTCAGCGTCTTCTCCCACTCCCACTTTTCCATCGCTACCGGGTTAGATGTGCGGCGAACGACGCTGCTAACAATATCCGCGGGAATTTTGACGCCGTCTACCATACATGGCAGCATGCGTTCCATCAGCCCTTTTACGACTTTATCGCTTGCCGTAGATCCATAAGCAGCATATGCAATATCTTTAGTTGCCGGCGCACCGAAGAATAGGACATAGTCGCCATTTTCATCTTTTCGGTAACGGTGCAGCCATACGCAACTGGAATGCCATTCCACCAGCTTTTTAAAGTAATGCTTCTTATCCAAATTACGATAATAGAGCACCGCCATGCGTCCAGTCGTGGCAGAATCAAGAATCAACAGGTTTACAGCGGGATTTGTAACCGACAGCTCTTTTCCTGTTCCATACCCAGCCAGATAACTCCCAATGTCCCGAGCCAACCCTTCGTTCGTAAAAGATTCCCTTTTGTGAGCGGCGCTCTGTTCTGGAAATAAAGCGAAGGTATCCTCTCCGGGAGCCGGCACGTCTACCGCATCGTTCGACCATACGAGAAATACGCGCTGATCAATTATTTTTCCTTGCCGGTTAATTAGCCATTTGAGGGCATTATGGGCTTTTTGCGATACCTCATAGCTAATGCCCGCCGCTTCATGACTGCTGCTGAACCGGCCGCGGAACGTAAAGCCGCTTGTATCGCTGGCCGAGATCAACTTCGCTTTGTCTGCCGGATTTCGTATTTTATTCGCATGCTTGTCCGTACCGGGCAGCAATTTCCCCGTCACATAACACAGCTTGCTGTTCCCCAGCTTGCTGTTATAGTAGCGGATGAACGAATCATAGACCTCCGGATCTTTCCACACTTCCTTGAGAGGCCGCGCCGGGGAGTAGACCGTAAAACGAATGAATGCGCTTTCTTGTTCGCCATTCAGCACGCCAAACAACGGCGGTTTCTCGTCACCGTATTTTTTATCCCATTTGCCAAGCAGACAACCGTTCCCATCAAGAAACAACAGGTTCTCTTTTTCAACCAGATCGCGAACGAGCCGCTTTTTATTGAGGTACTTAAAAATACTGACAACATGAGGATGGCGAAATGGGGATAAGGCCCATTCTTCTAACTGTTCGATATAGGCTTTGAACTGATCCGCTTTCTTGGCTTGTCCGCCATAGCCAATGTAGTCTCCAGCCACATAGCTTAACTTATCATGCAGCGGATAAGGAAATACGGCGGTTCCTGAGCGGCTGGAGGAATCCTCCGTGCATGGAATCAATGTACTGGCATCGCTCTTGTCAACGACGATGGCTGAATGGAAATCTCCGTCTTCCGTGACGCGAACTTCAATATGCGCCGTCTGTGTCGTATGAGAAATCGGAAGCAGCGTAAATTCCTGCCCGTTATGTTTCTTTTCGACAACCCCGACCCGATCCAGGTTCGACTCATATGTCTCATATAATTGCTGCAACCAGCTCATCGGCTTCCCTCCGCTTCCAGCCGGACCTCCAGTTCCTCAACAGACTCGATCTCCCCGGCCGCGAACCGCTTTGGTTCCATCTGCGCCACGGGACGAACGAGCGTACATTGTTCCGGTGTGATAAATTCAATGACACCATTTTTCATAACCGGATTCCATAGCCGTGTCTCCATCTGCTGTTTTCCTGTCTCATCGGGATAATTGATGCCGTGTACCATCGTGCCAAAGTGGAGATCGCCATAATCGTCATAGAAGCCCTTTCCTGCGCCAAACTCGCATGGTTCAACATAACCTTGGCATTCTCTTGCTCCCAGGAAAATATCCCGGCGTCCTCCCGCCCTCAATGAGCGCTTCAATATATTGTGATGTTTATGTTCGTTGCGATCATACTCCAGATCCGGCCGGTTCGGGTTGAACACGAAATGAGCCCGGCATTGGTAACGAACATCCTTCAAGTAGGAATAGTATGCAAGCGTATTGCCGCCACCGTAGTCAAGCGGGCGAACCCCTTTGGACTCCATTCGAATCGGGTTCATGACGCGAACGGCATCCACAATGAAGAGAATAGTAGGTTTCCAGTAGATCGACTCTACGATCCCCTTCAATGCTTGATAGGTTGGGACAGGATAAGACATCTTTTCCCCGCCCAACTTCGTTAACGGGTCTGTAAACAGCGCATAATTCCCGAACACCTCGAACTCGATGCTGTTTCGTATCAAATGCCCCCGCCTCCTTTCCATATTTTTCTGACACCTTTTATACTATACTCTCTTACGGACAAATTCAATTATTTTCTAATAAAATATTATATGAACTTTTTGTTTCAGACCTGAACATAAAACCTGTCCGGATCATCATATACCTTAATTGTGCTATAATAACTTATGTTGTCGCTAGAATAGCGCGGATTGAAAAATATAGTATTTTATTAGGAGCCTATCTGTAAAAGATAGGCTTCACTCCTCTAGAAGCAACCCAAAAATCCCATGGCGCTGTCGCTATTCAGCTCAACTCCAAAATGCTCGCTGTAGGCTCCCTCTTTCAATACGAGCACCTTTCCGTCCAGACAACTCTCCAGCCCGCCGCTGTGATCCAACTGACGGAGATCGTGTTCATACACATTGACTGTGAACTGCTGCGCCCGTTTCAGCAGGCGCGTCAAATCATCAATGGTACCGCCCCCGTTCAGGTCGGCAATCACTTCTTTGCCTCCCTCTCCATATGGAACAATGACAGACCGTGTATGATCGTCTATGACGTGAAAGTGTTGCGCAGCCGTGCCGTAGCTGTTGGCGAGGAACAGCGGCAACCATGTGTCTTTCTCCCCTTTCTTTTTCCTGTCCTGGTGATAAGCCTGGAAATAGCTGTCCGCTTCCATCCGGCCGGCATACAACAAGACCGTCATATCTTTGCGAAGCTTGGAGACAAAATAATTCAAATCCGCTTCCAGCCTCATATAAAATCGTTGGAAATAATACTCCATCGCCTGCTGCGACAATAACTGACCCCCATGCGCTGCCGCATCCCGCTTCATGTCGACAAGCATAGCGCGTGTCAGTTCCTTGCCGATTTGAATCTCCTTCAAATGCTTCAGATTCTCTTCGGCATGATCGATAATGTAGACGTTCCGGACCGCATCCTTCCCGTGCCGGTTGCATCGTCCCGCCGCTTGCGCGATCGAGTCCAAGCCGGCCAGAGACCGTATGACGCAGTCGAAGCTGACATCTACGCCCGCTTCAATCAACTGCGTGCTGACGCAAATCACTTTTTCCTCTGCTTCAAGATGCGCTCTTACTTTTTCTAAAATGGCAAACCGGTGAGCGGCACACATCGACGTACTCAAATGATACAAAAAGATTGCCTCGTCCTCGCCGAGCTTATGTTGTTCCCGCATCGCCTGCAACCGCTCATACAACGACTTAACGGCCGACTTCGTATTCAAGATGACCAGAATATTGCCTGCTTCCTGAATGGTGTCCTGGACAAAGCATGCCAATTCTTCCGTACTCCAGGCTCTCTCGGTAGCTTTATCAATCAAATCAACACGCTTGAACGCATCTATCACCTGATCGATATTACTTATCATCTCAGCATCCTTTGCAATTTCCAGCTTCTGCTCCACGAACTGCAGCGCCGGTTGCGTCGCCGTGCACAGCACGATACTGGAGCCTCCGTACTCCTTCAAGAAGTTCAGTGCCTGGTTAAATAGAGAAATGCAATGCGTAGGCACCTTCTGCACTTCGTCAAATATGATCACGGCTTCACACAAGTTATGGAGTCTCCGTATATTTCGGCTTCCATGGGCGAAGAACACGTTCAGAAATTGTACCATGGTCGTAAATATAATCGGCGCATCCCAGTTGTCCTTAGCCAGGTTAGCCTTTTGCCGCGGGGTCACCGCCAGCCCATCCCGCTCATCATCGTCATCTTCCACTTCTGCTACGTTAGAATGATGCTCCAGGATATTCGCTTCATCTTGCAATATTTTTCGAACCTCAGCTGCATTCTGCTCAATAATCGTCGTAAATAGGGACGACATAAATAATCCGTTTTTTGTCAAAGGTTAACGCATGTTTCAAGGCATATCTCAAGCTGGCCAGCGTCTTCCCGCCCCCGGTTGGAATCGACAACGTATAAATAGAAGACGGCTTCGCGGCAAAACGTTCGCATAGCTCGGACATTTCGCTTCGCAACAGTACAATCGGCGTATGGGCGTGCTTCTTTTTCTTAAAGGAATGAATTTTTTCCATCAACTTTTCATAATAGCTTGCAAACAATTTCTTTGTGTTCCGTACCGGCTCGTCAGGCTCACTCATTTCAAACCATCTCGTGTTCGTTCGATCGGCATCAATTAATGCGCTGAACACGAATTTGGTGAGGAACATCAGCTTCAGTTCCATGCTTTTTGCAGGTGCTCTGGCTAGATACTGCTCTATTTCCGCAGCTGCCAGCTCCACATATTGTTGGAATTCCTGCTCGCTCATGACGTATGTAAAAAAGGCTTCAACGCTCTGATCAAACTCCTCCAACTTTTTGCAAGCAACCCGTCTCAAGTAAGGAGATTCCAAATCCGGGTCCAGAAAATCATGCAAATAGGAATGATGCGAAATAATCGCATTGCCTACAACCTCAGCCAAAATCGCTTTATAAGGCGCTTTTGCGTCCGCATGAAAACGATTATAAAGCAACCGTCCTCCGGCCGTAGAATGATCAACATCTCCCCGGCGCAGCTGATCCTCGGCTCCGCTCACAGCCGCCAATATGTATGTCCTGAACTTCTCCGTATATTTTCCCATATCATGCAGCATGCCGGCCAGTCCTGCCACATGGGGAATATTCAGCTTCGCGCCATACTTCTCCGCCAGCGTCTTCACTTCCAGCAAATGCTGTTCTACGGTCTGCACCTTCTCATCGCTCATGCGAATATGAGCAATTGATTGCATTTCAGTACCCCTTTCTATACCGCTCGTATGTACTGTACCGCGCCCATCGTGACACAACTGCGGTATTTCGATTGATGCATTAGTTATACACCTCCAGCCAACGCCGTAATCGCTCGATGAACTGTTTCCTTACCGATAGCGGTTCCAGAATTTCGGCAGACGGGCCATACTGAGCGAGCCAATTCAGGAAGCCTTGCTCATGGTTGACTGTCGCCTCGAACAATAAGCTTCCATCGGGCAAGTCCGTCATTTTGGGACGCACGAACATTTCCTCTTCCTTAATGTATCTGGCCACATCCGGCTGAAATTTGACCTTGAACGTAATAAGCGATTCGCCCCGATGTACCGACCAGGTATGCTTCATATATTGATGGATGTCAAAGTCGCCTTTGTCGAAGCTTTTAGTCGTCATTTCGACGTGATGAAACCGGCTCATGCGGAACATCAAGACATCCTGCTTCCGATGACAGTACCCGATTAGGTAGAAGCGCTGCTCGCGAGGCACAAGACAATACGGATCGATTTCTCGTTCTGTCACGGTATTGCGGCTTTGTGTATGATATACTGCAAGGAGTGTCTTCTGCCCTATAATCGCTTCCATAACGGGAAGCAAGTAATTTGGACCATCACTATCTGACTTGTATGCAGGTGTCCCCATCTGAATTAGATTCGTGAAGTTCTCTATTGCCTCCCTGCGTTTTTGCTTCTCCTTGATATGTGTTGCCATAACTTTGTCGTAAGCCGAATCGAATAGGGGCGACAGCTTGCTCTTATCTAACATGGAAGGGAGGACGGAGAAGACCATCTCCTCTTCTTCTGTAAAATTAAGCGGATACATCGCGAAGTTGCCTATAAAGCGATATCCTGTTCCATATCCATCATTCGTTATGGGCACTGCAAGGTCTAGCGTTCGCAAATCCCGATATATGGTTCGCTCGGAAGCCTCGCATTTGTCGGCCAACTCCTGCGCCGATATCCCAGGGTTCGCCTGTATGGCTATGACCATTTTCAGCAGCCGTATCATTTTATCTGACATCGTTGAACTCTCCTCCAGATGCTCTCATAATATCCTATAAATATTGGATATTCGACACCATCTATAGGTCTACCTGCCTACTCCTGCAAAAAAATCGGACTAAATAACCTCTTCCTTGTTCACAGTATATGGGCACTTGGAATTGTCTGTATTTTTATACCATTTTAATAGCTGCTGTACATTCTCTTGGGATGCGCCGGTAAATACGTATTCCTTCGCTTTCGATGGCGAATCTATTACAAGTTCAATCTGGAAAATGCCGAATATGCATTGAATCCAGGTTTGACGATAGGTTATTGATTGGATCGCTTGCCGCTGCACATAGACTGTGGTTCGCGTAAGACCTGGCTTCGCTAGCACACATTGATTGCCATGAACTTCCCATAGCGTTCCCGTGTATATTCGGATCCCCCGCCAATATATCGCTGCCGCGAGCGGGATCATCAACCATGCCCACGGAGAAAAAATAGCGACAAATAAGATGACAAGGCCTACGGCAATGACTGGCAGCCACACAAAATACATCGCCTTGCCCGCAGGTAAATGACGCTTCGGCTTCACGAGTGTAAATTCGGGCAATAACAGTTCCAATGCAGCATGCATGTCTGACCTGCGGATCGCGGGCAACAGCAGCCTCACCTTCTTCTCCCCTGCATATCCTACGCAATCCATCCAGATAGACACATAACCAAAAAAACGACTGATCAGCTGTTCCTTCACCCGGATCGATTGAATCTTCGAAGTATGGATGGAGGTTGATTTCCTCTCATACCATCCGTACTGGATATGAATATAGGCACTGTCTCGGATAACGGACCATTTATGATAGCGAATTTGCATCATGACCAAAGACAACAACCAGGACGTGAATACGCACAAGGCAATAATTCCAAGAAGCGCAAGCAGAACGGGTATAAGCTCCGTCGTCAATAATTCTTTCCATCTTTCATCTTGAAAAAAACGGACCACGCTTACTTCTTCTTCCGTGCTTGGTTCAACCCAATCCCATACATACGTTACGATAGTGAGACATAGGGGAACCCCCAACAAGAACGAATTGGAACTAATCGCCCTCATCAAAATATCCTTGGGTTGAAGGACCCAATTCGGCTTCGCTTGATTCGAGACACGCGACATCGGCCGATTAATTCTGGCAAGGAGCATGTCTGCGTTGCCTTGCGTCAACACGAACCTGGCATCCGCCTCTTCATTCGAATCTGAAGTGTGCAATTCTGTCGTAGCCGAACCTACTACTCGATCGGTCCAGGTCCCCCATACACCCAATAAGGCTGTTGACCTGTGCCGGCCTTGATCTCCTTGAATAACAAAAGCGTATAGGGGATAAGCATATAGCGGATCGTTCGGTACAAATGTACGACAATCTTGATCGGATGCTGTCTATGGATTGTACGCATCACTCTCACCTATCTTCGCCAGTTCAATGACCTGCCGCCGCAGTCTATTCGCATCATCTTCCAATAAACCGACGATGCCATTCGCATCTCCTGCCGTTACGATGACGACTTCAGATATGCCCAACTTTTTCTGGATGACATCCTGTTCGATATCTACATGCTGAACACGGCTAAGCGGAATAACTGATGAATTGACGGCCCATATGCTCCCCCACCGAATAACGATCTCATCCGTTGTTAGGACGTAACTTCTTCGGACATAACTGAAGCGAACTCCATATATGATATAAAATAAGTCCTTGCTCCAATGAATAAAGAGATAGGCAGCGGAAACATATATAATCCACTTCCATTGGGGAAGCCACATCAAATAAACAATAATCGGGATGCTTGCCAGCGCTGTCCGCTTCAGTGCACATAAGAGGCGATATATTCGCCAATAAGGTACCACATTCGGATGTAATTGTTGCTCGCTGACTGTCGTATTCATAGTTACGTACATCCTCACCTTCCTTCGTATCGTACTTTAGATTCTATTATGGTTGTAGTGAGTGACAACAGGCTGTCAGGGAACATACGTTCGAGAAAAAAAGACAAGCATCCTCCCCCCGCGTCATTTTTGATACGGGCTGAGATGCTTTTTTTTGTACCATGGAGGATGCGGCCTATTTTTATCGTGCATCAGCTCCACATCCAAGATTTCAATCCACGCATCCGCGTAGGATGCGACTGTAGATTCACAGGCCGGGGATATGTGACGTTGCCATTTCAATCCACGCATCCGCGTAGGATGCGACGGTTCTGATTTCGTTGCAGCCATGCTCATGAGTGATTTCAATCCACGCATCCGCGTAGGATGCGACTACGAGAGATTAGCGGTAATGATGAGCACGAAATATTTCAATCCACGCATCCGCGTAGGATGCGACACGCAACGCCTCCTTTGCCGTTCGCGCCATTTGCATTTCAATCCACGCATCCGCGTAGGATGCGACAGCGGAAATTGACATTTTTAATCAATTCATAACTTGGAAATGATTAAAAATGTCAATTATGTGACTAATAAAATCCAATTTTACATCCATTACAAATATAGCACACCGAGAAAATCCATATTTTAGAAAAATAATGGTGCGAATCCCCCGGGAATTTCATGTGCACTATACATTCGCACCAGAGCATAGATGGGCTTATCTATGTTTAAATTCACATCTACAGGTTACCACATTTTACTGTTCATAGTATAGAATGAGGTCAACTCCCCTATCCAATTATGCTCCCTCTCTACTAAACAGGCTCTACCGCAATACCCGCCTGCTCCAACCGCTCACGGAGGCTGCGGGCAAAGGCCAACGCATGAGCGCCGTCGCCGTGAATGCAGACCGTATCGGTCTGAATCGCCACGTCATGGCCCTGCACAGAGCGGACAACGCCTTCTCGCACCATGCGAACAACCTGCTCCACCGCGTGCTCTCTGTCCGTAATCAGCGCATGGGCTTCCCGGCGGGAGGTCAATGACCCGTCCGCCTGATACGTCCGGTCGGCAAATACTTCATGCGCGGTTCGGAGCCCTATGGCTTCCCCCGCCCGGACTATTTCGCTGCCCGACAGGCCGAACAGGATGAGCTCCGGGTCAATGTCATAGACCGCGCGGGCGATCGCATCGGCTAACGACCGACGGGCAGCGGCCATGTTGTACAAGGCGCCGTGCGGCTTGACATGCCGCATGCTCCCGCCTGCCGCCTTGACGAATCCGTATAAAGCCCCAACCTGATACACGACAATGTCGTAGGCTTCCTCCGGAGTGATGTCGAGATTGCGGCGGCCGAAGCCCGCCAGATCAGGCAGTCCCGGATGCGCCCCGATGGCGGCCCCGTGCGCAAGTGCCATGGCCACCGTATTCCTCATGACCGACGGATCGCCGGCATGAAAGCCGCAGGCGATATTCGCCGAGGTGACGAACGGCAAAATTTCCTCATCCGTCCCCATCCGGTAAGCGCCGAAGCTTTCTCCCATGTCGCAGTTGATGTCTATCTTGTACATATGAATCCTCCTAACGCGCTTGCAGAACCAGTCCCTGCCTGAATTGAGCGATGCTGTGCTCCCGCATTACGTATAACTCCTGCGCTTCCTCCAGTGAAACCTCTTCGAAGCGTATCTGTCCGCCCGGCTTCACCTGGGCAATCAGCGGAAGATCGACGCTAGTCACGTGCGCGATGCGCGGATAGCCGCCAGCCGTCTGCCGGTCGGCCAGCAGCACGATCGGGTTGCCTTCCGGCGGCACCTGAATCGTGCCCGCGCCAACGGCTGACGAGACCATGTCCAGCGGCTCGGCCAATGCCAACGGCACGCCTTCCAGCCGGTATCCCATCCGGTCAGATTGAGGCGTGACGCGGAATCTCTCCGTCCATAGCTTCCGTCTGCTCTCTTCATCGAAGCGATGATATTCCGGTCCGCGCACCACGCGCAGCACCGGATCGTCCTGATAGGCCGGGCGAAGCTCATGACTGGCCCCCCACGGAAGCACGACGGGTTCGTCAGAAGCCATGTCCCGCCATGCATTTGACACTCCCGTCTCCAGCACATCGCCAGCCTGAAGCGCCCGCCCGCGGAACCCGCCCATGCCGGCCCGCAAATACGTGCTGCGGCTGCCCATCACCTCGGGAACATGAATCCCGCCTGCGACCGCAAGATAGATGCGGCAGCCGGACACCGCCCTGCCGAAGGTGAGCGTCTTGCCGGCAGGTATATAGACAGGCCACCATAGCGGAAGGGACACACCGTCCACGGCTGGGGACAAATTCCCGCCCGCCAGGGCAATCACTGCCGACTTCTCGAATACAAGCTTGGGCCCTAATAGCGTAATCTCCAGAGCCGCCGCCCCTTCCTGATTGCCTGCCAGAAGATTGGCCAGTCTGAGCGCCACCGTATCCATGGCGCCGCTGGCCAGCACGCCGTATTTCTGAAATCCAAAGCGCCCGCTATCCTGTACCGTCGTAAGCAGACCTGCCGTCTCAACCCGGATGCTCATGTCGCATGCCCCTCCCAGCTCTCGTATTCCTTCTTGGTTATCGGGACGAAGCGTATCGTATCCCCCGCTTTTAACAAGGTCGGAGGGGTCATTTCCGGGCGAAATAGCGCAACCGGCGTCCGGCCGATCAACTGCCAGCCGCCTGGCGTGACAATGGGATAGACTCCCGTCTGCATCCCGGCAATCCCGACCGATCCCGCGGGAATCGCCAGGCGCGGGGAAGAACGCCTCGGTGTCGCAATTCTCTCCGGCATACCGCCGAGATACGGAAAACCGGGAGCAAACCCGATCATGTATACCCGATACTCGGCGCTGCTATGAATGCGCACAACCTCATCCGCCGTCAGCCGGTTATACGCGGCGACCTCCTCCAGATCGGGACCGAATTCGCCGCCGTAGCATACCGGAATTTCGACGGTGCGCGCTATCTTGTCCAGCCGCATATCCGTCGTCTGTGCTACTGCCATCTCCAGCTTGGCTTTCGCCTCATCATATTGAAGCACCAGTGGATCGTAAAATACCGTCACCGTGGTAAAAGCGGGGACATATTCAATCATTCCGGGAATCGGATGATGATCGAGATATAGCGACAACAATCGGACTTGCTCATGAGATGCCGGTCCGATGACCGTATCGAATTCCACCACAACCGCGGCATCTCCGAGCGGATAAAGATGCATCTCCCTGCTCCCTCCATACAATGTGTATATTTGATCCCTCAGGAATCCCCGATCACACCTCTCAACTATGTCATACCAAAAAAAAGACGAAGGCGCAATTTGCGTAAGACCTTCGTCATTTCTATAACAGATCAATTTTTCTTGCTTTCCCCAAGCAGCTTCTCGAATTCCAACACGATATGTTCGATAGTAAATCCATATTCCTGCAGCTATCGGCCTGCAGGGGCCGATGCGCCGAATCGAATCGTCTCCTTAACGGAACATTCCCCTGTCTCTACGGGGCAGGGCCCCCGCGCTCAGAACAATTCCATCTGCGTGACGTGTGAATCAATCCGTTCGAGCACGCCCGGGTCGTTATCCCGGAAATAGGCCGTCTGGATCGTCTGCGCCGCCTCAATGATCTGCTTGCCGGAATCTGCCGCATGACGCAGACGGCAGCTATAGACAATCGGGAAATAGTCTTGCAGGAACTTCCCTTCCACATGAGCGGTCAAGGCGATAATCTGGAAGCCAAGCTGCTCGGCGATGAAGAATACCGGGCTTAATACATGATCGCTGGAAGCCTTGCCGAACGGATTGTCCAGAATCACCGTGCGATGCCGCTTCATCTGCGCCTGAATGTACTGCTTGCGTTCCGCGATATAATTGAGCAGCCCCAGGAACAAAGTCATGTTCTTGCTCCATTTCTCGCCGCCCGACCAGCGGTTGGACTGCTCCCATGAGAAGGCGGCACGCGTAATCTGCTGATCATTCGTTACTTTGCGGCAGGCCACCTTCATCCCTTCGCCCTGCATGACGATCTGAAGCAGCTGGCGCGAGTCCAGCCACTTCTCAAGGTCTTTGCGAATCAGCGCTTGCTGCTCCTGCCAGTCTGCCTGATCTTGCTCCTCAGCATAACGCTCCAGCTTCGTAATGATCCAATCCATATATTTGCGGATGCGTTCCTTGCCGTCCTGCTCGTCCCATTCCGCCAACGTGAAGCTGTAGATCTCCTTCCATCCCTCCGCCGATTTGACCCGGGTCTTCTTCGGAATCTCCTTCAGCTCCTGAACGATAAGCTTCAGATGGGAATGAATATGCACGATGAACTGCTGCAGTTCCTGATCATACGTCTGCAGATTCTGTTCCATGATGTGAATGGCCGTCCGAATGCCCTTCTCCATCGTCTGCTGGAATTCCACGAGCTCCGTGAAATGCTCCTTCGATTCAATGCCTTGAATCGTCATATAGCGCAGCTTCGTATCTTGGACAGCGTGAATGCAATAATCCTTCATCCGGGTTCGGCCATTTTTGACCGACAATTGTTCCTTCTCCACGCGCGCCTGCCTGTCCTTCAGCTTCTCGATGCAGAGATTGGCATAATGAGACGGCTTATACGGGAACTCCGTGCGATCCGCTTCCCCGATGATCGCGGGCGGCAGCCGCACATCTTCCAGAGCGAACACCATCAGGTGCTTGTTCCAGACATTCAGCACCCGCTCCATCTCATCCAGACGCTTGCGGTTGAGCTCTTGATGACGAGCGATCTGCTCCGCTTCATCCGTCAACCGCTGCTCCTCGTCCCGCAACTTATTCTGAACCGAATGGAGCGGTTCGGTGAACCGTTCCGGCTCGGCATCCGGGAACTCTTCTGCGAACTGCTGCCGAAGCTTGAGGCATGCCCCCTGCTTCGCCTGCAGATCGCCGCGCGTCCGGCCATATTCCCCCTCGATCCGCTGCAGTTGATGACGCAGCTCTTCAATTCGGGACCAAAGCTGGCGTTGACGCTCAATGACATCCAGCGGAAGCTGCATATCCACGGCGATGCCCGGATGCTCAATACGCAGCTGCTCCATCAGCCGATGACATTCCGCCACCCGCTCCCGCTCGCTGGCAAGCGCCGATTCGAGCTGCGTCTGCTCCTGCATAATCCGGTGACGCTCCAGCTCCAGCCGCTTCCGTTCCGCCTTCAGTTCCTCGATCGCAGCTTCGCAGGACAGCGCGGCATACTCCCTCACTTCCCGATAATCGTCGTCTTGCTTCAGCACTTGAAGGCGGAGGCCCATCTCCCGCTGTTGATCCTGAATCGTCTGCAGCTCTTCTAGCAGCAGCCGTTCCGCTCTCTCTTCCTGCTCCCGCTGCTTGCCCAATAATTCAAGCTGATTCCGGACAGGAATAAGCTCCTCTTCCAGCTTGCTTGCTTCATTGCCAAGCAGCGTATACCGATGCCCCTGCTGGAGCTGGTACTGCAATTGCTGAATTCTGCTCCCTAGTTCTTCGAGCGCTCGGCGCCGCTGCTCTGCAGTTCGGCGATTGACCTCCAGTTCATGCTCGAGCCGCTCAAGCTCACGCGCCCGTTCCAGCTTCAGCTCCTGGAGCGTCAATCTTCTCTGTTCCGCTTCCTGCTGAGCCGCTAGGGCGTGTATGCAAACCTTAAGCCAACCAGATCATGGAAGAGGCCAGCTTTAAGAAGGCAACAAAAGTACAGGCCAATTTATCGTACCGAGTTGCCAGCCGACGATTATGTTTGAGTT
The DNA here is from genome assembly GCA_944800085.1 of Paenibacillus melissococcoides. GTDB lineage: Bacteria > Bacillota > Bacilli > Paenibacillales > Paenibacillaceae > Paenibacillus_B > Paenibacillus_B melissococcoides. Next base: position 891,842 of record CALYLO010000001.1, on the reverse strand, counting down.
TGTTGAACAGGCATTCGACCAGATGACGCTCTTTATACAACCACCAGTCGGTTGTACGTTGGATCGTGCGATTCTTCTTACTGGGAATGACGGAATGGGCCAGTTTCTCTTCCAAAAGCGCAATGATTTTATCGGTATCGTATCCGCGATCCGCCAAAACATGTTTACCTTGTATGTCTTGGGTTTGCAGGATCTCATAACCCGTTACACAATCATTGATGTTGCCTGCGGTTACTTCGAAGCGTAGCGGATTGCCAAGGCCGTCTACAACGGCATGAATCTTGCTGGTTAAGCCTCCGCGTGATCGTCCGATGGCTTGGAATTGCTGCCCCCTTTTGCCCCCGCGCCGTGTTGGTGAACACGAACGATGGAAGCATCGAGCATAACACTTTCGTCATCGGGATTGGCAGCCAGAACCTCTAGCATTCGATCAAAGATGCCTGCTTTCTCCCAGCGGCGGAAACGACTGTAGACACTGCTCCAGGAGCCATAATGCTCTGGCAAGTCTCGCCAAGGCGCACCAGAACGAATCACCCAAAGCATGGCATTGAACATTTTTCGGTTATCGATTGCCGGACGTCCACCCTGTGGTTTCCGTTCCGGTGGCAAGAGGTCTTTGAGTCGTTCCCATTGGTCATCTCGTATCTCATATCGTCTTCTCATAGGATAAGTTTACCAGATATTTGGCTATTTCGATAGTTTGCGTACACGCCCTAGCGGATATTTCGCGAAGAAAGCCTGGAACCGCGTCTGCGCCGACTGCCATTCATGCAACGAATGCTCCGATCGTTCCCGTTCCCGCTTCGCTTCCTCCGCCTGCCGGGCAAGCTCGGCCTTCCACGCTTCATAGACGTCCGCCTCCTCATTGCTCAACCAATGCTGCGGCACGATCCAGCATGAGGGAGGCGCTGGCGGCTCCCTATGTCCTTGAAGCATGTCCGCCGCCTCCTGTGCGCCGAGCACGCGGATCGGGAATGCGAAGCTCCCGCTCGCCTGCCGGAGGCGCTGCTGCAATGATTCCTTCTCATGCATTGTCGTGATCAGCGTGACGGACCACAGCTGATCCGCACGGCTGGCCCGCTCTCCCTTACTCTCTTCGGGCAGCCCGCGGATATAATCCGTTCCTAACTGCAGCAGCGAATAATGATGACTCCATTGCTCGCATAATTTGGCCACGACGGCATCGGCAAAAAATAACGGCTGCTCACCATGATCATCGACAAAGCGGTAAGCCAGACGCTCCTGCATCAGCAGCCGCTGCTTCTGCTGCCGGCAGCGCTCGATGCCTTCCGCCAGCTGCTCCCGAATGGAGGATTCCTTTTCATATAAGGATGAATATTTGTCCCATGCGGGACGGAGGCGGCAGAGCTCTTGCTTCAACTCCTCCAGATCGGATTGGTGGCGTTCATGCTGCGCCGTCAGCTTCGCCAACTCTTCGCCCAAGCGGCGGCTATCCTCGCTCACTTCTCTGCGCTTCCGTTCCTTATAAGCCGCTTCCTCTTCCAGCCGCTTCATCTCCTGCAATTGAGTCATCCGGCTCTGATCCAGCTGCCGCTCTTCCTCCATCCACAGCGGAAGCAGCTGTTCCACCTTTTCCAGTTGAGGATTCGACAGCAAGCTGTTCGCGATATCCTTCTGATGATCCCGCTTCGCTTGAATCCCGGCTGTCTTCTCCGCGATGGATCTCTCCCCTTGCAAGCGCTCCTCAGCCAGCTGGCGCAGACTCCCCCGGATCGTCTCTGCCTGTTCCATGAGCTGCCTGTGACGGCGCTCGAACAAGCTGCGCTGTTCCTCAAGCCACTGTTCCTTCTCGTCGTACAAATAGCGGAGCTGGCCGCTGTTGCGTTCCCAATGCTCTTCCAGCTTGCGTTCATCTTCGGTAAGGGTTAACCGTTCCAACTGCGCGCACAGTTGAACAACCTTCGCCTCGGCAGCCAGGCATCTGTCGCGGCTCTCGGCATACTGCAGGGAATAATATTGATGCTCGGCATCATGCAATCGCTCCCTGATCTGCTCTGCTTCTTCCTCGACCAGATCCAGCTTCGCCGCAATGGCTTCCTGCTCCTGAATCTCCCGCGCGATGAGGTATGATTTCTGCTTGCGCCGCAGAAGCTTGCTTCGCTCCCCAAGCTCCTCGGCCTGAAGTTGAAGCTGAAGGCGTTCCTTGTCGGCCGCCTCCCGCAGCTCGACAGTGGATTGCCAATACGCCTTCGCCTCTTGCCGCGCTTCTTGATACTGCCTCTCTTCCCGATCCAGACGTTCAAACAGCGTGACGTAGTTGTTCAATTCTTGCTGAATTCGCCGATTCTCTTCGATCTGTTCGGTTAACTGCTTATATCTTTTGAACCCTTCCCGGTGCTTCTCGAATATGCGGGCAAATGTCCCCTGTTCATATCCTTCGATTGACTGCTCCACGGCCGGAATAAGCAAACGATCAAATAATTGCTTCGTCGTCTTGCATTCATCGAAAAACTGCTCGATGCCGCCCTCTGAATCGTTAATCTTCGCGATGGCTTCCCACTCGCCCGTAATAATCTGATATTGCCGCTCCAGATATGCCTTATACTCCTTGATCGTAGGGAACGTCTTGGCATGAAGCGGGTGCCGATGCGTCATCGTCTGGTAATAGTCGTGGATCTCTCCCTTGTCCGCCGGACGGGACTTCCCCATATGGACCTTCGCGAACGGGATGTTCTCCAGCCGATGTTCATCATGCTCGCCATATTCATACACATAGCGGTAGGAATCAATGCCGTTGCCGGACTGGAACAGGGTGACGCATGTGACCAAATATCTGCGGTACGGCTTGTCCGTCAAAATCCATTCGATCGCGATATGCGCGGGACCGCTGTCCAGCTGCAGCGTATCCTTCACCTTGCGTCCGGCGAGATCCTCATGGGGAAGCACCGCCTGGATCGCGGTCTGGATAAATACCGTCTTTCCGCCGCCATTTTCCAATACAACCGCGCCGTTATGGCCATGGAACTGGAACGTAACATCGTTATATCGCTTATTCCCGCCTTCGTACAGGACATGCGTAAATCTAATCTTCGCTATGGATGGCACCGGTTCTCTCCTCCTCCCGAGCGATATGGGCCTGACGTTCTTCTTCAAACCGATATAGAAACTGCAAAATGCCCCGATTATACTGCAGCTCCATGAAATAGCGCTGAACGATAATTCGGGTCTTCTCCGTCATCGCCAGTTCATTCTCCCCGACTTCCTCGGCAAGCTTCTCCGCCAGCAGAAATCGCTTCACCGTATCCATGAAGCTGAAGCGGCTGATCGTATTTCCGCTTTGGCGCTTGGCCGTCTCCTTAATATCGTCCATGGCATCCCATTTCTCGATAATGGCCGTCCAATTATAGGAGAATTGCTTCTCGTACTCCCTCAATTGCTCCGGATTATGCTCCTTCAACCCGTCTATCCGCTCCTGAACAAGCAACAGCCAATCTTCCACCCGGATAAAATCTCTTGTCGGCTCCATGCTAAGATAGCTGTTATAGAACGCCCCGACAAACACGATGATCGCCACATACATCAGGTATAGATCCGCGTTGACGGCTTGACCTCGCAGGTACGTTCTCTTCAAATAGTCATTGGACACATGGAAGGGAGACAAGCGAACGAGCGGTATGAGGAACAACTGATCGCCTGCCGTCAAGGTCAAGCAGTCGACCTCTCTCGCGAACTGATCAACGAGTCCCCTTACCTCGTCATCGGCCAAATACTGCTGCAATCCTTCCCGCTCCACCATGCCGCTCCGGGCCAACTCGGCATACAGCCGGAATGCCCGCATGACAACCTCATTCTCGTACTGCATCGTCTCCTCCTCCTAACGTCAACGTCAGATCCATCTCCTGAATCGAGAAGCGCTCATTGACCTGTATAACCTGTCCCGCTTCCTTCACGATAAGCGTATGCTTGCCCAACAGCCGGATCGCTTCCTCCATCCCGGTCGGCCTGGACTCATCCAGATCCTCCCGTCCCGCTTGAACCGGACTCCGCTGATGCAGAATCAGCCAGAAATCATAAAATGCGCGCATAGAAAGCCAATCGTCCCTCTCTTCCCGCTGCTGGCATGCTTCAATCACTTCCGACAGCCGAATCGTCTGCCCTTCCTTCAGCCGGACCAGCAGATCTTCCATAATGGACTTGAAGAGGCGGCCGCGCCAGTGAATGAACGCTCCCGCTTCCTGACCCTCGGCCAGCTCCAGAAATCCTTCCTCGCGATGCTCCTCTTCCCCGTCCGCCGTAATGTTCTGCTCCGCAAATACGGTCAGAGGCGACCAGCATGCGCGCTGCTCCAGACCAAGAAACGGCGAAAGCACGCCTCTTGCCGCTTCCAAGGGCAATGGAGTCCCCAGCAGGAGATTCACGATATCCTGATCGAAATTGAACGAATCCATTCCCGTGTAATAAAGAGACTCTTTGGCGGCATGCAGCGCGCCATTCTTCAATTCAATGCTTTGCTGCAGCAATAAGGTGTGCTCCGTATGAACCTTCTCCAATTCCGCGGATATCCGCAAAATATATTCGTACGCATGATGCTCCCTCATATGCAGCGTATCGGAATAGATTCGTTCCTTCGTCTCCTTGACGAAGCTGCGAAGCTCTTCGAATTCTTCATTTTCACGCTGCAGGCGAGAATAAATATCCTCGAGAAGAGCGCCGTATTTTTTCAATGTGTCTTCCGATACGATACTTCGCTTAATCTCATGCCGCAGCTTGATCATGCGTTCTTGGAGCGATTCCACGTCGACGCGCATTTCATTGATCTGCCGCAGCGCCCCCTGGAACTCCCCCTTCTCCAATTGCTTGCGCAGCACAAGCTGATGAATGGAGAGCTGGAACTCCATATAGAATTCTTTGGTTGCAAATACAAGCTCCAGCCCATCGTCATCCAGCGCATAATATTGCGTACTTGTCTTGCTGTCGAAGGAACTGGCCTTCAAGATGGAAGTATAGGCCGTATCCTGTTGCCGCGTTTCCCAATTAAAGTAAGTGAAAGAACGTCTCTTCCCTGAAGATGGCCGAAACACTTGAATGATCGTTCTGGCCAATTCTTCGAATTCTGCATCATCCAGCTTGACCGTATCGGCTGCCGTCATTTGCAAAAACTTCGCCAAATCTTTCACGCCTGCTTTCGGATTACGCATCAGCTTCTGTTCGAAGAAGAACAGCAGCGTCAGCAGCCCCATCTCCATCATCTCAATCGGTTCCCCGGTGCGATCGGATTTTCTCTGCCGCTGCAATTCGAAGAGCGGATCGAACAAAGCCAGCTTCGCCATTCGTTCCTGAAAGCCGGCTACGATCTGAGTTGCGTCAACGGTTTCCACGGTTCCCATATGGACTCCTTTCCGATCTGCTGCAGTTGTTGAGCGGATAATGTCTCTTGCGGGTAATAATGCCCGCTCGCCAGACTCCTTGCCATTCGTTCCCGCTCGGCTGGATCGAAGAACATGCCGAATTGATGCAAGGCCGATTCGGCAGGCCGTTGATTGGTCTTCCCTGGCACGGCCGGCTTCTCCAGACAGGCTCTATAAAAAGGAAGAGCAGGAATCATCGGAATCTTCCGGGACAGATTGCCCCAAATCAGGATACCCGCATAATCGATATCGCCGAAATAGTAAAAGCGGTGCGCTCCCGAAGCAGCAGGATACTGCTGCTCGAACATGTCGATATTGCCGACGATTTTGTTCCCGCAGCCATAAATAAGCGTGTGGAAGATCGTCTCGGACAGGGCAGGAAGCAGCGCCAGGAAGGTCGTCTTGTTCTCCACGACAAGATGGATGTGCGGCTCTTCCTGGCCCGGGTGAAGTCCTCGGGATGGATTCACGGCGAACATCACCGGATCCGGGGATGAGTCAAGCTTCAGCTTGTCAAGCAGCCCAATCCGTTCTAGCAAGGCTTTGCCGTTCTTCTCAATAATCCACTTCTCGTCACCGACTAGCGCGAAGCTTCTCTCTGGCGCAGCGGCGCTGTCCGCTGGCAGACCGCAGGTCTGCAAATAGTCATCGATTTTCATAATAAAGGGCAGATCAGAATCGAGAACAGATTCCCCCAGCATGAAATAACGATCAAGCGAGATCGAAGGATGAAGCTCCAGCCGCAGCTGATGGAGCCGCTGCTGCAAGCCGGATCGCAACCGGGCCGCATGAATTCGATAGCGGTAGGCGAGATGCGGCGGCCTGGGGTTTCTACCGGCCGATCGGATCGCTTCCAGCAGCCCGGACTGTTCCAGATCCAGGATAGCTGCCGCAAAATCCTCGTAAGTGAGCGGGACGCCTTCTGTCACGCGCTCCAATTGCTCCGCATACACGGTTGCCCTTCTCAAGCTGCGTATATATTCAACAAGCATCTCCTTCATGTCTATCATTGTCGACTCCTGTTCCTGTTTTGTAGATTGGTGGTATGCATACATTATAAGACGAATACGTGCGCCAAGTCCTCGTAAGCGCAAATATTTTTTGAGGTTTCGACATTTTCCGTCTTTATCCTACACCTTCCTTAATTTTACTATGGTAAAATAGACGCATAAGGGTCCGGCGCAATGAAAAGTAGGAGGTTATTCGCATGACTACAACTGCAAACACTGAAATCGTTGCGGAACGAGATATCGAACTTTATGAAGAAAACATTAAATTAGGCTTCCAGAAGCTTAACAACTTGTTTAAACAGAATCCATATCTGAAAGAGGTTCTTTGGAAGTCACTAGCAATGTTTTTCCAAAGGAAAGCTACAGTAGCCGATAAAGACATCAATGAATATATTGAAGACATATTCGGGGAACATACCGGGCAAACCATAGCTAGCTTACTAGCTGATCGCAATTCAAATTATGATGAATATCTAACTGACAATCGCGAATACTTTATAGCATTGAAGAACAGTTTTTATTTCGATTTTACTTGCTATGCAGCATCTCTTGGCGGTTCACCTTTCTCACTGACCAAATTTGCCCCTGCTTCAAATAATTCTAAAATTGTAAGAATCTCTAGAGCCGATGGACAGTATTTTGATGTTGAAATAAATGAGAATAATATCATTTCTGTAATGATGAATATTAGTATCTACCTTGAATCCTATTTTGACAAATCAGACTTTGATGACAGGAAACGAAAGCAAATAGAAACCTTGGCTAATCAATTAAAAACATTTGCCACAGGTGATGATCATGAATAGCTTTGGCCGTGCCTCAGCAAGAAAACAGTTAAAAGTTTATCAAAACGGCACTATTCCCGTTATTCCCTCATTGCCAAAAAAGTTAGATTTCAAGTATGATCAAATTGACCAGCAAGCAATTGGAAACATTAGAGATCATCCGTTTCATGAAATTGTAGCCGGGTATTCACAAATCGTTTCAACCGAGCATGATCAGAAAGATGGTGATGGCATGAGCAACGACTTGGGAAGATATGTCGACAGACTGGACAGCGACCTCAGAGAGCGTGAACAACGTCTTTCTAAGGACGCTGCTGAACGAGAGTCAAGGCTGCACCAGCAAATGATCGAACAAGATAAACGATACAGAGAAGAAATGAAAGCAATTGAAGAACGGAACGAAAAGTTATTTTCCCGCATCTCAGAAGATATAAAGGAGTTGCGTTCGGAGTTTAAGGAATCCAACAGCCATTTGCGGCAGGAGATTTACCGGGCGGTTGATAAAATCGACTCGATGAAAAAAAATACGCAAATACTTGTTATAACAACCATTTTTGGTCTTTTGGCTACCGTTGTCGCTGTAGCTACACTAGCTATCCAGGTTATCTCCTCGAAATAAAGCTCCTGTTTCAGGGGCTTTATTTTTGGGCCACAATCAACAAATCATGCTTACCTACTACCAGCGGAGAGAAGGTATATCGATGAACGACATGAATGAGCGAAAGAGTTATTGAAGCAGGCCATTCCGGTTCATGACAGCGGCTCTCGCTTTCAAGACATGATAGCCCGGTTATCCGCTTCGTATCTTCAAAATTCCATAGACGCCATCAAGGACAAGTATCTGGACCTCCAGCTTACGCTCGATTGGATGCGGCACCTGCTCAAGCGCGGCGATATCATTGCCACAAGCCTGCATTGCGCCACAATCGTAAGGGAGCTATGCCAGGCTCTCCTGCCTATTGGATGGAAAAAGCTATCCCCATGACAATTGGCTTTCCGCCTGTCTGTCCACGACCAGGTTCGTCAGCCTGCAGGAGCCGAATTCGAGACTATATGCGTATCATCCCGAATGGCGAGCCGATACCCCGCATTTGGAGTTGTCCGAATATCCTTGCAGCAAGCACGGGAACTGATCGAATTCGCGAGGCCTACGGGAATTATCCATGGCTTGACGAATGGTAATTACACAGGTAGTTCTTGTCGATTTCGATTCACGTTAATCCACACACAGAGTCGATGTCCAGTATGGCCGCGATGCTGATCTGGAATCGACTCCATTCCTCTGATTAATTACCTGTCCCCTTGTTCATGAAGCATTTTCCTCTGAGAAATTCGACGAGATAATAATCCAGCTCCTGACTGACACTCACTACCTCATCGTCCGTGAAATTTTTCTTCCTATTCACTATCGTTACGAGTTGCTGTCTAAGCTGTTGAATTTTTTGGAATAATCTTGCATTAGACGCGCTGTAGTACAGGCACAACGTGAATCACCTCGCTTTTCGCCCATGGATGACATCTCAACAAGATTGTCGATTATTGTTGTACCCATTATATGCCAGGTTTCCTTATATCCATTATTTTGTTAGTAATGTAACTTTCGACTCAATTATACAAAAATCACCACAATCAAAGCATGCCATGCAGCGGATGCATCGAAGCAGGAATTCAAGTCACTATATGTTCTGCGACCAGATCACAACTATCTCCATTTGGGGATTCGAGAAACCTTAAAGCGACTTTCTCAATAAGCTCCATGTTACCGTTCGGAATCACGGATTGTAATATCATGAACAGAGGATCCGCTCTCTTCTCAATATATATGTACCGATCAACGACGTCTTCGAATGGAATTCCTAGTGTCGCAGCTAACGGGCCAACCGTTTGGAATTCCGGCCTTTTCACATTTCCATTTTCAATTCTTGATATCGTTCCCTTAGGAATGCCGCTCAGTTCCGATAATTTCGATAAGGTCATACCAGCGTCTCTCCTATATTTGTGAACTAGTTCTCCGACCGTGTGGTACAGGACATCCTTCATATTCGCACCATCCTTTCAAGAAACAATACATCAATATTTTACCATCCCTTAGAGAAAAAGACATCAAGAGAACATGTATGTTCCCATTGATGTCTTTTGGCTTCTTTTCACCTGTTATCATACTTGAACCATTGATATATGATAAATCTCTAAGCGATTTATCCCCTTAAAGGATCTTCCGCTTTCGAACGACCCGCCCTTTTCTTTTTCCAAGGTCGCAATACCGATATAATCAGCACGAACAGGGTCACCGTCACTTGAAAGATAACGGCATACTGCCTCAACTCATGATTTTGCCAAAAATCGTGGATCATGAAAAACAAAGACATATTGTTGCCGAGGCGGCCCTGAGAGTCATCCGCCGCTCCGGATTGGAGCATGCCTCCGTCCGCAATATCGCCGGGGAAGCCGGACTGTCTGTCGGCTCGATGCGTCACTATTTCTCCACTCAGGCGGAGTTGTTTGCCTTCTGCATGAATTTGTTTATCGAACGGGTCGAGAAGCGGATTGAAGCGATGGATGGCGAGGGGCCGGTGCTGATCAATTTGAAGCGTCTGCTTCTTCAGTTTTTGCCCGTGGACGAAGAGAGAACGATGGAAATGGAGGTATGGCTTTCATTTCGGGCCAAAGCGTTGATTTATCCCGAGCTTCGGGCATTGAGCGACAAAATGCATGACGGCATATACACGGCAGCGGCATTCGTTGTCAGCACGCTGCTGGAGAAGAAACTGGCCAAGCCCGGACTGGACGCCGATATGGAAGCGGAGAAGCTGTACGCCCTCGTCGACGGCCTGGCCATGCACCGCATGATGCGTCCCGAACGGCTGCCCGCGGAACGGATCGAGGCGATTATCGACCAGCATTTGCAAGGGCTATGCACACCTTGAACCGCATCAATCCCGCTTTCTCAAGCGCTGCCAGAGAGCGGGGTTATTGATGGCTCCCTATCTGCCGGTTATTTCTCAATTCCGTCCCATGCAGACTGATATCCGAGCGGACAAATAAGCCCGCCATCCCTCTTCACGAGCGAGGCGGGCCCTGTCTTGCTTCCTGATTCGATTATTTCCATCTTATGTCGTCATACAGATCCATCATCACTTCATGAACGCCCCAGCCCAAGCCCGCTGCGTTCCATGCCGCGGCCTCTATCTGATCCTTATATTCATCGAACAGCTCGCTGGTCTCCTCCTCATTCAAGATATCGATGACATCTTCGTACATCGATATCAGATAGTCATAAAACCGCGCATCGATGTCGCCATACGTTTTCGAGAACGAGACGGCCAAGTCCACATAGGCGAGGTTCAACTCCAGCGTATACTTGACGCTTTCGGTCAATTTTTCGAACTCGGCGATCGCGTCCTTGGCTTCCTGCAGCCTCAACTTCGCCTGGCCGCGCTTAGGGAAAAATTCCTGTTCGATCTTATGACGGTACTCATGGAAAAGCGACTCCACCGCCTCTTCCCCGATCAAGCGGGCAGCAAGGAACCGCTGCATATCTGTGCTCGCGCTATAGCCGTCCTTCAGCAGATCAACCAGTTCTTCCCGACTCAACTGCTTCAAATGCTTATTCAATCCGGCCTTCGTTAACTTGACCTTCTTAGTGCCTTTCGGCGTCTTCCGGCGCTTGGGCGGAGTCAGTTCGCTCTCCTGCTTCCGCAGTTCCGCATTCACCTCATCACAGGAAAAATGTTCAATATCCCAGGGCCCTAACCAGTTATCGAACGCGTTATGCTCTTCATGACGGGGATCGGACAGCGCCTCCACCATCAGGCAGTACCCCGGCACGCCGCCCACGTCTTCAGGCGGACAACAGCGCTCTCCCCCCAGACAGACCGGAGTCAAGCCGTCCGCCTCTTCTGCTTGGATGCGCATGACCGTAATCGTATGTTCCCAGCTATCTCCAAAATCATACAAATAAGAAAAAGTCATCTTCTCCTGATTCACGTGCTTGCCAACCTTCTCTTCTTGGGCATACAACTGTTCCCTTTCCTCCAAAAAAAACGGATCCGGCAGGCCGATGACCTTTCGCCCGATACGGAACTCATAGAAATGTTCATCTTCCCAGCCCATAACGATTTGAATGATGTTGTGCAATTGGTCAAACGTGACATCTGCATGAAACTGAAACTGACGCCATATTTTCGGGGTGATATCATTTAGTTCAATCTGGCATGTGTACAGCATCGAACCGTTCCTCCTTGGATTTTGTCGCAAATTGTAGGGATATCGTGGTAGCAGATGAAAATAAGTAGCTCCATTATAACAGAAGGAACGTCCATTTTCCCCAGAACGCATCGTTATCCTGCGGCAGCGCTCTGTTCCGGTTCGGTTCGGTGGTGCCCAATCTCCAGCCCTATCTCCGGAACCGGAAGACCCCATCGATTATGTCATTGGCGACCATACCGTCACTTCGCACGGATATCGCCGTAATTATCGACTTCACTTTTGCCTTGGCGACGACAAAATATAAAATACTTCTCTATAATGATCCTGCATCCGTGTATCGCATTTTATAATATTCCATATTCTCATTAAATCGAGGAATTTGCTTCACTTGACCCTTTCAGATACAGAAAATCCCGCGTCCGATGCAATGCTGGACGCGGGAACCATGACTCACTTCATTTTCCAACTGGTGACTTTGATAATCGCGTCGTCGGCGTTCTTCAGATCCGCCTTCCCCATATCCCAAAGTTGGCTCCATTGCTTCACGCGATTCTTGCCATTGGGCGGTTGGTTATAGTCATTGGTATCTACGACTAATGTGCGCTCGGCATAAAATTTCTTCATAAAAGTCTTCTCGTCGCTACTTTTTCCTGAGCGAGACAGAATACCCTCGAGCGTTCCGGAATCACCGGTAGCGCCCTGATTCAATGCCGTATCGACAAAGGAGCCGATGGTCAGAGCGGAGTTGAAGCCGCGTTTGCGCGCTTGCTCGACGCTGTATTTGATGTATACTTTGTAGAAAGTTTGCCAGATCGCCTCTCTCCAAGCGTCATTGTTTTGCAATTTTTTGATTTTGCCGCAAAACACTTTTTCGCTATCCTTTATCTTTAAAATCGAACCTTTCATCGACCCGTTAACGCCAATGCGTGCCAGACCGCCTTCGACCGAAGGATTGGCCGCTCCGCTGGCAGCGTCGAATTCCTTGAACAGAGTCGGACCATCCGGATGCTTGTCGTTGGATCCCCCTGTAGTGGCTCCGAATATGCCGATCGTATACCCTCGGTCATCGCCAATGTCCTCGCAGTAACCATAGTACTTGGTCCAATCGAGCGAGTCCTGCTCGGGTTTGTTGATGAGCTTCATAATATTGTCCCACTGCTCGCCATCGAGCCCCGTATTGGCACGAAGGAACTTGAGCGTCTCCGGTGAGAAATTTTCGTCGTGAGAGTTTGCGGCATAAGCCTTCGACGGAAGCAGAGCACTTATTCCGGACAAGGAAACAAGAAAAGAAAATGAGAGCAGAACTGCCAATAGTTTTTTCATTTTTTTGGCTGGTTTAGCATTTGTCATACCAGAAGACCTCCTAAAAAATGGGGTTATTGCGAAGCTTCATCTCTTACCGCCTAGACAGTCAAATGATGCAATATGAATCTTAACTGCAGTTAAGCGTTTTGGCATGCCACCCTGAATATTATGAAACTACGATGGAATTAATTCTTATTTTGTGAAATACCGGGAGAAAATAATCTCCCGGCTTCCCCGGCGTTATGAACTAAGAACCCGAATTCAGGAATGTATGCTTCATGTTCATTTTGACTGCGCCTCTCCATGGAATATAGCTCTGACAACAGACCCGTTCTTTCTTGCCTCTTCGCCTTCCAGCATCTGTTCGTGCTTTCCGCTGCCTTGGTACAGTATTTGCTCTCCGGCAGTCCATGGCTTCCAGTAACATTGCTCCGGATGCTCTTCTGCATCTTCCGATTGAATCAAATGAATGCAGGCCTGAATTCGCCCATCTGTCGCCACACCGTCAACCCATGACTTATATCTGGTAATATTCCGGAACACTTCCTCTACATCCGCTTCGGGCACATGAGCGATAAAGCGCGAGATTTCGTCCTGCAGCGACTCTGCATATGCTGCCTGATCCGCAGCTTGGAGCGCGGTCTTTCTCGGATAAGAGTCCAGCAGAATGAGATGAGCTACTTCCCGCCCTTCGCTCTCAAGCTGTTTCGCTACTTCGAACGCCAAATTTCCTCCTGCCGAGTAACCCAACAGATGGAGCGCTCCTTCAGGCTGCAGAGTCTGGATTCGGTTCGTATAATGCCGGATCACGTCTTCCGCTCCGATAAAGTCGAAAGCGTAAATCGCGGCAGTCTCTTGCAGCTCCTCCGCCATTCTCATGAACACTTGCCCATACCCTACAATCGGCGGGAAGCAGAACAAGGATAATCCGTTGTCCGGATTCCACATGGATACTTCATTGTCTTCACGCTTGCTTCCCCGGGCCTCAAAAAATTGCGCCAATTCCGATACCGTCGTATAGGCAAAAGCATCGCGAAGGGAAATGTCCAGCTTCAATTTTCGCCGAATCTTCCCGATCACCTGAATCAACTTCAACGACTGCCCGCCGATCTCGAAGAAATCATCCTCTATCCCAACGCGCTCAACGCCCAACACCTCCTGCCATAGGTCGGCCAGCGCTTGCTCCAACGCATTCCTAGGAGCCGCATAACTAGCTTGTTGAACAGGCATCGTTATCTGCTGCTTTGCCAGCGTCGCGCGATCAACCTTGCCGTTGGCCGTCAGCGGCAGCTTTTCAAGCTGATGGAAGCGGGATGGAATCATATAGGCTGGCAGTTGCAAACGCAATTGTTCCCGCAACCCTGCCATATCCATGTGCCCCTCGACTGCGACAAAAGCGCGCAAATCCAGTACGCCCTCGGCGTCCGGCATGGCCAATACAGCAGCATCCACGATCTTGTTCATCTGCCTCAACCGCGATTCGATCTCTCCCAGTTCAACCCGGTAACCCCGAATCTTCACTTGATGATCGTTGCGACCCAAGTACTCTATCGTTCCATCCGCAAGAACGCGGCCCCGATCACTTGTCAAGTACAACCTCCGGTTGGAATCAAGCGGATGGCTCGTGAACCTCTCCTCCGTCTCATTCGGCCGGTTCACATAGCCCCGGCTCACGCCGTGTCCGCCAATCGCGATTTCTCCCACAACGCCCATCGGAACCGGTCTTGCTGCAGAGTCGACGATATAAACCTCTTCTCCCGCTATCGGCCGTCCTAATACCGGTCGGTTCCGGAAGAATCGGAACTGTTCGAGATCCATCCTGATGGCAATGGATCCGATCGTCGTCTCCGTCGGCCCATAATGCTGCATCACTTGGGAACGCTCATACTTGGCAAAGTAAAGCTCCACATCCGCGCAATTGATTGCTTCCCCGCCGAGCACGACCAACCGGAGACAGCCGTTGGCTGGATGCTCGGCAAAGCCCGGGCTTCTCACAAGAAGGCCGAACAGGGACGGCGTCATCTTGACATAAGTGATTCTTTCCCGGATAAGATACTCCAGCATATTTTCCGGATCCATGTAGGTATCTTTGCCCGGCAAGTACAGCGCCGCACCGGACAATAACGCCGAAAAGACGGCCGTATATCCCAGGTCAAAGGCGAAGGAGGAAACAAGGGCCGTGCGATCTTCCTCCACAATGGCAGCTTCTTCGATGAACCATTCCGCATAGGCTGCCACATTGCGATGCATGACTTTGACGCCCTTAGGCTTCCCGGTGCTTCCCGATGTATAAATCACGTAAGCCAAATTGTCCAGGCTGCGGCTTGCTTCCATCCGACCCGTGCCGACATCCGATGATCTTGCTGGAAGCCGATCCAGGCTCAGGCACTCCACCGGAAGATGCAGCCGGGATTCCCATTCGCTCATCGTCAACAGCAGCACAGCTTCCGAATTCTCCAGCATGTAAGTCATCCGATCCGCATTCGTGTCGGGATCGATCGGAAGATAGGCGCCTCCGGCTTTCCATATCGCCAGCATCGCGACAATCATTTCCGGAGATGGCGGCAGGAAGAGTCCGACGATCCGATCCGGGCCTACGCCTCTGTCTCGCAACAACTCGGCGAGACGTTCTGATTGTTCATTCAACTCCCTGTAAGTCAATCGTCGCTCCCCGGAGACGACAGCGTATCGATCAGGCGTTCTGCCAGCCTGCTCCTCGTACCATCGATCCAAAGTGCGCGTCCGCCCGGCACAAATATCCAGAAATGCGCCCTGCGAATAGGCTTGCATCCGCTGCCGTTCCTCTTCGTTCAACAAAGGCAGATCCGCGAGCCGCTGCTTTGGATCCGAGACTACCGACTCCAACAGCACTTTGAAATAGCCGGCCCATTGTTCAATCGTTGCGCGGGCAAACAGATCCGCAGCGTATCCGAAAGTGAGGCTCATGCCTTGTTCATGCTCGATGACGGTTAGGGTGAGATCGAACTTTGCCGCGTGCTCTTCGTACGGATAAGCAGACAACCGGACATGCTCCAGCTCCATTTGCCCCTGCTCTGTATTTTGCAGGACGAGCATGACATCAAAGAGAGGACTGCGGCTCATGTCCCGTCGGCTGACGGCCTTCTCCACCAGATCTTCGAATGGATAATCTTGATGGACGAACGCATCAAGCGCGCACTCTTTGACTTCCAGCAAATAGCTTGCAAATTCTTTTTCGCCGGCCGGGTTTGTGCGCAGCGCCAGCGTATTGGCGAACATGCCCAGCATATCGGCAAGATCTGCATGCGATCTGCCGGCAGTCGGCGAGCCGATAATGATATCGTCCTGACCGCTGAGACGCGACAGCATCGTGCTGTACGCCGCCAACAGCAGCATATACAAGGTGGTCCCTGTCCGCTGTGCCAGCTTGGCCATTTTTCGGGTAAGACTGGAGTCCAATTCCAAGTGCACCCTGCCTCCGGCAAAACTTCTTGCCGGCGGCCTCGGGTAGTCCAACGGCAGATCCAGCACCGGAAGCTCTCCTGCGTATTTATTCAACCAATACGCTTCCTGTTTTTTGTAATCTTCCGTCGTCGCATAGCGGCTTTGCCAAGTGCTGTAATCTTTGTATTGAAGTCGTGGGGCCGGCATGGACTCGCCGGAGTACAGCTTCCCGAACTCCTTAATCAATATACTCATCGATACGCCATCCGAAATAATGTGATGCATGTCGAACAGCAGCAGGTGCTGCTCCTCTTGCAAGCGTATCAGTCCCGCGCGAAGCAGCGGAGCGCGAGTGAGATCGAACGGGAAGTAGAAATCGCGAATCGCTTTGCTCACATTCTCTTCGTCCTTTGTTTCGGTATATGAAACGGCAAATTCCACCGAATCATGTATGATCTGAACGGGACTGCCTTCTACCATTTCAAAAGATGTACGGAGCACCTCATGCCGTCTGATCAAGCCCTGAAGCGCATCATTTATGCGTTCCCGATTCACTGGCCCTTCCAACCGGAAAATGTTCGGCATGTTGTAGGTCTGTTCTTCTCCTTGAAGCTGCTGCAGCACATACATCCGCTTTTGGGCAGAGGACAACGGATAGGAATCCTGATTCGGCGCAGGAAGCAAATCTTCATACGGTGAACCCGCCGATGATTCGATTACTTGGCTCATCCGTTCGAGAGTAGGCGACTGAAACACATCGTGCAGCTTGATTTGCGCATTCAGCTTTTGGTGAATCCGCGTAACCAGCGTCATCGCTCGTAAGGAATGGCCGCCGAGTTCAAAGAAATTATCATTCAACCCTACCCGCTGAACCCCTAACACGTCCTGCCACAACAGCGCAAGCCTCACTTCCGTTAAAGTCCGGGGTGCTGCGAACTCGGTGCCCGTTACAGCGTTTCTTTCCGGCTCCGGCAGCGCCGTCCGGTCCAGCTTGCCATTTCTCGTAAGCGGCAGTTCCGGCAAATGCACGAAATACGCAGGAACCATATATTCGGGCAAAGCGATACTCAGATAATTTCTCAATTCAGCCGCTTCCAGTCGCTTGCCGCCCACATAATAGGCGCACAGAACCTCGCTTCCCGGCCGCTCTTCCCAAGTCACTACAGCCGCTTGGCGAATGTTCCCATGAAGCAGCAGTCGCGCTTCGATCTCGCCGAGCTCAATCCGATAGCCTCGTATTTTGACCTGCTGATCGATTCTTCCCAAATATTCGAGCGTGCCGTCCGGCAGCCAACGGGCCAAATCCCCGGTTTTGTACATGCGTCCGCCTTCAATCAATGGATCCGGCACGAATTTTTCCTGCGTAAGCTCCGGCAGATTCCAATAGCCTGCAGCGACGCCTGCGCCCCCAAGGCACAATTCGCCGGGCACCCCGACCGGAAGCAGCTGCCCCTGAGCGCTCAGCACGTAGGCTGTCGTTCCTTCGATCGGCCGGCCAATCGGGATGCTATTTTTGCCGTTTGTTCCCTTGACCGCGAATGCAGTCGAGAAAGTCGTGTTTTCGGTAGGACCGTAGCCGTTCCAGATCGTAAGTCCCGGACATGCCTCCTTCACGGCGTAAGCATGCTTCGGCGACAGAACCTCTCCCCCCATAATGAGATGCTCTACGCCGGCAAACAGGCCCGCATCCTCATCGGCCAGATGATGGAAGAGCGATGTCGTCAAGAACATGACGGTAATCCCGTGCTCTGCCAGAAACGCCCCCATCCGGCGCGCGTCCAACAGCACATCTTTTTCGATCGGATGCAAGGAGCTTCCATGCAGAAGGGCTCCGAATATTTCGAATGTAGCCGCATCAAAGCTTACCGAACCGGTCTGCGCGAAGCGGTGATCGGCATGGAACGGAACATATCCATCGTTATTCACCAGATTGATTACATTTCCATGCGTCACCAGCACTCCTTTCGGTCTTCCCGTGGTGCCCGAGGTATACAGGATATATGCCGGATCATCCGAACTGCAATCATGCGCTTCTCTACGTTCCAACGCCTCTAACGCTTCATCCGCAAGATCTCCGTTTTCAAGAATGATGACCGTCCCTGGGTATGACGCCGGCACTTTGGACTTCTGTGTAGCCAACAGGAACTCCGCGCCGCAGTCGCCCAATATATACAGGTGCCGCTCCTCGGGCGCGTCCGGATCCAGCGGAACATAGGCTCCGCCCGCCTGCAGAATTCCCAGAACCGCAACGACGAATTCGATCGAGCGCTCCGCCAGAATGGCAACGGCTGCCCGCGGCCGCATCCCTTCCCTCCGCAGTCTGGCGGCTACAAGACTCGCTTGAAGCTGCAGCTCCGCATAAGTGAGATGCCGATCGCCGCACACGATGGCCGTCTGGTCCGGATAGAGACCGGCTACTTCCCCGAACCGCTGATGAATCGTCGTTCGCGGCTTGTCTTGGAACGGCAAGCCGCTGTATGTCATCAACTCGTTCAGTTGGGGGCCCCCGCTTATTAATCTGGCTTCGGCGAGGGTTGTATCCGGCTCAGACGTCACATGATCCAGCAGCTCCGTCAAGTGGCCCGCCCACCGTTCGATGGTTGCCCGCGTGAATAAGGCTGTAGCGAACTCTAGCGAGCCGTGATAGCCCTCCGCGCTCTCGGATATCATCAAGGTAAGGTCAAACTTGGCCTGCGTATCGGCAAACGGATAAGACTCGACTTTCAAATCAGGGAGAGCCAGCTGCGAGTTCTCCGCGTTTTGAAGCACGAATACGGCATCGAAGAGCGGATTGCGGCTCATGTCCCGCTGGGTGACAACGCGGTCGACCAGCTCCTCGAAAGGATACTCGCCATGCTCAAAGGCATCGAGCGCCGTCTGCTTGATTTCCTCGAGGTATTCGGCAAAAGCTTTTTGTCCCGAAGGGAACGTGCGCAAGGCCAGCGTGTTGACAAACATCCCCATCATGTCCGACAGATCCGCATGCGGGCGTCCGGCCACCGGCGAGCCGACAATAACCTCCCCGTCGCCGGACAACCGGGACAGCAGAGTACTATACGCGGCCAAGAACACCATGTAGACGGTTACCCCTTTGTCCAGCGCGAGCTGTCGCACCGCTTCCGACAATGATCTTCCCAGCTTGAAATCAATCCGGTCGCCTGCAAAACTGCGCAGGGCCGGACGCGCGAAATCGGTTGGCAGTTGCAGGACCGGAAGCTCGCCCGCTAACTGATCGAGCCAATATTTCTCCTGCTCCCGGTAAGCATCGCTGCGCACGTATTCCTGCTGCCACACCGCATAGTCTTTGTACTGCAGCTTCAGCGGCTCCAACGCTTCGCCCGCGTACAGCTTCCCAAATTCGGCTACCAAAATGTTCATTGAGGCGCCGTCCGAGATGATATGGTGGATATCCATCAACAGCAAGTGCTTCGTTTCTTCGAGACACAAGACGGTTGCACGCAACAGCGGCGCTTCGCTTAGGTCAAATGGGCGGAGGAATGCCTGGATGAACTCCTCGACTTCCCCTTCCTTCGCTTCCGCATAGGACACGCAGAAGGTCCATTCCTCCTGCACCCGCTGCACCGGCTCGCCGTCCACGTCCGCAAACGAAGTGCGCAGCGATTCATGGCGGGCGATGAGCACTTGCAGCGCGGCTTCCAGCCGTGCCCGATCCAGCGCTCCTTCGAGCCGCAGCGCCACCGGCATGTTGTAGCTCAGCTCGGCTCCCTCCAGCTGCTGCAGGAAATACAGCCGTTTTTGGGCCGAGGACAACGGGTAATGCACCCGCTCGCCTGCCGGGGCCAATGCTTGATATGCCGCGCTGCCATCCACCGCCATCAGCTTAGTCGCTAACCCTTCAACCGTCGGCGAGAGGAACAGCTGTCTGAGCGGCTGCTCTACTCCCAGCGCCTGATGAATCTTCGAGACGAGCGTCATCGCCTTCAAGGAATGGCCGCCCAGCTCGAAGAAGTTGTCGCGGATGCCTACGCGTTCAACGCCCAGCACCTCCTGCCACAACTGCGCCAGCTTCGCCTCAACATTGGTTCGCGGCGCGGTATATCCGTCTGCCGCTTCGCTTCCCGACGGCTTCGGCAGCGCACGGCGATCCACCTTGCCGTTCGGCGTCAGCGGAAGCTCTTCCAGCTGCATGTAGTGCGCCGGCATCATGTACGACGGCAGCGAGACAGTCAGGGCAGCACGCAGCTCAGCCGCCGCAAGCGTACGGTTGCCTGTTACATAAGCGCACAATTCATGGTGACTATCCGCGCCCGTTTCAATAACCGCTGCAGTTACGACAGCTTCACTTACGCCCGGAATACGCAGCAGCCGGGCTTCGATTTCCCCAAGTTCAATCCGGTATCCCCGAATCTTCACCTGATGGTCGATCCGTCCCAGATGCTCCAGCCGTCCGTCAGGCAGCCAGCGCGCCAAATCGCCGGTTCGGTACAGCCGCTCCCCGGAAACGAACGGATTGTCCACAAATTTCTCGGCCGTCAGTTCGGGACGCGCCCAATATCCGCGGGCGACTCCCGCACCGCCGATGCACAGTTCTCCTGACACGCCAATCGGCTGCGGCTGCAGTGCTTCGTTCAGCACATACGCCTGCGTGTTCGCCATCGGACGTCCGATGCTGATCGGTTCCTCCCCTTCTAAGCGGTCGAACGTGGACCAAACGGTCGTTTCCGTCGGCCCGTACATGTTGTACACCGCCGCATCCGTATGTTCCCTCAGCTGCCCATACAGGGTGGAAGGAAAGGCTTCCCCGCCGACCAGCAGCGTCCCGATGCTCCGCAGCTGTGCCGCGCTTCGCGCATCGCCGAGCAGCAGCATGAGACGCGAAGGCGTCATCTGCGCCATCTGCACCGGGTGCTGAGCCAGCAGTTCCGCCAGCACGGCCGGATCCTGCTGCGCTTCCTCGCCTGCGAGGACGATCTGCATGCCGCAGCTAAGCGGCACCCAGCTCTCCGCGGCGAAGATGTCGAAGGACACCGTCGTGACGCACAGCATCGAAGCATGCGTCCCGAACGGAAGCTCGCGAATCATCCCGGAGATGAAATTGACCACGTTCCGGTGCTCCACGACGACCCCTTTCGGCGTCCCGGTCGTTCCGGAGGTATAGATGACGTATGCGCTGCCGGTTGGTTTTATTTTCAAGCCAACAGGTTCGAAAGGATAACCTGCCAGCAATTCATGGTCGTCCACACATAATGCATGACGCAGCGATGTCTCTTTAAAGACGGATAATGTCTCCACATATGCTGCATCTGTAAGCATCACCTTCATCCCGGAATCCCGGATCATGGACTCCATCCGCTCCTCAGGCAGAAGAGGATCGATCGGTACGTAAGCGGCACCGGATTTCAGAATGCCCAGCAGTCCGGCGATGAGCTGCGGCGAACGGTTCATCAGGATGCCGACGCGCTCTTCCGCCGTCACGCCATGCGCCCGCAGCCATTGGGCGATGCGGTTGGCCTGTTCCTCCAGCTCCCGGTAGGTCAGCCGCTGTTCTGCGCACACGACCGCCGGACGATCCGGCGTCTTCGCCGCCTGCCGCTCGAACAGGGAAGGGATGCTTGCCTCTTCCGGAATCGCCGCCTTCGTATCGTTGAACTGCACGAGCAATTGCTCCCTCTCGGCCGTCGTCAGCAGCTCCAGATTCTGTACCGGAATGTTCGAATCTTCTACTATCTGTTCTACAATTTGCATCAGGTGCCTTTGCAGACGCTCCATTCCATCTCGTTCATATACCTGCGCATTGTAATCAAAATGAAGCGTCATCTCTTTCCCAGGCAAAATCATCACATTCAAGTCATAGTTGGTCCGTTCTTCCGCTTGAATTCCGGTAATCTTCAATCCGGCCGCATCTTCCAGCGAACCAGCTTGTTCCTCCACCGGGTAGTTCTCGAACACTAGAATATGGTTGAACAGTTCCCGGTTCCTCGCGCTTTGGGCCTGGATTTCATGCAGCGGAAAATAGTCGCAGGCTTGGGATGCCAGCGCCTGCTCCTGAACCTGCTGCAGCACGCGGGCTACCGTATCTCCAGCCTCGCTCTTCACCCATACCGGAATCGTATTGATGAACAGCCCGATCATCCCTTCCACGCCAGGAAGGCTCGCCGGTCTCCCGGACACCACGCTGCCGAATACCGCATCGTTTGTCCCGCTGTATTTGTGCAGCAGCACTCCCCATGCCGTCTGAAGCAAGGTGTTCACCGTTACCCCCTGCTCTCTTGCCGCTTGGGCAATCCGTTCGGTCCGTTTCCGATCCAGCGAGCAGGTCACGCGCATTGCTTCATATCCTTGCGCTTGGCGCTGCCGTCTCGGAAGCTCTGCCGCTTGTTCGAAGCCCGCAAGCATGCCCGCCCAATACTTCGAGGCCGTTTGCATGTCCTGTTCGGACAGCCAGCGAAGATACTCGCTATACTCGCTCACGCGCGGCAATTGCGGCTCCTCTTCCTTGCCCAAGGCCGTGTACACTTCGAGGACTTCCTTGACCACCAGCGGCAGGCACCATCCATCCATGAGAATATGATGGAAGCTCCACAGCAGTTGGTGCGTCTCCGGTCCCGTACGCACGACCGCTACACGCATTAAGCCATCCGATTCTACAGCAAACCCTTTCTTGCGATCTTCTTCCTTGAGGAAAGCCAGTTCCAGCTCCTGCTCCGCCGCACTCTTCATCGAGAGATCCGCATAGGCAATTCGCAAGGTACGGCTGCGATAGACCACCTGCAGCGGATGATCCCGCCACCCGCTGTCGACACTCGTCCGCAGTACCGCATGCCGCTGAATCACCGTATTCCAGCTGCGTTCCAACGCGGTGGGATCCAGTTCTCCCTGCAGCGAAATGAGCATTTGGTTCACGTAAGCGCCCGACTGCGGATCCAGGCGGCTATGGAACAGCATCCCCTGCTGCATTGGCGTCAGGGCATATACGTTCTCGATGTCCCCGATAAGCCGATTCCGCTGAACCAGCGCTTCCAGCTCCTCAAGCGTCATGCCGGGCTGCAGCACATCGCTTGGCGTCAGCTCTACCCCTTCTTTCGCCACGCAGTGCTGAATCACTTCCTGCAAATGATGCTTCAGCCGCCTGGCCAACCGCTGCATCGTTTTCTTGCGGTACTGCTCGGCGCTGTAGCTCAGATTCAGCGTTAACGTTCCTCCGGCGATCATGCCGTTGAAATCGAGCGTGGCCGCTCTTTTTTGCCTGCGGCTTACCGCATCCCCGGACGCAAGCGGCGAGATCTGAAGCTCGCTGCGCTGCAAATCCTGATCGAACTGTCCCAAGTAATTAAACGAAATCTCAGGCGCCAACGCCCGGATACCCTCCTCACGCGACGAGGTCAGATAGCGCAAAATGCCGTAGCCGACGCCTTTGTGCGGGATGCTTCGCAGCGTTTCCTTGACCAGCTTGATGCGCCGCGGCAGCTCCAGGCCCGCCTTCAGGTCAAGCGTGACCGGATACGCACTCGTGAACCAGCCCACCGTCCGGCTGACGTCCACATCCGGCAGGATGGATTCCCTTCCGTGCCCTTCCAGCATGACGGCAACCTGCTCGCTGCCCGTCCACTCCTGAATCGCCATCCCAAGCGCGGTCAGCAGTAGATCGTTAATCTCGGTTCCATATGCCCGGTGCGCTTCGCTTAACAGCTGCCGCGTCTCGCGCCGGGACCATTGCAGCGTCAACGTCTCGCTGTTTTCGACCGCGTCTCCGCCTTGATCGTTATCCTTCGGCAATGGCATTTGTTCCCGACTCGCCATCTGGTTCCAATATTCACGTTCCGCCTCCATAGCCGGGCTTGAGGCATAAGCTGCCAACTGCTGCGACCAGACTTGGAACGAATCGCTTTTCAGCGGCAACCGGATATCCTGCCCTTGTGCAGCCTGCCCGTACGCTGAGGCGAAATCCTCCAGCAAGATCCGCCAGGAGATGCCATCAACGACGAGGTGGTGAATCACAATCAGCAAATGATCGCCGTCACCGCACTGGAATAAGCCCAGCTTCACGAGCGGACCTGTCTCTAAGGAAATGCCGGCCTGCAGCTCGCGGGCCTTCGCTTCGACTAACCGGCTCCATTCCTGTTCTTGCCGGAAGTCGAATACTTCCAAGCCGTAACGTTCTCCTTCATCTACAGCCCGATTCCAAGCCGCATAACTCCCGTTCGCTGTAGGCACGAACACCATCCGCAGCGCGTCATGGTGAACCGTGATCCGCTTCATCGCAAGATGCAGCGCGTGCACGTCAAACCGTTCTTCCCGGTACAGCATCACGGCTTGGTTGAAGTGATGCGCATCGGCCAGCTCCCGCTCGGCAAACCAGTGCTGAATCGGCGTAAGCGGCACCGGCCCGCGAATCTCTCCCTGTTCCGCGATGCGGCTAACCGGGACGATATGATCGCTCAGTTGGGCCGCGGCCGGATACCGGAACAAATCCTTCATGTCCAGCTTATAGCCGGCCTGCATCATCCTGGACACGGCTTGAATCGCCTTGATCGAGTCGCCCCCCAGGTCGAAGAAGCTGTCATGGATGCCGATCCGCGGCACCCCGAGCACCTGCTGCCATACCGTCGCCAGCGCCTGCTCCGCCGGCGTGCGGGGCGCGGCATACGGCGCATGGGCCATGGCTGCATCCGGTTGCGGCAGCGCTTTGAGATCGATTTTGCCGTTGGCGGTCAGCGGCAATTGCTCCAGCTGCACGAAGGAGGACGGAACCATATACGCTGGCAGCGCAGAGGACAGCAAGCTGCGCAGCTCAGGAAGATCCAGTTCGCCGCCAACGACATAGGCACACAGCTGGAGGCTGCCCGAAGCATCCGGCAGCGCGGCCACGACAGCTTCGCTTACCCCGGTCAACTGCAGCAGCTTGGCTTCGATCTCGCCCGGTTCGATCCGGTAGCCCCGGATCTTCACTTGTCCGTCCATCCGGCCCATGTACTCGAGATTGCCGTCCGGCAGCCAGCGCGCCAAGTCCCCGGTCCGGTAGAGCCGCTCATCTGGCTCGAACGGGCTGGCGACGAATCGCTCGGCCGTCAGCTCCGGCTGATTGAGATACCCACGGGCCAATCCCGGCCCGCTGATGCACAGCTCCCCCGGTACCCCGATCGGCTGCAGTTGTCCATTCGCATCCAGCACATAAACTTTCGTCTGGCCAATGGATCTGCCGAGCGTATGAGACTGCCGCGGATCGATCACCAGCAAAGCGGTCGTCACCACGCTGTTTTCCGTCGGTCCATATTCGCTGACAAACTTGATCTGATGGTGAGCCAGCATCTTTTCGATCAGCGCCGAACTGATTTTCTCCCCGCCGGTGACCACGCTCCGTACGGTAATCAGCTGTTCCGGCTCGATCATCTCCAGCAGTGCCGCGAGCAGAATCGTTGGGAATTGCGCGTGGGTAATCTCCTGCTCGGCAAGCGTGCGGATGATGGCCTCCGGATCGCTTAGCTCTTCATCACGCAGCATCACGACGGTCGCGCCCGCAACGAGGGGGCCAAAAAAGTGCGAGATGAACGCGTCGAACACGAACAGGCTGGCATGCAGCACTCGTCCGCCGTCGAAGTCGTAGGTCTCTGCCTTCCACTGCAGCGTATGAGCGATGCTGCCATGCTCCACCATGACGCCTTTCGGCTGACCGGAAGTTCCGGAGGTGTAGATCACATACGCCAGATTGTTTCGATTCGCAGAGCTCGCCAGATTTTCCGGCGATTCCAACTCGATTCGGCCATCGTCCAAGCCTAGCACCGGACAAGAAACCGCCCCCTGCATCGTGCCGGACAGCAGCAGAGTTGCGCCGCTGTCCTCCAGCAGGAACTTCAACCGCTCTGTCGGATCCTGCGGCGATATCGGCAGGTAGGCTGCCCCGGCTTTAAGCACCGCAAGCAGGGCAACAGCCATATTCACGGATCGTTCGCACTGCACCGCAACCAGGCTTTCGGGCCCCGCCCCATAACGGCGCACGACTCGGGCAAGCCGGTTCGCCCGCTCGTTCAGCTCCCGGTACGTCAGGGCATCGTCACCGCATACAACGGCCAACCGCTCCGGCGTCTTCGCCGCTTGCTCCTCGAACATCGCGTGCAGCGTCATGCCCCGCGGCAACTCGACGTCTGTTCCGTTATCTTTCAACTGCCCCAACTCATTGAACTGCGTCAACTCATTGCACTGCGTCAACAATTGTTCCTGTTCCGCAGCCGTCAGGAAGCTGACGCTTCCCAATGGCACCTGCGGATCCCGGGTAATCTGGCGCAGAAGCTCTGCAAAGTGACCGGCCCAACGTTCTATCGTGGATCGCTCAAACAACATAGCAGCGTATTCCCAGGAGCAGCGCATGCCGTTCTCCTGTTCGCTCACCGACAGCGTCAGATCGAACTTGGCCACGTTGGAATCGAACGGATACGAGGTGAGCTGAAGCTCAGGAAGCTCAAGCTCCGCCTGATCCATGTTTTGCAGCACAAGCATCGCATCGAAGATCGGATTGCGGCTCGTGTCGCGCTGCCGAACCACTCGTTCCACCAGTTCCTCGAACGGATAGTCCCCGTGCTCGAAGGCGTCGAGCGCCGTCTGCTTCACTTCCTGCAGATAGGCTGTAAAGCTCTTTTCCCCAGCCGGGTACGTCCGGAGTGCCAAGGTGTTCACGAACATTCCCAGCATGCCTTCCAGATCTGCATGCGGCCGTCCCGCCACCGGAGAACCGACAATGACTTCTTCTTGCCCCCCAAGCCGCGCCAGCAGCGCGCTGTAGGCGGCTAGCAGCACCATGTATACCGTAGCGCCGCTCGCGCGGGCCAGTTCGCGCACAGCGGACGCAAGATCGCCGTCCAGCTCAACGTCCACCCGGCCGCCCTCGAAGCTGCGTACAGCCGGACGCGGATGATCGGCCGGCAAGCTCAGCACCGGCAATTCGCCTGCAAGCTGCTCCACCCAGTACGCTTCCAACTGCTCGTACGCCCGGCTGGCGGCGTAGTGTTCCCCCTGCCATACCGCATAATCTTTGTACTGCAGCGGCAGCGGCTCCAACGCTTCGCCCGTGTACAGCTTCGCAAATTCGTCTACCAAAATGCTGATCGACATGCCGTCCGAGATAATATGGTGCATATCGAATAGCAGCAAGTAGCGCGCTTCTTCGAGACGAACAACGGTTGCACGCAGCAGCGGCGCCTTGCTTAGGTCAAACGGGCGGAGGAATGCCCGGATGAACTCCTCGGCCTTCTCTTCCTTCGCTTCCTCATAGGACACAGAGAAGGTCCACTCGTCCTGTACCTGCTGCACCGGCTCGCCGTCCACGACGGCAAACGAAGTGCGCAGCGATTCATGACGGGCGATGAGCGCCTGCAGCGCCGCTTCCAGCCGAACCCGATCCAGTACTCCTTCGAGCTGCAGCGCCATCGGCATGTTGTAGCTCAGTTCGGCTCCCTCTAACTGCTGCAGGACGTACAGCCGTTTTTGGGCCGAAGATAACGGGTAATGCGTCCGTTCGCCTGCCGGGGCCAACGCTTGATATGCCGCGCTGCCCTCCGCCGCGTTCAGCGCAGCCGCCAGCCCTTCAACCGTCGGCGAAAGGAACAGCTGTCTCAGCGGCAACTCTACTCCCAGCACTTGGTGAATCTTCGATACGAGCCTCATCGCCTTCAGAGAATGGCCGCCCAGCTCGAAGAAGTTATCGCGGATGCCTACGCTTTCAACGCCCAGCACCTCCTGCCACAACTTCACCAGCTTCGCCTCTACATCGGTTCGCGGCGCGGTATATCCGGCTGCCGCTTCGCTTCCCGACGGCTTCGGCAGCGCACGGCGATCCACCTTGCCGTTCGGCGTCAGCGGCAACTCTTCTACCTGTACGAAGCGCGATGGAACCATGAATCCCGGAAGCCGTGCGGACAGGGCCTTACGCAGTGATGAAATCTCCGTTTCTTTGCTCGCGACCACATAAGCGCACAATTCAAGCTCTCCCTGCTTCAACTCGCAAGCGACGACTGCCGACTCCGCAACCCCTTCAAGCTCGGCAAGGTGCTGTTCAATCTCTCCCAATTCGATCCGGTATCCGCGAATTTTTACTTGGTGGTCATTGCGCCCGGCAAATTCCAGACTGCCATCAGGCAACCAGCGCACCAGATCACCGGTTTTATACAGCCGTTCTCCTTCCATAAAGGAACTTGAAATAAATCTTTCCTCGGACAGCCGAGGTTTGTTTACATATCCGCGTCCTACGCCTGCACCGCCGATAAACAGCTCTCCATATACTCCAACTGGCTGGAGCTTGCCATATTGAGGCTCCACGACATAGAGCCTTACGTTTTGAAGCGGTCTTCCGATCGGCACGTGCCCCGACGGCGTTAACGGATACGGTTCCGGGGCCCCTGTCCACTCATAGAAGGTAGAGTCAACGGTCGCTTCGGTTACCCCGTAGCAGTTAATAATCCGCATCCTGTGCCCGAACCGTTCAAGCAGCCAGTGAAAATCAGGATTGAGACAACGGTCGCCCCCTAAAATCAACAACCGTAACGACGGGATATCTACCTTGTACTCATCGATGTATTTCATAATGGACATCACTAAGGATGGTGTCGAGTTGAGCAGCGTTATCGCATGCGTGCGGATCAATCCCGCTACGGCCGCGGGCTGCAAACGCAACTCGCTTGGACAAATGACCATCGTTCCTCCGAAAGGAAGCGTACGGGCCATATCTTCGACAAATACATCAAACGAGAAACTGGCCATTTGCAGCAGCCGGACTTCCTGTGAGTCCAGACTGTAAGCTTGTTTCCAAGCAAAAATTCTTTCTATTACATGTCCATGCTCGATCATGACACCCTTCGGTTTGCCAGTGGTGCCCGAAGTGAAAATAACATAGGCCAAATGTCCGGGCTCAGGCAGTTGCAGTGAAATTCCGCCTGAAATTGCAGCGGCATCGTCTTCCAAGTATAAGACGTCGCAGGCCGCCCCCCATTCCTCGCCGTACTCCCGCTCTGCAACCAGAAGGCGGGCACCGCTTTCTTCAAGCATATATGCAATCCGTTCGGCTGGATAATCGGCATCCAGCGGTAAATAGGCACCGCCCGATTTCCAGACTGCCAATACAGCCACAACCATCCAAGCGGAACGAGTCACAAGAACACCGACGATATCCTCGGGTCCGGCGCCACGCTGTTTCAGTGCCTGAGCAAGACGGTTGGCACGATCATTCAGCTCGGCATAACTCATTTCACGGTTGTCGAATACGACTGCCGTACGGTTCGGATTCAGCAACATTTGTTCTTCAAACAACTCGATTATTGTCTTGCTGCTGTCAGGTTCGATCCGGGGCGGATTAAACTCCTGCATCAATCGGCGCTCCTGCGCCGCTGTCAGCAGAGAGACTGCTCCTAACACCGTCTCAGGCTCTCTCGATACATGGCGCAAAAGCTCTGCAAAATGTTCCGCCCAACGTCTGATCGTCTCTTCAGTGAATAAAGCCGATGAATATTCCCAGCTGCAAGAGAATCCCTCCCGCTGCTCGGATACGATCAGTGTTAGGTCAAATTTGGCTGCCGTGTTCTCCGTAAGATAAGGAGTCAACTGAAGATCGGGAAGCTTAAGCTCCGCCTGATCCATGTTTTGCAGCACGAGCATCGCATCGAAGATCGGATTGCGGCTCGTGTCGCGCTGCCGCACCACCCGTTCCACCAGTTCCTCGAACGGATAGTCCCCATGCTCGAAGGCAGCGAGCGCCGTCTGCTTCACTTCCTGCAGATAGGCTGTAAAGCTCTTTTCCCCAGCCGGGTACGTCCGGAGTGCCAAGGTGTTCACGAACATTCCCAGCATGCCTTCCAGATCTGCATGCGGCCGTCCCGCCACCGGAGAACCGACAATGACTTCTTCTTGCCCCCCAAGCCGCCCCAGCAGCGCGCTGTAGGCGGCTAGCAGCACCATGTATACCGTAGCGCCGCTCGCGCGGGCCAGTTCGCGCACAGCGGACGCAAGATCGCCGTCCAGCTCAACGTCCACCCGGCCGCCCTCGAAGCTGCGTACAGCCGGACGCGGATGATCGGCCGGCAGGCTCAGCACCGGCAATTCGCCCGCAAACTGTTCCACCCAGTACGCTTCCAACTGCTCGTACGCCCGGCTGGCGGCGTAGTGTTCCCGCTGCCATACCGCATAATCTTTGTACTGCAGCGGCAGCGGCTCCAACGCTTCGCCCGTGTACAGCTTCGCAAATTCGTCTACCAAAATGCTGATCGACATGCCGTCCGAGATAATATGGTGCATATCGAATAGTAGCAAGTAGCGCGCTTCTTCGAGACGAACAACGGTTGCACGCAGCAGCGGCGCCTTGCTTAGGTCAAACGGGCGGAGGAATGCCCGGATGAACTCCTCGGCCTCCTCTTCCTTCGCTTCCTCATAGGAAACTTCGAACATTGCCTGCTCCGCCACCTGCTGCACCGGCTCGCCGTCCACGACGGCAAACGAAGTGCGCAGCGATTCATGACGGGCGATGAGCGCTTGCAGCGCCGCTTCCAGCCGAACCCGATCCAGTACTCCTTCGAGCCGCAGCGCCATCGGCATGTTGTAGCTCAGTTCGGCTCCCTCTAACTGCTGCAGGACGTACAGCCGTTTTTGGGCCGAAGATAGCGGGTAATGCGTCCGTTCGCCTGCCGGGGCCAACGCTTGATATGCCGCGCTGCCGTCCGCCGCGTTCAGCGCTGCCGTTAACCCTTCGACTGTCGGCGAGAGGAACAGCTGTCTCAGCGGCAACTCTACTCCCAGTGCCTGATGAATCTTCGATACGAGCGTCATCGCCTTCAAGGAATGGCCGTTCAGCTCGAAGAAGTTGTCGCGGATGCCTACGCGTTCAACGCCCAGCACCTCCTGCCACAACTGGGCCAGCTTCGCCTCAACATTGGTTCGCGGCGCGGTATATCCGGCTTCGACGCCGCTGTCCGACGGCTTCGGCAACGCACGGCGATCCACCTTGCCGTTCGGCGTCAGCGGAAGCTCTTTCAGCTGCATGTAGTGTGCCGGCATCATGTACGACGGCAGCGATGCGGCCAAGGCGGTACGCAGCTCGGCTGCCGCGAGCGGATGCTCGCCCGTTACATATGCGCACAAGTCCGGCCCATGGTCTTTCGTTTCTACGGCAGTTACGACGGCTTCGCTTACGCCCGGAATGCGCAGCAGCCGGGCTTCGATTTCGCCCAGTTCAATCCGGTATCCCCGAATCTTCACCTGATGGTCGATCCGTCCCAAATGCTCCAGCCGTCCGTCAGGCAGCCAGCGCGCCAAATCGCCGGTTCGGTACAGCCGCTCCCCGGAAACGAACGGATTGTCCACAAATTTCTCGGCCGTCAGTTCCGGACGCGACCAATATCCGCGGGCGACTCCCGCGCCGCCGATGCACAGCTCTCCTGACACGCCAATCGGCTGCGGCTGCAGCGCTTCGTTCAGCACATACACCTGCGTGTTCGCCATCGGACGTCCGATGCTGATCGGTTCCTCCCCTTCTAAGCGGTCAAACGTGGACCAAACGGTCGTTTCCGTCGGCCCGTACATGTTGTACACCGCCGCTTCCGTATGTTTCCTCAGCTGCCCATACAGGGTGGAAGGGAAGGCTTCCCCGCCGACCAGCAGCGTCCCGATGCTCCGCAGCTGAGCCGCGCTTCGCGCATCGCCAAGCAGCAGCATGAGACGCGAAGGCGTCATCTGCGCCATCTGCACCGGGTTCTGAGCCAGCAGTTCCGCCAGCACGGCCGGATCCTGCTGCGCTTCCTCGCCTGCGAGGACGATCTGCATGCCGCAGCTAAGCGGCACCCAGCTCTCCGCGGCGAAGATGTCGAAGGATACCGTCGTGACGCACAGCATCGAAGCATGCGTCCCGAACGGAAGCTCGCGAATCATCCCCGATATGAAATTGACCACGTTCCGGTGCTCCACGACGACCCCTTTCGGCGTCCCGGTCGTTCCGGAGGTGTAGGTGACGTACGCGCTGCCG
Organism: Paenibacillus melissococcoides; assembly: GCA_944800085.1. Taxonomy (GTDB): domain Bacteria; phylum Bacillota; class Bacilli; order Paenibacillales; family Paenibacillaceae; genus Paenibacillus_B; species Paenibacillus_B melissococcoides. The sequence continues at coordinate 859,783 of CALYLO010000001.1, read as the reverse complement.
GATGGTTTTATTTCCACGCCAACGGGCGCAGAACAATACCCGGCCAGTTCTTCCGTCAACGCATCATCCTGGCACAATACATGACGCAGCGATGTATCCTGCAGGCCTGTCACTACCCCCAGCTGTGCCGAATCCGTCAGCATTACCTGCATCACGGATCATGGCCTCCATGCGTCCTTTAGGCAGAATAGGGTCGATCGGCACGTAAGCGGCACCGGCTTTTATAATCCCCAGCAGTCCGGCGATAAGCTGCGGCGAACGGTTCATCAGCACGCCGACGCGCTCTTCCTCCGTCACGCCGTGCGCCCGCAGCCATTGGGCAATGCGGTTAGCCTGTTCCTCCAGTTCCCGGTAAGTCAGACGCTGTTCTGCACACACGACCGCCGGACGATCCGGCGTCTTCGCCGCCTGCTGCTCGAATAGGAAAGGTACGCTTGCCTGTTCAGGAATCGTCACCTTCGTGTCATTGAACCGGACCAATAGCTGCTCCTGTTCGGCATCCGCCAGCAAGCCGGCGCTGCCCAGCATGACCTGCGGATTGGCGGAAACCTGTCGCAGAAGCTCTGTAAAGTGATTCGCCCAACGCTCGATCGTCTCGCGTTCAAACAGCGTTGCACCGTATTCGAGCGAGCAGCGTATCCCATTCTCGTGTTCGCGCACTGACAGCGTCAGATCGAATTTAGCCGCGTTGTAGTCGAACGGACAGGAGGATAGGCGCAGGCCGGGAAGCTCCAGCTTCACCTGCTCTGTGTTCTGCAAGACGAGCATCGCGTCGAAGAGCGGATTGCGGCTCGTATCTCGCCGGCGAACGACCTGTTCCACCAGCTCCTCGAACGGATAGTTCCCGTGCTCGAAAGCTCCGAGCGCCGTCTGCCTCACTTCCTGCAAATAGGCTGCGAAGCTTTTGTGTCTGGCCGGATACATGCGCAGCGCCAATGTATTCACGAACATCCCGAGCATGCCTGCCAGATCGGCGTGCGGCCGTCCCGCCACCGGCGAACCGACGATAATTTCCTCCTGCCCGCTAAGACGCGACAGCAGCGTGCTGTATGCTGCCAGCAGCACCATGTACATCGTAGCCCCGTTCGATCGGGCCAACTCGCGCACTGTCGACGCAAGTTCGCCGTCCAGTTCGAAGTCCACCTGGCCGCCTTCAAAACTGCGCACTGCCCGGCGCGGATGATCGGCCGGCAGGCTCAGCACCGGCAAGTCGCCCGCGAACTGTTCCAGCCAGTAAGCTTCCAGCTCGCGGTACGCCGGCTTCTGAATATATTCCCGCTGCCACACGGCATAGTCTTTGTACTGCAGCCGCAGCGGCTCTAATTCTTCGCCGGCGTACAGCTTCATAAATTCTTCGATAAAAATATTCATCGACATGCCGTCCGAAATAATATGATGCATATCGAACAGCAGCAGATGCCGCTCTTCGCCGAGACGTACGACGGTCGTGCGCAGCAGCGGGGCCTTGCTAAGGTCAAACGGACAGAGGAATGCCTGGATTCGCTTCTCGGCGTCCACTTCCTCCGACTCCTCATAGATCATGCGCAAGACCGGATTCTCTTCCACCCGCTGCACCGGCTCGCCGTCCACGACAATGAACGAAGTGCGCAGCGACTCATGGCGGCTGATTAGCGCCTGCAGTGCGGCTTCCAGCCGAACCTTATCCAGTGTTCCTTCGAGCTGCAGCGCCACCGGCATATTGTAGCTGAGTCCCGCACCCTCCAATTGCTGGAGCAAGTACAGCCGTTTTTGAGCTGAGGACACCGGGTAATACGCCTGCTTCTCCACAGGCAGCAGCGCTTCGTACGATTGACATGTTACGGCTTCCAGAGCCGCTGCCAAGCCTGCGATCGTAGGCGACTGGAATAACAGCCGCAATGGAACTTCCACATCCAGAGTCTGGTGAATGCGCGCTGCAAGGGTCATCGCCCTCAGAGAATGACCGCCTAATTCAAAGAAATTGTCATGGATGCCTACGCGCTCGATACCCAGCACATCCTGCCACAACAGCGCGAGCTTGGCTTCCATATTTGTTCGCGGTGCCTCATATTTTTTGCCTGCCCTGGCTCCGTCCGGCTTCGGCAGCGCCCGGCGGTCCACTTTCCCATTCCGCGTTACAGGCAGTTGATCGAGCTGAACGAAGGATGAAGGTATCATATAGTCCGGCATTACCGTCCCGAGAGCCTCCCGCAGTTCAGCAAAAGAAAACTCGCGTTCACCTGCGATATAGGCGCACAGCTCATTATTGCCGCACTCGTCCCGATGAACGAGAACGGCCGCTTCCCGAATCCCTTTCACCCCGAGAAGCCGAGTTTCGATCTCGCCCAACTCAATTCTGTATCCCCTTATCTTCACTTGATGATCCATGCGGCCCAGATACTCGATGTTCCCGTCTGCCAACCAGCGGGCCAAATCCCCTGTTCTGTACATCCGTTCGGCGGAAGAGAATAGATTCGGGATGAACTTCTCGCGAGTTCGTTCAGGCTGCTTCACACACGCTCCCCCGATGTGCAACTCGCCTGCGGCACCTATCGGCTGCGGGCAACCTAGCGGATCCAAAATATAAACGGAAGAGTTGCCGATAGGTCTGCCGATTGGAGGAAGTTCGGTCGTGATGTCATTCGGCGCGATCGAGTACGCAGTAGCGACATGCGTCTCGGAAGGCCCGTAGTGATTATGGAGAGTCACCCCTCGCTCGCGCAAATAACGCTGCAGCGACTTTCCGACGACCAGCGCCTCTCCTGCCGTTATGATGTGACGCACGCTGCTAGGCCATACGGACTCATAGGCAGGGTCATTCCACACGAACTTTACAAAAGAAGCAGGCAAATAAATCGTCTCTATGCCCCGATCCTCGATATACCGGAAAAGCGCATAGGGATCCCGGCGCATCTCCTCATCGACGACATGGAGCGTCCCGCCCGCAAGCAGCGTAGTGAAAATCTCTTGATAGCTGACATCAAAGCTGTAAGAAGCATACTGAAGCACGTTCTTGTGAAAAGGTACGGAGGTATGCTTATGCTGATAAAGCACAAGGTTGATCAGGTTGCTATGCTTCAGAATGACTCCTTTGGGATTACCCGTAGTTCCTGAAGTATAAATGACGTATATCGGCAGCCCGTTCTCTTCGTACAATGAGACCTCAACCGGCTCGCGAGGAACCCCGACATCTTGGTTCGCGGCGAGCAAATCGCTGATGATTAGCGTTGCTCCGTCATACGCAGGGCGTTTGCCCGTCTGTGCTGAATCGATGAGCAGGCAGGCTGCCTGGGAATCCTCCAGCATGTAAGCAATGCGGTCTGCGGGATAGGACGGATCCACAGGAAGGAAGGCCGCCCCTGCTTTGAGAATCCCTAACAATCCGATAATCATATGAGGAGATCGGCCGGCCATGATGCCGACAATGCTGCCTTCCCCTATGTTTCGATGCTGCAAAGCCAACGTGAGTTGATCGGATAGCCGATCCAACTCTTGATAAGTCAGCATAGTCTCGCCAAATACCAATGCAATGCCGTCCGGAGTCTTAACCGCCTGTTCTCTGAACAACTGGTGTATGGTCGTATCCGGAAGCTCCATGGAAGGTCCTTCATGCCATGCTGCCAGCGTATTTCGTTCCTGTTCACTCAGCAAATTTACTTTACCGAGCGCAATACCCGGTTCATCGACCGCGTGCCGCAGCAACTGGATGAAATTTTCTTGCCAACGTTCGATGGTGCCGCGTTCAAACAGGGCTGTCGCGTATTCCAGGCTGCAGTGAAGCTGCTCTCCCCGTTCGCTGATAAACAAGGACAAGTCGAATTTCGCGGTAGGATTCTCCAGTTCATAGGGAGATACCTCGACATCCTGCATCCGCAGCTCGGATTGTTCCATGTTTTGCAGAGCGAACATGACGTCAAAAATCGGATTCCGGCTGATATCCCGCTGTTGGACCACCTGCTCGACGAGCTCCTCAAACGGGTATTCCGCGTGTTCAAACGCTGCGATGGAAATTTGTTTGACTTCTTCCAGATAATCCGCAAATGTTTTTTCCCTGTACGGCATAGATCTGATAGCCAATGTGTTCACGAACATTCCCAAAAGATTGGACAGATCGGCATGAGGACGGCCGGCAATAGGCGTTCCGACAATAATATCTTCCTGTCCGGATATTCTTGACAGAAACGCGCTATAGGCAGATAGCAGCACCATGAATAAGGTAGTCCCTGTGTTTTGCGCGAGCTTGCGCAATTTGCCGGTCAACTCCGCATCAATGCTGAAATCCAGGTGGCTTCCTTCAAAGCTCTGTACCGGCGGACGAGCAAAATCAAACGGCAAGGAAAGGATCGGAAGTTCTCCGCCAAGCTGTTCCAGCCAGTATTCCTTGTGCCGGTTGTACTCCTCGGAATGTTCATTCGCGTTCTGCCATACTGCATAATCCTTGTACTGAAGGGAGAGCGGCGGCAAGCTCTCGCCCATATACAGACTTGTCATTTCCTTCATGAAAATCCCCATGGACGTGCCGTCGGAAATAATATGATGCATATCGAACAATAACAGATGCCGCATATCCGTCAGCTTTATCAATTGGATGCGCACAAGCGGCGCTTGTCCCAGATCAAAAGGACGAATGAAAGTCTGGATGATCTCTTCAAGCTGAACCTCCCCGGCATCGCGGAAAGACAGCGGAAACTCAACCTCCGGGCAAATGATCTGCACGGGTTCGCCATTTACGAAATCAAAACGTGTTCGAAGGACTTCATGACGGGCCGCCAGTTCCTTCAAAGCAAATTCCAATCTTGCCAGATCCAATTGTCCCTCGAGGAGCATCGCCGCGGGCATATTATAGCTTCGCTCCGCTCCTTCGAGCTGCTGCAGAACATATAGTCTCCTCTGTGCAGAGGACAGAGGGTAGTATTCCCGCTGCCCGGCGGGTTGCAGGCCTTTATACGCGTCTGCCGCCCTCCCGTCCACGGTCAGCGCCATGGCTTCAACGGTCGGGAACCGGAATACGTCCCGGATGGCGAAGGGTATGCTCATCTCCTGATGTATGCGTGATACGAGTATCATGGCGCTCAGAGAATGGCCTCCGAGTTCAAAGAAGTTGTCGCGGATCCCCACTTGAGATACGTGCAATACCTCCTGCCAGAGCTCCGCAAGCTGGGCTTCCGTAGCGGTTCGGGGAGCTGCATAACGGGAAGCTGCCGCCATATCCTCTGTAGGCTCCGGCAGCGCCGTCCGGTCCAGCTTGCCATTTCTCGTAAGCGGCAGTTCCGGCAAATGCACGAAATACGCAGGAACCATATATTCGGGCAAAGCGATACTCAGATAATTTCTCAATTCAGCCGCTTCCAGTCGCTTGCCGCCCACATAATAGGCGCACAGAACCTCGCTTCCCGGCCGCTCTTCCCAAGTCACTACAGCCGCTTGGCGAATGTTCCCATGAAGCAGCAGTCGCGCTTCGATCTCGCCGAGCTCAATCCGATAGCCTCGTATTTTGACCTGCTGATCGATTCTTCCCAAATATTCGAGCGTGCCGTCCGGCAGCCAACGGGCCAAATCCCCGGTTTTGTACATGCGTCCGCCTTCAATCAATGGATCCGGCACGAATTTTTCCTGCGTAAGCTCCGGCAGATTCCAATAGCCTGCAGCGACGCCTGCGCCCCCAAGGCACAATTCGCCGGGCACCCCGACCGGAAGCAGCTGCCCCTGAGCGCTCAGCACGTAGGCTGTCGTTCCTTCGATCGGCCGGCCAATCGGGATGCTATTTTTGCCGTTTGTTCCCTTGACCGCGAATGCAGTCGAGAAAGTCGTGTTTTCGGTAGGACCGTAGCCGTTCCAGATCGTAAGTCCCGGACATGCCTCCTTCACGGCGTAAGCATGCTTCGGCGACAGAACCTCTCCCCCCATAATGAGATGCTCTACGCCGGCAAACAGGCCCGCATCCTCATCGGCCAGATGATGGAAGAGCGATGTCGTCAAGAACATGACGGTAATTCCGTGCTCTGCCAGAAACGCCCCCATCCGGCGCGCGTCCAACAGCACATCTTTTTCGATCGGATGCAAGGAGCTTCCATGCAGAAGGGCTCCGAATATTTCGAATGTAGCCGCATCAAAGCTTACCGAACCGGTCTGCGCGAAGCGGTGATCGGCATGGAACGGAACATATCCATCGTTATTCACCAGGTTAATTACATTTCCATGCGTCACCAGCACTCCTTTCGGTCTTCCCGTGGTGCCCGAGGTATACAGGATATATGCCGGATCATCCGAACTGCAATCATGCGCTTCTCTACGTTCCAACGCCTCTAACGCTTCATCCGCAAGATCTCCGTTTTCAAGAATGATGACCGTCCCTGGGTATGACGCCGGCACTTTGGACTTCTGTGTAGCCAACAGGAACTCCGCGCCGCAGTCGCCCAATATATACAGGTGCCGCTCCTCGGGCGCGTCCGGATCCAGCGGAACATAGGCTCCGCCCGCCTGCAGAATTCCCAGAACCGCAACGACGAATTCGATCGAGCGCTCCGCCAGAATGGCAACGGCTGCCCGCGGCCGCATCCCTTCCCTCCGCAGTCTGGCGGCTACAAGACTCGCTTGAAGCTGCAGCTCCGCATAAGTGAGATGCCGATCGCCGCACACGATGGCCGTCTGGTCCGGATAGAGACCGGCTACTTCCCCGAACCGCTGATGAATCGTCGTTCGCGGCTTGTCTTGGAACGGCAAGCCGCTGTATGTCATCAACTCGTTCAGTTGGGGGCCCCCGCTTATTAATCTGGCTTCGGCGAGGGTTGTATCCGGCTCAGACGTCACATGATCCAGCAGCTCCGTCAAGTGGCCCGCCCACCGTTCGATGGTTGCCCGCGTGAATAAGGCTGTAGCGAACTCTAGCGAGCCGTGATAGCCCTCCGCGCTCTCGGATATCATCAAGGTGAGGTCAAACTTGGCCTGCGTACCGGCAAACGGATAAGACTCGACTTTCAAATCAGGGAGAGCCAGCTGCGAGTTCTCCGCGTTTTGAAGCACGAATACGGCATCGAAGAGCGGATTGCGGCTCATGTCCCGCTGGGTGACAACGCGGTCGACCAGCTCCTCGAAAGGATACTCGCCATGCTCAAAGGCATCGAGCGCCGTCTGCTTGATTTCCTCGAGGTATTCGGCAAAAGCTTTTTGTCCCGAAGGGAACGTGCGCAAGGCCAGCGTGTTGACAAACATCCCCATCATGTCCGACAGATCCGCATGCGGGCGTCCGGCCACCGGCGAGCCGACAATAACCTCCCCGTCACCGGACAACCGGGACAGCAGAGTACTATACGCGGCCAAGAACACCATGTAGACGGTTACCCCTTTGTCCAGCGCGAGCTGTCGCACCGCTTCCGACAATGATCTTCCCAGCTTGAAATCAATCCGGTCGCCTGCAAAACTGCGCAGGGCCGAACGCGCGAAATCGGTTGGCAGTTGCAGGACCGGAAGCTCGCCCGCTAACTGATCGAGCCAATATTTCTCCTGCTCCCAGTAAGCATCGCTGCGCACGTATTCCTGCTGCCACACCGCATAGTCTTTGTACTGCAGCTTCAGCAGGGACAGTTCTTTCCCGGCATAGAGCTTCGTAAACTCCTCTACGAAAATATCCATCGACACGCCGTCCGAGATGATATGGTGCATGTCCAACAGAACATAGTGAAGCCTGCTCGCCGCACGCACAATCTTCACGCGCAGCAGCGGCGCTTTACTGAGATCGAATGGATGTATAAATTCTGCGATTATCGAATGAAGCTGCGCTTCTTCCGCTTCACAATAGTCAACTGCGAGCTTCGCTCTTTCGTGTATTCTCTGCACCGGCTCCCCGTCTGACATGGTGAAGGAAGTGCGCAGCGATTCATGACGATCGACCAGCCGCTGCAGGGACGCTTCCAAAAGCATCCGGTTCAGCATGCCTTCCATTCGAAGAACGGCAGGCATGTTGTAACTGAGCTCCGCTCCCTCAAGCTGCTGGAGCACATAGATTCGCTTCTGTGCAGAGGTAAGCGGATAATATTCCCGGGAATCAGCCGGTTCAAGCCCCTGAAAAGCTTTATTCTTCCGAGAAGCTATAGCTTCGGTCAATGTCTCCACGGTCGGATACCGGAACAGATCCCGGAGCGTGATGTCGGCCCGCAATCGCTTTTGGATGCGCGAAACCAAGACGGCTCCTTTCAACGAATGTCCGCCTCGTTCAAAAAAATCATCCCGAACGCCTAACGGACGGACCCCCAGCACCTCCTGCCACACCTCTGCCATCTCCTGTTCGGCAAGATTCCGCGGGGCAATGTAACGGCTGTCTTTCTCCAATCGGCCGTCCGGCAAAGGCAGTGCCCGTCGATTCAATTTGCCGTTGGCGGTGAGCGGCATCTGCTCCATCGGAATAAAATAAGCGGGAATCATATAGGACGGCAGCGTTGTGCCAAGCGCCGTCCGCAGCTCTTTTATTGGATAATCCCGATCCGCCACAAAGTAAGCGCAGAGACTAAGGTTGTCCTCCGCTTCTGCGACAACCGTAACGGCTGCCTCTCTAATGTCGGGAAGCGTCAATAGATGGGCCTCAATCTCCTCTAGCTCGATCCGGTTGCCGCGAATTTTGACCTGATGATCGATTCTTCCCCAATATTCCAAAGTTCCATCCGGCAGCCAGCGGGCCCAGTCTCCGGTTCGATACATTCGTTCGCCCGGCACGAACGGATCGGAGGTGAACTTGTCTGCCGTTAGCTGCGGCTGGTTGATATAACCGCGCGCCACGCCGGAACCGGCAATGCACAGCTCGCCCGGTACGCCGAGCGGAGTGAGCAGCCCTTGCGAGGCAAGAATATATACCCGTACATTGGGGATCGGCCGCCCGATCGTAACAGCCTTCTCTTCCTCGAGCTCACTCGCGGTCGTCACCACGGTATTTTCGGTCGGGCCGTACTCATTCATCAGTTCCATGTTGGGATTCATCGCCTTCAAACGGCGGATTAGCGCCATTCCGACGGCTTCGCCAGCCAGTACCGCGCTGCGTACCGTATGCCAATCATCGGGATCCATGCTCTCCAGCAAGGCCGAATAGAAGCTCGGCGGACTCTGCATATGGGTAATTCGGCGCTTCACGACAGCCTCGCGAATGGCTGACGGATCTTTGCTGTCTCGATCGTTCAACAAGACAACCGCCGCTCCCGACACGAGTGGTCCAAAAAAGTGAGTCACGAAGGAGTCGAAAATAAAAGGATTCAACATCAACGCCTTATCGCCGGCGCTAAACCGGTAGCGGTTCGCTTTCCACTGAATGGTATTGGCAAGGCTCCCATGTTCGATCATTACGCCCTTCGAGCCCCCCGTAGTGCCTGATGTATAAATAACGTATGCCAAGTGCGCGGGTGCCACGGTTCTCTTCAGGCTCTCTGCAGCCACATCTTGGCGCAGATTGTCTTCTTCGAAGTATTGGACGGGAATCTGACTGGCTGCCTCCGCCGCCAGAGACCGGTATTCTATCGAAGTCAACAGAACTTGGGGACGACTGTCGCCCAGCATATAACGAATCCGTTCTATCGGGAATTCCGGATCAATCGGGAGGTAGGCTCCTCCTGCCTTCAAGACGGCGAGAATGCCTACCGCCATTTCGGAAGACCGATGGATCATGACGGCGGCAACCTTCTCCGCCCCTACCCCTTGCGCGCGAAGCACTGCTCCCAACCGCTCCGCCCGCTCGTTCAGATCACGGTAACTTAGCTCCTCGTCTCCAACAATAACCGCGGGCAGATCAGGAGTGCGGGCAACCTGCTCCTCGAACAGAGTGAGAACCGTTACCACAGGGCGATAATCTGCCTTAGTTCCGGCAAATTGTTCAAGCAATAATTTTCTTTCCTGACCGGTTACCAGGTTATACTCACCCAATCGAGAGTCCGGAGATTCTATGGCCTGACGCAGAAGCTCCAGGAAACAGCCGCTCCACCGCTCTATCGTGTCGCGACTGAACAAGGCTGCGGCATATTCCCAACTGAAGGAAAAGCCCCCGGCGTGCTCCGTAACGGTGAGCGTCAAGTCGAACTTGGACGCAATATAGTCAAATGGATAGGAAGAAAGACTTAGACCTGGAAGCTCTAACGCCGCCTGTTCGGTATTTTGCAGCACGAGCATCGCGTCGAAGATCGGATTGCGGCTCGTGTCGCGCTGCTGCACGACCCGTTCTACAAGCTCCTCGAACGGAAAATCCCCATGGTCAAAAGCGGATAGCGCCGTCTGGCGAATCTCCCGCAAATAAACGGAAAAACGTTTATCCCCGCACTAGCGTTGCATCAATCTTTTTACGAAAATTTCTACCCCATAAGTCTCTATATTTGTAACTTATTGAACTATATTCGTGGACAAAAATAAAGAAATCTCCTATTGTTGAGTTACCCAAAGCGTTATCCATAAAAACGCCTCAACAAAGGAGATTTCTATGGATAACGTACCGAATCAAAACGTCATTTGTCAATGCCTAAAATGGTTACATGTTCATTCTACTCGACACGAGTCATTGGATTACCGGGCCCAAAAGTTGTTTGTCGGCGCTTCGACACTCTTATTTGTAGAGGCACAGCTTCAGCAACGAGACTCATACAAAGTCATGTCAGAGCATGTAGCCGCTAATCCTGAATTTCAAGAACTGCTTGGACTCAAGAGCATAAGCGCTTCCCAACTATCGCGGAAGCTGAAACGGCTGCCTATGGAGTATCTTCAGACGCTCTTTTTCTCGCTCATTGATCGAATCAAGCAACTTACAAAAGGGAAACGCGGCATTACGCCTGGTATTGGGAAACTCAAGCTAATCGATTCATCGGGAATTACACTACCTCCCATTCTCGCGAAATGGTCCTATTGTTCCAAAAGTAGCCATGGCGTGAAGATGCACACCTCCTTGGTCGTTGCGGACTCCAAAACGATGTATCCAGACAAGATCGTCGCTTCAACCAAAGATGTAGCCGATCATGAAGTCGTGTTGGAATTTACAGTGGATAAAGATGCGACCTACGTGATGGACCGAGGATACCAGGTGTACGACCATTTTCAGAAATGGGTAGAGGATAAGATTAAATTTGTTTGCCGCGTCAAGCAAAAGAGCCGGTTAACGATCATCAGAAAAAGAGACCTCCCCAAAAGGCAGAATGGGTTTATCCTTGATGCTGATGTGACGATGCCGGAGCTGCCAGCGGTTCTGCGTTTGATTGAGTTTAACGATGACCAAGGGCGTACCTATCGAATTGTAACGAATCGATTTGACTTATCCGCACATCAAATTGCCGAGATTTATCGAAATCGCTGGCATATTGAGTTGTTTTTTAAATGGGTCAAGCAGCATATTCGATTGGTAAAACCCCACGGTTATACGGCCGAAGCGATTTGGAACCAAATGTATATTGCTTTAATCGCGTATGCTCTCTGTTTGCTGATTAAATTAACACTGGACTGTAAAAAGTCGACATGGGACCTCCTCCAGTTGATTCGCATCTATGCGGAAAAACCATGGGAAAATTTGATCGCTGCACTCAACCGCAAGCCGACTCGAACATCTAGAGGTCGACCAAAGCGAAATGGGAGACGTCCGAAAAAGGCAACAAAGTCGATGAAACCGAGACTGATTGTGACGTAATGACAAACGAAAACGATTTTTACATATAATGGATAACGCGTAGGGTCTGTTTCCAGCTCGACTTTTTTAGACTTAGCGCGGACATCGCAAATGTAAATATATATCATATATTGATGTTAATTGAAATTAGATTATGAACTAACCGCTCGATGCAACGCTAGTGTTATCCCCGGCCGGATGCGTGCGCAGCGCCAGCGTATTTACAAACATGCCGAGCATGCTTGCCAGGTCGGCATGCGGGCGGCCCGCCACCGGCGTTCCGACAATGATCTCCTCCTGCCCGCTCAGACGAGACAGCAAGGTGCTATATGCCGCCAGCAGCACCATGTACACCGTAGTGCCGCTCTCCTGTGCCAGCTTGCGGACACCCTCCGCCAACTCGCCTTTCAGTTCGAAATCCGCCCGGCCCCCCTCGATGCTGCGCATCGCCGGGCGCGGATAATCAGCCGGCAGGCTCAGCGCCGGCAGTTCGCCGGCCAGTTCCTTAAGCCAATACGCTTCCTGCTTCGCATAGGCCTGCGACTGCCTGTATTTTTGCTGCCAGACCGCATAGTCCTTATACTGCAGCCGCAGCGGATTCAGTTCTTCTCCGGCATACAAGGCGGCCAATTCTTCCGTTAGAATTTGAACGGAAATTCCGTCCGAAATAATATGATGCATATCGAACAAGAGCAGATGGCGTTCTTCCCCGAGTCGAATCACCTTCATGCGCAGGAGCGGGGCCACGCCAAGATCAAACGGGCGGATAAAAGCCCGGATTTGCTCGTCCGCTCGGCCTTCTTCCGTGTCCTCGCAGGATACGGAAAAAGAGACATGGTCATGGATCTGCTGCATCGGCTCGCCGTCCACGACCGTAAACGAGGTGCGAAGCGCCTCATGACGAGTAATAAGCGATTGTAATGCCGCTTCGAGACGCTCCTTATCCAATGGGCCTACCACTTGGAACGCGGCGGGCATATTGTAACCAAGTCCTGCCTCATCCAATTGGTGCAGCACATACAATCGTTTTTGCGCCGACGACAGCGGATAATAATCCTGCTCCGAAGCGGGAAGGAGAGACTCATACGCCCGTTCGGCTGCCGAAGTGACGGCTTGGGTCAATGTCTTCAGGTTGGTTGTCTGAAATATGTCGCGCAAGCCGATCTCGGACTGGAACTCCTGATGAATGCGCGTTAACAGCGTCATCGCTTTCAGCGAATGGCCCCCGAGCTCAAAGAAATTATCATGGAGTCCCACGAAGTCCTTATTCAAGACCTCTTGCCACAGTAACGCCATTTTCTGCTCGGCTTCTGTCGTTGGACGAACGTATTCTTGTCGGGATGCAATCGCATCGGGTCTCGGCAAAGCTTTGCGATCCACTTTGCTGTTTGGCGTCAAGGGAAGCCGCTCCAGCTTCATATATATGGCTGGCACCATGTAGTCTGGCAGGCTCGAGGACAGGAATGCCCGCATTTCTGCGATCTCCAGTTCAGCGTCGCCCGTGTAATAGGCACAAAGCACTGGCTCTCCCTGCAAATCGGGCATTACGGCAACCACTGCCTCGCGAATGCCCCCAAACTGCATCAACTGTGCTTCAATCTCTCCCGGCTCGACCCGGTATCCGCGAATACTGAGTTGATCGTCCAGCCGGCCGAGAAACTCCAAATTGCCATCCGGCAGCCAGCGGGCCTGGTCTCCGGTGCGGTAAATCCGTCCGCCTGCCGCATAAGGATCTGTGACAAAACGCTCGCTCGTCAACTCCGGTCGATTCAGGTAGCCCCGGGCTACTCCTTCTCCTCCGATGCACAGTTCTCCGGGTACGCCTACAGGCTGGAGGGTTCCTCCCCGCCCCAGCACGTACAGGTTGACATGGGGAAGCGGCTTCCCAATCGGCACATTCCCTTCTCCAGGCGGCTGCCCCCCCTGTTCCACTTCATAGTAAGACGCATCGATGCATGCCTCCGTCACCCCGTAGCTATTGAGGATGCGCATGTCGGCCCCAAAGCGGCTGTGCAGCCGGCGGAAGTCTGCGGCCGCAAGACGATCCGAGCCCAGGATAAGCAGTTCCAACTTGCCGGTATCCAAGCGATGATCGTAAATATAGTCCATGAGCGGAACCAGCAGAGCAGGCGTCGACTCCAACAGCGTAATGCCGTATTCGACGATCATCCGATGAAGCCGGGGCAGTTGGAGCCGAACCTCGTCCGGGCAGAAAACCATCACTCCCCCATTCGGCAGGGTTCTGGCCAGATCGCCGGCAAATACGTCAAACGAGAAGCTGGCCAGTTGCAGCAGCCGGATCTCCATCTCTTGGAGCTTGTACTCTTGGCGCCATGCCCAAGCCGTCTGCATCCAGCTATGGTGTTCCACCATAACTCCTTTCGGCGTTCCCGTTGTCCCTGACGTATAAATGAGATAAGCAAGCTGCTCCGGGCGGCAGTGAAGGCGTAAATTCGAGGCGTCGCCGGCATAGCATTCCTCCTGCCGCAAATCCAAGACCCTGCATCCCTCGGGCAGAGCAAAGCCAACAGAGCCAACCGTCAACAAAATGCCGGCTCCGCTATCCGCCAACATATAAGCAAGCCGATCGGAAGGCAAAGAGTGATCCAGAGGCACGAAGGCTCCTCCCGCCTTAAGGACAGCAAGAACGGCCGTTACGATTTCCGGCGACCGTTCCCCGAGAATCGCCACGGGGCGTCCCATCTCAATCCCCAGGTTGTTCAGGGTACGGGCTAGCTTATTTGCGCGTTCATTTAATTGGCCGTAGGTCAGCGACGATCCGTCCACTCCCGATAGCACAGCCATCCGTTCCGGGGCCTTCGCGGCCTGTTCCTCGAACAGCTCGTGCAGCAGACCGCCAGGCTGCCGGTTGATATTTCGTCCCGCGCTAAAGGCTTGAAGGATCTCGCGACGTTCTTCCGGCGGCATCACATGAAATTGTTCTACCGCCTGCATCGGCTCAGCCATTCCTTCCCGAAGGATGTGCATCAATCTGGCAAACAGGCGGTCCATATCCTCCGCCGCGAACAAATCGGTTAAATAATCGATTTGAACAGCCATCTCGCCGCTTTTTACATTTTCGCGGATATGTACCGTTAATTCATTATCCTGATGTCCATTTCCGAGAGGCATCGTCTCATATTGTACGGGAGCATCTTCCGGAACCGTGTCCCATGCCAACGGATGATAATTAAAAAAAATGGGCAGCAGGGCTCCCGTAAAACCAAATCGTTCGCGGAGCTCCGGAATGATTCGATTGTAAGGATATTTCTGATGCCGGATCAGCTCGCCCTGCTTCATTTTCACCTGCTTCAAGAGGTCGGTGAAAGACAAAGCAGCATCCACGCGCAAGCGAAAAGGCGTTGTGCTGACGAGCATGCCTACCATCGTTTTCTGATCAACGGACGTTCTGTTGGCATACATGGTTCCCAGCACAACTTCTTCTTCTCCGCATATTCGCGCCAGATACAGGCATAAAGCCGTGACAAACAAATTGAAGGCAGAGACTTGATGTTTTTCGCAGAATTGATGAATGTCTTTGCATAGGGATGAGGGAAGCTGGTATTGGCTGTAAGAAGCTGCGTTGGTGGCAGTCTGGGCTGCCTGTTCGGAAAAAGCCAAGCTTGTGATTGGCGGCAGCGTACTGAATTCTTTGTCCCAGTATGCCTTATCTTTGAGGAAGCGGGATGATGCAAGATAGGTGTCTTCGCTAGCAAGGAGTTTCGTAAAAGAGGGCGCTGGTTCCATCGTAAACTCCTCATTGCGTAACAAGGACGTATAAGTTTGAATAATTTCGTTTCCTATCAGGTTCAAGGAATAACCGTCAGCAATCACATGGTGAATTTTCAAAAACAATCGGGCCTCCAGCTCTCCTGTCCGGAACAACGTGAATTCAAACAATGGAGAATCAAACAGAGCGAAGGGCTGGCGCGAACGCAAATCGACGATCTCTTGCCATGCTTCGGCTTCTTCCCCCCTCACGTCTATGACATCAATATGGAACGGTTCGAACGGAACAACATAAATTTGCGGCTCCTGACCATCCATCTGTTTTAAGCGCACCCGAAGGGAATCATGCCGGGAAGCCAGCATCTGTAAGGCCCGTATGATCTTCTCTTCGATAATCGTTCCCTGCAAGGTAAGCAAACTGTTCAAAGCGGCAACGGTCGTATTGGGATTGAGCAGTTCCATATACCACACTCTTCGCTGCGCTTCTGTCAATGTCCAAGTATTTTTCATGATTAATTGTGATTCTTTTTTGTTATTTGACATATTCATCCTTCTCCCTAATTAAATTAAGTGTGCTAGGGCGTCCTTGAAAAGACTCTGTACAACCTGATTGGGATTCTGGGGATGTCAAAAGCAGTGCGGCGTTCATGGTGAGGGACGTATAACCATTACTTCTGTAGATTCGGATCGGACTTTTACGGTTTGGCGAGATCATACTCGGGGTTTTATCTTTTCCGTAGCGGTACGCTTGGCTTGATCGACGACGTCAATTCGCTCCTGTAAAAAGGTATCGAACGCAAAACCTCCCGTACCTTTGGAAACGGAAGCATCTTGATTGCGGATATATCTGCTGACCAGTCCCTGATGTACATTACGGAATTTGATGATTTCATCGTAAATATCGACAAGAAGGTTGAGTTCGGAAGAACGGTCTCTCCCGGATTTCAAATCGGCGGAATAGATTTGCTTTAGGGAAGGAGCAGCCATCGCATTTTTGATGCGGAATCGCTCGCATGGCTCCAAATAAGGCAAAAGATCACGAGTCGTTTCCATATAGGCATCATCGGCAGTGCCCGTAATGAGATCGGTCAGGATCACGCTCGCAATGTGCACGCCGCTAGGCGCATTGTAATTGATGCCATTCACCTCAACGGGGAAAAAATAATCTCTGAAAAAAGTTATAAAAAAGACGGGGTCTACTCCTTTGTGCACCTCTGCGTTTTCCTTGCGCACCTGCCTCATAGCCGCTTTTACGGCTTTGAGAATTTCCAGGCGTTCCGGCAGGCACGGATCCGACTGAAGCTTCACCAATTCCTCAACCGCCGGCTTGAGCGCTAATTCCGATTGCTGATGCCGGGTGATAAAAGCAACTTCACTGGCATCCCCTGTGAATGTTCGCAGAGAATCGGCAGGGTTGTATGCAATATACGAAGCATAGGTATCCCGTGGAATTAAACCGGTCAGCAAGGAAAAAAGGTCCAAAATCGAGGACACCCTGTGCAGCTCGGAAGCAAGAATCCCTTGCTTCAAGCACGAAATGAGGTAGATGCCCAAATCCCCCATTGCCAGCACCTTTTCATTGTAAGGACGGTGATATGCGAAATCGATGAGGTGCTGATTATCATCTGGCAAAAGAGAAAGGCCGAACCTCAATAAGTCAGCCTGGGAACCGGTCTTGTTTAGGGGAGGAAGTTCATTTACCACAAAACGGCTAAAGGCACCCAATGGATATTGCAACTCTTCGCACATGCAATTCACTGTAGTCATCGTACTCTCTCCTTCTGTCGAAGTTATTAACGAGAAAGATTTCAACCTATTATTCTTGTGGAAAGTAAACGACTTCGCTGATAGGAAAACTATAATTATAAAAAATATCACATTTGGGATATTAAGTCAATTTCAACCTATGGATTGACTCTTTCATCTCCACACTCCACTAAAAGTAAGCTCCGCTCCATCCGGCTAAAAGATCGAGTACGGGAACAAATGTTAACCCTAACTCGACCTTTTTGCGAATCTAACGGTCATCCCACAGGTAATATGGGACAGCCTCTTCTCTTGTTATAAAGTTAGTTGAATACGAAACTGCCAACAGATTCATGAGTATTCTAACGCTGAGCGTGCTCTGTTCCACTGCCGTGTCCCAATTGCCAGCACTGGTGCCCCGAAGCGGCTGGATCTAGATCCGCTCCAAGATACCCGATAATAAAGCCGTGCGGCGCGCAAGCTCAGGCACCCAGATGAATTCGGACGGCGAATGCGCGCCGCCTCCGCCGATGCCGAGCCCGTCGAGCGTCGGCGTGCCGCAGGCGGCAATGAAGTTGCCGTCGCTGACGCCGCCGGTGCTCGCCTCCTCCAGCTCCTCCCGGGCTGCCAAGCGGGCGATCGCATACAGCCGGGCGCTGGCCGCGGTCCGCTCCATCGGCGGCCGATTCATATCGCCGTCGATGCGCAGGCGGGTGCCGGGCAGAATGGGAACCAGCCCGTTCAGCCTCCCCGGGAAGCGCCGGAAGTCGTCCATCGTGTCCACGCGCACATCGATCTCGGCTTCGGCATAATCCGCAATCACGTTGGCGCCGATGCCCCCGGCGATCTTGCCCACATTGATCTGGATGCCGCGGTCCGCAGCGGACCACGAGTGCAGCCGGATAATCTGCCGGGCGAGCTCCTCCACCGCCGAGATGCCGATAATGAGCGATGGACGGTAAGCGGCGACAGGAGCAGCGCGTTCAGCGCCCCGCTCCCGGGGGGCTTGTATTTGTGCAGCGCAAAGGCGGCCAGCGTGCCGATAAACGTCGCCAGGACGGCCGTCACCGCGGCCAGCTTCAAGCTGACCCAGAACGATTCGATGAACTCCGGCCGGTCCAGGATTTTCGCATACCATTGCAGCGAGAAGCCCTCCGGCGGAAAGCGAAGCACCCCCGTCGCCGTGAAGGAGGTCGGCACAATAATAAGGAGCAGCGAGACCACGAAGAAGACGACGAGAAACGCGATGATGCCCAGCGGGGAAATGCGGAACCGCCCCGTTCGGTTCGTCATGACGAGAACACCTCCTTATATCGCTTGGTCTCAACCAATTTCGTAAATACCGCCACCAGCCCGAGCGTCGAACCGAGCAGCAGAAAGGCCAACGCCGCGCCAAGCGACCAATCATAAGCAGCCATCATCTGCTCGTAGGCGATGACCGGCATCACCTTCACCGACGTGCCGCCCATCAGGGCCGGCGTGACGAAGGCGCTCATCGCCAGGCTGAGCGGCAGCGTGACGCTGAAGAACATGCGCAGCCGCGACGCGCCGAGAATGCCGGCCGCTTTATACAGCGAGGCGTCCACGGCATAGAGGCTAGTGGCGACGGCCAGCACCATATAGACGATCAGAGAGTCCGCCAAGCCGATAACGACGCCGAGCTCGTTGTACAGCAGGCGCAGCGGGCTGTCGATCAGGCCCAGCAGCGGCAAGGCGATCGTGCCGATAACTTATGACAATACGACGTATTTGCCCGTCAGAAGCGATTCAGAAATAAAAACATTGAATGAGATGTACAGCTCCTATCTCAAAAAGAAAAAAGCCGAAAGCCCGCTCAACTCCTCCGCCGAAACAAGCTTGTCGATTATGGGGGACAGCGCGAGCGAAAGCTTAATTCCCGGGATGACAACGGATATGTCGAGGCTTCCGTCAACGGGAATGAGTTATAAGCAGGATAGTGACGCCGTCGGGTAAGGTAGCAGCGTAAGTGGCTGTCCCATAAGTAGTTTTTTAGCTGCAGCGGACAGCCCCATCCCGGCTTCTCACAGCGATGTAGCTAAAAAAACTGTGAAAATGCAGTTTTCCTTGATGACGTGTGCTCCGTTGCGGGAGTTCCTGCACCACTGCATCAATTTCAGACTCTTCAATAGATGAAAGACAAAAATCGATGAAAATAATGTGCTTCTGCAGGAATTTCATCAAATAGTGCCTCAAATAACATAAATTGCTGCATTCACGCAGGATTTCACCGCCTCATCCGTCCTTACATCATCCTCGACCGTATGCTACAGGAAGGCAGGGGGCCTATTCTCCGTCTTCCACTGGAAGGCAGGCGTCTTCCTCCATCTTCCACCGCTTTGCCCGTAGCCATTTTTCCGGTCCCCCCCATTCTCTGTGAGCCGTTATTCCAATCATTATGCAATGCTTATGAGACAGCCCTTCCATATTGCTCTCTCCTACTCGCCTACTCCTGCCGGCTCACTCGAAGAAGGTCAGCAACTGATTCACGGATAAATAAAGGAGCCAAAGAGCGGCAAGTCCCGCGATGACATTCATGAACCAGCCGTTCATGCGCCTGCCGAGCACCTTTTTGTTGTTGCCCAGCAAGAGCAGCACGATGGCGATGAGCGGCACTCCGAGAACCGTCGTCGCCTGAGCCATAATAATCAATTGAATCGGATTGGCCTCGGCCCATATCGCGATCAGCGTGCTCCCCGTCAGCAGCAGGGAAGTGAATATTTTAACGCTCTTGTCGTTCAACGTCCGGCCCCAGCCGAAGCCGTCCGACAGCAGCATTCCCGCCAAGACGGCGTTGGCGATGAAGGAAGAGAAGGAAGCCGCGAATAGACCGAGGAGGAACAGCCATTTCCCCAGCCCAGCAGCGGCTCCAGTTGAATGGACATGTCAAGGGCGCTCTGCACCTGAATGCCTTGGGGGGGCGAGCACGGCGGCCGACGTAATCATAATGATGATGGTCAGGCCGCAGGAGGACCGCGATCCCGGCGACGGCGCTGGCGTTGCTCTTGCGCAGATCTTGCGGCTGCCACCCCTTTCCCTGGACCATATAAACTTGCCCGGCCGCCCCGGCAATGCTGAAGCTTGTCGCCGAGATGGCGATGACCAGCCCCCACAGCACCGAGTACTCCATAAGCCCCCCGGCGCTGCTGCTGACCGTAATGCTCCCCGGACCCAGGATGGTTGCGGCGGTAATGAAGCCCGGTCCTAGAAGCAGCAAGCCTTTCCTCCAGTTACTGCTCGGATTGCGTGCTGGATTCAGCTCCGTGTCGAAGTTGCTCAACAAGTCCACCTCCCAAAATATAAAGCGCTTACATACATTATACT
Source organism: Paenibacillus melissococcoides (assembly GCA_944800085.1). Lineage (GTDB taxonomy): Bacteria > Bacillota > Bacilli > Paenibacillales > Paenibacillaceae > Paenibacillus_B > Paenibacillus_B melissococcoides. The sequence continues at coordinate 839,367 of CALYLO010000001.1, read as the reverse complement.
CGGGAGAGTTTCCGATCAGCCGACTTAAAAATGTCTCTAATTATGTCCCCTTACACAAAATAGCAGGCAAAAAAAAGCAGCCGGTCCATGACTGCACATGAACCCGCTGCCTTCCGGCCTCTTGGCGGGCTTATCCTTATGTACTACAGCTTCATCCGATAGATCGCCTTGTTCTCCAAGCCGCGGATGAACGGCGTCCACTCCTCCGTCTCCGGCGTCGTGTCCAGCGCATCCTCGACCATCTGGAGCTTCGCGTCGAGCGCGTCGATATGATGGAGCGCCACGGCCTCCGGCGTCTGCGGCTGCACCGGGCTGCCCCATTCGCCCAGATTATGATGCGACAGGACGAGATGCTGCAGGCTGAGCACCTTCGGCGAGTCGAGATCGATGTCGAGCCGCAGGGCCGCCTCCGTAATCCAGTTCGATGCCATCGAGATATGGCCGACCAGCTTGCCCTGAACGCTGTATTCCGATACGATGCCGAGTTGGGCCACCATTTCCTCCGGCTTCGCGATATCGTGAAGAATGATGCCCGCCTTCAGCAGATCCGGATTCAGGAACGGCCGCTGCCGGCACAGAAAGTCGCCGATTTCCAGCATGCGCACCATATGGTAGGCCAAGCCCGCGAAATAGGCATGGTGATGGGTTTTCGCCGCCGGGTAGTGCATCAGCTTCTCCTCCACCTTCGATACGCAGAAGCTGACAAGCGCACGAATCTCTTTATCGGAAATGCTGGCGATGGCCTGCTTGATCGCATGAATCAGGTCGATGGGACGAATCGGGGCCGAACGAATGAAATCGGTCAATGTAACCCCGTCCTCCTCCTTGGCCGGCCGGATTTGCAGGATTTTCACCTGCAGCCTCTCCCGGTAGGTCTGCACGATGCCGCGCACCTTCACGAGCCCCATCGGGAAAAATGTCTCCTTATCGGTCGAGGAAGCATCCCAATATTTGGCCGGGAGCTGCCCGGTTGCATCGCACAGGACGATATCCAAATAATCCTTCGGCGGATTGCCGTTCGTCTGCTTGACCTCCAGCTCCTTCAACAAATAAAAGCCGATAAACTCGTCCTGATTCGTCAGTTGCTTGATTAATGTCACGTGATAAGTTCCTCCTTGCCATGATACCTATATTATACAACGAGTTGACCGCGGCGGGCGGGATCAAATGGAACACGCTTCAATCTCCGTTGCGGCATGGGCGTCTCCAATAAAAAAACGACCTCTTCCGCGCGTGGCGGAAAAGATCGTCTTCTGCTTTCAGCGTGTGCATTATGGATCTAGCATTTAGCATTCATCGTTCTGCATTCTATGTTCTGCCTTCTGCCTTCTGCATTCTGGAAGTCTGTGTTCCGCATTCTGTGTTATGCTTCACGTTCGGCCTTCTCTGTGTTGCGCCCCACGTTTGGCCTTCTGGGTTATCTGTTCTCCCGTTTGCGCGCTCTGTTGTGCGTTACGCATTCTCCGTTAGGCATTCTGCATTATGGAATCATGTTTTCTACGCTGGCGAGCCGAAGCAGACCTCCAGCGCGCGTTCGTTCAGATCGAACAGCATCCAATAGAGCGTGCCGAACCATTGCCGGTAATTGTGCACGGTCAATCCATACGGATATTCCCGCTGGACCAGCCCGCGCAGTTCCTCCTTGCCGACTGGCGCGCTTCCTCCAAGCGCCTCGTTCAACAGCTCGCGGCGCACGACGGAGTGATGCAGCCGGCGCGGCTCCAGCCGGGCGACCTCCGGGAACAGCGGATGGTTCGTCGCCGCCACATACGGCTCTGCCATTCCGTCCGCTTCCTTCACCGCGACCTCGCCGTCGAACGTCTCCAGCAGCGCGGCATGTCCGGACGCGTCCGCGATAATCAGATTCATGTTCGATGCAATCGGCATCTCGCGTATGGCTGCGACGGCCTCTGCAGCCGTCCGGCAGCGTTCGAGCACCGTGCGCACGACCGCCCAGAACTGCAGGCCGCTCGCCTTCGCCGCCCGCATACCCTCCACATTCCCCACCGGCTGGCCGCAGGCCGAGAAGGTGACGCACAGCCCGTGTTCATTCATTCCTTCCGTTCGTCCGAACAGGAGGGGCGAGAAACCGATATGCCGGTACCGGCCGTGAATCGCGGTATCGCAGAGCCGCATGTCGGCAAGCTCCGGGGACAGATCGTAATTGCGCAGCACATACGTCCGCCCGTCGCTCGTCTTCCCGGGCAGGACGGCGCAGTGGCTGCAGCCCGCCTGAATGTCGGTCCCCGCGTAATAGCCCATCCGGCCCGGCTCGACGCCAAGCTGCTCGGCCGCTCCGAGCAGTTCGTCATTGATGCCGGGGCAGTAATCGTCCAGCAGCCGCATCGTCTCCCGCAGCCGCGCTTCCGGCAGCGGCTCCGGAAGGACGAGCATCGGCATCCAGGCCGGATGCAGCGCCGCGAACCGTCCCTGCTGCCGGCCCGCCTCCCGGCTCGTGCCCTCCAGATGTGCAAAATACCCCGTTTTCTCTTGCATTCACTACCCTCTCCTTTACGTATCCTGATTCGCTCCCATCCATCTTACCAACCGGGAGCCGGACACACTTGATACTTATTGCGTTTTTCCCCGGACAGACCCGGCGCGAACTTTGCAGGAACTTTTCCCCAAGTCCGCCGTAATTCCGTTATACTGGAACTAGACTATCGGTGAGAGACTACGGGAGGGTTCAACGTGCAATATGCGATGCGCATCATTATGCTTTTTCTTGTCATTGTGATATCCGCCGCTCCGGGAACGGCGAGGGCGGAGGGAGTTCCGGCCAAGGAGGGACTGGTTCAGGATACGGCGCAGATGCTGTCGAAGAAGTCAATCGCCTCCATCGAGAAGGCGGCCAAAGGGAAGCTGTACACCTTCTACCTCCTGACCGTGGACAGCTTGAATGGAACGGCGCCGGCCGACTATGCCAACGACGTGTACGAGCAATGGGGACTGGGAGCGGATGACATCCTCCTCCTCATCTCCAAGCAGGAGCGGCGGGTCGAGATGAACTTCAACAATCCTTCCCTCCAGGCCGCGATCAACGCCAAGGTCGGCATTCGCGGCGACGCGGGGGGCAGTCTGACATCGTGGCTGGATACGCATTTCATTCCGAAGGCGAAGGAGGGCGATTTCGCCGCGGCTTCCGTCTCGGTCATGAAGGCGACGCATGCCTTGAAGCCGCAGACGGCCGCCGGAAGCAAGCCGGCCGGCTCCGATCAGACCGAAGGGAGCTCCGCGAAGCCCGCCCTCGTCCAGGACAAGGCGCGCATGATCTCGAAGGAGGCGCTGCCAGCGGTGAAGAAGGCGGCGCAGGGGAAGCTGTACACGTTCCGCCTGGTGACCGTCGACAGCTTCCAGGGCGCGGCACCGGAAGCGTACGCGAACAAGCTTTACCGGGAGCTCGGATTAGGGGCCGATGATATTCTGCTTCTCCTCTCGAAGAAGGAGCGGCGGGTGGAGATGAATTTCAATAACCCCGCCCTCCAGGACAAGATCGATGCCGAGACCGGCATCCGCGGCGACGTGCCGGGCAGCCTGAAGGCATGGCTGGACGCTCACTTTATCCCTAAGGCGAAGGAAGGCGATTTCGCTGCGGCATCCATCGCGTTGATGAAGGCGACGCATGCCTTGAAGCCGCTGGCCCCCGCTGCCGCCGAGGCCGAGCCGGACGCTGCGCAGCAAGATGCGGCGCAACAGGAGTCGGCGATGCCTCTTTCGATCGACTGGCAGCTTGTGCTGCTGTGCGCTGGCGGGCTGCTCGTCCTCGCTGCCGCCGGCGAGCGCGGGGAGCTGTGGATCCGGCTGCGGCTGATCCGCCGGCGCCAGCCTGCATTGATGGTGCGGGTGAACCAGGCGCTGGAGAAGAACAAGACCTATCTCGATCTGTCCCAGGGCGAGACGCAGCAGGCGGCCAGGACGGCCGATCGGGAATTGGCGGACATTCTCATCTGGTTGAACGCCAGGCAGCAGGAGCTTGAGGCCATTCCGAAGCGGCAATGGCTCATGCCGTCCCTGCGCAAGCAGGTTGCGGCCGCGGCCGCCGAGCTGAAGGAGCGTGCGCCGGAGGCGGAACGGCATGTCGCCGCGATCGGCCATATCGAAGAGCTCGACCGGACGTTGAAGCAGACGATTGCGGATGCGGAGGAACGGCTGCAGGCCGCCGACCGCGGCATCGCAGCGGAAATGCAGGCGCGAGGCTGGCCGCTCGATGAGCTGCGGCGGCGCTACCATGCGGTCCAGGCCGAGCTGGCGGAGAGTAAGCAGTTGGAGATTTTCGACCCGCTGGGCGCCGAGCACCGCGTCGTGCACGCGAATGAGGAGCTGCGGCGGCTGGAGAACGACATCGCAAGCATCGCCGAGCTGGCGGAGATCTACCGCCGGACTCCGCAGCAGATGGCGGAGAGACGGGAGCGCGTTCAGACCATCGCACAGGAATTCCGTCTGAAGCTCGTGCGCATTGATCCGTACGGCAATATCGAGCAGACGGGACAGGTCAACGAGCAGATGCAGGAGCTGCTGCGGCATGGGGATATCCCGGCAGCGATCCAGCGCGTCGAGCTGATGAGACAATTGCTGGCCGATGCGGTGAACATGACGCAGCGGCAGGCGGATTTGCAGGTCAAAAACGCCAAGGACATCGCCCAGCTCAAGTCGAGACTGGACGGGTACCTCCGCAAGGAGCAAGAACTGTCCGAGGTGACCGTGCGCGTCCAGGCCGCCTACCGGACGAAGCATTGGGAGCAGCAATGGCATCTGTATCGCGACAAATACCAGTGCCTGGCGGATATCGGGCCGGCGCTGGGCCAGGTCGAGTATTGGTCCGGCATCGATGTCCAGGAATACGGCCTGGCGCGGGAAGAGCTGGATCGGATGCTGCTGCGGCTGGCCGAGCTGGATCATGCCATCGAGCGGTATGAGCGCCAGATAAGAGAGCTGGACAGCGCGCACAAGGAGGCGCTGCGGAAACAGGCGGCGGGCGAAGCCGCCTTCGCCAAAGCCCAGCGCATCCTCTCCCGCCAGCATCTCGCTCAGCTATGGGGGGAGCAGGAGCAGCGTCTGGAGCGGCTGCAGTCCGGGCTTCGGAACCTCGCCGCCGATCCGCCCTATGATGTCGACCTGATGAATGAAATAAGCGGGGAATTCGTTGACGAAGCCAATCAATACTTGGGCGTCATCGAACGGGCCGCCGTACAGAAGCGCAATGCGGAACGGGAGCTTGATCGGGCGGCCAGCCAATACCGGCGCGCCTGCTCCCGGGCGAGAAGCAAAATCAACGTCTCGCCATTCGATTCCCGCTTCGCTTCGATCCACAGCGAGGCCAGCGACCTGATGCGGCGAGGATCCTATGCTGAAGTCGCTCGCACCGCAACGGCCATGACCGGAATTATCGCCGCCATGGAATCGGCGTATAACGATGTGCTGCGGGAGGAACGGCGGGCGGAAGAAGCGAGGCGGGCCCAGGAGCGCGGGACGTCGAATTCGTCGGGTGGCTCAAGTTGGGGAAGCGGCAGCTCCTCCTCCGGCGGTTCAAGCTGGAGCAAGAACAATAATTCCTCCGGCGGCTCGAACTGGTAGATGCGGAGCGTGCAGCAGGCCGCCCGCACGGGAAGCCAAGGCTGTGCACCGGCAGCAAGGCCGGATGCACAGCCTTTTTAATGCAGGGAAACGCGCTCCCATTGGCCTATTTTCCGCTCAAAATCGTCCTCTGCAATTGCTCGGCGGTCACCGGCGGGCTGAAAAAGAAGCCCTGGATGTCATCGCAGCCATTCTCGCTTAAGTAATGAAGCTGGTCCTCCGTCTCGACGCCTTCGGCGATCACGCGCATATTCAAATGATGGGCCATCGAGATAATCGTCGCCACGATCGCCTTGTCATTCGGATTGCTCGTCACATCCTTCATGAACGAGCGGTCGATCTTCAGCTTGCGAATCGGAAACAGCTTCAAATAGCTGAGGGAGCTGTACCCCGTGCCGAAATCGTCCATGCTGATATACGCCGAGTTCCGTCAGCTCCTGCAAAATTTCGTCGAGCGGGTGACGTCCATCATCATGCTCTCCGTAATCTCCAGCTCCAAATATTCCGGCGGCAAACCGGTCTCTTCCAGAATGCCGCGAATCGTCTCGCATAGATTGGACAGATGGAATTGCTGGGTCGAAAGATTGACCGACACGCGGATTTTCGGCCCGCCGGCATCATGCCAGGCCCGCATCTGGCGGCAGGCTTCCGCAAAATCCAGGCGCCCATCTCGTAAATCATTCCCGTCTCCTCCGCGATCGGAATAAAGACGGACGGATCGAGAAGGCCCTTGCGCGGATGATTCCAGCGCACCAGCGCTTCAACGCCAATCAATTGATTCTCCTTCAGCGTATTTTGAGGCTGGTAATGAACGACCAGCTCTTGGCGGGCCACCGCTTTACGCAGATCATTCTCCAACTCGATCTTCTCCTGCAAATGGGCGTCGAATGCCGCGGAATAGAACTGGCAGGCGTTCTTGCCGTCCTTCTTCACTTCATACATCGCCTTGTCCGCATTGCGCAGCAATTCGGAAGCGGTCAGGCCATACTCCGAATAGATGGCGATGCCGATGCTCGTCGTCACAAAAAACCCGGTCTGGTTCAACTGGTACGGAAGCCGGATCTGCTCGATCATGCGCATGGCCATGGCGGCGGGATCATGCTCCGCATCCGCCGGGCACAGCACGGCGAATTCATCGCCGCCCCATCCGGGCGATGAAGCCTGCTCTCCTCGCCGGCCGCTGAACATTTCGATCAGATGCTCCTTCAGCGTTTTGCGAAGCTTTTCGATATGGCTGTGATCTATGATCAGTTTTTTAATATATCTATGCGCAGCACCGAATCATAGAAAGAATCCACGATGTCGTCGATATGCTCCAGCACGAGCGGGCGAATCGATCGCACAATCTCCAGATCCTGTTCCGTCAATTCGATCATGTTCATTTGCGCGGTTATTTTCTCATCTAAGTGCAACTGGGCGTCATCTGAATCCTTCCAAGGTTCATCAAGCCAGAACCCGCTGGCGTTGGAGACGGGACAGGAGCGATTCTGCAAGACGGCGTGCCTCCTTCTGTAGGTAACGGACAGGCGGGTCATCCCATCTCGTCATCATAAGTCCGATCTGCTTGCATCGTTTCTTTTTTCTCTTTATACCCTTTACCGGCTCCCTTGTCCATCGTTTTGTCGCATAGCGCCGCAACCTGTCATATAAGTATGGAAAGGGGCTGTCCCATCAGCAGTGTTTCGCTGCAGTGATGAGACAACCCCCTCATTCTCCAAGCTCGGCTTGCCGAAATAATACAAAAATACAGGTTTCCATTATGAGGTGTCGCCCGTTAGAGGGAATCCTGCAAAACTGCAGAAATTTCAGGATTTTCCATATATAGAAGTAAAAATCGGAGAAAATAATGCACTTTTACAGGAATTTAATCAAATACGGGCACAAATAGCGTAAATTCCTGCATTCACGCAGGATTTCATTTCACCAGCTCCGTCTCACAGCCTTGTCTCAACCCGTCCATACTCCGCCGCTTTTCCTTCCGCCGTCTTCCTGCCACTATATTATCTGTACATCCCGTCTTGCCTCGCATCCTTGCGCACTGCCTATAGGATAGCCTCCCTCTCTCCTATTCGTGCCTCCAACCCGCGCGCCCGCGCCGTGCTGGAGGATCTTCTGTCCCTGCCCTTGCCCGATTCCCGGCCGATTAGAAGCCGAGTTTCTTCAGCCACTTGCCGCATTGGGTTGTCCACCCGCCGACGTACGGGTCGGACGTGGCCAAACCTAATCCATGCGGCCCCTTGTCGTAGACATGCAGATCGAAGGGGACCGCCTTGCGGCTGAGCGACAAGGCGAACTGGAGACTGTGCTCCACCTTCACATCATCCTCCGACGTATGCCACAAGAAGGCCGGCGGCGTATCCTCCGTCACATGGCGCTCGCTGGACAGCGCCTCGATAAGCTGCGGATCCGCATCGGGGCCGAGCAGATTCTCGCGCGAATGGAGGTGCCCGCTCTCTCCCATCGTAATGACCGGGTAGCAGAGCACCAGCGCATCGGGGCGGCAGCTCTCCCGGTCGATCGGGTCAGCGGCATGCGGCGAGCCCAGGTCGTAGCGCGTTCCCGCCGTAGAGGCAAGATGCCCGCCCGCCGAGAAGCCGAGAATGCCGACCCGGTCCGGCCGGACATTCCACGCCCGGGCTTGGCTGCGCACGAGGCGAATGGCGCGCTGGGCGTCGAGCAGCGGCGCCGGATGGCGGTAAGGGTTCACCCGATAGTCGAGCACGAAGGCGTGAATCCCTAGCGAGTTCAGCCATTCCGCGACCGGGGCCCCTTCATGCTCCGCCCTGAAGCCGTATCCGCCGCCGGGGCAGACAATAACGGCTCCGGCAGGCTCCGGGCCTCCTGCCGGGAAGAGGTGAAGCGCCGGTCCCGCTTCCGCCGGCTCCCCCATAGATAATGGCGCGCCTTGCGGCCATAGCAACATCCGATTCATCGTTCGTCCTCCTTATGCTGCCTCTCGAATTTCGCATCCTGCGCCAAGGATGACGAGCGATGCGCTAGTATGAGCATGTCACGAGGCGGAGTTCTTTGCAAGCGGCTGTAATCCTAATTTGACAATAGAACCCAAACCTCCGCAAGGCAATTTCTTCTTTTACGGAGGTTTGGGTTCATTTGCTTCCTTATTGCGAGTTGTCTGAATTAGATGATAAATTTCTTCATATCCTGATCCAGTTCTTTCATTTTGCCGCTCATCACCGCCGCGGAATCGGCAATCTCCTCCACAATGGCCAACTGCTCCTCGGAGGAAGCGGCCACGCTCTGCGAGCTCTCGGAGGCGTTTTTCGCGATCTCGGCCAGGTTATCGAGCACAGCGGCTACCTGTTCGCTGCCGGCAGACATTTCTTCCGAAGCCGCCGACACTTCTTGAATCTGATCGGATACTTCCTGGATCGAATTCCATAACTTCTGGAAGGTCTCCCCGGCCACCTGCACGATCTGCGTCCCTTCCTGCACTTCCTCGGCCGTCGACTCCATCGCGCCGGCCATATGCCTTGTGCTCGCCACGACGGATTGCAGCAGCTCCGCGATCTGCTCCGTCGATACCTTCGCTTGCTCGGCTAGCGAACGCACTTCCTTCGCGACGACCCCGAAGCCCCGGCCATGCTCGCCGGCGCGCGCCGCTTCGATGGAGGCGTTCAATGCCAGCAGATTCGTCTGGGTGGCGATGTTGCCGATGACCGAGACGATTTGCTCGATCTCATTCGATTGCTCGGCCAGCTTCCGCACCATCGTTACCGACTCGTTGACGGAGGAGTGAATGCTGTTCATCTGCTCGATCGTCTGCTGAACGACATCATTCCCCTGCTTCGCGGCTTCAGCGGCCGCTACGCTGTATTCGGACACGTTCGATGCCGATTCCGCAATCCGCTGGATGCCGACGGCCATCTCGCCCATCGCAATCTTGCTTTCTTCGGTTCCCGTCAACTGCGTCTCCGAACCGGACGCCACCTCTTGAATGGCGCTGGAGATCTCATGTGTCGATTGCGCCGTCTGCTGCGAGATCACGGTCAGATGGTTCGAAGCCTCTGTCACATGGCTTGTCGTCTCCTTCATGCTGCCGATCAGCTCGCGGATATCGGTTATCATCTCATTGAAGCTGGTTGACAGCGCGCCGATTTCATCCCGCGAATTGACGGGAATCTGGACCGTCAAATCGCCCTTGGCCGCCCGCTTGGCCAACCTCGCCAACTCATTCAACGGACGGATTGTCTTGCGGATGAGCCATAGGATGAGAAGGATAAAAGCAATGCCGGTCACGGCGCCGACGGCTATAGTTCTCCACATCATCCGGTTCAGATCGTTGTTTATTTTCTCATAGTTAAAATCGATGCCCAAGAGCGCGATCGTTTGATTTTGATCATCTTGAATCGGAGACAATGTCGTAATCCATTCACCCATCGAATCGGCAAACATCGCAGAGATACCGATACCATCCTTCTTCATGTCATAATAAGCCTGTCGGAACTCTTCCGTCATCTCCACGTCGTCCATCGGCTTGCTGCCATGGTCAATCATATTCTTGTTCGCCTGAATGACCGACATAAACACTTTTCCGTCTTTTTCGATCAGCTCCGGCTTAATCAGATAGCTGTTAGAAATATACCCCTCGCGCGTCATGCCCTGCAAATTTTCATAAATCCAGACCATTTCTTCATCTTCCATATACTCGTCATAGCTCATCGTTTTCATTTTTTCCTCCGCCTTGGCAATTCCTTCTATTTCCACGCTAATTTGCTGTTCAAGCGAAGTATGTATATTTAACATCGCATCATAATAGATGCTTCGTTCAGACATATAGGAAAAGCCGGTAAACACCACCGACATGACCGTAATCAGCGCGGATAACACCAACACCGATTTAAATACTAGACTCTTGTTTCTCATGCATTCTCCCCCTTAGATCTAAGCAGGAAAAATACGGGCGTCTTCATCCATGACGAACCTCCGGTTTGATAACCGTTTTTGCTGCTTCCGTATTTCTTCCTAGTGAAAAAGTCCATAAATATATATCGTGATAATTCGACATACATTTTAGCTCAAGAGGTCGGAGACCTAAGAAATGGGTATTTGGACCTATGATTTGCAAGCACACAACGAAAACAAAAACATGCATGGGGGCAGCCTATGCCTCCATGCATGTCCGTTACCTATACGTGCCTTATACATGTCTTAACACTTTATTCTTCTTCCGCATTGATGTGCATTTTCAGATTCAGGGCGACCTGCTCCAGCGTAATCCCTTCCAGCACGCGCTCCATCGCGTTCTGCGCCTGGGCCGTGATGAGCTGCAGCACCGCTTCGATATTGGCGCCGACCGGACACTCCGGATTCGGATGCTCATGCATGCCGAACAATTCCCCTTCCTCTACCGCTTCTACGGCGCGGTACACATCGAGCAGCGTAATCTCGCCCGCCGGACGCACCAAAGTAGCCCCGCCCGTTCCGGGACGGACCGCCACGAGACCGGCCTTCTTCAACTGGGAGGTCACTCTGCGAATGACCACCGGATTCGTGTTCACGCTACCGGCCAGCCATTCGGAGGTATGATGAGCTTGCGGCTCCAACGTCAGCAGGGACAATATATGAACGGCTACACTAAACCGGCTGCTTATCTTCATCTGGCTCACCCTTTCATGCAACCATTATAGTTACAACTGATGTCCATTGTCAATGCAACCCCTTGCAGGCATGCCAAAGGCCGCCTTGGCGAGGCGGCCCTTCGGCGCGTCATTCAAGCACGCTGTTATTGCGGCGCAACATGACATACAATCCCGCTCCGATAAGCAGCATCGCCGCGAGAGAACCGCCGCCGGCAGCCCCGAGCACCGTCCCGATGCTGAACAGAAGGAAGAAGATCACAGACATGCTGCCCAAAATATAAATAGGGATAAGCAGCCATTTATTGCGGCCGCTGAACAGATAGAACTCGAACAGGCCGAAGGCTACGGCTAACGGGAAGCCCGGCCACATCCAAGACCAAGCGTCGAACAGCATCGAGATCTGGCAGACGACTCCGGCCATGCACAGAATGCCGCCAGGAATAAGCAGTCCTGGCGCCCTGCCCCGGGTCATGCCGAAATACATGACATGAAATAAAATGCCAAGCGGAATGACAAAAATGGCGGGCCAGAAATACCCGAACACATATCCCGGATCACTGAGCCTCATTTCTCCGTTCTGCAGCAGATGCATCAGAATGATCAGCGACCCTGCGGCAATGAGCAGTATGCCGCCGAAGGTTTGTTTTTGCAATGCGATCCCCTACTTTCCTTCATCTATTTTTATATCTTCCATATTGAAACGCAGCTTTTACGCCGGATTAGACGATGGCTTCCGGGGATACTCCTTCATTCTTTCCTATCGAATTATCTACGTCATTTCCGGCAACAACGGAGAAGCTTCCCCGGAATAAGTGAGCGTAAGCATATGCATGGCTCTCGTGCAGGCGATATACAGCAAGCCCCGATCCATCTCTGTCCTATAATTATCCGCGTCGCAAAAAGGCACAAGCACGTGATCGAACTCCAATCCTTTGGCCATGTGCGAGGAAGCCACGATAATCCCTTCGTGCTCCGATTTCAGAAACTCGATCATCGTTTGTTTACTATGAGACCGTTCGCCATCCCGGCTATCGGATTTTTTGATCTGAGGGAAGGCGCCATGGCGCTCAATCGGTATCATGTTGCTATTAGGGTTGATGCGCTGGGCGAAGCGGATGATCTCCAGCGTCGAGCGGTAGCTTTTTAAGAGTTCAACCGTATCGGCTTCGGGAAATACCTGTCTGATCCCGGTTAGCGATGACGACGAGTAGGGATTAACGGATTGGTTGCTGTCTCCCAGAATCGTCTTCTTGCAGGGGAACAGGCGCGAGAGCACAGCATACTGCACAGCGGTATAGTCCTGCATCTCATCTACGACGACATGCTTGATATCATGATAATCGGTTGGCCCTTCCAAGAGGAGCTTCAAATAAACGAGTGGAAATACATCCGAAAACTCAAGCATCTTCGGTTTTTTTGGCTTGAACCATTCCGGCTTGCCCATATAATGATAGAAATCTTTATAAATGACAAGCATATTTTGCGTTTTGCACATCTTTTTTATCGCCGTTTTGATTTTATTGACCGCCGAGGGATTTAGCTTTTGTCCGAATTCATCCCGGGCGCTTCCTGCAATCGTCTCCGCCGTTTTTGCCATTCTTTGGGTGAAAGGCACCTTGCCGGCCGCGCGATAAGCGCTTTGTATCTCCTCTTTGGCTACTTGCACGTTGTCAAATGATATATCGTGTGGGACGAAATAGGTCTCGCCCACATGCGCCGCAAACCGTTCCAGTTCATGCACAAAATCGATGCGGGCTTTGCTTCGGATACGCTCAACCACCGCTTCCTCAGACGATGCCGCAAGCTCCGCCACCTGCTCGTTGAAGGTCTGGAAATCACATATCCCCTTCAGCTCCCTGGCTGCCAGCTCATCAAAGCCCATCTCCATGATGTTTTCTTCCCCCAGCTCCGGCAGCACATTGGAAATATAGTCGGAAAACACTTTATTCGGAGAAAGAATCAATATATTTTGAGACGTTAACGTTCCTTTATATCGATACAAAAGGAAGGCAATCCGATGCAGGGCGACAGAGGTTTTCCCCGAGCCGGCAACGCCTTGAATGATCAGCTCATGGGAATGCTCATTTCGAATGATTGCATTTTGCTCCTTTTGAATGGTGGCCGCAATATTTTTCATCCGCTCATCCGAAGCGCGGCTGAGTTCTTTTTGCAGCACCTCGTCACGGATGTTCATATCGCTTTCGAGCATATACTCCATTGCGCCGTCTTTGATTTTATACTGCCTCTTGACCTGAATTTCCCCTCGATGTCTCCTGCGGGAGCGGAATAACCGGCCCTGCCGATCTGAAAATCATAAAACATCCCGGCGATCGGGGAACGCCAATCATAAATGACATTCTGCTGGCTGTCTTCGTCACTGAAAGAATGGACCCCCCGATATAATACGTGCCGCTTTCCGCCAAGTCGTCAGCAACGAAGTCAACTCTGCCGAAATAAGGGTCATCCAGCAATTTTCGGAGTCTTCTTTGTTTTTCAACGGCCTTCTCCCCGTGATCAATGGTTAGCGATATGTCCACCCGGTTCGCCGCCCTTTCGGCCGGATCAAGCTGAGACAGGTTGCTCCACACATATTTTTTCGCTTCGATGATGTCTTGCCGGGCAGCGCTAATCTTGTGATCGATCGCCTGCAGCGCCGTCCGGATTCGGGTCAACGTCCTGCGTAAATGCTCCCTTTCTTCCGCTTCCGTTTGATTCGTAAACATAGGCTCCCTCTTTTCTATATGAGAATACCGATAAGTATAGAGAAAAACCTAAAAAAATATAGACTTAACCTTTTCTTTGTAGTATTATATCTTTATCGTGGGTCCAAAAAAGGCCATACGAATCACCTAATTTTTACCTGTGATTGAACCAACCAAGCTGCTGATCTTCAGGGCTTGGTTTTTTTGTTTCCCGAAAAAAGCAGCCCACTTTGCGAGCTGCTTTCTTTTCTACTCTTTTAAGCTCCGCGTAAATCGACACGGACTTGCACAAACGTTAACGATAGCTCTACGACGCATCTTTCAGCGGAAGCCGGACTTCAATGAGCGTGCGAATGACATTGCTTTGCGCTGAAATGGTGCCTTGATGCTGCGTCACAAGATTTTTTGCAATGAACAAGCCAAGACCGGTACTCTCCTCCTGATCCGGCCGCGCTTTATCGCCATTGTAAGAGATCTCGAAAATATAAGGCAGCTCCTCCGGGGGAATGCCGTCTCCATAAGTGACCGCTTGAACGACAGCATCGCTTGCATCACTACCGCAATGAATATCGATGAACACGCCCTTTTTGCCATAGCGGGCGGCATTCGTCAGCAAATTTTCAAATACGCGTGCCAACAGCTCGCCATCGCCCTGCACCGTGACATGCGGAGTCACATTCATGCGCATTTTGAGCCGGTTTTTCTCGAACAAGGGGGATAATTGCTCATTTAACCGGATGAGAAGCTCGCTCAGATCGACGGTTTTTTTGTCGATTATAACCTTGCCGTAAGTCAATCTCATAATTTCGTCTAATTCATCAATCAGCTTTTCCAGCCGTTGCGACTTTGTCATCGCATTGCTCGCATAATGTCTCATTTGTGCGGCAGACATCTGTCCGTCCTGAAGAATCATGTCCAACTGACTCATCGCGGAGTTCAGCGGCGTACGCAAATTATTGATCAAATTCAAAACCGCTTGCTCCTTGCCGTTTTCCCCGAAATCTCCCCTTTCCAAAGCTTGCTGCAGCTTTTCGCTTGCCAGATTGACGTCTCTCGCAAGGTCCCCGAGCTCATCCTTGGAAGAAATCTCGATGCGGCTGTTGAAGTCGCCCTTCGCAAGCTGATTGATCCCGTTGGAAATGACGCGAAAATTAGCTGCATAGCGTCGGGTCAGGAGAAAGAACAACAAAAACGAGAGCGGAATAAAAACAAGCAGAAAGCAGTTCATATCCCCAATCTCTCTCATATTGTATCGAATTCGGGTCAAACGCGGGTATTCATATTTGATCGAAAGATAATAGAGTTGAAGCATTTTATAGAGCATAAAGGAAAGCACGCCGGATAAAAGCATGCTCAACCCAAAAAATAAAACCATTTTAAACCTAAAACTCCGGATTACAGTAGCCATTTAATATGTATCCCACTCCCTGTATAACTTTAACAATACTACTATTGTATCAGATCGAATCTCTTTCTGGTTCGACGGACTGCATATTTAAGATTTGGTATACGTGCTCCTGCGGACTCGGATATGGATGACTGTGCAACGCACATACCCGGCAAGAGCAATCCCTCCCAATCGGATTCCCTGCCGGGTACTATACGTCCTTCTATCGCGCTATCCGCTATTCTCGCCTTGCTTAGTTTTCTTCGCCGCCATTTCTTCGAAGATGAGGACACAAGGCTTCCATCAGAGCCACAGTGTCCCGGTCCAGCCCCTTATCCCGATCAAGCAAGCCGGCAGTCACCTTTTCGAAAGCGGACGGCTTCATATTTTAGCCGAATTTATACTTGGCCGACAGCTCATGAACCGTAATCCGGACAACCGAGGTGCTTTTGATCTGTCCGGTATAAGCCGGGTTCTCCGGCTCAATCGGATCATAACCCCCTTCCGGCTGAAGCTTTCGCATAAACGCCGAAAGCGCCTCCGCTTTTTCCGTAAGATCGGTCAATACTTCGGCATCCCCCTTAATAAGTACGGACTTAAAAAAAGCGGTCGCCGGGCAGGCCAGCTCCGGATTCGTAAAAGACGACGGAACGATGGCGTATTCCTTGGCTACGGCAAACGTCACTCTGTGGTCGGCTTTCATATTTTTCATTTTTTGTCCGGCCACGCTGCCGTGAAAGTACAAGCAATCGTTATGGTATACAAAATTCAGCGGAGTCAGCTCCGGCCAGCCGTCCGAATTAATCGTTCCCAGGATGCCGGGCTCCAGGAAAGCATTGCCCAATATGTAAGCCGGGCCCGGGGCATCGCGGCCGATGCGGGCCCGATTGCGGTCTTCAACGGCTCCAAGCAGGCGATCGCCCTGGCCGCCCAACTGCTGCTCAATCCCGCGGACCAGGTTGTGATGGAGAACCCGGGCGCATACTTTTATTTCCCTCGCCTGTCGGAGGATGAGATGATCTGCGGGGTGAGCAGGATGGAGAAAATCGGCGGGGCTGCCCCCACGCCATCATGATGACGATGGAGACAACCCCGCGAGAACGCGCTCCAAGTTACAGCCGCGGGCCGGCATGCTTGATGGCATCCGCTGCGCCGCTGAATTTTTCGAAATTGTGGACAAAGAGCCGCGCCAACTGCTTCGCTTGTTGATCATAGGCCGCTTTATCCGCCCATACGTTCCTCGGATCGAGCAGTTCATGGGGAACGAACGGAACCGCATCAGGGATAAGGAGGCCGAATACAGGATGAGGGGCGAAGGACGCCTTCTCGATGCTTCCATTTATAATCGCCTTGACCATCGCTCTGGTGTACGACAGATTCATCCGCTCGCCAATTCCGTAAGGACCGCCGCTCCACCCGGTATTGACCAAATAAACCTTCACGCCGTGCTTCGTGATTTTGTCGCCGAGCATCTCGGCGTACACATTCGGTCTCAACGGAAGGAAGGGGCCTCCAAAGCAGGTCGAGAAGGTCGCTTCCGGTTCGGCTACGCCGCGTTCCGTACCCGCCAGCTTGGAAGTATAGCCGGACAGGAAGTGATACATCGCCTGCTCCTTCGTCAGCTTGGACACCGGAGGCAGCACGCCGAAGGCATCCGCGGTCAAAAAGATAATGACATTCGGATGGCCGGCCGTTCCGGGTATGATCGAGCCTTGAATATAATCGATCGGATAAGCGGCCCGCGTGTTCTCCGTCAGTGCATTATTCTTGTAGTCCGCCTCGCCGGTTCCGGCCTCAATCCACACGTTTTCCAGGACAGAACCGAATCGGATCGCATTCCAGATTTGCGGCTCTTTCTCCTGCGACAGCCCGATGCATTTGGCATAGCAGCCGCCTTCGAAGTTGAATACGCCGGTATCGGACCAGCCATGCTCGTCATCGCCGATTAAGCGGCGATCCGGATCGGCCGACAGCGTCGTCTTCCCCGTTCCCGATAATCCGAAAAACAACGCCGTATCTCCAGCCTCCCCTACATTCGCCGAACAGTGCATCGGCATGACACCTCTGAAGGGAAGCAAATAGTTCAGCACGCTGAAAATCGACTTCTTCATCTCGCCCGCATAGTGCGTTCCGCCGATGAGAACCGTCTTTCTTTCGAAGGAAATGGCAATGAACGTCTCGGAATTCGTGCCGTCCGCAACCGGATCCGCCTTCATGCCAGGCATCGCAATCACGGTAAATTCAGGTTCATGGGACAGCAATTCCTCTGCCGTTGGACGAATAAACAACTGGCGAACGAATAAATTTTGCCACGCGTATTCGTTGATAAAGCGGACAGGCAGGCGATAGGCCCGGTCTGCCCCTGCAAAGCCGTCGAACACGAAGAGCTTGCGGCTCTTCATATAGTTGATCGTTTTGTTATACAGCGAATCGAACTGCTCGGGGGTGAGAGCCTGATTCACTTCTCCCCAAGCAACATGGTCAGCCGTGCTCGGCTCCCTGACGATGAACTTATCCTTCGGAGAACGTCCCGTATATTTGCCTGTCGTCACCTGCAGCGCGCCCGTCGAGGTGAGATGTCCTTCTCCGTTCAGGAGAGCGGACTCCACCAGCTTGGCAACCGCCATATTTCGGTGAGATTCATCTACATGCACACTGGTTAATTGAGTTTTTTCCTTGTTTTTCGTGATCACGGTTATCCTCCCCATTCCGCTACTACCCAGCTCTTGATTCATCTCGACTCCCCCAAAAACAAAGATGTATATTTTATCCTTACGAATTAATGTATAATATAAATATATAATACGCAATATATAAAAGCATATTGGCGGCATCTATTTATTTATGACGTCATTTTGAAATTGTTTTCATAATTGTCACATATAAAAAGGGCGTTTGTTGGCCCATAATTCCTTGTGTCGGCAAACCGAGCCCATCGCGATAGAAAGCGACCGCTCTTTCTTGTTCTTGAAGCGTTTTGCAAATAGCTGGCGTCTTGTAACCTGCATCCGCCGCAACGCTATAGGTGAAAACACGCTCTTTCTCCCCCTTGACGAACAAGCCACACTCCGGGTCAGATTCAAGGAAACCATGGAGATTTGAGAACATCCTTCGTAACCCGTTTTTCGCAACATATTCAACCACTCCCGCACTAATTATTTTTCTACAGTAAACCATATTAATGCGGTGAATGATTGAAGTTCTCTCATAAAAAAAGACTGTCGACAGGACTTTGTCGACAGTCTGAACACGCCTTGATAGGCGGCGTGTTTACTACACTTGATAGGATAACCTCTGGCAAGCTTAGCTTATGGATGCTTCGTAAATGGATTCAATGGAGCGGGACAGCGTCGCATTGAATTCTTCGTCGGTCTGCTGGGCTGTCAATCCCTCCGACAAGGCGCGCGAGAAGCTGGCAATCAAGCCGTGATTCCGGGCCAGTTTTTCATTCGCTTCCCTTTGATCGTATCCGCCCGACAAAGCGACAACCCGGAGCACATGCGGCTCCTCGATCAGCTCGCGATAAAAATTATCTTCGGTCGGTATGGACAGCTTCAGCATCACGCGTACGTCCTTATCGAGAGCGGACAATTGCTTGAGAAGCTCATCTTTCAAGATTTGCTCCGATTGCTGCTTATCCTTGCTGTAAATATCGACCTCTGGCTCAATAATCGGAACGAGCCCCGTCGACAAGATTTGTTTGCCGATGTCGAACTGCTGCTCGACGACGTTACGAATTCCATCCGCGTTGGCTTCTTTAATTACCGAACGCATTTTTGTGCCAAAAATATGTTTATCCACCGCCCGCTTCAACAGGTCGTTCAAATCCGGGATCGGCTTCATTAACTGAACGCCATTCTCCAGCTCGGCCAGTCCCTTATCGACCTTCAAAAAGGGGACAATGCCTTTCTCTTCCCACAGATAATCGGCGGTAAATTGATCATCAATCTTGCGATCCATCGTATTCTCGAACAAGATAGCGCCCAAAATATACTTCGAATCAAATGCCGGACTTTTAATAATCCGCGTTCTCATGGCATGAACCAGCTCGAACATTTCTTCGTCATTCGAGTAGCTGTCTTCCTTAATGCCATACTGGAGCAGCGCCTTTGGCGTGCTTCCGCCGCTCTGGTCCAACGCTGCAATAAAACCCTTTCCCGTATGAATTCGCTCCAATTGTTCTTTGTTCATCGGTGTTTCTCCTTCCTTTCCGTGGAATGGATGACCTCGAACCCGGTAAGCCACACCGGCCGGGTCACATAGAAACAGAACTTGACGCTTCACACTAGCCTCGGACGCGCTACCCGTATCGTGCCGAAGACAAGAGTATCCGGCGATCAGGTTAAGCATGTCCGTGCGTCAGGTAGAGTTTCCTTTATTGTACAATAAATTCGCGATCGAAGCACGGTGATCGGGCGAAGTCGCGCCGGACGACTACGCCACAAGTATAAACTGCTGAAGCTTCGATATTCATCTATGCTTATCTTTAACTCATCCATCTATACATAAGCCGCTGGTTGAACGTTGGCATGTCATCCTGCTCTGCCTCTGCCTGTTAAATTCACAACTGCTCTGTATACTCACAAAAACCGCTCCATACCCGTTGGCATATCCTAAGATGAAGATGCCACATTTGCTACAGGGAGGTGTCATTCATGCCCTTTTTAGGACAGTCCGTCGTTGTCAGCGGCTCCAATACTTATGTTGCAGCCGACCAGTTGACAGCCATTAATCTGGCTGTCACCAATGCCCCGGGCAATAAGGCTACCGTCATTCCGCGTTATCCCGTATGGCCCAGCATCACGAAATATACCAATGATAATGGAACGTTTCCGGCTATACTCCCGCAGTATATATGGGACTCAACGACAACCGACAATCAGGTCAGAGCCTTTGCCGCCAGAAGCGGTGCGCTCGGCAGTTTGGGCAGTCAGGTAAGAATGAGCGTAAATCTCACGGTTTTCTCAGATAACGCCCGTATCGCGCGTATCGATATCTACGATTTTTCAGGTCCCTCCCTTACTTTTGTCGAAACCCTGACTCCTCCCGTACTTACGGATGGCAGCTTGGATGCCAATACCAGCCTGGTTGAGACTTTTCCCTATAACTGGCAAAATATTCGCATCTATCATAAGCAAAGCAGCCTTCTTCCTTCAGGAGGTCAATCTGGTATTATTGTCTCCTTCACGGCAGTTAATTACTTGGGCTTTAGCCCGCCAATAACACCCGGTAACCCGGGGCTTAATGCTTTACACACACGCGGATTATATCACATAGATGCGAACAGAATAGATTGGTATGATCCCCTCATGGCAGACAGTGAAAAGGAACACAAAGAACCCTCTGCCGTCCTTCCATAGCAGCGGGTTCTTTCCGTCATGAAGGCGTATTCATAAGGAAATGATCATTCCGTTAAAAGACTTCCCTGTTACCTGATAAAAGTCAACGTCTGCTCGGTCCATTCGGTCTGACGGTAAGCCTTGCCGATGCCTATCGCTTCAACCAGCGCGTCCGGCACCACCTTGGAACGCAGCTTCGTCGTGAATGGCTCTATGAACGGGAACGGCGTAACCCGCACCTCCGTCTCGCTGGCCCACTCCGCGACGAGCTGGGCGCCCGTCTCCGGATTGAAGGCCTCCGTTCGCTCGAAGCCGTCCTGGTACCACGGAAATTCGTCTTCCTTGGCTGCCCCGGGCTCATTCAGGCAGACATATAAGGAGAGATCGTCGCAGAACTGCAGCAGCCGAAAATGCTCCTTAACCGCTTGATCGTCAAGACCTCCCAGCTGCTCGCGAATCCGCGCCTGACGCGCCCGTTCATGCCGCAAAAACTGGATGATCTCGGGCTGCTCCTCCGTAGGGAAGAAGGACACGAAATGCAGGCTGCAGAGCAGCGCCGCATACGCATTCATCTGTTCGATCTCATCCAGCCCAATCCGATAAAAGGCCAGCTTCGGCACAATCGGGTAATCCATAAACGTAAATGGGTCCGCATCCGCATCGTTCCATATCGGCGTATGATCGAGACCGATCCAACTGCGGTCATGCTCGTAGGCGGCCAATACGACCTCCTCCCAGCGCTCCGTTCCTCCGGCCAGAGCAGGATCGAAATGCTTTGCCGCTTCTCCGGAAAGAAATCCGTGGTCATGCTGTTGAATAAGAACCCGTTCCCCATTCCGTGTACGCATAATCATGGCCTAACGCTCCTTTTGCGAATCTGAATGCCATTTCGCTTGAATTGCCGTTCAAGGTGAGTTACTCTGATGTATGGAGGATCTTTTTCGCTCTTCCTATTCTATGTATATTGTAAAGGAGGCTGCTCCCATGAGCAAAGCCAAACGCCAACGCCGCAAAATCGAGCGTTCCGGCGGCATCAACCCCGACATCGTCCGCAACACCTGGACACGCAAGCCGCACACCCAGATTGTGCCGAATAAGAAAGCCGAACAGCGCCGAATGGCCTGCCGGAAGGGCGGGGGCGCTGTTCCTTATTTTTCTGCCGATTCCTGCTCCACGCGGCTCCGGTTCCGTTCCATCCACTCCTGCCGCCGCATCGCTTGACGCTGCTTCGCATTGACCTGCCCCCGCTGATTCATCAGCGCCACGCTCATCATTCCAATCACCGCTCCGATGCCGATGAAGTAAGCGAACTCTCCGATATACGCATAGAGAAGCATCAACGCCGCGGCCGCGGCACAACCGATTGCCGTTCCTATAACCAGTCTGCTCATCCCTGTCCCCCTCTCCAGAGTATCCAGCCTGAACGCTTGTTTCCGCTAACAACATACATAACCGTCTTTGGACAGTTAAAAATAAGTAAAGCCGTTCGCAAGGATTTGCAGAGGCCCCCATCGTCTTATACAATGAAGGTATAGAATTCCAGCCGGAAGAGAGGAAGATTCGCTTATGGCCAATACCCATACCTATACGCGGGGTGAAGAGATCGCCAACGCCATCACCCATGGCATCGGCGCGATTCTCAGCGTTGCCGCCTTGACCCTGCTTATCGTCTTCGCCGCATTGTATGGCGAACCGATTCACGTCGTCAGCTTTACGATTTACGGCATTTCCATGCTGCTGCTCTATACATCGTCGACCTTGGTGCACAGCTTCCCCGAAGGCCGGGTGAAGGATCTGTTCGAGACGTTCGATCACGCCTCGATCTATGTCTTTATCGCCGGAACGTACACTCCGTTTGTCCTCATCGCATTGCCGAAGATGCTGGGCTGGAGCCTGTTCGCGGTCGTCTGGACGCTGGCCGTGGCCGGGATCGTGTTCAAGGCCTTCTTCACGAAGCGCTTTCTCTTCCTGTCGACCTTCCTCTATATCGCCATGGGCTGGCTTATCGTAATGGCATGGAACCCGCTGTCGGCGGCAATGCCCGGAACCGGGTTAATCTTGCTCGTTGCGGGAGGGCTGCTTTATACGGCAGGAACCGTATTTTATGTGTGGCGGGGCTTTCCGTTTCATCATATGATTTGGCGTTTATTCGTGCTAGCCGGCTCGGTCGCTCATTTCTTCGCCGTACTCACCTTGGTGCAAATATGAAGACCGCTTAAAGGCCATGGATACGATGGCAAAAAGCAAGATTCGCCAAATCTCCGTTCACGGGATTGGCGATTTTTCTAGGGGCGCGCATGATTCGGACGCAAGCAAGGCCCGGTCGAACGGCCGATGATCAGCTCAGGCTGGAGAATGACTTTGCGGTACTCGCCGTCCGTCTCCCGCCGCTCGATGATCTCAGTCAGAATCGTCGCTGCCTGCCGCCCGATTTCCATTTCATTTTGGTAAATATAAGTGAAAAAGCTCTCCTCATCTTCATCGTTCTCCGGATTGTCGAAGGTGAGGATCGAAATATCTTCAGGCACCCGCAAGCCGAACCGCTTCGCCATCTGTGTCATCCGCATGCCCAGCTTCCCGTCCAGCGCGATATACGCGCTCGCGATCCCGCTCTTCATATGGCGCGCCAGCTCCGAATCGTCCCCTTCCTCCCCGGCGGGGAGCGAGAAGCCGGTCACGATAAGCGACGGGTTGATCATGCCGCCATGCCGTTCAAAGGCGCTCATATAACCGGAGATCCGATCATGAACGCTGACGCATTCCCGATACGCATTCGTGCAGATCGCAATATGGCGATGGCCGTTCTCCCACAGATGATCGACCGCCATCCGGGCTCCGGCCCGATTGTCCGAGCAGACAAAATGCGTCTCGACGCCCCGCAAATACCGATCGATCAGCACAAACGGAAATCCGTTGACCTTCAACGACAAAATTTCTTCATTATAAGTTTCTTCATCGGCCGGGAACAGCAGCAGACCTCTGACGCCCATCGCGATAAAATCGCGGATCTGCTGCTCCTCCCGCTCCTTGGAGCCGCCGCTGAACGCGATCACCAGCGAATAGCCATAGGCCCGCAGCGTATCTTGAATCGCATTGATGAGACGCATCGCGAAATAATCCTCCAACGTCGGCATCACTAAGCCGATCGTACGGCCCGGAACAGGCTCTGTCCGGTTCGGCTGCCCCGCCGCCGGGACGGCACAGGCCGCCGGTTCGGACGCTTCCCCGTTCAGATCGGCCGGCAGGTCATTGGCGACAAAGCTTCCTCGGCCGGGAACGCGGTAGATCCAGCCATCCTTCACCAGAGCCGATAGCGCATTCACCACCGTGATCCGGCTGACCTTGAATTGCTCCATCAGTTCCTTTTCCGTCGGAATCCGGTCATTCGGCTTCAACACGCCTTGGCGAATTCGATCTTCGATGTACCGATGTACCTGCACATACAAGGGGGAGCGAGAATCATAGCCCATTCCAATCCATCCTTACTTGTTGATATAACATATATGTTATATCATTTGTAACCGTCTGGCAATGAGTGCCTGCGGTGCGCCCGAGACCTCATCCATGCCTGCTTACTTGCCCAACACGACGCCGATTTTTCCGTTCGCCACCTCCAGCTCATACTTCTTCACCCGCGTCCGGTCGCTGAATAGCGACTTTCCGGTCTTGATATCGAACCCCCACCCATGCCACGGACAGCGCAAAATCTCGCCCTTCCGGCTGTATTCATACTCATAGACGCCCGATGGAAGATTCGTGCCGGAGACATGACCGGCGCACATCGGCGCGCCTTGATGCGGACAATAATTATGGAGCGCATAGAACTCCCCGTTGATCCGGAAAATTCCGATTTCACGCCCTTCCACTTCAACGACGGCATGACCGCCTTCGGGAACATCCGCCGCATCCAGCACATAATGAACCGCCATAATAAATGGCCTCCGTTTACGGTAAGTTATATCGCGTTCTCGTAAAAGATTTTGCGCCGGGCTTCCGGCTTCAGCTTGCGCAGAATCCTGTCCGGCGCATCGAAATCCCAATGCGGATAATCGCTGGAGCAGATAATCATGTTCTCCGCATCGAACATATTGAACAGGCCAACCAGATGCTGCGGGTTGTCCGGCTCCTCGATCGGCTGCGTCGTCAGGAAGCAATGCTCCGCGACATACCGGCTCGGCATCTTCGTCAGCCACGGCACGGTGGAGCGGAGCGCCTTGTAATTTTTGTCGAGCCGCCACATCAGCGGCGGCAGCCAGGCAATGCCGCCCTCGACAAGCACCACCTTCAGCCGGGGGAATTTCCTGTGCGGCGGGGATAACGACCATAAGCACCAACGAGGATATTTCCATTCTCCTGCGCAATAGGGATAGCGGCCATAAGTACGAACGAGGATATACCACCTCCTGCCCAGCGGGGATAACGAGCATAAGCGCGAACGAGGACACCAACCTCTCCTGCGCGACGGGGATAGCGTTCATAAGAGGCAGAAGGAGACCATTCATTAAAAAAAGACGGTTTCTCGGCCGTCTTTTTCTGCGAATATTATGTTTATTCTGGAGCTCCCGGCTTCGGGATAAAAGAAAAAATCTCGCCGCTCTCCAGTGCGTCTATTAATTGATCCAGCCAGTGGTAATACTGCTCCGCTTCCTGCATCTTGGCAATATCCGCCTGAACAATGCCGCGCAGCGTCTCGTCCTCGCCATGCGCTGCGAGCAGGTTCTCCAGTTCTCGCTTGGAACGCCGAATGGCGGATAAGTTCACTTCGATGGCCTTGCGCCAATGCCGAAGTAATCGGCGAAGGTCTGGTACCAGTCCGGCTCCACTTCATACAAGTCTTTTCGCGTGCCTTTGCCCCATACCTTGTGCACCATCTTCATATCCACCAGCGTACGGACCCCAGTGCTCATGCTCGTCTTGCTCATTGCCATTTCCTTGCCCATCTCATCCAGCGTCATCGGATGATCGCTGAAAAATAACAAACCGTACAAATGGCCTGTGGATTGGGTCATTCCGTATAGGTCCATATTTTGACCGATCGCTTCTATGACACGATTGCGAGCTTTTTCCACCGCCCCTTGTTGTTCCTGCGTCAACTGCGCGAACGTTGCCATGTGCTAATTCCTCCTGTGCCGAACCTGGCTGCTGCTAGTTATTCGACTCCTTATACATGATACCGTAGTCATTGATTATAGAGGAAGATAAGGTCAACTCGGGACGGCTCGGCAATCCCGCATCTCCTAACGGTACAAGGCGTCATCGAACATTGTATGAGAGATAGATTCAAAAGTAAAGCACCGGATAGGTCAGCATTCTTTAGGAAAGCTGAGCATATGACAGCATAAGTTTGTACAGTTTTTACTGAACGTAATTTACAAACGGTTTTAAAGGTTGTTATTGAAAATTTTCAAAGGTTACAATAGAAAGCGTTGGTAAAACGAATTCGGGCAAGACTAGAGAGGTGAAACGATTGTCTATCATTAAAGTCAACGGAGTGACCAAAATATTCGGTCCGCAAGCGCAGCGCGCGCTCACTCTGCTGAAGCAAGGGTGGTCCCGGGAACGGCTCGCCACAGAAAAACAAGCGACCGTTGCCGTCAATCAGGTCTCTTTCTCCGTCGAGCCAGGCGAAATCTTTGTTATCATGGGCCTCTCCGGCAGCGGAAAGTCCACGCTGGTGCGAATGCTCAATCGTCTAATCGAGCCGACGGACGGAGATATCTGGTTGAAAGATCGGAACATCTCCAAGCTGAGCGAGTCGGAGCTGCGGGAAGTTCGCCGCAAGACGATCGGCATGGTATTCCAGAAGTTCGCACTCTTCCCTCATCGGACCGTCCTCGACAATGCCGCATATGGCCTCGAAATTCAAGGTATGGCGAAGGAAGAACGCTACCGCAAGGCGCGGGAAGCTCTCGGATTGGTCGGACTCGAAGGCTGGGAGCAGAAATATCCCGACGAGTTGAGCGGCGGCATGCAGCAGCGGGTTGGACTGGCCAGAGCGCTGGCCAACGATCCGGATGTTCTCCTGATGGATGAAGCATTCAGTGCGCTCGATCCGCTTATCCGGCGGGATATGCAGGACGAACTCCTCGAATTGCAGCAAAAAATGCATAAAACAATCATTTTTATTACCCATGATTTGGACGAAGCTCTCCGCATCGGAGATCGAATCGCGTTGTTAAAAGACGGGAAGCTGATCCAGATCGGGACCCCGGAACAAATGCTGATGGATCCGGCAGACGAATACGTGGAGCGATTCGTTGAAGGAGTGGACTTATCGAAGGTGCTGACGGCAGCGCACATCATGCGCCGGCCCGAGACGGTATCCCTTGACCGGGGACCACGCGTCGCCCTGCAGCTGATGCGGGATATCGGCATCTCAACCCTGTTCGTCGTGGGCAAAGATAAGTCACTTCAAGGGGTCGTTACAGCCGAGCAGGCCAGTGAGGCAGCACGCGGCGGCAAGTCGTTGCAGGAAGTCATGTTCACCGACGTCCCTACCGTATCGCCGGATGTGCTGCTGAACGACTTGTTCGCGTTGTCGGGCGAAGCCAAGCTTCCAATCGCAGTCGTCCAGCCGGACGGCAGGCTGATGGGCGCGATTGTGCGCGGAGCGGTCCTCGGCGCGCTGGCCGGCAATGTTCCGAATGGAACGAACGAAGCGACTGGAGCGGATGCAACCGCAACAGACACGGAAGGGATGGTGATGTCGCATGCGACTGCCGATAGGTAATTGGGTCGAAGAGGGAGTGAACT
The DNA here is from genome assembly GCA_944800085.1 of Paenibacillus melissococcoides. Classification (GTDB taxonomy): domain Bacteria; phylum Bacillota; class Bacilli; order Paenibacillales; family Paenibacillaceae; genus Paenibacillus_B; species Paenibacillus_B melissococcoides. The sequence continues at coordinate 812,012 of CALYLO010000001.1, read as the reverse complement.
GGCTCGGAACGAACGCCGACGGATTTTTCCAATTTCTATCCAAATTAATTGAACGCAGCGTCGAAAGCATCACCGATCTGCTTACCTGGCCGTCTGCTTACATTTTAATTGCGATCTTTACCGTGCTCGCCTTTCTGATCGGACGTTGGTCCCTATCCTTACTGACCTTGATCGGACTGTTCATCATCGAAGCCCTCGGCTATTGGGAGCCGACGATGAGCACGCTGGCCCTCGTCATCGTATCGACTATGTTGTCTATTGTGATCGGCATTCCGCTTGGAATCGCCTGCGGACGTTCGGACAATGTATCCCGAATTGTGCGGCCGGTGCTTGACTTCATGCAGACGATGCCTGCCTTCGTCTATTTGCTTCCGGCTGTCTTTCTGTTCGGGCTCGGCATCGTGCCTGGCGTCATTGCATCCGTCATCTTTGCCGTGCCGCCGACGATCCGGCTGACCGAGCTCGGCATTCGCCAAGTGCCTGAAGACATGATGGAGGCCGCTTCCGCCTTCGGCTCCACGCCGATGCAGACCTTATGGAAGGTACAGCTTCCGGTCGCCATGCCGACCTTGATGGCGGGCGTGAACCAGACGATTATGCTGTCGCTGTCCATGGTCGTCATCGCCTCCATGATCGGCGCCCAAGGGATTGGGGCCGAAGTCTATCGTTCCGTTACTCAGCTGAAAATCGGCCAAGGCTTCGAGGCGGGCCTCGCTGTCGTGCTGCTGGCCATTATTTTGGACCGGTTCTCTCAGCATAGTTTCAAAAAAAATAAATCCAAAAAACAAGGAGCGTGATGTGCATGAAGCATAATCGAACGAGACGTTGGATGCTGTTGGGACTTATCGCGATGATCGGGTGGACGCTTGCAGGCTGTTCGGGTTCTTCCAGCCCATCTGGAGGAGCGGACGGCTCTTCTGCCGGCGACAATCAGACGGCAAGCGTTGGCGAGTCCGTCGATTACAAAATCGTCGGCATCGACGCCGGTGCGGGGATTATGCAGTCAACGGAAAAAGCGCTCCAGGAATACGGCCTCGACAAATGGAAGCTCGTCGAGGGATCTGGCGCCGCTATGACCGCGGCCTTGGACAAAGCGATCAAGAAGCAGGAGCCGATTATTATTACGGGCTGGACGCCGCATTGGAAATTCGCCAAATATGATCTGAAATATTTGGAGGATCCGAAAGGGGTCTACGGCGGAGATGAGCAGATCCATACGATCGCCCGGAAAGGCTTGAAGGAAGACGATCCGAACGCGCATAAGGTGCTCGATCAGTTCGAATGGACGGCAGACGACATGGCGCAGGTCATGGTTGCCGTTCATGACGGCAAGAACCCGGAAGAAGCCGCCAAAGAATGGGTCGACGCGAATGCGGACAAGGTGGACAAGTGGATCGAAGGCGCACAGCCTGCAGACGGCAAAAAGCTGAAGCTCGGCTATGTGGCCTGGGATTCGGAGATTGCAAGCACGAACGTCATCGCGTATGTGCTGCAGGAAAAGCTCGGCTATAAAGTCGATCTGCTCCAGGTCGAAGCCGGTCCAATGTGGACGGGCGTCGCCAATGGGGATGTCGATGCAATTGTAGCTGCATGGCTCCCGACGACGCACAAAGACTATTATGACAAATTCAAGGATCAAATCGATGATCTCGGTCCGAACCTGGACGGCACGAAAATCGGTCTCGTTGTCCCGGCTTACATGGACATCAACTCTATCGAAGATCTGAAATAAGAAAAGGGGCCCGCTTGGGCCCCTTTTGGCTTGCCTGTTCCGCCAACGATGCGCGCGTGCCTATTCCGTCAACGCGGGAATGCAGGGCGTGACGCTCCGCTTCCCGTACGGGCTCAGCCGTGCAAAGTCCCTGCGCTGCTGCCCCGCTCCTCCTCCGCATCCGCGTGAAGGACGACGGTGCGCAGCGCTTGCACGATCGACTCCAGCGACATGCTCGGCTTGCCGGGATAAGCGGCTGCCTGTTGTGGCAAGAATGGGATATGGATGAATCCCGCCGGGATGCGCTCCGCTTCCCGGCGGCCGGCCAGCTCATGCATTAGCGTATAGAAAATGGCGTTGCAGACAAACGTCCCGGCCGTATACGACACCGAGCACGGAATGCCCGCTTCCAGCACGGCGCGCCGCAGCGCCTTCACCGGCAGCGTCGTCCAATAGGCGGCTGGGCCTCCCGGCACGACCTCATCATCCGTCGGCTGATCGCCGTCATTGTCCTTAATCCGGGCATCCGCCAGATTGATCGCTACGCGCTCCAGCGTAATGTCCGGGCGACCGCCGGCTTGTCCGACACAGATGACGGCCGCGGGATTGCAGCCGGCCATCGCTTCGCGCAGCGTCGCCCCGGCCCGCGCGAAGGAAGTCGGCAGCTGCGCCGCCTGCACCCGATACCGTCCCAGCGCCGCGCCGTCAAGCGCGCGCACCGCCTCCCAGGACGGATTGATCGACTCGCCTCCGAACGGATCGAAGCCGGTCAGCAATAATGTGTTGCTCATACCTCCACCTCCGATGGCTCATTTTCAAGTTTGGTTTAAATATGCTATCCTTGTGCTGTCATGAAAGGAGCTGCGATTCGAATGACGCAATTAGATATTTCTTCGCTTATTTTATTGGGGCTGGCCGGACTGGGCATCATCAGCGGCAACTCGACCGTCACGATCGCGATGGTGATCCTGCTGCTGCTGCGCGTCACCCATTTGCAGACCCTGTTCCCCTGGATAGAGAAATACGGCCTCACGATCGGAATTATCATTCTTACCGTCGGGGTTATGTCCCCGATCGCGAGCGGCTCCATGTCCATCGAGACGATTTTGCAATCGTTCCTGCATTGGAAGTCGCTCCTGGCCGTCGCGGTCGGGATGCTGGTCGCTTACCTGGGCGGCCGTGGCGCTCATCTGATGACGCAATCGCCGACCGTCGTCGCCGGATTGCTCATCGGGACCGTGCTCGGCGTCGCGCTGTTCCGCGGCGTTCCGGTCGGGCCGCTGATCGCGGCGGGCATCTTGTCGCTGCTGCTCGGCCGCTCTTGAATAGACCGGCTCGGACCATCCCCCGTTCCGTTCCCGGATGGTCATTCGGGCCCTTCGGCCCATCGTCAGGAAGCGTCTGCTCGTCCTTGACCGAATGAGACATCGTCCGCTTGCTTCGCCACCATCCATCATACGACGAAAGCGGACGATCCGGCAATGGAGAGGGCTCCGGGACATACGGGAACACGGCACGCGGCGTTCATTTCAAAAAAATGGTTGACAATGCCGGAAGCTCGATGCTAGAATCTACAAACAGATACGGTAGCGCGGTGATGCGCAGCCTATCCACACTACTTCAGAAAGGCAGGTAAATCCAATGCGTAATGCAATTGTTTTGGCACATGCGGCGCTTGCGGCGCGGCCTCGAACTTCATATCGCAGGAGCCCTGCCGGAAGCTGCGTTCCTCCTTGTTGAGGAGAAGAGCGCAATTCTGAAGCGGGAAGCGCGGCGAATGATCGGATCACTCGCTGTCCCATCGAACTTGCCGACAATGAGCAAGCCGATGCTGCTTCCTCGTCATGCGGGCGCCACATCGCTCGTACATATCACCTTACGCAACCCAAGGTATATCGTTCACGAACGATATGCCTTTTTTGTTTTTCCCATTTTGCCAAAAGACAAGGAAGTGACATGATGCTATCGGTTTTATTCAAGCTCGGCTGGTTCTTCAAAGAACATAAGACGAGGTATATTGTAGGTGTCGTGATGCTGATCGTGGTCGGCATCATCGAGCTCGTCCCCCCTCGCATCCTGGGGGAAGCCATCGATTCCATCGTACGCGGGGACATTACATGGAACAAATTGACCTCCTATCTTCTCCTCATACTGGGTACGATGGTCGTCATTTACGCCATCACATATGTGTGGATGTATCAGATTTTCGGCGGAGCGAACCTGGTAGAGCGCAAGCTTCGCTCCAAGCTGATGCGACATTTTCTCAAAATGACGCCGCCGTTCTTCGAGAAAAACCGCACCGGAGACCTGATGGCCCGAGCGACCAATGATCTCCGTTCCGTAGCGCAGACGGCCGGATTCGGCATGCTCACCTTGACGGACTCGACAGCGTTCCTGCTCATCGTGCTGTTCGCGATGTTCATGATTCAATGGAAGCTGACGCTGGCCGCCTTGCTGCCGCTCCCGTTCATCGCCATCGCCATGAATGTGTTCGGCAAGAAGATTCATGAACGCTACATGATCGCCCAAGATGCGTTCGGAAATATGAACGATCAAGTGCTGGAATCGGTCGGCGGCGTGCGCGTCATCCGCGCCTACGTGCAGGAGACTTCGGATGAAGCCCGCTTCCGCGACATTACCCAGGACGTCTATGACAAGAACCTTGCCGTCGCCCGGGTGGACGCTCTGTTCGATCCGACGATCCGGCTATTCATCGGTCTGAGCTACGTGATCGGGCTCGGCTACGGAGCCTATCTCATTATTCATAACGAGCTGTCCCTCGGGGAGCTGCTCGCGTTCAATATGTACCTTGGAATGATGATCTGGCCGATGTTCGCCATCGGCAACCTGATTAACGTGATGCAGCGCGGCAACTCCTCGCTCGATCGGGTCAACGAGGTGCTGAACTATACGCCGGACGTGCAGGACGGCGAGCATACGAAGGATGTCGCCGTGCCGGAGACGCTGACATGGAGCAACTACAAGTTCCGCTACCCGAGTTCGACGACAGACAACCTGAATCTCGGCGCTCTGACGCTGCGCAAAGGGCAGACGCTCGGCATCGTCGGCCGGACCGGAAGCGGCAAGTCGACCTTCGTCAAGCAGCTGCTGCGGGAATATCCGGTCGGGGAAGGCGACTTCCGCATTAATGGCATCCCGGCGGAGCAGATTCCGATCGATCGGCTGCACAGCTGGATCGGGTATGTGCCGCAGGAACAGATTTTGTTTTCCAAGACCGTTAAGCAAAATATTTTATTCGGCCGCTCCGGCACGGGTGACGACGACGTCATGAATGCGATCGAGACCGCCTCCTTCACCCATGATGTGCCGACGCTTGTGCACGGGGTGGAGACATTGGTCGGGGAACGGGGCGTCGCTCTGTCCGGAGGCCAGAAGCAGAGGGTCTCCCTGGCGCGGGCCTTCATCAAGGATCCGGAAATATTGATTCTCGACGATGCCCTCTCTGCCGTCGATGCGCGCACCGAAGCGAATATTATCAGCAACATTCGCGAGCAGCGCGCGGGCAAGACGACCCTGATTACGACGCATCGGTTATCGGCCGTTGAGCACGCCGATTGGATCATCGTGCTGGATGACGGCAAGATTGTCGAAGAGGGCACGCATGACGACTTGCTGAAGCAGGACGGCTGGTACAAGGAGCAGTACGAGCGCCAGCAGCTGGAATCCGGGCTATAGAACTTGCCCGGCCGTCCCTGCGAACTGGCATTACGATTACGGGAGGATTTCATATATGGAAGCAGAACAACAGACGGCGAATCCGAGACATGTCGGCAGGCGCCTGTGGCTGTACGCCCTGCAGTTCAAAACGAGCTTTATCATCGGACTGCTTATGCTTACGGTGGCCGTCGCCGCCGAGCTGTCCGGGCCGTTCATTGCGAAAAATATAATCGATAAGCATATCCTCGGCATCGAGAAGCCGTACTACGAGACATCCGCGGAAGCGAACGGCGCCATTCTGTATGAAGGGCGCCACTTTAAGCGGGAGGATCGCTTCTCGGAGGGGGAAGCGAAGGGAGACCAGGTCCGCATTCTTCAGATAGGAACGCAGTTCGTGTTCGTGGATGGACCGATCCCTTCCGAGACGGGAGAACGCCAATTCGAAGGCGGCATGCTGACGATTCGGAACGGAGCGGACACTTGGTCCGTGCCGGCTTCACCCATGAGCTTGAGCCAACTGCTCACGTTCTATAAGCCGGAGATCATCAGCATTATTCAAAATATGGCCCTCTATATCGGGCTGCTGCTGGTCAGCGTAGCCGCGAGCTACGGCCAGATTATGGGGCTGCAGACAGCGGCGAACCGGGTCATCCGCAAGCTGCGCGGCGATGTGTATGCCCATGTGCAGCGTCTGCCGATTCCGTACTTCGATAATTTGCCTGCCGGCAAAGTCGTGTCCCGGGTCACCAATGATACCGAAGCGGTCAAAGATCTGTTCTTGTCCGTGCTGGAAAGCTTCACGTCCGGGATCATTACCATTACCGGAATTTATGTCGCCTTATTCATTTTGGACGTGAAGCTCGCACTGATCTGCATGTTCATTTTGCCGCTCATCTATTTGTGGGTTGTGCTGTATCGTAAATTCGCGACGAAATACAACAAAAAGATACGTTCGCGCCTGAGCTCCATCAATGCCATGATCAACGAATCCATCCAAGGGATTCCGGTCATTCGCTCCTTCCGCCGCCAGAAGGATACGATGAATGAATTCGAGGAGCTGAACGAGGAGTACTTATCCTATCAGAACAAAATGCTTAATTTGAACGCGTTCACGTCCCATAACCTGGTGAACGTGCTGCGGAATATCGCTTTCGCGGTCGTGCTCTGGTTTTTTGGCGGTGCGTCGCTGAGCGGCAGCGGCGTCATCACGCTCGGCGTGCTGTATGCCTTTGCCGACCTGCTGAACCGTCTCTTCCAGCCGATTACCGGCATGGTGAACCAATTGGCGAATCTCGACTCCTCCATCGTATCCGCAGGACGCGTATTCGATCTGATGGACGAACCGGGCGAGCCGCTGGACGAAGGCTCGATGCCCCGGTACAAGGGACATGTCGAGTTCGATCGGGTCTCCTTCGCCTACAAGGAAGATTACGTGCTGCGCGACATCTCGTTCGAGGCGAAGCCGGGCCAGACGGTTGCTCTCGTGGGCCATACCGGTTCCGGGAAGAGCTCGATTATGAACCTGCTGTTCCGGTTCTATGACCCGCAGCAGGGCCAGATTCGAATCGACGGCACGCCGACGGCCTCGGTGCCGAAGCAATCGATTAGGGAGCATATGGGTATCGTGCTGCAGGATCCTTACCTGTTCACCGGAACGATTGCAAGCAACGTCAGCCTGAACGATCCGCGCATCACGCGGGAGAAGGTGGAGCAAGCGCTGAATGCGGTGGGCGCCGATCGGGTGCTCAAGCATTTGCCGTTAGGCATCGACGAGCCGGTGATTGAAAAAGGAAGCACTTTGTCTGCCGGGCAGAGACAGTTGATTTCCTTCGCCCGGGCTCTCGCCTTCGAGCCGGCGATACTGATTCTGGATGAAGCGACGGCCAATATCGATACGGAGACGGAAGCCCTTATTCAAGAAGCGCTGGAGGTGCTGAAGCGGGGACGGACGACCTTCATTATCGCGCACCGGCTGTCGACGATTCGCAGCGCCGACCTGATTCTCGTGCTGCATCGCGGCGAGATTGTCGAGCAAGGAACGCATGACGAATTGATGCGGCTGAAGGGCCGCTACTTCAAGATGTACCAGCTGCAGCAAGGCTCGGGCGCGCCGGGCCAGGCTCCATCCGAAGCACACGAAGCACAGGCTGCATCGCCGCAGAACCAGACGGCCGCGGCCATCCCATCGATGCCATAATGCAATTCAACGGCAAGCGCCGCTATCCCTGTCACGGGAAGCGGCGCTTCATTGTGGGTATGATGCTGGCAAGCCGTTATTTCTTTTTGCCTTTTGCGTTGTTGGCGTCGGACGTCCGGGTCGTCGTATTTTGTCTGGAATGTCCCTGCTGCTTGTGTGCCATAATGTGAACACTTCCTTCCTGTGAAGATATGAGTGGAGATAAATCCGGTTGGTTGGGGTTAGCCGTTCTATTTCGGAATTCGGTTCAGACTCGGCGCGCGTTCGGCCTCTTTCTCGGGCCGCAGCGGCGTAATCTTCTCCATGATGCGGGAACGGTTCTGCTGTTGGTGAATACGCTCTGCTTTATTATGCGGCATGCCGCTCACCTCCCGATCATTAGCTTGCCCCGACGCCTTTCCTTCCATCATACCCGGCCACAGGTAATTACTGTTCCTTCCCACTCAGCTTGAATTGCTCCAGCATCGTCTGCAAATCGCGGCTTAATGCCAGCAGACTGTCGACGGAAGCCGCAATCTCTTCGGTCAACGCCGACTGCTGTTCCGTCGTGGCCGCGACGCGCGCCGTATGATCATTGGATTGCTCCGCAATCTCGTTCAATTGGCGAATCAGCTCGAATACTTCTTCGCACGAGGCCGACATCTGCTGAGCGATGCTGCGGTATTCCTCCATGCGGGAGCTGGCTTGTCCGATCGCGCCGGCGATCACCGTGAACGTCTCGTCCGCCGTTTTTACCGCAGCCAGGCCTTTCTGTACGGCCTCCTGCTGATGCGAGGTGGCCCGTTCGGTCAGTTCGCGCTTCGTATGAATGACATCAATAAGCTGCATAATAGACTGTAATGATTGTCTCGAATGCTCGGCCAATTTGCGGATTTCCGTCGCGACGACCTGGAAGCCGCGTCCATGCTCTCCCGCGCGCGACGCTTCGATCGAGGCGTTCAGCGCCAGCAATTCCGTCTGCTTCACCGTATTCTGGATGAACACGACCGCGCCCGAAATCTGCTGCACCGCCTCCGTCCAATCCGCGATAGCCTGATTGGTGTCGGCGGAAGCCGCGTCGATGCGCTCCATCTGCACGACCGTCTCATCGACAATGGTACGGCCTTCCCCCGCTTGAGCGGCCGCTTCCCGCATCCATTCGGCGACCTGCTCCGAGGTGCTGGCGATCTGCTGGGCGCCGGCCGTAATCTCGCTCATGGCCGACTTCGTCCGCTCGGCGCTTTGCTGCTGCTCCAGCGCGCCGTTCGCCACCTCGGACATCGCGCTCGCCACTTCCTGCGCGGCAATCGCCGTCTCCTCGGCGCCGCGCTGCAGCTCAAGCGACGACGAAGAGACATCCTTCGCGGCCCGCTGCACTTCCCCCAGCAGCCCGCTCAGCCGCTCCGTCATCCGGTTGAACACGCCGGCCAGCCGCCCGATCTCATCCTGCCGCTTCGAAGCGAGCTTCACGGTCAAGTCTCCGTTCGCCGCTTGTTCCGCCAGCTTATGGATATCGTTCAAGGGCTTCAGGCGGCGCTGCACATACAAGCCCACCAAAATGACGCCGATTAATCCGATGACCGCCCCGATGAGAATCGCTTCGGTCAGGAAGCTCGTCAACATTCCTTTAACGATGGAATAATCATAATCGGTAACCAGGTAGGCCATGCTATGCCCGAGATCGTCTCGAATCTCCGTTAAGCCGCTAATATACACCGCATCGCCGATTTCGAATTCATCGGTCATCATCGTATTGTCTGCCTTGGTCAGCTTAAGGAAAGCATCCTGCATGGCCGCAGGAATGTCATATGCCGTATTCGGCTTGAAGCCCAGCGACTCCAGGTTGTCGTTGGCTTGAAGAATGCGGAAGGCCGGCGCTCCGTCCTTCGCCTCGTTCTCCTTAACGATAAGAAAAGCATTCACCGCGTCGTCGCCCACGATCTTATTCATGCGGCCGCGCAGCATGCGGAAAAGTGAGTCTGTCATTTCTTCGTTGATCGGTTTGTTTTGGACCATGCTCGCTGCCTGCTTGATCGCGCCCATCATGTCATCGAGCTTCATTTCCGCGATGAGCTCCTGCCGTTCATGCAGGAAATTCATATAGAGCGACTTCTCGCTGTCATACTCGCGGAAAATGAAAAAGCCGCTGATTGCCATAATTAATATGAACAATACAGCGATCATTCTCGGAATCATACTGCGATTGAACCAATTCATGAGCGTCCCCCTCTTTTCGACAATTTGTTCCTGTTGTCGTTTCTAAGTAACCTTCATGGATTGTATCACATTTTTGGCATTTCGTGATAAAATATCCGGAAATTATCCTCCCAAAACCACACGATCATCGACAAATTTCTCGCCGCGGACGTTCAAACTCCCGCAGCAGCTTGTCAACCGAGATCAAGAGATTCCGGAATTTGCACCGGCGTGTCTTCCGGCTTCTTGCCGTGCTTCAGCATATCGACGGCCATTTTGCCCGTCGTGTAGCCGAGAGCGTAATATTCGAACCCGAAGGAAGCGACGCCGCCGTTCTTGACCGAATCCTTGCACCAGACCAGCTCCGACCGGATCGGTGACCGCGGTGAAGAGGACGGGCACGTCCTTCACTTCCTTCGCCGCAGCCTGGGAGACGGACGTCCCGATGCCCAGCACGAGATCAACCCCGCCCGGGGCGAACTTCTGCGCGATAGTCGCGCGTTCGTAGGATCGCCCTAGGCATTCTGTTAATCGATGACCAGGTTGTCCCCTTCCGTATAGCCATTGTCCTTCAACGCCTGGACGAAGCCTTTGTACGCTTCATCGAGCGAGGCGTGGTTCACGACCTGCGTCACCCCGATTTTAACCTTTTCCCCCCGTTGCCCGTGTCTCCTTGCTCCGCCGTTCCTTCTCCCGGCGTCTGGCTTCCGCATGCGTTCAATATCAGCAGCGCCATGACCAGCGCGGATGCCAGGATGACATGACGTTTTGCTCTCATCTGTTCGAGCCCCTCTCATTTTTTCTTCGCCGACGTCAATACTTTTCGCAATAAAAACGCCGTATGGAAACCTTTTTATCGATTCGATCGAAAAAAGCCACCTTCCCTCATAGTGAAGAGAAGATGGCTGTCTGGCACGCTTGCGAGCACAGACGGTTGAATGAGACACCATGGCGCCCCAGCTCGCCATTGTCTGTCAGCAGCTACTGCTTGCCCGTGTTTTCCCGATAATCGCGGCGGCGCGCCACGCCGTCCTCATAGGCCGCATTGACGACGGCGTCCCGCACCTTCGTCACGACAAGCGGGTTGAATACGCTCGGAATAATATACATTTCATTCAGTTCTTCTTCGGAGACGACCTCGGCTATCGCCTGGGCCGCCGCCAGCTTCATGTTATAAGTCACTTTGGACGCGCGGCAATCCAGCAGGCCGCGGAACAGGCCCGGGAAGCAGAGCACGTTGTTAATCTGGTTCGGATAATCGGAACGGCCCGTCGCAATGATGCGGGCCATATCCTCGATCTCGTCCGGATCGATCTCCGGCATCGGGTTCGCCATCGCGAAGATGATGGGATCCGCGTTCATCGTCTCCACATGCTCCCGCTTCAGCACGCCAGGACCCGAGACGCCGATGAACACATCCGCCCCCTTGATGACGTCCTGAATGCCGCCCTCCTCGCCGTTCGGATTCGTCTTGGCGGCGTAGCTATTCCATGCCTCGTTCTCGTACTGCACGCCGCGGACCAGCGCTCCGTGGCGATCGACGCCGATAATATTCTTTGCGCCCGCCGCGAGCAATATATCGGTGCACGCCATGCCCGCCGCGCCGATCCCGCACAGGACGATTTTGCAATCCTCCAGCTTCTTGTCCACAATTTTCAATGCATTAAGCAGGCCCGCGAGCAGGACGACAGCGGTTCCATGCTGATCGTCATGGAAGACCGGAATATCGAGGTTCTCCTTCAGCCGCTGCTCAATCTCGAAGCAGCGCGGCGCCGAGATGTCCTCCAGATTAATGCCGCCGAAGGCCGGGGCAATCGCCTGAATCGTCCGCACGATCTCATCCGTATCCTGCGTGTCCAGGCAGATCGGGAACGCGTCGACGTTCGCCAATTGCTTGAACAGCATCGCCTTGCCTTCCATGACCGGCATCGCCGCCATCGGGCCGATATCGCCCAGGCCGAGCACCGCGGTGCCGTCGGAGACGACCGCCACCGTATCCCGCTTGATCGTCAGCGTGAACGCGCTGGACGGATCCTCATGGATCGCCATGCACACCCGGGCCACGCCCGGCGTATAGACGCGGGACAAGTCGTCGCGGTTCCGAATCGGAACCTTGGGCTGCATCTCGATCTTGCCCCCGAGGTGAAGCAGGAACGTCTGATCGGAGACGTTCACGACCTTCACGCCTCGAAGCTGCTTCAGACGCTTCACGACCCGATCCCCTACACTGCCGTCATATACGTTGACTGTAATATCTCGGACTGTGGATACCGGCGTGCCGCGAATGACGTCGATGGCCACGATATCGCCCCCGCTCTCGCCGATGGCGGCTGCAATTTGGGCGAAGGTGCACACATTTTTGTCGATTTCCAAGCGAATAATAATGTTCGTACTCGATCCTAACGATTTAGCCATTATCCACACTCCCTGAAAGTGCTGCGTTATTGGCGGGTTCCTATGCAGCCTGTCCCAACAGGCGTCCGGGCAAGGCAAAATCCCTATTCCGCCCAGCCCCGCCGGACCGCGCACCGTCCCCCGGAACGTCCAAAATCGGCCCCCGTCGGCATTTCGCCGCAATGAGAGGGTTTTCCATTTTTTCGTCCCTCTCTATTAATAACATAAACCAGCCTACTTGTGAAACCCTTTCCATCGCCGGACGCGAAATGGCCGTTAGCCGTTCCTAAACAGGCAAAAACCCTGCCCCGCAGCGGCTTCGAGCCATGCGGGACAGGGTTGTCTTTTTCCATAGACCGTGAAGATTATGAAAATTTAAGATTTCGATTCTATCAAATTCAATTTCGTCTTGAGATATTGTCCGATATCCGTGCAAGGAGCAAGCTTCCATATCTCCTTGTGAACGGCCTGTCCGCCAGAGGCCAACGCCGCGAGCGGGCCAAGCGTCTCCAGCTCCAAAATTTTGTCGTTCGTATACAGCTCGAAGGAGCATCCGAAGTCGGGATAGGCGGCTTCTTGCTGCGGTTCATAGCTTTTTTCGAACAGGGTGCCGTTCACGACATATGCCGCCCAGCCTTCCTCGTTGTGCGTGCCGAATTTGAACGCCCGCTCGATCTCGGCGCATTGGCGGACCTGAATGACATCATCGCCCCAATCGACACGCTCGTCATTCATCTTCGTGTAGGGCCACAGCGCGAAGATTCGGTTCGGGAGAAACCCGGTCTCCCGCTTCGTCTGCGGCACGATGGCCGTTCCCCCCGGCGCCATGACAGACAGCGCCCACGGCGCCAGTTCAATCGGCCATGGCCCATGATTGGTTATCCGGTGGATGACCTCAATCCGATCGTCCCGGAATTGGAGCTCGACCTCCTTGGCTGTCTGCGTCCACGGCTCCACGGGAGCGATCAGTTTCACTCCGTGCCCGGCAAGGACATATTGAATCGGCTTGTCATCCGGGCCATATGTGCGCGGGTATACCTCCGGGCTTGCCCACAGCCGATGCCCGCCGCGCAGCTTCCAGCCTTCCCCGCCCAGCGCCGCGAATTCCTCGCCCTGATGCATGACCGCTCCTTCCGTATCCTCGAAAAAGACGTTTTCGCCGCCCTTAAGGCTCAGATGCATAATCCGGATGCCGAAGCCGAGCGGAACGATAACGGTATACATCCCGTTCTCCAGCTTCAAGCTCTCTCCCCACCGCTCATGGGAAATGACGCCGATCTGCACTTGTGTCATCGATGGACCTCCTGTCCTGTTACATATCTCTCGAAAATATATCGCATCTTTCCGCACATCCCGCAAATCTTCCGGCACGTACGGTAGCGCGCTCCGTTCCAGCCAGCAGAGCCGGCTCAGCCCTGCGCCTTGAACCCGGCTTGCGCCAGGAAGCGGGCGCAAGCTTCGCGTCCCGCGCGATCCCGCTTGAAGACGCCGGCATGGCCGAGAATTTCGACGAACTTGCAGCCGATATCCTGGCGGATGACCCGGTTCGCCTCCGCTTCGTCCAGCCGGGTTCCATAACGCTCGGCCAGCTCGTCAATCCAGGCGGCATGCGGCTTGAGCGGATCCTCATCCGTCAAGCTTGCGCGCGCCGTCTCCCAATCTCTCTGCCCGGCCAACAGCTTGGCAATCGCTCCGGTCTCCGCCAGCAGACGTCCGGGAAGAATAGCCAGTCCCATCACTTCAATCAGGCCGATATTTTCTTTCTTGATATGGTGAAGATGGCGATGCGGATGGAAAATGCCTTCCGGATGCGCCTCATCGGTCCGGTTATTGCGCAGCACGAGATCCATCTCATACCGTTCCCCCCGGCGCCGGACGATCGGCGTAACCGTATTATGCCGCGTCGGCCCGCCGGGGCCTTCCGTACAGGCGAGGATCCCGGCTGCCTCATCGCTGTAGTCCTGCCAGAACCGGTACAGATCGTCAGCCGCATTCAGCAGCGCTTCTTGTTCGTCCGCCGTCAGGCGGAGAACGGACATCGGCCAGTCGACCACCCCGACGCGGACGCCTGGATGCGCCGCATGAACATGCGCTTGCCCTGCCGGCGCCTTCTCGATCGGGAACGTATGCCGCCCCGCCTGGAAATGATCATGGCTCAATATCGATCCGCCCACGATCGGAAGGTCGGCGTTCGAGCCGATGAAATAATGCGGGAACTGCTCGGTGAACGCCAGCAGCCGCGCGAACGTGTCCCGGGTCAGCTTCATCGGCACATGCTCCTTCCGGAACACGATGCTATGCTCATTATAATAGACATAAGGAGAGTATTGGAAAAACCACGCTTCTCCGTTCAATTCCAGCGGAATGATGCGCAAATTTTGGCGCGCCGGATGATTGACCCGGCCCGCATAGCCGACATTGTCCGGGCACAGCAGACATTGGGGATAATCGGCGGCCGCGGCCTGTCCGGCCTGGGCGATCTCCTGGGGAGTCTTCTCCGGCTTGGACAGATTGATCGTCATCTCCATCTCGCCGAATTCGCTCGGGTGCAGCCAATATTTATTTTTCCGAATGCGATCCATCCGGATATAATTGCTGTTCTTGTTCAAGGCATAGAAGTCGTCCGTCGCGGCGGCAATCCCCTGCTCCGCCGACAGCGTCCGGAAGCGGGCCTCCGTCTCCGACGGGCGCGGCATAAGCAGCCCCATCACCTTGGCGTCGAGCAGATCCCGCCAGGTCGTCGTATTGTCCGGCAGCAGCCCGCTCGCGGCGGCCCCATCCAGCAGCGCCTCCAGCAGCTCCTGGGGTGCATCCGGAACATCGCTCCACTCCGGGGCTAAATATCCTTCACATGGCTCGTCTAACCGGAACAGCTCCAGCAACTGATTGCGCGCATACGGCATGTCCAGCGTTCCGATCATATTCCGGTTCCGCGCGTAGCGAACCAGCTTCTCGATCAGCTCCGCCATCCGCGCCGTATTCGTGCGTTCCGCCGTTCGCACTCCATCCGGATGTGCCGACGCTTCCGGCCGCAGCGCCGTGTCACTTCCATCCGGCTGTGTCGGTGCTTCCGGCCGTTGCGCCGCCCGTCCTCCATCCGGCTGCTCCGATGCTTGCGTTCCTGCCCGTTGCTCGTTCGCCATGATGTCCTCCCCCTTTTATTTGGCGTATCCGTCCGGATGGGCTTGATGCCAGCGCCAGGCGCTCTCGATAATCTTCTCCATATTGTCCCGCTTGGGCTGCCAGCCGAGCACGGCCTTCGCCTTATCCGCGGAAGCGATCAAGACAGCCGGATCGCCTGCCCGGCGTTCGCGCAGCGCCGTTGGAATCGTCAGGCCGGTCACCCGCTCCGCCGTCCGGATCACCTCGAGAACCGAGCAGCCGTTGCCGCTGCCCAGATTGAAAATCTCGCTCGCCCCGTCCTTGCGCAAATAGTCGACAGCAAGCAAATGCGCGTCCGCCAAGTCGCTGACATGAATATAGTCGCGAATGCATGTGCCGTCGTGCGTCGGATAGTCGCTGCCGAAGACCGCGATCTCGCTGCGCTTGCCCAGCGCCGTCTCCAGCACGATCGGCACGAGATGCGTCTCCGGCTGGTGGTCTTCCCCGATGCGGCCGCTCTCGTGCGCGCCGGCGGCATTGAAGTAGCGCAGCGAGACGTAGCGGATGCCGTGCACCCGGTCGAACCAGCGCATCATTCGCTCCATCGTCAGCTTCGTCTCTCCGTACACATTCGTCGGATTCGTCACGAAGGTCTCCTCGATCGGCGTCCGTTCCGGCTCGCCATACGTGGCGGCCGTGGAAGAAAAGACAATCCGCTTCACGCCGAACTGCTGCATGACCTCCAGCAGCACCTGCGTGCCGTGCACATTGTTGTCATAATATTTGGCCGGATTGCTCATGCTCTCTCCCACAAGCGAGTACGCGGCGAAATGAATGACCGCATCGAACTTATGCTGCCGGAACACGCCCTCCAAGAACGTCTTGTCGCGTATATCCCCGACATGGAGCGTGCCGCCAAGAACCGCGTCCGCATGCCCCGTCTCCAACGAATCGACGACGACGACCTCTTCGCCGCGATCCAGCAATTCCGCCACCGTATGAGAGCCGATATAGCCTGCCCCGCCTGTAACCAGTACTGCCATTGCTTATTCCCCCTCCGCTGCAAGCTTGTCGCCGCAGTCCTGTTCCTTCACGCCGTCGCCGACGCTGCATACATAGAATTCGGCCGCCAAGCCGGTGCGCCGCTGATACGCCTCCCCGACATGCTCGATGAAGCGCGGGACAGCGCTCTCCTTCACGAGCGAGACGGTGCAGCCGCCGAATCCGGCCCCCGTCATCCGCGAGCCGGCCGTGCCTTCGATGCGAAGCGCCTCCTCGACCATCACATCCAGTTCCTCGCAGCTGACCTCGTACAGATCGCGCAATGATTCATGCGATGCGATCATTAGCTGGCCGAACCGCTCCAGATCATGCCGCTGCAGCGCCTCGACCGACTGCAGCACCCGCCCGTTCTCCGCGATGACATGCGCGGCCCGCTTGCGCACCGTCTCATCCCGAATGAGATGCTTGTTCGCTTCATAGCGCGCGGCATCCAGCTGAGCGAGCAGCTCCAGCTCCGGGAACGCCTGCCGCAGCTCCCGCACGGCCTCGTCGCATTGGGCCCGGCGTTCGTTATATTTGGAATCGAACAGCCCGCGCCGCTTGTTCGTATTGCCGATCACAAGCTTGTAGCCTTCCGTCCGGAATGGAACATGCTTGAATTCGAGCGTGTCGCACATCAGCAGAATGGCATGATCCCGCTTGCCGTTCGCGACGGCGAACTGGTCCATAATGCCGCAGTTGACGCCGGCGAACCGGTTCTCCGCCCGCTGGGACAGCTGCGCGATATCCGTCCGGTCGATCGGATGGCCTTCCAGCGTCAGCAGCGCATAGGCCACGGCGACCTCGAGCGATGCCGAAGAGGACAACCCCGCTCCGTTCGGAATGTCGCCATGCACCAAAATATCATAGCCCCGGCTCAACTCCCGTCCCGACTTCGCCAGCTCCACGACGACCCCGACGGGATAATCGGTCCATTCCCCGGTCTTGGCGTCTGCCGTCTCGTCGACCGCCACCGTCAATGGATAGGGGAAATTCGTCGAAGACAGCCGGAGCATGCGGTCGGACCGCGGACGAATCAACAGTGTCGTGCCGAACTCCAGCGCTGCCGGAAGCACATACCCCCCGTTATAATCAATATGCTCGCCGATGAGGTTCACACGGCCTGGAGCATGGAAAAAACGGACCTCTCCTTCACCGCTCCCATATTGTTCCTCAAAACGATCCGCCAACTGCCGAGCATCCATGACGATGACCTCCTCCAATTATTTGCATTTTATTTGCGATTGCTTTGCGTTTGCACCGTATGCCGTTCTGCTACAAGCATACTCAATCCGAGCCGGGCATGTAATACAATGATGTGCGCATGATATGGACAAATATGACCTTCATTAAGGTCTATGGTATAATGCTGATAATACGCGTTTCAAAAAGAACGGAATTCACCGCCGAACAGGTAGCGTGAACGACAAGAAGGAGGACATGTCATGACAGACCATGCTGCCCCAGGACAGCCGGACCAACCGGTCACGGCCGCGCCGGAGACATACACCGTCGCCTCCAATCCGATGCTGGCCGGCTGCCGGGGCCTTCATGTCTTGTTTTCCGGCGAGAGCCAGACGCGGCCGTCACATAAGCTCGGCCCGAAGCTGGTCGATTACTATTTGCTTCATCACGTGATGGGCGGGTACGGAACGTTCACGAGCGAAGGCGTCACCTACGAGCTGGGACCGGGCGACGCGTTCCTCATCACGCCGAACTGCCTCGTCAGCTACGCTTCCGATGCGGACAAGCCTTGGCACTACCGCTGGATTGCGTTCCAGGGAGAAGGGGCAGCCGATCTGGTTAGCGCCGCCGGCTTCGCCTCGGGAAGTCCGGTCGTTCAGGCCGGGCCTGAGTCGGAGGCGCCGGAATGGATGGAGCGGATCCGCGCCGCATTCCAGCTCCGGCGGTCCTCCGCCCATCTGACGGCCCTCGGCTGCCTGCATCTCATCCTGTCCGATTATGCAGACCGCCAGGCCGAACCGGAAGCCGGGCAGCGGCTGAAGCCCGAGTCCGAGATCGAGCACACCGTGCGGCAGATGATTCACATGATGTCCACCCAATACGCCTATCCGCTGTCCATCGAGCAGATTGCGGACAGCCTCGGCTACAGCCGGGCGTATCTGTCCCGCATCTTCAAGCGGGTGACCGAGATGACGCCAGTCACCTACCTGCTGAAGCTGCGGATTGACAAAGGGCGCCAGCTCCTGCGCGAGCGGACGGATCTGACCATCGAACAGATCGCCGCCTCGGTCGGCATTCCGGATGCGCTATATTTTTCCCGGCAGTTCCGCCGTTTCTATCATCAATCGCCTACGGCGTACCGGTCCAAGTTCTCTCCGCCGGGAGGCTCCGGCAGCGGCTCCCGGGGATAGGCCCCGTCAATGCTTACAGGGACAAGCCGTAAGCCCGCCGGCTCCGCTTTGTCCCTGACACCGCGCAACACCATGTTCCCCGGGCCTGGTTGCACTGCCTTTCCCGCGGCCTATCCTCATTCTCCCGCTCCGTCAGGAATCCATTGGCCAGCCTGCGGCCGCCCCTCTACTCGCGCTCCCTGACCAGAGGGGAGAGTCATGCAAGGAGCAGCAACCCTGTGCCTGCTTGCCTGACGGAAGGGGAGAATGCCGTAAAGGGTTGTCTGCCTCACACCTATCCCCCAATCCCCGCGTCTCCCCTCCTCCCGTTCGCCTTTCCCATCTAACCTTCTCCACAAGCCCAACCTGCTCCCCGGCGCTTATCCACGCGCAAAAACGCCGCAGCCCGCGGCAAAATCAACCTCCGCGGCTGCGGCTCTCGTTCCGCATTGCATTATTTCTTCAGGCCGCGCAAATGCGCCGCCATCGGCACGTACACCTCTTCATAGGCCTGGCGGTACCGCTCATGCCGCTCCGCGTCCGGCTCATACGCCTGTACGCCGCGGCTCTGCAGCGCCTGGCGCACCTCGGCCGCGCTCCCGAAGTGCCCCCCGCCGAGCGCGGCCGCGCAGGCCGCCCCCAGCATCGTCGCTTCCTCAATCGGCGGCACGAGCAGCGTGCTGTTCGCGATATCCGCCTTCATCTGCAGCCAGGCCGCCAGCTGCGTGCCGCCGCCGACCGCGTTCATGCGCCGAATCGGATGGGCGGAAGTGCGCTCGGCGCTCTGCCGGATCATTTCGAGCTGATAGGCCGTCCCTTCCAGCACCGCCCGCAGCAGCTCCGCCTTGCCATGCGATTTCTCCAGGCCGATGAAGGCGGCCCGCGTCTTCGAATTCGGATGCGGCGCGCCGCTGCCCGACAAATACGGGAAGAACATGACCTCGCCCGGCCCGTCGTTGATGCCGGCGGTCAACTCCTGTATCTGCTCATAGGCAAGGGCCTCATCGGCCAGCAGGCGGCGAATCCATTCGACCGCCCCGCCGGAGGAGGCGTTGCCGCCCATCCAGAAGCCGCAGCCCGGCACGACGTGATAGCCGTACGAGAGGCCCGTCTCGAACTCGGCCTGGCCGAGCGGCTGCATCGCCATCGTGCCGACGAGCGTCTCGGCCGTCCCCATCGAGACATAGACATCGCCCGGCTCGATGGCGCCCACCGCCAGGGCTGCGCAGACATGGTCATGGCCGCCGATGGCGACCTTCGTGCCGCCGCTCAGCCCGAGCCGGTCCGCCAGCTCCGGATGGACCGTCCCGAGCGTCGCGCCGCTCGGCAGCACGTCGGGGAAGATGGCCGGATCGAGGCCGAAGCCGCGGATCCAGGGCTCATCCCAGCCGTGCTGCCGCATATCGTAGGCGAAGGTGCGCGTGGCGAGCGACGGATCGAAGGCCATCGCCCCGGTCAGCCGGTAAGCGACGTAGCCGGAGACGGACAGCCAGACCGCGTCCCGCAGCATCGCCGGGTCCCGGTCCTGGAGCCAGAGCAGCTTCGCGAGACCGTGCTTGAACGACAGGTGCAGACCGGTGCGCTGGAACAGCTCCAACGGGGTGCCCTCCTTCCGGATCCGCTCCGCCTGCGGCGCCGAGCAGGTCTCGAACCAAGGCAGCAGCGGGGATTGCACCTCCCCGGTGCGGCGGTTGACGAGCAGGCCGCTCTCCGCCATGCTCGTGATGCCGATGCAGGACACCGGCTTGTCCGGATGGGCGTCCGTCAGCTCGCGAATCATCGCCGCGATATCGTTCCACATAGCCTCCGGCCGATAGACGACATAGCCTTCCCCGCTGTCCTCCGTCAGGGTCGGCCGGCTCGTCTTGGCGACAAGCCGGCCGTTATCTTCGTATAAGCCGACCTTGCGGTTCGTCGTGCCCAGGTCGATTCCCATCATCCACATGATGCCTTACCCCTTTCGTTGCGCCATGATCTCGTATGCGGCCTCGAACAGCGCGCCCATCGGCTCCCGGTATACGGCGGCCGCGCGGTAGTCCATGCTCGTCGGCGTCCGGTTCGCAATCACGATATCCGCACCGGCGGCGAGCCGGACGAAGCTGGCCGCCGGCATCACATTCAGCGAGGTGCCGCCCACGATCAACAGGTCGGCCCGCCGGATATGCTCCACGGCGCGGTTGATAACCTCCTCATCCAGCGCCTCCTCGTACAGCACCACATCCGGCTTCACCATGCCCCCGCATCCCGGACAATGCGGAATCGGATCCTGGCTCTCCGCGACAAGGGAGAGTTCATGCTCCGCCCCGCATGCCATGCAGCGGTTCCGGTGCACCGAGCCATGCAGCTCGAGCACCTCGCGGCTGCCTGCCGCTTGGTGAAGCCCGTCAATATTTTGCGTGACGACCGCCTTCACGATACCGTCCTCTTCCAGCTTGGCCAGCGTCCGGTGCGCGCCGCTCGGCTGCGCGCCGGGATGCAGCATCTTCGTCCGGTAATAGCAGTAAAAGGTCACCGGATCCCGCTCGAAAAAGGATCGGCTTAATATCATCTCCGGCGGATACGCGAACGCTTCCGCCTCTCCTGCCGAGAACAGCCCCCGGTCAGAGCGAAAATCAGGGATTCCGCTCTCCGTCGATGTCCCGGCCCCGCCAAAAAATACAGTATAACGGCTGCGGCCCAGCCGGTCTGCCAGCTCGGCGGCATGGGCTTGGCCGTCCGCATCCAACATGTCCATCTTCATTTTTGCATCGGCCCCCCTCAAGTTTCTTCGTCCTCTCCAGTATAGCCGAACGAGGACGGGAGGAAAAGGAAACGGTCCTCCCCCAACCCAGAGAGGCCTCCGCCCTTCCGGACACGAGAGAGGCGGATAAAACGCAACAGGGCGAAGCCTCCTTCCGGAAGCCCGCCCTGTCCCTGTGTATATCTGTCTCTATATTTCTTTCGCCCTAACCTAACCTTCTTGGCCTGATTACAAATCAGGATGCGCATGCTTCGCCCGCAGCACGCTCCAGCGCCGTTCGACCTCCCGCTCGAACACGCCCAGCAGATCCGCGTTCTCCGGCTTCGCCAGATGCTTCGTCTTGCCCATCAGCGTAAGCCAGTCGAGCAGCGGAATTTTTTTGTTCTTCTCTTCCGGGTCGTACGTTATCGTCGTGACGCCGCGCTCCACTTCATACAGCGGGAAGAAGCAGGAGTCGACGGCCGCCTGGACGATCTGCGTGCCCATCCGATCCTCGGACAGCCAGTTGAGCGGGCACGTGATGAGAATCTTCCCGTAGACGAGCCCCTCGTTGCGGGCGTACCACTGGGCCTTGGCCGCTTTCTTCAACAGGTCCTGAGGAAATGCCTCGCTTCCCGTGAACACATAAGGAATGTGGGTCGCCGCCATGATTTGCGCCGTATCTTTGTGGTGGAACATTTTCCCCGTCTGCGCCTTGCCCACATTGGAGGTAGAGGTCCGGTGCCCGATCGGCGTCGAATAGGACAACTGGGCTCCCGTATTCATATAGCCTTCATTGTCATATTCGAGAATGATCATTTTGTGATTGCGCAGCGCGGCCCCGATGGCCGGCCCCATGCCGATATCCATCCCGCCGTCCCCGGTAATCATGACGAACGTGAAGTCATCCGGCAGATTCAGTTCGTCCAGCTCGCCGCGGCGCTTGCGCTCCCAGAACATCTCGACGACCCCGGACAGCGTGGCCGCCCCGTTCTGGAACAGATTGTGAATATAGGTCGCTTTATGCGAGGAGTACGGATATCCCGTCGTCACGACCATCGCGCAGCCGGTATGGAAGAGAGCGACGATGTCCCCCTCGATCCCTTTGAAAAAGAGCTCCAGCCCCGAAAAGATGCCGCAGCCCGGACATGCCCCGTGACCCGGCGCAATCCGCTTCGGCTTCTTCGTCAACTGCCGCAGCGGCGGAATCCGCACGTTCAGCTTGCCCGTCTCCTCGTCCTGCTTCACCGTAATGAGGCCGGAATTCAGATCCTCAACCTTCATCGGCTCCAGCACGCGCTTCGGCGCGGCGGCCGGGTCCCCCGGCGTATGGCCGATATAGTCGAACGGCCGCGCCACCGCGCCGGCAGCAGCCGCCTCCAGCGCGCACCGGAACATCTCGTGGCCGTCCTCGGCATAGAAATCTTTGCCGCCCAGGCCGTAGATGCGGCTGATGACAAGCGTGCCGCGGTTGCCGTGCGTGAAGAGCGCCGCCTTCACCTCGTTCACCATATTGCCGCCATGGCCGCCGTACGAATCGGCGCGGTCGCCGACGGTCACCGCCTTGACGCCGGCCAGCGCGGCGGCGATCTCCTTCGCCGGGAACGGGCGGATCATATTCGGCGAGACGGCGCCCGCCTTGATGCCCTGCTCCCGCAGCTGATCGACGACGTCCTTAATAATCTCGGCCGCGGAATTCAGCAGGAAGACGGCCACCTCCGCGTCTTCCATCCGGTACAGATCGAGCACCGGATAATCGCGTCCGGTCAGCTCCGCATATTCCCGGCGGATGCGATCGAACACCTCTCCGGCCTTGTACATCGCCATCGACTGCTGATAGCAGTTGTTGATGTAATCCGGCTCGTTCATGTATGGGCCGACCGTGATCGGATTGTTCCGATCCAGCGTATCCGCGAACCCTCTCACCGGCTGCTCGCCGATGAACCGCTGCACGTCCTCGCGGCGGGCGAACGTCTGAACGCGCCGCTTCTGATGCGAAGTGAAATAGCCGTCGAACGCGACCATCACCGGCAGCCGCACCTCCGGATCCTCGGCCAGCTTAATCGCCATAATGTTCATATCATAGACGGCCTGCGGATCCCGGCAGAGCAGAATCGGCCAACCCGTATTGAGGGCGAAATACAGATCGGAATGGTCGCCGTGGATGTTGAGCGGCCCCGAGACCGAGCGGCAGACCAGGTTCAATACCATCGGGAAGCGCGTTCCCGATTGGACGGGCATCTGCTCCAGCATATACAGGTAGCCGTTGGCGCTCGTCGCGTTGAACACCCGTCCGCCCGCCGTCGAGGCGCCATAGCAGATCCCGGCGGAGCCGTGCTCGCCGTCGGCCGGAATCAGCTTAATGTCATGCTTTCCGCCCGCCTTCATCAAGTCCAGGAATTGGGCGACCTCCGTAGACGGCGAGATCGGATAATATCCCATAATGTGATAGTTGATCTGATGGGCGGCATAGGCCGCCATCTCATTGCCCGATTCGTATACCATGCGCTGCTCCACGCGGGACGGCATGGCTTCCTTATCATACTCGATTGCCACGGATTCTCTTCCCCCTTGCCATTCATACTGTCATGGGCGGCTCCATCAAGCGCCTGCCATCGGCAATGCCGTTCCGGAAGCCGCCCGCTCCGGCGGAAGCAGGCGTGCGCGGGTGCGCATCGCTTGCCTGCAAGCTTCCCGCCGGTTACTGCTGCGCTGGATTGGCGAACGCGAACCGATGCGGCATCCGATGGGCATCCGCATACCCTTCCTCTTCCCGTTCGCTCGACAGCGCTTCGGTCGGACAGGCGTAGACGCATTTCAGGCAGCCCTTGCAATATTGATAATCGATTCCCTGGAGGAACATATGGAGCCGGCCTTTTTTGTCCGGCTTCTCCTCCCAGACGAAGCAGAAGTCGGGGCATACATTGTCGCAGGCCGCGCAATGAATGCATTTATCTTCGAAGAAATGCGGCATCATGCCGGCGCGGGAAATGCTCAGATCCTTCAGCACGGAGTTGCCGGGATTGATGACCGTCCCGCCGATCGGCTGGGTCTCATATCCCAGCGTGGGCGTATCCCAACGCACCGGTCCGGGGAGAGTCTCTCCCTCCGGCAGCGCGAACGTCTGGAAGACGACCTCGTCGTAACCGCGCTGGAACGTGTTCAGCGCCGGCTGGACGGCTTGCGGGTACTTCGATTCCAGCGACTTGCGGATGACGCCCTTCATATGCTCCGCGTCCAGGAAGTCGCACAGGCGGAACAGGGCGCCCAGCATCGCCATGTTGACCCGGTTCCCTTCATCCAAAGCGATGCCGATCGCGTCGACTACCGCGATCGTGCCGCAGGGCAGGCGCAGTTTATCCTTCAGACGGGCCGGGTCGGACGAGGAATTGACCAGCACCAGGCTGTCCGGGTAGATTCCGTTCGTGACATGGACCGTTTTCGCCAGGGCTTCATGGAATATGCCGACAATATGGGGCCGTTCGACCGGAGTCGTATCCCGGATGCGGGTCTCGGGCTGACAGAAGCGGATATGCGCTTTAACGGGAGATCCTTTCTTCTCGGAGCCGTAGGAGGAAAAGCTGACGCCATTCAATCCGCTTCCCGTGACGCCGGCTTCGGCCAGCATTTTGCCGGCCAGGTTCGCGCCCAGTCCTCCAATCGATTCCAAGCGAATTTCATAAAATCCGAGCTCATTGACTTTGGGCAGGTTGACCATTGAAATGCTTCATCTCCTTTCCCCCGCTCCCGCAGGAAGGCGAAGCACGCCAGGAGACGGGGCCAGATTCGGATGAGGACGGCCTGTCGCGCGGCTCGCGGAACAGACCTCCAGCACGCTAATCTCGTAACCGGTCTGAATATGACGTGGTTGAATACAGGTTATATGGGAAGCCGGCCGGCAGGTATGACATTGATCATAGGCGGCCGGAAGCCGAATGGACATCTTGTGACAGGAAAAAAGTACACAGGAGAGCGGCGCATCCGGCACAGTGATGCCCACTTCCGTATGTACATGCAGACTTCTATATCGCGGGTGACATATTGTATGCGGCAGACAGTTGCCATATGCCTCCGGGCGGAGAACGTTTTATGAACGGGCGGGAAGAGAGGGACTCGCCAAGGGGCAAACCCCTCTCCGCCCGGATTCCAACGTACCGGACAGACAGGGGATTCGCTTATCCGCGGGCGATCTGCTCCTTCGCGCGGAGGAACGCTTCCATATACTGTTCCGCCTTGCGGCGGATGAGAGAAAGATCGCCGGACGCCTTCGCTTCCTTGGTCAAATCCGAGCCGATCCCGACGGCAAACGCGCCCGCCCGAATCCAATCGCCCAGATTATGGACATCGACGCCGCCGGTCGGCATCAGGTTAGCCTGCGGCAGCGGGCCTTTGATCGTCTTGATGATGGACGGATCATACAGATTGCCCGGGAACAGCTTCATCACGTCAACCCCCAGCTCGAGGGCGCGCTGCACCTCCGCGATCGTCATGACGCCCGGCAGTACGGGCACGCGGTACAGATTGCACATCGCGATCGTCTCGGGATGGAGCGATGGGCCGACGACGAACTCGGCCCCCGCCAAAATGCTGGAACGGGCCGTAACCGGCTCCAGCACGGTGCCGGCGCCGATGACCGCGAAGCGGTCGCTGCCGGAGGATTTCGAGGAATACATTCTCCGGAGCTGCTCTATCGCATGGAGGGCATGGGGAACGGTCATCGTCACCTCGATAATGCGGATGCCGCCCTCGATGGCTTGTCCGGCCATCTCCACCACTTCATCCGGGGAGTCTCCCCGCAGTACGGCGACGACGCCATGCTCTTGAATTTGCTGAATCACTCTAATCTTATCCATCGTGATGATTCTCCCTTCTTCGCCCTCTACGGCGTCTATGCTTCCGTGCCATGCGCCCGCCGGGCCATCGCGGGCCCGCGGGCACGCGGCGGCCTCCTACCGTTCGATATGCACCGCCCGGTTCAAGACCGCCTGCACCTGCTCGGCCGTCGGCAGAGCCTCCCAATCTCCGAACGCCTGCACGACCATCGCGCCGGTAATATTGCCGAGACGAACCGCCTCCACCACATCGGCCCCCTGCAACATGCCGGAAAGGAATCCGGCGCAAAAGGCATCGCCGGCGCCAACTGCATCGACGACATGCTCCGCCAACTCGTACGGCACCTCGTCGATGCGGCTGCCCTGCACGACATAATTCATGCCCGGCCCGCCTTTGACGATGCTGACGCCGGGCAGCTCGGACAGGCGCCGGAAGATGCCCTGCTCATCATCGGTTCCGTACAGCAGCTTCAATTCGTCCAGTCCCGGCAGGAAGTAGTCCGCCTCGCGCGCCAGCGGCAGCAGCTTCTCCCGGGCGGCTTCAATCGTCCACAGCTTCAGCCGCAGATTCGGATCGAAGCTTACCTTCACGCCGGCAGCCTTCGCGGCGGAGACCGCTTCATAGACCGTCTCGGCGCAGCTCTCGCTCAAGGCGCAAGTAATCCCGGTTACATGAAGCAGCCGGGCCGAGCGGATATAGTCCTTGTCCAGATGCCCCGGCGTCATGCGGCTCGCCGCGGTGCCCGCGCGGTAATAATAGACGGATGATTTCCCGGCGACCCGTTCCCTCATCATCAGTCCCGTAGGCGCATCCGGCGCCATCTCGGCGCGAGAGGCATCCACTCCTTCGCCGCGAATCGCCTTGACGATGTGCCGGCCGAGCGGATCCCGGCCCAGGCGGCCGCACCAGCCGACCCGGTGTCCGAGCCGGGCCAGCCCGATGGCCGCATTGCTCTCCGCTCCCCCGAACGATTTCATCACCGTCTGCGCATATTCCAAGCCCCTCGTGTCCGCGGAGCTGAACAAGGCCATCGCTTCGCCGAACGTGACAACCTCCGGGGCATTTCCTGACAGCGCTTTCATAATGCCGTTTCCTCCTTCTGTATGCCATGAGGCTTTGTCCTCTATCATAATCCGTTTTTTGCCATACCGTCAACGGTCGACGGTATGGCAGGCCTGTCGTCGATTAAGGAACGGTTGCGGCAGGCTACGGAGTGATAACAGCGATGAGCGGAATCGCCGTCACGATGCTGAAGACGATCTCGGCAATGCCGACCTGCTTGATCGTGACCTTCCGGCCAGGCATCCAGACCGCGCGCAGGAACAGCGCCACGAACGGAAGTGCCGCCCAGAGGGGAAGCATGAGGCCCACGGCTGCCGCGGCCACGATATGGACGCCGACCGACAAGCCGTAGTACAGCCGGCTCCCTTTCTCGCGAATCATCGTCTTCACATAAAATATCGTTCCGGCAAAATAGAGCAGGCAAGCGGCAAAGGCCCGCCACGCCACGCTCCAATCCGTTCCCCCGCCTGCTTCGAAAGCAATCGGGAGCATCCAGCAAAATTGGAGAACGGCCAAAAAATCATTGAGGAGATGGCGTTCCCGGTTCCGCTTGGCGAACGCCGCGTTCAGCAGCAGCTGCGGCAGCATGACCGCGCCCATCCACCATAGATCCGGCCGCATCACCAAGACGGCCGTCCCGGCGAGCGCGCATGCGGCGCCATATACAATCACCGGGCCCCGATAGACGCTGGCCCGTCCGGTCTTGATCCACTGCAGGCCGGCGAACGATCCGCAATAGGCGGCCAGCCAGGCGATTCCGAGCCAGGCATGAATGGCTTGCGGCTTGCTGGCGAACATGCCCGCCGCGAACGGAATAATGAGCATCGCCCATGCTCCGTGCTGATTCGGAATATAGGCCCGCAGAAGCTTCGATCTGCGGTTGGGATGTTCCTTCGACATCGTTCCTGTCTCCCCTTTGAATGAAATGTTGCTTCCATCTGGCATCTCTTCTGTATGTTACTTGAATTGCGGGGCGCTGTCTAAGCTTGCGCAGGAACTTTCGCCATTCTGTCAAAAGTGGACGACGCTTTCATCCCGTTTTATGTGATGTAAATCACAATTCCGAAAACGGGGCTATGGTACGTTAACATCGTAAACATAAAGCCGCAGCCAATATAGACAAAATCGATGCGCGGCAGGAGTTGTAGGAGGGAAGGACAATGCAGGAGCGCAGGTGGAATCAAGCCTCCTCCGGGTTGAAGCCGGCCGTGTCCTTAAGGAGTGGAGAGACCTTCGGATTGAATTTGCGGTTCATGCTCATTGTGTGCGTGTTTGTCGCCAATGCGATTGAACCGCTCATCGGCACCATGCCCGCGCTGAAAGGTTTGTTCGTTTGGATTTTTACGTTTCATATGCCGTTGTTCGTGTTCGTCACGGGCTATTTCGCCCGCAGCAATCTGAACGGCCGGGCGGGCTGGGCCGTAATGAAGCAAATCGGCATCCAGTATGTCATTTTTCAGTCGTTATATTCGCTGCTTGACGTTACGCTGTTCCATGTTCCGGGAATGAAGCACTCGTTCTTCATTCCGTACCTGCTGCTGTGGTTCCTGATCGGACATTTGATCTGGCGCGCCATCCTGATGCTATTCACCCGTTGGCGGGTTCGCCATCCGGTCATCCTGTCGGTCATCATCGGCATTGCCGCGGGATTTCTGCCGATCGACGGAGCGTGGCTCGGACTGTCCCGGACATTGGTCTATTTGCCGTTTTTCGCATTCGGGTATCTGTTCCGCGACGGCGCATTCCAGCGGTTCGCCGCTTCCCGCTTCCGGCCGCTGGCCGCAGGCTTGTCCGTCGGATTGCTGATGGCGCTTCTTCTGTGGCCGAACGCGCTCCATCCGGAATGGCTGATGAATCATATGACGTTCCGCGAGCTCGGTTGGCTGGAGCAATCCCCATGGTACGCCATCGGGATGCGCCTGTTCATCTACGCGCTGGAGATTATCGCATCGGTCGCGTTCTTGGCCTGGGTGCCCCTCCATGCCGGTTGGATTACCGGATTGGGGCGGCGGACGCTGTACGTGTTCTTGCTCCATGGCCTTATTATCCGGCTGCTTGTCGTCTCCGGATTCTACCATTATATTACGACCGGCCCGCAGGCCGTTCTGTTGATTGCGGCGTCGGTTGCCTGCACCGTGCTGCTCGCGCAGCCGGCCGTACGGTCGCTGTGCCGCCCGATTATCGAGCCGCAATGGAACGGCATCGGCGGCTGGCACCGCATGTCGGCATTCCATCGCGGCATGAAGCAGGGTTAACCTTATCAATAGCGCCCCGTACGCTTGACGCGGGGCGCTGTTCTCATTTACCGGGCGCTTGGCGAGATCAGGCGCGCCACATACCGGTTCAGCAGGACGCCGCGCGGATCCGCCGCTTCCCTGACGCGGGCGGCATCCTTCCATTTCGGGTACATCGCGGCCAACTGCGAAGCTGTCCGGGAATGCCATTTGCCCCAATGCGGCCGCCCGTCATAGGCGAGCAGAATCTGCTCCATATCGCGGAAATACGGCTCGTAAGGCATCCCCTTATACGTATGAAGCGCGAGGTAAGCCGAGTCCCGGCCATAGGCAGGAGACAGCCAAATATCATCCCCCTTGACATACCGGCACTCGATCGGGAAATGGGTGGAATGCCGCCGCCGCTCCAACAGGCGCTTTATCTCCAGAAGGACGGGCCGCATCGCGGCGGCCGGCACGCTGTACTCCATTTCCATGAACTTGACATGCCTGGGCGTAACGAACAAGCGAGGTCCCCGGCCGACCTCGCCGCCGACCGGAACGAAGCGCGCCGACAAGCGGCTGATGCCGCCGCTGAGCCGCGGAGCGATGCGGCATGCTTCCGACATCCCCCAGAACAAGCCGTTCTCCACCGCGTAGGCGCTCCACTCCTTCCATCTGCCGCGCTTCGATGCCGGCGCGTCGGTCGGATTAATCGTCTTCACCTGCGTCCCGTTGGAATAAGGGAACCAGAAAAATTCAAAATGACGGTTCCCGCTCCGGTATTCCTCCAGCCTCTCCAGCGTATCCTCCAAGGTCGAGCGGAAGCTGGCGAGCCGCATCCGCTCCGCGGGAACGATCCGCAGCGTCAGCTCGGTCATGATGCCGATCGTCCCGAAGGAGACCTGCAGTGCCTTGAACAGCTCCCGCTTCTCTCCCGTATCTTCTTCGCTAACTTCGGCGATGCTGCCGTCCCCCAGGACGGCGCGGATCGCGGTCACCTGGGTGGACAGGCTGCCGAAGCCGCTCCCTGTGCCATGCGTCCCCGTTCCGACCGCGCCCCCAATCGTCTGCCGGTCGATGTCGCACAGATTCTCCATCGCCCAGCCCCGTTCAAGCAGCCGCCCGCCCAATTCGCGCAGCGTCGTGCCGGCCCGCACCGTCACCTTGCGCTCGTCCTCGTCCAGCTTCACCAGACCGGACATCCGCGGCAGCCGCACCAGCCATTCCTCCGTCTCCCCGAGAGGAGTGAACGAATGGCCGGAGCCGGCGATGCGCACCTTGCGGCCTTGCCGCTGCGCTTCCCGCAGCAGCTCCGCCACGTCCGCTTCTCCCTCCGGCTCCCACCACCGTTCCGGCTCGCAGCGGACATTTCCCGCCCAATTGCGCCACTGCTTCATCCGAAGCACCACCCTTCTCCGCGATACGTAGCCCATCTCCCGACGCAGGCTCCCTGCTTGACGGCGACGAACTCGCGGAACCGCTCCGCCAGCTCCCCGGCCTTCGCATGCCGGAACCAGATCAGCTCGCCCGGCCGCAGCGGCTCTGCACCGTCCGGGTAGCGGACCGGCGTCTGCACCTCCCCCGCGCCTTCCCGCGGCAGGAGCTGCCCGCCGGGAGGCCAGATCGGCTGCGGCAGCCGGTCCGCCCCCGCTTCGCCGGAAGCGATATAACCTCCGCCGAAGCAGGTATAGATGCCGGGCGCGGCCACCCGAACCACCGGCAGGGCGAAGACGGCCGCCGGCCGCAGCGGCAGATCCGCGTAGCCGTCGAACAGCGCCGGCGCATAGAACGCCGACCCGGCCGTCAGCTCCGTGACGGACTCGTCGGACGCCGTGAAGCGCAGGCTGCCGCTGCCGCCGCCGTTCACGAAGCGGAGCCGGTGGCCTTCGCGGCGCAGCGCGCGGACGATCGCCGCCCGGCGTTCCGCCACCTCGGCCTGGGAGCGCCGCTTCAAATAACGGATGGCGGCGCTCGTCAGCCTCTGCCCGGGCTTCGCGTCGGGAACGCCCGCCAGCTGCGCTTCATAGCCCATCACGCCGGCCAGCCGCAGATGCGGGGAGCGGCGGATCGCGTCCGCCAGCTCCACCGCGGAAGCTTCGCTGCGCAGCGGCGAACGGCGCACGCCGAAGTGCAGGCCGCCGAACGCGGAGGACATGTCGATATCGAGACAAATATCGAAACAGACCTGCTGCTCGCGCGCGGCTTGCTCCGCGGCCCGCAGCTGGCTGCCGTCATCCGCCATCAGGATGATCTCCTTCCCCTGGCGGCGCAATCCGGCCAAGCGGGCCAAGGCAGGCTGATCCAGCGTCGGATAGCCCATCAGCACGTCGGAGACGCCCGCCTCCAGGAGAGCGGCGGCTTCCTGCGGATGATAGCACATGACGCCCTGGAAGCGGGGATGCAGCGCCAGCAGATGCTTGACCGCCTGGACGCAGCGCAGCGATTTGGTCGCCAGACGCACCGGCTTCTGCCCGCTCAGCCGAAGCACCTGGCCCGCATTATGCTCCAGCGCATCCAGATCGAGGCAGGCGAACGGCGTGCCGGCGGCGGCCGCTTTGGCCGCTTCCCGGTTCGCGTCCCGATAGCTTCCGGCGCGCGCGGAACAGTCCATGCTCTCTCCCCCTTTTCGTCAGCTTGCCGCCGTGCCGGCTCAAGTTACCGCTAATATATTCCGGGGAAGGGCGAACGATTCTCTCTTATTTGCTCTCTTTTTAGGAGGCGCCCCGGCGGCGGCAGCCCTTCATTCGAACCCGCTCCGGCTTGGCCGCAAGCGCTCAGTGACGCTTTAAACCGCTAGAAAAAGAAAGGCAGGTGTGATAGACTCTATAGAAATACTCAAGCACTTATGAGAGGTATCATTCCAATCCCGGCAGTCGGGTAGCAAGAGATGGAGGTTCACACAGAATGACAGCCAAAAAGAAAATGCGTTCAGACATGATTAAGAAGGGCTTCGATCGTGCGCCTCACCGCAGTCTGCTGCGTGCAGCGGGCGTGAAGGAAGAGGATTTTGACAAGCCGTTCATTGCGGTATGCAACTCGTATATCGATATCATTCCCGGCCACGTCCATTTGCAGGAATTCGGCAAGATTATCAAGGAAGCGATTCGGGAAGCGGGCGGCGTGCCGTTCGAATTCAATACAATCGGGGTCGACGACGGGATTGCGATGGGCCATATCGGAATGCGGTACTCGCTGCCAAGCCGCGAGATTATCGCCGATTCGGTAGAGACGGTCGTCTCCGCCCACTGGTTCGACGGAATGGTCTGCATTCCGAACTGCGACAAGATTACGCCGGGCATGATTATGGGCGCGCTGCGCGTCAACATTCCGACGATCTTCGTCAGCGGCGGTCCGATGAAGGCGGGCAAGGATTCCTCCGGACGTTCGATCTCCTTGTCCAGCGTGTTCGAGGGCGTCGGCGCCTATCAAGCAGGCAAGATCGACGACAAGGGATTGATGGAGCTGGAGCAGTACGGCTGCCCTACCTGCGGCTCCTGTTCGGGCATGTTCACCGCGAACTCGATGAACTGCCTGGCGGAAGCGCTCGGCATCGCCTTGCCGGGCAACGGCACCATTCTCGCCGTATCCCCGGAACGCCGGGAATTCGTCCGCAAGTCGGCCCGACAGCTGATGAGCATTATCGAGCAGGATATCAAGCCGCGCGATATCGTCACGATGGAAGCTATCGATAACGCCTTCGCGCTCGACATGGCGATGGGCGGATCGACCAATACGGTCCTGCATACGCTCGCTATCGCGCGCGAAGCCGGATTCGAATACCCGATCGAGCGGATTAACGAAGTGGCGGCCCGGGTGCCTCATCTGGCCAAGGTAGCGCCGGCTTCCGATTATCATATTGAAGATGTGCACAATGCAGGCGGCGTCAGCGCGATTTTGAATGAACTGTTCAAGAAGGAAGCCGCCCTTCATGGCGAGTGCATCACCGTGACCGGCCGGACGCTGCGCGAAAATGTCGCCGGCTGCGATATCGTGGATACCGATGTCATCCACACTCTGGACAATCCACACAGCGAGCAGGGCGGCCTGGCCGTATTGTTCGGCAACCTGGCGCCGGAAGGCGCGATCGTCAAGGTCGGCGCCGTCGATCCGTCGGTCGGCGGACGCCATGTCGGCCCGGCGATCTGCTTCGATTCCCAGGACGAGGCCTTGGCCGGAATCGCGAACGGCAAGGTGAAGGAAGGCCATGTCGTCGTCATCCGCTACGAAGGGCCGAAGGGCGGTCCCGGCATGCCGGAGATGCTCGCCCCGACGTCCCAGATCGTCGGCATGGGTCTCGGAGCCAAGGTCGGCCTCATTACCGACGGCCGCTTCTCCGGAGCGTCCCGCGGCATCAGCATCGGCCATATCTCGCCGGAAGCGGCCGAAGGCGGACCGATTGCGTTCGTGGAAGACGGCGACATCATTGAGCTCGATCTGACGAACCGCAAAATCGAGCTGCAGGTGCCGGACGAGGTGCTCGAGCAGCGGCGCGCGGCGTGGAAGCCGTTCGAGCCGAAGGTCAAGACCGGCTATCTTGCCCGCTACTCCAAGCTCGTAACGAATGCCAGCCAAGGCGGCATTCTCAAAATTTAATCCCCAGAAATCGAGGGGCTGTCCCGTAAGCAGTTTTTTAGCTGCAGCGAGACCGCCCCTCCCCTGCTTCTAACACCATCGCCTTGTGAAAATACTGTAAATATGCAGTTTTCCTTTCTGACGTGGACTCCGTTACTCGAGTTCCTGCAAAACTGCATCAATTTCAGACTTTCCAATAGATTAAAGATAAGAATCGCTGAAAATAATGTACTTTTGCAGGAATTTCATCAGATCGCCGCTAAAATCGCGAAAATTGCTGCATTCACTCACGCAGGATTTCGCTGCCTTCCCCATCATCCCCGCTTGCCCGCTGCCACTTTGCCCGCGCCGTACTTACCGCCTTTTCCCGCTTTCCCCCGTCTTTTCTCGCCTTTTCTATCCTTTTCTCGCTTTTCTTTATTTTCTCCTTATTCTCGCCTTTTCCCGCCTCCACATTCTCTGTTGACCCGTCGACCCCAACCGCCGCCCCCACTCATTTTGCAATGCCTATGAGACTTATGCGCCCCCTCTTTTTTTACCGTATCCGCCCTATTTCTTTGCTTATTTCTCCCCTATCCGCCAATTTGTATTTCCCTACATCGCCATGCCGAACACGTAAATACGTTGAACCCAGTCCGGATGGAGATACGGGGACGAACATGAGTTCGCACGATTCTATTCATCCATTGACGGCTTTCCAGGCATGCGCTATAGTAATAAATGTTTACCTAATCCAACTTATTTGTATTCGACTATTTTTGTTGTGAACGGGAAAGGTGGTATCTATGTACTCCAAGACTGAAGCAAGCCGCCCAAGACATCCCCCGGTCCTTCGCCGCCGTCCGGCCCGCGGACATGCGCGCATCGCGCTGTTTGGCGCCGCAGGCTTGGCGGCATTGCTATTATCTGTCATCGCCGGCTGCTCCATCGGCCCCGTCTCCATCCGGTTCGCGGATACGCTGCAGGCCATCCTGCACGCCTTCGGATGGCTGGATCATGCCGGCATTCCCGAGCGCGATCTGACGATTGTCACGGCGATCCGCCTCCCCCGCGTCTTGGTTGGCGTCTTGGTCGGAGCCGCTCTCTCCGTGGCGGGCACCGCCATGCAGAGCGTGTTCCGTAATCCGCTGGTTGAGCCCGGCTATCTCGGCGTCTCCTCGGGAGCGGCGGCCGGGGCCGTCCTCGTGATTGCTTCCGGCTTCGCGCAGCAAGCTTCCTACGCGCTGCCGCTGGCGGCCTTCGCCGGCGCCTTGGCTGCCGTCGTCCTTATCCTCGCCATCTGGCAGGCCAGTGGCAAGCCGAATGTGACGAAGCTGCTGCTGCTTGGCATCGGCATCAACGCGCTCCTGTCCGCGGTCATCAATGTCGTGATTGCGAGCGCGCCCCATGAGCAGCAGCTGCGCAGCATCGTCTTCTGGCTTCAGGGCGGGCTGGAGGCGCGAACTTGGGAGCATGTGGAGCTGATCGCGCTCCCGGTTGCGACAGCGGTCATCCTTATCGCGTTGTTCAGCCGCACGCTGAATCTGCTGCTGTTGGGAGACGAGCATGCGCAGGCATCCGGCGTTCCCGTGCAGGGCGCGCGTTACGCCATCCTTCTGCTCGCCTCCTTCCTGACGGGAACCGCCGTCTCCGTCAGCGGGATCATCGGCTTCGTCGGATTGGTCATCCCGCATCTGATCCGGCTGCTGGCCGGAGCGGACCACAGGTACCTGCTCCCGCTCAGCGCGCTGTTCGGGGCGTCCTTCCTCGTGCTGGCGGATCTCGCGTCGCGAATGATCCTGCAGCCCGTAACCCTTCAGGTCGGCGTCGTCTGCGCCTGCATCGGCGCCCCTCTGTTCATCATGATGCTGCTGCGCCGAAGAAAGGAAATCTCGCATGAAGG
Source organism: Paenibacillus melissococcoides (assembly GCA_944800085.1). Classification (GTDB taxonomy): domain Bacteria; phylum Bacillota; class Bacilli; order Paenibacillales; family Paenibacillaceae; genus Paenibacillus_B; species Paenibacillus_B melissococcoides. Next base: position 776,076 of record CALYLO010000001.1, on the reverse strand, counting down.
AAAACCGGTGGACGGAGCCCGGCACGGACAAGCTGCTGCAAGCGGAGCGGCTGTCCTGCTCCATCGAGGGCCGAGCCATTATCCATGATATCTCGTTCGAGCTTCGGCGCGGCTCCTTCGTCGGCATTATCGGCCCCAACGGCAGCGGAAAATCGACTCTCATCCGCATGCTGTGCGGACTGATCCGCCCGGCGCGGGGGAGGCTGCTGCTCGACGGCCGGCCGCATGCCGCCTACTCCGCCTCGGCGCGGGCCCGGCTCATCGGCTATGTACCGCAGGACTGCTCGCTGGACGCCGATTTCACGGTCGGGCAGATTGTCGCGATGGGGCGCCATCCCCATCGTTCGCTCTTCCGCAGCTTGTCCGCCGCGGATATCGGCTGCGCCGAGCAGGCCATGCGCCAATGCGGGATCGAGCCGTTGCGCGATCGTTATATCCATGCCTGCTCCGGCGGCCAGCGCCAGCTCACGTTCATCGCCAAGGCGCTGGCGCAGGAGCCGCACCTGCTGCTGCTGGATGAGCCGATCTCCGCGCTCGATATCCGCCATCAGCTTCGCACGCTGTCGCTGCTGCGCGGATTGGCCCGCGAAGGCTTGGCGGTAGCCGCCTCCCTGCACGATCTGTCGCTGGCTTCCCGCTATTGCGACCGGATGCTGCTGCTTCACGAGGGCCGCATTCGGGCGTTCGGCCCGCCGGAGGAAGTGCTGACCGCGGAGCATCTCGATACGGTATACGGCATTCGCGCCGTCATCCGACGCGAGCACGGGACGAGAGGCTTGTCGATTATGGCCTTTCATGAGGCGGACCCCGAGTTCGAATCATCGATGTGCAACATCATTAGCTAACCAGGAGGAATTCATTTAGATGAGACAACATGATAAGTCGAAGCGGAACATGATCATCGGGCTGGCGGTGGTCATCGTCGTCATCGGCTTGGCGGCGATCCTGGCCAACCGAATGTCCGGCGCTTCGACCACGGTGCCGGAATCCGCCCCCGCCGCTGCGGCAGAAGCGAATGAGAAGCTGAAGGTCGCTCCCGTATCGCTGGATACGGCGGACGCCGTCTTGGAATTCATCGATCCCGCACAGGTGGTCGCGATTCCGAAGAGCATTTCCAATCCCTATCTCGCTGTCAACGCGGACATGGGGAAGCAGGTTGCCAACCCGATTAGCGGGGCGACCGGACTGGATCCCGAGGCGATCCTGTCCTTCCAGCCGGACCTCGTGCTGCTGACGAAGGTTCATCATACCGAGAGCGATGCCGAGGAATTGCTTCGCCAAGCCGGGGTCAACGTCATTACGTTTGATCAGTGGGGTACCTTTGAAGCCGTGATGGGGAACTATCGGAAAATTGGCGAAGCGGTGGGAGAAGCCGAAAAGGGAGTGCTTATCGCGGAGGAAATCGAGGCCAAATTGCAGCAGGCCGCGGCGCGCACAGCGAAGCTGACGGCCAAGCCGTCCATGCTGGCGCTCTCCCCCGTCGGTCCGAATACGGGCCCTTATGTCATCGGGCCGGGCAATATCGCTTACGATATGATCCGTCTTGCCGGAGCGGAGCCTGCAGCGGATGCGCTGGGCATCGCCAATTCAATCAAAGCGTCGATCGAAGATCTGATCAAGATTGATCCGGATTACATCGTTCTCGGCGATTGGGACGGCACCGGAGAAGAATGGCTGTCGGGCTTGAAATCCGATCCGCAGTGGAATACGTTGACTGCCGTACGGCAAGGCCGCATCACGACGATGAAGGCAAAAGCTCTGCTCGCGCCGAATCGTTATACCGTCGACGGCATGCTGCATATGTCGGCATGGCTTCACCCGGACTTGTGGAAGGACGGTGAGGCCGATCATGATTGAGATGGATCGCGGCCGGGGGGCTGATTCGCCTTTACCCGAAGTGGCGGGGGCGGGGGCTGCAGCGCCGGCTGCAACGGATGCGGGCCAGCCGGCGCAGGCCGTCCTGTTGGCCGCCTATGGCGCCTGCCGCTCGATCGATGATGTGCCGCAGCTCTATGAGCATATTATGCGCGGCCGCTGTTCCCCCCACGCCTTGGCCCAAGGCGTGAGCCGTTATCGGCAGACGGCGGCGTGCGATCCGCTCTTTGCGGTTACCGCGAGACAGGCGGAAGCGATATCGCAGCGGCTCGGGCAGCTATGCAGCGCCCCGGTTCCCGTCTATATCGGCTACAAGCACTCGCCTTCCTTCATCTCCGATGCGGTGCGGCAAGCGGCAGCCGATCGCATCTCCCGGCTGGCGGTGCTGCATCTTTCCCCCTTCGGCGGCGGAACCGGAATGTATATGCACGAAGCCGCGCGGGCGGCCGATGGAGCGGAGCCGCCTATCCGGCTAACCGCCGTGGCGAATTGGCAGGAGCATCCCGCCTTCATTGGGCTGCTCGCCCGCCGTCTGCGCGATGCTTACCGCTGGCTCCCTGCCGCCAGCTTGCCTTCGGCACGGGTCATCTTCACCGTCCACAGCAAGCCCGGCTTGCCGTCGGCGCATACTGCGTTTATCGCCCAATATTGCCGCCTCGCCCGTCTCATCGCGAAGGAAGCGGAGATCGGACGCTGGGACATCGCCTATCGGAGCGGCTTGCCCGCGCCCCAGCGCTGGCTCGGCCCGGATGTGAAGGATGTCATCCGGCAAGCGGCCGCTCATGGCTGCCAAGCGGTCGTGCTCTGCGAGCTGACCTCGCTGACAGACAATGTCGAGGTCTATCACGATCTCGGCGAGGACGCGAAGCGGCTGGCCGAAGCATGCGGCATGCAGTTCGTGCGGACGGAGCCTGTCAATGATGCCTGGGACTTCATCAAATTCATATCAGATATTGTATCCCGTCATCTCCTCGCCGGACAATATTCAGTCTGACACGCCGTTCCCGGCGGGCTCTTCCTTGCCTGCAGAAACCCTATAACACCATTCAAGCGCGGATTTATTCCGCGCTTTCTCTTTATTCCTTTTTAAATTAAAACAGCAACTCGCTGTAGCCGAGAAAACCTTATTCCGCATCGCATCGGTCTCCAAAGTCATTACGGCGGCGGCGGTAATGCAGCTTGTCGAACAGGGGAAAATCGAGTCACATCGCGATGTTCAGCATTATTTGGGGGACATCCGAATGAAGAACGAGTTCGATATCGTCGATCCTCCTGTCGGAGATTCGATATTGTATGATCTGGCTGCAGAAGTGATGCTCGAAGACTATGTGAAAAAGTGGATGCCTACCGTCACCCGCACACCGGGGGGAAGTGTATAAATACGATAATAGCAAGCCTATCTTACGCTAACGCCAGACCAATTGCGACGGTTTGAAGGCGTCTATCGCGATTTGCGGATAAGCTACCTCATTACCCGTATTGATGCGGCCCCGGATGGACAGCTTGTCCTTGAAAATATGTTGGGCAAACGGCCAAACCAATCGATCCTCTCTTATTCGAAGATGAGCATGACAGCAAGATTGCCTTCAAAGCCAATCCGGACGGATCGATTGCGTACATGTTCTCCAATGCCGACCCGACCGCCTGGGCAGAAAAGCTCGGCACGCCTGAGCGCTTGACCGATATCGGTGACACGCACCCTTATGCGGAATATATTCATGGCTTGCATCAGCTCGGCATCGTCAAGAGCAAAGCCGATGGAACCTTCGGCGCGGAAGAGCCGCTGGCCAGGGCGGAACTTGTGGAACAGGTGATGAGATGGATCGGGATTCCTGCTTCCAAAAATCCCGCGCAGCTCAAAGATATCGATGCGGTCCCGCAAGCGGGATGGCTTCAAAGCGCTGTGGAATACGGCTTTATTGCAGCGCTTGCGGATCAATTATTCAGGCCGAAGGAGAACATAACCCGGCAAGAGGCGGCGGCCATCCTGTCCAGGGTGATGCTGTCCATGAGAGCCAAGCCGGTCGAAGGCAAAACAATGGGGAAGACCAGATGCCTGGGCGGAAGATGCGGTCAACTTGATTGTGGGCATGAAATTTTACGGCCCGGAGGTATCCCTGTCAGCCGACGGAGCGGCAGATTATAAATCCAGACAAGCGATGACGCGTCCAGAGGCTGCCGCGCTGTTATATTTGGCGTCGAAATGGAGCCTCGTTCCGTAACCGAATAACGCAATAAAAGCGCGGAGTTGATCCGCGCTTTTGCTTTCTAAGTTGGGTGTATGCCATGATGACTGGAACTTGACTACTCCACCAGATGACATGCCACGTGGTGTCCGCTGGCCACTTCCCGGAATTCCGGTACGGCTTGCTTGCAAATATCTTTGGCAAACGGGCAGCGCGTATGGAACTTGCATCCGGCTGGCGGGTTGGCCGGGCTCGGAATGTCGCCCTGAAGCACGATCCGCTCCGACTTGCGCGTCGGATCCGGAATCGGGATGGCCGACAGCAGCGCTTGCGTGTATGGATGGAGCGGGCGTTTGAACAGCTCGTCACGCGGAGCCAATTCAACAAGCGAACCCAAGTACATAACGCCAATTCGGTTGCACAAATGTTCGACAACGGACAAATCATGCGAAATAAATAAGTAAGTCAAGTCTTTTTGTTCCTGCAAATCGCTCAGCAGGTTAATGATCTGCGCCTGAATCGATACGTCCAGGGCAGATACCGGTTCGTCCGCCACGATGAAATCCGGATTCATGATGAGCGCCCGCGCAATTCCGATGCGCTGGCGCTGGCCGCCGGAAAATTCATGCGGATAGCGATCGATATGGTAAGGAGCCAAGCCGCAAATCGTCAAAATCTCTTTGACGCGGTCGCGAATGTCGCTTTTGCTGGCGAGCCCGTGATCGAGCAACGGTTCGCCAATCGCATCCCCGATCTTGATGCGGGGATTCAAGGAACTGTACGGATCCTGGAATACAAGCTGCATTTGCGGTCTCATGCCGCGCAATTGCTTTTTATTTAATGCATGAATATCAGTGCCTTTAAAAATGACTTTCCCTTCCGTCTTGTCCAGCAGGCGAAGAATCGTCCGTCCCGTGGTCGACTTGCCGCAGCCGGACTCGCCGACCAAGCCGAGCGCTTCCCCTTTTTGCAGGGTGAAGCTGACTCCGTCAACCGCACGCACATGTCCGACCGTCCGCGAGAAGAGACCGCCCTGGATGGGGAAATATTTTTTTAGATTATCAACTTCGAGTAACGCTTGTTGGCTCATTGTGCTTTCCCCTCCTTCTCATACAGCCAGCATGACGCCTTATGTCCTTTCTCATAGGTCTTGAGCATCGGCTGCTTCTCCGTGCACACCGCCATGCAATGCTCGCAACGGTCATTGAAATAGCAATTGTCGCCCAGTTCAACCGGGTTCGGCACTTGCCCGGGAATCGTATAGAGCCGTTCCCGGCGCTCATTGATAATCGGCTTCGCCTTCAGCAGCCCTTGGGTATACGGATGCTTCGGATTTTGGAACAATTCGATGACCGGCGCCTCTTCAATGACTTTGCCGGCATACATAACGACAACATGATCGGCCATTTCCGCCACGACGCCGAGATCGTGGGTGATCAGCATAATCGCCGTATTGAACTCGCTCTTAATGTTGCGCATCAGGTCGAGAATCTGCGCCTGGATCGTAACGTCCAGCGCCGTCGTCGGTTCGTCGGCGATGAGCAGCTTCGGATCGCAGGTCAAGGCCATCGCGATCATAATCCGCTGCCGCATGCCGCCGCTCAGCTCATGCGGATACGCGTCGAAAATTTGCTCCGCGCGCGGAATGCCCACGAGCTCGATCAGATCGATCGCCCGCTTGCGCGCTTCCTTCTTCGTTCCGCCCCGGTGCAGCAAAATCGGCTCGACCAATTGCTCCCCGATTTTCAATACCGGGTTGAGCGACGTCATCGGTTCCTGGAAGATCATCGAAATTTCATTGCCCCGAATCTGACGCATTTCACGCTCTTTGAGCTTCAACAGGTCTTGCCCTTTATAAATAATCTCTCCGCCTTCGATTTTCCCCGGAGGCGCGACGAGCCGCATCAATGACATGGCTGTAACGCTCTTGCCGCAGCCGGATTCGCCTACGACGCACAGCGTCTCGCCTTCTCTGATCGAGAAGCTGACATCATTGACCGCTTTCACGACGCCGCCACTGGTATAGAAATTCGTCCGCAGATTGCGAAATTCGATCAAATTGTTTGCCATATCGTATCTCCTACCTCTTCATTTTCGGATCGAGCACGTCACGCAGGGCATCCCCGATGATGTTGATGGCAATAACCGTCAAGAAAATACACACACCTGGCGGTATCCACAGCCACGGCCGCTTCTTGAATTCTATCATATTGTTCGCGGCTGAAATCATATTGCCCCATGAAGGCGTCGGCGGAACGACCCCGAGACCCAAATAACTCAATACCGATTCGTACAAGATGGAGCTGCCTACCAGCAAGGTTGCCACGACGATAATGATCGGCACCGTATTTGGCAGCAAGTGGCGGAAAATTTTGCGTCGGTCGCGCAGGCCAAGCACTTCGGCGGCTTGCATAAATTCTTGCTCGCGCAGCATCAGTATTTGCCCGCGCACGAGACGGGACAAGTTCGGCCACGCCATAAATCCGAGCAAAAACATGACGAGATAAATCCGCTGCTCCGGCGGAACCTTCATATCCGACAAGATCGCGCCGAGAATAATAAGCAATGGCAAGCTTGGAATCGACATCATAATGTCGGCAAGACGCATAATGACTGTATCTACCCATCCGCGATAGTAACCGGCGAGCGCGCCCATCAAGCTGCCCAGCGTTACCGAGATCGCCATGGCGACGAGGCCGACGAGAAGAGAGACTCGGCCTGCCAGCATGACGCGCAGCAGAATGTCGCGGCCCAGATTGTCCGTCCCGAGCCAGTGTGCGGCGCTTGGCGGCTTGTTGCCGTTGCGGATATTCATCGTCTCCAGCGTATAAGGAGACACAACCGGTCCAAGGAAGCAGACGACAAACATAAGTACAACGACGATTGCTCCCGTTACCGCGAATTTGTTTTTCAGCAGTTGCTTAAATGCCAGCTTCCACGGGGAAGCCGGTTTGGCCTGGCGCACATTAGCTCCTTTAACGGATTCAGCTACCGTTTGAGACACAAATAACTCCCCTTTCTACTTCATCCGGACGCGAGGGTCGGCGACTCTGTAAAGTAAATCTGCTAAGAAATTCCCCAGCATCGTCAGCAGAGCCAGGAACATCGTGAAGCCCATCAACAGGAAGTAGTCACGGGCATTGATTGCGTCCAAGTTAATGCGGCCGATACCAGGCCAGTTGAAGATTTTCTCCGTAATAATGGCCCCGGAGAACAATCCTGGCAATTCGATCCCCAGCAGCGTAATCGCAGGAAGCAGAGCGTTCCGCAAGGCGTGCTTGAAGATGACGGTGCGTTCTTTCAGCCCTTTGGCGCGGGCGGTCCGAATGAAGTCCTGACGGATAACGTCGAGCATGCTTGTCCGGAAATAACGGGTCAAGCTGCCGACGCTCAAGGCCGTCAGCACGGCAACAGGCAGCGCCAAGTGCTGCAGCAGATCCCAGAAGCGCGCGAATCCTGTCGCATTGCTGCCTGACGTATACATCCCGCCGACCGGCGCCCATCCCAAATCGACGGCAAACACTTTGATGGCGTACAACCCGACAAAAAACGACGGGAGCGACATCAGCGCAAAGACGAGCAGCGTAACCATCCCGTCAAAGAAAGAGTGCTGCTTGATCGCGGCAAAAACGCCGACTACAATCGCAATGGCCCAACTGAGCACAAGCACGATAGCGGCAATCAAGAAGGAGTTCCACATATAACGGTTGAGGACCGTGGTGACTGGCTGTTTGTGCTGCAATGACAATCCGAGATCACCTTTGAGCGTATTTTCAGCCCAAGTGAAATAACGTTCAACGAGCGGCTTGTCCAAGCCATGGATCGCTTTGAGCTCGGCTGCGCGCTCCTTCGACAGCGTCGGGTTGGAATCGATGAAGTTCCCCGGCGCCAGCGCAAAGACCGCGAACAGCAGAATCGACACGCCGATAAGGGTCGGAATCAGCTGCAACAGCCGCCGCAAGGCGTATTGTTTCATAATTTATTCCTCCTAGCATGAAATAAGCCCGAATGCCCAGCCTGACGGCTGAGCATTCGGTATGCAGCACTTTGAAGTCGTTATTGAATTTGGATAGTGCTCAAATCTGCCGTAAACTTGCGGTATGGCGACATATCGAAGCCTTGAATCCGCGCGTTCGTTGCCCACATATCGCGGCGTTGGTACATATAGATATAAGGCAAGTCTTCATTCAGCTCTTGGTAGATTTCTTTGAAGATTGGCTTGCGCTTCTCTACGTCGACCTCTCTGCCGGCCTTTTCGAACAGCTCGTCCAGCTTCGGATTGGAATATCCGATGTCGTTTTGGGAACCGCCCGTCTTGAATACATTCTCGCTCGATTGCGGATCCGGAGTCAAGGACCAAGCCAGGAACATCATGTCGAAGTCGCCTTTTTTACGTTTTTCGACAACGGCATTGAAGTCCATCTGCTCTGCGGTAAGCTCGATGCCAAGCTCTTTCCAGTTCGCTTGAGCGACCGGAATGATCGCATCATTGACCGGGTTCGGAGAAGAAGCGGTGAACGTAATCTTGAACTTCTGTCCGTCCTTCTCGCGGATGCCGTCGGCTCCTACCGTCCAGCCCGCCTCATCCAACAGTTGCTTCGCTTTTTCCAGATTGAAATCGTACTTCGTTACTTCATCCGTGTAAGACCAGGAGTCTTTCGATTGCGGAATGTCGATGACATCCGCATAGCCTTGGTAGACCGCGTCTACGATTTGCTGGCGATCCAAGCCGTAAGTCAACGCCTGGCGCACGCGCTTATCTTTGAACATTTCTTTGTTATGGTTGAAGGCGATATAACCGTAACCGTTCGTGCGGAACAGGTTGATATCCAGGAAGCCCAGCTCCTGAAGCTGCTCTACTTGGTCTTTCGATACGGTTACCATGTCCATATCGGTTTCACCGGTCTGCAGCAACTGCACGTTCGTCTCATCCGTAGTAAATTTGTAGATCAGGTGCGGAATCTTCGGTGCTCCGAGATGGAAGTTCTCGTTCGCGGACAATACCGCTTCCTGTCCCGGAACGAACTTGTCCAGCTTATAAGCGCCGTTGCCGAGCGGCTTGGTGAACAAATCTTTCATATAAGACAGGTCGCCTTGCTTGTAGTCCTTGCCATAATATGCTTTGGACAGAACGCCGCCGCTGCCGATTGCGGACAGGGCAAGCGCACGCGGTTCCAGCGTAGTGACTTCGATTGTTTTCGGATCGATAACCTTGATCCCTTCGATGGAAGTCGCTTTGCCGTCTTTGTATTCTTGTCCCCCCTTGATGGCTGCGTCCTTGATAATATCAGTCGGACCGTCGTAAGACTTGTCATGCAGCAGGGTCAATGTAAATGCTACGTCTTCCGCCGTCAATGGGGAACCGTCGCTGAACTTCAAGCCGTCTTTCAGCTTGAATGTGTAAGTAAGCTTGTCGTCGGAGATGGTGTAATCCTCCGCCAAATCCGTGGAATATGTGCCGTCTTTGTTAATTTGAAGCAGGCCGTTGAACAAAGATTCTGTCACGAATACATCGTATGCAGATTCAGCAAAGATCGGATTGAAGATACCGCTCGGTGCCGTGATTCCAATGATAGCTGTATCTGTCCGGTTTGTCGCCGTTGCTGGAGACTTGCTCTTGTCCGTTGCCGGAATCAAGCCGTCAGAGACCAACTCGCCGTCTGTACCGTTATCTGCGCCGCCATTGTTGGATGACTCTTGATTAGCTTGTCCTGCGGAATCGCCGTTGCCGCTATCGCTTCCGCCGCAAGCGGACAGTACAAGCGACAAGGACAGGAGCAGGCACATGATGATGCTGAATCTTTTCTTCACAACATTCTCCCCCTGATGTTCAATTTCTGATGTTTTTTGTAACCTTTGTAACTTGAAGTAGTTATAAAGTTGTATACATAAAAAATCATCGCGATGAGTAAGTAACGTTCGTTAACGCTTTATAGAACATTGGTCAAATAAGTTTGCAAAAACCCTCCATTTCATAAGCTGGAAACGAATATTTTTTCATAATACTACTTTATAATTTCGGTTTTGTAAATCCCTTTCTGCTTTTTAATTTGAAAGTTTGTGGTTTTATGACGATAACTTTTTTTTATCATCCATAGTAGAAAAGTCCGGGAAAAGCGCGGTTTTCGGAATGGCGAATACGGAGGATAGTCGCATTTTTCGTCAAAATGTCCATTATGTAAAAGACAAAATATCCGAAAATCCACCACTGGTGTGCATTTGCATGTTTTTTCATTTTTTTGCATAAACCTTGCATTCAACGGGCAAAAAAAGAAAGAAAAAAAGAAGCCCCATTATTGTTATGTAATTCCAATAGACTGGGGCGGCATAGCAGTTATCTGATTTTAAATAATTTACAAATAGTGCGTCGCTTTTTCCATTCCTTTATCTAAGATAATCAGCGGCTGCGGCTCCATCACCGGCTTCCGCGATTTGCCGTAGCGGGTAAGCAGCGTCTGGACGGACATGGCCATCACTTTGGGAACCATCTGTTCCGAATGTTCTCTCAGTCTCATCTTCCCTTGAGGATGAATGACGCTCATCAGCAGGCGCAAATAGCGGCGCGTACACCAGGAGAACAGTCCTCGCGGCATCTCCCGCACGGTGAACCCGAATTGCTCCGGCCCCCGATGGATCATGCTTACGCCGTACAACGCCTTCACGTTCGCCTTCAGCTCCGGATGATCCATAATATAATCCGCAAGCTCCGGCAGCGATTTCTCGACGGCGCGGATCATCTGTATCGCAAGCTGGACGGGCGACCGCGAGCGCCGGCCTATCTCGTACAGCATCTTGTTATCGAAATGAAGCTCCAGTATCTCATCGTCCCGCTTCAATTCGATGCCGTCATCCAATTGAATTGTCTGCCCATGATACGGGCGGACCCGGAAATGAAACACGGGATCTTGCCGATTGGTCGTCTGGAGGCCATAAAGCACGTGGAACGCCTTCTCATAGAGAAGCCAGCCGCTGATGATGGCGCGCTTCAACCAGGAAGGGTTGCTGATCTTCTCCTTCTCGGTCTGCTTAATCAGCTCATCTATTCGAACACAGGACAGCTCGCGCTCCGCCGCTTCCTTCAAAAACCGCTCCAATGCCTTCAGCATAATGCCCGGAGCTTCCTCATCGGCGCCAAGCGTATGGCCGCAGTCATGCAGGAGCAGAACCTCTCCGCCCCGGCACCGCTTCATCATGCGCCGGAACAGCCGTTCCTCGCCGACCTTCTTCCGCCAATCATTGAACATGCCGGACCAGAGAATAATTTGAAGATGACCGAGATTGCCATAATCGAATAAATTGACAATCCCCCAGGGAGGACGATAATAGTGTGAGCGTTGTCCGGTAGCGGACATAATAATATCCGACGTTTTGCGAATTTGCTGTTTCACCGTTTTCGGACGCATCAGCCAGTTGGATTTATGGACGTAGTTGTGGATGCCGATCAAATGCCCCTCATCGCTCATTCGCTTCAGCAATTCGGGGTGCTTCTCCGCATGGACGCCAACGACAAAGAAGGTTGCCTTGGCGTTGTATTTCTTCAATAGATCCAGCAGCTGCGGCGTATATTCCGGATCTGGCCCGTCATCGAACGTCAGCGCCAGCTTCGAATCCGATCTGCCTTTTTGGAACACGCGGAAACCGAATAATCGGCTGATGACACCTGGTAGAAACGCATAAAACGTCAGGATGTAAAAGCACCATAATAAAATGATTTCCATCCCAATTTCCCCGTTTCATTCTTATCTATACCCCTGCGAGGCGATAAGATTATTGTAACATATCATGAAAGAATAGGCACTGGAATTCATTTTCGTGTACAATGGGATCCAAGAAAAGAATAGGGAGCAAAGGAGTTAGTTTCATGATCGCGTTTTACCGCAAATATTGGAGAACGGCTTTTGACATTGGACTGCTTGTACTGACGATCTACCTAATCATGTATAGCTTCAGTTATCTGTATTCCATCGCCAAGCCTATTTTCCTTGCCTTCATCGTGTTCATGCTTATTGAACCGCTAGCCGGATTTCTCCATCGACGCGGCGTCAACAAGGCGATCGCTTCCGCCCTGTCGGTAGGGCTGTTTATTCTGCTCATTCTGGCCGCCATTTTCGGTCTTGGCTTCATTGTGATGAAGCAGGCGATCGAGCTCCAGGAGAGAATGCCCAAATATATTGAAGTTCTGCAAAAGGAATTTGCGAATATTACCGCGTTCCTTCATCAGAAATATGAGGCGCTTCCCGAAGACGTGACCGTGCGCCTGAATGAATACGTCGGCACGATAGCGAAAAAAGGCTCGCAAATCGCGCTCGATTTTTTGAGCTGGATTATCAATAATATTTCCTCCTTCTCGGCGTTCACCGTCAATTTCGGCATCGCGATTATCCTGGCTTACTTCCTCAGCATCGAGATCGATACGTGGAGAAGAGCCGCGCGCACCCATACGCCCAAAACATTTCGACATGCCTATACGTTCCTGAAGGAAAATGTCATCAAAGGGATCGCCGCCTATTTGAAAGCGCAGCTGAAGCTGATCTCGATTACGTTCGGCATTATTTTCATCTCGCTGCTGCTCCTTGGCGTGAGCAATGCGTTTCTTATCGGCCTCTTGTCCGCTTTGTTCGATCTGCTGCCGCTGCTCGGCGTCCCGGTCATCTTTATTCCGTGGATCGTATACCTGTTTATCGCGGGGAATAGCTGGCTCGCCATATGGCTCACCGTCGTTCTGGGCGTCACGCTGATCACTCGGCAAATCCTGGATCCAAAAATTACGGGCAATACGTTGGGCGTGTCTGCGTTTACGATGCTCTCCTTTATGATATTGTCTTTGTCGTTATTTGGTGTCGTCGGGGTCGTGCTGTCGCCTATTCTTCTTATTTTGGTCAAGGCTCTCTATGATCAAGGGTATTTGAACAAATGGATTCGTATGCCAAAAGAAGAGTTCGATGCCTCCCCATTCCCGGAAGGACCGGCGGCGAATGACGGAACCGCGCGGGATGCGGACAATAAATAATTTTCCTGCCGGCACGAAGCCGCAGCCCGGAGGACAAGCCTGAACAAGGCGGTTACCGCGTGCTGCGGCGCGGCAAGCCGGAATTCTCATGGGCCGCGAGCACATCCATCACTTTGCCGAACAAGGCGGTTGCCCGGTGGGACGTCCCGGCAGGCTCATCCTCAAAGACGACGCTGACCGCGTATTTGGGCTTCTCAACCGAACCATAGCCAACGAACCACGTATGCAGCCGTCCGCTTCCGTAGGCATCCGCCTGTGCGGTTCCGCTCTTGCCCGCCAGCCGCCAAGCCGCTTGGCGAAGCGACCTCCCCGTCCCGTAGGCGACGGTATCCTCCATCCAACGACGTATCTGTCTCGCCGTCTGCGGCTTCATCACCCGTTCGCTTCCCGCTCCGGCATCGAAGCGGGTGAAGGAAAGCCCGTTGGCATAGCGGAGCTCCTGAACGAGACGAGGCTCCCCTGCGGCTCCGTCCTGAAGCAGAGTGACGACATAATTGGCAGCCGCCAAGGGCGTCAGCCGCACATTGCGCTGACCGATGCCAAGCTGCGCCCGCTCTCCCCCGTCAATCGTCCCGTTATCCTCTCCCGCCGCAAAAATCCGGCTCGTCTCCTCTCCATCAAAATGCTTCAACCCGTTATGCCCGCGTCCATCGGAGGAGCTCATGCCGACGGTGCCCGCCAGCCCTGTCCGCTTGGCATACGCCTCCAGATCGGCGGCGATCATTCCCTCGGCAAGCTCGGCGAAGACGACATTGCAGGATTCCGCCAACGCTTCGCGCAGCGTCAATGTTCCGTGCCCGTCCTTAACCCAGCAGGATAGGCCGTATTTGCCATAGTCGCCGCTGCAATGGAATTGCTCCTGCGGATCCGTGACTTGAGCTTCAAGCGCGGCAGCGGCGATGAACAGCTTATACACGGAACCCGGGGGCAGCGCCTTGACCGCACGGTTATTCCAGTTCTCCTCCTCCGGCGCCACATGATTCGGGTCGGCGGCCGGCCGGGACACCATCGCTATGACATCGCGCGTCGCCGCATCGAGCACGACGACAGAGCCCTTCTTCATCCCCGCTTCCTCCGCGGCTCGCCCGATAGCAGCCTCGATCTCGCGATCCGCCGTCGTGACAAGCTGCAGCGGATAATACGGATTATCCGGACGGCGAATCCGGACATCGAGACCATACAGCGGACGCTGATCCGCATCGGTATAATGGACGAGAATCGTCGGTCCGAGACTCCGCAACACCGGCTCGAACGACCGCTCCAATCCTGACATTCCGCTCGTCCCGGACACGCCGGCCTCTTGCTCCCCGGCGGATTGCGCGACAAAGCCGATCCATTGCGGCGTATCCTTGCCGAGCGGATACCGGACCGTGATCGGAAGGGAGCGCACCCCGTCCCAGCCGGAAGCATTCAGCCGCCGGGACTGCTCCGGCGTGAGCGGATAGGGCAGCTTGCCGTCGCGGGACGAAGGCCATACGAGCGGTTCGGCGGCGCTCTCCCAGCGCGACCGCACGTCCCGTTCCGTCGTATGGAACCAGAGCGCGAGCGTGCGCACCGCTTCGGATGATATCGAATCGCGATGAACGGGGAACAGGACGGCGGCCTGCACGGCCGCTCCGGTATAGGGACGGCCGCTGCGATCCAGAATCGGCCCCCGGCCGTCGTCCAGCACAACGCCTCGTTCCCGCTGTATAATGGAACGCTGCAGAAGCGTATGCGCCCCCCCCTGCACGGCACGATGCGGCTCGATAACCTGCAGCCAGCCGAGCCGCATAACGTAGACGCCGAGCACGGCGGCAATCAAGACGCTGGCCGCCGCTATCCGTCCCCGGCCAAGCGACAGCAGCCCGGCGAGCTGCGCCATGCCGATTTTCCAGTTGCTTCCCTTCATGGCAATCCTCCTTCCAATGATATCCTGTCGAATATGCTTCTACGTCCAGTATCGACGGAAACGCATACAAAAAAACCGCCCCCTTCAAGCAGAGGGCAGTACAAGACCGGCATTGCATTAATTTCGTTGAAATTGGGCAAGCCGCTCCATCAGATGCTTCGAGACGGCTTCCAGCTCTTGCGACAACGAGACAAGCTGCTCGGATACCGACTTCTGCTCCCCGCTCAAGGAAGCGACTTCCTCCGTCGTCGCTGCCGACTCCTCGGCCACTGCCCCGACATTCGTCATCGCTTCCGTCAGCATGCGCTGCGTCTCATCCAGCTCGTTGACCGCTTCCGTCGCCTGATCCAGCTTCGCCATGAACAGGCCCATATGCTGCTGAACTTCCTGGAAGAGCGAATCTGCTCCATGCACAGCAGCGAGCTGCTCCTCGAACACCGGCCGGATCCCGCTCAGCATTTCAATCGTCTCTGACATTTCCCGTTCAATCGCTTCCGTTCGCTCCCTGACATGCTCAATCGCCCGCGCCGACTCATCCGCCAGGCTGCGGATCTCATCCGCGACGACCAGGAATCCGCGTCCCGCGGAACCTGCCCGCGCCGCCTCGATCGCGGCGTTCAACGACAAAATATTCGTCTGCTTCGCAATCTGCGTCAGCAGGTCAAGAATATGGCGGATCGCCCCCGACCCGCTCTTCAGCGCATCGACCTTGCCGACAAGGGCGTGAATGCGTCGCTCGGTTAGCCCGGTTTTGCGCCCGAGCTCTTCCATATAAGCGGAGCCGCGCTGTCCGGCCGCCTCCACTTCCGTAGCCGCACTGTACATCTCCACGTTCAAATCGATAACATGCAGCATCTGTGCCGACGTGCGGCCGGTCCATTCATTGCCCCGCTCCGCTTCGGCGGCCAGCATCGTCGAACCGTGCGCAATCTCTTCCGTCGCCAGCGCAATCTCCTCGGCGGACTGGGAGGTCGCGCGGGATGCCTCCGTCAGCTTCCCGGCCGTCGCCAGCACGGCCTGGGCCGACTCCTCCGTCCGCCCGACCAGTTCGCCGATTCGGGCCATCATCGCATTGAAGCTGGCCGCAACCCGCCCGATATCATCCTGGGAGCGGCGCTTCATCTGCAGGCCGAGCCGGCCCCTCGCTCCCTCCTCCATCAGATGGCTCAGCCGTTCAAGCGGGTAGCCGATGCTCCGGATGACATACCAGCCGATAAGCAGCGCAACGCCAAGCGAGATGGCGATCGCCGCCCACGAAATATTCCGAATCGTTATCGTATCTTGCAGCAACACACTGGACGGCGTGAAGCCGTTCAACGTCCAGCCGGTCACCGGGGAACGGTAATAAGCGCCAAGAAGCTCGCTCCCGTTCGAATCGGAAGTCCGTCCCCGCCCGCTCGCACTGTCCGGCTCGGCAGCAAGCCGGATGACCGGGGGCTCGCTAACGGCTTCTGTCTGCTCCGAGAAGACCAGCTTGCCATCGGCATCGACGATCTGGGCAAAAGCGCCCTCCTCCGTCTTCCAACCGATCTGCTCCTTCAGTCCCGACAAATAGATTTCCACCAATACAACATATTGCGTTTTTCCCGTATATGTATTTTTAACGGCTCGGGCGAGCCCGAACGCCGCATCCGGGCTGTCGCCGGAGATTCCCGCCGCCTTCGTAGACAGCCACAGCACCTCTCCCGGCCGACCCTGCGCCTCCGTAAACCACTTCTCCTGGCGCAGCTCCTTAAGCCCTTCCGCCGATGCGCCGGATGTGAAGGAAGGCTCCTTCTCATTCACGGGAAGCAAGTAGATTCCGTGCAGAGTCGGATTGCCGATCACATAGGATTTCAAGTGGTTCTCGACCCGAACCCGATTTTGCAGCTTCTCATATTCATTGCCTTCACGTTGAAGCGCCGCTTCCAAAAAAGCGGCCTGTATATCTTGGTTGAACAGGATTTGCGTCGATAATTCGGAGTAGTTGGCGAACAACAAATCCAGCTTCTCCCCCACTTGAATCAGCGTCTGTTCCTGGGCGTGGGCGATCTGGCTCTGGATGATGCTTCGCGCTTGAAAAAACGAGAAAAGCCCCACAGAACCGACAAGAAGCGCAATACTTACGAAAAAGATGAGAAACAGCTTCATCCCGACCGAACGCAGCGGATGGAAAGAATGTCTAACCCTAGAAGCACGTTGTTCCCCGGCATGAAGCGGTTCGGATCCGCGTAATCGTGTACGCATGGACAGCACCTCTCCTCCATCAACAATATCAAGGTCATTCGACCTACAATTATGTCTTATGTGCTACTTCGACAGCTCCGCACGGAATCCCTTTCGCATAGTTGGAAGCGCCTCCACGATTTTGTGACTAAATGTGTAACAAAATGAAACTGCATAGAACAAAACGCTCAATAAAGGAAGCAGCTAAATCGCTTTTCCCCGGGTTCCTGCCCTATGGTTGCCCTTCCAAGGATGTCCTGGCAGATCTTATGCATATTCTCCCAACCGTTCAGGTGTTCCGCATGTCTTTCGTTCATTCTCCCTACCGGTCAAGTGTTCCGCACGCCTTTCCTTCATTCTCCCTACCGGTCAAGTGTTCCGGACGTCTTTCGTTCATTCTCCCTACCGGTCATTTTGGTGAGTCTCCCAACCAGTCAGATTCCTGCACAAGTCTTAAGAGGATCTGCCACCCGCCCAAGAGAAGTTGGTTCACAAACTAAATAATGCTTAGTTAACTTCCTGCCCCACGGGGATAGCGCTCTTGAAGCAGCCGAGACTTGATTGAACACATTTATTGAGCAGAGGGAAGATTGCACATAAGACACATCCCATACATAATTGTTCTTCCTGCCTAACGGGGATATTGCCCATAAGGAACATTCGAGGCTCAGTGGAACTGCCTCCCTAACGGGGATACAGCTCATAACGAGCATTCAATGCATACCCAAACACTTTACTTAGCAGAATGCAAAACCGCATTCGGCCTATCTATTCTCAAGCAGCAAAATGGATGGTCTTCCCGGGTGCCTGATGTTTTTTCAAGCGAGGAATAAAAAAACTGCCCCCTGAATGGGAGCAGGCTAGGATTCCATTACGCTTTTGCCGTATTTTCCCACATATTGTCGAAGCATCGGATTTGCTATTCATCAGCGGTAAAGAAAAATATACATTGCGAGCGATGTAATTATACTTGGCAGACCTAACAGCCACAACGTTGTATTCAAACGCAACCGCCGTTTCTCATCCTCTTCCGTATTATGCTGATGATTAAAGCGTTGTTTGTCCTGATCGCTAAATGCCCCCGATAGCAGGCCTGCCAATGCCCATAAACCAAGTCCGATGGAACCGGATACAATAAACAGTTGCCGGACATCTTTCTGCATGAGAGCGTAAACGGCGGCTAGGCCAACGATAAGAATGCCAAAGACTAGCCGTTTAATCATGTATGTCCCCCATCAAACCGAAGTATTGTACAGAGGGTGCCAAGACGATAGTTACCGAGTGCTATTCTCATAGCTCCATGGGCATGTTGCAAGGGGGTTCGTAGGCAAGCATACGGGGTTTGGAACATCACAATCTTTCATTACACCACATACATCAATAGCCGACATTTTGCTTGGAAAAAAATAAAAACCAGCAGCTATCACAGAAACAACAGAGAGAACCACCAAATTTTTTTCATATTTCCTTTCCTTTTCTAATATTTTCATCTATATGATAAACTACATAATAATGGATTGTCAATGATTTACTCCTCTCCCTTGGAAAAATAAGACTTTAAAATGTCCTTCGTTATGAGGTTAGTCTTCATACAGTACAAAGAGGACTCCAATACTCCCAGTATCCAATGAGATCAGAAAAGTCCGCCCCAACCGGGAGCGGACTGATTATGGCACTTCAGAACTTATGCCTTTGCTGTCTTTTTCCGCATCATATCGAAGTAGCGAACCGGTTCGTTCACCTTTATCCGCACGAGCTGCAGCGGGTGGCGCGCGGCATCCAGTTCGTTGCCCTCGGTATCCCACAGCTTGTCGATCGTCTGCTTGAAGAAGGTGCCGTTCGGGCCGAAAAACTCGACTTCCGCCCCCGGCTTGAAGTGGTTCCGCTGCTGGATCGTCGCCATGCCCGTCTCCGGATCGTAGTCCATGACCAGGCCTGCGAAGTCATACGGCGCCGCCTTCTCTTCCGGTTCATAGATATGATCCTCGTGATCCGGCTCGTCATAGAAGAAGCCCGTATTGACGGGACGGTTCGCCGCCTTGCGAATCTCGTCCAGCCATTCCTGCTTCAATTCGTAATTGTCCGGATCGGCCATATAGCTGTCGATGACTTGGCGGTACACGTTCACGACCGTAGCCACATAGTGAATCGACTTCATCCGGCCTTCAATTTTGAAGCTGTCGACGCCGGCATCGATCAGATCGGGCAGATGTTCAATCATGCACAGATCCTTCGAGCTCATCGAGAAGGCATGATCCTCCACATCCGCAAGGGCAAGTTGATTCACGCCGAGCCGGAATTGCTCCAGCACCGGAGTGCCTGCAGCCTCCTCCGGAGTGACAACCCGATCCGGATCCGGCCGCCCGTCTTCGAACAGGTCATATTTCCAGCGGCACGATTGGCAGCAGCCGCCCCGGTTGGAATCCCGGTTCGTGAAGTGATTGGACAGCACGCAGCGTCCCGAATAAGAGGAGCACATCGCGCCATGGATGAACGCCTCGATTTCGATGTCAACATGCTGCTTGATCTCCACGATCTCTTCCAGGCTCGTCTCCCGGGCCAGGACGACGCGCGGCGCGCCTTCTTCCTTCCAGAATTGGACCGTCTGCCAATTGGCAATCGACTGCTGGGTGCTGACATGCACCTCCAGCCCCGGCGTCACGCGCTGTGCCGTCTCGATAATAATCGGATCCGCGGCAATGATGGCGCTGATGCCGACCTGCTCCAACTGGCGAAGATAGTCCTCGATGCCTTCCAGATCTTCATTATGCGCATAAATGTTCGTCGCCACGAATACTTTCGCTCCGTACTTCCGGGCGAACTCTACGCCTTCCCGCATTTCCTCGAAGCTGAAATTGTCCGCATTCGAGCGCAGACCGTATTTCTGTCCGCCGATATAGACGGCGTCTGCGCCATAATGAATCGCGAACTTCAGCTTCTCCAGGTTCCCGGCGGGAGCGAGCAATTCGGGCTTATCCAGTCGATACCGCTTGCCTTTCCATTTGTCAGGCTTCGCTTCGGTTGTCATCGCTGTTCGCTCCCTTCTCAATACACCTGATCTTTATAGAAAAACCCAAACGACAGCTCGCGCTCCGGATCCTGTACGGCCCGGATGCGATCCATCCACTCTTCCTTGAAACGGTACTGCTCCGGATCGCGAAGATAGCTGTCAATCGCTTCCCGGTAGACCTTTACGACCGTCTCATTATAGGATACGGATTTCAACAGCCCTTCAATCTTGAAGCTGTCCACCCGCGCATCCAGCAGCGGCTTCAGATCCTCCAGCACACAGATGTCATCCGAGCTCATAATATGCGTGCCGTTCGCATCCTCGAAGATCGGATATTTCTCTTCGCGACGTTCCTGCTCAATAAGGAACAGCTTCCGGCTCATATCGGCACGGCCGATCTCGTCATGCTCCCCGATATGCGCGAAGTAATGATTCACCAGATGCCGCTTGGAATGATAAATATTCGTCATGCCATGCACTTGAATCTCCACATCCATGTCCGGCAGCTGCTGCTTCATTTCCAGCAACTGTTCCATATTCAGCTCGCGCGCCGCGACGATGCGGCTCGCACCACGCTTCTGCCAGTATTTCGCCGTCTTGTAGTTGGTGGACGTCATCTCGGCATTCCAGTGCAGCTTCAACGAAGGCGCGGCAGAGCGTGCGGTCATCAGCGCGGCAGAGCGTGCGGTCATCAGCACGGCAGGATCGCCGAAGACGATCGCATCCACCTTCAACTTCTCCAGGCAGCGCAAATAGTCGGCCAAATCTTGAAGCCGGTCGTTGTGAAATATATTGTTCACTGCCACATACAGCTTCGCCTCACGGGCGCGGGCATGCAGCAAGCTTGCTTCAATGCGATCGGGCGTCATATTGCCCGGCAGACGCACTCCGTACTTCTCTTCCCCTACCACGACCGCATTCGCGCCGGCTTCAAGCAGACGCGCGACCTCTTCCGTGCTGCCGGCGGTGACGAGCAATTCGGGTTGATACGTCATCGTTCCTTCCCCACTTTCTATTCCCCTGCTGTCTGTTTGCTTTTCTCGATATTTTTTAGATGCTCTTCATACGTTTTGGCGAACAAATGAGTGAAGCTGCCGTCTTTTTTCGTGACATAGAACAAATAGTCGGAAGCCTCCGGATGCAGCGCCGCCTCCAGCGACGCGCTGCTCGGACTCGCGATCGGACCCGGCGGCAAGCCGTCAATCTGATACGTATTATAAGGGCTCTGAATATCCAAGTCCTTATAATACAGCCGTTCCTTCGGCTTGTCCAGCGCGTACTGGACCGTAGCGTCGATCTGCAGCTTCATGCTCTGCTTCATGCGGTTGAAGATGACCCCCGCCACAAGCGGACGCTCCTCATCGACGACGACCTCCCGTTCGATGAGCGACGCGGCCGTCAGCCATTGATGAAGCGTTAAATTTTGCTTTTGCAGCTCGGCCTCCCAGTTCGGAGAGATATCCGCGAGCCGCTGCTGCATCTCCTCCAGCATGCGGACGATGATCTCTTCCTCGCTGCTGCCCTCCTTCATCTCATACGTCTCCGGGAATAAATAACCTTCCAGCGGATGCTTGATGTCATCGTCGGTCGGAATATGCGCCGCCAAATCAGATTGCCCTGACAACCATGCGATGTCATCCGTCAGCTTGAGGAAGGTTTCCTTGTTCACATACCCTTCATCAGCCAGCTTGTCGGCAATTTGCGCGATCGTATAGCCCTCGGGAATCGTAAAGCGGATCATTTTATCCGGAACGACATCGCCCTGATTCATACGGGCAATAATCTCTTCATACGTAACACCCGGGTAGAAAGCATATGTGCCGGCCTGAAAGCGGGAGCCTTCATTTTTATATCTCAAATAGCCTTTAAAAATAAGTGCATTCTTAATCACGCCCTCTGCCTCCAGGCGGGAAGCGATGCTTGACGTTCCCGTGCCCGGCTCGATCGTGACTGTAATCTCGCAATCCTCGGTCGGCAGGGGCTGCATGCCGTTCCAC
This sequence comes from Paenibacillus melissococcoides, assembly GCA_944800085.1. Lineage (GTDB taxonomy): Bacteria > Bacillota > Bacilli > Paenibacillales > Paenibacillaceae > Paenibacillus_B > Paenibacillus_B melissococcoides. The sequence continues at coordinate 753,902 of CALYLO010000001.1, read as the reverse complement.
ACATAAGCGATTACGCCGGCTCCCGCCACGATAATCAGAATGAGGAAAGCGGTCATCACCTTCGTTCCAGTCTTCATTCATCCACGCTCCTACATGGAAAAAGAGCGGATATTCCGCCCTTTTTCACGAGTTCATTATCACTGTCTGCGATGAAGCGGCTAGAATCGATCGGCGAACGCGATCTCGTCGTAGCGCTCCATCACGTCTTCCCATTCTTCGTCATCGTCTATCGTCTCAAGCTGCCAGCCGTTATCGCCTTCCGGCACGATGCGGAACAGATCCGGCTCCGCGTCCTTGCCTTCGCCCGGTTGCAGCACGGCGTACGCCCGTCCGCGGTATTCGAACTCCGCGACAAGAGACCAGGTTCGGCTCTTCCCGCGCTCGTCCGTCATCTCCACCGCTTCGCCATAGACGCTCTTCAACCGATCAATGAACCGGATGCCCTGTTCGGTGCTCACGCTTCATCCTCCTCGGAGCTGACCAGCGTATTGAATGTCTCTTCTACGATATTCCATTCTTCTTCATCTTCGATGATGTACAGCTTCAGATCATCACCGTCTTCTTCATAACGGAACGCATATACTTCATCGGTCTCTTCGTCTTCGGAATCAACAGGAACTACCATCATATATTTCCGATCAGAACCATCCACTTCGAATTTCATGATGACCTCAAATTCTTCTTCATTGCCCTCATCGTCCGGGATATAAATAATTTCCGGTTCCTCTTGCAAATAATTGTCCTGTGTCATGGTAACCCCTCACCTTCTTGATTGATAGTCAAGATACGTCTGCAAAATTATGGTTGCCGCCATCTTATCAATGACTTGTCGGCGCTTCTTCCGGCTTACATCCGCTTCGAGCAAAGCGCGCTCCGCCGATACCGTACTCAAGCGCTCATCCCACAGGTGAACGGGCAATCCGAACGACTGCTTCAAGACTTCAGCATATGTCATACTTAATTCGCCCCGCGGTCCAATCGTTCCGTTCATGTTCTTCGGCAATCCGATAACAATTTCCTCGACGCCGTGCTCCTTGATGATGTCGCCAATCCGGCGCAGGTCGTCTTCGGGCTTCCGCCGAACGATGACTTCGATGCCTTGCGCCGTCCAGCCGAACGCGTCGCTGACCGCGACCCCGATCTTGCGGTCCCCGTAATCCAAGCCGAGAATCTTCATTATCGTCTCCTATGTCTGCTTCCGATGAACTCGGGAGCCCGCACGCTTATTAGCGGTGATGATTGAGATAGAAGCGGACCAGCTCCTCGATCAATTCATCCCGCTCCTTCTTCCGTACCAGGCTTCGAGCATTGTTATGCCGCGGGATATAAGCGGGATCCCCGGATAGTAGGTAACCGACGATTTGGTTGATGGGATTGTATTCCTTCTCGACAAGGGCATCGTAGACAGACAGCAATATATCTTGACTGGATGCCTCCTGTTCCTCTGCCTTCACATTGAACTTCATCGTCTTATCCATGGAATTCATCGCCGACACCTCGCTTTACTCTTATCATAACACATACCCGAACAAACGCGAAAATATTCCGCTTCATAGCCTGTCTTATTCAATAAATTTTTGTCGAAACGATGAAGCGGCAGGTTTGTTCTTATTTTACTATTTTCCAGCCTGCTGGATCAACAGCTCTATTTGCCGCTTTCCGCCTGCTTGGCCACCAGATCGTCCAGCAGACGAAGCGCATCATCAATCTTGGATGGATCTTTGCCTCCGGCCTGGGCCATGTCCGGACGGCCGCCGCCGCCTCCTCCGCAGACGGAAGCCAGCTCCTTGATCAGCTTGCCGGCATGCAACCCTTGCTTCACCAGCTCCGGAGCAACGGCGACGACCAGGTTCACCTTGCCGTCGGCTGCGGATGCCAGCGCGATGACGGAGCCTGGAAGCTTCGCCTTCAGCTCGTCGGCCGTCGTGCGCAGCGCGTCCATGCCGCCGGCGTCTACTTGCGCCGCCAGCACCGGAATCCCCGCCACCGAGCGGACCCGGTCGGTCAGTTGACCCGCTTCGAGGCTGCTCAGCTTCGCCTTGAGCGATTCATTCTCGCGCGCCAGCTCCTTCTCGCGTGCGAACATCGCCTCGACCCGCTTCGGCACGTCGGCTGCGCTCGCCTTCAACAGGCCGGCCGCCTGCTTCAGCAGCTCCAATTGGGATTCCATATATTGATATGCGTGGCGGCCCGTAACGGCTTCCAGACGGCGGACGCCGGAGCCGATCCCGCTCTCGCTCACCACTTTGAACAATCCGATCTCCGACGTGTTGCGGACATGGCATCCGCCGCACAGCTCGATGCTGTAATCGCCAACCTGAACCACGCGCACGATATCGCCGTATTTCTCGCCGAACAGCGCCATCGCGCCCATCGCCTTCGCCTCGTCAATCGGCTTGGACTCGATAACGACGCCGATGCCGTTCCAAATCTGCTCGTTGACACGGCGCTCGATCTCTTGCAGCTCGTCCGGCTGGATAGCGCCCAGATGCGTGAAGTCGAAGCGAAGCCGCTCCGCCTCCACAAGGGAGCCGGCCTGATTGACATGCTCGCCGAGCACCTGCTTCAACGCTTTGTGCAGCAAATGGGTTGCGGTATGGTTCTTCACGATGTCTTCCCGTTCGGCACGGGCGATCGCCGCCTGCACGGTCATGCCCGTGCGGAGCGAGCCTTCGGTTACCCGGACGACAAGCACATGCTGTCCGTGAGGCGCCTTGAACGCCTCTTCCACGACGGCTGCTGTCCCCGGCGCGGTCAACATGCCGCCATCGCTCACCTGTCCGCCGCTCTCGGCGTAGAACGGCGTGCGATCGAGCACGATCTGGGCTGTATCTCCCGCCTTCACTTCCTCGACGGCTTCATTGCCGGCGAACATCGCGGCAATCTTGGATTGGGTTACCAACTCATTATAACCAACGAACTCGCTTTTAATCGTCAACTCCGACAGCGGCCCGCCCTGAATCTTCATGCTTGCCCCGTCCTGTCTCGCGGCACGGGCCCGTTCGCGCTGCGCCTGCATCGCTTCATCGAAGCCTTCATGGTCGACGGTCAGCCCATGCTCGGAGGCATAGTCCTCCGTCAGATCAAGCGGGAAGCCGTATGTGTCGTACAGCTTGAACGCTTCCGCGCCGGTAATCTGCGTCCGGCCTTCCGCGCGGGCGGCTTCCGCCATCTCCCCGAGAATGGCCAATCCGTCGGCCAGCGTCTCATGGAAGCGCTCCTCTTCATTGCGAATGACCTTCTCTATGAATTCGCGCTTCTCGACAATGTCCGGATAGTATCCTCCCATCACGTCGCCGACATGCGCAACGAGTTCGACGAGGAACGGCCGGTCGATTCCGAGCACTTTGCCATAGCGGACCGCCCGGCGCAGCAAGCGGCGGATGACGTAGCCGCGGCCCTCATTGGAAGGCAGTACGCCGTCGGCGACAGCGAACACCACCGTGCGGACATGGTCGGCAATTACCTTCAACGCAATGTCATGCTTCTCATTGTCCTTGTAAGCAACGCCGGCAATGCGGGCGGTAGCCTGAATAATCGGCTGGAACAAGTCGGTATCGAAGTTCGAATCGACATCCTGCAGGATGGAAGCGAACCGCTCGAGCCCTGCGCCGGTATCGATATTTTTGTTGGGCAGCGGAGTGTAGCTGCCGTCCTTATTGTGATTGAATTGCGAGAATACGAGGTTCCATACTTCCAGATAGCGCTCGTTCTCGCCGCTTGGATAGCATTCCGGATCGTTCTCCAGCGTGCCGTATTTCTCGCCGCGATCGTAGAAAATCTCCGTGCAAGGACCGCAAGGCCCTTCCCCGATATCCCAGAAGTTGTCGTCGCCGGTCTTGATAATATGATCCGCCGGCAGCCCGATTTTCTCATTCCACAGCTTGTATGCCTCTTCGTCCTCATTGTAGACCGTGACATACAGCCGGGACGGATCGAACCCGATCCAGCGCTTGTCGGTCAGGAACTCCCATGCCCAGGTGATCGCTTCTTCCTTGAAATAATCGCCGATGGAGAAGTTGCCGAGCATCTCGAAAAACGTATGGTGACGGCGGGTCTTGCCGACATTCTCGATATCGTTCGTGCGGATGCACTTCTGCGAATTCGCTATCCGCGGGTTGTCCGGCTTGACGCGGCCGTCGAAATAGGGCTTCAACGGGGCCATGCCGGCATTGATCCATAACAAGGACGGATCGTTATGCGGGACGAGCGAAGCGCTCGGCTCGATATGATGGCCTTTGCTCTCGAAAAATTCCAACCATTTTGCGCGAATCTCACTGGCTTTCATGCGTATGACGCCTCCATTTGTCACAAAGTTATTCTTGAGTTCGGGTTACCTACCCCTTATACAAATAAATCGCCCCTGATAAATCAGGGACGATTGAATCCATCGCGGTACCACCCTGGTTATCCCCCGGCAAGAGACCGTCCCCGGACGGGCGGCTCATCGTTCAGTCATGCCGCGGTGTCCGGCGGCCGTCCAGCGGGCGATCGCCTTAGCGTTGATAACGGGTTCGACCCGGTGAAGTTCGTTCACGCTCCAAAACTAGCGTTCAGCTGTTCTTCTCGATGAAGATTCTTCCACCCGGTTCCTCATATCGAGGCCGGAATCTTCTCTCTGGATCAAGGGCTGCAGCCTACTATAGGTTTTGTCTTCGCTTTATACCTATTTGTTCCTATTTATCCGATAACATAGTATAAATAAACCGGCGGCGCTTGTCAATGACACCGCTATGTCCGTCGTCCGAATCCGCTTCTGAAGTGATGGCGGGCGCCGTCCCGGGCGAGTGTCATTCGCCCTGCCAGATCGGCTATGGGGACTTGCATACGGCGGCCGAAAAGACCTGCAAAATTACAGCTTTTCCCCGCTTCCCCCCGCCGAAAAGAAAAATCCTGCCAGGATGCATCAATTTCACATTTTTCTCGCTTGTTTTAGGCAGAATCCGGCGAAAGGATGCAGTTTTGCAGCAATTCTAGGGAATTCATCACGCAAGTGATAAAAAAACTGCACCCGACCCGTGCAGCTTTTTTTCAATTGGGTGTGCCCCGATGCGCATTCGAGACGGGAAATCACCAGCGCGACTTCGGAATCCGTGCTCCACATCTAGCCCGGAGCCGGTTCATTTGCTCCCGCCGTCGCTCCCCTACATGAAAAAAGCCCCCTGCCGAAGACTTCTCTCCTCGGCAAGGGGCCGACGGCCCCCAAGGGCGCCATAGCCACGCGCACTGCAACAAAAGCGCCCGCTAGCCCAAATACTTAATCTGCTGCAGCATCCGCTTCAGCATCGCCGCCGCCTGCGCCCGAGTCGCCGTTCCCTTCGGATCGAAGGTGGTCGACGTCATGCCCTGCACGATGCCGCTCGTCACCGCCTTGCCGACCCCGGTCACGGCATAGCGCCCGATCTGGTTGCGGTCCTTGAACCGGTTCAGGGCCGCCGGATCGGCGGTGACGGCATAGCCGGCATAATCCATGGCGCGCACCAGCATGACGGCCATCTGCTCGCGGGTGATCGACTCGTTCGGCCGGAAGGTCCGATCCTCGAAGCCGCCGATAATGCCGGCCTTCGTCGCGGCGCCGATATACGGCGCCAGCTTGCCGGACGTGCTCACGTCACGGTAGCCGGCGGCTGCGCCCGCATCGCCCTGCAGCCCGAGCGAGCGGGCGAGCAGCGTCGCGAACTGGGCGCGCGTAATGTTCGCGTTCGGCGCGAAGGCGGTGGAGCTGACGCCTTCAATAATATATTTGGAAGCCAACTCGCGGATCGCTTCCCGCGCCCAATGGCTTCGAATATCTTGGAAATCCTTGCTGCGGTCCATCATCGCGACCGCTTGATTGCCTTTGAATTGGAAGCCGAACACCGTCACTCCGGCTCCCTGCTTCATCACGGTCGGCACGAAGCCCGCCTTCGCCAGAGCGGCGTCGTATCGGACAGCCGAAGCGTTGCCGCTATCGACATATCCGGTCGTGCGCACCTTGTACTCGAGCTGCGCTTCAAGCGCCCGCGGGCCGGCCGAGCCGGCGTAGGTCGAAGCGTAGAAGTCAATCGGCTGCACGCGGATGTTCGCCCCTGTCGCCTGGAGATAGCTCGTGAGCGCAGCCGCGTCCGCCCCGGCCGCCTTCTCGACCTGCAGCAGCAGATAGGCCGCGCTGCCGCCCCATTCGCGCTCAAGCCGGCCGAAGTCGAGCTCGCGAAGCGGCACCGAGTACAGGATGTCGCCGTACCGGATCGAGAAGACGGCATCGCTCGCTTTATTGAATACCTCCTTCAGCGCGGACAGCGGAACGGCCACCATCGCCGCAGGCTCGGACACCGGCACCTCGAATGCCAGATGATTCCGCGTGCCGTTATGCATGACATAGTCGAATGAGGACTTCAACTTGCTGGCCGGCAGCGTATACCGCTTGACGGACTGGCCGTAGCGCGAGCGATCGGAGGCCGTATCCGCCGCCGAGCTCGACAGCACATACCAGCCGCTGTCCAGGAACCAGTCATACGAAGCAGGCTGAATGTCGCCGGGCCGGGCCGAACCGTCCGTCTCATTCGCGGCCGCCGCGTTGGCGAACGAGGAGACCGCATTGCCGTTCAGATCCCGCAGCGGATTCGTGCCCGGCGCATAGGAGACGGTCACGGCGCTGTACGGATTCACGCTCTCATCGAGCGTGAGCGTCACCTTGTCGCCCTGGACGGAAGCGCTCTTCACCCGCACGCCGGCATGGTCCGCCTGAACGGAGAACTGGGATGACGCCGGAGCCGGCGATTCCCGCAGCTTCTCCGAGAAGGTCAGCGTCACGGCCGCGCCTTTGACCGAGGCGCTGCGCAGCACCGGCGCCTCGTTGTCCGTCTTGTTCGCGACCTTCGCCAGCGTGAAGGCGGCGGCGGCATTGCCCGACAAATCCGTCAACCGGGGATCGGCCGGGGCATAGGATACGGTCACCTCGTCATGTTCGGAGACGCTGGAATCGAGCGCCAGCTCCACGACGTTCCCCCGGATCTGAACAGCATGAACATAGCGTGCCGTCCGGTTCACGAGCACCGAATAATGGCTGCGATGCGGCACTTGATTCGCCGCCAGCCCTTCGTTATACACAAGCCGCAGCAGGCTCCCGTTCACTTCGGCCGCTTCCAGCACCGGCGGCTTCGTATCGTTCAGATTGCGCACATACTGCTCGCTTATCGCGGGCACCGGATGGCCGGCCCGATCCTGCAGCGGATACCGGTCAGGCGCATAGCGGATCTTGACGACCTGGCCGTTCGCAATGAGGTGAAGCAGCGACAGCGTCACCTTGCGCCCGTCCTGGGAAATGCGGGCAATGGCTCTCGTCTTGCCGTCCACCCACACGGTGAACTGTTCTGCGGCCTTGGACGAGACAACATCAAGCTCTTTGTTGAACTCGAAGACGATCTGCGTCCCCTTGGCCGTCACCTGCTGCAGCTTCGGCAGCGTCGCATCCGTCGTATCGCTGACCGGCGTCCGGTCAAGCGCGGCCGCGGCATTGCCGGCAGCGTCCTGAATATTCCGGTCCTTGCCCGGCGTATAGCTGATACGCACGTCTTGGCCGTAGGCGATCCCGCTCTTCAGCTTCACGTCGACGGCGCTTCCCGCTACCGCCACATTCGCGATGCTCCGCGAGTCTCCGTTGACCGTGACGGAGAAGCGGGATTGCGGCGGAACCGATGCGGGGTCCAGCGGCTCGTTGTAGCTCAGCCGGATTGTATCGGCATTTTGCATCGAAGCCGACAGCAGCACCGGCGCCGTCACGTCCTGCTTGCCCGTGGCGAACCGCCAGGCGTTGTCGCCCTGCAGCCCGGGATAGGCCTGTTTGTTGCCATTGCGCAAGGCGCCCGCCGTAATTTCCACGATATATTCCGTATCCGGCTTCAGGTCCAGCACCGGATCAATCGTAATCGTCTTCGTGCCATCCCCGCTAATCCGGTTCGATGAAGCGGAGATCGCCTCATGCACCTTGCCGTCCTTGGCCGTTTTGATAAGGACGCTGCCTTCCGTTTTCCATACCGGTTCATTGAACGTCAGCACGAGATTCGCATCGGCGCGCACATCCTTCTGCCCGCGGGCGGGCGACAGCTGCTCCAGCACCGGAATGCCCTGCTCCGCCTTCGTCGTGAACGACCAGACCGCGGGATCATCAATGCCAAGGAATGCCCCCTTGTCGTTCGTGAAGGCGCCGTAGTCGACCTGCACCGTATACGTTGTGCGATAATCCAGCTTGACCGAAGGCGTAATGACCGCCTTGGTCTGCTTGTCGTCGAGCCGGACCTGATCGCTTTCCACCGCAATCGTCTCGACGGCTTCGCCGCTCCGTTTTTTGATCGTAATATGTCCCTTGCCCTTGCTTACCGCCTCGCGGAACTCCATGGTCAGCTGCGGCTGAATCTCGATGTCTTCCGAGCCGGAACGCGGCGTGACGGAATCAACCGTAATGATGTGCCAGCCTTGATCTGCGCGAGCAACTTCGTCGGGTGACTGCGCCAAGGCCGTGCTGATGGACAGCTCCATCGCCATTGCCGCCGTGAGTAAGACGGCCACTGCTCTTTTCACGTGTGAACCCCTCCTTTGGTCGAACCGGCCGATGTATCCTTGCGGATATGCCGTAAGGCGGTGCTCCTTCGCCGCACCCACTGTTTTTAACGCAAGCGGGGCACGATTTGTTGTTCGCCAGCGAGAGGCGTCAACAAATCACATCTTAGGTAGGGGGCCAAAAGTTCGGTTGGGGCTTGTTCATTTCCGGCGCTGCTCTTCGAATGCTGCTATAGTCATCCCGACTTCGGTCACACCGTTTTGCGCCGCACATAATAAGTGAACACATGGGACAAGACGACTTTCAGCGCCGCAAACACCGGCACGGCCAAAATCATTCCGATGATGCCGGCGAGCTGTTCTCCGACGAGCAGGGCAAATATAATCGAGAGCGGATGCATATGCAGCGTCCGTCCAACCACCTGGGGCGAAATAATGTTCCCTTCGAGAATTTGGCAGACCGTATTGACGGCAATGACGAAAATCATCATTTTCAAAGACATGGTCGAAGCGACGATCAGGGCGGGAGCCGCTCCGAAATACGGCCCGAGATACGGAATGATGTTGAAAATGGCGACGAACAGCGCCAGCAGAAGCGGATAAGGCAGTCCGATCAGCCAGTAGCCGACATAAGCCAGCACCCCGATAATGGCGCAGACGAGCACTTGCCCCCGGATATAGCTGCCGAGCGCATTATCGATTTCCTTGAGCATCATCACCATATGCTTGCGGTGCGTTTTGGGAACATAGGCGATAACCGTTCGTTCGAACACATTGAAGTCTTTTAAAATATAGAAAATCAAAAAAGGAACGATAAGCGCCATCATAAGGACGTTGAGCATATCGCCGAGGTTGTTCATAAATTCCGTGATCACCTTGCCCACCCGCTGCTCCATGCCGTAAATCCAGTCGTTCAGACTGCTCCGGACCGACGTCGGCATGAGTGACGACTCGCTAAGCCCATCCATCAGCTCCGCCGCCTTCGCATTCAAGTGAGGCATCTGCTCGTTCAATTCCTCCAACTGCTCCATAATCATCGGAATCATATTGATAAGCAGCACGGTGACGCAGGCGATGAATACCGCATAAATGAGCAGCACCGCGATCGGCCGGGGAACTTTGCGCTCGGACAGCATATTGACGACCGGATTGAGCACATAAGCGATAATCATCGCGATGAGGAAAGGGGCAACCACCGACTTTACAATCCCGTATACATTGCCGAGAAGCGGCTTCAACATGTACAAGTAATACAGGATGAACAAAGCGAGCAGCACATATACGCCATAGACGAACAGCTTGTTTTTCCAAAAACGCTCCACTGTATTCCACACTCCGTTCGGACGAGCATCATACAGTAAAGTATGTGTAGCTAAGTGAAAATTAACTCATCCGGCTGGCCGTTCCTCATCTTCCAGATGCGCTGGTTGTCGCTGCCGCGGAAGCGAAGGCCGGGACGGCGGCGATCGATCAGGAACCGCCCGTCCACGAGCACATCCGTCAGCCGCAGCAGCTCACGCTGATGCCGGGTTCCGTCCTGCAGCAGCTCCTCCACCGTATAGCCGGTGTAGCACCAGACCGTTCGGCCCGCCTCCTTCGCGATGCGGGCCAGCTCGGCCAGCCCCCGGGCCTGGAGGAACGGCTCGCCCCCCGACAAGGTGAGATCGGTAAGCGGATTGGAGAGCACATCGGCCGCCACCGCCTCGACGCTCATCAGCGTGCCGCCATCGCTGGGCCAGGAGCTTGGATTGTGGCACCCCGGACAGCGGTGGGGACAGCCGCTGACGAACACGACCGTCCTGAGCCCCTCTCCGTCCACGACACTGTCATGGAGTATCGACATCACGCGCAAGCTCATCGATGCTTCACCCGCTCGCTCTCCTCGCTCCGCTTGGCCGAATTCCATTTGCTCATATCGCCGACCAGATAACCGGTAATGCGGCGAATGCGCTCAATGTCCTCTTCGGTCCCGCCGCATACGGGGCATGCATCCTCGATCATGTCCTGGTGGCCGCAGCGGCGGCAGCGGTCGACCGGATGGTTCATCGATCCGTAGCCGATTCCGTACGCTGCCATCGCGCGCACAATCCGATCGAGCGCTTGCGGATTCGCTTTGGCGCTGCCATCCAGCTCGACATAGGTAATGTGACCGGCGTTGCACAAGGCATGGTACGGCCCTTCGATGCGGATTTTGTCATACGCCTTGATCGGATGATAGACCGGAACATGAAATGAATTCGTATAGTAATCGCGATCGGTAATGCCAGGAATGCGGCCGAAATCTTCCCGATCGCGCTTCGTGAATTTGCCGGACAGCCCTTCTGCCGGGGTCGCGAGAAGCGAATAGTTCATCCCGGTGGCCGCCACGGCTTCGTCCATCCGCCGGCGCATATGGCCGACAATCTCAAGACCGAGCCGGCGCGCCTCCTCGGATTCGCCGTGATGGCATCCGGTCAGGGCGACCAGCGCTTCGGCCAGCCCGATGAAGCCGACGCTGAGCGTGCCCTGCTTCAAGACGTCGCGCAGCTCGTCCTCCGCCTGAAGCCGCTCGCTGCCGCGCCAGACGCCCTGCTGCATCAGGAAGGCGAAATCGCGGACCCGCTTCCGCCCTTGATATTCATAGCGCGCGGCAAGCTGTCTCACGGCAATGGCGAGCATATCGTCCAGCAGGGTGAAAAAAGCTTCCTTCGTGCGGGCCAGCAGCGCGATCCGCACCAGATTCAGCGACGTGAAGGACAGATTGCCGCGTCCCTGCGGCGTCGACGGGCCGTTCACATTAGCCATGACCCGCGTGCGGCAGCCCATGTAACAGACCTCGCTCTCCGGCGTTCCGTCGTCATGCTCCTTGTTGAAGGGAGCATCCAGGAAGGCGAAGTTCGGGAACAGCCGCTCGGCCGTCGTGGCCAGCGCCAGCTCGTACAGATCGCGGTTCGGATCCTGCTCCGCGAAGTTGACGCCGGTTTTTACTTTGAAAATCTGGATCGGGAAGATCGGCGTCTCTCCCTGGCCGAGACCCGCTCTTGTCGCCAGCAGCAGCTGTCTGATAAGCATGCGCCCTTCCCGCGACGTGTCGGTGCCGTAATTGATCGAGATGAACGGAACTTGCCCCCCGCCGCGCGAATGCATCGAATTGGCATTATGGATGAAGGCTTCGCAGGCCTGGTACACGTCGCGCTCGGTCAATCGCCATGCTTCCTGCTCCCGGTCCAGCTCCGGCTGCAGCGGCAACGATTCCAGATAGGCCAGGTGGCGCCGGAACGTCTTGCCTACATACGGAGCCAGATCGTAATCGAAGGCGGGATACGCTTGCCCGCCATGCTGCTGGTTCTGATTCGCCTGCAAAATGATCGAGGCGAGAGCGAGCGCGCTCTTGATATCCTGCGGCTCACGCATATGGCCATGACCGGTATTGAAGCCCCGCTTCAGGAGCTGTCCGAGCGGAATCTGGCAGCAGGTCGTCGTTCCATATGCGTAGAAATCAAGATCGTGAGGATACAGCAGATTGTCCTCCACGGCCTCCAGCGCTTCCGGGGCAAGCAAAAAATTCATCGCATACCAGCGCGAGCATTCGCTGGCCATCTTGCTCATGATGCCCATCGGAGAGCGGCCGTCCACATTCGCATTTTCGCGCATCAGATCCGAATCGGCGTTCCGTACAATTTCGTGCAGCGACGCTGTCAGCGGATGATGGTCCTGAACAGCGCCGCCATCCCCCTTTCGGGCGCTCCCCCATGATGCCCAAGGCATCGGACCGGCGTCTCCCGCACTCTCTTCGGCAACGTTCGCATCGCGCAATCGCGGCATAATCGTCATCGCTACTCCACCCTTCCATATCGTCTCTATTGATATTTAAACACTCAAAAACACTATATGTAGTATTAGTATTTCGAAAAAGACACAATATGTATTATCTACAAATGAGGAAGCTCGCAATATGAGATCGGTCACAGCCAGGCAGACGCCGGAACGGCAAAAAGCGCCCATGCACCGCCCGAGGGCAGCATGAACGCTTTTGATCGCTTTATTCTGACTTGTGTCCATTCCGTTATGAAGAAGCATGCGCTTCCGGATAGGGAGGTGTCATAAATTCATCGCCAAAAAATAAATCGTCGAGCGAGCTCAACGTCCCGTCTTCTTCCACCTGGAACGCCGACATTTTATCGCCGTTAACGGTCAACTCGATAAAGCATCCCCAGCAGTAGAACTGGTGGGCGCCAATTTTCCCGATATCTTTGGAATTGCAATTCGGGCATCGCATCATCGTTCTTCACCATTCCGTCCATTAGACTAATTTGATTGTGCGCTTGCGCTTCCGCTCTCTTCCACGACGATTACATCGGTGCCCCATTTCAAGCGGCTCATTCCTTCAATCTGCCGTCTTCCTTCCAGAAGGTCCGCAAGCAGGCCGTCTGAAATTTCCAGGCCTGTTATCTGGTTACCCATATTGGGCTGAAAATAAACGTCGGCGACCCAACCGAGCTGGGATCCTTCCGAAGTCATGACCGGCAATCCCTTCAATGCCGCCTCTCCAGACAGAAATGCCCGTTCCAGCGAGGCGGTGTCCGTCATCTGCACGGCTTCGCCGCTCGCAATCATGACCGCGTCATCCCCGCAGGCGGTCACATCCTCCCACCGTACCAGCATGTCCTGCTTGCGGACGCGGCTCACAAGCTGGAGATGGGTAATCTCCCATTCGGGAGTGATGCAGATATCTTTTACTTTGGAAATTTGCTTGCCCGTGCCGATATCGAACACAGGCAGGCCGATCAGCTCCAGCAACTTCATTCAGGGGCCCTCCTTCGGTTCATGGCACATGCGGCTGCGCCGCGCAGGCGCGCCTCTCCGCCGATAGCGCTCCATTCGCCGCGGGTCCCGCCCCTCGATGCGGTCTGAAGGACTTCTTAATTTCTATTACGGACGCGATTGGCGATGGTTGCAATTTGTTGCGACACAATATCGGCTTGCTCTATAGTATTGCCCAATCCGAAGCTGAATCTAACGGCGGTGCTCTTGCGAAGCTCGGACAGCTTCATCGCTTCGAGCACATGCGATACTTCCAGGGAACCGGAAGTGCAGGCGGAGCCGCTGGCCGCCATAATACCCGCAAGATCGAGATTCATCAGCAGCGTCTCTGTCGGAACGTCCAGCACGCTCACATTGAGAATGTGAGGCAGATGCCGCTCCGGATGCCCATTATACGCGACCCGATCTCCCAATCCGTCCACGAGCTTCGACCAGAGCGCAGCTCTCACTTGCTTGGTCTGGCGCACCTTGTCCTCCCGTTCGTCCTCCGCGGCGCGAAGCGCCGCCGCGAAGCCCGCGATTCCGGCCACATTTTCCGTCCCCGCCCGGCGCTTCCGCTCCTGATTGCCCCCGTGAAGCATCGGCTCCCAATCCGTCCCTTGGCGAATATACAGGCAGCCGACGCCCTTCGGTCCGTTGATCTTGTGGGCCGAGAAGCTGGCCATGTCGACCGGCCAATCCTTCAGTTGGAACGGCAGCAATCCCAGCGCCTGAACGGCGTCGGTATGCATCACAATCCCCCGCTCGCGGACCAGCTCGCCGATCTCGCGAATCGGCTGCAGCGTGCCCACCTCGTTGTTGCCCGTCATGACGCTCACCAGGCAAGTATTCGGCCGCAGCGCCTCCTGAATGCGCTCCGGCGCAACAAGGCCCGTCTCGTCCGGCGCGACGCAGGTCACTTCCACTCCGAATTGCTCCAAATAACGGCAAGCGTGGAGCACCGCATGATGCTCCACTTCCGTCGTCACGACATGAGGCGGACGTTCCCGTCCGTGCTTCCGCCAGGCAGCATGGACCACGCCGAACAGGGCCGCGTTATCGCTCTCCGTCCCGCCGCTTGTAAAGACGAGATCCTGCGGCCGGCAGCCGAGCCGATCCGCGATGCCGTCCCGCGCCCGGGTCAAGGCCGCGGTCGCTTCGCGGCCGGCGGCATGAACGCTGGAGGCGTTGCCGTACACGTCCCGCATGACGGCGATCATCGCTTCCGCCGCCTCCGGGTGAAGCGGCGTCGTCGCGGCATGATCGAAATAAATTCGTTCCATTTCGGTTCCCTCGCGATCGTCAAATATAGAACATATAGCTTTCCTGCACGTTCTCATCCTTGTACGAGATCAGATCCGCAAGCGTTGTCGAATCAAGCACCTGAGCGATGCTGTCGCGAATGCGCAGCCACAGATCGCGCTTGGCCGGATCATCCTCTTCCGTGAAATCGACCGGAGAAATCGGGCCTTCGAGCACGCGGATAATCTCGCCTGCCGTGACCTGCTCCGGGCTCTCCGGCAATATATATCCCCCGTAGGCTCCCCGTATGCTCTTGACCAGGCCCGCGTTGCGGAGCGGCGCAATCAATTGTTCAAGATAATGCTCGGAGAGATTGTTCTTCTCGGCAATGCTCTTCAAGGAAGTCGGGCCTTCGCCGTAGCTCCTGGCCAGCTCCATCATAATCGTCAGCCCGTAACGGCCTTTCGTGGATATTTTCATGATTACACCTCATTTATTGGTTGTTCCTGTTCAATTCAATGTATTCCGATTAAGGCACCCCGTATATCGTAACATAACTATCTCCGTTATGGACAATAATCTGACAGGCTATTCGGATAAAGTTCGGCATCGATCGATGGATGTTTACATAATAGGGTATATATGGTAAGTTGTTGATATATGTGATAATAGCGTATTCATGCAATTCGCAGTTCGAAAGAAGGTGATTCTGTGCGTTCGGAACAAAGACTCGTCGGCGAATTAATATACGAGTATCGGAAGAAGGCAAGGTACACGCTTCGTCAGTTGTCGGCCTTATCTGGCATTCCCAAAGGAACGATATCGAAAATCGAGAGAGGGGAAACGAAGCGCCCCGAATTGGCTACCGTTCTCGCGCTGACATCCCCCTTGTCCATTCCATATGCGGATGTCGTGAGTCATTACCTTGTGACGGAGAGGCGCAAAAGTGTTCTGCAACCTATGCTTCAGGAAGCGATTCGGACAGGTGACATCCAGGTAATGGTGAAGATTGCCGCCCGGTTCCTGGAATGCGACGGCGCGGACAGCTATGACCTAACCGCGGAGCTATACCGCATGGCCGAGTCCGTAGCCGATGCCACGGCCAGACTCGGATTGTTCGAACTTATCACAACCTACGCCAGAGAGCATGGCATACAGCCTTATTTGGCCAAAGCTTTATTCCAGACGTACTTGATTCAACGAAATGATTTCAGCAAGCTGGATCTCACTTTTCATACCGGAACCTACCTGCTGAATTACATCAATTTTTTCTCGGAAGAGGACAAGGCGTTGCTGCACTTCAAGCTGGGGTTCCATGCCTACGCGCTGCAGCTTTATGAGAAGTGTATCGAACTGTGTATCCCTGTCGGCAAAAAGTATAAGTGCGATCACCTTACGCAGGCGCGTGCCCTGCTCCTGATTTGCAATTCCTATTACTATTTAGGCGATTACTTTTTGGCGGAGCAGTATCTATATGAATGTAAAAAGTACCCTTTCGCAGAGATTCAAGAAAATGTTACGCTGACTGAAGCTTGTATAGCGGGTCGAAAAGGAAACAGCAAACAGGCCATATCGCAACTCCTCATCTGCTTGGAACAGTCCTCGCCCAATCATGCGATCCATGTCGTGAATGAGCTTCTCGAGTTATACCTCCAAGAGCAAAATATTGACGCTATAGAACAATTAATTGACGATGAATCCCGAATTTTGAATGCAGACTACAACACACCATTTAAAAAATCTGAATTAGCCCTATATTTTAAATTGAAGGCGGGCTATTACATAGTGCTGAAGGAATATGAAGATGCGATTGACTGTTATATAAAAAGTGCAATACTTTACTCAGAAATTAGTGCCTTTAAAGATTCAAATGAGTGCTTTTATTTATTGTTTAAAATGTTATCGAGCGAGAGAGTTAATCCACCAGTAAATGATCAATTAAGAGAAGCATATAATATATTACGCAAATCATAATTATTATGATGGTGGTGATTTCATGTACCAGAAAGCCTTACGTGTGGGGCTAATAATTTCTGTTCTACTGTTTGGTGTACCAACTTTCTCAAATAAAGATTTAAATAGTACTTTTGAAGATAATAGTCGATATCATTTTTTATCTTGGTCTAATACTGGGGAACCCGGCGGCTGGTAATCGTATTTAGCTCCAAGTAGCCGAAGATATATACGTCTAATACCAGCGCTCCGAGAAAAACGTATTTAGTCTTTTTTCTATACACATAATCTGAAAGATGTAAAAACGATCCTTTTTACGTTTTTACATCTTTTTTATGTCTATGGAAAATAACTTCATCTCTCTTTCTTAAGGTAACATTCGAATTTTCAGATCGTGACAATTTAAGTCGAAAAGTTTTTAAATTTGAAAAATTTAGATGGATGTTGAAACCTGAATTATATTGATATTGAGAAAGGGGGCAGTCCACTCTTAATGGCTACTCATGATGAAGAGTTAATTATTTTACAGAAGGTTGAAGAGTTACGTGTACGCTTGAAAAGAACGGTGGGTATTATGAAAAGCTTAAGTGATGAACGTGTAGTTAAGCTTAGTCAGGAACTTGATTGTTACATACTGCAGCTTCAAAAAAAGAATTACTTCAACCAAGTAAAGACTAAGGACGCGGAAAAAAGAGCAAAAATAACTGGGGGCAGATAGTTGAACTCTATAATTTTCTTGAAACATCAAAATTGCATCAAAGAGATGCAAAATCAAGAAAGAATTGAGAGGAGATAATAGATTACATACTTGTATTTGAAAAAGACTTTCACTAGTGGTACAGAATGTATATAATGTAAGGGAAATATAACCAATTAAGATATTCAAATATAATATTCTAGTGTTCCCCAATCCTTTAGATTGTACCAGGAAGACCTTCTCGTCTTCTTGTTGCAATAAATAGAGCCGATTCCTGATAAGCTTAGGCGGGCAGTACCGGGAATCGACTCCGAGCGCTCTTTCCTTTGCAGTGCAAAGAGAACAGCTTAACTAATTATAACACAACAGGGTCTTTGTACAAAGCGAAGGAAAGGGTAGCCCACATTATAAGGAGGGATGCCCTTTTGTTGTTGTTAACTCATCCAGAATTCGCGCATATCTAGAGAGGCAGAACAATTGTTGATAGTCTGTCGAAGAGTTCAATCGATTTTATGCAAGCGATGTTCACATTCCAAACTGGAGGTTAGCAAGTAATGAAAAAAATGATAATGTTTGCCGTTTGTGTACTTGGAGGCGCTTCTTTACTTATGGCTTCAGGTGCATTTGCCGAAACAAGCTCCACAATGGTTGAAACCGTGGCCGTTCACGATGTACCTGTGAAAGCCAAACCTAACGCTGTATTGGAATACAAAAACGGGGAATTTGTGGTCATCCAAGAAGAAGTTCCAGGCAACCAAGAAGAACATGCAACCTTCAATGATACCACTGCCCCCGACTGGCCGGAAGAGATTCTTCAAAAAATGAAGCATTCGGATATTGTGACAGATGAGGAGTTAAAGAACCTTCCGCACCATCCGGAAGTACAGATGATCTGGCCCAAAGCAGAAGAAGGAATGATCATTCATTATAATTTCGAGGGCGACATCCAATCCATTTACCTGAATGGCAGTAAAGTTCTTGCATCAAATTGGGCAAAGGGACCCGCTGAAAAGGGCACTTACGGACCATGGGGCAACCACAAAAATCAGATCGTTGCGACGGATAAGCAAGTTGAAGGGACGGGACGCATCACGAACTTCTTCGATAAAATTGGGGACCATGATAATGAATTGAAAAAATTTGATGTGGCCACAAAGGGTATCTATGACAATCCTAAAGCTGATACAGTGATTAATGTTAGAAATTTCAATAATGATCTTGTAGTAACTTGTTATAAAAATGATATTGGCAGTCTCCCCGATGCGGTTCTAGACGTATTTCGGACAACATTGGAAGAGTTCGGCGAGAAAGAGGACAAAAATACGAGTTTCCCGGGAAGATACCACTACTGGAAATAGAATAAGGAGGGGCGTCCCTCCTTTTTTATCATTCGTGGATAGGAGATGTGGATCACATGAGAAGAAAACGTAAAACATTTTCGCTTTGTGCAATATGTCTAATCGTTAGTATCGCACTTTCTGCGTGCACTTCGAAGAGTACTCCTTACTTATCCATTACGTTAACGACCTCCAAAGAGGATCAGGTGGTTTCGCAAATATATCAATATGAAATCGGGAAACAGAAAGTGAAGTTAGCCGGGGAAGTTCCGTATACGTCACAATATCCGCTTGGAGCCTATGATGCAGGCAACGAGATCATTTATTATTCTTCACGAACAAGCGATGGCAAGTCGGATCAGTTATTTTCCATGGATTTGAAAACCGGCAAAATCGAGCAATTGACGACAGAACTGTATGCTATTAACCATATTGTTGTTGTAGATGGTATGGTCATTATGGATGCTTCTTTTAAAGACAGCTACGATAATCATATAAAGCCTATCGTATCGTATCATCCGCAGACGAAAGAATTGAAACCCTGGTGGGATCTAAACAAAGACGACACGACCGTATGGGATTTAAAATACAATGGAGCGACCGGGACGATTTATGCGGCAACTTATTCTTGGAAAGAAAGATTCAAAAAGGTAGAGAAGGCAAATAAGCTACACATCAAACCTGAACCTCCCCTTTTCACCGTAAAAGAATATGACGTGCAGGGGAATAAGATCAAGGAATTGTTTCATACAAAGAAAGAGGAATTAGTCTTCTTTTCCTTAGCTCATGATGGGAAAACGGCTATATACGGAAGCGCTCCCTATGTGAACACCCCGAGACACTATACAATTATTGACCTTTCCACAGGACAAGTACAATTGTTCACTGTGTTTGAAGCGATAAGCGATGCCTTTTTTGAGCCAGGTAATTCAAATGTGCTTCTCGTCTTAGGTATATATAAAGATAAGCGCGGTGTATATCGGTATGATCGCCCGACAGGTAACGTGGAACTGCGGCTGGAGGAGCCGGTGAAGAACGGGGCCATTAACAACTTTACGATTATGGCGGAATAAGGCCGAAAATGTACGGAAAAAATCTTTTTTCTCAATTCTGGCCTCTTCTGTAGTTGCAACAATGGTATCTGCTTCACCGACTCCCCCTGTTTCTTCATCGTCAATTACAAGTACGACTGGTGAAAAAACGAAAAATGATACTTCTCATGAAAATACATTGGGTATTTTTGACATGTACTATATACGGCGCACCACACCAACATCTATTTAAAATATTTCTTCGCCGTTATAAATGAAAACACCTATAAAGACTGGAAAATTAAAAGACTAGTAGAGGTTGAGGTGTTTTCATATGTTTGCAGCAAATTTAAAGGAAGGCCAACTCGAAGAACTACTTCACATTCCGTAGCCGTGGTATATCGATCGCGTCGATTTCAGTCTGGAAACCAAACAGTTAGACGTGTATGTGAAGTTTCGTAAAAGAGCCCTGTTCCCTTGCTTGAATTGTGGGACGCCAGACCAACCCGTTCGGGATAGCGCCAATCCGGATCGTACATGGCGTCATCTCAATTTCTTCGATATCCGAGTTACATTCATGCCTAGCTTCCTAGAACGAATTGTGGAAAGTGCAATACCATCACCCGAGTAAGCGTACCCTGGGCCTTGGACAAGCCGAAGCACTATTTCACCCTGCACTTCGATGCGCTTGTTATTACGCCGGCTAAAGATATGCTGATGAATGCCGTGAGGCGATTTGTCGGTGAGCACGACACTCGCTTATGGCGAATTTTGCATCACTACGACGATAAAGCTATTGCAATACATTCAACACACGAACGAATCCCTCAAGATTTTTATTTTACTAAAAACTCCAGATATCCATAGCCAGCTGCTTTCATTTCCGCTTTGGGAATAAAGGTAATAGCTGCACTATTAATACAATATCGCAAGCCTCCTTTATCGACCGGACCATCATTAAATACATGCCCCAAATGGCTGTCTCCTGCTCGGCTTCTTACTTCTGTTCGTATCATGTTATAGCTTGTATCCTCATATTCCAATACAACGGCCGGATCTATCGGTTTGGTGAAGCTAGGCCAGCCGCACATAGAGTCGTATTTATCCGTGGAGGAGAATAAGGGCTCCCCTGTAACAACATCTGCATAAATGCCTGGTTCTTCATTATCCCAATATTCATTCGAAAAAGCTCTTTCTGTTCCTTTACCTTGGGTAACCTCATACTGCTCTTTCGTTAATTTTGCTTTAATTTCTGCATCACTCGGCTTAGGATAAAGTGCAGGGTCAATTAATGAAGGGATTTCCTGATCTTTTAATGAATCAAATTGCACGTGACAATAGCCATTCGGATTTTTCTCCAAATAATCCTGATGATACTCCTCTGCTAGTGTATAGTTTTTTAACGGCTCTACCTCAGTTACAATTGGAGCATCATAACGTTGCTGTTCCTTTGCAATAATCTGATCTATGATCTGTTTATCTTCTTCATTTTTGTAAAAAATACCTGTACGGTATTGCTCTCCTCGATCATTTCCTTGCTGATTAAGCAGGGTTGGATCAATAATTTTAAAATAATACGTAAGCAGCTTCTCTAAATTAACTCGCTCAGGATCAAATTTGACGTGTACTGTTTCGGCGTAACCTGTATTTCCACGAACCACTTTTTCATAGGTTGGGTTTTCAATATTTCCATTTGCATAGCCTGATGTTACATCGTATACGCCATATACTTTCGACATATATGCTTCTACTCCCCAGAAGCAGCCACCGGCAAGCCATATTTCTTTTAGCTTACTCTCATCAAAGGATAATCCCTTATTTGGATTCTCCGGATATTTAGATTGTACTTTTTTAGTCGTCATTTGGCCGCTAGTTTCTGTTATAGTCCCACATCCCACTAAAACTAAAGCCAAACCAAAAAGTAAAAACAATACCAATTTTTTCATTATTCTTCATGACCTTTCCTTATTTAATTGTTGCAAAACTTTCTCTAATTTGTTTATTATCAACATGGCCAGGAACTGTTTTCACTATCATTCCGTTAGAGTCAATGTAAGAGGATGTTGGATATCCTCTCACTTGAAATTGTTCGGCAATTTTTCCACCTTCATCTAACATTACAATCAGATCGGGGGCCTCCTCTACTCCGCTAAACCACTTTTTAAATGCTTCTGTATCTTTTTCATTCTTATAGCCCGGAGCTACAATAGTTAATACTATAAAGTCTTTTTCCTCTTTACTTAAGTTGTTTATTTCTTCCAATCCAGCTAAGCAAATAGGACACCATGAAGCCCAAAACTTCACATACACCTTTTTTTCCAGAATAATCCTTTAAGCTATGTGAATTTCCGTGAACATCCTTCAACATAAAGTTCGGTGCACTTTTTGCATTTATTGTGGGTGCACTTTCTCTATTTCCTGCCGTACTATTCGATGAGCAAGCGGAAAGAACGAAAGCAAAAATAATTCCAAGGGTAACTAACACATTTTTTTTCATAAAATCGTACCCCTTTACTGTGAAATAAGTGTGGTAAACCAGTTCAAATTATTAGTCATCAAAAACAAACCCATGATAATAATGATTACTCCTCCTGCAATCTTTAATTTTTCTAAATGTCGATTAATTTTTTTCAACCTTCGTAACACAATATCTGAAAAAAATGCTATTATTAAAAAAGGGATGAGTAAACCAAGTGCATATAAAAACATAAGGAAAGCCCCATATGTTGCTTGACCTTCACTTGCTGATAATCCTAAAACTGCCCCTAAAATTGGTCCGATGCATGGGGTCCAACCAATACTAAATGTAAAGCCCAGCAAGTAGGTGCCAATCAAATCCCCCTTACCGCTGCGACCTGTATGGAGCTTTTTTTCCCGATTTAAAAAGGTTATAGGGAAAAGACCTACTTGATGTAAACCAAGCAAAATCACTATACTTCCACAAATTACAATAAACCACTGAGTATTAATTACGGATCCCAGAATCCCAGCACCAAACCCTAATAAAACAAAACTAGTAGATAGTCCTATAATAAAAATAATCGTCTTTACAATTAAATGTGGATTGATCATGATCTTACCTAAAAGTTTTTTATGTTCCACTGGCTCCTGATTATTGGTTGATAAAATTGAAATATAAACAGGCATTAATGGCAATATGCATGGAGAAAAAAAAGACAATAAGCCTGCAACAAAAACTGAACCCCATACTAACTGTTCAATTGGCAATCAAGACACCTCCTACATTTTTCAAAAAGAAAATCAAATACTAGTGTTTCATTAAATCAAAAGAAAAATGATTTTACAGTTACAGCACCATTAGGAATAAAATCAAGAATATTCGAACAAGTTAAAGAACAACAACGATTAGGCACCATATTTGGATTGAAGAAGAATGAAAAAGCAGCTAATTTTTTACTAAACGATACATTCGGAAATCCAATAGAGTTATATAAGTTACTCACAAATGCACCCATAATATTACTTTTCTACAGGGGAAAATTATGTCCATACAGTAGTATTCAGTTACACAGTTATCGTCAAGCAATAAATGAAATTTAAACATTTGGCGTACAATTAATTACCATTTCAACTCAACAGCCTGACAATTGCCCTACTTTTTCACAGCCAGGTTGGGAGATAATTGATAAAAAGAAGATAAACGAAGAATATAGACGAATTTTACTAGATGGAATAATATACACAAGATCATAACTATTTAGTAAAATAGGAATTCTCGTTCAATTCGAATTCACTGCCAAATTCATTTGGGATTCGAATAATAAAAATACTTCCTATCCCTTGACCCGATGTCACGGTCAGTCTACCGTGGATAAATTCCGTGAGTTCCTTGGCAATTGCAAGTCCTAATCCAGATCCGCCATACTGCTGATTCCGTGATTTTTCAACTCGATAAAACCGTTCAAAAATTTTATCCATTTCATCTTGAGGAATTCCAATTCCCTCATCTTTAACCTCTATATACGTGTAGGTATCATCACAATGAATGTGAAGCCTGATACTGGTTCCTGGTTTGGAGAATTTGATAGCGTTCCCTACCAAATTATATAAAATTCGTTGAATACAAACCTTGTCTGTTCGAACAGATACACAGTCCTCGCTAATATTAACATCAATGACTCGATTTTCTCGCGAGATTTGAGCTTCAAATCCTTGCAGGGTATCCAATATCAACTCATCAATCCAAACAACTTCCGGCTTGAAAGCAATTTCCTTATCATCTATGGATGCGATGGCCAATAGCTCATTAGCAAACGATACCACCCGTTCGGTTTGCTTACCAATACCAAGCAAATAATTTTGAACTTCTGTTGGATCAGTTACTACTTCATCGACCAAGGCCTCCCAATAAGATTTTATGGAGGCAATTGGTGTTTTTATGTCATGCGATAAATTAGCAATCAATTCGTTTCGACGACGCTCTTCGTCTTGAAGCATTTTGATTTTCGCTTTAATTCCAAGTCCCATTTTGTGCATGGATTCAGCAAGCTCACGCAATTCCACAACACGACTTTTGTTTAAAAGCTGATCGTAGTGTCCTCTGGCAATATCTTGACTTTGCTTATTCAACCGTGTTATATGCCGCGCCATAGGGAAAATAAACAGTGAATTTATCAAAAACGACAATACACTGGAGGATACCGTGATCATCATTGCTATCCTCAATCTGTCATAGTCTAAAAACATCTGTTTATAAGCAACAAATAGAATCAGTGTCACGATAATTAAACTAATTAGATACGAAAGCAACACCAAGGTGCGAAGTTTCATGACACTGTGTCTCCTTCCCTCTTGAACTGATACCCAAGTCCCCACACAGTTTTAATAAATATAGACTCCTGTCCGGCCTTTGAAGCTATTTTCTCCCTTAAATGATGGATATGAACATTTACGGTGTTGGCATCCTCATAGTAATCATATCCCCATACTTCTTTTAGCAATTCGGACTTTGGGATAACTCGGTGCTTCTCCTGAACAAGGAACCACAACAGATCGAATTCTTTATTTGTGAGATCTAGCAGCTCCCCGTGAAGTTTTGCCACCCGCTCCTCCCGATTCAAATACAATTCTCCATCATTTAGGGATGAAATTCGAGGCTTCGATTTTTGTGATCGCTTGATAATATTTTTGATTCGGAAAACAAGCTCTCGTGGGCTAAATGGCTTGGTCATATAATCATCTGCTCCTAATGCCAAACCGTATAAGGTATCCTTCTCCTGATTTAGCGCGGTCAAAAATAAGAATGGAATATCAAATCCTTGATTTCGGATCGATTCTATGAACTCGTAGCCATTCATTTTAGGCATCATCACATCAATAATTATAAAATCGATAACCTGGTTATGAACTAAATGCTCCGCTTCTTCTCCGTTGCTCGCTGTATATACCCTATAGCCATCATTTTGCAAATATAGCTGACAAACATCTACAATCGGCTGTTCGTCATCAACAATCAATATGGATAGCAATTATTGTCACATCCTTTTTTCTGCACCTTTCCAGCTTTTCCGCCACTTCGAATAAAGCCATCGTTCCACACTCACATACGATGTGAACCTCTTCCCGGTAAGAAGTATTGTTGCAATTAGTATATCCGTTGGATATGTGAATATCATATCGGCCAATATATAATTGGCATTCACGAACACCGACATAACTAGTGCAGGTACAATGAGTAATCCTATAATAAGTCCTAATCCTATAAGGATCTCTCCCCAAGGAATTACAACGTCAAAAACTCCTGAAAACGGACTTACCACGTGACTAAAAAAAGTTTTATACCATTCAGGAGAATCACGGTTTTCCGCGATGACCGGGATTAAACTTTCAACACCAAAACCACCTGATAACTTGTCATACCCAGATTTAAGCCATATCCATCCAAACAGAATACGAATCACACTTAATGCCCAACCACCTATTTGTTGAGTTACTTTCATCATTATATAATCTCCTTAAAAAAAAGGTACCATCCTCAAAATCAGCACGGTACCAATAATTCTTTTAATTTAACTAATATCAGCTGCACCAAATATCACATGAGCCTTGTCGCAATAAATAACGACGGAGTTATATTCACTAAGATCAGCTCCGTTCAGATCAAATGTTTGTTCGCTCTTGTCCACATCGATCTTCCCTAGCTTTTTGCCTGTCTGCACATCCTTGCCCTTTGTCAAATATATATGGAGGTCTGGACCTTTCGTTGTTTTGAAATTCGTTAGCATGACTTTACCATCTTTGATTTCCACATCGCCCTCGGATTTCTCATTTCCAGTACCAGTTAGCACACCTTTTTTCGCGTCCATTTGTTTATCTTTCAGATCTGCTGCGCCAAACGTAACATGTGCTTTATCGCAGTAAATAATAACCGAATCGTAATCACTCAAGTTAGCGTCACCCAGATCAAATGTTTGTTCGCTCTTATCCACATCGATTTTGCCTAATTTTTTGCCAGTCTGCACATCCTTCCCCTTTGTCAGGTAGATATGGAGATCCGGACCTTTTGCGGTTTTGAAATTCGTTAGCATTACCTTGCCATCTTTGATCTGCACATTGCCTTCGGATTTCTCATTTCCGTTTCCAGTCAGAATACCTTCCTTCTCTCCCATAGCCGAAGATACTGGCATATTATCCATTTTATTATCGGTCAAATCTGCCGCACCAAACGTAACATGTGCTTTATCGCAGTAAACAATAACCGAGTCATAATCATCCAAGTTGGCTCCAGCTAAATCAAATGTTTGTTCACTCTTGTCTACATCGATCTTGCCTAGCTTTTTGCCAGTCTGCACATCCTTGCCCTTTGTCAGATAGATATGCAAGTCCGGTCCCTTAGCCGTTTTAAAATTCGTAAGCATTACCTTGCCGTCCTTAATTTCTACATTACCTTCTGATTTCTCATTTCCTGTACCTGTCAAGATACCATACTTCACCATCATTGTACTTGTTTGCTGCTTTGTTCCTTCGTCGACAATAGCAGTTACTTTGTCAGGTGAATCTGATTTGGGCATGTTAGTTTGTGACCCATTCGTACTTCCAGTAGTTGTTGTGTTAGCTGCACCGCAACCCGCCAAAGCTGCTGATACGGCCAGTATTACTGTTGCAGTTCCAAGAAACTTCATATTCGTCATCTCCTCCAAGTTCTTATTCTTCAGCACTTGTGCTTACATTTGAATTCTAAAACAATCGTTTTCTAATTGAAATTAATCACCTCTTACAACTTTCTTAACTAATCATTAAGTCTTCAGTTACAATAATTCCAAAAAAAAGAGCGGCGACCTATTTCCCTTAACACCGGTAATAATCGCCGCTAACACTCACCTATTTGATTCTTTACTTAAGTAAATATTTAAAGGAGTACACTCAAATTTTTGACTTTTAAAGAACATTGAAGTTCGATAACTTTTTATTATCGTTAAGCCATTCTCTTACCAAGAGCAACTCAATTTTTAATAGAATTGTTTAATGCAGTCATCCTCTTTTCCCGGATTACAATTATTCTCTATATCGGTTCCTGGCGTTAAGATGTTTAGTCATCCAAAAAAAGGATGTAGGCTACATGTAGCGGATTTTTCAATTCGAGGAAAATACGCTAAACTAGCGGAAGGGGAAAGATTCACGGCAAAGCGGCCCATACTAGTAGCAAGCCGGGTGACCTTGGCAGATCGTTATTTTCCCCATCCAGTTTCAGCCGGATATGTTACAATAAAGTGATACTATAAATCGACGGGTCACGGCCAGCCAGCGGCCTTCAGCGCTCAGACCGGCCGGCCCGCAGCAAAGACGGTGATATCATGACAACTGCGAATGCCCATACCCGTGTCGTCGTCGGCATGTCGGGGGGCGTCGATTCCTCCGTAACGGCCTTGCTGCTCAAGCAGCAGGGGTACGATGTAATCGGCATTTTTATGAAAAACTGGGATGATACCGACGAATTCGGACATTGCACCGCCGAGGACGATGCCGAAGACGTGCGCCGGGTCTGCGAGCAGATCGGCATCCCTTATTATACGGTCAACTTCGAGCGCCAATATTATGACAAAGTGTTCTCCTACTTCCTGGAGGAGTACCGGCGGGGACGGACACCCAACCCTGACGTCATGTGCAACCGGGAGATCAAATTCGGAGAGTTCCTGCAAAAAGCGCTCGATCTCGGCGCCGATTACGTGGCCACGGGCCATTATGCCCGCGTCGTGCGGGAGGACGGCCAAGCCAAGCTTCTTCGCGGCATCGACCGTAACAAGGATCAGACCTATTTCCTGAATGCCTTGAATCAGGAGCAGCTCGCGCGCGCCATGTTCCCGATCGGCCATCTGCCGAAGCCGGAAGTGCGCCGGATTGCGGAAGAAGCCGGACTCGCCACCGCGAAGAAAAAGGACAGCACCGGCGTCTGCTTCATCGGCGAGCGCAATTTCAAGGAGTTTTTGAGCCAATATTTGCCGGCGCAGCCCGGGGACATGATCGACATCCGCAGCGGAGAAGTCAAGGGCCGGCATGACGGCTTGATGTACTATACGCTCGGACAGCGCCAAGGCCTCGGCATCGGCGGTTCGGGCACCGGCGAGCCTTGGTTCGTAGCCGAGAAGGATCTCGACCGCAATATTTTGTATGTCGTCCAGGGCGAATCCCATCCAAGCCTGTATTCGACCGGGCTTCGGGCGTCCGGCGTCAGCTGGATCGCGGGCGAGGCGCCGGACAAGCTGCATTGCACGGCCAAGTTCCGTTACCGGCAGCCGGATCAGGAGGTCACGGTCGAGCGAATCGGCGACGGGACGTATGAAGTGACGTTCGCCGCCCAGCAGAAGGCGGTTACGCCGGGACAAGCCGTCGTGTTCTATGACGGCGAGGTCTGCCTGGGCGGCGGAACGATCGACGCCGTTCATAAGCTCGAGTACTAATCGCAAGCGGGTTCCGCTCGGAAGCCCGGTAGACAGCAAATCCCCCCTCGCTCCGGGAGCGAGGGGGGATTTGTTCATTCTATACGGTCGTCGAGGCCGAAGAATCGATGTCGTCGCGGGCGGGCGCATCCAGCTTGCGGACATGCAGCCGCGCGATACGAAGATGATCGGTCTCCTCCACGATGAACTCGAACTGAGACTCGACGGCAATGCTTTGGCCTACCCGCGGCGGCACTTCCACCTGGGCGTAGATCCAGCCTCCGATGGTATCGTAATCGTCTGACACGATATCGGTGCCGAAATACGAATTCACTTCCTCGATCAGCAGGCGGCCGTCAATCGAATAATTCGACTCGTCCCGCTTCTCGATCTGCGGCCGTTCCTCGTCGAATTCATCCTGAATCTCGCCTACGATCTCCTCCATAATGTCTTCCAATGTGACCAGACCTGCCGTTCCGCCGAACTCATCGATGAGCAGGGCGATCTGCACCTTGTTCTTCTGCATCATCTTCATCAGCGCGCTGATGGAGATCAATTCCGGCACGCTCATCATCGGTCTCATCACTTGGCGTATATCTTCAATCCCCGGCGGCGCCTTCACCAAATCCTTGATATGGATAAAGCCGATAATATTGTCCTTGTCCTCGTCGCACACCGGATAGCGTGTATGCATTTCCGTGATTGCTTTTTCTTTGTTCTCCTCGAATGAATTTTGCGCATAGAGGCAGACCATATCCGTGCGCGGAATCATAATATCGCGCGCATGCGTCTCCGTGAAGTCAAAAATGTTATCGACCAAGGCAAGCTCGGTATTGTCAATCAGACCGCTCTTGTAGCTTTCTTTCATCAAAATGCGTATTTCTTCTTCCGTATGAGCCGACTCATGCTCGGAAGCAGGCTGAATACCGAATAACTTCAGCAGCCAGTTCGCGGTTCCGTTCAACAGCCAGATGAACGGATACATTATCTTGTAAAAGTAACGGAGCGGCGCCGCCGTCAGCAACGTAATCGTCTCGGCTTTGCGAATGGCCAGAGACTTCGGAGCCAGCTCGCCAAGCACGATATGAAGCACGGTAATGATGATGAACGCAATCACCGTGGATACGGTATGCAAGACGACCTCGCCGAGGCCGATGGCCTCCAGCGGCTGTTTCAGAAGCTGGGCCACCGTCTTCTCCCCAATCCAGCCCAGGCCGAGAGAAGCCAGCGTAATGCCCAACTGGCAGGCGGATAAATACGCGTCCAGATGCTCGGTCACATGCTGCGCGAACCGCGCCTTCGCATTGCCTTCCTGCACCAGCGTATCAATCCGGCTGCCGCGAACCTTCACCATGGCGAATTCGGCAGCGACAAAGAAACCGTTCAAAAATACAAGAAATAGAACCGAAAAAATGCCAAAGCCTATCGGTAACGGATCATCCAAACCTTCCCTGTCTTCCCGTCATCGGAACAGACAGGTACACCTCCCCATCAGAAAATAATTGCATTAAGAACATTATATAAGAAAGTACATAACCGTCAAATGGCGGCACGGCCCGAAAAACCGATGAAATGGCATCCCCTTGCCGTGCGCCCGGTTGACATTAAGTATATTCCGCCTCTACGGCGTCCTATCACCCGTTTTGCTCGGAAACGGGCCTTTTTTATAATTTGGAAGCATACCGCACCGCTTCATTCAGCAATCCGATTATATAGTCATCGTCGCAAATGTATAAAATATTTTGTCCTTCCCGCCGGTAACGGACAAACCGGTAGGCCCGCAGCGTCTTCAACTGGTGGGATACCGCCGATTGGGACAGCTGCAGCGTCTCCGCAAGCTGGTTCACGGAGCATTCTTCCTTGGCCAGCATGGACAATATCCGTATCCGCGTCGGATCTCCCAGTGCCTTGAAGGTTTGCGATACATGCTCGAGCACTTCAGGATCCAGATCTTTTCCCAGGAAATATTCCATCATTGTCTCTCCTTTGTCCTTTGGTCCACCCCCTGTATATTCCGGCTCCGGACGGGGAATGAACATATCCTCATATGTTGGCAAGCTGTTGCCTGTAGGATATGACAAAGCGGCTCAATTTAAACATGGCGTTTCAAGGAAATTGACGGCACGCGAATCGGCGCATCCCGGCTTATACGGCCGGCATCGGGGTAGGCGTAGGCTCCGCATATCCTTCTTTGTATTTCTCGTCGATGGCGTTGCGGATGTCGATGTCGCTCATCCCTTCGCTCTTCAGCTTGGAAGCCTCGACCGCGATATTAAGGCATACGCCGCAGCGGGTGCCGTGATCGTCCCATACGACGGCTCCGTCTTCTTCGATCTCCGCCACGAAGCAGTTCAGATTGCTCTGATGTCCTGCCGATTCTCCGCAGCCGCAATAGCAAGGCATCGAGGCGAGCAGTTCATGGTTGGCGGCCGCCAGCTTGTATATCAATTGCATCTCCTCGCTCTTATCGTCCATAAAAGACGGAAGCTGATCCGCGGACGCGGTCGTTTGCCGCAGATCCCCATTCGGCATCAGCCGCTCGGCCGCTTCCGGCTTCCCCGTCACGGCATGTCCGGCTTCGCCGCCGCTGCATCCGGCGGCTCCGAGCACCGATACCGTTACAATAACCGCTCCGATAAGCTTTTGAAGCTTATACCGTCCCGTTAAGCATTGCCTCGCTTCGAACATGTCGACTCCTCCATTTTCTTCACATTTCATCGATACTTCGCTTGACCATGCGGCCCGCGCTACCCTGGCAGTCCGGCCAGCCATCGTCCTCCCGCCGCAGCGGCGAGCCCGACGGCCGCCGTCAGGAACAGGTACAGCGCGCAGCGGCCGCGCTGCTTGTCCTTCCATAACGTCAATGCTTCGAAGCTGAAAGTTGAAAATGTCGTAAACGCGCCGCACCATCCGACCGCGGCGAAGACGTACAGGGGAGCGGGCAGCGCCTCGCGCATCCCGGCCAACAGGCCGAGCAGGAAGCAGCCTCCCCAATTGACAAGCAGCGTCCCCCACGGAAAGCGGCTGCCTGCCCGCCTTGCAATATAAGCGCCCAATTCATAACGGCTCCAAGCGCCAAATGCCCCGCCAATGGCTACCCACAGCATATTCATCGCCGTCCCTCCTCGCATGCGCCTGCCGGCTTGGACAGCCCCGCCCAGCGCATGCCGAGCCAGGCCAGCCCCAGTCCGAGGCCGATGCTGGCCGTCAAATAGATCATCGCGGCGGCATACCGCTGGGCCGCGAACAGGTCCAGCGCTTCGACCGCGAACGTCGAAAACGTCGTCGTTGCCCCCGTCAGCCCGGTTCCGAGCAGCGGCTTCCATAGCGGTGACAGGCCGGGTCGCTCCTGCAGCCAGGTGAAGAACCAGCCGAGAAAGAGACAGCCGGCCAGGTTGACGGCCAATGTCGCCCAGGGGAAGCCTGCCGGCGGGTCGAACGGGACCAGCAGGCCGATGCCATAGCGGAGACAGGCTCCTGCGCTTCCCCCTGCCGCGACGGCGGCTCCCGCCGCTCTCCGCATCGCTGCGGCCTCCGCTCTGTCTGTATGCTTCGCCATCATACTTTCCTCTCCCTTCCGAATGCTGTCTGTTCGGCCTCTGGATGCTTGGAGCCGGTCCGCCGCGGAAACCTGCGCTGCCCTTAGTCCCCGTTGTCCGGCTTTGCTTGGCGTCTCCGTTCCTGATTCAGGCGCATCTTCGCCTCGGTCCCTTGCTCGCTCGCCATGAAGAAGATCCGATTGCGGATCGAATCCGGCAAATATTGCTGTTCAACGTAATGTCCGGGATAATCATGCGGATATTTGTAGCCCTTGTGCCCGAGCTTCTCGGCTCCCTTATAATGCGCGTCGCGAAGATGGAGCGGCACGGGAGCCGACGGATAGTCGTCGAAGGCCGCCATGACGCGGGCGATGGCCGCCGGAATCGAATTCGACTTCGGACTCTCGACGGCGAAGAGTATCGCCTGGGCGACAATATACTTCGATTCCGGCCACCCGATGCGGTGGTACGCCTCCATCGCGCTGACCGCCTGAACCATCGCCTGCGGATTGGCCAAGCCGATATCCTCGCTGCAGGCGACCGTCAGGCGGCGGATGAAGGTCATCGGATCCATGCCGAGCTTCTCCACCGCGTAGAGGAACCAGTAGAGCGCCGCATCGCTGGAGCCGCGGATGCTCTTGTGGAAGGCGGACAGCACATCGTATTGCACCGATTCGTCCGCCTGCACGAGCGGCCTGCGGACAGACTCCTCCGCAACCTCCATCGTGATGCGGACCGTTCCGTCCGCCTCCGGCGAGGTCGTCATGACCGCCAGCTCCAGCGCGTTGAGCGCCCGGCGAATATCGCCGTTCGCCATCGCGGCGATATGCTCCAGCGTTCCCGGCTCCGCTTCCACCTTCATGAAGCCGAGACCCCGTTCCGCATCGGCCAGCGCGCGCCGCATCGCGATCAGCGAATGCTCCTTCGTCAGCGGCTTGAGCTGGAACAGCGTCGACCGGCTCATCAACGCCCCGTTGACGTGGTGGAACGGATTCTCCGTCGTGGCGCCGACGAAGATGATCGTTCCCTTCTCGACGGCGGGCAGCAGCGCGTCCTGCTGCGACCGGTTGAAGCGGTGCACCTCGTCCAGGAACAAAATCGTCTTTGTATTATACAGATTGCGGTTGTTCTCCGCCTGCTCGATGACCGCCCGCACGTCTTTGACCGAGGCGTCGACCGCATTGAGACGGACGAACTCGCCCTGCGTGCGCTCCGAAATAATATTGGCCAGCGTCGTCTTCCCGCATCCCGGCGGCCCGTACAGCAAAATCGAAGAAATGCGATCGCCTTCGATCGCCCGCCGCAGCAGACGGCCCGGACCGACGATATGCTCCTGGCCGATATATTCGTCAAGATTGTGCGGGCGCATCCGATCGGCGAGCAGCCGCATGCCCGGCTCCCGCTCTTCCTGATAGGAGAATAAATCCATGTTCATCACCGTGATTCTAACGTAGTAAGCAGATCGCGGACGACGACGCTTACCATGATCAGCCCCGCCACCGGCGGCACGAAGGAGTTGCTGGCCGGCGGCTGCTTCGCCTTGCGGATATCCGGCGCCGTCTCCGGAACGATCTTCTCGGTCACGTCAACGCGCGGCTTCAACGGCTCCTCGGTCGAGAAGACGACCTTGACTCCTTTTTTGATGCCGTCCTTGCGCAGCTTCTGCCGGATGACGCGCGCGATCGGATCGACCGTCGTCTTCGAGATGTCCGCCACCTGGAAGCGCGTCGGGTCCATTTTGTTGGCCGCTCCCATGCTTGAGATAATCGGGATGTTGCGGCGCAAGCATTCCTTAATGAGGTGAATTTTATAAGAGATCGTGTCCGAAGCGTCCACGACATAATCGAGATCGTAGGCGAACAGCTCCTCGTACGTCTCTTCCGTATAGAACATATTCAAGGCGATGGCGTCGCACTCCGGATTAATGAGCTTGATCCGCTCCCGCATCAGCTCCGCCTTCTTCTGCCCGACCGTCGTCGTCAAGGCGTGAATCTGGCGGTTCACATTCGTGATGTCGACGACATCCTTATCGATCATGATGATGCGCCCGATGCCCGTGCGCGCCAGCGCTTCCGCAGCGATGCCGCCGACGCCGCCGATGCCGAGCACGGCGACGGTGCTGTTCTTCAGCTTGTCCAGCCCTTCCGGGCCGATGGCTAATTCTGTACGCGAAAATTGATGCAACATCAGCTATTCCTCCTGCGGGCCTACCGCCCGAGTATAATGGCAACGCCCCTGGCCGCCTGCTATATAGCATAGATCGGCAAGGGGCGTTCGTTCAAGCTGCTCGAAGCAGCGGGCGTGTTATTGCTCTTCTTTCTTGTCCTTCTTCTTGAAGGTCGATTTGATATGAAGCTGCTCCAATTGAGCCGGCTCTACGAGGTTCGGCGCGTCCATCATCAGATCGACCGCGCTGGCCGTTTTCGGGAACGCGATCGTCTCGCGAAGATTCGTGCGGCCTGCCAGCAGCATAATCAGACGATCGAGACCTAGGGCGATCCCGCCGTGCGGCGGCGTGCCGTATTCGAACGCGTTCAGCAGGAAGCCGAACTTCTCTTGCGCCTCTTCCGGAGAGAAGCCGAGCGCCGTGAACATTTTCTCCTGCACGTCGCGCTTGTAGATCCGCAGCGAGCCGCCGCCGACTTCGTAGCCGTTCAGCACGAGGTCGTACGCCTGAGCCCGGATTTGGCCCGGATTCGAATCGAACAGATGCAGGTCTTCGTCTTTTGGACGGGTGAACGGATGGTGTGCCGCCACATAGCGCTTCTCGTCCTCATCATAGTCCAGCAGCGGGAAGTCGACGACCCAGGCGAACTTGAACACGCTCTCGTCTATAAGATTCAGTCTGCGGCCGATGTAGAGGCGCAGGTTGCCCAGCACATCGTAGACGACCTTGCGCGTATCGGCGGAGAAGAGCAGCAGGTCTCCGTCCTCGGCGCCTGTGCGCTCGCGCAGAGCGGCGATCTCTTCCTCGCTCATGAACTTGACGATCGGACCGCGGAACTCGCCGTCCTTCACTTGAATCCACGCCAGGCCCTTCGCCCCGTAGCGCGCCGCGTACGGCCCCAGATCATCGATATCCTTGCGGCTCCACGTGCCGCAGCCTTTGGCGTTCAGCACTTTGACGACGCCGCCCTTCTCGATGACGGAAGCGAATACTTTGACGCCGCTGTTCGCCACGAGATCGCAGACGTCGACCAGCTCCAGGCCGAAGCGCAGGTCCGGCTTATCCGAGCCGTACTTCTCCATCGCTTCCTGATACGTAATGCGCTGGAACGGCGCCGGAATGTCGACGCCGATCGTCGACTTGAACAGGCGGACCATCAGTTGCTCCATCATAGTCTGGAGCTGTTCCTCGGACAGGAAGGAGGTCTCGATGTCGACCTGCGTGAACTCCGGCTGGCGATCGGCGCGCAGATCCTCGTCGCGGAAGCAGCGGGCGATCTGGTAGTAGCGCTCCAGACCCGATACCATCAGCAGCTGCTTGAACAGCTGCGGGGATTGCGGCAGCGCGAAAAATTCGCCCGGATGCACGCGGCTCGGCACGAGATAATCCCGCGCCCCTTCCGGCGTGCTCTTCGTCAGAATCGGCGTCTCCACTTCGACGAAGTCCTGCTCGTCGAGGAAATCGCGAATCACTTTCGACGCTTTGGAGCGCAGCTTCAGCGTGCGCTGCATTTCCGGACGGCGAAGGTCCAGGTAACGGTAGCGCAGACGAAGCGACTCGTCGATTTCGATGCCGTCTTCAATGAAGAACGGCGGGTTTTTGGCCCCGTTCAATATTTCTATCTCCGTCACACGAACTTCGACATCGCCTGTCGGCAGGTTCGGATTGACCGTCTCCGCGTCGCGCAGGACGACTTGTCCGCTCACCGCCACGACGAATTCATTGCGCAAGCGATCGGCAATCTCATGGGCTTGGCTTGAAAATTCCGGGTTGAATACGATTTGCACGAGACCGGTACGGTCGCGCAGATCGACGAACAATACGCCTCCCAAATCCCGCCGGCGCTGCACCCATCCGTTCAAAGTGACGGTCTCTCCGATGCGGGCCTTCGTTATGTCTCCGCAGGAATGCGTTTTATACATCATGAACTCCACTCTCCTCATCATCGATCGTTCTTCATCTATGTTCTTGCATCGTCTGCCTCTTGCCGGCATACTGGCGTCTCAGCAGGTCAAGCCTGCTTCAATTGCCGCGCCAATTCGGACAGCGGCACGAACCGCTGCTCCCCGCTGGCCAGTTCCTTCAGCGCAATCTCGCCCCGGGACAGCTCGTCATCGCCCAGTATCCCGGCGTAACGCGCCTGCATGCGGTCGGCCGATTTCATCTGCGCCTTCATCTTGCGGCCCTGGTAATCCTTCTCGGCAGCCAGTCCT
The DNA here is from genome assembly GCA_944800085.1 of Paenibacillus melissococcoides. GTDB lineage: Bacteria > Bacillota > Bacilli > Paenibacillales > Paenibacillaceae > Paenibacillus_B > Paenibacillus_B melissococcoides. The sequence goes on along the minus strand of CALYLO010000001.1, from coordinate 717,506 downwards.
TCACGCCGCAGATCGTTCAGCAGCTTCGTCACCTCGGCCTCCGCCTGCTCGCCGAGTCCGATCAGATAAATATCGAGCGGGGACGCCTCGTTGCAGTCGACGCCCTGCTTTTCCAGCAATAGCGCGATTCGTTCCAGCCCGATGCCGAAGCCGATGCCGGGCTGATCCGGACCGCCGATATCCGCCACCAGGCCGTTGTAGCGGCCGCCGCCGCCGACCGTATCGATGGCGCCGATGCCCTGCGCCTTGTACTCGAATGCCGTATGCGTATAATAATCGAGTCCGCGCACGAGGCGGTGGTTCACTTCATAGTCGACCCCCATCGCCGACAAATACTGCTTGACCTTGGCAAAATGGGTCGCGCACTCTTCATCCAGGCTGTCCAGAATCGAAGGCGCATCGCCGAATTTGTCCTGATCGACCTTGCAGTCGAGCACGCGCAGCGGATTGCGTTCCATTCGGGACTGGCAGTCCTTGCACAGCGATTCCTTCATCGGCTCCAAAAATTGCAGCAGACGCTCCCGGTAAGCCGCGCGGCTCGGCGCGTTGCCGACCGAATTGATCTCCACGCGCACGCCGGTCAGCCCGACCTGCTTCATGAATTCATACCCGAGCGCGATAATCTCCGCATCCAGGCTCGGATCGACAGCCCCGAACGCCTCCACGCCGAATTGATGGAACTGGCGGTAGCGTCCCGCTTGCGGCCGCTCATAACGGAACATCGGCCCGATATAATAGAGCTTGGTCACATCCGGCTCGCCGTACAGCTTGTTCTCCACATAGGAGCGAACGACGCCTGCCGTATTTTCCGGACGCAGCGTCATGCTGCGATCGCCCTTGTCCTTGAACGTATACATTTCTTTCTCCACGATATCCGTCGTCTCGCCGACGCCGCGCTCGAATAGCTCGGTCTGTTCGAATATCGGGGTCCGGATTTCCTTGTAGTTGAATCGACGGCACAGATCGCGGGCTTTGCGCTCGACCGTCTGCCATATCTCGACGGTGCCCGGCAGCAAATCCTGCGTGCCTGTCGGCTTCTGGTAAGCCATGTTCTTCCTCCTCCTGCCTGCTTCCTGAAAATAAAAAAACTCCCGCCCTGCAAATGTAACATTTGCTAAGGGACGAGAGTTGGTTGTCGATTCCAATCACCCGTGGTGCCACCCACATTCCGCTGTCCGCTCTCCCTCGCCGGCACTTCAGCCTTCCGGATCGCTTCCCGCGCTTCATTTACGTATAACGCACGCCAGGCGCCGAACGGCTACCCATCCATTCCGTTCCGAATGGAGTTCGCCGCCGGTTCTCGGGGATGTCCTTCGCCCGTCCATCATCAAGGTTCTTCCAGCCAAGGAACCTCTCTCTGCGCATGTGGGGCGGGTTACTTGTTCCCGTCATTGAATCGGTTGGTATGTCAAATATAATGAACATTGTAAGGATGTAACACGCTAAAGTCAAGAAAAAAAACCTACATCAGATGTAGGTCCAGCAAAAGAATATATTAAAAAGGGGGTCATGCATTCAGTATAGGGCGCAAATATTAAAGGAACATGAAGCAAAGATTACAAACAGATTACAAAAAAGCAAGCGTTTCCTTTAGGCTTCTTTGAACAATTCCTTCATCATTTCTATTTTTTTGCGCGTTACTTCGACATAATTGTCATTGTATACTTTCGGTTCCTTCGGGTTGGCGAAGCGCGTAATCGCTCCGGTTTGCGGATGCACCCATTTGGAGGATGCGCCGCAGCCCAATCCCAGAATCGATTGAATTTCTTCGATAATGAGGATATTGTACAGACTCTCGGTGCCCGGCAGCGCATAGCCGACATTTTCCAGGTTGCCGAGGATATTTTTCTGACGGTACAAATAATACGGAACATAGCCGTGCGCCCCCGTCCATTCCGCCGCCATCGTCATCATCCGCTCGACCTCTTCCCGGTCGGCCACCTTGAATTTCTCCTCGCCGCGGTGGCGGGTCATCTCGGAGGCGCGCTTGAACGACAGCGTATGAACCGTCACCGATTCCGGCATGAGCCGTTCCGTCTCCCGCAGCGTATGGGCGAACTCGGCCGTCCCTTCTCCCGGCAGTCCGATAATGAGATCCATATTGATATTCTTCATGCCGAGCTCGCGCGCCAGCTTGTATTTCTCCACGGTCTCTTCCACGCTGTGATGGCGGCCGATAATATTAAGCGTCTCCTGAATGTAAGACTGCGGATTGATGCTGATGCGGTCGATATTCCACTTGCGCAGCACCTCCAGCTTCTCCGGCGTGATCGTATCCGGGCGTCCCGCCTCGACGGTAATTTCCCGCACCTGCTCCACATTCGGGAAGGAGGTCATCATTTCCTCATACAGCATGTCCATCTCTTCCGCCGTGATGCTGGTCGGGGTTCCGCCCCCATAGTATATCGTCGTGATCGGAATATTCCGCTCCTTCAGGAAGCGTCCGATCTCGCGCATTTCATAGTGAAGCCCGCCAAGGAACGAGTCGACGGAGCCTTGACGCCCGTTGATGTCGTACGCCGGGAACGTGCAATAGGCGCATTTGGTCGGACAGAACGGGATTCCGATATAAATACTTAACTGGCGCTGAAGCTGATCCAAATCGGGCAGCGCCGTCAACTGGCGTTCCACAATCTGTTCCATCAGCGCGATCTTGCTGTCCGTTATCAAATATTCCTCGCGAAGCATCTTCTTCGCTTCGTCCTGCGACAGCCCGCGCCGCCGCGCATCATGCATCAGCTTCGTCGGGCGGACGCCGGTCAGAATGCCCCACGGCTGCTCGATGCCGGTCCATGCGGTCAGCACCTGGAGCAGCGCATGGGAGAATGCATTCTTCACCTGCTTGCGGTACTGCTCATAGGTCGCTTCCGCAGGCACTGGACGTTCATTGACGGATTCCAGGGGAGAGCCGTCCTTCCGCTCCAGCGAAGCGCGGACGCGAACCCGCCCCGCTGCCGCGAGCGGGAACGATTCGGGCGCGAGCCCGCCCTCCGGCTCGGTCTGCGCGAGACGGATGACCGCCTCGGCTTCCTCCGCCCGCTCGCCCTCCGGCTGGAGGCTGACCTGATACGTGACCTCCGGCTGCTCGATGAACAATTGAACAATATGAATAAGCGAACGTTCAAACGCCGCTTCATTGGCGATTACTGTAATGCGCATTTTCCTGCAAGCTCCCCCTCATACGGCCCAAGTTGGCTCTTCGTCCCAAAAAGGCGCCCATCCATGCGGGCGCCAGTCCTTATCCTATCATATTGACTTTCCGAAATAAAGGGAAGAGATTAGCCCTCTTCTCCCGGCTCGAAATATCCGTTGTTCTCGCGGATGAGCCGGACAATAGCATCATAGTCCCCTTCCTCCACCGTGGCGGTAACGACATAGCGCAGCCCGTCCGGGGGCTCCCTCCGTTCGGAGGATGCAGTATCGGCTCCTCCTTCGTTATCGGTCAACTCGGTGGCGGGGGTCGTCGTGAGCGCCTCCTGCCCGTCGTCGCGGGTCGTCACGAGGCCGCCCGGACCTACGGCGGAGATGCCGCCGTTATAAGCGGACCCATTCGCATTGCCGGTTATGAACGGTGCGAACAGCATCTGCTTGCTGACGAACGGGCCGCCCAGTTCCCCGACCTCGATATTTGCCGCGCCGGCCGCGGTAAGCCGTGTGCGCATCGTCTCGGCATCGTCCTCCGTCCGCGTGTATGCCTGAATTCGTTTCATCTTCCGTCACCTCGCCGTCTTCTGGAATCGTATTTTGTCACCCTCTGCTCATCCGGCGCGATAATGCGCCACAAGACGAGAAGGCGGATTGCTTGCGGAAGTCCTTCCGTACGACTTTATACCCCTGCGCCCGAGCCGGCGAAACAGACAGCAATGCCCGGCCCCTTCCTGATGGAAGAAGACCGGGCATCGAAGGACCGCGGCTATCGCTTTACATGGGCACCTTGGCGGCGAAGGGCGTCCTGCTCGGCCTGCTCCTCCCGCATGAGCGCAGCCGCTTCCTTGACGGATTGAACGGCTGCCCAGGTGCTGTACTGGATCGCGAGCTGCTGCAAAGATTGTCGCACGATACGGCTCCTTTCCGCTAGCTGCCGTCCGGTCCGGACGCCATGCGAAGCATCCGGCCGGGCAGGGCAGCACGCGCAGGGTTCCTCCCTAGTATGGGCCGCGCCCGCGATCAATTATTCCGCGCTTCCACGCCGCCTTCTCCTCAAGCTGGCGGGACCAGGCTTGTCCGGCGCGAGACTACTCCCGGCTGTCCACGATGAGCGTGACCGGCCCCCAGTTCACGAGCCGCACATCCATCATCGCTCCGAAGCGGCCGGTCTCCACGGCGAGCCCCAGCCCGCGCAGCCGCTCATTGAAGCTGTCGTAGAGCCGCTCCGCCTGTTCGGGCCGCGCGGCAGCCATGAAGTTGGGACGCCGCCCTTTGCGGCAGTCGCCGTAGAGGGTGAACTGCGAGACGGACAAGATCGCGCCGCCGATATCCTGGACCGACAGATTCATCTTTTCGGATTCATCCTCGAAGATCCGCAGCCCGGCAATTTTGTCGGCCGCCCAGATTACGTCCTGCTCCGTATCCTCATGGGTCACGCCGACGAGCAGCATCAAGCCCTGGCCGATGCTCCCGACCGTCTCTCCCTCAACCGTTACCGCGGCTTCCTTGCACCGCTGAACCACGATTCGCATGCTAACTTATCATCCCTTCCTGCAGTTGAACTACCTCTTAACATGCCAAAAAAGTGCAGCGAGCTCATTGCATGATCCGCTGCACCGTATACACGTCCTTGACACGCTTAATCTTCTCGACCACCGAATGGAGATGGTCGGTATTGCGGATAAGAATCGTCATATGAATCATCGCCAGCCGGTTGCGATCCGAACGGCCCGAGACAGCGGCGATATTCGTCTTGCTCTCGGAGACGGCCTGCAGCACCTCGTTGAGAAAGCCTCTCCGATCCATGCCGGTAATCTCGATGTCGACGCTGTAATTCGCCTCGGAGGAATCGCCCCACTGCACATCGATAATCCGTTCCGCCTCTTCGCCGTCGATCGTCGTCGGGATGTTCAGGCAGTCGGCCCGGTGAATCGAGACGCCCCGTCCGCGGGTGACATATCCGACAATCTCGTCGCCAGGCACCGGATTGCAGCAGCGGGCGAAGCGAACGAGCAGATTGTCGATGCCTTCCACTCTGACGCCATGGGCGGGACGGGCTTTGCGCTCCGGCTCCTTCTTGACTTCCTTGACCTCGTGAGTCAATTCGATCTGATTGGCCTCTTCCGTTTCCTTGCGCAGCTTTTCCGTCAAGCGGGTCACGATCTGGGAGGCGGTAATGCCGCCGAAGCCGATGGCGGACATCATGTCCTCGATATCGTTGAAGGTGAATTTCTTGGCGACCTCAAGCAGCTTGTCGTCGGTCATCCAGGCCGACGGCTCCAGCCCCAGCCGCTTCAATTCCCGTTCGATCCCTTCGCGTCCCTTTTGCACGTTCTCTTCGCGCTTCTCTTTTTTGAACCACTGCTTGATCTTGGAGCGCGCATGCGAAGACTGCGCGATTTTGACCCAGTCCGCGCTTGGCCCGTAAGAATGCTTCGACGTCAAAATCTCGACGATATCGCCGGTCTTCAGTTGATGATCGAGCGGCACGATGCGGCCGTTCACCTTCGCCCCGATCGTCCGGTTCCCGACCTCCGTATGGATGCGGTAAGCAAAATCAAGCGGCACGGAGCCGGCCGGAAGCTCGATGACTTCTCCTTTGGGCGTGAATACAAACACCAAATCCGAGAAAAAATCCATTTTGAGCGATTCGACGAATTCTTGAGCGTCGTTCGTCTCCTGCTGCAAATCGAGAATTTCGCGCAGGAACGTCATCTTCTCTTCGAAGCTGCCCGAATTGGTTCCGCCCTCTTTGTACGCCCAGTGGGCCGCAATCCCGTACTCGGCCGTGCGGTGCATCTCCCAGGTCCGAATCTGCACCTCGGTCGGTTCCCCCGTCGGACCGATGACGGTCGTATGGAGCGACTGGTACATATTCGTCTTCGGCATCGCAATGTAGTCCTTGAACCGGCCCGGCATCGGCTTCCAGAGCGTGTGGATAATGCCGAGGGTGGCATAGCAGTCTTTGATATTGTCGACGATGATGCGAATCGCCAGCAGATCGTAAATTTCATTGAACTGCTTGCTCTTGGCCGTCATTTTTTTATAGACGCTGTATATGTGCTTCGGTCGGCCGGACAGATCGGCGGTGATGCCCATCTCCTCCAGCTTCTCCTGAATGCGCGCGATGACGTCGGCAATGTACTGCTCCCGTTCGGCGCGCTTCTTGTGCATGAGGTTGGCGATGCGGTAATACTGCTGCGGATTCAAATAGCGAAGCGCAATGTCCTCCATCTCCCACTTGATGGCCGAGATTCCGAGCCGGTGAGCGATGGGACAGAAGATTTCCAATGTCTCGTAGGCGATCCGCCGTTGACTCTCTTCCGATTGGTACTTCAGCGTCCGCATATTGTGAAGCCGGTCGGCCAGCTTGATGACGATAACGCGGATATCATTGGCCATGGCCACGAACATTTTCCGGTAATTCTCGTTCTGCTGCTCTTCCTTGGACCGGAACTGAATCCGCTCGAGCTTCGTTAATCCATCGACCAGCATCGCGCATGTGTTGCCGAATTTGGTGCGCACTTCCTCCAGGGAGACGGACGTGTCCTCCACGACATCATGCAGCAGCGCCGCTACGACGGAAGTCGGATCCATCTGCATGCCCACCACGATGTCGGCCACAGCCAGAGGGTGCAATATATAGGGTTCGCCGGATTTCCGGACCTGCCCCGAATGAGCCTGCTCCGCGAACAGATAGGCTTCGCGGACGCGATCCAGATCCGATTCTTTCATGTACGCCGAGGCCTTCTCTAATAAATGCTCGATGCCCATTGGAGTCGTTTCGGTTCCTTTCTTCTGCCGGGGATCATAATCTCCCAGACTACAGATTTATATCCTTTAATTATGCCTTTATTCGGTGTCTCCCGTCAATGGTCTCCCTGGGCTTTCACGATCAGCCTTGTCTTTTTTGTCGAAAATTAGGTTTTTCATTCGAAATAACACGAATCTTCCGCCATTTTAAAGCCCCATCACAAAAATGTTGTTGAAAATTAGACCGAATAGCATGTAAATTATATAGTTGGGTCTAAGGGATACTATCCAGTAACGGAACACGACAATTTCATATTAAAGGAGTGCATTCGACTTGCAACGCGAAATTCAAGTGCAGGAAAAACCGGCTTTCGGGCCCGGTCTGCTGCTAAGCATCCAACATATGTTCGCCATGTTCGGATCGAACGTGCTGGTGCCGAACCTGTTCCACGTCGATCCGGGCATCGTACTGCTCATGAACGGATTGGGCACCATCTTCTATCTTGTGCTGTGCCGGGGGCTGATCCCTGCCTTTCTCGGTTCGAGCTTTGCGTTTATTTCTCCGGTTACGGTCGTTCTCACCGGCAATGGCGGCAGCTATGCCCAGGCGCTGTCCGGCTTTATCGTCTGCGGACTCATCTTCGTCGCCGTTGCGCTTATCGTGAAGTGGGTCGGCACTCGCTGGCTGGACGTGCTCTTCCCGCCGGCCGCCATGGGAGCCATCGTCGCGGTCATCGGCCTCGAGCTTGTTCCGGTCGCTGCCGGGATGTCGGGGTTCATTCCGTCCGCTCCGGATGCCGCGCTCGATACGACGGCCATTACGCTCGCCTGCGTCACGCTCGGAGTGACCGTCCTCGGCAACGTGCTCTTCCGCGGTTTCTTCAAAATCATTCCCGTTCTTATCGGAATCATTACCGGCTACGTCGTCGCTTACTTCATGGGCGTCGTCAGCATGGATCCGGTGCGGGAGGCCGCGCTGTTCAAAGTGCCGACGTTCACATTCCCTGAATTCAACTGGACGGCGATCGCGATTATCGTGCCTGCGGCACTGGTCGTCGTCGTTGAGCATATCGGCCATTTGATGGTAACCAGCAATATTGTAGGCAACGATCTGTCGAAAAATCCGGGGCTTCACCGCTCCCTGCTCGGCAACGGGCTCTCGACTGTCTTCTCCGGCTTCTTCGGCTCCACGCCGAACACCACATACGGAGAGAACATCGGCGTCATGGCGCTTACCCGCGTCTATTCTGTATATGTCATCGGCGGCGCGGCGGTCATTGCCATCATCATGTCCTTCTTCGGCAAAGTCTCGGCCCTCATCGCCAACATCCCGGTTCCCGTCATGGGCGGCGTATCCCTGCTGCTGTTCGGGGTTATCGCGGCATCCGGACTGCGGGTGCTCGTCGATGCCAAGGTCGATTACGGCAAGCCGAAAAATCTGCTGCTGACGACACTTATCGTCGTCATCGGCATCAGCGGCGCCACTTTGAAGCTGGGCGCTGTCGAGCTGAAGGGCATGGCGCTGGCCACGGTGCTCGGCATCGTGCTCAATCTGTTCTTCATCATCATTGACAAGCTGGGCTGGTCTAACGAGCAAGCCTGATGCATGCAGAAAACCCCCTGGAACGGGCATCAGCCCGATTCAGGGGGTTTTTGACATTCGCCTATTCGTAAGTCACCAGGGAACGCACGTCAATATCCGGCAGCTTGCCGCGTCCGTTCAGGTCGCTCAGCTCGATCAGGAACAATGCCCCGACCACTTCTCCGCCAAGCTGGCGCACCAGATTGACGGCCGTCGAGATCGTGCCGCCGGTCGCCAGCAGATCGTCGGCAATCAGCACCTTCTGCCCCGGCTTGATCGCGTCCTTGTGCATAGCCAGCTTGTCGCTGCCGTATTCCAGCGCATAGCCCGCTTCGATCGTCTCGCCCGGCAGCTTGCCGCTCTTGCGAATCGGAACGAATCCGGCCCCGATCGCCAAGGCGAGCGGAGCGCCCACGACGAAGCCGCGCGCCTCCGGACCGGCAATCAGATCAATCTGCTTATCCTCGACCATCTGCTTCATGGCGGCGATTGCGGCTTGATAAGCCGAGCCGTCCTTCAGCAAGGTCGTAATATCTTTGAAGCTGATTCCCGGCTGAGGAAAATCGGGAATGACCCGAATATACGATTTAAAATCCATCTGAACTCCTCCTAAGTAATGAAACATCGCGGTCTTCGTCCCAGCACGACCACAGCCATGCCGCGAACGCGTCTGTCGCCGGATCATACCAGCGCTGCTCCCAGGCGGCTGCGGCTGCCCAGTCCCGGTAACGTTGGGAAGCTTCCAACGAGGTCTTCGCCGGCTGTGCCGCCATTTCGAATGTCGTTGTATGTCTATGATGAGTGCAAGTTAAAAATTGCAGCTCCTTGAACATATCGAGCAGCAGCATGAATTCCCGCAGGGACAGATTGACGCGCTTGGCCAGCGACCGCATCGGCTCGGGTTCATTGGTCCATGTATGTACCCGTCTCAATTCCGCATAAGCCCGCTTGATTCGATCGCGGGTCGGCATATGAAGCCGTCCTCCGATCGGTTCGCGGGGCAGCACGACATGCAGCCGTTCCATATGGCGAAGCTGGCGGGTTAACCGCCTCATATCCTGCTCCGAGGGCGGCATCCCGAACAGCACCATCTCGCGAACGCGCTCCGACATCGCGGCGATGAACGGCTCGTCTCCCCGCCACGCGCCCGGAACGACGACCGGTCCGTCCTCCTCGTCGCTGTACAGCCACGCGAAGGTTTCCGCGGCATGCACGCCCGCCTGCTCACGGGTCGTGACGAGCACGCTTGCGCCGTCTCCGTCCTGATCCAATATGCGCGCCAGCTGCACGGCGGTCTCCCAAGCATCCGGGATCCCCCGCAAATCGAACAACTGCCGTTCCTGGATGCGGATATCCTGCATGAACAGCTGCGGCCTGCGCCGGCCGTTCCATTCATTGACGGACAGCTCGCCCAGCACATCCGCCTTCACGTCACTCGCAATCCTTCGGGCCAAGCTTCCCCGGTGAAAAGCTACCGCATCCAATGTAGCACGGTCTTGGCTCAACATCAACTTCAAATGTTGGCCTTCCTTGCCCATCGTCCGGATCTCGCGCACCCGCGCGTTGCGGATGACGACCCGGGGGCTCGGATTGCCCATGCCGAACGGGGCCAATTGCTCCAGCTGGTCTATCACTTCCAGCGGAATCTCATGCAAGCCGCATTCCGCGTCCACTTCGACGCAAGGAACGAAGTGCTCCTCTGTCAGTATTCCCTCAGCAATCTCTTGGAAGCGCCGCTCAAGCTCCGCGAGCTTGTCCGCCTGAATCGTCATGCCTGCCGCGGCCTGATGTCCGCCATAATGCTCGAACAGCTCGCCGCACGACTGCATCGCCTCGTACAGATCGAAGCCCGGGATCGAACGGGCCGAGCCCTTGCATAATCCCGTCTCGCCGTCGATTCCGAGCACGAAGGTCGGGCGGTAATATTTTTCGAGGATTTTGGAAGCGACGATGCCGATAACGCCGACATTCCAGCCCTCCGCGGCCAAGACGATGACATGAGGAGGCTCCCCCGTATCCTCCATCTTCTCCACGAGCTGCGCTTCCGCCTCCTTGACGATGCCGTCGACGATCTTCTGCCGCTCCTTATTCAACCGATCCAGCTCCCAGGCGAACGCCTCGGCCGCCGCGTCGTCTTCCGCCGTCAGCAGCTGGACCGCGATGTCGGCATGATGGAGGCGGCCGCTGGCATTGATTCGCGGAGCCATCGAGAAGGCGATATGCGTCGAGGTCACTTCCTTCGGATCGATGCTGCACACTTGAAGCAGCGCCCGAATCCCGGCATAGCGGGAACGCTTCATCCGCTGCAGAGCCGCCCGCACGAGAATGCGGTTCTCATCCAGCAGCGGCATCAGATCGGCGACGGTGCCGATGGCGGCCAGCTCCAGCCACTCCTCCGGAATCCGTCCGAGCAGCGCGTGCGCCAGCTTGAAGGCTACGCCGACACCGGCCAGCCCTTTGAACGGATAAGGGCAATAAGGCAGCTTCGGATTGACCAGGGCGCAGGCGTCCGGAAGCTGCTCCGGAGGCTCATGGTGATCGGTCACCACGATGTCGATTCCGAGCTCGCGGGCATAGGCGATTTCCTCCACGGCGCTAATCCCCGTATCGACCGTTACGACGAGGGTGACGCCGCAAGCCTTCGCATCTTCCAGCGCCGCTTTGTTCAGCCCGTACCCTTCGTTGGCCCGGTGCGGGATATAGTAATCGAAATCCGCTTCCAGGTGCCGCATCAAATAAATCATAAGCGATGTGCTCGAGACTCCGTCCGCATCGTAATCGCCATAAATGCGAATGCGCTCGCGGTTCGCGAGCGCGATCCGGATTCGGGCCACCGCGTCTTCCATTCCCGCCAATAAATATGGATCGTGCATCTCATCAATATCCGCATGCAAAAACCGGTGTGCCTGCTCTGCATCTGCAATCCCCCGTACGGCCAGCATACGGGCGACCAGCTTCGAGACCCGGGCTTCCTGGGCCAACTGCTCGATGCCGGTATCCGGCACGTCAGAGCAGATCCACCGGGAGCGTGGATGAAGCATCCTCCCACTCCTTTAACTTCCTCATTGCAGCAGCGTCGACTCTCCGTCATTCTCCGGTATCCGGTACGGATTGCCGGTATCGAACGGGTTCACATGGACAAATACGTCTGCCACATGCAAAAAACGCTGCATTAAATGATTTTTGACCCGCTTCGCAATCGCATGGCCTTCCGCCACCGATATGCGGGGGTTTACACTGATTTTAACATCGACGATAACATAATGCCCATGCTCACGCGCCCGCAGATTGTCGACGGTAATGACGCCGTTGACCGACTGCGCGGCCCGGATGAGCGGATTCGCCTCTTCATCATGAAGCACGTGGTCCATCGTCGAGTGAATCGCTTCCTTCACCAATCTTGTTCCCATATGCAGGACAAGAAGCGCCACGATAAATCCGGCCGCCGGATCGAGATACAGCAGCCATTCGATATGATACATCCCGCCGAGCATCGCGGCGCCCACCCCGATCAGCGCCGCGATGGAGGAATAGACATCGGAACGATGCTCCCAGGCATTCGCGATCAAAGCTTGCGACGATAAGCGCTTGCCCAGCCGGAACTTGTACTGGAACATCGCTTCCTTCACCACGATAGACACCATAATCGCGGCGAGTGCGTACCATTTTGGAATGTCCACCCGCCCTTGCCATACCGACTTCACAGCCGCGACGGCGAGCTCCAGCCCGACGACGAGCAGCAGCACCGAGACGATGATGGCCGCGATGGATTCCGCTTTGCCGTGTCCATACGGATGATCCCTGTCCGGAGGGCGCTTCGCAGCCTTCAAGCCGACAAGGACGGCGCCGGAGCCCGCCACATCCGAGGCGGAGTGCCAAGCGTCCGCGATGAGCGCCTGGCTGCCCGCAAAGAAGCCGGCGATGCCTTTGAGCAGCGCGAGCAGCAGGTTGCCGATAATCCCCAACCATGCCCCTGCCTCGGCCCTTGCAAACCGATCGGTCGTCATGTCGCAACCCTCGCAATCCATTTTTTTCATTCCTGTTGTGGACTTCGACTTCGCATGAGTCTGTTCTTGCTTGCAACATCAAAGCCGCGTCAGCATACTGACGCGGCTTCATCTTTATGCTTGCGCCGCAGGCTGCGGCAGGGAAGCCAAGCCGGGGCCCCGCCCCCTTGCCGCCGCATCCTTCGGCTTGAAATTGGCGGTTACGCCTGCTTCGGCTTCGCCGGAGACTTGGGCTTGCTCTTCTCCTTGCTCTTCAATACGACCCACAGCGGACTCGCGATGAAGATGGAGGAATAAGCGCCGAATCCCAAGCCGACCAGAATGGCCAGCGAGAACATGCGGATCGACTCGCTTCCGAAAATAAACAGACAGAGGGCCGCCACGAGAACGGTCAGCACCGTATTGATAGAACGAGTCAGCGTCTGGTAGATACTGTCGTTCACGAGATGGGACAAGTCATGAATATTTTTGATCTTGGCGAATCTCATATTCTCGCGTATCCGGTCAAAGATAACGATCGTATCGTTGATGGAATACCCGATGATGGTCAGCACCGCGATAATGAACGGCAGATTGACCTCGAGCCGGAATATCGAGAAAATGCTGATAACCATAAACGCATCATGCAGCAGCGCGACGACGGCCGAGATGGCGAAGCGCCATTCGAAGCGGATGCTGACATAAATAATGATGCCGATGCTCGCAATCAGAACCGCGAGCAAGGCATTGCGCTGCAGCTCGCGCGCAATCTCGACATCGACCGTACTGATTTCGAACGAAGCGCCCGCGTCCAGCTTTTTGAAATCGGCCTTGAACTGGTTCTCCATCTGCTCGGTCAGCACTTCCGTGAACCGGATCGTCATCCGGTCGCTGCCGATCGTAATGGTCGGGTCCTTCTTCAATTGGTACGGATCGAGCATCTGCTCGACCTGGGCTTTCTCCACCGGCTTCGAGAGCGTAACGTCCACGTTCGTGCCCGAGCTGAAGTCTACCCCGTAGTTCAAACCGAGCACACCGAGCGAGATTACGCCGACAATCGTAATGATGATCGAGAAAATAAAGAAGTATTTGCTGGAATGAACAAAGTTGAACGTTCCTTTAAAGCGCACGGATTTCACTCTCCTTCACGCCGAAGTATCCCGGTTTGGCCAGCACATTCGATTTGACCAGCGCATGCAGCATGACGCGGGAGAGGAATATGTTCGTCAATATGCTGACGACGACGGTCATCATCAGAATAAGCGCAAAGCCTTTGACTTGGCTCTCGCCCAAAATATACATGACGACGCCGGCAATAATCGTCGTAATGTTCGCGTCCATAATCGTCCGGAACGAGTTCTTGGAGCCTGCCTTCATCGCGGACTTGATCGACTTGCCGCTGCGCAGCTCCTCCTTAATCCGTTCATACGTAATAATATTCGCGTCGACGGCCATGCCGAGACCGAGAATGAAGGCCGCAATGCCCGGCAGCGTTAGCGTAATCTCGGACAGCCAGAAGACAATCAGCAGAATCCAGGTAAACAGAATCAGCGAGACGCTGGCAATAACGCCAGGCAGCCGGTAGATGACAAGCATAAATAACAGAATCAGCGCCGTGCCGATAATTCCGGCCTTCACTGTCTGCTCCAGCGACATTTTGCCAAGCGTAGCCGTAACAGTCTGCGAATACTTCTCGGTCAGCTTGAGCGGCAAGGAGCCGAGATTGATCGTGTCCTTCAGCTCATTCGCTTCTTCCTTCGTGCGCTGGCCGGTAATCGTCGCTTCCCCGCCTGGAATCTCATTGTGAACCGAAGGAGCGGAGATAAGCGTCTCATCCATAAAAATCGCCAAACGATTGCGCGCCTTGGATTCATCCGGATCGTACAATCCCGCAAGCCGCTTTGTAATCTCGGCGAATTTGCTCGCATCCTTCAGCTTGATAGCGACAATCGGACGCTGCAGCTCGTCATATACGACGCTCGCTCCGCCTTCGACGAAGTCCGTTCCTTTCAGTTCAATCTTGCAGTAATCGGACGCGGCCTTGCAGCCTTCAGAGCTCCGGAACGTAAGCACGGCAGGCTCTTTGAGCTTCTTCCGCACCTCTTCCTCGTTCTGAACGTCCGCAATCTTGACGCGGATCCGGTCGGAACCTTCAATCGTAATCTCCGGTTCGCTCGTACCGGTGGCGTTAATCCGTTTATCCAGACTTTTGGCGGTCTGTTTAAGCGCGTCGTTAGTCACTTTCCCGCCCGATTCCAGCGGAGAGGCTTGGTACAGAATCTCGAAGCCGCCCTTGAGATCGAGTCCGAGACGTATGTTGTTGACGATCGAAGGGCTAGTCCAGCCAATGACACCTAGCGATACGACAACGATGAGCAGAAATGCTAACACCCTTTTCATATCGTCCCTATTCCCCTTTCATATTCATTATTCCTATTATATCGACCGTCATTTTTCGAGTCAATTTTTGTGATCATGGCATAAAAAAATCTCGCCTTATAAAAAGGGAGACCCGCGATAAGCCGCCATCGTCATAAAGTTCATGAATTGCGTTGCTTTCAATGACAAAATATCATTGACGACCTGATGCATGGCCGGCTCAGCATCCTCTTTTTTATACTTGGCGCTGACGCATTCCCATACATCCTTCCCCGTTACCTGCTCGTAGCCGAGCAGCCTCAGTTCTTCCGCCTTGCTATCACAGCACATTTCGATCGCCTCGACCCGCTCCTGTTCCGTGCATGGCTCCGACACGCCGCTCACTCCTTTCCGTGTCTCTCTATTATTCGCGCTTCTTCACGCAATTCCTGCTTCGCATCCCGTAGCAATCATTGCCTCCCCTGACTTTTCGTTTCCATCGGTACAAGCCAATCGTCATGGAATAGGGACAACCGCATATTTATGGTTATATCAGGTAGACAAGTCTTCAGGGGAAGAGGGATGATCGGAACGTGAAGAAGCAGTCATTCATACAGGGAACGCTGATTTTATTGGCCGCAGGCATTGTGAATCGCATACTCGGGTTCATTCCGCGCGTTACTCTTCCGCGCATCATCGGAGCGGAAGGGGTTGGAATCTACCAGCTTGGCTATCCCTTCCTGCTCGTCATCATTACGTTGATTACAGGCGGCGTTCCGCTCGCCGTAGCGAAGCTGATCGCGGAGGCGGACTCTGTCGGGGACCGTGCCCGCGTGCGGCGCATTTTATCGGTCGCCATGAAGCTGACCGTCAGCGCGGGCATCGTCTTCTCCGCCGCCTGTCTCTTGCTCGCGCCATGGATTACGACCCGCGTTCTGACGGATAGCCGGGTGTACTATACCTTCCTCGTCATGACGCCTATCATCGTCATGGTCGCCATCTCCGCGGTGTTGCGCGGCTACTTCCAAGGCATGCAAAATATGGTGCCGACCGCCGTCTCCCAAGTGACGGAGACGTTCATCCGCATCGTGGCCGTCATCGGCTTCGCCTATCTGTTCCTCCCTTACGGGCTGGAATGGGCGGCTGCGGGGGCCATGGTCGGCGTCGTCGTGGGCGAGCTCGGAGGGCTGCTCGTCCTCGTCTTCCTGATGCGGTCCGCACGCAAGCCGAAGGAGAGCGGCGCCGGAGACGATGTTCCGGATTCGCCAGAGCCGCCGCAGCAAGGGGCTGCGCACAAGGTGGCTCCCCGCCTGCTCCGCATCGCGCTGCCCGTAACGGGAGGCAAGCTTATCGGCTCGCTCTCCTACCTGCTGGAGTCGATTGCGATCGCCCGCAGCCTGGCGGCGGCCGGCGTTCTCACCGCGATCGCGACGGCGCAGTACGGGGCTCTGCAGGGCATGATTATCCCGATATTGACTCTGCCCGGGGCGCTGACCTACTCTCTCGCCGTCTCTCTCGTGCCTTCGTTATCCGAGGCGCTCGGCCGCAATGACATGCTCACGATTCACAAGCGGATACACCAGGCGATCCGGCTGGCGCTCGTATGCGGCGCTCCGTTCGCCGTCATGATGTTCGTCCTCGCGCTGCCGCTCTGCGTCCTGCTCTATAACGACGCCAGCGTCGCGCCGATGCTGCGGTGGATGGCTCCGATCGCGGTCTTCATCTACTTGCAGGCGCCGCTGCAGGCTGCGCTGCAGGCCCTGGAACGCCCGGGAACCGCCCTCGTCAACACATTTATCGGAGCTGCCCTGAAGCTTTTGCTCATTATTCAGTTGGCTTCTCAGCCGCAATTGGGCATTTATGGAGCCATTATCGCGATATGCATCAATATTGTCGTCGTCACGCTGCTCCATGCGGCGAGCGTCATCCGCCATCTTCAACTGACAATGCCATGGCTCGACTTCATCAAGGTAGGGTCTGCCATGGTGATTATGGCAGGCTGCATTCAGGCGGTCTATGTGCGCTCTCCGCTGCCGGAAGGCTACGGTCTGCTGCGCTTTATCGCTGCCGGTGCTACGGGGGTCCTTGTCTATCTGCTGCTGCTCATTATTATGGGCCTCATCAACCGCGATGACGTGACGCGGCTTCCGCTGGTCCGGGATTGGCTGCCGCCGAAGCCGCATCGCAAATAATCATCCCGGTTCCCGTTACTTATGCTTCCGATCCACGAATAAGTGGCCCCGATGATCGATAGAACAGAAAAAAACGTCTTTAAATTCGTTGACGCCTTTCAGCGTAAGCTGGTTTTTCAGCCAGAAGCGCGTCTTATTGATGGTCGACAGGTTATGATCCTGCACCTTGCCATCCATAATAAGCGGCAGCGGCAATGTCGTGAAATGGTAACGCTCCGGCTTGCGCAAGACGGGACGTTCCTTTTTGGCCTTCTTGCGGCCGCCCGGCGGGGAGGATGAGCTGCCGGGGGTAACCGGGCCGGGACCTTTCGTATCCCCCGTATAATCCTCCTCCAGAATGCCGCCCGATTGCTGGGCGCCGTTCTGGGCTTCCTCGGCGGTCGGGGTGTCTGAGTCCTGTTTTAGGAACACGGTCAGCTTGCCGTTCGCCTCCAGTATCGCATAGCGAACATCCCCGATATTGTCCACGCCCTGCTCGCGGAGCTGCTGCATCAGGTCGTCGAGATTGTACCGCTGCCGCGCCATCTCCGGGCGGTCAAGCTGGCCGTTCTTGATGATAACGCTTGGCTTGCCATCGAACAAATGCCTTATCCATTGGCTCTTCAAGGCTATGTAAGCCACGCTGATCTGAATGATAATAAGAACGACGATCGGGACAAGCCCTTGCCATAGCGCCTTATTGCCGTCTTCGATGACAAAGACCGCAATCTCCGCAATCATGATGGAGATGACGACATCGAAGACGGACAGCTTGCCGATCTCTCTTTTGCCCATCAGACGAAGCACGACGAAGACAACAATATACATCAGGATCGTGCGCAATATGAGAGTCCAGACTTCCATTAGCAACGCCTCCCGGTGCCATTTTCGGTGTGCCAGTAACGTGTATTCTGGCCCCGTAATTCGAGAGGCATGCAGCTTTTTCTTATCGAAATGTTCCCATCCTGCATCTTACAATCCGGTTGAGCCGTTGTTCCAAAAAGTCCCCTTTTGAGCCCGAACGGTTAGAGAATGAAGAGGAAAATGTAAACGGTGGAAATCGCCAGCGACAGCAGCGTGAGCGGAGCCCCGATTTTGAGAAAGTCCATATAGCCGAACCCATTTCCCTCGCGCTGCGCCATTCCTGCCACAATCACGTTCGCCGATGCGCCGATCAAGGTGCCGTTCCCCCCCAGGCAAGCGCCCAGCGCCAGTGACCACCAGAGCGGATTCAACTGGTTCGGATCGGCAATGCCCATCTGGCTCCCGACATCCTGCAGGAGCGGAATCATCGTCGCCACAAAAGGGATATTGTCAATCGTCGCGGACGCGATGCCCGAGCCCCAGAGCACGAACATGGCGGTTCGCGTCATATCGCCGCTCGTGACGCTCAACATCCATTGGGCCAATTGATTGATGACGCCGACTTCAATCAGGCCTCCCACGAGAATGAACAGGCCGATGAAGAACAAGATGGTCACCCATTCCACCCGATGCAGCGCTTCCTCCAGCTCTTCTTCGCCCTTCAGGCCGATCAGCATCAGCAGCGTAGCTCCCGCCATCGCGATGACTGCCGGCTCCACATGAATGGCCGAGTGAAGCACGAAGCCCAAGATCGTCAATACGAGGATCGTGACCGATTTCCTTACGAGCCGCTTGTCCGAAATATACGATTCCGCCGACAACTGCATCAGGGCATGGCGCTGACTGTCCGTTACCTTCAACTGCTTCCGGTATATGAAGACGAGCACCGCAAGCAGCACCGCCATGATCACCACGATGACCGGCGCCAAATAGATCAAGAACATATTAAAGGTCAAATGCGGGTTCGCAGACCCGATCATAATGTTCGGCGGGTCGCCGATCAAAGTGGCGGTGCCGCCCACATTGGAAGCGATAACTTCCGTGATCAAAAACGGAACCGGATTGATATTGAGCATCCGGGTTATCGAAAACGTAATCGGCACCACCAGCAGCACGGTCGTCACATTATCCAGAAAAGCCGACCCGACCGCCGTCAAGGCCGCCAGAATCACCAGGATCCGGATCGGCCTTCCTTGGGTTCGCTGCGCCGCCTTCACGGCTGCATATTGAAAGATGCCGCTCTTATTCGTAATCCCGACCAGTATCATCATCCCGACCAGCAGGAAAATCGTGTTCCATTCGATATGCTCGGTGAAGGCGCGGTGCACATCTACGATTTGCAGCACGAGCATCGCCGCCGCTCCAAGCAGGGCGATGATGGCCCGGTTAATTTTTTCTGAAATGATGATAGCGTAAGTCACCAAAAACACGATCACCGCAATCGTAACCTGCCATGTCGAAGCATCATGTCCCATGTCATTCCATCCCTTTCTGCGTAGTAGCTTCAAACCGGATCCGGGCATTGCATGACGGATTCGATATTTTTGCTCACACATTATAACCCCGTTCTATATTTTTCGTCTATGCCTTGTACTATTTCTATCTGCTTGCCCATACGATCTGTACTACGCATATATTTGTCCATCCCCGCCCGGGAACGATAATTCAACCGAAAGGAGAATTCCATCATGAATGCATTGCATCGTGTATCTCAATGGAAGCCGAATCACCCCATTCTGGCCGGCGTCGTCAATTCATTTATCTGGATGGCCATGGGGGCCTTGGCTTTATCCGTGCTGCTCTACTCCAGTTCTGCCAATGAGGACAAGACGCTCGGCTATATTTATCTTGTCCATATCATCGCTCTTTTTATCGGGGGCTGGACGGCAGGGCGGCGCAGCGGGCGCAAAGGCTGGTACTATGGCGGCATCACCGGTTTTTGCTACGCTATGCTTGTGCTTGTTATCGGCTTTCTCGCCATGGATGCCGGCATCACCTTGCAGAAGCTGATGCTCGTTGCCGCGGCATGCGCTTGCGGCGCGCTCGGCGGCATATTCGGCGTCAATATGAGCCGCAACAAATAAGGCTCCGAACCGGCAGCAAGAAATGGTCGCTTGGGTTCATAGGTTCCCCCTGCTACTTATGGTATACTATATGAATTAAATAACCGTTTACCGGAAATATATAGGGGGATAGATGTGGTATTATTTCACTCCATGCAGACGGTCACCTTCTGGACTATCGCGGTCGTTATCCTGCTGCTATGGTTCGGATCAGGCAAGCAGCCGCTGGCTGTCGTCGCTGCATTTTATAAGGCTTTGCGGCATACCCGCTCTTTCCTGTTCGCTTTTATTGGTCTCATCCTTATCTTGCTCGTGAACAATTTTGAACTGACCATCGAAAAAGCGCTGGCCGTCAACTGGGATTTTACCTCCCATATTCATCAGCTGGAAGGCCAATTCGTGCACACCATTCAGAAGCTGTTCCATCATCCGCTTCTTACCCAGGTTGTCGCTTTTTTTTATATTGTTGTCTTCCAGTCGCTCATTGTCGGATCCATCGCCATCTATATCGCCAAGGATAATCTTCCCATGGCGCGCGCGGTATGCTACGCGGTCATCATCAATTATGCGGTAGCCATCCCGTTCTATCTGTTCTTCCCGGTGAACGAAGTATGGTCCTATCCGCCGGCCGCCGTCGAGTTCCGCATGCTGGACGTATTTCCGTCCTTCGAAGAGAACTATCGGCAATTATCCGGACTGGATAACTGCTTCCCGAGCTTGCATACGTCGATATCGGTGACGGTCGCGCTGCTCGCGTCGCAATCCGGCAACCGCCGTTGGGCGATCTTCACCTCGATTAGCGCCCTGATCGTCATCTTCTCGATCTTCTACCTCGGCATTCATTGGCTGACAGACATGATCGCGGGAACGATACTGGCCGTAACTGCCTCCTGGCTCGGCATGAAATGGGCGGGGGTCCGCGCTTCGTGGAAGACGGAGCTGTCCCAGCGCGGCGGCAAGGCGTATACCAAATCGTGTGAGGATTCGAAAATCTGAAAATGGGCAAAAAAAGCGATGTCTCTGACGAGGCATCGCTTCAGATTGAAGACCAACTCCCGCGTAATACTGCAGTTGCGAGAGTTCTTTACGTTTTTATCCATATTACAAGTTAGGAGAGGGCGACCGGTCTTCCAGAGCCTGGTCGCCTTTTTACAGATAGCCGGGTTCGAGCGATACATTTTATAACCATCATGGTTCGTTGTTTCGTAAGACAGTGCCGGATTTCCTTGACATAATTAACAGTCATAATGCTCATTGTACACGGATTCATGCTTTTTAAAGAAGCCTTCTTTCGTTTGAGGACGGACATAGGGCAGGACAGGACGAATCTCTCGTTCTTGCAGCGTTTTGTAAATAGCTGGCATCTTGTAGTCTGCATCCGCCAGCAACCGCTTGTGGAGCCGGAACCAGATGAGCAGCCTCTTGGAGAACATCTTCGAGGACTTGGCTGTCATGAACATTTCCAAGTGTTACTTTAACCCCGAGTACAAACCCGTTCCGACAGAGGCAGAAGCTGCGTTAATCCCGCCGCTCTAATTCATCCCGCTCCACTAAAGCTGCAGAATCTCCCGCCACTCTAGTCATTTGCTCCGCCAATACTGCAAGAATGCAGCAATTTCATTGACACGAGGTTGCGAAAATAAGATTGCTGCAAAAATACAGCAATTAGCCTACGGCAAGGCATAAATAGCGTTCAAAATGGCGAAATAATGTAATTTTGCAGGATTTTCTCGGAATTTAGCCTCTTGAGGTTAAAAATGCTGCGCCTGTACAGCAATTTCATACGGGGACTAGCTTGCTTCATGCGCGGACCAGCTTGCCCTAACCTAAGCTGTCCTGCCTCCCCCGGCCCCGCCCTTCATAAGAAAAAAGACTGTCGACAGGACTTTGTCGACAGTCTGAAGCGATGTCTCTGACGAGACATCACTGTATGCATGATGCGATAAAAATCGTGTTCGGTAAAAGGCGACAAGATTATGATGACGCGCTTGCGGCTTCCTCGCTCTTGACCACCGTGCTAATCGCATTGCGGTCAAATGTCATCTTCGTAACATCATTGACGCGAAGAACGACGATGTCGTCGGTAATCTCCATAATCGTGCCATGAAGGCCGCCAATCGTCACGATTTTGTCCCCTTTTTTCAACTGGTTCAGCATCGCATTGCGCTGCTTCTGCTTCTTCTGCTGCGGGCGGATCAACAGGAAATAGAACACCGCAAACATCAAAACGAATGGCAGCAGCATCGTCAACAACCCGCCGCCAGCGCCCGGATCAGCTGCTCCGGCTAAAAACATGGACAATCCCCCTTTCTCCAAATGGTTAACCTATGTATGGACTCCTCCTGCCAATGCCCTTGTCTATCTGCGCACTCAGCCATCGGCGGTCCATTAAAAGCCGCTCTCGTTGCGATCCATTCCGTAAGCTTCAAAAAATTCATCCCGGAAGTCACGCAACCGATCTTCGCGAATGGCTTCACGAACTTGACGCATCAGATTCAACAGGAAGTACAAATTGTGATACGTCGTCAGGCGCAAGCCAAACGTCTCATCCGCCTTAATCAAATGGCGGAGATACGCCCGCGAATAATTGCGGCACGTATAACAATCGCAGTTCGGATCAAGCGGTCCGAAATCCCTTGTGAACTTGGCATTCCGCACGACGAGACGGCCTTGGCTCGTCATCGTTGTCCCGTTGCGCGCGATACGGGTAGGCAGGACGCAATCGAACATGTCGATTCCGCGCATCGATCCTTCCACCAATGCATCCGGCGATCCGACGCCCATCAAGTATCGCGGCTTGCTGTCAGGCAAGAGGGGCACCGTCGTCTCCAATACCTCATACATCAACGGCTTCGGCTCGCCCACACTGAGTCCTCCAATAGCATACCCCGGGAAATCCATCGAAGTCAAATCCTTGGCGCTCTGTATGCGCAGATCTTCATACATTCCGCCCTGCACGATAGCGAACAGCGCCTGATCATGCGGTCTCGCATGACTGTTCAGGCATCGTTCCGCCCAGCGGGTCGTCCGCTCCAGCGAATGCTTTACGTAGCTGCGCTCGGCAGGATACGGAGCGCACTCGTCGAACGCCATCATAATGTCGGAACCGAGCGCGTTCTGAATCTCCATCGCTTTCTCCGGGGAGATGAACAGCTTGTCTCCGTTCAGATGGGAACGGAAATGAACGCCTTCCTCTTCAATATTGCGCATATCGCTTAAGCTGAAAACCTGGAATCCGCCGCTGTCCGTCAAGATCGCGCGGTCCCAGTTCATGAATTTATGCAAGCCGCCCGCTTCCCGTACGATCTCATGTCCCGGCCGCAGAAAAAGATGATACGTATTGCTCAAAATAATTTTCGCGTTCATCTCCTTCAATTCTTCCGGGCTCATCGTCTTGACCGTCGCCTGGGTGCCGACCGGCATGAAGGTTGGCGTCTCGAACGAACCGTGCGGCGTATGGACGATGCCCAGGCGCGCGCCGGTCTGCTTGCATGTCTTAATCAATTCATAGGTTACTGCTGCTGCCATCGTTCATCATCCTTGTCGTAAGTAGGTTAGTCGTCTGTGAAGATAAACATCGCATCGCCGAAGCTGAAGAACCGGTATTCTTGTTCTATCGCTTCCCGGTAAGCCGCCATAATATGCTCCCGGCCGGCGAAGGCGCTGACGAGCATCACCAGGGTCGACTTCGGCAGATGGAAGTTCGTCAGCAGGGAGTCGACAAGCCGGAATTCGTATCCCGGGTAGATAAAAATATCCGTCCAGCCCGAGCATGCCGCCACCGGCTCTGCACCGTAACGGCCGGCTACCGTCTCCAGCGTCCGGCATGAAGTGGTGCCGGCCGCGATGATCCGGCCGCCCGAGCTTCTCGTCTCGTTAATGAGCGCCGCCGTCTCCTCGGACATCTCATAATATTCGGCGTGCATCACATGCTCCTCGACCACGTCCGCCGACATCGGCCGGAACGTGCCGAGACCGACATGAAGCGTGATCATGGCGATGCGCACCCCTTTGGCCCGAATCTGCTCCAGGATGCGGTCCGTAAAATGAAGACCCGCTGTCGGAGCCGCAGCCGAGCCTTCGCGCTTCGCGTATACCGTCTGATAACGCTCCCGGTCTTCCAACTGTTCCTTAATGTATGGAGGAAGCGGCATCTGCCCCAACCGATCGAGAATCTCATTGAAGATGCCCGCATACTCGAAGCGGATGAGCCGCCCGCCCATGTCGCGCTCCTCGATGACGGTCCCCGTCAGCTCGTCCCCGAAGTGGACGGTTGCCCCCTTCTTCAACCGCTTGGCCGGCTTCACCAGCACTTCCCATACATCATCCTGCTCCTGCTTCAGCAGCAGCACCTCGACATGCCCGCCCGTGTCCGGCTTGACGCCGTACAGGCGGGCCGGGATGACCCGCGTATCGTTCAGAACCAGCAGATCCCCCGGCTTCAAGTATTCAATAATATCGGGAAAAGTCCGGTGCTCCACTTCTCCGGTCCGCCGGTTCAATGCCAACAGGCGCGATGCCGTTCGATCCGGCAGCGGCGTCTGAGCGATGAGGCGTTCCGGCAAGTGAAAATCAAATAAATTTACATCCATGTTGTTTATGCCCTACCGTTTCACTAAATCTACATTTTTATAGTAGTATTTCAAGATCGCTTCATAGTCATACCCTAGGTCGGCCAGACCCTTCGCCCCCCATTGCGACATGCCGACGCCATGGCCGTTGCCGTGTCCGACGAACAGGAAGGATGGCTCCTTCGACAGCACTTCCGCCTTGCCCTTGCCGTCAACGGCCACCGAGTCCGATGGCAGAGGCGATCCGCTGGCGTCGCCGGAGCCTTGGGCTGCCGAACCCGCCAGCTTCGTGTCCTTCACCTTGCCGTCCGCGCCGATCACAGCGGCGGTCCCGGCCGGCACGATATCGAATAGCGTGCTCGGCAAGCCGCCGAACGCGCTGCGGAAATTGTCCGGATAGCTCACCCCGACAGGAACGCCGTTCGCTTCGATCTTGGTCACGCGCCCCGAAGGTCCGCGCTCGGTAATCTTCAAGCTCGTTACCGGTCCGTTCAGCTCCGTCTTGGTCCGCTCCTTGAGCCAGGCGGTAATCTGGGAAGAGGTATATGGCCCGCGGACCCAATTCATCTCGGTCGATTCCGGCACCGTATCGATGACGGTCATCTCCGTCCCCTCGTTCACCTTCGCTACGGGAGCGACGTTCGATTGAATCGCGGGGATCGGTCTTACGTTCGTTCCGTCCTCAATCGCGGTGACCTGCTCGAAGCCGGCTTCATTGTTGCGGTTCACCGGACGAACGACATCTTCCCGCACATAACCGCTCTTTCCGTCCGGCAGGATCACCTGGAACCATGATTTTTTGCCCTCCAGCACCCCTTCGTCCGGGCTGTCAACCACCTGGAAATAGCCATAGTCTCCGCCCCAGATCTCGCTCGGATCGGCGGTCTTCCCTCCGGCATTGGAATGGTAGATGGCTTCGATCAGCTTCCCGTCCTGCATGAGCACTTCCCCTGCCGTCGCTTCGACCGCTTTGCGGATGTTGGCATGCTCCTTCTCTACCCCGAAGTACGCCTGGCTTAACGTCGTATCGACCACATTGGCAATCTCGAACTTGTCATTCTGGTAGAGCGCGAACGTCCGCGCCGCGACCGCCTGAGCCTTCAGCGCTTCCTGCGGCCATTCGGCATACACCTCGCCTCCTACCACAGAGACCAAATATTGCTCAAGCGGAACCTCATTGACGAGCGCCAGCTTATCCTTGTGAAGACTGACCTCCATATCGCCGCGATAGGCCCGGCCGTAGCGCTCTGTGACCTGCATCGTGCTCGGCGTGCTCGTTGACACCATCCATTTGGCGTCGCCGTTCACGCGGTAATGCGTAATCGGCTGGTCTTCGCCGGCTTCCTTCATATGTATAAGTGCGCCTTCCGCCTGCGGAGTTGAGGCTGTCAAGGAGGCCTGGGCCATTTTCTTCTTAATGTCGGCCAGATCGGCTGCGGACGCCGCTTGTCCGGCCCATACCGCTGCCCGGTTCTTCCCGTTGTCCGGTATCGTCACGAGATAGGCGTCGATATCGGCATCCAGCAGCGTCTTCAGCGTTGATGCCGCCTCCTTCTCGGACGAATAGGTTCCGGCCTGCACATAATTCGGACCTGCTACTCTGGGCTTGTAGTCCTGCACCAGTTCCATCAAGGCTTGATCGTCCTTCATCCGGTCAAGCGCCTGACCGGCCGCCTTCTCGGTCGTGTAGCTGCCCGCATAGACCGCATAGAATGCGGCGCCGCGGCGGCTGAATTCAATCATGACGGCGGTGTCCTTCGCATCCGCTTGCTTCAGGACCGCCAGAGCGGCCGCCTTGTTCTTCGATTCGTACAGCTTGATTTTGTAATCATCGGCACTGAAGCGGATCGTCCCCTCCGCCTTCAACGTTCCTGACGCTCCGGCTCCGCGGGCTCCGATCTGAAGCCCGACGGTTGAATTCAAGGTCACCTGAGGCGTCTGGCCCGGCGAGCGGCTGCCCAAATCGGCGAATAAGGCGACACGAATCGGCTCCGATACGATCTGCTCCGGTGACTTGGCTCCCGCCTTGGCCGCTTGTCCATTGTCTGCAAAAGCAACCGCCGGCGCCGCAGGGAAGCCTCCTGCAGGCAGCATCGCGGCTCCCCCGAGCAGCAGCGTGCCCGCTACGGCGCCGGTGACGGTTCTTCGAATCACATTCCGGTAGGTGGTTGTCATATTCTTCAGTTCCCCTTCCTGCTTGTCCTGTCTAGTTGATGTTGATGTGCTGTCTTTTCAAAGGTCTGTCGGGACAAATAATTACTATCGATAGCGGATGAATTTATTTCTCTGGAATGGGCAATCCTAGATGGTGGTATGCCTGATGCGTAACCATGCGCCCTCGGGGCGTCCGCTGCAGAAATCCGATCTGCAGCAGATAAGGTTCATATACATCTTCGATTGTCTGGCTCTCCTCCCCGATCGTCGCGGCAATCGTATCCAGCCCGACCGGACCGCCGCGGAAATGGGAGATCATCGCCTGAAGCATCTTGTGATCGATCGCGTCGAGGCCGAGCGCATCGACCTGGATCAAGTGCAGCGCTTCCCCCGCCAAGGCCGGCGTGATAATCCCGTCGCCGCGCACTTGAGCGAAGTCGCGCACACGCTTCAGCAGCCGGTTCGCAATCCGCGGCGTGCCCCGCGAGCGGATCGCGATCTCGTCGCTTGCCTCGCCTGTAATCGGGACATCCAAAATATCGGCGGCGCGGCTCACGATGAAGCTAAGCTCATCCTTGCTGTAATATTCCAGCCTGCTGACGACGCCGAAGCGATCGCGAAGCGGCGCCGAGAGCAGGCCTGCCCGCGTCGTTGCCCCGATAAGAGTAAAGCGGGGCAGATCGAGGCGGACGGAGCGCGCGCTCGGGCCTTTGCCGATAATGATGTCGAGCGCGAAATCCTCCATCGCCGGATACAATACTTCCTCCACCGTCCGGTGAAGCCGGTGGATCTCATCGATGAACAACACATCGCCTTCCTGCAGATTGGTCAGCAAGGCCGCCAAGTCTCCCGGCCGCTCGATAGCCGGACCCGAGGTCGTGCGGATGTTCACGCCCATCTCGTTGGCGATAATGTTGGACAGCGTCGTCTTGCCCAATCCGGGCGGACCGTACAGCAGCACGTGATCGAGCGCTTCCTTGCGCATTTTGGCCGCTTCGATGAATATTTTCAGATTGTCCTTCACCTGGTTCTGCCCTATGTATTCAGACAAATAACGCGGACGCAGGCTCAACTCGACCGCCTGATCCTCCATCATATAATTGGCTGAAATGATGCGTTCTTCCATCTGTACCGCCTCTCCTTACCCTGTGAACAGCAATTGCAGCGCCTTCTTCATGAGCGAGTCGACCGACTCGTCCGCATGGACGCGATGCTGCAGATCGTTCCAGACCCGTTCCAGTTCCACGTCCTTGTACCCAAGCGCCTTCAGCGCTTCGCGGGCTTCGTCCCACGCGCCGTCTTCCCGATCGCCCTCGATCGTCTGCACCTCTGCGAACAGCGCTCCCGGGTCGATATCCCAGCCCATGCCGTCCAGCTTGTCCTTCAAATCAAGCACGATGCGCTGAGCCGTCTTCTTCCCGATTCCGGGCAGCTTCGTCAGGAACGAATAGTTCTCCTGCTGAATCGCCGCCACGACCGAATCCGGATTCCCCGCGCTTAAAATGCCGAGCGCCACCTTCGGTCCGACGCCGCTGACCTCGATCAGGCGGCGGAACAGCTTCTGCTCCTGCCGCGACGCGAACCCGAACAGCAGAATCGCGTCCTCCCGCACATGATGATGCGTATATACCGTAACGGCCGCCTCCGACTTCGCAAACGCGTACGGGTTCGGCGTATAGATGCGATATCCGATCCCTTGAACATCCAATACCACATAATCGGCTTCCCAATGGACCACCGGTCCGCGAACAAAATCAATCATGGACGCAATACTCCGTTCAATTTGTTATGTAATCCGCTGGAATGGGCGTGGCATAGCGCCACGGCCAAGGCGTCCGCCACATCGTCCGGCTTCGGTATCGCCTTCAGCTTCAGCAGCAGCCGCACCATCTCCTGCACCTGTCTCTTCTCGGCGTTGCCGTAACCGACTACCGCCTGCTTCACCTGCATCGGGGTGTACTCCCCGATCGGAATGCCCCGCTTCGCGGCCGCGAGAATGACGACGCCGCGGGCTTGTCCTACGCTGAAGGCATTCGTTACGTTGCGGTTGAAGAACAACTTCTCGATCGCCATCGCGTCCGGCTTATACCGGTCCAGCAATTCCTCCGCCGCTTCGAACACCTGCAGCAGCCGAATCTCCGAAGCGGTAGCCGAATCGGTCTGGATACAGCCATATTGTACGGGAATGACCTTGTTGCCGATTTTATCCACAAATCCGAAGCCGACAATGGCAATGCCCGGGTCAATTCCTAATATTCGCAAAAAAAATCTCTCCCTAACGATTCCGTGTGTGTCTAGCGAACATATGTGTTCACTCCATTATAACACAGATCGTAAGGAAGAGAATGAGTCTTTCCGCCGCAATTGGCAGGCTTGAACGGGGATGAAAAGGCCGCGTCCGAAGCCTGGCCAAACGCCGGATGGCCGCGGCGAGTGGCTTCAGGAACGGTTTCCGCCGTGGCGAAAAGCCAATTTGAGCATCGGCGGCGTGACGAGCGTCGTCACGATGATGATGATGACGAGAGGAGTGAACAGGGCCGGGTCGAACAGCGCCCCCTCCAGGCCTGCTGTGGCGATGATGAGGGCGACCTCGCCGCGGGATACCATCCCCGATCCGATGCCGAACGCGCTCCGGCGGCCGAAGCCCGTCATGCGCGCGCCCAGCATGCAGCCGAACAGCTTGGTGGCAATCGCGAGCACCGAAAATAGCAGCATAAATCCAACATGCTGACCCAACCCTGCGAAGGTGACCTCCAGTCCGACGCTGACGAAGAAGACCGGCACGAAAATTCCGTAAGCGATCGGCTCCAGCCGATGCTCCACCTCCTGCTTGAAGTCGGTCTGCGAGATGGCGATACCGGCGGCAAACGCGCCGATAATGCCGGCTACGCCCAATTGCTCCGCGGCATAAGAGAAGGCGAAGCAGATGATGAGCGCCGCGCTGATCACCGCTTCGCTTACCTTCAATGGAGCAAGCCATCTCATCAGGAGGGGCACGGCGTAGATGCCCGCGGCAATCGCCCCGGCGAAGAAAATGACCTTCTTGCCGACGATCCATCCAAGGGAAGCCTGATCCGTTCCCGCTCCGAGAAGACTCAGCATGAAGGCCAGCAGGATGACGACGACAACATCATCGACGACGGCGGCTCCGAGAATCGTCGTTCCTTCCCTGGAGCTGAGCTGTCCGAGATCCTTCAGCGTCTGAACCGAGATGCTGACGGAAGTGGCACACAGCAGCAGCCCGATGAACAGCGACTGTCCTTGATCCAAACCGAGAGCAATCCCTCCGAGATACCCGCCGATGAAGGGCAAAATAATGCCGCCGAGAGCGACGGCAACCGAAGCTTTCCAGTTCTGCTTCAACTGGTCCAGGTCAGTCTCCAGACCCGCGATGAACATGAGCAGAATGACGCCGACCTCGGCCATGTCGCGGACGATCTCCCCGTTGGTCACCCAGCCCAAGACCGCAGGGCCGACAATGATGCCGACGATCAGCTTCCCCAGCACGGAGGGCTGGCCCAGCCTTACCGTCAAATCTCCGGCCAGCTTGGTCGCCGTCAGCACGATGAGGAGCATCAGCACGATATCCATGCGCATCCTCCTTCCTTAGAGGCGGTTAACCCCATTTACTTCCGGTGTCGAGAACCGGCCAGTTGCGGCATTGGAATCAGCCGATTCTTATCATTCCACCGCAGCGGACAAAAAATGAGGACGCCCCAAGGGACATCCTTATTCCAGACTGTCGACAAAGTCCTGTCGACAGTTATTTTTTTAGGAAGGGCGGAGCCGGGGAAGGCAGAGCAGGTTAGGGCAAGCTGGTCCCCGCATGAAATTGCTGCACAGGCCAGAGTGTTGAGAAAGTCTATGTTAATTACCCATTCACCGCGTTAATTTGGTATAATGTTCTTATCATAATCCATGGAAAGCGCGGTGTTTGTATGCTTTACACGAATGATCCCAACCCACAACTGGACTATGAACTGGTTTGTCTTGAGCATATGGTTGCCCCTGATCACTTGCTTCGTCATATCGATAAACATATTGATTTTACCTTTATTTTGGACCTTGTGCGTCCTTACTACAGCGAGTCGAACGGCCGACCATCTGTGGATCCCATTGTGTTCTTTAAAATGCTGCTGATCGGCTACTTGTATAACATTCGCTCAGAGCGAGAACTGGAGCGAGTCGTCAACGATTCCCTGGCTTTTCGGTGGTTCTTACGGCTCGGGCTTTCCGGCAAAGCGCCTGACCATTCGATCTTTAGCTGGAACCGGAAAAATCGGTTTAAGGATACTACCGTCTTCCAAGATATCTTCGATAATATCGTTCAGCAGGCGATTCAGCACAACATGGTGGGAGGGCGGCTGCTCTTTACCGACTCCACGCATATCAAGGCAAATGCCAATAACGGACGGTACGAGAAACGAGAAGTCACTTGTACGCCTTATGAATATCTCCAAGAGCTGGAGCAAGCCGTGAATGAGGATCGGGTCGCTTTTGGAAAAAAGCCACTGCCTCCCAAAGAGGAGGCCGAAACCAAGGAACAAAAAGTTAGCTTAACAGATCCGGATAGCGGAAACCTGAATCGGGATGGAAAACCGGAAGGGTTTCATTATTTAGATCACCGCACCGTAGATCATAAATACAACGTGATTACGGACTGCTACGTTACGCCTGGAAATGTGAATGATTCGGTTGTTTATGTGGATCGTCTACTACATCAAATAGAGAAGTTTGGCTGGGAAAAGTCGCTGGAGGCCGTTGCACTCGACTCTGGTTACATGACGGCCTATGTTTGTTACCGTACGAACAAATTAAACATCACGGCAGTTATTCCAGAGCGTTCGACCCGTGAACACGGTGTATTTCCCAAAGAGAAATTTCATTATGATGCAGAAAAGAATGTTTTTATCTGTCCAAACCAGCAAGAACTCACGTACCGCACCACAACACGAAAAGGATTCAGAGATTATAAATCCGATCCCAAACAATGCGCTGCCTGTCCATTATTGAGCAAGTGTAACGAGAACAAAAATAAACAACGCACCATACAACGGCATATCTGGGAAGAACACAAAGAGAAAGTAGTTCAAAACTTCCAGAGTGAGAGCGGAAAAGCCGTTTATGCCCTACGCGCCCAAACCATTGAGCGAAGTTTCGCGGATGCCAAAGTGCTCCATGGACTTCGCTATTGCCGGTTTCGGGGAAGAGACAAGGTGCAGGAGCAAGTGCTAATGACAGCCACTGCACAGAACATAAAAAAGATAGCCACACATCTCGCCAGAAGGGTGGGGTAAAGCAAAGACCCCATCCCCCCTCCATTCTCTCTCACCAAACACCACTTTTTCCCAGCAAAATGATATTACAATGATATTACTTCGTAAAAAACAGGGGTTTTCCAACAGCCTGACAGGCGCAGCATTTTTTACCTCAAGAGGTCAAATTCCGAGAAAATCCTGCAAAATTACATTATTTCGCCATTTTGAATGCCATTTATGCCTTGCCGTAGGGTAATTGCTGTATTTTTGCAGCAAGCCTATTTTCGCCACCTCAGATCATTGAAATTGCTGCATTCTTGCAGTCTTGGCGGAGCAGATGACTAGAGCCGCGGGAGAGATTGCCCGGACGGATCCTCATCCGCTCCCCGCGGCCGAATGATGAATTTTTTTGCGTTCTGCGCAGCAATCCGTCTTTTGCCGGACTTCATACCGCTTCATTTCTATCCGCATGACCATATCGAGGAGGTGCTTCACGCCGAAGCGGCCGCTCCGCCGCGGCTCCCGTTGCATCCGTACCGCCAAATATTGGAGGAGTTCATGGGAATTTCTTCCGAATCCGGGTTATTTGCGGGGACATGCTTGTGCAGGAGATGAGGCTGCTGACCGAGCAAGGGCTGCCTGACAAGGAATTGATTCTTACGGATTGGAATTCGACCGTCTATGAGGGAATTGACGAATGACAACGTGGATAAGGCGGCCCAGCTCGCCAAAAGCATTGTCGACAGTCTTAAATAAGGACGCCCGAAGGGACGTCCTCATTCGTATCTGATCCGGCTGTCAATTGGCCTCCTCCGCCTGCTTCATCACTTTCTGCGAGGCTTCCACCGCATAATCGCTGAAGGTGGACAGGACGCTGTGATATTCATCGGTATCCGTAATCAGAATGCCGTCATACAGCTGCTGGAGCACATTGGGCGGGAGCGTGCTCTCCATCGATTCGACATCGATTTGGAAAAAGGTCCGAATCACTTTTTTCTGCTCGGGCGGGCCTTCGTACAGCGTCAGATTCCCGTCCTCGTCGAGACTGATGCGGGCATCCTTGCAGCGTTCGGATATTTCCTCGATCTGTTCCTCCATAATGACCCGGCCCGCGTCATCCATCGTGGCGCCCCAATCCGGATGATTCAGCATCAATTGAATGATAGCAGCCGAAGTATGCTTGCCCATCGTCTCTTCCCGCTGGCCGCAAATAAACTGCTGGCGATGAATGACTTCGCGCTTCCGGTCGTCCTGCTGAAGCAGCTCATTAAGCACGAGCCGGGAAGAATCATGCAGCTTGGCGAACTCATCGTCCTGCATCGCCGCGAATGTTTCGATCGAGATGGGCGTCTCCCGCTCGTAAATGAGCTGACGGATCTCCATCGACATGCGGATTCCTAAGGTCAGGGCACCAAAAAATAATACAATAGCGGCGAGCCACCAGATCGGGCCTTTCATGCGGCGAATATCCTGTTTCCATTGCTTTACCCGATAAGAGAACCGGGAATGGGAACGATGTTCTCGAGTCATGACAATCCCCTCTTACTTTTTTAACCATAGTGTGGCCCAATAGAGGGGGATGTTATACCAACAGAAGCGTTCCCCGAACGCGTCAACGGCCATCCGGGAGAAGGCTGCTCCGGTTCTGCAGCAGGATGGCGGCCCATGCCGCGCATCCGGCGTTTCATCTGTCCGGATGATTCCGATCGCGCTTTTTCCGCCAAGGCTTCACGACGAACAGTAAGTAGCACAATAGGGGCGTCGGCGTGCCCGTGAAGCCCCAAATTCCCCAGAACCACGGATATTTCCCGCGCTTACGGGCATCCAGGAACAGCCATGTGCCTTGCGCAACCAACACAATCGCGATAAGGGCCCATACCCACCACTCGACTTCGTGGAACGTATAATTCCGTTTCATTCCCTCTCACCTTCCTCCGCAGCACGAATCGGCGACTTGAAGAGACAGAACATAATCCCGCCCGCCAGAGCCGCCGCCTGGAAGCCGGCAAAGGCGCGCCAATCTGTGGCGGCCAGCGTCAAGCCCCCGCCGACGAGAATGCAGGCCGCTCCCCAGAGCAGCAGCAGCTCCTTCCACAGCCGGCTGCGCTTGCGCCGGGAGCGGCTGTGCAGCATGCGCTGCAGCTGTTCCACATCCGGAATCTCCACATTCCGCTCGCTGGCCTGATCAAGGCTGGCCCACGCTTGATGCAGCCTGCCCAGCGATTCGGCGTCCGCCTCCCGTTCCGCAGGCGTCGGGTGCGGCTTGTTCCGCCCCGGCTCGGCAGTCATCGCGATATCCAGCTTCTTCTTATTGCGCTTGTTCATCCTTGCTCCACTCCTTCCGCAGCTTCTCCAATCCGTAATGAATTCGGGATTTGACGGTGCCTTCATTCACGTTAAGCATGACCGCGATCTCGGGAATCGCATATCCGTAATAATGCTTGAGCACAATCGGGGCGCGCTGTTCGGCCGGCAATGCTCCCAACTGTTCAAGCAGCAACGACCATTCGACATCGCTCGATTCCATATAATAGCGAAGCTGGCGCGCCGCCTGCTTCTGCTCCGCTTCCTGCCAACGCTGCTCGACCTTTCTCCTTCGCAGCATGTCGATATACAGCCGCGAGCCGATCATGATGAGCCACGACGAAAACTTCATTTTCCCGTTATAGGTGTGTATTTTCTCAAGACAGCGGACCATCGTGTCCTGCACGACTTCTTCCGCCACGCTCGGGTTCATCGTCAGCTTCAGCATATATTTGTGTAAAAAGGAATAGTGCTTATGCAATAAATGGGCCAACGCATCGGTATCGCCGCGAACGGCCTGCCGAATCCATTCCTGCTCCTGATCCACGTGTCCCCCGCCCCCTTCTCGCCTTGCAGCAGGTAAAGTACTTATATTACGTTTCAGTCTGTCCGATCGTTCAATCGGTGATTACGAATGGACCACAAATGATCCGCTGGATGCAAAAAAACTCTTAAGAACCAGTGTAAATGGTCTCCTAAGAGCCTGCCGCTTCGTATCGATGGAAGTTCGTTATTTGAGCCAATCCAAAATGGCCTTGATCGCCAACCCGTGATTTCCTGCTAGGGCGTGTACGCAAACTATCGAAATAGCCAAATATCTGGTAAACTTATCCTATGAGAAGACGATATGAGATACGAGATGACCAATGGGAACGACTCAAAGACCTCTTGCCACCGGAACGGAAACCACAGGGTGGACGTCCGGCAATCGATAACCGAAAAATGTTCAATGCCATGCTTTGGGTGATTCGTTCTGGTGCGCCTTGGCGAGACTTGCCAGAGCATTATGGCTCCTGGAGCAGTGTCTACAGTCGTTTCCGCCGCTGGGAGAAAGCAGGCATCTTTGATCGAATGCTAGACGTTCTGGCTGCCAATCCCGATGACGAAAGTGTTATGCTCGATGCTTCCATCGTTCGTGTTCACCAACACGGCGCGGGGGCAAAAGGGGGCAGCAATTCCAAGCCATCGGACGATCACGCGGAGGATTAACCAGCAAGATTCATGCCGTTGTAGACGGCCTTGGCAATCCGCTACGCTTCGAAGTAACCGCAGGCAACATCAATGATTGTGTAACGGGTTATGAGATCCTGCAAACCCAAGACATACAAGGTAAACATGTTTTGGCGGATCGCGGATACGATACCGATAAAATCATTGCGCTTTTGGAAGAGAAACTGGCCCATTCCGTCATTCCCAGTAAGAAGAATCGCACGATCCAACGTACAACCGACTGGTGGTTGTATAAAGAGCGTCATCTGGTCGAATGCCTGTTCAACAAACTCAAACATAATCGTCGGCTGGCAACTCGGTACGATAAATTGGCCTGTACTTTTGTTGCCTTCTTAAAGCTGGCCTCTTCCATGATCTGGTTGGCTTAAGGTTTGCATACACGCCCTAGAACTTTTTGTGCCTCTTCTCCAAAAAAACGTTCCGATCTGCCGAACATAGACCTCCTCCCCGTAAGAGAAGAGATGCAGCTTCATGATGATTGCCCTTTCTACATGTTTAGACGGCTTGATCTTCCAAAATATGACGAAATATTCACTCAATTTCATAAAATAGAAGTTTTGCTCAATTTATCGACACATATCAAATATGGAACTATATACGATATAAGTATATATTAGTATATATAGGGAATTAAAAAGACGGATAATACATGATCCAACGATGTGGAGGGGGCATTATGGAACAGTGGTTATCTTTTTTGCGCGGCGATTTCCGACACCTGGACCGAGCATCCCAACAATTGACTTATCAATCCTACCGAGAATTCATCTACCGCGATATTTACTTCTTGCTCCAAAATCATGATCTGACGGAAGACGTGATTCAGGAATCCTTCCTGAAAGTCATTGCCTCATCACCTAAATCGAAAAAGCCTGCAAAGATGAAGGCGTGGCTCAAAAAAATCTCGCGGAATACAGCCTATGATTACTTAAGGAAAAATAAAAATTATCAATATCTATCCCATTTGGAAAGCATGGATGAAGAGGATCTCTTCACTTCGGCAGCGGAAACGGCCGTAGCCGATCAAGTGGAGGAGCAAATCCGAGATGAAACGCTTCATGAAGCCCTTGACCAGCTCAATGCCAGATACCGCAATGTGCTGTTCCGGTATTATGTGGAAGATAAATCGCATCGAGAGCTGGCTCGGGAGTTAGGGATCAGCGAGCAGGCTTCCGCGCAATTATTGGTTAGAGCGCGCAAAAAATTACGCTATTATTTTTGCAAAAAATGGGTCGATCGCGAGGAAGGATGATGGATGCCGTTCCCGATGATAGCGAAAGGCGGCGGCAGCCTCCCAATGACCAGCCGTTCCCCGGCTGCATCCCGGGAAGCGGCCGCCGCTTCAAAGCGATTTGTCCATTATGCCATATTTTTTCTCCAATGCATCAAGCAATAGAAATAAAATCGCGTTGGACGCATCCAACAGCTCAGCCTGGCCAACCATGTCCTCCGGACGCTGGATGAACCTGCCCTGCCCAATGTCGCCGGGACAATGCTGAATTAATCTTCTGATGCTTGATTCGCTCGATTCCAGATGGAACTGCAGCCCGATCGCGCAGTCCGCATATTCGAAGGCCTGATGCACGCAGCCTGCGCTCCTAGCGATATGCTTCGCTCCGGGAGGCAATGCGAAGGTGTCCCCATGCCAGTGGAACGGCACGAATATGTCCGGCAACTCCTGAAAAAACGAGGATTCCCGGCTCTCCTCCGTCAAAGTGACGGGGTACCAGCCAATCTCTTTCTCTTCATTTCTGTATACTCTTCCCCCAAGCGCCTCCGCAAGCAGCTGCGCGCCGAGGCAAATGCCCAGCACCAGCTTGTTCCGCCGGACAGACTCCTGGATTAATTTCTTTTCCTGCCCCAGCCATAGAAAGCGCTCTTCGTCATACGCCCCCATCGGACCGCCAAGAATGACAAGCATATCGAATTCCGAAGTAGACGGTAACCGCCCGTTCTCATACAATAAGCTGCCCCTGAGCTGATGACCTTTTTGCTCTGCCCAGGCAGACACTTGTTCAGGTCCTTCAAAAGGAACGTGCTGCAAGTAATGAATGTTCATGTTCACTCCAATTTTTCACCAATCCATATTTTTCCCCGTGTATGAGCCGGAGGTGTTCGAAATGCTGACCATCGATCGCAATGATGACAGGCCCATATGGCAGCAGCTGCTTGACCAGGCGATCCACATATAACGGCCGGCCATTGCCCCCGGGACAATTGCTGCTTCCGTCGCCGGGACTGGATTTGCTTCAAAAGCCTTCATCGTTCCCGCCGTGAGCGCCAACGTATACGGAGATACGCCTTCTCCTATCGGCAAATTCATGTCAATGCTCGGAATACTGATGCCGCCAATCACGTGCAGCAGCACAAACATACCGGCCATTCACGATCCTCCCGCGCGTTTCTTTCCGATTTTTATTATAAACGACTTCATCAAGCAGCGACACCCTGAAAACTAGACAAAATCTGAACATGGATATATTAAACAATAAATATTTATCGAAAAACAATAATTTTTTATTGACCAAGAGAAAGCCGCCGCTTATGATAGTACCTATCGAGCCGCTATGGCGATTCATTCAAGGCACCGCCTGCGGAGGGGCGCGGCGTCCCGGCAGGCGGATTCCAACGCAGGAGGATTGTATGGCTTTCAAGCTTAGATCATTTGCCGAGTTCGGCTGGCAGCAGGCGCTGTCCTGCCTGTTTCCGGCCATTATTTTCGCGGCGCTTGCGCTCACGCGGGCGATCGACATCCCGTTCATGCCCGCTTACGACTTTATGCTACTTGTCTGTATCGCGGTTCAAATCATCATGCTCCGTTCCGGTCTGGAAACGGCTGACGAGCTGAAGGTCATTTGCGTCTTCCATCTGATCGGGCTCGTGCTCGAAATTTACAAGGTTCACATGGGATCATGGGCATACCCGCTCGACGGATGGACCAAGGTGTTCGGCGTGCCGCTCTACAGCGGATTTATGTATGCGAGTGTCGCCA
This sequence comes from Paenibacillus melissococcoides, assembly GCA_944800085.1. Lineage (GTDB taxonomy): Bacteria > Bacillota > Bacilli > Paenibacillales > Paenibacillaceae > Paenibacillus_B > Paenibacillus_B melissococcoides. The sequence continues at coordinate 679,073 of CALYLO010000001.1, read as the reverse complement.
GTTACTTATGCCAGGCGTGGCGCCGCCTGCAGGTGAAGCTGCACAAGTATCCGAAGCCGTGGTGCACCGTCCCGCTCGGCGCGGCGATTTACCTCAATTTCATAACCCACCATTTCATATACGATCTGCGCTGGGTGTTGACCATTCTGCTGTTCGCCGTCTTCTTTCGGTCGTATGTCGAGTATACGGTGCTGGGCGTGACGCGGCGCATGCCGCTCGTGCTGTCGTTTGCGTTAATCGGTTTCTTTATTTGGATAGCGGAAAATATCGGGACATTCCTGGGCGCTTGGCGCTATCCGCATCAAGCCAACGGTTGGAATCTCGTTCAGTGGGGAAAATTCAGCTCGTGGTTCTTGCTGGTTATCGTGTCGTTCATGATCGTCGCCCAGTTGAAGCATGTGAAGGAAGGCCGCTCCCAGAGCAAGGAACGTCCGCTTTCAATGCAATAATATTGAGGTTTACCAAGAAACATGAAAAACATATTGATAAACGATAAATGCAGTGATATGCTATTGCCATTCATTTGATGCGAGGTGCTATATGCTCCGAAGTAAAACTGCCTTCCTCAAGCTGGCGATCGCCATGATTGGGTTTGCGGCTTTGATTCTGTGTCTATTCTGGCTGCCCGGATTCGTGACAAGCCATGCGGCGAAGAACCCCGATTATGTTCCTTTGAAATATTCGGCGCTCATCATTGTATATACGACGGCAATCCCGTTTTATATTGCGCTCTATCACGCGCTGAAGCTGCTTCACTATATTGAACGGCGAAATGCGTTTTCCGAATGCGCGGTAGCATCGTTGAGACATATCAAGCAGTGCGCCGGCGCGATCGCGATCGTCTATGTTATAGCCGGCATATTCCTTGGTATGCAGGGCGTCCTGTTTACTTCCATCGCCGTGATAGGAGGAGTCATCATTTTTGCCGCTTCCACGGTAGCGATTTTTGCGGCAGTGCTTCAAGAGCTGCTAACCCACGCACTTGAAATCAACCGAAAATGATTTGACAGTCTGAGGTGTCCATATGGCGATCATCATCAATCTCGATGTTATGTTGGCAAGACGAAAAATGAGCGTTACCGAGCTGTCAGAGAAGGTCGGAATTACGATGGCGAACCTGTCCATCCTGAAGAATGGAAAAGCGAAGGCGGTCCGCTTTTCCACCTTGGAGAAAATATGCGAAGTGCTGGACTGTCAGCCAGGCGATATATTGGAATATGTGAAAGAGGATTCGTCCTGAACGTGAACCCGCCCCGCGCTTCATCCAAGCCGGGGCTGTTTTTCATTCTTCCCTACTGAACCGCCAGTTCCATAAAATTCTCTGCAGCCAGCCTGATCGCCAGGACGCTTCCCGTATTAAGAGAATTATCGAAAAATAGAACATGATTGTTTTTTACCGATTTCAACGATTGCCAGACGGCGGAAGATTCCTTTTCCTGGACTGAGGCCTTGGCAGCATCAAGATTATGCTGGAAAATGATATAATCGGGATTCATTTCCGACAGAGCTTCCAGGACAGGAGCAATTTTGCTCAACTCCTCATCATTTGCGTCAATATGACCTTTAAAGGTTACGATCACATCCGGATTCGACGCAATAATCGCTTCCAGATTCAAGTTCCTTCCGCTGCCCAAATCCGCAATCTCCGCCGTTCCCGCGTAGGGCTGCAACGTAGCGAATTCCTCCATCGCGCTCACGGCGCTGCTCGAGGCGATCGGCGGCGTGTCCAACGCGAAAAAGTAATCCAAATACAAGGGGTGAAGCACGGCTATGCGCTCCGGCTTTGCCGGCTTTAAGCAATTCGCTCGCTCTTTCCATACGATAATTAATGAGATAGTCGATTGGGCGACACCCGGTATATTTGTGAACTTACTGATGCAACCACAATTCATGTTGCGCTGGCCGCCAATTGATCCTTCAGCACCGTTACTGTGCCTTTGAAGCCATCCACCATCACCCGGTCTCCATCTTGTAAGCAAGAGGTCGCTACCTTGGTTCCCAATACGGCTGGAATTCGATATTCCCGGGCAACAATAGCCGCGTGCGACAAAGGACCGCCGGTATCGGACACAACGGCGCTGGCGAGCAGGAACAAAGGCGTCCAGGCCGGATCCGTAAAGGAGCACACCAGTACATCTCCCTTCTCCAGCTTGCCGAATTCCGCGGCTCCGCTGATGACCTTCACATTACCTTCGGCCAGCCCGCCGCTGCCCGGCAGTCCCTTGATATGATCCTGATTTTGCTGATCCAGTTCATGTTCATTCACATTCCATACGGCGAGAGAGAATTCGCGATTTATTCGGCGTTCCCTAATCTTCCCGGCTGCATCCTCCATTCCGACTTCGCCGCTTGAACGATCAAGCAATCGATACACTTCGGACAATTTCAAGTAGAGAATGTCTTCCGGCGCAGTGAGGAAGCCTCTGTGCTTTAATCTATCCGCCGCTTCCTGCATCGCTTTGCGCAAGGCAACATAACATTCTTCAATTGCGTACAGCGTCCATTCCCTTCCCTTAAAGGCAGCGCGGAATTGTTCCAGCGTTCGGCTAAAAGAATCCGCCAAAAAACGAGGAAGCCCCTTTCGAATCTCCTCTGTAAGCTTATAAAATTGAAGATTGATGTCTTCCTGGCGTTTATCGAAGTTATGTATGCTACCTGACCGGAGCATCGCAGCAATCGTCCCATATAAGGAGCTCACATTCTCCGACCAGGAAGCCTCATTGGAAAATGGCATATACGCTTTCATCGTCCGAGCCCCGTGTTCTTGAAGAAATGTTTCGACTTCCTTGAGAAATGCTTGTCCTCCAGACTCCAGCTTTAATCTGTGCTGCACTTCCCCCGCCGGGCATTCGAGAAATACGGCTCGGAGCACAGGATTCAAGTCAGCGGACACCGCCAAAGCGTTGAGCGCTTTTTCGATAACCGCCGTTTTATAGTCGAGATTCGATAACAGCTCATATTCGCTTACCGGCCGTTTCAAGCGCGACATGCGAATCAGCAGCTTCAGCTTGAATCCGAGCAGTACCATCGGAAACACATAGATGTGGAATCGAATTTGTCCATAATTTTTACTAATCTTTACAATGCTTTCAATTTGCTGCACGAGCTCCCTATCGTTAAGGCCGCTTATCTGCACGTTCATTAGCTGCTGGAGGCGCTTCGCATTGCTCTGTTCTTCTTCCACGGAGATACGTGCAGAACTGTCCCGAAGCATGCGTCGGACATGAGAAGGAAGCTTCAAGAAAGACAGAGTCGGCCTGGGAGACACAGGATGAATAGACAGAACTCCGTTGCGATCGATCCGTATCACCTGTTCAGCAGCCGGAATCGACAAGCCCAGCGACCGGTATGCATGATGCTTTTCTTCGAGAAGCGCCATCATCGTCTCATACTCTAACGGATATGGCGGCGTAGGCAAATGCTCCTTGAAATTATCCAATTCCTTTTTCTCAATTTTGCCAAGCTTCGTCTGCGGATATTCAGGCAAATACAAACTGGTAATCGGCCGGGTTTGCAATGCATACAGCTTGCCGCCAGAGAAGGCCCATTCAATATCCTGCGGAGCTCCGTAATACTGTTCCAGCTCCCGGCCAAGACGCTGCAGCTGGCGAAGCTCCCCATAGCTTAAGCAATACTTGTCCCTGTCCGGCTCAGGGACTTCCTTCGTTATCGTCCCGTGAATCGGATGCGATTCCAGGCACATCTCCTTAGTGCCCAGCTTCCGATGAACCGCGATGTTATATCGTTTTCGCTTGGAGACAATGTAAGTATCCGGCGTTACCTTCCCGGACACGACCATCTCGCCCAGTCCATAAGAGGCATTGATGAGCATCTGATCTTTGCTCCCATTCAGCGGATTCATGGTGAAGAGAACTCCAGATTTCCGGGATTCAATTTGCCCCTGCACCACAACCGACAAATATACCTCCTCATGATTGAACTGATTATGTGTGCGGTAAGAAATCGATCGTGCCGTCCACAGTGAGGACCAGCATTTTTTGACGTGCTGAAGAACGTCCTCTTCTCCGATTATGGACAAAAACGTTTCTTGTTGCCCGGCGAAGCTCGCTTCCGGCAAATCTTCCGCCGTGGCCGAAGAACGTACGGCAACTCTTTCATAGCCAAGGCGAAGCAACCGCATATAAGCCTCTTTAATCTTGTGCTGCAAATCGCTTGGCATAGGCGCTGTCTCAATGATTTGCCTGATTTGCACAGCCGTGCTGTCAAGGGACACGACATCCTCCGTTGTTATCTCCTGCAGCATCGCTTCAATTTTGGGCCATAGGCTGCCTGACCGAAGATGTGTCTTATACGCTTCCACATCGATGCAGAACCCCTCCGGGACAGGCAAACCTGCCGCAGACATCTCCCCAAGATTGGCGCCTTTTCCTCCCACTCGTGCGATATCACCGCGTTTCACCTCGTCAAACCACAATATCATGGTTGAACCCTCCAATCAGATTTAGTCCAATTCTCTCTTCACAATCGGAGTCCCCGTATGCATGGCAGGATAGAAAGCCGCGCTCCAGCCGATGAATGCAACCACGCCGAGACAAATGAAAATACCTTGCAGGCCCGCCTGCAAGCCTGAACTTTGGGCCAGCCAAATCCCCAAAACAGGGACGCCTGCCGCTCCGCCAAGATTTCTTGACAATTGAACCATGCTGGCAATGGTGGCACGATTCGAGTAATCCGATAAATTTCTCGCAATGCTCATGTACATGGGAAGAAGCAAGCCCATGCCAATCCCTAACGGCAATGTCGCGATAACGGCCAAGTACTTGCTTCCCAGATAGCCGAACGACGCCAAACCTGCGAAGGACAACAGCATGAGAAGCCAGGTGATGATCATGGCCAAGCGCTGATTGGCGATTCTCCCCGACACAGCGCTAGAGATGCCGGTAACGACCATCATCGGGAGCAGGAGCATGCCGCCCTCCGAAGCATTGACTCCCTGAGCATCTTGAATAAATAACGGAACGTAGCTAATCGCACAGTTGCTAATCATGCCTAACAGAAAAGTACTGCACAGCGTAAGCGAAAGGCGCGTGTTGCTTAGAAAATTCATGGGAAGTATGGGGTCTTGATGCTTCTTTTCAATTCTGACGAGCACATATAATGCAGCCCCTCCTGTAATGAGCAGAGCTGCCCCGCCAATAAAATGAGCCTCCCCCACGAATTGCACCCCAAAAATAAGCAAGCATAACCCTGCCGACACCATACCGGCTCCCAGCCAGTCCAATTGCCATAGCAGAGAGGAGCGGCCCGCTCGAGCGCCGCCCTCTTGCCGTGCCCGCTCCTGCTCCTGAAGACCGACCGCCACCAGGATGGCAGACAGGATTCCGAGCGGAATCAGGAGATAAAATCCCCATCGCCATGATAAAACGTCCGTAATCACTCCCCCTGCAACGGGGCCGACGAGGTTAGCCATGACCTGATTGAGTCCTATATAACCAAACAGCCGAGGCGATTCCCGCTCGTCGAACAAATCTCCGATGGAGCCCAATGCCGCCGGAACGATAGCTCCGGCCCCCAGCCCCATCATGACTCTGAACGCAACAAGCAGCGACATCGTGTTCGCCATACCGGCCCCGAGAGTCCCTAGCACAAAAAGCGCCATGCCGAATAAATAAAGTTGGCGTCTGCCAAATATATCAGCGATCTTGCCGAATAAAGGAAGCGTGACGGTAGAAGCGAGCATATAGCCGCCGAATACCCAGCTGTACAGCTCCATCCCTCCCAATTCCTTCGTAATCGTGGGCAAGGCGGTCGCCAGGAAGGTCTGCATCAGACCGGAAATGCTCATCCCGATCAGAATCCCTGCGAATGTCAGCCATCTTTTTCTCATGACATCACCTTTTCGCTCCCCGGTATTCCGTTCAGCTTCGTGACGATAGGCTGAAGCACTTGCGGCAAGCATTCATTTAAAATGAGATGCACATCCTCGTCGAACAGGATCATTTCCTTATATGGAGCCTTGATCATATGGAATATGCTTCGGGTATATTCCTCCGGGAACAACGGATCCCCCTTGGCAGCCAGCACATAAACCGGGCACTTGATGCTTCCGTCCCGAAGGGAGCTCAGATCGGCGCTGAAAAGACTGGCCAAAAAATAGAGCGGATAACTCATGAACCCATAGGGATCGTCGTAAAATTGCTGAATGATGGCTTTGTTCTTCGATACTTTATGTAAATCAAGATACAAGCTGACTGGGATGGGCATTGCGGGCCATACTTTAGCAAGACATTTCACGGCCGAAATGACAAATGAATACCCGTGCTTCAGAAATTCCGGGAACCGGGTAACGATGATCGATTCGGGCACGTCCGGAATGAGAATATTATGGGGAAACGCCGCTTGTATCCGCTCATCCTTGCCCGCCAGAGCGATTGCGACAATCCCCCCTTGGCTGGAACCCATGACGATGACGCGATCGTTAAAGTTCTGGATGGCATAGGACACTGCGTCCTTTCCATTTTGCACGAGCTCCTCGAAGCTGAATATTTTCTTTACCCGCGGACTTTTCCCATGACAGACCGGATGAACGCCGATAACATTATATTGATGTTGAGCCAAGGAGCTCAAAAACTCCGCATAAAATAACGGATGGGTTGCGGTCCCTGGAAAGAAGATGATACATGGGTGCTCTTTTTTGCTTTTCCAGATGGATAGAACGATGGGAGCCTGGTTGGATTGGATCGTAACCTCTTCATATTCCGTAACCGGATCTTGTTGTCCCGTTTGTTCGTTCATGCTCGTATTTTTCCTTTCATTTATAATAAGGTTTATAGCCAAGCCATTTTGCAAGCGGCCCTGCGAGGGCGATATAGATTTTTTGCAGCGCAATGAATCTGGGCAAAAAGGTTTGGTTTTTCATCTCATGACTCATCGCCGCCAAGTACAGCGGCCCTGGCACTCCCTTCTTGTTCGTCTTGTTCATCTGGGATAAATGAAATACCGTTCTGTAATACTCTTCAAATTGCATGCCCGGGGTAATTCGGGCCCTTAAAACCAATTCTCCTTCTCCGCTATTCCACCCCGTATGCCTGGCTCCCGCCGGAATGACGACCGTTTCGCCGCAAGTGACCGTGCGCTCCATTCCATTGATTCGGGATACCATGACTCCCTTAACGACTTCGAACGATTCTTCCGCCAACGGATGAACATGCTCGGGGCGACAGGCGTTGTCGGAAGGCATGAATATTCATAAGCAAAAAGCCTCCCCCCATTATCCGCCGCTGACTCCAATATCGTCAGGCGTTCGCCCGTCACAGGATTTTCGATTGTTTCATGCGGACACAATGAACACCCCTCCTATACAAAGCTCACTTCAGCGCAGTAATCCATCATCTTCCGAATATGTCCCGCATTCACTTCCGGCCATTCGAATCCCAGTTCTGCCAGCACCTTCACGGTTCTATCCGAGGTCATATAATAGAATGTTGCGTCCATATCCAGAATTCTCGAATGCAATAATATATTTTCTACATGCTCTTCTGCCGCCTGCTCGTTGCGGTTCGCATTCAAATAATCCAGAAAAACAGCCGGCGGCATCGCCTCGACGGCATATCCGGCCTCATTCAGCCATTGGCTCAGCTTCCGCAGACTTACATGCTTATGGTTATATACATGATAGGTTTCGCTCTGCTTATCTTGCCGCTTCATCAACAGGACAATCGCTTTGCTGACATCATCCACAAAGGAAAAATCAATCGCATGCAGGCTTTGTTCGGGCATTCGCTCCAAGCCGATGAAGGACCTCAACATTCGATAAAATCCGTTATCCGAAATATTCTCCTGAAATTTTCCCGACTCCGAATGACATACCAGATTACCGACTCGGTAAATCGAAGCTGCCAGCCCGTCTTGCCGTGATTTCCATACTTTCATTTCGGCTTCGATTTTCGTCTTCGTATAAAAATTGCCAGACTGCTGCCCAACATCATGGTCATCTTCCGTAAACAAAAACTTCTCTGCATTGTTGATTGTTCCGCTCGCTACTCCGACCGTAGAAATGTAATGCAGGCTCTTGCCGCGAGTCTCAAGAGCAAAGCGAATAACATGCTCCGTGCCCAATACATTGGCTTGATAGAAATCGTCGTATGCGCCATAGTGCTTCACATTGGCGGCAGCGTGGATGACCGTGTCGATCCGTTCGGCCAATTGTCGGTATTCGATTGGCTCCAAGCCGAATCGTTCCTTCGCGATATCGCCGCATATCACATGTATTCTATGCCGGAACCGCCCGTATGCATCGTCCCCGAAGGAATAGGCCGCTTTTCGCATCAGCAATGTTTCCGCTTCCGGTTGATCCCCCGCCCGCTTCAGCACATAGATGTGGGCGTGCGACGACTCCAGCAATTCGAATAAGAGATGAATGCCCAAGTAGCCGGTCGCACCGGTCAGAAAAATATTCGCAGGAAAGAAGCTATTATCGGATAATTCGATGGAGGTTAACAAGTGCCGGCCTTTCTCTTTATAAGCCTCCAATTTGCCCGCGAACTCGGCAATCTCCGACATCTCCTTCCGAGGCAGACTGATCAGTTGCTTCGCGCGCTCTATTTTTTCCTCCAACGATATTTTCTTGAATTGAATATGCCGAGACAACTGCTCGATCGTCGGATTTTGGAACAGTTGGTTGATATCGACCTCGAACTGCTGAGACATTTTGGAGACAGCGCGGACAGCTTTCAGCGAATTGCCCCCGATATCAAAGAAGTTGTCCCGGATTCCAATCTTCGCTGCACCCAATACCTCTTGCCACATGCCGCAAAGCATTCGTTGCATCTCATTGTTCGGTGCTTTGTATCCTTTCTTTTTCAAACATAGTCGTTCATCCGGCTCCGGAAGAAGCTTGCGATTCACCTTGCCGCTCGGCATAAGGGGAATGGAGGGCATCTCCACGAAATAAGGCGGGATCATGTAATCGGGGAGCTCCTTCGCCAGAGCCTGCTTGACATCTGCTGCTTCCATTCCAGGAGACTTCGTCACATAATAAGCACATAAATAACGAGTGCCCTCATCATCTTGCCTATCGATAACAACGGCTTCTTTCATATTGGTGAGCTTTAGTAATTGGTTCTCTACCTCCGCCAGTTCAATCCGGTACCCCCTGATTTTGACCTGGCAGTCTAATCTGCCCAGGAATTCGATGCTGCCGTCCGGCATCCATCTCCCCAAGTCGCCGCTCTTATACATTTTCTCGCCGGGAACGAACGGATGATCTATATATTTTTCTTCCATAAGTCCTTGCTGATCCACATATCCTCTGGACAATCCCGTCCCCGATATGCAGATTTCACCCGGCGCGCCTACAGGCTGAAGCCTGGCATACGGATCCAATATCATGACGCCCACATTGGAGATCGGCTTCCCGATCGGAATGATCGGGCTATTTCCATTTAGTACGCCGCTGGTCGTAACCACCGTATTTTCCGTTGGGCCGTAATTGTTGACCACCTGACAGGAAGCAGGCTTCCAATGCCTGAGCTTGTCTCCCCCTGTCAGCAAATATCGCAGGGAGCGATTGCCGGCTTCCAAAAACTGCTCGCACATCTGTGTCGGCAGGAAGCTTATCGTAATGCGATTGTTCTCGTAAAATTCATTTAATTTGTGAACATCCAGCTTCATCTCCTGGTCCACAAAATAAACGGTCGCTCCTTGCACCAAATACGGAAAGAGCTCCCATATCGAAGCATCAAACCCGAAGCCGGCATACCTTGTCGCACGGTCGTTCGAGGTTACTTCAAAGCAATCATTATGCCAAGCGCATAAGTTGGCAAGCCCTCGATGCTCGATCATGACCCCTTTCGGCCTGCCCGTCGTTCCCGAGGTATAGATGACATAGGCTATATTGTCTATACCAGCTCTCTGAGGCAGATTGGAAGTATCCGTAACCGCCTCCAATTCACGGGCGCCCAACTGATATTTTTGCCTCTTCCCTTCAGAGGACTTGATTGGCGGTACAGCCTTGTTGATTCGGAGCAGCACATCATAACGGTATTCGGTAAGCTCGTAGCGAATCGAGCCTAACTTATTGGAAAATTCAATGCGCCGAATCTCTTTCATGTCCTGCTGCAAATCCAGGAAAAAGGATTGAGATAAAAATAATTCTTCGTCCCAGTCCAATTTCGCAGCAGAGCGCTTATCCGGGCGCTGTGCTGCAAATTCCCGCAGCGATTCGATAAATTCCTCCTTGCGATCCTGATCCATCACGTCTCCTATAAAAATGAGGCCTTCCGTGTCTAATTTCGCAATGGCCTGGCGAAGCACGCTCCTGAAATAATTATGGCCGTGGAAGCATTGGACGACGCTGTTCAGAATAATCAGATCGAATGTCCCGGGGACCGAACCGATCTCGTGAGCGGCAAGCTTCTGCAATGTGATATTCTGTATTCCCTCCTGCTCATTTCGCATTTGGTTTTTGGCGATGATTACGGCGGACAAATCGGTTCCGTAATACTCCTTGACCATAGGCGCAATCCGGTACATCGTAATTCCGGAAGCACAGCCGATTTCCAGCACCTTCTGCCGCTTGTTCAGATAGGGCCTCAGCTTGGCCAGCACGTTGTCCCCGTATTCATCCATTTCCTGCTTGCTGAAGTGTTCACCGGTGTAGCTGTTCACCCATCCTCCGCCTGCAATCTCATCACCGGCTACGCTCCCCGTGTATTCCCACAGTTCCTCGTTCATCAAGCTGTTGGACTCCCCTTCTTCCTCCTCAAGGACACGGTTACTATCCAAGCATAGATACCGGACCAGCGCAGGGCACTCCCACTGCAGCCGATTCAGCGTTCGGATGAACAGCTTCGACGAAATGATCAGCTTTATCCCCGCATCATTCACTATCGACCGAATGCGTTCTTCGGGAATATCGGCATCTATCGGAACGAAAGCGGCGCCCGCTTTCAAGACACCCAGCACAGCTACAGCTTGCGCGACCGAGCTGTGAAGCAGGATTCCTACCGCCTCTTCCACGTTGACGCCCTGCAACATCAGGAAGCGAGCCAATTGGTTGGAACGCGCATTCAACTCCGCATACGTATATGAACATTCTCCGTCGATTACAGCAGGATGATCGGGGAATTGCTTCACCCTCGCCTCAAACCATTCCACCACGGTGGCATCTGGATCAGCCTTGTTCGCCACATGGCCGAACTCGTGCAAATATCGGAGTTGCTCCGAGGAAGTCAGCATTTCGGCCTTGCACATCGCTTCGTCCGGATGCGTTGTTAGCCAGGTTAGTAAATTCCGAAAATGACCCGCATATTGCTGAATCATGTCAAGGGAATGCAGCCCGGCATCGAAGGACACAGTCAGAACCAAGGTATCATGATCCAGTCGGAAGCCGAACAATATATCTGCAGATACATTCTCAATCGCCGGACTGCCATGGATGTTGGTTAGCAGTACCGCCGTTTTAAATATGTTGCTTCCCGCATCAGAACGTTCCGGAAGGAAGTTTGCGAACGGAATATGCTGGTGCCGATAGGCTTCCAGCACCGTTTGCTGTATCATTCCTGCGTATTGCCTGAAGCTCATGCTCCAGTCCGTATGGCTCCGAATCGGCAGCAAGCCCGGCCCTTCGGATTTCACAGGCTGCGGTTGATCCGGATTCCCCTTAAGCTGTGGAATGCCGAGCAGGACAACATCAGTGGCTGAATATCGGCTTATCAATAATTGGAGGGTCGCCAGCAGCGCGATAAATACAGCATACGGATTATGCTTGCATTGCGTCAGGAGCTGAAGGGCTTCGCCCGCCTCCAAGCTGTATTCATAATGCTGCTGTCGACTTGCTTGACCGGAGGGACATTCTAGGTTGAAATCGAACCCGCTCATGTGCAATTCGCCCTCCAGCTTGTTCATCCAATACTGCATTTCCTGCTCAGGCCGTCCGCGATCGTCAATTAACGGAATGTCAGAGATTTTATTTGTCATGGCAAGCACTCCTGTATGAGTTATTCGCTTCGAAAGTTAAAAGTCAAATTCCACGGTCTTCCAACCGGCAGCTAATTCTGCTATTTCTGCTCGTTCCGGCATCTCTATTTTCAAATCCTGCAAGGCAAGTTCCTTGTTGGCCGACATTTGCTCTAAGATCAGCAAATAATTTTGGGCCATTGTTCTGATCGTCTCTTCTCGAAATAATCGGGTACAGTATTCGAACGTGAAGAATATCTCGTCCTCCCGCTCAAAAGCCTGCAGCGTCAAATCAAATTTAGCACGCCTGTTGATACTGAACGGCTGCAGCTTTAAGCCTTCGAATTGAACGTTGGCCATGCTCCCGTCCTGAAGCGCAAATACGGTATCAAACAGCGGATGCCGGCTTGCTTCACGCGGCAAAGCCAATTGCTCAATCAACTGCTCAAACTGGAAATCCTGGCGTTCATACGAAGATAAAGCGCTCTCTTTCACCTCGCTCAGGAACTGGACGACCGATTTGCTGCCGGACGGAAAGTTGCGTATAGGCAACATATTGACAAACATGCCGATAACTTGATCGGCATCTCCATTCCTCCTTCCCGAAATAGGAGATCCGACCACAATATCCTCCTGACCCGAATATTTGAAGAGCAATACGAAATAAGCCGATAATAGCGTCATGAAGAGCGTGGATTGCGTTGCGGCACACAGCTCGGCAATATTCCCGCGAACGCGGTGATCCGCCCGAAATTCGATAACATGCCCCTCGTAGCTTTTCTCGACAGGCCGTACGAAGTCTGTGGGCAGCTGCAATTTGGGAACGTCGCCACTGTACTGATTCAACCAATATGCCCGCGGCTTCTCCATCTCTGGGGATTGGAGCAGCTTGTTCTGCCATGCCGCAAAATCCTTATATTGAATGAGCAGCGGCTCCGGTTCCATGCCAGCATATAGTTCCATAAAATCACGCATAAAGATGGATAAAGAGGCTCCATCCGAAATAATATGGTGCATATCAATAAGCAACACGTGATGTTCTGCGCTGATGTGAAAAAGAATGGCCCGCAGTAACGGCGCTTTGGATAAATCAAACGGGACGATGAAGTCGTCAATGAGTCCAGGCAGTTGTTCCAGGGTGGCAGATCGATGCTGAAGAGCAAAGTCATTCTTTTCGGAAACGCGCTGTACCGGTTCTTGTTCCTGCTCCAAATGGTGAAAGGTCGTCCTGAATGCCTCATGCCTCTCTACTAAGAGAAGCATCGCGCGTTCAAGCCTGTCATAATCCAGCATCCCCTCAACTTGGATGGAAAACGGCATATTGTAAGTCGTTTCGCCAGCATTCATTTGGTGAAGAATATAAATTCGCTTCTGCGCGGACGATAGTGCATAATGATCCTGTACTGCTAATGGCTCTATATGATATTCAATGTTTCTCTTCATCTCCTCCGATCGACTCCCCGCTTCCATAAAGGAAGCAAGCTCACATATCGTTTGCCGCTTCAAAACATCCGCTATCGTGATGGGCACGGGAGCCTGTTGATTCAACCGGTTCACAATCTTCGTAGCGAGGATGGAGTCTCCCCCCATATCGTAAAAGGAACGATGGATATTTACCGTTCGATACCCAAGCTCCTCGCACCAAATTTGCCCCAATAGCCTTTCCATGGCGGTGTACGGTTCATTTTCCGCTCTTCCATGAAGCAGGAAAGGATCACTGGGATGCTGAACCTCCGATTCGGATCCCTCAGCATACTCGTGAGGGGCCTTATGCGATCCAAGCGCCCGAATGGGAGGAATCTCTAACCAGCAGCGTTCCTTCTCAAAGGGGTACGTCGGCAGCGGGATCGTAAAGCGCTTCTCGTTGCCGTAAATTCTTCGCCAGTTCAAGGAACGGCCTCCGGCATACGAACGCGCAAGCTCGGCCGCTTCGTCAGCGCTGGAACCCCTTAATGCATAGCCCGCCTCATGGCCCCCATGCGGCTTTGACAATCCGTAATTGTTCGGCTTGTGCCCATAGTATATGGGGCCATAATCGCCGCGATATTGCTCGAAGCTTCCATCCAGCAGCCGGTTCAAGCCTATTTTCAGTTCCTCCGCGTTTTTGGCAATAATCGCAATGCGGAATGCATAATGCTTTCTGCCGGTATTCGCGGTGTAGCACAAATTTTTAAAATGGATATTCTCGTAATCCGTCAAATATTGATAATAGCGATCGATATACCGAATCAAGGCCCTTTTGGAATGGGCTGACACCGTAAAGATCTCGAGATCATCCTCACTCGAAGACGTATCCTGTTGCTTTGGCGCTTCTTCCAATACAACGTGGCAATTCGTGCCGCTGAATCCGAAGGAGCTGATCCCCGCCCTTAACGGAAATGGCTTCCTCCATGGCTGCCTGTCTTTTACGACATATACCGGAGAATCCAGAAAATCGATATTTTTATTGGGAGATGTAAAATGAATGCTTGCGGGAATTTCACGATGCTGTAAGGCAAGCACCAGCTTGATCATGCTCGCGATGCCTGCGCAGTCATACAAATGGCCGATATTCGATTTCACGGAGCCTATGCCGCAAAATTGCCTTTTCCCCGTATATTTTTTGAATGCTGCCGCAACCCCTTCCATTTCAATAGGATCACCGAGCTTCGTCCCGGTTCCGTGCGCTTCGATATAAGATATCGTTTCGGGATCAATCCCCGCATTCTGCCATGCTTTGATGATGACGTTTGTTTGCGCGGCAACGTTCGGAGCCGTTATTCCGATCGAACTGCCGTCCTGATTCACTGCCGATCCCTTAATTACCGCATACACATAATCCCGATCTCTTACTGCTGCATGTAATGGTTTCAACAGCAGCGCTGCCGCTCCTTCTCCGATGCCGGTTCCGTCAGCTTCATCATCGAACGCTCTCGTAATCCCGGCGGATGATTCAATCCCGATTTTCACCTTGGCATCCAGAGGCAGCAAATTCGTCTTCACGCCCCCGGCTAGCGCCATATCGCAATCGCCGTTCCGTATAGCGCCGCATGCCAGATGGACGGCGACCAGAGAGGAGGAGCAGGCGGTATCTACCAGCATGCTGGGCCCCTTCAAGTCCAGCAGATAAGATATTCGGCCCGGAATAATAGATGCCATATTCCCCGTAACGGCCGCTTCTTTATGCGGCGTATTCGTATCCGTCAGCATTTGGCGGTATTGGTTGCCGTCGAAGTCTCCGATATAGCCTGCATACACCCCTGTATTTGTACCGCTTATTTTATCGCCGGCATACCCCGCATCTTCCAAGCATTCTAAGGCGGTTTCCAGAAATATGCGCTGATTCGGATTCATCAGACTCGCTTCTCGCGGCGTAATTCGAAATAGTTCAAAATCGAAATGATCGACCCGCTCCAAATAGGCTCCTTCCATAAATTCGAACTTCGTCTCGGAGGGACGGGTATATTGCAAGTATTTCTCGGCATCATGCCTTCTCGCTTCGGGAAACGGACGGACTGCGCTTGCGCCGGCAGCTAATAAGTCACAAAATTCCCGATAATTATCCGCCATTGGCAACCGGCAGGATATTCCGATGATAGCAATGTCGCCGCTCTCTTCAGTCCGAACATACTCGCCATCGATCTTAGCGGCTTCAGGCACCTGCACTTTATGCAGAAATGAGAAATTTTTCGTAGACATGATATCACCCCTTTTGCAATTGAGAGAAGAGCTTCTGGAGGGGACTCAATCTTGCTTCAACCTCCAACTTGTCCAATTTCTTGGCGGTTAAAATCACTTCTGCCCGCTCAATCGCTGTACTGGCGTGCATGATGGGCTTGGCCATCTCCCCTAAAGCAACCAATGACTCCTTTATCCTCTTAAGCTCCTTATAAGCAGGATGGATGGTATGCTCGAATTCATGCTCGTCCTCATTGCGATTTTCCGCGCTTGCCGCCACAGCCAGGCAACCGTCCACAATACGAGCGCAGATATGTTGTACGGTAACCGGCATATCATCCGCCTTCCTCCAGTTTCCCTTCTTATCCATACTATCTATGCCAAGCACAGAGGAGCGCTTGAAAGCTTGCTTCGCCAATTGCTCAAGTACGCGTCCGGGACCAAGCTCCACATAGTGCCGGACGCCCTGCGCATGGAGAAAGACCATCGTTTCGTACCAGCGCACAGTACTTGTCATTTGCTTCGTTAATGCCGGCACAATATCTGCCGTGGATCGGTAAGGCTTGGAAGTGACATTAGAAACGACAGGATACCGCAAATCGTGAAATAAGTACTGCTTTATCACGTGTTGTAATTCAACTGCAGCCTGATTCATCATATAGCTATGAAATGCGCCGCTAACCTTTAGGCGAGTGCATAATCCCCCCGCATGCTCGACCCGGTGCTCTACCTGGCGGACAGCCTTCGCCTCCCCTGACACGACAAATTGCATCGGCGAGTTGAAGCATGCAATGTCAGGGCTCCTCGCATCCTCCACTGAACTCGTATTGCATATGTGAAGCACTTCTCTATACGACAATCCCCTCACGGCTGACATCGCCCCCGCTCCCGGCGGCACCGCGTTCTGCATGATTTGCCCCCGCTGACTCGCCAACCGCACTGCGTTCGCGAAGGATATCGCTCCACTGCAAGCCAAGGCCGAATACTCTCCCAAGCTATGACCGGCCATATAGCACGGCTCTTCGCCAATCTCGTCCATATATACCCGAAACATACTGTAACTCAATGTCAACAAAGCCGGTTGCGCAAACTCTGTACGGTTTAGCCTGTTCCCGTCATCTTCAAAGCTTACTTGGGCCAGATTGTATCCTACCGTCTCGGAGGCTTCCTCGTATATGCTTCTCACAAGATTGGATCTCTTATAAAGCTCTTTTCCCATCCCCGCAAATTGCGACCCCTGTCCCGGAAATAAGAAGGCCAATTTCTTCATCTTCACACCTCCACGACGGAATGCAAGGCCATGCCGGCCAAATGATCAAATGAATCTCTCATTACCTTCTCCCGCATTCGTTGCGCTTGAAAAGAGAAAACAACGGATACCTCGTCAACCATATCTTCCAATTCCACAACGATGTCAAAATAGGATGTCAAGGATAGAGGGATGCTTTTCAGCGCCTTTTCGTAAATCAAAACAGCCGCCTCTCTCTGGTCCTTCTTCAGCTTTAGCTGATCCAGCTCCTCCAGCTGAAAGGCGTTCTCTCCTTTTTGGATCTCCATCCGGGCAATGTCGACCATCGACAGTTCCACAAGATTTTCCCGCTCCAGCATTGTATTAAGAAGTACGTTCTCGCTATCGTTAAGCTGGGCAAGGATCATGCCATAACAAAAGACGATGTATTCACCGAACGTCGTGTGCTGAGACTTGCAAAGCTCTTTTATTTTTTGCAATGATTCACCCTCAATGACGAAGCGGTACTCCTTAACGCACTCCTTGATCACAGCGCCGCGATCGATGAAGAAATGCGGAGACAGCTCTATGCAAGGAATGCCGAGACTCTTTGGGCTGGAAATGAACTTTGCCATCTTCGCTATCGTTGGATGGGCGAAAAGATCGGCAACTTTGATGTGGCGGGAATACTTGCCCTCCATATGTTCCGCTATCTGGCTAATCATAAGGGAGGTCATGCCCGCTTCAAAAAAATTGTCGTGCACGCCCAGATGAATATCCGGACAGAACGTCTGCCAAATGGCGAGCAATTCTGCTTCCATCTCTTCGACAGCCGGTTCTCGCAGGGCGTGCGGTTCTGAAGAAACGAACAAATTGTTCAATTGCTCGATGGAGGAGTTGAAAGATCCCTCTCTGTACATTTGTCCAAGCGCATATCGTTGAATCTTGCCGCTAGTCGTCTTCGGCATCTCTGTAACAGGGAGCACATAGTCGATTTGCAGCCCCATGATGCCGCTTATTCTCTTTCTCACCTTGGCCGCAATTTCAGCGAATTCCTCCACACTTCGTTTATGCCATATGAAAATAAGCAGCTCATCTCTTTGCAAATCTTGGTTCCATACGCCGCATGCCGCGATTTTCCCCAATTCTATCCCTTTTATTTGCATCGCTACCGTTTCTACGTCAGCAGGATAATAATTTCGTCCATTTACGAACAAAATTTCCTTGGCTCTTCCCGTAATAATAAGCCGGCCATGCAGCATGAAGCCGATATCCCCTGTATTCAGCCACCCGTCGCGGTCCATGATCTCCGCGCTGCTGTCCGGATTGTTATAGTAGCCGGATGTTACATTATCTCCACGAATGTGAACGAAGCCTACCCGGCGTTCCGGCAACGCCTCGTTGTCTTCGCCGCATATTCGAACTTGGCAATGGAGTACAGGATATCCGAGATCGACCAGACTCCAATGCTCTTCGTCCTTCGTAACTTCCCTTATTTCGTCGCCGATAGACAGCCGGCTTCGATCCAACGCAATACTGGTAAGACCCTCATTGACGGGGCAGAACGTAACTGCAAGACTTGCCTCTGCTAACCCGTACACATTAAATAAGCTGGAAGGATGTAAATGGTACTGCTCCATTTGTTCAAAAAATTCCCGGCAAACTTCGGTTGATATCGGCTCTGCGCCATTAAAAATAAGGCGGACGCAGCTCAAGTCCCACTGCTTCTCTTGCCCCCTTCTAAGCGCTTGCAAAAAATATTTATACCCGAAATTAGGAGAGCAGGTAATCGTAATCCGGTGCTCGTTGATTTTGTCAAACCATAATACAGGTCTCCTAATAAAAAGATCAGTCGGAATAAGATACAAATCCACCCTATTGGCGAGAGCGCCCAAGTGGAAGCCGATTAACCCCATGTCGTGAGTCAAAGGCAGCCAGCTTAATGCTTTGTCCTCCCGCACAATTTCTGCTCCGGCCGTGATGGCTTCCAAATTGGCGATCAAGTTGCGATGAGTGAGAACAACCCCCTTCGGATTGCCTGTCGATCCTGAAGAAAATTGAATAAAGGCGATATCGTCCGGATTGGGATAATGAATGCCGGACTCTGTGGATATCGTATCTTCGCCTGTCCATTCCTCCAGATCGAACCCGATATCAATCGCGCGCTCGCGCATTACGTCCGCGGTCTCCATTAGTCCGTTATTCTGAGCATAGCTCTCCAGTGAAGAAATGACCTTGTCGGTTCCGATAAGATGAGGCCGCTGCAGCACGCTCCAAATATTGAAAATCTTGAGCTTATGCTCATTATTATGCCCTACCGTTACGGGCACTGGGATAATCCCCCCCAAAATGCATGCCCAGAATACCGTGATGAACATGTCATTGTCCTCGACTTGCATGAGCAGCTCTTCTCCCGTCTTTATGCCTTTTGACCGGAGCAAGTTCAAGACATGAAGCGCCCGGTTCAACAATTCGGCGTAGGTTACAGTATACTCGCGGTCTCGTCCCGATATATATGTAATCCCGCCCCGGCGGTTCAGAGGATTCATAATCATGTCGACTAAGCTCTTACATTTCATAGGTACATTCCTTTCACGCTTATTAATAATATCTGCTTCGATACCTCCTGATTATTTACATGTTTGTAAAATAAACTATATCATAATCGGAT
This sequence comes from Paenibacillus melissococcoides, assembly GCA_944800085.1. GTDB lineage: Bacteria > Bacillota > Bacilli > Paenibacillales > Paenibacillaceae > Paenibacillus_B > Paenibacillus_B melissococcoides. The sequence goes on along the minus strand of CALYLO010000001.1, from coordinate 659,598 downwards.
AAAATTGGTGTAAAATGGTTGCAAACTGTCATAAAACGCGATCCAACAACATTTTATGTTAGGTTTTACCAATTAATAAAAACAAATGTTTAGAAAGTCTGCTGCTTGATAGAAGAAGGGAAGCGGAGGAGGAAGTTCTATGTTCAACGTGGCGGTATGCAGCAAAGATAAAGAAGAACATTCGAAGTTCGAACACTTGTTTCACCAACTTGCTTTAAGTACACCTTATACCTTTCATCTCACATTCTTTACGGATGGGAACGAATTGATCCAATATTATAAGAACCATAATCCGTTCCCGTTTCATTTTCTGATTCTGGGGACAGAACCAGAGAGCGGGAATGGAATTGAAACCGCGAGAATCATCCGCTCGCTGCCTGATCGGGATGTGCAGATCATATTTTTAATCAGCAACCCGACATCGATAATAGACTGCTTTGACGTACAGGCGTTCCAATGCTTGGTCAAGCCCGTCCCATGCGAATTGTTTAAGTTGAAAGTGATAAGCCTGTGCAATTATTTGACGGAATCCGTACCTCGATTTTTAATCGTGAAAATAGAAGACGAGCAGTTTGTACTCCGTAAATCGGATATTATTGCGATTATTAAGCTCAAGCATTCCGTCAATAAAAATAAGCTCAAAATTATTGCAACGCAGGAGCAATATGTCGTTACAGGGACATTGCATGAATATTCGGACAAGCTTGCCTATCCTTTTTTGCTCATTCATCGATCCGTTATCGTGAATTTGGAGCATATTCGCAAGTTTTCCAGCGTGTCCGTACTGATGTCCAATCAGGAGGAATACCCGGTTGGACGATCACAGGCCAAAAAGATTCAAAATGCCTTTGCTCGATATACAATCGCCCATTTATAAGATCCGGGCACATGCACGAAAAAGGGCGCCCAACCGTGATCAAACATGACGGAGGACGCCCCTTTTCAATCAAAAGTAAAAAAGTTCTATAGGACTTCATCCCAAAGAACGCTACATTTCCCAGGTGATGACGGAGAAAAGCATCTCCCGCTCCTGCGAGGATGCGGATGAAACGGTGCTGTCGGCTGCCAAAGTCAAAGCAGTGGCTATCGGCAATCCGATGCTCGCTGAAAAGATGCACGTGGATAACGAAATTAGGTCAATTTTTCTCGTATAAAAAATGCGATTGAAAAAATCCCTTCCTTATTGCAGGAAGCTATCCAAAAGAAAAAAGGATGCACGAGCAACTCATTGGAGCTCAAAACGAAGTGGGTAAACTGTTTGAATTCGATGAGAAATTGCAACAAATGGTAGCGCGGCAGTCCGAAATCAATTCGGCCCTGGAGTTTGAGGAAGTGTAAACGCAAGAAAGCGTGATGGACGAGCCATAAAGAGACGAACGGTCTTCTTTTCGTCTTTTAACAAGTACCGCCAAATCTCCACTTGGTATATCAACAAGCGATATGGCATCTGGAAGTCCACATTCGACTGCATTTCCAGCAGCAAATAAAACACGACTTCCTGCCCATTTAACTGTACTCGCTAAACCAGATCCGCTTCCTTGCGTTTAAAATCTTGGAGAACAACGAATGGGGAATTTCTTGAACATTGGTTTCGTCTATACTTTGTACCCATCCTTTATTAACAAAAGAACGGAGCAATTCCACAAACAGTTTCTTGCTGGAAAGCTGGAAGCGATACGACGTATCGTGACGCTGGTGTATAGTTTCCTGGCGTTCATCGGAATGCAATCGTATCCACTCCAATCGATTCTTCCCTTGTTGGGAGTTTTTACGACAAAGAGGAAATGAACAAGCTGTTCGAAGCGCTCGCCGCATTTTACGGGTTACGTCGAAGCGAAGTGGCAGGGTTAAAGTGAGATGCGATTGATTTCAAAAATAAGACCATTACCATTCAAATATACCATGATTGAAACATCCGTGGAAGAGAAACTTATAATCGTGGAAAAGGACCACACCAAAAACAAATCAAGCCATCGCTCCCTTCCCCTGGCCACATCATTTGAAGAGTTCTTTTGCGGTTAAAGGAACAACAGGATCATGATAAACGCCTATACTTAAAGACTCCTGCTATACCTATTACCTCGATTTACATTTATTTTGACAAGCTGGGGAAGCGAATCAAACCTGGATACATTACACAGCATTTTCCCATCGCTCTCGAAAGGCATAGAGTGCGTTAAAATCAAAAAAAGGTCCTTCAGGTTTTTTGATCCCGAAGAACATCATCGCTTGTGCTGGTGCCGGTGAGAGGACTCGAACCTCCACGGTTTCCCTCACGATTTTGAGTCGCGCGCGTCTGCCATTCCGCCACACCGGCCTATAAAGTTAATCTGGCGCGCCCTGAGAGATTCGAACTCCCGACCTTTTGATTCGTAGTCAAACGCTCTATCCGGCTGAGCTAAGGGCGCATCTTCTGGAGCGGACAACGGGATTCGAACCCGCGACCCTCGCCTTGGCAAGGCGATACTCTACCACTGAGCTATGTCCGCGCATCGGCTGTGCAGCCTGTCCATGTCCTTCCATCGCTTGCCGTCGGAGCATGCTTCAAGAAGGACATTTATTAATATAACAGACCAGATATCGAAAATCAATTGTTTTTTGCTGAAAACGATGTTTTTTTCTTAGCTTTCCGTACTTCAATATACGAACAAGAATGGAAAAAACCGCCTTGTCTTCAGGTTATCCCTTCGAACAAGACGGTATAGACTTATACTTTCTTCTTATTTTTTTACCCACTGCAATTTGAACTTTGCTTCCCGCATGCCGACGACCCGGCCATTGTCATTCTTCGTCTCTGGCGGACTGAGCTGCTGCAGACGCTCGATCGTCTCCGCGTTCGGATATTGAATCTCCTTCAAAATATGGGCCACGATGAGCGGCCATTGATCCTCGGAGCCATCCATTACTTTGAAGGCGATCCCCATGCGCTCTTTCCGCAGGCCGAAGCAGTAGATTCCTTTGGCGCCGCCTTTGGCGACGATGTTGTCGTCCTGCAGAAGCGTCGGGCAAATGAGCTGCGTGCCGGATACGTAGAACGGGTACCGGTTCATCAACGTCGTCAGGCGGATGACAGCCGCTCGGACCGTCTCATCCGGAATCAGATCCGGACAAGCAAGCCGCAAGTACAGCGTCGCAATATTGCGAATCGGGAGCGCATAGACCGGGAAGCCGCAGCCGTCCGTCCCCAGCCGGATCTTCTCGACAGGGACATCCGAGAACGCGGACATCAGAGACAGCACCTGCTGCTGAACCGGATGGTCCGGCTCGGCATAGTTGTCCGTCGGCCAGCCCTTCATTTTGCAGAGCGCCAGCACCCCGAGATGCTTGCCCGAGCAATTGTGGTAGATGGAGCGCGCAGGCTCGCCATGGGCGATCAGCTCATCGCGGGCCGCTCCGTTCAGCGGATACGTCGGCTTGCATACGAACTGCGTCTCCGAGATGCCGGTCTTGCGCATGAACGATTCCAGGGCTTCCACATGGAATTTCTGCGCCCGGTGCGATGCCGTCATAAGCACGATCTCCTCGTCGCTCAGCCCGTAACGCTCCGGCACTCCCGCCATAAGCGCAGGCAGCGCCTGAACCGGCTTCGACGACGAACGCATGAAGCTGACATAGTTCTCGTCCCCTACCGTGAATAACGTCTCCCCCTGTTCGTTCACGCCAACCATATGGCCGGTGTACGCGCATTCCAACCAATTGCCACGATATTCTTCTACTAACACTTTACCCAAGTCTACCACGTTGGTTCCTCCTCGTAACTCCGGGATGTCTGTCCTGCTGCTACTCATTATACTCTACGACGACCATTTGGTGGCATTCCAATTGCGGCACGGTAAATTGCACATTGCCCCCGGACACCTTGAATCCGATAGCGGTCATTTGCGGAGCCAGATAGACCCGCTTCACTTCCGTCACCGGCAGCCGAAGCTGCACCTCGATCTGTTGGAGCGGGATAATGTCTTCAATGATTTCGACCCGTTCGCCGCGCTTCACCGGAGAAGCGTAGAGCAAGTGATTGATATAGCGGCGCTCCGCCGCTTGGTGCTGGAGCGTCGTCACGCCCTGGGCGGGCAGCGTCGTCTTCAACGTAATCCGATCGCCGAGCAGGCGGCGGAGCGCGAACAGAACCATTTCCTTCAAAATGAGACTGCCCTTCGTCGCATAATCTTCAAACACGTTCCAGGCGATATAAATCCCTTGCGCGGATTCGACCATGCCCGGACCGCCATCCTGCCCGGAACTCGGCGCATGCTGGTGGGAGCAGAAGCGGAACGCCTGGCGGTTGAAGTACGGGTCCTCTCTTCTGCCGAGCTCGGTACCGTCCGTCAGCTCGATGCGGCGGCCTTCTCCGTACATGACATACGCCGCTTCTCCGAGATTGGCCATGCCATCGCAGAGCGGACGGAAATAATCCGGACGGAACGGATTCGGCCCGATATCGGTGAAGCCGAGAGGCAGCATCTGCCGGGTTAGTTCGACATTCAGGCCGGAACGCCCGGACGCCAGCACTTTGCCCCCTGCAGCCAGGAACGCTTCCACTTCGGCAGAATCACATCCTTCATCACGATCGAGTCCGGGAGAATGAGCACCTTATAGCCGCTCCAGTCGCTTTCGAGGTCGACGATATCGAACAAGATGTTGCCTTCCAGCAGCATGCGGGCCGCGCCCATATCGACTTTGCCGGAATACATGGCTCCGCTCTCCTGCTGCACGCCGGCGGCCTCTACCGTAAGCAGCGCGACATCGGCATGGTTGACCGCGTTCACGCACCATGCTTCCTTGGCCTCCACTTCCGCGTACGCCTTCCCGATCAGCTCATAAGTCGCCCGGTCCATCTGTCCCCCGGGGTGGAGCTGGTCTCCGATCGAGCAGCGGGCGCCGTTCGCCAAGCTTAGCGCGGTCTCATAGCGCAAGGCGTTCGGATGCTTGTAACCGCCGAATTCGCCCCAGAAGGTATGGAACTTCCCGGTCATGCCGAGGAAGTGGAACCCGGTTGGCTGCGCATAGCGGGCAGACAGCGGGAAGTGATCATACCCCCAGCCGCCGGTCGGCAGCGACTCCAGCTCAAGATGAGAGTTCATGCCCATCAGATCGCGGCGCCCTTGATGAATATGGCCCGCGTTATGGAAGACCGGCAAGCCCGGCTTGATCGCGTCGATCGCTTCCCGGATGCGCGCCGTGTAGTTCGCGTAAATGCGGCGGCCGTTCGCGATGACATCTTCCTTGTTATCCGGATCCAGACCGTCCGCTTGCATTTGCTTCAGACAGGTAGTACAGTAGCATATCCGCTTGCCTACAATATCGAGGAAAATGCCGTCGCCGTCATATTTGCGCACCACTTCCTGCACCTGTTCAATGACGAGATCAAGATATGGCGTATTCAGACAAAATTGATGATATCCCGGCTTCATGAAGGAGTCGACCCAGTTCATCCGGTCGGCCTCGTCCCGCATCAGCCATTGCGGCTTCTCCCAGGCGAGCTTCTCATCGAAGCCGACGGACAAATAAATCGGCACCTTGACGCCGATCTCATGCGCCGCTTCAATCTGGGCGCCCAACAGGTCAAATTCAAGCCCCGGATGGATTTCATTCGTTTCCGAAGGGAAGTAGGCCCAGCCGTGATGGCATTTGGCGAACACGGTGATCGAGTCCACATGTCCCAGCTTCAGCATTTCTTGAAAATTCTCTTTAGAAAAATTTCTCCCGATCTCAGAAATATGCTCCGACGTATGGAAATCGAGGTGAACCTGTCTGTAGCGCATAATATCCTCCTATACATGACATTTTCTTGAGATCATTGTATCATCTACGTAGGCGTACGTATTTAAGACAGGTTCCTGTCATTTATACAAAATTCCGGTCATGTGGGAGGATACAAGATGAAACCGCTCAGTGAGGTAAAGCCCCATATCCGCGCGGCGCATATGTACAACTATCGCGGGGCTCCCGAGGAGCAGCGGCGCAGAGGCTACAGCTATGCCTTCCATCTCTTCACGGAAGGCCACGGACATATGATTGTCAATGAGCAGGTCTACCCCGTGGCGAGCGGGAGCCTGATTTTCGTGCGTCCGGGAGAAGGACATTATTTCGTGCCGGCCCCGGGAGACACGATGGATGCCTGCAATATTTACTGCGACCTGTGGTGCGTGCCCCAGCCCAAGCAGCCGACCTTTGCATATCAATGGGATGACTATGATCCCCGGTGGCTGACGGAAGAGGCGCCCTGCTCCGAATTGGATGCGCTGCCGACAAGTATGTCGCTCCGTCCCTACCCGCATCTGATCGAGCTGATCAAGCAAACGCTGGCCGCGTTCAACCGTTCCGGCAAATATACGGCCCAAGCGGTCTCCGCCTGCTTTTACTCGTGGATACTGCAGTGGCATGAAGCCGGCAGCCTGACCCAGACCGCGGATTACCGGATTACCCGCATCCTGGAGCAGATGGAGGCCTGTCCGGAGCGGCGGTTCTCCGTAGATTACTGGTGCAGCGAGTGCGGACTGGAGAAATCGCAATTCTATCGGCTGTTCAAGCAGGAGACCGGCATGTCGCCCAAAGCGTACGCCCTGCAGGCCCGCATGAAAAAAGCGGCCGTCCTGTTGATGGAAAGCCGCCAATCGATTACGGACATCGCGCTGATGCTCGGATACGATTCCATACATTATTTCTCCAACCAATTCTCCTCCGTCTACGGAATCAGCCCGTCATCTTACCGGATGGGCAAAGGCTTTCAAAAGCCGGATCGCTGGTCATAAATGATCGAAGCAGCCCTTCGCCCGCAAGGCGAAGAGCTGCTTTTTCACGCCGGACCATAACTTAAGCGCTTACGATTTCGCTGTTTAGGTTCGGATCGGTCTTCGTTTTTTTCTCATCCGGAAGCGTAACAAAGATCATCATAATGCCAGCCGCGACAAACAGGCCTGCAAAGAGCCATGTTAGTCCGGCGTAACCAAGACTTCCAATGAACAAGGCAACAAGAGCCGGGCCTACGAAAGCGCTTAAACCCGCTCCCAAATTCAAGATGGACATGGCCGCGCCTTTTTCCTCCTTCACGAGAGAAGGAGCGATGGCCGACAATGGCACGAAGCCCGCGAGGCATCCTCCCCACAAAATCCCGATCACTTGCGTCAGCATGATGTTGCCGGCTGCAAGCTGGGGAACATAAAACAGGAAAAGCGTAAAGAAGGCCGAACCTGCGCACCCGAACCACATGACCGTATTTCTCCAGCCGAATTTGTCGCCAATTAAGCCGGTCAGCATCGCTTTTTTCGGCCCCATCGCATCCACGAATAAGCCGGACAGGAAAGAAGACAAGGCAATCGTAACCCCGTATACCGTAAATAAAATGCCTGATTGCTGTACCGTAAGCCCCTGCTCTACCAGATAAGGACTTAACCAGCCCTGCTCCAGTCCATCCCCCATCATAAAAATAAGAACGCCGAGATAGCCCCAAGCAAGGGATGCAGGAATGCCTGCTTTGTCCAGAAAATTCGACCCCTTCAAGTGCATCACTTCTTTCCTATTATCATTTTCTTATTGCCCGTGCTGCGGCTTTTCCGATGTTCAAGGCTTGGCCGCATTTCCCCTCATGACTTCCAATTTAATCGCTTTCAATCTTTTGATTGGACTATCTTCATTGCGGCCGAAGTAGTCGTGCAGTTGGACATATTGGGCATAGAGCTGATCATAAATGTCCCGATGCTCGCCGTTCGGCTCATACGTCTTTTTGATGCCTCCGCCCATCGCTTGCCCGGCCTGCTGGATCGAGTCATAGCCTCCGTGTTGGCTGCCGGCCGCCACCGCTCCCAGCATCGCCGCTCCCATCGCCGTCCCCTGTTGGGTCGCCGCGACATGAATCGGCATGCCGATAATATCCGCAAAAGTCTGCATAATGAACGGGCTTTTTTCCGCAATGCCGCCCGTCGCCACGATTTTCCGGATCGGAACGCCATGCCGCACGAAGTTCTCAATAATCATGCGTTTGCCAAAAGCGACGGCCTCGACAAGCGCCTTATACATTTCCTCAGCCGTGGTGGCCGTAGTCATTCCGAACATCGAGCCTGTCAGATCCGCGTCGACCAGCACGGAACGGTTCCCGTTCCACCAATCGAGAGCGAGTAAGCCGCTGGCTCCCGGCTTGATCTGCGCCGCTTTCTCATTCAGGAGCTCCAGCGCTTTTTTGTTCGCCGCTCTCGCCTCGCGCTCCAAGCGCTCGGGCACGCAATGGTTGGCGAACCAGGAGAAATGATCGCCCAGACAGGACTGTCCGGCTTCATAGCCGTAGTATCCCGGCACAATGCCGTCTTCGCAGAGACCGCTGATGCCTGGCACCTTCACCGCCATCTCGCTGACCAACATATCGCAGCCGGATGTCCCCATCACCATCAACAAAATATCGGGAGTCGTGATCCCGCAGCCGATGACGGCGGAATGAGCGTCGCCTATCCCCACGGCTACGGCAGTGCCTGGCGCCAAGCCGGTCCATGTGGCGCTGTCTTCGGTGATGGCCCCTGCCTTGGTGCCAACAGGAAAGATGGTTCTCGACATTTTGTCGTCAACGACATGCTCCAGTCTTGGATCGAGCGCTTTGAAAAAGGCTTTCGAAGGATAGCCGTGCTGCTTATGCCATATCGCCTTATATCCGGCCGTGCAGCTGTTTCGTTTTTCTTCGCCCGTAAGCTGGAGCGTAATCCAATCGGCCAGCTCCATAAATCGATCGGCGGCTTCGTAAATTTCAGGCGCTTCATTTAAGATTTGCCATATTTTCGGGAACATCCACTCCGATGATAATTTGCCGCCGTAATAGTCTAGAAAGGATTCCCCCCGCGCTTTGGCGATCGTATTCAGCCTGTTGGCCTCCTCCGCAGCCGCATGATGCTTCCACAGCTTCACATAAGCATGCGGATGGCTCTTATAGGCATCCAGCACGCATAGAGGCGTTCCATCCGATTTAACCGGCAGCATCGTGCATTCCGTAAAATCGGTTCCTACCCCGATAATCTGCTGCGGCTCCACCCCAGTCGTTGCGAATATCTCCGCCAGCGTTTTGGAAGCGCACTCGATATAGTCCAGCGGATGCTGCAGCGCCCAATCCGGTCCCAGCCTCGTCACCCCGTCAGGCAAGGTGTGCTCCATCACGCCATGGGGATACTCCATCTCGGCAACGGACCGAATCTCTCCCGTAGCCGCATGAACGAGTATAGTGCGGGCGCTCAACGTTCCGAAATCGATTCCTACCACATATTTTTCCATCTTTGTTCACCCTTTTTAGAACGTGATTGCCACCTTGAAATCGCCGTGTTTGCCAGACGCATATTCGAACGCTTCCTCCCATTGCTCGATTGGGAACTTGCGGGTAACGATGCCGTTTGTTTTCAGATTGCCGTTGGCCATATTTTCAATGACGAACGGGAAGCAATACGGACTTAAATGAGCTCCCAATACGTCCAATTCTTTGCGGTCGCCAATGATAGACCAATCGACGGTCGTAGGCTCGCCGAACACGCTGAACTCCACGAAGCGGCCCAGCTTTCTGATCATGCTCAATCCTTGCGTCACGCTCGAAGGATGCCCTGTCGCCTCGATATAAATATCGCATCCGTATCCGTCCGTCATATCCAGAATGGCTTGAACAACATCCGTTTCTTTCGGATTCAAGACGATATCGGCGCCAAACTCCTTCGCTTTTTCGAGACGATTTTCAATCAAGTCGAGCACAATCAATCTTTTCGGATTTTGCATGCGCGCATACGTAATCATTCCTAAGCCAAGCGGACCTGCCCCGGAAATGACAACCATATCCTCGCACCCGATTTGCGCCCGGTCGACCGCGTGCTTAGAGCAGGCATAAGGCTCAATCAATAGCGCGGACGCCAGGTCCATACCGGCAGGCACCTTGTGAACGACGGCCGTCTTCGGATAGCGGACATATTCAGCCATTCCGCCGTTGTTCTCCCCCTGGAACCAGAAAATATTGTGGGGCTGGCACATCCAATAGTCCCCTCGCTTGCAATATCTGCATTCCCGGCATGGCACAATCTGATCCGCCGTGACCCGATCGCCTGCGGCGAAATCGGTTACATTTTCTCCAACTTCCACAATAGTTCCCAGAAATTCATGACCGGGAATAAAGGGAGGCTTGACCCACTCCGGCTGAGTCTCATCGCCCCAGAACATGGCTGCTCCGTGCAGACATTTCAAATCCCCTGCACAAATGCCGCATGCCTCGGTTTTAATGATGATGTCGTCTGGACCGCATTCGGGCGTAGGGTAGTTCGCTTCAAAGCGATAATCATGTTTCCCATACGCTACAAGCGCTTTCATCGTTGTCGGTACCTTTCTCTTCGCGGCTTCCAAGCTAGAGGACAGTTGATTCATTGATGCCTCCACCCTTCGATAATAAATTACTTTTATTAATGTGTTTTAAAAAAGTACTTAACGCAAGAATAGCCCCTCTGGGCAACCTTGTCAATATGCAAAAAGCTGCAGCACAAAAAACGCATGGAGCCGGCGGAAAAGGAACGAATGATTCCTCCTGCCTAACCCCATGCGTTAAGAGGCAAGCTTCGTTTATTTTAGATTTGATTGATAAACTGATCGATAAACGGCAGAGCCGCCCCGGCCGCGATCGCTTCCGTTTTATAGTTGCAGATGCGCAGAAAGTCAGCATGATCCTCAAACGTATTTCTGGCGGCCACCAGCTTTTTCAATGTATCGATATGATCCTCCATGTACGCGCCGACATAACCGCCAAGAATAATATCGCAGTCGAACAGCATGCGAATATTATTAATGGCGATCGACAGATGCCACAAATATTTCTCCCACAGCTTCAGCTTCTCCGGGTCCCCCTGTGTGACCTGTTCAAAAAATTGAGCCAAACTGGCATCCGCCGTATCGGACAATAAGGAAGCCGAACAGTAAGCCTCCAGACAGCCTTTTTGCCCGCAATAACAAGGCAGCCCGTCCGGAATAATCGTAATATGCCCAATTTCGCCGCTCTTCTGATTTTCGCCCGGGAACACTTTATCGCCGATATAGACAGCGCCCCCGATATTGTTGCTCAACGAAATATAGAAGGCATTTTCCGTGTCCGGAGTCGCCCATATTTCCGAAAAGCCCGCTGCATTCGCATCATTTATCAGGATGGCTGGATAGGGAATGTACTTGGCGAACCGCTCCAGCGTTTCCCCGGTAAAATTAAGAATTTTCCCATAAAAAACGGTCTGATGGTCTTCCGTGATCAAGCCGGGTACACCGATGCCGACGCCCAATATTTTGGATTCATCTATGTTCAACTCCCGGATGTTCTCCTGAATGATGTCCCCCAATAGACGGAAATAGGTGTCCGAAACCTCAAACTTTTGTCTTCTCCGGTTAATATTCATAATATCTCCATTTAAGTCGACGACCACGGTGGTGATATGATTTCTCGTGATGTCCAAGCCAATGGCGACCTTGGCATCGCTGATATATGAAAAGAGCTGCGCGTTCCGTCCCCCGGTATTTCCGATGGTGCCGGTATTCGCAATCAACTTTTGTTTCAATAAATAATTCAAGTTTTGCGTAACGGTCGGAAGACTAATCTGCAAATGGTGGACAATATCCTGCTTCGATAAATGTTGTTGTTGTCGGAGCAGCTTATAAATTCGATTTCGATTAAACTCTTTAATATTTATGGTTTTTTCCTCCATGCCACGATCCCACCTTATTGAACCCCTTTTATAAAAGCAGTTAATTAGCAATTTCCAATTAATCATAATGCCTTTATGCAAAAACATCAATAGGGGGCCAGCAAGCCTCATACAGAACGGGAATAAATTACGGCAATAAAGGGGAATATAGCTGCAGAAGGTCTATCACTTGAGGGCGCGGCATCACGCCAAAATACCAAAAAAGCCTGCGCGGCAGCGCAGACTTGTTGAATACATGCTGGTGAGCCATGAAGGACTCGAACCTTCGACACCCTGATTAAAAGTCAGGTGCTCTACCAACTGAGCTAATGGCTCGCATGGTGACCCGTACGGGATTCGAACCCGTGTTACCGCCGTGAAAGGGCGGTGTCTTAACCGCTTGACCAACGGGCCCCAGCATTGGATAAGGATGGCGGAGCTGACGGGATTCGAACCCGCGTTCTCCTGCGTGACAGGCAGGCATGTTAGGCCTCTACACCACAGCTCCATATGCGATTCATCTTCCGCATCGAAGTTATGTATCAACCGCCGATGGAAAAAGTATTGCGGGGACAGGATTTGAACCTGCGACCTTCGGGTTATGAGCCCGACGAGCTACCGAACTGCTCCACCCCGCGATAATATGGTGGACACTAACGGGTTCGAACCGCTGACCCCCACCCTGTCAAGATGGTGCTCTCCCAACTGAGCTAAGTGTCCATATACATGAAATGGTGACCCGTACGGGATTCGAACCCGTGTTACCGCCGTGAAAGGGCGGTGTCTTAACCGCTTGACCAACGGGCCACGCTGGCGGAGAGAGAGGGATTTGAACCCTCGAGACGCTTGTGACGCCTACACGATTTCCAATCGTGCTCCTTCGGCCAGCTCGGACATCTCTCCGTATGGCTCCCCGAACAGGACTCGAACCTGTGACAACTCGGTTAACAGCCGAGTGCTCTACCGACTGAGCTATCGGGGAATGTAACGATCTCGCAGAATTCACCAGAGACCGATATGTACAGCCTCTGCTTGGCAGCGTCCTACTCTCCCAGGACCCTGCGGTCCAAGTACCATCGGCGCTGGAGGGCTTAACGGCCGTGTTCGGGATGGGAACGCGTGGAACCCCTCCGCCATCGCCACCAAACAGATAAGGTATTGTACCTTAAAAACTGAATGCGAAAGTAAAAATCATCAAATCATCTTAGTTAGGATAAGCCCTCGACCGATTAGTATTGGTCAGCTCCATGCATTGCTGCACTTCCACCTCCAACCTATCTACCTCGTCGTCTTCAAGGGGTCTTACCAATGCGGGAAATCTCATCTTGAGGGGGGCTTCACGCTTAGATGCTTTCAGCGCTTATCCCTTCCGTACTTGGCTACCCAGCTATGCCTCTGGCGAGACAACTGGTACACCAGCGGTACGTCCATCCCGGTCCTCTCGTACTAAGGACAGCTCCTCTCAAATTTCCTACGCCCGCGACAGATAGGGACCGAACTGTCTCACGACGTTCTGAACCCAGCTCGCGTACCGCTTTAATGGGCGAACAGCCCAACCCTTGGGACCTACTTCAGCCCCAGGATGCGATGAGCCGACATCGAGGTGCCAAACCTCCCCGTCGATGTGGACTCTTGGGGGAGATAAGCCTGTTATCCCCAGGGTAGCTTTTATCCGTTGAGCGATGGCCCTTCCATGCGGTACCACCGGATCACTAAGCCCGACTTTCGTCCCTGCTCGACTTGTAGGTCTCGCAGTCAAGCTCCCTTCTGCCTTTGCACTCTTCGAATGATTTCCAACCATTCTGAGGGAACCTTGGGGCGCCTCCGTTACTCTTTAGGAGGCGACCGCCCCAGTCAAACTGCCCGCCTGACACTGTCCCCGAACCGGCTTCATGGTCCCAGGTTAGAACTCCGATACGATCAGGGTGGTATCCCAACGGCGCCTCCACCGAAGCTGGCGCTCCGGCTTCCCAGGCTCCCACCTATCCTGTACAGACCGTACCAAAGTCCAATATCAAGCTGCAGTAAAGCTCCATGGGGTCTTTCCGTCTTGTCGCGGGTAACCTGCATCTTCACAGGTATTAAAATTTCACCGGATCTCTCGTTGAGACAGCGCCCAAGTCGTTACGCCATTCGTGCGGGTCAGAATTTACCTGACAAGGAATTTCGCTACCTTAGGACCGTTATAGTTACGGCCGCCGTTTACTGGGGCTTCGGTTCATAGCTTCGCCTTACGGCTAACCACTCCCCTTAACCTTCCAGCACCGGGCAGGCGTCAGCCCGTATACTTCGCCTTACGGCTTCGCACAGACCTGTGTTTTTGCTAAACAGTCGCTCGGGCCTATTCACTGCGGCCCCCTCGGGCTATTCACCCTACCGGGGCACCCCTTCTCCCAAAGTTACGGGGTCATTTTGCCGAGTTCCTTAACGAGAGTTCTTCCGCGCGCCTTAGAATTCTCTTCTCGCCTACCTGTGTCGGTTTGCGGTACGGGCACCTTCACCTGGCTAGAGGCTTTTCTTGGCAGCATGAAATCAAGACCTTCGGTACTGTCATTTTCCCTCCCCGTCACAGCCCAGCCTTACGGTCAGCGGATTTGCCTACTGACCAGCCTCACTGCTTGGACGAGCATCCATCAGCTCGCGTCCCTATCCTTCTGCGTCCCCCCATTGCTCATAACGGCTACGGTGGTACAGGAATTTCAACCTGTTGTCCTTCGACTACGCCTTTCGGCCTCGCCTTAGGTCCCGACTTACCCTGGGCGGACGAGCCTTCCCCAGGAACCCTTAGGCTTTCGGCGGACTGGATTCTCACCAGTCTTTTCGTTACTCATACCGGCATTCTCACTTGTGTACAGTCCAGCAGTCCTTCCGGTCTGCCTTCAACCCGGTACACAACGCTCCCCTACCACTACCTTACGGTAATCCATAG
>CALYLO010000001.1:322500-640000 GCA_944800085.1 Paenibacillus melissococcoides | reverse complement strand
GACTTTAATCTTCATTCCGACATCGATCTCATTCGGATATTTCAACTGCGGGTTCATCTTGATTAATTCCTCTAATGGAACATCATATTTTTGTGAAATGGAATATAACGACTCGCCGTGTTTGACAATATGAATTTTCACGTGTTGTTACCTCCCAAACGTTCATCATCCTCTGTGCTTCGGGACACTTGCCCCAGGATCAATTACTACATCCTATGCAGATGATGGGCGTTTGACATCCCCTGATACAAAAAAATCCTCCCCGATGTTCAGGGAGGAGTTGTCTGCAACTGAGATATGCATCTATTCGTATACCTTGACACCGTCCCGCGTTACGATCTCGCGGAAATGCTTGAGCAGATTCAACGTCATCGGACCCGCTTGTCCGGAACCGATGATACGCCCGTCAACTTCGCGCACGGCAATGACTTCGGCAGCCGTTCCCGTGAAGAACACTTCATCCGCGACATACACATCGTGGAGCGTGAACGGTTCTTCCTTGAGCGAATAGCCCAGCTTGCCGCACAATTCCATAATGGCCCCCCGCGTAATGCCTTCCAGCGCGCCCAAGTAGCAGGGTGGGGTGTAGACAACGCCTTTTTTGATAATAAAAATGTTATCGCTGGAGCCTTCGGCGACATAGCCTTGGGCGTTCAACATGATCGCTTCTCCGACGTCGGCCAGGTTCGCCTGGATTTTGACGAGAATATTGTTCAAGTAGTTGAGCGACTTGATCTTCGGATTCAAGGCGTCCGGGATATTGCGGCGCTGGGACACCGAGACGGTGCGCAGCCCGTTCCGGTAAGCTTCCTCCGGATAAATGGCGAGCTGCTCGACAATAATAATGACACTCGCCTTCGGGCAGCGGCGCGGATCGAGGCCAAGATTGCCGGCTCCGCGGGAGACGATGAGCCGGATATAGCCGTCACGCAGCTCATTGCGCCGAATCGTCTCCACCATCGCATCCTGCATTTCTTCCAGCGTCAGCGGAATGTCCAGCATGATCGATTTCGCCGAATCATACAGCCGCTCCAGATGCTCGCGGCATTTAAAGATATTGCCGCTATAGACGCGGATACCTTCAAATATCCCGTCTCCGTAAAGAAAACCATGGTCATATACTGATATGGTTGCATTTTCTTTGGTGACATATTGTCCGTTCAAGTATATCCATTGCGACATGGCAGAAGCACCTCCGATATATTGACCCTATTTGTGTACAGCTTTTTCAAATGCATAGCTTGGATAAGATCCGAGGATGCGAACCTGGCACCCGATCGCTTCAATTTCCGCAAGCGCGGAAGGCAGCAGGACCGTGTTCAGCCCCATTTCCACATCAATATAGAAATAATAGTTGCCCAGCCGGCGCTTCGTCGGACGCGATTCGATCCGCGACAAGTTGATGCACCGCCACGCAAATGCGGACAGCACCTGGTGCAGCGCACCCGGGTAATCCTCCGGCAGCGTGACCAGAATCGTCGTCTTCGGCTTGCCGGAACGCTCCAGGTTCAGCGGCTCCTTGCCGATAAGGATGAACCTTGTATAGTTATTATTATGGTCCGTTACTTCCGATGCCAGTACATCGAGACCGTGGGTACGGGCCCCCAAGGCGGTGCCGATCGCAACCCAGCCGCTGCCGGGATGCCGCTTGACCTTATGAACGGCTTCGGCGGTGCTGCCCGTATGCTCCAGTTCGGCATGCGGCAGATACGTCCGGATGAAATTAATGCATTGCGCCATGGCGACCGGGTGAGACATCACCTTGACGACCCGGGACCAGTCGCGTTCGATTTCCGCGCGGCGTCCGATAATATTTTGGATGGACGGATAGACCCACTCCGCCTGGAACGGAATGTCCACCTCATGGACAATCCAATCCATATGCAGATTCACCGAGCCCTCGATCGTATTCTCGATCGGAATGACGCTGTAATCCGTCTTGCCCTGAACGGTCGACTGGAACACATCCGATATCAAGGCATAATGATCAAACTGATGCTGCTCCCCGACGAGATGGACCGCGGCCTCATGCGACACGGAACCTTTCGGCAAAAGCGCAATTCTAGCCATAATAAGTTAACTCCTTCTATCGTGATGAGCCGGCACGGCCGGCACGCTCGGCGACGACCGCCGCCATATCGTCCCACACTCCGCAGAGCACGGCCCCTTCCTGGCTTATGCCGAGCGGCATAACCCGGGACTTGACCCCGTGAACGAGAAGCGCTTGCTTCATATATGCTTGCAATGAATCGTGCTCGTTCAGGTTGTCCACGAAGGCGAGAAGCGTCGGCCCCGCGCCGCTTAGCGCCACGCCAAGCGCTCCGTGCCGCACCGCCTCCTCCAATATGCCCGGCATGCCCGGAATAAGCGATGCCCGGTACGGCTGATGAAGCCGGTCCCGCATCGCTTCCGCCAGCAGCTCCGTGCGTCCGCTGGCCAAGGCCGCGACGAGAACGGAGGAGCGGCTGATATTGTACACTGCATCCGCCATGCCGATGCGCTCCGGCAGCACATGACGCGCCTTCTTCGTCTCAAGCTCGAACTGGGGAACGGCCACGACCGTTCCAAGGCCGGCCGGCGGATCGAGCCGAATATGGCGCGCCTGCTCGCCATCCCACATGGCCGCGATAATTCCGCCGTACAGAGAGGCCCCCACATTGTCCGGATGGCGCTCGATGGCCGTCGCCATATCGAACAGCCGTTGATCCGTCAACGGCTGCCCGATGAGCCAATTCGCGGCGGCCAGCCCGCCGATCAAGGCGGAGGCGCTGCTGCCCAGCCCGCGCGTCAGCGGGATCTCGCTGTAGACATCCAGGGCGAGCGGGCGCTCCTCTGCTCCCGCTTCCCGAAAGAGCGCTTGCGCCGTCCGGTAGATCAGATTGCGGTCATCGAGGGGAAGACCGTGAAGCTCCGATCCGTGAAGGCGAATCTGCATCTGCTCCGCCGGCTTCATCGCGACCCACAAATGGAGCTCGAGCGCCATGCCGAGCGTATCGAACCCGGGGCCAAGATTGGCCGTGCTGGCAGGCACGCGCACGAGCACGCCCTCTTCCTTCCACATTATTGTCCACCCTCCAGCTGGCGAATCGCCGCCATGACCGCTTTCTCCGTGTCCGGCACGACGAGCGGCTCCTTCGCCGCCGTCTGGATGGCGATATTCGGATCCTTGAGCCCATGTCCGGTCAGCACGCATACGACCGACTCTCCTCCGGCGAAGTACCCTTCCCGGTGCAGCTTCAGCACGCCGGCCACCGAAGCGGCCGAGGCCGGCTCGGCAAAGACGCCTTCTCTCGACGCCAGCAACTGATACGCTTCGATAATTTGATCGTCGGTCACGTAATTGATCTGACCGCCCGATTGCTCGGCCGCCTCGACAGCGGTCTTCCAGCTTGCCGGATTGCCGATGCGAATGGCGGTCGCCAATGTTTCCGGGTTCGGAATCGGCTCGCCCTTCACAATCGCCATGGCGCCTTCCGCTTCGAAGCCGACCATCTTCGGCAGACGATCCGTATGGCCTGCCGCATGATATTCCTTAAATCCTTTCCAGTAAGCGGAAATATTGCCCGCATTGCCGACCGGAATGGCGAGCACGTCCGGCGCGGCCCCCAATTGATCGCACACCTCGAAGGCGGCTGTCTTCTGTCCCTCGATCCGGTACGGGTTGACCGAATTGACGAGCGTAATCGGGTGCTTCGCCGTAATCTCGCGCACGATCTCCAGCGCGCGGTCGAAGTTGCCCTCGATCGCAATCACCTTCGCACCGTAGATCATCGCTTGCGCCAGCTTGCCAAGCGCAATGTTATTGTTCGGGATCAGCACGATGCAGTTCAGTCCGCCCCGGGCGGCATAGGCGGCCGCGGCCGCGGACGTGTTGCCGGTCGAGGCGCACATAATCGTGCGGCTCCCTTCTTCCATCGCCTTCGCTACGGCCATCACCATCCCGCGATCCTTGAAGGAACCGGTCGGATTCAAGCCTTCATATTTCAAATACATATCCAGCCCGAGCTCCTCGGACAGGCGCTCCGCCCGAATGAGCGGCGTGTTGCCTTCCTGCAGGGTCAGCATGGGCGTATTTTCGTTAACCGGCAAATAGCGCTTGTAGGTCTCCAGCAATCCCATATATCTCATTTCCTTTTCCCCTCTTTGCGTATGGATTCTACCGATTCATGCGAAGCTGCTCAATCAACCTTCGACCCGATAAGCGCTCTTAATCGACATGATGACGGACAGATTCTCGAAATGCTCAAACACCTTATTCATGTTCGCCCGGCTGGCGTAATGCGTAATAATGATAATCTCCGCATCCGGGTTGTTCGAATTCGGCTGCTGCACAACCGAATCGAGGCTCACATCGTACTCGGCGAACACTTGCGTAATTTGCGCAAGCACTCCTGCCTTGTCTTCGACGTGAAGCAGGATGAAGTTTTTATAAGCAATCTGCTCGTCGGATTTAAGCTTCTTCT
Source organism: Paenibacillus melissococcoides (assembly GCA_944800085.1). Lineage (GTDB taxonomy): Bacteria > Bacillota > Bacilli > Paenibacillales > Paenibacillaceae > Paenibacillus_B > Paenibacillus_B melissococcoides. The sequence goes on along the minus strand of CALYLO010000001.1, from coordinate 635,537 downwards.
CCTTGTACGGAGTCAAGGCGCGCTGTCCGTTTACGCCGAGCTTCATGTTCTTGATGACCGCGACCAGATCCGCCACGATCGAGGTGGCCGTCGGCATCTCGCCGGCGCCCGGGCCGTAGAACATCGTCTCGCCTACGGCTTCTCCGTACACATAGACCGCATTGAACACGCCGTTCACGGAAGCGAGCGGATGCGCCGTGCTGACCATTGTCGGCTGCACGACGACACTGATCTGATCATCCTGCCGTTCGGCGATGCCAAGCAGCTTCATTTCATAGCCCAATTTTTTGGCAAAAGCGATGTCTTCCTTCTTGATGCGGGAGATGCCGCGCACTTCCACGTCTTCCAGAGAGACGTCCGCATGGAAGCCGAGCGTCGCGAGAATCGCCATCTTGCGCGCCGCGTCCAGCCCTTCCACATCCGAGGTTGGATCCGCTTCGGCGTAGCCGAGCTGCTGCGCTTCCTGCAGGACCTCTTCATAGCCGGCCCCTTCCTGGCTCATCTTCGATAAAATGTAATTGGTCGTCCCGTTGACGATCCCCATAATTTTCGTAATCCGGTCGGACGAGAAGCCTTCCATCAGCGTGCGGATGATCGGAATGCCGCCGGCGACGCTCGCCTCGTAGAACACATCGCAGCGCTTCTCCTTCGCCTTCGCCTTGATCTCCCGCCCATGGAGCGCGATCAGGTCCTTGTTCGCGGTCACGACATGCTTGCCGCGATCCAACGCTTCCATAATATATTCCTTGGTCGGCTCAATGCCGCCCATCACTTCGACGACGACGTCGATCTCCGGATCGTCGATAATATCCCACGCATCTTCCGTGAGCAAATGATCCGGCACATGAACGCTGCGGGACTTGCTCATATCTTTGACAAGCACCTTCCCGATCTGAATCGGCGATCCGACCTGGCTTGCCAGATCCTCCTGATGGCCTTCAACAATGCGAACAACACCCGTACCTACGGTGCCCAGCCCCAATAGTCCTACTTTGATTGGCTTCATCTCGTTCCTCCCCTTCGCTTGGCGCAATCTGTCTATGTGTAAAAAAGAAATATGATTTCGGCGGCCATCGGTTCGTGTCCGGCCTTCGCTGCCTGCGTTAGCAAGCGGACCGCCTTATCCTTGCCCGATGACCTGTACCCGCTTCACGCCCGAAATGTCGCGCAGCGTCTCAAGCATCATGCCGAACGGTTCGGCAATAAGGGATGTCTCCACCGAGAGAACCACATTCGCCATCCCTTGCAGCGGAATCGTCTGGTGGATCGTAAGCACGTTGCCCTCGAACACGGCCACCGAGCTGAGCACCTTCGAGAGGATGCCTGATCGGTGCTCCAAATCGAGCGAAATCGTCACGATGCGCTCCCGCTCCAGTTGGTTCAGCGGAAAGATGCCGTCTTTATACTTATAGAATGCGCTGCGGCTCAGCTCGACCCGCTCCGCAGCCTCGTGCACGGTCTTGACCTCTCCCGAGGCGAGCAGCTGCTTCGCCCGTACCGTCTTGACCACTGCATCCGGTAAAATATCTTCCCGTACCAAGTAGTATCGCTCTGCCATGTGCAGTCCTCCGTAAAAAGACTTTTGTTTTCTTATAGAGGACATTATAGCGGATTCGTATGCGGATTGGCAATAGGAGATGAGCCAACAATTAAAATTGGATTCATTATACACGAATTTAACAGAGATCAAATGCCTTTTCCTTCGTTTTCACTTGCATTTTTCTCGGTTTCATACAAGACTCGGGACGAGATCCCCGAATAACCGAAAAGCCTCACCCAGTCAACGGCGGGATGAGGCTCTTGCATATGCCATGGAATATTTTTACGAGTTATTATATCCGCTAGCGCTTGGGGAGTAAATATTCGATATCCATTTTTCCTATGATTCCGCTTTCAACAAGATTCGCTCGCTTATTTTGCAGCACGGTCGCGAGCGGAACATCGCAATGCCGCGAAGCTTCCTCGTCGTCGAATCCGACGATCGACAGCCGCTCCGGCACCTGGATATTCGTTGCCAAGCAGACTCTTAGCAGATCAAGCGCCAGGTCGTCATGCTCGGCTTGAATCGCCGTCGCTTTTTTGGCCAGAAGAATCTGAATCATCTCCGCGTAGAAAGCCGCTTTGTTGTCCGCGTTCACCTGCCGGTAGAAATCGGTGATGACCAGCTCGGCATCGCTCGGGAGGCCGCCGTCCTTCAGCGCCTGACAGTAGCCGAAATAGCGATCGCGAACCGAACTCCGGTACTCGATGCCGATGCTTGACACGAAGGCGATGCGCCGATGGCCCAGCTCGATCAACTTGCTGGCCCGATATATCCGCCGCGGAAGTTATCGGAACATACGCTCGGCACCGGAATGCTGTCGTAATATTGGTCCATCGTCACAATCGGATATTGATCGATGTAGTGAAGATTCAACATCTCCATGTTGTGGATGGAGCTGACCGGATACCGCATATTCCGTAGCCCCTCTTATGTAATCCAGGTGACCGTTCGCCGCCATATAGGGCAATATAAGCGAAATGATGCGCCGCGGGGAGCCCGGTGTCCCGCTAGAGGGAGCTTCCTTGTCCCTGGCGCGCTCACTGACGAAGCTGCCGCTTCCCCGCTTGCGGTAAATGTACCCGCTCCGTTCCAGCTCAAGCAGGGCACGCTTGGACGTAATGCGGGTCACTCCGAACTGAGCGGCCAGCTCCATTTCCGTCGGAATCTGTTGATGAACAATATATCTCCCCTCTTCTATTTTCCGCTTTATATCGTCTATGATAAGAGCGTATAACGGTTTATTTCCCGGTTCCACAGTTGTTCACTTCTCCGCTTCTACTGGATTGTATATGCGATAAAGCCGCTGCTAGCACCATATTATAGGATATCATGTCAGGCAGCAAGCCAAGGCATACCGTAGTTGCCCATCCTTTCATCGCAACAACGATGACATGGTTTCAACCAGAACTTTTCCCCCTCGCGAACGTACAAAATACAAACGAATCGATGCTCTTCCGGCATCATCGGCCGGGATGAATGATGACAAGGCAGGTGGATATCCATGCAGCACAAACCATTGGGCTCCTACCGGATCTCGGCTATCGGCTTCGGCGGAGCTCCGCTCTCCGTGCCGGGAAGACCGGAGCGGGAACAGGCCATGAGCACGATCCACGAGGCCTGGGAGAACGGCATCACTTTCTTCGATACGGCAGATACATACAGCTTGAATGAGCATGATCTCGGTCATAATGAGCAGTTGTTCGCGGACACGCTCCCTCCGGCTCCCGGGTGCGTCATTGCAACCAAGTCCGGGCTTGCGCGCCCGGACGGCGCCTGGATCCGGAGCGGACACCCGCGATCGCTGCGCGCCGCCTGCGAACGCAGCCTCCTCCTGCTGCGGCGGGACGCGCATCCGCTGTATTACTTGCATGCCCCGGATCCGGACGTTCCGTTCGAGGAATCGTTCGGGGAACTGAGCCGGCTGCAGGAGGAAGGCAAGATCGAGCATCTGGGGCTGTCCAATGTCTCGGTGGCCGAATGCGAGGCGGCCTTGCGCATCGCCGGGGTAGCGGCGATCCAGAACCGTTACCACTTGTTCGTTCGAAGCTCCTCGGACGTGCTGGCCTTCTGCGAAGCGCGCCGGATTCTGTTCGTCGCTTACAGCCCGTTCGGAGGTCCGGGGCAATCGTCCAGACTGCGGCAGGACCCGCTGCTGCAGGAGCTGGCCAACGCCTATGAAGCGAGCCCATACCAGATCGTGCTGGCGTGGATGCTCGCCCTCTCCCCGCTGCTGCTTCCGATTCCGGGAGCGACCCGTCCGCAATCGATTCGCGACAGCGCTCAGGCGGTCCGGCTTCGCCTGGCTCCGGAAGATCTTGAGAGGCTGGATGCGTATACCCCCCCTCCGCCGGCGCAAGGATGACAGCGAAAAAAGACCGCAAGCCTTCATCAAGGCCTGCGGTCTTCCTTTGTTTTCATCAGTAATAGCTGCTGCCTTCGACGAATTCGAACTCGAAGTTGCCGATCCGGATGATGGTGCCGTCCTCTGCGCCGCGCTTGCGCAGCTCTTCATCTACCCCCATGCGGCGAAGCGTCCGCGCGAACCGGAGAATCGCGTCATGCGAGGTCATCTGCATCCGCTTCAGCATGCCTTCAATCGCCTCGCTCTCGATGACGAACGTGTCATTCTCCCGCCGAATCGTGAAGGAAGGCTTCTCCTCTTTCTTCTTGTAGCGGTAGATTTTGCGCTCCTCGACGTCTGCGACCTCTTCGACATGCGTCTCTGGAAGACTTTCCAGCATGTCCATGGCCTTGTAGAGCAGCTCCTGGATCCCCTGCTTCGTCAAGGAGGAGATCGGCATAATCTCGATCTCGTCGCCTTTCAAGTCCCGCACCTGCTCACGGAACGCTTCCAGGTTCTCCTCCGCCTGAGGCATGTCCATCTTGTTCGCTGCCACGATCTGCGGGCGTTCCGCCAGCTTCTCATTGTATTGTTTCAACTCATCGTTAATTTTGACCCAATCGTCGAACGGATCGCGCCCTTCGGTTCCCGCCATGTCCACGACGTGGATAATAATCCGGGTACGTTCGATATGGCGCAGAAATTCATGTCCCAATCCGACTCCTTCGCTGGCGCCCTCGATCAAGCCCGGCAGGTCGGCCATCACGAAGCTTCGTCCATCCCCGATGTCGACGACCCCCAGATTCGGGGTGATCGTCGTGAAATGATAGGCCCCGATCTTCGGCTTCGCGCCCGACACGACGGACAGAAGCGTCGATTTGCCCACGCTTGGGAAGCCGACCAGGCCGACATCCGCCATCACCTTCAGCTCAAGCACAACCCAGCGCTCCTGGCCTTCTTCCCCATGCTCTGCCAGCTCCGGCGCCGGATTCGCCGGGGTGGCGAAGCGCATATTTCCTCTGCCTCCGCGTCCGCCTTTGGCTACGACAACCTCTTGACCGTGACGGGTCAGATCGGCGATAACCTCCTGCGTATCATCATCGATCACGACCGTTCCCGGCGGAACCCGCACAATCATAGGCTCCGCGTTGGCTCCGTGCTGGCTCTTGTTCCGCCCCTTCTCCCCGCGGCTTGCCTTAAAGTGCTTCTGATAGCGGAAATCGACCAGTGTGCGCAGACCCTCGTCCACGCGAAAAATGACGTCCCCGCCATTTCCTCCGTCGCCGCCGGCCGGTCCGCCCATCGCGACATACTTCTCCCGGCGGAACGCGACGAGACCGTCGCCTCCGTCGCCGCCTTTTACATATATTTTCGTCTTATCTACAAACATGCTGTCACCCCGTTATGCGTTGCAAGGCACGACAATGCGGTAGGCTTCGTGCTCTTCGTTATGCTGCGCTGACGATTGCTCCAGCCGCAGGCCGCCTACAGACGCGATATGCTTCAATTTGAATTCCACTTCATCCGGATTCAATAAGATGCCTTCGTATTGATAGCAAATGACGAGCCGGCCGTCCTCCTTGGCAAATTCGACGCTTAGCGGATTCATCCCGTCATTCTGGTCTTTCGCCGCAAAGCGAAAGGCTTGCACTGAGGCAATAACCGATTCGGTCAGCTTGCACGGATCGACGGACAAATCCATCCGGTTCAATTCAACCGGTTCCGGTATCTCGATCCGGAGCGGCATCATGCTGCCGGACAGCCGCTGCTGCATCAGGAACATCACCAGCTCGGGCACGCCAAGCTTGGCAATCCGGCTCTCCTCCGCCATTCGCTCTTTTATAGTCTCTACACATTCCGGCAATTTATCGAACTTCTTCAATCGAACATAACCGTACACCAACTGCAGATCATTCATCCAGTCATGGCGCTGATGGTTCATCAACTGGAGGGCAGACGTCGCCAGCGAACGCTCCATGCGCTGCCGCCGCACCCGCTCTTCCCGGTATAACAAGAACCCGCACAGGCTCAGCATCACCGCCATGACGAGAATAAGCACGAATCTCCAAGTGAATGATAAAGGCCATCCAATGACAGTGACGGCGCATGCGGCCCCTGCCGCGATGCAGCCTCCTAGCTTCAATCGCAAACTATTCATATTCCGGCTCCCCGCTCATCATTCCATTCTTCCATTTATGTACAGACTCCCCAATCTTCAGTATATCATGCGCAAGGGAAGGCGTCCAAGAAAAATGAACCGCGGCCGGGTAAAAAAAACCCCCGGCACTAGCCGAGGGTTTCTTCTATCGTCTTAGTTCTCCACAGCTGCTGCAACAGGTGCAGCTTCCACCGGGTAGACGCTCACTTTTTTACGGTCGCGACCCCATCGTTCGAACTTCACGACGCCTTCCACTTTTGCGAACAGCGTGTCATCTTTACCGATGCCCACGTTGTTGCCTGGATGGACCTTCGTGCCGCGTTGGCGGACCAAGATGCTGCCGGCTGTAACCACTTGGCCGTCTGCGCGCTTCACGCCAAGACGCTTGGAAATACTGTCACGGCCGTTCTTCGTGGAGCCTACGCCCTTCTTGGATGCGAACAACTGAAGATTCAGTTTCAACATGTTGTCTACCTCCTTTATGTTGTCATTAGTTCTTCTATCTGAAGATACGATTCGTATGAAGCTTCGATACTTTGCAACCCAATGATCATCGATTCCAGCAGCAACTGAACCTGCGCTTCGATGTCCTTCCGCTCGATGAACGGAACCGTTCCGCTCAAGAAGCCGTCCTTCATCTCGCACTCCAGTTCAACGCCAGTCAGAACCTCAATGGCATTGGCTGCGCCCACCGACACGGCCGAGACACCCGCACATACGATGTCTTCTCCGTGGGGAGCATAATCCGCGTGGCCCTCAATCGAGAAGCCAGCGATAGATCGATCCGGCTTCCGCCTAACTGTAACGCGAATCATCCGGCACCTCTTACGCCTGAATGTTCTCGATCGTTACTTTTGTGTACGGTTGGCGATGACCTTGCTTGCGACGGTAGTTCTTTTTCGCTTTGTACTTGTACACGACAATTTTCGCGCCTTTTCCATGCTTCTCTACCTTCGCCGTTACCGCAGCGCCGGATACAACCGGTGTGCCTGTAACGAGGCCGCCGTCCTTCGATACCGCCAATACGCGATCGAATGTTACGCTGTCGCCTTCTGCAGCGTTCAGCTTCTCGATGTACAATACATCGCCCGCTTGAACTTTGTACTGCTTGCCGCCAGTTTCGATAATTGCATACATTGTGTTGCACCTCCTCATGTCTCAGACTCGCCTGAATCAGGTGATGACGCTGCTTCCAGCCTCATGCTTGGAACCTGTCCGGAGCGGTTACAGCATGTGTAAGCAACTTCACTAGACACATACTTATAGATTGTAGCACAATTAATTACAAAATACAACCCTTTGCGTTCCATTAACGGCTAGGAATTTGTGCCGGCTCCCATCCGCTTCCCCCGCAAGAGGAACATGGCTGAAGGAACTGGTTCATTACCTGTTCCCGCACTTTTTTGCGGGTCAGCTCCAGCAAGCCAAGCTTCGTCCAGCCGACGACCAGACATTTCGTCCTGTCTTTCTTCACCATCGTCTCCAGCCGTTCGACCACGTGCTGCCGATGCTCTTCCGTATCCATGTCGATGAAATCGACAATGATGATGCCTCCGATATCCCGCAGACGGATGAGACGCGCGATTTCCTCCGCAGCTTCCATATTCGTAGTATACACGGTCTCTTCGAGATGGCTTGTCCCCGTATATTTCCCCGTGTTCACGTCAACAACGGTTAAAGCTTCCGTCTGATCCCATACCAGATAGCCTCCGCTTTCCAGCCACGTTTTGCGCTGGAACGCCTTGTCCAGCTGCTCATGGATATGATAGCGCCGGAACAACGGGTCCGCTTCCCTATACGTATGAATCCGGTTCTCCAAATCAGGGGCGACCGATCGGACGAACGTATGTAACCGCTCGGCTTGGCGGACATTGTCAATCAGCAACTGATCGACATCCCGCGAGAAGGCGTCCCGCACCAGCCGCTCCACCATGTTCAGATCATGGTGCAGCAGGGCAGGCGCTTCCGCTTGCGCCGAACGAAGCGTAATTCGCTTCCACAGCTCGCGGAGCGTCTCGATATCGCCTTGCAGCGTCTCTCGCGACTCTCCCTCCGCCACGGTGCGGATAATCATGCCTTCCTCGTTCTCGCGCAGCTCTTCGGCAAGCTGCTTCAGGCGGTTTCGTTCCGCTTCCTGCTCAATCTTCTTGGATACTCCGATATAATCGGCGTTAGGCATATAGACCGAATAGCGGCCTGGCAGCGAGTAATGGGTCGTCACACGGGCGCCCTTGCCCCCCAGCGCCTCCTTCATCACTTGGACAATAAGCTCCTGTCCAACACGAAGCAAGCTGGTTATCGGAGGCTTCTGCTTCGGCTGCTTCTCCAAATGCGGGTGCAAACAATCATCAACATACAGAAATGCGTTCTTCTTCTGACCGATGTCCACAAATGCAGCCTGCATTCCCGGAAGAACATTCACTACGCGGCCCTTGTAAAAGCTTCCGACCGACGTAGTTCCCGTGGCTTGTTCGACTGCATATTCGACGAGCCGACCATGTTCCAACAATGCCATTTGCGTGACTTGTTCCTCGCAGTGAACAATCATTTGTTTCATGGTATCACCTCTGTTACAGCGCGTCATCTTCCATTGTAACATGAAGCAGGAGGCAGTGAACATACCAAACCGGTATGCTTTCCGATCAAAATAATAGGAAAACGGAAGCGGCAGCCGCCACGATGCGCGCCCGCTCACTTCCGCTCTCCCCCGGGCTCGTCAAAATAGGCATCAATCGCACGCTGTTCGGGAATGATACGTTTAATCACCCCTTCAGGGTCCATGACATAAATAAAATGATATTCATCCCGGCGAAGCAAGCGCAGCAGCCCGGACAGCGGCCAGCCGATCTCCGCCACGATCGGCCTGCCGAGACAGCCGCTTCGTTCCCATTTGCGAAGCCGGGCGGGACGGGCCATCAGGAAGCGCAGAAAACGATAAGGCACGTTCTTCCACTCCTCCCAATTGGACCATAAGAGGAAGATTCCCAGCACAAGCAGGTTCAAATTCACTTTTCCGCCCGTGAACAGCGGAATGACGCTGTAAGCCGCAATCGCAGCGCTGACCGCCATGCTCACTCGGGCCCCGATAAGCAGCGTCTTGTAATAACTGAACCATAGCGAAGCGGCTGCTTGCAGCATGCGCCCGCCATCGAGCGGCAGCACCGGAAGCAAATTGAACAATCCGATGAACGCATTCGCCCGAATGAAATCGTCCGTCCAAGCGCTTCCCCACCACCCCCACTGCTCGAACAACAGGGCAAGTCCGATCATGATACCATTCTGCAGCGGCCCTGCGGCCATGACCAGCCACTCCTGCCATGCCGGAGCCAGACTTCCGTCCTCCGTCTCCGCCACGCCGCCGAAGGGCAGCAGCTTCACTTCCGATATCGTCCAGCCGAACATGCGCGCCGCTGTGACATGCCCCATTTCATGCACAATCACGATAACGAACAGAGTCAGCAGCTCCAAAATATATCCCGTCACGGCCGCCATGGCCAGCAGGAGGATAAACAAAGGATGCAGTGTATAGACGGTTCCTCCCCATTTAATCAAAAGCGATCACATCCGTCGGATCAATGTACTCCCCGTCCCGCAAAAGGGCGAAATAAAGCGCCGGAGTACGATCTTCCGCCGGACTTCCCAACGTGCCCACAGCTTCCCCCTCCTCCAGCCAATCGTTCACCTTCACCTCGCTGGCGGCGAGACCGCCGTATATGCTGACCACGCCCAATGCATGCTGAACCGTAACCTGGATATCATCCTCCGCCCGGCGGTTTACTTCCGTAACCCGTCCCGTCGCCACGCTCATCACCTCGGCAGAACCCTCGGTCCCGGTGTCGGCAGCAATCCGGATCCCGTTGCGGTTCATATCGAACGGCTGCAGCACCGTCCCCTTGACAGGGGGATGCAGCGACAGTCCCCCTTGAACCGATGCCGCTTCATTCCGCTTTCCTTGGAACAGCGGGATGAAAGAGGGCGAGCCGGAGAACATCCGCTCATACCAGGCCGCGATTGGGCGCATGTCCATTTCCTCGGTCAAGCTCCTTCCGATCCACTGCCTCGCCGGCTCATTCCAATCCGCAGGGAAGCGGAAGATCGCGAACGCCGCAGCGAACAACAGGACGGACAGCACCATTCGCGTGCGAAAAGATCGCCAGAACCCGCCTTTCCTTTCCTGCTCCCATCCGTAGCGTTCATGCCATTGCCGCTGCGACGCCTTCCACAACCGTTCCGGATCGGGCGAATCGGCGAGAAATTCCAATTCGTTCAGTCGAAGCGAAGGATGCCCGCCCATCTCGTCACTATCGCCGGGAATTTCGACCGTCCCAGGCGCAGCCGTCTGAGCGGGTCGAATATTCGGCGGCTCATGCTCGGAGTGCTGGACGGGCAGGATGGACGTCCCGGCTTCATGCCGGCGCTCCGCCTCGGATGACCGCTGTTCTTGACTGATGATTTCCCGAATTCGTTCTTGCCGCCGACGGCGAATGTCCTCGATCATGGCTTTCTCATCCCTTCATTGATATCCTCTTGATCGATATCTGCCTGCATACGTCTTGACATCTGCTGTCTCGAAAATCGAGCCTTCCCCCCTAGTCAAACGCTCCTTTATCCCATGTGTATGACAAGCTCTCACCGGTTATGAACAAGCCTTCCCGCCAGATTGACTTTGCCTTATTCGTTCTTTGAATTGGGTGCGAACGCTCGAGCCGCCTCACTCATTCTTAGATTGCCTGCTGCCAGCCTCTTACCCTTGCGTCCCCAATCCCGTGCATACATGCTGTTCGCGGTCTTTTGCATAGTCTCCCAAGCGCTCAGGCTTTGAACTCTGATCCCCCCGGCAAGCTTATGGTCAATTTCCCAAGCGCTCAGGCAAATCAAACCTTAAATATAACGATTTCACTAAATAGATTGACAATCCCTCAATCCAATCTTTATAGCAAAACCGAGTTCGCTTCCAGTAATAGACTTTACATGGAAACATATGTTTGGTAAAATAAAAATAAGAACATACGTTTGTTTTATTCCAATTTAGGAGGAGGCTGCTATCATGGATATCTTGACGAAGATTGGCACGTTGGAGGAGTTAATGGATCAATTCCCTACAGAAGAAGCATGCATTTCTGCTATATTTGCGATGAAATGGCCTAACGGCTTTCGCTGTCCAAACTGCCGGCATGTTCGCGCCTATCTGATCCGGACACGACGGCTGCCTCTGTATGAATGCTGCGAGTGCCGGCATCAGACATCCTTGACTGCGGGCACGATCCTCGAGGGCAGCAGAACCTCTTTGCGGAAATGGATGGCTGCAATTTGGCTTGTCTCCAATCCGAAGGAAGGGATTAATGCGGTCAGACTTCGTTCGACTATCAATGTTACCTACAAGACGGCATGGGCAATGCTTCATAAGATTCGTATCGCGATGAGCTGTGCCGATGAAGAAGAGCGGCTCGAGCATCGTGTGCATGGCTTTATTGCCTTTAATGGCCCTCGTCTTTATCCGAGTGTCGATCTCGCTCCGCGGGAGCAGGCGATTATTGTGGCGGCCTCGCTGGCTCCGAATGGGGAGGAACACCAATATAAAATGAAGCAGGTTAACCGGCAGCACATGTCCGGCAAGCTGCTTCTTCCTTGCGGCCGCGGCAGCTTTATCGCTGAACATGTCTCTGCTCCGGATTCCATGATCTGCATTATCCGCCAGCGCTTTCGCGTCAAGTATAACAGTCCATTGTATACCGTGTTCAGGCGAGCGCAAAGATGGTTATGTGATACGTTCCGCGGGATAAGCGGTAAGTATTTGCAGTATTATTTGGACGAATTTTGTTACCGGGAAAATGCCATCGCCCGCCAAGCGGCAGGCTGGGAGTCCTTAGCCGCGATATGCTGCGCCGATAACGGGGCGAGAGGCCGGTACCTAAGGCGAGCCTCCCCCTCGAAGAATTACGTTCGTTCTCTTACAGCTGCCTAAATGAACCTAGATAGGACCTACATTTGTGCCGACGGGATTACTACGTATCATTTTCGGGCCTTGTAATTAAGCGTCCACTACTTAGTAAAAAATTTTCTCAGTCAGTAAGATTTCTCCTGTACCATAAATTATCTCGGTCTTTTCGCTCCATCGTTTTAACCGACAGTTTACATGCCTACCTTTCTGAACCCATCATCCTGAATTAAGGGGATACTCGCCTGTCCTGAACTTCCGGGATATTGATGAAAAGAACCAGATGAACTTACTTGCTCCTGATTCTCTGGGATATTGCTGCTTACTTCTCAGGGGAATATGTGCTTACGTTCTGAACTGATGTGCTTTACTTCCTGTACTATAGGTATGCTTACTTCTTGATCTATAGAGATACTCTTTATAAGGAGGCATGCGGTTTTATTAGGAGGCATGCCCCCCTTGCGTAGCAACCTGAGGCTCAGGGAGACCATTCATAAAAAGCAGTCGGGCTCACTCCACTGCCTGAGTTTCAGGGATATTATCCATAAGGTACAGAAAGAAGGGGATATGGTACATGAGAGACAGAAGTAGATCATACGTCTACTGAGTTTTTCCCGGGGGGGCCGGGCCATTAGAGGCTGCGTTGTCTTCTGCTTCTGAAGTATGGGGATACTCATCGCAAGGGGCGTTGAAGAACCTGCTTGGCTCTTCTATCCCTTCAACGGCAAAAAAGGCCCTACTGTCTATATCCTCCAAGCGGATGCAGACAGTAAAGCCTCTTCTTGACAGCCTATACCGTTCCGGCTTCCTTCCTTCAATCTTCAAACTTGAATCTTCAGTCTTCAATCTGATACTTCTCTTGATATATGCGTATGCTCATCACCAAACCGATGCAAAACATATTCAGCAGCAAGGAAGTTCCCCCGTAGCTGATGAAGGGCAGCGTAATCCCCGTCACCGGCATCAGACCGATCATCATGCCGATATTTTCAAGTATCTGAAATACGAACATGGACACGATGCCGATGATGATATAGGAGCCCCTCAAGTCATAGCACTGGAAGGCGATGAGAATCATCCTGTATATCAATAAGAAATAGAGCAGCAGGAGTATCGATGAGCCCTGGAAGCCGAACTCCTCCCCGATGACGACGAAGATCGCGTCCGAGTACGTATATGGAATGAAGCTTCTTCGCTTCAATTCCCCCTTCATATACCCGTCTCCGGACAACCCTCCGGAGCCGATCGCGATCATGGCGTATTTGGATTGATGATTGGCATCCGACGATGCCAAGGACGGATTAATGAACGTATCGATGCGCGTGAACCAGTGCTGATGCTTGACGACATCGGTAAAAAACGCTTTGGTCTCTTCACGGAACGTCGTGAAGGCAACATAGACCGACCCGGCCAGCAGCGAGACGGCCACGAGACCAATCAGCACATGCCGCAGCTTAATCCCGCCGATCCAGAGCATGCCGATGAAAATAACAATATAGATGATGGCATTGCCCAAATCCGGCTGGACAACGACGAGCGTGAACGGCACCAGCGTCACAAGCGCCACCGGCAACAAGTCTTTGGTGAACGTGAGCGGATCCCCGCCGCGTCGTCCCAGCAGCTGAGCCAAGGCGAAAATAAGCGCAATCTTGGCTATCTCCGCCGGCTGGAACGAGAACGTCCCAATATTGTACCAGCCAATTGCGCCGTTTAGATTGGAGCCGAAAAAGAAGATGCCGACGAGCAGCAGGACCGTTACTCCCATCGTAACCGGCCATATTTTCAGCAAAATCCGGTAATCGAACAACGCGGTTCCGAACAGGACGACAAAGCCGGCCCCATAGAAAACAACCGTCTTCATCGCCGTATTGGCAAAGCTCGGATCTCCCCCGTGGGTCGCACTATAAATGACAAGCGGGCTGAAAACCGAAAACACAAGCAAAATTCCAACGATAACCCAATCAATCCGTTTTAGTTTGTTAAGCAATGCTCATCAACCCATCCCAAAAAACTTCTTCATCCGCGTCAGCACGCCCTTCTTCTGATCAAGCGGCATCAACGGAACCGTATCCCCCAGAATGCGCCGGGCGATATTGCGGTAAGCGACCGCGGCGCGGGAATCCGGGTTCATTACGGTCGGCTCCCCAGCATTCGCGGCCCGAATGACGAGTTCGTCATCCGGCACGATCCCGAGCAGTTCGATATTCAGCACCTGCAAAATATCGTCCAGATCCAGCATCTCACCGCTCTTCACCATGCTGGAGCGGATGCGGTTCACGATCAGCTTCGGCGAGCCGACATTCGCATTTTCCAGCAGGCCGATAATGCGATCGGCATCGCGTACGGCCGCATTCTCCGGAGTCGTAACGACAATCGCGCGGTCCGCCCCGGCGATGGCATTTTTGAAGCCTTGTTCGATGCCGGCAGGGCAATCGATAATAATATATTCGTATTCCTTCTTTAATTCGAGAATGATATCCTTTACTTGCTCCGGCGAGACCGCATCCTTGTCTTTGGTCTGGGCGGCAGGCAGCATGTATAATTCATCGAACCGCTTGTCCTTGACAAGCGCTTGGTTCAATCGGCAGCGGCCGTCGGCCACGTCGCATATATCATAGATGATGCGATTCTCCAGCCCCATGACGACATCGAGGTTGCGCAAGCCGATATCGGTATCGACCATGCATACTTTTTTGCCGAGCAGAGCGAGCGCGGTCCCCAAATTCGCCGACGTCGTCGTCTTGCCGACGCCGCCTTTCCCCGAAGTGACGACGATAGCCTCTCCCATAGTTCTTCTACACTCCTTTGAACAAAGTAATGTCCTTGCGGACGCGATGAAGCTGCGAGATTTTGTCAATTTGCATCATGCCGTCATGGATATACGCAAATTCCATATGAGCCTGCGATACCCCCCATTCGTCCGGCGGGCGGCTGATGACATCCGCGATGCGCAGCTGCGTCGGCGCAAACAGCGAAGCGGCGATGACCGCGCCGGTCTCTCCATCGACGCCGGCATGGGCTGTGCCCCGCAGGGCTCCGAATACGAATATGTCTCCGCTGCTTATGATCATTCCGCCCGGATTGACATCGCCAAGGAACAGCAGATGCCCGTCATGCCGGAGCACCTGCCCCGAGCGAACCATTCCGGTCATCGTGTGAACGCGGTACCCTTGCGCTTCCTTCTTGACATCGGCATCCGATTCCAGCGATCGGATTAGCAGATTCCCCCGCTGCCTCAAAATGTTGAGCATCTCTGTCTTTTGCTCATCGGCAGTGGTACGGGCTCCTAACTTGACATCGACATACACAAGCGGTCCGTCGAAAAAATGCGGTGTATGGTCAAGCTTGTCGCGCAATTCTTGCAACAAGTCTGTAAATTCGCACTGATCGTCAAGCAGGAACACGAGGCCGTCTTTCATGCCTTTAATCGTTACCAATGGCTTGGCCGTCATGAAATGTCCCTCCCCACGGTTATCTTTTTCGTGACGGATAAGAAAAGTTCCTGCAAGAAAGCCGTGAATCGTAAGAAAAACCTCTGTCGACGCCCCTCGAAGAGGAGCGATCGAGGCTGACGGACATATCTTCTATCCCGCCCGGCTTCAGCACCGGAGCCGCGCTTGAAAACAGCATCAGCCGCCTGGACGAAGTGCCCAAAGACGGCTGCTTAGTCTTGTTCATTTTCAGCGGTTCCCGACTGAAGATCGAACCATTTCCGCATCGGAACGTAGATCGCAAGCGCAAACAGCAGCTGTACGAACAGACTCGGAATCAAATAGTCGAAAAGCGCAGCGTCATACGTCATTTTGCTCAAGTTGAACAGCGAATAGATAGCGAACAGTATCGTCTGGTACAAGAAGCTTCCCATGACCGCCGCCGCCATCATCGGTATGAGCGTGATATTCCGTCCGGGAAAGAGAAGCCCTGCCAAATAGCCGAGCAGCCCCATGCTGAACGCATGCGGGCCAATCATATGCCCATAGTATACGATGTCCTGCATAAATCCGAACGCGAGTCCCATAATAAGCGCCGTGTGACGATGCTGATAGATGCCGTGATAGAGCACTGCGATGAAGACGAACTGCGGAATAATGCGCCCCTGCCACATATCCGGAATGATGAGCGGAAGCAGCGTCCCCTCCAATATGAACAGCACGAACATGAAGCCAATCATCCAATTCCGGTTCATCACTTATCCTCTTTCTTCGAGCCGTTCTCTTCCGGATCTGGCGTGAAGACGATGAACAGATAGCGCCAGTCGCGATAGTTGGCTGCCGGTTCGATGGTAGCGGTACGCGTCAGTCCAAGGTCTCCTTGCTGCAGAGAGACGACGGTGCCGATAACCAGTCCGCCCGGGAATACTCCGCCGAAGCCGGAGGAGATAATCGTATCTCCCACCTTCACCTTGTCGTTCTCTTCTATCCGTGTCATCGTGAAGGTGCCGCTGCTGTGATCATATGATTCTATCATGCCGAAGGAATCGCTCTTGCCAAGCACTGTCGCCGAGATCGGGCGCGAATTCGGGTCCTTCTCGTCCAGATTGGTCAACAGCTGCACGGTGGAGGAGAATTCGTACACGCGGCTGATCGTCCCCACTACGCCATCGACAGAGATGACAGGCATCCCTTGGCGGACGCCGTTGATCTCCCCAAGATTGAGATTCAGCGTCTGGTTGAACGGATCGGCCACGTTAATGGAGGACACTTGGGCAATCCAGTAGTCATACGGCAGGTTCAACTGCTTCTGGCGCTTGGTGAAGTTCAGCGCCTCCATCAGCAACTCGTTCCTCGACTGAACTTCGCTGTAATAAGCTTTGTCGCGTATATAATGGGCCTCCACAATCTTCAGACGCTCATTCTCTTCATGCAGTTCCTTCAAGGTCGCGATATCGTGAAAAAAATTGGCTATATAGGAAGCCGGCTTATACACCAGCTGCTGCACGAACGTTACCGTATCGTGCACGATTTTCTCCGGCCACGACATCTTCAGCCGTCCGCCCAAGGTGAAGCCCATCAATGCGATAAACAAAATAATTCCGAACAATAGAATGATTAACCGTTTGTTCCCCAACAGCTTAAACAGTCTCAACACCTTCTCATCGTAAAACGGTACTCGTTCCTCCTCGAAATAGAGCCCGCGCCGAGGGAACGGACCAGCGCGGGGCCGATAGCTTGGTTATCGCGTGGAGCGAAGGCCGGAGCTTCCGCGTCCCTTGAACAAGTGAATATTGTCGAGCGCGCGCCCGGTACCGATAGCGACGCAATCCAGCGGGTTCTCTGCCACGATGACCGGCATCCCGGTCTCGCGCGCCAGCAGCTTGTCGAGGTTGCGAAGCAGCGCTCCGCCGCCCGTGAGGACAATGCCCCGATCCATAATATCGGCTGCCAGCTCCGGCGGACATTTCTCCAGCGTCACCTTGACCGCTTCCACGATCGAGTTGATCGTATCCAGCAGCGCGTCGGTAATCTCATTCGAAGAGATGGACAGCGTCTTAGGCAACCCGGTCAGCAGATCGCGCCCCCGAATCTCCATCGTCTCCACCTCGTCCAATTCCATCGCGGAGCCCAAATCCATTTTCAGCTGCTCCGCCGTGCGCTCCCCAATCATCATATTATATTGGCGCTTGATGTATTGAATGATCGATTCATCCATCTCATCGCCCGCAACCCGGACGGAGCGGCAGGTAACAATCCCGCCAAGCGAGATGACGGCGACTTCCGTCGTACCGCCGCCGATATCGACAACCATGCTACCCGTCGGCTCCCATACCGGCAGATCGGCCCCGATCGCCGCCGCGAACGGCTCCTCGATCGTGTAGGCGTCTCTGGCCCCCGCTTGCTTCGTCGCGTCTTCCACCGCGCGCTGCTCGACGGCCGTAATGCCCGACGGCACGCAGACCATCACATTCGGATGGCGCGGGAAGAGCGAACGCTGCTTCTGCGCTTGCCGGATGAAATATTTAATCATCGTGGAGGTCGTGTCGAAGTCGGCGATAACGCCGTCCTTCATCGGACGGATAGCCCGAATATTGCCCGGCGTCCGGCCGATCATCTTCTTGGCGGCTTCACCGACCGCCTCGATCGTCTTCGTATCCGTACGGATAGCGACGACGGACGGCTCGCGTACAACGATTCCTTTGCCACGAATATATACCAATGTATTGGCTGTTCCCAAGTCAATTCCCAAGTCTTTTGTAAAGCCACCTAGCATGTTGTCAATCTCCTTTTTATAGCCTTAATCTCAATCATTATATTACATGAGTCCGCGTTCCTTCAAACTCACATATTGATTATCTCCGATGACCAAGTGGTCCAGCAGATCGATGCCGACAATCTGGCCCGCCTCGACGAGCCGTCTGGTGATGGACGCGTCTTCCGGGCTCGGCGTCGGATCGCCGCTCGGATGATTATGCGCGCAAATGATGGAGGCCGCCCCGTATTTCAAGGCGGCGCGATACACTTCGCGCGGATGAACGAGAGAGGCGTCTAATATGCCAATCGTAATCGTTTGTTGAGCAATAATCCGGTTTTTCGTATTCAAGAAAAGACAAACAAAATGCTCCTGCTGATAGTAACGCATCGATTCCATCAGCCATTCCGCCGCATCCTGCGGCCGCCGGATCGTAATCGCGTCATTGCTGCGCGATCGCGCCATGCGCCTGCCCAGCTCCAAGCCGGCCTTGAGCTGAATCGCCTTCACGAGGCCGACTCCGCGGGTCTGCGTCAGCTCGGTCACCGACAGATCGGGCAAGTAACGCAAATGGCCTGCCCGGTTCAAAATGCGCTGCGCCAGGACGACGGCCGATTCGTCCTTCGTCCCTGTCCGCAGCAAAATCGCCAATAATTCCGCATGGCTTAACGCTTCCGCCCCGTACTGCAGCATGCGCTCTCTCGGGCGCTCGCCATGGGGCAGATCGCGAAGAAGCGGGTGATGTTCCATGTCGCACAACCTCCTGAATAGTGGATTGCGGCATTCCTATCCCAAGCTTCTTGCCTGCCGGACTCCCGGCGTTCTAAGGCACTCTGATTCCGAATGGCTCAAGCATATCGGTCAGGAGCGATAACGGAAGACCTACTACATTGAAATAACAACCTTCGATTCGCTCGACTAACGTGGCTCCGACGCCTTGTATGCCGTAGGAGCCGGCTTTGTCCATCGGCTCTCCCGTCGCGATATAACGGCGGATCCGCTCCGTGCTGCAGGGCTTCATATGTACGACCGTGGCCCGATGGCTCACGGCTGTCCGCCCGTCGGATACCTGGACGAGGGCGACGCCGGTATATACTTCATGCGATCGTCCCTGAAGCGCCGTAAGCGCCCGCTCCGCATCCGCCTCGTTCTCCGGCTTGCCGAGCACCGCGCCGTCAAGCACGACGATCGTATCCGAACCGACGACGATGCCGTCCTTCCCTTCGCTGCGCCGCCCGAGGGCCACCGCATCGGCCTTGCGCAAGGCCAATTGTTCGACGATGCGATCAGGCGGCCATCCGGGAGGCACCGTCTCGTCAGCATCGCTGGGCTGGACCGAATAAGGAAGGCCCAGAGCGCGAATCAATTCCTGCCTGCGAGGGGAGGATGAAGCCAAAATCAATTCAAGTTGTTGTTGTGTCTGCATTGCCATGTTCATCCGCTCCTCGCCATTTTTTGACACCATTTTTATTATACGCGGAAGTTGACTTTGAAACAAACGCTTTCCTGTTCCATTTGGCGCAAAAAATGCCGGGAGTTTGTGGAAATGTTCCAGAAGCGCGCCAGGGCGGCGCAGAGGCATGGTGTATCCTTAGGTTAGACGTGCGGAGCGCCCCAAAGTTACGGAGGAAAATGTTGAGATAAACGCCAATCGTTCGCATAACTCCGCTTCCCAAACGCCGATGACTTCTTTTACAATAGAATGAGGTCTATCTCAGCAATCATCATCATAACGGAGTCTAGGAGGTTGGAAGCATGCAATATCGCAGATTGGGAGCAAGCGGGCTGAAAGTAAGCGAGATCAGTCTCGGAAGTTGGCTGACCTACGGAGGATACGTGGAACGTCAAAACGCCGTGCAGGCGATAGAGTCCGCCTATGAGCTGGGCGTGAACTTTTTCGACACCGCCAATGTATACGAGCGCGGCGAGGCGGAGAAGGTCGTCGGCGAGACGCTAAAAGCCTATCCCCGCGAATCCTATGTGCTGGCTACGAAAGTATTCGGCGCCATGGGCGACGGCCCTAATGATCGCGGGCTGTCCCGCAAGCACGTTACGGAGCAATGCCACGCAAGCTTGAAGCGGCTCGGGCATGATTATATCGATTTGTATTACTGCCACCGCTTCGACGATCAGACGCCGATGGAAGAAACGCTGCGCGCCCTGGACGATCTCCTCCGCCAAGGCAAAATTTTATACGTCGGGGTCAGCATGTGGACGGCGGCTCAGATGGCGGAAGCGTTGGCGATCGCCGATCGCTATTTGCTGGACCGGATCGTCGTCAACCAGCCCGTATACAATCTGTTCGACCGTCATATCGAGAAAGAAATCATTCCATTCGGCGAGCGGAACGGAATTGGACAAGTCGTCTACTCGCCGTTGGCCCAAGGCTTGCTGACCGGAAAGTACAGCTCCGCCTCGGCATTCCCGGAAGACAGCCGCGCCTCCAAGCTCGAAGGGATGCGCAAAGGAATTACGCCGGAACGGATCGATCAGGTCCGGCGGCTCGCAGAGCTGGCCGGGGAGCTGAATATAACGGTCGGGCAGTTGGCCATCGCCTGGATACTGCGCCAGAGCAATGTATCCAGCGCCCTCGTCGGAGCCAGCCGGCCGGAGCAAGTGAAGGAAAATGTCATGGCTTCCGGCATCGCGCTGACGCAGGACGTGCTGTCGCGCATCGAAGAAATTACGGCTCCTCCCGCCAACTGATCTTTAGAGATCGCGCCTGTACAGAGAAGAAGCCGGCTGATGCCGGCTTTTTGCTTTGCTGTACGCCTCGAGGCTACGCCTTCATTGTATCCAGCCAGGAGCGTTCCGCAGATAAATACTGCATCACCGCTTGCTGAATGCTCCACAGATGCGAGGTGGACGGCTGCTTGTTATACTCATTGACGGCGCTAATCGCCGTGTTCATCGCCTGCACCAGCTTCGTCCAGGCATCGGCGGACTGCTTCGGCTGGCCCTTCTGCACCTTGCTCATGTGCTGGGTCCACTGCAGATGCTGCTCCCGCAGCCGCTCAGTGTCTTCCGCCGCGAAGGCCGCGGATTCGGTTCCCTCCAGATGAGCAACCGATTGCTCCATAAGCCAGCCGATGACCTTGTCGCTGTCTGCGATGAACCGCTCCACATCGGCGGCATTCCCCTGGAAGGCGAGCTTCGTCAAGGCCGGCCGGCTCATCTCCCGCACATACAAGTCGATCTGGCGGTTCTTGAGCAGTTGGCTCAAGCTCATCGCCTCCTCGCGCGCGGAAGCGATAGCGGCGTAGACGCGATGCTGCCCTTCCTGCTCCTCCATCGCCGCCATTCCCTTATCACGCAGCTCGCCTATCGCCGTCTTGGCTCCTTCCGGCTTGTCGAAAACTCCATATTGAAGCATATAGAACGTCTTCTCCGGAATGTTCACGTCGGTAACGTAGACGCCGGCCGCTTGCCAAGCCGCTTCCGATTTGTCCTCATTGCCGGCTGCCGGCTGCGCCGCGGCCGGAATGGCGGCCTGGTCCGCCGGCGGCTTGTCCGAGGCGGTCTGAGCCTTCTTCCCGCCGTCAGGCGTCTGCCCCGCTTGCGCGGACAGATCCGGCAGCCCCGCCGTCGGATCCGGCAGCTTCACTTCCCCCTTGAACAGGGAGAGGGCGATAAAGCCGAACACCGCCCCCGTCGCCAATGCCCCGGTCACGGAAGCGAGCACCTTCCACAGGGACGGCTTGCGGGTACGAGTATGCACCCCGTTCCACGTCCACTCCCCTTGCTCGCTCATCGATTCGCCCGCCGGATCGGCGATAGAGACCGGAAGCGGATAACGCTGGGAGGACTCCTTGTCCGATTCCCGGATGAAGGTCTCGATTCGGCGTATTTCGTCCTCGTCTCCGCCGGCGGGGCTTCCGGGGTCACCTTCCCCTGCCAGAGGCGCCCGCCCGTGCATATCCGCTGCTTCTTCCGCTCCCGGACCGTCCGGCAGCGCCCCTGATTCTTCGGCAATCTTATCTATCGCATTGACCGTCTGCTCAAAGTTCCCCTGCTCCCGGCTGTCCCGCTCGTGCTGCTCCCGGCCGGATGCCGTTCCGGAATCGCCGAACCGGAATGTCATTTTGCTGTGCGAACGATTCATCATGCTCCACCTCACCTTGTCCTCTTCTTTACTATGAAATCTATGATAGATTGCAAGGCATTAGAACCTGCTCTGTCTATGAAAATGAAAAAAGGCATATCGCATGCTAGATTCGCCGAGGTCCCGCCTCCGGGCAAATCATAAGATAACGTAGCACAGCGAAAGGAGGGGGGAAGCATGAAAATAAACAATGTGTTGACGCCTCGCCAGGTACGCCGCTTCGTGCGCCGAAATATTGGCCGGAGAGTCGATATCGAGCTGGTCAGCGGCCTTGATATTGAAGGAGTCATTGTCTCGGCGGGAGTGACGACCTTCCGTCTGCGCATCCGCCGCCGGGGCCGGAATATCATCGTCGTCATCGCGTACCGCAGGGTGCGTGACATCGAATTGGACAGGGACTAGGCCCTGGCTGAAGACAGAGCTCTGGCAGACGCCGCCAGACGAACCGCTCATTTGGTTATCCTCTAGAGTAAAGGGCTGAGATATTCAGCCCCTCCTCATCAAACCGTACGTGAGGTTTTCCCTCATACGGCTTTCCGATGTTCGTCATTCATGTGCATGCAACTCACAATAGTGTCTTTAATCCATGCATTTGACACAGCATCTTCACTTCGTATCCGGAACCACGCCAGCATTTACGCTGGCGTTTCTTTGCATACCATTTCGTCAGACGTTGCCGGATATACCAGTCTAACTTAGTCATCCATTTCGTGCTAAATGGTGTTGTGTAGTAATTCTTCCACCCTTGGATTTTCGGATTGAGCCATTTGACCTGTTCCTCGAATGAGACATGCCGCACCGGCATACCTTGTCGTACAACGCATGGAATCTTCTACTCTTGCTCGTCTTGGCAGCATGACCTAGCTTTTCTCGGAGTTGTTGAACTTTTTCTTTCGGTGTCGTTAGCCGCTTGGCATTCACTCACTCGTACCTCCTCCAAAAGCTTGAACAAAGCAGGGCCCCTTCCCTCCCGCAGGTTGTGCTGTCCTGCGTTCCCTGGTAGTATGAGCCCCTCGGACTCCCTTCCTGCAGATGACTCACTTCGCTCTCAGGCTTATAGAGCATCTCGCTACGAAAAAAAAATTTTTTTTCGTGCAGGGGAGGGTCTCCCCAGTTCACTGCATCCTCTTTCAGACCATGCCGCTCCCCATACGCCGGAGGATTCTTCGCTGCCGCTCCAAGTTCTAACCAGCTTCCTTGGCCTTCGTCCATATGCGCGGGACTCGGCTTCCTCTTTTCCCTCTTGCGAGGCCTTTTTGACGACGCGGCAGGATTCACTTCATGTTACGGCCTGGCCTGTTGCTCGCCCTGTCTCCGACAGGTACTTTCGTCGATGCGCTTCTACGTACAGATTTCTCCGTACGCAGGTATCCTAGCTACACGGGGACTTGGCTCCTCCCGTGACCGGACTTTCACCGGCTAGATGATGCGTGCTTCGCTGGGCACGCCACAAGAAAAAAGGAGACCGTTCCGCCGGAATGGTCTCCTTCTGTCGTTTCAGCTACATCCGCTCTTTTACAGCCGCAGTCAATGCGTATGCGGTCTTCCAGATATCGCCCGCGCCCATCGTCAGCACCAGATCCCCCGGCTGGACGAGCGCCTTCAGCCGCTCCAGCGCGTCGTCCTTGCTGGCGATATATTGCGCCTGCCCGTTGCTGTTCTCCCGAATCCGGTTCACGAGCGCGGCGGCCGTAACGCCTTCAATCGGCTTCTCTCCCGCCGGCGAATAAATATCGGTCACAATCAATTCATCCGCCTCCCTGAAGGCGCGGCTGAACTGCTCGAACAGGAAATAGGTCCGCGAATACCGCTGCGGCTGAAATACAGCCACGAGCCGGCGTCCGGTCGCCTTGGCCGCCGCCAGGGTCGCTTCAATCTCTGTCGGATGATGAGCATAATCATCGACGACCAGAATGCCGCCCTCTTCCCCGACAACTTGGAAGCGGCGCTTCGCGCCGATAAATTCGGTAATCGCGCTGGCAGCTCTCTCGAAGGCGATTCCCGCCTGCATCGCGACGATCAGCGCAGCCATCGCGTTCAGCACATTGTGCCGTCCCGGTATGGACAGACGGACGCTGCCCAGCGTCTCGCCGCGATGGCGCATCCGGAACGTCATGCCCTGACCCGCGGCGTAGATCTCGTCCGCCGAATAGTCGGCAGCCTCGTCGATGCCGTAGGTGACGACCCCTTGCCCAAGCCGTGCCGCCATGCCGCGCAGGATCGGATCATCGGCGCACAGCACGGCGATCCCATCCGGATTGCGCTGGGACAGGAACTGGACATACGCCGCCTTGAGCCGCTCGAAATCTCCATCATAGTTCTCCAAATGATCCGCTTCAATATTCGTAACAACCGGAATAAAAGGCTGGTAAGCGAGAAACGAGCCATCGCTCTCATCGGCCTCGGCGACGACGAATTGGCCGCTGCCCGCCCGGGCGTTGGTGCCCAGGTTCGTCACCTCTCCTCCGATAATATATGTCGGATCGGCCCCGCAGCGCTCCAGCACGAACGCAATCATCGACGAGGTCGTCGTCTTGCCGTGCGCCCCGGCGACCGCCACGCCCTTCTTCGCATTCAGCAGCTTCGCCAGCATCTGTGAACGATGCAGGACGGGAATCCCCCGCCGCTCCGCCGCGATGCGCTCCACATTATCGGCAGGACAAGCCGTAGAGTATACGGCAATGTCGGCATCTGCGACATATTCGGCATCATGCCCGATATGTACCGCCGCTCCTTGCGCCTGCAGCTTCGCCGTCGCCTCGGATGCGGCAACGTCGGACCCGGAGACGGCGTATCCCATTTGCAGCATGACGCGGGCGATGGCGCTCATTCCATAGCCCCCGATACCGATAAAATGAATATGTTCCGTCGTCCTCACACGAACTCACCAACCTTTTTCCGATTCGGTCCGATGCAAGACGTACGAGCGAACGTCCGCAATCAGATATAATGTGCCGGTGACCACCGCCAGATCGCCTGGTTCGGTCATCGCCTTGAGCCGTTCTAGGGACTCGCGCCAGTTCGGCTCTACTGCAATCTGTGGGCGGCGCGAGGCTGTTGCCAGCAATTCTTCTGCAATATGACTCAAGTTCTCCGCACTCATCTTCTTGCGGAAATCAGGTTCCGTAAAAATGAGAGTATCCGCTAAAGGAAGTATATGACGCAGCACATCATGATGATTCTTGGTGGACAGCATCCCCATCATCACGTGCAGCCGTTTGTAACGGTACGTGTCGCGCAGCGCCTGAGCGAGCGTCTCCGCCCCTTCCGGATTATGAGCTCCGTCCAGCAGGATGCGGGGCTCTTCGCTTACCATCTCCAGTCTTCCCGGCCAGGCCGCGCTCCGGAGACCTGTCCGAAGCTCCTCGTCATCCACCCGGAAGGCCATATACTGTCTCAGCACCTCGAGCGCCATCAGCGCCGCGGCGGCATTCTTCATCTGATGCGCCCCATTCAGCGTAATCGTCAAGTTCTCCAGTTCCCGGAACGGCCCATAGAAATGGAAGGTCTGCTCGTTCTCCATGGAATGGAGCGCCTCGAAGCGGAACTGTTCGCCCATCAAGTACAGCGTGGAGCGCCGCTCCGCGGCCGTGCGGCGGATGACCTCAATCGCCTCCGGCTGCTCCACCGTGCTGACAATCGGGACGCCGGACTTGATAATGCCGGCCTTCTCCGCCGCCACCTGCTCGATCGTGTCGCCCAAAATATCCATATGATCATGCCCGATATTCGTAATCACCGAGACGATGGGCGTCACGATATTGGTAACGTCCAGCCGCCCGCCCAATCCGGTCTCGAGGACGACAACGTCAGGGAAAGCCACCTTTGCATAGTAGCAAATGGCCAGCACCGTCGAGACCTCGAACATCGTCGGCGAGCCGAGCGGCGTCGCCGCGATCTCGTCCACCAGCGGCTTCAATTCATTGGCCAGGCGGAGCAGCGTCTCCTCCGGAATATCTTCATTATTGTATTTGAAGCGGTTCGTAAATTTCTCAATGTACGGCGAAGTGAAGGTGCCGACATCGTAGCCGTTGGCCATCAGCACGCTGGTCAGCAGCGCGCAGGTGGAGCCTTTGCCGTTCGTTCCGGCCACATGGATGAACTTCAGGCGGCGATGCGGATGGCCGAGCTTCTCCATCATGAGCTCGACCCGCTCCAACCCGGGACGGATGCCAAAAGGAATCAAAGAATTAATCCAGTCAATGGCAGCTTCCGCCGTCGCGAAGGAGTCCGTGGCAGCAGACAGGTTCGTTCGTTGGTTGTCCGACATAAGCAATTCATCCTTACCTATGAACTCATCGACGGCCGAACCGTCATGGAGACGGATCCCCAGCGGTTCGGCCGTTCAATGGCAATCTCGATTACACTTCTCTCAATTCCGCAATGCGCGCCATCACCTTGTCGCGCTTGCCGCTGTAATCCTGCAGCTTCGCGCGCTCTTCCGCCACGACCTTCTCCGGCGCCTTCGCCATAAAGCCCTCGTTGGACAGCTTTTTCTCGACGCGCTCCACTTCCTTGTTCAGATGCTCGGCCTCTTTCTCCAGCCGCGCGATCTCTTGCTCGATGTCGATGAGGCCCGCGAGCGGCAGGTACAGCTCGGCTCCCGTCACGACGGCCGTCATCGCCTTGCCCGGGGCGGCCGCATTCAGGTCGACGGAGAGCTTGGACGTGCCACAGAAGCGTTCCACGTACTCGAGATTGTCGTTAATGTTCCGTTCATATTCCGCATTCGCCGGCTTGACGAGAAGCTCGATTTTTTTGCTCATCGGCACATTCACTTCCGCCCGAATATTCCGCACCGCCCGGATCATATCCATAAGGAGCGACATCTCGCGCTCGGCATCCGGCGCTTCGAAGGCGGCGTCATATTCCGGCCAGGCCGCCAGCGTAATCGTCTCGCCCTCATGCGGGAGATGCTGCCATATCTCCTCGGAGATGAACGGCATGAACGGATGAATCATGCGCAGCGTCCGATCGAGGACGTAGGCAAGCACCGATTGCGTCGTCTTCTTGGCCGCCGCATCGCCGTTATACAGGCTGAGCTTGGCGAATTCGATATACCAGTCGCACAGATCGTCCCAGATGAAGTTGTACAGGACGCGGCCGGTCTCCCCGAATTCATAGGCGTCCATCAGACGCGTAATGTCGCGTGCCGTCTCGTTCAGGCGGTGGAGAATCCAGCGATCCGCGGTGCCGAGCTTGCCGGACAGATCAATGTCTTCATAAGTGAAGCCTTCCAGGTTCATCAAGGCGAAGCGGGACGCGTTCCAGATCTTGTTCGCGAAATTGCGCGCCTGCTCCACCCGTTCCCAACGGAAGCGCAAATCCTGGCCCGGCGTGCTGCTCGTCGAGATCATGAAGCGCATCGCATCCGCGCCGTATTTCTCGATAACTTGAAGCGGATCGACGCCGTTGCCGAGCGACTTCGACATTTTGCGGCCGTCGGCATCCCGCACCAAGCCGTGCATGAGCACATCCTTGAACGGAATCTCGCCCGTGAATTCAAGCGCGGTGAAGATCATGCGGGCCACCCAGAAATAAATAATGTCATAGCCCGTCACCAGCACGCTCGTCGGATAATAACGCTTCAGATCGTCCGTCTGCTCCGGCCAGCCGAGCGTAGAGAACGGCCACAAGGCCGAACTGAACCAGGTGTCCAGCACATCCTCGTCCTGTCTCAGCTTCGCGCTGCCGCAGGAGGAGCAGGAAGCGGCATCTTCACGCGCGACGGTCATATGTCCGCAGTCCTCGCAGTACCAAGCCGGAATGCGGTGCCCCCACCAGAGCTGGCGGGAAATGCACCAGTCGCGCACATTTTCGATCCACTGCAGATACGTCTTCTCGAAGCGCTCCGGTACGAAGCGGACACCTTGGCCGTTCTTCTGCGCCTCGATAGCGGCCTCGGCCAGCGGCTTCATCTTGACGAACCACTGCGTCGACAAGTACGGCTCGACGACCGCGCCCGTCCGCTCGCTGTGCCCGACTTGATGGACATGGTCCTCGATCTTGATGAGCACGCCTTGCCCTTCTAGATCCTTGACAATCCGCTTGCGGCACTCCCCGCGATCCAGTCCTTGATAGGAGCCGGCCGCCTCATTCATCGTGCCGCTCTCATCCATGACATTAATCTGCGGCAGGTCGTGGCGCAGCCCCATCTCGAAGTCGTTCGGGTCGTGCGCCGGCGTAATCTTCACGGCGCCGCTGCCGAATTCCTTGTCGACGTAGTCGTCGGCGATAATCGGAATCTCCCGGCCGACAATCGGCAGCACCAGCATCTTGCCGATCATATGCTTGTAGCGCTCGTCCTCCGGATGAACGGCTACCGCGGTGTCACCCAGCATCGTCTCCGGACGGGTCGTCGCGACCGTAATCGAACCGCTGCCGTCCTTGAGCGGATACTTCAAATGATAGAGGTGGCCCTGCACTTCCTTATATTCGACCTCGATATCGGACAGCGCCGTGCGGGCTGCCGGATCCCAGTTAATAATGTACTTGCCGCGGTAAATGAGCCCTTTCTCGTACAGCTTCACGAATACTTCCCGAACCGCGCGGGACAGCCCTTCATCAAGCGTGAAGCGCTCGCGGGAATAGTCGAGCGAGAAGCCCATCTTCGCCCACTGCTCGCGAATCGTCTCCGCATAGGCGCCTTTCCACTCCCAGACGCGCTCCAGGAATTTCTCGCGGCCCAGATCGTAGCGGGAGAGCCCTTCTTCCCGCAGCTTCTGCTCCACCTTGGTCTGCGTCGCGATGCCGGCATGGTCGGAACCGGGCAGCCAAAGGGCATCATAGCCCTGCATCCGCTTGGATCGGATAATAATGTCCTGCAGCGTAAAATCGAGCGCATGCCCGATATGCAGCATCCCGGTTACGTTCGGCGGCGGGATCACAATTGTGTAAGGTTCGGCATCCGGCCGGCGTCCGGCTTTGAAATATTCGCCTTCCTGCCAATAGGCGTACCATTTCTGTTCCGCCGCCTTCGGATCATATGTGGTCGGCATGGACAACTGTTCCTGACTTTCTGGCATAAGCATTCCCTCCGTTATGACAAATAAAAAAACCTTCCGCCGCAAAGGACGAAAGGTTCAACTTCCGTGGTACCACCTTTAATTCCGCCAAGCGTCTCATGATGCGCATGAACGCGGCGGCACTCCACTGCATGTAACGGTTGCGGCCGTCCCCTTCTAGCGCGCGGCGGCACATGTCGAGCACCGGGCTCATACACTACCGTGACGCGTTCAAACGGGCAACTCCCAGGTGACTTCAGCGGGACGCTCCTGCAGGCGTTACACCTCATCGCTCTGCTCTCTGTAAGGGGCCTTGACGCTTACTCTTCCTGTTCGACGTCTTTGCTCCGCGGCTTCAGCGACAAGCGCTGACAACCACATGTTTACGATATATTTTACCTTCGCTCTCCACATCAGTCAATAGACGGGTTCAAATCGTTCTTCGTATTAGTCATATCCCGATTTTCCACTTTCATAACATGTACTATAGGAGGTGGTCCTCACATGGAACGTTGGTGGTGGCGTATTCGCTATTCGGTAAAAGGAGTCATCTTTCCGCTCATCTGCCTGCAGTTTGTCCGGACGCTGCTTCTTCCAACCGGACTCGATGTGTTTTTGCTGTTCGCGCTGTTCCTCGTGTATCTCGGGTTTCTGCTCGATGTATACTGAGTTCGCGGCAGGCCTTCCCAGCATGCGCATACCACATACAAGACCCGTCCGCGAGATTTGCCGGACGGGTCTATTGTGTCCCGGTTCAAGAGGTGACCGGAATATAGAGCACCTGGCCTTCCGTCACGTTCTGGTCGGGCAGGCGGTTATACAGCACGATTTCATTCGTATTCATCTGATAGCGATCCGCTATCGTGTCCAGCGTCTCTTCGCGCTGGACGATGCACATGCGGACCTTTTTGAAGCTGTGTTCATCGTTCACTCGCTGCAGGAACAGGGACTGCCACTTCACATCGTCACCGGTCGTCACCTTGGCCGCTTCCAGCGCCGCTTCCTCCTCGGCCTGCTTCATCTCGGCTTCCCGCTGCTCCCGCTCCTTCGTCTGCCGGCTTGATTGCAGCAGGGAGCTGAAGCCGACTCCGCTCGCGGCCGGCGCGTCTGCCGGCTTGGAGCTGTTGATCGCGATCTTCATCTCCGGCTTGGTGTCCGCAGCGCTGGCGGCTGCGGCGGCATCCCCAGCCGGCTCGGCCTCCGGTTCCTCGCGCGGATTGGCCTCCGCCGCCGTCTGCTCTTCGGATACGTCCGCCTCTGCAACGGAGGCTTCGGCGCTAGAGGCTTCGGCGGCGGGTGCGGAGGCGGCGGGTGCCGCGGATGCCACCGATGCAGGCGCTTCGGCCGGCTTCTCTTCCGCCCGGGGCTCCGGCGGCGCCTCGAGCGCAGGCTCCGGCGCGGACGCAGGCTTCGCCTCCGGCTCAGGCACCGGCGCGGACGCAGGCTTCGCCTCCGGCTCGGGCTTCGGCGCGGACGCAGGCTTCGCCTTCGGCTCGAGCTTCGGCGCGGACGCAGGCTTCGCCTCCGGCTCGGGCTTCGGCGCGGACGCAGGCTTCGCCTCCGGCTCGAGCTTCGGCGCGGACGCAGGCTTCGCCTCCGGCTCGGGCTCTGGCACGGGCGCTGATGCTGCCGCCGTCTGCGGCTGCGGCAGATTCCACGTCGCCGGCTCCTCGCCGGTCCGGCCCGCAGGCGCTTCGGCCGGCTTCTCCTCCGCTTCCGGTTCAGCGGCCTCCTCTTCGTCGAGCCCACGATGCTCCGGCTCGCCCTGCTGGCCTCTGTCCGTGCCGAATGCCTCCACGGATGCCTCCGCTTCGGCCACGGCCTTCGGCGCCGCAGGCGGCAAATCCGTTACGCTTGGAAAGGCCCATGGCGCATGATCCCAGGTGAGCTCGGTCCGGCCCGGGTCCTGCTCCGGTTCGGCCTCTTCCGCTTCCGTTGCCGCTGTCTCCGGAGCCTTCTTCGATTCTTCTATCTGATCAATATAATCGGAATACGTCTTCTCGCGCACAGGCTCGGCTGCCGGTTCGGGGACAGCTTGCCCTTCTTCTTCGCGCTGCTCGGCGCCGTCGGCCAACGAACGGATGCGGGCCACGGCATCCAGCGCCTCCGGGCTCGGCGCCGCTTCTTCTCCGTAATCCCGAAGCCACTCCGGTTCATCCTCTCCGCGCTCCTCCTCCGTCTGATGGACGACCGTGAATTGCTCCGGCTCCCAGCTTGACGGTTCCGCCGGCTCCATCGCGATGCCCTTGAGCGACAAGATGCCCGTAATGTTAAGAGAACGGGCAGACAACAGATCGACATCGAAGTGCTCAATGTCGACGGAAATATCCTCCAAGCTCCGAATCCGGTTGAGCGGCAGCGTAATCTCCACCGGAATCCAATGCTCCAGCGACTGGCTGACCCGGCCTTCGTCGTCTCCCTCATAGACGCCCGCCAGCAGCAGGCTGCCCCGCACCGTCACTTGATCTCCGGCCGGGATCACCTGAATGTGGGGCGTCAATTCAACCTCTTCCAATTGGACGATACCGACACTATCGTCGGATAAATGAACCCGTTCATAAATATCAAATCTTAAGCCATATGCTTCCTCATACACGGACTGCTCCTCCTCCCGCAGTACTTCTGATCTCCGCCGTGATCGCGAATCTTCCCCTGACCCGGATGCATGTCTTCTTGGCCGGCGCGACATCAGACTCGGTTCACTACTTCATGTATATGGACGGAAAAGGAGGAGCATGACTATATTTTTTGGCGCAGGCGCGCCATGTCCTCGGGCCACGGCGCCTGAATCTCCAGCCATTCGCCCGACAGCGGATGGCGGAAGGTCAGCGCTTCCCCGTGAAGCGCCTGGCGCCCGAACAGCCGGCCGTCTCCGCCGTACAGCGTGTCTCCAGCCAGCGGGTGGCCGATATGTCTCATATGGGCCCGAATCTGATGCGTCCTCCCGGTCTCCAGCCGGAGCTTGACCAGGGCCAGCTCCCGGCCGGCCTGCTCGACGGCGTAATGGGTTATGGCAGGGGAGCCGGTCGGGCTCACGCGGCGGCGCGACGGATGGTGCCGATCCTTGCCGATCGGCGCATCGATCGTCCCGGCGCGCGTGCGCGGGCACCCGTGGACGATCGCCGCATAGCTGCGGCGAATCGCCTTGCTGCGCATGTCGGCATCCAATACCGCATGCGGCAGCGCATGCTTCGCGATCAGCACCGGACCTGTCGTATCCGTATCCAGGCGGTGAATATGGCGGACGCGCAGCGATTGGCCCGTCCATGCGTAATGGCAGGCAACCGCATGCGCCAGACTGTTCCGCCTTCTCTCCTGCTCTGTTGTCGTGGCATGCACAGCCATTCCGGCCGGCTTGTAAGCGACCAGCACGGCATCGTCTTCATAGAGAACCTCGGCGGGCTCATCCGCCGGCTCTGTCGTCATCGCTTCCTCCGGGAACAGATGCAGCCGCAGCCGATCTCCGGCTGTGCGGATTTTATCCTCCGCCAGCATCTGCCGCAGCATGTTCGGCGGCATGCGAAGCGTCTCCAGCAGCCATGCGCGCAAGTCATCCTCCGACGCCAGTATGCGCCGCTCCGGCATGAACTCCGCCCATTCGCCCCGCCGCCTCCATCCGATCGCCATCATCAAAGACCTCCTTTTAATCCGGTTCCACGAACTTCCCGCCCCGCTTGACGTTAGACTGTACCGACAGCCGCGAGTGACGCTGCGCTTCCGGTTCATAAAAAACCGGCCGCCGTGTCAACTTCGGCTGACACCCGGGGCCGGATATGCTCCTACAGACGTTTTAATGCTTCATAATGGGCCTCGATCGTCGCATCCAGATCCTGATCGGTATGCGCCGTCGAGACGAACATGCCTTCGAACTGGGATGGCGCGATGCTGACGCCCCGATTAAGCAGCTCGGCAAAATAGCGGCGGAAACGCTCCAGATCGGAGGTGCGCGCGGAATCGAAATTGGTGACCG
Organism: Paenibacillus melissococcoides; assembly: GCA_944800085.1. Taxonomy (GTDB): domain Bacteria; phylum Bacillota; class Bacilli; order Paenibacillales; family Paenibacillaceae; genus Paenibacillus_B; species Paenibacillus_B melissococcoides. The sequence continues at coordinate 602,295 of CALYLO010000001.1, read as the reverse complement.
GCTGATCGGTGAAGAAAGGGCAGACCATCGAACCGACCCGGTTAATCGTGCAGGCGATGCCGGTATCGCGGGCGTTCCGCAGGAAGCCTTCCTCGAGCTTGGCCGCCTTGCGCTCGAGCTCCTCGTACACTTCCGGCGTCAGCAGCGACAGCGTCGTATAGCCGGCCGCCATCGCCAGCGGGTTGCCGCTCAGCGTGCCCGCCTGATAAATCGGTCCGCTCGGCGCCACCTGCTCCATATATTCCCGCTTGCCGCCGTAAGCGCCGACCGGCAAGCCTCCGCCGATGACCTTGCCGAAGCACGTCAGATCCGGCGTAACGCCGAAGCGGCCTTGCGCGCAGTGATAGCCCACGCGGAAGCCGGTCATGACTTCATCGAAGATAAGCAGGCTGCCGTATTGCTCCGTCAACGAGCGAAGCCCTTCCAGGAAGCCCGGCTGCGGCGGCACGACGCCCATATTCCCGGCGACCGGCTCGACAATGACGCACGCCAGCTCCTCGCCGAAGCGTTCGAAGGCAAGCTTGACGCCTTCCAGGTCGTTGTACGGCACCGTAATCGTATTGCTGGCCACGCCTTCCGGCACGCCCGGACTGTCGGGGAGGCCCAACGTCGCCACGCCGGAGCCCGCCTTAATGAGCAGGCTGTCCGCATGTCCGTGATAGGAGCCTTCGAACTTTAATATTTTGCTTCGCTTCGTAATGCCGCGGGCGAGGCGAAGCGCGCTCATCGTCGCTTCCGTGCCGGAATTGACCATACGCACGATATCGACGGAAGGCACCCGCTCCACCACCGTCTTGGCCATCATCGTCTCCAGCTCGGTCGGAGCGCCGAAGCTCGTCCCCTTGGCCGCCGTCTCCTGAACCGCCTGCACGACCTGCGGATGGGCATGCCCGACGATAAGCGGTCCCCAGGAGCAGACATAATCGATAAATTCGTTGCCGTCGATATCAAAAATGCGGGAGCCGCTGCCGCGCTCCACGTAGACCGGAGTCAGGCCGACCGATTTGAAGGCCCGGACCGGGCTGTTCACGCCGCCAGGTATGTACTGCTTGGCTTCCTCAAATGCGGCGCGGGAACGGGCATCGCGGCGCGTAGATAATTTTTCCGTCATGGGTATCGCTCCTCCTATATTTATTCCTCAGATATGTGATACACTAGTACAAAATGCTTACGGACAAAAGAGGGAGTAGACATGATAGAGTTACTGAAAAGGGTTCCATTATTCACTGATCTCAGCGATGAACAGCTCGATATCGTCGCTTCCATCACCTCTCGCCGCGAATATCACCCGCATACGACGCTCTTCCAGCAAGGCGAGCCGGGCGATACATTCTGTATCGTCATGCGGGGAACGGTCAAAATCTATACTTCCAGCCGGCAAGGCCTGCAGAAGACGCTCGCCGTCTTCCAGGCGGGAGACAGCTTCGGCGAGCTGGCCCTCATCGACGGGAAGCCGCGCTCCGCGACGGCCGAGACGCTGGAAGATACCGTACTGCTCACCGTCAATTCCGAGAGCTTCCATCTGATGATGCGTGCGCACTACGACATCGCCAAGCAGATTATGATCCAGCTCTGCAGCCGTCTGCGCTCCACGAACGGCCATGTCTCGGAGCTGACCTTCCTTGACGCGCCGAGCCGAGTCGTCAAGAACATTGTCCGCATCGCCCAGCATGAAGGCAAGCGCCAGGGCGACAAAATCCACATTCCCCACGCGTTCGATCCGGACGCGATGGCTGGACTGGCCGGCGTGCACCGCACCGTGCTGGAACAGGTGATCCGTGATTTGGAACAGCAGCGCATCTTGTCGCTGGGCCAGTCGCAATACACGATTGACGTGTCCAAGCTGTTCCAGAGCCCGTATATGAACTGACGCTCTACCCGATAAGTCATACCCCCGGACGGTCCGCCTCGGCGGCCATCCGGGGGTTATTTTCATGCCGGAAGAATCCGTCGCCTTACTCCGCTTCCTTCAGCCAGCGGGCCGCGTCCTTCGCATGGTAAGTAATGATCGTATCCGCTCCCGCTCTTTTCAGGCCGACGAGCAGCTCCATCGTCACGGCTTTCTCATCGATCCAGCCCATGCGGGCAGCCGCCTTGACCATGGAATATTCTCCGCTGACGTTATACGCGACGACCGGCAGATCGAATTGTTCCTTCAGCGTGCGGATAATATCCATATAGGCCATGGCCGGCTTCACCATCAGCATGTCCGCCCCTTCGGCGACATCCGCTTCCGCTTCACGCAGCGCTTCGCGCGCATTGGCCGGATCCATCTGGTACGTCTTGCGGTCGCCGAACTGCGGCGCGGAATGAGCCGCATCCCGGAACGGGCCATAGAAGGCGGAGGCGTACTTGACCGAATAGGACATGATCGGAACCGATTCGAAGCCCGCCTCGTCCAAGCCGGCCCGGATGGCGTGCACGAAGCCGTCCATCATATTGGAAGGCGCGATAATGTCGGCGCCCGCCGCGGCTTGGGAGACCGCCGTGCGCACCAGATAAGCGAGCGACTCGTCATTGTCCACGATTCCGGTCTTCACGCCGTTGGCCTCATGCACATGAATCATGCCGCAATGGCCATGGTCCGTATATTGGCACAGGCATGTATCCGCGATTACGAGCAGCTCCGGATGGCGGGCTTTGATCTGGCGCGTCGCCCGCTGCACGATTCCATCCTCTTCAAACGCGGAGGTGCCTGCCGCATCCTTCGTCTCCGGCACGCCGAAGAGCACGATCGCCGGAATGCCCAGCGCCGCGATCTCATCGATCTCGGCATCGAGCAGATCGAGCGAGAAATGATATACCCCCGGCATCGATGCAATCTCTTCCTTGATTCCGGTGCCGCAGGTTACAAATACGGGCATGATGAGATCATGAGGGGTAAGCACCGTCTCTCTCACCATATTGCGAATGGCCGCCGTCCCCCGCAGGCGGCGGAGCCGTGTTGTCGGATATGCCATACTGATTGCCTCCTTGCAAAATTATCGAGGTTCTTTGAAAAACCTGCCCTTCGAGCTCAAGCCACCTTCCCGGTGAGGCCAAGCGGCCCTTTTGAACTCGCCACTTATAACTCGCCCTTATACTGTCTTCTTCACCTTGCCTAACTCCAACATGGCCTCCATCAGCCCATCGATCGTCGAGGAAGCCGCGGTCACGTCGACGTGCAGTCCGGCCTCCCGGGCCGTCCGCGCCGTAATCTCGCCGATACAGGCGATCTGCGCTCCGCGCAGCGCCTGCGCCGGATCGTCCATCCCCATCCGGCGCAGCGCCGCCAGCAGATTCGTCACGGTCGAGGAACTGGTGAACGTCACGATATGAATCATGTGCTGCTCCAGCATCTCGACCAGCTCCGGGTTCTCTTCCTCGGGCAGCACCGTCTCGTACAGATCCACCTCGTCCGCATGCAGCCCATGCGCTTCCATCGTCTCCCTCAGCCAGGGCCGGGACAAATCTCCGCGCGCGAGCAGCACCCGCTGCCCGGGTGCGGCGTGAGGGCGCAGCGCTTCCCAGACGCCCTCCTGGCTGAACTGGGCTGCGGCAATATCCGGTTGGATTCCGTATTCCCGCAGCGCCTCCGTCGTCTTCGGCCCGACCGAGACGATGCGCGCATGGGCCCACTGGCGAATATCCGCCCCATGCTCCCGCAGGTGGCGGAACCAGAAGCGGACGCCGTTGACGCTCGTCAGCACGAGCCAATCATACGCGTTCGGCCGGGCGAGCGCCTGGCTTAGCGCTTCGCGGGCGGCCGGCGATTCCGGCATGCGGAGCTCGATAACCGGATACTCGTACGGCTCCCCGCCGGCATCCTCAATCCGGCGCGTCAGCTCGCTCGCCTGGTCCCGGGCGCGCGTCACCAGCACGCGCCGGCCGAACAGCGGGCGGCTCTCCGCCCATTGCAGCCGCTCCCGCTCCAGCACGACCTCGCCGACGACGATGACGGCCGGCGAAGCGAAGCCGGCCCGCTCCACCTCGTCGGCGATCGTGGCCAGCGTGCCGGTTATCGTCTCCTGCTCCGCCCGCGTACCCCAGCGGACGAGCGCCACCGGCGTCTCCGGAGCGCGCCCGTGGGCCATCAGCCGCTCCGCGATATAGCGAAGCTTCGCCACGCCCATCAGAAAGAGCAGCGTCCCTGTCGCTTGCGTCAGCTTGTCCCATTCGATCATCTCGTCCAGCTTGTCCGGACTCTCGTGGCCGGTAACGACGCAGAAGGATGACGCGCGGTTCCGGTGGGTCACCGGAATGCCGGCATACGCCGGCGCCGCCACGGCGGAGGTTACGCCAGGGACGATCTCATAGCGGATTCCATGCTCCGCCAGCAAGGCCGCCTCCTCGCCCACGCGTCCGAATACGCAAGGATCTCCGCCCTTCAGACGGGTCACCGTGTGCCCCTCCAAGGCCAGCTCGACGAGCAGCCGGTTAATGTCTTCCTGCTTCATCGCATGGCGATCCGGCAGCTTCCCTACATAAATTTTGCGGGCCCCGCGCTTGGCGTACTGCATCAGACGCGGACCTGCCAAGCGATCATAGACGACGACATCCGCTTCCTGCAGACAGCGCAGGCCTTTTACCGTAATCAATCCGGCATCTCCGGGCCCGGCGCCGACCAAATAAACGGCGCCCTTCGGGCGGGGGTGCTGCTCCATCCGATATCTCCCCTTTTAAGGCAGCATCCGGTCCGCGCCGCGATCCAGCAGCCGCTGAGCGACCGCAACACCGAGCGATTCGGGATGTTCCCCTTCCATCGTTTCTCTCAATATCGTTCCATCTTCGGCGGAACCGACCAATCCGGTGAGCCGCACCGTACCGCCGGCCCCGACTAGCACCGCATGCGCGCCGATCGGCACCTGGCAGCCGCCGTTGAGCCGGCCGAGAAAAGTCCGTTCCGCCTGCACCGTGCGGGCGGTATCCGCATCATGATAGCACTCCAGCAGCCTGCGCAGGTCTTCATCTTCCTCGCGGCATTCGATGCCGAGGGCGCCCTGCCCTACCGCGGGCACACACTCCTCCTCGGACAAATAGGAGGTGATGCGATCCTGCCATCCCATGCGGTGAAGCCCGGCGGCCGCCAGCACGATGGCATCCAGCCCCTCCGTCTCCAGCTTGCGCAGGCGGGTGTCGATATTGCCGCGCAGCGGTACAATCTTCAAGTCAGGCCGCAGCGCTTGGAGCTGGCAGGAGCGGCGCAGACTGCTCGTGCCGACCGTTGCCCCATGCGGCAGATCGCTCAAGGAGCTTCCCGTCTTCATAATCAAGCCGTCGCGCGGATCCTCCCGCTTCGGAACGGCTCCGACCATCAGCCCTTCCTGAAGCTGCCACGGCATGTCCTTCATGCTGTGGACCGCCATATCTATCTCGCGATCGGCCAAGGCCTGCTCAATCTCCTTGACGAACAATCCCTTGCCGCCGACCTTCGACAACGTAACGTCCAGGATACGGTCCCCTTTGGTCACGATTTTTCGAATCTCGAACCGGTAAGGCAAGCCTTTCCGCGCGCAGATCGCTTCCAGCGCGGAGATGACATGGCCGGTCTGGGTAAGCGCCAACGCGCTCTGCCGGGTTCCAACGATAATTGTACGCATATGAATCCTCCTTATTGCCTGCCTGATAGCCTGCTAATGCTGTTCCCCAGCCTGATGGCCTGCTCTTGCTGGTTCAACCTTGCGGCGCCTTGCCGTCCGCCTCCGCTTCCGCGTCAGGCAATCCTTGCCCGCCAGGCGCTCTATTCGTGCCAGGCGATTCTTCCCTGTCAGGAACCCCAATCGTGCCGGGCAGGCCCACCACACCCGGACATCGGCCTGCAAGCCACTCGTCCCAAGCGGGAGCTTCCTTGCCCTGCTCGTAGGCCTGCCAGCAATCGCCGGCATACCGGCGCAGCAGCTCATGACGGCGTTCCGGCGCCTCGATGCGGGCTCGTGTATCCCGGCGGGCCGAAGAGAGACGGGCCGCCAGATCGGCCAGCCCGTCATCCACCTGCCCGGCCAGCTTCGCCGTAAGCCGGCGGGTCAACGTCGGGCTCGCTCCGCCCGCGTAGACCGCCACCTGAATCATCCCTTTCCGCGCGGAACCGGGATTGGCGAAGTCGCTGCCCTCCGGATCATGCGCCAAATTGACCAGCGCCCCGGCCCGGCGGGCATCCTCCGCCACCCGTTCGTTCACGGCCGGACGATCCGTGGCCGCGAAGACGAGCAGGGCTCCCTCGACGTCGGCCGGCTCATAATCCCGTTCCCGGCAAGCAATCCGGCCCTCATGCGCCAAGCGCCCAAGCTCCGGCGTCAACCTCGGGCTGACGACCGTGACTTCGGCGCCGCTGGCCAGCAATGATGATACTTTGCGCGCGGCAACGGACCCGCCTCCGATCACGACGCACCGGCGCCCGGCCAGTCGAAGCATCATCGGATACAGCGGACAGGGCTCGTCCCTATGCTCCATGTTCTCCACTCCCATCTAGCGGTGAAATGCCGATAAGGAATTTAAGCTGAAATTCAACACCATAAACGCATAACATCCTACATTCCACAAGGCGAGCCGAAATCCTGTCACCACGGCGCGGGTTCGGACCCAAAAATAGGAAAAATAAAGAGCGAGCGCGATCAAAGTGAACCAAATCTTGAAATCGGTCAAAAGCTCAATCCGGTTGCCCAGCAGCACCACGCCGATGGCGACCGCCAAAGAGAGCAGGAAGAACGGAATCCCGACGATAACGGCGAAATAAGACATTCGCTCCATCCGCTCCAGGCTGGGCAGGCGCCGCACCGCTTCCGACCATTGCCTTCTCTTCAGGCGGTGGTGCAAAAAGACGTACATCCCCGAGAAGATCGCCCCTACGGTCAAGGCCGCAAAGCCGCAGGCGGCAAGCGTGATGTGAAAGACAAGCAGATTGTGCATCATCTCCCACTCCGCCATGACGGTCGAAGATGTCGGATCATTCAGCATATTGATTATGAGCAGCGCAAACCCGACCAGATTGACAAAAAACACGACATACTCAATCGAAAAAAAACGGTTGATCGCCAAGGACGCCGTGACGAGCAGCCAAGAGAACAGAAACATAAACTCATAGCTGCTGATAATCGGGACATCCTGATGACGGATAATACGCACGACGAGAAAAATCGTCTGCAGCACCCATACAAAAACAAGAAGCCCTGTGCCCATCCGCTTCGCTTTCCGATTCCTGCCAACGGCATCGGAAAAATAAAACAGAAGGCTCAGGGCATATGTGTAAATAATCGCATCGTAAATCCAGCTATTCGTCAACATATGAACCTGCCGCCTCCTGAACGCCGTCTACCAAGTAACCGCGGCCCATGACAGAACCGGCTTGGTCCGTTCCGGCTCTTCATCGCGCCGGGAGGAGATCGCAGCGGCTTCCCGCTTCGTTTCCTTATCCGGCTCGGAAGCAGCCATCGTCTCTTCCAGAGCGAACAGTTGGGTAAACAGCTGAAGGGCCTCTTCCCCGTTCTTCTCTGCAGCAAGCTCCTTGATCTGCAGGATCGGATCATGCATCATCTGGTTCAGCATGCTCTTCGTGAGGCGGCGGATCAGCTTCACTTCCCGCTCGGACATGTCCGGAAGCTTGTTGAACAGGCTCTCCAGCGTATCCTGATGGATACGCTCCGCCTTCGTCTGCAGGGCGCGGATGACCGGCGTAACGCCAAGCATCTTCAGCCATTGACGGTATTCGTCGAGCTCTTTCGCGATCATCGCTTCAATCTTGGCGGCTTCCTTGCGGCGCTGCTCCAGATTGCTCTCTACGATGCCTTCGAGATCGTCGATGTCGTACAGGAACACATTCGATACGCTGCCGATCTCGGGATCGAGATCCCGCGGCACGGCGATGTCGATCAGGAAGAGCGGGCGCGATTTGCGCTGCTTCATCACCCGTTCGACATCCTGCGCAGTCATAATATACTGCTGGGCTCCGGTCGAGCTGATCACAATATCCGCTTCGCGCAGGAATTCCCTGGCATCCTCCAGCGTCCCGGCCCGGCCGTGGAACTGTTCGGCCAGTTCCCGGGCGCGCGAGAACGTGCGGTTCAAGACCATGACCTCGGCCGCGCCGTTCGAATACAGATGCTTGACCGTCAGCTCGCTCATCTTGCCCGCTCCGAGAATCAACACCTTCTTGCCCTGGAAGGAGCCGAAGATGCGCTTGCCCAGTTCGACCGCGGCGTAGCTGACCGAGACCGCATTGTCATTGATGTTCGTCTCGGCATGGGCACGCTTGGCCATCGTAATCGCCTGCTTGAACAGCGTATTGAACCAGGTGCCGGTCGTTCCTTCCTGCTGCGCGAACAAAAAGGCCGAACGAATCTGTCCCAGGATCTGCGTCTCGCCGATAACCATCGAATCGAGACCCGAGGCGACCCGGAACAAATGCTCCACCGCTTGATCATCTTCATATATATATAAGTAAGGCGTGAATTGCTGCCTTGGAATTCCGAACCATTGCTCCATGAAGCTGCGGATGAAATAACCGCACATATGCAGACGATCGACGACAACGTACATTTCCGTGCGGTTGCATGTCGACACCATCACGCATTCCATGACGCTTTTCGTATTCCGCAGTTGCCGGATAGCCTCTTGCCAATCCTTCTCCGGCAGCGCGAACTTCTCCCGTATCTCCACAGGCGCCGTACGATAATTCATGCCGACGACCACGATGTGCATTGCTCATTCACCTGCTTTTGATAAATTTTGAATATTATCAATTGATAATCATTATAACATAGTTGAACATGCCCGTCGGAACGTAATTTGAAGATATTATGAAATGCATGTCAAAAATAGTCTGTACTTGCCGTGCGAACCTTATACTATCATTCCTTGCGATGGATGTCACGCAAATGATTGATTGCTATTCTGGATGAAAGTAACGCTCCAGCGTGTCGGCAAGGCGCTGATCGGCCGCTTGCAGCGTTTCGTTCTTCGAGCCGATAATTTTGCCCGACGAAGAGAACAGCCCGGCATAGCTGTCCGACAGCTGAGGCGCGATGGCCGCGGCCTGCTCGAGCACCTCCCGCTCCAGGTCGGTCAATTGCCGATCGCCGCTAATCTGCAGGACCGTGATGAATTCAACGAACCGGCTCAGACCGGGAAGCGAAGCCAGCCGCTCTTCTCCTACCGCCCGGACGAGCCGCTCATGCGTATAGCCGGCCGAATAGGCGACGAGCTTCACTTTGTTCAGCGGAGCGGTCGACTCGTACCGCTTCGCCTCCTGCATCGTTCCTTGCCACAGGCTAATCTGGAACTGGGCAACCTCATACAGCATCGATAGCGGATTGGATGAATTGTGGGATGGCTTCAACATTCCATACAACTGCATAGCAGGCCACAGTACGAGCAAAAACAGTAATACGGCCAGAACGGGGCCGGTCCGAAATTGACGTGGTCTCATCGAATTCTCCTATCCATAGTGGTTTACTTTAATCGTATGGGAAGGCAGAAGGACAAATAACCATGGATAGGGACATCCATGGTTATTTGTTGCATTCGATGATGGGGCCGAACGCGGCCGGACCCGGCTAATGTCAGCGAACCAGCATCAAAACAAAATAAAAAACCCGCTCCCTGCAGCATCGCAGGCAAACGGGCTGAACGCCATTTTATACGAATTGCTTTACATTCATGTCTGGTGTGACGACTTCCATTTCCCCCAGGCCGCGAATCAGCTTCTTGGCATAGGTACGTTCCGGTTTCAATACAGAGACCAGGTAATCAATGGCCAACTGCGGATCGACGGTCTCGCCGCAAGTATAACAATCGATGGCTGCAAATCCACGTTCAGGATATGTGTGGATAGAAAGATGACTTTCAGACAACATGACAAGGACGGTTGCCCCTTGTGGTTCAAACTGCTTGGATTGAACGGACAAGACGGTTGCTCCACATGCTTCGGCGGCTTCAACCAGCTGGGTCTGCAAATATTCCGCATTATTCAGCAAATCAAAGTCGACTCCCCATGTATCAACAGCAACGTGTCTTCCGAAAGTTGAGTATTCCATCTTTCGGTTCCCCCTTCCTAGGAATAAAATGTTGTAAAAATTTCATCCGCTAGGACCTACGTCATTCACTTCTCGAGGGAAAAATCTCTCGCAACATGCAATGTCCTGAGTGAATCCTGGTTCCTATATTGTTTTCAACGAGATTAAAAATAACATCTTCCGCACATAAATGCAACCCTTTTTTTCAGGAACTTGCCAGCCTGCCGTCTACGGTCATCTGTCCTTCCTGCAATCACAACAGAACCCTGCTCTCCGGTAAGGAGCGCAGGGTCTTCAGCAGATGATCCCTTGATCGTATGCTTCTATGCTTCAAGTATGAACAATTGATGTGCGAGATGGCTTAATTGCGCGTCGATGTGTTGGATTACTTCCGTGGAATGCGCTTGATTCCGCTCATCCAACAGCATATTCACCTGCTTCTGCACGGAATCGATGCGAAGCTCCGCGCCGTTCTTCAGGAACATCTTTTGCAGGTCGCCCACGGTATCCTTATGCTCGTAAATGATACGCGACTCTTGCTGCTTCCGTTCTTCAATCTTGCGTACTGCACCGTCTTCATAATAATAAGTCATCGTAAATCCGGCAAAGATGCGATTGACTACCGCTTCGCCACGGAATGTCGCCACAAGCTTATGCATCACTTGCGTCAATTTCGGATGAACCAAGCGGCAAGACGTAACACAGACATACCGATTGCCTTGCTTCTCGAACAGGAAGGTAATCTCATCACCCTGACCGTCCTCAAGAACCACCTCTTGATTGCCGTTCTCCAATACTTTTACCCCAACGGAATGCAGGGCAAGCGACTGTAAAAATCGGGTCAACTGAGCTTCCGTCAACTGCAAACTGGCTTTCACATACTCTGTGGCTAACCGCCGAGCCATAAAAACTCTCCTCAATTCGTTTTTACTGCATGAAAAATCATACTCTTATTATACTACAACGCCAAAGTGAATTCCTGTTTACAAGCCGCCAAATACGAGTGGATTTTTGAAAAAATCGCAATCAGCCGGAATTGAGCCAATGTTTCTCCCGCAATCCTCACTAAATAATAGTTCCAGCGCATTCTCCCTCATGCGATCATCGATTTTATGGTCGATAGCCTATCCACCCCAGTTGCATAATTATTCACTCGAATGCAACCCCTCCTCGTCTGCTTCCCCGGAAGATTGGTGAGACAGAATAATATCCCACAGATCCTCGCGGCCCTGCCCAGTCTCGGCCGAGAACAGAACAAGCGGCGTATCCGCGTCCAGACCAAGCGTCGTCCGAACCTGCTTCAGATGCTTGGGCCAGCGGCTTTTCGGCACTTTATCGGCCTTGGTGGCGACAACGGCGACAGGCACCTCATAATGCGTCAGCCACTGATGCATCATGCAGTCGTCCTCGGTAGGCGGATGGCGCAGATCAACGACGAGCAGCACGAGCCGCAGCGCTTCGCGTTCGCGGAAGTAAGCCTCGATCATTTTGCCCCAAGCGGCGCGCTGCGCTTTGGACACCTTGGCATAGCCGTATCCCGGGACATCGACGAAGTACATATTATCATTAATCCGGTAATAGTTAAGCTGTTGCGTCTTGCCCGGCTGCGAGCTGGTGCGGGCCAGATTTTTGCGCATAATCATCTTATTAATGAGGGACGACTTCCCCACATTGGAACGGCCGGCAAGACCGATCTCCGGAAACCCGTCGTCCGGATATTGGGCCGGACCGACCGCGCTAATAATAAATTCGGCATTCGTAATCTTCATATTTCGTGCTCCCTTAAACGATGTGTATATCTGTCCTAATCGTGCCTCTATTGTACACTACTTCAACGACTCTGCACAAAGCGCATTCCCTTGCGCCAGGGGGTGCTGCTTCCTTTTGGCCAGTATCCCCGGCGCTTAGGGATGCCCCTTCCTTTTGCACAGTCTCCCCGGCGCTTAGGGGTGCCCCTTCCTTTTGCACAGTCTCCCCGGCACTCAGGGGGTGCCCCTTCCTTTTGCACAGTCTCCCCGGTACTCAGGGGGGCTGCTTCCTTTTGTACAGTCTCCCCGGCACTCAGGGGGTGCCCCTTCCTTTTGCACAGTCTCCCCGGCACTCAGGGGGGCTGCTTCCTTTTGTACAGTCTCCCCAACGTTCAGGATATACCTCAACCCAACAAGTCATTTCAATTTTGAACATTTCTCGATTAGCTTGCAAACGGGATAATTATTGTTAATATTCAGTAATACAATTACATTCGTTAAGACTATCCCCACCTCTGTCTTTGGAACTCTCTATATAAATGATTCTTCGCTCCCAGATCGATTGGGATATTGATCATAAGAAATAAGCCGGAGTTTCCGCTTCCTGCAAGATGGGGATATTGACCATAAGGAGCAAGCGAGGGGCTTTCCGCTTCTGTACAACGGGGGCATTGACCATAAGGAGCACACAGGGATCACTGGGCTTCCTCCGCGACGAGCCCCGCAGTTTGTAGTAGCCGCATGTTCCTGATCAAAAAAATACCGCCCGGTTTGGTCCCGGGCGGTACGTGATGGCGCGAGCGCCTATTTTCAACTATTCATCCATTAGGATAAATAGCGTTCATCGCTTCCAGGGCCTGCCGCTGGGACACCTCTTCTAAGGCTCCCGCTGCGCTGGCGCTGGGGGCAATCAACCTTGCTGCTCCAGCAAGGCATGCTGCAGCACTTCATCCATGTGCGCCGCCGGTATGAATGTCATCTCCTGGCGGACGCTCTCTGGTATATCGTTCAGGTCCCGCATATTTTCCGCTGGATAAATGACGGTCTTGATGCCGGCCCGCAAGGCGGCAAGTGACTTCTCCTTCAAGCCCCCGATCGGCAGAACCCGGCCGCGGAGCGTTATCTCCCCGGTCATCGCGACATCCTTCGAGACATAGCGGTTCGTCAGCGCCGAGACGAGTGCCGTCGCCATCGTAATCCCTGCCGACGGGCCGTCCTTCGGAATCGCTCCTTCCGGGACGTGGATATGAATGTCGATCTTCTCATGGAAATCGGATTCCAGGTGAAATTCGGCGGCTCGGGAACGGATGTAGCTGAACGCCGCCTGGGCGGATTCCTTCATGACGTCTCCCAGCTTGCCGGTCAGCAGCAGCTTGCCGGTGCCCGGCACGACGCTCACTTCGACATTGAGGGTATCGCCGCCAACCTCGGTCCAGGCGAGTCCGGTGACCGTCCCCACCTGATTATGCTGCTCCGCCAGGCCATAACGGTATCTGGCCACTCCCAAATAGTCGGTTAGTTCATCGGCTTGGATCGTGACTTCAGTCACGCCGTCCGATACGATTTTCCGCGCTGCTTTGCGGCACAGCGCAGCCAGCTGCTGCTCCAGCTGCCTTACGCCCGCCTCGCGGGTATATTCCCGGATGACCCGGCGCACGACGCCTTCTTCGACATGCAGCTGGCCGTCCTCCAACCCATGCTCCCGCTTCTGCTTCGGCAAGAGGTGGCGGGACGCAATCTCAAGCTTCTCCAGCTCCGTATATCCCGAGAGCGAGATCATTTCCATCCGGTCCAGCAGCGGACGCGGAATATTATGTACCGCATTGGCCGTCGTCACGAACATGACATGGGACAGATCCACCGGCAGCTCGACAAAGTGGTCGCTGAACGCGTTGTTCTGCTCCGGATCCAGCACTTCCAGCAGGGCGGAAGCCGGATCCCCGCGGAAATCGGACGCCATCTTGTCGATCTCGTCCAGCAGCAGGACCGGGTTCATCGTCCCTGCATTCTTCATCGCCTGCACGATGCGCCCCGGCATCGCGCCCACATAGGTGCGGCGATGGCCGCGGATTTCCGCTTCATCGCGCACGCCGCCGAGCGAGATGCGAATGAACTGGCGCCCAAGCGACTTGGCAATGGAGCGGGCAAGCGAGGTCTTCCCGACACCCGGAGGGCCGACCAGACACAGGATCGGGCCCTTCATCCGCTTCACCATCTTCTGCACGGCCAAATACTCCAGCACCCGCTCCTTCGGCTTGTCAAGACCGTAATGATCTTCATCCAGGATGGCTTCCGCCTTATGGAGATCAAGATCGTCTTCCGTGCGTTTGGACCATGGAATAAGGAATAACCAGTCAATATAGTTGCGGATTACCGATCCTTCCGCCGAAGTGGAAGGCATCTTCTCCAGCCGATCGATTTCCTTCTGGATTTTGTCCTTCACCTTGTCGGGGGCTTCCAGCTCAGCAAGCTGCGAACGCAGCTCATCAATCTCGCCCGCGCGCCCTTCCTTGTCGCCGAGCTCCTTCTGAATCGCCTTCATCTGCTCCCGCAAATAATATTCCTTCTGCGTCTTCTCCATCTGCTTCTTAACGCGCTGGTTGATCTTCTTCTCCAGCTCCAGCACTTCGCTCTCGTTGTTCAGCATTTGGAGAAGCTTGTTCAGCCTCTCGGCGGCGGAGACCGTCTCGAGCAGTTCCTGCTTATCCTTCATCTTCAACGGGAGATGGCTGGCGATGACATCCGCCAGACGCCCCGGCTCCGCAATATCGGTCACAGCCGTCAGCGTCTCCGGCGTCACTTTCTTCGACATATGGACATAGTTCTCGAACTGCGTCAATACCATCCGCATCAAAGCTTCGGTCTCGGATGAAGGCCCGTTACCTTCATCATGCAGCGGTGTCGCATCGACCTCGTAATATTCTTCATTCGGCACATATTCTGCGATTTCCGCACGCTCCACGCCTTCGACCAACACCCGGATGGTGCTGTTCGGCAGACGCAGCATTTGGCGCACCTTGGCTATCGTTCCAATGCGAAAGATGTCTTCCTGAGACGGCTCTTCGATGCTCACCTCGGACTGGGAGCACAGCAGCAGCATCTGATCCTCCATCATGGCTTGCTCCAGCGCCTTGACCGATTTGTCGCGCCCGACATCAAGATGAAGCACCATGCTCGGGTAGACGAGCAGGCCTCTCAGCGGCAGAAGAGGCAGACGCCGACTTTTTATAGGTTTAAGCCCCATCGATCGCACCCCCATGGTTATGCTTGTTGTAAATGCACATGTAACCAATATTTTATCAAATGTTCAAGCAAAACTCCAATTTCCTGTCCTCATCCCTTCGAGTCGGGATGGGTTCCCTTCTCCGAGGCTTCCGCATGCAAGAGCGGCATCGCCGCCCCCGCAGCCCGTTCATAAGGCTTCGCCGCCGGATGCGCCCCTTCCTCCATCACATGGCCGAAGGTGTGAGCGAACGCTTCGTCCACATGCTCGATCGGAATGACCTGCAGTCCTCCCTCCAGGTCGGCGAAGATTTCGAGCCAGTTCTCCTTCGGGATCAGCACGCGCGTCGCTCCCGCCTGGAAAGCGGCTTCCACCTTCGCCAATACGCCGCCAACCGGCTTGACCCGGCCATGGATGCTGATCTCCCCGGTCATCGCCAGCTTGTTGTCTACCGGCCACTGGTTCATCGCGGACGCGATCGCGATCACCATCGCGACCCCGGCCGACGGGCCGTCAACCGGCGAGCCTCCCGGGAAATTGATATGCAGATCGTAATTGGACGGTTCGTAGCCAAGGCTGCGCAGCACCGTAAGCACATTTTCCACCGAGCCCTTGGCCATGCTTTTGCGGCGAAGGGTGCGGCTGCCGCCTCCCAGCTCCTCTTCATCGACAACGCCGGTGATGGTGTAGGTTCCGGTGCCGTTTTTGACCCGTACCGCATTCACCTCGATCTCCAGCAGCGCCCCCATACTCGGTCCGTAGACGGCCAATCCGTTCACCAGGCCAATCTGCGGCTCGGACGGCACCTTCCGGTCCGGACGCGGCGGAATCTGGCTGCTGTTCGCGACCCATTCCACATCGGCGCCCTCGATGGCCGAGCGCCCCTCCGACATCGCCAGACCGGCGGCGAGCTGGATCATGTTGACCGCTTCCCGGCCGTTCGTGGCATAGCGCTTCACCATATTGACCGCAGCTTCGGACGGCGGGAAGCCGATCTTGCGCACCGCATGCTCGGCAATCGATTCAATTTCCGCAGGCAGCAGCGGGCGGAAATAGACCTCCATGCAGCGTGAACGCAGCGCGGGAGGCAGCTCCTGCGGTGAACGCGTCGTCGCGCCGACAAGGCGGAAATCGGCCGGAAGCCCGTTTTGAAAGATGTCATGAATATAAGTCGGTATATTGGAATCCTCCGAATTATAATAGGCGCTCTCCAGGAATACCTTCCGATCCTCGAGCACCTTCAGCAGCTTGTTCATCTGAATCGGGTGCAGTTCGCCGATCTCATCGATGAACAGTATGCCTCCATGCGCCTTCGTGACGGCGCCCGGCTTCGGCTGGGGAATGCCGGCGACGCCCATCGCTCCGGCTCCCTGATAAATCGGATCATGAACGGAACCGATAAGCGGATCGGCGATCCCCCGCTCGTCGAACCGGGCGGTCGTCGCATCGATTTCAGTGAATTTGGCTTCCTTCGTAAAGGGAGAGCTTGGATTCTTTTTCGCCTCCTCCAGCACGACGCGGGCGGCCGCCGTCTTGCCGACGCCGGGCGGACCGTACACGATCACATGCTGCGGATTCGAGCTGCACAGCGCAGCCTTGAGCGCCTTCAATCCGTCGCGTTGTCCGACGATGTCGTTCATCGAGCTCGGTCTCGTCTTCTCCGCCAACGGTTTCGTCAGCGAGATGGAGCGCAGCTTGTTCAGCTTATCCATTTCCTTTTTCGATTCGCGGTCGACAGCGGTCCGGTTGCCCTTCTGATTCCGCAGCAGATTCCAGAAATATATCCCGATTACAACGGCAAAAAACGCATTAATCAACATTAATATAATACTTAGATTCATCGTTTCATCCTCCCGTAGCGGCCCCATGGTGCAAGAAATCCGGTAAAGTTCAATACTTGGTAGTATTACCCTTTGCCGGATGCATTATAAGTGGCTCCTGAACAGGGAATGAGAAATGATAAGCTCCCTGCAAGACACATCTCCCCATGTATCGTGAACAATCATCAAAACTTGCCAAAAAACTGGTTACATTTTACTGTGCCTCATGTACAATAGGAGTGTTGCAGGAAAGCGTTTTGTTTTTCCGATTATCCATCAGGAGGATATGGCTAATATGACTACGAAGCGCAGCAAGCGTTGGACGTGGATGCTGATTCGCGGAGCCGGCCGTCCGGCGGTTCAATTCAGCATGCCGACGCTGCTCATCACGGTTGCCGGAATTGCGGTCATCGTATCGATCACGGCAGCGATAACTCTTGTCATCGCCCAGACGGCGTCGTTGAATACCATGCGTTCGCAGCAGGCGAAGCTGGAATCGGATATAACCGAGAAGAAGGAGCAGCTTGCGCTCGCCCACCGCCAATTATCCGCCCTTGTGACCGAATCGAACAAGATGAAGGAGCGAATGGACCAGGTGGCGCAGTGGGAGCTGCAGCTGAAGCAATACTTGCGCGCCTCGGGTGAAGCGGTACCGTCCCCGGCCGGCTCTTCCTCCGGCAAGACCTACTCGCTGGGCGAAGCCAGCCGGCTTCCCGTCGGCGGAGAATATATTCAGGCCTGGTCCGATGACAGCCCACCCGATGTCCGCCCTCATCTGCTGACGGCACCATCGAATTCCTTGGCAGATACGCATCGGCAGCTGCGCCGGATGGAAGCGACATGGCAGAGGTGGATGAGAACGATGCCCGCCCTGTTGTTGCAAGCGGAGACATTCAAGCAGCGGCTCGATTCCACCCCTACCTTCTGGCCGACGGACAGCACCTATGTTACGTCCCGCTTCGGCAGCCGATCCGACCCGTTCTTTGGAAGCAGCGCGTTCCATTCCGGGCTGGATATTGGAGGGGACATGGGGGATCCCGTCTACGCCGCAGCAGACGGCAAAGTGATCGCCTCGAATTACGATAAAATGAAGGGCAACTACCTTATCATCGATCATGGTTCATCGCTGACTACCCGCTACCTCCATCTCAGCGAGCGCAGCGTTCATACCGGAGATCAGGTGAGTAAAGGGCAGGTGATCGGCAAGATGGGCTCGACCGGCAGAAGCACCGGCGCTCACTTGCATTTCGAGGTCCGCAAAGGCGAAGAGGCGGTGGATCCCGCCATCTATATCGGTGCCGGAGACAAGTCAAGAAAATGAAAAGCGAAGAGAGGAGCAGATAGATGTTTTCCAGAAATGAAAAAAGGCCGCCTGGCACAGACACGTTAATCGGCCAGGCGACCACATTGGAGGGAACGGTGGATTGCGAGACCGATCTGCGGATAGAGGGGCGCATTCGCGGCTCGATCCGCTGCAGCCGCAATGTTACGATCGGTGAGACGGGCGTTGTATACGCTGACGTGGAAGGAGTTAGCGTCGTGATCGCCGGCTCGCTGACGGGCGATGTGACTGCTTCCGGCTCCCTGGTCATCGAATCGACCGGGCAGCTGAACGGCAATGCGACCTGCACCGCGTTCATTATTAAGGATGGCGGGCAATTCAATGGAACGAGCTCCATGGGCGAAGCGAAGGCAGCCTCCGCTAAGGTCCCGCAAGACAGCGGCGCGGCCTTGTCGGCCAGCGAGAGCGGCATCTAGCCCTTACATAGGAAGAAGCCGGCGCATCCTGCGCCGGCTTCTCAGTATATCGACTCGCTTAATGCTTGCGCCCCGGAATTTGACCGGTCCGCTCGTACTCCGCGACGATTTGATCAATTTCTTTTTTCAATTCCGCGACCATTTCCGACTCAGGCACTTTGCGTATCATCTCTCCGTACCGGAACAGCAATCCTTCGCCGCGCGCGCCCGCAATGCCGATATCCGCCTCGCGAGCCTCGCCCGGTCCGTTGACGGCGCATCCGAGCACCGATACCTTGATCGGTACCTTGATCTTGGATATATATTCTTCGACTTCATTGGCAATCGAGAACAGATCGATATCCAGACGTCCGCAGGTCGGACAAGAGACCAGTGTCGCCGCATTCGAGATCAGCCCGAATGATTTGAGCAATTCGCGGGCCACCTTCACTTCCTCGACCGGATCAGCGCTCAGGCTGACGCGCACGGTAGAGCCGATGCCCAGCGAGAGCAGCGCGCCGAGACCGGCAGCGCTCTTGATCGTTCCGGAGAAGAGCGTTCCGGCTTCCGTAATTCCCAGATGAAGAGGATAAGGAATGACTTCCGCAGCCTTCGTGTACGCGGCAATGGCCATCGGCACATCCGAAGCCTTGAGCGAGACGATAATATCGTGAAAATCCAGCTCTTCCAAAATTCCAATATGGAACAGCGCGCTCTCGACCATCGCTTCAGGCGTTGGATACCCGTATTTCTCCAGCAGATGATGTTCCAATGAACCGGCATTGACGCCGATTCGGATCGGAATGCCCCGTTCTTTGCATGCTTTGACGACGGCTTCGACTTTGTGGCGGCGGCCGATATTGCCCGGATTGATGCGGACCTTGTCGATCCCGTTCTCAATCGCCTTCAGCGCCAGACGATAATCGAAATGAATGTCGGCGACAAGCGGAATCGAGATCTGCTTCTTAATGTCCTTGATCGCTTCCGCCGCTTCTTCATTGTTCACCGTGACGCGCACGACCTGGCATCCCGCCTCTTCCAGCCGGTGAATCTCGGCCACGGTCGCTTGAACGTCGGCCGTCTTCGTGGTGCACATGCTCTGAATGATGACGTCATTGCTTCCGCCAATCGTAACGTTGCCTACTTGTACAGGTCTTGTCTGATGTCGCAAATACATATCATTCTCTCCCATGCCCGGAAACGGACGGAAAAGCGCCGATTAGGCGCTTTCCTCCTGCTTCTTATCCGTCGTCAGTTCCGGAATCATTCGTTCGCGCACGACTTGCTCGGTAATGACGCAAGTCGTAATGTCATCCCGGGACGGCACTTCGTACATTACGTCCAGCATGATGCCTTCGATAATGGCACGGAGTCCGCGTGCTCCCGTATTCCGCTTGATCGCTTCCATCGCAATGGCTTCCAGCGCGCTCGGCTCGAATTCGAGCTTCACGTTGTCCATCTCCAGCAGCTTCTGATATTGCTTCGTCAGCGCATTCTTCGGCTCACTTAAGATACGGACCAGCGTATGCTCATCCAATGGCTCCAAGGTCGAGATGACCGGCAAGCGGCCGACGAATTCCGGAATGAGACCGAATTTGAGCAGGTCTTCCGGAAGCGTCAACGTCAAGTATTCGCCCGCCTTCAGATCCTTCTGCATGCCGTCCGCATTGAAGCCGATAATCTTCTTGCCGACACGGCGCTTAATAATTTGCTCCAGCCCGTCGAACGCTCCGCCGCAAATGAACAAAATATTCGTCGTATCGATCTGGATGAACTCTTGATGCGGATGCTTGCGCCCGCCTTGAGGCGGCACGGAAGCAACCGTTCCTTCCAAAATCTTGAGCAGCGCCTGCTGTACGCCTTCCCCGGACACATCTCTCGTAATGGAGGGGTTCTCGGACTTGCGCGCCACCTTGTCAATCTCGTCGATATAAATAATGCCCCGCTCCGCCTTCTCGACATCGTAGTCCGCAGCCTGAATCAGCTTCAGCAAAATGTTCTCGACATCTTCGCCGACATATCCGGCTTCGGTCAACGACGTGGCGTCCGCAATCGCAAACGGCACATTCAAAATTTTAGCCATCGTCTGGGCGAGCAGCGTCTTCCCGGAACCCGTCGGTCCGACAAGCAGAATGTTGCTCTTCTGCAGCTCGACATCCTCGGTTTTGTTCTGGCTGTTGATTCGCTTGTAGTGATTATACACCGCAACCGACAGCGATTTCTTCGCCTGCTCCTGGCCGATGACATATTGATCCAGAATCGCGCGGATCTCCTTCGGCTTCGGAATGTCTTTCAGATCGATCTCTTCCTCGTGACCGAGCTCTTCCTCCACGATCTCCGTGCAAAGCTCGATGCACTCGTCACATATATATACGCCTGGTCCAGCGACCAGCTTACGCACTTGCTCCTGGGACTTGCCGCAAAAAGAACACTTCAATTGGCCCTTCTCCTCGTTAAATTTGAACATTCCTATCCCCCTTTACTTCAAACCGGGAGTTCCCGGATGCAGAACGCTGTCTACAAGACCATATGCCTTCGCTTCATCTCCGCACTCATGAAGTAGTCGCGGTCGGTATCCCGTTCGATTTTCTCATACGGTTGCCCGGTTCGATCTACATAGATCTGGTTCAGCTTCTGTCTTGTCTTAATAATCCAGTCGGCATGAATCTTAATATCGGCCGCTTGCCCGCGGACGCCGCCCAGAGGCTGGTGAATCATAATCTCGCTATTCGGCAGCGCGATGCGCTTGCCCTGCGCTCCCGCCGTCAGCAGCAGCGAGCCCATGCTTGCCGCCAGGCCGACGCAGATGGTGGATACATCCGGCTTGATATGCTGCATCGTATCATAAATCGCCATCCCCGCCGTAACGGAACCGCCCGGAGAATTGATATACAGATGAATATCCTTCTCCGGATCGTCTGCCTGGAGGAAGAGCATCTGCGCGATGACGCTGTTGGCCACATCATCGTCAATGGCGCTTCCCAGAAAAATAATGCGATCCTTCAGCAGGCGCGAGTAAATATCGTAAGAGCGTTCGCCGCGATTTGTCTGTTCGATGACCATCGGGATTAAATTCATGGTACCGACCTCTTTTCTTTACAAAGCTATACATTTCTATTTTATCATTTTCTGAACAAGATGTCATTTCCACAGCAGTTACAACTAGTGTATGTATGGCAGCGGGGCCTATTCCCGGCAGCCGTATATGTATCCGGCATAGCCTATGTTCATCATGCGTCAGACTGCCTATAAATATGTACCACTCGATACGGAACGGTGAAACGTTATGTGTGTGCCAAGAAGCGATGATGGGAGAGACGGAGCGACAGAGGAAAAAATAAGGCACGCTAAAAATGAACGTGCGTGCCTTATCCTGTTAGCAGCATATCGCTGCGAAATTGTATGTGATTGGATTATTTGCTATTTTCCACCAAAAATGCAATCGTCTTGCGGATCAATGCTTCTTCGCGCAGGTTATCGAGCGTGCCATTCTTGGTCAGGATGTCGCGAATTTCTTCAGCGGAACGCTTGTAAGTTTCGGCCATCTTGTCCAATTCAGCAGACAGCTCTTCGTCCGAGATGGACAGGTTCTCTTCCTTGGCGATTTGCTCCAGGACGAGATTGTTCTTCACGCGCTTGTCCGCTTCCTTCTGCATTTGCTCGCGCAGATCCGCAATCGTCTGGCCGGACAGCGTCAAGAACATATCGATGTTCATGCCCTGCATCCGCAGGCGGTTGTCCAGATCTTTCACCATGTGCTGGATTTCGGTCTCGATCATCGCGTGCGGAATTTCCACCTCGGCGTTCTGTGCCGCTTTTTCCACGACAGCCGCTTCGCGTGCGCCTTCCGCTTCTTTTTCCTTGCGGGATTGAAGCTGTTGCTTCAGGTCTGCCTTATATTCTTCGAGCGTGTCGAACTCGCTTACGTCTTTAGCGAACTCATCGTCAAGTGCAGGCAGCTGCTTGCGCTTGATTTCATGCACTTTTACTTTGAATACGGCTGGCTTGCCGGCCAGGTTCTCCGCATGGTAGTGCTCAGGGAATGTTACTTCGATATCCTTGAAGTCGCCTGTCCCCATGCCGACGAGTTGATCCTCGAAGCCTGGAATGAAGCTGTTGGAGCCCAGCTCAAGCGTGTAGCGCTCCGCCTTGCCGCCTTCGAATGCTTCCCCGTCTACAAAGCCTTCAAAGTCAATCACGACGCTGTCGCCTTTTGCGGCAACATCCTCATCAACGATGATCAGCTCGGCTTGACGTTCCTGCATGCGCTTCAGTTCAGCGTCAAGCTCTTCCTCCGTTACTTCGACGGATTGTTTTTCCACTTCAAGGCCTTTGTACTCGCCAAGCTTCACTTCCGGCTTCACGGTTACTTTTGCCTTGAATTTGAACGTTTGGCCTTTGCCAATCTGTTCCACTTCTACTTCCGGTTGATCGACCGGCTTGATGTCGGTTTCTTTTACCGCTTGGGTATACGCCTCTGGAAGCATAATGTCAATGGCGTCTTGGTACAGGCTTTCAACGCCATATTTCGCTTCAAAAATCGGGCGAGGCACTCTTCCTTTACGGAAACCAGGAACGTTCACTCGCTTGGACACTTTTTTAAACGCTTGGTCCAGCGCTTCCGTCACGCGCTCCGCGTCGACCTCAACTTCCAATACCCCAACGTTCTTCTCTATTTTTTCCCAGGTTGCTTTCATTTTATGCCTTCCCCTCCAAAAAAGATCACATGGCTAGAGTGTACCATTATACGTCCGGAATAACCACTATAGTATAGCCGACTACGAAAAGTTTTTCAAGGCAATGCTTACAGGCATTTCCTATGTCCCATTATATGTTTTTTCCCGGCTTTCATAGAAACGGGGCCGCCGAATGGAATTCCCCAATTCCATCGCCGGATCAGGTATCCTGCTCCCCGCTCAACGATCGCGTAATCGCCCGCAGCGCCCGCTCATAGCTTATCCGCAGCTCCCCGGTCAGTCCGTAGATCGTCTTTACCTCCGCTTCCTCCTCCTCGATATGGAGCAGCCGGGCGACGATCCGGTGCAGCGCGGCCGCCCAAGCGTCCGCTTCCCGTTCATCCCCTTCGCAGAGACGGCGGTACAAAGAAGAGCCGTAGATCAGCTTTAGGAACTGCTGCCACATCTCGGATGCGAAATAGGCGAGCGAAGGCTCCCGCACCGCGGCGGATTCATTCACCCGCTCTGCCGGAGCTACCGCATTCGGAGGAAACGACTCCAGATCGAGCGGCGTCGCTTCGATATCGACGACGACACGCTCCTGGCCCCGGGTAAAAAACACCTCTCCTTCGATTCCCCGGCGCTTCAGCGTCTGCAGAATGCCGAATTGCAAGAGGGGATGCAGCGGTTCGTGCTCCAATAGCCGAATCAGCGAAGGATCGATAGAATCATCCTCGGCCGCCGCCAGCTGCTCCAGGACAAGGAGCTTGCGATCATCCATATCGCCTTCGGTCAGCGAGGCGAGCAGCCGGGCGATATATTGACTGTCAGCTTGAAGCTTATGATGGATCTGCTGCTTCAACATATCCCGTTCCGTCTCTCCGCTGTCCTCGGCTTCCTCGGCCCAAGGCTCCGCCTCCGGAAAGCCTTCTTCAGCGGCCCGCTCTGCTTCCGGGAACGCCGTTATTAACCATTGCATCAGCGCGTTCCATTCCGCTCTAATCTGATCGTCCTCTCCTCCGCATTGCAGCAGGAAGCGGAGCAGCGCGATCGCTTCTCCATAACGCTCGGACTCCAGCATGCGTGTCAATTCGATTTGGTAATAATCATGCGTTTTCGGAAACAGAACGACATTGTTTTTTTCCGGCAGGATCTGATCGTCCGTCATGCAAGCACCTTCTTTCTATATCAAGCCGACTTACTATAGCATCGATCTTATGTATGATTGGTCCGGGATACGGGAGCGACGGCATCCGTCATGCCGATAAGCCATTATACCATATCGCCGCCATGCACTTCTCCCCCTGCGACTCATCCGGAGATGCCTGCTCAGCCCCTGGACACTCTATTCAGACTTCCCCTTCCGGCTTCCCTTTATGAACAGCCTGTTCAAATCGGCTGGATACAAAACATACTTAGAATTAAATCGACGCAAAAACAACGAATGTAAAAACATCTCCACAGGTTTGTCTCCTATATACGTATGAAGCTGCCGGATAGTTACGGAATTGGATTCCTTCACCTGACTTCGTTCACCTTCAATAGATGATCCATATCTCCGCGCCAGCGGCAAGAAGGTGCTAATTTACCGTTGCGGATCCTCCGCCGGAAAGAGCGGAACGGGAACTGATCATCTCGTCCAATCAGAGACTTGCTCCTATTTTTTTTCTCATTTTTTTCGGATTAATGGTTGCAGAATCAGAGAATTTTTGATACAATCATCAATGTTGCAAAAACAGTTTTATCTTCTTTGTCCCAGTAGCTCAGCTGGATAGAGCAACGGCCTTCTAAGCCGTCGGTCGGGGGTTCGAATCCCTCCTGGGACGCCAGTTCCTTGAATATCCATCATACATATTTTAGCGGAACGCTCGCAATCCTTGCAGGATTGCCGAGCGTTTTTTTTCTGTGAAAATCCAAACGCACTCATGAACGATTATCGTCTTTAAAAAGCAGCAATTTTCTGAGAAATGACCATAAGATGCCCGGTCCACCTTCTTTGAAGGGGCCTTGTTTAAAATCGCTATGTTTCGTCAATGCTGTAAGGTTAGTTGATCTGCATGAGTGGTGCTTGTGGTCCACCTTCGATGTAAATTTGTTTGTTCTTCAGCATGTGGTAAGCAATGATAAGTATCTTACGTGAAATGGCAATGCAAGCTTTTTTCTTTCCTCGTCGTGAAGCAATCTTCCAGAACTTTGTTGCCAAGACCGTGTTTCGTGAGCGAGCGATTGCCCAAGACGCTTCGCATAGTGTCACTTTTGCATGAGGATTGCCTTTTACGCTTTTTGTACTTTTTTTTTGCCTGCACTCTCGTGGTTGCCGGGTGCTACGCCAGCCCAAGAGGCAAGGTGATCTGCGGATGGAAATTGCTCCATATCGGCCCCGATTTCTGCAAGGAGTGCTGCAGCTGTTCGTTCGCTAACACCTGGAATGGTCTGAAGCAGTTCGTACTCCGTCCGATAGGGCTCCAAGTGATCGTTAATTTCGGCTTCCAACCGAGCAATGGACTTCTCTAAGTATTCGATATGCTCCCAACAATCTTTAATCAATCGAATTTGATGCGGGGTCATCGTGCCAAAAAGAGAGTCAGTAACTTCACTTTTTTTGTTCTTGATCGAACCCTTGACGCTCGCTTCAACATCTTCCGCGTCAACGTAACCTTTTTCGATTAAGCGTTGCAACAAACTGCGCCCGGATACACCGAATACGTCTGAGATGACACTGCCTAGCTTGACGTTACCTGCTTCAAGATACTTCTGGATTCGGTTTTTCTCCGCTGTTAGGGAGCCGATTCGTTTTTTTCGAAGTCGGCAGAGGTCCCGTAGCTCCCTTAAGTCCTCGGATGGCACAAAGCTGGGCTCAATTAGACCGACTCGAAGCAGCTTCGCGATCCATTCGGCATCACAAACATCCGTCTTGCGGCCAGGAACATTCTTAATGCGCTGCGCATTCGCCAGTACGACGGTGAAGTAGCCTTCAAGGATGTTGTAGACAGGTTTCCAATAGATTCCCGTGCTCTCCATTGCGATGTGTGTAACGCCTTGGGACTCCAGGTACTTAAGCAGTTCGAAAAGATGTTTGGTCATCGTTCCAAAGGTTCGGATCTCGCTGTGGGCCTCCCCCGCAGCATCTGTGGTCATCACACAAACGACGATTGTCTCTTGGTGAACGTCCATTCCAGCACAGCGTTCAAGCAATACTTCCATCTTGGCTTCCCTCCATAACTGAAATACATGACGGCGGATGAATTCGAGCTTGAGCATTTTTCTGTTCGCGGTTCTCTGATTGGGCATACAGAGCCAGCACAGGTTTGTACACAGAACTCATCCTCAACAGTTTATTTGTCGGGGTTACACCACCATTAAAAAGAACGTGTTTCGCGTCATGTAGTAGCAGTATGGGAAATAGGTCCGACCACTAAACCCTCGCTATTTTCATGCTAGGTTTGCGAACGAGAGTTCATGAATGTTTATTTGTGATTCGTTTAGGTTCATTTTACCACGCCGCCGGAATTCATAAAAAATAAAAATGATTTTCCTGGCCTGGATGATAAAATCTTTATAATACCCGGCCGCCTCTTCCGCCGCCCATCGCGGCATCGCAGTCGCCTTCCGGGAATGCGGGTAATAGAATGAAGAAGGGCCGCGCACACTACGCATACGAACGAACGGATTCCGAGAGGAGGGAGATTCTATGGCAACACGTTATATATTAGCTTCTCTGAGCTATTTCAGCATCTTTTTTGCCGGAGTGATACTGCCGCTTATCATCATGCTTGTAACCAATGATGAGTATGTAAGAAGGCATGCGGGGCGGGCGCTGATTTCGCATATTTTGCCGTACTTCTTTATAGTCGTAGGGCTATTCAGCTTATTTGCCGTACATCCGTTTTTCAGCATCGGGATTATTTTGCTGTTGGGGGCAATCGCTTTAATTCTTGTCGTGTGGAATGTGTATATGGGGATACGGGTGCTGCGCGAAGGCCGTCTATTCTAAAGGATAGCAAATTGGGAAAATGGACGCCCGGTCCGCACGCCTTGCGTGCCAGGTCCGGGCGCTCGCGCTCCTTATTCGTAGCCGGATTTTCTCCCGCTGTCATCCCACGGATTTTTCTGGGCCGGATGCTTCGGGTTGCCCTTGATCACCGCATCGGCATGATTCGGCTGCTGCTGATACTTATTGCCCTTGTTCTCCTTGGCGCCTGCCATCGACTGTCACCTCCCCTCCTCAAATTCTCGCTCTCGAACTGTATAATTGTTCCGGGATTGATTTCGTTAATCCATCTGGAACAGATGGTCGACGGCATCCCTGACCTCCGCCGAGCCGAGTGCCGCATCCAGGAGCATATCCTTGCCGTTCACGTCCGCGCCCAGCGTGTCAGCCCCGAAATCCTCGGCCGCGAATTCTTCAAAAGCGATATGCATGGGATTGTCGTACCAATCCGTCTCATAGTCCGCATCGTTGCGCACGGCCCGGACCAGCTCATAGCCTCCGTTGCGGACGGGCGCGATATAAGCGAGGACCGGCGTGGCGTTCTCATCCGCCGGAATCATGCCGATCTCGGCGCACATCCGTCCGTCGATTTCGACCGGACGCCGGAATTTGGTCGCTTTCCATGTCATAGGTGCTTCCTCCTGTCGTTTCTCATCTTAATCAAGCATCTGTTCGATAAACCGTTTCGTTTCCGCCGTTCCCAATTTGTGAATACACATATAGACCGCATTCAGCCGCTGCTGATAAGGCATGTTCAACTTCTCTGCCGTCTCGACCGGAGCAATGATCAAGATGTTGTGGAAGATATCGGTCTCCGCTTCCCCCAACTGATCCATCAAGCCTTGGAGGTGCTGTATTTCCTCTTCATTGGCATCCACCTTGAACTCATAGCTTTCGGCTTCCGGGTCCGAAAATATAGTGCGCCGCTGGACCGACACGTACATTCTGCGCCGTTCCACCGCCATCCCCCTTTCCTGCTCCAGCTCCGCCTGCCGCGTTGGCACCGGCAATGTTCTGGAGTTTTTCTTTATCTTCTCCCGATGGACATACATCTTATGCTGTTTTTCGCATAACCATGTTATTATCTCAATCTTCCGATGAACCCGGTTCATCATTCTTCCGGGGAGAGATTGATGCGGAGAGGATGAACGTGACATGTGTGGAATTACTGGATGGATCGACTGGAAAAGGGACTTGACGCAGTACTCCGGCGTCTTGGAGCATATGACTGAAACGTTATCCGCACGCGGACCGGATGCCAAAGGAACCTGGATCTCCGGTCCATGCGCGCTTGGCCACCGCAGATTGTCCGTCATTGATCCGGAAAATGGCGCTCAGCCGATGATTCGCCATACGGAACAAGGGACCTATGCCATTACTTATAACGGGGAATTGTACAATACGAAGGAACTGAGAGATGAACTGGCCAGCCGCGGCTACCGCTTCCGGACCCAATGCGACACGGAAGTGCTGCTCGTCGCTTATCAGGAATGGAAGGATAGCTGCGTCGAGCGGATGAACGGCATTTTCGCGTTCGCGATATGGGACGATGCGGAACAGCGTCTGTTCATGGCCCGGGATCGGCTCGGAGTGAAGCCGCTCTTCTACGCGCGGGGGCATGGATTCCTCCTGTTCGGCTCGGAGCCGAAGGCAATGCTCGCCCATCCGGATATCGAGCCGGTGCTCAATGCGGAAGGCGTCGCTGAAGTATGGATGATCGGCCCCGCCCGGACACCCGGACACGGGGTATATCGCGATCTGGCGGAACTCCGCCCGGGACATACGCTCCGCTATGACCGCGATGGCGTCCGCATTCAGGCGTACTGGACGCTGCAGAGCATGCCGCATGAAGCAACCGCCGAGGAGACGGCGCAGCGGGTCCGCGAGCTGCTGGAGGATACCGTGGAGCGCCAGCTCGTCTCCGACGTGCCTGTCTGCACCTTCCTCTCTGGAGGCGTGGACTCCAGCGCGTTGACGGCCTTGACCGTCCGTCACTATGAACGCCACGGATTAGGCCAACTCCATACGTATTCCGTCGATTATGTCGATAATGACAAATTTTTCAAGGCTCATGCATTTCAGCCGAATGCGGACGGTCCATGGATTCAACGCATGGTCGAGACGCTTGGGACGGCCCATCATTGGATACAGATCGATACGCCGGATCTGGTCAACTCGCTGCAGCAGGCGGTGCGTGTGCGCGATATGCCCGGGATGGCCGATATCGACGGCTCCCTGCTGCTCTTCTGCGAGGAGATCAAGAAAGGCGCCACGGTCGCCCTCTCCGGCGAGGCGGCGGATGAAGTGTTCGGCGGCTATCCGTGGTTCCACCGGGAGGAAGCGTTGAACGCGGACACCTTCCCTTGGGCGCTGGCGACTCCGCTCCGCTCCAGCCTGCTTCATCCGGAGGTGGCGAAGCAGATTCGCGCCGAAGAATATGTCGCGGACCGGTATGCCGATGCGGTGCGGGAAGTGGCGCCCCTGCCGGGAGAAGATGCGCAGGCCGCCAAGATGCGGGTGATGTCCTATCTCAATATTACCCGCTTCATGCCGACCCTGCTCGACCGCAAGGACCGGATGAGCATGGGGGTCGGACTGGAGGTGCGCGTTCCGTATACGGATCATCGGCTTGTCGAATACGTCTACAATATCCCGTGGAGCATCAAGATGTATGGCGGCCGGGAAAAAGGGGTGCTCCGCAAGGCGCTGGAGGGCGTTCTGCCGGACGAGGTGCTGTACAGAAAAAAAAGTCCGTACCCGAAAACGCACAACCCGAATTATTTGCAGGCCGTGCGCCGGCAAGCGCTGGCGCGGCTCGACGATCCGGCATCGCCGCTGCATGAGTTCATCCAATCGGACCGAATCCGCGAGATCGCCGCATCCGAAGAAGCGAGCTCTCATCTTCCTTGGTTCGGGCAGTTGATGTCTGGCCCGCAGCTGTTCGCGTATTTGCTCCAAGTGGACAGCTGGCTGCGCGAATACAACATCAGGGTCGCCTGGTAACGGCAGAGTCTCAACAGTCAGCCTCCTCGCTCCCCGGCAAGAAGCAAAAAACACACGCCAACGGGTTCCTTGCCCCGCGGCGTGTGTCTTTGTATCGTCCGGATCCCGGCCAGACCGCACCAGCTATCCGGGTATGCAGCTTATTCGGATTGGCTTGCCCGGATCGCCTGATCCAGATCGTTCAAAATATCATCGATGGATTCCGTGCCGATGGACAACCGGACGAGGCCCGGCGTAACTCCGGCCGCGCGCTGCTCTTCCTCGCTCAACTGAAGATGCGTCGTGCTGGCCGGATGGATGATGAGCGACTTGGAATCGCCGACGTTGGCCAGATGCGACAGCAGCTTCACATGGTTGATCACGCGGCGGCCCGCTTCAACGCCGCCTTTAATCTCGAAGGTCAGAATCGCGCCCTGGCCCTTCGGCAAATATTTCTTGGCCAGCTCGTAGGAAGGATGGCTAGGCAGACCGCAATAGCTGACCGAAGCGACGGCATCATGCGCCTCCAGGAACTGCGCTACGCGGAGCGCATTCTCACTGTGGCGCTCCATGCGCAGATGCAGCGTCTCCAGCCCTTGAAGGAGCAGGAACGCGTTGAACGGCGACAGCGTCGCTCCCATATCGCGGAGCAGTTGAACCCGCGCCTTCGTGATGTAGGCGACCGGTCCGACCGCTTCCGTGTAGATAATGCCGTTATAGCTCGGATCCGGCTCGGTAAGGCCCGGGAACTTGCCTCCGGCCCAATCGAACTTGCCGCTGTCCACGATAACGCCGGCGATGGAGGTGCCGTGTCCGCCGATGAACTTCGTCGCGGAATGCACGACGATATCGGCGCCATGCTCGATCGGGCGGAGCAAGAACGGGCTCGGGAACGTATTGTCCACGATGAGCGGCAAGCCATGCTCGTGAGCTATGGCAGCGACCGCCTCAATATCGAGCAGGTCGCCCTTCGGATTGCCGATGCTCTCGGCGTACAGCGCCTTCGTCTTGTCGGTAATCGCCTTGCGGAAATTATTCGGATCGCTTGGATCGACGAAGCGGACGGTAATGCCGAGCTTCTTCAGCGTCGTCGAGAACAGATTGTACGTTCCGCCATATAGGCTGGAGGCGGATACGATCTCGTCGCCGGCTCCGGCAATATTGAGGATCGCGTAGGTGATGGCCGCCTGCCCGGAAGCGGTAGCCAATGCGCCAGCTCCCCCTTCGAGGGCGGCAACCCGCTTCTCGAACACCTCTGTCGTCGGATTCATGATACGAGTATAAATATTGCCAAACTCCTTCAGCGCGAACAAATCGGCCGCATGATCCGGATCACGGAACGCGTACGACGTCGTCTGATACAAAGGCACCGCGCGCGACAGGGTTGTCGGGTCAACCTCCTGTCCGGCATGAATCGCCAAGGTCTCTAATCCGTAAGAGCGGGGTGTATCCGTCATCGTCAACCATCCTCCTCGATATGTGTTGACCGTATTTTCTCATATTTTCCGCTCGTTGCCTAGTGTTAATCCATAGTATTCTTATCGAAAATATAAAAATAAATAAAAAAACCGCATCGCAGCAAGCGATGCGGTCCAAAAAAAACGGTCTCCGCCGATTCCCTTCCCCGCCTGAAACCGTCAGGCCGTCCCGGAGCGGAGCATATCCAGCATCCGGCGGATGGCTGCGCCGCGATGGCTGATGCGCTCCTTCTCCTCCGGCGCAAGCTCGGCCATCGTGCGTCCCAGCTCCGGGAGATAGAAGAGGGGATCATAGCCGAATCCATGATTGCCCCGGAGCTGGTCGATAATATAGCCGTCAGCGGTCCCGGCGGCCTCGACGCAGGACTGCCGCGCCGGATCGTACAACACGAGGACGCATACGAACCGGGCCGGGCTCAGAATGCGGCATCCGGCCGGAGCTTCCGCGTCCGCTTCCAGCGGAGGAAGCTTTCCGAGCTCCGCCAGCAGCTTCGCATTGTTGGCCTGGTCATCCCCATGCCCGCCTGCGTATCGGGCGGAGTATACGCCCGGCG
Organism: Paenibacillus melissococcoides; assembly: GCA_944800085.1. Taxonomy (GTDB): domain Bacteria; phylum Bacillota; class Bacilli; order Paenibacillales; family Paenibacillaceae; genus Paenibacillus_B; species Paenibacillus_B melissococcoides. Next base: position 570,100 of record CALYLO010000001.1, on the reverse strand, counting down.
CCCCGTCCAGCCGATCGACGCACAGGCCGGAATCATCAGCCAGCACCGGCAGCTTCAATGCCTCGGCCATCGTCTTCGCCTTTTTCAGGGCATTGGCCGTGAACGTGTCGCCATCCTCCTCGATGTCGGGCAGTTGCGGGTAATCGGCCATGCTCATCACGCGCTTGCCGATCGATTGGAAGGCAAGCTGAAATTCCTTCAGCTTGCCCTGGTTCTGTGTCGCGATAATAATCGTATCTTGCTGCGGTATCATGGCTTCCCCTGTGCTCATGGCTTCACTGTCTCTCCTTCGGCTGCTTGCGCTTGCGCGGTAATTTTGTCGGCGATCGGTCCTAACGCTTCCTTTTGCAGCTTGACGATATCCAGTATGCCCTTCTCCGCCACGGCAAGCAGATCATTCAGCTCTTGACGCGAGAACGGGCTGTCCTCGCCTGTGCCCTGCACCTCCACGAACTTGCCGCTGCCGGTCATGACGACGTTCATATCGACCTTGGCCGTCGAATCCTCATCGTAGTTCAAATCGAGGAGCGTCTTCCCTTGCAGGATGCCTACGCTGACCGAGCCCAAAAAATCGGTAATCGGGAACTTGGACAAATTGTGCTGGGTTGCGATCTTGTCCACCGCCATCGCCATCGCAACGAACGATCCGGTGATCGAAGTCGTACGCGTGCCTCCATCCGCTTGCAGCACATCGCAATCGAGCGTGAGGGTGCGTTCGCCCAACGCATGCAGATCGACGACCGAACGGAGCGCGCGCCCGATCAGCCGCTGTATTTCCATCGTGCGTCCCGTCAGCTTGCCGCGGGCCGATTCACGCTGATTGCGAACCTGGGTCGCCCGGGGCAGCATCGAGTATTCCGCCGTAATCCAGCCCTTCCCCTGGCCTTTCATGAACGGAGGAACCTTCTCGTCAATCGACGCCGTGCACATGACCCTCGTGTCGCCAACCTCGATGAGGACCGAGCCCTCCGCGTATTTATTCGTATTCGTCCGAATCGTAATCGGGCGGAGCTCATCCGCCTGTCGTCCGTTGCTTCTCATGAATTTTTGCCTCCTGACATTGCTTGTCGTCCGATAGGGAACATTTTCTTATTCTATCAAAGACCTTGGCGAAAATCACCTGTTCTACCCTTTCCAGGCCGGATTAATGACCGGCCGCGCCACAGGCTCCGAATAGTTTTTCTTATCGGTACCTTGAATATCCGCGTTGCCGTTCATCTTGATTCTCACCTTGGCAATGCCCTCCCGCTCGGTCAGCGACAGAACGACGGCCTTCAACAGCTCGGCCGGCACCGGCTCGCCCGCTTCGAACATCGTATCGGCCAGATCGACGGTCAGCGTATCGCCCTCCTGGGCAACCGCACTGACGGTCGTCTCCTCTGAGGCAACCCGCTCCAGCGTTTTCGGATTGAGCGGTCCCGCAATAATTTGCTCCAGCGTCGCTTCGATCGGATTGTCCGACGGCTCCACGAGGCGGGTCACGGGCACGAAGTAGGACTTGCCCTCCTCGCTGTAGCTGGAGAAATAAAGCGTCACCGGCATCGAGCGCAAATAATTGACCGACTCGGATTTCTCCACGTTGATTCCGAACTGGCGGTTCAACGGGGTATCCAGCGGCGTGCCGTTTTTCGGCATTTCATTCAATTTATGCGAATCCATCCACAGCTGAACGTTCTCTACGTCCGGCAGCGAGGTCATGGTCCACGTTATCGCTTCCAGCATCTGCCGCTCCTCGGCCGGCTCATAATTGGCGAACTCCTTCGATAGCTCCACAATCGCCAGCTTCTGATCCGGCTTCAGCGTCACATTCGTAATGCCTGTCCCTTGGGGAAGTACCGCCTCGAAACCGGCCGGAAGCTTGGCGCCGTGCAGCCCCTGCTTCACGAGCAGCTCGAGCGAGGCTTGCGCGAGGCCCTTCGTGTCTTCCGCATCCCATTGGTAAGAGATCGGGGCCAGATAGCCGTTCCGATCCCGCAGATAGACCGTCATGTTGGCGTCTGTCTGGGCATCCTCCTGCCCAGTGAGGCTGGTGCCGGGGGAACCCGCTCGGCCTTCCGCTTCCGCCATCATTCTTGCTTCGATATCAGTCGGAGGCGCGTCAATGGCCCCGTCGCCGCCCCCGCAGGCACTCAATAGAAAAGGGAGTGTCAGTATTACCGCCAGACTTCCTTGCCGCCAACCACCTGTCCGCCTCATGAGCGATACAACCTCCTTCAAGTTCGTTGCAGGAGACGGTGAAGTCTCCCCCCGTTTGTCCTATGTATACGAGCAGGCTGTCCGCTTCATGACAAGTTGTTGGACCGGATTTCGATGGCAGGCAGTTGCCGCCGTTTTTCATGGCCGCCAAGGAAGGTTATGGGTGAGCAGTGTCGAATACATAAGTGTTGTGACGAATTCGCACGCTATGGAAATGAACAAAAAAGAGGTGCTCAACGATGAATCAACCGACAGATATGAACCTGCCCGCCGATGCAAAAAAGCCTTATCGTCTGGACAGTGATAAAATCGAGAACGCCACTCGCGAATGGCTCCATAAGCGGGGGATTACGGTGGACCAGATCGCCGAGCTGGTCATGTTTTTGCAGCGGCAGTACTTCCCGGAGATGACGTTGGAATATTGCAAATATAACGTCGAGCAGGTGCTTCTGAAGCGGGAAGTGCAGAATGCCGTGCTGACCGGCATCCAGCTCGATATTTTGGCGGAGGAGGGCAAGCTTATTCCGGCCCTGCAGGAAATGATCGAGAACGACGAGAGCCTGTACGGCGTCGATGAAGTGTTGGCCTTCTCGATCGTGAACGTGTACGGCAGCATCGGCTTCACCAATTACGGATATGTGGACAAAATGAAGCCTGGCATTCTGCAGAAGCTGAATGACAAAAGCGACGGCCAGATCCACACGTTCTTGGATGATATCGTCGGGGCCATCGCCGCGGCGGCCAGCAGCCGCATCGCTCACCGCAAGCAGGCGGAGCGCGAGGAAGAAATGAAGGCGCTGGAGCCGTAACCCGCCGTTCCGGGCGTTCCGGAACGCCGCGCATGCGAACAAGAGCCCGGTTCATGCGAACCGGGCTTGAACGGCAGGGGCTATCCTAATGAGTAGTTTATAGCCGCAGCGAGACAGCCCCGCCCCCTGCTTCTCACAGCTCAGCCTGCTGAAAAAGCTGTGAACATGCAGTTTTCCTTTATGATGTATACTCCGTTGCACGAATTGCTGCAAAACCGCATCAATTTCAGACTATCCACTAGATCAAAGACAAAGATCAATGGAAAATAATGTACTTTCGCAGGAATTTATTCAAATAGCGGCTCAGATAGCGTAAATTGCTGCATTCAGGCAGGATTTCACTGCATCATCCATCTTCCGCCGTTTTGCCTGCCGCCGTTTTTCCCTCTCCACTATCTCTATTCGCCCATGCCTCTGTTCGCCCGTGCCTCTGTTCACCCGTCGCCCCAAACTTGTTGCAGTGCCTAGGAGACACCCGCATTGCGTCAGCCGGAGCGGAAGCGGATGGGCGCGGATGCGGACGGGGGAGTCCGGCGCGCCTGTCCCCGCCGCTCCAGCTCCAGCAGATGAGCGAGCGCTTCCCCCATCGCGAAGCGGAATTGATGGATGGTGAGGCGCTCCGGACTGCCGAAGCATCCCACGCAGACGTCGTATGCGGTGCGCGATCCCTCCGCCAGCAGCGCCGCTATGGCTGCCAGCCGCTCCTCATGGTGGCGCAGCAGTTCGTCGATGCGGGCTGCATAATGGCGGAACGGATGGCGGTGCCCCGGCAGAGCCAGCTCCACCTGGAGGCTCCTCAGCCTCGCCAGGCCCTCCAAATACGATTGGAGCGGCTGCGGGTCGCTCCCCGGCATATAGCTCACATTCGGCGAAATCTGCGGCAGCACATGATCCCCGGCCAGCATCAAGCCGCTGGCGGCATGATAGAAGCTGAGATGCCCGGGGGCATGCCCGGCCGTCTCCATCACGTCCCAGGTCCGGCCGCCGAACCCGGCCTGCTCGCCGTCGCGGAGGAACTCCACCTCAGGCAGCGGCGCGACGAGCGGCAGGAAGCCGTCCATATGCGCCTCGATGGACGCGACGATCGGGGCCGGAACGCCATGCTCCGCGAACAAGGCCATCATCGCTTCGGCCATCCGCTGGCCCGGCCCCCACATGCGCAGCGCATGCTCCCACCCGGTCTCCGAGATCGATACCGGGATGTCCAGCTGCCGCTGCAGCCGCCCGGCCATCCCGAGATGATCCGGATGATAATGGGTCAGGACAATGCGGGCGACGGGTCCGTCGAGTTCGCCCAGCAGCGCGGCCCAGCAGGCTTCCGCCTCTTCGGTTCCCAGGCCCGGATCGATAATCGTATAGCCTTCCGGCCCGGTTAATATATAGCTGTTCACCCAGCGAAGGGAGTACGGAACCGGAATGCGCGCCTGCAGCACGCCGCCAACCGGACGATGAAGCTGGACCGGACGGTCCCCTCCCTTCGGCGTATGTCGGATATCGCTCATTTATGTATACCTCGCTTTCCTGCCCGGGAACTGACTCCGGGAGCGCTCTGCGGAAGCATGCGGCCAAAGCCCTCTTCCAGACGGTTCAACTCTGCCGTCAAAGACGGCGGAAGCCAATGTCCGGCGGTCACGGCCTAACGGCTCGCTACGGCCGGCGTCCAACCATAATCATGCGCTTGGACTGTCCCTCGTCATAGGCGGCGCCGTCATAGCCGCCATGGACCTGATCGATGACAAGCCCGGCCTCACCCATCATGATCCGGAAATCCGCCAGTTCATACAACCGGACACGTTCTTCATAGTGACGCGGCTCCCCGCCGGACGCATCCGTCAGCGTTATCTCCTTCTTGACGAAGCCGTTCTCGATGCGGCGCCGCTCCTCGATGCGCGTCCCGCCGTCCACCCGTTCCGAATGCGGCACCAGATGCTGCCGGACATAGGAAGGATTGAGAAAATCGACGATAAAGCGGCCCTGCGGCTTCAAGACGCGATAAATCTCCTGAAAGACGCGGGCATTGTCCTCATTGTCCGCAAAATAACCGAAAGACGTAAATAAGTTCACGACCGCATCATATGGTCCGTCCACAGGGAGCTCTCTCATATCGCCGCGGAGAAACTTTACCTGAGCGCGGGTGTCGTGCGCCCTCGCTTCCTCCAGCAGCACTTCGGACAAATCGACCCCGGTGACCCGGTATCCCGCTTCTGCCAGAGCCAGCGCATGTCTGCCCATGCCGCAGCACAAATCGAGGATCGATGCGGACGCCGGCAGCCGAAGCCACTCCATCATCCCGTGCACTTCCTGCGTCGCGCCTTGAAAATCCCGGTGGCGGTATACGAGCAAATAATCGCGGCCGAAGCTTCGTTCATACCATTCTGTCACTGCAATCACCTCTACTATTCTATACCTCATTGTAACGGCTGCATCCGCTTTTGCATAGATGTGCCAGCTACGGGTCCGCCCGCCCGTCTGTCCTGACCGTTCGGGATAGCGGAGGTGTAGCTCCATGCAGCCCCAGCCAGCCAATCCGGGAACGTCAGACAGCGGCGCTCCGGCCGCCAACAGCCCAAACCCCTCCGCTTTCCCATCGGGGTTCGCATAGGTGCCGTTTACTTCGGCAGCGCCCGGATCATGCTCCATACATCTGCAGCGGATAGAGCGGATATCTAGCCTTCAATCCGACCATGCTGATGCCTGCGGTCATCTGGCGCTGGAGCAGCGCGCAGGCGGCCATTGCCGGATTCATCCCGGTTCAGCAAAAAAAGCCCCGGGCGGAAGGAACGGAGCTTGTCCTTCTCTCTGCCCAGGGCATTCATTGGCATACCAAAATGGTATCTTTCTGCTATTCAGTTCATCGGTTCCAGCGGCTTCGCATTGCCGTAATTCGGATAGGCCCGCTTCGTCGGCGCCGCCCACTCGACCGCGTTGGCGATGACCCGCTTCACGTTCTCGTTGTAATACGTAGGATACGTTTCATGACCCGGACGGAAATAGAATACCTTGCCCATGCCGCGGTGATAACAGCAGCCGCTGCGGAATACCTCGCCGCCCGTGAACCAGCTGACGAATACCAATTCGTCCGGCTGAGGAATGTCGAAGTGCTCGCCGTACATTTCCTCCCGCTCCAGCTCGAAGTATTCCCCGATGCCTTCGGCAATCGGATGGTTCGGAGCTACGACCCATAGCCGCTCCTTGTCATTCGCTTCGCGCCATTTCAAATCGCAGCCTGTTCCCATCAGCTTTTTGAAGATTTTGGAGAAATGGCCCGAGTGCAGAACGATAAGCCCCATGCCGTGCAGCACCCGCTGGTGCACGCGCTCCACGATGGCGTCATCCACCTCGTGGTGAGCCATATGCCCCCACCAGATAAGGACATCGGTATCGTTCAGCACCTCTTCGGTGAGGCCGTGCTCCGGCATGTCGAGAGTAGCGTAGCGGATATCGTAACCCGAGCCCAATCCCTCCCCAATCGCCCGATGAATGCCCTTCGGGTACACTTCGGCGACTTTGGGATTGTTCTGCTCATGCCGGTATTCATTCCAAATCGTTACTTTGCGTCGCTGTGTCATTGTTGTCTGCTCCTTTCGCGTCCCGCAGCGCCCGCCATGCATCGGGTTGATGACGGGCTTGGGGACCGCGCCTCCCATCTTGTATGTTGCGATGCTCCGTTGCGCAGCCTGTTCCGGCGGCTTACACCCACCACATCTCGCCGAGCGGCTCTTTCATCAGCAGCGGCTGCAGGTTTTGCACCGCTTTGGTGAAGCCTTCGTCGATGGACATCAAGCCGTCTTCATGCTCGATGCTGACGACATAATCGTAGCCGACCAGACGAAGCGCGCTGACGATATCCGCCCACGTCTTCACGTCATGCCCATAGCCTACGGTACGGAACTGCCATGCCCGATCGAGCATCATCGTGTACGACTGCATATCCGTAACCCCATGCTTGTTCACATTGATCGGATCGATGGTCGTATCCTTCGCATGGAAGTGATGAATCGCATTTTCCTTGCCGAGAATGCGGACCGCCTGCACCGGATCGATGCCCTGCCACCACATATGGCTCGGATCCAGGTTGGCGCCAATCGCTTCGCAGGTCGCTTCACGCAAGCGAAGCATCGTCCCCGGGGAGTGCACGGAGAACCCGCCGTGCAGCTCCAATCCGATCTTGACGCCCCGATCCTGGGCATACTTGCCGACTTCCTTCCAATAAGGAATGATCTTCTCGTTCCATTGCCAGTCCAGAATCTCCTGGTAATCGTTCGGCCATGGCGCTACCGGCCAGTTCGGATACTTCGCGCCCTCGTGATCGCCAGGGCATCCGGAGAAGCCGTTGACGACCGGCACGCCCAGCTTCGCCGCCAGATCGATCGTCGCCATGAAATCGTCATGGTATGCCTTGGCGATATCCTTCTGCGGATGGAGCGGGTTGCCATGGCAGCTTAGCGCGCTGATGATCAAGCCCCGGGACTCGACCGCTTCCTTGAATGCCCGCTGCTTCGCTTCGTCAGCCAGCAGCTCGTGCGGATTGCAATGCTTGTTGCCCGGGTAGCCTCCTGTTCCGATTTCGACCGCTTCGACTCCTTTGGCCGCTACTGTATCGAGCGCCTCTTCCAGTGACAATTGTCCATACAGTACCAAAAATACGCCTAGTTTCACGTCGCTGCCTCCTTCAGTTATGCTGATTCCTCATGAATGTGTTCGCCGTCCAAGCAATGGCTTAAATCGGCTGTCCAAGCTAGCCTTAGTCGAAATAGATGGCTTTGCCCGTACGGGACGATTCGTAAATGGCCTCCAAAATTTCCGAAACGACGCAAGCCTGCTCCGGCGTTACGACAGGCGTCTTATCCTGCTCAATCGCTTCGATCCAGAGGCGCATCTCCAGATCCGGAGCGTTCTCGGCCTCCCCGTCATAGAAGTCTACGCCGCCGGCGGTCAATTCGATCTTCTGGTCATACAGCCGGCCGTACTTCTCGCCGTTGATGTTGAGGCCGTTCCACATGTCGGCTCCCGCCTCGGTGCCGCACAGCGTGCACTTCGCTTCTCCGGACTGCGCCACGTTCAGCGCCCAGCTCGATTCCAGTACGATTGTGGCGCCGTTTTTCATGACGATCATGCCGAAGGCGGAATCCTCGACCTTGAATTTCTCCGGATCCCAGGAGCCCCACGCGTTGGCCGCGTTCGGACGGCTTCCGAGCTTGTGGAAGGAAGAGCCGAGCACAATCTTAGGCTCGTAGTTATTCATCATCCACAGCGTCAGATCAAGCGCATGCGTGCCGATATCGATAAGCGGGCCTCCGCCTTGCTTCTCTTCGTCGAGGAACACGCCCCACGTTGGAACGGCGCGGCGGCGAATCGCATGAGCTTTGGCATAATAAATGTCGCCCAGCGTTCCGTCCTCGCACAGCTTTTTCAAATATTGGCTGTCCGAGCGGAAGCGGTTGTTGTACCCGACCGTCAGCTTCTTGCCCGTGCGCTTCGCGGCCTCGACCATGGGGCGCGCATCCGCCGCCGTCTTCGCCATCGGCTTCTCGCTCATGACATGCTTGCCGCTCTCCAGGGCGGCAATCGTAATCTCCGCATGGGAGTCGTTCGGCGTACAGACGTGAACGATGTCGATGCTGCCGTCTTTCAGCAGCTCCTTGTAGTCGGTATATACTTTCGCGTCTTCCGCGCCATATTTCGCCTTGGCTTCTTCCGCACGCTCCGGAATAATATCGCAGAAGGCGACCATCTGCACATTGTCCAGCTTCTTGAGGCTTGGCATATGCTTGCCGTTCGCGATTCCCCCGCAGCCGATAATTGCGATCTTGTAGATGTTAGACATATTCATTCTCCTCCTGTAGGCGTTGTTCGATATAAGTTCGTTGGCACTGCCATTTGCATAAGATGATTGAAGGTTCTATACGACAGTCTTAGCAGCCCAGATTGTTCTTGATCCATTGTCTGCTGTTGCGGATGCTCTCCAGGCTCGGACGCTGGCACTCATCCTGCTCGACAATAAGCCACTCCGCTCCGGCTTCCTTCGACGCGCCGGCAATGGAGACAAGATCGAGCTCCCCTTCTCCCAGTTCGACAGTAAGCGGGCGTCCCTGGTCATCGCGCCGCAGATCTTTATAATGAACCAACGGAATTCGTCCCTTATAGCTTGCGATGACGCTAAGCGGGTCGTACCCGGCATACTGCACCCAGCAGACATCGAGCTCCGTGAAGAGCTTCTCCGCGGGAACCAGCCGGAACAAGGTATCGAATACCGTATCGTTACCGAGTTTTCTCGTAAATTCGAAATCATGGTTATGATAACCAAGCTTAATTCCATGCTCAGCAAGGCGGCCGGATGCGTTCGCCAGCTGCTCTGCCGTATGCAGCAGCGCTTCGAGAGAGTTGTACCGCGCTTCCTGAATTCCCGGGCACGCAATGTACCGGTTGCCGATCGCCGTGTTCATCTCGATCTGCTCGTCGAGGTGGCCGATCAGCTGCTCGATGCTGACATGGGACCCTGCCGCCGCAAGATTCAGCCGCTTGAGCGCGTCCGCCAGTTCTTGCGACTTCAGTCCGCCGTAGCCGGCAAATTCAACGCCTTCGTAGCCCATCTCCGCGATTTTTTCCAGCGTGCCGATGAAGTTCTTTGCGGTCTCGTCTCTCACCGTGTAAAGCTGCACTCCGATTTTCATGGACCAAGCACCTCTTTTAAATTCAATATTGGATAGGCTGCCTTATTCATTCGCCGCGCATTCCTCTGAAAAGGTTTACATCGGACTTCATTCATTGTGCCACATTGTATCCGGGCTGTGAATGAAGGATATCTTTTTTACATGAACAATCTTGCTATTGTCTGATATAATCGATATATACGACAACCTGAAAAATAGGGGGATTCACATGTCTCAGTCCAGTGAACCGCGGCAGGACATCTCCTTGCTGTTCGCCGGACATGCCCGGCACAGCAAAGCAATGACGCTCGTCATTCCCGACCTGAAGCACTACCTGGTCCGGATCCAGCTGGAGGGCAGCGGCCACACGTGGCTCGACGGAGGGTACCAGGAGTTGAAGCCCGGCGATCTCCTGATGCTCGGCCCGGGCGAGCATTATGATCTGAAGATTGGCTACCGCAATCCCGAGGCATCCGATCCGCTTCGCAAAGTGCACAGTCTCGACTATTATATGATTCTGAACGGCCCTTGGGTCGAACAATGGTGGGCGAAGCGCGAGCGCCCCGGCAAGTCCGCAATCGGCATCGACGACCATCTGCTGTCCCTCTGGCGCGAGATTATGCAGGAGCAGCGCCTCTTCGGCTCGATCAAGGTGAACGATATTGTCAAGCATCTCACCTTCGCCTTCTTCGGCATGCTCGAGCGGACGCTGACGGAACGGACGCATCCGTCCTTCGTGAACATGAACCGGACGGCGCAGCTTGCTCACAGCATCAAGCAATATGTCGAAGCGCATGCGACCGAGCCGTTCTCGCTCCAGGATGCGGCCGAGTCCGTTCAACTGAGCGTCTCGCGGGCATCCCATGTGTTCAAGGAGACCTTCCAGCAGTCGATTATGGATTATGCGATCCAGGTCCGGATTACGCTTGCCTGCGAACGAATCCTGCATGGCTACATGCCGCTGGAGCAGATTGCCGAGATGTGCGGTTTCCAGAGCTATACCTATTTCTACCGCACCTTCAAGAACCGGATGGGCTTATCCCCGCGCCAATTCCGGGATCAGCGCCAGCTCACCGCAGAATCTTAAACGCTTGCTTTGCCTGCCGGCAGATCTTACATGGGGCTCTTACATGGCATTGCAACAAGCTTGGGGCGACAGGCTAACAAGATGGTAAAGGCAGGGAAACCCCGGGGGGCGAAGCGGCGGAAGAGAGAGGAAGCAGTGTAATCCTGCGTGGATGCAGCAATTTTCGCTCTTTAGTCCGATATTTGATGAAATTCCTGAAAAAGCACAGCATTTTCCACTAGCATTGCACCAAACCTGACATGAAAATATATTTCTCATTAATGACTTTTTCTTCAATTTATTGATCGATTATATCTGGTAACTCATAAAAAAATCTCCTAATGTTGAAGGATAGGCATGTTACCCAATCCCTCACCAAAAGGAGAAAAGACCATGGGTACTATACCAGATCAGACCGTCATTTGTAAATGCCTAAATTTGATTCAGCTCTCGGACGACGAATTCCCAATCTTCAATTATCGACGAAAGTTTACACTCGTGAGAGCGATCAAACTACTCATTGATGCTCAATTGAATAAACGCACGGACCTCGAAGATATCTGCAACGCGTTGCGTGCGAACGAACAGCTGCAGCAGGCGATCCACTTGAAATCCATTAGCGCTTCCCAACTCGTACGTACACTCAGAGCGTTGCCTTTACCGGTGTTGCAGCAGCTATGGATTCAAGTGACACAACGTTTGCAACAACTTTATCCGAAGCAGGGTATCCCCGGCATCGGGAAACTGAGCATTGTCGATTCAACGGTACTTACACTCCCTGATGTCGCTGGAAAATGGGCCTACTGCTCCAAACACAGCAACGGGGTAAAGATCCACACCAAACTTGCTGTTTGCGACCCGGATACCGTCTATCCCGAAAACATTGTTTGTTCCACACGAGGCGTTGCTGACAGCGAAGTGGCTTTGGATCTGGTGATCGATAAAGATGCCATTCATGTTTTGGATCGCGGGTACATCACATATGGTCACTATAAGCAGTGGCTGGATGATAATCTACGCTTCGTGGCACGCATTAAGAAAAGCAACAAGACGGCGATCATCTGCGAGCACGAGATCGATGAAACGACGCCTGTGGTGCGTGATGCTGACGTGATCGTGAGCTACAAGGATGAAGAAGGCCATGTGATAGAAGCCCAGCTCCGGTTAGTGGAGTATACCGATGAGAAGAACCGCCAGTACCGTGTGCTTACGAATGTCTGGGATAAGTCCGCAGCCCAAATCTGCGAGATTTATCGGCGCCGCTGGATGATTGAATTATTCTTTAAATGGATGAAGCAACATATGAGCTTAGTCCATTTGTACAGTTTCCATCCAGAGGCAGTATGGAACCAGATTTTTTTAGCCTTCATCGCATATGGTTTAGTCATGTTGGTCCGGAAGGAGGCTGACACCACTCAAACGCTATGGTCATTTCTAAAGCTGCTTCGGGTCTATATGAATAAAACGTGGGATCAATTTTTGATGGCACTGCACCGCAAACCAACCAAGCACTCGAAGGGCAGGCGGAAGAAACGAAAGGGTGGTCGACCACGAAAACACCCAAAGCAATGTAAGACCGTTAAAGTGGTGATTAAATAGGTAATAATGGCATATTAACATTTGATGGTAACATGTTCCTATGGTTTAGTAGGAGATCGACTTTTGGCTTTGCTAGGAAAAAAGAAACTGTAAATATATATAAATAATGATTATTAGTTCCGTATCTGGAGTTTAAAGTCTTCTTCATGTCAGGTTCTATGCAACGCTAGTGAGCATTTTCATTGATTTTGTCTTTAATCTAGCTAATCATCCGAAATTGATGCGTTTTTACAGCAACTCCTGTAACAGTGCACACGTCATAAAGGAAAACTGGATGTTTGCAGGTTTTTCCGGAAGGCTGAGCTTCGAAAAGCAGGGACGGGGTTGCCTCTTTGCGGTAAAAGCGACTTAGAGGACAGCCCCTTTCTTATTTCCCTATAGCGATAGAACGACTTTACATAATTTCACAATACCTTGCCCCGTCCCGGATTCGAGCAACAATTCGATATATTTGTGTCTTTCCTTCCGCTCGCCTTGTAATCTCTTTACCGATTGACTATGATAAGAGTGAAATAATAATTTTCATATCATAGCATGAATTCATCAAAATTTTTTTCATTCTATCTGACCGTAAAAGGATGATTGGTTTGTCCACAATATTGCAGGCGATCCGGCAAAAGTTCGAAGAATATCACCCCCAGGAGCGGAAGGTAGCCGATTACATTTTGCAATTTCCGGGAAATGTAGTGACGATGGGCATTACGGATCTGGCCGAACAGTCGGGCACCTCGCCCGCGACGGTGACGAGATTCTGCAAATCGCTCCTCTTCCGGGGATATCCCGATTTCAAGACGAAGCTCGCTGCCGACCTGGCCCAACGGAGCGTTCCGCTCACCTACCAAGACATCATTGCAGGCAATCCGCTGCCAGACATCATTGCCGCTATCGAGACCAACCATATCCGCTCGATCTCGGATACGACCGGGTTATTGGATCTGGAGACCTTGGAGCAGGCCCTGCAGGCGCTTCTTCACGCCCGGCAAACCGATCTTTACGGCATGGCCACTTCCGGAATTGTGGCGTTGGATTTTTATCAGAAGCTCATTCGCATCGGCAAGCAGGCATCCTGCTTCTCCGACCCGCATATGCAGATTACATCGGCTTCCCGGCTCGGACCGGGGGATGTCGCGTTCGCCATCTCCTATTCCGGCGCGACGCCGGAGACGATCGAGGCGCTATTGTGCGCGAAGGAACAGGGGGCGACCACCATTTCCTTGACGAAGGTGGGAGCGAACCGTCTCGCCTCGCTGGCGGACATTCGTCTTTTCGCTTCCTCGCTGGAGGAGGGCATCCGGCGCGGCGATATGGCCTCGCGGATCGCCCAGCTCCATATCATCGACATTCTGTTCGCGGGCATGACGAGTGAGCAGTTCCACGAGCGCATTCCGATGCTCGAACACTCGTACCGGATGGTGCGGAAGTATCGTAAAGCTAAAGGGAGGTAACACCGACACAATGAACATTTTGACGTTCGAGACCAATGAAGAATTGAACCAGAACGGGGCCGCCATTATTGCGAGCCTCGTGCAGACGAAGCCCCATTCCGTGCTTGGCCTGGCAACGGGAAGCACGCCGATCGGCATCTATCAGGAGCTGATCCGGCTCTGCGGGAAAGGATACGTCAGCTTCAAGCAGGTCACCTCGTACAATCTGGATGAATATGTGGGTCTGCCTTCCGATCATTCGGAGACCTACCGCAGCTTCATGAACAAGCAATTATTTGATCACATTGACATTGATAAAGCGAATACCCATGTGCCTGACGGCAATGCAGCCGATCTGGAAGCAGAGAGCAAGCGCTACGACAAAATGCTCTCCGACGCCTCCATCGACCTGCAGCTGCTGGGCCTGGGCCATAATGGCCATATCGGCTTCAACGAGCCTGACCGCCACCTCCAGAGCGGCACGCATGTCGTTACGCTCAAGGAAGAGACGCGCCAGGCGAACAAGCGCTTTTTCAACTCGATTGACGAAGTGCCTACGCACGCGATTACGATGGGCGTCGGCTCCATCCTGAAGGCGAAGATGATCATGCTCGTCGTCCGCGGCGCAGACAAGGCGGATATCGTTCACCGCGCGCTGACCGGCCCGATTACGACGGATATTCCGGCTTCTCTTCTTCAGACCCATCCGAACGTCGTCGTATTACTCGACAAGGAGGCGGCAAAACATTTCCATGAATAAGCCAACATTTACGGTGAAGCAAGCCCGCGTCGTGACGCCGAACGGCATCCTCACGGATGGCGTCGTCCGCGTCGAGGAAGGGCGCATTGTCTTCATCGGGACACCAGGACAACTGTCGGATCAAGATCGCGTATGGCTTGACGAGGCCATCGATGCCGAAGGCGGGTATCTGCTGCCCGGGTTCATCGATGTGCACGTGCACGGCGGCTTCGGCGCCGACTTCATGGACGCGACCGCGGAAGCGTATGATACGATTACGCGCTTCCATATGAAGCATGGCACGACGGCGATGCTCGCCACGTCCATGACGCAGTCCCGCGAGGCCCTGGACAAGGTCGTCGCGGCAGTCGACGGTTATATGAAGCAGGATATGCCTTATGCGCAGCTGGCGGGCCTTCACCTCGAAGGGCCATTCGTCAATCCGAAGTACAAAGGGGCGCAGAACGAAGCCTATATGCTCGATCCGCAAATCGAGTGGCTGGAAGCATGGGATAAGAACCATCCGGGCGTTATGAAGCAGTTGAGCCTCGCTCCGGAGAGGCAGCATGCCATCGAAGCGATCCGCTGGTCGCGGGCTCACGGCATCAACGTGGCGGCGGCCCATACCGACGCGTCATTCGAGCAGGTGACGGAGGCGGTCAATGCCGGCCTGAACCAAGCGGTGCATACATTCAACGCCATGTCCCCGGTCCATCACCGCAATCCGGGCGTCGCCGGCGCGGTCCTCACCGACGATCGGATTACGGCCGAAGTCATTGCGGACGGCCATCACGTGCACCCCGCTTGCATCAAGCTGCTCTCCCGCTCCAAAGCGCCGGGCAAGCTCGTGCTGATCACGGACGCGATGTCCGCGGCGGGCATGCCGAACGGAGCTTACGAGCTGGGCGGCCTCCCGGTCACCGTAAAGGACGGAGTGGCCCGGCTGACGGAAGGCGATTCGCTGGCCGGCAGCACGCTGACAATGATCGGCGCCGTCCGCTTCGTCATCGAGCAGGTAGGCCTGTCCATCGAGGAAGCGTCCCGCCTCGCGAGCATCAATCCGGCGAAGCAGCTTCGCATCGATGACATCACCGGCAGCATCGAAGTCGGCAAGCAGGCCGATCTCGTCTGGACCGACCGCGATCTGAACATCCGGCGAGTCTGGGTCAAGGGCCGCAGCCATATGCAGCAAGCCTAAGCCCGCATCAAATTTCCAGCTATTATCCAGGGGGTGTCTCACAGGCACTGCAAAATGATGGAGATGACGAGGTAACAGAGAATGTGGATGCGGGAAAAACGGCGGCGCGCAAACCGGTCGAAGATGGATGAAGCAGTGAAATGCTGCGCGGATGCATCAATTTCTGCTCTTTCAGCCGCTATTTGATGAAACTCCTGCAATAGTACATGATGTGCATCGATTTTTGTCTTTTATCGATTGGATAGTCAGAAATTGATGCCGTTTTGCAGGATTCCTTGTAACGGAGTACATGTCATAAAGGAAAAGTGTAGTTTTGCAGTTTTTCGGCGAGTCGAGCTTTTGAGAATCAGGGGGGCTGTCTCACTGTAGTGAAATACTACTTTTGGGACACCCCCTTCTCTATGCAGATTTCACCTAGTTCCAATTCGTCCCATTGATTATGGTAAACTTAATCTAAGCAATTAAAGGATGAGGTGACGATGATGAAATGGATAGAGATTACGGGGGCACTTCCGGAACGCTTTGTTCTGGTCGAAGCGATTAAGGCTAGTTCAAATAATCGAATGCGCTATCTGGAAGATTTATCGGTCATTCAAGAGTATGATAACCCTCAGGAAGCTTGGAGCGGGTATAAACATTTTCACAAACTGCATCCGTCGCGTGAATTATATATCTTTCATACCAGCCGAACCGATGTAGAAATGGTTGAAGAATTTTTCTCGGGGATAGGGCGGCCATCATGAGGATTCAAATTTAGCACCCAAAAAACTCCGAACTGGTGGCATACATATTTATAATATAGCCTTACTGCATCACGCTTTGCTGACAAAAAAATTAGCGTCTAACTGCCAGACCCTATATGCGGGCAGCCGGCAGACGACGCTGTGATCTATTGAATGCAAGCCGTAGCGACTTGCTCATTCAAGAACTTCTGTCCTTGGGTAAGGTGCTGCGGCAGGAGCAGAAGTCAACAATGGTCAGGGCGATGGGCTTATCATCAGATTTTTAACTCCCCAAGCTTAATCAGTTCGACAACCGCTTGCGACCGACCTTTCACATTTAATTTTTGCATCACGTTGGAGATGTGGTTTCGGACTGTCTTCTCGCTAATGAACAGCAGTTGCGCGATGTCGCGGGTCGTTTTGTCTTGAACAAGCAATTCAAAGACTTCGCGTTCACGGTTCGTTAACAGGAACTTGCTCTTGTGATCGCTACCCTTCAAGTGTCACCCCTCCTTGCCCGAATTTTTGTTATTTAACAAGGTTAAGGGATACAGTCAAAGTTATAGTATGAAGGGCAATCTCACTTGGTGCGGTGCTTCTCAAAAATGGGCCTATCCTCTGCGTTCCCCGTCCCTTTTGCATAAATTCGGACCAAATGCTGCATGATAAGCCTAGGTATGTAGCGAAAAGGACCGCGTCTTCTCTGCCAGTAGCGCAGAACGCGGTTCCTTCCCGTTTGTTATCTCAAGCCGGGAGCCATATTGTTCAGCCGTCTCGGATGAGTATTGGTCATTTGTCTCGTTCCATATTCTTGTGTCGGGAAGATACGATAGACCATTTCTTGGAATTCTTGGGCAAATCCAGACAACGGACGGCCTTCTTGCGAGCTCTTCATGAACTGGTTCATCCGTGCGACGAAGTCAGGGTTGGCTGACACGTACACTTGATCGCATTGCGGCGCGTCTTTTTTGACGATTTGGGCGATTCGTCCCTTCAGATCCGAAGGCACATCATTGGCGGTCATATCCGCGCTGTTATTCAGTGCATGGCTCTTGGAGCGCGCATCCAGATTGCCGGTACCGCCGAGGCGTCCCATGGTTCTGTTCATGCCGTTGCCGCGTGTCGTACCTTTGGCGTTAACTTGTGTATCGGTTGTTACGGCAACATAGGCGTTATTGTTTGTGAGCAGTACGTTTGCCGATTTCACGCCCTTCATTCGGGTGATCTTGTCGGCGATTTTCTTGCTCATCTGCATATTGGTCATCGTATGCGCGTTGCCATAGCCCGTGCCGTTGCCGTTCAACCGGTTGCCGTCAACGCCATAACCCGTGAAGTTGTTCATTCCATAATTTCCGGTACCGTAAGTCCCGAAGCCATTCATGCCATAGCCGTATGTGCCATAGCCATTCATGCCAAAGCGGTTACCGTTCGTACCAAAGCCATTCATGCCGAAGCGGTTGCCATTCATACCCAAGCCGGTCAGGTCGTCATTGATGCCAAATCCATTCGGGCCAAGCCCGTTGATGCCGGTTCCGCGAGTCGTGCCGCGAGTGCCGAAACCATCGAGACCATTCCCGCGAGTTCCGATACCATTGTCGCGAGTCGCGCCGCGAGTGCCGACACCGTCAACGCCATAACCGCGAACACCGTCTATTCCGAAGCCTCGTGTACCGTAGCGGTCGCCGTTATATCGGTTCGCGTTCGTATCCAAATTCGGGTTCATGCCAAGCGGATACATTCCATCCTGAGCGGTACGGGTACGCATGTTGTTTTGGGCGCCTCTGGTTGTCACGTTATCGGGATTCGTCGCGCAGCCCGTCAACCCCATGGACATGACCATTGCCGCTGCCAGCGTGAGCAGGACCAACTTTTTACGCATCGCTTTTCCTCCTTGTGTAGATGATTTCAATTGGATTATCACCACACTTAGCATGCGCCGAGGCCGGGATGTTATGCCGATAGGTTTTACCGCCGCTGCCACTCCTTTCTCCCCTTTGCAATTTTCCGCAGCAAGGCAGGATTGCTTCATTTAAGACCCCGGATGGCCGACATGACTTTTCGACGTACCTTTTCGTTGACAACGAGACATCGGAGCCTTATTATTTAGTACCAGGTACTAATATTAGCATACCGGAGGGAAACCTATGCCAATAAAACGTTTGCATACGAAAGCCCGCATTACCGCTTTTGGCTCTTTTGTCCCCGAGCGTCGATTGACCAATGACGATCTCGCCGGGATGGTGGACACGAATGATGAATGGATAGTTACCCGAACCGGGATGAAGGAACGCCGTATTGCCGATTCGGATACCTACGCCTCCGATCTGGCGGTGAAGGCGGCCCATGATTTGGCCGAGCGCCACGGAATTGACCTGCGGCAGGTGGATGCGGTATTGGTCGCCACGTCCACTCCGGATGCCTTTTTCCCGAATACCGCCGCTCTTGTTCAGGCACGGCTCGGATTGGATGATGCGCTGGCCCTCGATATTTCCAATGCCTGCGCTGGCTTCGTCAGCGGACTTCAGTTAGGGCTTAGCTTAATCGAAGCAGGTCTTAATCAGCGCGTCCTCGTTATCGGAACAGAAGTATTGAGCAAGACCGTAGACTACGCCGATCGGAGCACCTGCATACTGTTCGGCGATGGCGCCGGAGCGATGCTGCTCGAGGCGGATGATCGAAGAGACAGCTTTGTGGCCTCCTTGTCAGATACGACGGGGGATACGGAGGCGGTCTTGTACCGACGCGCCACGGCTGACCGGATTGGAGAAGTGGAACTTAGAGGAGATGGGAAATTAGTCCAAAACGGCCGCGTACTCTATAAATGGGCGCTGCAGCAAATCCCTGCAGGCATCGGAAAGATCCTGTCCCTGCTTCAATGGAATGCGGATGCGGTGGACTGGTTCATTCCGCACAGCGCCAACCTCCGGATGATTGAAGCGATTAGTGAACGAAGCGGCATTCCCATGGAACGGACATTAACAAGCGTCGCGTATTATGGCAATACATCGGCCGCAAGCATTCCGCTGTCCATATCCCTCGCACTGGCCGAAGGGAAGCTGAAGCCCGGCGACATGACGCTGCTGTACGGCTTCGGAGGAGGCTTCTCTCAAGCGGCGCTTCTGCTTCGTTGGCCTGAATTGCAATGAGATCAAGAAGAAGACACGGCTTCCCGCGCACGGCAGCCGTGTCTCATTTTACTTCTGATTGGATTCGGGTGTATCCTGCTTCTCGTCATCCTGCCACGTCTGAACCGCTTCATGGAAGGAAGATTCATCGACCGGATAGGCCCATCCCTCGCCATCCGGGATGATCCACATATGCTCCTCCTTCATGTATCCGCCATATCGCTTCGTCACCGGTTTTTCTTGCGGCTGTTCCGGGTCAATGGCTTCCGGCTGCAGGGTAATCGTCAGCGTCCAGTCCTGCTTCGATCCGGAGCCCGTCAGGGCATCGGCCCGTTCCGGCTCGCGATCAATCATCAGGAAGCGGAAGGCATTGATAAGCGAGGATGCTTTATCTTGGGTGATTTTCTCGCCGTTTAAGCTCCAGGTCTCCTCTTCATCAGCCGAATTTTCCTTTTTCGGCTCCTTTTTCAGATCATAGACTTGTCCGCCCGATGACCACTTGAATTCCCGCACTTCCTCCAGCGCAAATGTCAACGGTTCCTTCCGGGCAAAATCAAAGGCCGAGCGCTTCAGGCCCGACAAGTCCGATTCGGATACTTGATAGACCGTGTTCGTACCATCTGTCCGGGCGTAGACCGTTCCGGGAACCGGAGTGCTCCCTCCGACTTCAATCCGGCGAACGTTACCGCCTTCTGTAATGGAGTACACGGCGGCGGGATGATCAAGGCCGTATTTGGCCATATCCGCCGCATCCTCTTCGACCACGGCTTGGCCTGCCACCCCGGTAAACGTTGCAATCCAATCGGTAACCGTATAGGAGCTTACCGGATAATCCTCATTCCCCTGCACCTTCCAATCTTCCTTCACCTTAACCAGCTTCAGCGGCTTGCCATCCGTATCCAATTCAATGGCGTCTACTTGTTCCGCCTCCGCCTTCACGAGGACAGGCGCGGATTCCGCTTCCTTGTCCGTATTGAGAAAGAAATGATTGGACGACGCATACCAATACAGTATCCCGAAGACAATAAGCAGCAGAGCGGCCGGCATCAGCTTTTTCATGACGCATGTCTCCTTCTCCACCACAGTCCCGCTCCAATAAGAAGCAGCACGGCCGGGAATCCGATGACGCTCACCCACAAAATCGTTTTTCCCTGAGACGGCGTCAAATACGCAAGCTGGTAGGCGGCATTCTCGCGCGGCCGGATCGTAACCTGATCCTGATTCTCCTCCAACCAGTGGATGCTGTTCAGCGCGAAGTCCCGATTGCCCTGGGTATAAATATAAGCATCCGCCATGTAGCTGGAACCGCCGATTACGACGGCCTTCGGCTGCCCGTCCTTCGACTGGACGACCGCTCCGAGCGTCAACGGACCTGCGATATCCTTGTCATCCCGTTCGCTTCCTTCTTGAATGAGGCGCGGGATATCCGTCTCTCCATATGCTTTTTCTGTCGTGTGCAAAATTTCTTGCGCCTCGAACGCATCGTTCTCGCTGATCTTGAGCGGAATGCTTAACGACAAGGTCATCATCATACGGTACTGGATAAGCTTCTCTGTCATCTCGTGCTGGTTATAATCCGGCATAATCGTAAACGGATCATACAGCAAGCCATCGGATGGCTCGACGGCGACCGAGTTCGTGCTTTCTATGCCGAGAGATTTCAGCAGCCCATGAATATTCGGCCATTCGGTTGCCATCTTTCCATTGAACCCAAGCGCGACATACAGCTTTCCTTTGCCTTCCACATACTTCTGCAGCAGTTCCGCTTCCTTATCGCTCAGATCCTGCTTCATGCCGATGAGCATCACGAGATCGGCATCCTCGGGCACGCTGCCCTTCTGCAGCAGGTTCAGCTCCTCAAGCTCCATATTATCCTCTTGCAAGCTTGTCCGCAGCACATTCATTTGCGCCAGCGGCATTTCCTGATGCCCGCTTAATACGAAAGCCTTGGATTTTTTGTCTGATGCAAGGCTTCGCAGCCCCTGCGTCATTTTTTCCTCGCCGCTGAACTGATAGGAATACCCTTGCCCGGCTTGGAACATTTCAAATAAACCGACCGTTTTCCGCTGGCTTCCCTGCTCGAATACGATCGAGCTTGCCGTCAGCTGGTACTGCTCCGCCAGCGAAGGCTCCTTCAACAGATCATATCGCTTGAAGGAAATATTCCGGTTGCGCTTGGCATATTCCTCCGCCATGTCGGCAACCTCGCGAACCAGCACTTCATCATCGTTCGGGGTCGTGAACAGCTTGATCGCGATCGGCTTCTCGACGGAAGCCAGCGTCGATAACGTCTGCTCCGACAGCGTGAAGGTTTTGTTCTTCGTGACGTCCCACTGCCACCCCGAGAACGACTGGAATATATAAGTCATCAATACGAAAATCCCTATTACCGCGGCCGAGATCACTGCCGCTTTGCCACGACGCAGCCATGTTTTCATCTTCATGTTACCTCCACCGCTTTCTGTCCAACACTTGAATACTCAGCACGATGAACACGGCGGACAGCGTCAGGAAAAAGAGAACGTCCGCCCCGTTGATGACGCCTTTCATGAATGACTCCAGGCGCAAATTCAAGGCAAATGGCGCAAGCCAGCTTCCCCATTCCGGAGAGGTGGATGCAGGCATATCGAGCAGCCAGAAGGCCAGCAGCATGACCACGCCCGCAATCGCCGCCACCATCTGGTGCTGAGACAGAGTAGACGCGAACAAGCCGACCGCGGCCATCGTTGCGCTTAGCAGCAGCATCCCGAGAACCGAAGTGATCAGAACCGGCCAATCCAGCGGGCCGAAGAACGACATAATAAGCGGGTACAGCAGGCTGAGACAGACCAGCAGCACCATGACGACAAGCGCCGCCGCATATTTGCCGAGCACAATGTGGCTTAACCGGGCCGGTGAGGTTAACAGCAACTCATCCGTGCCTTGGCGGAATTCGTCCGCCAGCAAGCGCATCGTCAACAGGGGAATGACGAACACATACATGAACACCGCGTTCCCCGAGACAAGCCGGAAGTCGATGATACTAGGCTGGAACATGACGAAATTCAAATAAAACATCATGCTGGAAATCAGCACATAGACGGCAAACGCCGCATAAGAGGCTGGCGAGGTGAAATAAGCTTGCAGTTCCTTCCGGAAGATCGCTCGAAATCTACGCATCTTGCACCTCCTCCTCGGTCGTAAGCCGAATGAACACGTCCTCGAGGCTGGTCGCGTCGCACTTCATCTCGAGAATTGGATATCCCGCCTTCGCAAGCGCGAAAAAAATAGACTCCCGCGCATCCGTCTGTTCCGCCGGGATGACCCGCAGCGCAACGATCTGGGCGCCGGAATCCGCCTGCGATCCGTTCTGGTCTTCCCCTGCTTCAATACCGCCGCCGGCTTCCTCCGCATTCGCGGGTTCCGCCTCCAGACCGGAGTCTGGTTCCGTCTCCGCAGCTATGCTGCCGGAATGCGCGCCGGCATGAGCTTCAGCCCCGCCACCGCCATTCTCCCGCTTCTCCTCCGGACCGTCTTCGGCGGCAGGCTCTTTATCCTCAGCAAGGACATCGACGGACGCTACCTCGGGAAGGGCTGTCAAAATAGAGATAATGTCAGATTCCTGTCCCTTCACTTCCAGCTGCAGCGAGGAGGCCTGTCCCATCACCGCTCCAAGCCGATCCTGCCGTTCATCCAGCACAAGACGGCCCTGATGAATAATGAGGACCCGATTGCACAACGTATTCACCTCAGGCAAAATATGAGTGCTGAGCAGTACGGTATGCTGCTCTCCCAATTCGCGGATCAGCTCGCGTATCTCGATAATCTGGTTCGGATCGAGCCCGGACGTCGGCTCATCCAGCACGAGCAGATCGGGCTTGTGAATAATGGCTTGCGCCAAGCCCAGCCGCTGCTTGTACCCTTTGGACAGGCTGCGAATAATCTGCTTTTCTCTTCCGCGCAGCCCCAGCTTGTCCAGCATTTCCGCGATGCGCTGCTTCTGCTCCCGCACAGGGACTCCCCGCAGATCCGCGATAAAGGATAAGTACCCCTTCACCGACATGTCCGGATAAAGGGGCGGGGTTTCGGGCAAGTAGCCGATTTTGCTTCTGGCCTGGGCGCCGTGCTCCGCCATCGTCAAGCCGCCGATCGAGATGCTCCCGCGAGTGGGGTTCAAATACCCGGTAATAATGCGCATCGTCGTCGTCTTGCCTGCCCCGTTGGGCCCGAGGAAGCCGACTATCTCGCCTTGCTCGATGGCGAACTGAAGATCTTCCACGCCCCGGCGGTCGTCATACCATTTGCTGACGTTGTTCACTTCTAACATCGTAGACCTCCCGTTTCCTTTGCGATAACGGACGCACCGCCTGCTGGCGGCGCGCCCCAGTCTATCTCCCCGATCATAATCCGTTATATCTAAAGCAAGATTAAACGGAAATGAAACGAAACTTAAAAAAATGTGTCTATTTCGTGAACGATTAATATTTTCTTCGAACACGCTTGCCCCGGCGTATCCGGAAAAGACGAGTCCCCTTCCTGTTCCGTCTGCGGGTTCGGAGCCCCCCGAACCAATGACGCCTGCGGCTGCGGAGGCGCCGGCCCCGCTTCGGCCGCCTCCTCCCGCGCGGATGCGGATGGCGGGACAAGGACCGCCGCAGGTTGGCGCCGGGCGAGCCAGCGGAAGGAACGGCGCCGTATAGGATGTCCGCGGGAATCCGACGTGCTCGGGAGAGCAGCGAACCATGCTCCGGCATGCCGGGAGACACGCGGCGGTATATGCCGCTATCCGGGTCGGCGGCGAACACATCGGGACCCTCCCCCTGGATGACCTGGTATTTTTGGCGATGGTGAAGGACATGGCTTACCAGCAACTTCTTCAACCGCTCGCGGAATACGGCATGACCGTACACGCGAACGGCGTTCTTTCCGTTGCGAATGCCCGCCTTTTTCCATGCCGAAGAGCTGCGGGTCGCATCAAGCACGGCCTGCGTCAACCGCTCCTCATTTCCGGTCTCAATCGAATATGCGGAATTCCCGGTCGCCGCTTGGATTTCGGCCAATCCGCCCGATGCGTACGCAATCACCGCCTTGCCGAATATCATTCCTTCGAGCGCCGTTAACCCGAAGCCTTCCGGCAGCAAGCTGGGCACTACGACAATATCCATCGCCGGGTATACATGCTGCACCGACGGCTCGAACCGAATGAAACGGAACCGGTCGGCATAAGGAGAATTCGCAATCATGCCGAGACAGGATTCATAGTAACCGTGATCCGCCGGCTCTCCGAGGATGAGGAAGCGGGCAGACGGCCGCTCAGCCGCCACTTGAAGCGCCATCCGGACAAAATGGTCCAATCCTTTTTCCGGATAGATGGCAGCCGATATATATCCGATCAGCACATGTCCGGCCGCGACCCCCAATGCTTTTCTTTTGCTGCGGCGGAAGCGGGGCCAGGAGCGGGGCTGAAGCGCGTTCGGATTCCAGGATGGGGGCAGTAAATAGAGCGGGGTGTCTCCCGCCGCAGGGCGGATTGGTTGAAGCGTCGTCTCCGACGTGCCGATAATGCCGTCGGCATGCGAGCTGATTAGCGCTGCCGCGAGGGCGGTATGCGGATTGTCGGCGATGGTCTCGTTGATGACCCACAGAGCGGGAATCCCCGACGCTGCGGCTGCCGCGGCCGGAAGCGGGTGGACCGCCGTATTCGTCAAGACGATGTCGGGCTGAATTTGCTCGAGCAGAGTGACGATGGCCCCGAATTCGGGTGCCCGCTTCCAATGCTCCCACTCCTCCGGGAGATCGGCGCCCGGCCGGACGAGAGAGTACATGAGCGGGCAGGGCATAATCTCGCTTCGGATGCCGGCCGCCCGGGCCAGGGCGGATAATCTCCCTTCCTGCGGCACGAGCATCACGCATTCATACCAGGTGCTTAACTCTTTAGCGAGGAAAAGAAGATGCTTCTCCGCTCCGGTAATATAATCTTGGTTGCATATATGCGAAAATAACATCATAGTCGGTCTCATTGCGCGGCCCCGTTCTTCGTAAGAGATACGGATGCCTTCACCTCCAGAAGCAATGGAATGGCCTAGGATGACGCCGTCCTGCGAACATACCGCTCTAACCGAAAATGGTGACCAGCACCTGGTTCAAGCGTTGAGCATACGTATGTTCGCTCATCGTCCGGGCCAAAGCGCGGAGCGCAATTTCCCTGCGCGCTTGTTCATGGCTTAAATAGTAGTCTATCTTGGCAAGCATCTCCTCCGGAGAAGCATAGGTCTCTATTTCCGCGCCGGGAGTATAGAATTGGGAGATATCCGCTCGCACGTCGGTAAGCTGAAGCGTAGCGCAGGCGTTGATTTCGAAGGTGCGCGGGTTCGGAGAAGCCGCCGTAATATTGATCCGGTTCTGGTTAACCGACTCGTCATCATGGCTGCGGTGCATATTAATCACGATCTTGCTGCCGTTATAGGTTTCTGACGTCTCATACGGGTCCATCCAGCGGTTCAGTTCGATCTGATGGGCGTATTGAGGATATTGGGGCAATCGATCCCACCATAAGCCGGACAGAACCAAGCCCCGCTTCATCAGTTCAGGCAGAATCGGCTCTAGCATCCGAATCCGGTTCCAATAGGCGGAGCCGATGAAGCTGATCGCCCGCCGCACCTTGGCGGGGCTGCGCAGGGGGCGGAATTGGGCCGGATAGACGCCAAACGGCAAAAAGTGCACGTTCGCGCCAAGCGAGCGGTAATACTCGACGCTGTTCGCTTCCAAGGTGAAAACATAGTCATAGTGCGTCACGATGGAGCTCATCATATCGGTGTAATACGGATCATCCGTAATCCATAAGGCAGTCCGGATCCCAAGCGCCCGCACGGCATCGACTTGATCCACCGGAAGCTCCATGCCGTCCAGGGCAAAAACCAAATCGGGCCGCTGGTGGCCGGCAAGAGCCGCAACATCATCCCGCGGCCCGCATACGGAGACTTGGCTGACCAGTTCCTGCCATGTGGAACGCATGCCTTCATCCAGCGGGGCATAGGGATACCCTTTGCCGGTTGTCACATAGCAGATATGGAGCGGCCGCATCGGTACCGGCTCCCTCGGCATCTTCATAATGACATCCGCCCGCCCGCGTAAATAGCCTTCCTGGAATCCATCATTGAACCCTGCGATGCGTCCTTGATGACGGGCGTTGTGCCGGAAGTGATATTTCGTATGAATTCGGGCTTGCTGCCTGCGTGAGCGTGATGTACGCATGAAATCGCTCCTTTTTTACATTCGTCTCCAGTCAAATGCTGCGATCCGGTAGACACGGTCTCGCAACTACTGTATCGATAGTCTGGCATCCATTCATCATATGCCGCTCCGGCAGATGCATCATGGACGGTTATCCATCCATGGTCAAAAAGGGCTTCCGGACCAAACAAAAAACAGCCAGCGGCTGCCGAGTGCGGCAAGCATCTGACTGTTCATACGCCTTATCCGGTATGTTCGGAATAGGCCAACTGGTGACCGTCCTCGAATCCTTTGGCAAAGCCGGCATTGAACCCTGTTTGATAAGATTCGTCATAGCCCTGCTTGTAGGATATGGGAGATCCTCTTCTCCTTCTCCGGCGGTTTATTCGCACTCCGCGTTTCCGCAGCTTGCGGGAATGCCCGGACAGACGCCGGCTCACTCCCTCGCGCCGCGCCCCCCCATTGCGGGCGCGAATGGGGCCGCTGCGCACCGTTTTGCGCCCCAATATCCCTGTACCTGAACGCTTTTTCAATAGATTCACCCTCCTGTGCTCCTCGGGTCAAGTACGGCTCTGTCGAAATAAACTGGATTGAACCAGGGCGTTGCAGGAGTTCCGGTTGTCTTGTAACGGGAACGCCAGCCGGTGATCATGCCGCACAGCGCCAGCTGATAGTTCGACAGCAGCCGGATATCCTCTTTGATTCCTTTGACGGAGCCCTCCGCATGCTCGGTGACATCCGCAAGGTTCTCCAGCATCCGGGCCAGGGCAGACTGGCTGCGGACGATGGCCTGGATCATTTCAAGCTTGACTTCATCCTCCTGCGATCTATGCTTCATGACCGTTTATCTCCCCAAATCAAATTCTCCGCTGAACGATCCGTCCGCTAGCCCGTCTCCCATCGAACCCGAGTCCCCCCGGTCAAGAACGGCTTTCATGTTCCGGGCGAGACTGAGCTGGATTTTGGTCAATCCGTCAAGGACCTCAACGATTTGGTCATGAATTTCCAACGGATCGCTGATTTGCTCTTTATGGTTGACAAAAGCGGACTCCGTCAAATGATTCAACATCCAATTTCGCGTTTTTTCTGCTTCCACGGCTTTGGCTTCCAAAATCATAGCGACATTCCACTGCATCTTGGCTATGGCATCCAATATAAGATGATAGGAGTGCTCTCTGCTCAACCCGTCCCCCCCTATCGATTCATTCTTCGCCATCGTCGTTCAATTCTTTGATGACATGTTCAAGCTGCTCGGCCAGCGCCTCTTCCAGCTCCGCGATTCCGTTCAGGTAAGCGACGATATTTTTCGTTAAAGCAGCGGATTGCACCTTCAATCCGCTCAGGCCGGCAAAGTCGGGATTAACGTCCGGCAGGGCGTGAATGAGCTGTGCCATCCGGAACGCAACCTGACGTTCCGCGTCCAGAACGCGGGCCATATGCTGATGCGTATGGGACATATGAATAATAATTTCGTCCACGACGTTATCCATGCTTCTTCCTCCCCGGCAAAATAACGGATCGCGCACAAGTGTTAACTCCGCTTCCTTGTCTTAACATATGCGGGCCACAGGCGAGTGTATACGGGCTACTCGCCCAAAACTGCCTCAACCCGCAGCCTTTTCCGGCACCGGCCTCATCGGGGCCGTCATTGCTTACAAGTGAAATGAGGTGATAACCGGTGCCGGAATAATCGGAAGCCCCTCTTTCAGTTCGCGTCTCTCTTTATCCGTCCGAGGCTGCACCCGGTTCTCCAGCTGCCATCTGCGAAGGGCATGCTCGCTGATGATTTCGCGGTACTCCGCTCCTTGACGCTGGTACCATTTTCCCCCTTCGGTCGTGAAAACGGCCCCGTCTGCGATGACCCCGTCCGCTTCGGATTGCCGGTGCCACTTGTCGCGGGCTGTCCCCGCATCCATGGCCGGCCCTGTCGGCCAGCCTCGCAGCTCGATTTGCGAGACGGTTACGATCGGGACGCCAATATGGCCGACAAGCGGGTATTTCGTGCCATGCTCGACCCAATACACCGTATCTGTCAACCCCGTGACCGCGACATGCGTCGGGTAGAAATCATGGCATCGGCTAAGACCGGAGTCCCTGTTTGCTTCTTTCGCACGCTGCACCAGATTGAATGAATTCCCCCATTTCTCACGGAAAAAGGCCGCGTTTTTGTCATTAATAACCATAAACTGATCCCCGAGCTCCTTCATCGTTACGCTGCCGTAATGATGGATGAACGTATCCCGGGCAATCACGAGCTTGCGCCCATTTAGGCGCACGCGGAGCACATAATCCTCATCTTCGAAATTGCCGATCTCGAAGCCTTCGTCGAAATATCCGGTCGCCTCGAACAGTTCCCGGCGGAATACAAGGCAAAACCCGACAAGCCGATCCGTTCCTTGCCATTTCCCCGCGTTCGGCACATTATGTGCCGCTGCGAATGAATACATTTCCTCAATATGTTGATAAGGAGCCTCAATCTGCTGTTCTCCGCTGATGAAATTGGTTACCGGGCCGACCATTCCGATATTCTCATCGCTCTGCAGGCAGTTAAGAAGGTTCCTGAGCCAATTCGGGGTCGCCAGAATATCGTTGTTCAAGACGCAGATCGTCTGCCCCTTCGCCATCATCATCCCCGTATTGACCGCTCCGGAGAAGCCGCGGTTATACTCATGGATATGGAAGCGAAGCTTCCCGGTATTCCGGTGGAGATAGGCGGCCGTACCGTCGGTCGAGGCATTGTCGACGACGATGATCTCATAGGGGAGAGACGTATGTGTCTCAATGCTGTCAACACACTGCTCTAACAGTTCGGCCTTGTTAAACGTCGGGATGATGATGCTCGTGCCTTCGAAGGGAACTCCGTATTGGGCCTGCCCGGCCCGCAATCCTTCCGCATAGCCGCAGGCGTACCCCTGATCGTATCGTTGTTGTCTGCTCCGGCCGGATGCTGCCCGCATGGAAGATGCGGGGACTCGCCGCTTGCCTGCGCGCATACGGCGGATGTTACGGGGGGAACGCAATCGTGGCATCTCGGCGCACCTCCTTCATTCGAGTTAAGTTAATTGCATATTGCCGTCTATAATGAGATTCGCCAAATGTCCGAAATCAATCGCGACCTTGCCGGATTGTTCGGCAAGGCGTTGAACCAGGATGACTGCAGGAATGCCTGCAGAGACGATGGCCAAATCAAAATCATGCTTCGCGGTCTCCTGCAGAACGGCAGGAATGTCATTCATGCCTTTAACCGGGGCGATCGCGCCGGCGATGACAGCTCCTTTGCCAGCAAGAACCGCGGCAAGCGAAGGGGCCGTATTGCCGATGGCGAGCACGCGCCGGCCTTGGATGAGCCGGGGAAGATAGCCTTCCTCGGCCAACGAATAGTTAATCGTAGAGACAGTAAACCGGCGTGGCGCGATCTGGATGCCGTACGCTTGAAAAACCGGGGACAGCAGGCCCTGGAAGTTCGGCTCCGGGGCCACCGGCACGCCGATGATCGATGCGCTCCGCACGGCCTCCGCCAATTGATCCCGGTGAGCGTGATCCGGAATACTCATGCCCGAATATTCGAGAAATGTCCCCTCTCTCCGGACTAATTCCGCGCTCATCACCGTATCGTGAGCCAATGCGAGCAATTCTCCGTCTCCCAGCCGCACGAGCGAGCATGGGGTCCGCTCCCGCAGTGCCGTCTCCAGCTCCTGGAACACCTCCGCCACCCCCATCAGCGGCTTCAACAAATGGCGGATCTGCTCCACTCCCAAAGAGATGACGTGCTCCAACGTCATATCCGGAAGCAGGGTCTTGCCGGGAAGCAGCCGGGCGAGGATGCGCTCCCCTCCCTCATACTTGCCTTTGCGGAACCCGTCCTCATAAATGAGCCGACGTTCGGTCTCCAGGTCAGGCGGCATCTCCAGCGGGCTGTCGGCTGCCGGCGCCGCAGCCGGCCGATGCCTGCGCTTAATTACCCGTACCGGCCGTTCCCCGGAAGTCTGCTCCCTCTTGCGATACAGGCGCGACGCTCTGCGGAACAGGCGTCCCTTACGGATAGCCCGCAGCTTCCTCATACGGAAAATGCGCCGGCGGCGAAGCGCAATTTTTGCCATTCGTGTCCCCTCCCTTCCTGGCTTCATCTGCATGGCGGATAGGATAGCGTGCCGGCTTCGGCAGCGAAATCAGACAACTATCTTCCGTGCAAATACGCTCCGGACAGCACGCGTTCCCACCATGCGCGGTTGTTCACATACCAGGAAATCGTCTGCTTCATTCCGTCGGCCAAGCTAACGCTCGGACTCCAGCCGAGCTCGCGTTCCGTCTTGCGGGGATCGATCGCATAACGCAGATCATGTCCCGGGCGATCCGAGACGAAGGCAATCAGCGATTCTGGCTTCCCCAACTCGTTCAGCACCATCCGGACAACCTCCAGATTCGTGCGCTCCTGGTGGCCGCCGATATTATAGACCTCGCCCGGCCGCCCATGCCTCAGCGCCGCGTCGATGGCCGCGCAATGATCATCGACATAGAGCCAATCTCGCACATGAGTACCGTCTCCATAGACGGGAATCGGCCGATCTTGAATGGCTTGCGTTATTATCGTAGGGATAAGCTTCTCCGGAAATTGCCGCGGACCGTAATTATTCGAGCAGCGGGTAATAATGACGGGCATGCCATACGTGCGGGCATAGGAGCGTGCCAGCATATCTGAACCGGCCTTGCTGGCGGAATAGGGGCTATTCGGCATGAGCGGGGAGTCTTCCGTAAAAAAGCCGGTCGATCCTAACGTCCCGTAC
Source organism: Paenibacillus melissococcoides (assembly GCA_944800085.1). Lineage (GTDB taxonomy): Bacteria > Bacillota > Bacilli > Paenibacillales > Paenibacillaceae > Paenibacillus_B > Paenibacillus_B melissococcoides. The sequence continues at coordinate 538,573 of CALYLO010000001.1, read as the reverse complement.
ACTTCGTCGGTCGACACGTGAATAAAGCGGGAAACGCTGTGGCGCCGCGCAGATTCCAGCAACCGGAACGTGCCCAGCACATTGGTGCGGACGAATGATTCCGGATCGGCGATGCTCCGGTCGACATGGGATTCGGCCGCAAAGTGCACGATCGCGTCGAAGGCCCCCTCCTCCATTATCTGTTCCACAGCCGCCGCATCCGTAATATCGGCCCGTACGAAGCGATAGGCTCCGCTATCGGCAATATGCTGCAAATTATCCGGATTGCCTGCATAAGTAAGGGCATCCAGATTCGTAATGCGGATGTCCGGATGTCGGTCCAGCATATAGAGAATGAAATTACTGCCGATGAACCCCATGCCTCCGGTTACGAGAAGCCGGTTCATAACTCGACCTCCTTCAACTCTTGAGCTGCTTCATGCAGCGACTCGAACGTACCGGCATCCGTCCACCACGATCCAAGCACATCGTATTGCAGCTTGCCCGCGGCCGCGTACCGGTTGTTGACATCTGTAATCTCCAATTCCCCGCGCTCGGATGGCACAATCGCTTCAATGTGATAAAAGACATCGGTATCATACATGTAAATGCCCGTGACGCAATACGATGATAACGGCTCCTCCGGCTTCTCTTCAATGCGGACGATCCGCTTCGGATCGGCGCTGTCGAAGACAGGCACTCCGTAACGCTTGGGGTCAGACACTTCCCGCAGCAGAATGCGCGCCTCGCCGGGCCTCTGTTCGCGGAATGCCGCTGCATACGGAGCCAGATCGTCGCGGAACAAATTATCGCCGAGCAACACGACGAATTTCTCGCCTAGTGCAATATACGGCTTCGCCAGCGAGAGTGCTTGGGCGATGCCGCCCGCTTCCTCCTGAATAGCGAAGGTAAGTTGGACGCCGAAGGACTGTCCGCTTCCGTAATAGTCTGTAAACAAGGATGCTGACATTTTCCCGATTACCATAATAATATCCGTAATGCCCGCCGCACGCAGACGTTCGATGCCATAGCTAACCATCGGATGCCGGCCAACGGGCAGCAGATGCTTATTCATGAGCTTCGTCAACGGATATAGACGGGTTCCTGTGCCTCCCGCCAAAATAATTCCTTTCACTCGATTTCCTCCTTGTAGCCAAGTTGGGGAAGCCGCCGCTTCGTCGGCGGTACGGCTTCGAGATTGTATTCCAATAACGAAAGGGCTAATGGATGGCTGCAGGGCGGTGGATTGAGATTATCCTCCGTTTCTCCTCTCGGCAATCCGCTCGCGCTGGTGCGTCTCGCTGAAAAATGACGCATTTTCCTCCCACAGGGAATGAAAGGCCTCCACATGATCCCCGATAATAAGCTCGGCGACCGGATTCGATGCGCCTACATTCGTGCGGCGTATCCGGTTCCTTCCGATAACATCGACCGCATGCACCGCTTCGATCCGCAAGCCCCGGACCAAGGCAAGCGTCTGGAATTTGGGAGGGACGATCAAATTGTGAACGCCTACGGTATCCAGCGCGCGGCGGGTAATGGCATGGGGGACAGCGGTCAGCGAGTTGGCATGCAAGTCGGGGCGTCCCAGACTGCGGTTCAGCCACTCCTTGCAGTACGTAATTCCATCGCGGTTGTAGAAGGGGCCGAGGAACGGACTGATGTCGTTCAGAGCCACATCAATGCCATTGTCGCATCCCCATATAAAAGCGCCCAGTTCCTCCGCGGCAATCGGGATATCGGCATCCGCGAACAGCAAAATCTCCGCTTGAGACAGACTCGCCCCGATAGCGCGGCCGACATCATGGCCAAGCGCTTCCGTGTAGTGAACGATGCAGGCGTCCTCCGAAGCTTGCTGCACCGCCAGCAAGCTTCCGTCCGAGGATCCGTTCACCACGACGATGGTGCGGGTTAGCGGCAAGCGCCCGAGCTCCTTCAACACTCCTGCGATGCTGTCTTCTTCATTTTGGGCGCACACGATGACATCGATCGGCCTTGTGGTCGGAATCAGGACTGCTTCCCTCCCGTTTTGATACCTTCCTGTCGTGAATCCAGCCCTGTACGCTTCCGCCAACTCCCTGACTTCCGGGTAGGATAAGGGAGCAAGCCGATATGGCGCCAGGAACTCGGTGAACCGGCTTTGCATGAAGCGGACGATGTCCTTGTGCGTATCCTGTCCGCCCAATGCGGCATAATCGTCGCCATGCCGCCTTCCCGCATCCTGGGCAGCATGGAGCCATGCTGCTCTTGCCCGCGGCTCAGGAAGCTGTATCTTCCATTGCGGAAGCTGCTTATGTCCGCGTTTTCGGAGCCGGCTTCGTCTTATCATGCGGCCTGCCGGCAGCTGGCGGGAGCCCTGTCTTCTTCCCCGGATCGGCTGGCGTCGGCGCGCGGAACGGCGCAGTCCCCGGATAACGTTCTTTGTTCTGCGGAAGGATCTCTTCCTTCTCATGGCATTATGTCACCCGCTCCCGTTGTCTGGTCAAATCCGAGTGGCCGCCCCGGGGGCCCCGCTGTTCCATCAGCCAGCGAATCGCCTGCAAATGATCTTGGCATATCAGCGGCTCCAGCGGATCCTCGCCCAGCCCCCGCACGCGTATCCGGTTCATGCGGCCAACGTCAACCGTATGCACCGCGTGGACATCCAGTCCGTATACGACAGCCATCGTATGCGCTAGCGGCGGGACGGACAGCGCGTCGGCACCGATCAGGTCAAGCGCCCGGCGGCTCAACGCATGCGGAACGGCAGTCAAGGAAGCTCCCCCCAGATCCTGCCGGGAGAGCATGGCATTCAATGCGTGCTTTGCCAGGACAACGCCGTGTACATCATGCTTCTGGACAGGCCCCTGATAATTATTGAGAGCGACATCGACGCCGTTGTTCACCGCGTGAACGAACGGGCGCAATTCTGACGCAGGCAGCACGATATCGCCGTCGATGAACAGCAAAATGCGTCCCGCCGCGGCTCGGGCTCCAACGGTTCTTCCCTTATCGTGGCCAAGCGGAATCCCAAAGCGAAGGACGCGGGCTCCCATCTCTTCTGCGATGCGATCTGAGCCGTCCGTCGTTCCGTTCGCGACGACAATGACCTCTGTGGCCGGATGCACCTGTGCCGCCCGTGTAATGACACGGGCCAGTGTCCGCCGTTCATTCAACACCGGGATGATCACCGACACCAAGGGATCGGAAGAACTATGGATTCGATATCGTCGTACCTGCCGGCGGGTACGCGTTCGCGCAGAACGATATCTTTTGGAATGAGCCATTGCACGTCTCCCTCCCGGGCAAATTGCACATGTATTTACATCCCATTGTATGAGGCATAGTCCAGAGTGTAACGGCTCATGTACACATTCGGCCAGCTTCCTTCCATATAATCCGGCGGATCGCCCCGGATGCGCAAAAAAAGGGGGTGTCCCAAAAGTAGTATTTCACTACAGTGAGACAGCCCCCCTGCTTCTCAAAGCTCGACTCGCCGAAAACTGCAAAACGGCAGCTTTCCTTTATGACGTGTACCCCGTTACAGGGAATCCTGCAAAACGGCATCAATTTCTGACTATCCAATCGATAAAAGACAAAAATCGATGAACATCAATGTAATTTTGCAGAAATTTCATCAAATAGCGGCTGAAAGAGCAGAAATTGATGCATCCACGCAGCATTTCACTGCTTCATCTATCTTCCACCAGTTTGCGCCGCCGTTTTTCCCGCATCCACATTCTCTGTTACCTCGTCATCTCCATCATTTTGCAGTGCCTGTGAGACACCCCCCTTCCTTGCTTCACCGGCGTATCGGCAGCAAGCTAGCCGATCGCAATCCAGGATACGCAGCCGAACGGCTGCGACTGTGGATCTTTACGGTGTATCTCCAGTACGGCGCTGTGCGTTGCTTGCGATTTCAGCACGGCATGGCATTCCGGGTGGTTGGTCATCGCGACAAGAATATATTGATTATTCGGGAACGGCTCATCGAAGGCAATCCGGACGTCTACCCGGTCTGTCTCCCCCTGAAGCAGAAATGCGCTCATCCCGAATTGCTGCAGCGCTCCGGCGCGCGGCATCGAAGTCCGCACGGGAACAAAGGAACAGGTCTCCGGTGTAACCGTTCCAGGCTGGAGCACAATCGAATCCAAGACCCCCTCTTCCAAATGCTCGGCCCGAATGCTCCCCGCCGCGATATGTTGGCCGGTAACTTCTCCTTCGCCAATATGGCGGCTCGTGACTTCGCCCGTACCGATATGGCGGCCCGTGACTTCATCTGCTCCGAGATGCTGCCCGGTGATCTGAGCTTCACCGATATGATGGCTCGTGACTTCACCCGCACCGATATGATGACCGGCGACCTCGCCTTCGCCGATATGGCGGCCCATTACTTCGCCTGCTCCGATATGATGACCGGCGACCTCGCCTTCGCCGATATGGCGCCCCGTTATTTCACCCGCTCCGATATGATGGCCGGCGACCTCGCCTTCACCGATATGGCGGTTCGTTACTTCTCCCGCACCGATATGATGACCGGTGACCTCGCCTTCGCTGATATGGCGGCCCGTTACTTGACCTGAACCGATATGATGGCCGGTCACCTCGCCTTCGCTGATATGGCGGCCCGTTACTTGACCTGAACCGATATGATGGCCGGCCACCTCGCCTTCGCTGATATGGCGGCCCGTTACTTGACCTGAACCGATATGATGGCCGGTCACCTCGCCTTCGCTGATATGGCGGCCCGTTACTTGACCTGAACCGATATGATGGCCGGCCACCTCGCCTTCGCCAATATGGCGGCCCATTACTTGACCTGAACCGATATGATGGCCGGTCACTTCGCCTTCGCCAATATGGCGGCTCGTTACTTCACCCGATCCGATATGATGGCCGGTCACCTCGCCTTCGCCGATATGGCGGCTCGTTACTTCACCCGATCCGATATGATGGCCGGTCACCTCGCCTTCGCCGATATGGCGGCTCGTTACTTCACCCGATCCGATATGATGGCCGGTCACCTCGCCTTCGCCGATATGGCGGCTCGTTACTTCGCCTGCACCGATATGATGGCCGGTGACCTCGCCTTCGCCAATATGGCGGCCCATTACTTGGCCCGAACCGATATGATGGCCGGTGACCTCGCCTTCGCCAATATGGCGGCTTGTTACTTCACCCGAACCGATATGATGGCCGGTGACCTCGCCTTCGCCGATATGGCGGCTCGTTACTTCGCCTGAACCGATATGGTGACCGGCTACTTCTCCGTCGGCGATATGCTCGCCTTTTACTTCACCTGCACCGATATGACGGCCGGATACCTCGCCCTCGGCAATATGAGCGCCCGTTACTTCGCCCGCACCGATATGACGGCCGGATACCTCGCCCTCGGCAATATGGCGGCCCATTACCTGACCCGAACCGATATGATGGTCAGCTACCGCTCCTTCGCAAATATGGCGGCCCATTACTTCGCCCGTTCGGATATGCTGACCGTCTATCTCGCCTTTGGCGATATGACAAGCAGTCACTTCCTCCGAACCGATATGATGGCCGGTGACCTGGGCTTCACCGATATGAGAGGCGTTTATTTCCCCTGCCCCGATATGAAGGCCCGCAACTTCGCCTTCGGCAATATGGCGGCCGGTGACTTCTCCTGCTCCGAGATGATGGCCCATAATCTCGCATTCGGCGATATGGCGGCCCGTGATTTCTGCCTCTCCGATATGCTGGCCCGTTACCTCGCCCTCCGCGATATGACGGGCGGTGACTTCACCCGTTCCGATATGACGGCCTGCTACCTCATTCTCGGCGAGATGGCGGCCGGTGACTTCCCCTGCTCGGATATGCAGACCCGTTACCTCGCTCTCGGCGAGATGACGGCCGGTGATTTCTCCCGTTCCGATGTGCCGACCGGCTACCTCGTTCTCGGCGATATGACGGCCCTTGATTTCTCCCGTTCCGATATGCCGACCGGCTACCTCGTTCTCGGCGATATGACGGCCGGTGATTTCTCCCGTTCCGATGTGCCGACCGGCTACCTCGTTCTCGGCGATATGACGGCCCGTGATTTCGCACGCACCGATATGATCACCGCCCACCTCTCCTTCCGCGATATGGCGGCCCGTGATTTCCCCCGCTCGGAGATGCTGGCCTCCTACCTCGCCCTCCGCGATATGACAGCCGCCGATTTCCCCCGCTCGGAGATGCTGGCCTCCTACTTCGCCCTCGGCGATATGGCGGCCCGTGATTTCCCCCGCTCGGAGATGCCGGCCTCCTACCTCGCCCTCGGCGATATGGCGGCCCGTGATTTCCCCCGCTCGGAGATGCCGGCCTCCTACTTCGCCCTCGGCGATATGACGGCCGGCGATTTCGCTCAGTCGGAGATGCTGGCCTCCTACCTCGCCCTCGGCGATATGACGGCCCGTGATTTCCCCCGCTCCGATATGCTGGCCCGTTACTTCGCTCTCCGCGATATGACGGCCCGTGATTTCGCCCGCTCCGATATGCTGGCCCGTTACTTCGCTCTCCGCAATATGACGGCTGGTGATTTCGCACGCTCCGATATGCAGGCCCGTTACCTCGCCCTCGGCGATATGACGGCCGGTGATTTCGCCCGTTCCGATATGGCGGCCGGCTATCCCAACGTCGGCGATATGACGGCCGGTGACTTCACCCGTTCCGATATGATGACCGCCTACCTCGCCCTCGGCGATATGACGGCCTTTTACTTCTCCGGCCCCGATATGCTCTCCGGCTACTTCACCCTTGCCGATATGATAACCCGCGACTTCGCCTTCCGCGATATGGCGGTCTGTGATTTCGCCCGCTCCGATATGCCATCCGGATACCTCGCCCTCGGCGATATGACGGCCGCTGATTTCTCCTGCTCCGATATGACGGCCGGATATCTCGCCCTCGGCGATATGACGGCTTGTGACTTCTCCTGCTCCGATATGATGGCCCGCTACCTCGCCCTCGGCGATATGGCGGCCGCTGACCTCGCCCGTTCCGATATGATCGCCGGCTACCTCGCCTTCCGCGATATGGCGGCCGATGACTTCTCCTGCTCCGATATGATGGCCCGCTACCTCGCCCTCGGCGATATGACCGCCCGTGATTTCTCCCGCTCCGATATGATCGCCGCCCACCTCGCCTTGCGCGATATGGCGGCCGATGACTTCTCCTGCTCCGATATGATGGCCCGCTACCTCGCCCTCGGCGATATGACCGCCCGTGATTTCGCCCGTTCCGATATGGCGGCCCGCTACTTCGCCCTCGGCGATGTGACGGCCCGTGATTTCCTCTGCCCGGATATGATGGCCGGTGACTTCTCCTTCAACGATATGGCGGCCGGTGATTTCGCCCGCTCCGATGTGATGGCCTCCTACCTCGCCTTCCGCGATATGACGGCCCGCGACTTCTCCTGCTCCGATATGATGGCCCGCTACCTCGCCCTCGGCGATATGGCCGCCTCTGACTTCGCCCACGCCGATGTGGCGGCCCGCTATTTCACCCTCGGCGATATGACGGCCTTTTACTTCTCCTGCCCCGATATGCTCCCCGGCTACCTCGCCTTCCGCGATATGACGGCCCGTGACTTCGCCCGTTCCGATATGGCGGCCGGCTACGTCTCCTTCGGCAATATGGCGGCCGGTGACTTCTCCTGCTCCGATATGCGAACCGGATACCTCGCCTTCCGCGATATGACGGCCCGTGACTTCAGCCGCTCCGATATGCTGGCCGGATACTTCTCCTTCAGCGATATGGCGGCCGGTGACCTCGCCTGCGCCGATATGCGAACCGGACACCTCGCCTTCCGCAATATGGCGCCCTGTGACTTCCCCCGCGCCGATATGCGATCCCGACACTTCCCCTTCGGCGATATGGCGGCCTTTTACTTCGCCCGAGCCAATATGCCAGCCGGCCACTTCTCCCTTCGCAATGTGATGGCCTGTTACGACGCCCGCACCGATATGCTGGCCGGCTACCTGGCCCTCGGCAATATGGTGCGCCGTTACTTCGCCTGCGGCCAGATGGCTGCCGGCTACGGCTCCGCTCGCAATATGCTCGGACTGGACGGCGCCGGCGCCGATATGCTCACTGGCGACCGCTTGTTGGCGGATATGCCGCCCCTCCACCGCCGCTTCCTCCAGATGCGAGGAATGGATCGCCTGCTCCTGCAAATGGATCGAGCCGACACTCTGATGAGCCAGCTTCTCGGCCGTAACGGCCCCGGCATGCAGCATCTCCGTCTCGATCGATTCTTCCGGAATCACAACGGCCTCTGCCTGCGGCGGCGTTGCCGCGGTCGTTAATAGCTCCTTGACCTCTTCGTTGAGATGCGACAGGCCGACCGCTCCGTCCGCCAATTGCTCGCTTCCGATCGCATCGGTCTGAATATGAACGCTGCCGATAGCGCCAAGCTGCACATGGGACGAATGAACCGCGCCGCCCGCCAGCTCCGTGCTGCCAATGGCTTCGGGCTGCACATGCTCACGCCCGACGCTGCCCGAATCCAGCTTGTTGCTCGTCACGCAGCCGTCGCTCAGGCTCCGTTCCGTCACGGCGCCGTCCTGAAGCATATCCGCACGGATGCTTGCAGCCTGCAGATGCTGTTCTCCGATGGTCTGCTCCCGCAAATGATGCGGAAGCACAGCTCCTTCGCTTAAATGAGCGGAGACAATCAAGCCGGGCTGGAGATGCTGGCTGTCAATCAATCCCGGCTGCAAATGACGTCCTGTAATCGCAGCCTGCCGAATATGCTCGCCCGTAATCGCGTCCTTCTGCAGATGCTCGGCTTGAATCGTTCCGGGGGCGACATGATGGCTTCGCACCGCGCCGGCCGAGAGATGGCCGCTGCCGACCGCGCCTTCCGATAACGCCTCGCCGCTGACCGAGTCCGAAGCGAGATGCTCGCCCGACACCGAGCTGGCGGCAAGATGCTCCGAACGGATTACTTGCACCGCAATATGGCGGGAGTGAACCGCATCATCGGCCAGATGACTGGCATGGATGGCGGCATCCGTCACATGCCCGCTCGTCACGGACCGGGGTTGAAGCTTGGTTCCGGCCAGGCTGCCGTCCGGAATAATGTCGCTGGTGAGCACATCGGCCCCCAAATGCGCCATCGTAATCGTCCCTTTGCGCAGATGGTAACCCTGAATCGATTCCGCCTGAACATGCTTGCCGGATATCGCTTCCAGCGCCACATGCTTCTCCGAGATGGACTGGGGAGCGATGCTGGCCGCAGTTACGCTGTCCTCCTGCAGCATTCCTGCAGATATCGATTTCGGCTGAAGCTGATCCTCGCCGACAGAGTGCGATGCCAGATGGACGGACCGGATCGCCCCTTCCCGAACGTGGTGAGAGCCGATCGAACCGGGGGCCAGCTTCATGCCGGTGACGGCTTCCTCCGCCAGATGATCGGTCTCTACGCTGGCCGCTTGCAGGTTCCGGGCCGCGACGCTGTCGTCTGCCAATTTATCTCCTGTAACGGCCGTATCGCCAAGATGCTCTGTCCCGATGCTCCCGTCCGCGATATGCATGGCCTGAATGGCTCCCTCGGCCACGTGCTCGCTGCCTACGCTGGCTGCATCAAGCTGAACCGAGCCTATGCTGCCGGGAACAACATGCTCGGCGCGAATCGCCCCTTCTTGGATTGCCGCCCCTGAGACCGACCCAGGCTGCAGTTGCTCCGCCCCTACCGAATTCGGAGCGAGATGCTGCGCCTGGACGCTTTCCTCAGCCAGAGTGTCGGACGTAACGGCTCCGGATGCGAGATGTGCAGTCGTCACACTGTTCTCCGCCAGTTTGTCTGCGGTTACGCTTCCGTTCGTCAGCTTGGCGGTCGTGATGGACAAGTCGCTCAGTTTATCGGTCGATACGCTCTCCGGAGACAATTTCAAAGACGTAATAATATGGTCGGCCAGATGATGGGAATAAATGACTCCCGTCCCGATATGGCGCTCGCAGACGGCATTTACCGCCAGCTTCTCGCTTGTGACGGCCTCCGGAGCCAGCTCGGTGGACTGGATGGACTGCGGATAGATATGTCCCGACCGAACCGCTCCGATGGCGATATGCTCCTCCTGCACCGCTTGCGGGCCGATAGCATCGGGTCCGACCGCTCCCTCCGCCAGATGATGCTGCTGCACGCTGGCATAGGCAAGCTTCTCCGGCGTGACGCTGGCAGCCCCCAGCTTCCGGGCGATGACCGCTTCATCCGCCAATTGTTCGGACGAGACGGCGGCCGGAGCCAGCTTGGCGGTAGTGACCGCCTCTTCGCCAAGATGCCGGCTCTCGATCGCCTGTTCGGCTACATGCCGGCCTTCCACCGCATCATCGGCAAGATGAGCCCCGTGAACCGCTTCCGCCATGATATGGATACCATTGACCGCACCGGGCGCAATGTGTGTCTCATTGATTGCCTCCTCAGCAACGTGAAGCGACTCGACGGACTCAGGAGCCAAGTGCTGTCCGTCGACCGATTGCTTGGCGAGGTGCCGGGAACGGACCGCTTCATCTGCCAGCTTCGTCGAGAGCACGCTTTGATCCGCCAGCTTGGAGGAGGTGACCGCGTGCTCGACAAGCTTCATCGTGCTGACGGATTGATCCGCCAGCTTGGCGGTCGTAATGACCCTGTCGGCCAGATGGCGGCTGCTGATCTGTCCGGGGCCGATATGACCCTCGCGAACGCTATCTTCCGCCAGATGACGGGCTTGCACCGCCTCGTCGGCCAGCGGCTCGCTGGTGACGCTCTTCGCTTCCAGCATCGCACCGGAGAGGGTGCCGGGCGCGATATGAGTGCTGTCGATCTGCCCCGGGCCGATATGGCGGCCCTCCACCGCCTGCATTCCGATAGCGCGGCCTTCAACGGCCCCTTCGCAGAAATGGCGGGCGTCGATGCAGCCCGGCGCCAGCTTGTCGCCGGTAATCGCCCCGGCGCGAAGCTTGGAGTTCGTAACCGATTCGGGCGCCAGCTTGGAGGCGTCGACCGATTCGTTCGCCAGATTTTCCGTGCGAATGGCGCCGCTGCGGATTTTCTCCGCGGTAATCGCTTGATCTTGAATGAGATTCCCCGAAATAAGCAGCTCGCTCAAATGCTTCGCCTGGATCGAGCCTTCCGCGATCTTGGATGAATCGATCGTTTTGTCCGCCAGCTTCTCCGAAGTGATGCTGCCGTCCTTAATTTTCTCCCCCGTAACCGAGCGATCGCGCAGCTTTCCCCCGGACACGGCATTGCGGATTAAATGCTCCCCGGCTATCGAGTTGGGAGCAATTTTGGAGCCGGTTAAGGCCTCCTCGGCGATTTTCAGGGATGTAACCGCATAGTCCATCAGCACGTCGGTCCCAATGCTCTCGCGCCGCAGCTTCGATCCGCTGATCGAATAAGCGGCCAGCTTCTCCTCCGTCACCGCTTCATCCGCGATATCATCGGTATAGATAAAGGCGGTTGAACGAGCCGAACTCCGCTTCTCGGCCAGCAGCTTCTCCTTCGCCTTGCGGGTCTCGGCGGCATTCGCTTCAGGCTGAGCGGCTGGCGAAGAGGGCGGCGGAGAGGGCGGGGCGCCCGGTTCGTCCGCGCCTGGCCGTGCGGCGGCAGCATCGCGCGCTGCAGGCCCGGTCGGCAATGTTCCCGGCATGCTGAATGCCGACGTATAGGTCGGATGCTCTTCTTTGCTTTCCTTGCGCGATGGCCGGTCCTCTTCGCCCGCCCGGGAACGTTCCGCACCGGCATACCGCTTCGCGACGCGGCGGCTGCTCCCTCCTTGACGGGACATTAGCCTTCCCGGCGTCGGCAGCTCATCTGTCCCTTCGGGCCCTTCCGGTTCAACCGCTCCGGACGGGGTCTCGGGAAGCAGCCAATCCTCTTCGGCCTTCGCCGCCTCCGTCTTTGCTTCCAGTTTTTCCTCGGTCCCGTCGGCGCAACGGTCCCGCTCGGATACAGCCGTGATCGGCGGCAGCGAAATCTCCTCCTCCGGTTCTACGGCTTCCAAGGCAGCCAACGCATTGACGCTTGCCCTTTCGGAATCGTCCGGCGGCTTTTTCGTTGAACTGAGACGGTCCAGCAGCGATAACTCCGACTGGTTCGGATTGTCGACAAAGTATAGCGGCTTTTTGGGCGATTTCTTTAACGGCTTCTGTCCCTTGGTTGTCCGCTTTTCATTTTTCCTTTTCATGTGCTCTCTCCTTTCCGTTCTATGCCCAACATATAGAGCATCATATGCGTCATAGACCCATATCGTCACTCGCCTATATAGAGAGAATGAGATGTCAAGGAACGGACAGTATCCCCCAGCGGTTCCACGAGCAGGGCCCGCTTCAGCCGAAGCGGTCTATGAAGGCGGCCCAGCGCTCCGCCGTCTGCTCCCAGGTGAACGTGCTGCGCACATGCCGGTCAGCGGCCTCTCCCATCCGCCGCAGCGCTTCCCGATCCCGCAAGAGCCGGACGAAGGCCGACGCCAACCGAACAGGCAGACGGTGCGGCGTGACGAGCAGCCCGGTCTCTCCGTCGCGGACGATTTCTTGAATCCCCCCCACCCGGGATGCGACGACCGGGACTCCCGAAGCCATCGCCTCCAGATTGACCAGACCGAACGCTTCCCGACGGAGCGACGGGACGGCAAGAAGGTCGGCCATCGCGTACCAGGCCGGAATTTCCTCATGCGGGACAAAAGGCACCATCCGGATATGATGCGGGTACTTACGCGCGAATCGTTCCAGACGGCGCACGTACGCCGTCTTCCAGTTCAATCCGTAAGAAGCCCCTCCGACAATGACGAACAGCGCCCGCGGATGCTCGCGGATGACCCGCGGCACAGCCTGCAGCAGCTCCCAGACGCCTTTTTGCGGAATAAGGCGGCCGACATACAGCACAATGTCCCGCTCCTCCCAACCGCGCGCCCGTTTCCCTTCCACGTAACGTTGGATCCCTTCTTCGGTCCAGCGTGAAGGGAAGCGCTCGGCGTCCACCCCGAGCAAGTTGATGGCCGTCTTCTCCAGACAACCCGGACATGCCCGTATCACCTGCCTTTCCAAATAGCGGCTGTTCACAAATATCCGATCGGCGGATGACAGCGCCCTTCGAAGCCCGGCTGGCGAGATTGCCTGTCTATGCATGAAGGTGGTGGAATGAAGCTGGAGCCAGATGTTCGCATGCGGAAAATGCCGCTTTATGATTGGAAGGTAGCGGGGGCGGTTCTCGATCTGGATAATATCGGGTTGGAACTGAGCTAGGCACGGCATCGCTTCATTCACATACAACCGCAAGGGAACCGGTCCGACCCGTTCGACTTTGACGCCGCCCGCCCATTCCGACTCGGCCTGCCCCGGCCATCTCCGGCCGTACACGCGAATGTCCGCACGAGACGATACGAGACCGGTGACATTCTCGACGACTCGCTCCACCGAGCTGCTGGAACCTGACGGATAGGGATAAGATCCTGGCGTTAGGATCGCAACCTTGGGCATAAGCTTTCTCCTTTCTAATTGCATTGCCGGATATGTCGGCTTGCGGCAGGACAGGTCTGCCAGCCGCCGCCGGTCAAGCTGGAACCGTAATTTGGACTAACATCCGTCTGCACTCGTCCATGCGCGTCCGAAGGGGCGTTCATACAATACAGCAGCGACAGTCAGTGGACCAGTAGTTCAGAGGAGGTGCTTCCATGGCAGACAACCGCATCGGCATCCTGTTCAATTCGAACATGCTGCGGGGATTGCTGCGGAATAAGACAGGGCGTGAAGCCATTGCCTTCTACGAGGAAGCCGGGAGGCGCCACGGCGTCATTCCCTGCTTCATGCGCGTGGAAGATGTGAATGTGAGGCAGATGGAGGCCGTCGCGTATATAAGAGACGGTACGGGCTACGCGAGACGGCGCATCCCCGTCCCGTCCGTCATTCATAACCGGGCGATCTATTTCCGTGCCGGGGCGCATGCACGAGTCCAGTCGATGGTGAACCGCGGCACGGTTATTTTCAATCAGGTGAATCGGTACGGAAAATGGAAGCTCCACGTTCTGCTCCAGCAAGATCCCGCACTCGTTCCTCATTTGCCGATTACGGCCCCTGCCCGGCCGGGCACCGTCGCGGCCATGATGGACAACTGCGGCGGAGTCGTGCTGAAGCCGGACAACAACAGTGTCGGACGCGGCATTATGAAGCTGGAGCGCAGCAGCACCGGCTGGACCATCGTCTACTCCAGACGAACAGCCAGCGGAGCGAGAAAGTGGCGGAAGGCGAATCTCCCGGGCGGCAGGCTGCCGCGATTCGTGATTGCCCAACTGCGGCGGACTCCCTATCTTGTACAGGAGCTGCTTCCGCTCGCCCAGTACCACGATCGTCCCTTTGATTTGCGGGTCTCTGTCCAACGCGACGGAAGCAGAGCGTGGCAAATCACCGGCATCGTCGGCCGGGTCGCGCCTCGGCATACCTTCGTTACCAACGTTGCGCAGGGAGGGACGGTGCATCGGCTCGAAGAGCTGGTTGCCGCCGCTTTACCGCATTACTCCGTCGCGGAGGTGGTGGAGCGCGTCAGCGCATTCTCTCTGCATATCGTGAACCGCCTTTCCCGCAGCTTGAGCCATCTGGCCGATGTCGGACTCGATATCGGGTTGACGTCCGACGGCAAGCCGTTATTCATTGAATGCAACGGGCGCGATCAACGCTACAGCTTCCGCGAGGCCGGGCTGCACGATATCTGGGAGGCCACTTATTGCAATCCCATCGCTTACGGAGCTTCTTTCCTGCGGAGCTAGCCAGACGGCAGCGTATGGATTATCATATTGAAAAAACAGGCGTTCTGTGTCAAGATAGTCCACAGAAGAGCGGTTTGCGCTCTCTTCTGCGGAATACAAATATACAGGACGCCTGTCCCGCTCCGTGGAGAATGGGCACCTGCCACTAGGTGATGAACAATCATGAAGAAACGATGGATGCGCCTGCTGACCGAATTGTCTTCGCGCAAATGGGTCTCGCGTACAGCCGGGCGCGCGGCAAGCTCGGGATGGAGCCGCCGATGGATTCCTTCCTTTGCCAAGGCCTATAACATACAAGTAGACGAGGCGGAGAAGCCGATGTCTGAATACCGGACGCTGAACGAATTTTTCACCCGCCGCCTGAAGCCGGGGATGCGGCCGCTTGCGGCCGGCGAGGATATTTTGCTTAGCCCGGTGGACGCGCTGATTACCGGGATGGGGCCGATCCGGCAGGGCACGATCCTGAACGTCAAGGGGCAGGATTATACGTTGGACGAGCTGCTGCACCGTTCGCCTTACCAGCAGAAATATATGCATGGCTACTACTTCGTGCTCTATCTGAGCCCGACTGACTACCATCGCATTCATTCGCCGGTCACCGGCAAGCTGGTAGAGAGCGAGCACGTGCCGGGCCGGGTATACCCCGTCAATGACTTCGGTCTGCGCCACATGCCCCGCGTGCTGAGCCGCAACGAGCGGTTGATTACGTATCTTCGCCATGCGCATGGCGAAGTGTCGGTCGTGAAGGTCGGAGCGTTGAACGTAAGCAGCATCCACTATACGGACGGAGCGCCGCTTCCCGCGTACGAGCGGGGGCAGGAACTTGCCTACTTCGCTTTCGGCTCGACCGTTGTTCTATTGACGGAGAACGGCACGTTCGAGCCGCGGAGCGACTTGGCTGTCGGATCCGCCGTGAAGATGGGAGAAGGCTTGGGCCGGCTGCAGGACGCAGGGACCAGCCCGCGAACAGGAGAAGCTTGAAATGCCCTGCAGCCGAAGAAAGGCCGCTTATCGATGAACGAAGGAACGTTCGCGATAAGCGGCCTTTTTTATTTTCGTCAGCGTATTTCGGAAGGGCTTCGCCCTGTGTACTGCTTGAACTGCCTGCTGAAAAAGAAGATATCCCGGTATCCGAGCGCATCCGCCACTTCCGTTACATTCATCCCTGCATGATGCAGCAGATGCTCTGCCCGTTCAATGCGGGATCTAATAATATACGTTTGCACTGAGGTACCGATCAGCTCTTTGAATTTGACCGAGAAATAACGCGGCGACAATTGGGCGCGCTGCGCCAAATCTTGAATGCGGTGATTGGCCCCCGGATTTTGCCGGATATAGTTGGCAATCTCATGAATCGCCTCGGACAGATGATAGCTTGTCTTCCGTTCTCCGGTTCCTTCGCGATCGATGCGAAGCAGGTGAATCATCAGCTGCTTGAGGACCAGCTTCGCCTCTTCCTCCGCCCCGTAGGAGCGGGACAGGAACAAGCGGACGTAACGGGCCAGCAGATGCTCAAAATCGACGGTCTCCTCCAGAACGCGGTATGGCTCGGGTATCTCGTCCACGGGACCTTCCACGTCAAAATGGATGTACGTCAGGGTCAGCGGCTTCTGCGCATTATGGGAAGCGACCGTATTGTCGCCCGGCCGGAAGAGGAAGCAGCTGCCTTTGCTGAGATGATACGATACATCATTCAACTGCAGTTCTCCTTCTCCGTTCCACACATAAAAGAGATCATAATTCGGCATCGCCTTCTCGCGCTTATGCCATTTCCAGTTCGGCTCGCATGTAATCTTCGCGCAGGCCGGCTTGATGACGTATCGGTTCGGTTCGGCGTTCAACACGGATGGTTCCTCCCTCCTTCCCGGATTCCATTCGGGAATTCTCTATCGTAGTTAACTATTACGGCACCTCATTCAACGCCTTTATCATTTGCACTATTCTACTACAAATCGCTTCGTGAACACAATCATGCCGGCCCCGAATCTTCCGTCTTGATTCGGATATCTTCGTCCCAAACCGTGACGAAAGCGGAAATTTGATGATATAATAGGAAAAATCAATTTAGAATGATGTTGGAAGGATGGACGAAATGAACCCACTGGCTCAGCAATTGAATGACACGATTCAAAGAGACAACCCGAACATTCACGCCATGCTTTCGCGCCTCGGCCGCCAGATCTATTTCCCGAAGGAAGGCATATTAAGCCAATCCGCAGAAGCGGGGAGCAAGGCGAAGCAATTCAACGCGACGATTGGCATCGCGACGGAAGGCGGCATCCCGATGCACCTGGACGTCATCCAGGAGACGCTGTCGGCCTACAACCCGAAGGATATCTATCCGTATGCGCCGCCGGCCGGCAAGCCGGAGCTGCGCAAGCTGTGGAAAGAAAAGATGATCAAGGAGAATCCTTCTCTTGCTGACAAGCATATCAGCATGCCGATCGCGACCAATGCGTTGACGCACGGGTTGAGCATTGTCGCCGATTTGTTCGCCGAGGAAGGCGATGTGGTCATTATGCCGGATAAAAACTGGGAGAACTACGAGTTGACCTTCAGCATCCGCCGCGGAGCCGAGATGGTCTACTATCCGCTGTACGACGACAACTGGAAGTTCAATAGCGCCGGACTTCGGGATGCCCTGTTCGCCCATTGCGACAAGGGCAAAGCTATCGTCGTGCTGAACTTCCCGAACAATCCGACCGGATATACGCCGGGCCGGGAAGAGGGCCAAGCGATCGTCAAGGCCATTCTTGAAGCGGCAGAAGCAGGCATGCGCCTCGTTGTCGTCACGGATGACGCTTATTTCGGCTTGTTCTTCGAGGATTCGATGCATGAGTCCCTCTTCTCGTCTCTCGCTTCCCTGCATCCGAACGTGCTGCCGGTCAAGGTGGATGGAGCGACCAAGGAAGAGTATGTATGGGGCTTCCGTGTCGGGTTCATTACCTATGCGGCAGAATCGGAAGCGCTCCTCGCGGCGTTGGAGCAGAAGACGATGGGCATCATTCGCGCGACCATTTCCAGCGGTCCCCATCCTTCCCAGACGTTCGTCCTCCATGCCCTGCAATCACCGGAGTTCGAAGCGCAGAAGCAGGAGAAGTACCGCATCATGAAGGCGCGGGCCAACAAGGTCAAAGCGCTGCTCGACAGCGGGAAATACGGGGATGTATGGAGCTACTATCCGTTCAACTCCGGATACTTCATGTGCCTCAAGCTGAACACCGTGCCTGCGGAGCAGCTTCGCACCCATTTGCTGGACGCATATGGCGTCGGAACGATCGCGCTGGGCGACACCGACCTGCGGGTTGCCTTCTCTTGCATCGAGGAAGCGGATCTCGAGAAGCTGTTCGACACCATTTATCAAGGCGTGCTTGATATTAGCCAATAAAAGCTGCGCGATCTGCGCAGATGACGAAGAAGCCGGCAGCCGATATGCTGCCGGCTTTGGCATAAAAGGGAGGAGCATCAAGATGAGAGTGCCCCGGATTGGCATCGTCGGCTTGGGAAGCATTGCGCAGAAGGCCTATTTGCCGGTGCTCAGCCGCGCCGAGGAATGGACGCTCGTCGGCGCGTACACGCCGAACGAAGCGAAGCGCCTCACCGTATGCGCCCAGCATCGAATCGCGCCGTATGCGAGCTTCGGACGCCTCGCCGAAGAGTGCGACGCCATGTTCGTTCACAGCTCGACGGCTTCCCATTACGAGATTGTCGCGGAGCTGCTCCGGCGCGGCATTGATGTCTATGTCGACAAGCCGCTTGCCGCCACGCTGGAGCAGGCGGAGGCATTGGCGGAGCTGAACAAGAAACTGGGACGCACGTTGATGGTCGGCTTCAACCGCAGGTTCGCCCCGCGCTATGAAGCGCTGGCATCAGAGGCCGCGCAAGCCTCCTGGATCGGGGCATTTGCTTGATGTTCACCATCTGTTCGCGCCCGCCGCCGGCAAAGGCCCGTCCCTATTCGCAGCCATGCACCGCCAGGCTGGCATTGATGTGGAGCTGGTCGAACGGATCGGACCCGTGTCCACTCACCGGGTGCGCAATCTGTCCGAATTGACCGTAGAGGAGAACGGAGCCAGCCGCATCGAGTCTGCGGGATCCTGGACTTCCGTGGGGAAGATTAGAGGCTTCGAGGATGCGGTTCTGCACTTTATCGGCTGCATCACCCACGGCGGCCGGCCCCTTACCGATGGCCGGGAAGCCTGCGAGACCCAGGCGCTTATCCACGCCCTGGCTGCCGAAGCAGTCGTCGTGGAAGAGGAGTGAGAACCGGCTACCTTGAGGGCCAAGCGGCGGAAGATGGATGAGGCAGCGAAATCCTGCAGTTAGACAGGAATTTACGCTATTTCAGCCGCTCTCTGATGCAATTCCTGCAAAAGCGATCCTTTTCGCCTATTTTAGCTTGCAATCCACCTTGGGATGCTGAAATTGATGCAGTTTTGTGCAGAATTTCCTGTAACAGAATAACCGTCATCAGGGAAAACTGCATTTTTACAGTTTTTCGGCAAGCCGGGCGGTAAGAAGCAGGAAGGGGCTGTCTCACGGTAGCGAAAACTACGTATGAGACAACCCCTTCCGTTATGAAGACGGAAGAAGCCGGATAATGGCGTTCGCCGTCTCTTCTATCGCTTTGTCGGATACATCGAAAACATGGCAATTCCATTTGTCGGCCAGCATGGCCGCATAATCCAGCTCCTCCTGTATCCGCTCGGCGGAGCAATACATAGAGCTATGCGGAAGGCCCAGATTCTTCAGCCTCTCTTCCCGGATGCGAAGCAGCCGCTCAGCCGGCATCGTCAGCATGAAGATGCGCTCGCCGGGCATTCGGTAAATTTCCTGCGGCGGCTTCACTTCCGGCGATAACGGAATATTGGCGACTTTGTAACCCTTGTGGCTCAAAAAGACGCTCAACGGCGTCTTCGAGGTGCGGGAAGGGCCGATCAGCACGATATCCGCTTCGGCAATCGCCGTCGTATCCTTCCCGTCATCGCATTTGACCGTGAATTCGATGGCCTCCATGCGGCGAAAATAATCGTCATCCATCGTATGAAGCAGTCCGGGCTGACGCTTCGGAGAGTCATTGAACGTATCGATGAATGCTTGCATCATCGGCCCCATAATATCGACCGCTCGCACGCCGAGCCGAATCGCCTCTTCTTTCATCATTTCCCGAAGCTCGGGCTGCACCAGCGTATAGGCGACGAAGCCGCCTTCGCGGCTCACCTGCTCCATCAACGCTCTGATTTCGTCCTCTTGCTTCACATGGCTCTTCCGTTGAATCACAATTTCCTGTCCATGGAATTGCCGTGCGGCCGCCCGTACGACGGATTCAGCGGTATCTCCCAGCGAATCGGAGCATACCGTCACAATGTATGGAGATTGTTGGCTCGATTCTCCCATGCTTGCGCTTCCCCTTCCCTTCCTTTACCTGCCCTTCACCTGGCGAAGAAATACTTTCAGGATCGTCGTCTTGGATATCCGTCCTACGACCTCCCATTTGTCGTTGGCCGCATCTCCGCGCTGTACAACGACGGGCAGCGTATCGATATCATGCTCGTCCAGCTTTTTGGCGGCCTCGATAATCGAATCCTCCGGCTTCACGGTAATCAGCGGCGTGCGCGTCATCACGAAGCTGACCGGCATTGTGCCCGCCACCGCATTGCCGAGCGTTACCTTCAACAAGTCTTTTCTCGAGACGACGCCAAGCAGCATCCCCTCCTCATCAGCTACAATCAGGCTTCCTACATTCTCCAAAAATAACGTGACCACGGCATCATGAACAGTGGAAGTGTCCCGGACGATGATGGGCATGCTCTGTACGTCCTGTACTCGAATGTTCAGTGGCTCGCTAGGAGCGCCTGCCGTAATGTTTCCCGGGAAATAACCGACCTTCGGCTTGGCATCCAAATACCCCAGCATGACAAGCACGGAAAGATCGGATCGAATCGTCGGCCGGCTGATCCCGAGCTGCTCGGCGATCTGCTCGCCGGTAATCGGCGCGGACCGCTGCACGAGCTGTACGATTTCTGATTGGCGCGGCGTAAGTTGAATGGCGCATCCCCCCTTTTCCTTCGACATGATTCATGTTCATGCGCATCTTCAGTCCCTACATTGTACTGCAATTCGGCGGCTTCCATCAATGCCCAACAGAAGAGACGATCTTCGCTGCCGGGCAGGAAGATCGTCTCCATGCTTAATAAGGGGAGAATGAACATCTCCATACGATATCCGCATCCGCAATCCGCTCATCTTCATCTACCCCCGCTTCATCGCCCGTAATCCAGAGGCCGACTAACGGACCGCTTCGCTTGGCCGTCTCGCCCATAATCTGCTCGGCGGCAGACCGGGCCATACGGACATGCTTCTCCCATGCCTCCGGGTGATAGGGGAGCATGACGGTGACATGAGCTTTGCTGCCGGTCCGGTAGCAGCGATCGACCGCCCGGAACAGCGCCTCCGCCTGCATATCTATCCAATCCGGCACGGCATCCGAGATGAACGCCGGCTTCCGGTCCTCGTCCGCGAGAAGCCATTCCTTCCAGCGGCGCAGCACGAACCACTGCTGATTCAGCTTATCAAGGCTGCGCCCTTCCGATTCTGCGGCCAGACGCTGCAGCACTTCCATCCGCTGCTCGATATCCGTCAGGCTCGGCAGCGCTTCCTTCAAGCGGGCATCCGCCAGAACGATATATAGATGCACGGGGCGGGATGATGAGGCCGCCTTGATGAAGGACTCATATTCCGACGTCATGAACGGAACCAGCTTGTGAAGAGCGGCGTCTCTCTCCGTCGCAGTGGCCGACTGCAGCATCTCCCTCACCAGCCGGATTCGTTCCGGCGTCAAGAGCGGCTCCGCGCCCGCGGTGAGCAAGATGTGGGCGGCTTCCCGGCTGAGCGCAACCGGAATGTCTGAACGCTTCCAGCAGCGCATGACCGTGCGGCTGAACGCGGCTCTCTGCCCTAATCTGTCTTCTTCCCATATGTGTCCCCACGCGGAACCGGTCCGGCGGATGAGGCGAAAATACGTTGCCTGCCCGCCCTCGCTCCATTCCGCTTCCTGATGCCATGCCGGCTGCGCACTAGACTTCAAGGTGCTGTACCTCTCTTTCCGGTGCCGCATCCTCGTGACAGCCATGTGATTTGCAGTCCATGTAATAGACCGTTACCCGCTCCGTATCTTGCTCTGCGATAAACCGGTTGCATTGTTTGCATAGAATAGCGCCCAATAACGGCTTGCATTGGGTTTGTTCCATCACACATCCACCTCTCCTCAGTCATCGTGACGGGTATCCGAACGCGAAGCATTATGGTGTCATTAATGACGGTAATCGCGGAAGCTTCTGGCTGATACCCTATAAATATGACGGCATAATCCATCATATTCTTGCAACAATTCGTTTGACTGGACAAAATAACGGATTGCTTTTCCATATTATATATCATATTATTTAATAACACACAATATTTAATTATTTAATACGTCATAATCAGGAGTGGTGAACAAGTATGGATCGACAATTAAGTTTGGAATGTGTTCGCGTGACCGAAGCGGCGGCCCTGGCATCGGCGCAATGGATTGGCCGGGGGCGTTCCGATGAGGCGGATGACGCGGCGACCCGCATGATGCGCAGCATGTTCGCTTCGGTTCCGATTCAAGGTACGGTCGTGATCGGGGAAGGGGAAATGGACGAGGCGCCGATGCTCGCCATCGGAGAGTCGGTCGGATCCGGGGAAGGCTCGGAGGCGGATGTCGCGGTAGACCCCGTCGAAGGCACGGAATTGGTAGCCAAAGGATTGAACGGAGCGTTGTCCGTCATCGCGATAGCGGACCGGGGGCAATTGCTCCATGCGCCCGATATGTATATGCGCAAGCTGGCCTGCGGCCCGCGGCTCAGAGGCCATCTCCATCTGGATGATCCGCTCGAATGGACGGTGCGGAAGGCAGCCACCGTGTTGGGGCGCGATGTATCGGAGTTGACGGTGTCCATTCTCGATCGGGAACGCCATGCCGCCGAGATCGCCGCCCTGCGTCGCGCCGGCGTCCGGCTGAAGCTGCTCGAGGCGGGCGATGTCGCAGGTGCGCTAGCCACGGCCTTCTCGGAATCCGGCGTCGATCTGTATGTCGGCTCGGGCGGCGCCCCGGAAGGCGTGCTGGCCGCAGCCGCTCTGCGCTGCATGGGCGGAGAGATGCAGGCTCGTCTGATGCCCGCCGGCGAAGAGGAATGGAACCGGTGCCTCGCGATGGGAGTTCATCCGCCCGATCGGCTGCTGCATACGGAGGATCTGTGCGGACGCGGCGACGTCATCTTCGCGGCGACCGGGATCACGCCGGGGGATGTGCTGCAAGGAGTGCGGAACACGTCGGGCAATTACGCGGAGACCCATTCGCTCGTGCTGCGCTCCAAGACCGGAACGCTGCGCTTCGTCCGCACGCTGCACGCGATGGATCCCTGCTCCCTGCAGCCGGATGCCTTGCCGGAGGTCGCGTCTGCCTCGGCAGACAGACGCTCCGATGCGATATAGATGCCGGCGCTCCTCCGCGGCCGAATTCACGAAGCAAGAAGGGTGTCTGCGGCCTCAAGCGCTGGATACCCTTCATTGTTGTCTTTATGCTTCATCATCGTCCGCCCGCCGCTTGGCGCGCTTGAGCCGGAACAACAGCACGAGTACGAATCCGCCCGCCGCGGCGGCTCCCTTGAAGCTCCAGGCCGTCGCGCCCAGCCAGAGCGGGATCAGCAGGACGATGGCGCAGCTTAGATGGATGGCTGTGCTCATCCGCAGCGCGGCTTCATGCCGGGCGTGAGGCGGCAGCGGATAAATGCTTCCCATAACGTCATGCCGGTGATACGTGAACAAAGTATGGAGCTGGGCTCCGATAACGAGCAGGAGCAGCCCATAGGCCGCTGCACTCCAGACGGAATCCCGTACCCACAATAAAGCGAGCAGGCCGATGACGACCAGCCGCATCAGAATGCCCAGCAGCTCGCTGCGGGCGAATGTCTTCGCCAACAAATAGCGGTAAGCCGCTTGAGGCTGGTAGGCATGGCGGTCGCCGAACCGCTTCAGCCAAGGCCGCATATAACGGCGCTCTTCCGCGACGGCGATATCGACGAAGTTCGAGAGAAGCAGAAATACCCGGCTCGCATGAACCCGCTCCGTCTCGATGTGGCGCTCCCATGGAAAACGGAGCCTGCTCCGGGTAACCGTCCAGCCGATATAGCCTAGTCCCGCAGCTCCCGTAATCAGCGCTGCCGCCGGAACGCTCAGCCACAGCCAACTCGCCGTCGCTCCCCAGACCCAAGCATAGCGCAGCCACCGGCTCGCTCCTCGAATAGACGGATCGCTCATCTGCCGTTCGCCCCAACTGCCGACGGCAGCGACGCACTTTAGCAGGATGATGACGGCCAGCATCATCGCAAAATGCTTCGGCTCCGGGTCCGCCCGATGATATAACGGCCATAGCACGGTCCATACTCCCAGCGGAAGCAGCATTCTCGGGATGAGACTGTAGCGGATGCTCCGCTTCATGTAATCGGCCAACCGCCCTTCCACCCGCAGCAGGAAGACCAGATCCGGCGGCTCGAGGAACGTGCGGTAGGTCATGTAAGCCGTCGCCGGCGCGACCAGAAGCAGCACCAGTTCGCGAACCGGGAAGCCGGACGGGATTTGCTCTAAAAAGTTGGCGTAAAAAGCCGTCCCGGTTATAAATCCTAAAACGAGCACAATGGCCAGGCCGCTCTGTGCAACATACCCTAAATAAGGGAGCACTTGCCTCCAGAACCGTTGCCGGCGCTCCCTCCATAACCGGCCCGCGTCGAACGTCGCGGTTCCGTCCGCTTCCCGGGAGGTTATCCGTTCCATGGACGATCACCGCCCCCCTGCTGCACGTCGGTCACCCACGTATAGAAGAGATCCTCCAGCCGTTCTTCGGCAGGCCGGCCGGAGTAGCCGCTCCACTGCTTCCGCAGCTCCTCCCGGCTGCCCGCGCCCAGCACTCTTCCTTGGTGCAGCAGGACGAAGCCGTCGCAATAATGCTCGATCGTGGACAAAATATGCGAGCTGACGAGCAGCGCCGCCCCTTCTTCCTTGACGCTCTTCATATATTGAAGCAGCGAACGGATGCCGAGCGGATCAAGGCCAAGGAACGGCTCGTCAATGATATAGAGCGGAGGGCGAACCGCAAATGCGCACATCAGCATCGTCTTCTGCTTCATGCCCTTGGATAGATGCTGAGCCGCCTTATCCAGATGCGGCTCCATCTGGAACAACTGCGCGAGCTCGGCCACCCGCTGCTCGAATCGGGCCTTGTCCACCCCATAAGCGGTGGCCGTCCAGACCAGATGCTCGCGCACGGTCAAGGCGTCATACAGCAGCGGGGTCTCGGGAACGTACGCCAATGCCGCCCGGTACTGCTCCGGGGCTTCCGCCAGCGTACGTCCCTTCAGCGTTACCTTGCCGGACTGCGGCTCAAGCAGCCCGAGAATATGCTTCATCGTCGTGCTCTTCCCGGCGCCGTTCAGCCCGATCAATCCGATCATCTGCCCGGCTTCGACCGTGAAGTTAATATCGTGGAGAACCGGTCTGCCGACACTGTAGCCGCCGGTCAACCTTTCAATATGTAATAAAGATTCCATATTTCGTCACCTCACCGCCTATTATACCGGACACGGAGAGGGGATGCGAATAGATCGGCATTATGCGGGCTGACGGAGGCTTCGTCTGCAGCTTCGGCTCCGGCTCGGGATACGATCTTCAGCGCTTCATTGTCTTCGCTTTCGATGGCGGCGGCCGCTTCATCGACGGTTTTCGCAGATCCGTGAAGAAGAAGTTGCCGACGGACCTCCGCTTGTTAGTCACTCCGCCTTCTCTCCTTCTGTCATTCGCCTTTGCTAAGCGGCAGCTTATTTCTTCCCGGCCTGCTCCTTCGCTTTAGCCGCCTCTCGCGCCTGCTGGAGGGCCGCATTGCCTTCGGTCTCGATGGCGGCCACGGCTTCCTCCGCAGACTTGCCGTTCTCGACCATCGCCTTCAATTCCTTAATGATAATGTTCGAGAAGGCCATGTGGAATCCGTCCGGGAGGTTCACGTTCGAGCCTCCCCATACGGAACCGCCCGACGCCTTCGGCCGCAGCATATAGAAGGCTTCCGTGCTTTTGCCGTCCACTTCTTTCATCGCGTCCATTCTTGTCGGCAGTTGGCCCCGGAAGGAACGGGAAGCGGCCTTCGCCATTTCCGGGCCGTTCACGAACTTCACGAACTCCCAAGCCGCCCGCTTGTTCGGGGAATCGGCCGCGATCGCATAGATAGAATCCAGCACCGTAAAGGCGGATTCCTCCGGCGCAGCCGGATCGACGGGCGCCGTAACGAAGTCCCAATTGATGTCTTGGATGTCGCTGTCATGCTTCGGCCGGTTCCGAAGATCGCTGATGAGCCAGCCCGATCCGAACATCATCGCGACTTTGCCTTTGAAGAACTGCTCGGTCTGCCAAAAATACATCGTATTTTCTTTTTCCGGCTCCAGAGACACCGTATAGACCGCTTTGCCGCGAATCGCCTTGGCTGTCAGCTCCATCGCTTCCTTCCAGCCGTCCGTATTGAAGGTGACCTTCTCCCCCTTCGCGTCGAACACCCGGAGCGACGAGTTGCTTGCGACATGAAAAAGCATGCGGTCGGCGTGGCCGAATTCATCAGACAAACCATAAATCCGATCGTCCCCGGAACCGAGGCCCGCGAAGCGGCTCGACAATTCGAGCAGTTCTTTCCAGCTCATCTGATTGCGCGGGGGGTCAATCTGATGTTCTCGGAACAGATCGGCGTTATAGTAGACGATCGAGGCACTAAAGTACGGAGCCAAGCCGTATAGCGAGCCGCCGCCGCGTTCCCGAAGCATCTCGACGAGCCCGGGCATATATCCGTCCAGATCGAAATTCTCCTGCTCGATCACCGTGTCCAGATTGTACAGCTTCCCTTCCTGCGCAAGCTTCTCGAAGCTGTCCGAACCCGTCATAATGACATCTGGCTTGTGTTTCTCGATAAATTTGAGATATTCCTCCTCATAGCTCGTCCCGTTTTCCTGCATATCCTGATAGATTGTGCCCGTGTTGATGACCTCGAACTCGATATTGGGATACTTCACATTGAAGTTGTTCCCGTAATCGCTGTAAAAGCTGCCCTCGTCATAATAGAGCACTTTAATTTTTCCCTTGCCTTCGGAATCCAGCTCTTCAAGCGCGGGCTTCTCGCCAAAGCAGCCCCCCAGCAAAGAAATCACAGCAAGCAGCAGTATGGCAACCTTCCATTTCTTTCTCAATCCGTTCTCCTCCTTTTCGTTACAAGAAGCAAGTATATCGGCGGTTCCCGCATCATTCAACCAAATAAAGGAAATCTTAATCAAATCGATAGGGGATGTTAAGAACTATTAAGGAATCTGGAAGCGATCCGCTCCCGCCTTGATCGGGTCTACTTCTTCCCGGCATTCGCCTTCGCCTTCTGCGCCGCCCGCGCCTGCTCGAGGAGCGCGTTGCCCTCGCTCTCGATGGAGGCCGCCGCCGCTTCGGCGGACTTCCCGTTCTCGACCATTTCGTGTAATTGCTTTTTCACCAGACTCGGGAAGCCAAAAGTGAACTCATCCGGTCGGTTCACGTTTGAGCCTCCCCAGATGGAACCGCCCCCGGCCTTCGGCCGCAGCAGGTAGAAGCTTTCCTCATCGGCATAAACCACTTTCAGCGTCCCGGGGCCTTCTTTCCCCGGTTCTTCCAGCACCGGCTTCTCTCCGAAGCAGCCGCTAAGCATCGCAGCGGCGATCGCCAGCAGCGTCATATGCCTCCACTTCCTTCTCAAAGTCATTCGCCTCTCTTTCTGGATTTTGCGGCCGTGCCAGATGATTTCTTGCTGGCCTCATGCCATCAACGCTCTCTATCCTGGTATAACGAACCGTAAGTCTTAGATGTGACAATCGTACAGCGAACCGTCTCCCTTTCCGCTAAGCATATCGATCAGGCCGGGCAGATATCATTGTAAAATTAATATGAAAAGAAAGACATATTACAACGTGTGCAAAAAAGACCGCCAACTTATGTCAGCGGCCTAAAGTCATGTGCTGCACTCTACGATGTTAATCCCCTTTGGATGAGCCTTCCTTCGTAGTGCCTTAGCCTTCTGTTTGGTTCTCTTCTTCTGCTTTACCGCTCTCCCCTTTCGCTTTCTGTTCGGCCTCTTTACGCGCTTTCTCCGCTTCCCGGCCCTTCTGCAGCGCGGCTTCCCCTTCAGCCTGGATCGCGGCGACGGCTTCATCCACTGTCTTCTTGTTGTCTATCACGGCTTTCAGTTCCTTGCTCAGGATCATTCGGAAATCCGTGTAGAAATTTGATGGTACATCCACATTCGGTCCGCCCCACATCGATTCGTGCTTCGCCTTCGGACGCAGCGAATAAAAGGCCTCCGTGCTTTTGCCGTCGATTTCCTTCATGAATTGGTTCCTTGTCGGAAGGTTGCCGTCCATCGAACGGGAGGCTGCCTTGGCCATCTCCGGCCCGTTTACGAATTTGACGAACTCCCACGCCGCCCGCTTGTTCGGCGAATCCGCCGCGATGGCATAGACTTCGTTGAGACTCGCGTACGAAGACTCGTCAGGAGATGCCGGATCGACAGGCACGGATACCATGCCCCAGTCGATTGGCCTGGACTCTTTATCCCACATGGCACGGTTCTTGATTTGGGATATAAACCATGGGCCATCCATGATCATCGCGGCCCTGCCTTTGAAAAAGAGATCGTCGTCTGACGAAAATCCTCGGGAGTCTCCTTCATCCCTCGTTTGGGTGTATACTCCCTTGTTCCGGATCGCGTCCGTTGTCAGCTTCACCATCTGCTTCCACCCGTCCGTATTGAAGACGAGCTTCTCCCCTTTGGCGTCGAAAAACCGCAGCGAGGAGGCTTTCGCGACATCGAGCAGCAGTTCCTGAGCCCCTCCTCCATAGCGCTGATAGTAGCCGTAGATTTGATTTTCGCCCGAGCCGACACTTGCGAAGCGGCTCGACAGGTCGAGCACCTCCTGCCAGCTCATTTTGTTGCGAGGCGGTTCAATGTTGTGGTCCCGGAACAGCTCGGCATTATAATAAATGACATTAGTATAGAAATACGGAGCCAGTCCATACAGCGAACCGCCGCCACGTTCCCGAATCAAGTCGACAAGGCCCGGCATGTACCCTTCCAGATCGAATTTTTCCTGGGCGATAACGGCATCCAGATTATACAGCTTGCCTTCCTGGACCAGCTTCTCCATCATTTCCAAATCGATCATCAATACGTCCGGCTTATGCTTATCCAGAAACTTCATTCGCTCTTCTTCATAATCGACATCTTCTTTGTCTTGCAGCTCCCGGTACATTTCTTGTTGATTCACGATTTCGAATTCAATATCCGGATATTTCACATTAAAATAATTGCCGTATTGCCGATAAAAGTTTTCCTCATCATAATAGACAACTTTAATTTTCCCCTTGCCGTCCTTCCCCAGCTCGTCAAGCACCGGTTTTTCGCCGAAGCAGCCGCTGAGCATGGCAACGGCCAGAGTCAATAGCAAGGCAAGCTTCCATTTCCTCACCCCAATTAGTCCCCCTCCTGTACTAAATAAAAGAGGCCGCCAACTTGTGTCAGCGGCCCTAAGTTATGTCTTGCGCTCTATGCTAGTCAATCCCCTCGGATGTGCCAGCCTCCGCACTGCCTGAATCCTCGGTTTTGTTATCCTCCGCGGCTTTTCCGCTATCGCCTTCTGCGCCCTTTTGGGCCGCTTTGCGCGCTTTCTCCGCTTCTCTGCCCTTTTGCAGCGCTTCCTCTCCTTTGGCCTGGATGGCGGCGGCGGCTTCCTCCACCGTCTTCTTGTTGTCGACCACGGCTTTCATTTCTTTCCCCAGAAGGCTTAAGAATTCCATGTAGAAATCGCTCGGGATTTTCACGTTCGGTCCGCCCCACATCGATTCGTATTCCGCCTTCGGGCGAAGCAGATAGAACGCTTCCGTGCTTTTGCCGTCGATTTCCTTCATGAACTGGTTCCGTGTCGGCAGACTTCCCCGCGAAGAGCGGGAAGCCGCCTTGGCCATTTCCGGCCCGTTCACGAACTTGACGAACTCCCATGCCGCCCGCTTGTTCGGGGAATCGGCCGCGATAGCAAATACCTCGTGCAGCGTCGCATACGATGATTCATCCGGATTCGCCGGATCGACAGGCGCGGTTACCATGCCCCAATCGATTTCCTTGGCTTCCTTATCCCACATCATGCGGTTCTTGAATTCGGAAATCACCCAAGGTCCACTCATAATCATCGCGGCCTTGCCTTTGAAAAAGAGATCGTCGTCTCCCATATACATACGTTCATTGCCCTCATCCATGGGTTGAGTATAGACCGCCTTGCTCCGGATCGCGTCTGAAGCCATCTTCATCGCCTGCTTCCACCCATCCGTATTGAAGACGAGCTTTTCCCCTTTGGCGTCGAACAGGCGCAGCGAGGAGCCTTGCGCTATGCTGGTAAGAAAACTGTCCAGAGAACCGTATCGTTCAGAGTAGCCATAGATTTGATTCTCGCCCGAACCGATGCCCGAGAAGCGGCTCGACAGATCGATCAGCTCCTGCCACGTCATTTTATTGCGCGGCGGTTCGATATTATGCTCCCGGAACAACCCGGCATTATAGAAGATTACATTCGTGTAGAAATTAGGAGCCAATCCGTAGAGCGAGCCGCCTCCCCTGGCTCGAATCATATCGATGAGACCCGGCATAAAGCCTTCCAGATCGAATTTCTCCTGGGCGATGACGGCATCCAGATTATAGAGCTTCCCTTCCTGGGCCATTTTCTCCATCGTCGGCAAATCAATCATCAATACGTCCGGCTTATGCTTGTCCAGGAACTTCTGCATTTCTTCCTGATAATCGGCATCTTCCTTATCCTGCAATTCCCGTTGCATTTCTTGCTGATCTACCACTTCGAATTCAATATCCGGATATTTCACGTTAAAACTATTGCCATATTCCGAGTAAAAGGCCTCTTCGCTATAATAGACAACTTTGATTTTCCCCTTGCCGTCCTTCCCCAGCTCCTCAAGCACCGGCTTCTCGCCGAAGCAGCCGCTGATCATGGCAACGACCAGAGTCAATAGCAGAGCAATCTTCCATTTCCTTAGCACAATTTTTTCTCCTCCTTTTCCCTTCCAAATTTCAGTATATCGGTTGGCCTGGCGGCGTTCAACCATATACAGGAAACTTTATGTTTTTGTTATGTTTTTGCTAGATTTGAGTTCAAATTCCTCCTGTAACACAAAAGCACCGCCGAATGATGCCCATTCAGCGGTGCCTGACCTTTTCCCGATCGTTACGTTCGTTTGTCCTTGAGCCACTTCGGCGCGCCTTTGTCCTTCCGATCCCGGTGACGCTCCGATTTGGGCTGCGCCTTTCTAGCGGCTCCAGCCCCCTCGCGCGCGCCGCGCGGCTTGCCGTTCGGCTTGCCTCCCCGGTTCGCGTTCGGGTCGTGCAGTCGCCCTTCGTAGAACACGCGCTCGGCGATCGTAATTCCAAGCTCGCGTTCGAACTTGCGCATAATGAACCGCTCTTGCGGCGTAATCAGATTGACGGACATGCCTTGGCGGCCCATCCGTCCGGTGCGGCCGGCGCGGTGAATATAATGCTCCGCATCCAGCGCCGGCTCAATGCTGATGACGAGCGGCAGATCCGGGATATCCAATCCTCTGGCCGCGACATCGGTCGCCAGGAGCACCTGGACCTGTCCTTCGCGGAAACGCCGCAGCACGGCCGTCCGCTCCTGCTTCGGCGCATCGCCGTACAGGGAGGCAACCGACAGGCCGACATAGGCCAGCTTCGCCTCCCATTCCCCGATGCGGTTCGAGTCGTTCACGAACGCGATCGCCCGCTTCGGGTTCCACAGCCGGATAAGACGGCGGACCATATCGATCTTGTCGCGCTCCACAGCCACATACAGATGCTGGATCGTGTCCGCCATCCGCTTGTCCGGCTCGATTCCGATCTCCGCCGGCGCCTGCATGAAGCGGCTGGCCAGCTCCCGGACCGCCCGAGGGAGAGTCGCCGAGAAGAAGAGAAGCTGCCGATCGCGCAGCGCGCTGCGGATCGCCATGTCCGTATCGCGAGCTCCGCCCTTCTGCAGCAAATGGTCGACCTCATCCACGACGATCATTCGGACCTCATGCATCTTCAGCTTGCGCATTTCAATCAGTTCCCGGATGCGTCCGGGCGTGCCGACGACAAGCTGCGGCTTGTCGCGCAGCCGTTCCACCTGGCGGTTCAGGGCGGCTCCGCCAATGAGCGCGGCGACGTGAATCCCGCTTCCTTCGCCATAGTACTCCGCCTCGCGCACGATCTGCATGGCCAGCTCCTGCGTCGGGGCGATAACCACCGCCTGCGTCCCTCGGTGCGAGGCGTCTATCTTCATCAATACCGGCAAGAGATACGCCAGTGTCTTGCCCGTTCCGGTCTGCGACTGGGCCAGAATATCGCGGCCCTCCAGCGCAACCGGAATCGCTTCCGCCTGTACGGGCGACGGAGCGGTAATGTCTTTCGCTTGAAGCTTCGCTAACAATTCCTCGGTAATCGACAAGGAAGCAAACGTGGTGCTCAACTGCATCGATCCTCTCTATGACATGACATCCGTTCATGTATGTATCTCGCTTAACTGCGGCATTCATGGCTCTATTATAGCGAAAAGAACCGCCAGCACCAAACTTTTATCCCTGTTGGGCCCGTCCTGCCCGCAAAATGTGGTACAATTCACCATATATGCAGATTATGCGCAAAAAAATAGGACAGCACCCGAAACGGAGCTGAGGCTGTTTTGATGCATTATCGTCTATATTTTGTGACATGCTGGAATATAAAATGAAGGTATCGAGGCAATCGAAGCGGCCGCAAATCGCGGAATGGTTGTCGGGGCATGGATGATGATCGTTAAAAAAAGGAGGACCTAACATGAGTGAAGCTGCACAACCTGCATTCGAACGGTTAGTTGAAAAATATGCCGAGCTGCTGACGGGGCATTCCGATCCGGTCACCGTCGAGAAGGTGAAGCGGTGGGCCCTGTATAATCAGATGCATAAGACGATGCCGAACCTGACTCGGCATTGGAATGATGCCCATCCGGAGGGAAAGGCGGAAATACGGGCGCTGTTCGAGGAGATTAAGCAAATGAACGAGGCGCATCGCCAGAGCGGCTCCAATTCCTGACGATCTTTGCCGGCTGCGGCGACCAGTCCGCCCATGCAATGCTGCCTCGAACGACGCAATGCATAAGCGGACCTGCTTCATTCCTTGCCCCTCCGGCTATGATTCGTCCGGCGCCCCTGGCGGCGCTTATTTTTTATTCAGCAATCGGGCCGCGATTCGATTGGATATGCGGGGAAAGAGAGAATAAAGGCGCATGCCCAGCGCTCCCAGCCACGGCAGGTCCACTTCCTGTCTGCGCGTCTCCATGATGCGAATCAGATGGCGCACGACCTTGTCCGGCGGCATGATGAACCAGCGCACATTATTCACATACTGGCCTGACGGATCGGCGCGGTCGAAGAAGGGCGTATCGACAGGCCCCGGATTGACGGCCGACACGGCGACCCCGGTCCCCGCCAGCTCCATCCGCAGCGCATTCGTGAACCCGAGCACGGCATGCTTCGTCGCGCTGTAGCCGGCAGATTTGGGAGATCCGATCTTGCCTGCCATGGAAGCCACGTTCACGATATGGCCGTCGCGGCGTGCCAGCATATGCGGGAGCACCGCCTTCGTGCAGCGCACAACCCCCATATAGTTGACGTCCATCATGCCGGCGAACTGGGACACGCTCATGTCCGTGACGCGGTCGAATTGCCCGTACCCCGCATTGTTGAGCAGGATATCGATTCGACCGAACCGCTCCAGGACATCGGTTACGATACGTTCCACGTCATCATCGCTGGTCACGTCCATCGTATAGACGGCATGCTCCGCTGTTATGCCCAGAACGGCGGCATCCAGCTTCTGCCGCGAGCGCCCCGTCAGCACGGGTACGGCTCCTTTGGCCGCTGCGGCTTGGGCGGTCAGAGCCCCGATGCCGCTCGAAGCTCCTGTAATGAGCACAATTTTCCCTTTCAAATCCATTTCCTGCTGCTCCTTTGGCGCTGCCCCGCCTGCAGCCCGTCATTCCTGACGCTGCAGCTTGCGGCCGGCCTTGCATCATGCGTCAGGATACGACACTGACCTTATCACTATATCCGATATGCATGAGCACATCAAACCGTCCGATATCTCCAATAATGAGCGGCACCGCCATCGCCTGTTGAATCGGTCCCGAGTTGGAGGAGACCAGCAATTGAGGCGGCGTAATATCGACGCGCAGCCCTTGATTGAACATCAACGTGGTCGCATTGCCGCTAATCATATTCCCCAGCTCCGAAATCGCGCTTTCCCCAATGGCATCCAGCGCTTCCAGCGGGAAGCCTCCCATCATCGCGGAAGCCATCTTAATGGCGACATCTTCATTTAACCCGAACGCGACATGGCCCGATAATTGCCCCGTCATCCCTATCTGGATGCGTAAATCATGAGATCCGCTCCAAGATAACATCTCAAGCTCTCCCCGTTCCGGACGGACTTGCACGACTTGTTCGATAACCGTGCACGCCGATTGCAAAAAAGGATGAATCCACTCGGCTTTCATCTTTGTATCTTTCGCCCCTTTCCGACAGTAAGGGAGTAATGTCCGAACCTCATTCGAACGTCCTACATACCCACTTTTATATGACTATTATACTAAAAACGATCGCGCCGATCACTAAAACATTTCTCTGAATTTCATTCATTTTGTATATTTATATATTTTTGAGCATAAAGAACTAATCACACAGCTTCATTGTTGCCTCAAAGCCGATGGCTTTTGCTTATGCTCGCGAATGACGCTGCTTTGAAGAGAATGCCGCTGTTTCCTTTCAAGCTAACGTTTATGACCAAAGACCTAACGCTATATGAAAATACGAATGCAAAAAAAATATTCAGCAGTAAACTTCCTTCTATTTGTAATAGGTATTAAGAAAGACCTTTTTTTGGGCGATAAATAGAATAGAGAGGATGTCGAATTTCCTTAAATAATGTCGATTCTATTTATGAAAGCATCTTAGAGGAGGGGCAGCTATGTTAAAAAGCATTAAAATGAAACTGGTTCTTGCTTTTTTAGTTACGATCCTGATTCCGATTTCTATTATTGGCATTATTGTTAATAATAGTATGATCAAAGAAATCACCGATGAATTCGTGACGTCGACGACCAACGAAGTCGCGCAGGTGGACGGCCGAATGGCGCTTTTTTTCGACACGGTGAAAGAGAATGTGAAGTTTCTGGCGGACAGCCCGATCATCAATCAAGCTGATGACAGCATCACCTCATACATGAAGCTGACGGAGAACAAAAAATCGACACTCGCTCAAAACGGCGGCATTGAAAGTGAAATCTATCGGGAATTTGAGCGCTTTGCCCAGACGCATCCGAACACCTCTACCGTATTTTTGGGGGCTGCCCATAGCGGTTACGTCCAGTGGCCGGAAAAAGAAATGGCCGCCAAGTATGACCCGCGCACCCGCCCTTGGTATGCGAATGCAATGTCGAATCCGGACCAAGTTACCATTACCGATCCGTATGTCGATTCGGTAACCGGCAATTTGAATATGAGCAGCGTAGCGGTCGTACACGACGCCAACGGCAAGCCTCTGGGCGTACTCGGGCTGGATACGAGCCTCGGCAAGCTGGCCGAACAGCTTCAGAGCATCAAAATCCGGGAGACCGGCTATGTCGTGCTGCTATCCAAAGACGGGACGATTCTCGCTGATCCCCGCAATCCGGAGCTGATCTCCAAAAATATCGCGGATATCGGCGTGCCCGAATTTGCGGATATCAAAGAAAAAACCTCGGATCATTTCGAGATTCAAGTGGATGGCACAGATTATATGACCAACTTGTATACGTCCCAGGCAACCGGGTGGAAATACTTGTCCATCGTGGAAAAAAGCGAGCTGACGCGGGAAGCCGACAAGATCGGAATGATCAATTTGATTACCAGCTCGATCTGCGCCGTGTTAGCCGTGCTGCTGGCGCTTGGGGTGGCATTGAACATTACGAAGCCGATTCA
Source organism: Paenibacillus melissococcoides (assembly GCA_944800085.1). Classification (GTDB taxonomy): domain Bacteria; phylum Bacillota; class Bacilli; order Paenibacillales; family Paenibacillaceae; genus Paenibacillus_B; species Paenibacillus_B melissococcoides. Next base: position 502,691 of record CALYLO010000001.1, on the reverse strand, counting down.
GACCGTCGTCGCCAATCTGAAGGCGATCAGCGCCGGGGATTTCACGGGCGAGGTTCCAGCCTCGATTCAGCGGAAAAAGGACGAGGTCGGCGTACTGGGGCAATCGCTGCAAGTGATGCAAGCCTCCATCCGCCATCTCGTCGGCGAGATACGCAGCGCCGCGAATACATTGGCCGATTCGTCGAAGCAGTTGTCCGCCCACACGGCCGCAAGCACGGCTCAGATTCAGGAAGTCGACTCGATCGTCAAGATCGTCGCCAGCGGCGCCGACACGCAAATGCGGGGCACGGAAGAAGGGGCCAAGGCGATGGAAGAAATGGCTATCGGCATTCAGCGCATCGCCGAAAGCACAACCAGCATATCCGAGACATCGCTGGATACGGCCGACCAGGCGAAGCAGGGGAATATGCTGCTCCAGGAAGCGGTGCGGCAGATGAATACGATCGATGAATCGGTAAGGCATTCTGGGGGATTGGTGCAGACTCTCGGCGAGCGGTCCGAGCAGATGGCCCACATCGTCGATGTCATCACCCAGATTGCGTCGCAGACGAACCTGCTTGCGCTCAATGCAGCGATTGAAGCGTCCCGGGCCGGGGAGCATGGCCAAGGCTTTGCCGTCGTCGCCCATGAAGTGAGGAAGCTGGCGGAACGCTCGGCCGAATCCGCCCGTGAAATCTCCGATCTGATCGAGGAGACGAGAATGGATGCCCGCAAAGCCGTGGAGTCGATGGATCTCGTACGGGATAGCGTCGCCGACGGCATTGAAAAAGTGCAAAATTCGGGCGCGACCTTCGAACGCATCTTAACGGATATTACGGATATCGCAGGCCAGATTCAGGATACATCGGCGGTGACGGAAGAAATGTCCGCCGGCTCCGAGGAAGTGCTTGCTTCCGTGAATGAAATCGCGCATATCGCCGAGAAGAACGCGGAGCATGCCACGAAGCTGGTGAAGTTCACGGATCAGCAGCTGGTCGATATGGGCACACTGCTGAAGAACGCGGAGCAGCTGAATCAAATGGCGCAAACGCTGAACGAGATGATAAGCCGGTATAAAATGTAAGAGAACGCAGCAAGGGGGGTGTCCCAAAAGTAGTATTTCACTACAGTGAGACAGCCCCCCTGATTTTCAAAGCTCGACTCGCCGAAAAACTGCAAAAATGCACTTTTCCTTTATGATGTGTACTCCGTTACAGGAAATCCTGCAAAACGGCATCAATTTCTGACTATCCAATCGATAAAAGATAAAAAACGATGAACATCATGTAATTTTGCAGGAATTTCATCAAAGAGCGGCTGAAAGAGCAGAAATGGATGCATCCACGCAGCACTTCACTGCTTCATCCATCTTCCACCGTTTTCCGCGCAGCCGTTTTTCCCGCACCACATTCTCTGTTACCTCGTCATCTCCATCATTTTGCAGTGCCTGTGAGACACTCCCCTTGTCCGTATCGCATGAACTTCGGCTTGTCCTTTATTTGTCCAGCAATCCCCGCTGCATCGCCTTCCACACGAGCTGGGAGAACAGACTGTTCGACCAGGCGAACCAAGGGCGGGTGAAGATGGCCGGATCGTCCGCGTGGAAGCCTTCATGCATGAAGCCGGTATCGGCATCGGTCGCTTCCAACGTGGCGATGAGCGACACGATCTCCTCATCGCTGATCGACGTCAAGCCCTGCATCGAGAGCGCCATATGCCACACATAGCCGTCCGGCGTATGCGGGCTGCCGATCCCCGATGCGGCCTTGCCTTCGAAGTAGTACGGATTCTCCTTGCTCAGGATGAAGCGGCGCGTATTCTGGTAGACCGGATCCTCGGCGTCCGCATAGCCGAGATACGGAATCGACATCAGACTCGGCGTTCCCGCATCGTCCATCAGGCAGAAGTTGCCGAAGCCATCCGTCTCGTACACGTACATTTTGCCGCAGGTCGGGTGATTGTAAGTGCCGTACAGTTGAATGCCATGCTCGATCTCTTTTTCGAGCTTGTGCATTTCCTTCACGAACGCTTCGTCGCGGAAGCCGTACTTCGCAATCTCCTGCATCTGGCGCAGCGAGACGACCGCGAACATGTTGGAAGGAATATTGTAATGGAAGTCGCAGGCATCGTCGCTCGGACGGAAGCCGGACCACGTCATCCCCGTATAGTTGACCGGCATGCCAAGGCCGTCGTTGCGCAGCGTGTCGATATCCGGGCAATTCTCGCGCATGAAGCGGTACGGCGATTGCTCGAAATGGCGCTGCTCCGTCTTCCAGACGCCGACGATTTTGCGCATGGCGGATTTGAAGTTCGCATCGAAAATATCGGTGCGCCCCGTCTCTTTCCAATACATATAAGCGAGACGAATCGTGAAGCACATCGAATCAAGCTCATATTTGCGCTCCCATACCCATGGGGACATATCGGTCTGGTCATTCGCATCCCAGTGCCAGTCGTTCGGGCCTTCATTGAATGCGTTCGCATACGGATCGATATTGATATAGAACATATGGCGCTTGATCAGGCCGCCGATAATGCGCTGCAGATCGGCGTCATCCTTGGCGAACGGGACATAGTGAATGACTTGCTCCACCGAGTCGCGCAGCCACATCGCCGGAATGTCTCCGGTCAGCACGAAGGTCGTGCCGTCCTCCAGCAGCTTCGTCGTCGTCTCCAGCGTATTCGGGAAGCAGTTCTTGAACTGCTTCAACAGCTTCGGGCGATGCGCCAGCTTCTGCTCGGCCTCCGCCAGCACCTGCTTCACCGCTTGGGGAAGCTCGAACTTCGGCACGTCGATTTTGGGCAATCGGAATTGTTCCATCTTGGGTATCCTCCACCTGTTCCACTTGATGTATATATGGGATGATATGCGCCGGCATGGACAGCGGGACAAGCGAATCCGTCCCTCTGCCTTGTCCTGCCCGCGGCTCTTCTTAGTTTACATGCAAACGCGGGTTACCGCTACCCTCTGCTCCGGAACTTCATCCGCTTATCGCAAAGGAGTCCGCGTACGGGTCGCCGACCTGTCTCATCCATGCCTGCATCGCCTCGTCCAGACGGCGAATATGCTGCCGCATCTCCGGTTCCTGCGCCAGATTGCGCAGCTCCCCGGGATCTTCGAGCAGGTCGAACAGCTGCGCCATGTCCGCACCTTCGCCGGTAACGCCGGACTTCCGGTAGCGAATGAGCTTGTAGCGGCCGTCCTTCACCATCCGCTGCGTGTCCTTGTACAGCGCATAGACAGTGCTCCGTTCCGCGCCGGCTTCGCCGCGCATCAGGTCCGCCATGCTGCGCCCTTCCACGGATGCCGGAACAGGAATGCCGGCCAACTCGCATAAGGTCGGATAAATGTCCATCTGATACACTTGTCCGCCGATCAGCCCCTTGGCCGGCACGCCAGGCCCGGCCACCATCCACGGGATGCGGATGCTGTGCTCATACAGATTCTGCTTGCCCATCAAGCCATGCTGCCCGACGGCGAGCCCGTGGTCAGACGTATAGACGACGATCGTGTCGTCCATTCGCCCGGTCTCCTCCAGCGCCTGCATCAGCCGTCCCATCTGCGCATCCATATGGGTGATCATCACGTAATAATCGGCGATATGGCGCCGAACCTCTTCCTTCGTGCGCGGCCGGCCCGCGAGCCCCTCATCGCGGATATGCATCTCTCCGTTGTCAAAAGGATGCTCCGGCAAAAAATTGCCGGGCACGGCGACGCGGTCGCCCTCATACTGCGACGCGTACGGCTCGGGCGCCGTCCGCGGATCATGAGGAGAGGTATGGGCCACATAGAGGAAAAACGGTTCCTCCCGGTCATATCTTCGGATGAACGCCTCCGCTTCATCCGTGAACAGCTCGGTCGAGAACGTGCTCTCGACGGTGCGTTGGGAGGAGGAATACGTTCCCGTCGGATCATAGGCATAGACAGGGACCTCGCGATGATGGCTCATTCCGCCGAAGAAAATGCGGTTGCCGCCGGCAAAGCTGCGGTTGAAGCTGGCGGTGTCGTTATGCCATTTCCCGACCGCATACGCATAATAGCCGTGCCGTCGGAACGTCTCGCCCAAGGTGCGCTTCTCCGGAGACAGCGTCATCTTCTCCACCGTGTCACCCAAGTCCTGCTTCACCGTCGCCCCGAATATCGAGGAGCCGGTGTTCAGGCAGGCCCGGCATGGCGAGCATACCGCCCCGTCCATCCCGCCGATGATGTTCGTGCTCTGGAAGCTGACACCGCTCTCGGCCAATCGGTCCAGCGTCGGAGTCATCACCTCGGGATTGCCATGCGCCCGAATCGACTCATACCGGTGGTCATCGGCGACGAGCACGATCACATTCGGCCGCCGCGCGGAATGCTTGTCCATCATTCATCCGCCCCTGTCTGCTCATTATGTTCGATAGACGGGAGCCGTCAGCCTTTGACGGCCCCCGCCGTCATTCCTTGCATAATTTTCTTATAGAATGCGAGATAAGTCAAAATGACCGGCAATACGACGATGACCATCGCCGCCATCATCTGCGGATAGTTCACGGTGAACTGTCCGTTGAAATTCGTCAGGCCGACCGGCAGCGTCCGCAGCTCCGGGCTCTTAATCAGCACGAGCGCGAACGGGAATTCGTTCCAGGCGCCCAGGAAATACAAAATGATGGCCGTCGAGATGACCGGAAGACACATCGGAAGCACGATCGTAAGCACGCGCCGCGTCGTGCTGCTTCCGTCAATCGCCGCCGCTTCCTCGACCTCGAGCGGAACCGATTTGATGAAGTTCTCGAACAGGAATATCCCCATCGACAGGTTGAAGGCGACATACGGCAGCACGAGCGTTATCCGCTGATCGAGCAGCCCCAGCGTCTTGAACTCGACGAATACCGGGATAAGCAGCCCGTGAATCGGAATGAGCATCCCTGCCAGGAACATGAAGTAGACCAGATTGCGCCCCGGGAAATCGAAGCGGGCCAAAATATAAGCGGCCAGGAAGCTCAGGACGACCGTGAAGATGACCGTCAGCACCGTGACGAATACGCTGTTCACGAAATACGTATCCATTTTCCCGATGCGGAAGGCGTCAACATAGTTCTGGAAATTGAGCGACGTTGGCAATGAAATAATATTCAGATTGAATTCCTGCTGGGTTTTCAGCGAGGAATAGATCATCCAGATGACCGGGAATATGCAGGACAACGACATGATCCACAGGAACAGGTTGATCAGGAACCGCGGAATGAACCGCATCGTTTTAGTCATTGTTCTTCCCTCCAATCAGACGGCTCAACAGGATAAGGAAGACGCTGAGCACCATTATGCCGATGGAGATCGCACTGCCGTATCCAAGCTTGAACGCTTTGAACGACGTGTCATATGCATATTGCGCCATGACCGTGGAGGAATTGCCCGGTCCGCCTCCCGTCATGACGAAGATGCTGTCGAACGCCTTCATGTTCCCCGCAATACAGAGCATCACGGCAATTTTCATCGTATCCTTCAGCAGGGGCAGCGTAATGTACATCGTCTTCTTGAAGCCGGTGGCTCCATCGATCTCCGCCATCTCGTACACTTCCCCGTTGATGCTTTGCATCGAAGCCATAAATATAATCAGGTAGAAACCGATATATTGCCACACAATCGGTGCTGTTACGGAGTACATGACGACGTTCGGATCGTCCAGCCAAGGCTTGATCCAGGATTCGAGCCCCAGAGAAGTCAGCAGCCAGTTCAGCAGTCCCGCGTCATTGTTGAAGATCATCGACCACAGGAACCCGATGACGACCGAGGACAGGACGACCGGGATAAAGATGACGGTCCGGTGGAATTCGCGCCACTTCACCCATTTGTTCAACAGGAATACCGCGATGATGAACGCGATCCCGATCTGGCCGACGACACTGAAGCCGACAATAATTAAGTTGTTGAGAAAAGCGCCCCAAAATTTCGCATCTTGAAGAAGCACCTCATAGTTCCGGAGCCCGATCCATTCCATCTTCGGTCCGCCCGACCATTTATAGAAGCTGTACCGCAAGGCGAGCACCAACGGAACAAGGACCATGAATGCGTACAGCAGCACGCTCGGCAGCAAATAGGCGAAAAATGTCCAGCGCTTGGGCCGAATCGCGGAGTTATTCATCACGGCTCTCTCCTCTCTTTTGCATATGCAGAACGGCAGACAAGACAGACTCCTCCCGAACATGGCGTTCAGGAGAAGGGTCCGTCCGTCTACTATCCGACTGCTGCATCTCTATCTTTGTATCTTGTTCGGATCTTTGTTATGAGCCAGCTTGTCTTCCAAGCCGGGATTACATTTCGTTCTCGTATTCCTTTTGCATCACTTCGGCCGCTTTTTCCGGCGTCAGCTGCCCGATGAGCATTTCCTGCATCGCGGAGTTCATCGCTTCCGTCAGACCTGGGGAGAGACGGGAATCGTAGATAGGAACATATTTCGTCGTTTCAAGCAGCTTCACCATTTTTTTGGTGAGCGGGGACAGATCAAGCTCGTTGATGTTGTCCACTTTGCTGGACGGAATGTCGCCGTATTTCAGAATGACTTTGGCCGCTTCCTTGTCGGACAGGGTTTTCATCAGCTTGGCGATATCGTCGAGCTTCGACTCGTCGATGTTGGCATTGATGGCATAGGCCCATCCGCCGCCGCCGGATACGCCGTTCTGGTCGCCTTTGGCGCCGTCGATTGCCGGGAAGACAGCCAATTCCGTCTTGTCCAGAATCTCTTGCGGGCCGCCGGTCTCCACCGCGTTGCTCGCCCAGGCGCCTTCGATGAACATTGCCGCCTTGCCGTTATAGTAGAGCGTCTTCATCTGGTTGTTGTCGATCGAGTTCATGTCGTTTTTGAACGCGCCGCGCTTGGCCAGATCCTGGAACAATTCCAACGCTTGCACGAACTCCTGGTCAGTGAACTTGGCGCCCTTGTGGTTCGCGAGGCTCTCGAACCATTGCGTTCCGGTGAAGCGGTCGCCCAGCGTCGACATGTAGCTGGAGTTCGCCAGCCATTTGCCTTTGTTGCCGAAGGCAATCGGCGTAATGTTCTGAGCTTTCAGGTTATCGATCAGCTTCAGGAAGTCATCCCATGTTTTCGGGAATTCGGAGAAGCCGGCTTTGGCAACCAAATCTTTGTTGTAAAAAATAACATGGGTCGGTCCGCCCGAGAATTGAATGCCGTATGTTTGTCCGTCGACTTGGTACGTATCCAGCGCGCCGTCTACGAAGCCGTTCTTCCAATCCGGATCTTTATCCAACAGATCGTCAACCGGTCTTACCAGTCCGTTCTCGACGAAGGTCGTGACCATCGAGCTCTTCATCAAGAACACGTCCGGAAGCTCGTTGGCAGCGGCCAGCGTCTTGATCTTCGTCTCGTAGTTGTCATGCGACTGAATCTCTTGATCCAGCTGAATGTCCGGATTCTCCGCCGTGAACTTGTCGAGCAGCTCCGCTTGATGGAGCCCTCCGCCTTCGGCGTTCTTATCGAACATGTGCATGAACGTAATCGGATCGGACGGACCTGCGTCCTTGCCCGTCTCCGCAGCCGGCTTGGACGAGCCGCAGCCGGCTACCGCTACCGCCAGACAGCTGATCAGCAGAATGGAGGTCCAACGTTTGATGCCTTTTTTCATTTGTGTACACCCCTTTAAGTTGTGCAATCATTATGTGTGCGACCGTTTACATCTTAAGTATAGGTAATCGGACCCGGATCGTAAGTAGAGGATTATATCAAATTATCCGATTTTTTAACCTTCTTCCCGTCTCCTGCGGAATCGCGGCCGAGGAGCCCACCGGAAGACAAAAATAAGGCAAAGCCGGCGCCGCCGCCAGCCTTGCCTTATTGTATTCTGTCCTATCGGCTGCATCATTTCTCCTGCCGCTACAATTCATTGCGGTACTGCTTCGGAGTGATGCCGGTATATTTTTTGAAGATATGCGCGAAATATTTATAGTCATTATAGCCTACCCGCTCGGCGACCTCGTATACCTTGAGCCCGACATCCTTCAGCAGCTGCTTCGCCTTCTCGACCCGGAGCTTGTTCAACCATTCCGAGAAATGCTCCCCGGTCTCTTCCTTGAAGACGCGGCTGAAATAATTCGGGGTGACGTACACTTGGCCCGCCACGTCCTCCAGCTTCAGATCCTGGGCATAATGCTCCTGCATATACTGGATCGCCACCGCGACGATATTGCGGTAGCGCCCGGTCTTGTGACGGGTAAGATGATCGATGAAGGAATCGAAGATGCGGCTGACCCAGCTTCGCAGATCGAAGATCGTCTCGTACTTGTGAACCTCCTCGTACGGCCGCAGCAGCGCCGGCTCCAGCTCGCTGCGCCGCACCCCCATCTGCTCCACATGATTCGTCGCCAGCACGATCAGCTTCACGCACAGCGACCGGACATGCGGATAGGATGCGCCCGCTTCCGCAAAATGCCGGAACCAGGTGTCGAGCCGTTCCTGTATGCCGGCGGTATCCAACGCCGTCAGGCATTGAAGCAGCTCGGCTTCCTCCTTGGCGGAGACAAATACCGGTTCATCCTTGTCCCCATGCTTCTCCGGCTGGAAGAGGATAACCTGCCCTTTGCCGCGATACGCCTTGCCCGACAGGGCGCTAAGCGCTTCGTTCATGCTCTCGTTCACTTGATGGAGCGCAGGAACGACGCTTCCGACGCCGATGGTGACGGATACTTTGACGAAGCGGCGGATGGAGTCGCTCAGTTCCCCGCACACGGATAGAATCCGGTGCCTGTTCTTCCTGTTGACGTTGAGCAGAATCGCGATCGAGCTTTCATCCATTTGGCAGAGGGCGCTCGGGTACCGTTCCGTCAGCAGCTCGTCCGCTACATTATATAGCGCGAACATCAGCAGCTCCTTCTCCCGGTCGGACGCCTGCCCCATCAAGAGCAAATAATCGTCAATATCGACGACGGCGACGGCATATTCCGGGCCTTCGAGCGTAATGTGAAGCTGGCGCGCCCGGTCCAGCAGCTCCTGATCGAGCTTCGCCTCTCCCTGCAGGAGCCGGAGCAGCCATTTGCTCTGGATGAACGGCAGGCTCTCCCGCAGCAGCATGCCCTTGTTCCGCTCGTCATCCGATCGGTCCCGCTCCTCATGAATCTGATCGCCCAGCTTGAGCATCAGCTTCGTCAGCTCCTCGGCGCCGACCGGCTTGGTCAAATATTCGCTGACGCCGATTTTGAGCGCCTGCCGCGCATAATCAAAATCATCATAGCCCGATACGATAATGATCTTGACATGCGGCTGCCGTTCGCGCAGCGCCGCCGCCAAAGCGAGTCCGTCCATGACCGGCATCCGGATATCCGTCATGACGATGTCGGGCTCCAGACAGCCGGACAGCGCCAACGCCTCCTGCCCGTTCTTCGCTTCGCCGACGATCTCGATTCCCAGCTCCTCCCAATCGATTGAAGTTCGTATCCCTTTGCGGATAATCAACTCGTCGTCAACGATCAAAACTTTGATCCTATCCCTGTTCATGCTGGCTTGCCCTCCCCGTATCGCCAAGGCTGGATGATCTCTGCGATCGTTCCGCCTTCCTTCCTGTTCATGAAGGTTACCCCGTACCCCTGACCATAATAGAGCTGGATGCGGTCGTTCACGTTCTTGATCGCGAACCCGCGGTTATTGCCGCCGCTCTCGCGCATCAGCCGTTCCATCTCCGCGATATCGACCCCGGTGCCGGTATCCTCGATGCGGAAGACGAGCTTCTCGTCCCGCCGGAAGATGCGCACGCGGATCGTTCCCGGCTCGCCCAGCTTCTCGATGCCGTGCACAATCGCATTCTCCACGAACGGCTGCAAAATAAGCTTCACCGTCATTCCGTTCAGTGTATCTTCTTCATCGACCTCCAGCGCGAAATCGATTAGTTCCTCATACCGCTTGCGTTGAATAATCATATAATTCGTTACGTGATTCACTTCATCCCGCACCGTCGTCAGTTCCTTCCCGCTGTTCAGGCTGAGGCGGAACAGCTTGGAGAGCGCCTCGACAAGCTGAGCCGTGTCGTACGCCTTCTCCATGCGGATCATCCAGTAGATCGTATCGAGCGTATTATAGAGAAAATGCGGGTTAATCTGCGCCTGGAACGCCTTGAGCTCCGCTTCCTTCTTGTTCAGCTCCGCCTCATAGACGAGCTTGATCATCTGATGCAGCCGCTCGTTCATGCGGTTGAAGCTGCGTCCGAGCTGCGTGATCTCGTCGTTGCTCCCGATTTCGACCCGCCCCTGGAACTGGCCCCGCTCGACCTTCAGCATCAGGCTCCGGAGCTGCCGAATCGGGCGGATAATGCGGCGGGAGAACAGAAGCGCCGTAATGACGCACAGGACGAAGGAGATCACCATCGCCAACAGCATCAACTGCGGGATCGCGCTATTCTCCTGGAGCACTTCATTCAGCGGCACCGCATGGACGATCTGCCATCCCGATTTGCCCATGCCGGCGTACGTTACCAGATAGCGTTGACCGCCCATCGCGACCGTATAGTATCCGTGTCCGCCTTGGGCCTGATTATCGTAGTCGAGCGCCGCCGGGAGCCGGGAGTAGACAGGCGCGTCCCCGGTCGAGGCGAGCACGAGACCCTCTTCATTGAGCAAATAATAGTTGTCCAGCGTGCCGATGCGCTGCTGCTTCATCAACTCGCGCACATACGGCAGATCGATATTGATCTGAACCATGCCCAGCCGGCGGCCGACATTATTCACATCCCGGATCTCGCGAATGAAGGACAGCGTCTCATGCCCGCCCCGCCTCTGCACGAACCAGAGCGGCTTCCCCCGCAGCCGCTTCACCTCGTCGAGCATCAGACCGTCCAAGCCGACGGCTTCGGGCGAGGTGGAGAAGATCATGCCGTTCTCTCCTCGCAAATAGATGGAATGAATGAAATCTTTCATATTGATCAGGTGCAGGAAAAAGCGTTCCATAACCGCCTGCTCTTTGGCGATATTATCCTGCGACCGGGTTCCGCTGAGCAGGAAGCGCCGCACCTCATCCGATTGAATCAGGAATAGCGATGTATCATGCACATAATCCGTCATGAACTGAATATTCAACCCGACCTGGGTCACGGCATTCAGATCCGATGCAGACACTTTTTGCTCGACGATCTCGGATGATTTCCAATAGGAGAACAGACCGATGAGGAGTATGGGAATACAGACGAGCAAGACGGTAAATCGCAATATTTTCGACTGCAGACTGACAAAGGGCCTGATCCGCCCCATATGCATCGTCTCCTTTTCCAGGCTTGTACGCGAGGCCGCCTCCTTTTTCTGCACCCCGGAACATATCAACGGTTTCCATTATACAAAAAGGTTGACAACTTTGCCTAGAAAGCGTCATCTTGAACTTAACGATGAACTGACAAAGGAGATCGTATCAATGCCGAATGTGTGGACGCATTTGCTGTTCGGCCAGGAGGCGCTCGCCGCGGCGGGCCTTGGCCGTTCCATTGAAGAGGACCGGTGCCGGCGGCTGTTCAATCTCGGCTGCCAGGGGCCTGATTTTTTGTTCTACCATCAATTTTTCCCGTGGCAGCCCGCGAGCGTCATGAACGAGTTGGGAAGCGCGATGCATAATGAGCACTGCGGCCCGTTCCTTGCCGATCTGATCCGCGCGGCCAGCCCGGACCTCATAGCCGGGGAGGACAGCCGCTTATACGCGCTCGGCTTCCTGCTTCATCATGTGCTGGATCGGAATATGCACCCGTACGTGTTCTCCCGTTCCGGGTTCCGGAAATGGGATCATCAGCGCTTCGAAGTATTGATGGATACGCATGTGCTGCGGGAAAAGAGAGGCATTCCCTCATGGAAAAGTCCCGTATGGAAGGAGATTCATATAGGCAGTATCTTGCCCGCTGACATCATTCGCCATCTGTCCGAGCTGTCGCGGACCTATTATCCGAAGCTGGCCGCGGACGTCGCGCCAACTTCGTGGAACGATGCGTACCGGGCGATGATTCGCGCGCAGAAGCTATTCCATGATCCGACCGGCATGAAGCGCCGTCTCGCCGGCAAGCATCTCGATCCGTTCGTCTACCGCAAGGTGACGCCGCCTTACGACGTGATGAATCTTGCCCGCCGGCCATGGCTTGACCCGACGGGAAGCGGCGAGCGCTATGCGACGACGGTATGGGAGATGTGGGATGCCGCCCGGACGGATGCGGCCGCCGCCCTGAAGGCCGTCAAGAACTATTGGCATGCCCGCAGGACGGAGGGCGCCGACAGCGGCGGCACGCGCCAGGCCGATGCCGCGTTGACGGCAGCCATCGGCAACCGCTCCTATGAGACCGGGCTGCCGCTGGATCGGAACCGGGCCATTACCGTTGAGGATCCGATATGGTATGACGCCGCCCGCAGATGAGGAGCGATCGCATACATATTTTACCGCATGTTCTCTCACACTAGCCTTGATAGGAGCTGAGGAACATGAAGAAGGAACACGAAAATCAACCGGCCGCTTTTCATACAATGACCGCCGAAGCGGCCCTGCAGCGGCTTGGCTCGAGCCGGGAGGGCCTGACCGGGCAGGAGGCGGAGCAGCGGCGGCAGCAATACGGGCGCAATCTGCTTCAGGAAGCCGCCGGCCCGTCCGTGCTGGCGAAGCTGCTGGCCCAATTCAAGGACGTCATGATTCTCATCCTGCTTGCGGCCGCCATCGTCTCCGGCCTGTTGGGCGAATGGACCGACTCTATCATCATTCTCGTTGTCGTCGTTCTGAACGCCGTGCTTGGCGTCATTCAGGAGCATAAGGCGGAGCAGGCGTTGAGCGCGCTGAAGCAGATGTCCACTCCCCATGCCCGCGTCATGCGCGAGGGGCAGGCGCTCGATATTAAGGCCGAGGAGCTTGTCCCCGGCGACATCGTCCTGCTGGAGGCCGGCAATGTCGTGCCTGCCGATATGCGAATTATCGAATCCGCCTCGCTGAAGATCGAAGAGGCCGCATTGACCGGAGAGTCGGTCCCGGTCGAAAAAGGGACGGAGCCGCTAGACGAAGCCGATCTCGTCATCGGGGATCGCATCAATATGGCGTATATGACGAGCCAAGTCTCCTACGGCCGCGGCCTCGGTGTCGTGACGGCCACCGGCAGCGCCACCGAGGTCGGTTCAATCGCGGGATATCTGTCGCAGGAAGAGGACGAGGTTACGCCGCTTCAGCGCAAGCTGAACGAGCTGGGCAAAACATTCACCATCATTATCGTCGCCGTCGCGCTCGTCATGTTCACCGTCGGTCTTATCGAAGGCAGAGAGCTGTTCGACATGCTGCTCACCTCCATCTCGCTTGCGGTTGCGGCCATTCCGGAAGGCTTGCCTGCCATCGTCACGATTATTTTGGCGCTTGGCGTGCAGACGATGGCCCGGCGCAAAGCGATTATCCGCAAGCTGCCTGCGGTGGAGACGCTCGGCAGCACGGATATTATCTGCTCGGACAAGACGGGAACATTGACGCAGAACCGGATGACCGTCAAGGAGATCTACGCCGACAACACCCTGCGCCCATCCGGAGATGATTGGATCCGGACTCCCGCGGCCGAACGGCTCATGCAAGTGATGGTGCTGTGCAATGACGCCCGGCTGGCGGAAGCCGGCGGCGGGCAGACAGCCGGGGCGATCGGCGATCCGACCGAGACGGCGCTCATCGACTATGCGCTGTTGAACGGCATCGACAAACGCGAGGCTGAACGCCGCCTCCCGCGCATCGCCGAGCTGCCGTTCGACTCGGACCGCAAGCGGATGACGACCGTTCATCAGCTTCCCGCGGAAGAGAACGGGGAGGACGGGAGCCGATGCCGCATTATGACGAAGGGCGCCCCTGACGTGCTGACGGCCCGGTGCACCCATATCCTCCGGGACGGCCGCGTGGAGCCGATGACAGAGGAGCACCACCGGAACATCGCCGCCGCCAATAAAGCGATGGCCGACAAGGCGCTGCGCGTGCTGGCCCTCGCCTATCGGGATGCGGAGCGGGTGCCGGAGAGCCTGACGGTAGATGGGCTCGAGAACGATCTCGTCTTCGCCGGCCTCGTCGGCATGATCGATCCGCCGCGCGAAGAGGTGAAGGAAGCGGTGCGCATCTGCAAGCTGGCCGGCATTCGCCCGGTGATGATTACGGGCGATCACGGGGACACGGCCGCCGCGATCGCGAAGGAACTGGGCATCATCGACAAGGAGGGCGCCGTGCTGACCGGAGCGGAGCTAAGCCGCCTCGATGACGCAGAATTCGAGGCGAAGGTCGAGCAATATTCCGTCTATGCGCGCGTGTCGCCTGAGCATAAGGTGCGGATCGTGAAGGCGTGGAAGAAGAAGGGCAAGATCGTAGCCATGACGGGAGACGGAGTAAATGACGCTCCGGCCTTGAAGGCAGCCGATATCGGCGTCGGAATGGGCATTACCGGCACCGATGTGGCGAAGGGCGCTTCCGATATGGTGCTGGCGGACGACAACTTCTCGACGATCGTTCTCGCCGTCGAGGAAGGGCGGAAGGTCTACAGCAACATCCGCAAGACGATTCAATATTTGCTGTCTGCCAATCTCGGCGAAGTCGTCACGCTGTTCGTGGCGACGATGCTGAACTGGAAAATTCTCTTTCCAATCCATATTTTATGGGTTAATCTCGTCACCGACACGCTGCCCGCGCTGGCGCTCGGCTTCGAACGGGCCGAGGAAGACCTGATGAAGCAGGCGCCGCGCCAAGCCTCGGCCAGCATCTTCGCCGGCGGAATCGGCGTCAACCTGGTCTATCAGGGGCTGCTCGAAGCCATGCTGACGCTGCTCACCTATTTCTGGGGGCATACGCATTATTCCGAGGATGTCGCCATTACGATGGCCTTCGCCACGCTGGGCTTGATCCAGCTTACGCATGCGTTCAATGTCCGTTCCGCCAAGCAGTCGCTCTTCCAAATCGGATGGTTCACGAACCGGAAATTAAATTTCGCCGTAATCGTGTCCGGGCTGCTTATCGTGCTTGTCATCGCGCTTCCGTTCCTGCGCGATCTGTTCAGTGTCGTGGCGTTGAACGGCGAGCAGTGGCTTATCGTTGTCGCCGCATCGCTGTCCATGATTCCGATCGTGGAGATCGTGAAGCTGTTCTCCCGCAGACGGACAGACACAGCGAACCGGGCGTAATCCCGCCACCCGCCAGTTCCCGGTGTCCGAAGCTGCCGCCTCGCCGGCAGGGCGTGGGGCCTGGCTTCAGGAACGCCGCCAAGGGCGTCTGCCGCCATCGCGGCATGACGCCCTTCTCTTTTTTCCTCGCAAGTATATTGCCTTCCCGCTATGGCCACCCGGCCCGATCCGGCTCAATTCGCCGGGAGACCGGCCGAATTGACGGGGCCGCCCGTGAACAGGCTCTCTTCCTGTTCCGCCTCTCTGCGTCCCTTCTCGATATCGACGAAGACAAGGAGCAGAATGCCGATGACGAAGAACGCGAGAATCGACAGGATCGCCAAGCGGGTGGAGCCGGTCAGCAGGCCGACCATCCCGAATACGTCCGGACCGATGGAGGCCGATACTTTGCTGGACAGGCTCAAGAAGCCGAAGAACTCGGATGCCCGGCTGCGCGGCACCATCTGGCTGAAGACGGAGCGGGCCACGGCCTGGCTTCCCCCTTGAACCATGCCGACGAGGAAGGCCAAAATATAAAAATGAAGCGCCGACGTCATAAAGTAGCCAAGGAACACAATCACGATATACGTGCTCAGCGAAATATAGAGCGAACGCTTCGAGCCGAGACGTCGGGCGAACTTCGCGAACAGGAACGTGAACGGAATGCCCACGAATTGCGTAATGAGCAGGGCAATAATAAGATGGCTCGTCTCGATGCCGATCTCGGCGCCGTAGATGGCCGACATGGCGATGATCGTCGAGATCCCGTCATTGAAGAACCAGAAGGACAAAATATATTTCAACAGCTCCGGATAATGCTTCACCCGCTTCAAGGTATAGAAAATACGGCCAAACCCGTGCTTCGTGTAGTAGATTGCCGAGCGCCGTTCGGTTCGGGCCGGGTCACGCAGCGTGCGGAACAGCGGCAGCGAGAACAGAAGCCACCATACGCCCACCGTGAGGAACACCGCCTGGGTCGCCGCGACCTTGCTGGCGAAGCCGAACGTCTCCCACATTTCCAGCATCGCGATATTGACGGCCAGCAGGGCTCCGCCGCCGATATAACCGTACATATAGCCTTTGGCGGAGATCTCGTCCCGCGCTTCGGGCGGAGCGATATCCGGAAGGAGCGAGTCATAGAATGTATTGCCCCCGGAAAAACCGAGCGTAGCGAAGACGAACAGCACCGATACATACAGCCAGTCGCCTTCACCCGCGAACACCATCAACATGCAGGCCAAGGCTCCCATCCAGGCAAATACGCGGAGGAACGCCATCTTCCGCTGCGACAGATCGGCCATCGCCCCCAGTATCGGCGAGAGCACCGCGACGAGAATCATGCCTGCCGTCTGCGTGAAGGCCCAATAGCTGGTCGCCTGATGTCCGGGCAGATTCGAGGCGGCGACGGACTGATAAAAAATCGGCAGCACCGCCGCCAGCATCGTGGTCGCAAAAGCGGAATTCGCCCAATCGTACATCATCCAGCTGCGAACTTCTTTCGTGCGCATTGCGTGTCCCCCTAGTTTCAACTTATCTTCTCCCTATTCCGCTCCGATGAGAGCGTCTTCATTTATTGTGAGGCATCGCAGGCTGGCGGGTCAACGGTTTCAAATATTAAGTTTTCGCAATGAACCGGCGTTTGAGCCGGCAGGCGGCCTCACCTTTTTTTGCCCGGCGGGTTGTATTCCCTGCTCCCGCATTGCCTATATAGATGAAGGCATGAGCACATATAAGCCAAGGAAATGGAATTGGGCCCAGCCTATCAATGACAGGGAGTTGATCAAGGATGAAAAACGTTCTGTATGTGCCGCTCGACGACCGGCCCGTAAATCTGGATGATGTCGTTATGCAGGGGCGTTCGGCGGGTCTCAACGTCATCACCCCTAGCCTGAGCGATATTCGGAACCGGCTGGATTCGGAAAAAACAGCGGCGGGCGGCATCCTGGAAAGCACGTCTTCCCCGGCCGTCGGCCATCCGGACAACATTCGCCGCTTTATTCTCCGTCACGCCGGGGCGGTTGACGGATTCATTATCTCCACGGACATGCTGGTCTATGGAGGATTAATCGGCAGCCGGCGGTTAAGGGCGAATGGGGGCGGCATATACCCCGATTACGATCCCGCGGCGGCGAAGCTGCTGGACGCGATTCGCCTCGTAAAGCAATCGTATCCGAGCAAGCCGGTCTATGTTCTCGACACGATTATGCGCTTGGCGACGACGACGTTCGTGGATGGCCTGACCTACGAGGCGTATACGGAGTCGCGGAGCCTCATGCAGCAGCCCCGGAGAAGCTTTGCCGAGTTTGACGATATTTTGGAAGGGTATGACTTGTCCCCTGACGGGTCTTACGGAAGCACCGTCCATTTCGACAAGGAACAGTACTACAACGCGCGGCGGCATAAATTCAAAACGAACTATTATGTGCTGGAGCGGCTTGCCCGTCCGGGTTATATCGACTTCCTGGCGATTGGCGTTGACGATGCTTATACGCAGGGCGTCCAGCTCAACGAGATCCGGTTCGCCGAAGGGCGCATCAACGCCTGGCTCGGCAGCGGAGCCGGCGGCCAAAATCCCGACCGCGCCATTATTCTTCCGGATGCGGACGGGTTGGGACATGCGCTGATGGCCCGCATGGCGAACCAATTGCACCGCGGCGGGGTCAAGCCGCGCTACGCGGTGCGCTATTACGGGCCCGACGGATCCACCATCACGAACCCCTACGAGTATATGAATGTGGATGACAATATCCGCCGCCACGTCGATATCATCGGCGGCCAGCTTGTCCCTTGTTCCCCTGACATCGAGATCATTGCCATTACCGCGCCGGAGCAGGTATCGGCTGCCGTAAGCCGGATGGAGGCGAATGCGTTGAAACGCGTTCCGACGGTCGCCATTGATTTCGTCGGGCGAGGCCCGGCCAGCGCGGCGGTGACCGAAGCGCTGCTGGACAGCCGGCATACGGGATGCCTGCTCGGATACAGCGCATGGAACACGGCGGGAAATAAGATCGGGATTGCGCTGGGCATGGGGCAAGCGCGATATGCCTTCCTCGTTACAGAGCGACGTCCGGCTGCCCTGGACCGGGCCGTTCATGCGCATGGTTCGCTGTTGTTCAAGCGTTTCTTGAAAGACTATTATTATAAAGCAATCGCAATCGGCGAAATTCGCACGTATTCGAGAGACCGATGCATGTATTCCAACATCGGGGCGATGGCCGACCAAAACATGCTCCTTTTCAACACGGCGGCCGATTACGCCTTCCTTCTGGCGATGCTCCGCACGCGCATGCAGACGCATACCGCCACCCTTGCCGGCAAACGCGCATTTTTGATGGGCTGCCCGGGGGCTGCGCATAATATACGTCAAATTCGCGGCTCATCCTGGTCGCTGGCAGCCTATGCCCATGTATCGCTGGACTGCGACAACCCGGATTTCATTTGGGGGCGGGCGTTCGAAATCACCTTGCAGCCTGCCGCAGCCTTGCATTGAGCCTGGACCGCAGCAGCCCGTTCCGTTGACTGGAACGGGCTTTTTTGGATCCTGCCGTCACAGCCGGTTCAACAAGGAGGTCGCTAAGCCGGATCGTTCTCCGGCCAAAATTTCCCGGTGGAATCATATTGCGCGTTATGGGGAAAAATTCGGACATACCTTCTTGCGCCAGCATGGAAACAGGAGCAAACATTGCTCCCGCCCGCCGCTTCCTCTATAATCTAAATGACAAAACAAATTTATTGCTCTGTTATTATTGATAAATATTTTTATAATTACGGCAATTATGATTCATCTCATTGCACGGGAAAGGAGAGCTTCAATGAATTTGAGCCAATTGGAAACGCTCATCACGATTTCCAAGACTATGAGTTTCCGCAAAGCCGGCGAATTGCTGAACCTGACTCAGCCTGCCGTATCCGCGCAAATCAAAAGCTTGGAAGATGAGTTCAAAACCATTCTCATTGATCGGAATCAGCCGGTCACGTTGACCGACAGCGGCCGATTGTTTCTTGAACATGCCGAACGCATACTCCAAATCGTCGATGATTTGAAGCAGAAGCTGAACGATTTGCAGCAGATTCCGCAGGGACATATCGTGCTCGGAACGACGACATCGATTGCCATTCAAATTCTCCCGCGGGTGCTTTCCTATTTCCAGGATCAGTTCCCGCTCATCAAGACTACCATCTTGTCCATGTCCTCCACCCAAATCATGAGCCAAATCGAAAACGGCACCGTGGATATCGGAATCGGGTATTTGAATGAGCAGAATCCGAATCTTGTCTCATCCGTTCTCTACTATGATACGTTCGAACTGGTGGTCAATCCGAACCATCCGCTCGCGAGGCATAAGCACGGCACGATGGATCTGCTGCGGGATATCCCTCTCATTATGCTGTCCACCGACACGCTCGGCCGCCGGTTCGCGGATGAGACGTTCCGCCGTCACGGCATTCAGCCTCATATTGTCATGGAATTGAACAGCAGCGAGGAAGTGAAGCGGATGGTGGAGCTGAATCTTGGGGCGGCCATCATCTCGAAGCTGTCCGTAAGCAACGAGTTGAAGCGGGGAACGCTTCAGATTGTACATATCCATGAGTTGGAGATCGCCCACCCGGTCGGCGTCATGTACCGTACGGGCCGATATTTGAATTCCGCGATGCAGCAGTTCCTGAATGACCTGAAAGGCATGCCGGAAACACAATTCATCGGGTCAGAATAGGAGGAAGAGAAGATGAAATTCGACTTGCATACACATCATTTCCGCTGCGGGCATGCGGACGGAAACATCCGCGATTATATCGAAGCGGGGATCGCGAACGGGCTGGATGTGATCGGCATTTCCGATCATACTCCGTACTTCGGCAGAGAGGAAGATCAGGCTTTTCCCAATATCGCGATGGCCAAGAGCGACTTCGAGAATTACGTGAACGAAGTGCTGGAGCTGAAGCGGGAATATGAAGGACGCATCGACGTGCTGCTCGGCATCGAGTCCGACTATTTCCCTCCGCATGCGGAGACCTACCGGCAGATGCTCGACCGGTATCCGTTCGATTATATTATCGGATCCGTTCATTATACGAACGGGATCAGCATTTTCAACAAAAACCGGTGGAAGAAGCTGTCCGAGGAAGAGCGCGTCGCCCAGAAGATTACGTATTATGAACTCATCCGCGATTCGGCCCGCACCGGCATGTTCCAGATTCTCGGCCACATCGACGCGATGAAAGGCAACTATCCGGAATTCTCGGATATCGTTGCCGCCGAGGCAATCGATGAGACGCTGTCCGTCATCGCCGATTGCGGCGTGGCGATCGAAATCAATACGTCCGGCAAGACGAAGCTGAGCGGCGGCTGGTATCCGTCCGATGATATTCTGGAGCGGGCCCTTTACTACGGCGTCGATGTCACGTTCGGCTCCGATGCCCACATCCCATCCCGCGTCGGCGACGAATGGGAGCAAGTTCGCAAGCGGCTCCTCGAGCTCGGCTTCACGTCCTGGGTCTACTACAAGCAGAAGAAGAGACATGAAGTGCCGCTCGCATAGAGCGGCTTTTTGATGATTTCCGGCCGCGCCTGTCAGCCAGAAGGCAAAAAAAGAGGACCTGAACATTCAGGTCCGACTCAAGGGATATATATTCATCAAAAGGGGGTCTTGTTATCAATATACCCTCTCAACATTAACCTCCGTTAACAGAAATATTACCGTTGTGTAACAAATGATGAAAATTTGATGTTTGAACCGCTTTTCGTAGTTTTGGACGGCCGATATGGAGTCCTCTCACTCCTCACTCCCGCTCCAGCGAAATTCATCGGCCCCATCGAACGAGGCCGATTCCTCCAGGCTTTGCGGCCAGTGGCCGCACCAGTCCGGCACATGCGGGGTTGACACCCCGTCGATGCTTGGGGTATAAGGCCTTGTATTTCTTTCTTTTTATTCTCCAATCTGCCGATAATGAAGGAATCGTCCCAGTTGACAAGGGCGTAAGCGATTTCAGCAACATTGAATTCCATGTCCCGCAAAAGGATAATTTGCTGTATGACTTGTATTTGGTCGATGGAATAAAGCCGATAGCCTGTAAGCTTGTCAACCCGGGCCGGCTTCAACAGGCCGACTTCATCATAATATCGCAGCATTCGAATGGACACTTGCGTTAATTTTGAAAATTCTCCGATTCGGAACATAGTATCCACCGCTACACAACATGCCGCGCTTCCGAGTCTATGCTTCTCCGCTCTGAAGCCCCCGGTACACGCCGGTGCGCAGCTCCCGCACATACGGCTGGAGGCCTGGGATATCCGCCTCCTGGGCAGCCCTGACGGCCTGTTCGATATCATAGGGCACCCGGTGAAAATGAATCGAAAATTCGCTTGTCGTCACCTGGCCCAAGCTCCCTTGCAGCATAATATAGGACGCCTGGGTAATGTCGAGCGGATTGCCCACGCTGCCGCAGTTGACCAGCGTACGCCCATGAAGATGCTGCAAATAAGCATTATGAATATCCCCGTATATGACAACATCCGGCGATTGGCACGGATGAAGAGGCTCGTTGAGGGAGGAGGTGAATTCGAACATGCCGAGTCTTCTCTCCTCCGCATCCCACGGCTGTACCCGATGATAGACGCTCTGCGGAGACGCATGGACGAGACGGATATGCCGGCCGCTCATGATGAAGTCGTGAGAGAACGGCATCGCGGCCAGCATGCTCCGGCGCTTCTCGCCCAGCCGTTCGGCATGCCAGCGGAATTGAATGTCCTCTTCCATCCGCAGGACAAGTTCATCCCAATTGCCGCGCACGATCACATCGCAATGCTCCCATATGAGATCGACAGCCTCTGCCGGATTCGGGCCCTTCCCGACGACATCGCCAAGACAGTAGATCCGGTCGGCGCCTTGGCGCTCCACATCCTGCAGCACCGCTTCCAATGCCTGCAAATTCCCATGTATATCTGAAATGATAGCGATGGATTGCATAATGTTATTGTCTCCTCTCTAGACTATGAATGTCGGTGTCTTGTTCTGTGTTATGCGCGGGCAATCCGAGTTATGATAGCCTTTCTCTTGTCAAAGTAAGCAGCGCCCATGCCGGAAGACAGAACAAGCGAATCGGCGGCGGCTTGGCTGGCGCACTTGGTTCGGATCGGGCAGCGAAGATGTGAGATGACATTCCTCTCCCGCGTTCCATAGTCGTGACGTAATCGCACAGAAAAAACTCGGAATATCATTGAATTAGATACTTTTATTATGAATCAGCAAGAAGTTCAATGCAAACCGCAATAAAATATGATGTAATGAGGTCATGAAGCATTGCGATTGGGAAGAGGAGGCGTCATCCATGACAGATCCGGCTCTGTTGGAACTGCAAAAAACGTATTACCGCGAAGGGCGCACCCGTGACGTGAAGGAGCGGCGCGCAGCTCTAACCCGCCTCGCCGACCGCGTGCGCGGGATGGAACAGGACATCACCGCCGCGCTTCGGCAGGACTTGGGGAAAAGCGCGTCCGAAGCGTACATGACCGAGATCGGCATCGTGCTGGAGGAAGCGCGGCTTGCTGCGCGTCGTGTCAGCCGCTGGGCGAAGCCGCGCCGCGCCAAGACGGCCCTCACCCATCTGGGAAGCCGGGGCATGATCGTGCCCGAGCCGTACGGCAGCGCGCTCATCATCGCGCCCTGGAATTATCCGTTCCAGTTGGCCCTCGCCCCGCTTATCGGCGCTGTGGCCGCTGGCAACACCGCGGTGCTGAAGCCGTCGGAACTGACGCCGCACACCGGCGCGGTGCTGGAACGGCTCGTTCGGGAGACGTTCGATCCGGGCCATGTCACCGTCGTGCAGGGGGACGCCGAGACAGCCCGCGAGCTGTTGGCATGGCCGTTCGATTATATTTTCTTCACGGGCAGCGTCCCGGTCGGCAAGCTGGTCATGGAGGCGGCGGCCTCCCGCCTGATTCCGGTCACGCTGGAGTTGGGCGGCAAGAGCCCCTGCATCGTCCATCATGACGCCGATATGAAGCTCGCGGCCAGGCGGATCGCCTTCGGCAAATGGACGAATGCCGGGCAGACCTGCGTCGCGCCGGACTATGTATACGTCCATCACACCCGCCGCGATGAGCTCATCCGCGAGCTGGAACAGGCGGTCCGCCAATTCTTCGGGCCGCGGCCGCTCGACAGCGAAGAGTACGCCTCCATCGTCAGCGAGCGGCACTGGGAGCGGCTCCGCGGCTTCCTGGACAACGGCCGCATCGCCTTCGGCGGCGAATCCGACCGGAAGAGGCTCCGCATGGCCCCGACCGTCCTAACGGAAGCGGACTGGTCATCGCCGGTCATGCAGGAGGAAATATTCGGCCCGATCCTGCCGATTCTCACGTACGATGCTTACGAGGAAGCCGAGCAAGCGATCCTCGATCGGCCGAAGCCGCTCGCGCTCTATCTGTTCACGGCCGATCGGGGCTTGCAGCAGCGCGTCGTCCAGCGATTGTCCTTCGGCGGCGGCTGCATCAATGATACGCTTATGCACCTGGCTACGCCGTATCTCCCGTTCGGCGGGGTCGGCGAGAGCGGAATCGGCAGCTATCACGGCGTTCACAGCTTCCATACGTTCAGCCATCGGAAGAGCGTCCTCTATCAGACGACCGCCTTTGATTTCTCCTTCCGCTATCCGGGTGCCGCCCGGAGGCTGGATATCATCAAAAGGCTATTCCGCTGACCGGACAGCCGCGGCAGCGGTATGCAAGCCCTGCCCTTCCCGATGCCGGTACTCGGATTCGGCCGGGAGGGCAGGGTGCTTCCTTCTTCTTCCGAGCAGTTGGCCCGCAGCCGTCAGCATACCTCGGTCGTATGACAGGTCCCGCGGTGAAGCCGCCAATCCTCATACCGCTCGTACAGCCATTCATCCTCAAGTAAGTGGTGACAAAACGTCCGAATGCTTCGCGTCCACGCTTCCCCCCGCTCTGGCGGCATAGCTGCCGGGCCGAGGCCGAATTGCTCCTCCATGTATCGCTCCAATTGCACAGCCATACCGTCCGGCTCCGGACGCTTTGCATACATCAGCGTAATATGCAGGGACAAGCTGTCGTACTCGTCAGATGGCGCGCCCAATGCCAGCAGGCCGATAGGATCCCACTGATCGACCGCTTCCTTAATGTGCGGGAAGAACATCCGGAAGCACGCCGTAGCGCCGCTTTCGCAGTTCGCATAGGATTTACGCAATGAAGATCCCTCCTGTATCCTGTCTGTTCCAGACTCAAGGTGATGTAGAGGTGATGCATATATTTACCATTACTATAAAGGAAATTGCTGCCTTCGGAAATATAAAATTCACCGATTCGTCAAAATTATTGCTGCGGCCGGAAGCATATTGCTCCGCGCATCCCTGCAATTGCCGCGCTAATACTGCAATTGCCGGGCCAATCCTGCAATAATGCAGTTTTCCCGGTGAAGCTCTATTTTGAAAAAGAGATTCCTGCAAAAAGGCATCAATTTTGTGCTTATAGGCTTGGATTTGAAATGCGAGGGGGGAAAAGATGTAGATTTGCATCAATTTCATCCAAAACAGCTTCCAAACGAGAACAATCCTGCAGATTTGCAGGATTCATCGTTCGCGCCTTTAGCCTTTAATACCGGCATCCGCCAGCGAGTCGAGTTACAGAGCGGATGAGAGCATATCACGGTCCACATATCGCGTTGACAGCATAGCAAGAGCCGCATTTCGCCTTAACAAAAGATCACAGTCCGCATTTCGCATTGGCCCCCTATCACGACCCGCATTTCGCGTTGGCCGCCTATCACAGTCCGCATTTCGCGTTGGCCCCCTATCACGTCCCGCATACCGAGGCCATGATCAAAAAGAGCGCCCCGCTCCCGGGACGCCCTATGGCCTGCCGCTGCTCTGGTTACATTTTGAACCAGCGCTTGAACATCAGTTTGGTCGTGTCTTTATTCATTTCCGCGATGGAGGTCGTCAATGGAATCTCCTTCGGACAGGAGCGGACGCAGTTCTGCGAGTTGCCGCAGCCTTCAATGCCGCCATCGTCCAGGAGGGCCTCCAGGCGCTCATCCTTGTTCATCTCGCCCGTCGGATGCGCATTGAACAGACGGACTTGCGATATCGGCGCCGGTCCGATGAAGCTTGTCTTGTCATTCACGTTCGGGCAAGCTTCGAGACAGACGCCGCAAGTCATGCACTTCGACAGTTCATACGCCCACTGCCGCTTCGTCTCCGCCATGCGGGGTCCCGGCCCCAGATCATATGTGCCGTCAATCGGAATCCAGGCCTTGACGCGCTTCAGCGCATGGAACATCCGCTCCCGATTGATGACCAGGTCGCGCACGACCGGGAACGTCTTCATTGGAGCGATGCGAATCGGCTGCTCCAGCTTGTCGATCAGGGCCGAGCAGGCTTGGCGCGGCTTGCCGTTGATGACCATCGAGCAGGCGCCGCATACTTCTTCCAGGCAGTTCGACTCCCAGCAGACCGGAGCCGTCGCTTTGCCCGATGCGTTGACGGGATTCCGCTGAATCTCCATCAGGGCGCTGATGACGTTCATATTCGGGCGATACGGAATTTCGAACTCTTCGGTATAAGGAGCCGCATCAGGCGAATCCTGACGCGTCACAATGAACTTGATCTTCTTGGATGATGCCACTGCTTCCGCCATCGTTATTCTCCTTTCTTTTTACTTTTTTTATCCGTCGTATAATCGCGCTTCCGCGGTTGAATAAGCGATACGTCTACCTCTTCGTAGCTGATCTCCGGTCCTTCCGGCGTCCAGGCGGCAATCGTCGTCTTGAGGAAATCCTGGTCGTTCCGCTCAGGGAAGTCCGGCTTGTAATGGGCGCCGCGGCTTTCATTGCGAAGCAAGGCGCTCTTCGTCATCGCTTCGGCCAGCTCAAGCATGTTCCACAGTTGGCGCGTGAAGCTGGCGGCCTGGTTGTTCCAGCGTGCCGTATCCGACATATTGATGTTCCCATAACGCTGCTTCAGCTCTTTAATCTTCACGATGGTGTCTTCCAGCTTCGAATTGTAGCGGACGACCGTCATATTGTTCGTCATCCATTCGCCCAGCTCTTTATGGAGAACATAGGCATTCTCGCTGCCGTCCATCTTGAGCAGATTATCGTAACGATCCGCTCTCAGCTTGACTTCGCGGTCGAATAGGCTGGAGGAGACATCCTCGACGGACTTATCCAGTCCGCGGATATATTCCACGGCCTTCGGCCCCGCGACCATGCCGCCGAAAATGGCCGACAGGAGGGAATTGGCGCCGAGACGGTTCGCCCCGTGATACTGGTATTCGCATTCCCCTGCGGCGAACAGGCCCTTAATATTCGTCATCTGATTGTAATCGACCCACATGCCGCCCATCGAATAGTGGACAGCCGGGAAGATTTTCATCGGAATTTTGCGCGGGTCGTCGCCCATGAACTTCTCGTAAATCTCGATAATGCCGCCGAGCTTGACGTCAAGCTCCTTCGGATCCTTGTGCGACAGATCGAGGTAGACCATGTTCTCGCCGTTGATGCCGAGCTTCAGATCGACGCAGACATGGAAAATTTCCCGAGTCGCGATGTCGCGCGGCACGAGGTTCCCGTAGGCCGGATACTTCTCTTCGAGGAAGTACCATGGCTTGCCGTCCTTGTAGGTCCAGATCCGTCCGCCTTCGCCGCGCGCCGACTCGGACATGAGCCGCAGCTTGTCGTCTCCCGGAATGGCGGTCGGGTGAATCTGAATGAATTCCCCGTTCGCATAGCGGACGCCCTGCTGATAGACAGCGCTGGCTGCCGTTCCGGTATTGATGACCGAGTTCGTCGTCTTGCCGAAAATAATGCCGGGACCGCCCGTCGCAAGGATGACCGCATCGGCCGCAAACGACTTGATCTCCATGGAGCGGAGATCCTGCGCCGTGATGCCGCGGCATACTTGATCTTCGTCGATAACGGCCGACAGGAATTCCCAATGCTCATATTTGGTGACGAGGCCGGCGGTCTCCCAACGTCGCACCTGCTCGTCAAGCGCATACAGGAGCTGCTGGCCGGTGGTAGCTCCGGCGAATGCCGTCCGGTGATACTGCGTGCCGCCGAAGCGGCGGAAATCAAGCAGGCCTTCCGGCGTGCGGCTGAACATAACCCCCATCCGGTCCATCAAATGAATGATGCCCGGCGCCGCTTCGCACATTGCCTTGACCGGAGGCTGGTTCGCGAGGAAGTCCCCGCCGTATACCGTATCGTCAAAATGCTCCCATGGCGAGTCGCCTTCCCCCTTCGTGTTGACCGCCCCGTTGATTCCGCCCTGGGCGCATACGGAGTGGGACCGCTTGACGGGAACCAGAGAGAACAGGTCCACGTGCACGCCTGCCTCCGCTGCTTTTACGACAGCCATCAGACCGGCGAGACCGCCGCCGACGACGATGATTTTCTGTTTAGCCATTATGCGTCCTCCCCCTTAACCAATAACCGATTTCACTGTATCCATCATAACGGAAGCCGCCTGGAACTCTTCGCTGCGGAAGCCGATCAGCGATAATACGAACAAGACGGACATAATCACGAACAAGCCCATGCAAATCTTGGCCGACACCTGCTGCGCGCGCGGGCCGATCGTGATGCCCCAGCTGACGAGGAAAGCCCACAGGCCGTTCGTGAAATGGTACGACGCGGCGATGACCCCGATGATATAGACGGCGAACATGAGCGGCTGAGACACGATACCGTTCATATGGGTGCCGAGCTCTTCATGGGTTACATTGCCGAGCGTAATCTGGAAGCGCGTCTCGAACACATGCCAGGTGACGAAAATAAACGTGATGACTCCCGTAATCCGCTGCCATAAAAATGCCACGTTCCGCCCGTAGTTGAAGTTCCCTACGTTGTTCTTCGCCGTATAGGCGATATAGAGACCATACACTCCGTGATACAGAAGCGGAAGCCAGATGCCGAACAGCTCGAGAAAGAATATGAGCGGCAGATCATTCAACATCTTGACGCTGCTCTGAAACGCTTCCTTCCCGCCGTCAAATGCCGAGAAGTTGGTCAGCATATGCTCCACAAGAAAGAAGCCGAGCGGGATAATCCCGAGAAGCGAATGCAACTTCCGCAAGTAAAAATAACCTCGTTTCATAAGCGTGCCGTTTCCCCTTTCCATGTACGTACCAGTAGATTTTGGTAATTGAAACAACCCTCATTTTACCCGTGCCTGTCGAAAGCGTCAACATTTTGTCATTTTTGCGAAATCAGAGGCGATCCACATTATGTCATGCGACTGAATCTCTTGGGTGATGCCGTTGTAACCGCTCTCCATACTTGTGACTAAGTTGTGACACTTCTCATGTTACCTCTTTTTCTCTTATAATGGTATTGCAATGTATTTATAATTTTAATAACTTTTATGCATATCAAATTCATTTATCTGGAATCCTATCTGTTTATTCCGTGACGTTAAGGAGGAAGTCCGATGCTCGATTTGCTGGAATCGTTCGCTACCGTCGTTGAATTGTCCACCTTGAATCAGGCGTCCAAGCGTCTCAATCTGTCCCAGCCCGCCCTCTCGCGCCAGATCGCGAAGCTGGAGAGCGAGCTCGGCGTCGATCTGTTCATCCGGAACGGCAAGCGGCTGGAGCTGACCCGGGTCGGTCAGATTACGTATGAGTTCGCGCTGGACATTCGCAACCGTCAGCTTGATTTCTTGAAGTCGATCGCGGATTACAAAATCGAAGGCCATGCCTCCGTGACGATCGGGGCGAGCCTGACGACGCTGCAGACGACGCTGCCGTTGTTTGTTTCTTTATTTGTAGAAAAATATCCGGAAGCCCAATTGAAAACCGTAACCGGCAAGACGCACGAGATCATCTCCTTCATCCGCGATCAAAAGGTCGATGTCGGATTGGTCGCCGACGCGATCCGAGATCCGAGCCTCGTCTGCCTCCCCCTGTTCTCCGACCATTTGGAACTGGTCGTGCCGCGGGAGCATGCCTTGGCCTCCGGCAATCCAGGCTCGATCACCTGGCTGAACGAGCTTCCGATGCTGCTGTTCTCCAAAGGCACCTGGTACCGCAAGCTGATCGACGATCTGTTCCGGCGCCACCACATCGTGCCCGACATCCGGATGGAGATCGACTCCTTCGAAGCGATCGTCCGCCTGTTGTCCCCCTGCCATGCGGCGGCGCTGCTCCCCCAATCATACTTGCGCTCCGAATGGCTGGACGACAACGGGCTCGTCGCCATTCATCTGAAAGAGCTGGTGCAGACGGAGCGGATCACGTCGCTTGTCTATGCGAAGCAGGCCGCCCTCAGTCTGACCGCAAGGCGGTTCATTGAAGAAACGGCCCGGGCCGCCTCCGGATGGAATGTGCAATCGAAGCAGGAATAGAAAAGGATGTGTCGAATCTAATTTTGTTGCAAATAGAGAGAAACGAGACCCGATATGTTCATGCATGATGGGGGAAATCTAGGAGGTAGATAAGATGAAAGTATGCAATCGATGCGGCGAACCGCTGCGGGAGCACGAAGTACATACGTGCCGGGTTCATGACGGGCGGCCGCCAGAGGAAGGCCCGGCATCCTCGCCGGATCGGCGGGAGACTGCCGCCGCGGCGGAACAATCGCTCTCTGCCCGCCATATGCAGGAGCCTGTGCAGCCGCCCGCTCCGGGTTACGGCTCGCCGAAGACGTCCGCGCCGAAAATCGATATGGCGCGCGTCATCCGTCTCATGAAGGAGCCGCAGGCCGCAAGCTTTATGACGACGGGATCCGATTATTGGTACGGCGTGATCGGGGCTGCCGTATCTGCGGTCGGATTTGCGCTCTTCGGCTATCTGTTCCTCAACCAATTTGTTAGGGTTATTTTCGGCTCCCTGCCGTTCGGGCTTGGCAGCACGGTCCTGCCGTTTTCGTATTTCCTGCAGCTCATGTTCCTCCATCTCGTCGCCTTGGCCGCCCTCTTCGGCTCGCTCTACTTCGTGAACCGCTGGAAAGGCGGGCGGGAGCTTGACGCCAAGACCTTCTTCGTGCAGTTAGCCGCGATGCAGATGCCTTACGGGCCTATCTACGCGGTCGCCGGAATCATCACGCTGCTGTCATTCTATTCCTTGGCGCTCTCCATCGCAGGCCTGGCCTGGCTCGTCTCGGTCATGATGACCATCTATGAATCGCTGGAGCAGGCCCAAGTGTCCCGGAACAACCGCTTCGTCTATGTGTTGGCCGGCCTTAGCGGCTACTTCCTGCTCTTATTGATTATGACCAAAATTCTGTTCTAATCCCGTCATGCACACAACAAAGCCCTCCGCCGGAATGGCACGGAGGGCTTGCCGTATCTACTTGCGCTTCCCGATCTGATCCTCGAATTGATCAATCTGGGCATTCGTCCCGATGACGACCATGACGTCCTCGTCCTGGAGGACATCCTCGGCCGATGGAGCAATAATGACGCCGTTCGGCTTATGCAGCGCCACGATGCTGCAGCCGTACCGGGCTCTCGGATTGACATCCTTGAGCGTCTTGCCGCTCAAGCTGCCGGGAACACTCAGCTCCGCAATCGTGTAATCCTTGGACAGCTCGATATAATCCAGAAGGTTCGGCGACACCAGCTGGTGGGCGACCCGGATCCCCATATCCCGTTCCGGGTAGATGACCCGGTCGACGCCGATTCGTTCCAGCACGCGCCCGTGCAGCTCAGAGACGGCTTTGGCCACCACTTTTTTGACGCCAAGCTCCTTCATTTGGATGCTGACGAGAATGCTCGTCTGCAGATCATTCCCGATCGCGACAATCGCGCAATCGAAATTACGGATCCCGAGCGAACGAAGCACATCCTCATCCGACGCATCGGCAACGACGGCGTGCGTCAAGACATTGTTCATCTCCGACACAACCTCTTCATCCTTGTCGATCCCCAGCACCTGATGGCCAAGCTCGACCAGCTCCTGCGCCAGACTCGACCCGAATCTGCCCATCCCCACGACTGCAAATTGCTGTAACTCCATGTTCGTATTGCTCCTTCGCCCATTACTCTTCTTCTATAGGTAACCCCGGAATGACATTACCCAATCGTAATTTTGCCTTCCGGGTGCTTGTATAGCTCACGTTCGCTTTTCGGACCTAAGGCATAGGCCAGCGTAATCGGCCCGAGCCGCCCCGCGAACATCATCAGACAAATCAATAATTTGCCGACCACGGTCAAATCGGTCGTTAACCCCGCAGTCAAACCGACGGTGCCAAAGGCCGAGGTCGTCTCGAACAAGATCATCAAAAAGGGATGATCCTCTGTCGTGGACAATACCATCGTTACCCCGATCACCATGAACAAGGCCATCAACGTGATCGTGACCGCCTTAAAGATGCGGTCTTTGCCCAGCCGATGACGGAAGATGACGATGTCCTCCTTCCCCCGAATCATCGTGATGACGGCGCCGATCAGAATGGCGAACGTCGTTGTCTTGATTCCGCCCCCCGTCGAGCCGGGAGACGCCCCGATGAACATCAGCACGACGAGGAAGAACTGCGTCGCCTGGCGCATCGCTCCGATATCGATCGTGTTCGCTCCGGCAGTACGCGGGCTGACCGATTGGAAGAGGGCCGCCCACATCTTCTGCCAGCCGTTCAGACTGCCCAGTGTCGCCGGGTTCGTGAATTCGAAGACGAGAATGACGATGGCGCCCAATGTGATGAGCAAGCCCGTCATCGTCAGCACGACCTTGGAATGCAGCGCCAGCCTGCGGGTGCGCCGGTACTCCGTCACATCGGACAGGACGATGAAGCCGAGTCCGCCCAGCACGATCAGCAGCATCGCGACATTATTGACGAGCGGGTCGCCCACATACAGGGTCAGGCTGGTGAACGGTCCCGATACGGAGCCGAACAGATCGAACCCGGCGTTATTGAACAGCGAGATCGCGTGAAAAATGCCGAAGTAAAACGCCTTGCCGAACGGCAGGTCAAAGGCCCAGCGCAGCGTGAACAGAACCGCCGCCGCCCCTTCGATGGTGAACGCGTACAGCAGCACCTTGCGAATCAGGCGAACGATGCCCTCCATGCTGCCTTGATTCAGCGCTTCCTGCAAAATGAGCCGTTCCTTCAACGAAATACGCTTGCGGAAGGCAAGAGCGAACAGCGTCGCCATCGTCATGAAGCCGAGTCCGCCGACCTGGATCAGCGTAATAATGACGATTTGCCCGAACAAGGTGAAGTGCGTACCCGTGTCCACCACGACAAGCCCCGTCACGCAAGTGGCCGACGTGGCTGTGAACAGCGCATCGATGAAGGGAAGAGGGTGGCCGTCCGCATTGGCTATCGGAAGCATCAGCAACAGCGCCCCGATCAGAATAATCGTCCCGAACCCCATCACCAGAATTCGCGGCGGGGTGAGCTGCCACCGGGATGCTTTTTTAATGGATTTCATCGAGTTCACCTCATTTTCAGCACGAAAAAAAGCACTGGAGATCCAATGCTAACGCTGGTATCCTGACGTTCAATGCCTACGAGGTTAGCTGACGGATTCGGGCGCGTTCAGGCCGCCCTATTTGCGTTCGATCCATGACGCGGATCGTGCAAAATTCACCCCAATGATCGGGTCCCCCGCTTTCGTATTCACGAAATTCGGCCGTATTCAATTCATAACGAGATTATATACGTTTCATCACAGGGGCACAAAGTCCATGCAGCCACAAAATGAACAAAAAATACAGGAAAAAGACTTCAAATAGCGCTTACAACCTATCCCAATCTCCCACTGCGTCTTTCACGCTTACGATTTCAGCGCGTAGCTGGTTTCTTCCATAATTTGCATGCCTGGACTTTCCGCCAAGAGAGTGGATACAATAATGAAAAGCAACGGAATTGTTAACGGAGGTAGCGCTATGCCTGTGTCCCATCATGTAACGAAACGCCTATTGCTGGCTTCGATCATTGGATTTATAGTGTTTGTGCTCCTGCAGATTGTTATTCCCTCGCTTCAGGAAGCGAACCGGACCGGGCCAGAGCAGGAGCGAGCGCTTCTGACGAAGCGCCAGGCTGCCGAACGGGCGCTTGAATTTGCGAGGGGCGAGCCGTGGAGAAGCCGGATCATGCTGCCGGAACAGGAGCCGACGGTCGTCTACAAGAACGACAGGCTCGCTTCGGGCTATATCAACCGGGAAAGGCTGGCCTACAGCTATGCTCCGTGGGACGGACAGGCCCCGATAGACGTTTATCAAGTCCTGCTCGAAGCCACGACACCGAACGGGAACGACATTTTGAAGGTTGACATACATATGACAAGCGGCAGCGTGGTCGGCTATGAATTGGCCGCCATACCGGGGAGCCCGCAATCGGAGGCGCCCGCGCTCGCCGCAGAGAAGGCGCGGCCGATCGCGGCCCGCGAGCTGAACGCGCTTGGCTGGGACGCATCCAAGCTGGTGCTCCAGAGCATGGATCCCTCCCGGCCGGATGAACTGCGATATACCGTCAAGCAGGGCGAGATCGGCGCAGCCCGGCTCGAACTGGTTGTCCGCATGCGCGCGGATCGCGTCGTGGCGCTGCATCCCGTCTGGATCGTTCCGTCCGGCTATCAGGCACTTGACCAGGCTCAGACCGAGACAGCCGGTTCCGTCTACCGCTTCGGCTACCGCTGGATGTCCATCGCGCTCAGCATGCTCGCCCTGTGGGCCTGCATCTATTACCGGCGGCGAATCCGCTTCGGCTCGGGCACGCTGATCGTGTTGTCCATCCTGTCGTGCGCCATCTCTCTCCTCCATATGTGGAATATGATGCCCGGGGTGATCGTCTTACAGTTCGGAGTGCCCCGCATGCAGCTGAACCTTACCGCCGCGCTCGTGCTGCAAGGGGCCATTATGGTCACCCAGGGGCTGTTCCTCTATTTTTCGCTTGTGTCGGGCTCTTATTTGTGGAGACAGGAGGGGCGGGCCGATCTGCTGCCCACTTGGCGCGATCGGTCATTTGGCGCCGTCTTGTCCGGCTCCTTCCGTCTCGGGACGCTGTATGCGGGCTTGCTGCTCGGCGTACAGAGCGTCATCTTCCTGACGCTGGAGACCGGCTTCGGCGCCTGGTCGGCTACCGATGCCTCCCTGTCGCCGCTCAATCTGACCGTGCCGGCCCTCTATCCGCTTCTCGCCTGGATGGCGGCGATCTCAGAGGAGGGCGTATTCCGCTGGTTCGGAACCGGCCTGCTGAACCGCTGGCTTCGCAACCCGTGGGCAGCCGGCGTTATCCCGACCTTGGTGTGGGCTTTCGGCCATGTGACATATCCGATTTACCCGTACTATTCACGGCCGGTGGAGCTGCTCATTATCGGCTTCCTGTTCCTCGCGATCATGCTGCGCCATGGCTTCTGGACCGCCATGTTCGCCCACCTCATGCTCGACAACGTGCTGATGAGCATCTCTTACCTGCTGGAGGGAACGGCAGCCGGCCTCGGGCTCGGCCTATTCTATCTGGCCCTGCCGGCGTTGATCGTGTACGGCGTGCGCCATCTCCATCGTTATAGCGCAAGGCTGCAATAAAAAAGACGTGTGCGGCTTGAAACTGCCTTGAAGCGGTTCAACCGTACACGTCTTATTTTTAAAACAGCATTTACGATTTCAATTTTACATTTTTGAACGCTTCGGCTTGCTGGCGGATGCCAACCTCGGCGGCGAACCGCTCGATGCTCGAAGCGCCGAAAAATCCGTCGATGCCGGTCGTATGCTCGAAAATATAGCGGGCATCCTCCGGCTCCGCAATCGGACCGCCGTGACAGATGACCAAAATATCCGGATTGACCGAACGGCCGGCGTCGGCGATAGCCTGGATTTTTTTGGCGCAATCGTCAAGGGAGAGCGCGGTCTTCGCGCCGATCGTCCCTTTGGTCGTCAAGCCCATATGCGCGACCAAAATATCCGCGCCCGCCTTGGCCATCTTGATC
The DNA here is from genome assembly GCA_944800085.1 of Paenibacillus melissococcoides. Classification (GTDB taxonomy): domain Bacteria; phylum Bacillota; class Bacilli; order Paenibacillales; family Paenibacillaceae; genus Paenibacillus_B; species Paenibacillus_B melissococcoides. Next base: position 467,728 of record CALYLO010000001.1, on the reverse strand, counting down.
GCCTGCTCCTCATCGAACACATACGGCGTCGTGAGCATATCCAGCTCATGGGCTTTGCGAATCATGTCCACTTCGAGATCATAGCCCATGCCCGTCTCTTCCAGATTCGCCCGGAAGACGCCGTCGATCAGGCCGACGGTCGGGAAATTCTGCACGCCCGCGAAGCCTTGCTCCTTCAACTGCTTCAGGAACACATCCATGATGCGGAACGGATCGGTGCCGCATACGCCCGCCAGCACCGGAGCGCGCTTCACGACCGGCAATACTTCCGCCCCCATATCAACGACGATCTGGTTGGCGTCGCCGTAAGGCATTAATCCCGCCAGCGAGCCCCGGCCGGCCATTCTATATCTTCCCGAGTTGTAAATGATTATCAAATCGACGCCGCCCGCTTCGCCGCTCTTGGCGGAGATCCCCGTTCCCGCTCCGGCGCCCAAGATCATGTCGCCTTTGGCGACTTGGGCTTTCAGTTGGCTGATGATTTCCTGCCGAGTTTGTTTCATTTTGCATCCTCCTCTTGTGTGTGCTTCCGCATCAGTTCGACCAGCTTGCGGGCCGCGGCCAGCGCGAAGCTCTTGTCATTGATGTCCGCATCCAGTTCGATGAGCTCGACGGCATGGCGGTCAATCTCCTGTCTCAGCGTATCGAACAAGGCTCGATCCTCTTCCGGCCCGTAGAATGGCTGCCCTTCGACATCCAGACCGGATACGCCCTTCAATGGCAGCATAAGCGCGGTCGGGGCGGAAGCCTCATTCAACTTCCCGGCGATAATCTTGCCCAGCTCTTTATTTTCCTCAACGGTCGTTCTCATCAACGTGACGGTCGGATTATGCTTGTAGAACTTGCGATTCGCGAACTTCTCCGGCACCGTCTCGAACGGGCCGAAGTTAACCATGTCCAATGCCCCGGTCGATACCACTTGGGGCACGCGCGCCCGGACGGCCGCCTCAAGCCGGTTCGGTCCCGCATTGAGCACGCCGCCGACCAGCTCGTCGCACCATTCCGTGGTCGTGATATCCAGCACGCCATCGAAGAATTCAGACTCGATCAACCGTTCCATCGTCTTGCCGCCTGCGCCGGTGGCATGGAACACGACGACTTCATAGCCTTGTTCCTCCAGATACTCGCGGGCTTGATTGACGCAAGGCGTTGTCAGCCCGAACATCGTCGCGGCGATGAGCGGTTTTTTCTCCACGGCATGCTCCACCTCGAACTTCAGCATACCGGCTATCGCCAGGGCCGCGTTCGTAAATATTTTGGTCGAAATCGAGTTCAGGCCCGACACGTCGACGATAGATGGATACATCATAATATCGCTCGTCCCGACATATTGCGAGACATTCCCGGAAGCGACGGTCGACACCATCATCTTCGGCACGCCAATTGGGAGCGCTCTCATTCCGGGCGTGACGATCGATGTGCCGCCGCTGCCGCCGAAGGAGATGATTCCATCGAATTTCCCTTCCGCGTACAGTCTCGGAATCAGCTTCTCCATGCCCTTCGCGAGTACTTCCGTTGCTAACGATCGGTCCCGTTTGGAGGCGATTTCACGAATATCCGCTCCAGCTTCCCTGGCCACTTCCTCATTCGAGACATCCGGGACGAACATAGGCTCGAACACCCCGCTATGAATCGTAAGCGTATTCAGCCCAAGACCTTGAAGCATATCTCTGACAAAAGAAAACTCGGTTCCTTTGGAATCAAATGTTCCGACTATCGCGACTGTTTTCAATGGCATAACCTCCTCGGTGAAGTGGAAGTATTTCAAGAATTGCTGAACTGCTTACAATTCAAGTATAGAGCTTTCAAAGGGGCAATTCATGTGAATTTGTACGGCGTTTATGTGTTTTTGTACTGACGTCGATATTCTCGCGGGGACAGCCCTGTCAGTTTCTTGAATGTTTTGCTGAAATGGGCGTAGTCATTATATCCGGCGAGCGCCGACACCTCGGACAGCTCGATATGGTCCTGCTTCATGAACTCCATGGCCTTGTTGATTCGGAATCTCGTCAAGTATTCGGGGAACGTGCACCCCACTTCTTTTTTGAACAAATAGCTTAAATGCGTGCGCGAAATATGAGCTACCATAGCGAGTTCGGCAAACGAAATCTCATTCATGTAATTCGCGGCCACATACTCCTTCACGAACTGCACATAATCATAATGCTTGGCCACGCCCTCCAGCATATGGCGAAGGAGCTTGTCCTGCTCGGTCAGCCCCGCCTCCTTGAACTCGCTGGCCGTCTGCGTAATCGCCGCTTCGGAAGGAATTCTCTCGAAGGAGGAGCCGCCCAAATAGCCTACGGCTCCCGTATTGTCGTACATATACTCCACGTCGGAAGGCGTGTTGACCGGTCCGCCGTAGACCATTTTCATGACGCCGGGGTTGACCTCGTCGCAGGCGTTAAAAATCTCTCTTGCCAGCTCCGCCGCCGCTTTGAGCGACAATACTTTTTTCGCGCCGAGAACGCCGCCCTTCGTAAAGCCCAAATGCGCGCACACGATATCCGCTCCGGCAGCGGCCATACGCCGCGCCTGATCTTCTTCGAACACGAACGCGATCGTGAACAAGCCTTTCCGATGCGATGTCCGGATCGCCTCGATTTCAGCGTCGAAGCAAGTCCCCTCTTCCTTCAAAGCCTCACCAAAAAGACCGCCCATTAATCCGACGGTCGGATAGTTATTTATACCAGAAAAACCCTGCTCCCGGATCAATTCGACATATGGCTCCAACGCAATGGTCGGATCCGTCGCGCAAAGCCCGAAGATAACAGGAACCTCTCTGACGATAGGGATAATTTCCCTTGACCCGAATTCCATCACGAGATCGTTGCTGTTCGAAAAGGGAAGCAGCCCTCCCAGCGAGCTCAATCCCATCTGCCGGAACCGGCCTGAATTTAGGGCCAAAATGAAATCCGCTCCGCCCTTCACCGCATATTTCGCGGTGATGCCCGCGCCGGCCGCCACGCCTATAATATGCCCGTTCGCTTGGATCTGCGCTTGCAGCTTCGTTCTAATCGTCTCGCGGTCGAAAGACACGTCAACACCCCCTTTTCCGGTTCAATGCTTATTCCTTGACCAACATCATAACATTCCCCGGAAGACCGGTCTATAAACGTGAAAGCCCATGCTGTCTTGGTCATATCCATGAGGTTCGAACGGCACTGCCCAAACCGGTATCATCGTATGCAGAACTTCGATTCTGAGCGGAGGGGAGATTGCTTATAAGGAGCTGCGCCCCCCCGCCAGAAGGGGCGAGCCGCCCCGGTTCTACAGCCAAGCGGAAGCAAGTTCGTTGGAACCAGAAGCATCCCGATAAATAAAGAAGCTTTGCAGGAACGGCCTGCAAAGCTTCGCTTGTTTCATTTTATTCATCATTGCCCACATCAGCAGCCTCCATGTCCGGGGTATCCGGCTCCGCTTCGTTCAGTTCCTTCTCTTGCCGGAGCGAGGCCAATATCGTGTTCGCCAGCTTCTCGCCGATCCCGATTTCCCGGAAATCCTCGACCGAAGCTTCCCGTATTTTCTTCAAGGAACCGAAGTGCTTGAGCAGCCGCTTCCGCCGCTTCTCGCCAATGCCCGGAATGGAATCGAGAGCCGAAGTAACCATCGACTTGGCCCGCCGTTCGCGGTGGAACGAGATCGCGAAGCGGTGAACCTCCTCCTGGATGCGCTGCAGCAGGTAGAACTCCTGGCTGTCCCGCGCAAGCGGCACGATGGCGGGCGGGAATCCGGCCATCAGCTGCGCCGTCTTATGCTTGTTGTCCTTGACAAGACCGCATACCGGGATGTCGAGGCCAAGCTCATTCTCAAGCACGTCCAGTGCCGCCGACATCTGACCGCGGCCGCCGTCCACGATAATGAGATCCGGCATGTCGAGCTGCTCCTTCAGCACCCGTTCATAACGGCGGCGGATGACTTCGCGCATCGTCTCGTAATCATCCGGTCCGACGACGGTGCGCACTTTGTATTTCCGGTATTCCTTCTTGTCCGGCTTGCCGTCGGTGAAGACGACCATCGCGGAGACCGGGTCGGCCCCCTGGATATTGGAGTTGTCGAAGGCTTCGATCCGCCGAAGGGGCCCGATCCCGAGCGCATCCCCCAGCCGTTGGGCAGCGCGCTGCGTCCGCTCCTCGTTCCGCTCGACCAGCTTGAACTTCTCGTCCAGGGCGACGCGCGCATTTTCCATCGCCATCGAGATCATCTGCTTCTTCAACCCCCGCTTCGGCAGTATGACCTTCACCTTCAGCCATTGCTGGAGCGCTTCTGTCGTCGCCAAGCTCTCTTCGGCATGCGGAACAGTCTCCAGCCCCTGCGGATTGGCCCTGTTTTCCCCGTCTTCTCCTTCTGCCGAGTCCTCCGCTTGGCCCGCATCCGCACTGCGGGAGGAGTCATCGGCATCTCCGTCCGGCTCTTGCCCGGCCTTCACCGCTGCCGGAGCGGCTTCGGCGGCCGCGTCTGCCGCCAGGGCAGCCATCCCGTCCGGATCCGGAAGCAGAATCTCCTTCGGCACCGCCGGATTCTCGCTGTAATATTGCGTCACGAAGGACATGAAGTCGGCATAAGGCTCTCCGTAGAACGGAAATTGAGTCGTATGGCGCTCGATCATTTTTCCTTGACGGATATAAAGAATCTGTACGCACATCCAGCCTTTGTCCACCGCGAACCCGAACACATCCCGATCGGCCTGATCGGATGTATTGATGTTCTGCTTCTCCATAATCGCCGCGATCGCCATCAGTTGATCGCGGTATTCCTTGGCCCGTTCGAATTGCAGCTCCTCGGCCGCCTCCTCCATCTTCCGCTGCAGCTCGCGTTTAATTTCTTCATGCCCCCCGCTGAGAAACTTGGTGATCTCCTGCACCATGTTTTCATATTCGGACTCGGTCACCTCGTACTCGCACGGCGCCAAGCATTGGCCGATGTGATAGTACAAGCAGACCCGGTCCGGCAGGGTGGAGCATTTGCGCAGCGGGTAGAGGCGATCGAGCAGCTTCTTCGTCTGCTGGGCGGCGAAGCCGTTCGGATAAGGGCCGAAATATTTCGCCTTATCCTTCAGCACCCGGCGCGTCACCTCAAGCCGCGGGTGGCGTTCATTCGTTATTTTGATATAAGGAAATGTCTTGTCATCCTTCAGCAGTACGTTGTAACGCGGGTGATGCTTCTTAATAAGATTGCATTCCAAGATGAGGGCTTCCATATTGCTGCCGGTGACGATATATTCGAAATCGCGGATTTCCGCTACGAGTCGTTGGGTTTTGCCGTCATGGCTGCCCGAGAAATAAGAGCGGACACGGTTCTTAAGCACCTTCGCCTTGCCGACGTAAATAATCGTGCCCTCTCTGTTTTTCATCAAATAGCAGCCTGGCGCATCGGGCAACAAGGCGAGCTTATGGTGAATCTGCTCCAGCGCCTGGGCGCGTTCGGCCAACGCTTCGGCATCCAGCTCTTCTTCCTGTTCCGGGGCATAGCGTTCATTCCAGCGTGCCTTCCACCGCTCTGCGCGCCAGTTCGGGCGGTTCTTGTCCGAGTCGCTCACGCGAGCTCCCTCCTTACCATCATTGTTCCTCCGCTGCCCCTGCACACGGGCTCGTGCCGCTGCGCAAGGTGCATGACTTCTCTATTTTATCAAAAAACAGGACGACGCGCTCCTGCCCAACGCAAAGAAGCCCCCCTGAATCAGGAAGGCTTTTCTTCTATCGTATGTTCGTCCGTACGGATGCTTATTGATGCTTGCCAATCAAGCCTTTGAGCGCATCCTTGGAGTTCAGGCCGACCACTTTGTCCACTGGCTGGCCGTCCTTGAACACGATGATCGTCGGAATGCTCATCACGCCGAAGCGGGAAGCGGATTCCGGATTCTCATCCACGTTCACCTTCGCGATCGTGGCTTGACCGCTCACTTCTCCGTCCAATTCTTCGAGAATCGGAGCCAATCTCTTGCAAGGGCCGCACCAAGGCGCCCAAAAATCGACCAAAACGACGCCCTGCTGACCTTCTACCTCGGTCTTGAACGTCTGGTCGGACACATTTACGATAGCCATGTTAGAGAACCTCCTTTATCGTGAAAAACAGAATAGCTGAGTCAACAAGTAAAGTATACCACAAGTCAGACTTTTATGTGAAATCGGAGGGCAGTGCATTTTGTTAGGAATTTGTCACACGATAAGAAGGCCCGGACTTTACAGTTCCGCCGCCGTTAGATATACTAGAGGCGTAAAAATGGGTTTTACTACCTGTCTATGTTGTGATCCGAATCATTGCAACTTGACGGACAGATGGGAGGACGCGCCAATGGAAGCCAATACGATGGATCCTCGCGAACATGTCAACGAAGAGCCGAGAAATGATTTTTCAGACGTGTTGTTCGGGTTCAACGCCATGTTCGGGTTTATGTTCGTCGTCTTCTTCGGCATGGTGATTGTGAAGTTCATTATGTCGTAACATCCAATCGCCATACGACGTTCCGCGGGCAGGCCCGGATTGCTTCCGCCTGCCGGGAACCGCGTCAAGCGGAAGCGCCCGAACCGTTCAACCCGTTCCTGCGCGAGGCATAATGCGGACAAAGCATGCAGCGGTGCATGCTTTTTTTGCTGCCTTCGAAGCCTTACCGTTATACGCACCCGCGTTGTCAATTCAAAAAAAAGACACGCTCATCACGTGTCTTACATTCCGCGTTTGTTGCGCCCGTTCACATGGACAATGTCCGTAAACGGCTTAATCCGGTCCATGAGGCGTTCCGCCTTATAAATATCTTCCCCGTCGCGCGTGTAGCTGAAATGCTTCAGCAGCGAGTCCGTGTCATAATTCGACGTATAGAAGGTCGGCTTCCGGTTCATGCGGTAGTTCAAAATCGAGCCAAGCACATGATCGCGCACCCAGGCCGACATATTCTCCGCTCCGATATCGTCAAAGACGAGCAGGTCGGTCTCCTTCATCAGCTCGATCGTCTCCCGCAGCTTCTGCGGCTCCTGGAACATCGATTTGAGCTCCTCGACGAATTCCGGCATGTAGACGATGACCCCGGTATAACCGGCGCGGGCCAGCTCGTACAGCACATAGCTCATCAGGAAGGTCTTCCCGGTCCCGAACGGTCCGACCAGGTACAATCCGTGCGGCGTCAGCCCGGATTCCTTCGCCTGCATCACATATTCCATCACCTTTTTGACCGCCGGCACCCGCTCCATGTCGATCTCCAGCATCTCCCGGGCGGAATATCCCTGCTTGAGGGCCGTCTCATCCACATAAAAGGAACGAACGCGATTATGGATCGACTGCTGGCGCTCATGCGCAAGCCACTTCTGGCACGGGACTTTGCGGTCATAGATGAACGACTGGCCGTTGACCGTCTCGGCGCTCAGCCGGGTGTAATGCCCATGGAAATCGTTCGGGCACTGCTCCAGGCCCGGGCATTGGCTGCAATGTCCCGCCTCCTTCACGTATTGGTACAATTTATTCATATTCATGCGAAGGCTGCGCTCGTCCAGCTCGGGATGGGAGCTGCGGAATTCGGCGACGAGCGGATGATTCATCAGCTCGGCCATTTTCTGCTCCGCTTGCGCGCGCCGGCTGCCAAGCGGCAGCTGCTTCAACAGTTCGCCTATCGATTCCATGCGGGAGCCCTCCTCGTATAGTATTTCCTGAAGGCAGTTTTGAGTCTTTTTCCAGTCCTTTATAGGAACATAGAATGCCTTCAAAATTTCCAGCTTGCACATTGAAAATTAATATGGGGACTGGACTTTCCGGAATGTCTCTGGACAATGGAACTTAGGGTTCCATTCGGGGAAATTCGTCTCCCTCCTGTAGTCCAATCTACTTTTTAAGTCTGTTTCTCCGGTACTCGCTTGCACTTCTTACCCGCTGGCTGTTCCCTTCGGCAACTCATGCCCGACTGTAGCAGCGTCGGGGCAGCTCATGAACCGAAGCGTGTTCTCATATGCGAGGGTGATTGATCGGCGAGTGCGCCGGAGACAGTCCGGAGAGTCCGTTCCCTGAATCCCTTATAGAAAGGAGGAATTCTCTTGAAGCTTTTTGTCGGTATTGACGTCAGTTCCGAAGAACTGGAAGCCTGTTTGATGAAATCGGATGGCGACACCCTGGAGACCTTCAAGACCACCAACAATCTGCACGGCGCCTCTTACTTGCGGGATCGCATCATTTCTGCTGCGGTCAAGACAGCCTGCTCTGAGGTTCATATCGGGCTTGAAGCCACATCCGTCTACAGCTGGCATCCAGCCATGTACTTGCATGAAGATGAGGCCCTTCAACAATTGAATGCCAAGGTGTTCACCATTAATCCGAAGCTGATTAACAAATTCAAAGACGCTTATGCCGACCTGGACAAAACCGATCGCATCGATGCCTGGATCATTGCAGACCGCCTGCGTTTTGGCAGACTCACGACGACTATCGTGATGCAGGAACAGTACATCGCCTTGCAGCGGCTCACTCGCATGCGATTCCATCTCGTACACAACCTTACCCGCGAGAAGCAATACTTTTTGCAAAATCTGTTCTACAAGTGCAATGCTTTTCGCGCGGAGGTGGACAGTTCCGTGTTCGGCCATGCCATCATGGAAATGCTCTCGGAAAAGTATAGTCTGGATGAGATGGCGAATATGGATGTCGCCCGTTTGGCTGACTATCTCAAGGACAAGGGGAGAAATCGTTTCCCCGATCCCGAACACGTCGCCCGCTGTATTCAAAAGGCGGCTCGGGCCTCGTACCGTCTCTCGAAGGTTGTCGAGGATTCCATTGATTTGGTGCTGGGCACCTCAATTCAGTCGATCCGGAGCATCCAGAGTCAGCTTAAAGAGCTCGACAAGGCGATTGAGCGCATTTTAGACGGCATTTCCAGCAGCCAGTGCCTCCGTTCCATTCCGGGCATTGATCGGGTCTATGCCGCAGGCATCCTGGCCGAGATCGGCGACATCGACCGCTTCACGGATCAAGCCGCCTTGGCCAAGTATGCGGGTCTGACGTGGCGCAAGCACCAATCCGGCTCCTTCGAGGCGGAAGATACAAAGCGCATTCGTTCCGGCAACCGATTCCTTCGCTACTACCTTGTTGAAGCTGCCAACTCGGTAAAAAACCGCGACCCGGAATTCGGTGAGTACTACCGGAAGAAATTCAATGAAGTCCCTAAGCATCAACACAAACGTGCCCTCGTCTTAACGGCAAGAAAACTTGTGCGTCTGGTCGATGTGCTGCTACGCAACGACCAACTCTATACGCCCAGAAGGAAGGTGAAGCCGACAGAGCAATAATGCCTTGGCTCATGAATTTTCTTCTCTAATTCCCAGTTAAATTATGGTATTTTACTTAATTTTCGACTGGGTCTAGTTTGGTGATGCCTTTTTTGGGATTGATCCTGCTGCACGCCAAGGAAATTTTCCAATTCTCATCAATCAGGGACTTGACATCATACCGCTGGACTTATCTTCTGTCTTCGATATTCATCGTGTAGAAGCCTGCAAGCACGCCTGCCGGCCTAAGCTTGTCCGTCCAATCTGCGGGCCAGCGCCCGTGCGGCGTCGATCTCCTCCTGCGACAGCGACGAAGACGCCTCCTGCGAGCGTGTCACGATCGGGATCGCTGGCTTCGCCGTTTTCCCGTAGCGGCTGCGCGTGCGCTGCGAAGCAGGTTTGCCGCCTGAGCGGGCCGCGCCCGGCTCCTGCAGCTGGGATTGCTGGCGGATATACATTACCGCTTGCTCGTAGGTGCGGACCTGCTTCACCAGCATATTGGACACAATCGCCTCGACGAAGTTGCGGTTCAACCGCTGCTCGGCCCCCTGCGCGAGCATGGTCATCAAATAATGAATGAGTACGTTAATGACTTCATCCGGGAGCTTATAATTGATATCCATCTTGGTGAACATATCCAGAAAAGAGTCCGGAACCGCGCCCGGGAAAAACCGCTCCAGCAGTTGGGTGTACGGCGTGTTGCGAAGCATCATATTGTATTGGTGAATATCGCATTTGCCGCTGAACTGCGGCGGGACGTCGACATAGAACTCCATCTCGACCGGGACTTCCTCTTGCGGGGCCGCGGCTTCCTCCGCGAGATGGCCGATGCGCTGCTGCTCCCGCTCCTGCCATTCCCCGCGGCGCTTGTTCTGGCGGAAGTGAAGATGCGCCCGGTGCTGCAGCTCATCGATGACGATGCGGCCATCCTCCGTAAATATGCCGTCTTCATCGAGAAGCCGGACCGTCTCCTGCAGCGTGAGCCCGAACTTGCGGACGACATAATTGATGACGCCGAGCCCTTCCCGGTCATAGCGCAGCCGTTCGACGCAGCTCCGGTTCACCGACTGCTTCGGGAAGCGGATAATAATGTCGGCGTAGTTCAAGGCCGGCGCCTCCGCTTCCTCGGTCACCGCCGAAGGGCGGACGGACGCTCGGCTCGGCGCCACTTCATCCAGCGCCTGCTCCAGCTCGACATCAATCACCTGCGTGTTCAGGCGGAACAGTTCATAGAACGGAATCGAAATATTTTCCCGCTCCGCCTCCTTCACCGTCGCATCGAACGGCTCGCCGGTACTGAATTGCTCCCTCAGATTCAGCACGGCGTACTTGCCGACGAAGTCGCGCAGCAGCAGGGTCAGATGCTGAGTCCGGAAAAATTCATGAGGCGACAGCGGAGGCTGAAGCTCGTACTCGTACATGTACTCTTCCATGTCCGGAAGCAGCATCCGCGACGTCTGCAGCAATCCGACCGCCTCCAGCTTCGAGGTCTGTTCGACGAAGTAGGTCCGCCCCTTCTCGCTTGGCTCCAGCCCAAGCAGCAGGAACAGCCGGCGCTGCGCATCGACGCCCGAATAGCCGACGCGGTCCGCAGGGGCATGCTGATACAATAAATGATATAACCCAATCGCGAATGCTCCGACCATCGGCTGATAGACGTGGGACAGCATCTTCCGATCCAGCTCGCTGAGGCTGAATTCCCGGTAAGCCACATACCGATGGTGCTCTGTAAAATGATGCATGTTGGACATTCGCATGACACTCTCTCCTTTTCATCCGTGCACGTCACGTTCACCTATTGTAACATACTTGGGGACGAACCGTCCGGGGAAAAATACGGCGTTCGGCTATGGCGGACGCCCCGTGCACTAGTCCGGTCCGGCCGCCGCAGCCGCGGCAGCCGATTCGGGATGTCCCGTTCATCGCATCGCCCGGCGCAGCTCGAGCAGTTCGGCATAACGCCGCTCCAGCCGCTCCTTCTCCGCCTCATCAAGGCGAATCGGCTGGGACAGCCGGGACAGCAGCTCGGACCATTCCAGCTCGACCTTCATCCGCTGCTCTTTCGTCCAGGCCGCTTCCTCCCGGGCCGGGCCAGCGGCTTGCGAGTCCTGCTTCGGCGGCGTCTCCTTGCCTGCATGCAGCGCCTCGATCGGCAGCAGCTCCAGCGACTGTCCGCTGATGCGGAGGACATGCGTGGCCGTCCGTTCCAGCAGCATCCGGTCATGGGTCGCGAACAGAAGTGTCCCCGGATAGGCGGCCAGCACCCGCTCCAACTCCTCGCGCGCCTCGATGTCGAGGTAATTCGTCGGCTCATCCAGCAGCAGCACATTGGCTTCGCTCAGGAACAGCTTGACGAGCTGCGTCTTGACCTTCTCTCCGCCGCTTAGCTGCCAGACCGGCTTCAACGCCTCGTCCCGGCGGAGCCGCAGCCGGGCCAGCGCCGTGCTAATAGCGGTCTGGTCGTAAGCGCTCGACTTCTGCACATTCGCCAAGGCGCTCTCCTGCAGGTCAAGCGAGTACAGCTTCTGATCGAAATAGGCGACACGCGCATTCGGCGCGAACCGGATCATAGCGGATGAAGCGCCCTCTTCCGGCCCGCCGTCCGGCGCTTCGCTTCGCTGCTTCAGCAGCCGCAGCAGCGTCGTCTTCCCCGATCCGTTCGGCCCGAGCAAGGCCACCTTCATCTGCGGACGGATGCGGAAGCTGCCGTCCCGCACTAACTCCCGCTCCCCGGCGCACAGCCGCAGCTCCTTGACCTCAAGCGCGGTCTTGCTTCGCAGCGGCCGATGGCATTCCGCATCGAAGGCGACAGGCGGAAGCTCGAACGGGCGCTCCACCTGCGGCAGCTTCTCCAGCCGCGTCTCCATCGCCTTGACCCGCTTATCCATCTTCCCCTGCTTGCGGTTGAAGTGAGGCCGGGCAGAACGAATCTCCTTGCTGGTCAATCCTTTGCGCGGACGCGGGGTGCCGACGCCCTGCGCCATGACCCTCGTCTGGACGATCATCTCCTGCAGCCGGTCCCGCTCCGCGATGTACTGGTCATACTCGCGCTGGCGCTCCGTACGCAGCCGTTCCTTCTCTACGCAGTAATCGTCGTAGCCGCCGGCATAAATATGGAGGGTCCCGTTCTCCATCTCCCATATTTTCGTGCAAACCCGGTTCAGGAGCGTCCGGTCATGCGAGATAAGCAGCAGCGTGCCCGTCCGTGAGAAATCGAGCAGCCGGTCTTCCATCCGCTTCATCTGCTCCATATCGAGATGGCTGGTCGGCTCGTCGAGCAGCAGCAGCTCGGCGCCGCCCTGCAGCGCCTGTTCCAGCCGCCGTCTCGTCCGTTCTCCCCCGCTAAGCGTCGCCTCGGCCGAGACTTCATCCCGAATATCGTCGAGCTGGGGCACGAAGGCGCAGGACGCCATTTGCCGGACACTCCCTTGCGCGGGCTCCAGCAGCCCGGCCAATATCCGGATCAGCGTCGTCTTGCCAGCGCCGTTTGCCCCGATCAGTCCGATCCGTTCGCCGGAATAGACGCGCAGCGTCTCCGGAATCGTGAACAGGCGGCGGTCTCCGGCCTCGGCGGCCAGTCCGCTCGTCTCCAATATTAGCTTGCCGGCAGGGATCAATGGCCTGCCTTCCGAATGTCTATTTTGGTTCATAAAAAAACCTCCCTGGATTCCAGAGAGGATAGATGCTACGGCAATGCTCAAGGATGCCCGACCGCCGGCCATGATGCCGGCAAGCCGCAAGACGGCGCATGCCCCAAGGGCAGCGTCCCTTCGCAAGCGGCCGAAGCCGGTTGCATGTCTCAGCGCCTGCGCCGCTGGATAGCCAGCCCGCCGCGCGTACCCGCGCAGGGGCTCACTGCGCCGAAGCGCGCAGCAGCAATGATATCCTTGAATTTCGGTCAAGACATAGCCGGTGACAATCCGCCAGCAGGCAGATCTATCCTCTCTGAACGTACATTTTGAAATCGATATCGTCAAAATGATTCGCTTCAGTTCGGATTAATTGTTCATCGGCGGTATACCTTGCCCTTTCCTTCGAATGTTGGCCCGCCCGTCTCGCTGCGGCAGGCATATCATTATTTTATGCGATGCGGCCGCCTTCTGTCAAAAGCCCCCTTCACCCCGGCTCTTTCCCTGCCGAAGGACGATTATTTCAACGGGTCCAAATAAGCGCGGTGCGGATTGGAGAACCCGAATTGATTGAAGCGGTCCCAATTGATCGACCACGTCATCAGGCCGCGCAGCTCAGGATAACCGGACGGATTCCGCAGAGTATAGCTTCCCCCGAACGAGCGGCCTTTGATGAGATAATCAAGCGCCTTGTGCACTTCTGCGGGGGGCGTATAGCCGTTGCCCGCCTGGCTGGCGGCCGGCAGGCCGATGACGACCTGGTCCGGGCGCAGCCCCGGGAAGACCCGGTTCGGATCTTTGGCGAGCGGGAAGCCCGTCACCAGCATGTCGGCCATCGCCACATGGAAGTCGGCGCCGCCCATCGAATAGAACCGATCGTCGAGACCGGTCACCGGTCCTGAATTATAATGCTGCACCTGTACCCAAGCGATGATGTCGCGCAAGGCGTGGATGACGGGCAGGTACGCCCCGGCGCGCCGATCGCCGCCCCATTGCCCGGCGCCGTAATTCGTATACCCGACCTGGACGAAAAACGTCTCCGGCGCCATCGTCAGCAGGAGCTCCGATCCGAAATGATCATGAATGGTTCGCAGCGCCTCGATCAGATGGATAACCGCCGGTGTCGTCGGGTGATCGAGATCTGTGTCCCCCTGGTTCAAATACAGCGATTGCCCTTCGAAATCAATGTCCAATCCGTCGAAGCCGTATTTCTCGATAATCGCGATCACCGACTGCACGAACCGGTCGCGGGCGGCGGGAGTCGTCAGTTCGACGTGGCCGTTCTGGCCGCCGATCGAGAGGGTCACTTTTTTGCCCAGACTCTGCAAGTAAGCGACATCTTCCTTGAAGTCGGCATCAGCATATTGGTAAGGCGTGAATTCGATCTTCCCGCTGTTGTCCGCCGGTTCGGCAAATGCGACATGGATGACATCGAAATTGTCCGAAACCTCCCGCAGCGGAAGGAAGCCCGCTCCGTTCACGAAGTTATGCCAGTAGCCGACCAATACTTTGCCGGGCAGCATATCTGGCCCGCCGGCAGCGGAGGTCTTCACGCTCAAGGCGGCGCTGGGCGGGGAGACATTGCCGGCCGCATCCTTCGCCTTCACCGTGAAGGAATACGTCGTCTCCGGCGATAGCCCGGTCACATTCGCGCTTGTGCGGCTCGTCGCGGCGGCCAATGTCTGATCCCGGTATACGTCGTATCCGGTCACCGCGATATTGTCTGATGCCGGGCTCCAGGCGAGCGACACGCTGGTCGCCGTCTTGGCGATCAGCCGCAGATCGGCGGGAGCGCTGGGAGGTTCGTTATCTTCCGGCGCTTCTCCCTCGCGGACGTAGCTCCACAGCGCCGGGACGTTAGGCGGCTCCCAGCCCGCCAGCGACGTATGCGGCTGCCGGCAGCGGTATATCTTCCCTTGATACGAGACGAGATCGTCGGCGGCGTAGCTCACCCCCGGAGCCCATGCGGCAGCCGCGGCAAGGGCTCCGTCAGCAGTGGTCGGCGATTTGGCGACTATTGGTAGCGACGCTTCGCCGACTGCCGAAAGTGGCGCTTCGGCTGCCAACGCTTCGGCTGGCGGCGCCGAGAGGATGCGGACCGCCTGTTCCGGGCCAGCGGCGAGGCCGGCGGCGCCGCTTAATCCGTTGAAGGCCGACCGGACCTGATTCGCAAAGGCGTAGCCGCTCGTGGCGTCCCAATTGACCGACCATGTCATCACGCCGCGGAAGTTCGGATAGCCCCCGGCTTGCTGCAGCTTATACGCACCGCCGTAGGAGGTCCCCTTCACGATGTAGCGGAGCGCCTTCGCGATATCCGCCCCCGAGGCGTAGCCGCCCGAAGGCGCGGCGCTAGGCACGGCAGGCAGGCCGATCGCGACCTGATCTTCCCGCAGCGGCTGGAACGGATTGTTCGGGTTGCGTCCGATCGGGAAGCCGCGCAGCAGCATTTCCGCCATGGCCACCTGGAAGTCGGCCGTCCCCTGCGTATAGACGCGGCCGTCCAGCGCCTCGTTGCCGCCGGCGTTATAATGCTGGACATGAATGAAATCCAGCTTGTCGCGCAGCGCGTGAATGACAGGCAGGTAAGCGCCCCATGGCCCGGCGTAGGCGACGATGCCGCCCTGGACGCAGGCGATCTCCGGCGCCATCGTCAGCATGAAATCCGGGCCGACGCGATCGCTGAGCAGCCGGACGGCGGCAATGAGGTTGACGATTTTCGGCGTCGTCGGATGGCGGTAATCGGTGTCACCCGCGCCCAGCGAGACGGAGCCCCCCTCCAAATCGATGTCCAGTCCGTCAAAGCCATAGGTTCGGATGATGTTTTCCAATGAATTCACGAAATTTTGGACGTCCTGATTGCTGTGAAGCTCGACCGAGCCGTTCTGCCCGCCGATGGAGATCAGCACCTTCTTTCCCTGGCTGTGCAAATAGGCGACATCCGCACGGAATTCCTCCACCGTGGCGTTGTACGGCGTGAAGCTCAAGGTCGAGCGGTCTCCCCCGGCCGTCTCAGCGAAGGCGACATGGATGACGTCATACTGCGGCGATACGTCGCGCAGCTTCAAGGCGGTCGAGCCGTTGTCGAAGTTATGCCAGTAGCCGATCAGCAGCTTGCCGGGAATCGGATTCGGCCCCGGCCCGTCCGGCGCCGTCGTGACGGTCACGGCCGCGCTCGGATCGGATGCGTTCCCCGCCGCATCCTTCGCCTTCACGGTGAACGAATACGGCGTGTCCGGCGTCAGTCCCGTCACGGTATACGATGTAAGCGCGGTCGTTCCCGCGAGCGCCCCGTTCCGGTATACCTCGTAGCCGGGGACGCCGACATTATCGCTCGCTGCGCTCCAGCTCAGCGAGACGGACGTGGCCGTGAAGCCCGTCACGGCCAGATTCGCCGGGGCTGTCGGCGGCTCGGTATCCGGCTCCGGGTCCGGTCCGGGGCCTGCATGCGGCGTCCACAGCGCCGGCGCGTTCGGCGGCTCCCATCCATTCAGCGATGTGTGCGGCTGGATGCACTTGTAGTCGGCGCCGCCGTAGGTGACGACATCGCCGGCCCGGTAAGCGGTATTCGGCGCCCAGGCAGGGGCCGCAAAGACGCTTGCCGGGAAGACGGAACAGAGCAAGGCGATCACGAAGAGACAAACCAGTGCTTTGCGTTTCGCTGCCCTCATTTCCTTACATTCCTCCTTTTCATATCAACATGAATCAAGCCTTCCGGAAGGCCAACATCCTCATCTTGCTGCATCACCTCCAACTTCGTTCCCTCCTGGCCGCCGGAGCTACTGTTGCCGCCGATCAAAATATTGCCAGAAGCTCTATACATTCCACTAAAACACCCTGGCGGGCTGGCTACAAGGATAAATATCTACACACAGGGATACTATTCTATATTGGGTATAACGGGGATAACGACATTGGGGATAGCAACGTTGAAAAGGAACGGCTATGAGGGGAAAGACTTTGAAGAGAACAACCTAGAAGAGATCAACTCTGAAGATCATGATTTTGAAAATTACTGCTTTATAGCTTGCTGCTATAGTGATAACGGCTTTAAAGATTGCCGCCCTAGAGATTAACGATATTGGTGTTTGCTGCATTTGAGATAGGGTACTTTGGAGATAACTGCTTTGAGGATTACTGCTTTGGAGAAACTTCTTTGGAGACAACTTCTTTGGAGATTACTGCTTTGAAGTTTTCCACTGAGGAGGTAGTTAGTTTGGAGATACTTACTTGAAGTTTGCGGCTGCGAAAAATAGGTAGTATGGAGATAGCACTTTGAAGTTTGCGGCTGCGGAGGTAGGTAGTTTGAAGTTTGCAGGTGTGGAATTAGCTACTTGAGGAAAATTTTCAGAGAGAATCCGTCCGAGAAATTAATGCTCCTGCTTCCTTCCGCGGATTTCACTCGTTGTTTGGCACAATGCGGCGCTGTAGGCGCGTACTTTTGTCGTTGCGATTCTAGGAAAATACTGCAATAATACAGGATTGTCACCGAGGCGAATGTTCGAACTGGGGATTCCTGCAAATTTACATGAATTTCGGCCGACAAAGGACTCTATTAGAATGAGAGAGGCGAATTCCTGCACTTTTGCAGTAATATCCTTAATTTTTCTCCATAAGTAAAAAAATTACTGCTCTTTTGCAGGATTCTTACCATTTGCGCCACATCCGGCGGTATCCGTGCTTCTTAAAGGCCTGAGGGGCGACTGCAAGCCCTGGACGCTTCGCCCGGAAAGGCCGCTATTGCCGATCCAAAAAGGCGCGGAACCCGTTCCACGCCCAGCACAGCTTATCAAAACATTTTGTATCCGCTCTTGCGAAGCACGTCGATCGTCTTGCCGCTGACGAAGGCTCCGGCCAGTCCGGCCAACGCCGTCAAATAATCGACAAGCCCGTAGCTTCCGATATTGCCGATAAAGGACATCTCGCTCTTCCACAGCATCCAAATGGTCGCCGGCAGCACAATAACGATATAAAATCCGATTGGGAACCAGGTCGTCTTCATCAGCATGTTCAAAATAAACCCGATGCCGAACATCATGACGAAGAACAGCATCATCAAAATGATGACCATAATCCATCCCATCATGTCTATCATCATCCCCCTGTAACCTATCTCCACGTGGATACTCCGACGGCCTGCCGCATATCCAAAATTCACTAATTTGCCTTGATTAGTATTAGTGTACTGGCACAGAAGCCAAAAATCAACGAACATTCAGTGACATTTATCACCTCCAAGTTGCTCCTGGGCTGACAGATAAGCTACAATGGCCTTGTGCATGTTCGATGATGAAGACATCTTCATATAATAAAGCATTGGAGGTTCACGACATGAATGAAGCCGCATTAACATTGGAAGGCTGGTATGCGCTCCATGATTTTCGCTTAATCGACTGGACGAAGTGGAACAAGGCGGATGACGAGGAGCGGGCGCATGCGCTGGACGAACTGCAATCGCTCTGGTCCGATTGGACTCAGGCCGAAGAAGAGAAGCGGGGAAGCACCGCTGTATACAGCATCGTCGGGCAGAAGGCCGATCTCGTTCAATTCCATCTGCGCGAGACCTTGGAAGAATTGAACGCGATGGAGCATGCCTTCAACAAAACCTCCTTCGCACAATATACGATTCCGACTTATTCGTACGTGAGCATTGTCGAGCTTAGCAATTATATGGCGAAGCCGGGGGCGACCGGCGATCCGATGGATAATCCGGAAGTGGCAGCCCGCCTCAAGCCGACGCTGCCGAAAAGCAAGCATATCTGCTTCTATCCGATGAACAAGAAGCGCGATCTCTCCGACAACTGGTACATGCTGTCGATGGACGATCGGCGCGCCATGATGCGAAGCCACGGCATGATCGGCCGCAGCTATGCCGGCAAGGTGAAGCAGATCATTACCGGCTCCGTCGGCCTGGACGACTGGGAATGGGGCGTTACGCTGTTCAGCGACGACGCGCTCCAATTCAAGAAGCTGGTCTACGAGATGCGCTTCGATGAAGTGAGCGCCCGCTTCGGCGAGTTCGGATCCTTCTACGTCGGAAACTTACTCACACCGGAGAAGCTGAACGAGATGCTGAAGGTGTAGCGTGATATAGCCGGGAACGAAAATTCAGACCGGGAAGCCACAGGGGCTTCCCGGTTTTTTTGCGGTTCCATGAGCCGCTCAGTTAGCGGATGCCAGCAGGGCGGCCGGAATATAGGCGTCGCCGGCCATTAATCTGCGGGCGGTTCTGCCGCATGCCGCCCGCGTGACAAGCCAATCCAAAGCGGTCCGGGCGACGGCGGCTTCCGCATACATCGTGCCTGACGGGTGGCTGATGCGCACGGCCGAACCGGACGAGGCAGCCAACCGGTTGGGGATGTCCCCGGTATTTGGCAGGCGGCCGCAAGCGCCAACGCCCCGCCGACGGCATGCGCCTTATGAAGGCCTCCCATCGAAATATAGCGCGATAAAATATCGATGTCCGCCGCTCGGATCATCTCCTTGGCCGACGTGATATAATCGGCCGGCTCCGCGACGATGACGAGCTTGGGGAGCGAATGGGTTCCCGTGCCGACCGGTTCATCCGGCTGTATCAGCCCGGCGAGAATGCCGCCCCCGACACGAACCTGCTCCAGCGTGTCCAGCAGCGCCGCATTGCCGTTGATGCCCTCCCGAAGCTCCGTGCCCGCAAGCCCGACATCCCGCGCGCGGACAAAGACAATCGTGTTGACGCAGTCGACGATACTGAACCGGCCTTCATATTGGATGGCCCCGTTCTTCACCGGAATTTCGGCGATAATTATTTTATCGATATTGCTATTGTATATCTTCACTTCCGTGATTGGTTCGGTCAAGGCAACGTAGCCCTCTTCCGCGGCATACAGTCCGACCGCCGCCGTCAGATTGCCGCAAGTGACTTTATAATCGATGACGTTCTTGTCAAGGCTGACCTGGCCGAAGGTATAATCGATTTGCGCCTGCAGCTTCGCCAGACGAAAGAATTTTTGCGGAATATGGATAACAAGGTCACGGGAATCCTTCGCTTAGGCGTATTGCGACCTATTCTCCCCTCCATTCTGAAGCAATTTCTGGAGCAATACCCGGACGTGGAAGTGAGGGTCATGACGGACTGGAGCTCGAATCTCGTTCATTCCGTCTACAGCCAGCATGTCCATATCGGCATGCTTCGGGGCGATTATGATTGGCCGGACGGGAAGCATTTAATGATGGAGGAGAACATTTGCATCGTCTCCAAGCATGAAATTCATCTTCAGGACCTGCCCAGCCTCCCGCGAATCAATTATAAAACGGAGCCTTCCCTGAAAAATACGATGGACCTCTGGTGGAAGGAGCGGTATTCGCTGCCTCCGAACATCGCGATGGAGGTAGACAAGATGGAGACCGGCAAGGAAATGGTGTTGAACGGGCTCGGATATGCCATATTGCCGACTATCGTGCTCGGCGGTCAGGAGGATTTATACAAAATTAATTTGACCTCAAAGCATGGCGAGCCATGGAAGCGGAAATCGTGGATGATTTACCGGAAAGAGTCGCTTAATTTGACGCTCATTAAGGAATTCGTGGATTTTATGAAAAACAGAGACTTGGAAACGCCAAAAAGAAGATAGAGCAAAACCTGGGTGGCCTCTCTCTATCTTCTCTTCGCTTCCTGCTCAATCGTTCTTGGCCATCGCCGTTACCGCCCGGGTGCGCTCGAACGGTTGGATCTCTTCTTCGCCGCTCTCGAATTCATCCAGGCTGCGCCGGTTGGTGGCGGGACCGAAGCTCAAGGCAAGCGCCGAACCGATCCAGCACAGCGAGATGAAGGCGAATACGCTGAAGCTTCCGAACTCGAGCTCGAATTGATCAGAGCCGCGGACACTCCCATCCCGGTCAAGAAGCGAAAGATTCCGAGGATGACCGGATTCCAGGCCACACTCGTCAGCATAGAGAAGACGGAAAAAAATAAGGTCATCATCATAATGGCCCGCTTTCTTCCGTATCGGTCCGCGAACCATCCGCCGAATACCGAACCGATGAACATCCCGAGAAAAGAGCTGGATGTAATCCACCCAATCTCCGTGACGGACATCCCCCACTCCTTTTTCAATACCGGGGCGACGAAAGAAAACGTATTCAAATCCGCATATTCAAAAAAATAAATGATGGCCAGCGTCACTAACGTCTTGCGGTGAAGCGAACTGACAGGCAGCCGATCCAGGCGGCCCGACAAGTTGTTGCCACCGCTTTCATTTGATGTGATACGCAAACCGCTTCCACCTCCAAATTGGATTTCCGCCTCATGGGCAATCGAACAGATCAGGATGACCTCACGGGCATCAGTTGATTGGTTACACTATAGCACGGACCATAAACATCAAAAAAATAGTTGTTTTATATCAGGTTCAATCAAAAATATTTATGTCTAGTCAAAAAAAACGCCGCCGCAACGAGCTGCGGCGACGATGTGCCATCTTGAATCAATCTTCTTCATCCTGTAAAGAAGCCAAATATTCCGCCGTCATGCGATCCCGCATGCGGCTTTTTTCCTTCAGCCGTTCGATCGCCGGTTGAATGAGCAGATCGACTTCTTTTTGAACTGTATAGGCCAGATCGTGGCGGTTCTGCTGCTCCAGGTACGATCCAACCTCCATCAAGGCGTTGTAGCGATCCAATTCGGGGCGGGTCAGCAGCCCGCGCACCTGCACGCTGCAATGACGCATCGCTTAGAAGAACTTCCCTTTGCGAAGCGCCAAGGAAATGCCGCCGATGATGAACAGCCAGCGAATGTCGATCACTTTTTTCAACTGCGCCGCCCAGAAGCCTTTCAGCTTCTTCGAGCCGACGACCCCGATCGCTTCGCCTTTGCCCAGGGATGCTACCGTCCCTTTATTATGGAACTCGAATTTCTTAAGCGGTTGATTGCGAATGGAAGCAACGATATTGCTTGTGCATACCGGACCTTGCTGCATCGCCATTTGCGCCGTCGGCGGGTATGGACGATCGTTGGCCGGGTTAATCATCAGCGAGTTGTCACCGATAATAAAGATGTTATCATGGCCGGGCGCTCTCAAATATTCATCGACCTTCACGCGGCCGCGCATCGCTTCGAAGCCGGCTTGCTCGATAAGACGGTTGCCGCGGATCCCCCCGGTCCATACGACAGTGGACGCCTTGATCTCTTCGCCGGTCGCGAGCACGACGCCTTCCGGCGTGCATTCCTTGATGGCGGTCGCCAGCTTGAAGGTGACGCCCTTCTTCTTCAGCACGTCCATCGCGTATTCGACAAGTTCCGGGTCGAAGCCCGGGAGCGCTGTCGGCGCCGCTTCAATGTTATAAATATGGACCAGCTGCGGATCGACATCGAACTGCTTGCACAGCTGCGGAACGCGATCGGACAATTCGCCTACGAACTCGATGCCGGTGAAGCCCGCTCCGCCGACGATGAAATTCAGGCGCTCCTTCTTGCTCTCGTCCTGCTTGAACAGAGCGAATTGATGCTCAATATGCTCGCGGATAACGCGAACCGAGTTGATGCTGCGAATGCTGAACGCATACTCGCCCAGACCCGGAATGCCAAATGTCTCCGGCTCGCCGCCTAGGCCGATGACCAAGTAATCAAAGGACAGCGTTCCGTCTTCCAAAATGACCTTCTTGTCTTGCACGCGAATTTCTTTCACGGTCGATTTGACGAAATCGATCTTGAACTCGTCGATCAGCTTCGAAATCGATACGCGCGCATTCTCATAGGAGTCTGTACCGGCAGCAGGCATATGCAAATGAGTCGTGAAGTAATGGTAGTCATGTTTGTTGACCAGCGTTACATCCGCTTCATTGTAATTCAGTTCTTTTTGCAGCCGCTGAGCTGCCATGATGCCACCGTAACCCGCGCCTAAAATGACGATTTTAGGTATGTTGCTCATCGTAATTTGCTCCTTCCAGTCGGGTAAATCAACTTGAGCCGACTCTGTGGACCCGCAGGAAAAGAATCGGCTGTGCTTCGACGCCCATTTATAATAAGTCGTTGTGGAAATGTGAAAATCCCCACAAAAAAAAACAAACTAGTGCTGCGCAATGTTGTAAAAAAGAAGCGCCGCTATGAATTGCATCATCGACAATTTATCGAACTTTGTATACAATCCACATGCAATGATATCGAGTTTCCAGCTAAAATACAAGCATCATTTTTACCGATGTTGTTCTTCTGTGATAATGTCACCCTATAACTGTTCTGAGATAATGTCACTATGGGACAGGAGATATTGACATTGACGAAAGCAGAAATGAAGAAGGTACTCGTTGTGGAGAAAATCATAGATGGGCGGATGACCAATAGGGAGGGAGCGGCAGCGCTGGGTTTATCAGAACGCCAAGTCATTCGGCTAAAGAAGAAATACCAATCCGGAAAAGGAGCACAAGAACTTATACACAAGAATCGGGGGAAACAGCCTCATCACGCCCTTCCCAATGAAGTGAAGGAACGAATCGTTGAGCTGTACACAGCCAAGTATTACGGAAGCAATTGCTGCCACTTCGCAGAGCTTCTTGAGGAGCATGAATCGTTGACACTGAGCGCTTCCAGCGTGAGACGTATCCTTCTGGCTAGTGGGCTCAAGCAAGCCAAGCAGCGGCGTCGCAGTAAAGCCCATCCGCCACGGGAACGCAAACCGCAAGCCGGCATGCTGTGGCAGATTGACGCAACTCCTTATGCATGGTTGGAGGATCGGGCTTCATCCTTTACGCTGCATGCTGCGATTGACGATGCAACAGGTACCGTTGTCGGTGCCGTCTTTCGTCCGAACGAATGCCGGGAGGCCTACTCTCTAGTCATGCAGCAAGGGATAGAAAAATACGGGGTTCCCCTTGGGCTTTACAGTGATCGGCATACGATTTTCCGGTCGCCTAACGAAAAGCTGACGCTCGAGCAAGAGCTCGCTGGGGAGACCAAACCGCTCTCCCACTTCGGCAAAGCGATGGCTGACTTGCATATTGAGCACATCAAGGCAATTACACCGCAAGCCAAGGGACGGGTAGAACGCCTCTGGCAAACATTTCAGGATCGCTTGGTGATCGAACTGCGGCTTCTTGGCATCAAGACGCTGGAAGAGGCGAACGCGGCTCTGCCCAGCCTATTGCAGAAGCACAATCACAAATTTGCCATAGAGCCAAAAATGACCGATTCGGCTTACCTGAAGCTTGATCCGTCTATCGATTTAAATCATGTGTTCACGCTTCGCAATTATCGGCAACTCGGGACCGGAAACACCCTCTCGTACAACGGAAAGTGCTATACCCTTGCCCAGCCTGCTTCCCTTCGTCTGGATGCAAAAACGACGGTTGAAGTGCGGGAGACGTTAACAGGGGATGTATTGTTGTGGCACCAAGGCCAGCCCTGGGCACTCAAAGAAACTCAGAAGCCACAGCGCAAGACGTCTGGATCAAAAAAGGCGAGTTCTGCGTCGCCACGCAAACCCGCCCAGAATCATCCGTGGAAAACCACGTATGATAACACTAAAAATAAGCGTACCACAAAAAACAGTTCGTTCCAAGATGCAATGTATTCGCAACATAATAGCTATGCAGAGGTCACCTGGTAAGGCTGACCTCTGATCACACAAGTGACATTTTCATAGCACAGTTAAAGTGACATTTTCACAGACGATTGACAGCATCATTTTTACCGAATCCAAAATGTAAGCGTTTTACATGTTTGTTTTTTTAAACTGTAAATTTATGGGTCGATATTTTCGTCTTCTTCCTTCTTTCCTATATTGTACCACATTTTATTTTTGAAAACCGCTGACATGACTTGAAACATTTTCAAATGCATTGTTTCCTTCTCTCCGTACTAGGTTTATAATGGATAATGTGCCGGATTGCACAATGACCATGATCACGTGGTCTGACATCGTCATTTTGGAGGTGCTCTGCCTTGGATTCACAGCCAGCTTCACAACAAGATATTGTAGATATTCTTATTATTGGTGGCGGTCCTGCCGGAATGTTTGCCGCCTTCTACGGCGGCATGCGTCAAGCATCCGTGCGGCTGCTCGAGAGCATGCCTCAATTGGGAGGACAGTTGGCAGCCCTGTACCCGGAGAAATACATTTACGACGTAGCCGGATTCCCGAAGGTTACGGCCCAGGAGCTGGTCAATCAGCTCAAGCAGCAGATGGATCATTTCCACCCCGATGTGCGCTTGGAAGAGAAGGTGCTTAAGGTCGAGAAGCTCGATGAGCGCCTCTTCGCGATCACGACCGATAAGCAGGTCCACCACGCCAAGGCCGTGATCATCACCGCGGGCGTGGGCGCCTTCGAACCGCGCCGGCTCGAACTGCCGGAAGCCGCGCAGTACGAGAAGTCGAACCTGCACTATTTCGTCAGCGATCTGCAGCAGTTCAAAGGTCAGCGCGTCCTGATCAGCGGCGGCGGCGATTCCGCCGTAGACTGGGCCTTGATGCTGGAGCCGATCGCGGAGCAGGTGACCTTGATTCACCGCCGCGACAAATTCCGCGCTCATGAGCACAGCGTCGAGCAATTGATGAGCTCGAAGGTGCAAGTGCTGACGCCGAAGGAGATTACCGCCCTGCATGGAGACGCGGGTCGCGTGGAACGGGTGACCATCACCGATACGAAGAGCAAGGGCTCGATGGATATCGATGTCGATGCGGTCATCGTTAACTTCGGATTCGTATCCTCGTTGGGGCCGATTGCCGAATGGGGCTTGAACATTGAAGGCGGATCGATTGTCGTCGACACCCGGATGGAGACCAACATTCCGGGCATATTCGCGGCAGGCGATATTACGACATATCCCGGCAAGCTCAAATTGATTGCGGTCGGATTCGGCGAAGCGCCGACAGCGGTGAACAACGCGAAGGTGTATATCGATCCGACGGCCAAGCTGTCCCCGGGCCACAGCAGCAACATGAAGATGTAAGCGGCCGGCCTGGCGGCGCAGAATGGCGCAGATCGCGCAATATTAACGGCTTGTCATGAGAAAAGGAAAGAAAGGGTATCCTACTCCTAATCTGTATCTAACGGAGGAGGATACCCTTGTTTCATGTTTGTCCACTATGCAACGGCATAACCAGTCACGTGCTTTTTCAATGTCCGAACTGTTTGAACCCAGCCGTCGACAGCGGCAAACTGGAAGATTATTATGGACCTTACTCTCCTTATAACCAAGTGGAGGACGCCAATGAGACGCTCCCGCTCCATCTCAAGGATCGTTCTAGCAGCCGGTTGTGTGTGCATATCTTATATTGTGAGCACTGTAATACGTCATCAACCGTCAATGGCCTGTCTTGGGAGTAAGGATCACGAATAACCGGCAATTCTATCTGCGCACCGGTTTGTGGAAGAGGGTCGGATGCAGGCGGCGTTTCTGAATTTCGGCAAGCAGCAGCGCGATGAAGTCATCATCTAGTCCCAGCTTGATTGCCTGCTCATAGGAATCCATAAGCAATTCATCGGAGAGCAAAGCCATCCTAATCACAACCTTTCCTAAAAGTTTCCTTAATGCCCCATCATCATATCATGGTTGTTTTCTCAGGAACAAGCGTTCCGTTATCCACAGCCAATTGTGGAAGATATGTGTTTAACTTGTTGATAACCGTCGAAAAAGGACTTGAATCACTGGGGATGATGTGGATAGCTTTATTCACATCTATTTTTGCTGAAATTTGGATAAAAATCTTTAATCATAATCCCGTTCACCCCAAATGAAATCTATCACTCTATTCGCGGCAAGCGCGGAAGCCGCCCGCATCGCGAATGCTCGCTATTGCGGGCGCGTATTCACTTCAAAGATCCAGATATGTCCGGATTTGTCGATCCCGTAATCATAGCCGAGCTGGCTAATGCCAGGGTACTTCCCCTCCAATATTCGGGTGCACATCCGCGAAAGGCGCAGCATCTCTCTTCTTTTCGCTCCGACCAGCCGGCCGGACAAGGAGCGGCGAATCCCTTCCGCCCCGCCGAGCTGCGTCCCGCCCCGGCACAGATTCGTCACGAAGAGGCCGTGCCGCGCCAATCTGCCGACAACGCCCCGGCAAATCCATCTCCCCCTCGTTTTCACGAATTTGACCCGGTAATCGATCGGCCGTCCGCCAATCGTGGCGAGCCGGATGCCGCGCTGAATAATATAGCTGCGCTTCTTCTTCACCGTGGAGAGCGAGCGGACCATCGCATCGAACTCGATAAAGGAGCGCGTCTTTGCCATATAGGTGTACGCATAATTGCCGCCTTCCATCGTGACTTTGATGACGCCGGTTCCGCCGCCGCCCACGATCGGCTTGATGACGACAAATCCGTACTGGTTCAGCATTTGATGCAAATTGGAAGTGTTGTATATCCGCGTGGCCGGGATATGATCCGCAACCTGCGAATTTCCAAGCAAGGCTTCCGTCTTCAGCCATTTGCTGGCTAACTGTCGTCCTTCCATGCGTCTATCCCCTTTCGTCTACGAGCTTCTAGTTTATACATACTCAATGACGCCCGCTCATTCTTGGATGATTGTCCACGGCACGCGCCTTATTTTGGGGACATGCCTTCCCCGCTTCCGCCTTACAATTCCGGAGCGCTGCAATTCGACACATTTCACCGTCCTCGTCGTCTTGTCATTGTATAGGCGGGATGGTATCGTATGGATAAGGTTGAAGAGGGATTGCAATATTGAAGATGGGAGCGACTTTCCATGACGACGGCCGCCGTATTTGAAGTGCTGTATTGGATTGCCATTGTCGGCATGT
The DNA here is from genome assembly GCA_944800085.1 of Paenibacillus melissococcoides. Lineage (GTDB taxonomy): Bacteria > Bacillota > Bacilli > Paenibacillales > Paenibacillaceae > Paenibacillus_B > Paenibacillus_B melissococcoides. The sequence continues at coordinate 440,122 of CALYLO010000001.1, read as the reverse complement.
CCGTGGTGCTGGTTCTGGTCAATGCCGGAATATTGGCACTCGGCTTTCAATTTTGGAAAAAGCAACATCGTTTGCTTGGGGCAGGATGCTGGTTATTTTCCTTATTTTGCTTTTATTTGATTGCGATAATGATCGACAAAACGTTTCTGTAGCGAACAACGAGATCCTTGGAAGCCGCCATCCGCGGTTCCAAGGATTTCCTATATGGAGAGCCGTCGTTTCCGGTTTATGTGAAAATTATTACATTTATTACATTCAAGGTGGTGCATACGGATGCGCATTCGAGTGCTTGTCGCGGACGACGATCGGCATATTCGGGCCCTGCTGCGCTTGATTCTCGAACGGGAGCAATATGAGGTGATCGAGGCGGCTGACGGCCTGGATGCTTCTCTTCTGTTGGAAAAAGAAACGGTTCATATCGCCGTTGTCGATGTGATGATGCCCGGCGTGGACGGCTGGACGCTCTGCGCCGATATCCGCCGGCATTACGATATTCCCGTCATTCTGCTCACGGCCCGCGGCGAGCTGGAGGATAAGGCGGCGGGCTATGAAGCCGGCACCGACGATTATCTGGTCAAGCCGTTCGAGCCGAAGGAGCTTCTGTTCCGCATGAAGGCGCTCCTGCGGCGCTATCAGCTTGTATCGGCCGCAACGATACGCTTCCATGATACGATCATCGACAGGGCGAGCTATATCGTGACGACCGGCGGGCAGGAATGGACCTTGCCCCGCAAGGAATTCGAGCTGCTGGCGCAGTTGGCCGCCCATCCCGGAAGGTTGTTCACCCGCGGCCAGCTTCTCGCTCAGATCTGGGGCGCCGACTTCACCGGCGACAGCCGGACGATCGATGTCCATATTAAACGTCTGCGGGATCGGCTGCATGAGGCGACGGACGACTTCCGCATCGTCACCATCCGGGGACTCGGCTACAAGCTGGAGGTTCGCGGCGCATGAGATCATTATATGCGACGATTGTGACCAGTTCCATCGTCATCGTGCTCCTCAGCTTCGCGGTCGGACTCCTCACGGCCAATCTGGCATACGGCCATACCCTTAACCTAAATTACGAGGAGAAGATGCAGGATATCGGGCGCTCCCTCTCCTTTTTCGCCGCGGAATCGTCCCCGGACAAGCTCGCCTCCTATATGGAGCATCTCTCCGGGATGGGGTACCAGCTCTATTTGTTCGATGAGGACGGGCAAGCCGCCGCGTTCGGCCGCGCCTTCAAGGAGGCGACCTTGCCGGAGGGAGCGGTGCGGCGCGTGCTTGAAGGCGAAGTTTACAAAGGCCTGCTGGAGAACAAGCAGCGGTGGTTCATCCCGAATATTTTCGAGAACAAGCTGGAGTTCAGCTACGGTCTTCCGCTGGAGGCGCAGGACGGCCGGTACGCGCTGTTCATCCGCCCGGATATGGTGCAGCAGACGGAGGAGATCCGCCTGCTGCTCGCTGTGCTGCTCGCCGTCACCTTCATATTCAGCCTCGTGCTTATCGCCATCAAGTCCCGGTATATCGTCCGTCCGGTCAACCGGCTGGCGAAGGCAACCACCGAGCTGGAGCGCGGACAATATGAGACGCGGCTTGACGTCCACCGCCAGGACGAGATCGGGGAGCTGGCCCGCCGCTTCACGCGCATGGCCCAATCCATCGAGCAGGCCGACACGATGCGGAAGCAGTTCGTCGCCAACGTCTCCCATGAGATCCAGTCCCCGCTTACATCGATTCATGGGCTCGCGGCCCAATTGCTTGAGCACCCGCTCCCCCCGGAAGAGGAGCGCAAATATCTCCATATTATCGCGGTGGAGAGCGAGCGTTTGTCCGGGCTAAGCCGGCAGCTCCTGACGCTCGCGTCGCTCGACCGCGGCCAGGAGGCGCTCAAGCGGGTGCCGTTCCGGCTCGACGAGCAGCTTCGGGAACTGTTGATTACGCTGGATCCCCAATGGTCGGAGAAGAAGCTGGAGCTCCATCTCGAACTCGAGAAGACGGAAATGTCCGGCGATGCCGGCTTGCTTCATCAAGTGTGGACGAACCTGCTCGCCAATGCGATCAAGTTTACAGATACGGGCGGACGCCTTTATGTACAATGTGGAATAAATGGGAACGGAAGCGCCGAGGTCGTTATTCGCGATACCGGCAAAGGAATCCCGGCCGAGGATCTTCCCTATATATTCGACCGCTTCTATAAATCAAGCTCTCCGGAGCGAGGCTCGCAAAGCGGAACCGGCCTCGGACTCTCGATCGCCGAGCGCATCGTCCATTTGCACGGCGGATCGATTCGCGCCGCGAGCGCAGCCGGAGAAGGGACGGCGTTCACCGTGCTGCTGCCGGCCAAGCCTTCCGGCGCTTCCGCTTAGCGCATGCATGGCCCGTCCGCTTCCTTGAAGGAAGGCAGCAATCCATGCGGCGGCGCGGATCGGATCCTCTGAATTTGTTACCTTCCGTTCATATTCCGTTCATATGAGGCAGGTACACTGTCTCGTAGAGACGAGACAAGACAATCTGGGGAAGAGCCTGCAGCCCTCCCGCCACAATAACGCGAACGCAGAGGCGATGGGAGATCCGGCGGCTTGCTCCCGCCTCGGCCGCTGCCCGGCGGCTTGCTGCTGCCGGGCGGCAAGCCGTTCCCCAAAATGACATGGAGAGAGGGATTGCACCATTAAAAAGCTGTATGTGACATCATTTATTTATGCTGTGCTCGGGCTGGCAGCCGGTGTTTTTTTCAGAGAGTTCACGAAGCATAACGGGTTTACGGACTATACCATGCTGAAGCCGCTGCATACCCATCTGCTCGTGCTCGGCTTTCTTTTCTTCCTCGTGCTCCTCATCCTGGCGCGCCAGTTCCGCGTCCACGAGGTCCGCTCATTCACGGCGTGGTACTATGTGTATAATGCGGGCATGCTGATTACGATCGGGACGATGGCGGCGCGCGGCATCCTGCAGGTGCTCGGCCGGGACATGAACGGCCTGAACCATATGGCCGGACTGGGGCATGCGATTGTGGGCGCCGCCATCATCTGGCTTATGGTCCTGCTCGGCAAGACGCTCAAGGAGCCGGGGCGGCCATAACGCCGTCCGCTAGCTCGCCGCCCCGGAAGAACCTTCAGCCTTCTTCACGGGGAGCTGGAGGTTTTTTGCTTCATCTGAGCGAAAAACCTCGCGAGCGGGCGCTGCCCCCCTCGGGAGGCGACATGGATGTGCACAGGTGCCAAATAAAGTAGACGTTTAAAAAACGCTATGTTATCATATAAATAGAAAAGGAGCCGTGCGGTAACACGACTCCAGTGCAATAGCCGCTTCAAAGGCGGTGGCTGTGGCAAGTATTAAAGGAATAGACCGTTAACCTTTTCCGGAGGGCGGTCTATTTCTTTGTGTGCAGGTATATCAGCAGCGTTATTACGAACATCAATAACGCGAATATCCATATTCCAGACTGGAACATAACGGATAGCGCTTCATATACGCTCACAGGCATCACCTCCCTCCCGGGAGACTAGCCGACCGCCCATAAAGCCATTCTATTGCATGGCAATTATATCCTATTTTTCAGACGGAAGTAAACTAGAATTATCCTTCCACCATCTGCTCAAACGATAACTACCGTGTTCTAACGCAAAAATTAGCGTTAACTTAGCAAATAAAAACCTCCCGTAACGGTGTTTAACGAATCTACCGCTAGAGAGGCCGTGATTAACAGTACTAAAACACCGAAATTAAGGTTGTTACTAATACAATCTCGGGGTTGTTATTGCTTACCGTCGCCGTGTGAAGCGCACCCTTTTCGCTTCTTCACGTTCAGCTAACGCCAAGGCAACCGTTCAGATCTCCGATTGGATAAACCGCACAACTGCGTTTAATCGTCGCACTTCTCCGCCTTGCCTTCCGCCAGAGCGGTACGGAAGCTCGCGCCGCAGCCGCAGGTGGCGATGGCGTTCGGGTTGTCGATCGTGAAGCCGCCGGACATTCCCGACTCCTTGTAATCAATAACGAGTCCGTTCAAGAAAGGGATGCTCTCTTTGTCGACGACGACCTTCACCTGGCCGAACGTCATATGCACGTCATCGGCGCTCTCCTGATCGTCCAGCCCCATGCCGTAAGAGAAGCCGCTGCAGCCGCCGGCATGCACGCCGATGCGCAGGAACAAAGCCGGATTCTCCTCCTGGGCTATCATTTCCTCTATTTTCTCAACCGCCTGATCGCTGATTGTAATCATTCTAATCCCTCCTTGTAGTATTAAGTATACCCATCCCGCCGCATCGTTACAAGAGAACGATTCCCCGTTCGCCGCTATCCCGCATCATGTATTGCCCCTTCTGGTAGGCAAGAGTATAATGAAGGTGACTACGGAAGCTGTGATATGTTTCACTGAAAGCTCCGACGGAATTTACATTTCGCCGAGGAGTTTTTATTTTGTTCGGAAATGGATCGCGCCGGCCCGCCGGCTGGCGCAAGACTGCTCTGCCGGGCAAGGCGGCCATATGCCGCACGCCTGGCGGCAACCGGCCTCTCGGTTCCGATGCGGACTCCCGCATTTGCGCAAGTGCCGATGGGATGCCCGCAGCCGGATGCCAGTGACGGACAGGAGCAGATGAATGAGAAGGAGGCCTGTGCATGACAACGGTCATCGCCCGTCATGCGGATACCCGCATGGCCGAAATAGTGGACAAGGTCGAGCGTGGGGAACGCTTGACGCTGGAAGACGGTGTATATTTGTATGAGACGGACGACTTGTTGACCTTGGGCCAATTAGCGAATCTCGCCAATTTGCGCAAGAACGGGAAGAAAGTATACTTCATCGAGAATATGTCTCTCTATTTTACCAACGTCTGCGAAGCGCACTGCGCCTTCTGCAATTTCCGCAAGGATCAGGGACAAGAAGGAGCGTACACGCTGTCGGGGCAGGAAATGATCGATTATGTCGACCAGCACATCCATCCGGGTGTAAGGGAATTCCATATCGTCGGCGGCCATAACCCGCATGTGCCGTTCCAATACTATGTCGATTCCTTGCGCGTGCTGAAGGAGAAATACCCGCAAGTCACGCTCAAAGCGTATACGGCTGCCGAAATCGACTTCTTCACCCGCATCAGCGGCTTGAGCATCGAAGCAGTGCTGCGCCAACTGATGGACGCCGGTCTGGAGTCGCTGACGGGGGGCGGCGCGGAGATTCTGTCGGATGAATACCGCAAGAAGATGCGCGTGGAGAAGGCCGGTGTCGACCGGTATCTGGAGGTGCACCGCACGGCGCATCAGTTGGGCATGAAGACGCACACCACGATGCTCTACGGGGCGATCGAATCGCATGAGGATCGGGTGCGCCACATGATGAAGATTCGCGAATTGCAGGACGAGACGAACGGATTCCAGGTCTTCATTCCGCTCTCGATGCAGCCGAAGAGCCCGAAAGCGAGCATCAAGCGGCGCAACTCCGCGTACGAGGACCTGAAGACGATCGCGATCAGCCGTCTCATGCTGGACAATGTTCAGCATATCAAGGCGTACTTCATCAACATCGGCACGCAGTTGACCCAGGTGGCGCTCACCTTCGGCGCCTCCGACGTGCACGGCACGCTCGTCAAGGAGCGGATCAGCCATGCCGCAGGCGCGCTGACGCCGGAAGGACTGACGCGCGACGAGTTGATCTGGCTCGTGAAGGGCGCAGGCCGCATTCCGGTGGAGCGAGATACCTTCTACAATGAAGTGAAGGTTTACGAGTAGCATGGGTATCGCAGGCCAAGCTATGGATTTGGGAGATAGGAACAGAGATAAATAGATAAAAATAGACAGGCATCATTGCACGAGCAACCCGTTTTCAGGAGAGGAGCCATACGACGTAGGCGCTGTCGATGACGGCACTTTATCTATTATTCCGGCATCATAGGGGGAAGTCGAACGGATGAAACGATACGTCATATTAGGTGGCGGTTACGGAGGATTGGCCATTATTCAACGGTTGTTAGAGGGCGAGCTTCCCTCTGACGTACAGCTTGTATTGATTGACCGCATGCCATACCAGGGATTGAAGACCGAGTACTACGCGCTGGCGGCCGGGACGGTTCCGGATATCGATATTCGCGTATCCTTTCCGATCGATCCGCGCGTCCAGCTTCATTACGCCAATGTCCAAGCCATCGATTTGGACAACCGGCTGATTCATTTCGAGCATGATGACGCCATGGCATACGATTATTTGGTGATTGGCCTGGGCTGCACGGACAAGTACCATGGCATTCCCGGCGCGGAACAGTTCGGCTGCAGCATTCAATCGCTCTCCAGCACGAGGCAGACCTATCAGCGCTTGAACGACGTCAAGCCATACGGGCAGGTCAGCATCGTCGGAGGCGGACTAAGCGGGGTCGAGACGGCGGCGGAATTGCGAGAGAGCCGTCCCGATCTGAATATCCGGATCCTGGACCGGGGCGGACGGGTGCTGTCCGCCTTCCCGGAGAAGCTGTCCCGCTACGTATCGGATTGGTTCCGTGAGCATGATGTGGAGCTCCGCTCGCATGTCCACGTCAGCCGGCTGGACAAGGGCGTCATTTATAACCGCACGGAAGACAAGGAAGAAGAGATATTGTCTCACGCTACGGTATGGACCGCCGGCATACAGCCGGTGGAGGTCGTCCAGGCGCTTCGGGTGCCCAAAGATCCGCAAGGGCGCGTGCTGCTGAATGCGCACCATCAGATTCCGGATTATCCGAACGTATTCGTGGTCGGCGACTGCGCCAGCTTGCCGTTCTCCCCGAGCGCGCAAGCGGCCGGAGCCCAAGGAGAGCAGATTGCCGATGTCATCAAGGCGATCTGGAAGAACGAGACGCCGCATCTGGGTAAGATCAAGCTCAAGGGCGTGCTCGGCTCCCTCGGCAAGAAAGCAGGCTTCGGCTTGCTCGGCAAGCGCACGATGGTCGGATACGTTCCGCGCGTCATCAAGAGCGGCGTGCTGTGGATGTCCAAGCAGCATTTCGGATAACCGCGAGACAAGAATGGGAGCAGCGGCGTCAATCGGCGTCCGGCTGCTCCCATGCTTTTATTTCCCTGGCTTTCTCCATAATCGCATCATATAATTGCTCCGCGGTCTCCGCGGCCACCATTTCCCCGTTCACATAAGCATATGGGAACAGGAAGCACTCTCCGCAATTGCCGAGGCAGCCGTATTCGATCACATCGACATCCGGAAGATCGGCGAGCCGCTTCATCAACTGGTCCGTTCCCTGATGCATGTTATTCACGCATATTTCTATGATCGGACGCATAGATGTTTCCCCGCTTTCATGTCGTGCCTTTGATTTCGATTAGCTTTATAATATAATAAAAGGAGCATGGATGAAAGGAGTTGGCGAAAGATGAGTGAACAAACACAGAACAGCATGTACGATGAAGTGCTGGAAGTGCTCGATAAACTGCGTCCGTTCCTGCAGCGTGACGGCGGGGATGTCGAATTGGTCGATGTCGAGGACGGTATTGTCAAATTGCGCCTGATGGGCGCATGCGGCAGCTGCCCAAGCTCCACAATTACCCTCAAAGCGGGTATTGAACGCGCATTGGTAGAAGAAGTGGAAGGCATTACGGAAGTCGTTCAAGTGTTCTAATTGCCCTCCCAGCATGGACAAGGGATGCACCGGCCTGAAGAGGCCGGCGGCATCCCTTTTTTGTGCCTATGGCCGGAGCCATCCGCTATTTGAAGGTCGAGGTTGGCCATAACTTAATCCGACATGATATGAAGTAACGCCGATGACGACGCCAACATCATCAGTTATAGATTATAGTGTGATGATTACAGGATAGATGAAATGTCCCACAGGGCTGAAACGACTTTTGTAAGTTTAGCAGCCGGAACAAATGTAAGAATTAATTGGCCCAAATCAAGAATTGCGCCGCCAAGATCTGCCCAAGAAAAATTGCCGTCAAAGGAACGATAAATGACTTTAAGCTTGAACGTAAGATTATTTAATAGATGGGCTACTTCACCGGCAATATTAAATTTACTCTTGATGACGTTGACAATAGATTGTGCAACACCTGCTTCACCCGTTCCAGATACGAAAAAATTGTATAACATTTAGAATGTCTCCTCTCACAAGATTAGTTGACGTCGTCACAACAAAGTGTAATACATGTAAAATGGATAAATTGGAATTTAAACCATAAATACGGTTTATATGCTTAAAAGTATGCTATTTCGGTGGGAAAAGAGAAAATCCAACCCAATTTGACGAAAAAATACCAAAAAATACTATAGTTTTCATTTGAGTAATTAGACCTATTTACAAACCGGCCAGTGATGTATAACATAACGTTAAAATCAATTAATTTTGTATTATTTTGAAATGAAAGGGAATATTATGTAATATGAAGAAAAAATGGATGGCTGGCGTCTTGTCTTTTGTTTTTCCGGGCCTAGGACATTTGTATTTAGGAAAAGTGCAGAAAGGATTAATTTTTTCTGTGAAAATCCAAACGCACTCATGAACGATTATCGTCTTTAAAAAGCAGCAATTTTCTGAGAAATGACCATAAGATGCCCGGTCCACCTTCTTTGAAGGGGCCTTGTTTAAAATCGCTATGTTTCGTCAATGCTGTAAGGTTAGTTGATCTGCATGAGTGGTGCTTGTGGTCCACCTTCGATGTAAATTTGTTTGTTCTTCAGCATGTGGTAAGCAATGATAAGTATCTTACGTGAAATGGCAATGCAAGCTTTTTTCTTTCCTCGTCGTGAAGCAATCTTCCAGAACTTTGTTGCCAAGACCGTGTTTCGTGAGCGAGCGATTGCCCAAGACGCTTCGCATAGTGTCACTTTTGCATGAGGATTGCCTTTTACGCTTTTTGTACTTTTTTTTTGCCTGCACTCTCGTGGTTGCCGGGTGCTACGCCAGCCCAAGAGGCAAGGTGATCTGCGGATGGAAATTGCTCCATATCGGCCCCGATTTCTGCAAGGAGTGCTGCAGCTGTTCGTTCGCTAACACCTGGAATGGTCTGAAGCAGTTCGTACTCCGTCCGATAGGGCTCCAAGTGATCGTTAATTTCGGCTTCCAACCGAGCAATGGACTTCTCTAAGTATTCGATATGCTCCCAACAATCTTTAATCAATCGAATTTGATGCGGGGTCATCGTGCCAAAAAGAGAGTCAGTAACTTCACTTTTTTTGTTCTTGATCGAACCCTTGACGCTCGCTTCAACATCTTCCGCGTCAACGTAACCTTTTTCGATTAAGCGTTGCAACAAACTGCGCCCGGATACACCGAATACGTCTGAGATGACACTGCCTAGCTTGACGTTACCTGCTTCAAGATACTTCTGGATTCGGTTTTTCTCCGCTGTTAGGGAGCCGATTCGTTTTTTTCGAAGTCGGCAGAGGTCCCGTAGCTCCCTTAAGTCCTCGGATGGCACAAAGCTGGGCTCAATTAGACCGACTCGAAGCAGCTTCGCGATCCATTCGGCATCACAAACATCCGTCTTGCGGCCAGGAACATTCTTAATGCGCTGCGCATTCGCCAGTACGACGGTGAAGTAGCCTTCAAGGATGTTGTAGACAGGTTTCCAATAGATTCCCGTGCTCTCCATTGCGATGTGTGTAACGCCTTGGGACTCCAGGTACTTAAGCAGTTCGAAAAGATGTTTGGTCATCGTTCCAAAGGTTCGGATCTCGCTGTGGGCCTCCCCCGCAGCATCTGTGGTCATCACACAAACGACGATTGTCTCTTGGTGAACGTCCATTCCAGCACAGCGTTCAAGCAATACTTCCATCTTGGCTTCCCTCCATAACTGAAATACATGACGGCGGATGAATTCGAGCTTGAGCATTTTTCTGTTCGCGGTTCTCTGATTGGGCATACAGAGCCAGCACAGGTTTGTACACAGAACTCATCCTCAACAGTTTATTTGTCGGGGTTACACCACCATTAAAAAGAACGTGTTTCGCGTCATGTAGTAGCAGTATGGGAAATAGGTCCGACCACTAAACCCTCGCTATTTTCATGCTAGGTTTGCGAACGAGAGTTCATGAATGTTTATTTTTTTGAACATCATCTCTATTTTATTGTCTTCATTCGTGATAGGATTGTTTGCCATGCTCATTATATGGATATACGCTATAATAGATGCTCTTAGGTTAACGGATAAAATAAATATGAATATGAATAAAATTCAGGTATAAAACGGATGAAAGGAAATAGGACATTTACCATCTTATATTTGCTTTGTTCGTTGATTTTTATTGTTGTTTTTAATATACTCGCCTCCCCTTCCTCCTCCTCGATAACTAAGCAAATACCAGTAATGGGGTTAAGTGAGTTTCTATTTATCTTTTTAAATAATCTTGCTTATACTCTTGCAGGTTTTTTATTATCTTTTGTTGGACTATCCCTGATATTTATCATTAAAATTCCCCTAATCATCGCGCAGGGAGCGCATGAAGCAGGGATAAATCCTGTAATTTATTATTTTTCCTCATTTACCCATGGCTTCTGTGAGTTACTTATCGGTTGCATTCTTCTTAGTTTTACGCTTAGCCATATAAACCTATTATTTCATTACGCCAAAGGTGAGGTGAACCGGATACACATTTCTTCTTTCTATAAGAAAGCACTGAAGTATCTCCTTCCAACGGTAAGCATGATAATTTTGATCAGTGCATTCCTTGAAGTATATGTTTCAAATCCCTTAATCAAAGTTCTTTTATAAAAAACAGCAAAGTGGTGAGATAATGTCTCATTAACAGTTTATAAAGCCAATTCTTCGCAAGAGCCGAAAAAAAATCGCAATAACGGATTTTAAAGGCAATAAAATAGGCAGCATTCAACGAATATACAATAGTGGGCTTCATTTTATTTTTGATAATATTTTTGATGAATTTTGGGTTAATGTAGAAGTGTTTAATGAAGACGAAAAGCCTGTAATCAAGGCTTCTGAAGTTTTTTCATTAAAAACAATTATTAGATCGGAGTGGAACGTTTTTTCAGATCACTTTGGAAAGTTCATATTAAGGGATAAAACAAGAATAAAGTCAAATCCATGTTTGGAATTCACCATTAACAATACTGTTTATCAATTAAAGAAGGATTTCGCTGATAGAGTAACACGTTTGGAAAAATCAAATAATGAAATAATAGCCCTGGTTACATACGATAAGCTGGTTCCGCCTCAAACTATTACTCTCGAAATCATGAATGATGAAATGGATATATATACATTATCGTGTATTTATTATTTATTCACATTGAGAGATTAAGGTGGAGGAGACGAGATGTTTCAGATAAATAACGGGAAACTAATAATTAAGAAAAAAAGAAATATTGACTTCATTGATTTATCAAAGGTTCTATTTATTGAAAGATTTAATAATAAAACTTATATACAAGTTGCCGATAAAAATGAAATTGTTGTAAATGTACCCCTAAAAGATCTGGAGGGAGTTCTCCCTCCCAATTTCAAGAGATCCCATCGATCTTTTATAGTTAATAAAGAATATCTTGAAGGGTTAAAGCTATTGAATGAAAAAACATATGAAGCTAATTTCCCTAACGATAAGCAGGCTTTAGTTTTAAAGCAACATGTAGAGTATTTTTTAAGGAGTTAGCAGGGACGTTTACGGAAAAGAGGGGGAGACAGAGAATGGCGTTGAACGTAAAGAATCTTACGAAAAGAATTAAAAATAAAGATTTAGTAAAAAATGTTACTTTTACTGTAGAAGCCGGCACAATTGTCGGTTTATTAGGACCAAATGGCGCCGGAAAAACGACAACAATGAAGGCCATTATGGGATTAACCTCATTTCAACAGGGGGATGTAACAATTTATGGCAAAAGTATTACCACCCATTTTGAAGGTGTAATTCGTAAAATTGGAGGCATAATTGAAACTCCGGGATTTTACCCCTCGCTTACAGGGAATGAAAACTTAATATATTATGCTAAACTATCCAAATGCTCTATTCATGATGTTAAGGATATCACAACAAAGTTAGGTTTAACGCAAGTATTAAAAAAAAAGTAAAGAACTACTCACTGGGAATGAGGCAACGATTAGGAATCGCACAAGCACTAATTCATAAACCTTCCGTTTTAATTTTAGATGAACCTTTTAATGGCCTGGATCCAGAAGGAGTTAAATCAGTTAGGACATTATTTCAGGAACTTGCTGCCAAAGAAGGAGTGGCCATCCTTCTTGCAAGTCACCTTATGTCCGAAATTGAATTATTTTGTAATAGAGCTATTATTATGAAAAAAGGGGAAATAATTGATGATTTTAGTTTGAGAGATGTTGGCCAAATGCCTAGTAAAACATCTTTCTATGTCGATGACATATTTCATGCTCTGTCTCTTCTTCATTCGACAGGTCACGATGTTCAACTCGATCCTTTAAATAATAAGCTGACCATATCAATAAAACGAGATTCCGTTCCCGAGTTTTTAGCCTATTTATTAAATAATCAAATCAAAGTTTTTGAGGTTAGGCAGGAAAAAAACACATTAGAAGAACGGTTTATGAATGTCGTTGGAGGGAATACCATTGAGTGATGTCACACTTTTAATAAAGGGTGAATTATATAAATTTTCAAAAAACAAGAAATTATGGTTATTTTTAATCTTTATTGTTGGTGTCATTTCTATTTCAGGCATAATAGCTAAAACTGAGCTAGACACAAAAACAAGAGATTGGAAGGTATATATAGAAAAACGGCTTCAAGATAATTACGCCATTCTATCACAACTTGAAAATGATGAGACAAATGGAAAGTATAAAAAGAAATTAAATGAATTAATAATGTTAGATGAATATTCTCTTAACAAAAATATTCCTCCAATAGAAGACTCTTCTGCCATAGGTTTCGTAAATCAGTAACTTGGATTATTAATGTAATCATGATTTTTTGTGCGAGCAGCATTATTGCAAACGAATATGCTTGGGGAACTATCAAGTTTCTAGTTATACGACCTTATTCAAGAAGTAAAATTCTAATTTCGAAATTTTTGACAATACTCATACTTAATTGTTTTTGTTATATGATATTGATGATATATTCATTTATAGTTGGTTTAATAATTCACGGATTCGAATTTAACCATTACATCACGCTCAATTTTAAACATGAACAAGTGGCAGAGCAAAACATTTATTACGTAATCATGAAAATGTACTTATACAATTTTATTCCTAATATTTCTTATATATGTTTGGCCCTGATGGTGTCAACCCTTTTAAAATCAAGTGGTGTAGCTGCTGCTGTTTCAATATCCATTTCTACTTTTGGTGGAATTCTAGCTGCTTCTATAAGCATGTATCCATTCGCAAAGTATGTGCTCTTCGTAAATACGGACTTAGTAAAATACATACAAGGCACTGCTTCGATGCCATGGGAAACTGAATGGTTTTCAATTACCATTATTCTGCTTTACAGTTTTTTATTTTTTATACCTTCCCTATATATTTTTAAGAAAAGGAGTATATAATCAACAAGGCCCGCATACGATACATTGCATATTTTTTACTTATGTTGGGATATTTCCGAAAAAATTTGCCGAAAAACATCTTCATTTAGCGTAAAATGTGCGGATTTAAAGTTCTCTACATTTATTTCTATTGCAATCTCTTTTTCTTTCTTCTTCATAGTGAGAAGTGCATTTTTTTCAAAGTCCCTAACTGTAATTAGCAGGTTTCCCTTTCTATCAATAGCTTTTTTGAACTGTTGCAATATGATCAACTCCCTATTAGGTCAATATGTTTCCCCTATTACCGCGACTCCTTCAATTGCTCATCCCTTATACAAAGAAACGGGAGAAACGGTGAGATGGTTTGCAGCCTTTTCCGCATGCGAGATTTGGGGAAAGGTTTCAGTTAATCTAGATTGTTACATAAATGAGCAACGATTTGCAACTTTTAGATTTGCTGGCGCATAAGTTTATTAACATATAATGCCTCCACTTTGCGTATATTGCCGGCCTCAGCCCACGGCGTTCGTTGCCCCCTCCACATAAAAGGCATTACGGAAGTCGTTCAAGTGTTCTAATTGCCCTCCCTGCATGGACAAGGGATGCACCGGCCTGAAGAGGCCGGCGGCATCCCTTTTTTGTGCCTATGGCCGGAGCCATCCGCTATTTAAAGGTGGAGTTGGCCATCGCGGAGACGATATGCTTCTGCATGAACGTGAACAGAATGATAATCGGCACAATCGCCATGACGCTGGCGGCCATAATGATATGGAAGTACATCGCTTCGTCGCCGGCAATCGAATCGCGCAGCATGCTGATGCCGACGGTAAGGACGCGCATGTCATTCGAATTGGTCATGATGAGCGGCCAGAAATAAGAATTCCAGGCGCCAATGAATTGCAGCACCGCCAGGGTGACGACGGTAGGCATCGTCATCGGCAGCAGGATCCGGTACAGCAGCGTCAGCCGCTCGCCTCCGTCTACCCGAGCGGCTTCCAGCACATCGTTGTTGACCGATTTGAGAGCTTGCCGGAGCAGGAAGATGCCGTAAGCGGATGCCCCGTGCGGAATAATCAACGCCCAGAACGTATCCAGCCAGTTCAGCTTCGACATCATGACATAGACTGGGACGAACGTCACCTGATCCGGCACGATCATGGCCGCCAGCACGAGGAAGAACAAGACTTCCTTGCCGCGGAAGCTGCCTTTGGCGAACGCGAACGCGGCCAGCAGCGCCACATTCAGCTGCAGGACGACGATGCCTGCGGACATGAGAAGCGTATTGCCGAAGAAGCGCGCATAAGGAATGATCCGGAACGCCAAGCAGTCATGAACTGAATTTCCAGGCGTCTTCCCGCTTCTTGTCATCCTTGATGCCGTCCATCATGACGATGCCGGCGCCCCCGATATTCGAGGTGCGCTCCTGATCTCCCGGCAGGAAGGAGACGCCGACCTCGAAATTGGCGTTTTCGCGGTACATCTTCAGCATGGCCGGCGTATGCTGCACCATGGCGATCTCGCCGCCGAGGAACATCTGGCGCATATTATCGGACGCGCCCTTGCCGTAGCCCATATGGACGACGCCTTCCTTCAGCCAGCGGTGGAAATTCTCCACATACCGGAGCGAATCCGGCGTCTGAACCGCGGCTTCGCTTCCGTCTTCAGTCAGGATATGGCCGCCGCCGTTGATAAGCCACGGATCATAATACCAGGTAACCCAGCCCGGCACCGAGAAGGCATAGCGGGTCGTCTTGCCGTTCTCCCGCTTGGCGGCCTTCGCGTTGAAGGCATCGATCTCGCTCCATGTCTGCGGCGGCTCCACCCCCAGTTCATCGAGCAGCGTCTTGTTATAGATGAATACGCTCGTGCTGACGATCAGCGGGAAGCCGTACTGCTTCCCTTGATAGGCATACGCCTCAGCATCCCGGAGGCGAAATCGTCCAGATCCACCTTGTCCCGCTCGATCCAAGGCGTCAGATCGGCGAACACGCCGCCCTCGGCGAAGTTCGGAAGCGAAGCGACCTCCATATGTTGGTCACGTCAGGAACGTCATTGGCCGCGACCGGGGCCTGCAGTTTTTTATGTAGATCCCCATATCCTCCCTGGTAGACGGCTTCGACCGTAATATGGGGATATTTCTTCTGGAACGCCGCGATCTGCGCGTTCAAGCCTTTGAGCTGGGCTTCCGCATGAGCGTGCCAGTATTGAATGGTTACCGGTGTCGTGTCATCCTTCAAGCCGGCAGGCGGCGCCTTCACATCCGCCGTCGTTCCTGCTCCTTCACCGCCGGAGCACGCTGTCAGGCTGATGGCGAGCATGCCGGCCAGCAGTGGCCGCAGCCATGATTTCATATCCATTTCGTAATCAAGCTCCTTGCCTATTTAATGTACGGCCCTATTGTTAACGGACGATGATCGGATTGTAAAAAACTTGTAAGGAAAAATTTGTGCTGCCTATTCCACTGTATTCAGCGGGACGAGCGGTGATGCAAGGCTTGTACCGGAAACAAAAAGGCTGCGCAAGCGGTCGTCCCCCGCTTTACGCAGCCTGTCGGTTGCCTGCATGATATTATAATGAAGAAATATGCGTTCCGGCCGTTCCTTCAAGAGCCAGAGCGGCATCGTCAAGCGAGCAGATGATGGCGTGCTTGCCAAGCTCCGCAAAGGCCACGGCGGCCTCCATCTTCGGCCCCATGCTCCCGCTGGAGAAATGCCCTTCCCGCACATATTGCTTGGCTTCCTCGGTGCCGATATGCCCCAGCGCCTTTTGCTCGGGCTTGCCATAATGAATATACACATTTTTCACATCGGTGACCATCATAAAAATATCGGCGTTCGCTTCCTCGGCCAATTTGAGACCGCTGCGATCCTTGTCAATGACTGCCTCGACGCCGGTAATCGTGCCGTCCGCGGCCTGCACGACCGGAATGCCTCCGCCGCCGCAACCAATGACAATGGCCCCGCTTGCGACGAGCTTCATCATTGTATCCGCCTCCACAATCGATTGCGGCTGCGGCGAAGGCACGACGCGTCTCCACCCTCGGCCCGCATCTTCCTGCATGTTCCAGCCTTTGTCCCGCATCAATCGCTTCGCTTCTTCCTCGGTATAGAAGACGCCAATCGGCTTCGTCGGGTGGAGGAACGCTTCATCCTCCGGGGATACTCTCGTCTGAGTGAGCACACTGACGACCTGCTGCGGCAAGCCCCGCTTGCGCAGCTCGTTTTTCAAGCATTGATCGAGCATATATCCGATGAAGCCCTGAGACTCTGCGCTGCACACGTCCAACGGAAAAGGCGGGACAACCTCTTTCGCTTCTTCATTTTGCTGCAAAATCAAACCTACCTGCGGGCCGTTGCCGTGCGTAATAATGACTTCGTAGCCCGCTTCCACGATATCGGCAATTTTCTTGCTGCTGCTGCGCACATTGGCAAGCTGGTTCTCATAGGTCGCGGCCTGATGAGGCTGCAAGATAGCGTTGCCCCCAAATGCGATCACAACTCGTTTTGACATGTTCTTTTCATTCCTCCTAAGGGCCATGATGGCACTGGCGATCCCGAATGCCGTATCGATTCCGGAGCTATGTCCGGTCTGAAGCATTTGCTCAACATCGGCATGGAGCTGATCTGCATCTTCTATATCTTCCTTGACTTCCTTATCTCCCATATCTTCCCTTACCATCGCGTTCATCACCCGGGTGACCTTGTCGCTGAAGCGTCCATGCAGCGCATGGAGCAAATACGCTCTGCTGACATCGGTCGTGATGGCTTCTCTCTCCACCATATGACGCAAGGCGGCCACACACGCGGGATGAAATGCGCCGGTTAGCTTGTGGACGGCCAGCACGCCGACGAGAAAGTCATCTCCCGACGGCGTCAATCCCGGCCCGCGCCCGAGAAAATAGCGCAAAGGCCCCACGGCCGCCTCAACCTCGCCGGTCAACAGGGCGTCAAGCAACTGATCCGCCTGCCGCACCACCACATACTGCGGTTCATCGGCCCGATAATCATTGGCAAGAAAGCGGTCCCATTCCACACCGAGGCCGGTCGGCACGCCCCAAACGAGGCAGGTTTTCAAAAATTCGTCTACGTGAAACAAATCACGAACAAAATGATACCGATCCGATCGGATTTCATCCAGGAACGGCACGGCCTGCGCCAGATCAAGCGTCAGCGGACCGCCTGGATGGAGAAAGCGAATCGTGTCCGCCCCCCCGGCCACGACGGTGTCATCGAGCCGGACATGGCGGCGCAGCCTTTTGACGCTGTCCTGCCCCATATGGATGCCGAACGGAAGCCTGCCGTTCTTCGTTGTGCCGACAAAAATCAACGCGTCTCCCAGCGCCAGGTTGATGCCGTTCTCGAAGATGCTGTGGACGCGGCCCGCCGGCCTCCGGGCGAGGAGCGCCCCAAGCCGGGCGTCCATCTCCTCTCCCTTGAGACAATACGTATGCTGCGGCGCGTTACAGAAGTCCGAGCTTGGCCGCATACGCTTCCAGCGCCTTCTCGAAGCATTCCACAGGCGGACGGACCGTGCCCGCGCCGATCTGTCCCACACCCGGCTCCTTATGCGCGATCCCGGTGTTAATGACAGGCGTAATTCCGGTTTCTACGACCTTTCTCGCATCGATGCCGAGGCAAATGCCGCGGAAGTTCCAGGTTGGAACCGTAAAGTTCGGATTTTGGTCGATGCAGATCTCGACCATCTCGTTGCTCGTCGCCAGCGCGTCGTGGAATCCGCCGGCCCCGACGAAGCGAGTTACGCCCGGAGCGGCAATCATCGCCATCCCCCCGACGCCGAATGTCTCCGTAATCGCGCTGTCGCCGATGTCCGGATTGGCGGCCTCTTGCGAGTAGCCGGTGAAGAACAGCCCCTGCGGCGTATTGACCGGCGCGGTGAACCATTCGTCGCCCATGCCGCTGATGCGGATGCCGAAGTCGCGTCCGTTCCGGCACATCGCGGTGACCACCGTACCGGCTTCAATCGTGCGCGCTCCGTCCATCACGGCCTTGGACGCTGCCATCATAATATTAAGGAAGAACTGATCCGTGTCCGCCAAAAATTTGATGACGCTCTGCATCTCTTGCTTATCCATATCGAGACTAACGATATAAGGGCTGATTTCCTTCAAAAAGACAAGCGAAGCGGCGATGTTGCGCTGATGGAATTCGTCCCCCATCGTAATCGCCTTCGCGATCATGACATTCAGATTAAGACCTTCCTCCGTCGCCTTCAATGCGCGGGACAGCGTCGGGCCGAGCACGTCCCTCATCCATCTCAGGCGCGTGATGACCTCTTCCGAATAAGCGCCGAAGCGAAGCACCTTGCCGATGCCTTCATTCATAATGCAGTACGCTTCATTGCCTTCGGAGCGGTTATTGACGACGAAGACCGGCATATTGCCGGACGTGATGCCTCCCATCGGTCCGACAGCCTTTACATGGTGGCACGGAATGAAGCGGATATCGCCCCGTTCCAGCATGGCGCGGGCCTCAGCTTCGTCCTTCGCCCAGCCCTCGAATAACGCGGCGCCTACGCATGAGCCTTGCATCGGTCCCGTCATGTCTTGGTAGGCGATCGGCGGACCTGCATGCAGCAGCGTCTTGCCTTCCAGTTCCGGAATGACGGTATGGGCCGGCACGGCATCGACGAGGAACGGCGTGCCGCCGGCAATCTTGTCAATCACCGCCTGATTGGCTTCATCAATCGTATTAAATTTCATTTATAATTCCCTCCCAGCTGTTCGTCTGCGGCGTCGATGGTCGTCATGGACGCGGTTCACAGGAGTGGATGTATCGTCCACTGGAAAAACGTCACCAGATATTAATTCGCAAACCGGTACTCGTTCAATAGCTTTAATACGCGCTGCATCTTCGCGCTGCCGCCGGCAACCGGACGCCAATCATACTGAATCGCCGTGGCTCCGCTTGCAAGGATGGCCTGCGTGAACTTCTGCAGCCCCACATTGATGACGGACGGCTTCCCGCCAAGCAGCGCTGCGACAGGCGCGGACGCGGAGGTCTCTTCCGGCATGACCGCTGCCGCCGGACGGTGCGTCTTCGGCGCGTCCTCCAGGCTGAGGTTCATCATCGCCAGGACCGTGCGCACCGCTTGATTATTGCTCTCCTTCACCAGCACGCCCGCCTCTTCGAACTTGCGCTTCTGCTCGGCATAAGACTGCGGATCCTGCTGCGTGCCGCACAGGGCACCGACAAAATACAGGTTGCGCCCTTCCTCCTTCGCCTTGGCCGTTGCCTTCGCAATCGCCGGCGCGAGCACGCTCGCCATATCATCATGGCCGCCGTATCCAAGCACGACGTCGAACAGGATGACCGCCGTCGCCGGATCGTGGGCCGCCTTCTCGATATGCTGGATCCGGGTAGCCGGATCGATCATCGGGTGCGGCTTGCCCTGCGTATACATGTCATCGCCCAGATCGACAATCGCATGACCGTTCGATTTGAGGACGTAACCGTCTTCATGAATGAGGCCGTCCTTCAATTGAAGCGCATCCGCGATAAGCATGGCCGCTTCAGCATCCAAGGTGCCGCCGGCATACAGGCCCTGAATCGAGGTCTGCCCCGGTTGCAAATCCATCTTCGGCACCTCGAGCGGCACGCTGTACAGCGGCTGCACATCGGCGCCTTTGGCGAGGTCGACCGCAATTCTTGCCGCTTCCTCCAACGTATAGGCCTGATAGACATTGCCTTCATGCGCCGACGGCTTCTCACCCAGGAACAGGGTAACCGCCGGCTTCGACAGCCCTTGCAGCTGGCGCACGACCTGATCGCGCACCTCCTTCGCCGGCGGCTTGGACACGATGACGATCACCTCGGTCTGGTCATTGTGCTCCAGTCCGCGGATGCCGTCCAGCATCGTAATCGCCCCGACCGTCTCCGAGAGGTCGCGCCCGCCAGTGCCGATCGCATGGCTGATACCGCCGCCCATGCGGTCGATAAGCGTCGTCACCTCTTGAATGCCTGTCCCCGAGGCGCCGACGACGCCGATATTGCCTGCCTTGACGCGGTTCGCGAAGGCAAGCGGAACCCCCCACAGTATCCCCGTGCCGCAATCCGGACCCATGACGAGCAGCCCTTTGTCATGCGCCTTCTGCTTCAGCTTCAGCTCTTCCTCCACAGGCACATTGTCGCTGAAAATAAACGCGTGCAGGCCGTAATCGAGCGCTTTGTCCGCTTCCGCCGCCGCGTATTGGCCCGGTACCGAAATAATCGCCAGATTGGCGCCCGGGTTCTCCTTCAGCGCACGCTCCCACGAGCGTACGCTCTCGAGCGAGGACGAAGCGGAGCTAACCGATTGGTCGCTTAAAAAGCTGTCGACCGCAGCGAGGATTTCATCCAGGTTGCTCTGCTCCTCGGCATCGATGACGATGCACATATCATTGGCTCCGGCCTGCTCCAGCTCATCTGTATATAAGCCGGAATTGTTCATAATGTCCTTGTTGGCCGGCGTCCCCATCATGATCGATGCTTGCTTGACGCCTTCCAGCGACGAAATATGATTCGTCAGAAGCATTAAGTTGACGGAATCTTGATACGAATTCTTTTTAATAATCGTATGCAGCATTCTAGTTCACCTCTGGTTGTCCGTTCGAAGTGGATGATTACTCTCTGAAAAGGTTGGTTTCCCTATTCAGCGGAAACGTCACTTGGCAAACGGATCTTTATGGTCGTACGCATTGTTATGAATGACATCGGATACGAGATAGTCATAGATCTCATCCACAATCTCGATGCCGTTCGCTTCGTTTTCCTGTTCAATCAAGTCATAATTCTGGCCCGGATACAACACCTTCTCGAAGCCAGGAGCCGGCTTGATGCCGTTCAGATCGCTCATCGTCTTCGAAATATTGCGCCGGAACGCTTCCAGATCGGTAAAGAAGGACGGATCGATTACGATGTGAAGCTGGCCCAGGTTCCGGCCTTCGGTCAAGTCATGATACATGGAGCTGACCTGGTTCCCGAACGGCAGTCCGAGCAAAATGCCCGACAGCACATCGACCATCATCATCAAGCCGTACCCTTTCGGTCCGGCAATCGGAAGCAGCGCGTTCACCTGGAACGGGTCGGTCGTTGGCACGCCTCGTTCATCGACGGCCCACGTCTCCGGAATCGACTCATGCTTCGAACGGGCATGCAAAATTTTCCCCCAAGCCTGAACGGTCGTTGCCATATCGAAGGTCATGAGCGCGTTCCCTTCCCCGGGCGCGGCGAAAGCAATCGGGTTCGTGCCATAGTAAGGCTCGGCCCCGCCGAAAGGCACGACCATCGGATCGGACTGGCATACCGAAATGCCAATCAGCCCTTCCCGCGCCGCTTGCTGCACATAATAGGACAGGGAGCCGCTATGTCCGATTCGCCGTACCCCGACGACGGCGACGCCATGCTCCTTCGAGATATTGACGGCCTCTCCCATCGCCAGCTTGGCTGCCACATGCCCCGCTCCGTTATCCCCGTCGAACACGGCGGAGCATGGCCCCGTCTTCTTGAATTCGAATTGGGGATTCACGTTCGTGCCGCCTTTGGCAATCCGCTCCGCATAATATTCGACCCGCATGGCGCCATGCGAGTGAACCCCGCGGACATCGGCATGAACGAGCACTTCCGCCACCACATCCGCATGCGCGGCCGTTAGTCCGGCCCGGGACAATTTTGTCCGGATCAGCTCATGCAATTTCTGTTTGCTTACTCTCATGTCCATTCCCTCTCTGGCTTGTATTCCGCCTTCCGCCTGCCGCCGGGCGGAGCAAGCTCCAACCGGCAGCGGGGAAGGCGGTGTCTGACGACCTGCTTCTCCCATAGGAAGGTTGCGCTAGCCTGCTTCTCCTACAGGGCAGCGTCCCGGTTGCAATCCTTGGAATACAAGTAGGCGAACGGCTCTCTGCCTACTGCGTAGGTCGCTTGCGGCACATAAGGCCCCATATAGAGATAGTCTCCTTTTTTGATCGGAATCCATTCATTGTCCAGATTGTAGACGCCTTCGCCGGACAGCATAATCGCCCCATGCTCCTGATAATGCGTCTCTACGAATGGATGGCAGCCGCCTGGCTCGAACGACAAAATATGAAAGTTCATGTCGAAGGCAAGGTCGGTTGGCAGCAAATCCTTCAGCTTGACGTTCGCCATGTCGTCGTAATCCACCGCTTCCAGCTCATGCACATTCCCCGACACGACCCATGGAAGGGAGCTTCCCTCCAGCGGCGCATATTTCTGCTTGTACAGGAACAAGCGTGTATCCTCTGCCTGCTCGTTCTCCAAGTACAGCTTCACGCCCGGCGGGCAATACAGGTAGCCGCCTTCCTGGAGCGAGAACGATTGATCGTCCGCCGAAGCCTTCACGCGTCCCTCCATGCAGTACACGAACGTTTCCACGCCGGCTTCGCCGAAGCCACGGACGTTCTTCCCGCCCTCGTGCATCGTCACGACATAATCGACGAATTTGGCGCCAAGCCGCGGCGATGCCAGAATCGAAATATCGCATTGCTCGAAGCCAGGAACCGTATTTTTGACCAACCCCTCCGGCGGTATCAAGGCAAAATTGCCGCGCTTGATGATGGAACGGCTAGACAACAAGTCTTTTGGATAACCCATACTGCACTCTCTCCTTCTTCTAATTAAGTCGTCTGTGGCGTCTTCTTCATATTAGCCACGAGCATCACGGCCGACCCGACCAAGATAATGATCGTCGCCAGATAGAAGCCCAATACTTTACTGCCCGTCGCGTCGGAAATAAGACCGGTAACGAACGGAGCTACGACCGATGACATCATGCCGAAAAAGTTGAAAATTCCGAACGTAGACCCGACCCCTTGCTTCGGCGCGATATCCGCCACATACGAGATTAAGATCGGCTCGACGGCCAGCTTGCCGAGGAAGCCGTACAAGATAAGGCAGACGATAAGCAAAGTGGTCGTCTGGACCGAGACGGTCAAGTACAACATCACCGCAGCCAGCAGCTCCAAAATGATGATAAACGTAACCTTCTTATGCATGAACTTGTCCGACATCCGGCTGAACAGCAAGGCGCCAGGCACTGCGCTGAACGCAACCAGAGCGGCCGCGAAGCCGATCGCGGTCCCTTCGAAGCCCCGTTCATCCTGCAAATACGACGGCAGCCAGGTCACGATCATGTAATATCCATAGCAGGTCGCAAAATAGAGCACATAGGAGGCGACCATCTTCGGATTGGCTAACAGCCGTTTAAATGTCGCCTTGTCTTGGTTCTCGGCGCCCGATGTCTCCACAGCCGTTTTCGACTGCGGCGTGTTCTTCTTGATGTTTTTGGCAAAAACCAGCATTAAGCTGAAGGCCAAACCTGCCGTAATAAAGAGCAGCACCCGCCAATTCCAGCCGGCATCCTTCACCAGGAAGCTCGAGCCAATAAGGCCGATGGCCATCCCGATGGCGGAACCGCTGTTAATGATTGCCGTGGAAATGCCCCGCTTCTCCTTCGGTATCGTCTCCGACGAGATGGAATAGGCCGGGCCGTAATAAGTGCCTTGCCCCAACCCGGTAATGAAGCTCGCGACCAGGATGAACATGAGTGAGGTCGAGAACCCGACAAGAATTGCCCCTAAGGTGAACAAAATAAATCCCGGAATGATGATCGTCTTCCGTCCGAACCTATCTGCCAGCAATCCCGACGGAATTTGCATCATCGTATAGGCGAAGAAAAATACACTGAAGATGAGGCCCATGCTAGCATCTGACGTTACATGTAAATCTTGTTGAATTTCGGGAAGAATCGGATTCAAGATGGTCCGGTAGATCCAAATGACCGTCCATCCGAGACAAAGCATGACGATGACTTTTTTCCAATATTCCCACTTGCCCTGTTGGCTGACGTCCCTCATAATTCTCACTCTCCTCAGCGCAGATCGAATTGTGCCTGTCTGCTTGTCCTGTCTTCAATGCCTATCATGCTTGATACGCCAACTCATGCAGAGCGTAGGTCAAAGCGCGAACCCCGTCTGCCAGATGCTCCGGACTCGTATACTCTGCCGGATTGTGGCTAATTCCATTGCGGCTTGGAACGAACAGCATGGCCGTAGGCACAAATTTCGCCATAATCTGAGAATCGTGACCCGCTCCGCTGTGCATCAGCTTGAACGGAATGTTATGCGACCGGCACTGCCGCTCCAGTACGTCGAGAATCCGTTGATCCATCGGGACCGGATCCTCGTCCATCCACATATCTACCTTCAATTCCACGCCGATGGCTGCGGCGGTGCGCTCCATCAGCTCCGTCACTTCATCGGTGAACCGGATCAGCTCCGCTTTGTCCGTATGGCGGATATCGAGCGTGAACAAGGCCTTGCCCGGCACGACATTGACCACATTCGGCTTGACCTCGATCTTGCCGACGGTCGTCACGAGCGGATCGCCATGCTCTTGGGCCAGGTCCAGAATCTGCTGAATCATCCGGCCTGCCGCGTGAACCGCATCTTTACGGTAACCCATCGGCGTCGTGCCGGCATGGTTCGCCTCTCCCGCAATCTCGACGGTGAAGCGCCGATGGCCGACGATACTGTGAACGACGCCGACGGACAGGCCTTCGCGCTCCAGGACGCTGCCCTGCTCAATATGCAGCTCGACAAACGCTTGAATATCGGTCCGCGGCTTCACCGGTTCCTGGCGGAACCCAAAGCCTGCTTTCTCCATCGCTTCCGTGAAGCGCACGCCTTTGAAGTCGGCGATGTCCTGCACATCCTCCTTTTTGGCGATACCCACGACATTTTTGCTGCCCCAGAACGTATACGGGAAGCGGCTGCCCTCTTCTTCCGCGAACGAGACCACTTCCAACGTGCGCAGCGGCTGTCCGTACTTTTCCTTCAAGGTCTTCATCGCCAACAACGCGGCGAGAATGCCATATTGCCCGTCATACTTGCCGCCGTTCAACACCGTGTCCACATGAGATCCGCTCATAATCGTTTCATCCGGGTACTGGCTTCCTTCCAACCGCCCGAACAAATTGCCGACCTCATCGTAATACGTGGTAAAGCCTTCTGCTTGCATGTACTGCTCCAATGCTTTTTGCGCAGCCGTCCACGCTTCGGAATAAAGCAGGCGCGAGACGCCTCCAGCCGCACTAGCGTTGCATCAATCTTTTTACGAAAATTTCTATCCCATAAGTCTCTATATTTGTAACTTATTGAACTATATTCATGGACAAAAATAAAGAAATCTCCTATTGTTGAGTTACCCTAACGTTATCCATAAAACGCCTCAACAAAGGAGATTTCTTATGGATAACGTACCGAATCATAACGTCATTTGTCAATGCCTAAAATGGTTACATGTCCATTCTACTCGACACGAGTCATTGGATTACCGGGCCCAAAAGCTGTTTGTCGGCTCTTCGACACTCTTATTTGTAGAGGCACAGCTTCAGCAACGAGACTCATACAAAGTCATGTCAGAGCATGTAGCGGCTAATCCTGAATTTCAAGATCTTCTGGGTCTCAAGAGCATAAGCGCTTCTCAACTATCGCGGAAGCTGAAACGGCTGCCTATGGAGTATCTTCAGACGCTCTTTTTCTCGCTCATTGATCGAATCAAGCAACTTACAAAAGGGAAACGCGGCATTACGCCTGGTATTGGGAAACTCAAGCTAATCGATTCATCGGGAATTACACTACCTCCCATTCTCGCGAAATGGTCCTATTGTTCCAAAAGTAGCCATGGCGTGAAGATGCACACCTCCTTGGTCGTTGCGGACTCCAAAACGATGTATCCAGACAAGATCGTCGCTTCAACCAAAGATGTAGCCGATCATGAAGTCGTGTTGGAATTTACAGTGGATAAAGATGCGACCTACGTGATGGACCGAGGATACCAGGTATACGACCATTTTCAGAAATGGGTAGAGGATAAGATTAAATTTGTTTGCCGCGTCAAGCAAAAGAGCCGGTTAACGATCATCAGAAAAAGAGACCTCCCCAAAAGGCAGAATGGGTTTATCCTTGATGCTGATGTGACGATGCCGGAGCTGCCAGCGGTTCTGCGTTTGATTGAGTTTAAGGATGACCAAGGGCGTACCTATCGAATTGTAACGAATCGATTTGACTTATCCGCACATCAAATTGCCGAGATTTATCGAAATCGCTGGCATATTGAGTTGTTTTTTAAATGGGTCAAGCAGCATATTCGATTGGTAAAACCCCACGGTTATACGGCCGAAGCGATTTGGAACCAAATGTATATTGCTTTAATCGCGTATGCTCTCTGTTTGCTGATTAAATTAACACTGGACTGTAAAAAGTCGACATGGGACCTCCTCCAGTTGATTCGCATCTATGCGGAAAAACCATGGGAAAATTTGATCGCTGCACTCAACCGCAAGCCGACTCGAACATCTAGAGGTCGACCAAAGCGAAATGGGAGACGTCCGAAAAAGGCAACAAAGTCGATGAAACCGAGACTGATTGTGACGTAATGACAAACGAAAACGATTTTTACATATAATGGATAACGCGTAGGGTCTGTTTCCAGCTCGACTTTTTTAGACTTAGCGCGGACATCGCAAATGTAAATATATATCATATATTGATGTTAATTGAAATTAGATTATGAACTAACCGCTCGATGCAACGCTAGTGCTCCAGCCGGGTCTTCACCGAACTGGCTCAGCCATTCGACAAGACGAACCGTTTCCGTTTGGATATTATCCATGACCATATCTGTCCTTTCTGTAAGATGTGCGCATTATCCAAGCGGGATAAACGGCGTGCCGCTTATCCGTGGCCCAACCTTAGCTGTTCAAACCGCCCACTGATCAACTTAAAATCCCTGCAGGTGTGACCTTTTGAACTCGCATAAATAAGGTCGATTTTTGCTTGCACCTTGATTGTAAACGCTTCAAAAACGAATAACATCGAAACATGTCGATAAAAAACACCCCTCCTTTTTATCCACTTCGGATAAAGGCCACAAAAAAGCGGCTTTCCTGCAGGTGGAAAGCCGCCAATCGGTTACAGAATTCACAGGTGTAGCACCCTTCATCTGTATTTTGTGATTTCATCATAAGTTTCCCATTTGGTCAGATGTGCGTTCCGGCTCTTTGCACTACTCTCCCGTTGGGGCAGGTTCGACCTCCGTTTTGGCTCTTTGCACCATTCTCCCACTGGGGCAGGTTCGACCTCCCTTCCGGCTCTTTTGCACCACTCTCCCACTGGGGCAGGTTCGACCTCTGTTTCGGTTCTTTGCACCATTCTCCCACTGGGTCAGGTTCGACCTCCCTTCCGGCTCTTTTGCACCACTCTCCCTCTGGGGCAGGTTCGACCTCTGTTTCGGTTCTTTGCACCATTCTCCCACTGGGTCAGGTTCGACCTCCGATTTGGCTCTTTGCACCACTCTCCCACTGGGTCAGGTTCGACCTCCGATTTGGCTCTTTGCACCACTCTCCCACTGGGTCAGGTTCCACCTCTGTTTCGGTTCTTTGCACCACTCTCCCACTGGATAAGGTCCGCCTGAAGGGCTAATGTCTTGGGTGCCACTGAGCAATCAACAGCCTGACTATCTATGCTGCAAGCAAGGATAAAGGGACCATTTTACCCAAGTCATGCGTGCAAGAACCTAGCTCTGAGTGCTGGGGATCCTGCATATAAAGGCAGCACGCAGATGCATCCTGAGACCTTTGGGAGTTTGCTATTAAGGAACTGCACATCTTCGCCTTCCTGACTCGATGGGAGATTGCTCATAAGAACCTCCGTGCACTTACTCTTTCCTGACCAACGGGGAGTTTGTTAATAAGGAACTGCGCCCATCTAACGCCTTCTGACTCGATGGGAGACTGCTCATAAGAACCTCCGTGCACTTACTCTTTCCTGACCAACGGGGAGTTTGTTAATAAGGAACTGCGCCCATCTAACGCCTTCTGACTCGATGGGAGACTGCTCATAAGAACCTCCGTGCACTTACTCTTTCCTGACCAACGAGGAGTTTGCTATTAAAGGAACTACGCACATCTACGCCTTCCTTACTCGATGGGAGATTGGTCAAAAGAACCTCCGTGCACTTACTCTTTCCTGACCAACGAGGAGTTTGCTATTAAAGGAACTACGCACATCTACGCCTTCCTTACTCGATGGGAGATTGGTCAAAAGAACCTCCGTGCACTTACTCTTTCCTGACCAACGGGGAGTTTGCTATTAAGGCTTTACGCACATACATCTACATTCCTGACTTGTATGGGAGATGGTAGTAAGCGGCGTCACATCATATACGAGATTCGAATGTCGAGACGCCAAAAACTCCGCTTGCAAAGAGCTCGTTGCTCTCCTAAGGCGGAGTCTGGCTGGGCAAAGTGACAGTATGCTGTTTTGCTTACACGCCCACAAGCTCTGGATGCGATGCGACCGGATGATCGTTGAGCAAGACGAGAATTTTCAATCCGACTTGGACCGACAGCATCTCATCCGGGTCATCCATATCCATGCCGGTAATCTCCTTGATCCGTTCAATCCGGTAGGTCACGGTCTTATAGTGGACGTAGAGCTCCTCGGCTGTTTTGGCGGCATTTTGATGATGCTCCAAAAACGTCTGCAGCGTTTTGATTAAATCATCCCGGTTCGGCTGTTTGTAGGCGAGCAATTTTTTTAACGAAAGCGGAATGAACTTCGCCAGTTCGTCGGCATCTTCGATTTGGCAGAGCAAGCGGTATATGCCCAAATCCGAAAAGGCGGAAATCGCGGAATTGCCATTAATCAATGTCCCAAGCTGCAATGCATCTTGGGCTTCCTTATAGCTCCGGGGCAGCTCGGATATCGAATGGGCCGCGTTCCCGATGCCAACCTGCAGATCGATGCTTTGAATACGTTTGCAAAATGTGTGCTGGATATTCCTGGCTGCCGCCTTTATCATGCGCAAGGAGGCTGTTTTATCCGCTGGAGGAGTCTCGATTCCCCACAGTACAACGAGCTGATCGTTACGTATCCGGATAGTGCCTTCCGGCAGCTCCCGCTGAATCATATCATACAGCAAGCGCTGATATGGATGATGAAGACTGTACAGATCCTGTTCCTTCTCATCGTGACCATCCATAATCTGGAGCCGGAACAGCACGACAACATAGGTCTTGTTCAAATCCCAGCCAATCAAATTGGCCCTCTGGTATACGCTCTGGAGCGATTCGATCTTGGCGTTCAGCAGATCATCGATTAAGTCGTCTTTGAATTTCATCTCCACTTCGGCTACGGCATACTGCTTTACGAGATCGAGCGACAAGGAGGTGGCTGCGTTTTCAATGGCAATGAAATCGAGCGCTTCCACGGTTTTGCGCGTCTCATGGATAACGAGATGTATCTTGATATGGTTTACTGTTTCTACCGGAACAACAAGATGCCCGCACGTCCGGTTCCCCCATTCCGGGTAGAGCACGCGCTGCCGGTAACAAGCAAATTCCGTATCGATGCGGGCACCATCCACTTCCTCGTGATCCAGCACCTCAAACTGCACCAGATCCGGATCGGTTGCCGATATGGGATAAAAGTTCCGGTCATATAGAGTAACCGGGTTGCCAATCAGTTTTTTCAAGGACATGATAATATTTTCCGCACCTTTATTGGCAAGCGTAAGCGCGATAAATCGGTCATGGACTTCTTTAAAATACTTGAGCTTTACCACTTGTTTGTTAAAAAGTAATTCCATCACCGGATACATGATTTCACGATAAGGAATTTGCTTCGGGATTTGAATGACAGGCAGATGAAGCGTCTCAGATGCTTCAATGATGCCGGATGGAATATCATGAACGAATCGCCCCGTCTTGATAACGAGAGCGCTTACTTTCTTATCAGACAACTGCGCCATGAAGGTCTGCTGCTCGCTATAATCGAAAGATTGGAGCGGGTACAGACTGGTCAGCAGCAATTCTCCCCCGTTGATCCACTCGGCGATATCCGGCGCTTCAATTATTGTCACTCCGCGAACAAGGTTGTTCAGACCCTGCTTGCCGCTGACGACGAACGCTTGCTTCAATGTGTCGATCTGTAACAAATCCTTGACCCTGAATTCTATGATGTCCGCCTCCTCTCGGTATAGAGGTAGATTCGTCGAGCGAAGAAAAGCCAATATCGATTTCCTTGCCTCTTACTTACCAGTATATCATGTCAGCATGCAATTCTTCATATATCGACATGAGCAAGATGAACTTTTTTGTGACCGTCATAACATAAAAAGAGGCGGCCCCTTCCCACAAGGAAGCGTCCGCCCCATATCACTCGCCTTATTTTGTCAGACTGCCGCCGCATTGCAATGTCTTCGCAATGTTGCGCGCCGTGCGCTCCATATTGGCAGCGGCTTGTCTCATCGCTTCGTCCAGGCTGCATACGCCGGGCACGATCGTGAAGACCATATCGATGCCGTGCGCATGCACCACTTCATGCCCGTCCGCCAGCGAGCCCGCGATGCCGATGACCGGCACGCCATACCGCTTGGCTGTGTTGGCCACGCCCATTGGCGTCTTGCCGTAAATCGTCTGGCTGTCGATGCGGCCTTCTCCCGTAATGACGAGATCCGCATCCTTCACATGCGAAGCGAGCCCGGTCGCTTCGATGACGATATCGACGCCCCGCTTCAGCTCGGCGTCCAAAAAGGCGAGCACGCCCGCGCCAAGTCCTCCGGCTGCGCCGCCGCCGGGAATCCCGGCCACATCGCGTCCCAAGCTCGTCTTAATCATCGCCGCATAATGGGCGAGAT
Organism: Paenibacillus melissococcoides; assembly: GCA_944800085.1. GTDB lineage: Bacteria > Bacillota > Bacilli > Paenibacillales > Paenibacillaceae > Paenibacillus_B > Paenibacillus_B melissococcoides. The sequence goes on along the minus strand of CALYLO010000001.1, from coordinate 408,990 downwards.
TGGCGTCGAGCTGCCGCACCATGTCCGGCCCGGCGCCTTTCTGAGGGCCGAATACGGCCGAGGCCCCCCGCTCGCCGGTCAGCGGGTTGTCCACATCGCACGCGGCCACGAAGGCCACTCTCTTCAGCCGCGGATCGGCTCCGCTCACGTCGATGCGGGCAATGCGATGCAGTTCTCCGCCGCCATGGCCGATTTCCGCGCCAGCGGCGTCAAGCAGCCGCACGCCGAGCGCCTGTGCCATGCCCGCGCCGCCGTCGTTCGTGGCGCTGCCCCCCAGGCCGAGAATAATCGTGCTGACGCCTTCGTCCAGCGCCGACTGAATCAGCTCGCCGGTGCCGCGCGTCGTCGTCGCGAGCGGATTGCGCTGGTCTGGCGCCACAAGCGCAAGACCCGAGGCGGCCGCCATCTCGATGACCGCCGTCTTCCCGTCGCCAAGCAAGCCGTAGAACGCGGTCACGGGCGCGCCAAGCGGTCCTGTCACTTCGCGGTGGATCAAGCGTCCGCCCGTCGCATCGACCAAGGACTGGACCGTGCCTTCGCCGCCATCAGCCATGGGCACATGTATGATTTCCGCTTCAGGGTATACATGGCGCCATCCTTTTTCTATCGCGTGACATGCCTCCATTGCGGACAAGCTCTCTTTAAATGAGTCCGGAGCAATTACAACCTTCATTTCTCTACACTCCCTCTCCATCAAACCTTAACCAACGGCCACTGCTCCCCGGGGGAATCCCGGGTTACAAGAACCAGCCGAATACGCCGAACACCAATGTCGAGACGATGGCCAGGACAAGACCGATCACCGTCTCATACGGAATGAGACGCAGCCGCTCCTTCATCGCCATGTTAACGCTTCCGCCCGTCGCGTGGAAGAAACTGCCGTGAGGCATATGGTCGAGGACGGTCGCACCGGCATGAATCATGGCCGCCGCACCCAGGGAAGCGACGCCAAGCTCCATAATCGTCGAGCCGAACACCGAGCTTGCGACCGCCGTGCCTGCCGTCGTCGAGGCGGTGGCCAAGGACATGAACGCGCCGCTTATCGGAGCCAACAAGTAAGCCGGCAGGCCGGAAGAGGCCAGGCTGTTGATGATGACATCTTTCAATTGCGAGTTCGATATAATGCCCGCCAGCGTTCCCGTGCCGAGAAGCATGACGGCCACGCCCGTCATTTTGCCGAGGCCCGATATCGCATATTGATTGATATGCTTGATGCGGCCCATGCACAAGGCGCCAACGAGGCCGCCGGCCGGCAGTGCGATAATCGGGTCGATGACGATGCCGGCCAACGGGCGCAGCGCCAGCAGCACAATCGCCGTCAGCGGAGCCATCATCGCCGCCAGGAAGCTTGGAAGCTGCTGCTCACCATTGTCAACGCTTTCTTCAGCGGCAATCATCGTGCCCTTCTTCGTCAGCCGCTTCGCGATGATATAGGTGACAATAAGCCCGAACAGAGCCGGGATAATGCCCGCCATCATCATCGATGTCAGCGGAATGTCAAATGCCTCCGCCGCCGAGATGGCGTTCGGATTGGGCGACATAATGTTGCCGGCCTTGCCGCCGCCGATCATGGCGAGAAGTATAGCCATGCGGGACAAGCCGGCGCGCTGGGCAATCGCGAGCGCAATCGGCGCCACTGTGATGACCGCGACGTCGATGAAGACGCCGACCGCCGTCAGGACCATCGTCGCGAACGCCAGCGCGAACAAGGCGCGCGTCTCGCCGACCTTGCGGACCAGCGTCTCGGCGATCGTCTTGGCCCCGCCCGACTCAATCAGGACGCCGGCCAGCACGCCGGCCGCCAGGATGCGCAGCACGGCCGGGATCATGCCCTTGGCGCCATCCATCATCAGGTTCACGGAATCGACCAGCCCGATTCCGCCGACAATCCCGCCGGCGAGCGCGCCAATCATCATGCCGTACGCCGGAGGAACTTTGCGCAATATCAACACAATGGCTACGACCAATGCCGTCAAAGCACCGAGCACAGTTACAGATACGTCCATAGTGTACTCCCCCTAAGGTGTTATATCAAATCCTTGTACTATTACTGTACCTGTAATGTGAAAGCGCTTCATCATGCATAAAAATGAAATACAGCGCTTTACTTAGCATGTTTTTTGTTCAAATGCACAATAGAAGCCAGCCCGCTCAGACGCTGCTCTCGTTCTCCTTGTCCCCCAGGGCGCTTAACCACCGGGCCGTCATCAGCGTATATAAATCGCGAAAATGCTTCGGGTCCTTGCCGGTCGCTTCATGGATGCGCTGCAGGCGGTAACGAAGCGTATTGCGGTGAATCGCCAATCGGTCCGCGATACGTTGCTGCTCGCCGTTCTCCTCATAATAAGCCTGCAGCGTCTGCTGCAGCTCCCCGCTCTTGTCCTCCTGCGCGAACCGCCGCCATAGCCGCCTCAGCTCTTCCCCTATCCATGATGGCTTGACATTGGCTGCTACTGTCTCATTCGGCATGTCTTCGCTATAATATACCGTCTGCTCCGGGAAAATCGCCTGGCCCGCCCGCATCGTATCCTGCGCGGAGCGGTAGGACGCGATTAAGCCGCCGATGCCGGAATACGCCTTGCCGACGGCGATGCGGAGCGGCGCAATCTGCTTCTCCTCCAGCAGCCTGCGGATGCGGCCGATGCCATCGCATATATCGGCCCCGGGCTCCCGCGGATGCAGATGCGGCTTGAACAGCACGATTTGGCGCGTATTGCGGATGGCGATCAGATCGATGGCGGGCCGCCCCTCCAGCAGCTCCACCACCCGCTTGAGCGTAGGCAGCGCATCCGCGCGCTCTGTTCCGGTTAGCTCCATAATGCATGCGACGCGCGCCCGGTCCGGATTGAATCCGATCCGTTCCGCCTGAAGCCGCAGCATGTCGTTATCCTTGCCGTCCGCATGAATGACGGAGAACAGGAAATCCTCCTTCATCCGCTTGTCCCACTGGGCTTTTTCCAGCAGATCGGCTTGCTCCAGATACATTTCCGCCGTCATTTTCACCAGCTCGCCGTACTTGGTCACCTCATTCGGATCGCCGGTAATGCCGATAACGCCCACGACTTCCCCCTGGAACTGAATGGCCAGATTCGTGCCGGGCAGCACCCCTTGCAGCTTCCGCGCGCTCTCCTCGTCTATCTCGAAGCGCCCCTTCCGTTCAATCGCGATGAGCGCCCCCTCATGCTTCTGGTATAAACGCGAACGGTCTCCTGACCCGATAATCCGCCCTCGTTCGTCCATGACGTTCACGTTATAGTGAATCACTTGCATCGTTCGCCTCACGATTTCCTGCGCCAATTCTTTGGTCAGTCTGCTCATCTTGTCTACCACCTGTTCATCTCACGCGATATGAAAAAACGCCCTCCATCCGGCTGAAAAGCGCGGCGCACCGCGCTCTTGTCAGGACAGGGGCATTAAGCTCCAGCATAACGCAATATACACCCTTACTAGGGCGTGTATGCAAACCTTAAGCCAACCAGATCATGGAAGAGGCCAGCTTTAAGAAGGCAACAAAAGTACAGGCCAATTTATCGTACCGAGTTGCCAGCCGACGATTATGTTTGAGTTTGTTGAACAGGCATTCGACCAGATGACGCTCTTTATACAACCACCAGTCGGTTGTACGTTGGATCGTGCGATTCTTCTTACTGGGAATGACGGAATGGGCCAGTTTCTCTTCCAAAAGCGCAATGATTTTATCGGTATCGTATCCGCGATCCGCCAAAACATGTTTACCTTGTATGTCTTGGGTTTGCAGGATCTCATAACCCGTTACACAATCATTGATGTTGCCTGCGGTTACTTCGAAGCGTAGCGGATTGCCAAGGCCGTCTACAACGGCATGAATCTTGCTGGTTAAGCCTCCGCGTGATCGTCCGATGGCTTGGAATTGCTGCCCCCTTTTGCCCCCGCGCCGTGTTGGTGAACACGAACGATGGAAGCATCGAGCATAACACTTTCGTCATCGGGATTGGCAGCCAGAACCTCTAGCATTCGATCAAAGATGCCTGCTTTCTCCCAGCGGCGGAAACGACTGTAGACACTGCTCCAGGAGCCATAATGCTCTGGCAAGTCTCGCCAAGGCGCACCAGAACGAATCACCCAAAGCATGGCATTGAACATTTTTCGGTTATCGATTGCCGGACGTCCACCCTGTGGTTTCCGTTCCGGTGGCAAGAGGTCTTTGAGTCGTTCCCATTGGTCATCTCGTATCTCATATCGTCTTCTCATAGGATAAGTTTACCAGATATTTGGCTATTTCGATAGTTTGCGTACACGCCCTAGAGGTTGTTCAAAAAATAAACTTTTAAACCCGCATTCCCGAGGAAGTCGTTCCTCCGGCTTACGTAAGCTTGCCGATATTGGCCCGTATCGGGTCGAGCCCGCCGGACACATTCATGATGTTGCCAGTGAAGAAATCCGATTGCTCCTCGCACAAAAAGCGGATGACCCGGGTCACATCCTCGCCCGTCCCCGGACGGCCCCGAGGCGTCTCTTCATCCGGCACGCCCTGCACCTCGTCGATGCGCCGCTCCTTGTTGTCGCCGCGAATATCTCCGGGGCAGATCATATTGACCGTAATGCCGTACGGAGCCTCCTCCACGGCCAGCGTCTTCGTAAAAGAGACGAGCCCGACCTTGGCTGCGGCGTACACGGCGCGATGAGGCCAGGAACGCGCTTCTCCCGCATGGCCGAATCCGTAATGGATGATTCGTCCCCACCCGCGCCGGCGCATAGAGGGAAGCAGCATATGATCAAGCAGCATGACGCCGGTCAGGTTGCCGTTCAGCAGGAACAGGATTTCCTCTTCGGTATAGTCAGCGAACAGCCGGCGTTCCCGGACGAAGGGTCCGGCATTGTTGACGACGATATCCGCCATGCCTATTCGTTCATTCATCGTATAGACAAGCCGCTTGACATCTTCCGTTTTCGAAATATCGGCTTGCACGAGCAAGCAGCGGACGACCATGGAAGCTATCCGGCGTTGGAGTTCGGTTGCCTCGCGTTCGCTATGCATGTAATTCAGCACAATGTCATGTCCGGCTTCGGCCAAGGCGAGCGCGGCCATCTTCCCCAGCCCTTTGGCACTGCCGGTAATCAGCGCAATCCTGCGCTCCTGTTCCAACATCCTCTCCTCCTCCCGGCCTCCGCATTATTCCTCTTCAGTATATGCGATTTGCCAGGGCAGGACAACTTGGGGAGGTATGGAACGATACGTTAGAAGGAGCATTCCTCCAGCCTGTTGCCGCAATGATCTTCAAAGGAAAACCACCGCACGTCCGGTTCCTCCTCCACCGCAGACACTTCGACTCCGGCAGCCTGCAATTGCCGATGAGCGGCTTCCATCCAAATCAGGCACCCGTACAAACACCGTATCGATTCGTTCGAACATGACATCTTCCCCCTCCAAAGAGATATAAGTCCCTTGAACGGTTTCTGCAGCCGGCTTTGATCTCCTTCTGGAATTTTTTAAATGTTTCCTAAAATCATCGTCCTGCTCCCGCACGCATGACAAAACCCCCTTGCATGACAGACATTCTGCCGTACAAGGGGGACTATTCGAGTAGCGAAGATAAACCTTATTAGAACGCCGGGACGATGGAGCCTTCGTATTTCTCGCTGATGAACTGCTTCACGTCATCCGATTGCAGCGCAGCCAGCAGCTTCTGGATCGCATCGCTGTCTTTATTGTCGCTCCGCGCCGTCAAGATGTTCGCATACGGGGAATCCTTGTCCTCGATGAAGAGGGCATCCTTCGTCGGATTGAGTCCGGCTTCAAGGGCATAGTTCGTGTTGATGAGCCCCAGGTTGACTTCATCCAGCGTACGCGGAAGCATCGCCGCCTCAAGCTCTTTGAATTTCAGATTTTTAGGATTTTCGGCAATATCCTTCACGCCGGCGTTCAGGCCAGCACCTTCCTTCAGCTTGATCAGGCCTTGCTTCTCCAACAGAAGGAGCGAGCGGCCGCCGTTGGTCGGATCGTTCGGAATCGCCACCGTATCGCCGTCCTTCAGTTCATCAATCGATTTGATCGATTTGGAATACCCGCCGAACGGCTCGACATGGACATTCCCCACGCTCACGAGATCATAGCCTTTTTCCGTCACTTCGTTGTCCATGTACGGCTTATGCTGGAAGAAATTCGCATCCAGCTGCTTCTCGTGCACCTGCACATTCGGCTGCACATAGTCCGTGAACTCTTTGACCTCGAGCTCAATGCCCTGCTCCTTCAGCTTCGGCGCGATATGCTTCAAAATCTCGGCATGCGGCACCGGCGATGCCCCGACAACCAGCTTCAACGTCTCCTTGCCGCCTTCTCCGCCCGCCGCGTTCGTATCCGTTCCGGCATCTTGCTTGCTGCCGCATGCCGCGAGCACACCGATCAGGGCAATCAACGTCAATACATACGTCCATTTTTTCATGTCTCTCTTCTCCTCCTATTGTTTCCCCATTTTGATAATATGCTGTTTTACATTTATATATGGAAGCTCGATACCGAGCGAATTCCTTCGCTATCCGCAGCCGGACCCTTGCGGGCCATCGGCGGCCGCCTACTTCCGGGTGAACCGGCGGACGAACGCGTCGCCAATCCATTGCAGAATTTGCACGAGCAGCACCATAATAAAAATCGAAATGATCATAACTTCAAATTCGTAGCGGTGATACCCGTATCGAATCGCCAAGTCCCCGAGACCGCCGCCGCCGACCATGCCTGACATCGCCGTATAAGTGACGAGCGTCACGGCCGTAATCGTCGCGCCGGCGATCAAGCCCGGCATCGCCTCCGGCAGCAGCACCTTGCGCACGATCTGCCAGGTGGAAGCGCCCATCGCCTGCGCGGCTTCGATGACGCCCCGGTCCACCTCGCGCAGCGAGGTCTCCACCAGGCGGGCGAAGAAAGGCGCAGCCGCGATAACGAGCGGCGGAATCGTGCCTTCGACCCCGATCGAGGTGCCGACGATCATCCGGGTAACCGGAATGAGCGCAATCATCAAAATAACGAACGGCGCCGAACGCAAAATATTGACGATAAAAGATACGACGAAATATACAGTTCTCCCGGCCGTCCCTTTTGATTTCCCTGTCAAATAAAGCAGTACGCCGAGCGGAAGCCCGATAACAATCGTGAACAACACGGAGAACAGCATCATCGCCAGCGTATCGCTTGTCGCCGTTCCGAGCTCGTCCCAGTTGATTTTGGAGAAATCGAGATCCTTCATTACGCGATCACCTCCACTTCAAGTCCTCTATCCTTCAGCGCGGAGAGCGAACGCTCGACATCCGGTTGGCCGCCGTCCAGACGAACGACCAATTGTCCGTATGGAATATCCTTCATGCGCGAAATCGTCCCCTGCAGTATCGTGAAGCGGACCCCCGCCTCGGTGAGGACGGTTTGCAGCACAGGCTCATACGTCACATCGCCCAAGTAATTGATCTTGACGACGCGCGAGTGCTCGCCCGCCTGCCCCTGGAAGGCCATCCACGGCTGCAGGTCGGCGTCATGGCGCTCCTTCATAATGAACTCCCTCGTCACCGGATGCTGCGGCTTCAGGAAGACATCGACCACCTTGCCCTGCTCCGCAATCTGGCCGACATGGATGACGGCGACCCGATCGCATATCGCCTGAATGACATGCATCTCATGGGTAATGAGCACGATCGTGATGCCGAAGCGGCGGTTAATATCGAGCAGCAGCTCCAGAATCGATTGCGTCGTCTGCGGATCGAGCGCGGAGGTTGCTTCGTCGCAGAGCAGCACCTTCGGATCGTTGGCCAGCGCGCGCGCAATGCCGACCCTCTGCTTTTGTCCTCCGGACAGCTGCGCCGGATATTTATTGCGGTGCTCCTCCAGTCCGACGAGACGGATTAATTCATCCGCCTTCGCCTTCACTTGGGCGGCAGGCGTGTTCTGCAGCCGCAGCGGGAACGCGATATTGTCGAACACGGTGGCCGAGGACAGCAGATTGAAATGCTGAAAAATCATGCCGATCTTGCTGCGCTGCTCCTGCAGCTCCCGCTTCGAGAGATTCATCATGTCCACCTGATCCACGAACACCTTCCCGGAGGTCGGGCGCTCCAACAGGTTGATGCTGCGCAACAGCGTGCTCTTGCCGGCCCCGGAGTGGCCGATAATGCCGAAAATCTCCCCTTGCTCTATCGTCAACGTGACATCATTTAATGCGAGAGGTCCGGATAGCTTCCCTTTGACTTCATATTGCTTGCTGATATGCTCCAGACGAATCAATGATAGTTTTCCCCTTCCTAATTAGCGGTGACCTGTATCTCTGTATTCACGCCAAAAGCCCCCTCTTGGCAGATGCCAAAAGGGGGCTGTCACATTTGCTTCTTCATTCCAGGTGGGTTAGCGCCCTTTCTTATCTGCCAGAACTTATCCGTTCTGAAGGAATTAGCACCATTGACACCCTGCAATCTTGCGGCAGCGGTAAGCTGCGAGCAAATACGGGTTGCAGGATCGGTTGCCGGGCTTCACAGGGCCTGTCCCTCCGCCACTCTTGATAAGAAATCGTTATGAAATTATTCAAAGTATATGATATTGCTCGGATATTGTCAATTGACTTTTTTTGCCTTACGTTTCATTTTTCCAGGTCAACCAGAGCGCGGAACGAAGCGGTAAGGGCGCCGCATACCATGTGCATGCCTTCTGCCACATCGTCCATATTCGCCTGGATATCCTCCAGCCGCAGCTTGCTGTTCAAGCTGCGGTGCCGCTGCCACAGATCGTCCTGCATCTCGGCATTCATATAGTGAATCTCGGTATTGCGGCGCTTGCGCAAGCGCTGCATCGCTTCTCCATGAAGCTGCTTGAGACCGGACAGCTTGTCGGTCAGGCGCGGGTGCCTTCCTGTCATATGCAGACGGCGGAGCACCGTGAAGTAAGAGAAAAAATGCTTCATTTCCTCCGTCTCCAGCCGCAGCACCTCATTCAACAGCGTCCCCAGCTTGTCCAGGATGGAGAAGACGCGGATGAATGCATTTTTGTAAAAGTAGACGTGACGGTAATAATCATCCAGTTCATTATCGTTCATATCCTCCTGGTACTGCTTCGTCACCCGCTCCGCATACTTGCCGGAAGCATAGATGCTCTGCTCCAGCTCATCGAGCGACGTGCGCAGCCCAACCGTCCAGATTTCGATTTTGCGCCAATAATGCCCCGGATCCCCGCCGTTGTCCATCTGCTTCCTTACATGCGACAGATAGCGGTCTATCGCCTCCATCGCTTCCTTCAACGCGCCTTCATCCCTGCGGGGCTCTTCCCCGAACAAGCTTCGCAGCATCGTGACCACCCCCGATTAGAATCCGTTCGGGAAATAGTCTTTCCAACGATCGTCAACCCGTTGCACGATATCTTCCCGCGGGAACAATTCGTCCGGGTAGCCCGGCTTCATGCGCGCATCGATAACAATCGGCAGCCGATACGCAATGTGGTGATTTCGGACTTCCATCCGCGCGTATATATCAGAAGCAGGGTTGAAGCGGGTGAACACCGTCCACAGGAAAGACAACTGCGTGCGGGCCACTTGCGCATCGTCCACCAGGAATACGAGCGGCCAAGGCGTCTCCTGATCGGCCAACCGCTCCATCAGCCGTTCCGCCAACTGCGGCTCGGCCTCATAGGACGCTCCGGACATCGTCAGGCAGCCGCGGCAGAACACGGCCACATCCGTGATTTCGTCAATCGGGCCACCCTCGTACGTATGCGGGAGCTCGCGCACCGGCTCGCCGACCCCCAGCATAATGCCCTTGCTGCCATGATTCAGCTTGTGCCCGGTATAATCGAGCGTATCATGGGACGTATTGTTCAGCACGTACAGATCCGACTCCGGTTGGAAGCGCTCCAATACGTTCTCCATCAACTGCGCAAAATTGTCCAGATCGACATCCTGATCGGTGAGCATCAGGAATTTGGTGAGGCTGAGCTGGCCTTCTCCGAGAATCCGGAAGCCGCTCAGCATCGCCTCGCGCGAATAGCTCTCGCGGACTACGGCTGCGGCCAAGGAATGGACCCCCGTCTCCGGATAAGGGTGCACCTTGCGCACGCTCGGCATGACCATCGGGAAGGCAGGTGACAGCAATTTGACCAGATACTCGCCCAGATAGTAATCTTCCTGGCGCGGCTTGCCGACGACCGTCGCCGGGTAGATCGCGTCTTTGCGGTGATACATGTGCTTCACATTGACCAGCGGGAACTCATGCGCCCAGGAATAATAACCGTAATGGTCGCCGAACGGCCCTTCCAGCCGCCGCTCATGCGGAGGCACATAGCCCTGGATGACGAACTCGGCTTCCGCCGGAATGCGGTGGCCTTCGAAGCCGCTGTCCACGACAGGCAGGCGTTCGCCCATGACGAAGGAGGCCATGAGCAGCTCCGGCAGCTTCTCCGGAAGCGGCGCGATGGCGGCCGCAATCAATGCGGGCGGGCCGCCGACGTAGATGGATACCGGCAGCGCCTCGTTCCGGAGCTCGGCTTCATGGTAATGGAAGCCGCCGCCCTTTTGGATCTGCCAGTGGATTCCAGTCGTTTTGTCGTCATATATTTGAACCCGGTACATTCCCAGGTTATGATCGCTGCCCTTGCGCGCGGGATGCTCGGTGTACACGAGCGGGAGGGTAATGAACGGCCCTCCGTCCAACTGCCAGCTCGTTAACGCCGGCAGCCCATGCAGCGGCATATCGGTCCGCTTCACGTCCATAATCGGCGCCTGAGCGGACGATACATCCTTCATGCCTACCTTGAGCAGGCTCAGCAATTCCTTGACGAGGCCTCGTTCTTCCCACAGTTTCTTCGGCGATGGAGGCATGAGGCGATTCACCGCTTCGATGCATTTGTTGGCGAACTGCTCCGGTCTCGGACCGAAGGCCATGTCCACCCGCCGGGTCGTCCCGAACAGGTTCGTGGCTACGGAGAACGGGCTTCCCTTCACATTGGTGAACAGCAGGGCGGGGCCGCCTTCCTCGATCACCCGCCGGTGAATTTCGGCGATCTCGAGATACGGATCGACTTCGGCTTCGATGACCGCCAACTCGTTCTCCCGCTTGAGCGTATGAATGAAACTGCGAATATTGGAAAATGACAACGCTAGCCCTCCTTAGATCGTTTGCTGGGTGAATACTTGCTGAAAAATCGGCTCGTTATAAGGATAATTCTGTAATAGACGCCACAGTAACGTACTATTATGTAGTATATCTGTTTTTCATGAGAACCTAAAGCGCTACAACCGGACAGCTTACGACAATGTAAGATAAACGTAAGCGGGTTGCATGGCACCGCCCCATCCGTATCGGTAAAATAAGAGAGGAAGTTCAAAAAGCTCGCTTCTGATCACGAAGAATTCAAGTAAGCAGTTCGGCATCGAATCTTGCACTCACTCTCGAAATCCGCTGCTCATGTCGTTAATAACTACATTGCGCTGCTCTTTCTTCGAGTTCAATCAATCTTCTCGGTGCTGAGAAACGACCTTTTTGAACACTCATTACGATTCTTAAGCAAGACCACACTTTACGGGAGGTAGATGTTCATGAGAAGCACGAATCGGGAGACAGAGCGCAGACGTTGGAATGTCCGTTGGCTGGCTGCGGCGAAAGCGGCCGCGTCCGTACTGCTGTTCGGCGCTCACGCCGAAGATGCCCGTCAATTGAGAGAAGGAGCGTAAATCGGATTATGTTCACTGTAACCCCATGCAATACAAGAAGAAGCAGTTCGCTTGTAGCACGTTGGCCCGCCCTGGCGCCGCGCACCGTCAAGTGACTGCTTCTTTTCGCATTATGTCCGTTCCCGGAGCTGCCATACGCGAATGCTCATATAGCATAGCACGCTGAATAGTCCGCAGATCAACACCGCATGCAGCATTCCCGCGAATAAATACCAATTCTCATCCGTTATCGCAAACACGACGAGCGCCCCGCTTACAATTTGCCCCGCGCACAGCGCAATCGACCATATCCCGCACAGTTGGATCTCCCGATTATTCTTATGATGATGATAGGCGAAATGCGCCATCACCGCGACGACAACGAGCAGCAGCGCTGCAGCCACCCGGTGCATGAAAGCGATTGCGGTTCCTCCCGTCATCTCGGGAATCCACTCGCCATTGCAGAGCGGCCATCCCAGGCAGCCGCCGGATGACTCCGTATGCCGTACGAAGGCGCCGACGTATATCACGATATATGTATATAACCATGTGAACCAGACGCCGTAACGGAACGTATCGCTGATCTTCCCAACAGGTTGGACGATGCCCCGCTCATACCTTCGCAGCGCCAGGCACAGCAGGAAGGATGAGGCGAACGCCAGCAGAGAGATTCCGAAATGCAGCGCCATGACGGGGGGAGATTGGGTAAACACAACGGCAAGCGCCCCCATAATCGCCTGAATAACGGTAAAAATAAGCGTCAGCAACGAATACATCACTGCGTCGCGCTTGTCTCGCGCGTAGCGGAAAACAAATACAAATGATGCCAGGACAAGAATGCCCACAATTCCGGTCACCATGCGGTGCGAGTATTCAATCATCGATTCAATGGTATAGGCAGGCACGAATTTGCCGTTGCACAGCGGCCAATCGGTGCCGCAGCCCTGGCCGGAGCCCGTCTTCGTGACGAGGGCGCCGTTCAGCACGACGATGAACATGCTGATGCAGGTGGCGTAAGCCAATAACTTCAATTTACGGTAGATGTTCGCATTCACCAGATTCACCTGACCCGTTAGTCTCATTTGAAATCAATCACGCTTCGACCCTTTTGAACGCTTAATATTAAAATAATTCTTACCTACAAAGCATGCCAATCGTCCCCATTATACAAGATTTCCTAATCGAATGTACGGCAAAATTGTGACAAATATTACACATCCCCATCAATCCGAGTCGATGCGCGTCCGTGCGCACATCAAAAAATCCGCCCCATCCAAGGGCGGATTATGCGTTCTCGTGTGGCTTACAACGCTTCAGACACCGCAATGGCCCGATCTGCGAACTGTTCAATCTCCGGCCGCGACTTGCGAAGCTTGTTGACGAAGCGAATCGTCTCCTTGCCGTTCTTGAAGGCGACGAAGCTAGGAATGCCGAGAATATGATATTGCTGGGCCACATCGACCAACGCTTCCGCATCCACCTCGAAAAATACGGCCTTGCCCTCATATTGCGCCTCCACTTCCGGCATGAACGGATCAATAAAGTGGCAGTCCGGGCACCAGGACGTCTTGAATACGGCGATCGCCGTCAACGGCTGAGCAATCAATTCTTTAAAACGTTCCACGGTTTGTACTTTTTCCATCACGCTTCACTCCCAACTAGGTTGTTTTCAAGATAAACCAATTTGAAATGAAAAGTCAAACCGCAAATAGGTTCACAGGGGCGTCAATTTGGACATACTAGTAAAAAAATGAACGGAAAACAAGGGATTTCCGGGAAAGGAGAGCGCAAATACGATGGAGTCCATGTCTCCAACCCGCTGGCGGTACGCCTGGCGCTTGCTTCGGCATGCCGTCGGCAGCGCCTGCTCCGCCATACGCAATCTATGGACTAGCTTGCGCAGGCAGGCGAGAAGCATACGCTATCTGCGCGCGATGGAGTGGAACCGGGCCGCCGCCAGACGGGCGGAAGAGCGTCTTTATCGGATCATCGCGGAGCAGAGCCGCCCGCATGCCGAAGAGGCCCGAGCCCATGAGCGTCAGAGCCTGACGTCCGAAGAATTGAAGCTTCTCGCTCATATCCGCCATGCGGCAGCGGCCGGGAACCGGAACAATGTTACCCGCGCAGAGGCTTATCTTCGGGTCTATAATGAGCACCCGGAGCTCCACTGGGCGCTGCTGGCCCATACCGTCTGCCGCAATGGAGGCTGGAATATGACGGATCTGCAGGGGGAATGGCTGCCGCGCATCATGAGTCCGGCACAGCGCCAGTGGTCGTTCCGCATGCTGGAGCGAAGCAATGCCCTTATTTTTCATGACGCCTTCCCGCAGCTGCTGTTATATGACGCCAGCCGGCGCGAAGGGCGCAGCCTGTTCCATCTGCTCCCGCACCTGGGCATATCGGCATTCATGAATCCATTCTGGGACAGCTTCTGGGTTCAGCCGGACAGCCCGCTGCTGACGACCGCACTTATCATCAATGAACAGAACGTCATCGAAGGAAGCGTCGTCCAGAATGAACAGTTCCGCGAGCAGGTCATCGCGAAGTGGGATTTCCGCCTGCACGGCTGGATGCAGATGAATCAGGTCATTATCCCGCTCGCAATCCCGTCGGTGCAGGAGCCGGCCGTCCCCCTCGTCGGCCTGACACTGGAGAATTTCTCCGATCTGGACGAGCGGATCGCGTTCGGGCGCAAACTATACGCCCTATTGTTTCATGCCCCTGACATTCACGGCAGGGCGTTAAGCTTCATGCGCGGCGTCCCGCCCACCGGATCGCGCGCCGACTACTGGCCGCATGCCTTCACTACCCAGGCCACGGCCCCGGATGATACGAACCTGCCGCCGGCGCATCGGGCCTACAGTCCGCGGCTGGCCGATGCCTGGCCGGACGAGCCGTTGCCCCAGGCCGGGGCCAGCGATTGGTTCGTCGACGACCGGATGCTGAAGCATCTGCAGCCGATGCGCCCTCCTCTCCATGCGGATATGACGCTATCGCATGATCGGTTATGGAAGGAAACGGCTTCGCTCGCCGGCTTCATTCATCCCGGCCGGACGCAGCCTTCCTGAGTCCCGCCGCTGCCCGCTTCAACTGAAAAAGGATCTTGCGCCGCCGCTTCGCGAGGCGGGCCAAGATCCTTTTCTTGTGCGAGCCGCTATGCGGCGGCTTCATCGCTTGTCAAATCGAGAGCCCTCCGTTCACTTCAATGACGGCTCCGTTAATATAGTCCGCTGCGCCGGACGCCAGGAACAGATAGACCTGCGCGACATCTTCCGGTTGTCCGAGCCGGCGCAAAGGCACTTTGCTCCGCATGGCGTCGACAATGTTCTCCGGCATCTTCGCCACCATCTCCGTCGCGATAAAGCCGGGCGCGACCGCGTTCACGCAGATGCCTTTGTAACCAAGCTCGCGCGCCCATGTCTTCGTCATGCCGATGACGCCCGCTTTGGCGGCGGCATAGTTGGTCTGGCCGATATTGCCCTGCACGCCGACGATGGAGGCCGTGTTAATAATCTTGCCCCGTCCTTGAGCCGCCATATAAGGCGCGGCATGCCGAGTGCAATAGAACACGCCGGTCAGATTCACATCGATGACATCGCGCCACTGCTGCGGCGCCATTTTGAGCAGCATCGCGTCGCGGGTGATGCCGGCGTTATTGATCAGCACCTCGATTGCGCCGAAGCGCTCCAGCGTCTTTTCCATAAGCTGCTCCACGCTGGCCGGATCCGCGACATTGCATGCCGAGAAGAGCGCGCGCTCCGCTGCGGAAGGTCCAAGTTCATGCAGGAGACGCTTCCCCGCTTCTTCATTGTAATCGGCGATGACGACATTCGCCCCCGCATCCAGGAACAGCCGCACAGCCGCTTCGCCAATCCCGTTGGCTCCGCCTGTAATGATTACCGTCTTGCCCTCAAGCTTCATGTTCCCCCTCCTGTCTGATTCCTTGCCTTTGCCTGCGCCGGTCCCTCAGGCGGTTCCGTCAAGCGGTCCGGCAGGCCGCCCTGTCCGCCTTTCCCGCCTCTCCTGCCTTCCCGCATCCCCCGGTCATGCTTCCGGCTGCACGGCGATGTCCGCCGCCAGGAACGCCTCCACCGCTTGCAGGAGCTGCGCCGGATCGTCGACCAGCGGGGAATGCCCGCAGTCCTTCAGCGGGACGAACCGGGTGCGCTCTCCCAGGTCGGCGAGCGTCTCGGCGGCCATCGCTTCGCTGATGACCATGTCCCGATCTCCGCGCAGCACAAGCGCCGGGGCCGCAATGCGCCGAACCGCGCCGCTGCCGGCGGCCGCCTCATGGTCGAACACGCTGACATTGAACGTATTTAGCGCATGATATACGTCCATCAGATTGCGCTGCGTCAGCATATCATCGAGATATGCTTCATAACGGGCTGCCTCCGGCCGGTTCTTGTCATAGATGACCGTCTCATACCGCCGCCTTAAAAATGCGCGGTCGCCCCGCGCGATCGCTTCCGCGATCAAGCGATTGCGCTCCAGCGCCTCGATGCCCGCATAGCTCGCAATCCGTCTGCTCCTATGCGGCAGTCCGCTGCCGCCATCCTCATAGAACGGATATCGCGGGTCGATACCGAAGCCAATAAAATCAGCTTCGTCACCGCCTCGGGCCAATCCGCGGCCAGTTCCATCGCTACGCCGCCGCCCGTCGAGCAGCCCATGACCGCGAACCGGTCCAGTCCAAGCTCCCGGGCGAACAGCTTCACGTCATCGGCAAAGTCGCGCAAGGCGCGGATCGGTTGGTGATACGTCGAGATGCCGAAGCCCCGCAAATCGATCGCGTACAGCTTATAGCGGGGATCCAGCCGCTCCAGCGCCACATCCCAATGGTACGAAGAATTCATATTGCCGTGAATCAGCAGCAGGACCTCCTCCCCCCCTCCCGTTCACGGTAACCGAGCGTCTCCCCCTTGGGCAGCAGGACCGATTTCAATGCGGCCTTCGCCTTCATACGGATTCCCCCCATTTCAATGTGAGCGCCCCCCAAGCATAGCCGATGCCCGCCGCGGCCAGCACCACTACGCTTCCCGGGCGAATCAGGCCTTGCTGCACGCCCAGCTCGATGCATAGACCGATATGCCCGAATTCATCCAGATACACCGAACGCCGGGCCGGAATGACCAGCGCCCGGAGCACCGCCTCGTGGGCGGATCGCTTCATATGGAGCAGACCGATAAAATCGATCTCGTCCGGACGCCAGCCGCTGCTTCTCACGGAGCGTTCCACCACCCCGGTGAACCGGGCCATCGATACCGCATCCAGCCGGCTCTTCATCCGGCCGGGATCAGGCACCCGGAACCGCGGCTCTCCCTGGGCGATTAGCTCGGCCGTCAACGGCCGCTTTGTCCCGCCCGCCTGAATAATGACATCCTCGGCAAAGGATCCGTCCGTTATCACGACCGTCTCCATCACTTTCGGATACGCGGCGCCGGCGCCCAGATCGTCCTGCAGCTTCAGGGCGGCTGTCCATACCGGATATTCCTTATGCTCCTCGCCAATATAGATGACAAGATCGATCTCTCCCGGATCGATTGCCGCCCGGGCCAGCGCTTGCCGTGCCGCCCGCACCCCCATCTCGCAAGGGTGATCCTCCGGTCCGGGAACCGGTTTTTGCTTCATGCCGAGCTTCGTCCCGACGATCTCCTGCGGTATGCCGGACGCCCGGGCGATATCCGCGCTCGTCATCCGCCCTTCCGGGATATAGCTCCCCGTGGCCAGCAAGCGGATCGCGTCCGCCTCGTCATATCCGTTACCGATCATATGGCATCTTCCCCCGTTTCATTCGCTGCTGCATGAACAGCACCGCCTCCTCCCAGGAAGCGGCCGTCCGTTCTTCCTGCCCCTGCACATATGTGACGCGGATGCGCCAAGCGCCGCAGGAAGCATCATCGTACCGCGTCTGGCAGCGGATGACGAAGGAGCCGACCGCGGTTCCGCTATCCGCCCTCTCGGGCTGGCTATAGCCCTCCCTGCCGCCGTGCTCCATCATCCGGCTTCCTCCTTCCGCACAGGCCGGGAAGCCGCCTTCCGTTCATGCCCGGGCCGGCCTCCTCCGCGCGTTCTTATCCAGGTGCGCAGCGTGCCGACGATGCCGGCCGGGAACAGCAGCACGACGATAATGTACAGCAAGCCGAAAAAAATGATCCATCGCTCGAATATCGGATGGAACCGTGCCATGCCGTCCGATAAGCGGCCAGCGCGCCTGAAGCTTGCGGGTCCGAGCGATTCCCGGCCGGCCCGGACGGCCCCTTTTCCGCCGCCAAGCCCGCTTCCGCCTCTTCCGCTAACGGCGGGTAATATCCGTACAGCGCTTCGGCCAGCGCAATGGCCCGCTCAAGCAAGGGCTCCGCCAGTCCTGGGCGAATCGTGTCCAAAAACAACAGCGCCTGCCCTTCGAGAGCCAGCAGCTGCACCATCCGGTTGCCTGCGCTTCCGGCTCCGTACTCGGCCAGCCGATACTGCTCGCCGGAAGCCTCATATTGACATTGGTAGCGGAAAATATCGCCCTGCAGCACAAGCAGGTAAGGATGCTGGTGCTTGCTGCGCTCCGGCAGCCCCGCCAGAGCGGCGCAGACGAGTTCCAGGCGTCCGTTCCGTTCGACGAAAGTAAGCGCTGCCAAATGAGCTGAACCACAATGATCCACCCTTCCGTCTGCTCGAAAATCCGCCGGACTTCACTGGACGATAACGGATAATCATAGTAATCGCTGAACAGAACGTCAATTTCTTCTTCATTAAAAGCGAGGTCTTCTCTGGCGAGCTCAAGCAAATGGCCGCGGATACGCATCGAAGCCAATCTGTCCCATTGCGGCCGCGAACGGGAGGAGATAACGATTCGGAGCTTCTCGCAATCGGGCAGATAGGCAAGCACGTACTGCATCCACTGTTCAATGCTGTCCGTCGCTTCCACCAGGTGATAGTCGTCGATGATGAGCAGCGTCTGCTGCGGAAGCATGGTCAATTCATTCAAAAACAAATCCGCCAACGCATAAATATCCTCGCTTCCGCTGCGGCTTCCGCCTTTCATGTCGCCGAGCACCGTCTCCCCGAATCCGGGCACCGCTTGCCTGAGCGTATAGACGATATGAGATACAAAAGGAATGAAGTCATTGTCTTGGGGAGATACGCCGTACCATGCATACGTCAAATCAGAGGATCGAAGAAATGCGGAGAGCGCTGTCGTCTTGCCGAAGCCCGGGCCCGATGTCAACACCGTAAGGGAAAGTCCGGGATGCGGGACAACTGCTTCGCGATACGGGGACGGTGAAGCAGCTGCTTTTTCAAGGGAGGGGGCATCAGCTTCATTTTAAGCACGCGTCCTTCCTTCATAACGAACCTCTCTTTCCCATATTCTCCTGTATATTGTAGCATAATTGATTCGACTGCTAATCTGGTTTCCTCAAAAAAGCGGCCGACTTGCGTCAACCGCCGAACCATTCCCTCATCCGCTTCTTATCCAATTTGCCTACCGCCGTTGTCGGCAGCTCCCGTACGAACAGGAACCGCTTCGGCACCTTGTACTTGCCGATGCGCGCCGAGCAAAAGGCAGCAAGACCGGCCTCCGTGACCGCAGCGCCTTCGTGAACGGCGACAACCGCGGCCACGACCTCTCCCCATTTATCGTCCGGCACCCCGACGACCGCCGCCTCCTTGACGCCCGGGAAGCTCTCCAGCGTCTGCTCCACCTCCAGCGGATATACGTTCTCTCCGCCGGTAATGATCATATCTTTTTTACGCCCGACGATATAGTAATAACCGTCCTTGTCCCGCGAAGCCAGATCCCCCGTCACGAACCAGCCTTCCCGCAAAGCCGCGGCAGTCGCCTCCGGGTTATTCCAATAATGCGAGAACAGGTGCCCGCCCCGGAGCGCGAGTACTCCGACCTGATCCCGTTCCGGCTGTGCTGAATCTCCTGGCAGCGGAATAAGCTTCGCCTCGCTGAACATCATCGGAAGGCCGACAGAGCCGGGCTTCTGCGCCGCAATCGCCGGATCGATCACGAAGTTGTTCGGCCCCGATTCGGTCGCTCCGTAGCCTTCCTTGAACGGAAGGACTTTCGCTTGGAAGGCTTGATATACCGTTAGCGGGCAAGGCGCTCCTCCCGACAGGAACGCCCTCGTCACGTCGTCCGCCGTCAATTGCCAGCTGACGACCGTGTTGACCGCATTCCAATACACGTAGCCAGGCGTCAGCACTACCCCCTTCGGCTTCCCGGTCGTGCCGCCGGTATAGATCATCATCCACGCATCGCCATGCACCGGATGATGGCGCCGCACCGCCGCGCAGTCCGTGCTTGACTCCAATGCCGCGACAGACAGCAGCGCGCTGTCCGCCAGCGGCAGCCCCGCGGCAAGCCGCGACAGCTCCGGCTCATCGGCGTCATACACCATCAGCTTCGGTTCGCAGTCCAGCATAATCCCGTGGAGCTCGGTCACGGACAGCCGCCAATTCAACGGCACTGCAATCGCTCCGATCATGGCGCAGCCGAGCAGCGCTTCCCGCATCTCCGTCTGATTGTGCAGCAGGACGGCCACCCGGTCGCCAAGCGCGATGCCTGACGACTGCAAGGCCGCAGCCAACCGCTCCGCGCGGCGATGCAGAGTGCGGTACGTAAGGCGGAGCCCTCTATACCAATCTACCGCGGCAATCCGATCCGGGGTATGGCGGCACCCATTGTCGAACCATTGAAGCGCGCTGTCATGCATCGCCCGATCCCTCCGTTCCGGCTCAGATCCGTTCGATAATAACAGCGACACCATAACCCCCTCCTACGCATAGAGCTGCCGCACCGTAGCGAATGTGCCTGCGCCGCCTCTCATGAATCAAGGTGACCAGCACACGCGCGCCGCACGCGCCAATCGGATGGCCGAGCGCAATGGCCCCGCCGTTCACATTCACCCGTTCGGGATCAAGCTCCAGCTCGCTCATCACGGCCAGCGCTTGCGCCGCGAACGCCTCATTGATTTCGAACAGGCCGATGTCCTGCAGCCGCAAGCCTGCCCTGCGGATAGCCTCCGTCAGGGCGAGAACCGGGCCCAGCCCCATCCACTCCGGCTCAAGCCCGACTGCGGCATATCCGCGAATGGCTGCGGCCGGGGCGACGCCGTGCGTGTCGGCCGCTTTCCGGGTGCACAATACGACAGCCGCCGCGCCGTCATTGATGCCGGACGAATTGACGCCGTCACCATGCCTTGCGCGCTGAAGGCCGGCCTCAGCCTGGCCAGCGCCTCCAACGTCAGCCCCGGACGGGGATGCTCATCCGCCGCAATCAGGCGTGCCCGCCCTTGCGGTCCGCAACGGTTACCGCGACGATCTCCTCTTGGAACCGTCCGTCCTCCATCGCCGCTTGCGCCCGTTGCTGGCTCCGGAGCGCGAAGGCATCCTGCTGCTCGCGAACCAGTCCGTAGCGTTCGGTAAGGCGCTCCGCCGTCCATCCCATCGGCTGACCGGTAATCGCGCACGTCAGGCCGTCATGCAGCACCGAGTCAACCAGCTCCCCATGCCCGTACCGATACCCTTGGCGCGCCTTCTTCAGCATGTAAGGCGACTGCGACATATTTTCCATGCCGCCCGCCACAATCACGTCCGAATCCCTCGCACGGATGCACTGGGCTCCCAGCATTACCTCCTGCAGGCCCGATCCGCATACGAGATTCACGCTCGTCGCCGGAACCTGCTCCGAAATTCCCGCCTGCAACGAGGCCTGCCTCGCTCCGTTCATTCCAATTCCGCCCTGCAGCACCTGCCCCATATACACCTGGTCTATTCGCTCGCCGGCCGCTCCCGCACGCTGGCAAGCTTCCTTCATGACAACGGCCCCCAGCTCTGTGGCCGCCGTATCCTGGAAGCTGCCCTGCAACGCTCCAATCGGAGTACGCACCGCACTCGCAACGAACACCTCGTTCAAGTCGTCCACCTCTGACGAAATTCGAACATGGCAGCAACAAAAAGAGCGCCGGCCGCTTTCGGCTCGAACGCTCTCTTGCTGACGTTCTGTCTATCGTTTAGGACTTGAAGCGCGCGGACAGCTGCTGCAGATCGTCGGCAATGGTTGCCAAGTGATTCGCATACGACGCCATATCCTGCATCGCCGAATTTTGCTGCTCGCTCGCTGCCGCTACAGTCTCCATTTCTACTAATGTCACATTGGTCATCTCGCTTGCGGCATCGAAAGACTCGATCATCTCGCTGTTGGAAGACGCAAGCTGGGCGCCCAAATCAGCCACATGGCTCAATTGAATGTTCATTTCATCGATAGCTTGGAACATATCCGAGAATCTGTCGGTCACCGCCTGGGTCATCGCGTGCCCCTCGGCCACCGTCTCGACTCCGTTCTGCATGGCGGCCCATACCGATTCGGAGCGCGCTCTCATTTGCTGCACCACGCCCGTAATCTTTCCGGCCGCTTCCTTCGTCTCCTCTGCCAGCTTGCGAACCTCGCCCGCGACGACGGCGAAGCCGCGGCCGTGTTCGCCAGCACGGGCCGCTTCAATCGACGCATTAAGCGCAAGCAGCTCCGTCTGTGCGGCCACCTCTTGAATAAAGGTTACGATACGGTGAATATCATGCGACTGCTGATTCAACCGCTCGGTCTCCTCCTTGGCCTGTTCCGTGTTCTTTGTAATGGCCTCCATCTGCTTCCGCACATTTTCGAGCGCCTTCTCCCCATTCACGGCCCATTCGCTCATCTCATGCGCCGCATGGGAGGAATTCCCGACCAATTCGACGACGCGCTTGAGATGCGCCGCAGACTGATGCGCTTGGGACGTTGCGACATTCAAGCGCTCATTCAACTGTGCCGACTGCGCCGACACTTGCTGATAGGATGCCGATACTTCTTGCAGGGAGCTGAGATTCTCCTCCGAATTCGCCGACAGCTCCTCGGCGGAAGCCGCGACCGATTCGGACACTTCTCGTAATTGCGTCATGATTTCGCCTAATGCCTGCGACATGGCATTGAAATTTTTCTCCAGACGTCCGATTTCATCCGTCCGGCCGCTTGTCGCAATGCGCGCCGTGAAATCCCCGCCCGCGATCCGCTCCGTCATTTGCTGTATCCGAACGACAGGGCGGATGATATTGCGGACAAATCTCCACAGAAATAATCCAATAAGCCCGATAAGCATGACGAGAAACACCGAAGCGATAATAACGATTTGATTCGCTTGCTTATTGATTTCGCCAAGGCTAAGAACCGAGACGATATTGATGCCGAATTTGTTCCGCTTATCGAAGCTGATGAACTCGTTCCGCCCGTCCGCACTGGACAGGAACTCGCCATATTCCTCGGTCAGCAGCTCCTTATATTGCTCCTTGTCCACTTGAGTCCCTTGCTCATATTCCGGGTGGAACAAAATACGATTATCTTTATCGATGAGACTGATATATCCGCTGTCTCCGACTTTGAATTGGCTTACCGATTGCTTGATGTTTTCGATCGAGACATCGATTCCCGCGACACCGGCTCCGTTAGGCAGCGAGTGCGAGAACGTCATTACCAGTTTTCCCGTAATGATGTCCTGATAAGGCTTCGAGACGAAGACCTCGTTCGGGCGCTGCAAGGCCGACTGATACCATTCGCGTTCGGACGCATCATCAATGCTGAGCTTGCTCCCGTTGCTGTCGAGATATTTGTCTCCCAGCACCACATAAGCATTCAAAATCGTGTTGACGTCTCCAGCCAGCTCCGTCACCCGATGCTTGATTCGCTCGATGTCCTGCGGGTACTCGCTAATTGAGTTGGCCAAGCTCCCAATCATATAGGCATTCGTCTCATACGATTGATTCAGCAGCCGCGAAATCGACTTCGTCGCTTCACTAACCTCGTGATACATCATATTCTTCGTATTGTTCGAGGCTGTAATCGTCAACACGACAATAAGAATAATCGTTGGAACGATGATAAAGCAGGTGAGCAGCAGAATCATCTTTTTTTGCATGGAATGCCGAATCGACTGCGCCCAGTTTTTACCGTATTTCACTGTGAAATCTCCTCTTTGTCCGTTTTAAATTCAACTCTGTACGTATATCGGACATTTTCGCCATACTTTTTTATACTATTCAGAAAAAAAGTCAAAAGGTAATTAAAGGAAAGCGAGTGGATTTATCCTCCCCTTGCTCCTTTCTTGGAAGCCTCCCTTCTGGTCAGGTTCAGCCTATCCCAACCGCCTTTTCGGTATTAGTCGTTATTTCCTTCCATCATTTCAGTCATTTCATTCATTTTCAATTCAAGTGGCGGGAAACAAATTTTATTGAAATGAACGTCCGTAAATTACTAACACGACTTGATTGAAATTGAGCAGGTTCAAATATCCGATCCACAATGTTGAGGTAATCGATTCTGAGTAACGGGGAGATTGCATATAAGAGGCTAGGGTACACTATCACGTAACTGAACCAATGGGATAGTTATAATGAACGTGAAAACAGCTCCGTATTTGCTTCATTTCGTAGGTTAAAATGGAAAGTAGGAAAACCACCATTTCAGAGCTACAAAGCAAAAGGAGCTGTTCATTATGAAGGATACCACAAAATACGTTGGTTTAGATGTCTCGAAAGAAAAAATTTCGGTAGCCATTGCGGAAGAAGGCAGAGAGCAGGCTCGCTATTGGGGAGAAATTCCCCATAAACCGGAAGCTGTACGCAAACTAGTCAAGCAATTAGGTTCGCCATCGACACTGGAGGTTTGTTACGAAGCAGGACCTACAGGGTACGATCTGTACCGCTGGCTTACTTCAATGGGGATTTCTTGCAGCGTCATTGCACCCTCGCTCATCCCGGCTCGTCCTGGTGACCATATCAAAACCGACAGACGGGATGCCCTAAGACTAGCCCAGCTACTTCGGGCCGGTGAACTAACTCCTGTCTTTGTTCCTTCTCGTGAAAATGAAGCTTTACGTGATTTGGTTCGAGCTAGGGAGGCCGCCCGTGAAGATCTGCATCGTGCCCGGCAGCGTGTCGTTCATTTCCTGCTCCGACACCAGATTCATCATCCACCTACCATGAAAACGCGATGGACAAAGACCTATGTTCAATGGTTAACCAGACTTACTTTTGAACGAAGAGCCGAGCAGGTTGTTTTTCAAGAATACTATCATACCATCGTGGAATGCGAGATGCGGTTAAAGCGACTGGAAGAGGCGATTGTCATGGAGGCGGCAGAGGGAGCGAATGCGTCCGTGATTCAGGCTTTGCAAGGACTCCGTCGAATTGGTCTGGTTAACGCGGTGACCATTGCAGCGGAAATTGGAAGCTTTGAGCGCTTCAAATCTCCCATGCAGCTTATGGCTTTTCTAGGTCTTGTTCCTCGGGAATACTCTTCGGGTGAATCGAATCGGAAAGGCAAAATGACGAAGGCTGGAAATGCTTCTCTTCGACGTCTTATGGTGGAGGCCGCCTGGCATTACAGGCACCGTCCTGCAGTAAAGGGAAAACTCCGTACTAGATTAGAGGAGCTGGAGCCGGGAATCCAGGAGATTTCATGGAAAGCTCAAAACCGGTTGCACAAAAAATATATGCGTCTTGTCCTTCAACGGGGAAAGCACAAAAATGTCGCGATTGGAGCCGTAGCCAGAGAACTCGTTGGGTTCGTATGGGCCACCGCCAGGGAAGCAGAAAGAGCGAATGCGTAAGAGAAAACGGATAGGCAAGGGGCGATGCCCCCTGCACCCCCTCACTCGCCGTGTGGCAGCTCCCCAGCAATGGCTGGGGATGAAAAATAGTGTGGGTAAAAGGAGTCGTTTGTCAAGGGAAAGCACCTTGACAAACTTACGGAAAGTGCATGTCTGAAATATTGGGCCCGAAGGCAAAGAGAAGGTGTAAGGGAGAAATCCGCGTTTTAGGCACTGCGTTAGTAAGGCTGGCGTATGTCCGCTTTAGGAACACGCGAGGATAGTTGACGGAAGCTCCCTTTGTCGCAGGTATAAAATGTGGTACCCAACCCACGGATAGCAGTGTGCCAGCCGACGACTAGCATTTTGCCTTCGCGCCGAGTATTTGAGCTTTTTGAGGTGGAGCTTGACAAGTCACGTTCATAGCGATAAGAGAACCCGTACACACTCGTTCATCGCATCTCTGAACCATTGGGATAATGCGCATAAAGAGAGAGATACACCATTCACGAGTTCTTGACCTTAAGGGAAATGGCAGCGACGAAGCGTCTTTTTCCACCAAGTAAAAATGGCCTAATCCCTCTCCTTTCGAAAGGGACCAGGCCATTATCCAATCTTAGCTGGTGTGATTATAAGAGCACGAATGCGGAGCTCATCTTCGCGCGCGTCCGCGTGCCGATCCGCCCTGCAGGCGCATTAAAGGGCGCAGCGCCTTCTGGACTAATCGCGGGTAGCTTCCGAGCTCATCCTGGCGCACCACGCGGAACGCGACGAGGCCCACGACAAACAACGCTACAACGACCAACGCCACGATTCCGGCGGTGAGCATATAGACAAGCTTGGCTGGCAGGATGACGACCAGTTGCTCGCCCAATTTCTCGACGCCGAAGCCGATGCCGCCCGCCAGCACGATCGTCAACAGGAAGCCTGTCCAACGGTTGCCGAGCACGTCGAACGGAACGACCTTCTTCATGACCCGCAGGTTAAGCCATGTAATGATGAGGAAGCTGATCATCGTACCTGCGATAATGCCGTAGATACCGAAGTAATTGGCGAGCAGGAAGCTTGACAGCAGCTTGATCAGAATGCCGAGCGTTACGCTGATCATGGCGATGTACGGTTTGCCCAACCCGATAAGAATCGAGCTGGATGTCATCATCGTAATCTGGAATATCGTTCCGATCGTCAGCATCGCAATAATTTCCGATCCGTCCAGCGAGCTGAACAGGAAGCCATTCACTGAGAACGCGCCAACGGAGAGAGCAAGCACAATCGGCATGCCGCTCAGGACGGAAATCCGCATCGCGAGCGAGGTCTGCCGCTTCAGATGATTCATGTCCTTCTTCGCATAGGCCGCAGAGATAACCGGGATAAGCGAGGTACTGAGGGCAATCGCCAAAATCGGAGGA
Organism: Paenibacillus melissococcoides; assembly: GCA_944800085.1. Taxonomy (GTDB): domain Bacteria; phylum Bacillota; class Bacilli; order Paenibacillales; family Paenibacillaceae; genus Paenibacillus_B; species Paenibacillus_B melissococcoides. The sequence goes on along the minus strand of CALYLO010000001.1, from coordinate 382,308 downwards.
ATCCCGGCGATCGACTGCGCCCGCTGTCCGAGAATGGCGTACAAATGAGCCGCCTGGGCTTGTCCCACATCCGGGGACAACAGCGGAATCGTAATCGACGTATCAATGAAGTTCACGGCCGGAACAGCCAGCGATGACAGGACGATCGGCACCGACATGGCGAATATCGATTTGAAAATATCGCTTAATGGCACCTTCTTGGCCCCGGATCGCCGGGCGCGGACGCCGGCTTCCCGATCCGCCTGCCGCAGCTTGCGCAAATAATGGATCATAACGGCGAACGCCCCGATGCTTCCTAGCACTCCGCCGAACGAAGCGGCGGCGGCCGTCCACTCCTGGGACGCTCCTGACTGCAAGAAAATGAAGGCCAATCCAATCGCCGTGATGACGCGCAAAATCTGTTCCACGATCTGGGACATGCCGCTCGCCTGCATCATATTGCGGCCCTGCGTATATCCCCGCATCATGGCGATGACCGGGAACAGGAGCAAGGCAGGCGCGAGCGCCCGGATCGCCAGCGCGGCTTCCGGAAGCTGAATCATATTGGCATACACCGGCGCGAACAGTAACAGCAATATCGTCACGATCAGGCCGGAGCCGAGACCGAACAGCAATGCGGCATAATAGACCCGCTCCGCTTCCCGGACACGGTTCAGCGCGTAGCGCTCCGATACCATTTTGCTCAATGTGCTGGGGATGCCTGCCGTCGCGACGGCCAGAATCAGTAAATAGACCGTCTGCGAGGCGGCGAAGGAGGCATTGCCCACCGATCCGAGCATATGCTCGAGCGGCACGCGCTGGACCAGGCCGAGGACGCGGGCCACCAGCGTTGCGGCGGCAATGATGATCGTTCCTTTGATAAATGATTCCTTTGCCAAACGTTTCCCTTCTTTCTGTATGCCGTCTTCACCGGATGATGCTGCTATTCACCGCTATCCATTAGAACATGAACACCCATGTGAAGAACAGGACGATCATCACGATCTGAAGAACAATTTTTACGGCAATGCTGGAGAACAGCCCGACGACGGCGCCCCAGGACGATTTTAGGGCCTTTTCCGCATCGGCTCCCGTAAAAATCTCGCCAAGAAAAGCGCCGAGGAACGGTCCAAGGACAAGACCGAACGCCGGAATGACAAAAGGGCCGATAATAATGCCGATCGTGCTGCCGACTACCGAGGCTTTCGAACCGCCATAGCGCTTAACCCCCCAGGCGTTGACGACATAGTCTGCGACGAACAGCATGGCCACAATCAATGTCTGTATCGACCAGAACCAGAACCCGAAGGATCCGAACCCAAAAAACAGCCCGTATACAAAGAATGCGGCATAAATGGCGAGCGCGCCCGGCAAAATGGGATAAATCGCGCCAGCCATCCCCACCGCAAATAATACGAGCACACATAACCAGCCTAAGAAGGTCATAGACAAGGGCCTCCCCGTTCAGACTTACTTCAGCACATACTCCCAAATGGCTTGGGCAATTCCGTCCTCATTATTGGATCGCACGACGGCATCCGCCGCCCGCTTCACATCATCCTGGGCATTCCCCATCGCAATCCCAAGACCCGACGCCTGGATGGCAGCCAGATCATTCAGGCTGTCGCCGATGGAGACGGTCTGGGACATCGTGCAGCCGATCAGTTCGCATACCGTCCGCAGACCGGATGCTTTATGAATTCCGGATGGATTGATTTCGATATTATCAGGCGAGGAATTCGACAGCTCAAGACCGCCTATGACGCGCAGCTCCTTCCAGAGCGAGCCGAGCACATCCTTATCCTCATTGAAATAACCGAACTTCAGCCACTCCTCGCTGTCGATGTCGGCATTCCAATTTTCCCGATTATATTGCCGTTTTGTGGAATAAGCCCAGAACCAGGTGTCATGCCACTCCGACAGGGCCACCAGACGCTTCACCGCCTCGCGATCCAGCAAATGGCGGATATAAATCTGATGCGGCTTCTTCCATACTTCGCTGCCATTCACAGTGACCATTGGGGAATCGAGACCCAACTCCTCCGCGTACGGCACCGCATTTTCGAACGCTCGTCCCGTAGACAGGATGACCGTGATGCCCGCTTCGCGCGCGTCCCGTATGGCCTCTGCCGTCTTTTTGCTGATGCGGTGATCGTCGGTCAGCAGCGTGCCGTCCATATCCAGAGCTAACAATTGATATTTACTCATGTTCGTATCCACTCCTCAAAAAAAGACGCCAAAACACATAACGCCATTGTACCATAACACAGCATCAGCAACAAAGACTTCCTGCCTAGATCTTCAGCGCGCAGCCGTCTAACGCTAGTGTGGAAGCTGCGCATATGCGCTGCCCGGCTTCCTCAACCGCCCGGTCACGAACCGCCTATCGTCCTCCGATTTCGCTGTCAGGAGCTTTCCCCACGGGTTGATCGCGGCCGCGGCTGCATCCTGCCTGTACAGGTGAGCTTCGAATCGGTTCAGGCGGACAATCCGATGACGGCACTCAGGAACAGGAGGGTCATAATGAACCTCTTAAACGCCGAGTTGCATTTCGACTGCTTTGGCTTCATCGCTGCCAACACTCCTTTATTCGCACATATGCAAGCTGATGTTACTTCCTGGTTCGTCCAATTATTTAACAGGGCCAACTCTATTGGATAGGGGCAACTTTTAGGTTGCAAAAAAGCAAGGCCGTTGAGATATCGTATGCGGACCACCCCTGGCAGGTGACTCGCATGACGGGTTATCCCGCACGCCCGGTCAGCGCTTCAACTTCAGCGCCCGCACGATGCGCACCAGATTGCTTCGGAATTCATCCACGGGAACCGCCGGGCGGTTCGGCCCAATCGCGACGTGATCATTCATTCCGAATAATACGGTGTATACATCGGGATGCCGGGCCAGCACATCCTCCTTTATGCGCCGCAGACCTTGCGCGCTCGTATTGCCGGGCACGCCCGCGTTGACGATTTCCATGCGATAGCGCTGGCCCAATAAGTACAGGAACGTATCCTCCGGCCGCAAAAAGACACCTGCCGTAATACTGTCTCCCAATCCGATAAGCCGCATGTTGACCCTCCCTGTCGAAGCGGAGCGATCGCTTGGGCAGGCCATCGCATGCTTCCTTCTTCAGCGAACGCAACCGCGTCTTCGCTTCCCGCTGTGCCATTATTCCGCGTCCCGACCAACGGAGCTGTCCGCCGGCTCCTTCGCCTTCTTCTTCGGCTTGCCTGTCAGGCCATATACCTCGTCATAGGCATCGAAGATAGCCCGCCCGATCGGAGCGGCTCCGTAAGCGCCGAATCCTCCCTCCGGAACGACGACCGCTACGGCGAGCTTCGGCTTATCCTGCGGCGCATAAGCGATGAACACCGCATTGTCGAGCATTTCGCCGTTCACCCCTTGCTGCTGCGAGGTTCCGGTCTTCCGGTAATAAGGATACGGGAAGCCGTCGAAGCCATGCGCTGTCACTTTGGACATGCCTTCCTCGACGATGCGCCAGTATTCATCTTCAATCTTCGTCCGGTTCAGGACTTCACGGCCGAAGTTCCGAATCACCTGTCCGTTCCCATCGGTAATCTTGCTGACGAGCTGCGGCTTAATCCGCTCGCCGCGGTTCGCCAGCGTCGCGGCGTATTGAGCCAATTGGAGCGTCGTATATTTGCCCATCTGGCCGAAGGACGCTCCGGCAAGCGCGGATTGGGCGCTGTTCTGTTCCGCGTCAATGAGGTAATCCTTCCTCCCCGGCTGCTCAAGCGGCAGGCCGCTTCCCGTCAGCACGCCGAGACCGAACGCCTCCATATACTCATCCCAGATCGTCAGTCCGTTCCTGCCATTGACCGACGGCAGGCTGTAGAGACGCTTGCCGACCATGTCGACCATGAAGGAGTTCGACGACACCTGCAACGCTCTCGCTGCTCTGATGGGGCCGAAGGACGCATTGCCCGAGTTCCAGATCCGCCGCACTGACCCGGCGCGCCCGATCTCGGCATATCCGTAATCGGGATAAGTCTCGCCCGGCGAGAACAGCTTCTCCTGCAACCCGATCAAGACGGTCAACGGCTTCATCGTCGAGCCGAGATAGACGACCGAGCCGGGATGCTTCATGCGCTCGTTATTGTCCTCGTAGGGAGCCGGCACATCCCGGATCGCCCCGTTCAACAAATAATATTGATATTTTTTATAGTTCTCGGGACTGATCGAGCCGTTCTTCCATACCTCCGGATTATAATCCGGCATGCTGGCGATGGCCACGACATGGCCCGTCTCGACTTCCATCGCGACCGCGAACCCGGTGCGGGCGTTCGGCGCACGCTCCGAGCGGTTGGTCGAATTGCGGATTTTCTCCAATGTCCGCATAATCGCTTCCTCGGTCGCTTTTTGAATATCCCGGTGGATCGTCAGATGAATGTCATTGCCGCGCTGCGGCTTCGTCACTTCCATCGGCCCGATGACGCGGTTGGCCACATTGACAGGGATCTTCTTCACCCCGTTCAGCCCCCGCAGCTCTTCCTGATACATCCGTTCGATGCCGTCGAAGCCGACATCCTCATAATCCAGATACAGCTTCTCCTGCGGCAGCTTGTTCCGGTTGTCGAACAGGTCCTGATAGAAGCCCGGTTCCGCGCGCACGCCCTTGAACTTCTTCAGGTACCCCACCGTCTGGACCGCCATCGGATTGTAATTGCGCACGCTGTCCTCCACAATATCGATGCCCGGGAACTCCGGCTTATGCTCCAGAAAATAAGCGACCTCCTGCCGGGTCAAGCCGGTCTTGATAATGCGGGGCGTATACGAATAATTGACCCGGGAAGACAAATCCATCAGGACATGGTAGATGCGGTTGGCCGTCAGCGGCTTCTCCTCCGGTTCGCCGTACTGCCGGAACGCCTCGGCCAGGCGCTTCGCCAGCGCATAAGCCTCTGCCCGATTCTCCTGCTGCGCCTTCGTTAGTTTGCCGCTGGACGGATCGCCATAATTTTTCTCAATATTGAAGTATAACGACTGTGTCGATGTGGAATAAGCGATCGGTTGGCCGGACGCGTCAAAAATCGTTCCCCGAAGCGGCGCGATCGGAGCCGCCTTATAGCTGAGCTCGTATTCCTGCTTCTTGAGGCTCGGGCCTTCCACGAACTGCAGAATCGCTAGCCGGACGATAAGCACGCTGAAAATGGCGAACGTCGTAAAAAAGAAAATATTCAAGCGGAATGAGAATTTGCGGCGGTTCACCAGTTCCCGCTTCTCCGGATCATCATGGGGATGAATCACTGGTCGGGTCATCCTTTCTGCCCATGAATTTGTCTTGATACATTATTTTACCACATCCTGATTGCTTGATGCCAAAGCGCCCGAACCGAAGATATATCAAAAGACGCTGACCGTTCGCAGCGGTATCCACAAGGTTCCCCAAGAAGGCCAACCGCTTATGCGAACGCATCAGCGTCCTCGCATCCTGCGTAAATATGGGATTATTCCGTACCCTGCCCGGCGGTCGTATCCGCCTGCTCATCCTTCAGCTCATCCGGCTTCTTCTTCGGCGTGCCGTCCAAGCCGTACGCCTCATCATACGCGTCGAACATCGCCCGCGCAATCGGCGCCGCACCGTACGACCCGAAGCCGCCCTCCGGCACGACAACGGCGACGGCCAGCTTCGGCTTATCCGCCGGCGCATACGCGATGAACACCGCGTTGTCGACCCGTCCTCCGGCGACGTCCATCTGCGACGTACCCGTCTTGCGGTAGAACGAGTAAGGGAAGCCGTCGAAGCCGTGGACGTTAACCTTCAGCATGCCTTCCTCGACGACATTCCAGTAGGCATCGTCGATGTTCTTCTTGTCGAGCTCTTCGCGCCCGAACGTCTTCACGACTTGGCCGTTGCCGTCGGTAATCTTGCTCACGAGCTGCGGCTTGATGCGCGTGCCGTGGTTCGCCAGCGTGGCGGCATATTGGGCGAGCTGCAATGTCGTATATTTCCCCTGCTGGCCGAAGGAGGCATAGACCAGCGCGGATTGGGCGTTATTGCGCTCGGCCTCGAGCAAGTAATCCTTGGCTCCCGCCTGCTCGCGCGGCAGGCCGCTTCCCGTCAGCACACCGAGCCCGAAGGCGTCCATATACTCATCCCATACCTTCAGCCCGTTGCGCCCGTTGACCGTCGGCATGGAATAGAGCCGCTTCCCGATCATATCGACCATGAAGGCGTTGGAGGACACTTCCAATGCGCGCGAAGCTCCGATGCGTCCGTAGCCGACATTGCCCGAGTTCCACACCTTGGTCTCGTAGCCGACCCGTCCGAACTGGGCGTAACCGCCGTCGTAATAGGTCTCGCCGAGAGTGAACAGCTTCTCCTGGAGACCGATCAGCACCGACAGCGGCTTCATCGTCGAACCGAGATAGACGACGGAGCCCGGATGCTTCATCCGCTCTTTGTCGTCCTCATATGGCGCCGGGACGTCGCGGATCGCTCCGTTCATCAAATAGTATTGGTATTGGTCATAATCCTCGGGAGTGATCGAGCCGTTCCGCCACACGTTCGGATCGTAATCCGGCATGCTCGCCATCGCGACGATATTCCCGGTGTCGACCTCCATCGCCACCGCATAGCCGGTGCGCGCATACGGCGCCCGCTCCGAGCGGTTCGAAGAGTTCCTGATCCGCTCCAGCGTCTGCATAATCGCATCCTCGGTCGCCTTCTGCACATCGCGATGAATCGTCAGATGGATATCGTTGCCGCGCTGCGGCTTCGTCAGCTCCATCGGCCCGATGATGCGGTTCGCCACGTTGACAGGGAACTTCTTGACCCCGTTCAATCCCCGCAGCTCTTCCTGGTACATCAGCTCAATGCCGTCGAAGCCGACATCCTCGTAATCAAGGTATTGCTTCTCGGACGGCGTCGTGGCGCGATTATTATAAATATCGTTATAATACCCCGGATTGTCGCGCACGCCCTTGAACTTTTTCAAATACCCGACCGTCTGCACCGCCATCGGTTCGTAGTGGCGCACGCTGTCCTCGACGATATCGATGCCCGGGAACTCCGGCTTGTGCTCCAGGAAGTAGGCCACTTCCTTCCGGGTCAGGCCGGTCTTGATAATGCGCGGCGTATACGTAAAATTGACGCGGGCCGACAGATCCATCAGATCATTGTAGATGACGTCGGCCGTCAGCGGCTTATCTTCGGGATCGCCGTACTCCTTGAAGACGTCGGCCAACCGCTCGGCCAAGCGCTTCGCCTCTTCCCGGTTTTTCTTCTGCACGTCGGTCAGTTCGGCCTTCTTCGGATCTCCGTAATTTTTCTCAATATTGAAATATAAGGACTGGGTCGAGGTCGAATAGGCGACCTGCGTTCCGGACGCATCATAAATCGAGCCCCGGAGCGGCGGGATCGGCGTCTCCTTGTAACCAAGCTGCGCTTCCTTCTCCTTCAGGCTCGGGCCTTCCACGAACTGCAATATCGCTAACCGCACGATAAGTACGGAGAATACCGCAAAGGTAACAAAAAAGAATATATTCAACCGATGCGAAAAATTACGCCGGTTGAGAACTTCACGCTTTTCCGGATCATGATGAGGATGAGTCACTGCTCTATCAACCTTTCTCCCGCTGTAACTTGCTTCCCAACCATTTTAGCATAGATAGGAATTCCCCTTCAAAGCCCTAAATTGTGGATTAGCCAGCCGCGATCTTGTCCGGCACATGCGTCTTGGCGAAATCCGGCGGGTTGAACCAATCGCCCGAGCTCGCCCAGGTGGCATCAAGCGGAATCCAGCGTTCCTCTTCCGAGAGCCAGACCTCATTCCAGGCATGGGGGCCATAGCCGCCTTGGCCGTTATAGCCGAGACCGGTCACGACCTTCACCTTCAAATCCGCCGCCCGGGCCATGACCGCATACAGGCGGGCGTAGTCGATGCAGACGCCCTGCTTGGTGGCGAACGTATCCTGCGGAGTCTGTTCCTTCCAGACCCGCTTCGTCTCATACTGCTTCGCCTTGTCCCAGTCATACTGAACGCGGCTTCCGATCCAATCGTACAGCTTGCGCGCCTTCTCTTCATCCGAGCGCGCGCCGGCCGTAATGTCCCCGGCAGCCTGTTCGATGTCGTCCGGGATATGGGAATCGACGACTTCATATTTGCGCTGCATGAGCGCCGACAGCTCTTCGGCGACCTGGGAAGTAAATACCGGCCATTGGGACGAGATGAAGTCGCCGGCGACCGGTTCGATCAGCTCCTGGGCTGCCAGCCGGTATGCTTCCGAATCGCGGATAATGGCGCTCGCCTTCGTATCCGGCTGCCACGTCACATAAGCGAACAGCATGAGGATGACGAGCAGCGCCCGCGCCATGCCGATGATCCCGCCCAGCACCGCGCCGGCGAGCCAATTCCCGACCGTCTTCAACGGTCCGGCCTCTGCCGCTCCCCGCGGATGATCAGCCCGTTCCCTGCCGGCCGCCGGCACCAGAGCGCCCAGCGCCCAGCCGGCTATCCAGCGGATCATCATATATATCAACGCGAACAGCACGGCGAAGCGAAGCAGCGAGAAGTCGCGGATCCCGGTCAGCAGCGTATAGCCGATCTGCTCCCACCACGCCAGCTCCCGCGCCGGAATCGCGATGCTCCATTCAGCCATCTGGCTCTGCACAAGCGGAGACAGCGTCATCGCTATCCAATAGGAAGCGAGCGCAGAGACGACGACGGCCGCGGTATCCACCACAAATGACAAAAGGTGACGAGCGGAGCCGGAAGCCCCTCTCCTCACCCCTAGCAGCACCGAGAGAAGCACGATGACGCCAAGCAATATCGTCACCACATTCCCGTCTGTCAGCATCTGCGCGCTCATTGCTTCTGCTTCGCCTTGTCAATGAATTGGCGCAGCGTGTCGTTAATATCCCATTCGCCGAGCGGCACGCCGCTGAACGACACATTCACTTTGCCGCTGTCCGACTTCCCTGTCAGCACGAGACTCGGCGTCTTAATGGTGTACGTACCGTCCTTCTCGGCCGTATATGTCGCTTTTTTCGCTTCATCGAGCATCGCTTGCGTCGCCTGCTCCTTCAGCTTCTGGACCGTCTCATCCTTCACGTTCGTGACCACCTGATCGATATTATCCCACGTGATGCCGCTGTACACGGCGACCGCGGCGATAATCACCAACACAAGCGCCCATTTGACCATCGTCTTCACGAAGCTGACAATTACGAATAAGACGATAAGCGCGATGAGGAAAATGAGCCAGTTCTGCTTAATAAATTCAAACCACATATCCATCTGATTCACCTGATAACCACCCTTTCCACCACGTATTATAGCATCATTCCCATTATTTGTGGCAATCAGCCCGGCCTTGGGCGGGCATATCGCATCTTGGGGTACTAAGTTCGTCCCTTCCAACGTACAAGTATAGCATAGCGATTTGGAGGTGACTGAACTTTGCGCTCAGTGCTGTGGCTCTATTTGTTCTTGTTCGTTGCTTTCTTTGATTTGCACGCGCAATACCCGATTCTAACCCCGTTTGCCATCTCAATAGGTGCGGCGCCCTCCTTCATCGGACTGATGATGGGTATGTACTCCTTTACCCATCTGCCGGGCAACCTGCTGGCCGGTTACGGAATCGACCGATTCGGTAGCCGGATTTTTATTGTGCTCAGTCTGATCGGCGCCGGGGTAATCATGATTTTGCAGGCCCATGTCGTCAACCCATGGGAGCTGCTCGTGTTGCGCTCTATCAGCGGGTTCGTGCTCGCCTTCCTGTCACCGGCCTGCTTGTCCCTCCTCGCACGCATGGCCCGGGATCATGTGCATCAAGGGAAGCTGATGGCAGGCAACGGCCTCATTCATACGCTCGCCTCGGTCGTCTCTCCGGCCGCCGGCGCCTATCTCGTCGCCAAGATCGGGTTCGGCATGGCATTCCAGGCGCTCGGCATTATGCTGCTCATCGTCGGCGTGCTGGCCTGGTTCTTCATCCAGGATATCACCCAAGATGCCGTTTCTTTGACGCCGCAGGCGGAGGGCGTTCCTTCAGAGCCGCTCAAACAGCCGGAAGCCGTGCCGGTCCCATGGCGCTTTTATTTCATGCCGCTTGCCATCTCGCTGTCCCAGGGCATCCTGTTCTTCGAGCTTCCGCTGATGGCGGACGCGCTCGAATCGATTATGCGGGCCGGCATCCTGTTCTCGGCCGTCAGCTTGGGCGCACTGTTCACGTTGAGCCTGCTGTTCCTGAACCATTATCAACCGTATACGAGGACGTGGATGGGCGCATTCGCCTTGGCGCTGCTCTTTTTCGGACTGGCCATCCATTGGCCGGTGCCGCTGCTGGCGACACTGTTCCTTATCGGAATGACCAAAGGAATCATTTTGCCCGCCATGTCCTCCCATTTGATTTTATTAAGCGGAGGAACCCGTTTTGGGCGGATCTTTTCCATCCTGGCGATCTCCTCTTCCATCGGCTCTTTCCTTGGCCCGATGATCGCGGGCCAGATTCGAGATACGATATCGCCTTATTTTATCGCATTCGTCGTTCTGATGATTGCAGTCACGCTGCTTCCGGCGAAGCAAGCTTTTCTGCCGCCTTCTCTTCTTCCCGCAACGCGCACGACGACGCGGGTATAAGGCCGCGTCCCGCCGCATCCGCCCATTCGGGCGGATCTGGGTATATGCACATGCCCCGCGGCAGGCGCCGACATAGTATAGCATTGTAACAAATGACCATCAGGAAAGCGAGGTGAAACGAGATGAGCCACGGTTACAACCCTTGCGGACCTGGTCCTGCGGCTGTGGCCCCGGCAGCGAAGCCGGCTCATGTTTATCCCGGATTCTGGACATCGACCGGCACCATCCTCGTCCTTTACATCTTGCTCGTCATTATTTTGCGGGCGCCATTCTATTAACAGTCATTCTGTTACGCTCTCTCCTCATGCGGCTTGCCAATCCCGGCAAGCCTCTTTGTGCTGGCACGGAAAGACCCTTGCAGGCGGTTCGCTTCATTGTGGTACACTATCCGTACAGAAGCATGGCGATAACGGATACAGCAGGGGGTGGCACTTTTGGATATTGTCATCATCGTGGAAGGGAAGAACGACCGCAGCCGGCTGCGCCGGCTTCTAAGCGAGGAAGTGGGCATCTTGTGCACGTTCGGCACCTTGAACACGCTCCGGACCGAGCAACTGCGCAAGGAAGCGCAGGACAAGGACGTCTACTTGTTCATGGATAACGACGCATCGGGCAAGCGGATCCGCGGCATATTGCGGGACGCGTTCCCGGATGCCGAACATATATACACGCGCCGCGGCTACGCCGGGGTCGAAGGAACGCCGGATGAGTACTTGATTCAGCAGCTCGAAAAGGCGGGACTGGACGAATATATTATATATCCGGATCCAGCCCCGCCGCTGTGAGCTTCCTATATATATTAAGCTTTTACGAGACGCGCTACATCCTTGGCGATATTTTCAGGGGAAGCCGTCTCCAGATCATTCGCATTGTAATACTTGCGAATATTGCCGTCCCGATCGACCAAGGTGATGACATTCAGATGCGTGAAATTCCCGTCCTCGTCCTTGAAGACGCTGGATCCGAACTCCGGCATCATCTTCGCGACATCCTCTTCCTTGCCCCTCAGGAAGTACCAGCCGCTATAGTCGGCATTGTACTTCTCCGACCATTTCTTAATCTCCTCCAACGTATCGCGTTCCGGATCGAATGAAATCGATACGATGCTCGCCTCGGTGCCGAATATCCCCTTGTCCTTAAGCAGATTCTGCACTTCAGACAAGCGGTATGTCGTCGGCGGGCAGACATCCGGGCAGTTGGTAAAATAGAAATAGAACAAACGGACCTTGCCGTTCGTATCCGCCAGCGTCACCGTGCTGCCGTCCACATTTTGCATGCTGAAGTCCGGCGCCTTTTTGTCGGTCATCGGAATGTCCGGTTCCCGCGGCCAATACAGAATGGCCACCACAATCGCAAAGACCGCCACCAGCGCGCCAAGGAAAATCTGAAAAGAATACTTCTTCGCCCACGACATGCTCCGTTCCTCCCCCTAGCTTCCCATGCTATAACCTGCAGAAATGCGTCCTTACGCTTTCCCCATCGTGTCCAGAATCATGACCAGCATATTCAGCATCAGGACGTTAATGGACCAAATGAAGTTCTTCTTCGCCCAGGCGTCGGTGTCCTTCGCGCGGAAGCCCGCAATGCAGATGAACAACCAGATCGCATTGATGACGGTGCCGAGGATGCCATAAATCATGCCGGTATAGCCGTACGAATAGAACAACCACGACACCGGCAGCAGCAAGACGACGTACGGAATCATCTGCCACTTCGTGCGGGTGATCCCCTTAACGACGGGCAGAAGCGGATAGCCGGCTGCCCGGTATTCTTCCACGCGGCGAATGCCGAGCGCCCAGAAATGCGGCGGCTGCCACAGGAACAGCAGCGCGAACAGCAAGGCCGCTCCCATATCAAGCTGGCCCCTGACGGCAACATAGCCGATGACGGGAGGCATCGCCCCGGAAATGCCGCCTACAGACGTGCTCCAGGTGGAAGTGCGCTTGAGCCATAACGTGTATATGACAACATAGAAGAACATGCCTGCGATGCCCACGATTCCGGACAGTACATTGACGAGGCCGAACAGCACCGCCAGCCCGGCTGCGCCAAGGATGATGGCATAGCCCAGCACGGTGTTCGGCTTCAATCGCCCTTCCGGCAGCGCGCGCTTCTTCGTCCGCTCCATCTTCATATCGAAATCCCGATCGAAATAATTGTTGAATACGCATGAGGATGCGAGGACCAGCGTCGTTCCGACAAGCATCCACAGCAACGTAAGCCAAGGAATATCCCATTTGGCCGCTACCCAAAAGCCGGAAAACGCCGCCATCAGGTTCGAGCGGATAATGCCCGGCTTCGTTAATTGAATAAACTCTTTCCATAATCCGACCCGTATCGGTCCCGGCGTCAATGTAACGGAATCGGAAGGCCCCCGATAAGTCATTTGTTTATCCACGCGACCCGTTCCTCCTTGTTGTGTTCAGAGAAAAGCAGAATCTTTTTCTTTCTGCTGTAATTTTTATCATAGCAAATATATCCGAACAATGACAACGTTTCGAGGAATCGTTCATCAATTTGACACCGACTTCAGCCAGCTATTCCTCCGGTACGACCGGAGAGCGCCGAAATTCCCATATATGCAGTTTGTCTACGCCCCCGGCAATACATGAGGTGACCGCATTCCAGCCGTCCGCCCCCTCTATTCTGAGCTTCTTCAGCGAGGCATAGTCATCGGCGGTCGTTCCGAGCCACTGCTCGACAAATACATTCGGCTGGTCGGTTCCTTCAAACAGCACAACGTCAGGCCGATCCTTCAGCAAGCGCCGAATCGCGTTCAAGTACCTCTCTCTCGCCTCCGGCAGGATACGGTATTCCACAAATATAATTCGATCCATCTGCGTCATCTTCTTCCTCATCCTTCCTATTCGAAAATGGCTCTTTAACGAGAGCCTCGGGCTTTCACCTCATGATTTCAAGCGGGAAGTTTTTGCCTCCCCGTCATATTTTGGTACAATCCTGCTCACAATACAAGCGAGGTGATCGAAGTGGATACAAGCACTCATGTCGTCATGGGGATAGGTCTGGCGGGATTGTCGCAGTGCGACCCGGTCGTCGCTTCCGAGCCGGCTACCGCGGCAGCCGTGTTTTTGGGGGTGATGCTTGGATCGCAAGCACCGGACGCGGATACTTTTTTTAAGTGGAAAAGCAATATTTTATACATTCAGCAGCATCGGGGAATCTCCCATTCCCCGCCCATGGCGGTCGTCTGGTCCGTGCTGATTGCCGCCTTGGCGGTCGGCATCATGCCGGGGGCCTCCTTCCGGCACGTGCTGGCCTGGACGGCGCTGTCCGTCTTCATCCATATCGTCGCCGACCTGTTCAACCCTTATGGAACATTGGCGGCATGGCCGTTCGTGAACCGGTGGGTCTGCTTGAATATTATCGCTCTCTTCGACCCGATTATCTTCTCGACCCATCTTGCCGCGATTGCCTTGTGGGTGACCGGGCTTGTCTCTCCCCGCATCGTCTTTCCGATTCTGTACGGCGTGCTTGTTTTGTACTACATCTGGCGCATCCGCGCTCATCGCCAAGTCGTGCAAAGGCTGCCGGACCGGGACCCAGAGCGCGAGGAAGGGGAATCGTATACGGTCATGCCTACCGTAGCGCTCTCCCGCTGGAATATCGTGAAGCGAAGAAGGGACGGCACTTTCCGGCTCGGACACTGGAAGCGGGGGACGGTGACCTGGACCGATACGGTCCGCTGCAGCGGCCATCCGCTCGTCGAAGCATCCCGATCTCATCCTGCCGTGCAGGCGCTGCTGGACACCTCCCGTTTCGTCTGCGCCACCATGGAGCCGACCCGCTACGGCTACGCCGTGCGCTGGGCAGACGTCCGCTACCGCCACCGGAAGCAATTTCCGCTCGTGGCGCTCGTCATGATGAATAGGGAGGGCGATATTATCGATTATTTCGTCGGCTGGCTGAACAGGCCGGGCAGGGCCAAGCGGTATGGACTGGAATGGGAGCGAAGCTGAAGGGGACGAATCCTAGGATCCGCCCCCTGTCTTCGATCCTTTCGGCTCGTTCCACAGTTGCAGGTCATTGAAAAGCTCCTGCAGCTGGTTGATGGATCGGTCGCTGAGACTGTATAGGGTATGAGACTGGTCCGCATTCATAAATGCGCCATATAGCTCATCCTTCGACAACCATACATAATAGTTGGTATTATTGTAATGAATGCGGAAATGGGGCTGCGCCACCTTCGCCACACCCTCGATCGGGCGGGCCGACGATATGGCCTCATCGATGAGTCGAAGATGACTGGGCTCCGTCAAGACGACAAGCAGTCGGTCCTCCTCCCCCGATTTTAGCGACATGGATTGGACGTTGTAAATTTCGACCTCTTCCGGCCCGGGATTGCTAAGGCTCGTGAGCGTGGACCACGATCGGCCGGACGATTGATGTATGTACCACAATACGGAGCAGCCTATAATAAGTGCGCCCAAGACCCATATGCTCAGCCGTTTCACTGCACTCATCGTTAGTCTTAACCGCATGCACTATCCCCTTTTTGAGTAAATGTTCATGATTATGAATCTAATTGTTAGACGACAAAATAGCGGAAAAGTTGTGTTTCCGCTCCATTTTGTCGATATATAAAAGGCTACTCCGCGCGCAGGAGTAGCCATAATCAGTGCATCAATTAACGGTTGCCGCCGGACAGGGATTGCTCGGCGATTTGAACTAGGCGCTTCGTCATGAAGCCCCCGATGGAACCGGTGTCACGGGTCGTGTAGTTTCCATAGTACCCGTCTTGTGGAATCGGAATTCCCAATTCCTGTGCAATTTCATATTTCATTTGTTGAAGGGCTGCAGTGGCTTGAGGAACGACCAAGTTATTCGTGCGGGATTGATTATTAGCCATGAGTAAAGCTCCTTTCACATCGGTAGTTCTTGTTGTCGCAAGCTTGCAACCCTATTTTGTCCGATCTACGAAATGTTATACTTCATTCTGAAGCCATTTTTCTTTGAAAAGGAGCGGTAAGCGTGAGTAAAGGATTGGCATTATGGTTCGCGGTTTCTTCCATTGTGCTGTTGACGGCGACAGCCATCACGATCAGCCATAACATATGGCTCAGCATCCTCTTCGCCGTCCTGGCGGTGTTCAATATCGGCTTCGGCTTTATCGTCAAGGCACGTCAGCGGCGCAAGTCGGCCTGATGGGCAGCAGGGCAGGAGCCCGGCAGGCACGCGTGCTCTGCATGGGGCTCCCGCCCTGCTATCATGGCCGCGGATGCGGCTTATACGACGAATCCCATCCGGCGCTTCACTTCGTCCAACTGCTGCTGGGCGACTTCCTTGGCCTTCTCGGCCCCGCGGCGCAGCGCCTCCAGATGCTCGCCGTTCCGGCGCACCTCTTCATACCGGTTCTGAAGCGGCTCCAGCAGCGCAACGACACGTTCCCCCAACTCCTTCTTGAAGGCGCCGTACATTTGCCCTTCGTACTCGGCCTCGATCTCGGCGACAGAGTGGCCGGACGCGTACGAATAGATGCTGAGCAGATTGCTGATCTCAGGCTTGTTCACCGGATCATACTTGACGAGCGCTTCGGAATCCGTTTTGGCCCGGCTGATTTTTTTGCGGATAACATTCGGCGGATCCAGCAGGGAAATATAGCTTCCCGGATTCGGATTGCTTTTGCTCATCTTTTTGGAGGCGTCATCCAGCGACATAATTCTCGCCCCGACCTCCGGAATATACGGCTCCGGCATCGTAAAAAATTCGCCGAACCGATGATTGAAGCGGTTCGCGATGTCGCGCGTCAGTTCCAAATGCTGCTTCTGATCGTCCCCGACCGGAACCAGGTCTGCATTGTATAACAAGATGTCGGCGGCCATCAGCGCCGGATAGACGAACAAGCCGGTGCCAACCGATTCTTTGCCTGCCGATTTATCCTTGAACTGGGTCATCCGCTCCAGCTCTCCCATGTAGGTGAGCGTCGTCAGCAACCATCCCAGCTCGGCATGCTGGGGCACCTGCGATTGGAGGAAGATGGCCGATTTGTCCGGGTCGATGCCTGCCGCCAAATAAATCGCCGCCACCGCCTCGGTCTGCTCCCGCAGCGCTTCGGGATCTTGGGGTACCGTAATCGCGTGCAGGTCGACGACCATGAAGAAGCACTCATGCTCATGCTGCAATTTTACGAAATTTTGAATTGCCCCGATGTAGTTGCCCATCGTCAACTGTCCGCTGGGCTGAATGCCGGATAATACCCGTGCCATAGATCATTCACACTCCTTGTTTTTTCCTCAATGTGTTGAATAAGCAAGCATTGATGTATACGCAAAAAAGGCCTTCCATCCCGGAAAGGGACGAAAGACCGTGGTGCCACCCTTATTCGTTCGCGCGTGTCCTGGCCGATCGTGGCGGGACAGCCTGCGGCTGCCGAGCCCATCTTGCCATGGGGCCGTTAGCGAACCTTTCTTCCTTTAACGCAGGACTTACGGCAAAGCCTACTACGCGATTCGGCTTCGCACTCCAAGGTCCATTCAGTCATCGCAGGAAGCACCGGTTCTCACCAGCCACCGGTTCTCTGAAGCCCGCCGCGAAGCTTACTTGTCCTTATCATCGCTTTGTTCCGGCCGGATGCAACCCATCCGGATCGAATTAGCCATTAGGATATCGAATATCGCCCCGCTTGTCAATGGGGTACCATTCTTCATATGACTTTGCCCGGTTGATTTGTTATCATTAGAACCATATCATGCATGTTCACACAGGCCGTTGCCCGGCACCTCCAAGGTCGGTTGGACGCGGAGCAACCCTGAAATTGAACAACGTGAATGGGAAGCTGCATGGGAAAAGGAGCAATGAACATGGTTCAAGTGAACAAAGGGCAATGGAACGGTTATGAGACCGTCATACTCGAAAATGACACCTTGGCAGCTACGCTGCTCCCTGCGCTCGGCTGCAATGTCATCCGGCTGTGGGATAAGAAGGCGCGGCGGGATATTTTGCGCACGCCTGCCGAGAGCGACCTGGATTATTATATGACCAAGCCTTATCATTTCGGCATTCCGATGCTGATGCCTCCGGGACGAATCCGCCGCGGTTCGTTCACATATGACGGCATCCGCTACCAATTCGATCGGAATACGGCGAACGACAATCATATTCACGGCCTGCACCGGCTTCAACCGTGGACGGTGACCCGAGCCGTTGCCGCGGGCGATGCTGCCGAAGTTACCGCCCGATTCCGCACCGCCGACGATGCGAACTGGATGCGGCAATACCCTACGCCGCTGGAGCTGGAGGTCACCTTCCGCCTTCAGGGAGGCACATTGACCCAGGAGCTTACGGTCGCCAATCAGGGCGAACAGTCGGCTCCGTTCGGGTTCGGCACCCATACCTGGTTCCTGATCGACGGAGAACCGAACCGTTGGACGCTGCAGGTGCCGGTAGCGGGAATATATGAGCTGGACGAGGAATTGATTACGACAGGCAAGACGCTGCCGCTCGGCGAACATAAGGCGCTGCTTGAAGGCATGAATCTGGAAGGCGCCGACTTCGATACGGTATTCAGCGCGGGCGAAGGCAAGCCGGAGGCGTGGTTGACCCGGGATGACGGTTACCGCATCCGCTATTCCGGAAGCCAGCCTCACTTCAAGCATTGGGTGCTCTATACCCGCGGCGCCGCCGACGAGATCATTTGCGTCGAGCCGTATACATGGTTAACCGATGCGCCGAACCTCCCGTTCGGCAGCGAGACGACGGGACTGATCGATCTGAAGCCGCAAGTCCCGGTTACCTTGACCCTGGATCTCGAGATTATCCATCCATAAACGCATGCCAGGCCGGGTTTTCGGCCTGACATTATTTACATCCTCGGTCCCCCTCCCTGTCTGCATATTTCTACTCTCGTTCTCCATACTAACAATCACAGGGAGGTGAAACAGCATGCCGAATCAAGGTGGAAGCCGCACCAACAATCTCGTAGTGCCTCAAGCGACTGCAGCTCTGCAGCAAATGAAGTACGAGATCGCTCAAGAGCTGGGTATTCCGATTCCTCAAGACGGATACTATGGCAACTATACGACTCGCGATACAGGTTCTATCGGGGGCTTCATCACGAAGCGTCTCGTTCAAATGGCCGAGCAGCAACTGGCAGGCCGTACGACTCGATAAGTTCAAGCGATCTCGAGCATCGTGTATACCATACTTACGTCAATTGCCTGATAACACCGCAGAAGCTCTCGCCGACAGGCAGAGAGCTTCTTTTGCTGTATCTATTCAAGGCATTCCCCGATGTTACGGACGGCCATCAGGAGACGCGTCTATATGTGCGCGCTTCAGGCTTGTCTAACATATGTATCAAATTATAGTTCGATTCGAACCATGTGCTGATGTGCAAGGTGTCCTGCTTCATGGCAAAATCAAACACAATCTCTCCGTGCGTCCACTGCTTCTTGTGCCTCAGCACCTCCATCGCCGTCTGCCGGAATTCCGCGACGTGCCGCTTCATCAATCCTTGGCGCAGCGGCTTGATGACCCCGTTCTGGCTTTCAAGCGCATCATGCTTGACGCCGAATTTCCCGATGACATCGTTGCGAATGCACACGATCACCGTGCCTCCTGTCAGTCCAAGCAGCTCCGATTCCAGCTTATCAAATACCATGCTCAATTGTCTGGCCAATGATATTTCATAAGAGCCCATGACGAATCACACCTCCCCAAGAATAGAGAACCATTTTCAAACGACATCAAAATAGTTCTTTAGACACATTATATAGGAGATATTACCTTTATTCAACAGATAATCACAGCATTTCCCTTCTGCTGCAAGCCAGGCCTTCAATTGTAAAACTATAGCGGATTGCTAACAATTACATAGACCGGCCCTAAGGGCGATGCTATAATGTTGTTATATTATGGACGTATTGGGATGAAAGAAGGGGCGGTCATATGAATTGGTTCAATTCCTTGAATTTTAAGCAAAAGCTACTCTTTGGCTGTTATGGCATCGTCGGCTTGTTCGCTCTTACTACGATAGTCCTATTGACGACTAACGCCACGTTGATTCCAGGCTTGATCACCCTTTTCATCCTAGTTGGAATCAGCTATCCCATCATCAATATGCTGGAACGTTCGCTTAATGAACCGATCAAGG
Source organism: Paenibacillus melissococcoides (assembly GCA_944800085.1). Taxonomy (GTDB): domain Bacteria; phylum Bacillota; class Bacilli; order Paenibacillales; family Paenibacillaceae; genus Paenibacillus_B; species Paenibacillus_B melissococcoides. Next base: position 362,619 of record CALYLO010000001.1, on the reverse strand, counting down.
ACATGGCGAATTCCGCCTTGCAGATTGCCAGAGGCGATTTCTCGCAGACCGTGCAGGTGACGAGCGATGACGCGCTAGGCGAATTGGGGCATTCCTTCAACTCCATGCTGCTCAAGCTTCGCGAAATTTTGCAGCAGACGACCGATATTACCCGCCATGTGTCCGATTCCGGACGGGATATGTACCATAAGAACCAGAACATGAAAATCGCGATGGAACAGGTTGCCGCATCCGCCAATGAGTTGGCCGTCGGCTCCGCCGAGATTTCCGAGGATATCTCTCAAATGTCCGAATCTATCAAAGAAATCGAGCAGAAAGTAGAAGCCTATGCCCAGTCCACCCGCGAGATGAACAACCGCTCCGCCACGACGCTGGAACTGGTGGCCAAGGGCCGCCAGGCGGTGGAGAGCCAGTCCGCCGGCATGGAGCGCAATATCGAGGCGACGGAGCAGGCCGCAGCCACTATCGAGCAGCTGGCCCGGCAAGCCGAAGGCATCTCCAAGATTACCCGCGCCATTTCCGAGATTGCCGAGCAGACGAACCTGCTCTCGCTGAACGCCTCCATTGAAGCGGCCCGAGCCGGGGAGCATGGCCGCGGGTTCGCCGTCGTCGCGCAGGAAGTGCGCAATCTGGCGGAAGAGGCCTCCGCATCCACGAAGGAAGTCTTTTCGCTCGTCAAGGGGATCGAATCGGGGATGAAGCAGGCGATTGCGAATATCCAGGCCAATGAGGCGGTCGTACAGAGCCAGACCGAGTTGATCCGGGAGACCGAACGGGTCTTCCACGATATCGTCGACTCCATCCAGTTCATCACGGAAGAGATCGCCGCCTTCGCGCAGGAGAGCGATCTTATGCTGGAGAGCGCGAAGACGATTACCGGTTCCATCGTGAACATTTCCGCGATTACGCAGCAGGCGGCTGCGGGCACCGAGCAGATGTCGGCGTCGATGAGCGAACAGATCGCTTCCGTTCAGGCTACCGTCGAGTTGACCGAGCAACTGCAGCAGAAGGTGACCCAATTGCAGCGAACGATTCAAGTGTTCAAAATGTAAGTCCTGCAGGACTTCCCATAGACATACCTACAGGCGGCCGAAGCTTCGGCCGCCTGATTCATTTTATAAGGCTATTCTAATAAGTTGTTGCCTTCGGTGACGCGGCCTGCAGACGCTCAGCGCGCTCGCGCCGGATCGACCAGATGCCAAAGCCGATCGCGCTTACGCTCGCGCATACGACCCCATACAGATACATCCCGGTTCCGCCGTACGCTTCCTGAAGCGCCCCGCCGCTCATCCCCCCGGCGAGGCCGGCCAGGCCGAGGAACACCATGCCGAGCAGCGCCTGGGCGGTCGCCGCAAGGTGCCGGGGGAGCAGCGTTGCCACGAATTCGATCGACAGCACCCACAATGCGGCATACGTCACGGCCTGCCCTCCTTGCATGACGATGATGACCCAAGGCTCCTTCACAAAAGCGTACAGCAGCCATCGGATCGCATACAGCGCGCATACGATAGCGAACAACCGCAGCATCCGCTTTCGGGATACCCATCTCGCCATGACCGCAAAGCCAATAACCTCTGCCACCCCGGCGACCGACCAGGCCCAGGACATTTGGGCGGAGGTCGCTCCCAAGTCGCTCAGATGAAGCGACAGCAGCGCATCGTTCATCCGATGCGGCATCGCCACAATGAAGACGAGCAGCAGGAACAACAGCAAGGCAGGCACCGACAGCGCCTTGCGCAAGACCGCGAGATCGACCGCGGTCTCGGCCTCCTTCGCATCGGCCGGCGCCTCCTGCAGGAACCCGATGCCGATAAGCAGACTGATCCATATCGGCGCATACATCCACATAAGCGAATCGACGCCGCCCCAGGCATCGAACATTTTTCCGAGGACAAGGCCGGTCACCGTGAACCCTGCCGATCCCCACAAGCGGATGCTGCTGTAGGACTGGCCTGCGGCGACCGCCGTCTTCACCGTCAAGGAATCGAGCAGAGACACGGCCGGCAGGAAGAAAATATACAGCGCCAGCAGGCTGGACGCCGCCGCCACTCTCTCCGAAGACAGGAACAGGCAGGCGGCGGCCGCGCCTTGCGCAATCCAGCACGCGAACAGCAGCGGCCGGACCGCCTTCAGCCGATCGCTCAGCACGCCGGCCAATGGCTGCACGAACATCGCCAGAAATGGCCCGAGCATGAGAAGCGTCCCCGCTTCCCATGCGTTAAATCCCCGCTCTGTCAGCAAGAGGGGCAAATAGGGAATCAGCAGCGCATTCGTCGAATAGAACACGGCATGGAATCCCTTCAAAAGGCGATTGGATGTCACGAATATGTCGTTCCTTTCCCGGATACGTTTATTCTGTCATCTGCAAGAAGAGCTCCACATCCTTGAGCGTTACATTTATGGCCGATTGCCAGAAGTCCGGCTTCGTCAGATCGACGTCAAGATGTTTGCTGGCCAGGTCCTCCACCGTCATGACCGCCGTATCCCGCAGCAGCGCGTCATATTTCGCAGCGAACGATTCGCCTTCTTCCAGCGCGCGCGCATACAAGCCGGTGCTGAACAAGTAGCCGAACGTATACGGGAAGTTGTAGAACGGCACATGCGTGAAATAGAAGTGCATTTTGGAAGCCCAGAAATGCGGATGCAGCGAACCGAGCGCCCCGCAGTAGGCTTTTTGCTGCGCTTCCTCCATCAATGCGCTGATTTGATCGCTCGACAGCAGTCCGGCCTTCCGCTTCTCATAGAAGCGAGTCTCGAACAGGAAGCGCGCATGGATGTTCATGTAGAAAGCAATCGACCGCTGAATCTTGTCTCCGAGCAGCCCCAGCTTCTCCTGCTCATCCTTCGCCCCCTTCACGGCCGAATCGGCGACGATCATTTCGGCGAAGGTCGAGGCGGTCTCCGCGACATTCATCGCATAGCGCTGGGCGAAGGCAGGCAGTCCTTCCATCACGTGCTGATGATAACCGTGGCCCAATTCATGCGCCAGTGTCGACACGTTGGACGGCGTGCCTGCATACGTCATGAAGATACGCGTCTGATTGCTGACCGGCAGGGAGGTGCAGAAGCCGCCCGGCCGCTTCCCAGGGCGGTCCTCCGCCTCAATCCAGCGGTTCTCGAACGCGCGCACCGCGAAGTCCGCCATCCGCGGGCTGAACTTGCGGAATTGCTCGACGATGGCCTCCGCCCCATCATCATAGCTGATGGTCGTCTGGCTTCCGCCGATCGGAGCGTCCACATCGCACCAGCTCAGCTTCTCTACGCCGAGAAGCTTCGCCTTCCGCTCCAAATATTGAACGAACTTCGGCTTGTTGCGCACAATCGTATCCCACATCGCATCCAGGGTCGCTTGCGACATCCGGTTTCTGGCAAGCGGCTCCTTCAGGACATTGTCCCAGCCGCGGCGTTCATACAGCTTCAGGCGGAAGCCGGCAATGTGATTCAGCGCGTCGGCGCAGAAATCAGCCTTGTCGCTCCATTCCTGCTCCCACAGCTTGAACATCTCTTCGCGAACGCGGCGATCCGGATGCGAGAGCTTGTTATGAGCCTGTCCTGCCGATAATTGCCGGGTCGTGCCGTTCTCCTCATAATTGATTCGCACATGGGAGACGATCGTATTGTACATTTCCGCCCAGCCATGGTAACCGTCCACCGCGAGATCTCCGGCGAGCGCTTCCAGCTCCGGCCCGAGCTTCTCCTTGGCTATTTCGCGGCGTTCGTTGAGATTGAAGGCCACCCCTTCAATCTCCGGCAGCGCCAGGAACCGGGACCACAGCTCAGCCGGCATTCCGCGGAGCAGCTCATCGTACAATGCGTCGATGGTTACCAGCTGCGCCGACAGCGCCGACTTGCGTCCCGTCAATTGCACGGCCTTCTTGTCATGAAGGTTCTGGGCGGTCAAACAACTGATAAAGGCGCCCGCCTCCTGCATCCGGCGGTTCAGATCCTGCAGCCGGGTGGTCATGTTCGCCAGCGCCGGGATACTGTCCTGGCTGAGCGGAGACGATATCTCCTTCAGTTCCCGGTTCAACAGAGCCAAATCCTGCTCGATCGCGGCAAAAGATTGTTGAAGCGCTTCCGAATCGGACCCTCCCGGAAAGATCGATTCCAGATCCCATGTCGGATTTAACGGATGCTGCATAATTGCGGACACACCTTTCTTATCTTGGAATAAAAAGATAACTGCAACAATTTGAGTTTTGCATGTTGAGCGTGTATAACTAAACTATATCAAAAAATTGAGCAACCCGCATAGAAAGGATGGCGACTTATGAGACCTTTGCCAATATCTGCGGATACCGCCGTCAAGCTGTCCCAAGCGCTGGGCGTTCCCATTGAACAGCTTATGCATATGCCGCAGTATATTCTGATGAAGAAGCTGGCCGAACTGGCGGCCGCCGAAGCGGAGAAGGAACCGGCCGAACCGGCGGCCGATTCCGATGGGGAGCGTTCGCAATGATTCCGTTCGAGAATACGGTTCCTTATGACATCATTATGGGGGATATGTATATTCCGGAGTGCCCTTTTTGCCATACGGATAATGTGCTTGTATCGCTCAAGCCGAAGGAGCTGCCTGATATTCGCGACGGGAAAAAACGGCTGCTCGTCATGCCCTGCTGCCATAACCAGTTCGTCGTCCTCGATGCCGATCGCGACTATTTGCTGGCGAATCGGAAGATTCGCTAGCTCCCGCTTCTCCGTCCTCCGTCAGATCGGCGTGCTCTCCGGGTGTTCCTTCCCTTCCGCTGCTTCCTGCATCTCCTCGCGCATCTGCTGCCACTGTTCGCGCGCGGCCCGAATCATCGCCGCATCCATAATCCGCTTGTCCTGGATGATGCGAGTGAAGTATTTGCCCGCTTCATTATACTCGCCAAGCCGGCGGTGCAGCTCGCCTATCATATACATGAGGCGCGCATCGTTCTGACCCTGCCATTCATACTCATACACCGATATATAGGCCTCCAACGCGAAGCGCAAATAGCGCTGCTCCTCCGCCGCCATCCCGCGGTAACGGAACAGCCAGGCGATATGATGCAGCAAGCCGGCCACGACGCGCTTGTGCTCGCCGATGGTTTGCGCCGTCAGCAAGGCCAACTGGTACGTCTCCATTGCCTGCTCCCACGTCCGTTCGCCTCCGTACTCTTTGCGCGTCCATTGGGAAGCGATACGCTCCCGGAACGCCTGTCGCTGGGCCTGATTCCAGTCCTTGATCGAATTCTCGGTCGATGCGCAGCCGCAGTTCGGACATACCCGCACGACATAATAATCCGGATTCAGCCGGTCCTCCGCATAATGGGGACAAAAATCACTGTCGATCTGGGAAGGCTTTTTGAAGCGTGAACGGACACGCGAGATCTCGAATGATTCCGCGCAAAACGGACATTCCAATCTACTTGTAAACAGCGGTTCTATCTCTACCAAAATTCTCCTCTCCTTACGCGTTCTCTGTCTGGGATGCCGACGCCGGGCCGGCTGGGTGGCACGCTACGCTTCTCCCTCTTCATCCGCCGTATTTACGAAGTGATGCGCCGGGCCGGAGAGCCGGGTCATCACCATCTCCCGAAGCTCCGGCTCCAAGCCGATCTCCGTCAGCGCTTCGCGCATGCAGCCGAGCCACGCTTCGGCCCGGGCAGGCGTTACCGGGAACGGCAAATGCCGCGCCCGCATCATCGGATGGCCGTAAGCATCGGAATATAATGAAGGTCCGCCGAAGAACTGCGACAAAAACATGAACTGCTTTTCCATAACCGGGTAAATATCTTCGGGAAACAAAGGACCCAGCAGCGGGTGAGCTTGGACTTTGGGATAAAAGGTTTCCACGATGCGGCGAATCGTATCCGCTCCGCCAATCGCATCATAAATTGTATTGTAGCGATGCATTCGTTCCATAGCACAGCTCCTGTCTTGCGGGGCCAGCCGCAGCATCTGTCACGCGACGCCGCCATTCCGGCCTCCGGTTCATTTAAATGGTTGCTTGCTCCCCCCACTTTATTATAAAAAGGGGGGCTTTTCAATGTGATGCTTCACGTTCCCGCTAAAAAACAAAAAAACGCTGAAACCTTCAGCGCTTGCGTAATAGGATTAACTTTCCCAATCTTCTTCCGGTGGTCCCATCAACGACTCTCGAATGACATAGACGAAAGCGCAAACCAGGATGCCAGCAATAATGCTCATCCGTATCACCCCTAACGAACGCGTTCCATCTCTCTATACTTGTATTTTATCATAATTATTTTCAAAATAATACGAAAACATGCAAGCGTTTTCTTTACATTTTGATTACAGAAATATTGCGGAACGAAGGCAGGGCGCGGCTTCACGCCTGTCATGATTGTCCCTTTCCTCTCATAAACTTGAAAGTATGGAGTGCTCATCGGCGTGACAGGAAAGGAGAGTGCTTTGTATGAACCGCAGGACAAGCCGCACCCTTCTCATGCTCGTTATCGCGGGAGTATTGAGCGCTTTTGCGGCCCTGATGGCCATTTACCCGTCTGCCGCCCTCAGTTCGGCGGTTCGCGGGCTATCGATATGGTGGGACGTCCTGTTCCCTTCCCTGCTCCCTTTTTTCATTATTTCTGAAGCGCTGCTCGGCTTTGGCATCGTGCATTTTATCGGCGCTCTGCTCGATCCGGTCATGCGGCCGCTGTTCCGCGTGCCGGGAATCGGCGGCTTCGTCGTCGCCATGGGCTATGCGTCCGGCTACCCTGTCGGGGCAAAGCTGACGACAAGGCTGCGGGCCGATCGGCTCGTCACCCGCGAGGAGGGAGAACGGCTTATCGCCTTCACCTCCACCTCCGACCCGATATTCCTGATCGGCGCCGTAGCCGTCGGCTTTTTCGGCAATGCCGGTCTCGCCCTCATCCTCGCGGCCGCCCATTATGGAGCCGGATTGATTATCGGCATCATGATGCGCTTCCATGCGTCCGCATCGCCGATGACCCCTTCGTCAAGCGCCATCCGAGATTTCGAAGGCTTCTTGTTCCGGCGCGCGTTCCAGGCGATGCACCAAGCGAGACGTCAGGACGGGCGCTCGCTCGGCACGCTGCTGCGGGATGCGATCGGCTCCTCGCTCCGGTTGATGACCGTGGTCGGCGGGCTCGTCGTCTTTTTCTCCGTCTTGATGGAAATGCTCGCCTGCATCGGCGTCATGCATATCATTGACAGCCTGCTCCAGTCGGCCCTGGCGTTGTTCCATTTGTCGCCTTCGCTTGCGCCGGCCTTCTCCGGCGGCTTGTTCGAGGTCACCCTCGGCGCCAAAGGAGCCGGAGCGGCCGATGCGGCCGGACTTCGCTCGCAGGTGGTGGCGGCAGCCTGGATCCTGTCCTGGGCTGGACTGTCCGTTCACGCTCAGATCGCGAGCATCATGAATGAATGCGATATGCGGTACCTGCCTTTTCTTGCAGCTCGGGTGCTCCACAGCCTGCTGGCTGCAGGGGCGGCCTACTTCCTCTTCCCGCTGCTCGCGCCGTACACCGCGGAAGCGGCAATCTGGTTCCCCTCGCAGATGTGGACCGAAGCCTACGCCCCTTGGGAGACCGCCTGGCATTCCTTGCGCGGCGGCTTATGGACGCTGCTGGCGGTATGCGGCCTGCTCTTTGCCGCCTCCCTCCTGTGCGTTGCCTGGCAGAGGATGCGGAATAGCAGATAGAGGGATTCTTGTCGAAAACACGATTGTAATCCGGCCGCGGAACGTATAAGATGGAGTTGATATGTTCCAACAATACCGTTCGACAAAGGAGTCAACGCCTTGAAATATGCAGTATTGAACCGGGGAGACGACTTGTCCGTCTCTTTGACGGAGACATTTCATCGTTTGGCTGAGGCGCGTGGACTGGTGCGAGATGACGAAGAACCGGAGATCGTTCTGTCCATCGGCGGGGACGGCACGATGCTGCAAGCCTTTCACCGCTATATCAACCGGATCGACCATACCGCCTTCGTCGGGATTCATACGGGGCATCTTGGCTTCTATGCCGACTGGAAGCCGGATGAGATCGAACTGCTCGTCCATATGATGGCGGAGAACCGTTCCAAGGATCAGATTAACCCCCGGATTGTCAGATACCCGCTCATCGAGCTTGAGGTTGACAGGGAGGACACGGGGAAGAAGACCTATATCGCCTTGAACGAATTTACGCTCAAATGCACGGACAATACATTGGTCGCCCAGATCGACATCAATGATGAATTATTTGAAATGTTCCGCGGAGACGGAATCTGCGTATCGACGCCGTCGGGGAGCACCGCCTACAATAAGAGCTTGGGCGGGGCGATGGTTCACCCTTCCATCCCGTCCATCCAACTGGCGGAGATCGCATCGATTAACAACCGGGTATACCGGACACTCGGCTCATCCTTGATACTGCCGGAGCATCACCATTTCGATATCCGGCCGCGGCAAGGGCAGAACCTGCTGCTGTCCATCGATCATATCAATATCCGGCTGTCTCATCTGCGCTCGATTCGCTGCCGGGTGGCGGATCAGCGGGTCACCTTCGTCCGCTATCGGCCGTTCCCCTTCTGGAAGCGCGTCCGTGAAGCCTTCCTCGGATACGATGAGAACGGCTGCTACCCGACGAATTAGACAGATTAGACAGATTACCGGTAGAGAAAACAACAACACCTCCCGCTTCGCAACCTGCGATAAGGGAGGTGTTCATGTTTATAGCCGCGATCAGGAGCGGTTGTCCTTCGGGGGACGCGGCTCCTTCGCGGATACCTTCGCGATATCCGATCGCTTGGCTTCATTGGAATGATGGCCCCGGTTCTTGTGGTGACGATGGCGCGGACGCGGCTTGCGCTCCTGCATCGCCGGCTTCGCCGGAGGCTCGGCATCGGATTCCGGGGTCGGGACTTTCGGCTGAAGCGAGATGCCTTGCTTCATCGCGGCACCCTCCCTATTGTCCGGCGCGGCCCCTTGCTGCGTCTCCTCTCCATCCCCATTCTCCAGGGATTGGCGGTGGCGCGGATCTTTGCTGCTTAGCTTCTCCACGATGAAATAAGCGCATCCGAAATTGCAATATTCGTTAATGTAATCTAGGATACCGGAAGAATTCGTGTCCTTCGTCGACTTCGGATGATTATCCCGGAAGAAGCCTTTCAGACGCAGCTGATTGTATCCCCAGTCGCCTACGATATAATCATACCGTTCCAGCACTTCGCTGTATCGGTCGCGGAATGCCTCCGGATTCCACGCGTTCTTATGCTCCTGAATCAGTTCATATGTCTGGCCGCTAATATGGAACATGCCCGTTATTCCTCCTTCCCGTAACCCCGGATTGCGTCAGAGCCATGGCCTCTTAAGCAGCTAAATTGTTAGCTGCCGGTCGCTTGCGACGTGGACATGGCCTGATGGGCCGATTTCACTTGTTCATGCGCATGATACGAGCTGCGAACGAGCGGTCCCGACTCGACATGGCTGAAGCCCCGCTTCATCCCTTCCTGCTTCAGCTCGGCGAATTGATCCGGATGATAGTATTTGGCGACATCCAAATGCTTCGGGGACGGCTGCAAATATTGTCCCAGCGTCAAAATATCGCAATTGACCGCCCGCAAGTCATCCATGGCCTGCAAAATTTCGTCCCATTCCTCGCCCACGCCGAGCATAATGCTCGACTTGGTCGGAATCCCCGGCTGCATCTCCTTCGCCCGCCGCAGCAGCTCCAGGGATCGGGAATATTTCGCCTTGGCCCGTACCCGGTCGGACATCCGCTCTACCGTCTCGATATTATGGTTCAAAATATCCGGCTTCGCATCCATCACGACACGCAGCGCATCCCAATTTCCCATAAAATCGGGAATAAGCACTTCTACGCTGCATAATGGCATGCGCCGGCGAATCGCTCGAATCGTCTCCGCGAAGATGGAGGCGCCTCCGTCGTTCAGATCATCCCTCGCTACGGAAGTAACGACGCAATGGCGCAAGCCCATGCGCTCGGCCGCTTCCGCAACACGTTCCGGCTCCTGCAGATCCAGCTCGGTCGGCATGCCGGTATTAACCGCACAGAAGCGGCAAGCACGTGTACAGATATCACCCAAAATCATAAATGTCGCGGTGCGGTTGGCCCAGCACTCGTAAATGTTCGGACACCGCGCTTCCTCGCATACGGTATGAAGCGTTTTTGAGCGCATCATATCTTTGATTTCGGAATAATTTTCTCCTGTGGTCAGTTTGATGCGTATCCAGTCTGGTTTCTGCTCTTTCGTTTTCATCGAGTCATTACCTTCTTTCTCCGTTCGCTTTACTTGACCTCAATTTAGTATTATACCATGAACCCCCCAAATTCCATACCTGCATGTCCCAGGTTCGGATAAAAAGCCCGTTCCTGCACATTCTAACATTACATCTGCATTTCGGACAGGCATAAGGAGGGAAATTACGAATGAAGCAAGCTGCCATATTGTGGGCCGGCTTGGCGCTATGGGCCGTCATCTGCCCCACATTGGACGCCTGGTCGGCAGGCAACAAGGATATACTCCATTCGCTCGCGTCTTCAGTGCCCGGATCCGCCTCGGCCTCGCCGAAGTCCGACACGGTGAATATATGGCGGGAACGACGTGATTTATATGAAAAGATGGGAACCTTGACCGGCATTCCCTGGTACCGGCTTGCGGCCATCGATCAATACGAACGGACATTGACGAAAGCCAAGCCGAAGCAGCGCCAGCATCCGGAGCGGTTGACCGGCGTATATATCGACCCGCCGAAGTGGGTCGGCATCCTGAATCCGGATTGGGAAGATCAGAACCCGGTCTCCATCTCGATGTTCAAGGGGATGGGCCGCGACGGCTCCGGAGACGGACGGGCCGATATGAACAATGACACCGACTTGCTGTACAGCGTAGCGGCTATTGTTGGCTCCTACGGCTTGAGCGATGACGACTTCGGCACCGGCCTGTGGAATTACTATGCCAACCCCCGCGCCGTGCAGCGCGTGAAGCAGTTCGCCCGTCTCTATGAACATTTCGATCAGCTTCAATTGTTCGACACGGCCTTCCCGCTTCCCGTGACCGCCGATTATTCCTACCGCAGCACCTGGGGGATGGGGCGGCATTACGGAGGGTTCCGCATTCACGAAGGAACCGATATATTTGCCGGTTACGGCATTCCCGTGCGCAGCACCTGCTACGGCATCATCGAGATCAAGGGCTGGAACCGCTACGGCGGCTGGCGAATCGGCATCCGCGACATCAACAACAATTACCATTACTACGCCCACTTGTCCGGATACCACAAAAACATAAAAATCGGCGACATCGTCACCCCGGGACAGACGATCGGCTGGGTCGGCAGCTCCGGCTACGGTCCGCCCGGCACCTCCGGCAAATTCCCGCCGCATCTCCACTTCGGCATCTACCGGGATCGCGGACTGGTGGAATATGCCTACGATCCGTATCCGCTGTTGCGGCAGTGGGAGCTGGCCGACCTGCGCAAGCTGAAGGAGCGGCGCCGCACCTCACAGCTTCTGCCGGAGCTGCCATCCGCGGCCGTTCCAGCAAGTAGAGGCAGGGGCGAGAAGCAACCATAGTGCTGACAGCAAGGCAGGTTTAGACTTGACGGACAACAACACGCGATTCCATTTCGAAATCGCGTGTGTTGTCTTAAACAGAATAATATTAATAATTCGGGTCTGCATACACTCCACTAAGCCCTGCTCCATCATACACATTAGAAACTTTTGAGAAGACATCAAGTATATCTATTCCCTGACGGTTATACAACGATCCTTTAAAGACACCTTCAATACAAGCATATTTTTTATTATTTCGAGTAATATCCGAATAGACAAGCCCACCGCTATCCCCCGATCTTGCACCGGAAACTTCTGCCGTCATAATCAAAAGTGCCAATGGTTAGCTTGCTGCCATTCAAGTAATAGCTGGGGATTACGCCGCTAACATAAGTAATAGAGCCCGCATCATAAGTTCCGCTTGTATTTGCATCATTCATAAAACCGATAGGTTCATATCCATCGGAAAGATCATACCATGTCCCATTGCCGCAATGCCCGGCTGTACCCCCAACGTTTTTGTTGTTTTTCTCTCCATTGAAAGCCAAACTACATATATAAGCGGATGACTCACTTACTGGCCTTTCAATTTGTTCACCTGGATATAAATAATATGCTTTATCCCGTAACTTCAGACCATCAACTAGCTTCCAGTCAATCATATCTTCGTTAATATATTGGGGAACCATTTCCTATGAAACTTTGAGATTTTCGGGGGTAGACATCATCTGTTTGATTTTTTGTTCAAGCCCCGTTTCTTCCCCTTTCATCTGAATGACAATATTCCCCTGCTCATCAGTATATGTGCCTCCGAAGTGATCGCTGTAATTTCGGATCTACCACTTTCTGATCATTGAACGCTCATCCATCAACTTCGATTCTTTAACGCTTGCTTCATCTAGTGCGCCCTGAAGTGTAATTGCCTCTTCCGGAGGCGGGAGGACAGGCCCCTGAATCGCAATGTATGTTTTCCCTTGCCACTCATATACTTTCGTTTTCAGCTCGTCTGGACCATTTGCATAAACCGACATCGAAAGAATGAAAAAAGATAATGCCACCGAAGTAATGACGGAAAGTACTCTTCGTTTCATATTTCTCGCTTCCTCCTAATCCGGCACAATAGTTCGATGTCCAATCTCGATGTTCTTTTGGATGATGTCGCTTGTAGGTAATTTATCTAGTATAGCAGCAATGGATTCAATAGATTGAAAATCGGGCCATTTGGGGTTTTTGATTATAGAAAAAGCTGTCCTTATCACCGTCAACCGCTACTTGCATTTTTGATAACTCTTTGGTATGGCGATAAGAGTGGAGCAACTCCCCAAGTTGGTTGGCTTCACAGCAACGGCATTCACAAATTCATCTTCCTTTTTTGGAAAATGAACCCACATTCTATATTTTACCATACGCCTTGATTTTTTCAATAATTTCTCGGCAACAAAAGGTTAATGCGATTACCAGGCATTTTATAGCTACCCCCATCAGCTTGTTTGCGATTACAATAACGATAGGCACAAAGCATCACAATGATGTGAATTGCAGCAGTATTATATTATCTTTATGGTCCACCCATGACCTGACAGCTTATCGGAGGTGACTATCGTCAATTTGCCTTGCCGCACCTTGATCTTGCGAATAGTATCCCACCACATCAATAGCAATAAAGCGTAATCAGCAATGTAAAAAAAGCGATATGCAGATTTTTACGATCTGTACATCGCTTCTGAACATTATCCACTGCGAATTATAATCACTTCGTCAGAAAATTATTCTCCTACGGCAGGTGGAGAAGATTGGCTTTCGCCGCCAGGTACCGCCTCCGGCGGAACCGTATCGGTATGCGCCGGCACGCTAGGGTTATCGTTGTCCGTGGAATTGACGGCGCCGGATGGCGGCAGCACCGGCAAGGAGAGGGCGGGCGCTTTGTCCCGGTTGTTGCCGACGGGCTGCCCCTTGCCATCGTAATAGTACATGGGCACATCGCCGACGACGAGCAGATACGAGACCGGAATTTCCGTTTCCACCACTTCAGGCTCCAGATCGAACGGGATGACAATGGCGACTTCCTCAATGACTTTGATATAAACCTCTACCAGCACCATATTGATGCCGACATCCATTGGCCGGGTGCTCAACTCTACCTTCGCTGCGCCCTGCGGCTCCATACGGAAAGGGACCCTTGGACCGAAGGAAGCGATGAGCGGGCTGCCCAACGCTTGCCCGAGCGGAATATGCTCCTTCAATTCCTGGACCTGCTGCAGCGTCCGCTGCACAATCTCGACCGTCTCGGACGTTATCCGCATATGTTCGTTATAATTCAAGACGAAGCTCGTCACTTTGCCGCGTGAATCCGTCTTCCATTCGATCAGCTTATCCAGATCCCGGCCCCTCATCACCTGATCGGTAATGGCTCTGTTAATCGCTTGCGTCGCAATTTGCTTGACCCGGATTTTGGCGAGATGCATGAGCGGCCCTCGCACATGCTTTTCAACATACACGAAGAGCTGTGCCGTCAACAGCGTCATAATAACGAGCGCAATGAACACATATTTGCGTTTGCGGCGCGGCTTGGACGGCTTCCTCCCTTGCCAGGCGGGGCCTTGGGGGGCCTTGCTGCGCAGGCTTCCGCCCCAGACTCTGCGGGGACGCCATCCCGAGGGCTTGCGCGGCTGAATCGAGATGCGCGGCAGACGCCACCGTGTCGCTCGGAATCCGCGGGAACGCCATCTGGCCATACCTCTCCGCTCCCCCTTTCCGGCCTCGGATATCATGGTTGGCCTGTACGATCCCAGTCTATGCGGCCATCATCCAAAAAAGAAGGACACCCTCAGCGACTTTGAAGGAAGAAGCGGCAGAGATTTTGCCTATAAGAGAAATAGCTGTCCCGAATTATTTTACGCTTTCCAACTGCGCCGACACCTTTTCAATCATTTTCACCAAAGAAGCCAGTTCCCGGGAGGACGCCACCTGCGCTCTCGCATGGGCGGCCGACTGCTCCGAATTATGCTGGACGGCCGACAATCTCGCTTGAATATGCTCCAGCTTGTCCTCGATCGTCTTCAGCGATTCCTTCGTGCGGCTGGCCAGCTTCCGCACTTCCTCCGCGATCACCTGGAAGCCTCTGCCGTGTTCTCCCGCCCTTGCCGCTTCGACGGCTGCGTTCAATCCGAGCAAATGCGTCTGATCGGCAACCTCCTTCATCACCGCTCCGATATGATGAATCGCTGTGACTTCCTGAGCCAAATACTCGACGTTATGATGTGTCTGCTCCTGGAAATCGGCCGTCTGTCCGGCTGCTGCCGCAACCGCTTCACTGCTTCCGCTCAACTGCACCACCATGGCAGCCAAGTCTTGAATCGATGCGCTGACCACCGTCAGCACATCCTTCTGTTTCTCGACCAGCTCCCGAATTTTTCCTTTCTCGTCGCCTTCATACGCCTCGAGAACCAATTGGGAGTCGAGATTGAACATTTTGCTCAGCGAGTGAATGATCGGCTTCCATTCCTCCGGCATCTTCCGCTGGAAATGTGCTGTCGCCAGATCGAGATACAGGATATAGGTGCCCAAATACCAATTCGTCGTCAGTCCGATGCGGGAATGGATTTTTCCGATATGTAACCGTTTTTCAATAAATGGCTCATTAATGACTCCCGACGCCATGGACAAAAAGTACCAGCGCTGGGTCTCCTTCAGCCGCTCAACCGTGCTGTGCCGGAGAATGATGCGATGAAGGTCGGGCTGAGCCGTAATTTTTTCGTAGAGCTCCTCCACCAACGCATCGACGACAGCACGAAATTCGCTTTCCTTGCTATGCAATAAATCGACGTCGAAGTCGGTTATCCCGATGTAATTTATCTGTTCTGTTCGCTTCGCTCCAAGTTGAATCATGCAGACCGACCGCCTTTTTCCTTACTTTGAATCAAAATCTTCCTATTATTGGATCCCAGAATATATATATCGGCCAACACGGAGAAAATCATAACAGCCAGCGCTTCTTTTTCCAACCTCTGCTTGCTCTGCATGCGACAAGAAAAATACCTGCCACCTGCCCCATGCATAAAAGACAAACGGAAAACCTTCATCCTGAGGGAAGCTTCTGCCTCAGGTTTACGGCAAAAAGGCCGGTGCGCCATGCACTCGGCCTTTTAGAAGCTGTGCTATTTTTTCACAGCCGCCAGTTTATTTTGCATAATGCCGCTGCCGCATCGCCTCGTAGAGCAGCACGGTCGTGGCCATGGCGACATTCAGCGATTCGGCCTGGCCGCGCATCGGGATAATCAAGGTGTCGTCGACGAGAGCTTGTACGGCCGGGGATACGCCTTGGCCCTCATTGCCGACGACGAGCCAGAGCGGCTGGCGGTAATCGTAGCCGTAGCAGGAATGCGAAGCCTGCAGACTCGTGCTGGCCAGCCGCATCCCGTTCGCCTTCGCTTCGGGGAGCAGGGACAGCAGGTCGGCCTCGACGACCGGGAGATGGAAGAGCGAGCCCATCGTCGAGCGCACCGTCTTGGCGTTGTACACGTCCACCGTGCCTCTGCCGAGGACGACCCCCGTCGCCCCGACCGCGTCGGCCGAGCGGATGATCGTGCCCAGATTGCCGGGATCCTGCACCCCGTCTACCGCCACCACGAGCGGAATGTCCGCGCCGAAGAGAGCGCCCGGATCGAGAGCTGGCTTGCGCACGACCGCGATGACCGGCTGCGGGGTCTCCGTCTCGCTCAGCTTGCGGATAATAGCATCCGTGACGCCGATCCATTCCGGCTGCCCGCCGCCTGCCGCCGCGGTTCGCGGCGCATCCGCATACGGCAGCAGCTCCGCGGGAACATCGCGCGCTTCATCGCATAGGACGGCCTCTATCGGGGCGCCGGAGGCAAGCGCTTCCTGCACGAGATGGATGCCTTCCACGAGGAAGCATCCTTCCTGCTTGCGGCCTTTGCGTTCCCGCAGCGACGCCCATCGCTTGATGCGGGGATTTTGAACGGAAGTAATCGATTCAGTGCGTTTCATCATGATTCGGCATACGCCAGTTCCAGGTTTTTCAGATGATTATTCTGCCCCACGATAACCAAAATATCCCCACCCTGAATCCGGTCTTCCGCATACGGCGATATATTCGTCTTGCCATTGTTCTTGATCGCCATGACGTTGCAGCCGAAGCGGGCGCGGATATCCAATTCCTTCAGGTTCTTGCCTATCATAAGCGAGGAAGCCCGCATCTCCACAATCGAATGGTCCTCCGACAGCTCGATATAATCCAAAATATTCGGCGAAATCAAGTGATGCGCCACCCTTGCTCCCATATCCCGCTCCGGGAACACCACTTTATCGGCGCCGATTTTGCTCAATACTTTGCCGTGCAGCTCGTTCTGCGCCTTGACGACAATCATCGGCACGCCCAGATCCTTCAAAATCAGCGTCGTCAGAATGCTGGACTGAATATCTTGTCCGATCGCCACGACGACGACATCGAAGTTGCGGATGCCGAGGGCGCGGAGCGCATCTTCATCCGTCGAGTCCGCCGATACGGCATGCGTAACGATATTCGCGACTTCCTGTATCTTCTGTTCGCTGGAATCGATGGCCAGCACCTCGAAATTCATGTTGCTCAAATTTTGCGCGACGCTGGAGCCGAATCGTCCCATGCCGATAATCGCAAATTGCTTTTTAGCCGTCATACTATCACCTTCCCCATTCATCCGACACTGCTTATTCTATCTCAATTATATCACGCCCATCCAGCGAGATAAAAGGATGCCCCGTCCCCGCCCGTATGAGGGGCACCCAATTGGGGAACGTTATACGCGAAGTGCCGGTTCGCCGTCTGTCAGTCGATAGCGTATCCCGATGGATATCTGGCTTTTGTGCCAACTCATCCCTCAGGGTGTCGCTGCGATGGGGATAGATACGTAACCGGCACTGAAAGGAAGGAGGAAGCAGCCGATGGGCGTCACGCTGAACTTGCGTCAGGCGATTATGGAGAAGGTGTCCAATAAGCCGGATAAAGATGTCATTGACATGATCGAAGGCTCTATCGATTATGATGAGCGGGCGCTTCCCGGTCTTGGCGTTCTGTTCGAGGTAATCTGGAAGGAAAGCGACAGCGAGCTGCGTCAACAGATGGTGGATACGCTGCAGCATAAGCTGCATCAAGACGATCAACCCCGCGCCTGATGGAATGCAAAAACGCGGATCTGCCGGATTCACCGAGACGGATTCGTGTTTTTGCGCCGCTTTCTGGGACGACGCCTCCAACTTTTTATATAGAGGATTTAAAAATAGAGACTTTACTTTAACGCGGCGTCAAGCGTTACAATACATCTGAAAGGAGCTGGCCTATGAAAATTCAGGAAGCTGCCGATCGGCTCGGCTTGACGACGCGCGCGATCCGGTTTTATGAGCAGAAGGGCTTGCTGTCCCCGGCCAAGCAGGAGGACAACGGCTACCGCGTCTTCCGGGAGGAGGATATCGAGCGTCTGCGCATGATTGCCGCGCTGCGCGAGCTGAATCTGCCGCTCGATCAGATTCGCGAGTGTCTTGACGAGGCGCTGGAAGGGCGTCTGGCGGCGCTGCGCCCTTATCTTAATCAGCAAATGCAGCAGTTGGCCTTGCAGTATACGGAGCTGCAGCGTCTGCTGGGCATGCTGCGCCATTTATTGGACATGGAGGACAACGAACAGGAAGGGGACAAGATTGTGAGTCAACTGCATCATATCGGGGAACAGTCGCAGCGCTATGAGAAGCTGCGCGCGGAGTGGCGCGATCGTTGGAATTTCGACGCGCAGGCAAGCCGCTATGATGAAGCCGTAGCGAACAATACGGATTCCTTGCGGGTTCATGCCGATTACGACAGCATATTGGACCGGGTGACGCGGGAGGCTGGTCCCCGGCCGGGAGAGAGCGGCCTGGAGCTCGGCGTCGGCACGGGCAATCTGGCCGGACGCTTCCTTCGCGAAGGGGCGGCCATGACCGGCATCGACCAATCCGATGCGATGCTGGAGCAATGCCGCGGGAAATACCCGGCCATTCGCCTGCTGAAGGGCAATCTGATGGCCATTCCGCTGGCGGACCTAGCCTTTGATTTCATCGTGTCGACCTATGCGCTGCATCATCTGACCGATGATCAGAAGGAGATTGCCTTCGAGGAGATGGGACGGCTGCTCCGCCCCGGCGGACGGATCGTCATCGCCGATCTGATGTTCACGGATAACGAGCACCGTACCGCATTCCTTGACGAGTTGAACGGCCGCGGCGACAAGGCCTCCGTCGAGGCGGTGCTCGATGAGTACTTCGCCGACCGTTCCCGGCTCATCCGCTGGCTGGAGCAGCACCGCTATGAGGTGAGAGCCGAGCAGTTGAATCATCTTATGCACCTGCTCGTCATTCGCAAGCCATGACACGGGAATACAGCACTTATCCGCTTTTCAACAAAACCCCCTCATCATCACTGCATGAGGGGGTTCGCTTATTATTAACGCTTGGAATGCCAATCGGTTACGGCGCGGTCTCCAGGAAATTCAATTCCGGCATTTTGTCCATGGCGGTGCGCATTGCATATTCATTTTCGAACAAGGCGACGAAGTTGCCGGACTTGTCTTTGACGAGCTGCGAGTTAATGCGGAATTTGGACGGATCGATATTCGGCCCGGTCACCCATCTCGCGAATTGATACGGCAGCCTCATCAATTGCACGTCGACCCCGTACTCCGCCTTCATCCGGTACTCGAACACCTCGAACTGAAGCTGGCCGACGACGCCCAGTATCGTCTCCTCGAAGACGCTCGCGGAATGGAACACCTGAATCGTTCCCTCCTCGGTGAGCTGGTCGACGCCCTTCTGGTACTGCTTATGCTTGAGCGCGTTTTTGACCGTGACGCGAGCGAAGATTTCCGGGGAGAAGATCGGAAGCTCGTCGAACGTGACGGCCCCTCCCTGACTCAAGCTGTCCCCGATGCGGAAGATGCCCGGGTCGAAGAGCCCAATAATATCGCCCGGATAAGCTTCCGTTACGATATCCCGGTCCTGGGCGAGGAATTGCTGCGGCTGCGACAGCTTGATCTCTTTGCCGACGCGCACATGCTTGACGCTCATCCCCCGCTCGAACTTCCCGGAGCAAATGCGCAGGAACGCAATCCGGTCGCGGTGGGCCGGGTTCATGTTCGCCTGAATTTTGAACACGTAGCCCGTGAACTTCTCATTCGTCGGCTCGATAGGGCCTTCCGTCGATTGACGCGAAGCCGGCTTCGGCGCCAATTGGAGGAAGTTCTCGAGGAAGGTCTGCACGCCGAAGTTATTGATCGCGCTGCCGAAAAAGACCGGCGTCAGCTCGCCCCGCTTCACTTTCTCATAATCGAATTCGTCTCCGGCTACGTCCAGCAGCTCCAACTCCTCGCACAGCTGGTCATGCAGATGCTCTCCCGCGATATCCCGGATGACCGGATCGCGGTAATCGTCCACCTTCTGCACCTTGATGACGGAATGATCGTCGCCCTGGAACAGCTCCACCTGCTTCTTCATGCGGTCGTACACGCCGCAGAGCTGGCGTCCCATGCCGATCGGCCAGTTCATCGGCACCGAGCGGATGCCCAGCACCTGCTCGATCTCTTCCATCAGCTCGAACGGATTCCGTCCTTCGCGGTCCAGCTTGTTGATGAACGTGAAGATCGGGATGCCCCGCTTCGCGCAGACCTGGAATAGCTTGATCGTCTGGTTCTCGACGCCCTTCGCCACGTCGATCAGCATGACCGCGCTGTCGGCGGCCGTCAAGGTCCGGTACGTGTCCTCGCTGAAATCCTGATGGCCCGGGGTATCGAGGATATTTACCCGATGGCCGTTATAGTCGAACTGCATGACCGACGACGTAACCGAGATGCCGCGCTGCTTCTCGATTTCCATCCAGTCGCTCGTCGCATGCTTGCTCGCTTTACGGGCTTTGACCGTTCCCGCGAGGCGGATCGCTCCCCCGAACAGGAGCAGCTTCTCCGTCAAGGTCGTCTTCCCGGCATCCGGGTGGGAAATAATGGCGAACGTCCGGCGCTTCTCCACTTCTTGCTTCAATTCTTCGGATAATGATTTGCTCATTAGACATAGCCCTCTCATCTAAAATCACGTATTCGTTATTGTATCACAAAACAGGGATGCCCATAAATGGACAATGCACACATCTTTTGCGATCTCGGCAAAAATATTTTCATAGGAGCGCCAAACATAACATTTTCACGCCTGCTATATCAAATAAGCCGCCTGCATCCCCCTCTGCGGAGGCACGGGCGGCTTGTTCGCTTTTCTCATGCTGTTCTTCAATAACAATACTATCCCTTGCAATAATTCCTTACTGCTGATCGCTCAAGGCTCTCACGGCCAGCGTAACCGTCCGCTTCGTCCCGGAAGCCGCTTCCTCTTCGAGAATGACCCAGTTCGCGGCCAGCGCGGAGCGGAGCGCCTCCAGGTCCGCTTCAGACAGCGTCAGCCCGGTATATTTCCCTTCGCCCCGGGTGAAATCGACGCCTTCCTCGATGCCGAAGCGCGTTTCCAGCCATATTTTCAATCCGTTCATCGTATTGAACGTGATGCGGTAGCCTTCCGCTACGGCTTGTTCCAATGGTTCGCCATGCTCGGCGGCATACGTCAGAAAATCATCGTACGTATACCATTCCTCGTTCGCCTTCGTCAGCTCGCTGACATCGCCGGAACGAATGATGCTCAGCAGTTGCTCGTCCGTAAATCCTTTGCGCCGGGCGCGTTCCAGCAGAATCGCCGTATTTTGCGACAATCGCGCTTCATTCCCCATTGTCCATGCCTCCTTGTCGGAGCAACCGCATAAATCGGCCTCTCCCGCATATTTCCTTTATATCACATTTTCACGCTCCATTGATAGGCGGAACCGGTTATTTCTCTTCATATAAATGGCAAGCCGCAAAATGCCCCGGCGAGATCTCTTTCCACTCCGGCTCCTGCTGGCGGCACCGATCCGTGGCGAACGGACAGCGCGAAGCGAAGCGGCAGCCGGCCGCTCCCGCCAGCGGGCTCGGCAGATCGCCCTCCAGCATCGCCGCGGCGCCGCCGGCCGCACTCGGATCCGGCACCGGGATCGCCGCCAGCAGCGCCTGCGTATACGGATGGGCAGGATGATCGTACAATTCATCGCTCGGCGCCAGCTCGACCAGCTTGCCCAAGTACATAACCCCGATGCGGTCGGAAATATGGCGCACCATCGACAAATCATGCGCGATGAACAAGTAAGTCAATCCGAACTCCGCCTGCAGGTCCTCCAGCATATTGACCACCTGCGCCTGCACGGACACGTCCAAGGCCGAGATCGGCTCGTCGCACAGGATGAACTCCGGCTTGACGGACAAGGCCCGGGCGATGCTGATCCGCTGGCGCTGGCCGCCGCTGAATTCATGCGGATACCGTTCCGCATGCTCGGGCTTCAGCCCGACCTTGTTCAGCAGCTCCAGCACCGTCTCCCGCCGCTCCCCCTTCGTGCCGAAGCCGTGAATCTCCATCGGCTCGCTAATGAGCTGCGTCACGTTCATGCCCGGATTCAACGAGGAATACGGATCCTGGAAGATCGTCTGCATCCGCTTGCGGAACGGCTTCAGCTCCCGCTCGCTCAGGTGAGCCAGATCGGTGCCGTCGAACCGAATCTCGCCCGCGGTCACATCATACAAGCGGACGATGGAGCGGCCGGTCGTCGACTTGCCGCAGCCGGATTCGCCCACGAGCCCGAACGTCTCTCCGCGCCGAATCTGAAAGCTGACATCATCGACCGCCTTCAGCGTCTGCTTGTTTTTTCCGAACAGCCCTTTCGAGGTATAAAAATACTTTTTCAAGCCGCGCACATCCAGCAGCGTCTGATCCGGCTTACTCATGCTGCTCCACCTCCTCCGGTTTGGCCGCCTCCAGCGTAACGCCCGGCGCATCCTGCCGCAGCCAGCAGAGCGCGCGGTGGCCCGTCTCCGTCACGGCATAAGGCGGAAGCTGCCGGCATTGCTCCATCGCATGCGGACAGCGATCCTGGAACGGACAGCCCTCCGGCGGATGCAGCAGATTCGGGGGCGTGCCTTCAATGCTGTAGAGACGCTCCCGCTCCCCATTCGCGACCTTCGGAATCGAACGCAGCAGCCCTTGCGTATACGGATGCATCGGCCGCTCGAAAATATCATGGACCGTGCCCTCCTCCATAATGAGGCCGCCATACATGACGACGACACGGGTGCATACTTGAGCCACGACGCCCAGGTCATGGGTGATCAGCAGGATCGCCGTGTTCGTCGTATCCCGGAGCTGCTTCATCAGGCCGAGAATCTGGGCCTGGATGGTCACGTCCAGCGCCGTCGTCGGCTCGTCGGCGATAAGAATCTCCGGCTGGCAGGAGAGCGCCATGGCGATCATCGCCCGTTGGCGCATCCCGCCGCTGAATTCATGCGGATACTGATCGATCCGCTCCTCCGGCGAAGGGATGCCGACCTTGCGAAGCAGCCCGATCGCCTCGGCGTGGGCCGCCTGCTTGCTCAGCTTCTTATGCCGCTGCAGCACCTCGATGATCTGAGCCCCGACCTTGACGACCGGGTTCAAGGACGTCATCGGGTCCTGGAAAATCATCGCAATGCGGTTACCGCGAATCTGCCGCAGCCGCTTCTCCGGCAGCTCAAGCAGATTCTCGCCCCGATACAGGACTTCGCCGCCGCGGATGACGCCCGGAGGCGGAATCAGGCCCATAAGCGACTTGGCCGTCACGCTTTTGCCGCTTCCCGATTCGCCGACGATGCCGATGACCTCGCCCTCGCGCACATCGAAGCTGACGCCGCGGACGGACTGCACTTCGCCGTCCCGGGTCATGAACGATGTTCTCAATTGTCGGACGGACAGCAATTCAGTCATTGGTCCCACTCCCGTTCTCTGTGAATTCCATAGCCCTTCCCCATCTGTCTCCCCTCATTATCTCTTGTTCGCCTTCGGCTCGAATGCGACCCGGAACACGTCGCCCAGCACGTTGAAGGAGAGGACCGTCAGCAAGATGAACAAGCCCGGGAACAAGGCCAGATAAGGCGCTTCTCCGATAAATCCCTGCGCATTGTTCAGCATGCTGCCCCAGGACGAATTCGGCTGCTGGATGCCCAGGCCGAGGAAGCTGAGCGAAGATTCCATCAAGATCGCCGAGGCGATGTTGATCGTCGCGGCCACGATAATCGTAGACATAATATTGGGCACAATATGTTTCAAAATGATAGCCAGTGTGTTCTGACCCGAGACCCGGGCATAGAGCACGTATTCCCGCTCCTTGACCGACAGCGTCTCCGCCCGCACAATGCGGGCGATATTCATCCAGCTGAGCATCCCGATAATGAGAATAATCGTCGTAATGCCCGGCTTCAGATACGCATTCAGAATCAGCATTAAGAAAAAAGACGGAATCGACATCAAAATATCGACGATCCGCATCAGCATATTATCGATCCAGCCGCCAAAATATCCGCTCACCGTACCGACGGCGGTGCCGACGATCACGGCGATCGCCATCGCCAGGAAGCCGACGCTGAGCGAGACGCGCCCGCCGTACAGCGCCCGTGCCAAGTAATCGCGGCCGTAATCATCCGTGCCGAACCAATGCGCGGCGCTGGGCGGCAGCAGCCGCTCCGTCACGACGATCTTGTTCGGATCGTAAGGCACCAGGAAGGCGAGGATCGAGACGAGCGCAAAGACGGCAAGGAGAATGATCGCGGCGATGGCGGCCTTTTGCTCTTTCACTTGGGTAAGTACGTTACGCCATTTCATTCGGTTCATCACAATCACCTCATCGTCTTAATGCGCGGATCGACTACGCCGTACAGAACGTCCGCGGCCAGGTTCCCGATCACGAGCATAACCGACGAGAACATCGTTATCCCCATAATGACGGGATAATCCAAGGCGAACACGGCGGTAATCCCGAGCGAGCCCATGCCGGGCCAGGAGAATACCGACTCGGTAATGAACGCCCCGGCGATCAATTCCGGGAAGGACATCCCGAGAATCGTAATAATCGGGAGCAGCACATTTTTGAGCACATGGCGCCGCAGCACCGTGCCTTGCGTCGAGCCGTACGCATATTGAATCTGCACATAATCCTCTTCCAGCTGCGAGATCGTATTCGATCGGATATAGCGCATATAGACGGATACGTTCATGAAGCACAGCACCGTGCACGGCAGAATGCCATGCTTCAGCACATCCCACACCGAGTCGACGCCGATGGTCCGCATGCCCATGCTCGGCAGCCAATTGAGCTTGACGGCGAACAGATAGATCAGCATAATCCCGAACCAGAAGCTCGGGATCGAGATTCCGATATACGATACAAGCCCGAGCGCGCGATCGACCGGGCGGTTTTTCCGGGAAGCCGCGTACATGCTAAGCGGCACCGAGATAAGCAAAGACAACAAGAGAGCCGCCCCCATTAAGCCAATCGTAGCCGGAAGACGCTCCACAATAAGCGTCAGCACAGGCCGGTGACTGGTCAGGGAGTAGCCCAGGTTGCCCATGAACACATTTTTCAGCCAGATCCAATATTGCATATAGACCGGAAGGTTCAAGCCGAGACTTTCCCGTATCCGTTCCACGTCTTCCTTGTTCATATCGGGCGTCACGAATGAATTGACCGGATCTCCCGGAGCCAGCTTAATCAGCGCGAACGACACGATAGAAATAAAGAATAATAGCGGTATGGCTTGAAGAACGCGTCGCACGATATATTTCTGCACAAAGGTTCCCTCCGAAAGAGCGCTTGAAACGATAACGTTTCAAGCGCCCGCGAATTCTCGATTCAGTTCCCGCTACCTAATGACGATCGGTTCCGAGAGGTTACTTCATATAAATTTTGGACAAATCCTCGAACATGACAACCGGCTTCGGAACAGCTTCTTCCAACCCGCCGTAGCGCTTGTCTACTGCCACGATCGCTTTGCCGTACGCAATTGGGTACACGGTCATCTCGTCTGCGACGGTTTGCTGAATTTTCTTGTACAGCTCGCCGCGCTTCGTTTTGTCCATTTCGACGGCCGCCTGGTTCCAGAGGGCATCGAAGTCCGGATTTTTATAATGAGCATAGTTGTAAGCCGCGTCACTCATATAGAGCGATTTATATGCGTCCGGCTCGTAGCCCATAATATAGCCGCCGAACGAGATGTCATAGCTTGTATTGTTCATATCGAGCGACATATTGCCGAAGGCCGCGATATCAAGCGCCATCAGTTCCACGTCGATGCCGACTTCCTTCAATTGCTGCTGAATATACAGCGCTTTGCTGGTCTGCGGCTTGTTCGAGTTCACATACGCGAGACGCAGCTTCAGATTGCTGAAGCCGGCTTGCTGGAGCAGCTCCTTCGCTTTCTCCACATTGTAATCATAGGTGGCGACATCCGGCGTCTGATACAGCGTGTCCGGCGTGAAGATCGATGCGGCCGGTTCCGCGAATTCGGTCGAGCCGAAGGCCGCCGTAATCATTTCTTCCTTATTCAAGGCGTACGCGATGGCTTGGCGCACTTCCTTCTTCTTCATCACTTCGACGTTCTGGTTGAATACCATGTAGATAAGGCGTCCTTCCGGATACGTCACCAGATTGAATTTGCCGGTGTTGTCGAGCTTGGCATAGTCAACGGAGTCGATCATGCGCATTTGCAGCTCGCCGTTCTGCAGAGCCAGGTTGGCGGAGTTCGAATCCTTCGCCACGCGGTAGGTTACCGAATCCAGGTACGCCTTGCCCGCAAAATAATCGTCGAACCGTTCCAGCGTCACATATTCGCCTGCGCGGTATTCCTTGAATTTGAACGGGCCGGATCCGATAGGATGGTCGTTCTTGCCGCTCTTCTCCAGATCCGCTTCACCCTCGAATACATGCTTCGGAATCGGCTTGAAATTGGCCAACACGCCTTCGAACGAAGCCGATGGCTGCGGAAGCACGAACTCGACCGTCAGATCATCCACTTTTTTCGCCGTCAGCGGCTTGCCGTTGAATACATAGGTAGCCCGATCCGAGCTGTGCTGCTTCTCATCCAAAATGCTGTTCATCGTAAACACGACATCGTCCGCCGTCAACGGCTGCCCGTCATGCCATTTCAAGCCTTGGCGCAGCTTCAGCGTATACGTCAGCGAGTCCTCGGAAGGAGTCAGGCTTTCCGCCAGGACAAATTTCTTCTCGCCGTTGTCGATATGATATAAAGGAGCGAACAACGATTGGTTAATGGTCAAGGTTACCCGGTCCCCGGCATAGACCGGATTCATCACCCGCGGATCATCCTGAACCGCGATAATGATGCTGCCGCCGCTCTTCGGCTCTCCTCCCGTATCGGTGCCGGAAGCCGTATCCGGAGCCGGCGTCTGGCTGCCGCCGCAGGCGCTGACCACCGCAACGACTAGAGTTAATAAGAGTGCGAGCCATAACTTGTTGCGTTTCATGTCGATTCCCCCCGAAAATTGTAACACACTTTATATTTTATAGTATAACTGTCTTTTGAGAGAACACAATCTTTTTTTCCGAGTGATTTTATAGGAATATGATATTTTAATCTTGTAATCGGGGAAAGTTAGCAGGACCCGCAGCGCATATTTGCCTAAAAAAACTGTGCTCCCGCCGGGAGCACAGCCTTCTCCTATTGTTGAATTACTTATTCCATACGACCTGGCTTTCCTCTTGTCCGTTCACCGGCCACCACTGGAAGCCGTCCTCGGCCAACAGCTTGTCCGCTTGCTCCGGTCCCCAAGACCCTGCCGGATACAGGTGCAGATCTTCGCTGGATGCCTTCCAAGCCCCGGCGATCTTGTCTACGAACGACCAGGCGGACGCCACTTCATCCCAACGGGTGAAATATGTGGAGTCGCCGCGCGCCGCGTCGAAGATAAGCCGTTCATAGGCCTCCGGCGTATTGATGCCGACCATGCAGCTCTGGCAGAAATCCATCGCGAGCGGCTGCACGCCTGCGTCGGCCCCCGGCTTCTTGCCGTTGATTCTGACGTAGATGCCTTCCATCGGGTTCACCCGAATGACGAGCAGATTCGGTTCAAGCTTATGCTTTTGCGACAAATATACATTCGTCGGCATATTTTTGAACTCAACGACGACCTCGGTCGTTTTGACCGGAAGCCGCTTGCCGGTGCGAATATAGAAAGGAACGCCTGCCCAGCGGAAATTGTCCACAAAGAGACGGGCGGCGAAGTACGTTTCCGTGACGGAAGCCGGATTGACTTTCTCTTCTTCCCGGTAAGCCGGCAGCGGCATGCCGTTCAACGCGCCTGCCGCGTATTGGCCGCGCACGACATTGCGCTTCACTTCGTCGGCATTCGCGAATTGGCGGAGGGAGCGAAGCACTTTCACCTTCTCGTCGCGAATATCTTCCGGATGCAGCCGGCTTGGCGCTTCCATCGCGATCATCGTGAGCATCTGCAGCATATGGTTCTGGGCCATATCGCGCAGCGCTCCGGCATGATCGTAATAGCCGCCGCGCTCTTCGACGCCGACCGTCTCAGCCAGGGTAATCTGAATATTGGCGATGTGCTTATTGTTCCACAATGGCTCAAAGAAGGCATTCGCGAATCGAATCACCTCAATGTTCTGGACCATCTCTTTGCCCAAATAGTGATCGATGCGGTAAATCTCTTCTTCCTTGAACACTTGGCTCAATTCTTCGTTCAATTTTTGAGCCGACGGCAAATCATAGCCGAACGGCTTCTCGATGACCAGTCGATGCCAGCCTTCGCTGTCGAGCATTCCGCCGTCGCGCAGATTCATCGAGACGCTGCCGAACAGTTCAGGCGCCAGCGCCAAGTAGAACAGGCGGTTGCCCGGGATATGGAATTCCCGTTCAATATGCTCGGTCTGTACCCGTAATTCCTTGAAGCCGTCCACATTGTTGATGTCAAGCGGTTTATATTCGAAATGCTTCGCGAAGCGGCTCCAAACTTCATCATTCGGAATCGGATAACGACAAAATTCTTCAATGGACGCGCGCACATCATCGCGAAACTCATCATTCGTACGTCCACGGCGGGCCAAGCCGATGACAGCAAACCGCTCACCTAATTTGCCTTCGTGATATAAGCTGTAAATGGCAGGAAACAATTTGCGGCGTGCCAAATCACCGGTCGCACCGAATATAAAGAAGACGGCGCCTTCAGCCAGTTGGGATTCTTGGTTATGCATCACAGTCATCTCTCTCCATCATCCTTACACTCTGTTATAGACTTGACATCACACATTTCGAATGTGATGACATTTTAGCATACTTGTCAGATTGACGCCACGGGTTAGCGAAAAAGGTCGAATCAATATTCCCCCGCAATCAGCGGCGTGCCAAAGGAGAGCCGCGTCTCTCCCCGTTCCCGATCTTCATGCGCCGCAACCTGGAGATTGGCCTGCCGCCCCTTCATGGCGACGCCGGCTCCCATATAGTCCGTCTCATACGTTATGCTGATCGTGCGATCGTCCTCATACCGGTCGAGCGGCACGGCTGTCCCCCATTCCTCCAACGCCTGCTCCGCCGCGGCGAAGCCTTCGGTCAAGGAAGCCCCTGTTGCCGTGCGGACGGTCGCGTTCCAATCGGACCCGATTCCCGCCTGTCCAAGCTGGCGCAGCAGCCGCTCCGCTTCCTCCGCCGAGCGCACCATGCCTCCTTTGGCCTCCGCAGACAACTTGACCGTGTAGTAAACGCGCCCGTCGTTCTCCTGGAACAACAGCACATCTCCTTGATAGGGTGCCGTATTATACGCCCCGCGATACACTTCCCTTCCCCGCTCCTGCCTGGGCTCGAGGGCGGTTGCAATCCCCGCTTCCCGCCGCCAGCGCTCTGCCTCGGCCGGAAGCCCGTCCTCGGCGGGAAAGCTGCCTTGGACCATTATCGTGGAGCTGAACTTCCGCTCGCCGCTCAGCTCTGCCAGCACCCACAGCATTTGCAGCCGCTTCGCCACTTCTGACGGGGCAATCGGGGATGGCGCCGGCTTCCAGGCGTCGCTGCTCCAGGCGACAGCGACAGCGCCGCACAGCGCCAACAGAAGCAATCCAATGGCCGGAGTCTTCGTTCTGCGAACCAGTCTCACCGTATCCGTCTCCTTTTTCGTATGGATAATAAATTCACCGATAGAGAGCACTCTCCATGCTGCAAAATTAGGCGCTTCTCTCCTAGGTCAATGTCCATGCGCCAATGTCCTCCAATGAATAGACTGATGACAGAACATTCCCGCTATAGAAGGAGGTATGTAACGTGATTCCTATTCCATTGGATGAAGAAGTCATCCGATCGCATTGCGGGCGGATCGTATGTGCCGTTACCCATGATGGCCGCCGGTTCATCGGGCGCCTCAGCCTTTGCCGGGACGGCAAAATCATTCTGAACGAAGAAGAAGTTCCCGAAGAGGTACAACCAATTATTGAGGAAGAATGCGAACCCAAGAAAAAGCGGCGCAAGCGGCGGGTCAAACGCGTCAAGCGGCCATGCAAGCCTGTGAAGCGTCCCTGCAAGCCATGCAGCGGGAAGAAGGGCAGCGTAACGTCGGTTCAACCATACGGAGCCTTTCCAGCTTCGTATCCGGCCCCGCATCCGGGCGTGTATAGCCGCGGCCGGATTGAACTGGACCTATCGCTTATCGCTCTCTTGTTTCTTGTGCTCATCTAACACTGATTCTGCTTTTCCTCCCCGAATTCCTGCCGCTCCGCATCGAGTTGTTGCCGGACAACGCGTCCGCCGGGGCTTCACGCACGCCCATCATGCAGACAGAACCGGGTATCGGCACCCGGTTCTTTTTTCGCGCTTCATTGGCGTTTCCTATTCGGTTGTATTCCGGCGCTCTCCGAGCCGGGCACAAAAAAACCCGGCCTGTCAGGTCGGGTCATTCGTTATTCAGCCAGGCCGTTCTTGTAAGCGTAAATGGCGGCTTGCGTGCGATCCTCCACGCCCAGCTTGGCCAGGATATTTGTGACGTGGAACTTTACGGTCTTGATTCCGATGAACAGGTCATCGGCGATATCTTGGTTGGACTTGCCTTGGGCAAGCAATCGCAGCACGTCCATTTCCCGGTCGGTCAACTGTTCATGCGCGGCTTGCGTCGGCTTCGGCTGGCGGAAACGGTTCATCATTTTCGATGCGACCTGCGATTCGAGAACGGATTGTCCCCGAGCGGCCGCCCGGATAGCTTCGGCAATTTCCGATGCGCGCGACGTTTTGAGCAGGTAGCTGAATGCCCCCGCTTCAATGACAGGGTACATTTTCTCGTCATCCAAGTAACTGGTCAGGACAATGACCTTGCAGTCGGGATACAGGCTCAGCAGCTTGCGCGTCGTCTCAATGCCGTCCATCCCCTCCATCACCAGATCCATCAGCACGACATCCGGCTTGTACTCTTGCGCCAAGCGGATTCCTTCTTCGCCGTTGCTCGCCTCGCCAACGACTTCGATGCCATCCTCGGTGCTCAATACGGCCGCCAATCCGATGCGCACCATCTCATGGTCATCTACGAGCAGTACTTTGATATCTGTGTCCATATCAGGCATCTTCACCTCCTGGGCCATCGCTGCCCTCTTCGTCCTTCAGCCCGCTCTCTTCATTGACAACGGGGACGCGTATTTCAATGCGGGTTCCTTTGTTCGGCGCCGTAATGAACTGCACCGAGCCCCCGATCTCATTGATTCGCTCCTGCATCGTGCGCAAACCGTAGCTCGCTTGCTTCTTGTCATCCCATTCGAAGCCGACGCCATTATCGCGAATGAATAAACGCACGTAATCGCCCCGGTCCTGAAGCTTGATTTCCATGCGAGTCGCCTTGGAATGGCGGAGCGTATTCGATAACGCTTCCTGCACGATGCGAAATAAATGATTCTCGACGCCCTTCAGCAGCGTAATATGCTCGTCCATCTCATATTGAATCTGAATGGGCACCTTCGCTTCAAGCTCCCGAATCAGTTCGGCCACACCTTGGGTAAGGCCCTTGCCTTCCAGATGAACCGGCCGGAGATGGAGCAGCAACGCTCTCATTTCCGATTGAGCGACCGAGGCCATTTCCTCGATCAGCTCCACCTGCCTCACCGCTCGCTCAAAATCTTTGTCCACCGTCCGCCGCACGGCCGTCGCCGTCATCGAGATGGCGAATAATTGTTGGCTCACGGCGTCATGCAGCTCCCGCGCCAAGCGTTGACGCTCTTCCATAATGGCCGATATCCGGGCCTGTTCGGCCAACTGGGCGTTATTGGTGGACAACCGCTGCAGCGAGGTCACCTGTTCCTCCCAGCGCTTGCTTACCCTGCCCAATTGTTCGGCCAATTGGCCGATCTCGTCGTCCCCCAGGTCCGGCATCGGCCGGGACAGATTGCCCTTCTCCAAGAGCAGCATCGATTCGCGCAGCAGCTCAACCCGCCGTTTCATGCGAAAACCTTGGAAAAAACCGAAAATCGCCGCAATAATCGCTACGACGATCGAGACAGACAGCGTCGATTTTACGCCGGCCATCCAGGTTTCGAACGGTTTGACATATCCATAGGATTGCATTAAATAAACGATGACGAAAAACAGGACAAAGGAAAGGAGAAGCGTCTCGCCCATCAAGCGCACAACCATATTTTTCGTCTGTTTCTTCGGTTCCATTGCCGGCTTGCATCTCCTTTCTGCAGCATCTTCTCCGCATTACGCGTGCAATCGGATATCAATATCTCCTACGATGTAAGAGATACGGAGTTTCACCCGCTGCTCCGATCGTTCATAATTCGGCGAAGTATAGGTCCATTTGTTGAGCAAGCCGGTCTCACGGTGCTGGCCCGCATTGATCTGTCCGAACAGGACAGAAGCTTCCACGGTGACTCCGATATCGTCAGGAATCGAAATATCCATATCTCCGAGCACGCCTTGGAACAAGAGCGTCGTCTCGGGCTCATCCATCATCGCGAGCGACAAGTCGATATCGCTTTCTCCGATGACATGCCACAAGCTCTGGCTGCGCAAATGGAACGGCTCCCGATCCCATTTCAGATTCGCTGTCAGATCGGGACGCTTCTGCATCCATTCATACTTTTGTTCATGGCGGGTCCGAGAATAAAAAATACCGAGCGATATGAGTATAATGCCGACAAACAGCATCAGATGCTCCAACAAGAGGATAGCTCCCCCGATACCAAGCAAAGTATAGCCAAGACGAAGCTCCTCCGATCTTACTTTGCTAATGCCGAGGTACAGCATGAACAGGGCGACAAAAGTTCCGAAGCTAATCCATTTGCCAATAAGAATGAACAGTCCTGCGATAATGAGCAAATATGCTAGTATACGATTGTTCCCCTTTATCATGGCGCACCTCCTGTCGCTCAGATTCAATAGATATTGTGCCGAATAACCTCACAACGAAACTTAACGGCGATGCGGGGGCATCGCCGTAAGCTCCTTAGTTAGCATATCATAACCGCGTCCAAGTCCCAAGAGGTTATTCGCTGCGGTTTAATTTTTGTTTCAAAGCTTCCAATTGCTCATCGACTTTCATTTGCTTCTCTACATCAACCGGCGGTTGGTAGGTTGTGGCGGCATATCCGCCGTACGGTACACGAATGACTTCCGCTTCCGCTTCAAGCTGCATAATCTTCTCTTCCATGCGTTGGAAGCCGCGGGAGGCTTCGCCCGATTCGATGCTGTGCACGCTTGTAATGGAAGCCATTTGCTTGCGGGCTTTGGCCATTTGGGCGCGAGCTGCCAGTTCGTTGCGCTTGTTTCGCAGCTTGTAGAACTCGTCCTTCATCGAATGCAGCTGCTGCATCAGCTCGTCGGCTTGCGCTTTCGCTTGGGCATGCAGTTCGGCATATTCGGTAACTTTTTGATCGAAGTACAATTTTTCTTCCAAGTATTTGCGGGCCGCATCTTCATGACCCGATACGAGTGCGCGCTCTGCTTGGGCTTCGCGGTCGGCTACCATCCGAATCGCTTCGTCATAGCGATGCTTGATGCGGCGCTCGCTGGCCATTTGCTTCGCTACCGTCACTTCGGCTTCGCGAATCTCCTGCTCCATGTCGCGCAGGTATTGGTTCAGCATAACTACCGGATCTTCCACCTTGTCCAACATTTCATGAATCGACGCTTTCGTCATATCTTTAATTCGTTTGAATACTCCCATTTTACTTATCCCCTTTCTCGTATTTCGCGATTTTCTCGCGAAGTTCTTGAAGTTCTTTGCGCATTGCTTTTCTTTCAATATCATCCATCATCGAATCGATGGAGGAATCATATTGAGTTTTGCTTCCGTTATTCGGCTTCGTTCCGTAGGATCCAAAGCTGCTGTAATCGTTCCGGCCGTTGTTGTATCCGTTGTAGCCATTGTACCCTCCGCCGGAGTAGCCGCCGTCATTACCGTAATATCCGTTCGAATTCTGATACGGTCCGCCGTAATTATACGGTCCGTATGTCGTAAATGGCTCTTTCGGAACCACAAGCGCTACGATGAAATAGACGGGTATCAGGGAGAATGCCGTGAAGAACACGCCCAGGACGAACAGTACGCGCAGCAGCGTTGCATCCATATTCAACCATTCAGCGATTCCGCCGAGTACACCGCAGAACTTCCGGTCACGAACCGAACGGTACAATTTTTTGTTCATGGTTCATGTCACTCCTTCGCAGTGTCCAATTTCTTGCGCAGACGTTCCATCTCGCGCTGCAGTGCAATGTCTCTTTCGGGATTGCCGCCGCCGTAAGGCGAGGTCCCGCTGGCGCGGCGCACCTCTTGAAGGCTTGTATTTTCCCACTCCATGTCGGATACGCGATCCTCCAGGCGGCGGAACATGCCGTCCACCTGCCCGTATCCGTATTGGCCGAAGCGCTGGTTCATTTGCTGCTGAAGCCGTATGTTCTGCATGCGAGCGAAGTAATACTGCCGCTTGTCGTAGACGGTCTGATACTCGCTCTTTAATATGTTCAGCTGTTCCTCCAGCTCCAGAATGGCCTGCTTGCTTCTATTGTAGAGATCCTCGTATTGCCGCGCCTTCTCGTCATGCATCAATTTTTCCTGGAGCGCGATTTTGGCGGCGAACTCCTCTCCCGCCTTCAAGGCCAGCATCGCTTGCTGCTCGCGGCGCTCTCGCATTTCATTGGCTTGGTTCATCTGATGTCTCATCTGATTCGCATGCACGACATACTGTTGATATAAGCGGTCCGCTTCGGCGATGTCCTGCCGAGTGCGCATCAGGAATTGGTCGATTAACCGGACCGGGTCTTCCGCTTTGTCCAGCCGCTCATTGAGCGTCGCCAGTGTAATGTCGCGAACCCTTTTCAAAATATTGCTCATGCCTCTCTGTCCCTCCTTCATCCAAATACGTTGCTGCCGGCTGTTCAGTAATGATGGCCGCTTCGTTTGTTATTCAGCATGGAGATACCGAACACAATCATTCCGATGGCGATGAAAATGCCGATGAGCCAGAATAGCTTGCCGATTAATGTGATGGAACCCAATATGATGAAGATCCATCCGAAGAACGAATTCCCTGCCTTGACTCCATAATAACCGAGCACAATCAGCAGAATCGGGAACAAGTAGCCAAACCAGCTTCCCAAGTGAACCCCAAATTTGCTGAGCAGGATGAATGCTCCCAATGCTATCAAAATAATAGCGAACGAGTTGCCTTTTTTCATTTGCATTCGGTTTGTCACCACCTTTCATTGTGCCTTGCTTATGTCTTTATTTTAGGAGATTCCCCTTTTCTTCAAAACAGGCTGGGGGCGGTTTTTCGTACTGGACTCAGGTCGGGGGGACAGACCGTCCCAAGGTCAACCGGCACTGGACTGGAGGGAAGGGAAATTGAAACTCCATGTTTGCTTTAGCGTATATATATTCATAAGAAGCTTTCCGAATTATCAGGCCTGGTTCTGGCAGGCGAGAGGAGCAATGCCATGGAAACGTTATTTTGGGGTCTGTTCATCTTCGGTATTTTATATTCCATTGTTACCTTGATATTCGGGGAAATATTAAGCCATGCTTTCGATGCGGTTTTCGGAGACGGGCTGCCTTTCTTGCAGCCGACGGTGCTCGTGAGCGGCCTGACGGCTTTCGGCGCACTCGGCATTCTGCTGAACCGCTATACGGCTTGGCAATCCACGCTCATTCTGGTCGTCGCTATCGCCGGCGCGCTCGTCGTCTGCCTTCTAATGTATTTCCTCTATATTCGCCCGATGCACAATACAGAGAGCTCTACCGGCTTCTCCATTCAGGACCTGGTGGGCAAAGTCGGAGAAGTCAGCATTTCGATTCCTTCCGTCGGATACGGGGAAGTGACCTTGCGGATCGGAGCCGGCTTGACGAATCAAATCGCCGCTTCCTTCGACAAAGACAACATCCCTGCCGGAACGACCGTTGTCGTCATCAACGTCGTTGAAGACACGTTGTATGTATCCCCTCTTACCCAAGAAATGCTCAGCCTCCAACAGAACTGATTAAGTTGTATGCGCAAGACTCACGGTTTCACTACAAATTTACATAGAAAAGGGAGCTGTATGCCATGGAATTCAATGAAGCGATCATGGTGCCGGTGATTGTAATCGGCGTCATCCTCGTGCTGGGCCTCGCATTCTGGGCCCGCTACAAGACGGTCAGCTCGGATGAGGCGATGATCGTGACCGGGACGTATCTCGGTTCCAAAAATGTCAGCGCCGATGAAACGGGGCGCAAGATGAAAATTGTCCGGGGAGGCGGCGCATTTATTTTGCCGGTGTTTCAACAGTCGCAATTCTTGTCCTTATTATCTCATAAGCTTGATGTAACGACACCGGAAGTATATACCGAACAAGGCGTTCCCGTTATGACCGACGCCGTCGCGATTATCAAGGTCGGCAGCTCGGTTGAAGATATCGCCACCGCAGCCGAACAATTCCTCGGCAAGCCGACGGATGCGCTGAAGAGCGAAGCGCAGGAAGTCTTGGAAGGCCATCTGCGGGCCATCCTCGGATCGATGACCGTCGAGGAAGTATACCGCAACCGCGACCGGTTCGCGCAGGAAGTGCAGGCCGTCGCCGCCAAAGACCTGAAGAAGATGGGACTACAGATCGTCTCCTTCACGATCAAAGACGTGCGTGACAAGCACGGGTACTTGGATGCGCTCGGGAAGCCGCGGATTGCGGCGGTGAAGCGCGACGCGGAGATTGCGGAAGCCGAAGCGATGAGAGACTCGCGCATTCAGAAAGCAAATGCCGAGGAGCAAGGGATGAAGGCCGAACTGCTGCGCGATACGAATATCGCCGAAGCGGCCAAAGAAAAGGAATTGAAGGTCGCTTCTTTTAAAAAGGAGCAGGATATGGCCCGGGCGGAAGCCGACCAGGCTTATTACGTGCAAGAAGCCCGTTCCAAGCAAAGCGTCGTCGAGGAGCAAATGCGGGTTGAACTCGTTCGGAAAGAGCGGGAAATCGACCTGGAAGCCAAAGAAATTTTGCGCCGCGAGAAGCAGTATGACGCCGAAGTGAAGAAGAAAGCGGACGCGGAGCGCTACGCGGTCGTTCAGTCCGCGGAAGCAGATAAATCCAAGAAAGTGCTTGAAGCCGATGCGATGCAGTATCGGATCGAGGCGGAAGCGAAGGCCATGGCAGAGCAGAAGCGTCTCGCCGGCTTGGCGGAAGCGGACGCCGAACGAGCACGAGGAACCGCGGAAGCTGAAGTCATCCGGCTGCGCGGTCTGGCGGAAGCCGAAGCGAAGCAGAAGCTCGCCGAAGCGTTCGAGAAGTTCGGCGAAGCCGCGGTGCTCGATATCGTCATGAAGATGCTGCCTGAGTTGGCCGGCAAGATTGCTGAGCCGCTGCAGCAGATCGATAAGCTGACGGTCGTCGATACCGGCAATGGAGAAGGGGCGGCCCGTGTCAGCAACTATGTAACGGAACTGATGGCGACGGCCCCGCAGATGTTGAAGGATGTATCCGGACTGGATGTCGAGAAAATGATTCAGCGCCTGACGAATGGATCGGGTTCGGCACAGCCGAAGCGTTCCCCAGTTCCAACGGAAGCTCCATCCGCAGTATCAGGAGGCACCGAGCTGCCGAAGGCAGAATAAACCGGTTATTGCACGAATAGAACATCTATCCTCTATACAGTATAATAAAAGAGCCTTGCCGTGATTGTTAGGGCAAGGCTTCTTGTTCTATCTAGGTTGTCCTCTGCCGGGTTGCTCGGCCCAGTG
The DNA here is from genome assembly GCA_944800085.1 of Paenibacillus melissococcoides. Taxonomy (GTDB): domain Bacteria; phylum Bacillota; class Bacilli; order Paenibacillales; family Paenibacillaceae; genus Paenibacillus_B; species Paenibacillus_B melissococcoides. The sequence goes on along the minus strand of CALYLO010000001.1, from coordinate 324,957 downwards.
TCTGGATATCATTTGTACGCCGTCATCACCGTAAACCGTCCTTCATCACTTTCAGAGAGCCGATTACAGCCATAGTATGTATTCTCCCCTCAAGGGACAGGACGAGCAAGGTAGGGCTTTAACGCCTGCGGTTCAACGCTATCTGCTATTTTTTAGATAAACAAAAAACACCCTTCAGGTGTCTTGGTGTTAAAACTGGTGCCGGTGAGAGGACTCGAACCTCCACGGTTTCCCTCACGATTTTGAGTCGCGCGCGTCTGCCATTCCGCCACACCGGCATATGAAGTTAATCTGGCGTGCCCTAAGAGATTCGAACTCCTGACCTTTTGATTCGTAGTCAAACGCTCTATCCGGCTGAGCTAAGGGCACATATCATCCAGAAAAAAAATAACTTGGAGGCGCCACCCAGATTCGAACTGGGGAATAAAGCTTTTGCAGAGCTTTGCCTTACCACTTGGCTATGGCGCCATCTGGAGCGGACAACGGGATTCGAACCCGCGACCCTCGCCTTGGCAAGGCGATACTCTACCACTGAGCTATGTCCGCGTAAATGGCTGGGGATATAGGATTCGAACCTATGCATGACGGAGTCAAAGTCCGTTGCCTTACCGCTTGGCTAATCCCCAAAGGTATGGGGCGATCGAGGGGAATCGAACCCCCGAGTGTCGGAGCCACAATCCGATGCGTTAACCACTTCGCCACGACCGCCACATTATGCAATTGTTAGATTGGCAGGGGCAGCAGGAATTGAACCCACACTAACGGTTTTGGAGACCGCTGTTCTACCTTTAAACTATGCCCCTATGTATGGTGGAGGATGATGGATTCGAACCACCGAACCCGTACGGGAACAGATTTACAGTCTGCTGCGTTTGGCCACTTCGCTAATCCTCCACGATGGTGCCGGCGATAGGAGTCGAACCCACGACCTACTGATTACAAGTCAGCCGCTCTACCAACTGAGCTACACCGGCACAAGCCTCTTATGGTGGCTCGGGACGGAATCGAACCGCCGACACGAGGATTTTCAGTCCTCTGCTCTACCGACTGAGCTACCGAGCCTAATAATGTTAAGCATAATGGCGGAGCTGACGGGATTCGAACCCGCGTTCTCCTGCGTGACAGGCAGGCATGTTAGGCCTCTACACCACAGCTCCAGATTGGTTGCGGGGACAGGATTTGAACCTGCGACCTTCGGGTTATGAGCCCGACGAGCTACCGAACTGCTCCACCCCGCGATATATGGTGGACGCTGACGGGATCGAACCGCCGACCCTCTGCTTGTAAGGCAGATGCTCTCCCAGCTGAGCTAAGCGTCCATATTGTAGCGACTAATATATCTTAACAGATTGTCAGGGTTAATTTCAACCCTCAATTTTTACCAGTCGCAAGTCATAATTGGTGACCAGTACGGGATTCGAACCCGTGTTACCGCCGTGAAAGGGCGGTGTCTTAACCGCTTGACCAACGGGCCATAACTGGCGGAGAGAGAGGGATTCGAACCCTCGAGACGCTTGTGACGCCTACACGATTTCCAATCGTGCTCCTTCGGCCAAACTCGGACATCTCTCCATGGCTCCCCGAACAGGACTCGAACCTGTGACAACTCGGTTAACAGCCGAGTGCTCTACCGACTGAGCTATCAGGGAATATATAAGGTTTGCACCTTAAAAACTGAATGCGAAAGCAAAAATCATCAAATCATCTTAGTTAGGATAAGCCCTCGACCGATTAGTATTGGTCAGCTCCATGCATTGCTGCACTTCCACCTCCAACCTATCTACCTCGTCGTCTTCAAGGGGTCTTACCAATGCGGGAAATCTCATCTTGAGGGGGGCTTCACGCTTAGATGCTTTCAGCGCTTATCCCTTCCGTACTTGGCTACCCAGCTATGCCTCTGGCGAGACAACTGGTACACCAGCGGTACGTCCATCCCGGTCCTCTCGTACTAAGGACAGCTCCTCTCAAATTTCCTACGCCCGCGACAGATAGGGACCGAACTGTCTCACGACGTTCTGAACCCAGCTCGCGTACCGCTTTAATGGGCGAACAGCCCAACCCTTGGGACCTACTTCAGCCCCAGGATGCGATGAGCCGACATCGAGGTGCCAAACCTCCCCGTCGATGTGGACTCTTGGGGGAGATAAGCCTGTTATCCCCAGGGTAGCTTTTATCCGTTGAGCGATGGCCCTTCCATGCGGTACCACCGGATCACTAAGCCCGACTTTCGTCCCTGCTCGACTTGTAGGTCTCGCAGTCAAGCTCCCTTCTGCCTTTGCACTCTTCGAATGATTTCCAACCATTCTGAGGGAACCTTGGGGCGCCTCCGTTACTCTTTAGGAGGCGACCGCCCCAGTCAAACTGCCCGCCTGACACTGTCCCCGAACCGGCTTCACGGTCCCAGGTTAGAACTCCGATACGATCAGGGTGGTATCCCAACGGCGCCTCCACCGAAGC
>CALYLO010000001.1:20000-317500 GCA_944800085.1 Paenibacillus melissococcoides | reverse complement strand
CCGGATGGATGAAAATCCACTGCGTAATGGAGCAATCCTGCTCCGTCTGCGTGTGGAAGGGAGAAGACGGACACTGTTCATCGATAACGATATACAGGCGATCACACCTGTTGTATTCCTGTACTGCCAGCTTCCTCGTGTCAGGGATCAACTGAAGAACGCCTTGAATGTGCGGCGCTTTCATCCATTGCTCCAACTTGACCTTGTCAATTGCTTGCTTCATATGAATCCCACGCTTTTTCGACTTTCTTGCCAATCCGCTTTCTTTTGTCTTGATTCATGTTTATAATTCTACATAGATTCTCTCTTTCCTTCTATATTGCAAAACATTTTCAATATATATATTGGGAGGCTCATGATGAACACTCGGCTATTTAAGACAAGCAAGCTTAGTGAATTTCGGTTGTGGGGGCTCGTCCTTATTTTAGCAGGCATGGGTATGATGATCTTGGGCACCTCCGGCATCTTGATGTGGGGCGTGCAGGGCCGCCCGTTCGCTGCGGTATTCATGGTGCTCGGCGGCATTCTTCTATTGGGAAGCATGGGCATTTATTTTTGGGCCGGCATGCTGTCGACAAGTGTCGTCGCCTTGGAATGCCCGGAATGCGGCAAACCGACGAAAATGATCGGGAAGACCGACCGCTGCATGTTCTGCCGGACCATCCTGACCTTCGATCCGGCCCAAGCCACCTTAGGACTGTCCGAAGAAGCTCCGGCCGAATCGGGCCAGCCGGCTGCGTCCGCGCCGAAGTCTTGACGAGTACATAAGAAAAGCCGCTTCCCTTACCGGGGAAAGCGGCTTTTCTTCTTACCTGTTAAGAAGCGGGCGGATAACGCAGTACATCCCATATGTCATCACTGGCGAACGTGCGCGCCCAGACGGCGATACCTCCAAGGCCCAGCCGATCGGCGAGCTCAATCCGAGCCCGTACCGAACGCTCGTCCTCAATCCAAATCCGCTGCAGGTTCCCTTCTTCCTTGTACTCCACGTAATGCTGCCCCGCAGATTCATCAAATTCCGGCTTCAGCTTCTTGTCAGCCAGTATATCTTGAATCGATTGCATGCCCAAAGCCTTGGAGCTCACCTTCGTCTCCCCGTCCTGCACTTCTTCGGTCCAGATACGGGTATAGAGCGGCATGCCCAGCACCAGCTTATGCGCTGGCACATTATCTTCATTCATTATTCGCGTCACCGCTTGCTCGGCCCAAGGCAGGGATGCGACGGAACCGGCCACAGGACTTGCCGCCCAATGCTCGTCATACGCCATGACCATCATATAGTCGACAAGTTGGCCAAGAGCTTCCCGGTCCAGGAATTGCGACCATCTGCCGCTCTCCGACTTCGCCGTCACGTCGATAGACGCGACAAGTCCTTTGGCATGAAGCCGAGGGACAAGCTCTCTAACGAACTGGGTCAGCTTATTCCGGTCCTCGACATTCACATTTTCAAAATCCAGATTGATTCCGTCCACCTGATATCGTTGCGCCAATTCAAGCAGTTGACCGATGGTACGGTTCCGCCGTTCGAAGGTCGAGAGGGCTTCGGTCGTCCGCTCCGGTTCGAAGCTGTTGCTGTACAGGGCCCATACCTGCTTGCCGTTCCGGTGCGCCCATTCGGTCAGATTCCGGTCCGCCTTGCTGTGAACATTCCCTTCGTCATCCTCCAGACTGAACCAGGTTGGGCTGATGACATTTGTGCCCGGCATGTTCGGCAGCTTGGACGGGTCGGGATTGCGCGAATAGACGGCCTCCCAGGCCAGGCTCACGGGCGTCTTCTCCTCGACGAACCGCGGCAGCGGCGCCTCGGGCACATGAGGTACGGTATGTACGTCTCCCGGCACCACATCCTCGGCCGCGACATACCCCAATGTCCCGTCATCCGCCTCTACCCGGAGCCAGTCTCCGCTCTCCTCCCAAATAGTCACCGGGGACTCGCTCTTCAGATCGGCGATAATCGGCGACTTTTTGTCAGCCTGCTGCCTCATCGGAACCGTATCTTCCGGCTGACGCAGCTTCAAGATTATGCCCGATTGGAGCGTCTGGCCCGGCATTCCGAACTGCACCGCTCCGTTCGCCGGATACTGCTTCACTTCAATCCCGTACAGCTCTTCCAACACAGATGCGGGAACATGAACCGTGTTGCCGATGCGGACGGCAGCCGCAGGCCATTCCTTCGGATTTCCGTTCAGGGTCCCGCCCCGCTGGTCCAGCGGCATCGAAGCGGTCATGACCGGACTCGTCAAAATCACGGTGCCGCTCTCCTCTTCAAAGGTGACCGGCAGCAGGCCATCCAGCGCCGGCACCGGAATAAGCAGGTCTTTCCCCTGTCCTCTCGTGCCATATCCGCTCCAGGTTCCGTTATAGGTAAGGGGCTGCTCAACTTGCCTCATATCGGATTCCGCCCGTTCCTGGCCAGGCCACCACTCCGACCATCCTTTCCATATGCATACAGACAAAATAATAACTCCTATCATAATGACAAGACATCCGCCGCAGCCGCCCTTTTTGCGCTTGCGGCCGCTTCCCGGCCTGTTCACATGCCCTCCATTGCCTATTCTTCCGCCCCGGCGCTCTCCCCGGTAACTCATGTTGTCCTTCCTCCCACTCCCAAGTCTGGCATCTCTCTGTAAAAAGAAAACGCGCAAGCAAAATCTGCTGCGCGCATGTATGATTCAACTGTGTCTCCGGAACAATCCGGTTACTTCTTGTCAGCCGAGGCTGCACACGATTGGCACACGCCGTACACTTCCATGCGGTGTCCCCGTATGAAGAAGCCCGTCCGCTCGGCGGCTGTCTCCTCTACCGATTGCAGAGCCGGCAGCGTGAAATCGACAATCTTGCCGCATTGCTCGCATATCGCATGATAATGATCGGAGACATTGGCGTCAAACCGGCTTGAACTGTCTCCGTATGTCAATTCGCGCACCAGGCCGGCTTCAATGAACAACTTCAAGTTGTTGTAGACCGTGGCTACGCTCATGCTCGGAAACTTCGGCTCAAGCGCCCGGTATATTTCATCCGCCGTCGGATGGTTCATCGCATCCATCAAATAGGTTAAAATCGCATGGCGTTGTGGCGTAATGCGTACTCCGGACATTTTCAATTGTTCCAATGCATGTTGAACCCGTGTCTTCATCCTGTCCACCGCCTTCTACGCTCATGATTGATTCGGGTTGTCTGATCTACATTGTAACGATTCTCAAAAAATAATATCTATATGTCCATTGTACGGTTACCTTTTTCGATTTGTCAATGTTATTCTGTCCCGGACGTCCGCAACTTCAGGATCATCTTCGCAGAACATGAAGGTCTCCATTCGTCTGCAAGACGATATCATGCATCCCGCTTCCCAGCATTCCCTCGATACGATTGCCGGCAATATCCAGCGGATAATCCGAAGTCATGTCGCCAAATGTATTCCTGCCGGACACCTTGGCATCGGCGTCAACCGGAAGATGAATCGTCATGTCCCCCGCCAGGCTGAGAAGCTTCCAGTCTCCTCCGACAACCTCCGATTCGGCCAGCACGTCCCCGCTCAGCGTCTCCGCCTGAACGGAGCGTCCCACGCGGCTAATATCGATATCGCCGCTCTTCGTGTCCGCGGCCACATCCCCCTCGATGTCATGGATGATGATATCTCCCCGGGCCGTCTCCGCGTTCAGTTCCTGTTCAATGCCCTTCACGACAATATCTCCGTCCCAAGTGCGCGCTTGAACGGAGTTCTCGATATGGGCAATCTGGATCGATCCGCTCTTCGTCTCGGCGGCGATGGCTCCGCGGAGCTCCCGGATATCAATCAGCCCCTCGTCCAGTTGAACCTGGACATTCCACGCCGCCTCATTCGGAATCGTAATGCTGAGGTCGATGCGGACGAGCTGTTCATTCGCTGCATAACGCGCCGGCATCCCTTCGATGCGAAGCCGATGTTCTGCGGCGGACTCCGCGATGTCTACCCGGGACTGGTCTGCCAGCCGCTCGGCCTCTTCCTTCGGCAGGCTGCTGACGATAACCGTCGGCTCCACCTCCACATCCGTCACGTTCCCGCTCCGTATCGACACATTGCCATAGCGATTGCGAACGGCAAGCTCACGGATCGATTGGCCTTCGATTGAATAATTGAGGGCAGACTGCTTGAATTTCATCCCTTCGGCAAACTTCATTTCCTTCATCATCGAAAAATCGAACTGAATGCTCCGCACCCAGTCCCTGAACAGATAAGGTTGGGCAATCATGAACACCGCGACGCATAAAAAAATGGCGGCGAACATGCCGAGCCAATCGATCTTCCAGCTTCTCTTCCCGTCCGGGCTTCGCCCGCGCTTGGCTCTTACCATCATCTCCAATCCCCACAGCACGAAGATGCAGGGCCACCACACGAGCAGAAGCCGGATGCTGCGCAGGCCGAACAATTGATCGGCGAGCACCATCACGCCGACGGTGATTATCAACAAGGCTGCAGTAATTCGGCCTACCTTTATCAAGTATGCCCCAACTCCTTATGATCGGCTAGCGTCTTTTGCGCGATTCCTTGATTAGCAGAAAAATCCCTCCGCCGATAAGCACCGCCGCTCCAGCGTAAGAGCCGGCATTGCTGAAAAACCAGCGCAGCCAGGCCGGGTCGACCGTGAACAGCAGCAGAACGACGCCGCCGAACAGGAGCAGCAGACCAAGCCAAGGGCCTTGCTTCACATTGCCGGCGCCCAATCCGTATACCGCCTGCTGGTTGACGCGCTCCGTGCTCTGCAATGCGTCGAACAGATTGAAGAAATAAATGACAGGCAGCATCAGGGCAAGCAGCACGATGAGCGGCACGTTAATTCTGGCATCGGTAGCGCTGAAATAGACAATCGCGACAATATCCAGAGCGAGCAGCATCATAATGAGCAACCCCCGCTGCATCAATCCCAAATAAAAATGACCGCTTCCCGGAAAAATAAAGGATAGCAAGACCGATAAAAATTTGCTCTTGCGCTGAGGCGGCGTTCCATATACGGGAGGTACAGGAGGCATTCCGTCATACGGCGGATAATTGCCAGGCTGCTGGTGCTCCAGATTCGCCATTCTTCGCCGGAGAAATTGCTCTTCTTCTCTGTCCCAATCCGGCATGCGGATATGATCCATCCGCTGGCGTTCCGTCTGTTCCGCCACCTGTGGTTCCTTGTCTCTACGGCCTCCATCGTTCATTGTATTCATTCCTCCCTTGCGATCATACGGCTCCGACCGACTCGTTCCATACATTTTTGAACAGCGCTTTGGCCCGGTACAAGCGGGTCTCAACCGTCCGCACAGGCATTTTCAACTGCTCGGCGATCTCGGCGTACGAGCGCTGGCGCATATGATAGAGGACCATCACCGTCCGGTACTTGTCCGGAAGGCTGCCCAACGTCCGGCGCACTTGCTCGCACCGCTCGCGCTTGATGACCCATTCCTCCGGCATCGCTTCCTCATCCTGATGCGGAAGGGCTATGATCGTGTTAGGCTCCAGCCGATCGGCGGCTCCCCGTCTCTGTCTCCGCAGCGAATCGATAAGCTGGTTCCGGGTGAGCCGGTACAACCATGTCGTCCATTTCGAATCCCCGCGGAATGTATGAAGCCGGCGGTATACTTTGACGAAGACTTCTTGCGCGATGTCCTCCGCCAGATGCCGGTCCTGAACCGTTTGACAAATACAAGTTAACACAAAGGGGCGGTGTCTTTCCACCAAAATGCGCATCCCCTCTTCATTGCCGCTCAAAATAAGCTGAACGAGCTGTTCATCTGATTGATTCCGCAAATCACGTTCCACGTTAGCCGACTTCCTTTCCGTTTCTCCACGATGGCAGCCTGTCGGGCCGCCTCTCCGTTATTCTGCCTTTATTGTAAGGCGGACAGGGAAACGAAAGAAACCTTCCCGGGTCCAGGAAGGTTTCACCGACTTTAGTCTAGTCTCGATTGCGCCGATTGCCGGGGATGGGGCTATTCAACCGTTACGGAACGCACGCCGGACATCTGTTCGACTTGGGTCGTGAATGCAATAATTTCGAACTGCCGGGGTACAATAAGAACAACTTGAACTTCGGTATGCTTGACATCCGGACCCTCGTAAGGACGATTAAGCAAGCGCTGCGTCGTCACTTTTTTCACCTGAATCTGCTGTTCGTTCAAAAATTCGTGGAGCTGATGAAGAAAATGAGAAGCTCCATCCGTCTCCAGCGTAAGGACATAAGTTTTCTTGCTTGAAAAGTACCGCTGCTCAATCTTGTTGAATACAAACAGATTGACGATGACGAGCACCGTTACCGCCACCGCGGCAAAATAAAATCCGGCCCCCACGGCGAGACCGATAGACGCAACGACCCATAAGGAGGCGGCCGTCGTCAGACCGGCGATGGATTTGCCCGTAAAGATGATCGTTCCCGCTCCAAGGAAGCCGATGCCCGTAATGACCGCCGTCGCGAGACGGGCAGGGTCGACCCTTACATTGCCTTCATAGACGAACTGAGCAAAGCCATAAATGGACAACAGCATAATCAAGGCCGAGCCGAGACATACGAGAATATGCGTGCGCAAGCCCGCAGGGTGATTCGCCTGCTCCCGTTCCAATCCGACCAAGCCGCCCAGCAGCATCGCCAGGAACAAGCGCATCATCAGCGAGACATTGTCAATGACCCACGGATTCGGGGCGTCGATTATTTCTCCCATCCCGAACCGTCCTCCTTCGACACCCGTTCCAGATGGCGAAGATATACCCCGGGTGCAATTTCTTCTTCGTGCCGAAATTGGAAGCCCGCTCGCTGATATAACCGTAAAGCGGGAGTATTGCGCGCCCCCGTCGCAATGCGGTGAACGGGAAATCCCGGAATCTGCAGGACATGCTCCAGCAGACGGGAGCCGATGCCTTGGCGGAAGGAACGGGGATGAACCATCAGCCGGCAAATATCGATAACCTCCGGTTCCGGCACCTCATACGAGATGGCTCCGACCAGTTCGGCATCATCCCACCAGCCGTAGAAGATTTCCTTGCACTTCCTTAGATCGTCGAAAGTATCCATCAACGGAGGAATCCGGTCGAAACCGAGAAGATCCGCTTCAATGCGGTAAGCGCTCTGCTGCAAATACCATAATTGCTCAAGGGTCTCATTATCATTCATGTCCAGATCACGAAGCACAATCATCCCCCCACAGACCGTAATTTGTATTGCTCTATCTATCTGTAAGCAAAAAAAGGCGAAGTATGCGCCAAGCTCCTCCATTTGAACCGATGAAAAAACTGCAACGCATGCTTCGCCTTGCGGACTGCTATATCGTACCGAGTATCATTGACTGTTCAGGCATTGGACCAGCAATTGATTGACGAGCCCCGGATTCGCTTTGCCTTTCGTCTCCTTCATCACCTGGCCGACGAGGAAGCCGATCGCTTTTTGCTTGCCGGCCTTATAGTCCTCGACCGATTGAGGGTTGGACGCGATGATTTGCTGCACGACAGCCATAATGGCGCCTTCGTCGCTGATTTGGACCAGTCCCTGCTCCTCGACGATCGTTTGCGGCCGCTTGCCGGATTCGAGCATTTCCTTGAATACCGTTTTGGCGATTTTCGTGCTGATGGTGCCCTTCTCGATCAGCCCGATCATTTCTCCGAGCCCTTGTCCGTCCAGCTTGACGGCTTCGATCTCAAGACCGCCCGCATTCAGATAGCCGAGCAGATCCCCCATAATCCAGTTCGCTACCGCCTTGGCATCCTTCGTATACGTAAGGCTGTCCTCGAACAGGTCGGCCAGCTTTTTGGAGGAGGTGATGACCTCGGCATCGTAGCCGGACAAGCCGTAATCGGCGGTATACCGGGCCTTGCGGGCATCCGGCAGCTCCGGAATCGTCACGCGGATGCGCTCCTTCCATTCGTCGTCAATGACGATGGTAACGAGATCCGGATCCGGGAAGTAGCGGTAGTCATGCGCCTCTTCCTTGCTGCGCATCGACAGCGTCCGTCCCTGGGCTTCATCCCACCGGCGCGTCTCCTGCACTACCTGGCCGCCCTCGTCCAGAATATCGGCCTGGCGCTCCTCTTCATATTCGAGGCCGCGCTGCACGCCGCGGAAGGAGTTCATGTTCTTCAGCTCGGCCTTCGTGCCGAATTCCTTCTGTCCGTACGGGCGAAGGCTGATATTCGCGTCGCAGCGGAGCGAGCCTTCCTCCATCTTGACGTCGGATACTTCGCAATATTGCATAATGGCCTTTAATTTTTCCAAATAAGCCTTGGCTTCTTCCGGAGAACGCAGATCGGCCTCCGACACGATCTCGACCAGCGGCGTGCCCACCCGGTTGAAGTCGACCAGCGAAGCATAGCCGCCATCGACGTGCGTCAGCTTGCCCGCATCCTCTTCCAGATGCAGACGATTGATGCGGATGCGCTTCGTCTCGCCCCCGACTTCGATGTCGATCCACCCGTTCTGCCCGATCGGCTGATCATACTGCGAAATCTGATACGCCTTCGGCGAGTCAGGGTAGAAATAGTTTTTGCGATCGAATTTGCTCACGGACGCAATCTCGCAGTTCAGCGCCATGGCGGCCTTCATCGCATATTCGACCGCCTGGCGGTTCAGCACCGGCAGCACGCCCGGATGCCCGAGACAGATCGGGCAAGTATGCGTGTTCGGCGGCGCCCCGAAGGCGGTGGAGCAGCCGCAAAATATTTTGGATTCGGTGCGAAGCTCTACGTGAACTTCCAGTCCGATTACCGTCTCATATTTAGCACTTGGCATGTCGTAAGCCTCCTCTATGACAACTGCGGGCGCAGCTTGTGATGATCGGTGTTCTGCTCGAACGCATGCGCCGCGCGCAGCACGGTCGCCTCATCGAACGCCCGTCCGATCAGCTGCAGCCCTACCGGCATGCCGTCCGCCAATCCGCATGGAATGCTGATCGCCGGCACGCCCGCCAAGCTGACTGGAATCGTCAAAATATCATTCAAGTACATTTGAAGCGGATCGTCAATCTGCTCGCCGAGACGGAAGGCCGTCGTCGGCGCCGTCGGCCCGAGCAGAATGTCATACTTCTGGAACGCCTGTTCGAAGTCGCCCTGAATCAAGGTGCGAACCTTCTGCGCCTTCAAATAATAGGCGTCATAGTAGCCGGAGCTGAGCGCATAGGTTCCGAGCATGATGCGCCGCTTCACTTCCGGACCGAAGCCCTGGCTGCGCGACTGAAGATAGAGATCGAGCAGATTGCCCGGCTGCTCCGCGCGAACGCCATAGCGGACCCCGTCGAAGCGGGCCAGATTGGACGACGCTTCGGACGAAGCGAGCAGGTAATACGTCGCCACGGCATAATCCGTATGCGGCATCGACACCTCTTCCCAGGTCGCGCCCAAATGCTCGTATACCTTCAAGGCGGCGAGCACCGCTTCCTTCACCTTCGGATCGACGCCCTGCCCGATATATTCGGACGGCACGCCGATGCGCAGGCCGCGCACCTCTCCGCTCAAGGCCGCCGCATAATCGGGGATGTCGACCTTGGCCGAGGTGGAGTCCATCGGGTCGTAGCCGGCGATGGCCTGCAGCACATGCGCGGCATCCTCCACATTGTTCGTCAGCGGCCCGATCTGATCGAGGGAAGATGCGAACGCGACGAGGCCGAACCGCGATACGAGGCCATAGGTAGGCTTCAAGCCGACGATGCCGCAATAGGACGCCGGCTGGCGGATCGATCCGCCCGTATCCGATCCGAGGGCGAAGCTGACCTGGCCGGCGGCTACCGCCGCAGCCGAGCCGCCGCTCGATCCGCCCGGGACGCGCTCCAGATCCCACGGATTGCGGGTCGCCTGGAAAGCCGAATTCTCATTGGAGCCGCCCATGGCGAACTCATCCATATTGAGCTTGCCGACCGTAACGACGTCCGCTTCCTTCAGCTTGCGGGCAACGGTTCCGTCATAGACCGGCTCATAGTTCTCGAGGAAGCGGCTGGCGCATGTCGTTCGCATCCCTTCGCTCACGATATTGTCCTTCAGGCCGGCCGGAATGCCGGCCAGCGGATGAAGCGCCTCGCCTGCCGCCCGGCGCTCATCGATGCGCTTCGCCTGCGCCTTGGCCCCTTCTTCATTCAGCGTCAGGAACGCCTGCACCCGCTCATCGGTCTGCGCGATTCGCGCAAAAGACGCCTCCGTCAGTTCGGCGGCGGATACTTTGCGGTCTGCCAAGGCTTGTCTGGCTTGTGAAATCGTCATATCCAACAATGTCAATGCGGTTACCCCCTCTCTCTTTACTCCAGCACCGCCGGAACCTGGAATTGGCCGTCCTCTTCCTGAGGCGCGTTCAGCATGACTTTCTCTATCGGCAGCGATGGACGAACGGTATCGTCACGCATCACATTGCGAATCGGCAGAACATGCGTTGTCGGCGGCACGTCATCCGTATCCAGCTCGTTCAACTTCTCTGCGTACTTCAGAATCGCGTTCAGCTGCTCGGTATAGCGCGCTTTTTCTTCATCGGTTAAATTGAGCCGTGCCAGCTTGGCCACATGCTCGACGTCTTGTACCTGAATGCTCATCGGCAACCTGTTCCTCCTTGTCCCAATTGGGCCAAATTCATCCCTCTATTATAGCCTAGAAGCGTGGGCAACTCAACGCTGGCTTCCATTAATGCGGCGCAGCGCCGCGATTTTCAGCCGCCCCGCAGCGGTATTAGCTTGCGGGCAGCCCCTTACCGCCGCCTTCTCGATACAAGAAAGTCCAGGGGATTTTTCGGCACTCTATTCGGACTCGTCTCTTCGTAGAAAAATGGATTTAAAACGCTCTGATCGGAGTGCCAAGTTTTGATTAGGTAAATGGACAATCTCCACCCCTTCGAAAAAAATGGGGGGTCCAACGGCCTGAAAACTGCACAATATCCCTACACACGTCTATCCGGCAGGCCAATTCTGCATAACTGCATGATTTCTCCAGACACGCCGATTCGGTAAGGAAATCCGCATAACTGCATGATTTCTCAAGGCACACTTATTCGGTAAGCCTGTTCGGCAAGCAAAATCCTGCGCAAATACAGCAATTCGATAGGGACGACTTCACCAGAGAGGGAATCCTGCAAAACGGCAGCAATTTCACCCGTTTCGCTTCGACTTGGAGCAAAAAGGCCTAAAATGATGTAGCTGTGCAGCATTTCCTCGGGATGTAGACGCATTGAGCCGAAATTCCTGTAAAATAGCAGCTATTCCCTCCACAATTTCAAGCCCGAGGAGGAAACGATGATTCCAGAAGGCAACGATGCCTCCTAGAGCCAACAAGGCCTACAGAAAGCGATAATGCCTCCAGGATCCAGCGCAGTCTCTTGGAGCCCGAAATCAGACCGTTGAGAAAGTCCATAGGGTTTTTTGGGGAGTTTTGGGCGATTCATTTTTTATGTGGTGGACCCGTGTCTCTCAATAGAAAAAATCGATGTAAAGCGCTCTGGGCGGCAAATTTTTATCCAAAAAAGTTTCGTTTCAAGATGTTCCTCTCCATATCCTAACCTGACCAAAAACAGAAACAAGCGGAAGACCTGCTTGCACCCAAACAAATTTATAAAGTCTATCATATCAAAAAAGCACCGGCCGCACGTTACCCCGTAACGCAAACCGGTGCTCTTCCTTATATCCATGCGCGCAGGTTGACTTGGCGGATGAACTCTTCCTGAGACATCGCTTCTTCCTGCTCGTTCTCTTCCTCCTGGTCTTCTGCCGCATCACCATTCATGATCCGGCGGAACAGAGACTCATTGTGAGTAGCCAGTGCATAGTCGATAAGCGCTTCCCGTTCGATGCGGTCCGCTTCCTGCTGCAGGAGCAGGCCTTCCTGCTCGACGTCAGACGCCGGCACGAAGAAGTTGCGGTTTGCTCTCGGCACCCGGATGACGTAATCGAATGCGTTATCCGCATTGCGGTCATAGGCAATGATATAGCCATATTCCCCGATAGGCAAATGTTGTTCGAAGCGGTCGGCAACAATGACTACTTTCTCTCCCAAATGCAGCATTGTCCATGCCTCCCATCCATATGCTGTTTCCTCTATCGTACTAAAATTTATGATTGCTGTAAATGTATGCTTGTTCCCGCAAAAAAGACGCTGCCTTTTCTAAAATAAAATATGTGACTTCCAGGCAAATGTCAACATGCATTCTCAGGAAATCGACGGAAGCGCGGCGCTCCGGGTTCCGTCACACCTCGGATTCCGGCCTCCGATTACGGCGCCGGAATCCGCCACACGCCTTCCGGCGGAGTGGTCAGCTTCTCGAACCCGCCGTCCGTAATCAGGTACGTGTTCTCGATCCCGACGACGCCTCGGCCAGGAAACGTGAATTTTGGCTCGATCGCGATGACCATGCCGGGTTCAAGCGGCATCGTGAAGCCGCGCGCCAGCACGGGCCATTCATCCATCTCCATGCCGATGCCATGGCCGAGGAAGCTGACCTGATCGCTCCCGAAGCCCATGAAGTGCCCCGCCAAGCCATACTGTTCGGCCAGCTTCAACGCGCCGGCATACAGCGTCTCGCACACCGTCCCCGGCTTCAGGCTCGCTTCGGCGGTCCGCAGTATGGCTTCGGACGATTCGTAGGCCCGTTCAAGCTCCTCATCCAGCTTGCCAATAACCAGCGTCCGGGTCTGGTCGATGACATAGCCGTCGATGCAGCATCCGATATCGACGAGAATCGGTTCATTCTCGGCGATGACCTTCCGGCTGGAGCCTTGGGGGCTCGCCGGGGTCAAGCCGCGTCCGCCGGCCGGACCGTCGAAGTACGTCGGCTCCGCTCCCGCTTCGCCCGAGGCGACCATCCCGGTAATAATCTCTTGGTTGTACCCGCGCATCCGGATAAATCCGACATGGCCCTGCATGCGGAATACATGCTCGATATGGGCGATAAGCTGGAGCTCCATCATGCCGGGCCGGACGTAAGCGGCCGCTTGCTCGAGCGCATGATGCGCCGCGCGGGCGGCCGTGCGGATGCGGTCGATCTCCCACGGCGATTTAACCATCCGCAGCCCGCGCAGCATCGCGGAGCCGTTGGTCCATGCCGCATCCGGCAGCACGGAACGGAGACGCTCGAACAACTGCACCGGAAGCACGTCATATTCCGTGGCAATGACCGGGCGTCCGGACGCGAACACCTCCGGGAAGCGCTCCTGCAGCAGCGTGCCGAAAGCGCGGAAGGAGCCGAGCGGCTCGACCGCCACCGCGGCTTCATGCCGAGCGCGCTCCAGGCTGCGCTTGACGAAGTAGACAGGCTCGCCCTGCTTCGGCACGAACAGATACCCTGTCTGCATTGATCCGGTAAAATAATAAAGCCCGACATTTTGCGTAATCAGACAGCCGTCCATGGTTCGTTCCTCCATCGCTGCCTGCAGCCGGGCAATTCGTCCTTCGATTTCTCGCTTCAATACGCCTTCCATCGATCTTGCTCCCTTCCTGCTTACTGAAGCCCCGTTCCCACAGAGGCTCCCGCTTTGCGCGAATGCTCCCGCGGAGGACGCAAAAAGCGCAAACCCGCCCGGTTTACGCGCCCGCTTTGCCTCCTATCCTTCCTCGCTCCTGTGCGTGCAGCCCCGCATACACGAATCAATCCATGCTTCCGCCCCAGGGCCAGCCTCATTCCCCCGCAGAATGCGCATCCGTTCCTCAATTAAGCTCATCATACCACGAACCCAAAATCAGCGCCAACGGGCCGACGGCGTTAATAAGGAAGGCGGCCTGCCCGAACATTCGTCCGGCAAGCCGCCTCGCCAAGCATTTCCTATTATACAAAAGGATTATGCTCCTTCTCATACCCGATCTGGGTCACGGGACCATGACCCGGGTAGACGGTAACGTCATCCCCCAGCGGGAACAGCTTGCCGTGAATCGATTCGAGCAGCACGTTCATATCCCCGTCCCGGAGATCCGTTCGTCCCACTGACGTGCGGAAGAGAACGTCGCCCGAGAACAAGTGCTTCTCATGGAGGAAGCTGGCGCTGCCGGGAGAATGTCCCGGTGTATGCATGACCTGGAACTTATGGCCGATCAGCTCCAGCGTCTGGCCGTCCTGCGGCAGATGATCGGCAGGCTTCATCGCCATCGGCGGGCAGACTTGGGGCCACATCGTCGAACCGTTCAGTTCGGGCGTCGTAAGCCACTCCGCTTCCCGCTCATGAATATAGACCGGGCATCCGTGAGCTTCACGCACGGCGTCAACCCCGCCGATATGATCGAAATGCGCATGCGTCAGCAGGACGGCCGACACCTTCAAGCCTTGGAGTCCCTGCAGCAGCGGCTCCGGATTCATGCCGGGATCGATGACGGCCGCTTCCTTCGTCTCTTCGTTGATCAGCACGTAGGCATTGGTCTGAACCGGGCCGAGTGTATAGCTTTGAATGCGAAACATAGAATAACACCGCCTTTGTAAAAGTTGTTCGCGAAGTCGACCGCAAACATAGGTTTACCTTTTTAAAAGGTTGACTTGTTGAACTTTGCTTGATGTCAAAAGGAAGACAGCAGCTCTTTGAGCTCGCGCACGATGCGTGTCTGGTATCCCGTGCCTTCGCCGTACGTTTCCATCATTTGCTGTCTTACCACTTTCAGTTTGTCTTGATAGTCCGGCGCTTCCCGGTCCGGATTCTCCTGCTTGAAGCGGATCATATGCGCCTGCACATCGCTCGGGCGCGGACCCCATTGGCCGAGAACATGCCCGCCGGTATCGGCGAAGATGACAACCGGCACCGAACGCCCGCCCATCGTCAGGAACTGATCCATCGTCTCCGGGAATTGCTCCATAATCAGCACTTCCGTCCCGATCTGCGCCGCTTCCATCGCACGGAAGACGACCGGCACGTTGCGGACGACATCGCCGCACCAATCCGCCGCCAGGATCAGGCAGCGCAGGTGATCGCGGTATTGCAGCGACTCGAAAAAAGCTTTATCTTCTTCATCCGCCCATGCAAATTGCTCATACCAGGAGACGAAGGCCTCCTTGTTCTTTTGCATCCCGTCCACAAA
Source organism: Paenibacillus melissococcoides (assembly GCA_944800085.1). Taxonomy (GTDB): domain Bacteria; phylum Bacillota; class Bacilli; order Paenibacillales; family Paenibacillaceae; genus Paenibacillus_B; species Paenibacillus_B melissococcoides. The sequence goes on along the minus strand of CALYLO010000001.1, from coordinate 302,529 downwards.
GGCTTGGGGGCGAATTCCTTTTCCCATTACGCCGGCTACGCTCTTGGCCATCTTCATTTCCCCGCTTTCTTTTTGGAATACGTATATTTAATGACAACATACACGATAAGCAGCGCCAGAGCAACGAGAATAAACGGCTTGACCCATTTGCCGGCCACGTCGTCAATCTGCTCCCATTTATCGCCCAGCACGAAGCCCAAATAGACAAACAGTATCGTCCACGGGATGACCGCCAGCGTCGTCAGAAGCGTGAACCGCCACACATTCATTTTGGAAATGCCCGCCGGAATAGAGATGGCATGCCGTACAACCGGAACGAAGCGGGCCGTAAAGATAACGCCTGTCCCATATTTTTGGAACCACTCTTCCGATTTCGCAATATGATGCGGCTGGATCAGAATGTATTTGCCGTACCGTTCGAGCACAGGCCTTCCCCCGTACCTGCCGATCCAATAGACGAACAGTTGCGCGATAACCCCGCCGATGACGCCGAAGACGACCGCTTCCACAAAGGTAATCTCTTGAATCGAGACGAGAAAACCTCCGTAGGCAAGCACAATCTCGCTCGGAATCACCTCTATCATCAAGCCAAGCATGATTCCCCATTCTCCCAATTGCTGCACCCAATGAAAGAGCGTAGTCACGATTTGATGCAAAAATTCCATGTCCCATCTCCTCTTTTTGCTACCAGTGTATTCTATTTTACGATGGGACATGACTCTAACGCAATCGACCGGAAGGGCTCATGTTACCGCCTTCTCCGGCATACATATGGACTAGCTGGACAGCATGGCCATTTTCGCTTTCTTAACAGAAGTCTCGTACTCCAAGCTTTCCGAATACATGTCGAGGAGGTTCACATCCATGGCTAATTTCTGGGTAGTCACCCCCAAGCAATGGCGCATCGGCTTGATCGCCATCGCCGCCATCATGGTCGGCGCCGCCTTCTGGCGGTACGAATCGATGCGGATGGAGCAGGCCGCGCAAGCGGCCCCCCAAGAGACCCGAATCCTGCATATGGTGACGGGCGAATTCAAGTCCACGCTTGAGAACGGAACCGAAATTGGATCTTACCAATTTGCTCCTGACACAGTACACGCGAACGAAGGCGAGCGCGTCGAGCTGCGCATCCGGGGCGTGAACGGGCACCGCCATGATTTCGTGATTGAAGGGCTCGATATCTCCGGCACCATTGAAAAAAACAAGGAGACGATTATCCGCTTCACCGCGAAGGAAGGGATCTACCGTATCGTCTGCACGACGCATGCCGATGCGGCCAGCAATGGACCGATGGTCGGGTACATCGTGGTCGATTAGCCGCGGAAGGTCCTTCTGGCAGCGGCGCCTCCTCCTGCATATGGTATAACACAACCTGCTGGAAAGGGGCCAATGGCCATGAAGACACCGAGACCGCGCCACACCGCTGCCCTGCCTACCGCCCGGGGCATCCGCCGGGCTTGCAGCAACGAGCTGTACCGCACGATCAAGCGCATGAATGTCTGGATTCCCGAAGACAAACGGAAGGAAGGTGAAGAGCTCTATTACCGCAAAGTGATTGCCAATTTGATATGGATTCACGAGAATCACGCCAACCGCAAGAAGCTGTCGGACTGGTGGGATGAAGCCGTATGCGAGGAGCTCGCCGCCCTATGGGAGGTCGATCCGAAGAAGCTCTCCGCCTGCTTCCGCCAAGCCTTCGGCGGATAGGTCGGCGAACTCTCAGGCAAAAAATGTATAATAGATCGGGGCTATCCCAAGAGGCATTGAAATGACAAGAGACAACACTATTCTCAAAATCTAAAACAAAAAGAAATCGTTCTTTAATAAATGGAAGTACCATCCACCATCTACAAAAGGAACGATTTCTTTATATACTCAGAAAATGACAACAAATGCCAATAAGTATATCTTTGTCTGGGGCAAGCACAAAGCCAAACTGCAAGACAAAGTAAAGATGTTGTTTGCAAGCATTGAAGAAGCGGAGCATCAGGAAAAGCAGGAGCTACATGGGCAAAATTTACTGGAGCTTGGCGAATCGGGTGAAGTCACGAACGAGAAGTTGGAGAAAGTAGTAGAGCATAGCAACCGTTTACAAACAAATTGTTCAGGAGTTGAAAACTTAAGCGTGATTTTTGTGGTAATTTTTCCAAAATAATCCTATTGCAATAACCCGAAAAAAACTATCGAAGAAAGGATTGTCGATTATGAAAATGAAGAAAAATTCTCTGGGAGTAATATTGACGCTTGCTTTGGTGACTGGAATACCTACATTATTGGCTGCTACAGATAATACTGAGAAAGCAGCCCCTTCTAAGTATAGTATAGCATCAGTTAAAGGAAAAGTACCTAACTATCCTGTTAACGAGCAAAGACAAACTTATGGATATGGGCCTTACCCTTATGGACCAACACAAGAACCAGAGTTGATTAAGGCAGAGAGAGAAAATGGGGTTGTTGGATATGTAAAAGCATCCGATCTGGATTCATCTGTTTCTTCACCAGAAGAGGTTATCACCTACCAGGAATCTATGGAATCTAGCGGCTACAATCAATCCCCTTGTATGAATCAGATGGTAAAACTGTAATCGGTGAATTTAGAATGAATAATTCAAATGGGAACGCTGCGCATAATTGAAGGGGAGGTAAAGCACAATGAACAAAATGATAATAAAAGTTAGTAGTTTCTTGATGATCTGTTTTTATCCATCACTTTGATGTCAATAACAGCATTTGCTGACACCAAGTCTGATCCCTATGAGCTGCCTTCAGCAATCCATGGTTACAAGTATTCTTTTACTTCTGAGGTATGGGAGCGCTGGAGCGGAAATCCAACCACAACAGTTGAAGCAGTTGCCTATGTTAAAGCAGATGCAAATGTACCAATAGGATATATGGGTGGCCAAGCTCGTTTGTATAATTCATCCGGTAGTTTAGTAGCTTCAAGTTCTATGACATATAACAAACAAGTATGTGAGTTACATCACTTTCCCTGTATGAAGAAAGAGTTCATGTCCATTCTTTCGATGAAATGACGGGTGTACAGGCGGTTTCTCACTATCACGAAGCTTTGCAGATGGTTCCGGGAAAAGTGGAGCGCTCGGATTTGAATACAAGCGAAATGGCACTTTCGACACCCGTCACGTCGTCACAGGAAAAATCGAAGAAACCCTGATTCAGCCAATGCGTACTGGAATCAGACTTCGTAGAACATATCCGTCGCGTCGTTGCGCAAAATGCGAAGGATTCCCATATAATTCATTACGGACCAATTGAACATCCACCAGTCTGAGGGCGCCGCCCCCGGTTTTTTGGTGGGTATTTATAGATTCAAAGACATGACTCCCACCCAAAGTCTCCGGAAGCCGCCAATTGTCTTTCAAGGGTCAATTCCATGCATGAATAGATATCAAACGCCGTCTCCCCCGTGAGCCGCATTGTCCCCGGATTTAAGATACACCACATTTTTATCGGCATCCAATGCCGCTCTCACACTCGTGCCATTCTTTTTGGTGAAGTAATAGCCTTTTGTCAGGTTATCCCATATTACGTTATATCCATTAAGATCGATATTGAACAATTTCTTCGCTAATGGGGCAACCGATTCTTTTGCCTCTTTTTCTGAAATTCCTTTATTATCCCGTACTTTTATTCCGAACTCATTGATTACGCTATTTATTTTTCCTGTCTTGGGATCCGCATAAATCGTAACCTTGTCGTCCCGAAGCATCCACTTTAATTCTGGTTTTTGACCTTGTTTCCATGGACTAAAATAACCCTGAAGCTGACCCTGCTTCATATCAAATTTATGATGAAAAGCTGTTTTAGCGGCATCTGTCGCCGCTTTCCACAATTTCGGATCAAGCTCTTTCTTATCGAAATCAATCTCTATAGAACTGAGATGATCTCCCCCAATAACCCAATTCTTGTTCAGGTCGGCGGAGAAATCTTTTCCTCGCAAGCGGTACGTTCTCTCATCTCTCACCTCTGCTTTTTCATCCGTATACTGGTGAATCACCTCAACTTCATTATGAAATACGTAGTCCTTCTTCGCATATATTCCTTTCAACGCCTTCAGAACTTCTTCTTGATCCTGCGACACGTCCCATGCCAAAAAAACGACCGGCCGATAATCCCCTCCTGCGCTTGCAGGCGGGATTATCGCCGGTCGCTGTTGAAGCCGAGCAGCGGCACGATGGCCATGTACGCGCGCCTCGCCTCCTCGGTCATCACAAAATGCTTGTCATTGGCGGCATTCGGCATCGATGCGACACGCTGTACCTCGGCTTCATAGCGATGGTACAAGTCTTCGGCGGCCGCCGCCAATATTTTGGCCTCGTCGCGGTGGCCGGCAATCACGGCGTGACGGGCCTGGTCGGCCAGCCGCTCAATCGCTTCCGTTCGCAGGTCGCGGTCGAACGGGGCGCAGGCGATGGCCTCCCGCCAATAGCCGGCCTCCTCCGCCGCCCGGCCGAGGCCGAGGCCGCTGCTCGCCAAGGCAAGCTCGCGGTAGAGAGCGAAGCCGCTCCGTTCATAGCGGCGGCCTTCCGCGAGCAGGGCGAAGGCCTCTTCCGGCGGCAAGGTCCGCGACACCGCGATGCGAAGCTCGGTGTCGGCTGGCGTCAGCTTCAACGCCAGCAGGCCGTCGGCGTCCGCGAGCGGCTGGGCTGCGGCGTGCACAGCCGCCAGCAAGCCTGCGGCGCCCAGCGGCAGCGCCAGCAGAAGCGACGCCATGCGGTCCAGGCGAAGGGGCGGCCTTCCATGGCCCGGCTCGCCCGCGCCTGCCGCAAACGCCAGCATGGCCAGGAGGAGCATCGCGAAGAAGCCGAAGGCCATGTCGAAGTCGGCGGCGCTGTGCAGCAGGAGCACGGACGCGGCCATGGCCAGTCCCTGGTGACGGCGCCAAGCGGTATAGAGCGCCGCCGCGGCCAGCATGAGCGCGGGCGCCGTTCCGATGACGCCGACATCGAGGAGCAGATCGAAGAGGCTGCTGTGCACTTCTTTGCCGACATAGGGCTCGCTCTGGATGCGCGCGAACTGCTGCCGCCAGGCCTCTCCGCCAGCGCCGAACCATGGATGCTCCCGCCACAAGATCAGTGCGTCGCGATAGAACTGCGTCCGCGCGCCTGCGGTCGCATAATGATCCGTTAGACGCCCGGAAGCCCCCTGCGGCATCAGCAGCAGACCGAGGAACGCAGATGCCGCCGCAATCAAAAACGAGCATCCGATTCCGCGCCGCCGGGAATGCCGGAGACGGTGAAGCAGCGCTTCTCCCCCTAATGAACCGGCCCAAGCCGCAGCCACGGCCAACGGAATCATAGAGCGATCATCGGCCCACAAGGAAGCGGCGCTCGCGGCCCCGGCGAATCCCCATGCGGCCGTACGGGCGGTTAATGCGATATAAGCGCGCCGTTTTGTATGCAAAAATAACAGCCCGGCACCCCACACAAACGCGACAACCAGCCACGAACTCCGGGACTCCGTCAGCATCAGGACGGCCATGTGAGGAAGGACGGGAAGCAGCGCCGCCATACGCGCCCGGAAGCCGGAGGCGGCCTGGACAAGATAAAGCTGAAGGAGCAGAAAAGCGCCCGTTACCGCTCCGAGGGTGTTCGGATACTGGAAGAATCCGCCCAGGCGGAATCCCCAAGCGGAAATTTCGACGTTCTCGCTGGTCATAACGCCGGCTTCATAAGGAAGCCATCCGCCCAGCATCAGGAGCGCGCTCAGGCTGTTGATGGCGCCAACGACGAGGAGCGCTTGCAGTCCTTTTTTCCACGCGGAGTCAGAGCCGCTCCGGCAAAAAAACATGGATATCGCCACCGTCCACCCGGTATACATCGCATAGCGGATCATCTGCATATGGGTGCCGTGAACGCTCGCCGGATCGAGGAAGCGGACGATGCCATAGGCGATCAGGAGAACAAGCGGCAGCAGGATGGCCGCGGATAGAATGGGACGCTTCATCAGAAGGAGCGCGATAGCCCCGGCACACATCAGAACGGAGAGCACAACCGTATCTCCGTTATAGAACAGGCCGTTCAGCCACAGCGCGAGCAGCAGGATGCCTGCGGCAACCCCGGCAGCCGCCGCGGTCCATTCTCCGTTTCGTTCGCTTTTATCATTCATGCCTTCTTCTCCACCTATCACTCTATCTATCTTTATTATTGTATTGTTCTCATAATAGCAAAAGGCCAACCCTAAGGTTAGCCTGTATGATTTATGATTCTGACGTGCTTTTCCGAGGTTAAGATGGAAGCAGCGACAGGACGACTTTCGCATTGAAATAAGTGTTATTGTATATCATTAACCATCGATGCGCATCCATAATATCCAGCCCGTTATTTTCATGGTCACGGTCGATTTGCTCCAACTGGCTCCGCACGACATCGATGCCGATAAGATGCACGACTCTGTCCAGAGTAACAGTGGCAGATTCAACTAAATAAAGTCCGTAAGTGCCTGCCTGCAAGGCTGGCTGCTTTTGGTTCGGCTCGTTGATCTCATCGATTGCAAATTCAAGCTCTCCGTCTGAATCCGCAGCCCGCGCTTTCCCTTCATCGACCCAACCCAACAGCTCCGCCTCGCTCGGCATCGTGGTCTTGAGCGGAGCGAGCACGTATTTCCCTTGAGGGATCTGGGTAAAGCGAATCGTGTTGCGCGTCTCCGGGTAGGTCCCTGCAATGCCAACCTCCTCGGAGCGCCAAGCCTTGAAATTAAGCACGCCAACAGCCTTCCCGTTCCGGCCGTCATCGGCCTGGATCGTCAACGCAAACTCCTGCTCGATATTGGATGTCACGGTCAACGTATCTTCATTAATGGATGCCGTCACTCCAGTTACCGGATCTATGGTGTAATGCAATGTGTCATCATCTGCGTCCGTGAAGACCTTCATGTCCTTGAGATTGAAGGTGTATTCCTCCCCTTGAATCAGGGTCATATCCGGATGCGGCTGAAAGACGGGATCCCAGTTCGTCGAGACGTCGAAGAAGTAGGAAGCGGTGTAGCCGTTTAAGTCAGTTGCCTTTATCGTAATCCTGGTATCGCCCGTATTACCTGTATAAATTAAAGTAAAATAGCTTCTACTTGGGCTTGAAAAATCCGAGCCAAGACCAAAAAGTCCGTTACTGTCATAAAGTTCAAAAGACCCGGCTTCCCATTTTATATTACCTGAAAATAAACTACTCAGATCTATTGTCTTCGTTTGAAATAAACTGCTGTTAATTAGCTTGAAATAACTGTCCTCTTCTTCATTTATTCGAACACGCGGCGCTATCCCGCCGGAATCGACCGTAACCGTGAACTTATGTACGAGCTCGACATTTTGGGCGGTGGTCCATTTGTATTCGACGGTGGTCGTGCCGTAGGTTTTGCCTGTAATCGCATATTGGCCCAGAACCGGATCGACCGAGACTTCCGCCACCGCCGGGTCGAGGTTGACGGTCTGGACGTAGGTTGCTTCGGTGACGCTCAGCGGAGTCGGAACATATGTCGGATCCGTCTTCAATTCTACATCGTAGGAATCGATCTGCTTCGGGGGAAATACCGTTCCGGCTTCTGCAGTTCCGGGAAGAAGAAATAACATGACGCCGAATATAGCTAGTCCGCAGCAAGATAAGAAATACCGTAAGGATGATATTTTCAAATTGCTTCTCCTCTCTTCGAAAAGGATATAGTGCCGACATGTTATCTATACACTCTGCTTCTTATCCACATAAGCCGTGATCTGTTCGCGCAGGATGAAGGCGCGCAGGGAGCGGAGGGAGACTTCGTCGAGGCCTTCCAGGCTGGCTGCGTACTGCATCCCTTCGGGATGGCGGGATCGGTGCACAATCTTGAGGCGGCAGGGCAAGGTGAAGCCCAATTGAAGCTCCGCGTCGACCCTCATGCCTTCGCGCAGCGGCGCGCCCTCGCTCATCGTGAAGCCCACGCCGGTCAGGCTGATATCGACCAGGTGTAATCGGGGTTCCGCTCTGAACAGCGCTCCGGTTCTCCTGTGATGCGGCTTCGGAATGGATGAAGCCATGCTTGCGGATAATGACCCGCGGCGACTCGCGCTTGTCCGTAAACCGCTGCTGCTGCTGAGGCGGATGGATGAGCAGCAGGGAGCCCTCGTTCCGGGCGATGATTTTGGTGAAAAAGTTGACGATGCCCATTCCGGAATAGATCGTAACTTTGACTTGCTCCCCCAATTCGAAGTGTTCGAATTGCGGCAATTCAATATCGATCAAATCGCCTTCCATATAAGATAACATACCCGTTGCCACACAGCCACTGCCTTCGATCACAGTTCGGCAGTTCAACAAGGCTCCCGATAATAAACCCGGGCTGTCCATCGTGTATGCCTGATTCCCCATGTAAAAAACCTCCTCATGTCTCGTGCCAGGGTGTTATATCGGTCCAGATGCGCTTTGCAGGCGGCCTCGTGGGCAGCCTCGCCGGCAACCGTCAATTCCTGTATCCAGAGATTCAAAAATATGCATAGTCCGAATTACCTACTATACTATATCGACGGATCGGCCGTGAATATGAATAGCTTCTTATTCCGAAGGACTTAGGAACTAGGAGTCAGAACGAGGCGATTCAGTGCGGAGATCGAAAAAGAACCCTGCGGGCCGGCAAGGTTCTCGTCATTATCCTGTCTTATGTGAGATTGTGAAGACGGGCTGAAAGGCGCCGCCCGACCAACACACGCGCGGACCGGCCAAGGCCGGGTTCATTGAATCGCCTCCAGATCAGCGCGGCCGTCGGCCAGCTCCTCGCGAGGAAGGCCGCCCTGCTCCAGCGCTTCATCCGGGCATTCCGCGAGGCGTTCATAGAAGCGTACGCCCTGTCGCTTGCGCAGCTCCGCTTCCTCCGGCTGGCCCGCGGCCTGCCGCACCCAGCAGAACAGCGCATCCTCGGCTTCGGCGTAGCGGCCTTCCCGTTCAAGCCATGCCCACAGGCGCTCAAGCAGCTCGTCCGGCATCCGGTAGCCCTTCAGCTCCCGCAGCAGGCCCTCCGCCGCCTCCATGACGGGAAGCAGCCGCCGGTCGCTGCCGTGCAGCATCGCCTCGAGCAGAAGATGCAGGCTTTTGAAGGAACGCCGCACATACAGATCCTCGATGAAGGCATCATCGGGTCCCGAGCGGGCAGCGTCACTGACAGGCATCTCATGGCGTTCCGCCAGTTCCTTCTCCCGCTCCAGCTTCGCCCGTTCACGGAGCAGGATCGCGAAGGCCTGAAGCTCATCGGCATGCAGCCGCCCGTTGGTCCGGAACAGATGAATCAGATCCTCTCCGGTCAGCCGATCGGACAGCTCGCCATTGATGCGGAACCGCTCCCGCATCAGTTCGTCCCATTCGAACAGCAGCTCGGTCCGTTTTTTCTGCTGCCGCAGATTCATCGCTTTGCCGATCAGGTCGGTCATCTCCTGCACCAGCCGCAGCAAATAATCTTTTCGATACATGAATCCAACTCCTTGCCAAAGACGATAAGGTGTTGCTTAATCTTTCCGATTAGCAGCGAAAATCGTGCGCGGGAAGTGATCGAACATTTTGATATCTGTCTAATTTGCACAAAAATTACATCCAGTATAACGCACAAAGAGTGCTGTCCACAAGGGTGCAGCACTCCCGTTCTCACCAGGGCCGGTCTGTCATTCGGCCGCCTGTCATGCGTATACGTTGTCCACGAAGGAACGAATCGCGGCCGCCAGCTTCTCCGGCGCCTCCATCATGCCCATATGGCCGACCCCTTCAAGGGTGACAGGCTCGATATGGTCTCCCGCCGCGGTAAATACGTTCTCCGGCGCGACAATGCGATCCTTCTCTCCGGCCACGAGCAGCACCGGGAGCGCGGCCGCCTGCAGAACCGCCGTGCGGTCGGGCCGTTCGCGCATCGCGAGCACTGCGCCGATCGCGCCTTGGGGCGGCGTGGAATAGCCAATCTCCTTCGCCTTGTCCATAGCCTCTCCAGGGCCGGTGTCCTCGGCGAACAGCTTCGGCACGAGATCGTCCACGACCGGAACGATGCCATGCCGCTGGAGCGCTTCTACGGCGGCAAGCCGCTTCTGCTTGCCCTCCTCCGTGTCCGGCTTCCCGGTCGAGTGGATCAGCCCGAATCCCTTCAAGCGGTGCGCATGCCGCTGCGCGAACGACAGCGTAATATACCCTCCCAACGAATGGCCCAGCAGGACGAATCGGTCCAGGCCAAGCGCATCCGCCAAATGGAGCACATCGTCCGCCATCTGTTCGATCGTGTAGGGACCGACAGGCGCATCCGATTTGCCGTGGCCTCTCAGGTCCGGCGTAATGACGCGGCAGCTTCCCGCCAGCAGGGGGGCCAGATCCGCCCAGTACCGCGAGCTGCCGCAGAATCCGTGCAGCAGCACGACGGCCGGTCCCTGGCCCTGCTCCTCCATATGCATGCTGAATTGTGGATGAACCGCGATCGTTGGCATAGCTATCTCCTCTTTTCTGTCCGCGCATCATATGCACGCCGTTGTATTATGAATGCTTGTCACAAAGTGCAAAAAAAATTCAAAATTTCCTACAGATGGATTCTATGAAACGACTTTTCTACATAGATATAGAATAATATTACACCAATTGAATACCGCTGAATCAGCACCTTCTATGGCGCAGTATCTGCTCCAGTATTTGTTGTCCGGCCGCGAAAGGAGGTGATCATCATGGAAGGGTTCGAAATGTTCTTCGCCACGAGTGCGTTTGTGCTCGGCCTGGTTCAGCTCATCATTAAGCTGACGGACCGGCAGGATAAAAAATGATCCGTTCATGCCAGGAACGGATCAACATAGGGGTTGACGCGATCAGTGCCAAAGAGTCGGATGTCGGGTCCGGCTCTTTTTTCTGTATCCGACCCTGCCGAACGGGATACCTCCCCAGGCCCACGACATCATTCATATGGGGAAAATACCTTTTTTATTCCTTATGATTCCCTGGAAAAGATTGCATAATGGCATCCGCCACTTCATGCGCCATCTTCATCACGAAGCGGAGAGAAGTTGTCTGCAGGGTCCAGTACGGCTTCGGCCCGTTCGTATTGACGACCGCGGCGATGCTGTAACGGCCTACGGGAGGGAGCGCCATGCCAACTGATTCCGCGGGAAGCAGCGGCTGATTGCCGACCAGATAATAGCCTACCGTCGAAGGATGGCCAAGGCAGGCGTCGATCGCAATGGTGAGGAGATTATCCGGCAATCCGGCGAGCCTCGCCTCCAGATTGGACGAATCGCAAGGCTCGTCCAGGCAGCCGTTCACATTCGTCCATCCGCTCTCACGCAGCCTGGTTCCCACCAGCGGGCCAAGCGCGTCCCCCGTGGAACGGTCAGTTCCGATTCAGATGAACGTGACCGGCTCGGACGGATGCGCCGCAGCCACCGATTGCAAAAAACCGGACAGCTGCGCTCCCGCCATCTTCTGCCGCCTCTCCGCGGACCGGGGATCCAGGGGCGGAAATAAATTGAGCTGCATCGGTTGCGTACTCCTTTTCATCTTCATGATGCCTTATTGTACTTCACATTTCCTGCCATGCCAAGCCTGTCCCGCAGGCCAGCTGGCGCGGAGCGCATCCCGGGAGTTCGTTCAGTTTCCACCGCATTCGTGATACAATACGAGCAGGTTGTTCACAACCGTTCGAGGAGGAATAGCATGATTACCAATGAAAAAACGCAGCAGAACGTGGAATTGATGATTGAGGCGATCAAGGGGCGCTTGAAGATGGCGACGGCAGCCGCGATGCAGCCCTCCGCCTTCTCCGTGGAGCAATATGACGATATTAAGGATGTATACGACATCGTCATGAGCAAATCATCGTACAGCATTAGCGAAATGGAAGCGCTCGTCTCCGAGCTCGGCCGCCTGCGCCGGGGCTGAGTTCCTGCTCTTGACCGGGCCGGCAGGTCCGGCAGCCGGTCAAGGGCGGGATTGGACGTCTATACTGTGCGAAGCAGCTCGGCCAGACCTGACAACCGCTCGGGATCGATCGGCGACAGTGACCGCGTTCCCTGCCTTACGTTCGATCCGAAATGGACATGGCGGACGCCCGTCTCCTGAATGAATCCGCCGACCGACTCCACCGTAAGCCCGCTGCCGGCCAGAATCGACAGCGAGGAGCCTTCCGCGCGCCGGACCATCTCGGCGATTACATCGGTCGCCTGCAAGGCGCTCGGCTGTCCTCCCGAGGTCAGTACGCTCGTAATCTGAGGATACCCGAGCAGCACATCGAGCGCTTCATAGATGTCCCTCGTCTCGTCCACGGCCCGATGGAAGGTCATCGGCAGGCCGTCGGCGGCCTCCAGCACCTGCTCGAGAGCTGCCTTGTCTATCGTTCCTTCCGGCGTCAAGGCGCCGAATACGATCGCGTTCGCTCCGGTAGAACGGATGAGCCGCACATCGGCCACAATCGTTCGCATATCATCCGCATCATACATAAAAGATCGGCTGTGCGGCCGGATCATGACGTTGACCGGAATGTCCACCGCCTCCACCGCCTCATGCACAAGTCCGAGGCTCGGCGTCAGCCCGCCTTCGGTAATGGCGGTAATCAACTCGATTCGATCCGCCCCGTTCCGGGCCGCTGTCACCACCTCTTCCCGTGTCGTCCCTATCACTTCCAGCAGCACTTGCTTCATCTCCATCACCCTGCCTCTCTCCATGTTGCGTTCCCGCCTTCAGTTGCAGCCGCTTACGTTCCCGGCTTCAGCACGAAGACGGTCCGTCGTTCCCCGACCTGCCGGCCGTTGTCATTGAGAATCACCGCCGGTATCCGGCTGCGAAGACGCTCTACCGTCTCCCGGCGCTCGTACCCGATCTGCTCCAGAATGGAGGCAGTCATCAACGCCCACTCTTCATCTGATCCGTCGGCGATCTTGAAGGCGAAGCCGAGCCGCTCCTTGGTCAGCGCGAAGGCGAAGATCCCTTTGAACCCGCCCTTGGCGATGATGTTGTCATCCTCCATCAGCAGCGAGTCGACCCGGTCCGTGCCCCCGACCAGGAACGGATAGCGCTGCATCGCGCGGCGAACGCGCGCCGCGGCTTCCCTCGTGGGCGCGTCTCCGATCAGATCAGGACAGGCCAGCTTAAGGTAGGCGGTCGCCAGACCGGTCAGCGGAATGCCGTATACCGGGAATCCGCATCCGTCCGTGCCTTGAATCATTGCCTCCTGCGGCACTTCCGACATGTAGCTGATCATGTCTCTCATCTGGCGCTGGGCCGGATGCGCGGGATCGGCATACGATGCCATGTCCATGCCGGCCATCTTGCTCCAGGCCAACACGCCGAAATGCTTGCCCGCGCAATTGTGGTACATGCGCCGCCGGTCTCCGCCCTGGCGAAGCAGCGCTTCTCTTGATTCCTCATGGAGCGGCAGAGAAGGACTGCAGATCAGCTCCTCGTCGCGAAGCTCGCAATGCTCCATCACATGCTCTAACGTATCGACATGGGCCGCTTCTCCCCGGTGCGAGGCAGTCATTAGCGCCAAGTCCCGATCCTCAAGCTGGAAATGATCCAGCATTCCGCTTCGCACGACCGGAATCGCCTGCAGCGGCTTGGCTGCCGAACGGAGAAACATCGGCCGGGCCGTGTCCCCTACAGCATAACGGATGCGGCCATGTTCGTCCATGCCGCATATCGCGCCCCGATGCTCGCATTCCAGCCAGCCGTTGCGCGTTTCTTCTATCAGTCGTTCATTCATCATCGGTCTTCCTTTCCTCGTAGCCACTTCCTAAATTATATCCCTTTCCGAAGCCGCTGCCTATCGGTCTATTTGCATTCGATAGAAGCTTTGTGATATTCATATAATGGGGCTCTTTCCTGTATTCGGTCTATTTATATTCACACAGCCTCAGGCGAGAGCATGTGTTCACCCGCCTGTGTGCCGCTTAAGGAGAAATCATGACAGCGATGAATCATCAATCCAGCAACAAACCGGCCGCCCCCTCCCCGAAAGAAACGGCGATGTTCACATTAAGCCTATTATGGGGCGGCCTTGCCGTTCTGATTCTGATCGTACTGCTTTTTGTGCTGATTCGGGGAGTACTCGCGGACAACTTTCAACAATTTGACGCCGCCGTCACGGATACGGTGCGGCTCGCCGCATCGCCGGGGCTGACCAAGGCCGTAGCCTTGTTCACCGATCTCGCTTCCAGCCACGGCATTATCCCCATCTCGCTGCTGTGCGCAGGCATTTGCGCCTGGGGATTCAAGCGGCGCTGGGATGCGCTCGGCTTGCTGGCCGCGCTTGGCGGCAGCTACACGCTGAACCTGATCATCAAAAACCTGATTCAGCGCGCCAGACCGTCATGGGAGCACTGGGTGGTCGAATCCGGATACAGCTTCCCGAGCGGCCATTCCATGGCTTCGATCGCGTTCTATGGCATGCTTGGCTATCTCCTCTGGCTGCATCGCAAGGAACGGGGGCGGCCTGCCGCCTATATTCTCGTCCTGACCGGGCTGCTCATCCTGGCCATCGGCTTGAGCCGGATTTATCTGGGCGTGCATTATGCTACGGATGTGATCGCCGGCTTCTGCGCAGGAGGCGTCTGGCTTACCACCTGCATTTACGCGCTGCAATGGATCCACCGCAAGCGCCGTGCGTAATTGGGGGATCAAATTTCGGCACAGCCTGTTTCAAAAGCGGTAAATTGGTGTAATCGTATGGTAGATAGCAACGAATGACGTACAAGGAGATGATGATAGTGAGTGAAAATAATAACAATTCCAACGGATTTTTGAAAGGCGCCATCGTCGGCGGCATTATCGGCGCGGCGGCTGCCCTGCTGCTGGCACCGAAGTCGGGCCGCGAATTGCGTTCCGATCTGTGCGACACGGCGCAGAAGGTGGGCGAGAAGACGAAGGATATCGCCTGTGATCTCGGCACGAAGACCGCCGATGCCGTCAAGTCGGTCGGCAGCAAGGCCGAAGCGGTCGTGCACAGCATGAAGGATGCGTCCCAGCAGGTGGCGGCTACCGTGAAGGACGCCGCATCCGAAGCGACGGCGCAGTTGAAGGAAGCTTCTTCCGATGTGGCGGATGAAGTGGCGAGTCAGCTGAACTCGAACTGACGGGAGGAATGGGAATGACGCCGATACCTCCCGTCTCTGCTCAGGCCGAAGCCGTGCGCAAATTATTTTTGCGGCACGGCTTCACCGGCATTCAGTGCAGCGAGCAGGAAGTCTTCGTGCTGGGGCTGGTGAACGAGGCGCTTGATACAGCAAGGGCAAGCCATATGTTCACCGTTCCGGCTGTCAAGCTGGCGAACGGAGCGTTGCAGGTCGAAGCCGGCTTGGCGGGCTTCTCGAGCAACGCGCCTGTGCCGGAAGCGATACAGGCAAGAGCGTGGACGATCCTGTCGAAGCTGTGCGCCCAGCTCGAGCGCAAGCTCAGCGTTCCCGGCGTGGAGCCCCCCGCTTCCGATGCGGAACTGCTCCATGCCATCGCTCCGTGCGAAGCGGAGCTGAGACAGGTTCAAGCCATGACGGACCGAGTGTTATGGGGATGACCCGAATCATCGAGAAGAGCAACCATCGAAGCACGCCCTGGAGGCGTGCTTCGTTCTGTCCGCGGCATAAGGCGCAGGACAGCTATCCGTCATAGCGGGAGGATAGAATATGCCGGAGCTTGTCCGTGGCCCTGCGTTGAATCCGGGAGACGCTCATCTGGGATACCCCGAGCCGTTCGGCGGCCGCGCGCTGGGACAGCCCTTCCTCGAAGACCAGGGCAAGCACCTGCCGCTCTTCCGCTTTAAGCGCTGCCATCGCATCGCTCAGATCCATCCGCCGCTCGACGGCTTCGTAATCGTCGCTGTCCGAGCTGATCAGCTCCCCCAGCGTCGCCGCGCTCTCTTCCTGCGACAATGGCGTGTCCAGCGACACATAGTGATAGCATTCCCGGCCCGCCAATACTTCGACGGTCTCCTCCACGGATAATTCCAGCCGCTCCGCAATCTCCTCCACGTTCGGCGAACGTTCCAGCTGAACGGTCAATTCGTCGATCGTCTGCTGAATGAGAGCGCCCTTCTCCTTGATTCGCCGCGGCACTTGAATATACCACGACTTGTCCCGGAGAAAATTTTTCATATGACCGATCATGCTCTTCATCGCATAAGCTTCGAAGGGCACGCCCAAGGAGCTGTCGAACTGCTGGAGCAAGCGAATCAATGCCATATTGCCGACCTGCATCAGGTCTTCGTACAAATCGGGACGGTTGCGCGAAATTTTGCCGGCGGCCATCTTGACCATGGGCTCGTACTTTTGGATGAGGATCGTGGCGATATCGTTGTCTTGCGTCTTCTGATAAGCGCTGATGAGCTGAACCGCATCTTCGGCTGTTCCATGCCGGGAGGGGGCGCTCATACCAGTTCTCCGCTTTTCAAAAGTCGCTTGCGCATTTTGACAACGGTGCCTCGTCCCTCCGTGCTCATCACTTCCACATCATCCATCAGCGCCTGCATCAGGTAGAACCCGAGCCCCCCGGCTTCTACCTCGTCCAGGCTCTTGTCATGCCACCCGCGCAAGCCGCTCGTCTTGCTGTCCGCATCGAAGCTGCCGCCCTCGTCCTTGACCATGATGCCAATCTCGTCAGGCCCCTCCTCGAAAATGATTTCGACCATCCCTTGCGTCGTGCGGTAAGCATATAGTACCGCGTTGTTGCAGGCCTCGGAGATGGCGACCTTCATATCCTCGATGTCCTCGTAAGAGAAGCCGATTCGGCTTGCAATGCCGTACAGCGTCAGACGGGCCAGATCGACATAAGCCGCTTGCGCAGGCAGAATTAATTTGATTTGCTTCCGATCTCTGTCATTTGCCATAAGTCATTCCCTTTCATATTTCCATAAATTTAGGCGTTCGGTGTCAAAAACTTGGAGATCCCCGTCATATGGAACAGCTTCTGAATCTGCTGCGGCACGTGAACGATACGGAACTGCGCTTGCTGCTCCTTCCGAAGCTTCAGCACGGAGATGAGAATTCCGATTCCGGTGCTGTCGATATAAGTGAGCTTCTCCAAATCGAGCGTCAAATCCAGTGCCGGGTCATTGACTATCGGCTCCAGCAGGCTGCGGAACTCCCCCGCGGCTGCCAGGTCCAGATCCCCTTGCAAGCGCGCTGTCACTTGATGTTCCTCTTGCTGCGTCGTTACTTTGAATTTGTTGCCGTTCATAGCTTCCTCTCCTAACTCACGACTTCTAGGTTCTATCCTTATGCCCTCACTGTAACCTAAATAACCGAAATGCGCGGGCCCGAAACATCGAAACGAATCCTATTGCTCCTCGCATGTCCCCAGCCATACATGGAACACGAACAACGCCCCTTCCTCTACCGGAACGGTGCGGATATCTCCCTTCATCATGTGGACGAGCGATTGGCAGATCGCCAGCCCGAGGCCGCTCCCGCCATATTTGCGGTTCATCGAGGAATCCAGTTGGGAGAACGGCTGAAACAGCCTGTCCATTTTAGCCTCGGGAATGCCGACGCCCGAATCCTTCACTTCAAATTGGACCTTCACCCGTTCCTGGTCCTCCTCTTGCCGCCGCTCCGGCAGAAGGGAAATGCGGATCTCGACCTCGCCGCGGTCCGTGAATTTGACGGCGTTCCCGACCAGGTTGACGAGAATCTGCCGCAGCCAGAACATGTCGCCGTAGAGACAATTCGGCACGTCGGGCGCAATCGTGTACGTCAGCTTCAGATCGCGCTTGCTCGCTTCCGGCGTGAACAGCTCATACACTTCCGAGACGAGCGATTGGCAGTCAAACGGGAATTCGTCCAGCTCCAGCTTGCCCGACTCCATCTTCGTGAAGTCGAGGATGTTGTTGATCGTCCGAATGAGCGCATCCGCGCTCTTCCGGATCATCTCGGCATAATTCCCCTGCTCGGGAGTGAGCTCGGTATCCATCAGCAGATCGACCATCCCGAGCACTCCGTTCATCGGGGTGCGGATCTCATGGCTCATCATCGCCAGGAACTGCGTGCGGGCGAGAGCGGCGCGTTCGGCGGCCTCCTTGGCCGCAGCCAGCTCGCGGTTCATCCGCTCCAGCTCCTGCGTCTTCTGGTGAAGGAGCATCTTCTGCGATTGGAGGCGCTTCTGCGCCAGGAACATGCCGACGAAGCTGTGAATTTTGGATTTGAGAATATGGGGGACGAACGGCTTGATCATGTAATCCACCCCGCCGGCCGAATAGCCGGCAAAGAGATGCTCGGTCTCTTTGTAATTGGCGGATACGAAAATGATCGGGATGTTTTTCGTCTTTTCCCGCGCTTTAATCCACTTGGCGGTCTCGATGCCGTCCATGCCGGGCATTTGAACGTCGAGGACGATGACCGCGAATTCGCTCTTCATCAGATGGCGCAAGGCTTCCTCGCCCGACGTCGCCTTGACGAGCCGGTAGCTTTCTTCCGACAGGACCGCCTCCAGCGCCAGCAAATTTTCAGGCCGGTCATCGACCAGCAGTATATTTATCGGTTCCAAGGCAGCCATCCGTATACCTCCTACCGTATTTTGCGATAAATCTTCTCGTTCCGGCCCATCTCCTCATAGCACGCTTCATGCACTGTAAAATGCAGCGATTCCTTGGCGCCGACAATGAGCACGCCCAGCGGGGCGAGACTCTCGTAGAACAGCTCATGCACCCGATTGCGCAGCGGTTCGTTGAAATAGATCATGACATTGCGGCAGAGAATGACATTGAACTCGTTGAAGGAACGGTCCGTCGCCAGATTATGCTCGGCAAAAATAATGTTTTTGCGTAAATAGGGATGAATGACGACTCCTTCTCCGGAAGCGGTGTAATATTCGGAGAAGGAACGGGTGCCGCCCGCTTCCATATAGTTTTTGGTGTACAATTTCATTTTGTCCAAGGGACAGATGCCTTCCTTGGCGATGCGCAGCGAACGCGAATTCATATCGGTCGCATACAGCCTCGTCTTCTCGTACAGCCCTTCCTCGTGAAGAAGGATGGCCATCGAGTAGACCTCCTCCCCCGTCGAGCAGCCGGCATGCCAGATGCGGATGTACGGATAGGTTCGAAGCAGAGGGACGACGGTGCGGCGGAATGCGCCGAACATCTGGGGATCGCGGAACATCTCCGTCACCGGAATGGACAGGCTGTGCACGAGCCGCTGCAGGCTGTCCCGGTTATGAAGCACGCGGCTTTGCAATTCGGAGATCGTCTCCGCCTGCTCGGCATATACTTGATGCCAGATCCGCCGCTGGAGAGAAGGAAAGGCATACTCCCGAAAATCGTAACCATAGACCCGATAAATTCCTTCCAGGAGCAGCTCGATTTCTACTCTCTCCCGATCCGAATCCTGGGGGCGCCGTCCCTCGCGGTTCCCTTCGGTTTCTCTGCCTCTCATCTCCATCCCCTGCTCCTTCATGTCTGTGTCATCTTGAAAAGATAATTCCGTCTACTTGTACAGCCAGACCCGCATCAGCGACAGCAGTTGATCCTTCTGGAACGGCTTGCTCACATAGTCGGAAGCCCCGGCTTCAATGCATTTATTGCGATCTTCCTTCATCGCCTTGGCGGTCAGGGCAATGATCGGGAGCTTCTCGAACGCAGGCATCTCCCGAATGAGGCGCATCGCCTCGTAGCCGTCCATTTCCGGCATCATCATGTCCATCAGGACCAGGTCGAAATGCTCCGGATCCGCGGTCAACGCCTCGATGGCTTCTTTGCCATTCTCCGCGTAGACGATGTCCATATCGTACTGTTCCAGCACGCTGGACAGGGCGAACACGTTGCGCACATCGTCATCGACGAGCAGGATGCGCTTGCCTGCCAGCAGCTGATCGTTCGATGCGTGCCCGCTCGCATGCGCCCCCGCTTCCTCTTCTCCCGGCCGGTTCAGCAGCAGCATCGTCTCCTGCAGAAGCCGCTCCGGCGACTTCACATCTTTGATGATGATGCTCCGCGCGCGCTTCTTCAGCTCCAGCTCTTCCTTCTTGTCGAGCAGCTTGCCCGTGTAGACAATGACCGGAACCTTGCGCAACTCCTCATGAGCGCCCATGCTGTCCAGCAGCTCGAATCCGTTCATGTCAGGCAGCAGCAGATCCAGCACGAGGCCGTCGTACTTCGTGTCAGCCAGCGACTTCAGCGCCTCCGTGCCGGTCGAGACGGCATGCACTTCGACATCGGCCCCCTCGATGAGCGCGATCAGCGACTGCCGCTGCGGGCCGTCGTCTTCCACGATGAGCAGCTTCTTCCGTTCCAGCGGCCATACCCGCTCCCGCTTCTGCTCCGCGGCCGCGGCGGCCTCATGCCTCACCGCGTTGTCCCACTCCCGGTGCCACGTCTTCCATGTGCGATCGGGCGAAGCCGCCGTCTCATCGTCCCGCTGCTCCGCTTCCGGATGCGCTTCGGATGATCCTGCAGCTGGAGATGATCCTGCCGCTGCGGATGATTCCGCCGCCGCAGACGCCATCGCCTTCTCGTTCCAATGCTCGATGAGGCGGACGCTGCCCTCCGCCGCTTCCGGCTGCCTGGTCGCTTGCACCGGCAAATAGAAGGTGAAGGTGCTGCCCTCCTCCTCCTTGCTCTCCACCGCAAGCGCCCCGCCGAGCAGACGGGCCAGTTCCCGGCTGATGGACAGCCCCAGCCCGGCTCCGCCGTACTTCCGGCTGGTCGTGCCGTCGAGCTGCTGGAACGCTTCGAAGATCAGATCCTGCTTCTCCTTCGGAATTCCGATTCCGGTATCGCTCACCCGCAGCGCGAAGAAAGGCATCCCCTCCTTGCGGAGAAGGGCCGGGATCTCCTCCTCCTCCGCCATGCCGATATGGAAGGCGACGCTTCCGCGGTTCGTGAATTTGACCGCATTGGACATCAGGTTGCGGATGATCTGCATGACCCGGTGACCGTCTGTCACCAGACTGTCCGGCACGTTCTCATCCATATGGACATCAAGCCGGAGGCCTTTTTGCGAAGCGATCTCGGAGAAGCTGTCGCGGATATAAGCGGTCAGCTCCGACAAATGCACCTTTTCATAGTTCAACTGCATTTTGCCCGCGTCGACTTTGGACAAGTCCAAGATCTCGTCAATCATTTTCAACAGATCCGATCCGGACCTATGAATCGTGCGCGCATACTCGATCTGCTTCTGCTGCAGATTGCCTTCCTTGTTCTCGGAGAGCAATTGGGACAGAACGAGCAGGCTGTTGAGCGGCGTCCGCAATTCATGCGACATGTTCGCCAGGAATTCCGATTTGTACTTGGAAGCGAGCGCAAGCTGAAGCGCCTGGCGTTCCAATTCCTTGCGGGCGCTCTCCAGCTCCTCGTTCTTCTCCTGGGTGGCCAGCATCTGCTCTTCCAGCGCGCGCGTCTTCGCGATCAGCTCCGTATTGTAATGCTCCAGCTCCTCCTGCTGACGCTGCAGCATCTCCTCCGATCGCTTCAACGCCTCGGTCTGGGCCTCCAGATGCTCGTTCGAGCGCCGCATCTCTTCTTGCTGCGTCAGCAGCTCCTCGGACTGGCACTGCAGTTCCTCCGTCAGCGCCTGCGATTCACGCAGCAATTCCTCGACCCTTAACCGTCCGGAAATCGTGTGGATGATGACGCCCAGCTTGTCCGCCAGCTGCTCCATGAGCTGCTGCTCCTTCCTCGACAGCGGCGACACAGATGCCAGCTCCAGCACGGCGATAACCGTAGATTCGAAAATGATTGGATAGACAATGAGCTCCATCGGCTCCGTATCGCATATCCCGCTCTGGATGCGCAGCGAACTGTTTTTCAAATCATGAATATAGATCGGCTCCTCGTCTTGCGCGCACTGTCCGACCAAGCCTTCGCCGACGCGGAAGCCCGTCTCGGCCTGGAGGCCGCCGGCGGCCGCATAAGCGCCGCACAGATGAAGCCAATCCGGGTTCTTCAGGTCATCCCGGATATAGAGCGCCCCGTATTGCGCGCCGAGCGTCGGCACGAACTCGCTCACGAACGTCTCCCCGACCTGGTTCAAGGTCGTCACGCCGTTCCACAGCTCCGTCACGCGGGCGACATTGGCGTCCATCCAGGCTTGCTCCTCCTGAACCAGCCGGAATTGCTCCTCGCTCCGCTTCCGTCTCTCGACATCCTCGGCCATCTGCTTGAAGACATGAATGACTTCCCCGATCTCGTCATTCGTATGCGGCTCCAGCTTCTGAATGACGCGCATCCGTCCGCGGGCCAGACTCCGAATCATGACCGACATCGTATTGAGATTGCGCGTGACGCTCGGAATGACCCACAGCATGACCGCTGCGGTCACGACAATTCCGAGCAGCATAATGACCGCCGTCCACGTCAGGGCCGCTTCATACGTCTCGGTCGCGGCCGTCACCTGATCTTCCATGACCGCTTCATGGTAGCGGGCCAGATCGCCCAGGCTGTTCAGCAAATCGTTCTGATAATCAAGCCCGTATTCATTGCGGAGCTGGTTGGCTTGCTCATACTCATTCTCCATGCTCAGCCGAATCGCATCGGTCACGAATTGGTCGTAGCGGCCCCAATCGTGAAGCGACGCCTCCACCATCTGCTTCTCCTCGGCTTTGGCCGCTTTCCGGGTCAGCTCTTCCAGAGAACGGTTGATCCGCTCCTTGTAGCCGTCGACCTTATCCAGCACTTCTCTGCCGGTCTGATCCGCTTTGTCCGGATTGAGCAGCTCAGTCACCAGATCACGGGCGATCGCATTGGCATCGTCCCGCGTCGTCAGCGCCAGCTCAACCTTCTGGAAGCTGTCCCGGTAGAAATGATCCAAGTCCTGCTTCAGGCCGCCCATCCGGGCAAACGAATACCAGCCCAGCGCGAGAATGATGATCATCAACATGACATAACCGATGATGAGCTTCGTTCGCAGCTTCAACGCATGCTCCCCCTCTGTCTAATGAATGTCGGCCCATACGAGGCATTTGTCGTCCTCGCTCTCTTCTCCCGGCGGATGGAGCAGCTCGTCCCAGGCTTTGCTCTTCAAGGACGGTTCCTGCTTCAACAGCGTTCCGATCCGCTCCATCGCGCTCTCCACGGCGGCCCCTGCCGATTCCAGCAGCCCGTCGGTATACAGCGCGATTCTCGCCCGCGAGTCGAATTTCAAAGCATGGGTATCCACTTCCAGCTCGGCGAACATGCCGACAGGATAGCCTGTCGACTCCAGCGTCACCATCCGGCCGTCCTCCATCATGACGATCCCCGGCGGGTGGCCCGCATTGGCATACTGGATCGTGCGCTCATTCGTATCCACGACGACATAGAGCGCCGTCATATAATACAGCATCAGATTCCCGTTCATATGAAGCTGGTGGAACTTCGTGTTCAACCGCTTCAGCACCATGTCCGGCTGCTCGGTCTGCACCACCGCGTCCCTCAGGACCGAGGCGATGAACATGCACAGCAGCGCGGAGGAGACGCCATGCCCCATCATGTCGATAATCATGATGCCGTAGCGGCCTTCCCCCAGCTTGAACCAGGCGTACAGATCTCCAGCCAGCTCCTCGGACGTCTGGTAGAGGGCGTCTATCGTAATCCGCTCATCGGAGAGCGGCTCCGTCAGCACCGAGGTCTGCACCCGGGCGGCGAGCCGCAGCTCCTCCCGGATATGGCGGTCGCGTTCCTTATGCCAGTCCTTCTCCTGCTTCAAGCGAAGGGCCAGCCGGATGCGGGCGAGCAGCTCGATGCGGTTAATCGGCTTCGTCACGTAGTCCGCCGCTCCCGCGTCCAGCGCCTCGGCCAGCATATACGAATCGCCGATCGCCGTCACGATAATGATCGGAATATCGCGCAGCTCCGAATACTGCTGAATGGTCCGGCACGCCTCCAGCCCGTCAATCTCGGGCATCATCATATCCAGCAAAATGAGATCAATGTCCGGCACATAGAGCGGACCTACCGGTCCTTCCAGGCCGAGCACCTCGTACATTTCCCGCGCCGAAGAGGCGGACTGCACTCCCGTATAGCCCGCCTTGCGAAGGATCTCCCGAATCAGCATGACATTGGTCGGATTATCGTCGACAACAAGTACGTTCAACATCCTTCTCCTCCCCTCAATCGACAGCATTCCACTGCCCGAACACTTACACTCTCTACCTTCCAATATAACGGAAACGCGGCTGCTTTCGCACCCCTTTTTATGGCATAGGATCCAACGGTATTCCCGCTCAGATCGGAAAAGCCGGCTAACGTAACCGTTAGTCCGGCTGGATAACTAGCTTCGTTGCCTCCAGAGCTGCCATGCGCGTATTCCAAGATCGACCCAGGCCTTCCAATCGTCCCCGCCCTTCTTCGCCGGCGCTCCCGGTTGCGGGCGCTCCGCGGCGGCAGCCGCGAGCGGCAGCGCGGAAGCGGCGCTTGCTCCGGGCGCTCCGTCCTGCATCGGAGAAGGGGCTTGTCCGACTGGAGCCGGGCTGTCCGCATAAGAGCCGCCCGTGTTCGCCGGCTGGCTTCCCGGTGCCGGCCCGTCCTGGCGCTTCTTCTCGAAGCGGCTCGCCGCTTTGCGGACGCCGCTTACGAAGCCGACCGAGATTTGCTTCGCGGCCAGCGTCAATTCATTCAAGGCTTCTCCGGCATTCTGGACCGAATCGGCCACAGGCTCAATCTTCTTCAATTGTCCCTGCAATTCCTCGGTCATGTGATTGGCATTCCGCGCGATCGCCTGCAGATCCCCGCTCAGCATCTGTACGGTCTGCTGCACATCCTCCAGCGTTCTTGACGCCTTGTCGAGCGACTGCTTGGCCGACCGCAGCGTCTGAATCAGGAAGACGACCAATACGGCAAAGGCCAGCGCCGCGATCAGCGCACTGATTTCAACTAGCATAACATCTCCGCCTTTCTCTCTCTGTATAAATGTGAACCCAATCATCTATTTGCAAAACGGATGTGCATGTTGCCATGAAATCATCCATTTAGTACCCGTCAGGCCCGCTTGTGAAACAGTTATCTTTATTTGTTTCATTCCAATTGGAGACCGGTTATTCATCCTTAGCTTCACCGTGGATCCATCGGCCGGTGAGCGATCCATGCATTCATCAGACCCATTAACCAGCCAAAGGAGTGGAAACCGATGCTAAGATGGTCTGTCATCTTTTTAATTATCGCGATCATAGCCGGGATATTCGGGTTTTTCGGCATTGTGGAGGCCGCGGCATCCATTGCCAAAATCCTGTTCTTCCTGTTCCTGATTCTGTTCATCATCTCCCTGTTCACGGGACGAAGAACGCCATAGCCCTTGCAGCATTCAGCCGCATCTGCCCTGCAATGCAACAAAGGACGCCTTCCGACGAAGAAGGCGTCCTTTGTATTGTATCGCATTTGCGGGCAAAAAAGTGTGAAAGCTTGTTCATATTTTCCATGGGGATCATCCGCTATATGTCCTCGCGATGCGGCTGGCGCTCCTCATTGAACCGCTTCCGGTTCCATTGGCCGAGCCAGCGGGAGGACAGGACGCCCGCGGTCATCGAACCGTTCACGTTCAAGGCCGTCCGCCCCATGTCAATCAGCGGCTCGACGCTAATCAGGAGCCCCGCCAGCGCGACCGGCAAGTTCATCGAGGACAGCACGATCAGCGCGGCGAAGGTCGCTCCTCCCCCGACCCCGGCGACGCCGAATGAGCTGATGGCCACGACCGCAACCAATTGGAGCAGAAATCCAAGGTTGTACGGATCGATGCCCGCGCTCGGGGCGATCATGACGGCCAGCATCGCCGGATAGATGCCGGCGCAGCCGTTCTGCCCCATCGAGGCGCCGAACGAGGCGCTGAAGTTGGCGAAGCTCTCCGGCACGCCGAGCCGATTGACCTGCATCTCGACGTTGATCGGAATCGAGCCTGCGCTGGTGCGGGAGGTGAACGCGAAGACGAGCGCCGGCAGCGCGCCGGTCACGTACCGGAGCGGCGAGATGCCGGACAGCGCCATGAGCAGCAGATGCAGACAGAACATGATGACGATCGCCACATATGAAGCGATGACGAATTTCCCCAGCTTCCATATTTCCGAGGGCGCCGTCGTGGCGACCACGACGGCCATCAGCGTCAGGACGCCATAAGGGGTCAGCCTCAGCACCAGCGTTACCATCCGCATGACGACGGCATGCAGCGCGTCGATGAGGGTCATGAAAGCGGCCCCTGTGTCCGGCTTCTTGCGCATCACGCCAAGCGCGGCAACGCCGACGAAGGCCGCGAAGATGACGACGGCGATCGTCGAGGTCCGCCGCTCTCCCGTCATATCAAGGAACGGATTGGCCGGAATGAATTCAATAATTTGCTGCGGCAGCGTCATCTCGCTGACTTCCCCCAGCTTGCTGTCCAAATAATTGCCGCGCTCAATCTCCTCCTTGCCCGCTTCAATCTCGAACGAGGACAACTGAAAGACGAGGGCCGTGACGATGCCGACAACGGCAGCCACGGCGGTCGTGCCGATCAAGATGCCGATGATGGAGGCGCTCATCTTGCCTACCCCCGCCTTGGCCTTCACATGAATGATGGCGGAGATGATCGATACGATAATGAGCGGCATGATGACCATTTGCAGCAGCCGCACATAGCCGACGCCGACGATCTCGAACCAGTCGGCCGCCTGCTCCACAATGGCGCTGTTCGGGCCATGAAGCGACTGCAGCACTGCCCCGTATACAATTCCGAGACCAAGACCCGCGAATACCCGCTTCGTAAAAGATACATGCTTGCGCTGCATGCGGTACAGCAGCGCCACCAGGCCGAGCATAATGATGGCGTGAATCGCTACCCACCATCCGACTGTCATCTCTGCATCACTCCTCTGTCCTGGTTCAAAATGGCTGGAGCAGCCTATTGCCGGTTCCCTGCGTTTTTATTACTGCCCAATTCGGGAACAGTTATCCAGCGGAGGCAAGCGATACATTCGATGGACGGTCTTCATTGGATGGCGCGCGGGCGTTGTTACTTGGTCAAGGACAGCCCCAGCTTCATTACCCAGCCGTCGGCATGGAAATCGAACTTTTTGACCTTCACCCAATCTGGCAGCTCCGCCGCGATCGGGAATTCCATCGGCTTCAGGTTCAGCCAGGACTCCGGAATCTCCCAGCCCTTCATGCGCACCGACTGCGGAACCGCGCGCACGCTCTGCTGCTCCGGGTTCCATTCCATCTCATAGCGGATGTTCGCCTCGGCCCGGATGCCCGGGAACGGCTCCATCTGCACCTGCGCCTCCAGGCCGCCCGGCTGCAGATGAATCCGCATGCCGTCCAGCTTCCACAATTTCATGTACGATCGATACGGCTCCGTCTTCTGCATCCCTTGCACCGCCAGCGCATTGATCTCGTCCTCATTCAACTGCAGGGACAAGGAACGGTTCTTCACCATCTGCTCCAGCTTGCCGAGGATCGATACCTCGACATGGCCCGGCCACCCAATCTTCTCCGCCGGCCGAATATAGAATATGAAAGCAACGCTTGCGATAATCACGAATAAGATCAGGAAGGCAATCGTTCTCCCCAGCCATTTCCATCCTTTTTTCATGCAATCTCCTCCCTCTCCTTCTATTTAACCAGCGGGAAGGCCCTGTTTCAAATCGAATTGCCCACGGTTACATAGTGTACAAGCAAGTATGAGATAGACGGCGTCACGTATATCTCATCGCTGTAAACCATACCATTGTATAACCATGAGAGAGGAGAATTCAATGATGAAGAAATTATCGGCAGTGTTGGCATTGACTGCAGCCCTAAGCGCCTTCTCGGCTGCGGCGGCGTGGGCCGCGGATTCAGAGGGACACGCGGTTCCAGGCACGGTCGGGAAGCCGACGAAGCAAATCGATCTCGATGAGTCCGTCCCGTTCTATACGTTTCCGGGCGGGAAGCGGATGGGGGCGCTAGGGCCCCAGATCGTCAATATTGAAGAGTCGGTCGTGGATCTAGACAACCGGACCTGGCACAGAGCATTGACCTGGATCGGATACGGCTACTTCAAGGATCCGAACGCTTCCTACAAGTCGATCGATCTGCCCGACAAAACGGCCTTCTACGATAAAATAAACGGCGAGCGGCTGGGAGTGCTCAGCCGCCAGACCGTAAACGTGATCAATGAACAGATCGACGACTCCGGGTTCGTCTGGTATCAGCTTCATACGTACAAGGGCAAGGCCTGGGTCATATCCCCAAGCCAGGAGAAGCAGAAGGCAAAGCTGGAGAAGAAGACTGCGCTGTATGACCAAGTCAACGGCCGCAAGGTAGGCGCGCTCTCCCCGCAGACGGTGAACGTGTCAGAGGTTCGCTACGACGGGACTAACCAGCGCTGGGGCAAGGTGTTCACCTGGAAAGGCGACTTGTGGATCAAGTGGTAACAATACATAGGAGGCGATGCCATTCGAGCATCGCCTCTTGTTCTTGGAAGCGGGCAGCCTACGGCAGCAGCGGCCCGCAGCATTGCTTGAACTTGCGTCCGCTGCCGCATACGCAAGGTTGATTGCGGCCGGGCAGCGGGCGGCCGCTCCCCCGGAGCCGCAGCAGCTCCTGCAGGCGGATCTTCCGGCCAAGCGTGGCGATGCGCTCTCCCGCATGCGCATACAGCATCCGGTAGCTCTCGCAGAAATAGTCGGTATGGCCTTCCCAAAAGCCGTCCCGGCCGATCCGGTTGCGCGGGCAGCCGCCATGGCAGTAGCGCCAATATTCGCATGCGCCGCAAGCATCCGGCACCTCCTGCTTCATCTGATGGAATTGCTGCCAGTTCGAATGGCAGGACAAGGAGGCCAGCCGGTCGGTGCCGACATTGCCGAGCCGGTAGCGGTCGTGCAGGAAGAAGTCGCACGGGTAGGCGTCCCCGTTCGGCTCCAGCACGAGCGCCGAGGGGCAGGATTCGCGATGAGTGCACATCTCCGGCTCCAGGCCCAATTCGGCCTGAAGGACGTTGTCGAACATCCGGACGGAGAAGATCGGCTCCCCGCCGTTGTACCATTTATCGAAAGCTTCGCATAGAAATTGTCCGTACTGCTCCGGCGTGATCGTATAGAGGCCGGGCGCGTCGACGTTCTGAGATCGGAAATCCATGCACGGTATGAACTGGATATGCGTAAACCGCTCCGCCGAGAAGAAATCTATCAGCGCGGCCGCCTCGCCCACATTGTCCTCGTGGATGACGGTCAAAATATTATAATCCACGCCTGCCTGACGCAAATGATCGATTCCGCGCATGACGGCTTGATAGGAGCCGGCTCCCGATCCGGTGACGCGGTGCTTGTCGTGTATCGGCTGCGGACCATCCAGACTGACCCCGATCAAGAAGGCATATCGCTTGAAAAAGGCCGCCCATTCCGCATCGAGCAGGGTGCCGTTCGTCTGCAGCGCGTTGCTGATCACCGTGCGCGGCGGCGCATGGGCCGCCTGCAGCCGGACGACCTGCTCGAAGAAGGGCTTGCCCGCGAGCAGCGGTTCCCCTCCTTGCCAGGCAAAGGAGGCCACCCCCTGCGATTGCTCCATCCATTGGCGGATGAACGTGTCCAGCACATCCTCGTCAATCCGCTGAATCGTATGGCCAGGCCGGCCCTGGCAGGAACTGTAGTAACAGTAATCACATGCGAGATTGCAATCCTCGGATACGGTCTTCCACATGACACCAGTGAATGGATGGCGGGCGATGTCTCTCACGTCAGCGTTCATATCCCGTGCCCCCTTACTCTGTAGATGCGGCCGGCGTCACCGGCTGTCGCATCTACAATATCCTTATTTTTCAACGATTCGCTAGGAACAAGGTCATATGCCGGCGGGTGCATACGGCCCTCATCGCCATGTCGCCCGTGCTTCATCAATGCAATTCGGGGGATCGGTCAAAAATTCTGCGAATCTGGGCGATCACCCAGACGAGCGATACGATGATCATCATGTCGAAGCTGACGTTGAACAGGAACAAATGCTTGCCCAAATCCGCCTCGCCGTCCCCCACCAGCGGCACCGCCACCGCGATAATGGCAACGAAGCCGATGACCAGCGCCGCATCGACCACATGCTTCCCATAGCGTCTGCGAGTATATTCCCTGAGCGCGACACCTATATATAGAAGGAAAAAAACGAGATTAAAAGCGAAGCGCTGCGGGAGCAAGTCCTTCTTCGTCTCGCTCCAGACGCTGTATGTATACGACAGGGCGCCCCGAGGCTTGCCGGCCTCTTGCTCATAGTTGCCCAGATAGTACGGCCGAATCATCGCGGCTTGAGATGAAGCGGCCTCCAGCTTATCGATCATCCGCCCGGGATGGCGGATATAGTAGGCGGCCACATCGGCATGCCCGAGCCGGGAATAGACATGCTCCGTCAATTCCGGATCGTCCTGCCGGATCGGCACATCCTTCTGGAAGTAATTCGTCCCGGCGAGCACGGCGAACTTCTCCGGGATGCCCAACTCTGCCAGATCTCGCTTCACATGAGGCGAATCCTTCAATATTCCGTAAAATATCGTCTGGTACAGGTTGATCTGCTTCAGCCCCTGCGGCGCATAGGCATACACCAATGCGGACACGGCCAGTATCGAGGCCGAACCGGCAATGACCGTGCTCCTCCAGCTCCGCTCCGGGCGCTTGCGGTATAGCCGGAAGGCGAAGAGGATGAAGACGAGGCCAATCGGCGCATTCTGCAGCTTGGATGCGGATAGAATCAGGACGGAGACGAAGAACAGAACAAGCCAGCCGATGGAAGGCTTGCGCCGCGATGCCAGCACGAAGGACGTTCCGGATCCGAGAAGCAGGAAGATGAGGGAGACCGGCTCGCCGAAAAAAGATTGAAAATACGCCACATAGGCAATATCGAAGAAGATAAACAGCAGGCAGAGCGCGACGGTCAACTGCAGCCAGCGCTGTCCGGAACAGGCGTGCCGGACAATAAGGAACAGCGCCGCCAGCAGCAGGGCGGCATAGATCGCCCCCATCGCCTCCAGCGGAAACGAAGCGGAACTCCATGCCCGCCCGAGCAGCCCGGCCAGGAAGACGAACAGCGCTTGGGATGACCAATAGTTCACGGAGAAGGGGCCGTATTCATAGTGCGAGTGGCTGTAGCCGAAATATTTTTGTTCATAGGTGAACTTGTCGCTCAGCGGGGCAATGCCGCCGCTGCCCACAATCCGTTCGAAGTCGCCATTGTTCGCGACCCCGATGAACGGGGGGATGAACAGAATGACGACGAGAATAAGCGCGCCTATTCCCATCGCTCCCCACGTTACCCAGTCTTTCTGCTTCATGCATGAATCACTCTCCCGTGTGGAAATCGCTATGCTTGCTTGCTATTTGACGCCGGCTTCGATAGGCGGGGTATCGTCGTCCCCGCCGCTTGGCCGGGCGAACGTGACGGCCCGGTGAAGCCGGAACGAGGCAACGGTATAGACCGCCGCTTCCCCCAATACGGCCGCATACGGCTCCCAGGGCGAGGCCCAAGCGGGCAGCAGGAGGGCCGCCAGGGCAGACATGGCCGGATGCAGCGCCTGGTACGCCAGTCCGTAGCAGAGCAAGGCGATGGCGATGAACCGGATCAAGCTTGGCAGCCATTGCCCCCGGTAGCGGAACGTATAGCGCCGGTTCAGAATGTAGCTCACCCCGGCGCCGACCGAGTTGCCCGCGAATGTCGCGTGAAAATGGCTCCAGCCGGCATACAGCAGCACATACACCGTCCCGAGCCCGACCAGCGTGTTCACGGCCCCGACGGCGGCATAGCGGCCGAACAGACGGGCGCCGCCCCGCACGGCCAGCTTCGCGCCGCTCACTCCGCCCACCCCGTTCCATACGCCCGGACCGGCTGCTCGATGACCGGCTTGTCCGCCAGCACCTGCTCAATGATGTAAGGCGGACGCCGCTTGACCTCGGAATAGATCTTGCCGATGTATTCCCCGACCACCCCCAGGCCCAGCAATTGGACGCTGCCGACGAACCAGACGGACAGCATCAGAGAAGTCCATCCGGATACGGTCTGTCCCAACAGCTTGGACAGGAGGGCATAGAGGCCCGCCAGCGCGCTTGCGCCCAGGCTGACGAAGCCAAGCGCGGTAACGACCCGCATCGGCTTCATGCTGAAGGACGTAATGCCGTCCCAGGCAAACGACAGCATTTTGCGGA
The DNA here is from genome assembly GCA_944800085.1 of Paenibacillus melissococcoides. GTDB lineage: Bacteria > Bacillota > Bacilli > Paenibacillales > Paenibacillaceae > Paenibacillus_B > Paenibacillus_B melissococcoides. Next base: position 270,514 of record CALYLO010000001.1, on the reverse strand, counting down.
GCGGATACTTGGTCTCGCCCGCAGCCCGCTCCATCCTCCGGTAAGGAACGACGGAAGACGGGAAGCCGATGAGCGGCACGATGCCGCGCAGGAACAGATTGGACTCCGGGAACTGGCTCAGGTAGTCGAGAACGCGGCGGCTCATCAGCCGGTAATCGGCATGATTGTAGACAAGCGGAATGCCCATCCGCCGCATCAGCTTATAGAAAAATTCGGCGCTCCACCGCTTGAAATACGTATCGTTATCCCGGTTGTCCCTTACGCCGTAAACAATATCGCAGCCGTCGCGGAACTGCTCGACGAATTGCCTCACGACGGCGACATCGTCCTGCAGATCGGCGTCAAGGGAGACGACGCAATCGGCAAAATTTTTGGCATACATCAGCCCGGCGAGCAGCGCCTTCTGATGTCCGGCATTGCGGGACAGCTTCAATCCGGCAATCCAGTGATTCCGTTCCCGTTCCTGCACGATGGTCAGCCAGGTCGCGTCTCTGCTGCCGTCATCGACCAGCAATATCCGGCTCTCGGCGGAGATGACGCAGTCCTGAACCAAGCGGGACAGCACGCCGGTCAAGGTCTGCATCGTGAGGGGAAGCACCGCCTCTTCGTTATAGCAAGGAACAACCATATACAAAATCGGTGTCATCTCCATAACAGCTTCCTTCAGAGAAGGAATTCAATTCCTCCTTATTATACAAACATTTTCCATTATATTCTATAACATGAAATCCTTTTTTCAAAATTTAGGGATTTATGTCGTGAATTCGGGCTTTTTCGGATCGCATTGTCGGGGAATAAAGCGAATCATGTCAAGGATCTGTAAGCGCTTTAAGTTTCTCTTTTCTTTTTTTCTGGACTCGTACTATAATTGAAAAAAATGCCTCTGACACATACAGGTTTTTGTTTTCGGCATCAAAAGTTAAATCGCTTATATTTTCATCCATGACCGCAATTGCCTGCTTCGCCTGATGTACGGCTCTGCCTGATTTTCAGACTTGCATGATTACCTGATTTGTCTGAGTTGCTTGACTTGCCCCTTTCCTCACGAGCCCAGATGGCTTTCCTCATACCTAATTCTGCAATCATGAACTTACCCCCATCGGCATAGCTTAAAGTGAAATCGATTTAATTTTCTTGCATGAAAATTGAGTCGCTTCAACTTTATAACTTGAAAGGAGTCGTATCGCATTGCGAAAGTCAGTAAAATGGTTTCTCTGCCTTACCCTGCTTCTCGGCTCAGTTCAGACCCTGTGGGTCATGTCCGAGAAGACGGCGTCTGCCGCCGCAGTCAATCGTCCGTTCCCGCAGCACCAATCGTACGCGTCAGGGGTCATTAAGCCGAATAACGTGAGCCAGAGCCAGATGGACAACGAAGTGAAGCGGCTGTACAACGAATGGAAGGCCCGATACTTAAAGAAAAACCCGTATGTCAGCAATCAATATTTCGTTCACTACAACTTAAACGGCGAATCCGATGATGACTATCCAAATGCCGTCACCACCAGCGAAGCGAACGGATACGGCATGCTCATTACCGCCTATATGGCGGGGCATGACGCCAATGCCAAAACCTATTTCGACGGATTATACCGCTTCTACAAGGCGCACCCGAGCGAGATTAACCCGAAGCTGATGGCCTGGCAGCAGATCGATAACGGCTCCGCCATCGTCAATAATACGGAAGCCGGCTCGGATGCCGCCACCGATGGCGACATGGATATGGCCTATGCGCTCCTGTTGGCCGACAAGCAGTGGGGCAGCTCCAGCGGCATCAATTACCGCGCGGAAGCGGTCAACCTGATCAATGCCATCATGCAAAGCGAGGTCAACCAGAAATCGTGGCATTTGAAGCTCGGGGACTGGGCTTCCGATTCGGACTCGAAGTGGGGCAAAGGAACGCGTCCGTCCGACTTTATGCTCAACCATCTCCGCGTCTTCAAGGCAGCGACCGGAGATTCGCGTTGGGACAATGTCCTGAATCGGACCTATACGATCATTCAGCAGCTGTTCTCCGGCTATTCAGGCTCAACCGGGCTGATGCCGGATTTCGCGACCAAAGAATCCAGCGGCTATAAACCCGCCGTCGGAACCTACCTGGAAACGCCGAATGACGGCAACTACTATTACAACTCCTGCCGGACGCCGTGGAGAATCGCGACCGACTACATCTTGACGGGCGATACCCGCGCGAAGGCGCAGCTCACGAAGCTGAATAGCTGGATCAAGAGCAGCACCGGCAGCAAACCGGCGAACATCCGCGCGGGATATAAGCTGAACGGCAGCCCGCTCGTCTCATACTACGATCTTCCGTTCTCAACTCCGTTCGCCGTCAGCGCCATGATCGATTCCAGCAATCAGGAATGGCTCAATTCCTTATGGAGCAACACGACCTCGAAGTCGACCAACGGCGACACCTACTTCGGCAACAGCATCCGCCTGCTCAGCCTTATCGTCGTCTCCGGCAACTGGTGGACGCCGTAACTTAAACGCATCTTCTGGGGGCTGTCCCATGAAGTAGTTTTTAGCTGCAGGGAGACAGCCCTCCTTCTTCTCATAGTTCGATTTGCCGAACTTTCTTCTCACAGCTCGCATTGCTGAATAAACTGCCAAAATGCAGTTTTTCCTTGTGACGTTTACTCCGTTACAGGGGTTCCTGCAAAACTCAGGCTGTTGGAAAACCCCTGTTTTTTACGAAGTAATATCATTGTAATATCATTTTGCTGGGAAAAAGTGGTGTTTGGTGAGAGAGAATGGAGGGGGGATGGGGTCTTTGCTTTACCCCACCCTTCTGGCGAGATGTGTGGCTATCTTTTTTATGTTCTGTGCAGTGGCTGTCATTAGCACTTGCTCCTGCACCTTGTCTCTTCCCCGAAACCGGCAATAGCGAAGTCCATGGAGCACTTTGGCATCCGCGAAACTTCGCTCAATGGTTTGGGCGCGTAGGGCATAAACGGCTTTTCCGCTCTCACTCTGGAAGTTTTGAACTACTTTCTCTTTGTGTTCTTCCCAGATATGCCGTTGTATGGTGCGTTGTTTATTTTTGTTCTCGTTACACTTGCTCAATAATGGACAGGCAGCGCATTGTTTGGGATCGGATTTATAATCTCTGAATCCTTTTCGTGTTGTGGTGCGGTACGTGAGTTCTTGCTGGTTTGGACAGATAAAAACATTCTTTTCTGCATCATAATGAAATTTCTCTTTGGGAAATACACCGTGTTCACGGGTCGAACGCTCTGGAATAACTGCCGTGATGTTTAATTTGTTCGTACGGTAACAAACATAGGCCGTCATGTAACCAGAGTCGAGTGCAACGGCCTCCAGCGACTTTTCCCAGCCAAACTTCTCTATTTGATGTAGTAGACGATCCACATAAACAACCGAATCATTCACATTTCCAGGCGTAACGTAGCAGTCCGTAATCACGTTGTATTTATGATCTACGGTGCGGTGATCTAAATAATGAAACCCTTCCGGTTTTCCATCCCGATTCAGGTTTCCGCTATCCGGATCTGTTAAGCTAACTTTTTGTTCCTTGGTTTCGGCCTCCTCTTTGGGAGGCAGTGGCTTTTTTCCAAAAGCGACCCGATCCTCATTCACGGCTTGCTCCAGCTCTTGGAGATATTCATAAGGCGTACAAGTGACTTCTCGTTTCTCGTACCGTCCGTTATTGGCATTTGCCTTGATATGCGTGGAGTCGGTAAAGAGCAGCCGCCCTCCCACCATGTTGTGCTGAATCGCCTGCTGAACGATATTATCGAAGATATCTTGGAAGACGGTAGTATCCTTAAACCGATTTTTCCGGTTCCAGCTAAAGATCGAATGGTCAGGCGCTTTGCCGGAAAGCCCGAGCCGTAAGAACCACCGAAAAGCCAGGGAATCGTTGACGACTCGCTCCAGTTCTCGCTCTGAGCGAATGTTATACAAGTAGCCGATCAGCAGCATTTTAAAGAACACAATGGGATCCACAGATGGTCGGCCGTTCGACTCGCTGTAGTAAGGACGCACAAGGTCCAAAATAAAGGTAAAATCAATATGTTTATCGATATGACGAAGCAAGTGATCAGGGGCAACCATATGCTCAAGACAAACCAGTTCATAGTCCAGTTGTGGGTTGGGATCATTCGTGTAAAGCATACAAACACCGCGCTTTCCATGGATTATGATAAGAACATTATACCAAATTAACGCGGTGAATGGGTAATTAACATAGACTTTCTCAACACTCTGAAAACTGCAGGAATTTTAGCCATGATAATGGATTTTAATTGAAAATTAGCAAAATTAATGTACTTACGCAGGAATTTCATCAAATAGCGTCTCAAATTACGAAAAATCCTGCGCTTTTGCAGGATTTCACTGCCGCCTCTCTCTTCCGCCGCTTGGCCCGCCGCCGTCTTTTAAGTACCTATATTCCCTGTTGCCCGTCTTACCCTGCGAGTTGCCCGTCTTCCCCTGCGACTGAGTATGGGACAGTCCCTTGTTGTTGTACGGGGCGGAGTCAATGTTCGGGCAAAGCCAAGGGTGCAGTTGCATGCTGCAGTCTTTCTCTTCTTAGGCCTTAGGCACAATATCCCATCGACTCAGCGCCGGGTGCAGGCGCTGTTTTCTTCTTTATATCCACTCTCGCATTCGTTCAGAAGCGGCCGAGGCGAATCCTGATTCTTTTCTAACTATATAAATGGGCATCTAGAGCTCCTCTTCCCCCGTGCCGCAACACTGCCATCGTGTCGGCGGGACAGGCATTCCTCGCTGCCTATACATACTTGCTGCTATACATACTTGCTGCCTATACATACTTACTGTCTATACTTAGAAGTGTCATCATTCCGAGGTGTTCCCCCCTGTCTGAACCGATGGGATAGTGAAGCTAAGAGCGGGAGAAGGTACATCCTTTCCAAAATAGAGCGGCCTTAGAGCAGGTAAGTGCAAGTAACAGGCAACTCAAAAAACCGCCCGCTGCTCGCTTCCGCAAGCAACAGGCGGTTATCATCTGTTGATTCCACTCGTTCTACCCTTTATTCACAAAATTCTGTTATCAGCTTGAACAGCAAGCTGCTCGAGAGCAGCGCGAAGCATCCGCTCGCCTGTCTGGCGATCTGCTGATGCTCTAGCGTGTATCCCATGCAATCGAGCACGATGATTCCGGCCCCGGCAGCTCTCAGATCCTGTGCGGCGGCCGCAAGCTGTTCCCGCGTCGCCGTGTAGGGAGAAGCGGCTGCCGTCGTAATCGAGGCGCCGAACGCGCCCCATTTCTGGCGCATTTCCTCCGCTTGCTCCGCCAGCGGAATGATCAAGCCAATCTGCGTCCCGCCAGCCAGGTTCGCAATCGCGGGCGTCAGTATCCGTTCCGGTTCAATCAATAAGGCTCGTTCAGCGGCAAGATGACGGAAGGCGCCGGTGCAGAGCAGAATGATCACTTGGCAGCCCTGCCGTTCGCACTCGTCAATCAAGCGCTGCATTGCTGTTTCCGTTTTGGCCGCGGACAAGACGACGGCTTGACCGTCGGTCAGCCGTGTCGTCAGGACGAATTCGCCCTCCTGCGGGCCAAGCTCGCGCTCGATCTCCGCCGGCGCCATGCCATCGAGCACGCCAAGCTGGATAACATCCGCACAAGGCGCCAGCCAGCGCTCAATCAATGGCTGCACATCCGTTCGCGGCGCTTGTCCTATCGTAATGAGACCTATTTTGACGCGTTGCCGGCTGCCGCTTCGTTCCATCCCGGCTGCCTCCTTTCTCTCTTGCGGCGGGGCATTAAGCAAAACGTTGCATGATCATACAGGGTCTAAGATTGCACCGTTTTTCCCAACGTCTGCAGCGCATTCATCGGCCCATACAGGTTAAGCATATGCTCGAACTCTTCCTTATTATAGAAGGAACAGACTTCATTCGTGAATTCCTTGGCGACCTCCACCGCGAAGCGCGCGGCGAGCGCGATATCGACTTCATGACTTGCTCCCGTCCCGCAGCCGGGCACGGTCGATTGCGCGGTAATCGCGACGCCGACGACCGGCGCGGCGGTCGTGACGCAAGGCTGCAGGATGCTGTTAATATGATACAGCCCGTTGCCATACGGCGTAATGTCCTGCGTCGTCACCGGGAACGTGACCGGAAGCTGTCCGGTCGTCATCTCCATGATGCGAAGCAGATCATCGCTGACGCGCAGGATATAGCCTTCCTTCACCGTCGGGGAAATGGCGATTCCTTTATGATTGATGACGCGGTTGCCTTTCGTCGTGTCGATGGACAAGACCGCTTCCATCTCGTCCAGCACCTCGTATTCGTTCATCGTCGCAATATCAACGGGCGAATCCATGAAATCGACCGGCTCATGCGGCAAGGTAGGCGCGTCCGGGCAAATGTGGGTCGTAATGTATACATCCCCTTTTAGCCGGTCGCCCTTCACGCTCATGTCGGCGAGCTTCAATGCGGCCGACAGCGCCGCAATCGCGCCGTCGCCGTCGGAGACGAGCCCGATGCGCTGCGGCCGGGCGCCCAAGCCGCCTAACCGGCCGACGATGCCGAAGCTCGGCGCTTGTCCGCCCCCGCGCTTGCCTTCCGTCCCCGGGATAAGGATGCGGATGAAATCCGTAAATCCCTTCTCGCCATGAACCCGCTGCACGCTTACGTCGGCCAGCGGATAAGGCTTGAACAGCTCCTTCACCGCCTCGCCGGATGTAAATGCATTGTCTACCGCTTCATAGATTCGCAACGTTTGCAGTAAAGCCATGATTTTCTCTCCTTTTCCGCTCGATGTCATAGTTGTCGATATCATCATAGTTACGTTGCAGCGCAACCTGTCAGCCTCTCTGCCGGCCTGCCTTAGACGGGCCTGCCTTAGATATGGTGGCAGGCCACCCAATGCCCTTCATCCGCCTCCCGCCATTCCGGCTGGACGGTGCGGCAGCGCTCCGACGCAATCGGGCAGCGAAGGTGGAAGGCGCAGCCTTGCGGCGGATTTTTGGCGCTCGGCACTTCGCCGGACAAGACGATGCGCTCCTTCTTCGCCTTCGGGTTCGGCACGGGCACCGCCGACATCAGCGCCTTCGTATAAGGATGGAGCGGATTTGCATACAGCTTGCCCTTAGGCGCCAGCTCGACCATTTTGCCGAGATACATGACGCCGACCCGCGTGCACAGGAACTTGACGACCGATAAATCATGAGAAATGAACATATAGGTCAGCTTCTCTTGCTCCTGTAAATCCTGCATCAGGTTGAGCACCTGCGACTGAATCGAGACGTCCAGCGCCGAGACCGGCTCGTCGCAGACGATGAACTTCGGGTTGAGCGCCAGGGCGCGGGCGATGCCGACGCGCTGCCGCTGGCCGCCCGAGAATTCATGCGGAAAACGGTTCGCTTGAAATGCCGACAGCCCTACCCGCTCCATCAGTTCCTGCACCCGCCGCTTACGCTCCGAGGACCGGATCGGCAGATGGGTCTGCAGCGGCTCCTCCAGGATGCGCTGCACGGTCCAGCGCGGATTCAGCGACGCGTACGGATCCTGGAAGATCATGCTCATCTCGGGGCGAAGCTGGCGCAGCTCCTTCGGAGAGAGCGCCATAATGTTGCGTCCCTGGAACCAGATTTCGCCTTCCGTCGGTTCAATCAGGCGCAAGACGGAGCGGCCCGTCGTCGACTTGCCGCAGCCGGATTCGCCGACGATGCCGAAGGTCTCGCCTTCATAGATATCGAAGTTCAAGCCATCCACCGATTTCACGGAGCCGACCTGCTTATTGAGGAGACCTTTGCGAATCGGATAATGCTTTTTCAGATTGCGCACTTGCAGCAATGCCGTCATCGCGCCACCCCCTTCTCGACGAGCAGACAGCGGCAACGGTGCCCCCCGCCCAAGTCCGTCAGCGCGGGCTGCGCCTGATCGCACGCTTCCGTCCGGTATTTGCAGCGCGGGGCGAAGCGGCAGCCCGGCGGCATCTGCAGCGGACTCGGCACCGTGCCGGGAATCGACTCCAGCCGCTCCTGCTCCCCGGCGAGCTGCGGCAGCGAGGCCAGCAGCCCCTGCGTATACGGATGCTGCGGCGATTCGAAGAGCGTGTCCACATCCGCCTCCTCCACGACCTGCCCCGCGTACATGACGACGACGCGGTGGCACATCTCGGCGACGACCCCGAGGTCGTGGGTAATGAGCAGGATGGACGTCTTCTCTTCCTCCTGCAGCTGCCGCATCAAATCCAAAATTTGCGCTTGAATGGTCACGTCCAGCGCCGTCGTCGGCTCATCCGCAATCAGCACCTCCGGATTGCAGGACATCGCCATCGCGATCATGACCCGCTGGCGCATCCCGCCCGAGAGCTGGTGCGGATACTCCTGCGCCACCGAATCGGGATGCGGAATGCCGACCTTGCGCAGCATGTCGACGGCATGCCGCATCGCTTCCTTGCGCTTCAGCTTCTTATGAAGCTGGATAGCCTCGGCCAGTTGATCGCCGATCCGGAACACCGGATTGAGCGAGGTCATCGGCTCCTGGAAGATCATCGCGATCCGGTTGCCGCGAATGGACCTCATTTGCTTTTCCGGGACTTGCAGCAGGTCGTTCCCATGGAACTGAATGCGTCCGCCCTTCACCCGGCCAATCTTCTTAGGGAGAAGACCCATGATGGACAGGGAGGTGACGCTTTTGCCGCAGCCCGATTCGCCGACAACGCCGAGCGTCTCGCCTTGGTGCACATGGAAGCTTACGCCGTCCACCGCCTTGAAGACGCCCCCGTTCGTAACAAACTCCGTTTCCAGCTGTTCGACTGCCAGCACCGGTTCCATCTTACTCACCACCCAAGTAGCTGAGCGCCGTCAGCGTGTACACCTTGGCCGCGTCCACCACGTCCTGCACCGGCGCCTTCTCATTGAAGCCGTGAATGGTGGACAGATCGGCAGGGCCGTATTGCAGCACCGGAATGCCGGCGCGGCGGAAATGCCGCGCATCGCTGGAAGCCCATTGCAGGACGCCGTAGCCTTCTTCCTGCTTCACGTCGCAAATATGCTGCACGAGCTCCTCCACGATCGGATCCGTCGGCGGCGTCCAGTTGGCCCGCCCCTGGAAGCCTTCCGGATGAAGCTCCGTCTCGATGCCGATCTCGGACAGCAGCCGCTTCGCCTCGGCCAGCACCTGAGCCGGCTCGACTCCGAACGGAAGGCGGGTATCGACGCTGACCGTGCAGCGGTCAGGCACGACGTTCGTCTTCGTTCCGCCCTCGATCAGGCCGACATTGACCGACACGCGATCGATAATAGCGGAGAAATCGGCATTTTCTTTTTCCGCGATATAGCGCTTCGTCACTTCGATAATATCCTTCACTTCCTCCGGCAGCTCCACCGGATAATGATGCAGCTGCTGCAGCGCCTGAACGGCTGCGGCCGCCTTCATAATCGCATTGTCGCCGAGGATAGGCGACAGGCTGCCGTGACCCGGCGTGCCTGTCACCGTGAAGTTGAACCAGCAGCTTCCCTTCTGCCCGATGGTCGGATGCAGCGGATGCGACGGCTCGGCGATGACCGCCGCCGTGCCGTGGATCAGCTTCCGCTCGAACACCCACGGCACGCCGAGATGGCCGCCGGTCTCCTCATCCGGCACGATCAGCAGCGACAGTCTGCCTTTGAGCGGAACATTCAGCTCCTTCAGCAGCTTGACGCTGAAGATGAGCCCGGCCAAGCCGCATTTCATGTCGCTGGCTCCGCGTCCCAGCACATAGCCGTCCCGCACTTCGCCGGAGAACGGGTCGAAGTCCCAGCGGGAGCGGTCGCCTGCCGGCACGACATCGGTATGGCCGCAATAGATCAAATGACGTTCCGACGCGGACTCATCGCCGATCGCCGCAATCAGATTGAGCATGTTATCCCCGGCGTCATACACCTTCGTCTCGATGCCGACCTCGGCCAAGTAGTCGATAATGAATTGGCTGATGTCACGCGAGTCTCCAGGCGGATTTTCCGTCGGGAATTGAATCAGCTTCGAGCACAAGCCCAGCAATTCGTCCTGGCGCTGCTCCACTTCGTCTATCCAGCGTTGCTTCCATTCGTTCACCGTAATCCCCTCCTGTATCTATATCCGTTGCGATCGTTATCTCTTATTTAGAAAGCGGGTAAAAACGCAAGCATTCATCCGGGAAGAAAATGTACCCCTTCACGTCGTTGTTGAACGCCACGAGGCGGTTGTATTCGTACATGTACACATAAGGCATGTCCGCATTGATCAAGCCCTGAATCTCATCATACATGGCATTGCGCTTCGTCATGTCCGTCTCGATAGCCGCCAGATCCAGCAGTTCATTGACCTTCGCATTATCGTAATGCACGTAGTTGGAAGAGCTCTCGCTATCTACCAGGAAGCCGAGATGATATTCCGGATCGTTGACGAAAGAGGTCCATTTCGACATGAAGGACTGCACATTGCCGGTGCGAAGCTGTTCCAGGAATTGCGCGCGCGCCAGCTTGTTGATGTTCATCGTGACGCCGATCTTTTTCAGCTCCGCCTGGATGACCGTGGCGGCGTCTTCCCAGTCTTTGAAGCCAGAGCCGAGCGTGAAGTCGAACGAGAAGCCATTCTCGTAGCCCGCTTCCTTCAGCAGTTCCTTCGCTTTGTCCAGGTTGTATTCATACTCGTAGCCATTATCGGAAAAACCCGGCGTATTGCTTGCCACGATGCTCTTCATTTGCTTGGCTTGTCCGTACATGACATCCTTCAGAAGCGCATCATGCGGAATCGCGTAGGCGATCGCCTGGCGCACCTTCGGATTGTCGAACGGCTTCATGTTATTGTTCAGACCCATGTACAAAATGCGGTTGCTCGCATCAGAGCGCACGGTCAGCCCGGTGTTCTGCTTCAGCGTATCGACATCCTTCGGCGGAAACTCCATAGCCAGGTCGATATCGCCCTTGTTCAGCATCATCGTGCGGGACGAAGCTTCCTTCATGAACTTCATGACGACTTTGTCCAGCTTGGCGCGCTCCTGCCAGTAATCGTCATTCGCCACGAATACCGCCTCGGAGGAAGGATCCCATTTCTCCAGCTTGAATGGCCCGGAACCCGCCGTCTTCGTCTTCAGAAATTCACTCGGATCCCCTTCGATCGCTTTCGGATCGATGACGGAGAAGGAGTACATCGCCAAAATTTGCAGGAACATATGGTTCGGGCGCTCCAGCTTCACTTCCACCGTATGGTCGTCCACCTTGCGGTACGACTCGATGGAGGCTTGCTGATACAGGAACCCGCCCGAGTTCGAGTTTTTGATATGATCGAGCGAGAACACGACCGCATCCGCATCGAGCGGATTGCCGCTATGGAACTTCACGTCCTGGCGCAGCTTGAACGTATACGTCTTCTGGTCATCGGATACGTCCCATGACTCGGCCAGCATCGGCTTGATTTCTTCCGTGGCGGCGATATCCGCGCCATCTACGTTTTTGACGCCGTACGTGACAAGCTGATCATACGTGGACAGCACCAGCGTATCCGACGTCAGATCGTTCGCTTCCGCCGGATCGAGCGTCTGCCCGCCTTCGGAATAGGCGACGGTCAGCGTTTTGCTGCCGGAGCCGCTGCCCGTTGCGTTCGTTTGTTCGCCCGAGCCGGCGGCGCTGTCTCCCCCGGACTGGTTCGCCTTCGGCGCGCAGCCCGCAACCAGAGCCAAGATGAGTGTCAATACAAGAGCCATCGTCAAGTTGCTTCGTTTCATCATTGTTTCCTCCCCCTGAATATTCGTCTGAAAAATATCGCTTATTTCCGGCTTGTGCGCAGCCGCGGATCAAGGACGTCACGCAGTCCGTCGCCAAGCAGATTGAAGCCAAGAATCGTTGTTGCGATGGCAAGCCCCGGGAAGGTGACCAGCCACCATTCGCCGGTAATAATGTACTCGCGGCCTTCGGATATCATCGCCCCCCACTCCGCCAGCGGCGGGCGCACGCCGAGACCGAGGAAGCTCAAGCTCGCCGCCGTCAAGATGGCGAAGCCCATCCCGAGCGTAATGCGGACGAGCAGCGGCGCGAGCGCATTCGGGAAAATATGCCGGACCAGAATGGTGCCGTCCTTGACCCCGATGGAACGGCTCGCCTCCACGAATTCTCGCTCCTTCAAATAGATGGTCTGGCTGTACATCAGACGGGCGAATTCCGGAATGCCGACGACGCCAACGGCCATCATCGCGCTGACGAGGCCGGGGCCCATGGCGGCCGCGATCGCCATCGCCAGAATGAGCGAAGGGAACGCCAGAAAAATATCCATGACGCGCATAATCACATTCCCGATCCAGCCGCCGTAATAAGCGGCGATGCCGCCGAGCGGAACGCCGATGAAGAAGGAAATTCCGACGGCGATAAGCCCGGTCCAGATCGAGATGCGCGCCGCGTAGACGACACGGCTGAAAATATCCCGGCCGAACTGGTCGGTCCCGAACCAATGCTCCCCGCTCGGACCTTGCAGCTTCGCATCCAACTGCGTGGCATCCGGCGCATAGGGCGCGACCAGCGGCGCGGCGATAGCCAGGAGCGTCCACAGCACGATCAGGAAGAGGCCGAGCGCGGCAAGCTTGTTGCGAAGGAACAGCTTGCTCCACTGCCGCAGCCCATGCCAGAACTCCTGCAGCATGGACGTCTCGCTCGCCGCCGCGATTGCAGCGGACGATGAGGTTGATGCTTTCATCACGGTTGCACCTCCTAAGATGTCATGACATGAGAGATGGATTATTCATAGCGAATGCGCGGATCGATTAAGCCATAGATGACATCGACCAGCAAATTGATGCCGCTGTATACGACGGCGCTTAGCAGCGTGAACGCCTGAATCGGGGCGTAATCTGTCGCGAGAATCGACTCCGTGACATAGCTTCCGACCCCGGGCCAGGCGAAGATCGTTTCCGTGATGACCGCGCCCCCGAGCAGGTAGCCGATCTGGAGACCGACCATCGTAATCGTCGGAATCGACGCATTGGCCAGAGCATGCTTGTACACGACGGAACGCTCGTTGAGCCCTTTGGCTCGGGCCGTTCGGATATAATCCTGGCCGATGACCTCCAGCATGCTGGAACGCATCATGCGGGCGATGATGGCCATCGTGCCGGCGCTAAGGCAAATGGCCGGAAGAATGAGATGGGATAAGGATTGCTTGAAGGCGACCCAATCCGCCGTAAGCAAGCTGTCCACCAGATACAAGCCGGTAATATGAGTGGGCGGGAGGATATCTCCGCCGATTCGGCCCATAGGAGCGGGCGCAATGCCGAACTTGGAATAGAAAAACAGGATGAGCAGCAGTCCCAGCCAGAAGACCGGCATGCAGGCGCCGATTAGTGAAAAAACGCGGGAGATGTGATCCACAATCGATTCTTTTTTCGTGGCGGCCACAATGCCTACCGGAATCGCGACCAACAACGCAATCAACAGACTGGCGAAGCCAAGCTCAATCGTGGCCGGGAGACGGACGGCGAAATCCTCCAGCACTGTGTGTCCCGTGTGCCAGGCGATCCCCAGATCCCCTTGGGCCAGCTGCTTGATATAAGCGCCGAACTGAACGTACAGCGGCTCGTTCAGCCCGAGCTGGGCGCGAATGTTCTCCACCACATGCTGCGGCGCTTGTTCTCCGGCAATCATCAGAGCAGGGTCGCCCGGCAGCACTCTGGACAGAATGAACGTGATGAGCACGATGCCGAGCAAGCTTGGAATGAGGTACAACAGACGTCGAGTAATGAATTGTAGCAAGAGCAACCCCTCCCCCTTTAAAGCGGTATCTCATTATCTAAATAAAGTGCGGCTGTGTAAAAATGTGAACCCTGATTACCACATATGCGATATAATATTGCAGCTTTGACGTATTAAAGGGACTTGGTCAATCAAAATACGCAAGTACGACTCGCATTTCTCGTCGTCGATCCGGTATCTTGGCCCGGCAATCGTAATGGAGCCAAGAATGCGGCGATGACTGTCCAGCATCGGGACGGAAATGCCGACGACATCTTCCGTATACTCCCCGACGGAAATGCACCAGCCCTCCTCCTTGATTTGCGCCAACTGGGCCCGTAAGCGGAGCGGATTCGTTATCGTTCGGGAAGTGACGGCCGTCAGGCCTTCCTGGATGATTTCCTCCTGAAGCTCCTCGGATAGATAGGCCATCATCACCTTCTGCGACGCTCCAGCATACAGCGGCGAGCGGTCGCCGACCGGAATCAGATATTGAATATCCTTCGAGCTGAGGACGATGGATACACAGACGCCCTCCTTCCCTTCGAGCATATTCAGGTATACCGATTCTCCGGTCAAATTCGCAATTTCCTTCAATATCGGCTGAAAATATTGCTGGATATTGAGCTGCTCGGTGACAACCTTGCCGTACTCCAGCAGCTTCAAGCCGAGGTGGTATTTCTGCGTGTCTCTGTTCTGAATGAGAAAGCCGTGCTGTTCAAACGTACTTACGATGCGGTGCACGACCGAGTGGTGCATTCCCAGCTTCTTCGCTAAATCACGTACCCCCCATATCGGATGATCCGATGTAAAGCAATCGAGCAATTCAAGCGATTTGGCCAGCGTCTTGAGCGACACTTCCTCACCTCTTCCCCTTTTTAATTCAGCAAGGCAACTGTACCGATAATAGATACACTGTTTCTATAAATAATTTTTCATCATTATAAACGATGCGAACGAAAGATCAACAACTATTTTTCCTTGTTTTTACTATGCGGACACTGCGGTTTCGATGTCCTCTCATAGTGTACATATGTATATTATGGAAGCACATACCTTACATTTGATGTAATGCCTGTGAGGAGGCCCGGGCCCCTGGCTCAGGGGCGCGCCAAGGGGAGGTGGCTTCTTCTCCACTCGGATTCACTATCCCATCGGCGCAGAGGCGCGCCGGAGATTGCTCCTCTCCTCTCAGGCTCACTATCCCATCGAATCAGATACTCGTTCGGGTACATGCTGCATTTTCTTCCTTAGCGTCACTATCCCATTGATTCAGAAGCTGGCTTGGGGATGGCTCACACCTGCTGCCTTATAGGCCGTCTCCCATCGGTTCAGGTATGCGAAGGGAGGTTGCTTCTCTCCCACTTAGGCTCAATATCCCATCGGTGCAGAAACTCGGTCCGGTACATGCAACGTTTTCTTCCTTAGCTTCACTATCCCATCGATTCAGAGAGCCGCAGTGGCTTGCCCACCTGCCGCCTTATAGGCAAACTCCCATCGGTTCAGGGGCGCGCTGAAGGGGAACCTTCGTTGGCACCACATTTTTGCTATTCCGTCTTCTGGATTCAACTACTTGGTCCTACTGCTTGCTCGCCTGCTCCATCGTTTCGGTTCGCCTCCTGCCGCTTGTCGTGCCAGCGTGTGCTTTCTCTTTCTGAACCGAGGGAAGAGTGGATCAAAGACCTGACAGATACATTGGACCTGGTTTCGACAGACCCATTGCCGTTTATCTCAACGTGCGCCAATCCAACTGCCGTAACTCATCCGATGCTGAATGGTCTTCCCTCCCGAAATCTGTTGAACAACCACATTGGCAAACAGTCACATTTTGCTGAAGAGCCACATTTTGCTGAAGTGCGCCATTCTATTGCACTGCCACCTTCTGGTGAGCAGACGCAATCCGCCAATATGTAAGCTGCCGCAATAGATGCGCTCTCTGTGTGTCCAAGCCAAGCTGCTCAATCATTTCGGCAAAGCCCGGCCGCCAGCAAAAAAATCCCTGGCCGGCATCCCGTCGGATGCGCTTGCCAAGGATTTGATGTACTCGCCAGGTTCTGGATGTACTTCGCATGGTTTGGATGTACTTCCCAAGGTTTTCATATAGGTATGAGTTCTGTATGGCCGCTACGGCTGCCTCGTGGAACTGCCGGCGGAGCGCCGCGATCGAGTTGCCCCGGTCGTAATGTACGCGGTTCGTCAGCAGAATTAAAATTAGATCCTGCGCCGGATCGATCCAGAGACTCGTTCCGGTGAAGCCCGTATGGCCGAAGCTGAATGGAGACACCCCCTCCCCGCCAACATCGGCCGGGTCTCCGTGCAGCACCCATCCCAGCCCCCGATTCGCTCCCGGTATGTCAAGGGTATGGCTTCGCAGCGCTTCCTTCACGGCCTCGCGCGACAATATGAAGGCTTCCGGGCCATCCTCTGTCCGGGAGCGGCTTAAGGAAGCGTTCGCCGCGCTGTCCGCGGAACTGGCGCTGCCTGCCAAGGCCAGCCACATGCGGGCATACCGCAGCAGATCCGAGGCGGTCGAGAACAGCCCCGCATTGCCCGCCGCCCCGCCAAGCGCATAGGCGTTCTCATCGTGCACGAAGCCCCAGCGGTACTCGCCCAGCGCCGCATCGTATTCTGTCGCCGCGATGCGCGGCTTCCATTCCGGCGGCGGGTTATACCGGCTCGCCGTCATTCCGAGCGGCTGCAGCACCTCGATCCAGGCCGCTTCCTCCAACGGACGCCCGAAATGCTGCCGGATAATGCCGCCGAGGATCATATAACCCGGGCAGCTATAGACGCAGCGCGTCCCTGGCGGATAGTCCGGTTCCATCGCGCAGATCGCGTCATGGATCCGCTGCGGCGTCCAGCCGTGCGAATACAGATCGCGATGCGCGGGCAAGCCCGAGGTATGGGCCAGCAATTGCCCGATCGTAACCTCTGCCTTCCCCGCGGTTCCAAATGCGGGGATATGCTGCGCCACCGGATCGGCAAGCCGAACTTGGCCCCGATCCATCAAGATGAGCATGAGCGCCAGCGTGACGGCGACCTTCGTCAATGACGCGCAGTCATAGATCGTCTCCACGCTGGCCGGAATGGAACGATCCTCGCTGAGGAACGCATGCCCGGCGGCATAAGCCGCCACATGGCCGCGGCGTCCAATAAGAGCCACGCCCCCGGGGATAATTCCCTGCTCTATCGCGTTATCGAGCGGCGTCCAAGCGGCTTGCAGTCCTTCCTCGCACAGGCCTAGCTGCCCGGCTGCCGACAGATCCCATTTTTTCATGGAAAAACCCCCTTCTTGTCGTATCGGATAGCAAACTCCGTTCAATGTCATTCATGCTCCGCCTCGGAGTTCACGGAAGGGCAAGCTTGCCCATGACGGTTGGACGCGACGCTCCGGTAACGGAAGGGAGCTGATTCGCGATCCCGTGCACAAATTCATTCGCCAACACGGCGAAGACAATCGCCTCCTTCGCATCGGCAGGCAAGCCAACCTCATCGGAGCGCTGGACCCGCTGTTGGGGCAGCTCCGCCGCAAGCCACCTCATCATCGTCTCGTTGCGGGCCCCGCCGCCGCTGACGATCACTTCATGGATGTCATGCTCAGGGAATATAAAGTCCCGATATGCGCCCGCGATGGTCCGAACCGTCAGCATCGTGAAGGTCGCCACGATATCGGCAGCCGGCAAGCCCCGCTGCAGACCGTCGTGAATCAAAGCCGTGGCATATGCCTCGCCGAACATTTCTCTGCCCGTCGTCTTCCGCGGCTTCTGGGCATAGTAAGGATGCTCCAGCAGCTCAGACAGCCATGCTTCGCTCACCTGGCCTTGGGCGGCCCAGCCGCCATTGCGGTCATAGGCCAGCGCCCCTTCCGACAGCCGGTAGACGGCCTGGTCAATCAGCATATTGCCTGGTCCGGTATCGAAGGCAGCTACTTGATTCGCATCGGCCCCGGGCGGAACGACCGTGCAGTTCCCGATCCCGCCGATATTCTGGGCAATGCGGCCCATGCGCTCATGGCGGTGAAAGATATAATCCGCATAGGGGGTAAGCGGGGCCCCCTGGCCCCCGACGCCCATGTCGGCGGGGCGATAATCCCCGACCACGGGCCGCCCTGTCAGCTTCGCGATGACGGACAAATCTCCGATTTGCAGCGTGGAGGGAACACAATATGGATCTTCGCTATCCGCCATCGGCTGATGCCAGACCGTCTGCCCGTGGGAGCTGACCAGATCGATGTCTTCCATCGGGATCCCGGCAGCGTCTGCCGCTTCCCGGGCGGCCGCCGCGAACCGCTGCCCCAGATAAGCATTCATCATGCAGAGGTCGGCGGCATCGGATTGCTCTTTTCCGCATAATCGCTTTATCCTGCCGCGCAGCTCAGCATCATATTCGATGCAATGAAACGCCAGCAGCTCGACTTCCGTTCCGGTCCCGCTTCCTTGCACCCGGACAACGGCGGCATCGATTCCGTCCAGCGACGTGCCTGACATCAGGCCAATGATGGTCCGATAAGGGCGGTTCGGCATGACAATCCGCATCGTTATCTCCCCCTCCCATTCGAAAATCAAAACGGCACGATGCAATTGACACTTATAGTAACCATATAAAGTAAAAGCGGAGTTTAGCACATTCGTTGTACAGGGGCAGGCTATTCTTGCGGGGTGATATGAGAAAGTGGATGAATGAAGCATTTCCAAGTTAGCTTTATTATACGCGATTGAAATATTATTTTAAATATATTTTCGATAATATAATATTTTGTTTCAAAGAATGCCACGCGGCGGCAAGCAGAGGAAAGGCCCTCTGCAGCGGTTCTGCAAAGGGCTTCCTATCGCATACGGTTCAAGGAACCTCGTGATAAACATTGTACGGCCGGTTATGCGCCGCGGCATATGGGGCAGGCATGCTTGTAACGCTTGGAGAGCTGATCGTCTTGAAGCTCGTGAACAAGTCCTTTTTTGACGAAATACTTCAGACTGCAGTAGACGGTAGAGAGGGAAACCAGCTGCCCGCCCGACTTCAACGCCAGAAATACGTCCATTGCGGTCATAGGGGATGCCGCTTGACGGATGCAAGCATAGACGGCCTCTCGTTGCTGCGTCATATGCATTTTTTTATCCTTGCCCTGCCGAACAACCGATGCTTCCACCTTGTTATGATTCACGTGCCCCATTCCTTTCCTCACAGAATTTTCAAAAGACAATCCAAACCTCTATATCATCGCGCTAGGAACGCGGTACATGCTGCAAATATTCGCTAATATCCACGCCGAGTCCGGCCGCAAGCTTCATTCCATACTCCGCATCGGCCCGGAAGAAATTGCACAGCGCCCGCATTTGAACTTCGGGGCGTACCTGCTTCAGATCGTTCACCAGGTTTTGCACGAGCCGATCTTGTTCCTCCGGGGACATCTCACGGTACTTCTCTCCGGCCTGGCCGAAATTATTCGTCTTGTCTATCGAGCGGCGCATCGTCGTTCCTGCCACAACCGTTTCGCTCTCGGCATAAGCCTCGCCCGCTTCAGCATATGCCCCGGCATGGCTGTTCGGCTCGTAGTTGATCGGGGACGTATCCTGCTTCACGGTCATCAACCCGTCCCGTTGATGATTCCTTACCCGCGCGAACGGGCAGTTCACCGGGATCTGCAAATAATTCGGACCGAGACGGTGCCGCTGCGTATCCGGATAGGAAAAGAGACGGCCTTGGAGCAATTTGTCCTCGGACGGTTCAATCCCGGGCACAAGCGCGCTAGGGGAGAACGCCGCCTGCTCGACCTGGGCGAAATAATTGTCCGGGTTCTGATTCAGCGTCATCCGGCCTACCTTCATCATCGGTATCATCGCTTCGGGCCATACCTTCGTCGGATCGAGCGGGTCGAAGTCGAAATCGTCCAGCCGCGAAGGCTCAAGCATTTGAACGCACAGCTCCCATTCCGGGCAGCGGCCCTCTTCAATCGCCTGATGCAGATCTCGCGTCGCATGGCTGAAATCTTTGGCTTGAATCCGCTCCGCTTCCTCCACGCTCAACCCGCGCACGCCCTGCAGCGACTTCCATGTATATTTGACGTACACGACGCCGCCTTTTTCATTGACCCATTTGAACGCGTGGACGCTGAAGCCGTCCATCTCGCGGTAAGTGGCGGGAATGCCGAGGTCCGAGAAGAGCCAAGTCATCATATTCGTGGACTCCGGAGACAGTGACATGAAGTCCCAATAATGGTCCGGCGTCTGCACATTCGTATGCGGGGCCGGCTTCAGCGAGTGGACCATGTCCGGGAATTTGATGGCGTCGCGGATGAAAAAAATCGGAAGATGATTGCCAACCAGATCGTAGTTGCCTTCCGTCGTATAAAATTTGACGGCAAATCCGCGCGGATCCCGCACGGTCTCCGGGGAGGTCCCCCCGTGAATCACGGTCGAGAACCGGACAAAGACGGGAGTCTCTACATCGGGATCTTGCAGAAACGCCGCCCGCGTGTGCTTCGCCATGCTCCGGTAAGGCTTGAACACGCCGAACGCGCCTGCTCCGCGCGCATGCACGACCCGCTCCGGAATGCGTTCCCGATCGAAATGAGCCAGCTTCTCGATAAGATGATAGTCTTCCAGCAGCACGGGACCGCGCGCCCCGGCGGTTTTCGATTGCTGATTATTGGCAACGGGCGCACCCTGATTCGTAGTCATTAACTTCGATTCCTTCATCAAATCCCCTCCGTTAGTCCAGTCGAATTAAATCACTATTAAGTGATAATAATTATCATTTTCATCAACTAATGTATCACATCCAATGCAGCTAATCAATAATAATTCTAAATTAATATCTATTATATTCTGGAAATGAATAAAAGAACACCCTTTTGACGATGAAAGTTGATTCCAAAGTCAAAAGGGTGTCATTTATCCCAAGCCCGGCGGCATTCCGGTGGATAACATCCCGGCGATGATAAATATAACCGCGCCGCAAGCCGCCTCCAGACTGACGCCGCGCAGAAAGACCCGGACCCGCTCCGGGTCGCCTTCCTGCTTCACGAACGCGGGCAGCCACAGGAAGCGGTGGAAGGCGGCAATCACGAGCACGCCCGCATAGAGCGCGCTTTTGACGAGAAGCGTCTGTCCGTACGGCGACGCATAGAGCGCCTCCCAACTGCCGACATGCATCACCGCCAGCACTAAGCCGGTCACCACCGTGATGACCGTAAATGGCAGGGCGGCGGCAGAGAAGCCCGACCATAGGCGGCCTGCTTCCGCGAAAGCATCCGCATCGGGCTTCCGGCGCAAGCTCCGGGTGACGAGCAACAGCCCGGCCAGTCCGCCGAACCAGATGCCTGCCGTCGCGAAATGCAGCGCATGCGAGACGACAGCGGCCGCCGCCTGCAGCGGGGAACCCGAGACGGCATGGCCGGTCAGCGGGAAGGTCAGCGCCAGGCCGAGCAGCAGCAGGCACCGCAGGACGGCCATCGGCCGATGAGGCGACCGCCGCCCCATGAGCAGCGTCCCGCATAATACGGCGGCCAGCAGGATGCGCGCTCCGTCCGTCAAGCCGACGCGCGTCGAGACGGCCAATGTCCATGCCGTGGAGGCCATAGAACTGGCGCCGGAGCCGGCAGGCGTCAACTGCGCGGCAAGCAGCAGCATATGCGCCGCATAGGTCAGCGCATAGAGGAATGCGGCCGCAAGCGCGACAGCCTGTGCCGCCTTATGCGTCCGTGCAGCCATGTCCGCCAGCCGCGGTCCTCCCCTTCCGAGCGCATAATGATGGTACAGGAGGGCAAATAAGGCGGCTGTCGTCAGTACATTGACAATCCGGATCACGGTGTTCCACCGATCGGTCATGCCTGTACTGTGCGCCGTATGGCCGGATGTATGGTCATGATGGCGATGGGCGTGATCGGCCTCAGGCGCAGCCCCATCCGCTGAACGGACGTCCTGACCGCCGGGTGCAGAGGCTTCTTCTCCGTCCGCCGCGCTTCCCTGATCACGTTCCGAGCCAGGTGGATCGGATGGCTTCGGGGAAGCGGCATCCCCTTCCCGGCTTCCGCTCTCTTGGCCGGCCGATGGTGCTGCTTCGGCTGCTGGGGCCTGGACCGACGGAGCTTGCTGCCCCTTGGCCGGGTCCGATCCGCCAGGCTCCCCGGCCGGCGATGCGGCCGCTTCCCGGGGGGCGCCGCTTCCGGAGCCGGACGAAGCGGGCGCAGTCGGCCGCGCCTTCGGCTCCTTCGCCTGATCGGCAGCCGGCTGACGCGTGCCCGCCTTGTCTGCGCCGGACGCTCCGGCGTCCGCCTCGCCGCCGGCCGGCTTGGCTGCGGCAGGCTCCGCTCGCTCGGCCTGGCCCGCCGAAGGCTTCGGCCCGCTCCGGTCCGGCGGCGTCGTCCCCTCTGCCGGAGCGCCGGGGTTAACGGAAGCGGGCTTCCCGTCCTCTCCCGGGGAGCCGCTGTCCGGCTTCGCTTGCGGCGCTTCGTCGTCATCCAGCGACTTGGTCGGCGCGGGCCCGCTCTTATCCAGCGTCGTCCCAACCGCGAACCGATACGAGCCCTCGGTGACATGCGTATCCACCGACAGCACCTGCCACTTCACCTTATAAACGCCGTTTTTCAGCTCGGGAAGGGCCTTGACCAGCGTGTCGTCGCCTTCCCCGGTTACGGCGCCGCCTATCTCGCGTCCATCCTCGTCCCACAATGTGAGCGAGCTCAGCTTCGCATCGATGCCCTCGGTGAACGTGATGCGTATCTCCGACGGCGCCGTGTCCAGCTCCGCATCCGCCAGCGGCTTCGATGACGCCAGATTCGCATGAGCGGATGCGGTCAGCGGATGAAGCAGAAGGGAGAACAGCAAGGCGGCTATCCCCAGCCAATAGACGGGTTGTCTCGAATTCCCCTTCCATTTTCCCATAAACGTTCCTCCTGACTTCTGACGTGCTTCTATTCCCGGGCAGACGGGCCTCCACCTGATGCAGCGGCCCGCCCAGGGGAAGCTGGTATTATTTCGTCAGGTACAAATAGACGGCGGCGCGGTTCGCTCCGACCGCCGGCAAATATTCCAGCACGGCCCCCGCCTCGGAAGCCGCGTCCCGCAGCGAGACCGCAGATGCGGCGATCTTACTCTTATTTCCAAAAGCTTCCTCCGCCCAGGCCGCATCCGCCATCAGCGTGCCGTTGGCGAACGAGAACGAGTCATCCGGCTGCGCCTTGCCGTTCAGGAACACCTGCGGCTTCGCTTCGGATGGGGTGCCCGGCAGCTCGTAGGTGCCGTTCTGGACGATGAAGGTCATCGTCGCTTCATAACTGACGGTATCATACTCGCCCTCGCGCTTCTCATTGGTAGCCGGCTTGGCGCGCAGCAAATAATAATCGGCGCCGCCCAGCTTGAACTTGGCGATGCCCTTGGCATCCGTCTTTACGGTCACCGCCTCCGAATTGCTGCGGCGGATAAGCGATACTTCGGTGTCGGCCAGCGGCTTGCCTTTCAGCAGCAATTGGACTTCTGCGGAGGTGTCGGCTTGCGCCGCTGCCGGATTGAACAACGGCACCAGCTCGGCGCGGTCCGGGCTCACTTGACGCTGGAAGCCGGTCAGCAAGGAGGCCCGCTTCATCGTCGGGATGTCCATGACGGCGACGAACGATTTGGCGCTGCGCAAGGTGCGGCTCGCCGCATCGGCTCCCTTGAAGATGCTGTCTCCCTCGACCGAGACGATATAGGCTCCAGGCTGGGAAGAGGAGAAGGAAGAGACAAAATAGTTATTAAGCGCCGGCTCCGTCTCTGTCGCCGCTTCGCCCGTATAGAAGCGCGTATCGGTAATGTCGATCTTTTTGCCCGCCGGGTTCATGACGTATACTTTCGAGGAATCGGTGCTCCACTGGCCGGCGATGCGGTAGCTGCGGTGCTCATTGGAATGATTGCCGAGCATCATGTCGACATAGGCGACCTCGCCCGCGCCGATGACGGGACTGTTCGTCTGCGACCATCCGTCATGCGCGAACGCCGGGATGGCGAGCGTGGCAGACAGCAGCGTCCCAAGCAGGATGCTGGCGGTTTTCATGTTCATACATATCCCAACCTTTCCGTTACGAAATGTGATCTAGATCACACTTCCACAGTGTAACCGAGTTGCTTACGGCTGACATGACTCCATCTAGCTATAAAATGTAGCAATCACGTGAACATTCCTCGCTCGGCGGAAGCAGGGGCTTGTCCCCGCCGTCCGGCTGCGTCGGCTAATTCTTCGGCTAATTCTTCGGTCAATACTGCAATTCTGCAGCTTTTTTCTTGACGCCAGATCGGGAAAAAGGCAATCCTGCAAATGCGCAGCAATTTCCACTGTTTTGGCTGAGTTAGCAGGGATTTGGGGCGAAAAGATGCAGCTGTGCAGGAATTTCAGCCGCATCTCCCTTCTGAAGGGGAAAAAGCTGCACCCATGCAGGAATCGAGCCGCCCGCCTCCGCCCGGGATATATAAAAACCCGCATGGATGCCGTCCATGCGGGTTCGCAAAGGCTTCGATTCAACTTCGAGCAGATTCGGGCAGACGGGGGACAAGGTCTGTCCACCCTGGCGAAGAAGCCGGCGCGCTACATCGACGCCTGCAGCTCCGTGCCGCCGGTGCGGGAATGGCGCACCAGTTCGGCGTAGCTGCCGCCCCGCTTCAGCAGCGCCTCGTGATCGCCCTCCTCGATGACGCGGCCGCCGCTCATGACGATGATGCGGTCGGCATGTTGAATCGTCGAGAGGCGATGGGCGATAACAATCGTCGTCCTGCCCTTCGAGACGACATTCAAGGCCTGCTGGATGAGGCGCTCGGTATGCGAATCCAGATGAGCCGTCGCCTCGTCGAGAATGAGGATGCGCGGCTCGAACACGAGAATCCGGGCGAAGGAGATCAGCTGGCGTTCGCCGGCGGACAGCCCGCTGCCCCGTTCGGAGAGGCGCGTGTCATAGCCGTGCTTGAGCCGCTTGATCATGCTGTCCGCGCCGACCGCCTGGCAGGCCCAGATGACCCTCTCGCGCGGCACATCCTCCTGGAACAGGCGGACATTGTCGACAATGGTGCCGGAATAGAGATACGGGTCCTGCTGGACCAGGCCGACGATCCGGTGCAGCGTCTCCTGCTTCAGCCGGCGAATGTCGACGCCGTCGATCTCGACGCTGCCCTGGCGGACATCATAGAAGCGCGCCAGCAGGCTGACGAGCGAGCTTTTGCCCGCGCCCGTCGTGCCGACAATCCCGATGAATTCCCCGGGAGCGATATGCAAGTCGAGATCATGCAGCACATCGCGGTTCTCGACATAGGCGAAGCGGATATGGTTGAAGTCCACCTGGCCGAGAACCTCCTCCGGCTTCACCGCAACCGTCTGCCCGGGTTCCGGGTCGGTTACCTGCGGCTGGACGCGGAAAATGCGCCAGAGACGGTCCATCGACACCGTCGTCGACTGCAGCGTGTTCCATTGCTGGGTAATCTGGTTGATGGGCTGGAAAAATTGGCGAATATAATTGATAAAGGCATAGAGCACCCCGAATTCCAGCGCTTTGTCCAGGACGGCCATGCCGCCCAGCCAGACGACGAAGGCAACGGACAGATTGCCGAGCATATCGAACGAGCGGTTGAACAAAATGCTCGTGCGCACTTCCCGCAAATTTTCGCGCAAATAGCTGCGATTGCGGCGGGTGAACTGGTCGGTTTGCTCTTTTTCCTGATGGAACGCTTGAATCAAGCTCATCCCCGCCAAGTTCTCCGCCAGAAAAGCGATAAGCCGCGACAGCTCCCCCCGCACCCGCTGGTACGCCGAGCGCAGCAGCGAACGGAAGGCGGCCGCGATAGCGAAGATGACCGGGAACAGCAGCAGGCAGTACAGCGCGAGCTGCGCATCCAGGGAGAACATGAAGGCGACGACCAGCAATAGCGACAAGCCGTCGCGCACCAGGCTCAAGAGCACTTGCGTGAAAAATTGGTTAATGGTCTCCGTATCGCTGGAGACGTTCGTCACGAGACTGCCGATCGGATTGCGGTCGAAGAAGGACATCGACTGCTTCGAAATATGGCGGAACAGATCTTTACGAAGCTGGCCGACGATGCCTTGCCCGACCTTTTGCATCAGATTCGCCTGGACGTAGGAGAAGACCAGGCTGACCGCCGCCAGCAGGAAGTAGCAGCCGCCGAGCAGCAGCAGCGTATCTGTCCCGTGCGCGCCCGTCAGCATGTTCTCATCGATCGCCACCTTGACCAGATACGGCTGCAGCAGATCCGCGCCGATGGCGAAGAAGGTGCAGGCGAACACCGCGAGGAAGGTGAGCCGGTACGGCTTGGCATAAGCCAGCATCGCGGTGAAGGAGCGCATGCGATCCTCGCGCGAGATGTCCTGCGCGGCATTCGGCTTCGCGCTGGCTGCTTCACGCATCGAGCATCCCCTCCTCCTGAATCGCATAGAGCGAAGCATAGTATCCGCCCTGGCGGAGCAGCTCGGCATGCGTGCCGCGCTCCACAATCCGTCCCTCATCGAGGACGACGATCTCGTCCGCATGGCGCACCGCGCTGATGCGGTGAGCGATGATCAGCGTCGTCAAGCCTTTGCGGGCGCGGCGCAGATTCGCCAAGATGGTGGACTCAGTCACGACGTCCACGGCGCTGACGCTGTCATCCAGGATAAGGATCGGCGCGTTCTTGATGAGCCCGCGGGCCAGACTGGTGCGCTGGCGCTGGCCGCCGGACAAGGTAAGTCCCCGCTCGCCCAGCTTCGTGCCGAATTTGTCGGGAAATTCCTCGATATTGCGGTAAATGTCCGCCAGCTTCGACGCTTCCTGAACCGGCCCGTCATCGATCTCGCGGTTATAAAAAGCGATATTGTCGCGAATCGTCGTACTGAACAAAAATCCGTCCTGCGGGACGTAGGCAATCTGCGTGCGCAGGCTCTCCAGCATCAGATGCCGGATATCGCCGCCGCCGATAAAGACGCTTCCCTCCGGCGGATCGTATACCCGCAGCAGCAGCTTGACGAGCGTCGTCTTGCCGCTTCCCGTTTTGCCGACGATGCCGAGCGTCTTGCCCGGAGCGACGCGGATGCTGATATCCTGCAGCGAGGGGGTGCCGCTGTCCGGGTAAGCGAAGGACAGATGGCGAAGCTCCAGCTCCGCCTCCCCCGGACGCAGCGCTGCCGCCTCTTCCGCCTCCTGGATATCCGGCTCTTCTTCCATGAGCCGGTTGAGCCGGTCGAGCGACGCGCGGGAACGAAGCATCGTATTGATGACATTGCCAATCTGCTGCAGCGGCGTCATGATCATGCGCAGGTAAAGCGTCAATGTAACGAAGTTCCCAAGCGACAACTGTCCGCGGATGGACATCATCCCTCCGTATGTGATCGCTAACGCCAGCGACAGCGCGCCGGCGAACGGGATGAGCGCCTGGAACAAGGACGTCATCCGCACGAGGCGAAGCTGATTGTCGCGGATATGGTCGACCGTCCCGTCGAAGCGGGCTTGCGCGATATGCTCCACCGCGAACGTTTTCGTTACTTTGATGCCGCCGAATTGTTCTTCCGCGGCTTCCGTCATCCCGGCAAGCGCATCCTGCACGGCGCGGGAGCGCATGCGAATGCGGGGGCCGAAGTAGACGACGAACAGCGGAATGGAGAGCAGCGGCAGGACGCAGACGAAGACCAGATGCAGCGGTATATGGCTCAGCATCATCATCACGAGGACGGATACGAGCAGAATCGTGGCATTCGTCATCTGATTGACGCCGTTGGCGATGGATTCCCGGACGGCCCGCACATCATTCATGAAGTAGCTGAGCAGCTTGCCGACCCCGTTTTTGGAATAATAATGCTCGCTTAACCGGGTGAATTGCCCGAACAGCCGCTGCCGCGTATTGAACTCGAACAGCCGGCCGAGACGGTGATTCATGTACTGTCCCAGGCCGAAGAGCACGCCATACCCGACGCCTATCGCCGCGAGCCAGAGGCTGTAATGAATGACCGTCGCCCGCGTCAGCCCGTTCTGCTGCAATTCATCGGTGAACTGGCCGAGCAGAGCGGGGTAGAACGAATTGATAACGTTGGCGGCCGCCATGAACAGCACCGCCGTCACATAAAAGAACCAGTGAGCCCGAACATGACCGAATAACAATGACTTTCCTTGCATCTTCTCTCTCACATCCCGTACCGTTATCGAGTCCGGCGCCGTCAGAGATCGTGATCGAATCCGCAATCCTTGAAGGCGGGAGGAACGGATCCATCCCTGTCTCTCATCGGCATGTTCGCCTCCTTTCAGGACCATTATGTCAACATATAGATAATAAAACAATTGGAATAACCGTTCAATCTATTTGTTTACGAATTGTTCACTTGATTTTTGCCCCAACATCCCCTTGTTCCTGCTTACGGCTTGCTGAAGCCTTCCGCCGGCCCCTCGAATGCAGCAATGGCCGTGCTCTCTTGAGGAGAACACGGCCGATGCCGATGATACACATATCCTTTTTGCATTATACGGTGAATTTCGTCAAGGCTTCCCGCAGATTGCCCGACAAGCGATTGAGCTCTTCGGACGAGAGGGCCAATTCTTCCATAATCGCATTCTGCTCCTCGGTCGCGGCCGCGATCGACTGCACATTGGCCGACGATTCCTCGGAAATTTGGATAATGCCCTGAACCCGCTCCAAAATTTCTTTCGCGTTCAGATTGACCTCCTGCACGATCGCATCGACCATTTCCACATTGCTTGACACTTCCTGAATCGTCTTGACAATCGCACCGAACACTTGCCCGGTCTGGTTTACGCTCTCCATGCCCGACTCGACCAGCTTCGTGCTCTTGCTCATCGACTCGACGGCCTGGAGCGTATCGGCCTGAACAAGAGAAATGATTTCCTGGATTTCCAGCGCAGCCTGATTTGATTGATCGGCCAGCTTGCGCACCTCATTGGCGACCACCGCGAAGCCAAGACCGTGCTCTCCTGCCCGGGCCGCTTCAATCGCCGCGTTCAGGGCAAGCAAGTTCGTCTGTCCCGCAATCTCGGTAATAATCTGGATAATCTCGCCGACCTTGCCGGAACGATGCTCCAATTCGGTGATGACGACGGAGCTGGAGCCGACGTTTTCAGCCAGCTCGTTCATCTGGCTCACCGTGTCCTTGACCATGACGCTGCCGCTCGATACCAGCTCGCTGGCGCTCGCGAAATCGCTCGTCATCGACTTGACGACCTGCTCGACTTCGCCGATGGCCATCGTAATGTCCTCCATCGTGCCGCCGATATTGCGCAGCATGCGCGCTTCCTCGTCGACGCCCTGCGAGATATCCTGCAAGGAGAGGGTCACCTGCTCGGAGGCTTTGCTCGTCTCCTGCGCGCTGTGGACGAAGTCTCCCGAGGTGACGGTAACCTTGTCGCTTGTCGCGACGACCTGTTCGACGAGATTCCGCAGATTCGAGGTCATGTTGTCTACCCCGCGGGCGACCATTCCCCATATATCCTGCCGGTTCACATCCATGGAGAGGCGCTGCGTCAAATCGCCGCTTCCAATCCGGTCCAGCGTCTCGGCCACTTCATGGATCGGCTTCACCATGAACCGATTTACAAGCAGCCATATCGTTCCGCAAATCACCAGGATGGAGGCGATCGCGACCGCAAGCAGCATCAACTGATAGTATCCGATCCCGTCGCTGAAATCGAGCAGGCTGGACACGATGATGACGCGGTACTTCCCGGCTTGGCCGGATACGCCATATTCCAGTTGATTATCCAGAAACATGCTTCCCTGTGGCGATTCCAGCAGCGGCTTCAACTGCGGATAATCGGCCAGCTTCGTCTTCTCTGCGGCGCCTGCGACCGCCGCAATCTCGTTGCCGTCGACAATGAGCGCGAAGCTGTGTTCCCGGAGAGCGATGCTTTCAAGCATTTCATCCGGGTTCAAGTCGCCGCCGCGTTCGATCAAGCTGATGACATGGGAGACGTCTTGCTCCGTATCTTTAATCATCAGGTCCGTTATCGTTTCTTTCAAAAAATTGACATTGACCATGCTTGTAGCTGCAATGATAAGCAAAGTCAAGAGCGTCATGGGAACGAGGATTCGCGCCAACAGCGACTTATGCCACCAGTTGCCCATGAATTTCAGCCGTTTGGCCACGGATGTGATTTGAGCGTTCATTGTCCTCTCACCTTCGGGTTGTATTCGTTGCACACAAGTCATGCAAGACTTGATTCGTTACAGGCCGCTATGTGGAAAAAGACTCCCCGCATCGCGGGCAAGTCTTTTTCGCATCAGTAGTCCGCACTCTTATTTAAAGCTGTCGAGATATTTGTCCGCTTCTTCGTAGCTCTGGAATACGCCGTTGTCGCCGCCGAGCTCCTTGATCAACCGGGACAGCTGCAGCTTGGTGAGCGCCGAGCTGACGATCATGGCCGAACCGAGAATTTTCTTCTTGGCCATATATTCGCGCAGGCCAGCCAAATATTCATTTACGTCGGCCGGAGCCGGTTGAGCGTCCGCCATGTCGATGCAGAACGTATATCCTTCGTTCGCCTTGTCAACATATTGGCGAGTCGTTTTGTCATACTCCTTCGCCTCGTCCATGCCCATCATGCCTTCAAGCTTGATATAAATGCGGTTCTTTGCTGCGTCGTATTTTACGTTAAACATAGTTCTAAGTCCTCCTCAAATGTAGTTGTCGTTAATCGTAAATGCCCTTCCAGGATGCGCCCGGCATTCCTGCTGTCAATCTGCCTCTCGATGTTGTGCTCTCTTATCCCCTCCCAGACGTGGTCTACCCCTGCCTCTGCAGCGCGGGGTTCCAGCGTATCGCAAAGCGGGGCAGACCATATCACTCCATATTCGCTCGTCCCCGTCCGCATCATCCGTATTGGTCCGGATCCGTATCGGTCCGTATCAGTTGGTACCGATTCGTATCAGTCTGTATAGATACGTATCAGTCCGTAGCTGTCTGTATCAGTCGGTATAGATACGTATCAGTCCGTAGCAGTCAGCACGGTTCGTAACCGTCCGCCTTTGCCCGTATGAGACTGAACTAGGCGGAACAGGTAACCGGCTATTCCCGGCTTGATGCTTGCGGCAGGAAGCCCACCGCCCCGGCATGCTCAAGCAGCCGCCGGAATTCCGCCTCGGCCGGCTTCGTCCATGCGAAGCCCAAGCGCGCGAGCAACGCCGCCGTCCGTTCCGCCGTATGCACGAAGACGGTCCCGTTCGATGCTTCATCCATCCAGCCGTTGTGCAGCAGCACGCTCTCGACCGCCTCCCGGTTCTCTTCCCGCTCGAAGCGGGCGTACAGCTCCTCGAAGAACGGACCGGCAGCCAGCGGCTTCACCGTGATGCCAGGGTGGGCGGCCAGCAGCTCGGACAAGCTGATCAAATGCGGGTTGTACACGTGGTACGTGCCGTTGTACAGCGCCGGTTTGTCAAACAGCGTGACGATGGCCGCGCTCACCTGATTGACGAAGGACAGATCGGTATCCGGCTCCGATGCCAGCACCGCCCCTAAGCCAAGATAAGATTTGATCGTATTGTAAAAAGCGTTGTCCGCGATATTTTCCTGGAAATGGCCCGTGTCCGAATGGCAGACGATATTGCCGACCCGATAGATGCTCGCCTGGAGGCCGCGGGCGCGGGCTTCCTGAATGCGCAGCTCCGCTTCGAACTTCGTCTTCACGTAGACGTTATGATGCTGCTGGCCGAGATCGCCGTCATCTTCCGTGAACAGCACCTCGGCGAGGCCTTCGATAGTGCCCATGCCGACCGACATCGTCGATACGTGGTGGAACGCCTTCGGCGTCCGTTCCAGCGCCAATTCAATCAACCGTTCCGTCGCCGTCACATTGCTCTGCACGAAGTCGTCATAATGGCCGTAGTGCTTCACGTTCGCCGCCGCGTGAACGATGCAGTCGGCCTCGCTGGCGAGCCGCTCGTAGTCCTCGGTCTCGAGGCCGAATCGTTCCCCCGACAGCTCGCCGTTCACGAGATGGATGCGCGCGGCATGCGCCGGGAACCACTCTGGGCCGAAATAGTAGGCCAGCTTGTCCGCCAAGCGCCCGCGCGCCTCGTCCGGCGTCCGTCCCCTTACAATGACGCTGACCTCGCTGCCCGTGCGCGAGATGATCTCGTGCAGCAGATAAGCGCCCAGATAGCCGGTCGCTCCCGTCAGCAGCACGTGGCGGTACTCGGTCCGGCGCTCCGCCGCCGGAGGAATCCGGCCTTCGATGCCGCTCCGGTAGAGGCGGCGCGCTTCCGCTACGGCCGGCGCTTCCCCGTCCGGGGCCGCGGCGTACCGTTCGCGTATCCGCGCCAGCTTCTCCTGCAGATGGTTCGGCCGGTATTCAATGTGGCGGGCGAGCTGCCGAATCGTCGGATACGCGAAGATGTCGGCGACATCGACGATGAATTCCTGCTTCAGCCGGGCGACCAGCGTGATCGCCTTCAAGGAATGGCCGCCGATATCGAAGAAATTGTCTTCGACGCCGACCGCCGTCAGCCCGAGCACCTCCTGCCACGCGTCGGCCAGCTTCTGCTCGATCTCGTTCTCCGGCGCAACCATGCTCCCGGACGCTCCTTCGAGCTTCTCCGGCTCCGGCAGCTTCGAACGGTCGATCTTGCCGTTCGTCGTCAGCGGCATCCGCTCCAGGAAGGCGTAATAGGCCGGCGCCATATAATCCGGCAGGCTGGTCAGCACATAGGCGCGGACATCGGCCGCCGTCAGACCGCCTTCCGCCACGATATGGGCGCAGAGCGCCTTCTGCCCCGGCGCTTCCTCGCGAACCGACACGAGCACGTCCTTCACCTGCGGATGGCTCCGGATCTGCGCCTCAATCTCGCCCAGCTCCATGCGGAAGCCGCGAATTTTGACCTGATGGTCCTTGCGCCCGAGGAATTCGATATTGCCATCCGGCAGCCAGCGCACCAGATCGCCGGTCTTGTAGATCCGTTCCCCCGGCCGGAACGGGCTGTCGATGAACTTCTCGGCCGTCAAGTCGCTCCGGTTCAAGTAGCCGCGGGCGACGCCGTCGCCGCCGGCCCACAGCTCGCCCGGAACGCCGATCGGCTGCAGCTTGCCGAACGCATTGACGACATAAGCCGTCGAATTGGCAATCGGCTTCCCGATCGGGATCGAGCCCGGACGCTCGTCGGCAATCTCGTAGCAGGCCGTGAACGTCGTGTTCTCCGTCGGCCCGTACCCGTTGATGATCGTGATCGGCGCGCTCGCTTCGCGCACCCGGTAAATATGCTTCGGCGACAGCACATCGCCGCCGACGAGCAGCGTGCGCACCGGACGGAACATCTCCGGATTCTTCTCCGCGAGCTGGGTGAACAGCGGCGAGGTCAGCCACATCATCGTTACCCCGTGGCGTTCAATCGCTTCGGCCAGGGCGGTCTCATCCAGAATCGTCATCTTGTCGACGAGCACCAGGCGCAGGCCGTTCAGCAGCGCTCCCCAGATCTCGAACGTCGAAGCGTCGAACACCAGCGAGCCCGTCTGGAGAATGCAGTCGTCCTCCCGGAAGCAGACGAAGTTCGTATTCTGCACGAGCCGGATGACGTTACGGTGGGTCACCATAACCCCTTTCGGCTTGCCCGTCGATCCCGACGTGTACATCAGATAGGCGAGATCCTCCGCCTCATTCACGCGGTCTGCATCGAGCGACCGCTCTTCTTCGCCGCTTGATCCGTGCGCGGCCGCTTCGAATCCGACACGGGCGATATGCGGCGGCAGTTGCCCCGCCAGCGAGCCGCTCGCAAGCACGAGCTTCGCGCCGCTGTCCTCCAGCAAGTAATCGACGCGATCCGCCGGATAATCCGGATCGATCGGCACATACGCGCCGCCCGCTTTCATAATGGCCAGGACGCCGACGATCATTTCCGCCGTCCGCTCGGTCAAGAGGCCGACCGCCTGCTCCCGGCGGACGCCGCGGCGCCGCAGTTCATGGGCCAGCCGGTTCGCTTCCGCATTCAGCTCGGCATAGGTAAGCGAGCGCTGCGGATCGGTGACCGCCGTACGTTCCGGCGTGCGCCGCACCTGCTCCTCGAACAGGCCGTGAATCGTCGCCTCGCGCGGATAGCCGGCTTCCGTCCGGTTGAACTCGGCGACGATCTGTTCCCGTTCCCGTGCCGTAATCATGTCCAATTCGCCGATGAGGGCTTCCGGCTTCCGCACCGCCTCCTGCACGAGCTGCAGGAAGTGCCCCGCCAGCCGCTCGATCGTATCCCGGCGGAAGAGCGCTGTATTGTACTCGAAGTTCAGCAAGACCGCATCTTCCCGCTCCACGGCCTCCAGCGTCACGTCGAATTTCGAGGTGCCGTTATGATAAGGAATGGCCTCGCAGGCCGCGCCGCCGAGTTCGATCGTCGTATCGCCCATGTTCTGCATGACGAAGACCGTGTCGAACAGCGGGTTGCGGCTCATATCCCGCGGGTAGGACAGCCGGTCGACCAGCTTGTCCAGCGGATAGGTCTGGTATTCATACGCCGCCAGCAAGCTCTCCTTCAGCTCGGCCAGATAGTCCGCGAAGGATTTGCCCCCTTCCGGATAGCTGCGAATCGGCAGCGTGTTGACGAACATGCCCATCATCCGCTCCAGATCGGGATGCGTCCGCGCCGCGACGGCACAGCCGACGATAATATCCTCCTTGTCCGCATAAGCGGCCAGCAACAGCTTGTACACGGCGAGCAGCGCCATGTAGAGCGTCGTCCCCCGTTCCGAAGCCAGCTTCTTCAGCGCGGCGGCATCGGCGGCCGGCAGCGCCGCGCGAACGATATCCCCCGCGAAGGTCTGCATCGGCGGCCGCGGGAAGTCGGTCGGCAGCTCCAGGACCGGGAGCTCGCCTTCCAGCATCTGCAGCCAATATGCCTCTTCCGCTTCCTGCTCCCGCATTTCCCGCTCCGCCTGCCATTCGGCGTAATCTTTGTAATGCAGCGTCTGCGCCGGAAGCGCCCGGCCCGCATACAGGGCGGCCAGTTCCTCGGCCAGCAGGCTCAGCGACGTGCCATCGAAGACGATATGGTGAACGTCGAGCAGCAGCGCCGCCTCGCCTTCCGACAACCGAATCCAGGCCGCCCGCAGCAGCGGCGCCTCCTCCATCCGGAACGGGCGCAGGAACGAGGCGGCCGTCTCCTCTGCCATGCGGCCATCGGCCTCCAGCCGCTGCATGGCGAAGCTTACGGCCGGATGCACCCGCTGTACGACTTCGCCGTCCTCCCAATGGAAGGACGTGCGCAAGGCCTCATGGCGCTCCACCAGCCTCCGCAGGGCCTGCTCCAGCCGTTCCGGGTCGCAGTCTCCCGGCAGGCGGTACAGGAGCGGCACATGGTACGCCATGCCGATATCCGTCCGCTGCTGCAGGGCGTACATCCGCTGCTGGGCCGGGGCGAGCCGGTAATGCGGCTTGTCCGGCGCAGGCTCGATCGCTTCGAAGCCGCCCTGCTCCAGCTGGGCGATCAGCGAGGCGAGCGAGCCGATATACGGCATCTCGAACAGCAGCTTGAAGGAGATGTTCACCTGGAACGTCTCATAGATTCGCGCCTGCAATTGAGCGACCTTGAGCGAGTGTCCGCCCAGCTCGAAGAAATGATCGTCGATCCCGATCGGCTCGATGCCAAGCAGCTCCTCCCAGATCGCCGCCAGCTTGCGCTCCGTCTCGTTCGTCGGGGCCGCATAGTGGACCGCCGCCCGCTCTTGTCTCTCCGGCCGCGGCAGCTTGGCCCGGTCAATTTTGCCGTTGATCGTCAACGGCATCCGCTCCAGGAACATGAAATAGCCGGGAACCATATATTCCGGCAGCAGCTTGGACAGATACGCTCTCAGTCCGGCCGCGTCCAGACCGCCTTCCGCGACGACGTAGGCGCACAACGCCTTCTGTCCCGGCGCTTCCTCGAAGTCGGTGACCAGTGTCTCTTTCACCTGGCTATGGCTGTGAATGCGGGCTTCAATCTCGCCGAGCTCCATGCGGTAGCCGCGAATTTTGACCTGATGGTCCTTGCGGCCGACGAACTCCAATTGCCCGTCCTCGCATAAGCGAACCAGATCCCCGGTTTTGTAGATTCGTTCCCCCGGCACGAACGGGCTGTCGATGAACATTTTTTCCGTCAGATCGTCACGGTTCAAATAACCGCGGGCGACGCCGTCTCCGCCGACCCACAGCTCCCCGGTCGCCCCGGCCGGCTGCAGCTTGCCGTGCGCATTGACGACATATATCGTGGAGTTCCCGATCGGCGTGCCGATGGGAATCGGGCCTTCCCGCTCCTCCTTCAGCTCATAGCAAGTCGAGAAGGTCGTATTTTCCGTCGGGCCGTAGATGTTCGACAGCCGAATCGGCGCGCACTCCTGCGCCGCCCGATAGAAATGCTTCGGCGACATCAGCTCGCCGCCGACGAATAACTGGCGCACCGGCTTGAAGATGGCCGGATTGCGGTCAACCAACTGCAGGAACAACGCCGTCGTCAGGAACATCGTGGTGATGCCGAAGCGGCGCAGCGCTTCATCCAATTGACGGCTGTCCAATATTGTCGTCTTATCGACCAGCACAAGGCCGATTCCATTCAAGAGCGAGCCCCAGATTTCAAAGGTGGACGCATCAAAGACGAGCGACCCGGTCTGCAAAATCCGATCTCCGGGCTGGAATTCCACGTAATTCGTATTTTTGACGAGACGGACCACGTTGCGATGGGTCACCATGACCCCCTTCGGTCTGCCGGTCGATCCCGACGTGTAGATAATGTAAATTAAATCCTCCGCGCCTCCGACCGGCTCCGGATTATGCTCCGGCTGATCGGCCCAAGCCGTCTCCTCCAACGGCACCTGCACCGCATCCGCCGGCAAGCGTCCGGACAGCCCGGCGCTCGTCAGCACGAGCCGGGCCCCGCTGTCTTCCAGCAAATATTGAATCCGATCCTGCGGATGATCCGGATCGATAGGGACGTACGCGCCCCCGGCCTTGGTGATCGCGAGAATCCCGATGACCATCTCCGCCGTCCGCTCGGCGAGTATGCCTACCGCCTGCTCGCGAGCGACCCCTTGCGTACGCAAATAATGAGCAAGCCGATTCGCGGCTTGGTTCAATTCCTTGTATGTAAATTGGCGGCCTTCCTCGATGATGGCCGGTTCGTCAGGAATGCGGGCCGCCTGCTCCTCGAACAGGGATGGCACCGTCCGGTGCTTCGGATAAGGATACTGTGTCCGGTTATGCCGCTCGATGTAACGCCGGATCTCCTCCTTCGTCAGGAGATCCCACTCTCCGATCGGCTTGTCCGGGGCTTGCGCCGCCTCGCTCAGCATCTGGTTCAACTGTTGGCCCATCTGTGTGGCGGCATCCAGGCTGAAGCGCTCCGGCCGATAATAAATCGTAAATAAATAGGGGGCGCGAAAAGCCTCTTCCCGGCCCAAAATCCGTGCATGCAGATCTCCGGCCGAAATATCGGCTCTCGTCTTGCCAGGCACCTCGGCATCCTGTAACCAGCAGCAGGTGGTGATGTCGCCGCCTGCGCCCGGCTCGCCCGGTTCCTGACCGCCGGACTGCAACTGTCCGCACAGCGCCTGCGCCGCGCTCCACAGCGTCTCCTCCGGACGAACCGATACCGGCACGCCGTCCCGGCTCTGGCTGGCCATCACATGAAGAACGACTTCCTCTGCGTTATGGTAGCGCGCCACCAGACCGCTCCATGCCACGCCCACTGCAGCCTCCAATGTGACCGAACGGGTGCGTGTCAGCTGTTCCAGGCCATCCACGATGGCGGAAGGAATCTCGAATGTATGGGCGTCATAGCCCGTAAGCTGTTCGGTTGTAAATGGAATGGCAGACAAATTGATTCAGCTCCTTATCATTGACGAACAATAGGGTTGGAACCTATCCAATAATTGTTCCAATGTCCAATGCTCTATGGGCGCAATCTTGGAATCGACACCGCATGCCGTCACACAATACCCGGCATCCAGACTCTCAATCCGGGTAAAGACATATCCCCGCGCATGCCAGACGGACGGCAGCCGCCACGGGTGAACTCCGTCCGGCAGTATCTCCAGTTCATCCAGCGGACCGTATTGTCCGGTTCCGCGGGCTTTGAGATAGCTCTGCTTGGCCGTCCACAACCAATGAAGAAAGCGGGCCCGCGCATCCGCGTCCAGGCCGGCAGCGATCCGGTATTCCCGCGGCGTGCACAGAATGCGGCCCTCCTCAGGCTCCATTGGCCTGATCCGCTCGATATCAATGCCGACATCGCAGCGATCAATCGCCGTCACGATCCAGCAACCCGAATGCGATATATTGAAAAATATGGAGCTGCTTGAGGCCATGTACGGCTTGCCGAACCGGTTCCGGATGAATGCGACCTCGTCGTTCCTCCTCCCGGTCAGACGGCAGATCTGGCTTCGGACGAGAACTTCGGCAATAACCATGAGATGACGATCCGCACGCCGGCTCAGTCTCGCGTATCTTTCCTGCTGTTCGGCAGACAGGAACGGAACAAGACGGTGAACGAGGCGATCATCGGTATGGCGGTCCCAGCGGAGAGCAGCAATCTTCATAGGCTTCAACATCCTCTATACATAGAAAAAAGGCTACTTCCAGCAATAGCCTCATCACCATAAAGAACGTGAATGGTCTCCTATTCAACATGGCAACCCGGCCGCCATAGCTCCATGAAGGAGAGTTAGGCCCGAGGCTTTGCGTCCTTGCCTTTCGACAAGTTTGCCTTTATCAAGTTTTGTTGTATGTAAACGGTACGGTTGCTTCTCTCTCCGCGGCAGTAGCTCTCTCTGTATAGCGTCATGCTTCCATACCCATAATAGCGTCATGCTTCCATACCCATACTACGAATAAAAGTATAGATACGAGCGTGAGCCGATAATGCGAAAACTGTTGATTACGAACCGTCATGGATGGAATGTCTATTCCTTGAACCGCTTGACGTCCACCATCCAAGATCCGAAGCAGCGGATCAAGGTGGAGGCCGTCCGTCTAGTCATGTCCGGACACACTGCCAAGGATGTCGCGCAGCAGTTGGGCCTTCACCGCCAGACGGTATCGACCTATGTAAAAATCTTCAACGATGGCGGCATCGACCAACTGCTAACCAACGTTGCTTCTCCCGGGAAGCCGAGAATACTGACCCCTCAGCAGGAAGAAGAACTGATCGGCATCATCAGCAGCCGCATGCCTTCTAGCGGCTCATCGACGGGCTGGTCGATGCGTGACATCCAGGATTTGCTGGAGAAGCATTTCCAGGTGCATATGACGCGGACGGGCGTCCGGGATATGCTGCGCAGATTAGGTCTTAAGTACACATCATCCGGCTATGTGCCCTATCGTACCGAATAGGTCCTTCTCAGGCTCTATTCAGAATATCGGCAATTATATGTCGATTGATTAACGCCACCCCTTAATAATAAGGAGCAAAATTCGACATTGCAACTCAATATATGTCACTTTTTGAGGAAAAAGAGAAGAAAACGTAATAGGTAAATAGAATTATACACCCATTTGCAATAATGATAAATAAGTCTCATTCAGAAGATCAAGTATAGATAAGAGAGAGGAAATGATTCTGCGAAGACAGCGTGGCTGCGGGATGTTTTAGGGGTAACGTTACGGCGTTACGGTATAGTTCTGGGGGATTGCATAACCGTGGTTAGGGCTTCTAAATGTAAACTCCTCTATGAATCAGAATTAATTTAAAATTTTTATCAATCAAGTATATTCCCCCTGGCTTTAGTCGTAATAACCCAAGAAATGATTTCCGTTCATTGCTGTCTACATGCAGGGGGAACAATATTAACTTCAGTGTAACCATTTGTTTATCTTAATTGATGGTTAGCCTTCCCTGTTGCAAGCAGCCATGTTGAAATTAATTAGCAAGCGGCAGGTTTTCCAACTGCATGGAAGCTTCGATCGGCAGTGACCAAGGCTCCCAATCTTGTGTTCCCCATTTAAAATCTTTACCAAACCATATGTGTTTATATTTTCGTGGCTCGTCATGATAGTGATCAAAATACTTTAGTTTTTTTGAACCATTTTTCCAATTGTTTTCCCTTACTACTAAACCATTTGAAGAAACTTTTTTTGCCAAATTTAAAGCGTCTTGTTCAAAAGGTGTCCAAAGATCACCACCAGCTTTATAATACTTCTGAGCTTGATCCCAAGTTAGAGCCTCAGTAATTCTAATCTCACCCGCATTGTTGTAATCAATAGACGCAACAAAATAATTTCTCTTAGTCTTGCTATTATTTTTAATAACATCACTATACACTTTGGTGACTAGACCGGCTCCCTCATAGGTTAAAAGAGCTGCAACAACAGCAGCGGCTAGAAATCCTGCCAAATACTCCCCTAATGCAATTCCACCCGCTATTACCGGTACCACTGTTGGCTGCACTTCTTTTTTGAACTTACTGTTGCCAAATTGAAGCTTTAGTTGAGCATGATTTTTGTCAGCATATGCATTATCGGCAAAAGAAGATGCAGGAAATACTAGAATCATTACAGCAGCTAGCATTGTTGCGACTAGATTTAATAATTTTTGTTTTTTCATGATAACCTCCCATAATTACAAAATTCTAGAAAAGGCACCCTTCTAAAGGTATTATATGAATATATTTTGTAAAATTCAAGTTTTACATAATGATTTATCCAAAATTTCTTTTTTTTGACTTATTACTAGAAAGCCAGATGGAAATAAAAAACGAGAAACAACTATGTATGGAACATGTATTTCTTTTCGTTGGAGTACTAATATTCAGCAAGTGGCACCGTCCAGGGGTTAATATGAGGGGGAGTACGGGAACATAGTTCGTTGCTTTAGAACAATTGTTACTTATAAAGGTTTTAAGTGTGGGTTGCCCGGCAAAACAGCCGGGCCGTTGGAATAAGGCAATTGATTTAAAAATACAAAATGATCGGGGGATCCTCTTCCGGCTGCTTGACTATCTTGACGACCTCTTCCCCATATTTCTCATTAATCCAGTTCGGGAAATCCTCATTTCCGATACAAATTACATAATAAGAATTGATCACTTTGCCGTCTACTAGTTCTTCACGATACTCTTTAATCGGGTGATCGTCGCTTAAATTCATGCACCATCTGTCGAACTCGTTCTGCAATTTTTTGATCTGAAGGGCAACGTCATCCCTGCAATCCAGATACAGCGTCCCCGGCGTTCGCTCGTATCCGAAGCGTACCTCAACGATCATATTCTTCCTCCTTATCAAATATTGGATTTTATGGATAGAAACATATATCTGGTTATATCTTACATATCCCTCATGCTGGCTGCAACATGTATAAAAAGGCTAAATAGTGCAATATTGTTTAGCTTGTTTTCTTTGAGCGAGCTTGAAAAATGAAAGCCGTCTCGATGAAACGCCCTCATTGGGCGCTTCAATAAAAAAAGGGAAGCTTCGCCAATGGCGCGCTCCCCCGCTCTCAATCCTCGTCCCTGCACTAGTTATCGTTCATTCTCCGGTCGAACGTCTCCAGCATATCCTTCGCAATCCGGTGGACCAGCTTCACATCTTCTGCTTCCCGGCCCTTCAACAGCTTCACGTGCAGTTCAAGGGTGCCGGCGATGCCCAGACGCTCCGCATCTACGCTTGCCATGTCGAACGAGAAAAACTGTTCGATGCTGACATCCAGAGCACGAATGATCCGTTCCAGTGAATCAAGCGAAATATTTAAGCTGCCGCGTTCAGCGCCGCCAATATACGAAGCCTTCATTCCGCACTGCTCTCCAAGCTCTGCCTGAGTATAGCCTCTCTGTTTGCGAAGCTCGCGAATCCGTGCGCCTAAAAATATTTTCAAATCCGACATGCCCGTCACCTCACAAGTTAAGCTTATAAAAAACTTCCGGGAAGCAAAATACCCATATTCATGCTTTTATTGTTTTTAAAATTTATAAATGTTATTATGTTCTATATGAAGTTATTTATGTTTTTTGTGAGGTGATGAGGTGAATGTCAAAATCCACAACGTTCAAGATGTCGTACTATGCAACGAACGAAACGAGCATCTCTGGTACCAATTCAAAGGACTGTACATGCTCAACAAGGAACATATCGTCATTCTGCAGCGCGAAGAAAGTCTGTACGGATTTGTTATCGTGGACAGCGCCCCTTACAGTTACCTTCAGCCGCTGAGCCACGAACGTTCAAGGATGCTTCAGCATGACTACCCCGACATCTTTGCCGCCCTTCAGCCATCCGTGATGAATCCAGCCGTACTGCTTCGCCTGATCGCCTTTACGTATAACGAAGTCAAAACCAAAAGCAACTATAGCATCTGCATCTCTTTCGCCTCCGACGCTCATCCGCTGGACGCGTATGCCTTCTTCCTGCAGACAGGGGCTGATTATGTGCATTTCTTGACAGAACAGCAAGACCGCAAGTCATAGTTGCGGTCTTGCTGTTCTCCTATAGATAAGGGAGCACCGCCGGATTGCTGCTCAGCGGCTTCGCTGAAGCTGCCTGACGCCGGCCCATCGGTCCAGTCAGCCAGATGCCGAACGGCAGCCGATCCAGCAGCATCGTAATCCCAATCGACAACGCGGCGACGGCGGCCCACGTAATCAATGTCATTGCTGCATGCATGCCTGCAAGCGGGATCTCGCGGGTAAAGCGGGCAATCTGTCCGAGGACAAGCGCGTGCACCAGATAGCCGCCGAAGGAATACGTGCCGATTTTGTGCAAAATGCGGTAAGCTCTTCCCTTCCGCCGGCAGACATATAGCGCAAGAGCATACATCAGCGGCATTTGCGCGAGGATAAGCAGGAAGACCGACGGCTTGAGATAGGTGGAAATATTCAAGTTAATGGGCGCTACCCCGGCCTGCAGCAGCCGATATCCGGCATAGGTGTAGAAGATAATGAACAGGAGCAGGCTCCAGGGCACGCTTCGGCGCATCACATCGCGCCAGTGCTGCACATGCCATGCGCAGACAATGCCCAGCGCGATATAGAAGAAATAGAACGGCAGCAGCATCGTTCGATGCCCGAGCAGCGGCTGCAGCCAGGCTGGCGCATCCCAGGCCGGAGCCACGCTGTAGGACCAGTACATCAGGCCCGCATAGGCTGCGGCCAATGCCCACAACAGCAGGACAACGCGCCGCACGATCTGCCCCTGCCCGGCGGCATGGGAGCGAATCCTCCGCCCGATAGCGCGGGCACCCCGATCAAGCCACGGGAAGAGAAGATACAACTGGAAGATCATCAGCACGAACCAGAGCTGATAGCCGTAGGTCGGGATAATGAATTGTGCAGCCAGCAGCCTCCATCCTTCCGGCTCCAGCAGTTGCCCGCGCAGCGTATATATCCCGTAAATAACGGTCCAGATGGCGAACGGCGCCAGTATGGCTGCCGCCCGGCGCTTCAAAAAGTTCCCGTAAGGTACGTTGTAATCGTAATTATAGAACAGAATAACAGCCGACAAAAAAACAAACGTTAATGTTCCATACCGGGTAAAATGATAGATCATTCCAAGGAAAATCGCTTGTTCCGCCGGAATCTCCGGCCGGTAAATATACTCTCCAATACAGTGCTGGAGCACAATGGCGAAAAATGCGAACGCGCGCAAGATCGTGATTTCGTCAATCCGTTCCTTCCTCGGTCCGGCGTGAGAATGATCGATTGCCATGGCCAGTTCCTCTCCCCTCCGTCAACAAGGTGATGTGAACCCCCATTGTATCTCATTAACCTGAAAATAAGCTAAAAAAACACGGAATGTGTACAGAATGACAAAAAACTTTGTGCAGAGTTCCTCCCCCGCCGTTCCGCCCGATCGCAAGCAGGCCGCTCCGCGAACGGAGCAGCCTGTTCATTGAAAGGGGCGCGGCTACGCGAAATCCGGAACGCGAACGGCCCGGCACGACTCCCGCACCGTGAGCTTCGCGCGGAAGACCGGCAGCGGATAGGCTTCTTCCGGATTTTCCAACTGATGGATGAGCCGATTGGTCACGTAGGCGGCCATTTCGGTCCGCGGGATGGACATCGTTGTCAGCGGCGGACAAGTGTATCGCGAGATAATCAGGTCGTCGAAGCCAACGACGGACAGGCGGTCAGGAACCGCTACCTGATGCTGCCTCAGCACCTTCAGCAGCCCGTACGCCATCAGATCATTAGAGCAGAACACCGCAGCGGGGAGATTGTCTGCCTCCAGCCATTGAATCGCGGCGGCCGCCCCGGCCTGCTCGGTGAAGTCTCCGCACCATATGCGTGAATCCGGCACTTCCAGACCTTGACCGAGTGCCGCGTCGAGAAATCCGGCCAGCCGTTCGGACGAGCAGGGCTGTCCGGTCGGACCGGTAATAATAGCCACGTCACGATGGCCCAGCTCAAGCAAATAGCGGGTCGCCTCATAGGCGCTCCCCCGGTTGTCCAAATAGGGAGCCGGCAGCACGGTCGTGGACTGCGTGACGTTGTTCTGATTGATCACCCCGATCACGAACCCGGCCCGGCTGACTTGATCGACGATGCCCTGCACATCGGACCAGCTAATGAGGAGTCCCGCATCGATGCTCTTCTGCTCGTATAAGCGAAGCAGCGGGGTTACGTCCGACACGTCCAGTATGGTGACCAGCGTCTGATAGCCCCGTTCCGCGCACTGGCTGATAATGGCGCCTACGATCGCGCCGTAGAACAAATCATCCTCATAGATCCTGTTATGACTGGCGTCCTGGATAATGAACAGTCCGATCGTCCCCGAGTTCCGGGAGGCTTGTCTCCGGACAGCCTGAACCGGTTGTTCCTGATATTCTCCCCCGGCTCTGCGCACGTTGGCTGGCGCTTCCGGAGGCATGCTGACCAACGGAGGCATGGTGCTGCGCGCTCCTCCTGCCGACGGGGGCTTAGTGAATCTATCCATCGTATCTATCCCGTTCCTCTTATCATCATTTGTATCTCCTCAGTGTATCGGAGTCCATTACCAAGAGTCAATATTCCTCCTGCGGCAACCTGCAATAAATACTTGCTTTTATCCTTCAGATTGACCAAAATAGGAAACGATTCGACATTATTTTCGTATTTCTTGGTATGAAGCCATTCTTTGCATATAAGGGGGGCATCGGGAATGAACAAGCCATACATAACGCGGCCGCTCCGCCGCAGTGCA
The DNA here is from genome assembly GCA_944800085.1 of Paenibacillus melissococcoides. Taxonomy (GTDB): domain Bacteria; phylum Bacillota; class Bacilli; order Paenibacillales; family Paenibacillaceae; genus Paenibacillus_B; species Paenibacillus_B melissococcoides. The sequence continues at coordinate 225,775 of CALYLO010000001.1, read as the reverse complement.
CTTATCGCATCCATGTTCTGCTTCTTGCTTCTCTCCGGCCAGCCTGCGGCGCATGCCGGGTGGTGGAGCACGATCAAGGATATTTCCGAACTGCCCGCAGAAGTCAATGCGTTGAAGGAGAATTACCGCCAGACCGTCGACCAATTAGAGCAAGCTCATCAAAATATGGAGATATACCGGCAGGAAAACCAAAAATTAATCGAGCAGAATCAGGAGCTCACCCGCATGGTTGCCGAGTTGAAGCAGCTCGAAGAGGAACGCCAGGCGAGCTACCGCAAGATGAGGGCGCTGCTAATCACGGCGGCCGGCCTTCTGATTGGGTATTTCATGCTGCTGCGCGGCCTGCGTATCTGGATGCGAGTTCGCGCAAGATAGGAGGAGTTCCGGATGGACATCATATTTGAACACGAGAACCATACGAACGGACAAGCCGTCACCTTCCGGGTTCAAGAGGGAGAGCAGGTGAACGTGCTCCATCCGCAGCAGATTATCGCCTATCGCGGCGCTCCCGGCGGGCGCTCCGACCGGCTGATGACCGCCAAGGGCATGTACCGCAAGAAGAAGCTTATCCAGGCCCGCTTCACCGGACCCTGCGAATTTCTGACCGCGCTGCCCCCCGGATTCAGCATGAAGCCCGTTCCGTTGACCGGGGAGAGCGACCTGCTCTATGACGTGCGTCATCTGTTGTTCTATACGGAAGGGATTACGATGCAGACCCGCATCTTGAGCATGAAGAACATGCTCATCACGCAGGATGTCGTCAAGGTGAAGTTCTCCGGCGAAGGGCAGATCGGCATCCTGACCCAGGGCACGGCTTGCGATACCGAGCTCCACCCGGACCAGCCCCTCTACGTGGACGCAGGCAGCGTTATCGCCTACCCCGAGAACGCGAAGCTGGAATTATGCGTATACGGCAATCATCTCGCCAGCCAACATATGAATTATCATTGGAAGATGACCGGCAGGGGCTCCGTTCTTATCCAGGCCGGAAGGCAGAATCAATCGCTCGTGAACGAGATGAACGATGAAGGACTGTTCAAGCGCATTCTGCGCGAGGTCATCCCGTTCGGGGGCGTATTTATCAAATAGAGCGGGGAGCCGTATTATCGAGGTACCGTCTCGGAGGGAATGAGCGTACAAGATCGTAAAGAGCCGATGATCAAACCGCAATTGATCTTCGGCTCTTCCTTCCGCCTTAGCCCCTGCGACTCGGGATGCTTCGTCAAGCAGATACTTCTGACGGGCTTCGTATTCCATCCGCGTCTGTTCATCCTGACTCAAAAATTCCAAGGTGGTCATCGCTTTTTTCAGCATTGGTTCGTTCATTGTCAACACCTCCCATTTCGCTTTGTCTACACCTTTCAAAAACAATAACCAATTCACTAAACCGCCCTTCACTGGAACCTCGTATTGATTCAGCTTGGGCAGTTCCATGACATGGATTTCAAGATCATCAATAAGCGGAATAAGCGAATGATCTTCGCGCAAATGAAATACATTATGGTATCGTTCATTCGGCAGGCACGAATAGTTCAAAATATTGATTGTCACACTCCACAGCCGGAAAAGTAACGGTAACCTCGGTTCCGACGCCTTTCTCGCTGTGGAACTCCAGCTTGCCCTGCATCACTTCGATGATGCGGAAGGTCACCATCAGCCCCAGTCCGGTACCCTTCGTCTTGTTGGAGTAATAGGGCTCGCCCAGCCGCGCCAGCTCCTTCCTGTTCATTCCTACCCCGTTGTCCCGAATCCGGATGATAACCTGCCCGTCCTGCTTATGAGCGGCAATCCGGATCCATCCGTTGCTGTGCAGAGCCTCAATGCTGTTCTTGACCAGATTGATAAATGCCTGCTTGAACTTGGACGAGTTCCCTTCAATCGTGAGATCGGGCGGCACGTCGATCGTAATCTCCGCCCCCTGCATATTGGCCAGCGGCAGGAGGACCCCTTGGACATGCTCCAATTCCTCCCGCACATTCAGCAGGGCGAGCTCATTGAGCTCGGGCTTCGCAAAGGTGAGGAAATCGGTAATAATGCCGGATGCCCGATCCAGTTCGGTCAGCGCCAAATGATAGTATTCCTTCTCCTTCGGACCGGACTGCTTCTCCAGCAGTTGGAGGAAGCCCCGAGTCACCTGCAGCGGATTCCGCACTTCATGGGCGACGGAAGCGGCCAGCTCGCTAATGATCTCCATCTTTTCCGAACGCTGTAGCCGGTGATTGTACAGCTCCAGCTCCTTCGAGTATTGAACGACCTGCTCGTGATTACGCGCGATTTTGCGGCCCAAAATAATGATAAGGGCCACGACGAACAGCAGGATCCCCCACTTCCAGTACACCATATAATAATAGCCGGGATGAAGCAGGAACCAGATTAATTCGCATCCGGTAATCAACGCAAAGGCGACAAATCCGACGCAGAACAGAATGGCGTCTTTATCTTTGTGGAAGGCGTAACGGATGGACGCCGAGATCAGCACGACGAACTGAATCAGTATCAGGAAGCCGAGCACGCGAATCGACAGGAAATAGTACATATCATAAAAGCGGTTATCCGCCAAAATATTAAGGAACAGAACGGCCAGAGACAGAATGGAATACGCGGTCTGGAGCTGCCGGAGCCTGCGGATAATCCAATACGGGCCCGGGCCGAACATCAATTCGAAATAATAGGTAAGCAGCGGGAAAAAGACCAGCATCGCAAAATCATAAATAACGAGCGACCATACCTCGGTATAGAAAAAATACGTATAGGTAAACGATGAGTACGTAAAGATCATCACCCCTGCGCATAGAATGAGCACGCAGAGTGACAGCCAGCTTGAGAAAAATATGTTCCGGAGAAACAGTGTGCAAATCAGCATGACAACCGCAATAAGTATCAGGGCGCTCCCCATGACGACATTGACGAGCCCTTGCTTGACATACTCGGGAAGCAGCTCTTGATAGTCTCCGATTCTGATCGTGTCATGAATGCCCAACTGTCCGGAAGGGGTCTGGACATGAAAATAAAGCACCTGCTCCTCTTCGCTGGGATCCAGGCCAATAAGCACCGGATTCATGTCGAAGGAGAACAGCCGCGAAGAACGGAACAGGCTTCGCCCTTCTTCCGAAAATGCCTCTACTTCGCAGGCATAAACCTGTTCAATCCAGAGCCCGGGCTTGTCCCACTGCAGCGGCGGCAGCCTGAAGCGGAACCAGGCCGATCGGGCCCCTTCGGGCTTGCCGGGTTCTCCTTCGCGAATATCGACATCTATCCAGCCCTCATCCGTAGAGGAAATGTCCTTCCATTCCCGGGCCGATGTCTCCCAGAGCACCTGCCATTGCGTCACCCCCAGTTCTCCCTGCTCCGCTTCTGCCCACAGAAGAGAAGGGCACAGAAGAAAGGCCGCCATGAGAAGTATGAACGACACCGTTGAATATTTAAAAATTGTTCTCATGAGGCACCTCTGTCCGTTCCAATTTGTAATGAGATGGTGAACCCCATCCTACACTGGCACTATTTCGACAGTTATCGCTAATTTCCTTCTCTATCCGCCACGAATCCCTTGCACTGCTTTTGTTTTTCGACATTCTGTTTCTTATGTTGTTGCTCCGATGATTGATGGCTTCTATAATAGGGGTACTAAGAATGCAGGATTTTTTGTCGCAGCGGATCCAGGAGTAGACCCGATTTCGACCCAGGAGGACGGTAATATGGAATGGTTCGACGATTACAAGGAGGATTTGGAGGCGATATTTGCAGAGGCGGCGCGCCTTATCTCATCGTTCCCGGCACCGTTGCAGGAGATGGGCCTTCATTATTTGGAAAAGTCCAACCCGCTGCTTACTGAGTCAACTAACTATATCTGCTATTTGCTCCCGTTCTGGCTGCAGGAGGCAACCGGGGCAAAGCGATGCGATTCCCGCCGTTTGGGAATGGCGGGGGTCTTCATGATGCTGCACTATTGCTTGCTGGATGATGTCATGGACAGCCCTCGGCAAGGAAGTTGGCATAAGACATTGGCGCTCGGACATCTGTGTTACATCGAATATGAAAAGGTTTACCGTGAACTATTCCCTGCCTTCTCGCCGTTCTGGTATGCCTTCAGCCGCTGCAGCGCCGAATGGGCCGAGGCTGTCAGCATGGAACTGGAGCATGACTTCTTCCTCAACGAGCGGATTAGAGTCGCGCACAAAGCGTCCCCCGTCAAGCTGTCCGCCGTAGGAGCCGCTTATCTTGGCGGAACGGATCATTTGCTGCCAGCCATCACGGCCGCGGTAGAGACTGTGCTCGTCACGCTGCAAATGTCCGATGACGCAGAGGACTGGGAGAAGGATTTGCGGGAAGGGAGCTATAATTGCCTATTGTCCTGGATCCGCTCCATGACGAACCGGCCCCTAGGCGCTCCGCTGACGCCCGACGAGGTGCGCCAGGCCATTACCGTGTCCGACGCCTTGCAGGGCTATGCTGCTATCGCGGCAGAGAACCATGCTCGGCTTCAGCGGCTGCCTGTCGCCTCTCCGAACTTGCTCGCCTTCCATCAAGCGATGGCCGACAGTCTTAGGCAAGAAGCGGAGAACATATATGAGGAAAGAAATAAGCTGATGGCAGGCGGATTTTCATATATATTGTCTAATCTTGCAAAATAGGAACTGGTGGGTCGGAATCTTTCAATGGTAATCTACCTATAATCTTGTGAATCTACAACTATGGAGGGATAAGTTATATGTCTATTAATCAAATGCATATGAACCAAATCGTGCAAAGAGCATGGGAAGACGCCACGTTCAAAGAGAAGCTGCTTGCCGATCCGAAGGCCGCTATCAAGGAATTATTAGGTATTTCTATTCCTGACCATATTCAATTGACTACGGTAGAAGAGACATCTGATCAATACGTGCTGGTCATCCCGCCGAATCCAGCGGAGGTTATGAAAACTGCTTCAACAGCGAGAAAGGGAATTTGGTAACTGATAACTAAAAAGAAGAGGTGCTCCTGAGAGCCCTCTTCTTTTATATTTATCTTGAAACAGAAGGAAAAGAGACGGTAATGACGGTACCAACGCCCTTCTCGCTCTTGATATCCATTTTCCCCTGCATTACTTCAATAATGCGGAAAGTAACCATCAACCCAAGCCCGGTCCCCTTCGTCTTATTCGAGAAGTACGGCTCGCCTAGCCGCTTCAGTTCCTCCTCATCCATGCCGATCCCATTATCCTCAATTCGGATAATAACCTGCCCTTCCCGCTCGAATGCCTTGACCAGAATCAGTCCTTTTTCGGTGAACGCCTCAATGCTGTTTTTAATCATATTAATAAAGGCTTGCTTGAACTTGGACGAGTTCCCCTGAATCCGGAGATTCGGATTAGCATCCAATTCGATCGCGCCCCCATGCATTGTCGCCATCGGCATCAAGATGCCCTCGATATGCTTCAGTTCATCAGCTACATCGAGGATATGAATTTCGTCCAACTCCGGCTTCGCGAACGTTAAGAAATCCGTAATAATTTCAGAAGCACGATCAAGCTCGGTCAGGGCGAGGTTGAGATATTTCTGTTCCTTCGTTCCCATCTTGCCGCCAAGCAGCTGGAGAAATCCCCTTGTCACCTGCAGCGGATTCCTAACTTCATGCGCAACGGATGCGGCCAACTCGCTTAATATTTCCATCTTCTCTGACTGCTGTAATTTGCCATTGAATAATTCCAGTTCCTTCGCATAGAAAATTACACGTCGGTGATTTTCTGCAATTCTTCGTCCCAGTATATGAATGAGACACACAACAAAACAGACAACCCCCCACTTCCATAAATGTAGTTCATATTCCCTCGATACAAAAGTGTACCAACTAACTTCACCCACAGCCATAATAGAGAACAAGCTGAAACCAAGTGTAAACAAGATTGCATCCTTGTTCTTGCGAATGGCATGGCTAATTGAGAAGATTAACAATAAGATAAACAGGATAATCATATAAATACTAAATATGTGTATTGAAAACAAAGTATAAATCTGGTCGGAATCATCCTTCTTGATTTCGAAAAAATACAAAAATAAAAGGAACCAGATAACCGAATAAAAAACTTGGAATATAAAAAATCTAAGAATGATTTTATAAGGACCGCTTCCCAAAAATTTCATAAAGAAATAGGTCAAGCTAGGAAACAATACCATCATTGCTAGATCAAAAAATCTAACGCTCAAATGCCCCCACTCTCTGAAAAACGAATAGGTGAACTTTGAGTATGTTATCGTCACTATGCCTAGGGAAAAGATAACAAGTGTTAAGGATAGCCAGCTTGGGAGCTCGATTCCACGCAGAAAAATTGCACATATAAACATAATGAAAGCAATAAGTATCAGGCTGCTTCCTATAACTATCTCCGTAAGCCCTTCCTTAACATATTTCACTTGAAGCGGCTGGTATTCACCTACAATGACTGGCACTTGAATCCCGACTCTTCCCTTGTTAGCAGTTGTATGAATAAATATCGTACTGTATTCTGGATCCAGTGGGACAAAGACATGATAAATATCGTGAAAGTAATCCCTTGAATCATGGAATAGCCTTCTGCCATCATGTCCCCATACATCTAGTGTATTCGCGTACAACTTCCCAATATAAAGCGCCGGTTGATCTTGATCCAGCTCCGGCAACCGAATCCGAAACCATGCCGAGTTCACGCCCTCCGGCAGCTTCGGAATCGATTTCCTGCTATCGACCTTCTCCCAGCCTTCCCGGGCGGACGCGATGTCCTCCCACGTCCTAGGACTCGTCTCCCACATCACTTCCCATTCGTGCAGCTTGATGCTCTGCGGTTCAGGCTCCGCTCTACCGATAGCAGGGTCCATAAGCCACCCGAACAGCAACAGGAATAAGAAGAAGACGTCTATGTATCTTCGCACACTCATCGCACACCCCTACACGTTTCTCTTGGTTTCGCCAATTTGCCCCATTTCGCAATAATTCTACAAAAAGAGAGCCAATTCCTTCTTTAAATTTTCAAATATTTACTTATATTCAAATAACGAACGTTCTACGGTCTGTCCGTATAATTAGGGATTCTTCTCCATGCACCGTTATATAAGATAAGGGAACTAATTGAAACAGACTAGGAAAATTCTCCCCCCCTTTGCCGCTGATAGATGCAGAGGGGAACGGCCGTATCTACGTATGGAAGCAACGCTAGATGGATTGGAACGCTGCGGGTTTTATCATGTGGAGTTATCGAATAGGAAGAAAATGTTGTAATTGATCGAATCGCGTCACATCATGTCGCCGATAAATTGAGAGAAGCTCTCTTTTCTGCGATAATGATTATGCTACTGGATGAGAGCGGGAAATTCAAGAAAACGTTATGTTACATCTATCATCAATATTAGATATACATCTGTGGAAATGAGGGGATTCTGTTGCAATTCGTGTTTGATTTGGATGGTACCATATGCTTCCGCGGGAAGCCGCTGACGGACCCGATTGTGCAATGTCTGGAGGACTTGGGCCAAAAGGGCCATGAAGTGATTTTCGCCTCCGCCCGCCCGATTCGGGATATGCTGCCTGTGCTGCCTGAATCTCTCCATGGCGGTTCGCTTATCGGGGGGAACGGCTCCATGATCGCCAAGAACGGCCGGGTCGTGCACACCGAAGCCTTCACGGCAGAGCAGGCTTCGGCGCTGCTTGCGCTTATCGCCGAGCATGAAGCCGCCTACCTCATCGACAGCGACTGGGACTATGCTTACACCGGTCCGGACGACCATCCGATTCGGAACAATCTGGACCCGTCCCGGCTGGCGCGCTGCATTGCCCTCGAAGAGCTGAAGACGATCGTGAAAATTCTGATACTATCTGCTCGCGATATGGAAGGGCTGGCCGAGAAGCTGTCCCGTCTCGGGGTCGTCGTCCATCGTCACCGCCACGAGGACGTCATCGATCTCAGTCCGCCGAATATTCATGGAACGCGCTCCAGCGCCTCGGCGTCAAGGAAGGCGGCTTCATCGCCTTCGGCAACGACGCGAACGATATCCCGATGTTCCGGACGGCCGGGCATGCGGTCATGATGGGCCATCATCCGGAGCTGGCCGCCTATGCGACGGAAGACATTCCGCTCCAGGGAGACGATGAACCGCGGATTATCGCCAAGATTCAGGAGCTCGCGGCACGGCATCCATTGATGGCAACGAGCTGAACCGGGATGCCATATTGTCAACAAGACTGCCAAAGGGGGTGTCTCACAGGCACTGCAAAATGATGGAAATGACGAGTTAAAAGAGAATGTGGATGAGGAAAAACGGCGGCGCAAACCGGTGGAAGATGGATGAAGCAGTGAAATGCTGCGTGGATGCATCAATCTCTGCTCTTTAAGCTGCTATTTGATGAAATTCCTGCAAAAGTACATGATGTTCATCGATTTTTATCTTTTATCGATTGGATAGTCAGAAATTGATGCCGTTTTGCAGGATTCCCTGTAACGGAGTATACGCCATAAAGCAAAGCTGCAGTTTTGCAGTTATCGGCGAGTCGAGCTTTGAGAATCAGGGGGGGCTGTCTCACTGTAGTGAAAATACTACTTTTGGGACACCCCCTTTTTTCATGCGGTTCGACCGCGCCCAAGATTCCCCCGCCGGATTATACCATGTTGAACCCAAACACCTGCAGCAAGGTAACCAAGACAAAGGAGATAATTCCTGCGATTTTGGCAGGGTGAGTAAATTTATAACTGTGAAAGGGCGTAATCCGGTTAACGATCCACCAAAACAAAAGTGCCCCTGCCAGGATGAGAAGAGAACCTGCTATCATATATTCCATTGAATTCGCAACGTTTACGACATGAGTGATAAAAAGAACCCACAAATAACCTAAAAAGCCGTGGATAACAATGGACTGTACTACTTCTTTAATAGTCATGATCATCTCCCTTTAGCAAGAGCTTGTCAATCTGTCCTTTCCCAAGATGATTCCCCCCGAAGCCGGTGGCATCTCAACTCTCATCGTGATTTAAAACAATCCATCCCTCCGGCTGGAACGCCAGCAGTCAGATCTCCCAGGATAGCCGGCAGCCGCATGGGCAGCGAGCGGGAGGCCCGCTCTCAGCCCGGCCCCCACCCGACAAGCGGCAGCCGGACCGCCATATAATACGCTGCCACCACCAGTCCGAGCATCGCGAGCGTGAAGCCGATGTCGGAACGGGTATACCGCGTCGCATAGTAATATGTGCGCGCTTTTCCCATCTGGAACCGCTTCGCTTCCATGGCAACGGCGACGCGCTGGGCCCGGCGGATGCTCTGCGCCAGCAGCGGCAGCGCGTAGTTCCGCAGCCGCTCGTACATGCCCTTGATTCCCTTGGCATAGCGCACGCCCCGCACGGTCAGCGCATCGGATCGCGTACGGATGTCGTCCCAGACCGCGGGAAGCATCCGAATCGAGGCGATGAAGCTGTAGGCGTACTTGGCGGGAAGCCGGAACTGCTGCATCAAGGCGTAGAAGAGCTGAATCGGCTTCGTCGTCAAGGCGAAGGCCAGTCCCAGCATGCCGAAGCTCAGCGTCTTGCAGCCCAGCATCAGACCGCGGTAGAAGCTCTCCTCGGAGATGCGAATCAGCCCCCACGTCCACCAGATATGCTCGCCTTTGCCGAACAGGATCATCGTCGAAGCGGAAGAGATGAACAAGAACAGGAACGGCAGCGTAATCAGCAGCACCTTCTTCCGGGAATGGCCGCTGAATAGGAACAGCAGCAGCGTATAGGCCATCAACTGATTCAAGGCGAAGTCGAATTGCCTGTTCAACAAGGTGACAAGAAGCAGCAGCACGAAGACGAACAGCTTATAGGCCGGGTTGACGCGATGCAGCCAGGTCTCGGTTTCCGGTACCAGCAGATTCATGTAATCTGCGCCTCCCGTTCCCCGATCGTGTCCAGCACCGTAAGACTGCCCCGTTCGACCTGCCACACGCGATCGGCATAGTGGCGGACGATATTCAGATCGTGCGTGACCATCACGATGGCCGTCCCCGCCGCCCGGAGACTCTCCAGCTTATCGAGGATCGCGAACGTGTTCCTCGCGTCTTGGCCGAAGGTCGGCTCGTCAAGCAGCAGCACCGGATGCTCCCGCACGACGGCGGTGGCGACGCTGAGGCGGCGCTTCTGCCCGAGCGAGAGATGATACGGATGCCGGTCCGCTCCCATATCCAGATCGAAGGCCGCCATCAAAGCCGTCACCTGCCGCTCGATCTCCGCGTCAGACCCTTCCGCCAGCCGCAAGCCGTAAGCCAGCTCCTCGTAGACGGAATCGGCCAGGAACTGCATCTCCGGGTTCTGGAAGACGAAGGCCAGCTCCTCCGGCGGCTCCGGCCGGGCCTGCCGGAACCAGCCGCGCTTCTTCGGCTCCGGGACGGGGCGTCCACCGATTACATAGGAGCCGCCGGCGCGAAGCAGCCGCATCAGGGACAGCAGCAGCGTGCTCTTGCCCGCCCCGTTCGGGCCCGTGACGGCAATCCATTCGCCAGGATAGACATCGGCCGCCTCGACGGCGATCGCCTCGGCTTCTCCCCGGTACCCGCAGAACCCGCGCAAGGCGATGATCGGCTCCGCCCGAAGAGCGGCAGCCGCTTCGGCCTGGCGCTGCCGCCGCTTGGCGCTCGCGATCGCGTGGTACGCCTCCGATTTCACGTGATCCCGCCACACATCCGGATACCAGATGCCGTATTCGATCAGCTTCTCCTTATGCATCGTAAAAATAGCGCCCGGCTCGCCATCTGCCATAATGCGGCCCTCGTCGTCGAACAGCACGACCCGATCGACGATATCGGCCACCAGATCCAGCTTGTGCTCCACGATGAGCAGCGTATGCGAGCCGGCGATCTCCTTCACCGTAACCCAGATCTGCTTCGTCCCCTCCGGATCGAGCAGAGCCGAAGGTTCGTCCAGGAACAGCACCTCCGGCTCCAGCAGCAGGACGGAGGCGAGCGCGAGCCGCTGCTTCATGCCTTGCGACAGCGCCGCAATCGGCGTATGCAGATCATCCAGCCGTAACCCGACCCGCTCCAAAATGCTTATCATGCGCGGCTCCATCTGCTTCCGCGGAACCGACAGATTCTCCAGTACGAATGCCAATTCCTCATCGACATACGGCATGCAGAACTGGGTATCCGGGTCCTGGAACACGAAGCCCCAGCTATCCGGGAGCTGCCTCCGCTCATATTTGAGCGGCACTTCCACCGAGTCAGGCATAATGCCGCTCAGCACCTGCAGCAGCGTTGATTTGCCGCAGCCGCTCGGTCCGAGCAGCAGCACCTTCTCCCCCGCAGCAATGGAGAAGGAGAGGTCCTTGAACAGCAAGGACGCCTCTCCCGGGAATTTCAATCTCAGATTCGTAATCGCGGCCGCGGTTGAGGCCGCCCGTGCTTGTGTCAATCCCAACACCCCATCGTTGTTGTGCCATTGATGCCGGCCTGGCGCCTGCCCGCCAGCCTGTGTCCTGCGCGCTTACCGATCCAGTGCCGCGTATTCTTCCTTCGCGACCGGCCGAATCGACTTGGTCACCCCGGTCGCCTCCAGCGCGCGCATCAGGAAGTAAGCGAAGATGCCGGCGAACGTGAAGGCGCTGATGATGCGCAGCCCGTATTTCAGCACAAGCACCCATGTCTCGTAATCGGCGTAGCCGTAACCGAGATCGACGAGGAACGATCCGGCCGCCGACATGATTCCGGCCGTTCCGGCGATCGCTAATCCTCCCCGGCGGTAACGCGCCAGGGCAAATACGAGCTCGGCCGCCAAGCCTTGGACGAATCCGTACACGATCGTCTCCAGCCCCCATGCCGACCCGAGCAGGGCCGACAGATTGGCTGCGGCCAGACTGGCAATGAGCGCGACGCCCGGCTTGCGGATGAGCAAGTAGGCGAACGGCCCGGCCATGAACCACATGCCGTAAGTCAATTGCCCCGCCTGCGGGAACAGCGGCTTCACGATGCTGTACACGCTGTCCCACAGCTTGAAGATAACGCCGAAGACGACCCCGATCATGACGGTAATGAGAATGTCATGGAATCGCAAACCTTTCTTGTCATTTGCCTGTTCTTGCATTGCTACCCTCTCCCTTATCCCATGGTTCTAGAGTAAAGGGCTGAGATATTCAGCCCCTCCTCATCAAACCGTACGTGAGGTTTTCCCTCATACGGCTTTCCGATGTTCGTCATTCATGTGCATGCAACTCACAATAGTGTCTTTAATCCATGCATTTGACACAGCATCTTCACTTCGTATCCGGAACCACGCCAGCATTTACGCTGGCGTTTCTTTGCATACCATTTCGTCAGACGTTGCCGGATATACCAGTCTAACTTAGTCATCCATTTCGTGCTAAATGGTGTTGTGTAGTAATTCTTCCACCCTTGGATTTTCGGATTGAGCCATTTGACCTGTTCCTCGAATGAGACATGCCGCATGCTCGGCGGTGCTAGACGTTCCTTTACCACTTCCCGTATGTGTTTCTCTGCCTTCCTGCAGAGCCATTGCCGGGTCGTGTAATATACTTGGTTTTGTCCTGTTTCCGCTTTCGTCTTTCGGTGGTGCATGCCGAGGAAGTCAAATCCTTCTTCCCCCGTCCAGAGCCCTACTATCCGCGTTTTCTCTGGGTGCAGGGTCAGTTCTAGGCGCTCCATAATCGTACGAACTACTTTATACGCATGGAGCGCATCCTTCCTTGTCTTGCACACCACGACAAAATCGTCCGCATACCGCGTTAGTTCTCCAACTTCTTTACCGTGCTTTCCCCACATTCGGTCGAAATAGTTCAGATAGATGTTAGCTAGCAGGGGGGAGATCACTCCGCCTTGCGGCGTGCCCAAGTCGCTTCTTCTCACCTTGCCTTCTTCCATCACCCCGGCTTCGAGCCACATGCGGATTAGCTTGAGCATACGCCTGTCGCTGATGCGCATTTCCACCAGCTTCATCAGCTTCTCTTGGTTGATGTTGTCGAAGTACCCTTGGATATCGACGTCGACTACCCAGTTACCTTTGCGGTTACATGCTTTTCGTATTCGATCCAGCGCTTGTTTCGCACCGCGCTTCGGACGAAAGCCAAACGAACAGTCCTGAAAATCGACTTCGAAGATCGGTTCTGTCATCAGCTTTACTGCCATCTGTACGACGCGATCTTGTATGGTCGGGATGCCCAGTGGTCGTTTTCGTCCGTCTTTCTTTGGGATGTAGTGGCGTCTTACCGGTTGTGGTCGATAGCATTTCTGCACCAGACGTTCCCGGCACTCCTCGATAAACTGGCATTCACCCTTCTTCTCGATATCTGCCAGCGTCTCGCCATCTACGCCTGCCGCTCCCTTGTTCGCTCGTACACATCGCCATGCTTCCCACAGTACATCCAACCGGCATACCTTGTCGTACAACGCATGGAATCTTCTACTCTTGCTCGTCTTGGCAGCATGACCTAGCTTTTCTCGGAGTTGTTGAACTTTTTCTTTCGGTGTCGTTAGCCGCTTGGCATTCACTCACTCGTACCTCCTCCAAAAGCTTGAACAAAGCAGGGCCCCTTCCCTCCCGCAGGTTGTGCTGTCCTGCGTTCCCTGGTAGTATGAGCCCCTCGGACTCCCTTCCTGCAGATGACTCACTTCGCTCTCAGGCTTATAGAGCATCTCGCTACGAAAAAAAATTTTTTTTCGTGCAGGGGAGGGTCTCCCCAGTTCACTGCATCCTCTTTCAGACCATGCCGCTCCCCATACGCCGGAGGATTCTTCGCTGCCGCTCCAAGTTCTAACCAGCTTCCTTGGCCTTCGTCCATATGCGCGGGACTCGGCTTCCTCTTTTCCCTCTTGCGAGGCCTTTTTGACGACGCGGCAGGATTCACTTCATGTTACGGCCTGGCCTGTTGCTCGCCCTGTCTCCGACAGGTACTTTCGTCGATACGCTTCTACGTACAGATTTCTCCGTACGCAGGTATCCTAGCTACACGGGGACTTGGCTCCTCCCGTGACCGGACTTTCACCGGCTAGATGATGCGTGCTTCGCTGGGCACGCCATACAAAAAAACCGTCTGGAACCCAGACGGTAGAGTAAGCCGATGATCATCCTGCAGGCATGATCGCACGACAAATACACTGGTTCTCTACGCTGGCATTATCCAGATCAGATTAACGGTCCGTAGCGGTATACTGGCTACTATCTCAGCCTGACTCCTCAAGCACCCGAACTTGTATGAATATGTAATCGCCCCTATAATACCGCATTCCCGATTGGTTGGCAATGGCGGATGGCCGAGAGGCGAAGAAGAAGCGGTCCCCGAATCTTCGCCGCTATCCCATCGGTGGAGTCACCATAACCCGTGCCTATCATGCCGGCCAAGAATAGCGTTATGCCCCGAACTGGGCCTGATGCAGCCGGCTGTAGCTGCCGCCCAGCGCCAGCAGCTCGTCATGCCGCCCCTGCTCGGCGATGCCGTCTTCATTGACGACGATGATGCGGTCCGCATGCTTGATCGTAGCCAGGCGATGGGCGATGATCAGCGTCGTCCGCCCGGCCGCCAGTTCAGCCAGCGACTGCTGGATGGCCGCTTCGGTCTCGGTGTCCAGCGCCGACGTCGCCTCGTCGAGAATCAGAATCGGCGGATTCTTGAGGAACATGCGGGCGATGGCCAGCCGCTGCTTCTGCCCGCCGGACAGCTTCACGCCCCGTTCGCCCACGACCGTGTCCAGCCCAAGCGGCTGCGAACGGATGAACCCTCCAGCCGCGCCCGGCGCGGCCTCCATAATCTCGTCCTCGCTCGCGCCGAGCTTCCCGCAGGCAATGTTCTCGCGCAGCGTGCCCGCGAACAGGAACACATCCTGCTGCACGATTCCGATCTGCCGGCCGCTTCACACCCCGACGCTCGGCCGATCCGTCCCGATCGGCCGCCCGCCGCTACGCCTCGTAAGCTTGCAAGGCGATGACGGCATTATGCCCGCCGAAGCCGAAGGAATTCGAGATGCCGATCCGGGCCTCGATCCGGCGGGCCGTATGGGGAACATAATCGAGGTCGCAAGCCGGATCCGGCTCCTCCAGATTGATCGTCGGCGGCACGATGCCTTGCCGCAGCGTCTTCACGAGCGCAATCGCTTCGACGCCGCCCGCCGCGCCCAGCATATGGCCGAGCATCGATTTGTTGGCGGTGACCGGAATGCGGAACGCATCCTCGCCGAATACATCGTGAATCGCGCGCGTCTCCGACAGGTCGCCGACCTCGGTGCTGGTCGCATGGGCGCTGATGACGCCCACCTCCTCCGGCGCGATTCCCGCTTCCCGCAGCGCCGCTCTCATCGCCTGACTCGCCCCGCGCCCCTCCGGATGGCTCGCCACCATATGATACGCGTCGGAGCTCGCTCCATAGCCGATGACCTCCGCGAAGATCGGCGCCCCTCTGCGCAGCGCATGCGTCAGCGACTCCAGGATAACGATGCCGGCGCCTTCCGCCATCACGAATCCGTCCCGCCCCCGATCGAAGGGGCGGCTCGCCCGTTCCGGCTCGTCATTACAGGCCGACAATGCCGTCGCGTTGCCGAAGCTGGCCAACGCCAAATCCGTAAGGGCCGCCTCAGTTCCGCCGGCGATGACGACATCCGCGCCGCCCGCCCGAATCAGGCGGAACGCCTCCCCGATCGCCGTGTTCCCGATCGAGCATGCCGTCACGGGGGCCATCGACGGCCCGAGCGCGCCATACCGGATGCTGATCTGGGCTGCGGCCATATTCGCGATCATCATCGGAACAAGCGTCGGGCTGACCCGATCCGGCCCCCGTTCGCGCAGGAGCGCCTCCTGCTGCAGCATCGTCCGGATGCCGCCGATGCCCGATCCGACATAGACGCCCATCCGCTCGCCGTCCAGCCCGCTCCAGCGGTCGAGTTCCGCTTGGCGGTAAGCTTCCTCGGCCGCCGCCAGGGCGAACTGGGTGAAGCGGTCCAGCCGCCGCGCTTCCTTGCGCCCGAAGCGGGCTTCCGCATCGAAGTCCCGCACCTGGCCCGCGATGCGGACCTTGCAGGAGGAAGCATCGAACGCATCGATGGCGGAGATTCCCGACTGCCCGCGAATCAGCCCCTGCCATAGGGTATCCGTATCCTGGCCAAGCGGCGTGATGGCTCCCATCCCTGTAATGACGACTCTCTCCATATCCACGTCCTCCTTCACCGTACTGGTTGTCGTGTCGGATTTATTTTGTCATAGCGGTTATCCTATTACAAGTTGTTGTTTATCCTAGTATAATTAGTACCAGATTATAGAGTGTGAGGTGCCATCGATGAATTCACCGACCCGATTGCAGATGCTGTCCGAGTTCCTGCGCGCCAAGCGGGCGCAGATCCTTCCCCAATCGGCAGGGCTTCCGGCAGGAACCCGGCGCCGGACGCCCGGGCTTCGCCGCGAGGAGGTCGCCCAATTGGCGGGCGTGAGCACGACATGGTATACCTGGCTTGAACAAGGACGGGATATTCAGGTGTCGGCTTCGGTGCTGGACAGTGTCGCGGCCGCCTTGAAGCTGACCGTGGACGAGCGCAAATATTTGTATGCGCTCGCCTTGGAGGGAGGGGCCGGCCCCGCCGTGCGGGAAGAGGAAGAACCGCAGATCAGTCCCGCCCTGCAGCGGATTCTGCAGGAGCTGCGGCATTGTCCGACGATCGTGTCGGATCGGCGCTGCCATATCGTCGGGTGGAACGAGGCGGCGTCTCATGTCTTCCTCGATTTCACTGTCATCCCGCCGGAAGAGCGGAATATGATCCGCCTGCTGTTCACGCGCAAGGAATTCCAGAGCCTGGCGGTCAACTGGGAGCATTTCGTCAAAGGATTCCTGTCGATATTCCGCGCGTATTACGGCCAGTACGTAGAGGATGAATGGTATGATCGCTTCCTGGAGGAGATGAAGGAGGTTCACCCGGACTTCCAGCGGTTATGGAACCAGAGCCAGGTAAGCACCGCCCCGGAGGTCGTCATTGAGTTCAGACATGCCCGGGCGGGGAAAATGCTGTTCCATCTGACTTCCCTGCAGGTGCAGGGCGACGCCGATCTGCGCTGCAGCATCTACACGCCGGCGCCCGAATCCTCAACCGAATTCAAGCTGGTGAAGCTGATGGACCGCTGATTCGGCCCCGCCAGCGAGAGTGAAAAAATTTTGCGCACCCAGGTTGTACATCATGGTTCCGAATTGCCTAATAAAGTGAAGGCGCGAATTCCTAACGGAATCGGGTCGCTGGAAGGCGGGAAAAGCCGCCGGTACATCCGGTTCCCATTCGCGCTCTTCGCCAATCACGAAGATGGAGGCGAACACGAATGATGAGATGCAAGCAGCCTGAATTATCCGCAAGCAAGATGGAGGCGGCTTATCCATTCCAAGAAGTTGCCGCCGCGGCGCCAGGCAGCCGCCGCAGATTGATGCTCAGCGACAATCCGGAGGTGCTCGATGCGGCCAGCTTCCCCGAGGCGGGCGGGACGCTCTGGCATGATGTGGTCCAGAGCGGCGAGGATCAGGTGAAGCACCGGGTGATGGGCTGGCATATCAATCAGACCGGCCGGCCGCTGCGGTTGGGCCTGACCCTGGAGAATCAATCCGCAGCGAACGCAATCCAGATTCGGGATATCAAGCGGGAAGTGCGGATCGTGGACGCGTCCGCCAACATACTGGTCGAAGCGGGCCAATGTCTGGCCGCGTCCTGCTTGGCCGGGACGATGGAAGACCATGCTGCGGCCGATTGCAGGCCGTTGGCGCAGGAGGTCGGTCTGATCGAAGCCCGGGAGGTGCCGCATGGCCATCTTATCGGTTTCATTTATGAATTCACTGTCTTCCGGAGCTCAGGGGAGGGGCCGCTTCATTATGTCGTGCGGACCGCGGGCAGCCGCAGCGCCGCTGCCGATCTGAGAACGATCGTATCGGAGCCGCTGTCTGCCGCCGGGCAGCCGCATCCGCGCGGCAGTTGGCCGTTCTCGGAGACGTTGGCGCTTATGCCGGAATACGAGGTCGGCGGGACGACGCATAATTATCGCGCCTTGGCGAAATCGCGCCAATTCGGGGGAAGCCCGCCCCAGACCTGCTGTTCACGGCCGGCAGCAGCGATCCGCTCAGCGGCAGCGGAGCGGTGAACAATATCGCCCAATTCGGCGCGATTTACACGGTGAGCCTTCCGATCCGGAACGATACGGGTACGCCGGCCAAGGTCCACATTTGGGTCAATCCCCGCGGGGGAAAATATGCCGGCGCCGTCCGGATCGGCGGGGAGGTGTTCCGCATTCCGGCGCTGCCGACGAACAAGGATGCATGCCGGATTGCCGAATATGAGGCGCCGGAAGGCCTGTCCACCTTCACCTTCTCCCTCATGACCGCCGGTGAATCGAATACGCCGCTCAGCATATTCGTGACGACCGCGTCCTAGCATACAGCAAGACCCACGCTCGCTTGCCGGCGTGGGCCTTGTCCGTCGCGAACCCGCGGCAGGAAGCCGCCAACGCGTTCATGCCTCCCGCTTATCTATCAGTAGCCGTAATGGACGAGCAGCGCGTTGCTGATCTCCCGGCCAGGAGAGGTGATATATTTGCCTTTGTAATACAGCCCGCTTGATGCCCCGCCATCCAGATTCATCGCCTGCTGCGCGCCGGCCTGCTTCATCATCTGAGCCAGGTCCGGAATCGTGGCCCCGGAAGTCGTCAGCAGAATCAGCTTATGGTCCGACGTTATGCCGACAGCGCTGCGGGAACTCCTTGCCCTTCACGAATTCCACCTCATTGTCCTTCGTGAACACGAGCACGGTTCGGCGGTCGGCCAGACTTGGATGCACCAACTCGCCCTTTTTCACGATATGTCCGTACGGCGGCTTGTAGCTCGTCTTCGTATACGCATCGAAAAACGTCCCGTTCATCGCCACCGCCGCCTTGCTCGTATCCGCCATATGCTTCAGGCTGTCCACGGAGCCAATCTTGCCTCCGGCCACCGCCACATCGAGCCGGATCTTCGGATGAAGCAGATCGACCTCCACGATCGAAGCGGAAATGCGCTTCTTGCCGACGGTGAATGTTTTCTGCTCTCCATGGGAGCAGCGGCTTGGTTCAAGCGCTCCATGGAGACGACCAGCAGCTTCTGTGTCCCCTTGTCCGTAGCGAACACGAGCGCGGAGGCCGCCTTGTCCCACTTCATCTGTAGCTTCATCGCTTCTCCGACGAAGCGAATCGGAACATAGGTCGTCCCTCCCTCGACAAAAGGCGCCGCATCCATCTGCTTCACCGCGTTATTTACCTGGGCCTTCTTGCTCCCGACCGTCAAGGACAACGTGTCCTCATTCGCGGGCACATCGATGCGCTGGGCAGCCTTGTCCCATTTCACTTGATACTTCATCTGCTCGCTTAAGTATCGGATCGGCACGAAGGTGCGGTTCGCCGCCGTATCCATATACCCGACGCTGCGCCCCGCGGCCTGAGTCTCGCTATCCTGGCCCAAGACCGCCGCGAGGAAGGCTGCGCCTAGCGCTGCCATGATTGCTGTCTTCTTCATTCTCTCTGCTCCCATTCTCTTCTGATGAATATCCCGGCAGAGTACCGGGGTTCCGGCATCGGTTTCCCCGTCCTGCCTGCTCGAGTCGATTAACCAGTCTCTTTGACCGATGTCTTCTTTCCTGGATAAAAAAGAAAACAGGAGCCAATTTCGCTCCTGTCCGTTGCTGTCTATTCCACTTCATTCCTCTGCATTTCGTCCCGATCCGCTGCAATCAACGCATCGAAATACGCCGTGCCTTCATCGGATAACCCGCTGATGAAGCAATGACCATCCTGCCATGCGGAGCGGATGACCGTAATCTTGTCGTTCAAGACGGCTTCCCGGTGATACGTGATGCGGAACCGGGACAGCCCCCGTTCCAGTTCATCCGGCTGCATCGCATCAAGGCAAATATCGCCAAAACGCGCATTGTTCAGATGCCCGTTCATGTCGATGCTGCTTAGCCGCACCGTCATCTCATAAGCATGCTCCTGGTTCAGGCCGGCCGGAACCTCGACCTTGCGCGGCATGCCGCCTACGCAATCATCGGGATGCACCGGCAGGTCGTAAGGACAGGCCGATGCGCGAAGAATGCGGCGCTTGTTCAGATCGACCAGCACCCATGAAGTCCGGGCCTGCGCTACCCAGTCCACGCCATCCGGGCCGTAAATGCGGAAATCGCGCTGCCACTGTACGCCGGTCGCCCCCCGGTTCCATGTCACAATCTCGATCGTCTCGCCGTAGACGGGAAGCCTTTTCCACTCCAGATCGATCGTAACCAGCATCCAGGCCATGCCCTGCCGGATCATCTCGTCCAGCGATACCCCGTAGTGCCCGAGCTGCGCATCGCCCGCCCGCTGCATCCATTCGAGCAGCGTCGACAGCTTGCACCGCTTCTTATAATCACAATTGTCCGAATGGATGTAATGCTTCTCGCGCCACTGTACTCCCATGTCCGAACATCTCCTTGTCTGCCTTGAGCCTTCCTCGCCTTTCGCGAGTGGTTGGAACAGCTTTATTGTACCTCAATCAGATGGCACTAGGGAAATGCATGACTCGGGACGGGCCTGCAGTGTCTGCAATGTCTGCGATATCCTTTGATCAAGCCTTTGCCCTTTGGGCCATTCTCCCATCGAGCAATCCTTTGCGTCATTCTCCCGTCTGAGCAACCCTTAGCGCCACCTTAGCACTGTTCTCCCCTCCGGTCAGGAAAAAACAAGGTTCGACAGGCTATCCCCTTAACTCAGAAGGATCCTGCTGCGCGACCGAGAAGATATATCCGGAAGGTTCGATCAAGTCGAGCAGCGCCTCGACATAATGGACCAGCGGTTCGATCAGGTCGAGCAGCGCCTCGAGAATGTTGAGCAGCGTCTAGACAAGATGGACACACGTTTTGATCAGGTTGAACAACGCCTCGATAAAGTCGACTACCGCCTTGACAACATGGACTTACGGCTGGAGGCGATTGAGAGTGAAGTTAAACAAGTCAAGACTTCCCGGTCACAGATGGAACTGTCACAACCTAGCGATATCCACGCCATGCTCCATCTCATTTCCCATAAAATCGATTCCTTGACCAAAGATATAGAGTACACCTATCATAAAACGGCTCAACATGAATTAGAAATCAACCGCCTTCGAAACCAGTAGGTTTCGGGGCGTTTTTTTATGCGATGCACATTGTTGCCTTCATATGTTACTATAAACACATTCCTAGGTAGAAGGTTGCCCTACGTCTAAAATCCTGTCCGGACTCCCTTTACTTCCGGGCGTGAAGCGGATAACGTGAAGGTAGGACAATGTTCCGGCTGGAACTACATTCAAGGAGAGTCAGTTCATATGAGTTCACATCATAACGATAAGGTGGATGCCTCCCCTCTCCGCAGCAAGATAGCGGGAACGGGACATCGCATCCTCATTGTAACGTCCGTGCCCGCCGAGCGGGATGCCGTCCTGCGCGGGTTGGACGGAGACGCCCGCTTCAACGTAATCGTCGGCGGCGTCGGTACGGCCGCAGCGGCAGCGAGCACCGCACGGGAGCTGGCTGCCGCTGATTATGGCGCTGCCGTGTGCGCCGGCATTGCGGGCGGCTTCGCGGAGCGGGCCGATGTCGGCTCCGTCGTGGTGGCCAGCTCGATCATCGCGGCCGACCTGGGGGCGGAGACGCCAGACGGCTTCTGCAGCGTGGACGAGCTTGGCTTCGGCTCGGTCTATATACCGGTCGATGCCGATACGGCCGAGCGTATCTGTCAAGCGCTGCAGGCCATTCCGCTGCAGGCATGCGCCGGACCCGTGCTGACCCTGTCCACGGTGACAGGCACGGCCGAGACGGCTGCCATGCTCGCGCAGCGTGTGCCCGGGGCCGCCGCCGAAGCGATGGAAGGATACGGCGTCGCTGTGGCCGCCCGCCAGTTCGGCCTGCCGGCATTCGAGATCCGGTCGATCTCGAACGCGGTCGGCCCGCGCAACCGGGCGGCATGGCGCATCCCAGAGGCGCTGAAAGCATTGGAAGCCGCTTGTTCAGTCTTACCGGAGGTGCTGTAATCATGAAAATTGCCTTTTCCCCTTGTCCGAACGATACGTTTGTATTCCATGCCTGGGTGCACGGGCTTGTTCCCGGAGCGCCGGAGTTGGATGTCACCTATGCGGACATCGATATTACGAACGGTCTGGCCGCCAGCGCTCAGGGTCCGGAGGTCCTTAAAATCTCGTATGCGGCGCTTCCCTGGGTGCTGTCCGAGTACGCGCTGCTCCCTTGCGGCGGCGCGCTCGGCCGAGGCTGCGGCCCGCTCGTGCTGACGAAGGAAGCCGGAAGCGATCCGGCGGCGCTCAGCGGCCGGCGCGTGGCCGTGCCGAGCGAGCGCTCGACGGCCTATCTGCTGTTCCGCTTGTGGGCGGCGAAGCATGTGCCCGGCGGCGTAGGGGAGATCGTTGTCATGCCGTTCCATCAGATTATGCCGGCGGTGCGCGACGGCCATATCGACGCCGGACTCGTCATCCATGAAGCGCGCTTCACCTACCCGTCTTACGGGCTGACCTTGCTGGCCGATATGGGGAGCTGGTGGGAAGCGGATACCGGCCTGCCAATCCCCCTCGGGGCGATCATTGCCCGCCGGACCCTTGATGCAGGCAAGATTGCCAAATGGGCGCGCGCGTCCGTGGAGTATGCCTGGGCGCATCCGAAGGCGTCCCAGTCCTACGTGCTCCACCACGCGCAGGAAATGGATCCGCAGGTGGCGCAGGCGCATATCAATCTCTATGTGAACGAGTTCACCGCAAACCTGGGCGAGGACGGATACGCAGCCGTGGATGCTCTTCTGAGAAGAGCGGCAGACGAAGGGCTTGTACCAGCCTTTGATCCGGCCCTGCTGCGATTGTAGCCTTCCGTTCACCGCCAAGCAGCTCTGCCTGCGGGACGGAACGGAACCCGATGAATCGAAGAGAGTAAAAAGGGGCTGTCCCATAAGTAGTTTTTTGCTACAGTGAGACACCCCCGCTTGCTTCTTACAAATCGACTTGCCAAAAAAACTGCGAAATTACAGTTTTCCCTTGTGAAGTTTCCTCCGTTAAAGGAATTCCTGCAAAACCGCAGGAACTTCAGCTATACCAATGGATTGAAAGAAAAAATCGGCGAAAATGATGCATTTTTGCAGGAATGGCATCAGATCGCTGATGAAATCGCGTAAATTCCTGCACATATGCAGGATTCGCTGCCTCCCCCTCTTCCGCCGCTCGTCCCGCCGCTGTCTCTCCCACCTCCACATTCGTCACATCTCACCGTCTCCCCCACCTCCGCAATTCGCAGCTATCCCGTCTTGCCCTTCCTCATTTTTCATTGATTTATTGGACAGCCCCTTTTTGCCGTGCGGCCTCAGGCTTAACCGAGCTCGATGCCGAAATAGGTTTTCAATGCTTCATCATATTGCTCCTTCGTCTCCGGGACAAAGGTGTGGACGCCATCGGCCGTGAAGATGCGGAATTCATCTCCGGCGAGCGTATTTCGACCTTCGCGAGTACGGATAGCAGCCATCGCTTGCTGGGTAAAAATGGACTCCGGCGCATACTCGCACCAGAACGAATTCCGCCTACCCCGACATCGCACAGGTACGTCTCGCTTCCGGCCTTAACTTGCAGAACCTGGTGGCGGCGCTTGGGCGGAAGATTCGGTTCATCCCGCCAGAAGCGGGCCATCAAATCGGTGACCGGATAGCCAAGCTCCCGAAGCAGCCATCCGAACAGGGCATTGAGCTCGAAGCAGTAACCGCCCCGGCGGCGTATTATCATTTTATCTATAAGATCAGGAATATCCAGCGACAACGACACGCGGTTCAAAATATCAAAGTTTTCGTAAGGCACGGCATGCAGATGACATTCCTGCAGATCGGCCAGCACAGCGGCGCTTCCATCAAGCGGGCCGTCATAGCCTATCCGCTTCAAGTAAGCGTATACATCAGACTTCAAATGCTCGCGTCTCTCCAACTTCATCGTCTCCTTACCTCTATGTTTCCTCCCATCATAGCAACATCCGCATCTCCCAACAAGATGGTCCGGAAGCTTTCGCCGAACGACTAGATAATACTATCTTACTGGAATCTAAGCCATCATCACAACGCTGACATAAAGTGAAGGAAGGATAGATATCCCTCTTCATATTCACGATAAGATGGAAAGTCGTCCTCGGATATTTCTCCAACCAAAGGATGCAATTTGACTTTATTCCAAAATAATGAAAATTAGTTATAGCCAATTTGGTTAAAATTTTGTAATATAAAACCAACGAATGTCCCGCTTCTCGACCCTCCTGTCAAATGCTGGGGAGTTAACGCGGCGACACGCAGCCTTCATTTGTAAATCCGACTTCATTTTCGGCACCTTGCGAGCATACCCTGACTATGTGAAAGATGCCGCCAACACGTGACAGCTCCAGTCCAACCTGATAATCAATCAACAATAACGATCAGCGGACAATTCCAGCTTCCAATCCATGACCTGACTTCTGCTTTCTTGCTGTAAATGACACGATTTCGTCATTTTTACCGATTGCTTTTCTTTTTTACGGAAAAGTTAAAACGAGATAACTTTAATTTAAAACGTTTACATTCTATAAAGGAGGTGGTCATCTCTTCAATAGCAACGGTCCGGCGTTGTGTAGAGCTTGTCCAAATTCAACTTTTAGTCCAGCGGTATGATGTCAAGTCCCTGATTGATGAGAATTGGAAAATTTCCTTGGCGTGCAGCAGGATCAATCCCAAAAAAGGCATCACCAAACTAGACCCAGTCGAAAATTAAGTAAAATACCATAATTTAACTGGGAATTAGAGAAGAAAATTCATGAGCCAAGGCATTATTGCTCTGTCGGCTTCACCTTCCTTCTGGGCGTATAGAGTTGGTCGTTGCGTAGCAGCACATCGACCAGACGCACAAGTTTTCTTGCCGTTAAGACGAGGGCACGTTTGTGTTGATGCTTAGGGACTTCATTGAATTTCTTCCGGTAGTACTCCCCGAATTCCGGGTCGCGGTTTTTTACCGAGTTGGCAGCTTCAACAAGGTAGTAGCGAAGGAATCGGTTGCCGGAACGAATGCGCTTTGTATCTTCCGCCTCGAAGGAGCCGGATTGGTGCTTGCGCCACGTCAGACCCGCATACTTGGCCAAGGCGGCTTGATCCGTGAAGCGGTCGATGTCGCCGATCTCGGCCAGGATGCCTGCGGCATAGACCCGATCAATGCCCGGAATGGAACGGAGGCACTGGCTGCTGGAAATGCCGTCTAAAATGCGCTCAATCGCCTTGTCGAGCTCTTTAAGCTGACTCTGGATGCTCCGGATCGACTGAATTGAGGTGCCCAGCACCAAATCAATGGAATCCTCGACAACCTTCGAGAGACGGTACGAGGCCCGAGCCGCCTTTTGAATACAGCGGGCGACGTGTTCGGGATCGGGGAAACGATTTCTCCCCTTGTCCTTGAGATAGTCAGCCAAACGGGCGACATCCATATTCGCCATCTCATCCAGACTATACTTTTCCGAGAGCATTTCCATGATGGCATGGCCGAACACGGAACTGTCCACCTCCGCGCGAAAAGCATTGCACTTGTAGAACAGATTTTGCAAAAAGTATTGCTTCTCGCGGGTAAGGTTGTGTACGAGATGGAATCGCATGCGAGTGAGCCGCTGCAAGGCGATGTACTGTTCCTGCATCACGATAGTCGTCGTGAGTCTGCCAAAACGCAGGCGGTCTGCAATGATCCAGGCATCGATGCGATCGGTTTTGTCCAGGTCGGCATAAGCGTCTTTGAATTTGTTAATCAGCTTCGGATTAATGGTGAACACCTTGGCATTCAATTGTTGAAGGGCCTCATCCTCATGCAAGTACATGGCTGGATGCCAACTGTAGACGGATGTGGCTTCAAGCCCGATATGAACCTCAGAGCAGGCTGTCTTGACCGCAGCAGAAATGATGCGATCCCGCAAGTAAGAAGCGCCGTGCAGATTGTTGGTGGTCTTGAAGGTCTCCAGGGTGTCGCCATCCGATTTCATCAAACAGGCTTCCAGTTCTTCGGAACTGACGTCAATACCGACAAAAAGCTTCAAGAGAATTCCTCCTTTCTATAAGGGATTCAGGGAACGGACTCTCCGGACTGTCTCCGGCGCACTCGCCGATCAATCACCCTCGCATATGAGAACACGCTTCGGTTCACGAGCTGCCCCGACGCTGCTACAGTCGGGCATGAGTTGCCGAAGGGAACAGCCAGCGGGTAAGAAGTGCAAGCGAGTACCGGAGAAACAGACTTAAAAAGTAGATTGGACTACAGGAGGGAGACGAATTTCCCCGAATGGAACCCTAAGTTCCATTGTCCAGAGACATTCCGGAAAGTCCAGTCCCCATATTAATTTTCAATGTGCAAGCTGGAAATTTTGAAGGCATTCTATGTTTCTATAAAGGACTGGAAAAAGACTCAAAACTGCCTTCAGGAAATACTATACGAGGAGGTATTGTTATGAATCAATTGCGAGTATGGAATCCGCTAGCATCCAAAGTTTCCCCGCTGTTTGTCGCTCTCGGCGCTGTATTGGCCGCCTTCTTCTGCATGATGGTATTCGCTGAGCAGGCGTCCGCCCATGGCTATATCGAATCCCCGCCCAGCCGCGCCTATCAATGCAAGCTCGGGGAGAACACCAATTGCGGACTCGTAGAGTACGAGCCGCAAAGCATCGAAGCGAAGGGCAACTTCCCGATCGGCGGTCCGGAAGATGACCATATCGCTGGCGGCGGCGTGTTCCCGGAGTTGGATGCGCAATCGTCTACCCGCTGGAATAAAGTCAATATGAACGGCGGCAACAACACCTTCACTTGGTATCTGACCGCGCCGCATGCCACGAAAGAGTGGAAATACTATATTACGAAAAAAGACTGGAATCCGAATCAGCCATTGACTCGGGCCCAGCTTGAGCCGGACCCGTTCTGCTACTATAATGACGGCGGGCAAAAGCCTAACAATTCCGTATCGCATCAATGCAGCGTTCCGACCGATCGCAGCGGCTATCATATCATCCTCGGTGTCTGGGAAATTGCCGATACCGGCAATGCGTTCTATCAAGTCATTGACGTCAACTTGAACAATGGTTCCGGCGGCGTGACGCCATCCGTTCCTGCAAGCGTAGCTTCGCCTTCGCAGACGGAGACGAGCATCTCCTTGACGTGGAGCCCTTCTTCAAGCCCGAATGGAATCCAGCAGTACGAAGTATACCGCAACGGCACGCTGGTCGGAACGACGGCACAGACCTCGTACACCGATACGGGATTAACGGAAAATACTTCCTACACATACACAATAAGAGCCGTCGATACGGCAGGAAACAAATCGCAGCCCTCTGCGGCCCTGACCGTCAAAACGTTGGGCGACAGCGGTTCGCAATATCCGGCTTGGGACGCCAGCAAGATCTACGTTGGAGGCGACCGGGTAACGCATAATGGCGCTGTCTACGAGGCGCGCTGGTGGACATCCGGCGAAGAGCCAGGACAAGCGGAAGTATGGAAAAAACTCTAAGCCAAACCTGATAAGCCCCCTTATGACACAGGCTAACGGTGCGAATACGCCCGTTAGCCTGTCCTGCTATATCACTACATATAGAATGCCCGCCCTTAACACATTGCGGACACGAACTTGCATCATATAATCTCGCTGCCCCCGGTCGCCCCCTTGGCAGCTTGGCACCCATATTAATTGTAGTAATCCCCTTACACGTTGCGGCTCTTTGCATCATTATCCCGTCGAGTCAGGCATCATGTTGGCTACTGCCATTGCGTTCTTATAAGTGCAGCCCTTCCTGCTGAAAATGTTTTCGTTTTATTCAACCCATTTTCTTGAAAAGTAATGTAATAATTTCTTGCGCGCTCTTGTTAATGTTTGGCCGAGAGCTTGTTCCGATACTTGTAATTCTTCTGCAATTTCCCGGTATGATTTTTCTTCCACGTAAAATAAAAATAACACATTCCGGTATTTTATATTCAACTGGTTGAGAGCTTCATGAAGCATTTCATCACGAACTTGTTCTTCCACCTGATCGGGTATCGTAACTTGTATGGATGGGGAAAAGAATTCACTTTCCTTAACGAGTTGCAAGTCCGAAACATAACGATATTTTTTATTTTTTTTTAAATAATCATAAGCGGTATTCCGGGCCACTTTCTTTATCCAAGCTTTCATATTTATCGTATTTCTCAGTTTTGGCGCTTGCTCAACTATTTTTAGGAAGGATTCTTGTACAACATCTTCGGCTAATGCATGATCCCTGAACAGAAAGTATATGTCGCGATAGATCAGTTCACGAAACGAATGATAAATCAATTCTTGAGATGAATTGTCTAGGTGATGGAAATTGCGACGTAAAAACGTGAGCCACTGCTCCATGTTTATACCTCCAACACCATGATTTTCTTTATGTATGAATGATTATTTTGAAAGTATTAAGCTTCTTTTTACTAACATATTTTGTTATGTTCAGTCACGATTATATTATACTCCATTTTTAGGAATTATGCTTTGTTTAAACTCTCAGGACGTCAAGGGAAAACTGGATTGGCGCTCAAGATAGCCGCGAAAGCGCGGACAGATAAGAGTCAAAAAAATCTTTTCGTCCCGCATCATTTATTTCGTCAAGTTTGCGGGAGATAAATCGTTATAATCGTAGATTCGCTCGCTTGCATCTGATGCGTATCTAAGTAGGGTATCTAATGCCGAAGTGGACAGCCAAGAATCCCCCCGAAAAGATAAGAGCGGCTTACGGGAGGTGAGTTGCCTTTATTAGTTGAAGGCCGATTTGCTTTTTGATGTTGTCGCTTTAGCCAAAAAAATGGGAGGAATAAGTCTCATGAAAGTAAACAAACTGTTTTCTTTAATGCTTATTATTGTCATGTTAATGGCTACTCCTGTGTTTGCAGCGGATAACGGCTCTGTGTCGGCCCGTGAAAAGGATTCCGTTCACATGGGGTCCGGCACATCCTCAACTGATCAGATCACTACAATGTCTTATGATAGAGAAATAAGTCTGGCTGTCCCAAAAAACGTAGATGGTAATCAAGGTGCGGTCGTAGCAAGCTTTACGGTTTCCCCTCATAATTATGTGAATGTTAAAGCAGTATCCTTGACAAGTAAAATGCCCAAGATCAACATTAGCATTTCAAATGAATATGGTGATGATGAAAGATGGTTTGCGAACGTTAGAGAGGGTGAAGTCGTATACATGAAAGTACGTTATCCTAATGAAAGATACGTGGTGAAAGTAAGTACTAATGAACAAGCGGATCTTGCCAGACTGCGTGTGTATACAGACTAAACTTAGGTAAAGAAAATCCCTTATCGTTGCCTGATCATACTCAATGAGTATAGAACCTGCTTTAATTAAAAGAGGAGGGAATTTTAACTGTGGTATTGAAGAAGGGTGTACTTTATCGGTCGATGGTTTTGTTGTTAGTCGTTGTCATGGTCATGGGCTTTTCTTCACCTTATGTCGCCCAGGCATCTGAATCCATGTACTCCGCTGAAGAAATGAGAGAAATAAACAAAATTCAAGAAGAATTGAGATTTTATTTTGAAGAAGTTGGCGAACTAACAGAACAGGGGTATGTAGTGAAAAACGAGAAGCTGTTTCAAGATAGACTTAATGCAGGAGAGTCATCGGCCCTAGAGATATCCGAATTTATAAAAATCAACTATTATTCTGGTGCTGCGGACATTCAACCAATGGGTGTTGCGGATTTTGGAAAATGTGTAGTTAATAAATTCGTTGACAGTTATGGTACCATCGCCCGACAGTTTTTAACGGGTGCTATTTTTACCTATATTAAGAATAAGGAATATGACCTAGCTGCCCGATTAATTACGAAAACACTAGTTAAAGCGGGGTTTAAAGTAAATGCAGTTGGTATTGCGGCAGAAGCTGCACTCTATGGGTGGCAGTGTCGTGGTAAGTTATAGTGTCAGCTATAGTAATTGCAAAACTAATATTTTTAATTACGGTAGCAGGTTTATTTTTATGGTCAATAAAGTATCGCACAAACGTTGATGACGATTCACTTAAATATGGCAGATATATGATTTATCTGCTCGTCTTAGAAGTAGCTTTCCTGGTCATATACGATTTGTTATAAGCAAAATACTGGCTTCCCACCAAAGTACCATCGTTGTAAAGACGACCGTTATATCTAATTACGGTCGTCTTTTCGCTGTCTATTCAAGTCTTCGTGGTTGGTTTGTTTACTTCATCAGTTTCAATATTCTCTTTAATTTTACGGTGAAGATCGCGATCGCACCTTACAACTCCATGCCAACAAGCCCCGAAGATGACGCTCCCCATACCCGTGCCTGTGCTTGAGTTCTCATAAACAAAGGAAAAGTCAACGATCTCATGATTTGCCGCAGCATGTTGTCTCAGTGGTGCGCCTTACATGCCTAGTCTTTGTATGGATCGAACTCGTTCGCTCCGGCCATGCAGACGCCGATTGGCTTGAGCACATGCAGCACGTCGAGCGTGTTCCGGTGTGCGTCGAGCACGTCCTGCAGCTTGCGGTAGACGAATGGGCTCTCGTCGGTGCCTGCGCCGCGCAGCTCGACGCCGAAGCTCCGGACCGCCTCTTGCATCTGCTCCTGCGTGATCTGTCCGCCCGTCCGGGTGCGGGTCTTCCAGTTCATGCGGCCGGCGGCCTGGGTGCGGCTCATCATCCGGCCGGCGCCATGCACCGTGCTGTAGTAAGCATCCCGATTCTCCTCCGAATCTTTGCCGCGCACGATGACGGAAATGTCGCCCATGCTTCCGCCGATGAAGCCAAGCTGACCGGGCGCCGAAGGCGTGGCCCCCTTGCGGACGACGATAGTATCCCGCCCGTTATGCCGTTCTCGCCATGCGAAGTTATGGTGATTATGCACTTCGAAGTCCGCCTCCGCCCCGAGGATGGACAATACTTGGCCGATGACGTAGTCCCGGCCGGCGTAGGCGTACCGCCCGGCCAGCTTCATGGCGCGGCAGTACATGTCGCCGAGCTCGCTGTCCAGTTCCAGCAGCACCGGCGGCTGATCCATGCTCTCGCCTGGCGCCTTGCCGAGAAATTCCCGCCCGGCCGCCAGATTCAGGAACCCGCTCGCCGTCTTATGGCCGAAGCCGCGGCTGCCAAAATGATTTCCGATCCACAGCCTCCCGCTCTCCGGCTCCACGAACAGGTCAACGTAATGATTGCCGCTGCCCACCGTGCCCAATTGGCTGCGTGCCAGCGCCTTCAGCGTGTCGTGCTCGCGGCGGCCAAGCGCCTGATAGACGGCCCAGTCCGGGTCGTCGAACAGCTCGTGATCCACCGGCTCTTTATTGTTGCGTCCGACGCCGAACGATATTTTGCTCGCAATCTCATCCATGATCGCACCGATGCGCGGCTGGATATCGGCGGCGTACAGATTCGTCCGCACCGCCTTGTTGCCGCAGGCGATGTCATAGCCGACGCCGGAAGGCGAGATTTGCCCATCATACACGATGACGCCCCCAATCGGCTGGCTGTAGCCTTTATGATGGTCGGCCATCAACAGCGCCTGGACGACGCGCCCGTGGCGCGCGCATGTTTTCGCTTGGGCGACCGCGCTCTCCTCCGGCTGGCCCCATACGCGCACGCCGTCCGTTGTTATATATGCCATTGTCAACTCTCCTTACTCTGCATCATTCGTGGTTGATATTGGTCTGTCTTTTTCTCCGGGGGGCAAGGGGAACTCGATTCAGAAAAACTATATTCTGTATATGATGTTATATAGAGAGGACTCCTCTTCCTCTTTCGCATCCAAGTCGATCCCCAAAGTCAAGCCTTTAAAATCCTCTTTTCGTATACACATTCCTCTGTTCACTAGCGCTGACATCACTTGAAAAAACAGCTTCTCATTACGGATATACATTGCCCGGATTGTCCTTCAATGTGTAAAAGGAATAGTTCATCAAGATCATATTGGAATCAAATGACCCCGCTGCGCAGCTATGCCCATACTTCCTGCAGCGCGGAACGGAACAGCTCATCGAGCTCCAGATCCTGATGCCGCTGTCCAGCCGGCGATATCAGGTAAACCGCCGTGCGCTCGTAATGCTCGATGCGATCTTCGAGATACGCATTTATAGAAGGAATTCGGCATCCCACGTCCAATTCCTCCCCCGAGCGCTTCCGCTCCAGCAGCCGTTCTATATTGCGGCGCAGCTCGCTTCCTTCGGGAACAAGTTCCCGAACCAAAGCGTCTAACTCCACCGGAGGCATGGCGTTATGCTTCTCGATCCAGCCGCATGCCAGTATCGGGCGCAGCACGTAAAAATATTTTTTGATTTTGACCTGGCTGCCCTGCAAATATTCGCGGTAATTGCCTTTGGCCATATGAAGATAGTGATACATGCATGATTTCGGTGAAAATGTATCCGAAGACAGGCTGCGGATGCGCTCCGTCACGGAATGCGTCTCTTCGTACACAATCGGCGACTCCAGCCATTCCAGCAGCGGCGGGTTCGACTTGCGGAACAACTGCAGCGCCTTGCGCAGATCCCAGCCGTTCACGTCGAGCTGATCGCTAATCGGGCGCTCGATGACGTCTCTGCGGTCCCGGATCGACAAGTACCAGTCCACGGGCGGCACATAGATGAAGCGGACATCATAATCACTGTCCTGCGACGGGAACCCCCACGCCCGGCTGCCGATTCGCAGGCATAGAGGATGCGCACGCCCTCGTGACGTTCGATCTGCCGCAGCTCCTGTTTGATTGTCTGATGAATCGTGGATAGTGTGGACATGGAAGTCCCTCCTCTTTTCTCAAAATGGGTTATGCCGGCGGCATCCCGCTTCCGGTCTCTTCCCCCAGCGGCAGCGCTTCTACCCGCTCGACCAGCGGCGCGTAGCCTTGCACGGTCCGGGTGATATAGGCCAGCACCTGATCGCTCCACCCGTAGATATAATGCGTATCCTTATCCTGCGGCGGCGCCATGGCCGAACGGTACGGCGCGATATCCACGATGAACGCCTTCACGTTCCGGTTCACCTTCGCCCGGTATTCCGTCAACGCCCCATAGAACGGGCTGCCGCTATTTTGCTGCTCATCGGTAATCATGATGATCCGATCGGCCTTTTTCTGCTGGCGAAGCAGTTCGCGCACCGGCGCGCCGGTGTCGGTCCCTCCGCGGGGACGAATGCGCTCTGCCGGCTCAGGATGCAGTCCTTCCGCGAAGGCTTGGCATCCGTGACTCTCGTGTCGAACAGCCAGAACAGCGAGCTGCCTTGCGTTTGCTTGTACAGCGCCAGCGCGAAGACCGAGCCGATGCGCAAATATTCCCCGCTCATGGAGCCCGAGATGTCAAGGAAAATCGCGGGTCCGCCCTCCCCGCGTCCCAAGCCCTGCAGGATGGTGAGGAAGTCGGACAGATCCGACGGGATCAGCACGACCCGCAAGAACACCTCCGCGAAGGCGTAGAAATCACTGCCGATTCTTGATATCCGAAAATAGAGCGGCGCGTCTCCATCGTCCGCCTCTTGCGTCGACCAATCGGAATAGCCGTGATTCGTCACCACGGCACCGAGCTTATTTGGGCTGTCCGGAATATACTCTACCGATGACTTCATCCATGTATTGGGCGAATACCGGACCATCACGCCAGCCTGGTCATAGCGATGAACAGGAAAGGAATGAACTCTCGTCGTCAGTCTGAAGTTCCCTGTCGCTTCGGCATAGAGAAAATGGCCGTTATCCGCTTGAAATCCATAATGCGTTTTTTGCCAAAAATCGGTAACACAAATGAAATAAGCCTCCTATTAGAGGTTGCCCAATAAGTAAGGAGGCTCGGACTTTTCTATTCTAACACGATGTCTTGCAGGACGAGACGCACCGGGTTGTTGATCGTGTCGCCGACCGGGCAAGTGCGTTCAATGAACTCTACGAATTCCTTCGCCTGCTCGTAGGAGGCATTGCTGTTGATATGAATATTGTAACGGATTTCCGAATACCCGCGGCGCACATCCGACTTGTTCATAAAGCCATCCGTATCCAGATCCCCTTCTACTTCCACCCAGAATTCCTCAAGATCGATCTTGAACTTGCGCGCATAGGCTCTGGCGACGATGGACTGGCAGGCACCCAGGGCGCAGAGCACGACCTCCACCGGATTCATGGCCGTGTCGGTGCCGCCCAACGATTTCGGTTCATCGATCATGATCTCGAAGTTTCTCGATTTTGCCCTTACCACCATCCCATCCTGCAGGTGCGCGGTCGCTTTAAACGTCTCCACTGGCATAGGATAACCTCTCTCCCACATTTTAACTTTCATTATAACACAGTTAAAAAATCCAAATTACAAACGGACGGCTGTAGGCGAAAAAATATTTTTTCTGTCGATTTCCCTTGATGCATCAGCGATCCACAAAGTCAAGCTCCATTCGCCGGCAGCGCCGGAGAAGAAAAAGATTGACTGCTTGCGGTATAATAGGAAGCGGATAATGTGTTCGGTCTGACATATCGAGTGCCGTTAGAATGACACTCCAATCGAAACGTACGTGGAAAAAGGAATATCGGGAGTGAAGATCTAATGGAAACATGGAAGAAAAATCTGTGGATACTTTGGTTCGGAGCATTCATCGTCTCTTCCAGCTTCTCCATGGTCGTTCCTTTTCTGCCGCTCTTCCTGATTCAGATCGGCGTCAAGGAACATTTGGAGCTGTGGTCCGGGATTCTGTTCAGCAGCGCCTTCCTCGCCGGAGCGATCTCTTCTCCGTTCTGGGGAGCCATCGGGGACAAATACGGACGGAAGCCGATGATTATCCGGGCCGGGCTGGCGCTCTGCGTCATCTATCTGCTGACGGCCTTCGTCACCAGTCCCGTTCAGCTGCTCATTCTGCGGCTGCTGCAGGGGCTGCTGTCGGGATTCATTCCAGGTTCGATCGCGCTGGTCGGTACGAATACGCCGGAGCGCAAGGTCGGGTATGCGCTGTCGATGATGTCCACGGCGACGGCGACGGGCAGCATCATGGGGCCGATGCTGGGCGGCGTGCTGGCAAGAATCTTCGACAACCGGATTGCGTTCGGCAGCGCGGGAGTGCTCTGCTTCCTGGCGACACTGCTCATTATTTTCTGGGTCAAGGAAGAATCGTTCGTGCCGAGCAAGGATCGCGTCTCGATCGTGCACACGTTCAGCCTCGCAGCCCACAATAAGCCGCTGCTAGTCGTGCTTGTTCTGTCGCTCTGCACGCAGTTCTCGGTCATGACAATCGAGCCGGTGCTGCCGCTGTACATTGTCGAGCTCGGCATCTCAGACAAGAACGCCTCGCTCGCGGCAGGCTTCGTCTTCTCGCTCGTCGGGGTGGCGAGCATCATCTTCGCGCCGCGCTGGGGCAAGATGGCCGACCGGGTCGGATTCCAGCGCGTCCTGCTGATTGGCCTGCTCGCCGGCGGCATCGGGACGCTCGCCCAGATTCCGTTCCACAACATTTGGTGGTTCTCGTTCATCCGGTTCGCGTACGGCATCTTCTTCTGCGCCGTATTTCCGGCCTTGAACGGCCTCGTCGTCCGCGCGACGGACAGCGAATTCCGGGGCCGCGCCTTCAGCCTGAATCAGACGGCGAACCAGCTCGGCGGCATGCTCGGCCCGCTGGTCGGGGGCGCGATCAGCGGCGTGTTCTCCATTCATGCCGTCTTCTGGGTGACCGGTATCCTGCTCCTCTCCACGATGGGGCTCGCATCTTGGTCGCAGCGCAACGCGAAGCGGAGCTCCGCATCGGCGGAGCAGAGAATGTAGCTTGGGAAGCCTGTGAAGAAAGAATAGGCTTCAGTCAGTAAACTGGAATGAACGACGCAAAAGGCCGAGTTCCGGGTAACGTACCCTGACTCGGCCTTTTGGCTTCCTTGTTCCCTTCTGGATCAACAGACGGGGAAGGGATTGCCCTTTTCCGTTGCAAAATTAGGATTTCATTATTGTCGTCATCGTCTTCTCCAGCTCTTCTTCCGAGTTTTGCAAAAAAATGAGCATTTTCAACCCGTCCTGAACCCCCTTGGCATAGAACCAGCCTATCTTCACTAAGGCGAGTTCCGCGTGCGCATCCAGCCATTCCATGTGCAGGCCGCTTCCCCGTTGTTCGAATTCGAGCTGCAATGCGCGTTCTAATGCTTTCCGTTTATTCTGCAATGTTGCGATCTCCGGCAGCAGTTCCACTTGCTCTTTTAGATATTCCAGGCGTTGATGCAAGGTTTCTTTTACCCAATCGGACATATTACATCCTCCACATCGATTTCTGAACTATCAGCTTTGCCTCATTCCTCTTTTTGATTTGGAATCTCTACGAACGTTCTATTATAGTATAACATTTTTAACTTTGTTATGTTATAGTGATATCTCTTTTTCTTCTATGTTTTACTAACCTCTAACTGAGGTGACTATCATGTCAGATTTACTAAAACTTGTTGGCGAACAGCTAAGAATGATTCGATCCGCAAAGGGACTAAGTCAGGAGCAGGTTGCGGAAAGAACCGGCAAAGAAGGAATGAGCAAGTCACGCATTTCGGATATCGAATCCGGAAAAGTCAACGTAACCTTGAAAACATTGGAATCGCTTATGCATGCACTCGATATTGGACCGGCTGAATTGTTTAATTTTCAGAAGCTCCATGGCAAGGATGGCATCCAAGAGAAGCAAATGCTTCTTGATCTCCATAAAATTGCGCTGATGGAAAGATCGATTGACGAGGTCAAATATGTCGTTCGGACCGCAAAAGACTTTCTTGAAACGATAGATGCCCAAGCTGCAAAAGAAAATAAAAAGCGTTAATTTTCTCCGCCCCGGCCGCTTTCCGGAGCCGTAACGCAAAAAAATCGGAGGGCGGCTTGCGCTCTCTGATGGATATCTATCGGGTTGCCTCGATGCTCTTTTCATGCCGCCCCTGTCTTTACTTCCTTGGACCGGCTTGGTCCACCCCGTAAATCTTTCCTTTTTCATTGACTATCGCCGTAACGGTCAAGCCGCCCTTTTTCGAGAATATATACCGATTCATGTCAACCTTCACTTGATAGCCCGTCAGATCGATGCCGAAGATGTTCTTCATGAGCGGTTTCATCGTTTTGATGGCTTCTGCCTGCGAATACTCGGGCTTGGCGAATTTCTTTCTTTACCTCCTCTTCGGAGCCTACGGCTGTATTTTCTTGCCCCCACATTTTATTTTCTAGTGATATGCCCTGATTTTCACATATTCCTATTACATGGCGTGTTATAAAATGCAATCTTCTGTAAAATCCTGCTCGTGACTGGCGGCTTGTACCCTGAACCGATAAGCGGCAAAATCAACCGGAAAGACGGCGGCTTGGAGAATGCAGTTCTTTTTCCCCTTGGCGGATGCCGTGCGCTCTTAGACACAACCAGGTTTGGAAGTATGCAGGTTCTCTCAACGTATGAATCGCGCGATATGCCTTGTAGATCGCTTCTTGAATGACATCCGCGCAATCCTCATCCCGCCTCAATACGGAGCGCGCCAAGCGATACAGGGTACGCTCCATTCCCGTTACGAGCCGAATGAATGCTTCGCAGTCTCCCTGCTGAGTCAACCTCACCTTGTCTACCGTTAGCACATTCATGCACAAAAAGCCCGAAAGCAAGCCATCCTGTTCAGGATAACTCCACTTCCGGGCCTGGCCTCCTCCCCGCGGTCACGCTAGGGAATTCGTTACTTGCGGCGCGATATTGTGCGCCACGCGGCTTGGCGATGCGATATGGCGCCACGCCAGTTCCTCCAGCTCCTGAATCTCACTGCATAACTGCGCGATGATTGCCGCATTAGCGCTTCCGCCGTGGATGGCCATGAGGAAGAAGTTTTTCAGCATATCCGCCTTGCGCGCAATGCCGCGCAGCAGTTGCACCAGGCTCCGGTCCCCCTCCGCCGCTTCCACGAAGCAGGAGAAGGCATAGCGGGAGCCCGCAATGAATTTGAAGGCATGCGCATGGCAGTCATACAGCCCGGCCAGACTCCCGAACGGACCCGTGCCGCCGCCGCCGCATTGGCGCGGACGATCTCATAGTAGGTATAATCCCCCTGCTGCCCCGCCATGCGATCCGCATACCTCTCCCGAATCCTGCACCAGTCCGGTCTCGCCTTCGCTTTCGGCTTGCGGAGCAGAAAAACGGCCCTGTACGCCGGAACCTTCCACATCCGCCGAAGGTCCTCTTCCGATATATCCCCTTCGTAATCGGGATACGTATCGCGAATCGCATAGCGGCCCGAACCGCCAGGAGCCGGCGACCACCCGCATACCCATATCGAATGCGCCGCTTCCGGGTCGCCGAACGTTCCCGGATTCGCATAAAGCGCTTCTCCGCAGGAAATCCAGAGGAAGGCCGCGCAAGCCCCGTAATCGAGGCGCTGAAGCAGCGGGGCAATCTCCTCTTCATCCGCGTAAGGCACCTGTTCGTAAGGAATGCCGATCAGCTCCAGCTCGGATGGCTCCAGACAAGGGGAATGGTACAACCATGGCTTCGACTTTTTCACATACAAATGCTCGTAAATCTCCTTCGTGCTCTCCCACGCGTTATAATAGAGCGCCTCGACCGGCATTCCCCACTCCTGCAGCGCCAGGGATAACTGAATGGCCCGGCAATCGAAGAAGCCGGTCTCGAACCGCTGTCTCTCTCGTACATCCAATACAGCAACACTCCCTTCCTTCATCATCTTGTCATGATGAATCATGCCGCAGCGCCGGACTCTCATTAGCTCCCCGCGCTGCTGTACCCCCTTACCGCCCGCTTCCAGCACCATCTGGCCAGCAGCAGAAGGAGAAGCGGCGCCGCAGCCGCCCAGGCGACATCCCCGGCGCTCAGCTCGTTCATGACGAACTTGGGCGCATAATTGCTGATGAGGAATACCGGGATTACGTAGACGCCAATGCGCTTCAGCCACGGCGGGAAAATATCGAGCGGCATACGTGTAGGTGCCAATGAACAGCAGGATATGATCCGGCGTCAGCTAGCCAATATGCAGATTCGTCTGATACACAATCAAAATGTACAGCGCCTTCGCGCATAAAAAAGCGATTTCGACCGCAATGCCCATCCAGAAATTAAAGCGGTACTCCATGCTGGCTGCCAGGCAGTTGCGGATAAAAACGCCATACAGCCGCAAATACTCCACTCCCGTGCGCCATGCGTCCCGGAAGCGCGCCCGTCTCTCTCCACCCATCGCCGCCTCATCCTCCCAACCCGACATACCGCTTCAGGCCAAGCCGCCATGCGATGTGAGCAGTCCCGGCCAGCAGCATGATCCAGACGCATTGGATGGCAATGCCGCCGAGCGCTTCGCTTGCGGGAATCCGGCCGGTCAGCACATTGACCGGGAAATAAATCGTATATTTGAACGGCAGCAGGCTGAACCATCCGTTCACCGTCTCGCCGAACACCTCGAGCGGCACGATGCCGCCGCTAACGATCTGCACGATAAGTCCGGTGATAACGAAAAAGTACGAAATCTCCGCCAGCCGGAAGGCTAGCGCGCAGATCGCGTAGGATAGCAGGAATTGCACGGCCGCGGCCAGCAGGAGGGCTGCCGCGAACAGGGCGAGGCGGACAGGCGGCAGCGGCGCATGGCCGTAGCGGACGGCGGCGAGCAGCACGGCGGCCACGAGGCCGAGCAGCACGGTGTCCGGGATGACCCGGCTCCCGGCATAGGCGGAGAGCCGATAGCCGAAATAGCTGATCGGACGGACCAGATACGCGTTCAGTCCGCCGCTCTTAATGTCTTCCGCGCTCGTGTGCTTCAGTTGGGTCATGACGAGCTTCGTTACGATGCCCGACAGCATCGTGTACAGAATCATCTGGCTGTAATCGTACCCGTACAACACCCCGTCGGCGGACGAGCGGTACACGGCCGTCCAGATCAGCGACTGGATGCCGATAGGGAAGACCAGGCTGACAAGCCCGATCAGGAATTGAAGCCTGTATTCCATTGAGGCCTGCAGCCCGATCTTGAACGCGGCGCCATACTTGCCGGCAGCGATCCGGAAGCGGCCGCCCCTGGAGCTGCCCGGCCCGGCTGCGGGCGCCTTGCCGTCCGCCGTCCCGGTTCCGTCCGCAGGCAGGCCGCCGTTATCGAATCCGGCCCTGCCGTGCGGCCGGTTGCGCGGCTTCTCTACCGGTTGGTTATCCGGTTGGTCATCCGCCTGATCATCCGGCTGATCATCCGGTCGGTCGCTCGGGTGGTCATCAGGGCCGCTGCCATCCCGCAATCGCGGTTCGCCGCTATCCTTCCGTCGCGTGCCGGGGCGCCTCGTATCCATCCGCTCGCACTCCTTCACCTTCCGACTTGGCTGCGTACAGCCTCTCGATCGCTTCCTCGACCGGGA
This sequence comes from Paenibacillus melissococcoides, assembly GCA_944800085.1. Lineage (GTDB taxonomy): Bacteria > Bacillota > Bacilli > Paenibacillales > Paenibacillaceae > Paenibacillus_B > Paenibacillus_B melissococcoides. The sequence goes on along the minus strand of CALYLO010000001.1, from coordinate 185,437 downwards.
TCTCCTCCACCGTCCAGTCCTCGACCAGATCATGGTCAAGCAGCAGACGCGCCAGCGGCTTCACTTCATCCGCCGCCACCTCAAGCTCGGCCGTCACGCCGTGATGGGCGCGGACCTCCGCCAGCATCTGCACAAGCGCTCGCAGCTCGGCCGGGGGAATGTCGGCAGCGAACCGCACCTTCATCCGCTTGCGGCGGCCGAAGGACGCGCTTATTCGCGCCAACTCCCCGTCATAGGCGATTTTCCCGCCGTGAATGACGAGCGCCCGGCCGCATACCTGCTCGATATCGCGCATGTAGTGGCTCGTCAGCAGAATCGTCGCCCGCTTCTCTTCCTGATAAGCCCGCAGGAATTGCCGCACATTCTGCTGGGCGGCGAAGTCCAGGCCCAGCGTCGGTTCATCGAGGAACAAGAGCTGCGGCCGGTGAATGAGCGCGGCGATAATCTCCATCTTCATCCTGATGCCGTCGACGGCATGGCGGTACAGCTCCTCGCGGCGGAACAGATGGCGCAGCGAATGCCGGAGGCCGCTCTGCTTGCGGTAATAAGCGAAGGTCTTGCTCAATCCCCGCACCGTGATGGCGCTCATGGCAGCTCTCTCCTTCCTTGTCCGCCCCGCTCCTGTTCCCGGCCCGGGGCCGGGGATTAGGCGCCGTTGTTGTACAGCAGCACGCATTTCGAGCAGACCGGCGTCAAGCCGCAAGCGAGCGCCTCGCGGTGTTTCTGGTAGCCGTCGCCGTGAAAGACGTCCTTCAGGCTGCCGTCCCGCAGATCGGCTGCCGTGAATTCGGGGAAAAACTTGCATGGGTTCATCTTCCCGTTCGGCAGCACATCCATGCGGGTCGACAAGGCCAGGCACTCGGTCCGCCCCATGCCCGGCCGGTCCGTGCCCAGCACGAAGCTGCGCACCTCGTCCGGCTCCAGCGCTGGCTGGAAGCGAATGCGGTTCTTCCATACGCGCGAACGCAGCTTCTCCATCTCCGCGAGCAGCGGCTCGATATTGTCCGGCGACAGATGGTAGGTGAAGGAGTGCCAGCTCTTTTTGCCCGCCTCCGCGTCCCGCCGGGCCGCCTCAAGCCAGCCGAAATGCTCGGCGAAGTACGTATCCATCCGCTCGGCGACTTCCTCCGGAATATACCAAGGGAAGACGAAGTAGACGGAATTGACGCCGACCTCCTCGAAAAATTCCATGAAATCGTACAGCCGCGTGACCATGGCGTCGTTGATGGTCAGGCTGACCGACACATCCCCGCGGAATTCGCCTGCGCGCTTCCGCTCCAGCAGGAGCTCGATCGCGGACATGACCTTGCGGAAGGTGCCGCGTCCGCGTATCGCATCGTTCTCCGCCTCGAAGCCTTCCAGGCTGGCGAGAAGCGTCACCCCTTCCGGCAGCTTCAGCAGCGACTCCAGCTTGGGCTCGACAAGCACCGCATTCGTGCAGATGGTCGAGATGCGCGGATCGGAGGCCAGCAGCTCGCACAGCTCGTCGAACTTGGAATATATCAAGGGCTCGCCACCCCATAAGTACATGCGGGACCGGAAGGGCCGCGTCTCCTCGAAGATGCGCTCGATCAGGGCAAAATCGATCTCCCTCCGGGCCTCCTGGCGCTCGAACTCATGATGGTAGCCGTCGGGATTCCATTCAAAGCAATGTTTGCAGCGCAGATTGCAGCCGTTGTTCAGCTTGATGCCGATATCGCCCGGCAGATCGAAGGCGAAGGAGCGATCCAGCTTCCGTCCGCGGCTGGCCGCGCTCCGGTTGTTCAGCGTCTGCTTCATCGAGCGGAATTCCGCCGGGGTCAAGGTGGCGCTTGTCTTCGGTTGGGTCATGGGTACATCCCTCCGTAATCAGATAGTGATAGCGCATGTCTTAGCAGATTGTGATGAAGCGGCTCCAGCGCGCTGCGCGCAAATCCGGACGCCGCCCAGCGGTTGTAGGATATGCCGAAGCCGAGCCGTTCCCACAGCAGCGCGTTGGCCCGCTCATGATCGCCGAACGGCTCCAGATAGACGAGCGGCGTCGCCGCGGACAGCGAATCGACGAGCGTGCCGCCGCCGGGCTTGCTGACGATGGCCAAGCTGCGGCGGATGGCGCCATATAAGCGCGGGCCGTCCTGGCCCCGCTCATAGATCGGCGCTTCCCCCGCCTTCCATTCCGCCATCGGCGGATAAGGCGGCTGCTCGCGCCGCGCCGGCTCCTCCGACCACGGGTGCCACGCCGGGTCGGTGAGATAGACGCGATCGCCAGGCCGCGCCGCCCTCAGCTCGTCGGGATCATAAGCGACGAGATCGAGCCCGTACCGCTCCTGAAGCGCGGGGATCACGCCGCGGTAGGTGCCGATGCCCCATCCGCCGCCATGGACCGCGATCCGCTCGTCCCGCTCGGCATTGGGCAGGATCGGCTCATCGGACATCGCGAGCCGGTAATGCAGCTGCGGCTGCTCTCCCTCCAGCCGGAACAGCCAGTGATGGCGGAAGCGGGGATAGGTCTCGCGATAGACGCGGTAGGATGGCGTGTCGATCGCGTCGAGCCGGAGAAATTCCGCCCGGATCGTCTCGGGGTGAATGCGCCGTTCGTATTGCTCCAGAATAGGAGCCCAGAAGCCCGTCACCGACAGAAAGATGCGGCGTCCTTCGGCTTCCCAGCGATCGAGCAGGGCATCCACCGCCCCGTCCGCAAGCGACGGGCCGATGCCGCGAACCAAGCGCGTGCCCATCAGGGCCGTGGCGAAGCTGGCATGGAACGCCTGCTTCGCCCGGACAAGCTGCTGCCGCGTCTCTTCCGTGAACAGGCGTTCCAGCACCTCGAATTCCGCCGGAACGCCGCGCTTCCGCAGCCGCTCCAGCAGGCGGATGCCAGGCACGTACGCGCCAAGCGAATTGCTTGAGGTCAGGATAGTAACAGGTGAAGCGGATTGCATAGATGACACCTTCTTTTTTCCATTCATACTTGGCCGCACATGGCGGTTCATTCACCTTCGTCCGTTCTCATTCGTTCCGTTCTCAATAGATGCGGAAGCCGTACGCCGCCAGCGCCTCGCGGAGCCGCCGGCTTATTCGCTCACTCTCTTGCCGGCTGCCGGCGGCCAGCGACACATACCAGCGTCCGGACGCCCGTCCGCTGCCCGGCGCGAACAGCGTATTGGCGGACAGCGGTACGACGCCTTCCCGCCGTTCCGGCGTGAACAGCAGGCCGGTTCGATCAAGCCGGGCCAGCAGTTCGGCGAACCGTTCCGCCTGCTCGTTCCAAGCGTCCGCCTCCCGTTCAGCCCGCTCCATTTCTCTGATCGTCCCGGCCGAGGCCTTCCACGCGTCCGGCAGCCCAAGCTGGAGGCAGGACAGGAAGCTTCGCTGTCCGCATCGTTCCCAATGCGTGTCGAGGCTGTAATTGAGCAGCCCCATTGAATGCCGCGCGTTGATCTCGACGACGGGATGAACGCGGCCGTCGGCGAGCAGCATCGAATCAACGCATGCCGGGCCGAAGTAGCCCTCCTCATACAGGCATGCCGCCAATTGCTCCATTGCCGCGAAGTACCCGGAAGCGTTCAGCCGCTCGGCCAATTCGGGTTCGGCCGCGTGCGATCCGCCGTAATTATGCCCGCGGTTCGCCATCTGCTGCACGCCAAGGAGCGAGACGGCCCCGTCCGGCTTAATCTGCAGATGGCAGGAGAAATCAAGCTCTTTCTTCAGCCACGGCTCCAACAGAAGCTGCACCCGCTTGCCCGCCCGCTGCCGGTCCCGGATATAGCCGATCAGCCGTTCCAGCAGCGGCGCGGAATCGACGGCAAGATTGCCGCTGCCCGATACGCCGTACGGATCCTTCAGCACGAGCTTCCCGGCCTGCCGCAGCAGCTCCGTCCCGATGCGCATCGCCTCGTCGGCATCCTCCGCCAGATGCCCCGGCGGATTCCAGCCCAAGCGGGCCGCGAGCCGATGCGAATATGCCTTGGAATTGACCCGGGCCGCGATGTCTGCGGCGGGAAGCCGAGCCGCGACACCATAACGCCGGGCCAGCTCGGCGGCGGACGGGATGACCGCATAGACAGCCCAGGGCAATTCCTGCAGGCGGCGGCGCCACTGCGCCTGATCCGGCTGGCTTGCGATGGCCCGGAAGACATCGTCTCCCCCTGTTCCGTCAGTGCCGCCGCGTTCGCTCGTTCCGCCATGCTGACCAGTTCCGCCTTGTTCGCACGTTCTGCCACTTTCGCTAGTTCTGCCCGGTTCGCGAGTTCCGCGAGTTCCGGTTCCGCTAGCCCCGCCCCCGCCTGCCGATACCGCCCGGAAGCGGAAGCCAATGTCCCGCAAATAAGCCGCATGGACCGCATTCATGGGCTGCCGGGTGATCAGCACGCCGTCCTCGCCGCAGAACGGGAACAGCAGCTCGTCCATACATCCGGCGACCGTTCGCCCCTGAGCCGCTTGAATCGCAGGCAGCTTCGCCAGATGATCGGGACGCCAATACGCTTCGGCATCGAATGTTCCGAGTACGATCCGAGGCCCGTCATAGACCGGCTTCAGCAGCGGCCTTACAGCCTCCGGGGCCGGATTACGCATCCCGCTCCGCCTCGGTGTCCAGCTTCCCGAGGAAGCCCAAGAACGCCCGCACGCTCTGCAAATGCTCGTACTCGAACCGTTCGAAATCGATCCGCACCTTCAACCGCTCCTCCACCTTCAGCATAAAATGAATGAGCTGAAGCGAATCGAGCCCGACATCGTCAATCAGATTCGTCTCCGGCGTCAGCCGCAGCTCCCAGGCCGGATCCTCCTTCGCCTCACTGACGAGGCGAGCCAATGTGTCGATTGCGTGCATACCACCACTCCCGTTCTCTGTAAGTCGGATCGAACATCCTTAACCAACATATGAAGTCAAAACAAGGAATATTTCACTCGATTTAAATGATATCGCTTTCACTTTCATCTTTTTTCATTGATATTCCCGCTGCCTCCCACAGACTCGCACCCTGCGGTTGCCCGCATTTTTTCTTGCCGCAGCCATCCCCTGCCTTCGCGCTTCATCCCCAAAAAACCGTCCCGCAAGGCTGCTGCTCCCTTGCAGGACGGCTCTGTTATCTGCTGTCTACATATGTCCCATTTGCTGTAATACGCGGTACAGGAGGACCGCCACCTGCGCCCGGGTCGTCAGAGCATCCCCTGCGAACCCGTCCGCGCCCATGCCTTTGACCAATCCGGACTGGTAGGCATACGCTACGGCAGCGCGCGCTTCCGGCGACACCTGCTCCAGCGCCGTCTCGTCCAATTCCTCGGCCGGCCCTTGCGGCAGCTCCGGATCGAGCGCCGTCACGAGCAGGACGATCATCTCCTCGCGCCGCAGCGCTTCATGGGCCCCCGGCTCGCCGGACCGCCGCTTCCAATCGGGCTCCTTGCCCGTGATGCGGTCCAGCAAGGCCATGAATTCGGCCCGCGTCACCGGATCATTCGGCGCGAACCGGTGTTCATTCCGGCCTGACGCGATATGATGGGAAGCCAGCGCTTCAATCTTGGCGCAGCCCCAATGCTGCGCGATATCTGTAAATGTCTTCGCGTATTCCAGTCCCGCATATTCGCCCGGCTGCCGTACCGGCACAGTCAGGACATGGTTGCCGTTCTTGCCCGGCCCATTGGCGATCTGCTTCGGCAGCCCGGCATAGGCCCACGGTTCCGCTTCCTTGCGTCCGTAAATGCCGGCCGCTTGCGGACGCCGGACGAGTTGCTCGTCCAGTTCCAATTCCAACAGCAGGGGCTGGTTCCAAGCCGTACTCTTCGAGCCGTTGCCCGGCTCGCCCGCCTGTCCGCCCGCTCCCTGTTGCTTTTCAACTGCCGGTTTTTGCTCCTGTGCCTGCTGTGTCCGCACCGGGGTTTTCATGCCGATGATGTCCGACACGAGCGCGGCGGTATCGCCCGAGACCAGAGCCTGGCGGGCGCCGTCCACGCCGGAGCCTTCCTGAACGGAGAGAGTCAGCTTCAGTCCATCCCGGTCAATGAAATCCGGGATCGCTTCTGCCGGCACGGTCAAAGCGAAGCGGAAGCCCTTCAGACGAAGCGCCTTACCGGACTTGGCCAGACGCTCGGCCGAAGAGGCGATTATCTCCAACCCAACTGCTCTGTACTCCTTCCATGACAACGAGGATAGATCGAGCGCGACCGGAGCGCCAGCTTCCTCCTTGTCCAGCTCCTTCTCCAGCCAGTCGGAAGCAATCCGCACGCGCGCCTGCGTGCCGCCCTGGCCATCGGTCGCATACAGCATCCCTATCAATTGGCCATCCACCCGAATCGGGGTCCCGGTTGGCGAAGCCGGGCTCGAGCTTGAACTTGAACCGGCTCCCGAGCCCGAAGCAGATGATGGCGGATCCGGGCGGGTTGTTGGCGGCGTCACGATGTCCGCTCCCTTCACCTTCACGAGCGCCTCTGTCTTCAGCGTTCCATAGGCAATTTGGATGCGGGCCTCCCCTTCTCTCAGGGCGGCAATGCGGCCGTCCGCTTCCGCCCGGACGACTTGAGGGTTGGAGGAAGTGAACGACAAACCTTCCGTAATCGGGACGCGCTTCACTTCTCCTGCGGCATAGACGGCCGCCGTCACGGTCAACCGGGCCGTTTCCCCCGCCTTCAATGTCAGCTCCTCAGGTTGCACATGGATCGAGCGCACTTCCTCCGTCGGAGGCACATCGGACTTATTTACCGTGACTGGCACAACCGCCTCCAGCTCTTCATAGCTTACGGTCACCTCCGTCTCGCCCGCTTGAATGCCGGTGACCCGTCCCGCGTCATCGACCGCGGCAATGCCGGCATCCTGCGAACGGAACACCAGGCCCTTCACCAGCGGGACCGTCACTTCCTTGCCCTCGGAATAGACCGCTGCCGTGACGGTCAATTGCGAAGTCTCGCCTTCCGTCAATGCCAGCTCCGGCGGATGGGCGGCAATCGAACGAATCTCGCCCTCCGGGATGTCCGGAACCGGGGTCACGGTGACCCGAACGCTATCTTCCAGACCCTCATACGTTACCTTCACCGCCGCTTCGCCTGCCGACCGCGCCGTGAGCAAGCCTTCGGCACTCACTTCAATGACCTGTTCACCGTCTGCCGCATAGGCGGACAATGCGGTGACATCGCGCTCGTTCCCGGCTTCATCCTCCGCCTTGACATGCAATTGAAGCTGTTGTCCTTCGTACAAGCTGATCTCACGCGGCTCCACCGTAATCTTCACTGCCGGTTGGGCAGGATCAGGGTGCGTAATGCGCGCGCGGATCATATAGTTCCCTTGCAAGGCTGCCGCCCGTGACCAGGTTCCATCCTCCAGCCTCCAGGACCGGCCGTGATTGACGCCCTCTTCATCGACGGCGAGTCCCGGCACGTCGGGATAAGAGCCGTCCTGGATATAGACGATATAGAAATCCCCGTCAACGAACGGACCATTCGGAAAAGAAAGCTCGGTCCATTCCCCGTCCAGGCGGGCCGTTCCCGCGTGCGGGCCGGAGAGCAGCTCGCCCGGCTGCCCGTCGGGTCCCGATGCGTCATACAGCGCATATCGGAAGGCCGTTCCGCCCGGAACCGGCCATCCATGATCCCAGAAGAACATCCGCGCCCCGGTCACTTGAGCCGGGCCGTCGCTTGTCATGCGCACCGCATACCCATTGCCTGAACTATAAAAAGCTACCGCATTATCCCCCTTCCCCCGATCGTAAGCCAGCTCGTCGTCCGTCCCGCGGAAAGATTTCAGCGCAATCGGGTTCGTGACAGTCCCTTCCGCACGGATCTGCTGTTCAAAAGGCAAATACCCGCGCGCGGAGACGAGCAGCGTGTAATCTCCTGCGTAGACTTCTAACTTATAGTTCCCCTGTTCATCCGTAACGGCGGTTGGCACATGCGCATCTTCCCTCACCCGTACCGCCGCCCCGGCAATCGGCTGTCCTGTCGCCTTGTCGGTAATGACGCCGCTAATTGTGGAGCTTGAGATCGGTTGCAAATGAATATTCGCCTCGGTCCGCTCCCGATCATTTATCGTCACCGTCTGTTCGGCCGTGTGATAGCCATACGCTTCCACCCGCATCGTATACGTCCCCGGAGGGTGCGTCAGCCGATAGCGGCCCGTCCCGGAATCGGTCTTCGTCGAACGGTCCGTCTCGACGATCGTAACCGTCGCCGCGGCAGGAAGGCCGGAAGAGAGTTTTCCCTCCCCGTCTGCCATCTGAAGGGAGGCTGTCTCCTGCTTCATGCTTCTCCACGCCGATAAGCTCGGGGCCGCTGGCTCTTTCACCGCCGCATCTTCCCTCGAAGTCACTCGTTCTTCCTGGTCCGCCGCTCCCTTCCCCGCTTCTTCAGCAGGCTTGACCCCGGTCCCGGCTGGAATGAATGTCTTGACTGGCAGCGTATCCCGCACCTGAATATCATCCAAATACCAACCGTTCGCCAGAGAGGCTTCTCGGGTCTTCAGCCGGAAGCGGATGTTCACCTTCTTGCCGGCGTATTTGCCGATGTCGATCTCATCCATATACCAAAACCTTTTGGGATGGTTCGTATTATAGGTTGGCTTCGGATAGGCCGCCACACTTTGCCACGCAGCGCCGCCATCCTCGCTAATCTCGACGTAGCCCTTATCGCCGTCCTCCAGATCATACCACTGCTGAAAGTAGAGCGACGCATGCTTTGCTCCCGTCAAATCAATTTCCGGGGAAATGATGCTTTGATTCGTATTTTTCGAGACATATCCAGCGAAGTTCGTGCCGATGACGTTCTTGCCGGAGACGGCCTTCGGCGGTCCAAACTTCGGATCGGGAACCCCATGCTCCCACTCGTTCGGCTCGCCTTCACGCGTCCAACCCCTGTCCCCGCCTTCGAAATCTTCGCCGTAAATAAGCTCGCCGCCGGTAAATGTCCAGCTCACTTCATTCGAAGCTTCGCTAAGCACATGGCTGTATGTCCTCGCCTTGGCGAGATAAAAGTATGTTCCCTGCTGCGGCAAAGGGTGGTCGGCGAAGTTGCGCCCTGTGCTCACGCCAATCTCCTCGTACGATCCGCCTGGCTCCGGCGAACGGTAGATGACGTACTCCTTCACTTCGCCTTGCGGCTCCTGCTCCCATTCGAGGATGACCTTGCCCGGAGCGTTGCTCCGCGCCTTCACCTTGGGAGCGTCTGGCTTGAAGTCAGTCGGTCCGATAAGCTCGATATCGTCGACATACCAACCTTCATCGCTTCCGTAGGCTCCCCGGAGATTAAAAAGAACGAAAATCCGATCTCCTTTGTACGGAGACAAATCGATGTAGTCTGTTTTCCAATCGCCGCTTTTCCCGTCAAATTGCTTCGCGAGCTCGAATTCGAATTGCTTCGACTCCCGCCCGATAAAAACCTCTGCCTTGTCCAGCAGAATAGAATACCAGCTTCCGAGCTTATGCCAATGCTTGAAGCTCAGAATCGTATGCTCGCTGTCCCGCAGATCGATAAGCGGCATGACAAAGTAGGTCTCTTCCACCCCGATGGGGTAATTGCCGTCAAGCCGGGTCGCCATCACTTTGCTTCCCGAGCTTGCCTTGCCCGGCCCGCTCGTCGGCACGCCCCATTCCCAGATGCCCGGTTCCCCGCCGAAGCCGTAGCCTTCGATGTCCGTCTCGAAGTCCTGCGCATATCCGAGCTTGACTCCCTCCGATACTTCTACGGGCCACCAGGCGGATACCTCCTCGTTGCCTCCGAAATCCACTGCCCGAATCCGGTATTCGATTCCAGCAGTGTCCAGCATCGATGACGGGATGATGCCCTCATAGATTCCATCCCGGTAATCCCCCGACATCCGGACCATAGATATTGCAGTTCCAGCCTGTTCCCCCTTCCTCTTCACTTCCAGTTCCGCCCGGGTGACGCTTGTGTCGTCCGTTATTCGGGCAGATACTTCCTGATCCAGCGCGTTGAACACGAGCGTCAGGGGATGATGCTCGATGACCGGTTCTTCGGCATCCTCTCCATCCACCGTTACCGCCCCTTCAAGCTCGCCCAGACCCGCTTGCTGGGCGGAGACGGCATTCAAGGCATTCACGATGCCCGATCCATAGCCATTGTTCGGACTCTGCGGGAACGTATTGTCCGTCAACGGGATGGCCGTGTCCTTCAAAATCTTCTCGACTTGATCCACCGTCAGCGAATGGTTGGCCTGCAGCAGCAGCGCGGCAACTCCGGCCACATGCGGAGCGGCCATCGATGTCCCGCTCATGAGAGCGTAAGAGCCGCCCGGGACGGAGGAACGGATGCTAACGCCAGGCGCCGACACTTCCGGCTTCATCTGCCCGTAAGGAGACGGGCCCTGAAGCGAGAAATCAGCCAGCCGGTTGCTGCTGTTGACCGCTCCGACCGCGAAGGATTCCGGATAGTTCCCGGGCGGAGTGATAGACCCCGGCCCGCCGTAATTATAAGGCGGCCTCGTATTGCCTGCCGCGAATACAGGCACGATGCCGGCAGAGCGCCATGACCGGACAATATCCTGAAAAAACTCGTTCTTCCCGGCCTGCACGCTTCCCCAGGAATTGTTGACAATGTCCGGAGCCAGCTCGGGATAGGCGCGGCCCGATTCGTCCGTCGGCGCCAATATCCATTCGCCTGCCGCCAAAATGCCCGCGTCCGTCGCCTCGCCAGCCGAGTTGAAGATGCGCGCGGCGATCCATTTCGCCTGCGGCGCGACCCCGATCGGGTTGGTGCCATCGGGCTCCGATCCGACCATTGTGCCCATCACATGCGTTCCGTGGGTGTTGCCGTCAAAAGGCAGCTTCTTCTTTTCCGGCGTGGCGTCATACCAGTTCAGCTCTGGCCGATCGACCTGCCCTTGGGCATTATAGCCTCTCCACTTCCGATTCAGCGCCGGATGATTCAGATCGACGCCCGAATCCATGTTGGCGACGACGACGCCCATGCCGTCAAAGCCTTTGTCCCACGCTTGACCCACATTCAAGTTGCGCAAATTCCAAGGCAGCTCGACGGCTGCCGCGGCTCCTCCCGTCCTATGCCGGGCCGATTCCCCCGCGCGATCCGCCCTGGACGGCTCGGTGTCCGCTGCGGCTTGCCCCTCGTCGAGCACCTCCAGCATGTATTTGTGGTTCGGGGTTATGCGCTCTACCGCAGGATGGGCTGCCAGCCGCTCCATCACCTCCCGCGTGCTCGTCACCGCGATGGCATTCACGATATAGAAGGAGCGGTAATCCTGCACCGAGCCATTCTTTAGGCCCGCTTCCAGTTCATCGCTGATCCCGGCCTGAGTCCGCTCGGCCGTCTCCTTCAAGTCGTTCAAGACAAAGCTTCGCACGGTCAGCTTGCGCTTCGCGGACGTCTCCCCGCTCAAGGCGGAGTAAGATTTGGCCAGCTTCGCCGCGGCCTCCACATCGCTCTGCTCCCGCAGCTTCACAATATAAGTCCCTGTCCCTTCCTGTCCGAACTCGCCAAATACTTCTCCATCTACAACGGCGGGAGGCAGCCGGATCCTGTTGGATTCCGCCATCCTGACCGAATTATCGGTCTGCTCTCCCGCGTGCGCATGCACTCCCGGCACGGAAGTCATGCCCATAATGAGCGCGATGACGAGAATCAGCCATCGCCGAAGCCAAGCTTTGCCTTTCACATTACATTCCTCCTTGTCTCGTATTCTATTCCCCTGATGAACAAGCCCAAGAAGTTAATAGAATTGTACACAAATTGAAATATTTTGTAAATATATTTTTGTAACCCATTTATGGTTCCCACTCTCACATTCGCGTTCTTTCTATTTTGGAAGAAAGTATTCCCGAGCCAAAACGTCAAAATAGCGCTTCGATCGTCACCAATCTGCAAGGAAGGGAGCTTCATTCGGCATGTGCCCGTGTCAAAATATGTCCTAATATTCTGACTTGCCTGCTCGCAAAATCAGCCAGTCCCTCGGTGCTTTTCGGCCTCGTTCCCTTGTTCCTGCGACCCTGCGATGCAGGCCTCGCTGTTAGTTGCCCGCCTTTCTGTCAAACATTTTCAATGATTGGCCGATATAGTAAATAACATCCTGAATCTAGCAACTCGATAGTATACAACCCTACTTAATCTTTAAGGAGAAGGAGACGAAGCGATAAAAATCAACAACGGCCCGCTGCTTCCCCCGAACCTGTACAACATGAGCAAGCCAGAGGGACACACCGGACGCGCTATACAGTTGGAAGCGGGAAGTCCTGTTGGCGCGAATTATGATACGGTTGAGATCAGTCCGGCCGGACGGAAGCTGGCGGAGGATGCGATTGTGCACCACCCTGCGGAGCCGGTGCCTATGCCCGCCAAGCCGGCCGGAGCGCCTGACGATTATATCAACATTGGCGATCTCCGGAGGGCCTGACGATTAAAAATCAACATTGGCGATCTGATGAAGCGATTTGATCCGGATGGACATCAGAGATGAATGAAGCTATTGTCAACGACGGCGACTGGTTCGGCATATTGATGAAGTTCGTCCACCGCATCCCGGACAACAAGCATTGGATCGGGACGTACCTGAAGGAGGAACAAGAGGGGATAACAGCGGCAAAAACGGCATCGGCCTTCTCTCCTGGGCAGACGGTTCAACGTACAACGCCAGATAGCCCGGCCTTGTCCGAGCTTCAAGCTCTGTTGAAAAAGAATCCGTCCAGGTTGGACGATGAGACGGGACGGAATCTTCTCTTGTTCGTGCGAACGCTGCAAGCCGAGACAAAATAGAATCGGGATTTCATTTTTGCCCCGGGAACTGGGGCTGTCCCTGTAGCTGAGCGAGACAGTCCTGCCCCTGCTTCTCACAGCTCAACTTGCCGGAAAAACTGTAAAAATGCAGTTTTCCTCTATGACGTTTACCCCGCTACAGGAATTCCTGCAAAACTGCACCATTTTCAGCCTATACACTAGATCGAAAGCAGAAATTACTAAAAATGATGTACTTTTGCAGGAAAACCATCAAACAGTAGATATAATATCGTAAATTGCTGCATTTACGCAGGATTTAACTGCTGAGGGAGTAGAAGACATCCCGAAGCAACATATACATGCAGAAGCCGGGCCTCGGACCCCGGCTTTCTATCTATCTGCCTATGTTTTTCATCATAGAAGCCGCCCTTGGGCTGAAGCCCGTCGTATATCTACACGCGGGCTTCCACCATTACCCGGTTGATCATATCCGCCAGCTTGACGGGCATGCCTCCCTGGAGACGGAATTCCTCCGCGGCAAAGGCGATTAAGTGGCTCTGCAAGGAAGCTGTCGCCGAGGTCAAGGCCGACGCCGCCGCTTCCTCCTGATGCTCGCGCACCAGATGCAGGAAATCGGCGACCATCCGCTCGTCCCCGCCGCCATGGCCCTCGCCGGAGACGCCGCAATGGAACTCCACCCGCTCGCCGGTCGCGAATCGCTTCAGCGTATACGTTCCATCCTCCATATTGCCGATAATCTCGCCCTTCGTGCCCATGATGCGAACGCTCCGGATTTCTTGCTCCGCGAAGGCCGACAGCGTGAAGTTGGCATTGGCCCCGTTCGCGAATTCCATGTTGACGATCTGGTGATCGGCCACATTGTTATCGCAGCGGTAGACGCAGCGTCCGAACGGTCCTTCCTTCAATGCGGTCATGATGCCTTCGGGCGACAGATCAGATGTAATATAGCGCGCCCATGGGTGCTCCGGCGGCTGGTTGTACAGCTTAAGCGCCGAGAAAGGACAGCTGCGTTCCACTTGGCAGCCGTCTGTGCAGCGGGCGGCGGAGCCTGCCGGGGCATGCTCCTCCCGGAAATGCAGCAGCGATCCGTAGGAGCTGACGCTGACGCACGGCTCATCCATGAGCCAGGAAATAATGTCGAGATCATGGCATGATTTGGCGAGAACCATCGGACTCGATTCGTCTGAGTTCCGCCAATTGCCCCGCACGTAGCTGTGCGTCATATGGCGGTACCCGACATATTCCGAATGCTGGATCGTCGCGATCGTGCCGACCTCTCCCGCCTCGATGCAGCGCTTGATGCCGGACCAGAACGGCGAATACCGCAGCACATGGCTGACCGTCAGCACCCGGCGGTGAGCGAGGGCGGCCTGCTCGATGCGGATGCACTCTTCGGCCACGGGCGACATCGGCTTCTCCAGCAGGATATGATAGCCCAATTCAAGCGCCTTCATCGCTTGCACATAGTGCAGCCGATCCAGCGTGCTAATAATCATGACATCCGCGATGCGTCCCTTCTCGAAGGCCTGCTCCCATGAATGATATACATACTCCGGCGCAATGCCGTGAATCTCCGCTATGCGCTGCCGCCGCTCCTCATTCGGCTCCGCGACCGCCACGATTTTCAATTCATCCGGATGCTTCTCCGCATAGGGACCATAGATATAACATCCCCTGCTGCCGGCTCCAAGCAATACGGCAGTTACTGTCTTCACAAGGGTTCCTCCTCGTCATGGTGATTGCTGTGCCCTGATCGTACGTCACCGGACGAGGAGCCGAAAGAGACTTTTCCATACATTCATATACTCTTCTTGACTTCCCTGGCCTGCCGCTGAAGCCGATATTCCTGCGGAGTCGCCTGATTCTGCTTCTTGAAAAAGCGGATAAACGCCAACGCTGAATTGTAGCCCAGCGCCGCCGCGATCTCATTGACCTTCCTCGGGCTGTTCAACAGCCATTCCTTCGCCTTCAAATTGCGGTATTCGTTGATGTAGTCGGACAAGCCGATTCCCGTCAACTGCTTATACAGGCGCGAGAAGTAAGACGGATTGAGCCCGACATGATCCGCGATAGCGATAAGCGAAATATCATGAGACAGATGCTCCTCGATAAAGCGGTGCACCTTCTTGACCAGATCGGCGGGCACCTGCCCTCCTTGGGCAGCCTGGCGCGTGAAGAAGCAGTCGCCCAGATTCCAGAAATACTGCTTCACGTCCGGCCAGGACACGGCTTCATCCTTCTGGTACAGAAGCGTCGCGTCCAGCTTCGCGTGCACCTCCTGGCGGAACGGCTCGTTCTGATCCATGCACGACAGGAAAATGGAGGCGAGGGAATGATACAGCTCCATTTTGCGGCCGTAGGCATGCGAGTCATCCGTCCAGACCGTGGTCAGGTGAAGATACAGATTATTGAACTCTTCCCGGTGATTGTTCTCCAGACATTGCAGGAGCAGCTGCAGCCGGGTATGGTGGCAGTAGTCGCTCGCCTCTTCTTCGCCTTCCTGCAGCTTGAGCAGATCCGAGTCCGTGACAGTCACGGCGGGAGACAGGCCCAGCCCGTAGACGAAGCAATATTTCAGCATATGGAAGCGTTCCGAGATCATGGCCCAATTCGTCGGCTCGCTGCTCAGGGCGAAGGAGACCGATACGCGCAGCAAGCGCTGGCATGTCTGCTGAATGTTCTCCAGCATGGCGCTGATATGCGAATACCCCTTCTGCCACGCCCCAGCCTCGGAGGGACCTGTCTCCCGGGGCTGCAGCAGCCATACGATGCGGGAATTATCGCAGACGCAGGAGTAGCATTGCATCTGCGGCGCCGCGTACTCTTCGGCAATGTTCTGCACGGCGTACAGCAGCAGCGCCTTGTCCAGCGGCGTGAACGATTCCTTCCACGTGTCCACCCGCCCCAGCAGCAGAAGTATCGGCCGTTCCGCCTGCAGCGGAATGCCCAGCTCCCGCAGGTGGAGCGCCCGCTCGGCCGCTGCCTCCTGCTTGCCCTGCAGCAGCTCCCATATATACTCCTTCTGCAGCAGCGGCAGCGCCTGGCGCGCCCGTTCATTGGCCCGCTCCAGCATCCGGAGCTGATCCCCTTCTTCGTCCAGCTTCGCCATCGCGCGCTCGACCGAGCTGATGATTTTGTCGTCGCTCTCGACCTTCAATATATAATCGAAGCCGCCATACGCCATGGCGCTCCGGATATAATGGAAATCATTGTAGCCCGTAAGGAAAATGACTTTGCAGGACGGCCAATCCGTCTGAATGATCTGCAGCAGCTCGATGCCTTCCAGTCCCGGCATTTTGATGTCGGATATGACGATATCCACCCGATGGCTGCGCATGATCTGAAGCGCCTCTTCGCCTGAATACGCTTTCATAACTTCCAGCTCCAGATGCTTCGTGGTCTGGAACAAGTCCAGCAGCCCGTCAACAATGATGGGCAGATCGTCTACGATGAGCAGTCGACGCATTGCCGATTCCTCCTTTATTCTACGCCAAGATGTATAAGTACTTTGAGTCCGCCAAGCGCAGAGCGCGACACTTCCAGCCCGTATTCCGCGCCATAGTGAAGCTGTATCCGCCGGTGCACGTTGATAAGCCCCGTCGTCTCCTCCATGCGGTCAGCCGAATGCGCTAACCGGGCGCGCAATTGCTCCAGTCTGTCATCATCCAGATTGTTGCTGTTGTCTTCCACGCAAATGGCAATCCCGTCGGCCCGCACCTCGCTGTGCACCCGCAGCTCGCCCGGTCCCGCCATGCCGCCGAGGCCATGCTTGTAGGCATTCTCGATAATCGGCTGCAGCACCAGCCGGGGAACCCGCAGCGGCGGCGTCTCGACATCGAAGCGGACCCGGATGCGATCGCCGCAACAGATTGTCTGCATCTCCACGTAAGTCCGCGAATGCTTTACTTCCATCTCCAGCGGAATGACATCCTCATCGTCCCGGGTAATAAATTGAAAATATTCGCCGATGTAGAGACAGAATTGATAGGCCTTCTCCTTATGCTCGGACTTGATGAGCCGGCACAGCACGAAGAAGCAATTGTACAGAAAATGCGGATTAATCTGCGATTGCAGCCGCTTTAGCTCGGATCGCTGGTTGCGTATCTGCTGTTCATAATTTTGCTCGATCAGCGTCTTGAGCGAATGAACGGTATCGTTGAAGGCCTGGTACAGATAACCGAATTCGTCGCGTCTGCGTTCTATCGGAACCGGCACCAGCTCCAGCTTCTGCACCCGCTTGAAGCCATGAATCAATCTCATCAACGGGCGGTACATCAGCTTCATCAGCGAATACGAAAAAAACGTTCCCACGACAACCGCAAGACCGCACGCCCACAAGAACCACTGTTTATACGTCTGAATCGGCCCCAGGACGGCGGATTCCGGGATGCAGGTGACGGAATAGGATTTCCATACGTCCGAGTACTTGAATACGGTAAGATAGCGTTCGCTTCCGAAATCGACCATCTCATAGCCTTGCTTCCTTCCCGCAAGCTGCTTCTCGCGTACGAACTCGGTAAGCGCCAGCTCCTCAAGCTTGGAGTGATCATTGCTGCGAATCACCCAGCCCCGCTCCATGTTCATCAGCATGCTCTCGCCGCCCAATGAACCGGTAATTTGTTCCAATGCTTCCATGATCTTGCGCGTAGACAGTTCTACGCCAACGACATAGAGCGGATCCTTGAACGTATTGGTTGGATACTGCATCGTCAGAAAAAGGCGATCGTTCCAGTAGATGAACGGGTCGTCGTAGAACGGCCCGCTATGCTGCATTGCGGCATATTCCTCCTGGCTCATCCCCGTCTCGTACTGCACGCTGAGCAGCGTGCGCCCGAGCTTGGGCACATACGCCTTCGCTTCGCGAATGAACGGGCTCGAGTTCTTCATCAGGTCGAGCCGCTTCTGAATGAGCGTGATGCTGTGCGCGCGCTCATAATACGTCAGATCGGTGCCGAGCGCCGCCAGTTCCATCAGATCATTGTCCATCACATAGTTCGGCAAATACTGCACGATGCGCTGAACCTCCTTATCCAGCGAATCGAGGTAGAAGCTGGTCGTTTTCAAGGTCGAATGCGAGATTTCCGTCTGAATGCTGTCCGCTCCCCGCTCATTGATGAACCACGTAATCATCATGAGGGGGAGCAGCACAATCAGGAACACGCCCATCATTTTCATAAAAATCGAGGAATCCTTCAATCGGAATAATAGCTTCATGACGCGTTCCCCCAGGAGTGAGTTGTTCGGGTTGAACTATTATTCTTTGACACTCCCCATCACAATTCCTTTAATGAAGAACCGCTGCAGGAACGGATAGATCGCCAGGATAGGAAAAGCGGCGACAAAGATTTGCGCGGCTTTGCTCGTCCGGTCGGACAGCTTCTGCATCAGCTCGATGTCCTGGGACTTCAGGAAGCGAAGATCCATCTTGATAATAATCGACTGCAAAAAGGTCTGCAGCGGATATTTGTCCGGATGGTTCATCAGGATCATTCCGTCGAACCAGCTATTCCAATGCCAGACGATGGTGAACAGGCCCGTCGTGGCGAGCGCCGGCAGAGAGAGCGGCGCATAAATTTTCCACAAGGTCGTAAAATGGCCCGCCCCGTCAATCTTCGACGACTCCTCCAATTCCTTCGGCAGATTGCGGTAGAAATTAAGCAGCAAAATGATGTTGAATACTTGAATCGCGCCCGGCAGCACCAAGGCCCAGATCGTATCGATGAGCCCGACCGCCTTGACCGTCATATACCACGGAATCAAGCCGCCGTTGAACAGAATCGTAAAGACGAATACCCATACATAAAGGGTACGCATCCGGAATTGACTTGTTTCCTTCGATAACGGATAGGCCGTTAAAATCGTCAAAAAAATGCTGAGCGAGGTGCCCAATACGACACGCTGAATCGTAATCCAGAAGGCGCACAAATATTCCGGCTTGCCGAATACGTTATGATACGCCGCCGGCGTGAACTCGACCGGCCAGAGCAGCACTTTGCCCGCGGAGGCCGCATTGCCCGAGCTGAATGAAATCGCGAGGATATGAATGATAGGCATGAGACACAGAAGCGACAGCACCGCCAGAAATACGAAGTTGCAGCCCAGAAACAGTCGTCTGCCGAATGACTTTTTCATAAGTATGACCGTTCTCCTTTGCTAGAAAATGCGATAATTGGCGAAGCGGTAGGCCATGACATAGGATACGGAAATCAAAATAAACGAAACGACCGATTTCAGCAATCCGACCGCCGTGGCGAATCCGTACTGCGCCTGCTCGATACCCATCCGATAGACAAAGGTATCGATGATATCCCCGCTCTCATAGACCTGCGGACTGTACAGGTTGAAGATCTGATCGAAGCCCGCATTGAGCACGTTGCCGATATTGAGCGTCAGCATCAGCACGATAATCGGCATCATCCCCGGCAAGGTGACGTACAAGGTCTGCTTCCAGCGGCCCGCGCCGTCAATCTCCGCGGCTTCATACAGCGCCGGATTAATGTTGGTGAGCGCGGCCAGGTAGATGATGGTGCCGAAGCCGAACTCCTTCCACACATCCGTAATGACCATGACGTAAGGGAACCAGCTATTGTCTCCGAGGAAAAAGGTCGGCTTCACGCCGAACAGCCCCAGCACTTGATTCAATATGCCTGTAGATGGAGACAGGACGTCAATGACAATGCCGCTCAGGAGCACCCACGATAAGAAGTGGGGGAGATAGACCATTGTCTGGAATGCCCGCTTGACCCATTCCTTGCGCAGCTCATTCAGCAATATCGCGATCGTAATCGGGACGACAAGACCCGCGATAATTTTCATCGTTGCAATGTACAAGGTGTTGAATACGATCCGTCCGATGTCCGGATACTCGAGAAGGAACTGGAAGTTCTTCCACCCGACGAACGGAGAGCCGAACAGCCCCTTGGTCGGGATATACTTTTGAAATGCCATCAATATGCCGGCCATCGGAATGTAGCTGAATATGATGACGAAGATGAGCCCGGGAAGGAGCATGATATGCAGCGGCCATTCTCGCTTCCACATACGAGACCATTGATTCATTATGCATCACCTGCTTGGAGTAATTAGAAAAAGGGGGGAATCGAAGCATTCCGATTCCCCGCACAGCACGTTAGCTTGGTCACTTGGTCATACTGAATTGAAGTTCTTAGTTCACGACTGCCGGTCACTACCGATTACTTATTTTTTGCATACCATTCGTTGACTTCCTTCGTAATCTCATCTCCGCCCAGCTTCTTCCAGTCAGCGACAAACTTGTCGAATTCATCGATAGAGACCTGGTTCATAATAATCTTCATGAAGATTTCATCGCGTTTGCGGTTCAAAATCTCCCGCTTCTCCACCATCGTCGGTGTCGGCGCGCCCCAGAACTTGTTCTGATGGAACAGATTGTGCTCCTTCAAGTAAGGGATGTTCGATACCGCCCCGTTCGGTCCGGAGATAAGGTATTCCCACCACATGCTGATATCTTCGCCATTCACGTATTTCATCGCCCGTTCAAAGCGCGTTTTTTGGTCCTTCGTCTTCGGCAGGCTCTCATCCTTCGTCTCAATCGCCTTCGGCAGCACTTCCCCGTTATCGCTCATCAGGTTGAATGCCATCACAGGGTTAAGCAGCCAGTAGTTATTGCCTTCTTCCTTCAGATCCTTGCCGTATTCATACACCTTCTGCTCTGGCGTCGGATGATTGTCAACCGCGATCCATTGGTTCAGCAGCTTGATCAGCGCTTCCGGATGCTTGGCGTTCTTGGATACGACATAGTAGCTCTCCGTTCCCAGCTCGATCTGCGTGGACGCTTCCGTGCCGTCAATGGAAGGCAGACGGTAGACGCACCATTCCTGGACCACCTTGCCGTCCTTCACGGCAGCCTGGGCCAGATGGGCCGGCGTCCACTCCGCGCCGTACAGCACGCCAATTTTCTCGCTGAAAATCAGTTCGGACGCTTTCTGCATATCCTTGACCACGAATTCCGGGTCGATCAGGCCTTTCTTGAACATCTCCTGAAGCGCGCGCAGCGCTTCCTTCATCTCCGGCTGAATGTCACTGTTCACCAAGCCGCCTTGGCCGTCTTCAATCCATTGATTGAAATAAGCATGATATCCATTCAGGAAGCCGACCAGCCCGAGCGCGCCTTCATCAAACTTTTTGTTCAGCGCCAGGCCGTAGGCTTTCCCCGTGCCGCCCGGCTCCTTCGTCGCGAAGGCTTCCATAATCGTCATCAGATCCTGCATCGTCTTCGGCTCCGGCAGGTTCAGCTTCTTCAGCCAATCGGAACGCACCCACAGGAGCTGCGGCGCAAACGGGTTGCCCGTCTGCGGGATGGCCATCAGCTTGCCGTCGAACGTGCCCGACTTCATCTGCAGGCCGCCGTCCTTCAGCATGAACTCCTTCGTCTCGTCAGTCGCATATTGATCGTACACGCTGGTCAAGTCTTGAATCATATCCGCCTCGATCAACTGCTGCACCTGTGCCGGAGTCGCCGGGAAGAAATCAGGAATATCATTGGTGGCGATCGCCATCTTCAGCTTCTCCTGGAATTGAGGGCCGTTCACGACGCCATCCACAACCCACTGGTTCTTAATGCGGACGCCAACGTCTTTCTCGTATGCATCATACACGGCGTTCTTGTCGAAATTTTCCCCTTCGTCAAACTTCAAATACGGGTCTTGCGCACGCACCGTCGATATTTCCAAAACGGTATCTTCCGAACCTGCAGGCGTATCCGCCGGCTTGTCTGCCGGCTGCTCCGATTCCGCCGGCTGGCTGCTGCAGGCCGTTACCACGAGACTCAAGATGAGCGTAAGAATCAATCCGAATTTCCGCACTCTCTTCACGTCTGACCCTCCCATTTTGAATGGCATTGTGATTTGTCTTCTTTCTATCTCCATTATAGGTAGCGCTTTCAGCCGCGGGCTATATACCGGTGTTTACTTCCGTATACAACTGTTGCGGAGCGCGAAAAAACCGTTCCGGTAGGAACGGTGAGGTGTGACTTGAGAATCCAAGCATTATAGGAACCTCAATTGTATATTTCTTTTACTTTTCCCCGATATCAAAAAGACATAGTTTAAACTGTAACCTCCAATTTTTGTAGCATTTTTTTTATACCAGAAGCTATAGATTCTGCCATGACAGGAGGAACCGCATTACCTATTTGAATAAATTTCGCAGTCCGTGGACCTTCAAAAAAGAAGTTATCTGGAAAAGATTGTATCCTGGCTGCTTCTCTAACTGAAATTGAACGAATTTGATTAATATCTGGATGAATATAGTAATGTCCATCTTTTGCAATGTGAGCGACAACAGTATGAGTATATGCCTGATCCGCACTTACTACTTTAAAACGATCTAGAAAAGAAGTAAGATTTTTATGTGTTCGCAATTTTTCTGGAAGTTCATCATATCTTAAACGTTTTTTCTCAGTATCCCAGAGCTCAATCGCTATTTTGTATATTTCTCTGTCTCTCTGATTATGGATTCGGCAAATGTGCTGAGTAAGAATATCTTCTTCGGTTCGAATTCTATATTTTTCAAGATAGTTTGTAGGTTTTGTTATATAATTACCAACATCCAGCCTTTGCCCCGGTTCTAAACTTGGTAAGTCAGATAAAACATCTCTTACTTTATATGTATGATTGATTATGTTAAAAACAGGGTAGTGGAGAGCGAGCCCTTTTCTCCACCCAATCAAAATAACTCGTTTTCTTTGCTGTAAAACACCAAATGAAGAAGCATCCAAGACTTGGGCTTCTATTTCGTAACCAGCCTCATTCATGTAGTTTTTTACATCTTCGAATAACTTTCCCTTTGCAGCTGTTAAAATCCCAGGAACGTTCTCAAAAACAAATAATTTGGGGTCAAACTTCTTTAAAAATTTTACATATTGTTTATATAAATAGTTCCGTGGATCATGTTCTTTTTTATACGGATCCCTCGCTCGTCCCACTAATGAATAGGCTTGGCAAGGTGGTCCGCCAACAATCACATCAACATTAGCAACACCTTTTTTATACATCATTGTTTCAATTTCAAAAAATATAGAGTCAATAGTGGAATCTGAAATTTCTACATTTATAACAGAGTCAAGTAATTCACTTGGAATATTGGAAAACAAATCATTAATTGAACATCTCCCTGAAATATATTGAGAATATATATTTTTTAACATATTTTTTTCAAGAAAATGATACGCCGTTCTGGTTCTCAAGGTTTGGGACGCGTGCTGATTAGACTCAACATGAGCCAGTGGCAAAAATCCATTCCGGATAAATCCCTCAGAGAGCCCTCCTGCTCCAGCGAACAGATCTATGTAATTCAATATTACCCCTCCCATTGGAACATGGAGATATGTAAGCTAACTTTGACTATATAATTATACAGTAAAGCATGACAACCTTACTACAAATTTCCCCAACAAAGAATTGGACAAATCCAACATTATATCCAATCAAACTGAGAGCTAGTAGGTCACTTGCTTTACAGATTATTTGGAATTCCAATTATTATCTCACTAGAATCAGTACTTATTTAGGGCTTGCTGAACATATTGCCTTTTAGGCCCACAGAGGCTGACGGCACAGATTCAGCAGCAGTCTGAAAATCGGCAAAAAGAGAACGCGCAGCTTGCGTTCGAGATTCATAACAAGCAGTTGCAGGGCAATGACCGTTTCGCTTGTCTCTCGAAGGCGTGCTCGAATACGCCCCAGTCCGTAGGAGCGTTTGCCTTCTCCGAATTTTCCTTCGATTGCGTTACGCATTGAAGCATCCTGTCTGGCCTGGTTCCGATCGGGTTCCGCTTCTTTCTTCGGACGCCCTAAGTTTGGACCACTCAAACGGATGCCGTGCTCCTTACAATAGCGAAGGTTCTCCCGATTTCGGTAGATTTGGTCGGCTAGAATGGCTTCCGGATAACACCCATATCGCTGGACGAACGACTCCACGGAAGCTTTCAGTGTCATGCTTTCGTTGAAGTTATCCCAGGACAGCTTCTCCATTCGAGCGTAACCGTCCACCAGACTGATCGCCAGCTTTGCTCCAAACTCGACGGGAGCATTCACTTTCCCGCGGACAATCGGCCGTACATGCGGTTGGGAAAGACTGACGATTCGATCTTCCACCGAGTGTGTCCGTTTGTCGTACATCTCTTGCTGTTGACGATACAGCTCGGAAATGACGAGCAATTGCCGATACTGCTGCGAACCCAGTTGATTCAAGCTGCTTTTCGCTGCCAGCATTTCGATGATGCGAAGATTACGCGAAACATAACGAAGCTGTTTGCCAACCGCTTTCCGGATGGCTTTGGCACCCGTTCGCCGTTTCTTGGCGATCTCGAGGTAGCGTTTGCGGGCGGTTTGACGATACGTTCTCGGTTTCTTGGCCTTCCCGACGAAAGGCTCGTGCAGAACATCGATGATCGCTTCGAGTTTTTCCCGCGCCTCGTTCAATAATTTCAAATCGGTCGGATACGAGATGTCGGCCGGTGCGCAGGTCGCGTCGAGCATCAAGGTGCCTTTGTTGCATGGTTTCTCTTTGCTTTTGCCGTCTTCATTAACGGATGTTCCATCAGAGCCATGGCCGCTGCCTGGAGGATCTTGAGGATCGCTCTTGTTTTGTTCCTGCTTCTTTCGCTCTGCGTCCTCTTCCAAAATCCAATCGTTGATTCGTTCAATGACATCCGCACCCAATCGCTTGCGGAAATGGGTCAACAGCGAGTGATGGAACGGAGGCTTATCTTGGAACGCCGGCAGCCCAAGGAAGTACTGGTAGTACGGATTTTCGGCGATCTGCTGGACCGTCTCTCGATCATCGAGCTGCATACGTTCCTGAATGTACAGCGCTCCCAAAGCCATACGAACAGACAAAGGGATCTGACCGCGCATTGATTTCTTGAACGACTTCGCGTAGAGTTCTTCTGCCCGCCACCACGGGATGATAGCGGCCAGTTGAACCCAACGGTTCTCCTTATTTAATTTACCGCCAAACGGCAAGTAGAAATCTTCGAACAACTGAAGCTGGCTTTCGGTTCTACGATACATGTCGGCTCACTCCACGTGCACGATTTTTTGCAAGAAATTCGCATTCTCCTTGCATTTTATTTCGAGTTAGAGTCCAGAAATCCTTGTAAAACCTTTGAAAAATGATTGTTCAGCAAGCCCTATTTAATATTCATACTTATCAGAACAAATTTTACTAGGCTTCCATATTTGAGAGACAATATAATCGTCAGTTATTTGAAACTCCGGTTCTTCCTCTTTTAATAAACCATTCATTTGATTGAGCATATAATGATAGAGATCATCTGCTGTCTTATACTCAACTGAAACGTGTTTATAACAATTTTTTTCGGTATATTTCCACATAGGAATCTTTTTATAAGTTAGTATATTCTTTAGCGTAAAGAAATCTATGATGGGCACGTGAGTAGCTATCCCATTTCTGTCATACAAAAGCCCCTGATAACCATTAAAGTAGAAGTGATTCATGAGAATAAACGGTGAAATTTTCTTATTTTCTATGTTAATTCCTGTATTTTCTTCTATTAAACTCCTCTTTTTGGCATCCTTTAATGCTTCCATTCGCTCCTTTATCTGTTCAAACCCCTCCCTTACTTTCCCTTGCAAGTTATTATAAGCTTCAATAATTGTCTCAGGTTTAACAGTAGCTTTTGCTTCAAATAAAAAAACATGATCTTCCAAAACAAATAATCCGTCAATTTCAGGTATACCGTCACCTTCAGCTCTTGAAACTTTGGAAAATTTTATTTTTTTCTGATGAAAAAAATCTGCGACTTGTTTCTCAAAGAAGTAGCCCTTTTCATTCGACTGGATGGTATTTAATTTAACATCGTTTGATAAAATTCTATCTAGACACTTTTCAATTGAAACATGTTCGAAAAATGAAGGTATAATATAATAAACATTTCCCTTTCTTATTAATGGTTTATAACTGACTTGGAATGCCGATTCCTGTTCATTGTCCAAGTCAGTGCTAAATAATGACAATAAATCACGCATTTTGGGGGATATCCCCATTCTTCTTTGCAAACTTTTCTCTCCACACTTTAGTAATATATTTTTCTCTGCATTCTCCAATTTAAGAGACTGTTGAAACGAAATTTTCAATAGTCCCATGTACAGTTCGAGTAAATCATTAATAATATACTCTTTATCATTGTACATAAATGTTGTGTTATGTAATTCCCCATATATTGGGTTAAGCAATTTTGAAGCGCTATAGATACTTTTACAGACAAAGAAGTCAATACCTTTAGATCCGTCTATAACCACTTTTTCCTGTGAAAATGATTTGATAAACTCACTTTTCTCAATTATCTCAAACTCCTCTGTTTTATTGAGCTGATTAATAAACTGTGAAAAGTTCAAATCCCTGTATAACTCAAAACGTTTCCAAAAAGGTAAGCTATGAGTTTTAATAAAAACAAAATCAATAACAGTATCATTGTATTTATAGTTTTGTACTCGTCTGACATGATACGTTTCAGTCATTATGGAATATATATGTTCCTTAATGGCGCCTT
The DNA here is from genome assembly GCA_944800085.1 of Paenibacillus melissococcoides. Taxonomy (GTDB): domain Bacteria; phylum Bacillota; class Bacilli; order Paenibacillales; family Paenibacillaceae; genus Paenibacillus_B; species Paenibacillus_B melissococcoides. The sequence continues at coordinate 159,216 of CALYLO010000001.1, read as the reverse complement.
TCTGTACAATTAACTTATACAGTTTTCGGCAAATCTCCATATCAAGTTTATCGAGTTTTGGTTCTGATGAGGGAATGTTATATTTTTTTATTACCTCAATAATTTCAGAAAAGCAATCTAGTATATGCTCAAATTGTGATTGAAGAATATCCGAAGGATAAGAAACTCCATCCCAAGTTTTTCCGTCCAATAAATTGGTTTGATGTACTACGCTCAAATATTCAAAAAGTTTTTCCAACGATATTCTTCTATTGTTAGTCTTTATTAGCTTCCTTATTTCAGTATCATAGTAACCTTTCCTACGCAATAAATATTCAAGGAATAGTAAATCCTCCCTAATATTCACTTGTTCTCTTTTTAGTTCATTAATAATAGAGTTAATTTCATGCGTCTCCATTCCATAAATAAAACCTGAATGCATAAAAAGTCGGTGAAAATGAATACCCTCTTCCAAGTATTTAGTTTTTATAAACCTCACTAGTTCCTCAGGGCTGTTTTCCCGAGCTTTCTTTAACTGAGAGGTTAATTTCTTTTTCGCACTTGGGTCTACAATTCTCATATATACAGCTTACGCTCCAATCTTTTTAGTACCGAGCATTAATAATAAAGCTTCTAACAGAACTGATTGTTCTCTAGTCTTAAAGCTCCTCGAATCCCGAAAAATAACCAATACCAACATCTTGATGTGTTCCAGTCAATAAAGCTCTATCCAGTTTTTTGTTTGACTCCTCACAAGATGTCTCGGGCAATAGGGCACAACTATGGCATGCCGCTAAATTGCAGGAATCAGGTCCTTGCCCAAGACTTTCCATGCATACGGGATCAGAGGAACACCATTTAGCATTATGCAAAGCAGAAACAACTATGTTTTCGAGGTTTCCAGGCAGCCCCTGTCGCACCAACCCTCCGAGTGAACCTTCAGAATCCCCGGAAGCTGTATAGATTAGCACCCCGTGCATCGGATTTTCAGGATATTCAGTATCACAATAAATACGTTCACGTAACGCAGAACTGCCATATCCACACTCAAAACTAAACTGATTGATAAGAATATGTGCAAACGTGTGAAGGAGGATAAATTTAGGGGTAATCACTTCCTCATCCCAACCATTTTTCCTCCGGGCAGCACTATAATTACTAGCTAGCTTTTGAGCCCTTACCTGAACGTTTTTCTTTTCCAACCAAGAATTCAGCAATAATGAATCAAACTCAAAAAAGATTCCTTCTCCTCTCACCACAACCGCTGGAAGCCAATCAATATCCTCCTTTAGCCTCAGCGCTTCTCTTTTTTCTGTCAATGGTCTCCCGTCTTCCGGTTTCCATCTCGAAAACCCCACCATGGCTCTGGTTTCCCTTAGTTTGTGAAGAAGAGATATACTTCTAAAGTACTTATTTATAATTTTCCCATACTCGCTACTGTTTCTATTCGATACTGAAAAATCCTGATTATCACCTCCCGCTCCGGACAATATAGCATCGTATTCTAACTTACGATAGATCTCCTCAGAATCTGAAACTTCTATTTTAAAAGTAGTTACGGAATTCTTTTTCAGCTTTTTTTCTGCCGCGGTTATCAATTTTAGATAATCCACTTTTTGTTGAGCAGCTAGAAACTCAAATAAATCCCTATTCAAATGCCCGTCCACACGATGATTAGTTAAGTAATCCCAATGTCGTTCTAGAATTTCTATAAGTTTTCTATCCACTGATTGCTCCCATTGTGGCAAATAAATTGAACTTTTAATATCAGGAAAATAAACATTAGATGCGCCTTTTTGGACGACTCGGAGATCTCCTCCACATTCTTTGGATTCCTTTTCTCCTTCACCCAACCACGGTCGTTGACCACCACATACTTTAATTTTCGAAAGGGAGCCTTCATTAAAAGCACCAAACAAAGAACGCTTTGCTGTGCAACTGCAATGAATCATAATACCTGACAAGCTGCTATTACTTCTTCCTGCGCGAAGTCTGAGCCTACAATACGAATCGTGTTCTCTTTCTGTATGAACCCACTCCATGAATGGAAAATCCTCAATATGGCCTAATTCACAGATCGTTATGAAACGAACTGGTATCAAATATGGACGTTTCCTTTCTGACAAACTGTGACACGACATACCGTCCGCATATGTAGGCCCTTTGCACTTTTGCTGAGAACCAAACAAAGACAACTTTTCCATGGATCCGCATCTAGGACAATAGTGCCATCTTGGAAATCTGACACAGGGAATTTTCAGATTTGGGTTTTTAACCCCTGCTCCTGGTTGCCTGTATTCTGGCGGAAGTCTGAAATGGCTCACCCCAAGCCGTTTTTCCAGTCGTTCCTCTCTGATAATAAATTCATCAAACCCATCATTGGCGCTTTTGTATACTCTCTCCCAAGCATCAAGTCCGCAAACCATTAGTGATTCGTCTCTGGGGAAATTAACCATTTGCCCGACTCCCCATGGTGAAATGAGCTGCGTTCGCCGGATCGTTCTTTTTTGCATAATCAATTTCCCCCATTGTGTAGATACTCTTTGATAACCTGAACCTCACAGTTTGAGTCCACATTTCTCATTGACGTTGGAGTCGGCCATGATTTTTCATCCCAGTCCTCGAGCGGCGTAGTTCCTGCAGGATACATTAACGGTAACTCTGACGTTGGCGGAGCAAAGTCTCCATACTTCGGTGGCAAATATCTTGACCACTCGTCAATTCTTTCATTTAGTAACTTTTCTGTGTGGATTAATTCATCCACGTCAATGTTCGATACACGCTCAACGATAATATTTCTTATTCTATCCAACAAATCATCATCCGGAAAAGGCTGAGGATATTTTATATTTCTACTATCCCCGAAATATCTTACAAATCCAATCAGAAGAGCATGTAGAGCTCTTTCCCGAACAGGTGCTGAGAATGGAGTCACACTTGTTGGTTCTACCTGGCTGTATATTGTTGAATGAAAAGAGTAAAAATGTTCAAAATGAGAACGGTCTCTGGGTTTTGTCGTATTGTAAATTACGAACACAAGTCCAGGAGCATTTTTTGAACGTCCCACCCGGCTTGTTGCCTGAATATATTCAGAAGTTGTTTTAGGTTGTCCGATAACAGTCATTAAGCCAAGCCTTGGAACATCCAATCCAACGGATATCATATTTGTTGCAAGACAAATGTCAACCGGATACGGATGTCTCTCAGCAGTAGGATAATTAATCTCAAGAGCCTGCAAAGACTGTGGAATCTCATTGTTAGGTATCCTGCTGGTCAATTCAATAGCCCGATTTATAAAACGTCTCGGGTCTTGCTCTCCATTTTTCCTTATTCCTTTACGATCCCAAACAGCATTCAGATATTCACGAATATCTGCTCTAATCAGGGTGGCTGCATGACCGAGTTCCCTCAGACTGTTAAAATAATTGACGATGCTCCAGTATGGGTTTCGTTCTTTTTCATCTGATACGGGTGCTGACCGTACTCCCTGCAGCAATGATGAAATAACTCTGATTTGTGTGGTTGCGTGTGACGGTAAAGCAGTCGCATGTACCCCTACGTAAATTCTACCCGCAGATTCTTTATCTTCACAGGCAAAAAATGATTCTCCTGCATCTATACACTGCGGCGGAAACTGAAATACATTGTCTTTTCCACAATTATAAAGAGCATGTGCCTGCTCTCTTGCCCTACTGATAGTTGCTGTTGAAGCAATAATTTTTGCGCGAATCCCAGTTTCTGGGTTTCTAAAAAGTTCGGATATAAATGTTTCATAAAGCCCGACCATAGATCCTAATGGACCAGAAATCAGATGTAATTCGTCCTGTATAATCAGTTCTGGTGGAGATACCCTTCCTCCTGACACCTTGTCCCTATATCCGAATAATGTCCTCGCCTCCGGCTTCCACGGAAGCATTGCAAACTTGTCAACAGTACCAATAAGTAAAGTTGGCGGAGCGTCATAAATATCCTCATCTATTATTTGCAGTGGCAGCTCAAAGTTGTTTTTAGAAAAATCACATTCATGATTATGGCATTGAAACTTCACGGTTGACGGTGATGGTTTTTTTTTGTATCCTCTGATCACAGTGATTTTCCCTGTCTTTATAGGCCCCATTTGTGCACCACACCATGGGCATTTCAAAATGACAAAAGGGTTTTCTTCCTCTTTTCGATTACTATTATTTAACTGATTGAAAGCTTTTATAGCTTCTGCCCGTTTGTTTGGTGTCAAACTTTCCCCAACCCACAATCCAATAGTTATCCTGCTATCGCCCAATTCAGTCTCATTCTCTTTACGGATCATTTCACATGCACAAATTAAGGATGCCGCTCTTTGATATTGTTGCGCAGTCAACAATCTTAAGGTATATCGCATTAAAACCGTTGTTCCGTTATCGTCTTTGTTCTTCAATCGTTTCAAAAATATAGTAAAAGCTGTCAAGCCAAGGTAAGCTTCAGTTTTTCCGCCCCCGGTTGGAAACCAGATAATATCTACTATATTTCTCTCGTCATCCTCTGGGGTGAATATTGACTTTAAATTCATTAAAATAAAGGCAATTTGAAATGGTCTCCAGTTCCCATACTTTGGTTCTGGCCAGTCCGGCCAAGTCTCACGGTTGTGAAGATCAGGATAAGTAATCGTTTCCAGAAAAGCTGTACCATTTCCGCCATCTTTCCATTCCCGAAGTCTCAATCCGTACCTTAACTGTTGCATAAGCATTGCTCGGTTCATTAGCATAAATGCTTTCTTTACATTAGTATTTTGTTCAATCAACTTAATGCCATTACGCATGCGGTCAAGACATCTCTTACAAACTTCAATGTGTCCCTCAGCAATCTCCTTCAATTCGTTGTTTAGTTCTCTTTCAGCAATTTCTTTCTGCTCATTAATCCATTGACTGTATCTATCACAAAGGGTACTTAATGCTTCGGTAACAGATCCAGATTGGGTGTAATCACTCATAGAATACATGCTCAGGTCAACATCAGAAATGGACAACGGGACGATCGGTTTTAGTTCATATACAGGCATAGTCTCAGCTTTGATGAAATATGCCCGTTTCAAAGTCGTATCTTCCAACTCCTTCCACGAAGGAGCACATCCGTGACCTACTGCATATGTTTTATGATTTCTATATAATAAACGCATGGATTTTTCATCATCTGCATAAGAGACCGAACTTCTTTCAGGATAGGGCAGAAAACATGCTGTTCCATCTTTACTTCTGACTGAAAACTCACACTGGAAGAAGCAACTTTCATTTTCTATACGACCGTTTGAAGGTAGCCTATTAATTAATGTAAAGGTAAAAAGTTCTACATCTTCGATCCAGTTATGCTTGGAAGTACGATTTTTTATATATAAATTTAATCCTGTCGGGATTCCCTCTTTCAATAACGGAATTTCAACCTGCCCGTTAGACAGTTCCTGATGTGTAATATGAACCGACATATTCAGTGATTCCCTGTAGTATGCTTTTTTTACATATGAATTTCCTTCATTATCCTGAACTGTATAATCTCCTTGCTTGTATCTACCTGCTGACACATCAATAAGTAGCCCATTTTCCGGAAATCGCAAAAAACAACTATACCCCATTGCAGAAGGCATTCTGGAATTCGCAAGGTTTATTGTATCATCAGTAGAATCTTGGCTTTCATCCAAACCGCTAACGTTTGTTTGTTCTCCTTCAATCTCAATATCCCGTTGGTCACTACTATCCAAAGTGACTGTCAAATCATTTAGAATTTGCTCTTCTTTCAGATCGTTTGCATCCCTTTGATCATGTGTACTTTCCATTGGAAAAAGTATCCCGGCCCCATACCTTAATCGCGGCGGCTCACCTATCAGAATCTCTTCACCGTTTGCCTGAATATGTTGTGCAACAGGATCAGGGCCAATAAGCTCTTTTCTCAAAAAATCGATTATAGTATCTCTCATATTGCAATACTCCTTTGGATCAATCTTCTATAATCCGACTCTGTTCTTTTATCCAACATCATATACAATCCCGATTTAGCACGTGACATTCCCACATATAAAAGAGATCTAAACTCATCATCATTCAGGCGGCTAATGCCAGTAAGAATGATATAATGATTTTCTAGACCTTTAAACCCCTGTATGGTTGAAAAGGTAATAGACTCCCGAGAACTTTTCCTTCCTTGGAGATTTGTAAGATCTAATATATCGAAGGCTGATTTATTTATCACAGAAATACAGGAGTTTTGAAACTTATATGGAGATAAAATAGTAATATGACGATCCGGAATTTTTTTCAATTTCAGCTGTCTGAGAATACCTTCCACCTTTGTTGTTTCTTCATAAGCATCATTGCAGAAAAAATACTCCACAGGCAGACCATCTATGTTGCCGGGTAAAAACGGTGGTTTATCAAATCCAGAAAGAATTGAAGTTTGCTCTCCAATCATCTTGGTATTTCTGCAATTTACTGTTAATCGAAACTTAACAGCAGATGCTCTAGAGTCAATTATCTGCTTCATTTCATCGGCTGAAAACTCAGAATAAATTGCCTGTCTTTCAAAATCACAATATATTTCCCATTCTCCACCTGACAGCCCACCTTTTAGCAACCCATCAAAAATATCGAGATATTCCGATCTGATGAGATCCTGGCCTTCATCAATTACAATTTTATCAAATGGCTCGACTACACCTCTGTCAATCATCTCTAAAACCATTAAAGGAAGATCATACTTAAAATACTCTTCCGTTTTATTTTTACTGTTCAGCTCATATTCAGGCGAGGAAACAGCTATTTTCTCCATGAATCGATGAAATGATGTTACTTTCAACAAATTATCATTGTCGGAACCCGCAAGTTGTTCAGATAACCACTCTCCAAGCAAGGTATTGAAACAAATAAGTAATACCCTCTTCTTTTCAAAAAGGCTTCTGCGAACCGATTCCATTGCAATCATTGTCTTTCCTGTCCCAGCTGCTCCAAGAAACAGACAGCGTGGATTGTCTTGTAATTGATCGAGACAATGAAATTGTTCCTCAGTATATTTTGTAATCTGTACTTCAATGTCTTCAAGTAGCTGAACGGGGGTAATTACTCTTTCAAAGTCCCCTCTTAGAAAGTTAACAAGTTGATTAATATCCTTCATTGTAGGAAGTGACTGCACTGGATCAAACCAAGCTTGCCCTTGCATCTTTTTTGCCGTTTTTGTTGATAATTGTTGTATAAATTCGCTGATGGGTAACCGCCTAGAATCTCGGTCATATATCAGCCAATTCTCTTGATCCGCCCCCTCCGCCTGAAAACGAATATGCGGAAACATTACCCCGTATCCGTATAAAAGTTTTCCCAGACGACTCGTTGAACCAAACTTTTTTTTAATCGCAGAAAGTAAGCTGAACATTCCTTCTTGGGCCTGCTCAAAAGGCCCTCTGGTCTTTTGAGATGTTTGTCCATATCTATTGGTAAAATTCCATATACCATTTCTCCTCGTAACACTTCCTGACTTTACTTCAAGGCAGAAAACCCCGACTCGTGGAGCAAGTACCAAGAAGTCAATTTCTCCATACAATCTTTTTGCATGCTGTGTCAGAGCCAACGAATGAAGAATCGTCCAATCACGTGTCTTAGGATCTTGTTTAAACAAATCAAAAACTTGCCGTTCTCCGTTACTTTTTACATCATTAGATATATAAGGGGGAATCATCCTCGCCATATGGTTTCCTCCTGTTTAAGAAGCCTATTCGTCCAACTAATACCGATATTCAGCCACTCTCTGCTTATTTCTTCCACTTCAAGAATAAATACTTGACCAAGTCCTTCTAAAGTAAATTCAATATTTTTTTCTGTGGTCAGACTATTCTTGTCTATTCTATCTTTCACCTCATTCAGCATACTTTTCTGCAAATAAGTTGCCGCCTGTAAGTGTGCACTCCTTAACTGCGATATGGACTCTTCAATAAATTGGAGATTTGACGTGAAATGTCCATCCTCAGTCGCTCTTGCAATAACCGCAAGATCAGAGTTATTTCCCGGACCAATAATACTTTCATTGAACAACCAATTCCGAATAGTAGCTTTATGGCGCTTACATCCGTGCATGTGCAGATGTCGATAAAGCTTACTTATATCAAGATCTAACTCCTCATATTTTTTTAACAGGGCATCCCGCCAAATGGAGGCCCTTTTCCGGTGGAAGAAAAGTCCGTTCTTCTTTAACGCTACATCCGCAATTTCCCGGATAATATCATTATCAGAATCCCTGAAAAGTACGAGCTCACCTTCGCTTAAATCATCAATCGTTTTCTTTGGAATCTCACGCTGCTCTAAGTTTTTTCTAATTAGGGCTTGCTGAACAATCATTTTTCAAAGGTTTTACAAGGATTTCTGGACTCTAACTCGAAATAAAATGCAAGGAGAATGCGAATTTCTTGCAAAAAATCGTGCACGTGGAGTGAGCCGACATGTATCGTAGAACCGAAAGCCAGCTTCAGTTGTTCGAAGATTTCTACTTGCCGTTTGGCGGTAAATTAAATAAGGAGAACCGTTGGGTGCAACTGGCCGCTATCATCCCGTGGTGGCGGGCAGAAGAACTCTACGCGAAGTCGTTCAAGAAATCAATGCGCGGTCAGATCCCTTTGTCTGTTCGTATGGCTTTGGGAGCGCTGTACATTCAGGAACGTATGCAGCTCGATGATCGAGAGACGGTCCAGCAGATCGCCGAAAATCCGTACTACCAGTACTTCCTTGGGCTGCCGGCGTTCCAAGATAAGCCTCCGTTCCATCACTCGCTGTTGACCCATTTCCGCAAGCGATTGGGTGCGGATGTCATTGAACGAATCAACGATTGGATTTTGGAAGAGGACGCAGAGCGAAAGAAGCAGGAACAAAACAAGAGCGATCCTCAAGATCCTCCAGGCAGCGGCCATGGCTCTGATGGAACATCCGTTAATGAAGACGGCAAAAGCAAAGAGAAACCATGCAACAAAGGCACCTTGATGCTCGACGCGACCTGCGCACCGGCCGACATCTCGTATCCGACCGATTTGAAATTATTGAACGAGGCGCGGGAAAAACTCGAAGCGATCATCGATGTTCTGCACGAGCCTTTCGTCGGGAAGGCCAAGAAACCGAGAACGTATCGTCAAACCGCCCGCAAACGCTACCTCGAGATCGCCAAGAAACGGCGAACGGGTGCCAAAGCCATCCGGAAAGCGGTTGGCAAACAGCTTCGTTATGTTTCGCGTAATCTTCGCATCATCGAAATGCTGGCAGCGAAAAGCAGCTTGAATCAACTGGGTTCGCAGCAGTATCGGCAATTGCTCGTCATTTCCGAGCTGTATCGTCAACAGCAAGAGATGTACGACAAACGGACACACTCGGTGGAAGATCGAATCGTCAGTCTTTCCCAACCGCATGTACGGCCGATTGTCCGCGGGAAAGTGAATGCTCCCGTCGAGTTTGGAGCAAAGCTGGCGATCAGTCTGGTGGATGGTTACGCTCGGATGGAGAAGCTGTCCTGGGATAACTTCAACGAAAGCATGACACTGAAAGCTTCCGTGGAGTCGTTCGTCCAGCGATATGGGTGTTATCCGGAAGCCATTCTAGCCGACCAAATCTACCGAAACCGGGAGAACCTTCGCTATTGTAAGGAGCACGGCATTCGTCTGAGTGGTCCAAACTTAGGACGTCCGAAGAAAGAAGCGGAACCCGATCGGAACCAGGCCAGACAGGATGCTTCAACGCGTAACGCGATCGAAGGAAAATTCGGAGAAGGCAAACGCTCCTACGGACTGGGGCGTATTCGAGCACGCCTTCGAGAGACAAGCGAAACGGTCATTGCTCTGCAACTGCTTGTTATGAATCTCGAACGCAAGCTGCGCGTTCTCTTTTTGCCGATTTTCAGACTGCTGCTGAATCTGTGCCGTCAGCCTCTGTGGCCTAAAAGGCAATATGTGTGCGACTTGTTTTGCTATAACTGAATAACTTCAGGAAAAGCAAGGACTTTATAAAGAAAAGTCTAACTTTCTATCCGAGAACAGGAATGAGGAATCCATGTTTTCCAAAACTGTTCCGTTGAGACTCCTACATGCGTCTTGTTCGGCAGGGCATGAGGTATGAAGCTAGGTGAAGTCGGCAGAAGGAAGCTGGAGCCACCAATCAAGGAAGGTATGCTTACTGATATGCCGGACGGCTGAAAAATTGCCTATGGTGAGAATGTTCAAAGGGGAACTGACGAAACTCCGAATGTAAGAATCTAAATGCCTACCTCATGGAAACATGTTGACCAATGAATGTTGGGGCAAGTGGCGTAAAGTACAATTACATGTTAGGAAATACGCTATACCGAACAATGGCGGTATCAAGCTTGCAGGTTCAAAGGAGTCACCTAAGGGCAGTATGCATAGCTAGGATAGAAGGAACAAGGAAAGCAAGGGACGTTGCAACAATGGACTGCCGTCCAAGACGGTTGCTATAAGGTTACACCGAAATGCATTTACCCTTGTGAGAGTAGGGGCACGACCAATGAAACTTCCGTAATAGAAGTGGAGGAACAGCCCTGAGTCTTGTTACTTGACAACAACTTTCCAAAAGTGAACTGTATCGGTCGGGTATGAATGTGGGGACAATCTCTGCAAGGGGGTTGCCACAATACAGGCTCTGCGTTATTGGGATTACTATAATCTAACAGATACCTTTACAGACTTACACGAGCAGGCCAAGCAAGGAAAAACATTCAAACGTCTCTATGAACTAATCACATCAAGAGAAAATATCCTTCTTGCTTACCGTACAATCAAGTCAAATAAGGGATCTAAAACAGCAGGAACAGATGGCAAAACAATCGAGAATCTTAAAACAATGACAGACAGCGATCTTGTGAACCTTGTTAAAACAAAACTTAAGAATTACCAACCTAAAAAGGTTAGACGGGTCTTTATTCCAAAACCTAATGGGAGAAAGAGACCACTGGGAATTCCATGCATTCTAGATCGGCTAATACAGCAGTGCTTTAAGCAAGTACTTGAACCAATCGCCGAGGCGCACTTTTATAAACATAGTTATGGGTTCAGACCATTGCGCTCCACCCATAATGCATTGGCTAGAGTTCAATTTTTGATTAATAACGGGGGACTTCACTTTATCGTAGACATCGATATCAAAGGATTCTTCGATAACATTAATCATTCAACCTTGCTAAAGCAGATATGGAATCTTGGAATACACGATCGTAAGGTTTTACGGATTATCAGTCGAATGCTAAAAGCTGTAATAGAAGGTGAAGGTACTCCTGTAAAAGGAACCCCACAAGGAGGAATTTTATCCCCTTTACTTTCTAACATTGCACTGCACGATCTTGATACTTGGGTAGCTGGACAATGGGAGAATTTCCAAACAAAACATGCATATACGAAGAGGAATAAATATAATGCTCTTAAGAAGTCAAAGCTTAAAGAAGGATTCATCGTCAGATACGCCGATGACTTCAAAATCCTCTGTCGTGATTGGAAAACGGCCCAAAAATGGTTCCATGCCGTAAAACTTTATTTGAAAGATCGCCTTAAGTTGGACATTTCCCCTGAGAAATCAAAAATTCGCACATACCGGTGTGATTGAGAAGAAAAAACAACAGATTAAGATACAATATAAGAAACTTATTCAACATATTCAACAATCACCCTCAGCCGGTAATGTGCACAAATTCAATAGTTTTGTTCTCGGGATTCACAATTACTTTAGGAAAGCAACGCATGTGTTCATTGAGTTCTCACGACTTGCCTATGACCTGAAAAAGTTCACTTATAATCGTTTGAAACGGGCTGGTAAATACGAACATCCTGATAATCCACCTCCGACATATAGGAAGTTTTACTCAACCAGTTATCGCACGTTCAAGGTGGATGGAGTCTACTTATACCCGATAGTAGATGTAACTACCTCTAACAATCTGAACTTCAGTCAAGAGATAACTCCATTTACTGTCGAGGGGCGGAAGAGGATTACTAGAAAACTGGTTGGATTTGTACAATCAGAAATCATTATATTAATGAAATCAGACAATCCTCAACGCAGTGCAGAATACTTGGATAATCGGATTAGTAGGTACAGTATGGTCATGGGAAAATGCGAGATCACAGGTATATTCCTTTATGCAGACGATGTGCACTGTCATCATTATCTTCCAACTTACCTTGGTGGAGATGACAGCTACAATAACCTGAGGATCCTTCATCAAGATGTCCATACACTTATTCATGCCACAAACCAGGAAACGATTATGAAACTCATAAACATGCTTGGCCTAACAGGCAGCATGATTAAAAAGGTAAACCAATACCGCAAAATGAGTAACTTGGGCACTGTTGTTTAATTCAAGTAGCAAGATGGAACGCCGTGTGCGGTGAAAGTCGCATGCACGGTGTGGAGGTGGGGAAAAGGTGGCGAGCTATTCAAAGCCTTACCTATACCTATTCAGCAAGCCCTAATTAAATCCGTAACAACATGTAGACCATGAGACGCAGTGCAAAATGAAAACCATGATCCCGCATAACGAATCATTCTAGCTTGTACTGCCTCCGTCTTGTCTCCAGATGGAACTATGTACTGGGAATATGTAAGCTGATTCATCCTCAATTCAAAATCTTCAAATTCATTAACAGCCTTCGGAACTGTGGTAGTGACTTCAGGTTCCACCAATTTATCCCTTGTTTCTTTAATACTTACTTGCGGAAAATCACTATAGCGTACATTATAATTTTTATATTTACTCCATTTCCGTTTTGCAAATCTATACCATTCCATTTCATAAGAATAGAGCAAAAGAGTAATTTTGGAACTGTAACATGAGTTAATGATTTTAGTCATTTTCTCATAACCTAGCCAGCCACATACAATAATTTCAGTTGGTGAATAAGATAAATCTGACTCGATAATTTCCTTAAATGTATAAAAACTGATATTCGCCCTATTTTTCTGATTAACTATCCCCCCCCAGAAATCACGACAATCTTCAACTTCGTTCTTTTTATGCACCACCAGCGCTATACTATCCCATTCATCCGAAGTATTAAACCGATCTTTTAATAACGCAATTTTATGCCTCTTCTTATTAAATTTGTTTACATTAATACTAAGTAACAATTCCAAAGCAGTAGAAAAGAGTTTTTCTTGTTCTATAGGAATCCACAGCCTAGCGTGTTTTAGTTGTTGATTGAGAATTCTGAGTTTGTCTTCAAGCTCAGCCATCTTTGTCTCCGTCGGAACTCTAATCAATCGAGATAATTCAAGTACAATAAAAATAATTTTATTTAGCAAGCTATTTATTTGCTCATTGTTTTTGTCAATGATCTTTTCGATTTGCCAAATATGTTCCATGACTTGCTTAACTAATGGAAACTCACATTCCTTAACGGTTACTTCAAGTTTAGTAAAGTTACTCATCGCTTTATCAATCTGGTAGAAAACTGAATGTTTTTCAACAATAGATGTGGTGTTAGATAAATTTTTGTTTTCTTTGTTCCACTGCCAGATTCTAAATCCACGAACTTCAAGATGCTCAACCATGTCAATTTCAGATTGGTCGAGTATAACAACCACGGGAATATTATTCTCCAATATGTCATCATGTAGAATCTGCAGATTATTGATACAGCTGGACAATCCATCAATAATAACTGCTCCAGTTTTGCCAGGGTGATTTTCCAAATAGTAAGATGCCCTCTAAAAATCCGATGCTATTACTGCTACAGGATCAGATTCTGACTGATTAGATCCAATTACAGAAATTTCCCCATCTGTAGTTATTTTTCCCCAGTGGAATAACTCAATTGCTTTAATCCGGTTTATCAAGAGTTTATCAATCTTTTTTTCCGTTTCACCGATCTTTGAGATAAGCATTACATTTTGAATTGGTTTAACTATATTTTTCTTTTTAATATTGAGTAAAGAATTAAGAACATTCGAGTTTTCTACAGAAAAACATTCGTATGATAGATCTTCCATTTTATCCAGCTGTCTTTCACTCCGGATAATTCCCAGAGCTCTAACCACTCTGAAAGGAATCTTAGATATCCCGTCTCTGCATTTAACAATAATTTGGTCAGTAGAAATGTTTTTTCCGATATACTCTACAAGGCACCCATTCAACAAAATTTTTTGTTCTTTGGGAAATGAAATCCTCTCTAGCGAAACAAACTCATGCTTTTCCTTCAGGAGTTCAAGCCCACACAATACAGTAATCAAAACCGGGCTTTGAAATCTTCTCGGGAACACAACTGCTAGCCGATTATTTGCTTTTTCCATTATTGAATCAAATGAGAAGCTCGCACTCAATTTAACCAACGGGTGAAGAGCAAACTCAGTCGTATTATTCTCAGTTGACATGAAAATATCTTTTAGGAGATCGTTGGACTCCTGTGCGGTATTCTCCAGTACCGATATGACCATAGGTCCCTCCTTTGGGGTAATATAAATCACTACTGATCTGCACTAATAAATGAGTCTTATTGTCTATTGATTTTCGACAAAATACCAAAAATACCTCTTTATTAATGTTGAATATTATTACAAAATTGACAAACATATCGGAAGCTTTTTCAAATATAGACACGCCCACTTTCACGGATGGGAACCATCGTGCTCATTTCTCAAAGAACAAGCTCTTATGTTAACTGTGGATGATAGATTTCAAAGGGTTTCTAAGAAATCACTATAGCAAATAGCAATTTTAGAACTGAATATTCCCACAAACATCTTTCATCAGTTGTAAGGCACCGCACCCTTTACAAGATGGTGACTGTTAACATTTACCTTAACATTAAAAATCCTTAGGTACCAGTAACGATAATATGATAAATAATTCTTCACCAAAGATCTGAGAAAATCTTAGTTGTGAACATTTGTTAGAGCGCGTGATTTCACAGCAATTTATCCTTTGCTAAGGTAAATTGATATCACGAGTGGAATTTACAAGTAAATAGGTAATGTCATCAGACCAAACTCATAGGATATCCATCTACTCTTTCAAAGTATATATAGTTATATATTTGATTGATTTATCATTTTGATTTAGGAACGTAAGACTATATCTGAAGACTTATATAATATGTTTCGAGATTTTGGTAGAAGTTCCTCTTTCGATGTCGATTTATGATGCAAAATAAAAAGCTCAACAGTCTAGTGACCATTGAGCACATTGATTATGACTTTGCTCTGTTATTCATCCGCGTGTAAGTCCTGCTCTGATCTTTGGTGAAAAATCATCATCTTCACCCCGTCTTGAACCCCCTTAGCATAAAGCCAGCTCTTTTGAAGAGATGCGATCTGCTCGTGTAAAGCTAACAATTCACGATGTAATTTTTTCTCTCCCGCATTATCCAATTGGTCTATGAATAGATTCTCTAACTGATGTAATTTGTTCTTTAGGTGAAGGACATCATGTAACATCTCGGCGTTCCCTGTAAGCAGTTCAAGACGCTGACAAAGCGCTTCCTTAACCCAGTCTGGCATGATATTTCCTCCATTATTTCTTGTCCCTCTTTGTTATACGCATATGCGTACCAGGTCAAAACTTATTATATGGTACGTTGATGCGTATAGTCAAATCATGTAAGTTTGGGGGAACCAAAAATGGGCAAAAAAGTGGTAGTAAAAATTGCTGAGCTAACCACAAAACACGGAATTTCTCTGCGGGAATTGTCCCGCTTAGCAGATGTCCGCCATGCTGCGTTAAGTGAACTGTCGAATGGCAAACGCGCAAACATCAATTTCGCACATATCGAAAAAATCGCCGACGCGCTGGGCATCGACGATATTCGGGAGATTATTGATCTCCGTTCTTTTTAACTTTTCGTGGATCTCTGAATACGATTCGTGCTTCCTTACATTGGTTTTGTATTTCTGCACTTGGGGAAGCTGCTGCATCCATAAAATTTCCCGCGTGGCCCTTTGCGTACGACCAACAAGCTCCCACACCTAATACAAATATTATTATTTTGAACTGTATCCATTATGATCTGTTGTGGTTGTGGCACAGCCTCGGGATTCATTGCAAGAATCATATCAATAAGGGCCTGGCGGTCAATAAGGCGTACGCCATTGCTCCGGGCCAGCGTCATTGCCGCATCAGTATACTCTCTATTCGAAATAACCCATGCCTCGGAAGCTCCATAATAATTCATAGAGCTATGTACTTGTTGTACCGCCTCTATACCTACATTTTTATTATGACGCTTCGCTTGAACAACAATGGCTTTACCGTCTGTTTCGAGAACGAGATCGGCGCCATAATCCCCGGCTGCTCTTGTTACTTTGACTGAATACCCTTGAGATTGGAACAAAAGGTCGAGATAATGTTCAAATTGTATCCCATCCATCCGATCGATATCTTCTATTCCCGACAGCTTTAACCTTTTCCTCTTCCGCTCACTTTGAACGAGGAGAATAGCCAAGATTATACCGATGGTAATGCTCCCCGCAACAACAGCGATTTTTAGCGAATTACCAACTACATAACCCCATCACCTATTCAAATTCTCCCCCAAAAACTTCACAATCCCGTCCTCCGCGTCCTGCGAATATTCCCAGACCATCGCACCGCCCAGTTCTTTGGCTTTGATGTATTTCGCCTTTTCCGCCAGGGCCTCCTTGTCCTCATAGCTGATGAAGGTGTTGCCGTTATAGAGGTAGGCTGTCTTGGCCTGATCGTCGTAGTAGCGCTTATAGCCGTTTTTGTTCAAGTAGGATTTCTCGATCGTTTTGTAGCTGAGATCCGTTTTGTCGATATCGATCGGCTTGCCGGGAGTGAAGGCGCCGTCCGTCTTGCTCTTGACGTCCTTCCAGCCGTAGGAATAGGCAGGGACGCCGAGCAGCAGCTTCTTGCTGTCAATCTCATGGTCCAGGTACATCGTGATGACTTGATCGATGCTGTGCTTGGCTTTCTTCTCGCGATCCGGATACAGATTGGAGTTGTACCCGGTCGTGTCCGACCATCTGCCGGTGAAGTCGTAGGTCATGACGTTGATGTAATCGACGTATTTTTCGACTTGTTTGACCTCGACATTTTGGAAATACCAGTCCTGGGTGCCCGAAGCGAAGGTGAGCAGATACTTTTTGTTCTTGGGGTGCGGCAGCCGGTACAGCTTCTCCCGCAATTCCTTCATGAGACTCGTAAAATTTTGCGTATCCTCGGGGCGCGCCTTCTGCGTATTCCAAGCGTGGAACGCCGGATATTCCCAGTCGATATCGACGCCGTCCAATTCCAGCTCCTTCACCATATTGATAATGCTCTCGGTGAACAGATAGCGGTTGCCGTCCAGGGAAGCGTCAGAGAAGCCATCCGCGCCATAGCCGCCCACCGCCAGAACCATTTTGGTCTTCGGATTATGCTGTTTCAGCTTTTTAATGTTTTCTTTGATCTGATCATTGGTCGCCCCGTCTTCATGAAAATAAATATTCGTGCCATCGATCTTGGCAAAGGCGATAAACGCAATGTCCACATTTTTTTCCGACAGCTTGATATTCTTGTAATCTTTCCACGCTTCCACATAGACCGCGGTGACTTTGCGATCGTCCGCGCTCGAGATTTGATAGAAGTACAGGCCCATGCCGGCCAGCAGCACGACGATAAAGCACTTCGTCCACAGGTTTACTTTCATCGCTCTACCCTCTTCCGCCGAATAATACGTAGGTAACCACTTTATTGAGATTAAGCACCTTGACGGTGATATAGCTGATACTGAATATGGCTGCTATATTGACGAGCAGACTGATCGTCGCCTCCAGCACCGACGCCTGCACTTCCGTGCGGCCGGACACCAGCATTTCGATGAGCAGATGGATTAAATAGATGCTGAAGCTCGCCTTGGAAACCGAACTGATTAATTTCTGGATTTTATGATTCGCTTTTTCGCTCAGCCGCTCTTCCTTTTCCTTGAAGTAAATAAACATGCCGGCCGCCATGAAGAAGGTGGTGATGGAATAGTTGCCGTAGAACATCTCATCCAGCATGCCGTTCCGCTGCGAGACGAAATACGTCCCGACCGGTGTCAGGAAGAAGGAGACGATGCCGAGATTGAACACGATATTTTTCGCCCGCGGCGGCAGATCGTAATGAAAGAGATAATATCCCAAAATAAAATAGCCCAGAAACCCCATGAAAAAGGGGATGTTCATCATCGGAATGTCGATATACCGATCCGTAGCGCGAAAGACGGCATCGTAGAAAAAGCGATACGCGATACTGACAATAAACCACAGCAGCAGGTAATAACGGAGATCCCGTTCACTGCATGCTCTGATTAATTTGCTGATAAGGGGAACCGTCATGTAAATCGCGATAATCGCATACAGGAACCACAAATGCACATAGGATCTGTCCGTCAGCAGCCGGTAGCCGAAGTCGAGCACGAACTCGTAGGCGCTCATCTTGCTTTTTAAAATATAGTACTGATTGTACAAGCCATAAATGAGCGACCAGCTCACAAGCGGAATGAGCAAGGGCACGACCCTCTTTTTATAAAACTCCGGATAAGAAGGGATCTCGGTTCTCAGAATCATCGCCCCGCTAATCATGAAGAACACCGGAACGGCAAAGCGCGAGATCGAATTAAACAAATTGCTAATCCACCATGAGGAGGTGTTGAAATCATTCGAGCTGGTCAACAATTCCGCGGTAAAATGCAAAATAATGACGGCGATAATAGACAGAATTCGCAAGATATCCACATATAAAATCCGTTTATTGTGAAAAACGCTGCTCATGCATGCTCCCCCATTCCATTAATTTGATCCGGCAGCGATGTTCTGGCTAATCGCGGCGACGCCTTTGCGCTCGACGAAGCCCCAGCCTTCATCATTGTCAAAATATTTGAATGTCCCGGCAATATTAATGTAGAGCAGCAAATTCCGGTAAGTAAGCAATTCGTATTGACTGAACAGGAACATTTTCACATAGTCCTTGAAAGAATAAGTGCTGCCAAATTTTTTGCATAAGTACAAGGAGATAATGATCTGGGCCGCATTGAACACCAGGCTAATCAGCAGAAAAATAAGCGCATGAATGATATTTCCGCCTGCGATGAGAGCCTGGGCCACATAAAATAGCGTGGTAAACGCCGAGAAGGTGCCCAGCATAAAGCCGTCGATCGCAAAAAACAGGCTTACGCCAGAGGAAAATTGGTGCGACAGCTTCGACCAGTAGATTAAGATGCAGTCGACAAATGCTTTTTGCCAGCGAATGCGCTGCTTGTAGAAGTTGGGCAGGTTCTCCGGACATTCGGTGTAGCAGACCGCTTCCGGCGCATACACCAGCTTTTTCTTCAACTGCTTCGCCTTCATATACTCATGAATTTTCAACGTAATGTCGATGTCTTCCCCCACCGTGCTGCGGAATCCGTTCACCTGAATTAATATATCTTTGTAAAAAGCGCCGAATGCGCCGGAGATGACCACAATGGAATTAAAGACGGATTGCGTCAATTTGCGGACGTAGAAGCCGTGAATATAATTGATGATTTGGCTCTTAATAAGGCCTCTGCCCCGGAACCTCTCCACGATGACGCCGTTCTGCTTCTCTGCGCCCTGGACAATCTTGACCGTGCCGCCCAGCGCAATCACATCGTCTTGATGAAAGTATTGATTGACGTATTTCAACGCGTTCGCTTCCAGCATACTGTCCGCATCCAACGTAATCACGATCTCCGAAGCGGCGCAATCGATGCCCGCATTGAGCGAGTCCGCCTTGCCGCCGTTCAGCTTGTCGATAACAAAGATCTGAGGATACCGCCGGGAACGGTAAAATCCCTTGAGCGGTTTATAGGACAGCTTATGGTCCGCTTCCCGGTCATCCGGCTCCAATTCGAGCAGCTCGTCCAGCCTGGCGAAGGTGGCGTCCTTGGAACCGTCGTTGATGACGATGATTTCATAATTCTCATAATGCAGGCCCGTCATGGCATCAATGCAATTCTTGATCGTAAGCTCCTCGTTATAGGCGGGCACGAGCACCGAAATCGACTTTTCATCAAGATCGGGATTCAGCTTTTTCACCTTGCTGCACAGCAACGGAATGATCGTATACAGAAGTTGAAACACCAGAAACGTAACAGCTGTTCCATAAAAAACGTAATGCATGGCACCCACTCCTTTTTCTCTCTAACCTTCAGCTGATTTCTGGGTACAAGACTCGTTTTTTGAGGTCAGGGCCAAGGCTTCCTTGACCCCGATCTCAAAAAACGGGAACATCTCCTCTCGCCTCCTTAGTTTACAGATTACGCCATTTCTACTAATCAACCTATCCTAATTGGCATGCAAAAGTAAAACCGCATGAAGAACCAAGAAAACGAATACATTGCGGCTTTTCAAATTCAGACTTTATTTTGGGTCATTTTACCTCTAAATGTAATATTAATGTAAATGTTAAATATTTTTGTCCCTTATTATAATTGATGGGATAAATTTCTCTTTCGAAGGGATAAATTTCTTGAATCGGAAGCGACACGGAACAAGCCTATTTTCCTATTCGGCTCCTATTCCTTCTCAAAGCCACAAGCGGATTGGTTCGCGGCTGCATTGTATGTAGAAAAGCTCGGCTGAACCGGCAAGCACAGCAAGGAGGGAGATACGTGAGGTTTATTGTCGGCATTTTCTATGTCAATCGGTTGGACTTGCTGTACCGGGCGATAGGCAGCATTCGGCGCTATTGGCCGCACACGGTCGTCATTGACAATTCGCCGGGGCAGGAGCTGCGCTGCGCTCCCGGCTTGTCTTCCAGGGTTACGGTCTATGTCCCGCCCGTTCCCTTGTCGCACAGCCAGTCGCAGAACTTGCTGCAATATTGGGGGGCGGAACAGAAGTGCGATGCCGTATTATATATGCACAGCGACGCGGAAGCGCATGAGGGGACACCGGAAGCCTTTTTGGCTATTTTGAACCGTTGGCTTCAAAAAGGACACAAATGGGGCATCGCGTTTACCAATCTCGATACGCTGGCGGCATTCCGGATGGAGGCCGTGAAGGCCGCGGGACCGTGGGACACGGCGCTGCCGATGTATTTCTCGGATCAGGACTGGTACCGCAGGGTGCTCCTCTCCGGGTACGAGATCGCCCATACCGGCCTGGGCGTGACCCATCATAATGACGGGGCCTCAACGGTGAAGTCCGATCCCTATTTGACGCTGCTCCACCAGGTGACATTTCCGCTGTACCATAGCTACTATCAACGGAAGTGGGGCGGACCGCTGGGGCAAGAAACCTATATCCTGCCCTTCGGCCAATATCCGGTGAACCCGGTCCCGGACTATTTGAGCGATATCGGAGGAGAACCGGGGGATCATCATACGGTCTGACCGGCGCAAATAACCCGCAATTCCGGCCTCTCCTTTAGGAAAAGCCTGGCTTGCGGGTTGTTTTCATCATGGAAAATTGCGAGTTACGACACAGGAAGCTCAAAATTCGCTTGAGCGGTAATCGAACGGATCGATCTGCTTCAATACGCTTAGTTCTCTGGCTGTCGGCAGCGGAGTGAAGCGAAGCTCATCGTATTTGACCTCGAAACCGGTGTTCTGCACGACTTCCTCCAGGGAGGAGGTCGGATGAATGCTGTCGAGCATCAGCATCCCGTCCTTCATCGCGAACACGCATAGCGGGGTGACGATCCGCCATACATTGCCCCGTGTCGTCACGAAGCCGACCTTGTCGACGAAGGTGCGCCGATCATGCTTCGTCCGCCATATAATCGCCTTCTTCGCGGTCGGGATAAGCACGGCGCTCCCGGCTCCGCCAGGCAAGCGGACCTTCGGCTTATGGTAATCCCCGATGACGGAGGCGTTCACATTGCCCCGCCCATCGAACTGCACGCCGCCGAGAAAAGCGACATCCAGCCCGCCGCGCATCGACAGGTCGAAGACCTGATCCAGCGGAAAATACGCTTCCGCGCTGGCCAGCAAATCCGCCCCTGCGGACGAGTACGATGCCTTCTTAATGGAGGAAGGGTTGACGCCCCCCGGAATGTTCAGATGGACCAGATTGGGCGCATGAAGCTGCCGGGCCAGCATCATGGCGACCATCGGCATCTGCGATGACACCCCGTGAAATACCGTCTCCCCGTCCTGCAGCATGCGGGCCATCGCACAGACCATGATGTCGCTGACCCGTCCTTGTTGGGAAGCCGCTTGCGTTTGATTCGACTGATTCACCACTGGCCACCTGCCTTCATCCCGCTTCGATCCTTGCTGTCATAAGCCTGCACATACGCCTCAATCTCTGCCGCCGTCTTCATCTTCACGAACCGCTCCAGCATTTTGAAGTCCGGCTCATAGCTCTTATCGCAGGAGCATGGCGCCGCGCCGCGCGGAGCGTGAACGACGGCCTCGACGAGGAAGTGAGGAATATCGACGCTGTCGGGGCGCATTCGCATCTTGCTCTTCGGCACGATCTTCTCGGCCGTCAGGATGACCCGCTTGGCGGCGCGGCTCATGAGCGCATCCTCGAACTTCGGGCCGAGAATGACGGCGTTGCCGTCCTCGTCGCACTCCTGCACATGCAGCACGGCCACGTCAGGCACGATCGAGCGGACCACCGTGACAGGCTCATCTCCGAACGGATTCGGGATGACCTCGAAATAATCGTTGGCGGCGATCAGATCCCCCGCCTTCAAGCCGGCCACCGGCATGAACGGAGCGCCCGCGGCCGCCGCCCGCAAGGCGCAAATGACCGTATAGCACGCATGCTCATGCCCCTGCACCTCGCCTCGCTCCACCGCTGTGCGGTAATGCATCGCGAGTCCGTATTCGGTCTCGTAGCTGACGAAGCCCGCATCGACCGAATTCACGCAGCCTGCCGCGCACAGCAGATC
Source organism: Paenibacillus melissococcoides (assembly GCA_944800085.1). Classification (GTDB taxonomy): domain Bacteria; phylum Bacillota; class Bacilli; order Paenibacillales; family Paenibacillaceae; genus Paenibacillus_B; species Paenibacillus_B melissococcoides. Next base: position 136,401 of record CALYLO010000001.1, on the reverse strand, counting down.
GATATCATGCGCCCCCGCCGTCTTCACCAGCCGCAGCCGGCGCTTCCGCTGTCTCACCAGCTCCCGCACCATCGCCATCGGCGCGCGGTGGAGCACATTGCCGCCGAGAGCGAGGATGTCGCCGTCGCGCACCAGCGCGGCAGCTTCCTGGAGGGAAATTATTTTTCGACTCATTCGGTCCACCACCTATTTGATAGCATTGCATGCGATATGAACGGCATCCCAGACGCCGGCGAACGGCGGCGCGTAACAGAGATCGACCATGCCCATCTCCGCCGCCGTCATGCGGTTATGAATCGCGACCGCCAAAATGTCGATGCGGAGCACGACCCCTTTCTCCCCGATGCCCTGCGCGCCCAGCAGAACGCCGGATTTTTTCTCATAGATGAGCTTCAAATGAATCGGCGTCGGGTCGGGATAATACTTCGGATGATCGGCGGCGCTGACCCATACCGTTCCATAATCGATGGCCAGCCGCTTCGCGTCCTCTTCCGACAGGCCGGTGCGGCCGAGCTCAAGGCCCAGCACTTTGATCGCGGCGCTGCCCAGCGTGCCGATGAATTTCTCATGCTTGCCCAGCAGATTCAAGCCTGCAAGCCGCCCGCACTTGTTGGCCGTCGTGCCGAGGGGAATATACGTGTTCTCCTCCATGACGCGGCTGTATACTTCGGCGCAGTCCCCCGCCGCATAGATGTCCTCCACGCTTGTTCTCATCTCGCGATCGATAATAATGGCGCCGTTGCGGGCCAATCTTATTCCCGTCCCCTTCACGAAGCCGGTCGCCGGCTTGACTCCCGCCGACAAGATGACCATATCCGCCGGATAGACGCCCTTGTCCGTCCGTATGCCGGTCACCCGCTCCGTTCCGTCAATCGCCTCGACCCGCTCCCCGGTGTTCAGGCTGACGCCTTTGTCCGCCAATTCCCGGGAAGCGATTCCGGTAATCTCCGGGTCGAATGTCTTCAGGATGCGATCGCCCAGCTCGACGACCCGGACGCGCTTGCCGAGCTCGACCATCGCCTCGGCCACCTCGATGCCGATATAGCCGCCGCCTACGATGACCACGTCCCGCACGTCGGGCGAAGCGACCTTCTCCTTCAGCGCGATGCCGTCTTCCAGCGTCTTCAGCAGATGCACCCCCGGCACGTCCTTGCCCGGCAGAGGCGGCACGATCGGAACGGTCCCGGTCGCGATCATCAGCTTGTCGTAATGGTCGAGGAACACCTTGTTCTTGTCCAGATCCTTCACCATAATCCGCTTCGATTCGGGAACAATCTTCAGGACTTCATGCCGCAGGCGGGTCTGAATGCCCGCTTGCTCGAACTGCTCGCGGGTGCGCGCGATCATGTTCCGGTAATCGTCGTTCGCGCCCGACACATAATATGGCAAGCCGCAGGCGCCGTAAGAGAGAAAGCTCCCCTTCTCGTATACGACGACCTCCGCCTCCGGAGAGGTCCGCTTCACCTTGGATGCGGCGGACATGCCTGCCGCGACTCCGCCGATAATGATGATTTTCATAGGATCAGCCTCCTCCTTGCTGCATGGCGATAATGCGCGTTTCGGCCCGCTGCAGCGCCTCATCCGCGCTTCTCCCCCCTTGGAACGCCAATCCGATATAGTTCGCAAGCGCCCGCCTTCCGCGTTCACCTTGAACGCCGGGCGATGGGCCGCCGGATTGCCGATCCGCCAGTACCTTCGGTTCATTCATCGGAATTCCTCCTCACTCGGAAGGCGGGGCAGCGGCGGGAAGCGCGGGTTCGCTGTCGATAATGCCGACGACAAGCGCGTCGATCGGCGCCGGCTTCGTGAGCGCCTGCTGAATATTGCTGCCTTCTGCCACCAGCACGAGTTGATCGAGACCGGCTCCGATGGTGTCGGCCGCGACGATATACGCCTTCGGCTCGGTATAGCATAATTCAATGAGGAGAAGCTTGTAGCCCTGAAGCCCGTCATATTTGCGGGAGGAAATCATATTGCCCACCACTTTGCCCATCTTCATCGCCATAAGCCTCGCTTTCACCGCAATATTTCCAACGCGTCTCCCTGCTTGATGCCGAAGGCATTGGAATCATCCGTATCGATGTGCATTTCCAGCGCGTAATCCTCCCGCACCTTGATCGATACGCGATCCATGGTGCCGCCTTTGTCGCCCGGCACCTTCACCTGCACCTTCTGCCCATGCCGCACGCCATACGCACGGGCATCGGCAGGCGTCATATGAATATGGCGCTCGGCGATGATGCACCCTTGCGCCAGCGTCACGGCGCCGTGCGGACCGACGAGCTGCACGCCCGGTGAGCCTTGGATCCGGCCCGACTCGCGAACGGGCGGTTGAAGGCCCAGCTTGCGCGCCTCGCTGGCCGCAATCTCCACCTGCGTATGCTTGCGGAACGGCCCGAGAATGCGGACGTTCTCCATCGTTCCCTTCGGGCCGACAACCGTGACTTTCTCGTTCGCCGCGAATTGGCCGGGCTGAGAAATATCCTTGAACTTGGTCAGCGTCTTGCCCGGGCCGAACAGCAGCTCCATATCCGCTTGCGACAGATGCACATGACGCGCAGAGACGCCGACAGGCACGAAGCGGAGCGGCTCACGGGCAGGAGCCAAGCCGCAGCGTTCCAGTTCTTCCATCACCAACTGCGTAATATAATCCGTCAGTTCCTTATTAACCTGTTCCGTCATATTTATCACCGCCATGATGGCTTGCCAGGCAGGATGCAGGCTCTCGGCAGACGCGGGATGACTGCTCAACCGCGAATTCTCCTGCGCTCTGCGCGCTTCCGCTCCGGCTTCCCGCATCGCATCGGCCGGGTTCGATTGCCGCCGCCAAGCCGCTTGTCTCGCCCCATTCCTGAGGCTTCCTTCCTGCCCAGCCTTCTTCTTGCAGCATGAATGGATTGTCCCAATGACCGTTATCCCGCTTATTTCAGGGAAGGGAGAATTTTCAGCACATCGCTGTGCGGACGAGGAATCACATGCGCCGCCACCAGCTCGCCCAACCGCTGCACGGCTTCCGCGCCAACCTCGGTCGCGGCCTTGACCGCGCCGACATCGCCGCGTACGATGACCGTCACCAGTCCGGAACCGATTTTCTCCGTGCCCACAATCTCCACATTCGCCGCCTTCAGCATCGCATCCGCCGCCTCGATCGCCGCCGTCAAGCCTCTCGTCTCGATAATTCCCAATGATTCGTTCATTTGGATAGCCTCCTTGTGGATATGAAAATGAAGTTCAATGACTCCGGCCTTGCCCGTCTTACTTCCCTGCGGCAATCAGCTTCGCCACATCGCCATGCGGACGCGGGATGACATGAACGGCTACCAATTCGCCCACGCGCTGCGCCGCCTCGGCTCCGACCTCCGCAGCGGCCTTGACTGCGCCGACATCGCCTTGAACCATAACCGACACGAGTCCGGAACCGATTTTCTCCGTGCCCGCAATCTCCACATTCGCCGCCTTCAGCATCGCATCCGCCGCTTCAATCGCCGCCGTCAAGCCTCTCGTCTCCACAATCGCCAATGCTTGGTTCATCTCGTTGCTCCTCCTTCATCTTATTCTTCTCCACCGCGGCCGGCCGGGAAGCTTTCCGCGTTGACGGGGTCTTCGTTCCGGCTCGTGCAGCCGGCCTGGCCTCCGCATCGGCAGCCGGATCCGGCTTTGCCTTCGGTTCGCTGACGGCCTGCTCCGAAGATGATGCCTTGCCTGCGTCTAAGGCCGTTTCCGCTGCTGCCTTGGCTGCGTCCCATGCCGCAGCAACCGCCGCTCCCGCAGACCCGGCACACTCTTCTTTCCCCGCCTTCGCAGACATAACGAACTTCATGATCTCCGCATGAGGATTCAGGATGACCGCCGCATGAGCGAGCGGATTGACCGCTTTGCCAGCGCAGACCGCCTTGGCCGCTTCCACCGCCGCCTTCACGTTGGCGACATCGCCGCCGATGATGATCGTCACCAGCCTGCCGCCCAAGGCCTTCTCGCTGGCGAGCCATTCCACCTGGGCCGCCTTGCTCATCGCATCGGTCATCTCCAGCGCCGTCGCGAAATAGCGGGCCTCGATTACGCCAATCGCATCGTATGTCATTGTCGGCTTCCCTCCGTTTCAGTGCGCGGCAGCAGCTCGGCGAGCCCGTCATCCGGATTGTTGATGACATGGACGGCGACAAGCTCCCCCGTATTCTGCGCTTCCAGCGCGCCGATCTCGAGTGCGGCCTGAACGGAATCCAGCTTGCCCTGAATGAGCACCGTCACGATGCCCGCTCCCGATTTTTCCATGCTCAATACGGTAATATAAGCGCATTTCATCATCATGTCCGCCGCGCGGATAGCCGGGGTGATGCCTATCGTTTCTATCATGCCAAGAGATTGCTTCCCTTCGCGCTTCATGCCGCCCCCTCCCCTTCATGCCGGGAAGCCCGAGCCTGTTCCTGTCCATGGCCGGACATGGACGCCGGCTTCCCGTCTATCTCACCGCTACTTTGCCCTGCTTCAGCAAGGAGGCGATGCCAGGGCTGCCTGACGTAATGCATTTCGTAATCACTTGATCCTCGCGCAAGTACGTCAAGGCCTCTTCCCGTGCCGCCCCGAGCGCTGTCTGCACATGGCTGACCGTGCCGCTGAATTTCACCTGAACCATCAGCGGGATCGACGTCTCCATGTTCTCCGGCGGGTTATTCGCGTCAATTCCTAGAATATGCACGTCAGCCGTCTTGCAGGCTTTGTCCATCACCGCCAGGGCCACGCTGTAGCCTTGAACCTCCACGAATCCCAATGCTTTGCCGTCTGCCATCGTCATCTCCCTCTCTTGCCCGGGATTGTTCCCGAATTGAGGTGTTCAGGTTCAGCGCTCCGCAAGAACGCTTCGCATCTTCCGCGTGAACGTGCGGGCCGATGTCAAGCCTTCGCCCGTCGGCCCGGCGATCGTCATCGTCGTGAAGCCTTCTCCGCCTGAACCGACACCCGCGAGCGACGAGGCGTTCTTGACGAAGATCGTCGTGCCGATCGCGCGCTCGAAGGCGGCGAGATTCACCACATTCGTGGAATGCATCAATGCCGTATGCCGATTGCCGTGCTCCGCCAGGACGGCCAGGCGAATCGCCTCCTCCAGATCGCTCACGCGCACGATAGGCAGTATCGGCATCATCTGCTCCAACTGCACGAACGGATGCCCGAAGTCGACCTCGCAGATAAGCAGCTTGACCTCCTTGCCGGGAACGACTCCGATCTTCTCCAAAAACAAAGCCGCATCCTTCCCAATCCACTCCTTCGCAGTGTGGTATTCGCGCTTCGCATCGAGCGAGCAGCCTCTGGCGGTCCCGCTCTCGTTCGCTTCCAGCGCAAAGCTCATCACCTGTTCCAGCTCGCGGTCGTCCAGCCGGTATGCGCCGTGATTCAGCATGTGGAACAGCAGATCGTCCGCCACCTTGTCCACGACGAACACCTCCTTCTCCGCAATGCAGAGAATGTTGTTCTCGAAGGAAGCGCCCGCGATAATTTCTTTGGCGGCCCGCTCGATGTCGGCGGTGTCATCCACAACGACGGGAGGATTGCCCGCGCCCGCGCCGATCGCTTTCTTGCCCGAGCGCAGCAGCGCTCTCACCAATCCGGGTCCTCCTGTTCCTACGAGCAGGTGCACCTTCGGCGATTGCGCAATCGCGTCCAGCGTGTCCTTGGTCGGTTCCTTCACCATCGTGACCAGGTTTGCCGGCCCGCCCGCCTCTTGCACCGTCCGGTTGATCATTTGGACCGCGTAGGCGCAGCAGGCCTTGGAGGACGGATGCACATTGAAGACGACCGCATTCCCTGCCGCCAGCATCCCGATCGCGTTGTTGATCACCGTCTCGACCGGGTTCGTCACCGGCGTTACGGCGCCGATGACGCCGAACGGGCCTTCCTTCACCAGCGTAAGTCCGTCATCTCCTGTAAACGCTTTCGAAATCAAGTCTTCAGTACCGGGCGTCTTGGTCGCGGTCAGCTCCAGCTTGGCGATTTTATCTTCATAGCGGCCGAGCTTCGTCTCCTTCCAGGTCATGCTCGCCAATACGTCCTTCTGCTCGAGCGCCGCGCGGCGGATGGCGGCGATGAACCGCTCCCGATCCTGCAGATTGAACTGCCGGACATAGGCCGCCTGCGCCTCGGAAGCCGCATCAATGGCTGCTTCCGCCTCGGCGAAGACGCCCCATTCGCCTCCCTTCTCCTTCTCCTCAGGCGAACCGCCCGACTCCTGCGCTTCCGGCCGCGCCTGCCCGGCCTCCGCATGCCCGACGGCCGCGTGCTTGGCTGCCCTCTGCCCGGCCCGGCCTCCCGGCAAGCTCTGCTCGATATTTTTCAACACGCCTTGAATAATGCTCTGGATATCCGATTCCGATAGCTTGATGCCCACTTCGTTCACCCCTTCTATTGAAGCTTCTGAAGCACTTGTTCCGTGACTCTGGCGACAATCTGACTGATGATTTCTTCCTTGTCGGCTTCGCTCATGGGGTGCGCTTCCCCGCGGCTCGGGCTCGGCTTCACTGCCCCCTCCGGCTTGCAGGTTGGCGTCCCTCCGCTCTGAATGCCCATCTTCTTGCGAATCTCGATGAGGTCGGACACTTGACTGCAGTTCAATTCATTCGCTTGCTCGATGATTTTGCCGGAGTACATCAGCATCAGCGCGTAATGCTCCAGCGACTCCAGGCGGTAATAGGCTTCGATGATGTCCTTGCCCCAGGTCAACGCGCCGTGATTGGCCAGCAGCACCGCATTGTAATCCTTGCAGAACGGAGCGATCGAGTCCGGCACCTGCTGCGTCCCCGGCGTCGCATACGGCGCGACCGGGACGGTTCCCAGAATGACAACCGCCTCCGGAGATACGGCCTGATCGAGATCGATGCCGGCAATCGCGAACGAGGTCGCCACCGGCGGATGCGCGTGCGTGACCGCGCGCACGTCCGGATTCTCCGCATAGACCCGCAAATGCATCTTAATCTCGGAAGACGGCTTCCGGTTGCCGGCCAGCACCTTCCCGTCCAAATCCAGCTTGACGAGCATGTCCGGGGTCATGAACCCTTTGCTTACTCCTGTCGGCGTGGCCCAGATCGTGTTGGGACCGGTTTTTATCGTAATATTCCCGTCGTTGGCAGCCACGAAATTTTTGAGGTACATTCTTCGGCCGATTTCACAAATCATTTTTTTCGCTTCAAAATCAGAATAGTAGGGTGTTGCTTGGGTTACCACGATGTCACCTCCTGTAGATTCCCATAATGCACATGCCTGAGTGAGGTTGTTCAAAAAGTCCGCTTTCGAACACGTCCTTTATGTGATTCATTTTCCTACTTCATACGTTGTTTGTCAATGTTTTATTTTGACTCTTATTGTTTTATGTTTGTTTTCTGCGTGCAAAATTCATCATTCTTCTACTTTTTATTCTATACTCAGATTGAACCAGGTCCTTATCGGCACACAAACGATAACCAAACCATAAAACGCAGTACTTTTATCAGGAGAAAAGTATGTTATACTTAATGGAAAACAATAAAATGTCTGTTTTCAGGAGCGAATAGATACATGTTACCAGTAGCCAGAAAAGCCAAAATCAAAGAAATCATTATGGAGCAGAAGAGCGTGACCGTCGCCGCGCTCACCTCCCTGTTCAACGTGACGGAAGAAACGATCCGCCGCGACTTGAAGCATCTGGAGGACGAGGGCGTTCTAATACGTACATACGGGGGAGCCTATGTTCCGGACGGGGTGCAGAATGACGTGAATGTCAACCTGCGGGAGCATATCCACGTCGACGGCAAGAAGCGCATGGCCGAACGGTGCGCGGAATTTATCGCCAACGGCGACTCCATCTTTTTGGATGCGTCGACGACGTCGCTTTATATTGCGCAGCAGTTGGAGAATAAGCGCATCACGGTCGTCACCAATTCGCTCAAAATCGCCAACGCCCTGATCGATAACAGCAACGTCCATCTCGTCATGATTGGCGGAGGCATCTCTTCCAGCTCCATGTCCGCGCTCGGACGGAACGCCGAGCTGAACATGAACAGCTATTTCTTCGACCTGGCCTTCATCTCTTGCCGCTCCGTCAGCATGCAGCACGGCATCACCGATGCGAATGAGCAGCAGGCGGAGGTGCGCCGGCTCGCGGTCGAGCGCGCGAACAAGGTCTATCTCGTCGCGGACTTCACGAAGTTCGACCGCACCTCCTTCGCCAGCATTTGTCCGCTTGATCGTATCCATACGCTCATCACCGACAAGACGCTGGGAGAGGATTGGCACGAGTTTCTCGATTCGCGCAATATCTCGCTGCATGAATGCGTATGAAAACCTCGCTGAATAAAGGTGCATGAGGCAGCTCAGGCGGCGATGCCGCTGAATCCAACAGAAGCCAACTCAAGAATCAATGCCATGAATTAATGCCAAGAACCAATGACGGGGAGAAGCAGAACTAGAAATACAAAGAGAAGTACAACGAGTGAATTACAAAGAGAATTACAAATAGAAGTACAAAGAGACTTACAAAGAGACTTACAAAGAGAATTACAAATAGAAGTACAAAGAGACTTACAAAGAGAAGTACAAAGAGACTTACAAAGAGAAGTACAAAGAGAAGCAGCACAAAAAAGCCAGACTCATCAGAGCCTGGCTCAGACTGTCGACATCCCCCTGTCGACAGTTTCTTTTTCTTGGGAAGAGGGCGGGGCCGGGGAAGGCAGGACAGGTTAGGGCAAGCGGTTCCCCGCATGCAACAATCTGATCCGGTGTGCAGCAAGCTGAACCCCGCATGAAATTGCTGCACAGGCGCAGCATTTTTAGCCTCAAGAGGCTAAATTCCGAGAAAATCCTGCAAAACTACATCATTTCGCCACTAGCCTTGCACCAAACCTGACATGAAAAATATATTTCTCATTAATTACTTTTTCTTCAATTTATTGATCGATTATATCTGGTAACTCATAAAAAAATCTCCTAATGTTGAAGGATAGGCATGTTACCCATTCCCTCACCAAAAGGAGAAAAGACCATGGGTAATATACCAGATCAGACCGTCATTTGTAAATGCCTAAATTTGATTCAGCTCTCGGACGACGAATTCCCAATCTTCAATTATCGACGAAAGTTTACACTCGTGAGAGCGATCAAACTACTCATTGATGCTCAATTGAATAAACGCACGGACCTCGAAGATATCTGCAACGCGTTGCGTGCGAACGAACAGCTGCAGCAGGCGATCCACTTGAAATCCATTAGCGCTTCCCAACTCGTACGTACACTCAGAGCGTTGCCTTTACCGGTGTTGCAGCAGCTATGGATTCAAGTGACACAACGTTTGCAACAACTTTATCCGAAGCAGGGTATCCCCGGCATCGGGAAACTGAGCATTGTCGATTCAACGGTACTTACACTCCCTGATGTCGCTGGAAAATGGGCCTACTGCTCCAAACACAGCAACGGGGTAAAGATCCACACCAAACTTGCTGTTTGCGACCCGGATACCGTCTATCCCGAAAACATTGTTTGTTCCACACGAGGCGTTGCTGACAGCGAAGTGGCTTTGGATCTGGTGATCGATAAAGATGCCATTCATGTTTTGGATCGCGGGTACATCACATATGGTCACTATAAGCAGTGGCTGGATGATAATCTACGCTTCGTGGCACGCATTAAGAAAAGCAACAAGACGGCGATCATCTGCGAGCACGAGATCGATGAAACGACGCCTGTGGTGCGTGATGCTGACGTGATCGTGAGCTACAAGGATGAAGAAGGCCATGTGATAGAAGCCCAGCTCCGGTTAGTGGAGTATACCGATGAGAAGAACCGCCAGTACCGTGTGCTTACGAATGTCTGGGATAAGTCCGCAGCCCAAATCTGCGAGATTTATCGGCGCCGCTGGATGATTGAATTATTCTTTAAATGGATGAAGCAACATATGAGCTTAGTCCATTTGTACAGTTTCCATCCAGAGGCAGTATGGAACCAGATTTTTTTAGCCTTCATCGCATATGGTTTAGTCATGTTGGTCCGGAAGGAGGCTGACACCACTCAAACGCTATGGTCATTTCTAAAGCTGCTTCGGGTCTATATGAATAAAACGTGGGATCAATTTTTGATGGCACTGCACCGCAAACCAACCAAGCACTCGAAGGGCAGGCGGAAGAAACGAAAGGGTGGTCGACCACGAAAACACCCAAAGCAATGTAAGACCGTTAAAGTGGTGATTAAATAGGTAATAATGGCATATTAACATTTGATGGTAACATGTTCCTATGGTTTAGTAGGAGATCGACTTTTGGCTTTGCTAGGAAAAAAGAAACTGTAAATATATATAAATAATGATTATTAGTTCCGTATCTGGAGTTTAAAGTCTTCTTCATGTCAGGTTCTATGCAACGCTAGTGTCATTTCGCCACTTTGAATGCTATCTACGCCCTGCCGTAGGAGAATTGCTGTATTTTTGCAGCAATCCTATTTTCGCAACCTCGTGCAAATGAAATTGCTGCATTTTTGCAGTATTGATGGAGCTGATGAACGGGGATGCGAGAACGTTACAGCTTCGATGGAGCTGATGAGCGGGGATGCGAGAGTTGTTACAGCTTCGATGGAGCTGATGAACGGGGATGCGAGAGATTTACAGCTCGGTGGAGCTGATGAACGGGGATGCGAGAACGTTACAGCTTCGATGGAGCTGATGAGCGGGGGTACGAGAGTTGTTACATCTGCTTCAGTGGAGCTGATGAACGGGGATGCGAGAGTTGTTACAGCTTCGGTGGAGCTGATGAACGGGGATGCGAGAGTTGTTACTGCTTCGGTGGAGCTGATGAGCGGGGATGCGAGAGTTGTTACTGCTTCGGTGGAGCTGATGAACGGGGATGCGAGAGATTTACAGCTTCAGTGGAGCAGATGAGCGGCGATGCGAGAGTTGTTACTGCTTCGGTGGAGCTGATGAACGGGGATGCGAGAGATTTACAGCTTCAGTGGAGCAGATGAGCGGCGATGCGAGAGTTGTTACTGCTTCGGTGGAGCTGATGAACGGGGATGCGAGAGACGTTACAGCTTCGGTGGAGCAAACAACTAGAGCGATGAGTTCCTGGGGCGCTCTCCGAATCCGGATTATTTGCTGGGCATGAAAGACCGGTCCATCTCTACTTTCTCTGTCGTATTTGCAATATGGATAAAAAAACGCAAAGAACTCCCGCGGTTCCAGTCTTTCGCGGGAGTTTGTCTTCAATCTGAGCCAGACTCATCAGAGCCTGGCTTTTTCATATCTTCGGTTTAAGTGCCCGATGCTTGCTTCGCGAACATGGCGGGCAGACTGTCGGCGAACGGCGGATAAGATATGCCGTGCTGCGTAATGATCGCCGTAATATGCTCGTGATCCGTCACATCGAAGCACGGGTTATAGACGTTGACCCCTGCCGGCGCCATCGGCTTTTCATACCACTTGCTCGTAATCTCTTCATCCGGACGCAGCTCGATATGAATGTCGTCGCCTGTCGCGCACTGCAGATCGACCGTGGACAACGGCGCGCACACATAAAACGGAATGCCGTAATGCTTCGCCAGAATCGCCACCGCCAACGTGCCGATCTTATTGGCGGTATCCCCGTTGGCAGCCACGCGGTCGCAGCCGACCAGGACGGCTTGAATCTTGCCTTCCTTCATCACGATGGAGGACATGTTGTCGCAGATGAGCGTGACATCGATGCCCGCTTCCTGCAGCTCCCAGGCCGTCAGCCGCGCGCCCTGCAGCAGCGGTCTCGTCTCGTCGGCATACACCTTGAAGCCGTATCCCTGCTCCTCTCCCAAATAGATGGCCGCCAGCGCCGTGCCGTATTTGGCCGTCGCAATCGCCCCCGCGTTGCAGTGCGTCAGGATGCCCCAGCCCGGCTCAAGCAGCGACAAGGCATGGCGGCCGATCTGCTCGCAGACTTGCTCGTCCTCGGCCCGGATCGCTTCCGCCTCCTGCCGCAGCGCTTCCTTGATCTCGGCGATGCTTCCGCCCTGCTCCCGCCGGAAGCGCGCCTCCATCCGATCGAGCGCCCAGAACAGGTTGACCGCCGTCGGACGGGAGGAAGCCAGATACTCCTTGACCCGCTTGAAATCCTCGGCCAGCGCTTCCTTCGTCGCGGCTACCGAAGCCTTGACGCCCAGATACAGGCCGTATCCCGCCGCAATGCCGATCGCCGGCGCGCCGCGCACCTTCAGATGGTAGATCGCGTCCCAAATATCCTTCAATTCCTTCAGCTTGAGAAATACCTTCTCGTTCGGCAGCACCGTCTGGTCCAGAATGACCAGCGTATCGTTCGCGTCATCCAACGTTACCGATTGAATCATTGTCGCTGTCATGCCGTTGTCTCCCATCGTCCCATGACCTCCTTATCTGCTGTACACTTCGCCAGCGGCGGTAATGACCTTCATGAAATCCGTCCCGTTCTTCATCAGACGGCGCTCCATAATGAACCGCTTGCCCATGACGATGCACATCTTCTCCGCCCGTGCCCGCGCGTTCGCGTCCGCAATCGACGTCATATCCTTGACATGTGCGAGGCCGAGCGTCCGCCGGCACAGCTCCAGCCCGGCAACTCCTGCCGCATCCCGCAAAATCGTCTCCAGATAATACTGATCGAAGCCTTTGTAAGAAGCGCATGGATCCGTCGCGAATTCCTTCCACGCCGCCAAAAATTTCGCTTTGAACAAATCAATCATATCTTGAATCGTTGACAGGAGCCACTCTTTTTGCCGCTCCTTCTCCGCGCCGTCCTCCATGACGCTGTCCGCATGGACATAGGCGAAAATCAAGTTGGCGACGACATTGCCCACATCGTAGCCGGCCGGGCCGTAGAAGGCGAATTCCGGGTCGATCACCTTGGTCGAATCCGGCTTCACGAAGATGGAGCCCGTATGCAGATCGCCGTGAATCAGCGACTGGGCATTGGTCATGAATTCGAACTTCAGCTTCGCCGTCTCCAGGAGCAGCGCTTCGTCCTCCCACAAGTATTCCTTCACGAACGGGATCAGCGGCGGGAACACATCATTGCGCGGGCAATCGCAAAACGGCTCGGTATAGACGAGATCCTCGGTTATCTCGCACAGATCCGGGTTGATGAACTCCTTCACCCGCTCCTTCTTTTCTTTATGATTCATGACGACATCCGATGTCAGCAGCAGCGTATTGACCATGAAGGTCGAGATATGCTCGGCGAACAGCGGGAACTGCTTATGCTTCAGCAGGGCGGCGCGAAGGATCTCATGATCGGACAAGTCCTCCATGACGCAGCAGTTCATGACCGGATCATACTTGTATACTTGCGGCACCAGCCCCGGAGCCAGTTCATGCTCGATGCGCAAAATATCGCTCTCGATCCGGTTCCGGTCCGGCGACACCTTGAACTCATCCGAGATGCGGGCGACCGGCCCCGCCTGCTTGATGATGAGCGAGCGCCCCGTCTTCTCGTCCGCGACCCGGAACACATAGTTGAGATTGCCGTCGCCGATTTCCTTGCAGGACAGCCCGGCATCCCGATCGAAGTAATCAAGCTGGCCGAGGGCGTATTGAATGACATCGCTTTCGGTCATCGTGAAATACGTCTTGAATTCGCTCATTTCGATCTCCTCCTGCACCCGTTATTTCTGTTTGTAATAGGTTAAAGCCAGAGCAAAAGCGAGCACCGTTCCTTTCACGATGTCCATCGCGTAGTAAGGAACCGACATCATGACCAGACCGTTCTGCAAAATGCCGATGAGCACCGCGCCGACGAAGGTGCCGAACGCGTTCGGTCTGCCGGCGCCCGCGACGGAGAATCCGATGTAGGCCGCCGCCACCGCGTCCATGAGATAGGGAGCGCCCGCATTGACTTCCGCCGTCATGACGCGGGATGCCAGCATAATGCCGCCGATGGCCGCAAATCCGGCGGACAACACATAGGCGAGCACGCGATATGTATTGACGGGAATGCCCGACAGCTTGGCCGCCTCCCTATTGCCGCCGATGACATACATGTACCGGCCGTGCTTCGTATAGTTCAGGAAAATATGGACGAGGACCACGACGACAAGCATAATGATGATAATCCACGGCACCTGGCCGATTTTCGAGAAGAAGGCGCTGATCTGGCCCGTGGCGAACGTGCCGTCCGGCATGACCATGTTCTGTGATACGGTCGCCCCCCGGGTATACGTCAGGGCCACCCCCTGGATGATAAACATCATCGCCAGCGTCATGAGCATGTCTTGAATTTTCATTTTGACGATCATGAAGGCGTTCAGCACGCCTGCGATTAGACAAACCGCGATCGCCGTAATGATGCCGACGAACGCATTCTGCGAATGCCAGACGAACATGGAGATGACGACGGCGTTGGCCAGAGACGCCACGGAACCGACCGACAGGTCGAAGCCGCCCACCGAGAGCGAAATCGTAATCCCGATCGCAATGACAGTAACAATGGATATCGAGCGCAAGATGTTGATGATATTCGTAGGCATCAGGAAGCTATCGGACATGATTCCGAACACGACAATCAGGATGAGAATCGTTACAATCGTTCCATATTTATATAGAAAATCAAAGAAATCGAATTTGGCCGCCTTCACTTGACGCTGCTGCCCTGTCCCTGTGCTCAAACTCATGCTACTTTCCTCCCGTCGAGTAGAACAATAATTCTTCTTCATTGGTTACGCTCGTCTGGAGCTCCTTCACGATCTCGCCATCATAGAGCACGTAGACGCGGTCCGTGATGCCGATAATCTCCGACAGCTCGCAGGAGGCGTAGATGATGCTCTTCCCCTGCTGCGCAAGCTGTGAAATGAGCTTGAAGATGTCCTTTTTCGCTCCGACGTCGACGCCTTTGGTCGGTTCATCGAAAATGTATACTTCCGCCTCGGTCGTCAGCCATTTCCCGATCGCCACTTTTTGTTGATTGCCGCCCGACAGGTTTTTCACCTTCGCCAGCTCGTTCGGCGTCTTGATGCCCAGATCCTGAATCAGTCTCTGCGCCTCCTGCTTCTCCCTGCCGAAGCGCAGGAACGTCTTGTACGCGCAGAACCTCGCCAGGTTGGCAACCGACAGATTATTGACCACCGATTCGAGCACGAGAATGCCTTCCTTGCGCCGCTCCTCCGGCACGAGGGCGATTCCCTGCTTCATGGCCTCATTGCAATTTCGAATGGAAAGCTTCCGCTTCTGCAGCACACGCTCGCCCGCCGCAATGCGGGACGCGCCGAACAGGGCCTTGCACAGCTCCGTTTTGCCGGCGCCTACCAGTCCGGCGAGGCCGATGATTTCCCCTTTTCGCACATAGAAATCGATATTTTTCAGCTTGTCGCCATCCGTCAGGCCCTTTACTTCAAAATTGGTGTCTCCGAGTTCGATCGCAAGCTTCGGAAATTGGTCGTCCATTTTTTTGCCGAGCATCCGCTCCACAATTTCGTTCGGATTCGTGTCCGCAATCCGCTTCTTGACGACGAATTGCCCGTCCCGCATCACCGTAATGTCGTCGCAGATGTCGAACAGCTCCGGCAGACGGTGCGAGATGAAGATGACCCCGACATTGTTCTTTTTCAAATCCCGCACGATGCGGAACAGCTCTTCCGTCTCCGCATGGCTGAGCGGCGCGGTCGGCTCGTCCAAAATGAGAAAGCGGCATTCCTTCGTTATCGCCCGCGCGATCAGAACCATCTGCTTCTCGGCCAGCGTCAGCTCGCTGACCAGCTTCTTCGTCGGCACCTTCACATTCATCCGCTCGAGAGTCGCCTTCGCGCCGCTGTGTATCCGCTTCCAGTTGATCCACTGCTTTTTCCCCATGTCGTTGACCGTATCATCCAGCATGATGTTCTCGCCGACCGTCAAATAAGGGATCAGCGCCGTATCCACTTCCTGATACACAATCTGGATGCCCAAGTCCTTCGCATCCTTCGGCGAACGAATCTGCACCGCTTGGCCGCCGATAGAAATATCGCCCGTGTAATGGTTGTAGGCTCCCGACAACACCTTCATCAACGTCGACTTGCCCGCCCCGTTCGCGCCGATCAGAGCATGGGAGGTTCCGGTCTCGGTTGTAAAATCCACGTTGTCCAGCGCCTTCACCCCGGGGAACTCGATGGAAATCCGCTTCATATCCAGGCGAATCGCTTGCTGTCCAATCATCTCTCCACCTCCTGTACGGAATCGGGAGGCAAGCGCCGTCCATCCGGCGTTGGCCGCGGAGGCCCTACCGCGCTTCCCTCCGTCCCCTTCTTATTTGGATGAATACGCTTTCTTAAGCCCTTGCATCCAGTCCTCCTCAAAGTCCGTGCTTACGCCCCAATCCGGGATGATCTTGCTGAGGCTCTCCATATTCACTTTTTCCCCGGAGGAATTCAATTGCTCTTGCGTAATCATTGTCGGCTTGAGGTCGAAGGTTTGCGGCGTGTCTTCGCCTGCGATCTTCTTCGCGACCAGGCGCATATTGACGGCGCCGATCACCTTCGGATCGACGGCGGCCGTGGCGACCCATGGGCTGTTCTCTTCCTGCATCAGCTGCAAATCGGCGTTCGACACGTCAATGCCGTAAATTTTGATCTCGTCCCGGCCGGCTTCCTTCACGGCCCGCGCCGCGCCGATGGCGAACGCGTCCCATGTGGCGAAGATGGCGTCAATCTTGCCTTTGCCATGCTTGGTCAGCATCGCCGATACGGCATTCTGCGTCTGTACCGACGTATCGGATGCCGCGACGCCGAAGCGCTCGATCTCCTTAATGCCGGCATTCGCCTTCAAAAAGTCTTGGTATACGCCGTTGCGGATTACCATCGGCGGGAATCCGTCCACCCATAAATAAACGATGTTACCGCTTCCATTTAACTGCTTATTCATGCTGTCCAACGCCAAATGGGCCAGCTGCTTGTCGTCCTGCGAGGTCAACGTTACGCCGTCAATTTGGGCCAAGTCCGGATTGGAGTCGAATGTGACGACCGGAATCCCCTTCTCCGTCAATTTCTTGACATCATCCACCGTAGCCGCATCATCCCCATGCGAGATAATAACCCCGTCATAGTTCTTTTCCAGGGCCTAGGCTATCGCGTCATGAAATTTGGCCGTGTCGCCGTTCGCGGAGTACGTGTCCACCGTAAATCCCATCGATTCGCCCTCTTGCTTGGCGCCTGCCAGAAATTGCGCCGTATGATCGTCGCCTCCGATTTTGCGGATAACCATCACTTTCACGTCTTTGCTGGCAATAGGCTGAGGAAGATTTTCGATTTTGCTCTTGTCCACATTCGGCTTGCTTTGGGCGGAATCTCCCCCGGCCGAACAGCCTGCCAATACAAGCGAGACGGCCATTACTGCGGCGACAAATCGGCTCATCACTTTGAACTTCATCTCCTGCACCCCTTTTAAGGTAATCAAAAACCCTTCAAGTCCTATGCAAAAAGCCATAAAACCTGTTGTTGTCTTACATACTACCACCTTCATACCTATATCGCAATGAAAATTTATTGTTTTATATTGTTTTGTGTTGATTATTACATTGTTTTTTTGTTTGTTACTTATCACTTGTAAAGGTCACGCTGAAATTTTTGGCTTCATTTACTTTAAACCAACAATTTGGCTGAACTCAAACGAAACCCATACAAAAAAGACGAAGACGGGAATTCACCCATATTCGTCCATTGCTTGATGCACTAAGCCTCAGCGGTACCGTACCGGCTGCGAATCCGCTCCAGCTTGTCCATCATGAAGTCCACCAACTCGGCAGGCTCCTTCACGAAGGCGTCCGTGCCCAAGCCGAATATCCGCTCCGCATAGTATTGATTTCGCCCCGTCCAATGCGGGGGTCGATCATGCCCGTCCCGTCCTCGTGCCGCGTGATGGTCTTATCTAGCCAAGGATCGGCCTCGCATTTCCTTACACCCAAGCGGGTCCACTCGCAGCGGCACATGATGCTCCCGCACAGGCGGCAGGAACCATTGCTCATGCGTTGTCAGCTTCTTTTCCCGGACGAAAAGAGCTCCGAGCTCGTCCTGCAAAGTCATCCCGATCTCCAGATGGCCGACATTGAATTCAATGTGGAAGACGTGCCCGAAACTTATGAAGCACTGTCCGCCAAAACCGAGATTAACTGGATTCGCAAGCCTATTCCGACGGAAACGAGCCATGCGGCCGTCCTGGAGGCGCCGGACAGTAACGTCTTCGTCCTCGTCGTCGGCAAATAAAACCCCGCCCGGCGGGCAAGCACCGCTGCGCCGGGCTGCGGGTGGGCTTCAGCGGCCAGCTTGCCTGACGCCCGTAAACCGAGCCGGGCCCGATTGCATTCGTAGCGGAAGCCCGGAACGCCGAAGAACGGCATGCCGCAGTCATGCCGTTCTATTCCTCCGTTTATCCTTCGCAACGTGACACGTCTGATGTGGGGCCCGCCGTCTTGGGGGGATAAAATTCCTGCGCAGGAGCAGGAATTTCACCATAAAATGCGGGATCGAAGCAGGAATTCCTGCTAAAGTACATCAATTTTCCACAAAACGGCATCATTCTAGTCCGAACGGCCAAAAAAGCTGCGCTTTTCAGGCTGTTGGAAAACCCCTGTTTTTTACGAAGTAATATCAATGTAATATCATTTTGCTGGGAAAAAGTGGTGTTTGGTGAGAGAGAATGGAGGGGGGATGGGGTCTTTGCTTTACCCCACCCTTCTGGCGAGATGTGTGGCTATCTTTTTTATGTTCTGTGCAGTGGCTGTCATCAGCACTTGCTCCTGCACCTTGTCTCTTCCCCGAAACCGGCAATAGCGAAGTCCATGGAGCACTTTGGCATCCGCGAAACTTCGCTCAATGGTTTGGGCGCGTAGGGCATAAACGGCTTTTCCGCTCTCACTCTGGAAGTTTTGAACTACTTTCTCTTTGTGTTCTTCCCAGATATGCCGTTGTATGGTGCGTTGTTTATTTTTGTTCTCGTTACACTTGCTCAATAATGGACAGGCAGCGCATTGTTTGGGATCGGATTTATAATCTCTGAATCCTTTTCGTGTTGTGGTGCGGTACGTGAGTTCTTGCTGGTTTGGACAGATAAAAACATTCTTTTCTGCATCATAATGAAATTTCTCTTTGGGAAATACACCGTGTTCACGGGTCGAACGCTCTGGAATAACTGCCGTGATGTTTAATTTGTTCGTACGGTAACAAACATAGGCCGTCATGTAACCAGAGTCGAGTGCAACGGCCTCCAGCGACTTTTCCCAGCCAAACTTCTCTATTTGATGTAGTAGACGATCCACATAAACAACCGAATCATTCACATTTCCAGGCGTAACGTAGCAGTCCGTAATCACGTTGTATTTATGATCTACGGTGCGGTGATCTAAATAATGAAACCCTTCCGGTTTTCCATCCCGATTCAGGTTTCCGCTATCCGGATCTGTTAAGCTAACTTTTTGTTCCTTGGTTTAGGCCTCCTCTTTGGGAGGCAGTGGCTTTTTTCCAAAAGCGACCCGATCCTCATTCACGGCTTGCTCCAGCTCTTGGAGATATTCATAAGGCGTACAAGTGACTTCTCGTTTCTCGTACCGTCCGTTATTGGCATTTGCCTTGATATGCGTGGAGTCGGTAAAGAGCAGCCGCCCTCCCACCATGTTGTGCTGAATCGCCTGCTGAACGATATTATCGAAGATATCTTGGAAGACGGTAGTATCCTTAAACCGATTTTTCCGGTTCCAGCTAAAGATCGAATGGTCAGGCGCTTTGCCGGAAAGCCCGAGCCGTAAGAACCACCGAAAAGCCAGGGAATCGTTGACGACTCGCTCCAGTTCTCGCTCTGAGCGAATGTTATACAAGTAGCCGATCAGCAGCATTTTAAAGAACACAATGGGATCCACAGATGGTCGGCCGTTCGACTCGCTGTAGTAAGGACGCACAAGGTCCAAAATAAAGGTAAAATCAATATGTTTATCGATATGACGAAGCAAGTGATCAGGGGCAACCATATGCTCAAGACAAACCAGTTCATAGTCCAGTTGTGGGTTGGGATCATTCGTGTAAAGCATACAAACACCACGCTTTCCATGGATTATGATAAGAACATTATACCAAATTAACGCGGTGAATGGGTAATTAACATAGACTTTCTCAACACTCTGAATTCTGCAGGATTTCGACCGGCACCCCTACTTGGCAGAAGGAATGCTGCAAATGTGCAGGAATTTAAGTTCTTTCGGCTCAAACCGGAGGAGATAAGGGCGAATTGATGTAGTTTTGCAGGAATACTGCCGTATCGGCCAGCAAAATCAAAAAAATCCTGCTCGGGTGCAGGATTTTGCTAAAAACCGGGCCCCTCTATCTCGACAAACTCCGCTTTTCGCAATGATTAACTATAAACTTGCTCAAACCGCTCTATACAAGCTTTTGCGAGGAAAGGCGCGATCATTATCAATTCGCCTTGACAAATCTCGCATTCTTTCATATCATTAACTTGAATGACAAATAACGGAACTTGCGATGGAAGCACCCGCAAGAATGGGCTTGATAGCCCTTCTTGCAGGTGCTTTTTTGCTTTTCCCTTTCTTGCGCGTGGGATATGGAAGGCAATTCCGGATATTTTAAGAAACGATAAAGAGAGGATGAAATGATCATGATGAAGAAACAATCGGGCGCGATCATGGCAACGCTCCTACTCGCACTCGCATGCCTGCTGGCCGGCCCGGCGGCGCTCCACGCGGCATCGGCGGAGCTGTCCGCCACAGCCAAGGCCGCCTTCGACAAGATGGTGGCGGCAGCGGACCGGTCGCAGGCGGACAAGCTGACTCAGCTCTACCAGGAGCTGAGTCAGTTCGAGACGGCGGAGCGGGAATGGCAGGAGAAGACGAAGCGCCTGCACTACGACAATGCGGAGGCGCTGGCCGGGATCAGGCAGCAGCTCAAGCGGCTGCACGAGGAGAAGCTGAAGCGCCTCGATTCGCAAGTGCAAGAGGCGAAGAAGAAGTATCAGCCGCTGTTCGACGCCTACAGCGCCTTGAACAAACAGATCTCGGCCGCGAAGATATGGAAGAACAAGCAGTTGAACGCGGCGCTTCGCCTGCAGCATACCGGCATGAAGCCGCTCGTCCAGACCGCGCGGGAGGATATCCGCCGCCGCCAAGCCGCGCTGAAGTCGGCCAGGCAAGCTCGCACCGACGCCGCCAAGCGCGTGCGCCAGACGCTCTCCGCCATCGATACGGTCAAGGTCCAGATCAAGAAAGCGAAGAGTGCCGCCAGCACCTGCAAAAGCCGCCTCTCTGCGACCCGGAGCACGCTGACGCAAGCCGCGAGGAAGGGCGATGCCAATGCCAGCCTGAAGGCGCTCATCTCGATGACAGCCTCCTCCCGCCAGCGGAATGAACGCACTCGCCAAGTCTTCCAGTTGGAGCAAAAGATCGGAGACATCATTCAGAAGGCGAGGACCCAGCTCCAGTCTTATTCTGCTTCGTGACACCGGCGGAGGAGTTGCTTTTTCCCACCCCATTCGCTAATACTCGATAATCCTACATGCGATGGAGGAGCCTGCTCATGAACCGAATCAAGCAGACCCAACCATCATCACAAGAAGCGTTAGCACCCCTGAACCTATCAGGGAGGGCTAGCGCTGTTCGCGTTGGCCTCCCTGCGGCATCTATCCCGCTCGCGGGACCAAGAGGTCCGGCGCGTTTTTTATTTTCCATGTGAACAAGGGAGGATGGATACGATGCAAAACGTAAAAGGTACCCATGATTTTTTCGGTCCGGAGCAAGCGGCGCGCCAGCAAGTGCAGGACGTGCTGCGGAACCTGTTCGAGCTCTACCGCTTCGAGGCAATGGAGAGCACGATCTTGCATGAGCTTGATGTGCTGACATCGAAATATGCCGGCGGGGAAGAAATCGTGAAGGAAATGTACCGGTTGAGCGATCAAGGGAAGCGGCAGTTAGGGCTGCGCTATGATCTGACGATTCCGTTCGCCAAGGTCATCGCCATGAATCCCGGGCTGAGCTGCCGTACAAACGGTATGAGATCGGCAAAGTGTTCCGCGACGGGCCGGTGAAACGGGGAAGGCTGCGGGAATTTCTGCAATGCGATGCCGATATCGTCGGCATTTGCCGGGCCGGAAGCCGAGGCCGAGCTGATGCAGCTTGCCGTCGATGCGTTCCGCCGTCTGAACATCCCGGTGATGTGATGGAATAACCGTCGGTTCCTCGGAGAACTGCTGGAATCGATTGGCGTACCGGCCGGGGAGGCGTCGTCGGTCATGCTGACGCTCGACAAGATTGCCAAATTCGGAAAAGAAGGGGGCAAGGACGAACTGCTTGGCAAAGGCTTGGAGCCGACGGTAACCGAGGCGATCTTGGTCTTGTTGGAGAGAGAAGAGACCTCGGTCGACTACCTCGCCGCGGCTTGCGGCCTCCAGTTGCCGGAGGGCATATCCGAGGTGCGCGCCCTGCAGCTTCTAATCGACGGGACCGGGCTCGCGGCAAGCTGCGCCTTCGACCCGTTCCTGTCCCGCGGGCTGTCCTTCTATACCGGCACCGTATATGAAATTTTCGATGCGTCGGGCACCTTCGCCTCGAGCCTCGGCGGCGGAAGATACGACGCGATCATCGGCCAGTTCACCGGGCGGCAGGGAAGGAGAAATGCTCGACATTCAATCTCAGCTTGCGGCCCGCGCGGGGCGCCACGACTTCGACGGCATGCGGCGAACCGGCGCCCAGCCATTCACAGGCGGCATCGTAATCGCCCAATGTCGCCGACAGGCCAATCCGTCTCGGCCGGCAGCCTGCCATCCGTTCGACCCGGGCAAGCTGGCTCAGCACTTGAATGCCGCGATCGGCCCCCATGAAGGCATGCACCTCATCAATCACGACATAACGCAGGTCGCGGAACAGGGCGGGTATCGCATTCGGCTTGTTCATTAACAAGCCTTCCAGCGATTCCGGCGTAATCTGCAATACGCCGGACGGTCTTTTCAGCAGCTTCGCCTTCTCCGCTTGGGACACGTCCCCATGCCAATGCCGCACCGGAATGCCGGCTTCGCGCAGCATATCGTTCAGACGCTCGAACTGGTCGTTGATAAGCGCCTTCAGCGGGCCGATGTACAGAATGCCGACCGATGCGGAAGGGCGCTCGTGCAGTTCTGTCAGGGCCGGGAAGAAGGCGGCTTCGGTCTTGCCCGATGCCGTCCCGGATGCGATCAGCAGATGGTTCGGCGAATCGAACAGCACGCGGCAAGCCCCGACTTGGGCCTCCTTCAGCGTCTCCCAGCGCTTTTTATAAATATACTCTTGCATGAACGGCGCCAACCGGTGAAAGGGATGAATCCCGCTCATAGCTCGAACTCCGCCAGGAAGTCGCCGACTTCATCCGGATGGGAATCCGCGGGCTTGACGCTCCGGTTCCCGATCAGATCGTCGAACTTGGTCTCCGGATGCTGCTGCAGCGTGTGCATCAGATCCATGAAATCACGAATAATCTCCCTCGGGGTCAGAAGCCCATCCGCTCCGAGCCTGCCGACGGCTTGCTCCATAAATGCGATTAATTGGTCGTCCGTCAGCAGCGGCTCCACTCCATAATGAAGGGCATGGATATGGCGCAGACGCTGCAGCAGAAGCAGAATCTCCTTATGAGACAGCATGTCGAGCTGAATCAGAGGGCCCGTGTAGTTGCGGAGCCCCTCTGCCGCGTATCTGCCGCTTACGAGGCGCGAGCGCAGAGCTTCGTAGCTGAACAGCCCCCTGCGTTCATCCTTCACGAATTGCGGCGTGCCGCCGATGAAGATGCCGAGGTGCTCCGCCTTGCCCTGCATCGTATCGTTGAACATCGTCAGCAGCTTCTCGTAATTGCTGTGCCGGGAGATGCTATTCGTAATTTTGTACAGGTTAACCCCTTCATCGATAAAAAGCAGCAATCCCTGATATCCAATCCGCGCGGCGAATTCCGACCACAGCTTCATGTAATCGTACCAGTTGTCATCATCAATAATTACCCCGACGCCCAAAGCCTGCTTCGCCTCGGTCTTCGTCGCGAACTCCCCGCGAAGCCAGCGCAGCGAAGCTTGCTTCAGCTCGTCATCCATCCTCTTATAACCGGTCCAATACGACGATAGCACCTTGGCGAAGTCGAACCCGTGCACCATATTCCGCATTTCATTCGTGACGGCTGCGATGCGCTGCTCCACCTCCATAATCAAGGCGCCGTCGTTCGGCCCCATGCCAAGCTCGGTCATCGCCTGCTGTTGAATCGAAGCAATCCACCGCTGCAGGATCGTCTCCAGCGCCCCTCCGTCCGGCCGGGCGCGCGTCGACAGCTTCATCATCAGCTCGCGGTACGTCGCCAGCCCCTGCCCCTTCGTGCCAACCAGTCTCCGTTCCGGCGACAGATCCCCGTCGGCAACGACGAAGTTGCGGTCCATCGCATAGTTGCGAATCATCTGCAGCAGGAAGCTCTTCCCGCTTCCGTATCATCCCGTCACGAGCTTGAACGCCGCTCCTCCCTCGGCCACATTGTCCAGGTCGCGAAGAATGGCTTCAATCTCCGGCTTGCGGCCGACGGCGATATGCTCCAGTCCAATGCGCGGCACGACACCGGCGGTCAAGGAATTGATAAGCGCCGTCGTGACGCGCTTCGGGATTTTCTTGTCTGTCATGGTTCTTCACCTCGCCAATTTCTCAATCATAGGGAGATAGTCATCTGCAATCTCATCCCCGTCAATGATCAGGTCCCCGATAGTATCCATGGAGGCGGCATTGATCTCATCGATAAGCAGCTCGGCCATCGTTCCGTGCGCCTCGGCAAGCTTCAGCAGCGAACGATGCTCCTCTCCCGCCAGCATCGCCCGCAGTGCCAGGCGATGCACCGGTGCCAGCATACGATCGAATTGAATCCATTCCTCGTCCACGCCGCCGCGCTGCCCGGCAGGTCCGTTCGCGCTCCCGTCAGGCTCATCCGCCCTGCCCTCCGCATCTCGTGAGGCAGGCGCAGCCGCAGCGGAATGTTCGCAACCGCAAAAAACCGCCAGATCCTCCCGATACTCCTCTGCAATTCGGATCATTCCGGCTTCCTCCACGAGCACCAGATTGCCGAGCGCTTCCAATGCCGCTTCGTTCATCTCATCCATGGCCAGATCGATCATGATTGAGGGAGCCTGCTTCGCCAGCGCTTGTCCGTCCAGCTCCCCGCCATGGGCCAGCAGCGCAGTCAGCAGCCGAAGCTGCTCATTCGTCAGCCGGCGCAGCAGCGTCTGAACCTCATCAGGTTGGGCACGCCGCCCTTCCGGCGCATCCGCTGTACGGCTGCCCTCCGGTTCGCTGCCCCGCCCGGCTCTCCCCTCCTCGGATGCTTCGTTCCGCTTACCGCCCCCGATTCGGCTCCCGCCTTCCGGTCCGCCAACGTCCTTCGTCACCGTTAGCAGATCGCGCACCTCGTCCGACTCGGCCTGCAGCCGGGCCAGCTTATCCGTATTAATGCGAACGGCAGGCTCGGCCCGTTCCGCAGAGGAGGCCCGCCCAACCTCCCGTCCAAATACCGCTGAACGAGAGCGGCGATCTCCGCTTCGACGGCAATGCCGCGCAATCTGCCCTTGTACCCGCACAGGCCGCGCAGCGTATTCTCGGTTAACCGGATGAGTTGGGTTACGAAGGCGCGCAGCGGGGCGTGGGAGCTGATCGGAACAAACTCGATGGCCGCACTTCTGCCATAGAGCGTGGAGTCGTAGACAGCGCTGCGGAACAAATAACGGTCCCTTCTTGCCGGTTCGCCGGGATCGAGCCGCTCAATCAGGCGCGAGCCATATTTTTTGCTTAGATATCCATCTACAACCGCGAATACTTTGGGGATATATGTGTTCAGCACGGCCTGTCCGCCATTGGCGTAAAACTTGCTTCGCAAGACATTATAATCCGACAGCAGGGCCGCCGCTTCAAGCGGGAGATCCGTCGGTTCGCTCCGGAACCGCTCCATCAGCTCCCATTCGAGCGCATCGCCGGACACACTGCATGGAGCAATCGCCGTGACATCGCGGACAGAGACGTCAAGACGGTGGACAAGGATGAAGTCGATAAGCCAATCGGGCAAGTAATCATCCAGCTTCGGGAACGCTTCCCGGTAACCGATCCAGATCTCCTTCATCAGCCGGTAGCCCTGCACAGGCTCCTTCCAACCAATTCCGTTAATCAGTTCGTAGATGACAAGAAACAGATAGACAGGCCGGTGGGCGGGTATCGCCCTTCCCGAACTTCATTCCGCCAATAAAAGTACCATCGCGTCTGCCCTTCCGACATATCCTTATACTCCGGCCAGTAGCACATGAACGGAACAAAGGGAGCCGGCGGCTCAACACGCCATTCCCACTGGCGGGCTTGTTCAACGAATCGCTTCTCTTTTGTTATTGTAAAAGAGCTGAGCCCCAGGTTCAGCGGCGCCTCCTGATCCGTGATGCGATTCCGGGGAGCCGGCTTATCCTTGTCCGCTCTGGGCGGAATCGCCATTACGGCCTCCTCGCCGCCATCCAGCTCCAGCTCTGCAAAATGGATCTCACGGTTGCGGTTCATCATAGGTCTGTCCTCGCTTCTCATCATGAATTAGGTTCATATGAGCGTATCTGTCGCCTTTCGGAACACCATTAAACTATACCTATTATATCATCCATCCACGGGAATTTTGTTCGCCTGGCAAGGACAAGCAAAAACAAGCGCTTCCCCGGCATCAATCGTCTAAGCCGTTTCTAGCACTCCATCATATATTGTTAGTACTTTAGAAGAAGGAGTGATTCGAGAATGGCCAATCGGGATGTCAGGCTTGCTATTTTCAGCGGTACTAACTTTACAGGAAGACGGATTGTGTTCCGTCGCGGAGGAGTAGCGGTTCGGGATTTGGGGGCGTTCCGGTTCAACAATGTCCTTTCCAGCTTCCGGCTTCGCAATGTGGTCAATGCAAGTGAAGTGACCTTAGTGTTGTTCTCGCGGATTAACTTCCAGGGTTCTTTTCGCGTGTTCCGGGGAAGCCAGAATGTAGCGAATCTGGGCCGGTTCAACTTCAACAATGTGACTTCTTCCTTCATCCTCGTCGGGCGCAGATTGACCGATGCCGATATCAGAACGATTCAACGGACAGGTAATCCGCCGCGGGATATTGTCATTATTCGGCAATAATCCCAGATAGTCTGGAATCAAGAGTGATTGGGACGCCGGCAGGCGTCCTGTTTACTGTTATCGATACGTTGACTTAAGTTCCGAATCTTTTCCGGTACCCGCATTTCCGGCATAATTCCTCAACGGCTTCTCTTCGCGAAAATCCGTCATACAGCCGGCTCGCGCGATCGCCCTCCACGATCTCGGCAAACGGCGCCTGGTACACATTGCCCAAGCGAATGACGCCTTCGCCGTCCAGACAGCACGGGACGACCGTTCCGTCGACCAGCACCGCAGCCTGGCTGCGCAGCGCATGGCAGAAGCCCTTGCCGTCATCTTCCGGCGCATGCAGGCTCGGCCATTGGAATTCATAATCCTGGTTCACATAAATGCGGTCCCCGATTCGGATGCCTCCCCCGGGCACCACCTTTTCTTCAATCCGGTAATCCAGATGAAATTCCTTCTCCAGCATCTCCAAGGTCTCCCGGTTCCGCCGCTTCTGCGTCGTTGTCGCATGCTCCGGATTCAGATTCCATAGCCGGAAGGAAACGATCACCTGATGCTCGGACGCCTCCCGCACGAACGATAAAATATCGGACAAGTACTTCTCCCGATTCTCCGATCCTTCATGCCCGTCGAAGCTGTGGAGCGAGAAGTTCATCTGCCGAAGCGCCGCCTTGCCGAGCAGCTTGTGCCGGTTCTTCCGGATCAGCGTGCCGTTGGTCGTGATATTGACCTTGAACCCTTTCTCGTGGCTGGCATTCAGCAGTTCATCAATGCGCGGATGGAGCAGCGGCTCGCCTTTGACATGAAGGTAGATATGGCGCGTATGCGGCTGAATCTCGTCAAGAATATGACGGAACGCGTCAAGCTGGATGAACTGCGCTTTCCGTTCCGTCTGCGGACAGAAGCTGCAGGCCAGATTACAGATGCTGGTAACCTCGATATATACTTTTTTAAATGTCCTCAAGTCCAGGTTCTCCATTCTTTGTCGCTATTGGTTGGTTGTCTCTCTCATTATAGCGGTTCGGCGCCAAAATAGATGGATTTCAGCCCAAAAGATGAGTACGAGCAGTGACGGCGAGATAGATCGGATATGTCCGCTGACAGACCGAGCCTGTGAAAATGGTAGAGATGGAAGAACGGAAAAGAGTGCGCCTCCATCGAAGCGCACGTCTAGAACTCTCTCTTTCATAAGGACGAATAAGGGGAAGCGCCGCAGCGGGGGGCTCTTGGCCGCGGCGAGTTGAATCCGGCTTAACAGCCGCCGGACGGGAAATGCTTATACGGTATTTGCGGCTTCGGCTGGAAGCGTGTATAAGGATCATGGTCGCACCATATGAACCGGGGCTTGCAGCAGCACGGGTCAGAGTTGCAGCAGCAAGGATCGGGTCTGCATGGATCGCATTCGTGGTGGTGCGGATGATGCGGCTTGCATTTCTCGCACTTGCACTTGTCGTGATGATGCGGCTTTGGTTTGCATTTCTCGCATTTGCATCCATCGTGGTGATGCGGCTTTGGTTTGCATTTCTCGCATTTGCAGCCGTCATGGTGATGCGGCTTTGGTTTGCATTTCCCGCATTTGCAGCCGTCATGGTGATGCGGCTTTGGTTTGCATTTCCCGCATTTGCAGCCGTCATGGTGGTGACGCTTGCTCTTATGGCGGCGAGACTTGCCGCCACAGCCCGGCATATACATCGATTCCTTTTCTCCGCTGCACGTTTTCCATTTTACTTTCACGACCCGGCCCCATTCGATATTGTTCAACCATTGCATGAACAAGTCCTGACTAATGACGTCATACTTTTTGGTCAAATCGAATTTCAGCTTTTGTCCGCAGGCATACTTAACTTGGAATTCAGCCAGATCAAGCTCCCGAATGGCGTTTATTACTTTCTGATAACCGCTTATTAGCAACATCCTTCATCCTTTCCCTTTCCTATTTCCGCCGAAGACGATGAAGCAATCATGACCCGTGACACCAAAAATAAAGAGAGCTGATAGGATAAGCGCATAGCGGGAATGAAAGCACTAGCGTTGCATCGAGCGGTTAGTTCATAATCTAATTTCAATTAACATCAATATATGATATATATTTACATTTGCGATGTCCGCGCTAAGTCTAAAAAAGTCGAGCTGGAAACAGACCCTACGCGTTATCCATTATATGTAAAAATCGTTTTCGTTTGTCATTACGTCACAATCAGTCTCGGTTTCATCGACTTTGTTGCCTTTTTCGGACGTATCCCATTTCGCTTTGGTCGACCTCTAGATGTTCGAGTCGGCTTGCGGTTGAGTGCAGCGATCAAATTTTCCCATGGTTTTTCCGCATAGATGCGAATCAACTGGAGGAGGTCCCATGTCGACTTTTTACAGTCCAGTGTTAATTTAATCAGCAAACAGAGAGCATACGCGATTAAAGCAATATACATTTGGTTCCAAATCGCTTCGGCCGTATAACCGTGGGGTTTTACCAATCGAATATGCTGCTTGACCCATTTAAAAAACAACTCAATATGCCAGCGATTTCGATAAATCTCGGCAATTTGATGTGCGGATAAGTCAAATCGATTCGTTACAATTCGATAGGTACGCCCTTGGTCATCGTTAAACTCAATCAAACGCAGAACCGCTGGCAGCTCCGGCATCGTCACATCAGCATCAAGGATAAACCCATTCTGCCTTTTGGGGAGGTCTCTTTTTCTGATGATCGTTAACCGGCTCTTTTGCTTGACGCGGCAAACAAATTTAATCTTATCCTCTACCCATTTCTGAAAATGGTCGTACACCTGGTATCCTCGGTCCATCACGTAGGTCGCATCTTTATCCACTGTAAATTCCAACACGACTTCATGATCGGCTACATCTTTGGTTGAAGCGACGATCTTGTCTGGATACATCGTTTTGGAGTCCGCAACGACCAAGGAGGTGTGCATCTTCACGCCATGGCTACTTTTGGAACAATAGGACCATTTCGCGAGAATGGGAGGTAGTGTAATTCCCGATGAATCGATTAGCTTGAGTTTCCCAATACCAGGCGTAATGCCGCGTTTCCCTTTTGTAAGTTGCTTGATTCGATCAATGAGCGAGAAAAAGAGCGTCTGAAGATACTCCATAGGCAGCCGTTTCAGCTTCCGCGATAGTTGGGAAGCGCTTATGCTCTTGAGTCCAAGCAGTTCTTGAAATTCAGGATTAGCGGCTACATGCTCTGACATGACTTTGTATGAGTCTCGTTGCTGAAGCTGTGCCTCTACAAATAAGAGTGTCGAAGCGCCGACAAACAACTTTTGGGCCCGGTAATCCAATGACTCGTGTCGAGTAGAATGAACATGTAACCATTTTAGGCATTGACAAATGACGTTTTGATTCGGTACGTTATCCATAGAAATCTCCTTTGTTGAGGCGTTTTTATGGATAACGCTTTGGGTAACTCAACAATAGGAGATTTCTTTATTTTTGTCCACGAATATAGTTCAATAAGTTACAAATATAGAGACTTATGGGGTAGAAATTTTCGTAAAAAGATTGATGCAACGCTAGTGGAATGAAAGGCGAAATATATCATTATGGGGTCATCAATTCGGCTGATGCTATAAAATATGCTTGTATTTTCGATTTGGTAATAGGTAGATTGCTGGACAATCAGCCCTAATTTCGAACAGGCATGCCAAAAACCGCGTGCCTCGCATGATGCGCGCGGAAAAATCGGGAGAGCGGAGACCGGAATGCCCTCGAGGCGCCCATTCCGCTTCCTATGGACGCAAGGCGCCAGCGACCGCGGAGCCGGTTCCTGATCTGCGGTTCGCCGGGCGCCATGCTTGTACCGGTGAAGCGGCTCCCGGATACTCCCTTCACCCTCCCTGGCTGGCCATCTTCACCAGTTCATCATCGGGCAGCGAGAAGGAGTAATCGGAATATCCCGAAATACGTTCATCGGATGCGACAGCATTGATTTCTGCGGTTCATGGCGGCTATATATCAGAAGCTCTATCACCATGCCCCGCTTGATATAAAATATGGCATTCGGTGCCGCGCGGTCATAGATAGGTGGTTCATGCCAACCGCCTGTTTTCATAGAATAGGGAAGCAAGAATCGCAAAAAACCGCCTTCTCTCAGAGAGGAAGACGGCTGCTTCGCAGCCCGCGGCATCCGGAGCCTAAGGCACGGCGCTTAAGGAGCATAGGCTCCTTTCAAATATTGATAGGTCTTGTCATAGACCTCCCGCGCGGCCGGATCATTCGATTCAGCGGCCTGCTTGAGCGTTTTGACCTGCTGATAGAAAGCCTTGAATGAATTCATATACCCGTGCTCCACCCCTTTGTTGAGATAGGCATAGTACTTCTCGCGCACCGCTTCATTGGTCAGCACCGCGTCCGCCATCCCGATCTCGACGCCCATGCCATGGTCGTAGGCAGCCTGCGCAATCGCGTCCAGCCGCTCTTCCTTCGTATTGTGGAACGTATAGTTCGGCTGCATCAGCGCCGTGTCGAAGCCATTGGCCTTCCAATCGCTCCAGCCGCGCGCAAAATAATAGGGAATCCATTGCAGCTTCGCCCCTTTGCCGTGCACATACTCCGAGGTCCATCGGATAAGGGCGTCCTCATTCACGGTTGTCTGCCGGGATACGAATTCGCTGTACCAATAGAAGGCGGGAAGCTCCAAATGCTCGTAGCCGGCCGCTGTCCAACGGCGGTATACTTCGTCGACGTACCATTTGACCGCCTTCTGCCGATTGACAAGCGCCTGCTCCTCGCCAATTTCCTTCACGTTCATGTTCTCGCTGACGCCATCCCCGTCGACATCTCCGAAGTCGCTCTGATCCACGCGCGGGTATGAAATCGTATGGCAACCGCATGAATGCCGTCGATGCCGATTTTCTGCCGGATTGGACCTGGCTCCGTCGTCGGCAGCCGGCTTGCCCCCTCCTTCAGATGCTGCCATTTCATGCCGTCATTCGAGAGCGCGAACGGAACCTTGGACGGGAAAAATGCCATTGGCATTGTCCTGCAGCACATGAATATAAATTTCCTCTACGGTAGACGGCGTCTCCAGATCGATCGTAATGATGCGGCTGCCCTTCCATAGCCTTCCGACGAAGGCGCTGTTGGAGAATACGGTGCCCCCGAATTGTCCATCCGTCAGTTGGCGCTCCGTATCGTCCGGGTGCGACGACTCCGTCTTGCCGAACAGCGCGTCGGGCAGATGGAGCCGAGAAGAACGACCGCCGCAAGCCATGCGATTATTGATCTTTTCATCGAATCCATTCCTTCCTGTCGCGTAATCGTTGCCTTTTCGCCAATCCCCCCCTTTCTCTTTTGATCTCCGGCCATTACCGAATCAACCGGCTCAAAAAGCTGATGCGGTCTTTCTGACGCGGCCGCCCCGGGAAGCGCCCTTCTCTTCTCCGACAATATCGACCAGCCCCGCATCCATCAGCGCCAGCAGGAAGCGGTGCACGCTGCGGACCGTGACCCCCAGCACCGTCGCCAGCTCCTGGGCGTAGTAATCGACCTTGCCGAAGCGGGTCATATGAGCGATGAGGCACGATAATGTCCTGCTCCGTCGGCACGATCCACTCGCACGGAATCCCCTCCCGGGCCAACTGCAGCGCCACGCTGCGGATCGCCGTGATGGCGCAGCACGAACGGCCGGCCTCGTAATGCCCGCGGTGGAATTCGACCAGCTCCTTCCAGGACGGAAGCGGCTCCCCTTCGTAAGCGGTCCGCATATGGCCCAGCTCGCGGAAGGTGGACACGAGCATCTGCCGGCTCAGCGTATCGACCGTGATGGCCGATACATCCAGCTTACGCTCCAGGCGGAACAAGACGGCATATAAGCCCGATCCCGTAAGCGGAACGAACAGCGAGGGAATGTCGAGTTGATGCTGGTTTTTGGCCAACTGATATGAGACAGGCCCGGTGAACAGCAGCACATCCACCTTATCCGCCAGCTCCCGCGCCAGACCAGGCGCCTCTTCTTCCTGGCGATAGCTTCGCCTGACCGGGTCGAAGGACGGGAAGCCTTTGAGACAATGCTCCATAGCCCCATCATCGCTTCCGGTCCGATTATGCCGATGCGTATTTCCAGCGATCCCCACCATACTTCCTTCTCATCCATCCACCTTATGATGCGCCTCCGTCAGATGATAAT
Source organism: Paenibacillus melissococcoides (assembly GCA_944800085.1). Lineage (GTDB taxonomy): Bacteria > Bacillota > Bacilli > Paenibacillales > Paenibacillaceae > Paenibacillus_B > Paenibacillus_B melissococcoides. The sequence goes on along the minus strand of CALYLO010000001.1, from coordinate 103,179 downwards.
GTAGTTCCCGGGAGCATACCTGTAAAATGAACGGCAGCGAGAGGCGAACTTCATCCTCCGATGTTATGATAGGTCCATTGTGCCAGGGGCGACGCATACGAACAAGCCGTCCCTGCGCCCGGGCCGTCTAATACAGCTTGCCAAGCACCGACTTGGCCGTCATCTCCAGGAACCGGTAGCTCCGCTCCTTGTCCAACAGCGCGAGGGCCGTCGATAAAATATCGAGCACGTGAATCTGCGCCAGCTTGCCTGAGAAAGAGCCGCCCTGCAGCGGGCCCTCCTTCGCCATCGTCAGCAGCACGGCATCCGCGTAGCGCGTCACCGGCGAGAGGGCGTGACTGGCCAGGCAAATGATGCGCGCGCCCTTCTGCTTGGCAATCGCGACCGAATCGACAAGCTCCTTCGTGCTGCCCGACGTCGAGATGGCGATTACGACATCGCCTTCGCCGGCAAGAGCCGCATTCATGGCGATGATATGGGCATCCGCTTCCGCCACGACCTGGAAGCCAAGCCGCATGAATTTGTACTTGGCGTCCATCGCGGTAATGCCCGAGGACCCGCGCCGAAGAAGCACAGCTTTGACGCGCCGCCGATCCACTCGATCGCCTTTTGCAGACTCGCTCCGTCCATGAGCGCCGTCGTATTCTGAATCCGCTGCTGATTCAGCGCATTTAGCTTCTTGACGATCGTCTCCAGATCATCCCCTGGCTCGAGGTCGCCCGATATCTGCTCTTCCACGGTCCCCAAGTTCTGCGCGAGCGACAGCTTGAATTCCTGATAGCCCGAATACCCGAGCTTCCGGCAGAGCGGATGACGGATGTGTCTCCGACCTCCGCATGCTTGGACAGATCGGTAATCGTGTAAAAAACGGCCGTCTCCGGATCCTTCAGTACGATACCCGCCACCTTTTTCTCGGACTTCGTCAGCGACGGATAGATGCTTGTAATCGGAGAATGGACGATTGATTGATCCCGGCCACCTGGGATCGCCTCATCGCGGTCACCTCTTTCCTTCGTCATACCGCTTATCCGGGCTCCCCTCGCCAAGGCGCCAGGCCCGGACAGCCGGCGCGCTACGAGTCATACCGGAGCAATACTCCCAGCGCGCCGCTCATATCCGCATGAAGCGCCTCATAGGCTGCCGGCGCATCATCGATGGCATATTCATGCGTAATTAGCGGGTTCAGGCGGATGCGGCCCGCCTCCAACTGACGGACGAATTCCGCCATGTTCCGCCCTTCCGTTCAACGCACATAGGCGTAAGGATAATCGATGCCCTGATCCTCGTACTGCCGGTCATAGCGGCCGGGACCGGCGGCGCGGGCGATGACGAAATCCGCTTCCTTCTGGAAAAACAGCTCGCGCGGAAACTCGATCGGGACATTGCCCACGACCGCGCAGGTGCTGCGGAAGGCCAGCTTCTCCATCGTCGCCGCGATGATGCGCGGGCTGGAGGAATGGGCGACGAGCGCGATGCTGTCCAAGCCGAAGCCGGCGGTGAACCGCTCCGCGTAGTCGTCCAGCGCTTCATCGTTGGCGAGATAGGCCGCATCCACCCCGCTCGCCTGCACGGCCGCGATGCGGGCGGGGTTCATATCGGTCGCGAACACGCGGTAATTCGCCTGATGGCTGAATTGCGCGATAAGCTGGCCGAACAGTCCCAGGCCGACCACCCAGACCGATTCGCCGAACTGCCGCCCGTGCCGGGGCTGATCGAAGAATATCTGACCTTCACCAGCACCCGGGCCGGATGAGAATCGGACAAGACCGGCGCTTCTGCCTTCTCCAGCACGGCTTGCCGCTGCCTTACTACGATTTGTCTCATCGGAATGTTACGCCTCCTCGAATACTTGATCTGCCTTGCCGTCATCCGGTGTCTGTCACCGCCGGAATTCCTCATCCTCCTGTCAGGGGTCCTCTGCCGCGGCTTCGAATGCCAATGCCGCCATCGTGCCGGCGAACCCGGCCGCCTTGCGGAAGGTGGTCGTCACCGGCGTCCGATCCGGCTCCTCGTGCCGGATGTTCGGCCGGAACAGGGCCATGCCCCGAGCGCTGACATCGTCCGCGACTTCCGCGAAGCGCTTCCGCCCGATCTCGCGAATCTCCGGGCGGGTCCCGCAGCGCCAGAGCGCCATGTACAGCTCCCAGCCGAGCGTCCAATCGCGCGTCCACCACGGCGCTTCCGTCTCTTCCGCCGGCGGCTGCCGGATCGCCTCTATCATCGTATCCACCGCTTCCGCGGATACGCGGCTCCAGGCCGCGCGCCGCTCTTCCGGCAGCAGCGGCGCCACGGTCGCGCCCAGGCCGACGATCGTCGCCTGGTACAGCACGCTGTTCCCCATCACGACCGATCCGTCCCAGCGCTCAATATACGGCCACCAGCCGGGGGCATGGCGGCCGAAGCGGTTCATCAGATGGACGAACACGTCCTCCACCTTCTGCAGGAAGACCGCCTGGCCGGTCAGCTCATAGGCCCGGCCGAACGTATGCGCCGCATACCTGTCGCCGTTCAGGACATCGAAATCCTCGCCCGGCCGCTTGAGCACCACGCCCGGATTCTGCTTCGCCACCTGCGTCAGCAGATACTCGGCCGAACGCACCAGACTCTGCTTCGCCTCCGGGCTCCCGGTCGTCCGGTATACATAATACAAGCTGTCCGCCGCCGCGCCGACCTCGGCGATATCGATGGGCGGCTCCTCCCCTGCTTGACGTAATAAGGCTGGGAATAGCCCCCGCTGGGAAGCTGGCGGCGGTGCACATCCTTCGCCAGCTTGACGGCCTGCGGCAGATTATAGGCCTGATTCGCATCGGCCCGGAAGAACAGGTCCGGCGCTTCGCTCTTCACGGCCTCCACAATCGCGAGGTCGCGCTTCGGGTCAAGCCCAAGCTTGACATCGACCGCTTCGTAGCCATTCGCTGCGGCGTATGCCGCCTAGCGGTCCGCTTCCTCCGGGCTGGCCGTGCTGATGAGATACGACAGCTTCAGCTCCGGATTCGGGGCCGAGTACCACAGCTCCGCCAGATTGCGCTGCTCGGCCGCGCCGATTAGATCATGCAGCGCCATATCGATGGCCGCCTTTGCAATCGGCTGGCCGCTGCCCGGACCCGGCCGAATCTTCCGGTTCATCACCCGGTGGATCGTCTTCCAGTCCCTGGCCTCCAGGCCGATCAGCGCCGGACGGAGATAGCGATCGATCGTGCTTGTAACCGTTTGCAAAGTTTCGTAGCTCCAACGCAGGCTCGGTCTGGCCTCCCCCCAGCCGCTGACGCCGTCGTCCACGGTCATTCGTACATAGACATGAGGCGCCCCGAGGCCGGCTTCACCGACGGCCCCATTGGATATCGTGAACGACTGGCTCATCGGCAGGCGAGGAGGAAACACGTCCATACGGGCAATTTTCATATCATCCCCCTTGATTCGTTCCGCCATATCCTTGATCACATCATACTCGATACATGAGAACAAATCTTCAATTCGCCGATTTAAAGACGAATTTTTCTCCACTCCCGGATCGCTCGGGATGGGGTTGGAAGGCGGCTGCTCGCCCGTCGAAAACTGCATAAATGCAGTTTTTCCGGGGAAGCCGCTTTTCCCCAAAGTGAAGCCTGCAATAACGCAGCAATTTCGCCTACTTCGGTTTGGAAGGAGGACTTTTCGAGGGAAATGATGCTTATTTGCAGGAATACTCCCTAATATTCGATCTAAAGCAAAAAATTGCTGTACGATTGCAGGATTCCTGTCATGAGCTGAAAGAGGATCAGGCAAAAATCAGGCAGAATCCCGGTCCTGTAGAGTAGAGAACTGAAATTTCATTGGAGGGCGAAAACCCTCTTCTTTACTTTTTCAGTTCCCCCTTCATCAAACCGTACGTGAGGTTTTCCCTCATACGGCTTTCCGATGCTCTTCTTCCTCCGGCATTACGGTACTTCCCTTAGCTGGCGAGTTTCTTTAATCCCGCAAGTTGTGCAGCAATGGCTGCTTGCCGGGAATTGCTGTGTTTGTTACGACGGCTACGTTTCTTGTTCCAGAACAGGGTGAGACGCTTACGGATGTACCAATCGATTTTGTTCAGGTACTGGTCAGCAAAGGAGTCTATACCATAGTAGTTCCTCCATCCCTGTATCTTCGGGTTGAGTTCATCTACCATCCGGTTCATCGTCCAGAATAGACGATTGCGCGGTTCTGTTGCTTCCTTTACCTTTTGCTTCATGTTCTTCATCGCCTTCTTTGACGGGTAACTGCGAAGAACATGAACTTCCTTGTTCCTTTTCATCATCCTCGGTATTTTCCGGTGATGCATCCCCAGAAAGTCGAAGCCTTCTTTGTCTCCCCAGAGGTTAACAAGTTTGGACTTCGTCTTGTTCATTTCAAGTTCCAGCTTTCCAAATACCGCTTTGAGGACATCAATCGCCCTCAGAGCTTGTTCTTTGGTTTTGCACAGGATGACCAGATCATCGGCATAACGCACCAGTGTTCCTGCTTCCGCAAACTTCTTCTCCCAGATGGTATCCAGATAGTTCAAGTAGATATTTGCCAAGAGCGGACTTATGACTCCGCCTTGCGGGCTCCCGAGGTCGGTTTCATGAAACTGATCATCTTTCACGAATCCTGCCTTGAGCCACTTGCGGATGAGTTGTAACACTCGTCGATCACTAATTCTCTGTTCCACCAGTCGCATCAGTTTCTCGTGCGGGATATTGTCAAAATATCCGGTGATATCGATGTCGACGACCCAGTATACGCCTTAATAAAGTCTCTGTGTAAAACTGTGTTTTATCCCCGCATAAGCGTAATATTATCTTCACCATCTTTGAAATTAGAACTTTGAAATTTATTTAACATTCGATCGAGTTCAATCGACTTATCCAGTACAACAGGATCCGTAGTACCGTACATCTCAACCAGCTTATGTAGTTCGGAACGTAATATTTCTATTCTCCCCTTCAAATCGCATGAATAATTCATTTCGTCGTCTCACCTTTCGGTTATCCACCCTCCATATCCCATTCTAAGCTGCGAACAGATACTTCTCGTCCTAGGTTGTGATGTCCTAATGCCATATATTGTTTCTTCTCCCCTTTCATAAACTCATATAGTCTAAACATGAGTGAATACTTTCACATCAAGCAGTTAATCCATTTTGAATAAATATTTCATCAGTTCATTTTATCGAAAATAACATCAGATAATGGAGGCTCATGGAAAATTATACATAATTATTTTGAAAACGACAATACGAAGATGAGAATTGTCTTTATAAGAACTCCATATAATCATACTTCATCATCTACACTGAATATGAGGTGTAGAAATGACTAATGTATTGGAGCTAATAGGTGCAAAAATCCGCTTATATCGATTGGCTAAAAAATGGACACAAGAAGATTTAGCAGAGGCTATAGGCTCAACAGGTTCCTACATCGGACAACTTGAACGCGGCGAAAAAAATGTACGGATACAGACACTGATTAAAATTGCCGATGCTCTTGATATTAGTATTTTTGCTTTACTCGAGAACGATCATGAAGGGTTCTTGTACCAGAAACAGTGGGTCTGGGATAGCGTTACACTCATGCTTCAACAAAGCGAAGGTAAGCAAAAAATGATATATAACGTTATTCGAGCAATACTGGATGAGGAAAACAGTTAAGAGGCGTGCCCAGCAGGGCACGCCTTTTTCGGTGGAACTACCTTGCTCGTGAAGCCTCATCTATCATTGTTCTGAAACCACGTTTCAAAATCATCTTCGTCGGTTTCATTCTTGCGTATTCCTCCGGAAGAAGCGGCTTGGCTCCCCATGTTAAGAGTTCCTGCATGAATAGACGAATTGATGTGCAACATCCACCCTAATGTAAAAAGAATAACGGCAAACAGCATATATTGCGCACAGTTTGTCATAAAGAAGTTCACAATTTCATATCTATTTTCGCTGGCCACCAACTGATTAATTGCTATCATTTCGGAAATATAACCAAAACTGTGGGACGCTGACCAAGCCGTATATAGCATTAGCAACCCGGCAAGAGCATATAGAACCATACTCAAAATGGGAATCTTCTTTTTTCTCATGTTTTCCTTCTCTTTTCGCTAGATTTTTTATGTTTCCTCACGGCCACGACTTAGTCAGTTTCTCCAACTAAAAACAGTCTTCCCGCATGTATCCCCCAAACCTCATCAGCAATAGAGGTAACCTTTTTGGAGTGGGTAACGATAATGACGCATTTGCCTTCATCATGAGCAAGCGAAGTGAAAATCTTTAAGATTTCAACTTCCGTATCTTTGTCCAAATTTCCAGTCGGCTCGTCGGCGATGATAATGTCTGGATGATGCGACAGCGCCCGTGCGATACCAACGCGCTGCTGTTCGCCGCCCGATAATTTCAGTACTGGCCTGTCGGCTGTTTCACGATCAATTCCAACTTTTTCAAGAATCTCATAGGCAAATGCCTTCTTATCCTTTTCAGGGCTCTTGCTGATGTTCATGGAAAGCACAATATTTTGAACCGCCGTGGCGTTTGTAAGCAGGTTATAAGCCTGAAAGATAACGCCGATGCTCTTTGCCCTGTAATCGTCACGGTCAATTTTTTTCAGATCATCGCCCCGATAATAAATGGCCCCTTCTTTACAAGTGTCAAGACCTGCCATCAGCGACAGCAGGGTGGACTTGCCAGAACCCGACTTGCCAATAATCGTATACACCTTTCCTGCCTCGAATTCCGTGCTTACCTCTTTAAGAACATTTTTTTTCGCGCCATCATATTTGTAGGATACGTTTTTTAACGACAATACACTCATATTTATCACTTAATTCCTTTCCATAAGAATTTTGATCGGTTCGTATTTTGTAATTCGGCTGATAGATATTAGACTGGCGAAAGATACGAGCAGCAACGCGATTCCTATAATTTGAAGAGCCGATACCATATTTAGGGAAAGATCCAGGCTGCTGAGCGGCTCCACGTCTGCGCTTGGAAAGGAGCTCTGCGGAGCCATCATCATATTGCCTCCGCTTGGTTGCTGATTCGCCGCCTCTTCTGCCATTTCAATTTGATTGGCAAGCAAGGTGTTGGTAATAGGTTGCGCTGACAAGCTGCCCACGCCAAGTCCAACCGCCAAACAGAAGCAGGTTATTATTAATATTTCAGACCACAATCCAAGAGCGACCTTCATTTTTTTCATTCCCATCGCCCGCAGGACGCCGATTTCATATTTCCGCTCTCGGATAGAGATGGAGGAAAGAAGCGCGATAATGATGCCACCGAGAATTAAAACCACAACCATAAACGTCACGGCAACGCCTTTGAGTCCTTCCACGGGACCGATGATTTTATTGTAGGAAGCCTCATCCGTGGTAACATCAAAGGTTTTCTCTAACCCCTTGTCATATACTTCCTCAGCGAACGCATCCAGCATGCCGGGTTCTTTCAGATAATATGTCGCTTCAATCTTGATACCCGACATCTCTGGTTGTAATTCCTGCACGACCGTCTCATAGGTTGTCAGTATTTCATTGCGGCGGTTGGTAAAAGCGTTTTTCATTGAGCCTTCCGAGTATTCGTCCGTCGCGTCATAGTAGGTTCCCACCACGGTCAATTCATATGATGTATCCGCGCGTTTCCCCTCCTTCATATTGTTCAATTCACTATATAACGACAGCTTATCCCCAATTTGAATCCCGTTTTTCTCCGCTAAATCCGTGCTAATGATACCCTCGTTACGTTCTTCCGGCATTCTCCCTTCCGCAAGCTCCCGCATTCCATCCTCAAATTCAGAAAATTTATTTCCGAAAAGACTGAGCATGAACTGCATTGGTTCACTCTCGGACATACCCGGACCGCCGCCCATCCTCATCAGGCCGCTTCCCGGGCCAAGCTCCGCGTCAATCGCGGTGATGTTTTCGCTATTTACACCTGTTCTGGCTGTATATATGCTGTTTTGCAGATACTCCGATTCACCGAAAGCAATATATTGGTCAGCAGGGATCGTCGGAATGGTTATCATGACCCGTCCATCTTTGCTGTTTGCCATTGCCTCATCTCGTATTTTCTGCATGTTAGGTTCAAGACGCACTTCCGCTCCAAAACGCCCCTTATAGTCGTCTATGATGCCATTTGCGGTGTTACGGATCATAATCGTAATCACGGTGGTAACGATAACGACCAAAATGATTGCGCCGATCAGAATGTTTCTTCCTCTATTTTGCATCACATTGTGAAGCGCATTTTTGAAAATATACATGTTCTCTCCTCCATGAAAATCGTTTTGCGACGAGCCCCGGTTTCTCATCGGAGAACAGAATACCGTCCCAATCTAACTTTAATCTAACTTTTGATGACAACATAAAAAATAACCGGCAGGTTCATCTGCCGGTTAATCGGTTACACATCATTCCGTCCGTATGGTAGATCCATTCGAAATAAAACGCCATTATCCACGTTCTCAAGCGCAAACGGGATTCCCATGAAATCGAGAGCTTTTTTTACAATGGTAAGGCCCAGGCCGCTGCGCCCCTGACTCCGGCTTCTGGCTTTATCCTCACGGTAAAAAGGCTCAAAAAGCTTAGGCAGCATTTTCTCTTGAATCCTCACGCCATTGTTGAAGACACAAAGACGAACGCTTTTTTTCATTTCCTGCGCATAGATATGGATTTCTCCGCCTTCCGGCGTATTTTGAACCGCGTTCATGACAATGTTGGACAAAGCCTTGCGGAACAGTTGTGGATCCAATGTGCAGCATAGGTTCTCTGGAATGTCCACATCGATGCGCTGCTCTCTTACATCCGCTAATGTTCGGTAGGAAGAAAGAATACCTGTCATAAATTCGTTAAGATTGATTCGCTCTTGTTCCTGTACGGTCATGTCATTGCTCAACGTTACAATTTCTAAGATCTCCGAGACAAGTTTATTTTGTTCATTCATCATTTTCAAACATTCGCGTAAATATTTTGGATATTCCGCGGGCGCAATCACATGTTCCAGCATCCCCTCCAGCAATGCACTGGTGGCGGCGATGGGCGTCTTTAACTCATGCGAAGCCGCAGAGAAAAAATATCGCTGATTTTCTTCCATTTCTTTTTCCCGTTCAATTTCGATCTCCAATTGCTGAATCGTGACTTGCAGGGTTCTATACATTTTGTAGACATCTCCGGCAAGCTGACCAATCTCATCTTTGCGGGAAGCTGGAGCAGACACGGGCTCCAAATCTGACATTTTCTTGGTGTCTTTCGCGATTTTTTCAATAGGCTTTGCGATTTGCCTGGCAAATAGGGCGGCGGCAAGGAGACTTGCCATGAAAATCAATACAAAAGCGAAAACCATTTTTTCTATAAATTCGCTATATACTTTCGTTCCAGATATCGTACCCGTAACATATAAGGTAACGCCCCCCGAAGCTTTCACCAGGAATTGAAACCGCTCGCTGGAATCGCCGGTTATAAAATGAAATTTACGCTCCGTAAATACATTTCCTTTGACGATTACATTGCTTGCTGGCGGTAACTCGATATCATTTTGTATCATGCTAAAATTTTCAGTTTGATATAAAATTTGTCCATCAGAAGCCTCCAAGCAAAATTCAAAGGAGGTGTTTTTTTCGTGAAAGTTTTTAGCCATTTTCATAATTTCATCATCAGATTTTCCATGCAGATGATTGAGAAGAGGTTGAAATACCTCTGATATTTGCTGCCGCTGCGTTGACTCGATGACCGATTTGACTTGGTCGAAGAAAAAGACGAACATAAAAAAGAGAACAAAAAGCAATATCAACGCGGTATAGAAAAATACTTTTCCATAAATTCCAAAAAATCTACGCTGTATGATCCTCGACCTCCAAACAATAGCCAATCCCCTTTACGGTTTTGATGATACTTTTAGGCAATTTATCCCTCAGCTTTTTGATGCTTGCGTGAATAATCCCCTCGTTGCCGTCAAAATCATATCCCCAAATCTTAATCAGCAACATTTCATGTGACACAATTTTATGTCTGTTTTGTGCAAGTAACATCAATATCTCGAATTCCTTTGGCGACAGCTGAATTTTTTCGCCGCTGTATTCCACTCCGTAGGTTTCGGGGAATAATGTCAGCTTTCCCGCTGTAATTTCTTTTTTGATGGCCCCGCTGCGTCGTAGAAGAGCTTCCACACGTTTGACAAGAATCGGCATAGAGAACGGCTTGGTGACATAATCATCCACTTCATTAGTAAAAGCGGTCAGTTGATTCCGATCATCGCTCAAAGCGGTCATCATCAATACCGGGGTATCGTTTACTCTACGAAGCTCTTTCAAAAGCTCCTGTCCGTTCGTGCCAGGCAGCATAATGTCCAGTATGATGAGGTGGTACTGTGTGTTATAAAATTGCTCCAGCGCGTCATCGCCATCCGAACACGTATCGATCCGATAACCCGCGTTTTGCAAAAATTTTTGGACCATCGTTCTGATATGCTCATCATCCTCGACAACCAAGATTCTAATCTCCATAATCTCACCCGCCACCACTATAACATGATAATCTAACTTTCATCTAACTAGGATGTAACATCATTACCTTGAATCATTTTCCAAGACGGCGACAAAAGGTACCATCAAGAAAAGTAGCAAGAGATTGATCGGGGACAAGAAAAATAGGATTTGCAACTGTTACTGTACAGCCTAAGTACACTATAATTAAATGCAACGAAGAAACGGAACTTTAGAATAATTTCAAAAGCCCCCTTGACACTCCCTATATGTTGTAACTATAATGGTTACACCAAGAGGGTGTCAGTAATGAAACTAAGCAGCAGATTTTCCAAAACGGTTCACACTCTTTCATTGCTTATTCCAGCCAAGGATGCGCACTGCACGTTGGAATGGATTGCTGGTAGCGTCGGAACGAATCCGGTTATCATTCGGAAAATACTCGGGCAGATAAAGAATGCTGAATTGGCGGGCGTTCGAGAATCGTTCTGGACTGATCGTAAGACGGGCCGGGCCAAAATGCCATTTGAAGCGCTCCTGTCTGACATAACGATGCATGAGTTACATTCCGAACTTACCGAGCATATCAACATGAAAAAGTGAACCCATTTTTTTTGGAATGGTTGTAATAAAGTTGGTTACAACACCAAATCTCGAAATCCATTGAAAGGAGAGACGTGGATTACGATGTGCATGACATGAAGGTAGCCAAATATGGCATGAGCCGGGATCAAGCGATTGCGATTAACGAAAATCTTAGCGGTAAAACGAAGGAAATCGGGCACGGCTTGGAAGGAATCGCAGTCGTTGAATCTGTTGGACAATGCCGGGAGCGAATTCTGAGCGAGCGGCTTGTGCTGGCAGCGTTACGTTACTGTTTCCATAATTTTTATCAATATAAGGAAGAAGGAGATTTGACAATGTTTAGTAAGAAATCATCGATGGGAATTATTTTGTTGCTTTGTATCACGTTATTGCTGAGCGCATGCTCCGGCGAGGCGAGTACGACGAATAGCGCGAGCGAAGGAACTCCGACCCCGCCGGCGGACCTCAAGATCACGCCATTCAACCCTGGAGAAAGCGGCCTCTTCTCCGTCACCTCAAGCCTGATCGAAGGACCGAACGAGGTACTGCTCGTCGATGCACAGATCGAAAAGAACCACGCCGAGCAACTGGTCAAGATGATCCGTGACACCGGAAAGAAGCTGACTACGGTTTATATCAGCCACCAGGATCCGGATTTCTACTTCGGCCTGTCAGCGATCCGCGAGGCATTTCCTGACGTAAAGATCGTAGCCACCCCGGCCACTGTGGAAGGGATCAAGGCAACCATCCAGCTCAAAAGCGATTTCTGGAGTCCGATCCTGAAAGAAAACGCCCCAACCGCGCTGATCGTCCCTGATGTTCTTGACGGGGATAAACTGACGGTCGATGGCGAAACCGTGCAGGTGATCGGTCTCGACGGTTCGGATCCGTCTCATACCGTCCTGTGGGTTCCGTCGAAAAAGACCATCCTTGGCGGTGTGCCGATTTACGAGAACCTGCATGTCTGGATGGCAGACAACCAGACCCCGGAGAGCCGTGACCACTGGCGGGAGATTCTGGAGCGGATTCTTGCCCTGAAGCCGGAACGGGTTATCCCGGGCCATTACCTGGGCAAGAGCTCCGAAGATACATCCAGCGTCGTCTTTACCCGTGACTACATCGCAGAATTTGAAGCTGCGGCAAAGCAGGCCAAGAATTCCGAAGAGCTGATTGCAGCGATGCAGAAGGCCCATCCGGACTTAAAGAACACAAGTGATCTGGAATTGGGCGCCCAAGTGATCAAGGGTGAGCGTTCCTGGCCATGATATAACGCTGACGCCGCGCGTTAGGGGCGAAGATCGTTAACCCGTAATGGTGACACTTCACCTGCTTCGACCTTTTCTTCCGCTACGATCTTTGCTCGGTCGTCATAGTAATAGCGGGTCGTCACGCCGCCTTTGGAGCGTTCCACCATCAGGTTATCTCCATTGTAGCGGTAGCGGTACGGCTTTATAAACAGTACAATTTTTTTTTAAATCAGCAGTGAATGATGATTTTCCAAGGTTCCCCGATAGAAAAAAGATGGGGGTGTCCCAAAAGTCATTGAAAATGACTCGGGACACCCCTTTTCTCAAAAATGTAAAACAAAAAGAAATCGTTCTTTAGTAAAATGGAAGTACCACCAACCATATACGAAAGGAACGATTTCTTTGTATATTCAATATAACATGAACCAACTGTGCCTGCCAATGGACTTGGAAGAAGATATCCCTGCAAATCACCTTGTTCGTATGATCAATCAAGCAGTGGATCGTCTGGATGATCAAATCTTTGCCTCCGCTTATCCAGGCGGCGGACGTCATAGCTACCATCCTAAAATGCTCACCAAAATCATTATCTACGCTTATACCCAGCGTATCTATTCTTCTCGTCAAATTGCCAAAGCGGTGCGTGAGAATATTCCATTCATGTGGCTTGCAGCCAGACAACGCCCGGATTTTCGCACCATCAACCGCTTTCGGTCCGAGCGGATGAAGGATGTGCTCGAACAGATTTTCACGTCAATTCTTGGTTTCCTTGTCGAGGAAAATTACGTTAAGCTGGAACATTACTTTTTAGACGGGACGAAAATCGAAGCCAATGCCAATAAGTATACCTTTGTCTGGGGAAAAGCCGTGGTAAAGCACAAAGCCAAATTGCAAGACAAAGTAAAGACGTTGTTTGCAAGCATTGAAGAAGCGGAGCGTCAGGAAGAGCAGGAGCTGCAAGGGCAAGATTTGCGAGAGCTTGGGGAATCGAGCGAGGTCACGAGCGAGAAGTTGGAGAAAGCCGTAGAGCAACTAGAGCAAAAGCTGCAAAAGCAGCCCAAAAACAAGCCACTTAAAAAAGCAGTTCGGCTGTTGCGTAAAGATCTCCTGCCTCGCTTGCAAAAATATGAACATCATCAGGAAGTGCTCGGCGAACGGAACAGCTACAGTAAAACCGATCCGGACGCTACCTTTATGAGAATGAAAGAAGACCACATGAAAAATGGACAGCTCAAGCCTGGTTATAATGTACAAATTGGCACCGAAAATCAGTTTGTGGTCGGATACAGTTTGCATCAGCGGCCTACGGATACCCGTTGCATGAAACCTCATTTAGAGAAAGTGAAGAACGCGCTGGGCAAACTTCCTGGAACGGTTATCGCAGACGCAGGTTATGGAAGCGAAGAGAACTACGCTGATTTGGAGGAAGAAAACGTAGATGGTATCGTGAAATACAACACGTATCATCAAGAAAAATCTAAGAAATGGAAACAAGATGTCAGCAAGATAGATAATTGGGAATACAATGAACAGACGGATACATGGACATGCCCCGGTGGGCAAAGCCTCGTTTTCCGGTATGAGAGTAAACAAAAAACCGAGAGTGGATATGAAATTCAACTTAGACATTACCAAAGCCAGGATTGCTCGAATTGTCCCCTCAAAGCAGCCTGCACAAAGGCAAAAGGGAACCGGGAAATCCGAGTAAGCATGAAGTATCTCCGCTATAAGCAACAAGTGCGGGAGAAGCTGCGAAGTGAAGAAGGATATGCCCTGTCGGTTCGACGAATGATAGAACCGGAAAGTGTCTTTGGGCAAATGAAAAACAACAGAGGATTCAGACGCTTCTTGCTTCGAGGCCTGTCGAAAGTAAGCCTCGAGGTCGGGTGGCTTTCCCTTGCCCACAATTTGCTCAAGTGGGCAGTGATGAAGCAAAAAGGTCGAGTAGGGGAATCATTGTAACCCCTAACTCGACCTTTTTTCGAATTTTGTGGCCATCCTACAGGTAGTAAAAACTACTTAGGGCTTGCTGAACATATTGCCTTTTAGGCCACAGAGGCTGACGGCACAGATTCAGCAGCAGTCTGAAAATCGGCAAAAAGAGAACGCGCAGCTTGCGTTCGAGATTCATAACAAGCAGTTGCAGAGCAATAACCGTTTCGCTTGTCTCTCGAAGGCGTGCTCGAATACGCCCCAGTCCGTAGGAGCGTTTGCTTCTCCGAATTTTCCTTCGATTGCGTTACGCATTGAAGCATCCTGTCTGGCCTGGTTCCGATCGGGTTCCGCTTCTTTCTTCGGACGCCCTAAGTTTGGACCACTCAAACGGATTCCATGCTCCTTACAATAGCGAAGGTTCTCCCGATTTCGGTAGATTTGGTCGGCTAGAATGGCTTCCGGATAACACCCATATCGCTGGACGAACGACTCCACGGAAGCTTTCAGTGTCATGCTTTCGTTGAAGTTATCCCAGGACAGCTTCTCCATTCGAGCGTAACCGTCCACCAGACTGATCGCCAGCTTTGCCCCAAACTCGACGGGAGCATCCACTTTCCCGCGGACAATCGGCCGTACATGCGGTTGGGAAAGACTGACGATTCGATCTTCCACCGAGTGTGTCCGTTTGTCGTACATCTCTTGCTGTTGACGATACAGCTCGGAAATGACGAGCAATTGCCGATACTGCTGCGAACCCAGTTGATTCAAGCTGCTTTTCGCTGCCAGCATTTCGATGATGCGAAGATTACGCGAAACATAACGAAGCTGTTTGCCAACCGCTTTCCGGATGGATTTGGCACCCGTTCGCCGTTTCTTGGCGATCTCGAGGTAGCGTTTGCGGGCGGTTTGACGATACGTTCTCGGTTTCTTGGCCTTCCCGACGAAAGGCTCGTGCAGAACATCGATGATCGCTTCGAGTTTTTCCCGCGCCTCGTTCAATAATTTCAAATCGGTCGGATACGAGATGTCGGCCGGTGCGCAGGTCGCGTCGAGCATCAAGGTGCCTTTGTTGCATGGTTTCTCTTTGCTTTTGCCGTCTTCATTAACGGATGTTCCATCAGAGCCATGGCCGCTGCCTGGAGGATCTTGAGGATCGCTCTTGTTTTGTTCCTGCTTCTTTCGCTCTGCGTCCTCTTCCAAAATCCAATCGTTGATTCGTTCAATGACATCCGCACCCAATCGCTTGCGGAAATGGGTCAACAGCGAGTGATGGAACGGAGGCTTATCTTGGAACGCCGGCAGCCCAAGGAAGTACTGGTAGTACGGATTTTCGGCGATCTGCTGGACCGTCTCTCGATCATCGAGCTGCATACGTTCCTGAATGTACAGCGCTCCCAAAGCCATACGAACAGACAAGGGGATCTGGCCGCGCATTGATTTCTTGAACGACTTCGCGTAGAGTTCAACTGCCCGCCACCACGGGATGATAGCGGCCAGTTGAACCCAACGGTTCTCCTTATTTAATTTACCGCCAAACGGCAAGTAGAAATCTTCGAACAACTGAAGCTGGCTTTCGGTTCTACGATACATGTCGGCTCACTCCACGTGCACGATTTTTTGCAAGAAATTCGCATTTTCCTTGCATTTTATTTCGAGTTAGAGTCCAGAAATCCTTGTAAAACCTTAGAAAAATGATTGTTCAGCAAGCCCTACTTATGGGACGGCCTCATCTAATATAATACCTGGTTACATATATCATTAATCAGTTACAAAGTTTATTGTTCGGCTGCAGTGCATGTCAGGTGATAAAAAAGTTGTGAACTAATTTTGTTGATTTTACTGTGCTGCGGCACGTGATAAACACGAAAAATAAAAAGTCTGGAACCACCACAAATTACCATGAAAAGAAAGTTGGAAACTTGTACTATTACGATAATATAATTTTCATAACCATTTCCTCAATATACTGAATGTCGCATATAACGTGCTTAAATGATCAATTTTCTTTTTCAAAGAATTATCTCTAATAATCTGCCCATCTTTAGTCCATTGTCCATATATTTGAACTAACCGCCCTGTAGTCCGCGAGAGTTCAAGAAGTGCTGTCTTCAGATGCTCTTTTTGAGCTAAAGTTAGGTTATTATCCATTTTTATTTTGTTAAATTCTTCTGTCAAATCTCTTACTAACTCATTATTCACTTCTTTCAATGAAGCCATTATATCTCTAGCTAGTTTATTAATTCTCTTTTTTTGTTCGAGTGATAGTTGATTTTACTTAATTCTTTAAATAGTGAACTTATGGAAGGTAGATTACTATTCCAGCCTCCTGATTCTAATACTGAAAAACGTTTCGGTATAATACCAAAAGTCTTCTCCAAGAGCTTCACGTTTCCTTTTTATCTCTTAATACCCTGGAACTAAACATACTTCGGTTTGGACATCTTTGTACTCTAATTCAGCAGATTTATAGATTGATTTTCCGCAAAAAGTTAAAAGGTAGCTCAATTTATCTAAGTTTGGTTTCGCTAAATTCTTTTTCCCATTAAGTTGACCCTTGTGAACATAGTCCATAAGTGAATCAATTATATCCACCATTAAACCGATAAACTCTTCCTTCTGATCTTCCTTAAATTTTTTTGTCATAATAAACTGACAATTGGCTCTCGTTCGAGATATTTGAGACAAGTGTATTTATAAGTAACGAAAGATGTGATACGCAACAATTAGGAATAATTTTCCTGATTATATACCTTTTATAAGGATAACTATTTGAAGGATTAATTAAATATTCAAACTCACTCATTTTAAGTTCTGAAGCCAATTTTCAAAATTCTCTTTTGTTGCCAAGGCTAAAGAATTTATAATAGTTTGAACTCTTCTGTCATCTAGTGAATTCAAACTATCTATTATTGGTTTAATATTAGTAGGTAATGGAACAACGTAATCACCCCCTTCATCATATTCTTCGTAATCGAGTTCAGTTCCGTTAACGTCTTCTAATTGTTGATTCTTCCTCTTCAATGTTATAAACCAGTTTACCAATTGCAGGTACAGGTATTATATCCTCTTCGTCTGTAATCGTTCTAACTTTATAAATTCCATTATCGTGCTTTATTACTTTTATTTGTTGTTCTAACGCTTCCAAGGTATCTAGTGTCACGGGAGCCGCACAGTCTTCGTGCCATCATACGATATTAAAAAACCTAATGAGGTTAGCCTATTGTTCATTCAATTAACCGTGAGTGAGATAATGATCTGAAAACAAAAAACTGGCACAAAAAATATCTCGATGGACAAGCCTTGAAAAAACAGCATCATTTTACGATAAATCTAAATGGGATTTATGCAGGAAATGCAGGATATAAAGAGAGTCTTAAAAATCTCAATTCAGTTTATTCGACCCCTTTTACAAAATAAAAAACTACCAAGCAGATTTGGGTGGTAGTTTTATCCAGCAGTTATTTCAATGCCTTAGATATTCTCACTAGCGTTGCATAAAACATTGACAGACAATTCAGATAATTAGCATCTACCATGAGAACCAAAAGGTCGAGCAGCCACTAAAGGTAGCACTGTCCATTTGAAAATTTATGTATATTTACTTGGCTTTTGCGTCAGACAACGCCCTTCGGGCCGGCTCGGTTACGTGGGTTCTAACCGCTTTCGTCCTGCCGACTTGCGGCTCGGTTTTCGCTTCATACGCCCGATCCACTGTGCATAGGGCTTCCAAATCAGAGCCTTCAGCCACCGCTGGATTTGCAGGAGGGAGTGCTCTACGTTCGCGTCCAGTTTGGCCAGCATAAGCAGGCAAAAAGCGATGAGTGTCGCCAAACCTGGTTGTGCACGGCCTGTTTGCTTGTTCCATAGAAATGCTTAATCTTCAGGTGCTGCTTCATCCATTTGAAGAAGGTCTCAATGGCCCTGCGCCTGCGGTACATCTCACTGATTTCATCGCAAGACAGATCGAAACGGTTGGTGAGCAGAATGAGAAAATTGCCCTGTGAATCGGTTGTTGCCATCATGCGAAGCTTGTGCTTCATCCGCTTTTGCGTGGAACCTACCAGCACCCATTCATCCAAGGTGACCTTGCTGTCCTCTGAAATTTCAAGCGATTGGAGCGGTTCGATCACCGTGTTCTCCTTTAAGCGAGCGAGTCACGAAGTATATCCCGTCCGAGCAATAACGATCGAATGATTTGTAGTCCACGTAACCGCGGTCAACACATAGGTGATTCCGGCATCTTCGATAAGGTCATCCATCTGTGTCCGGTCATTTTCTTGGCTGTCGTAATGGTTGCCTTCTCTGGCAGGACCTCATGAGTATCTGCAAAAGCAAGGCGGAGGTGAAGCTTTATACCTGCCTTGGTCTTGCGAAAGTCGGCCCACTTGTACCTCCGCAAGCAAAGAGCAACGGTGGTAGAGTCGATAATCCGGAGTGCTTTGCGGTCTGCTATCGAACAGCCATGCCTAGACAAAATCTGCATAGCCAGCCGCTCGAAAACCTGCTGGAGCAGGTCCGGATCCACCTGATTATGCTTGCGGCATAATTTTGCCGGTGAGATCGATTCCAAGCCTAGCATTCCTGTTGAAATTCCTTACTCAGAACGTCGTCGGCTCTCTCTCTCAGCCCTTCCTGCGGCCTATTTCGGCCATTGTATTTCGGAACTTTTCCCCTATGAGGTAGTAGTAAACGAGTAGCCGCGGCGCACGTTTTAGATATCTGTATTTCTTCCTGTAGTCTTCGTGTGCCTTTTGTTGTTCTTCTGGTGTCATAGTCAAAAGATTAAACTCGTCTGCAACGATCGGCAATTACTTCTTTTCGTTTTTCGGGTATTCGGATTTTATGGTGGAATTATCTCTGTTTAAATGGTTTGATTCTTAGTATACCAAAGGTAAACTAAGATTGTGTTTTGTTGATTTTCTAATAAATTGAAATCGTTACTCAGCGGCACTTGACGTCAGATTCCTGTGGTGGATTTTTCCCTTTCATTTGGAAAAAAACACCCGGCAGGATGCGTGCCGAGAGAAATACGGCATACACCCAAGCCGGGTAAGGGATTAGAAAATAATATCAATGGCCTCTAGCACATCTTGCTCCTGTTCGGATTGCCCGTTCAGGGAAATATCCTTCAACAGCACCGAAGGCTGTTCGCAAATTTGGGTGATGATCACGAGCAGGTCCTGAGCGAAATTATCGATCAGATTGCGCGTAAACAACTTGGTCGCATATTCAAACTGCCCGTTCATTCCCTCATCCAGCAACGAAATGACCAAGGTAAGATCAAATTGGGAAACCGTATGGGTTTCCGGATATGATTCGATCTTGATATCTCCGAAGCTGTGAACGTTATCTTCCTTCGTTTCCAGAGCAAACATAACATCGAATACAGGATTGCGGCTTTGATCTCGCGGCGCCTGCAGCTTTTTCACTAGCTCCTCGAACGGATAATCCTGGTGGTCGTAGGCCCCCAGCATCGTTTCTTTAACTTCGTTCAAGTAGGCGAGGAACGTCTTCTCCCCGGACGGATAATGGCGAATCGCCAAAGTGTTGACAAACATTCCGATGAGCGGCTCCAGGTCGGCATGTGTGCGGCCCGAAACCGGCGTGCCTACAATGAAGTCTTCTTGTCCCGAGTACTTGCTGAGCAGGATCGAATAGACCGCCGATAACACCATATAAAGGGTGGCACCGTTCTCATCGGCGATGCGCTGCAAGCTGTCGGTCATCTGCTTGTCGATGCTGAAAGGCAGCACATCTCCCTCAAAGCTGCGAGCGGCAGGTCTGATAAAGTCCGTAGGCAGTTCAAGCGTCGGGAGTTCGCCTTCCAGCATGTCCAGCCAGTAGGCTTCCTGACGTTTCAGCCGCTCTTTTACAGGTTCGGACTGCTGCCAAGCGGCGAATTCCTTGTAATGAATCCGAAGCGGTTCCAGCGTCTCGCCGTTATACAGGCGCAGCAGCTCTTCGACGAAGATGCCCATCGACATGCCATCCGTGACGATATGATGAATGTCCAGCATGAGCAGATGCCGCTCCGCTTCCCATTCGACTAAGCCCACACGCAGCAGCGGCGGCCGCTCCAAATCAAAGACGCGCACAAAGCCGTCTGCGATGCTCTTCGTTTCACTTTCCGTCGCTTTCGTATACTCGACGGCAAACTTCAAGTCCGGATAAATCCGTTGTACCGGTTCACCGTCGACCATTTCGAAGCCGGTTCGCAAAATTTCGTGACGAGCGATCAATCCTTTGAGCGCCGCCTCGAATTGATTTCGTTCCAAGCGCCCGACGAGAACCGTCATGCCGGACATGTTGTAGCTAAGCTCGGCGCCTTCCATCTGCTGCTGGATGTACAGCCGTTTTTGCACGGAGGAAAGCGGATAGTAATCCCTCTTATCCAGAACCGGAATGGAGAGGTGTTCTTGCCGCTCCAATTGGCTGATCGCTTCGGCCATCGCTTCGATGGTCGAGTGCCGGAACACATCGCGCAGCGGCAGGTCCACGCTCAGCTCCTTGTGCACCTTGCTGACCAGCGTCGTCGCCCGCAGGGAGTGCCCGCCGAGGTCGAAGAAGTTGTCCGTTACGCCTACCGCCTTCTCCCGAACAAGCACATCCTGCCAAATGGCGGCCAGCTTCGCCTCCAGTTCGGTGCGCGGCGCCACGTATTCGCGGCCTGCGCTTGCTCCCCCTTCCGGCGCAGGCAGCGCCTTCCGATCGATCTTTCCGTTCGGTGTCAGAGGCAGGCGCTCCAGCTCCACGAAGTACGACGGGATCATGTACCCCGGCAGCTCGCTGGCAATCGCCCGCTTCAGGTCCGCCGCCGTCAAGCCTTCTTCCGCTGTATAATAAGCGCACAAAGCTTTCTGACCTTCTTGATCTTCCCTGACGACAACGACCGCTTCCTTCACGCCACCTACACTCAGCATCTTCGCTTCGACTTCGCCCGTCTCAATCCGGTAGCCCCGGATTTTCGCCTGGTTGTCGATCCGGCCGATGAAGTCCACGTTCCCGTCCTCCATCCACCGCGCCAAGTCGCCCGTGCGGTACAGCCGCTCGCCCGCGGCGAACGGACTGTCTATGAACTTCTCTTCCGTCAGCTCCGGACGGTTCAAGTACCCGCGCGCCACGCCGACTCCGCCGATAACCAGCTCGCCCAGCACCCCGATCGGCACCGGGTTCAGATGCGCGTCCACGATGTAGAATTTCGCATTCAGCCACGCTTTGCCGATCGGCACATGGCCTGTCTGCGGCAGCTTCGTCAGCTCCTCGTCGTAGAAGCTGGAGTCGATCGCCGCTTCCGTCACGCCGTAGGCGTTGATGATCCGGAACAACGAGCCGAAGCGTTCCTGCAAGGTCCGGTAATCCGCCACGCTGCAGCTGTCCGAGCTCGTGATCAACAGCTCCATCCCGCTCATATCCAGCCCCTGCTCGTGCACGTACTCCAGGAACGGCACGATCAGCGCCGGCGTCGATTCGAAGATGGTGACCCGCTCCCGCTCCATCCAGTGGTGGAGACGAGACGGATCGATCCGGTCGTCCTTCGGCACAATCACCATCGTGCCTCCGTTGTACAACGTCCGCGCGATATCTCCCACGAACACGTCGAACGAGAAGCTTGCGAGCTGCAGCAGGCGCACCGGGAACTGATCCAACCGGTATTCCCGCCGGTAGCCCGCCGCCGTGTTCACCAGGCTGCGGTGCTCAATCATCACGCCCTTCGGCTTGCCCGTCGTTCCCGACGTATAGATCACGTACGCCAGATCCTCCGGACGGGCTTCATGGAAGCTGTCGGTGCCGACATGCTGATGGCTCTCATCGCCGTCGTCCACAGCATCCGTCAGCTTGCCGGAAACAATGCCGGAGCCAATCGCCGCATTCGCCCGCTCCTCGCTGTACGACGCTTCGTCGTCTAGGTACAGCACCGCTGCCAGCGCCAGCTCCTCTTCGCCGAGCCAGGCTTCGGCACGCTCTTGCAGCGGCGTTTGCGTCAGCAGCACCTTCACTCCGCTATCTTCGAGCATGAACCGCACGCGGTCTGCCGGATAATCGGGATCGAGCGGCACATACGCCCCGCCCGCTTTCCAGACGGCCAGCACGGCCACCAGCAAGTCCACCGAACGCTCGGCGAGAATGCCGACGATTGACTCCCGGCCGATGCCGCTTGCGCGCAGCGTGGCCGCCAAGCGGTTCGCCCGCTCGTTCAGCTCCGCATACGTCAGCCGGTCGTTCTCGTACACGACGGCCGCCGCTTCCGGCGTGCGTTCCGCCTGTTCCTCGAACAGCCGGTGGAACGCCGCCGCAGGAGCCGCTTCCGGCTGCGCCGGGTTAAACGCGCCGAGAATTTGCTCTTTTTCCGCCGGTGTCAAAATGCCCAGCTCGGCAATAGTCGCCGACGGGTTGCGGAGAATGGATTCAAGCAGCTGCAAGTAGTGAGCGGCCAATTTCTCCACCGTTTCGGTTTTATAAAGAGCAGTGGCGTATTCAAACAAATATTCCAAGCCTTCCTCGATCTCCGTGACGTCCAAGCTGAGATCGAATTTAGAAACAATCTCCTCGCTGGTATACGTTGACAAATGCAGTCCAGGAAGCTCGATTTCCAAATTCTCTGTATTCTGCAAAGCAAACATCGTATCGAACAGCGGATTGCGGCTTAAATCGCGAGCCACATTCACCTTATCCACCAGTTCCTCAAACGGATAATTTTGATGTTCAAAAGCGCCCAGCGTCGTCTCCTTGATTTCCTTTAAGTAGTCAAGGAACGTCTTACCGGCAGCCGGATAACTGCGGATAGCCAGGGAATTAACGAACATCCCGATCAGCTGCTGAACGTCGCTGTGATTTCTTCCCGCAATCGGTGTACCGACCACCACGTCTTCCTGGCCTGAATATTTATGCAGAAGCACGTTATACGCCGCAAGCAGAACCATGTAAAGCGTTGCGCCGTTCTCGGCTGCAAGCCGTTTCAGACCCTCGCTTTTCTCCTTATGCATAAACAATTGCAGCGTGCGGCCCTCGTAGCTCTGCATAGCCGGGCGCGGATAGTCCGTCGGCAATTCCAAAACCGACAGCTCTCCGCGGAACATGTCGAGCCAGTAGGCTTCCTGCTTGGCAAGCTGAGCTTTCTGCTCGTCCGATTGCTGCCATACCGCATAATCTTTGTACTGGATGCGGAGCGGCTCCAACGGCTCCCCGCTGTACAAGCGGACGAACTCTTCGATCAGTACGTCCATCGAAACGCCGTCAGATACGATATGATGCGTATCGAACATCAGAATGTGCCGGTCCGGCGCCAGTTCGGCAAGGCCTACCCGCAGAAGTGGCGGCTTCGCCAGATCAAACGGACGAACGAATTGGCGCACCGTTTCTTCCGCCTGCTCCCCGCTAATCTGCACATATTCCACCTGGAAGGCAGCTTCTTCGTAAATCCGCTGAACCGCTTCGCCTTTTACCATCTCAAAGCCGGTACGCAGCGTTTCATGACGAGCTACGAGCCCGCGGAACGCTTCTTCAAACCGCTGCCGGTCGAGCTCCCCTTCGAGCAGCATTGCTCCCGGTATGTTGTAGCTCAGCTCGCCTCCTTCCAGCTGGTTCAAGATATAGAGACGTTTCTGAGCGGAAGACAGCGGATAATACTCGCTAGGTTCCGCAGCCGGAATAGCCGTGAACGAGCCGATCTCCAGCCGCTCCATAGCCGCGGCCATTTCCTCAACCGTCGAGTAGCGGAATACGTCGCGAAGCGGGAATTCAACGCCTAGCTCCTTATGCATTTTGCTGACAAGCGTCGTCGCCCGCAGGGAGTGTCCGCCGAGGTCGAAGAAGTTGTCCGTTACGCCTACCGTCTTCTCCCGAACAAGCACCTCCTGCCAAATGGCGGCCAGCTTCGCCTCCAGTTCGGTGCGCGGCGCCACGTATTCGCGGCCTCCGCCTGCTCCCCCTTCCGGTGCCGGCAGCGCCTTCCGGTCGATCTTTCCGTTCGGCGTCAGAGGCAGGCGCTCCAGCTCCACGAAGTACGACGGGATCATGTACCCCGGCAGCTCGCTGGCAATCGCCCGCTTCAGGTCCGCCGCCGTCAAGCCTTCTTCTGCTGTATAATAAGCGCACAAAGCTTTCTGACCTTCTTGATCTTCCCTGACGACGACGACCGCTTCCTTCACGCCACCTACACTCAGCAGCTTCGCTTCGACTTCACCCGTCTCGATCCGGTACCCCCGGATTTTCGCCTGGTTGTCGATCCGGCCGATGAAGTCCACGTTCCCGTCCTCCATCCACCGCGCCAAGTCGCCCGTGCGGTACAGCCGCTCGCCCGCGGCGAACGGACTGTCTACGAACTTCTCTTCCGTCAGCTCCGGACGGTTCAAGTACCCGCGCGCCACGCCGACTCCGCCGATCACCAGCTCGCCCAGCACCCCGACCGGCACCGGGTTCAGATGCGCATCCACGATGTAGAATTTCGCATTCAGCCACGCTTTGCCGATCGGCACATGGCCTGTCTGCGGCAGCTTCGCCAGCTCCTCGTCGTAGAAGCTGGAGTCGATCGCCGCTTCCGTCACTCCGTATGCGTTGATGATCCGGAACAACGAGCCGAAGCGCTCGTGCAAGGTCCGGTAATCCGCCACGCTGCAGCTGTCCGAACTCGTGATCAACAGCTCCATCCCGCTCATATCCAGCCGCTGCTCGTGCACGTACTCCAGGAACGGCACGATCAGCGCCGGCGTCGATTCGAAGATGGTGACCCGCTCCCGCTCCATCCAGTGGTGGAGACGAGACGGATCGATCCGATCGTCCTTCGGCACAATCACCATCGTGCCTCCGTTGTACAGCGTCCGCGCGATATCTCCCACGAACACGTCGAACGAGAAGCTGGCGAGCTGCAGCAGGCGCACCGGGAACTGATCCAACCGGTATTCCCGCCGGTAGCCCGCCGCCGTGTTCACCAGGCTGCGGTGCTCGATCATCACGCCCTTCGGCTTGCCCGTCGTTCCCGACGTATAGATCACGTACGCCAGATCCTCCGGACGGGCTTCATGGAAGCTGTCGGTGCCGACATGCTGATGGCTCTCATCGCCGTCGTCCACAGCATCCGTCAGCTTGCCGGAGACCATGCCGGAGCCAATCGGCGCATTCGCCCGCTCCTCGCTGTACGACGCTTCGTCGTCGAGATACAGCACCGCCGCCAGCGCCAGCTCCTCTTCGCCGAGCCAGGCTTCGGCACGCTCTCGCAGCGGCGTTTGCGTCAGCAGTACCTTCGCTCCGCTATCTTCAAGCATGAACCGCACGCGGTCCGCCGGATAATCCGGGTCGAGCGGCACATACGCCCCGCCCGCTTTCCAGACGGCCAGCACGGCCACCAGCAAGTCCACCGAACGCTCGGCGAGAATGCCGACGATCGTCTCCCGGCCGATGCCGCTTGCGCGCAGCGTGGCCGCCAAGCGGTTCGCCCGCTCGTTCAGCTCCGCATACGTCAGCCGGTCGTTTTCGTACACAACGGCCTCCGCTTCCGGCGTGCGTTTCGCCTGTTCCTCGAACAGCCGGTGGAACGCGGCCGCAGGAGCCGCTTCCGGCTGCGCCGGGTTAAACGCGCCGAGAATTTGGTCTTTTTCCGCTGGTGTCAAAAGCTCCAACTGATTCACGCGGATGTTCGGGTTAGCCGCAACCTTCTCCAGTGCCCGGGCAAAGTGACCGTGGATCTGCCTGATGTCTTCCTCTCTGTACGTCAGCGCATTGTACGTAAACCGCAGCATAATATGCTCTTCCGGAATGACGGTAATGTCCAGGTCGTAGTTCGTTTGCTCCGGCGACTGGATATTAGCGATTTTCAGCGCTTCTTTGTCTCCGCCGACCACCTGCTCAATCTGTTCTTCCATCGGATAATTTTCAAAGACCATAATATGATTGATCAAGTCGCGCTTTTGCTCGCTCAGCGACTGAATTTCGAACAGCGGGAACGTTTCGTAAGCTCCCGATGCCAGCGCTTGATCCTGGGTTTTTCTCAAGATATCGGCTACCGTCTCCTCAGCTTTGCCTTGAATACGGACCGGGATCGTATTAATAAACAGGCCGATCATGCTTTCGATGCCCGGAATTTCCGCCGGACGCCCGGATACAACGGAGCCGAATACGACATCCTCGCTGTTGTTGTATATCTGTAGAACCAGTCCCCATACGGTCTGCATGAACGTATTGAGCGTCACCTGCTGCTGACGCGCAACCCGCTCGATTTGCCCGGTCAGTTCCTTGCTGAGTTCCACATCGATTTCAGCCGCTTCAAAAGAGCCCTGCTTCAGCTGCGTTTTCTCCTGGGGCAGCCTGGTCTGCTGATCGTAACCCGCCAAATACTCGGACCAGTAACGCGAAGCTTTCGCGGCATCTTGAGCTTCTAGCCATTCGATATATCGGGAGTACGAGGTAACCGGAGGAAGCTCCGGCGTCCGCTTCTCCTGATACGCGAAGTAGGTGTCGAACACTTCCTTGATCATGAAGGACATGCACCAGCCGTCCATCAAAATATGATGATGACTCCAGATCACATGATAGGACTCGTCGCCCGTGCGCAAAACTGTCACGCGCATAAGAGAGCCTCGGGCCAAATCGAACTTGTTCGCTTTATCCGCGCTGACGAAATCGGCTATCGTCTTCGCCGGGTCTTCATCACTTACCGAGCGAATATCCTCGAAGTACACTTCACACTTCCGCTCGCGGAATACCACTTGAATCGGCTCGTCTCTCCAGCCGGTAATAAAGTTGGTCCGCAGCGCCTCATTCCGCTGCACCAGCGTATCCAATCCTTGGGTGAAGGCTTCGACATTCAGGCTTCCGTACAGATCGAAGGTCACCTGTTCGAAGTAAGCTTCCGAACCGGCATCCAGCAGGCTGTGGAACAACATCCCTTTTTGCAGCGGAGTCAGGGTGTAAACATTCTCCAGTTCGCCGAGCGCCGCCGTATGTTCAGCCAGCCGCTCCAGTTCCTCCACCGTCACATCTTGAAGCAGAACGTCGCTAGGCGTAAGCTCCGGCCGCTCTTTCGATACGCAATGGCTGATGACTTCGCGCAAGCTCGATTGAAGCAGGGTGCCCAGGCGCTCTACCGTTTCCCGTTTATACTGGATTTCCCCATAACGGATCGTGAGTTCCAGCACTCCTTCCGAGACCATACCGTTGATATCGAGGACAAAATCCATCACTGCATTCGGGCTTGAATCGGAGCCCGGGCTGAACGGAGACGGCTGCGAGCCGCTGCTTTCGTAATCCTGGTCGAACTGACCCAAATAGTTAAAGCTGATCTCCGGCTCCAAAGCGAAGCGCTCGCCGTGACGCGGCACCGACAAATAACGCAGGATGCCGTAGCCGATTCCTTTGCTCGGAATGCGGCGCAAGCTTTCTTTAACCTGTTTCACCTGATGACCGAGCGCCTGGGCGTGACCCGGCTCCAGAACGACAGGGAATTGGCTTGTAAACCAGCCTACCGTGCGCGTAATGTCCACATCCGGCAAAATATCTTCCCGGCCGTGGCCTTCAAGATTCACCAGCACGCGTCCCCGGCCGCTCCAAGCTTGTACCGCGAGGCCAAGCGCGGCAAGCAGCAAATCGTTCATTTCCGTACAGTAAGCACGGTGTGCCTGCTTCAGCAGCTGTTCGGTTTCCTCCGCTGTCCAGCGAACGGTCACGAGACCGCTGTCCTTCAGCTTGGATCTGCCTTGTTCAAAATCTTTTGGAAGCGGCTCATAGCTCAATTGCTCGATATGCTGCCAATACTCTCTCTCGCTTTCCATCGCCGGACCGTTCGCATAATCAGCGAGCTGTTTCGCCCACGTTTGGAATGAATCCGTTTTGAGCGGCAGACGGATCGGCTGCCCTTGCAGCGCCTGCTCATAGCCGGCAGCAAAATCCTCAAGCAGAATCCGCCAGGATACGCCGTCTACGACCAAGTGATGGATCGCGATGAGCAGGTGGTCGCCGTCGTCGCAGCGGAACAAGCCAAGCTTCACCAGCGGGCCGTTTTCCAGATCGATGCTCGCTTGAATGTCATTTGCCTTTGCCTCTACCGCTTCTTTCACGTCGCGGGCTCCCTTGCAATCGACCACTTCCAGATCGAACAGCGCTTCGTTCTCCCCGGCGCCGCGGTTCCAGGCGGTATAGCCGTTCTCGGTTTGGCGGTAAACCGTACGGAGAGCATCGTGATGCACGACAAGCTGACGCACCGCTTGGCGTAAAGCTTCTTCGTCAAAGCCTTGCTTGGAGAACTGCGTGAACGCCTGGTTGCTGTGATGCACGTCGGCCGGATTTTGTTCAAAGAACCAGCGCTGAATCGGGGTCAAGATGACCTCTCCCGTCACTTCGGCCTGGCTTGCCGTTCTCTCCGCCGTTTGCAGCTGCAAACTAAGGGCGGAAATCGTCGGGTAATGGAACAAATCTTTCATGACCAGCTTGTACCCCGTTTGCAAAAGACGGGACGATACCTGCAAGGCCTTGATCGAATCGCCGCCGAGCGCAAAGAAATTGTCCATCGTGCCGACCTGATCCACGCCCAGCACCGACTGCCAGACCGACGCAAGTGCTTGCTCGGCAGGAGTACGAGGCGCCGTGTATGCAGCCTCGGCACGAATGCTTCCTTCCGGCACAGGCAGCGCTTTACGGTCGATCTTCCCGTTCGGCGTAAGCGGCATTTGATCCAGGCGCATGATGCGCGAAGGCACCATATGGGAAGGCAGCGCGGCGTCCAGATGGGCCACAAGCCCTTCCAGATCGAAGCTGGAATCCGCTACGACATACCCGCACAAATATTTCTGCCCCCGCTCGTCCGTCCGATCGATGACAAGCGCTTGACGCACGCCGGCAACATTTTGCATGGCCGCTTCAATTTCTCCAAGCTCGATCCGATAGCCGTGAATTTTCACCTGATTGTCGATCCGGCCGATGAAGTCCACGTTGCCGTCCGGCATCCAGCGCGCCAGGTCGCCCGTACGGTACAGCCGCTCCCCAGCGGCGAACGGGCTGTCTACGAATTTCTCCGCCGTCAAATCCGGACGGTTCAAGTAACCGCGGGCCACACCCGCTCCGCCGATAATCAGCTCGCCCAACACCCCGACCGCTACCGGCTTCAGATTCGCATCCACGATGTAGAACTTGGCGTTCAGCCACGCTTTCCCGATCGGCACGCTGCCCGTCTTCGGCAGCTTCTCCAGCGGCTCGTCATAGAAGCTGGAGTCAATCGCCGCTTCCGTTACGCCGTAGCTGTTAATAATACGGAACTGCGAGCCGAAGCGCTCCTGCAAGGTGCGGTAATCCGCTACGCTGCACGCATCCGAGCTTGTGATCAGCAACTGCATCGAGCTGAGATCCAGACCCTCGGCATACACATGCTCCATGAACGGCACGATCAGCGCCGGAGTCGATTCGAACACCGTCACGGCATAGTCGCGAATCCAGCCGTAGAGTCGGGTTGGATCAATCCGGTCGTCCTTCGGCACGATGACCATGGTGCCGCCGTTGTACAGCGTCCGCGCAATGTCGCCGACGAACACGTCGAATGAGAAGCTGGCGAGCTGCAGCAGCCGCACCGGGAACTGATCCAACCGGTATTCCCGCCGGTAGCCCGCCGCCGTGTTCACCAGGCTGCGGTGTTCCACCGCCACGCCCTTCGGACGGCCCGTCGTACCGGAGGTGTAGATGACGTAAGCCAAATCGTGCGGCTTGTTCACATTCGCCGGATTCGATGCGAGATCAGTCGCTTGTACGTTCTTCTCGGCTTCTGCCGTAGCGGGCGTTTCGGCAGCAGCCGCTTCCGCCGTTCCGAGGCTGTACGTCGCGGCATCGTCAAGCGCAAGCACCGTTTGCAGCACTAGAGCTCCGTCGCTGCGCCAAGCATCCACCTGCTCCAGCAGGCGGGTCTGCGTGAGCAGCACCGACGCTCCGCTGTCCGCGAGCATATACTCGATCCGTTCCGCCGGATAGTCCGGGTCGAGCGGCACATAAGCGCCGCCCGCTTTCCATACGGCGAGCACCCCGATCAACAGCTCCGCCGAACGGCCGGCCAGAATGCCGACCACCTGCTCCGGCTTCACCCCGCGCGCCCGCAGCGCATACGCCAGACGATTCGCTTTGGCGTTCAGCTCCGCATACGTCAGCTTGCTGTCTTCATAGACAACCGCCAGCGCTCCCGGAGTGCGCTCCGCCTGCTCCTCGAACAGCTCGTGGAACGTTCTCTCTCTCCACGACTCATCCGCTTCCAAGCCTGTACCCTCTGCGGCGGGTTGCTTCGCAAGAACCGAAGACGACACGTCAAACCCGACCAGCAAATCATGCTTTTCGCTGTCCGTCAAAATATCCAAATCCGCAATACGCGCACCCGGCTGAGCCAGGATCGACGCCAAAAGCTGCTCGTAATGAGCCGCCAGCCGTACCATCGTTTCCTGTCTAAACAACGAGGTAGCATACTCGATCTTGC
Organism: Paenibacillus melissococcoides; assembly: GCA_944800085.1. GTDB lineage: Bacteria > Bacillota > Bacilli > Paenibacillales > Paenibacillaceae > Paenibacillus_B > Paenibacillus_B melissococcoides. Next base: position 72,520 of record CALYLO010000001.1, on the reverse strand, counting down.
AAACCAGCTCGTTATCGGCTTCCACGATATCTAAGCTAAGATCAAACTTTGCCGTCTTTTCCTCGATGTCGAACAGCGACCATTGCAAGCCTTCCAGGGATAAATCCAAGCTTTCGTGCTTTTGCAAAGAAAACATGGTGTCAAACAGCGGATTCCGGCTTAAATCCCGTCTCACCTGAAGAGCTTCCACCAGCTCCTCGAACGGATAGTCCTGGTGCTCATAGGCTCCAAGCGTCGTTTCCTTCACTTCCTGCAAGTAATCCAGGAACGTCCGCTCCGCCGCCGGATTCAAGCGTAGGGCCAGTGTATTGACGAACATGCCGATAATCGGCTGCAGGTCGGCGTGAGAACGGGCGGCAATCGGAGTGCCGACCACGATATCTTCCTGTCCCGCGTATTTATGAAGCAATACGGAGTACGCAGCCAGCAAAAGCATGTACAGCGTCGCCCCCGAATCGCCGGCAAGCCGTTTGAGAGCTTCGCTTTTCTCCGCATCCAGCGTAAACGTGAGCGTCTGACCGTCAAACTGCTGGACGGCCGGGCGGGAGAAGTCGAGAGGCAGCTCAAGAACCGGAAGCTCGGAGCTGAATACCCCGCGCCAGTATTCCTCCTGCCGTCTGATGCGCTGGCGCTGCTCCTCGGATTGCTGCCAAACGGCGTAATCCTTGTATTGAATCCGCAGCTCCGGCAATTCTTCTCCATTGTAAAGCCGCACGAATTCGCGCAGCAGCACGTCCATGGAAAGGCCGTCCGAACCAATATGATGAATATCCAGCGCGAGCAGGAATTTCTCTTTCTCCAGTTCGATCAGCAGGGCGCGCAGCAAAGGCGGCTGGGTCAAGTCAAAAGGCTGAATGAAGCCTTCAAGAATGGCCGCAACCTGATCTTCGCTTGCTTGAAGCTTCTGGACCTTAAAAGCTGCGAACGGATGAATACGCTGAACCGGCTCCCCATTCACAATTTCAAAACCGGTGCGCAGCATATCGTGCCGGGCCACCAAAGTAGTCAGCGCCTTTTCCAATTTGGCCTCGTTCAAAGCCCCCTCCAATTGCAAGGCGCTTGGGAGGTTGTAATTCAGCTCCGAGTCATCCAGCTGGTGCAGGACGTACAGCCTTTTTTGTGCGGAGGAAACCGGATAGTACGCTTTCTCTTCCGCTTTCGGAATCGAGCTGTGCTGCGTTTCTTCCAAGCTGGCAATAACCCCGGCCATCGACTCTACCGTCGTATAGCGGAACACATCGCGCAGCGGAAGTTCGACGTTCATTTCCTTCCGAATCTTGCTGACAAGGTTCGTCGCCCGCAAGGAGTGGCCTCCGAGCTCAAAGAAATTGTCCAGGACTCCAATGCCGGAGTAACCCAGCACTTCCCCCCAGATCTTCACAAGCTGGGACTCCGTCCGGTTACGCGGCGCTACGTATTCGACGCCCGTTTGCAAGCCGCCTTGCGGCTCCGGCAGCGCTTTGCGGTCCACTTTGCCGTTGGACGTCAGCGGCATGCGCTCCAGCTGCACGAAGTACGACGGGATCATGTACCCCGGCATTCCCTGGGCCAGCAAGGTTCTCATTTCACTGACCGTCAGCGTCCGGTCCGCCACAAAGTAGGCGACAAGCGCCTTCTCGCCCCCGCCGTCCTGACAGGCGAGCACCACCGCTTCTTCCACGCCCTCGACGTTCAGAAGCTGCGTCTCGATTTCGTCCAGCTCGATCCGGTACCCGCGGATTTTCACCTGGTGGTCGATCCGGCCCAGGTATTCGATGTTGCCGTCCGGCAGCCAAGCCGCCAAGTCGCCCGAGCGGTACAGCTTCTCCCCCTCCGCAAACGGGGAATCGACGAACTTCTCCGCCGTCAGATCCGGACGGTTCAGGTATCCTCTCGCCAGGCCTTCCCCGGCCACGTACATTTCACCTGCTACGCCGATCGGCACAGGGCGGCGATTTTCATCCAGGATGTACACGCTCAGCGTCGGAATCGGCTTGCCGATATTGCTCTTCGCCGCCTCAATCTCGACCCACGTAATTTCCTTATACGTCACGTGAACCGTCGTCTCGGTAATGCCGTACATATTGATCAGCTTCGTCTCCGGGTACTTCGTCTTGAAGCCCTTGAGCAGCAGCGGACTGAGCGCTTCGCCCCCGAAGATGACATTGCGAATCCGCAGATCGTACGGATGGTCCGCCAAGACCTCACGCAGCAGTTGGTAGAAGTACGTTGGCGTCTGGTTCAAAATCGTGACCTGTTCGCGGCCCAGCAGCGCCAGGAAATCGGCCGGATTTTTCGCCGTGAGCGGCGGTACGATGACCAGCTTGCCTCCATACAGCAGCGCTCCGTACATTTCCCAGACGGAGAAATCGAAGCAGAACGAGTGGAACAGCGTCCACGTGTCGGACGGCCCGAAGTCGAACAGGTTCTTGTCGTTGAACAAAAGGCGCACGACGTTCTTATGCTCGATCAGCGTTCCCTTCGGTCTGCCGGTCGTTCCCGACGTGTAGATGACATAAGCCAGGTTGCCCGGCCCGGAAATCGGCTCCAGGTTCAAAGCGTCCAGCGCACCTTCGGAGTCCGCCCCTCTGTCGCCCCAAACGAAATCATCCAGTTCGAGGCGCGTTCCTGCGAAGTCGGTCTTCTCGTGCAGATGCTTTTGAATCAGCAATAACGGCGCGCCCGAATCCTCGATCATGAAGCGGATGCGCTCCTCCGGGTAGTCGGGATCGACAGGCACATATGCTCCGCCCGCTTTGAGAATCGCCAGAATGCCGACGACCATATCGAGCGAGCGTTCGGCCAGAATCGCTACCAGTTGGTCCGCTTCTGCTCCCGTCTCCCGCAGCTTCCGCGCAAGGCGGTTGGATCGCTCGTTCAGCTCGCGGTAGGTCATCTGCCGCTCGTTCATGACGGAGGCCACGTTGTCCGGGTAAAGCTCCGCCTGCTCTTCGAACAAGCCGTGAATCGTCTGCTGCCGCGGGTAGTCCGCCTCCGAATCGTTGAAACCGCGCACCAGCAAGCGGATTTCCTCCTCCGTGAGCATTTCCAGCGAGGCAATATCCCCGTCCGGCGCTGCTGCGATGGTTTCGAGCAGTTTGTCATAATGTCTGGCGAACCGCTCCGCGGTCTCCTGTTTATACAAAGCCGTAGCGTACTCCAACCGGCATTCGAGCTGACCGTCCAATTCCGAAATATCCATGAGCAGCTCGAACTTGGATGTTCGGTTCTCCAGCAGATAAAACGATTGCTCCAGCCCCTCGATGACAATTTGCTCGTTCTCCGTATTTTGCAGGGAGAAGAACGTATCAAAGAGCGGATTCCGGCCGGTCGCGCGCGGAATGTAAAGACTTTCCACCAAGTCTTCGAACAAATAATTTTGGTGTTCGAAAGCCCCGAGCGTGATGTCCTTGATTTCTTCCAGGTACGAAAGGTAAGGTTTGGAACGCTCTGGACGGCTGCGAATGGCCAGCGTGTTGATAAACATCCCTACGATCGGCTGCACTTCATCCTGCGTTCTTCCGGCAATCGGCGTTCCCACGATCAGATCTTCCTGACCCGAATATTTATGCATAAGGATGGAGTAAGCCGACAGCAGCACCATGTACAGGGTCGTCCCCGTCCGTGCCGCCAGCTCTTTCAGCTTCTCCGTCCTCTCTTTCCCGATATAAAACTTCACGGTCCGTCCGTCAAAGCTTTGCACCGCAGGCCGCGGGAAGTCCGTCGGCAGCTCCAAGACCGGCAGCTCGCCCGACAGCTGTTCCAGCCAGTACTCCTTCTGCGGCTGGAGCATCTGCCCGTAGGCTTCGGAATGCTGCCAAACGGCATAATCTTTGTATTGAATGCGCAGCGGAGCCAGCTCCTCGCCCCGATACAGGCGGCTGAACTCGTCGAAGAGCAGCGCTGTCGAAATGCCGTCCGAGACGATATGGTGCATATCGAACAGCAGAATGTGGCGATCCTCGGCGACTTCGATCAGGCCGATGCGGAGAAGCGGCGGCTTGGTCAGATCAAACGGGCGATAGTAAGCTTCCACCACTTGTTCCGCTTCCCGCTCGCTTGCATGGAAATAATCCACAGCAAACTCCACCTCGTCATAGATGCGCTGTACAAGCTCGCCTTGAACCTGCTCGATCCCGGTACGCAGCGTCTCATGGCGCTGAATCAGCGCCCGGAACGCGTGCTCGGCGCGCATGCGGTCCAGCTTGCCTTCGAGAAGAAGCGCCGCCGACATATTGTAGCTGCGCTCGGCCCCGTCAAGCTGGCGCAGGACGTACAGACGCTTTTGCTCGGATGAAACCGGATAGTACTCGGCCTCAGCCGCCTTTGTAATCTCATACGCCTCCTGCTTCCTTAAACCGCCAATTCTTTGGGCCAGCTGTTCAATCGTGGTGTAGCGGAAAACGTCCCGCAGCGGAACCTCGACTTGCAGTTCTTTCCGAATCTTGGAAACCAGCGTGGAAGCCCGCAAGGAATGACCACCCAAGTCAAAGAAATCGTCTTGGACTCCAACTCGCGCAATCCCCAGCACCTGCTGCCAAATGAGAGCAAGTCTTGTTTCCAGCGTTGTGCGAGGAGCCACATGCTCACGTCCTGCTTCTATCTCTCCGGTCGGTTCAGGCAGCGCTTTACGGTCAATTTTGCCGTTCGGCGTGAGCGGAAGCTTATCAAGAGACACCAGCCGGGCCGGGACCATATGCGCCGGCAGCTCTTGCTTCAATTGGGACAGCAGATCGCTCAGCTGCAAGGAAGCATCCGCCGCCACGTAGCCGCACAAATACTTTTGCCCCTGCTCGTCCATACGGTCGGTCACCACAGCCTGCTTGACGCCCGGAAAACCCAGCAGGGCCGTTTCAATTTCGCCGAGTTCGATCCGGAACCCGCGAATTTTCACCTGATAGTCGATCCGGCCGATGAAGTCGACGTTGCCGTCTTCCAGCCAGCGGGCCAAATCGCCTGTCCGGTACAGACGTTCACCCGGCACAAACGGGCTGTCCGCAAACTTCTCGGCGGTTAGGTCCGGACGGTTCCAGTACCCGCGCGCCACCCCGGCGCCGCCGATGACAAGCTCGCCCGGAACCCCTACAGGAACCGGCTTTAACGCGGCATCGACAATGTAAAACCGGGCGTTCAGCCAAGCTTTGCCGATCGGCACATGACCCGACGGCGGCAGCTTGTCCAGCGGCTCATCGTAAAAGCTGCTGTCAATGGCCGCTTCGGTAACGCCATAGCTGTTGATGATGCGAAATTGTCCGCCGAATCTTTCCTGCAGCAATCGGTAATCGGTGACACTGCAAGCATCCGAGCTGGTAATCAGCAACTGCATGGAGCTGACGTCCAGCCCTTCTTCATAAAGATGCTGCATGAACGGCAGGATGAGCGCAGGCGTCGATTCGAATACCGTAATGTCTTGCTCCCGAATCCAGCCGTATAAGCGGTTCGGATCAATCCGGTCGTCCTTCGGCACAATCACCATCGTGCCTCCGTTATACAGCGTCCGCGCGATGTCTCCGACGAACACGTCAAACGAGAAGCTGGCCAGCTGCAGCAGCCGCACCGGGAACTGATCCAACCGGTACTCGCGACGGTACGCATCCGCCGTATTCACGAGACTACCGTGCTCGATCATGACGCCTTTCGGGCGTCCCGTCGTACCCGAGGTGTAAATCACATAAGCCAAGTCTTGCGGGGCGCTGCCGGCAGATTCAAATTCCACGGCTAAGGCATCCCCCTTATAAATCTGTTCATCGTCCATGGCATAGACAGCTTGAAGCTTCAGCCGGTCATCGGCCAACCAACCTCCGGCCCGCTCCAACAGATGACGCTGCGTAAGCAACACCGATGCTTCGCTATCGCTGAGCATGTATTCAATCCGCTCCGCCGGATAATCGGGGTCCAGCGGTACATAGGCTCCGCCGGCTTTCCAAACGGCGAGCGCCCCGACCAGCAGTTCCACCGAACGCTCCGCCCAGATCCCCGTAATCGTCTCTCTTCCCACGCCCTGTTCACGAAGGAGAGAAGCCAGCCGCTCAGCGCGTTCGTTCAATTCACCGTAGGTCAGCTGTTTGTCCATGTAGACGACTGCCGGATGATCCGGAATTTCCCGGGCCAACTTTTCAACATACCGATGAAACGCTTCTCCCTCGCTCAGCCCTGCCACAGGCGGGTTAAACACGTTGAGAATGCGGTGTCTCTCCTCATCGCTCAGCAGAGAAATCTCGCGTACTGGCAGTTCGGGAGTCTGAAGAAACTGGTCCAGAACAGTTACATACTGTTCCATAATCCGATCAATCTCGGCCGTCTCGAACAGGCCGGTACGATAGGAAGCATGGAGAATGACATGGCCTTCACTCAGCATATGGTCGAAGCGCAGCAGCAAATCGTCCATCTCGTGCCTAGCGAAGTGAGCCTCCAGACGCACCTTGATTTCTTCGTACTCCACGATTTTCAAAGGCAGATATTCCAGAGACGTGCGGAACAGCCCCGAAAGATCGTTGCGGCCGTGTTGTTCGCGTAAATCCTGAATCAATTGGTTATAAGGGTATTTCTGATACCGCAGATCCGCCGTATTTTCCTTGGAAACCGTTTGGATCAAGGAAAGCACGTGCCCGTCTGGATTCAGACGAATCCGCGTGGCCACGGTGCTGACGAACATGCCGATCGTTTCTTTTTCCTTTTTGCTGGTGCGATTGGCGAAAACCGTGCCGACCGGAATATCGGTGCTGTCGGTCAGCTTGTACAATAAGGCATACATAGCGGACAAAAATAACGTATATAAGCTGACCTGATATTGTTCGCTGAAGGCCAGAATGCGTTCATACCAGGAACCGTCCAAAGTGATGGCCCGTTTATTGGCTTCGCTGCCGATCGCGAATGGCGGATACGATTTAATGCCGGTCGTTTCAGGCAAAGTGCTGTACTTCTTCAGCCAGTATTCCTTGCCTTTTTGATAACGCTGCGATTGCTCATATTCACGCTCCGCGGAAATATAATCCAGATAGGAAGGGGCCTGGTAACTGCTGGAGATGCCTTTGCGCAGTTCCAGGTATTTTTCCATCACCGCATGCAGCAAGGCAGTGACGGACAAACCGTCGGCGATAATATGATTTATCGTCAAATTGAGCCATACCTGGCCGTTCGCGAAATGGATAATCGTAAATTGGTGGAGGTATTCGTCAAACACGCTGGCCGGTTTTTCGCTTACTTCTTTCACCCAAGCATAGAATTGTTCGGTTGTGCTTAATTCGAGGCGGCTTATCCTGGCTTGGACATTCTCCGGATCTTCGAACCACTGCGTTGGATTTTGCAAATCCCCGCTAATGCGGATTCGGAAAGCGTCATAGGTTTTGACGATCTCTGCCGCCGCTTGCTCCAGAAGCTGTGTGTCGATCTCGCCCATAATTTGGTAGGTTGCGGAAAGCATCGTGATGGACGTTCCCGGATTCATAATTTCCATGAACCATATTCGGCGCTGGGCTTGCGTTAATCCATATTGCTCGTTGGTATTCTCTCTCACATCGACACACTCCCGTTTTAGAGATTGTTTGTAGATAGGCTAACCGTACAGCCGGGCGTAATAACCCCCGAGCGCCAGCAGATCCTGATGGCGGCCCCGCTCGACGACCGTGCCTTGATTCATGACGGTAATCAAATCCGCAAGTTCCACGGTGCTGAGACGGTGCGCGATCAGAATGGTGGTGCGCCCCTTCATCAAAACGTTCAAGGCCTGCTGCACCCAATGCTGGGATTCGTTATCCAGCGCGGAAGTCGCTTCGTCCAGCAGCAGAATCGGGGCGTTTTTGAGAATCGCCCGGGCAATCGCAATTCGTTGCCTTTGTCCGCCCGACAACGACGCTCCTCTCTCTCCCACCGGCGTTTTATACTGTTCCGGAAGTTCATGAATGAAATGGTGAGCATACGCCGCTTTGGCCGCTTCAATCACTTCTTCATCCGTTGCATCCGGGTTGCCGTAGCGGATGTTTTCCTCAATCGTGCCGGTAAATAAGAACGGCTCCTGCGGAACGTATGCAATCTGCCTGCGGATTTCGTCCAGCGTGTAATGGCCGAACGGTTTGCCTTGGAGCAGGATTTCTCCGCTGTCCACAGGATAAAAGCCGAGCAGCAGCTTGATCAGCGTACTTTTGCCGCTGCCGCTGGCCCCCACGATAGCGGCGACCTGGCCGGGAAACACCTGCATGGACATGTCGACAAGCACCTTTTTATCTGCCTGATAGGAAAATTCCACATCGCGAAACTCCACCGCAGCCTCTGACATGAGCTCGCTGTGAGGAGATCCCAAACGCTCCGGCTCCTCTTCCTCTCTAAGTACCTCTTGAATCCGGTGAGCGCCCGCGAGCGAATTTTGGGTCATCGACAGAACCATCCCCAAGTTCAACAAGGCGTGCGTCAGATTCACTTGCAGAACCGCCAGGGCGGCGACGCTTCCCATTCCCATCAGTCCGTAGGCATAAAGAAGACTGCCGATGACGATGATGCCGCAGAACGTGACGTAGCTGATAAAATGGTTCACCGCAGCCTGCATGCCATTCTTCTGCGCAGTTTGCCGAAGCGTCTGCGTCATTTGTTCGTTCAACGCTTCGTACTGGTTGTAAATCGTACGGATGCGGAACAGCTTCACAATTTGAATGCCGCCCATAAAATCTTTGAATTTTTCGGTCATTTTACCGAGCGTTTGCAAGCCTTGTTCGGACAAGGCTCGAATATCCCGCGCAAATTTCAGGCTGACCACGGAGGACAGCAGCAGAATGACGAAGGATACGCCGGCAAACCGCCAATCGATCAACACCATGAAGACAATGGAGCCGATGCAAAAAACAATTTGAAGCAGCAAAACGAAGTAAGCCTGCGAAAATGTAAACTCAACGGTCGTTACGTCGTTGTTCACCCGCGACAGCAAGTCCCCATGGTGCGTCTGTTCCAGAAATCTCGGCCGCACCCGGCACAGCTTGTCGTAAAGACGTTCGCGGATATTCAGCACAGTCAGCTCGACACTGCGCTGGTATAAGTAAATGAACCCGGGAGAAATCACATTTTCCAGGAACAGCGCCGCACCCAAAATAATAAAGGCTTCCACCATCAGGGACGTATCTCGAGACACGGCGAAATCAACCAAGTTATGTACGACCAAACTGAAGGCGATCAGGAACAATGTCTGGGTGAGCGCCGTCACGGCCAGGCCAATGGCGTACTGGGTTTTGCGCTTGCGGTTCATAAAGGTCAGCAAGTAGCCGAGTTCTTTCACTTGCGAGAGCCATCCGCCCTTTTTCATGTGTACGCCACCTCCCTGCGTTCGGCAGAATCGGTAAATTCCTGGTAGTACGACTGGGCGTACAGTCCCTTCCTCTCCAGCAATTGTTCATGAGTGCCCTTTTCAACAATATTCCCCTGTTCCATGACCCAAATTTCGTCGGCGTTTTGAACAGTAGAAAGCCGGTGGGCAATAACCATGGTCGTTCTATTCTTCATCAATACGTTGAGCGCTTCCTGAACCGCGCTTTCCGACTCCGGATCAAGAGCCGACGTTGGCTCGTCCAGCAGCAGAACGGGAGCATCCTTCAGAAAAGCCCGGGCCATTGCAATGCGCTGGCGCTGCCCGCCGGACAAAAAGCCTCCGCGCTCTCCGACGTACGTCTGGTAGCCGTCCGCAAGCTGCATAATGAAGGAATGCGCCTGAGCGGCTTTGGCGGCTTCGATAATCTCGTCCATCGACGCTTCTTCCCGCCCGTAGCCGATATTTTCGGCGATCGTGCCGCTAAACAAATATGAATCCTGGGTTACCACGGAAAAATGCGACCGAAGCTGCTCCGGATCAGCACCGTGGATCAGGCTGCCGAACACGCGGATCTCACCCTGGTCCTCCGGAAGCGGATAAAAGCCGTATACAAGCTTAAACACCGTGCTCTTCCCTCCGCCGCTCGCTCCGACAAGCGCGATCGTCTTCCCTTCCGGCACCGAAAAGCTAACATTCCGCAGGATCGGGGAGCTCTCCTCATACCCGAAGGTTACCTTCTGAAACTCGATGGGGGCGGCGCTCGCTTTCGGAAGCGAATGGCCATTTTCCGTTTCGGTCGGCTGCTCGACGATTTCGGAGACCCTTCTGAGGGCACCGGCCATTTCGAACGTCCGTGTGATGAGCTCGGGAATATGCTCCAGCGGCTCCAGACACAGATTCAGCAAGTACAGGAAGGCGACCAGCTCCCCCGCGCCTAGCTGCCCTTGGTAGATCAAATAGCTTCCGTAACTGACGGCGAAAATGATCGGGCTGATCATCAGCGTGGAAAGCAACGGATTGACCCAGGCTTCCCGCTTTTTCACGGCCAGCTTTTTTTGGGCCGTCAATTGCAGCAGCACTTGGTAGGAGCGAGATAACATGCCGGATAGCAGGTAGCTTTTTACAATAGGCATACCCCCAAGCGTATCCTGGAGGTTGACGTTCATTCGGCCCATGTTCGCCTGGGCTTCCTCCGTCAACCGCTCCAACTGCTTGCCGATCCATTGGGAAACCAGCAGCGCTACAGGAAATAACAGCAGGCTGTACAGCATCAGCTCCCATTGGAGGTAGATCAAATAAGCGAAACAGCCAATGAACAATAGCGGATGATAAAACCACTGGGCAAGGTCCCGAATCATAAACTGCTGGATGAGCTGCAGGTCGTTGTTGATCCGCGACAACACGTCGCCGGAGTGCTGCTTTTCCAAATAGGAGACCGGGAGTTTGCCGATATGACGCATGACATGGTTGCGGATATCCTGCACCGCAGAGGCGCTGCTTCGCTCCACGCCGAAGCTCATGAAATACTTCGCCGGCACACCGATCAAGATGACCGCAAAGACCGTGTACACGATTTGCAGAACGATTGGCCCCGCTCCCTTCTCGGCCTGGGTGGTCAGCTGCTCGATCAAACTTCCCGTCCATATCTCAATAACGGCGGCTGCAATTGCGGACAAGGTACCGACGATCATCCAGGCTTTGTGACGGCTTACATAGGACATCAGCCAGCGGAACGCTTTCCAGGTGGCGTAAGCGGTTTGGCGCTTGGAAGGCGCCGCTGTGCCTTGTTCTTGAACAGACTGCTGCCGGTCAGCTTCCATGCAGTACCCCGGCCTCCGCTTCGATCTGCCGCTTGACTTGCTCTAAGATGTCCCGGATGACAACGGCCGTTTCGTCCACGCGCGCGAGTTCCAGCAATTCCTCGTGTGCGCCCTCCAGCCGGTAATCGGCGTAAGCTTGCGTCGTTGCCCCCCGCCAGGACGGCAATTGGTGCTCCAGGCGGAACGCTTCGCTGTCTTTCGCAATCAGCTCGTAAATCCGGGCCGGGATCGTGCCGGAATTAATAAGCTGCGCTTCGTACGTCAAGGTCGCTTTGACCTTCCGATGAACCCGCTCCCGCACGAGCGGATTGCTCATTAATTCCTTCTCTTCTTCGTCGAAATCGGCAAGCGTTTCTTCAAGCTCTTTCTCCGACGTTTCGGGAGGCGTCAGCGTGTCCTTAATCCACGAATCCACCATGAGCACGTCCGTTACGGAATACCCTCTTTTCTCCATCGTTCTGGCTACCTCGAACGTGAGATTGCCTCCAAAGCAGTAGCCGAGCAGCACGTAAGGTCCTTCCGGCTGGATGCAGACAATCTCGTCCACATAACGGTTCAGCATGGCCTCGTAATCGGCGGCATCGTCGATAAAATCAATGCCGTAGAGAACGAACCGGCCGTCGAGCCTGCTCGCGAGCTCCCGGTAACCGATGCCGAAGCCGCTGCCCGGAGGGAAGCAGAACACGCTCAGATCTCCTGCTTTATTCAGCTTAATGAAGGAGTCTCCCCCTTTATCCAGGCCCAGATCCCCCTCTCCGAAAGCCATGGCTTCAACGGTTACATGATGGAATTGGCGGTTCAGCGGTATCTCGATGCCCGTTTCATCGTAAACGGCTTGAACGAGCCTCATCAGACTTAACGAATTGCCACCCAACTCAAAAAAGTTATCCTTTACGCCGACCTGCGGAACGCCAAGCGTATCCTGCCAGACGCGGGCGATCTTCATTTCGAGCAACGTTCTCGGCGCGACATATTCCGCTCCTCCGGCCGCGGCTTCCTCCGGCGCGGGCAGCGCTTTGCGGTCGATTTTCCCGTTGGGGGTCAGCGGCATCCGCGAAAGCTGCACAAGGTGCGAAGGAATCATATACCCCGGAAGCTGCTTGGCGAGCTCCTCCTTGAGTTCATTCGCCGCCAGCCTCGTTTCCGCGACGTAGTAAGCGACAAGCTGCTTTTGACCGTTCGCATCGTCGCGGTCGAGCACCTTGGCTTCTTGCACGGCGGCGATCTTCAGCAGCTGCGTCTCGATTTCGTCCAGCTCGATCCGGTACCCGCGGATTTTCACCTGATGGTCGATCCGGCCCAGGTATTCGATGTTGCCGTCCGGCAGCCAAGCCGCCAAGTCGCCCGAGCGGTACAGCTTCTCCCCCTCCGCAAACGGGGAATCGACGAACTTCTCCGCCGTCAGATCCGGACGGTTCAGGTATCCTCTCGCCAGGCCTTCCCCGGCCACGTACATTTCGCCCGCTACGCCGATCGGCACTGGGCGGCGGTTTTCATCAAGGATGTACACCCTCAGCGTCGGGATCGGCTTGCCGATATTGCTCTTCGCCGCCTCCATTTCGACCCACGTAATTTCCTTATACGTCACGTGAACCGTCGTCTCGGTAATGCCGTACATATTGATCAGCTTCGTCTCCGGGTACTTCGTCTTGAAGCCCTTGAGCAGCAGCGGACTCAGCGCTTCGCCCCCGAAGATGACGTTGCGAATCCGCAGATCGTACGGATGGTCCGCCAAGACCTTACGCAGCAGCTGGTAGAAGTACGTTGGCGTCTGATTCAAAATCGTAACCTGTTCGCGGCCTAACAGCGCCAAGAAATCGGCCGGATTTTTCGCCGTGAGCGGCGGTACGATGACCAGCTTGCCTCCGTACAGCAGCGCTCCGTACATTTCCCAGACGGAGAAATCGAAGCAGAACGAGTGAAACAGCGTCCACGTGTCGGACGGCCCGAAGTCGAACAGGTTCTTGTCGTTGAACAGGAGGCGCACGACGTTCTTATGCTCGATCAGCGTTCCTTTCGGCCTGCCGGTCGTTCCCGACGTGTAGATGACATAAGCCAGGTTGCCCGGCCCGGAAATCGGCTCCAGGTTCAAAGTGTCCAGCGCACCTTCGGAGTCCGCCCCTCTGTCGCCCCAAACAAAATCATCCAATTCGAGGCGCGTTCCTGCGAAGTCGGTCTTCTCGTGCAGATGCTTTTGAATCAGCAATAACGGCGCGCCCGAATCCTCAATCATGAAGCGGATGCGCTCCTCCGGGTAGTCGGGATCGACAGGCACGTAGGCTCCGCCCGCTTTGAGAATCGCCAGAATGCCGACGACCATATCAAGGGAGCGTTCGGCCAGAATCGCTACCAGTTGGTCCGCTTCTGCTCCCGTCTCCCGCAGCTTCCGTGCAAGGCGGTTGGATCGCTCGTTCAGCTCGCGGTAGGTCAGCTGCCGCTCATTCATGACGGCGGCCACGTGGTCCGGGTAAAGCTCCGCCTGCTCTTCGAACAAGCCGTGAATCGTTTTCCCCTGCTCGAACCCGGTTTCGGTGTCATTAAATCGCTTCAGCAGCGTCTCCCTCTCGTCTGGGGACAGCACATCGGCTTGTCCAAGCTCCAGATCCGGCTGAAATAAAAGCACGGACAGCAGCCGAACAAGATGGTCGGCCGCCTGTTCCACAAATGCCCGCTCGTACCGCTGCCCGTCAAAGCTTATTTCCAGCTTGATGGAGTGGTTTTGGCGGTCAAATTGAAAAACCGTATCGGCCGCCACCCGGTTACCCAGCGGTACCGGATGAATCGGGGCGAAAGATGCGACGGTGTTGACGACCGGGAGGCCGTCCCCCGTATAGTCCAGATGGAGCGGCTCCACCATTTTTCGAAAAGGCAGATGCTGATGCTCCAGCGCCTCGCCGATGGAAGCTTTGATGCCCCCGAGGAGCGTTTTCAGCGTAGTCTGGCGGCTTACGGACGTCTTGATCACCAAGATGTCATGCGGCGGCGGAGTCCCGTCGGGGTCTGCGCTATAAGAAGGCATGCCGACCAGCACTTGGTCCTGTCCGGTATATTTGAACAGCAGGCTTTTTACTCCTGCCAAAACAATCATGTACAAAGCCAAATCCGAACCGTTGGCGAGGCGAATGATTCTCTCCGAGAGTTCGCTCGGCAGAGTACGGTGAAGCAAGCCCGGCTCGGCCGAAGCTTCCCCGTCGGCGGATAATTTGGAGGATTGACTGTAGGGAAGGAAGCTCAGGCTGTCATCGGCGTCAAACTTGCCGCTCCAGTACCGTTCTTCCTTTTCAAATAAAGATTTCATTCGTACCTCCCCTAAAAATGAAGTAACCCCTTGCCCAGGCGCAGGTCCGAAAAAGCTTGCTTTCGGCCTGCGCGTTTACGGGCTTGGACGTTGTTCGCCGTCTTCCTTGGGATGCGCGCCGCTTTCGCTTGACGGCGGAGGCGCGCTTGTAAGATTAAAACGCGAATTCGATCGTATCGACGGCACTCTTTGCGCCTGCCGACGGTTTGTGACATTCAATCCGGCTTAGCTCGAGTTGCGGATTTTCCACAATTTGAGACAGTACCCGCAGGTAATCCTCAGTCAAGGTGCGGATCATCGCTTCTTTGAACAGCTTGGCGGCGTAGAAGAAGCCCCCGCTCAGCGCCCCGTTGTTTTCATACATAAACAGCGTCAGATCGAACTTCGCTTCTTCCAAATGGTCAAGCTCGTAAGTCTTCAGGCTGACCCCTTCCAGTTCGGCGTCTCGTTCTTCAATATTTTGCAAGTCGAAAACGGCATCGAACAGCGGGAAGCGGCCCGGCTCCCGCTTCACATTCAAACGCTCCACGAGTTCCTCGAATGGATAATCCTGGTTCTCGAAAGCGCCCAAAGCCGTTTCCTTCACTTCTTCCAGGTAGGACAAGAACGTTTTGTCGCCCGACGGACGATTGCGGATCGCCAGCGTATTGACAAACATCCCGATGACCGGTTCCAAATCGTCGTTTGTTCTTCCCGCCACCGGGGTGCCCACGACCAAGTCCTCCTGCCCGCTGTACTTGGACAGCAGCACGGTATAAGCCGCAAGCAGCACCATGAACAACGTGCTTTCACGCTCGGCCGCCAATTCGCGCACCCGCGCAGAGAGAGAAGCTTCAACGTCGAACTCCAGATGCGCGCCTTCGTAGCTGCGAACCGCAGACCGTTCGTAATCCATCGGCAGGTCCGCCGTCGGCAGCTCGCCTTCGAAGGTTTGCAGCCAGTACGCTTCCTGCCGCCCGATCCGATCTCGGTGGGCCTTCGACTGCTGCCAAACGGCATAATCCTTGTATTGAATGCGCAGTGGCGGCAGTTCTTCCCCGGCGTAGAAACTCGATAACTCATCGATCACAATCTCCATCGATACGCCGTCGGACACGATATGGTGCATGTCGAAAAGGAGAATATGCAGGTTCGGCTCCAGCCCGATGATCCCGGCTCGCAACAGCGGCGGCTTGCCGAGATCAAACGGACGAACAAAGCTGCGAACGATCTGCTCGATTTGAGCCGCATCCGCTTTATCCGCTTCATGATGCTCGATAGCAAAATCCACCTGCGGGTAAATCCGCTGAACCGCTTCGCCCTTCACGATTTCAAAACCGGTGCGCAGCGATTCGTGCCGTGTTATCAATTTCCGCAAGGCGGCTTCCAACCGGTCTAAATCAAACTCGCCTTCCACCTGCACCAACTCCGGCATGTTGTAAAGCTGATCCGCTCCATCCAGCGTGTGCTGAATGAACAGCCGTTTTTGTGCAGAGGACAGAGGGTAGTACTCTCTCTCCTCCGCTTGAGGAATGACCTCATGCTCCCGCCGTTCCATCCGGGCGATCGCCTCGGCCATCGCCGCAATCGTCGAGTGACGGAATACGTCGCGCAGCGGCAGGTTGACGTTTAACTCCTTAAATACCTTGCCCGCCAGCGCCGTCGCCCGCAGGGAGTGGCCGCCGATGTCGAAGAAGTTGTCGTGAACGCCAATCTCCTTCGCAAGCCCCAGCACCTCCTGCCAAATCGCCGCCAGCTTCGTTTCCAGCTCATTGCGCGGTGCGACGTACTCCGTTCCGCTTCCCGCTTCTCCTTCCGGCGCTGGCAGCGCCTTCCGGTCAATCTTTCCGTTCGGCGTCAGAGGCAGGCGCTCCAGCTCCACGAAGTACGACGGGATCATGTAGCCCGGCAGCTCCTGCGCCAGCGCGCCGCGCAGATCGTTCACTGCCAGTTCCGCTCCGGTATCCAGCGTGTAATACGCGCATAGCGCCTTCTGCCCGTTCGCGTCACTTCGAACCAGCACCACCGCTTCGCGCACGCCTTCCACCCGCAGCAGCTGCGACTCGATCTCGCCCGTCTCAATCCGGTACCCCCGGATTTTCGCCTGGTTGTCGATCCGGCCGATGAAGTCCACGTTCCCGTCCTCCATCCACCGCGCCAAGTCGCCCGTGCGGTACAGCCGCTCGCCCGCGGCGAACGGGCTGTCTACGAACTTCTCTTCCGTCAGCTCCGGACGGTTCAAGTACCCGCGCGCCACGCCGACTCCGCCGATAACCAGCTCGCCCAGCACCCCGACCGGCACCGGGTTCAGATGCGCGTCCAAGATGTAGAATTTCGCATTCAGCCACGCTTTGCCGATCGGCACATGGCCTGTCTGCGGCAGCTTCGTCAGCTCCTCGTCGTAGAAGCTGGAGTCGATCGCCGCTTCCGTCACGCCGTAGGCGTTGATGATCCGGAACAACGAGCCGAAGCGTTCCTGCAAGGTTCGGTAATCCGCCACGCTGCAGCTGTCCGAGCTTGTGATCAACAGCTCCATCCCGCTCATATCCAGCCCCTTCTCGTGCACGTACTCCAGGAACGGTACGATCAGCGCCGGCGTCGATTCGAAGATGGTGACCCGCTCCCGCTCCATCCAGTAGTGCAGACGAGACGGATCGATCCGATCGTCCTTCGGCACAATCACCATCGTGCCTCCGTTGTACAGCGTCCGGGCGATATCTCCCACGAACACGTCGAACGAGAAGCTGGCGAGCTGCAGCAGGCGCACCGGGAACTGATCCAACCGGTATTCCCGCCGGTAGCCCGCCGCCGTGTTCACCAGGCTGCGGTGCTCGATCATCACGCCCTTCGGCTTGCCCGTCGTTCCCGACGTATAGATCACGTACGCCAGATCCTCCGGACGGGCTTCATGGAAGCTGTCGGTGCCGACATGCTGATGGCTCTCATCGCCGTCGTCCACAGCATCCGTCAGCTTGCCGGAAACAATGCCGGAGCCAATCGCCGCATTCGCCCGCTCCTCGCTGTACGACGCTTCGTCGTCCAGGTACAGCACCGCTGCCAGCGCCAGCTCCTCTTCGCCAAGCCAGGCTTCGGCACGCTCTTGCAGCGGCGTTTGCGTCAGCAGTACCTTCGCTCCGCTGTCTTCAAGCATGAACCGCACGCGGTCCGCCGGATAATCCGGGTCGAGCGGCACATACGCCCCGCCCGCTTTCCAGACGGCCAGCACGGCCACCAGCAAGTCCACCGAACGCTCGGCGAGAATGCCGACGATCGACTCCCGGCCGATGCCGCTTGCGCGCAGCGTGGCCGCCAAGCGGTTCGCCCGCTCGTTCAGCTCCGCATACGTCAGCCGGTCGTTCTCGTACACGACGGCCTCCACTTCCGGCGTGCGCTCCGCCTGTTCCTCGAACAGCCGGTAGAACGCGGCCGCAGGAGCCGCTTCCGGCTGCGCGGGGTTGAACGTGCCGAGAATTTGTTCTTTTTCCTCTGCCGTCAACAAGTTCAGCTCGGCGATCTTCGCATCTGGACGGCTTATGATCGTCACGAGCAGCTGCTCGTAATGCTTCGCCAGCCGTTCAATCGTCTCCCTTTTGTAGAGAGCCGTCGCATATTCGAAGCTGTAATCCAAGCCGCCGTTCTCCTCGCCCACATCCAAGCTGATATCAAACTTTGCGGTATCCAGTGCGCTCGGATAAGGAATCAGGCGAAGCCCTTCCAGCTCAAATTCCTCATTCTCCGTATTCTGCATCGTAAACAGCGTGTCGAAGAGCGGATTGCGGCTTAAATCACGGGTGACTTGCACCTTTTCCACCAATTCTTCGAACGGATAGTTTTGATGCTCGAAGGCGTGGAGGGTCGTTTCTTTGACTTCGTTCAGGTATGACAGGAATGTCTTCTCCGAAGCCGGATAACTGCGGATCGCCAGCGTGTTTAAGAACATCCCGATTAACGGCTGCACATCTCCATGATTCCTTCCGGCAATCGGCGTACCAACGATCACATCTTCCTGACCTGAATATTTATGCAGAAGGACATTATATGCCGCAAGCAACACCATAAACAGCGTCGTGCCCGTTTCCGAGGCCAGTTGCCTTAGGCCGTCAGTTTTCGAAGCGTCGAAGAAAAACTCCAGCGTTTGGCCTTCGTAGCTCTGCACGGCCGGACGCGGATAGTCGGTTGGCATTTCCAGCACCGGAAGCTCGCCTTGGAACATGTTCAGCCAGTACGCCTCCTGACGCTGAAGCCGTTCCTTCTGCTCCTGCGAATGCTGCCAAACGGCGTAGTCTTTGTACTGAATGCGCAGAGGCTCCAATTGCTCGCCGCCGTACAAGCGGACGAATTCTTCAACAAAGATTTCCATGGAGACACCGTCGGAAATAATATGATGCATGTCGTACATTAGAATATGGCGTTCCGGAGCCAGCTCGACAAGGCCTACCCTCAGCAGCGGAGGCTTCGCCAAGTCAAACGGACGGACAAAACGGCGAACCGTCTCTTCGGCCTCTTGCTCATCTACTCGATAGAACTCCACGGCAAAATTCAAGTCCTGGTAAACCCGCTGCGATGCTTCGCCATCCACCATTTCGAACCCGGTGCGCAGCATTTCATGCCGCGCCATGAGCTTACGGAACGCTTCTTCGAACCTTGCCCGGTCCAAAGCCCCCTCCAGCAGCATCGCCTCCGGCATGTTGTAGCTAAGCTCCGCGTCTTCCAGTTGATTCAGGATAAAGAGACGTTTTTGAGCAAAAGATTGCGGGTACACCTCCCGGTCATCCGCCACCGGAATGGCAACGAATGTCTGCTCATCCAGCCGGGAAATGGCGGCCGCCATGCTCTCGATCGTGGAATGGCGGAACACGTCGCGCAGCGGCAGATCCACGCTCAGTTCCTTGTGCACCTTGCTGACCAGCGTCGTCGCCCGCAGGGAGTGGCCGCCGATGTCGAAGAAGTTGTCGTGAACGCCAATCTCCTTCGCAAGCTCCAGCACCTCCTGCCAAATCGCCGCCAGCTTCGTTTCCAGCTCATTGCGCGGTGCGACGTACTCCGTTCCGCTTCCCGCTTCCCCTTCCGGCGCTGGCAGCGCCTTCCGGTCAATCTTTCCGTTCGGCGTCAGAGGCAGGCGCTCCAGCTCCACGAAGTACGACGGGATCATGTAGCCCGGCAGCTCCTGCGCCAGCGCGCCGCGCAGATCGTTCACTGCCAGTTCCGCTCCGGTATCCAGCGTGTAATACGCGCATAGCGCCTTCTGCCCGTTCGCGTCACTTCGAACCAGCACCACCGCTTCGCGCACGCCTTCCACCCGCAGCAGCTGCGACTCGATCTCGCCCGTCTCAATCCGGTACCCCCGGATTTTCGCCTGGTTGTCGATCCGGCCGATGAAGTCCACGTTCCCGTCCTCCATCCACCGCGCCAAGTCGCCCGTGCGGTACAGCCGCTCGCCCGCGGCGAACGGACTGTCTATGAACTTCTCTTCCGTCAGCTCCGGACGGTTCAAGTACCCGCGCGCCACGCCGACTCCGCCGATCACCAGCTCGCCCAGCACCCCGACCGGCACCGGATTCAAATGCGCGTCCAAGATGTAGAATTTCGCATTCAGCCACGCTTTGCCGATCGGCACATGGCCTGTCTGCGGCAGCTTCGTCAGCTCCTCGTCGTAGAAGCTGGAGTCGATTGCCGCTTCCGTCACGCCGTATGCGTTGATGATCCGGAACAACGAGCCGAAGCGTTCCTGCAAGGTCCGGTAATCCGCCACGCTGCAGCTGTCCGAGCTCGTGATCAACAGCTCCATCCAGCTCATATCCAGCCCCTGCTCGTGCACGTACTCCAGGAACGGCACGATCAGCGCCGGCGTCGATTCGAAGATGGTGACCCGCTCCCGCTCCATCCAGTAGTGCAGACGAGACGGATCGATCCGGTCGTCCTTCGGCACAATCACCATCGTGCCTCCGTTGTACAGCGTCCGGGCGATATCTCCCACGAACACGTCGAACGAGAAGCTGGCGAGCTGCAGCAGGCGCACCGGGAACTGATCCAACCGGTATTCCCGCCGGTAGCCCGCCGCCGTGTTCACCAGGCTGCGGTGCTCGATCATCACGCCCTTCGGCTTGCCCGTCGTTCCCGACGTATAGATCACGTACGCCAGATCCTCCGGACGGGCTTCATGGAAGCTGTCGGTGCCGACATGCTGATGGCTCTCATCGCCGTCGTCCACAGCATCCGTCAGCTTGCCGGAAACAATGCCGGAGCCAATCGCCGCATTCGCCCGCTCCTCGCTGTACGACGCTTCGTCGTCCAGGTACAGCACCGCTGCCAGCGCCAGCTCCTCTTCGCCAAGCCAGGCTTCGGCACGCTCTTGCAGCGGCGTTTGCGTCAGCAGCACCTTCGCTCCGCTGTCTTCAAGCATGAACCGCACGCGGTCCGCCGGATAATCCGGGTCGAGCGGCACATACGCCCCGCCCGCTTTCCAGACGGCCAGCACGGCCACCAGCAAGTCCACCGAACGCTCGGCGAGAATGCCGACGATCGACTCCCGGCCGATGCCGCTTGCGCGCAGCGTGGCCGCCAAGCGGTTCGCCCGCTCGTTCAGCTCCGCATACGTCAGCCGGTCGTTCTCGTACACGACGGCCTCCGCTTCCGGCGTGCGCTCCGCCTGTTCCTCGAACAGCCGGTGGAACACGGCCGCAGGAGCCGCTTCCGGCTGCGCCGGGTGGAACGCGCCGAGAATTTGCTCTTTTTCCTCTGCCGTCAGCAAATTCAGCTCGGCAATCTTCGCATCCGGACGGCTTACGATCGCCGCAAGCAAATGACCAAAATGAGTCGACAGCCGCCGGATCGTGCTTTCTTTATAAAGAGCCGTTGCGAATTCAAAGCTGCACTCCAGGCCGCCGTTTTCTTCCGTAACATCCACACTCAGGTCGAACTTGGCCATACCGTATTCGCTAGGGTACGGGGACAATTGCAGCCCTTCCAGCTCAAACTCTTTATCCTCCAGGTTTTGCAGGGAGAACATCGTGTCAAACAGCGGGTTACGGCTCAAATCCCGGCTGACCTGCACTTTATCGATGAGCTCTTCGAACGGATAATTCTGATGCTCGTAAGCGCCTAAGGTCGTTTCCTTCACTTCTTCCAGATACGACAGGAAGGTCTTCTCCGAAGCTGGATAATTGCGGAGCGCCAACGTATTGACAAACATTCCGATCAAAGGCTGCGTGTCTCCATGTGTTCTGCCCGCAATCGACGTTCCGACGATCAAATCGTCCTGACCTGTATATTTATGCAAAAGCACGGTATATGCCGCAAGCAGCACCATGTACAGCGTCGCTCCTCTTTGAGCGGCCAGCTGCTTCAAACCTTCGTTCGTTGCCTCGTTCACGAAGGACGTCAGCGTTTGTCCCTCAAAGCTCTGCACGGCAGGACGCTTATAGTCCGTCGGCATTTCCAGAACCGGCAGTTCGCCCCGGTAATGGTCCAGCCAGTAAGCTTCCTCGCGTTTCAACTGCGCTTTTTGTTCGTCCGACTGTTGCCATACCGCATAGTCCTTGTATTGAATGCGCAAAGGCTCTAACGACTCACCGCCGTACAGGAGAACGAGTTCCTCGACTAACACGTCCATTGAAACCCCGTCGGAGACGATATGGTGCATGTCGAACATCAGCAAATAACGTTCGGCTGCCAGCTCTACGAGCTCCGCCCGCAGCAGCGGAGGCTTCGCCAAGTCGAAAGGCCGGATGAAGTCCTGCACGACTTCAGGCGCTTCTTCCTCGTTCGCATGACGGTACTCGACGGCAAAATCGACGCTCTCGTAAATGCGCTGTACTGCTTCGCCTTGTACGATCTCAAAGCCGGTTCGCAGCGTTTCATGCCGTGCGATCAGTCCGCGGAAAGCCTTCTCCAGCAGGCTCCGGTCAATCGATCCTTCCAGCAGCAGCACGCCCGGCATGTTGTAGCTCTGATCGGCTCCTTCCAGCTGATTCAGGATAAACAGCCGCTTCTGAGCTGAGGAAAGCGGATAATATGCTCTTGCGCCTGCCAGGGGAATCGACGAGAACGACTGCTCTCCGATCCGGGAGATGGCGAGGGCCATCTCTTCGATCGTCGAGTAGCAGAATACGTCGCGCAGCGGAAGTTCGACGTTCATTTCCTTCTGAATCTTGCTGACAAGGTTCGTCGCCCGCAAGGAGTGGCCTCCGAGCTCGAAGAAATTGTCCAGGACTCCAATGCCGGAGTAGCCCAGCACTTCCTCCCAGATCTTCACAAGCTGGGACTCCGTCCAGTTACGCGGCGCTACGTATTCGACGCCCGTTTGTATGCCGCCTTGCGGCTCCGGCAGCGCTTTGCGGTCCACTTTGCCGTTGGTCGTCAGCGGCATGCGCTCCAGCTGCACGAAGTACGACGGGATCATGTACCCCGGAATTCCCTGGGCCAGCGAGGTTCTCATTTCGCTGACCGTCAGCGTCCGGTCCGCCACAAAGTAGGCGACAAGCGCCTTCTCGCCCCCGCCGTCCTGACGGGCGAGCACCACCGCTTCTTCCACGCCCTCGACGTTCAGAAGCTGCGTCTCGATTTCGTCCAGCTCGATCCGGTACCCGCGGATTTTCACCTGGTGGTCGATCCGGCCCAGGTATTCGATGTTGCCGTCCGGCAGCCAAGCCGCCAAGTCGCCAGAGCGGTACAGCTTCTCCCCCTCCGCAAACGGGGAATCGACGAACTTCTCCGCCGTCAGATCCGGACGGTTCAGGTATCCTCTCGCCAGGCCTTCCCCGGCCACGTACATTTCGCCCGCTACGCCGATCGGCACAGGGCGGCGATTTTCATCAAGGATGTACACGCTCTGCGTCGGGATCGGCTTGCCGATATTGCTCTTCGCCGCCTCAATCTCGACCCACGTAATTTCCTTATACGTCACGTGAACCGTCGTCTCGGTAATGCCGTACATATTGATCAGCTTCGTCTCCGGGTACTTCGTCTTGAAGCCCTTGAGCAGCAGCGGACTGAGCGCTTCGCCCCCGAAGATGACGTTGCGAATCCGCAGATCGTACGGATGGTCCGCCAAGACCTCACGCAGCAGCTGGTAGAAGTACGTTGGCGTCTGATTCAAAATCGTGACCTGTTCGCGGCCCAGCAGCGCCAGGAAATCGGCCGGATTTTTCGCCGTGAGCGGCGGTACGATGACCAGCTTGCCTCCATACAGCAGCGCTCCGTACATTTCCCAGACGGAGAAATCGAAGCAGAACGAGTGGAACAGCGTCCACGTGTCGGACGGCCCGAAGTCGAACAGGTTCTTGTCGTTGAACAAAAGGCGCACGACGTTCTTATGCTCGATCAGCGTTCCCTTCGGTCTGCCGGTCGTTCCCGACGTGTAGATGACATAAGCCAGGTTGCCCGGCCCGGAAATCGGCTCCAGGTTCAAAGCGTCCAGCGCACCTTCGGAGTCCGCCCCTCTGTCGCCCCAAACGAAATCATCCAATTCGAGGCGCGTTCCTGCGAAGTCGGTCTTCTCGTGCAGATGCTTTTGAATCAGCAATAACGGCGCGCCCGAATCCTCAATCATGAACTGGATGCGCTCCTCCGGGTAGTCGGGATCGACAGGCACGTAGGCTCCGCCCGCTTTGAGAATCGCCAGAATGCCGACGACCATATCGAGCGAGCGTTCGGCCAGAATCGCTACCAGTTGGTCCGCTTCTACTCCCGTCTCCCGCAGCTTCCGCGCAAGGCGGTTGGATCGCTCGTTCAGCTCGCGGTAGGTCAGCTGCCGCTCGTTCATGACGGCGGCCACGTTGTCCGGGTAAAGCTCCGCCTGCTCTTCGAACAATTGAATGAGCGTCTTCCCGCGGGGAAATTCCGTGGTGGTGTCGTTAAAACGTCCGAGAAGGTCGGCCTTTTCCGCCTCCGTCACAAGTTCCAGCTCACCCACGGTAATTTCCGGGTTATCCGTCACCTGCTCCAGCAGATGGACGAGATGCCCCTTGAGCCGTTCGATGCTGTCTTTATCGAACACTTCGGCGTTAAAGTCGAACCGAATTTCGATCTCGGCTCCCGGCACCACGGTCACGTTGAAGTTATAGTTCGTCTGCTCCTCCATCTGAAAGTCAGTGATCGTCAGGTCGCCGTGCTGCTGGTCGCCCGCCTGCTCCATCTGCTCGTCCACCGGATAGTTCTCGAAAGCGATGATATGGTTGATCAGGTTTTGCTTTTGCACGCTGCGGGCTTGAATTTCATACAGCGGATAGTAATCATAACGCCCGGACTCCAGCGCCCGCTCTTGGAGCTTCGCCATCAGGTCGACGAACACGGTGTCCCCTTCGCTCGTGACGCGGACCGGCACCGTATTGATGAACAGCCCGATC
The DNA here is from genome assembly GCA_944800085.1 of Paenibacillus melissococcoides. GTDB lineage: Bacteria > Bacillota > Bacilli > Paenibacillales > Paenibacillaceae > Paenibacillus_B > Paenibacillus_B melissococcoides. The sequence goes on along the minus strand of CALYLO010000001.1, from coordinate 47,806 downwards.
ATGGACTCAATGCCCGGGATTTCCGCCGGTCTTCCGGCCACGACGCTGCCGAATACGGCATCGTTTGTTCCGTTATATTTTTGGAGCATCACGCCCCAAGCGGCTTGCAGCAGCGTATTGACCGTAACCAGACGCTCTTTCGCCACCCGGTCCATCCGCTCGCTCAAGTCATTGCCCAGCTCGGCGGTGACGTGATCAGCCGTAAATCTGCCGTTCGGCGCCGGTTCCTTTTGTCCCGGGAGTACGGTTTGCCCTTCATAACCTGCCAGGAACGCCGTCCAATAGCCGGATGCCGCCTGATTGTCCTGTTTCTCCAACCATTCGATATAGGCGCCATAATCCGATCCCTTATCTCCCGCTGGCTGCTTGCCGGATGCCAAGGCCGAGTACGTCTCAAACAGCTCCTGCGTCAGTTGCGGCAGGCACCAGCCGTCCATCAAAATATGCTGGAAACTCCACAGCACATGATAGCTCTGCTCTTCGGTGCGCAGGATCGTAACCCGAACGAGCGCGTCATGTTCCATGTCGAAGCCGCGAAGCTTGTCATCCTCGGCCTTTTTATCCAAATACGCTTGTTTCTCGTCCGACTGCAAGTGAAGCAGCTCTTCATATTCAAAGCCGACCGGCTTGTCGCGGTATATGATTTGCAGCGGCTCGCCCGCCGGTCCTTTCACAAAATTCGCCCGCAGCACCAGATGACGTTTCGCAAGCTCCATCCAGCTCCTCTCGAAAAGCTGGACGTCAAGCGCTCCCCGCATCGTAAACCGCGTCTGCTCGAAGTAAGCGGCCGTTTGCCGGTCAAGCGCGCTGTGGAACCACATGCCCTTCTGCATCGGCGTAAGCGAGTAAATATTTTCGATTTCCCCGACATGGCCCGAGCGCTGGCCGATTTGCTCCAATTCCGCGATGGTCAAGCCTTTAAATTGCACATCGCTCGGCGTCAATTCGGTGTGTTCTTTGCCTGCGCAGTGGGTAATGAGCTCTCGGAGACTTTGCTCAAGCCGCTGAGCGAAGGCTTCCATCGTTTCCTTGCGATACTGCTTCCGGCTGTAGCTGAGATCGAGCGATAGAGCGCCGTCCAGCACCATGCCGTTGATATCCAGCACAAAGCTGCGGGCCTGCCGGTCGCTGGCCGGGTTTCCGTTGGAATAAGAAGATATGCCGAGCTCGTCCTGATTGACATCATCGTCGAACTGGCCGAGGTAGTTAAAATTAATTTCCGGCTCTGCGCCCCAAACAAAGCCATCCTCCGATTTGGAGAGATAGCGGCATACACCGTACCCAAGCCCCTTATTCGGAATGCGGCGCAAGCTTTCCTTGACGTGTTTAATCTGATAGGCCAAATCCCGGTTGGTTCCCGGCTCCAGGACGACCGGAAACTTGGTCGTAAACCAGCCGACTGTGCGCGTGATGTCGATATCCGTTCCGATCGATTCGCGTCCGTGTCCTTCGAGATTGATCCGCACCCGTTCGTGTCCCGTCCACTTGCGAACGGCTATGCCGAGCGCCGTTACCAAAATATCGTTCATTTCGGTGTTGTAGGCCCGGTGAACCCGCTTCAGCAGCAGCTCCGTTTCTTCGGGAGTCAAACGGACGAACAGCGATTCGCTGTCCTGCTGCGTCGTAACGTCCGCCTCCAGATCCTTCGGCAAGGCCGGAACCGCAATTTGTTCCACGGCCTGCCAATAAGCCCGTTCCTTTGCCATCTCCGGGCTTTGCGCGTAAGCGGCCAGCTGCTCGGACCAAGTGCGGTACGCATCCGTTTTCGCCGGGAAACGAATTTCCTCGCTTTTGCCGGCCTGCTCGTAACCCAGAGCGAAATCCTCCATCAAAATGCGCCAAGACACGCCGTCCACCACGGCATGATGAACCGCGAGCAGTAAATGATCGCCGTCCGCGCACCGGAACAGTCCCGCCTTCACGAGGGGCCCTTTCTCCAGATCGATGCCCGCTTGAATATCCGTTGCCTTCGCTTCCACAGCCTGTGCGGTATTCTCCGCCCCCTTGAAGTCGAACACGTCCAGCGTGAACAGCCCGCCTTCCTGAATCGCGCGGTTCCGTAGGCTAAACCCTTGTTCCGTTTTGCGGAACACCATCCGCAAGGCGTCATGATGCTCGGCCAGCTTTTGCAGCACCTGACGCACCGTCTCTTCGTCGAAGCGTTCCTTCCGGTACAGCATCACCGACTGGTTGAAATGATGCGGGTCCGCAAAGGAGCTCTCGAAAAACCAATGCTGAATCGGTGTCAGCGCCGTTTCACCCGTTACTTCGCCTTGATCGATGGTATGTCCGATCGGTTTCACATGCAGGCTGAGCTGTGAAATAGTCGGATATTTGAACAAATCCCGGATTTCCAGCTTGTACCCGGCTTGATGAAGCCGCGAAGATACTTGAATGGACTTGATCGAGTCTCCGCCCAGCTCGAAGAAATGATCCGTTACCCCAACGCGATCGGCGTTCAATACCGCCTGCCACACATCGGCAAGCGTCCGCTCGGCTTCATTGCGGGGAGCTACGTACGCGCCGCCGGTCAGCGCGTTTCCTTCTGGGGCGGGCAAAGCCTTGCGGTCGATTTTGTCGTTCGGCGTGAGCGGCATCCGCGGAAGCTGAACAAAATGCGCCGGAATCATGTAATTCGGCAATTTTTGCGCCAGCGCGCTTCTCAGCTCGCCGAGCGTAAGCGGGCGGCCCGCGACCAGGTAAGCGCACAATTCTTGCCCGCTTTTGCCTTCCCGCGCGATTACCATCGTCTCCTGCACGGATTCGATCTTCAGAAGCTGCTCTTCAATCTCGCCGATCTCGATCCGAAATCCACGGATTTTCACCTGATGGTCGATGCGGCCCAAGTACTCAATATTTCCGTCCGGCAGCCAGCGGGCGAGATCTCCCGTCCGGTAAAGGCGTTCTCCCGGCGCAAACGGATGTTCCACGAACTTCTCTGCCGTCAGCTCCGGATGGTTCAGGTAACCTCTCGCAAGCCCCACGCCTGCCACGCACAGCTCGCCGTCCACTCCCGGAGGCACAAGCTGCAGGTGGGCATCCAAAATAAAAATCCGGTGATTGGCCAGCGGGCGCCCGATCGGAATGACTCTGCGCTCCGGCTGCTCCTCATCCGCATCCCAAAGCGTCGTAACAATCGAAGCTTCGGTAGGGCCGTAAGCATTGAAATAGTGGACCTTCGGTTTCCACTGCTGCACGAATTCGGCCGATACCGCCGAGCCTCCCGTTACGAGCTTCGTTAAGCTGGGAAGGCGGTCCGGGTTCAAATAAGCGCTGTACGTCGGAGGCAAAATCGCCGCCGTAATCGCATGCTCGTTCATATAACTCTCGAACAGGCGGTTGTCGAGAATCGTCTCGGCCATCGGGATGTACAAAGCCGCGCCAAAATAGAGCGCGTTGAACACTTCCCAGCAGGACGCGTCGAACGACAGGCTGGCGAATTGAACGATCCGGTCATGCTCCGTGATGCCCAGCCTGTCCGCGAACATCAGCTTCAAGCTGACCAAACCGCGATGCTCCAGCATGACCCCTTTGGGTTTGCCCGTCGTACCTGACGTATAGATGACATAAGCCAGATCATTCGGACCGCTGGCCGGCTCCAGGTTCGTTCCATCGTCGCTGTAGGCCTGCTCGTCATCCAGCGTCAACACGGTCCCTTCGAACGGCACCTGCTGCTGCAGCTCCCTTTGAGTCAGCAGCAACTGCGCGTTCGAGTTCTCCAGAATGTAGCGGATGCGTTCTTCCGGGTATTCCGGGTCGATCGGCACGTAGGCACCGCCAGCTTTCAGAACCGCCAGAATGCCAACGACCGTCTCCAGCGATCTCCTGGCCATCAAGCCTACCAGTTGATTGGGCAGCACGCCGACCGATCGCAGCGTCCGCGCCAGCCGGTTCGCCCGTTCGTTCAGCTCCGCGTACGAAAGCCGCCGCCCCTCAAAGACAACCGCCGTTGCTTCGGGCACCCGCTTCACCTGCTCCTCCACGAGCTGATGAATCGTCCGATCACGGGGATAGTCCTTCTCGGTATCGTTAAAGCTTTGCAGCAATTGAAATTTCTCGTCCTCCGACAGCATGTCCACCCGCACGATGTCCAGCTCCAACTCGTGAAGCCCCACGGCCAGCAGGCGATTCAGATGGCCGACGACCCGAGTCATGAACTTGGAGTCATATAAGTGCTCGTTATATGACAGCGCTAGCTGTATCGTCCCGCCGGTTAAGCTGAATTCAAAGGAACAATCCGTGACCACGTTTTGCCCAATTTCGTCCAGATGCAGCTCCTTAAGGGATACTAGCGTATGGATGACGGGTATCCCGTCTGCATATTGCAGGTCCAGCTTCTCCGTCATTTTCAAGAACGGAATATGTTGATGCTGAATCGTTTCCGGCAAGGAAGTCCTCAGGTCGCTCAGAAGCGTTTTAAAAGTCGCACCCGCCGAAAGCAAGTTTTTCAAAATGACCGTATGATTAACGGATCGGCGCGTCTCCGTCGGTTTCCGTACAACCGGCATACCGACCAGAATGTCAGAAGCGCCTGTATATTTATGCAAGAGTGACTGAACACCGGCAAGCAAAATCATAAAAGCGGCCAGCGGAGCGCCCTTGCTCATTTGAAGGACGCGCTGCGCCGCTTTCTCCGAAAGCGAACCGCCGACGGTTGTCATAATGGGCGCCTGGGAGCTTGGAGCTTTGCTGTAAGGCAGCCGCGTCAAGGTATAATTGTCGCTACCGAATTTTTCGTTCCAAAACAACGTTTCTTTTTCAAAAGCCACCTGGATCGTCCCCCTCTCTACATCGGTAAAAGCAATCCGGCGGAGCATATGCCGCAGCAACGCTACAGCCTTGCTCCCCGCCTTTTCAAACATGTGACTACAATATCAAGGGCTTTCGCGCCAGGTCACCGCTTCGCTTGCCCAGTTGATCGCATGCGGCAATCCTCTGCCTAGCAGGTGTCCCACTCGGCTCCCATGCGTGAAAGACAACAAAGAGCATCGTTCTACGCAAGAGATGCGGCTACTTCCGGCTCCTCTGCTTCATATGCTTGCTGCGGACGAGCCGCCCGAAGACGGGCTTTGGTTTAATATTGGGTTCGGAATTGGATTTGGGGATGGACAAGGGATGTTCCTTCCATCGATGTAAGGCTTGCTGTAGGGTTCCGGCCGGCCAGCAGGAAGTCGGCCGTACCTCCGGATTCGGCACCGGAGCTGCCTTTGTCGAAGCCTATGTTTAAGGGGTATTGATACACTCTATGTACGATTTGTGTATTCCCCCGCAGCCCTGGTGTGGATAAGTAAAGATCCGGCTGCGGGGTAGTGAGCTTTTCCTGACGATTAGATGTGACGATGGCGCTGCATGAGGCTCAAAGAATGCTCCGTATGGCATGAACTGGACATCCCTTGGATTAGCGGTGAATTCCATGCTGACTGACGGTACCGCAGGCAGCATTGGGAGAAAATCTTCCAATGGGGTAAAAACGTTATCTTAACATCAGGGCCACACGGCCCCCGGAAGGCACTTCCGTGCCTCTTGCCGGGGCGGTCACCGGCTTGGCCGAGCTTAGGTCGTTACCAGCAAATCCTGGGTCTCCTGAGAGATCACCTGCTGTATACTGGACTTGATAATGTCGCAGCCGGCGGCAAGATGCTCCATCGAGACGGTCAGCGGAGGCATGATCTTCAGCACGCGGTCTCCTCTGCCGGCTCTTTCAATGATGAGCCCGTTCTCGAAGCTGATCTCCGTCATCCGCTTCGCCCCGGCTTCATCCGTGAAGCCCGAGACGTCAATGCCCCAGATCAGGCCGAGTCCGCGGATCGCGATCGACGGATGCAGAGGCTTGATTTCTTTGTCAAGGAACGAGCGCACAAACTCTTCCTTCTGCTTCACCTCGGCTTCCAGGGCGGCTCTGTCCCGGAACTCGAGAGCGGCCTTGGCGGCCACAAAAGCGAGCTGGTTGCCGCGGAAGGTGCCGTTGTGCTCGCCCGGCGTCCAGAGATCCAGTTCAGGCTTCAGCAGCAGGAGGGACATTGGCAGGACGTACCCGCTGATCGACTTCGACAGGGTAATGAGATCCGGCTCGATCCCCGCACGTTCGAAGGAGAAGAATTCGCCTGTCCGGCCGCAGCCGACTTGAATCTCGTCGGTAATGAGCAGGATATCGTGCCTGCGGCAAAGCTGCTGCAGCCCTCGCAGCCACTGCGCGTCGACGACGTGAATTCCGCCTTCGGCTTGTACCGTTTCAAGCAGGATGGCGGCCGGCTTGTCGATTCCGGAGTGCGAATCAGTCAGGATATTCTCGATATAGCCGAGCGTATCCATTTCTGCGAAAGCCCCACTCGGGTGCGGCATGAACGTAACTCCGCCCAGAGGAAGCCCCGCCCCTTCCCTCATGGACTTGGAGCTTGTCGCCGACAGGCTGCCGAGCGACATGCCGTGGAAGCCGCCCATGAATGCGAATATCCCGGTTCTCTTCTTCGCCTTGCGTGCGAGCTTCAGGGCCGCTTCCACCGCGTTCGTCCCCGTCGGACCGCAGAATTGAAGCTTGTAATTCAGCTTCTTCGGCTCCAGGATCCGCTCCGAGAAGCTCTGGATGAATTCGCGCTTGGCCATTGTATACATATCCAGACCGTGCATAATCCGGTCGGAGGTCAAGTAATCGAGAACCCGGTCCTTGATATAATCGTTGTTATGACCGTAATTCAGTGCCCCAGCACCTGCAAAAAAATCAATATATGCTCTTCCGTCCTCAGAATATAACAGGTCCCCCTTGGCCAGGTCGAATACCACCGGAAAGCTTCTGCAGTAAGATCTTACGTTGGATTCCAGCTTTTCAAAAATGCTCACGCGCTTCATCCTCCATCGGAATTGGGATAAGGTTGGCTTCATCCTTTCTGAACCTTCTGACGTCATGGAGCAACATATTCTCGGCTGTCATTTTCCACAATTGTCGGTCCCCGCATGCCGGCTTTCTGGGTAGCCAGTGGACTGGTCTCTCGCGCACAGCTTGAATAGGTATAAAGACCCTACAATTCTATGTTCTAGCATAATAGGAAAGGTGAGCCAAGTATAATTATATCAATATTTCTAATAATGTACAGTAAAGCTTTAGTTAAATTTGGTCTTTCCAACATAAGGTGTAAATATTTTGCCTAAAAAGAGCGAATAAAGAAGAAACGCTGGGAATGATTTGCCATCAATCGAGGAATTCGACGCGTGTCGACATTCAGGGGGGCGGCCAATTTGGGGGATATTACCTGTATACATTCTCTGCCGGTGCTCCGAATCCTTGCGCTCCGTCCGCTCGTTCAAACGGATTATGCAGTTTTCCCGCAATCCGCTTTCCTTCATGTCACCCTCCGGGTGCCGTCCGTAGGTTCAAGTCTGGTAATAACGACAGGAGGTTTACCAATTTGTACTTGGAGTAGAAGACGGATTCATGCAACTTTTTCCATCCCATGTTGCGCCAGCGTTTAAAACGGTGACTCCATATTCGCCGAATAATCCAGCGTTGGATTCGATTGAAGAGCTTTCTTACGTGGGCTTTACGGAAGTAGTTGCCCCATCCCCGTATAACAGGGTTGATGGAGTCAATGAGTTCAAAGACGGTGGGCGGAATTCGTCTGTGCGTTCGGGCTCGAATGGTGTCCTTAAACGACTGGATCGATTTGTCCTTGTGAAAAGCATAGATGTTCATCATCGGTTGCTTTTTCACCTTAGGGTTGAGCATCCGTTTCCGTTCGTGGTATCGGTCGAAGATTTCATCGTATATAGGCGTCATATTTCTTGCTCCTTCACAATTGTTGCGTAAGACACCGCTTCCTGAGGAATGCGCCGTTTCTCTTCCCATAGCCCACGAATCTTCTGTTCGTTTGCCCAGTCCGTACTCAACTCGGAAAGAAAACGTTCGAGGTATTCTTTCCGAAACTCCCCATGGGCATCTGTAGTTTGGATGTGATTCCGAATCATTGCACGGTAAAGTGTTTCTGCGGGCATCATCGGATACTGCGGGTACTTCTCCCGCAGGCGCAAGTATATAGAGATGCCGTGGGGATCCAAATCACCTACGTAATAAATCGTGGTCGGGATAGATATTTCCTCCACATACGGCAAACTGCGTTCAATGTGGTAGAACGGATCGGAAGGATCTCGCCATCCTTCTGAAGCTCCTAACGGCACGATAAAATGCTGGGTATCTACCCGCCTTTTCATATTGTTCGATACTTCCAAAATGGGACATTATATCGTTTTCAAGTTGACGAATCGTAAATTGTTGGCGGTACTTAGTAATAATTGATTCAAGAGCATCTCGCAAATTTGTACACCCACTTAAAGTTCAGGATAAATAGTATCTCTTAACCTTATCATACCAAAAAATCTTGAAACTAGCTTGCTCTCAAACAAACGTTCTAACTATGTACATACTACGGACTAACAAGAAAAAGTTGCTTAAGTACCTTATTTTGCTTACACCGAATTTCGATAATAAGTGGCTAGAGAATGTATATTTTAGATTAGTAGGAAAATGCAAGAGGTATTCGTGAGAGCGCAAACGTTGACGTTTACATGCTCGTTTAGTAAAACGTAGGTTACTAGGGGCGATTTGAAGGGACATCTCCCTTTTAAGTTAGGGCTTGCTGAACAATCATTTTTCAAAGGTTTTACAAGGATTTCTGGACTCTAACTCGAAATAAAATGCAAGGAGAATGCGAATTTCTTGCAAAAAATCGTGCACGTGGAGTGAGCCGACATGTATCGTAGAACCGAAAGCCAGCTTCAGTTGTTCGAAGATTTCTACTTGCCGTTTGGCGGTAAATTAAATAAGGAGAACCGTTGGGTGCAACTGGCCGCTATCATCCCGTGGTGGCGGGCAGAAGAACTCTACGCGAAGTCGTTCAAGAAATCAATGCGCGGTCAGATCCCTTTGTCTGTTCGTATGGCTTTGGGAGCGCTGTACATTCAGGAACGTATGCAGCTCGATGATCGAGAGACGGTCCAGCAGATCGCCGAAAATCCGTACTACCAGTACTTCCTTGGGCTGCCGGCGTTCCAAGATAAGCCTCCGTTCCATCACTCGCTGTTGACCCATTTCCGCAAGCGATTGGGTGCGGATGTCATTGAACGAATCAACGATTGGATTTTGGAAGAGGACGCAGAGCGAAAGAAGCAGGAACAAAACAAGAGCGATCCTCAAGATCCTCCAGGCAGCGGCCATGGCTCTGATGGAACATCCGTTAATGAAGACGGCAAAAGCAAAGAGAAACCATGCAACAAAGGCACCTTGATGCTCGACGCGACCTGCGCACCGGCCGACATCTCGTATCCGACCGATTTGAAATTATTGAACGAGGCGCGGGAAAAACTCGAAGCGATCATCGATGTTCTGCACGAGCCTTTCGTCGGGAAGGCCAAGAAACCGAGAACGTATCGTCAAACCGCCCGCAAACGCTACCTCGAGATCGCCAAGAAACGGCGAACGGGTGCCAAAGCCATCCGGAAAGCGGTTGGCAAACAGCTTCGTTATGTTTCGCGTAATCTTCGCATCATCGAAATGCTGGCAGCGAAAAGCAGCTTGAATCAACTGGGTTCGCAGCAGTATCGGCAATTGCTCGTCATTTCCGAGCTGTATCGTCAACAGCAAGAGATGTACGACAAACGGACACACTCGGTGGAAGATCGAATCGTCAGTCTTTCCCAACCGCATGTACGGCCGATTGTCCGCGGGAAAGTGAATGCTCCCGTCGAGTTTGGAGCAAAGCTGGCGATCAGTCTGGTGGATGGTTACGCTCGGATGGAGAAGCTGTCCTGGGATAACTTCAACGAAAGCATGACACTGAAAGCTTCCGTGGAGTCGTTCGTCCAGCGATATGGGTGTTATCCGGAAGCCATTCTAGCCGACCAAATCTACCGAAACCGGGAGAACCTTCGCTATTGTAAGGAGCACGGCATTCGTCTGAGTGGTCCAAACTTAGGACGTCCGAAGAAAGAAGCGGAACCCGATCGGAACCAGGCCAGACAGGATGCTTCAACGCGTAACGCGATCGAAGGAAAATTCGGAGAAGGCAAACGCTCCTACGGACTGGGGCGTATTCGAGCACGCCTTCGAGAGACAAGCGAAACGGTCATTGCTCTGCAACTGCTTGTTATGAATCTCGAACGCAAGCTGCGCGTTCTCTTTTTGCCGATTTTCAGACTGCTGCTGAATCTGTGCCGTCAGCCTCTGTGGCCTAAAAGGCAATATGTTCAGCAAGCCCTAAGTTAGTAATGGTTATTCGTGCTTTTCAAGATAATGATGGTGCGTTGTTACACAATTTAGAACCTGATAGTAGTTGCGGAGAAAACCAATCATTTTAAACAGCTTTCGGCCTGTGAACATTAGAAGAAGCTAGAGGTACTGTGACGTTGATTTTTCATATATTTTACTAGGCAAATCTGCCCACTATATCAATAAAAAGGAAACTCCCGCTTCTTCGCTTGGCTGCGTCCTCTTCATTATCTTCCATTTGATCCTTATCTTAAACTGAGCAATAAGGAAATACCTTACTTTCCATTGAACAACTTTATTGATTTCAATTTTATTTTTACTCGTATAAACTCAATTATTTCGTTCTTATCATAATCATCAAGATTTCTATAAACTTCAATCAACCTTCGCTCGAATTCATCTTCATATGTCGTCCCATCTTCTGCAGCCACACCGGTTAATAGCCAATTTAAGTTCACATTATATTGTGTTCGAATAGATATTAATGTTTCCGCAGATGGATTACTATTTCCCAGCTCAATTTCACTCAGGTTCCCTTGAGAAATTCCTATGCTTTTTGCAAATTGAACTTGGTTTAAATTGTTTTCTTTACGGATACATTTTATTTTATGGCCAATGTCATTCAACATTTTCACCACCAATTATGAAGTATGTATAATGTTTTTTAGCATTTTAAAAAGGAGCCACGAATCAATCCCTCGGGCTCCCTTTTAGATGCTGAAAATCATTCATCTTGCATTTGGTTCACGACATCTTTTACTGGTTCACGACTTTTTTATACTGGGACAGTTACAGTGCAAATAACAACCTAACTTACTCCACCGTCACGCTCTTCGCCAGATTCCGCGGCTTGTCAACATCATTGCCGCGGGCCAGGCTCGCATAATACGCGATAAGCTGCAGCGGCACGACCGCGAGGGCCGGCGTGAGCAGAGGCAGCGTAGCCGGGACGACAAAGGTGCCGTCGACCGCCTTCTGCAGCGCCGGAGCGTTCGCTTCGTCGGTGACCGCGAAGACGACTCCGCCGCGCGCCTTCACTTCCTTGATGTTGCTCACCGTCTTCTCCAGGAGCGCAGACTGGGTCGCCAGCGCGATGACAGGCACGCCTTCTTCAATCAGGGCCAGCGTACCGTGCTTCAATTCCCCGGCCGCATAGGCCTCGGAATGAATGTACGAGATCTCCTTTAGCTTGAGCGAGCCTTCGAGCGCGACGGCATAATCGAGACCGCGTCCGATGAAGAACAAATGCTCATGGCGGGCCATCTCCTCGGCCACCCGCTTCAGCTCGCCAGCCTGCTGCAGGATCCGCTCGACCTGCTCAGGCAAGGCCTGCATCGCGGCAAGCTGCTCGCGGATCCAGGCTTGGTCCTTCGTGCCCAGCGTCTGGGCAGCGTACAAGCTGAACAGCATGAAGGCAATCAGCTGCGACGTATACGCCTTCGTCGAAGCGACCGCGATCTCCGGACCGGCCCACGTAATAATCGTGTCATCCGCTTCGCGGGCGACCGAGCTGCCGACCGCGTTCGTAATGGCCAGCACCGCGGCGCCGCAGCGCTTCGCTTCGCGCAGAGCGGCGAGCGTATCGGCCGTCTCTCCCGACTGGCTTACCACGATGACCAACGTCTCCGGGGTAATAATCGGCGAGCGGTACCGGTACTCCGACGCGACATCCGTCTCGACCGGAATGCCTGTGCACTGCTCGATGAGCGTCCGTCCGACCAGTCCCGCATGATAAGCGGTGCCGCAAGCGACAATGTGAATATTGCGAATGCTCCGCAGCTTCTCCGCGCTGAGCACGTTCAGTTCCGGCAGCTTGATCCCGCTGCGGTTCTCTGTAATTCTTCCGCGCATCGTATCCCGATACGCCTTGGGCTGCTCATGAATTTCTTTGAGCATGAAATGGTCATATCCGCCTTTTTCTGCAGTGACCGCGTCCCAATCGACAACAATCATTTCCCGAGAAATAAAATTCCCTTCCAGTGTCATCAATTCGACAGCGTCCCGGGTGAGGACCGCCATCTCTCCGTCATTCAAAATATAGACTCGACGCGTATACTGTAAAATTGCCGGTATATCCGACCCGATAAAGTTCTCGCCATTACCGATGCCGATGACAAGCGGGCTGGCAAAGCGTACCGCGACCAGCTTATCCGGCTCGTATTCCGTCAGCACAGCCAACGCGAAGGCGCCGCGCATATGGGAAGTCGCCCGCTGGACCGCCTTGACGATGTCGCCATCGTACTCCCGGGCGATCAGGTGGGAGATCACTTCCGTATCCGTATCGGACACGAACTGAACGCCTTCCGCGATCAGCTCTTCCTTCAATTCCATATAGTTCTCCACGATCCCGTTATGGACGACGGAGAACTTCCGCGAAGCATCCGTATGCGGATGAGAATTCTCATCCGAAGGCTTCCCGTGCGTCGCCCAACGCGTATGCCCGATGCCGACGTTCCCCTCCAGCGGCTTCGCTTCCAGCCGGGAAGCGAGCACCGCCAGGCGGCCTTGGGCCTTGCTGACCTGAAGGCCATCCGGGGTAAATACCGCAATGCCGGCCGAATCATAGCCCCGGTACTCCAGCTTGCTCAATCCATCCAACAATACAGCTTGAGAATTTCTTGCACCGATATATCCGACAATACCACACATCCTAATCCAACCTCCGTTATGCCGGCGTACGCGAAGGACGCCGCACACGGAAGCCATGCTGCCTGCAACGATGCATCGATGCATGGCATTCAGGGCCGGCTCCCTCGTCCAGGAACTCCCTCCTGCCAAGGGAGAGCCGAAGGCCGTGATATTCAGTTGTGCAAGGAATGAGCGATGCACAGCAGCATGTCCGGAAGGATCTTCCGAATCCGATGTGCGCGTCCATTCATGAGCCAGCCCATTTCGTATATTTTTTCGTTCCCGTATATTCGATAATCATCCTGTCAACGTAAGCAGGCGTTGTCCGGCAAGTCGCCTTGCCGCTTTCCGTCATGCTCTTGCGGTGCCGTTGGCGCACCGGGAGGTCCCCGCCGAACAATTCCGAACACCTCCACCTCGTCCACTTGTCCAGCATCCGAACGCTGGTGCCAAGTGCTGGCGCTTATGATGCAGTTCCCTGCGAAATGCTGCTGCCCTCGCTTTCCTTATTGAATCGTATACCGTGCAAATGATACTGTGCATGCTTCCCGTTCGGCAAGCTCTTCGAATCGCGCGAGCGCTCTCCAGAGCCTTACCGGCTGGAACACAATCTACCTTTGTATTCCGCGCATGCTTGTCGACTCCGTGCGTCAGCCGGCTACTGCTGTGATGTCGTGAAGCCCGGCAAGCTGTCCTTCCATCCTGCCACAGCGGAATCTGCTCTTAATTATATTCATGTTGCATCCAGTTGGCAACCGGCCTCCCGGCAAGTTAGGACAAAAGCCGCCCATCCGGCGACACGGACAGACGGCTTGCTCCCCTAGTTCAATACGCTCAATTCCTGAGAGATGACGTCTGCAATCTGCTTGACATATCCTTCGACAACGTCCACTTCCGGGCCTTCGGCCATGACGCGAATGAGTGATTCCGTCCCCGACGGACGCACCAGCACGCGGCCGTTGTCCCCCAATTCCCGCTCCACCGAAGCAATCGCTTCTTCGATAGCCGGATTGTCTTTGTACTTGCTCTTATCCTCAACCCGCACGTTCACGAGCACCTGCGGGAACTTGCGCATCACTTGCCGCGCTTCATCCAGCTTCTTGCCGCTGCCCTTCAGCGTGTCGACCAATTGAATGCCGGTCAGCATGCCGTCGCCTGTCGTATTGTAATCCAGGAAGATAACGTGGCCGGATTGCTCTCCGCCCAGGTTATAGTCCCCGCGGCACATCTCTTCCATCACGTAGCGATCCCCGACCGCCGTTTTCGCCGTGTTGAGCCCAAGGCGGTCTGCGGCCTTAAAGAAGCCGATATTGCTCATGACGGTCGTCACGATCGTATCCTGCTTCAAGCGGCCTTCCTTCTTCATCGCCTCGCCGCAGATGAGCAGCACGAAGTCGCCGTCCACTTCTTCGCCCGCTCCATCAATGGCAATCAGCCGATCGGCATCTCCGTCGAAGGCCAATCCGAGATCCGCTCCTTGCTTCACGACCTCCCGCTTCAAATGCTCCGGATGAGTCGATCCGCATTCGGCATTGATATTGAGGCCATTCGGCTCGGCGCCGATCGCAATAACCTCGGCGCCCAGATCGCGGAACAGGCGGGGAGCCAATTCATACGCCGCTCCATTCGCGCAGTCCAGCACGATTTTCAGACCGTCGAACCGATGCTTCACCGTTGATTTCAAATATTCGACATAACGCCACTTCGCTTCGGTGTCAGTGGTGACCGTTCCCAGATCGCGGCCAATCGGACGAGGAAGCTTATCGTTCTCCGCATCCATCAGGCGCTCGATCTCCAGCTCGGTCTCATCCAGCAGCTTGAAGCCGTCACGGCCGAAGAACTTGATTCCATTATCCTCCACCGGATTATGGGAAGCGGAGATCATGACGCCTGCATCCGCTCCCAGATCGCGGGTCAGATAAGCGACAGCCGGCGTCGTCACGACGCCGAGCTGGACCACGTCCGCGCCAATGGACAGCAGACCGGCGGTCAGCGAGGCCTCCAGCATGCGTCCCGATACCCGGGTGTCCATGCCGATAACCACCTTAGGCTTGGTAGCAGCCTTCCCTGTTAATACATAACCGCCGCAGCGGCCGATTTTATAAGCAAGCTCCGCAGTAAGCTCCGTATTGGCAATACCGCGGACGCCGTCTGTACCGAAATATTTCCCCATAAAAAATCCTGCTCTCCTTCATTCTGCCGCCTACATCCGCCCGCGCCAGGCGGGACGGATGGGGTTGGCAGCTCCTCGATTACTTGTTATATAGGTTCACCTGCTGATTATATGCGTTCATTCCTGAGTGAGCGTGTCATCGCCGGAATCGGTAGAAGTCTGTTCTTCCGGCGTCTGATCTTCCTCATGGCTCGAGCCGTTCGGCTCGGTTGGTTCTGTATCCGGGCGATTCCCTTCCGTACCGCCGTGCGTTCCGTTATCCGGCTCGCCGCCGCCATCCGGAACGGGATCTGTCGTGGCGGGCTCCCCCTTATCCCGAATCTCGACAGTTACCGTGAGCGGAGTCTGTTCCGCTCGCCTTACGAAGCGGGGCAGATTCACCTGAACGTTGATCGTATGCGTGCCTGCCGGCAAATCATTCACGTTCGCGATAAGCTGAACATCGCCGGCGGTCATGTCATCGATCAGGTTCGGCGCACCGACGACGGCGACATCGAGCTTGCGGGTAGCCGGTTCCACAATCGATGTCTCCAGTCGGTCATTCTCCCCGGTGAGCGTAATCGGAACACCGGTAATCACCTTTTGCTTCACGGCGGATACGACGACATCCACCGTGATCTCACTCGGTTCTATTTTCTCAATGTTCGGCGGCGGCGTCAATGTTACGTTCAGCTTATATTGTCCGGCCTGGTCGATTTGCTTCAGATTCACTTGAACCCCGTCGAAAAATTCAATCTTGTTCAATACTTCCTGAGGACCATACAGCGTAATCTGGTTGACGCTTGGCACCAGCGAAGAGACGGCCAGCCCGTCCGGAAGCTGTCCGACCAGATCCAATTGAAGCGGAACGGTCTTGAACGGCTTCGTGATCGGAACTTCAATCTCGACGACCGATGGGGTAATGACCGCATCCTCAATTTCCTGCCCGCGTTCATTATAGGCCGTTAGCTTCACGCGCTTGGCGATGACCGACTCGTTAGCCCCTTCGATATTGACGGCGGCAGAGACAGCGGCCACCTCCGTCATCCGCGACGCCGGCAGCGTCACATGAACCCGGTTCGACGGGGAGATAATCGGCGTGCCCGGCTTATATCCTTGGGCAGCGGCTCCCTCGGTGCGAACCTGAACCTCGAATTCCTTCGTCTGCACATCCTCCAGCTCGACCGTAACGCTCGACGGCTGCATCTCCTGCAGCTCGATGCCCGGAGGGAAATCATGCTGCAGCTGAACGACGTGCTTGCCCGGTCCATAGCCCGTCAAGTCCAAAATCACCTTATAGTTTTCCGGCAGCGCAGCCGCGATCGTCGTTCGCTTCCCGCGCACTTGAATCCGCACCGAATCCGGCGCAATCGACTTGATTACCTCCTGCTTCGTATCCAGGCCGACGGTCCGCACCTGGACATTGTCAATCCATCGCGTCTCCATAAGCGGAGGAACCGAGACACTCGCCGGATCATCCTTGTGTACGACGATGAACAGGAGCACCCCGATGAGGAGCGCGATAATCTTGGCGGATGTGTTGTTCATTAACCATTTATCCATGATGCTCACCTTTTCGTTTCCAGAACAAGCGGCGTTCCTTTTTGGCAG
Organism: Paenibacillus melissococcoides; assembly: GCA_944800085.1. Taxonomy (GTDB): domain Bacteria; phylum Bacillota; class Bacilli; order Paenibacillales; family Paenibacillaceae; genus Paenibacillus_B; species Paenibacillus_B melissococcoides. The sequence continues at coordinate 31,160 of CALYLO010000001.1, read as the reverse complement.
GCGGCTTCAGTTCCTCGAACAGCTTCGAGATGAGCGACTCTTCCTTGATGTCCCGGACCACTTGCCCGTTCATCGCCAGAGACACCTGCCCCGTCTCTTCCGATACGATCACCGAGATGGCATCGCTCACTTCACTGATTCCAATCGCCGCGCGGTGTCTCGTCCCGAGTTCTTTGCTGATGAACGGATTTTCCGATAATGGCAAATAACAGGCCGCTGCGGCGATCTGGGTGCCGCGCACGATGACCGCGCCGTCATGCAGCGGCGTATTCGGAACGAAAATATTAATCAGCAGCTCGGAGCTAAGCCTCGACTCCATAGCGATGCCCGACTCGGTATATTCATTGAGCCCCGTTGTGCGCTCAAAGACGATGAGCGCCCCGATCTTCCGCCGTGACATATAATTTACGGCCTTAATCAGTTCCCCGATAATGCGAGCCGTTTCGTCCTCGTCGACGGCGGTGCGGCGCCCCAAAATTTTCCCTCGGCCCAGCTGCTCCAGCGCGCGCCGCATCTCCGGCTGGAAAATGATGACCAGCGCCAGCACCCCGAAGGTGAACATCTGATTCATTAACCATTTCAGCGTATATAGATTGAACCATGTACTAACCGCCCAGATGATGACGAGGACAAAAATCCCCTTCAAAAGCTGGATGGCGCGAGTGCCACGGATAAGGACAAGCAATTGGTATATAATATAGCTTACGACCAAAATATCAATAACATCCTTGAGCATGTTCGGCCACGTCATGTCCGCAAAATAATTCATGCTGGTACCCCCAACATTCCCTGATAAAATCATTCATCTACAGCGTTCTCTCATGAACTTAACTATATACTTTTCTCCGCCATGACGCAAAACTCCTGTCTGAACCAAAAAAACTCTCCTACAGACATCGCAGGAGAGCTTAATATCGGTCTAGAGGCCGGGCGTTGCCCCTCAAGGGGTGTCCGGCCTTGTACCGAACAAACTAGTAATTTGGTACCATATCCAGCTGATGGCTTCGTCGATCTGGTGAACCGAGCCCGAAATATTCGCGGTGGATGCCTGGAACAGCTTCCCGTCGATGACGGTGACGTCTCCCTTCACCTTGCCGTACACTTCGGCTGCGCCATTGCGAATCGTCAGATCCCCGGCAACCTCCTTGTCTGGAGGCACAATGACGACGTTGTTCTCAATGACAACGCCATTCAAATTCGAGCCTTTCACGACGAGCTGTTTATCTGAATTCCACATACTGAGCCAACTGGTCATCATCACCAAAACAAAGACGGCCGCCACCGTAATTGCGGGATGCCGCTTCACCCATACCGAAAAAGCGCTGCGCTGATTCGGCTTCGGAATGATACTCATTATGCGGTCGGTGAGATCCTCGGATACGGGCTGCAAACGATGATTGAACCCGTACAGCAGACGATCCGTCTGCTCCAACTCACGGAATCGCTCATGGCAAGCCGGGCACCCAAGCATATGCATTTTCAGTTCCACCGCACATTCTCGGTCCAAATCGTCATCCAGAAGATCATGCATCAATGAGACGGCTTCTTTGCAATCCATTTGAGCCAGTCCTTTCTTGAAGTCTCATAAAATAACCTGCAAATGCGAAAGTCTCTATCCGGCCGGAAGAGAAGTCGGACATTTGCCGGTCTCCTATACGTTACGCTGCAGCAATCGAATAGTTTCAAACAAATAATCTGTTATTTATTCCTATAATTTCCGTTCCAGCTTTTTGCGCAAAAATTCCCTGCCCCGATGCACGCGCGTTTTGATGGTCGTGACCGGCATATCCAGCACATCGCTGATCTCCTGCAGTGACATATCCTGCAAATACCGGAGCACCATGACCGATTTATATTTGGACGGAAGGCTATTAATCGCTTCCTGCACCATCCGCTGCGTCTCGCTGACAATCAGATACGATTCCGGCGTCCGGTCGTCGCTTGGAATCATGGCATATCCGTCCACGCCCTCTTGCTCCGTCATCTCGGCGTCGAGAGAGTAATTCGGCTTCCGCTTGCGAAGCCGATCGATACACAAGTTCGTCCCGATACGGTAGATCCACGTCGAGAACTTTTGATTCTCGTCGTAGCGGTCCAGATTGCGGTATACGCGCAAAAAGGTATCCTGCACCACGTCCTCCGCCTCATGCCGGTTATTCAGCATGCGGTAGGCCAGGTGATAGATCTTATCTTTATATAATTCGACAATCTCGGCGAAAGCCCGTGTGTCTCCTTTGCGGGCCAATCTCGCGAGCCGTTTCTCCAATGTATTCACGGTCTCCCTCCATCCTCACTGCCCGTTAATGCCGATGTCTACAATCATTGCGGTACAATGACAATGCCGGACATCGCAAGCAGGAATCCGAACCTATGGAGCACCGTCCCCTGTACTCTGTCCATCCGTCCACTTATCACGCTGCACGATGGCCGTCGAATCTATGCGTGGCTCACAGGCATTATGCCCTCTTCCACGCTTCAAGGCCCGTCCCCCCGGCACACGATTCCTTCTCTCCCGTTGAACCTGTCCTGCGTCTACACAGGAAAAGTCGAGTCTTGAATACTCAAGACTCGACTGCATCGCCGCTTGCTTCCTATGCTGGTCGAATCGACGAATCCTATATACGGTGAATTCCTACTTGTCAGCCATCAACCTGTATTCCGAAGTCCTGCCGCAATGCCATTGATGGTCAATAGCACCTCACGAAGCAGAATCGGATTGTCATTGCCCGCTTCACGCAGTTCACGCAATTCGGATACGAGACCAACCTGCATATAGCTGAGCGGATCCACATACGGATTGCGGAGCCGGATCGATTCCTGAATGACCGGGACATTGTCGAGAATCTCCTGCTGTCCCGTAATCTTCAGAATCAAATCCGACGTTAATTTGTACTCTTCTTCAATCAGGCTAAAGATGCGTTCCCGCACGGCGTCATCCTTCACCATGCCGGAATACTCCTTGGCGATGACCAAGTCGGCCTTGGCCAAGGCCATCTGCAGACTGTCGATCATGGACTGGAAGAAGGAATAATGGCGGTACATGTCGCGCATCACGGCCAGATTCTCTTCCTTGCCCTGATAGAAGCTCTGCAGGCCTGTTCCTGCCGCGTACCACGCCGGCAGCAGATATCGGCTCTGCGTCCACGCAAACACCCATGGTATGGCACGCAAATCCTCAAACCGGTCGCTGTTCTTCCGTTTCGAAGGCCGGGAACCGATGTTCAGCTCGCCGACTTCAGGCAGCGGCGTCGATTCCTTGAAGTAAGTCAGGAAATCCGGATCCCGGAAAATCAAATCCTGATATTTCTCCAACGACGTCTGGGAAATGCTCTCCATCAGCTCTTTCCACTTGGATTCGTATAAATCCGTATGGTCTGTCCGTGCCAGCATAGCGGCTTGAATGAGCGCAGAGGTCGCTTGCTCCAGACTGCGGTAGGCAATGCCCTGCATCGCATAACGGGAGGACAGAACCTCGCCCTGCTCCGTAATCTTGATGCCGCCCCCGATCGTGTGCGGCGGCTGGGCAAGAATGCTCCGGTTCAGCGGCATTCCCCCGCGGCCGAGCGCTCCGCCCCGTCCATGGAAGAACTTAATTTTAACATTATAGTTTTGAGCCATTGCTGTCAATTCCTTGAGCGCCATCCGCAGCTCCCAGTTCGCCGTAAATACGCCTCCGTCCTTGTTGCTGTCGGAGTACCCCAGCATAATCTCCTGGACCTCGTTCATCGCGCTGACGGCGCTCCGGTAAATCGGAAGGTCGAACAACCGCTTCATGATGCCTGGCGCTGCATGGAGGTCGTCAATCGTCTCGAACAGCGGAACGGCTTGAAGCGTGCAGTGAACCTTGCCGTTCGCTTCCTGACGGAACAGGCCGACTTCCTTCGCAAGCAGCATGACCTCCAGCACATCGCTGGCCGCTTCCGCCATGCTAATCAAGTAGCTGGTGATGCATTTCTCGCCGAACTCCTTCTGGGCGCGCTGGATCGTACGGTAGACGTCCAGACATTCCCGGGTCGACTCGCTGTACTCTATATAAGACGACACCAATGGTCTTGGGTCCTGCAATAGCTTATGAAGCAAATCGATTTTTTCTTCCTCGCTGAGCGCGCCGTAATTATCGACAATCTTCATGTTGGCCAAAATCTCGGTCATGGCGCTCTCATGCTCTTTGCTGTGCTGGCGAATATCAAGCGCGGCCATATAGAAGCCGAACAATTCGACTTGGCGAATCAGCTTCGTGACAAGCGTATCGGCTACATAATCCGCATAATGGTGGCGAAGACTGCGATCAATAATGCGCAGATCCTCTACGAATTCCACAGGATCGCGGTAACGCGCAGAAGTGTCTCGCGTAGACTCGTCCATCATATTGTTCAATCGCTCGAACATATAGATTAACTTGATGCGATACGGTTCTTTTTCATTATTCCAAAATTCGGCCCGCTTCAACGGGACATTCTCGCGATCGGCCGCAATCGATTGCAGCAGCTCATCGGATACTTGTACAATGCTGGTGCTGAAGCTCAGACTGCGGAACAATTCCTTCAGCCGTTCTTCGTATTTGCGAATCGCAAGCTTCCGGTGCATCTGCAGCGTCTTCCACGTTACTTCCGCGGTGACGGACGGATTGCCGTCCCGGTCTCCTCCGATCCAGGAACCGAACCGCAGATAAGTCGGCACATGCCAGCTCTGCGTCGGATAATATTTGTCAAGGCAACGTTCCAGTTCCTGATATACCTCAGGCAGAACATCGAATAACGTCTCATTGAAGTAATACAGTCCATTGCGGACTTCATCCAATACCGTCGGCTTCCGATCCCGGAGTTCATCCGTCTGCCACAGCGTAATCACTTCATTCAATAGCTTGTCGCGCAGCTGCTCGCGCTCCCGATACGTCAGCGTAGGATTGTCAAGCAGCATCATGTCTTCCGCAATCCGCTTATGAATATCGAGAATCGCGCGGCGCATCGCCTCGGTCGGATGGGCGGTCATGACAAGCTCCAGCGAGATGCTCTCCAGAATCTCGCGCAATTCCTCTTCCGGACAATTGCGCTCCTTCAATTCCAGAATGACGCTCTCGATCGAGCCCGGCTGGACCGTCTCGCCGGCGGAACGTTCATAATCGCGCTTGCGCCGGATGCGGTGATTCTGTTCCGCGATATTCACCAATTGAAAATAAATCGCAAAAGCACGTATCACTTGATGCCGGATATCTGGGTTCAACGTATTGATCAGTTGTTTGAACTCTTCGTATAATTCTGGCAGAAATACAGCTCGCAACGATTTGCTTATTTCCCGAATCTTCTCCACAATGTCAAGCAGCTCGTTCCCGGCCTGATGGACAAGCACTTCACCGAGGATATTACCCAGAAAACGAACGTCCCTCCGCAACAAGTTGTTGGAGTTCGCTTTGCTCGCGGTTAACGTAAGGTCTGTCATTCGTCTCCCCCTATCTCTCCAATCCTGTTCCAACGGATTTTGGCTTTCCTAACATCATACTACAAAATAACTCGAAAATCTTTACTTTATTATGAAAAAATCGGACGTTACCTATGTGCATCTTCTCATTAGTTCGGAAGTTCGGAGTTGGAAATAAAAAAAGGACCTTCTCATCGAAGGTCCGTTCGGTGCGAAATATGTACTGTCTTGAGATTATAAATGGATCGGGTGAAGGGAATACTCAACATGCTCCGATTCGGACTGCCTGCGGCAGGCCTGGCGGTTCATGTTGACGCGCGTCCTGATTCGCATCGCTCCGATGCATGCACGGACGGTCGAACCCTGGGGTTCGCTTCCCACATCAAGAAGCTATTGGAGCGGGTGATGGGAATCGAACCCACGCTACCAGCTTGGAAGGCTGGAGTTCTACCATTGAACTACACCCGCAAAGAAATGGTCGGGACGACACGATTTGAACATGCGACCCCCTGGTCCCAAACCAGGTGCTCTACCAAGCTGAGCTACGTCCCGATGTACGTATCCGTTTGTTTGAAATGGCGCGCCCTGAGAGATTCGAACTCCCGACCTTTTGATTCGTAGTCAAACGCTCTATCCGGCTGAGCTAAGGGCGCATTTATTCTGGAGCGGACAACGGGATTCGAACCCGCGACCCTCGCCTTGGCAAGGCGATACTCTACCACTGAGCTATGTCCGCATTAATTTTCAACATTAATTATTATACCACAACTTGCGTTGAATTTCAACATCGCTTCCCGCAAGAATGCAGATGATGGAGCGGGTGATGGGAATACTCAACATGCTCCGATTCGGTCTGCCTGCGGCAGGCCTGGCGGTTCATGTTGACGCGCGTCCTGATTCGCATCGCTCCGATGCATGCACGAACGGTCGAACCCTGGGGTTACTTCCCACATCAAGAAGCTATTGGAGCGGGTGATGGGAATCGAACCCACGCTACCAGCTTGGAAGGCTGGAGTTCTACCATTGAACTACACCCGCAAAGAAATGGTCGGGACGACACGATTTGAACATGCGACCCCCTGGTCCCAAACCAGGTGCTCTACCAAGCTGAGCTACGTCCCGATGTATGTATCCGATTGTTGAAATGGCGCGCCCTGAGAGATTCGAACTCCCGACCTTTTGATTCGTAGTCAAACGCTCTATCCGGCTGAGCTAAGGGCGCATATATTCTGGAGCGGACAACGGGATTCGAACCCGCGACCCTCGCCTTGGCAAGGCGATACTCTACCACTGAGCTATGTCCGCATGATGTACATTGTATGTTGTATATTATTGCACAACGTAAATATAATAACACATTTCTTAGAGGGTATCAACAAGAAGTTGATGCCAATTATTGAGTGCAGATCGTACGGACGTATTAATGGCAGAAACTAACAAGCGGAGAAGGAATATATTCTGGAGCTAGAGTTCACCATACTGCTAAAGAAGTCACGAACTCCCGAATAGCATCGCAGAGCGTGGACAACATAAAACCTGAATCGAGCTCCATGTTGGGACTATGCCTCAGGGTACGATGACGCCTCAGGACGGGATACGCCTCCAGAATCCGATGATGCCTCTGTTCGGGTTTTGTCACGATGGTCAAACAACTGCGCCTGGCTCCCGCGACATAACGAATTGCCTAAGGCCGTCCGCTGCCGGTGCTGCTCTCATGTTCGCATATATGAGGACCTCTCATTACGTTCCACTGCTTAGCATTTCCTGCAACATTACAGTATTCCCGGCGCCCGCCTTTTCCGCAAAAGAAATTCCTGCAAACCTGCATCATTTTCGGGTTATTTCGCTCATAATGGCGGTTAACCGGGGTGAAATCCTGCACATTTGCAGGAACCCTCCTAAGTAGCTGCCTGCAGCCAAATAAATACTGTAAAATTGCAGCTTTGCTTCGCTTAGGGAGCATCCTTGGCTCGAAACGGATTCATAGCCGCTACTTAAGCAGTTCAACCTGCCCTTAAACGCAAACAAAACCGCCCTACGGCGGTTAATCGATGTCACTATGGAGCGGGTGATGGGAATCGAACCCACGCTACCAGCTTGGAAGGCTGGAGTTCTACCATTGAACTACACCCGCAAAATAAATGGTCGGGACGACACGATTTGAACATGCGACCCCCTGGTCCCAAACCAGGTGCTCTACCAAGCTGAGCTACGTCCCGATGCGTATCCATTTGTTGAAGTGGCGCGCCCTGAGAGATTCGAACTCCCGACCTTTTGATTCGTAGTCAAACGCTCTATCCGGCTGAGCTAAGGGCGCATATATTCTGGAGCGGACAACGGGATTCGAACCCGCGACCCTCGCCTTGGCAAGGCGATACTCTACCACTGAGCTATGTCCGCAGCTTATCTCTTCATCAAGTTTTATCAGAAGCGACAAGTAATAATATATCATAAAACAATTATAAATGCAATATGAAATTTATATTTTTTTGTTTAGAGATACAATTTTGCAAATATCGGCCCGCTCCTGCTCTGTAACATGCGGACAGGTCGTGCAATGAACCCCTTGGTCGCTTCGGAACTTAAGGCAGCAGACTTCGCGAATCCTTAACATATTGCCCTTCTGTGCAGGATGCGGGATAACCGTGTAGCTGAATGCCAACGGATTGGCCTCGTATTGGCCGTACAAGGCGCCTGCAGCCTCGTGCAATACCCAATTCCTATCTTCCTGCAAAAGCCGCTCCTGCGTCGTTGTCTGCGCCTCTGCAGCCCAAAGATCGTAATAATACTCAAGCACGTTCGCAACATTGGTTCAGAGCACTTTTATTAAAAGGCCGCATACCTGGTTCATCAGGTGAAATAATCGGTTAATATGTTCCTTGAACAAAAGCTGTATCTGCCGATCCCGGGCAAGCTGTCTGCCTTCCCCCATATCGGGCTCAAGCTCTGGCTCTCCTATGATATGGATATCTCCAGATGCGTCGAGTATAAGGGCAAAGGACCATTTGTCGGGATTCAGCAGCCGTCCCAATCTGGAGAAAGCATGCATTCCTCCCCCGGCTAAGGGATGCGCATACCGCTTTATAAAGAGCGAAGCAGCCACCTTGTCGTCCGAACATCGGTACAGGCGCTTCGCCTCCGGCAACAGACGGCGGATTCCTGCTTCGGTGAGCAGCTCCTCCTTCGATAAAGCGATTCGTCCAGAGTCAGCAGCACGCTCCCAGTCAGGGAGAGCGCGAATACGGAACGTATCCCAGCATGGCCACAGTTCTCGAGACATCCATTCCCCTCCTGACATTCCATCTTGACCGGCTTTTCTCCTTAAACAGCAAAAAACCCTTGTCCGACAAGGGTTCCATGATACTGGTGCGCGTGGAGGGACTTGAACCCCCACGGTTGCCCGCTAGATCCTAAGTCTAGTGCGTCTGCCAATTCCGCCACACGCGCATTCCTATAAATTACTGGTGAGCCATGAAGGACTCGAACCTTCGACACCCTGATTAAAAGTCAGGTGCTCTACCAACTGAGCTAATGGCTCTCATAAATGGCTGGGGATATAGGATTCGAACCTATGCATGACGGAGTCAAAGTCCGTTGCCTTACCGCTTGGCTAATCCCCAACGATGTTCAAATGTAGTGTCATGGTGCCGGCGATAGGAGTCAAACCCACGACCTACTGATTACAAGTCAGCCGCTCTACCAACTGAGCTACACCGGCTTACATGAATGGTGGACGCTGACGGGATCGAACCGCCGACCCTCTGCTTGTAAGGCAGATGCTCTCCCAGCTGAGCTAAGCGTCCACAAAGTGGTGACCCGTACGGGATTCGAACCCGTGTTACCGCCGTGAAAGGGCGGTGTCTTAACCGCTTGACCAACGGGCCTCAGGATAGCTTATCTATAATTTGTAAAAAAAGAGTACTGGAGCTCTCAACCGGGATCGAACCGGTGACCTCATCCTTACCATGGATGCACTCTACCTACTGAGCTATGAGAGCAAGATGGCTCCCCGAACAGGACTCGAACCTGTGACAACTCGGTTAACAGCCGAGTGCTCTACCGACTGAGCTATCAGGGAACAGTAAGGAACAGTTCCGCGCTGCGTGGACTTGCAGCACAAATCCACGCTCGCATCTCTGTCTGCTTGGCAGCGTCCTACTCTCCCAGGACCCTGCGGTCCAAGTACCATCGGCGCTGGAGGGCTTAACGGTCGTGTTCGGGATGGGTACGCGTGGAACCCCTCCGCCATCGCCACCAAACAGATAAGGTATTGTACCTTAAAAACTGAATGCGAAAGTAAAAATCATCAAATCATCTTAGTTAGGATAAGCCCTCGACCGATTAGTATTGGTCAGCTCCATGCATTGCTGCACTTCCACCTCCAACCTATCTACCTCGTCGTCTTCAAGGGGTCTTACCAATGCGGGAAATCTCATCTTGAGGGGGGCTTCACGCTTAGATGCTTTCAGCGCTTATCCCTTCCGTACTTGGCTACCCAGCTATGCCTCTGGCGAGACAACTGGTACACCAGCGGTACGTCCATCCCGGTCCTCTCGTACTAAGGACAGCTCCTCTCAAATTTCCTACGCCCGCGACAGATAGGGACCGAACTGTCTCACGACGTTCTGAACCCAGCTCGCGTACCGCTTTAATGGGCGAACAGCCCAACCCTTGGGACCTACTTCAGCCCCAGGATGCGATGAGCCGACATCGAGGTGCCAAACCTCCCCGTCGATGTGGACTCTTGGGGGAGATAAGCCTGTTATCCCCAGGGTAGCTTTTATCCGTTGAGCGATGGCCCTTCCATGCGGTACCACCGGATCACTAAGCCCGACTTTCGTCCCTGCTCGACTTGTAGGTCTCGCAGTCAAGCTCCCTTCTGCCTTTGCACTCTTCGAATGATTTCCAACCATTCTGAGGGAACCTTGGGGCGCCTCCGTTACTCTTTAGGAGGCGACCGCCCCAGTCAAACTGCCCGCCTGACACTGTCCCCGAACCGGCTTCACGGTCCCAGGTTAGAACTCCGATACGATCAGGGTGGTATCCCAACGGCGCCTCCACCGAAGCTGGCGCTCCGGCTTCCCAGGCTCCCACCTATCCTGTACAGACCGTACCAAAGTCCAATATCAAGCTGCAGTAAAGCTCCATGGGGTCTTTCCGTCTTGTCGCGGGTAACCTGCATCTTCACAGGTATTAAAATTTCACCGGATCTCTCGTTGAGACAGCGCCCAAGTCGTTACGCCATTCGTGCGGGTCAGAATTTACCTGACAAGGAATTTCGCTACCTTAGGACCGTTATAGTTACGGCCGCCGTTTACTGGGGCTTCGGTTCATAGCTTCGCCTTACGGCTAACCACTCCCCTTAACCTTCCAGCACCGGGCAGGCGTCAGCCCGTATACTTCGCCTTACGGCTTCGCACAGACCTGTGTTTTTGCTAAACAGTCGCTCGGGCCTATTCACTGCGGCCCCCTCGGGCTATTCACCCTACCGGGGCACCCCTTCTCCCAAAGTTACGGGGTCATTTTGCCGAGTTCCTTAACGAGAGTTCTTCCGCGCGCCTTAGAATTCTCTTCTCGCCTACCTGTGTCGGTTTGCGGTACGGGCACCTTCACCTGGCTAGAGGCTTTTCTTGGCAGCATGAAATCAAGACCTTCGGTACTGTCATTTTCCCTCCCCGTCACAGCCCAGCCTTACGGTCAGCGGATTTGCCTACTGACCAGCCTCACTGCTTGGACGAGCAT
>CALYLO010000001.1:0-15000 GCA_944800085.1 Paenibacillus melissococcoides | reverse complement strand
CAACATAAGTTCTACCCTTTCCCGCTCCGGGCCGGACGTCTGCAGCCGATTCGATTCGGACGCCGCCCGCCAAGAGCTGTCATATTTTAATACCCCAAGCATACAGTGTACTAAACAAGCGTGACAAGCTTGCAGCTTATGATCCGTATCCTATTCATCGTAACGAGAGGAGCGCACTTGCATGAGTTCTTTTTACGTATTCAGCGGCAAAAAAATCAAACGCGTCTTTTTCCTCATTGCTGCCGCACTGCTGGCCGCCGGTGTGGTATATGTGGAGAGCGACAACATTACCGTCTTCTCCGAATCGAACCCTTCCGCCATTTACAGTGTGCCTACCGACAAAAAAGTCATTGCCCTTACCTTCGATATTAGCTGGGGCGACAAACGGGCCGAGCCGATCCTTGACATACTAAAGGAAAAAGGCGTGAACAAAGCGACGTTCTTCCTGTCATCCCCGTGGAGCAAGACGCATCCCGATATTGTGAAAAAAATGGTGAGCGCCGGCTATGAAATCGGAAGTCACGGCCATAAGCACGTCAACTACAGCAGCCTCAGCGACGAGGAGATCCGCAAGCAAATTACGACCGCCCATCACCTTCTCAAGGAGGTTACCGGTCAGGATGCGAAGCTGATCCGCATGCCGAACGGCGATTTCGACAAGCGGGTGCTCCGGATTGCGGATAACCTCAACTATAAGGTGATTCAATGGGATACCGACTCTTTGGATTGGAAAAACCCGGGCGTCGATACGATCGTCAAGCGCGTCGTCGGCAAAGCCCACCCTGGAGATATTGTCTTGCTTCATGCCAGCGATTCCTGCAAGCAGACCCATCTTGCTCTCCCTACCATCATCGACAGTCTGCGGGCCAAAGGGTATGAATTCGTCACCGTGTCGGAGCTGATTCAACAGACCGACCTGAAAAGCAAGCCGATTGAGGACAAGACGACGATGAGCGAGCACCTGCATAAAGCTGTTGGAATGTAGCATATGCACCTTTGCCTTCCCGCATGAAAAAAAGCTGGCGGATTTCCGTCAGCTTTTTGGTGTTCCCAATATCCGGTTCAGCATGAGCACCTGATAGGCGTTGCATGCCGCAAGCGGCAGATAGACATACCAGGTTGCAATCCCGCTAATATTCAAGGCGGACAGCGTCTCGACCGTCGTAATGGCGATCATGAAGAATAAGGTAGGAATGAATGCGGTCCGGTTGGTGGCATTGACTTTAAAATAACCGACGATCAAGGCGACTGCGAGCACGGCCAGCCCAAGCAAAATATCGTTCATCGCGTCTCCGCCCCGCTGCGATCCATTATCCGCAAGCAGCATGCGCAGGAACATCAGATCCAGCAGAGCAATGACGGTGAGCACCACTTGTATGTACGGCCATGTTTTTTTGAACAATCCGATGGCAATGAAGTTCAGCGTGAGATACGCGAAAAAGCCCATCTGCGAGTATACGCTTACGGTAAAGCCGCTCAAAATCAACTGCACGACATTCAATACCCCGTCCATCGGGCCATTGAAATTCTGGAACTCTCCCTGAATGATTTGCAGGGACAGCCCCATCACTAATGTGATTCCGCCTCCGATAAGGAGCGTGGTCCAAAATAAGTAAAACCATTTTTTCAACGTCAAGGCGCTGCACCTCCGCAATGTTCATTATTTTACCAAGGTTCTCAGCAAAAAACTATAACTGTCAAACATAATTCACAATTCGTCCTGCCATACTACGCGTGAAGGTATGAATGGGACAGAAAGGAGTGCCGTGCCATGAAGACATCATTCATCCGTCTCGCGATGGTTGGCGCCATTATGATGCTGCTGCTTACCAGCTGCGGGGCCGAACAGCCCGCTGCCCAAAGCACTATGGATTATAAAGAACTAAAAAGCATGGTTATCGATATTCTCAAGAGCGAAGAAGGGCAAAAAGCCGTGCAATCGGCTTCGTCCGGAGGCTCTGGCGGCGGCATGCAGATGCAGGCGTTGACGATGCAACAGCAGGAGCAGATTCGTACGGCCGTGAAGGATACGCTCGTATCCCCCGAGTATGAGAAGGTGATCGAGGAGGTTATGAAGGATCCCAAATTCGCCGGAGAATTCGCCAAAGCCGTCAATAAAGAAAATAAGGAGCTCCATAAATCGCTCATTAAAGATCCGACATACCAGCAGTCGTTCGGCGAAATGCTGAAATCTCCCGATATGACGAAGGCTTACATTGATATGATGAAGACCCCGGAATATCGCAAGCAGATGATGACGCTTGTCAAGGATGCCATGGGCAGCCCGCTGTTCAAGCTGGAAGTCATGGAATTATTAAGCACAGTCGTCAAGGAAGAGCTTCAGCCGGAAGAAAAGGAGAAGAAAAAGCAGGAAGGCGAAGGCGGCAAGGGTGGTGAAGAAGGAGGCGGCGGCGGAAAAGAAGAGGGTGGCGGCGAGGCCGGCGGCGGCGGCTCCAGTTCATAGGTCTCCCCACTTCACAGGTCTCCCCTCCCCGGAAAAATGGCAAAGGACTCCGCACGGGAGTCCTTTTGTGGATAGCCATGTTGCCGTTCAGGACAGACGCCGAACGACTTCTTCGGCCAGCTCCGTATACAGCTTGCCGATAGGCGAATCCGCCTTGTATACCGAAGGCGAGAAGTCCGGCTCTGCGGGGTGATTGTCAGGCGAACCGAGCGGAATCTGCGCCAGCAGATCCGCGTGAAGCGCTTCCGCCAGCTTGCCGCCGCCGCCGCGGCCGAATACGTACTGTTTGTCTCCGCATTGCCCGCACTCGACGTAAGCCATATTTTCAACGACGCCCAGGATGTCATGCTTCGTATGGAGCGCCATCGAACCGGCCCGGGCTGCGACGAAGGCAGCCGTGGAATGAGGCGTCGTGACGATAATCTCCTTGCTGTGAGGAATCATCTGGTGAATGTCCAGCGCGATATCTCCTGTTCCCGGAGGGAGATCAAGCAGCACGATATCGAGCTCGCCCCACTCCACTTCCTGGAAGAAATTGCGGAGCATTTTGCCCAGCATCGGCCCGCGCCATACGACCGGACTATTGTCTTCGACGAAAAATCCCATCGACATCACTTTGACGCCGAACCGTTCGATCGAAATCACCAAGTTGTCCTGAACGATCGGGCGAGCTTCAATCCCCATCATGTCGGGGACGCTGAAGCCGTAGATATCGGCATCGATAATCCCGACCCGCTTGCCCAGCCGGGCCAGGGCCGCCGCCAGATTGACGGTCACGGTGGATTTGCCGACGCCGCCCTTGCCGCTGGCGACAGCGATGAATTCGACGCCCGAAGCCGGATTCAACAGCGGATGCCGCTCCATCCCGGCTCCATGCCCTGCCGGCTCCGGGCCGCGCGCCGGCGCATCTTCGGCTGGCTGCAGGCCGATGGCTTGCAGCTCCGCCGCTGTCGCCAGGCGGATGCGGACATGGACATCGTCCAGACCGAGCGGCGACAAGCGGGTCTTAATCTCGCGGGTAAGCCGCTCGCGCGCTTCCGCTTCGGCTGCCTGAGGAGCGATCAGGGCGGTCAGCTTCACTTCTCCCGGCTTGATCATCAGATCGCGAATCCATTGAATATGAGTCAAATCCTGGCCTGTCACGGGCTCCGTTAATCCATGCAGCGCTTGCAAAATATCTTCTTTCGTGATCATGATGGCACCTCGTCTCTATCAAGGTCAGCAGGCGACATGCTGCTTCGTTACATAGTCTATTATATCATAGGAACTCTATTTACCAATGTTTTCCCCTGCCATATAGCGGAGTATTCCTTTGTAGACCGAGGCAGCCACCTTGCGTTGATACTGTTCGTCCGCCAGCCTGCGGGACTCTTCCAGATTCGAGAGGAATCCCACCTCGACGAGGGCCGACGGAATCTCGACGTGATCCATCAGATACAGGCGCCGATCCACTGGCTTGGCCACCCGATCCGTATTTTCGAGATTGCGCCGGATCTCCGACTGAATCCATTTGGCCAGGCGCTCGCTCTCCGGGTGCCGCTTCGTATAGAATGATTGGGCGCCGCTCCACTTGCCCGACGGAATGCTGTTCATATGCAGACTAATCAGAATGTCCGCTTTCTTTTCCTGAACGAAGCTGACGCGCCGTTTCAAATCCTCCGCTTTGCGCTTCGCATACCCTTTTGTGTCCGGGGACGCCAGGTCGTAGTCCCCTTCCCGGGTCATGAAGACAAGCGCTCCCGCCTGCTGCAAATAATCGCGCAAATATAAGGCGATAGAGAGATTGATATCTTTTTCAATCACTCCTTGCTTGCTGACCGCGCCGCCATCCGGACCTCCATGGCCTGCATCAATGACGACGACCTTGCCGGATAACGGTATCGTCCAATAGGTCCATGTCTTCGTGGCCGGCATCTCGGCCGTCATGATGGCGATGACGGCCAGCACAAGGCAGAGGCTGACGAGCCATTTACGCACGCTGTGGAGCGAAATCCATAGAATCGATGTTTTTTTGCTTCGCTTCTCAGGCCATTTGATCATACAAAAAGTCCACCTCCGTTCCCATACAGACACTAATCATCTATATGGGACAAGGTGGACAAATATACATCCATTTAAAGCTCACCGCAGCAAGATGGAGGGAGCGGGCCTATGCCTTCAGTCCGGCGGTCTCCGACATGCCTTCAATCAGAATCCGGGCCACTTCCGGCCGCGAAAATTCAGGCGGCGGGCAAATGCCGTTCCGCAGCATCTCGCGCACCTTCGTCCCCGATAAGGCGACATGCCGCTCCTTCGGATGCGGACATGTCTTGCTGGACGCCATATTGCCGCAAGCGGTGCAATAGAAGCTGTGCTCGAAGAAGAGCGGCATGATGCCCAGCTCTTCCGGTTGGAATTCGCGGAAGATATGCTGAGCGTCATAAGTGCCGTAATAATCGCCTACGCCGGCATGATCGCGGCCGACGATGAAGTGGGTGCAGCCGTAATTTTTGCGGACAATGGCGTGAAAAATCGCCTCTCTCGGACCCGCGTACCGCATCGCGGCCGGGAAGACGCCGAAAAAGACCCGGTCTGTCGGATAATAATGCTCCAGCAGACTGACATAACTGCGCATGCGCACATCCGCAGGCACATCGTCCGACTTCGTCTCCCCCACGAGCGGATTGAGGAACAGCGCGTCGACAATCTCCATCGCGCTCTTCTGGATATACTCATGAGCCCGATGAACCGGATTGCGGGTCTGGAAGCCAACGACGGTACGCCAGCCGCGTTCCCGGAAAATCTGTCTCGTCTCGGCCGGATCAAAATAATACTCGCCGAAGCGTTCCGGCTTCAGCCTGCGCAGCAAGCGAATGCTTCCGCCGACACAGAATGCCGGGCGCTCCAGCAGCTTTTGGACGCCCGGATGAGCGGCATCGGTCGTGCGGAACACCTGCTCCGCCTCATGATACGGATCGATCTCGAAGATGCTCTGCACCTCCATCGTTCCGTACAATACGCCATCCTCTTCGCCAATCAGGGCGGCTTCTTGGCCGATGCGCAGCCCGCTTGCGGTCTCCGCATCGACCGGGAGCGTAATCGGAAGGCTCCATACTGTGCCGTTCGCGAGTCTCATTCGTTCCACCACGTGACGATAATCTTCTTCGTTCATGAAGCCCTGTAAGGGAGAAAATGCCCCGATGGCGATGAGATCGGCATCGGACAGCGTTCTTCGATTGATTCGAATGGCCGGCAGTCCCTTCGCATTCTGCTCACATCGGTTCGCCTCCGCTTCCGGGACGAGCCTGGAGATGAGTTGTCCGCCATGCGGCAAGATCATGGTCATAATTCGTTCTCCCTTCGCTAGTTACTGATGAAGCCCGCATTCCACCTTGCCGGTTCCGGACCAGCGCCCGGCGCGGGCATCTTCTCCAGGGCGCACCTGACGCGTGCAGTGGCTGCAGCCGATGCTGGGATAGTTCAAATCATGCAGCGGATTGTAGACGACGTCATGCGAACGAATGTAGCTCCATACGTCTTGAGAGGTCCATGCGGCAAGCGGATTGAACTTCATGAGGCCGAACTTCGTATCATACTCGACCTTCTTGGCGTTCGCCCGGGTCGGCGCCTGATCGCGGCGAATTCCGGTAATCCAGGCATCGTATTGCCCGAGAATGCCGGTGAGCGGCTCGACTTTCCGTATATTGCAGCATAGATTCGGCTCTCGTTCCCACAGCGCCTCCCCGTGCAGCTCGGCCTGCTCTTCGGGCGAGAGCGCGGGGGCGACGCGGACGAACTCCAGATTGTAGCGCTCGCTCAGCCGATCGCGCGTCTCGTAGGTCTCCCGGAAGTGAAAATCGGTATCCAAATAGAATATATCGGTTGACGGGCTGATGCGCTGCAGCATATCAACCAGCACCACGTCTTCCGCCCCGAAGCTGCATGCGAAGGTCAGCTTGGGAAATGCCCCGACCGCCCAGGCAATGACCTCTTCCGGATCCGCATGCTCGAATTCCTCTCCCTTCTCCCGTGCCAGCGCTTCCTTTTCCAACAGATTCATTGTGTCGCCCCTCCACTCATGAATTATTCCGAGTTTTTCAATATGTTTTGTTTATTTAATTATAAGTGCTTTCCTATCTTTGTCAAATTGTTTTTCCGCATCGCTGTGCATCATCCGATGTTACAGCATATACCGGGACAATGCCCCAAGTGAATGTTCACGGACAATAAAAAATCGGGCCTGCTGTTCAAGCCCGATCGATCAAGTTCATTCGGTTCTTCAGCTCCTCGCTAGTCTCCTATCGCTTCATCCCTGGGGAACGGCTCTCCGGACCATGCCTTGCATGCGGTCCAAGCTTCCTCCCCTTGCCAGAATGAATGATCGGGAGAGAGACCAAGCGGCAGCAAGACCGTTGCGCATAAGTAAAGGCTGCCCGTAGATATGTAGGCGTCCCCGATACCTGGCTGATGGCCGCAGAAGCCGATGGCCAGCCACCCGTCTGCGGTGAAGGTTCCATCCGCCTCCAGCATGCGCCTCATGACCGCCGTCAAGGCGCAGCGCACCTGCGCCGGCGACAAGGAGGAAGGCAATTGATCCAGCCAGGCCAGCTGCGCCAACAAGTGGAATACGCCACATCGATAGGCGAGCGAGCGGCTGAGCGGCGGGAAGGTCCCTTCCGGCGAGATCATCCGCTTCAATTGCCCGGCAGCGCCAACCATGGGGCGATGCCGGCCATCAAACGGCCGAAGGCCTCCAGCCCGGCGTACGGGCCGCGCCCGTCCCCGCTGCTCTCCAGCGGCATGTCGCGCTGCAAGCGCCGTTCTGCAAGCGCCTTCAACACCGGAGTCGCCAATCGCTCCAGCGAATGAAGCCAATAGATCCGATCCCGAACGCCCGGATCCATATCAAGGCCATGATTGCCGCTCGTCTCCCCGATCCGCGGATCGGTCTTGCTTGTTGGGAGCAAATGCTGCTCCGTCGTCTCTTGTGAAGCCATCGCCATTCCTCCTGTATGCACGATTGCCAGACTCGAATTGAGAACTACTGCGCAGTCTCATTATAACGGATGCACGGGTTGGCAGACATAACAAAACCCCTGTTTCGCCGTGCGAAAAGAGGGGTTGACTGTATGCCCGGAAGAATGGTTGGTGTCGAACGCTTCAAGAGTCATCCTGAACAAATGAAAAGCCCCTGACCAGCAAGGGCCAAGGGCGATAATCGTTGATATAACCGGCTTCTTAACGCTTCGAGAACTGAGGCGCGCGGCGAGCCGCTTTGAGGCCGTATTTTTTACGCTCATAAATGTCTGCCTACGATAAGTTCAGATAACCCCCATTTTAATAGGAAGTTTTTAATTTCGCTTCCGATAATTTCGGATACTTTCAGTTACGAATATGGTCAAAATATGGTCACGAGAGGAAGGGTTCTATTTGACGCTTGATGAACTAAAGGATGTAATGAAAAATGAGGACGTTCGCCGTCTTGAAATAAAGCTTAACCAAGGCGAGATCGTAAAATCAATCATAACAAAGTCGGAGCATTTTTATTCTTTTGAGTTTTTAGTCGAAACGAAATACGGCAGAATGATCATTGCAGGATACTACGGTCCCTATGGTCTCACCTATATGTGTGACGCGAGCATCAGACACATTGAAACGCTACTCGATTGGGCGAAATCATAAAAAGAGAAGGCGCGGAACCGCCCCATGATGTATGCTGGATGTAACATCATAAATCGACTGATAAACGATGAAAGGATGAAAGAGGATGGAAATACCACGAATCAAGCGACGCGGGGATCGCTGGTACTTTGACTATAGCATTGGAGAAGGGAAGAACAGACGGCTAAGGCGGGAAAGCTTCCTATCTGAAGAAAAAGCCCGGGAAGCAGCGCGAGAAGTGGCGGAGCGTCGCGTAAAAGAGCAATTAAAAATGCTGGAAGAATATGAACAGATGGCAAGGGTAGAATGGAGGAAGGAACAATGACGAACGAAGGGAAGAAGTCGGAGTTCCAGAAGCGATTGGAGAATCTGCAGGTTGAGGCATACAGACGGAATCAGGGCGCGAAGGAGATGGAGATGGAGATGGCCGATATGGGGTTAGGCTTCGTAAAAATGAAGAAAGAACGGATTTATATTAAGTCGAGACCGAAAAAATGAAACTGTTCACCCCGGAGCGATCCGGGGTTTTCTCTATTTAGTCCAATTCAAGGTATAGAATATATGGGCATATAGTCATATAATTGAAGAAAAGGAGGGGGAATTTTGAAGAAATTAAGTGCAATATTCCTAATGTGTGTTTTAGTCTTGGTAGGCTGCGGGGGCGGCAAAAACATCTCTGCCGATGAAATGGTCCAGAAGTTCAAGGATGCAGGGCTAGAAATTGAAGCGAGAGACTTAGAAGCTAAAGAATACGGGATGGCTCCTAAGTTGGACAAGGAGTCCAAGCGTATCCTCGTTCTGGCCATGGGGGAAGATAAAGGCGGACGGCTATTTATTTTCGATAAGAATTCCGATCTTGAGAAGGTAAAAACCTATTACGATGAACTAGGAAAGGCAACAGCGGCGGCATTCTCGCATACGCATGCAGCTGGTAATGTACTGCTGCAAATGAACGGCAATATGGATAAAGCTGAATTTGAGAAGTATGCTAAAGCTATGGATGAAGCAGTTAAATAAATGAGTAAGAGCCTCGGGACCTCCCGGGGCTTTTTAATTCGGTTGGAGAGGTAATTCTTAAAAACTGCGCAGATGAAAAGAGGCCCCGCCCATATCCCCGGCGAGGCCAGAATGCTTATTTCCCCATCTGCTTCAACATACGATCCACGACAACAGCAATCTCTGCCCGCGTAATCGGCTCGTTCGGCGCGAATCCAGTGTTACGGCCATTCATGATCCCCGCTTCCATCACACGCCGAATAGACGCTTCGGCCCAGTGTCCCACGTAGTCCGGCTGTTTCGGTTTCTCCATTGCTTGTACCTCCTTTAAATACTGCACTAATTTCTGCCCATATGATGTTGATGGTGCCCATTTACCACCCAACGACTCCACTGTCTTGGCGGTCCCTAACAGATACGCAAAATGCCGAGGGTCAGGCGTGCCCGCGCGCGGGTAACCAGCAGCTCCGGCATAAAGCGCAAGGTGATCCAGATGGGCGGTGATACCCTCGCGCCAATCCGTAAAGCGCTTGTGCGCCGATGCCTGATAATCACCGCCGCCCGCCGTGACCTTTAGGCCGCATGGATTTTTATAAGAGGCATCGATACCGGCAGCGCTCCGCCCGTCCCGATAGAGATAGCCCGTCTCATGACCGAACTGTACGTAGGCGACCGCCGGGTCCACTCCGCCGTGCTTCGGGGCCAGTTCCCAGTACAATTCCGCTAGATCGACAAACTCAGCCGGGGCATTCTTGCTCCGGGCCCATTCTCGGGCCTGCTCGACGGTAGCCGATGCTGGGCCAAGGATGTTGGTCGCTCCGCTCGCTGGCGGCTGCTGTGCTTTCTTCGGCTGCAACTTTAGATACTTGGCTACCCCGGCCACATGACCCGCAACAATCGCCTCAATAACTTCTGGCCGCTTGAGCCGTGCTGCATCTGCTGCAACATCGACAAATAGGTTTTCGGTCAGGACGGCCGGCATGCGTGACTCCCGGCACACATGTAGATCCTTTTTCTTCTGCCCTCTGTCAATGACTCCAAACGGTTTCAACTTTTTCATGATTTCGGAGTGCAGCACGTCTTGAAACGCTGCTGTAGCCGCGTCCTTTGTGCCGCTGTATGTGAAAGATTCGAATCCACCCTTTCCACCGCCCGCATTACAATGGATGCTGACAAGCAGATGGGCCCCGGCAGCATTCGCCTTGTCTGTCCGCTCTTTCAGGGACAAGTATGAGTCCGTGGAGCGCGACAGCAGGCATTGGACACCTTCATACTCCTGTTCGAGGCGCTTCGCGGCTTCTGTCGCCACTTGTAGCGCTATATTCTTTTCGACAACTCCGTTCCCGCTGGATCCCGGGTCCTTACCTCCGTGGCCGCCATCCCATAATACCTTTTTCACTTCCTCAATTGCCGCAACCATTACTTTTCACCACCCTTCTTCATCTGCTTTACCGCCTGGTGACCGAATACTGCGAACGCCCCCGCAAGAATGCCCTGTATGATAGCTTCAACGCTCCAGCCAAGCGTTCCAACCGTAAACACTACCGCCAACACAACAACGATGTATACGATGCTCCAATCTGGCACCGGCGGCGTTTGCTTGAGCATGTACCCAATCACCCAACAGGCTCCAACCACGACAAATAGGGCCGGATCAATCAATTCAAAAATCATTTGCCACTCCATTCGATATCATCCCTTCTATTATTCTTCCAAGCGATCAATGCGCTTATGTGCTTGTTTCGATGACTCTTCTACCCGCGTCACACGCTCCGCCAGCCCGTCCAGGCGCTGCCCTTGCATTCGTAAGTCAACACGGATATCATCTACCCCGCGCTTGATATACTCGACGTCTGTGCGCTGTACAGCGTCTGCTCCGGCCTCCTGGACAATATCATGCTTAACTGTTCTATTGCGGCCCATCCAGCCCAGCGCAATACCGCTGATAGCGGCAATCATGGCTACTACTGCCGTCAACTCCATACTGATCCCCCTATTGATAAATAAATAGCCCCCGGGTATCCCGAGGGCATAAATAAAGCGCCTGCTCTATGGCGTGGCGCTTATTCCTGTGTCGGAAATTTTATCCCAGTAATCTTCTCGTACTCTTCCGGCGTGATTTCCCCGAATCGGTTGGCCTCCGTCTTAACGGCTGCGCATAGCCCCTCTGCGTCGATCCATTCACAATCAAAAGCAAGTTTCCAGAAATTCATTCCGTTTGCCCTCCTTTAAATTCAATAATTTCAAGTTTAGCATTCGTCAATTCCGCACCCAGGCTGTCGATAGTCTGCTTTTTCTGCATGCTGTCCAGCCGCGATTGGGTCAACATTCTGCCAAGGTCATCAATGACGCTCTGCTGCTGGATATTCCTGATTTTCATTTGCGTCAATTCTTGGCCCAGCGCGTCGGTCTGTGACGGCTGCGGATCCGGATTCAGCGCTTCGATTTCCTCGTCCGTGAGTCCGTTCCGCCAGAAGCTTGGGCCGTCCACGGGTTGCGGCGGCTCCGGCAGCGGATCGTCGCTCTCCGGGTCATGCTCGGCCAGCACGGCCATGTATTCGGCGTATGCAGCCTCATAAGCCTCCTGCGCTGCTCTGTAGCCCTCGACATCGAATATAGGCTGATACAGCCCGTCAGGCATCGGCACAGCTACGGTGTAGCCTACGAGTACCGTTTCCGGTTCGTCAGGCTGCTCGTCGTCACGCTGCTCCGGTTCAGACTGCGGAAGGCTGCCGGGTTCGTCCGGTTCAACCGGTTCCCGCCGATCAAAAACGCCCGTCACGGAGTCCGCAACGAGCGTCGGTTCGATGTAGCGACCGGATAGGTCGGTTATGATTGCTTCTTTCATGTCGTGCCTCCTTATTTATTTGCAAGGAACGATATACCTTGCAATGAGAGATAATCATTTTTTGCATTAGGCGAGCCAATCTTTACAATCCCCGTTGGATCCACGTCAATGCGGACAAGAGCCTCGCCTACACCTGTTACCCATCCAAGCACAGGGAAAATAAGCGATTTGTCAGGTCTAAACCCTGTTGGAAGTATAAACAAAGATGTACCCAACGCTGCCGTTCCCCTACCTATCAAGCCCTCAATCGAAACAACATTCGAATCATCCTTATAGTAGAACGAATGTTCAAAAGGCGATCCATAATCTACCCACCCATTCAATAATGTAGGTTTAATCCGCAGAGGAGGTGGCGCATCCTTCTCCGCCTTCTGCGTCTCCACCACCGACAGCCGCCGCCCGATGTCACCTACATCCTTCACCAAGTCCGACACAGTCCCACGCAGGTTGGCCGCCACGGTGCCGCTGATTGGAGGCGCAAGAGTTGGATGAAGCATCGTATAGGTGACGTGGTAGATTGCGGTTGGGTCGTAATAACTAGGTTCAGTTTGTAAAACATTGTCGCCCTTCGCGATCCACGCCCTGTCAATTGCGTTATTTTTATAAACTATTGCACTAGCTACATGTGTCCTGTGTCGGAGCATCGTTGCAGGCAGATATGCATTGTTAATATTTCCTTCATCGCTAACACCGGGCGCTGGATTCGCCCGTTCCCGGATCACAATACCGCTGCCGACCTCGACCATGTTAGAGCCTGCGGAGAGTGTCGCGCCCAACTCGTAATTCCTGACGGGCTCGACGGTTGGCTTCGCCTTCAGGTATTGGAGGCGGTAAGGCGTCCATTCCGGATATGACGTTGTTGGCGTGTCAGCTACACTTGGATCGCTTGGCTTATTTATCTTAAACCATTGCTTTTTACCACTTGTATATGGAGTTTCGCGGCTCCCTTCTTGGTACATCCTCCAACCGTTAAAATACGCCTTAATCTCGTCGGGTTCCGGATTGTAATTTCCTCCCCATCCACTTTCATTATTGTGCACTGAAATATAAGCATTAGATGTGAAAATGCGAGTAACATCACTAAAACCCCAATTTTCTACATTTATAGGTTTATCATTTACGCTTAATAGACTGCCATTGTATTTTGTAACGAAAAGTCTGCCGTAGTCATCTTCATCTGCTGGGGAACTGTTATTTGGAACACAATCATTTGCAGAAAGGACTTTAAAGTCGTTTTGTGTAGAATGTCTTTTCCATACATGGGACCCATCCAACGTAACCTTCCCCCACGGCTCCAGCACATACGGTAGCCCATCGTCTCCCATAAAGAGCGTATCGGGATTGCTGCCGTCTACCGGATGAGCGGCGAGCTCCGTTTCGAAGGCGATCATGCTACGTTGCTGCGGTACGAAGGGCTTCGCTTCGGTTCCGACGGTGAGCATCGGGTTTTTACAGGATACGTCAATATCGGCGGAAAAGCTTTTGAGTACTAGCGCAATCTGCGTTCGACTACCAACGTTGAAGGAGCGGTAAGTATCCGTACCGTATGGGACAACGAACGTGTTGTAGTCTAGTTCCGTGATGCACCATGACACCCCGGAATTTTCGAGCGAGAATACATATGTCTGATTCGGCAGTACCGATAGATGATACGCCAGGAAGTCCCCGTCTCCACCAGCGCCAAAACGCAATTCATAAGGGGCTACCACTGTCGCTTTCGATGCGACAGTGATCCGATCGGCTTCATAAAACGGCGGCAGCAGATTGCCTCCCGTTACGATGGCGTATGGGTTCTTTACGTTGGTCATGCTGTCTACGTATGGATAGCGTTTGGCAACCTGTTCCGGTGTCATGCCTTCAATTGCATTGTACTCGGCCTCGGTGATCTCATACAGCCCGATTCCATCCGCAGATATCTTTTGGCCTGCTTCTGATGCTACGCCTCGGACGTAGACTTCCACCCTGTCTTTGCCAGCGAGATCCACGGGGGAAACAGCGACATATGCATATGTGAACTGATTGGACTTGACTGTCCCATTCGACTTGAACCATGATGTTACATTGGCCTCGCTCTTCACTTCTGCAAAGGAGAGGTGTACATACTGAGCGGATATGTTTCGAATATACCCGACGGCAATATAGTATTTATCCAGGTCTTTTACAGCACCATTGGAACGAATACCAAATCCCGCCTGTTCCTCCTTCGTACTCGCCACTTCGATGGAAAAGGATCCGTATACCCGCTCGTGCTTAGAGCCTTAACACCGGGTCCGGGTGCAGACCAATCGGCTGTATTTTCACAGTCTCCAACTCGTCCTAGTAGGTTGATGAGTGTCCGGCCCTTTATCTCCCCCATCTGGAACGGCGTATCATTCTCGACCTCCACCACCTGGAGGCCGGGTTTAATCCCCAAGGGCTTGCCTAAAACGTGATCGACAGATTGCTTTAGGTTGCGTATTTCGTCCGTATTGCTATCAACATCCGCCCTTAATACGTTGATGTTTTCATCGGTGTACTGCTTCGCCACTGTAAGGGCAGCATCCGCTTTCTCTTGGGCCCCTGTTGGCGTTTCAGCCCCGATGCTTTCGGGGGTAACCGCCTGAGCCTTCTGGTCCGTGTATTCCTTGGCATCTTTAAGTGCCTTCGATACATCATCCTTCTCCGCAGCCTTTTCCTGCAGCTCCTGCAGCGCCTCATAGGATCGATTCATGTGCCAAGTTGAGCCAATCAGCTGGCGGCCGATCCTCAACTTCCCAAGCCCTTCACCCGTTTTGACTCAGGAGGTTGTATTCCTGCTGCCTTCCATTCGGGTAATTCTTTATTGAATGGCATTCCTATCTTCTCCCTCCCTAATCGGTAATTCGTAGTCATTGCCCGGCATATAGACCGTTCCAAGGGTGCCGCCTGTTGTCATAGCGATATCCGCGAGCCCAAATTTGCTCTTTTCAACTTCCGCTCGCTTCGACGCCAGGAGAAAGGTTCCAGACAAATCAATTTGTGCAACCCGGACGCCTGCAGCCACTGTTTTTTGGATGATCTGCGCGAACTGGTA